>NZ_RXNU01000010.1 GCF_003966225.1 Shewanella canadensis
CAGTTTTAATGCCTTTTGCAGCTTCCTTAGCGAATGCTTCTAGTTCTTTTTTGTTCATGTTCTACCTTCCATTGACCCATGTAGGGTACTGATTGAAAGGTAGTTACACAAAATTATTTACAGGCTCGTGATGATCAGTTCATCTGAATGGATCAACGAGCTAGGTTCTAAAAATGTTTTCACCGATAGAAAGATAACCACCATCAATGGTATAACTTTTGGCTGTATTCCCTATGGTGATAGCAGGCTTGAAGACTACCGCTCTTGTGAAGTTATTCTTTACCATCAACCTCCCTATGGATTAGATGTATCTAATGATAACAGTGGTGATTATGGCTGTGAGTCAATTAGAGCAGCTATTGATTCAGGCTTACTTAGTCCTACTTGGATATTGTCTGGACATATTCATAATCCGGTCAAGAAAATATCTAAAATCAAAAGTACTACCGTATCAAACCCGGGGAGTAGTAGTCGGGTGTCAGCGCCTCTACACTATGAGCTAATTCTAACGCTGTAGATAGACAACATGATAAAGCTCATGAAAGATTGGTACCTCGTTAACCCTCAATGAAAACCAACCGTCTGAAATGCCCACTAAAACCGTTCTCAGCAGCCTGATATAATAGCGATATCAGCGCGAAGTTCTTCGCGCTCTATCTAGGCTCCCCTTATGAACAATCAAACTCCGACGGCGTTGTTTTTGTCACGCCTTGCGCCCAGTGGGCGTAGACCGCTGCGCAGTCAGCTAAACACTGTACTCAAGTTGTTCAAATGGAAAGGTGAAGTGGAAGCACAGCCATTTCACACTCTGAACTACGCTCAAATCGAATACGTTAAACGCCACAGATTGGATGAGGGGAAGTCTCCCCGAACCGTCAATCTAGTGGTGTTCGCACTCAAGGCCATTGTTAAGACTGGCTTCCTGATGGGCGTGGTGGACGATATTCAATGGCGGCAGGTGCAAGCGGTTAAGCGGCTAGCCATCAACCCGAGTAGCCGAGGTAAGGCGTTATCATCCGGTAGCGTGGGCGAGTTGATTAACACCTGCTATCTAGACAAGCGGTACATCGGCAAACGGGACTGCTGCATATTGGCCTTGTTCCTGAGTACTGGCCTAAGACGCTTTGAGTTAGCCAACCTGACAGTCAGTGATATCCACCTTGATAAACACACCTTGACGGTCAAATCCGGCAAGGGTAAGAAACCACGTAAGCAGCCGATACCCATATGGGCATTAACCTATATCGACAACTGGCTCAGGGTAAGAACTCATCGACCTGGGGACTTGTTTAATCCCATCTGGAATAATGTCATTAAGCATGATCGTGGACTCAGTAGTGCCGCCCTCTATCAGATTGTCAAAGCACGTACCTTAGCCGCCACAGGCATCACCATTTCACCACACGATTTACGCCGCACCTTCATTACCGAACTACTTAACCAGAAGGTCGATTTAAGTACCGCCAGCAAACTGGCAGGCCATGCCAACGTCACCACCACGCAAATCTATGACAAGCGTGATGAATCGGTTATGAGAGAGGCTATTGACCAACTGAACTATCAACTTAATGACCAACTTAATGGCCAGCTAGATGGAGGTCAACATGACTAGAGTCCATCTCGAACCCCCTCATCCTTTTGATAACTTAATAGTGGAAGCATCCCCCATACGGGGACACCAAGGCTGTGCGACCACCTATGCCTATAACGCCCTAGCCTCTGGGTTTATCGGCAACTCAGACCTTGAATACGTCACAAGCCGCATGATTAAAGTGCTGTGCGGCAAAGGCTTTGATAAGAATTCAACCAACAAGCTCAAGGCTATCCGACGCCATTTAAAGGCTAGGTTAACCCCGACCAAGACACCCGACTTAGATCACAACTGCCAACTGCTAGCTAAAGGACTCGGACTACCAAATGATAGCTGGAAGGTGGTTAAATTTATCGTGGTGATGAATGCTAATCGCGGTCTATTCGACTTCATCAACAAAATATTGCCAGAGGATAACTATGCCAACGCCATGTTTTCATCAATGCTTGACCTTGAGGAAGGCCTGTTAATTCAAATTCTGAAGGCGTTAGCCACCACGGGCCTGTTTGACCAATTCTTCGATAATGAATTGATTGATTTTATGAATATACCGCAGCCCATCGTTAACTTGCTGCTCGGTCCTAGGGTGAAATATTACGTCAATCTGATTGAACCCTTCATACAATCTAAGCCCAAATCAGAGCTGAAGTTACGCCACTTCAGCCACCTTGAGTGTGACACCTTGCTCCAGTTCCTTGATATCACGATTAATCACTCCACGCCGGGTATCAATGTTCTGCTCTATGGGTTGCCCGGTACGGGTAAGTCTGAACTCGCCAAGGTACTGGCCGATAAGACCCACTCGCACCTTTTAGCCATTAAGCCCATAGGGAGTGAGCTGAAGGATATCAAACCCAAATACCAGAAGGAGGTCTCTAGTGCCAACCTCAGGTTGCAATACCTCACCCTAGTGCAAAGGCTGGTATCTCCCGATGAGAAGACACTGCTGTTGATTGACGAGTGCGAAGATGTCTTTGAACAAAGTATTTCCCACCAAGGCTGCGGCAAAGACATTTTGCATGAGCTGATGGAGCAAAACACCATACCCACGGTTTGGATAACCAATCATATTGATGCCATCCCCAACAGCTGCATTCGCCGCTTCTCCTATATCCTCAATGTCAGCATTCCTGATAACCGAGTGATGGAGAGCCTGATGGACAACAGCTTCAAAGGGCTAAGGGTATCCAAAGTATTTAAGAAACAATTGGCGTCACGCCCTAATGTCGCCCCCGCCAACGTCACTAATGCCGCATTTGTCAGCCATGCTGTAGGGCTCACGGGTAAGGCTGCCGAGCACAATATCGATACCATGGTTAAAAGCAACTTAGAAGCCTGTGGCTACAACATCCATACCAATAGCTATAAGCCACAACTTCCCTTCTCTACCGAGTACCTCAATATCAAGGGCGGTAACCAAGCCATTGGCCAGTTAGAGAAGACCATGAACCAACAATGCGATATCCGCACCTTGTTAGTAGGTCCACCTGGCACAGGCAAAACGGCGGTGGTTGAGCACTTGGCCAATAGCTGCAACCGCGAGCTGGTGACCATTAGGTGCTCCGATGTACTCGGTAAGTACGTGGGGGAAAGCGAGAAGAATATCGCCCGTATCTTTCAACAGGCCGACAATAACAACAGCATCTTGTTCTTCGATGAGGTGGATAGCCTGCTGCTAGACAGAGGTGGCTTAAACGCCAGCTGGGAGATACAACAAGTCAACGAATTGCTGACACAGATGGAGTGTTTCAATCAGCCATTCTTCGCTGCAACTAATTTCTCAGAGCGTCTAGATAGAGCTGTGATGCGCCGATTTGATTTCAAGCTATCGTTTGATTATCTGACAGAGAAACAAGCTCAGAATCTCTTTAGGAGCGTCACAAGCACAGATACGCTGTCGACTCAGACAATAGACTCTCTAAGTTTGCTTAAACTGCTGACCCCAGGCGACTTTTCTATCTTAAAGCGGCGTCAAAAACTGAATCATTTCAAGCTAACCACCGATGACTGCCTAGCCATTCTCACCACCGAAAACAACAGTAAGCCCGGCAACAGAACCATCGGCTTCAAGTAGTAACACCAACCGTAAGTCATACCCGTTAAACACCATGACGTCTAACCCTACACAGGGCTAGGCCATTCATGAGTACACCCACCAACCACAAAAGGTAATCACCATGACAACAGCATTATTGAGTTCACTCAAGGTCACCGTTCGCCCAGCCGACGGCAGTAGCAACCCACTCATTCAACGAAGGGAGAAACTACTCACCAAACTCGGCCAGCAAAAGATATTGGCCACAGCCCTTATCGAAAACGAAGTGCATACCTTCTACCGTGAAAAGTGGGTCAAAGATGAAGAGACTGGCGAGAAGGAAAAGGTACAGGTACCGAAGAAGGTCAGCCCTTGGTTCTACAAGCGCAACAACCGTTATTACTTCGAGGTACGTAGCGGTAACAAACCACTGGAGCTGCAAAAAGGGATGCACGCCATTGAAGTTGGCGAAGAGGAGGACTTAGTTAGCACCATCGACACCATTATCGAGGCGGTGGTGGCTGGCGAGCTCGACCACTTGCTCACCAAGGGAGATAAGCCGGGCACAAAGAAAGATAAGACTAACGGTAAGAAGTAATAGACACGCAATGACCTTAACCACCAATACACAAAGCAGGTGCCTGATCTAAGTCGGGCCATGCTTTCTTTCACGCCGCCAACAGGACGTCACTATGACCATCAAGATAAAACACCAAGACCTCTGCTTGCCCATATCACCCATGTTTGCCCTGCATTTAGCAGATCTTATCAGCGAGCATGAGGCGGCCTCAGCCGTTACCATCAACTTCAGAGACCCTAACTACTCAGCTGAAAGTGGTGGGTTTCATCCAGTAGAGGTCAGGCTAGAGAAAGAGGCTAATGCAGATCATGGCGACCAATGGCGAATCTGCTACATCACCGACTTTAGCTTTGTGGGTGTTGGATACATAGCCGAGCTAACCAAGGAGCTGGACTTCGACTTTGATAACGGAATATTTCAACACCTGATGGGGGTGACAACACTAGAGCAAGCAAGCGAAATTCACCCAATATGGGAGCAAAACTTCCTCGCTTATAGCCTGGGAATAAAAGCCTATGACGTAGTTGTTACCACCGAATAACTCTGCTTTTTCTAAAACTGTAAATCCAAGTTGTAGGGCAATTTGACTCTACCTCATTGGAGAAGATTTTATGAAGAAAGTTAAACAAACACTCAAGAGCCATTATCCGTTCTATGTCGTTTTTGTTGGTGCAATAGTCGGTATTGTCAAAAGCTACCGCGAGGCTAAGCAAAGAACCGAAGGCTATCCCTATGGTCGCTGTGAAGGCTTCCACACACTCAAAGAAGCCCAGGATACATTTAACCGTCATGCCAATTCATTACGGGATCCTAATGCTGAATTTAAGTGGGACTTCACTGCACCACCACGCGGAAACAACTGCTAGGAAATAGTAAAGCCGAGGGCGGTAGCAATGTTGTTATCGCCCTAGTACATATCCCTCCAGTTTTTACCAGGCCACTTCACCACAAACATTAAACTACCCAGCTTCCAATGAGAACCTCTCTAGCCATTTTTGGGCGCCATTTGTATCAAATGTTTTGGTTCCATATCCAATACATAAGACATCCTCAGGCAAGAACTCATCAAACTTTTCAATCTGTTTTTCTAATACAGATTCGGCTAGCATTGTTTCGTTAGGCAATTGGGCTTGGGCTAGAGTTTGCAATGACGTTTTAACATCTTCAAGCGATGTTTTTTCAACCTCTATAACGCCTGCATAGGCGCCGGCTTCATAGCCTTCACTAATAAGAAGAGCTACGATCGTATTTACTATTTTGTCTCCCAACCATGTGAATATGTAGGTTGTATTACCAGCCTGTAGCAATGACCTGTTCGTTAGCCCAGCTGTATTAAAAAAACCTATACTTTCATGGAATAGCTCTTTAGCAGAAGTATCTGCAAAATCTACTTTTTGGTCGCCGACTGATATCCTGTAATCGCCTTCTTTAAGCATGCGATACATTTCTTGGCGCACGACGTCATGAATTGACATCCCGCCACCACCGAACTTTGGCGGCTTCCCCCCTTTGGCGAACTCTACGTAGATTACTTTTTTGTCGGTATCGACATCTTTGACTCTCCAGCGCTTTCCAGCAAAAATAATGTGCTGGCCAACTAACACAAGTGAATCAACAGGCAGTGTTCCAATTGTATTTACGCCACTAATAACCCTGAATTCTTCTGGAGTTTTGAATACAGCATAAAATGAATAGTGATTTGTAATTCGCTCACCTAATAGCCCTAAAACAATCTCACCGTTACCTAACTGCGTTATCAGTTCAGTTTGTCCCATATGAATCAGAAGAGCTTTATAGTTCTCAACTCCGACATTCTGAAAAGGACCTTCCTTACAAAGCAATTTAAACAACTGCTCCGCTCTAATCCCACCCCATTGCGCAATGACTGCAAGTGTCTGATGTAGAAGCGCTGAAAAATGGTAAAGGGATGTATCTGCAGGCTCATACCATTTATTGCCAATTAGTAGCCTGATCATTGCGAGGGATTGCACTAACTCCAATCGGAGTTTATCGATAACACTGGAATCTTTCGTTAGCTCATCTTCAGCGATCAACATTCGAAGTATCGATGGACCTCCACGCCGCCCTGAACGCCCCATTCGTTGCCTTAAACTAGAAATGGAATGAGGAGCGGTTACCTGAACAACCGAATTTACTTTTCCAATATCAATACCCAATTCTAGTGTCATTGTACAAACTGCTGTCGTAGGTAATTGCTCTTTTTGAAGTCGCTTTTCCAAGCTTTCCCTAAGTTCTTTCGAGAGTGAACCATGATGAGGGAAAAACTCATTAGGTACGATTTTTTGGTCACAAAAATCACTTAATGTTGCAGCAATACTTTCAGTCCGCTTTCGACTGTTTGCAAAGACTAAATGATTACCTCCACGGCAAAATTTAAACAAATCTTGGCATATTTGGTATTCCGCATCGACAGGAGCCTTATCATCTACACCAGCCGAATTTACATAACCTTTAACTTGAATCTTAAATGTTGATGTAGAGTGCGAATCTTTAATTATTTTGCACGGTAAGGATTGGGTTGGTCTAAGTGACAATGGCACCTTTTCCAATTCACCGAGGGTTGCACTCAATGCAGTTCTGGGAATTGGTGACTTCAGTCTCCCCAGAAGATGCTCCAAACGATGAAGCAGGGAAAGTAAGTGATGTCCACGCTCGGTGCCTAGAAAGGCATGAAATTCATCAATCACGATATATTTTAAATTAGAAAATGCAGACTTTACCCATCCGGCATCACGAACTAGCAGCGACTCAAGTGATTCAGGGGTAATCAGTACAATGCCAGCTGGTGAACGCCTTAATTTATTCTTCCTACTTTGTAGGCTATCACCGTGCCATGGGGTAACAGGTATATCCAGTGAATCCGAAAGGCTCTCTAAACGTCTATCTTGATCATTTATTAAGGCTTTTAATGGACTGATATATAGAATACCGACCCCTTCTTTTTGATCTGCAATGGCACTTATTGCTGGTAAGAAAAAAGCTTCCGTCTTACCAGCTGCTGTTGAAGCACTGATCAGAACATCAGTTTCGGCAGATAGTATCGGCTCTATAGACAAGCATTGTATTTCTCTTAAGTTTGCCCAGCCTTGCTTAAAGATCCATTGCTGAACTCTGATGTCTAGCTTTTTATATTCGTCGATCATAGTTTAAAGTCAGCAAGTCCATCTTCACTCTCTTCGACCTCAAGTTCGACATCTGAGGGTTTTTCTTCTTCAATAGAGACCGATGAAATTAAACTGTCCCATACAATAGATGGATTCTGATCAACTACCGCAAGCATGTCTAAGAAGGCTTTTATCGTATTACGAGGTGTCCTGAAATAAGCATCCCCAACTGTTTGACTACAGTGGTGAAGAAATGATTTAAGCGCTTCATCGGGCACAAGGTACTGTGATTGGTCACCAGAAGCATAAACGTGTCGTAAATTTTTCAAAAGAATATACAGCTCTTCTGGTGTAAGGCTAGCCAGATGCAGTGCTGGTGAGGAGTAGTCGATTACACCTGCTTGCTTAGCAAATGTATTTCCTGCTAGACGAGACTGAAGAGCGTCATAACTGTATAGCCCCTTTCGCGGATCTAATAAGAACTCCGGCGTACCACCTAGTAGAAAACCAAGGTGCTCCGCTGACCCTTGTAAACAATCATTAAGCATTCTTAGAATTTGCTCATAATTTGATGTTCTTGCTTGAGTGCTATGTAGCTTGTACAAATTAACCAATTCATCGAGGTTAACAATCAAGCCTTGGTACCCTGCTTGCCTAACAAATAGACTTAAAAGTTTTAGAGAGTCGTAAAAGGATGCATCCGTGATTATGCTTCTGACACCTAAGTCTTTACGAGCATCCGTCTTCGTTGAATACTCCGCTCTAAGCCACTTGATAGCATGACTTTTCAAGTCATCATTATCTTGCTCATGCCCTAGCCAGTATGCTTCGATAACTTTGGCAAAGTCGTATCCTCCGACTAACTCTGATAAAGACGAAAGGCGCTCATGAATAACAACGGTTATTTCTTTGTTTGATGCATCAGCTTCTTTTCTCGCTTCAGTAATAAATTTTTCAACGACACTTGTTAGAGCGTTACCATCAGACTTATTCCGTGTCGACATGTTACGCATTAACTCAGAGTAAAGATTACGAGCTTGACCTGATGAAGCATGAATACGGCGATCCGGTGATAGATCAGCATTAACGGCAACCAATTTTCTTTCAAGAGCGATTGATCTTACAACACTCAAAAAGAATGTTTTCCCTGAACCATACTCTCCAATAATGAGCCTAAAAGCAGAGCCACCATCTGAGACGCGTTCAATATCTTGAATAAGCGCTTTTAGCTCTTTTACTCGACCCACTTGAATGTGTTGGATTCCTACTTTTGGCGTCACTCCTGACTTTAAAGACTGGATAATTGCATCTCTTTCTTTAGACCGTATTTTTTTCGCAATCATCATTTATCCTTTTAACTCTTCAACAATTTCAAGATCGACATAGATGTCACCATCATCATCCAAAACAGGAGCATCTACTTTTTCATAAGCCCAGTCATTGATCGTTTCTATCGCACCATCGACCATGAGGCTAAGCTTGCCACAAAACTCATTAACTTCATTACGCGACCATGTTTCTTTAATGAGCAATGTATCGAATAACTCTTTATGAGCATGGTCCAATCCATCTGGCTCTGCTTGCTCGCTAATAACCTCCATTTCAGGCTCACCATCAACCGCAAAAATATTTTCCAACATGGTCTTGGCGTCACTTGTTTCACTCTCGTGCATAGCCAAAATGCCTTCATCCAATTTAAATGTATTGGCGCTAGTATTGGTACTTTCCGAACGAGTGAAAGTACGGCTATTCGAGGAAGTTAAGTTATGGATATCACTAGTAACAAGAGACCTATCCAACCCAAGTGAGGTGTAGAGTTTTTCGATTTGTTTTATTTCTGATGAATCTACTTTCCCATCAGCTAATGCTATGGAAATCATGAACTTCTTTAGAAACTCGATTTCATTAGTTTTAAGCTTTTCAATTCTTGCTTTCAATCCAGCTGTATTTGCAGGGCTATTTAATCTCCAGATCAAATAGGCTTTGAGTGAGTTTTTTTCTGATGGACTGATATTTTCATCTTGATCAACCAGCCTTTGCAGTACAAGCTTCTCCTCTTGATCAACGTAGCCATCGATTGTTGCTACCATTGCGCCAAGCCTCATAGCTAAGCTAACTTGATTGAATGCTAGGCTTGGTTCAAAGAACTCACCATGAGCAGGTGTGAACAGTACAATATTGCCATCAACTTTAACCTTTGCTTGATGAAAGCGTTGATCTGGGGCAATTCCTATATTAGCTTTGGTCGCTAGATTGCTTAGTAGCTCGTGTTCTTTTTTATTTATGGCCTTCGGAAATGGCATCCCAGTGTGGGACCAAAACTCTTTAACAGTAGTAAGCCCATCTTGGTTTTCTATGACTTGTTCAGCCCACTTTTTAAATTCTCCAATAACAGGGGAGTTTGACTCATTTACCAACTCTTTAGGCAATAGCATTAACGCTGCAATATCATTTTTAGAAGTCTCAGCCTTACCCAAATATCGGCTGTAACTTGCCAGCTCCTCGGTACAGCTTTCTGCAATGGGAATTAGTTTCTTAATAGGCCCTTTTAGAATGCTCGGATCTGGTAATTCTTCAACAGCTAAATCGACCCCGTGAATGCCATTACTTGCCGCATTATACGAAAGACACAGCTTGGTTTTATTAGGCTTAACAGATATACCTTCACCAAACTTTTGCGCAAAACGGATTTCAAAAAGTGTTTTAAATTCTTCTTCGCATCTTCTGGCGGGCATTTTGAGAGAATACTCAAAAGTATTTTTCAACCAAGCTAGAGCTAACTTAACTCCCACTGGCTGTTCATTAATAACTGTATTAGCTAGTTTGATTTTGAATGATAAAGCATTATTCGTATCAGGAATTTCGTCCATCTTATATTCAAGTAAAGAAGGCCTGAGTAGAGTCATCAATTCTAGGAAGTCAGATGAATATCGATTAAATGAACGATTGGCACTAAATACTTTATTTAAGCGTAGAACTTCGTCGAAGACAGCTATGAACTCAGAGTCAGAGACATCAGAGGTAGCTTTGTTTGCTATGATTCTTCGTTCAAAACCGTAGAAATAAATGAAAATATACCCAATTGGTGTATTGGGATTTGAACGCTCTGAAGCTAACCAATCGAGATATGCTCCTCTACAGCCTTGCGATAGTGATGCGTAGCTTGGCCAGTAACCCAAGGAGTCATCAGAATGTGTTTCTGCATTTTCATTTAGAGGAGGTTTAGATACAGGCCTCTTTTCATCAACTAACGATGGCTCTATTCCATATCCATCCAGAGAATCCATTACTCCACCAAAGTAGAAAAGACCCTTTTTGAGTTTTCGACCATTAATAGTTAGCTGTTCACTTTCTCCAATCCATCTACCCTTTTGTTTATTAGATGATTTTTCTGGTTCATAACCAAAGTTTGTCTCGATCGTGAACGTTGCAAATTCGTCATCATCACTTCTGTCGTATGAAGAAATTGATGATGTATTAATGCTGGGTGAAGCAGAGGAACTAGTTCTATTCGCTGATGTTTGCGGCGATACATTTCTATCTTTGGCTTTTTTAGTCGTACTTGAGCTCTCCCCCCCTGATATCCATCGATACAAAATATAGAGAACAATAGCTCCTATAAAATATTCCATTTTCTTTCCTTATGCGTAAAAGGGAAAGCCATCAAGATGAATTCCTCATTATTTTAATTAGTTATACATTTTCAACTAGCAGCCACACAGCCAGAATATACTCTTCGTAAAATATAAGGCAAACACTTAAGTGAAAAACGCTAGGGGAAAACTAGCAAAATAAAAGTAGGTGTAGTGGTAGATCAAATTTGATACCAAACATAGAGCTTGACCAGAACAGTCGCTCTAACACGCATAGGTGCAGAAATGAGTTAAAGAAGTTAGCCAGTAACTACACTAAACAAGCCTTACAGTGCTTTGGCAAACCATGCAAAGGTAGCATTCTAAATAATTAGAAGTTGAAACGAAGAAAGGCAGGTTAAGGGATTTACTATACGCCAGATACAAAAAAACCCTGCGTTAGCAAGGTTTTAAAGTTTGGTACCGGAGGACGGACTTGAACCGTCACGCTCGAAAGCAACGGATTTTGAAAAGAACACCTCTAAAAATACTCAATAATATCAATAGATAAAAATCACAAAAAACACCTTTGCAAATTCTTTGCAAGAATTTGCATTTTTCATTGTGATGGAATAACAGCAAACAAATCGAGCGTCACAACATCTCAGACAAACTCTACGTCGACCTTCAGAGTAACAGTAAGTACTGGTACTGCCGCTTCGTGCTGTACGGTAAATGGTACGCCAAGGCTACCAAGAAAACAGACCTGAATGAGGCTATTGCTATGGCACACCGTATCTTCATGGATTATGAAATACGAGCCGAGACCAATACCTTATTCGACAGTAAACGCTTTAAAGATGTGGCAGAGAAAGCCATTGACCAGATGCAGAGTGAATTGCTGCATGGCGGTGGCAAGGTAATCTACAAAGATTACATAGGTGCCCTACGTAAATACCATATCCCCTACTTCGATCGCATGTTCATTACTTCCATTGATCAAGAGATGATCCGTGAGTTTGATAAGTGGCGGATTGAAGAGTTCCAACGTATACCTGCTAAGTCCACAATCCAAACTCAGGGGAAAGGCCTGAGACGTTATTTCAACAAAAGAGGTGGGGGCATCGAGCTGGAGTGCCAGCCGCCACTGAGTAAGCTGAAGCGTGGTAATACGCAGCGCTGCAGTGACTTGACCAGTTTGATGGTAGTCGAGTAACGAAATTGCCCGCTGACGTAAGCTATCAGGCACCGGGGTGCTGATTTTTGCTTTTTGTTTACGCCAGGTGTTGAAATCAGCAGCGAGCGTGGACAGTGACTCAGGAATATCCATTAAGTTAACCTCAAATTTAATCTGTTATTTATTAAATCAGATTAAATTTAAGAAGTTGCACTATGCTCTCGTAAGCTCACGAGTTATTAGAAAAGTTAGCGAATAAACAGGTTAAAACGTTCGTAAAACTGTCTAGTATTCACGCTTCCAGTATTACTCACCCCAATCAGAATGAGTGGGCGAACACCTTTAACCTTTTTATTGGGGATACTGTCGCAGATAGGCTCAATTTTTGGAACAACATGACGCAGCTTAATGCCAATCACGATGCAATGCTCAAACTTAACCACTCGATTTCATAGTCCCCCAGCATAGAGTCAACTGAAGGGATTTGCTTAGTACGTCCAAAAGCATATACTGCCAAACATTTACCAAAAGCGAATCTCTACATGCCTTTGTCTAAGGAAGCCTTTAAAACCATTCATCTGATCGCTAAATCAGGGAGTTTTGCCGTTGCAGCTGAACGACTCAATCGCGTACCTTCTGCCGTCAGTTATACCGTAAAAAAGATGGAAGAAGAGCTTGGCTTTAATCTATTTGACCGCAAGGGACGACAGATTAAACTCACCCCAGCAGGGCAATATTTTATTGATCATAGTCAGTGGATGCTCGATACCTACGACGAGCTGGTACGTAACAGCGCCATGATCTACACAGGTGTTGATGCCACCTTTAATATTGCGATTAACAACATTATAAATCGTGATGGGTTAATCGATTTAATCGCGCAACTTAATCAGCAGTTCCCATCCACTAAAATTTCAGTCACCACTGAGGTGTACAACGGCTGCTGGGATGCACTTTATGATAGACGAGCTGATCTGGTGATTGGCGCGCCGCACTCAACTCCTAAAATGGAAGGGGTGGTTTCTCAATCAATTGGTAAAATTGAGTGGGATTTTATCGTGGCACAATCTTCGCCGTTAGCCAGTCAAATCAATGTATTAACGGCCGAGCAGCTACGACAATATCCCGTTATTGTGGTTAAAGACACCGCCAAACATATCCTGCCACAAGATGCCTGGTCCCTCACCGGACAAAAAATCATTTATGCACCAGAGTTATCAACGGCAATAGCCTTAATTGAGCGTGGCGTAGGGATAGGCTATATCCCGCATCACCGTATTAAAACCTCGCTCGATTTAGGTCAGGTGATTAAAAAGGCCATTGTCGAGCACAAGCAACCCACCCAGCTGTTTTATGCCTGGCACGCAAATCGTGAAAGTCCGGTATTAAATTGGTGTATTGAGTACTTAATGCAACCCCAAAACGCCAATCAGTGGTGCGACTAATACCGCGATAACGCACCCAATAGTGCCTGCATCACCTCCTGGGTAACCAGCATGTGAGCTAGCTCACACTTCCCCTGCCTCATTAAACAATTAAAACGAAGCGATGCGTCAAAAATTTTGACGCATATTAACCCAATACGAGTTAATACGAGACCTGCGCCCTATACGCATCATCGTATTGAGAGAGCGGTCGCTTTAACACGTTAAACAATCAAATTATTTGATTTCACAAGCCTGATTTTATCACTTTTTTAATCAATATTAGCCCGATACTATCAAACCGTGTTAACCACTTTGAGTTAACCCGGCCCAATTATTATAAAAGGTTATTAAATTATGACTAGATTATTTCAAGCCGAACCATTTGCATTGAATTTCGATCCTGCTACGACTGCATTAGTCGTCATTGATATGCAGCGAGACTTTGTTGAGCCTGGTGGGTTTGGCGAAGCGCTAGGTAACGATGTCTCTTTAGTGCGCAGCGCGATTGAACCTTGTGGAAAATTACTAGACACCGCCCGTGAAGCTGGGATCATGGTTATCCATACCCGCGAGGGTCACCGCGCCGATTTAACCGACTGCCCACCAGCAAAACTAACCCGTGGCGGCAAAACCTTTATCGGCGAGAAAGGGCCAAAAGGCCGTATTCTTATCCGCGGCGAAGCTGGTCACGATATCATTCCTGAGCTTTACCCTATCGCTGGCGAGCCGATTATCGACAAACCAGGTAAAGGGGCATTTTACCAAACCGATCTGCACCTAATCCTCCAAAACAACAATATCAAAACTTTGATTGTATGTGGCGTCACCACCGAAGTGTGCGTTGGTACTACAGTGCGAGAAGCCAATGACCGCGGCTATGAGTGCATTGTGCCTGAAGATTGTGTTGGGTCTTACTTTCCCGAATTCCATCAATCGACCCTTGATATGCTCAAGGCGCAGGGCGCGATATTCGGTTGGGTATCAAATAGCGAAAATATTATCGAAGGACTTAAGTAAGTCGAAGAGATGATGCTCTCGCTCACTAAGGGATACCTTTGCCCAACAACATCATTTAATGGCAAGGTGCACAGCGTTTTTCGGCGGTCGATGAATATCAAAACCGATCTGGTTGACACGCCTTGGGTATCCCTTCTTGATACACGTTTATCAGCCACTCCCACTGCATATCAGTGTGATTTCGAGTCAATAGGGGCATTAACCAACAAGATAAACGTGGGCGACACGCTATTTATGCGAGGTGGCATGATACGGCTAAAGTCCACTTTAAACTTAGAAATTAATACCCTTACTGCCATCCAGTGGCAACAAGCTCCAGCGTTATTAACGATTAATCATTACCGCATTAAAAATAATGTCGGTATGACGGAAGCCTTACTTGGAAAATATATTTCCAGTAAGAAACAGTTAACGATTAACTCTGCAGCTGAATATATTCAACACTTAGGATTAACACTCCCAAACTGTATTTATATTCATTCAGATAAATTAGCTAAAAATATAGGCCATGGTAAGGGACTCACACCATCAGGTGATGACTTTTTAATAGGCGTATTAGCGGTACTGTCCAGTTTAAAAACAGTGCATCCGCAAGCCGAAACTCTTTTTAATCATATAAAGACAGCAATACAGTTAGATATTAATAAGACCAATGAGATTAGCGCACATTATTTAACATTGGCTCTTTTTCACCATTTTTCGCACCCAGTGCAATGGCTAATACATGATTTATTTACGGCAACGGATGCCTCGACACTTAACCACAGAGTGATGGCTAACCTCAATATTGGAGCCAGCTCCGGTGCCGATACCCTTGCTGGAATCTTGTATTGCCTCAATAACGTATTACTGAATTAAAACTAATTTTAACAGGTGCTTATATGACCATTAAATATAAAAAATTTGAAAATCTCTATCAGGATTCCGTTTCCTTGATGCAGATTTCAGCCCGCCTCAATAAAATGAGTGGCATAGATGAAGCCTCTGTTGCTATGGGCACAGAAGCAAACTTAGCGCGCATGACAGACGCCGGTTTTGGCAGCTATATTATTGCTAAGCCCAATGATCTTGTTGTCGCGGTAAAAGGCGACCAGGCGGCATGCCAAGAAGCGATTGAAATCGCATTTGAGGCGCTCACGGCAAAACCCGATGCGGTCAATGACAGCCAGCAGTTCTCTCAGCCACTGACCAGCTTTGCGCTTGGGTTAACCCAGCATCCTGATGCTAATCTGGCGATGATCTCTGTCCCAGGTGAATATGCCGCCGCAGAGGCGATAAAAGCCTTAAATCTTGGGCTGAACGTGATGATGTTTAGCGACAATGTATCGGTAGTCGATGAGCGCACCATCAAACAACTGGCCCAGCAAAAAGAACTGATGGTGATGGGACCCGATTGCGGCACCGCCATTATCAACGGCATCCCCCTTGGCTTTGCAAACGTCGTGCGCCGCGGCGCGATTGGCGTTGTCGCAGCATCCGGTACCGGGCTACAAGAAGCAACCTGCCGCATTCATCAACGGGGTGAAGGCGTATCGCAAGCGTTAGGCACGGGCGGTCATGATCTACACCAAGATGTGGGCGGTATCTCTATGCTGCATGGACTGCAGGCACTTGCCGATGATGAGGCCACTAAGGTGATAGTACTGATCTCTAAGCCACCAGCAAAGGCGATTGCAGAACAGATCTTAGCCACCGCAGCCCAGGTGAACAAACCGGTTGTTGTGCATTTTCTTGGCGCGGCAGATTCCTCAATGGCACTCGATGGTGTTTATGCTGCTCACTCATTGGCCCATTCTGCCGAAGTTGCAGTGGCAGTGTTAAACCAGCAAGCGATTCCTGCAGTACAAACTCAGCCAAAAGATGACTCAGTGTTAACCAAGCTAAGCACCAAGTTACTGCCTAGCCAGCGTTATATTAGAGGTGTCTTTGCCGGCGGTACCTTCTGCTTCGAAGCGCAAATTATTGCCAGCCAATATGGCATAAATGGTTATTCAAACACGCCGACCCAAGGTAACAGCCAGCTTGATGACGTATGGACAAGCCAGCAACACACCATAGTGGATCTCGGTGATGACGCCTTCACCCAAGGTCGTCCGCACCCGATGATCGACCCCACATTGCGTAACCAGCGCATTTTACAAGATGCTCAAGACCCAGGCACCGCCGTGATCCTGTTTGATGTGGTGTTAGGTTATGGCGCTTCAGAAGCCCCACTGACTGAGCTACTTGATGTGATTGACACAGTTCGCAGCAAAACAGCCACTGCGCCACTGTTTATTGCCCATGTGTGCGGCACAGAGTTAGATCCCCAGTCTCGTGATTTAACCCGTGATGCCTTGAGCGAGGCCGGGGTATTAATTGCAGATAGCAATGCCGATGCTGCGCACCTTGCTGCGAAATTCACTTCTCAACTTTGCTAAATAGGTAATTCAAATGAAAGCACTTTTCACTCAGAAACTGACAGTCCTCAATGCAGGCCTAGCAAGTTTCGCCTCTAACATTGAACGTGCCGGCGGTGAAGCGATAGCCATGAACTGGCAACCTCCAGCAGGTGGCGATCGTCAAGGCGGCTTAGCCCTAGCAGAATTACTCAACCAACCAGAGATTGAACTTGCCAACCAAACGGCCATGGAGCGCTACTTAGCCGCCCAACCTATGTTGGTTGATGTGATGCTAGCTGGCGAGGCGATACCCACGCTGGCAGAGAAAAAACTGATTCTACATGCAGGCCCACCAATTCCGTGGCAGGAGATGTGTGGCCCAGTACAAGGGGCGATTTTAGGTGCCATCTTATTTGAAAAATGGGCCGACGACCTAGAGCAAGCAGAGGCACTGATCCACGCAGGTGAAGTGACCTTCGAGCCTTGTCATCACTTTGATGCCGTTGGCCCAATGGCTGGGATCATTAGCCGTTCAATGCCGTTGTGGGTGGTCGAAAACCCAAACAATGGTAATGAGCGCGTCTACAGCAACTTTAATGAAGGCTTAGGAAAAGTACTGCGTTTTGGTGCCAATAGCCCAGCCGTGATTGAACGCCTAGAGTGGATGGGAACTGAGCTGGCACAAGCGATGAAAGCCATGTTGGTTCAATCTGGCCCTATCGAGCTAAAGCCCATTATGGCCCAAGCCCTGCACATGGGTGATGAAGTACATAACCGTAATGCGGCAGCAACCGGCTTACTGTTAAAACAGCTGGTACCAGCACTGCTTAATACTGCTGAGCCCAAAGAGCAGATCCAGCGAGTGATTAGTTTTATCACCGCCAACGATCATTTCTTCTTAAACCTGTCGATGGCAGCGTGTAAGTGCATGCTTAAAGCGGCCGAGAATATCCCTAACAGCACCATGGTAACAGTAATGGCGCGTAACGGGGTTAACTTTGGTATCCGCCTTTCTGGCACTGGTAACACTTGGTTCCAAGCACCAGCAAACCCTGTTGATGGGCTGTTTTTCCCAGGTTATGGCGTCGAAGATGCAGCGGCAGATTTAGGCGATAGCGCCATTACTGAAACCGCTGGTGTCGGTGGTTTTGCCATGGCCTCATCGCCAGCGATTGTTAAGTTTGTCGGCGGCACGCCGATTGATGCGACCAATAATAGCCGCGCAATGCAGGCAATCACCTTAGGCGGTAACCCAGCCTTTACCTTGCCAGCACTTAACTTTGCCCCAACAGCGGCGGGTATCGATGCGCGCAAGGTTGCCGATCACTCTGTGTTACCCATCATCAACACAGGTATCGCCCATAAACAAGCGGGTGTAGGCCAAATTGGCGCGGGGATCACCACAGCACCAATGCAGTGCTTTGTTGATGCTTTACAAACCTTTGCCGCTCAACGTGAACACTAGGAATACCTATGACTAAAAAACCTTTAGCAGTCGTCGCCTTTGGCGGCAATGCGTTGATAGACAATGATGACCACTGCTCCATCAATGAGCAGTACCAAACGGTAGTGAATAACGTAGGTTACTTGGTGGATTTAATTGAACGCGGTTGGGATTTGGTATTAACCCACGGCAATGGCCCTCAAGTCGGCTTTATTCTGCGCCGCTCTGAGCTGGCCGCCCATGAAGTCGACCCCGTTCCGGTTGATTACGCGGTTGGCGATACCCAAGGTGCCATTGGCTATATGTTCCAAAAGGCATTAAGCAATGAGTTAAGCCGACGCGGCATTGCTCGCCCAGTGGTCACACTCGTAACCCAAACCCGCGTGGATACCAATGATCCTGCGTTCCAAGCGCCGAATAAGCCCATTGGTTCATTTATGGATAAAGCCACAGCCGAGCAATATGCCACCGAATTAGGTTGGCACATTATGGAAGACTCAGGACGCGGGTGGCGCCGCTGCGTGGCGAGCCCTAGCCCACGAGAGATCATCGAGATCGACAGTATTAAAACCCTGCTCGGCAGTGGCGCGCTCATCATCGCCGCTGGCGGTGGTGGCATTCCGGTTGAACGCAATGCGCAAGGAGATTTGGTGGGCGTTGAGGCGGTCATCGATAAAGATGTGGCTTCAGCCATGCTCGCCAAAGAGTTACACGCCGACATGCTGATTATTCCAACTGGCGTTGAAAAGGTTGCCATCAATTTTGGCACCCCAGAGCAAGAGTGGCTAAGTCAATTGGATCCTGCACAAGCGCAAAAACTGGGTGAGGAAGGCCAATTTGGCGAAGGGTCAATGAAGCCTAAAGTCGACGCCTTATTGCAATTCTTAGCAGGTAACCCAAATGGCGCAGGGCTTATCACTAAAGCCAGCGCAGTTATCGAAGCCATTGATGGTGCAACGGGCACCTGGATCCGCAATCACTAATAATTATTTAGGTCCGGCATGGCCGGGCCCTTTTTTACGGAGTAAATCTTATGTCTAAAACAACTCTTTTAGCAGTAAACGGCACCCTAATGCGTGACCTTGAACTCAACCCAAACTTAATCAATGTGGGCGGTAAATTCATTCGTGAAGATAAAACCGACCAGCATTACCGCCTATGGTCAATCAATGATGTTCACCCAGCGATGATCCGCACCACAGCCCCAAGCAACAGTGTCGACCTTGAAGTGTGGGAACTGCCTATGGAAGCCTTCGCAGCGGTATTGAGCAATGAGCCTGCAGGCCTTGCTATCGGTAAAGTAAAGCTTGCCGATGGTAGCGAAGTACTTGGGGTGTTAGGTGAGCCATGGCTGGTCGAAGGACAGAGTGAAATCACCGAGACCGGTGGATGGCGCAATTATATCAAGACAACCAAGGCATAAACCATTAACGCATAAATCGAGATACACAAATAACAATAACATCGACAAGTCACCACCGATTGTCTTTGGAATCTCTTCAATCACATTCAGTTGTGAATTTAAGGCGTACTAATTATGAGTAGCAGAAATAATACTGAACAATCCAACACCGCCTCCGGTGCTCAAATCGCAATGATCCTGCTAGGGATCCTTGTTACCCCAGTGCTATTAGCCTCATCGAGTCTCGGTAGCCAGTTAACATTAGGCTCTGCAGCAGCGGTGATTGCTGTGGGCAGCTTAATCTTAACCGTGCTTGCGGTGATCAACATTGCCATTGGTGAGCAGGCTCGCCTGCCCACATACGGCATTGTGAAATACTCCTTTGGCAGCAAAGGCGCTATCGCCATCAATGTCATCATGGCCATCAGCTTGTTTGGCTGGATAGCGGTGACAGCGAACATGTTTGGCCACAGCGTGCATGATCTGCTGGCAACACAATTTGGGCTTGAGCTACCCGTGGCGCTTATTGTGGCCCTTGGTTGTGTTATTTTTGTTGCTTCTACCGCCTTTGGCTTTGAAGCGTTAGGCAAGGTATCAAAATTTGCCGTGCCCATCATTGTGCTGTTGATGTTTGTGATCCTTTATATGGCATTAACCGCCTCGGTACCATTGGTCGAAAAAGTCAGTGACCTAAGTTTCGGTGCAGCCGTGTCATCGGTTGTGGGTACCATTATCGTCTTAGTGGCCACCTCACCCGATTTTGGCAGCTTTGTTCACAATCGTAAGCATGCGGTATTAGCGGGTATATTAACCTTTGGCTTAGCCTATCCTGTGCTCTTCCTTGTCGGCGCTATACCAGGGTCTATGACCTCTGAAGGCTCGCTATTATCTGCCATGGCGATTATTGGCAGCACTCTACCTGCAGCTATTTTGCTGGTGTTTGCTTGTATCACAGGTAACGCGGGTAACATGTTCCAGGGCACCTTAGTGGTATCAACGCTGTTTACTAAGTTCCCTAAATGGCAGCTAACCGTAGTGCTCGGTATCTTGGCGGCAATCGTGGGTAGCATGGATATTATGGCGTGGTTTATTCCATTCTTGTTGTTCTTGGGAATCGCGACCCCTCCCATCGCAGGGATCTACATTGCCGACTTCTTTATCAATCGTCGTAACGGCTATGATGAAGCCTGCTTACAACAAGATCCTGCCATTAAGCCAATGACTTTTGTGGCTTGGTGTGTGGGTTCATTGGTGGGCTTTTGCACGGTAAATGGCTGGTTTACCCTATCGGGGATCCCATCGATTGACTCTTTGATGATAGCTTCAATAGGTTACTTCCTATTAACGCGTATCGGTCAATCCAAGGGGAGCGCACTGACCAATAACGGCTAACGTTTAACGACTCATGCTAAAAGCAAAGGCCAAGCGCTCAGGCTCAGCAGACTAAGTGGCTCTGACCACAGACCTAAGCGGCATCGACTTGAGTGATACTTAAGTGATAGTCATTGAGTGAGTAGGTTTGAGTCAACGGTGAAAAACCATGAGTCAGTAAGAACTATATATGCAACACAGATTGCAAAGCGTGTAATAGATAACAGCCTATTGGCTACATTAATAAAAAGGTAATGAGATGAACAAAAAATGGCTTTTACTGGCACTACTCACCACACCACAGGCGATGGCCGATAATATGATCCACTGGTGGGATGCCAGCGTCACCGCGTTATACGGTGACAATTACGATCTGGCACCGTCCGACAAACAAACTACTTTCACCTTCGAAACAGCCGGCGCATGGCAATATGGTGACTGGTTTGCGTTTCAGGATCTGATCTATTTCAACGGTTCAAACGTCAGCAGCGACAGCACTACCTACGGCGAGATCTCGACCCGACTCAGTGCCGGTAAAATTTCCGGCAAGCAGATCGGCTTTGGTCCCGTAACGGATCTCTCTCTGGCCATGACCTTCGAAGAGGGTGAAGGGCCGGTTAAGAGCTTCCTGTATGGCCTCGGCATGGACATTACCATCCCATATTTTAGCTACTTTCAACTCAACACCTACCGCCGCGATGCCATCAGCAGCGGCAATATCAGTGATGGTTGGCAGTTAACTCCCGCCTTTAGAATGGACTTTCCCGTTGGCAATTCGAACATCGTATTCGATGGCTTCTTTGACTGGGTATTTTCTGCCGATAACCAGGGCTATGAAGAGAACTTTCATTTCAACCCTCAGCTGAAATATGATCTGGGTGCAGTGATCTTCGGTAGCCATAAGAAAAACAAATTTCTTGTTGGCGTTGAGTACGATTACTGGAAGAACAAGTACGGTGTAAAAGGCGTCGATCAAAACACCTATTCGGTTATCGCTAAGTATCACTTCTAAAAGGGATTATGGTTAAATACTCTTAACCACGTCTTGATTAAAAAGTCCGATCAAAAAAGGCGCCTGAGGCGCCTTTTTATTAACTTATACCAAATGGTATTGAAGCTGTCGGTTTAAGCCAGAAGTTTCTTGGCTGCAGCGACGACGATAGACACGGCGCTCACTTCAGTTTTCTTCATCGTAGCTTCATCAGGGATCTCTTGCTGTGTGCGGTTTACAATCACACCGGCAACACATGCCGCGCGCCAGCCTTGAGATGCACACATGGTAAATAGCGTCGAAGACTCCATCTCATAGTTAAGCACACCAAGATCTTGCCACTCTTGCATCATACCGCGGTATTGACGAGTAACTCGACCGAAAGCCACAGCGCAACCTTTAGACCGATACCATCGAGTTTCTAAATTGCACCGACAACAATGCCAAAATGGATCTCTACCTGAATTCATAAAAATTATGCAAAGGTAGCTATTCTGGTACTTGAAAATGAGAAGATAGAAAGGGATATTTGAAGATTTACTATATGCAAGATACAAAAAAACCCTGCGTTAGCAAGGTTTTAAAGTTTGGTACCGGAGGACGGACTTGAACCGTCACGCTCGAAAGCAACGGATTTTGAATCCGTCGTGTCTACCAATTCCACCACACCGGCTTAATCAAATAGACTAACTGAAGCTAAGACCTCAGTAAGTGACGGCGATTATACCTTTGCAGATGATAATGGCAAGCCTTTTAAAAGGGGAACAGTGTTAAGCGGACAAATTTTACTCTTTACCCTTATAGCTAACCAAACATCATAATTTTAGTGATGTGATTTATCATTTTCGAGATGGATATTGAAGGTAAAAGCCTGCTCCGAAAGCGCAGATAGCGCTGACTTTTCTCCCGGGCAAGGTTCAACTTGTTCAAATTTATGCCAACTTTATTGATCGAGATCAGCTTGCTGACAGCGAAACAAGACTAATTTAGGGAGGAGTAATGAATACAGGTATTGTGAAAAAGGATTTCGCTCATGGCTTTCTGGTTAGATTTAATGTTTGGTAATCCGATAGGATTAATGTCGATGATAGTCATCTTCACCACTATAGGCATCATGTCCTATCTCATTTGGTTGTTTATTCACAAGTCTAAGCCAGAATAAACACAAGGTTTCGATGAAACAGCAATATTTTTTGCTGTTTCTAATGCAATGGGGGCAATGAAGCCCCCATCTTTTTATCTGTTTCTCTCTAATATTCTCACAGTTTTTCGCTGAACGATAATCCTAGGTTGGCCAACATTCAAGCCGCATGCTTTCGGGCACTGACCAGATTATGAGCAAAAGGTGGTCTCGCCTTTATTAGGTTTTGCATCTCTTCTTGACTTGGTTCACCCGCTGGTAACCTTAAGACTTGTCGATTTAGGTAGACTCTAGCTCGCATCGAGATCTTATAGTCTGCCGTTGGCCCTTGAATAGCATAATGTTTCTGGTTACCTAGATGTTCAATAATATTTGTTGAAAGTAGACTACTCACAGCAGGTTCATTTTGCGGCAACGTCAAAACGGTCTCGCCTTGGAGAAAAAATTCTCTCAAAAGGGCCCTTTCCGTTGGATCGAGTAGCTTTACTTTCTCCTCGATGATCTCTGTGTTACGTTTGTTCTTAAAATAACCAATCGCTTCATCCAGAAAATAGTTAAGCACTTGTGTCATGAGATAGGCAACACCGATAATTAAACCTAAGCCTATAAAATGAGAGTTAGCTGTGACGGCCTCGTCCAAATTCAATGCCGATAGCAGTGCTTTAGGTATAAATAGCAGCGCACCGCTCACTATAGCTAACCAGAGCATCGAGCTGAAGATAAGCTGTTTAGGGGCCGATTGCTTAGTGAGTTGAAATTTTAGTTTCTGCATATGAAGACCTAGTGTCAAAATTCTGTACTTACTAAGATACAAAGCAAAAATAATGCCATAAATTAATGAAATTGTTCCATTGCCGACATTTCTGCTTTTATCTTTGTTTTTAACGCACTAACTTGATCAATAACGCTAGAAGCGGTCTATGCTTATAGCTACAAAAGGCAGCACAATTTATGGATAGCTGACACCATAATTGAACATAATTACTTACTTCGAGGTGCAGAAAAGGGTTCATGCAGACATTTACAGGCCGGTTAATTAAAAGCCCCATAGGTCGAAAGCTGACTTTGTCGATAGTCTTATTTAGCTCCATCATCACCCTACTGACAACAGGCTTTCAACTCGTCAATGACTATAAGGGCGATGTCGATAGAATATCTCGTCAATTTAGCAGTATCGAAAAAGTGAATTTAGATGTGCTGGCTGCCAGCATCTGGGTCATCGACGAACGTTTAATCAACACTCAGCTCAATGGCCTGATTCAATTGCCTGATATTACCTATATCTCAATTAATGATGATAGTGGTCAGATATGGATTGCCGGTGCACCTACACCAGAAAATACGATAGAGAAGTCTTTTGAGCTATTTTACAGCTCAGGTAGTGACAGCATCCCCGTAGGTACCCTATTAGTCCAGGCAGATCTGAAAGCCGTTTATGACAAACTACTGGACCGCGCCATTATTATCTTACTTTCAAATGCGATAAAAACCTTTATCGTTGCTGGCTTCATCCTTTTTTTAGTCTGGTATTTTGTAACCCGACACCTACACAGTTTAAGTCAATATTGCCAACAGATAGATCTCGACTCCCCTGCTATCCCCCTTACTTTTGATAAAAATAACAAGAAAGAAGATGAGTTCCAGCAAGTATCGCTTGCGATTAATGGCATGCAAAATCAAATTCGTCGCTCCTTCTCCGATATAAAAAAATCTAAACAGGAACTTCAGGAATCTCTGGCAGATAGAGAGCGTTTACTCGAGTTAGAAACCAGCTATAAAGATGAGCTATCGAGGCAAGTGAAAGAACGCACCCAAGAGTTAGAGCAATCTTTGCTCGTACTTAAGCGTGCCCAGGAAGTGCTGGTTGAGCAAGAGAAGATGGCGGCTTTAGGTGGCCTGGTATCGGGTGTCGCACATGAAATAAACACACCCATTGGGATCTGTTTGACGGCAGCCAGCTCTCAGCTCATTCACATCCAAGAGTTAATCAAGTTAATCCACAGTGAGAATGCGACTCTGGAGGAGATCAATTCTATTCTGGAAGAGTATCAAGAGAGTTGTGAACTAATCGTCAGTAATATCACGCGTGCAAGCACCCTGATTCAAAAGTTTAAAACCGTTGCCGCACAGCAAAGTTTAGAAGAAAAGCGCAGCTTCAATTTAAAACAGAGTCTGGTGGATAATCATGAAGCCATGAAGATTCTATTCGGTGAGCAACATGTGGATGTTCAATTCGACCTGGATCCTGATCTCGAGATAACAGCCAACCAAAGCCTATTAAAGCAGATCATCACCAATATCCTGTCAAATGCTTACTCACACGCCTTCAAGCAAATGGAAAATGGCATCATTTTAATCAAGGCTCAATTGAAAGAGGATCAACTCCATATTTCAATACAAGATAATGGTTCCGGTATATCTAAAGAGGCTTCGACACATATTTTTGAGCCATTTTATACCACTAACCGTAGTCAGGGCGGGACAGGTCTGGGCTTATCAGCTGCATTTAATGCTGCCACTTTATTAAAGGGAAATATCAAATTTGAACCCGAGAGTGACTTGGGTGGAGCTAGCTTCCTTATCTCTTTCCCGGTAACTGTTCCGTATCATGATTCAGGCACAGACTTTCTACCTGAAACTTTCAGCTGACATTCTCAGCCAGCTGAAATACTCAATCAACCTAGGCTTGTTGCTCTTCGGCCGTCAGTTTACAGATATCGATGGATGGACAATAGGAACGACAGCCTTCTCCAGGAGAATCAACGTAATCCTTTAATAGGGCGTTAAAGCTAGACTTGTTGCTCTTCGGCTGTGAGCTTACAGATGTCGATGGATGGACAATAGGACGACAGCCTTCTCCAGGAGAATCACCGTCATCCTTTAACAGGACATTAAAGCTAGGCTTTTTGTTGCTAGACCTACTGCTGTTCGGCGGTAAGTTTACAGATATCGATGATCACATCGACAGCCTTCTCCATTGACTCGAGGCAGATATATTCGTGTTTGCCATGGAAATTATGTCCGCCGGTAAAGATATTGGGGCAAGGTAATCCCATATAAGAGAGTCTCGAACCATCGGTACCGCCTCTAATAGGCTTAATCAACGGAGTAACACCCTGATTAGTTATGGCTTGTTCAGCAATATCGATAATATGAGGATAAGGTAAGATCTGCTCCTTCATATTAAAATAACTATCGGTCATCTCAATCTCTAAGCTACCAAGAACAAGATCGGCATTGTAGCTCTTGACGCGCTCCGTTAACCAAGTCTTCCTTTTTTCAAATAGTTCCAGATCGAAATCCCGAATTATATAGGTAAGCTCGGCTTCTTCGGTTAGCCCCTGCATATTGATTAGGTGGAAAAAACCATCATAGTCTTTACTGCCCTCAGGCGTATCATGCAATGGCATCTTGGCATGGAAGCGAGCGGCCATAGTTTGGGCATTCACCATCACCCCATAGGCCGTTCCTGGGTGGCAATTGTTACCTTTTGCAGTGATCACCGCCGTTGCGGCATTGAAATTTTCAAATTCAAGCTCACCGAGCTGGCCACCATCTATGGTGTAAGCCCACTGTGCACCGAACTCCGGAACATCAAAATGATCGGCACCTCGTCCTATCTCCTCATCGGGAGTAAAGCATAGGCGTATCTCTCCGTGCGAGATCTCCGGATGTTTTAAAAGGAAATGTAATGCCGTAATAATTTCAGATACGCCCGCCTTATCATCACCACCTAACAAGCTGGTACCATCGGTAGTGATTAAGGTTTTACCTAAGTATTTGAGCATGTCAGGAAACAGCTCGGGACTCAATAATTCATCTTCGCCCAGCTTTATCTCGCTGCCATCATAGTCACTGATCAGTTGAGGAGTCACATTCGCGCCACTGAAATCCGGAGCGGTATCTAAATGTGCGATAAACCCTATACAGGGTACACCCTCGATGGTTTTAGGTACGCTCGCAGACAAGTAGCCCTTATCGGAGAGTTCAACTCTATGGAATCCCAACTCTTCGAGCTCCAGCTTTAGCAGCTTCGCAAATTCAAATTGCGATGAAGTACTAGGGGACTCAAGATTTTGACCATCAGACTGAGTATCAATCTTAATATAACGCAGGAAACGTTCTAACAGTGCTTGTCTCATAAGAAGACTACCAAAAGTAAAAGTGACCTGAGTCTATCAAGTCATTTTGGGCAAACATTAGATTTTGATCAAAGTTTGGTTAATTTAAAGTGTTGCCAAAGATACGGCAGAGTTAATTGGAGTCAACTTGATAAATGACTTAGGCGCTAAATGGACGCTCAGTGACGAAAGACCAATTGAAAACAGGCGACGTCATTGTACTGACGACGCCTGACTCTGATACTCAGGATTGAAGATCTGCTAATTGACGACCTGCAAGCTGGGGCCATCAATTTTTCACCACACTCTTTACTACAGCTCAGCTTACTATTGTACTCTGTTACTATTTAAAGCACTTTTCTTGCCAGCTTAGTCAACACCCGACTCGCGGCAACAAATCCAAATGTACCGGTAACCACAGTCACCGCACCAAAGCCGGATGCGCAGTCCATGCGCATGCTGCCATCGGCATTCGCCTTGGTATTGCATACGCTGCCATCTGCTTGCGGATAAACCAGCTGCTCGGTAGAGAAAACCGCTTCTATACTGAATCGTCGTTGCACATTCTTAGAGAAGTTATGTTCCCGGCGTAACAGGTTTCGCACTTTTGCCAATAGAGGGTCTTGGTAAGTTTTCGCTAAATCCGCAACCTGAACCTGCGTCGGGTCGATCTGACCGCCCGCGCCACCCACAGTCACTATGGGAAGCTTTTGCCTCTTACACCAGGCAATAAGCGCCGCCTTGGGTTTAACGGCATCGATACAGTCCACCACATAGTCAAGTGGGCCATCCTGCTTCTTGCCGATAAAGTATTCCCCCAGATTTTCCACTGTAATAAAGTCTTCCACTTGGTTGACCTTACACTCCGGGTTGATCTGCAAAATACGCTCAGCCATCACCTCAACCTTTGATTCACCGATCGTCTCTTTTAAGGCATGAATTTGGCGGTTGGTATTGGTCACGCAGATATCATCGAGATCGATCAAGGTGATCTCACCGATCCCACTTCTTGCCAACGATTCAGCGACCCAAGTTCCCACACCACCGATACCGACAACGGCAACATGTGACTGCGCGAATTGCGCTAATGCTTTTTGACCATATAAACGGCCAATACCTGCAAATCGATTTATATATGCTTCAGAAAGCATCACTTCTTCCAACACGAACTCCAACGAGGATATTTAGTCATCTAAACATCTGCCACTTTGGCCGTTTCAAGTCACAATGGCATAGCATAGTGACTAAACTACCGTGGCAGACGAGTAATTAAGTGGAGTAATTTTATCTCATTTCAACCATAAAAACTAAAACAAGTTTATCCGTCAAGCCACTCACACACCTGTTAACCAATTTCACTAAAATCCATCTTAGCTTACCGACTGTAGTTAATACTGTTAATTATATATTTAGATCGGTATAAACCTTTGTAAATCAAGATGACTGATATCACACAAGATCCACCGATCGTGACGAAGATCACAAAAGAAAGTTCCCTATCTATGACAGAATCCGATCGACAATTACAGATTCAACAGGCTGGCATCCACTAAATCGCACAGCCTTTACCAGCATGAATTTTTCAAGCCTTACTTAATGCTCGACAGCAGAAAATGCTGTTAAAACAACTAGCCACAGGAATACAAAAATGAAGAAAACGGTTCTGTCTGCATCAATCATATCGACACTAGCAATCACCTCTTTCTCAGCTCTCGCTGACGGCCCAAATTTCTATGGCCGTGCAGATCTTGCATTCACCAATTCTGATCTCGGTGTCGCTACACAAAACCAGAAATCGGGCACCATAATTGAAAACAACTTCTCATGGTTAGGTGTTAAAGGCACCGAGAAGATCAATGAAAACTTTGAAGTGATCTACCAGATGGAGTTTGGCGTAACGAACTTCGACAACTCAGGAGACACCTTCGGGGCCCGTAACACCTACTTAGGCCTTAAGAGCGTTGCCGGTACTGCCCTTGTTGGTCGTAATGACACCGTATTCAAAGCCGCAGAAGGTGGCTTCGATCTCTTCGGTAATACCAACTCAGATATCGATCTTCTTGCTGCCGGACAGTCTCGCAGCGCCGATGGTATCAGCTATTACTCACCAAAGATTGCCGACTTAGTGACATTCAACGCAACTTACCTGGTTGAAGATAACTATGTCTCCTATGATGACACAACCAATGACCGCATAGATGCGGGCAACATGTATGCGTTAAGTGCCACCATAGGTGACAAAGCACTGAAAGCACAAAACTACTTCGTATCGGGTGCTTATACCGATGGTATCGATGATATCAAGGCCTATCGCGGTGTGGCACAAGTGAAACTGGGTGATGTGATCTTAGGTGGCTTCTATCAGAACAGTGAACACTTAGACGATAAGTATTCAAATCTGGAAGGCGACACTTACTTCGTTAACGCCGCTTACGTTATGGGTAACCTGAAGTTAAAAGCCATGTATGGTAACGACAACTCGGGTCTTGGTAAGTATGTGAGCAGATTCGTTGGCAATACCGATGGCGGAGCGATGGAAACTGTGTCTAATGTCGATCTGCAGCAATTCAGTATCGGTGCAGACTATCGTGTCAGCAAGAGCACATTGTTTTACGGACACTACACTAAGTTCGATGGTGACTTGATGCTAAACAGTGTCACGCAAAGCCTGAATGACGATATCATCACTGTCGGTATGCGTTACGACTTCTAACCAAACGGGACAAGGGCTAGAATTTTTCCAATCGAAAAAAACTAGCAGCAATCCTAACCAGTTAGTATGAATTTATATAAAAAGCGGCCATTGGTCGCTTTTTACTAATATAACCGATAAAAATCAATTTAATCCAGCCCCAGAAACCACTTTTCCCTACTGTTTTTCCAAGTTCGCAATTGTTCCCAATAAAATATAATGAATGACCATGACACTCAAAGCCATGTCATATCCCATCGCGACCAATTGTTAAATCTTCTCGCAAGCCGCGGCATCATTAGGTTTACAATTTTAGCTTTTCCTTAACGATCCCGCACCCCGTTCTGTATATAATTGTTAGCCCACCTAATTATAGGTAGATATAAAGTAAGCACTTTACCTCTTCAGCTTGTTTTTTAAACTTTGAGTGCAAACTTGTGACAAAAACGCATGCTATGGATGCTAGAGAAGGCAAAAACATGATCTAGCCCACAATTTTATCGAGATAAAACTGTAAAATCCGAGCTCATGATTGTTACAAGAATGGACCCTTGTAGCAAAATTAAAAACCATAAATAACCATTTATAAATGGAGAAGAACTTAGGTTCTTGGGAGCACTCAAAACATGAAAAAAACACTAATCTCTGCAACAGTTGCATCAGTACTGACTATGGCTTCATTTGGCGCGCTAGCCGAAGGCCCTAACTTCTACGGTCGTCTGGATCTGTCTGTGACTAACTCTGACAATGGCCTGACTTCTCGCGAAGGAAAAGAAGGCACTGTTCTAGAGAACAACTTCTCTCACGTAGGCGTTAAAGGTAGCGAGACTATCGCTAACAACATCGACGTGATCTACCAGATGGAATTTCAGGTTGAAAACACCTCTTCTAACAGCGATGTTTTCAAGGCTCGTAACACTTTCCTAGGTCTTAAGACTACTGCAGGTACTGTACTTGTTGGTCGTAACGACTCAGTATTCAAGCAATCTGAAGGTGGCATTGACCTATTCGGTAACTCTAACGCCGATATCGACCGTCTTGTGGGTGCACAATCACGTGTAGCCGATGGTATCTGGTACTACTCTCCAAAGATTGCCGATCTGGTAACGCTTAACGCGACTTACCTGATGACTGATAACGTTCAAGCTGGTGTTGAAAATGCTGATGACCAGTACGCATTAAGCGCGACTATCGGTGATAAGAAGCTTAAGGCTCAAAACTTCTACGTTGCTGGTGCATACAACAAGGGCATCGCCGACATGGATGCTTACCGTGGTGTTGCTCAAGTTAAGGTTGCTGGCTTCAAGCTAGGCGGTCTGTTCCAAAACTCTGAAAGCATCAGCAAGCCTAACCTTGAAGGTAACACTTACTTCGTCAACGTTGCATACAACCTAAACGGCGTTAACCTTAAAGCTGAATACGGTAAAGATGAAGCAGGTCTTGGTCTTTACGCTAAGCGTTCTGGCATCCAGACAGCTGAAACAACTGATGTAAACATCACTACTATCACTGTTGGTGCTGACTACAAGATCGCTAAATCAACTATGGTATATGGCCACTACGCTATGTACGAAGGTGACTATACTGCTTTAGCCGGTAAAGTTGACCTAGAAGATGACAACGTATTCACTGTTGGTGTACGTTACAACTTCTAATTTCGCTTCGCGAATTTAGATAAAAAAAGCGACCCGATGGTCGCTTTTTTTGTGCATCAAACTAAGATGACGCTACTACGTAGCTAGTCGACGCTTCGCTGTAAAAGTGATTAGACGCTCCACTATAAAAGCTAAGACGACGCCCTTCGGGCTATTGGACACTTTGTTATAGAATCTAAGACGACACCCTTCGCGCTAATCGGCGCTCCGCTGTAAAGGCTAAGATGATGCCCTTTGGGCTATGAGATAAGGCTGCTTTTCAGATAAACAGGCGAAGCCGTCAAAGTGAGCTTGCGAGCGTTCTACTAAGTAAATCCATTTACAAGGCCAGTTCGTCGTCCATGACTCTCGCTCATGAGCTAATAGCTGCGCTATATTCGCCCTTCCTTACAAGCCGATAGACAGATTCTGTTAGCCAAGGTACCTCTTTCTTGATAAACCTCGGGTTTTCACTGAGCACATCTTCACAGGCCAATCTTTCGACTTCAAAAAACTCCGCCATATTTGCCATTATCCAATCATTCGATACGGCAAACGGAGGGCCTTTCAAGGCCTCTTGGGGGTAATCTAAGGTAACGAGCAGGCCGATACTTTTTGGCGGAATGAGCGAAGCAAGCTTCTGCACATAATCCAGGCGCATCTCTTCGGGCCAGGCGATGAGTGCGGCCCTGTCATAGAAAGCACCGATGGTTCGATGCTCTTGGCTGGATAAGTCATCCGGAGAAAGAGAAAATAGGTCACCTTGGTAGATACTCACCTGTTCGGTAACGAACTTTTGCAGCCCACCTACCCGGCTCGTTGAATAACTTAAATCATTTTCGGTAAAAAAATGCTCCACGGCTGTCTGATTGAGCTCACAGCCGATCACCTCATGGCCTAACTCGGCGAGAAAACAGATATCCAGAGTCTTACCACAAAGCGGGACAAACACACTGGCATTAGCTAGCTCACTCAGGTTCAGCCGAGGCCAATATTTTACCAGTAACGGATTGACCTCATTTCGATGAAAGCCTATCTGCTGAGTATCCCATTTACTATGCCAAAATCCGGGTTCCATAATTTGTCCTGTTCACCTCAACACACGCATGACTACCGCCAAGCATAAATGTTGGAAATAATAATTTTCCGATACTCTAATGGGAACAAAACGGAGATGCAAAATTTAAGTCTTTAAGACTAAATCTTTAAAGAGAAAATATTCAAACTGAGTTAAGTGCTGCAGCTACTTTTATTTATAAAAATTAGATGTTTATTTTATCGCTAATACTTTCTGTGCCTTTCTCAACCACATACAATTTTCACACTCACAGTTTCTTCTGGAGAGGTGATGTGGAGTCAAGCTGGAATCGATAAAATCTACGGCGATCAACAGCTGTTGTTTGATCTCCTGAACTGATTTTTCCTCAACCGCGACTAACTCGTCGTTGTGATTCATCCAAATACATTCCATCCCCTGATGGCAATATTGACATTGCTCATCACTGGTATTGAAAAAGCCTGCATGAGGACAAAATTTCAACTCCATCGATTGAACGATGCGTTTCCTTGGGTATTCGAGTAACTCTATTAACAGGGCCTTGTCTAACTCTGTCATATGCCCCTCCTCACTTTCAATTATGCCCCTACTAATATCAACTAAGAGGCTTATTTACGTTTATAAAGATATATTAGTTCTATCTAAGAGGTTACCTGTGAAATATTGTAACAGAATTGATATAGGTCAATATCATCACCGAAAATGTTCGATAGGCACCTTTTGATCTAACAAACATGGTGTTGATCAACCCACTGATGAATCGCTTGATAAGATCATAATTAACGATAATAAATGTTGGCTTATTCTCAGCTTATTGATTTAATGAATCCAGTACTCAAGAAAGCGTGTATGACCTAAGATGCCTACAAGCCAACAGCCAACACCACAACTGCAACACTTCTATATATCAGAAGAGCAGTCAATCTATCTGCTTAAAGCCGATGATGCACGCAAACACAGAGCCTGGATACGCCTGTGTAAGCAACAACTGGGTAAGTTAGGCTATAAGGAGTTGGAGCTTGTTGGTAAAGGCGCCTATGGGTTTGTATTTGCCGGCATCGACCCCAAAGGCGAGGCTCATGTTTTTAAATTCTCACGCGTCACTCTGCCACTACACGTTCAGGATAGGCTCGAGGAGGAGGCGTTTATGCTTGCTCAGGTCAAGCATCCGAATGTGCCTCCCGCTATCAAGTTTGCCCATGCCGGTAAACAAGGTATTTTGGTCATGGCAAGGGCGCCGGGTGAGGATCTCGAACAACTCTGCTTGAAACGAGGCGCACTGCCTGTGGCTATGGTCATGAATATCGCCAGGCAACTTGCCAATATACTGCAATACCTGCACCACGGTCGTCCTTTGGTGCATGGCGATATAAAGCCATCCAACTTAGTCTACGACATAAAGACAAATCATCTTTCACTTATTGATTGGGGCTCGGCGGTATTTGCCCAACGAGATGCTCTGGGTAATCCGGTCAATGGAAATGTGATGGATCTTCTCTCAAATGATCAGCAACATACTAACGCCAGAATGGGAGATGTCTATTTTATTGGAGAGGAGCAACTCAATGGCTCCCTCTCCAGTACCCGATTCGATGAGCAGGGTGTCGCAGCAACCTTATATGCCATTGCATCGGGTCAGGCGAGTCGTTTCGGCAGCAAGGTGATAACAGCCACCAGCATAGGTTTACCCGTAGAGCTGGCAAAAACCTTAGATGGCATGCTCAGTGAAAATCCGGTCCAGCGGAATAAAGCAGGGGATTATTTCCTCAAGAGTATGCTTCATAGCCACCGACTTCACCTGCCCGATATAGATGAATCACCGCTGACAGAGGAGATCCCGATTTGGGAGCTCACTCGTGAACGCGATGTAGAGACGGTTATCTATAGCTCTCGAAAATCATTCCTGAAAGAACATAATACGGAAGATCCCATCGAAAAGATGGATGACCTTCAGTTAGAAAAATATTATCGTAACTTCATGGCGGGAATGGGCGATACCGAGAAAGGGTTTATCGCTGCTGTCGGTCGTATCGGTCAATACTCGATTGTAGGCGGTCTGGCAATTCACTGGCGAGAAACCGGCGTTTTTATCGATTCCAATCTGGCCCTGTATCGAACCGAGGAAAAAGCGGCATTGACCTTAGCGGTCAACAATATGGTCACTCTGGCCAGAGGAATAAGAAGAATCGGAGTGTTTAAGGCTTGCTTCTTCAATGCCAGAGATACCTTGCACCTCGAACGTGATGATACCACACAGCCTTTTCTTATCGATCCGGAGCAGCAGTTACCTTTCGAGGTCGGAAGCGTGCCTTCATTAGAGGATAAATCCCGCTTGCACTCTTACTTCGAGGATGGACGAGATCCCGATGAAAACCTTGAGCTTCCTGCAGAGATCATAAATGAACTGGCATGGATCAATAAGATCCATCATACCGGCTGCATCATCTTCGAAGTCCTCCCTAACCATATGAAGATCCACAGTTATCTAAGGTTATTAAACCCCAGAAAACAAGCGGCATTCCGTGCCAGTCTCGATAGAATATTGAGTCACGTGAATAAAATACAGGGGAAAGGGGTCTCGGGATTCATGAAACTCCCCTACAAAAACACCAGAAAGTTCAGCCAGATAGATTGTAAGGAAGAAAAGTTTTATCCAAGGAATCCGAAGAACAAGGTCCTAGGTCCTAGGTCCTAGGATCTTCTTTATCTTCTATCTGATGGCTTTCCGGACGCTTGTCGCTGGGATCATGCTTATGCTCAAAATCACCGTCGAATGTCTCACCGCCTTCAGGGTTTTGACTCTTACTATCATCAAACGGGTGATGACCAAAGGGGCCTTGAGTACCGTTGGTGCCGGGACCAAACCCGGCATGAAAACCACCATTTTTAACGACTCTCATCTGCATTCGCTTGTAAAGAAAGCCGGCAACAGGGATGCGGGTCAAGGGAGTCAGCAGCAATAGTCCAATGGCATCGGTAACAAACCCCGGAATAAGCAACAGCAGGCCGGCAACCGCCAGCATCATCCCCTCGACAATCTCCTGACCGGGTGCTTCGCCTCGTGCAAGCTTTTGCTGCACTTGCATTAGTGTTGTGATCCCTTGGCTACGAACCAAAGAGACGCCGACAATCGCAGTGAAAAATACCAAACCGACGGTGGTCCAGCTCCCGAACGACTCACCGACACGGATCAGTACGTTTAGCTCTATAACCGGAACTAAGATGAAGATAACTAATAGAAAGAAAAACACACTGACCTCACAACGACTAACCAATGAGAAAACTATTTACTCATTAATGAAAACTATTTTACACAATATGAAAACTAAATGGGGCTTAACGGGTCTATTTTCAAGTAAGCAAGCTGAAGTTTAGCCCATATCGTGATTCAGTTTACTTGGATAAGCTCACTATTTTAGCAATGCCTTAATGCAAGCCGATATGAAAAGACGTAAAGTATGCTCCATAAATAACCACGAACTACCTAAACGAATATCTTAGGTTAGTTTATCGACGCAGGCTTAAGCCAGCTTTAATTTATTGAATGAGATGACAGCAGATACAATGCAAGATGATTTTTTGTTAGTGATGACAACTTGCCCCACTAAAGAGTCAGCTACCAAGCTGGCGAAAGCTTTAGTAGAGGCAAAAATTGCCGCTTGTATACAAATTTCCTCCCCTATGACTTCAATCTATCGTTGGGAAGATGAGATCTGTGAAGAGAGTGAGTTTAACCTGCAGATCAAGTGCACGGCACAAAACTATTCAGCCCTAGAGGTGAAGGTCAAGCAACTGCATCCCTACCAAGTCCCTGAACTCATTGCTGTCTCCCTGACTAACGGGTTACCCGCTTATTTTGATTGGATAAAAGAAACTACAACACCATGAAAAAAACACTTACCCTAGCTCTTACATTAGTTTTCTCAACCCTACTTCTGTTATCGCCTTTGGCACACAGTGAAGGCGTTTTCAGCAGCAGTAAGTTCAGCTTCCTCAAAGATGAACCTAAGCTGATGCCTGTCGATGAGGCCTTCGTTTTCGACTTCCAGCAGCAAGGCGAACAGCTGAAAGTAAGCTGGGTCATTGCCGACGGCTACTACATGTACCGTGACAAGCTGAAGTTTGAAGCAGACGGTGCAACATTGGGTGAAATAGCGCTCCCTCGCGGCAAGGCGCACAATGATGAATATTTTGGCGAGCAGGAGGTTTACTACTCATACGTTGAGATCCCCATCGCGATCAGAGAAGCTGTCGAAGGCGGCACTGTGACCGTGACCTTTATGGGCTGTGCCGAAGGTACATTGTGTTATCCGCCAACCAAGAAAACAGCTTTGCTGAGTAAAATTGAAATCAATGATGGCTTACTGAGCAATGAGCTTCCGACAGGTGAAAAACTTGCAAACGCTCAAGTTAATTCTGAAGCCGCCCAAGCTCCTATCACGCAACAAGATAGCCTGAGCAATATGTTATCGGGTGATAGTTTACTCTGGACCTTAGTGATCTTCTTCGGCCTGGGGATTGGCCTCGCACTCACCCCCTGCGTCTTCCCTATGTACCCTATTCTATCCGGGATTATCGTTGGACAAGGGGAAAAGCTCTCTACGGCGAAGGCATTCAGCCTCTCTATGGTCTATGTACAGGGCATGGCGATAACCTACTCAATACTCGGTTTAGTTGTCGCGTCGGCGGGTATGAAATATCAGGCTGCCCTGCAACACCCGGCCGTACTCATAGTATTAGCCATACTCTTCTTCGTATTAAGTTTGTCCATGTTCGGCCTATACGATCTCAAATTACCGTCCAGCTGGCAGGAGAAGATGAACCGCTTCTCCAACAATCAGAAAGGCGGCAATGTTGTTGGCGTCTTCATTATGGGAATTATCTCGGGTCTGGTCGCCTCTCCATGTACAACCGCACCACTTTCCGGAGCCTTGGTATACGTAGCACAAACCGGTGACCTCCTTCAGGGCTTCCTGGCCCTATATGTACTGAGTATGGGTATGGGATTACCGCTACTTATCATAGGTACCTCTGGTGGTAAGTTACTGCCAAGAGCGGGTAGTTGGATGGATGTTATCAAGACGGTCTTTGGCTTCCTGCTGATCGCCGTGTCCATCGTTATGATAGGCAGGATCTGGCCTGATTTTCTCTCCGATCTGCTCTGGTCGATTTGGGGCGTAGCATTGGTCGGATACCTGATGCACCAGAACAAGCTCACCGATTTTAACTGGAAGCAAACGGTTCGTTCTGTTTTGTTGACCCTTATGCTCTTGGGTAGTTTCTCATATGGGCTACAAGCCGTAATGACAAAACTTGGATTTCAGACTCAGACTCAGGTCGCCACCGAACAGGCTCATGGACATAAACGCATCAAGTCTGTCGCCGACCTCAAAGCGGAGGTCGAAGCGGCCTCGGCTCAGGGCAAGCCGGTGATGTTAGATCTCTATGCCGACTGGTGCGTTGCCTGTAAGGAGTTCGAAGCAGTGACCTTTAAGGACCCTGCAGTTCAGGCTCGTTTGGCACAGATTGTATTTCTTCAGGCCGATGTCACCAAGAATGACAGCTTAGATATCGAGCTTCTGGAGAGCTACGATGTACTGGGTCTCCCTACCTTGCTGATGTTTGATGCCGAAGGCGAGCTTCGTAACGATCTACGGGTCACCGGCTTTATGAAGCCCGATGCCTTCGCTGCCCACTTAGATATCTTACTGAAAAAATAAGCTGCAAACTTATACTCCAGCTTAAACTGAAGAGTTAGGCCTTCGATTCAACGGAATCGAAGGCCTTTATTTTATCTGGATAGATTAAATAATCAGACACTCACGATCCCGAATCTAGGTTAAATAATGGTCGCTTTCCCTCCCGCCACAGCGAGTCAGCCCGCTCCCTAGCGTAAATAGTTCAAACTTCAAATCATTTTCTTCTATTTTTAATATAAAGTTAAACAAATTCTTATACAATAAGAGGTAGTTACCCTCATATCATCAGGAGAGACATGGAACCCGCCATCCTTATCACCACCTTAGCTTGCGGTATGTTAGTCAGCCGAGTAGGACTACCGCCTCTTATTGGCTATCTTGTTGCGGGATTTGTACTGTTTCTGTTCGGTATCGATGAATCGAGTCTTCCTCTACTGGAACAGTTGGCTGAGCTCGGCGTCACCTTACTTCTGTTTGCCATCGGCCTGAAATTAGATATCCGAAGTTTATTCAAAGCCGAGGTCTGGGCGGGCTCCAGTCTGCACCTGATGGGCTCCATGTTGTTTTTTATCCCGCTACTCAAGCTACTTGGAATGCTGGGACTGGATCAACTCACCGGGCTCGACCTCAATCAACTGGCCCTGCTGGCCTTTGCACTCAGTTTCTCCAGTACGATTTTTGCCGTCAAAGTGTTGGAAGATAAGGGTGATATGCAATCACTCTACGGCCGGGTCGCGATCGGTATCTTGATCATGCAGGATATCTTTGCGGTGGCTTTCCTGACCATCTCGAAAGGGGATGTCCCCTCAGTCTGGGCCTTCGGGTTATTGCTGCTGCCCTTTGCCAGACCGCTTATCTATCGCGCCTTCGATCGCGTCGGTCACGGCGAACTTCTGGTGTTATTCGGTCTAGTGATGGCACTGGTTCTAGGTGCCTGGCTATTCGAGGCCGTCGGTCTTAAGCCCGATTTAGGGGCGCTGATTATCGGTATTTTATTAGCGGGTCACCCAAAATCATCGGAGCTGGCAAAGTCACTCTTCTATTTCAAAGAGCTCTTCCTTGTTGCCTTCTTCTTAACGGTTGGCCTCAATGGACTGCCGACCCTCTCAGACATAGGTTTAGCCACCCTATTAGTGTTAGTCGTTCCTGTTAAGGTCGCCCTTTTCCTCTACCTGTTAACCCACTTTAAACTGCGCTCCCGTACCTCGCTGATGACCTCGTTTAATCTGGGCAACTACAGTGAATTCGGGTTGATTGTGGCGGCCGTTGCTACAAGTAAAGGATGGCTACCACCACAATGGATGGTCATTTTAGCCGTAGCCTTGAGTATCAGCTTCCTGGTAGCCGCCCCTTTAAATGCAAGCTCCAGCCGCCTCTACCAGAAGCTTCATGGCAGGCTAAAGAAACTGGAGAAACACCCGCTGCATCCAGAGGATAGAGAGATACGCGTAGGCAATCCAAGGTTCCTTATTTTAGGTATGGGTAGAATTGGTAGTGGTGCCTATGATGAACTGAAAGCCAAATTCGACGGTGAGATTTTAGGTATAGAACATAAGCAGGAGCTGGTCGATTATCACAAACAGAATGAACGACACGTGGTTCAGGGCGATGCATCAGATACCGACTTCTGGGAGAAGCTTGAGCATGCCCCGAATCTTGAGCTGGTCTTGCTGGCAATGCCACACCACATAGGTAACCAGTTTGCGGTCGAGCAACTACAGAGATTGAACTACAAAGGTAAACTCTGTGCCATCGTCCAATACAGTGAAGATGCTGAATCCCTTAAAGCGTCTGGTGTTCATTGTGTCTACAACCTCTATGAAGCAGCGGGCGCTGGTTTTGTTGATCATGTGGTTAATGATCTTCTCCCGGACTCCCATGTGGCACGCTCAAACGCCGAAGAGATGAAAAACAAAGGTTAGCCAAAAGCCGATTGTATACATTATCCTAGCAATCTAGTATTGTATTTCCCATCCTACGTAAGATGGGAAGCACAATACTATGATGACCCCTACACCAAACAGTAGTCTTAACCCGTCCCAGTACAAACAACACTGGCGGCTTAGACGCAATAATAAACCAGCTAAGTTGATAAACCTGCTTAGGCTATCACCTCTCCCCCTGCTGGCTTCGATAATCGCTATGCCCTCCTTGGCTGCAGGTTATGATATCAGCCTCCATCCACTAGCATTTAATCATCAAGATCTCAGCTGGAGCATTGGTAGCGGGCGATTACTGACAGATCGCAGTGGCTATGACAATCAACCATCATTTACCTTAGATAGCAGCAGTATCTTGTTTGCCTCTGACAGGGGCGGCCTCCATAACGATATCTACCAGTACCAGTTTATTCGTGATGGAGTAGCAACAGCCGCGATCACTCAACTTACAGATACCCCAAAAGAGAGTGAGTACTCTCCCCAACCCGCAGCCAATGGCATTCGTTACGTCGTCGAACAAGGCGTGCCACACCAGAGTGTTTGGATTGAAAAAGCTGGCTCCCCCCGACAACGCGCCATAAATAGCATGATCCCCAGTGGATATTACACCCATCATTCCTCTCTCGGCACACTAATCTGGGCGCGTTACGCCTATAGCCTCTACTTCGAACCTTTAGGTGCGCAGGCAGATGAACGGCACTTTGTCGTCGCTAATGCCGGTCGTAGTATTCACGCCATTCCAAACGAGAAGGCTTTCAGTTACCTGCATAAACAGCCCGATGGCGACAGGGTGATCAAGCGGTTTGTCCCCATTTCCGGCAGCCACACACCGCTTATCAGTATTGGTAACGGCAGCGAGGATTATGGTTGGAGCAGCAATGGCTGGATCTTCAATATTGAGGCAAACCAGCTCAGAGCCTGGCCTGTCACATCAAAAACAGATCACACAGACCAGACTCTCCAATGGCAAAGCACTCAGTGGCAAAGTGCTCAGTGGCAAGCGGTCACTCAACTTGCTCCCCCGACACCGGCTCACCACAGCGCCTCCCGAATCGCTATCAGCCCCGATAATCGTCATATTGCCATCGTCTGGGCGAGATAATTAATTGCAGATACCGATGATAAATAACAAGAATAGAAAAGGTCATTTAATGTCAAAAGCCATCACCCTTGCCAGCACCCTATTCCTCGGCTTATGCAGCCTCACTTCCCAAGCTGCGGAGCGATGGCAAGATCACTCGGTATTTGAGGTCAACAAAGAGCCTCCACATGCCAGCTTCTTCGCCTATGGCTCAATCCTGAAGGCGAGTGCCGACAATTATCGAAATAGCAAAAATTTCATGGATCTGAATGGAATATGGCAGTTTCATTATGCGCCTAACCCTGCATCTGTCCCTGAAGACTTTGCCAACAGCAACTATGAACCCACGAACTGGGGCAGCATTCAGGTTCCCGGTAACTGGGAGACGCAGGGTTACGGTCATGCCATCTACCTCGATGAGCGCTACCCCTTCACCACCAGCTGGCCCGATGCCCCAGAAGATCATAACCCGACGGGCAGTTATCGACGCGAATTCACCCTGCCCGAAGATTGGCAAGGCAAACAGGTTTTCTTCCATGTGGGCGCCGCAAGATCCTCACTGACTCTATTGGTTAACGGCGCAGAGGTTGGCTACAGCCAAGGGGCTAAGACGCCGGCCGAATTTAATATTACTCAGTACCTCAAGCCGGGAAAAAACCTGCTTTCGATGAAGATCATTCGCTGGAGTGACGCCAGTTATCTTGAAAGTCAGGATATGCTGCGCATGAGCGGCATCGAGCGGGATGTCTACCTCTTTGCCACGCCTCAACAGAGGATCGGCGACATCGATGCAAATTACAGACTCAATAGCAGCTTAGACAAAGTGGAGCTGGCATTAAGCCTCAAGCTAAAAAACCATCAAACTGCAGCCCCTGTCTCGGTAGGCTATCAACTATTTTCACCAGCTGGCGAGCTTGAGGCAAGCGGCAGCCAGCGCCTGATATTGAAGGGGGATAACAGCATCAATTTCGAGGCTAAGCTGGTATCACCCTTGCTATGGAACGCCGAAACACCAAATCGCTACCAGCTCATAGTGAGTATGAAAGATGACTCGGGGCAGTTATTGCAGGCCAGTAGCCAACATATCGGTTTTCGTCACATACAGATCAAGGCGGGGCAATTGTTGGTCAATAAGCGGGCCATCACCATTCGTGGTGTCGACCGCCATGAAACTGACCCACTGACCGGTCATGTCGTCAGCCGCGAGAGCATGGAACAAGATATCCGTTTGATGAAACAAAGCAACATCAATGCCGTTCGCTCCTCTCACTACCCTAACGATCCGTACTGGCTCCATCTGACCGATAAGTACGGCATGTACGTTATCGATGAAGCCAATATCGAATCTCATCCTCTCGCCATCGATGAAAAGACCCAACTCGGTAACGAAATGAGTTGGTATCCGGCCCATCTGGCCCGCATCGAGCGCATGCTTGAACGGGATAAGAACCACCCATCGGTTATCATCTGGTCTCTGGGTAACGAGGCCGGCGAAGGAAAACTGTTTGAACAACTCTATCGGTGGGTTAAACAGCGTGACCCCAGTCGTCCGGTTCAGTATGAACCCGCAGGCATGGCCGCCTATACCGATATCGTCGCCCCTATGTACCCTTCTATTGAGCGAATTGAAACATACGCCAAAGAGCATACCGACCGGCCACTGATCATGATTGAGTATGCCCACGCCATGGGCAACTCGGTTGGCAACCTTCAGGACTACTGGGATGTCATAGAAAAGTACCCGAACCTGCAAGGCGGCTTTATCTGGGACTGGGTGGATCAATCGCTAAAGTTCACCAATGACAAGGGAGAAGAGTATTGGGCATACGGAAAGGATTACCACCCGGATATGCCCACAGACGGTAACTTTCTCAATAACGGTTTAGTCGATCCGGACCGAAATCCGCACCCTCACCTGAGTGAAGTAAAGAAGGTCTATCAAGCCATAGGGTTCGATAATTTCAAGTTCGATGGCACTTTCGATGACAATCTCGATGACAAGAGTGCCAGTATCAGGCTAACCAACAAATATGACTTTCAAAGCACCAGTGGAATGACACTGAGCTGGTCGCTGCAAAAAGATGGCATAGCCGTCGCGAGCGGTCAGGACCCCATGCCTGTGATCGCGGCCGGTGAAGCCAAATCTGTCACTATCAAGCTCACAAGCAAGCTAGCGCTTCCACTCGATAACAGATACGAATACCGGTTACTACTCTCTGTTTCACTGGCAGTCCCCAGACCTTTGCTCCCCGCAGGCCATGAGTTGGCATTTGCTCAATACTTACTGCAGGAAGCCAGCCCGAACCTATCTGTCGTCAGCACGGCAACCAGTTTGGCGGAAGCAGAAACTCGATGGCAACTCAGCCACGGGGATAACCACTATTCAATATCCAAAACTTCCGGCTGGTTAACCGAGATAGAGATTGATGGTGAATCCCGGCTCGAAGCCCCCTTAATGGCCAACTTCTGGCGAGCGCCAACAGATAATGACTTAGGTAACGGCATGCCAGACTGGGGAGGAGTATGGCAAGATGCCGCGGCTCAACTCACCCTCGAGTCCATCGAGCCGTTCGAGGAGCACGGCCTGATTGTGACCCACCAGCATCTCAAATTAGGTTTCACCTTAGTGAGCCAATACCGTGTAAATAAGCGTGGCGAACTCATGGTGAAGACGACCTTTAACCCTGGCAAGGCCAGCCTGCCGGATCTGCCAAAATTTGGCTTTACGACTCGCCTGCCTTTTGATCAGCGTTACCTGAGTTATTACGGACGCGGCCCCGAAGAAACCTATGCAGACAGAGCTTCAGGTAATCCTTTAGGTTGGTACCAACTGCCGATAGAGAAATTATTTCACCGGTATTCACGTCCCCAGGAGACTGGGCAACGAACCCAGATCAGCTATGCAGCAGTCAGAAACAGCGCTGGGACCGGGCTGATGGCCGTAGCGGCAAACCAGATGCAAACCAGCTTATGGCCCTTTAGCCTGAATGATATCGACTTTAGAGCAGGTGATGCACAAGGTTCGGCATCGGGGTTAGTCCCGGTGACCCAAAACCACGGTGGTGAGATCCCGCTCCGTGATTTTGTCACCTGGAATATAGATCTCAAACAGATGGGAGTCGGTGGCGATACCTCATGGGGGCGCCCCGTACATGACAAGTACAGAATTAAGGCCGAGAAGATGAGTTTCGAGTTCAGGCTCGTCCCCGTAACGGCGCAGAGCCAACTACAACAGCTGGCCCGAGAGTAACTCCAATCGGTATAAGTCAGGCTCAATTAAATAACTGAGATTCAGCAGTCTGCCGTCGCTGATTAATAAAAATAAGAGTAGAAAAACAAGGAATCAAGATGGAACAGATAGTTCAGCTCGCCATATTTTTTGGCCTAACGTCAACGGTGGGATTAATCACCTACCTAAAGTGTCGCAATATCAAACGTGATAGCAGCGACAGCAGAGACTACTTCCTTGCCGGCGGAGGCTTAAGCTGGGTCGTAGTTGCCGGCTCCCTGATGATGACGAACATCAGCGCCGAGCAGATTGTCGGGATGAACGGTGCTCAAGCGCTACTCGTCGCCTGGTGGGAGATAGCCGCCGCCGTGGGACTGATAATTCTGGCTAAATGGCTCATCCCTATCTATTACAAGTACAACTGCACCACAACCACGGAACTGCTCGAACGTAAATATAATGACAAGGGCATTCGCGCCATGGTCTCTGTGCTCTTTATGTTGGGCTATGCCTTCATATTACTGCCAGTGGTCCTCTATACCGGTTCGCTGTTTATGAAGTCTATGTTTGGTTTACAGATACCCGTCACGCTACTCGCGATCATCTTCGCCGTTGTCGGGGCCGTTTATGCCATCTTCGGTGGTCTTAGGGCGATCGCGATCTCCGACAGTTTAAATGGAATAGGGCTTATCTTGATGGGCATAGTGGTCTCATTTCTCGCCATGAACGCCGTTAATTGGGATCTTTCCGGCGTCCCTATCGAGCGCATCACGCTTATTGGCGATAATCAGTCTGATATTCCCTGGCATACACTATTAACCGGGATGATCTTCATTCAGATATTCTACTGGGGAACCAACATGGTAATAACCCAGAGAGCGCTGGCAGCAAAGTCGGTAAAGGAAGCACAGAAGGGCCTATATGCCGCGGTTATCATGAAGCTTATCGTTCCTATCATTGTGGTACTGCCCGGTATAGTGGCTTTCAAGCTATATGGCGATGTTGGCGATGTGGCTTATGGCAGATTGGTGGGTGACATTCTGCCGCCTTGGTTATCCGGTGCCTTCGCGGCCGTGATTGCCGGGGCCGTATTGAGCTCATTTAACTCTTGTTTGAACTCGGCCGCCGCACTGTATACCTGCGATATCCATCAAAACTATGTTAACCCCAATGCTGACGTCCGTAAGATAGGGACTCGGGTGGCACTGGTTTTCACTCTGATATCGGTAGTACTTGTGCCCATTTTCGCTAAATCTGAGAGTATTATCTCCTTGCTGCAACAGCTTAACGGCCTCTATTCTATGCCGGTACTGGCCGCATTTATCTGCGCCCTGGTCTTCAAAAATGTACATGCCAATGCCATCAAGCTAGGCCTTATCTTCGGCGTGCTGATCTATGCCATCTTTACCTTCATATGGAGTCCATTCCACTTTATTCATATGATGGCCATTACCCTTGTTGCTACGATTACGGTCACCTTGCTGTTGAGCAAGTTCGTCTTTGCACAGCGAACAGACCCACAATTAGCGGCAGTCGAAAGTTAGCCAAATGTAAAGAGAGCGTTCGATTTGTGTATCGCCCGCTCTAATTTTATTAGATTTTATTATCAAACTCAGAAATTCAACCCTAACCCCTGATACAAACGAAAAAAAATAGATTAACTCTGTAAAAACTGAGTTACAGCCAGAGTTAAGTCGTGATATAACGAAGTATACAGTCTAAAAAATATCGCAACGAGCAAACCTGTCATAAGGAAATAAACAGGTCTCTGGCATTTATATTCATAGAGAAAAATTAAAACATGTCGAACCCCGCACAGCGCGCGAACAAATTATTTGTGCAAACCTTTGGCACTACGGCTGATGACCTTTACCTGGCACCGGGCCGGGTAAACTTGATTGGTGAACACACCGACTATAACGATGGCTTCGTTCTGCCAGCAGCAATCAACTTCCATACCATCGTTGCGGTAAAACGCCGTGAGGATGATATCTACCGCGCCGTTTCCGATGCCTTTCCCGGTGAGATAAAAGAGTGGGCTTTCGGCCAGGAAGGTGTCATGACACCCGAAGATGGCTGGGTCAATTATCTCAAAGGGTTCACAGCGGCAATGGCGGCATCAGGGTTACCCGCAAAGGGGTTAGATATTGCAGTCGTCGGTAACGTTCCTCTTGGCGCCGGCCTCTCATCCTCTGCGGCACTGGAACTCGCATTCGGTACAGCCGTTAATGATTGCAGCCAACTCAGGCTCTCTCCTCTTGCCGTCGCTCAAATGGCGCAACGTGGTGAGAACCAGTATGTGGGATGTGCCTGCGGGATCATGGATCAGATGATCAGTGCCCTGGGTGAACAGGATCACGCCCTACTCATCGATTGTGAAGACTTTGACAGCGAACCCGTTCATATACCCGATAGCCTGATTCTCATCATAGTCAATTCTAATGTTCAACGTGGATTAGTCGATTCCGAGTACAACCTGCGCCGCGAACAATGCGAAGAGGTGGCAAGCCATTTTGGACTGGATTCCCTGAGACACCTTGAACTTTCTCAGCTTGAAGCCGCAAAATCTGAGCTGTCGGATGTGTGTTATCGACGAGCCCGCCATGTGCTTACCGAAAACAGGCGAACTCAGAATGCCTGTCATGCACTGGAAGCCGGAGATATCAGCACATTAAGCGAACTCATGGCTCAATCTCATGCCTCTATGCGAGATGACTTTGAGATCACGGTCCCTCAAATCGATACACTGGTTGAGATAATCTCTGATGTTATCGGCCCCCGTGGCGGCGTAAGAATGACTGGCGGCGGTTTTGGTGGCTGTGTGGTCGCTCTCGTTGACCATGAGCTGACTGACGCTGTGGTCGAAGCCATTGAAGCTGAGTACCCAAAACAGACAGGACTGGAACCCACGGTTTACCTCTGCTCTGCCAGCGATGGGGCCACACGAATCGATAAAGAGGTCTATTAACCTTCTAACACCTTATCGGCTGTTCCCTTGGACAATGGCTGAAATAGATATAACAACAAAGGAAAGGATGCATTTTATGGTACGTTTTCGTCCGCTGGATCCCTGGGATGATCCCCGTGGTGGTCAAATTGAGCGTGTCAGAATAGATAATGGCATCTTAGCCCTCGAAGTATTAAGCCTGGGCGGCATCATCCGCTCTCTGTGGACACCGGACAGAGACGGCGAACGCGGCAACATCGTCCTGGGTTGTGACTCGGCCGAAGATTATCTGGCCCAAGATGCTCATTTAGGCGCGATTGCCGGGCGTTATGCAAACAGAATTGCTAACGGGCAGATCTCATTCGATGATGAGCATTATAATTTAGATAAAAATCAATCAAATAACTGTCTACATGGCGGCCAGGAAGGCTTCAATAGAAAGCTGTGGAACATAGGTCAGCTTCCCGATGGTGTTCGCTTGAGTCTGGTCAGCCCCGATGGTGATATGGGATTCCCCGGTAACTGTAACATTCAGCTAGATTACCGTCTGGTGGCAAATAACCTCTATGTAGAGATCTTTGCAGCCACAGACAAAGCCTGCCCACTCAGCATGACTCAGCATAGCTACTTTAACCTGGAGGGGAGTCGCTCCGACAGCAACGGCAACCACCGTCTGCAAATAGATAGCCCTGAATATCTGGCAACGAACTCAACCGGGATCCCCACCAATGTCATAGCGGGGGCTGACAGTAACTTGGATTTCAGGAAGTCTAAAACTCTGGCGAGCATTCAGGAGGCCGATGAGCTCCAAGAAACAGGAGGATTGGACCACTGTTATCTTATGAAAAATACTGATAAAGAGTTAATTCGTTTCGGTAATCTTAGTGCCCCCGAATCTGGTCGCAACATGACTCTGTATACCAATCAGCCGGGTGTACAGGTCTATGGCGCCAACTTCCTTGAAGGTAACCCGGGCCGAAATAAGCAGACATTAAAGCGTCATCAAGCGGTCTGTATCGAACCTCAACAACTCCCCGATGCACCTAATCAAACAGAGTTACTTGGCGATCCCTGGATAAAACCAAGTCAGGTTTATCATCATATCAGTCGTTATCAATTCGAGACATTTTAAAGAAAAAGAGCCCGGCACCTGAATGATAGGGCCCGGGCTTTGATCTATACCGATTAGTATTATTCTTCCAGCCCACCTGACCAGCCGTCGGTAAACTCACGGTCCAGGCTTTCAGACCCCTCCAGATCGACCTCACTGTTGATATCTTTATCATCATTGCCCTCATCGGGTTTGGGTCTGGGAGTCGGCTTCTTAATCAGGGGGATATGTTTAGTTGTATTTGCCTCAACCCAACCTTCATGTTTTTGCATAAATTCGGAGCGAGTAGCACTCCAGGCGCTTCCGTAAGCCTCTTCGGCAGCTTTCACGGCCTTCTTGTCCAGATCATGAAGATTGTTTTTGACGATCTCCTCAGCATACTCAATTATCGAATCTCTCTCGGCATTATAGAGATAGATGCGCCCAGCCGAAGCTTCCGGAAATTGTTTATCATGGATAACGATAGCATTACCACTAGATGCTCTTAATTCGCCATACCAGACTGCTGTCTTTACTGTGTTATACATATATGCCAATACCCTTAAATCAACACATACAGGAGAAATACTTAAGTTAGAGATGCAAGCCAGTCCCTAATCTCACTCACCTATGCCATTACAATATCGGGAAGCATCATCTCAATGTTCCCCACCGTATCGAGCAAACCATCTCATTTTAGTCGCTGAGAATTGCTTCAATAAATGAATTTCTAAACTCATATCGAATTTAGTATAAAGAATCAGTTAATCAAGTTTTTATTTTTAATAATCATGTCAGGTAAGGGCCAATACAATTTTGCCTCTATGGGCTCCCGACTCCATTAACTCATGAGCACAAACACACTCATCCAGAGGAAATTCAGCATAAATATTAGGGATTAAGTTGGAAATCAACTTATTAGAGCCACCTTTTATCGACTCCTGAAGCATTGGCCACACATATTCCAAGAGTTCTTCAGCAATATCGGCTTTAGCCGTTACACTCTGAGGGCGCAGGGTTGAACCCGCCCAACTAATTCTCTTAGCCATGATACGGAAGATATCAACTTGCGCCTTAGCGCCGCGCTGCATGGCGACAGAAACCATTCGTCCATCCATGGCTAACACTTTAAGGTTCAGGTTGATAAAATCGCCGCCAGCAACATCAAATACGACCTCCACACCTTGGTTTTGGGTATATTCCATGACAGGCTCGACGAAATCCTCATCCTGGTAGTTGATAGCTAAGTCGGCTCCCAGATTTCGACAATAAGCACACTTCTCATCACTCCCCGAGGTCACTATCACGCGAGCACCAAATGCCTTAGCCAAGACGATGGCCGCACTGCCTATACCGCCCGAAGCCCCATTAATAAGTACGGTTTCACCAGCTTTCAAGCCTGCACGCATAAACAGGTTTCCCCAGACCGTAAAAAAGGTTTCTGGAATGGCGGCTGCCTGTTGAAATGACCAACCACAAGGCACCGGCAGACAGTGACGGGCATAGGCTACCGCATACTCGCCGTAACCACCTCCGGGCACTAAGGCGCACACCATATCGCCAGGCTCCCACTGCTCCACTCCCTTCGCGACGACACAGATCTCCCCTGCGACCTCTAGTCCAAGTATGGGGCTTGCCTCTTGTGGAGGCGGGTAGATCCCGCGGCGCTGCGCGACATCCGGGCCATTGACACCGGCGGCGTGCACCTTAATCAGTACTTGGCCGGGTGCTAATATCGGCATTGGCGAGCGCGTCATATACATGAGATCGGCCGTTCCAGGTTTATCGAAGGTCACATGGCCGTATTCGCTTGGTAATGAAAGCTTAGGCATAAACTGGGCAGTCCCTGATGTAAAACATTCCCAATTGATACACTTGAAATGTCTTCAAATCAATTATTTAAACAATACAAAACCTTCAGCCCCTATCTCGCCAACAGTCTTAGCTGACTAGAAAAAAGCCGATACAAGCACTCTCAACCCCATCGTCATTAATCAATATTAAATACCGAAAAACAATACCGCGTAGATTTGCGAACCAAGTTCGCACGAATTGTGAACAATGGGCGCGGGGGAGGGAGGGCGACAAACATAAGGCACTTGGTGACTACCACACCTAACGCATTAGTTTTAATACTTAAATTATAACGTGGTTAGCACTAGTCTACTTGTTAGTTACGAAAGGGGCGTGACGACTTTTGAGTTTCATATCCTGAGGGTATAAAAAAGCCCGGCAATGCCGGGCTTTAAATAGATCTCTTACCTTAAGCGTAAACGCTCCGGGCTAGAACGGGATATCATCATCCCAACCGTCATCCAGATCTGGAGTGAAATTTTGCGCTGGCTGTTGAGGCTGAGGCGCTGGGCGCTGCTGAGGTGCAGCTTGCTGAGGCTTTGGCGCATAAGCTGGCTGCTGAGCAGGTGCAGCTTGCTGCTGAGGCGCTTGCTGTTGTGCTTGCTGCGGCTTAGGTGCATAACCTTGCTGTGGAGCCTGCTGAGGTGCTTGCTGCGGCTTAGGTGCATAACCTTGCTGCGGAGCCTGCTGCTGAGGTGCATTGTACTGGTTCTGCTGTTGCTGACCCTGCTGTTGGCCATAGCCACCTTGTTGTCCGCCACCTTGACCACGGCTATCCAGCATCTGCATTTCGTTAGCATTGATCTCTGTCTTGTAGCGATCTTGGCCAGTAGACTGATCCTGCCACTTGCTGGTTTGCAATTTACCTTCGATATATACCTTAGAACCTTTCTTAAGGTACTCGCCTGCGATTTCCGCTAAACGACGATACATAACGATGTTATGCCACTCTGTACGCTCTTGTGGCTGACCTTGTTGGTCTTTCCAAGACTCACTCGTCGCCACTGTAAAGTTGGCTACGGCATTGCCATTTGGCATGTAACGAACTTCAGGGTCTTTCCCTAAGTTACCGACCAAAATTACCTTATTGACACCACGACTGGCCATTGAAATCTCCTGAGATATTCTTACAAATTACAAAAATTTTACGTCTGGTCCGGGCTTAATACCATCAGGATTAAGCGCATAACGGATCTCTTCCCACGAAAAAATCGGTCTATTTTCACACCAACACGAATTAACTGACAGAGCCTAACACAGCTCGAGCTTCTCTCAAATCGAAATGCTCATCAACTTTTAAATATGCGACTTTCTCCTCGAGCACAACGATTGCCTCGGCAACCCCTGCAAGCTGAGATAACTCGGTCGCCATCGCTTTAGCTTGATCCCGACCTTCCACTGTAGCTTCAAGGGTATAGCTCTTCAGCAATACCGGATTTTCCATACCTAAGGTCAATACTAACCAGATGGCCATTAAGAATAACGCGACCGCGAACACACCAGCGGCTCCGACTAACTGATATGCACCACCGCCTAATAAACCACCACAGAAGGCACCCAGGAACTGACTGGTAGAATAGACTCCCATCGCCGAGCCTTTATCTCCTACGGGACAAAACTTAGCGATCAAGCTGGGCAGTGAGGCTTCTAAATAGTTAAATCCGGTAAAAAACAGGACTACCGCAACACTCAATACCATGAGGTTATTGGCAAATAGTGCCATCGCGCCCAACGCCATCATCATAAGGAGTAGAGCAACCTGGAAAGTCGCCTTAGTATTTTTCTTCTTCACACCTATGATGATCAACGGCACCATCAGGAAGAAAGCGCCCATAAATGCCGGGAAATAAAGCATCCAATGCTTCTCTTTCACCAAGCCGGCATCGACAAGATCCAATGGCAGTGCCACAAAAACTGCGGTCAGTACTAAATGCAAAATAAAGATCCCCGCATCGAGCCTGAACAGCTGAGGATCCGTCACCATCGCCTTTAATTTAGCCGGTGTAGCGAGAGTATCGCCCTTAGGGGCCTGAGAGATTGGAGTAGGCACTAACAATTGCACAATGAGCATACCCAATACAGCTAAACCCGCCGTCATCGCAAACAGACCCGACAACCCGAGATACTGAGCGACGATAGGGCCGACTAACAAAGAGAGTGCGAAGGAGAATCCGATACACATACCGATAATTGCCATCACTTTAGTGCGCTGCTCATCACGAGTCAGATCGGCAGCCAAGGCCAGTACCGCGGCGGCAATGGCGCCCATTCCCTGAATTGCACGACCCGCGACCACACCATAGATAGTATCGGCATTGGCTGCGACCAGGCTACCGAATGCAAACAGTAGCAGGCCCGCAAGAATGATCGGCTTTCGCCCGAACTTATCAGATAAGATCCCCATAGGGATCTGTAATACAGCCTGAGTGAGACCATATGCACCAATCGCAATACCCACCCACAAAGGTGAGAAGCCTTCTAAGTGCTGCCCGTAAAGTGCAAAGACAGGCATGATCATAAACAAGCCCATCATGCGTAAACCAAATACACTGGCTAGAGAAAACGCGACTTTTTTCTCGGTCTTTGAGAGTCCGTTATTGGACATATTCCGCCCTGATCTGAATACATAAATAAGCCGCGAAGTTTATACCAATTCCTATAAATATGTAACCAGTTCAGAGGCTCTCAGGCTTTTTAATTCAAGACGCATTGATGCGAAAATGGTTATTCCCTTTTGAGTCAATGCAACGCTGAAGTAGAATGCCTGCGAGTCTCCCTTAGGGCGGGTTTCAAAGCACCGCAGGCTTCGTTAGACACTTTCGATATAGAATAACTATTAGCTTCAAGTGCCTGTCTTGCCTACAGAACTTTGAACTCCCGCTGAATGGCTAGCTACTTATAGGAATTGGTATTTATCACAAATTATTTCAATAGCCCAAAAGGAAAATAATAAAAGAGGCATTCTATAGGCAGGTAAAAGGGGGGGGGGTCTGGTTAGCCGAACAGGCCGCTTCTCTTATAAACTCTGCTTCACAGCTCTGAACAGGCTCAAATGAATACATAATTACGGAAGCTGATAAGTGAGACCTGAGTCAATTTTTATGCGATAATCGATCTCTTTTTTATTCGGCATACAGAGAGAAAGATGGACAAGATTGAAGTACGTGGCGCCCGCACCCACAATCTAAAAAACATCAACCTGACAATTCCCAGAGACAAGTTAATCGTAATTACCGGCCTATCGGGATCGGGAAAATCGTCTCTGGCATTCGATACTCTCTATGCCGAAGGCCAGAGACGTTACGTCGAATCACTATCGGCTTATGCGCGCCAATTTTTAAGCTTAATGGAGAAGCCCGATGTCGACCATATCGAAGGCTTAAGTCCGGCCATATCGATCGAGCAAAAATCGACGTCTCATAACCCACGTTCGACAGTGGGAACCATCACAGAGATCTACGATTATCTGCGTTTGCTCTTTGCACGCGTAGGTGAGCCACGCTGTCCTACTCATGGCCAACCATTGGCGGCGCAAACCATCAGCCAGATGGTCGATAAAGTCATTGAGTTACCCGAAGGCAGTCGCCAGATGCTGCTGGCTCCTGTGGTCAATAACCGTAAAGGCGAACATGTAAAACTGCTGGACAGTCTCTCTGCCCAAGGATTTATTCGCGCCCGCATCGATGGAGAGGTCTGCGATCTCACCGATCCGCCAGAGCTTGAACTCCATGTAAAGCACACCATCGAGGTGGTCGTCGATCGATTTAAGGTTCGTGAAGAGATCAAGCAAAGGCTCGCCGAGTCGTTCGAGACTGCCCTCGAACTTTCCGGCGGTATTGTCACCGTCGCGAATATGGATAGTGACAAGCCAGCCCAGAGCGAAGAGCTCTTGTTCTCCGCCAATTTTGCCTGTCCTCACTGTGGTTACTCGATGGCTGAACTCGAGCCGAGAATATTTTCCTTCAATAATCCGGCCGGAGCCTGTGGCACCTGTGACGGATTAGGCGTACAGCAGTTTTTTGATTCTGAACGTGTGATCATGAACTCTGAACTTTCATTGGCTGGTGGTGCGATTCGAGGCTGGGATAGACGCAACTTTTATTACTTCCAGATGCTCACCTCCCTGGCCGAACATTATAAATTCGATATTGAAAAGCCATTTCAAGAGCTCAGTGCAGAAGTTACAAAGTTGGTGCTCTATGGTTCAGGTACCGAGAGTATTGCCTTTAAATATATTAATGACCGTGGGGATGTGGTTGTCCGTAACCATCCTTTCGAAGGCATTCTCAATAACATGGACAGACGTTACCGTGAAACTGAGTCTAATGCGGTCCGTGAAGAGTTGGCTAAGTTTATTAACACCCAGTCTTGTCAGAGCTGCGGCGGTTCACGTCTGCGTGAAGAGGCGAGAAATGTCTTTATCAATGATCTGAACCTTCCCATGTTGACCCAATGGTCAATTGGTGAAGCGATGGACTATTTCTCAAACCTAGAGCTCACAGGCCAAAGGGCACAGATCGCCGATAAGATCCTTAAAGAGGTTCGCGACAGATTAGGCTTCCTCGTTAACGTCGGCCTGAACTACCTTAGCCTGTCACGTTCGGCCGATACTCTTTCAGGCGGTGAGGCACAACGTATCAGACTCGCAAGCCAGATTGGTGCGGGGCTGGTCGGTGTGATGTATGTGCTCGATGAACCCTCGATTGGCCTTCATCAACGTGACAATGAACGCCTGCTACAAACTCTCATCCATCTCAGGGATCTGGGAAATACCGTCATAGTCGTCGAACACGATGAAGACGCCATAAAAATGGCCGATCATGTTATTGATATCGGTCCGGGTGCAGGCGTCCACGGTGGTGAAGTTATCAGTGATGGTACGTTAGAAGATATTCTCAACTGTGAAGAGTCTATTACCGGCCAATATCTCTCAGGCAAGAAACAGATCCACATCACCGAAGAGCGTGTGGCCTACAATGGCGATAAGCTTATCGAGCTGTTTGGAGCTAGCGGTAATAACCTCAAAGATGTCGATCTCACGATCCCTGTGGGTTTGTTCACTTGTGTCACGGGCGTATCGGGCTCCGGAAAGTCGACACTGATTAACGATACTTTTTACAAGATTGCTCACCGACAACTCAACGGCGCAACCGTCGATGAGCCCGCGCCATACAAAAGTATCGAAGGGATGGATCATTGCGATAAGGTGGTCGATATTGACCAGAGTCCCATTGGCCGAACCCCTAGATCGAACCCTGCGACCTATACAGGTATCTTCACACCGATAAGGGAGCTGTTTGCGGCGACTCAGGAATCTCGGACCCGTGGCTACAAGCCAGGTCGTTTCTCTTTCAATGTGAAAGGCGGACGCTGTGAAGCCTGTCAGGGTGATGGACTCATTAAAGTTGAGATGCACTTCCTGCCTGATGTCTATGTACCCTGTGACAGCTGTAAGAGTAAGCGGTATAACCGCGAAACCTTAGAGGTTAAATACAAGGGTAAGAGTATCCACGAGGTGCTGGATATGACCGTCGAAGAAGCACGTCCCTTCTTCGATGCCGTTCCAGCCATCGCTCGTAAACTGCAGACCCTGATCGAAGTCGGCCTCTCTTATATTAGCCTTGGACAGAGTGCGACCACCTTATCCGGCGGTGAGGCTCAGCGAGTCAAATTGGCTAAGGAGCTTTCCAAGCGTGATACCGGCCAGACCCTCTATATTCTCGATGAACCGACGACAGGGTTGCACTTCGCCGATATTCAGCTGTTATTAGACGTTCTACATAGACTCAAAGCACATGGCAACACTATCGTGGTCATCGAGCATAACTTAGATGTCATCAAGACAGCCGACTGGATCATCGATTTAGGTCCTGAAGGAGGCTCGGGAGGCGGAACCATTCTGGTAACAGGTACGCCAGAGCAGGTAGCGGAACATGAAGCGTCTCACACGGCCCGATTCCTTAAACCCCTGTTAGAAAAGTAGAGAGATTTGCTCAGTTTTAATTAAACCGGACTCCGGCATGCTCTGCCGGAGTCATTCTCACCTATCATTCCCTCACATCTACTGCTAGCTTGTCTGTATGGCCTTTTAATGAGTTGAGGTGATTGTGTCAAAGAGATGTCCGGCTGCCGTCCAAGAGCATGGCTTAAACAAGGTAGGGATAATTGCACACATCCTATCGGTCATCACTCTTATCACCTTAATTTCCGGCTGCACTACCGACACGTCTCCCTCATGCAGGGCAAGAGTGACATCCGACTGGGCCAACACCACTGATCTGAAAAGTGATATTAACCAACTCACCTCTCCGGCACTTCAAGGACGTAAAACCGGGACTCGGGGCGCCAAACTGAGTCGAGAGTTTATCTCCCAGCGATTTGCACAGATAGGGCTCACTCCTTGGTTACCCTCGTCCGAATCTGATGATGTTGTCGATTATGCAATCCCCTTTACCTACGACTACCAATTCAGTCAACGTCAGGGGATCAACTTAGTCGGGGTTCTGAAATCTCCCACACCAAGCAGTCGATGGCGGATCGTCATTGCCCATTATGATCATTTAGGAAAAAAAGCAGGCAAAGTCCATCCGGGAGCCGATGATAATGCGTCTGGAGTGGCCGCGATGCTGCAAATCGCAGCTCAAAGCGCCGCCACTCAAGATAATACAGAAAGAGCAAACTTGATGTTTGTGGCGACAGATGCCGAGGAACAGGGACTCTTCGGAGGTTATGCACTGGTTGAACGCTTGAATAATCCAGCTTCGATTCCCACTAGTGAACAGATAGAGTTGGCAATAAATTTGGATATGATCGGCAGGCCGGGTAGACCCTATGCTATTTACCTTGAAGGTAAGAGAGGCTTTAAAAATTTCAACCAGATCCGACAACGGATCACCGCAGAAAACAGCTTATGTATCAAGGCTAACCACCCCGGAGCACTTGGGCGGGAGCTAAAGCGTGTCGATTGGCTCAGGGCGTCGGATCATTACCCTTTACATAAAGCCGGGATCCCCTGGCTTTACTTTGGAGTGCCCCCACATAGGGACTACCACGCCCCCACAGACACGACAGAAAAAATAGATCTTAAATTTCTGGCCGCTGTGACTGAATCAGCCTATCAACTGCTGATAATTAACAGTTTACTACTACAAAACACGCCACAATCTCAATAAACAATTATTTTTTTAGCGAGCTAACACGCTAATAACAAAGTTGTTTTTAATGATTTCAGCTGGTTACCGGCGAAAACCACCGATGTTAATTGGTAATACCAATTGCACCCTGCTATAATAACTGGCTTACTGATAAATTTTCGGTGCGGGAAGTCGACACGGGGTTGATTTTCTGTCTATAAACCCAAGTACATTTATTGTGCTTGCTATTCCACAAGGCTACAACCCATGTCATCCAGTGAAAAAACTTTCCGCGAACTCGGTCTTGCCGAGCCTTTGTTGCGTGCTCTTGACGAGCTCGGCTACGAAAAACCAACTCCTATTCAGGCTGCGAGTATCGATCCTCTCATGGCCGGAAAAGATATTTTAGGTCAGGCGCAAACCGGTACAGGTAAAACTGGTGCTTTCGCACTGCCTCTACTAAACAGCATCGACCCAAATACTCATGCTCCACAAATTTTGGTACTTGCACCAACACGTGAACTTGCAGTGCAGGTCGCAGAAGCTTTTGGTAGCTACGCAAAATTTATGAAGGGTCTACACGTTCTGCCGATTTACGGCGGACAGAGTATGCATCAGCAGTTAAATGCTTTGCGTCGTGGACCACAAATCATTGTAGGTACTCCAGGCCGTGTTATGGATCATATGCGCCGTGGCACTCTTAAGTTAGAGTCACTGAAAGCGATGGTACTTGACGAAGCCGATGAGATGCTAAAAATGGGCTTCATCGATGATATCGAATGGATCCTTGAGCATACACCTAAGCAACGTCAACTTGCGCTATTCTCGGCAACTATGCCTGAGCAGATTAAGCGTGTAGCTAACAAGTATCTGTCTGAGCCTGTACACGTTAAGATTGCTGCGACAACTGCCACTGTTGAAACTATTGAGCAGCGTTTTGTACAAGTTTCACAACACAACAAACTTGAAGCACTCGTCCGTGTTTTAGAAGTTGAGAAGACCGAAGGTATTATCATCTTCGTTCGTACTCGTAACAGTTGTGTTGAGCTAGCCGAGAAGTTAGAAGCTCGCGGTTACGCTTCATCACCACTACACGGTGATATGAACCAACAAGCACGTGAACGTGCCGTTGACCAACTTAAGCGTGGCACGCTAGATATCATCATTGCAACTGATGTCGCGGCACGTGGTCTCGATGTTGAGCGTATCGGGCACGTAGTAAACTACGATATCCCATATGATACCGAAGCTTACGTTCACCGTATCGGCCGTACAGGTCGTGCTGGTCGTACTGGTATGGCAATTCTTTTCGTTACACACAGAGAGATGCGTATGCTACGCACTATCGAACGTGCGACTAAGAGCCGTATCTCACCAATGGATGTCCCTAGCCCAGAGACTGTGACCGAGCGTCGTCTTTCTCGCCTAGGTGAGCAAGTTTCTGAGATTATCGCCAAAGACTCTTTAGATTTCATGAAGGGCGCCGTTGCTCAACTTTGTCAGCAACTAGAAGTCGATACAGACATTCTTGCCGCAGCACTACTGCAGCAAGTACAAAAAGACCGTCCACTGCAGTTACCATCGATTCATGAACGTCAACGTGATAGCCGTGATGACCGTAACTCTCGTGATCGTAACGAACGCGGCTCGCGTGAACGTAGTGAGCGCGGTGATCGTCCACGTCGTGAGTCTCGTCCAACACCAGCAAACCTCGGTGCAGCGGATTCATTGAAGGATAATCCAGACGTTAAGATGTGCCGTTACATCATCGATGTAGGTCGTGAGCATGGCGTTGGCGTAGGTAACATCGTAGGTGCCGTTGCTAACGAAGCAAACATCGACAGCCGTTACATCGGTCAGATCCAATTGTTTGATCAAGTTACTGCTATCGACTTGCCTGACGGAATGCCAAAAGACGTACTAGAGCACCTTAAGAAAGTACGTGTTTGTGGTAAACCTCTTAATATCCGTGATGCCGCAGGTGCTGATATTCCTACAGGTGGCGATAGCCGTCCAGCACGTCGTCCACGCAAGCCTTCTGGCGACCGTCGCCCATCGGGTGACAGAAAGCCACACCGTAAAGGTAACCCATCGAAAGATGGTGAGTAATCAATTATCGGTACACTTTTAACGAAGTGACAGAGTAAAAAAAAGGAGCCTGAGGCTCCTTTTTTTATACCTTTAAAACAGGAATTGCTCATTCTTCCACTACCTCGCATATACATCTGTATACGCAATCGAAACTGTTATCACACATATAGTAGACCGATTAAAAACAGCTTGAACATTAACGTAGCACACTGATAACCCGTACAATTTGTTACAAGGTCCAGCTCACACTCCTCCCACCCTAAACGCGATATTGCTTAGCAAGATTAATAAAATCCCCCCTTACATCTCTCAGACTGCAAACTATGCTGAAATTTAATCAAGACATTCGTCAGCGTATCGGCGATATGATGATGCAGTACCTCATTATTGACACCTCGAAACCTGTCGTTGTTACCTTTGCACCGGGTTGTGAGGCCATAGATGAGAAAAGCATGGATGAAAACAAGCCACTTTGGGGTTTCGACTTTCTCAGTAAAAAGAAAATTAATACCATCTCATTTGTTCATATAGGCGAGAACAACTATTACCAGTCCCGTGAATTCGAAGACTTCCTCGAAGAGCTGGGAGATGAGTTAGGTGTATTTCCAGAGAGAATAGGATATGGGGTAAGCCGTGGAGGGTTTGCCACCTCTCTTTATGCTAACAGTTTAAAATTGGACAGGGCTTTACTCTTGATGCCCTTAAGCACTTATGACAAGCGAGTCACCCCTTGGGATCCAAAGGTACAAAAAGCCAGTCAAAATTCGTCCCTTTCTACGTTAAATAAAGATGCCGCAATTTGTAGTATTCCTTTAACGATCATTTATGATCCACTATTCAAAGCAGATCGCCTGCATGTAGAGCGTTATTCTAATGTCATCAACAGGTTAAAGTTACCCGGTGTGGGTCATAGAATCCCCAGAGCACTGCAGGATATGGGGCTACTGAAAAAAGTGGTACTCGACTTTATCGATAATAGACTCGATACAGAGGCTTTCCCCGAACTCATTCGGGAACGACGAAAGCTATCTTATTACTATCGAAGTCTGTTAAGTGACCCGACACAGAAATTAACCTTTAAGCGGAAGTTGATTCTTTATTATCACAAGCTGAGTTTGCAACTGGCAAACATTGAAGATGAGCCTGGAAGAATACTCTGCCGACTTAGACAGAGCTTATTCAAACGAAAATATCTCGTTGAAAAATGTCACAATCAACTACAACACGTCATCACAGAGAGGCCATTAGCGCTCAGTACCGCGATGGTGTTTTGTTTATGAGTAATCTATTTATAAGTGCTGCTATTGGCAGCGCCACTTTCAATCATGCGTTACTTACCATTGAACTGCTCTTCATGTAACCAGGCTGCATGTTTAGGCGCTTTCTTAGTTCTTGACCACTCCTCCAACATGGCTGGTCCCACCTTCTTCAACTCTGCAAATTGCCCCGGCGTGCCGGTAACACAGGTAAGCTCTAATCTATGACCGCTGGGATCGAAGAAGTAGATCGATTCTATGATGCCGTGTTTCGTAATACCCAGCACATCTACGCCCTTCGTCTCCAACTCGGCTTTAGCCTCTACCAGGGCATCTCGATCTTTTACCCTGAACGCAATGTGTTGCACCCACTCGGGTGTGTTTCTGTCGCGATCCATCTTCGGAGAGTTGGGAAGTTCGAAAAAGGCTAGAATATTGCCATTGCCCGCATCCAGAAACAGGTGCATATAAGGATCGGGCTCTTGTGTTGAGGGCACTTTATCTTCGGCAATGGCAACCAGAAACTCCATATTGAGTTTATCTTTATAGAACTCGACCGTCTCTTTAGCATCGTTACAGCGATAAGCCACATGATGTATCTGCTCAATATTAATCATACCGAATCTAATCCCCAACAAATATAGTAACAAGTGTTACCAACTGTACTCCTGTTCGCCATGTAGGTCAATATATCCTCAACGTATGTCAAATCGAGAATCTTCAACAAGATATAAACCATTGAATGAAGTCGCATCTAATGTCTGTTTGGGTATAATCGAGAGCTTAACTCATTATAGGATGACCCTTTTTATGGCTGTAGACAGCATAGAGCCTCGTCAGAGCCTCGAAGTCAGTTTGGATATGGATCTCTTCTTTCCCTATCAGCTAACACAACTGCAATCGAGTGTGAGCGATAATATTGCTGAGATCTACACGGGTCACTTCGATCTAACACGACATGAATGGCGAATACTCGCCGTGCTTGGCACGGGTCAGGCACTCTCGGCTAAACATATAGGTCAACTGATCAACTTGGAAAAAATGCAAACCAGTCGCGCCCTTGCCAAAATGATAAACAAAGCGTTAATCGTAAAAGTCGAAGACAGGAGTGATAAACGCTCATCTTTATTAAAATTAACAGTCCAAGGACTCAGAGTGCATCGGGAGTTAGCCCCGATGGTTTTAGCAAGAGAGCAGGCACTGTTATCCGTTCTCAGTGAAGATGAGCATGACCAACTCAAGCAGATCATGGATAAGCTGTTTGCCCAATCTAAGGCGATACAAGCACAAGCAAAATCATTGTTTACTTCCTACAAAGAAGACTAAAGCATAGATGCAGAATAATAAGATGACAGACACGAAACAACGCCTTCTGGACTCTTGACCATAGGCATTAAGTAAACTTGGAAACAGCAGGAAATTGAACGGATTAAATAAGTTTTTATAACAAAATATCTGAACCCCCTCTCTTCGGCCTCTCTTTACCATAAGATAGAAGTAGTAGCAGAATCGTCCAACAAGAAAGGGAAGGCTAACAAACATGACCACAGAGAGAGCCATCTCGATTCCGGACAGGTGAACATCTAATTGAAAAAGGCGGTTAACGCTTCCGGTTAGGACAACAACAAAACCAACCGTGACTAATGTCGAAAACAGCAAAAAGAGTAAGCTGGAACTTATCAACTTATACAAATCGATACTGATATTACGCATGCAAAACCTCAAACTAGTCGTAAATAAGCCATCAATATCTTGTCCGTAAGAAATTTCAGTTTTATCCTGATACTCCTAAATTTAGTACATTATGATGTTTCTAATTTGAAAAAATCGTAAATCTAAATATCTATAAGATACGCAAAGCTAGCCAGACTGACGCTCAGTCGATGGTGAGCTTATCCGCCACATACCGGGCAATAGCAAGGCTGGCCGTGAGTCCCGAAGACTCTATACCATATAGATTTACGAGTCCGCTAAAACCATGCTCGACTTCTCCCTGGATCTGAAAATCCCTAAAACTATCTCCAGGCCCCTGTAACTTAGGACGAATACCTGAATAGCTTGGCTGTAATTTATTGAGATCGACACCAATCAACTAAACCACTGAATATAAAGACATACTGAACTCAATTCCTGTTGAAAATTATCACCCGTTTTTGTATTCTCATGCTAACGTCATTTTAAAACGACCAATTGATTCTTATTTTTTGCAGCTTCACTAAACCTGTTCTACGTTTAAAGGGCGCTAAAATAATTAAAATAACTAACAGGAAGATATTATGCATAAGTTCAGTTTTGGCTGTTCGGTCGAACTTTTAACCAATAACATTGCACAGATAACCATAGAGCCGAATGTCGAGGTCACACTCGAGATGCTAGGAGAGTTCGATGAATATATGAGTACAATATTCAATCACGACTTCGCCTTACTTATTGATAAACAAAATAATTACAGCTATTCCTATGAAACACTTCTATGTATGGGATCACAAGAAAACCTAAAGGCAACGGCGGTGGTTTTTTATGATGAATCCGATGCCAAGCTCCCCCCACAATTCGCGGAAATGAGACAGGTTGATCAGCTCAATATCCAACTTTTCTCGGGAGCTAACATTGGAACCCAAAAAGCATTGAATTGGCTTGAGCATCAACTATGCACAGAAAAAAAAGTCGAACTTTCATATTAGAAACAGTTCTCAAATAGAGACGAATTTTCATAAAAAAGAGTCTCCAAAACTCGTAGAACGCTAAGTTTCAGACCTAATACTCTGAAAATATCTTTGTGTATCTATCTTAATGTTTTGTATCTCAATCAATTCTCTGTATTGAGCCTTTCTGCCTTTGTCACAACTTTGCAAGGTCTTTAAGCAGGATTAACAAATACAAGTGAAAAGCAAAGACGGAGATAGCTCTACGACCGGAGTCTCGCTGGCTATATCAACCACAAGATGATCATCCAGAGTAATAAATCATAATATCAAACTAAAAAACCACGCCCTTACTGTGCCATTAAGAGTCAATCAGCGATTGACTATCTACTGCAAAGGTTATATCTGCACCAGCATTAGCCACCGGTGCAGTATTTGATGCCGGTGTATCGGGTGTAGTATCCGCTCCACAGCAGTCACTTCAAAAATCACGATCAGAGCCTCCACATGCTGTGAGCAGTATTACTGCGGCCATAATAGATAAGTTTAATTTTATCGACTGATTATGCTTCACTTCGCTTAATATCATCACTCACTCCCCGAGGGCATACCATTTACTAAGTATTAGTTAATGACCATCCTAGAAGCCGCTAAACGCTTGCTAAAAGCCTGAATTCAAACGAAATAGCATGATGCAATACAATGTCACGGTCCCTTTTAAAGTGCAAAGTCAATTCCTCGAATCCCCTTCTATCCAGCGCAATGAATCATAAACATATTTGCCCCCAACTTTGCACACCATGATATTAGTTCGATTTGTAATCAAATTAAATAACTGTTAAAACATTACATGTTACAAAAATGTTTCTATAAATAAGGGTTAAAAATGAAAGGATTCATCTATTGGATGGCAATAATTGTATTTGTCATCGCAAGCTATACTCCTGGTACAGCCAGAGCATCGAACCACTTACAAGCTTGTGACACGGCTGAGTGCAAAGAATATTTCACAGCCTATAGAATACTTACCCGAAGGGGGCATTCTGAAGCTATGGCGACTCTTGGAGAGTTATACTACGCAGGTTATGGTACTGAAAAAAATACCGAACAAGCACTAAAATGGTTTAGAAGAGCAGCAAAATTTGGCATAACTTCTGCGCAATATAAAGCAGGCGTACTCTACTTGCAGGATTCAGATTTCCAAGATGTAGAGAAAGGAGTGAGTCTTATAAAAAAAGCCACTAAATATGATTTTTCACCAGCATGCTTCGTACTTGGAAAGATCTACCTCGATGGTAGATTCATTCCTCAGGATATACCGCAAGCTGACAGATGGTTATCTGCAGCTTACAAACTGAATAACCACGAGACCATTAAGTTTTCAAATAGATTAAAAAACTCACCTAAAACAGCATCTTTGGAACTGACTGAGTTATTCGGCTTAATTGAATCTGATTTTAAGGCCACACTAGCTGCCGGCTCTAATCCTCCTATTAATGAAATGGAAACAATAGTCATCACGGCACCTGAATATACAGAATATTTCGATTCTGAGATTGCTAGGTTAAACAAATCTATACCTGATACATCATCTGGCACAGGTTCAAAAATTGCGGGAAGAACCTGCTCCAAACTCTGGGGATGTAGTACTGAATCAGATCGTGAGCGGATCAGAGATGTGTTGCTAAGTAATTGGGGGCTAGAAACCATAAAGTGGCGACCATAAACCTAAGTTATTTACAGAGAGATAATCGTCGATGGAATAGGAGGTCCCCCTCCTATTCCATCGACGGACCAATAACTAGCACTTATCGCTTTCCAAATAGCACAGCAATACATTAATAACACTGTTATTTTTTACAATTACCAGCTCTTCAATCGAAACAGTTTCTACATACTTACCGAATGCATTCATCACTTTTACTGGAAACTGAGTTGTATACTCAGCCATAGCTTTTACTCTCTTGTCGGCGTAATCAGAAACATCTACCCTCAAACTAATAGCACCATTCTCTATAGGCTTCTCAACCAGATAATCTATTCCAAATTCATTGGCTGTAGTTGAAAGTTGATTTGCCTTAGTCTTAGATATTGCAAAATAGATCAAATTAAGAGAAAAAGACTCAGTGACCAGACCACTAATAGCTCTATGATCATTATTCCCTGTGATTCCTCCCTCTACAAAAGTCATTAATACTGATGGTTCCAGCTGTCGAATGATACCGGATAACATATTTCTCAGTTTTTCCTGATAAAGTTTCAATTTCCCATCAGGTAAACGTAAGAATATTGGAGGCATCAATCCTAATACCCGGCTAGCTTCAACCGCTTCTCTTTCCCGAGCTGCGGCTAAGGCCTTTCCTGATAAGTTTTGCCCTGAATGGTCACTCCCAGCATCTCCTGAAGTGGCATATACAGGAAAGACTTTTACGCCATGATCGCTCAATTTTGCTAACGTTCCCGATATCCAGGTCTCATCATCCGGATGAGCAAAAATAGCGACGACAGAGAGATCCCCCGCCATCTCTTCCACCGGTTCCATACTATATCTCCCATCAGACTGTGCTCTTCCATTCTCAAAATGGCAGCCTGTTACGCTTAAAGCAAGCATGAGAAGTATCAGAGTCAACCTAATCCTTTGGCCCATAGCTCACCTCGCATTCACCGGTTAAACTCTCAGACAAGAGAATCGATCCAAGCATAGTAAATATTGGCTAGATACACCAAGGGAGAGCCGACTAAAAAACGGGTGTCAGCCAAAATGATGCCATTGCTGATTAGCAAAGCCACACCATTTGGGGAGACATTCATATCGGGAGTATTTATAGTTCGAAATTGAGTTCTAAACTGATTACCTACCTGATGAGACTGAATGAGAATGGAATGTAGCTCTCACTGCCTTGCTTCAATCTAACCTCTTCAGTCCTAAATCTGCTTCCTCTTTTAGCTTAGCTATACACCTCTCACAGATGCACCCCTTAAGCTCCAGAGCCTCCTCTTCGACAACTTTTTTTGATGGAAAAGTGGTGTGATTACACCAGCAATCTTTGAGCTCCTTTCCCTCAATGACGGCACAGCCGTTTTGTCGTTGGCACAAAGGGCAGATTTGGTCTTGCTTTAGTTTTTTACTCATGACTATGCTTGTCCTTCGTGGCAGTTTAAAACTCATCCGCAGGATGATTCACCCCATCATACAAGGCGACACCATACCTAAGCAAAGAGTGCCAACTACCTTGAAAAACACCGAAAGGTGAACCATCTTCTAAACAGCCCACATTATGAATATATTCGGAGATGTTTAACGAATTAGCGTATCTGCAGAGAAGATGTTTGAAAATCTCTGCCTCATAAGCCGATGGTTCATCAGAAAACAACTAGGCTCCACCATAGGAGTCGACGATACGGCAAGAGTTTCCAGCATCAGAGAAGGCCTGTTTTAACGCTTCTAAATGAGCAGAAACGCCGAATATATCTGACACAATTAAGATATTCATAAGCTATCTCTCGGTAGCAGCCTACAAGCTATCGAAATCGACGCGATAGGCTAAGGCTCTGCATTCCAGATAATCGTTACAGCTGTTATTGAGGCGATGATCGACACACTCCATGATCACCACGCCATTGCCACCCAGCCTCTGAGTTTTATACTTAAGCTCGCCAAGAAGAAATGACTCGCTAGGTTTAGGCTGGGTCGGTCTGGTTCTGCAATAGGAGGAGACGACCTTACCCAGAGATTCGGCTTTATATCGCTGAATTTCAGCAATGGAGTACTCTTGAACTTTATAGGTTCTTAAAGACTCATCGACACCGGGTGTCATACTGGTGTTTAACCTGATCCCATGACATGCAGACAGAGATAACAGCAAAAAAACCGTCACTAAAAACTTCATCAAATTCATCCTTAAATTTAAAAAGTGTTGAGAAACATAAATAACCTCACCAACTCAACTCTTTCCTCGAACATCCAAGACTTCATCATAAAGAACCAACAGGCTCTGTTCAACTTATGCACATTATCATTCATCAAGGATAAATTGTATTGAACCGAGCCATGCTCTCCAGGAACAGTTCACTACTCTTCAGGGCAAAACCTTCCCCCTATATTAAGCGAGCCCGGAACAGATTTTTATCCGAATAATAAAAATGCCCCACCGATAAGGCAGGGCATAGATTTCAACTCGTAGCTCGTAGCTCTAATTTTCTAAGCCTTCGCGGCTAAAGCCACTCCTACACTTACGGCTTATAACTTTATTTCCCCGGGCGCACACCTAAAGTATGACAGATGGCATAAGTAAGCTCGGCGCGGTTCAGGGTGTAGAAATGGAAGTCTTTTACACCTTCACGAGACAGCACTTTAACCATATCGATAGCCACATTGGCCCCCACCATCTGTCGGGTCGTCGGGTCATCATCCAAACCTTCAAACTGCTTATGTAACCAGCCGGGAATCGACACGTTGGTCATACCGGCAAAGCGTTTAAGCTGTTTAAAGTTGGTCACGGGTAAGATGCCAGGAACGATCTCTACATCGATTCCGGCCGCAACACAACGGTCACGGAATCTAAGGTAGGACTCGACATCGAAGAAAAATTGCGTGATGGCACGGTTGGCGCCGGCATCAATCTTCTTCTTCAGATTAATCAAATCAGCCTGAGCATTAAGGGCATCGGGATGCACTTCGGGGTAGGCCGCAACGGAGATATCAAAATCGGCGACAGAACGCAGTAATCGCACTAAGTCATTGGCGAAACGAGTTGGCTTAGGGCTGCCTTCAGGCAGGTCACCGCGCAGAGCCACGATATCCCTGATACCCGAATTCCAATAATGCTTAGCAAGCTCCTTGAGCTCTTCATCACTGGCATCGACCAAGGTGAGGTGCGGCGCGGCAACTAAATCTGTTTCCTTCTGAATACGCTCAATCACCCCATGGGTACGGTCACGCACACCCGAGTTCGCCCCGTAAGTAACAGAGACAAACTTAGGATTAAGCGGTTCGAGGCGACGAATGGAATTCCAGAGGATTTTTTCCATCTCTGGAGTGGCAGGAGGGAAGAACTCAAAAGAAACGTTAATATCGCCATTAAGCTCGGCTAAGCTCTGGTTTAGCGATGTAGCATGTTGTGCATGATGAAAACCCATTTCTATTCCCTCTACGACTATCTTCAATAAATAAATTCTTTTAGACGTTTGGACGTCTATACATCCATATTAGAGAAACTCTGATTTAAGTCAATAGCAAATAGAGTACTAAATACAAATATGATAGTTCTTAAAAAGGAAGGACGCGACTTCGTCGCTAGAGGACGGTTGGAAAGCACCTTAGGGGACGGACTTCGCCCTGCGAGGGCGCAGCAAAGCTGCTATGAGATGAGGACGCGACTTCGTCGCTAGAGGACGGTTGGAAAGCACCTTAGGGGACGGACTTCGCCCTGCGAGGACGCAGCAAAGCTGCTACGAGGAAAAGCTTTTGCTCTTCTCTCGAAGTGAAATTGAGAACGACCCCGAAGCGAAGCGACCTCGAAACGAAGCGACCTCGAAGCGAAGCGTCCTAGAAGCGAAGCGCCCTCGAAGCAAAGCGCCCCCGAAGCGAAGCCACCTTCTTACTCCTGTACCAGGTCTCTGCAGATCTGCGCCAGATCCGACTGCACAGCAGCCGCGGTCACTTCTCGTCCGGCTCCGGGTCCTCTGATAATAAGAGGATTGTCCTGATAGAAGGCACTGCGGATCACAAAGACATTATCGCCTGGAGTCAAATTGGCGTAGGCATGTTCTCTGTCAACCCACTGGAGACCCACTCCAGCCTTTAACCGACCTTCGATCACATCCAGCCCCGCCACATAGCGAAGCACCTTATTCTGCTCCGCTGCGGCCTGCAACTGCTGTAGCATCTCACTATCGAGCTCGGTAATACGCTCAAGAAATTGCTCCAGAGGAATATCGGCTAATGTCGCCGGCACTAAGGAGTTAAGCTCAATATCTTCAAGCTCTATCTCATGACCAATTTCACGGGCCAGTATTAACAACTTACGCTGCATATCGCGGCCGGAAAGGTCATCACGGGGATCGGGTTCGGTAATACCTAAGCTTTTAGCTTCCATGACTAGCTCTGAAAAGGGCTTACTGGCATCATAATGTTCAAACAACCAACAGAGGGTTCCGGAAAAGATGCCACCAACAGCTTCGATACTATCGCCGCTGTTATGTAGGTCATTCAGTGCATGTTGCACCGGTAATCCCGCACCACAACTGGCGTTATAGCGCCAAAATAGTCTGCGATTTCCCAGTTGCTGTTTCAGCTCACGATAGAAAGCCAATGGGCCAGAGCCTGCCAACTTATTCGCACTCACCACATGAATGCCTCTGGCGAAAAACTCCGGATACTGCAGTGTCAGCTCGGCACTCGCACTGATATCCAGTGCGATAATTTCATCACAATCCAGTGCTTGCAACTGCTCAAACAGGTGATCATACAGCCAGGGGGTCGCTTGCTGTTCAAACTCTTGCTTCCAGGAGGATAAACCTATCCCCTCCTCTTTCAACAAGGCTTTCTTTGAACTCAATAAGCCTACCAGTTCGACACTGGCTTCCAACTCTTTATTCAGGGATGTACGTGCGCGCGTAAACAGATCGACCCAGGCCTCTCCGATATTACCCACACCCAGCAAGAGCACACCAATGCGTTTACGCGGACCGGCACAGCGCCTATGTACTTTCTGAGTCAGTAAGTTGACATTGGCACAGGGAACTAAGGTGACCAGACTCAAGCCGTCATTGAATAACGGCCTGGCATCACGACTCAACAGCCGGGCAAAGCCACGACGATAGAGCTCGGCATCGGCGCTGACGAGGGCGACCAGGCCAAGATCCTCACGTAGAAGCAGATCCGATATCCCCGGGACTTCAGATTCGAGGATAGCTCGCACCTGCTGCTGATTCTCATGGGTAAACGCCAACTCAACCCGGCCATGGGCAAGCTGCCAATGAGCCAAGGGTTTTAGCCCAGACGCTGCCAATAATTCGGCTAAGTTGGAGACCTCGGTGGTGATTCTGAAGTTAAATAGCGACACACTGGCCAAATTGGTCACCACCGGCGCACTGGCCGAAGAACTCTTGGGCGCAATCAGGGTAAAGTCGGTGTGGGATGCATAACTCGAACGTACGGCTAAGCTGACTTCGGTATCGAAAAGAGGTTGCAGAGATCGATTATGCAGTACCGGAGAGCCCAGATGAGCGAGACGGTTTGCCTCATCCAGAGAGAGACTCTTCAGCAATTTAGCATCGTTGATCTTATTGGGGTCGGCATTGAATACCCCTTCGACATCGGTCCAGATGGTCACCCGCTCGATGGCGGCCAGACTGGCGATCAGGGTGGCGCTATAATCGGACCCATTGCGTCCCAGCAACAGAGTTTCTCCTCGACTGTTGGCACAGATGAAACCCGTAATAATTAATCTTTCATTGGGATGGTCATTAAGTACTTGCCGAACTCGCTGACGGGACTCGACTAGCATTATCTGCGGCACGCCACCTTCGTCGGCCAATAATAGCGTCCTGGAATCGACATCGCTCGCAGCAACACCTGACTCCCTGAGCAAGGCCGCCAGCAGGCGCGCGGACCAGCGCTCACCGAAGCTCACCACTTCGCTGCGTTCGTACTCCTTCAGTTCATCCTGTGAAAACAGACTGATAAGCTGGTATTTATCGATCGACAAACGTTCTCTTAAACTTGTGGCCTGTTCATTGGAAAGCAGCTGCTCGATCAGGTTTTGCTGAAAGCCTATCAGCACCTGCAGTTCCTGCTGCCACAGCTGGGCGCTATCTTTTAACTCTAATAACTTATAAAGAAAGTTGGTGCTCTTACCTGCGGCGGAGACTACGACTAGATCGTCGCTATTGCCGTGAGTGAGAAGGATATGAGCCACACGGCGATAACAATCGGCATCCGCCAGACTGGAACCACCAAATTTATGCAAATGACAACGCGCCATTTTAAACTCCTATTAACAGCTGGCAGCTAATGCCGCAGCAAGTCCTGCCTGTATATCAGCAACTAAATCATCTGCATCTTCAATACCTACAGAAAGACGGATAAGGGTATCTTTCACCCCGGCTTCGGCTCGAGCCTCTGGCTCCATTGCTCTATGGGTCATTGTCGCAGGAACCGCGACTAAACTCTCTACCCCACCTAAACTTTCTGCGACGGAGAACACGCTAAGTTGCTCGAGGAAGGCCACTAATTCGGCTTCTCCCCCCTTAAGCTCGAAACTTAACATAGCGCCAAAGCCTTTTTGTTGTTTCGCGGCAATCTCATGACCGGGGTGATCCTTAAGACCCGGATAATACACTTTTTCGACGGCACGACTCGATATCAAGGTATCCAGTACTCTTTGGGCGTTTGCTTGATGCTCTCGCATGCGGACGGCAAGCGTGCGAATACCACGTAATGTCAGATAGCTGTCGAACGCCGATCCGGTCAGCCCTAAGGTATTTGACCACCAGTGCAATAACTCCCCTAACTCCTCGTCTTTAGCCACCACGGCGCCGCCGACCACATCACTGTGTCCATTGATGTATTTGGTCGTAGAGTGAATAACGATATCCGCTCCGAGCAGCAGCGGTTGCTGCAAGATAGGCGAAAGGAACGTGTTGTCTACCACCACGAGTGCATCGACGGCATGGCTCGCTCTCGCGATAGCTTCGATATCGACCACGCGCAACAATGGATTCGAAGGTGTCTCGAGCCAGACCATCTTAGGCTTTTGCGCTATGGCATCTTGAAGGGTTAACTCATCGGTCTGATCGACAACAGCCAACTTAAACTGTCCTTTTTTCGCTAAATTGGTAAACAGACGGTAGCTACCGCCATAGCAGTCATGGGGAACCACCAACAGATCATCGGGGCCTAGCAGACTCGTCACCAGGGTAATGGCGGCCATCCCGGTGCAGGTCACTACACCCGTGGCTCCCTTTTCTAGCCCGGCGATTGCATCACCAAGAATTGAGCGGGTCGGATTACCCGAGCGACTATAATCAAAATCTCTGGGATTCTTGTGCCCGTCGAAAGAGTAATTAGTAGAAAGGTAGATTGGTGGTACGACCGCACCATGTTGAGTATCAGACTCAATCCCTTGACGGACTGCAATTGTGGCTAACTTACGCTCGGTCATCTACATCTCCTAAAACTATTTACTGAACATCATACTTCATTTAAATCGACACAAAGAGATGTCTGGACGTCTAAATGTACCTAAGGTAAACGCCATCGTCAACAAGTTATAGCCATTTAGACGTCCAAACATATAGAAATCTATTTGCAATTGTCGCAAATAAGAGGCAATAATTTGACTGTACAAATTAAAGGGTTAAAATCTGCCCCGAATTTTGAATTTACAGGTGAGTCAATGACTGAGTGGAATGGCGATTATATCAGCCCATATGCTGAACACGGCAAGAAGAATGAACAGGTAAAGAAGATTACCGTTTCAATTCCCTTGAAAGTGCTGAAGGTACTGACTGATGAGCGTACTCGTCGTCAGGTCAATAACCTGCGCCACGCGACTAACAGTGAACTCCTGTGTGAAGCATTTTTGCATGCCTATACCGGTCAGCCGTTGCCAAATGATGAAGATCTGTCTAAAGATAAACCTGACAGTATTCCGGCAGAGGTGAAACGCTTGATGGATGAGATGGGAATTGAGTGGGAAGATGTAGAGTAACCCGTCCCCATATTCAGTCAATTTCAGGGATCGCTATGCGATCCCTGTTTGTTTCCGCCGCTCACGATTTCAGATAGATTGATTTTCCGTTACTTTTTCCCACAAGCTTAACCGAGAGAAGATGCAGTGCTTTCAATAATCGACCCAACCAGCTTACTCTTAGCCTCGATCATCATCTTCTTCGGTGCCCTCACCCAAAGTCTTATCGGTTTCGGTCTGGCGGTCGTCGCGACCCCTTTACTCTATCTGGTCGATCCTCAACTGGTGCCGGCTCCCGTTATTTTTATGGGGTTTTCTATCTCATTGCTTACACTGTTCAGAGAGCGTCGCGCACTGGAATTTAACGGGCTGCAATATGCTCTGCTCGGCCGCATTCCAGGCGGCTTTCTTGGGGCAGGTTTATTGATATTTGCCCCTCAGCCCATTCTGGGGCTGGCAATAGCCGGAATCGTTGCCGCAGCCGTTATTCTCAGCCTGATGAAGTTCAACTTAAAGGTTAATCGCAAAAGTTTATTTGCCGCCGGATTCGTATCTGGAATATTCGGTAACATCGCCGCCATCGGGGGGCCACCTATGGCAATACTGCTTTCGGGCAAAGATGCTAACCAGTTTCGAGCCGCACTCTCAGCCTTCTTTATCTTTAGCTCTACGATCGCACTGGTTATCTTAGCCATAACCGGGTTGTTGGCTATCGAACACCTATGGCTGTCACTGATGTTATTGCCAAGTGTAATATTGGCCTATCTGGTCTCGGGTCGCTTGGTTGGCCATATCGATAAGAATAAAACCAGAAAAATAACCCTGTTACTCTGCTCTGTGAGTGCCTTGGTATTGACGATAAAATCGATAGCGGAGCTTTAAAAAGCTAAGGGCGATAAGCTGTAAGTTGGAAGCGGGAAGTAAAACAGAATCTTGGGCATTTATCATTCTGAATTCATTTCAGAATCTAGCTCTGCTTTGTCTTAGCTCAAGGTACAGAGGCATAGAGTTATATGCCTCATATCAAATCTGCTCTATGAGATAAAAAAACTGGATGCTAAAACGAGTTCAGCAAGACAAGCAAGCCACCTCGCGCGATTTACACACTCCTGACTATATCCAGCATTTTATCTCTGACTTTGAGCTTAAAACTTGCTTCGATCTATCTTTAACATATTGTTGCTGTTAAAAATGATATGAGGTTTGCAGTACACCGCCAATCGCATCATCGCTGCCAACCATGCCAGTTAAATCCAGATAAAATACCTGCCCAATCGCAAAGCCGGTACCTAAAGAGTAGATGTTCGAAGTATTATCCTTCATATCGTGTCGGTAACCCAGACGCAGCGCCAACCAATCCGTAGCTCTCATCTCCCCACCTAAGCGCCAGTACTGAGTCCCACCTATCTCATCGAAACGCTTATGAGAATTAAGATCGATATCCGATGTCAATGTGAGCTTATCCCAATCATAGGCAACACCTGCGGTAAACAGGGGCTCAACCTGATAGGTAAATCTTCGTCCTTGAGCTTCAACAGTTTCCACATCTTTGCTAATTAAGTTACGGCCCGATAACCCTAGAACAAGTCCCTCTACTGGCTCCATGGCCACACCAATATCCAGATTAAATGTCGTCTCATCATTTCGGTACTTAGAATCATTGAAATCACTGGAATCGAAGTTATTCGCACTCACCACATAATTATAAGTATCTATACGCTGAATCTTAGGCGACACCCCAACCATCACAGGCATATTAACAATAGAAAGAGGGTAACTTAATGCCACGCCAAACTCAGAAACGGCACCAGCAATGACAGCACCTTGAGAATCCAGATCTGATATCTCAGGTGGATTATTGGGATCGAGTGCCGTTAATGCATCTATATCAGATTGCTCAATAGCGGCGACACCTATGGCATCGATATAGCTCTTATAAAAGACAGCCATCGGTATCTTGTGATTAGGGATAACCACAGACGCGCCAACCCCGGCACTAACATAGGCAGTGTTACCTTTTAACGATTCGAGATCATCAATCAAGTCACCGCGAAAACCTTCTATTGCAGCCACATCTCCCGCCGTAATCGCCGCATCCAAACCATCATATGAGATTTCCAGCGCATCGAACTTATCGACCATCTGATCTTTATCGGCCCCATCGGCCCCGAGTACAGGTAACAAGAGGACAAAATCATCGAACTTGGGGGCATGTAGTGCGAGCAGAGCAGGATTAATAAACGCTGCCCCCTCTCGGTTAGAAGACGCAACACCAGCACCACCCATAGCGTCGCTACGGGCCTCATAATATTGTTGACCAGCTGATGCGGAGAAGGGTAATAATAAAGCACAGCACAAGGCTAATTTTAGCATTTTCATCCATTCATCCCTTATCTTTATTTTAATTTTTACTGCATCTATACCCACTGTGACTTAGTGCGGTTAGACAAAAGCCAATAAGCATAAAACAGTCAAATTTAAAGATAGTCCAACAATCGGAATTGTGTGCGATAAGAGCTCAAAAAAAACAAACGAATCTAGCTAATTAATTACTCAAAATTCAAACGGTATTTTATCACTCGTTTTAATGAAAACTAACTACTTGAAATTCATTCTTTTTGCCATGAAGATGAAAACAATAACTATGTCACCTGCTTATAAAAATGATAACAGGGCGATAAAATCGAAGAGATAAATATCTTGGTGAAGGTTAGGCTGATAACGGTTAACTGCCAAGATGCAGTTAACAATTGCTTAATGTGCGATCTTCAAATTTCTATGTAAGTAAAAGCCCGGATATTGCACCCGGGCTCAACTGATAGCAAAAAATACTCTGCAACTAGTAAATGTAACTTTGCCCGGCATAAAGAATAAAGTGACGCAGTGCCAATACCCCGGTTAATCCTGAACAAGCCACCATCAGCATCGCGCCTTTTGTATGACGCGTCGCCGCTGGCATCAACATAGACAGCAGAGGAACGCCGAAGCCGATACCCACGACTCCAATCCAGAATACCCCAGCCCACATACCGGTGGTGAGCGATGCCAGCGCCACTGCCGCTGCGCCACCTTTGAAGTACAGGGCACAGAACAACATGAACAGGAACATGATCTCAGTCGCCATCACAGGTAATTCCAGAGCATGCATACGGCTAAGCTCTCTATCATGGTTATCGACCTTGAACATCAACAGGGCAACCACAGAGTTCGCCGCCGCACCGGCCGATAATCCCGAGACCAGGAAGAGCGCCGGCAGTATTGCCGTATTGAGCATAGGGTAAGCATTCATCGCCGAGATCAGGAAGCCTGTGTATGCCCCGACACCGATAGCCAGTATAAACAGCAGCACTTCAATCGCTTTACGCCAGCCTATCAGCATCTGTGCAACCGGACTCAGGAAGCCGAGTCCCCATTTGGGCAACTCGTCTCGCAGTACGATTAAGCCATAGGCGATACCCAAGGGCGTGTAGACCAAAAGCGCCAGTACACCAAGCGCCATCACCGACTGGAAATTATAGTTGACCAGGATAACCCAGAAGTGGAAAGGCTTGGTCAAATCGAACACCAAACACGCCAGACCTAAGCTAATCGCCACCGGACCAATAATTGCCGCCGCTTTCAGGATCGGACTCTCCGTTAGCGTGTCTTTACTGTACCAGCGCATACCTATGCCGATCAGCACACTACCGGCCGACAGGCCTGCCATAAACAGATAAACTGCGATGACCCAGTTCCATGTGACCGGATCGTATTGCGCCATATCTCCCCATGTATTGTTCATGACTCTATCCCCCCTCTCTTAGTCGGAATACGATAGATCCTGGGCTTAGTGCCAAGGTGAATCTTATCCTGGTAACTTGGTTTGGTGTTGAGTAACTTTGCGACCTCACTGTCGGGCTCGTTGGCATCTCCGAATGTCAAAGCATTGGTCGGACAAACGGTGACACAGGCCGGTAACTCGCCACGAGCCAACCGAGTATCCTTACAGAAATTACACTTATCAGTTGCCTTAGTTTCCGGATTGACGAAACGCACCTTGTAGGGGCACGCCGCCACACAATACATACAGCCGACACACTTATCTTCCTTGATGGTAACGATACCATCCTCGCCAACATAGGCCGCGCCGGTCGGACAGACCTTGACACAAGGTGCATCTTCACACTGCTGACACGATACCCTGTGGTACTTAAAATGCAGGTTTGGCGCCTGCCCAAATGGTCCTTCAACCCTGACTTGCAATCGGGTCACCCCCTCCGGGGTTCCATTTTCACTGCGACACGCCACATTACAGGCCTGGCAGCCGATGCACTTGTTTTCATCGTGCACCATTACATAACGTTTACTCATAACTGCCTCCGATTAGACCTTTTCGACCTTGACACCTGTGGTGTGTAAGTTCATACCAACAACGGGCGCTGTGCTATCGGGCAACAGGTTTCCGCAATGCAACCCCTTGCCTGACGCTCTAATTAACTCTTTGTTTTTGGAACCAAATCCCATATAAGCAAATACCGTATCCTGACGGATCCCGGGAGTGACCATGGCATAACTGGTTTCACTACCGACACTGCTGGTCAGGCGAATCGCATCTCCATGGCTGATGCCCAGCCGTCCCGCCGTTAGCGGATGGATCCAGACAGCATTGTCGGCCATAAGGTTGGCAAGAATAGGCACATTGTGGGTCGCACCATTGGTATGCACGGCAACCTTACCCTGAATGAAATAGAGTTCATCGGCTCGCTTAAGCGGTGCGTCACGGTAGCGGATCACGCCACGTCCAGGCGCAAATGCCTCGACAGCCGCCGAGCTCAATTCAATTTTTCCGCTTGGCGTCTTGAATTTAAGCGCACTGGCATAAGTGCCATCATCATCGGGCGTTCTGGCATTGGCATAGGTGTCGGTGAACTTGGCCACCATAGAGGGTTCACGCAACATCAATGGCTTACCATAGCTGACATAGCCCTTCTCCTTGATGTGCCTCAATGCCTTGTCATCCCGGTTCATCTGAGCCAGTTGCAAGGTCTCCATGTTGGCCCATGGATAGAACTTACTTAAGCCAAGCGCATCGCCAACCTCCTTAAATATCTGCCAGGAAGGCTTAGTATTACCTATGGTTTCCACCACACGTTGACGCACATAATAGGCAGGATTCTTGCCCGATTTATCGGCTATCTCTTCATCACGTTCCAGATAAGTCGATTCAGGCAGAATAAGATCCGCATAGGCCGCGGTCTCACTGATGTACACATCACAGACGGCAACAAATTCCATCTTCTTAAGCGCCGCCAGCACCTTAGCCCTGTCCGTCATGGTCTGCATCGGATTGGTACGGCTCATTACCCAGCCGCGCAGCTGATAGGGCTTTGCCTCCAGTGTCGCGGCGAGAATGCTCTGGTAAACCCCGCCATTTTTCCACACCATGGTGTACTGCTTATCCATCTGATCGATGCGCTTGGCCGTCGGTTTGGGCATGCCTTCCACGCCAGGCTTGGCTAACTTAGGGGCAACGGTTTCACCGGCAAACTTGTTATAGGTCTTGGCCTTCTTGCCCAGATATAGCCCACCTTTACGCTCGATATTGCCGATAAGTACGTTGGCGGCAAAAATCGCCCGGCGCATATCAAACTCTTCGGTGGTGAATGTCGCTCTGTGTCCGAAATCAACCACGGCATGAGGCGCTGCGGCTGCTAACTCATGGGCGATGCGGCGGATATCTTTCGCCTTCACATCGGTAATGCCCTCGGCCCACTCGGGCGTATAGGCTTTGACTTCGGCGGCAAATGCTTCGAAACCGACCACATAGCGTTCAACAAAGGCTTGGTCATACAGCTTGTCGGTGATCAGCACATGACACAGTGCCAGCGCCACCGCCACATCCGTTCCTGGGCGCACTGCGTGCCACTCATCGGCTTTATCGGCAACCACTGAGAAGCGGGGCTCGAAGACCACCAGCTTGGCACCTCTTTCTGATTGCGCCTTCATCATGCCACGGGTCTCAGACATGTTGATGCCTTCATAGATATTGTGACCGAAGTTAATGATGTATTCAGAGTTACCCAGATCTCGCTTCAGCTTAGTGCCAAACATAGACTTGGCGGCGATCACGTAGGCACCCGGGCAAAGCGAGCCATGGGTAAAGGTGTTCGGGCTGCCAAATGCCTTGGCCAGATGGAAGAAGTGACCGGAGAGCGAACCTTTCTTGGAAGAAAACGCCACAGCCTCGGGGCCATGTTCACGCTTGATCCGGTTAAGGTTAGTAGCCATCATCTTATAGGCTTCGTCCCAGCTAATCTCGGCCCACTTGCCTTCACCACGCTCACCGACACGTTTAAGTGGATTCACGATCCGTTGTGGGTCATAGAGCAGGCTATGGCCGGCACCACCTCTGGCACACACCTTACCGCCAAAAGATTTCGCCTCCTTATTACCCGTAATAAAGACATTTTTGCCATCGACCACACGCGCAGAAATCGGGCAACGGGTAGAGCACATCTCACAGATACTGGCGACCTCCTTGCCCACTGCTTTAAGTGGTTCCTTTTCCAATGCCGCTAAAGATCCCGGTAGCATAGTCGCCAGAGCGCACGTTGCGCCCCCTGCTCCTGCTCCTTTAATAAAATTCCGCCTATCGAGCTTAATCATGGTTACCTCCATCAACTTCCAGTGGAAGATGAAATCACTCACTGTTTAACACTGTTATTAGTTTGATGCCCCTAATGCTGGCCTGACGCGCCGACTCAGAAGCTTAGGACTATTGTTATCCCTTACAAAATTAAGGGGTATTGTGGTAAACCACATAGGCAAGGTGAGTGTGATCTGGTGCAATGAAATCTCAATTTTACAAAATAGAAATGTGATATTTATCTAATGTACGGTTCAAACTGAACAGAAATAGAGCAGAAAATGTGAGGGGGGATGAAATGGTTAGTTCAAATAATGTGTCTATTCTTAAGTGTTGAACAATAAATACACAAGAAGACGGTAATCACAGCCTTATGAAGACAAAAGAGCGGCCCTACCTCTATTACGACACTTGCATATCGTTATGCTCGACCTGTCTGGAACGCGTCGATGGCAAGATAGTGTTTGCCGATGGGGCTGTGTGGATGCTGAAAAATTGTCCTGAACATGGTTTCGAACAGGTGATGCTCGCCGACGACATCGAATACTATCGCCGTAGTCGGGAAATATTCCTGAAAACTCCCGAGCAATGTCGCAGCTATAACACTAAGACCCGATGGGGCTGCCCTTATGACTGTGGGATCTGTCCCGATCACGAACAACACGGCTGCACCGTGCTCGTTGAGGTCACCGATCACTGTAATCTTCGCTGCCCAACCTGTTATGCCAACAGCTCTCCCGAGCGACAGACCCATAGAGGTATGGAGCAGATAAAGGCCATGCTGGATCTCGCCGTTAAAAATGAAGGTGAGCCCAATATCGTTCAGATATCGGGGGGTGAGCCCACCCTACACCCGAACTTTTTTGCCATTCTCGATGAGGCCAAGAAACGACCGATAAAACACCTGCTGGTGAATACTAACGGCCTGAAACTGGCCCAAAGCGAAGCGTTCGTGGAACGACTCGCCAATTATGCACCGGGCATAGAGGTCTACCTGCAGTTCGACTCTCTGGAGAATGACGCGCTGGAGATCATGCGAGCCTCGCCGCTGAAGCGCATCCACCAAAAGGCGCTCGAACACCTCAACAGATACCATGTCGCAACGACCTTAGTGGTCACCGTCAGGCGCGGCGTAAACGACCATCAACTCGGCGATATTATCGAGTTTGCCAAGCTTCAGAATTGCGTTCGCGGCATCACCTTTCAACCTGTGCAGGTGGCGGGTAGACTGGAGAGATATGACCAAGGTTATCAGGCAGCGAGAGACAGGCTAACCCTCACCGAAGTGCGCCGTAACATACTGCAACAGAACTCGACCTTCGCACCGGAGGATATCATCCCAGTGCCCTGTCACGCCGACAGTATAGCCATGGCCTACGCACTTAAGCTCGATGGCCAATTCACTCCCCTCACAGGGCTTATCGACCCGAAAACATTAATCGAAGGCGGCACTAACACCATCAGTTACGAGCGCGACAGCCTGATAAAAAACAAGATATTCGAGCTCTTCTCCACTCACCACTCTCCCGAAAGTCAGCCTCGAGCCCTTGCAGGCCTACTGACCTCAGGCAGCAGAGAGAGCGACTGGAACACCTTGGGTTATGAGAATGTGTTTAGGGTAGTGATCATGGAGTTTATCGATGCCTACTCCTTCGATCTCAGAAGCATTCGCAAAAGCTGTGTTCATATCGTGCATCCCGATGCCAAACGCGTTATCCCCTTCGATACCTTCAATATGCTCTATCGCGATGATCTGGAAGAGAGAGTCTTAAACCCTATCCGAGCTAAGCGCCCTAAGATGAAGGGTAGCGTCTCTCAGTATTTTGAGCCTTAAGAGGAAACCAAAATAGATGACCTTCAGCATAGGTAAATTGATATTTTCAATCCTGTTACTTAGCGGTTTTACCGTCGGGCTATGGTTTTGGAATACTCAGGCAAAGATAGAGCATATCGATGCGCCTCTGCCAGAGAGCTTCCCCGCTCAGGGGTTCTCTCATCATAGCTTTGAGCTGCTGCTAAAACGCTTCGTCGATAAACGAGGCGATATCGATTATGAGGCATGGAAGAAAACCCCCAATGCCCATTATGAACTTAAGCAGTATCTTGCTGCTGTCGCTAAATTCAGCCCTGAAAGTACTCCCGATCGCTTTGCCAGCGAGCAAGATGCCCTCGCCTATTGGATCTACAGCTATAACGCCCTGGTGATCCACAGTATCTTAGAGAATTGGCCGCTAAAATCCGTTACCGATATCAAGGCTCCACTGGAGGTGATTAAAGGCTTAGGTTTTTTCTATAAACAGCAATTCATCATAGGGGGAAAGGCATACAATCTATATAATCTCGAGCAGCAGAAGATGGTGCACGCCAAGGCCGATCCCAGGCTGCATTTCGTGCTCAATTGCGGCAGCGCTTCCTGCCCTCCCATGCGCCCCGAGTTGCCCGTTGGTGTAGAGCTCGAACCTTTTCTGCAACAAGCCGCCATTGAGTTTATCAATGACCCAGACAATGTTCGTATCAAGGATAAAGGCCAAGCTCTCGAACTATCCAAGATTTTCAGCTGGTATATCGACGACTTTGCTGCCGTTTCTCCTCTGAGTCTGGCGGCAAGGGCAGACAAGAAGCTGCCCACACCGAGTAAAGAGCGAGCCCTGATAAGTTACATTCAACAGTTTACCGATACGCGGCTTAATGAACAGATTGAACGGGCCAGCAACCAGCCGCTTGAATATATCGAATATGACTGGAGCCTCAACACCAGCCAGGGTGAGGATTCACCTCACACCGAACGAGAAGAGATTAGCAGATGAACTGCTGCACGGATCTTTATCGGCACCCATTGACCCACCACCTGCTGGGCGATAGCTTTCATCCCGGCGGCCTTGGGACCACGCGCTCACTCGCGGCTCAGTGTCTGGTTAATCGCACCAGTAAGGTGCTCGATATCGCCACAGGCAGAGCCACATCCGCGGCCTTCTTAGTCAAACAGTATGGTGCTCAGGTCCTGGGTCTGGACTTAGGCATGGATAATCTTCAAACGGCAAAACAGACCCATCGCTCGCTCACAAAACTTAACCTCATCAGCGGCGATGCCATGCAGTTGCCATTTCGGGATAACAGTCTGGATGTGGTGTTTTGCGAATGCGCCCTCTGCACCTTCGATAATCGCGACGCAGCGATGCATGAGATCTACCGCGTGCTCAAACCCGGCGGTTTTATCGCGATATCTGACATATTCCTCAATCAAACTTTGCCTGGCAAACTGGAAACGACACTCAATCGCTGGCTCTGTGTTGCCGGGGCACTGAGCCATGAAGCCAGCATTCAAAAAGCCGAGCAAGCAGGCTTTAGTCAACTACGCTTCGAAGATAGATCGGCAAGCATTTTGGCCAGCATAGACTCGATTAAACATAAAGTTAACGCTCTGCAACGGCTACCAGAAAAGGCTCTGGGATTAACCGGTACATTACCGATGGACTCGCTAAAAGATGGCAATATTCAAGACGCTTTGATACAGCTAGCTGAATTTATCGAACAAGGGGGAGCGGGTTATTACACGATATCGGCAAGGAAATAGCCAAGGCATGACCAGGAAGAAATAGTTCAAGGTGAATAGCCGGAATCATGTCTGACTCCGGCAATAAATTAAGCTTACTCTTAATCCCTATCGGTATAAGAGTTATTTTCTGGCATTGAATAGAGGGCTATCGCCTTTATCCTCTTCGGACCAGAAGTTGATATTGAACTGCGCATCATCGGACAGCTCGATACGGTGCCAATATTGAGGCGGACTGGTAGCAAAATTCCCGGCTTGAATAACCACTTTAGCTTCGTGTTCCTGAGCATGCTCATCGGCAAAGCCAAAATAGGTCACCACTCCCTCCATGACACACAGCTGACCAAATACCCCTTCGGCGGTATTGTGATGGGACAGCAATGCCGCTGGTACATTGGCCTTGGTAAAAAATGGTGTAGAACGCTGTATGGTCCAATTGGCCGGTATACGTAAATGACTCATAGTAACCTCTCTGTAATCTTTCTTAAAACGAATGGTAAATTCTCTTCAATAGTCTAGAAAAAAATATATTCAGTGTGTTAAATCGTAGCCGGAAGCTCACGCAACAGAGAAAATGCCTGCTTCATATGTCCGCCGGTAACGACGAAACCAATCAGCTTTTTCTCCTCATCGAAGGCTCTTGCTGTCATCCCCTCACTGTTTGCATCCATCTGCCAGTTGGCGTCGGTGCGGCTCGTGTTGCCACTTAACTGTATAGGCAGACGTGGCGTCTTCACCTTGACCATCATAGGCGGCAATGCCACATCGCTGGCCTGACCGAGTAAGGTTTTAGCCAGGGCATTGGCGCTCATCAATATCGGCTGCAGAAATGGCAGCAGATGCCCCTCTATTTCGGCGCAGTCCCCGAGAGCAAAAATATCAGCAGTAGAGGTTCGGAGCTGACGATCCACCACTATGCCGCGATTGGTTTTAAGATCGGTCTCAACCGCCAGCTGAATATTGGGTTTCAGGCCCGCCGCACATACCACTGCATCGACACTGTACTCTTGCCCGTTTCTCAGCGTTACTGAGATAGCATCTCCGGCTTGCTGCAACCGCTCGACTTGAGTCCCCAGCGCTATCTTCACCCCTTGATTGCCCAACGACTGAAACAGTTGCGAAGAGATAAAGTCGGGTAGCAGGCCCGGAAGCAGTGCCTCGGCCCTGTCGGTTAATATCACATCTCTATTGGCGCTTGCCAGATCCATCGCGATCTCGGTGCCGATAAGGCCCGCACCGATCACCAACACAGATTTCGCATTCGCAAGCTCAGCCTGAGCACCCCGATACTCTTCCAGGCCATTAAGCGTGATGATACGACCTGCCGCATCGCCATCGATAGGAGGCACGAAGGCCTTGGCCCCCGTCGCCAGCACCAGCTGGCCGTAGGCGATAGTCTCGCCATTGCAGCGTAACGTCTTTTGCGCCGCATCTATGCTCTCGACCCGGCGATGACGCAACAAGGTGATATCATGGATCTTGGCAAACTCATCGGCGCTCATCTTGATCAGATCCTGTGCCATCTGTCCCTTAGTGAACACATGACTCAGATCCGGTTTGGCATAGTCATCACCACTATCGGCGGTGATCACGGTAATAGCCTGTTGGCTATCTTGCCTGCGTATCGTCTTCACCAACTGATAGGAGGCGAAACCGCTGCCTATGATAACGATGGGCTGATTCATGCCGCGGCCTCTTTGGCAATAGGGTCAAACACTCCCTTACCTAAGCTGCAGTCCGGGCAGAGGAAGGTCTCCGGCACGTCGCTCCACTCGGTTCCCGGGGCGACATCTTGATTAGGCTCACCCAGCGCAGGATCGTAAACCCACTGACAAACGCTGCACAACATGCTTTGTCCCGCGGCCGTCTCGACACGGGTTGATGTCACTTGGGCATTCACGGCAGGCTCTGATGCCTCAGTTTCATTCAAAAGGGGCTCGTTGACGGGGGTTGCCTGCTTAGGCTCGATGTTCTCCAGCGGGTGCAACGCCCACTTACGCGCCACCTCTTTACCGTGCTCACGACACTCCAGCAGCGCCTTTCCATCCGGCCTCCACTTTGTCTTTAGCCCTAACAGGGTCTCAAATCCGGCATCGGTCAGACGTGTATGGATACGGTCTACCGCACCACCGTTCCAACCGAAACTGCCGAAGGCACCGGCCTTCTTGTTCTTAAAACGCAGCCCGGTGATCTCCTCCAGCATGCCGGCCACTTTTGGCATCATGACATTATTCATGGTCGATGAGCCCACAAGCACGCCCTTAGAGCGGAACAGGTTAGACAAGATCTCATTCTTATCGTGACGGGAGACGTTAAAGATCTTCACCGCAACCTTAGGGTCGACATCATGGATCCCCTGAGCGATGGCGTCCGCCATCATGCGGGTATTATTAGACATGGAATCGTAGAAGATGGTGATGCGATCTTCTTGGTACTCGTCGGCCCACTCCAGGTATTTATGAATAATTTGCGTCGGATCCTCGCGCCATACCACGCCGTGGGCGGTAGCAATCATATCGACTGGCAGGTTGAAGCTTAATACTTCATGGATCTTGGCGGTCACTAACGGGCTGAAGGGGGTGAGAATGTTGGCGTAATAGCGCAGACATTGATCCATTAGCTCAGTCTGATCGACCTCATCGTTAAACAGGCGCTCGTCACAGTAATGTTGACCAAAGGCATCGTTACTGAACAACACGGCATCGCCGGTCATATAGGTCATCATGCTATCGGGCCAATGCAGCATAGGCGTCTCGATAAAGATCAGTTGCTTACCGTTACCAAGATCTAAGCTATCGCCGGTTTTTACGATATGGAAGTTCCACTCGGGGTGGTGGTGATGGCCGGTGATAGAGTCGATGGCATTTTCGGTACAGTAGATTGGGGTACCAGGGATTTTTGCCAACAGTACCGCTAAGGCACCGGCGTGATCTTCTTCGGCGTGATTAATGACGATGTAATCGATCTGCTTCAGATCGATCTCCATCTCTAATTTTTGCACGAACTCATGGCTGAACTTATGATCGACGGTATCGATCAACACCGTTTTCTCTTCTTGGATCAGATAACTGTTATAACTGGTCCCTTTTTCAGTTTTATATTCAGTGCCGTGAAAATCACGTACCTCCCAATCACGTTGCCCGACCCACTGGATATTGTTCTTGACATGAATAGCCATGATTAAACCTCAAAAAATACTAAAATTAATAAACTTGGTTATCCTATAGCACAAGGCGGGCCAAGTTTTTAAGTGACTATATTTATGGGGTTTTGTTAAATAACAGTCAAATGCAACTGTCATAAAGACAGTGACAAAGATTGTGATAATGACAGTAGGTAGTCATATTGACATCCACAGTTAAGAGTGAAAAAGGATGTCTTAATAACAAGGGTAATTCACAGGTGAGCGAGGAAACGAGGAAGCGATTCTCACTCCTGAATAACCCACAAAAATGACTCTCTCTAATCTTTATGCCAATCGGTAAAAATAGTTTATATTCATAGCTATGAGCTGTAATACCTCACCAATAGCTCATAACCGGAAACAGGAGAATTTATGCATCTCATAATGAAAAGTCAGTTCGACAACTTACGACTCAACGACGATCATGAGTATTCTGCCGACGATAAAGGCGGGAAGAAGGTGGTGAAGATCTTCAAAGATGGTGAATTGATCGCTAAGAAGATCGTGGTTAAACGTTCGGTGCAATACTTTGGCATCACAGGCGTTGAGTCCCTATTTACACAAGAATGAAAACATCAAAACACTCTAGCCACACGAGTATATATCAGCACATTTAACTGAATAAAAAGGAAGAGATACCGTGAACAATGAATGGGATGAGTACGCTCCCGAGTGGGATAAAGATCCGTCAGTACAGGAGTATGCACTTAAGGTGTTATCTGAGCTGAATACCAAAAACCTGTTAGAAGAAGAGTTAACCATACTCGATTTTGGCTGTGGTACCGGCAATTTAACTCAGTTACTCAGCCCAAATGCTAAACAAATTGTTGCGTTGGATGGTTCACATGAAATGATTAAATTACTCGAGGAGAAAGACCTCGACAATGTATCGACAATTTCAGATTTTCTTTGCGATGAATTGATCAACAATCACCCCTATTTAAACCAAAAGTTCGATCTTATCATCGCCTCTTCCGTATGTAGTTTCTTACCCGATTATGAAGCAACTTTAGGCCAGCTGAAATCCTTATTAACAAGCGGTGGCTTCTTTATCCAATTCGATTGGCTCGCACAAGATGAAAGCGCCTCAATGGGCTTAACCAAACAACGCATACTGCAATGTTTAGAGACACATGAATTTAAACAGATCACTATCGAACTCCCTTTTGTCATGACCAGTTCAAAAGGCTCGATGGATGTCATCATGGCTTGTGGGACAAATATCTAACCCATTATTGTCAGACGCGCGACGGGCCAGGAGTGAATAGCTTCTTTCCGAATATGGGTTTAGACATACTCCATAAAATGCTGAGCCGCAAAAGAGACGAAGGCCTTTAGCCTGGCGGGCTGAAACCTGTCCTTGTGGTAAAGCAGATAAAATGGCGTATCGGCAACCCGCCACTCTTCAAATACCGACACCAGCTCACCACTGGCCAACTCTTGTGGACAATAAAGTTTCGGCAGTCTCACGATACCGTTGCCCGCTTGTGCACTCGCCTTCATGGCGCGACCATTCTTGCACCTAAATCCCCCTTTGATGGCAACCTCGACCTTGTTGTTGGGGTTTGATTCCTGCTCGAACAACCAATGATCGATAGAGCCTGTGATACAGAGATGATCTTTAAGCGCTTTAGGATGATCAGGGTAACCACGACGTTCGAGATATTGAGGTGAGGCCATGGTCATATTTTCTATGCTCATCAACTTACGGGCGACGATACCCGAGTCTTCGAGCTCCCCCATACGAAACACGAGATCAAACTCATCGACCACCAGGTCCACTCGCTGACTGCTGAAGTCGAGATTAACGCTGATATCCGGGTAGAGTGCGATAAAATCATTCACTAAGGCGGTAACGATCTCCTCACCAATAACCCCGCCGACGCAGTTAATATTGATCTGCCCCTGCAGGTGTCTGGCATTATCTACCGTACTCGCCACCGCACCGTCTATGGTTTCCAGAGCGGCCTGACACTGTTCGAAAAATTGCTGCCCTTGCTCGGTTAGCCGCTGGGCACGAGTCGTACGGGTGATGAGGCTCACGCCGAGAAAATGCTCTAACTGGGATAGCTGCTTAGACAGATGAGAGCGAGAGCAGCCCAGCACCTCGGCCGCCAGAGTAAAGCTGCCCTGTTTCGCAATCACGGTAAAGGCGCGTATATCCGCAAGATTCAGATCGCTGTTCATCGCTCATTCCTGCTCTTAATCACTTACGTTTAAGCCAATGTTCACACGGGCAATTAGAAGCCATGCGTAAACAATCATGTTCGCTATAGATTATATATCAACAATAAGCCTACCACTATAATGGCTCCATTAAACAGCTAGTCATCAATCAACTTACAGCTCGGTCCAATTATCCGAACTGAGTCAACGGGACAAAAATCATGAAACAACTTATTGTAATTACAGGTGCATCTTCGGGTATCGGCGCGGCAATGGCGAAGGCATTTAGCGTCAAGGGTCACCCACTCTTACTGCTGGCTCGCCGCATCGAGCCTATGCAGGCACTCGAACTCGAAAACAGCCTATGCATCAGCGTCGATGTCACCGATGGTGAGGCGATAAAAACGGCTATCGCGACGGCCGTTGAAAAGTTTGGTCCGGTTGGCGGCCTGATTAACAATGCTGGCGTGATGCTACTCGGTCAGGCGGACACTCAAGATCCTGCCGAGTGGGCTCAGATGCTTAACATCAATGTGATGGGAGTACTCAACGGAATTCATGCTGTACTGGCCGATATGAAAGCCCGCAAGACAGGCACCATCATCAATGTCAGCTCGGTTGCAGGCCGTAAAACCTTCCCCAACCATGCAGCATACTGCGCCACTAAATTCGCGGTACACGCACTGACAGAAAATATCCGTGAAGAAGTTGCCATGGATGACGTACGCCTTGTCACTATTGCGCCTGGCGCCGTCGAAACTGAGCTACTCGGTCATACCACCAGCGATGAGATAAAAGCCGGCTACGCAGATTGGAAAGAGTTCATGGGCGGTGTTGTTGCACCGGAAACAATTGCAGAAGCGGCCCTGTTCGCCTTCGAGCAACCTCAGAGTGTCTGCGTACGTGAAATCGTATTGGCCCCGACTCGACAGCAACCTTAAGGCACTAATCAGATATTTAGTGCAATTGGTATAGCACATTATTTGTAATATTGGAGGGCGGGAACAAGTTTTGTGAACCCGTCACTCCATATCTTTCCCCCTCTCCCTATTCATCCCTCCTCCCGCAACCATCCATTAACAACTGGTTATTCCATTATTGGTAGAAAAAGGAATAGCAAAAGTGCATAAATGTGATCAAGGATCGCTATAAATTGTTTAAAACAACGAAAAACCTCTCATAAACAAAAAAACAACTAACCTGCGCAACCGCCTGAAATAAAACAAATTAAAAGAAATGTCACAGCCAATCCATTAGATTTTTATTCATGATATTTTGTTCAATTAGATTTTTCTTGTAAATATGATCAACATCAAATTTACATCTACTCCTTTTTGCTAAATTTAGTAACAAGGCAGAGTCATTCTGCTAACTATAAGTAAGTCACATATTCCAGTGGCTAAGGAAAAGATGATGAAACCGATAATAACAATAGGCGCATGTATCGTACTCGCATTCTCGCTAAGTGCTCAGGTATACGCAGCAGATGGTGGTAACCCTAAGAAGGGCAAGCACCTGTACAAGAAACAGTGTAAATCTTGTCACAGCAAAGGTGACACAGCCGGAGAACTTACTCCGATGAGCAAGACCATGAGTCAGTGGGATCGCTACTTTAAGCGTCTGAAACATAAAGGCGATCAAGAAGCCTTTAACGCTCTGTCTGAAAAGGATCTAAAAGATATTCAGCAGTTCCTTTACGACCATGCGGCCGACTCGGACCAACCACAAACCTGTGGTTAATATAGTTAGCAATTAACCGCTAACCAACTACTAATAAATGACAAATTTGAAAATATGGGGGGAACTCCCCAGGCCTCCCATCAGCCTGAATTTGTCGATAGTTAGTCAGATTTTAATAAATAGATGTAAGGCCTGAACCTTAATTAAGACCTTAACTCATGAGTGACTCGACAAGAACTAAAACTCAGCCGAGCACTCCCAAGGAGAGATGTTATGAGAACCTTAATATCACTGCTCGTTGCAAATGCACTGGCGCTATCGGGATCGGTATATGCTGGTGATACTGACGATCAAAAGATTGCCGACCTGAAGAAACAGCTCGAAGATATCACCAGTGAGCTGGACGATATCAATGACCGCGTGGACAGTAATGAACGTCACTCGGCACTCGACAGAATTCTTATCACAGGTGATTTCCGCACCAAAGCGCACTCACTCCACTATCAAAATGTCACCTGGAACCCTGCAATCAAGGTGAATTTCAGCGACTTCGGCGCTAAGGCGATGTCAGGCGCATTCGGTATGCCAAACGACCCGGCCTCCCCCTTGGGTAAGATGATGGCAGCCGATCCGAATCTGGCAGCGGCGTTTCAGAGCGGCCAGCTTCAGGGAACCATGCCTTATGTCTTAGCACAGAAGACGACTCAGGATATCGATAACGATATCTTCTACACCACAAGACTCAGACTGAATCTGAAAGCCAAAGTATGGGACAACGTCAGTTTTGCAGGCCGTCTGAGCATGTTCAAAAACTGGGGAGATTCAACGGGTGTACAGGTATTCGACTCCTGGCGTTCATTCACCATGGATGGCACCAGCAGCGGTAACCCAAGCGGTGACTTTTTACGAGTAGAACGTGCCTATTTCGACTGGAAGAATATCGGTGGCTCACCTCTCTATCTCTCAATCGGACGTCGACCTTCAACCTATGGCCCACCAACCCAGTATCGTGAAAATGAGAAGCGTGGCGGAACACCTTCAGGTCACTTAGTGAACTTTAACTTCGATGGCGCAACCATGGGCTATCACTTGGGTGACATCACAGGTGTAGAAGGCCAGGTCATCCGTTTCTGTTATGGTCAGGGCTTCGAGTCTCAATTCGGTAACGGCGAGATGTTTGGCGATATCGTCACTAAAGATACTCACCTCGGCGGCTTCAACATCGATGCGATTAACGATGGCAAGAACTTCCTCCAATTTACCCTGTTTGGCGCCAAAGATGTCAACGATGGTTTCAAAGGCACCATGGCATTTCCGACTCAACTTGCCGGAATCTTTGCCCCAACCATGTACCAGGACATGCAGAAGTTCAGCAACTTTAACTTCGAGACCCGTGTACAACCCAGTGGTGTAATTGGTGATATGTTCCTGGGCGGAATTGGTTTCGCTCGCGAAGAAGATAACGATGTTAAATGGTTTGTCTCTGGCGGATGGACTCGCGCCGACGGTAACGGCAATGCCGGTATGTTCGGTGGCATGCTCAGTGATGCAGTATTTGAAGCTCAGCTCAATGCCGATGGTAGTGAAATCATCATGATGCCAAGCGCGGCCGACGATAGTGGTCCAAAAGATGGTTACGGTATCTATGCCGGTATTCAGATCCCTGCACCTTACGGTAAGTTCGGTCTCGAGTATAACTATGGTTCTAAATACTGGACACCATTCACTCAGGCACAAGACGATCCTATCGGTAGCAAGTTAGCGACTCGCGGACATGTCGGTGAAGCCTACTATATGTTCGATATCAACCCACGCATGTTCATCAAGCTCGCCGGCCTATACTACGATTTCGAGTATACAGGCAGCGGCACCCCAGTCGGTGCGCCACAGGAGATTGATGAAGTTATAGCAGGCAGCGCTTACTCGATGCTACCTGTGGTCGATACCGCTTTTGACATCAACGCGTCTCTGACCGTTAACTTCTAGTCCAGCTCAACCCCCCGGCTTCGGCCGGGGTGGGAGAAAAATAATATGAAACACACTCTGATCCCCTTTGCCCTTGCGCTAGCTGGTTTGTCTCTACTCAGCAGCCCAGCGAATGCCGCCAATCAACATAAAGATTATATTGAAGGCCCCTTCACCGAAGGGACTCAAGTGACCCAGCAATGTATCGAATGTCATGAAGATCATGCCAAAGACTTTATGAAGTCATCGCATTGGACCTGGGAACTGGAACAAAAACTTCCAGGCCGTACGGTAAAACGTGGTAAGAAAAACAGTATCAATAACTTCTGTATTGCCATTTCCGGTAACGAACCCAGATGTACCGGTTGCCATGCCGGTTATGGCTGGAAAGACAATAACTTCGACTTTACCGATATGACCAAGGTCGATTGTCTGGTTTGTCACGACACCACTGGCACCTATGTTAAAGATCCCCTTCGTGCCGGGGAAGTATTCGCTAGCGTCAATCTTGAAAAAGTCGCTCAGAACGTCGGCGCACCCGTGCGTGATAACTGCGGTAGCTGCCACTTCTACGGCGGCGGCGGCGATGGTGTCAAGCATGGCGACCTCGATTCCTCGATGGCGTATCCGGACAAGGCCACAGATGTGCATATGGATAGCGATGGCAACGACTTCCAGTGTCAGGCCTGTCACACGACCGAGCAACATCAGATCACGGGTAATGCCATGGGAGTATCACCAGGCGGTCTCGATCATATTGGATGCGAGAACTGTCACGATAATACGCCTCATAAAAACAAGCGCATCAACACCCATACCGCCAGCGTCGCCTGTCAGACCTGTCATATTCCTTTCTTCGCCAAGAACGAGCCAACTAAGGTAAGTTGGGATTGGTCAACTGCAGGCCAGGACAAGGAAGGCACTGTAGATGCGAACGGTAAGCATACCTACAAGAAGAAGAAGGGCAGCTTCGTCTGGGAAAAAATGATAACACCGTCTTATGCTTGGTTTAACGGCAAGGCCGATGCCTATATGCCCGGTGACAAGATGGATCCGACCAAGGTAACCAAGCTGGCCTACCCACTGGGTGATATCAAAGATCCCAAAGCGAAGATCTATCCCTTCAAGGTTCACACCGGCAAGCAGATCTACGACAAGAAGCTGAACATCTTTATCTCACCAAAGACATTTGGTGAAGGTGGTTACTGGACCGAGTTTAACTGGGATCTCGCTGCTAAATTAGGTATGGAAGCCAATGCAACTATGGTTGAGAAGGGACTGAAGTACAGTGGCGAGCATGGCTTTGCCGCAACTGAGATGTGGTGGCGTATCAACCACATGGTCTCTCCTAAAAAGGATGCCCTTAAGTGTAACGACTGCCATAAGAAAGGCACTCGCATGAACTGGCAAGCGCTGGGCTATGAAGGCGACCCGATGAAGAACAAGAAAGGAGAAAAACACGCGAAATAACCAAAGCAATTAGCGTACTCATCCTCCCATGAGTGCACTATCGTCAGCCGACCAGCCCTGCAATTGGTCGGCTGACACCTTATCCCAATTTTTAGACATTAGGCATTAGACATTTTCGGATAAAACATCCCTTACTTTCATGAAAATAGCCCAACTTGTCCCGGCGCTTGTTTAAATAGAGGCATATTACTCCCTTGAATACCCAAAACGAGCTAAAATATTGGCACTATACTTGCGATAAGAGGGAGTTCTTTTCCTACGGCAAGCTATATGACATGTAAAACCACATTCCTTAAAAAATGTGATCAATTCTCCGGTGAGTTCAGTGGCGCTTTCGCCGATCTGGGGACTTTCCTTCCGCTGGTATTGGGCCTGATCGCGCTCAATCACTTTTCGCCTCAGGGCATATTTATGGGCTTTGGACTCTTTGCCCTGTTTACCGCCTTTTACTACAGGCGGCCCATTCCCGTACAACCCATGAAAGTGATTGCCGCCTTAGTGATAGCTCAGGGGCTGACCCCGGGCATGCTACAGGCCAGCGGCATGATGATGGGCGCCATACTCCTGGTGCTGGCATTTAGCGGTGCCATAAACTGGATGGCGAAACAGCTGTCTCCGGCGGTGAGCATAGGTATTCAGCTCGCGATAGGCATTCAGTTGATGTGGATGGGCGCGCAGATGATGAGCCAGACCTGGATTCTGGGTCTGGGCGCATTTACCCTACTATTTTGTAGTCGCTTCCTGCCGCTTCGCTATCTCGCCATGCCGCTGGTCATCATCCTCGGCATGTTATGGCAGTATCACTCGGGCTCGCCCTTAACACCGGAGTCGGCCCTACTCTCCACCCAAGCCTCGATGCAGAGCACGATGCATAGTCAGCAATGGAGCCTGAGCTGGCCAACACTATCTGAGTGGTCATCGGCCGCAGTCCTGCTGGTCTTGCCTCAACTGGCACTCACCCTGACCAATGCCGTTATCGCGACATCGGCCATGGCAAAGGAGAAGTTTCCCGGCGACAAAGAGAAGTTTACCCCCAAACGGCTGGCCACCAGCTCAGGGCTGGCAAACCTGCTGCTAACTCCCTTCGGAGCGACGGCCATGTGCCACGGCGCCGGAGGCTTGGCGGTACAGCATCACTTCGGCGCTCGAGGGATCTGGGCACCGGTCATATTCGGCAGCACCTGTCTGCTTATCGCCTTCAGTTGGGGAGAGAATGTCGCCTGGTTATTGGGCTTAATCCCACTGGCTATCTTAGGCAGCCTGCTCTCCATCGCCGGATTGCAACTAGCCTGGTCGAAGCGTCTGCTCGACGGCAAGCCTTTCTGTATCTTGGTTATCCTCTCCACCGCCGCAATCTGCTTGCTGATCAATACGGCAGCCGGGTTAGCTGTAGGCGTGGTGCTTGAGATGGGACGCCGACACTGGCGGATCTTTTCAGATTTGAAATCTTAAGTTAAGAGTCTCAGATTTAAAAGGTTAAAAATCTGCAGGTTAACCTTTGGGCTTCATTCGTTGTAAACGAGGGGGGGGGGCTTGAAGGTTTAACCTTCATGGTTACTTTCTTAATTTGGCAATTCGCGTGTGACTTCTGTGACACGGCACCCTTTCTATTAACGGAAAGGGTCCCTATAGCTTCGACCGTGACATTTGATGTGAATGGATTCACAAATGCCGTGGTGACATGGAGGTCATAGAGCGGCCATGTCACGGACGGTCACAGCCGCGTTCACACCGAGTTATTGCTCTCTTCGATTTGAGTGCATCTGTAATAGCTAACACGATTTGGGCAGAATAATTGTTAGCACTAAAGTTTATTCTGACCCCACATAACTCACTAAAGTTAAAGCAGGTTATTGATCACTTACACCAATACTTGCCGTGTGTTCGCGATGAAGTGATGGATCTGGCTCTCCGTTTTCGAGTCAATCATCTCTTTTGGTCGACAACTATTTGGGCAAGGCATATTGGGTGTTGTGCCAAACACTCGGCAGATCAGCGGTCGTTCCTCATACACTTCACAACCATTAGGCCCCAGGTGAACGCAGTTCCACTCAGCTAATGCGGCGTCATGTTCAGCGTTAGTTTTCACTGGCAGACGCGATATCTCTTCCGAGGAAGTCGTTACAGGTCCGCAACAGTCGTGACAACCCGGCACACATTCGAACGTCGGAATACGCTCGCGCAGAATCGCGATTATCTCTCGGTTATTGTTCATTGATATCTAATGTTGGTGCATTTCGCGACCATTATAGTTCTATACCTAATGCATTAGAAGTTGGCAATGTCTTTAAGTTTACAGCGTGCAATAACGCCATTGCGTTAAAGGCCTCCCCGGCGGGGGAATGTGTAAGTGCATCCTCGGCTGCACTTACACCGAGTTATTACTGAGTGCATCTGTAATAGCTAACACCAGTTTTGAAACGGATGCTCACAGGAAGCAGTATAAGGGTGAGTCTTAATAAAACCCTGCGAAAACGCTGCTTCCACGAACTTGGCATCATTTAGGTTCCACTAGCCTTGAAAATAAATTCACATGTTAAGCAAGTATATACCCAGCAAACTAGATGCAAGCAGCAGAGCTTGCAAAAACGATAATGCGATAAAATACTGCGGCTTTTCTTCTTGAGTCAAGACTAAGGTACTGATTGAATACTCCTTGGTAAAAAATGACAAAATTAGACTTGCACAGGCATTAACCGCGATACATACAAATACCCCAGTGATCACTTTTAGATCACTCACATATTGCAGTCGGTTTAGTGCATAAAGGATAACTATCAGCGCTATAGAAAAATAAGTGATTGCCCTTCCTACTAACTGTGATTTCTCTCTTCGGCTTCGTATCTCCCTCATTCTTAGTCGACTCCTTCAATAAAGATCATAGCCACCCATAATCAATCAACAACATATCTAGACTATAGCAAGTTATCAAAGCTTTACTTATCTACAAAACCAATTGAACGAGTCAGCGACACACTCAAAACTAGGGACGAGTTTAGCCAGATAAAACTCTTCGATAAAGGTGTATGGACGCCAAAAATACTAAGGTTGTTTTAAATCGTAGAGCGGCCATGCTTGCCCCACTTTTGTGCTTTCCTCACCTCTCTACTAGGCTTTAATCTCCCCCCCCATCTCACTGAACCATCTCGTATGCTAAATATGCAACAAAAGGAGTCATCCGATGAAAATGTTACTCACAGTTCAATTTCCACTTGAGCCTTTTAATTCCCATGTCAGAAACGGTAAAGCTGGCGAGATCATTGCTAGGATCCTGGAAGATATCAAACCTGAGACGGCCTACTTCACCGAGCGGGACGGGAAACGCGGCGGGGTTTTCGTGATAGATCTGCAATCCGCATCCGATGTGCCTCGCTATGCTGAACCCTTTTTCCTCAACTTCGATGCCAGTTGTGAATTTAGCATCCTGATGAGCCCAGAGGATCTAGAGGGTGCAGGACTCGAAGCGCTAGGTAAGAAATGGGGCTAGCTCAGGGTGTCATCGCGACTGTAATGCGAGGACTCAGTGCTTTAACAATTGGCTAGTGAGTCGAAGGCCGCACCTTCTTGTAGCCTGCGGCTCGCGTTTTGTGTAAACACTTCTGTGCCACGGCGCGAGTATATCCCTATAGCCTCTACGACAGCGTCCCTGCTGTCGAAGGTCACAGCCGCGTTCACACCTGAGTATCTATCTCTTCGATTTCAGTGGTTCTGTAATAGCTAACACGATTTTAGTACAACAAGAGTTAAATGAAGCCTGAGCGTCAGCAAAGGAACCTCTGTATAGAGGTGACAATCCCACAGACTTTGTTTGTTATACACATTAAGTACCGATGTACTCACTTAGAACTTTACCTATCCAATCAAAAGCAGAGCTAATAAGTAACAGTGTAAATGCCACGACGATACCGCCGACAAGAGCTTGAGATAACCAATGCAATGTCGACTTACCCTGACGAGAAAACTTAATATTGGGGAATGCGTAGTCTATGTATCTTAATATCTGCTGATTTATAAACCCCCAAGCATTTGAAAATATTAAGAATGAAAAAATAAAGGTTATTACAAATGAATTTTCAAATTTCACAAAAGGTGCGACTTTCAACCCAGCAATAAGGCTAAGAGTAAAACCAGCGGCAACACCTAATACTTGAACCAGAAGTTGACTCCAAGTGTTCCTAACCTTGCCATTGTGGTTACTGAATTTCGTTACGATATCAATTAGACCACAAAACACTGAGTCAACAGCATCCCCGTCATCAGATGAAACCTGAATAAAAGTGTTTTTTGGATCCCTTGAGTCAAGTCTTATCTCGAAGAAGGTCCCATATAGGCGATTGGTTTTAACACTTTCAGTAGAATCAAGAGTAAAGAGCATGCGCTCAACTTCAGTAGCTTGTGAATAGTATTTTTTTACATCTGCATAGTCGACAAGTTTATACCCTCGATTGTCAAACCGAATAATGTAATTCAGCAAGAGTTTTTCATCATCATTAGCGCCCGTAGCAGTAAGCTCCTCATTTGTTGAAAGCTCTCTTTCCTCCAGAAATTCGTTGATAAGATCGAGCATTTGCTCGGTCACAGTTATGTTTTTTAGATTCTGGTCCCTGAGAAACTTAGCCAAACTATCCCCCGTTCCTTATATGTATAACGCTGCATTAAAGAATAAAAAAACATTTCCCCCTCAATCTAAATAAACTGTCGCAGCCTTTGCTGCATTGATATTGCAGAGTTTTTACTTGTCTTATAAATTTGTATAAACATGTCATTATATTAAAGTGAAGTGTCTACTGAATCGGATCAACTACAACTTCTCTGAATCATCGCCTGCATCTATAAGCAAGGCTGCAAATTCTAATATATGTATATCCGACTTGTCCTTTCACTAAAGTACTTCTCCAATTTATATTAAATGATGCCGTAGGCCCCATGTAACTGTGTGCTCTTACTATTTTCTATCGGAGAGAGAAGGAGTTGCTACTCTATCGGTGAGTTTACTTTCCATTATATAGCCATTTGAATTTACTCTCCTTTTTTGGCCACTTCAATAGTCTAACCTGCACAATTCAAAATTATCTGACTAAAAAACAAACCAGATCAAATATCAGGAATTAAAGATATAAGGCTTAATCGAAGAGGTGACTTTCTTGTAAATCAACAAGTGTAGATGCGGCGGTGACCGTCTGTGACAGGGATGTCACAGCCGAGCACACATGGAAGTGCTTGCAGCGTGTCACCGAAGTATCTGCACATACTTCACCGGAGGTGATAGACACCAATGAATGTACGCCTTCAAACACGCTGGCCAATAAAAATAAACCAAAAAGAAAATGAAATCAGCCTTCATTCGAAGGCTGAGAATCAACTCACTAGTCACTGATAGTTAGGGTAATCAATATACCCTGCCGCCCCGCCACCAAACAGGGGGCCTTTATCGAAGGCGGCTAACGGTTTGCCTGCCTGCAAACGATAGGGCAAGTCGGGGTTGGCGATAAATGCGCGGCCAAAGGCCACTAAGTCTGCATAACCTTGGTCGATGATCTCACTGGCACGCTCAACATCGTAACGGCCCGCGACGATAATGGTTCCCTTGAATACTTCTCTTAGCCCGACACGAAATGATTGCGGGATCTGTGGTGCATCATCCCAATCCGCCTCAGACAAATGCATATAGCCAATTCCGAGTTCGCCTAGATGCTTAGCGGCCAATAAGATCGTCTCAACAATTTCGGGGCAGCCCATATCCTTGAACGTCACGAAAGGAGCAAGACGAACTCCCACTTTTCCGACACCAATTTTAGCGCTCACTGCAGCCACGATTTCAAGCAAGAAACGGATACGCTTTTTAGGCGAGCCGCCATAGGCATCGCTTCTGTGGTTCGAGTTAGTTCGCAAGAACTGGTCAATCAAGTAGCCATTGCCACCATGGATCTCCACCCCATCGAAGCCTGCATCGAGGGCGTTTTTCGCCGCCTGTGCAAAGTCAGCCACTACGCGGTCGATATCGGCCTGCGTCATCTCTCTTGGGATCGGGCAATCGAGCATCTGACCTTCGGGGTGTGTTGCATCTACCACCCACACTCGGGTATCAGTGGGCTTAATTGCCGATGGCGCTATCGGAGCTTGACCCTGCTGAAATACCGGATGAGATACGCGGCCGACATGCCAGAGCTGATTAACAATTTTTCCGCCCGCCTGATGTACCGCAGAGGTGACCTTCTGCCAGCCTGCTATCTGCGCCTGAGTATAAACACCGGGGGTGAAGGAGTAACCCTGGCTGTCATCGGAGATCTGTGTGGCCTCAGTGATAATTAAGCCCGTCGATGCACGCTGTGCATAATAGGTTGCCATCATCTCGTTGGGGATATTGCCTGGCTGTGTGGTGCGTGAGCGGGTCATAGGCGCCATCACCATGCGGTTGTTTAACATCAATTCTGACTTTTTATAAGGGGTAAAAAGGCTCATAACAGCTCCTCATGTAGGTTAAAGATGGCAAACTTATGTTGGCCAAGTGTGTTCGATGTAATGAGTGTATTCTTGTTAACTACTTTTGATAATTAGGCTAATATTAAAATCATTTTCAAAAAATATTTGATATGTATCACCTCAACGATCTCCAATTAGCCATACGTATTGCCGATCTACAAAGCGTGTCGGCGGCCGGTCGCGAGCTCGGCATGACTCCGGCCGCAGCCAGTGCGGCTTTGCAGCGACTCGAAAAAAAGCTCGATTGTCTGCTGTTTGCCCGTTCGACCAGAAAAATGAAACTCACCGAAGAGGGTCATCTGTTTATCGAAACGGGCCGCAAAGCACTGCAACTGCTCGACGGTGCCAGCAACGCCTTGGCCGACAATCGGGGTGAACTGAAAGGTGAGATCCGTATTGCCCTCCCCTCCGACTTAGGAAGAAACATCGTCAGGGAGTGGCTGGATGAGTTCGCGCGCAGTGCGCCGGGGATAAAAATAAATCTCTATATTGGCGATCAGATGGCGGATCTTATCGACCAGAATGTCCATCTGGCCTTACGCTATGGACATCTGGAAGACTCTAGTTTAATGAGGCGGCAGCTCGCCATGATGCCTCGTGTAGCGGTGGCATCCCCCGACTATATCGAGCAGCATGGTCTGCCCACTCAACCAAAAGATCTCGCTAACCATGAGATATTGCTCCTCAATCGCGGCGGTGAACCCTGGCACAAATGGCCATTTAGCCATAAGGGGCGTCAATACGAAATCGAAGTCAGAGGGGATAGAAGTTGTAATGATGGTGCCATCATCAAAGACTGGGCGCTGGCAGGTGAAGGCATTGCCTATAAGAGCTGGTTTGATGTCGCCAAAGAGGTCCATTGTGGGCGTTTAAAGGTGTTATTTGGCGATCAACTGGCCGAGAGTATTCCATTGCAACTGGTCTACCTGCAAACGGATTATCCGAGCTATAAGGTCCGAACGGTCATCGACTTTCTCAAACAGAAATCACAAGAATTTGATGAGAGCTATCCACTGTTAACATAAACTATTGTTATATTTTAATTCACTGAGAGGCTTATACTCGATTTACAACGCACAACATGTGATAAATAACCGTAAAGGTACGAGCTTCAATAAATCCACCCAATACCTGAGAAGTAAAAAAGAAAATGTAATCAACCTTCATTCGAAGGCTAAGGAATCACTGTGCATCTTCAGCCAGAATTCTTCCTGACAGCTGTTATAAAACGTTTTCCTGAAAGGCTTGATATCTTGCCCGGCAAAATCGAGCACCTCGTAGCTGATCCAGCACTCTTCGCACTGCAATTCAGATGGAATACTGTCCCGCTCAACCTTATGTCGAACCACGACGCCGTTATCATAGTGGTAGGTGGCCTCGTACTCACTCACCTCGATAACACCGCCGCCCCCCACATCGACACCTGCATCAATATAAGCATCTGATTTGGTTTCTTTATTGACGATATTGACGATATTGACGAGTTCAGTCTCAGATTTTTGGCTGTGAATAGCCTTAATGTAGGTAAACAGAGTGTTCATATTTTTCTTATTGTTATTTATATAAATTAATGACAAAAACAATGTGGATATTCGGGCTCTAGAACACCGAAAATCACCAGAAACAATCTAACCTAATCGGGTATTCCAATCTGTGAAGACTCTCAAGCTTATCCCTTTCGCTTATCGGCAACATTCCCCCTAACAACAAGACAAATAAAGACCCTCACATAATCAAAAGCTAATTCCCCCAGTCAGTTGCGACTGTTGTTTATATATTGCTTCTCGCAAAAAACGCACACATACACGAACACGCTCTGTTGTAATAAGATCTGGATGAGTCAGAATCCAAAAAGGAGAATAATTAGGTTTTGCTTGTTCTGGCAGACGAATCAACCCCAGCTCCTTATCAGCAATAAAACAATATAGCATCGAAAAACCAAGTCCTTCCTTCACAGCCTGGAGGTGGGCGAGTGGGTCATGTATACAATGCTGTACCTTACAGTGACTGTAGGGCGTTTCTCCATGCCACTTAGCCATTGCTTTGTGTGAGCCCCATCCAACCCAACGTGCCGTTGATTCCTTACCAGTAAAACTGTGTGTAGCAATATATTCAGGTGTGGCATAAATTGCACCAGCAAGATCAGGCAGCTGATGTCCAATTAGATGATCATCAGGCATTTTCTGAATACGGAGAGCGATATCTGCATCATTACGACTAAGGTTGGCAAACTCGTATGAAGAGTCGAGTTGAATATCAATATCCGGATAAAGGGCAGCAAACTCTCTAATGCACGGTATCAATAAATGTTGCGCTATATTCGGAGGGGCGGAAATACGGATTAGGCCCGCCAGCGATGTATCACGACCAAAAATTTCTCTCTCTATACTCAGAATCTCAGTTTCTACTCGCTCTGCTCGTTTAACCACCGATTCTCCAACTTCCGTTAAGATAAAACCTTCAGGTTGACGAGTAAAAAGTTTGCTTTCTAATTGTAATTCCATTGCTTGTAACCGTCGTGAAACGGTGGAATGGCTTACCCCCATAATCCTAGATGCAGCCCTGATGGAGCGACCTCGAAAGATTGCCAAAAAGATACGTAAATCATCCCACTCAAAATTTTTCATACTTACTATCTCTATCAATTAAGCAATGATGGTGCAAAAACGGAACAGCAAACCCCAATTTTAGCCAGTTCAAATTCATTTGTGAACACCATATGATTGAGTCCGTAAAAAACAGGGCGACACTCCCTGTTAGGCGAGCGACATAAGGGAGCATAGACACTTTACAGAGACACAGCTTGCCCCCCAAATATTAATTTTAGAAAGCACATATTCCGACTAGCTAAATTGACAATGAAATAAGAGAAACCAATGAAATTATTCGAAGACAAAGTGGTATTAATTACAGGTGGCGGTACAGGAATTGGCAAAGCCACAGCCTCAGCTTTTATCGCGAAAGGTGCAAAAGTGGTCATCACAGGCCGAAGACAATCTGTGCTGGAGAAAACAACACATGAGCTGGGAGAGTTGGCTTATTCAATAGTAGGAGATATCTGTAAAAAGGAAGAGCCTAAACGCATCATTGATGAAGTCATCAGCAAATATGGTCGATTGGATGTTCTGGTAAATAACGCCGGAATGGGGACTATGGGTCCACTATCCGAAACTCGGGACGAAGACATTGAAAATATGTACCGAACAAATGTGTTTGCCCCTCTGGCTCTTATACGCGAAGCAATGACTCACCTTGTTAGCAGCAAGGGAACTGTTGTCAATATTACATCTACCATGTCACATGGCGTAATGCCGGGGTCAGCCGCTTATGCTTCATCAAAAGCGGCCCTAGATCATGCCACAAGACTCCTCGCTGCAGAGTTGGGTCCAAGCAATGTCCGAGTTAATGCTATCGCACCGGGCTTTACTATGACGGATATATCAGCGGGTGTTCAATCGGATGAACAAATGCTAGGAATGATTGTTGCGCAAACCCCTTTGGGCCGTCCAGGTGAGCCCGAAGATATTGCTAATGCAGTTCTATTACTTGCCGACAGCCGCGCCGGATGGATCACAGGACAGATTGTACAAGCCGGCGGAGGACTCATGCTTTAACTCTCCTTTGGATACAAAACACAAACGAACCTCCTACAGTCCCCACACTATATGAGGTAAACAGTCAAAGAGAGAATCCAGCAATCCATTGAAGATAAACTTTAATATTGAGGCAGGCTCAATTAACCGAAGTAAGCTGCACTGACTAAACCGCAAGGCGCCTGATCAAGACCGGCGAAAGAAGACGGGAAGAAGAGCAGCGATAAATAAGTGCAGTAAATCGACGGACGAACCCAAATCGGCAACGGAGTGCCATGCAACTTAACCAAACTCGATGAGGAGTAGATGATGAACTTAACACCCGTAAAACGATCATTACGGATACTGACGCTTGCCGCCACAGTTGCCATGTTGGCAGCCTGCGGTAGTGACGACAACAGCGATACCGACGTGGTCCCGCCTGTGGACGACAACGGTGGTAGCGTTATAGTCCCCCCAGTGGAGGACAGCCCACAAGCGCTCACCTATGTCGGGACAGATACCTGCCTGACTTGCCATTCTGACAAGAAAAGCTTCTTGGAAACCAACCACAACTTCATGCTAAATAAAGTGCTGGAAGGTAAAGCTCCCGACTACGCCTTCGTTGATAGGAGCGACATGTTAGACCTGCTGGAAGGTATTGGAAATGCCGCGGGCACCCCCGCCACTTGGGATGATGTCTCTTATGTTATCGGCGGTACTAAAATAGGGATGAATTTCATTGATAAGCACGGATATAGAATGCAAGGGGAGAAGAGCAGCGTCTTTTTCTCGAATCCACCTATAGCAACCTCAGAGGAAGGAACTGGAGATATCTACTGGTGTGGCAAATGTCACGCTACCGGCTGGAAAGACTACACCTATGAAACCGGTGACAACCGAAACCTGAACCGGCAGGACGATCTGCCAGGAATGGGCGGCACCTTCGCCGCTGGTGGCGTTCAATGTGAAGCCTGTCACGGTAGCGGCAGTGAACATATCAAGTCGCCGTCCAAAACGAATATCACCAGACTTGCCACTGGTCGATCGACCGCCGACCTCCTCGCCGAAGATATGGCTTTCGGTAAACCGGTGGCCTGTGGAGAGTGTCACACCTCGTATACTGAAGGTGCCAAGATGTACCCTAAATTTACCAGCGGATTCAACGCTGAGTTCGGTGGCGACAGTCTGAATGGCCGTGTTCCAGTCCTTCAGGAAAGTCAATCAAATGATAGTGGCCGCATAGCTGGTGATACCCTCAAGGGCCTAGACCCTGATACGGGCATTGGCATAACCAAGAAATCGAACTTCCATTGTTCTGCCTGCCACGATATACATAAGTCTCCTTTCAATAAGGATAAGCCTGGTCACGAAAACGCCGTTAAGGAGTGCAGCGAGTGTCACGCCGGGAAAAAGTTCGCTGATGTGGGTGGTATGAGCCAAGGTGCACATGAGTTCTTCACAGAGTGTAAAGATTGCCATATGCCAGGATTGAATCATACGTTTAAAATAGATTTGTCGCACCCATCTGACGATCCTTATTACTTTGGCGATGCCCGCGACGCCAATAATAAGCCTGTTTGGAAACAGCCTTTCAATTCAGCAGCCGACAGTTGTAAGAAGTGCCATCCGGATGACTATGACGACAGAGCCGCGAGGGTACCTTCTATCCATGAAAAGTAATCGCTGAATTGTTTTTTGAACCTTAGCTAAAATGCCGGCTAATCGATTTAGCCGACATTTTTATCTGCTCGCCTGATATGCCCTTGCGTGGTAACGCTGCTACCAGAGTCATCATCAGTCAAATTTCAGAAGTGACAGACGCTTAGTCCCTCAACAAAAAGCCTAACCACCATTGAGGCCTCAATGGCCTCTTAATTGTCAGAGGCTTTTGGTAACACTATCTTGACCACACAGCCCTGTAACCAGGGAAGGTTTGGTACATGTGCCAGCTCACTACAATTTTGAATGGTAAACTGCCCCCCATGATGAGAGATCACATCCTTACAGATAGCTAAGCCTAGCCCTAACCCATCTCGTTTGGTGGAGCAAAATGACACCATTAACTCCTGAGGCGACTTCTGTAGCCCTGGACCATTATCGAATAACTGTATCTGAACCGATTCAGGGTCATAATTCACGCTGATATAGATCTTTTTATCTTTATTACTATTGCCTTTAACGCTCCCATCGAAGGCATCTAAGCTATTTTTGATGATATTGGCAACCACCTGGCTCACACCGACCTCATCGCCTTTGAGGTTAAAGGGAGTGCCCCGAGTGCTGATTTCCGCTTGCACCGAGTGCCGCTTAAACTCGGCTGAAAATAGCACCAATGAGTTATTCATCACCAGATCCAGGCTGAACAGCTCATCCGAGGTTTCACGCCGCTTCAACAGGCCTCTTATTCTATGAACCACGGCCCCTGCACGTATCGACTGAGCATTAATTTTCCCCAATATTTCATAGGTTTCGGCGTCCGCTCTTCCCGAGTTATTGAGGTGCATCATGCCCCCTTCACTGTACTGAGTGATGGCCGCTATGGGTTGATTCAGCTCATGAGCGAGTCCGGAACCTATCTCCCCTAAAATGGCAGTACTCTGCAGGCGCTCCAGCTGCAGGGCTTTATCCTGTAGCTGTCTCTCGGTATCGATAAGAAACTCACTCTTCTGCCTGAACTTGTACTCCAGCCAGAGGTGATAAACCGTCGAAATAAGGAAGAGTAACAGCAGCGCACCTCCCCACTCCTTATTTTTTTCCATCCATTTCAAGACAGTTTGATAAAGTGGCGGTGGCGGAGTTTTCAGCTGTAACTCTTTAAATAGTTTGATCACTTTTAGCTGGCTGACGGGGGCGGTCCACCCCATAGTTTTTGCGCTAATCGCGGCTTCGTCATCGGGCTCTAAGTCATACAGCGCCTGGGTTATTGCCCGTGTTATCTGAGTCGGCACCGTCTCGGCAGCGGCAAATGACCAATTGGGATAGAGTTGGGTACTGACCAGACAGTCGTACCCTTTGGGCAAGGTGGGGTGAATAACCCGAAAGTCCTCTTTCTTTACCAAGCCACTGTCTATCATCTCCTCGAGGGTACAGAAAGGCGTGATCGCCGCCTCGACGGTTTTATCCCTTACCTGATAGACGATGGGTTCCAGTGGGAAACCTAAGAAACGCAGATCGCCAAAGTATTGCTCCGGAGAGTAGCCCATCTTATGCAACAAGCCGACGGCAGCTTGATAGCCGCCCAACGCCTGAGGACCGCTGGCTACGATACTCTTACCTCTGAGATCGTTAAGGGTATAGATATCACTGTCGGCACGAACGATAATCGTCGCGCCGATGGCAAACGTGGTGCCTTGATGCTTACGGCTCTTCATCGTCGCCAACCAAGAGAGGGGAAAGTTGCTGCTCAGGTTAAAATATTGACCCGGGTTGGTGATCATAAACTGAATATCGTGATTGAGCATCTGTTGGCTCATATCTTCAAAGCCTAAAGGCACGACCTCGAAATTTGCTCCCGGTACTCTTTCGGACAGATAGTCCATCATAGGCTGCCAGCGCAGCTTGCCCTGCATAACACCATGGTTGGCCAGTACACCGACCCGCAAATGACGCTCAGGAAGACGCATGTCAGTGTTGAGCAGACTCGCCTCTTCATCGGAGTGAGCTAAGGCTGCATTTGATATAAGCATTACTATGATGAAGAGTACCGCAGGCATAACTCAATCCACTGAAACTGTCTTTATCGTACTAAGTTAGACGAACCCTTGTTAAAAAGCTGTGAGTGGAGACCGATTCATCACAGGTACTTGGTAGTTATACGCCTATAAAAGTTGTTTTAGTGATCTGACTCATCATACCTATCTCAAACCCTTTGAGATCAAGCGGACATCCGATTATTCTAATTTGAGATCCCAACGAATGAGCCCCGTATGCCGAACACACTGCCGCTTTATCTCGTCGATGATGATGTCGCAATTTTAGACTCGCTCAGCTTTATGCTCGGCCAGTTCGGCTATCACATCACGGCGTTTAATAATGGTGATGACTTTCTCAATACTGTCCCCTTAGATCGGGCTGCTTGCGTCATACTCGATAGCCGAATGCCGGAAGTCAGCGGGCAGGAGGTCCAGCAAAAGCTACTCGAAATAGACAGCCCACTGGGCATCATTTTTCTCACCGGACATGGGGATATGCCCATGGCGGTCGATGCCTTTCGAAAGGGAGCCTGTGACTTTTTCCAAAAACCCGTTTCGGGAAAAGCCTTGAGTTGTGCAATCGACAAGGCGATGCTCTACAGCCATAGAACCTTCGAGGCTCAGTCTCTCAAACGGAAATTGTCTACCCTATCGGAACGAGAGCAAGAGGTACTGAATCTGCTCACTAAAGGGATGACCAATAAGCAGATATCGGAGGCGCTATTCCTCTCTTTGAGGACCATAGAGGTTCACCGAGCGAAAGTGATGAAGAAGCTTGAGGTACACAACATGGCCGAACTGGCCAAATATTCACAGATGAGTTCCGCTGAAGATCTGGATGAGATCTTAGGCCCACCGAGCTAAACCTCCTGGCTAGCCCCTCTGCAACCAACTTTTCCTGAGACAGTTTTTCCTGAGACAGCTTTTCCTGAGCCAGTTTGCCTGCGACACCTTGTCGCAGTTTGCACATAAACCTTTGTCAGATATTGATTTTAACGGCACAATTCTAAACTGACACTTGTGCTTATTTACTCGACGATTCACTTCAGTTCCAGACGATTTCTTTCGCAGTCAACTGCCTAAGCGATGAGAGCAATTTATATATGAATCGATTGAAGCCTGTCACCGAATATTAAAATTTAGGGAAACATCCACTGCACTACCCTCCCCGAGCGACTCCTCCGTCCCCGGGGATTTTTTTGCCTAAATCGACTAAGCCCGGCCTCGCTTACGGAGCAGCATATTTTTATCTGCGGCCTCAAGCTGAGCCTCAAAATCTGTGGTTAACTCAAGCTTTGCACCACCGATAGAAGCAGAGAAGATGGGCAAGGTAAAATCATCGCCTTGGCGGCTAAACCCATCGAGAATACGACTGCGTATGGCATCCATATCATTGTCATCATCGATCACGATAAGAGCCACAAACTCGTCTCCCCCCATCCTCCCGATCACATCGGACTGACGCACACACGCTTTCAATACCCGGGCAATATGCTGTAACACCAGGTCGCCGACACTATGACCATGCTCATCGTTAATCAACTTAAAGTCATCGACATCCAGATAGAGCAGCCCCAGTTGACTCTCGGTGCGCTTCGCCAGCTTTATGCGCTGCTCCGCCAGCACGAGAAAACCTCGTCTGTTATTGATCCCGCTTAACGGATCGGTAATGGCCAGCTTCTGCATCTGCTCATAGAGGCCCAGCATAGCCAAGTCAGCTTCGAGAATATCTTTCAGATGATGTATCAGTTCAATGTAAGTATCTTTGTAGTCTGTCTCTTCATAATCCATCACACAAAATGTACCGAAGACCTCTCCGTCGGGCCAAAATACCGGAACGCCCAGATAGGAGGTGAAACCATCATCGCGCACCTCCGGGTTGGTATCCCAACACACGTCAATCGATGCATTAGAGACATAAAGTTCTGTACGCGTCTCGACAATTTTACGGCAAAATATATTCGCATCGGGTTCAATGACCACACCGGCGGGATAGGGGTTAGAGTCTTGCTCACTGGCGATGGTGACTTGAAAACCACTGGGGGTGTACTGCACGAGAAATCCGGCCGGCGCATCAAAAAGCTTGGCTAATAAATTAATCGTTTTTTGCCACTTCTCGATAGAGATAAGATCATGAGGGGTATCGAGTAAAAAACGATCTGTTTCAAACTCTGCATTCTTTGTCATCAAGAACTCCTGTGGCAAATAATGTACAACAGATACATCTTATAACAGATCAACCAAAACTCTTAACTTTTAACCTACAGGCCATATATTCCGGGTTGTTGAACGGGTCGTTGCCGACACATTGCCCTTGTTTGCATTAAGAGTTACATCCAGTTTTTTGAACTTTACGCCCTATGATCAAGCGCTGGCTTCTTCAGTAGTTTTCGTTGCAGCGTTCTCCGGTGCATTCCCAGCTGACGAGCGGTTGCCGACACATTGCCCTTGTTCGCATTCAACACCTGCTGAATATGCTCCCACTCGACACGCTTTGGGTTCAGTGGCACCTCATCTACACTCTTAACATCCATGTCCGCGGGAGCCGCATTCAATGCCCTAAGCAGAGTTTGCGTATCTACCGGCTTCGCCAGGTAGTTATCGGCGCCCATTCTGATAGCTTCGACGGCGGTGGCAATACTTGCGTAACCGGTCAACAGCACCATAGTGACATCAGGCAAACTCTTACGCAGCGGCTCAATCAAGGACAAACCGTTGTCTTCGTCTAGTTTCATATCCAACAGGATATGGCTGGGTTGAAATTGCCGCGCAAGCAGCAAACCTTGTGTCACATCATGGGCTTGCTGACACTCGAATCCCTGCCGTGTTAAGCGCCTCGCCAATACCCCGCCCAGAGCCAGATCGTCTTCGATGATCAACAGCTTTTTCGACTTAGATAGCGAGCAGGCTTGTTGCTTAGTTTTTGACTTAGCTTGTGAATGAGTTAGTGACATAGTTTTAGCTTCCCTCCACAGGTAAAGTTACTTCTGCGACGGCACCACCATCCACATGTGTACCCAAAATCAATTTCCCGCCCAGACGCTCAAAACTGGCATGACTAAGCATCAACGCTATTCCCATCCCCGTTGGACTGTCCACCAGCTTATGCCCCAATTGAGACAACAGACGCTTAGGGATCCCAACACCGTAATCACGCACCCGAAGACGAATACAGGGATAAACATCATCAAGAATTATCTCAATTTTGACTCTCTGCTCCTGCAGGTGTTCATTGCTGGCACGAGCGGCATTTTCGACTAAAGAGAGTAGAGCAGGCAACAAGCTGGTATCGGTTTGCACTAAGGTGTGGCTGGCCTCCTCATCCAACTCCAACTCAAGTTTTAATTGAGGCATAAGCAGTGTGACCTGCTGCCTTAACATAGCGATAAGCTCGCCCACCTCAACCTCTACCCGTTTATGCTCGCGAATAGATTCGGTCGCACACCTGAGCTCTGTCAGAGTCTGTTCACAGCGAAACAGGGCGGTATCCATCTCCTTAACCGCTGGCGAGTTATGCCCTAGCTCTTCGTCCACCTCCTCAACCAGCAGACGTAAACTGGACAGCGGAGTGGCCAGCTGATGCGCCATTTGAGCCGACGCGGTGCCTAACGCCAACAGCTTCTCCTGCCGTAACTGAGCTTCACGCATATAGGCCAGTTCAGAGTCTTGCCGCCTCATCCGTTTGGAGATAAACGCGACACTGGTGGTCAGCACCAGTGATGATATGACGAAGTTAAACCACATACCTAAGTAATGTGAACTCATATCCATGCCGTGGTGTTGCATCTGTTCCTGGGGGACAAAGTAGAGCATCAGGCTATAAGCAAATGTCGAGATAAGGGTCAGAGACCAGGGTGCCCAGCGAGGCAGTATCACGGCCGCTATCGCGATAGGCAGCAGTAACAACGAGATAAACGCATTGGTGGCCCCGCCGGTAAAATAGAGCCAGGTGATCCAAAATGCGGTATCGAGCAGCAGCGCGATGAACAGGCCCGAGTCTTTCGACTGTAGCGGATGGCGTATCGAGAAGGTGACCCCGAGATAGATGGTTTCAAGCAGCAGGGCATAATTAAGTGCCGGACTATACAGGGAGAGCCCGAAAGTTTCCGCCGCGGTAAATGTCAGTCCGAGCTTGAGCAATAGACTCAAGATACGCAAGAAAGCCAGCTGATCCGACGGTCTCAAGTTAGGAAGTAAACTGTGGGGCATACGTTAGGTCTCTGTGTCAGTTTTCTGAAAAAATCCTGGGAGCCGATGAACTCACCTTACCCAGCATCCAATGGATCTCATACCGGCTTTTTTCACCGGCATTAAAGACCTCTTCCTTAGTAGATAAATCCCTATCCCTTAGCTGATGAACTTTGCAGCCTGACTCGCATACCCAGGCAGTACCACCGGTCTGAAGTAAATTAACACTCACCACGGCCTCGCCTGACTCCTTGATGTAAGCTCCCATATTCTTCGAAGCTAAGTCCCATGAGTTACCATGCTTAATTTTATTATGCCGGTTCCCGGTTAAAGCAATAATCAAATTATGTTCTGAAATACTCTCAATAATCTTTTTAGACATATCGAGATCTCTCTGTTCATCCTCGGATTCAAAAAACAGAAGATCCAGGGCATCGGCCTTAACTAACTCGTTAAGTTTCATAAGCAAGTCATACATGGCAAGGCTCGTCTTACCATCATGTTGGGTCCTCCAGACTTCGGAGTTTTGAATACTGGACTCGAGGTGCTTCGCATCTCCATCCATGATGATCTGCCCCTCTGAGAGCTCGATTCCAACCACGAGTCGCCGTTCTTGATTTTTTAGCGCATTACAGATTATCTGATAAAATTTTTCCGGAGACTCACGGGTTCCGTGCATCTCCCCAACCAAAATAATATTATTTTTACTGTCCTTGATAACACTGTCTATTTGAGAGGGAAGTGCATCGCAAGCGTATAGGTTAACTGGTGAGCCTATAACGGCTGCAAGAATCAGTAATAACACTCTTTTTACGGAAATCATTCGTTAAACTCCATTTCAATGAATTTTGATCCAATCCAATTGGATACTATAGCGATTAAGCTTTTCAAACCATAGTGACTTGTTTAGTCTGTGAGCTATCCGGGATGGTTTAAAAAAGAGATAAAAAATGCCAGAGGCGCAACTACCACTTGTCATAGCGGGGCCCACTCTTCGCCACTGCGACTCAGATAACTTTACCCTATGGTATGTCAGTCGTGAGCCTATGAATGAGTTATCGCTGACTCTGGCTCTGAAGCACCACAGTGAAACATCAGCACTCGTCTTTAAAGAGTCACTGAGCACCAATCAGGTGCACGCCCTCAGACTTGGAGAGCATGCCTGGCAATATATTATCCATGTCAACCGGGCTCAGCTTCTGCCAGCTAATGAAGCGATAAGTTACCGACTCGACGACAGTCAACATGGGGCCATCTTTGCTGAAATAGAAGCGCTCAATTACCCGGAAAATGCCACACCTGAATTTGTCATCAAACCTGACATAGATACTATGCTACACGGTTCGTGCCGTAATGCTCACCACCATAGCGGCGATGCCTTAGTCGCCGCCGACACCAGGTTGCAGCAGAACCTGAGTGTAGAGGCCAGACCCGCACTCATGATGCTCAGCGGCGATCAGGTCTATGTCGATGACGTCGCCGGCCCTATGATCTACGCCATCGGTGAGGTCATAAAACTACTGGGGTTACCGCAGGAGAAATTTGACCATGCAGCCCTGCCGGGGAGTGAGTCGATAAGCTACCATCCCGCGGCGCTCTACCGCAGGCATAAGAACTTACTTCCCAGAACCCAGTACCCGGCTAAGACCCCCATTACTCATTGGTATAAGAACCACCCCATATTTACCTCTTCCATCGCCGAAAATCATCTGGTCAGTTTGGGGGAAGTTATCGCGTTCTATCTGCTCAGCTGGTCACCCGAGCTATGGGAAAAGATCGATATTCCCAAAGAGGTGGTGGGTTTATCGGCGGCGAACACTAAACGATGGGGGCGGGAGTGGATACATCTGCTGGAGTTTAAGTCCGGCCTGGCTCAGGTCAGGCGGCTTATGGCACATCTGCCCACCTATATGATCTTCGATGATCACGATATTACCGATGACTGGAACCTCACCGCTAAATGGGAGGAGGCAGCCTATGGCCATGCCTTCTCTAAACGCATTATAGGTAATGCGCTGATTGGTTATGCCATTTTTCAGGGAATAGGCAATGCCCCCGCCAAATTTACGCCTGAAATAGCTCCCCTGCTGAATGACTTTTTTACAGCGCAAGATGAAACCAAACATGACCAGCTGATCGATACCTTGCTCAGATTCGAACACTGGCACTACACCCTGAACACCTCCCCTAAACTGGTGGTGCTCGATACCCGTACCAATCGCTGGCGTAGCGAGTCTAACCTTGCCAAGCCGTCGGGCCTGATGGACTGGGAGGCCTTAATGGAGCTTCAACAGGAGTTGGTGGGTCAGAGTAAGGTCATCATCGTCTCGGCGGCCCCCATGTTTGGGGTAAAACTGATAGAGACGATGCAGAGAACGGCAACAATGCTGGGGGGATCCTTGTTAATCGATGCCGAGAACTGGATGGCGCACCCGGGAACGGCCAATACTCTGTTGAGTATCTTTCAACACAGAAAGACCCCGGAGCAGTTTGTCATCCTCTCAGGCGATGTGCACTACTCCTTCAGCTACGATATCCATATTCGCTTCAGAAAAGGCGGCCCGCAGATCTACCAGATCACCTGCAGCGGTATTAAGAATCAGTTTCCGGAAAAGTTACTGCCCATTTTCGATAAACTCAATGGCTGGCTTTATGGCCACTTCTCGCCGCTAAACTTTTTTACCAAGCGTAAGCGGATGAATATTCGTGGTCGTCGCCCCAATGGCGAACGCAGCAGGCGATTAGTGAACAGGAGTGGTATCGGTCTGGTCAGATTCGGGCCCAACGGTGCCCCCACTCAAATCAGCGTACTCCATGCGGATATGACAGAGACACACTTCAACAAACCGAGTCGAAAGCACCGGGACTCTCAAGTACAAGCTGAGGAGTCGAGCCGATAAACTGCGACAAAGAGCATTAAACCAGAGCGCTTAATTTACCGGTTGCTGTGATGGCTTACCTTCTATGACTCAACATCATCTAAGCCATCATTTAAGCCATCACACTCGATATCGAACTCGATCCCCGTCACCGGGTCCTTGAACTTAAGCCTTTTCGCGAGCAACTTTAACGGCCGCTCGTAATCATCCTCGGCCTTCGGCTGAAGCACGGGGTAACATCGATCGTTGAGTATCGACATCCCCAGACTCTGCATATGCACTCTGAGTTGATGTGTACGCCCGGTTATCGGTGACAACTTGAACACGCCGATTTCGCCTCGCATCTCGATAAGAGTGATCTCAGAATGGGTATTAGCCTCCCCCTCTACCACTTTCATGGTGAAGCTGGGCTCTCCCTTAACCATACGGTTTTTTACCGTCCAATGAACAGGAAACGTTAACTCTCCGGCACTGTGTTGAGCCAAAATCTCAGGCGTCAATTTAGCTAAGGCCTGATACTCCTTGAGGATCTCACCATGCTTAAACAGGTCATGGTATTGCTGACGGTGCTCTGGATAAAGACAGAGCAGCACCAGACCCGCCGTCGCCCTATCGAGTCTATGGGCCGGCACTATGGTCTCTATGCCATTTTTAATCCGTAATCGATTGACTAAACACTCATTGATCACATTGCCGCTGGGGTGAAGCGCTAAGAAGTGAGGCTTAAAGGCGATAATTATCTGCCCATCCCGGTACAAGACCTCTTCATCGAAGGGGATAACGGCTTCGGCTTCAACCTCCCGGTAGTAATACACTCGGGCTCTGGGTCTGAAGGGAGTATCGAGTTCGATAAGTGCACCATCTTGCCAATGCACCTTGCCATCTAAAATACGATCTCGCCACACCTGTGGCTCAATCTGTGGGAAACGCTCAATCAGAAAGCTAAACACACAGGGTTTATCGGTAACACTCTCAGGAAGCACTACATAGGAGGCTTGCGTTGCACGGACTGTAGAAGACATAAATAGATTCAGACAGGAGACACGGCCCCATTTTAACAGATCGGCAAGAAGATTTTAGTCCACGTGAGACTTAATAAGATCGAGCACAAAATCCATGGTCTTATGGCAGTTAGGTTGATTCATCAGCACCTGCTTGTCTTTGTTGTAGAGAGGCAGTACTTCCAACCAACGTTGACTAACCCAGGATGCATCCTCGAGATGGATGTTGGCATATAAGCCACTCAGCTCAGGATTAACCTCATAAAACTGCTCTAATGCGGCACTGATCAACTCAAACTCACCCTGAATAGGCTCTTGGTCCCAATTACTGGAGCGAAGCGTTCTCGCAATCCATGCACCATCCTTACGCTTGGCCGCAGATAAGATTTTTACCCTCTGTTTCCCCTCGAGCACTATGCTGAGTGAATTATCCTGGAGCTGATTGAAATCTATGATTTCACATTGAGTGGCATTGGGGTAACAAGGGGGTAGGCCATTAGCCTTGAACATACCAAATGCCAGGGGATATTTGCCTTTCAGCACATCGGCCACGACATGCAGATAGCTAGGGTCGACCATCCTGATCTCAATTCTTCCATCGGGTAAAAGCAAGGCATCACGTGTGATTAACGCCATCTCCTGTGTTTGCATAGTATCCCCCGTCGGTCACCGCCGATGAGCTGCTGCCCAAGACCCTATAAAGATCTGTAAGGCAATAATATTAAAGTGTAGCAGTTGCAAAATTTACTGCTTAGCGAACTGTTCAGGCTCGATACGACTACATAATATTAGACAGGATAGAGTGGGGGTTTGTTTCAAATAGTCGCGCGACGCTACAAATATTCAAGGTGCTCCATAATAGTCTCTTTCGCTAACACATCGGCCAACTCCTCGGCTAAAACCCCGCTCATAACGACAGACTCCTGCCAATATCGTATTCTCTCGCCGCTCTCCATGCGCTTAAAATCCCCCCGGTCGGGTAATTTACCATGAGGAAGAGAGTCAAGGTACGCTTGGGTTGGCGCGATGATCAGCGCATTATGATAATTACGCTTTGCCTTACGCCAGGGCAGAGACTTATCGAACCAACCAGGGGTAAGGCTGGGATAAAAGTGCGGATAGAGGGTCAACCCCTCAGCATGGGACAGTGGCAAGTCGAAATGATAATCGGTGATCCCACCATCATAGTAATGCCCCTTAGGCGCCCCGGAAATATCCGTCACCGGCGCTAAGACCCAAGGAATGGATCCGGTTGCCAACAGGACTCGAGCGATATTTTTCTCCGTCAGACTCACTTGCTGGCTCGGAAGATCGTCGAGCCGATTAAAGGGAGACCCCCTGTCTTGTGTACTAAAAACGAAGCGCTCAAAGTGCAAGCCTAAGCTTTTTCGACTCACCAGATTCGTTGCCGCAGTCGTCGCCAATCCAAGCCCTAATGAGAGTCGACCCGGTAGGCGATTAAGGTGTCTGCCCCGGCAGGCAAGCAGGTGTGTCTTAATCACCTTGTTATCGACAATATCTTGCCCGGCAGCTTGACCTAAAAGGCCGGTGATAATGCCTGTGACCTGCTCTGAAACCTGTACAGGTGTTGGCTTCACATCATAACGCTGGCCAATATAGAGTTGCTCTAATCGGTCATAAGCAGCCAGCGGTTCATCCTGACCCAGGCAAGCTAACCGCCACGCCCCCGAAGATGCCCCCAGGGTATGCAGCGGTGTCTTACGCTCTTTAAAAAACTCTCCAAACAGGTACCTGTCCAGCCCGGCAATACCTATCCATTTGGGACCACCCGATGCGGCCAGAAGTTGAGTAAACAACTCAGGCTTCAGACCATTTTCTGCGATCTGTTTGTATGCTGTCGGTCCGGCAAGAAAACGTAAAGCTGGCAAGTTAATGACCCCTATTTGAAAGAAAAAGAACAAAAGTTAACTTTTTAAAATAACACCTATACTATAGCCTTACCAAAGGACAGTCTTGATAAGGAATATCAAAGATGGAAAATACCCAGATTCGCCCCTTCAGAAAGCTGAGCTTCTTCATCGCTTTCATTTCAACCAGTTATATCTTGTTTATTATGAAAATAAGCGTTTTTGACTCAGGTTGGGATCTGCTGGTACCCCTGCTGTTTATCTGTACTTGTGTCTGGTGGATCTATTTTATCTGGCAGCAAAAAATAGCGTTTACCCATGACTCAGTCGAATTTTGTAAGCTCTCAATGGAAAGTGACTGGGGACCCGCCAAGGACCTTATCGTCAAGTATGATGAGATTAACTCTGTACGCCTACTCGGGGACCAACTGTTTATCCATGCTACAAAAGGGAAGATTAGCTTTCCTCTCAAACCAAAATCTAAGATCACTCAACAGTTAAAAACCGCCTTCGAGCAACACAATATTCCTTTTGAGATCAAATCCTGTCTGAACTCCTGAGCGACACGATTGCAAGCCCTTAATACTCTTATACCGATTGGTATTAAGCAAAACAGGGCTTGATCGAAACAGCATGAGCGCTACACTCATGCCATAAGCAGCCAATAAATCTGAGCACACTATGATTGTCGATACTTTAAGTAATTTAGACCTTTACTCACACATCAGCCCGAGAATAGCTGCGGCTTTAACCCACTTGGCTGAGACAGACTTCACCCGCCTCGAGGTTGGAAGCTACGAACTCGATGGCAAGAACCTATTCGTTATCGTCAATGATTATGAAACTAAGCCTAAGGAAGTGGAGCCTTTTGAGGTTCATGAGCACTATATCGATGTCCAGTATGTGGTTAGCGGTGAAGAGGAGTTTGGCTTTCTGCCATTAGCCGATCAGAGCCCCTCAATGGCATATAACGCAGAACATGACTACGCCGAGTTCGATTATGAAACCAATAAACATGAGGCGGCATTTATCCCGCTGAAAGCCGGGATGTTTGCGATATTCTTCCCGGATGATATGCACATGCCTGGCACAAGTGCGACTCCAAAGAGAGTACGTAAAGTAGTCATCAAGGTTAAGGTTTGATTCTGCAATTGAACTAAGCCTGACGAGCTTATTCTAATAGTCTGATTCTAAATTTGTCATTCATTCCATATATAAAGGAACCCAAAGATGAAACGTGCCATCTTACTCGCAGGTTTAATCACGGCAACGACTGCACAGGCGGAAATTTTACCCGACGCACTTCAGGATATTAAGGCGGTGCAGTTCAACAGTGCCAACGTCATCACCGCCGGACTCCCAAGCGAAGCCCAATTTGGAAAGTTACAACAAGCCGGGGTCGATCTAGTCATAAACCTGATCCCCGATGGCAACTCAAGCGGCCATGAGGATGAAGCCAGTCTGGTTAAGGCGGCAGGGATGACATACGAGTCCATCTCCGTCGATTGGAAAAAGCCCAACATAGAAGATGTCGAACGTTTCTTCTCAATAATGAACGCGAATAGAGATAAAGACATCCTGGTTCATTGCGCCGCCAACTATCGCGCATCGGCTTTCTATTATCTCTATCAAGCCACTCAGCTCAAACAAGACAGCAAGCAACAAAAGCTGCAAACCCTTGCTCCATGGGGCGATCTGGAATCCAGCTTGAAAGAGTACCCACAATGGCAAGTCCTGATGGAGCAAGTTAAGGCGAAATACCAATAGCCCCCGTTCGCAACAGTATTGCTTATAAAATTGAGGGGGGAGCAGCTCTTTGCCCCTCAATACTCATCATTCCGTGATTTTCACAACTAAAATGTTATCACCTTGCTAACAAGTATTTCGGTTTTACATTTTATGAGATATTCCGCAGCAGCATGTCTATCCCCCAAATCCGCCCACGTCAGTAACTTCAGCTGACTTCCCCCCGATAAGCAGTATTTATGTTTGCGAGTGTTCTTGATATTTTTTCAGTTCTCACCCCACATATTTATGTGACACAGCTCAATTGAACAAGCTGATAACACTACACATAATGCACTCAATTCATGTCCGGGAATTGAACTCGAGTCACGAGTAGTGACCGCTATCTCTTATGTGAATGATATGACTCTCGAAGAGGACTCTTTGAGCCATATCCGATTAGCCCCTGTGATTAACCACCTCAGGCATATATTGATTAATCCAACAAATTAGGAGTGAAAGAAGGATGAAACCCTACTTAAGCATCACCCTGCTATGCGCATTTATGGGAATGAGCACCCAGGCTATGGCCTACGATACCCAGCTGGCACAGAGTTATCAGCAGCAGTTTAGTCAGGCAAAAGGAGCCAGTGCAGGTAAGGCTATAGGTCTGATTAGTGCAGAAGCATTTGTTAAGCAGTTACAGTCGAATAAAGCCATGCTAGCCGTGGATATTCGTACTCCACAAGAGCGTCAGATCTTTGGTCTCGCCATGGAGAATAAATTAAATATCGGTATCGATGAGTTATTTACGCCAGAGAATTTAGCGCAACTCCCCAAAGATAAGCCTGTCGTTTTGGTATGTAAATCGGGTGCCAGAGCGATGGCAGCCGGAACGGCGTTACGCCACCTAGGCTACGACAATGTGAAAATCTTGAAGGGCGGTTACGGTAAATTGACTAAGTATGTAGGCCCTAATATCGCCAAATAACCCCGTATTTTAACCCCAATCCATACACATTTAGTCAGGAGGTTATCAAACCACAAAGCAAAGAACCCTAAATATCTTCACCATCTCTGCATTTGGCAGCCTGGCTTGGCTGCCGTTTTTTCTCAAGCTATAACGATACCAAGATGACTATTCGCTCATCATCGAAACCCAAGCCACCATTAACCACTGAGTACTAGGCACATTGGCCATTATCCTGAGTCTTATCGATAACCTCTAAGGTGGTATGTTCAATATTAAACTCTGTCGCTAAACACTGTTTAACGAGCTGCAATGCGGCTTCCGATTGACTCTTATCGACGAGTATTAGGTTTGCGGTAAACATGTAACGCTTATCGGAAATTTCCCACACATGAACATGCTCTATCGATTCGATAGGCTCAAGTTTACAAATTTCGGTTTTTATTTTATCGATATCTATCTCTTCAGGCGTGGCTTCCATCAAGATCAAAATCGCCTTACGTAGCAAAATCGCGCCATGATAGATCACATAGACAGAGATGATTGCGGTAGTGATGAGGTCGACCACATACCACTGGAAGTAGATGATCAAGATACCCGCGATGATAACGGCCACCGAGGCCATGGCATCGGAGACATTATGGATAAATGCGGCGCGAATATTGAGATTGTCTTTAGCACCGGAGGAGTAAGTTAACAGGGCCGTGGCGATATCGATAATCAGGGCGATGCCTGCAACGGCAAAGACAATCCAACCGTCTACCGGCTGCGGGTTAAAATAGCGGTTGATAGATTCGGCAATCAGATAGATACCGACGGCAATCAAGGAGACACTATTGATTAATGTGCCAATAATTTCCGCTCGTTTATAACCAAATGTCATGCGGCTACTGGCAGGTTTATTACCTATACGACGTGCGATAACGGCAATGATGATAGCGCCGGCATCACTGAAGTTGTGCAGGGCATCGGCTAAGAGAGATAGGCTCCCCGCCATAATGCCTCCGACAATCTGAAACAGAGTCAGAATGACGTTAATAATAATGGCGATATATAACTTTTTACTATTAGATTCAAAGTCATGAGCGTGGGCATGTGCCATGCTTAACTCCTTCTGAAAAAGCGGAGCGACCCTGCTCCGCGTACAAATACCAAATTTAACCTAGCCAGCGTTTGACATAACGACACCCATTTGAACGGTTAGACATACCAACAAGAAATTCCGGTATCAGTTAAAATTCCTGAGCCTGAAACTCCCTGTCTTTCAAATAATTGTAGCAGTCAAACCTATTATACCGACCGGTAATACTGGCAGACCGTAACAAAGGGGGTTATATACCCAAGCTACTTCAAAATACTGAATTCTGCATTTCGAATTCGTTTGGGTATAGTGAATAGAGCGGCAGACTAATGCACCCTACTCCCCTCTCTTCCCTGATGTTAAAAATTAAAAACTAAGCCTAAGGTTAATCTAACGCCTCAAGTTCTTTGCTCACTCGTGTTGATCCCTTCTCTTTCGGACCCTGATATAACCACCGATATAAGGTCGGTAGCACCAACAGGGTCAGGGCTGTTGAGCTAAACAGGCCGCCGATGATCACTACCGCCAATGGCTGTTGGATCTCACTTCCCACTCCGGTCGAGATAAGAATTGGAATAAGGCCGAGCGCCGAGGTCAATGCCGTCATCAATACCGGGCGCAGGCGTCCTACCGTTCCCTCATAAACAGACTCATAGAGGCTCTCTCCACTGTCATCCGCTCCCGACACATCATTTAATGCCGACTGTCGACGCTGATTGATCGAGTCCACCAGCACCACACCATTCAATACGGCGACACCAAACAGGGTGATAAAACCGATTGAGCTTGGCACCGACAGGTAGGTACCACTGATAAACAGCGCCACTACACCACCAATCAAGGCTAAAGGCACATTGGCCATGATCAGACCGACCTGCTTAATAGAACCAAACGAGAAGTAGAGTAACAGAGCGATTAAGCCAATTGAGATAGGCACAACCAACATCAATTTTTGCTGAGCACGCTGTTGATTCTCATATTGACCACCCACCACAACGGTATAGCCCGCAGGCAGGTTAGCCTCTGGAATAATGGCATAGATATCGTTAACCACAGAGCCCATATCGCGACCCGATACGTTCGCCTGAACCACAACACGACGTTGAACATCGTCACGTCTGATATTCGGTGGTGCCATCTCAACTTCAACACTGGCCACCTCGCCTAAACGCACGGTTGCACCGTTAACGCCACTGAGGATCAGATCTCTGAGCGCATCGGGCGCATTTCGATACTCTTCGGCTAGACGCACGTTGATGTCATATCTGGCATTACCATCTATCACCTGACCGGCACTTACACCGCCGATCCCCTGGCTAACCAGGCTCATCACGGTATCGACACTGATTCCGTAGCGGGCAAGTAGATCGCGCTTTGGACGAACCACTAACTGAGCTTCACCACTCACCTGCTCCAGTGATACATCTACGGCGCCCGGGATGCTTGATACTAACTCGGTTAGCCTCTCACCACTTTGTGACAATACATCCAGATCAGGCCCGAAGATCTTAATCGCCAGCTGCGCCTTTACGCCGGATAACAGTTCATCCACTCGCGTCGCGATAGGTTGAGAGAAGGTAAACAGAAGACCCGGATAGACACTGAGTTTGGCTTCCATCAGCTTCTGCAGTTCAACCCGACTCGATGCTGACTGCCACTGCTCGACAGGCTTGAGACCAATATAGATCTCGATATTATTCACAGGCTCAGGATCGCCCCCAAGCTCTGCCGCACCGATTCGACTCAGCGCATACTCGACCTCAGGGAACTCCAGCAACATCTTTTCCAGCTTAGGTGCCACATCGAGGGAGGTTCCCAGACTGGCAGTCGGTGCCAGTGTCACCCTCAGGTTAATCGTGCCCTCTTCGAGCTCGGGAACAAACTCGGTACCCAATTGAGGCAGCAGCGACATACTCAGCACGAATAGAGTGAATGCGGTGATCACCACAGTCTTAGGCCTTGCCATGGTTACTGTTAGCAGGCGGCGATATCCGCTTTCGATAGGCTTTAATACCGCACTCTCTCTGAGTGTGATACCACGCTTAAAGAGGAAAACGGCTAAGGCTGGTACTGCAACTAAGGCTACGACTAAGGCCGAAAGCATGGCTAAGATAATACTCACCGCCATAGGCTGGAACAACTTACCTTCGACCCCTTCCAATGCAAACAATGGCGCAAATACCACGATGATAATCGCCGTAGCAAAGAAGATAGGACTACAGACCTCTTTAGCCGCCAACATGACTCGCATAGCGATACCGTGATGATCTTCATCTACATGATGAGGATCGGCCTCACCGTCGGCGCGATCACGCGCAGCGCCTAAGTGACGTCTATCGGGCTGGGTCAGATGCTTAAAGATATTCTCAACCATCACCACCGAGCCATCGACCAACATACCGATGGCAACCGCCAAACCGCCGAGCGACATCAAGTTAGCCGACATGCCGAAATAGGACATCACCATCAAGGCTAAGCAGATAGATACCGGTATAGAAAGCAGCACTAGCATGGTGGCACGGATGTTCACCAAAAACAGCGCCAGGATAACCACAATAAACACGAAGGCCATCAAGAGCGCGTCGCGTACTGTTGTTACCGCCTGTTCAACCAGATCGGCTTGATCATAGAAGACCTCAAAGGTCACGCCATCGGGTAGTGCTTGTTCAACTAACGCGGTTCTGGCATTAATATCATCGATAGTCGCCTTAGTGTTTGCCCCCATTCGCTTCAGGATCACCCCCGCAACCACTTCGCCAAGTACCTGTGGCGTACCGGCTTCATCCCGGCGCGTCATGGTCACGGCGCCTACTCTTATCTCACTGCCGTAATCGACCTTAGCGATATCACCAACACGAATAGGGGTGCCCGCAAATTCGGTTAACGGGATCTGGGCGATCGCCTTTAGTCCCTTATCACCGGAAGGTAGCAGGCCATAGCCACGAACAACCAACTGCTCTTGCCCTTGGTCCATAAACCAACCACCGGCATTACGGTTATTACTTTCCAGTGCCGTGGTAACCTGCTCCATAGACAAGCCATAGCTCAGTAACTTATTCGGATCGATCTGCACCTGATACTGACGCACGTCACCACCAAATGAGAGTACATCTGTCACTCCGCCCACAGGCATCATGATGAGCTTAACCAGATAATCATTCAGGCTACGAAGCTCGGCGGCATCAATACCTGAATCTGGTGCGGCTCGCAGGATATACTGAAATATCTGGCCTAGTCCGGAGGTATTGGGGCCAATTTCAGGCACACCGATACCATCGGGGATCATCTCTCTCGCCGCTTGCAACTGCTCAAACACCTGCTGACGAGCGAAGTAGATATCGGTCCCTTCGGCGAACACTACGGTCACCAGAGAAAGGCCCGTACGGGAAAGCGAACGCACCTCAGTTACTGCCGGCAGCGCGTACATGGCCGATTCGACCGGATAACTGATCAGTTTTTCAACTTCTTCGGCCGCCAGGCCTTCGGCTTCGGTATTGACCGTAACCTGCACATTGGTCACATCTGGAAAGGCATCCAGATTTAATTTAGGTAACATGGCCACACTGGCGATCGCAACCGCGATCAATGCCAACACCACCAACAATCGGTTACGGATCGCAACCTCAATAAGTCTCTGTAACATACGAGAACCTCTTTTCTTACTCGCTCTCGGAGCGAGCCTTAGTGGTAATTAGTGGTTATGGATATCGAAGCCTGATTTGGCTTGCTCTGAGGCCAGAAAGAATGCCCCGGATACCACAACATTACTGCCCGCAGCCAGACCACGAACTAAGTTCATGCCGCGCTGACGTTGAACCACTTCCACTTCGACGGCCTCGAAGCCATCCTCATCTTGAATAAACACCTGCCAATCACCATCGCCACCACGCGTCAGTGCCGCATCGGGAAGAATGACGCCCCCTTGCACTGCATTCGGAAGATATAACTCAGCAAATTGACCCGCATGAATGACGTGGCCGGGATTTTCAAGACTCACTAGGATCTGCTCGGTGCGAGTCACACTATCGAGTTCATGAGAACGACCGATGATCTTAGCCTCTAAGGTTTTATCCCCGACCCGAACCAGCGCCTTACTGCCGACACTCACGTTCTCAGACTGCTTTGGCGTGACCTGAGCTTCGACCCATAGGTGTGATTCATCGGTTATCTGCATCAGAGCCGTCCCCGCAGCAATGACCTGACCCAACATGGCAAGATCTTGCTGCACGCGCCCATTGATAGGCGCAAGCAGTTGATAGCTACCGATAGTCTCAGGATTAGACTCTAACGCGCCGATCTGAGAGCTGGTCATCTTCATCGCTTCAAGGGTTGCACGCTTAAGTTCTGCATCGACCTGCGCCTGAAGACGGCGGCTCGCACTGACTGCGCTCTTACTCATACGCTTAACACGACTCCATTCGGCCGCGGCATTGATGTATTCGGCCTGCGCCTGAGCAACAGCAACGCCGCCTAAGGTCAGCAAGGGCTGCCCTTTTTTCACCTCTTGTCCAGGTACGACATGACGCTGCTCAATTCTGACATCCAGCTGAGGCGCCAGAGTCATAGTTCTGTCTCTGTCGACCACTAAGGTCGCCGTTGCCACAGCCTCTAGACTGAACGACTCTTCTGAGAGCCTGGCAACCTCAATGCCTGCCAGCTGTTGCTGCTCTGCAGTAAGCTGCAGTGCATGCCCCTCCTCTTCCGCTTCCTCTCCATGCCCGTGTCCATCATCGGCGGTTTCCGGTGAGGCATTTTTGAGTTCAGCTTTCTCAACAGATTCGGCCTCATGATCATGTCCCTCTTCCTCTCCATGGCCATGTCCGTCATCGGCGGTTTCCAGTGAGATATTCTCTAATGAGGTAGTGCTGAGTTCTGTTTTATCCGCCGTTTCGGCGCCATGATCATGTCCTTCGCCCGCAAATGCGGCAGAGGGTAGCGAGATAGCTGCGGCTAAGGTGATAAACAGACCAAAGCCCATGGCTCTGGTGATCGCATTGGTTGTCGCATTGCCTGTCGCATTGAGCTCGAAACTATTATTAACTGATTGCTGGTTTTTCATATTCATTATTCCGTCTGATTACAGTGCTGCAGCCGTATTTGATGCTGAATGCGAGGGCTGAGCTGAAAGTTGTGCCTGAAGAAATGATTCAAGTTGCCCGCTGGCGCCCATCCACTCCAGCCAGCTCTGATACAGAGCCGTCTCCAGAGTCAAGCCGACAAGGTAACTGCTTGAAAGCTGACGCTGACTCTGCAGATAATCACTGGTATTGATGTCACCGGCTCGCCATTGTTGAGCCAATGCCGATGCGGCTTCCTGACCCGAAGTCAGCACCAATTCACGCCAATCTTGATAGCGCTCGGTGAGTCTTGGCAGACTTAAATGGAACTTCTTCTGCTGTTGAATCAGCACCCTTTCACGCGCCAGATAAGTTTGCTCGGCAACGGCAATGTCCTGGCTGGCCACGGCTAAGGTTTCACTGTAATTATTGCGGATCTGCAAGGGAATTGAGATACCAACCCCGAACTTGTTCTCTTCACCCTCGCGCTCGGCATTTAAGCTGACGGTGGGATCGGCTGATGTGTCGGCCTTCACCTGTTGAACCGTCACCTTGGCTAATAGCACTTGCTGATAAGCACTTCTCAAAGCGGGTAACTCAGGATCTACCTGTGTCGATATCTTTGGAAGCGTTAACGCCCCGAGAAATCCGCTAAAGGGCAGTTCGCTATCCCCGAATAACATCAACACATTGGCATCAGCGGTGATGGAGGCTTGCTCGGCTATTGCGTAGTCGGCGGCTTTACTCGCCACATCGAGTTGAATCAATTTAAGTTCTACAGCCGATAGATCACCGACCTGCATCTGCTGCTTGGCGATCTCAAATTGCGTCTTAGCCGCTTGCAGTTGCTGTTTTTGAAACACTACCGCCTTTCGGTTTTGAGCTTGTTCGACGAGTGCCTGTATCGAACCGGCCAACATCTGACTTCGCTCCAACGAGATATCGGAGAGCATAATTTCAGACTCAAGCTGGGCTTTACGTGTCGCCGCACCACGCTTATCCCCCCAATCAATGGTCTGGCTGATGCCGAGCGTATAGGTATCTTCACTCGCATTCTGGTAATCCAAACCCAGCTCAGGATTATAGACCGCCTGATCGGCCGCCTTAATACTCAACTCGGCTTGAGTGCGTCTCGCCTGTTGAGCGGCAACTTCAGGCAAGGCGTTGAAGCTCTGCATCAGGCCAGGTAGCCAAGACTCGAAATGGGTTTGGTTAGCACTCTTGTTCGCCGATGTACATGGTGTATAAGCCAGAGATGGGGCTTGTAAGTCTGCTTCTATAGCAGCCTGAGCACTCGCGGCTCCACTTGTTAAATAAGCTAACAATAGGCTGGCAATTATTGTTTTTTTCATCGCATGTCCTATCCCAAGAAGCTTTGAACTATGCGGGGTTCAGGCCTGCTGAAACTGAATTCAGAAGCGCGAATACAACACATATACGGAGCTGTTCTTGGGTTAAATCATTATCAGGAGCCACATGGCACTGGGCCATTGGATTCCAATTAACTGCTTTAAATGATCTTGCTTCCAGCGATAAGCCGAGGGCTCGTAACCAGAAACGAAAAGGTTATGCGATAGGGGGGCGGTAGTCCGGTAGGGCTTCCGGTGGCAGGTAATTACTACTGATGCTGGTAAGAGCATCGTCCACAGGGGCCAAAGGAGTCGTTGAGTTGATAGACATAGCAGTAACGTGACCGCCATGACACTGACAATCGAGGCAAAGATCGAAGGTTTTAGTTTCAGTCTTACTCACGAGGTGTGAATGAGTGCTACTAGGATCATTGCTTGATGCAAAATTTTTGCTCGAGTCTAAGCTTTTGAAATCAAATTCGGTTTCGGCTGAGCATGTGCAATCGACACACTGAGCCAGGCTGGTGATCTCGGCAGTAAACTGCAGATGGGGGTGATTTTCCGACTCTTCGTCATGACTCCCAAGATGCAACTGATGCGCGCCTAAGTTAGCCCCTGCAAACTGCAGCAGCACAACGGCGATCAACGCAATGGCGACCTTGTGGGTGAATAGACGAAATTGATAGCGCAAAAAATACCTTAAAAAGAGTGCTACTGAACCTGTTTTAAATCTGACTGCGATTGTATCTGAAAGTTCAGCGCAGACAATATAAACTTAGGATTCAAAATCTAAAGTATTGCCTGCATCACATCGAATGATGTTATTTAAATACGCAGTGCTTAGCATAATCGGCCGCTTCGTTCGCAGACCAATCACCTGAGTCTTTTTCGCTCATCTGCTTACACCACTTTTCGCTGCCGACTTCTGGTGCACAACCACTTAAGCCAGCCATGAAAATCCCAGCCAGCGCGATAGAGATAAATCTAGCCGAGGCGTTAAGTGATGTTCCATTTTTTGAAAGCATTTGATTTTCCTTAAGTTATGATTGCCACCAGCGTCTACTCTCTATAAAAACATTAGTGGCGGCTTTATATTATAAAATAACGACACAGCTAATGTCTTATTTAATAACAATATCTGATCATTTACTTATCTAAATTGGTGGCAATCCAATCTTTTGCCAACTCTTTTTCCTCTAATGGGTACCAAGCTACCTCGCCTTGCATAAACGGCCCCATCAGACGCACGGCGTCACCGAACCAATCGGGCCCCCCCACCAGGACTAAACCGTCGAAGTTAGGCAGTTGAACCTCACCACTTCCCTTCAGGGACTGTGAGTCCCACCCCTCTAATAACACATCGGCTTCTATATAGAGACAGACCTTACCCGATTGTTCACGATAGCTCTCAATCAAAGGCTTAAGGTGTTGCTGATAATCAGAGGTAGACAAACGCCCGCTAGCAAAAAGGCTGATAACACCTTCAGCAATATCTGGGATTTTGCATAACATAGAAAAACTCCGAACAAGGATAAATGGTCAAGCACCTAATAGTGCTTAGAGCATACCAGAGATATCGATACTGAATAAACTCAATCTTCTGTTAAGATACACTCCTCCCAAACGACGATATATTTTGCCATGATAAAAATTTCGAACAGTGTCTCTCTTCAAGAAAATGAGATTGAATGGCAATTTATTCGCTCCAGTGGTGCGGGTGGTCAACATATTAATAAGGTTTCTACTGCGGCCCAAATCATCTTCGATATCAAGGCTTCATCTCTGCCGGATTTTTACAAGCAAGCACTCCTAAAGAAAGCGGATCATCGCATCACAAAAAGCGGCAAAGTTATCATTAAGTGTCAGCAGAGCCGTAGTCAAGACTTCAACCGTCAGACAGCGTTAGCCCAATTCATCGAGCTTATCGCCAGCGTGGCCATCATTCAGAAAAGACGCATAGCCACCAAACCGACAAAAGGAAGCCAACGTAGGCGTGTCGATACAAAAAAGCAGAAAGGCGCCACCAAGGCGTTAAGACGAAGTAAGTCAGATTATTAAGTGGTGAGAAACTAGGGCCTGATTTCTAGCACCTATCGTCTTTTTCTGCCTCATCTCGCCGCCTTTTCTACCTCATCTCGCCGCCTTTCTCTACATAGTTTCGCCGAAATTGACGCTAAAAGTCGACAACTCCCTAAACTTCTGTTGAAATCAGATAAGTCACTTATTGTGCAATAGTCAGCGATTACTCACCTATTACTATTAAAAAATCAAGGATACCTCCATGGGCGGCAAGGCAAAGATCTTACTGGTGAACGGACCGAACCTTAATCTACTAGGACGCAGAGAGCCCGGACATTATGGGCACCACACCTTAGATCAGATAGTCAAAGAGCTACAAGATGAGTCAACCAATGCAGGCGTTGTCCTCGAGCATATACAGTCAAATGCAGAACATGAGCTAATTGATGCCATTCACGCAACGGAAGCCGACTTTATCATCATTAACCCCGCCGCATTTACTCACACGAGTGTCGCGCTAAGAGACGCTATTCTGGGTGTATCAATTCCCTTTATCGAAGTACACCTCTCTAATGTGCATGCCCGAGAGCCGTTTCGTCACCACTCCTATTTCTCAGACAAGGCTGTCGGCGTGATCTGCGGTCTGGGCGCACAGGGTTATCAGTTTGCACTGCAATCGGCGGTTAGCCGACTCAAGGCTAAATCGGCAGAGCGTTGATTCTGGGTTCTGGGTTCTAGGTTCTAGGTTCTAGGTTCTAGCGCAGTAATCTGTTAACGATAAAAATTGAACAACTATTATTGAAATAACTATCTTTGGAAAAAAATGGATATTCGAAAAATAAAGAAGCTGATTGAGTTAGTGCAGGAGTCGGGGATTGCCGAACTCGAGATCAAGGAGGGCGAAGAGTCGGTAAGGATCTGCCGTCAGAGCCCGGCCTCCCCCTTTCCCAATCAACCTATCTATGTACCCGCAGGTGTACAAGAGGCGACCGGTGAAGTAAGTACTAACCTGGCAGCAAGTTCAACCTCAACAGCCTCTCAACTAATTTCATCACAGAGCGCTTCACTATCAAGCACAAGCAATATTGCAGATGAGTTTGATGAGGCCAACACTGTGATATCTCCTATGGTCGGCACCTTCTACCTGTCACCGTCCCCCAAAGCCGAGCCACTTTGTCAGGTGGGACAAGTCGTAGAGCAGGGCGCGCCAGTCTGTATCATTGAAGCGATGAAGATGATGAATCAAATTGAGGCGCCTCGATCCGGCGTCATTAAAGCCATTCTGGTAGAGAGCGGTGAAGCCGTCGAATTCGATCAAGCCTTGATTATTATTGAAGATGAATAGATCGAGTTGCGAGTTGCGAGTTGCGAGTTGCGAGTTGCGAAAAGTGAACCAGCACTTAAGACCCATAGCAAGACCAGAGCTTTCTTTGAGAAGAAGTCGTTGAGAGAAAGCCATCGAGACATAGCTGTGAGAAAATCTCATTGAGGGATCGTCATTGATGAAACTACCAAATGAGCGTCCAATAACACGCGTGCTTATCGCCAACCGAGGTGAGATAGCACTCAGAATACAGCGTGCTTGCGCCGAACTAGGCATAGAAACGGTGGCCATTCATTCAACGGCCGATCGCCAGCAATTACATCTCGAATATGCCAGCCAAACACTCTGTATCGGGAAAGCGTCGGCATTAAATAGTTACCTCAATATTTCAGCCATTATTTCGGCGGCGTCACTTTCTAGAACAGATGCGATACACCCAGGATACGGATTTCTCTCCGAAAACGCCGACTTTGCCGAGCAAGTTGAAAGCAGTGGCTTTGTTTTCATCGGTCCTACCCCTGAAGTTATTCGTCTTATGGGTGACAAGATCTCAGCCATTGCGGCAATGAAGCAAGCCGGAGTGCCCACCGTTCCTGGCTCCGACGGAAGCTTAACCGACAATCATCAGCATAATAAACAGCTTGCAGAGCAGATAGGTTACCCCGTAATAATAAAAGCCACCGCCGGTGGTGGTGGACGAGGCATGAGGGTCATAAAGGGGGAAGCTGAGCTCATTCAGGCTATCGAACTAACCCGGGCCGAGGCCTTGGCCGCATTTGCCAATGACTCGCTCTATATGGAGAAGTATCTTGAAACGCCTCGCCATATTGAAATTCAGGTGCTGTCTGATGGCCAGGGAAACGCTATCCACTTAGGTGAGCGCGACTGCTCGATGCAGCGAAAACATCAAAAGGTCATCGAGGAGGCCCCCGCCCTAGGTATCGATGAACAAACACGCCATACCATAGGTGAGCTCTGTGCTAAGGCCTGCATAGAGATAGGTTATCGCGGCGTTGGTACCTTCGAGTTTCTCTATGAAGCAAACCGGTTCTACTTTATTGAGATGAACACACGCATTCAGGTAGAGCATCCCATCACTGAGATGATCACCGATGTCGATATTATCAAGGCGCAGCTGGAAATTGCCTCAGGTTTACCTCTCAAACTTAAGCAGCAAGATATCCCCCTCAACGGTCACGCCATCGAGTGCCGGATCAATGCCGAAGATCCTGAAAACTTTGTCCCTTCGCCTGGCCTCATTACTCAGTTTCACGTCCCCGGGGGAATTGGCGTTCGCTGGGACTCTCACCTCTATCAAGGCTACAGCATCCCTCCCTATTATGATTCCATGATTGGAAAACTGATCACCTGGGGGGAGGACAGAGCGACCGCCATTGCCCGCATGCAGGTGGCGATCAATGAGCTGAAAATTGAAGGGATAAAAACCAATATACCTCTGTTAAAGAAGATACTGGCCGATGAAGGGTTCAGGCAAGGCGGACAATCGATACATTATCTTGAGAAAGAGATCCTAGAACCTAGGAACTAGGAACTAGGAACTAGGAACTAGGAACTAGGAAATAGGAACTAGGAACTAGGAACTAGGAACTAGGAAATAGGAACTAGGAACTAGGAACTAGGAACTAGGAACTAGGAACTTTAGCCTTAACTTAAATACTTAGCCACATCGACCTCGTCTATCTGTTTAGAATCAAGGAATTTGTTGGCATATTCCAGGTATATTCCACTCGAGAGGAAGAGTTTAAACAGATCCATATCTAAGTGATTATCGAGCGCCATCTTATGCAAGATATCCACGGCAACACTGATAGGCTTAGCCTTCTTATAGGGCCTGTCTGCTGCGGTCAGCGCTTCGAATATATCTGCAACCACCAAGATACGCTCGGGGATAGATAACTCCTCGGCGCTAAGCTTTCTCGGATAACCGGTACCCTTCAAGGTTTCATGGTGGGTCGATGCATATCGCGGCACTCTCGCCAGTTCAGGAGGAAAAGGCAGGTTCTCTAACATCTTTATCGTACTGGTGACATGTTCATTAATTTTAAACCGATCCTCAGCGGTTAATGTCCCTCTTGAGATAGACAAGTTATAGAGCTCACCAAGGTTGTATTGATCTTCAGGGATCTCCATCTTGATACCAAACTTAGGATCGAACTCAACTTTAGATACTCGCTTTATAATATGCTCAGTTCTATCACTGAGTAATGGCTCTTCCACTGGCAGTGAGTCGCCTCTATCTGGCAGCTCTTTATTACTTAACTCCTCAACTGGTGACAGCCCTAATCGATTATCGAAATGTCGCAGCCAGGTCGTATTAGCCAACAGGTGCAGACGCTCTATATGCTTCTCATCCATAAACTCACCACCGACATTCGTACTGGCAATAAACTCAAAGTCTTCTGTAAATTGACTCTGCTTTGCGGCCAGTTCACGGCGCAACGCTTCCTCTTTTTCAGGAGCCTGTAGTAACTGTTTGAAATAGCTAATCTCGGCATCGCGCCAGAGCACTTCGAAGCGCATCCTCACCTCATGGATCCGGTTATAGATCGCTTCCAGCTTAGTGCCTTTATCGACAATATATTCCGGGGTGGTTATCTTGCCGCAGTCGTGCAGCCAGGCGGCAATCCTGAACTCACGATGCTCATCCTCAGATTTGAAATAGAAATCTTTGAAGGGAGCCGAAGTTGACTTTGCCGCCACGTCGGCCAACATTAATCCCAACTCAGGTACCCGGTTACAATGACCTGCAGTGTAGGGCGACTTATCATCGATCGCCTGAGCGATAAGACGGATAAATGCCTCCATCAACTCTTTTTGGCTCTCTTCATACTGCTGAATCGACATCGACATATCGAGCATTGAATCTGCCAGCTCTTTGATCTCTTTGATATTGGTATCGATCGTCTGAAGATCCTTATAACGCCGATGTTTTATTTTTTCATTTTCAGCAGAAAGCAGCTTAATAGGGTTGATGATAGGCGCGGAGAACAACCATGAAATCGGCAATACCAGCAGTAAACAGATACTGGTGATAAAGATGGAGGTTGTCACCTTTTTCAGACTGGGCATTAATACAGTATCTTCGGGCACAATCACGGCGAAAAAATCCTTCTCTTTCCCCTTAGCACCAATCTGTGTCACATAGATAAAATGGGGAACCCCCTTAATCGTTCTGGATAAAAGCTGGTTATATTCACTTTGATTATTAGCTATTTCGATAAGCTCCGGGTATGGTACGGCCCCCTCACTTCGTACCTGCTTCACTTTATTTCCATTGCCAAACCATTTCAGTCTCAAGGCGGCTTTCTGCTCTGTGGTGATATTCGCAAGTGCAAGATTAAAAATCCCCACCAACTCCTTATCGGCATCGTTGAGTAGGAAATATAGGTCACCAGAATTTGTTGCCAAACTAAAATCTAACGATTCATGATAAGCAAGACTTTCAATGAAGAACTGTTTAGCCGTATAACGTAAAATCACCTCAGTATCTAATCCGGCAAACACTTCACCATCTGCAACGGCTTGTAAGACAGCTTTCGTGGAGGCGACCTCTATCACTTTAATGCCGGGGAAATGAGTCTTAATAGCGGCGATAACAAACCAGCCTTGTGGTATTGCTACTGTCTTACCAACCAATTCATCAATGTGAGTAATTTCTTTGATGCCAGACTGTGTCACAACAACTAATGGCATCTGTAAAAACGGGTCGGTGAAATGCCCCATCTTTTCATTCTCGGCTGTTCTATAGAGCGAATTAAGCATACCCAGCTCCCCTCGCTTATAACCCTCAACCAATTCAGTCCAGGTAAAGCCATTGATATAGTCGAACTCGACTCCGGTCATGTCCGATATTATATTAAGCAGATCTATGCTGTACCCTTTCGGCATCCCGGACTTGGCAAAGTCGATAGGGGCCCAATCGTTCTCGTTGGACACCTTAATCATCGAATGCTCGGCGACGATTTTTTGCTGCTCAGGAGTAAGTTGAAGTGGTTGAGATTTCGGGATGGGATACTGCTCCGGCTCCTTTTGATTTGAGGCGATCAACTCCCCGCTACGCTTATAGAGGTAGATCTCGCTAAAGGCATCACCGCGCTCATTCAGGTCTTGGGTCTGCAGGTAATCAGATACCGAAGAGAGGGCGATATCGACGGCTAACACGACTTCAGATTCAGGTATCTTAATCGAGTAAGTTTCGCCCGGTGCCTGCAGATGATGAAACAGGTAAGGTTCAGACTTATACACTTCATGCACCTTGGCACTCACATACCAGGGGCGCTCATTGGCATAGTAATCACTGGGCTCTGAACGTTGGGCTCTTAGGTTTAACTGCTCATCTAAATAGAAGTATTGCCGCTGACGCGCACCCCCTTGACCCGTTACCAATACATATACCCACCGATCGATATGGGAAGCTTGAAACTGCTCTCTGGCACCCGGACTGACTTCCAAATTGATCAATCCATGGTAATCACCATTGGGAAAGCCGATATATATGGCATAGAAAAGCGCATTACTCTCCATGACATCGGCAAACACAGGTTTGGCATCATCATCTAAATTTTCGGCATCGATAAGGTTACTGAGGCTGGAGAGGAGTTTTGCGGTATTGACCGCTTTCTCATCGACTTGAGTCAGAAAGTCGCTGGTATGGCGCGCGGTGAGGCTATAAATTTTTGAGGCGGACTCGCTGGCCATGGATTTACTGAAGTAATACTGCAAACCGATAGCTATCGCAGCCGTCAGCATAGTCGCCAAGATAAAGATGCTGATCACCGTAAATCGAATAGAGATCTGATTGGTTTTATTACCCACAGTCGATTTCATTTTCTCCCCTATATCCTTATAAGACTCATTACCTCAAACCCAACTTCTCACAGATACGCATCAAGCTTACAGAGTTAAGAGCCTATCGCTCTGGGTTCATTCATTATGATTAATTCTGGATACGCTATTCAGGTATTCTATTAGTGTAAAACACAATTCGATATACTGCATCGCCTCGGCCCGGCCCACTTCATAACCAATTAAAATCAGACATCTACGATTAATACCAGACTGCCATATAGGACGAGTGATCCTATATCACAATGAATTTACGGGAGTTAGATTAAAGAGAATGGATACCTCAGAGGCTTTCTGAGCGGTTTACGGATTTTTTCGTCGCCATGATTAATGGTAACAATAGGCATAAAAAAGGCTCCTAATCAGTTATTAAACTAATTCAGAGCCTAAATTAATGCCGTGACCCGTAGATCACAGCCAACCTAATGACTTGTTACAGCAGCGCTATGCATTAAAATCTATGTTTTAAAAACAATGCACTTAGGCTGTGACAGCAGGCTGAGATCTTGTACGGTAGATTTTAATTAAGTGATAGATATTAATGCAGGCAACAAATGCATTCATTCCGGCAACTGGCCATGCAGAGATATAAACACCGTAGATCACAAACAAGGTGCAACCGGTAAAGTTTAAACATCTAAGCCAGGTAATATCTTTCATCATTAGTGAAATTGCCACCATCACTGAGGCAGAATAACCAATAATTTCAATCGTGTTTGTAGCTTCCATCAGGTACCTTCCAAAGGCCCTCTGCCATCCATAAGCTAATTGGGGGGTCCGTGCCCCTAAAGCAAGTTAAAGTAAAGTTAATTAATATCTGTGCACATGCTAACAAATCCTGCCATCGGATGTAATTAAAATACGTTATTTAATGACCTGGGTCATACTTTCTGTTCAATATCTATTCAGGTGACGAAAACTTACAACAAAGATGTTAACAGGTGCTTTTATCGGCAATACCGTGATTGATAACACTTTTCTTTTTACCAATCCCTTATATACTGTCGTTAACTCACTACATTTGTGCATCTACTCAGCACAATACCGATCTACAGGAGTATGACTATGGAATACAACACCTCAGAACTTTGTGACACTTACATCGATGTGGTTGATGTTGTCGAACCTATGTTCAGCAATTATGGTGGTTGTAACTCTTTTGGTGGCTCAATTAGCACGATTAAATGCTTCGAAGATAACGGTCTTATTGCAGAAGCGCTGCAGCAAGACGGTGAAGGCAAGGTTTTGCTCGTTGACGGTGGCGGCTCTCTGAGACGTGCCCTGCTCGATGCCTCTATCGCCCAGTTAGCTGTGGATAATAAGTGGGAAGGCATTATCATCTATGGTTCGGTCAGAGATGTAGATGCACTGGAAGATCTCGACATCGGCATTCAGGCTCTGGCCTCGATTCCGGTTGGCGCCGATGAAAACTCTGTCGGTGAGCTGGAGATCCCAGTCAACTTTGGTGGCGTTACCTTCTTGCCTCTCGATCATGTCTATGCCGATAACACAGGTATAATCCTCTCTCCAGAACCGTTAGACATGGACTAATCATGAAGAGAAACGGCTTTAAATAGAAGTCGATAAAGAGAGGATGATGAAACCCGGTTTCACCATCCTTTTTTGTTTTCAGCATTGTCGTTCTACGCTAGGATTCAGTTAAAAGTTTTCATTCAATATCGACCAGCCATCATCGACAAACCGCTATCTCTCATCCTTTCATTGCCATCCTCTCCCCTATTAAGCCACAATGTATCCATAAGCATCAAAATAAGAACTCAACAGACATGCAGCATCTCATCCCCTTTACCGCTCAGCAGTGCCAGAAACTCGTTTCACTCCGGGACGGCGAAACTAAGCTGGCTCAGACAGTGCATTCTTGCTCTGCGAAAACAACTCTTACAGACACATTAGTCAGCGCTAAGAGTAACCAGGTTCGTTTTGCGATTATCGGCATAGGTGAAGATATTGGCCCGCGTGCCAACTTAGGTCGTGGCGGCGCAACCGATGCATTTGATTCGGCCATGACACAATTTCTCAATCTGCAGTCGAACCGATTCTTAAGTGGCAAAGAGTGTTTAATATTGGGGGAGATAGAGACCCGCGATCTGCAGCTTCCCGAAGGAGCCGACGCTGAGGCATTGAGAAGAAATGTAGACCGACTCGATGAACGCGTTATCTCATTAGTCAGCCAGGTGATGGCGGCGGGATTAGAACCTATCATTATCGGCGGAGGACACAACAACGCCTATGGCTTATTGATGTCGGCCAAGTTAACCCATAAGAAAAAAGTCGCGGCAGTTAACTTAGATCCGCACTCTGATTTTCGCCCCAGAGAGGGACGTCACAGTGGCAACGGCTTCAGTTATGCCGCGGCCAGCGGGGCGCTTGGGTATTACCATGTCTTAGGCCTGCATGAGCTAAAAAATAGTGAAGAGACGCTGGATCAACTGACCACATTCGGTGGGCACTGGCATACACTCCAGTCTATCTGGGTTCGACGAGAGATCACGCTCGAATCCGCCTTAAAAGAGATTATAACTAAGCTGAACGATAGCCAGATGCCCGTCGCATTAGAGCTGGATCTCGATGCGATAATTAACATGCCTAGCAGCGCCTCGACTGCGGCGGGTATCCCCTTGATGGATGCCCTGTATTACGTCAGTTCCGTAGCCCGAAATACGCCATGCAGCTATTTTCATTTAGCCGAAGCCGCACCAGACTGTCATGTTGCAGGCATAGCCGCAGGTTACCGTGAAACGGGACAAAGCATCAGCGAGCTGATCTACGCCTATATTCAGGGACGATTACAGTCTCAGCAAATAGGTTAGTAGACACTGGACCCTAGCTACCAGAGCCTAGGATTTAATGTATATTTATTTTGGGCTATTCACCAACGGCTTATATTATGATGTAATGCGCAGTCAAATTTGCGAAACCCTGCGTTATCACGCATTTTCAACAAATCCAAGTCCAGATAACTAACATAGCTCACAGAGTGGCTGTAGAAAGATTCTGCAACTTGAATGAATGACTTACACTCGCAAATAATAATTTAAAAGTATAGGAACAGATAGATGTCAGAGGGCACACAGAATAGTACCCATTTCGGTTACAAAACAGTTGAAGCAGATCAGAAAGCCGATATGGTAGCTGGCGTCTTTCATTCTGTAGCAGCCAAATATGACATCATGAATGATGTCATGTCCTTTGGTATCCACCGCATGTGGAAACGCTTTACTATTGAAAGTGCCGGTGCTCGTCCAGGAATGAAAGTACTTGATTTAGCTGGTGGTACAGGTGATCTAACGGCAAAATTCTCTCATCTTGTTGGTGATAAGGGTCAGGTCACTCTTGCTGACATTAACGACTCTATGCTTAAAGTGGGTCGTGAAAAGTTAAGAGACAAAGGTATCGTCGGCAATGTGAACTATGTTCAGGCCAACGCAGAAGCACTACCGTTTCCTGACAACCATTTCGATATCATTACTATCGCCTTCGGCTTACGAAATGTCACAGATAAAGATTCGGCAATTCGCTCTATGCTACGCGTGCTTAAGCCGGGTGGAAAACTACTCATTCTTGAGTTTTCAAAGCCTCAACACGATGTCATGCGTAAAATTTATGACCTATACAGCTTTAAAATTTTGCCAAAGATGGGCTCTCTAATCACTCAAGATGCCGACAGCTATGAGTATCTGGCCGAGTCAATCCGCATGCACCCAGACCAAGACACCCTGAAAGGTATGATGGTCGATGCAGGTTTTGAGCAGGTTGAATATACCAATATGACAGATGGGATTGTTGCGCTACACAAAGGCTATAAATTCTAATTGGAAAACGTATGAAACGTGAATTTGCACTACTACTCAGCGCTGGATTAGAAACTGCTCTTAAGCAGCTTGTAGACCAATCTCCTGATGAATACGCCAAATTGCGCTCCATTCACGGAAAAGTACTGTGCATTCAATTGAGCCAGCTCAGCTGGCCTCTTTATTTAGTTTTCGCCCGCGAAATTCAAGTTTTAGGTCGCTATGAAGGGGAAGTCACCACTCGCGTCAATGCCGATATCACAACACTATATCAGCTGACCGAAGGCGCTAACCTCACTGAGCTAATCAAAGAAGATAAGCTCAGTATCGAAGGTGATCTCAACCTACTTCAAACATTCAGCCATTTCATTCAACATGTTGAATTTGATCTCGCCGAACCCATATCAAAATACCTGGGCGATGCCCCGACGCACCTGTTAACTCAAGGCGCTAAGCAAGCTAAAAGTGATATTGCTAAAGTATTCACTAAGAGCCGCTCTCATATCGGTCAATTAACCACCGAAGAGTATAAGCTAGCTCCCCATAAAATCGAATTTATCCATTTAAGTGATAGAATCGAAGATCTTGTGGTAGATATCGATGCCATGGAGACACGGATTAACCACTTACAAGACAGGGCTAAAGCTAAAACATGACGGCAACCAGTATCAGGCGAGCTTACCAGGTAATAAAAACCACCCTTCACTATGGGCTAGATGAATTAATACCTTCTAAAATTAAGCCTTGGTACTTCAGACTGCTTCGTTGTAGTTTTTTTTGGATAACCAATAAGCATAAAGATAAAGTCGGTGGTGAACGCCTGAAGCTTGCAATGCAGGAGCTGGGCCCGGTTTATATCAAATTTGGCCAAATGCTTTCGACGCGTCGAGACCTGCTTAACGATGAGTGGGCCGAAGAGCTGAACATGCTACAGGATAGGGTTCCTCCTTTCGATTCAGCCATAGCCAGAGATATGATCGAAGCTGAGCTCAATGCCCCTATCGAAACCTATTTTGAAGACTTCGATAACACACCTTTAGCATCGGCCTCTATCTCTCAGGTACATACCGCCACATTAAAATCAAACGGTAAAGCGGTCGTCCTCAAAATCCTGCGTCCCAATGTTGAGCAACAAGTCCACGCCGATATTCAACTTATGTCCCAGGCGGCAAACGTTCTCGAAACACTCTTAGGTCAAGGGAATCGTCTGCGTCCAGCGGAAGTCGTTGAAGATTACCGCACCACCATTGAGGGCGAATTAAATCTAAAGTTAGAAGCCTTGAATGCGATTAAGCTCCGCAACAACTTCTTGGATTCAGGTACTCTCTACATCCCCTACATGTATGAGGATCTCTGTTTCACCCGATTAATCGTGATGGAACGGATCGATGGTATTCCTGTTTCGGATATGGCGGCGCTCAAAGCACAAGGTACCAACCTACAACTCCTGGCTGAACGAGGCGTTGAACTATTTTTCACTCAGGTATTCAGAGACAACTTCTTCCATGCCGACATGCATCCGGGCAACATATTCGTAAGCCGTGAACATCCTGAAGACCCATATTACATAGGTTTAGACTGTGGCATCATGGGGACCCTTTCCGAAGAGGATAAGCGCTACCTGGCCGAGAACTTCCTCGCCTTTTTCAATCGTGATTACCGCCGCATCGCTCAGCTCTATATCGAGTCGGGCTGGGTATCTCCAGATACCGATATTGGTGCCTTCGAACAGGCTGTAAAAGTGGTTTGTGAGCCTATGTTCAATAAACCCCTGGATGAGATATCTTTCGGCCATGTGCTGCTGGAGCTGTTTCGTACCGCTCGTCGTTTCGATATGGTGGTGCAGCCTCAGCTCGTCTTGTTAGAAAAAACCTTGCTCTATATCGAAGGACTAGGTCGTCAGTTATATCCGCAGCTCGATCTATGGAAAACCGCAAAACCTTTCCTGGAAGAGTGGATGTCAGAACAGGTCGGTCCCAAAGGGATGGCTAAAAAAATTAAACAAGAGCTGCCTTACTGGTCAGATAAACTGCCCGAACTGCCAGAGTTGGTTTACGACAACCTAAAAATGGGCAGAAATTTTGTTAAATCACAGAACCAGATGCTGGATCGATATCTTAAACAGCAACAGAAAGCCCATAAAAGTAACTACCTTTTACTTACAGCGGCAATTTTAGTGATCTGTGGCACTCTTTTGTTTAATCAAAACGCTACACTATGGGCCTCTTATGGCTGTATCTCCGCGGGCACCGTTTTATGGTTACTCGGATGGAGATCGAGACCTAAGAATCGCAAATTTTAGCTAGCACTAAATAACCAAAGGTTCATAATAGAACCAGTATTTAAAATTGAGGATTATCCATGGGTGGCATTAGTATTTGGCAACTTCTTATCGTTGCTTTAATCGTAGTTTTATTGTTTGGAACAAAAAAACTTCGTTCATTAGGTGGTGACCTAGGTGGCGCAGTTAAAGGCTTTAAGAGCGCGATGTCTTCTGAAGAAGATAAGAAAGCCATTGAAGACTCTGCATCTGAGAAAACAGCTCAGACTGAAGAGAATAAAACTGAGTCCAAGGATAAAGATAAAGAACAGGTGTAATCCCTTATGTTCGACGGTATTGGCTTTTTGGAGCTGCTGTTGATCGGTATTTTGGGGCTAGTTGTACTTGGCCCTGAAAGACTCCCGGTTGCAGTCCGCTCAATTACAGGTTGGATCCGAGCCATGAAACGTATGGCAAACTCTGTGAAAGATGAACTTGAGCAAGAACTCAAGATTGAAGAACTGCATGCTGATCTTAAAAAAGCTGAAAGTCAGGGCCTCAAAAATCTTTCTCCTGAGTTACAGGAATCCATCGATCAATTAAAAAGTGCAGCTCAATCTGTTAATCGTCCCTACAAGGTAGAAGATATCTCTCCGGCCAGCTCATCTGCGCCTGTGGATACTGCACCAACAGAGACAAAAACAGCTGAGACCAGCGCGAATTCTGAAAAACCGAACGGGTAGTCCATGTCGCAACAGCAGCCGCTAATTAGCCACTTGCTCGAATTACGTAACAAGTTGCTAAAAGCCATTGGCAGTGTACTTCTAGTGTTTATCGCTATGGTCTATTGGGCCAACGATATCTATCACTACATGGCAACACCGTTAATGGAAGTTTTGCCAGAAACAAGCAGCATGATTGCAACCGATGTCGCTGCTCCGTTTTTTGCTCCATTTAAACTTACACTGGTACTGGCATTTTTCATCGCTATTCCTTATGTGTTATATCAGGTCTGGTCATTTATTGCCCCGGGACTGTATAAGCATGAGAAGCGCCTGATGATGCCGCTTCTGGCCAGTAGTACACTTCTCTTCTATCTGGGAATCGCGTTCACTTACTACATCGTTTTCCCGGTAGTATTTGGCTTCTTTACCAGTGTTGCTCCGGAAGGTGTTCAGGTTGCAACAGATATCAGTAGCTATCTGAACTTCGTACTTAAACTTTTCTTTGCTTTTGGCTTAGCTTTTGAGATCCCAATTGCCGTCATACTCCTATGCTGGGCTGGTGTTACGACTCCTGAAGAACTTAAAGCAAAACGTCCCTATATCGTTGTCGGTGCCTTTGTTGTCGGTATGATGCTGACGCCGCCAGATATAATTTCTCAGACAATGTTAGCAATTCCTATGCTGATATTATTCGAAGGGGGATTGATTGCGGCTCGTTTCTACAGTAAAAAGGATGACGAAGACGAAGAAGAGCAAGAGAAACAGGATAAACCTGGCCAGGAAAGCTAAATAGATACACGCTAATTAGTTGCCCATGGCGCGCTCAAATATCATAAAGGAACATATTTATGCGCTTAAGTTGGATCACAGCGGCAGTCATTCTGGTATCGACAAATGTTAATGCGGGCGTCGAACAGGAGCTATTAGCGTGCGCTATGAAGTCAGACAAGCTGGACCGTTTAGTCTGTTTCGATGCGTTAGCCGAAACGGTTAAAACATCTCAAAGCAGTACAAGCGCAGCACCCGCTGCGCCTGTCGTTGCGACTGCAACTGTCCCGGCAGTCGCAGTTTCTCAATCGGCTCCCAACACACCAACCACTTTGCCTGCTACGCTTCCCAAGAGTGCCGAAGATGAGTTTGGTGGCAATTTCAAGGCAGAAGATAAGAGCCTCGAAAAGCTCTATATGGAAGTAACCTCCGTAAAGAAAGATCCCTATGGCGCTCTGAAGATAAGCTTCAGTAATGGCCAGGTTTGGAAGCAGAGCGACAGCCGCCATTATAAACTGAAGGCCGGTCAAACCGTTTATGTTGAAAAAGCCGCGCTGGGTTCTTTCGTATTAGGTACCGATACTCGTAACGCTACGATTAGAGTCAAGCGAATCAAGTAATGCCGGAACACATAGACATCGCTGTCAACTTGATTGGCAGCGCCCTCGAAAAAAATATTGATGATGTAATTCAACGAGCGGCAGACCAAGGTGTTTCGCCGCTAATTGTTATCGGCAGCTGTCTGACGGAAAGCGAAAAAGCTATCCAATGCTGTCAGCAACACTCAAACCAACTCTATTGTACTGCAGGTGTTCATCCTCACCACGCCAGTGAATGGCACTCCCAAAGCGGCGAGACACTAAAGCAACTAGCGAGCGAAAGTCAGGTCGTTGCCATAGGTGAATGCGGCTTGGACTACAACCGGGACTTCTCACCGCGCCCGATGCAGAGGCAGGCCTTCGCAGAACAGCTGGCCCTTGCCGTCGAACTCAAAATGCCTGTACTCATGCATGAACGCGATGCCCACGCCGACTTCTTAGCCATAATGAAAGAGTATCGCAGTGAGCTTACCGGCGCGCTGCTGCACTGCTTCACCGGGGACAGGAAGAGCATGGAGTCCTATCTAGAGTTAGATATGCACCTTGGGATCACTGGCTGGGTCTGTGACGAGCGCAGAGGCCTGGAGTTGGCTGAGCTGGTTATCGATATTCCGGATAATCGTATCTTAATCGAAACCGACAGTCCTTACTTGCTGCCAAGAAGTATGCGCCCTAAGCCAAAATCCAGTAAGAATGAACCTCAGTATCTACCCTATATCTCCCGATACATTGCGAAGCTTAGGGGACAAGACCCCGAACAGTTCTCTGCACAGACCTATCAAAATAGTGTCGATTTTTTTGGGTTAAAGATTTGATTAGGTCTCTCGGTTTACTGCTACTGACTCTCATCATGCTGTTCTCTACCGGAGTCCGGGCAGAAACCATTCTCGCCATCGGTGGTGAAGAGGAGAGCGTGCTCGAACTTTCCTCCTGGCTCTACTACTCTCCGGTCAATGAAGGAGAGGATATTGAGCAGGTAAGACGATTAAGCTCGACTCAATGGCACCGTTTAACCCCCGAATACAATAACCGCATTGGCATCGACCCTTTTTGGGTCAAATTTAGTGTCTACAATTACGAGGAGGAAGAGCTCAATCGAATACTCTCACTCGCAAATCCTCATATTGACAGAATAGAGCTCTATCATGTGATTCAGAACAAGATCATCGATAAGGTGGTGATGGGCGACAGTCTCCCTTTTTCTCAAAGGCCGCTGATCAATAATATTTTCCTCTACCCTTTCGAGTTAGAGCCCGAGGAGCTACATACTTTCTACCTTAAGATAGAGACCGAAGGAAGCGCGTCATTACCCTTGAGTTTATGGTCACAAAACTCCTTTGCCAAGAATATTGAAGCCACCTCGTTAACGCATGGTTTTCAGCTTGGTGCGTTGACGGCTATCGGTCTATTTAGTCTTTTTATCGCGATAACTTCCCGTTCATTTAGCTACAGCTATTACTCCGGATATGTACTCTCTGTGACCTTACTGGTCGCCACTCTACATGGCTTCGCATTCCGGTTTATTTGGCCGACATGGCCGGCTTTTCAACAGTTAATGGTTCTTCTACTCATTCCACTGACGATGTTTTTTGCGCTGCTCTTTACCGAAAAAGTCCTCCAGCTTAAATACCATAATGTCCGTATGTTGCGGATCTGTCGTTATGGTGCGACCTATGCGCTCTTGCTGACCTTAACGACACCTTTTTTAAACTATGCCCTTGCCCTGTATATCAACATCATTTCGGTTCTGTTCTTTACCGTATTATTGATGGGAATAGCGGTGATCCAGGCATTCAAAGGCCATAAACTCGCTAAATTATACACCCTTGCCTGGGGCGGTATGTTAGCCGGTTCCTTCGTCACGGGATTAATGTATCTAGGATTTATTGAACTGCCTATCAAGCACCTCACGCCTGTAATGCTGGGATTAATGTTTGAAATTTTATTTATGGCTGCCGTCTTAGCCATTCGTTATAACGACGAACGCAAAGCAAAACTCAGGATCCAACAAGAAGCTCTACTACAGGCACAAAGGATCAGACAGACTCGCGAAGAGTCACTACTCATAGAAGCCGATAGCAATGAAAAACTCGAACGGATGGTTCAGGAGCGCACCTTAGAGCTCGAAATCGCACTGAGAGAATTGAACGAAGCCAACCAAAAGCTCACCGAGCAGGCTACGATAGACAGTTTAACCGGAGTTCGAAACCGTGCGGCTTTCGATAAACGATTACTCGCCGAGGGGCGGCTCAGTCGTAGACAGCAAACCCCGATGGCCATCTTGATGTTAGATATCGATAGGTTTAAATCCATTAATGATAACTACGGCCACTTAGCCGGCGATCAGACCCTACGACTTATCGCACAGACATTAAAAGAGAACTTAAAACGTCCAGCGGATCTGGTATCACGTTTTGGTGGCGAGGAGTTTGCTATCATATTGCCAAATACAGCCGAAGAAGGGGCTGTATTGGTCGCAGAGTTGATACGAAAAACGGTTGCCGAACTCCCTATCCTCTGGGAAAATAAAACCATCCCACTCACCATAAGCATAGGTGTGAGTGCGGAGATCATTAATACCGAAAATCAACCAAACAACTTATTAGAACAAGCGGATAAAGCACTTTATCGCGCAAAGAATAATGGGCGTAACTGCGTGATGGTTTATACGCCAGAGCCTTAATAAAAACTAAAACCACACCTTAAAAATTTGGCTTTGCAGATGAGCTATGGTCACGAATGAAGTTCAAATATCTACTCTGCATTTTCAAAATCTATGGATATAAGTTAGGAGTCGAATGTGAATATTATTACTAGTGCTTTCCCTCAGCGTAGAATGCGCCGCATGCGTAAACATGACTTTAGCCGTCGCTTAATGGCTGAAAACCAGCTTTCGGTGAATGATTTAATCTACCCTATGTTTGTATTAGAGGGTAACAATCGTACCGAAGAGATCGCTTCAATGCCGGGGGTTGAACGCTACTCTATCGATCTTCTGCTTAAAGAAGCCGAAGAGATCGTTAAACTGGGGATCCCACTGATTGCACTTTTCCCTGTGACTCCGGCTGAAAAGAAAACCCTCATGGCCGAAGAGGCTTATAACGCCGATGCTCTCGCACAACGTGCGGTTCGTGCACTCAAGGAAGCCTTCCCTGAGCTAGGTGTCATGACAGATGTCGCCTTAGACCCATTCACGACTCACGGTCAAGATGGCATCATCGACGAAGATGGCTATATTCTTAATGACATCACAACCGAGATTTTAGTTAAGCAGGCACTGTCTCATGCCGAAGCGGGTGCCGACATTGTTGCTCCGTCCGATATGATGGATGGTCGTATCGGTGCGATTCGCCAGGCACTCGAAGAAGCCGGTCACGTGAACACTCAGATCATGGCATACTCGGCTAAGTATTCATCAAACTATTACGGACCATTTCGTGATGCCGTCGGTTCTGCAGGTAATCTAAAGGGTGGTAACAAACACAGCTACCAGATGGATCCGGCAAATAGCGATGAGGCGTTACATGAAGTTGCCCTCGATATTCAAGAAGGTGCCGATATGGTCATGGTAAAACCAGGCATGCCTTACCTTGATATCGTAACCCGAGTAAAACGAGAGCTAGCCGTACCAACATTCGCCTATCAGGTCAGTGGTGAATATGCCATGCACATGGCTGCCATCGAGAATGGCTGGTTGGCCGAAAAAGCCATCGTTATGGAGTCGCTACTCTGCTTCAAACGTGCCGGTGCAAATGGCGTCCTGACTTACTTCGCTAAGCGAGCGGCTCAGTGGCTAAAAGAGGATGAAGTGAAGTAAGCTAACTTCATCTAATCATGATTCGAAAGCCGCATTTATGCGGCTTTCCTGTATCTGTTCCTCAGAAAAATATCAAACACCTCTTGAGATGTAGGGCAACTGATGTTGCTCTACTGTTAGGAACCACTCACAACCCACCAACTTATCTCTCTTTGGCATCCAATAACGTGAACTTAGATTCCGATTACAAATATAGACAGTGATCCAGCTAGCATGATCAAGCGTCGATTCTTTTAAATCTAGCAGCGAAATGATTGAATGGAGGTTCACTCGTTTCATTTGAAATGAGTTGAACTCCCAGAGTCCGAGGTATTATCATGAACACCAACGTCAAGGCATTACTTGCCACAACAGCCCTATTTTTTAGCTGCCAAACATTAGCTGAAAGTGGTTGTGCATTCGAAGACAAGCAAGATGGCTTTATTGCCACGTGCAGCGAGGAGAAACAAGAAGTGATATTAACAGGAGCCGTTGAAGCTCAAACCTTAGTGACCGAACTCAGTGACTTCAGCGAAGGCTATAAAGAGTATAAAGTCGATACAGCATCGATTGCACCATTGAAAAATCTGAAAGAGCCTACGGAAGTTATCGTTATCATCGGCACCTGGTGTCCTGATTGCCATCGTGAAACGCCACGCTTTATCCGCATAATGGAAGAGCTCAACAACCCAAATATCAAGGTCACCTATATTGGTGTTGATCGTGAGAAAGCCGACCCTAAAGGGTTAGCCGCTCAATATGAGTTTACCCGTATCCCAACCTTTATCGTGATGCAAAAAGGTGAAGAGATAGGTCGGATTATTGAGAAACCGGAAACCTCACTTGAGATTGATCTGGCTAAGATATTAAACTAATCACGTTTAGAATTAGAATCAAAAAGGCACTCAAAGAGTGCCTTTTTTGTATTCGAAAATACTCGCTAAGGGTACTAGAAAGACTGACGGAAACCAGCCCAGTATGTACGACCACGGATATCATATAAGTTACCTTCATAGGTTCCATTATAATCAAACTTTGGGTCTTCATCGGTCAAGTTGGTTACGCCTAACGAGAAACTGTTGTCCCATGGCATAGTGTAGGTATAGGTTAGGTTATGGTACATAACTGAATCAATTTCATACAAGGCACCATCTTCCTCTGTCTCCCCTGCATCTGGATCCCAGCTGCCTTCTATAACATCCCAGCTCTCTTGAGATCCGATAAAGTTACCGTAGTAGCTCACCGCGTGATCACCAATTAGGTAATCAGCAGTAAGGTTGACTCTATGAGCCGGAGTATCTTCACGTCCCGCTTCATCATCAGTGATAACCTGAACACCAGCTTCAGAATATGAAGACTTATATTTAAGGAAGTAAGACCAACCTAAGCCAAAGTTAAAGTCACCATATTCAGTTTCGAAACCTGCGCCCATCTTGACATCGATACCTTCACGCTCACTTAAACCTACATTAAGCTTCTGGCTCACAACATAATCAATACGGCCATTACCTAGACGATTAATCGATGTACCTGGATATACTGTAGAAATGTCTGGGCGCTCAGCACCAACAGCATCGGCAGCCTCCCAAAGCTTAGCTTGAGTCTTAACAATCTCACTCGCACCTAGTTCATCAATCAGGTTCGTCGTTTCTAATGACCAGTAATCAACAGAGATGTTGATATCATCAGTAATATCCCAAACTATACCTAAGTTATAAGACTCTGACTCTTCTGGCTTAAGATCTTCATTACCACCTGTACGTGTAGCACCGTAATCCCAACGATCGCAGGCATCTATATCCTCACCTTGTTCAAAACAGTTCATGTAGTTCTTGATGTAACCAAATCCCTCTGAAGTCCCCTGATAAAGATCTGATAGAGTTGGAGCGCGGAAGCCCGTCCCCCAAGAAGCACGGACTAGTAACGGCTCTATAATGTTATAGCGAACAGAAACCTGAGGGTTAAACGTACCACCAAAATCGGAGTAATCATCATAACGGCCTGCAAGGTTTAGTTCTAAGTTATCCATAAGTGGCATGGCAAACTCAAAATATGCAGCCATCACATCACGCTCACCTTCACCACCTGAGCCACCGTTTCCACCGACAATCTGACCTGCCTCAGCCAAAGCTGAAACCTTAGAATCTAGACTTTCTTCACGATATGAGCCACCTAGGTACATGCTTGCATCACCACCAGGAAGTTCAAATAGTTCAAATGCTGCACCACCACTGATATCTAAATAAGATGCTGACATACGCTTATCATAGTTAGCTGTCGCACCTGCTGGCATTTCAGAGTTTGGATCTCGAGGATCCCAACCTACAAATGAGCTAGACGAATCATCCCACTCACCGACTAGATCAGTCGTTGCACCTTTTAACTGGTAACCAGTACCCCAAGTGTAATTGTCATATTTGTTGTAGTTAACAGCAATATCCCAATCCATAAAATCAGTCGTGCCATCTAAGGCCAACATGTAGTCGAAGATATTATCATGGTGCTCGGCAACACGATCACCGGCCGTATCGAAGCGGTAATTCATGCCTGCATTAGGGTCGGCTACCAGCTCAACAAGATCTAACCCTTCAGCTGTTGTGTATGCAGGTAAACCATTTGGAATACTGATAGAAGCAGGTACTGGCGCCGACACATCTTGTGTTTCGTTAGCAGCCCAATACGCACGAGCAGTCAGCTCAATATCATCGCTAAGCTCATAAGTATAATGTAGAAGTGTATTGTTACGAGTCTGTCCGACTGAAGTCGCAGCAGCTTGAGTATAGTCGTAAGCACAAAGGGTATCACCAGGGTAGTCACTATCATCTAGCGAGCCTAAAAATGAACCACCATATACATCGGCACATGTTTTATCACTGTTAGAGAAAGGTGTTGAGTAAACCCATCCACCCGCCCCGCCTTGAGTTAAAACACGACCTGTTGGACTAATATTCACCCAATCTTGGTAATCATTTGGATCGCCACCTTCCTGAACAAATGGCTGAGTGTACCAGCGATCACTTTGCATGATCTTCTGTGACTCATAGTGCTCAAATGTAAATACTAGGTGACCTTTATCTGAGTCTAGCCCTCCAGTAAAAGACAGATTTGAAGAGTCTCCTCCCTCTTGAGTCGGGCGATCCATACGCGCATCAATTTGAACACCTTCAAAATCTTTCTTAAGAATGATGTTAACTACACCAGCAATTGCATCTGTACCATAAATTGCAGACGCACCATCGGTAAGAATTTCTATACGCTCAACCGCTGCCATAGGAATAGTATTGATGTTAGCTGCGCCACCATCCATTACCGGAGACTTTGCCATACGCTTACCGTCAAGCAATGTCAGAGTATGAAAAGCTGAAGCACCTTTTAATTGAACAGTTGCTTGAGAACCCCAACCATTGTTAGAACCACCGCCCCAAGAACCAAAAGCGTTAAGGTTAGAACTTCGAAGTGCATCACCAACAGTTGCAAAACCTGACTTTGCTAGATCTTCTGCTGTAATCGTCGTTACCGGACTAGCGCCTTCCATATCAACGCGCTTAATGCGTGAACCCGTTACTTCAATACGCTCAACAGTGTCTTCTTCTTTGTCTGCTGCAAAGGTAGGCGCAGAGAGTGCCACTACGCCACCGCAGGCCAAGCTAACGAGCTTAGCAACTTTATTAAATTTCATACTTCCATCTCCCAAGAATATATTTTTATAGGTCCTATGCTCGGTTAACTTTGATGGTAAAAACCAAAAAAACTAACAATAAAAAACATGGCGACAACATTTGTATCACATACTGTATTTTGTATGCAATATACACCCTAAGAGTTATGGTTGGATTTATGCTAAATACAAGAGTATTTATTAAGCATCAAAAATTTTGGGAATAGTATTTTCAGGAGATAAAAAACAGAGATAATAAAGATTAAGAGGTGATTTAAGGTGATCATTTGGAGTTAGGACAACTTCCACTAATTCATGTTTGCCTGGTAGATAATGACTAAAAATGCAATATGAACAAAAAGTATCTAAATATGTCTGGATGATAAATTTAACAGAATTGAAGGAGATTTTTTTTGGATAGTGACAGTAAATATGCTTTGGGAAGGAGTTCAAAATTCTGGGTCAGCTAAACTGTAACCCTTCCTGTTTTAGTTTCACTAAAAAGATTGAGTTTTAAAGTCAACGACAGACTACTTAATTCGGTTTGCCAACCTCTGTAATACCCCTTCTCTAAGCGCGCCGCCAGAAAGGTTAAGCTTTTCAATTCCAAGAAGCTCGAACAGGGCTAGCAGTATGGATATGCCGGCGGCAAAAGTCGGTGCTCTTTCTGGGTGTAATCCGCTAATATCCCGCATCGAGATATCTTCTTGCTCTAAGATCTCTTGCTTCAGAGTGTTGAGCACAGCAGGAGTTATACTTGCTGATTCATTGCGATGATTCAGTAACTCAACCACAGATTGCACACTGCCGGAAGCTCCGACAACACAATGCCAACCTAAAGCCTTCAGTTCAGTTAAATATTGCCCCAAAACGGCTTTAACTTGCGACTCGGCATCGTCGAAATCTAACTGTTGGAATGGAAAAGAGTTAAAGAAGCGTTCATTGAAAGTCACGCATCCCATAGAGAGACTGGTTTTAAGCAAAACCTTATCATCGTCACCGATGATAAATTCGGTGCTGGCGCCGCCGATATCGATCACCAGACGACGACCTTCCGCACACGTTGTCGCAACCATACCTTGATAGATAAACTCGGCTTCCTGCATACCTGAGATGATCTCAATAGGGTGACCAAGAATGGGTAAGGCGCGTTGGCAAAAATCATCCGAGTTGCCGATATGCCTGAGTGTTGCGGTTGCAATAACGGCAACATTATCAGGGGCAACCCCCTCCTCTTTCAGCATTTTTGCAAACATAGCCAAGCAATCCAATCCTCGGTTCAGCACCTCTTCACTTAAGATACCATCGCCTTGAATTCCTTCGGCCAGTCTGACTTTGCGTTTATATTTAGCAATAATTTCAGGTTGGCCACCAAGTGTCTTGGCAACCAACATGTTGAAACTATTCGAACCTAACGTAATCGCTGCGTATGGAGGAGTTTTTGGCATCTATCGCATACTTACGAGTGTCTGCGAGTTTTGTCGTGACGACGTGGGGCGTTACGGTTGCCACTATGTGGCTTTCCACCCGAGCCAGAACGTCCCTGAGGTCGACTGTTATGCTTCCGGTGTACTCTGACAGGAGCTGGAATATCATCCAGTAACGCTTCGCTATCATAGTTAGTCACAGGAATAGTGTGATTGATATACTCTTCGATTGCAGGCAAGTTCAACGCATACTCTTCACAAGCAAAGCTAACCGATACACCTTTCTTACCCGCGCGACCCGTACGACCAATGCGGTGTACATAATCTTCGCAATCATCGGGAAGATCGTAGTTATATACGTGAGAAACATCTGAAATATGCAAACCACGGGCGGCTACATCGGTAGCAACCAGAACATCGAGTTTTCCTTCGGTGAACAGCTCAAGAATACGAATACGTTTCTTTTGTGGAACATCGCCGGTCAATAATCCAACTCTGTGTCCATCACCTTCTAACCAAGACCATAATTTTTCACAGCTGTGTTTGGTATTTGAGAATATAATCGCCTTATCCGGCCAATCTTCCTCGAGAAGGGTAAGCAACAGACGCATCTTCTCATCCATAGATGGATAGAAGATCTCCTCTTTGATGTTCTTAGAGGTTTTTTCGTTTGGTGCGATTTCAACTTTCTCTGGCTCATTCATATGATCATAAGCCAGCTCCTGCACTTTCATTGACAGAGTAGCAGAAAACAGCATATTCAGACGCGACTTGGCATCCGGCATGCGTCTGAAAAGAAAACGAATATCTTTAATAAAGCCAAGGTCAAACATACGGTCGGCTTCATCTAAAACGACAGCTTGAATCGCACTGACGTTAATGATTCCCTGACGAACATAATCTATGATACGGCCAGTGGTTCCGATAAGAATATCGACACCTTTATCCAGCACTTTACGCTGAACTTCATAACTTTCGCCACCGTAGACTATTCCGACTTTCAGTCCTGTGTGTTTAGCAAGCAGATCCGCATCTTTGGCGATCTGAATTGCAAGTTCACGAGTGGGGGCCATGATAATCGCTCTGGGCTGATTAAGCTGGCGGCCTTCCGGAATAGGGCTGGTAAGCAGGTGATTGAACGTGGCAACAAGAAAAGCTAACGTTTTTCCCGTGCCCGTTTGCGCTTGACCCGCAATATCTTTTTTCTGAAGAAGAATAGGTAGAGATAACGCTTGAATAGGCGTGCAGTATTCAAAGCCGCTCTCGTTAAGTGCTGTTTTTATCTCTGTTTGAAGAGAAAAGTCGGCAAACTTCTGATTAGATAAATGTGTTTCGCTCATAGCGGCAGCATACCAGTTGGGGTTGCAATAAGAAACTCAATCGTTTGAAATAGCGACTAATAATAAAAAGTAGCTTTAAAGTCGATTAATTCTACCTTGAAAAGTTTTTTTCAAACCCAATATACAGGTTAAGCCATTAACAAACCAGCAATGGCAACCTAACTGGAGAACATCATGAGCGACAAAATTGTATACCTAAGTGACGACAGCTTCGAAAATGACGTAATTAACTCTGAGCTACCAGTGATTGTAGATTTTTGGGCAGAGTGGTGTGGCCCTTGTAAAATGATAGCCCCTATCCTTGATGACGTTGCCGAAGAGTATGCAGGTAAGGTCACTATCGCTAAGCTGAATGTGGATCAAAACAATGTATCGCCAGCTAAATACGGCGTTCGTGGTATCCCAACTTTGCTTATTTTCAAAAACGGCGAATTGGCCGGAACAAAAGTTGGCGCGCTTTCTAAAACTCAGTTGAAAGAGTTCATCGACGCTCAGCTTTAATTATCCGGTTTAACTTGGGTAATCGACCTATATCTTCGGTATATAGGTCGCTCTAATTTGAACTATGCAGTAGAAATTTATAGCTAAAATCGAACAATTGAGCCTATACCCAAACGACCTCGATATGCAGGATTCAGCAAGTCGAGAAGTGACAGAGTTCAATGTCGTTAATTGCTCCTGCATTAACGACATTCCCACCATCCGTGGTGGTCTTCATGAAATAGCGGGACTAGGAATTCTAGTTTTATATTTCATAACGCAGAAACATGTTGCTTCTCGCCTTGCCCTTCGGGAGTTCCCGTAGAATACCAGCACTGCGTTAGTGATATTGAAAAGGGACGAACCATTCTCTTCAATCACTGCCTTGTTTTGCTATCCTGCGGGAGCTCTGAAACGAGCATTTTGAAGTAGCTTGGGTATATATAGTGATACCTGACACAGCTTATTCATTAAATTGTGTCAGGTTGACCTAAATTTCTAGACGCACCGCCACTATAGTGCTACTTTAATAACCACGGTATTTCAAACCACATCTCGCTATTCGATCAATATCCTAAATTTTATTACCCGTTGATCACAGATAGCATTTCTCGCATAAAAAGACCCTCCAAGATGAATTTATCAGAATTAAAAGACACGTCGATTTCAGACTTAGTACTACTAGCCCAAGAAATGAAAGTTGAAAATACTGCCCGTGCTCGTAAGCAGGACATTATATTTTCAATCCTTAAAGCCCACGCCAAAAGCGGTGAAGATATTTTCGGTGGCGGAGTATTAGAAATCTTGCAGGATGGATTTGGCTTCCTGCGTAGTGCTGACGCGTCTTACCTTGCAGGTCCAGACGACATTTATGTCTCTCCAAGTCAGATCCGTAGATTCAGTATGCGAACGGGTGATAGCATTTTCGGTAAGATTCGCCCACCTAAAGAAGGTGAACGTTATTTTGCACTACTGAAAGTGTCCGAAGTTAACTTTGACAAGCCAGAAAACTCCCGTACCAAAATCCTTTTCGAAAACCTGACTCCACTGCACGCCGAAGAGCGCATGCGTATGGAACGCGGTAATGGTTCGACAGAAGATATCACCTCAAGAATTCTCGACCTGTGCTCACCTATCGGTAAAGGCCAGCGTGGTTTGATTGTTGCGCCACCTAAGGCTGGTAAGACACTACTTCTTCAGAACATGGCTCAAAGCATCACCTACAATAATCCCGATGTGGTATTGATGGTTCTGCTAATTGATGAGCGTCCGGAAGAAGTCACCGAAATGCAGCGCATGGTTAAAGGTGAAGTCATTGCTTCTACCTTCGATGAGCCAGCCAGCCGTCACGTACAAGTGGCAGAGATGGTAATCGAAAAGGCAAAGCGTCTTGTTGAGCATAAGAAAGATGTCGTCATCTTACTCGATTCAATCACGCGCCTCGCTCGTGCTTACAACACAGTGATTCCATCATCGGGTAAAGTTCTTACCGGTGGTGTTGATGCCAACGCACTACATCGTCCTAAGCGTTTCTTCGGTGCGGCTCGTAACATCGAGCACGGCGGAAGCTTAACGATTATCGCAACTGCATTGGTTGATACGGGTTCTAAGATGGATGAAGTCATCTACGAAGAATTTAAAGGTACGGGTAACCAAGAGTTACACCTATCCCGTAAAGCCGCTGAAAAACGCGTCTTCCCGGCCATCGACTTTAACCGCTCGGGTACTCGTCGTGAAGAGAAACTGACGACACCGGATGAGCTACAGAAGATGTGGATCCTACGTAAGATCCTCAATCCAATGGATGAAGTCACAGGTATGGAGTTCCTTATCGATAAATTGGCCATGACCAAGACTAACGATGAGTTCTTCAAGGCAATGAAGCGTGCTAAGAGCTAAGCGTTTCTTGACTCTAGGTTCTAAGTTCTAAGTTCTAAGTTCTAAAAAGCATAAAAAAAAGCCGCACTCGTTGCGGCTTTTTTGTGTCTGGAACACTTATGTCTATTTTCCATGGATGGATAAAAATAGACGTTGTGTCTGGCCATCAATGTTCCAGACATTGATTGGCATTTCCTCCATCCTTGGAGGTCAGAACACTTATGTCTATTTTCCATGGGTCGTTGATGTTCCCGACATCATTACGACATTTCCTATATCTGACCCATATGGATATGGGAAATGTCTTCGAAGCGAATGGAACGCTTTAGACCGTATAGGTCATGGATAAAAATTGACCTTGTGTCTGGACTTATTGTAATAAAGAGTTATGAAGGTTTGCCAAGGGCTCCTAGGCTCTAGATTCTAGATTCTAGCTACTGACTTCCAGCCTCTGCCTACACCTTTCTCTCAACATATCTCTTAATAACAAGATAACTGGTGTGACATGCTCTCTTCCTGGGCATACAAGATAGAGATCGGCCGATTCACCTTGATAATCTGTCATCATTGGTACCAGCCTTCCACTGGTAATATCCTCCTCTAAATCCAGAGAGGATTTGTAAACAACACCTTTACCGGCCACTGCCCAGCGCCTTGCAACCTCAGCGTCATTACAGGTACGATTCCCCGTGACTCTGACCTTAAATTCACGGCCATTCTTGCTGAATAGCCACTGATCATGAGTCCGCTCTTCTAACATAAAAAACAAACAGTTGTGATCTGATAGCTGATCGATTGTGGTGATCTCACCATACTTGGCGATATATGCTGGAGAGGCACAGAGTAGCCTTTTCACTTTAGCTATCTCAAAGGCGACTAAGGATGAATCTTTGGGCGTACCTAAACGCAGTGCCACATCGACTTTATCATGATAAAAATCAGATAATGTATCGCCGATATGTAGCCTAAGCTTGAGTTCAGGATATTGATCCATAAACTCATCTAGCCAAGGCAGTAAAACGTGGCGACCAACATCTGATGGCACAGCAAGACTGACGACACCAGAGATCTTCTCCCTCACGTCATTAACCGCTTGCTGGCCCAGCGCTAAGTCTGATAATGCTCTGCGACAATGTATCAGATAGCGTTCACCGGTATCAGTCAGCCTCAGACTGCGGGTACTTCGAATAAACAAACTGGTATCGAGCTGCCTCTCTAACCGTTTTAAAGCGGCACTCGCCGTAGCAGGCGAGATATCCAGTTCGGTTGCAGCAGCGGTAATACTGCCGCAATCGGCAACCCGAACAAAAAGCCTGAGATCGTTTATCTGCATGGTGTTAGGCCTAAATTAATACAATACCAATTTCATTAAATATCTGTTCATTCAGCGGGAGTTAAAAGCGCTGAAGGCAAGGCGGATGATTGAAGCTAATAGTTATTCTATATCAAAAACATTCAACGTAGCATACAGGGCTTTTAAACCCGCCCTCCGGGAGGCTCTCAGACATTCCACTTCGGCATTGCATTGACTTACAAGGGAATAACCATTCTTTCATCAATGCGCTTTGAATTGAAAAGCCTGAGTGACTCTGAATTGACAACATATTTAATGAAACTGGTATAAGCATCATGCTATGAGGTCTGCATAAAAAAAGAAAGCCTGCTTTAAAAGCAGGCTTTCTACCAATGGCTTCACTTCAGACTGTAATTAAACGAGTGCACCCGCCATCTTACGTCTAAGATAAGCTATCTGCTGCATGTGCGGTAGATCTTTGGGGCAGTTATCCTGACAACCTAACAGGGTCATACAACCAAATACACCATCCTGATTACCGATAACGTGGTAGAAATCTTCCACGGTGCGCTCATCACGGCTATCCAGCTCGAAGCGTGCAATTTTCATCATACCTACTGCGCCGACAAAACTGTCACGCATCTGCTTAGTCGCACAGGCTGAGACACAGACACCACACTCTACACAACGCTCTAACTCATACAGCTTAGCCGCTTCTTCCGGAGCCATTGGCGCTTCGAGACGATGCACGTCGACATCATCTAAGTTAGGTTGTAGCCATAACTTAAGACGTTCGGCGAGTTCACGCATAAATTTCCCCGTATTAACCGACAAGTCACCGATTAATTCGAAGCCAGGCAGTGGCATCAGAGTAATTTCGCCCTTGGGATATTTACTGGTTAATGTACGGCATGCCAGTGTCGGGAAACCATTGATCACCATGGCACAGCTACCACATATTCCTGCCCGGCAGACAAAATCGAACTGCAGGGAGGTATCTTGATGTTCACGCAACATATTGAGTGCGATAAACACGGTCATTCCAGGCGCTTCTTCGAGCTGGTATTTCACCATCTTAGGCTTGTCACCCGGCTCTTGAGGGTCGTAGCGAAAAATATTAAAGGTTAATGTGCGGCCCTGACTCATAATGCTTGCTCTCCTTCAGACTCTTCTCCAGGCACGGCTGAGGCAGGTCTATCTAAGTTGTCACATAAGCGTTCATTTCTCGCCATCAAAGCTTCAGGAACTTCGAATGGCATCAATGCTTGCTGACGCTGATAACGATCGGCATCATCTCCCAGCTCACTTAAAATTTTAGTGATCTCTTTTTCGCGCTTATCGGTATCGGGATGGGCAATCGCATTGTTAATCCCATAGCCGCGATATCCGGGTGGCAACTCCATCTTCATCACATCGAGGTCTTCGTAGCTTAGCTCAGGTGTGAGTGCATTTTCATCTGGCCAGCTGGACAAGGTTCTGTTCAACCAGTCTTTATCGTTACGTTGCGGGAAATCTTCTCGAGCGTGAGCGCCACGACTCTCTGTTCGCGCTGCAGCGCCGCATGCAACCGTCAATGCGACCTTAAGCATGCGCTTCACGCGCAGAGCTTCGACCAACTCAGGGTTCGCGTGGCGTTTCTTACACTTAAGGCCTAAGTTTTTGGCACGCTTCAATAACGCTTGAAGCTCAGTCACAGCCTTCTCTAACTCAGGGCCATTACGGAAGATACCGACATAGTTCATCATGATCCGTTCCATCTCTTTTCTCAAAGCGAATGGACTCTCAGTTCCCGGACCTTCGACAAGCTCATCGATCTCATTACGTACCTTATCCACAAAGGATTCGGCCAAACCAGTGTTGATCTCTAATGTATTTTCCTGACAGAAATCGGCTACATATTTTCCGATAATCATGCCGCCAACCACAGTCTCGGCCAGCGAGTTGCCACCCAGACGGTTGAAGCCATGCATGTCCCAACAAGCGGCTTCGCCCACACTGAATAAGCCTTTTAGCTGAGGGTTTTGCCCTGTTTTATCGGTACGAATGCCGCCCATAGAGTAATGTTGAGTCGGGCGAACCGGGATCCAATCCTTTGCAGGATCGATACCTAAGAAGCTCTCACAGATCTCTTTCACTTCACGCAAGTTGGTTTCGACATGTTTACGACCAAGAAGCGTAATATCTAACCACAGGTGAGGACCATAAGGGCTATCGACCCCCTTGCCTTTGCGAATATGTTCGGTCATACGACGTGATACGACATCACGGGAAGCGAGTTCTTTCTTTTCAGGCTCATAGTCCGGCATAAAACGGTGGCCATCTTTATCTCTTAACAGGCCTCCGTCACCACGACAACCTTCGGTTGTCAAAATACCGACCGGAACGATGGCGGTTGGATGAAACTGTACCGCCTCCATATTGCCAAGCTTTGCCACACCGGTTTCCAGCGCGAGCGCCTGACCGATCCCCTCACAGATAATGGCATTGGTCGACACTTCATAAATACGGCCATAGCCACCGGTAGCTATCGTGGTCGACTTGGCTATATAAGCGCGGAGCTCGCCCGTTATCATGCAGCGGGCAACGACACCATGACACCGTTTGCCGTCATGAATAAGGGATAATGCCTCGACTCTTTCGTGAACGGGTATATCGAGAGAGATAGCTTTGTTATCGACGGCATAAAGAAGTGAGTGACCGGTACCATCGGCGGTATAACAGGTACGCCACTTTTTAGTGCCACCAAAGTCCCGCGCATTGATCAGGCCATGAGCCTCTTCGGCCTCTTCAATAGTGACCTTTTCGGCGTTAACGACCACCTGACGAGGGCCTTTAGTCACACGCGTCCATGGCACTCCCCAGTTCGTTAGCTCACGCACAGCCTTAGGAGCACAATGAGCAAACATCCTTGCCACATCCTGATCGCAGCCCCAGTCAGAACCTTTGACCGTATCCTGAAAATGGATATCTTCATCATCACCCATACCTTTAACGGTATTTCCAAGACTCGCCTGCATACCACCTTGAGCGGCTGCAGAGTGCGATCGTTTTGCAGGAATAAGTGATAACACTACAGTGTCGAGGCCACGCTCTTTAGAGGCGATAGCAACTCTGAGTCCGGCCAGTCCAGCTCCGACTACTAAAGAATCGGTATATATCAGTTTCACACTTGCTCCTTACATAGGGCTTGAGGGCTCATTATTTTTATCATTTCAAACTCGTAATTTTGATTTTAGTGGGAACAGGTTTCAGGCTATTTAAATTCCTGACACCTTCTCGCTAAGCGTGTGGAAGGAACGCCAGCAATGACGCCATGCCGATAACCACAAATATCACACTCACTATCGTCTTTATCTTTTTCATTCGTTCACGGGTATTGAGATCTCGGGCGGCGCCCCATTTTATGGCGACTCGATATACTCCAATGGCGGCATGCAACTCAACGCAGAGCAGAAGCGGCATATACAACATCCATACACCATCATTCCAGATCCGAGCAGCCGAACCAGAAGGACCGATAGTTTCAGGAGCCGAGCCGATAAGCCACAGGTGTACGGGCAACATCAGCAAAATACCGACCCCCGTGATAGCCTGCCAGACCCAGAGCTTGGTATCCCCATGACTGATTGAGCTCATCTGTTTTCTTAGTGCAATCTGTTGTCTCAAGCTCAGAGGCAGCTTTTGAACCGCAATTAACACATGCACCAGCACTAAACTTGCGATAGCGATGGCAATTATTGACACCACCCAAGGGTAACCATGGCCATCGGCGCTCAAAAAGTTCAGCTCCATCATGCCCGCGACCCAGGTCATCGCGTCAGCGCCGAGCAGTATTGATGACACCAGTATTAAATGTGTCCACAAGAACACGGCCAAAATAACTCCTGACACACTCTGGCTCATATCGAGCCAGCCACTACAGTTTTTTATTGTTTTTGTTATCGCCATATATCCTCACCGAATTAATGTTGCAACATTAAAAAAAGTCATCGAATAGACTAATCATAATGTCGCTCACATATCGCCCAAAAACCGTGAGGCAGATCAAAACAGGATTAAATAATCAACCAAGTTCTAAAATACTCATCTTCATGAGGTTTTGCTGACTATTCAGGCACAAAGGGTTGGACAGGGAGCGCCAAATCACTACCGATTATCAGGTAGGAGATCAGGCTCAATGAACCAATGACGATCAGATAGATGATCAACACCTTGATGATCTTTCTCAAACCCCTTCTGTTTGCAGTCAGACCCCATTTAACGGCGACACGATAGAGACCAATCATGGCATGAATAACCACGGCAGGAAGCAGCAGCGCGTAGAGTAACCAAGCGTTTGCATGGTAAACACGCTCCGCAGAAAGGTGCGGCCCGATTTCAGGATTCGTTATCATGGTAAAGACATGTACCGGTGCCAGGAAAAACAGAATAAACCCGGTAACGAGCTGCCAAAACCAAGCGTGGCTATCCTTATGGTTAATGCCGTTCATATGACGACGCAGTGCTCGCCATTGTCCTAATTGAGCCGGAAAACGTCTCAACGCCACAGCGGCATGTAACATGACGACAATAAGAATAAATACAGAAAAAACTTTAGTGACGACCGGGAAGCCGTGGCCGGTTTCACTGAACATTCCACCCTCGAGGATCTGAACGACTTGGTAGAAGGCCTCTTTGCCTAGCAGAATACTGGACTCAAAATGCAGATGAGCCAATAAGAAACAGCCAAGTAATATGCCTGTGACACTTTGAATTTTATCTGCCTTTGCAGACCAGGGGTGTCCTACAATGCCAGGGATGCTTGTTTCGGGAAGTAAAGTTCTCACAGTCATTTTCTTATAGTGCCTATTGTCGGGATTTACACCTTATCAAGAAGAATAGAACTAAGAACAACGTCCTGATTAAAACGTGACCAAACTCACAGCCTTACCTTCGGCTATTTGAAGCAGATCACAAACAAAGGGGGTCACACAAAACAAAGGTCATACCATTTAACCACCTCAATTCAATAGGTTAGAGTGAACTTTCAAACGAAACAATCATAGGTGAATTTGGTAGAACACCAACCATATCGGTATGATTTAGTAAATTTCATTCATTACCTTCCGATTTAATTGCTTGATAGCCGGACCAAGTTCATTAACGATCTGAAGCAAGCTAACCACTGACTTTACCCATCAAGCGGTGAACTGAGTATCTCGACCGTTCCACCCAAGTGTAGCCCTGACTTAAAAGGGAAAACTAATTCTGTGCCTATGCCTCTTGAGTTGAAAAATCTGAGTGACTCTGAATTGATTACATATTTAATGTGATTGGTATTACAATAGCTCAATTGCAGAACTTAAAGAGACGATCCCATGCCTTGGATCCAGTTAAAAATTGATACCGATAACCAACATGCAGATGCCTTGAGCGATCTGTTAATGGAGGAAGGCTCTCTGTCTATTACCCTGGAAGATGGTAAAGACACGCCTATTTATGAGCCTACTCTAGGTGAAACGCCGCTCTGGAATCACACCGTGCTAACTGCACTCTTCGAAGCCGATAGAGATCTTGCCATTGTAGTTGAGCAGCTCAAACTGCAACCCTATTTAGGCGAAGACTTTTCCTACAAGATTGAGCAAGTCGAAGATAAAGACTGGGAACGTGAGTGGATGGATAACTTCCACCCGATTAAGTTCGGTGAACGCTTATGGATCTGTCCTAGCTGGCGCGAAATCCCCGATCCAGATGCCGTTAATATCATCTTAGATCCAGGGTTAGCATTTGGTACCGGTACTCACCCAACGACAGCCCTCTGTCTGGAGTGGTTAGATAGCTTAGATTTTGCCGATAAAGAGGTGATCGATTTTGGTTGTGGCTCAGGCATCTTAGCCGTCGCAGCACTGAAACTCGGCGCGACTAAAGTTACCGGCATCGACATCGATTACCAAGCCATCGACGCATCTAAGGCCAATGCCGAACGCAATGGTGTCGAAGATCAATTAGCCCTCTTCCTTCCCGAAGATCAACCGAAAGATCTACAGGCTGATATCTTAGTGGCAAACATTCTTGCGGGCCCGCTAAGAGAGCTTGCTCCTTTAATTGCCGAAAAAGTAAAAACCGGTGGCCAATTGGCCTTGTCCGGACTACTTAAAGAGCAAGCCGAAGAGGTCGCGGAGTTTTACACTCAATGGTTCGATATGGATGAGCCTGCTCACAAAGAGGATTGGAGCCGCTTGACAGGAATACGCAAATAGCGGTAATGGGCGGTACACCTTGTGCCGCCTAAGATTTCTCACCTTTCAAAAGTCAAGAAAAAAAGTTTCTCTCAGGTCATTTATTGACCTTTTCACCAGCTCAAAAAAGGCGTACTATAGCGCCCCTTTGAAGCGCTAAGGTATGTTGAAAATGCAGATTGGACCCTATCAACTGAAAAACCGGTTGATCGTGGCACCAATGGCAGGTGTCACAGACCAACCCTTTAGAAATCTATGTCTTCGTTATGGTGCAGCCATGGCGGTGTCGGAGATGCTTTCGTCGAATCCTGATGTTTGGGATACCGATAAGAGCCGCCAGCGCATGAGTCATGCTGGTGAAGATGGGATACGCTCAGTACAAATAGCAGGTGCCGATCCTGAGTTAATGGCCAATGCCGCCGTTGTCAACGTACAACAAGGGGCACAGATCATTGATATCAATATGGGTTGCCCTGCGAAGAAAGTGAATAGAAAGCTAGCTGGTTCAGCGTTACTGCAAGACCCTGTGCAGGTAAAAGCGATTTTACAAGCCGTGGTTGCCGCAGTGGATGTACCGGTAACACTGAAAATTCGAACTGGATGGGCTCCGGAGCATAGGAATGGTGTTCAAATCGCCCAGATAGCCGAAGATTGTGGTATTGCCTCATTAGCCGTTCACGGCAGGACCAGGCAGTGCATGTACAAGGGTAATGCCGAGTACGACACGATTAAAGCTATTAAAAAGAATGTCTCGATCCCTGTTGTTGCTAACGGAGATATTGTCACTCCTGAAAAAGCACGTTTTGTGTTAGATCAGACCGGTGCCGATGCTCTCATGATAGGTCGGGGTGCTCAAGGAAGGCCTTGGATTTTCCGAGAAATTCAACATTATCTGGAAACGGGTAATAAGCTAGCGCCTGTTGAGATGGATGAAAAGCGTCTTGTGATGCTGGAACATCTTAAAAACTTATATGCTCTGTATGGTGAATATAAGGGTATCCGTTTCGCTAGAAAACATGTTGGATGGTATTTGGACCAAGATGAACAGCGTCCATTCCGGGCCGAATTTAATCGGCTGGAAACTGTTGAAGAACAAGGTTCCATGGTGGAACGCTATTTTGATGAAATTGCACAGAATTAATTAAAGAGCAGAATACGAATGTTTGATCAGACTACTAACACAGAAACTCATCAGCTTACAGTTGGCAAAATTGAAACAGCTAACGGTACTATCAAGCCTCAGTTATTACGTGACGCTGTAAAGCGCGCAGTAACAAACTTTTTCGCTCAGATGGACGGGCAAGAAGCTGAAGAAGTATATGAAATGGTGTTAAGCGAAGTTGAAGCACCTCTGCTAGATATCATCATGCAGCATACCCGCGGCAACCAGACTCGTGCAGCGAACATGCTAGGTATCAACCGTGGTACTCTGCGTAAGAAATTGAAAAAGTACGGCATGAACTAAGAAGCAATTCTTAACATGATGTATTGAAACGGGTTTCCTAGCAATGGGAAGCCCGTTTTGCTTTGGTTGCTACTCAACTTGCTACTCAGAGTCTCTGGTGCCATATATATGTAATCTATTGCCACGACTAATTAGATGTCCGTTAGGGCACTCAATACAATCGTAGTTCCAACCGATAGACAGCGATTTAAACTTTGTATATACAAGCTCTGCAGCTTCGTAGGTTTGATTACAAGCCCCACAGCGTGCCCTTCCTTGCTTTTCTGTAAGAAGAGAGAAGGAAATATGATGAAACCTTTCTATTGTGGCTGGTGGACTGCTAGGAGTCTTATTAGATGGATCGCCCTGCTCAATCCAATACTGAATTTTCCCTGTGTCATCGAGAATATTTAAATCACTTTCCCAAACTTCCCTTAGCACAACATCTGAATCAAACTGTATAACACTATCTGTCGGCATATACCGGGATGAATCATAACCAGCGACTTCGATTAAGCTCGTACAGGGTGACGCTGCAAACTCTGCAAGTATGCCATCAACCTCTAGCTCCACCTCACGATCAAGCTCTCGCTCAAGGTATTCTTTACGTTTTTTTATGATGAGGATAATGAAGAGTGTAACGGTCACTATTGCAATCAAAACCGGAGAAGTAATCACGTCGTCTCCTCAATTTACGTTGGAAATATATGATCCATTTTGGCATCCAAAAAGGGTCATGCTTTGTAGAAGAGTTTCGCTTAAAAGCGCAGTTGATTCAATCGATTAAATTAATACAGAAAAAGGATCACGTTACACCTTTTCCGTTTCGTTTTTGACCGTTTTAATTTATAACTTATCGCTATGCTGGTGGAATAATGCAACAACATAAAATAAGAATAAATATCAAAATTATAAGCAAGGTAATAAGCAGGTTTGGGACTGAAGATATTTGATATTAATACGGTAAATCGGGCCCTGTGTTACGCCATTCTAGTCTGAGCGATTTGCATAGCTTTGATAGCTTGCCTCGCCATTTCAGTCAAAGAAGAATTCAGCTCTCTAGCTGTGGACACATGCTCCCCCATTTGATCCTCAAAATGCTCGATTATATCCTCTAACTTTATTTTTAGCTCCGTATCAACAGCTTCAACAAGTATAAGTGACTCTCTGATCTCATTTAACTTTTCCAGAGCATAATCGATATAAAACACACTTGAATCAGAACCTGAGTGGGGGATCAACCTGCTCGCTTAGTACCTACAATACTATTTTTATAATTTATGTAGTCACCATGCCCGACAACACATCCACATAATACCAATAAAAGTGATGGTGCTGTTATTGACACATGTAAAAGTTTCATTATGTATCACCTTCTCTTAGTAACTTCATATTTTTATCATTTTCAGCTCTTTCTTATCTAAACAATTTTAAGCTAGTGACCTCCTACCACTATTCGAAGCACTTAAAACTGGAGATCTCCGGCTTCTAATCACGTTGTTCACCTTATCGTTGCACGGTAATCTACCGGGTAAAAATATATTGTATAAGTTTTGGGCCTTCCATCGACAATAAAAGTTAGGTATAGGTTAAAGAAGCCTTGTTCGTCAGCTAAATTTGTATCAGGAGCATGCAGAATCCCACAGATGATATTTTTATCCGCATGTAATTTATCTAGGGGCAATTGTTTAAAGTTATCTGTTCGTTTAGGAATAGTTAAGATTTTCTCTTTGTAGAAATTATAGCTATCCCAGTTTGGGGCACGCGTGCACACATCTATTCCAAATTCATCAGGATCCTCACTTGGACTTCGTTCAAGCTTCATAAATTTCATTTTTCTTTTTTTGTTTACTCGGTACTGATTTATAATAATGTCACTCAAATCTAGCACTACACTGTCATCTAAAGATGTAATAAAAATTTCTATATCTAAATTAAGAAAGTATCTAGAGTATGTATTTTCAATAGGGTAATTATAGAGCCCAGCAATTCTAAATTTTATTTGCACTCCATTTTCAAGTGTAACTACAGGACTAAAAACCTCTGAATCGTAACCTACACTATCAACAGCACCGAGATACTCGATGGTATCAACGGGCGTCAATCCATAAGATGTCTTAGTACTATAGCTATAGTAAGCACACCCTTGCATACCTAAGACAACGAGTAAAGTAATGGCCAGCTTCATGCTTATCACTCCTCTAGGTTACTCTTATAATAGTGATAGTTACCTACACCAAGTGCATAATATTGGCCAGCTGCAGCTGGATGCAAACTAACAGCCACGCAAGCATCTAATCACGTTATTCACTTGATTGTTACACGGTAATCTACCGGGTAAAAATATATTGTATAAGTTTTGGGCTTTCCATCGACAATAAAAGTTAGGTATAGATTATAGAACCCTTGCTCTCCCGCCAAATTCGTATCAGGAGCATACAGAATCCCACAAATGATGTTTTTATCCTCCCGCAGTTTACGCAAAGGCAACAAATTTAAGTCATGCGTTAGTCTAGGGATGGTGATCGCCTTGCCTTCATAGAAATTATAGCTCTCCCAATCTGGACCACGTGTGCAGACATCTACACCGTAACGGTCAGGTACTTTGCTAGAGCGGCGTTCAAGCTTCATGAACTTTACTTTAGTTATTCTATTAAACCGATACTGCTCCATCGTTATATTGCTAACATTTATGGCAACATCTTCATGCAAAGATGTAATAAATACTTCCACTTCCAGATTTTTAAAATCATCTGAATGAGATTGTTTGATGGGGTAGTTATATATCCACGAGGTGAAAAATTTAATCTGTACACCATTGTCCAGTGTAACTACAGGGCTTAATATTTCTGAATCATAACCCACACGTTCTATTGGCCCAAGATACTCGACGGTATCAACAGGCACTAATCCATAAGAGCTACCAGTGCTATAACTATAGTACGCGCACCCCTGCATATTTAAGACTAAAATTAGAACAATGGCTAGCCGCATGATTAGTCCTCCTCAAGATTACTCTGATAATAATGATAGTTACCTACACCAAGAGCGTAATATTGGGCGGCAGCGGCTGGCGGTATAGTACCTATTAAGATACCCAGATTATTAATATCCCAAGTAGCCATCCATCTATCATGGAATACAGAAAATGCCCTTACGCCGTAGATGTTCTGGGATAACCCGCTCATTACTGGCGAGTATTCTGAGATCCAATAATTAAAGTTTGATTTATCAAAAACTACTTTATTCAGTTCACTAGACCAACTGAAAAAATCGGTATCTTTATTGGCTAACGAACGTTGTAATATTTTCAAATCTGACTCACTTAGTGACAATACACTGCGACCTGCCAATACTTCAGCCTCAGAACCAGCGTTTACCTCTACAGAGGTGCCTGTATTGTCAACTAAGTCGTTTTCAACACCGTCACCTTTAGTCTTAATTACAGCATCACCCTTGGACGTTTTCCAAGATGATTTATAACCAGAGGCAAAATCCATCATGACTTTCAGCCCTTGTGCTATCACTGCTAATTTTGCACCTTCTGTGCAAGAGCCGCCTGATACCTTGCCAGCTGCACATCCTCCGACAGCTGATATTCCTATACTAGAAGCAATACCTTTTACCGTATTCAATGCATAGGTGTTGGCCCACCCACCAAACGCGCCAGCTATAGCGCCAGTGAAGGCCCCCTTTAAAGTACCTGTAGCTACTGCTCCACCTACAAATCCAGCGGCAGCTCCCGCTCCTATATGGGCAGCCGTTCCTGCGGTTGTCACGCCATTTGCAGTGGTACTAAGCAATGATAAAGATTTTCCCCACGTAATATACGCAGCTAAAATCGCAACTAAAGGTCGCCAAAATCGTTTCATAAACTTCCCGAAGCTATCAAAGAACTGTTTAAAGAAATAACCTGAGGGATCTGTATACGACATCGGGTTATTTAAGACGTAAGCATAACGGTTAAAGCTCTGGCTAGATTTTGGAGCCTGAATGAATGGGTCGGCTTGCAAGAATCGTCCTAAGGTCGGGTCATAAATACGCCCGCCCATATGTATAATATCTAACCCACTGAGTATCTTGTGGCTCGTATAACCTCTTTCTGTTGGTATTAAGGATGCTAAGCTGGCAATTAGTGGATCGACATAGATACTATGTTGTTTACCATAAGGGTCATAAATGGATTGAGAGACAACCTGTTAATTTGCAGGTAAAACTGATCCACGATTTGCATCTAAAAGTGATCCACCCAATTGGTGTTATATGACCATAATCATGGTCTATTTTCTAGCCTTTTTCTCCTTTGATTTTTTAGTTGATTCTT
>NZ_RXNU01000011.1 GCF_003966225.1 Shewanella canadensis
CAGTTTTAATGCCTTTTGCAGCTTCCTTAGCGAATGCTTCTAGTTCTTTTTTGTTCATGTTCTACCTTCCATTGACCCATGTAGGGTACTGATTGAAAGGTAGTTACACAAAATTATTTACAGGCTCAATTTTATCTCAACATTTTGGTTTATTGCTAAACTACTTCAGGGCTTACCTCATTAGGGGATGTATCATTGCTACTGTCATATTCATTAAGCAACACATCGTCCCCTGCAATGTTTAATACTTGAATGCACGCCTGCTCAAGCTCAGGTGTGGAGGCCCCATGTATCTTAGTGACTATGTTTTTAGCAAACTTTGCAGCCAGCGCATCATTCCCTTTATTTAACGCCTTAGTGCGTGCGTAGATAGCGCTGCACAGCTCAGAAAGGTAGTTGACAAACTTTGTCTCTAATTTATTTTCTATCTCTGTTTCTAGTTGCTTTACATCATTTGTTAAGCTGTCCTTAGCTACCTGTTTTGCATCTAATTCCTGCTGCCCCTGTATCTTTTGTCTATCAATATTTAACTGAACATTTTCTAACTCTTGATGCTGCTCTACTATCTGGTTTTGAATGTGGGCAAGCCGCTTCTCTTTAAGCTCTATGCTACGTGTAGCATAGTTGTAAGGTCGCTCCGATTTTGTTTTTTTTGCATCACGATTCAAAATTTTACGTTCTTCGGATTTGCGTTCAGACTCCGGCGCTATCTCTGCATTTAATCCTTTGTCATTTAATAGATTGTCGTTAACAAAATCAAAAAACATACGCTGAAATCGTTCCCCATGAATAGCGCTCTGCTCCAACGTCAAAATGCAATTTTCCGGCAGTAGCTCTTCTTCAGCCTCCCCTTCGCTGTCAGCACCAGCCGCCTCTTCATCCTCTATATTTGTTTTAGCACTAACCTCGCCTGTGGCCTCAGCTACAGCTGCTAAGCGTTTATTTTTCTCGCGTTGATATTGATTCACCACTTCAACCTGGGTTTTGAGTAAGTCCCAGTTGCCAAAAACAGTTTCTTGTCCAGATAAAAAATAGTGGCAGTGAGCCCCCGTCAATTCTTTTTTCTCCCGTTCGTCAGTGTGAACGACCAACGCATGAATAGGATAGTTTGGGAAATGGTGAGTTAAAAATGCATTGGTAAAGTCGATAAAGTCCTGTGGGCTAACGATATCACTACCAACCTGCCAACGGTGTGGAATCTTCAGGATCCCTTCCTGCACATAAGTAGCATTTTTATTGGGCCTGGAGTCAATGAGCTTGTTGTGTGCCTTGATAAATGTCTTTACCATCTCTATTCGCTGCTTATGGCGATTCATGGTCATCATCTCAAATTCGGCAAGCTTGATCTCCTTGATATGTACATCATCTGAAATCCCGATAAGATCCCATAACAAATCTGCGGCATCATCATGGCCATGCATACGCTCAACTTTTATCGCATTTTGAATTTTTGCTTTGTACTGCCGTCGCTTAGTTTTAACTCGTGACATGTTGGTGATTTGTTTTGGGGGTACAATCGTATCGAATACAACTTGTTTTTGCTCAGGCGTATAGTCATCGAGCGGTCGACATTTGTTCTGGAACCAAAGTAAATTTCCTCCAGATAATGACTCATCCCATTCAGGCCCTGACTTCTTTTCTGTAAGAATACGAAGCGAGTGGACTAGTGTTTTACGAATTCTTGCTCGGTGCTTCCCCGTCGTATTCAGATTCATTTGTCGATATAAAAAGCGGATAATTTTCATGCCACACCTCCTTGTGAGGTGTGGGGCAAAAACGGGGTCAAGGGCTCCCCCTTGCCAGCAGCTATCGTTTCATCTTTTGCGTAGCCAAAAGTGTGACGATAGCTTAGCTGGTTAATACCACGGTCCACTTTCAGAGCGTGGCCACAACCAAAGCAATCTCCGGCCCATATCAAAATGCGTTTTAAGGCCCATATCGAATCAAACATGAGTCAGGCCTCCCCTACGCTGAACAACAAACACATCAGGTTGACCTTCGCGAAGCGGGCCCATGATAAAAGCGGAAAATAGGCCTTTGGGTTGAAGCTGACGCCAGGTTGATGCGACGATAGCCGGTACCGACTTGCTATTATCCAACTGACTGGCTGACGGTTCAGCAAAAACAGACCCCATAGCATCACTATATTTTGCGGCATTATCTGGTGCGTCACTTTGAAGCCAGCGAGCGTAATGCTTATCGACCATGTTCGTCGAGTTATGACCAAGTTGTCTCGCAATCCACTCTTTACTAATTCCAGCAGTTAAACACTGACTAGCAAACGTGTGACGCAGCTGATTGGGACCTCGATGTCTCACAGAGGCCTTCGCTAAAAGTGGGGTGAAGAATGTTTTTGAATACTGCTTAGAGTCGATGAATGGCTTATTGCTCTGAGAATTGATAAACAAATGTTGAACACGTCGTTTTTCAATTGTCTTGTTATCATTCTGAAGCACTCTAATGACACGAGACTTAAGGGTACCGGTGACTTCATAGTGTTTCTTTAACAACGCGAATGCGTGCTGATTCATCTCAACAGTTCTGATTGAACTAGTAGTCTTAGGGACTTTGTATTTGCCCAAGACTTTTGCCGTATGAACTTTGATTTCTCTCGATTCAAAATCAATACAATCCCAAGTTAGAGCTATGAGTTCACTAATTCGTAACCCTGTTAGCACGCCTAGAAACACCAGTGCTTTGCCACTTTCACATTGGGCAGGTGTAGCATAAAGCTTTAAAAGCTCTTCACGTCCCAATGGTTTTGGCTCAGCGGTATGTGTTTTAAGGTTTTCAACCCCAGTCATCGGGTTACGACCCAAAACACAATCACTTAATGCACAAGAAAAAATAGCTCTAAGAATTGTAAAATGTTCGTTTATGGTTTTATTGCTAAAACGTCGATGAACTTTAATTTTCCATCGCTTAATGTCAGATTGACTTATCGACCTAATTTGTTTTTTTCCAAAAAAAATGACTAGATTTTTAACTTTCGAGCACTCACTCACATAGGTTGAATGTGCTTTATCAAACTTGCTCTCTGCTAAATATTGCTTTGCGTAATCGTTAAACTTTTCCATAATGTTGACCTGAGGGGAGCAAGCGCTGCCCTTGATATTTGTCAACAGCGTACACAGCACAAAAAGCAAAAACCATACTAAAGTGCTTATAAATCAGTAGTATACCAATTTCACCAAGTAGGTGAACCAAGTTACAGAGTTCATTTAGCTAAAATAATCGAGTACAATCAATATCGTATGAAATGACATCGACGTATTTTTTTAATAGAGAAATTTTGTATTTTTTCCCATATCTGCCGAATGTGATTTTTTGATTTTTATGCCCCACTAGCTCAGCTACGATGTTTTCGTCAACTTCATGCTGTTTCAGCTCATCTATAAAAGTGTGTCTAAAGCCGTAGGGCGTTGGTCTAGAACCTGGCTTCATCCCCATTCGGTTCTGCATTCGCCCAAAATATTGACAATACTGCCGACTCCAGTCCTCATTTTGGTTAGTCGGAATATAGCTAAACAGCTGAACCCTTTTGGCCTTGTTAGCTCTTTCAACCAGTTCAATAAAGCCATGCTTTAATAAAAATTGATGAATCGGCAGAATACGTAGAGATGAGGCATTTTTTACTCTCTGCTTCTCGCCCCCATTATTAATCTTGATACAATAAAGTCCTTCTTGTTTAATAACGTCTGCGGTACGTAATTGGCAAGCCTCAGAGGGTCGCAGCCCTTGAAACATCATCAGCAATGTGGCCCACTTCAAGTCGTTTTCAGCCTTTTGAAACTCTTCATGACTAAATAAGGCCTGTAAATCTCTTTTCTGCCAGCGCGTTCGCGCTGAATTAGGCTCAACCAGGGAGTGCTGCTTAAGTGTGATCAATGCGAATGGATTAGCGTCAGTGAACTGCATTAGGCAACACCATTTAAAGAGCTGTGACGAAGCAGCGAGATAATCCTTATTGGTTTTGTGGCTTCTTCCCTCGTCGAGTAACAAATCTCTATAGCCAAGCGCACAAGCGCTCGTGACCTCATCGGTGAAATCAGGTTTAATGGCATCAATAAAATGACTAATACGCTGATGAAGCTGCTGTACTGTTAAAGTGCGAACCCCTTCCTTGCTTTTAGAGCTAATGAACATCTCTAAAGCAAGCTTAAGAGGAACTTGTTCGCATTGTTTAACCGCTAAGTTCGGTCCCCTTACCTCGATTTTACCCTTTGTGGCAAAACGCAGTGGAACGCCTTCAGCAGAGACGTCACTGAAACTAAGTCGAACTGCATCAATTTGTTTATTTAGTGAGGATTTGAATTCACCTGGAACAGTTTCTGTCGTAATTGAATCCATTGCTTGATTAACAGCCAAAATCACCCGTAAATTTCGTTTTTTGGCGATGGCTCTAGTTTTCGTTAACAAGGAAATTTTTACATCAAAGGGAAAACCCATATCTCTCAAAGACTTTGGGTAGCAAATACGTGTGTAATAGGTGCAATTTGGAGCGCGGAATAAGTGCATTGTCTCAGTCAATCCTGTAGGACTGTTCCGAAATGCTTCAGATACAAAAAAAGCCGTTGATAATCAACGGCTTTTCTCGATTTCAATATGGCGGAGAGATAGGGATTTGAACCCTAGACGGGCTATAAACCCGTGCCGGTTTTCAAGACCGGTGCATTCGACCACTCTGCCATCTCTCCGAACGCCGCGAATAATATAGCGACTCGATAACGATGTAAAGTCCTTATCTCTGTTTTTTATTCAAATTAGCGTGTTCGAATAAATTTCAGTCAAGATCCAGCTTATCTTGCTTCAGTGCGACGCGGGCAGGATCTGGCATAACAAATTCTTCCCGTACTTTCTCCCATGATTTGCTGTTTCTTAACTTGTAACCGGCAATGACACCAAAGGAGCAGATTAAGATCCCAAATCCAATGGCAACTTCACCATAGCTTGCCCAGATAGCAACGAGGCTAGAGGCACCAAAAGCGATACTGATCTGAAGGAAGTTCTGCAGACCCGCCGCCTTTGCTGCATGCTTGGTAAACTCCTGAAGGGCACTGTTGACCACTATGGGATAGATAGCACCATTTGCACCTGCAAGGATTGAGAATGAGATCAGCAAAGGTAGAATGCTGTCCATTTTAACTAGCAATGAACAGGCGACAATCGCTACTACACACACACCAAAACATGTCAGTAAGACGCTGAGTGACTTTTCTGTGCCCACTTTACGAATTAAGATCTTACTCGCATAGCCACCGACAATAAACATGATGGTCTGTGGTATGAAACTTAGTCCGATCTCTTTAGCCTGATATCCATGTTGCTCCATGACGATCGGCCACACGGTTAAGTAAGCAAAGAATGCACCAGAGCAGGCACCAAAGATAACAACATTCCCCAGATACTTAGGATTATTCAATAAGTCCCAATAAGTGAGCTTTTTAGTTCCCTCTTGTGCAGTGGAACTCACTTTTTCTTTAGGCACAAACAAGACTGTTAGCAACATAAGAAAGATAGCTAAACAAGTTAAAATCAGAAAGATAGTCGGCCATCCATTGCTTTCAAGTACGAAGGCCCCCAGGAGTGGAGCTAATGCGGGTGAAAGTGCTACAAGCGGCATAATGTTAGAAAAAACACTCTGGGCTTTAGTGGCGTCATATTTCTCGATAACAATGGCTTGCCAAATGACACCCGCACTGCACGCACCTAGTGCCTGAAAGAATCTGGCAATGTTAAAAGAGAGCACTGTTTCACTCGATGCAAGTGAGAAGCTTGCAGCTGCGAAAATCATAAGACCTAATAGCAGTGAGTTACGTTTTCCTATACGCTGTACTAATGGTCCATACAGGAGTTGTCCTATGGCCAAACCGGCTAGGAAACAGGTTAACGAGCCTGCGACTTGAGCTGGGGTTGCTTGCATCGAATCTTCTATCGCTTTAAATGCCGGAAGGTACATATCGGTCGCGATAAAGCCCAACATGCTGAGCAATGCAAGGTAGCCTAAAAAGAAGAAGTACTTGGTGTTATTAACTGGATTCATATAAATATTTAATCTGATGTTTACTGAGGATCCGGAGTCTAAATACTTGCTTAAATGATGTGAAACGTTTATTTTTGACATCAGCTTTCAATAATTTTCACAGCAAGGAACTGCTGGTATGCTTTCTGAACAATCACTCCAATTAATCGATATGGTCGCTCGTGTCGGGAGTTTCACCGCCGCGGCCAACAAATTGCACAAAGTTCCATCGGCCGTCAGCTATGCGGTAAAACAGGTTGAAGAGGAACTTGGGGCCATATTATTTGAACGCCATCATCGTAGTGTGACGCTCACCCCGGCTGGCGAATCCTTCGTAAAACAGGCACGGTCTATTCTCACCAATATGGCTGCCATGAAAGATGATACCAAGCGGGTATCTAATGGTTGGCAACCCACACTTTCTATCGCGTTAGATAACATGGTCAGAGCCGATAAAATAAGTGTATTAATTGCCGATTTCTACCGGCATTTCACCGACGTAGAATTGATCATTCGAATTGAAGTATTCAACGGTGTGTGGGAGTCCATTGCCAATGGGCGAAGCGATATTGCTATCGGCGCAACAACGGCGATTCCGGTGGGTGGTGACTATCACTTTAAAGATATGGGCGATATAAAATGGGCATTTTTAGTCGGCAAGAGGCACCCTCTTGCAGAGGTTGACAGACCACTAACCGATGATGAGTTGCGTCAATACCCTTCAATCTGTCTCGAAGATACCTCAAGAGAGATCCCAAAGCGTATGACTTGGTTACTCGAAAATCAGCGTCGCTTAGTCGTGCCTGACTGGATACGTGCGATTAACTGTTTCAGAGAGGGCCTTGGTGTTGGTTACATGCCAATGCATTTTGCCGAGCCCTTCATCAAGGCTGGCGCACTCATACAAAAGGAGTTAGTCACGATAAAATCACCGAGTCCCTGTTGCCTGGCGTGGAACGGTGCCAACATGTCACCGGCTATGTCATGGGTACTTGAATACTTAGGTGATAGTGAAAAGTTACATGAAGACTGGTTCCATTAATCCAGAATCGAACCTTAATTTAAGCTTCAATTAAGGTTCAGGGAAATAGAGGCTGATGAGTCGATGAAAATCGATTTTGTCACTTTAACCCTGTTTCCAGCTGATGTATGATTCAATAACTTAAGATTTACTTGAGCACTGACTTAGTCCCTAAATTTAGAAACTAAATCATGGATAATGGAACTCTTTTGATTTAGGTTAATCTAAACAAGATGGTTAGTGATCGTCCCAGAAGGTTTTCGGAGAGCAATATGACACAACAAACACTCTATTCTACAGGAGCTTCCACACTGGAAGTGAACAAGCTCCTGAAAAACACCTACATGTTACTTTCGATGACATTGGCATTCTCTGCAGTTTGTGCAGGTATGGCAATGGCATTACAGATTGGCCCTATGGTCTCTATCGGCATGTCACTTGGTAGCTTAGCGATTCTATTTGTGACATTGAGAAAGGCTGAATCTGCTGCGGGTCTGTTTTGGGTATTCGCCTTTACCGGTATGCAAGGTGCCTCACTGGGTTATATTCTTAACCATTACGCCGGCATGGCAAATGGCCCAGAGTTAATCATGCAAGCCCTTGGTTTAACTTCAGTGATCTTTGTGACCTTATCGGGTTATGCCATCACAACTAAGAAAGATTTCTCATTTATGAGAGGCTTCCTTATTGCCGGTCTAGTGATCATGTTTGTCGGCTTGCTGGTTAATATGTTCTTGGGCAACAGCATGGTATTTATGGCGCTTAATGCGGGTATCGCCTTGTTGATGACTGGTTTCATTCTTTATGACACCAGCCGTATCATTAATGGCGGCGAGACAAATTACATCCGCGCCACAATCTCTCTTTACCTGGATTTCCTTAACCTATTCATCGCTCTACTTCATCTAATGGGTATCGGCGGCGACGACTAAGGACACATACTTTTATTGGATGAACGAGTATTGGATTATTATGCCATTGAATGGCATATCCAAAATAACGTGTTTCAACCGTAAATTTTAGTTAGAATAGCCCCATAATCGGGGCTATTTTTTTGCCTATCTATCATCAATATAGTAATTTGTTAAATGAGTAAATTCATCATTCAGGTCAACGGCGCAGCCTATGCGAGTTCGGCCAGCTATAATGCCTACCGCTTTGCGAAAGCCGCACTGGAGTCAGGTCACGAAATTGAACGAGTCTTCTTCTATCAAGATGGCGTGCTAAATACCAATACTCTTAACAGCCCGGCTTCCGATGAATTTAACCTGACCGATGCCTGGGTGTCGTTGAATCAGCAATATGAAGTTCAGCTGGTTAATTGTGTCTCGGCCGCTCTGAGACGGGGTGTCCTGTCTCAAAATGAGGCTAAGGAGAATCGGCTTAGCCATTGGAATATGGAGAAACCGTTCGAGATGGGCGGCTTGGGTGAGCTGGTTACAGGTATAGAGGCTGCCGACAGAGTGGTAAGCTTTTAGGATACTATTGTTATAGGACACTATTATTTTAAGATCTTAGGAATGTGTGATTGTTGATGAGCAGATTAAAATGAAAAAAGTCGCGATACTATTTCGCCGGGCCCCCCATGGTTCTCCTCATGGCAGAGAGGCATTAGATCTCGCACTCTTGAGTGCCAGTTTCGAGCAGGAAGTCAGTTTAATCTTTGTCGATGACGGCGTACTTAACCTTGTCAAAGACCAGCAGCCGGAACTTATTGGCGCGAAAGATTATATTGCCACTTTCGGCGCCCTCCCCCTGTATGATGTAGAGACAGTACTCGTCTGCGAAGAGTCTTTACTCGAGTATGGACTTGATTTGACAGACCTCACCATTGAGGCTGATATGGTTTCCCCATCATTAATAACAGAGCAGCTATCGAAGGTTGATGAGGTCTTAGTATTCTGATGAATTTACACCATATTCAAACGTCAGCCAAACAAGATAATGCGCTCGCATGTTGCATTAAATATATGGATAAACAAGACTCGGTACTATTGTCCGGAAATGGCGTGAATAGTCTCTTATTGTCTCAGTGGCGAGAGAGATTAGCCGATATCAGGGTCATGTTACTCAAGGACGATGTCGAAGCTCGTGGATTGAGCAAGCGGTTTAAAGACTATCCCCTTATCGACTACGACACATTCGTAAAAGAGTCTTTAACGCATGACAAGGTGATCACTTGGTGATGAGTACTCTCATCTTAGTACTATCATCTTTGTCGGTTTGGCTGGACATCAGCCCTTTAAACATTAGTCAGATCAGTTATGGATCTAACAGGTCCAGAGGTTAATAGCAGTTGAATAGTTTTGAATATAAAGGCGAGCAGATCGAAACAGATCATCAGGGCTACCTTAAGCAGGTATCGCAATGGAACGAAGAAATTGCAGAACTCATAGCCGCACAAGAGCAGATCACGCTCACTCCGGCTCATTGGGAGGTCATTCACTTTGTGCGTGATTTCTATTTAGAATACAAGACAAGCCCGGCAATACGTATACTGGTTAAAGCCATTGGCCAAAAGTTAGGTGCCGATAAGGGTAACTCTAAGTACTTGTATACTCTCTTTCCTACCGGCCCGGCTAAACAAGCGACAAAGGTTGCAGGTTTACCTAAACCGGCGAAATGTATCTAACCTTCCTGAATCTGGCGGGCATCTTAGATGTCGCCAAACAACCTTTGTACTCTAGTCTTGCGTATTCCAATAAAAACCCGAGGCTTCAAATACTAAATCTCGGGTTTTAATGTCTCAGGTTATATTTTTTATAACGACTAACGCAGCCTTCCCGAATGTAGCGAACATCATAGATGTCGCCAAACACCCTTTGTACTCAAGTCCTGCATGTTCTAATAAAAAACCCGAAGTTTCTATGATGAAATTTCGGGTTTTAATGTCTCAGGTTATGTTCTTTTTTACGACTAATGCAGCCTTCCCGAATGTAGCGAACATCATAGATGTCGCCAAACACCCTTTGTACTCAAGTCCTGCATGTTCCAATAAAAAACCCGAAGTTTCTATGATGAAATTTCGGGTTTTAATGTCTCAGGTTATGTTCTTTATTACGACTAATGCAGCCTTCCCGAATGTAGCGAACATTACAGCGCCAAACACACAGATGATCGCCACATAGGTAAGCCACTGAAAGTAGCGCCTACCATTATCCATTGCACTTAATCCTTTGTTTTAATTATTATTTTACTGACTATTTTAACCATGCTTAGTAAAGCTAAGGAACTCATCTAAATATAATGAATGCCTAAGTAAATTACGGCTTTAACCGATCTTTTCCAAACCGCCCATATATGGACGTAAAACTTCAGGTACTGTGATGCTGCCGTCTTCGTTTTGGTAGTTTTCAATTACCGCAACAAGCGTACGGCCTACAGCGAGTCCAGAGCCATTTAATGTATGTAATAGTGCAGGCTTCTTCGCTGACTTAGCCTTGTAACGGGCTTGCATACGTCTGGCCTGAAAGTCTTGCATGTTGCTACAAGATGAGATCTCTCTATAGGTATTTTGAGCCGGCAACCAAACTTCAATATCGAAGGTTTTGCTTGCACCGAAGCCCATATCACCGGTACATAAAACAACGGTGCGGTAAGGTAGACCCAGCTTTTGTAGAATCGTTTCAGCATGACCTGTTAATGAATCTAATGCGGCCATCGAATCTTCAGGCTTAACCAATTGAACCAGTTCAACCTTGTCGAACTGGTGTTGACGGATCAAACCACGAGTGTCACGACCGTAAGATCCCGCTTCACTTCTGAAGCAAGGAGTATGAGCAGTCAGTTTAACCGGAAGCTCACTCTCGTCGATAATGGTATCGCGAGCGATATTCGTTAACGGAACTTCCGCTGTTGGGATAAGGCTTAAACCTTGGCCTTCTTCAGTTGCAGGTTTGGTATGGAAAAGATCTTCACCAAATTTTGGTAACTGACCCGTACCAAGTAAACTCTCTTCATTGACCAACAGAGGTACATAGGCTTCAGTATAGCCATGCTCTGTCGTGTGAACATCTAGCATAAGCTGCGCCAGTGCTCTATTCATGCGGGCAATTTGCCCTTTCATGACAATGAAGCGTGTGCCGGAAATTTTGACCGCTGTTTTAAAATCTAACCCACCTAAAGTTTCACCAAGTTCGACGTGATCTTTCACTTCAAAGTTAAATTCTTTAGGTGTGCCCCAACGTCTAACCTCGACATTTTCACTTTCATCGACACCGGCAGGCACAGATTCATCAGGTAAGTTAGGGATACTCATGGCAATAGCATTCAATGTTTCAAGTAACTCTGACAACTCTTGCTTCTTTGAATCAAGTTGCGAACCAAGATCGCCCACTTGAGCCATGATAGGTGCAACATCTTCCCCTTTCGCTTTTGCTTGTCCAATCGATTTGGATATAGCATTACGGGAAGCTTGCAGCTCTTCAGTCGCCATTTGCAACGACTTTCGCTTTTCCTCTAACTTACTTAGACGCTCAACATCTAGAATAAAACCGCGGGTTGCCAGGCGCTCGGCCGTAGCTTCTAATTCTGTACGTAAAAATTTTGGATCTAACATGTTTTATATTCTTAATAGTTAAATGCGAGAAAAAACCAACTGCTGTCCCAGATAGACCATGAATATACATAGGCAGAGGTTCAGAGCGATATTAAAAAATGCCTTTATCCAAGCACCACTCTGGATTAATAACAGAGTCTCATTGGAAAAAGTTGAAAATGTAGTAAGCGCCCCTAAAAGCCCTACACCAACCAACGCCTTAATTTCAGGACTAACTTGACTGACTTGGCCGAGGGCATAAATTGTACCCATCAGAAACGAGCCGATGACATTGACTAACAGTGTACCAAAAGGAAATGCTGAGCCAAATAGCTGAAGCATGAAAATTGAGATCAGATAACGAAAAACTGCCCCAATCGATCCTCCCAGCGCGACAAATAGAATATTATTCATACCGTTTGATCTCACTGTCTCTGTCAAGTTGCGCCAAATGTTCTAATTTAGCTTTTATTCGCTTCTCAAAGCCATGTTCCGTCGGGTAGTAAAACCGGGATTCAGCCAGACCTTCAGGGAAATAACATTCACCGCTCGCATAGGAGTTTGGCTCATCATGTGCGTAGCGGTAGCCTTCGCCATACCCGAGGTCTTGCATCAACTGTGTGGGTGCATTACGTAGGTGCTCAGGCACGGCTTCCTGGCCGGTTTCACGGGCTAACTGTCTCGCGGCTTTGAACGCCGTGTAGACAGAATTACTCTTAGGTGCACTCGCCAGGTAAACTATCGCCTGAGCCAGGGCTCTTTCACCTTCCGCTGGACCTACGCGATGGAAACATTCCCATGCGTTTAGTGCAACCGTCATAGCCACCGGATCGGCATTACCAATATCTTCTGACGCAATGGCCAGTAATCTACGTGCGATATAAAGAGGATCACATCCTCCTTCCAACATTCGGCAAAACCAATACAAGGCTGCGTCCGGTGCAGAACCACGAATGGATTTATGTACAGCGGAGATAAGATCGTAAAATTGATCACCATTTTTATCGAAGCCTGCCAGTTGTTGACCCGCAACTTCGATGATCATGTCCTCGCTGAAACTCCCACCATCAGCTAGCATGTCACTCATCAATTCAATCAGGTTTAATGCCTTTCGCGCATCACCTTCAGATACATTGGCGAGTTTCTGTGCAACATTATCAGGGATCTGTAACTGTCGCTTACCCAGGCCACGCTCTTCGTCTGTCAGAGCCTGCCTAACGATGTGCACTATCTCATCATTGGTCAACTTCTTGATCAGGTAAACCCGTGCACGCGATAGCAGGGCGTTATTGATCTCGAAAGAGGGATTTTCTGTCGTCGCCCCAACAAATATCACGGTCCCATCTTCGATGAAGGGAAGAAAGGCGTCTTGCTGACTCTTATTGAAACGGTGCACTTCATCGACAAAAAGTAAGGTTCTTTGTCCTCTGGATTCGGCAACATTCTTTGCGTGCTCGATAGCAGTGCGGATCTCTTTGACGCCCGATGTCACTGCCGAAATACGTTCGACATGCGCATTGGCATAACTAGCCACTAACTCGGCCAACGTTGTCTTTCCGGTACCTGGCGGTCCCCAGAACATCATAGAGTGAGCGCGCCCGGCCTCGAGGGCTTTACGAAGGGGCTTCCCCTCCCCTAAAAGGTGAGTTTGACCAATATACTGAGATATGGTTTCAGGCCGCATTCGAGCAGCCAAAGGCCTAAAATCGGGCGCAAAATCGAAACTAAAACTTGACACTAAATAGCCTTAATTGACGGTATTTAGACGTTGATCATCGATATCAACATCATCCGGAACGGTAAATTTAAACATGGAAAGCTCGTCGTCGCTGATGGCAGTTTGATCCGATAACATAAATTGGCTTACATTCCCTTGCTGGTCTTGCAGCACCATTTGGGTCAAGGTGTTTCCATCGAAACACACATCGACAGATTCAACACCCGCATCGACACTTTTTGGAGCGATACTAAAACAACCTTCTTCATTGGTTACCGTGTATTTTGACCAGGTTTCTTCATCCCGATGAACCAAAAGTGCAATCGGCGATGCATTGATTGCTTGGTTGAGATCCATAACAGAGACCTCTTCTGCAAAAGGGTTATAGATCCAAACATCACGACCATCGGCAACGATTAATGATTCATCCGGCTCTGTGAGATGCCAATAAAATTGATTCGGATAAGCCAGTGCAAATACACCACTCCCTTTCTGGATCTCTTTTTTATTAATATCAGTCACTGTCTGGGTAAAGTTTGCCTTTAGGGTCGATATCTCGGCAAGTTTTGCTTTTAACACTCCTGACTCACTGGCCTGAGCGTAACCCGAGACCAATAGTGGCAGGCTGATAGCAAGTATTGATAGGGTCTTTCTCATTGTCATTCCTTAAACTATTGTGTATCCCCAATATCATATCGTTATTGGAGATGACTCCTGCATGGGCAGAAGATTAATATCTATTCATGCTTAGTAGCAGTGGCTTAACCGGACTAAAATACCTTAGGCGGTGGCGGTGCAAGTACCTCACGGTTACCGTTATGTCCTTGAGAGCTCACCACTCCCTGAGCTTCCATCTGCTCAATGATCCTAGCGGCGCGGTTATAACCGATTTTAAACTTACGTTGCACACTGGATATTGAACCTCTGCGAGTCTCGGTAACGAAAGCGACCGCTTCATCGTAGAGCGCATCGGACTCTTCATCGGCTTCACTGGTTTCACCGGGCAACAATACCTGCTCACCTTCAGTGGATCCCTGCAGGATATCTTCAATATATTGCGGTTTGCCTCGACTATGCCAATCGGCCACGACAGCATGAACTTCATGATCATCGATAAAGGCACCATGAACACGAATGGGTATACTGGTCCCTGGTGGCAGGTAGAGCATATCACCCATGCCCAGTAGGGTTTCGGCACCTTGCTGGTCTAGAATAGTACGCGAGTCGATACGGCTTGATACCTGGAATGCCATTCTGGTTGGAATATTGGCCTTAATCAGACCCGTGATCACATCGACAGAAGGTCGTTGTGTTGCAAGTATCAAGTGAATTCCCGCTGCACGTGCTTTTTGAGCGATTCGGGCGATAAGTTCTTCTACTTTTTTGCCGACAATCATCATCATGTCGGCAAACTCATCCACCACGACCACAATAGATGGGAGCTTATCCAGTTCCGGGGCCTCGGGCTCCATGCTATCTGAAGATTTCCATAAGGGATCTGTGATGGGTTGGCCTGATTCCTTCGCCTCCTTAATTTTCGCGTTGTAACCTTTCAGGTTTCGAACCCCAAGGGCTGACATCAGCTTATATCGACGCTCCATCTCACCCACACACCATCGAAGCGAGTTTGCCGCTTCTTTCATATCGGTAACGACTTCACAAAGAAGATGTGGGATCCCTTCATAAACGGAGAGTTCGAGCATCTTAGGATCGATCATGATAAAACGAACATCGTCGGGTCCGGATTTATACAGCAAGCTGGTGATCATCACATTCACACCGACTGACTTACCCGAACCCGTTGTACCGGCAACCAGGAGATGTGGCATTTTGCCCAAGTCGACAACCACAGGCTCACCTGCAATATCCTGACCTAACACCATGCTCAAATGAGACTTACTCTCTGCGAATGTTTTACTGTCCAACACATCTCGCATAAATACGGTTTCACGAAACTTATTCGGTAATTCGATGCCGACATAGGCCTTGCCAGGGATCACTTCCACAACTCGAACACTTTCAGCCAATAGTGAGCGTGCTAAATCTTTAGAAAGGTTAGTGACTTTCGATGCTTTAACGCCCGGAGCCAATTCCAATTCAAATCGGGTAACAACGGGTCCGGGGAAAACCCCAACAACCTTTGCTACGATATTAAAATCGGCAAGTTTAACCTCTACCAGTGCCCCAACCTGATCTAACTCTTCACGGCTGATTGGATTAGCCTTTCTATTTGGGACATCTAACAGAGAGATGCTTGGCAGCGGAGTAATGGGTTTCTTTGCCTGCTCGAGATCTTGCCCTGGTAAAACGACAATACCATCAACGATTTTAGCGGACTCGACAACCTTTGGCTTAGCAGGGCTTACAGCGCCTACTGAAGTTTGATTGTCAAAATCAATTTCATCATATTCAGATACCGGAACCGGCATATCGGTATCGATGTTTAGCTCATGATGCTCGAACTGACCTTCATCATTTTCGAGTTGTGGCTCGATTCGACCATTTGCGCTAAGAGTTTCACCATGATTTATCTCTTCAAATTGAGTTAAGTGAGTTTCTAAACGTTCTGAGTCAAGCTCTTCATCTTCAAAATCGTCTTCAGATTGATTGCGTTTCTCTTTGAATTTATCGAACACAGACATGAAGCCTTGTGTATCTTCGGTTTCTGCAGAATCACGTTTAAAGCGTTCGGGTAGCGAACGTAGAGAGTTGAATACCCAAATAGCGGAAAAACCGGTTAAATCGACAATCGTTAACCAGCTAATTCCGGTGAGCAGTGTAAAGCCTGCTCCAACAAAACAAAGCAGCAGTAGAGTGGTACCTAATTTATTAAAATAAGGCAACATGGCATCACGGATCACGTCTCCGGCGACACCTCCGGCGGAAAACTCATAGATATCATTTGCATTCATGCTGGCAAGCGCGGCTAAACTGAAAACAATGAGCAGAAAACCAATGAGCCTTAAACCTACCGAAAAATAGTCTATTTCGAGTAACTTGTGGGTACGTTTAAAAAGCAACCAGCCCGTCAAAGCCATAATGATTGGAATAAGATAAGCGGTGTAACCAAAGAAGTAGAACAACACATCCGCTGTCCATGCACCTACCGCACCGGTAACATTTTGAATTTCACCTTCGAAATGCGATTGACTCCAGCCCGGATCGGAAGAGTAAAAACTACTGAGGGCAAGAAGAACATAAGTTGCTAGCATGCAACAAATAATGAGGCCCCCCTCAAGAAGACGCTGCACTCCGCTTAGCGTTTTAATACTATTTCCCTTAGACAAATGAAAACCCACGAAAAAGAATAAGACAGGTTGCTCTAAGATATCAAAAATAACGCCCTTTTGCAGCGATTTAAGCTATTCAAACACATTATCTATGGTTTATTTAATGTAAATGATGAATTTATAAACAAGATAAAAAAAGGAGCCATAGTTGGCTCCTTTTTGGTATTACAGACTTAGAAATTAAGATTCTGCGGTAACATTTATTGCAACTTTACTCGTCTGCTTTACCTCTTCCATCACAACGTATGTACGTGTGTCAGAAACAGAAGGCAGCCTAAGTAAAGTCTCACCTAATAAGCGGCGGTACGCAGACATGTCTGATACGCGCGTTTTCAACAGGTAGTCAAAATCGCCGGATACTAAATGACACTCTTGAATGTCATCGAGTAATTGAACAGCACGATTAAACTTGTCAAACACTTCCGAACTATCACGATTAAGCGTAATTTCAACAAATACAAGCAAGGATGCACCCAAGAAATGGGGATTAACTAATGCCGTATATCCATTAATATACCCTTGTTTTTCAAGTCTTTTAACTCTCTCTAAGCAAGGGGTAGGACTTAAACCTACACGTTTTGAAAGCTCAACATTGGAAATGCGACCGTCAGTTTGTAACTCATTAAGTATGTTTCGATCTATCCGATCTAAGTCTTTTATAGGACTCTTTTTATTATTAACCATATTTTTAACCTTGCTTTATCACTAAAACAACATTTATCACTACGTATGTCAAAACTTCAGCAGCATAAACTGCTGAACTGATACTATACTAGATTTCCCTGAGACAAGCACGTTCAGGACACGACAAAATAACAATTACACCCATAAAAAATGGGTTTTTATGCAATTTGAGGCTCGAAGATGATAATTGGTGTACCTAAAGAAATCAAAAACCACGAGTATCGTGTTGGAATGGTCCCTTCAAGTGTACGTGAATTGACAAATAAAGGTCATACGGTCTTTATTGAAGCAAACGCAGGTACTGGGATTGGTTTTACAGATCAAGACTATATCGATGTAGGCGCATCAATTTTAGCTACCGCGGCAGAAGTATTTGCTACAGCGGAAATGATTGTAAAAGTCAAAGAGCCACAGGCAGTTGAGCGTGCAATGTTACGCGAAGATCAGCTACTGTTTACCTATTTACACCTTGCTCCAGATCTCCCACAAACTGAAGATTTAGTCAAAAGTGGATCAGTTTGTATCGCTTACGAAACTGTGACCGATGACCGCGGTACCCTCCCCCTTCTCGCACCTATGTCTGAAGTTGCCGGTAGAATGTCTATTCAAGCAGGTGCTATGGCGCTTGAAAAAAACATGGGCGGCCGTGGTATGTTACTTGGCGGCGTACCGGGTGTTGAGCCTGCTAAAGTGGTTATCATTGGCGGTGGCATGGTGGGTACTAACGCTGCGCAGATGGCTGTAGGTTTGGGTGCAGAAGTTGTTATTCTTGACCGTAACATCGATACACTAAGACGCCTTAATATTCAATTCGATAATAAGGTAAAGGCTATCTATTCGACGGCTGACGCCATTGAAAAGCATGTTCTCGAAGCCGATTTAGTTATTGGTGGCGTACTGGTTCCAGGTGCAGCAGCCCCTAAGCTCGTCACTAAAGACCACATCAAGCGCATGAAGCCTGGCTCTGCAATCGTCGACGTTGCAATAGATCAAGGTGGTTGTATCGAGACTTCACATGCTACCACTCACCAAGATCCTACCTATATCGTAGATGAAGTGGTTCACTATTGTGTCGCTAACATGCCAGGTGCCGTAGCACGTACGTCAACCTTCGCACTAAACAATGCAACCTTGCCTTATATCATTAAGCTTGCCGAGCTTGGTTATAGAAAAGCACTGTTACAAGACAAACATCTGCTAAATGGCCTTAACGTCATGCATGGCAAGATCACCTGCAGTGAAGTTGCTGAAGCACTGAACATGGAATTTGTTGACCCAGCAATCTTACTTAACTAACACCAGTTTTAGTTAAGACAATCAAAGGGAGCCTAAGGCTCCCTTTTTCGATTAGAGCAATCTAAAATATTGCCTTTACCCGATGCATTAAATTCCCTACAATCGCTGCAATTCGCTAAAGGTACGGAGATAAGAATGAGTCAAGCTAGACACTGTGAACTACTAATATTAGGATCAGGCCCTGCAGGCTATACAGCCGCAGTTTATGCCGCTCGCGCAAACCTAAAACCTGTATTAGTGACAGGTTTACAACAAGGTGGTCAGTTAACTACCACGACCGAAGTTGAGAACTGGCCCGGCGATGCTGACGATCTGACCGGTCCGGCATTAATGGAGCGCATGCAAAAACATGCAGAGAAGTTTGAAACTGAAATCCTTTTCGATCATATCAATGAGGTTGATCTTAAGGTTCGCCCTTTCAAATTGAAAGGCGACAATGGTGAATTTACCTGTGATGCACTCATTATCTCTACGGGTGCCTCAGCCATGTATCTTGGTCTGGAATCTGAAGAAGCATTCAAAGGCAAAGGCGTGTCTGCCTGTGCAACTTGTGATGGTTTCTTCTATCGCAACCAGAAAGTTGCCGTGATTGGTGGTGGTAACACAGCCGTCGAAGAAGCACTGTACCTCAGCAACATCGCTTCTGAAGTACACTTAATTCACCGTCGTGATGCATTCCGCAGCGAAAAGATCTTAACTAAGCGTCTTATGGACAAGGTCGAGAACGGTAACATTATTCTTCACTTAGACAACACATTAGATGAAGTTGTCGGTGACGCGATGGGTGTTACTGGCCTTAAGATGAAGAGCACTAAAGACGGTTCTATTACCGATCTTGAAGTTATGGGTGTATTCGTTGCCATCGGTCATAAGCCAAACACTCAGATGTTTGAAGGCCAGCTGGAGATGAACAATGGTTATATCAAGGTTCAAAGTGGCCTCGATGGTAATGCGACTCAAGCTAGTATAGAAGGCGTGTTTGCCGCAGGTGATGTAATGGATCAACATTATCGTCAAGCCATCACTTCTGCAGGAACCGGCTGCATGGCGGCTCTCGATGCCGAGCGTTACTTAGACTCGAAGTAGAAGCTAATTAGGTATGAAAAATTAAAATAGTAGGCAAAAGCCTACTATTTTTTTGTCTGCAACTCTTTGAAATTCATAAATAGCAAATTGGTTTATTACAATAGAGTGTCATAGCTATTCCAGACACAAAGTCTAATTAAATCCATCCATGGTAATTAGATATAAGAGTTCCAGACACAAAAAAGGGACCCGAAGGTCCCTTTTTAATAGATGTACTAACTAATTACTTAGCTAATGCTTCTTTTGCTTTCTCAACTAAAGTTGTAAATACAACTTTATCAAAAACAGCGATGTCAGCCAGGATCTTACGATCGATTTCAATAGAGGCTTTTTTCAAACCATTAATGAAACGGCTGTAAGACAGACCATTTTGACGAGATGCCGCATTGATACGTGCAATCCAAAGTTGACGGAATTGACGTTTCTTCTGACGACGGTCACGGTAAGCATATTGACCAGCTTTAGTTACGGCTTGCTTTGCAACACGGTAAGTACGAGAGCGAGCTCCGTAATAACCTTTGGCTAATTTAAGTACTTTCTTGTGACGAGCACGAGCGGTTACACCACGCTTAACTCTAGGCATTGTTCATTGCTCCTTTAATTAAGCGTATGGTAGTTGACGTGCAATTGCAGGCACATCAGACTTAGCTACTTGACATTTTGCACGTAAGTGACGTTTACGCTTAGTGCTCTTCTTGGTCAAAATGTGACGTAAATGGGCTTGCTTACGTTTGAAACCATTGGCGGTTTTCTTAAAACGCTTCGCTACACCCTTGTCTGTTTTCATTTTAGGCATTGCTAAAACTCCGCATTGGGATATTAATAAAACGCAAGGCGAGCAGAGACCTTAACAGACCCTGCTACTTTTATTTGGCCTTACTATTTCTTTTTCGGCGCGAGGACCATCACAGCTTGACGACCTTCCATTTTCGGGAAAGACTCAACTACTGCTATCTCAGCCAAATCATCTTTAATACGATTCAAAAGATTCATACCAAGACTTTGGTGAGCCATTTCGCGACCACGAAAACGCAGCGTTACTTTCGCTTTGTCACCGTCATCAAGAAAGCGATTCAGGTTGCGTAGTTTTACCTGATAATCGTTTTCATCAGTACCGGGACGGAATTTAACTTCCTTCACCTGTACGATTTTTTGCTTCTTTTTTTGTTCTTTTTGAGATTTTGCTTTATCAAAAAGGAACTTTCCGTAGTCCATTATACGGCAAACCGGCGGCTCAGCGTTAGGGCTAATTTCAACTAAATCCACACCAGCCTCATCGGCTATTTCTTGTGCTTCAATAATTGTTAGCAACCCAAGTGGCTCACCAGCTAATCCGTTCAAACGTACTTCAGGAACGCCAACGATGAGTTCATTAATTCTGTTCGGGGCCGCCTGGCGCCCTGCTGTTTTTTTGATCTTTATGACCTAATCCTCCAACAAATTGAGACTACGGAGCGAAATTTGTTCATTTATCTTAGCAGCGAAATCTTCGATTCGCATTTTGCCTAAGTCAACACCATCTCTGGTTCGCACCGCTACTTCCTTATTATCCATTTCTTGATCACCGACGACCAATAAATAAGGAACACGCCTTAAGGTGTGCTCGCGTATTTTAAAGCCTATCTTCTCATTCCTCAAGTCTTTAGATGCACGAATTCCACTTTCTTTGAAGATATTTACCACTTCATCGACATAATCGGACTGTTTATCGGTGATATTCATCACTACGACTTGCATTGGGGCCAACCAAGTAGGAAATTTACCCGCATACTCTTCAATAAGAATACCCAGGAAACGCTCTAATGAACCTAAAATTGCACGGTGGATCATAACTGGCGTTTGACGGCTGTTATCTTCGGCAACATAAGTTGCACCAAGACGGCCCGGTAAAGCGTAATCTAGCTGAACCGTACCACACTGCCATGCACGATCGAGACAGTCATGTAGCGTAAATTCAATTTTAGGTCCGTAGAAAGCCCCTTCACCAGGTAGGATCTCATAAGCAATATCATTCGCAGTCAATGCTTGCTTAAGTGCTTCCTCAGATCTGTCCCACATATCATCGTCGCCAATACGCTTTTCTGGGCGAGTCGATAGTTTAACGACGATATCTTTGAAACCAAATGTCTCATAGGTGTCATATACCATCTTGATACAAGCACTAACCTCTTGCTGTACTTGATCTTCAGTACAGAAAACGTGAGCATCATCTTGAGTAAAGCCACGTACGCGCATCAAACCATGAAGTGAACCTGATGGTTCATTACGGTGACAGCAACCAAACTCGGCCATACGCAATGGTAGATCGCGGTATGATTTAAGACCTTGATTAAAGATCTGTACATGACCCGGACAGTTCATTGGTTTAATGGCATATTCACGGTTTTCAGAGTTAGTCGTGAACATGGCATCGGCGTACTTATCCCAGTGACCAGAACGTTCCCAAAGCACACGATCCATCATCAACGGACCTTTTACTTCTTGGTATGTGTACTGACCTAGCTTTTGACGAATAAACGTCTCAAGTTCGAGGAACAAACGCCAACCATCGTTATGCCAGAACACCATACCAGGCGCTTCTTCCTGCATATGATAAAGGTCGAGCTGCTTACCAATCTTACGATGGTCACGTTTAGCCGCTTCTTCCAGACGGTTAAGGTGTACTTTAAGTGCTTTTTTGTCTGCCCAGGCAGTACCATAAACACGTTGTAGCATCTTGTTGTCTGAGTTACCACGCCAGTATGCACCAGCCACACTCATCAGTTTAAAATTTTGACAGAATTTCATGTTTGGCACATGAGGGCCACGGCACATATCAACATACTCTTCATGATGATATAAAGCTGGCTGGTCGTCTTTACTGATATTTTCATCCAAGACTTCCATCTTATATGTTTCGCCGCGAGCTTCAAATGTATCGCGGGCCACTTGCCAACTGCCTACACGTTTTTCAACTTTGTAGTTTGTCTTTGCAAGTTGGGTCATGCGCTTTTGCAGCGCATCAATATCTTCCTGAGTTAGCTTGTGGTCAAGATCGATATCATAGTAAAAACCATTGTCGATAACCGGACCGATAGCCATCTTAGCTTCAGGCCATAGTTGCTTGAATGCATGACCGAGTAGATGGGCACAAGAGTGACGAAGGATCTCTACACCCTCTTCGTCTTTTGCTGTGATGATAGAAAGCTCTGAATCGGTGTCGATGATATCGCAAGCATCTTTAAGCTCACCATTAACTCGACCGGCGATACATGCTTTAGCAAGACCGGGACCGATATCGGCAGCGACATCTAAAGTAGAAACAGGGTTGGCAAACTCACGTTTGCTTCCATCAGGAAGTGTAATAACAGGCATGAAAATTCCTTATCCAGTGGTGACCCCCACGTAGGGCCACTTGCTAATTAAATAATAAAAGAAAAGCACCAATGGGATAAGCCATTACAAGAGTCTTAATCACCGTAGGCACAAGCGCGTAATTCTACGAGATTTAGTCGTTGTTACGCAAGCAAAACAGCTCGATTCAGTCGTCAATAATGGGATTTTCGGCTTAATTTTAGTGTCATCATATTAAAACGTTATTGTCATCAATCCTTCACCGGCTCATTTTAGTCTAAGTGCATCTTTAAACAGTGGAGAGTTGCAAAATCAACAGGCACTGTTATTCGATATGGAAATAACTCTGGAGGTTAATAAAAGCCCACTCGATAATATCGCTATTTCTAATAACGATTAAAGGTTCAAACAGCTACTCAGGCCAGTGTCCGGGTTCCCCCCTCTCTTTCATTTATCTGGCTGTGCAAACAAATGAACGTCTTATTAAGCATGAGTAGCCGTGTTACCCATCAAGAAGACTGGCTGCCCATTAAAATAATTTAATACCAACCTGACTTATCAGCAGTAAAATTGATAAACATTCTATCTATCTATCTATCTATCTATCTAACTGTTTCAAAATTCAAGGATACCGGAGCCTTTCGGTATCAGGTAAGGAGAGGCAACCTTGGGTAGGACAGTTAAATCTCAACGTGATGAGCACAAGCTTGAAACACCATGGGCTATACTTAACGGTAAAGAAATCTTGTTTCAGACTAAGCATAAATACAAGCCTGAGATAGCTGTATCTATCTGTGTAGGTAATAAGCAACAGGAAGACAACCTGACAGGTTCAAGATCTTTCTGCTTCAGTTACCAGGATATTGGTTTATATAGATGTTTACTTGGAACGATGAGTGAGCAGGAGTATAAAGATGAGGTATGCCACACAAACGATTAGTTGTCCTCATTGTGGACACCATCAACATATAGATGTCGATGGTACCAGTGGTGATCAAGATTACTATGATGACTGCAGGATTTGTTGTAACCCCATCCACCTTAGGATCCATATCGATGAGGCACGACATAAGATTGAGTTATTTATCGACTCAGGCGATGAACAGATCTATTAAGCTGCCCATCACCTCATGACGACTCAGTCACAGCACTTGCCTTATGAAGCTGCGCGCTTGGCCAGTACACGCTCGACAGTATCTACGATTGCCTGAGTTTGACTATCTATTTCAATATTCAGAGATCCCCCGACCTTCAAATCATCGAGGTTCGTCAGCTTTAATGTCTCAGGAATTAGATGCAACATAAAACTGGTATCGGTAACCTCTCCTACCGTTAAACTGCAACCATTTACGCCAACAAAACCTTTGTAGAGAATATAGTTCATCCACTTTGCATCAACGCCAAGTTTGATATCAAAATGACTAGCGGTATCGCTCACTTCCAGAATACGTGCTTGCGTATGTACATGGCCAGATAAAATATGGCCACCAATCTCACTTCCAAATGTTAATGAACGTTCAATGTTCACCTTAGAACCAAGAGTCAAATTTGAGAGGTTGGTCACGCTCAAAGTCTCTTCCATTACATCGAAAAACACCCTATCATCTGCAATTCGTGTAACCGTTAAACAGACACCGTTGTTAGCAACACTCGCGCCTGTTATGAGCCCCTCACGTAACTCGGGCTCCATAGCGATCTCAAGCGTATTTAAGCCATCTTTCTTATTTATCGCAACCACTTCGCACGTGGCTTGAACTATACCTGTAAACATTTTACCTCTCATTCATATTAAAGGCAGTTTTCATGAATCAATTCGGCTTTCAAGCCAAACGTTTAGTGCAACTTGCACTACCTGTACTTATCGCCCAAGTCACACAGACCATGATGGGCTTCATTGACACAGTAATGGCTGGTCGAGTTAGTGCAGTGGATATGGCAGCTGTTGCCGTCGGAACCAGTCTATGGCTTCCGGCACTGCTTTTTGTTCAAGGTCTTCTGATGGCATTTACGCCTGTATTTGCTCACCATCATGGAGCGAATAACCAGAAAGCCATTCAACCTCTTATGCATCAAGCTGGATATATTGCCATAATAGGCAGTATAGGTGTGATCGTGTTTCTCACTTTTGCACAAAATATATTTACCATGATGGAATTAGATCCAGAACTTGCCAGATTAAGCATCGGTTACCTTGAAGGCTTCGCATGGGGAGTCCCCGCCTTCGTACTCTACCAGGTACTTAGAGGCTGTAGTGAAGGGATCTCTTATACTTTACCGACTATGGTTATCGGCTTTGTCGGGTTAGCCGTAAACATTCCCGCTAACTATATCTTTATCTATGGACACTTTGGGATACCAGCAATGGGCGGTGCGGGTTGCGGTATCGCTACAGCTTTAGTTTTTTGGGCTATGTTCATTGCCATGATGATTTATATGCAACTACATAAAAAGTTTGCTGAACTGGCACCATTCAAGTCATTTCATAAACCTAATTGGAAAACCATCTGGGATATGACTAAACATGGCTTTCCTATCGCCATGGCACTCTTTTTTGAGGTGAGTCTGTTTGCTGTTATCGCGTTATTACTGGCTCCTCTAGGCGCCAATGTTGTTGCAGGCCATCAAATAGCACTAAACTTCTCATCTATTGTATTCATGCTGCCACTTTCTATAGGTATTGCGGTATCTATTCGTGTTGGCTATTACTTGGGGCAAGATAAAGCCCATATATCGAAGCTAATCACAAAAGTGGGATTAAGTCTCTCTTTCACGCTTGCGATCATCACGGCAATAATCACCGTCCTCTTTAGAAAAGAGATTGCATACCTGTATAACGATAATCCCGAAGTGGTCGCGTTAGCAGGAAGCCTGATGTTTTTGGCGGCGCTTTATCAATTGTCTGATTCAGTACAAGTTGTCGCTGCAGGGGCACTGCGTGGGTATAAAGACACGCGAAGCGCACTTTACATCACCTTAGTCTCCTATTGGGCTATCGGTATGGTGCTTGGTTATATACTTGCCAGAACGGATTTGATTGTACCGCCTATGGGAGCGCACGGTTTTTGGATTGGGTTGATTGCAGGTTTAACCAGTGCGGCAATTCTATTTGCATGGCGATTACGTCATATCCAAAAAAAGGGGGATTTAAAGCAAGTCATCCTGGATACTGCCCATAAGTGAGTCAATAATCAGGCTTTCAAACGAGGGATCCGCGGGTTCCTCCTTGTATATGTCGTATAAAAGAGCAAGTTGCACATCAATTCTACACTTAACCATAATAATTGTTTTTTTACTTGCAACCAAAGCTGTATCCCGTAATATAGCGCTCGTTCCAAGGCAATAGCCAAACGGACAGTTAGGAATTCTTGATAACTGAATCAAAATGTTATTGCGTTATACGGACGCGGGATGGAGCAGTATGGTAGCTCGTCGGGCTCATAACCCGAAGGTCGTTGGTTCAAATCCAGCTCCCGCAACCAATTCTTTTATTGAAGAATCAAAATATCAATTATAATGTCGCGGGATGGAGCAGTATGGTAGCTCGTCGGGCTCATAACCCGAAGGTCGTTGGTTCAAATCCGGCTCCCGCAACCAATACAACCGTAGCTCAGTTGGTTAGAGCACTACCTTGACATGGTAGGGGTCGGTGGTTCGAATCCACTCGGTTGTACCAATTCTTTTATTGAAGAAGCAAAACATCAATTATAATGTCGCGGGATGGAGCAGTATGGTAGCTCGTCGGGCTCATAACCCGAAGGTCGTTGGTTCAAATCCAGCTCCCGCAACCAATACAACCGTAGCTCAGTTGGTTAGAGCACTACCTTGACATGGTAGGGGTCGGTGGTTCGAATCCACTCGGTTGTACCAATTCTTGATAACAGAATTAAAATGTTATTATTTAAAGCGTATACGGACGCGGGATGGAGCAGTATAAAAGCTACTCGGACTCAACTCTTTATAAGAACAAGGCGAAGGTCGTTGCCCTGCCCTTATAAAAGTAATCCAGCTTCCGCAACCAATTCTTTTATAGATAGAATCAAAACAATTTATAGCGTTTATCGGACGCGGGATGGAGCAGTATGGTAGCTCGTCGGGCTCATAACCCGAAGGTCGTTGGTTCAAATCCAGCTCCCGCAACCAATTCTTTTATTGAAGAATCAAAACATCAATTATAATATCGCGGGATAGAGCAGTATAAAAGCTACTCGGACTCAACTATTTATAAGAACAAGGCGAAGGTCGTTGCCCTGCCCTTATAAAAGTAATCCAGCTTCCGCAACCAATACAACCGTAGCTCAGTTGGTTAGAGCACTACCTTGACATGGTAGGGGTCGGTGGTTCGAATCCACTCGGTTGTACCATCTCTTCTTTATAGCGAGCAGAGATCACAGGCCAACGAAAGTTGGTTTTTTTATGCCTGAATTTTACCAACATGAAACAGATAACCTCAGCAAGCTTAGTTAAAGCACTACCCTCTCTTTATAACGGCGGCGGTAGGGGTCGGTATTCTTCTCTGAAATAGTAATCCACTCGGTTGTACCATCTCTTTTTAAGAGAAGCTAACACCAGCGAAATCTGTTTTTTATGTCTGATTTTTATCAAGTTAATTTAAAGGTTACCCTCTCACTCTTTCTAAATCTGTCTTGCGAATCTTTAATCCAAACTCTTTCACCCAAAAAAAAGCACCGCTTTTATCTCAATACTTAAGATAATAACGGCGCCTGACTGTACTCTTCTATAGATATTATACCGATTGGTATTACTACCTATTGATGAAAGCCTATTTACCCCAAGGGTTTTTAGGATCTTGCGACGGTGCAGGTTTATTATTTGAGCTACGATTCTGCGCATAAGAATCTTGGGCTCTTGGCTTATCACTGCCGTAACTTGGTCGACTGCCCTTATTCTGCTTCATCGCTTCATAATCAGCGGTGGCCTTAGCACGCATCTCAGCGATAAGTTCAACCGTTAGCTCTTGAGGTTTGCGCGGCACAATGCCATCTTCGAAACCACGTTCACGCGGCTTAAGTTCAAACTGAGCCGCACTGCCTTTAGGCATACGCTTAAAACGATATAGGTAGAAAGCTTCTACACGCTCCCTCGCCCACTCGGTCTTTTTCAAAAACTTAAGGCAGGCAGGCATATTCGGATTGGTCTTGAAACACGCTAAACGCAATGCCGCGTCTAAAATCTTCCAATCGTAAAAATCGACTAACTCAGTGACCATGGTCTCAAGACTTAGGCCATGTAATGGGTTGTTTTGTTGCTGTTCAATCATGAGATGTCCAAATACCGCAGGTAATGTCTATAAAAAATATCAGCATTCACCGAGTGAATAACTGGACCACCCAAATTAAGTGGCCTGTTCAATGGGGTTATAGTAACAATAAATCCTGCTATTCACCCACTCAAAAATGAAAATACACCCCGTTATTATTATCTTCCTACCAGATAACTGCGTTTAAATGCTGTCATTACTCGACATATGAGCAGCTATGTCTGTATAATCCGCGGCTGTTTTACCTACGCAAACGCACTTCCTATTTGGGTTGGCTTTATTTTTGCTAAGTTCCAAACACTTAACTTTTCAGGATATTCCATTGATTTCTACCGCAAACATCACGATGCAGTTCGGCCCAGAGCCTCTGTTTGAAAACATTTCCGCTAAATTTGGTAATGGCAACCGCTACGGTTTAATTGGCGCAAATGGTTGTGGTAAATCCACGTTTATGAAGATCCTCAGTGGTGAGCTTGCGCCTACCTCTGGTAATGTCTCAATCACACCAGGCCAAAAGGTCGGCACACTAAGCCAGGACCAGTTTGCATTCGAAGAGTTCAGCGTGATTGACGCCGTAATTCAGGGTGACGCTAAGCTGTGGGAAGTAAAGCAGGAACGTGAGCGGATCTACTCTCTACCAGAGATGAGCGAAGAAGATGGCATGAAGGTAGGTGAGCTCGAAAGCGAATTTGCCGAAATGGACGGTTACAGCGCCGAAAGCCGTGCGGGTGAAATTCTACTCGAAGCCGGTATCGAAGAAGAGTTTCATTTTGGCCTAATGAGCCAAGTCGCACCAGGCTGGAAATTGCGTGTGTTATTGGCACAAGCACTATTCTCAAACCCTGATATCTTGCTACTCGATGAGCCTACCAACAACCTGGATATTTACACCATTAACTGGTTGGCCGGTCAGCTAAACAAGCGTAAGTGCACCATGATCATCATCTCGCACGACAGACACTTCTTAAACACTGTCTGTACGCATATGGCTGATATTGACTACGGTGAGCTACGCATCTATCCGGGCAACTATGAGTACTTCATGGAAGCCGCAGCCTTAATTCAAGAGCAGCTACTCGCCGGTAACGCTAAGAAGAGCGCCGAGATGAACGAGCTACAGGACTTCGTTAACCGCTTCGGTGCCAACGCATCTAAAGCGAAACAGGCCAGTTCTCGTGCTAAGAAGCTCGATAAAATCTCACTCGATGAGGTTAAGTCGTCGAGCCGTATGACGCCATCACTCAGATTCGACGATGGTAAGAAGCTGCATCGCCAAGCGCTGGTATTGGAAAACCTGGGTCACGGTTTTGATGACGAAATGTTATTCGAAGGCGGCGAGCTTATTCTCGAGGCAGGTGCAAAACTTGCGGTTATCGGTGAGAACGGTGTCGGCAAATCTACTTTCCTGCGTTGTTTAGTGAATGAATTACAAAACAACCAAGGTGTGATCAAGTGGTCTGAAAATGCGTCAATCGGCTATTGCCCACAAGACAGCAGCAAAGACTTTGATAACGACCTAAACCTATTCGACTGGATGTCCCTGTGGCGCACACCTAAGCACAACGACTTAATGGTTCGTGGCATGTTAGGCCGCCTCTTGTTCACTGAAGATGATGCGAACAAGAAAGTTAAAAACTGCTCGGGTGGTGAGAAAAACCGCCTGTTATTCGGCAAGTTAATGATGATGGACATCAACGTGCTCATTATGGATGAGCCAACCAACCATATGGACATGGAAGCGATTGAAGCGTTAAACAACGCACTAAAGACCTACCAAGGCACACTGATCTTCGTTAGCCACGACCGTGAGTTTGTTTCATCGCTGGCCACGCGTATTATTGACGTGAAAGATAAGCAGTTGGTTAACTTCCAGGGTACGTTCAACGAGTACATGGCAAGCCAGCAAGAGATGGAAGCGAGAAAAGTCTCCTAATCAGCCTGAAGTTATTCCTTTATTAATCCATTAATAAAGATAACACGTAAAAGCTGTCACCATGTTCTCCTGGAGAGAACAAATGAGTGACAGCTTTTTTGTTTTCATTTAAGTGTGAGCATTGCTACTGCACAGGTGCACACTTCAATTTAGAAAACATTCACTTTAGAACAAGCTTACTTTAAATAAATAGCCTTTAGAACACATCGGCCGGAACACGCACCCAGCCTTCCATCAGCACCCGTGCGCTGCGGCTCATGACCGCTTTATTTACTCTCCACTCACTATTTACCAGACTTGCCTGTGCACCCACTCTTAGCGTGCCTGAAGGGTGGCCAAAGTGAACACTTTCTCTCTCGATATTACCCGCAGCCAAGCTCACCAGTGTGCCGGGTATTGCCGCAGCAGTGCCGATGGCAACGGCGGCCGTGCCCATCATGGCATGATGGAGTTTACCCATAGAGAGTGCGCGTACGTTTAAGTCGATATCGGCTTTATTGATTAATTTCCCGCTCGATGAGCTGTAATCAACAGGCTCAGCCACGATGGCCACTTTTGGTGTATGCTGGCGCCCTGCCGCTTCATCGATATGCTTTATCAGGCCCATCATCACAGCGCCATGTGCACGAATGCTTTCAAACATGGTCAGGGCTTTCTCATCGCCATTGATGGCCTCTTGTAGCTCGGCGCCCGTATAACCTAAATCTTTTGCATTAACGAACACGGTTGGAATACCGGCATTGATCATGGTGACATTAAGCACACCGCTGGCAACCACATCGATTGGTAACACTAAATCATCGACTAGGTTACCCGTTGGGAACATAGAGCCTTCTCCATCGGCAGGGTCCATAAACTCGACTTCGACCTCTGCCGCAGGGAATGTCACACCATCAAGTTCAAAGTCACCGGTTTCCTGTACTTCACCATTGGTGATGGGCACATGGGCAATAATGGTCTTACTGATGTTCTTTTGCCAAATTCTTATAACGGCTATGCCATTATCCGGAATGCGGCTGGCATCGACTAAACCGCTACTGATGGCGAACGAGCCCACGGCAGCAGACAGGTTGCCGCAGTTACCGCTCCAATCGACAAATGGCTTATCTATAGCCACCTGGCCAAACAGGTAGTCGACATCGTGGGAGGCCTTTGTGCTTTTCGCCACGATCACCGTTTTACTGGTACTTGAGGTCGCGCCGCCCATGCCGTCGGTTTGTTTTCCGTATGGATCGGGGCTGCCGATAACCCGCAGCAACAATGCATCTCGGGCGCTGCCCGCTATTTGTGCGGATTCGGGTAGATCGGTTAAGTTAAAAAACACACCTTTGCTGGTGCCACCGCGCATATAGGTCGCAGGCACCTTTATTTGAGGTAGATGAACTTTTTTACTAGTCATAAGAGCTTACCATTAACATTCTTTCTCGATATGAATTTGATGTGGTAAACAAGCGCCAGATTAGAGCCAATAACTCAAACCTGGCGGCTCGAACTGCCATCAGCCACTAAGCGTCATTCAACAGACGACGCTAAGAAGTCTTGGGCAAAGCGCTGCAAGATACCGCCAGCCTCATAGATAGACACTTCTTCAGCGGTATCTAAGCGACACTTAACCGGTATCTCAACACGCTCACCGTTTTTACGTGTCATGACAACAGTTAATGCCGCGCCAGGTGTACGCTCACCAAACACATCATAGGTTTCTGTACCGTCGATTTGATAGGTATGGCGATTATCACCATTAGTGAACTCAAGCGGCAAGACACCCATGCCCACTAAGTTGGTACGATGAATTCGCTCGAAACCTTCGGCGACAATCACCTCGACACCGGCAAGACGAACACCCTTAGCCGCCCAGTCTCGACTTGAGCCTTGACCATAATCGGCGCCCGCGATGATGATAAGCGGCTGCTTGCGCTCCATGTAGGTCTCAATCGCCTCCCACATACGTGACTCTTGACCCTCTGGCTCGATACGTGCAAAAGAGCCTTGCTTAACCTCGACTTCACCGTTCTTGCCAAGCAGAGTCACCATCTCATTGAACAGCTTAGGATTTGCAAAGGTAGCTCGCTGGGCGGTCAGGTGATCACCGCGGTGCGTTGCATAGGAGTTAAAGTCCACTTCCGGTAGACCCATTTTATCCAAATAGGCGCCAGCGGCACTGTCCAGCATGATGGCATTAGACGGTGACAGGTGATCGGTTGTGATGTTATCGCCAAGTACCGCCAGTGGCCGCATCCCCTTCATGGCACGCTCACCTGCTAATGCGCCTTCCCAATATGGAGGGCGACGGATATAGGTACTCTGTGGACGCCAATCGTATTGCGGATCGTTATCGGTGCCATACTCAACTTTAATGTCAAACATGGGCTCGTAGACTTTACGGAACTGCTCAGGCTTAACGCTCTTTGCAATAACCGCATCGATCTCCTCATCGGATGGCCAGATATCTTTAAGTGTTATCTCATTGCCGTCGCTATCAATACCCAGGCTGTCTTTCTCGATATCGAAGCGAATAGTACCGGCAATCGCGTAGGCGACCACCAAAGGTGGCGACGCCAGGAAAGCCTGCTTAGCGTAAGGATGAATACGACCATCGAAGTTACGGTTACCGGACAGTACAGCGGTGGTGTATAGGTCGCGTTCGATCACCTCTTTTTGGATAACCGGGTCTAACGCACCGCTCATTCCATTACAGGTGGTACAGGCAAAACCGACAATACCGAAACCGAGCGCTTCGAGCTCAGGCAATAAATTCGCATCTTCAAGATAGAGCTGCACCGCTTTCGATCCCGGTGCCAATGAGGTTTTCACCCACGGCTTACGGGTCAGTCCTTTTGCATTAGCGTTACGCGCAAGCAAGCCCGCGGCAATCACGTTACGTGGATTAGAGGTATTGGTACAACTTGTGATCGCGGCGATAATACACGCGCCATCGGGCATTAAGCCCTCTTCATTCTCGACAACGCCACTAATGCCTTTTACGGCAAGATCGCTCGTGGATACGCGGCGATGTGGGTTCGATGGCCCGGCAATATTACGGCCTACCGAGGACAGGTCGAAACGCAGTACGCGCTCATATTCGGCATCTTTAAGACTGTCGGCCCAAAGTCCGCTCTGCTTAGCGTAGGTTTCGACGAGCTTAACCTGGCTGTCATCACGACCTGTCAGTTTCAGGTAATCTATGGTCTTATCATCGATATAGAACATGGCGGCAGTGGCGCCAAATTCAGGAGTCATGTTTGAGATCGTTGCGCGGTCGCCCAAGGTCAGATTGGCCGCGCCTTCGCCATAAAACTCAAGGTAAGTAGAAACCACTTTCTCATTACGCAGAAACTCAGTGATAGCCAGCACGATATCGGTAGCGGTTATGCCGCTCTGACGCTTACCCATCAGCTCGACACCGACGATGTCCGGCAGGCGCATGTAAGATGGGCGGCCCAGCATTACGCTTTCGGCTTCCAGTCCACCGACGCCGATCGCAATTACGCCTAATGCATCGACATGGGGCGTATGGCTGTCGGTACCGACTAAGGTATCGGGGAAAGCGACGCCATCACGGGATTGCACCACAGGCGACATCTTCTCAAGGTTAATCTGATGCATGATGCCGTTACCCGGCTGGATCACATCGATATTTTTAAACGCCGTTTTAGTCCAGTTGATGAAATGGAATCGGTCTTCGTTTCGTCTATCTTCAATGGCGCGGTTTTTCTCGAAGGCATCTTTCTCAAAACCTGCATGCTCAACAGCCAGTGAGTGATCGACAATTAGCTGAGTCGGTACCACAGGGTTAACCTTCGACGGATCCCCCCCTTTATCGGCAATCGCATCACGTAAACCCGCCAAATCAACCAAAGCCGTTTGGCCTAAAATATCGTGGCAAACCACGCGTGCGGGGTACCATGGAAAATCGAGGTCTCGCTTGCGTTCGATGATCTGCTTAAGTGAGTCGGTGAGCTTAGCAGGCTCGCAGCGGCGTACCAGGTTTTCGGCATATACACGAGAGCTATAGGGAAGTTTGCTATAGGCACCGGGGCTGATGGCATCGACGGCGGCTTGGGTATCATAATAATCTAAATCTGTACCCGGTAATGGTTTACGGTATGAGGTATTCATAGCTGGTTCCGCTTCTTTATCGAAAGGATTTGTGGTCCTGAGATGGATATCCCAGGACCTTATAGCTTATCTTTTGCTGATAGGTGTAACGGTTCTAGGCTCTGAACCTGTGTAGTCTGCGCTCGGGCGAATAATACGGTTGTTAGAGCGCTGCTCCATCACATGAGCGGCCCAACCGGTAAGACGTGAACAGACGAATATAGGCGTAAACAGCTTAGTCGGAATACCCATGAAGTGATAAGCCGATGCATGGAAGAAGTCCGCATTACAAAACAGCTTCTTGCTGTCCCACATAAACTCTTCACAGGCGACAGAGATATCATAAAGTGAAGTATCGCCGAATTCATTAGCCAGCTTTTCAGACCAGGTCTTAATGATGACATTTCGGGGATCTGATGTGCGATAGATTGCATGACCAAAGCCCATGATCTTCTCTTTACGCTCCAGCATGCCGGCCATTTGAGTCTTGGCATCTGCAGGCGAGCTGAACTTTTGGATCATATCCATTGCCGCTTCGTTCGCGCCGCCATGCAGTGGACCACGTAACGTACCGATAGCACCGGTAATACATGAGAACATATCTGATAATGTCGATGCACACACGCGTGCGGTAAAGGTTGATGCGTTGAACTCATGCTCGGCATAAAGAATTAACGATACATCCATGACGCGGCGATGCAGCTCCGATGGCGCCTTACCGTTAAGCAGGTGCAGGAAGTGACCACCGATTGTGTCTTCCTCAGTCACACAATCAATCTCAACACCTTCGTGAGAGAATTTATACCAGTAACACATAATCGCAGGAAACGCCGCTAACAGGCGATTTGCGGCTTTGTGTTGCTCACTGAAATCGTTTTCCGGCTCAAGGTTACCTAAGAAAGAACAACCGGTACGCATCACATCCATAGGGTGAGCATCAGCCGGAATTCGTTGCAGAACCTCTTTCAGCGCTTGGGGAAGATCGCGCTGGGCGTATAACTCTGTTTTATAGTGATCCAACTGAGTCTGATTTGGCAGCTCACCGTTAAACAGCAGATAAGCTACCTCTTCGAATGTCGCATTATCGGCCAAGTCTGAAACATCGTAGCCACAGTAGGTCAGGCCTGAACCTGACTTTCCAACTGTACAAAGGGCTGTTTCGCCTGCGCTTTGGCCACGAAGGCCTGCACCACTGAGTTTCTTATCTACCATAACGTGTTCCTTTTATTATTTATCTGCTCTTATGTGTCGGTATGAATTTAAGGCCCGGTTATTACCTATTTTGATATTTACCAGGCTAGTCACAAAACATAAGCTGTAGGGTGTTAACTAAAATAGTTCTATCTGGATCAGAGGTTTTTACCTTCAGCAAACAGACTATCGAGCTTCTGTTCGTATTCGTGGTATCCCAGGTAGTTGTATAGATCCATACGCGTTTGCATCGAATCGACCACAGCTTTTTGATCGCCCTGTTCAAGAATCGAGGTATATACCATCTCGGCCGCTTTATTCATGGCTCTAAATGCGCTCAATGGATAAAGCACCATCGCAGCGCCCCACTCACCGAGCTGGTCCTTGTTCCAGAGTTCTGTTTGACCAAACTCAGTAATATTGGCAAGAATAGGCACATCAAGTGCATCCGAGAATGCACGATAATGTGCTTCAGTTTTAACCGCTTCAGCAAAGATACCGTCGGCGCCGGCCGCTACATAGTCTTTAGCACGTTCAATCGCCGCTTCCAGCCCCTCTTGAGCGAATGAATCGGTACGTGCCATGATGAAGAAATCGGGATCGGTACGGGCATCTACCGCCGCTTTAATACGGTCGACCATCTCTGCCGTTGACACGATCTCTTTATTAGGACGGTGACCACAACGTTTCTGCGCAACCTGATCTTCCATATGAACCGCCGCAGCGCCGGCTTTCTCCATATCTCGCACCGTCTTAGCAATGTTAAACGCCCCACCCCAACCGGTATCGATATCGACAAGCAGAGGGAGATCGCAAGCCGAGGTGATGCGCTGCACATCGACAATAACGTCGTTGAGTGATGTCATACCTAAGTCCGGCAGACCGTAGGAGGCATTAGCGACACCGCCGCCGGAAAGATAGATAGCCTGATGGCCAATTTGCTTTGCCATCATTGCCGAGTAGGCGTTGATGGTCCCCACTATTTGCAACGGTTTATTTTCAGCCAATGCTTGACGAAACTTCTTACCTGCACTCATCTTTGTTCTCCCTTTAGAGCTGGATACTAAATCGGTTTAAATTTAGTTAACTGCTAACTAACTGCTAATTAATTGCTTTCTAATTTCTTTTCGACATTATTTTTCGAATACAAGATGTGACGACGCATCAGCATCTCTGCCAGCTCTTCATCCCGGTTGGATATGGCTTGGACTATGTGCTTATGTTCATCAAATGCGGTAGTGATCCTGGGGCCCGTCATTCCAAGCTGAACCCGATACATACGCACCAGATGATAAATGCCGTCTATTAACATGGATATAAGGTGCTTATTCTTACTGCCGAGAATGATTCGATAATGAAAATCGACATCACCGGCTTCCTGGTAATAGGACTCGCCGGTTTTGACCTTTTGAAAATGGGTATTTAATAGCACATTCAGATCGCCAATCTCCTGATCGGTCATATTTTTTGCAGCTAACCTCGCAGCCATCCCCTCTAAAGACTCTCGAACCTGATAGAGCTCGACTAAACCTTCCGGTGTTAAGGTGACCACTCTGGCGCCGACATTTGCCTTACGCTCGACCAAGTTACAGGACTCGAGGCGATTGATGGCTTCGCGAACGACGGCACGGCTCACGGCATATTTTGTCGACAACTCAGTTTCACTAAGCTTAGATCCGGAAGCGATCTCCCCCTCAACAATATCTTTTCGCATTTGAAAAAATGTTTTATCTGCCGCTGTAACAGGCTGTTCGTTGAAAAAGGTCATATATTTACATATTCATTACAAATGAGATTGTCGACAATATAACCCTACCTTGCCGAGCTGGTCAATAAAAAACCGGCACATTGTCGACAAAAAGACTCAACTAATCGTCATAATCTTGAACAATTAATCATCTAGTCGGTGTGAGAATCTGAAGGAAGTATCAATAAAACAAAAAGTTAGATAAGGAGGAGGACGTCAGAACCGAGTAATACGCCTTAATCCTGTCTGATCGGGTTACTGGGCTAGAGGAAAGATGTCTTAAGACAATCAAAGTTTGATCATTTTGTAACTCACATTTGGAAAAAAACGCGTTAGAGTGAAGCTCTTCATCTTTACCTCCGTGCTGTCCGTGAAAGCGTAGCGCTTTGTGGTGATTTTACGCTTGGACAAAGTTCTGCCTATCCTGTCGGCACCTCAAATATTTCAATTAATTCTTACTCTGACCCAATTTATTTGACCCAATTTATTTACATTCAGGCTGACGGGTTGAGTGCTGATTGTATCTCTTCTATCAATAATCGTGTGCGCTTGGCCATATGCAGACGTGCCGGATATAGCAGCGAGATAGGCATCGCTTGATAGAACCAGCCTGGCAATACTGGGATCAATTTCCCCTGCTCCACTAAGACATTTGCAGTGTGCTCGGTCATCAAACCAATACCAAAGTTCTGCTCAATTAGCAGGCTGTAGCTGGAAACGGTATTTGCCAAGTGTTGATACCGCGGCTGTAATGTCACTTGCTTTCCCTCTTGGTGAGTGAGCGTCAATGGACTGATTTGGCCGCCGTTGCTAATCGCCACCCAGTCGTATTGCTCCAATTGTGCCGGATATTCGGGAAGGCTATGCTTCAGTTCCGGGCTGGCGTACAACTTCAACCGGGTAGTGGTGAGCGGTAACGAAATCAGGCCTGAATCTGGTAGATCGCCGGAACGAATCGCCAGATCGATGGAGTCATCGATGATAGCCAGAGCTTCCTCGGTGATCTGAAGGTCAAACTGCACCTTGGGGTAGGTTTGATGGAAACGTTTCAAAATCGGCAGCAATAGGCATTGATAAAAGTCATTGGTCGTGGTGATCCGAATCCTACCTTTAACCTCTTCGGCAAAGTTTTTCACCTCATCGACCCCTTCAACACCGCAGCGCAGTAGATCGCAAGCATGCTGGTACAAAGCTTCCCCCTCCTCGGTAGTGCTGACTTTGCGAGTACTGCGCTGGAATAACTTCACACCTAAATAGCTTTCCAGCCGGCTTATTTGCTCGCTCACCTTGCCACGCGGCATACCTAAGCGTTTACCTGCCAAGGTAAAGCTGCCTGTTTCTACCACAGTCGCAAAGATGGCCATGGGCTTGAGGTAATTCAATAACATATGATTGATACCGTTTTGGGATCAGAGTTGATTGATTTTAGCTACTAACCAGACAGTTCCGCAAGTGGCATACTGCACTCAAATCACATTGAGAACCTAATTATGACAATAAAAACACTTGCTTTACTTGGTGCTACGGGGCTTGTTGGACAACAAGTGGTCAAAGAAGCGTTGGCGCAAGGTTACCATCTGAGGATATTAGCCCGTACTCCGTCGAAGGTGAAGCCGCACCCCAACGTCACCGTTATTCAAGGAGACGCCAGAGACAGTGAAAGTCTCGATATCTTACTTAAAGGGGCCGAGGCAGTGGTGTCAACTTTAGGGCCAGCCGGGATCAACCAGAGCATGAAAGCTGCCAGAGCGTCCGCCAGAGATATGCCGTGCTTTAACAGTACCCGAGCTTTACTTCCCCTATTGGCAAAACATAATATTCGTCGCTTTATTTTAACCGGAGGGGTGAGCCTAAAGCTCCCGGAAGATCGAAACGGTTTTTTTATGAACTTTTTGTTATCGCGCGTCGCTCCCCGGTTACTGGGGGATATCTATATTGATCGGGAGAAGGAGTATGAGCTACTGCAGCAATCGGATATTAATTGGACTGTTGCTCGTTGTGGCGCGATGGACGATGCTCCGTCCAGCAAACCACTTAAGACCAGCGGTAAAAAATTTCAAGGCGGCAAGGTCTCTACGCATCTTCTGTCCCGCTTTTTATTGGATCAAGTGAACGATGATCAGTTTGTTGGTAAGGGGGTATATATGGCCAGTTGATTTGGTAAAAATGAACGTTCAAAAACTCTCTCAAAAACTATCTCGCCACCCATTTTAAGCAACTAACCCGCTTATGGACATCAATGAGCTAGAGATTTAGCTCTAGCTCATGAGGTCTTCGTTAGGAAAAGTATGGCAACAGGATATGTGCTAACGCCGCTAGCAGGAGACGAAAAACCAGAGCGAAGCGGCGTTTTTTTGAACCCTCTCGCAGGCGTTGCTAATTGACCGTTTCATAGTTTATAACCTAACGACAAATGTAACTGCCCCACAGCAAGGAAGGAAACTGCGAACCAACCTAACCAGCAAAACAGCCCCACCACCAAAGAAGAAATTGCACTCTTTGAAACTTGCGAGAACAGGTTTGAAACTAAACAACTAAACAAGCCACCCATTTTAAGGTATTCTCTCAAAGTCACCTTCTGCGGGTTGATAAACAGCACTCTAAGCCTGTCACTCTAAACGGTTGTATGACGATATAACCCGACAAACCTAACACAACAGCGATATTTGTCATCAAACGGTCGCAACATACAAACCGAAGGCGTGACTGATTTGTCGGGTAAATGACCTTGAGGAGAAGAAGTTAAACCACAGCAAGATATGTCAGCTATGCCAGTATCGACAACTACTAGCATTAGCTATACGCTTTTTATCAAGGTGCTCACAATAACGTGTTAACTCTTCTAGCGTACCTACCGGACCTTTAAAGAGATATTTGAATTCACTGGTTACTTTAAGCCAGTTTTCAAGCGGAATATTTAGTCGGTTTAGTATCTTCACCGTACCGGGTTTAATCGCACCACGCTTATCATCACGTATTACTCTTCCGGTATCATCAACCAGCTCTAAGTAATCTTTAATATCAAACATTAACCCATTAGGCATATTTTTACGTTCATTGCCTACAAATGGCAGCAGTACATCCGATTGCAACCCTTTGAACGCTGCTTTGATTCGGCGCTGTATACTGGTGAAATCAGAGTGCTCTGGCGTATCAGCCATATTGGCTCTGATTGGATTGAGGTCAACATAAGCCATGCAAGCGAGCACGGCAGCTTCGTCGAGTAGTGCCTGGGACTTGAACCTCCCCTCCCAAAAACGCCCAGTGCAGTTGTCCTCTTTATTGGCTTGCCTCGCTATAGGCTCGTTAAGTGCACGCATAAACCAACTTATATCCATCAACCTGCGTCGGTATTCTGCTATCGTCTCGTTGAGCGTTTCAATCTCATAAGACTCAATGGCATCACCTTTAGCGAACTTTTGTGTCAGCAATGTACCTTTGAACAACTGATGCCATTGATTTACCACATCGATGCTTGTCCAAGCTTGCGCTAATTCTGAATCTATTCTCAGCACGATATGCAAATGATTCGACATTACCGCATAGGCTGCAATATCGATGGCAAAGACAGACGTTAACAGTAAAAGTCTATCTTCTACCCACCCTCTCCTATGCTCGAAAGATTGGCCAGAGTAATTATCTATTCCGCATAAAAACGCCCTTCTCACCGTGCGGCTCACACAATGATAAAAGGGCGTATCTTCCAAACTGACCTGACTAGAGCGAGGTTTAGGCATCCTTGCCTCCTGAAACATCCAAAATCGAATCTTTCAAGTGTAGAAGTCAATGCAAATGCTCGCCAACTAACATGGGTGGCCCATTAGTTACCTCTAATAATGGGCTGAAAATTGTTTGCTAAAATGTTGAGGAACGAAAACAGAAAACTGTTTTTTGTCCTCATTTATTAGCTTGTTATATGCTATATGCATTATTATCATCTTGTGTTTCTGTAGAAGCAGCCTTCCAAGCAAAACTCATTGCTGATGGCGACTCCTTAGTTAATTGATCGCTTCGTTTTCTAATATCATCAATTTTATTCTCAAGAACAGAAGCCTCAGGAGGAAAATTGATTATAAATTCAATCTCTTTCTTGAGTTCTCCAAAATGGCCGCCTGCTAATCGGTGTAAATCGGCTTTTTCTGAGAACTTCAAAAATGTTTGTATTGAAGCTAAAACGGCTGCAAAAACGCTAATAAAACCTGGGATTAATTTATATTGCGCGGACAAATCCGAAAACGTTAGAGCCCCAGCTATAGTTGCAAGGACAATAACGGGAATACCAACCCAGTAATTTAACTTTTGGCATAGAACCCCTGACTCATTTTGAGCTATTTGAGCTCTTTTGAATCGAGCTCTCCATTTTTTAAGCATTTTTAATTGTGCTTCATTCACTGCTGACTCCTTTTAAGCATATATCGCCCAAATAACAGGCTAAGTAATGGTTGGCTAAAATTGTGTAGCGAAGCGAAACGTAGCCAACTGTTACGTGTCCTTGTTAATTTTCTTGTTAGGTTTTATTTACCAATACGGTTAAAACCACGAATATAACTCTCAAGTGTGCCAGCATCAGCAAACATCCTTAAAGGGTTATTTGATGCAGCATTATCCATATCTTCTTCGGTTATTAAGCACCATGGACAGAATTCGTTATACTCTTGGACTGGCTCCTTACAACTATCACAGTAGCTTTTACAAGCAATTATATTGTCTTCATTGAAAGTATAAGTGTTCAGGTTCTCATCAAGAAAATATTGATTTGAGCTACTTTTTCCTATTTTTGCTTCAAGATATTGAGAATCAATTTCGGTACAAAGTTCTTTAGCCTTTTCTTTATATAAAGGCTTGGTTAAAGAACCTGATATGATCGCTGTAACACAATCTATTGGTATATAAGCGATCATATTTTCATTAATAATTGAAACGTCATCCATTGAAACAACTAAGCGCCTCTCTGATTCATAATTCCAACATGAGTGCTTAGTAAAGTAGGCTGCATTTTGTACCCCATTTCTGAGGAACATCATATCGCGAGGCTTTCCCCTTCGGTAAGCCATATTAAAAGTACCATTCAGTTCAGTTCTCGGCGTGTCTTGGTATACAACATCTCCTAAATTAGCATCCTTTAAATACTCTAGAAGCTTTTCTTCATCAACTTCAACCACAAACCCCTTTGAATTATGTGCATAGTGCGCCCACATAGGAGCAACTATTGGAGAATTTGAAAAGCAAGTTGTAGGGAATTGCTGGATCTCCCGAACGACTTCATTATAGAAAGCGATGACTTCATGGTCATCTTCAAAGTTGATTGTTAAAAATAATTCGTAAGGATCATTGTAATCTTTTGGGAAAGAGAACTTAAAACCACAATAGTCTTCTTTATTAAAAGCGACTTCCAAAATATCAGGACCAATATATTTATAAATCTTTTTAGTCATCCATAACTCCAATGTTTGCCATAAAACCTAACAGCTTATTCACTAGCAGCACGATAACGTTCTTTCCTGCTTGAACAGTTAGGTAAAGCTACCATCTACAACTCATTGCTGCAAAAGGATTATTTTTTGTTTCGTGAACAAAAACACTAAAAACTGTCCGGTAAAAAGATGCGTGGGTGTTTATGAGGTCTGCATAACACTTTTTAGTAAAGACTAACCTATTGATATTAAGGTATATAATAAATCACTGCCGTGTTATCGATGCGTCAAATGCATCGATATTGCACAACAATCTTAAGATTTAGTTATAACTGTGCAAAAATACAGTCAAATTGAAGGAAAGACCTTCTTGTGAATAACCCAGTGTAGATGCGGCTATCCTTACAACAATGTCCCTATCTAAAAGCCAGTTCAGCATCCATGCTTCTCGTTCGTTAGCTTGAATCTTTGCTTCTCTCACCGTCTCGCAGACGTATCTGCACATAAGGTCGTTCTTTCACATCTTGTGATTACGACATTGGTGCATCGATGCACAGCACTCACCGCTGGTGATAGATAACAATGAAGGTATAACCTTCAAAAAACTATCTAATACCAACTCAACCAGAAGCTAAAGCGGGGTTTTAGATTAAAGCATCGAGCTGAAAGTTTTGCAGGTTAAATTCGATGATTTCGCAATTACCCGGGAGTAACTGGCGGTTGGACCAAGCTTGTTCTCCGGCGAAGAGATTTTGAATGACTCGTAACCATTCCCCATGGCCGATAACTACCAGGGTTTTCACATCTATGTTAGATAATCCGCGCAAGAAGTGCTGTACCCGACTCAATACATCGGTAGCAGATTCGGCCCCCTCAATCTCCATCTCATTGCCAACGAAACGACGTTCGTAAGCCTCCCATAAACCGAGAGATTCACTATTATGCAGCCCCTGTAACTCACCAAAGCATCGCTCACGCAATAAGGGGGACGATTCAATGGGTAAATTCAAGTTATGGTTGGCTAAGGTCGCCGTCGTCATGGCACGGCCCAGATCGCTGGTGAATATCAGATCAGGATGATGAGAGGCTAATTGAGTGCCTAACCGTCTGGCTTGACACTGCCCCTCCAGAGTTAAGTGACTATCGAGATGACCTTGCAGTTTCCCCTGTTTATTCCATTGGGTTTCACCGTGACGACAAAAGAGTATTTTCATTCTTAACGTGGATCCTGGAACGGGTATTTAGACAGGCCTTGAACACTCAATTTTATCACCAAGCTCATCTCCTATGCTATGGGATAATTCACAGTGTTTTCAGAGTTTTTTGTTGACTTAAACTACAAGTGGAGGCCACCGACACAGGCTCAATCATGCCAAATTTACTTGCTATACTTAGACACATCTATCTAAGGCGATGGCAGGACAAGAATGACAAGTTTGCGAACCCGGCATCTTACATTGCTCTTTCTGTTGTTATTTTCACCTCTATTTCTTCCCTATACGCAGGCTGATGAATATACTTTCGCCTCTATTGAGTTTGAACCATTTGGTTATGTTGAAGATGGGGCCATCAAAGGCATCATTCCAGATATTGCAAGAGCCATAGCCGATGAAGCGAATATACAGATTCAGATAACGTTATTACCCTATTCCCGCGTGGTTAATTACATTAAAAACGGCAACGCTGACTTTGCCATATTTAGCCGAAATTCTGATAATGATGATGAAGTTGACTACATCTCTCTGCTATTCATACAAAATGTCATCCTGTTAACAAAGAAAGGAAATCCACTCCTGAGCCATGAAGAGATCTATGATCCGGATAAAGTTGCTAGCATCGGTTACCTAAGAGGCACTAATTTTTGTCCCGAAATATTACTGGACGATAGGCTACTAACCTACGAGCTAAAGGACTTTACTCAGGGCTTAAAAATGCTGAACTCGAATAGAATTAGTGCGTTTCTGACAATTGATAATACGGCTCTATATGAAAGCAAAAAACTCGGCCTGCAGTCGTCATTCGAATTCCCGGGATTAAGCCTGAAAACAATCGAAGCCTGGCTACAAGTCCCAAAGCAAGGTCCGACTGATAACCCGCTCCCGATAGGTAAAATTCGCTCTGCTGCAGAGAAACTCACGACAGAGGGAAAGGTAGACAAGATATTACAACAGTATTTAAAAACGAATTGATATCAATCTTCATGGTGTTGACCATGAACCGATACCGTTGTCGCATCTAAGACTTGGTCAATTGTTTCGCCTAAGTCCATTATTTAGCAAAAGATGCTATTTGGAATTATGGAATAAACATAGGTTCCGAAACTCTTTAGGCGTCAAACCACTGTGCTTTTTAAAAAATTTTGTCAGGTTGGTTGGTTCACTGAATCCTAACTTCTGGGCAATAGACGCAATCGGATCCTGACTGTATGCCAATAGCCTTTTAGATTCTAAAACCGCATATGAATCGATCAACTCCTTTCCTGTTTTCCCGGTATTTTCCTTGGCAATTTGGTTCAATTTCTTTGTCGTAACGCCCATCATATTTGCGTATTTTTCAACAGTACGGGTATACACATAGTGAGTCTTAATCAGATCATGAAACTTGCAATAATCTGATGAATAGTGAGCGTGGCTATTTGATTCAAAGGATGATTGATGCTGTCGAACCAATGTTTTTAATATTAACGTTCGTAAGGAGTTACGGATCACCTCTTCGCTTAGATTACTGTGCAGGTTTTTGTACTCCAACCATAACTGCTCAAAGAAGAAGCTGCAGGTTTGTTCTTTTTCATGCAAAAAATTAATCTCTTCAAAAGCCGATCGGATCCTGCTTTTATAAGGGTCATCATTACCATAAAACAAAATATTGTCACAAAATGGTATGATGTAACCGCGAATACTTGGATTATATTCAAACCTATGCGCCTGATATTTCGATATAAACAGTATTGTACCTGGTCTTATTTGGCACACTTGATGATCGATATAATGCTTGCCGCGTCCATGGGTAATATAAATAATGGCATTAAAGAACAGACGGTGGGGATCGGTAAACAAGCCTCTCTCATAGTTACTATAAAAATCCTGCATCGTATGCATGGCAAAGTCAAAATCAATTTTTGACCGTGGAAACTCGACACCGAATATCATATCGTCACTCATTACATTCCCATTTATAACTCATTTAATACACTCGCAATGCATCAGCTACTGTTGCTAACAGAAATGTTACTTCGTTTGCTCTTCAAACTTTTCTGCCCACTCTTTATAATTAATCGCGTCATTAACTGGTACCTTTGAGCTTGTAGAATGCTCTGAATAGGTAGCAACAAAGAGTGGCGTGTTACTCGCTTCCAATTGAGTCAAGTGATTGACCCTTAACCCAAGGTGAACACACACAAACACCGCTGAAACAATGTAAAATATGAACAGCAACTTCTTCCTCATTTAGACACCTCACTGCGCTTCACTTCTGAACCAACCATCTGATTAGTTAGAATAATTTGTCTTTTTAATCGCTGTTTATTTAATACTGACTTAAACCATTGCCTGTTGAACCGAATAAAATCTGTCATTGGATTCATCGGGCAAAGGGTTCTGCACCAAGGTCGTTTAACAACCAATGAGGTTACGATTGTTATCGTCGTTAAAACAAAGAGATATATTGAACCTATCATGCCAAACATGATGCCGAATGGTTCATATGAAAATGACGCCGGATTGCGGTAATAGAGGCCTAAACATAAAGTTACCAGTAAGAGTCCCCTTGGAAACCATTCAAAAAAAACAGGTGTTAAACTTATCGTTTTTGTATTGCCAAGCTTTGCCAAACACTCCTGTGTCGCCCCAAAGGGACAGAGAGTATTGCAATACACGTTCTTATTCGTCGCGATGATGTATAGGATCACCAGAGAAAGTAAGATTATCGAGGTATAGTTACCCAGTCCGGTAAGCCACGCCCCAGAAATAAGGATCCCCATTGTCGATGATGAAAATAAGCTAGAGGAGTAAAAACCAAATACACACATAGAGGTGAGCAGTAATGCCCAGTTAAACATACTCTTTTTGCGATGACGTGTTTTGTTTACCAAAATAGCCATCGTAAACATCGCAATAGCCAGCAGATCCAGCCATCGAAAATGAGAGATGGGCTTTTCATTCTCAGCCCGATTAATACCGAACAATTCGAATCTAACCGGATCTGCTGCCCGTTTAATGGCCTCTGTTAATGCATTGGTCGATACAGTCGCCCCACTGACACCATCAATTTCGAAGTTCGATTTGATATTTTTTCCAAGTAACTTCTCCATCAAATTTGATTGGATGACCTTGTCCAGATAGGAGCTGGTGTCCTTAGATGATAAGACAGCGATTCGTTGAATATCCCCCAGTGAAGAGACTGTTACTGCAACCTCAGTCATGCCCCCGTAGCCAATGCCACTACCAAGACCGATATACTCGACCGGGTTAAGCTTATTCAGGATCCTCCCTTCATATAGGCGGTCATCGATCTGATTTAAGAGATCTCCATTAATCAACAACTGATCCACCATACCACTCTGGTTATCGGTAATTCGGGTACTTCCACCATACCAGGCCAGTAGTAAGAGTATCACTGACACGATACTGGCAACTTTTTTCCAGAAGTCGCTGCGTTTCTTGCTATACATAAAACCTCTCAAAGCCCTGAAATCAAACTCAGGGCTCCGGTTATCAATGTGGTGACAAGGATTTTGACACCGGGGGATATTGCGTTATTGAGGATTCGGTTTTAACAGAACCAGCACTTTAAGTATTGCCGCGCCACCGATCACCAATAGTGTCCCGACAAAACCCAGAACATACCAACCGGCGTTGCCTTCATTTTCGCCCAGCAGTGTAAATGCACCGGCAATGGTCAAAATAAAACTTAACCACCAAAATCCCACGACTGACCACCTCCACCAATTCATCCCTAATTGATATTCTTTGGCCCATTGACTCGCCCCTGTAAACACCAAGACCTGAATTGCACCTAATACCATCCAAAACAGTGGATCCAATAGCGTTGATTGCGGAAACATTAGAAACCCTCCCAGTTGCCGTCATATTCCCAAGTCTTCTCGACTTTCAGATACTCTTCACTTCTCATCCACTCTGGTGGCTGATGGTAACTTGCAAAATTGCCACCACTCCACTCCGGATGAAATGACTCTGCATCGGGGTAATAGAAGAAATTATGCTGCATCGCTAATAATGCATTACGTGTAACGCCGGTAGGATCCCTGGGTTCTGCCTGTTTAACTAAGGCATGTATCCAGTTATTTTTTCGGGTATACGGACATACAGCAATACAGACACGACAGCCTAGACCACTCGGGGTCGGCCCTTGATTCCAGAATCTCCAACAACCATCTTGGTTAAATGCGTACTTCCGTATACCACGAACCACATCATCGGGTTTATCAGCTTTGCTGATGGAGCCACTCGGACACGCATCTGCGCAAATTTTGCAACTTTCACAGAAATGTTTCATGTTCAGATCTATCGGCTTATCGTGTTCCAGATCCAAGTTAGTGATCACAGCCGCGAGGCGAATGTTGGGCCCCACTTCAGGCGTCATCAAGATCCCATTGCGCGTCGACTCACCAAGACCTGCAAGCATGGCCAAGGGGGGCATAATCACTTCATAACTGTTACCGGGGAACTGTGGACGAGCGGCATACCCTAACTCTCCTAAATAGGCTGCCATTAATCCTGATGCCATCTTGGCGCGATAATAGGCATCATAGGAAGTTGAATAACCGACCGCGGCATACATAGGGTCCCAGTTCATCGGCACGCCAAAAACGATGACATTCTTCCAGTGTTTTGGGATCTCATCTCCCCATTCGGGCATGCCACGCATCATGTTTTTAAATACGAAATTACTATCAAGCTTAGTGATACCCACCAGACTCATACCGAACTTGAATGCCATCTGTTTAATCAACTTAGAAGCATGCTCAGGCGATTTAAATTCCTTCGGTTCTCTCTGCACCCACTTGAAATCATCCACATCGGGATGCTCTGTGGGCTCAGGTGGGAAATCCGCGTGTAAACCTTTGCTGTATGCGCCTGAATAGGCCCAGGCAAGAGCGAATCTGTCACGATGCTTTTCAATGTTATTGTCATGTTTTACTTTTTCGCTAAATGACAGCAACATCTCTTCCCAACGTTTCGGGTATTTTTCGTAGTATTCTCTCACCCTGAGATCTGGAATTTGAGTCCAGTCTTCACTGGGTTCCCAGCCCCCTTTTATCGATTTAACCAGACTAAATGCACGATTAAACAGGTAGTCTCCCCACTCTGGTCGCTCAATATTCCCTACCACCTCCATTGTTGGCGGAAAATCCACCTCAAATGCCTCGCGGTTAAAATACATATCCTTACCGGCTTCCGTTCTTCCCCAGCCAATATTGGCATCGGGATCTCTGCCAAGTACGAACCCGGCACCGGCACCGGCGCCTACTGTGGCCGTTGCTGCGGCAAGTCCACCCAACTTAAGGAAGTTTCGGCGTGAACTGTTAGTCGTTGCCTCATCTCCGATCTGTGCATCATCTTTCATCAATTACCTCTGACTATTACAATTTTATTTACTGTTTTTATTGAATATCCACCATCACAATGGCTTGTTTTTTTCTAACCTCATCCATTTGACTTCGGTATTTATCTTTAAATTGGGTAGAAATTTTTGATAATTGAGACATGGCCATCTCGGCTTGTATCCATCGCTGTGTGTGAAAATTCGCGAGAAAGAGATGTTCCAGAGACCAGGCGTCGTGAGGATCGAGTTCAAGCAAAACCTTAAGGTCAATCAGCAGAGGTTCCCATTGGCCATCGGCAGCGAGCGCCTGAGCGCGAATCGCAAAAATATCGATATCTTCGGGTCTGGCCTCTAAATATTCACAGAGCGCCAAGATAGCCTCAGGATACTGTTGATTTTGATGTGCCCAAATACCTCTTAAACGACTCAGTTCGATACTTTCTATTTGATTATTCTTGGCGCGATCTAACCAAACCTTCGCCCTCTCAAGTTGCTTGAGTGCCAAGAAGCTGCTTATGGCAGTGACATAGCAGGCGGTGAGTGTGGGGTCTATTTTGTAAACCTGAATACAAGAATCTATGGCCTGTTCGAACTCACTTGCCTGATAATGACAACCCGCTAGATTTTGGAAGCCCCCAACAAAGTCAGGCGCTAATTTGGTACATTCTGTAAAGCATTTAACCGCTTGTTCAGTATCACCTTGTGTTAATCGGATATAGCCGAGGTGAAAATGCCCCAAATAATTTTTTGGACTATTGCTGATGGCGTTATAGAAGGCTATTTCGGCTTGCTCACTCTCGCCTAAGTGTTGAAGAATGATCCCCCGCTTGATGTCAAATTCCGCAGCGTCAATATGATGTTTATTATTTATAACCAAACTTAAGGCAAGCTGATAAAGTTTGGTTGAGATAAGTGAGTTAAATAAGATATTTATCTCGTCCTCTGCAAACCTTTGCTCTTTAAACACATCATTAAGCACTGCACTGAAGGCTTCATGCTCAATCCAATCAATGTATTGAGGATTAGTTGTTGTATTGATATTACCAAACTGATTATTAAGAAAGACGACTTTATCATTTAGTGAATCAACAATAGATTCATTACATTCAAACTCATGAGTTCTTTTTTGTAAAAAACCAAGCAGTTCTAACCATTTATTATCTATCACTCATCCGCCTTTACCACAGCATGAAATTTATAGTTAACATAATAACCATTGTGGCAACGGGCAAAAGGTTCAATTAAGTCGAAAAATGATAGATATGTGCCAAACCATAAAAATATGAAGCAAGACTTCAAACTGGTAATTTGGAGAAGCGGCTCACACTTTAATGGTTAATATCGATATTTGACCAATCAAAAAAATTAAGCACTAACAGATAAATACGAGAAGACAGATAAAATAGTTCACCATCTTGATACGCTTAACGGCGGTAGGTTTTTTACCAGACACGGCGATGATTGGGAGGGCTCGATCACATTTAGTGATAGCCAGCATGAGATAGGACTAAAACAACCATTTTATGACACACCCCAACCTTTTTTGTCACAAGAGAAACCATTAGGATTTGCAATATCTACCACGCAGAATTCAATAAAGCTGTTAATCAACATCCTTAATAATGACGGCATGATGAATAAGAACGATTACAGACAGCGATTTATCATTAATTACTAAAAATCCATTATTAACAATTCTAGTAACTTCAAAAAGTTGGAATAAATGAAAACGGAAGATCTTGCCCTATTCAATACTGTAGCCGAATTTTCCAGTTTGACCGGGGCTGCACGAGTACTGAACATTCCGGTATCTAAGGTGTGTCGACATGTGGCACAACTGGAACAGCACTTAGGCACACGTTTATTTGAGAGAACTACGCGAAGCCTATCCCTCACCGATGCAGGAATAGAGCTTATTCACAGAAGCAAAAAGATTCTCACAGAAATAGAAGCACTTGAATTAAGCATAGGTCAATTGCAGGGGAATACATCGGGTACAGTCACCATCGCGGCACCACTGGATTTTATAAACTTGACCTGTAACGACATGCTGAATAAGTTTTATCAACAATACCCTGGTTTGCAATTAAAATTCATCTCCTACCAAAGTAGATTGAATCCAATGGAGGTTCAGGCCGATTTGATCTTCTTTGTCTCTCATAGTAATCCGCCGGATAGCACTATGGTAGGACACAAATTATCTACAATGAAACGTCTGTTTATTGCCAGCCCGGAATTTATAACCAAGAATCCAGAGTTGACTCATCCCAAACAACTGAGTAATTACCCATGTTTACTTTCATCAAAGGGAATACAACCCGGACATGTTTGGTTATGGACTGATGAGAATCATTCCAATTGTATTAATGTCGATGGACCTCTCGAATCAGAAAGCAATGAGCTTTGCATTTCCGCTGCAATAAGCGGCCAAGGCATCGCCTGGGTACCGAGGGAGATGTGTAACGAACAAATTAAATCCGGAAAATTACAGTTATTATTCGATGGAGAATATGGCACCGATGTTTATATGTGGTCACTATTTTCAAGCAGAGACTATCTCCCCCATAGAGTAAAAGTTGTTTTGGACTTTTTTAAGAAAGAGATCGGTATTTTATTGCAGCAATCGATTGAATAAACGTAGAAACTATATTCTTGCAAAAAGTAGAATACTTTTTTTCAAACAAACAAATACTCCCATTTAGGTATTAGATTTATGATCAAGCAGCAATTTCAGATTTAAATTGATACGTAATAAGGGTGAAAATGAAAGAACAAGAAAAAGAAAAAGATGAGCAGGTCATTGATCAACACAGGCGGCAACTCTTAAAATTAAGTGCAGGCACTATCGCTGGAGTCGGCGCAGTGGCCGGAGCCGGAAGCTGGATAAAACACAGAGTCGAAGGCGTCGAGCAAGATGGATATCCTGTTGAAATTTCGCCATCTTTTAAACGTAAAGATCAACGTGACGTCTTACTGACCTTTGCAGGCAGTAAAGCACTCGGCGAAAAACACCCTGAACGTAACTTGAGCCTAAGTAATGACGCTGACGGCCCTGCTAAGTCAGGTGAGAAGTCATTCAATTTTCAGAAAGGAATTTATCAATTCGCTACGGCCCATACTCGTGCGGATAATAATAAGGTCGGCTATACCCAACTCGATTATGCCCTGGAGCAAGCTTGCTGGCATGGAATGAATATATTAGCACCGTTGGAATCGATGGGTGTACCCAACCAAGGCACATTTGGCTGGGATCAATCTGAAGTCAAAAAAGAGAAATACCCATTTAAAGACTCGGTTGAGATATTGAGTGCAATAAAAACGGCAGCAAAAACATTTGGGGCGGTCAGAGTAGGAATTTGTAAACGTGATAAACGCTGGGACTATGATCCCTTGTATGATCTTACACAAGAGAAGACATTGACATGGGAGGAAGATTTTCCCTTCGAACCTAAAAGCGTGATCGTTATGCTGACCGATATGGATTACGATGCAATGGCAACGGCACCTATGATCCCAGCATCTGCCACTGCCGCTATGGGTTACACCCAGAACACGATTCAGGGTGGCGGTATGGCCAAGTTTTTAAGAGAGCTTGGATACATGGCTGTCGGTTCCGGTAATGACCTTGGCAGTTCGGTCTCTTATGCTATTGCAGCAGGATTAGGTGAAGGCGCCCGAAATGGCGCGCTTATCGCACCTAACCTTGGACCCAGAGTGCGAATTTCTAAAGTTTATACCAACCTTGAACTCGATGATGCGGCCTACGACAAACCAAGGGACTTCGGCATTCTAACCTTTTGCGAAAATTGCAAAAGATGCGCCGAGTCTTGTCCGGGCAATGCCATCAGTATGGATGACAAGCCTTCAATGAGTTCGACTTTTGCCGGCAGTGATGACCCAGACTACAACTGGCAAGGTCAACCAGGCATGCGCAAATTCCATAATGACGCCAAGAAATGCTTCAAGTTCTGGTGTGACAATGGGGGGGATTGCGGAGCGTGCATCGCCTCATGTCCATGGAATAAACCTGATTTCTGGCACCATAGACTCATTGATGCTTCAAATACCTTCACAGCCGGTCCGGTCCACACCATGATGAAGCAAGCCGATATTCTGTTTGGTTATGGTAATACCAATGATGAAAAAGCGGTTGAAAAATTCTGGCGTAGTGGTTTTAGTGGCGACTTTACTTAGAGGAAATTGTTAATGATGGGATTGATGTGGTATCTGTTAGGCATGGTCACTACCGGCGCTATTTGGGGTTACGTGTACCTTCAACGTCGCTATAATTTAAACTGGAAAGCCAATTTGGGCCTATTCTTCGCGTTTGCATTTGCATGGATTTGTATCGGTTGGTCCTGGGGATCCTTTGCCGAGGGTGAACCTCAATCGGGTGCTATGGGTCTGCTTAACTTCGGTCTTCCAGCCTTAATTTTGGCACTCTTTACCTGGAGAAAGTTCATTCAACCAGAAAGCAAATAAATCGTTATCTCCTTGCTCAGCTCTTCGGCTATCACCGGAGAGCTGAACGATACGGGAAATATATCTATTCCCGTACTCCTCCGTAAAAGGGATGTTTTGTGTCAATTAAAATTTGAATACACAATGAATTTGTCGCTTTGACATGTTATTTTAATCACATCCTCACCATTATTAGGTGCAGCCTTTCATTATATATCTTACCTCCCCCAGACTTAATCACTCCACAGATCATATATCCACATATCATATATCCTCAGTCCGCTAAGAAACCTACCACTCAATTATCTCGCCTGCGAACAACACCACCTTTATAAAAGACATTTTCAAACAGTAATTCAGCATGACACATTTACGATAGTGAATGAAACGGAACAGTTCAGCAAATTAAACAAAACTTATTACTACTCTTTATAGAAATGACTTTATCATCTTTTAGAATAACACCAACAAAAACAAATGACGCCACCCTCACAATTACAAACACTATGTGACTGACCTCGCCGAAATACAACGAGCAAGTAACAAAAACAAGAGCGCAAATACCCACACCTAAATAAAAAACAACAAAAAGCCTACTAAACCCCAAACTCACAAGCGTATATTATATTTTGGTAATTTGACCACAAACAATTACAACAGTACTGTTACAACATATAACCAAGGGGAACACAACACCAGGAACCACCGCCTGAACATATAAAATCTGAAGCGCAAGTTTCAAATGACAATTAAAACAACCAAGCTGAATTGTAAGAGTAATAATAGCTAAAACATTTAAATATAATAATTTAAAAACGAGTATATTTTGGAGATGAAAATTGAAAACTTTAAAAACTAAGCTGATTTATCTTGCTGGCATGACAGGCCTTATTTTAAATACCTGTTCTGCTGTTGCAGCGACATCAGGTTCGCATTACCCAATGGGAGGCGAAGGTGTAATGGCTGGTACACCGCCACCACCAGGCATGCATTATCGTATGTACAACACTTGGTACAATGCCGATACCATCAATGATGATCGCGGTGATGATTCTGGTTTAGATGTCGACTTAGATGTTTTTTCACAAGTACACAGAATCGTACACGTAACAGAAAAGAAAATCTTTGGGGCTAACTGGGCCTACAACGTTCTGGTTCCTATGGTCAAAACAGATATCTCGATAGCGCCTATCGGCGTTAACGACTCCAGTTCATTCTCTGTTGGCGACATAGTGTTAGAGCCGTTAGCCCTGTTTTGGTATCAGGAAAACTATGAGGCGGCACTTGGACTGGCACTTATCGCCCCGACGGGTGATTACGACTCAACAGATGCTGCATCTCCGGGCAAGGGCTATTGGTCAGGAATGATGACTCTGGGTGGCACCTACTATCTGGACTCAGAGAAATCTTGGTCAGTCAGCGGCCTGACCCGCACCATAATCAATGGAGAACAGGATGAAACAGATGTTCGTCCAGGTTCTGAATTCACTATTGAGGGTGGTATAGGCAAACAATTTATGCTCGATCATACCTGGCTTATCCGTCCCGGTATCAGTTATTGCGCGACATGGCAGATCAGTGACGACAGCCAGGATGGTCATGGCACCGTGGCTGATGAAAGAAAAGAGGGGTATGGCATTGGTGGTGAGCTGAACGTGCTGTATTTACCTTGGCTGTTACAAGGCAATATTCGCTACACCAATGAGTTTGGAGCAAAGAACATGACCGAAGGGTCATCGGTGGTATTTACACTGACAAAATCTTTCTAATTCAACATACCAGTAAGGCAACGTCATCACCGTTGCCTTCATCTTCTACACTCGTCAAGACGCCGTTTAATCACTCTCTTAAAGGAGTTGAGAATATCATTTAAGATGTTTTAACTATGTTTATGCGAGACAGTTAATCGAAACTCTTTAGGAGACATGCCGGTGTGACATTTAAAAAACTTTGTCATATTTGTGGGTTCATCAAACCCGGTTTTATAACAGATCTCTTTGATACTAAAGTCACAGTGCGCTAAATATCGCTTTATTTCCAATATTAAACGTTCATCTATAAACTGTCTCACCGTCATACCGGTAAACTCTTTACAGACAGAATTTAATTTTCGATAGCTGACGTTTAATTTTTCACAATAAAAATGTGACGTTCGCGATTCAAAAATCTTTTCATCAATCATTTTCTGTAGCTTCAAAAATAATGCATGTCCCTGATGGTCAGTCAAAAACATATTGTTCTTTGTTTGTACACGCTCAACAAAACTCAATAAAACACCGAGTAAGCCACGAATAATTTCTTCCTGACAGATGTCATCGGGCCGACTATATTCGTGATACATGATATCAAACAATGAGATCGCATCTTTTCTGGCATTATCCAGTTCAGATATGGGTAACTGAGGAGAGTTCAGCGCATAGTTAAACATTTTATAGTAGAGTTTATCACTCAAGCCTTTGATATTTTTGTTGATAAAATCTTCAGTAAAGTAGACAACATAACCTTGAGCAGCTTCATTTTTTTCAAAGGCATGTAACTGGCCTTTACAGATAAAGAATAATGAAGCGCCGTCATATTCAAAATTCGTAAAATCTATACTATGGGTACCTTTCCCACCGGTGAAAAAAACAATAGCAAAAAATGTGAGCCGGTGAGGAATGTAAGGTTGTACATTATACTGGAACTCTTTTTCGAAGAAGTCAGATATCGTGGTGACAACAAACTCTCCCTGACTAAAAGAGTTAACGAAATCAACATTAACTATTTCACCCTTCATAAGCTCCCCATTTATGTATCAATCAGTTGTTGACTTGAAACATCGGTATAAAATAAATCAAAATAAAACTTTCATCACCAGGTAGGTCCTGGAAACTCAAAACCCATAACAAATAATGATTTAAGATGAAAGCTATTGCGAAATGTCGACGTTTAGACGAATGTTAATATTTTAACACTTTTGGAGGGGGCATGTTAATTTGAGTTCACATAAAGACGAAGTATACAATTAAGTTCCATATAAGAAACTCTGTATTACACCTTTGAACAACCCCGCTAAGGCAAGGCAACCATGGTACCCAGAGTTAACTGGTACTCTTTATCTACCAGTTGCGCACAAATATTGGCATCATGGCAGATCAAAATCATAGGCAGCGACAGCTCCTTTAAAATATCAATCAGCCGCCGTGTATTTTCCGGGTCTAAATCGTTTGTCGGCTCATCTAACAACAATATCTCAGGTTTCATCGCGAGGACACTCGCCAACGCCACAACCCTTTTCTGGCCACCGGACAATTGATAAGTAATTTTATTCTCAAGGTGGCTAACATTAAGCTGCTTAAGTATTTTTCTGGCTCTAACTATTGCATCCGTTCGAGTTAACCCCTGGTTGAGCGGTCCAAAACAGACATCTTCAATTACGGTCGGACAAAAAAGCTGATCGTCAGGATCTTGAAAGACCATACCGATACGGGTTCTGAAGCGACTGAAATCAGCCTCTGTACGGCAAGAGTGGCCAAACAGGTGCACCTCACCTGAACTGACGCTTCTCAGCCCCATAATAAGGGAGAGTAAGGTACTTTTTCCGCTACCATTTATTCCCGATATCGCCACACTCTGGCCACTGTAGAGCTCAAAATCCAGCTTGTTGGCAGTGACACTTTCATCGGCGTGTTGGAAACTTACGCCCTTAAGCGCGATAAGAGGTGTTGATGATGGCATAGATACCTTATTTTAAGCGGCTGATTTTATAATTAAAACAAGCCACTTTATACGTTGAAAGAGCTAAGTGAGGTGCAAAATATTAAACAAATAAGGGAGAGGTATGCGGCAAAGTGAGCATACTCACGTTTGGTCACCGGTAAGTGTTCATGAGACAGGAAATGCCCCCGAAACCCTCTGCACTTCATCGCCTGTGAAATTCTATCGGCCCTATCGAAAGATCGCACCAGCAGCATACCGAACAGATAACCATAGCAGCGCCAGGTATGCATGGAGTTTCTGGCCTTAAACCCACGGACCCTCATTGATTGGCGTAATCGATGAAACTCCAGATACAAAAGCCCGATATACCGAACGGTAAATTGCATCAATAGCGCGAAACGTCTCGATACTCCCAGTTCCACCAATGCCTTGCCTAAAGTGAGTGCATCGACTCCTTCACAGAGTGCCATGACAGTTAGCATTACAATGTTGGCTTTGAATAAGATCATCAGAGCCATCAGACCACCTTCCTTAGTCGCCGTAAAACTCAAGATACTAAAGAGAGGCTCCCCCGGCACACTGAAAGGGATTAAGGCAACAGTGAATAATATCAAACAGTCCATTGCCAACAAGCGTTTAATCGTTTGCTTCACAGTCAAGTCACTACGCCACCACAGGTAAACCACCAATGCAATAAATAACCATAAGGTTAGCCAGCTTGTAGACAACACCGTTCCCATTGCCAGGCATACGATCAGCACGACCCTAAGCTTGGGAGGGATTGGTATAGACTTCTCACTGATGATTTTAGGGGCTAGCAGGGTCTCAATCATCCGCGTCTGGTTCTCATCAGAGACCAGAGCCCAAACAGCCCTAAGATATAGCCAATACCGCCCAAAATATCGTGCCAGCGAATATTAGCTTCATATTGATCCAACTGATTACGTAGCGGCTGAATGACTTTAACCAACGCGGCTTCATTTAGTACTGCACAAGTTTCACGATTCTTGAACCCTACCTCATCTTCATGCTCCGCCCCTTGCGTCTCAATCGTTCCGGCCGCAGACCCACTTAAATCAAGAAACTCATCCGCGCTAATGACGAACGTCGCGACATGACCCTGTCCGGCATTAGCTTTGAGTTGATAATCACCGGGCTGTGGCCTTTCGAATCTGAACTCGCCCTGTTCGTCTGCATTTGTGCTCGCCACAAGCTGTTCGCCCACCAATAATTCAACATTTGCTCCCTTGGCCCGATCCCCCCCACCGAAGTAGACTTCCCCGGCGACGCTTGTGCCATCAACCCAGGCAAAGACCTTAGTACGATGCGCCTGCGCCGTATTAACCAGACAGCAAGAGAGGATGAAAATCAAGCAAATATGTTTATACATTGGAATGGACTCCCTTGAGAATTTCAGGCTTAACCTGATTAATGAGTACGATAATAAAACCGGATATAACACCTTCCAGTAAAGACAGTGGAAGATTGCCCCAAAATACGACGTTTGCCGTTTTACTAAAGGCCTCTCCAGAGAGATAAAGAGATAACGACACCATAATGCCGGTTAATAATACCGCCCCACTACCGGCCAAAAAACCCAGTAACTGAGCAGGGATATGATGTCTCATTGGCCTTAACAGAGCGCCCACCATTACCGCCGGCAAGGCGATATTCAGGCAATTAACCCCAAGTACGACAATGCCTCCAAAACCGAAAAACATCGCCTGCAATATCAGGGCTACCAGCATGACAGGAAAAGCCAGCCAGCCTAATAACAGTCCGATTAACCCATTGAATATTAAGTGCACACTCGAAGGCCCAAGGGGCAAGTGAATAAGTGATGCGACAAAAAAGCAAGCCGAGAGCACGGCCGCAAAAGGAATTTTGTCATCATCGAGTTTTTTTAACCCCAGTATCGTTCCGGCTAAGGTCATGGCGATTCCGGCCACTAATACCGGCGTTGATAATACTCCATCTGCTATATGCATCTTATTTCCTTATTTCATATCCCGAACTTGCAACCAGATAACGCCTGCCTGCTCGTGCTGATATTGTTTACCTTCCAGCGTAAAAGGCTCTTCATCGGATACGAGAGCTGCAAGCCCCCACCAGCCTTCATGAGGTAAGGAGACTGAAAACTCTCCCGCGGCATTGGTACGAACCTCTATCGATGCCCATGCATCGGAAGGTAATGTCACGCCAGAGTCATTGTAATATTCCATTTCGACCGGGACATTTACTGCCGGTCGACCGTCAGTCAATACCCGCCCCGTGAACACACTATGGGTCCACAATGCAAACGGACGCGTCAGGGGAATGATCTCAACCGGTGTGCCTAACCTATGCTGCCACTCGCCCAGCGCCGCAAATGCATCGACGATAACTTTGGCGAATTGGGTGATCACCACCCCTTCAGTCTTATCCAGATAGGGCGACTGATTGGTAAAGAAGGTGTATGTTCCTGGCCTCTGAAGCTTCATATTTAATTGCCAACTCGTTTCCCCCCCATAGGTAATGGCTTTGAGGCGTTCGGAGAGATCCACACGAGTCTCATTAATCATATAACCCGTCGATACCGGACGTGCTATCGACATGGTGGGCCCTAGGGTCGATGGATGCGTAAAATGAATGGGAAAGTGAAGCTGACGCGAGTCTCCTGCATCAATCACCTGTTTTTCCGGGAACAAGGCTAGGAAATGTGCTGATACATTACACGAATAGAGGCAAATACTGATAAGAATGAAGCTTAAGGACAAGGTTGATTTCATCAAGGATAACCATAACGTTAATCTAAAATAATCTGAAATCTAACCTGAACATTCATCGATTGAATGTTAGCTGCCGACTGAGTGCTCCCGCCCAGATTCCAGTGTTGCCATTAAGGTGGGTTTCCTGACTTCTGGATCATCGCTCACCACACCTTCCCAGCCTGAGCCAGTGGTTATGCGGTTTGCTCCTCAGTTACAGTTGCGGGTACAGTCCGAAATTTTCATCCGGTTCCCCCTAATACCAATCGGTATAAGCCTTACGGCTCCTCAATGGGATCATTCTATGGCAGATGCATTTCCCCTTCACTGTGAGTTTTCACAGTAAATTTTGCGCCAAGTATAAAGTGAGAGCTGTATCACTGGTAAAGGGATAATAACGGTTGATAACAAAAGGAAAAATGACGCGTGAGCAAGAGTACAGTTATCCCAAGAAGAGCCACACTATTAGTGGGTAAATAAATAATGGATAAACGAAAGTCCATAAACTAAGCAAGGCTAGATCACCCCCTCTTATCCCGGAGCGAACTGTCAGCCTTATTCAGATCTTAGCTGTATGGAGGGTATTCAGATAAGGTAGCTGGTATTAGCCAGTTTTATCAGGTGAGCCATATTTCTGGCCGCTAGTGTCTCTTTTAACACATCGATATGATAATCGATGCCACGCTCGGTAAGATGGCATGATTCGGCAATTTCGGCTCTGCTATATCCATTTGAGAGTAGTGAAAGGATATTTCTGGATACGGGTTTAACGATATTAAAATCAACCAGAGGGTTGATCTCTCTTCCATGATCACTCGCGATTTTCATATGCAGGTATTCCAACTCCTGCACCAGGTTCGAGTGGTCGTTCAACAATTCATCCTTTATCATGTCGCAGTCGAGTAACAGTGAAAAGCGCCCGATCATTTCAGGTGAAAATGGACAAGGGACCGTGAAGGTCAATCTATGCTGGTAGCCAAACTTAATCATATCGATAAGCGGCGATGGCTTGCCCTTGATGTCACAATCATATTCCCAAAGGTGACAATCATTTTCTAACACCTGTTCAAAATTTTTGTCTTTGACAATCCAACGATTTCCCCAACAACGCCAGTAATTCAGCGCATTAGCAGAGCTTGCATAGATATGTTTTCTGCCAGCGACTTTTTGATGAACAATCGTCTTAGAGCTGTAATGAGAAAATCGGGGTTTGTGGTCAACCAAATCGATACAATAGGCGATATCTGATATTTGATATTTCTTACAAAAAAGCGTTAGCCTGTCGGCAATATCTTCCCGGCAATGATCATCAAGTTTATTCAAGAGTTATCTCCTTAAAATACCCGGAGGATTAGACATAATGTAAAACTTCATGCCCCAGGCGGGATTGCCAAACATATCGAGAGTAACCATTTATTGTCACAAGATAGTCGAAAGCTCACATAAATCCGATTTAACGGCCTTAACCGTACACGATTATGACCTCAGTTATACAGATGTGAATTCTCGTAAAACAGTTATTAATAATATAAAGCACTCGTGTTAGAGATCATACTCATCACTGTGCATTTTGTGACTCATGGCGTCATATTTATCTGCGCCAGCCGCCGACAGGCGTAGAGTTGGGGCTGGCATGCTTTTATGGGGAATATAGGCAGAGGCAGCTCTGAATATTATGCCTGTTTAAACTTGATTTCAGCTAAAACGGTCTGCAAAACATCGGTTAGCCTGACCCACTGTTTTTCATCTGCAGGAAGACCAAAGCGTAGGGCATCGCGCTCATCGGTTAACCGCGTCAATATCCCATGTTGGCACAGTCGTTCGAACCACAGAGGCGCCTGTGGTAGATATACACATTGAAATAGCGAAGTACCGACAACCGGCGCCTCTAGACTTGATAACAACTGGCACAAACGCTCACTCGATTGGTTTAGCCGATTAATCTGCATCTGCTGCCACTCGATATCGGCAAAAGCCCGGGTACAGACAAATCTTGCGGGGCCATTGAGGCACCAGGGACCTAATAGCTCCTGCATGGCTAGCCTCACCTTCTGTGGTGCAAAGACGAATCCAGCTCTGACTCCCGCCAGGCCAAAAAACTTTCCTATGGATCGCAAGATGACTAAGTTTGGGCTAACGACTGAGTTCAGGCTTGCTTCTGGTGTCATATCCATAAAAGCCTCATCGACAACCAGAAAGCCATTTTTTTCCGACAACAATTCTAACCAGACGTTGAGTTGAGCTGCAGGGATCAGACCTGCGGCCGGATTATTGGGGTTAATAACCAGCAAGACATCACATCTGTCTATCTGCTCAGGCGTTGGCCGTTGGTCAGATTCAGGGGCTCTCTCATCACCAGCCTCATTCTCACTATCACCTTTATCGCTATCCTCCCCATACTCACAGTTATTGCCATGCTCACTATTATTACCATAGTATTCTATCTGCCATCCCCGCATCCGCCATGCCCTTTCATGCTCCTTATAACCCACCTTAGGCAGCAAGACTCTGCCGGGGCCATCGCGCATTGACGTTAATACTTGTGGCAGACATTGAATCGCCGCCTGAGAACCGGCAACGGCCAAGGCATTGTGGCCACCATAATAACGGTCGGCCGCCGGAATTAAGCCATCTTCCTCCTCCGGTAAGCGATTCCAGCACGAGGGTGGAATATCCGGTACAGGGTAGTGCCATGGACTCACGCCAGTAGATAGGTCCAGCCAGTCTGACTCGTCGATTCCATATTTTTCAGCCACATCCCGAAGGCGGCCACCGTGATGCAATAAGGTCATAACACTCTCTCAAATAAAGCCAATATCAATAACAGTGCAAGCCAATAGGCAGCACTTAGCCATACAAGACGACACGCTCGTGGAATATCGCCGGCTTGTGCCGGCCTGCCAGTACCCAGCAGAGGTTTATCACAGCGATAACCATCATATTCTGCTGCGCCTCCCATCGTAATATTCAGGCTGCCCGCTCCGGCGGCCATCACGACACCACCGTTGGGACTGGCACATTGAGGTGCCTGCTCACGCCAGCAACTCAGTGCGAGAGTGACGTTACCTCCCAGTGCATAAGCCAATGCACATAGGCGCGCAGGAATATAATTTAACAGATCGTCAAATTTTGCCGCTCCCCAGCCAAAATTAAGGAAGGTCTCATTCTTATAGCCCCACATGGCGTCTAAGGTATTACTGAATCGATACACCAGCGCACCGGGAACCCCGGCGACACAAAACCAAAATAGTGCGCCGAACAGTGCATCGTTGCCATTTTCTAATACCGACTCCAGTGTCGCATTGACAACCTGTTGTTCGGTCAGGTTTTCTGTCTTACGGCTGACAATCATGCCGACCCTCTTCCGTGCCAAATCTAGATCGCCATGTTGTAGCGCCAGCCCTACGGCATTGCCATGTTCAGACAGGCTTCTACCACCGATAACCAGATAGAGAATCAAGGCATCGAGCCACCAAAGGCGCGGTGCCAACAAGAAAGGTAATATCGGCAATAACACCACTATCACCGCCAATACACCCCTCGCCTTTGTCGGGCGCCAGAGAGTACGCTTGACCCATGCTGCATAACGCCCCAGCCCAACTAAGGGGTGAAAATGAGTCATCTCACCCAATACTCTGTCGAGCACTAAAGCCAGTGCGACGATACCGGCGCAGTAGAGGGGATCAGGCCACATGGCGATTCTGCTCCGGCGTCAACAGGGCCAATGCCTGCCCGATATCATCGAATGTCACCAGATGATGCGCTATCCCTTGTTGGCTCAGAATATGTGCCAGCTTAGGTTTTGTCGTCACCAGATATCGCCAGTTAAAGAGATCCGGTCGCGTTATTATCATCTCCATGACTGCGCTATCATCCACCCAGCATATATCCAGCTTCCCCATAGAGAATTTAGGTGCCGTGACATTGAGCTGACAGCCGCATAAACCGGCGTCATTGTCACTGGATACCAATGACAATGACGACTCTGGCGCCCGCTCGCTTTCCTCAATGAATACCCCATAGCGAGCCAAATGGCACAAAGCCGATTTTGTCCCCGTTATTTGCCATGGCCAGAGGCGTATATCCATTTTATGTTCCGCTGCAGATGCCTGTAGCGCTTTGGCGGCATCTTCATCGGCAAGCCAGAGTGTCGTGGATCCCATAATGCGATTCCAATCGAAGGGATTAAAGCCGCATTCCATCTCGACTCCCGGCCCCTTTATCACCTCGGCGCCGATAACGCGCAAGGTTTCAGCCATCTCTTCGTGTTGACTCGGTACCATCACCGAACGCCCTGCCAGTGGTAACTTGCTGCGCCAATCCAGTTCCGATGAGAGCTCGACCACCTGACCCATGATCACCAACACAGGACTGCCGTCGCTGTGAATATCGGCATCCATCACCTCATCGACCTTACCTAAGGTCGTAGTGAGCAGCTTCTGTTTATAGCTGGTTGCCGAAGAAACAAGCGCCACCGGCGTACCCGGATCCCGCCCTTCGGCAATCAACTTCGCCGCATGTAATGCTAATTTTTTCGCCCCCATATACAGCACTAAGGTTCCGGAGCTCTTGCCCATAGAGGCCCAACTGGTCAGAGTTTTAGAGGGCCTGTGACCACTCACGAACGTCACATCCGATGCCATACCATTGCTGGTCAACGGGAACCCTGCATAGGCGGCTGCCCCCAAGGCGGAAGTGATCCCGGGAACTATCTCATAATCGATACCGTGATGACTCAGACTACGACACTCTTCGGTTGCGCGGCCGAAGATAAAGGGATCACCGGACTTGAGGCGCAATACCGTCCTGCCCGCCAAAGCCTCGGCAACGACATCAGGGTGCATGCCATACTCGATGCTGCTGCCACAATACCCACGGTAGCCCACGGGCATCATTTCCTTTTCGGCAGGCACCAAAGATAGAATAGCCGGACTGACAAGCAGGTCATAACAGACCACATCACAGGAAGACATCAACTTTATCGCACGCCAGGTCAGAAGACCGGGATCTCCCGGGCCAGCTCCAACCAGAAACACTTTTCCTGGATTCATGAGTTCGCCTCCACATTTCTGGCACGACGAAAACCATGAGAAAATGTGTTGTCATAGAGTTTTGAATCGTTAAAGTCTTTTTCTTGCAAAACTTTACTCACAATGATCATGGCAGTCGCTTTTATGCCCGCGGCCTCTACTTTCTCGGTAATATCAGCTAAAGTGCCACGAATGATCCGCTGCTCGGGGTGAGAGGCTTTCTCGACGACGGCGATAGGCCAATCATCTGAATAGACCTCTTTTAGCTCACGTACCACTTTGCGGATAAGACTAATAGAGAGAAATAGGCATAGAGTCGCTTCATGTTTTGCTAATGACTTAAGATTCTCTTTGTCCGGCACGGGCGTTCGACCGGAGGCACGGCTCAAGATGATGGTTTGACATACCTCTGGCAAGGTTAATTCCTGGCCCAATGCAGCGGCACTTGCCTGAAAGCTGCTGACCCCCGGAACGACTTGCCAGTCGATATCCAGATCATCGAGCCTGCGAGTGGTTTCGGCAAGGGAGCTATAGATAGAGAGATCGCCGGTCTGTACTCGTGCCACATCCTGATTATTATCATGTGCCTGCTTACATACAGCGACAATTTCATCGAGATCCATAGCTTCAGAGCTTAAAACCAGTGCATCTTCGTTTGCACGGGCCACCACTTCAGCCGGAACCAAGGAGCCTGTATAAAGAACAACCGGACAGCGCTCGACTAATTTAGCCCCTTTAACTGTGATCAGATCTGGATCTCCTGGGCCTGCACCAATAAAGTATACGGTCATGCTAATTCTCCTACTTCTGTATTAAGGCTTCTGCCACGTTTCTGGCCCGGTTTAACTGACCCGTTTTCAAAATGATATTTACGGCTGTAGCCGCGAGGGGTGATGATCTTGTCACCAAATCTGTAACTTTGACTGTTGCCTATGATCACCGCAGCTGTCATACCAAATTCACACTCTACAAAGTCGCCAAGTGTCGAAATAGTGATAGTTTGTTCTTCACGATAAGCATCTTTCACAATGGCGACCGGCGTCGCGGCATCACGGTGCTTGAGTAAGATATCCCTAGCGATGCGAATGTGTTCCTGACGACGACGTGAACGAGGGTTATAAAAAGTGACCGCGAAATCCGCCTCGGCAGCCGCGGCAACACGTCGCTCGATCAATTCCCAAGGGGTCAGTAGATCAGAAAGTGAAATAGTGCAGCTATCGTGACCTAAAGGGGTGCCTACCAAAGATGCACAGGATGTAGCCGCCGTCACACCGGGGATCATATCGACCTTTAACGCATCCCCTTCATTCCAACCACTATATTGAAGCAATTCATAAACCAATGACCCCATGGCATAAATACCGGCATCTCCCGATGACACGACCACAACTTTACGTCCGCTTAATGCTTGTTCCACGGCAACTCTTGCTCGTTCCACTTCACTTGTCATACCGTTAGCAGTGATATCTTGATCTGTAATCACAAAATGCAGGGAGTCGATATAGGGCTTATAACCCACAACGGAATCCGCGGCCTCGATAGCTTCACGTGCCATCGGGGTCAGTAATTTTTCACTGCCGGGACCAATACCCACGATACTCAAGGTGCCGTTTATTTTTGGCTTGTCGTTCATAGTTAACTTGTCGCTCATGTTCGAGAGGCTCCTAATTTAAGTAAACATTCAGAGGTTTGCTCTATGAGGGCCTCTTTAACTTCCGGTAGGTCTAACAGGCAGAACCTGTCTCCACTTATAGCCTGAGCCGTCTCAACTTGTGTACATTGGCGCAGATCATCGGCAATATTCTTCACATCATTCTCGAAGTGATTACCCGAGACTAGCAGCAGGGGGATGAGCCGGACTTTTTCGGCGCCGGTAAATTTCACCTTGAGGGTATCCGCTAATAGCGGGTAGGGATTGGCCCCCTCTAACGAGCAGGTCAGATTCCGCTCAGACAAGTTTTTCAATAAAGATTCTGCATACCAGATACTGCTATAACCCGGTGCATCCAGATTGGGAGCGCCATGGTAAATAAACAGGTTGTATTCATCTTTCATACAGGGAAATCGGTTATTGAGCGCCGCTAATATTCGGTTGGCGTATTTGACTTGATTGATTATTGCCGAAGTGTGCTCGATTTTTGACAGGCTGAAAGCCTTAAACCCTTCGATGGTTTTAATCACCTGTTGGTGCTCTTCTGTCGGAAACAGGTAACAGGAGACCACACAGATCCGCTGATACCCAGCACGATCCAGAGCGGCGAGTTGCTCCGGTAGTGTCTTAAGTTCCGGATCGGCCAGTTTATTTAACACGCTACGTGAACTCAACGCCATAAACAGATCGGTGTCGAGAAATTGAGCCGTACACAGCTTACGCAGTGCTTCGTACTTCGCCTGCTGATTGACTGAGCCAAAGCAACACAAGACTATGGCCGTGCCCTTCTTATAATGTCGCAATCTTTTCATCTATTTCTTTATCCTTAAACATTAACGTAGTGCGCTTTGCACTTTGATCAGCCCGGCCTTACCTGCACCGATCACCAGTACTCGTAGTGGTGTCGTCAAAATAAGCGGCATCATGCTGCCACCTCTTGCTCACTCAGGTATTGGCTCGGCAACAATGTTTTTAGAGGCATGTTTGTGACTAATGCCTGAAACACCTCTTTCCACTGTTCATCCGTTAGCTTGTCGACTTTTTGCAGCCATAAGGCATGATTTACACTCAGCTCTGTCTGACTCTTGCCTTGATAAATCACCATAGGAACCAGCTTGCGACAACAACCCAAACAGTGACTACGGCTCACCTTTATTCGCTTGGCTCCCCTCGCGAATCCAAACTGCTTTAATAAGGTGCGAAGGTGATGAGCTAACCCCGTCTGGCCTGGCACATCGCAGCGCCCCCCTTCACACACAATCAGATGATACAGATAGTGTTTTATGGGGCGATTAGGACAGGCCTTCATGGGTTTGTGGCTGGAATGGAGCTTGTCAGCTTGATGAGATTGCGACAGCGGGAAGTCACGGCGGCAGGCGGCTAAGGTCATATTGAAGCCATCGAATTTAAACTTGCTCTTAGGGATCAAGAGCTCGCTTCGCCCGGATGCATGCAGGCACGCCGCCTCGGCAACGGAAGAGACACCGATACATCGCTTAACAGTTTCAGACGGGTTCTCAACCCCCACTACCTTCTCAAGTGTCTGTGGATTAAAGGTATTGAAGGGGCGATCTAATCGATTCGCCGCTGCAACTATCCCGGTTTCATCCGCTTTGAGATCGATAGAGGCCAGTTCGGCGATTGAATCGATCGCAAGGAAGTTATCAGCCATAAATTTGGCCAGGCCTCTTTCAATCGCGCTTTGCGGGGTGTTGCGATCACAGCCAATACCGATAAACAGCGACCTGGGACGCCATACCACCAGCGCCAGCTCGGCACTATCGGCTAACTTTGGATCAAGATCAGTCTTGTCAGAGATAAGGATCCCAGCCTTCACATCTTCTTGTTGCAGGCGCTGCGGATCTTCGGTCAGTTCCAGATGCAGAGGCAATGGACCCGCTTGCTTCCACCAGCTGCGTTCACCGCTCTGCTGACAGATAACAACAGGTTTAGCATTTACGATGGCTGCACTGACTGAAGTAATTGATTTCTCGTAACTCGGGTCCAGGGTCCAACCAAGATGCGCTCCCATCATGTCTGCCGATAAAGTCTGTGCGTTGTCTGATGCCGTAGTCACCACTGCCTGACCTTCTAACAGAAAAGCAACACGTTCGCATAGTTCGTTAGCGCCGCCGCGATGGCCACCGCTAAATGCCACCGCATGATGTCCCTGCTCATCGACGCAGACAACGGCCGGGTCGGTGCGTTTATCGACCAGACGAGGAGCAATGATCCTGGCGGCGATGCCGACACTAAACAGACAGATATGATGGCTAAATTGGTGAAATTGCCTGTCAAAGTGAACCGACAAGGGGAAACAAAACCCAGTCTCATTGCCCTCTGGAGAGAATTGTACGCCGATAAAGAGATCCACCTCAGGCATCACTTTAGCCAGCTGACGGGCAAGTGCTACACCATTTTTAGTAATGGCATGTACCGCAATCGACATTAGGCCTGACCACCGTGGCGTAACACCCCTTTACGAACCCGAACCGATAGCTGCACAGTGGCGAAGTAGCAAAACTCTGGTGGGACATCTCTAAGATCGGTGAAGACACGCTGACGAGGGTCAGTCGCATAGGAGACATAGGTTGCACACTCCAGCAGTCCCAGAGGTTCCAATACCTTGATTAGCTCCGGCACCATGCGGCCACATTTAAGCAGCAAGATGGTATCGAACTCTTTGACCAGCTCAGTCAGTATGCTGACGCCATAAGTTGCCGGAACAACACAGAAACGCTCTTCCCCATCACAAAGCGGGACTTGAGTCGCCGCGGGTACCGCAGTTAATGAGGTGACACCCGGTACTATTTCAACGTCAAGTTCTTCGAAATGTTCATTTAAATCTTCCTGAAGATAAGCCCAGGTACTGAAGACTGAAGGGTCTCCCTCGGTAATAAAGGCGACATCTTTGCCTGCCTTGAGGTGCTCGGCTATGGTCGCCGCCCCTTCCCGCCAAGCTGGCACGGTAATGGTGTGGTCTTTGCTCATAGGGAACCATAAAAAGCTGCGCTGCCCCTGCATCAGATCTTCATCGATGGCGCCGCGTACGATAGACCAGGCAAATGAATCCTGCTGGCCCCGATTCTTCTCAGGAATAGCGATAACATCTATGGTTTTCAATAACTCTACCGACTTAAGCGTCATCAATGAGCTATCGCCAGGCCCTACACCTATTGCATAGAGTTTTCCGATTTTCTGGGTCATGTGTTATTGCCTTCTTTAGTGATCACAAACAGGTGAATTGGATTTTCTGCCTGATAACGCTGGTAATGCGCCAAGGGCTGAGAGACTGAACTTTGTAACATCACCACTTCATAGTGATATTGATTGGATTTACATAGGTCAAAAAACTCGCTGACACTGTCTAGGGTCACTGCTGACAGGATCAATTTTCCGCCCGAGGTTAACCGACTCATCACAAGTTCAACGATGGGATCAATTTGCCCTCGGCTACCGCCAACAAACACGGCATCAGGCACAGGTAAATCATCTAACCCAGAAGGCGCCTTACTCTTAACAAGGGTGAGATTATCGACTCTGTGACGCATCTGGTTTTGCTCGATCACATCGAAACATTCCGGGTTACATTCCAGTGCGTAGACCTGGCCATTCCAGGCCTGCTTGGCGGACTCAATGGCAATTGAGCCGGATGCTGAACCTATGTCCCACATCACGCTCTTGGCAGTTAACCCTAAGCGCGCCACAACGACAGCACGAGTGTTTGCCTTGGTTATCAAGCCATTTAATGGGGTGAGCACCTGATAAGCACCATCCGGGCAATGCATGGCTAAGCCGCCCCAATACGCTTGCCCTTGACGCTGCAGGAGTAATACGTTGAGAGACTCGATATCATCTATCGATGTTGCGGCTAACTCTTGAGCGGTGAACTCCCTGATACGCTCTTTACTGCCGCCAAGATGTTCACACAGAACCAGTCGCCAGCGTGTTTCATCATAGCTAAGCAAGTGTCTGGCAATAACCACTGGGTTGTGGTTATTGTCAGTAAGCAGCGCAAAGGTATCCCCCTGCTGCAGGCGAGCAACTAAGCCCGTCATAGGACGGCCATGAAGAGAGATCACCTTGACATCATCTGATGGAATCAAGGCTTTGGCGCAGGCCAGTTGCACACTGCTAGGCGAGGTGATCACCTCAACATCAATTTGTGTATCCGCTTCGCCAACCAGTCTTAGCAGCCTTTTACCTATGCCAAAAAAGAGTGGGTCGCCCGAGGCTAGCACACAGATATCTTTATCTTTTGCCGCCTCAACGATCTGAGCAAGGTAGCCATTGAGGCCACTGACAAACGTTAACCTTTCACCACGGTACTGGGGAAAGAAATCCAGATGCCGAGTGGCGCCGGCCAATAACTCAGTTTGAGCAACCGCGTTAATGGCACGACTCGTTAAACTAATGCAGCCATCATCGCCGATGCCAACTAAGGTAATGCTGCCCGTCATTTTGCGGCCTCGACCATGAGAGCATGCAAAGTCGATACGACCAGAGGGCTGCCCCCCTTACGTCCCAAAGATGCAATAAATGGCACGCGATCTTGTTCTGCCAAGGCAAGTTTCGACTCTATGGCTTTCACGAACCCTACGGGAATACCGATGATTAATGCGGGTTTCGCTTCACCGGCTTCGACCATTCTGAGCACCTCAAATAGCGCGGTTGGAGCATTACCAATGCCTACGATCCCACCATCGAGTAAACCCAGATCTCTGGCCTTTCGCATGGCCTCGACGGCCCGAGTGCCTCCGGATTCGATTGCGGTCGCCATCACCTCCTCATCGCTGATAAAGCAATGAGCCTGGTTGCCATACAGCTCCATTCTTCGTTTACTGAGCCCGGAGGTGATCATGGTCACGTCGGCCACTATGGGGCAGCCATTTCTTATAGCTTGGAGTGCAGAATCTATCGCACTCTCACTAAATTGAAACAGCTTGGCAAACTCGAAATCTCCGCTTGTATGAATGGCGCGCCGCACCACTGACCATTGCTGAGCGGTAAATTGATGACCACCGTAGCGCTCGGCCATCTCGGCATCGATAATCGAGAATGAACTGGCTTCTATATCTCTGCCCTTAGTGGTTATCTGCTTCATTGGGTCCATCAGTGATCTCCGTGGGTAACTTTAGCTAATGTCGTGCCGTCAAAATCTATAAGACGTACAGATACGACTAACTTCTTATGGGCATAATTGAAACTGTGTATGGCAGCTTGCTGACAAATGTCTGTCAAGAATGCTTGTCTGAACTCTTGGTTTTGAACGATGGACAAGAGCTGGCGCCCTGTACGCGCCTGCGCTATCGATTGTAATAAGGACGGGTCATCACAATGCTCAGTGAGTAAACCGCCTAGCCTTTCGAAATCCACCTGTCTGCCGGTAACGTGGGTCATCATGGTTCCGCAGGCTAATTTACAAAGTTTGCCAATCATCACCACCAATTCGACGCGATTCATGGCATATTTAGCGCTGGCGCGCAGCCCCACGCCGATAAAATCCCCCGCCTGAATAAAGGATGTTTGCGGCAGTCCAGAGTGAATAATCATTGCCTGCTTCTCGGTGCGGCTTCCAGTCGTTAACACCATTTGACTCAGATTTTGTTTGGCTGCGACTTGCACTCCCTGTCGCACTGAGGCGGCGTAAGCTGAGGTCGAATAGGGATGAACCGTGCCTCGGGTACCCAAAATCGAGATACCGCCTTTCAAGCCCAGCCTCTCACCTATGGTCTGTTTCGCGAGCGCTTCTCCACCGGGGACACTTATGGTGACGTCGGCCCCACTGAAGCCGTGATGGCAAAGTAAGGGAATAAGGTGGGATTCGATCATCCGTCGGGGGACAGGGTTGATGGCAGGCTCTCCGACACCGAGTTCGAGTCCCGGCAGAGTGATGGTTGCCACCCCGGGTCCTGCAAAGAAGCGCACACCCGGGCTATGGCTGACACAGACTGTGGCTACAATTTCTGCGCCATGGGTACAATCGGGATCATCGCCGGCATCCTTGATCACCCCAGCGGTGGCACAAACGTCCCCGGCCTGGTGATGCAGCAACCCGAATTTCGCCCGCTCACCTATGGGTAACAGGATAGAAACCTCGGCAGCTGAAGCGGGATCGAATATTCGCGTCAAGGCTCCCAATGCTGCAGCGGTGGCGCAAGCGCCGGTGGTATAGCCCTTACGAAGCTCACTGCCATGCTGACTACGACGAATTTTAGTTACCGTCACCCCATGACTCCACCGATGGGATCGGCAGTAATCTTAAAATTTGAATTATTAGGGTTTGAAATGTTCCACATCTTAACTTGTCCCAAAGGAAAAAAGATGCTGAAAACCAGGTAGGTAAAGACACGAATGAATTCACAAAACCGAGAGCGCCCGCCCAGTTTTACAGCTGCGTTATCAAGGTGGGTATCCTGACTCCTGGATCTATGCTTGCTGCGCCTTCCCGACTATCGTCAGTGGCTTTGCAGCTCGCTCCTCAGTTACAGTTGCGGGTACAGTCCGGAATTTACATCCGGTTCCCCTTTAAGCCGTGTGGCTCCCTGATAATGTTAAAATTTTATAATGAAACTGATCTGAGCTTCACTGTGACTTTTCACAGTAAATTCGACACAGAGAACAAAGTGGGATCTTGGTCTAATAAATCGAAGCATCGACAAGTACGTTTATCAACCAAGTTATTCGATAGCAACCAAAATAATCAACCTATAAACAGAAGCTTATGAACCATCAGAATTTTTAACGTATCTGAAGTGGTTCGCGGCTGTAAAATCCCTTCGCTTGTAGTAGGCTTTAATACACCAGTTAAAAGTGATGAAACCGCTATGAAAATGTTGATCTTGAACGGTAAGAAAGCCGGCCTTGCAGAGATCCGCCAATCTGTTTATCAGTTACGTTCACAGGGACACGATCTCTTGGTCCGCTGTACTTGGGAACAGGGTGATGTCGCCAGGTTCGTCGATGAAGCGATAAATCTGAATGTGACTCGTATCATTGCCGGAGGCGGTGACGGTACGGTCAATGAGTTAGCCGATTCACTAGCGACACTTTCCAAGCGAATCGACACTTCCAACTCTCAGAGCGATCGACTCCCTGAAATGGCGATACTGCCCCTGGGTACCGCCAATGATTTTGCCACGGCCTGCGGGATCCCGAACCAAATAGGCTCGGCCCTTGAACTCGCCGTTAATGGCACGGCACTCAGTATCGATCTGGGGATAGCGAACGACAGGTTTTTCATCAACGTCGCTTCTGCGGGCTTTGGCGCACAGATCACCGTAGAAACGCCGGTCGAATTGAAAAACTTACTAGGGGGACAAGCCTATTTCATCTCGGGCTTACTCCAGGCCATGAAGTTCACCCCTTACGAGGGAAAAGTCACCGCCAAGGGAGCCGATGGAAACATGCTCTCCCTGCAGGGGGCAGGCTTGATGGGTGCGATATGTAACGGCCGTATGGCCGGCGGCGGACAGCAGCTTGCACCTCATGCCCATCTCAATGATGGTCTGCTGGATGTAATACTGCTTGAGCACTTCCCGCCAACAGCGCTGAAACAGGTTGTCGATGAGTTATTGGACCCGACCCTGGATGGTGAGTATGTACAGCGTTTTCAGGCAACGGAAGTGGAGATACAATCGAGGCAACCGCTTCCCGTCAATCTGGACGGTGAGCCTACATCTGGTATAAATCACAAATTTGGTATTCTGCCAGCGGCGGTAAAGCTTGTCTTACCCGACGACACTCCAATCTTAATGACAAGCGTATAGTAATGCCAAGCCGTTAAACTGCCCCCTCGAGTAAGACTACTCATTGATCATCACGCCCGGCATCGGTCCCCGATAATGATAGTCTTGATGGCGGTTATTGCCCACGGCCCGCAGGCGCGTCCGTTCGGACAATGGAGTGAAATCAATTCATTTCATGCATGGATAGTAAAAATGACATATAGCGATAACCCTCAATACCAAACGACCTGTTAAATATAGACTGTAACCTCACTGGCTTCTATCAATTTAATTCAACGCATATCGAATTCGTGTTGATACATACTCGCTATAAGAGCTAAATAACTTAACTTCAATACGGCGCAACTTAACCCGGCACATGAGTGTAAACGGGCTAATTATCCTACTAAATTTAAGGAGATTTATTCTACATATCAGGTACACTCGTAGCTATGCCTATCGATGGGGAAAGTGAATGAGTCAACGTACACTGCATACTTTGTTTAAACCGAAATCTGTCGCCATTATCGGAGCTTCAAATACCGAAAAACGTGCAGGTAACGTGGTGATGAAAAACTTGCTTGCTGGTGGGTTTTCCGGTCCCATCATGCCGGTTACCCCTAAGTATGAAGCGGTACTCGGCGTACTCGCCTACCCCAATATCGAAGCCCTTCCCTTAAAACCCGATCTGGCCATCATCTGTACCGCCGCTTTTCGTGTACCCGGTGTCGTGGAAACCTTGGCTCAGTTTGGCTGTAAAGTGGCCATCATCATGGCCTCCGGCATGGCCAGCCATTTTAACGATGAAGGGGTTAGTTTCCTGGAGGAGACTCAGCTCAATGCTAAACGCTATGGCATGCGTATCCTGGGCCCTAACAGCTTAGGGATGATGCTGCCAAACCTCGGTTTAAACGCGAGCCTGGCCCATGTCAGTGCCCTGCCAGGCAAAATTGCTTTTGTATCGCAATCGGCTGCGATATGCACAACCGTACTCGACTGGGCCAATAATAAGGGGATCGGCTTCTCCTCGTTTATCTCATTAGGTGATGCGACCGACATCGACTTCGATGAGCTACTGGACTACCTGGGTCGGGATTCGAGAACCAACGCAATCATGCTCTTTGTCGATTCCATTAACGAAAAACGTCATTTCCTGTCGGCGGCTCGAGCCGCCTCACGCAATAAACCCATTTTGGTGATCAAATCGGGCCGGAGTTTAGAGGGCACAAACGCCGCTAAACTTCACACCGGTGGCGTAACGGGTAACGATGCCGTTTATGAAGCCGCTTTCAGACGTGCAGGAATGCTCAGAGTCAACGATCTTATCGAACTGTTTGCCGCGGTCGAAACCTTAGCCCATTCCTCCCCTCTGCTCGGAGAGCGACTCGCTATCGTTAGTAATGGCGGCGGGCCCGCAGTACTCGCCCTGGATCAACTCATGCTTGGCGGTGGAAAGTCTGCCAGCCTCAACAGTGAAACCTTAAATTTACTCGATGAGCTGCTGCCCTCAACCTGGTCCGGTCAAAATCCGATAGATATTGGCGGTGATGCCGATGCTAAGCGCTATGCTAAAGCGGTTGAGATAATGATGGACAGCGATGATGCCGATGCGATCTTGGTACTGCATTCCCCTTCGGCGCTGGGAGACAGTGTCGAAATTGCCAATGCACTCGTTGAGATGGTTGCCAAACATCCCAGGAGGAACAGGGTCAACGTGCTCACCAACTGGAGTGGTGAAGATTCTGCCTATCCGGCCAGAAAGCATTTTAACCGAACTGGGATCCCCACCTATAGAACACCCGAAGGTGCCGTAGGTGCATTTATGCATATGGTTGAGTACCGTAGAAACCAGAAATTACTGCAAGAGGTCCCTCAATCTATACCGGATAACATTCCTACCAATGCAGAACAAGCCAGAGCGCGACTCGCTAAGGCGCTTGGACAAGGTAAGAGAATTCTTGAGACACATGAATCTCAGGAGGTCCTCAGTGCCTATGGACTCAAGACTATCGATACCTATGTCGCCAACACCCCGGAGGATGCGGTGACGGTGGCCAATAAGATTGGTTATCCGGTGGCGGTCAAGGTCCAATCACCTGACATACACCATAAATCAGATGTCCATGGCGTCATGCTCAATCTGACTTGCGAAGATGAAGTGATCCAGGCAGCAACGGCCATCAGATCCCGGGTGTTATTAACCAACCCAGATGCCAAGATTGAGGGGCTGATCGTACAGAAGATGGCCCTAACAGCAGGGGCACAGGAGATCCGGGTTGCAGTCATTAACGATCCTGTCTTTGGACCGGCGATCTTACTGGGTGAAGGAGGCTCAGAATGGGAACCAACTAAAGATGCGGTTGTGGCACTTCCTCCATTGAATATGACACTCGCCCGCTATATGGTGATCCAGGCGCTGAAAACACAGAAGTTACGAGACCGACATCTTCCTTTAGGCTTAAACATGCATGCCCTGTGTGTCATGTTAACTCAGATTTCTCATTTGATAATTGACTGTCCCGAAATTGCCAGTCTCGACCTTAACCCTGTGCTATGCGCAGGTGAAAACGTCACGCTTCTCGATGTCAATATTCAGCTGCACGACACACCGGTAGACAATGCATCCAGGCTAGCGATATCGCCCTACCCCAAAGAGTTGGAGCAGGAAGCCACTCTTAAAAACGGCCGGGAGGTCATGCTCAGACCCATATTGCCTGAAGATGAACCTAAACATCTGGCCTTCGATAACTCCCTGTCCGATGAAGATAGATACAAACGTTACTTTGGCGTTCGCTCAAAGATGACACACGAAGAGATGGCGGTACTGACTCAGATTGACTATGCACGCGAGATGGCCTTTATTGCCACCGCAAAGGGTGATGACGGCGAAGAGATCACACTGGGCGCGATCAGAGCCTCGATCGATCCCGATAATACCGAGGCTGAGTTTGCCATGGCTGTAAGAAGCGATCATCAGGGACAAGGGCTGGGCAAGCTGCTGCTTGAGAAATTAATAGCCTACTACAAAGGCAATGATACCCAGGTACTTACCGGATTCACCATGTTCGAAAATCGCAGCATGGCTAACTTAGCCAAACGGTTAGGCTTTACGGTGACATTCGATATGGAAGAGCATCTGATCAAGATGGATATGAAATTGAGGTAAGCAGACTCAAACGTTAAAGTTTATTCGTTACTGTTATCAAACGAAGGCTCCGTCGGAGCCTTCGCCTTAAAAAAAATGCTATTCACTTCTTACACAGTTTCTACCGCATGACTTAGCACGATATAAGGCTTCATCGGCTCTGACAAAATAACTCTCTCTGTCGTCACTGATATTGAGCGTCGCAGCCCCTATGGAGACAGTAATCGAGCCTAAGGAGAGTTTTTTATCTTTCCCTACTGTCAATTTTCGCTCAGCAATTTTACTGCGCAACTGCTCGGCAACAATCAAGGCATCGGCCAATTCGGTATCGGGTAGCAGAACAACAAACTCTTCACCACCATATCTGGCAACGAAGTCACTTCCTTTGACGGCTTGCTTTAGGGCTAAGGCGATATACGTCAATACCTTATCACCAATAACATGACCATGATTATCATTGAACTGTTTAAAGTGATCGATATCGATGACCAATAAACAGCTGGATTCTTGAGTCTTGGTTAAACGCTGCATGTGTATCAGCACTTCCTCTTCGAAAGCACGGCGATTATGCAAAGAGGTAAGTTGATCAGTCAAAGCCAAGACATTGAGATTTTCCATCTCAGATTTTAATGAGTTCACCTCACTACTCATCGCATTAAGGCTCGTTTCCATCTGCTTATTACTGCTAATGACATTGTCCATCTCATCGACCAGACTATCGACAAGTTTCTGTAACATGTCGGCGTCTGGACTCTGTTTTAGATCTTGATGAAATTCAGACAGGGTATCATTCAAACTGGCGGTGCCACTGTTCATCTGACTAATTTTAGTCAATAGATTATTAATCAGGATCTGAGTTTCAATCTGAACGTTTTCAATAATTTCAGGCGACTGTTCTTGAATAAAATTCTTATATAACCCAGCATTAACCTCGGTGCTAAAGGAGATGCCGTTTGAGATCAGGCCATCTATCGCACGTTTCAAGTCCAGATTAATTCCAAGATAATATTCATACCATACGGCGTAATTATCAGGTGTGACAGGAATGTTATGCTCTGACATTGTAGGAACCGCATGTCTGAGAATTTTTGCCGATACTTCAGTATCTGAGAGATGTTTAGCTAAGTTCATTCTTCACCGCCAAAGGGATGTTGTTATTATTTTAACTCACCGATAAGTAACTGCGCGATTACCTATTCTATAAACCCATGAGTTTCAGAATTAATTTTCTATATTTAATCTTCTCGTCCTGAATAAAAACCGTCTTAATCATCCTCACCAATCACAATTGCTTACAAAGCAACTCACATTTCATAACAATATAACACATTCTTTTGTATACCTCTGATAGTAAAGTAGTACAAACGAGAAAATTTTTTGCTAAGAGGATTACATCTGAATTAGCACTCTGTAGCTGGATAGCCGGAGGAGTTAAGGTGGCAATATCCATGGGCAAATTTGAGCGAGGGCTGATACTTGTGGTGAGTATCAGCCCTAAAAATGAAACAGGTTAAAACTCTGCGTTGACTCTCTGCAAAAAACTGAGAAACTGGGCACGCTCCTCATCGGAAAACTTAGCCGTCAGTTCGCCGGTAAGCTGAAGATGAAGCGCATCATGTTCCTCATACAGCTCATGGCCTTGACTCGTAAGTTCAACAAGAATTGAGCGCCTGTCTGACTCGTGAGGTTTTCGGGTAACCAGTTCCAATTTAACCATCTTGTCTATCTGCACGGTTAAAGTACCGGTTGTCACCCCGATCTTCTCTGCCAGCTCCTTCATTCTCATCGGACCGTTTCCTCCGAGAATTTCCACAGTATGCACCAAGGGTAATGAATAGCCTTTGTCTTTAACTACCGCCTGTTCCCAGGAAGATAGTTTTTCATAAAACTCAACCATCACATGGTTAAGTTTATCTTCAGTAGACTTCATCACACTCTCTTATTTCTAATGACATACTCGTTAGGTGCATTCTGCCTGACGACAGGTATTGAGTTCAATGGTCAAATGGCTCAATCGATCAAATTTCTTAAGTTTAGACTTAAAATAGTCGGCGTCTTTCGGCTTATGGGACACTATCGATAGCGCAACCGCATAATGATCTGCACTGACACGCCAGATATGCAGATCGGCGATCTGGTGATCGTCTTCCGATTCGATCTCGGCCACAATCTTGTTCTTATACTGATCTTCGATGCTGGTATCTAACAAGATAGGTGCAGTCTGCCTTAACAGGTTCCATGCCCAACGACTGATAATCACCGAGCCGACTATGCCCATCACAGGATCCAACCAATTCAAGCCGTATAGCTTCCCCAGTAAGAGAGCACAGATCGCCAATATTGAGGTTAACGCATCGGCGAGGACATGAAAGTATGCCGCACGCAGGTTATGATCATGATGCCCTTCTTTGGGTGAATCCCCCTCATGATCTGAGTGTGTTTCGCAGTCAGAATGGTCATGATGACTGTGAGCATGTTCATGAGAATGACCGTGGCTGTGCCCATGGTCGTGACTATGGTGATCTTTTAACAGAAATACACTGATCACATTGACAGTCAATCCTATCAGGGCAACCATAATCGCTTCATTAAATTGGATCTGCTGCGGATTGAATATTCGTACAGCGGACTCTACCAGCATGATCAGAGCCACGAGTCCTAAGGCGATAGCGCTGGTAAAGCCACCGAGGACGCTGACCTTTCCGGTACCAAAAGTAAAATTCGGATTATTGGCGTGTTTTTTAGCATAACTATACGCAAATAGCGTGATCATAAATGCCGCCGCATGTGTTCCCATATGCCAGCCATCGGCCAGTAACGCCATGGAACCGTAGATTGTGCCGGCCGCGATCTCCGCAATCATAGTGATCAAGGTGAGGTACAGAACATACCGGGTATTACGCTCGCCATCATTGTTGATATTGGCAAACTGGTGCTGATGTTGCCAGTCCTGAATGGAGTGAGACTTGCTATTCATATCATCCCTATAGATTTTTTAGTTAAATAATTTTTCGTCGCCAAGGTCTAATTTAGCTTAAAGTTAAGCCTACAGTTGACCATCAATTTAATGTAAAGCTTCGAACCCTGAATAATCTCGAATACATATACTTCGACATTCAAATAGTTTGAAAATCAAACTTAACTGATAGTAATATACTTTGATAGTCAAAGTATATTACTAAATAGGAATAATCATCATTCCGTGTCTGACTTCTCAAAAATAGTTAAATTGATCCATAAGTAGATACCAGTAAATTTAACTTTAAGAGCTGCAAGCCGCCTCACAAGATGGTCATTTATGCACAAGTCAGTCCGCTCATGCTCGACAAATACCTCTCGCATGATAAAAAATTAAAAACTTAACCCTTTTCTTAAACTGAACCGTTTATAGGGTTAACTGATTCAATTTACCTGTAATAATTTTGGCTTAATGCTATTTTTCTTAATGATATTTAAGCAGCTACCTGCTCTTTTGGAGAACTTAACAATGACAATAATCAGACAAACGATAAAACATGCAATCGCCACTTCGGCCTTAGCTGTATCTCTTCTATCATTTAATGCATTAGCGACGAGTCCGGCACATCCAAGTGGCCTTAATCAAAATATGATCACATCGCAAACCTACAACGCGTCTAATTACCAGATTCACGAAGATTCAAAGATGTTTCCATCACCCGCTGAAGGCATGGAGCAGCATATCCTCACGCTACCACCGCTCGATGATGAACAAAATTATATGGTCGAGATACTGATAGGGCAGACCAAAATGGTGGACTGTAATAAACATGGATTAACGGGAGAGCTGACACAGGATTCAGTTAAAGGCTGGGGATATCAATTCTATAGGGTCAATCAAATCACCGATGGACCTAGTACCATGATGGCATGTTTAGAACTCGCTAAGAAAGAAGCTTTCCTGCAGATCCCCGGTAACCTGAAAATAAGATATGACAGTCGTTTACCTGAGGTTTTTTATCTTCCACAGGGGAGTGAAATCAGATATCGAGTCTGGCGTGTTGAGTCCATCTTCAATAGCTCTAAGCTAAACGCTCAGTAAGAAGTAATAAAAAGGCTATCCGAATGGATAGCCTTTTTCTCTTTGTACTAAACGGAAACTCAGACCGAACGATTATTACGGAACCAGACGGTGCATCACTTAAATACCGCTGATCGCCTCTTTACAAAGCTGTGTAATGCGCTCCCAATCACCCTGCTCCATTGCATCCGATGGAGCTATCCAGCTACCACCAATACAATCGACATTTTTAAGCGCCAGATAATCTCTGTAACTGCTTGGCGTAATACCACCCGTTGGACAGAAGCGAATATCCGCAAGCGGACCTGAAAATGCTTTAAGTGCATTTACGCCACCGGATGCTTCGGCCGGGAAGAACTTAAAATTGGTATACCCCAATGCCATACCCGTCATCACTTCAGAGATACTGGCAACGCCGGGAATCAAAGGAATTTTCCCCGCCATAGCGGCTTTTAACAGACTCGGCGTAGCACCAGGTGTGATAACAAACTGAGCACCAGCTTCTTCCGCCTGCTTCAACTGTGCTTCATTCAAAATCGTACCGGCACCGACTAAAGCATCGGGCACCTCTTTGGCAATTTTAGTTATCGCTTCCAGAGCGCAAGGTGTACGCAGTGTCACCTCGAGTACACTAATTCCACCGGCAACGAGTGCATTGGCTAATGGCACGGCATCTTCAATCTTATTGATAACCATAACAGGAACAATAGGGCTTCGATTAAAAATATCTTGTGGTTGTAACGACCAGTTATTCTCAAGCATTGCGTAATTCTTCCTTATTAATAGTTTTCATCGATAGTGCTGGTGCAACGTGCACCAGTTTCCGGACTACTTAAGTTTGATCTTAATGCAGCAAACAACTCTCGACCCATTCCATAACTCGTTCTTCTCAGGTCTACTTTCTCAGCTTCACGAGCAGCAATTTCTTCATCGGCGACTAACAGTGTCAACTCACCGGTTAAGGCATCGACTCTGATTAAATCACCATTTTGAACCTTAGCAATTAAACCACCGTCCAGCGCTTCCGGCGTCAGATGGATAGCAGCAGGGACTTTACCTGATGCACCAGACATACGTCCGTCGGTTAAAAGCGCGACCTTGAAACCGCGGTCTTGTAAGGTTCCCAAAATAGGGGTGAGCTTATGCAGTTCCGGCATACCAATGGCTTTCGGACCTTGGCCCTTGACCACAACGACACAATCTTTTTCTAAATCACCGGCTTGGAAGATAGCCTCAAGCTTATTTTGATCATCGATGACAACCGCAGGTGCTTCGACAAAACGATGCTCTTCTTGAACCGCTGACACTTTGATCACGGCACGGCCTAAGTTACCTTTAAGTAGCTTAAGACCCCCGTTCGCCTGAAATGGAGTCTCAACTTTAGTCAACACTTCACTGTCCAGACTTTCACCTAGACCATCGACCCATTTAATCTCGTCATCAATTAATCTTGGCTCTTGGGTATAACGTCTCAATCCGTAGCCCGCGACAGTGTTGACATCTTCATGTAGAAGCCCACCATCAAGCAGTTCTTTTACCAAAAATGCCATCCCGCCTGCGGCGTGGAAATGGTTGATATCGGCATGCCCATTAGGATAAACCCGAGCCAGTAATGGCACAGCATCCGATAACTCAGAGAAATCGTCCCAATTGACAATCACGCCTGCAGCGCGAGCAGCGGCAACAATATGCATAGTGAGGTTGGTAGAGCCGCCTGTAGCAAGCAATGCCACGATACCGTTTACAATCGACTTTTCATTAACAAGTTCACCGATAGGCGTATATTGGGTGCCCATCTCGGTTAAACGACAAACCTGTTTAGCGGCGGTTTTATTGAGTACTTCTCTTAGTGGATCATCCGGATTAACAAAGGATGAACCAGGCAGTTGCAGTCCCATCACTTCCAGCATTAGCTGGTTGCTGTTAGCTGTTCCATAGAAAGTACAAGTTCCGGCGCTATGGTAAGACTGAGATTCAGCTTCGAGCAGGGCTTTACGATCGATCTTACCTTGCGCATATTGCTGTCTGATCCTAGCCTTTTCCTTATTCGGGATCCCTGATTTCATCGGGCCCGCAGGAACAAATAGCATCGGAAGATGACCAAAACTTAAGGCGCCAATCAATAGGCCTGGGACGATCTTGTCACAGATCCCCAGTAACAAGGCACCATCAAACATGTTATGAGATAAGCCCACCGCCGTAGACATGGCGATAACTTCACGACTTAACAGGCTGAGCTCCATGCCCGGCTGACCTTGTGTCACGCCATCACACATTGCGGGAACGCCACCGGCAACCTGCGCGACACTTCCCACTTCGGCGCAAGCCTGCTTAAGCAGTGCAGGATAAGCTTCATAAGGTTGATGAGCCGACAGCATGTCATTGAATGAGGTCACAATGCCAATATTCGCTTTAGTCAGTGCTTTAATCGACTGTTTATCAGCGGGCTGACAGGCTGCGAAACCATGGGCCAAATTTCCGCAACTCAGTGAACTACGGTGTACCCCATTAAGCTTGGCCTCATCGAGTGCTGCCAGGTATTTAGCCCGAGTTTCTTTACTGCGAGCGATAATTCTGTCGGTAACAGATTGTACGACTGCGTGCATAATATCTCCTTAAGCGCTCCAGTAAACGTCGACCGGTGTCTTGTGCTGAGCTAAGACGGCTCTGATCGGCATGCTGTTAGCATCTTCATTTTCAAGCGCTTGACGGTAAACAGAGAGTTTCTGCTCACCTACAATGTGTAAATAAATTTGACGACTGGCTAATATCGCGGTTTTCGATAACGACAATCGGGGGTTCGGAGCACTGACAGGATTGACCGCCACACACACATCTTCTGTATTTAAGGCGGTATCTATCTCTTCAGAGCAAGGGAACCAAGAACATGTGTGCCCGTCGTTACCCATCCCCAGAATCACTACGTCGAATGGACGTGGGAAATGGGCCAACTGTTCGCTAGCCATGAGGCATCCCTCTTCAGGAGAGGAAAACATATTTTTTAAGCCACGAAACTTGGCGTTAGACGCTCTGTTCTGTAACAGGTGCTCCCTGACTAACTTTTCATTTGAAGCATCTGAGTCATTATCGACCCAACGCTCATCGGCAAGGGTGATATAGACTTCGGACCAATCGATGCTTTTCTTACTCAGTAACTGAAACAGTTTAAGCGGTGTCGAACCGCCTGAGACAATCAGACTCGCCTTACCACGGATATCGACCGCTTCCTGTAGTTGCTTAGCGATTCGCTCTGCAAGCTGGGTTTCCAGTGATGATTTATCATCAAAAGATTTGAACACACTTTCTTTAATCATAGTCATGTTCCTCTACTCGTCCCACGAACGGCCGTCTTTGGCTATCAATGCAACTGATGCCACTGGCCCCCAACTTCCGGCAGGATAAGCCTTTGGCTTCTCGTTGCTATCTTCCCAAGCTTCAATAATACCGTCGACCCATCTCCATGAATGTTCAACTTCATCACGACGAACAAACAAGGCTTGATTTCCTAACATGGCTTCGAGTAACAGACGCTCATAGGCATCGGCAATACGTTCGTTCTTGAAGGTATCGGAGAAACTTAAATCGAGTTTGGTTGTTTGCAGACGTTGTTTCTGTTCCAGACCCGGCACCTTGTTCATCATCTGAATTTCAACACCTTCATGTGGTTGAAGACGAATGGTGAGTTTATTCGGCGGCAAGTTGCGATAGTTTGAGCGGTAAAGGTTATGAGGCGGGTTTTTGAAGTAAACCACAATCTCAGAACTCTTAGTCGGCATGCGTTTACCACTTCGAAGGTAAAAAGGTACGCCAGACCAACGCCAGTTATCGATGTCGACACGCAAGGCGACAAATGTTTCCGCATTAGACTGGGTATTGGCCCCCTCTTCTTCGAGGTAACCAGGAACGGGAGTCCCTTGCAGGAAACCTGAAGAGTATTGGCCTCTAACGGTATTTTCGTAAATATTATCTGAATTGATCGGACGCAGTGACTTAAGCACTTTTACTTTCTCGTCACGAATACTGTCGGCATCCAGGTTAACCGGTGGATCCATTGCGACCAAAGTTAATACTTGTAGCAGGTGGTTTTGGATCATGTCACGCATTTGACCCGCTTTATCGAAGTAACCCCAACGGCCCTCAATACCCACCTCTTCTGCCACCGTGATCTGTACATGATCGATGGTACGATTATCCCATTTAGACGCAAACAGTGAATTGGCAAAGCGAAGCGCAATAAGATTCTGTACCGTCTCTTTACCTAAATAGTGGTCGATACGGTAAACCTGACTCTCTTTATAATAAGCTGAAACTTGGTCATTAATGACTTTAGAAGATTCGAGATCTGAGCCGATTGGTTTTTCAAGAACTACACGTGAGTCAGGATAGATAAGATTTTGTTCGTGGAGGCAGCGACAAATATCACCGAAGATGGCTGGAGGAGTAGCAAAGTAACTCACCATGACACGTTTACTGGGTTCTAAAATGTCATGAAAAGTCTTGTAACCTTCGGACTCAGTGAAATTAGTACCTATATAATGACAACGTGCTAAGAAGCGTTCGAGTGTCTGTTCACACAACTCCTCTTTCACAAACCCCCGCAAAGCTTTAACGACTAACGCTTGATACTCTTCTTGGGTGAATGCATCTTTTGCAACGCCGAGCACTTTAGTCTCTTCGTTTAAAAGACCAGCTTTGTCGAGTTGGTATAATGAGGGAAGTAACTTACGGCGAGCCAAGTCCCCTTTAGTACCAAACAATACAAAATCACAAGCTTTGGCTTCTGGTGTTGTTATGCCCATAGCTCCTAAATCTCCTTTTGTCACAGTGCCACATCGAATCGATGAATATTTCACATGTTTGTTGTAATATAACAACAGAATTTGTTAATTGCATCTAAATTTTGCAAAAAAGCGGGACTTAGTGCCCTAGGCATTCACACACAAAACCTGATATGCTTTTCGTGATTAAATTACTATATATAGTAGAAAGTTTTACCAGTGCCTGAATTATAATTCTCCATAAAGGCCGTGTTTCTCAATTTTAGATACTTTCTAAAATGACGGAAAAAAATAAATATAATTACATTACTTTCGAGTGGACGTACGCATATGAATACCCTTGAAAAGGTTCAAAAAAGCCTTGCACATTTTAGTAAATCAGAGCGCAAAGTTGCTGAGGTTATTCTTGCCTCACCCCAAACGGCGATCCACTCTAGTATCGCCACTTTGGCAAAGATGGCAGATGTCAGTGAACCTACCGTCAATCGCTTCTGCCGACGGTTAGATACTAAAGGCTTTCCTGACTTTAAACTTCACCTAGCTCAAAGCTTAGCTAATGGTACGCCTTATGTCAGCCGACATGTAGAAGAAGATGACAGCCCTGATTCCTATACAACAAAAATCTTCGAATCTTCAATGGCTTCGCTCGATACGGCTCGTCAAAGCGTGGACACAGCAGCGATAAATAAAGCCGTAGATATATTGACTCAAGCTAAGAAGATCTCTTTCTTCGGCCTGGGAGCCTCGGCTTCTGTGGCACATGATGCGCAAAATAAATTTTTCCGCTTCAATGTACCTGTTATCTGTTTCGATGACGTTTTAATGCAGCGTATGAGCTGCATCAATAGTGGTGAGGGTGATGTTATCGTACTTATCTCCCATACAGGCCGGACTAAGTCTATGATAGATATCGCCCGTCTTGCTCGCGAGAATGGTGCGGCAGTCATCGGTCTCACAGCAAGAAACTCGCCTCTATCTAGTGAATGTACCCTGCCCGTCACCATGGAAGTACCGGAAGATACCGACATGTACCTCCCTATGGCGTCCCGTCTGGCTCAATTAGTGGTTATCGATGTGTTAGCTACCGGATTCACCTTGCGACGAGGACCACGCTTTAGAGAGAGTCTGAAGCGCGTTAAAGAGGTATTGAAGGAATCTAGAATCGATAAAGATCCCATACTGTAATTGACTTTCTGCTCCATTCTGGCAGTACAACATTCACCGTACTGCCAAATTTAGACTAATATTTAGTGGCACTTCACAAAAATTAGAACTTGCGCTAGATCATTTTGTTTGTAATTTTCCTACAAAAGTAGGTATTGTCTGTTAATATAGTGTCAGAATTTTTTTAAACTTAACGGAGTATCTCATGTTCCGCAGAACCAAAATTGTAACAACTTTGGGTCCCGCTACCGATCGCGATGACAACTTACGCCGCATTATCAAGGCCGGCGCTAACGTTGTTCGTCTAAACTTCTCACACGGCTCTCCTGAAGACCACCTTAAGCGTGCTACCGATACACGCAACATAGCAAAAGAACTTGGTGTTCATGTTGCTATCTTAGGTGATCTACAGGGTCCTAAAATTCGTGTTTCTACTTTCAAAGACAACAAAAAAGTTCAGCTAGACCTAGGTCGAAGCTTTATCTTAGATGCTGATCTTGAAAAAGGTGAAGGCGATGAGAACCAGGTTGGTATCGACTATAAAGAGTTACCGAATGATGTAAGCATCGGTGATATCCTGATGTTGGATGACGGTCGCGTACAACTTAGAGTTGAAAGTGTTGACGGTAATAAAGTCCACACTACAGTCACAGTTGCCGGACCACTGTCTAACAACAAGGGCATCAACAAGCAAGGCGGTGGCTTATCGGCTGCTGCATTGACTGAAAAAGATAAGCGTGACATCGTCACAGCTGCTGAAATTCAGGTCGACTACTTAGCCGTTTCTTTCCCTCGCAGTGGTGCAGATCTTGACTACGCACGAGAGCTTGCTCAAAAAGCGGGAAGCAATGCACTAATCGTTGCTAAAGTAGAAAGAGCAGAAGCCGTCGCGACTGACGAAGCAATGGATGATGTGATCCGCGCTTCTGATGTTGTCATGGTTGCCCGTGGTGACTTAGGTGTTGAAATCGGCGATCCAGCGTTAGTTGCTGTTCAGAAGAAACTGATCAGTCGCTCACGTCAACTCAACAAGAGTGTCATCACTGCAACGCAGATGATGGAGTCAATGATAACAAGCCCGATGCCTACTCGTGCAGAAGTTATGGACGTTGCAAACGCAGTACTCGATGGTACTGACGCTGTAATGCTTTCAGCTGAAACGGCTGCCGGTGACTTCCCAGAAGAAACTGTACAAGCGATGTCTGATGTTTGTCTTGGTGCTGAAAAGCATCCTAGTGTACAAGTATCTAAGCACAGACTAGATGAAAGTTTTGTTACTGCTGAAGAGACAATTGCACTTTCAACTATGTATGCAGCTAACCACCTGAAAAGTGTGAAAGCGATTGTTGCCTTGACTGAATCAGGTGCTACACCTCAGTTAATGTCACGCATCAGTTCTGCACTGCCTATCTTTGCTTTGTCTCGTCATGACGTGACTCTAGCTAAAATGGCGCTTTACCGTGGTGTTCAGCCTGTACATTTTGATTCTACGCAGTTCGCTGCAGAACAGCTTGCCTCGAAAGCATTAGAATCACTGACTCAAGCAGGTTACCTGAAGAGCGGTGATATGGTCTTGATGACTAAGGGTGACACTATGGAAACTATCGGCGGAACAAATACTTGTAAAGTATTAATCGTCGCTTAATTTCGATATTCATTCTAAGAAAGGTACGCTCAGGCGTACCTTTTTTTTGCCTGTTTGATCTGGATATCGATAGCATTGACATAAATATACAGACCCGTCTCTTTTCACCAGTCTCTCCCCTTGTTAAAAATCTACACACTCATGTGTGATCCCGCTTTTTCGGTGGAGTGTCGAATGTCAGCTTTTGATCTATTGCTGTCAGTTTCGCAAAGATTAAAAAAGGCACCCGCTGGGTGCCTTTTTCGACTGAGTCAGTGTGTTATAACACTATCGTTCTCGCTTCACTGTTACAGCGTTTCAAACTCATCAACATGAATCGCGATTAAACGTAATTTATCTGCGTTCACAATAGCTTCAAATTCACCTTTATTGATTATTGATACCTCAAGAGCCATCTCAAAGAGTGCCATGTTGGCCATTTTCTTCGGCAAGGTTCCCGCGCGCTGAGCTTTTTTGATCTTCTTATAAGTATTGCGACATTCAAATTGAGCAAGAAATGCATCTTCAACCTCGGCAATACCACCTTTATCACCTTCAAACTCGGGACAAAGGAATGTAAGTCTGTCTCTGGCAGGTCCGGGTTGCAGCATTCCCTTAGCTAAATCTGTGGTCATCTTATCCGTAGGACCATTAAAATGATTACCTAGTGGGAAGATCAAGGCTCTCATTATCCAAGCAACGGGGCGATTCGGGAAATTACGCAACGCACCATCCAACGCTTTTGCCGCTTTCTGCAACCGGGTTGCCATCACAAATCGTACGGCAGGGAGATCATCTTGCTGACGGCCATTATCTTCAAACAACTTTAATGTCGCAGAGCCTAAATACAATTCGCTGAGCACATCCCCCAACCTTGCAGACAACATCTCTTTACGCTTAAGGTCCCCCCCCATGATCAACATAGCAAGATCAGTGACAAAAGCTAAACCCGACGAAAGTCTGGTCATATCCTTATAATATTGCTGTGTTTCACCGCTAACCGGCGATTGGTTGAAGCGGCTGCCGGTTAATGCGCAAAACAGCGAACTAAACGCATTTCTGGCACCGTAGCCAATATGGCCTAACAACAGAGAATCAAACCTTTCCAATGCAGCGCTGGAATCTTCCATGGCGGCAGTTTCCATCTCAGCAAGTACATAAGGGTGACAACGTGTCGCGCCCTGGCCAAAGATCATCAAACTGCGGGTCAAAATATTTGCCCCTTCGACCGTAATCGAAATAGGGTTGGCCATATAAGGATGACCTAAATAGTTTTTCGGTCCAAGCTGGATGCCCTTGCCTGACTGAATATCCATCGCATCATTAAGCACATCACGGCTCATCTCGGTCATATGATACTTTGCTATCGCAGTGACAACCGAGGGCTTAACTTTCAGGTCAATACCTGTAGTTGTGAGGCGCCTAGCTGCTTCAAGCTGATAAGTATTGGCGACGATTCTGGCCAATGCCTCTTGAACACCTTCGAACTGACCAATTGATAAACCAAATTGATGACGTACATAACTGTACGCGGTAGTGGTCTTAGTGGCTGTGTGACCGCAAGCCGTCGCCAGTGCAGGTAATGAGATCCCTCGGCCGGCAGAAAGACACTCAACCAGCATTCTCCAACCTCTGCCCGCGTATTGTGGACCACCGATGATCCAATCCAGCGGGATAAAGACATCTTCCCCGTAAGTCGTACCATTCATGAATGCCATGCCCAGTGGGTTATGTCGCTGACCCACTTTCACTCCCGGATGATCCGTTGGGATCAGGGCACATGTAATACCAAGGGCTTCTTTATCACCGAGTAGACCGTCAGGATCACGCATTTGAAACGCGAGCCCCAATACTGTAGCAACCGGAGCCAGCGTAATGTAACGCTTATCCCAGTTAAGTTTTAATCCTAATACCTCTTCACCTTCAAACTCCTGACGACAGACGATGCCTTCATCTGGAATCGCGCCCGCATCAGAACCCGCTTCGGGACCCGTTAACGCAAAGCAAGGCACAGCTTCACCAGAGGCGAGTTTAGGTAGCCAATTTTCTCGTTGCTCTTGTGTACCATAATGGGTAAGAAGTTCGCCAGGTCCTAAAGAGTTAGGCACCATGACCGTCACGGCCGCACTTACACTTCGGCTGGCTAATTTAGCGACAATAGTTGAGTTAGCATAAGCCGAAAATGCCTTACCTCCATATTGCTTAGGGATAATAAGGGAGAAAAAGCCCTCTTTCTTAAAATATTCCCAAAGCTCTGGCGGCAGGTCTTTGCGGTTGTGAACAATATCGAAATCATCAATCATGGTCAGTGCTGTCATGACCTGATTGTCGATAAAATCTTGTTCCTCATTGGTCAGCTTAGGCTTACCATAGCTATGTAGTGTTTCCCAGTTAGGCTTACCCCTGAAAAGTTCACCTTCCCACCAAACATCGCCGGCTTCCATCGCTTCTTTTTCTGTATCAGACAGAGGCGGGAGTAGCTTCTTAAAAAATGAAAAAATCGGACGAGTGATAAACTGCATCCTGATGTTTTTGACACCAAAAAGCACAATGATTACGAGTAGTGCAAGTATAAGTAGAGTCATGGTATTACCTTTTGTTTTGCGCCTTAATTAACAGGAACTGACACACCGGCAGAGAGGTATGGGATCACTTTACGAATAACCGTTTCTATATTGTTTTGCTCACCAAAATCGGCTCCGGCTATCTCAATTAAAGCATCTGCCGAAGCCATAGTGAATACGACCGTACCTAAGGTAAAGTGTAAACGCCAAAACATCTCAGCGGGGGGAATATGGGGTGCGCTTGCGGCAACCGCTTTCACGAACTGATCTAAATGTTCGCCGTAATGAGTCGTGATAAACCAGCGCAGATGTCCCTGACTTTCAATGTAGCCACGGCCCAAAAGCTGCAAGAAGGTGCTTGTACCTTCGGCTCTTACTTTATTCAGATCCAGAAGAGGCTCTACTAAGATAGAAAAGATATCATTGAGTGAGGCATTTTTATCCGATGCCTGCAATCTGACGATTTCGGCCGAAGCAACCGGCATAAAGACATCGAGATACCGGGCCAATACAGCACGTATCAACTCTTTTTTTGAACCAAAATGGTAATTAACTGAAGCCAAATTGACCTCGGCCTTACTGGTAATCAGACGTAATGAGGTTTCAGAAAAGCCTCTTTCTGCAAATAACTTTTCTGCAGCATCCAGTATTCTTGTTTTAGTATCGGATCTATTTGCCATTCCGTGACCTTATCACTCTATTTTAAACACCCGTTTAAATTAAACATTGGTTCACTTTTTGTCAAATGAAATTAGCTATCAATTGCACTCTATGTGTACTATTTCAAAGAAAGTCTGGTATTAATGCGACTATCGTTTGAAACTCACAGAAGTTTACGCATGTTCGCCCAGATAGCTCCTTTCCATATGAGATTAACATTTTTAAACATTTCTCAGTCACGCAGGGGATTTATACCAATCGGTATAAAGGTGTGGTCACTCAGCGAGAGTTTAGCGCTTGTGAGGCAAGGCAACGAGTGAGGAACATAGTTATTCTACGTTTAAGCTCGTTAACGCCGCATCACAAGTGCTAAAACTCGCCTTTCAGGAGTGTTTTTGGCTGCCTACTTCCGTGTTGAATGAGTTCAAAAGGGATCACCATTCCCTCACTCCTTCGCCTTGAATTATGCAGCCAAAAATAACTCTGAGTTGACCACTTTCTTATACCGATTGGTATTATTGGCTTTGCCATGAGGTAAATGACTGATAGACGACAGACCGTAAACAGATAAAACAATCAACTCCTGCCGAATATCTCCCCTCGTTAAATTGATATTTTAACCAACTGTTTTATGTCTATTAAATTACCAGTAAAAACGCTCAACTGTGCAATAATAGTACTATCCGTAAAATCTATACAGACGACCCTATGAGCTTCTCTCACGTAGGTCATTAGTCAAAGAAAGGATCGGTGCTAAGGAAAGCATATGCATAGCTTGTCTCTCGCCATAAAAGATTGGTTGTTACACCGCAAGAGTTTGATCTTTCTTGCCGATGCACTCCTGTTTGTGGTCATGTTAAATACACTGCCATTTCAACCTGATATAGTGATAGGTCTCAGCCTGCTAATATTTATTGCCATATTGTGGCTGACAGAGGCCATTCACGTTTCGATCACCGCCATATTCGTTCCTCTGCTTGCCGCGGGACTCGGTGTCCTCGAAACACCTCAGGCCCTTAGCAACTTCGCCAACCCGATCATATTTCTGTTTCTTGGCGGCTTTGCTCTTGCTGCTGCCCTGCACCGCCAGCGAGTAGATAAAGTCATTGCTGACAAAGTGCTGCAACTCGCGAATGGAAAGATGAGTGTCGCAGTCGTGATGTTATTCGCAGTGACAGCCATTCTCTCTATGTGGATCAGTAACACGGCTACGACGGCGATGATGTTGCCATTGGTACTGGGTATTTTAGCTAAAGTCGATGACAAGAGTGATCACAACACCTATGTTTTTGTTCTGCTGGGAATCGCTTATTGTGCCAGTATCGGTGGAATAGCCACTATCGTTGGCAGTCCACCCAATGCAATCGCGGCTGCCGAGGTTGGTCTCAGTTTTACAGAGTGGATGATGCTGGGTTTGCCGATAACTTTGATTCTGCTCCCTATAGCAGTCAGCCTGCTTTACCTGATGTTAAAGCCAAATCTTAGTTACACCTTCAACATTCCCCGTGAACAGGTCAAATGGAGCAGTGCAAAAATTACCACTTTTATCATCTTCGGCATAACTGTATTCCTGTGGATATTCAGTAAGCCACTCAATGCCTATCTCGGTGGCTATAGCAGATTCGATAGTCTGGTCGCCCTCCTTGCTATCATCATGTTGAGCCTTGCCAGAGTCGTAGAATGGAAAGACATAGACAACACAACAGACTGGGGGGTATTACTGCTATTTGGTGGAGGGATCTGCCTCAGTAATGTACTAAAAGAAACCGGCACCAGTACCTTTCTGGCCCATAGCTTAAGTGAATACCTTGAGCAGGCCGATCTGTTTGTGATCCTTTTGATGGTAGTGACCTTTGTCGTTTTCCTGACAGAATTTGCCAGCAACACTGCAAGTACGGCACTGTTAGTCCCTATATTTGCCTCGATAGCGGAAGTGCTGGGTGTATCACCTGTTATTCTGTCAGCACTGATAGGTATCAGTGCTTCATGCGCCTTTATGTTGCCGGTCGCCACGCCGCCGAACGCTATCGTGTTTGGCTCAGGTCATATCAAACAGCGAGAGATGATGAGAGTGGGGGTTATTCTTAATCTTATCTGTATCGTCACCCTATCCACCTTTGTCTGGTTATTCTGGCAGTAACGCTTTTGATAACTAAGGTTGCCAATTAAACATGTCGCCTTGCGCGCCGTGCCATCGACTACACACTATCTGCTTCATCATTTTCCGTATAACCAGTCCAACCCTTGAATCACTGTAGTAGGAAAAGCAGTAGCATGCCTGGCACCTTCAATGATTGAAAGTTTCAGGTCAAGATTTGGATACTTATAACCATTAAGCTTATCTTCCAAGGCCTTAGCATCGGCAACCATATCTTCGCTTTGACCGTATTCAGGCCTCTCCAGACTACCCACAGATAAATATACCCGAACAGGACGAGTAGGTATTTTTACTGACTCAGATAATATGTAGTTATCGTTAAACCAGACCGAAGGGCTGCCAATAATGTAACTGGAAAACATATTAGGTTGTGTAAATAGGATATAGGTTCCAAGCAAACCACCAAGAGAATTGCCGACAAATGTCCTCTGTGTTGAGCTTGCTCGATAATGACTTTCAATGTGAGGAAAAACAGTATTCTTAATGAATTTTATATGCCCATCGGCATTACCCGTTTCACGTTTCCAACTATCGACTTTTATCGGTGTGTAATCTCTTATTCGACTCGAAGATCCACTCGATCCTTCAGAATATGAAATTCCAACAATAATGGCTTCTTCCATGACACCACTATTCATAGGAAAGCGAATCGCGCCGGAAACAAGTTGAAAGCTGTACCAGGCATCGGTTAGATAGATAACCGGGTACTTTCGCTTAGCGTCACTATGATAGGAGCGAGGGAACTTGATAAACAGAGGATAGACTCTATCCGTCTTAGGCTCTTTCAATTCTATAACTGTACTTCTTGGGATTTCAAAGGCGGCATCTGCCAATAATGGCGTACTACATAGAAAAACAAACACAAATATGAACAGTTTCAATGATGCTTCCTTGATGAATAAACAGAACATCAGACAATAATTTCAGTTGTCACTGCTGTCTTTACCGAATTTGCTATGAAGCAATTCTCGTGAGACAGGTGATGCATTTTTTCCAACTGTTCCATTGTTGGCTGACGCTCACCAGAAAAGATGATGTGAGGCCGTAACCTTACTTTGGTCACTGATGTTTTTCCGTCGCCGTCTTTTTCCATAAGACCGACGGCATTATCAAGATAACTTTCTATGATGTACTTACGCTTGGCAGCAATAGAGAGAAACACCAGCATATGACAGCTGGACAAGGCAGCGATAAACGCTTCCTCAGGATCAACGTTCGTCTCTACAGAATAAGGAAGTGGGACTACATGGGGAGAAGATGAAGCCGGCACAATAACCCCACCATCAAATTCCCATGTATGCCCTCGACTATATTGGTTATCAATGAAGCACTCACCTTCACTACGAGCCCATCGAATTACGGCTGTATATTCAGACATCCTTGCTCCTGCTCTCTATAAGTTGTTGTTATCGATATTTTCAGTGACACAATACCTATAATCTTTTGGGCCGTTAAATCAGCACCAATTCGACATCCACAAAGGTGAGTTCACCTGCAAGCTCCGCTGTCAGTGACTCCTTAAACCCCATGATGGCATTGCTGTTATGCCCTGCCAACTTACTAAAAGACAAGCTGATAATCACCAGGTAACTGCTCCCCGTCTTACCTATATTTAGCGCCTCTGAGGTTATTCCCCGCAGCTCGAGTTGGCGGTTTACTTTATCTTCGATAGCTTGATGTTGCACTTCATCCTGTAACTTGCCACCCGCCAATTCAATGAATGCGTCTTTAATGATGCCGATCGGCTGACCAAGTATCGCAACAGCGAGCAGTATCACTAACAAGGCATCGCCAATATAGAGCAGAAAATCGAGTTGAGTCCCGGGTTGAACATAACCAATCACCACCAAGATAGTACCGGTAGAAGCCGAAAGCATGCCGTCAATAAATGAGGCCTTTTGGTCAACCTTGAGCATTGAGCTGCCCATCTTGATACGCCGGTTTTGCATTCGATAAAATGCCGATAATCCCCAACAGATCGATACCATGGCTATGGCATAGTAAACGATTGGTCCGGTTTTTATCATATTAAGCGGCTCTCCTTCCAGGTATTGGAAGATCTTACTGGCGTTAGAGGTGATAGCCGAGATGATAACGCCGAGCAGCAGCAAGCCTTTCATCAATGAATACAGCGCTTCGGTCACGTACAAACCAAAGGGAAACTTCTCTGAGCGAATAGTCTTAATCTTCGATATTTTAAGCGCCACTATCGAAGATAAAAACAGGATAAATGACATGTTACCGTCGAGCAGTAAAGCTTGAGAGCCAGACAGATAAAACGTCGCCCAGCCGCTCAATGCCATCACAAAGTTGGCCACAATACCGATGGAAATCGATTGGCGCTCAATAGATCCAATTTTATCTTTCATCATTCTCTACACATAGTTGTGTCGGATAATTTCAACAGTTAATCCGGTGGTTAGCCGCTCATTGCCAGCAGCCAAAACTAAACCCATAATCACACTTCACGGTTTAATGACTCGTTATATCGCTTCTTAAAAATTTGAGCGAGCCCAGTCACTCTGTTCCGCAATTGGTTTGGGAAAACCAAGAGAATAAACAAAACGATTTTCACTGTCTTCAAAAATGCTAGTACTTATTCCCAGTAAAACGAACCCCTCCTCTAATAATGCACTCGCATCCTGAGGGCATTCAGTTTCAACAATTTTTGTTATGTTAAGCAAAATCTCTTGAGATTTTGTAATTTCATCGTTATCCATGCTAATCCTTGTGTGCTTACTATTAATGTGGATTCATAGGAGAGTTATTTCATTAATATGAATAACTTATCACTAGTATAATCCAGAGATCAATCTAAGGCCGTGTTTGGAGAGCGAGAAAGGTGTTTATCGAGAATTATTTTGGCGCAGTATTAAACAATACAGAGCGGTAGCATTACCTCCAGCCAAAAGACAATATCGAAGAGAGAACTGGAAAAAGTGTTGATACGGCTGAGGGTATCGAAAACTGGGATGTAGGTGATAGATAGCAATGAAGCTATGGTCTTCATTAATCGACTCAACACCAAGTTCACAGTAAAGTAGTAAGTAGTCATTCCAAGACTACATTCTTTATGGGGAAAGCCACCTAACCCGAACTAAGAATCGAAATAAAAAGGTCGGTACAAACTGCACTGACCCCTTTATCACTTAACCGACCAGTACCATTACATCTTACCCGGTAAAGTACGTCCCTAATTAAACCTAGCTTAACTCTTGCTTTACGGCTTCAACAACATCTTGTGGTTGGCCTAAATACAAGGAATGGTCGATAAAGACACCTTTGTCTTCGGTTGACAACAAGAGCACTGGAAATGCCATAGTTCCAATCATCTCTTGGATCTCACTGATATCTTCAAGCACATATTCTGCGTCACTACTTAACTCATCTCTGAACACTTTATTCGATGGTGACAATTTAAACTGTTCAAGAATATGAGTGAAGTCATGCTTACTATTCAGTGGATTACCTTCGATAAAATGCGCTTTTTGCAATGCATTTAGTACGGGTAACATTTTATCAGGTTGCTTGTTTTGCATCCAAGCCATTAAATTTGCCGTTTTTATGGCATTTTTGGGACTGTTAACATAGCGAATATGTTCTCTGCCAAACTTAACCGCACTCAATTTCAACACTGCGTCAACTTGCTCCTGACCCGCACTATCACTGCCGTTGAAATGGGTACAATGAAGCAGGTGAATATTCATTTCTGGGTAAGCTTCACTGAGTGCATTTACCACAGGTGTGGCCGCGTAACTCCAAGGACAATGGGAGTCGTAGATAAAATATAGATCAGAAGTCATTAGCTTGATTCTTTATCGGAAAGATATTGAGGTGATCCTAAATAGTTTACGCCCAATATACAATTAACAATTGTCTTTTAAACCATCATTTGACCCTATTTTCAGACAAGGACAGATCAATGAACGACATTTATTCTCATTAAGGGGCATTTCCTATTTTTTAAAGCAATTTTCCTCATTTGCTGGCCATCGCGTTGGGCACTACACTCAATATTACAGGGGGTAAAAACTCAAAGAGATCAGGGCATCAGTCTCGAGTCTTGCCCTCACTTGCCAGACGGAGTCGATAATGGATGTGGACTACTTGATTGTCGGTAGTGGATTATCAGCATTAGTGTTCGGCGCACTCAGTGCAAAAGCGGGCAGTAAAGTGATCATGCTTGAAGCACATCAGTACCCCGGAGGATTCGGCCATACCTTCCCTATGGGCAAACATTACAAATTCAATGCTCAACTTCATTATGTCTGGAATTGCGGAGAGGGTGAAACCGTTAACAAGGTTCTCAAGAAACTCGAACTCGATAAACAGGTAACCTTCGAGTCATTCGATCCTGAAGGGTTCGACCATATGCGTATGCCTGGATACCAACTCGATATTCCCTATGACACAGATCTACTGCTCGCTCGTCTATGGGCACTGTTTCCTGATCATGTTAAACAGTGCACCGCCTTTATCGATGAAGTCAGGCGTACTGCCGACGGATTAGAGGTGCTCTCCGGCGACGAACGATATAGGAATATCTTCAAAAACTTCAGTCAAACAGTAACCGCGTTTAACAACATCAGATCTACCCTGCAGCAGGTCTTTGACAAACACCGGCTACCTCTGGAGGCGCAAACACTGCTGGCTCTGCAATGGCCGGACTTTTTACTTCCACCCAATCAGCTTTCATTTTGTGCCTGGGTACTGCTTTTTACCGGTTATCAAAGGGGCGCCTATTACCCGACTCTGCATTTCGAGCATGTCATTAACTCTTTGGCCAAGACCATTGAAGATAATGGCGGGCAGATTGTCTATAAGACTCATGTAGAAAAATTTATCGTCGAAAACAATCGAGTCCTTGGGGTTGAAGCTAGCGATCTTAATACCCAAGAGGCCGCACGCTATGAGGCTAAATGCACCATCTGTAATATGGACCCCAAGAAAGCCGCACACTTGATTGGCATCGAAAAGTTTTCTCTGAAGCTGCGCAGGCAATTGGACTATGCCTATTCGCCCTCGAACTTTATGGCTTACTGTTCAGTTAAGGATATCAATCTACAAGACTATGGTTTTGGTAGATGGAATATCTTCCATACCAGTAATCCAGATCTTAACGCTGCGTTTGATGCCATGTATAACCAACATGATTATTCGGCCCCCAGTTTTGCCATCTCCACTCCTGGTTTTTTAACCGATGATCATTCTGACCGGCCTGAGGGCCAACAGATCATAGAATTTTTGACCGTCGCAGATTATCAATATTTTAAAGATCTGAAGGCCAGCGATTCCAGAGCTTATCGGAAGAGAAAAAGAGGCATATTAGATAACATAATAGATATCGTCGAAGATAATTATATCCCTGATTTCAGGGAATATTTAGCCTACAAGAATACAGGTAGCCCGACGACAAACGAAAATTTCTGTTGGTGTCCTCAAGGTAACTCATATGGTTCGGCGATGACGCCCGGCTATTTCAATCTGTGCAGATTAAATCATAACAGTTCACTGAAGGGTCTCTATTTTTGTAATGCCTCATCCGGCTATGCTGGTTTTGCCGGTACGTTTTGGACCGGGGCTAAGCTTTACCAGAACCTGACTGGAGAGCGCATTCTATAATCTGTCCAGTACGACGGATGCTATTAGGGAGGGAAACGATGAGGTTTGCGATCATCGGTGGCGGCACCAGTGGCATGGTGACAGCCTACTATCTGAGTAAGCAGGGCCACTCGGTTACCGTATATGAAAAGCAAGCCATCTTAGGCGGCCATATACGCACCGTAAATAAAAATGTCAAAATTGAAAGCATCGCTCCCGACATGGTTTTGGAAGGTGGAGTCGTCGAGTTTTCGAGTAACTTTAAGCACTTTCTTGCATTGATGGATGAACTTGACGTTGAACTCGAACCCTTGAAAGTGGGTTCAGCCATACTCCGACGTAATAAGAAACGCTTTCTTTCACCTAGGGTTATCACCGGAAATATTCGGGGGGTGAGCTTCATATTGGAGTTTATTAAGCTCGCTTTTGTTTACCTGTCTGCAAACTGGCTCTTGTTGCAGATATATTTAAAGCCCTCCTCTTTGCTCAGAGATAAGCCTTTTTCTGACTACGTAAGTAAAAAACAGATAAAAAATACCTGGCTAAAACTATTTACTATGTATTGTTTCTCTATTCCCTATAAAACCATCATGAAAATTCCAGCGGAATTGGCGTTTAATATTTTCCGACGATATTTTTGGGCTGATTGGAAACGGATAGATGGCGGTGTCTACACCTACATCGAGAAAATTGAGCACCTGTTAAACGGTAAAGTGATACGCAATGCGGACATTGAGGGAATAAGCCGTTCAGATACAGGGATAGTATTGAGGTTCAGGGATAGCACTGAAGTAAATTTCGATAAACTGGTTTTAGCCGTCCCGCCTGATCAGGTCCTGGCACTCTTATCCGATCCTACTGAGCGTGAGGTACAATTTTTCGATCCATGGAAAAAGAATATTGCCACAACCGTCCTGCATAGGGATCCTCTGGTTTATCAACGCTATGGCATAGCCCATCCATCTGAGTTTGATTTTTTCCAGACTAAAGACGGATGGGGCTATAACGCAAGTTTAAGCCGGATCTGCGGCTTGTCCTCACAGCAGCACTATAGCTTGGCCTACAATATTGATAGTTTGATCGCAAAAGAAAATATCATTCAATCCTTTGAACATCACACCCCTCTCTATAGCGTCGAAGCATTTCATTACCGTCGAAAAATCATCGACCATAACGGCGATAATCACACATACCATGCTGGCGCTTACCTCTATGACGGCTTACAGGAAGGTGCTGTTCTCTCTGCTTTAAAAGTAGCCGAACTAGTGGGAAATTAAACTAGGCGGAACTTCAACTCATCTGAAAGAGTCCGATGACAAAGTTAATCAATGGGCCTTATCTGTTCACCAACTTCAAGTTTCAGGTATGAAGCCCATGAGATAGATGGGTGTCTGAGGGACATAATCACCCGGTTTTCATCTCATATTCCCGCCTTTTTCAATCTGATGCTACTAAACAGATGATTTTGGGGTAAAATATGCAACACAAAAATAACAAGGGATATGATTCGATGATACGTTTATCTCCAAAGCTTTCAAAGCTTTCACTTCTAGTCGCTCTGTCTATCGGTGCTACGGCATGTAACACGGCACAAAACTCTGATGCGGCCACTCAATCTAAAACTGATGAAGCCAAGCAATTTATTCAGGGATCAGAGAAACAACTTAGCGATCTGTCTATAGAGATTAACCGCGCTGAGTGGATCTACAGTAACTTCATTACCGAAGACACGGCCGCCCTCTCAGCCGCCGTAGGTGAGAAACAAACCGCCACCGCTGTAAAACTGGCCACCATGGCAGCCAACTATACTCAACTACCCCTGGATGAAGTCAGTCTGCGTAAACTTAATATTTTACGCAGCTCTTTGGTGCTGCCAGCCCCTCTCGATCCTAAAAAAAATGCAGAGCTTGCTAACATCAGCGCCGAGTTAAACGGACTTTACGGAAAAGGAAAGTACTGCTTCGACGATGGACGTTGTTTAACACAACCCGAGCTGTCGGCCATCATGGCTGAATCACAAGACCCGGCCGAACTACTTGAAGTCTGGAAAGGATGGCGTGAAATTGGCAAACCTATGCGCCCTCTGTTTAAACGTGAAGTCGAGCTGGCGAATGAAGGGGCGAAAGATCTTGGCTACGCCAACCTATCTGAATTATGGCGTAGTCAATACGACATGAAGCCCGACGAGTTCTCTAACGAACTCGACCGTTTATGGGGACAGGTTAAGCCGCTCTATGACTCACTGCATTGTTATGTTCGTGGCGAGTTAAATGATGAGTACGGCGATGAGGTTGTCTCGAAAGAGGGCCCTATCCCAGCACATCTGTTGGGTAATATGTGGGCACAGAGTTGGGGCAATATTTACGATAAAGTCGCGCCACAGGACGCCGATCCTGGATATGATGTAACTGAGCTTCTCGCACAACATAACTATGATGAAGTAAAGATGGTAAAACAGGCTGAAAGCTTCTTCAGCTCACTGGGTTTTGCCGAGTTACCGGACACATTCTGGGAACGTTCTCTATTTGTTCAGCCTAAAGACAGAGATGTGGTCTGTCATGCATCTGCATGGGATCTCGATGATTTAGACGATATCCGCATTAAGATGTGTATTCAAAAAACGGCCGAAGATTTTACCGTTATTCATCATGAACTTGGCCACAACTATTATCAACGCGCGTACAAAGAGCAGCCGTTTATCTTTAAAAATAGTGCCAATGATGGCTTCCATGAAGCGATTGGTGACACCATCGCCCTATCCATCACTCCAAGCTATCTTAAACAGATAGGTTTACTGGACGAAGTACCCGATGCATCGAAAGATATCGGCCTGCTACTTAAACAGGCGTTAGATAAAGTCGCCTTTATGCCATTTGGCTTGATGATCGACCAATGGCGCTGGAAGGTATTCAGTGGTGAGATCACGCCGGAACAATATAATCAGGCATGGTGGGATCTAAGGGAGAAATATCAAGGTGTGAAGGCGCCAATTGCGCGAGGTGAGGAAAACTTTGATCCAGGCGCTAAGTATCATGTGCCCGGTAACGTTCCCTACACACGTTATTTCTTAGCCCATATCCTACAGTTCCAGTTCCACAAGTCATTGTGTGACGTTGCAGGTGATAAGGGACCTGTTCATCGTTGTAGTATCTACGGAAACAGGGAAGCAGGCGCTAAACTCAACGCAATGTTAGAGATGGGACAGAGTCGCCCATGGCCTGAAGCATTGGAAGTGGTCACAGGTAGTCAGGAGATGGACGCCAGCGCCGTTCTCGATTACTTCGCGCCATTACAAGTCTGGTTAGATAATCAAAACAGTGAAGCTAATCGTCAGTGTGGTTGGTAGTCTAAAACCGTCAGACTAATGAATTGAAAAACGCTCAACTGATTATGTTGAGCGTTTTTCAAAGCTAATATCTCTTCTAAATCAACCTATCTAAAACCGCTACCCTTATGATTTTGCTCTCTCGACTCTGTGCGTTTGTTTTCAGACTTGCTCAACATAACATATAAAGCGCCCGTTCCTCCGTGCTCTCTTTTAGCACTATGAAAAGCTAACACTTTATCCAGATGAGTCAGCCAATTGACCACAAAAGATTTAATCAGGGCGTTGATCGGTTTACTCTTAAAGCCTTTGCCGTGAATGATCAGAACGCACCGCTCTCCTTTCTCATACCTGTCTTCGATATAGTGATATAGCGCTTCCCTAGCCTGTCGTATTTTTAAAGCATGGAGATCCAACTCCGAGAGAAATTCATATTTCCCTGCACTCAGCTGCTTGAAAACCGGCGCTTGAACACCGTCCCGGCAGACACTGATCACCTCTTCCGGTTCTACAGCATTGATAAGGTTAATATCTGTCGTTAGCAGCAGTAACACGTCTGCTAATTGTGCCGCTTTATTTCGGGCTAATTGGGATGCCGATATCTCACTATTATGGGCCGGCCTGACTTGCTCACTACCAGTTAGAGGCTTAACCCCTACCATCTCGTCCAGAAAGGATAAAACTTCATCATTCACTACCGAATTCTCCTCTTAGACACACTTTGTTAAGAACTAAAACTTTAGATCGGTTGCACCTTCTATTATAGTGACATCAGTATTAGTAGAATTGAAATCATTAATGACACTTTTTAAATTTTTCGCAGCTTCTCTCCTCTCTTTTGTCTGTGTTTTACAGCCCGCAGTAGCTATGCCTGAAGATAACGTCGCGCTCAATCAGTTTTATACCCAATTTTCTCAAGCATTTGAGCATCTCGATGCCGATCTGGTAAAAAGTATTTATGCCGAAGACGCTTGCTACATACCTGAAAATCAGAGTAAAGAGATCACTATGGGGCGAAAAAACATTATCGCTCTGTACAAAAAGTTTTTTGGCAAGATCAAACACAAAGAAGCACGAATTGAGGTTGATTTCAGAGTCATAGAACGTCAGATGGAAACCACTAATGCAACCGATATTGGCTACTATTTAATTCGTTTTTACCCTCCTGTAGATGCAGAAGAACCTGTCAGCGAATTTGCCGGAAAATTCGTCACCGTATCTAAGAAAAATGAAGATGGAAAATGGTATTTGACCGTCGATACTAATAACCGCGCTGAACCTCCCTTTTACTACAATGCAAAACCTTCTCCAAATCTGTATTATGGCCGTCAATTTACGCCGTTAACTACAGAGAACGATGACAACTAACCCTGGCACTATCTGCCCATGTGGTAACACTAAAGATGAGACACCGCTTACCTATACACGTTGCTGTGAGCCGTTTCATAAAGGTTTAGCCCTCCCCTCGACGCCTGAAGCATTAATGAGAAGTCGTTATAGCGCATTTGTTCTCAAAGAGTATGAATACTTGATAGCGACTCATCACCCTGACTATTTGGACGGTCTTACTGCACAGGCATTGTCTCAGGGCGGAGAAACAAGCTGGTTGTCTCTCGATATTTTATCGACAAGGAGTAGCGGACAGTCCGGAGAAGTCTGCTTTCAGGCTTGGTATAGAGATGATACAGAGATCGATGCTATCCATGAATGCTCTCAGTTTGAGTGTATCGATGGGCACTGGCTTTATACTCAGGGCGAGCAAAAAGAGGCGGTTTTGCCAAAGAGAAATGAGTCTTGCGTCTGCAATAGCGGTAAGAAGTTTAAACAGTGTTGTATGAGATAACCCCTGTCATCCACCGAGATATTCCTATAGACGGGGCAGTATCTAATGAATCAACTCGGGTTTCGCTTGAAACAAAAATCGACTAAATTCAGATTCTCTTAACGCAGGACTATAGAGGAAACCTTGAGCCTGATGGCATTTATGCTCGGACAAGAAACTCTCCTGCTCCAGAGTTTCCACTCCTTCCGCCGTCAAGGAGATGTTCAGCGCAGATGCCATCGCAATAATCGCACTCACAATCTCCCGACTCTCACGGCTTACCGTTAAATCAGAGATGAAAGAGCGGTCAATTTTAAGCTTACTGATGGGAAATTGTTTCAGATATCGCATAGAGCTATAACCGGTGCCAAAGTCATCGATTGCAAGACCGACACCGAGCTCAGAAAGCTCCTGACACAATTTCGTGGCATTTTTGATATCTTCCATCAACTCTGTTTCGGTGATCTCCAAAATCAAAGTTCCCGGTTTCAAACGATAACGGGCGACTAACTGCCATACCTGTTCATACAAATTGCCGCTAAAAAACTGCCTCGCGGACACATTAACGTGCATAGATATATCAATTTTATGGTGTTGCCATAGGTTAAGCTGCCTGCAAGCAGCCTCGAGAACCCAGGAACCGATGGCATTGATCAAGCCTGTCTGTTCCGCTATATCGATAAACGCACCAGGGTACAGCACCCCTTTCTTGGGGTGATGCCAACGTATAAGGGCTTCAGCGCCTATATAAGCCTTCTTCTGGAGATCCTTCAATGGCTGGTAATAGAGTTCAAACTCCCTGCCTCGCAACGCGGTTTGCAGATCTCGTTCAATTTGAGTGTTATCTTTAAAGGCATTAAGTAATGCATTATTGAAGATCTGAATCGTATCACCCTGTTTCTTTTTCGCATATTGTAGTGCGATATCGGCACATGCCAAGGGTAAAAACAGGTCTTCGACTGAGTTAATATCGACAATAGCCAGAGCGGGTTTGGGATCGATATGCTCTCGACCTATGGTCACAGGCATGATCAGCTGGCGATATAACCTAGCGGTAATGTATTCCATATCGGCTTCGCTCTGCTCAGACAGGATAATGGCAAACTCATCACTGCCCACACGCGCGATTTGATCGGTATGGTTTACATTGGCAAAATGTTTCAACCTACGCGCGACTTCGATAAGAAGAATATCGCCACTCTCGTGTCCATAGGTATCGTTAAATCGCTTAAAGCCACAAAGGTCGATTAAAATCAGCAGACCCGTCGTCGTTTTTTCAAGTTCTCGATTGAAGTAAGTACGATTGTATAAGCCTGTTAAACCACAATGCCATGCTAAACGTTCTAACTCAGATTGATACCTTACCTCTTCGGAGCAATCTTCGGCATTAACTAACGCAAAATGGTTGCCTCTTTCTGTAATAAATTGCTTAACCGAATACCTTAACCAATAGGAGGAACCATCCTTGCGGGTAATTTCACATTCGCCTTTAGCAAACTTACCCTCTCGAACTTTTGCCAATGTCATCATGGCCTGTTCGGGATGTTGCTTAACAAAATCGAGATGTTTGAACGAGCGGCCAATGATCTGTTTTTTAGAGGCTCCCGATATCTCTTCATGAGCCTGATTTACATACTCAATAATATCGGTATGAAGATTGACTAACATACTGATCTGTTCCGATTGCTCGGCCGCACTTAAAAATAACGTGAGCTTTTCATCTTTTTCATAGGCATTGCGCGTCGCCAACGTTAATGCCAATTGATCGGCAACTTGTGACGCAATATGGATTTCGGAGTCTGACCAGTGAAAATGATCTTTTCTCTCGAGAAAGAGCACGCCTTCCAGATGCCCGTTAATTCTGATTGCGATATCTAATGTGGACTTGATCCCCTTGGGGGCAAAGTAGACCGAAGCGAGCTCATTGAGTCTTACATCGGTATCGATATCGGTCGCATCGATGAGACGCTGATTTTTAAGCTCGATAATATAATGAGGGCAATCGAGGGGGGCTGGTCGTAAAAATGTGTCGGACAGCAAGGAACCGTAATTAGCTATGTTACTAATTTCGTTGTTATCACAAGAGAGGATGCATACACCAACGTGCGTGACATGGAGCTGCTGACACAGAAGCTCTGTGGCTAGTTCGGCAGTCTTTTGAAAATCACCTTCTTGTTTGGCTTTGGAATTAACGATCAATTCCAATAAGTGTTGATACTTACGTTTCTTCACTAAATGTCCTTGAAGTAGCAAGCCAAATGGCTTGCTGGTTGTCTCAAATTAACTTTGGTTTGCGAGCCAAGAGATAATGAAACCAATGTATAAATATACAAACAGATTTTAAATATAATTTTTCTTTAGGAGACTACACGAGAAGGTCACGAGTCGGCAACACACCGGTTAATTTAAATACCGTTTTCGAGCTGAAAAATCATTTTTTCGGCACTAAATGAGAAGTTGAGCAATAAAGTGACCTCTGAATTTTCAGATTTAATCTCGGTCTTTATCTCCTCGAATCGTTTCTTTGCTTTCGCAGACATCGCTTCGGCTTCTGCCTGAGCGGCATCTCCGGTAAAACTTATCGCTAGCTGTGTATCATGCTCATCAATCACAGCCCCAATATCGGCATAGCTGCCACAGTCGCTGCAAGTATCGTTGACGAGATCTGATTGGGCACTCTTAATATTTTTCATGTTTTAAAGACTCTAAAATAAACTATGTCATTTATTATACGTCAACTTCTTAGATCCTACGCGACATCACTCAGGGTTAGATCACAAAACCTTATAATTTTTCTTATTAGGTCAGGCCAATGTTTCACTCATCTGACGTTGCTGAGAAAGCTGATCGACAAAATGCATCACTTCGGGTCTATACGTTTCACCTTGCGTCTGGTAGCGATATTTCTGCCTGACATTTAAGTCACAGTTGGCCAAAACTTGCTGCATATCCAAAGATTCCTCACCTCTGGTAACGATAGCTTCCGGCTTTAAGGCTTGCATAAGTTGAAATGCTCTGGCACCACCCAGGTGAAACTGCTCACTGTTATCTACCGGTGATGGCTCAAGTGTTAAGTCACTAATTAATGTCTCTTCAATCGGAAGGTCAAACTTAGCTCTGAGCTCAGCTTCCAGAGTTAAGGCATTATCTTTAATGTGAAACTGAGCCATATCTCTCGCATCAGTCGACAATAAAGCGAGCAATAGCGCAAACTCCCCCCTTCTATCGCTGTCTATTGCGCGATTGAGGCGAGAGCCTAATTGTGTCTCATTAACTAATATCTTACCTGGCTGCATAAAAAAACATCAACAAATCAACTCGTTGATAGTTAATCGACCACTTGAACAAGAACTTTAGAATTAATTTCAATATTGGCTTTACTCCGCAAACGTTTGTGACTATTATTGCCGCCGCAAGTGAGGAGGGGTTCCCGAGTGGCCAAAGGGATCAGATTGTAAATCTGACGGCTCAGCCTTCGAAGGTTCGAATCCTTCTCCCTCCACCATTTGTGTACTCTGCTTTGTTAAAGAGAGAAAAAGTGTTGAAAGTAAGATAAAGATATATGCGGAGGGGTTCCCGAGTGGCCAAAGGGATCAGATTGTAAATCTGACGGCTCAGCCTTCGAAGGTTCGAATCCTTCTCCCTCCACCATCTTTATTTTGTCGACAGCATAAGTAACTTGATTTAAAAGATGTAAGAGTAAGAAGAAAAAAATAAGTTGAAAAATGTGGAGGGGTTCCCGAGTGGCCAAAGGGATCAGATTGTAAATCTGACGGCTCAGCCTTCGAAGGTTCGAATCCTTCTCCCTCCACCACTTCAATTTATTCGATATAAAGTTTATCAGTAGTAAAAAGTTCGAAAGTAAAAAAGTAGAAAATGTGGAGGGGTTCCCGAGTGGCCAAAGGGATCAGATTGTAAATCTGACGGCTCAGCCTTCGAAGGTTCGAATCCTTCTCCCTCCACCACTTCTATCTAGCTTAATTAATTCCCTCCAAACTATTTCAAACCTCATCATAGTCATTATTATCCGTACACTAGCCTTCTCGCACACCCAATATTGCCCATCATTCGTTACACAATAGCCAATACTATTTGTAAAAAAGCTATTACCACCATTTGTCCCCAGATCCATATCCCTTAGGCTCCAGATACTCCAAATATAATCTGCAGCTTTCGCTGTCATCACTAATGCATTTTAGCTATTATTTAGAACATAAAGTAACAATACCAATCAGTATAAGAAAGTGATCTACTCAGCGTGTTTTTTGGCAACTAATTCAAGGCGAATGTATGATGGAATGGTTGTTCCCTTGTAAGGCCATTCAACGCAGAAGTAGGCAGCCAAAAACACGCCTAACAGGCGAGTTTTAGTGCATCCGATGCTGTGTTAACGAACTTGAACGTAGAACAACTATGTTCTTCCCTCGTTGCCTTGCCTCAGAAGCACTAAATGCTCGCTGAGCGATCACATCTTTATACTGATTGGTATCACCTAAAATAAGAGAGAGCATGTCAAATTCATGGATTAATCAGGCTATCGCCATTATTGAGGCCGATTACCAACGTAGTGCAGACACCCATTTATTCAAACTCGATATACCGGCACTTGCAGGTATCGACATCTATCTCAAAGATGAAAGTACCCATCCAACAGGAAGTCTAAAACACCGATTGGCTCGTTCTCTTTTTCTTTATGCGCTTTGCAATGGTTGGATTAAGAGTGACACGACCATTATTGAGTCATCATCGGGAAGTACTGCGGTATCAGAGGCCTACTTTGCACGACTGTTAGGTTTAGCCTTTATCGCTGTCATGCCACGTTCGACGGCAAAGAAGAAGGTCCAGCAAATTGAATTTTATGGTGGAACTTGCCACTTCGTCGAGCATTCTAGTGAGATCTATGCCGAATCTGAACGGTTAGCCAATCGCTTAAACGGCCACTATATGGATCAGTTCACCTTTGCTGAGCGAGCAACAGATTGGCGTGGCAATAATAATATTGCCAATTCCATTTTTGATCAGATGAGTCGTGAGCCTCACCCAATCCCGAATTGGATTGTGATGAGCCCGGGTACAGGGGGAACCTCGGCCACTATAGGACGGTATATACGTTATCAACAGCTCGAAACAAAACTCTGTGTCGTTGACCCTGAAAACTCCGTTTTCTTCGATTACTACCAAACCGGAGATAAGAGTATCACCTCCTCAAAGGGCAGCAAGATTGAGGGAATAGGCAGACCTAGAGCCGAACCCTCATTTATACCCGGCGTCGTCGATAGTATGGTTAAAATTCCGGATGCGGCCTCGATTGCGACTATTTTCTGGCTAGAAAAAATAATAGGTCGAAAGGTGGGACCTTCAACGGGGACAAATCTTTATGGGGTTCTGCAGATAGCCACAAAAATGCTGGAAGAGGGGAAAAAAGGGTCCTTGGTAACCTTGCTATGTGACTCAGGAGAGCGCTACCTTGATACCTATTACAACCCTGAATGGGTTAAAAATAACATAGGCGATCTTTCTCACTATGAGGCTAAACTGCAACAGGTTAGCCTCACCGGAAAGCTTGATTAGTCTATATCTAAATATTTATGTGTCTGTATTGAAAGGCGCCAGTTACGTTCAATACAGACGCGCATCGCCAACTCCGTCGCCCTACTCTTCTGACTGATAGGCTGTAAACAGATGGTCTTCTCAGCCAGAGGGATCCCCTTAAGCAAACAATCCAGATCATCGATATGCGCTTGCGTCGCAACCGGATGCTTGATCTCATTCGCTCTGATTAAGGCCTGTTCTAAAATGGGTAGACCCGCCTTCATATTTATTTTTGGCGAAACCGTCACCCAGGTTTTATCTGAACATATAACCTCAAATGTGCCACTGGTCTCAATTTGAGTCGCGTAACCCGAAAGGTGTAGTGATTCAGTCAGCGGGATCAAATCATGTAAACAGGGTTCTCCCCCCGTGATAACCACATGTTTTGCAGTAAAACCTTTTATTTTGAAGTTGCTGATCAACTCTTCGGCCGTAAGTTCGGCCCAGCGCCCAATCGTTCCATCAACTTGAATCACCAATTCTGGCGCGACTCTATTGTCTTCTATCACATCCCATGTGTGTTTAGTGTCACACCAAGAGCATCCAACCGGACATCCTTGAAGTCGAACAAAGATAGCTGGAACACCGGTAAAAAAGCCTTCCCCTTGAATCGTCTCGAACACTTCATTGACAGGGTATTTCATGATAAACCTCAAAAAGAATGGGCGGCATTTATAAATTATTTTTCGCTTGCAGGCAAGTAATGATTAGTCTTTCAGGTGTTACTCGAATTTACCCTCTAATGATTACACACTTTATTCCTCTTGGAAGAGTTGCAAGCTATTCCTTGTCAGTTAAAATAGTCACAGTTTAATTCAGTAAGAAATTATTTATGTCAAAAGTGTCAAAAGCGGTAGTGGTATTTAGTGGCGGACAAGATTCGACCACCTGTCTGATCCAAGCACTCAACCAATATGATGAAGTGCATGGTATTACGTTCGATTATGGACAACGCCATAGTGAGGAGATTGAGGTTGCCAGATCTCTGGGTAAACGCCTTGGCTTGGTCAGTCATAAGATATTAGATGTCTCTATGCTTAACGAGTTAGCCATTTCGGCGCTAACTCGGGATTCTATTGAAGTATCCAATGAGCTTATGGAAAATGGATTACCCAATACTTTTGTGCCAGGCCGAAATATTCTGTTTCTTACTTTGGCGGGGATCTATGCGTACCAATTAGGCGCCAATTCCGTCATTACCGGCGTCTGTGAAACCGATTTTTCGGGCTACCCGGATTGCAGAAATGACTTCGTAAAAGCGATGGAGTCAGCATTGAATCAAGGAATGGATCGTCAATGTGAAATCGTAACGCCTTTAATGTGGTTAAATAAAGCCGAGACCTGGGCTTTAGCAGACCAGTATAAGAGCCTCGAGTTAGTCAGAGATGAAACATTAACGTGTTATAACGGCATTATTGGTAATGGGTGCGGGACTTGTCCTGCATGTCTTCTCAGACAACGAGGCTTAGAAGACTACTGTAATAACCGGGAGCAGGTTCAATCGGACTTAGCATCTAAATGTCAAAAATAAAACCGTTTATACGCAGTAGTTATGCCGTTGCAGCCCTGATCACGGCGTGCTGTATCCTACTGCATTTTATGGATACTAACTCATTACTGGCATTTCGGCGTGATGGGATCGCTAATGGTGAATACTGGCGACTCTTCACCGGTAACCTACTGCATACCAATCAATGGCACCTGCTAATGAATCTGGCAGGCCTTTGGGTACTCCTGTTACTCTTTAAACCTCATTTCCAAGCACTTAGTTTTACCTTGATTTTTTCAGCATTGTGTTTACTTCAAGGCCTTGGATTGTACCTTTTCTACCCGGGCTTGCTGGGCTATGTCGGGTTAAGTGGCATGTTACACGGCCTGTTTACTTACGGCGCGATAAGAGATATCTCAACGGGGCTTAAGTCGGGCTACCTGCTACTGTTGGGGGTTATCATTAAGGTCGCCTATGAGCAAATATTTGGTGCGAGCGCTCAGGTAACAGAGATGATTGGTGCCCGGGTCGCCACCGAAGCTCACTTAGTCGGCGTCATCACAGGCATTTTTGTCGTGGGTTTGGTCAGTTTATTCAGCAAACTGTACCGTAAAGCCAATATCTGAAAATGCGGGGCGCTAGCCCCGCAACCTTCATATCTTAAGCTTTAATCAGTGCCTCTCGCAATTTTGCTACCTGATCGCGAACTGCCGCTGCCTGTTCAAACTCAAGGTTCTTAGCATGCTCATGCATCTGTTTCTCTAATGCGTCCATTTGATGGCTTAGGGACGCAATGTCGGGCCCGCCGTAAGGCGCCCTGGACTCAGCAACCTTGTTATTGTCAACATCCTGTCCATCTGCACTCTTGTCACCCACATCCATGACATCGGTGATCTTCTTAGATACTCCCTTAGGGACGATGCCATTATCGAGGTTAAATTGATGCTGTAGTTTACGACGTCGCTCGGTCTCCCCCATCGCACGGGACATCGAATCCGTTATCTTATCGGCATAGAGGATAACCTTGCCGTTAATGTTTCGTGCGGCGCGGCCAATGGTTTGAATGAGTGAACGCTCTGAGCGTAAGAAGCCCTCTTTATCGGCATCGAGTATGCACACCAGCGAAACCTCTGGCAGATCCAACCCTTCTCTTAACAGGTTAATACCTACCAGCACATCGAACACGCCTAGACGTAGATCTCTGATGATCTCAACTCGTTCAACCGTATCGATATCAGAGTGCAGATATCTGACCTTTATCCCGTGTTCGTCGAGGTATTCTGACAGGTCTTCTGACATTCGTTTAGTCAATGTGGTCACGAGTACACGCTCATTTACCTTTACCCGTTGATTAATTTCAGAAAGCAAGTCATCAACCTGGATAGCGATTGGGCGAACTTCCAGCACAGGATCCAGTAAGCCCGTAGGTCTGATGACCTGCTGAGCTACCTCACCATCACTCTTATCTATCTCATATTTACTGGGCGTGGCCGATACATAGATAGTTTGCGGCATCAGGCTTTCAAACTCTTCGAACTTCAGTGGTCGGTTATCCAATGCAGACGGCAACCGAAATCCGTACTCGACCAGATTAGATTTTCTGGATCTATCCCCTTTGTACATAGCACCAATTTGCGGAACCGTCACATGTGACTCATCTATGATCAACAGTCCGTCATCGGGTAGATAATCAAGTAGAGTCGGTGGCCCATCGCCCTCAGATCTACCGGATAGGTATCTGGAATAGTTCTCGATACCGGAACAGTAACCCAGCTCGGTCATCATCTCGATATCATATTGCACACGTTCGTTAATTCGTTGCGCCTCTATCAGTTTATTATTATCTAATAGCTGCTTCTTCCTTATCCTCAGCTCTTCTTTGATATCTTCGGTAGCGGCTAGAATTTTCTCACGCGGTGTGACGTAATGGCTCTTAGGGTATACGGTGGTTCTGGCAATGCGCTTACTGATATGACCCGTTAGCGGATCAAATAAACTTAAACGTTCTATCTCTACATCAAACAGCTCGACACGAATCGCCAATTTATCCGAATCGGCAGGGAAAATATCGATGACTTCCCCTCTGACCCGATAAGTTCCCCGCTTCAATTCGATATCATTACGGGTATATTGCAATTCGCTTAACCGCTTTAAGATATCCCTCTGGTCCATGAAATCACCTTGTCTCAGGTGTAATAACATCTTCAAGTAAGAGTCGGGATCCCCCAGACCATAAATGGCCGATACAGACGCGATGAGAACCACATCTTTGCGTTCTAACAGGGCTTTTGTTGCAGAGAGCCTCATCTGTTCTATATGCGCATTAACCGAAGCATCTTTCTCTATAAAGGTATTCGTAGATGGTACATAGGCTTCCGGTTGGTAGTAATCGTAATAGGAGACAAAATACTCAACCGCATTGTGTGGAAAAAACTCCTTCATCTCACCATATAATTGAGCAGCCAAAGTTTTATTAGGCGCCATGATAATAGTAGGCCTGGCTAGCTGCTTGATCACATTTGCAATAGTAAACGTCTTACCTGAGCCAGTTACACCGAGTAAAGTTTGGCACGCAACTCCGGATTCAATACCATCAACCAACTTTTCAATTGCTTTAGGTTGATCCCCTGCCGGGGTGTATTGAGATTCAAGTTGAAACGTAGATTCTGTCACAGAGTTCTTCCCCATATAATTAGCCCTCCATTTTATACTAATCCGCATGAATATGTGATCATTGTTCGTTAATGAAACAACACCAAGATAAGAAGCTTCACCTGACACTCAATACCTAAATTCATGACCTAAGTTCATGAGTCTAATTCAAGACCCCAGTTCAGGTGAGTTAATCATTTACCATTTAAAACACCGGAAGGTAGGCGTACAAACTGACGGTCACTTCTAAGGATTTGTTAAACGGTATCGACAAACTGCGACACCTTGAAACTCGTCGCTTCTATCTCGGTGCCATCTTCATACCATTCAAGTTCAGAATTATTTAACTGTCATTAATCACTTTAAAGAGGAAAATCAAGAAAAAAACCAAGAGTAATTGCTCTAACTGGATGATTTTTTAAGAGATGTATTTTATTCACTAGAGTCATGATGAGAAACGAGAATATCAATCATCTCCCCTTGATTGTTCGGTTCTTAACATAACAAGATGACATATTTTTGTTTTAAGCATGAAATTTTAGAACATGGCAAATCGATGCCAAAAATGGTTAATATATCGCCGCAACCCCAATGAAAATGCCAAATTAATACACAAGATAGAGCATTCATTCAGTTACATTTAAGCAACAGGTCAATATAAGATTTAAAGAAGTTCTTGATTTTCGTATAACATTGTAAACAAAGGGTTTTATTTACATACAAAAATGATGCGCATTTTAAGCTCAAGTCCCTATTTATGAGGCTTTGAAACACATTTTTCGGCTTAACTCACAGGTTTATCCACAGATTTAGTGGATAAGTCAATCTAACCCTGATTACACGTGGGTTTTGGAGGGTTCAGTCTGATGGGACATCTCATAAGAAATGTATGTAATTTTGCTACATTTGAAACTCTATTAACCTTTCTTCGATTCTACATCTTATAATTGCAATGCTAAAAACATATCGCCTTGTATAGAGAGCCCTAATTTAATGGCTGCTAAGCCATGACATGTTCACTCATTCTAATTGGCATTTAACCATGGACAAACAACACACTCTCTCACGACTCAGACATTACTCCTCCACACACAGCAAATTTCACTCTTCCTTCGTGATAGCTCCGGATTTCTATCTTACTCGGTATAGATAGTGCCATCTCCAATTAGCAAGTATTGGTATAAGGGGTTAAAAACCGCATTTCTATCAGCCTTTTATTGATATGCTCACACCTGATTAATATTCGGCCCCATAAAAATGGCCAGACAAGCATCAAAACGATGGAATCTACATCATGATGGACGTTAGATGAGCACTTAACAGCTTAATTACACTTTTTTTTGTTACGCGAGTTGACTCATCATGAAGAGCGATTTAATATGCGCTCCGTCTTCAACGACGAATAGCTTAAACGTTTCCCCTGTAGTTCAGTTGGTAGAACGGCGGACTGTTAATCCGTATGTCACTGGTTCGAGTCCAGTCCGGGGAGCCAAAGTTATTTTAAAGTGAAGCACAACAGGTGTTTACCTGTTTAATAATGATGTTCCCCTGTAGTTCAGTTGGTAGAACGGCGGACTGTTAATCCGTATGTCACTGGTTCGAGTCCAGTCCGGGGAGCCAAATTATTAAACTCACTTGTTAATGATAAAGTAAAATCGATTCCCCTGTAGTTCAGTTGGTAGAACGGCGGACTGTTAATCCGTATGTCACTGGTTCGAGTCCAGTCCGGGGAGCCACTTTGTTAGTAACAATAAGCATCATTGAAAAATCGATTCCCCTGTAGTTCAGTTGGTAGAACGGCGGACTGTTAATCCGTATGTCACTGGTTCGAGTCCAGTCCGGGGAGCCACTTTTTCAAAAATAAACTAGTAATTCCCCTGTAGTTCAGTTGGTAGAACGGCGGACTGTTAATCCGTATGTCACTGGTTCGAGTCCAGTCCGGGGAGCCATTAGTTTAGTAGTACATTTTAATTCGATTCCCCTGTAGTTCAGTTGGTAGAACGGCGGACTGTTAATCCGTATGTCACTGGTTCGAGTCCAGTCCGGGGAGCCAAATTAAAAAAACTTGTTTGATAGATATAGATCGATTCCCCTGTAGTTCAGTTGGTAGAACGGCGGACTGTTAATCCGTATGTCACTGGTTCGAGTCCAGTCCGGGGAGCCATTTATTCCATTCTTTTGCCCTCTTCTCTCCAATATCAGCATTTAATTTTCGCTCAGTCTCGTTTTCAGATAGAATAACCTCCAGAATTTACTAAAATTAATATGAATTTTCATTTCTGCGTATGGATTCTTTATGAGCTTAACAAAAATATTTCAAAGCTTTTTATTTGTCCTCTTTGTCGGTATCTGTTTCCTCGTATACGTAGAACAAACCCATTTACTCTCAGAAAAAGCCCATTCCAGACTCGCACTTTATCAAAATAGCTTTAATACCGAACAAACCTTGCCGTCCCATGGCAATGAACTCTTAGGCGAACTGGAAAAACAGAACAAATTTCAATTCTTTCAATATATCCATAGTACGGATAGCAGCTATAACCTTACCCAAGGCGAGTTAATTTTGGTTTCTAATCACCTTCTGGCTCCACTATTTCCAATAGAGATGCCTGATACCCGAACTTTCGAAGAGGGCCGGCTACAGATAAAGCTGTTTAAAGAAGATATTCTAGATGCTGCAATAGCTAATTTTCAAAATGCAATAATCGTCTTGGGAACCGCCTACCTGCTTGTGGCCGTCACTTTTTTTCTCTTGATGTTAAGGCTTAAGCGGGCGATCAGATACTCGGCGAACTATATTGCAGGCCTTTCAAATCACTCATTTGATGCTTTTGAAGCCTCTAAACTCGGCTCAGAGTTAAAACCTATCGGACTGGCGCTGGAAAAGTTAAAAGTAAAGCTCAAGGCGAACTTAGAACAAGCCGCCGATGAAAATGAAAAACTGGCTAAAGTCGCTTATCAAGATCCTGTTACCGGCCTAGCCACACGCACCGTCTTTACACAAAAATTAGAATCTTTTTCAGAACTGAGTAAAGAGCACATTGGTCTGATGGCGATTGTAAAAGCCTCTGAATTGGCACAAGTAAATGATAACTTTGGTCGTACAGCCGGTGACGACTATTTATTAGAGGTCGCCAACTGCATTCGCAAATCTCTGAGTGAGTTTCCAGACGCTGAATGCTACAGAATTTCGACAGCCGATTTTGCAGTGTTCATTCCAGGTCTGATCCTTAAAGATGGCATCCCCTTTCTTGAGTCATTAAAATCGCTATTTGACGAATATCAACAATCCCTAAATACAGATTCCGTCGCTCATGTTGGACTTGTGCCTTATCAACACGACAGTGACACGGTCAAATTACTCACACTGGCAGATACGGCGGTAAGCATTGCCCAAACATTGGGACCAAACTGTTTTTATATGCAGGATAAATTTAATGGCGATGAGGTATATGGAGATACACGCTGGAAAGAAGCTATCGATGACCTTATTCACAGACAAGCTCTTAAATTTTATCAGCAGCCGATCCACCCCTGTAGAACCGAGGTATTAGTTTATAAAGAGTTGCTGACCCGTTTCTATAACAGTGAAGGGAAGTTTTTACCAACCACTACGGTTATCGCAATGGCTGAGCGCCACGGCATGATGTTAGATCTCGATAAACTCATCATAATAAACACGATTAAGATGCTGATTAATACCCCTGCCATGTCAGGAGCCTACGGCATAAATATTAGCGCATCTTCTATTATGCAAGATGATTTTGTGGCCTGGATTAAAGATCTACTCGCAAAACAACGCCATATCGCAGCCAGATTAGTATTTGAAGTCAATGAGTCAGGCATGCAATCCAATTTATCTGCCAGCCATAAATTTGTTCGAATTATGCATAGCGTTGGTGCCAGGGTTTCAGTCGAACACTTTGGTATGGGCTTTACCTCCTTTAAATTTTTTAAAGAGGTGAGGCCCGACTATATCAAACTCGACGGTAGCTACACCGATGGGATTGTTGAGGACACTAACAATAAGTTTTTCATTAAGATGATCGTCGATATAGCCAGAAGGCTCGGTATCAGGGTTATTGCGACGAGTGTTGAGCGTCAGGAAGAGAAGCTGGTATTGGAGAGAATGCACGTCGATGGTTTACAAGGCTACTATATTTCACAACCCCAAGCTGCACAGACGATAGAGTAATAACAAAGCAAAAGAAGAATTTCAGTAAAACCTTGTATTCTATGTGTTGTTTATAGACACGGAAAAGTCGATAATAGAGGGAATAATTGCCTTCAAAAATGAATAAGAGATGAGTGAATATCTCCTGCTATTGATCAGCACTGTGTTGGTCAACAACTTTGTATTAGTCAAATTTCTTGGTTTATGCCCTTTCATGGGAGTGTCCAGCAAGCTCGAATCAGCCATTGGGATGTCGATGGCGACGACGTTTGTCCTTACTCTCGCGTCCGTATTGAGCTACTTGGTTAACCAATATCTGTTACTGCCTTTTGAGCTGGGCTACCTAAGAACGATGAGCTTTATTTTAGTCATTGCCGTTGTCGTTCAATTTACCGAAATGCTTGTCCAAAAAACCAGTGCCTCTCTCTACAGGGCTCTGGGTATATACCTCCCTCTTATCACGACCAACTGTGCAGTGCTCGGTGTTGCCTTACTGAATATCAGTGAGAAACATAACTTTATCGAGTCAGCTATCTATGGGTTTGGGGCTGCTGTCGGTTTTTCTCTGGTACTGATCCTTTTTTCAGCCATGCGTGAGCGGCTTGCCGCAGCCGATGTGCCTCTTCCGTTTAGAGGAGGGGCCATTGCCATGATCACTGCGGGTCTTATGTCTCTTGCATTTATGGGTTTTACAGGATTGGTTAAATAAGTATGTCCGGAATTTTTATCGCAATAATTTTACTCACAATCCTGGCACTCTTGTTTGGTATTTTACTCGGTTTTGCAGCAGAGAAATTTAAAGTAGAGGGCGATCCACTGGTCGATCAATTAGAAACCCTTTTACCTCAGACTCAATGTGGTCAGTGTGGATACCCAGGCTGCCGTCCCTACGCCGAGGCGATTGCCAACGGCGAAAAAATCAATTTGTGCCCGCCCGGTGGCAGTGCCACTATGGAAAAGTTAGCCGAGATGGCAGGGGTTGAACCTGAGCCCCTTTCGGCCACCGAAGAGGTACAAGTCAAGAAAGTCGCTTATATCCGTGAAGACGAATGCATTGGATGCACCAAGTGTATTCAAGCCTGTCCTGTCGATGCCATCTTAGGTACCGGTAAGTTAATGCACACTGTTATCACCGACTACTGCACTGGCTGTGACCTCTGCGTAGCGCCCTGCCCGGTTGATTGCATAGATATGCTGCCCGTAGAACAAACCGTTAAAAATTGGGATTGGAAGCTTAATGCTATTCCCGTAAAAACCTTGGATGAGGATTGCCAGTGCTAACTTTATTTGAACAGATTGATAAAGGAACACTTTGGCGTTCAATTGGCGGTATCCACCCCCCGGAGAGAAAAACCCTCTCAAATAGAACTTCCATTGCAACATTGACCTTGGCCGATGAGTTTGTAGTCCCGCTGAATCAAGTTGGTGAATCATCGGTTCTCGCTATCTCTGAGGGCGAGTATGTCACCAAAGGCACGCCCTTAACACGCGGCACTCACTTTGGCCATTTGGCTGTACACGCGCCTACATCGGGCCATGTGACTAAGATTGAACAGCGTCCAAGTAATCATGCATCCGGACTCCCGGTGTTAAGTTGTGTCATTACCCCTGATGGGCTGGATACACTGAATCCAAACATTCATGCCCCACTCTCCTGGAATGACATTGCCTCTTGGTCAAACGAAGAGATCTTAAAGAAAATACAAGATGCTGGTATCGCAGGCTTGGGCGGCGCGGCATTTCCTACCCATATCAAGCTTAACCCGGCCAGCGAAATCGAGCTGCTGATCATCAACGCCATTGAATGTGAGCCATATATCACTGCCGATGACGTGCTCATGCGAGAGCATAGTGATGCGATATGCTTAGGAATCGCCATCATCTACCGGTTACTTCAACCTAAACGACTGATAATTGCTATCGAAGATAACAAACCTGAAGCTATCGAAGAGATGCATCACGCGTTAAACCGCAGTCAGCTCCCCACAGAGGGAGTCAGGATCACCAGTGTTCCCACCCTTTATCCTTCCGGTGGAGAAAAACAGTTAATACAGATTTTGACTGGCCAAGAGGTGCCTTCAGGCTCGATTCCAGCCCATCTTGGGATAGTGGTCCAAAACATAGCGACCAGCTTTGCCATCAAGGATGCGGTCTTAAGAAATTACCCGCTCATTGAACGTGTTGTCACTGTTACAGGTAATAACACTTCCAACCCCGGTAATTATTGGGTACCAATTGGCACACCAATATCTCATCTGTTAACTCAGACGGGGTTCAGAGGCAATGAAACCGATAAGGTTATTATCGGTGGCCCCATGATGGGTTATGCCCTATACAATGACAGCGCTCCCATCATAAAGGGCAGTAACTGTCTGCTCTTGCCCGACAGTAAAGAGCTGGCTCCAGAGCAAAAGGAGCTGCCTTGTGTGCGCTGTGGAGAATGTGCTCAAGTGTGCCCGGCTCAACTGTTGCCTCAACAACTGTTTTGGCATGCTAAAGCTAAAGAATACGATAAAGCCGTCAATTTCAATCTTGCCGATTGCATCGAGTGTGGATGTTGTACCTACGTGTGTCCGAGTAATATTCCACTGGTCGAGTATTACAGAATCGCCAAATCGGCGGTAAAGACGGAAGCTGAAGAGAAGAAACAAGCCGAACTGGCTAAGCAAAGATTTGAATTGAGAACTCAGCGGTTAGAGGATGAAAGACTCGCCCGTGAAGCGAAGCAAAAAGCCGCTGCCGAACGACGTAAGTTAAATATGTCCGCTACAGACAACGATGCCGTAGCTCAGGCCATGGCCAGAATTAAAGCCAAGAAGGCAGCCGCCAGTTCAAATGTCCCCACTAATGCACCAGACGCCCCCGATAATAAGCGTAAGGATGTCTCTGCTGCGATTGCTCGTGCTAAAGCCAAGAAGGCCGCACAGAGCAACCCTGATGACGCCACAGACCATTCACAGCCTTCTGAGGCAACCTCCGTCGATGACAAGAAGGTCCAAATTGCCGCAGCCGTTGCCAGAGCAAAGGCTAAAAAAGCGGCGCAGCAAGATTCTGAAACTGATAGCAATGAACAGCTGGCGGCTTCTGTAGACGTAAGCAAGCCGTCACAAGAGGTGGTCCCCCCCGTCGATGATAAGAAAGCTAAGATTGCCGCAGCCGTTGCCAGGGCTAAGGCTAAAAAGGCTGCGCAGCAAGCCTCTGAAACTGATAGCAATGATATGCTGGCGGCTTCTGTAGACGTAAGCAAGCCGTCACAAGAGGTGGTCACCCCCATCGATGATAAGATAGCTAAGATTGCTGCAGCCGTTGCCAGGGCTAAGGCTAAAAAGGCCGCGCAGAAAGCCTCTGAAACTGGTAGCGGTGATGAACTTGTGACTTCTGTAGACACAAGCAATCCATCACAAGAGGTAGCCCCCCCCGTCGATGATAAGATAGCTAAGATTGCTGCAGCCGTTGCCAGGGCTAAGGCTAAAAAGGCCGCGCAGAAAGCCTCTGAAACTGGTAGCAGTGATGAACTTGTGGCTTCTGTAGACATAAGCAATCCATCACAAGAGGTAGCCCTCCCCGTCGATGATAAAAAAGCTAAGATTGCTGCAGCCGTTGCCAGAGCAAAGGCTAAAAAGGCTGCGCAGCAAGCCTCTGAAACTGGTAGCAGTGATGAGCTTGTGGCTTCTGTAGACATAAGCAATCCATCACAAGAGGTAGCCCTCCCCGTCGATGATAAAAAAGCTAAGATTGCTGCAGCCGTTGCCAGAGCAAAGGCTAAAAAGGCTGCGCAGCAAGCCTCTGAAACTGGTAGCAGTGATGAACTTGTGGCTTCTGTAGACGCAAGCGACGCACCACAAGAGGTAGCTTCCCCCGTAGATGAAAAGAAAGCTCGAATAGCGGCAGCGGTCGCCAAGGCGAAGGCTAAAAAAGCAATGTTAAAAACAGAAAGTGAAAAGGAATAACTGATGGCGTTTAAGATAGCCTCTTCGCCTCATTTGAGTCGTAGTTTTCAGACCAGCTCTTTAATGCAGCGGGTCATGTTGTGTGCCCTCCCCGGTGTAGCGGTGCAGTGTTTCTTTTTTGGCTGGGGTACTGTTATCCAAGCCCTACTAGCCATGAGTGTTGCATTAATAAGTGAAGCTCTTGTGCTTAAACTCAGAACGCGCAACGTCACCGAAACACTCAGAGATAACAGCGCACTACTAACAGGATTACTCATAGGTATCGCTATTCCCCCCCTCGCACCTTGGTGGGTAACGGTGATAGGCACCCTGTTTGCGATAGTGGTAGTTAAACAGCTTTACGGCGGACTTGGGCATAATATTTTTAATCCCGCCATGGCTGCTTATGTCATGTTACTGATCTCATTTCCAGTACAGATGACGAGTTGGGTTGCCCCCTCAGTTATAGCGAGCCAGCCGGTAGACTTTATTCATAGTTTACAAATGATTTTCACTGGTGCTTCCCCCTCTGAAATCAGTGCCTATAAACTCGGGTTTGATGGCATATCGATGGCAACCCCACTCGATACAATCAAGACAGATTTGGCCATGGGTCTGACCACAATTGAAAGTCTTTCAAAAGCCATCTTTTCAAATGGGTATGGTGTGGGCTGGTTTTGGGTCAACTTGGCATATCTTGCCGGTGGGCTAGTCATGCTGAAACTAAAGGTCATTCGTTGGCATATCACTGGCGGCATATTAGCTGCTCTGTTTATCTGTTCGAGTATTGGCTACCTGCTTAATCCCGACACATTCACAGGGCCCCTGTTGCACCTATTTTCTGGTGCGACCATGTTGGCAGCTTTCTTCATTGCCACCGATCCTGTGACGGCTGCAACCAGTGTAAGAGGACGTATAGTCTTTGGTGCCTTGATCGGTATCCTGGTTTATATCATTCGAACGTTTGGTGGCTACCCGGATGCCTTTGCATTTGCCATTTTATTAGCCAACCTCTGTGCTCCTTTTATCGATCATTACATGAAACCTAGGGCCTACGGCCATAGATCAGCGACTTAAGCAGACCGGAGCTTCACTTGAAAAAATCTATGATAAAAAACGGTTTGCTACTGGGTGTATTTGCATTTTTTTGTACTGCACTCGTGGCGGTAGTCAACCAGCAAACCTTCGACAAGATAAAACAGCAGCAGCAGCTCGAGTTAAAGCGGGTGTTACATCAAATCATCCCCGATGAACTTCATGATAATGAACTAACTGAATACTGTATTCTTATTCATGATGAAGATGCATTAGGTATCGATGAGCCCTTGCCTTCATACATAGCAACAAAGCAGAGTCTTCCTGTCGCTATCGCAATAGAGGCTGTGGCGCCTGATGGGTATAACGGTAATATCAGACTCGTTATAGGTGTCAATACCGCGGGTGAAGTACTGGGTGTAAGAACCCTGACTCACTCAGAAACACCTGGGCTTGGTGACAAGATTGATTTAAGAAAATCAGATTGGGTACTGGGCTTTAATAAAAAATCCATACAAGATGAGAAGGACAGACTCTGGCATGTAAAAAAAGATGGCGGAGATTTTGACCAATTTACCGGTGCAACCATTACCCCCAGAGCCTACGTTAAAGCGGTCAAAAATGCCCTACTGTATTTCAATTCAAATAAAGATACCTTGCTGACAAGGCCTGCAAATTGTGAGGTTAACTACCAATGAACAATGAACTGAATGAATACAAGACAATCGCATTACAAGGGTTATGGAAAAATAACCCAGGTTTAGTCCAACTGTTAGGGCTTTGTCCCCTGTTAGCCGTCACAGCAACGCTCACCAATGCTCTGGGGCTAGGCCTTGCGACTATGGCAGTGCTTATTGGTTCAAATGTGCTGGTATCACTCGTGAAAGATTTCGTCCCACGGGAGATCCGTATTCCGGTTTTCGTCATGATCATCGCGGCGCTCGTCACCTGTGTGCAGTTGCTTATTAATGCCTATGCCTACGGCTTATATCTCTCACTAGGCATATTTCTACCTCTGATTGTCACCAACTGCGTGATCATTGGGCGAGCCGAGGCTTTTGCATCACGCAACTCCGTGGTTAAATCCGCTTTCGACGGCTTCATGATGGGCTTTGGTTTTCTGCTTGTCCTGTCGGTTCTCGGCGCGTCTCGTGAGATCTTAGGGCAAGGGACACTATTTGAAGGCGCTGATCTACTGCTTGGCGATTGGGCTGCCAGCCTGACGATTCATCTTTGGCAGGTCGATACCAGCTTCTTACTCGCCATGTTACCACCAGGGGCATTCATCGGTATGGGCTTCCTGATAGCATTCAAAAACATTGTCGATAAGCAAATTTCTGACCGTACAACGACGCCCACTGTTACCGAACCGGTTACGCGCGCCAGAATAACTAAAGTTAGCTAATCTGCATTCATTAAAAGAGTAAAAAAAAGAGATGAACAAGTCTAAACGAATACAGATCCTTGAGATCTTAAGAGAGAATAACCCTCACCCCGAAACTGAGCTTAATTTCTCCAGTCCGTTTGAGTTGCTCGTTGCGGTCACACTCTCGGCTCAGGCAACTGACGTCAGTGTCAATAAAGCCACCGATAAGCTATTCCCCGTTGCAAATACTGCCCACGCTATCCACGCTCTGGGTGTCGATGGTCTAAAAGCATATATAAAGACAATTGGGCTTTATAACAACAAGGCAATTAACGTTATTAAGGCCTGTGAAATACTCGTCGAAAAGTTTGATGGTGAAGTGCCGGAGGATCGCGAAGCGCTCGAATCACTACCGGGTGTCGGCAGAAAAACAGCCAATGTGGTACTCAACACCGCGTTTGGCTGGCCTACCATCGCCATAGACACGCATATTTTCCGAGTCGCTAACAGAACAAAATTTGCAATGGGTAAGAATGTTGTCGATGTTGAGGATAAGATGCTGAAAGTGGTCCCCAGTGAGTTTATGGTCGACGTACATCACTGGTTCATTCTTCACGGACGTTATACCTGCATAGCAAGAAAACCCCGCTGTGGTAGTTGCCTGATTGAAGAGCTTTGTGAATTCAAAGACAAAGTCTATCCGGAGTGATCATTGTCCGGAAACAAAAAAAGCCGCATAGCGGCTTTTTGTTTATCTGCATTTTCGCTTTACGCTTAGAACAAGCAAACGAAGAAAACCGATAAAAACACGCCAATGATAGCAGTGGTACCGACGGCCATTTTTAATTCTGTGTTCATTTAAGACTCTCATTAGATGGTAGTGATAGTTCCCTATCGCATTATCTAAAGAAATAACATAGATTCAAACCAATAAATATTGAAAGTGTGATCTGGTCTCAAGTTAATGAATAGCACTATTTTTCTGATCATCACCCAAACTTGAACAGATGTATTATACCGATTGGTATTATAATCCCTGCCATTAATAAAAAATCACTCGAGGTGACCATGTCTCAACTTCTACACACCATGATCCGTGTTGTTAACTTAGAAAAAAGCATACATTTTTATACCCAAATCATGGGAATGAAGCTACTGCGAAAATCTGAAAATAGTGAGTACAGATACACACTCGCCTTTGTCGGATTCGATGATGAGTCAACGGGCAGTGCCGTGATAGAACTCACCCATAACTGGGATACCGACAGTTACGAACAGGGGAATGCCTTCGGTCACCTTGCCATTGGTGAAGAGAATATCTATGCCCGCTGTAAAGCCATCGAGAATGCCGGCGGTAAGATTGTTCGGGCACCGGGTCCCGTCGCTGGCGGGAGCACAGAGATCGCCTTCGTTGAAGATCCTGACGGTTATAAAATTGAGCTAATCCAGATGAGTTCGGCACAGAAAGGACTTGGCTAAATACATTTCAGGACGGGTCAAATTCAAGAATAAAAAAAGCGCCGTAAGGCGCTTTTTTCTATCGAATTAACGATGTTTTTTCATTAGAACTTAACGGTTACGCCAGCGTAGTATTGGCGACCAATGGTGTCATACACTTCTGGTACAGTACCACCGGCACTACCGTTAGACACATTTGATGGCTCTTCGTCAGTCAGGTTCTTAACGCCCGCACTCACCATCCAAGTATCATTGAAGAAATAAGATGCTGATACGTTGTGATAAAGCACGGCATCAACCTTAGTACCTTCACCTAAGTCATCCATTTCACCAATATAACGGTTGAAGTACATGACGCTCCAGTCATCTTGACCCGCTTTAACGCTGAAGTTGTTGCGAACTTGAGCATAAGCACCGAAATTACCATCGATGGTGTTAGTGTAATCGACGCCATCTTGCTCAAAGTTCAGCAAGTAAGTGGTATCGTTGCTTATTGTCCAATCTAAGCTTAACGCTTCAAAGCTATAGGCTAAGTTAAAATCGATACCGCTTGTATCTTGGTAACCGACGTTAGTTAGTGTATTTGTCAGGTTATCTAAATTACCGTTTGGTCCAATGTTAAAGGCCACACAGGCCGAGTCATCGCCGATTCCTTTTTCTTGATAATCATAACAGCTCTGTAAACCGTTTTGCGTATCCATACGGGCAATCGCGTTTTTAACTTTAAAGCGCCAGTAATCGACAGTAAGCGACATACCGTCCACATAGCTAGGCGAATACACTAAGCCCGCGGTGTATGACTCAGACTCTTCAGGCTTAAGATCTTCATCTGAGGTGCGATTCACTAGGATCTGAGGATCTTGCTCATTCTTCCATGGATCATCCAGGTAATCGAATGAACCTGAGTTTCCGCCGTATAGCTCGCTAACACTCGGTGCACGGAAGCCCGTCGCTGCTACGGTGCGGATCATCAAGTCATCTGTCGCTTCGTATGTTAGACCAATTTTCCAGGTTGACGCATTACCAAATGTTGAGTAATCGTCAAAACGAAGTGCGAATTCACCGGTCAACTTATCCGTAAATGGCACGCTGACTTCCTGGAATACAGAAATTACATTGTAGTTACCATCGGTTGGATCTTGCTGTGCGGCAGTACTTTCACCCGCAACCACAATTGGGTCTGGGTTGTAGTAACCGCTTTCGTAACGGTATTCAGCACCGATAGCATAGGCCACAGCACCGGCATCAAGGTCAAATAACTCACCCGTTAAACCCGCAGAGAATACATGCTGCTCATTACCACCATCGGCTTCTTCGGTGTAAGCAACGCTGTTCAGCAAATCCTGGTCTGTCATCGGCTGACCTGTCAACCAAGGATCTTGATCGGCATAGATTGCATCCGTCATGATTGATGCATTGATTGAGTTCTCTACCGCCGTCTTAGCCTTGTTTTTACCGTAAGTGTACGAAAGATCCCAGTCCATACCGGTATTGACATCAATTGAACCCGCTAGACCTGCAGAAACACGTAATGTATCAGTGTCTTGTGTATAAACACGTGGACCAACGTCATTCATACGCTTTCTGTAGTTAACTTGGCCCTTGTCATTTGGTTTAATGCCAGCAGCAATCATGTCATCATCAAGTTCAACGCATGAATCAGATACTACACCCGGCTCACAAACATCTAAGTCTAAGTTTGCTGGCTGTGGTGCCAACTGCTGATTAGATTTACGCTTGGTGTAAAGGATATCACCCGTTAGCACCAGATCATCGCCAAGTTCTTGCGTCATGTTAGCGAACAAGCTATAACGCTTACTCGGCGTTTGATAAAAGCTGTCTTGTGTATAATCGTAGCCTTCTTCACGATCAACCCAGTTACCATTCTCATCTTTAACCATTCCGCCCAATGACCCGTTTGGAATGAATGAGCTGGCACCTGGATCTGTCCAGTCACGGTCAGACTGAACAACACCACGACGCTCAGAGTAAGCCGCACCGAATGTGTAGTTACCCGTATCAGTATTAAAGCCGTAGAGTGCACTGATCTCGCCGTTTTCACCATCGCTCTTATCAGTCATGCCACCAGTAACATCAATCTGAAAGCCTTCGAAATCTTTCTTCGTGATGATGTTAACAACACCGGCAATGGCGTCTGAGCCATATACTGCTGAAGCGCCATCTTTAAGGATCTCGACACGTGCAATCATAGCGACAGGGATAGAGTTCAGATCCACAGCGCTGTCAGCACCAGAACCTGAGTTCACCATACGGCGTCCATTTAACAATACCAGCGTACGCTGTGAGCCCATACCACGAAGGTCAACCTGAGCAACACCGTCTGAGCCATTGTTGGTGCTTGAACCCATTGCGGCACCAGCCATAGAAGTTTGTGCTTGTAGCATTTGGTCTACTGAAGTGAAACCTTCAGCTTTGATAGTTGCAGCATCAATCACTGTTACAGGAGATGCTGTTTCCATATCTTGACGTTGAATACGGGAGCCGGTTACTGCAATACGTTCGACTTTAGCTTCTTCTGCCACTGCACTTGTTGATACGGTAAATGCTGTGGTTGACACTGAAGCAATTAAACCAAATTTAATTGCTGAGGCTAATTTACTACGAGAATGCTGCGAGGTTCTTATCATTAAAACTTACTCCCTAACTTATGCTTATTATTTATTTTTTATTACGCCTTTAGAATTTATTTATTGGCGTTGAAATTGATACTGAAGTTTCACCTTAATACAGTCAATCACTCAAACCATTAACTTACTCAAAATAACTGTTAAGCAAAATAACTTAACTTGTGGCAACCTTGTAAAATAAACCTAATCAATTATTAATAAATCTGATAATTTAGTTTTTATAACTGGCAAGAGTCAAACGTAACAGTTTTTAAAACTGCGCAATCTGCAACTTTTCAGTAACCATGCAAAATACCCAAACTGTGACGCGGATCACAAAAGCTGGTTTTGTTAATGGGCAGGGCAAGTTGCTTGAAACAGTATTTTATACTTTTACAAGCTCACCTTTCTTAGATTGATAAAATCTTAAGCCTTCATACAGTTAGTTATCCTGCAAAATGCCAAATTATTATGCATTTGTAACAAAACGATGCGGTTACACACCGATACTTTTGGGTGGTAAATGCTTTTAAGTTTGCATTATTGTGAACAGGGAAGTAGATGATTTACTAAATGTCAATATACCAGCGACAACACACAAGTAAGAGCCAAGATAATTAACCAATAAAACAATGTTAAATATAAACCACCGCTAAAATAGAATTGAAACAGACATCATTCAGAACAGAATGTTTACTTTAATAGCCAGGTAAATAGACAGGATGACTATTTACTACAAAACGTTATGAAGAATATTTAGTATGGAAAGGCATGGATAACATTTACGATTCATAATACTCAATGCATGGGTATCGAATTATCGTTATCAAATGATTGTTTACACATTATGAATTATGGTTGTTAAATCAAAGGAGAAGCTGACAAGAGTCTCTCACTGTTCACAGCGAGCAACTCTGTAGATAAAGGCCCTCCTTTCAAAAGCAAAACGAATCCTGAAGTGTTATACCAATCGGTATAAAGTGTGTTTGCACACTCACCATCGTCTTCACGCTAAACGCGTCCCAGTCTTAAAGATGACATTGGACTCAGCAGGTTTAATCAGGCTTAAATCGGATTGAATTTGATTTGATTGGGTTGGGTTGGGTTGGGTTGGGTTGGAGTGAGTCAGGTTGGACTGAGTTGAACGAAATCGTTTCAATCTATCTGCCAGAGGCCTTATAGTAAAAACTTAAGGCCTCAGGCAAATGTTGGTGCTATTTTTCGGGTTGAATAATATCGAAGTGGCGGTAAGCACGGTCTGTGGCAATACGGCCTCTGGGTGTACGCTGGATAAAGCCCTGTTGTATCAAAAATGGCTCTAACACATCTTCGATGGTCTCTCTCTCTTCACCAATCGCTGCGGCTAAGTTATCGAGGCCTACGGGTCCCCCCATAAACTTGTCTATGATGGCCAGCAATAGCTTCCTATCCATATAGTCGAAACCTTCGGCATCGATATCCAACATATCTAATGCCAGATCTGCCACAGCTTTATTGATTTCGCCATCGTGCTTTACCTCAGCAAAATCCCGTACTCGTCGTAACAAACGATTGGCGATCCGCGGCGTTCCACGAGAGCGCTTGGCCAGTTCTATAGCACCTTCGTCATCGATCGGCAACTCGAGAACATTAGCCGAACGCGATACGATTGAACTGAGATCTTTCGTGTTATAAAACTCTAACCTGAGAGGGATCCCAAATCTTGCGCGTAATGGCGAAGTTAGCGCCCCAGCTCTCGTAGTCGCCCCAATGAGCGTAAAGGGAGGCAGATCCAATTTAATTGAACGAGCAGCAGGGCCTTCACCAATCATGATATCTAACTGGTAATCCTCCATAGCTGGATAAAGGATCTCCTCGACTACCGAACTGAGGCGGTGGATCTCATCGATAAACAGGACATCACCAGGCTCAAGATTAGTCAGGAGTGCAGCAAGATCGCCGGCTTTTTCCAGCACCGGTCCCGAGGTAGATTTAATATTTACCCCCATCTCATTGGCAACGATCATCGCCAATGTTGTCTTTCCCAGCCCCGGAGGTCCATAGATCAGCATATGATCGAGTGCCTCACCGCGATTTTGGGCCGCTTTAATAAATATCTTTAACTGAGCTCTGGTATCATCTTGACCCGTATACTCATCGAGCAACTTAGGACGCATCGCCCTGTCTATCTGCTCATCACGCTCTTCGGGCCCTTGTGGCTCAGCATGGATTAAACGATCGGCTTCTATCATCAATATCTCTTCATTAACTCAGTTTATAACATCGATTTCAGTGACGATTTAATCAATGTCTCTGAGTCCATGCCATCTTGATATACCGCTGAGACAGCCTTACTTGCCTGCGCAGGCTTATACCCGAGAGACAATAGTGCCGCAATGGCATCTTCTTCTGCGGTATTAATCACAGGTGCAGGAGTGTAATTAGACTTAAGCATAAATTCACGCTCAGAGCCTGCAGAGGCCTCCATCAGACTCTTAAGCTTATCACGCATCTCTACTAACAATCTCTCGGCTGTTTTCTTACCGACACCGGGCAATTTAACTAACGTCGCAATATCATCACGTTCGACGCAGGCAACAAATTCACTTGCGGTCATACCTGAGAGAATAGTCAAAGCAAGCTTTGGTCCTACCCCATTGGTTTTTATCAGCAAACGAAAAAGCGCACGTTCCTGTTTGGTGATAAAACCGTACAGTAGTTGCGCATCTTCACGCACCACGAAATGGGTGTATACGATGGCTTCTTGATTAAGTTCCGGAAGCTCATAAAAGCTGGTTAGCGGCATCTGAACTTCGTAACCTAAACCCTGCACTTCGAGTAAAATTTCAGGTGCTTGCTTTTCAACAAGTAAACCTCTTAAACGACCTATCATCTGTAACGTCCATAAGTTCTTGCGTTAGCTCTTCCCCCCAAAGCAATTAAACTTTGGCTGGTATGAAAATGGCAGATAGCGACGCCTAATGCGTCGGCGGCATCGGCCTGGGGAGCGGCGGGTAATTTGAGGAGCTGTTGAACCATATGTTGAACTTGAGATTTCTGTGCTTTACCCGTTCCAACAACCGCACTTTTTATCTGAGTTGCAGAGTATTCGGCTACCGGCAGATCGGCATTCGTTGCAGCAACAATCGCAGCGCCACGAGCCTGCCCAAGTTTAAGCGCCGAATCGGCATTCTTCGCCATAAAGACGCGTTCAATGGCAAACTCATCGGGTTGATATTGACGTATGATCTCAGAAATACCATCAAAAATCTGTTTAAGTCGGTAAGGCAGTTCATCGGAAGCGGTACGAATACAACCGCTTCCTAAATATGTCTGGTGCCTACCAACACACTGGATCACACCATAGCCGGTGATCCTTGAGCCTGGATCCACACCGAGAATAATTGACATGTTTTAATCTAAGGATTCCATGATCTCATCTGAGATATCTGCATTATGGTATACCTCTTGAACATCATCATGATCTTCGAGGTTATCGATTAAGCGAATAAACTTGGGGGCAGTGCTGGCATCGAGTTCGGCTTTTGTCGACGGGATCATCGTCACTTCGGCATTGATTGCCTCAAGACCGGTCGCATCCAACGCATCTTTAACCGTGCCAAAGTCCTCGGGTGTGGTAAATACATCAATCGAGCCATCTTCATGAGTGACCACATCATCGGCACCAGCATCGAGCGCTGCATCCATAATGGTGTCTTCATCTGCGCCTTCACCGTAGGAGATAACGCCTCGTTTCTCGAAGAGATAAGATACCGAACCATCTGTACCTAAATTGCCTCCGGACTTACTGAATGCATTACGAACACCTGATACTGTACGGTTTTTATTATCCGTCATGGTTTCAACCATCACAGCAGTACCACCCGGGCCATAGCCTTCATACATGATGGTTTCGAGAATTTGGCCATCGAGTTCGCCGGCACCTCGTTTAATCGCCCGCTCAACGGTGTCACGCGTCATGTTATTGGATAAGGCTTTATCAATCGCTGCACGAAGACGTGGATTAGAATCGACATCCGATCCGCCTTCACGGGCAGCGACGGTAAGTTCACGGATGAATTTGGTGAAAAGCTTGCCGCGTTTAGCATCTTGCGCCGCTTTACGATGCTTAATGTTGTCCCATTTACTATGACCTGCCATATCTCACTCTCCTTGATTCGAGTCCAGTTATAACGGTGAATACAGTGGACTCGAAACAGCCGGGCGATCACCCGGCCGATGTGGTTACTACTCTTGTTCTTCTTTGTTATCTTCACTTTCAATAACATTAATACCTAACTCAACAAGTTGAGCCGGGTTCGCGAAACCAGGAGCATTGGTTAACGGACATGCAGCAGTTGTCGTTTTCGGGAATGCCATCACATCACGAATAGATGTCGCACCCGTCATCAACATAACAATTCGGTCTAAGCCAAATGCTAAACCGGCATGTGGCGGTGTTCCATAACGTAGCGCCTCAAGTAGGAAACCAAATTTTTCGTTAGCCTCTTCCTCTTCGATGCCCAAAATACGGAATACAGCAGATTGCATTTCACTGTTATGAATACGAACTGAGCCACCACCGAGTTCGCAACCATTGAGTACCATGTCATAGGCATCAGAGATAGCGGCCGTTGGATCGGCTTCAAGCTGTTCAGGCGTGATGCCCATAGGTGCAGTGAATGGATGATGCATCGCATGCAACCCACCATCAGATGTTGGTTCAAACATTGGGAAGTCGACAACCCATAACGGTTTCCACTCACCATTGAGCAAGTCAAAATCTTCACCGGCTTTAAGACGAAGCGCACCCATAGCCTCGGCTACAATGTTAGCTTTATCGGCACCGAACAGGATCAGATCGCCAGACTTAGCATTAGTTCGCTCAAGCAGACCGTTGACAACGTCTTCGTTAAGGAACTTAAGTACCGGAGATTGAATGCCTTCCAGACCTTTATCAAGATCGTTCACCTTCATCCAGGCTAAACCTTTAGCGCCGTAGATGGTGACGTACTTAGCGTAATTATCCAATTGTTTACGCGATAATTTGGCACCGCCTGGAACACAAAGAACGGCAACACGCCCATTTGGATCGTTAGCTGGACCATTGAAAACGGCAAATTCAACGTCTTTAACGATATCTGCAACATCAATCAATTCAAGCGGGTTACGCAAGTCTGGCTTATCAGATCCGAAACGACGCATAGCTTCAGCAAATGTCATCTTAGGAAATTCACCCAGATCGACATTTAAAAGATCTTGGAACAGACCGCGGACCATTAATTCTGTTTTCGCCATCACCTGCGCAGAGGTCATAAACGAAGTTTCAATATCAATCTGAGTAAATTCAGGTTGACGATCGGCACGCAGATCTTCATCACGGAAACATTTTACGATCTGATAATAACGGTCGAAACCTGACATCATCAGCAACTGTTTAAATAGCTGAGGTGATTGAGGTAACGCGAAGAACTGCCCTTTGTATGTGCGACTAGGGACTAAGTAGTCACGAGCACCTTCCGGGGTAGCCTTGGTTAATATCGGTGTTTCGATGTCCAGGAACCCACTGTCATCCAGGAAACGGCGAACAGCACTGGTCACTTTCGAACGAAATACAATTCTATCGGCCATCTCAGGACGACGTAGATCTAAGTAACGATATTTCAATCGCTGCTCTTCGGTGTTGTGCTGGTTCTTATCCATGTTGATCGGCAGAGGAGCTGAACTATTTAAAATTGTCAGGCCCTTGCCTAAAATTTCAATTTCACCGGTACGCATATCCTTATTCACTTGACTGTCAGGACGGGCACGGACCAAGCCAGTTACTTGTACACAAAACTCACTGCGCAGCGTGCTCGCGACATCGAATACTTCTGGTAAATCAGGATCATATACTACTTGAACAATACCTTCTCTATCACGAAGATCGAGAAAGACAACGCCGCCTAAGTCACGACTACGATTTACCCAACCCACTAGGGTCACTTCTTGTCCAACGTGAGACTTATTGACGTCTCCACAATATTGACTGCGCATCTAACTCTTTCCTTTATCCGCAAACCTATGGCTGAGGAATATTCTAAACAAGACAAAAGCGGCATTATAGTTAAATATTGCCGATTACAAAACCACTACGCCGCTAGTTGGCGAAGTATCAATCAATTCTTTTCCCGAGCAATCAGAGCTCGTACAAATTAACATGCATTATCACGATGATTTATAGCAATTTCCACCACTTTTTTTCGCGCGGTACATTAACTTGTCAGCCGTTTTTAATAACTCGACTGCCGTATCACCATCCGCGGGGTAAATAGCAATTCCAATACTTGGCTTCACATCTTGGGCAGGTATGTCGCCAACGGGGTCTTTTGCTAAATTAGTTAAGATTGTTTCGGCGACTTGACAGACGATATCCAGATCTTTAGTTCGATTCAATATAATTACAAATTCGTCGGCGCCGAACCTTGCCACAGTATCAGATTTTCTAACCGACAGTTTCAACCCTTGTGTGATACTGATAAGCAAGTTATCACCCATTTTGTGACCTAGCTTTTTATTAACTTCTTTGAGGCAACCGATATTAACAAAAAGTACAGCAAATGTGCTTAATTCCCGGCTGTGATGGAGCACTGCCTGCTCTAACCTATCATCTAGCAGTGAACGGTTAGGTAACTGGGTCAAGCTATCATGGTTAGCAAGATGATTCAGTTTATCTTCTAACACTAATCTTTTGCTGATCTCTTCTCCCATTCGATACTTGAATAACACAAGGAACATCATCGTTGCGAGTATAAGGAAGCAGAGAAAAAACCACCAAGTCTGAGCTAGTGTCGGTTTCGGTGTAAGGGGCAGTTGCTTAACCCAATTTTGATAGATCTCTTGCTGTTTTTGCTGATTTACAGTACCAATTGCCATGTTTATCATCGGGACTAATTTTGCTTTATCCGGATGGATCCCAAAGTGACTGTGCTGCTCTGAAAAGTCTGCCAATACGGACATTTTTAGTTGTCCATAATCTCCCTGTTTAAGCTCTGCGGCCATATTGATGACTTTTTCGACGAAGGCATCGGCTTTCCCCTCTGATACGGCCTTCAGCCCAGCACGAGTATCGGCAACAATCAACAACTCCAGGCCATAATCGGCGCTCATGAGATCGGAGACCAGTTGATAACCCTCGACGATAGCCAGCCTTTGACCCGCTAACTGTTGCATATTAAACACAGAGACTCGATCTATCGGTGTCGCCAAGGCCCATGGCGATGGCCAGTAAGGATCACTGAAGAGTAGTTTCTTCTTACGCTCCTCTGTCTCAGCCACACTGCCGGCAATATCAACATCACCATTGAGTAGTGCGGTGATCAAATCCTGCCATTCATCATAAACGACAGACTCTAACTTCAAATTCAGCTTATCTGAAATAAGTTTTACAACTTCACTGTTAATTCCGGAAAACTCGCCGTTTGAGTCGGCATACTCCATAGGTTTCCAATTATTCAGATAACCCACTCTTAATACATCGACAGATGCCAGATAATCTCTTTGTTGTAGAGAGAATTCCAGTCGCGAATTTTCAACATCGAAAACACGATTCTTACTGTTAAGCATCCATTTTTGTTCAATTTCAGCCAATTCATTTTGATCAATTAACTCGAATCCCGCCTTGATACGTTTATCTAACCCCACATTCTCGGGTCGGGTTAACACAAATATGTCGGTTTCAAATTCAAGCTCATCAAACTGATGGAACTCTGACCAGGCATTATTCAAAACCAGATAGTGCTGGGTCCATGCTGATGATGCGACGAAGCTACTGATATGCCCCTCTCGAGCCGCTTGGATCATCGACGCCACAGAATCATAAAGTTTGAGCTTGGTATTCGGAACGGCCTGTTTTAATTTCCCAAGATAAGGCGCCGTCGGTACCGCGCCGATGAGTGTTCCATCAAGTGTATCTAAGTTATCTATTGATTGACCGAAACTAAATAATCGACTTTTCACCTTGTACAATAATTGGCTTCTCTGTAGGCCACTGTTCAGTGCGTCACTCTCTGGATAGCCAATATGAACATCGGCGCGGCCCATTCGAACTTCATCAAGTGAACTGTTCATATCCCCTGTGGAGAAGAAAACCGGGATCCCCGTTTTTTCAGACCACAAATGCCAAATGTCCACATACAAACCATGGGGCTGACCATCACCACCGAGAGAGACGAAAGGTTCAATATTGAGTGTCGTCGCAACCGTTATCCCTCTTTTTTGCTGATTAATGCCAAGCCAACGTTCCTCTATAGCAGCAAAACGCTTACTGGAAATTGCCGCAAATCCTAAATTTATCTTATCTACAGTCTTTAAATCTGACTTGATAACAGCCGGATGCAGAGGCGATTCTTTGATCAAGAGTCGGTTCTTTATGGGAAAAAAGCTGACGACCTGTCGATTCAGGTTATTGTCTTTGAGGTAGCCTTCCATTCCGGCAAAAACATGCACCTCACCTTCTATCACCCCTTTTAATAAACTATGTCTGCTGTTGTAGCGTTTAAAAGATAATTTAGGCTCCAGAGCCAGCAATTCGACTTCGTGAGAGGAGCCAGAAACGATGCCAATTTGATAGGGTAAAAGATCTGAAAATGATAATTTATCGGAGAGGTTTTTATGCAGATAAAGGTAGGTTCTGACTTGCGATATCTGTCGAGAAAAATCAAATATCTCTGAACGCACCGAAGTCTGAGCTAAACCAACATGTGCATCGGCATCTCCCTGTGAGAGTTGTTTGAGTGAGTCATGCCAGTGCCGTGAAACAAATACGACTTCAGTATCCGTTTGTTGGCTCCAGGCTTTCCACATGTCAATAAGTATGCCGTGAGGCTCTCCTTTCTCATCCACAAACTGATATGGGTAACTATCTTCCCCCATGACTAAGACTAACGGCTTTCCCTCATTGGCATAGAGTCCGGTGGCAAAAAAAGCGACAAGCAAAAATGTCAGAAGCTTAATAAATGATTTCAAATGCTATTCCCAAACGTCACACTAGTGTAAATATCTTGTTATTCTTAAGCTATTAAACAAAATTTTATGATAAATTTCCAGTACTAGACTTGCTGGTTGCAACTATCATTCGTTAGAATAAAACGTTGAAATTACCCATGTTAATCAAATGAACACATCCCAAGATACTATATATGCTCAAGCATATGAAAACATAAGCGATTTTCAATTCGATGAAAAAGTAGCTGGTGTTTTCAACGACATGATCAGACGCTCAGTCCCCGGTTATGGTCAAATAATCAACACGCTCGGTGACTTTGCTAATAAATATGTCAGCACAGACAGCAATATATATGATCTCGGCTGTTCGCTTGGCGCTGCTACACTCAGTATACGCAGACACATAGATAATCGTAATTGCAAAATAATTGCCGTCGATAACAGTGAGTCGATGATCCAGCGTTGCAGAGAAAATCTTAGTGCCTATGTTAGTGAAACACCAGTCGATCTCGTCTGCGGTGATATCAGGGACATCAAGATTGAAAACGCCTCTATGGTCGTTCTTAATTTCACTATGCAATTTCTGGCCCCTAAAGATAGAGAGACCCTACTAAGCAGCATCTATAAAGGACTCAAACCCGGCGGGATCTTAGTTCTCTCTGAGAAGCTAAACTTTGAAGATGAGTCTATACAGTCATTACTGGTGGATCTGCACCTGGATTTCAAAAGAGCCAATGGCTACAGTGAATTAGAGATCAGCCAAAAACGCAGCTCTTTAGAGCACGTCATGAAACCTGATACCTTGGAGCAGCATGAAGCTCGTCTAAAAAAACAAGGTTTCAAACATTTTAACGTGTGGTTTCAATGCTTTAACTTTGCATCTATGGTTGCCATTAAGTAATTGATAGTCATAAGAATCATGCCATGAGATGAATTAAAATCATTCATCGAATATCAACCAAATACCATTGCTTCAATTTTGCAGCAATCTAGGGTGACAATAAAGTGATCAGTTTCAGCTCCTTCTATAAACAAATTGCAGATTCCAGCCTACAACATTGGTTAGAAACCCTTCCCGCCATCTTAGGGCAATGGCAACGTGAGCATAAGCATGGCACCCTACCTAAATGGGAAAAAGTGCTGAACAAGTTACATTATCCAACCCCTGATACCATCGACCTGAAAAACAGTGTCTCTGTTGGTTCCGGGCAGCAGTTGGCTAAAGGTGAACGGGAAAAGCTCGAAAACCTGTTACGTATTTTTCAACCTTGGCGCAAAGGGCCTTTCTCAGTACATGGTATCGATATCGATACTGAGTGGCGCTCAGACTGGAAATGGGAGCGCATCCTTCCACACCTATCTTCGTTAAACAATCGCACCGTATTAGATGTAGGTTGTGGCAGTGGCTACCATATGTGGCGTATGTTAGGCGAAGGAGCCAAGCATGTTGTGGGTATCGACCCCTCCACGCTTTTCCTTTGTCAGTTTGAGGCAATCAAACGCCTAGCAGGCGATCACCACCCGGTTCATTTACTGCCATTAGGAATCGAAGAGCTTCCGCCACTGGATGCATTCGATACCGTATTTTCGATGGGGGTCTTGTACCACCGTCGCTCACCTATTGATCATTTGTTACAACTAAGAGATCAATTGCGAACAGGTGGTGAATTAGTTTTAGAGACCTTAGTCATTGATGGTGATGAAAATACTGTTCTCGTACCGGAAGATAGATATGGCAAGATGAATAATGTATGGTTTCTTCCTTCGGCAGCCGCATTAGAACTTTGGCTAAAAAAAGCAGACTTTATTGATATTAAATGTGTAGATATCGATGTCACCTCACTGGCAGAACAGAGAAGCACAGATTGGATGCCGAATGAGTCATTAGTCGATTACCTGGATCCTACCAACGTAGACCTGACCATCGAAGGTTATCCGGCGCCTAAACGCGCGACGTTTATCGCGACAAAGAATCAGCCCAATAAAGATTTAACTTAAAATTTATTTTTCACATTTTTGGTAATGACTACCATTGAGTCGATTAAGTAAACATCGATATCAAACGTACTGAAATACAATAGTAAATGGGAAGCACTATGTTAAAGCAGATAATCTGTATTGCCGTGATCTCAACCTTAGCGGGTTGTGCAGCAACTAAAACAGCAGAAAATGCACCTCAGCCTATCGATGCTGCGGCTTTAGAGTCTGGTCTGGCGAAACAACAGGCAGAACTTGTCATCGCTATCGATGAGTCTAAACAAGCTCAAACTACAGGTTTTACAGCATTATCTGCGCAAATAAAAGCACTCGAGACTCAAATTTCGACGACAAGTATCGAACCTAAGGAGACCATTGTTCCAGTCCCAATGGATTGTCCTCCCTCCCCCCTCGGCGGTAAATTCCTGCTCGGAGCGGAAGAGAATGTCTATATTGACGAGGTTAAAGCTAATTTTAATACCCGTATAGACACAGGTGCAGAATCATCTTCACTCGACGCACGAAATATCATCCTATTCGAGAGAGATGGAAAACAGTGGGTCCGCTTCGATGTATTCACCGATGGAGCCGAGGCTCCGGCACAAACGTTCGAATCAAAAGTCGAACGTTTTGTACGCATAAAGCAGGACGCCGATGAGAAAACCGATCGCCGCCCGGTTATTCATGCTCACCTGAAGATAGGAAAGTATAAGGCCGAAACCGATCTTAACCTGGTTGATCGCAGTCACTTAGAATTTCCACTCTTACTCGGTCGTAAATTTATGCAAGACATCGCAGTTGTCGATGTCGGGCAAACCTATGTTCATGGAAAAAAGAAGACGGCCACGGTCGTAAACAAATAGGAATTTAGTTGATGCATTCTAAGAAACCCTTTTACATACTCGTTGCGCTGCTATTTATTTTGGGGATCACTGCGAGCGTTTATCGTGGCGTAGAACATAAAGTGCCTTTCCTGCCCGGTAAGCAGGTTCAAAGTTGGGCTGTCGATGCCAAGGTGCAATTTCAAGGCACTGGTGACCCTGCCGAGGTCTCTTTTTCACTGCCTAACGATCCAGCATTCGAAATTCTTGTCGAAAATGCAACATCACCGGGTTATGGCTTATCAATTACCGATACTAACGAACAAGCAGACAGGCGTGCTATTTGGTCTGTCCGTTCGGCGCAAGGGCAGCAAGACCTGTACTACAAAGTGACCATTATTCCAACCGGGTCAACGAAGGTCATGGCTAGCACAGAGCCTTCTGCACCAAAACCTTATATCTGGCCAGCAACTGAACAGGCCGCCGCGGAGCAGGCAACCCAAGATGTTTGGGCAAAGAGTGCAACTAACCTATCTTTTGCTCAACAGCTGAACAAAGCCTTGAATGCGCAGGAGAGAAGCCAGAATATTGAACTTCTGTTAAGCAGCAACTCTCCCAATAAGCTATTTTTGCATATGCTCCAAAGCAAAGGGATACCCGCTCAGGAAGTGAGTGGCCTGTTCCTGGAAGATCAGCGTCGCAGACAGCAGTTGAGCCCCTTTGTCGAAGTCTACGATAAAGGAGAATGGCACCTTTTCGATCCCACTAATGGTACTCAGGGTCGTGATGACAATCTGTTACTTTGGGATCGCTCGGGTAAATCGGTACTCGATGTCATCGGTGGCGTAAACTCCCAAGTCAACTTCTCGATGCTTCAAGATACCCGTTCGGCACTGGCAACCTCTCTGGATGTGATGAATAACCAGGATGCGCTAGACTTCTCACTCTATCAATTGCCTCTGGAAGAGCAGAGCCTGTTCAAGGGGATTTTATTGATCCCTATTGGCGTGCTTATGGTGGTTTTTTTACGTGTCATCGTCGGACTAAAGACGTCAGGGACGTTTATGCCGGTATTGATTGCATTAGCGTTTATCCAGACAACCTTACTAACCGGTCTCATTGGCTTCATCTTGATCGTTGCCTGTGGCCTGATGATACGCTCATACCTATCGGATCTTAACCTACTGTTGATCTCCCGAATATCGGCAGTCATTATCGTCGTTATCGGTATTATTGGCGTATTTACCCTCATCTCTTATAAGATCGGTCTGAGTGAGGGCTTAACCATCACCTTCTTCCCTATGATTATTCTCGCATGGACCATAGAAAGAATGTCTATCTTATGGGAAGAGGAAGGTCCTAAAGAGGTGGTTTTACAAGGTGGCGGCAGCCTATTCGTTGCAACACTTGCTTATCTGGCTATGAGCGCAACTTGGGTACAGCATTGGGTGTTCAACTTCTTAGGCATTCACCTGGTAATTTTGGCCGTGGTCTTGTTGATGGGCCAATATACAGGTTACCGCTTGCTGGAGCTTAGACGCTTTAAGCCATTGGCCGGAGAGTAGCCATGAGACTGTCATTTACCAAACCCTCAGCATTGCGTAATAAAGGCGTGCTGGGTATGAATAAACGTAACATAGATTATATTGGTCGCTGTAACCCACGTAAGTTTTATAAGCGGGTGGACGACAAATTAACGACTAAAGAACTTGCGCTGGCTAATAATATTGCGGTGCCGGCATTGATTGGCGTGGTGCGTGAGCAACATGAGATCGAAGAGATCCCCGCAATGGTTCTCGAAGAGGATGGCTTTGTTATCAAACCCTCTAAAGGATCTGGTGGCAAAGGGATCTTGGTGATAACCAAGGTCGAAGAGGGTCGTTACTATAAACCTAACGGCCAAGAAGTCGGGCCAAGTGAGATGTACCGCCACGTCTCAAATGTTCTCAGTGGCTTGTTCTCATTAGGTGGTTCACCGGATGTGGCCATCGTCGAAGGACTCATTCAATTCGATCCGGTTTTCGATGGCTACTCCTATGAAGGTGTGCCGGATATCAGGTTGATCGTGTATAAGGGATTTCCTGTCATGGGAATGCTCAGACTGTCCACCGCGGCTTCCGATGGTAAGGCTAACCTTCACCAAGGTGCGGTCGGCGTCGGTGTCGATATTGGTACAGGAAAGGGGCTGCATGCGGTTCAGTTTGACACGCCAGTCGAGCTACACCCGGATACCAATAAGAAGCTAACCGACATAGAGGTTCCTCATTGGGATTTCCTCCTTCACACCGCTTCTAAAGCCTATGAAATGAGTGAAATGGGTTATCTCGGTACCGATATGGTACTCGATAAAGTCAAGGGACCACTGCTGTTAGAGCTTAATGCCAGACCGGGTCTTGCGATTCAGATCGCCAATAACCGGGGGATTTTACCCTACCTGGATCATGTCGATTCTTTGGGTAACCATAATATGACTGTGGATGAACGTGTCGAATATGCCAAAAAGCATTTTGCTCATAGCGCTCAGCCTTAGCCTCTACCTAAGTGTCAATTCGGCGGCTCTGTCCGCCGTATCTCCTCTCCCCCTGCTCGTTGAGCAGTGCCTGCAGCTGCAAACTCCGAAACCAGCTCTTATCTCGTCGCCGATTCCCTTGCGTGATATTGAAGATGCCGTAACCAAGAGCCGAGCATTAGAGGCCTCAATGTTGGGCCTGTTTAATGTCAAAGATCGCCTGCGATACTATAAAAGCCTGGCCATATCACCCAAATACCAGGAAAGTTTACTGCAATGCCAACTTCATCTGGCCGATCTGCTGGCTGAAACATTAGCGTCACCCGCGTTAGCTCAGCTACTCAGCTTCAATAACCAAGACAACCAAGAGCTGCTTCAATTAAGTTTACGCTGGAGTGACCTTGTCGATGATAACGCCAACTTAATCCACAAATCTCAACTTCATACGTCACAAGCCGCGGTGAAACTAGGCTTACGTTCCCAAGCGTTAACATTGCAGTTCGGCAATACTCTCTGCGATATAGACCATGGAAGAGAGACGAAAGCCGAACAGCAAACAAAAAGCAAATCCTTCGATAAAAATATCGCGGGTTATTTGATACAGCAAAAAGACGCACGTTGCCAACGGCTTGTTTGGAATGCCTACCAGGGCCGTGCCCGTGAAAAGAACGCAGAAGCATTAACCCGTATCGCTCAATTAAGAAACGAGACCGCGGCTCAAGCAGGCTTCAGGGACCACACAGACTACTCACTATCAAAGCAGTTTCTTTCGAAACCGGAACTTGTAAAAGCCTATTTGGATTCTGTGACTCGACGAGTGGACTCGCCGCCTTGGCAGTTCGGTACCAGCCTCAGCCAAAGTAGCATAACCGAGGTAGCGCCATTAGATTCGGTTTCGATGCTGACACGTTTGTACAAGGCCGCTGAACCACTCGGCTTTCATGTTGAAATCGTCACAGATAATATTCATCGAGTGTGGCACAGACACAGATTATTAGGCGACATATTCTTCAGTGAAGCCTCCTATATTCGTGCACAGACTCTGCGATTTCCGGTTGTTGGGAGCCAATTTGGACAGATGCAGATATCATCTAAGCCTCTGCTCAATAGCTACCGGGATCAGCAAGCCTTGATTAAGGTCACAGCAATAGTCTTAGCTACGTTAGCGTCCAGCAGCCACCACTACCTTATCAATGCGTTAGGTGAAACGCGGGATACTTCAAAATTAGGTCGTCTTTGGTTAGAGTATTACCTCACCGATGCAATTCTCCTCCCTTTGGATGATTACAGTCGTGAGCAGAAATTAGCGTCGTATAGTCGACAGTTAAAGGTTTTTAGAGCGAAGGTCGCACTCAATTTTTATTCCAATACAGAGCCAAAACTCTATCCTAATCTGAGCGATGAGTTTATTCGCGCATTTGGGCAAGCCTGGAGTAAATTACAAGATTATGCTTACAACTTCTTTGCCATTGCCGAAGAAGGCCCAATTTATTATCAGCATGTTTGGCAAGAGTCTCTGGCCAACTTTGTTTATCAAACAACCAAAAACTGTCAGGATCAAGACAAGGTTTTTGACATACTTTTGATTAATGAACCCTCCTCGCGTCTGGAGCAGAGACTTGAGACACTCTTGGGTTCACCCATCGATGCCAACTCCCTCATTAAAAGGATAAATGATGCCCCCCTTCCTCAAGATCAGCGTCCTATCACTTGCTCTCTTTAGCTTTGGTACTCTTGCTAATTCAGAAGTGACCACCAGCAAGACGAGCCCTACACCTCAAGATGAAGTGTTTTATGGGATCAAAAATAACTTAGAGCAGCACCTATACCAACTCCCCCCCAGAATACAGGGGCACTATGGTATTAGAATGTATCGCATGACTGGCGACGAAAAGTATGCCAATGCCGCGCTTGTCGACCTTTACGCGGTCAGCGACTCCCAGAACTTTTACGCCTGCAACTTGGACAAGGCAAACTTTATTCAGTCTGAAGCCGAAAAAGCCATCTCAGTACTGGGAAAAGGCCCGAGAGCAAAAGCACGAAAAAAAGCCCTTGAACCTTTCCCTGAGTTTTTGTTTTATACGGATGTATTGCTACGCTTCTCGAGTCGTATCGATGAGTTTGGTTTAACCGGTCCCTGTCATGACAAATTAATCAAGACCCTTAAGAATGCGGAACTTGAAGCGGGATTGACCGATAAGGCGATGATAAAGTCTTGGGCGGCTCAACTTATTAACTATGTCTATTGGGCTAAACAACTGGGCGTAGGGGATTATTTAGAGTCCTATAAACAGGCATTTATATCTGTCTACCCGGATAACAAAGACAATAAGCTAAATAAGAAACAGTATCGTAATAAACTCTACGGCATGACTCACTTTATTTTTGCTGACAGTGAATACTATCAGCATGACGTCAGCCCTAAAGAGTTCGCCTGGATCCTTGACTATTTTGAAGCCAATATCGACCGAATATTGAAAGACGCCACAGATGATATTATTGCCGAAGTCGGTATTAGCTTTCATCTTGCAGGGCTTTCAGATAATCCTGTTGTCGCCCTAACTCAGCAACATATCATTAATGCATTCGATAAAGAGGAGCAGATCATTCCATCCCCGATGGGAAACCCCGCTCTGGCCATGGGGGAACACAGAAATGTATTAGCCATGATGTTGCTCAAGTGGCCCGAAAAGCTGCATAAGGGTCCCTACTTCGGACAACTTAAGGCAACGAAGAAGTACCTGCCTAAACAGGTAAAAGAAAAGCCGTGATCACCTTTGCCTGCAAGATGATTTTACTCCCGGGAGCATAACATCGATGACCTGACAGGCATCAGGCCGTTGTAGTGTGCTTGAATTTATACTCATTAGGACTTCAGATGAAATTCAATCACTTAGGTATTCCAACAACGGGGAACTTTGAAGGTGAAATTGATTTGCCTCATTTAAAGATGACGGTATCAGATCATGAGAATAATCCATATGGCATTCAATGGCAGCGTTTTTGGGCAGATGCGCCATACCCTGAATTAGTAAAAACAGTACCACACGTCGCTTTTGAGGTTGACGATTTAATGGTAGAACTAGAGGGTAAAAAAGTAATTATTGAACCCACTTCACCAAGTGAAGGCTTGATGGTTGCTTTTATTGAGGTTAATGGGGCTCCGGTAGAGTTAATGCAGTATTCCAAATAGTCGACACACATTAGCGTAGACGTTATAAGCAGCTGAAACTAGATGATATTAATTGAGATGGATTGAGTTAATTATGGATAGAGCCAAATCAACACTCGAGCAATGGCGTACATTACAAGCGGTCGTCGATTATGGCGGCTATTCGCAAGCAGCAGCGAAACTCAATAAGAGTCAGTCCTCTTTGAATCATGCCGTGGCAAAACTCCAGGCGCAATTAGGTATAGAACTGCTCGAAGTCAAAGGCCGAAAAGCCTATCTGACCGAGCAGGGCGAAGTACTCTTGAGACGGTCACGCCACATAACTAAGTCAGTGGCAGAACTCGAATTACTCGCAAATAATTTGGAGAATGGCTGGGAACCGAGTCTCACCATTGCAAGAGAGATCATCTATCCGATGGACAAGCTGGTCGATGCATTATCGGCCTTCCAGCCAGAGAGCCGGGGTACACGCATAACGATTGTTGACTCTGTTATCACAGGCACACATGAGCTGATTAAAGATCAACTCGTCGATATTGCAATCTCTGGTGGTGTAGCACCTAAAGGCGTTCTCAGTGAACCCTTATGCGAGTTAGATTTTTTATTAGTCTGCCACCCGGAACATCCATTGGCCAGTGAACCCAATATTGAAGATGATCTGACATTAGCCGAACACCTTCAAATCGTGATTAAAGACACCGGGCAGGCAGCTAATATCGATCTTGGCTGGCTAAAGGCTGAACAGAGGTGGACCGTCTCAAATTTCCATGAAGCGTTAGCCATACTAAACCGAAATATCGGTTTTTGCTGGGTCCCGAAGCATTTAGTGGACTCATTAATCGAAGCAGGAAAATTATCTCAACTCAACCTCAAGGGAAGTAGCCATAAAAAGGTCATGATGAGCCTGATCATCCCCAACAGAGACAGGCAAGGTCCCGCAAGTGAGCGACTAGAGCAATTGATTATGGAACAGCACCGCAAAAATTAAAATTAATGCGCAAAATTAATGGGTTTAGCTTTAAACACTGAAGCTCAAGGAGCCGGAAGCTTTATTAACGGGTAGGTATTTTTCGAGTAAGGTCTTAGTGAGATAACCTTCAGTTTGATCTTTACTGCTTAATAGCTCAAATACGGGTTCAGACGAAGCCGTCAACTGCCCGTTTATCGTCTCTATAGTTTGGTTAACCACATTATTTTCTTCAGGCTGCGCTCTTCGTATGGCTCCCGTGCTGTCTACCTCTCCGCCTATCGTCATATCTGGTGGCTCTGGCGGGGTGAAACCATCTATGATGGCTTGCGCATCTATCAGTGGCGCCATATCTTTAATTGTCATGACTTCACTCTGCCTCTTAGCTGCCAGTTCCGATTGCGCCTGATTCATCTTTCTAATCGCATCGGAGGCGACTCTGATATCGGCCATCGACGGGTTAGCCGGTGCCATAGCCGCCGCGTATACCTGCCTCATCTTGTTTATTGTCGCTAAAGGATCGCCTCGAACGACCGAGATATCGATGGACACTTCACCATCGACGGCATATCTCTTACCATCACTCCCCTGCTCATAACTGAACTGTGGGCTCTGAGCCAGATTGCCTCCCACAGAAGAGTGGGCCTGCTCATGAGCCTTGACTTCGGAGTCTCGTTTAGAAAGTTCTGCCAAAATTTGTTGCTCGGCAACTGCATTACTATCGCTGCCCTGCTCCTCAAATGCTTTCTTACTAATCTCAGAGGGCTTAAATATTGAACCCGTCACTTTCTCTTCTGTAACTGGAGGCTCTTTTGCAAAAATGTTCTGTGCAACACTTTCTGACGTATCCGATGGCTTAGCGCTTACGTCGCCAGCTGTCGGTGAAACTTGGCTATCTGTAACTGGATTGCTGTCGGTATTAGTAACTGGCGTTGCATAAATATCATTAAAAACCGAGCGACTCTCAGAACCTTCAACCGTTTGAGGGCTAAAGGCAGGCTCGCTTAACCCAACAACGGAGGTGGATGCTTGTGCATTGACTAGTCCAGCGACTGACAAGGGGCCGAGCGCCAGACTAAACACAGCCTGAGTCTGGCTTGCATTGACGTTTGATGCATTAGCACCTACAGAGACAAGATCTGCGCCGGATGCTGCTAACGGTCTGGAATATTCAGGCGATGTGACATCGGAGGTCAGCACTGCTGAGCTTGTCACCGGGGCAAAAACATTGGGAGAGAGACCAACTGTATCTGGCGAAATTTGAATACTGAAAGGTTTGACTGGCTTGGGTCCGACGGATGAGCGGGTTACCGTAGAGGAGGTGATAGTTGAGTTGGTTGAAGAGCTAAATGATGAGTGAGTCGTTGAATCACTCTTTAATGCTACAGAGGTAAGCGAAGCTGAAGTAACAGAAGGCGAAGCAGGTAACGATTGTTCCTGCCTTCGCTGAATATCAGGCGAAGAGGTGACGCCTAACATAATGACTACACCTCAAGGTTGATAATCGTGCCGATAGTCTCAGAAGAGGTTTCTAACACTTCAACCGCAGCTTCACCTTGGTTTTTCGCTTCAATTGCTGAAACTAACGCTTCTGTCTTATCTACATTTTCAACGGGCCTGGTAGCATCAGCCTCCAGGTTTGCGTTAGGCTGAGGCTGTGCAGGCTTTGCCACATCTACCGTAGCCTGAGTAAGACCAGACTGCGCATTTTGTAATCCAGACAGTCCAGAGGATAAACTGGGGGGGATTTGCATAACTATTGCTCCAAAAAACTGAGTCCTATGGTCAATTATTAACCATTAGCAACAGAAAGTACAGCGTCCTCTGCTCCTGAAGATAAGGTAACCGGAGATATTCACTGCAACCATGATCAATTTTTTAATTGAGGCCAATGACTTCTGCTTGGTTATACCAATTAAACACCCAGAAACACGCACAAAATAAAGAGGTCATTCTCTGCTTTTATAACTAAGTCCTCCCCTGTGTCATGGTGAATGAGTTGGGATCCACGCCGATTCCCAGTCCTTCCAAACCGGGTTCAAGCCTTTGGCCTTAATCGCAGCACCCACCTCTTGCGCCGATCGTTCATCGCTAATATCGAACTGGTTTAACTGAGTATCAGGGTTAACATAACCACCGGGTTGAGTGGAACTTCCTGCGCTGATATTGGTGATCCCAAGTTCAAACAAATTATCGCGTAATTGTGCAGATTCCCGTGTAGAAAGACTGATCTCAAGCTGTTGATTAAATAGTCTGAACGCACAAATCAACTGAACCAGGCCTTTGTCTGTCAACTCTACTTTGGGAGTGATGCCTCCCGTGCAGGGCCTTAATCTGGGCAGTGAGACACTGTAACGAGAACGCCAATATCTGGACTCAAGATAAGTGAGGTGATGGCCTAATAGCAGTGCATCTAAGCGCCAATCGTCTAAGCCCAGTAACACGCCGATACCAATTTTATCGACGCCGGCTCTGGCCACTCTCTCCGGGGTGCCCAATCGATAGGCAAAATCCTGCTTTTTACCTCTGGTGTGATGTTTTGCGTAGGTATCCGGGTTATAAGTCTCTTGATAGACCATCACCGCATCTAAGCCTAAGCCCACCAAGTCACGGTATTCGCTCTCCTTAAGCGGTTGAACTTCCATCGCAAGATAACTGAAATGTTGTTTTACTCTCGGTAGGACAGTTTTAAAATAATCTATTCCGACTTTTGTTTCGTGTTCTCCCGAAACCAGCAGTATCGAGTCGTAGCCCGTTTTTTTAATCACGGCCATCTCGGCATCGATACCTTTAAGACTCAAGGTCTCTCTCTTCAGTTTGTTACTCATGCTAAAACCGCAATAATCACACTCATTAGCACATAAATTTGACAGGTATAGAGGCAGATACATACCCACATTTGCGCCAAACCTTTGCCTTGTCAGGGCCTTTGATCGCTGCGCCATCTGCTCAATAAATGCTTCTGCCGCGGGGGAAAGTAAGGCCAAAAGGCTGTCGAGCGAGCCCACAGGTGTTATGAGTGCCTTCTCAACGTCATCCCTGGTTGTTGAATAAAGCTTTAGTTTAAGTTTATCCCGATCAAGATTTTGCAGATAAGAGAAGAAGCTCATGAGTGACTCCCGTGTAATGAATCTAAACTGATCATCTTATTCATTGAGGAACCCCGTTAACGGACTCGTGTGCTCGGCGCGAACGCTGACTTGGCCGAGTCCCGCCTGATACGCCGCTCTACCGGTTTCTACCGCCTGAGAAAAACAGCGAGCCATGGCGACGGGATCCTGACTGCTGGCGATAGCGGTGTTGACCAATACTGCATCGGCGCCTAACTCCATGGCATGTGTTGCCTGAGATGGTGTACCGATCCCGGCATCAACCACGACAGGAACTCGTGCTTGTTCGATGATTATTTTGAGAAAGGTTTCGGTCGCTAAGCCCTGATTTGAACCTATGGGGCTCGCCAGTGGCATAACGGCAGCACAACCCACCTCCTCCAGACGGCGACACAATACCGGATCCGCGTGCACATAAGGCAAGACAACGAAGCCTTTCTCGCAGAGAATTTTGGCGGCAGCTAACGTCTCAACCGGATCGGGCATCAGATATTTGGGGTCGGGGTGGATCTCAAGTTTGACCCAATTGGTGTTCAGTACCTCTCTTGCTAATTCTGCGGCAAATACTGCCTCTTTAGCATTTCTTGCCCCCGACGTATTGGGAAGTAACTTGATGCCACTTTGCTGTAAGGGTAATAAGATCTCATCGCTACCACTGCTAAGATCTAACCTTTTCATGGCCATAGTCACAAGTTGGGATTGCGAAGCCTGGATCGCATCCAGCATCAAGTTAGCCGATGAGAACTTTCCGGTACCGGTAAACAATCTGGAGTTAAACTCATGTTCTGCAATTTTTAACATTCTAACCTCCTGCCACTACGGCAAAGACTTCAAAGCTATCGCCCTCGACACATGCTTGTTCTTTCCACAGCCCTTTTGTTACGACCTTGGAATTACAGACGACCGCAACGGAATTAATCGCAATGTTTTGCGCCAGTAAAAGCTCCTCTATGGAGAGCGTTTCGGGAATGATATGGGGCAAGTCATTAATAGAGACAGTGATGGTACTGACATGTTTAGACTCAAGGACAGGTTTAGTCGGGTGCATGACTGGACTCCTCATTAAAAGACTGATGATTACGAGACCGGTCATGACAAGAGTGTTCATGACTGGGTTGGTGATGACCGGATACGCTATATTTCTGACCACAGACATCGCACTGTGGGTCTCGGCTCAATGAGGCCTCTCTCCACTTAAGGTTTAAACCATCAAATCTCATCAACTTTCCTGACCATTGCCCGATACCGAACAGGTGATTGATGGCCATTAATGCTTGCATAGAGGCCATAACCCCGACCATAGGGCCAAGTACCCCCACGTTGCGGCAGGTTTCTGATACCACTGAATCATCAGGAAACAGACAGTGATAACAGCCGGACTCTGGCGCAGATTTCAGGTCGACCATGAATATCTGACCGTGAAAATGTGCCACAGCAGCGGTGACTAAGGGATGCTGCGCTTCGACGCAAAATCTGTTCACTTGCTGACGAGAGACAAAATTATCGGTGCAATCTATGACCATATCGGCCATTTTCACTATAGATGCACCATTGTCTTGACCAAATTTATCGGTGACCGACTCGATTTTGCATTGGCTGTACGCCAAAGCCAGCTTATCTCTCGCCGTAATCGCTTTATTCTTTCCGATGTCACTCTCATTAAACAAGAGTTGTCTGGGCAGGTTAGATAACTCGACACTGTCATGATCCACCAAGGTCAACCTGCCTACACCGGCGGCCGCGAGCTGTTGACTCACCAGCGAGCCTAATCCCCCCACGCCGATGACAATAACATGACGAGACAGTAGCGATGTTTGGCCAGATTCACCCACCTCATCGAGCAATATCTGCCTTGAATACCGGATAAAATCTAAATCATTCATCCTCGATACTCCATGCTGCGACCAGCGTTTGATACGCGACTGCCGGTTCATCGGCTTCTGTCACCGCACGAACCACGGCGATATCATCGACATTCGTTTTCTTCACAGCGGGGAGTCGATTGAGATCGATGCCACCAATCGCGACCAAGGGGTAATGCCCCTTTAACAGGTCAACGTAATGTTTAAGCTTATGGAGTCCTTGTGGCAAAGACGGCATGATCTTGGTCGTTGTCGGAAAAATATGTCCTAGCGCGATATAGGAGGGCTTAAATTGCGAGGCGAGTAACAGCTCAAAATAGCTATGACTCGATACCCCTAGTGCTAATCCGGATTGTGCAATTTGGGTCAGATCTGCATCATAGAGATCCTCCTGGCCCAGATGTACACCAAAGGCCTGATGTTTAACCGCAAGTTGCCAATAATCGTTGATGAAGACCTTCGCCCGGTAATCCCGGCCTAGCTGAATTGCCGTGATGATCTTCGCCTCGAGTTCAGGGCAGTCAGAATCCTTTATTCTCAGCTGAATCGTCTTGGCTCCGGTGTCTAACAATGTTTGTAACATGGATAGTTCGGTGACGACCGGATAAACACCCAGACGGTCATCGAGGAACTTAAAGTTCAGATCGTCAGGCAGTGAAGCGCCGCCATCTAATGAAGAGATATGCGCAAAACCACCAAGCTTGTCCGGCCAGCCTGTACGTGCAAGAGGACCTGGGCCTTTTCCCGGACGATAGCTCTGCTTTATTCCCTCTGTTACGTAGGCCTTTGCGACCACTATGGCGTCATGAAGTACGAAGCCACACGCCATAACACTGGCGATAGCCGAGCTTAAGGTACAACCACTACCATGGTTATTGTTACTATCCACTCTCGGACTCGAGAGTAAGAAGCTCCTCTGTTGATGAATGAGTGCACTACCGGGCGCCTGAACACAGACAAATATATCTTGAGCGGTTTGGGCATCCCACGCCGGGCCCTTATCCCCTCCTTTGGCTAATACATTACATTCAAATGTCTTTGATAAGTCTTCGGCTGCTTGTTGAGCGTCGCTCATATCTGAGAGCCTGCGCCCTGACAATACACTGAGCTCTGCCGAATTTGGTGTAATTAGTGTGATCAGCCCTTTCAAGGGGAGAAAGTTCAGATGACTCATAGTCCCATCACGGACGGATTCACCAGAACCATTAGCTGAGCCACTCTCTAAGCCGTGATCTAAACCATGACCTGAGCCTTCGTCTAATTCTTTAGTGCTTGATTGAGTATTTTGTTCAGTATTTGATTGAGCAGTAAAATGGGCTCCACAGCTGGCAACCATCACAGGATCGAGTATGACGCTCACATCGATTGCATTCGTTTGTGTAAACTCACGCAAAGAGGTATTGAGCCATTTACCGAGTAAATTTACCTGCGCTTGACTCGCTAAGAGTCCAATCTTAATCGCCCTAGGCGGTAGGTCAGCTAGTAGCACATCGAGCTGAGCCAGTAACATCGCCTCAGACACAGGTTCAACAAGGGTTACACTCACCGAGTTCTGAGCCGTCAAGCAGGTGATCGCACTACAGGCGTGACAACCAAGGTCTTGTATTGTCGCGAGATCGGCCTGTATGCCTGCGCCTCCCCCACTATCTGAGCCTGCAATTGTCCAAACCACAGGCTTTAAAGCTGACGACGTCAGCTCTAAATTAGTCATGGCCTAGCCCTCAGTTTCTACAAGTTCAACATCTTTCACCAGCGCGCCGCTTTCATGATAGAGCGCCGCCCCCTTAGCCTTGAATTCTGCAGACATCTGAGCCATACCCGACTCCTTGACACTCTTAGCCTTAAACTCTGTGTCTGTATGCAGCTTAACCTCTTGCGCCGCCGCATATTCTCTGACCTCCTGACTTATCTTCATCGAACAGAATTTGGGCCCGCACATGGAGCAGAAATGAGCAACTTTCGCCGATTCCTGGGGAAGCGATTCATCGTGATAGGCCCTGGCGGTGTCAGGATCCAGGCCTAAGTTGTATTGATCTTCCCAGCGAAACTCAAACCTTGCCTTGGACAAGGCATTGTCCCGAATTTGTGCTGTCGGATGGCCCTTAGCCACATCACCGGCATGAGCGGCAATCTTATAGGTGATCAAGCCTTGCTTGACGTCTTCCTTGTTCGGTAAACCTAAGTGCTCTTTTGGTGTCACATAGCAGAGCATGGCACAGCCATACCAGGCAATCATTGCCGCGCCGATCCCCGAAGTGAAATGATCATAACCAGGTGCAATGTCGGTAGTCTGGGGGCCTAAGGTATAAAATGGCGCTTCATCACACACCTCGAGCTGCTTATCCATGTTCTCTTTAATCAGATTCATGGGGATATGACCCGGTCCCTCGATGATCGTTTGCACGTCGTATTCCCAGGCAATCTTAACTAACTCGCCTAAGGTTTCGAGTTCAGAAAATTGTGCTTCATCGTTAGCATCGGCAATTGATCCAGGGCGCATTCCATCACCGAGTGACAATGAAACATCATAGGCGGCGCAAAGTTCACAGATATCGCGGAAGTGTTCATAGAGGAAGTTTTCAAGATGGTGAGAAAGGCACCACTTTGCCATAATCGATCCACCCCGTGAGACGATGCCGGTCAAACGTTTGGCCGTCATAGGGACGTAGCGAAGTAACACACCGGCATGGATAGTAAAGTAATCGACGCCTTGCTCTGCCTGTTCAAGCAGAGTATCTCTGAATATCTCCCAAGTGAGGTCTTCCGCCACGCCATTGACCTTCTCCAAAGCCTGATAGATGGGCACGGTACCAATGGGCACCGGAGAGTTTCGTATGATCCACTCCCTTGTTTCATGAATATATCGACCCGTCGATAGATCCATTACCGTATCGGCTCCCCAACGCGTCGACCAAACCAGTTTTTCAACTTCCTCTTCGATTGAAGAGGTCACCGCAGAGTTACCGATATTGGCGTTCACTTTAACCAGAAAGTTACGACCGATAATCATAGGTTCGGCTTCGGGGTGGTTAATATTCAGCGGAATAATGGCACGTCCCCGTGCCACCTCTTGCCGGACAAACTCAGGGGTAATCGGCTGACTTATCGCGGCGCCGAAACTTTCACCTGGTGCTTTTTGAGTTAACACCTCATCGCTCACCTCACTCAAAGCCATATTCTCTCTAATGGCAATGTACTCCATTTCGGGGGTAACTATCCCCTGCCTGGCATAATGAAGTTGAGTCACACACCGACCTTGTTTGGCCTTTCTGGGTGAAAGAAGAGAATCGAAACGCAGATGGTCGAGTCCGTAATCGGCTAGCCTTTGCTGTGTAAAACCAGAACTGGCAGCACTCAACTGCTCGGTATCATTACGCTCAAGGATCCAATTCCCCCTGAACTTATCCAGACCTTCACGGACATTAATCTTGGCGTTGGGATCAGAATATGGACCGGCACAATCGTACACTTTCAGTGGCGGATTTGATTCTGAAATGGGATGAGATTCGGTGCCGCCAATCATGGTATCTGATTGGTGTATTTGGCGCATACCGACCCGAATATCATCACGGCTACCGACTAAGTAAACTTTCTCAGAATTTGGATGTTGGAGTGGTTTTAGATTATCAATAAATTGTTGAGCTTGAGCTCGGGTTTCACGACGTGTTGACATAAGCAATCTCACTTTTAAAAAAGAATGAAGTTGCTTGCCAGGAGAGTTGAATAGCAAATACATCAACACAAATAATGAAGATGCATCAAATAATTACTAATGTGTACGACTGTAACGTATCGATAATAAATCTTAATGTAAGTTAAGTTTTATTGGTACAAATGTACTCGACTATTAAACGTTATCGCACAGATTTAGTGTAATTATCATGCTTGTTTCCTTCGCGTGTATTAACACGATCAGGTTCAACGGATCCCGAATAAACGGTCTCAGCCAATAGGCACTCCGACAAGATGCTGAGAAGTATAGACTTAATGCATTAAATTAAACAAGGGGTTTATTTTTTATTCTCACTAGGTAGGGGACACAATAACAAATCCAACACAACCTCATACAAAACAGATAGCTACCCAAGAAACCCTCCATTTTTGTTGACCAATCCAGCCCTATGCATGAATTAAAATCATCATTTACATGCCTACTATTCAGTCATTCACCTCAGCTTTTGTGCTCAGATAAGCTGCACTCGCCTGGATTTTAATAAACTAAATAGTTGCAATCAGCATTAAGAAACAGTGGTATTTCGATTTTGTCGGTACTGTTTTTTACTCGCGTAACCCTACAACACTCGGTTTTAAATCCAGCCATTTTATGGCTGTAGGATAGATGCCACAGATTAGCGTACACGTGTACGCTCATTCATGGCATTTTGAATTAAACACTGTTACACTCACCTCAATTGGTCTTACCAGAAGTTGACTTTACTATGCCTGTACAGGAACTATATTCCACTCCCTCGCCGTCGATAAGCGTTAATTCAAGTGGTTACACAAAGAGTGAAGAAACGGCAAACAGCATGAGCCATGCTCTGGGTGTAATAGCCGGGATAATCGGTCTTATTTTCTCCTTGCTCAAAGGGCAAGAGACATTAACTAATATTCAGTTAATCGGTGTTGTCATCTATTGTGCCAGCATCATACTGCTTTTCGCCTGTTCTACTCTGTACCACTCAGTGTCAGATCCATCGTTGAAACATAAACTTAAAATCGCAGACCATTGCGCCATCTATTTCTTGATTGCGGGAACCTATACCCCCTTGATGTTGATCGCACTCACGGGCACTCAAGCAACGGTGATCTTAATTTCAATTTGGTCTTTAGCCTTGGGTGGCGTGCTTTTTAAAACCCTGTTTATCCATCGTTTCAAGAAATTTAGTGTCGTCCTTTATCTGATTATGGGATGGTTATGTATGACCGTCATCACTGATCTGACTGCGGCCATGTCTCCTCTGGGTTTCCAGTTATTGTTAACTGGCGGGATTTTTTACAGTCTGGGGGTTGTCTTTTATGTGGGCAAAAAAATCCCTTATAACCATGCTATCTGGCACCTGTTCGTATTAGGTGGCGCAATAAGCCATTTCCTTTGTGTTTATCTGACACTCATCTAAATTGGCCGATAAGATAACTATTCTTCTAGACTAGGAATGTCGACAAGGAATGTCGAAAAGGGCCTCTATCGGACGATTCGTCATCTCATTAATACGCGCTTAGCAATTCACAACATCGCTTTATTAAGCTTCCTACCTCCCTCTCCGCTTCACTAAGCTTGCACTCTTCAAATCCATCGACCCTCCATGCATGATTTCGTCACGCAACAGCTATTTCCATAGATATCACCTATTCGCCTACTGCCACTCCTATCAAAACAGATTGTTTTCCCATATACGAATCAATTGCTTTCTCTTATACGAATAAATTGAATTTAGTACACCTCTAATTGTATCAACATTTAAGAGTCACCCATAAACACACCAAAATAATTAACAACTGCGTATTCCGGCGATTGCGATCACTCATTTCGGTTTAATCCGATCACCTAAATCATCTTTTCTCTCTTCCCCTTATTTTTACCCTAAGTGATCGGATTGCGCCAGTTTTCTCATCGATTCACCACC
>NZ_RXNU01000012.1 GCF_003966225.1 Shewanella canadensis
CAATGTCGGTTCTATATCGATGATTATTATAATATAGTGAGAAGACATGGGACTCTAGATGGAGTGAGTCCCACTGTATTTGAATCTAGAATTTAAACCCCGTGTCCACTTTGCCGGGGTCATATCACCCTCGACCCTCGACCCTCGACCCTATATATGGCTGATACTCGCAGTTTGAGGTTTAATATAGCTATCTTCAAACTCTTTTTGTGTCACTGGTTTGCTGAAATAAAACCCTTGGCCTATCTGGCATTTATTACTGTTTAACCAATCTAACTGCTCTCGAGTTTCAATTCCCTCGGCAACGATGTTCAAGTTTAGCTGTTGACCTAACATCAAAATGGTCGACGCGATCGCACTCTCATTCGGAAGGTCGGTGACGAAACAGCGGTCAATTTTCATCGTAGTGATGGGCAGGTGTCTCAGATAGGAGAGTGAAGAGTAACCCGTTCCAAAATCATCCACTGCGATACCAAACCCAGCTGATTTAAGCTGCTGAAGTTTCGATATGGCAAGCTCAATATCATTCATCAGCGAGGTTTCTGTTATCTCAATTTCAAGAAGATCGGGACTAATTTGATACCTGAGTGCTAATTGTTTGATATCGGGCACTAAGCTGACATCGGCAAATTGCTGAGATGCAACGTTGACCGCGATGGGTAAAGCGAAGTTATATTCCTTTTTCCATTTTCTGATCGTTTTACAGGCTTCTTCGATGACCCATCGCCCGATAGGAATAATAATCCCTGTCTCTTCAGCCACGGGAATAAAGGACATAGGACTGATTAAACGGCCATCTTTCTGCCATCTGATGAGGGCTTCACAGGCGACAACCTTGCCGGTTTTAATATCGAACTTAGGCTGATAATGAAGTACAAACTCTCCATTTTTCAGTGCGTCATGCAGCGAGGCTTCGGTACGGAGTCTTACCGCCGCACGTTCAGTCATCTGCTGTTTGAAAAACGCCCATTGATTAGATCCTGCAGCCTTAGCGCTGTACATAGCGATATCGGCATGACGAATAAGATCTTCTGCGCTCATTCCATCGTCAGGATAGATGGATATACCTACTGATGCGGCAGGATGGATAGTATGCTCATTGAGCTGCATGGGAGTATTGAGCTGGAGCAGAAGTTTGTCGACAAAGTCCGCTGCTTGATCCGGAGTGCGGAGCTCGTCGGCTAAGATAACAAATTCATCCCCACCGAGTCTGGCTACGGTCCCGTTATCCCCGACTACGCGTTCGAGTACCCGGGCAATCCGTGCTAAAAACTGGTCACCAATCGCATGTCCGAGTGAGTCATTGATATTTTTGAATCTATCGAGATCGATAAAGAGCATACAGAATTGATGTTTATGAACACGCGCTCTTTGAATCGTGACTGCAATCGTTTCCAGTAATAAAGTTCGATTTGGCAGGCCGGTTAATGGATCTCGGGTCGCCATTTTTCTGAGCTTACTCTGTGTCTGACCAAATTGAATAAGGATCTGATTAAACTTGGATGTTACCAACCCTAATTCATCATCAGTATGTGATTTAGCCATGGGGAGTAAGTTTTCATCGGGAGATTCAGGATCAATTTTGTCGATCGCTTCACTGATCTCAGCAATCGGTTTAGTTAAAAAACGATGAAAGACAATGGAGAGTACTAATGTGATAAGTAGTGCTCGAGCTAAAGTGGCGATCAAGCTGAATTTGAGTTGTGAAAAAAGTGAATCTGTCAGCCCTTGGGTATCGTAAAAAACTGTTAATGTGCCAATAAGCTGCTGTTTCTCGGTGCCTTCAAAATAAAAAGGTCGATAAAGAGAACGAGAGATCTCTTTCAGGTCACCAAAGAGTTTGTTGCTGAGGTCTTCAAAGATATTTGGATATGACCTCTTACTTAAGACCGAAACAAACATTGAGCCATCATCGAGCTCTATTACAGCCGAACCTACGTGTTCAACTTTTAGCACACCCTCTAAAGTTTGTTTGGCAAGATTGTCATCGAGTGCCCATACGGCATTGGCCGCAGGTTGCTCCACCGAATCGAGTAATTCTGTTTGTGAGTCTTTAAGACCATCTCGTGCAGACACTCCTACTAATGCAATTTCGACGATAAAAATCGCAATCGCAAAGAATAATGCGGAAAAAACGACAAGACTCGTCTGTTTCCATGTAAGAGATTTAAAGCCTGCATTCATTTGACCATCCTTATATACCAGTGAACTGATACCAAAAATTCAGGTTTTACGGCTATTCCAAAAGGAATTTTTCCAGATACTACTCACTTTAGAGAAAAGTTTCTGCTTTGTCATCACTATGTGCTCTTTATCTATTGATTAGAGATGAAGTATACTTGCCTGCGAAATTAAGGTAATTAAAATTAAGGAATGGTTCACGTGAATCCAATCGTAAAGAGTTTTGAATATGGTCAGCACACAGTCACGCTAGAGACTGGGGTTATTGCACGTCAAGCCGATGCCGCCGTTTTGGCAAGTATGGGTGATACCACAGTATTGGTTACTGTTGTTGGGAAGAAATTTGAAGAGCCAGGTCGTGACTTTTTCCCACTAACTGTTAATTACCAGGAAAAGACTTACGCTGCGGGTAAGATCCCAGGTGGTTTTTTCAAGCGTGAAGGCCGTCCATCTGAAAGCGAAACATTGATTGCCCGCCTTATTGACCGTCCAATCCGTCCACTATTCCCAAATGGCTTCAAGAATGAAGTTCAGGTAATTATCACAGTAGTTTCTGTCGATCCTGAAATCAATCCTGATGTTATTTCGATGATTGGTACTTCAGCTGCATTGGCTATATCTGGTCTGCCTTTCAATGGTCCACTAGGTGTGGCACGTGTTGGTTATACTGACGGCGAATATGTTCTTAACCCGAATGTCAGTCAACTTGTTGATAGTGATCTTGACCTGATTGTTGCCGGTACTCAAGGTGCTGTCTTGATGGTTGAGTCTGAAGCGGCTGCACTTCCAGAGGAAGTGATGCTAGGTGGTGTGGTTTATGGCCATGACCAACAGCAAGTTGTTATCAGTGCCATTAACGAGCTAAAAGCTGAAGCAAGCAAGCCTGCATGGGATTGGACTGCTCCAGTTCAAGACGCAGACCTTGTTGCTAAAATTAAAGATTTAGCCGAGGCCGAGATGGCCGCTGCTTACCAAATTGAAGTTAAGCAAGATCGTTACACTCAAGTTGGCGTTGTAAAATCTGCTGCTAAAGAAGCATTATTGGCTGAAAACCCAGAAGCTGATTTGCGCGAAATCGACGGCCTTCTTGGTAGCTTAGAGAAGAAAGTCGTTCGTAGCCGCATCATTGCTGGTAACCCACGTATCGATGGTCGTGAACCTGATATGGTTCGTGGCTTGAATGTGATGGCTGGTGTACTGCCACGTACCCACGGTAGTGCTTTGTTTACTCGTGGTGAAACTCAAGCACTAGTGACTTGTACTCTAGGTACAGAGCGTGATGCTCAGAAAGTTGATAGCATCATGGGCGAGTACACTAACCGCTTTATGCTGCACTATAACTTCCCTCCATATTCTGTTGGTGAAACAGGTTTTGTTGGTTCACCTAAGCGTCGCGAAATCGGTCACGGTAAGCTAGCATGGCGCGGTATCAATGCCGTTATGCCTTCTGCAGAAGAGTTCCCATACAGCGTTCGTGTTGTATCTGAAATCACTGAATCTAACGGTTCAAGCTCTATGGCTTCTGTTTGTGGTACTTCACTTGCTCTTATGGATGCGGGTGTACCAATTAAGACATCTGTTGCCGGTATCGCTATGGGTCTGGTTAAAGAAGGTGACGATTTCGTCGTTCTTTCTGACATCTTGGGTGATGAAGATCATCTTGGTGACATGGACTTTAAAGTTGCTGGTACTCGTGATGGTATTACTGCACTGCAGATGGATATCAAGATTGAAGGTATCAATAAAGAGATCATGCAGATCGCACTGCAGCAAGCCTATGGCGCACGTGTTCATATCCTGAATGTTATGGACCAGGCTATCGGTGAGCACCGTGATGATATCTCTGATCATGCTCCACGTATCACAACGCTTAAGATTAACCCTGAGAAGATCCGTGACGTGATTGGTAAAGGTGGTGCAACTATCCGCGCACTTACCGAAGAAACTGGTACAACTATCGAACTTGAAGATGATGGTACTGTTAAGATCGCATCGGCAAACGGTGATGCAACGAAAGAAGCAATCCGTCGTATCGAAGAGATCACAGCAGAAGTTGAAGTCGGTACTATCTACAACGGTAAAGTTGTTCGTATCGTTGATTTCGGTGCGTTCGTTACTATTCTTCCGGGTAAAGATGGTTTGGTTCATATCTCTCAGATCGCTGAAGAGCGTGTTGCTAACGTTTCTGATTACCTACAGACTGGTCAAGAAGTCAAAGTTAAGGTGATGGAAGTCGATCGCCAGGGCCGTGTACGTCTTTCTATGAAAGAAGCTGCGCCTAAAGCTGAAGCTGCACCAGCCGAGTAAACCTATCTTGTAAAGATATGTTGAATATGAAAAGGAGACCTTAGGGTCTCCTTTTTTATGCCTGAATTTCTTGATACCAATCGGTATAAGAAAGTGATCTACTCAGAGTGTTTTTTGGCAAACTAATTCAAGGCGAATGAGTGAGGGAATGGTGCTCCCTTCTGAAGTCATTCAACGCAGAAGTAGGCAGCCAAAAAAACTCCTGAAAGGCGAGTTTTAACGGATCCGATGCAGCGTTAACGAGCTTAAACGTAGAACAACTATGCTTTTCACTCGTTGCCTTGCCTCAGAAGCGCTAAATTCTCGCTGAGCGAGCACATCTTTATACCGATTGGTATAAACTGATTGATGAAATAATTAAATCCTTGATAGCCGTAGTGATAGGGGATTGCTATGATTACAAGCACTGGTGAACTCAAAGGGTTAAATGGATGATTCAAAAGATGCGGACAGTCGCAGTAGTGGTTTTAGCTGGTATGAGTATTTTGCTAACAGGATGTGTCTCAACTCAGTCTGGCGTGAATGAGCAGGGCAAGGTCATGGTTGAACCTGTGATGCCTGATTATAAGCTTGAAATCACCTTAGCTAAATTAAATGAAATTTTGTCATCCGCCGAGTTAACCGATGAGCAAAGAGCCAGGTTTCACTATGACCGCGGCGTTATCTATGACAGCGTCGGGCTGCGTATCTTGAGTCGAATAGATTTTCATCAGGCGCTGAAATTACAACCTAACCTTGCCGATGCTTACAACTTTATTGGAATTTATTATACCCAGGAAGGAGAATTTGAAAGCGCTTATGAAGCATTCGATGCGGTTTTAGAGCTCTCTCCCGATTACGATTACGCCTTTCTTAACCGTGGTATCGCTCTGTATTATGGTGAACGTAACGCGCTTGCCGTATCAGATATGGAGTCTTTCTACTCTCAGGACCAAAAAGATGGTTATCGTGCACTCTGGCTCTACCTGACCGAAAGTGAGATAAGCGTTGAACAGGCTAAAATAAGACTCGAATATAACCGAACTCAACTGACACCAAATGCCTGGTCTAATGAATTGGTTGATTTCTATCTAGGGAACAAGAGTCGGGAACAGGTTTTTGCGGCTGCTAAAGAGGGGCTTTCTCACCCCAATGAGTACGCCGAACGACTTTGTGAAGCCTATTTCTATATCGCCAAAATTTCCCAGCAGCAGGGAAACTACAATGATGCGGCAAATTATTTCAGGCTCGCTTTAGCGACCAATATCTACGATTTTGTAGAACATAGATACGCCAGGATAGAGCTTGCTAAAATTAATGCCAAACTCTATGCCGAAGAGTCAGCCAAGAACCCTCATTAAGACCTATCTATAGTGCAATGAAACCATGCAATCTTTTATTCAGGTTGCATGGTCATTCAGATCTTTCCCTTATTGGGAGCATAACTTTCTTTAAACCCAGACTCTACAATTTCGCTATGATTTGAGAGCCCCTATGCTAGCTTTCACGCACAGTGAGGCATTCAGAATGAAATATTTTTTGTATTCGCCCACTCAGCAGGTTTAATCTAGCTGTCACTGTCTAGCCAAGTCTTAGTCTAACCGCTATAATTGCCGCCTTTTAGAACACCAGAATCTGCAGGTTATCATGTCAGGCAATAAAGTTGAGGTCGACAAGCGTCGTACTTTCGCCATTATCTCTCACCCCGATGCGGGTAAGACCACCATTACCGAGAAGGTACTTTTATTTGGCAACGCGCTGCAGAAGGCTGGTACTGTAAAAGGTAAGAAGTCCGGGCAACATGCCAAATCTGACTGGATGGAGATGGAGAAAGATCGTGGTATTTCGATCACAACCTCTGTGATGCAGTTCCCCTATAGCGGTGCGCTCGTTAACCTTCTCGATACTCCGGGTCACGAAGATTTCTCTGAGGATACTTATCGTACTCTTACTGCTGTTGACTCATGTTTAATGGTGATTGACTCGGCGAAAGGTGTTGAGCAGCGTACGATTAAACTGATGGAAGTAACACGACTTCGTGATACGCCTATCATCACCTTCATGAACAAACTCGATCGTGATATACGTGATCCATTAGAGTTGATGGATGAGGTTGAGAAGGTATTGAATATTGCTTGTGCCCCTATTACCTGGCCAATTGGTTGTGGTAAAGAGTTCAAGGGGGTTTACCATCTTCTACGTGATGAAGTGATCCTCTATCAGAGTGGTCAGGGACACACGATTCAGGATTCGACAATCATCAAGGGGTTAGATAACCCTGAGCTGGATGCCGCTATCGGCACTTACGCCGAAGAGGTGCGAGAGGAGCTGGAGTTAGTTCTTGGCGCATCGAACGAGTTCGACCTTGAGCTGTTTCTTGCTGGTGAGTTGACTCCCGTTTACTTCGGCACCGCCTTAGGTAACTTTGGTGTGGATCATATTCTCGATGGTATCGTTGAGTGGGCACCTAAACCACAGGCACGCGAAACCGAAGTCAGAGAAGTGCAGCCGGAAGATGAAAAATTCAGTGGTTTTGTATTTAAGATCCAAGCCAACATGGATCCTAAACACAGAGACAGAGTGGCATTTATGCGCATCTGTTCTGGACGTTACGAACAAGGCATGAAGATGCATCACGTTCGTCTGGGTAAAGATGTGAACGTCAGCGATGCTTTGACCTTTATGGCAGGCGATCGACACCGTGCCGAAGTTGCCTACCCGGGTGACATCATAGGTCTACACAATCACGGTACTATGCGTATCGGTGATACCTTTACTCAGGGTGAAAAGCTGCGTTTTACCGGTATACCAAACTTCGCACCTGAAATGTTCCGTCGTATACGTTTGAAAGACCCTTTGAAACAGAAGCAGTTGCTGAAAGGACTGGTTCAGCTTTCCGAAGAGGGAGCGGTTCAGGTCTTCAGGCCTATAGATACTAACGACTTGATCGTTGGTGCCGTCGGTATACTCCAGTTTGAGGTCGTTGTTGGCCGCTTAAAATCTGAGTATAAGGTTGAAGCAATCTACGAAGCTATCAGCGTTTCGACTGCCCGTTGGGTGTATTGTGATGATGAAAGGAAACTTGAAGAGTTCAGACGTAAGTGCAGCACCAACTTAGCACTCGATGGTGGTGATAACTTGACTTACATTGCGCCTACTATGGTTAACCTGAATCTCTCCATGGAACGCTATCCGGATATTAAGTTCGCGAAGACGCGTGAAAACTAAAATTAATTGCCAGACTCAATTTTACAGATAGTTTCTAAAATCAGTTTTTAGAATTAGCTTTTAAAATTTGTCCCTCTGTTTAGCGTGTTAAAGCCCCATTCGAAAGATTGGGGCTTTTTTATATAATTTTTTAATTACTTTAGGTACGAAGTCGTGAGCAAAGGCTATTATCATTAATAATTTCGGGAGGGGAATAATGAACTGGATTGTTAGATTGTGGAGCGGTTATATCAACTGGTGTGACCGTATGGGGCTCACACCTGAAAATCGACGTAGCTGCGCTCCCAGGCTCTCAGACCCAGAGTTGAGTGACGATAGTGCTAGCGGGTGCCGAGGTTCGAACACTGCTAATAAGACCAAAGGGGAGTCATAGCGTGCCAACTCCTACTTCACATCTAAAGAATAGTTCACCTCAAGTTAATGGCTTATCACCAACAAAGCTGAGAATGATTGACAGCCACGCCCACCTGGACTTTCCTGAGTTCGATATCGACCGTGAACAGGTGTTCGATGCAATGAGAAGCGCTGGAATAGAGTCCGCCATCATTCCCGGCGTATCGCCTGAGCGTTGGGATAATCAAATCGCAGTAGCAAGGCAATTTAACTGCCCTTATGCGCTGGGCATCCACCCCTGGTGTTGTCAATCTGATTCGATAACGTTATTCAATGATCTAAAAGATACCATCTCAAGGTACAATCATGATGAAAAACTGGTTGCCATCGGTGAGTGTGGCTTAGATAAGTTACGAAAAAGTAATTGGCAGGCACAGTTAATACAGTTCGAACGTCAACTGGAACTGGCAAAAGAGCTGGAATTGCCTATTATTTTACATGTTGTTAAAGCTCACAACGAGATGCTGGCGCTGTTGAAACGGTATGCTCTGCCTAAGGCTGGCGTCATACATGGCTTTTATGGTGGCGCTGAGCTTGCTAACGAGTATATTCGACTGGGCTACAAGTTGGGTATAGGTGGGTTGATTTTGAACGATAGGGCCTTAAAACTTAAAAGTTGCATTGCAAGCATTTCTTTAGATTCTATCCTTATCGAGACAGATTCTCCCTCTATGGCGCCTGATAATTGGCCTGAAACACGCAATACACCGCTTGTTTTGCACTCAATCGTGAAAGAAATAGCAAATTTACAGAAAAAAACTAGTGTTCTAATTTCAGAACATGCTTTTCTCAATGCGGTGCAACTCTTTGACCTTTAATTTATTTTTAAATAAACAGGTGCTAATCGCATCGGAAGTTGTGAGTAAATCGCTGAAATTAAAGTTCAAAAATTTGATCGGAACGACCCTTTTCGCTACTTGGTCGGGTATAATCGGTCTCGAAAAAGGTTGGTTAACAACATAATTAAAAAGTATTAACAAATAGGGTGATGGTTAATGGATATTTTAATGAGTTTGGTAGGGGTGGTCACCCTACTTGCGATAGCGTTCGCGTTATCGAATAATAGAAAAGCAATTAACAAGCGTACCGTTTTTGGTGCATTAGCAATTCAGGCCGCTTTCGGTGGTTTCGTTTTGTATGTCCCAGTCGGTAAAGATATTCTAAAGGGTATTTCAGATGGCGTGTCTAGCGTTATTGGTTATGCTCAAAACGGTATCGGTTTCTTGTTCGGTGATTTGGCTAACTTTAAAGTTGGTTTCATTTTCGCCATCAACGTTTTACCAGTCATTGTTTTCTTCTCTTCTCTTATTGCTGTTCTTTATTATCTTGGCGTTATGCAGTGGATTATCCGTATTATCGGTGGTGCACTACAGAAAGCTCTTGGTACAAGCCGTACAGAGTCTATGTCAGCAACGGCAAACATCTTCGTTGGTCAAACTGAAGCGCCACTAGTTGTACGTCCGTTTATCGCGACTATGACTAACTCTGAGCTATTTGCCATCATGGTAGGTGGTTTAGCGTCTATTGCTGGTTCAGTAATGGCCGGTTATGCGCAGATGGGTGTACCAATCGAATATCTAGTTGCCGCTTCATTCATGGCAGCACCAGGTGGTCTATTAATGGCTAAACTGATGCACCCTGAAACTGAAGAAGCCAAGAACGATATGGAAGATCTTCCAGAAGACCCTGATAAGCCAGCTAACGTTATCGACGCTGCTGCTGCAGGTGCTTCATCTGGTATGCATCTAGCCCTTAACGTTGGTGCAATGCTTCTAGCGTTCGTTGGTTTGATTGCTATGATGAATGGCATCATCGGTGGTGTTGGCGGATGGTTCGGTATGGAAGGTCTAACTCTTGAATTAATTCTTGGTTATATCTTTATGCCTCTTGCATTCCTTATCGGTGTACCTTGGAGCGAAGCACTCGTTGCAGGTTCTTTCATTGGTCAGAAGATTGTGGTTAACGAATTCGTTGCCTACCTGAACTTCGCTCCATACATGAAAGACATCGCTGATGGCGGTATGGTTGTTGCTGAAACAGGTCTAGCTATGACAGATAGAACAAAAGCGATTATCTCTTTTGCTCTTTGTGGCTTCGCTAACTTGTCTTCAATCGCGATTCTTCTCGGTGGTCTAGGTGCTATGGCACCAACTCGTCGCCACGACTTAGCTAAGCTAGGTATGCGTGCAGTAGCTGCAGGTTCACTTGCTAACTTGATGAGTGCGACACTAGCGGGTCTCTTCCTGGCTCTATAACACAAATGTTATAAACGTTAGGTAATCCAGGGGGGTGCCCCTGAACTATGACTCTGCTCAACAGAGCAGAGTCTAAGTTAACACAGCCATTTTTCAGATTTAAATTTGTAAAACATATAGCTAATCTTTAACAGATTAATGATTAGCTGTGTGAGGACAAACACAATTTCAATTTTAGTTTATGTTTAAAATTCGATACGAAATTGTGTGATAGAAATTTTGTGATAATTGTTATTTGATTCGATGTTAAAACTTAGTGTTCTCAATTTTACATCAATACAGTTGTGCTTTGGCACAAAGTAAGTAAAATGCGGCACGATAAAAAGAAACGCTGACTCTTTCTCAAAAGAGCGGCACACCATAAAATAAATGGGGTTGATGATGAAAAACGTTAAAACTTTAGCACTAGCAGCAGCAGCTGTAGCAGTCATGTCTGCACCAACGTTCGCTGCTGACCGTGGTGACGATATCCGCGCTGGCGATTACAGCTGGATGCAGTTCAACGCAATGTACGCGTTTGACGAGCTTCCTTCTTCTGGTGAGAGCGGACACGATTACCTAGAAATGGAATTTGGCGGCCGCGCTGGTGTTGTTGACCTATACGGTTATGTCGATGTATTCAACTTAGCAAGTGGTGATTCAGGCGATAAGGCTGAAGGTACAGCTAACAAGATGTTCATGAAGTTTGCTCCACGCTTCTCTATCGATGCAATCACTGGTTGGGACCTTTCAGCTGGTCCAATCCAGGAAGTTTACATCTCTACTCTATTCAACTGGGGTGGCGGTGTGATCGGTGAAGATGTAAACAATGTTTCCGTAGGTATCGGTGCTGATGTTATGGTTCCATGGTTAGGTAAAACTGGCATGAACCTTTACGGTTACTACGACATTAATGCTAAAGATTGGAACGGTTACCAATTCTCTATGAACTGGTTCAAGCCTTTCTACTTCCTAGAGAACGGCAGCTTCGTTTCTTTCCAGGGTTATGTTGATTACCAGTTCGGTGCTGATGAAGTTATAGCTGATAGTGGCACCACAACATTTACTTCTAGCGGTGGCGCTGCATACTTCGGTGTTCACTGGCATTCAGACAACTACGCACTGGGTTATGGTCTGAAGGGATACAATGACGTCTACCTTCTTAAAGATGGCGGTACATTTGGTCTAGAAACTACTGGTTTCGCACATTACCTGACTGCTACTTACAAGTTCTAAGAGTTACTTTTAGAAGTTAGTAAGCATCTGTTAGAGCCGTGCAATGCACGGCTCTAAATTTAATTTTTACTTAAGCATGAGCTATATTTACATAGTCTGTTTAATTAAAAGTTAATCTGTAAAATATAAAGCTAAAAGATAAAGTTTTACGCGCTAAAATGGATTTTTCGCGGAAAGGCAGAAACCATGCATTTCAGTTTCCCCTTCCCGGTCTTCAAGGATTCAAGTCGTGACCTAGTGTCAGGATTGCAGTTATCGAACTTTGAACTATGAACATTCAAATTCAATAACTACACTGAATACCTGAATAAACAGATATCACCAATGGTGATATCTAAGGCGACGCCCGAAGGCCCGGCCATAAAAATAATCAAAAAATGCCACTTCCAGGCGCTGCCTTACGTAGATTTCTATTTCATCTTATTATTTGAATTACGTTTCGGAGAGCTATTATGAGCGATTTAAAAAAAGCAGCACAAAAAGCCATTGAATTGATGGATCTGACCACCTTGAACGATGATGATACCGATCAGAAGGTGATTGAACTTTGTCATAAGGCTAAGACGCCTGCCGGCAACACTGCTGCAATCTGTATCTATCCTCGCTTCATTCCAATCGCACGCAAGACACTGAACGAGATGGGCTGCGAAAGCATCCGCATCGCGACTGTGACTAACTTCCCTCACGGTAACGATGATATCGCTATCGCGGTACTAGAGACTCGTGCTGCCGTTGCTTACGGTGCAGATGAAGTCGATGTGGTTTTCCCATACCGTGCACTGATGGCTGGTAACGAGACTGTTGGTTTCGAGCTGGTTAAAGCCTGTAAAGAAGCGTGTGGCGAAGGTGTACTGCTTAAGGTGATCATCGAGTCTGGCGTACTGCAAGACCCTGCACTTATTCGTAAGGCTTCTGAGTTATGTATCGATGCAGGTGCTGACTTCATTAAGACTTCTACCGGTAAAGTTCCGGTTAATGCAACCATCGAAGCTGCTGAAATCATGATGACAGTGATCAGCGAAAAGAACACCAAAGTCGGCTTCAAGCCTGCTGGCGGCGTTCGTGATGCCGCTGCTGCCGGTGAGTTCTTAGGACTTGCTGCACGTCTCTTAGGTGATGAGTGGGCGACGCCACGTACCTTCCGTTTTGGCGCGTCTAGCTTGCTAATAAACCTTCTGCATACCTTGGAACTAGGTGATGCTGCTAAGGGCCCTCAAGGTTACTAAATAGTGTTGCCCTATTTTACTATTGGAAAATAGGGCCATCTTTTTTAGTTAAGTGTGATCTAAATCTATTTGGAAACACCAAAACTTGGTTAATATGTTTTGTAATTAAATTACGTTTTTTGGTGTTTCATTAAAGAGATTGTAACTATTTACTGAAAACTAGTTACACTCTGGAGGCAGTACCATGTTTCTAGCTCAAGAGATTATTCGTAAGAAGCGCAATGCTGAGGCGTTGTCAAAAGAAGAGATTCAATTTTTCGTTAAAGGTATTACCGATAACACGGTTTCAGAAGGTCAGATAGCAGCGCTGGGTATGGCGGTCTATTTTAATGACATGAACATGGATGAGCGTATTGCGTTAACGACATCTATGCGTGACTCGGGTACCGTTCTAAACTGGAAATCACTGGACCTTGATGGTCCTATCATCGATAAGCACAGCACTGGTGGTGTTGGTGATGTTATCAGCTTGATGCTTGGCCCTATGGCTGCAGCATGTGGCGGATATGTTCCGATGATCTCAGGCCGTGGCCTTGGTCATACCGGTGGAACGTTAGATAAGTTTGATGCAATTCCCGGTTACCAAACCGAGCCAGATAGTGCATTGTTCAGAAAGGTAGTTAAAGAAGCCGGTGTCGCCATTATTGGTCAGACGGGTGACTTGGTTCCTGCCGATAAGCGCTTCTACTCGATTCGTGACAATACCGCGACCGTTGAGTCAATCTCACTCATTACTGCTTCAATTCTCTCAAAGAAACTGGCTGCTGGCCTCGATGCTCTTGCTATGGACGTTAAAGTCGGTAGTGGCGCGTTTATGCCTACCTATGAGGCATCAGAAGAGTTAGCACGTAGTATCACCGCCGTTGCAAACGGTGCGGGTACTAAGACTACCGCTCTGCTTACCGATATGAACCAGGTTCTGGCTTCATGTGCGGGTAATGCTGTTGAAGTTAAAGAAGCGGTCGATTTCTTAACGGGTGCATACCGTAACCCTCGTCTCTATGAAGTGACCATGGGTTTATGTGCAGAGATGCTGCAGTTAGGTGGTATCGCTTCGAGCGAAGCTGAAGCGAGAGAGAAGCTAAATCGCGTTCTCGATAACGGTAAAGCGGCTGAGATATTTGGTCGTATGATCTCTGGTCTTGGCGGACCTGCAGATTTCATCGAGAACACGGGTCTGTATTTGCCAGAATCTAAGATTATCCGTCCAGTCTATGCTGATCAAACAGGTTTCGCTTCGTCGATGGATACTCGTGAGCTCGGTCTTGCGGTTGTTACCTTAGGTGGTGGCCGTCGTAAGCCAGGTGACGCACTCGATTACAGTGTTGGTCTGACTAAAGTTTGTGCTCTAGGTGATGAAATTTCTGCTGATAAGCCAATCGCCTTCATTCATGCGCAAACAGAGAATGCGTTTGCTGAAGCTGAAGCTGCGGTTAAGAAAGCCATACACGTAGGCGAGACGAAACCAGAAAAGACTCCTGAAATATATCGCTATATTCGTGAGTCAGATCTGTAACGGAGCATTAAGTATGAAACGTACATATATTATGATGTTGGACTCATTTGGTATCGGAGCTGCGGCAGATGCTGAAGCGTTCGGTGATACCGGGTCTGATACCTTTGGTCATATCGCACAAGCGTGCGCCGAAGGAAAAGCAAACGAAGGTCGTGAAGGCCCGTTAAAACTACCTAATCTCGCACGTCTGGGCCTTGCCTTGGCATCGAAAGAGAGCACGGGCCAACTTCCAGCTGGTTTCAGTGACGATGTTGAGATCATTGGTGCCTATGGCCATGCCGATGAACTCAGTACCGGTAAAGATACGCCGAGTGGACACTGGGAGTTAGCGGGTGTACCTGTTCTGTATGAATGGGGATACTTTAGCGACCATACCAACTCTTTCCCGAAAGAGCTGACGGATAAAATTTTAGCGAGAGCCGGCTTGTCAGATTACTTAGGTAACTGCCATGCATCGGGTACTGCGATTCTGGAAGAACTCGGTAACGAGCACATGACCAGTGGCTTGCCAATTTTCTACACTTCGGCAGACTCTGTATTCCAGGTGGCATGTCACGAAGAGACTTTCGGACTAGAGAACCTCTATACTTTGTGTCAGATCGTTCGTGAAGAGCTTGAGCCATATAATATTGGACGTGTTATTGCCCGTCCTTTCGTTGGCACAGGCCCTAGCGACTTTGCCCGCACGGGTAACAGACGTGACTACGCGGTTGAGCCGCCAGCGAAGACGGTACTCGATAAACTCAAAGATTCCGGTGGTGAAGTGGTGAGTGTCGGTAAGATTGCCGATATCTATGCACATTGCGGTATTACTAAGAAAGTGAAAGGCACAGGCCTAGAAGCCTTGTTTGATGCGACACTCGAAGAGATCAAACTTGCTGGTGATAACACGATAGTGTTTACTAACTTCGTTGATTTCGATTCTCACTTTGGTCATAGACGTGATGTTGCCGGTTATGCGAGAAGCCTTGAGTATTTCGATTCTCGCCTGCCTGAACTGATGGCGCTGATGGGCGAAGACGATCTCTTACTGCTAACAGCTGACCATGGTTGTGATCCGACTTGGCCTGGTACTGACCATACTCGTGAACGTGTGCCTGTATTGGCATACGGAGCAGGACTAGAAGCTGGCTCATTAGGCCGCCGTAAGAGTTTTGCCGACATGGGTCAATCCATAGCAAGTTACTTTAAACTTGAGCCTATGGAATATGGCGAGTCGTTTATTAAGTAAATATTAATAGCGATAAGATACAATCTTATCGCTGGTTTTAGTTTGCAAGTAAAAATTTTGGCGGTTAGATGATGGCCGCCACATACAAAGGCTTAGGTCTGCTTACTTTTAGTAACGCTTAAGTTTCATTATATAAGGGGTTATATAGATGGCTACACCGCATATCAACGCACCAGAAGGCGCATTCGCTGATACAGTTCTATTTCCAGGCGATCCACTACGTGCTAAGTACATTGCTGAGACTTTCCTGGAGAACGTTGAGCTAGTTACTGATGTACGTAACATGTTCGGCTATACCGGTACTTATAAAGGGACTCGTATCTCTGTTATGGGTTCAGGCATGGGTATTCCTTCATGCTCTATCTACGCGACTGAGTTGATTAAAGACTACGGTGTTAAGAACCTGATCCGTGTCGGTACTTGTGGTGCGGTTAGCACTGACGTTAAAGTTCGTGACGTTCTAATCGGAATGGGTGCTTGTACCGATTCTCAAGTGAACCGTCTACGTTTTAAAGGTCAAGACTTTGCTGCTATCGCTGATTACGGCCTACTTAGCGCCGTTGTTAAAGCTGCTGAAGCTAAAGGTACTAAATTCCGTGTTGGTAACATGTTCTCTGCCGATCTTTTCTACACTCCAGATCCAGAAATGTTCGACGTTATGGAAAAGATGGACATCTTAGGTGTCGAAATGGAAGCTGCCGGTCTTTACGGTGTTGCAGCTGAGTTCGGTGCTAAAGCATTGTGTGTTTGTACTGTATCTGATCATATCCGTACCGGTGAAAAGACCTCTTCTGATGAGCGTCAAACTACCTTCAACGAAATGATCGAAATGACACTGGAAGCTGCAATTACACTTTAATGATTAACTCACTATTCTTTTAGTGATTTAAATCGGGTGTAACAGCTAAGTGTTAATCTAAAAGGGCTCTTGCGAGCCCTTTTTTGTTGCTTGTTATTTTGATACTGGTCGAAAAATACCGACCTATTCTGTTTTTTCAATGTCTTCGCTTGTTTCGGTGTTCTCGCCAATCACCTTATCTTTATCCGCTTGCTTCTTTTGACTCTTAGCCAGTGCCTTCCTGAGCTTTTCCTGCTCTTTCTTCCTTAACTTTCCAGGCTTCTGTCTCAACTTTGCCCGTGTTTTACGGCGGTCGAAATCTGCTCTCTTGAAGGAGAGTGAGCGGGATAACAGCATGCCGATTAAGCCTGCGATGATCAACATCATCTGTTGCTGTTCCATATTGATCTGGTGAGCCTCTTTAATCTCGTTAAAGAATAATCTGGGCTCTAGCCTGACCTCGATAAAACCTAAGTTAATGTCGTCTTGCGTTACCGCCTCAACATAGGGGGGGTAACGTTCCAGCAGTTTATTGAGCTCATCAGAGTCAGGCTCAAGTTCCTCATCGGTGACACTCTGTGCAAATGATAGCCTCTGCCCATCCTCACTGAAAATACTGGCCGACATCACTTTAGGGTCTTCCACTAAGGCGCTGGCGAGCCATTGCAACTGTTCATCATTTTGCAATTGGAGAGCCGGTGCCGCCCCGTAGGCCGTCTGCTGAACGAGTAATCTTGCCATCTTTTGCGTTTGGGACTTTAGAAGCTGCTGCCCTTGTAGTAGGCTAGTTTCCCATAACTGAATCAGACCCACAGCGAGTGTCAGCGCTATGGCCATCTGCAGTAGTCTGCTAATTCTATGGCTCTTTTTCAGTCCTTTAAGAAAAAACACTTTATACCTGAATTTATTTGGGTTTACCTAATCATAATTGATTATGGCCTTACCCGGTAGTTGGAGATGCGTTACTAATGGAAAGTCTGAGCCACACTTCACTGTTTTCATGGTTAATTAATGAAGAGACAGCCAGTTATCAATTTCATAGCCAGACCCAGATCCAAACCCTGTCACGCCATGTCGAGTGCCAGGCTCCGCAAGGAGGAGCCAGGCTCAGACTCATCTATGCAACGCGAGATGTTGAGGCTGAGATAGCCAGGGCGATTTCTCAGTCGACCTTACCGTTCAGTTTAGCGGTAATCGACAGGAGCAGCGGGCTTAACTGCATCGAACTGTGCAGTGATGAGCCACTTACCCAGACACATCTGCAGTTGTTCTCCTCCCTCGAGAAGGTTGAAGCTTTTTCAATGGCTGCAGAGCCGCCGACCCTCAATAGCCCGGGTTTATTGGTGATGGATATGGACTCGACCGCTATCGAGATCGAATGTATCGATGAGCTGGCAGCCATGGCTGGGGTAGGTGAAGCCGTTGCCGAAGTTACAGAGCGGGCGATGCTAGGGGAGCTCGACTTTGAGGAGAGTCTGAGGGGCAGGGTATCTCAGCTAACCGGGGCCGATGAATCCATTATTCAAACCTTGTGCGATAAACTGCCTTTAATGCCCGGGTTAACCGAGATGGTGAGTGAGTTGCAGTCTCATGATTGGCGTGTGGTTGTCGCATCGGGTGGTTTTACCCCTTTTGTCGGGCACCTTAAGGAGTTATTAAACCTCGATGCCGCCTATGCTAATAAGCTGGATATCGAGGGGGGGAAGCTGGCCGGCACCGTTTCCGGGCAAGTAGTCGATGCGCAATTTAAAGCCGATACCGTGCAACGATGTGCCAAGCTGTGGGATATCCCTCAAGGACAGAGATTAGCCATAGGTGACGGTGCTAACGATATCCCCATGATAGAGGCGGCCGATTATGGTATCGCCTATCATGCTAAGCCTAAACTTAAGCTGTCTGCCGATGTGTCTATCAGTCAGCTGGATTTAAGAGTGCTGCCGTATCTGTTACTGCTAAACTCAATCTCTTCCTAGAATAGCAATCCCTATTATATCGATTGGTATAAGGTCATATGGCTGCTTGGCGCAGCTTTATGGTCCACCGTTTAGGCGTTATTTTTTATGTTTAAAACGGCACTTATCTTTCTGAACTTAATCCTGTTATTTCATGTCTCGTGTTTAACCTTTTGTCAGTTGAGTAATTACTCTTGTTTTTCCTATACTGACTCAGTAAGTTAATCTCTAAATTAGAAAAAGTGATTCACTCGTGGCCATAAAACAAGACTCGCATTTTATCCCATACCTCGGCGGTAGACTCCATTTGAGGCAAATTCGCTCGAGTGATACAGACATCAAAGATATGTCAAAACCACCAATCCTGATGCTTCATGGTGCCATGTCCAATGGACGTGTCTTCTACAGTGAAACCGGAAGGGGACTGGCGTGCTTTTTAGCCGAAGCTGGATTTGTTGTCTATGCGCTCGATACACAGGGACGCGGACTGAGTACGCCAAAATTGCAACGCGGCTTTACAGGCGGCCAGGGGGAGGTTATTCGTGACCAGCTGCCTTTGATCCATCACTATATTCTCGGGTTACACCCTAAAGTATCTAAGGTTCATTGGTGCGGCCATTCGTGGGGCGGCGTGCTTATGGCCAGCGCGATTAGCCGATTCCCCTTGTTTCAGGACAGTGTGGCCTCACTGCTTACTTTTGGCAGCAAGCGTAGGATTAAAATCAGATCGCTTAAGAAGTGGATGATGGTCGATCTGGGGTGGAACAAGTTGGCCCAAGCTATAGCATGGAGTCATGGCTATCTGGCTGCCGACAAATGGCGAATGGGAATGGACAATGAGAGTCGTCAGTCACTCGCTCAAAGCATCGATTGGGTGAGGGGAGATTGGATAGATCACGATGACGGTTTCGATTACGCAAGGGCCGCCAGAGGTGTCGCCGAGCAGGGAAAGTGGCCCAAGTCCTGGTTTATTGCGGGCTCAGGGGATCATGTCTTAGGAAACCCCGCCGATGTGCAACGCATGGTTAAGGAGTGTCAGCTTAAGGATGTGAACTATACCCTGTTATCAAAGGCTAAGGGTTATAAACATGATTATGGCCATGCCGATATGTTGACCCATAAAGATGCCGTGGACGACCATTTTGTTCAGGTGCGGCAGTGGTACCTGAACAGCCACACCTCTACCAGACACCGTTGATTCGTTAGCTGGATCCTGAAAGAGTTTAGGCCGAAACCTCAAGTTGCTGCTCAGGGTATTCATAAAGGTCGGGGTATCTCAGCTGAACCTCTTCGGTAATATCCAGCAGCTCGCCAACTCCGATGATCCGCCATAACAGCTCCTCTAATTTCTTAGATTTATGGGGGGCGTGTGCGTTGATATATTCGAGCTCCCGACGAATATAGTTAAGATCTGGTTTTCCCGATGCTCCACGATAGACTCTTAGTGCCATAAAACGTCCCAGATTATTACTCTGGTTGATGAAGTGCTGTCTGGCATTGTTATCACCAATCTCCGTTGGTGGAAGACACTTTACCCTGACCTGACCCTGAGATTGTCTCGATACCTGAAGATAGACTTCAAAGTACTCTAAACCGTTTTGGGGCTTCATGGCTCTGATAGGATCGATGAATTCTCTCTTCAAGCGACCATCTTTAAGCAGAGACTCTAAGTTGTACTCTAAGTGTTCGGAAGCTGACGCGGCGAAGAGATCCATGATGACATTCTTATGGGTGCCGATCCCCAGAGTCGAAAGCTGTGCCGACTTGGCTGTTTTTTCGATAAAGAAAGGCACCGAATCTAAATGGCGCATAAACAGGTTTTTTAAACCGTCAGCCAACTCTTTGGTTTCACTGTGGGCCTCGGTGACCTTTTCCAGTTTCTCCTCGTTATGGATGATGAGTTTATTTAAAAACTCAACTCCGGCATGGGGGGTATGCCCCATTGCCGCTGCCAGGTGAATGGTGACGTTATTCTTTCTGGTTCTTATCAATCGATAAGCGAGATGATTGAGTTTAGTTTTCCCAGCAAGCGGCTGTAATTTCGGGAAGCTCAACAGTAGTGGTGCTGTTTTATTAAATTGAACCGGACTTTCTAGGGTCAGCTGCAGTCCTTTACTCGATATGTCATGGGTGAAGCCTGTCGCCGTAAGTTTGCCCTGGTTTATGGTTACCTGAGTTTTGAATGCGAAGCGCGCCTCATTTCTTCTCTCGCTAAATTGAAGTGAAAGCAGTTTTATCGGGTTGACGGTGACTTTCTGTTGGCCAAATATCTTCAGTTCGTTGACTTTTTTATCACTCTTACAATCCCAGGCCTGATAATCGATCTGGGCGTGTTCGGCTGTGAGGTTTATCAGTTGTAATACATGAGTGAATCGCTTGAGTTGTGCCTCGGTTAGTGCCGAATAGCCACTATCATCACCGGGAAGTATGCTGGCTTTGTAGCATTGGCTATGGTCTACCTTGTGATGCGCTAACTTAAAGACTTTCCATGAAGCTTTGGTGGCGCCAAAGCTGAGAAACAGCGGCAATAGTTTTTTGCTTTTAAGTTCGGCTAATGTTGCCGAGTAAAAAAAGACGCAACCTTGAGTCTGAAAGGTGAAGCAGAAGAACAGGCTGTGATCTTTATTATCAGGCTCACTGAGTAGTGCGTCTAATCTCCGGCTCGACAACATGCCCGAGAGTTGACTGATATCCTTCTCATCGCGGAAGAAATATTGCAGCAGCTGGTTGTCACGACTGAGGAGCTTATGAGTGATCTTATACTGACCATCATCGGATTCGACAAACAGGGGAAGGTGCGGGAGATGAGGGAGATAGTGTCGCTCAAAACCCAGACCGGTCGCAGCCACTAAAACGTCATTGATATCGACCTTATAGCGGTACTTGTAGCCTTTAATCAGATTAGACAGCATTTTTGCCAGCTCTTCGGTTCCGCTGACACGTTTGAGACGCATCCAGCAATACTCTGAGCTGGACTGTGTATCGACTATCTCGTAATCGACCCCTTTTTGTAGGTCTTCATAATAATACTCTTCGCTCAGCTCCAGCAGTTTGACTCTTATCGGTTTATCGAGATCGAAATTATGTGCCAGCGGTAGTCTTATCCGAGCACCGCCAACCGATAGGTCGACAGTGATCCCCGGTATTTCAACTCTTCCCGATTGTAGTGTCGAGATCCGAATACTGTAATTCATCCTCTCTTCACTGCGATTAAAGTAATTACCTAAGACGACGCCCTTTGCGATAAATGGGGTGAGTTGGCCGTTTTCTTGACTGTTTTCACTGCTACGCTGTTTTAGCTTACGCTGTTTATGTGCTTCGATGACCTGCTCATAAACCCCTAAGGTATATTGGTCTCGATAAAGCGCCATAGATTGCATAAAGCTCTCTTTAGCGGGGCCATCGAGATAATGATGCTGATTGTTGTGGATCACCTCTTCACAAGGGAGTTCAGACTTGTCTCTGAGATCTATGATACGGCTGCAAGGCGAAGAGATTCGATTGAGTTCCATCTTCAGCAAGAAGCGGGTGGAATTTGATTCATCTGCTGTCAGCTGCTGAAATAGCTCCTGAAAATCGGGCTCCATTATCAGGGGCTTGAGCTGCTCAATTAAGGCGCTATGTTCGTCTAAACTCATCTACTCGCTTCTTTTTATGGGATCTATTCTATCTTGGGCTGCAGTTACCTAGCTGATAGTATTATGTCGGCAGGTAAGGGCACTACTTGATAGCTAACTTCCATAACCATCATATTATAAGTCATTATTATTAGACACTATCATTTAGCTTTCGGGTTAGTGATTTCAACTTATCTAGGGAGGAATTTAGCTGCAAAGGAAAAGTAGCTTTCTCAAGCTCATATCTTACGTCATAATCGACCTTTCGGTAATCGATATCTATCTTTCTAATAAAAGAGCTATGGCTAAAAATAAAACAGCATATGTGTGTAATGAATGTGGTCAGGACTTTCCCAGGTGGCAAGGCCAATGCAGTGCATGTCATGAATGGAATACCATCACCGAAGTTCGCTTAGGTTCGAATAAGTCAGCCGGTGCTTCGGTGTCGGGTTATGCCGGTGCGGTTGGCGGTGGTTCAAAGAAGCTCAATGAAATTAAGGAAGTTGACGCCGAAAAGATGCTAACTGGCATAGGTGAGCTCGACCGCGTTCTGTGCGGCGGCTTAACTACCGGCTCGGTGAATATTATCTCCGGCGACCCGGGGGCGGGTAAGACCACCATATTATCCGATCTCGTCTCTCGCATGTCACAACTGATGCCATCACTCTACTGTACTGCCGAAGAGTCGCTGTCACAGTTTAAAAATCGTGTGAACCGTCTCAAGCTGAACTGCAATGAAGATAATCTATACCTGATGGCGGAAACGAGTGTCGAAGCCATCATTGCCGAACTCGAAGCGAAGCAGGTTAAGTTTGCGGTTATCGACTCGATTCAGGCGGTGGTTACCGACTTAGCCAATGGCAGCCCGGGTTCTCCCTCGCAAGTAAAAAGCAGCGCCCAGGCACTGACACAATACTGCAAGCAGAATAACGTCACCATGTTCCTTGTGGCGCATGTAAACAAGAATAATGAAACCGCCGGCCCACAGACCTTGATTCATATTGTCGACTGTCTCACCCACCTGGAGTGTAACGACGGTCAGGTGCGTACACTCAGAGCCAATAAGAACCGCTTCGGTGATGTCGACACCGTTGGTATCTTCAGGATGACTGAGCGTGGCATGCTCAGCGTCGATAACCCCAGCGAAATTTTTCTTTCCGGCTCGACCACCGAGTCTGCCGGCGCGGCGATCACCTGTATTCGCAAAGGCAACCGTAACCTGCTGCTGGAAATTCAGTGCTTAACTACCGAAACCGAGGGGGAGTTTCCCCAGCGAGTCTGTGTCGGGCTTAATATGAACCGTATTAAGATGCTGACGGGGATACTGCGTAAACACACCAAGACTAAGATTTTTCACGATACCTATTTCAACTTAGTCGGTGGATTGAAAATAGATGAGTCAGAAACCTGTATCGATCTGGCGTTGGTCACGGCGCTGTTAAGCAGCTTAAATGATTTCATTGTTCCCAGAACCACCTGCATCATGGGCGAGTTGAGCCTGAACGGCGATGTCCGCCCGATAGATAGCGGCGTGACGCGAGTGAAAGAAGCCGTTCAACATGGCTTTACCGAAGTATTTATCCCTTTCCGCAACTATCACAAATCGATGGAAGGGCTAGGGGCTAAGATCAATCCGGTAAAGACTATCCATGAGTTGCTTGAGTTAATAAATTAACTCTATTAATTTTTCAGGTGTGGGTGGGACTTGTCGGATAACAAGTTCCAAATATCCTATTAGTTAATCAGGCTTCGCTTGAATCTTTATCGTTAGACTGCGTCTAACAACTAACGTCGTGGAATTCCATTCCCTTCTTAATTGTAAAGAGTAGGGCAAAAGAGGACGTACTTATCAACAACGTCCGTGTTTAACAACCAGTTCGGTATTCATACCTCTCGCTCAGAGAGGTCATTGTTATGATCTTTGCCCTTGCATCCACCATGACGCCCCGGCGAAGTTACATGCATTAAGTACAGACCTCCGGTCTATCTTGAAAATAACTAACGTTTTCGATGGGGCATCCAAGCCCCCCTAAAACTAACTCCACATCCATGTGAAGTTCACGATATTTTCTACGATACCCTACGGCAACTTCCAACGGGGAACTGTCGAATCGGGTAGCGATGAGTTGGAAGGCTGCTCTAATTTCTTGGGCAACTCACAGACGGTCACTGCTGCGTTTACACCTGCTATGGTTTCGAGACCGTTATCTCTTCGATTAAAGTGAGTGAGATAGGTTTAAGCATTGTGCTTTACCTGTAGGAGCGGCTTTAGCCGCGAAGCTTTTAATGTTGTATTGCTTGAATTCCAGCTTACTCCCATTTCACATTACAGAAAGCAAGAGTATCGCGATTTAAAGCTGCTAAAAATAGTTGGCGAAAATGGAAGGACGCTTACCAAGCTCGAAACCATAGTACTATTATCGATACTATGATGTGAAAACAAGTTAGTGATATATTAAGTAAAATCTAGTCCAACGGAAGGATTAAATATGAATTTATTAAAACTATCTCTTATTGGATTCATGCTTTTATGGAATCAAGCCCATGCACAAAATTCAGTAATCAGTGGTGGAAATTTTACCGAAAACATTAACATCTTTGACGGAAGATTTGAGCATCAATTTGTTATTCCACAATCAGCATCTTTAGTCGTTAATGTAATGCTTCCTGAATCGACTGAAGTGCAGAATATCAGCGTTACATTGGCTGATGGGACGGTTGTGACCACTGAAAATGCGGACGAGCACAATGTATCAATTAAAAGCTTCATACCAGTAGGTGCCGAAAGTATTTGGGTCTTTCCAGTTAGAACGGTATTTATTAAATTAGCAGGTGTCCCTGTTGGTGTCACTACTATTGCCGGGGATGTGACAGTAAACAACTCCAAAAACATGATACCAATAGCATTTTCGTACAAGGGAGGGGGGCTTTCTTTCGAAAATGATGTGAGCCCTATCATTGCAGTAAATACTGCTACAACCGTTTCATTGACACAAACGATATTAGAAGATGGTTTACCCACGCTTAACCCCGTAAATGCTACTTTAACCATACATCACAAAGACCAACCATCAGTAACTAAGCAGATGTTCGACGACGGGTCTTTGGGGGATTTGCAGGCTAATGATGGCATTTATTATGCCGAGTATGTATTTCCTCAAACGGGAAGATATAGTTTAATTTTCGAATCAACTGTCGTCGATATTAATGGCGTTACTCACAAAGACAGTTCATATTCGTCTATAACAGTAAATTCTGTATCGCCATTTCAATTAACAGGTAACTTTACCGACCAAGGAGTTGATATAGATGGTGATGGATTCTTTGACCAGTTGAAAATCACTTTAGAATTTGAAGGTGTAATCCCATTAGACAAGAAGTTTTCACTCGGTGTACATATTGGTACAGCGGAGCAAAGCCATAGCTCAAGATACATAAAAATCGACCCTTTGAGTGCAGAACACAGTGCGTATTTTGATGGGCTGGATATAAGAAAGTGGCACACTTCTGGCCCTATCCATTTGAGATTAGTGAGAACTTTTAACGATACTGAGGCTAACCGTGAACTTTTGAGTTATAAAGAAAATTTTGGTTCGACAAAACATTATGATAAAAATGATTTTGCCCGAAAGAAAGAAATTATCGACCAAAAATCCGCTACATTTTCATTTATTGACGAAGACGGAAATAATATTTATGAAGGGATAAAAGCTTCATTTATTGTTGATGTGCTTGAAGATGGCGTATACGAGGCTAGAGCGCGACTCAAGGAAGCTGCCATTCACAACGTATGGGATTCAAAGCACTTTCAAAGTAAAGCGAGGCAGACACTTACGGCAGGAATCCATACTTTTGATATTATCTATCCTGCCAAAGATATAATCGAAACGAATCTCACTGGCCCAGGAGAACTCGCTTTATTCACATTCTATAGATATGACGATAAGGTTTTTAGAAGTGTAGATAAAAATCTCTTTGGTATAACTCCCCCATTCGTATGTTGGGATTTTGGGGACTGCTCAGCATCAGGACATAATACGAGCCCAATAGCTTCAGATGATATTTATTTTTATATCGAAGGTTTCTTGGATAACTCTGGAGAACCTAGAGTTATATTAGACTTGTTATCCAACGACGCTGACCCTGACGGGGATGATATTAAGTTGGTCAATTCCAATTTAATTGAACCCACTAATGGTACAGTCAGTTATTGTAACTCAGGTGGTAAGCATTGCTATATCCCTGAACCGGGCTTTTCAGGAGTCGATACTTTTACTTATAATATGATTGATTTTTATAGCAAAAATGGTATTGCAAAAAGCGGTTCTGATACCGGAACCGTTACAATTAATGTCAGAGCAAACAACATGGCTACTCCAGCCAACGATTACGCAGATGGAACATCTGGTCAACCCATAACAATTGATGTTTTAGCGAACGATACTGACCCTGATGGAGATAACCTATTTATTGTTTCTGTAGACCAACCCTTAAATGGCTCTGCCAATGTAGTTAATAATAAGGTTGTATATACTCCCGCTGCCGAGTTTGTTGGTACTGAGCTATTTAACTATGATTTTAAGGAACAAGATCTCGCTTCAGGAATGACTGGTGGCTATACCTATTCAGGAACTATCGAAGTAACGGCTAAGCCCCAAAATTAAAAGCCGATAACAACGCCAGAAATTAAAATGTACAACTGGCTACTATCTAGTTGATTCCGACTTGCTTTGTGGCATTTTCTCGTTAGCAATCTCAACCAATAACCCCAAATCGAAGAGATACCTTTCTTTTGAATCACCAAGTGTAGATGCGGCTGAGGGTATCGAAAACAGGGAAGTTTTCGCTAAGCGGCCACGGACGGCTTTACAGCGTCCCGAAGAAGTATCTGCACATCCCCTCGCCGGAGGCGATAGATAACAATGAAGATACCAGCTTCAACAATCCTACCCAATGCAAAATGAGCCAAGAATAAAAGTGTAAACCACCTTCATTCGAAGGTGGCGGATTATGTGGGGTTTAGTCTTTCCTGTCGTGTACATCGATAAAGTGTTCCAGCTCCCTGTTGAGCAGGGCCGAGTCACCCAGGTTTAGCTCCAGCATCCGGCGGAGGTGGCTGATGCTGTCGACGTCGATATGGATGCAGCTTAATCCGAGCTGTCCCTTTTCTTTATAGGCGAGTTCGGCTTCCATGGTTAACTCGATATCAGAATCGGGCAGAGAAAAGCTGAGAAACAGGGCCCCATCACCAATCGTGAACTCGGCGGGCTCTTCGACTAAGGCACCGTTTAGGCTTAAGTCATGAATTTTCGTGGTCCATATATTTCTGCCCTGTGTGAGGCTGGCTTTAGTATCAAACAATATACGGGAAAACTGACGTCTCTCATCCATACGTTATCCTTAATCTGGTTGTCAGAAAAGATCTTGAAAAAATTTATACGCTTAGGCCTAAGCATAAGCCAGTTTATAGTCAGAGTAAAAAATCTACGACTATAAATCTGCTTTCATTGATCTCAGCGCTAAAAATTGAACAATAAATGGCGCTAAGCGTGAATATTTTACGCATTGCTTATATGCAAATATGAGAAAATGTGAATAATGTAGGAAGTGTTCTGAGGTGGGGTTAGATACCGTGGCGTATAACGTACTGGTTGTTGATGATGAAGCGGTAATTCGCGCAAGATTGAAAGGCTATTTTGAGAAAGAGGGCTATCGGGTTCATGAAGCTCAAGATGGCGAACAGATGTGGAATGAGTTCAATCGTCAGCACATCGATCTGGTGATGTTAGATATCAACCTTCCCGGTGTCGATGGCCTGAGTTTAGCCAGAGAGTTACGTAGCCGCTCCGATGTCGGCATCATCCTGGTGACCGGACGCGATGAAGCTATCGATAAGATCATCGGTCTCGAGATGGGTGCCGACGATTATGTGACTAAGCCCTTCGAGTTACGTGAGCTGCTCGTCAGAGTTAAAAATTTGCTCTGGCGGATGTCGTTAGTGAAAAAAGCGGAGAAGGCCGTGGTCGAGCAACTCGACCAGAAGGATGATGAAATCGCCTTCGATAATTATGTGCTAGAGCTCAACAGCCGCAAGCTGAGACACGGCGATGAGCTGATAAAGCTGACTAAGGCCGAGTTTGAGTTATTAGCAGCATTTGCCCTCCATCCACAGCAGGTTCTGTCTCGGGAGCGGTTGATGCAGCAGACGAGTCATCGAAATCAGGATGTGAATGACAGAACCATAGATGTGATCATCAGGCGTCTGAGAAACAAACTCGATGCGGATCTGTTTGTCACCGTACACGGGGAAGGTTACCTCTTCTCTGCGACAGTGAGTGGATAAGCCGACGCTTCCGGCTGTATGCCCCGCTTGCATGCTTAAGATATAGGAGCGGCTTTAGCCGCGAATGCTCCTGCTCTTGAGGGCTAGATCTTGAATGCTCGTCATCCTGAATTCATTTCAGGATCCAGCTTCAACGCCTTCGAGTCCGGGATACTCATTATTCGGGCATTGCTTTTGTCATGAGCTCATGACTTACAACTTAAAGCTTACAACTCAGAACTTAAAACTTTCTTAGCTTCTGAAATCAATGAACTCTACTGTCAGTTAACTCTGTATATGGGATAAAACTCTGCAGGAGCCAGGCTGTCGCTCAATATGTTATCGCTCAGGACATCTTTATCCAGCATCTGAATGGCGGGGCCGATATCACCAAACTCCCCCGCGCCTTCCAGTACTCTCACCATAATATCTATGGCCAGCTTTCCCTGCAGAACCACCAAGTCATCGCTACTGAAGGCGACTTTATTCCTGAATAAACCGCGCAGAACGGCGGGAGAGAGGTAGCTGCTGACCAGTTTGACCCGCTCCTCAACCTTCTTATGTTGGATCTCCCCAATGGCGGCTTCGATGGCTACGGCGCTGCCTAAGATATAGTCTGGGGTTTGGTCGTTGAGTAGGTGATGCAGTTGATCCCGGTAGAGATTACGGTTGTTATCGGCGTGACGAATGGATGAGATTGTCACTTTACTGTTTTCGAGAGCGGCCATTATCCCCTGTTCGACCCAATCACTGCCCCCCTGTTTCTCCGGCCCGGTCAACAGGGCAAGGGTGGTATTGGCTTGCTCCTTACTAATACTTTTGTGATGGGGCTTGTCATGATTCTCAAGACGGCTCTTTTCTACCTGATCTTTAATGAAGTGACCGGCATGCCAGCCCATCTGATACCAGCTGACGCCGACTCGGGTCTTAATTTTCGGGCTGTCGATTCGGTTAACCAGCGCGATGACAGGCTTAGTGATAGGGTCGTAGTAATAGGATAAAAGCTTAGGGTCGACACTGCCGAGTAAAATAGCGTCGTAGTCATGGTTCATGCAGTGAGAGAGTTGGCTTAACTGCTTCTTTTTTCCATAATAACTCCCAGCCTCAAATAGCTCGAGTTTGATATTGAGGGCTTTAGCATGTTGAACTAAGCCGTAATCGATGCCAATCCAATAGGCATCTTTAAGATGAGGCACTAAGGCGCATATTTTCCATGGTTTTATGGTATTTTTAAGAGGATGATAATCCAGAGCTGAAGCGTGTTGGATTTTGGCATTATAGGGAGTGCGTTGCTCTAATGACCAGTTTAATGAGGACGGCGTGCTATGTACGTTCATCGTAAAAAAAAGCGGCAATAAACAGATTATAAATAAGTTTATTTTGCTCTGTAGGCACTGTTTCACAATCATGGACCTGCGTCATTTTGAGTTTTATATCTAAATCGCATTGTATCATTAAAACATTCAAGAAATATGAGTGAGTCATTTATCACCATCTGTATTATTTCAAGTTTGATATTTAAAGCATATTTGTATTATTAAATCATAGAAGGAATATGAGTGAGTAATTTATCACTATCCAGAAAAAGCCTGGTCGGCCGCCTAATGTTGGCTTTTTGCCTGCTGGGTTTCCTGTTATTGCTCTTAGTATCTCTGGGCAGCCTGAGCCTCTACTGGGTTAAGTTAGCCGATAAATACCTCTATGATGAAGCGCTTCCGGCCTCTCAAGCCGCACGTTCACTGGTTCAATCTTCAAATGCATTGGCCGAAAATGCCACCGCTTTGGGTAGGGTAGAGGAAGAGCCGCAACGACAGTTTATCGGGCGAACCTTGTCGATAAACAGTGCCAACATGCTGGGGGCGATAGCGAGTCTTAAGGTGCTGGAGGTGCAGAGTGCCCGTCGTTTAGAGTTATCTGCCGGCGAGATTATTCATGATATGTCCCAGTTAGGTCTGCAAGTGGGTAAACGACTGGCCGTTGCCGGGCAGCTCTCTACCCAAGGGGAAGCATTGGCCAGGGCGGCAAGTCATAGTACGACATTACTGGAAGCCGAGTTGGCCGTGGTCGATTCTGCCATCCTGGCTAAATTGAGTCTGGCGTATCCCGAGGTTGCCGGGAATTCTAAGAGTGCTTATCTGCTCGATACCGTTATCGAACAAGACTTAGATATTCAAGAGCGACTCAATCGAGCCCTGAAACTGATCCATAATATTGCCTTGGTAGGTCAGCTACTTCAGTCTCCTGAGCAGGAGACCGGACTGTTAAAAGTACTCAGCGGTATGTCTCAAATGCCGGCAATGAGCAGCTCATACCAGATCCAGCCTTTAGCTCCGTCATCGACTTCTCCAACGTCATCTCCAATGTTCAATATCGGTCCCAAAGTTGACTTGATGGCTCTGGAACTGCTCAAGGGCTTAATCAGGGATCCCGCCCGGGCACTGGAGCTCGATAAGGAGCTTGTTATATTGCGTCAGGTGTCTCAGGGGCTGGCGGCACAAAAACAATACTCTCAGTTGCTAAAAGAGCAGGACAAACAGCTCCGGGCACTGTCCGATAAGTTGTATGGGTTAAATGAGGCTGTCGACAATGCGATGGCGACCCAACAGCAACAAGCTGAACTTGCCCGAATCGATTATCTGCAGCAGCTGTCCTGGGCTAAGGCGGGTCTGTGGAGCACCGGAGTTCTTATGTTCCTGGTGATATTATTAGTCATCTACAAGGTGATATACAAAGGGATTGCACTGAGGTTAAACGAAGCCACCGAAGCCTTGTCCCGACTGAGTCTGGGGGATACCCAGGTGACGATTAATTCACATGGTGATGATGAGCTCACGGCGATGGCTAATGCGTTGAAGGCATTTAAACAGAAGACGGCCCATAACCAGAAGTTACAGGCTGAGTTGAGGGACAGTGCCGCCGAACTGACCGAACATAAAGCGGCGCTGGAAATTACCGTCGAGGCTCGAACTCAGGAGCTGGCGATAGCAAACAGACAGCTGGATGCGGAGGCCAAGGGCCATGCTCAGGCCCGAACAATGGCAGAGCAGGCCAACCAAGCTAAGTCGCTGTTTCTTGCCACCATGAGTCATGAAATTCGAACGCCGCTCAATGGATTATTGGGCACCCTGACTTTGCTCAGTCATTCAGATCTACCCATAGCTCAAAAGCAGATGTTAGCCCTGTCGCAATATAGCGGCACACTATTGCAAACGGTGCTAAACGATATTTTAGACTTCTCCCGCCTCGAACAAGGCAAGCTGACTAATGAATGCCGCCCGGTTGCCATCAATGATCTGCTCGATGAGGTCGTGGCGATCATGTTGGCCGGCGCCGGGTTAGCAGGGTTAAAGCTGGTACTGGATAGCCCTCAACTGCCACAGTGTATCAGTATCGATGGTCCTAAGCTGAGACAGGTTCTTTTTAACTTGCTGGGTAACGCCATCAAGTTTACCCCTGAGGGAGAGGTGCGTCTGAAAGTTTATATCGAGGGAGAACGGCTCTATTTTGAGGTGATAGATACAGGGGTAGGGATCAGTCTTGATGCCAAAACCCAACTGTTTAAGGCCTATAGTTCGCAACCTAATCTTGGGCGCTCAAGAGGAACCGGGCTAGGGCTGGCCATCAGTAAAGAGCTGGTGGAATTGATGTGTGAGACTTGTGAAGGAGACACGGATAGCGACTGTGGTGAAACAACTGAAGTCGTTGACCGGCTTTGGGTGGAAAGTGAGGTTAATAAGGGCAGCCGCTTTGGCTTTAGTTTACCTTTGCATGTTTGTAAGCAAGCCATCAGTACCTGCGACCAGGCTTTGAATGAAGTGAGTAAGAAGCAGGTATTAGTGATTGAAGATAATAAAGTGAATGCCATGGTGGCGCAGGGGTTTCTGGCGCACTTAGGTCATGAGTCCACCCTTGCCAATAGCTGCGCTGAAGCGCGCGAGTTATACCGCCCGGATACGGCTAAGGGGTTTGATGCCATCATGCTGGATATTCAGCTGGGGGACGGGTCCGGGGTCGAGTTATTGGAAGAGCTGCAGAACATCAATAACCTGGCACCTCACCGATTAGAGATTGCCGCATTCACCGCCCAGATCCAGGCCGATGATATAGCCAGTTATCAGAAAGCTGGTTTCGACATAGTACTGAGTAAGCCTCTGAATATGCAGTCATTAGCCGCTTGGATTGGTGTCGCTCAAATCCAATCACCGAAGGAGACATCTGTACCGCCTCTGGGCAGTACCGTAGAAGAGCTGAGTAATGGAAGCACTGATGTCGATAAGGCTGAGTCACTGATTGATTTGAACCAGATACAACAAGATATCGATTATCTCGGACTCGATGCCGTCACTGAGATGCTCGAGCTTTACAGAGAGTCCAGTCAAGTTCAAGTACGCGCCTTAGGTGAATATCCCAAGCATACGGGAACACTCCTGCACGCGCTTAAGGGGAGCAGTGCGAGTATGGGCCTTATTGCCATGGCTGAGCAGTGTAAGGCGCTAGAGGGCGGGGCATATCAAGCAGGTGAACATCAAGAGTTATTGCAGCTCTACCGAGAGTCGATCGATAAGTTGGAGAGGATACTTACGCCATAATTCAGCCGAGGGGCGGACTCGCTCCTCCACCTCTCGGTCGTCAGCGGCTCCTGATAAGCCATTCTCACCTTATAGGGAATTCTGTTAAACTCCCCGGCAACTATTTATATCGTTTTCTGTGGTGCCGTGTCATGTCTTTTTCATCTATGGCTTTGAGTCAAAAACTTATAACCCTGCTGTCTGAGTTAGGTTATTCATCACCTACGCCGATACAGGTTCAAGCCATTCCGGTTATTTTGGCCGGAGAGGATATTATGGCCGGTGCACAAACCGGAACCGGAAAAACCGCGGCATTTGCCTTGCCCATTTTGCAAAAGCTCAGTGACAGCCCTGTGGCCAGCGCCGGGATAGATGAAGCCGTGAATATGAAACCTGTTCGGGCATTGGTGCTGACACCAACCAGAGAGCTCGCGCTGCAGGTCCATCAAAGTTTCGCTAAGTACGGCAAAGGCTCAGGCTTAAACACCGCCATTGTCTACGGCGGAGTGAGTATCGATGCTCAAGCCGATGCCTTAAAAGCGGGTGTCGATATTCTGGTTGCGACGCCGGGTCGCCTTTTGGATCATCTCAGGCGCGGCTCGCTGACATTGAAACAGCTGGCATTTTTGGTATTCGATGAAGCCGATCGCATGTTGGATATGGGCTTTAAGGATGAGATTAACGCTATTTTAAAGCAGGTACCTTCTAAGAGGCAGACCCTGCTGTTTTCCGCCACATTCGATCCCAGTGTATTTGCCCTGAGTAAACGTCTGCAGCAAGACCCTAAGCTGATTGAGGTGGATAAACGTAATACGCTAGCCGCTAAAGTGGAGCAGGTCGTTTATGCCGTCGATGCCGACAGGAAGAGTGAGCTTATCTGTCACCTGGTCAAGTCAAAGCAGTGGCAGCAAGTGCTGATATTCAGCCGTAAAAAACTCGGTGCCGATAATATCGCCGCTAAGATGGTTAAGGCCGGCATTAAGGCGCAGGCGTTTCATGGTGACCTGTCACAGGCGGCAAGGGAAAAAGCATTGCAGCAGTTTAAGCAAGGCGAGATTCAGGTCTTGGTCGCGACCGATGTTGCGGCGCGGGGACTCGATGTCGAGGAGCTGAAGGTGGTGGTGAATTATGAACTGCCCTTTATTGCCGAAGATTATATTCACCGGATTGGCCGCACCGGCCGTGCGGGAAATGCCGGGCTTGCTATCACTCTGTACAGTGAAGAAGATGCACTCCTTCTCGAAGAGATCGAGGCGTTACTGGACTCGAGGCTGCCGCAGCAGTGGCTGCCTGGGTTCGAACCTGATTTAACCAAAGCCGAGCCTGTTATCCGAAAAAATAGTAAAGCGGCGCAGAAGCAGAGAGCCAAGCGAAGAGCATCCGGTAGTAAAATGTCGGGTTCAAGGCGTTAAACGAAACAGGTTATGTTTATACCAATCGGTATTATACCGATTGGCATTCGCACATTCGATAATCTGTGAGGGGTAAAAAAATCCCCCCGCGAAGCAGGAGGATTTTATCGTTAGACGGGCATTTTTTCTATCTACACAGGACCAATGTTATCCCTGTCTTATTATCCCTCCTTTTTACTTAAGCATGGCTAATACTTAAGCATGATTAATCGACAGGTGTATCGGTCCAGATCCCGCCTCGTTGTTTGGTCAAGGCTTCCATGGAGCCAGCATCAAATAGTGGTGGCGGTGTCGGATCATTCGCCAGCACGTTATGACAATCGCTACATGCGGCGCCAGCTGTAACGCTTCCCGCTCCACCATGAACCTGATCGACAGGGCTTCCCGTTACAGGATCGGTATAGACCAGACCAGCTGTAGCATTTGCGCCATTCAAGAAGTCTATACTATTGATTCCTGGTTGGAACAACCAGATACGTGTCGCAGGGATAGCATTCCAATTTGGCAATGTATCGCTGCCCGTTCCAGCAAGAGACTGAGCAACGATAGCGCCGGGAACACCAAGGTCACCTAAGGTGATCTTCTGAGGGAAGGATACATAGTGATCTCGGGTGGTGTACTCCCAAAGATGCACTTCGAAACCTGCATCGTAAGTCCCACCCGCTGCCATGGCGATATCATCGGTAGCATTACCGGTATCAAGCGCTCGCTGCATCTGAACATTCCAAACGCCCAGTGAGCCATCACCCGACTCGGGGGTAAAGCTTGTTCCATATGCGGTGATATCCGCTCGGCTATCTGCACCAGGTCTAAGAATACGTCTAGGTACAGTGTCGCCATCTACAGGAACGAAATCGCCGGAAACATCGGCATAGGGAACAGCAAGCGGATTAGGCGTGCTATGCCCCAGTTGCGCAGCATCAGGCGTCGTCATGTAATAGAACGGCGTGGTCCAAAAATCGCTCCAGGCGAAAGTACGATCTCCGAATGTGGTCGTAGGATCCAGCAGGTATTGTGGGTTGCCATCGCCATCGAGACCCTGGTTGAAGAATACACTTTGACCTCCATCGCCTTTACGTCCACCGTTATCCGAGCCATCTCCGGGAGCATTACCGCCACCTCCGCCGGGGAAGTCAGTCGTCTTGATCCACTGGTCGTCGGCCATGGCAATAGGGTTGCTTCTGGCGCCGCGCCAATGCCATAGGTCAGCGGCGATGTCACCTTCGGCTCCAGCATCGCCAGGCAGAATATATTTACCGTCGTGGCCGTTCGCCGATGTCCACTGAGGCATATGGCGGCTATCGTCATGACAACTTAGGAAACAACCTTGTGCACCGAAGGCTCCCGCAGCTTCTGTACGCGTTGGATCGCTAAGCATGATTGAGGTACGTTGCTCATAAATAGTTGATAGCTGCCCCATGTCACCCTGATCGACATCACCGTCTAAGGTCGCCTGAGCATCACGCCTGTCACCGCCTTCTTTCTGCCAAGCGGTGCCGTCATAGCGTAAATATTGATGGCGTTTGCCTTCATTGCCTCGATAAGATAAGCGCCAGAAGAAGGTGTCACCGTTATAGGCCGCTTGTACGTCATAGGCCATTATGGTGCCATGATCGCCATTATGCCCCTCTAAAGTCGGTAGAGGCAGAGTACTTCCACCGACACCATCCGCACCGTCGACGCCGTCCGTTCCATTCGTACCATCGGCTCCAGCAGGACCCGCTAGGCCATCGGCACCATCGGCACCATCATCTCCACCACATCCCCCAAGTAGAAATAATGAGGCGAATAGCCCGGAAATTAAAAATTTCTTATCCATTTTGTCTCTCCTTAACAATCTGTTTTAATATGATTTATTTGCCACTGCGCAAGCTTACTTATTGTTTTATTTCTTTTTTCTCCGATTTTAGTTATAAAGTGGTAAATTTAACAATGTGGTAACAGTAGACGATGGATTAGATGTTGGTGCCTGAAGATGCCTTTAACTTGCATCTTAGTTGATAGGGATCAATTTTTTACCGCTAAAGAGGTGATTTTTGTGATGTAGATTTAATCGGTTGGCAGTTCAATTTATGGCTAGCTAAAGTGAGTGACTTTTGAATCACTAGGAGAGAAAGCGCTTTGTCCTTGTCATATTACTGAGTATCATTGAGATGGTTTGATAAATGTTGAGGTTGAGATGGGGTGCCGTTTTTGCAACACATCTGTGTTTAAAGAGAAGATTGGTCGTTGTAAAACCTGTATGTGGCAGCTCACCATATTGTCTGTGATTAGCTGGCCGCTATGGTTCAGCTTCTATTATGAGCAGCCTTTAGTCGTCGAATCTATCGCCTTGCTATTTTTTTGCGTGAGCTTCTCAGGTTTGCTGCTGTTACATCTGCTGGTGTGGGCGTATCGATATTTCATCCTGGGTGAGCGGGAGCTTAAATAACCCGGCATTCATTTAACCTAAGCTCGGGTTAAATAAAAAAAGCGCCGGGAGACCCAGGCGCTTTCTCTATTCTTTTCTTACAACTTACAACTTACAACTGCTTTACTGCTCTGCCCGCAGACCTGTCACTTCGGCCTGTATCCAGCTCTGTGTTAAGCGGGTAAGCGCACTGTAAAACTGGCCGCTATCACATTGAGTGACCTTGGCGGCGAAGTTTCCTATCCAATTATTGAGATATGACTCGATGAATTCGAGTTGTGCAGTCTCATCACTGCTATTACATAGGTGCGCGGCATAAGCCAATATTACGGCTAAGTGATCGGCTGGCTCCGGGAAGCTACTCTGCACCTGAAGCTGGCTCTGTTTCAAAAACTGCAGCATCAGCTGATGCTGCTCTCCAAACAGAGTCGGCTCATCATCGGTTCCAGTCTGAGCATCCTCCAGATAGAGGCTCGCGTAGGGAGAGGCGCTGTGCTTGGTGCCGACCAGAAACAAGCCACAATAATCGGCGGCAAGTTCGAGCAGGGCTTTATCCGATTTAAGCGTATTGAGTACCGACATCAGAGTATCGACATCACTTTTAAATGCCTGCTCGCTGGCCAGTTGCGCCCAGAAATTCTGAGCGTTATCACTGGTTAGCTCATGCAGAAGTTGATGATCGACCTCTTTGGCAAACAGGGAGGAGAGCAGTTGATAGACTATTCCCCTTGCTTGATTGATAGCATTATCACTTACCGGTTCTTTATTCATATCTGTGTCTCAACAGGTCCATTGAAAGAACTTACTTCGGGTACTTTACCCTGATATTTATCAAATTCAACCAGACAGGTATAGGCAGAGCAGGCTTGGGCCAGCTTTGAGGTACCGATATCCTGAGTCAGAGTATTGGGATCGCCATAGCTGCATAGGGCTCCAATTTCTGCGCCCCCCTCTTTGCTGCCATCTTCACCGACAGGACCATACCAGGCACCCTCGTGAATACGTATGACACCCTGTGGGAAGCTGTCACTGACAACGGCGCCGGCGAGTAGTTGACCACGGTCGTTAAACACACGAACCAGATCGCCATCTTTAATGCCGCGTTTTTTCGCATCGACGGGACTCAAGTACACTGGCTCACGACCCTGTACGGTATAGGTCTCACGATACTCCTTAGACTCACACATCTGAGAGTGCAGACGCTTATCGGGGTGGCAAGACTGCATCCAGACAGGGAACTTATCTGATCCCGGGCCACCGTGGCTACGCTCTGTTTTTTCCATCCATGTTGGGTGCCCAGGACAGTCATCGTAATTAAACTGGGCGATTTTACGGCTGAAGACTTCAATCAGACCCGAAGGGGTGCCCAGAGGATTGATCTCTGGATCGTCCCTGAAGTCTGCATGACGTGTCCATGGCTTACCCTCACCGAAGTGAACGTAACCCTCTTTCCAGAAAGATTCGAAGTCCGGCATATCAAACTTACCGGCATTGGCTGCCTTACAATCATCGTATAGCTTAATGAGCCAATCTTTCTCCGTCATGCCACGGGTGTACGCTTTCTCTTTGCCCATGACGGCGGCGAAGCGGGTAAATATTTCAAAGTCGGAGAGACTTTCGAACAATGGCTCGACCATCTTCTGCATGGCGAGAATTCCGCGGTTCGCGTAGCTGCCATAGACATCGATATCGTTACGCTCGAACGTCGTACAGGCCGGCAACACGATATCGGAGAAACGACAGGTCGCGGTCCAGTTCATGTCTATGGTGACGACGCATTCAAGCTTCTGGAAAGCTTGCTTCATCTTGTTTCTGTCTTGATGATGGTTCCATGGGTTGTTGCCCGAGAACACCATCATCTTGATATCCGGGTAGGTGACTTTCGAGCCATTGGCATCGATAGTCTTACCCGGTTCCATGATGGCGTCGATCCAGCGGGCGACAGGAATGGTACTGCTTGCACCTTTAAAGTCATTGCTATCGAACAGTGGCTTCTGATCTTCATCTAAGTTACGCGGGAAGGCACCCGGTGCAGCGGCGCCTGAAGAGGGTACGCCGATGCTTGAGTAGTGGTGACCATAACTGATACCGCCGCCAGGCAGGCCAATCTGACCTATCATGGTAGCCAGTACGGCCGCCATCCAATAGGGCTGCTCGCCATGTTGCTGGCGCTGAATACACCAGCCCATCATCATCTGAGTGCGGCCTTTGGTCATCACCTTAGCTAAATCACGGATGATCTCTGGCGAAACACCGGTGATTTCGCTTGCCCATTCTGGCGTCTTAGCGACACCGTCGCTCTCACCCAATAGGTAAGGCAGGAATCGGTCGAAGCCCAGACTATAACCTTCGATAAATTTCTCATCGTGCAGCTTCTTAGTTACCATTTCATGGGCAATACCCAGCATTAAGGCAACATCGGTTTGCGGGTTGACGTAGAGCTGTTCACAGCCAAGATACTTCTGTGTCTTGGTGACGACGGGATCTATGCTGATCACGCGGATCTTGCCTTGCTTCACTTTCTCTTTCAGCTGAGCAAGGTAGGCAAATGACTCGTGAGTCTCGGCGTTCCAGCCTACCTGAAGGTTCTTGTAAGGATCATTTGACCATAAAATAATGGTGTTCGACTCTTCGAGGATCAGCGGCCAGGAGGTGCCTTGAGCATAGACCTCGGTTGAACCTAAGATATAGGGCAGGATAGTTTGTCCCGCACCCGTTGAGTAGTCACCCACTTTTTTCACGAAATTACCGTGCATGCCTATGGCGCGTTGCATATGGCTGGTGCTGGAGTGCAACTGACCCGTGGCGCGCCAGCCGGTTTGACCTGCATGCAGCCCCGATGGGCCATACTTAGTCTGCACTTCATCGAGTGAGTCTTTAAGTAGGTGGAGGGCCTTGTCCCACGTTACACGAACGAAGCGAAAATCACCGCGCTGTGTGGTGTCACTCTTATGACCCTTAAGCAGGAAGTCTAAGCGCACCATAGGGTAGCGAACGCGAGATGGATTATAGACCAAGCCTTTAATACCATTGATCATATCCGTTGGATATTTATCCAGGTCGAAGGGTTTTACCTGATCAATCACGCCATTCTTACGCTTCATCTTGAACGCACCGAAGTGCGAACCTGTCGTTAACCAGCCATCTTTTGACTTGGCGCCAGACGCGGCTAAGGCATTGAGTGGAGCGAGTACCGAGGCTCCGCTTAGGACAACATAAGATGTTGATACTAAGCCTTTTAGAAAGTCTCTTCTGTTCATTATTCGTGTCCTTAACTTATTAGTGCGCTGACTTGTCGATGTTTATGTAAGAATGCGCTGCATTCAGACTGTTAATCAGTAATTTGTTATTCATGATTCCAGCCCTTTATTAGTGCGATGTTTTGTCAAACGTCGATGAATGCTCTTGCAGGTATTTCTGTACCAGCGCCTGGGTATCTTGGTCCATATTGACGAACGCTATCATGCCCTGGAACATACCCGGCCAAGTGTTGGCATCGAAGTGCGCTTCATCCGGCTGCGTATGACATACACTGCAGCTCGTCGTGTACGTGTCACGGGCATAGTCCCAAAGTGGTTGCAGATCGCTCACCAGATAGTCTTTATCTGTCCAGATCTGTGCTTCGACTCGTTGCCATTTAAGGCCTGTCATCGGATCTTCTTTCTCTTCGAAGGTTTCAATGACACCCTCTTCCAGCGCCGCATCTTTGGTCAGTTGTGCAGAGAGAATGTTGAGCCCGAAGTCATAATAGATCACGCGGCCCGCACCAATCTTCTTGCGCCAGCCATCGATGCCGACTTTAACGCGGTTACCCTTGGTCTCTAATACTTTGACCTTGGTTGCAATATTCAGGGTGCCGGCTTCTACATCCGTTTTATCGTTATAGAAAAGTGGCTTGGTTAGTGCTGTAAAGTAGGTTTGTTCACTCTGTGGTGTATTTTCGCCTGACCCTACCTGTGCGATTAATTCAGGTGCACGAGAGGTGCCCATGTCTGGCAGTTTATGGGCGATACCCTTATGACAATCGATACAGCTTTGATCCAGCTTTGCCGCTCGTTTCATCTGTTTCTGAGCGAGCTTGGACATGCTGTCCCATTTCATTGAGTCGTAGTTGTGGCAGTTCTTACAGGCAAGAGAGTTATCACGGTCGAAACGTTTCCATTCGCGGCTCGCCATCTCCAGACGTTTAGCTTCGAACTTTTCACTGGTATTGACGGTTTGCAGTAACCAACCCCACATATCGTGTGAAGCTTCGATTTTACGACCAATCTTGCGGCTCCAGTTGTGTGGTACGTGACAATCCGGACATGTCGCGCGAACGCCGGAATGATTTGACCAGTGAACGGTCTCCTGTAGCTCTTGGTATGGCTTGCTCTCCATACTGTGGCAGCTAATACAAAACTCTTCGGTATTGGTCATCTCTAGTGCGGTATTGAAACCACCCCAAAAGATGATGCCCATCAGGAAGGCAGATAGACTGACCGTACCTAAGGTTAGAAATTTGGCAGGCTTGTTGAGTGTGCGCCAAATATTGATAAACCACTTCATAACAGCATCCTTTATAAATCTTAAATTTGTTTTTGACTGACCTTGTTAGGGAAAGTTAATGAGCGACGACGCCACCAAATGCCTGGATCATCCAGATAATAAATCCGTAAGCACTAATACCTGTGATGGTGAGGATTGGGAAAAGCAGGAATATGATGAAACCCAGGGCTTTAAGCTCTTTCGATTTCACTTGTTTTGCTGATTCTGAGGCTTCTTGATGTGCCATAACTGACTCTCTTTGATGATCTTATCTCTGATATAGCTAATATAGAGCATGGTTGTGAATAGCTGTCATGCCTGCAATGAATGGTTTTAGTTAAATTATGAAAAAATATGAATAAGATGAGGAGGTGGTTAACGTCGCGACGATTCGGATGGGATTAGGGGCAAGCATGGTTATCACCGGATTGAACGAGAAGCAGATCTCACATCTGCTGTTATCATTTGCCGATTGAAAACTAGCCTTAAATTAATTGTTTAAATCACAGTTTGTTCTCAATCCTCTTTGTGCTATTGGGCTATTGCTGTAGAATCCGCCGCCAACAAAGGCTGTGTTGCCAGTGGATAATCTGTTCTTGATGGAATGAAATACTAATCCAGATGGAATGTAACTATTGGCATAGTTTCATACCGTTAGCGCTCTATGTATCAAAGCAAGGGTGCTAATTCGTTTCGTGTTAAAACGAAAGTGTTAAAACTTGCAGGTCACTATAAATACAGAAAAGTATTAGTGGATCTCTCACCCGCTTTTTGCGGGGCTCTCACCTGCCATAGCCTTCCAAAATTTAAGAGATCAATAAGGTATAATATTATGCAGTCTGAACAGACAAGCCCTACCCCAGTACTATCTACAGAACAAGAATCTACAGCTCAAGAATCTACAGCTCAAACATCTACAGCTCAATCGGCTTCAGGCCCAGCTTCGGCTCAAGTAAAGGATACATTACTGGATCGATACTTCAGAATTTCCGAGCGTGGTAGCACCATAAAGTGTGAAGTGATAGCCGGTTTAACCACGTTCCTTGCCATGGTTTATTCGGTCATTGTCGTTCCTAATATGTTAGGCGCCGCAGGCTTTGACCCCGGAGCCGTGTTTATTTCGACCTGTTTAATTGCTGCTTTCGGCTCCCTGTTAATGGGGCTGTGGGCCAATTTGCCGATGGCGATTGGCTGCGCTATCTCACTCACGGCATTTACTGCATTTAGCATGGTATTAGGGCAGGGGATCTCCATTCCTGTCACCCTTGGTGCCATCTTCTTAATGGGAATTGTATTTACCTTAGTCAGTGTTACCGGCATTCGTCAGTGGGTACTAACAAACTTGCCAAAAGGTATCGCTCACGGTACGGGTATCGGTATCGGTCTGTTTTTGCTATTGATTGCCACAAATAGCGTGCAGTTGATAGTGGGCAATGACGCGGGACTACCGGTAAAACTGGGTGATATTAATAGCCTTCCGGTCATCGCGACGATTGTCGGCTTGGCTGCGACTATCGGCTTAGAGCGACGCGGTGTGCCTGGTGGCATTTTGCTCGTTATCATAGCGCTGTCAGTGTTTGGTTTGATATTTGATCCTTCGGTTCAATATCAAGGTCTTTTTGCCTGGCCAAATCTAATGTCCGAGCAATCACTTATCGGTCAACTGGATATTATGGGGGCGTTAAACCCTGTCGTGCTTCCTATAGTGCTCGCCTTAGTCATGACCGCGATATTCGATGCTACCGGAACGATTCGTGCGGTCGCAGGGCAAGCTGAGCTACTCGACGAGAAAGATAATATTGTCGGTGGAGGCAAAGCACTCACCTCTGATTCTGTCAGTAGTATCGTCGCCGGCGCTGTCGGTGGTGCTCCTGCCGCTGTATATATCGAGTCCGCAGCGGGAACTGCGGCCGGTGGTAAAACGGGCCTGACTGCGACAATCGTTGGCATCCTGTTTTTACTGATGATGTTTCTGGCACCCTTAAGTTATTTAGTGCCGGCCTATGCCACCGCACCAGCCTTGATGTATGTGGGATTATTGATGCTTAGCAATGTGACTAAGCTGGATTTCGATGACAAAATTGATGCCATGGCGGGGCTTACCTGTGCGGTATTTATCATCTTAAGCTGTAATATTGTCACCGGTATAATGTTGGGCTTCGTGACGTTAGTCATCGGACGTCTCGCCAGTGGAGAGTGGCGCGCATTAAAGCCGGGTGTGGTCGCGATAACCTTAGGACTCGTCGTTTTCTATATGGGCGGTTGGGCAATCTAACGCTTGAGACTAAGAGGGCCTGACACTATTTAATGTGAATAGGCCCTTAATAGATCCTTCCAGGTGATGATCCCCACTATCTCTCCCCGCTTCAGGACCGGCAGCGAACCTATATTGTGCTCAAGCATCAGCCGACTGGCCTCTTTCAGTGTTTTATGTGGCGCAATCGTGACCGGGTTTCTCGACATCACCTGATGGGCCCTTCTCTGCAGGGTTTCACTATCTCGCTCCGTTTCATTGATATTACCAACATGGGGGCTCAAGGCCCGTAAATAGTCACGTTCGGACAGGACGCCCTGCAGTTCATCGTCTTCGATAACCAGTAGATGGTGAAAGGGTGCATTTTCAAATATCTCTTTGGCAACAGATAGCCTGTCATCCATCTCTATGGTGACGACTCTGGTGCTCATAATTTCCGATATTTTTTTCTTCATACCAGGCTCCTTCCTTTCATAAACGATTCATAGCAAAAGAATAATAATCCTTGCTGTACATATTTATACCAGTAATCGAGAGTGGTTGAAAAGAGAATTATTTTGAATTAACTAAAATGCTTTTAGGAAGGGAGATAGTGAATTGACTGCCTTTATCCTTCTCTGAGTGCAAGGTTATTTCACCACCTAACATCTGCGTCACTAAGTTATAGACTATGTTCATGCCTAACCCGCTGCCGCCTTTACCCCGTTTGGTTGTGAAGAAGGGATCGAATATTTTATCTTGAACCTGTATGGGTATTCCGCAACCATCATCACGGTAGGTTAAGTCGACACCATGTTCTGTCTTGGTTATATGGAGGGATAAGTGACCCGAGTGTCCATCGGGGAATGCGTGAATGACGGAGTTATTGAATAGATTGCTCACTATTTGATAGAAGGCCCCCGGATTACTATTAATGAAAAGGTCATCCGGACAGGTGTATTCATACTCATGCACAGTACGTGAAAGCATAGGGTTGAGGGAGAGAAATATCTCATCTAAATAGGTCTTGAGGTTAAATTCCCGGATCTCTTCATGGGATTGATCGACCGATACCTGTTTAAAGCTCTTGATGAGTTTGGATGCTCGCTCCAGGTTGGTGAGTATTAACTTGGAGCAATCATGAACTTCAGTTTGATACTCTTCAAAATCTTCATGGGATACCTCGCCATCGGCATAGTGTTTATTGAATAGCCTTACGCTCTCTTGAAGATGGGATGAGGCGGTGACGCTGATACCGATCGGCGTGTTAACTTCATGTGTGATGCTGGCGACCAGTCCGCCGAGGGTGGCCATCTTCTCTTTATCGAGCAGTTCACTTTGAGTCAGCTTTAGCTCTTCGAGTGTCTCTTTGAGTTCATCGTTTCTATGTTGAAGCTCACTCGTTCTTTCGAGCACTCTGGTTTCTAAGTCACGATTGAGCGCTGTTAATGTGGCTTCATTATCTTTTTGAGCCTGAATGTTTTTGATCGTTCCGGCTATTCGTGTAGGTTGCCCAAGCGGATCTCTGGTGATCACCTGGCCTCTATTCAGGACCCATAGCCAGGTTCCATCCCCCAGTATTGAACGGTACATCAACTTAAATTTATCTTGGCCTTGATTCATGCAGAGCTCAATTTCTGTTGCAATTTCACGGTAATCGTCCGGATGAATGCATTGTTTCATGGTGTCATTCAGATTGGTCTCCCTATTGGGGTACTTCAGGAAAGTATTACTCCGTATCACCTCCTGAGTATCGATATCCCAATCCCAGAATTCATCACCGCTTCCCCATAGAGCCAGCTGAAGCCTCTGTTCACTCTTCTCAATTTCTGTGAGTAATCGACTCTGTTGACGGTATTTTTTCGACTTAGAGTAGAGCAACAAAAAAAACAGAGCTATGAATCCCGTGATGTATAGACAATAGGCCCACCAGGATAACCAAGGCGTAGGAAGTATTTGAATATCCAGTCGTCTGACCGGGCTGTATTGCCCGTTGATATCTTTGGCTCTTAAGAGAAAAGTGTAGTCTCCCGATGCTATACCCGTGAAGCGGGCTACTTGGTCCGGATGGCCCGCGATCCATTTGTCATGCAAACCTATCATTTTGTATTCATAGGTTAATCGATTGGCTCTATGTAACTCAGGACTAAGATAATAGAGAGAAAAAATATCATCGTGATGGGATAATGAAAGTTGGTTCTCTTCAGATATTGAGCTGTTTTTATGCCGCATATCACTCGATTGGTCTTTATTTAGAATCGATAGGGTATCAATTCTTGGCTCCCTGGGAGGGGGGAGAGTGGGAAGTTGATTTGCCCTGAATTGGTTAAAACCATTAATTCCACCGAGGTAGATGCGATTATCGTCATCGATAAAACCTGCTCCGAAATTAAATTCATTATCCTGAAGTCCATCGATGTTCGTGTAGTTTTTAACGCTAAAATCATGGGTATCAAACATACTAAGGCCCGATGCCGTACCTACCCAGAGGTTTTGTTTGTTATCCATCAGAGTCAGGTAAGCGAGATTTCCGATGAGCCCCTTGTCAGTATTAAAGAGCTGGGTGTCATGGGTGCGGGGATTGAAAGAGAAGATGCCATTACTGGAGCCTATCCATAAGATGTCATTTTCACCCATGAAGACGGACATCAACTGATCATCGGGAAAACCTGCCAGGGTGTCGGTGTTGAAGTGAGTAAAGGCTCCGTCGACGGATAATCGGGTCAGCCCTGCGTCGTAGGAGGTGAACCAATAGTTTCCCTCTTTGTCTTGGGTTAAGTTAGTTACTTCGTTACTTGCCAATGAGTTCGCGTCATTTTTGTCATGTCGAAAATGGGTAAAACCTCTGGCCTCGCTGATATATTTTGCGACGCCGGCATCCATAGTCGTTATCCAGGCACTATTATCGCTGTCGAAGTAGAGGCTAAAAAGAAGATCGCTGGGTAAGCCATTACTGTTGGCCCGATTGTGTTTGTAGTGAATGTAGCTCTGTTTATCCGGGGTGAAGATAAACAAGCCTTCTCCTCGAGTGCCAACCCAAAACCGAGCGAATTTGTCCTCCTTCATGAAACTGATAAAACTCTGAGATAGTTTAGAACCCGGTACCAAGAAAGGTTTAAAGCCGATAATTTGTCTGTTCTCATCCTCCTGGGCCTGATATAGCCCCTTGGCCGTGCCTACCCAAAGCTGTTGTCGATGATCCCTGAATATGCTTCTGACATTGCCGTTACTAAGGCGGTTATCGGTAAAACTCTGTGGGTGCATATGACCAAAACTTTCGGCGTTTAGAAAGGTTTTATTGAGCCCGCCCCCCTTAGTGCCAATCCAAAGTTGATGAGTACTGTCTATGTCCAGAGAGGTGACCAGAGGGCTATTGAGTTGATGGCGGTTTTTAGCTGCACCGGAGAAGAACTCGATAGTTTTGTGCAGGGGGGAGTATCTTGCTACCCCTTTTTTCTCTAGTCCTATCCAGAGCTTACCTAGTCTGTCTTTTTTTAAACTGGTTATTCGGTTGCCTTCGAGTCCAATAGCCGTGTCGATATACTTGAAGCTATTTGTGTGAATGTCTAATAAATATAATCCCTTACTCTTGGTTCCTATCCAGAGAGTGTTACTCTGCCCGCTCTCTACACTGGTGATTTCCCCCTCAATTAAGGTGTTGTCGTTAGGAAAGTGAGTGAGGTTTAATTCTGGGGTCAGTAAGGAGAGGCCTCTGTCCGATGTTATCCACAGACGCTCGAATTTATCGATAAAGAGCCGGGTGATCCGGTTACTGATAAGCTTGTTTGGTTGACTGTTTTCTTGACTGTTTTTTTGAGAATCATCTGTGAATCGATGAATAATCTTATTCTCTGTGGGTGAGTAATGAATAAGACCATCGGCTTTTGTTGCCAGCCATATATTGCCATCGCTGTCCTGACTGAGATCGGTAAACTCAGTATCGGGTAGTGGACTGTTTAAATGGTGGTAGAAGCTAAAGGTGTCGTGACTTGGATGATATTGGTTTATTCCATCATTTTTTGTTAGTAACCAGAGTTGTTTTTTTCGTCCATAAAACAGCCTAGTAATGTGCTTTCCACTTGGTCCATGTAAGTCATTGGTGACGTCGTAAACCTTGAAGTTTTTACCGTCAAAACGGTTGAGGCCTGCCTGAGTTGCGGCCCAGAGAAATCCATCACTATCAGTAACGATATCATTGACTGTATTCATAGACAGACCATCTTCGGCTTCATAGAAGTCGAAGTCTGGCTGTTTGGCCATGGTGAGAGGTAAACACCCTAATAGCCATGTCAAAATGAAGATGTGAATTCTCATTCCGCTGAGTTTTTCTTTAATTATTTGTGTCTGTTAAGTCTTTAAGTTTAGAAGTAAATCGTAAAAGTGCGAGGCGAAGTGATGGGATAAAAAAAAGAGTGGCAAAGCCACTCTTTTTTTTATTAATACCGATTGGTATAAAACTTATCTAGAAGATCAGGTGAGCAACACCGGCAATGATAGGTAAGGTGACCAGAGTACGTAAAATGAATACGACAAATAGCTCGAAGATATTGACTGGTATTTTACTGCCAAGAAGTAAGGCACCCACTTCACTCATGTAGATAAGCTGAGTGACTGACATAGCCGCAATGACAAAACGTGTCATATCTGACTCGATTGAGCTTGCCAGAATTGAAGGAATAAACATATCGGCAAAGCCAACCACGATGGTTTTTGATGCCTCTGTCGCCTCCGGAACTTGCAATAGCTCGAGTAATGGGATGAAAGGCATACCCAGATAATCAAATATCGGCGTATATTCGGCGATAATCAAGGCAACTGTGCCTATGGCCATAACGACTGGTATGACACCAAATACCATATCGATGACATTTTTAAGGCCATCTGTGAGTGTATGTTTGATCCCGCCGGCTTTCGATGCCTTATTGAGCGCCTGATCGAGTCCCCAAGAGAAAACACCGTGTCCGGCAGGGATCACTTCGTCATCGGGATGTCTTGGCGTGTCGTCAATATACTTGTCTTTTTTCCAACATAAGGGGGGGAGTTTTGGCACGATAATAGCGGCCATAATACCAGCCAAACAAACCGTCAAGTAGAAGGGCACGAACATGTGTTCTAACCTGACCTGCGAGATAACCACTAAAGAAAAGGTAATCGACACGGCCGAGAAGGTGGTACCAATTACCGCCGCTTCCCTTTGAGTATAGAAACGAGATTCGTACTGCTTGCTCGTCATCAAGATCCCTACACTCCCGTCACCAAGCCATGAAGCCATACAGTCGATGGCACTGCGTCCCGGCAGATTGAATATGGGTCTCATTATTTTGGTTAACATGGTGCCGAACAGCTCCAACAAACCAAAATTAAGCAGGAGTGGCAGTAACATTCCAGCGAATATAAACACACAGAACAGCACCGGAAGTAGGTCGTTCAAGACGAGCGCGCCGGTATCTCCTGAGCGAATCGCTTCCGGACCCACACCTGAAAATGTCAGTAAGATAAACACAGCACCTAATATTCTGGTGAACAGCCACATAGGTGAAATGTTGAGCAGAGAGTTTAAAAAGGCATTGTTAATGATAAATGCAGGTTTCAGTAACTTGGTTATCGCTGATGCCAGCGCCGTGAATACAACCACGCCAGTCACTATGGCAGTTAATGCATCACCAAGGAGAGCCTGCAGGCCTTTTGAAACGATAGCGATAGGAATGGTAATCGCGTCCTGATAGCTGATAGGCGTCATAAATAGTAATAGCCCTATTAATGACGGAATAATAAATGTCAGTATCGTTTTTATGTTATGGGTTTGTTTTTCAGCCACTTTTTTCACTCTAAATTGTCGGTTTGGCACAATTGCAATAAGTTTCTACTTCATCCAATTTGAAATATGGTGTGAATATCCATTCAAATTAAGGGTGGCAAGATTACCCCCTTAATTACAGTATGTAAATCGTTTCTCTGGGCGAATTAGAACAACCACGAAAAGAGAATAGTTATTACATCTTTTTGATTATTTATATTGTAACTCACTGGCGGGATAATGCATCATGTACTTTTTGGTGAATAGCTTGTTAAAACATGTGGATAAACTTGTTTCTTTGAGTGTGAAATGTAGCGGGGGAGGCTTGGGTGCTTACTTCTTCGTTGAATAGCTTCACAAGGGATCACCATTGCATCATCTATTCGCCTTGAATTAGTTTGCCAAAAATAACTCTGAGTAGATCACTTTCTGATACTGATTGGTATTATCATCCGAAAGTGTCTTGTTTTTTATTCCGATATTAAAGTAGGTTAGTAGTGAGGAAGCGGAGTTATCTATGTTCTCGAAAGAGAATTGTAAGAAATCTGAGCTAGACCTCGTTAATAAAACCTGATTCCATATATGTTATTCGGCTAATGCATTGGTGAACTAAGGAAATATGATAGAGAAGAGTAAAAAGCTAACCAGTCTTGCGTTTAAGTTCGGGACGCTTGGAATTGTCGGTCTTTTGATGGGTGTTATTCTATCCGCCTTAGGTTTTCAAGACTTTGAAGGCCATAACTTCAACTTCTTTAACCATACTCTCAGCGAGTTGGGTCATTATGGGCATTCAACCTTTGCCGTGGTGATTAATGGTGGGCTCTTCTTTGGCAGCCTGAGTTTGATTTTATTTTGTCTTTTCTCTATCCAACTGTTCGATAGCAAACTGCTCTATTCATTATTCCTCTCTCTGGTATTCACTTTTATGTCCCTCGCGGCAGCCGGACTGTTTCCGGTCAATGTTTACCATCTGCATACCTTGGCGATTAAATATTTTTTCTATTTTGGTAGTTTTAGCTCTCTTCTCTATCTCGTATACCTATCGATGAAGGGGAGGCTGTTTTATTCAAGCTGGAATGCAATCACGGGAGTGTTAACCTTTATCAGCTTCTTATGTTTCTTAGCGCTTTCCCATATAGACTTGGGGACGATAGCGGGAGACAAGCACTTTTACCAAGAGATGGTGATGGAGTTACCCAGACCCGATATTTGGTGGCCGGCAACCCTTGAGTGGTTAAGTCTGACTCTGTTTATGCTTTGGGGAATGGGCATGGTGCGAAGTTTAAAATACCAAGATGAGATGAAGCAGGTGAAGAGTAAAAATTAAGGCGACAGGGATCTCCCATCGCCCAGTTAGTTTGTGTTAGTCCGTTGTCGTTAGCCTACCCTGTTAAAGCCAGCTTCTTGATACCAGTAACCGTTACAGTGATCTTCTGTAGTCGCAATATGCCCAGTTCTATCGGCTTCAAATAGCTGATCCGCAATCTCAATGCACTGCATGCCAGAAGGCGAAACCCTGAAGTAATCGACCCCCATTTTAGCCATCTCACCAATCTCAGGTGAAAGATCGATACAGGCCGCCGATTGTGTCTGTATGCCGTTCAATCTCAGTAGCGGTTGAGATTCCTGGGTTTGGGCCAACAGTCCCTTGGGGTTTGAGATACAGATGGTTTGACATTTGTCCTTTGCCAGCCCTTGATGCCGTGCTGTAAAACAACGCGCCGAGAGTGCAAGAGGCAGGTACCCATGACCTAATACCTCAACCTCGAATCCAGGTTTCTCAACCGAGATCACCGTATTAAGCCAGTTTTTTGATAACTCAACGGGCATAACGAACCGCTGCATGCCCCAGCTGTGAAGCTTTTTCAAACTGGCCAGATTATAGTTGTTGACCGTAGGCCCACAGACAAATGGCAGGCCTTTTTCCTTGGCAGCCTGAACGGCCCCCATATCATTGGCTTCGATGATAAACTCACCATTATCGACCTGTTTCTTCAATTCGGTATATTCAGAGGGGGCCTCGAGTAGGGCCAATGTCGAAATGACGACCTCTTTACCCGACTCTCTCAACATATTCGCTAATTCCATATAGTCAGAAAATTTGAGTTCTCGTCGCCGACTGCATATGGTTTCGCCCAAATAAACTAATGGGATCGAACTATCGGCAACGGATTTGTAAAACTCCATTACCTTCTCTTTTGGCCAGCAATAAAGCAGAGGGCCGAGTGATGCTTTCATTTTATCTTCCTGTGTTCGAACACAAATTTTATCACTGCCAGGTACGCTCATAGGCACCCAATGTTGTGGTCTGCCCTTCGGATACTTTAGAGAGCGCTCTGTCCCACTCGGCTTGAGTTTGATAATTTTGTGGATCTCTGAGATAGGTATCAATGGCGTTGCGCCATACTTTCGTGACCTGCTCTACATAGGCCGGGCTACGTTGTCTGCCTTCGATTTTTAACGACACGACATTTGCCTTGGCCAATTCTGGCAGCAAACTCAGGGTATTGAGGCTGGTTGGTGACTCGAGCAGGTGTGATGGGGCAGTGTCACCTTCTGTGATGTAGCGCCCCTTACAGACGACGGGATAACCCATCTGTTCATCTATGCCTGACTTATCGATTAATACCTCGTTAAGACGAGTTAATCTATCGGCTCCCTCTTCCTGCCAACGTACATGTTTTGCCGGGGAGCAAGACCCGCCGGTATTCGGGGACTGACCCGTGACGTAAGATGAAAGATGACAGCGTCCTTCGGCCATAATGCACAGGCTACCAAAGGCGAACACCTCAAGATCAACCGGTGTGACTTTAGCAAGGTCTCTCACCTGTTTCATCGAAAGCACTCGTGGTAAAACGGCGCGCTCGATATTGAACTCCTCTTTATAGAGCTGCAATGCGCCCAGATTCGTGGCACTGGCCTGGACCGATAGATGGAGAGACAGGTGTGGGTATCGGGAATGAGCGTAATCGAGCAGTGACAAGTCTGCCACAATCAGGGCATCGATCCCCGTATTGGCTGCAATATCTACCGCTTCATACCAACGTTTCTCCTCACCTGGCTTTGGAAAGGTGTTGATGGTGAGGAAGATCTTTTTTCCCTGCTTCTTGGTAAATTGTACCGCTTCTTGTAGCTTTTTCGGGGTAAAGTTCAGTCCCGCGAATGATCTGGCGTTGGTATCATCCTTTAAGCCCAAGTAGACGGCATCGGCACCGGCATTCAATGCCGTTTTTAGTGATGCCAAGTTACCTGCTGGACACAGCAGTTCCATATTCGTGCTCCGAAGTACTCCCAAAATAAGAAAATGAAGTTTAAAAGGGAATGGATATCGAATTATTGATATAAAACATGTTTGCGATCATAAATTTTGGGTAAAATTATTTTCTTTTTTACTCTCCTGTTGTAGGTAGAGAAATCACTTCCTATATTGAGGAGCGCGATCGATATGCAAACACCACTTCTGGGCAATGTAGCCAATCAGCTGTTAGAGCTGGGCCCCAAGCTTGTTCGCAGACCATTAGCCTTAGTGCCTTTTCGATTAAAGGCGGATCTGCTGGAACGCATACTGGGCTTACTGCTCGCTCAGCAAGCTGAAGATGAAGAACTTGATTTTCTTCAGGATAATTGGGTCGCCATACATGTCGAAGATATGGGACTCGAGTTTGAGGTCAGCTTCGATGGCCGTTGGCTGGTTCGTCAACCCACAAAAGCCGAAGTGAAATTTACCGGTCAATCTAAAGAGTTGTTATTGATCGCTGCAGGTAAAGAAGATCCCGATACCCTGTTTTTCCAGCGAAAATTATCTATCGAGGGTGACACTGAGCTGGGGCTTGAGATCAAAAACCTGCTGCTCAGTATCGAATTCGATACCATGCCCTCTCCGATAAGACACAGTATCGAGAAGTTGGCACAGCTTATTCAGCAGTTACAGCTCAAGGCCAACCCTGAAGTGGCTTAAGGCTTGTTAGCAAAAATAACGGAACCCTTTGGTTCCGTTTTTATTATCTTCATTCTTTAAGTTAGGAACCTTATGCGCGTCTTGTTATTGGTAACGGCATTTAATGGATTAACTCAGCGTGTATTCGAGCAACTCAGGCTTCAGAGTCATGAAGTGAGAGTAATATTTGCCGGCTGTGATGACGAAGTTCGTGACACTGTTAACCTATTTCGTCCGGATCTCATTCTCTGCCCGTTTCTAAAACAGCGGATCGCAGAGGATATCTGGAATAAACACCTTTGTATCATCATTCATCCGGGGATCACCGGCGATCGTGGCCCATCATCGCTGGACTGGGCTATCTTAAATCGTGAAAGTGAATGGGGGGTGACCGCATTACAGGCCGATAGCGAAATGGACGCAGGAGATATCTGGTCAACGGGGAACTTTCCTATGCGCGAGGCTTCCAAAGCGAGCCTCTACCGTCAGGAAGTGACTAAGATGGCCGCTCATTTAGTCGATGAGGCAATCGAGCTGTTTAAACTGCGAACGGATGCTCTCCAGGTAAACCCGCTAAGTTTGAGGTTTAAGCCGCAAGCCTTGGATTATTCCCGAGCCGATGTAAAAGGCGAGCTGCGACCACTGCTCAAGCAGCCTCAGCGAGCGATCGATTGGTCCAGAGACAGCACTCAAACCGTTCTGGATAAAATTCGCGCTGCAGATAGCTTTCCTGGCGTATTGGATGAATTTTGTGGCATGCCGGTTTATCTTTATGGTGCTCATCGTGAAGGAGATAGTGAAGGAGCTCTGAAAGGAGATAGACCTAAACAGATCTTAGGCCAGCGCCATGGTGCTATCTGCGTTGCGACAATCGACGGCGCTGTGTGGATCAGCCATTTGAAACGACAAAAGATAGAGTCTCAAGCTTTTATTAAATTACCCGCAACTTGGGTGTTGGGTAAGGCCGTCGACACTGTTCCTGAGTTAAGTCTGAAGGTTTTACCCGATAACAAGACAGATACCTTCTCTGAGATAACTTATAGTGAGTCGGGAAGCGTCGGCTATCTGTATTTTAACTTTCACAATGGTGCCATGGGAACCGAGCAATGTTATCGCTTACTCAAGGCCTATAAGGCGGCGCTGGTAAGAGATACCCGGGTCTTAGTGCTTATGGGAGGGGATGACTTCTTCTCGAATGGTATTCACCTCAACCATATTGAGGCGTCAGAAGATAAAGCCGAATCATCATGGTTAAATATCAATGCCATCGATGATCTCATTAAAGCCATATTGGAAACACGCAACAAGATCACCGTCGCAGCACTCAAAAATAATGCCGGTGCCGGTGGCGCGATGATGGCCTTAGCCTGCGATTATATTTTTGCCCGCGACGGTGTGGTGCTTAATCCACATTACAAAGCGATGGGGTTATATGGCTCCGAGTATTGGACCTATACACTTCCCAATAGAGTTGGTGTGGAGAAGGCGGCAGAGTTGACCGAATCCTGTTTGCCTTTAGGAGCTCAAGCCGCTGCCAATATCGGTTTTCTCGATGCAATTTTCCCAGGTGATGTAACCGCCTACCAGTTTGAGCTGAACAAGCATGTCACCGATATTGCTGCCGACTATCAATTTGAGCAACTGCTGGCAAATAAGCTCCAAAGGCGGGACAGGGATGAGGCAGAGAAGCCGCTGGCGGCATACCGTCAAGAGGAGCTGTTGCAGATGGAGTTGTGCTTCTGGGGAGAAGGCTCACAATACCATGCTAAGCGCTATAATTTTGTCTATAAAGTCAGTTGTACAAGGACACCCGCTTACCTTAAATATGACAGCAACAAACCGGAAATAAAGACAAGTTCAGTATCCGTTTAACATCGATAGGGTCAATAGTCGGCCTTAAACGGATTTAAGGCAATATGCTTCACAGTTCCGGCCCCTCTCTCTTGGTCGAAAGAGGCTAGGTGGTACGATGTATTGTTAAGGCCATGTTGGGTTGTTGTTTTTCTTGTTGCGCTTTCTGGTGTGAATGATGAGCCTCCCCCCCTCCTGAGGGGAGTTAACACTATCCTTTGGTCATTGGTGACATGAGTGATTTTCTGTCAAAGGTTATCAAGCAGATAAAAGCAACTGAGAGCACGCTATATGAAACAGGCTGAATCCATCAACAACAGTCAAGCCAGCAAGGCCGAACCTGATTCCTCTTCCACACATCCGCTTTCAGCTTCGAATGGAAATGTGGATAGACGCCCCCTTATCTTGAATCCAAAGCTTGAAAGTTATGACCATCTGGATCCTCGTTCAAAAGCCTTGATTAAAAAGACGATTGCGTTTTTTGAGAATAGGGGAAAGGCTAAACTCAAAAGTGATGACCATGAGCGAACCTGGTATGCCGATTTTCTTGAGTTCGAGAAGAAAGAGCAGCTATTTGCCACATTCCTGACCCCCGAAGGTTATGGAGCCGAAGGGGGCCGTTGGGACACCTTTCGTAACTGTGCACTCAACGAAGTATTAGGCTTCTACGGCTTGGCTCATTGGTATACCTGGCAGGTCTCGATACTCGGTTTAGGGCCTATCTGGATAAGTAACAATGAAGAGGTAAAACAACGTGCGTCGCAACTGTTAAGTGAGGGGGGGATCTTTGCTTTTGGCCTGTCTGAAAAAGAACACGGCGCCGATATCTACTCCACAGATATGTGTCTCACCCGACAAGATGATGGCTCCTATCTGGCCAGTGGCAGTAAATATTATATCGGTAACGGCAACAAGGCGGCATTGGTGTCAACCTTTGGCAAGCTCACGGACACTGATGAGTATGTTTTCTTCGTCGCCGACTCTCAACATCCAAACTACGAGTTAGTGCAAAACGTCGTTAACTCTCAAAACTATGTCGCCGAATATCGTCTCAATAATTACCCTGTTGCTAAAGAGGATGTCTTAGCAACAGGGCGTGATGCATGGGATATGGCGCTCAATACCGTCAATGTCGGCAAGTTTAATCTGGGCTGGGCTTCAATTGGTATCTGTTCACATGCTTATTTCGAAGCGATAAATCACGCATCCCACAGACGACTATTTGATCATTACGTTACCGATTTTGTCCATATTAAGCAGTTGTTTATCGACTCTTACGCCCGCCTGAGTGCCATGAAACTGTTTGCTCTGCGGGGTGTTGATTACATGCGATGTGCCAACCCGGATGATCGCCGTTACCTCTTATTCACCCCTATGGTTAAGATGAAAGTAACCACACAAGGAGAGGAGGTGATTAACGAACTTTGGGATGTCATGGCCGCCAAAGGGTTTGAGAAGAACATGTATTTCGAGATGGCGGTGAGAGATATTCGGGCATTGCCAAAGCTTGAGGGGACTGTTCACGTCAATATGGCTCTTATCTTGAAATTTATGGCTAATTATTTCTTTAAGCCAGCCGTGTATCCTGAGACCCCGACGATGGATGAGCCGGTCAATGATACATTTCTGTTTAATCAGGGCGCGACTAAAGGGCTGGGTAAGACTCGATTCCATGATTACCGTAAAGTCTATAATGGCGTTAACCTGCCCAATGTAAATATCTTTAAAAAGCAGATCCGATTATTAAAAATACTGCTTATGGCTGCCAAGCCGAGTAAGGAGCAGAGCAAAGATTTCGATTTTCTGCTGATCTTGGGTGAACTATTCACTCTTGTGGTTTATGGCCAGCTTATTTTAGAGAACGCGAAGATAAAATGGATAGAGGATGATCTTATAGAGCAGATCTTCGATTTTATGGTGCGTGACTTTTCAAAATTTGCGCTGCAACTGAGTCAAAAAGGCAGCGCTACCCGTGTTCAACAGATGATATGTAATAGAATGATTAAGCGCCCGGCCGTCGATGAAGCACGTAATACCCGAATGTGGGAAAACTACGTCGATACCATGAAAGATCAATATGAGATGAACCCGTAACCTTATCCAAGCTCGTTTCTGCAGACTAAAGTTATTTTTTCGTAAAAGCCTAAAACCAAGTCATCGTTTGGTTTTAGGCTATATTTATTGTTAGCTTATACCAATTGCATTAAGTATGTAATCAATTCAGAGCCCCTCAGGGTTTTCAATTCAAGGCGCATTGACGAATAAATGGTTCCCCCCTTTTTAGGCAATGCAAAGCAGAAGTGGAAATCCTGAGTGGCTCACGTAGTGCGGGTTTCAAAGCCCTTTATACTGCGTTGGGGGCTTTAGATATAGAATAACTATTAGCTTCAATCCCCCGCCTTGCCTACAGGGCTTTGAACTCCCGCTGAATGGTCAGATATAATTGGTATTAAATGAATACGAAGGTAAAGGTTTTCAGGGAGCGAGACAGTGAAAGGAATGCTGGTCATTGAGGATAATAAAGCGATTGCATCAGTTATCGAGCATATAGGTAAATCGTTAGGATTTCAGGTCACAACTGCACACTCTTTTACTGAAGTAAGAAAGCTTCTGGTTAGTCATCAGGAGTTTTTTGTGGCGACAGTCGATTATGGTCTTCCTGATGCCCCTGAGGGGGAGGTGATTCCCTATGTGCTGGATCATGGCATTCCCAGCGTGGTCATGACGGGCAGGATGAATGACCAAATTCACCAGAAACTACTGAGTTTGCCTATCATAGATTATATCACCAAGGAAAACTCTCAAGCCTATCATTACCTGTTAAGGGTGCTACATGGTCAATTAGTTAACCACAAAATCAGCGTGTTAGTGGCCGATGATTCACTTTCGGTGAGAAGTTATGTTTGCAGCCTTTTAAAGAGAAGAAACTTTACCGTTTATGAGGCTCCTGATGGCACGAAAGCGCTGCAGGTCTTAAAAGAAAATAGTGAGATAAAGCTATTAATTACCGACCAGGAGATGCCTGAAATGACAGGGATTGAGCTGGTTCAGGCAATTCGTAAACGGTTTACAGACAGAGATTTAATTATTATCGGTTACTCGGGGATAGACAGAGTTTACCAATCTGCTCGCTTCATAAAAAGCGGCGCCGATGATTACTTGAAGAAGCCTTTCTGTCCTGAGGAGTTTTTTTGCCGCATTTTTAAAAACATCGAGCAATTACATTATATTGAAGAGATAAAGATGGCCGCCAATGTCGACTATCTGACCTCTTTATCGAATCGACGTTATTTCATCGACCTGTTCGATGAGCAGTTTGCTGATATTTTAGAGAGTGAACATAATCATCTACTGGTGTTGTTCCATGTCGATGATTTTATCTCGATTAATGATGACTTTGGCCATAGCGCGGGGGATCATGTGTTGACCGAGTTTTCCAAATTATTAAGTTGTCATTTTAATGGGCAATTACTTGCAAGGTTTGGTGGAGCAGAATTTGGCTGTTTACTCTCAGGGGAAGATTTTTCTCAAAACGAACAGTGTTTATTAGCATTTAAAGAGAGTGTGAGTAAGCACTCCATTAATTTCGAAGAGAAAAATATTAATTTTTCAATTTGTATCGGTGGCACTATTATTTGCGAGCAAGCATCAGTCAATCAATGTCTTGAACAATCAGATGAAGCCTTGCAGCAAGCGCAGGCGGAAGGAGATAACCAGATGGTATTAAATGGCTTTGTAGAGTTGTCGGAGTAGATCTGTTCAGACAGAAATCAACTGCTTGTGACAATGTCGGTCATATCTGGCACAGGTTAACCACACATTTTCACTTTTGTAGATAGCTACATATAGCGCGCCGCCTTTTTAGCTTTTTCCCGTCGATTTTTTTGCTGAAAAAGTGCTAACTGTTGAGGCGAGAGCAGCTGTTTAAGTTCTCTGTTTCTCTCCTGTTGCAGCGCTTTCTTGTGCTGAAGCTTCTTCAGTATTCGCATACTCTGTATACCGGAACTTTCGAGTCGTTCATCATATCTCTTATTGATTGTCGAGATACTCTGTATCTGCTGCTCGGTAAGGTTCAGGTATTGGATCATCTGTTCAGTATCGTTATAGCTCACAGGTTCTAACTCTTTCATACTCGAGCAACCGCTCATAAAAGAGAAGATGATAATAAACTGAGTCAGGCGCGATTTAACTGATGTCATGATACGATTTTAACTCCTGTTCACCTTGCATTATAAGCATGCACAATAGTCATACTACTCTGAAATATCGGTGAAGTGAGACGATTTTGAGCAGGGTATCAAGATAAGAAAAATAGGTCTACATTTTGTCATTACCTTACGTTTTGTCTGCTGTAAATCTCAGCATTATTTACCATTCACCGGGCAAGCTGCCACCATAAAATCTCTGCGAGTGCCTTCTATGGCTATTGTGAGGTAAATATAAACCTCGATGTGATGCTTTAATACCAATCGGTATAAAGATGTGACCGCTCAGCGAAAATTTAGCGCTTTCTAGGCAAGGTCATTAATTGCTCCTCGGTAACTGCTCCATGCGTTACTCTACCTCCTATATCCATATAGTCGTGCATAAATGACATTTGCAACATCTGACCTCAAGGGATGGAGGGAATGTCTTTAGTATGTCGGGGACATACAAGACCATGTTGCTCGCAACGAGTGAAGAACATAGTGACACTAGGTTTTAGCTCGTTAACGCAGCATCGGATGCGCTAAAACTCGCCTTTCAGGAGTGTTTTTGGCTGCCAACTTCTGCGTTGAATGACTTCACAAGGGAGCACCATTCCTTCATCCATTCGCCTTGAATTAGTTTGCCAAAAAAACTCTGAGTAGATCACTTTCTTATATCGATTGGTATCAATGCAGGCGCTTATATCACTGCTATTCTTAATTAAGGAGTATCGAAAGCAGTGATAACTCTTTATGTATAGCAGATATGGACATGGGTAGAAGATATGGATATCGAAAAACTAAAACATCACCTCAGATACTTGGCACTGTGCGGTACCTTGTCCTTCGTCTATTACCTCTCCGGTCGACTGGGTTTATTGCTGGCATTTGAGCAAGCTGGTGTCAGCCCTGTCTGGCCCCCTACCGGTATCGCGATTTCGGCTATCCTTATCTTCAATTTCCGGGTCTGGCCGGGGATCATGCTCGGGGCTCTACTGGTCAACCTGTCGATAGAACTTCCTTTTAGTGCCGCTATTTTTATAGCTTTGGGTAATACACTCGAAGCCATAGTCGCCGGATATCTGCTGATCCGCTACGCCGAGCGTTACCCTTTCACTCAGGTGAATCATACCGGCTGGTTTATTGCCATTGCGGTGATGGCCCCCATGTTTAGCGCGACGATAGGGCTTGTTAGCCTGTCTATGCACAATCTCATCGAGGCGAGTGAACTTGGTATAGTCTGGAGTACATGGTGGCTCGGGGATATCGTCGGCGCTCTGGTTATCGTACCTCTGCTTTTAACGTGGTTTAGACCTCATGAATCAATGAATGATGGGGTTCCGGTCATGGCATTATGGGGGACTTGCTTGGTTAGCCTGGGACTGGTTTTATTGATCTTCTCGCCTTGGCATACCGAGTATGATCCGCATCAGCTGCTTATTTTTATGATGTTGCCACTTTTAATATGGACGGCGCTACGTTTTCAACACCGGGGTTCGACCCTGTTGGTGGCAGTATTTTCAGGTATTGCCATATCGGGAACGCTGGCCGGTTATGGTCCATTCGTGATGGAAACACCTAATCAGTCTCTATTGACCCTGCAAGCCTCTGTGGGGGCAATTATGGTGACCTTACTGATACTCATCGCCAGTCAGGAGGAGCGCAAGCGAGTCAATCGACGATTACTTCAGGTGCAGCAAGATTTGGAGGCTAAGGTTTGCCAGCGGACCCATGAACTCTATACGTCCAATAAACAGCTGGCGCAGGAAGTCACCAGGCAACACCAGCTGGGTGAAACTTTGAAGGCTTTACTCAATGCCACAAACTCCACCTCTAATGAGCTGTTTCTGCAATCTTGTGTCAAAGATCTGGCCAATGCCTATGGTGCATATTTTGCCTTTATAGGCATATTTTCCGATAAAACCTGCCAGAGCATCAAAACGTTAGCGGTATGGGCCGGAGATAAAGTTGAGGATAATTTTAGCTATCGTCTCCGTGGTACCCCTTGTGAAGATGCACTGAATCATAACGTTGAGCTTGTTTCCAGTCGTGCGGCTCAGCATTATCCGGAAGATAAATTGTTGAACGAACTCGAGGTCGACAGTTATTTTGGTGCTCCACTCGTCGCACCGTCTGGGGAAACCATCGGCATTATCGCCGTCATGGATAAGAAGGCCATGGATATCGAGGAGTGGGTGAAGCCTGTATTGGGACTGTTTGCTAATCGTGTGGCGCTGGAGTTACAGCGTCAGTCTACCCACAAAGAGATGGAGATGGCGGCCAGTGTTTTCAAGGAGAGTGCCGAGGCGATAGTCATCTGCGATAGTGAAGACAAGATACTCAGGGTTAACCCTGCATTTTACAAGATCACAGGTTATAGCCAAATCGAGGTGGTCGGCCAGTCCCCCCAGCTTTTACAATCAGACGGACCCATTCAATCAATGATCCACAATCGTGAAGTTGCACTGAAGAAGAATGATCTCTGGCAATGTGAGGTTTCCGGGTATAGAAAGAATGGGGAGCATTTTCTGAGCTGGCAAACGGTTATTCCGGTGAAGGATGAAAATGGCGACACTCAACAGATAATTTATATATTCAGTGATATTACCGAGAGAAAGTTATTTGAAGAGCACATCTATAATCTGGCACATCATGACAGCCTCACTCAGTTGCCCAATCGAGTCGCATTTCAATTACAGATGAATACGGCGCTTGAGCGTGCGAAGCGGTCGAAGACTCAGATGGCGATTATGTTTATCGATTTAGATCATTTCAAGATGATCAATGATACTTCTGGTCACCCTGTGGGTGATCTCTTGTTGCAACAGGTTGCCGAGAGGTTCAAGCGGGCGCTTCGTAAAGAGGATGTGATCTCACGATTCGGCGGCGATGAATTTACAGTATTACTCTCCAATATCCGAACCGATAATGCCACAACAGTGGTCGCCAGGAAGCTATTGGCCTGTTTCTATGAGCCATTTAAGCTGCCTAGTAGTGAGGTGGTGATATCGGCCAGTATAGGTATTGGCGTGTTTCCCGATAATGGTGATAGTGTCGATAGTTTAATGATGAATGCTGACAGTGCCATGTACAGGGCGAAGGAGAAGGGGCGTAACTGTTTTCAATTCTATACCAAAGAGATGAATCAATATGCCCAGGAGAGGCTGGAGTTAGAACTGGAACTGAGAAAAGCGTTGGAGCGCGATGAGTTTGTACTCCACTATCAGCCTCAATTTGACCCGAATGGACGGATCATCGGTTGTGAGGCTCTCATTCGTTGGCAGCATCCGGTTAAAGGCTTACTCTCCCCCGGAGAGTTTATCAATATGGCTGAAATCACAGGCTTAATCGTCCCTATAGGTAAGTGGGTAATCGATACTGCTTGTATGCAGCACAAGATGTGGCTTTCGCAAGGCTATCCGGCGCTTAATATTTCAGTCAATCTGTCGGGGAGGCAGTTTTTACATCATGATCTTCTCGAAACCGTAAGTAATGCGATTACAACTTCGGGTATTTCCCCTTCTTGTCTGGAGTTGGAGCTCACCGAAAGTATTATGATGGTGAATGTCGAAGAAACTATACGGACTCTCAATGACATCAGTCGTTTGGGGATCGATATGTCGATCGATGATTTCGGTACCGGTTACTCCTCTATGTCATGTCTGAAACGCTTTCCTGTGAATAAGCTGAAGATTGACCAGTCATTCGTGCGTGGCTTGCCCCAAGACAAAGAGGATGTCGCCATCGTTAAGTCAATTATTGTTATGGCTCATGCACTGAACTTGACCGTTATCGCAGAGGGCGTAGAAACTCTGGAGCAACTCGAATTTCTCAAATCATCTCGATGTGAAGAGTTTCAAGGATATTATTTCAGTCGTCCGATACTCGCCGCCGATATTGAGCAATACCTACAAGCGCTCGCCGATGAAGATGTACCTAAAGTGGTGAACTAAGTTGGTATGTAACTCACTCACGTCTATGTTATCGATGTTGAAGCTGTCAAGGTTAAAGGGCGGGTTTGAGTGAGTCTGAATTGTTGGGGTAGGGTCTTTTTTAATAAAGCACTTGTGTGGAAATGAGACGAAACCTGTGAGGGGAGCTCACAGGTTTCAATTATTTTTACACGACAGGTTTACCGGTAATGAGGTGATACTTCACCAGAAGCTCATCCTCTGACTCTTGATGAGCAGGATCCGGGTCGATGCAGTCGATAGGACACACCGAGATACAGGTTGGTTTATCGTAGTGTCCAACACATTCGGTGCAGAGTTCGGGATCAATTTCGTAGATCTCTTCACCCATAGTGATTGCCTGATTGGGACATTCAGGCTCACACATGTCGCAGTTGATGCAGCTATCGTCGATCAATAATGCCATCTATTTAATACCTTAAAAGCACTCAGTTATGCCGGTGAGTGCGGGTTACGGGTATCTTGACCTTGTGGCAAGTTACGCAATAATACAGCTTTATCTAACTCTACGTTAGCTGGCATCGACAAGAACACAAAGTGTCCTGAACCTAACCCGGCTTCCACACTTTCGCCCTTACGGTTTAGCAATGATTCTATGGTTAGTGTCAAGTTACCCTGAGGGGTCATCACCTCGACGCTATCGCCAACGCTAAATTTATTCTTAACATCGATTTCAGCCATGCCGGCACCATTAAGCTTACCCGTGAACTCACCAACAAACTGTTGGGTATCGCTGATAGAGTAGCCATAATCATAGTTCTGGTATTCATCATGGACATGACGACGCAGGAAGCCTTCGGTATAGCCTCTATGCGCCAGGCCTTCCAGGTTATGCATCAATGTGCGGTCGAAATCCTTGCCAGATGCCGCATCTTCGATAGCCTGACGATACAGCTGAGCGGTACGTGCGACATAGTAAAATGATTTAGTACGACCTTCGATCTTTAATGAATCTATGCCCATCTTACTCAAGCGCTCGACATGCTGAATGGCGCGAAGATCTTTAGAGTTCATGATGTAAGTACCATGCTCATCTTCGAAGGCGGGCATATACTCGCCTGGTCGACCCGCTTCTTGCAACAATACGATTTGATCGCTTGGTTGACCTTCACCTAATGTCGGCTTCTCAAATTGCACACCATTTTGATCAACAAGTCCTTGAGGGTTCACTGCAACGATGTCGCCTTCCATAGTCTCTTTGGCTTCGTGGGCATCATATTTCCAGCGGCATGAATTAGTACAAGTACCTTGGTTTGGATCGCGTTTGTTGATATAGCCGGAAAGCAGGCAACGACCCGAGTAAGCCATACAAAGTGCACCATGAACGAATACTTCCAACTCGATATCGGGGCAACGTTGGCGGATCTCTTCAATCTCATCGAGTGAGAGTTCACGAGAGAGGATCACACGCTTGATACCTTGTTGCTGCCAGAACTTCACCGATGCCCAGTTGATAGCATTGGCTTGTACTGAAAGGTGGACCACTTGATCGGGAAAGGCTTCTCTTACCATCATGATCAAGCCCGGATCAGACATGATTATGGCGTCAGGTTGCATGGCAACGACAGGTTCCATGTCCTTGATATAGGTCTTAAGCTTAGTATTATGAGGCGCAATGTTGCTGACCACGTAAAGCTTTTTACCTAAGCTATGAGCTTCTTGAATACCCGTTGCCAGATTTTCCATCTTAAAGTCATTATTTCGCACCCTAAGGCTGTATCTAGGCTGGCCTGCGTAGACAGCGTCAGCGCCATAGGCGAAAGCGTAACGCATATTTTTCAGTGTCCCAGCAGGAGACAATAGCTCAGGTTTAAACATAATAACTCTCAATTGGTGATTAAAGTCGCAATAAGCGGGCGGGCATTTTACTCAATGCCACGCCTGTTATCAAATTTAGCGCAAAAAATGTCAAATAGAGATGTGGGGAAAATATTATTCGCTCAGTGAGGGCGTGATATTTGGATTTTTATTCCCTAACAATCCTAAAGTTAGCTAGAATCTAAACAAGATGTTAACTATCTGAATACTTTTTACACCTACACTTAACTCATCAGCTGATATACTCATCGAGCTCGTTGAGTCGGTTTTATTTTGAAGAAAGAGAGAGTGGGAGTCCTAATGTCTACTGAACATCAACTATTGGTCGGGCTTTTAAAGAAATTAAAGGCTGATTCCTTAGTGCTGCCTACGTTACCTGAGGTCGCGATGAGAGTTCAGGAGGTCGTTTCCAGACCCGATTCGAGCCCTAAACAGGTGGCTGAGATCATAGGTCAGGATGCCGCGATTTCGGCAAGAATGATCAAAGTGGCTAATAGTGCTCTGTATAGCCGTGGCGTGAAAGCCGAAAACGTCAACAGTGCGGTCACCCGCATCGGATTAACTCAAATTAAAGCGATTGCGACCTCTGTTGCTATGGAGCAGTTGTTTATCTCTACCAATGAGATGGTGTGGGAGGTGATGGATGAGGTTTGGACCTGCTCTATCGAAGTGACTTCGGCGGCCTGTGCCATGTTGCTTATCTATAATAAGAGGCATAAAGGCTGCGGGATCAACTTCGACACCCTCACGTTAGCGGGCCTGGTTCATAATATCGGTGCCTTACCAGTGCTCTCCGAGGCCGAATCTAAGCCTGAGTTATTTACCAGTATCGTTCAACTTAGGGCATTAGTGCGCAAGATGCAGGGGCCGATAGGCCGCGCCGTCTTAAAGAGTTGGGATTTTGCCCCGGAAGTGATGGAGGTTGTCGAACGTTGGTCTGATCTTCATTATCTTCCCGATAATGTAGGTTATCTCGATTTTGTTCGCGCAGCCGCATTTTATACCGGTGAGCTTAGAGCTGGAGCCGATCTCGAAGAGCGGTTGGATGTATTTGCTAAACGTGGGTTGCCTGTATCGGCCGAAGAGTTGGCCGGTGATGAATTTTTGGATAAATACCACTCAATTAAGCTCAGTTATGAGTAGGTGAACAGAGGACTTATCGTCTCTTTTAATCGATAAATAAACTAACTTGGGGTTGACGGACTCGCGTGGAAAGCGATTGGTATATCTGGTTTTTACTCGTTTTATCTGTCGCTGGTATCATCTATTGGTACCGGCATAAAAAAGATGGCACTGAGTTTATTCAAGTTTTAGTACAATATCTGAAAAGACCTCACGGTTATCATCAGTTACATGTTTCAGAAGTACCCACAAAGTACATTCAGCTTTATCAAGCATTCCAATACTTTATTGCTACCCTTCCTATTCCGAGTGATAAAGATAAGTTAACCGGTTTTTCTAACCGTTTAGGACTGAAATCAAAGTTTATGAGTCTGATGCCATTAACACAGGGAACCTTAGTGTTAATCGATGTCTATCGCTTTCGATTCGTCAACGATCTGTTTGGCTTCTCTGTCGGCGATAAATTGCTTTTGTCACTATCAAAGCGTCTCACCGCACTCGAGGAGGACGTGACCTTTCTGGCTCGCATGAATGAAGATGAGTTTTTGCTTTATTTTGACTGTGCCCAAACGGAAGAGACTCTGTTTTCTATCCGTCACCAGTTACAAGCTCCTTTTGAGATAGATGATACCCCGATAACGGTTCAAATTCAGATGGGCTATCTGGATTTGAAGCAACATCATACCGATGTCAGCCAGCTCTTGAGACGGCTGGACCTTGCCCTTATTAAAGCCAAACAAGATAAATATTTCTTCGCCAGCTATGTGAAAGATGACGATGTCAGCCAACACCGCCAACTCAGTATCATTAACCGACTTCCTAAGGCATTAGCGTCGGGGGAGTTGTATATGGTTTACCAACCCAAATTCACCATATCTGATGGACGATGTGTACAGGTGGAGGCGTTAATGCGCTGGGAACACCCTCAATTAGGTGTGTTGTCGCCGGCTGAGTTTATTCCGCTTGTAGAGTGCGCCGGGATGATACAGGTCGTGAGCCAGTGGGCGCTGGATCAGGTGATATCTCAACAGGCCAAATGGCAGCTGTCGGGCTTACATCTGCAAGTCGCGGTTAACCTTTCAACTCAAGATCTTATCAGCGGCACACTGTGTGATGATATTCAGGCTAAGTTGCACCGACATAAGGTCGATGCCAGCGCGCTTTCCATTGAGATAACCGAGAGCACACTGATGGGCGACATGGATATTGCGGTTCAAACAATAAATAAATTGAAGCAGGTTGGTGTTGACGTTGCTATCGATGATTTCGGTACGGGTCACTCCTCCCTGGCTTATTTGAAAAACTTTCCCGTGGATGAGGTGAAAATTGATAAGGCGTTTATCGATGACCTGTTAGTCGACTCTCGTGCATTACACATCATGAAATGCAGCATTGAGTTGGCAAAGGGGCTTGCCTTTAAGGTGACGGTTGAGGGGGTTGAAACCGAGGAGATATATCTGGCATTGATGAATATGGGGGTCGATAAAATCCAAGGCGATCTCTTCGCGAAGCCGATGAGCGCTCAAAAACTCGAAGACTGTTGGGGACTGCTTCAGCAGAGCAGACTGCCCCGGATAAGCTAATACCAATCGGTATAAAGGTGTGGTCACTCAGCGAGAGTTTAGCGCTTGTGAGGCAAGGCAACGAGTGAGGAACATAGTTATTCTACGTTTAAGCCCGTTAACGCAGTATCGGAAGTGCTAAAACTCGCCTTTCAGGAGTGTTTTTGGCAGCCTACTTCTGTGTTGAATGAGTTCAAAAGGGCTCACCATTCCCTCACTCTTTCGCCTTGAATTATGCAGCCAAAAATAACTCTGAGTTGACCACTTTCTTATATCGATTGGTATAGCTTATCCGAGTATCTTTAGGTTCTATGAAAGTGTCGGTGAGCTGAAAGACTGACTGAGCCGTTCAATCAAATCCGCCGACATGGGGGCAAGCTGGCGGGCTTTATTCATACAGACCATCTCTATTTGAGCGGTAACCGCAGGTTTCTTAGCGTTGGGGCGCCAAATTTCCTGTTTCCAGACCGTTCTGTATTTGCTTTCGAAGTAGAAGCGGGTTCGAACATCGATAATATCGGCAAATTCGACGCCGTCATGACATAACATATCGCTTCGATATACCGCAAACCCCAGGCCATCCTCTTGCCACAACGCCGAAAGAATCTCGGCTCCGATGACATGTTCTCTTGCCCGTTCAAAATACTTCAGAAAATTGGGGTGGTAAACCACACCGGAAAAATCAGTATCTTCGTAATAGATCTGTACCGGAAAGTGGAATGTTGAGCTGTAATTCATCTCTTTAGTGTTTTGCATATTAGGGGGGGATAGCATTGGAAAAATTAGCGCTAGTCTAGCACAGGGAACAGTTCAAGAGGTGCTACCTCTTGAACTTCATTTACAGCTAACTCTAGACCTAAGCTATCTCAAGTGGCTTGATCTGAGGCTGCCAGAGCCGATGCCTGTTAAGGCTTTAAATTCATATCTAAATGGCGAGCGGTTTCGAAACTCGAAGACATAATTTGCTGGTAACTGCCATCATTTTTCAAGGCTGTTAATCCTGTGTCCAGCATCTCGGCTAAGTGTTCTGCTTCTGGATTTTTCTTGGAGAAGGCGAGATAAACTTGTCCGGTATGGTTAATGAATGTCGAACCTATCTCTGATGAAACCCGCATCTGTTCTATATACTGCTCGGCAACCAGATCATACATGATCGCTGTATCTATTCTATTTAATAGCAGCAAGTTAATCAGTTGGTTGTGATTCGATAGCTTAATGATCTGTATGTTTGGCAATTCTGATAATTCATCTCCGTACTCATAGCCATCAATGATACCGACTCTGGTATTTGGGGGGAGCTGCCATTTACTTTCCACGTTAAGTGGAGACTGCTTGCTTTGATAAAATGATGCGGTGGCGGAAAAAAGAGCTTGTTTGCCGAAGATAAACTGATCTTGAGTGCTTTTCTCTTTTACTAAGTTAAAAACACCGTCGACGATCCCCTTTTTGGCCATCACAACGGCGCGAGCGTAGGGAACAACAATACTGTCGACTTCGATGCCAACACGAGAGAAGGCGGAATTGATCAGAGAGTGTGAAAGTCCGCTACCGGAGGATTCGGCATAAGGGGCCCAATTGTCTTCGGCGGCTAACTTGACAGTCCTAGCCATATCATCGGCGGCAAGACTGTAGCTGATGAGACACAATAGCAGTGAAAGTGCTCGCGGGAGTAGATTGAGGTTTGGCATAAAATCCTTTAAACCATGAGTATCCATATGACTCTTAAAAACATGATAATCCAATTTTATAAAAGCGTGACAATTATTTATCGGTTTTAACCTGTTTTTTGTGATCTGGATGTGAATATATCCAGGTTCTCACCATTCGTTTCGTTCAAGCTGAGTCAGCTCCCACCTGCAGAGCCGATGATTAGCAACCTCTTGCCGATAGGCTGAACTTCAGACTTTCATTTGTATTAATAGTTACTTGTCTCATTTTTATAACGATTCTGCTACAATCAAAGTTTGCAATTCCCTATTTTTTAAGAGATTCGTTCCGTCATATGGATTCTGATGTCATTTTTTCATTAGTACAGAATGCGGCGCTGCTTCTGGCTATGGTATTTGTGTACGATGCCGTTCCCAGAAAGCAGAGACATGAGTACTATTTTCTTTGGCGGATCTCCGTCGGAACCGTCATCGGTGGGATCACTGTGACGACCATGATGACTCACTGGGAATATCAGCCAGGGGTCTTTTTCGATGCGCGTTCCATTATCCTGGGGATTTCCGGACTCTTCTTCGGCGGTTTGCCCACCTTGGTTGCCATGGTTATCGCATCTGTTTATCGGTTTTTAGAGGGGGGAAGTGGTTGGTGGGCCGGAATCGGCATCATTTTTTCCTCCGGGCTTCTGGGCAGCTATTGGCGATATTATCGAAAGAGTTTCATTGCGGATCTATCCTTTAAAGAGCTCTATATTTTTGGTTTTATCCTACAAGTCATTACCCTTCTTTGGATGTTTGTACTTCCCTTTGAGATGGCGATAAGCATCTTATCTCGAATTAGTTTTCCGGCATTAATTGTTTACCCCATCGCATTCGTCTTGCTTGGCCTGTTGCTCTCCAGGCGATTGGAGATTGAACGAGACGCCAAGATCCAGCTTCAGGATGACTTCATTTTTCGCTCACAATTTAATGTTGGCAATATTGGTATTGCGATCTCTTCGGTGGATCAGCATTGGATAAAGGTGAATCCTCGTATGTGTCAGATGTTGCAATATACCGAGGAGGAGTTGCTGTTAAAAACATGGGCCGAAATGACCTATTTTGATGACTTGCAAACGGATCTTAACCTATTTAACCGCATGTTAGATGGCGAGTTTGATGAGTATGAGATGGATAAACGTTATGTGGCTAAAGATGGCTCGATTGTCTATACCCACTTAACGGTAGCTTGTCAGAGAGTGAATAACCAAGTTCAGTTGGTGATAGCGGGCCTGTTGGATATCACCTCTCAGAAACAAGCAGAATCAGCCATGTCTAAAAGTCAGGAGCAGTTAGCACTGGTGTTAGACAGTAGTGAACTTGGGCTGTGGGATTGGGATCTTAAATCGGATAAAGTCGAACGCAATGACTATTGTGCCAAGCTTTTAGGCTGTGGTGTCGAAGAACTTAATGATGATGCACGGTTATGGATTAATGCGATTCACCCCCAGGACAGGCTGGAGGTATTACATGCGATGGATAAACACCTCAAGGGAGAGAATCCTCAATACATTATCGAATATAGATTAAATACTTTTCACGGTGAAACGCGTTGGATACTCGATCGTGGCAAGGTGGCGAGTAAAGATGTTAATGGTGCACCCCTTCGCGTGTGCGGCACTAATACGGATATCACCGACAGGAAGCGGGGAGAGGAGTCATTGCAACTCGCAGCCTCTGTGTATAACAACTCCAGTGAGGCAATGAGCGTTCAGGACAGCTTGGGGAATATCATCACCATCAACTCTGCCTTTACCGATATCACCGGCTACCCGGAGGGCGAGATCCTCAGTAAACATATTCGAATACTAGAGTGCGATAGAACCAGTAAAAACCAATATGATCAGATGAATCTCCAGATAACCGAAACCGGTCGGTGGCAGGGAGAAGTTTGGTTGAAGCATAAGAGTGGAACCGAATTTATTGTCTGGCTGACCATCAATACCATTCTTGATAACAAGGGAGAGGTCTATCGTCGAGTCGCACTGTTTTCCGATATTACCGAGAAGAAACAGGCCGAACATATTATCTGGAAGCAAGCGAACTATGATCCTCTAACCGGTTTACCCAATCGTAGGATGCTGTTGGAATATCTGGGCACAGAACTGCTGAAGTCAGACAGAACTAAAAAACATTTTGCATTGATGTTTCTCGATTTAGATTATTTCAAAGAGGTCAATGATAGCTTAGGTCATGATATTGGCGATCTGCTTCTTGTGGAAACGGCTAAGCGCCTCAAGGGGTGCATTCGTGAATCAGATGTGGTGGCAAGGTTAGGGGGTGATGAATTTACCGTCGTACTATCGTCAATACAAGATCACAAAGGGGTTGAAAGAGTAGCCGAAAACATTCTCTCTCGACTGGCAGAGCCATTTAATCTTGATAATGAAAGTGCTTATATCAGTGCGAGTATCGGGATCACCCTCTATCCTGACGATGCCTCAAGTATTGATGGTCTGCTCAAGCATGCGGATCAAGCCATGTACGCCGCAAAAGAGCAGGGAAGAAATCGATACCATTATTTTACCCCTTCCATGCAGGAGTATGCCAAATATCGGATGCTGCTTATCCGGGACTTGCGAAAGGCAATAATACGCAAAGAGTTTGAAATTTATTATCAACCGATCATTGAGTTAACCGATTCCAAAGTGTTTAAAGCCGAAGCGCTGATCCGTTGGCATCATCCCGTCAGAGGGGTGGTATCACCCGGTGAGTTTATTCCCGTAGCCGAAGAGACGGGCTTAATCATCGAAATCGGTAACTGGGTATTCGAGCAAGCAGCGAAACAGAGTGCAATGTGGCGTGAACGTTTTGGCGTCGCGATACAGATCAGCATTAATAAATCGCCGATTCAATTCAGGGATGAGGGAGAAAGTTTCGTCGATTGGATCGAGCAGTTAAAAAAGCTCAACCTCGAGAGCAACGGGATCTGCGTGGAGATAACCGAAGGCTTGTTACTGGATGCGAGCATGGGCGTCTCAGAAAAACTGTTGGCTTACCGAGATGCAGGGATTCAGGTTTCACTCGATGATTTTGGCACGGGTTACTCATCACTGGCTTATCTCAAAAAATTCGATATCGATTATCTTAAAATTGATCAATCCTTCACCCGTAACTTAGAGACTGACGCTAATGACGTGACCCTTTGTGAAGCGATTATCGTGATGGCTCACAAGCTTGGAATGAAAGTGATCGCCGAAGGCGTCGAAACCGAGTTCCAGAAAAAGATCTTGTTCGAAGCGGGTTGTGATTATGGCCAAGGCTACCTTTTTTCAAAACCTATTCCAGTTGCTCAGTTTGAGGCGAAATATCTTATAGGTTTAACACAATTACCTAATGAAAAGGGTTCGCCTAGCCAGTGATGACTGATTTTGGTAGACTCCGCGCTCATTTATTATCCCCTGTGAGTTTTTCATGAAATTTGACGCACTTGATTTGAACCCCTCAATTCTTGAAGCCATTAATGTCTGTGGTTATCAACAACTGACTCAGGTGCAATGTGAGGTTATTCCTGTTGCATTAACGGGGGGCGATCTTATGGCTTGTGCTGAAACCGGCACAGGAAAAACGGCGGCGTTTGCACTGCCTCTACTACAAAGGCTGCTCTTCGATGAGGTGAACTTAGGCTCTCTCAGAGGTCTGATAATGACACCGACTCGGGAGCTGGCGATACAGGTGGCTGAGAATATCTCTCGCTATAGCCAGTTTACCCCGCTGAAAACCTTAGCCGTTTATGGGGGGGCAAATATGAACCCTCAACGAAAAGCACTCAATGCCGGGGTTGATATTCTTGTAGCCACACCAGGTCGGCTATTCGATTTTATCGGCCAGCATGGGTTAGATCTTTCGGATGTGACGACCTTAGTTATCGATGAAGCCGATAGAATGCTGGACATGGGGTTTGTCCGTGATATAGAACGAGTGAAAGCCCTCGTCGCAGCAGAGCACCTTACGCACTTTTTCTCTGCTACCTATAGTGACGATGTAAAGGTGCTGGCGCAGAAGATGTTGCACTCTCCCCAGTGGATAAATGTCGCTCAAAGCCGATCTGCATCCAGTGTCGAACAGGAGATATATCTTGTCGATAAGCGCCGCAAGGCGGAGCTGTTATCTGAGTTAGTCGGTCGTAATAATTGGCAACAAGTATTGGTTTTTGCCAGTAGTAAAGAGAGCGCCGAGCACCTGCAAAAGGAGTTAAAGCTCGACGGTGTTAAGAGTGCGGTGTTCCATGGCGACAAGACTCAGGGCGCTCGAAATCGTGCCCTCGAAGAATTTAAAAATGGTGTGTTGAGAGTGCTGGTGGCCACCGACGTCGCCGCAAGGGGGCTGGATATTCAGGCCCTGCCTCTGGTTATAAATCTGGAGCTGCCTTTCGATGCCGAAGACTATATCCATCGTATCGGTCGAACAGGAAGAGCGGGTCTTGAGGGGCGCGCTATTTCGTTTGTATGTCCATCCGATGAGAAGATGCTCGAAGAGATTGAAACCTTAATTGAGCTTAAGTTACCCCGTACAGTACTTCCCGGTTATGAACTCGGAACGCCACTGCCTGCTCGCTATAGAGAGACTCAAGAGTCGACCATGAAGCGTGTAGATAGACGTAAAGGGAAGCCTAAGCATGGCAACAGAGGGGCTGGCGGCGGTAAAAACGCTGATAAAGGTAAGTCGAGTTACGCAAGTCGAAGAGCCGATAATAAACGCTAATCTTGTCATTATGAATAATAAAAAAACCGCCTATAGAGGCGGTTTTTTGTTATTTATCATCTGCTTATCTATTGAGCAAGATTAAAGCTCAGCTTCGATCCATACTAAGCGGTGATCGGAAGAGATGTCTTTACCGTTACCCCATTTCCCTACACGCTCATCGTTCATCAATAAACGACCCTCTTCGAAGGTTGCCGGCCAGAATACGCCTGAGTCGATGATGTTCAGATCGTTTGACGGGATAGCATGGTCGACACGAAGTCCAAATGTGCTGGTGATACGATCGGGGTAGATGCTATCACCACAATCACCAAGTGCAACACACTCAGTAGAGCCCAGGCTGTTTGGCGCGTAAACACCATCTGTAGCAAGCACGTTTACACGCTCATGATTCATTAGATCCTGAATTGACTCCAGGAAGCCATCACCATTTTCAGGATCGGCGTTCAGATCGCCCATAACCACGAAAGATGCATCCAAACCTAAACCACCTTTTACGCCAGCATCATCGTAGATGTAGTCGGCATTTGATACATATTCACTCCAGAATTTGATCTCAGCACTGTTTAACAACTTGTTGTTTTCAGTGATGTAATCGAATACTGGTGGTGTTGGGTGAGATAGTAGTAGGTGAACAACTTTCTCACCATCGGCGGTTGGGATAAGAATTGGTGCATCGACATGGTTTTTAGAAGAAAGTGGCTTCTGTGCCCATGCTTCAGCCGTATACCACTCATCTCCACACGCTAATCCATCAGGAATAGGCTTGTCTGGATTATCACAAACAGTGATCACAGGGTTAGTTTCACCCGGCATATCTTTCCACTTAAAGTCTTGGAAAGTACGGATGTTATCTGTATCAATTGGGTACTGTGATAGTAGGCCAAAAGCATACTGTCCGTGGTAGTTACCATAGCCCCAAGCATCGCCCGGCAGTGCGACAGTACCATTACGGTCTAGATCGAATTCGCTTAACAGGCCTGTATTTGTTGAGAAGTTCTCTGTATAAGCAAACTGAATTGGCTCTAACATCTTCTTCTCATCTGAAGTTGTGCCTAGACCATTTTGTGGCACTGCAAGATAGTTTAAGCGGAAGCCATTAATTGCATCCTGGTTTTCGCCCAGGCCATCGTTGTTAAACTCACCCATCATCAATACCGCTGGACGCTCAGTTTGAATTACGGCTGCAACGTTACGGATCTGGATAATTTTTTCGACAATTTTTAATTCATCTTCAGTTAGCTCATCTTCAAACCATTTGGTCATCAAGGCTTCTTGTTCTGGTGCAGAGAACTGCATTTCAGTGACAAGGTCTTCAAAGGTATAACGATCGAAAGAGAGGTTGTATGTCGCGAAACGAACGTTCGTTGGTTCAGTTGGCTCTGGTGGATAGATGTTGTTAGTTTCGTCATTACATCCAGCTAATAACGCCATCGATATTGCAGCGGCAGCCGCCGTTTTTAGTAGTTTCATATTGTGACCCATCATTATTAATTGTTATCTTTAGCTCATTTAGTTGAGCTTTCGATGGCATCATATACAGGTGTACATTAACTGGCTATGAAATCGCTCGGTTTACCTGTTTAATTCATGCGATATTTACTTTGTTTAACGGCATGTTGTGGTTATGTTGTACTATCGTACATGTTTTTTCTGGGGGGCTCATTTCAGCATTTTTTATGGCACATATTGTTCCGTGTTCAGATCCGCAGTCGACTTGTTATTGAGACCCTCATGATTAATGCTTACACTGTGCAGCTTTCTTTGTGCTATTGAGATCAACCTATGATAATCAAACCTATCGCCACCAATGTGATCACAGGCTTTCTGGGTGTTGGAAAGACCACCTTTATTAAGCAGCTTTTCCTGAGTAAACCAGCCGATGAAAAGTGGGCCGTATTGATCAACGAGTTTGGTGAGGTAGGCATAGATGCGGCATTGCTTGGAGGTGGCGAGCAGACTATCGAGATCCGTGAGGTGGCGGGGGGATGTATGTGCTGCGCAGCTGGTGTTCCCATGCAGGTGGCGATAAATCAGTTGATAGCGAAAGCCAAACCCGATCGATTGTTGATCGAACCTACGGGACTTGGGCACCCCAGAGAGGTGCTTAAGGTACTCAGTGAGCCCCACTACCACAATGTCATCAATCTAAAGTCGACAGTGTGTCTGGTCGATGCAAGAAAAATTGAGGATGCCCGATATCGGGAGCATGAGATCTTCAATCAGCAACTGGAAGTTGCGGATATTGTGCTGGCGACTAAGTCGGATCTCTATTCGGAGCAAAACGTTGAAGCGCTGAACTCTTTTCTCAATGAGAAACGGGCGTGCAACGAGTCCGGCGACAAACCCGTCATACCTGTCAGTCTGACACACTCCTTATCGGTCGGGATCTCTGACAAATTATTCAGCTTGTTAGATAGACAAGCTCAGCTTCCGGTGCCCGCTAAAAGAGCACAATCCAGCATGCTCAGACCTCAAGCCCATGACCTGTTTTCCCTCGAACCCTCGGTTGTCGAGAGTGAGTTTGATGAAGCTGGCCTGATAAAAAAACTTAATAGGGGGGAAGGTTTTTATAGTTGTGGTTGGATATTTGATCTCAGTTATGAGTTTTTATTCGATGAGGTCATTAACCTGGTTAAGTCGTTGGACGTGACTCGGCTTAAGGCGGTACTGATCACCGATGAGGGCATCGCCGGACTCAATTTAATTGATGGTGAACTCAATGTCATCGAACTCGATGATGTGATGGACTCCAGAATAGAGATTATTACGTTAACTTCAGTAGAAAGTGAAGCGCTCGAGAGGAGGCTTCTTGCTATATCTAAGCGGATAAGTTTTTGATATCTTGCTGCTCTATAAAAATAAAATAACAATAAATAAACGGTATATCTGAATGAGTGCTGATGTGTCTTCCCAAGACCAGGCTTTAGTTAACGATCCAATTCATAAGCTGTTTTGGCGATATACCATTCCCACTATAGCTTCGATGTTGGTGACGGGGATTTATGTCGCTATCGACGGCATGTTCATTGGTCATTACCTGGGAGAAACAGGTCTGGCCGGGATGATATTGGCTTATCCCATCGGTGCTATTCTCTATGCCATAGGTGCCTGGTTAGGCATGGGCGGCGCGGCGCTGGTTTCAATTAATTTAGGCCAAGGAGAAGTCGCTAAGGCTCGAAAAATACTCGGGAACACCTTCAGTCTATGCCTTATTTCTGGCGCTATTATTGCTCTGTTGGGAACCCGTTACTCTCGTGATATTTTACAATTTCTGGGGGCTGAGGGAGAGGTATTAAACAGCGCCTATGATTATCTCTTTTGGTATTTTGCTCTCGGTTATTTTCCCATCATCTCGATGGCCTTCAGCTCTCTGATACGAAATGATGGCAGGCCCGGATTTGTCACTTATGTACTCATCTTTGGCGGCTGTTTAAATGCGGTATTAGATTGGTTGTTTATTGTCGTTTTCCCTTTCGGGTTAGTGGGTGCGGCCATTGCGACCATGATTTCACAAGCGGTCACCGGTTTACTCTGCTTACGGCATTTCTTTACCGCTAATACTCGCTTACGCATTAACTGGCAGCAGATGTCGCTTAAACTCGATCATTGCCTGAATATTCTCAGAGTCGGTCTGCCTAGTTTTCTGTTGAGCCTCTACCTGTCGATAGTCTTAACGCTGCATAACATGGCCTTCCTGTGGGTCGGTGCGCCGATCCACGTCGCGGCTTATGGTGTCGTCAGTTATACCGAGGCCTTTTTCTACCTTATTTTTGAAGGTATCGCCTTCGGTACTCAACCTATCTTCAGCTTTAATGCGGGAGCCGGGCGCTATGACAGAGTCTTTAAAACCTTGAAGATTGCGTTTGGGATCTCCTTGGTTACGGCTTTTATCGGTTTATTGTTTATCTACATCAAGCCCCTATGGATGGTCTATATCTTTGCCGGTGATAATCCTCAATTAACTCCCTATGCCATCGAGGGGATGCGGCTCTACTTTTGGGGATTACCGATGGAAGGCTTGCTACTCGTTGGGGCGAGTTTTTTTCAGGCGATTAACTGTTCCAAAGAAGCCTCCATGTTGACCGGGATGAAGCTTATCTTAATCGCTTTAGTTATCTATCTGTTTGCCTGGGCGTTCGGTGTTAAGGGGGTCTGGGTCTCTCTGGCGTGCTGCAGCACAGTTTTAGTATGCTGGATGATGTTTGCCCTAAAGCGGGTATCGCAGCGGCTGAGCTAGCGTTTACCTGCGGCTGAGCTAGCGTTTACTTAGGTTAGTCAATCCGTTAGATTAAAGAGGGAGAGGTTGGTGCGACTAACAGGGAAGGCATGACCTTATCTCTAAACTCTATCAACATGTTATATCGTCATATTTTATCAATCAGTACTAATAGAACCAATGCCAATAGGTTTAGTACCAATAGATAAGTACTAATAAATAAGGATATTTATGAAGTCATCAGTTCGCTTTCGCCATGTTCTTGCTGCCATTACTCTGAGTTGCTTAAGTCTGAGTAGCCTCGGGGTATCCGCCTCTGAATTTTCACAAAGCTACACTGCCTATAAACAAGCCGTAGCAGAGAAAAACAATGAACTGGCGCTCAAGTATGCCGGAGAGGCTTATGAGCTGGGCTCAGTGCAGTTTGGGCCCCAAAGCCTTGATACTGCAACGTTAGCATTAAACTATGCCACGGCACTCGAAGAGCAAGATCAAAAAGAGCAGGCTAATTCGCTCTACCTGCTGGCACTCAGTCGTTATCAATCGAGCTATGGTGAAGATGCCCTTGAGGTGTTAGATCCGCTTCTTGGCGCGGCGCACACGAGTTCAGACCCTAAAACGGCTAAGTCTCAGTTTGAAGATGCCATCGACATTGCCTCAGACGCAGAAAACAGGATATTACACGCCGACACCCTGAGCGCAGCATTTGCTACTCTTTCTAAAACCCGCCTTTATAACAGAAAAATTCGTGACTATGCGCTTGATGCCTACGAGATCTATAAAGAGGAGCTCCCACAGGACTCGCTCACCAGAGTGAAAGCGGCTTACATAGCTGGCTCAATTCATTTCGTAGAGAAGAAAAACAGCAGAGCGATTCCCCTGCTTAATGAAGTCGTTAAACAATTCTCAGCGCTCAATTATACCCACCCTTATGAGCTAAAGGCCCACGCGTTTCTGGTCGAGTTGTATGAGCGTGAGGGAGAGAGCGATAAGTCCACCGAGCATTGCATCGCTATAGGTAGTATGCGTCCCTGGCTCGATGATCAGGAGCAGATGCCGCTGTATCGTGAGCAGCCTAAATATCCTTTCTCTTATGTTAAGCGAAGAAAGAGTGGCTGGGCCGAGGTGTCATTTATTGTCGATGAATTTGGTTTTGTGAAGGAGCCTAAATTACTCGATTCAAAAGGAGGAAGTAAATTCAGCGATGAATCGATCAAAGCCTTAAAACAATGGCGTTATGCGCCAAAGTTTGTCGATGGCTCGCCCATTGCTGAACAGACAAGAGTAAGAATCGACTTTACCATCGAGTAGCATTAACAATATTCAGCACCATATGAACGAAAAAAGCCGCTAACTTAGCGGCTTTTCTGTGTGGAAGCGATTAAAACAGTTTGCTGCCCCAACCAAGCTTGCTTCTCAGCACATGGAAATAGTTATGCCCTTTGGGGTGGATAAGCCTGAGGCGTTCTTGACTCCTTCGAACGATAATCTCATCGCCGGGCAGTACGGACAATGTGACGTGTCCGTCACAACTCACCTCCAGGTTATCACCGTTATCCGGTGAGACCACCAGTTTTATGGTGCTACTGGCATCGACCACGATTGGACGACAGGAGAGGGTATGAGGAAACATAGGGACTAGGATGAGGGCTTCAAGGTTCGGGGTCAGAATCGCTCCCCCAGCCGATAATGAATAGGCCGTAGAGCCTGTCGGCGTTGATACAATCATGCCGTCGGCGCGTTGGCTATACATGAAGTCGTCATCGATATAGACCTCAAATTCGATCATGTGGGCCACTTTTCCCGGGTGAAGCACGGCTTCATTCACGGCTGTATTGCTCGATTTCATATGGCCGTGGCGATGTACTTCAGTTTCGAGCAGGAATCTGTGTTCAGTCTTGAATTGTCCATCGAGCACTTCACCCAGCGCGGCCTCGAACGAATCGGGGGGAAGGTCGGTCAAAAATCCAAGATTACCACGGTTGACACCAATGACACCGATATCAAACCTGGCTAAGACTCGCGCCGCACCCAGCATATTACCATCACCGCCCACGACGATAGCGAGATCGCATTTTTCACCGATCTCGAGTAGATCGACTGACACAGCCTGAGGTCCTATATCGGCAGCGACTCTCTCTTCTACCAGGATGTCGAAGCCCTGCATCGTTAACCAGTGATGTAAACGTTTTAGGGTCAGGTTTGTGCCGTGGTGATTAGGCTTGCCAATCAGGCCAATAGATTGAAACGTTTTAGGCATATTTATCTTAGTGCTAGGGCTTGAAACCTTGAATGTGATCCCCATATTATCCTCAGAGCACGCAGAAACAAAGTATTTTTAGCTGGAGTTAGAATGAGCAACGATTCGAGTAAAGCGAAACAGAACCAAGTAGATGAAGCTGTTGAAGGTGAAATCATCACAGATAATGAAAATGAAACTGTTACAGGTGAAGCCAGTTTGATGGATGAACTTACTCAGGCAAACTTTCGTGTTGAAGAGCTGGAGCAGGCATTAGCAGCCGCGACAGCCAAAGTTGATGAGCAAAAAGATTCTGTTATCAGAGCCGCTGCCGAGGTTGATAATATTCGTCGTCGTGCCGCTATCGATGTTGAGAAAGCCCGCAAATTTGCCCTTGAAAAGTTTGCTAATGAACTTCTGCCGGTGATTGACAATATGGAGCGCGCGCTCCAGGGAACCGATGCTGAAGCTGAGGCGACTAAAGCTGTTTACGAAGGTGTAGAGTTAACACTGAAGAGCTTTATTGGTACGGTTGAAAAGTTTGGATTGAAAGTGGTTAACCCTCAGGGGGAACCCTTTAACCCAGAGCATCATCAGGCTATCGGTATGCAACCAAGCCCGGATTTTCCTGCAAACACAGTCATGATGGTTATGCAGAAAGGCTATACCCTTAACGAGCGTCTATTACGTCCGGCTATGGTCATGGTGTCTCAAGGCGGAGCTGCTGTAGATACACAGGCTTAATTGTTATTGAGGTCGAATCTTTTCCAGGAAACGACTTTGATTGATAATAAAAAGGACTGCATCTGCAGTCCTTTTTTATTGAGCGTTATCTAAGATATGCCCAAAGGTAAGCCTGAAGGCTACTTTAAGTATTCTTCAACCTGCTCCAGGATACCCGCAGCATCGAGTCTGAGTTCTGCAAGGATTTCACCCGATTCCCCATGTTTAATAAACTCATCGGGCAGGCCGATTTGAAGTACCGGCATCGGCTGTTTAAGCTGCTGCAGCAATTCGAGTACACCCGAACCTGCGCCGCCCATGATGGCATTTTCTTCGACGGTAACGAGTACGTCATGAGAATCGGCAAGCTGTTTAACCAACTCAACATCGAGAGGTTTGACAAAGCGCATATCGGCAACCGTCGCATCGAGAGATTCGGCGGCGGTTAATACATCGGCAAGCAGAGTTCCGAAGTTAAGAATCGCGACTTTCTTCCCCTGACGCTTGATTAAGCCTTTACCTATGGGTAAGGCTTGCATCTCTTCAACCTGAGTCTCACCTGTCGCGCTGCCTCTGGGGTAGCGAACTGCCGTAGGGCCTTCTCTGTAGCAATAACCGGTATAGAGCATCTGACGACACTCATTTTCATCCGATGGCGCCATTATGATCATATTCGGCACAGTACGCATAAAGCTAAGATCGAAGGCGCCTTGGTGTGTGGGACCGTCTGCACCGACAATACCGCCTCTGTCGATAGCGAATAATACGGGCAACTTCTGTAGCGCAACATCGTGAATAAGCTGATCATAACCACGCTGCAGGAAGGTCGAATAGATAGCCACTACGGGCTTTAATCCTTCACAAGCAAAACCAGCACCTAAGGTGACGGCGTGTTGCTCTGCAATGGCGGCATCGAAATATTGCTTAGGAAAACGTTGAGAGAACTCAACCATTCCAGAACCTTCACGCATGGCTGGTGTTATACCCAATACCTTGTCATCTTTCTCGGCGACATCGCACAACCATTTACCAAATACCTGTGAAAAGGTTGGGTTACTGGGTTTAGAAGCTGGCTTCTCAAAGGTCGAGGGATCAAATTTAGGCACGGCGTGCCAGCCGATGGGATCTTTCTCTGCCGGCTCATATCCACGACCTTTCTTGGTCATGATATGTAAAATTTGCGGGCCAGATAGATTACGCATATTGCGCATCGTTTCGACCAACGCATCAACATCATGGCCATCGATAGGGCCGATATAGTTAAAGCCCAGCTCTTCAAACATAGTGCCGGGAACCACCATGCCCTTGAGATGCTCTTCGGTACGCTTTGCCATCTCTTTGATGACCGGCAACCCTTCAAGGACCTTCTTACTACTCTCACGAATCGTAGTATAGAAACGTCCCGACATAAGTTGAGCCAGATGATTATTCAGCGCGCCGACATTCTCAGAGATAGACATCTCGTTGTCGTTGAGCACGACTAACATATCATTGTGCAGATCACCTGCGTGGTTCATGGCTTCAAACACCATGCCGCCGGTCATGGCACCATCACCGATGACTGAGACCACTTTGCGTCCGGCTTGCTCTTTGTCAGCGGCTACAGCCATTGCGAGCGCCGCGCTGATAGAGGTACCTGAGTGTCCCACGCTGAAGGTGTCGTACTCACTCTCTTCACGCCAAGGGAAAGGGTGTATTCCCCCTTTTTGACGTATGGTGTGCATCCTGTCACGGCGACCGGTCAGGATTTTATGTGGGTAGGCCTGGTGGCCAACATCCCAAATCAGACGGTCGAAGGGGGTGTTATAAACATAGTGAAGCGCTACGGTGAGCTCGACAGTTCCAAGCCCTGAAGCGAAGTGACCACTAGATTTACCCACAGATTTCAAAAGGAAACCTCTAAGCTCGTCTGCCAATTGAGGCAGTACTGCTTGAGGGAGCTGTCGTAGCTCATCAGGGGTATTAGCCTGTGCTAACACAGGGTAGTTAGATATATCCAAACTCATCGAGATAACTTGTCTCTTTATTATACTCTTCGCTCAATGATAAAACGGGCGAATTCGGCAATTAGCTGACTATTGTATGGTAATTTTGTCAGCGCTGATAGGGCATCATCAATCAAACTTTGGGCCGTGGCTTGTGCTCCTTCTAATCCCAGTAGTCTGGGATAGGTGCTCTTATTGGAGTCACAATCGGAACCCTGAGGTTTCCCCAGTTCTTCGGTGCTGGCGATGATATCGAGTACGTCATCCTGCACTTGAAATGCCAGCCCAATGGCATCGGCAAAATCCATCAACAAATTTTGCTCTTCTATACTGATAGCCGCTGCGATCATCGGCAGTTCAACCGCGCAACGGATCAGGGCGCCGGTTTTTAATTTATGCAGTTGGGTCAGTGTCGCTAAATCAATCTGCTTATTTGTTGCATTGAGATCCATAGCTTGACCGCCACACATCCCGGAATATCCTGAGGCCTTAGCTAAGGCTCTCACCATGGCCAGATTTTGGCTCGGTGTAATACCATCGATGGGCTCACAGATGCTTTCGAAGGCCAGGGCTTGCAGTGCATCACCCGCTAAGATCGCGGTAGCTTCGTCGAAGGCAATATGAACAGTAGGTTGCCCCCGGCGCAGAGCATCATCGTCCATAGCCGGAAGATCATCATGAATTAATGAATAAGCATGAACACATTCTATGGCGGCCGCGCAGGCGTCGAGTTTTTCTGGGGCAACATTCAGCATATCGCCGATGGCATAGACTAAGAATGGCCTGATACGCTTACCACCAATTAAAGCCCCATGCTTCATGGCCGATTGTAATTTTAGATCTGTGGTAGCTTGAGAGTCGATAATAGATTTAATTTGCTCATCGACACGTTGCTGATATTGAGAGATGGCTCTGGCTAACAATTATTCGCCCTCAGTTGCATAGGTCGCTAATGAGGCATTTTCATCCTCTTGCAGTAGGATCGCGACCTTTTGTTGAGCTTGTTCGAGTTTACCTTGGCTATTGCGAACAAGTTTTATACCACGTTCGAACTGTTTAAGTGCATCATCGAGGGAAACGTCGCCTTGTTCAAGATCTGACACAATACGTTCAAGTTCGCAAAGGGATTCTTCAAAAGTGAGGTTTTCAGGTTTTTTAGCCACGGTAACGTTTCCTAGAAAATTGCGTGTGACAAGGTATCTCAGGCGGCGACTAGGGTCAAATCGGGCTGCGGTAAATTTGTGCAATAGCACGCTTTATCGAGGTTTTTTTATAAAAAATTGAATTTGTAGCTAAACTTGCGTGTAAGCTGTCCGATAATTGAAAGTAGGACTTTTATTTTTTGAATAATTATTGAATCGACATTTTCGGTATCGGTTCGGTCCCTTTAATCACTTTACCCAATACCGCACATTCATTAACACTCTCATTTTGATGATTATACAAAAGGTATATACGATGAGATTAGTGTTAAAGTTGGGTATATTAACGTGTAAGAATACTTTGTGATATGGCACTTCTTGGCCGTATCAATAAAAACAACTTCATACTGATCGGATGGACCGCATCCGGAATCAGTTTCATTTAAGGAGCAGTTGTGGATTTAGCAACCCTGATAGGACTCATTGGCGCGTTTGGTTTTGTCATCATGGCGATGGTCAGCAGTGGTGGTATTGCCATTTTTATCGATGTTCCTTCGGTGCTGATTGTAATATGTGGTTCTCTTTTTGTCGTTATGATGAAGTACAACCTTAAACAGTTTCTTGGTTCCATAAAAATTGCCGCTAAAGCCTTCATGTTTAAGATTGATAAGCCCGACGCCTTAATTGAGCAATCGATCACTATGGCCGATGCCGCACGTAAGGGGGGCTTCTTAGCGTTAGAAGAAGCCGAAATCGGCAATAGCTTTATGCAAAAAGCGGTCGATATGCTTGTCGACGGTCATGATGGCGATGTGGTACGCGACGCACTCGAGAAAGATATCGCGCTCACCGAGGAGCGGCATAAATTGGGGGTCAGTATTTTCCAAGCCCTGGGAGACGTCGCCCCGGCGATGGGAATGATTGGTACCCTGATTGGTTTGGTGGCCATGTTGTCGAATATGGATGATCCTAAATCTATCGGGCCAGCGATGGCCGTGGCCTTGTTGACGACACTCTATGGTGCCGTTGTGGCAAATATGGTTGCGATCCCTATCGCAGGTAAACTTGAGCTACGAATGAAAGAGGAGATGCTGAACCGTAACCTCATTATGGATGCGGTGTTGGCGATTCAGGATGGGCAGAACCCTAGGGTTATCGAAGGCTTCCTAAAGAACTATATTTCAGAGAAGCAGCGAGAAATAGACACAACGGACGGGGAATAGCCCCATGGCAAAGAAGGAAAAGTGTGACTGTCCACCACCCGGAGCGCCGCTCTGGTTGGCAACCTTTGCCGATTTGATGTCACTCTTGATGTGTTTCTTCGTTCTGCTGTTGGCTTTCTCCGAAATGGATGTGATGAAGTTTAAGCAGATTGCGGGTTCGATGAAGTATGCATTTGGTGTACAGAATAAAGTCGAAGTAAAAGATATTCCTAAGGGAACCTCAGTCATAGCACTCGAGTTCAGACCCGGCCGCCCGGAGCCGACTCCCATCGAAATTATCAACCAGCAAACGAACGAGATGACAGAGCCTGTACTTGAGTATCAGGCCGGAGATGACGATAGCTCGGGTGGTGTGCAACAACAAAGGGGTGAGCAGCGTGGGGGAGAAGCCTCAGCGACTGCTCAGGAAGAGGCTGAGTCAAAGTCTGAGTCCAAATCTGAAGCTGAGGCGAAAGCAAAAGCCGAAGAAGAGTCAAAGGCTCAAGCCGCGGCACAAGATCAAATTAACGACGAAGTTAAGAAGATGGCTCAGGAGCTCAATAAGGAGATTGTCGATGGCGCTATCGAAATTGAATCTTTGGGTCAGCAGATCATCATCAGGATCCGTGAGAAGGGCGCTTTTTCATCGGGCTCAGGTTTCCTACAACCCAGATTTAAACCCGTTATACGCCGTGTGGGTGAGTTGCTCAAAGATGTGCCTGGGATTGTCACCGTATCGGGTCATACCGATGACATGCGGATCAGTAATGAGCTCTACAGTTCCAACTGGGATCTTTCCAGTAAACGAGCCGTAGCCGTTGCCCATGAACTCATTCGCGTCAAAGGATTTGATCAACGTAGAATGAAGGTCGTTGGCATGGCTAACTCAGATCCTTTGGTTGCCAATGATTCACCGGGAAATCGTGCACGTAATCGCCGGGTTGAGATTGCTATCGAACAGGGTAAACCCAAAGTTTCTGATGAAATTTTGGTAGGTCAGTAGCCTCACCATTCAACGACACTCTTAATGTTACGTCACAGAACTATTAAGGCTGGAAAAGGTAAATTTTCCAGCCTTATCTCCTTCAACTGAAAGAGCTCATCGCTGTTTCTGCCATTTCCCGATAGTCAAACATTCAATGATCTTGGTATAATGCGCGCAATATTGTTTAAACCCCACCCCCGTTCGGAATACCCTGATGAAATTTATCGTAAAACTATTTCCTGAAATCATGATGAAGAGCAAGCCGGTAAGAATGCGTTTTACCAAGATGCTTGAAACCAATATCCGAAATGTGCTTAAAAAAGTGGATGAGTCTGCCAAGGTTAAGCGTGAGTGGGATAAGATCATGGTGTTGGTTCCCAGCGATAGGCCCGACTTGGTTGAGGCTTTTGCCGACCGTTTGTCTTGTATTCCGGGTATTGCACACGTACTTCAGGTCAACGAAAGCACCTTTGAATCTGTTGATGACATCTATCAGCAAACCTTAGCTCTGTATAAAGAGCAACTCGTTGGGAAGACGTTCTGTGTGCGTGTAAAGCGTGTGGGTAACCATGACTTTAAGTCGATTGAAGTTGAACGCTATGTTGGTGGTGGTTTAAATCAATTCACTGAGGCTACCGGTGTTAAACTAAAAAATCCCGATATGACCATCAACTTAGAGATAGACAGAGAAAATCTCTATCTGGTTGTTAATCGTATTCAAGGTCTGGGTGGTTACCCTATGGCGACTCAGGAAGATGTACTGTCTCTTATCTCGGGTGGTTTTGACTCGGGCGTTTCCAGTTACCAGTTTATTAAACGTGGTTCCAGAACTCACTACTGTTTCTTTAACTTAGGTGGCGATCAACATGAGATTGGCGTTAAGCAGGTAGCGTATCATTTATGGCAGAAATACGGTGAGTCTCATAAGGTTAAGTTTATCTCTGTGCCTTTTGACCCGGTCGTTACCGAGATTCTGGAGAAAATTGATAATGGTCAAATGGGAGTTATCCTCAAGCGTATGATGATGCGCACGGCTGCAAGATTGGCTGATAAAATGGGGATCCAGGCGCTGGTAACCGGTGAAGCCATGGGGCAAGTGTCCAGCCAAACATTAACGAATTTGAATGTTATCGATCGTTGTACCGAACAGTTAATATTACGTCCGCTGATTGCGATGGATAAGCAAGATATTATTAACCTGAGTCGTAAGATAGGTACCGAAGATTTCTCTAAATCGATTCCTGAATATTGTGGGGTTATCTCGCAAAAGCCAACGGTTAAAGCGGTACTTTCAAAAATTGAAGCCGAAGAGCAAAAGTTCTCTGAGGATCTTATTGAACGTGTCCTGGAAACTGCCGAAATCATCGATATCAGAGAGATAGCAACCAGCATGGATACAAAGATAACAGAAACTGAAACGGTTGGTGACGTCAACTCTAATGAAGTTATCATTGATGTCAGAGCACCGGAAGAGGAGGAGAAAGATCCTCTGAAGCTTGAAGGTATTGAGATTAAAACGATTCCGTTTTTTAAGCTTGCAACTCAATTTGCGGATCTGGATAAAGCTAAAACTTATCTGCTATATTGCGATCGCGGCGTGATGAGTAAATTACAGGCCCTATACTTGCAAGAGCAGGGTTATGAGAACGTGAAGGTGTATCGTCCTTAAATCGCTCCTTAGAGGCTCACAAGCTCTATAGGCAATACAGGTAACACTATCAATAGCCGCAACTATCGTAATAGCTGCGGCTTTTTTATGTCTGCAGTAACATTCGCGGCTAAAGCCGCTCCTACATAAAGAATATCTTAACTCGTAGCTCGCAACTCTCAGTGCTCTGTCATGACCTTAAAACTTACCGCTTTCCCCTTTATTACAGACACAAAAAAACCGCGATGCTAGTATGAGTAGCGACGCGGCTTTTAACGAAGAGAGTTGATTTACTCTGCGCGAGTAACTACCACAGTCGTTTTATCTGTAGTCTCTTCTGCGATTAAAATAGTATTCATGTCTTCAGTCAGGTTGTTTTGCATCATCTCCATGCCTTCAGCCAGCTGAGCACTAATCGTTGCGTGTAGGTCAGCCGTATCGATAACCACTTCATCGGCGCTAACGGTCGTCGCAGTAGAGAGAAGAGCGAGAACAAAAACAGTTTTAAGGTTTAGCATATGGGTCGCCTCCGGGCGGACATTTCGGGTTGTCAGACACTCCCCGATTTCGTCGTAGAGGCTGCCTAACTTTATTCATTTCGTTGGCGCATAATTTAATCAAAATCACTTCCCTTAACAAACGATAAAATGTAACAATACGGATTAGAAAAACTAATCAAAAGATGGGATCCGGATCACTATGTCTAGACGTTTACCGCCATTAAATGCAGTGAAAGCATTCGAAGCAGCTGCGAGGCATCTAAGCTTTACCCGGGCAGCCGAAGAGCTCTTCGTAACTCAGGCTGCAGTGAGTCATCAAATAAAGGCTTTAGAAGAGTATTTAGGCCTGAAATTATTCCGTCGAAAGAACCGCTCTCTGCTATTAACTGAAGAGGGGCAGGGGTACTTTTTAGATATCAAAGACATCTTTGTTCAGTTGGCCGATGCAACAGACCGACTTCTTGCCAGAAGTGCCATAGGTTCACTGACAGTAAGCACTTCACCCAGTTTTGCAATTCAATGGTTAGTGCCTCGGTTGGCCAAATTCAGTGAGAATAACCCCGATATTGATGTTCGAATTAAGGCCGTCGATAATGAAGATAGCTCTTTGACTGATGATGTCGATGTTGCCATCTATTACGGACAGGGGAGTTGGGCCGGATTAAGAGCCGATAAGTTAAAAAATGAGGTGTTAATTCCCGTTTGTTCGCCCATGTTACTCAATGGTCCCAAGCCACTGGAGAAACCCAGTGACCTTAAAAATCATACGCTTTTACATGATATGAGTCGCCATGATTGGCTGGCATGGTTTAGGCAATGTGGGATTAATGATATTAATGTGAATCAGGGGCCCATATTTAGTCATTCTTCATTAGTTCTGCAAGCGGCGGCTCATGGACAAGGTGTTGCGCTGGGTTATAGCGTACTTGCCAGGCCCGATATTAAAGCGGGCAGACTGGTTTGCCCCTTCCCTGAAGTATTGGTGAGTAAGAACGCTTACTACTTGGTTTGTCAACAAAATCATTCAGATATAGGCAAAGTTGCGGCGTTTAGAGAGTGGATGCTAGACATGTTTGAAGAGGAGTCTCGCAGTGAGCTACTTCCTGGTTAAAGCGTGTCTGGAAGCGCAAGAATTGCTCCAGAGTGAGTGTGTAATCGAGGGTGACGTGAATGGGACTATCGTCATATTTACTCATGGAGCCGGGGCAAATATGCAATCTGACTTTATGGTTGAGATGACAAAGGGGTTATCGAATGCAGGCTTTGGGGTGGTACGTTTTAATTTTCCCTATATGCGTGCCAATGCCATCGATGGTAAACGTCGACCACCCGATCGTGCACCTAAACTGATTAAAGACTTCAATCTGCATATCGAGGCGATTAAAGCTGAGTACTCCCCCAAGCGAATTATTCTGATGGGAAAATCGATGGGCGGACGCATGGCAGCCATTGTTGCCGGGGATACCGATGTCGATGGTGTTATCTGTCTCGGGTACCCCTTTATTCCATTGAAGGGAGGGGAGCCAAGGCTGGATCCCATAGAGAACAGCCAGGCACCTATTTGTGTCATTCAAGGTGAGAGAGATAAATTTGGCGGCAGAGGGTTAGTCGATACCTGGCCTGTGATGAATAAGGTGAGCCTGCATTGGTTAACGGATGGCGATCATAGTTTTGCACCAAGGAAGTCGTCAGGTACGACGCAAGAAGCTAATCTAGCCACTGCGATCACACATTGTACTGATTTTATTCGGGGGTTAGATGCGTAAAGGTTTTCTATTGCTAGCGGCGCTGAGTGGTTTTATGGCGGTTGCTTTAGGTGCATTCGGTGCACATGGGTTAAAAAACGTCACGACCCCGGAGATGATTGCCATCTTTAACTTAGGTGTTGAGTATCAGTTTTATCATACCTTTGCTCTGATAGCCGTGGCCTTCTCCGGTCATTGGCTAAGCTCCAGATTGATCGATTGGGCCGGTTATCTGTTTATTGCCGGGATAGGACTATTTTCGGGGTCTCTTTATCTCTATGCCTTGTTAGGGGTTAAATGGACCGGCCCCATCACCCCTCTGGGAGGAGGCTGTTTCCTACTCGGTTGGTTATTGATCGCCTTGGCTGTGTGGCGAAACCGGGTAGTAGAGTTAAACGATTAAACTTATCTGTGGTTTAAACCATAGAAACAGACTTGTTTAGAAAACTGCATATACAGTGTAGAATGGCGGCCATTATATCGATTGTCGCCATTTTTATTGGCTGGTTCCAGGAATTTCAATGATTAACCTATTTTTGTTTTGCCGTGCAGGCTATGAGAAAGAGTGTGCCGCTGAGATACAGCATCACGCGGCTGAACTTGATATCGGTGGTTTTGTAAAAACCAATAAAAACGATGCTTATGTGATTTTTCAGTGCTTTCAGGCTGGTGATGCGACTGTCTTAGCGCAAAAGATCAAATTGGATTCTCTGATCTTCGCCAGACAGATGTTTGCAGCCAAAGCATTGCTGAAAAACCTGCCGGAAGATGACCGGATCACGCCAATCATGGAAGCGTTATCCGACGTTAGAAATGCCGGCGAGCTACGAGTCGAGACACCGGATACCAATGCAGCAAAAGAGCGAACGACTTTTTGTCGTAAATTTACTGTCCCATTAAGACAGAAGTTGAAGAACTCTGGAAACTTACTTAAAAAAGAGAGTCGCAGTCGCCCAATTATTCATGTCTGTTTTGTGGCTTCGGGAACGGCTTATGTTGGTTTTTCTTTTAGCAATAATAGCTCTCCCTATCCAATGGGGATCCCAAGACTGAAAATGGCCAGCGATGCGCCTAGCCGTTCAACACTTAAACTTGATGAAGCATTTATCCACTTTATTCCAGAAGAGGAAAAAGAGCTGAGATTAAGCAGCGGCATGCATTCGGTCGATCTTGGTGCCTGCCCAGGTGGTTGGACATATCAGCTTGTTCGTCGTGGTATGTTTGTCGCCGCAGTCGATAATGGAGCGATGGATGAAGGCCTAATGGAGACGGGGCAGGTTAAGCATTACCAGGCCGATGGTTTTCGTTTCGAGCCGCCACGTAAGAATATCTATTGGTTGGTCTGCGACATGATCGAGAAGCCTGCTCGGGTTGCCGAGCTGATTGAAGCGTGGGCGATCAATGGTTGGTTTAAAGAGGCGATGTTTAACCTTAAATTACCGATGAAGAGTCGCTATCAAGACGTGACGACTTTATTGGAGACCATGGCGACTGTGCTTAAAGAGAACGAGATAAAGAATTTCTCGATAAAATGTAAGCACCTCTATCATGATCGTGATGAGGTGACGGTTTACCTGAGTTTAAATCCGACTCAGGTTAGCTAATTAAGTTTTTATAGATTCAATAAAAAAGGCCCTATGTGAAAACATAGGGCCTTTTACGTCTGGAACGTTTATGCCTATTTCCCAAGGATGGATAGAAATAGGCTTTGCGTATGGAACGCTTATGCCTATTTCCCAAGGGTCTAAGATGTTCCCGACATCTTCAAGACATTCCCTCCTTCCTTGGAGGTCATGGGCAGAAATAGGCTTTGCGTATAGGCTGTTAGAACCTAGAACCTAGAATCTGCTTTTATAATCGTTCAATCACAGCTTGTGTGAAATCGGTCGTACCATGGGTACCACCCAAGTCGCGTGTAGTACGGTCGCCTTCGGCAATCACGGCGGTAACAGCAGCGCGGATCTTCTCAGCTTTATCTGCCATGCCCAGATACTCAAGCATCTGGATCGAGGCTAGAATCACCGATGTTGGGTTTGCTAGGTTTTTGCCGGCAATATCTGGAGCACTACCGTGAACCGCTTCAAAAATTGCCGCATCTTTACCTATGTTGGCACCAGGAGCCATACCTAAGCCACCGACTAAACCAGCACAGAGATCGGAAAGAATGTCACCGAAAAGGTTTGTCGTTACCATAACGTCAAAATTTTCAGGATTCATAACCAGTTTCATACACGTCGCATCGACGATCATCTCTTCGGTGATGATGTCAGGGTAACGTTGGCTGACTTCACGGGCGACTTTCAGGAAGAGTCCTGATGTCGACTTCATGATGTTAGCTTTATGAACGATAGTGACTTTCTTACGATTCTCTTTACGAGCGAGTTCATAAGCGAAAGTCGTGATCTGTTCGGCACCCTGGCGAGTAATAATACTTGTCGCTTCAGCCGTTGCGCCATCTTCCGAGACAGTCTGGCCCAGGCCTGAATACATACCTTCGGTGTTTTCACGGACAGTAATGATATCGATATTATCGTATCGTGCCTGAGTTCCTTTGAAAGAGAGAACCGGGCGAACATTTGCGTATAGGCTGAACTTCTTACGCAATGATACGTTGATAGAGGTAAAGCCCTCACCAACTGGCGTAGTCAATGGACCTTTCAGAGTGATACGGTTCTTCTCGATCATATCGAGGGTACGCTGGGGTACTAGCTCACCTTGCTTTTCAAGCGCGGCTAAACCTGCATCGGCAAATTCATATTCAAAATCGCAACCAGCTTTATCAAGAATTTTTATGGCTGCATCGATAATGCTTGGTCCAATCCCATCACCTGGGATCACGGTTATAGTTCTTTTTGACATGGAGAGTCCTTCCACGGTTTGTCGTTACTGCTATGTCTGGCCATGTCTAAAGACACGGTAGTATGACTTGGAATTTGTTTTTATTGTTCACAGCTTTATTTTAAACACTTTTAAACAATTTTTACAGAAAATAGTGAGCAATCTCACATTTTTTTATATAGTGGAACTTGCAATAAACAAGGCTTATGACGATGATTGATCGTTAAAGGTTAAAAAAGTCGACTTTAGTCTAATAAGGCTCGGGGCGGCGTTAACAAAATAAGAAAAATGAGGAAGACCTTGAAGTCACTACCCATAGCATCTTTTATTCTTGCATCGGCGAGCCTACTCACCGCTGGAGCCTACGCTTCATCCCCCTCCAGCTCTCATTCAATTGTGCCTGATGACATTATGCATTTTGAATCATTGAAGAAACCTGTGGTTTCAGATTCGGGCACTATGTTGGCCGTCGAGGTGGCACCCGATCGGGGTGATAGTCATGGACTGGTTAAAAGCCTGACATCGTCCAAAAAGTTTACTGTAGATGGCGGCTCTAAGCCTAAAGTGAGCCGAGACGGTCGTTTTGTTGCTTTTGTTGTTAAAAATTCGTTACTCGATTCTGAGATGGCATCAGCCAAAGAGAAGAAAAAGCTCAAATCCGGCATGGTGTTACTCGACACTACATCCGGAAAAGAGACTCGTTTTGAAAGAGTTAAGACTTTTGAGTTTAATGAAACCGGAACACACTTGGCCGTTTGGTTTGAAGCCGAAGAGAATGAGGGTGATAGTAAAAAAACCGATAAAAATGCCGACAGTAAGAAAAAAGAGCAGAAAAGTAAGCAGGAAAAGGTTGATAAGTTCGACAAGGGAACCGAGTTTCAGCTTATTTCGCTCAAGAATGGCTATAAGCAAGGTGTTAAAAATGTTACCCGCTTCTATTTTGATAAAGTAGGCAAGCATCTGGTGCTGGCAAGCAATGATGTGAAATCGAAAAAGCATCAACTGGTATCAATTAAACTTAATAGTAACGAAAAAGAGATTGTACGTCAGTATAATGACCAACAGGTTGGTGAGGTATCGCTGAGTGAAGACGGCCGATACATCGCCTTCACCCATGGCGTGGCAGCAAATGCACCCTATGGGCGTGAATATAAGTTGTCTCTGCTTGAGATAGCAACGGGAGTCGTTAAACCTGCACCCGTTAATGATGAGTGGAAGCTTAATCGTTATACCACATTGAGATTCTCACAAGACAGTAACCGACTCTTTTTTGGACGGGTTCCCCATGTGAGCCAACAGCTTGAGATCAAAAAGATTGAGAATCAAGCCGACCTCTTTAACGAAAAGATAGTCACTGGTCAGCGTGAACTGCGTATCTGGCACGGTGATGACGCACGTATTAAGCCCAATGAGGTAAAACAGTACAAGAAGGAGCAGGAACGGACCTATTTGGCCGTTTTACATCTGCAGGGAAATAACCTTGTGCAGTTAGCCGATGAAGCGGTGCCGGACATTGAGCTGCAGGAGCAGTCACGATTTGTTATCGCCAGTTCAGATATTCCCTATCGTAAGATGATCACCTGGGCCGGTTTTTATCGGGACTATTATTTGGTCGATCTTAATACGGGTCGCAAAATTCCATTTTTGACTCAGCAGCCCACAAATGAAGCGCCAAACCTCTCTCCTAAGGAGCGATTTGTCTCTTACTACCAACAAGGGCAGGTATATCTTTATCAGATCTCCCAAGATCGCAGACATAATCTAACCAAAGATTTGAAGGTCTCTTTTGCCGATGAGGACCATGATTATCCCTCTAATGCCCCGGGATATGGCTTCGGCCCCTGGCTTGAGAACGATGCCGGTCTATTGGTTTATGATAAATATGATATCTGGCAGATGAATACCGAATCTCTGGAGGCGTTCAAGCTAACGGCGGGTAAAGGACGTAAGCAGGGGATCCAATATCGAGTCACCGGACTCGTCGAGGATGAGAATACCCCCGATGTCTTTGCTATCGATCAGCAGGTGCTGCTTCATGGTTATAACGAGAAGACCAAAGGTGACGGTTATTATCAGGCAAAAATTGGTGTCTCCGGTGTGACAACCTTGATGGAGGGGGATTATAAGATAAAACCTCTCGCACGCAGCAAAGATTCCAACACCCTAGTGTTCTCGAAAGAGCGCTATGATCTGTTTCCGGATCTCTATACCGCTGAGTACTCAGCGCCACAGGCTGCGACCCGTCAAACCGACTTGGATGCTCAGAAGCGTAAATTTAATTGGAGTCAGTCTGAGCTGGTTCACTGGACCAATGGCGATGGACAGCCGTTAGATGGTGTGTTGATTAAGCCTACAAACTATGAAGAGGGCAAGCGCTATCCGGTACTGGTCTATTTCTACCGTTTTATGAGTGACCGCTTGCATGCCTTTCCTCAGATGAAACTCAACCATAGACCTAACTTTGCCTGGTACGCCGATAACGGTTATGCCATCTTCCTGCCGGATATTCGTTTCGAGGTGGGTTATCCTGGTGCAACTTCTGTTCAGGCATTGACGTCTGGTGTGCAGAAGTTGATCGAAATGGGTATCGCAGATCCCGATGCTGTCGGGATCCAGGGACACTCCTGGGGCGGTTATCAAACAGCCTTTGCCGTCACTCAGACTCATATCTTTAAGGCTGCGGTAACCGGGGCTCCGGTCTCTAACATGACCAGCGCCTATAGCGGGATCCGTCATGGTAGTGGTTTGGCTCGTCAGTTCCAGTATGAAACCGGACAAAGCCGAATTGGTGAGAGTCTGTTTCGAGCGCCGCAGAAGTATATTGAAAATTCGCCTGTTTTCTATGCTGAGCGTATCAAGACGCCTATGATGATCATGTTTGGCGATAAAGACGATGCGGTGCCTTGGGAGCAGGGAATAGAGCTTTATCTCGCCATGCGCCGTGCGGGTAAAGATGTGGTCTTTTTGCAATATCAAGATGAACCACATCACTTGAAGAAGTATCCGAATAAGCTCGATTACAGCATTCGTATGATGGAGTATTTCGACCACTATCTGAAAGGCAAACCTGCACCTGCCTGGTTAACTCAGGGTGAGGCGTACACCGAATATAAGAAGGCCGACTAATTAGGCTGAGATTTTTTGCCAAGATAATAAAATAAAAACCGAGTTTATTACTCGGTTTTTTTATGGACAAGGATTGTTTTATGGTAAATATTGGGACCTTTGGGATCACTTTTAAACGGAAGAGGTAAAACATGGATGGACTCTGGTTGCATCTTGGGACCGTTTTTATGGGGTTCTTTGCCATAATGAACCCCATTGCCAATGTACCGATATTTCTGGGGTTAACCTCTGAGGAGGATGAACAGACGACGAAAGCGATCGCCTTCAGAGCACTCCTGCTGGCATTTATTATCATCACTGTTTTTGCTCTGCTGGGGCAGTTTATCTTCACCCTGTTTGGTATATCCCTGTCTGCCTTTCGTATCACAGGGGGATTTCTGGTTTTTTTAATTGGCTTTCATATGCTACAGGGCAATAATTCCAGTGTGCATCATCCTGATAGTGCTCAGGTTGAGGAGAGTAAAGCTAAGAGCGGCGATACGCAGAGGGAGGCAGCATTGAGTATTGCGGTTTCCCCGCTGGCGCTGCCCATACTCGCCGGTCCCGGCACCATAGCGACGGCGATGAGTTTCTCTGCTGTAGGGGGCGTAGCCGAGATGCTGATCACCATAGGCACCTTCGGCGCCCTATGCATAGTGACGTATCTGTTCTTTATTTTTGGCGGTAAGCTGGTCAATTACCTGGGGAGTGCGGCGCTTGGCGCCATTACCCGGATGATGGGACTGATCTTGGCCGTCATAGGAACCCAGATGGCCATAGAGGGCATAAAGGGCGCATTTGCTATCGGGTAATACCTACGATGAAGCGTAACCTTTAACTGTCATCGGAACCCTGATGATGATAAAGAGGATCAAAGGCGCGTTTGCTATCGGGCAACGCCGGCTCATCGCCTATCAAACTTAAGTCATGGAGAAGCATATGGAGAGATTTATGGAGAAGGATCTGAAAGGGGCCGGAGTTAAAATTCCCCCGCCGGTTATTTTTATCCTGTTTATGTTATTGGCTCATGCAAATGAACTGTTATTTCCCATCGGGATAACCTTTGCGCCAGTGATAACCTATATTGGACTGGGCTTGGTTATGGCGGGCCTTATTTTACTGCTCTCCTTGCTGCTCCAGTTTAAGCGTGTAAAGACCGCTATAGAGCCTTGGCAGCCAACTTCATCGATTATTAAGACCGGGCTTTATAAATATTCAAGAAACCCCATCTATCTGGCCTTGTGTACCATCCCCGTTGGTCTCGGTCTCTATTTCAGTCATGTTTGGTTGATCACCAGCGTGATCCCATCGTGTATCGGTATCTATTATGTGGCCATCAGGCCGGAAGAGACCTATTTAACCCGTAAATTCGGTGATGAGTATATTCGTTACCAGCAACAGGTTCGCAGGTGGTTTTAATCTATGTTTACGATTCCAAGAATTAAGACAAAGCGAACCATGCTGACTATTTTGCAGTATTATGAATATCAACTATTAATCGATTATTACCAGAAAAACAGCGCCCATTTAGCCCCATGGGAACCAGAAAGGGAGCCTGATTATTTCAATCCCACGAAGGTAAAGCGGAGGCTACTTGAGAGTAATGAGCTGTTTGCGGTTGGCGGAGCGGTGCACTTCGTTGCATTTGCATTAGATGAGCAAGCCTGTTCCGGTAGCGACGAGAACCGCAGTGAGATCATTGGTGTCTGTAATTTTACTAATGTTATCAAAGGATCTTTTCAAGCCTGCAACTTAGGCTACTCCATCGCCGGGGATCATCAAGGCAAAGGCTTAATGAAAGAGATCTTAACGGCTGGGGTTGACTACATCTTCACCGAGCTTAACCTGCATCGCATTATGGCTAACTATATTCCGATTAACACACGAAGCGGCCAGTTACTCTCATCACTGGGGTTTGAAGAGGAGGGAGTGGCGAAATCCTATCTGAAGATTGCCGGGCAGTGGCAGGATCATCGACTGACATCAAAGATAAACCCCGAGTACTGTGACAAAGGGCTCTGACACAGCGCCATCTCTATTGACGGAAAGGTCCCTATAGCTTCGGCCGTGACAAACAACCTCCATGTTTAAATGCCAGTTCGATATCCCTATCTCTCGCTCGGAGAGTTTCACTATGTGAAACCTCGCCATGCCGCCAACGCCCCCCTGCCGCATCTACACCTTAGTGTTTCCCTCTTCGAACTTAGTTTTATTGACAAACATGATTTCAACAATGCGCCTTGAATTGGATTCGCTGAGGAAGCTCTGAAACCTGCACTTTGAAGTAGAATGGGTATCGTTCATTTGTTAGAATCCACTCCTATTTTATGGCAACTGTATTTGCTGCCACACTCTGTTCGTACTGACTGTTTCGCACTGAGCATTCAAGTTTTACTATTTAAAGGCAGGCTATGACCGTTCTTCTAATGACTCCTCCTATGACCCAGCTGAATACGCCTTATCCGGCAACAGCCTATTTAACGGGTTTTTTACGCTCTCGAGGCTATGAGGCGGTTCAGCGAGATCCTGCTATTGAGCTTTTCCTAGAGATGATGACAGCGCCTGCGCTGGAGATCATTCGTCAGCATGTGGAAGAAAACTTCGAGCACCTTGAAGATGATGAGCTACCAGATGTTATCTTTAATTTTCTGGCTGAATTTGACCGTTACCACCAGACAGTTGAGAGTGCTATTCGCTTTTTGCAGGGCAAAGACCCAAGCCTTGCACTGCGTATTAACTCTCGCCGCTTTTTACCCGAAGGCCCAGCGTTTGACGCGATAGCTCAGATGGAAGAGGTATCCGGCGATGTGTTGCAAGCGGCCTTTGGCAATTTAGGTGTACAAGATAAAGCTAAATATCTAGCGACGCTGTTTATTAATGATCTCTCAACCGTCATTACTCAGGGGGTTGATCCCTACTTTGAAGTGAGCCGTTATGGTGAGCAATTAGCGGCGGCCAACCCAAGCTTTGACAACCTCTACGATACCTTGATGGGCGAACCTAGTTTCAGCTCGGAAATTTTGGAACAATTGGTCGAGCAGTATCTGGAAGAAACTCAGCCTAGCGTAGTCGCGTTAACCGTGCCTTTCCCCGGCAATATGCTAGGCGCCCTGCGTATTGCGCAAACCTGTAAAGCCATCAATCCCGGTATTCCCATCGTAATGGGTGGTGGTTTTATCAATACCGAGCTGCGCGCGCTGAAGGACCCTAGAGTATTTGAGTTTGTCGACTTTATCTGTCTGGACGACGGCGAACGTCCTTTTATCACGCTGCTGGAGTACTTTGAAGGACAGCGTGAGATAGACTCACTGATGCGAACCTATCTCCTCGCAGAGGATGAGAATGGGGAGGCCTACGTACACTTCAATGAAAATACAGAGCTCCAGGATATCCCACAAACTGATGTCGGTGCACCGGTATATGATGGCCTGCCACTGGGGGAATACCTCTCTTTGTGTGAAATGCTCAATCCGATGCACCGCATTTGGAGCGATGGACGTTGGAATAAACTGACCATAGCTCATGGCTGTTACTGGCGTAAATGCAGTTTTTGCGATGTCAGTCTGGACTATATCGACCGTTTTGATGCGGCTGGCGCCGACGTTCTGGTGGATAGGATCGAGCAACTAATCGAAGAAACCGGAGAGACAGGTTTCCATTTCGTAGATGAAGCCCTACCGCCAAAGCTTTTGTTTGCGATGGCAAAGCGGCTCATTGAACGCAATGTGGTGATCAGCTGGTGGGGCAATATCCGTTTTGAGAGGACATTTAGCCAAGCGCGTTGCCAGTTGCTGGCAGACTCCGGTTGTATCGCTGTTAGCGGTGGTCTTGAGGTGGCATCAGATCGTCTATTGAAACTGATGAAAAAGGGCGTGAGTGTTGAGCGGGTCGCACAAGTAACCAGATCCTTCAGTGATGCAGGTATATTGGTTCACGCCTATTTGATGTATGGCTTTCCAACACAAACCGAGCAAGAAACCGTTGATTCGCTGGAGATGGTGCGTCAGATGATGAAGCAAGGTTGTTTCCAATCCGCCTACTGGCACCGTTTTGTGGCCACGATTCACAGCCCTATTGGCATAAATCCTGAAAAATTTGGTATCACGCTTGCTGAGCGCCCTGAGATCTTATTCGCTGAAAACGATGTGGACTTCACCGATCCAACCGGTACGGATCATGAAATGCTTGGCGAGGGGCTGCGTAAGGCGATCTACAACTATATGCACGGTATTGGCTTTGATCAGCCGATGAGCTTCTGGTTTAACCAACCTGTTGCACGCACTAAGATGAAAAAAGACCTGGTATCAAAAGCAATTAATAATCTCATCGCCAGCAATGAAGAGTGATCAGTAGTTTGGAGCCATCAGCTGTTAAAAGCCATCAGCTGTTCAATCATTAGAGTCAGGTGAATACCAATAGATTTAATCTATAAAAAAGGTCACTTTCTTTTTCCTGAAGAAAGTGGCCTCATACCAATCGGTATAAACAGGTGATCGCTCAGCGACAGTTAACCGGGTCACAGTTAACCGGGTCAGAGTAAAATTTAGCTGTGTATATAACCCTGTGTCATTTTCGAAAACAGAAATAACATATGATCCAACCTTTGGCTCAAGCTTTTGCATGTCAAAATGCTATGAAACCAGAGTTGACGAAATCACGAGTCAACTCACTTTGGGGCAAAAGTGAGTTTAAAAGCTTTAGCAACATAGCCAAACCGGAGAGAAAACCTTCTTGTGAACAACCCAGTGTAGATGCGTCTGCGAGCTTCCAAAACATGGACGTTTTGGTAGAGCCCACATGGAAGTGTTCACGGCGACTCGCAGAAGTATCTGCACATTCAGCTCACCGCAGGCGTTAGATAACAATGAAGGTACGACCTTCAAACAAACTATCCAATACCAACTTAGCCAGAAGCTAAATCAGAAAATGTAATCAGCCTTCATTCGAAGGCTATCAAGCTATCAGATGTCGTTATTGCTACTGTTAGTGATACTAGTATTATTTGGGGTCAGATACTCTTGGTAGGAAGCATCTCCCCAGGCGATCAGTTTTTGATCTCTGAACAGTAGAGGCGTGCACTCATCTCTGGTTGTTTCACCATCCGACTTGGTATGGTGAGTTCGATAGAAGAGTACCTGTAATGTCGACTCGTTAGCCATTTTTGCTTCGGAGAAATCCGCCTTCCCCATAAGCGATTTTATCTGTGTGATTGATTGGCCTATCGATATTTCTGTCAATTTTGCATTGATGTAAGCCTGTCTGTCTTCCCAGTCCATCTCATCTACAGTGGGCTCATAGACGAGTACCACTACGGCAACAAAGGCGAGGTAAGCAGCAAAAATAGAACCGACTATAACGGGGAGTTTAGATTTCATTGGTACGACTGATCCTTGGTATTAACGCAAACAATTTCGATTTCAGACTAACACTCACTAACTCTTACTAATATAAATCATAGTAAATCATAAATCAGTCAGATGTAATAAGATACCCTCTCAGCTGTAGTTGGTGAACTACAAATAAGTAACTTAATGTTTACATTCGTCGGGGGGAGGCTATGCATTCGGATTAGGTAGCCTGAACTGGCTCAGGTTTATATTCAGCGGAATATCGGTCTGCAGTTGAACTAATTTATAACTCAACCTTGCCATCTGTTTGCCAGCTTCGAGTTTCTTAGCTTGCTTGGCCCCAATTTTATCCAGCGACGCATAGATATTGGCCAGTGAACGAAATGTTCTTAACAGCTCGATGGCTGACTTGGGCCCAATTCCTGGCACCCCGGGTATCTTGTTTCCGCTATCACCGGCTAAGGCAAGATAGTCGATAAACTGTGAGTGCTCTACACCCAACTTCTCCTCCCTCTCTTCAATCGTTATGTAATGCTGATTGAAATGATCCCACCTTTGAATATAGGGATCACTGAGTTGAGTAAATCCCTTATCGGTGGATACTATGATGGCCTTGCCACCATTGGCGACCAATTTACTCGCTAAGGTCGCGATAACATCATCGGCTTCTGATGCCGCATCAATTGAGTTAAAGCCTTGCGCTGCAAGGTATGACTTAAGGGCTGGTAGGGTGTTTGACAAGGCTTCCGGCATAGGCTTGCGGCCTTTCTTATAGTCCTCAAAGAGGTGTTTTCGCCATGACAGTTCATCACCATCCCATACGACTGCAACATGGGTTGGCTGGTGGTATTTAACCAGCTTCTTGCAAGCCGAGCCTACCCGAATATCGAGTCCATTTACGTCGTTTTCATTGGGTTGTGCCGCATGCATTCGGCGAACCAGGTTCATGCCATCAATTATTAAAAATGTGTTCATCGTGCCTATTTTTCAAGTGAGTTAAATCAGATGCTGTGGCTGTTGAGATAGGTTATTGTCATTTTATCAATCAGGCCATCGGCCTGCTCACTGCCGATAGCCTAATATAGGCTAAGTATTGATTTTGTAACAGGGGACGTATTCGGTTCCCGGTAACTTCATTCTTTGCTGTTTAACGAATTCACTCAATAGCTTATCCAATAATGCCATCAGGTTGGGATCGCCTTTTATTTCAAAGGGACCCTCTTTCATCACACTCCTGATGGTTTCCATTTTAACATTACCGGCGACAATACCGGAAAAGGCCCTGCGGAGATTCGCCGCCAGTTCGGCCTTATTGGATTGATAGTGTAAGTTCAGATTCCCCATCATCTCGTGAGTCGGGATAAAGGGGAGTTGAAATTCCGGCTCAATCTTGAGCGACCAGTTGTATTGATAGGAGTCTCCGGAGACTTTACGATGATCTTTTATCACATCCATGCCATGGCTCATGAGCCTTGCTACCCGAACCGGGTCATCGATGACGATCTCATATTTGCTCTGGGCCTCATCACCTAACGTTGCGGCAATAAACTCATCGATTCTCATGAAGTATTCGGCACTCTCTTTAGGCCCTGTTAATACTAACGGGAAAGGCATCTCCTCATTTTCTTTGTTAAGCAGTATGCCTAACAGATACAACAGCTCTTCGGCCGTCCCGGCGCCACCGGGAAAGATCACTATGCCATGTCCGAGCCTGACGAAGGCTTCTAAACGTTTCTCAATATCGGGCAGTATGACAAGCTCATTGACGATCTGATTTGGCGGCTCAGCCGCAATAATGCTTGGCTCCGTGAGTCCGATATAGCGTGCCTGGCTGATGCGTTGCTTCGCATGACCAATGGTCGCGCCTTTCATAGGCCCTTCCATGGCTCCGGGTCCGCAACCCGTGCATATATTCATCTCTCTCAGACCAAGCTCATACCCTACTTCTCGGGTGTATTGAAATTCGTTGGCATTGATGCTGTGTCCACCCCAACAGACCACAACGTTTGGATCTTCGAAGGGGATAACCTGTCCATTACGTAATATGTCGAAGACAACATTAGTGACGTGGCTGGAGTTCGTTAAATTAATGTGTCTGAGGTTTTCATACTTATCACTGAGATAGACAATGTCTCTCAGTACGGCAAAAAGGTGCTCCTGAATGCCTGCTATGATCTTGCCATCGACGAAGGCTTCTTCCGGCGGATTTACCAGTTCGATTTTAATGCCGCGTTCACGGCGTAAGACATTAATATTAAAGCTACTGAACTGTTTGAAGAGGTCTTCGGCATTATCGCCCTGAATACCCGAGGCGAGTACTGCGAGGGAACAGTTGCGAAAAAGTTGGTAGAGCTCGCTTTTGGCACTTTGTTTGACACGATCGACTTCGAGTTGAGAAAGCTGATCCATGCTTCCTCTTGGGCTTACTTTTACTATCATAGCAACTCCTTGGCAGTGACCGGAGTTCAAGGATGTGTTGTAAGGGCACCTTTAACGAGAGGTGACAAGCCTGATTTTCTATATAGAAAGCGTGTTAGATAAAATTGGCTTACACGTCGATGATAACTCTGTCTCTGCTTTCATGTTTAGCTCGGTAGAGTGCTGCATCGGCTCTTTCAAACGTTTCATTGATAAGCTCATTTTCTAAAATTTGTGCAGCACCTATAGATACTGTAACTGTAATTCTCTGATTTTTAAACTTAAAAGGAATACTTTTTACTTTTTCCCTTACTCGGTTTAAAAGGTGATCAATATCTTCGGCATTGACATCCGGGATGATAAGTACGAACTCTTCACCACCGTAACGTGCTACAAACTCTGTATCTCTGAGTGAGTTTTTTAGTGCCATTGCAATGACTTGCAGGGTTTTATCACCGGTACTGTGACCAAAGCTGTCATTGATGGTTTTGAAGTGATCGATGTCGGCGACAGCAACCCACAGAGGGAGTTTTTGGCGCTGAAAATTACGAAACTCTTGATCCATTCTCTCTTCGAGTGCCGCACGGTTAGGTAGCTGAGTTAATGAATCGAGCAGGTTGAGCTTCTGTTGCTCGAACAGACGCTCCTTGTAGGTATTGGCTTCTTTACTTAGGTCATTAAGCTCTTTACGCATCGTCTCCATCGACTTTCGAAGCAGTGTCTGTTCGCGTTCTTCCAGTGCTTCCTTGCGCCCCAAGGCGGTGCGAATAGAGGCTAGCTGCTCCGTGACCTGAGATTTAAGACTATGAATGTCATCGATATCAATAATGGCTTCACCGACATCATCAACTCTTGAGTTTATCTCACGGTTTAGCTGTTTCTTTAACTGAAAACTGCGTTGGGTATTGTTGTATGAGTCGGTGACGACTTCCCTGACCGCAGACAAGGCATCATTGAGGGCGAATAAAAACTCTTGAGAAGCCGATTTTTCACGTGCAATATTATCAAGGAGTAGAGACAGAATGACTTGATAAGAGTCGATTAAGCTATCGACTTCGATCTCATTAGAGAGGGTTTCTTTGATAACGAGTACTTGATCACGCTGATCTTTTCTAAATTCTACCTCGGAGATCATATGTGCCAGCTCATGGGCCAGCTGTCTATGCTTAGGCAGAACAACGAGCTTATCACCTTGAGCTAGCTGCTCTTGTAATATGCTTTCATAAAAGCCAACCAGTTGTTCTACTTTCGGGATATAGTCCCAAAATGTATGAAAAGGCTTGGCGAGATCTTTCTTATAGTAGTTGATCTCTTTCTTTACTTTATCCGGTACCGACTCAACCCTTTGGATCTGTCTGATGACGCGAGACAGGCTAGCACGGCTATCTTCGAGTTGTACCATGACATGGTTGTACTGTTGCTTAAGTAGTTGCTCTACTTCAACAAGCTCAGGGAGGGATTCTTCGATATTGTCAGCATTGCAGAGCTGGTGTCTCAATTTGGCCAGTTTATTATCTAACTCAAGGCTTTGTCCTTTACAGGCAAGGCTCAAGTGACCGATAAATTGCAGAAGTGTGTGCAACTTTTCATTGTTCTCTTCTGTCATGTCATCGAGAGCAACCTTTGCAGAATGGAGCTTTTGCTTTAATAAGCTAAGTTGAGATGTGCTCGCCATCGAATCCTTCATTGATAATCACGTCCTACTTGGTCCAGACAAAAAGTGAGCGATACTTGGATTTTAACTCAAATAAGTAACATTCATGGTATAGCAATCCCTTTGGAGTGCAAATCTCATTTGTGAAATCGAGAGATATACTAACCATTTTAATCAATTTATTTCAGAATGCTGAAATTTCAGATCACTTTCCCATTTTGGCCACAAGATCTGCTTTTTATCGCCATTGGTCTCGACTTTGAGCAGCCCTCTAACAATGCCTTTTTCCAGGTGCAGATATAAAGGGGTTGAGAAGATGGCCGATGGGGCAAAATTAAGAGCCTTTAGAGTAACAAAATAGTCTTTATCTGTCCCTAAGCTGAACGCTGCCGCTAACGTCATCTGTGCGGCGCTAAAGTGAACCTCTGGAGTGAGTTTTATTTGAGGGTCTGTCAACAAAGGCATCGGAAGGTAGCCCATATGAATGCTGGTGCTGCCATAAACGTTGTCGATTGCTACCCTGCATTTTTCAAGTAGTAGTCCCGCTTGAATAGGCTCTCTGACCGATATGACAAACAATCCGGGTCTTACCAGAAAAACCTTACCTGAAAAACAGCTGGATATGGCTTCCATCTGAATCTTATTGATATTTGAATTATCCTCAAGCCCTTGATGTATGTCGTTATTCATCTGGCTTGTCAAGGATATCAATGCGATGGCTTTAGGCTTATCTGTTCGATGAGCATCAAGCTCCTCGATGAAGCCTCTGTAGCCTGGGAGTGCGCTGACAGGCTCCTGTCTATTGGTTTCATTAGCAAGTGCCAGGTCAGTTGATAATATTTCCCTCATTCGCCATTGATTAAAAGAGAACAGGGAGATTAATATCGCAGCAATCATCACAGTGATAAGGATTATTCGTGAGCGTTCCAACTGCTTATTGAGTTCACTTTGTTCTCTCTTGATTTGATTTAGCTTAAGCTTTAATTTCTGCTCGGCAAGGATCGAAGGTGTATAACTTTGCTTGGTTGCCACCTTTTCCTGTTCCATTTGACTCAGGGCTATCAGTTTATCTGTGAGGTTAAATGCCTCGTCATACTGCTTCAGCTCCCTTAAGGCCTTAACGGAATACTCGAGCGCTTCAATCTGTTCCTGTCTGAGAGAGAGGGCTTCGGCTATGGACAGTGCAGATGTCGCGTGCTTACTTGCCAGCTCCCACTTTTTATCTGCCACAGTAACTTGAGCGATTAACAGATCACTATAGACTTGATAGTGTTTACTTTTCCTTTCAACGAAAAGCGCGTTCGATTTAAGTAAGAAATCCAACGCAGTGACGCTATTACCACTGTTAAAGTAGGCTTCACCCAGATTATGAAAGTTTAACGCTTGAGCCGTAACATTTTGGTTTTTTAAGTCGAGTTGCTGAGCATTCAGGTAATAGTCAATGGCTTGATTCCAGTGCCCTTGGTTCGCATGTATCATGGCGATAACCGTCATACAATTAGAGCGGTAGCCGTTTTTTTCTAGCTTCTCAAAAGCCTGTGCGGCTTCATGAGCATATTGAAGGGCATCATCCCAAAATTCTAATTCACGATAAACCCGGGCGAGTTGAAGTTGAAGATCGGCTTTTAAAAAAGGCCTATCTTGCCTATTCGAGAGCCTCAAGGCCTCGCTGTAATGCTGTACTGCTTCGGTAAGCTGGTTAAGTTTATTGTAATAGCTTCCAAGAGATGCTTCGGCTTGGGCAATAAAATAATCGTCCCTGAGTTGATAGGCCATCTCCCGATATTTGGTCAGATAAACCAGTGCTGGTTTATCCTGTCGTATGATTCTGTTTATATTTCCCAGATTGTCATAGGCGAGTAGTTTCAGCAGCTGAGACTCGATCTCTTGTTCGGGTAATATGGTGTTAATTGATTGCTCGTAATGTGGTATTGCTTTTTTGTAATCGCGAGTGCTTCTGGCTATGTAGCGCCCCGTTAACATCTGAAGGTAAGCTTCGTCATAGGTTGTAGTGCCTATGACTTCGAGTAGTTTGATCAGGGATTCTGCTTTTGTGTATTTATGCTTTTCTTTGATGCTGGTGTCCAGATACAGGCGCGCCAGTAACTGCATCTTCTGTTTTAACTCTTCAACGGTATAGCCTTGCTCACTCGAAATTTTGCTAAATTCGGCACTGGTCTTGGCCAGGATAGGTAAAGATACTGATGCGAGCACCTCTTCAAAGAGCTGGGTCGGCGCCTCTCTGAACTTTATTTCAATGGCTTTATGATCTTGAGCGTAGGCTAAAGTACTGAATAAAAAGAGAGTGATTGCAATAAGAATGGTGCGCATAGAATATCGATACCTCGCCCTCTTAATAGGGACTTGGGGTGTTATAGCTACATATACCAAAACGACCTCGAAATGAAGGATTCAACATTTTGAAGTAGCTTGGGTATTTAATGGCTAATATTGTTTTGTTGCAACTTGTGTCGAACTGCCTGATAACAGAAATTCGAATGTTATACTCGCAAGTCGAATATTCTTAAAATAAAAAACAATAATAACAGAAGGAAGCAAGAGTGAAACCTGTTGTCCCATTGATTTTAACTTTTAGCGGATTATTTTCTGTGGCCTCTCAAGCCGAAGTGAGTTACCAAATCGATCTAACCCAGCCCCTGCACCACAGTGCGAGCGTGGAGGTTAATTTCCCCAAAACGAGTTCGAGTCATTTTACCGTCAACTTACCTGTTTGGCGTACAGGCAAGTATCAAGTATTGCCTCTGGCCGATGGGATCAGATCCTTTTCAGCCAAGGATGAAGCGGGTGAGCGACTACCCGTTGTTCGTATGGCGACTGGAGAGTGGCAAGTTGAGTTAACTCAACCAACAGCGGTTTCAGTGTCATATCAGCTACATGCTAATCAGCTGGGAGAAAGAGTTGCACACATCGATGCGACTCACGCATTTTTGGATGCCAGCGGCGTGTTTGTTTACAGCCCCGAGTTTAGAGATGAAGCGGTAACGGTGTCGATGCAGGTGCCTGACCGTTGGCGAAGTTATTCGGGGATGGCCAAGGGTGAGCGAGCACATTCGTTTGTTGGCAGCAGCTACGATGTATTAGTCGACTCTCCAATAGAGACTGGGATAAACCATCATAGGGAGTTCACCGCCGATGGGCGTGATTACGAACTCGTTGTCTGGGGAGAGGGGAACTACGACCTTGATAAGATAGTGGCTGATTTGACCAAGCTTAGTGGTCAAGCTAACGCAATTTGGGAGGGATATCCTTTCGAGCGTTATCTCTATATGGTCCACGCCACCAGCGGTGTCAGTGGGGCTACCGAACACCTAAACTCGACGATTATTCAACGTCCCAGATTCAGCTTTCGAGAACGAAAAGATTATTTAGGCTTTATTAAAACAGCTTCCCATGAGTTTGTTCATACCTGGAACGTAAAGGCATATCGCCCAGATGGATTGGTGCCTTACGATTACCAAAAAGAGAATATGTCTGAGCTCTTATGGTTATCCGAAGGCTCTACCAGCTATTTTCAGAGTCAGCTACTCCTTCGCGCCGGGGTGATCACGGTGAAGGAGTTTTTTGAAGACTTGGCCAAACGTATTGCCAGAAATGAGTTAACGCCGGGTCGAGAGGTCCAGTCTGTTGCCGAGGCGAGCGTCAGTCAGTGGGCCAGTGGCGATGGGGATTATGCCATTAACCACAGTGCTAATATCTACTCCGAAGGTTTTCTCGCCTCATTGGCCCTCGATTTTTCTCTCATAGATGAGTCAGGCCTGAAGCACTCCTACAGAGATCTGCATAAAGCACTCTATCGTGAGCACAGAGTGCCGGCAGGCTTCGATGTATCAGATGTGCTGCAGATATTAATGAAGTTGACCGGCGAAGACTATGATGCCTGGTGGCAAGCACATATCAATTCGCCACTGAGTATCGATTTTCCTCCCTTGCTGAAAAAAGCCGGGTTAAAGATGGATTACTCAAAAGACTCGAAAAGCGTCGCATATACAGGGATGAAACCAGACTCTTCGCTTATTTTGACTCAAGTGTTGAGGGGGAGCCCTGCATGGAATGCCGGGATTGTGGTTGGCGATGAGATTGTTGCCGTCAACGGCCTTAAGGTCACGGCGAAAGGTTTCGATGCGCGCATTAAAGACTTTAAAGTCGGCGGCCAAATTGAAATAACCCTGTTTAGTGATGACCGGCTTAAATCTGTGCTCTTAACCTTAGGCGAGCAGCAAAGTGGGCAGTTAATGCTTACTAGTGTGAAAAAGCCAAGCCGTAGTCAGAAGGCCTTCTTTGAGGCTTGGTTAGGTATAGATTGGCCTTTCGATAGAAAGGGAGTGATAAGGTCTTGAGTTAATTGAGTTAATTGAGTTAATAAAAAAGGCGCCTCAGGCGCCTTTTTTAGAGCGGTAAAGTATTAAATACTGTCTTCTACGCCGCCAAGTACTTCGACTAACGAGTTCATCAAGGCGATAAGCTCACTACCCATTAAGGCAAAGTCTGCATCTAAGCGTGCCATAGGATCTTCTGTGCCGACCTCATCGTTACCCGCTCTGAACTCTTCAGAGAACTTCAAACGTTTAATCCCGGCGTCAGATTGCAGCAGGAATGCGATAGATTGACCGAAATACAGGGCCAATTTATGGACTTGCTTACCCACTTCAAGGTGAGCGAGTACTTCAGCTTCGGTGAGATCTTGCTGCTTAAAGCGAACGATACCGCCTTCATCTGAGTCTGTTTTGAGTTCGGCTTCATCCTGCATGATAAAAGGAGCCGGAGTCGAGTTTTCTTTTAACCATTCGGTCAACTGAGTCTCGATTGGGGTCTTAAAACTCAGTGGGATGATAGGAAGAGAGCCTAGGGCTTTACGTAGCAGAGCCAGTAACTCTTCAGATTTAGCCGCACTGGAGCTGTCGACGAGGATCATCTCAATTTCGGGAATGATCAGTGCACGGATCTGGCTGCGTCGAGTGAATGCACGAGGAAGTAGAGTCATGACGATCTCCTCTTTCATGGCATCTTTCTCTTTCTTAGCCAGTTTGCGATCTTCCTCAGTCTCAATTTGAAAGACTTTTTCTTCGAGTGCTTCTTTTATCACCTGTGAAGGAAGGATCTTCTCTTCCTTAGTCGCACAAATTAGGTGCCTTTCACTGGCACTGTGGACCAGTGTTTGGCCTTGTTTCCCAAGTGCATTGGAGAAACCGAATTTGCTGATGTCTTGGCTTGAGCATGGAGAGAATGTGAAGTCTTCCAATGACTTTTCAAGAGCTTCTGTATCAACAGAGAAAGGTTTATTAAAACGGTAAACAGTCAGATTTTTAAACCACATAATAAGCGCTCAATCAAAAATAAAGGCGCAGTGTAAGCCATTGTCCAGCTCGGGTAAACCGCAAAAATATTATCAATAAGGCTATGCTGAGCATAATTCATGAAACTGTCATATTCGAGATGTTGCTGCTGTATCCCTTGGTAGGCAAGGCTTTTAAAGGTATCGCAGCTTGATTTTCGATATTTATTAACAAAATTGAGTGGAGTTGAAATAAAACTGAAACAGAAACATTGCAAACTTTCGGCCGTCCAAACCAATAACCAAGACGAACTGATACGTCGAAAGGATTTAATGATGAACGTTTTCTGTAAAACTTTACTGGCATCTGCTCTTGCTACTGCAACTCTTGCTACTGCAACTCTGGCTTCTGCACAGGCTGCAGAACCGCTCACTGTATACGGTAAATTGAACGTAACGGCTCAGTCTAATGATGTCGATGGTGATGCTACAACAACGATTCAGAGTAATGCCTCTCGCTTCGGCGCAAAGGGGACATTTGAACTGAGTAATTCTTTGGAAGCTTTCTACACTATCGAGTATGAAGTTGATACCGGTGATGATACGAAAGAGAACTTCAAGGCGCGTAATCAATTCGTGGGTCTTAAAGGTAGCTTTGGTGCCGTGTCTGTAGGTCGCAACGACACTATGCTAAAGCAATCACAGGGTAAGATAGATCAATTCAACGACCTTTCCGGTGATTTGAAAAATCTATTTAAGGGTGAGAACCGCCTGGCTCAGACAGCCACTTATATCACGCCCTCTTTCAGTGGATTTAAGCTTGGTGTCACGTACGCAGCCGAAGGCGATAGCGACCAGCAAGGCCAGGATGGTTTCAGTGTTGCGGCCATGTATGGTGATGCCAAGTTAAAGAAGTCTCCTGTCTATGCATCGATTGCCTATGATTCAGATGTCAAAGGCTACGAAATTGTTCGTGCAAGTGTACAGGGCAAAATTGCGGGTCTGAAAATTGGTGGTATGTACCAGCAGCAGGAGAAGACCTTCGACGACGGTCAAGCCGTATCTAATGACAGTGATACTGGTTACCTCTTGAGTGCGGCGTATAAAATTGAGGCGGTAGTCTTGAAGGCTCAGTATCAGGATATGGAAAACAAAGGCGATTCCTGGTCTGTTGGCGGTGATTACAAGTTAGGTAAGCCGACTAAGCTGTTTGCCTTCTACTCGAACCGTGCCTTTGAGGGCGATGAGAATGATGATAAATTCTTCGGTCTGGGTCTGGAACACAAGTTCTAATTTCAAATCCCAGCGATATAATTTCCATCTGCACTGTTCAATATAAAAGGAGGCCTCGGCCTCCTTTTAGCGTCTTTGTCTGCTAATTAATCGATGCGATTGCCGGAACTGTTTTGCTGCGAAAATTTTAGTTCTTCATGTGCGACAATGTGAGGGTTTTATGACAAGTTACGCCGCTTTATGACAATATAACGCCTGTTGATCATAATTTTGTAATATTACTGACCAATAATAGACGCGTGAACATTCATCGGATAGAAGATCGCATATGACTGCTAGGATATTAATTGTTGAAGATGAGTTAGCCATCAGAGAGATGCTAACCTTTGTACTGGAACAGCACGGTTTTACAACGACTGCTGCGGAAGATTTTGATTCAGCACTAGACATGCTGTCAGAGCCTTATCCCGATCTGATTCTATTAGATTGGATGTTCCCCGGGGGAAGTGGTATTCAGTTGGCTAAGCGCCTGCGTCAGGATGAGTTTACCCGTCAGATCCCGATCATCATGTTAACGGCAAGGGGCGAGGAGGAGGATAAAGTCAGGGGACTCGAAGTGGGTGCCGATGATTATATAACCAAACCATTCTCTCCCAAAGAGCTGGTGGCCAGAATAAAAGCGGTGATGCGTCGCAGTTCTCCAACAAGTTTAGAGGAGGCAATCGATGTTCAGGGGCTTATGCTGGATCCCACCAGTCATCGAGTGATGGTGGAAGATCAGGTATTAGAGATGGGGCCAACCGAGTTTAGGCTGCTGCATTTCTTTATGACTCATCCTGAACGTGTTTATAGCCGAGAGCAGTTACTCGATAATGTCTGGGGAACCAATGTCTATGTAGAGGACAGAACGGTAGATGTACATATCAGGCGGCTTAGAAAGGCTGTCGAACCTTCGGGGCACGACCGACTGATCCAGACTGTTCGTGGTGCCGGTTATCGCTTTTCCACGCGTCTCTAGTTTTATACCGATTGGTATTACTTTAAATTAAGTTAAGTTGGGCACCCGGGATGATTTAAGTTATCTTGTGCCCAGCTTCTATTTATGGCCATGCAATTTATATGTTTGATTCATATTCAGGTTATCGACTGCTTTCCCGGTTAATAACCTATCTGTTTTTATGTTTTATTCTGGGTCTAATTGTCGGGCAGGTTGTTTGGGTTCTCCTCATCGGCGCAGTAGCGCTTCTATTTTGGCATTATCGCCAATTATCCAGACTCAACTTTTGGCTATGGCGTGACAGGCGATTAACCCCGCCCAATGGCAGTGGCAGCTGGGAGGGTGTATTCAATGGTATCTACCGCCTTCAAGGTAAGAATAGGAAAAGAGTCTCTCAGTTAGCCTCTCTGCTTGGTCGATTCAGGCAAGGGGCTGAAGCACTGCCCGATGCGGCGGTGGTTCTGGACTCAGAATACAATATTATCTGGTGTAATAAACTCGCTCAGCTACTGCTTGGTTTTGTCTGGCCGTTAGACAGTGGTCAACGTATCGATAACCTTTTGCGTCACCCGGACTTTGCTAACTATCTGAAGAAAGCCGAATATCAAGAGCCATTGGAACTCGCCTCCCCCCATGCAGAAGGTCGTATCCTAGAGATTAGGGTTATGGGGTATGGTTCGGGTCAGTTTTTGTTGATAGCCAGAGATATCACCAGAGTAAGACAGCTCGAGGGGATGCGAAAAGACTTTGTCGCCAATGTTTCCCATGAGCTCAAGACCCCGCTCACCGTTTTACAAGGTTACCTTGAGATGATGCAGGGAATGGTTGAGCCAGGCTCTCCTAACATTAAAGCCGTGGAGCAGATGCAGCAGCAGACGAATAGAATGCGCTCTATGGTGGAGCAGTTACTGGTTCTATCCAGAATTGAAGATTCGACGGAAATAAACCTGGCACTTACGGTTAATATGTCCCATATGATGGAGATATTAAAGGAGGAGGCGAATGCACTATCCCAAGGTGAATATGAGTTGAGTTTCTATTGTGAACCCGACCTGTACCTCTATGGCAATGAACTCGAATTACGAAGTGCCTGCTCTAACCTTATCTCCAATGCCATCAGGTACACAGAGCCTGGAGGTAAAATCGATATCAGCTGGAAAAAGGTGGCCACAGGGGGCATTTTCAGTGTTAGTGATAGTGGAGATGGTATTGCGCCGCAGCACATAGGTCGTCTGACCGAACGTTTTTACCGTGTCGACAGTGCGCGCACGCGGCAACGGGGTGGGACAGGGCTGGGCCTTGCAATTACTAAGCATGCGCTCAGTAACCATCAGAGTGAGCTTATGATAACGAGTGAGTTGGGGAAGGGAAGTACATTTAGTTTTCTTATTCCCGTTAACCTTATCGAGAGCCATATCAATACCGATAAGGTCGATGATCTGCTGTGAACGGGGTAATGGAAGAGTATTCAGTTTCCCCCCTTAATTTCACAGCTAATCTTATCGAGAGCCATATCAACACCGACAAGGTAGATTTCAGTAAGTGAATTAAACAAGCTTACTTAGCTCAGAAGCAGGCCAATAGGCCTGCTTTTTTGTTTTAACCAGCTCGATGATTGCCCCAATAGATAAATCATTCTCATAAATTGCTCCTTGTCATCTAAGTGTCATATCAAGGTAATAGACTTGTCATCATTGGAACTGATACTGGCTGCAACTTAACTAGCTAGTCAACATCTAGCAAGTCAACACTTAGTAAGTCAACATCTAGCAAGTTCGCTTAATACTGGAGCAAAGAATGAAACTGAAACAGCTTGTCAGCGCGGTTAGTTTTACAGCCGCTAGTGTATTTTCTGCAGCATCTATAGCTGCAATCGATCAGTCGCTACCTGTGTATGAAAAATCGAGTGGCGTATCGGGTAACCTTTCATCGGTCGGTTCTGATACTTTGGCAAACATGATGACACTCTGGGCTGAAGAGTTTAAAGAGATGTATCCTAACGTGAACATCCAAATTCAAGCGGCAGGCTCCTCTACAGCGCCACCGGCACTGACAGAAGGTACTTCTCAATTTGGCCCTATGAGTCGTAAGATGAAGCCAAATGAAGTAGAAGCATTCGAGAAGCATTATGGCTATCAGCCAACGGCAATTCGTGTGGCTATCGATGCCCTTGCAGTATTCGTTCATAAAGACAACCCTATCAAAGGGTTAAGTATTGAGCAGATAGATGACATCTTCTCTGCTACTCATAAATGTGGCGGCAGCGACGTTAAGCGTTGGGGGGATCTTGGGTTAGAAGGAGGCTGGTCTGCCAGAGATGTGCAGCTTTATGGCCGTAACTCAGTGTCGGGTACCTATGGTTACTTTAAGAAAAAAGCACTCTGTAAAGGCGACTTTAAGGCTAATGTGAATGAACAACCAGGTTCCGCCTCTGTCGTTCAGTCGGTCTCTCAATCGCTAAACGCTATCGGTTACTCAGGTATTGGTTATAAGACGGCTGGCGTTAAAGCGGTAGCAATCTCTAAGAAAGGGACTAAGTTCATCGAGGCAACACCTGCGAATGCGGCAAGTGGTACTTATCCTCTGTCACGCTACCTTTATGTTTATGTGAATAAGCATCCAAACAAAGACTTAGCGCCTATGGACCGTGAGTTCCTTAAGTTTGCATTGTCAAAGCAAGGTCAGCAAATTGTTGAGAAAGATGGCTATGTTCCACTCCCTCGCAGTGTAACGGCAAAAGACTTAGAGAAAGCGGGTATCCGTCTTTAAGCACTAAGTACTAGTATTAAGTTCTACGCTCGCGCACTCATTCGATTTTAAAGAATGCGATTTAGAATAAAGTGATTTAAAAGGCCTCATCAGAGGCCTTTTTTGTGTTTGCAGATCGGTTTTCCCGTCATTCTGAACTCATTCATTGCAAAGAGCAGAATTCATATACTCTTCAGGTAGGAGTGACTTCAGCCGCAACTCCTCGTTACTCGCAACTCGTTACTTTCTTAGCTTTCAAATTTCAGGCAAAAAAAACGACCCGATTAAGGTCGTTACAAGTTCCAATATTTGGAATAGGGTGGGCAGTTACGCTAGAAACTACCAAAAAGTGGAGAATGATGATGAACAGTGAAAAAGCGGTAATCGATAACTATTAAGTACTAACCATCGAAGCCATAAATTCGGTTCATATACTCAGAGTGCGCCAATCTTAGAAAGTTCATTCGTTTTTTCAAAAACTGCAAAAATAATCAAAAAAACTCATTATTTTTATCTAGCGTCGGTTTGGCTGCTAGGTGAGGCGACTAGTTAGAGCTAAGGCGGTTCGTGAGAGCAGTGAGGCATAATCAATCGAACTGGGCTCAGGTAGAAAGCAGGCAAAAAAAATGGCAACCCTTATCGGGTTGCCATAAAAAGTTCGATAAACTTAAAAGAAGAGTCTGACTTAACGCTAGCAATGTCTGAATCTTCTTAGATAACCCAAATAGGTTACCAAGGGAGATGATGATGAACAGTGAAAAAGCGGTAATCGATAACTATAAAGTGCTAACCATCGAAGCCATAAATTCGGTTCATATACTCAGAGTGCGCCAATCTTAAAAAGTTCATTCGCTTCGTTTAAAAAAATCAAAAAAATTCAATATTTCTTATCTCACTGGGGAGCGGGCTATTCGGTGAGGCTGTTAGTTAGGACTGAGGCGGTTAGTCAACGCTAAGGCGGTTTATTAGAGTGGTTAGATATAATCCATCGAACTGATGCTGGAGATAGAAAACGGGCAAAAAAAATGGCAACCCTTATCGGGTTGCCATAAAAAGTTCGGTAAACTTAAAAAGAAGAGTCTGACTGAGCGCTAGCAGGGCCTGAATCTTCTTCAGATAACCCAATCGGGTTACCAAGGGAGATGATGATGAACAGTGACAAAACAAAAAATGATGCAATGTAACGGATTCATAAAATAAGACAGACCATTTTTTAATTGGTTCAATCTTTTATCCCTTTTTTCTCTATTTTTTATTATATCTTTTAAAACTATTGGAAATAGAGGGCTTAACTTAATGTTTTTAACCAGCGTTGAAACTCTTCATCCATACTGGTTCCCCATTCGTTAACCAGGGCCTGATATCGTGGATAGTCGCCCTTGCGGGTAAATGAAAGCATGGTATCGATCTTATCTTTATGTTGTTCCATCATAAAGCGTACTGCCAGATATCCCCATCTATAGACACGTTCGGTGCCGCCATTTTTTTCATAACTGGTGTTAAACAGCTCACTCAGTTGGTAGTTTTCTCCTTCGCTGGTGGGCCTTTTCGCGATGGAGATGGCGGGGGCATTATCATCGCCATGAGAGATGTACTCGCCTAAGCCTTCACTCCACCATACTAAGTGGGGGAGCAGAGGTGCTGGCTTTGGGCAGTATTCGGGGGCGCTATGGGAGTCATGTAGTGACGCACAAAAATCGCCATACAAGTTGAAGTGACCATCTAAATAGTGCACATATTCATGTGCCAGATTCCAGATCTGCCCCTTTTTTTCATAGGCAACAAATTCAGCTTGATTGTCAGCCCTGTGCGGCAACCCCTCTAAAAACATGCCTCCGTTGTCACTGGGGACATCGAAATGAGCCGTGACGTAGCGTTTGTACTCGTCGCTGGAGTGGTAGACATTGGCTCGCATGCTCACATTGTTATCATTAGTTACCGGTTTACCTTGAGTACCAAAAAACTGATGAAACTTAATCTCCTGCTTACTCATTAATTCGCACGCTTGTTCTATCTGAGCTTTCGTCAGTGCTTGAGAGCGGATCACTATGGTGTCGCTGCATGCATGGTTCTGTATAAGCACTTCAGATAATGGGGCGATTTCCTGACCTTGAACCACAGATGAGCACAAACATAAGATGCCGGCGATAGGGAGTAAATGAGATCTGTTCACTAAATATTTCCTCAAAATGATCTTTGTATACAATATTCATCGAGTGTTTCATCTTAGTGTATTTATGTCAATTACCATGACAAGCTAGGTTGTCATGGTTAATATACCCAAGTCACTTCTCGACATGCTGAATCCTGCATTTTGAGATCGTTTGGGTAAAAAAATACTGATTACTCTGCCGCTTTTAAAAGGAAGAACCTGTGCCAAATCGATGGGATAACAATCATGACTATCATTCATTTTCCAACGTAGATGAAGTTAGAGTTCGACACCTTGCTCTCACACTCGATGTCGATTTTCACGCTAAGCAGTTATCGGGTATCGCCGAACTCTACCTGGAATTTATCGATAAATCCTGTCGAGAACTTTGGTTGGATCTACGCGAACTATCGATTACTAAGGTGGTGGATGATAATGAAGATCTGTTAACCTTTAACATAGACGCAGAGGACCCTGTTTTAGGGCAAAGGCTTAATATTTCGTTAAAGTCGACGACCAGCAGAGTCAAGGTTCACTATCTGACTTCCCCTGGTGCACAAGGTTTACAATGGCTGACGCCGGAGCAAACCAGCGGTAAAAAACTGCCATTTCTGTTTAGCCAATCTCAGCCGATTAATGCCAGAAGTTGGATCCCACTGCAAGATAGCCCTAAGGCCCGAATAACCTTCGAAGCCAGTGTTACCGTGCCACTTGGTATGCGCGCCGTTATGAGTGCGATGAACGATGCCGATGCGGATTTTAACGGGCTGTTTACCTTCTCGATGGAGAAGGCGATGCCGACTCACTTGTTAGCGATAGCGGTGGGAGAGCTTGCCTTTGGAAAAATAGGAGGGAGAACCGGTGTTTATGCCGAGCCGGAAGTGCTAGCCGCTGCAGTAAGAGAGTTTGAAGACACCGAGCAGATGGTTGAAATTGCCGAATCCTTACTTGGACCCTATCCCTGGGGCCGATATGACATGATTGTATTGCCACCCAGCTTTCCGTTTGGGGGAATGGAGAACCCACGATTGGCATTTATCACTCCGACCTTAATAGCGGGCGATAAGAGTTTAGTTTCCACCGTTGCCCATGAGTTGGCACATTCATGGACCGGAAACTTAGTCAGCAACGCCACCTGGCGAGATCTGTGGTTGAACGAAGGCTTTACGACTTATTTCACTAACCGGATAGTCGAGGCGGTATTTGGTAAAGAGCAGGCTGAGCTAGAAGTGGTCATAGAGTATGGCCGCTTGAAAGAGGAGTTGGCGACAACAGAGTTTGATGCTCAAAACCTCCCCGCGAATGTGCAGACGCAAGATCCCAATGATGCCTTCAATCGTTTTACCTATGACAAGGCGTCCATGTTTGTTCACGATCTAGAGAAACGGCTAGGTAGAGCAGCATTCGACAAGTTTCTCTATCACTATGTTCAGCATTTCGCATTTCAGGCGATAACGACCGAAGTGTTTGTTGAATACGCCAGAGAGACATTGTTGGTCCAACACGACGATAAAATTACCGAGGCTGAGCTGTTAGAGTGGATCTATGGTTGTGGTATGCCTCCGTGTTTTACACCTCCTCAATCCGATAGTCTTGATAAGGTCGATGACGCGCTTTCAATGTGGTTGAAAGGGGCTAGCGCCGAATCATTAGCGACGCAGAGTTGGCGTGTACACCATTGGCAATACTTCCTGAATAGCTTACCGGAAGTATTACAGCAGGCTCAGTTGATGGAATTAGATGACTGCTTCAAGCTGACAGAGTCTACCAATGCTGAAATCGCATGTGACTGGTTCCGTGTGGCGATTCGAAACCATTATGACCCGGTCCTACCGGCATTGACTGAGTACTTAATCCGTATCGGGCGAGGTAAGTTTGTCAGACCCCTGTTCTCTGAACTTCAGGTGGCTGGCTACGATACAGACATTAAAGAGATTTATGCGAAAGCCAGAGAGGGTTACCACCCATCTATCGTCGTTCAACTGGATAAGAGTTTAAAGTTCCCCTCATCATGAAAAACAGATCGTCATGAAAAAATAGGTCGTCATGAATAGTACTCGTCATGAATAGTACAGTGCGGCTGTTCAGCTTGGTAAGGTGACGTTATCGGCGCGGATAGACCGCCTGTTTCGTGAAGCATAGGCTTTACAGTTTCAAACAGGCAAAAAAAATGGCATCCATTTTCTCTATCGAGGTGGGATGCCATAACATTCTTAATAAGAATCAGTATCTGGAATCGTTAAGCAATTAGCGCTAGCAGTTTACTTAACTCTTCCTACGGGTACTCAGTTGAGACCCTAATGGGAGGTGATGAACCATGATGAAAACATTAACATGTAACACTTAACTCGCTACATATACTCAGAGTGTCACTACGGGGAAAAGTTCAAATCAGGTCATAAATAGTTAAAAAATATTTTTGAATCGATAAATATTTTTCGCCATCATTTTGGTGAAGACAAAAAAAGGGCAACCATCTGGCTGCCTGATGATCTCGAAAGATCAAGGGGACCGCGCTAGAAGTCCCGGGAGAATGATGAACAAGAAAAAGCATTTCGCTGTTCATATATTTTGATGCTCCGGGGACGTAAAAGTTCAAAAAACAACCAAACTTTTTTGTGTTTTTTTCAATTTTTTTTTATCTTGTTGTTTATTTTAACCTGAACTAGGGTTAACGAATTAAGTAACTAATTGATAATTAAGGTACCTTAAGATATAGGTATGGCATTCTCGAACAATTGTCTCAGTTCAGATAACCCAGTGACGCAATTTAGGTGATTATCAAGGCGTTTATGTGAGTCAATAACGAGTTATTGAGAGCAAAAACAACGTAGATAGGTGCTTAAATGGCGTTATTGGGCGACATGGCTTAACCCTAGTTCAGGTTATTTAGTAAACTAATTATTCTTTTTTCTATCGAATCGGGTTTAGTGGTTGAGGCGTACCGTTCGAGTACCGCTCCGTTTGCATCGATTAAGAATTTAGTAAAATTCCATTTGATCCCTTCACTGCCCAATACGCCTTTAGCCGATGACTTCAGATATTGATAGAGCGGGTGTGCCCCTTCGCCATTGACCTCTATTTTTTCAAACAGTGGAAAACTGACTCCGAAGTTCAGCTCACAAAAAGATTGAATTTGATCTTCACTACCGCTTTCTTGTTCACCGAATTGATTACAGGGAAAACCCAGTACGACGAAATTGTCTGGTCCATACTTTTCGTAGAGCTCCTGCAGGCCTTTGTATTGAGGCGTGAAACCACAGGCACTGGCGGTATTCACTATGAGTAGCACCTTGCCTTTGAATTGAGAAAGCGAGACTGCTTCTCCCTGAATATCCTTGACCGAAAAATCATAAATGGATGTCGTCATTTGTTTTTCCCTATCTGTTATTCCTTATCTGTTATTCCTTATCTGTTTTATTGAATATAACAACATAATCAGTATTGCGCAACCAAGTTGCGCGCAACTCATTTTCCATGTTTAATCTCTTGGGACGCCGCGATACAGCTTGTCACATGAACTCCGGCTTTTGATTGAATGTTGTCATCTAAACGTGGATGTGACCATTTAATTACTGCTTTGTTTGTATTTGACTTTATTTATCTTTTTAAAACAAAGAGATATTCTTTGGGTGGGGCGATTTTGATATTATTGTGAAAACGAAAAATTGAGATTTATATGAAATTTAAAATGTGGGGTTGCGCGCTCCTTCTATCCAGTGTTGCCATTACCGCTCATGCCAGTGATTTAAGTGTTGGCCTGAACGATAATGTGATCTCCACCGATCTTATCTTCGACCTTAACAAGCACTCCAATGCCTCTGTGGGTTATATCTACTCTAACGATGGCGGTCACCTGGCCTCCGGTGCGATGCACATAGAGCACGATGCAGGCATACATCACTTTGAAATTGGTGCTAAATTCTCTTATGTTTGGGCAAAACACAGTGCAAATGGAAGTGTAGTGGGGATTGGCGGTCGCTACGCAATGGACCTAGGCTCAAATTTATCATTTCATGCCTCAGGCTATTATGCGCCAACGGTACTCTCTTTCGGTAGCGTCGATGGCCAGTACGAATTAGACAGCAAGGTGCAGTTCAAACTTAATCCGAATCTGGCGTTGTTTGCAGGTTATAGAAATATTCGTTTCCAATATGACAATGCCTCAAACTCAACGTTTGATAGTGGTTTCTATCTCGGCGGGCAGGTGAGTTTCTAAGTTTGCTGCCGGGTAAGATTATCTATAAGGTCGCTCGGCTTTTTACTGTGTTATCGCGCCAATAAAGGGCCGGTAACACGTCTATCCCTTCTTCTCTTTGGCTGTTCCGGCATCTCAATTCCCCCATCCATATTTGAAACTCAGTAAATATTCCTGATTATGTTGCAAACCTTTAGTCGTATTAATAGAATTACTGTTTGTTGTGAACGTTTTGTATCGGGGCTAGCTTCGGGGAGCCGGGAACAGCAACACCTATGTTGGCAAAAAATATGGAGGCTAATCGCAAATGTTCCATAGAGCGTGTGTTTCATTATTTCTGTGCTTGAGCCTTATCGGGTGCAGTTTCGCTACCTTCGCGGCGCCCTCCCTGGACCAATCGTTTCTGTTTCGCGCCTCTCCCCATGAAAGTGCTCCCTCTAAGCACAGCGATGTGATGACGTGGTTGTCATCATTGGAAAAAGCCAACAAGATCAGTCTAACGGGTGGGAGTTATTGGTTAGCCATGCCAGTTTTGATGTATGAAGCCGAGCCAGAGTGGGTGGTCAATGTTAGAAACTCAATCGTGGAGTCACTGGATTACTACGTTATCGGAGATGATGGCAGTTATCAAAAGGCACACACTGGCTACGATGCACCCTATGAATTTCTGTTCGATTATGGTCGTAAAGTTGAATTGAATTATGGTGTGGAGTACTGGCTAATCGTTCGAATAGAGAGCCGCTACTTCTCCTCTGTCCCCAAGGTAGAGCTAAAATCATACGACGAACATAAGAGAAGTTCAGATCTGGAGGCGATGGCGGTGATCTTGTGCCTCGGCGGCCTCTTATTTATTGCTCTATATAATTTACTCATTTACACCTCAATTTTAGACCGTGCCTTTCTCTATTATGGCTTATATGTATTGGTCTACTTTGTGGGGTGGGGCTTAACTTTCCATATCCCGGCTCACTTAATGAGCTTTCATAACTTAGAGCTTCACCATCTGTTCTTTATCGGATTGCCGATTTTTAATATCCTATTTTATAAGCACTTTCTCCAGCTTCCTGAATATTCACCTAAGTTATGGTTTTTAAGTAAAGTGCTGCTGTGGGCCTGCGTGATTGCCTTGCCTACCAGTATCTTTCTGGTCTCTCATACGGCGCTTATCGCCTCAGTGTTAATCATGCTCTGGATCGTGCTTGCCATCACCTGTGGTAACGTTTGTCTGCTCAAAGGGTTTTCCCCAGCGCGTTATTTTATCTTTGCCTTTACCTGCCTGTTACTGCCGGCCGTGATTATCTTGCCCGGTAATCTGGGGCTCACTCCGGATTTTTTTGCGTACGCCGAGTTGGCCACCTTAGTGGGCGGCACCGCCGATGCCCTGCTTTTATCATTGGCGCTGGCAAATAAGATAAAGTTACTCTCCGAAGAGCGGCAAACATACATAGAAACATTAGGAGAAGCCTGGGAAAAAGTGCGTCAAGATCAACTGACCGAACTACCGAATCGTCATGCGTTCGATGAATTTATGCAGTCTGAGGCACGACTAGGTAAAGATGCGAAGCAAACTCAACATCTGTTTTTATTAGATCTCGATGGCCTCCAGCAGGTCAATCACCAGCTTGGACATCAAGAGGGGGATTGTTTATTGCAGTATGCGGCTAAACAATTGACAGCGATCTGTGATGCGTTTGAAAGCACGAGTCTGTTTCGTATCGGAGGCGATAACTTTGTTATTCTGGTATCGGTCGAACAGACTCCCGATATCGAAGCCCGGTTAGCTGAACTCTCAATAACTATCGAAAAAGAGGGCGGTAAAGATACCGGGCTCAGCTATGGTTATGCCTTAAATCAGGATGCGAATGATGCCAGTGAGTGGTTGAGAACCGCAGATATGAATATGTATATTCGTAAGGCGGAAAAACGTCGACTCAAGCATAGCCAAAGCAGAACGATTCCAATGGATTCTCTGGTATAGCGCTTCGAGCCTGTGCCTATGTCAATGCTTAGCCTTAAGCCGCCAGCTCTCCTTTTTACTGCCACTTTTGCTCTTGATGCTCGCCTTCGAGCCCCTCGAAGTACTGACGCTTCTGAACTGCTTCTTGCCTGCGTCTGTGCTTATTTTGCTTAGTTCTCTGTTTACCTTGACTATTTTCGTCTTCATTCTCCCTGAGTGAATAACTCTTTTCATAGAAGCTTGTCATATTCATCTCCAATTAAAGCTGCGACCAATAGAATGTGTAACCCTCCCCTAAAATAGTCCCATGCATAATTAGAGTTCTCCCGGTACACTGAAATCTCAAGGAGAATGATAATGAAGAAATCACGCTATACCGAAACTCAGATAATTAAGATCCTGAAAGAAGTAGAAGGTGGTCGTCTGATCAAGGAAGTCAGCCGGGAATATGGTATTTCAGAGGCTACCTATTACAACTGGAAGAGTAAGTTCGGTGGTATGGAAGCCTCAGACATTAAACGCTTACGCGAGCTTGAAGATGAAAATCGACGCTTAAAACAGATGTTTGCAGACATCAGTTTGGAACATAAGATCCTCAAAGATCTCGTCGAAAAAAAGCTCTGAAGCCAGCGGTTAGGCGCGAACTGGTTGATTATGTGCTCAATGTACATCAAACCAGTATTCGTCTTGCCTGCCGCGTTGTTGGCATCAGTCCATCGGTATACCGCTATCAGCCTGATAAGTGCCGGGATGACCCCGTTATTGCAGCGCTTCAGGAGCATGCCGAAAAATATCCGGCATACGGGTTTGGCAAGCTGTTTAAAGTCCTTAGACGCAAGGGAAAGTCATGGAACCATAAACGTGTTTACCGCGTGTATTGCGAGCTTAAATTGAACTTCCGACGTAAGGGCAAGAAGCGCCTGCCTAATCGCAATCCCGCACCGTTAGCGGTTCCTGAGGCAATGAATCAATGTTGGTCGATGGACTTTATGTGTGACAGTTTACACTGCGGGCATCGCTTCCGAACGTTTAATGTCATTGATGATTTTAACCGGGAAATATTGGCTATCGAAGTCGATTTAAGCCTCCCGGCCCAACGCGTTATCAGAGTGCTAGAGCGGATTATTGCCTGGCGTGGTATGCCACAAAAGCTGCGGATGGATAATGGTCCGGAGTTTATCTCTCTGGCTTTAGCTGATTGGGCGGAGCTCAACCGAGTTCAACTGGAGCACATCAAACCGGGAAAACCGACACAGAACTCGTATATCGAGCGATTTAATCGCACATATCGAACAGAAGTTTTGGACATGTATCTGTTTAAAAGTCTCAGGGAGGTACGTGAAATTACAGATAATTGGATGAATGAATATAACGAAGAGCGGCCACATGATTCACTTGGAGATCTAACTCCGTGGGAATATTTGGCGAGCAAGAAACAGGGAGGAAACTCTACTTTTAAGTGGAACTAAAATAGGGAGGTTTACAAATGTATCGCTGTCCTTTTCTCATTTCTGTGTTGATTTGTTTTCTGAGGGAGTAACCGTGAGTTCAACAACGCGCCTTGAATTCAAAAATCAGAGAGGCTCTGAATGGAGCATTCTTCAATGAAGAGTGGCAATTATTTTATTGCTCAGTATTACAGGGCAAATGACTCTGTAAATAGGAGGTTGTAAAAGCAGCTATTGGGATTTCATATTACTAAACAAGAGCTAAACAAGAGCTAAACAAGAGCTAAACAAGAGCTAAACAAGAGCTAAACGAGAGATAAATTTTTGTGAACTCATCCCCATCTAGACTAAAGTCCAACATCTTAGTGCTTGCTGTGAATGATACTCTCGATTTTTATGACTGTATTGTTGAAGTGAGTGGTGCGAAATGGAGCAGTTTCTAAAACAGTGGTTTACAGAGTATGAAAAGGGCGAGGGAGTGGAGGCTAAGTCGCTTTCGACTCAAGTTCAATCAGAGTGGGGTACGCTTTTAGAGAAGGCCAAACAGGGGAAACTCAATGATTGGCAGAGAACACCACCCGGACGAATGTCACTTATTCTTTTGATGGGGCCGGTTGCTCATCTGTTAGCCGATACCGACGTGCATACTCTGCATGGCAAGGCCAGAGAGTTATGCCTGAAAGGTGTCGATCTGGGCTTTGATACCCAATTGGAACCTGTTCAACGTCGTTGCTTTTATGATCCACTCTTTTACTCGACCATAGCGGAAGATCGCCAGTTATTGATACGCTTACTCGAGGGGATGCAATCACAAGTCGAGGCACCGGAAAAACCTGTATGGTCGAACTGGTATGCTCAGGCTTCATCTTTAAACTCTTGACGTTAAAAGTGCCAGTAAGCTTTTCTGGAGTGCTTGAGGGCTACCTGCTTTCAAGCGCTTTAACTTAGTAGCCTTCTTAATAGCTTTCTAAGAGAGCGGTTAGCCGAGGTTTCCATCGCAGTATGTTGAATAACGTCCACATTTGCCTGCCAACCAAGCTGCTCGAATTGCACCGGAACTCTACAGAGCTGTTTTTTGTTAATGGCATCCTCCGCTAAATGCAGTGGAAGCAGTGTCCAACCAAACCCTGACTTTGCCAATTCCAGTAATACATAGTAGTTATCTGCATACCAAACATCGGGAGAGTGGGCTTGATTAAACCAGGTAACTTTTGAGCCCTGAGAGCCGATAACCAGTTGTCTGTGCAGTTTCAAAATATCGACATGGGCGGCATCAGTTTGTGCCAGAGCATGTTTTGGGCTAACTAATAGCTCGAATTGAACCGTGCCCAGAGTTTCGAAGTCGAGCATCTCGGGATAGACATTTTCGCTGAACACCAGACCGGAAGTCGCTCGTTTATCGGCCACTAACTGAATAACGTCCTGGCTCGATGCACAGAGAAACTCCAGTTGAAGTTGCGGGTGTTGTGCCTCCAGTTGTGGCAGAAGGTCGACCAACCCTGAGTAGGGGATCCCCTCATCGATAGCAAGAGTCAGTTTTAGCTCCTCCTCCGATTCTAATGCTTTTACCTGTTGATCCAAGCGTCTATGTTGCGCTATGACTGCTTTCGCCTGTGGCAGAAGCTTCTCTCCGGCCTTGGTGAGTTTTGGGTAACGTCCGCTTCTGTCAAATAACTGCAGGTCAGTGTCTATCTCCATATTCATGATATTTTGACTGACCGCTGATTGTACTTTACCTAACTTTCTCGCGGCCGCAGAGAATGAGCCCGATTCAACGGTGGTGACGAATGAGGTGAGCTGTTCAATGGTAGACATATCAGTAATTGTGATGGTATCCAATTTTTAAGTATCTTACATCCAGATGATAATGGCTTCAAGTTAAGAGATTGGAGTATTGATATGAAAACCAGAGAGAGAGTATTTCACGCAATTTTATTTGAAATAATAGCGTTGGCGATCGTGGTGCCCGCGGCCGCAATGTTCAGTGATAAAGACGCCTCTTCATTGGTTGCGGTGGGAGTGGGTTTAAGTGTTTACGCCGTAGTTTGGAATTATTTTTACAATATCTGGTTTGATAAGCAATTTGGTGCAGAGCGTTCATCACGTAGCTTGTTAATGAGGTTTGGACATACCCTTGGCTTCGAAGGTGGGATCATTTTTGTCACTGTGCCTTTGGTTGCATGGTTTTTAGGGATAAGTTTAACCGCAGCCCTGCTTCTTGAAGCGGCATTCTTAATATTTTTCTTTGTTTATGCGATTGTGTTTAACTGGTGTTATGACTATTTCAGAGCCCAGATGCAAATAGTATAAATCTGCGCTAATAGCCCTGAAACCGGGGGAGAGTATTCTGCAGCGATGATTATTAAGTTTTTACTGCTTTAGCTTTGATAATTACGCAGACAGATATAAAATACTCTTCGGCCGCGGGAGGGGCAAAATAACACTATGTTGATAAGGGCGAGGAGTGACAGGCTGGCAAGTGTCACTGTCTATTGCGTATTTTCCTGTTAAACATTTTGCAATCCGCAAGAATATTTCCTTTCCCTTTGTTAGTTCAGGCTACCCTTGCTGTTTCTGTTAAAATAAGTACTTAACATCGATAGAAAAATCATGAAGACAAGTATTTAAGTTGGCTTGTTCGGATATGATATAAATCTTTTAGTTTATAGTTTTAATTATTAACTATATAAGGCTGCGGGATAGAGTGATGAAACAACTTATGCTCAGTTTTCTATGTATTGCAGGCATGACACTTAGTTTTTCGGCATTTAGCTTGAGCGATAGCGACCAAGATGGCGTTCCCGATATGAAGGATGCCTGTCCTGACACTCGCCCAGGTGCTCGGGTCGATGCCGCAGGGTGTGAGAAAAAGACCGAATTTGAAAGTATATGCTTAAGCACAACTGCTGGTGAAGTTTATCCTCCCAGTTGTAGTGAACTCAGTGAGTTGCCGCTGAATTTTGAGTTTGCTAAGGCTGAAGTGCTGTTTTCTCAGTGGAAAACCTTGGCAAGATTAAAGCAGTTTCTGCAACGCTATGATGTGAACCTTTGCCTTCTGGGTTATACAGACGCTATGGGAAGTTTGGACTTAAACCAAAAGTTATCGGCTCAGCGAGCCACTGCTGTAAAGCAAATTTTGGTGGAGGATTATGGCTTTAGTGCTTCTCGTTTTATTGTAAAAGGGATGGGGAGTGAATCACCTGTTGCCAGCAATGAAAAGCCCGAGGGGAGAGCCTCAAATCGACGAGTCGAGTTTGTCGTAGATTTGAATAGATAGTTGAGCTGGATAAACTTTGAACTATAGGCTTTTTGATTTATAGATAATTGAATTTGATTTATTAGATGATTAAATTTAAATCATCTAATAGAGTTTTGATATGTCCAAACGGTGTTTGGTTAATTTTTAGGGAGTTATTTAATGGAAAACTTGGAAGGTTTGATCGAGCAAGCACCAGAGCTTATCGTGGCCTATGGAATGAAAATTATTTTTGCAATTGTCATCTTTCTTGTCGGTAAGTATCTGGCGGGTGTAGCTAAAAAAATATCAGATAAGTTAATGACTAAGCGAAAAATTGACCCAACTGTGGTCTCTTTCGTCTCTAATATTGCCTGGGCGTTGGTATTTGCGTTCACGGTCGTTGCGACATTGGGACAGTTAGGCGTTCAAACTGCGTCTTTAGTCGCCGTAATTGGTGCCGCCGGTTTAGCCGTTGGCCTGGCGCTGCAGGGTTCACTGTCTAACTTTGCTTCTGGCGTCTTGATGGTACTGTTTCGTCCCTGTCGTGTGGGTGATTATGTGGATGCAGCAGGTATCTCGGGTACCGTCGATGAGATCACTATTTTCTCGACCAAGCTGTTAACACCGGACAATAAGCTGATTATTGCGCCTAACTCGGCGATGATGGATGGGACTATTGTTAACTATTCTGCCATGGATACCCGTCGTGTCGACTTGGTGATAGGTGTGTCATACGATGCCAATTTAGCCGAAGCTAAGAAGGTATTGACTACAATCGTTGAGAATAACCAGTACGTCTTAAAAGATCCTGCTTATACGATTGCTATCTCAGAGCTGGCCGATTCTTCGGTTAACTTTGTTGTACGTCCCTGGGTTAAGGGCAGTGATTATTGGCCTGCATATTTCGAACTGCTTGAGCAGATTAAACTCGCTCTCGATGAAGCCAATATCGGTATTCCATATCCACAGATGGATCTTCATCTGAAGGAGACGCCTTCAGTGTGATCCGGTAGGGTTATCGGGTAAGCGTTAAGAACAGATAAGGTCGGCATATGCCGACCTTATCTATGTCTGGAACATTTATGCCTATTTGGCAGGGATGCACACTAATAGGCGTTATGTCTGGAACATTTATGTCGGTTTCCCAGGGAAGGATAGAAACCGGCTTTATGTCTGGAACATTTATGGAAGTCACCCATGGCCTAAAATGTTCCCTGCATTTACAGGCATTCCCTCCATCCATGGAGGTCAGATAGGGAGAAAGTGACTTTCGTTGTGTCTGGAACACTTATGAAAGTCACCCATGGCCTAAAATGTTCCCTGCATTTACAGGCATTCCCTCCATCCATGGAGGTCAGATAGGGAGAAAGTGGCTTTCGCTATGTCTGGAACATTTATGAAGTCCACCCATGGCCTAAAATGCTCCCTGCATTTACAGGCATTCCCTCCATCCATGGAGGTCAGATAGGGAGAAAGTGGCTTTCGCTATGTCTGGAACATTTGTGTCTGGCTTTTTTTTGAATGCTTAAGGCTAACTTTAATGTGACGCGCCATCATGGCCGTGTTCGTATTGGTAATCAAACTTGGGCATGCCCCAGTGAAATTTAATCGCCAACATTCTGAAGCTGAAACCAAATGATAAGCAGATAGCTAAGTTGATCGACTCGGCTATTTCAAAAGACTTAAGGCCAACATATAGGCCCGCGGTTAGCAGTGCTACTAAGGCGTAAAGCTCTTTCTTGAAAATCAAAGGTACCTGGTTACACAAGATATCGCGGATCACGCCACCAAATACTCCGGTGACAACTCCCATGACGACAGCGACAACCGGGCTAAAACCTAACATTAAGGTTTTCTGGGCACCTATGATGGAAAATACGGCTAAGCCGAGTGCATCGATAGCCAGAAACAGCTTGGACAGATAACGCATTACCGGTGCGATTAATACGGTTAATAGCGAAGCAAACGCTATGGCTATCAGGTAATGTACGTTCTCGACCCATATTAGCGGGTAGTTACCCAGTAGCATGTCTCTTAGGGTTCCGCCGCCTATCGCGGTGGCGCAACCAATAATCACAACACCAAAAAGATCCATCTGTTTTTTTCCGGCGGATAAGGCTCCCGTCATCGCTTCAGCAATGATACCGACAAGCCAGAGAAGGCTGATAAATTGAACTTCTTGCATTGGAATACGCCATCGTGAGAAAAGAGCAGAGATTTTGCACTAAAATCCCGGTGGTGGGAACTGACATTTTTTGTGTTTTGATATTAGTTTAACTAATCTATTTATGTACGGCTTAATTGTTGATCTCTGTTGTGTCGCGGGCTCTAGAGGTTGCCGCGCCTATTATTGCTAATCACCAATGTTGTTACGTTGTTAAAATGCTTGTTTTGGTTTGATATGGTTGAAATTCACCCAAAATAACCTTGTTATATTTGATGCCAGCACTCTGCTCTTTTAACAGTAGCACCTTGTCAGCAGTAAGGTTAGTATGCCTAATCTCGAAATATTTTATTTGTTGTAAAGGGGCCTGATGATAGATTTTCGTAGCGATACCGTGACCATGCCGACAGAGGCGATGCGTAAAGCGATGGCGACTGCCGAAGTTGGGGATGATGTTTATGGTGATGACCCAACAGTAAACCGTTTAGAGGCACAGGCTGCTGAAATGTATGGTTTCGATGGCGCCTTGTTTACCTCATCGGGTACACAAGCTAATTTGTTAGCCCTGATGTCACATTGTGACCGTGGTGATGAATATATCTGTGGTCAACAGGCACATAACTATAAATTTGAAGGTGGCGGCGCCGCGGTGCTTGGTAGCATCCAACCTCAGCCCCTGAACAATCAAGCCGATGGCTCGATTTTACTGTCGGATATCAAAGGAGCAATAAAGCCCGATGATGTGCATTTTGCCAATACGCGATTGGTGAGTTTAGAAAATACTATCGGCGGCAAGGTGCTTCCCCAGAGCTATATTGCCGAGGCGCAACAGTTAGCTTTTAACCATGGGTTGAAAATTCACCTCGACGGGGCTCGAGTGGCTAATGCGGCCGTTGCCCAGAATATTGCGATTAGCGAGATCACTCAATATTTTGATTCTGTCTCTATCTGCTTATCTAAAGGCCTTTGTGCTCCGGTGGGATCTATCCTGTTGGGTGATGAACGCTTGATAGGTAAAGCGAGGCGCTGGCGTAAAATGTTAGGTGGCGGAATGCGTCAGGCTGGTATACTTGCTGCGGCAGCGGGTTTAGCTATAACGGATCAGGTTGAGCGCTTAGCCATCGATCATGATAATGCCCGTTATCTTGCAGAGCAGCTGTCGACACTGACAGAGTTCAGAGTCGATATCCTATCGGTTCAGACAAATATGGTATTCGCACATGTAAATGATGGCGTGGATATCGCGTCTCTCGCAATGAAACTAAAGCTGAGCGGCATCTTGATAAGCTCTGGTTCCACACTTAGGTTAGTGACTCATGCCGATATAAGTCGCGCCGATATTGATACCTTTATTGATGAACTTAAGCGTTATCTGAAATAGCTTGGTCAGGCAATTTCCCCGATTGGTTTTATATGAAAAAAGTCTGCATCGGCAGACTTTTTTATTTGCAGGTCTGTGTATCTAAAGGCCAGTGTATGTCACGGCTAGTGTCTATAACGTTTAGTGAGCATGACTGCCTTGACCATCAGATAGCCGATTGCCATTACTGTCATAAAAACCTGAATTACCATGTTGGATAAATCCCTGAGTTATCATCTTAGCGATAAAAGGGTCTGATTCACTATCGCCGACATCGGCGAAATCCAAATCATTATAATCTCTGGTGAGGGCATCGAATTCGTTCTTGCTGATGGTGTTAGCCGAGATTAAGCGATAGGTTCTCCGTTGCTTGCCCTGCCCTAAGGTAAGTAGATAGGGGAGCGAAAGTGATGCTATCCACTCCAGCTCTATCTCTTGTCCATCTTGTTTGCCTCGGTATTTATTCACTGTAAAACATGAACGCCCGATACTCTCAGTCGGCTCTAGTTGTGATTTGAGCTTAGGCGATACTAAGTGGAAAAGTTGCTCAAGGTCATAGGTCATATTGAGAGAGCGGAGGTCGCTTGGCCGATAAGTGATTGAGCGCTGCTCCTGTGGAAAATAACGTACATATTCGCCATTTCTATCCCAAGCCTCAAACGCTATGGGGGATTTTTTGTAGATCACTCTATTCTGGCTTTTAATGAGTCGAATATCCCTATTGCTCACCTCACCGCCCGATTGAGGTTGGCCACTAAAAACGGCATATCGGACATCTATGTTGTCAGAGGTTAACTCTTCGCACTCAAATGAAGACACTGGCGTTTGTTGTAGCTCTTGATCCTCCGTTGCTGAATGGGCAAGAGAGGGGAGGCTAATCGAAAACAATATCGCAGCGCCAAGTAAAGTGTACTTCATGAAAACTCCACTACTTTTTTAAGGAAAAATAAAATCAAGGTCATCAAAACTCATCTTTGTGACCCTGATTGACTAAACCATATCTTTAAGTGCAATGATTTAGTTTGTTAATCTCTCTGTCGATATTTACTGGGTCGCTTGTGCTTTTACCACTAAGTTTGCCGCGTGATTCATCACATGGAAGATATGGTTTTGCTCTACCGTTCCCTGTATCAGGTGTGAGCCGGGACCGCTTGCGAATATCCCGACATCTTCACCGGCGTGAGTTTCACTTTCTAATGGAATGAGCGCCTCTTGATGGAAACCGGCATTAAGCGTGTCGACATAGTTCAGATCCACCCGACCCGTCTGGATAGGGTAACCATAACGCTCATCGCCACCCGTGTTTAGGTTGGCAAACCCGCGTCCATTGGTATATCCAACGGAGGTATAGGGCAGGCCGTTAGAGTCCGTCGAGTTGGTGACTATCGGCAGGCCTGCAGAGTCGTTTCCTTTCACCAGACCGAGTATCGGGTTACCACGGGTTGGATAGCCCGCAATGGTAAATACATGGCTGTGATCGGCGGTGACCATAAGCAGAGTATCTTTAGAGGAGGTCTTCTCCATCGCGACACGCACAGCTTCAGAGAGTGCAATGGTATCGTGAAGGGCTCTGGCTGCATTACCCGCATGGTGTGCATGATCGATTCGACCGGCTTCGATAATAAGCACAAAGCCTTTATCATTCTTCTTGAGAATGTCGATGGTTTTAGCCGTCATCTCGGCCAGTGAAGGTTCTCCCGTTACCCCTTGTGTCGTCCGGTCGTAGTCATACTCCATGTGGGATGAGTTGAACAGGCCAAGGGCATGGTCGGTCGTTGTTGGGTCTAGTGCCAGAAAACTGTCTCTGTCTTCAACGTAGGCCGCATTGGTGTATTTTGCCGTCCATTCTGCGGTGAGGTCTCGTGCATCTTTACGTTTACCTGTTTTACCTTCGCCGTCGATAACGGTATTTGGAATAAAGGCGCGTCGACCTCCCCCCATGACCACATTTATTCCAGTGCCGTAGCTATAGTCTAATAGTTGAGCGGCAATATCTTTACATCCATTTGTTATCGCTTCAGCGGGTAGGTCGGCATCACTTTCCCAGTTGCGCTCCGGTGAGTGAGCATAGGTCGCAGCTGGGGTTGCATGGGTGATTCTGGCGGTTGAGACTACCCCTGTCGATAAGCCGGCCATTGAAGCGAGCTCGAGTGAGGTCATCAGGTGCTGGCCCGAGGTTGAGCCGCAGTTTCCACGGATGACTCCCTCGGCCTGAGATATCACACCGACATCGGTTTTAACGCCTGTGACCATCGCCGTCATGGTACCGGCAGAATCCGGCGTTTGGCCATCGATATTGTAAGTCTTAGCCAGGCCGACATGGGGAAGGGTTTCAAAAGAGAGTGAGTTCTCCTCCCCCGTATCTCCTTTTAACTGCCCTTCAAGAATGCGCGCGGCGGTAATAGTGGAGATCCCCATACCATCACCAACGAACAATATGATGTTCTTAGCAGCGCCTGCTTGGTTGTTTACTTTGGTGTCGGCCGCTTTTGTTACGCGACGCTGGCCATCGATATACCACTCGTTAACGGCTGTCCAATCTTTACCATCACTGCCGTTACTACCATCGCTGCCATTGTTCCCATCGTTGCCGTTTACGCCATTGTCACCATCGCTGCCACATGCCGCCAGACCTAGTATTGCTGCCATAGACAGTACGAGTAATTTCTTATTCATTTTATTGCTCCAGAATTCTAGTATTTCGTGCCGCCAAGGGATTGGGCCTGATTGATGATATGGAAAATAACATTTTGCTCGATAACGCCCTGGGCCAGATGTGAACCCGGGCCTGTGGCATGTAAGCTGATATCTTCACCCGCATGAGTTTCACTTCCCATTGGAATAAGCGCCTGTTGCATAAAGTCTTTATCTTGAGTGTCTACCGATGAAAGATCGTCACGCAGACCAATCACGGCACCGGGACCATTGGTGTAACCTAACGTGGTGTATGGCTTTCCATCGTCGGCGCTGGCCAGGTTGCCATCGACATTGTGAACTAAGCCTAAGATAGGATTTCCGCGTTTCGGGTAACCGGCAATAGTGAATACATGGCTATGATCCGCGGTAACCATGATTAAGGTCTCTTCAGGATCGGTATTGTCGAGTGCGGCCTGCACCGCGTTTGAAAGCTCAACTGTGTCAGCCAGTGCACGGTGTGCGTTGCCAGCATGGTGGGCGTGGTCTATTCGACCCGACTCAACAATTAACAGGTAGCCCTGCTCATTCTTCTTTAGTATGTCGATAGACTTAGTGGTCATCTGTGTAAGCGAGGGCTCACCGGCCGTATCATCGGCCCTGTCTGCCTCATACTCCATGTGTGAAGAGTTAAACAAGCCCAGCAGGTGGTCCGTCGCACTTGTGTCTATGGCATCGAACTCGGCCTTATTCCACACGTAAGCAGAGTTGCTGAAGTTTTCGGTCCAGGTTCTAGTCAGGTCTACGCCATCGGCTCGACGGCCTGACTTGTCTTCGCCATCTGTAACCGTATTCGGGAGGAAGTTACGTCGGCCGCCACCGAGAGCCACAGAAAGCGCATTTGCTTCATCACGCATCACAAGCTGGTATGCGATATCTTTGCACTCATTTGCAATGGCCTCCGCCGGTAGATTGCTGTCAGCTTCCCAGTTACGTTCCGGGGTATTTGAGTAGGTGGCTGCCGGCGTTGCATGGGTAATACGTGCGGTACTGACAACACCAGTGGATAGTCCTTTTTCATTGGCAAGGTCGACGAGAGTGATCAATTCATTCCCTTTAGATGACAAGCAGTTACCGCGTAGGCTGGTATCGGAGACAGATAATACGCCTGCCTTAGACTTAACGCCTGTGGCCATCGCTGTCATGGTGCCTGCAGAATCAGGAGTCTGCTGGTTGGTATTATAGGTTTTAACTAATGCCGTATTTGGAAAGTTCTCGAAGCTGAGAAAGTTCTCTTCACCACCTTTATTGCCTTGAACTTGTTGCCCCTGATAGATCCTGGCGGCGGTCAAGGTTGAGATCCCCATACCATCACCGACAAAAAGAATGACGTTTTTAGCCTTCACTTTAGTCTGTTGTTCAGTTTTTTCCGCGACCTTAAGCGCGCTGGCTTTAAACCATTCGCTGTCAGTCTGCGTCGATGGTAACAGGGCAGCATTGGCTGCCATAGTCACTAAACTGCATGAAACGAGCGCAGCTACAGTTTTCATATTAATCACTATCATCACCCTTAAATTATTGAGTTTATTTTGAGACTAGCTGGTTAACGCGATGATAGTCGGTGATCTATATGACGAGCAGAGGACACTAATGTTGAGCTTTTGTGACTGTGAAATGAGTTAGGTTAGGGACTAGATGGGCTATGGTATTTCGTCTGGAGTTAATCAGTGACGGCAACACCTCTATTCTTGTTCGATGTGAAGTGAGAAATAAAGTGACTCATTTGTCGATGGTTTGCATGAATGTCGACGAGAAAGGTATGCCACAGGCACATGGGAAAAGAGCCAGCGCCGCTTAGCGGGCAATAAACATTACCTATTTCGGCCCGGAGCGATAACCGGGCCAACTATACAGAGTTAGTCTTTTTTGCTTAGATCGTCGTTAACCGATTTTACAGCATCGCGGGATGCATGACCTATGGCCTTAGTTGTGTCTCTCGTCGCATGACCAATTTCAGTTGTCACCTCTTTGGTGGTGTCTCCGATTATACGTCCCGTTTCTTTAAGCTCCGCACAGGCTGATAGGGTAATGAGAGTGGCAAGGATCAATGTTAGTGATAGTGATTTAGTCATGGTTACTCTTATGTGAATTGCTTATGCCAATAACTCAATAAGGTGATTGGTATGAGTGATAAATGTTGTCGATTGTTTGTTATTTTAACCTTTTTTTCAGAAATGAAAAAGCCTCCCTTCGGAGGCTTCATGTGACAACTGTTGGTTTACTCCCCGAGGTTAGTGAAGCTTCAGGTGAGGATGAATAATGCGGCTGATCCCCTTGGCAAACATCAGCAAGGTCCCTTTAAATACACCGTGAAGCTCGATCAAGTGTCTGCGATACAAGGAGGTATAGACGAACCTGGCTATCTTACCTTCGACCAATACGCCTCCTCCCATGAATGACATCAAGTTACCCACGGTATGAAATTTAGACAAGTTAACCAATGAGCCCAGATCTTTATAAACGTATTCGTGGCAAGGTGATTTATCTTCCAGCATCAGGCTGATGTTATCCGCCGTCATCAATGCCATCTGTCTTGCCGACTGGCCTCTTGGCGGGACCCAGCTTCCATCTTCCTGTGGGCAGGCTGCGCAATCTCCAATGGCAAAGATATGGGGATCGCGGGTTGTCTGCATATTTTGCTTAACCATAACCTGGTTGATATGGTTACTCTCAAGCTCACCAATTTCATTCAAGAAATCGGGTGCCTTAACTCCCGTTGACCAAATAACCATATCCGCAGGGATCTGTTGTCCCTCGGTAGTATGTAATCCTTCGGGGGTGACTTCACTGATACGGGTACTGGTAAGCACATTGACACCAATTGCGGTAAGCTCCTTCGCTACCGAATCCGAGATCTCTTTTTTCTCTACTTTAGGTAAAATTCGCTCATCGGCTTCGACCAAGGTTATCTCTAACAGGCTGCTATCGATTTTGTAACCAAAACCGCTGAGCTGATCGACGGCGTGATGCATTTCGGCAGACATCTCAACTCCGGTGGCCCCCGCTCCAACAACAGAAATTTTTATCTTCTCATCCAGCTGGTGGTGGCTCGCATAGCGCATGAATTTATTGAGTAACATGCTGCGGATCTGCATAGCCTGCTCTGTACTGTCTAAGAAGACACAGTGCTCGCGCACACCCGGGATCTTGAAGTCATTGGCAATACTGCCGATGGCAATAACCAGATAGTCATAACTGATACGACGTGCCGGCAACAGTTCTTCACCGGAATCATCCATAATAGGCGCTAAGATAACCTGTTTATTATCACGATCAATATTGGTCATAGCACCTTGCTGAAAATGATAACCATGATTGGCGGCATGACCTCGATAACTGAGGGCATCTATACCGATATCCAGTGCGCCGGTGGCAACCTCATGGAGCAATGGCTTCCAGACGTGGCTCTCGGCACAATCAATTAGAGTGACCCGAGCTTTCCCCTTTTTTCCAAGTTTACGACCTAGTTTTGTGGCGATCTCCATACCACCAGCACCACCACCGACGATGACTATATTGACCATTTCTTGCATGAGTTTAATTATCCTTTAACTAATTAATAATGAAGAGGTTTAATCATACATAGGATTGGCAGATGACTCTGTTTCGTTGTTTTCCAATCACGACCAATAATGTTTTCTAATTTTTATGAACAGATTAATGGCTGAAAAAGTGTAACAGTACCTATAAAAATCGGCAATTGGATAGAAATGAGTGGTAAAGTCGTTAGATTTTACAATGTTTAGTGTTAGTTATTGATTTTTTATGGTGTTATTTTTTTACCATTAAACTTATCTGGTGCTTTTCCTGGGGGAGGGAAAGTATGAAAGTGTGATCTGTGCAGAATTTGGTCGGGTTGGAACGTGAACTGCCTCATCAATTGAGGCAGTTTCATTATATATTAAAGGCATTTAATTGCTAAAGAGTGAAAACGTTCATCTATATTAAAGACCTGCGATCTTGTCGCTATAGTCTGCGATAAGGTGCTGCATAATCTCTTCGACTGATGTGTCTTTAGTCGCGTCATCCATAAATATTTTGAAAGTAACCAAAGCGTGGCCATCGCCTCTGAGTCGACTGGTTTGCATCGCAAAGTATGCGCTTTCATCCTCGGCTTCACGAACGACAAAACCATCAATCTCAAAAATACGGTGACCCGAACGGCCATGCCATTTAGTGATTCTGCTTAAGCCAATTTCGCAAGACTGATTAAATTCTACATGGTTTTGCCAGGTGGTTGGATGTGCAGGGTCCTTAATGTGTGGGCATCGAACTGTATAGTTGTAGACATGGGAAATTGCTGTCATATATTACCTACCTGTTTTCGGATACTGTTGCCATCATAGGCATCGCTATTCAATTTGGTCAACTTTATTTGTTCTTATTCATATACGTTTACTCTTCCGGTTAACGTAATAAGTCAGAAGTTATTCAAGCTGGTCTGACTCTTTTTTAGCATGAGTTTATTACCTATAACCTTGTGCTAGATCTCACTTTTACCACTGTTTTAAAACTTGCTTCGCTTTCGGTTAATAAAGCAACAGCTAATTGACAGTTTTTTGATTTATTTGGTCAATGATCATTAATACCAATCGGTATAAAGATGATTTTTCCTGAGAGTTTTTGAGGATTTGTGAATAGAGCTTATACCGATTGGTATTATCTATCAGTAAAGCTGATGCTATCTGATTTTCCTACTTTTGATTTTTAAAGGAGAATTCACCAGATTCAAAATCTAGAATAAAGCTAGGCTAAATATCTTTGCTTTTGCATCACTTTAGAGTCGTTTACCCGTATTGGGAGCTTAAGGCTTAAGGAATAGTTGCATTAAAAGGTTTGTCACCGTTTTTTGACTGTTAGTATTATGAAATAAACTTGTAAACAGGTTTCAATAAATCTTTTATCTGCTTATAATTTCTTGAAAATAATCTAAATTTATAAACTCTTATCGGAGGCCTGTATGGCTGTTCAAACCGTTTCAAAATTTAAATGGGGAATTCTCTTCATCGCAGGTTTACAGCTTACTGCATGCGGTGAGGCTCCGGCGCCCAGACAGGCCATGTTACCAAGTGTGATAGTCAACACCGCTAAAACGGAAGAGATCCAGTCAAAAACGGAGATTGTTGGCCGTACCAATGCGTCAGAAGATGTCACCATAAAATCTCAAATTCAGGGGCAGTTACTTCAAAGAACGTTCGTCGAAGGTGACGATGTGACTGCTGGGGATCTTCTGTTCGAGATAGACCCTGCTACGTACGTCGCTGAGTTAGCTCAACACAAAGCAGTGTTAAAGCAGGCATTCGCTTCGCGTGATGTCGCCGTCATGAACTGGGAGCGTGGTAGACGCTTACTGCCAGACGGCATGATCAGCGCTCAGGATATGGATGAACTCACCACGCGTAAACTCACGACTGCGGCAGGTGTTGTTCAGGCTGAGGCTGCGGTGCAAGGTGCCGAGCTGCAGTTAAGCTATACCAAGGTATATGCACCTATTTCCGGACGTATCAGTAATGCTATGGTCAGTACCGGTGACATCATCACCCCAAATTCAGACATGGCTAACCTGGTTCAACTGCAACCTATGTGGGTTAATTTTCAGGTTGCTGAAAAAGCCTTGATTAACGCTAAGCAAAACTTTTCTAAGGCGGCCGATAGAGAGATACAGATTTCGGATATCGTTATCAGCCTGCGACTGCCAAATGGCTCTATGTTTAACGAAACGGGTTTTATCGATTTTGTAAGTAACAGAGTCGATGCGGCGACGGGCACTTTACCCATTCGAGCCACATTCAAAAACGGTGCGAAAATGATGTTGCCGGGAATGTTTGTCACGCTCGTGATTGAATCTCCGGTAAAAGAGAACGCATTGCTAATCCCACAAGCGGCGGTTCAGGAAGATCAACAGGGCCGATTTGTGATGGTGCTAAATGATCAAGATATGGTTGAAAAACGAATTGTTGAACTTGGAGAGCGTTTTGGTATCGATTGGCGTGTGATAAGCGGATTGAATGATGGAGAACGCATCGTCGTAGACGGACTGCAGAAAATTCGCCCGGGTATTCAGGTGAAGGCGGTTGAGCAAGAAGTTGTGCCGTTTAAAGAGTCTCAGTCATCACCCGATAGTAATACGTCAAAATAAGGACCGCCATGATGAGTGATTTTTTTATAAACAGGTTCATAAAATTGAGCGTTTGTTTAGACGGGCAGGATCTGAATCTGAGTGAAGGGGGCTGTAATGATTAGTGAGTTTTTTATTAACAGATTCATAAGATTGAGCGTTTGTTTAGGCGGGTTGGGTCTGAATGAAGGGGACTGCAATGATTAGCGAGTTTTTTATTAACAGGCCTAAGTTCGCGTTTGTTATTTCGACTGTGTTGACCTTGGTTGGACTTATCTCGATTCCTATTTTGTCGGTGTCTGAATTTCCTGAAATTGCGCCACCGCAAATTAACGTGTCTACGAGTTATTCCGGTGCGAGTGCCGGTGTGGTTAAAGATACCATAGCTCAGCCACTAGAGGCTGAGGTCAATGGCGTCGAAGGCATGCTCTATATGGAGTCAAAGAGTGCCAACGATGGAAGTTATGCATTAAATGTGACATTCGAAGTGGGCACCGATGCCGATATGGCACAGGTTAAAGTACAAAACAGAGTGCAACAGGCGATGCCGCGTCTGCCCGAAGAGGTTAAACGTCAGGGGGTTAAAGTCGAGAAGCAGAGCCCGAATATGTTGATGGTCGTGAATCTGGTTTCCCCCAACGAGACCTTCGACTCGCTGTTTATTACTAACTATGCCGGATTGAATATCAAGGATGCGCTTGCTCGTCAAAATGGTGTCTCTAAGGTTCAGGTTATCGGCTCGCTCGATTACGCAATTCGGATCTGGCTCGATCCCAATCAAATGGCCAGCTTTGGCGTGACAGCAAAGGACGTTATTGCTGCTTTGCAGGAGCAAAATATTCAAGTGGCAGCAGGACGCATCGGTGCGGCGCCTGTGGATCCTGACCAGCAGTTTCAATACACCTTACAAACTAAGGGGCGCTTGAAAGATCCACAGGAATTTAAGGATGTTATGATCCGAGCGAACAACGATGGTTCCAAAGTCGTTGTCAGCGATGTGGCCCGTGTCGAGTTAGGTTCTCAAACCTATGATGCACAGGGTAAGTTAAACAATAAGCCTTCGGCAATTATTGCTGTTTATCAGTCACCTGATGCTAATGCATTGGAAGTCGCCGCCGGAATTAAAACCGAAATGGCTAAGCTGTCAGAGCGTTTTCCAACGGATCTGGAATACGAAGTGCTTTATGACACGACTGAGTTCGTTGAAACTTCGATTAAAGAGGTAGTACAAACACTCTTTATCTCTATCACACTGGTTGTGTTAGTTGTTTATATCTTCCTGCAGGATGCCCGCTCGACTCTGGTTCCCGGTATTGCGATTCCGGTTTCCTTGATTGGTACCTTTGCGTTCCTGCTTCTGTTTGGCATGAGCATTAATACCGTGTCTCTGTTCGCTTTAATCTTAGCCATTGGTATTGTGGTCGATGATGCGATCGTGGTGGTAGAGAACGTGACTCGTCTGATGCAGGATGAAGGCCTATCTCCAAAGGAGGCGACATCTAAGGCGATGAAGGAGGTTACCGGCCCCATTATTGCCACCACGCTGGTGTTGCTTGCCGTATTTGCTCCCACGGCCGTTATGCCCGGGATCACGGGGCAGATGTATGCGCAGTTCTCTGTGACCATCTGTATCGCCGTACTTATCTCCTCGATAAACGCGCTAACCTTGAGTCCGGCGCTATGTGCCTCACTACTCAGAGCACCTAAACAACATGAAACAGGTTTTCATGCCTCGTTTAATAAATACTTTGAACGTTTCACCGGTAAGTACATGGGACTCGTCTCATCATTGACCCGTAAACTTTCTTTAGTGGTTGTGGTTTATGTGTGTTTAATTGCGGTCACGGGCGGAGTGGCAAAAATCTTACCTTCAGGTTTTGTGCCTATGGAAGATAAGAAAGCCTTTATGGTCGATATCCAACTCCCCGATGGTGCATCACTTAACCGCACCGAAGAGGTGATGAAAGAGTTAGTCGAGTTGACTCTGGCTGAACCTGGTGTTGAGAATGTGATCCACGCCAGTGGTTTCAGTATCTTAACCGGTTCTGTATCGTCCAATGGTGGTTTGATGATCGTTACTCTCTCCTCCTGGGAGGAGCGAGATACTCCAGATATGGTCGAGGCGGCTATCGTGGCTAAGCTGCAGGTTAAATATGCGGCTAATCCTTCGGTGAAAGCCATGGCGTTCTCATTGCCTCCAATTCCAGGTGTGGGTAGCGTGGGAGGATTTGAGTTTGTGCTGCAGGATACTCAAGGTCGTTCACCTCAAGAGTTGGCTTCTGTTATGCGAGCCTTGATCATGGAAGCTAATTCACAGCCTGAAATTGCCATGGCGTTTAGTAACTTCCGTGCCGATGTCCCGCAGATGTATGTGGATGTCGATAGGGATAAAGCCAAGGCGTTAGGGATCTCATTGAACGAGATATTCACAACTATGCAGACCATGCTTGGGTCTATGTATGTGAATGACTTTAACCGTTACGGTAAGGTGTTTAGAGTTATTGTGCAGGCCGAAGGTGAGTTTCGTAATTCGGATAGGGATATTTCCAGTTTCTACGTGCGCTCGGCAAGTGGTGAGATGGTGCCTCTGAGTACGCTGGTGACGGTGACGCCTATCTTAGGCCCCGATGTGATGAACGCTTATAATATGTTCAACTCAACCACGATTAACGGTTTCCCTGCGGCTGGGTTTAGCTCTGGTGATGCGATTCAGGCGATGGAGCGTGCGGCTGCGATTAGCTTACCGACGGGGTATACCTACGAATGGACGGGTCAAACCTATCAAGAGATTAAGGCGGGTAACCTTGCGCCGTTGATCTTTGGTCTGGCGTTAGTGTTCACTTATCTGTTTCTGGTGGCTCAGTATGAGAGTTGGACTATTCCGTTTGCGGTCATGCTGGCGGTACCTATTGCTTTGCTTGGGGCCTTCCTCAATATTTGGCTGATGGGAACAGACTTGAACCTCTATGCCCAGATTGGTTTGGTACTCTTGATAGGCCTCGCTTGTAAGAATGCTATTTTGATCGTTGAGTTTGCAAAGCAGTTAAGAGAGGAGGGTAAGAGTATTCTCGATGCGGGTGAAACGGCTGCCAGACTGCGTTTTCGTGCGGTATTAATGACCGCCTTCTCCTTCCTGCTTGGTGTGCTTCCTCTGGTCATCGCGACTGGTGCAGGAGCGGGAAGTCGTCGTGCTCTGGGTTACTCTGTGTTCGGCGGCATGCTTGCAGCGACTATTGTAGGTACTCTGCTGGTTCCTGTGTTTTATGTGATGATGCAAAAGCTCAGAGAGCGAGTGAAAGGTGAGGCGAAAGCTTAGCAATAGGAGATAAACTCAGCTCTGAAAAAGGCTCACGAATTATCGTGGGCCTTTTTGTTATATCTTAAATCTAGCCCGCTGCCTCTTTACGGCTGAAACCCTTAATTTGGTTTATCTGAATAGTTTATGTTTACAAATCGTGAATTCGTGGTATTCTACGCATCGCTCTGTTGTTTGGAGTTATTAAAGAATCAAGTAAAGTAAACCCGCGTCAGATCTTCGAAAGTTTTTGTCCGTAGTGTTTCCCTTAGCTTCATCGTAATAATTCAACTTCTCAGCACTTCGCATTTTCGCGATATTTTTTTTAATGAATTTAATAAGGGGCAATACATGTCTAATTCAACTACTGGTACAGTAAAATGGTTTAACGAAGAGAAAGGTTTCGGATTTATTTCTCAAGAAAATGGCGGTGATGACGTATTCGTTCATTTCCGTGCTATCGCTTCAGATGGTTTCAAAACTCTTGCAGAAGGTCAGAAAGTATCTTTTGAAGTTGAGCAAGGCCAAAAAGGTCTTCAAGCTGCAAACGTAGTAGCTATCTAATCTGGAATTTATCCAGATAATAATTAAAGGCTGCCTTCGGGCGGCCTTTTTTATGTCTATCGATTATTGAAATATATTTCTGCTTTGTCATTACCTAAGCTAAGCATCTAAAATCTGCACCAGTGATTTAATCAGAGCGTTTTCTCCATACAAACACTCTATCCTCAGTCGATGTCATCTCAACCAATCTCATTTCATAAGAGTGTGATATGCATTCTTGACTGCATCCGGTAATCAAATAAAAACTAATAGAGAAAATAAATGAAAAAGGCCCGTCCACTCATATAGAGTAAACAGGCCTTCTAGCTTGCTGATTCTTTGCAGGGAAAAAGCTAACTGACGACAAGGTATAACACTTGTATCACTATGTGTAATTGTTTATATCGAAATTTTGAGTTAGATCGCTAGTTATCTCATCATTTGTCCATTTTGTTGGCATATTTGATGGTTATAGGCTAAGTGAAAGGGATAACCGGGCAAAAGAAAAGGCCCATTCCTAATGAAATGGACCTTTGGGTTACGCTCTCAAGTGCAGGGAGAAAACGAAACGACTTCATTTGCGCCTATTTTATTGGCGCAAAGAGTATTTTTACAAAGCGTTAGTAAAGATCTGACAGATCTCTTCATGTGTCGCTTGCTTAGGGTTAGTGAAACCACATGCATCTTTAAGAGCGTTATCGGCGAGTGTTGGAATATCTTCCGCTTTCACGCCTAACTTAGTGAGGTTTTCAGGGATCTTCACAGCCACAGAAAGTGCTTTGATAGCATCAATTGCCGCTTTAGCTCCTTGTGCATCATCCATCGCTGACACGTCAACACCCATAGCTTTAGCAACATCTTTCAGACGTGGTGCAGCAACTTGTGCGTTGTACTCTTGAACGTGTGGAAGTAGCAGCGCATTACATACACCGTGTGGAAGGTCATAGAAACCACCGAGTTGGTGTGCCATAGCATGAACATAACCAAGGCTTGCGTTATTGAATGCCATACCCGCGAGGAATTGGGCATAAGCCATCTGATCGCGAGCATCGATATTCTGACCATTATCTACAGCTTCAGCTAAGTTAGCTTTGATAAGCTCGATAGCTTTGATGGCACAAGCATCGGTAATTGGGTTAGCAGCGATAGAAACATAAGCTTCAACTGCGTGAGTCAGTGCGTCCATACCAGTAGCAGCCGTTAGGCCGGCAGGTTTTGCTAACATCAACTCAGGATCGTTGACTGATAGAATCGGAGTGGTGTGCTTATCGACAATGGCCATCTTAATATGACGGTCTTCGTCGGTGATGATACAGAAACGTGTCATCTCGCTGGCAGTACCTGCTGTCGTGTTGATAGCAACAAGCGGCAGTTGAGGTTTAGCAGAGACATCAAGACCTTCATAATCTTTAATGCTGCCACCGTTAGTAGCCACTAAGGCGATACCTTTAGCGCAATCATGAGGTGAACCACCACCTAGTGAAACCACAAAGTCACAGTCATTAGCTTTGAGTAATTCGAGACCAGCTACGACGTTACCCGTTGTTGGGTTTGGTTGAACGCCATCGAAGATTATGACTTCGATACCCGCTGTGCCGAGCTTATCTGCAACTTGTCCAACGAGACCAATTTCGACAAGTGGTTTATCGGTAACAATTAATGCTCTTTTGAAGCCTAATGTCTTGATATCTCCGATAGCTTCGTCAACGGCATTTTGTCCTAATACGTTGACCGACGGTATGAAAAATTTAGCAGCCATAAATTCACCTTTTATGCTTAAAGTTTAAAGTTGTAATATTCTGGTAACTAAAGTACCAACCTTGATTTGCCAAAGGTGTGATCGAACTCTAAAAAGTCGCGGTAATAGTATGGAAGTTGGTCCAAAGTTAGATCTGTATTACTAAATCTGTAAATTTATGACCAATGTAGCGGAATTGACTGTCTAAATTCTGAAAAATAAAAATACTTCTTAATTAAATTTCAATTTTATCCTTAACTTAGCTGGAAACAGCACCTGTTTTCTTGTTGTTAGTATTAAATTTGATACTTCTGAACATGAAGCTTCTGTTTCATCTAAGTCTTATCTTTAAAAAGAATGGTCTATACTTTTTCTACCGCTAGTTATCCCGGGAAAAAATTATGCGAAACAATCTACTCGCAAATTTAATCATTATATTAATTTGTGTAGGAGCTTTTAGTACAAGAGCTGTTGGGGCCGATATAACGCTCGAATCATTGAAGCTGCAAATAGAGAAGTTACAGGACCAGGTCAAACAGCTAGAGGAAGCACAACTCCAAGCGCAACAACAGCAAGTTCAAGTCGTGGCTGTCCCAGCTGTTGAGCCTGCGCCGGATAAGTTAACCAGTGATACTTCCAAGAAAACCAACAATACCATTAGCGCCTACGCGACGATGAGGCCGACTTTCGGTTACATCGATGAGGATGGTGACTCGTTTTATGATGTTCGTGATGCACTGTCTCGTGCGGGGATTAGGGCAACCAATGAGTTTATGCCTGGATGGACAGCCGAATTGCATGGCGAATGGAGCATAGACATGGCAAATAGTGGTGATTTTGGTAAAGCCAGAAAGGCATATGCCGCTGTGGCCAGCCCCTATGGCAGAGTGGGTATAGGTAAAGATAGACCCCCTCAATATCTTCTGATCGCCGAATATGTGGATATCTTCAATCACGCCAATAGTCCGTTTGCCTATGATGCCGAGAGCGTCTTCTTCGTCGATAATATGCTTACCTATCATTTGCAAACCGGCAAGTTTAGTTGGCTTGCGGCTGGACAGTTTGATGGCGGGAGTGGCAGCGATGATGCCGATCTGGTTAATCTTGGGGTTGGTTTTGATCATGGTGAGTTTCACGGGGCTATCAGCTATCTGATTGAGGATAGTCTGGCTTCTGAGGTGATCACCGGTGAGGATGAAGTGTGGGCTGCGTCGCTGGCTCATGGTTTTGATAATGGCCTGTATTTAGCCGCAGCTTATCAGGAGCGAACCTACAAAAGGGATCAAATATCTCAAGACCGTGATGGCCATACCATTGACTTGGCGGCGGCTTATCCTTTGGGTGAGCAGTTTAAGGTTAAGTTAGGCTACTTCGAATTTGATGATGGCTATGGGCAATTCATTAGTCGCAAGTTCGATGGTTACAACACCACGCTGGAATGGTTACCGGACGAAAATTTACGCTTCCATATCGAGTATCTGTATCGTGATATGGATTACTTCGAGGACTTCTCATCTTGGGTGGTTGGCTTCAGGTATGATTTTGCTAAAGAGTGGCAGTTTTGATTTAGAGATTTAGCATAGTGCTATATAACAGTGCGAAAGCAGCGGGAAGCAATTAAAGGAGCTTCCCGGTTGCAGGAGGTTGAGGTCACATCCAGCTAAAGCTCACATCTCACACTTTTTTCACCCACAGACATTCATGCAACCACTTTAATTGGCCTGCACTGGTCCTGTGAAAAGTGCAGCTCTCATCCTCAGTGGCAGTCTTTAAAGAAACGATAGGAACCTATGTGGAAATATTCATAGGTTCCTTATTGCCTGCCCGAGCTAATGGATGGTCTGATGGCTGAATCTAAGATGTTTGGCATCTTTAATCAGTCGAACGAAATCTTTCCTTTCCATATGGATAAAGCTACTGTGATCACCCGCCTCCAAATACAGCTCACTGGACTCCACTAGTAGATCATCGTAAACGGCATCCATATTGTAGACATCACCGATAGGTGGTATCGCACCATGTTCACAGTCATTGAACATCCGGTAGACGGCTTGTTCTTTTATCAGGTGGAAATCTCGATTAAGTTTTTCGCTGAGTGCCCCTAAGTTGATCTTATGATCGGCTGGGAGGACCGCCATCATTCTTCGTCCCTCATGGTCTTCCAGAATTACGGCTTTCGCCACTTGTGCCGGAGAGATATGAGCGGCAATCGCAGAACTCAGAGAGTTAAAGCTATGGGGGTGAGCCACGAGGTTATAGTTGACCTCGTTATCGCTAAGATAATCATTCAAACGTGTCGAAATAGTCATGATGTTACCTCAAAAAGACAATATGACCTTTCAATTATAGCTGCTCTGTCTCAACTCTACTCTCTATTGCTCTTTATATCGGGGAAAGGGGAGCGTTATCCATTTCTGCACTATATATCTGTACAATCTCTTTACTACAAGAATCTTCACTACAACAGCAGAGCGTCATCAATTTCATGGTATTGACATGCCGAGTCGATGAGTGACTTTGCTGTTAGCGTTGGGACGCCATAGACTTGGGTATCGATGCCATACTTTTGATGAATCTTTAGCATAAGGAGACCGAAGTCACCGTCGCCAGAGAGCAAAATAACGCTATCGACTTCGCTTGCAGCCTCCATGATATCGATGGTGATACCCACATCCCAGTCACCTTTCGCACTTCCATCACTTCTCTGAATAAAGGGCTTTAGCTTAACATCGAAGCCGATATGTTTTAGTGCATCCTGGAACTTTAACTGGCCATCATCACCGCGATGAATCGCATAGGCGGTTGCCGAAGATATCTCACCCTCATGACTAATATGTTGCCATAGTTTTCTATAGTTGAATTGTCGACCGTAGGCTTGTCGGCAGGTGTAATAGATATTTTGAACATCGACAAATATGGCAATCTTTTTAGGCGTCATAAGGTCTCTGGATCTGAAAGTGAAGTCGGATTATCTTTCTACTTCATTATGCTTCCAATCACAAGGAAAGCCTGCATTTTAAAGAGGCTGTAAAATCTCTCTTCGTAAAATGGTTCGATGTTATCCTTTTACATCCTTGAATTTCATCAAGACTAACTCCTTTCCCTGCCGTTGATATTTTGTGAATAGTTGCAAAATATCATTAGGCACATCGTCTGTCTGAATAAACTGGTGCTGTTGATAAAAGCCGACCAGGGAGGGGAGTGAGAAGATAAACGTTCTGTTGTTTTCAAATATGTCCGCCAGAGATACCATAATTTGGTGAGCTAAACCTTGCTCTCTATAATCCGGATGCACAAGCATGCCGGTGAGAAGCGTGAAACTGCCAATCGGTCTTAGCCTGACTGCCGCGATAACCTGCCGTTCATCTTCATCTTTTCGGGTATATAAAACACCGACGCTCTCTTTTTTACTCAGTCGGGCATAGGGTAAGAATCGCTTATAGAAAATATAGGCTTCGGCCCTGTTGTCAGTGTCTAACCAGCAAAGTTTCAATGTGGGTCCTCATTTTAAGGTTAACTTCCTCACCGTGAAGATTACCAGAGATCTGGCAAAAGCTTAATGGAGCCAAATCCTCGTGAGCCAAACTCACCATTGAAACCGGATTAACATCCAGTATCGCATGTTACGCGCTTGGGATTGTTTTAGAGTTAGGGTAAGTGGTTGGTTTTGTTTTTGTTGCTTCTAATGAGTTGTTACAAGATTTCCGCCAAAATCATCTTATCATTTGCGTTGCTTTACACAGCTTTACCCTACAAAGCCTGATTTTTCTTTAAAATAGTGGCAACTAATTTAATCAGCAATAAAAGAATTACTCGATGAAAAAAAGTCTGATCTTACTCCCTATTATTTTGTTGTTCGCCGCTATTGCTTCATTTAGCAGTTTCACCCAAGCGAAGAAGGCTGGGGATAAATCTACTCGCGCCCCCAGAGTTGTACCTGTGGTCACTGGCGTTGTCGAGCAACATATGCTTTCTCAAAAAATTGCCTTAATAGGAAAGTTAGCAGCGGACAAGTCGGTATTTATTGCCCCGGAAATGGCTGGCAAGATTAAGGCCATTAACGTCACGGCCAATCAAGAGATCGTAGCGGGACAACTGCTGATCCAACTCGAAGATGCTAAGCCTCAGGCCAACGTTGCCGAGGCGAAAGCGTATCTCTTCGATGAAAAACGTAAGCTTAAAGAGTTTCAGAAACTGATCAGTCAAAGTGCGATCACCCAAACCGAAATTGATGCACAGAAGGCCAGTGTCGATATTGCAAAGGCCAGACTCGCCGCTGCACAAGCTGAACTCGATTTTCATTATATTAAAGCGCCGTTTTCCGGAACCGCGGGTTTACTCGATTTCAGCTTAGGTAAGATGGTTACCGCCGGTAGTGAGTTATTGTCGCTCGATGACCTGTCTTTGATGAGACTCGACCTTCAGGTTCCGGAAAATTACCTGTCTATGTTAAGTGTAGGAATGGCAGTAACGGCGACGAATCGTGCCTGGCCTGGCGATCTCTTTACCGGTGAGTTAGTGGCTATCGATACGCGTATCAATCAGGAAACATTGAACTTAAAAGTTAGGGTTAGCTTTGAAAATCAAAGCCATAACCAAGGTCATAAGCTCAAGCCTGGCATGTTGATGTCGGCCAGCCTGGGCTTCCCTGCCGTATCTGAACCCGTTATCCCGGTTCAGGCCATCGAGTATTCCGGCACCAAGCGCTTCGTGTATGTTGTCGGCGCGGACCAGCTTGCCAAACGAACTCAAGTGACACTCGGTGCAAGAATTCAGGATGAAGTTCTGATCACTGAGGGTGTGGCGGTGGGAGAGCGCATTGTTGTCCAAGGCTTGGTCAATATGCGCGATGGCCTTAAGGTCAACGATCTCACCGAACAACTGGCATCGACAGACGATATGTTAAACGTGAACGCGGGAGACAGAGGTTAATGCTGATTTCAGATATCTCGGTTAAGCGTCCCGTTGTCGCGATTGTTTTAAGTTTACTTCTTTGTGTGTTTGGCGCCGTTGCGTTTTCAAAATTAGCCGTACGTGAAATGCCCGATGTTGAAAACCCAGTCGTTACGGTCATGACAACCTATGAAGGGGCTTCGGCGACCATCATGGAGAGTCAGATCACCACGGCACTCGAAGATGAACTTACCGGTATCAGTGGTATTGATGAGATCACCTCTGTGACCCGAAACGGCATGTCGCGTATCACCATCACCTTTGATCTGGATTGGGATCTTACCGAAGGTGTGAGTGACGTTCGTGATGCGGTGGCCCGTGCCCAACGTCGCCTGCCCGATGAGGCGAACGACCCTATCGTTTCTAAAGATAATGGCTCCGGAGAGCCTTCGGTTTATATCAACCTAAGCTCCTCTGTGATGGACAGAACCCAGCTAACCGATTACGCCCAGCGGGTATTGGAAGACAGGTTTAGTCTGATCACTGGTGTCAGCTCTGTGAGTATCTCAGGTGGTTTATATAAGGTGATGTATGTTCAGTTAAAGCCTGAGCTGATGGCGGGACGAAATGTGACCACTGCCGATATTATCGCAAGTTTGAAAAAAGAGAATGTGGAAACCCCGGGTGGTGAGGTCCGTAATGACACCACTGTGATGACGGTGAGAACCGCACGTCTCTATTATCACCCCGAAGACTTTGACTATTTAGTTGTACGAACGGCCAGCGATGGCACGCCAGTTTATCTTAAAGAGGTGGCTTCGGTATTTGTCGGTGCTGAAAATGAAAATTCGACCTTTAAGAGTGATGGTGTACCTAACTTAAGTCTGGGGATTATTGCCCAGTCCGATGCGAACCCGCTTGAGGTGGCGAAAGCGGCTCATAAAGAGGTCGAACGGATCCAGCAGTTTCTGCCAAAGGGGACTCAGTTGGTGGTCGATTATGACTCAACGGTATTTATTGACCGCTCAATCACCGAGGTCTATAACACGCTGTTTATCACGGGTGGACTCGTGGTATTAGTCCTCTATATTTTTATCGGTCAGGCACGTGCGACGCTTATTCCGGCGGTAACGGTACCGGTTTCATTGATCTCAGCTTTTATCGCAGCCAACTTCTTCGGCTTCTCAATTAACCTGTTGACCCTGATGGCCTTAATTCTCTCAATCGGCTTAGTGGTCGATGATGCGATTGTGGTGGTGGAGAATATTTTCCATCATATCGAGAGAGGTGAAGAGCCACTGCTGGCCGCATACAAGGGCACCCGTGAAGTGGGCTTCGCCGTTGTTGCGACCACAGCAGTATTGGTGATGGTGTTCTTGCCTATCTCGTTTATGGAAGGGATGGTAGGGCGACTGTTTACCGAATTTTCAGTCATGTTGGCCATGTCGGTGATCTTCTCATCGATAGTCGCGCTGACACTGACGCCTGTATTGGGGAGTAAGATCCTCAAGGCCAACGTTAAACCTAATCGTTTCAACCTGTGGATCGAAGGGATCTTTAGTAAGCTTGAGCGCGTCTATCGGGTGTTAGTGGCCAAAGCCGTACGTTTTCGCTTTGCCGCCCCGGTGGTGATTCTGCTCTGTATTATCGGCAGTGGTGTGTTGATGCAGAGCGTACCTTCTCAGTTAGCCCCACAGGAAGACAGGGGGGTTATCTTCGCCTTCGTTAAGGGGGCTGAGGGCACCAGTTATAATCGTATGACCGCCAATATGGATATCGTTGAGCAGAGATTGATGCCCCTGTTAGGCCAAGGTGTGATTAAGTCTTTCAGCGTACAGGCCCCCGCTTTCGGTGGACGAGCCGGCGATCAGACAGGCTTTGTGATCATGCAGCTCGAAGACTGGGAAGAGAGAGATATTAATGCTCAGCAGGCGTTGGGTGTCGTATCTAAAGCACTGCTGGGGATCCCCGATGTGATGGTGCGCCCAATGTTGCCTGGTTTCAGAGGCCAATCCAGCGAGCCGGTACAGTTTGTGATTGGTGGCTCCGATTATAAAGAGCTGTTCAAGTGGGCCGAAGTTCTGCAGGAGGAGGCGATACATAGCCCTATGCTCGAAGGCGCCGATCTGGACTATGCCGAAACAACGCCAGAGCTGGTAGTGAGTGTCGATAGGGATCGCGCGGCTGAGCTTGGGATCAGTGTCTCTGAGGTGTCCGAAACCTTAGAGGTGATGTTAGGCGGTCGTAGTGAAACTACCTTTGTCGAGCGTGGTGAGGAATACGATGTCTATCTCAGAGGCGATGAGGACAGTTTCAATAGCATGGCGGATCTCAGCCAGATCTATATGCGTTCGGCTAAGGGGGAGTTAATCACCTTAGACTCGATAACACATATCGAAGAGGTGGCCTCGGCCCACAAGCTCAGCCACACCAATAAGCATAAATCGATCACCCTGAAAGCCAACTTAGGCGAAGGCTATACCTTAGGTGAGGCACTGGATTTTCTCGATGCGACAGCTATCGAGATCTTACCCAGCGATATTTCGGTCAGCTATACCGGTGAATCGAAAGATTTTAAAGAGAATCAGAGCAGCGTGCTGATGGTGTTTGGCTTGGCTCTGCTGGTGGCATACTTAGTGTTAGCGGCGCAGTTCGAGAGCTTTATTAACCCTATGGTGGTGATGTTTACCGTGCCTATGGGGGTATTCGGTGGATTTCTGGGGCTATTCTTAACCGGTCAGGGCCTTAATATCTACAGTCAGATAGGCATGATCATGCTGATCGGTATGGTCACCAAGAATGGCATCTTGATTGTCGAATTTGCCAATCAGCTGAGGGACAGAGGCATAGAGCTGGAGCAGGCGATTATCGATGCATCGGCTCGTAGATTACGTCCTATCCTGATGACCGCATTTACGACTTTGATTGGCGCGGTACCGCTGATTATGTCAACCGGTGCTGGCTCGGAGAGCCGCATCGCCGTGGGTACAGTGGTCTTCTTCGGCATGGCATTTGCGACCTTTGTTACTCTTTTGGTTATTCCGGCCATGTATCGACTGATATCGGGTGCAACTCACTCACCGGGCTTCGTCGAAGATAAGCTTAACAGCGCGTTAGAGGCTCAAAGATTAGCCGAGATGAAGTAAGCTAGTATCTAGTATCTAGTAACTTAAAACTAAACCTTAATAATTAACATTATTGAGGTTTTTCTTTTAGGGAGATAGGCTTCTTTCACTAAGCCAGATGTTCATTACAGGAGTTCTACCGGAAGTATTAGTTCATATCATCCTCTTCAAGATCACCGATTTATCGAATATAGATATTCAACCAAACTCTCGAATGTTAATTTACTCCTGCCCCCTGTGTCAGGATAGTTATCATCGGAGTGATTTAAATGGATTTTGAACGTGCAAAGGCTTATCTGTTATCGAAGCCGCAAACTGAGTTGGATTTCCCATTCGGGGAAGGGGTTTATGTCTTTAAGGTCAAAGGTAAGATGTTTGCGACTCTCTCTGTCGGCAAGATGGGCAAAGAAGCTGAAACTAAGCCAGCTTCAGAGCTGCCTAGCTGGTGGATGAACTTAAAGTGCGATCCCGATGAGGCGGCGATACTCAGAGACATCTTTCCCTCGGTGATCCCCGGGTACCATATGAACAAGTCGCTGTGGAATACCGTTATTCTCGATGGCTCAATCCCACAAGGTGAAATTGAACGCATGATAGATAACTCATTTCTCTTGGTTGTGGCTAAGATGACCAAGAAAGATCAGCAATTCATTGGAGTGCAAATTTAACTGCCCCGCACAGAACGATTACAACTGTATTTCTATTTAGTTATAACCGAACTTAGCCTATTGCTCGTTATATAGAAAAGCGTTATAAAGCCGTCACAAAGCGATCAACCGATGAATATATTGCATCCGCGACTTTAGGATCTTTCACTATATCGTTCCAACGTGGTTTTCCTTCACAGAACAGTGCAGGCTGCATGTTTGATTTCCTTCGATACAGATTAAGGTCTCTAATATCTGAATTTGAAATACTCTCACACTCAACAACAGGAACTGAATTCAATGCAACAGTAAACTCATCAAATTGTTTTGTTCTTGATAATAAATCCAATTTAAGTAGGTGTTTTTTAAAAGAGTTTGAAGTTGATATCGCCTCGAATGAAGAGAGCTCTTTCGCTGCTGCATCATAATCCTGCAATTCGAAATAAGCCTTAACAAGCGTAATATAAAATTTCTCTTCTGTAACTGGGTAAGATATGTGTTCTTTTAACAATTTAGCTTCTTTTACTAAGCTTTTTATGCCATTAAAGTCACCTGAATTTGTTAAGTGACGTAGCTTAGAAAGCAATGACATAATGTAAAAATTACTATTGGGGCCTTGATATTTTTTATAAAATGCCATTGATTTATCACAAGCGTCAACACCTAATTCTAATTCCGATGAATAAATTTCATCTACATTAGCCGAGTTACTACATAACGCATAAGTAAAGTAAGCTGCATGGCCTAAATTATTCTTCTGTCGATAGTATTCAATTAGTGTTGAAAGATGGTTTAAATATAGGTCTTGGCGGTTAAACTTATTGGCAAACACCGTAAACTGTAAATAGTAATTGAGTGCATTTTCACCATAGTTAGGCAAATCACTATAAACATTGCTCATTATATTATATGAGTCTTCCAGCTTATTGTTTTTTATCGACTCTGTGAGCTCGATAATAAAGTAGTTTGTCTGATATGATGGGGGCATAGCATTAGCATCTATACTATTATAAATATCGCTAATACTAGCGGGAAGCGGGAAACTATTAATTACTGATGTCTGCTTAGACAATATAGCTAATACATATACTGATGGGTGGTCACTATCTAGCAGAGATTGGAGTAATTGAGCATTTTTAACCAATCTATCACTGATATTATTCGCCGACTGTTTTCCCTGTATATTTGACATTAGATACCAGTCATGCAAAAGACTAACCCACCTCTTAGAAGATATGTCAGAAATATTGCTCTCCACTAACTCCAGCAACTTTTCAATACCACTTAATTGATCTGCTTTACTGATATTAGACATCGCTATTAATCTAATATGCTCCAACAGGACCTCTTGATTTCTATTGACTGGATCGAGGTTGGAAGTAAGCAAACCAAACAACTTTTGCAACTCTACATTTGAAATTGTAGTCGTGCCAATTTCCCAATCGATAAGAGAGAAAAGTCGGTTGTCAGATAAGTCAGTAAGCTTCAATGTTAATTTGCAGGTAAAACTGATCCACGATTTGCATCTAAAAGTGATCCACCCAATTGGTGTTATATGACCATAATCATGGTCTATTTTCTAGCCTTTTTCTCCTTTGATTTTTTAGTTGATTCTT
>NZ_RXNU01000013.1 GCF_003966225.1 Shewanella canadensis
TTAGTCTGGAAACCATAGCATTGTGGCCCCACCTGATCCCATCTCGAACTCAGAAGTGAAACGCAATCGCGCCGATGGTAGTGTGGGGTCTCCCCATGTGAGAGTAGGTCATTTCCAGGCGCCTAATTAGCTTTAATCTTGTATAAAGAGTAAAGCGAGTCCCCTAACTTTGACACGTTAGCGACTTAAAAAGAATTTAGTGAAATGCTTCGGCAATTTACTAAAGGAGCGGTAGTTCAGTTGGTTAGAATACCGGCCTGTCACGCCGGGGGTCGCGGGTTCGAGTCCCGTCCGCTCCGCCAACATTACGATAAGCCCTAACAGAAATGTTAGGGCTTTTTCGTGTCTGGATTTTGGCTAGAACAAAGATACGAGCAGAGCGGTCATTCTCGACCATCCATGGTCTTCATGACATTAGTGCCTCCATGCACGTCGTAGTTCAGTTGGTTAGGGCTTTTTATTAGAGATAGTCGGCCTGTCATGCGCGCCGAAGGCACATGGGTTCGGCTTTTGATAAGAGCTAGTCCGCTCAGCCAACATTACGATATGCCCTGGCACTCTCTATTTATGTTCGAGCTAATTTAGTGTGTGTTTTTATTGCAACACCTTGTTTTGTTGTTAATAAATAAGCTTGTTCGCTTTGCTTCTAGTTTCATACCTATAAAAGAGTATAATGCTCTTTTATAGGAGTGGTTTTATGGATTGTCGTCTTGGCTGTGGAGCGTGTTGTATCGCCCCCTCAATAACTAGCCCTATTCCTGGTATGCCTGAAGGAAAGGCCGCTGGTGAACGTTGTGTTCAGTTATCCGAAGACAATCTGTGCAAAATCTTTGGCAGCAAGGAACGCCCGGATGTATGTAGCTCTTTTTCTGCTACTTTTGACGTCTGTGGTAATAGCAACAATGAAGCGCTTAGGCTGATTGCTTTTTTAGAGTCACAAACCAGCTAAATGAAATTTGAGTAGGTGAATCATGCAGTTAACTCGTTATACAGACTTTGGTATTCGCACCTTAATGTATCTGGCTATTCAACCGGATAGAGAAGAGTTGTTTCGCATCTCTGAAATCACTGAAGTATTTGAGCTGTCGCCTAATCATGTCTCCAAGATAGTTCATCATCTTGGTAAGCTTGGATATCTTGAAACTATTCGCGGTAAGAGTGGTGGTTTTCGTTTAGGTATGTCGCCTAAAGATATCAATGTGGGTAAGTTAGTGCGTGTACTGGAGAACTCTTTAGCTCCAATCGACTGCAGTAAGCCATATTGCCGCTTTACTCCATCTTGTCAGCTCAAAGGTGTGCTTGCCGATGCTGTAGCCGCGTATTTAGCCGTTATCGACGGGTATACTTTAGATGATATAGTCAGTAATCGAGATGAGCTTAAGCAGTTACTACCAGAGCTTTCTATTCCGGTATTGCAAATAGCGTAATCTGAGGTTTTATCATTTGCCAGGCGAAATCTTCTCGTTTGGCATTCTTTATTAGATAAGAAAAATACGGTTACTTCAGCCGTATAGCAGAGTCTCCTCCCTTCTTCTCTTTATTTGCAAGTTTGTATGGTAATAAAGATGATGTTTTAACCAGCTCGATACCAGCCTTATCTAACCTGTGAAGGTTACGTTTTAAAAATTTTATTGTTTCAGGGTAAGGGTGCGCTATAGCGACTGCCTGACCTTGCTTATGAGCCAGTGATATCAGGTGTTCGAATCGTTCTTCCAGTGCTGACTGTGACACGTCATTATCTAAAAAAACTTGCCGCCTGAGTAAAGGGATCCCCAGTTGTTCAGCCTTACTGCTGGCCTTTGTGAAACGGGTTGTCATGCTGTCTACGAAATATAGCTCTCTGTGTTTGAGACTCTCCATTACCCACTGCATAGGCTCATCCAGCTGGGTCAATAAGCTTCCCATATGATTGTTAGCCCCTTTTGCATAAGGGATATTATCGAATGCGTTATCCAGGGTATGTTTTAATTCAGCCTCATCCATTACATTTGTTAGCCCACCCGGCCCCATCGTTTTACCATTCAATGCCTGCATAGGAAGGTGTAACATGATTTCGTGTCCCATATTATGGGCTTTTTGGGCAACTTCGGAACCTAAGGGAGTGTGAGGAAGAACTGAGAAGGTGACAGCGTTTGGTAAAGACAGTACGGCTTCATCGGATTGACGATAACCTATATCGTCAATAATGATCGCGACTTGAGAAGCTTCTACATAACCACCTGAAAAACATGCAATAAATAAAACTAAAAGAAAGCGCACAAATATTATTATCTTTTTATACCTTAACGGTATTTATGTATTGGTTTTAATCCATGTGATTGCAGAATCCAGAATCAGATCATCTCTAATTTCATCATGAACCGTATTTTTGTCGATTATAGGCACACTTTCACCGATTGTTACAGTTTCTGCTTCAAGTTTTATATCCGGTTCGATTCCTTTCTTGTTGATATCGTGGCCCTTTGGTGTCGTATATTTTGCTATTGTGAGTTTGATAGCATTACCTTCGACGAGGGTGGGGATCAAGCTTTGGACTGTGCCTTTACCAAAGCTGGTTTCTCCTATAAGTGTTGCTCTGTCGTTTTCTTGTAAGGCTGCGGCGAGAACTTCGGAGGCGGAAGCCGAGCCCTTGTTGATCAGAACTATGATGGGGACCGATGAAAGCATAGTTTGAGGTGAGGCAAAGTAATCGGAGTTCGCATCAAAAAATCGACCCTCTGTTGATACTATTCGTCCTTTGGCTAGGAAGATATCGGCAATTTTAATGGCTTGGTCTAGTAGGCCGCCCGGGTTGTTCCTTAGATCTAATATTAAGCCTTCAAGCCCTATAGGTTGCCATCGAGTCAGCTGCCTTATCATCTCCTCGGTTGAGTTATCTTGAAAACTTGCGAGTCTTATATAGCCTATCTTGTCTTCGTATAGCTTTGCTGTAACAGACTGTACGGAAATAATGCTTGGAACGAGTGTGACTTCAAACACTGAATTCATATTGGAATGAGTTAACGCGAGATTTATCGATTGGTTGTTCTGGCTGTGGTGTTTTATCTCTTTAAGTAATGTCTCCAGTTGTTCCGGGTTAACCTTTTTATCGTTCAGCTTAACTATCTGATCGCCTGCTCTGATCCCTGCAAGTTCAGCAGGTGAACTTGGAAAGGGGGTTATTATCGTTATCTTGTCGTCTTCGGCCGCGATCTCAATACCAAATCCGAAGTACTCTCCCTTGTTAGCATCCCTGATATTAGAAAATGCCTGTTTATCCAGGAAACCAGAATAGGGATCTAACTTGTCAAAAATCCCCTCAATTGCAGCAGAGATTAACTCATCCTGAGTCAGTTCTTTCACGTAATAAGTTTCTATGGTATCGATAACATCGAGTAACAGCGGATAGTTGAGGCGAGGGTGATACTGATCTGCATTTTCCTGACCGGATAAGGTCACCGATAGGCCGAGCGCTAAACCTAAAAGAATGCATGTGATATAACGAATAAACTGTGACATGGCGGCCCCTGTATTTGAGGGCTTATGTCACTCCTAGCGTTTACAATATCTCGCTGGATCGACCGCTTGCCCTTTATGCCTTACCTCAAAGTATAGGCCAGCCTCAGTCTGTCCACCCGAACGTCCGACGAGTGCAATCGTTTCCCCTTTGTTTACAGTGTCTCCGGCATTCTTTAAAAGTGTTTGTGCATGACCATATAAGCTCATATACCCCTTGCCGTGATTGACAACCAACACCATACCAAAGCCTCTTAACCAATCGGCATAAATGATTTTTCCGGCAGCGATGGAGGATATTTGTTGCCCTTCTGGCGCTGCAAGGGTTACCCCCTTCCACTTTACCTGGCCGGAACGCTTGCTACCAAACCCGGATCTTATGCGTCCCTTTGTCGGCCATTTGAGTTTGTTTTTACTCTTTAGCCCTTCCATGCTGGGACTGTTGTTTGTGGCTAATAAGGCTTGTTCCACTACGCGCTTGAGACTCGCCTCCTCAATCTGCAGTTGTTCGAGCTTGGCGCCTCGGCTATTGACCGTTCTTTGGAGCTGAGTAAGCGTGCTCTGGCGTTGGCTCTGTTCAAGGTTGAGCTGTTTCGAATGCTGTTGCTGATTGAGGACTAATTCATTGAGTTTATTTTTCTGCTTTACCTGTTGGTCTTGTATCTCATCGAGCTCCGACATCGTGCCCTGAAGTTCATTGATAGACTTCATTCGGGCATTATTCAGGTATTGATAGTAGGCAAGGAGGCGTTCAATGGTTGCTGGACTCTGCTGGTTTAGCAGCATCTTACTATAATCGTGATTACCTGCTAAGTATGCACTCGCCAGCTGGTTAGACAGTGTATCTTGTTGAGTTTGTTTCAATGCATCCAATTTATCTTGGCGTTGCTTTAGTGCATTTAAACTTTTATCTGTTTCGGCTAACGCGACTTGGGTTTCATTAACTTTTCGAGCTGCTGTGGCAATTGCTTTTTCATCTTGTTTTAGCAATGAGACGAGCTGTTCACGCTGTTTGTTGGTGTCTTGGAGTGCAGACTCTTGTTTACTTATCTGAGATTGAAGTGATTTCAGATCGGATTGACGTTGCTGCAGATCAGATGCCTGAACATAAGATGAAAGTATGATAAAGCCAGCAATAATGCTGGCTTTAATAAAAAAGCGAATATTCACTAGTTAAGAGTTACTCTTCGAGTTTAATTATTGAGCGCCCTGTCATCTCAGACGGCACTTCTTCTCCCATCAAGGTTAACATGGTTGGGGCAAGATCGCTTAATCGTCCATCTTTTTCTATGCTGCCGTTACGTCCGACATAGATCAAAGGGACCAGTTCACTGGTATGAGCCGTGTGTGCCTGACCCGTTTGTTCATCGGTCATCTGCTCGGCATTGCCATGATCTGCGGTGATTAAGCATTCACCATCAACTTTTGCTAATGCCTCGACGACACGGCCGATACAGGTATCCACGGCTTCACAGGCTTTAACTGCCGCATCGAAGCTACCAGTATGGCCAACCATATCGCCATTAGGGTAGTTACAGATAATGACATCATATTTTGTCGACTCAATCGCTTCAACCAACTTGTCGGTCAACTCCGCGGAGCTCATCTCCGGCTGAAGGTCATAAGTAGCCACTTTGGGTGATTGTATCAATATTCGATCTTCACCTTTAAATGGCTCTTCCTTACCGCCGTTAAAGAAGAAGGTCACATGAGCGTATTTTTCAGTTTCAGAGATACGAAGCTGAGTCTTATTGCAGTCTTGAAGCGCCTCACCTAAGGTATTAACCAAATTGGTCGATGGGTAGGCGATGGCGGCCTTAATGTTAGCGGCATATTCAGTCAGCATGACAAAATGAGCTTTTGGAGTAACGTTACGCTCGAAGCCGTCGAAGTCAGCATCAACAAAGCTGCGAGTGATTTGACGGGCTCTGTCTGCGCGGAAGTTCATAAAGATCAGCGCATCGCCATCTGCTAGCTGAGCACTACTTCCTTGATCGTCAAGGATGGCAGAGCTGCCGACGAACTCGTCGTTCTCGTCACGGGCGTAGGCGGCATCGAGGGCTTCTACGGCGTTAGAGTACTGATGTAGTGATTTACCTTCGGTGATAAGTTCATAGGCTTGAGACACACGATCCCAGCGGTTATCACGATCCATGGCATAGTAACGGCCTATGACCGAGGCTACGCGACCAGTGCCTAATGTAGTAAACAGATCATCAAAATGAGCTAAGCTGCCCTTCGCACTGCGGGGAGGAGTGTCACGTCCATCGAGAAATGCATGCAAGTAAACCTGCTTGGCTCCACGTGCTACAGCGAGTCGACACATGGCTTCGATGTGGCTTTCGTGACTATGTACACCACCCGGGGAAAGTAGCCCCATAATGTGTACCGCACCTTGGTTAGCGATGGCCTTATCTATCGACTCGAGCAAGGCCTGATTTTTATCAAACTCACCGTCTTCAATCGCTTTACCAATACGGGTAAGTTCTTGATAGACAATGCGACCTGAGCCGATATTGATATGACCTACTTCTGAGTTGCCCATCTGACCATCGGGTAAACCGACATCTAAGCCAGAGCCGGAAATTAAGCTGTTTGGATATTGGGCGTTGAGTCGATCCAATACTGGAGTGTTAGCGTGGTATACCGCATTTTTTTGCGTATTTTCACGGTAACCCCAGCCATCGAGGATCAGCAATGCCAAGGGGCGTTTGCGTGTAGTCATGGTGGTACCTTTAAGTTTAAAAGAATAAGGTTTAAAAATTTAATTGGCTAAATATTACTACGTAACCCGTAGTTGAAAAAGAAATTTACCTCGATTGCGTTAAGCGTTTTTTATGAGATCTTGATACTTGTCCGCATTCTAGGGTGTTTTGTGGACTAACAACTTGCTGCAATCTACTACTGCGATGGTATACTCTGTGCCCTAATTTTAGTTTCAGCCCCCAGAAGTAGGCATTTTACCATGCAAGAATATATTGAATTTTTGAAAGCTAACCCTATGTTGAGCTTAGCTTGGATTGGTCTATTTGTTGGCCTAATCGTCAGTGTTTTCAAATCTAGTTTCTCGAAAGTGTCTACTGTTGATCATCAACAAGCCACTTTGCTGATAAACAAGCAAGATGCGAAAGTGATCGATGTAAGGGAGAAAGCGGAGTTCAAAAAAGGTCATATTATTGATGCTTTAAATGTTCCGTTATCAGAAATTAAAAATAATCAACTTTCGGCCCTTGAAAAGTCTAAAGCCAGTCCCATTATAATGGTATGCAACGCGGGAATGGTTTCATCTCAAGCGGCACAATTGATGGTTAAGGCAGGCTTCGAATCTGTTTATAACCTTAAAGGTGGAATGGGTGACTGGCAGTCAAATAATTTGCCGGTATCTAAGAGTAAGAAGTAGCGAGTACCGCCGAATATTGCTTTTTGAAGATGTTTTTGATTAGAGTGTCTTCTCTTAAAGATTACTCAGGCATTTAGAGTTAGGTTATAAAACCGTTTTACATGCCTTTTATATAGAAATAACTAAAACCTGGGATGGTGGCTGAGCGCATAAGCCTCAAGTAACAAAAGCCCTATAGATTGGTTTCAATTTTGAAGCCCAATAACTTGGATAGGTAGGAAATTATGGCTGAAGTAGCAAACAACGAACAACAAGAACCGCAGTTCAACATTCAACGTGTTTACACGAAAGATATCTCTTTCGAAACGCCAAACAGCCCAGCAGTATTCCAGAAAGAGTGGAACCCAGAAGTTAAGCTAGATCTTGATACTCGTAGCGCTAAGCTAGCTGACAACGTATTTGAAGTTGTATTGTCTCTGACAGTAACAGCTAAAAACGGTGAAGAAACTGCTTTCCTATGTGAAGTTCAGCAGGCTGGTATCTTCGCTATCAATGGTCTTACTGAGCAGCAACTTGCTCACTCTTTAGGTGCATACTGCCCTAACATTCTTTTCCCATATGCTCGTGAAACTGTAGGCAGCTTAGTTGGACGTGGTACTTTCCCACAACTAAACCTAGCTCCAGTAAACTTCGATGCATTGTTCGCTCAATATGTTAACCAGCGTCAAGAAGGTGCGGAAGAAGCTGCTAAAACTGAAGAAGCAAGCGCTTAATAAGTCATTAAGTAGCAATTCAAAGGTATCTGTTCAGTAGTTCTTTCTACTGCTCAGATAACGGCCATTTCATTTGAATGCTAAGCTCGAATGAAATGGCAATATGTGATGAGTAGTTATATGAAAAACACTGCCGACATTACGGTACTGGGGGCGGGGTCTTATGGCACCGCCCTTGCTATTTCTCTAGCCAGTAACGGACATAGAACACTTCTTTGGGGGCATGAGCCCGAGCACATTGCGAACCTAAAGAAAGATAAGTGTAACAATGAGTTTTTGCCCGGTATTGCACTCCCCGATCTTCTCATTCCGGAAGCTGATTTAGCGACTGCGCTCGCGGCATCTAATAATGTATTAGTCGTCGTACCCAGCCATGTATTTGGTTCTGTTCTATCGCAAGCTAAGCCGCTATTGCGTGATGATGCTCGAATTATCTGGGCAACCAAGGGGCTTGAACCCGAAACCGGACGCCTGCTCCAGGAAGTCGCTCGGGATATTCTAGGTGAGCACTATCCACTCGCCGTATTATCCGGACCCACTTTTGCCAAAGAGCTTGCCGCTGGTTTGCCTACCGCAATTTCTATTGCCGGCACCGACGTGAACTTTATCAAAGACTTGGTCGAGTTGCTTCACAGTCCTAAACGTTTACGTGTTTATGAAAATGATGACTTTACTGGCTTACAATTAGGTGGCGCGGTTAAGAATGTGATTGCCATCAGTGCGGGAATGTCAGACGGCATCGGATTTGGGGCTAATGCAAGAACGGCTCTGATCACCCGTGGATTGGTCGAACTGACACGTCTAGGCGAAGCTATTGGTGCTCAAGGTGCAACCTTTATGGGGATGGCCGGACTCGGCGATCTCGTTCTGACCTGTACCGATAACCAATCTCGCAACCGTCGTTTCGGATTAGCGTTGGGGAAAGGCCTCGATGTTGAAACCGCGCAACAAGAGATTGGTCAGGTAGTTGAAGGTTATCGTAATACCAAAGAAGTTTACACATTAGCTAAACGCCTTGGTGTTGAGATGCCAATTACCGAACAGGTCTACAAAGTGCTTTATCAGGGGGGAACTCCTCATGAAGCGGCTAAAGCCTTGTTAGGACGTGATCAGAAGTCTGAAACTTAAGACCGCTAAGGTCATCGCCATTCATGGCGAAGATGGAATCTTTGCAACGATAAAGATTCCATGTACAGATAAGGGTGCTAAAATAGCGCCCTTTTTTATGGCTGGTTTTTGGCCGATTGTCGTTTGGGAGTGAGTGAGTGAAACATCATGATGTCATCATTATCGGTGCGGGGGCTGCGGGTCTTATGTGCGCAGCAACGGCGGGCTATCGTGGCCGTGATGTATTAGTTCTCGACAATGCCAAACAGGCTGGACGTAAGATATTGATCAGCGGTGGTGGGCGTTGTAACTTCACCAACCAAAAAGTTGAACCGAATAATTTTATCTGTAGTAACGCTCACTTCGTCAAATCTGCTCTGGCCAGATATCGAAGCAGTGACTTTATAGAGCTCGTCGAGCGTCATGGTATCGAATATCACGAACGTGATCATGGTCAGCTGTTCTGTGATGACTCGGCCAAAGAGATAGTGACCATGCTCCTGACTGAATGCGAGTGGGCGGGAGTTCAGATCAAGTTACGCACTGAAATTAGTGAGATTGGTCAAAATGAACAGGGGCAGTTCGAGCTGATCACAGACAAAGAGCACTACACATGTGATTCCCTCGTCATGGCTACCGGTGGACTATCAATGCCGAAGCTTGGGGCAAGCCCATATGGCTATCATATTGCTAAGCAGTTTGGCTTAAAGCTGCTACCGACACACGCAGGCTTGGTCCCTTTTACCTGGCATAGCGAACAAAAGCTGAAGTTCGAACCCCTATCCGGCATCGCCGTTCCTAGTACCATCACAGCTAAAGATGGCACTCAGTTTAGTGAAGCACTGCTGTTTACCCACAGAGGCTTATCCGGGCCGGCTATTTTACAGATCTCCAACTTCTGGAAGGCGGGTGAAACTATCAGTATCAACTTGCTGCCGGGTGTCGATGCCAGAGCCGCAATAGAGCTTGTGTTGGCTAACCACTCCAAACAGAGTCTTCGTAATACATTAAGCCATTGGTTGCCTAAGCGTCTGGTTGAAGCGCTGTTTGATGAAACGCTGCTCAACAAGGCTATGAATCAACTGATCCACAGTGAACTCGAACAGCTTGCTGTCGATCTTGAGTCTTGGGAAATTCTCATGAACGGTACGGAAGGTTACCGAACTGCCGAAGTAACACTTGGCGGCGTGGATACCGACGAGCTGTCGTCGAAAACCATGGAAGCTAAGTCCGTATCCGGCCTCTATTTTATCGGCGAGGTCATGGACGTTAGCGGCTGGTTGGGAGGATTCAACTTCCAGTGGGCCTGGTCATCGGGCGTTGCAGCCGGACAAGCGGTTTAATACTTTGCTAAAACCCTTACTCATCCTCTTGTCTATCTTGCTGTTGAGTGCCTGTGGGAGTCTTCCTTCCGAACCTGATATTAAAGCGTCGAATCAGTTAGAACGTCAGTTAATGGCATTTCATCAAGAGTGGCGCGGTACACCATATCGACTGGGAGGAATGAGCAAACGAGGCGTCGATTGCTCCGGTTTCGTCTCTTTGGCCTATAGAGAGTTGTTGGGACAAGCGATACCCAGAACCACTTCTGAGCAATTAAACTCGGGTGCAAAAGTGTCTAAGGACAGGCTCAAGGCTGGGGACCTGGTGTTCTTTAAAACGGGTTGGACTACACGTCATGTGGGCATCTATTTGAGTGATTCTAAATTCCTGCATGCATCGACGAGCCAGGGGGTGATGATCTCGACACTGGAAAATAGCTACTGGAAACGAAAATATTGGTTGTCCAGACGTTTATAACTCAGCTGTTTTTATAAATACCAGTCGGTATAAAGATATGATCGCTCAGCGAGAATTTAGCGCTTCTGAGGCAAGGTCATTAATTGCTCCTGCATAAATGACATTTGCAACATCCATGTTGCTCGCAACGAGTGAAGAACATAGTTATTCTACGTTTAAGCTCGTTAACACGGCATCAGAAGTGCTAAAACTCGCCTTTCAGGAGTGTTTTTGGCTGCCTACTTCAGTGTTGAATGACTTCAGAAGGGAGCACCATTCCCTTATCCATTCGCCTCGAATTAGTTTGCCAAAAAAACTCTGAGCAGATCACTTTCTTATGCCGATTGGTATAAATATCGGATTAGCTCCCACTTTCAATACGCTTAAAGATATAATAGGCATTAATTATGCTAGTTTAGACTCAACTAATATCCTCCGCTTCGATGCCGTATTATGAATGAGCATCAGTAGGGGGATCTGCTTATTCGATAGGACTGAAGATGACTAAAGCAAAAATCGGTATTGTGACTGTAAGTGATAGAGCCAGCGCCGGAATCTATGAAGATCTTTCCGGTAAAGCGATTATCGACGTATTAAATGAATATCTCACCTCTGAGTGGGAACCGGTTTATGAAGTCATTCCTGATGAGCAAGATGTTATCGCCGCGACCCTGATTAAGATGGCCGATGAGCAAAACTGTAGTCTTATCGTAACGACTGGTGGTACCGGCCCTGCAAAGCGCGACGTGACTCCTGAAGCTACCGAAGAGGTCTGTGACCGCATGATGCCAGGTTTTGGTGAGTTGATGCGCACCGAGTCTTTGAAGTTTGTACCGACAGCTATTCTGTCTCGTCAGACTGCGGGTCTTCGTGGTGATTCGTTGATCGTGAACCTTCCGGGAAAACCTAAGTCGATTCGTGAATGTCTCGATGCTGTGTTCCCTGCAATTCCATACTGTATCGACCTGATGGACGGACCATTCCTGGAATGTGACGAGTCGGTAATAAAGCCGTTCAGACCCAAGGCTAAGTAATAACTTAACTGCTTGTTCGAGAGTCACTTAAAACCTAGGCATTTGCCTAGGTTTTTGTTTTTAGGGAATTAGCCTTTAACAACATGCGTTCTTTCTGTGTGCTAAGTGATAGGCGCTAAAACCTGTGAACATAAGCAGGCTAGGGATAGCGACTAAGTGAGCGAAAACATTTGGCTCAGTGTTAAAGTTTAACCAGAGAAGTAGCGTCCAACTTAAGGCTAGATAACTTAGGCTTAGTAGATAATTTTGTGTTTTTCTCATACATCCTCCGACTCTGACAACTAAAAAGCTAACCTCTTCAACCTACATTCAGTATAAAAACTAGACAAATCACTTGAAAGTGTCATTATTGACAAAATAGAGGCGATTAGTGACATTGTGTCGTCTAGTTTGTTTAAACCTGTAGGGGCATGCAATGAAGAAGATCGTTATCTTGGCTGCGGGTAATGTGGTTGCTGGTGGTATTGTCAGCTTTCTCGATGTGTTCAGCTTCTGTAATACTTATTGGAGAAGAGTGAATCCGGAGGCGAAGGAAGATCTATTTCATTGCCATGTGGTGTCACCCGATGGTCTGGCTGTTAATACCAATCAACAGATACAGATCCCTGCCGTTGGCCTGGATAAACCGGAAGATATTCTGGAGGCCGACGCAGTTATCTTAGCATCGGCCTTTGTGACCAACGCAGAGGAGTTTCAGCAGTACCTTACAGAGTTCAAGCCTCTGTTTGAGCCATTAACTAAGTTTGCCGGCAGCGGTAAACCTGTGGCGGCTTATTGCTCCGGGACTCTGATGTTAGCCGCATCGGGATTACTCGATGGTCGAACCGCCACAACGGTTTGGTGGTTAAAGGAGATGTTTGAACGTAATTTCCCAAACGTTAAGCTCTGCATGGATAAGCTGGTGATCTCCGATGAACATATTCATACCGCAGGGGCGACGACGTCGAACTTGAGCCTGGCACTTCACCTGATTGGACTGCTTGTCGGTGAGCAGGTCGCACATCAGATGGCCAAAATCTTATTGATCGACCCAAATCGAAGTTCACAGCAGCCATTTATGTCCATGGGTCTCTCTATTGGAGTCAATAATCATAAGGATGAGTTAGTCAGAAATATCCAGACCTGGATGCAGCAACACCTACGACAAAATTTTCTGCTCGATGATATTGCCGATAAATTTGCCGTCGGTAAGCGCACCATGATCCGCCGCTTTAAGAAGGCGCTAAACGAGACGCCCGCCAGCTATATGCAGCGTCTCAGAGTCGATGAGGCAAAACGTTTGCTGGAAACGACAGAGCTCGCCTTAGAACAGATAGTCGATCGGGTAGGCTATGAAGATGTGAGCTCATTTCGAAAGCTGTTTATTCAGCTGACGAGTCTGTCTCCCCGAGCGTACAGGCAGAAGTTTAATACTCAGGCTTGCTGTTAAGCTACGAGCATAGAGGCAGAGACAAAGCCTGGATGCTGAAACCAGTTCAGCATGACAAGCTCTTGTCTCCGGCGGAGGCGCAGTATTTTGAGCTCGTGATGTGCAAGGTTTCAGATGACATCAGAGCTCGCAACTGTTGAAAGCCCCCTATAAACCGAAGACAATCTTCTCGCTCTTGAGTGACCTCTCCATGCCAAATGTCAGTCCGAGTGCGATCACCAGCGTCGTGAGTGATGAGAGCAGTAACTGCAACATAGGGATCTCTCTGCCCTTAATGAAGGCGATTAAAGCCTGCTGCTGCCCGGATACGGGTAACCACTGCAAGGTATCTGGGGCTATGTTGTAGCTGGCAGCCATCGATAGCATCATAGGCACGATGAGTACCAGGGTCAGGTAAGACTGAGCTTCCTTAAATGTCTTGGCCATAAATGAGACAAACAGCTGTAGGCTGGCGGCCATGATGGCTATCGGAAGTCCTATCAGGAGCATTAACAGGATGAAGTTAGTGCTGATTGAAACTGTGAAGCCCAGCTCTTGCCAGGGAACGAAGGAGTAGGAGAGTTTAGAGATAATCAGGGTTAACAGGAGTCCCAGCATAGCGAAGACGGTGACGGCCAAGACTTTCGCTAAGACAATATTACGTGTGGAAACGGGATGGCTTAGCAGCAGTGCCAACGAGTTACGCTCACGTTCGCCGGCACTGGTATCGATGGCTAGGTTCATGCCCGAAATAAATACGGCATAGATCATGGTCATCGTCGCCACGCCTAAGATCACGCCCCCCTTAGAGTCCGGCGTCGCCTGATCTTCGACATTGACCTTAATGGGTTGAACCACACGCGGATCGATTCCTCTGGCAATGAGCCTTAAGCTACCCATTTCGGCGCTGTAGGTCTGAAGGTTCTTCTCCAGACGTCTTATCGAGTTTTGTAGCTTCTCATTTGAATTATCGGCGACCAGAGTCACCTCGGCGCTTAGCCCCTTCGCCATCTGCGCGGCATAATCATCGCTGAAGATTAAGCGGATATCTTTGACATCCAGACTCTTGTCCTGGTCGTCGCCATGGGTGATCCCCTGGCTGGATAGGTATTTCACCAGATCTGGTGCTCGCTCACCATTTTCAATCTTGATGTTGAGATCTTCCGGGCTCGACATCTGTCCGATGAGCAGCATAAACATGCCACACATCAACAGTGGAGTACCGATAGCATAATAGAGGCCTGCCATAACGGAGCGTTTGTCTCTTGCCGCATCGATCAGCTCTTTTCTGAGCATAGTCATCATGTTACTCATCATGCTGCTATTCCTTTACTTGCACAGATTGGTTGATATGAAAATAGCGCGTCTTCCGATGTGCTTTCTGAAAGAGCTATCATGCAGCGATGCCCTCATCTGTGCCGATCAATTGAATGAAGGCATCCTCGAGGGAGTCCTTTCCGGTTTGCTCACAAAGCTCATCCGGACTGCCTATAGCGACCAGCTTTCCTTGCGCCATAACAATCACCTGATCGCACAGGGCGGCGACCTCCTGCATGACATGGCTGGAGAAAAGCACACAGTGTCCCTGTGCTTTTAACTCTTTCAACAGGTCTCTGAGCACCCGGGTACTCATGACATCCAAACCGCGTGTCGGTTCATCGAGAATGATGTTGGTTGGCTGGTGGACAATGGCCTGTGCGAGTGCGGTTTTCATTCTCTGACCTTGAGAGAACCCTTTACAGCGTCGGTCTGCAATGTCATCCATATGGAGCTGGCTGAGTACCTTAGCCGTGGCGGCTTTGGCATCGACGCGTGATAACCCATTGAGTTCGGCGAAATAACTGACATACTCTCTCGGGCTAAGACGTTCATAGAGACCAAACGGGTCGGGGAATAGGCCGAGTTGCTGTTTGGCTGCGATAGGAGATTTAGCAACATCGATACCATCGATCTCTGCACTACCCATGTCGGCCTGCAGTAATCCAAAAACGGTTCTTAAACAGGTAGTTTTCCCTGCGCCATTGGGCCCAAGCAGGCCGGTTATCTGGCCATCTTTAGCAATAAAGCTCAAGTCATCCAGGGCTTGAACCTCACCAATACGCTTAGACAGGTTGGATACTTTAATCATTGCTAGCTCCTTGGACTGCGGCCTCTGTAGAGGGGATGGCTTCGACCGTACTGGCATTGAGATAAAAGTTACGCCGCACATCTTTGTCGAGACAACTCTTGTCTAATCCTTCCAGGCTGCCACTATCGACCAGTTGAGCGATAAGGTCGTTACCGCAAGACTGGTTAGCCACGCCATGAGTTGCGTATGGTGCGATAAAATGTTTCGCATTGGTGAGCTTTTCCATGGCTAACTCTCCCCAACTTGGTGGCGTCGCCGGATCTATCTGTCCCGATAGGGCTAAGGTGGGTATATCACTGCTAATCGGTGCCGAGAAGCTGGGGTCGACTGCTGGCATGTTCCAGATGGCACAAGACTTCTCGAAGTTCGTGATCATCTCTTGGCCGAAATAGGTTTGATTAGCCGCATCTCTCTCTGCTTGTGTGAGTCTCTGCCAATCTTCGCCACACACGATGGAGGCATGCATACCCATGGCTATGCCCGTGCTATCGATAGTGAGGGCATAGAGCCCCATAATAGGTTGGAAGTTACCCTTGGCCGCTTCGCTGATGGCATGGGGGAGTAGCGCACGCACGTTTGGCATATAGAGTGCCATTCGAATTGCGCCCATAAACTTAGATCGCGTCATTGTGAGCCGAGTGGATTCACCGGTTAACGGGTCATTCACTTGACGGATTGCCGGTTGTAAAGCCAGCTCAGCATCTACCTTATACAGGTCTTCTTCGAGGTGAGGGAATTGTGCGCCACAGAGTTTATTCTCATCACAATCCTGAATGAGTAGCTCGAATCCCCTGTTGATGGCATTGCCGATAGCGAGCACACTTTGCTGCATGGGAACCACGCCATCTATGGTTACTGTGGATAATACCTGTGGATACTGACGCATGTAGAGCTGCGCCATGCGGGTACCGTAAGAGATCCCATATAGGTGTAGTTTCTGGTAACCCAAGTGTTGGCGGACGGCTTCGAAGTCTTCCAGCGCACTGAGGCTGCCATATTGGGTTACATCGGCATCGAGTTTATCGAGACAGGCCTGAGTTTCTTTGGCGACATCGAAGTCGGCTTCATTGATGGACAGGGCACCCTCAAAACCTTCCCCCTCACAGTTAAGAACATTTGATCGACCCGTACCACGTTGATCGATGAGTAAAATATCTCTCTTCTGTCGAATCTTACTAAACATACGACTGAAACCCGCCGCATTATCTATGGCCGATTGGCCCGGTCCTCCGGCGATGGCAAGAAAGGCTTCTGAGTGTGCGCTGTTTTTGATGGCTGGAAGCACAACATAATGAATATCGATCTGCTTTCCATTCGGTTTTGCGCGATCTTCCGGCACAGTGATGAAGCCGCAATCGAGATGTTCGGATAGGCCGTCGACATAACAGTGGCTGGCTCTACTCTCACCTATTTTTGAATCTTGTTTGGCAAAGACACTGTGGCTCATAACCAAAAAGCCAGTCATTATCATGCTCATGAGGAGCTTTAGGGGGGAAGTGGTTGTGATGGTGTCGGCCATGCTGATTTCCGACTCGTGCGGCTTTCCATGAAACATGAGACCTAAATCCTTTCTTAAATTCATCATGAAAATGATAAATATATTGTGTATCAATACGTTAATACATTGTCGAAGGCTAATGTTAGAGGCCGTAAATGTCAACCCCGATCAGTTATTCGTGCAGACTGGCTGCTACAGGATCTTGTTAAGGCCCGATATGGAGCTTATACCAATTGGTATAAGAAAGTGGTCAACTCAGAGTTATTTTTGGCTGCATAATTCAAGGCGAAAGAGTGAGGGAATGGTGATCCCTTTTGAACTCATTCAACACAGAAGTAGGCTGCCAAAAACACTCCTGAAAGGCGAGTTTTAGCACTTGTGATACTGCGTTAACGAGCTTAAACGTAGAATAACTATGTTCCTCACTCGTTGCCTTGCCTCACAAGCGCTAAACTCTCGCTGAGTGACCACATCTTTATACCGATTGGTATTAGGTAGATATAAGTGACTTTATGAGTGTAGGTAAAACTCTGGTGTAGTGAAAGCGGGCTTTATTATGTAGAAAATGGTGGGTGTTTGACCGAAGACGGTAAATTCAGTTTAAGCTAGTTATAGTTTCGATGATTGTCCATTATTCTTTGTAACGCTTTGTTCATAAAGAGTAAAGCGATAGGTGTGAGATTCAGTCTAGCCACTCATATTCTACAAAACTGTGCGCAATTTAACAAAGTTTGAGCAATTGCTCTTATTTTATTGTGGTTATTAACGTAAAATACCGAAAAAGAGGAACACCTGTACGCTTAAAAGGCCCTGAATTATGTCACTCGAGCAGTATCATTTAACACGTTTAATCAAACAGCAGAGCCAGAAACTTGGTGAAGCTATCGCGCTCGAAGGATTCGAAATGTCGGCCCCTTGGGATCAGGTGAGTTGGCGCTCATTCGATAATATCAACGCCAAGGTAGCCCAGGCATTGATTCAATTTGGCATCGAAGTCCAGGATCGTACCGTAATTTTGTCACAAAACTGTCCCCAGTGGGCTTGTGCCGATATCGGTAGTCTCAAAGCGCGTACAGTCGTTGTGCCTATCTACCCGACGAGTACCTTCGAGCAAGCCAGTTATATCGTGAATGATGCCAAGGCGAAGCTGATATTTGTCGGCGATAAAGCGCATTATGAGATGGCCTGCATGCTGGTTCAGCATTGCGAAAGCTTAACTCATATTGTGGTATTCGATAAAAGTGTTGTCCTTAAGGAATATGAGAGCCATATCTATTTTGACGATCTTCTCACTAAGACGCATTCTACCGAAGTTATCGCCGAATTGGATAAGCGTATAGAAGAGGCCAAGTTAGATGATCTCCTTTCGTTGATCTATACCTCAGGTACGACAGGTGATCCTAAAGGTGTAATGATGGATTATCGTAATATCGCCTCTATGATCCAGAAACATGATAAGGTGCTGGCCTTCACTCCCGGTGATGTTTCTCTTGCTTTCTTACCTCTAAGTCACGTGTTTGAGCGTGATTGGAGTTTCTACGTTTTGAGCCGTGGTGGCCATAACGTCTATCTGCAAAATCCGATGGCAGTAAAAGAAGCTATCGTTGCGGTTCGTCCTCATACTCTCTGTGTCGTACCCAGGTTCTTAGAAAAAGTGTACAGCGCCGTCCAAGACAAAGTGATAAAAGCACCAGAGTTAAGGCAGAAGATGTTTACCTGGGCCATGTCTGTCGGACATCGTCAATCTGAAGTCGGCCAGGGCCGGCATAAGGCGTCTTTGGGTCTGAGCTTGCAGTGGAAGCTGGCTGATAAGCTGGTCTTTAGTAAGCTCAAGCAAGTACTGGGTGGGCGTCTTAAGTTTATGCCATGTGGTGGCGCAGCTTTAGACCCTAACGTCAGCGCTTTTTTCCAGAGTATTGATGTACCTGTTTTATGTGGTTACGGAATGACTGAAACCAATGCCACGATCACCTGTAATACCCTGTCTAACCGTGTGCCAGGATCTAATGGTAAGCCATTGCCGGATATGGAAATTAAGTTAGGCAAAGATAATGAGATTATGGTACGCGGTGGAACTGTTATGCGTGGTTATTATAATCGCCCGGAAGATACTGCTGAAGCATTCGAGGATGGCTGGCTGAAAACCGGCGATGCGGGTCGTATCGATGAAGAAGGTAACTTGTTTATTACCGACAGAATCAAAGAGTTGATGAAAACCTCAAATGGTAAGTATATCGCTCCTCAACGTGTCGAAGGTAAGGTGGGATGTTGTCCTTTCATCGAGCAGGTTGCCATCGTAGCCGATGCGAAAAACTATGTGACGGCCCTGATTGTACCCGCCTTCGAAGCGCTTGAAGAGTGGGCGAAAGAGAAAGGTATTCACTACGAGTCACAAATGGAGCTGTTGCGTAACAGCCTTGTGGTTGAGCACTTCGATAATCGTCTTAAGGAACTGCAGTCAGATCTGGCAGGTTTTGAGAAGATTAAAAAGTTTACCCTGTTACCCGAAGCTTTCTCAATGGAAGCGGGTCTGATCACTCCGACGATGAAGCTGCGTCGTAAGGTGATTTACAACAAGTATGCCCGTGAAATTAAAGCTATGTACGCGAGATAAGGGGCAGCTCAGTAAAAGATAGATATGAAGGGATGCTTAGCATCCCTTTTTTGTATATGAAACATTCGCGGCTAAAGCCGCTCCTACAGTGGAGAACCTCAAATCTGATATGTCGTCGAACAATTGCATCCCGTCGGGTTCTCGGTTAACGTCTTAGCCAAAATAAAAAAACAATAATAACAATAAGGATATTCAGACGTGTCAGAGACTTTCTTTAGCTTAGAGATCCAACCCCGATTCAATGAAACGGATGCCTTGGGGCATATCAATAACACCATCATTCCGGTTTGGAATGAGGCGGCAAGAAAGCCGATATTTGAGATATTTAATCCCGAGTTGGATCTGGGAAAGTGGGATCTTATCGTTGCGGGGTTTAATATCGCTTATCTCTCACCGACCAACTATGGTAGCCCGGTCAGCATCAAGACCTGGATAAGTCGTGTCGGTAATAGTAGCTTCGAGGTGACACAGCAGAGTTGGCAGCTGGGGAAACAAACCTCAGAGACTAAGACGACCATGGTGCATTACGATTACGGCATAGATAAGAGCCAACCACTCTCCGCTGAGATTAAACAGCAGCTCTCTTTGCTAACCGGCGAATAATTGTATTAATTGGTATTAGGGCTGCCAAATTTGAACAAGTACAGAAGCGGGAGTCATAAAAACTTCTGCACGTACCAGCAGCTTGTCTCTATGATGAGTTTTTCAGAGTTGGCCCAGCTTAGTCCATGACGGACCAGCTTCTCGGCTAACCCCTTGCCCCTGAGCTCTGTGGGCACGAAGGTGTGGGTGAAATTAATTCTGCCGTCAAAAAGCTTATAGGACAAGCGGGCTTGTGCTTGTCCTTGTCCTATATTGATAACAAACTCATGTTCATCGATAAGGTGAACAATCTCAATGTCACTCGTGTTCATAATACCGACCTCTCTATATCAGTGGATTAATCTGCCAGTTAGTAGGATTTGAGTGCATCGAGAAGGGCTGGGGTCAGTTCAGCTTTTTTACCCGTCTTAAAATTAAACATCACCACTTGCGAACTGCCTAAGGTGGTCACCGCTTTTTGTGCCTGACTATAGACACTGTAATGCATCATAAATCGGTCTTGCTTGATGTCACTGATGGATACACCTACCAATAAGGTGTCGGGGAAGGTGACCGGACGTTTGTAACGAGCGGTGTTTTCACTGATCACCGGACCGACTTGGGTGCTTTGAAGATCGGCGAGCAGGTTTATCTGAGTAAAAAAATCGATACGGGCGGTTTCGAAATAGCGGAAGTAAACCACATTATTCACGTGCTGCAGTGCATCCATCTCGCCCCAGGCTACCTGTATCTCAGTATAGATGGGGTATTCCTTGATAAAACGTTCCATTTTTGGCCCTTTATTCAAACAGTTGTTTAACTTGTGAGTCAGCATAACAGCATGTCATAGTGGCAACAAGTTCATGAACCTTAGACTTTAGATTTGAGACTCGAGATGAAACAGATACTCCTCGCCTTGATGCTGGTGCTTGTTCCGGCCTATTTTGCCAGTGATGTGGCAGCCCACACTCAGCTGCAGTTTCTTCCCGCCGTGAGTCCTGAAGACAAGCAGGCCCGGGAGGTGATCGAGTCCGTTTCTGAACAGATGCAGCTGCTGTTAGATGATCAGCTTCCGATAAAGCAGAAGTTAACTATTCGGTTTGGTGCTGATGACGGGCCTCTGTTCGATCCCGAAAAGATGCAGATATTGTTTCCCTATCAGTTTGTCACCGAAGTACTGAGTCGCTTCAAAGGCGACAACTATCAGCAAACAGGCGTGACTGCGGTTGAAGCAACTCAGGATGCGATTATGCATACCTTGGCTCATGAATATGGCCATGCTTTTATCTATAGCAACCAGGTGATAGTGCTCGGCAAGGAGGAGGACGCCGTCGATACACTGGCCACGCTACTCCTGCTTAACTCTTTTGATGAAGGTGACGAGATAGCCTTGAGCGCCGCCGATCTCTTCGCCCTTGAGGATGAAGATGTTGAGAGTTTCGATGATGATCATTTTTGGGACGAACACAGCTTAGATGCCCAGCGCTATTTCGCAACTCTATGTCTTATCTACGGCAGCGATCCTGAGAAGAACCGGGAGATAATCTCGAAAGCACAGCTGGAGATGGAGAGAGATAGTTACTGCGAAGAGGAGTTCCTTCGTCAGACGGAAAACTGGGACAGGCTGAAGGAGTTGTACCCGGTAGAGTCGTTATCGAAACAATAAGCTGTTCAGTATTGGAAGATCGTTTGGAAGTTAGTAAGGATGGATATAACGAAGATTTTATACCGTCCGTGGTAAATCTTCATAACTCTCAATAACAAGAAGGCCAGACACAAAAAAGGCATTCTATCGAGAATGCCTTTAGTGATACTCAATTTGAAAAAGCTTAGAAAGTGAGTTCTGTGAAGCTGCCGATCTGCTTATATGTTCCCGTACGCTGACCTGAAGTGCGAACCATTTGCATAGTGCGCATGCCAGCTTCTTCTGCGGCTTTAAGCTCTTCGATCACATCAGAAATAAACAGCACCTGCTTAGGGGCTAAGCTGATGGTGTTAATGATGTTGCAGTAAGCCTGCTTAAACAGTTTATTCCCGGTACGGGTGTCAAAGTGACCGTCGAAATGAGGCGTTAGGTCACCCGCATCACTGTGGCTGAAAAGCAGCTTTTGCGCTTCAGCCGAACCGGAAGAGAAACTATAGAGGCGCATATTTTGTTGCTTAATACCTTCGATAGCCTCGATAAAGTCAGGGAAAATATGACCTGTAAATTCACCCTTGGCATAACCTTGCTTCCAGATTAGGCCTTGAAGTGTCTTAAGTGGCGTCGATTTGCGGTCTTCGGCAACCCATTGTTGCAGGATCTCGATTACTCGGTCGAGTGAAGCCTCTGGCTCTAACGCGATATCTCTCACATCACAGATGCAATTTTCTACCAACACATTGTGTTCATTTTCTTTAAGAAAGTCGGGTAAGGCTTTGGCTGAATAAGGAAAAAGTGTCTCCTTAATAAAGCTAAGATCGGTTGTCGTACCTGCTGTATCTACAACTATGGCTCTGATACCCATAATGTCTGCTTACTCCACAATATCTTGTCTAAAAATGCATCTGCAAAATTTCAATTCAGATCCTAAGCTGAAACGCATAATTTGGCTAGTTAATTATCATCTCTGCTTCTGTTAGATGTGGGAGGATATTGGTGGGTTGAGACTGCAATTGATACGAACATAACCCTATACACAGTGTACTTAAGTTACATTGACTGAAAAGTGAACAAACACTATGCTTTTAAATTGTTCATTACTTCAACGGATAGGGAGTAACAATTATGAAAGGAAGCATTTTTACCTGTACATTAGGATTGGTGGCACTCCTGTGCAGCGGAGCCACATCGGCTAAGATGGAGGTTCACTCCTTGCCCGCTCAAATCATTCCATGTGATACCTCAGATTGCAGCAAAACATTTCAGGAGTACAAAACATTAGCGCGTTATGGCCATTCCGATGCCATGTATACCTTAGGCGAGATCTATCGACACGGTTACGGCACCGAAGTTGATATGCGTTTAGCCACCAAGTGGTATCGGCGCTCTGCAAAGTATGGCAATCCATTTGCTCAGTATAAGGCCGCTATCATCTATCTGCAGGAGAGTGAAAATCAGGATATTGAAAAAGCGATGAGGTACCTGAGAGCCGCAGATAGAGAGGGGCTCGATGACGCAAGCCTTCTGCTCGGCTTGCTCTACTTAGAGGGGGAGTTGATAGAGACGGATCTCGTCAAGGCGAAGGAGTACCTGTCAAAATCCTTTGAAAATGGCCACTAGGACACCATCAATGCCTTAGCTGGCATTAGCCAGGTTGAGTTAGCTCTTAGTGATAAGAAACTCACTCCGGAAAAAGCCCCAATGCCGCAACCTGCTCCCGTTGGAGAGATGGAGGTCATTGAGGTGAGTGCCCCGTCATTGGAGGAGGTGATCACCTATCACATCGCCAGACTTAGGAGGAGGAACCCGGATGTCGGAGCGGCGACGGGAACCATGATTATGGGTCTAACCTGTGCAGAGATGATAGCGTGTAATACCGAGTCTGACCGTGAACGAATGCGAGAGTTTCTGATGTCGACCTGGTAGTAAAGCGCACCGCACCAAACATAAGGGTCATCAAAAGCTGGCCGTTAGGTTATTTTTCAATGTGGTTAAAGGCAGGCACCTTGTGCCTGCCTCTTATATTTTCAGGCGCAATAGTCTAATTGTAGTGAATATATCCTGCCTGAAGTCAGCTCTTCTCCTGCCGGTTTGTAATCACCTGGTGCATGTTGTAGGTTTGTTAACTGCTTTCAGATAGAAAGCAGTTGTTGAACTAATACAGGGAAGGTTCATGCTCAGAAATACCGTTTATATTATTGCTTTGTCTATATCTGGCCTGCTGTTCAGCCCTAAGCTTTTTGCTGAAGATGCAGCGGCGAATGTCCACCTGAGTCAGGTGGAGAAACTCATTGTTTCATCGGAGCAGTTTAAAGAGTCTGCCGAATTTATCGTTACCTTGCCGCCGACTTACAGCAAGAATAGTGATAAAGAGTATGTGCTTCTGCTTGACCTTCACCCGCGCAGCCAGGCCTACCTTAGCGGTATGCATGATTGGATGAGCCATAATGGCGATTGGCCCTGGCTGGAAACCATTATCGTGACAGCGCCCGATGGCCACGCCGGACTGGGTCAGTTGAAGGTGCAAGCTATCGAAGAGCAGGGCAGTGAACTGCTGCTGGACTTTGTGGAGCAAGAGCTGCTCCCGGCAATTGACAGCAAGTACCGAACCAATGGCTTTCGTATCCTCAACGGCTTCACCGGCAATGCTGGGTTAAGCCTCTACACCTTACTCAATCGTCCCAGCCTGTTTAATGCCTATTTTGCCGCGAGTCCGGTACTGAGCAAAGACTTTGCTTACGTTATCAAGGATGCTCCCAAGAAACTCGCCACCATGAAAGGCAAGCCAAGGTTCCTGCTGATGAGCAGCAGTGACAGCGGCTTCGAGAAGAGGCAATTAGCAAGCTTTGCTGAGATGGAATCAATCATAGAGGCGAATGCCACATCGAAACTGGATTACCACATTAAACGCTTCGACGGTACCTACTATATGACTCAGCCTATCCTGGCAACCGCCTATGGTATCGAGCTTCTGTTTAATGATGTTCATCAGGTGTTAAAGCCAGATTCAGAGATCTCAAGCCAGGGCGCGCAAGCAATACTGGCTCACTATCGTTATCTGTCTGAGGAGAAGTATGGCTTCGAAGTTCCCGCCACCGACTCCCTGATAGCCCTGGCCAAAGCCGAGTCGACCAAGGATGCAGCAAAAGGGTTGGCTGTTTACCAGATTGCAGTGAAGGCAGCGCCCGACTCACACACGGCCCATGACGCATTGGCGAACGCCTATGCAGAGGCTGGAGAGTTTGAGTTAGCCATCAAGCATGAGCAGCTGGCGCTGGATAACACCGACCACCCGTTCTGGACCAAGAGATACTCTGAGAGTCTGGCCGCTTTTGAGGATAAAATGCGGCTTTAAGTCGCTTACGCTGGACCTGGTGGGGGAGTTCCCCCCCCCTTAAACCCGTTCTATCTTTTTGCCAAACCTCTCTCCTCATCCGCTCTGGCTTAAAGTCTGCCAGTACCTTCGCGCTGGTTTTTAAATAAGACGTTTTGTCTTTACGTCGGTAAAAGGTTAATATATCAACGATTTTAAGGACATTTACTGATAAGTGAATACACAAATAAAGGGACTGCAATGAAACTCAACTCTCTGTTAACCGTAGGCATGTTACTGGCCGCGACGACACCCGCTCTTGCCGCCGAAGACCTGGGCTTTTACCTCGGTGGCCAGGTTAACCACACCAGTGTAGAAGACAATATCGGTACCTTAGATGAGTCTGCCATAGGGCTCGGCATCTATGGTGGCTACAACTTCAATGACAGTTTTGGCATCGAGACGAGCATTTTTTTGACCGATAGTCTCGTCGATGAGATGGATTTGAGAATAGCGGCGGTGACCATCTCCCCCGTGATTCGACATGCCTTTACCGACAGTGTAACTGGCTATTTGAAGGCGGGTCTGGTAGTCAACAAGACCTACAGCAACGATGACGGTGTTGACGAAGATTATCGAGGCACAGGTTGGTTGTTCGGCGCCGGTGTGGATGTGACCCTGACAGAGTCTCTGGCGTTGCGAGTGTCTTATGAGCTGAGTGAAACCGAGCCGGAATATAGCGAGTTGGAAAATTATTACGCCGATATCAGCTTGAAACAATTTGGCATCGGTTTGCATTACAGATTCTAGCTACCTATGTAACGATCATAGGTCTACTCGTTTTCTGTTTTCCAAACTTTGTTTGGATTAACGTCGTGGAATTCCATTCCACACCAGGGCAAGGAGGACTGCTCGTCCTCGCCCTCCTTGCATCCACCCTAACGCCCCGGCGAAGTTGTGATCCTTCGGTCTTTCTTGAAAAGACCTAGCGTTTCCGATGGGGCATCCAAGCCCCCCGAAAACTAGCCCCACATCCATGTGGGTCTTACGCTATTTTCTACGACACCCTCAGGCAACTTCCAACGGGGATTTATCGTATCTATAGGGGAATTGGGGAGCCTATGATTAGACCTCATTTACTTGCTTCGTCTGGCTTTAAAAACGATTAACTATAATTTCTACATTTGTATTTAGTTGTTCTTGTTTTTTCTTTAAATGAGAGAGGTTATGCTAGGTATATGTTTGTTTTTATTAATATGAGGTGAGTTTGTGAAAGGTCAATGGAGTGGGGTATTCCAAGGGACTAATGAAGGGACTTCAATTGTTCATATTGATGAGTTAGCTAAATCATATTCAGGTGTCGCGTATTTTTTTGATGGAGATAGTACGAAAGTATCTTTAGCAGTGCATTTTGTTTGTCCTAAGGGCGATGGTACTTACTTTAAAGCTAAATCTGTTCAAATTAACCCATTGATGTACGAGTTTCTAACAGAGATTCCTAGAGAGACCGTTAGCCCAGAAGTACAGAGTACTCTGCCAAAAGTTGTTGAAATATCTTTCCAGATAAATGGGAGAGAAGCTGAGGTGCAGGCAACAACTGACATAGGTACAGAGGTAAAAGGAATTTTAACTCAGTCTGTCTGTGATGGAATGTCTAACTTAGTTCCAACCAGAATGTCTTGGAAGGAGTTCAAAGCGTATGTTGTCGGTTCCGAGCACAATTTGTTGTATCGTGGCCAGGCTAAAAGCTGGAAGTTGCAAACAAGTTTTCATAGAAGAGAAAGGTATGATCTTACTCGTTTTTTGAGGGAAGATATAGTGCAGTTACATCGTCTTCTTTCTGCTAAAACCAAGCATGTGTTTGATTTAAGTATTCCTCAAGAGAATGGTGCATTTATTAATTTGGCTCAGCATCATGGATATCCAACACCACTTTTAGATTGGTCTTACTCCCCTTTCGTTGCTGCTTTCTTTGCCTTTAGAGATATACAAAAATCAGAATCAAATTCGACTAATCATGTTCGGATTTTTGTGTTTGATCATGCAACCTGGAGAGGTGTATTTAAACAAAACCAGAACTTAACTTCTGGGCAGAGAAATTTATCAGTAATTGATCTTTTAGCTATTGAAAATGGGCGAATGGTTCCTCAACAAGCAACTACAACTTATACCAACATAGCTGATATTGAATCTTATCTTATTGAGCGTGAGGAAATGTCAGGTTATAAATTTTTGTTGGCAATTGATATTCCATATACAGAACGAGATCAGGTCATGAAAGAGTTAACGCTAATGGGCTTAACTGCTGGTTCATTATTTCCTGGTTTAGATGGGACATGTGAGGAGTTAAAAGAGAAGATGTTTTAGATACTCAAAAATACTAAATCGAAGAGATAGATAACTCGGTGTAAGTGCGGCCGAGGACTTCGATTTCAGGGATGAAATCGCAGAGCGCCCATGGACGGGTTCACAGCGTGCCGAGGAAGTGCTTACACATAAGCTCACTGCAAGTGATTGATACAAATAAGGCCATGGGTATCATGGCACGAAATCAAATACCCATAACGCCAGATGAAACCAACCCAAACGATGAGTCTGCCTCATCGCTTAGGCAATCAAATCACTGATGTACCAGCTGGCCATTCTTGACCACCTCAAGGCACACACCTACGCCATATGAGTAGGCTAATGCCGCTGGTGTAGTGATATCCCACAAACAGAAATCAGCCTGCATCCCTTCGGCTAATACGCCGACATTATCCTCGATCCCTAATGCCTTGGCGGCATTGCGTGTCATACCCGCAAGCGCCTCCTCTGGTGTCAGGCGGAACAGGGTGCAGCCCATGTTGAGCATTAACAGACTCGAGCAGAGCGGCGACGATCCCGGGTTGTAGTCGCTGGCCAGCACCATGGGCACCTTATGTTTACGCAACAGCTCAATCGGGGGCATCTGCGTCTCACGCAGAAAGTAGAAGGCACCGGGGAGCAAGGTGGCGCAGGTGCCACTTTGACTCAGGGCTATAACGCCGGCTTCATCGAGGTATTCGATATGATCTACCGACTTGGCACCGAGCCCGGCGGCCATAGCCGATCCTCCCAGGTTAGAGAGCTGCTCCGCGTGAAGCTTGATATCGAGTCCGGCATTCTTTGCAGCCGTTAATACCCGCTCGGTCTGTTCGACACTGAAGGCAATATTTTCACAGAAGACGTCGGCCGCATCGGCCAGGTTTTCCTTGATAACGGCGGGTAGCATCTCGTCGATCACTAAGTCCACATAGCCTTCGACGTCGTCTTTATACTCAGGTGGAATGGCGTGAGCACCTAAGAAGGTGGTTTTCACATCGACGTGATGATGCTTGCCGAGCTCACGGGCGACGCGCAGCAGCTTGAGTTCGGTCTCTGTGTCCAGCCCATAGCCGGATTTTATCTCGACCGTGGTGACGCCCTCTTTCGCCAGGGCGTTGAGACGTTTTCGGCCCAGCTCAAAGAGCTCGCCTTCGCTGGCTTCACGGCAGGCTTTTACGGTGGATATGATACCGCCGCCGCTACGGGCAATCTCTTCGTAACTGGCGCCTTGCAGGCGAAGCTCAAACTCGTTGGCCCGGTTACCTGCGAACACTAAATGGGTGTGAGCGTCGATAAGTCCCGGCGTGATCCAGGCGCCTTTACCTCTGTAAACCGGTGTTGACAGAACATCGAATTCGGGTAGTTCGGAGCGAGGACCAACCCAGGCTATCTTGCCCTCTTTTACCGCAACGGCTGCATCGGTTATCGCTCCGTAAGGCGCTGATACAGAAGGAGACATAGTCGCTACGTTGACGTCAATCCAGACCTGATCCCAAGACATATTTTTCCCTCACTCTTGAAGTGTTCATGTTCTTTCGGAAATAAAAGTTGTGATCCAACTTGTATTTACTTGTATATACAAGCTAGGATTATAGCGGTAATTTTCATCGTTTGAAAAGCGTTATTGGTCAAAGAGAGGTTTCTAGATTCTAGAACCTAGCTCCTTATACCGCAAAATAAAGAGCAAAGGATTGGTATGGCAACGCCCAAGTTTGCAGAGATAAAGCAGTATATTTTGGCCCGCATCGAATCCGGTGAATGGGAAGAACACAGTCGTGTTCCCTCAGAGAACCAGATGGCAGAGCTGTTTGAATGCAGCCGAATGACGGCGCGCCGTGCGTTAACTGAATTGACCGACGATGGTGTGTTAGAGCGCTCCCAAGGCCTGGGTACCTTCGTCGCCGAGCTTAAATCTCAGTCCTCTATGATGGCCATTCGCAATATTGCCGATGAAATTAAAGACAGGGGCCATGGCTATAGCGTTAAACAACTTGAGCTGACTCAAACTGAAGCGACAGCACCGATAGCCATCGCCTTGGGGCTGGAGACGGGCAGTCCGGTCTTCTACTCGGTACTGGTGCATTGCGAGCAGGGCGTGCCTCTGCAGCTGGAGGAGCGTTTCGTTAACCCAAAACTGGTGCCCGATTACCTGCAGCAGGATTTTACACTGCAGACTCCCCACGAATATCTGTCACAGGTTGCCCCCCTTACCGAGGCGCGCCATACCTTAGAAGCCGTGGTGGCCAACGAACATAATCAAAAACATCTGGAGATAGAGGCGAGTGAGCCCTGTTTGCAGATCATTCGTCGTACCTGGTCGCGCAAGGGCGTGGTGAGCTACGCCAGGCTGATCCATCCCGGGTCACGATTCAGATTAGGTGGTCATCTGACTTTCTAAATCGATCTGCGGCGCATTTCGATTGATGCCACTGCGTGGGTAAGGATTAGCAAGAGAGACAAGAATAAGTACAAACATAACTAGAACAACGCGGCTCTCTACTCTCTATAAGTTAAGAGCAAGCAATACAAGCAACAACAAATTGAAATGAGGTTATGCAAGATGGATAAGAGACACGATCCAAGCCGTCGCATCATAGCGCCACACGGCACAAAGTTAAGCTGTAAGAGCTGGTTCACCGAAGCGCCTATGCGTATGTTGATGAACAATCTGCATCCGGATGTTGCCGAACGCCCGGAAGATTTGGTGGTCTACGGTGGTATCGGGCGTGCGGCCCGTGATTGGGAGTGCTATGACAAGATAATCGAAGTGCTGCAGCGCCTCGAAGAGGATGAAACCCTTCTGGTTCAGTCGGGTAAACCTGTTGGTGTTTTCAAGACCCACAGTAACGCACCACGCGTGATTATCGCCAACTCTAACCTGGTGCCACATTGGGCAAACTGGGAACACTTCAACGAGCTGGATAAGAAAGGTTTGGCCATGTATGGCCAGATGACGGCGGGTTCTTGGATCTATATTGGCTCTCAAGGAATCGTGCAGGGCACCTACGAGACCTTTGCCGCCATGGCTAAAAAGCATTTTGGTGGCTCATCTAAGGGTAAGTGGATCCTGACAGGTGGCTTGGGTGGCATGGGTGGTGCTCAGCCGCTGGCCGGCACTATGGCGGGTTACTCAGTGTTGACCTGTGAAGTGGATGAAACCCGTATCGATTTCCGTCTGCGTACTAAATATGTAGATAAGAAAGCCACGAGTCTCGATGAAGCTCTGGCGATGATCGATGAAGCGAACAAGAGCGGTAAGCCTGTGTCTGTGGGTCTGCTTGCCAATGCAGCCGATGTGTTTGCCGAGTTGGTTGAACGCGGTGTAACCCCGGATGTGGTGACCGATCAGACGTCGGCACACGATCCTTTGAATGGCTACCTGCCACAGAACTGGACACTCGAATACGCCGCCGAGATGCGTAAGAAAGATGAAGCGGCAGTGGTTAAGGCGGCGAAGCAATCTATGGCTGTGCAAGTCAGGGCTATGCTGGCTCTGCAAGCCGCAGGCGCTGCGACGACCGATTACGGTAACAATATTCGTCAGATGGCATTCGAAGAGGGTGTCGAAAACGCATTCAATTTCCCAGGTTTCGTACCTGCCTATGTGCGTCCGCTGTTCTGTGAAGGTATTGGACCATTCCGCTGGGTTGCACTTTCAGGTGATCCTGAAGATATCTATAAGACAGATGCCAAGGTTAAAGAGCTTATTCCTGATAACCCACAACTACACAATTGGCTGGATATGGCCCGCGAGCGCATCGCGTTCCAGGGACTGCCATCGCGTATCTGTTGGGTTGGCCTGAAAGACCGTGCTCGTTTGGCCTTGGCCTTCAACGAGATGGTAAAAACGGGTGAGCTTTCTGCGCCGGTTGTCATCGGTCGTGACCATCTGGACTCTGGCTCTGTTGCCAGCCCTAACCGTGAAACAGAATCTATGCTCGATGGCTCGGATGCGGTTTCAGATTGGCCATTGATGAATGCACTTCTGAATACGGCGAGTGGCGCGACTTGGGTATCACTGCACCATGGCGGTGGTGTGGGTATGGGCTTTAGCCAACACTCGGGTGTGGTTATTGTCGCAGACGGTAGTGATGAGGCAGCGGTTCGATTAGGCCGTGTGCTATGGAATGACCCTGCGACAGGTGTGATGCGTCACGCCGATGCCGGATACGATATCGCTAAGAAATGTGCAAAAGAGCAGAATTTAGATCTGCCGATGCTGGAGAAGTAATTGATGAGTCATTTAGTATTAAACCCTGGAACACTGACCCTGTCTCAAATCCGCGAGATCAGTCGTGGAAAAGTAAGCCTGGAGCTTGCCGACAGTGCGATTAATGATATCAACACCAGTGCTGGCATAGTCCAGAAGGTGTTAGATGAAGGCCGCACGGTTTATGGTATCAACACCGGCTTCGGCCTGCTGGCGAACACTAAGATCGCGGCCGATGATCTGCAGTTGCTACAGCGCTCAATCGTGTTGTCACACGCCGCAGGTACCGGCCAGTATATGCAAGATGCGACCGTGCGTTTGATGATGGTATTGAAGATCAACTCGCTGAGCCGTGGCTTCTCGGGTATTCGTCTCGAGGTGATTAACTTCCTTATCGCATTGGTTAACGCCGAAGTGTACCCATGTGTGCCGGAAAAAGGCTCCGTGGGCGCATCGGGTGACTTGGCTCCTTTGGCTCATATGTGCCTGCCGTTACTCGGCGAGGGTGAGATGAGCTACAAGGGACAACTCTTGAGTGCCAAAGAGGGTCTCGAGATCGCCGGCCTTAAGCCTATCGAACTTGCCGCGAAAGAGGGCCTGGCCCTGCTTAACGGTACACAGGCTTCGACGGCGTTAGCCTTAGAGGGCTTATTTAACGCCGAAGATCTGTTCGCGGCCAGCTCAGTCATCGGTGCCATGAGTGTCGAAGCCGCCATGGGCAGTCGTAGTCCGTTCGATCCCCGCATTCACGCAGCCCGTGGGCAGAAGGGGCAGATCGATTCCGCTGCCGTATTCCGTCATCTCTTGGGTGAAGATTCTGAGATCAGCTTGAGTCATGTGGACTGTGAGAGGGTGCAAGATCCTTACTCGCTGCGTTGTCAGCCCCAGGTACTCGGTGCGTGTTTGACTCAAATTCGTCATGCAGCAGAAGTGCTGGGCACGGAAGCGAACGGCGTTACCGATAACCCACTCGTGTTCCAGGATACCGGAGACATCATCTCGGGTGGTAACTTCCACGCCGAGCCAGTCGCCATGGCGGCTGATAACTTGGCGATAGCTCTTGCCGAGTTGGGCTCTATCGCGGAGCGTCGTATCGCACTGCTAATCGACCCTAACTTGTCTAAGCTACCTCCGTTCCTGGTGGAAAATGGTGGGGTGAACTCAGGCTTCATGATCGCCCAAGTGACAGCGGCGGCGCTGGCATCGGAGAACAAGACCTATGCTCATCCGGCATCTGTCGATAGTTTACCGACCTCGGCAAACCAGGAGGACCATGTGTCTATGGCGACGTTCGCGGCGCGTCGTCTGCGTGATATGACTGAAAATACCCGCGGTGTGTTGGCTATCGAGTTGCTGGCATCGGCACAGGGGCTGGATTTCCGTGCACCACTTCAGCCGAGTGTTGCTGTCGCTAAGGCGAAGGCCGAAATACGTGAGTTGGTGACTTACTACGATAAGGATCGTTTCTTCGGCCCGGATATCGAAGCGGCAACTGACCTGCTGATCACGGCAAGCTTCAATGCTTACCTGCCAGACGGGATCCTGCCAAGTTTGTAAGCTATCAGGCTTGGTTGAAAGCTAGAGTTGAAAGGGCCTTAGGGCCCTTTTTTGATGCCTGTAAATCTGCTGGTGAGACATTTAGCTGAGACTTCGTTCTTGAGTTTAGTTTCATCTGTATTTATTGCCTGCAGCAGGTGCCGCATAGGGATGTGCCAATGTCGCGATCACACGGCCAACGATGTTCCCGACATAATGACGGCATTCCCTATATCCCTATAGGTCAGATGTGGAAGAAACGACCTTTTATCCTAATACTCCATTGGTCTTAAGGCTTTTGTCTGTGTTGTGCTCGATAGGGGATTGCACTAGTTTGAGTGCATGGGAATTGGTCAATTATTGGAGTACGACATGAGCAATCTTGCCTTTCAGGATAGCTACCCGGAGGAGTTGAGTCACTGCTATGGCTGCGGCAAAAATAACTCCCATGGTCATCAGTTGAAGAGTTACTGGGAGGGTGATGAGACGCGAGCCGTATTTATGCCGCAAGCGTTTCATACCGCCATTCCCGGTTTTGTCTACGGCGGACTGATTGCGTCGTTAATCGATTGTCATGGGACAGGTAGTGCGTCGGCTGCTGCCTATCGGGAGCAGGGACGAGAGTTGGGTTCTCTTCCCGAGCAGCGTTTTGTCACTGCCGCACTCAATATCGATTATCTGGCTCCCACGCCCATGGGCGTCGAGCTTGAGCTTCGTGGAGTGATCCGTGAAGTGAAGGCACGAAAAGTGGTACTGGACATTACGCTGAGTGCCGTGGGGAAAGTCTGTGCCAAGGGGCATATGGTGGCAGTAAAAATGCCAGAAAGCATGATGAACTCAGGTGTCACCGATGAAGAGACATTGAAGGCTGTCTAGTTGAGATTGTCTGATTGAAGACTATCTCATTAAAGACTATCTCATTAAAGACTATCTCATTGAAAAATGCCGAATTGAATTCGACCCTGATTTAAATATTCAGGGTCATTCTCTTCGAGTAAACAGACTGACTCTGACTGGCGGGATTACATGCGTGAGTCCATCTCGCCAATCTTGAGGCTCATCAACTCTTTAGTCCATTGAGCCTTGTCTATGCCCTCTATCCAGAAGGTCTTGCTCTGGCGTTGTTCACCCTGACGCAGGTAGGTGTTGGCCATTCTGAATATTGCCTTCCATACCTTGACCGTCTCGGTTTTTAACTGCTTACCACTGTCATCGAATAGAGTGATATCGAGTTCTATCACCACGTAATTCTCTGAGCTGGTACTGGCCAGGTCGAAGGTCAGACCGAGTCTGTTGTTTTCGTCCCATTCACTCTTCAGTAAACTGACTTTAACGCCGGACTTTGCCGTGTTATTTAGCAGAGCCGAGTTTTCCATCGCGCTCTCTGTTAACGCATTAGCCGTTGTGGTTATTGTCGTTACCTTCGCGACGGTTGCAGCAGAGCTTACTTCTGAACCTGTCTGAGTCGTCACGGTAGGAGCTACTACGGGTTCCTGAGTCTTGAGTATGACGTATTCCCAGGTGAAGTCGTCATTTAACCTAACGGTTGTGCCATTTTCCAAGGTGATTTTAGCGACCTCATCGGCCATGACCGGAACCGTAAATATCAGCAGTGCCAGTGAAGTGTATAGCCGCAGTAGTTTATGCATGAGATTGAACCTAATAAAGGAGATGGCTATAGCATATACAAAAGGTGAGCAGATTTCATATAGGGCGAAGGATTTTAAGGCCTATATCGACCCTACATGGCATAGCCGATGCTGATCACCGCGGATTCAGAGGCTGAGTTGTAACCTGCACCGATCATCAAACCAAAATCCATCATATATCTGAGGCCGATTTCCGCTCCCCAGGTGGTATCGGACTCCTCCTCCCATACGGGCTCACCATCGACAATGAAGGGAACGATATTATTGGTGTAGTGAGATTCATGATTATATGAAGTTGCGCCGCCATACAGGCTGAAGTTGCTGGTCAGGCTGTAACTGAGTCCAAAACGCCACATGGTGTCCTTGGTGTAACCCTCTCCGGGCTCAGGGACATTTAAATCTTCTTTTTGGCTGGCCGCATAACCGATATAGTAACCCCAGCTCGCGTAGTCTCTATCGTAGTGGTAGGGGGCGAAGGTGACACCATACATGTTATTTGCCGCAGGGATATAATCGAGGCTTACACTCATTTTAGGTTTAAAGGGGGAATCGGTCTCTGGTGATAATTGATTCGCCGTTGCCGTTAAGCTGGTGACAATGAGGCCTAAGGCGAGTAAATATTTTTTCATCTGCAGCATCCGATTTCGACTTTAAAGCTGGATTGTTGTTAAACTTTTAGCTGTAGTCAATCAAGAGTGCTAAAATTTCTTTTAAAATAGGCGCTTGTAACTTGGTTGTGTCTTGTTTTGTACACTATTGTTTCGGCTTGCGAGCGATGATTTAACAAAAGTTATCCTGGCTCCAGTCTCTAAGGGAAGGTTATTGTGGATCAAGAATTAAGATTACAGATCTCTCAGTGGTTATCGGACTGGGGGGTCAATAGTACGCCATCGGATGGGGTTTCCACATCGGTATTGGTCTTCGCCAGTATGGTGCTGGCAATGATCGCCTACCTGATTGTCAGGAGGGGTGTCGTACATACGATGAATATCGTCATCCAGCGCTCTAAGGTTAACTGGGATGATATCTTCATGCGGCACAATGTGTTGGAGAAGTTTTCCTATATCGTACCGGCCATGGTGCTCGATCTTCTTTTACCTATCGCACTCACCGAACACCATCTGATGAGCTCTCTGTTCGATCGTCTTCTGAGTGTGAGTATCGTTATCATACTTATCCGTGCGGTATATAGCGCCCTGGACGCGTTTAATGAGATCGCCGATATTAATCTGGTCAGTCGACGGCTTCCCATAAAGAGTTTCGTGCAGCTGTTTAAGTTGTTTCTCTTCTTTGTGGCGATCATCATCTCCATCTCGGTTATCGCGGATCAGTCTCCGCTCTACTTCCTCAGCGGTTTAGGTGTCGCGACCGGTTTGGTGATGTTGGTCTTCAGAGACACCATCTTAGGTTTTGTTGCTGGCATACAGCTGGCGGCGAATCGCATGGTGAGCACCGGCGATTGGATCCAGATGGATAAGTATGGTGCCGATGGTGCGGTTGAAGAGGTCTCTTTGACTACCGTTAAGGTGCGTAATTGGGATCAGACCATCACTATGATCCCCGCCTATGCCCTGGTATCTGATGCGTTTAAAAACTGGCGCGGCATGTCTGAATCCGGTGGTCGACGCATTAAGCGTTCTGTCGCCATCGACATTCACTCGATCGGCTTCCTCTCTGAAGAGGAGAGAGTTCGCCTGAGTAAGATCAATTATCTTAAAGCTTATTTTGCGGCTAAGGATGAAGAGTTAGCCGATTTCAATAGTCAGGTCGACGATGCCGATATGCCTGTTAATAGTCGACATTTAACGAATATCGGTACTTTTAGGGCCTATTTGAAGGAGTTCGTGAGTAATCACGACAAGATCCATAAAGATATGACCCTGCTGGTGCGTCAGTTAGCGCCGACATCGGAAGGGGTACCTATAGAGATCTATATCTTTACCAACGATACCCGTTGGGGGTTCTATGAAGGAATTCAGGGGGATATCTTCGATCATATCTTTGCCATATTACCCGAGTTCGGCTTGCGAGCCTTCCAGGGACCGACTGGCTCAGATATCAGGAGTTTGAAAGCCTCCATGTAGGAGCGGCATTAGCCGCGAATGTTTCAGGGATGGAAAGCCGTCATTCTGAACTGGTTTCAGGGGCTGGTGCTCTTAGGTCGTCATTCTGAACTGGTTTCAGAATCCAGCTTTTGACTTACACGCTTGAGGCTTGCGAATTAAAGAGCAGATCCCGGCCAGAAGCATCGCCGGGATGACGAACGTTTTTTGTTGTTTGCTACTCGTTATTTTTCTTTCAGCATTTGCTCGCAACTCGCAACTCGCAACTGATCACTGCTCTTACCCTTCTCTCGTTACCAGTATTGCCGCTAGCGTGATAAACACGCCACCGCTGGTTCGGTCAAACCAGTGCAGTTTATTACTGGTCTTAAGTGTGGGGGCCAGTACATTGGCCATGCTGGCATAGAGCATCACAAAACTGAAATCGACTACGGCCCAGGTGACCGCCAGCGTTGCTAGCTGTGGTCCCTGTGGGGCAGTGATATCGATAAACTGTGGAAACAGGGCACCAAAAAACAGTAGATCCTTTGGGTTACTTATTCCGACTAAGAAGGCCTGTTTGAACATCTGTTTAGGGCTGCCTTTCCCCTTGATATGTTGAAGATCCAAGCCTTTCGCGCTGGCCTTGGTGAGCAAGAGCTTTATTCCCAGAAATATCAGATAGGCTGCACCACAGTATTTTAAAATCGTAAAGCCATACTCGGTTGCGCTTAGCAGGGCACCGAGACCCGCGGCGGATGCCGCCATTAAGATTAGGGCTGAGGTGACACTGCCTAATGCCGTGGCTAAACTGCGACTCTTGCCATAGTGAATTCCATGACTCATCGATAATACGGCCATTGTGCCGGGAGCGATGGCAATGAGGAGTACCGCGAAAAAATAGAGCAGCCAGGTATCGAAGATCATAGATTGTATAAAATCGTGGGTGATGACCGCACTATAGCGGCCAGTGGTTTAATAGGCAATCCTGGTGTTTAAAAACTCGTCCGTATCAGGGCTGGAAATCAGGTATAACCTTAGTGTGACGTCCTTTAATCGCGCGGTAAAAGGTGATGATCTGATCCATATCCTGCTGCATATCGTCGGTGGTTGGGGTACCTTGCGGAATGATCACCGTTTTATTGCCAAAATCTAAGCCTACGGTAATTATTGGGACTTGTGCCTTGGTCGCAATATGGTAAAACCCGGTTTTCCATCGTTTAACCGGACTCCTGGTGCCTTCCGGCGCTAATGCCAAACTAAAATCGGGATCTGAATTGAAGATTTGTACGACAGCATCGACTAAATTATTGCTCTTGGTTCGGTCAACGGGCCTGCCGCCGATGGCTTTAAAAAACCATCCCCAAGGTGGTATAAACAGTTGATGTTTTCCGAGAAAGTTCACCTTAGCTCCCAATGCCCCACGTGCCAAAACGCCTATGATAAAGTCCCAGTTGCTGGTGTGTGGACCAACGATAGCGACAAACTGACTGTCGGTCGGGAGTGTACCTGAGATAGTCCAGCCAGTTAACTTCAAAACTAATTTGCAAAATTGTTGAAACATATAAAAACTCAATGCTATTTAAAATGAAATCGGCTTCATTATATCGATTGGTATTACAGAATGCCAAGGTGCGAATTCGTTAGTTGAGATAGTATATACTTAAGCCACTTCTCGACATGCTGAATTCTGCATGTCGAGGTCCTTTGAGTATATAATCAATAATACAACCAATCGCGCACATTTGGAGAAAAGCATGTTTAAAAAGGGATTTTCAGCCTTATTGATGCTACTTGCGTTTAGCGCTACCGCGGTGCCAACCGATGATATCGTTCAGATATTATCGATGCAGGAGGATGCCTGGAATCGTGGTGATCTCGACGGTTATATGCAGGGATACTGGCAAAGTGACAAGATGCGTTTCGTCTCAGGAAAGAAGTTTCGCTATGGTTGGGAAGAGACGTTAGCGGCGTATAAGAAAAACTATCCGGATAAGGCGACACTGGGCACCTTAAAGTTCACCATCAAAGACACCAAGATGCTCAGTAATTATGCGGCGATAGTGGTTGGGCGCTGGCAGCTTACCCGGATAAAGGATCAGCCCAATGGTGTGTTTACCCTGCTGGTTGAGAAAATTGATGACCGTTGGGTGATCACCCACGACCACACTTCAAATTAGCCTGCTACCCTAATAACCTGTTGCAGTAACAACTTGCTGTTGTAATAGACTGCCTTGTAGCAAACAGGGCTTGCACTAACCATTAGTTTTATCTAATATCACTTTCGTGATTAGAAAAAACTAATGGAGTAGTCCCCAATGAATCAATATCGCAGCCCGTCCATCCTCGCTATAACTCTCTTAATCTCCTCCTTTTTGGTGAATGCTTCCGAAGAGTTACATCGGGATGCTTTGGGCTTGGTTAAACAGTTCGGCGCTACCTTGAAGCCTCAGTTTATACCAATCGGTATAAGAAAGTGATCTACTCAGAGTTGTTTTTGGCAAACTAATTCAAGGCGAATGGATGAGGGAATGGTGCTCCCTTCTGAAGTCATTCAACGCAGAAGTAGGCAGCCAAAAACACTCCTGAAAGGCGAGTCTTAGCGCATCCGATGCCGTGTTAACGAGCTTAAACGTAGAATAACTATGTTCTTCACTCGTTGCCTTGCCTCAGAAGCGCTAAATTCTCGCTGAGCGATCACATCTTTATCCCGATTGGTATCTACAGGCTATGCAGCAAGGAGGACCGCTAAATGCTGTCGATGTTTGTGCCATTAAGGCGCCTCAAATTGCCCGGGATCTCTCCGAACAATCCGGTTGGAATATCCGCCGGGTCAGCCTGAAGAATCGTAATGCGAGTGCAGCTGCTGACGCTTGGGAACAAAGCGTACTGGAGGAGTTTGAGTTGCAACTTTCCGCCGGGAAGCCGTCGAAAGAGTTAGAGTATGGAGCGCTTGTTGACGGAGAATATCGTTTTATGAAGGCGCAGGTCACGACGCCTCTCTGCCTTAAATGCCATGGCAGCAATCTCGCCCAACCCCTGCACGAAAAGATAAAGATGCACTACCCCAATGATCTCGCCTTAGGTTATCAAGCTGGCGAAATTCGGGGGGCATTCAGCCTTTCGTTTAAGCCGGAACCATAAACACCTGACGGCCAAGGTTTCTGCCTTTGCCGTCATATCTGACTTCGATGAAGCGGGTCTTGCCCTGCTTATCCTGTAATATGATGCTGGTGGAGCGGGTGCCGTACTCTTCGTGGCGAATAAATATTGAAGAGAGGAGTCGCTCCCATTCGACACCTATACCGGTTTGAGGTAGATCAAAATCGCCGGCCCGGGTTTCATCCTTCATGATGCTGATTAACTCTTCAATATCGGGCTCTGCCGATTCGGTTATCAGTTTTTCCAGTGCCAGGCTTCCCCTTGCCATCTTGGGCCAGATATCATCCAGGGCTCCGTTGCTGATCGAGTGAAAGCCCGGGGTTAACAGGGTTAGCCCTTTCGCGGCGCTGTTGAAGCAGTAGAGTTCTTTGGCATGGCCGAAGATTAAGTTGAAAGGGTTGTAGTTTTCACTGTGCTCTCTAAGCCAGCTCACCGTGAGCGGATCATGTCGTTTAAGTGCCTTAATCACTAACTCGCCACGGCTTCTCATATTACTCTTCTGATTCATCGGGTCGCGTAGGTTGGTCAAGGCCGAAAAGTCACCCTCTTTATTGATCCCGAGCCAACTGCCACCCGCTTCAAGGTCTTTACCCGCTAACACTTCACTGTCAGATTTCCAGAAATGGGCTGGCTCGGTGGGACGGTGATGAAACTCGTCCCTGTTAGCACAGACAATCAAGGGGTATTCGGAGTGTTGATTCAGGGCAATAAAGAGAATGCACATGGCTGGTTATCTCTAACAAGGTGATGTTCCTAAGTTAGCCTCGAATGGAAATTAAAGCTATGGGAAAAACTCTGAGGTAAAGAAAGCCACGAGTATCGAGTTTCGAGTGAGATAAAATTAAAAGCTAGATCCAGGCTAAAAGCATCGCCGGGATGACGGGCAGTGAATCTTGGTCTTGGAGGATTAGCTATGGCTGGAGTGGGACATTCTCGACTGTAGGAGCGGCTTTAGCCGCGAATGTTTCCGGGCTGGAAAGCCGTCATTCTGAACTCGTTTCAGAATCTAGCTTTATCTAATTAGTTGAATTCCTGTGCCTAACTGCTAGATCCCGGCTAAAAGCATCGCCGGGATGACGGGCAGTGAGTCTTGAGCTTAAAACTATCTCAACCCTAATGCTTGTGCTCATGGGAGTGGTCATGTGCCTTAGGCTTTAACAGCATGATCCTCGCCATAAACTTTCTTGGGCCTAAGCGTAATAAGCTTGCCGCAAACAGAGTGGCCAGGATGATCAAGGATACTGTGTTTATCGGGTCTGCCAGGGTCATGATGGCATGCCATTGAGGCTCTATTATGGCCGTCATCAGTGAGCAGGTAAGTACCAGAGTGATAACGAGAACCCTGAGTGTCCAGTTCATCAGCTTTAACTGGGCAAGGTTAAAGATCGGCGCCGCGATCAAGGCCAGCATTACCGCTGGCATACTCCAACCACTATAGGCTAACGACAGAGCCAGTACCGCACCACCTAAGTTACAAAAACGCATCGGTAAAAACAGCACGAGTAACACGGCAACTTGAATTGCCGGATTAGCTAAAGGAACTGCCGGATGACCAATGAGATTGGCGAGAATTAAGCTTAGTAGTATCCAGGGCGCACTTCTGTCAATGAGGTGGGCGAAACCGAAACGCCAGGGAGATTTTGGCAGCGAGAGATGCGGATCGGTTGGCTCAACCTTAGCCTGCGTGAGTAGCGCTCCGAGTAGCGAGAGGCCGATCAGCTGAAACAGGGCAATAAGCGGGCCCAATAAAAGTGCGGTAATAATCAGGGCTTCCGGCCCTGCTAATCGTTGTAACCATCTTTGACCCAGCTCCGTATTGTGTGGAGACAAGCCGAAATTGAACCTGATGGCCGCAAAGGTATAGCTGAGCAGTAATACCGGTGCCAGTGTTAGCATCCAATCACCCAGTTGCTCAGTGCTGTGACTGTGATGGTGGTGTTCGTGTCCGCCTGAGTCCATCATTAGCAATACGAACAATAAGCCGATACCGAGTAGGCTGCCGATCCCGGCGTGGTATTCATATTTGCCTTGTTTATCTTCATGACTCTGACCATGGGGTTGGTGCAGTACAACATGAAGAATAGAGCCTGTGACAAAGGCCTGCAGGTACACGGTATTATCCAGACTCAAATGAGCGAGGAGCTGTTCACCGGCAAAGTATCCAACGCTGGTCAGCAGCATCATGCAGCCAAGAACCACCATGGCCCAACGTGCACCCACTTGCGGCTTCAGCAACCACCAGATGGCTAAACCAACAGGGAGTCGATGAAGTATGACCCCTAAGGCCAGTAGAATCGAATTCTCATTTTGCTGAGCCAATACCATGGCCCCGCCGTCTGTGATGGTATGCAGCAGCAGTCCACCTATTCCGAGAATAAGCGTCAGATTATGGGTGACTTCAGAGTATCGGTGGAAGAGTCGTTCACTGGCCGTGGGCCCCCAGAGGCCAATGATGACAAAGATGATGGCAAGGAATCCGCCATGCTCCAGGAGTTCGGGTAAAATATGAACCAGCACTAAACCGCCTAAGGAGACGAATATAAATCCATCCAGGCCTTTCTGGAGTCCGTTTTCTGCCGTGAAAAAGCGATAGAAAATAGGACCTAACAATAGTGCGATACAACTGGCTAGAAGATAGAGCATGATTTCTTAAGAGGAGGCCTTGGAAAACGACACATAGTATACCAGTCTTGAGACGAATAAGTAGAATTTACACACAGAACAAAAAAACGACATGCTGAGGGTGAATATCGAGCAGAAATAGATGAGAATGTCGCCTGTTTCTGTGAGTTGTGAGCTTGCTGGTGTAATTTGTCTATGGAAGTGTTTGAGAAAGGTTATAGAATATAGGGATATATTGGCCTCTCACTAAGCATGTTTTATGGATATCTTTTCCGCCGCAGTTATGTTGTTTCTCATCATGGATCCCTTAGGGAATCTACCTATTTTTGCGTCGATACTGCGTCATATTGAGCCCAAGAAACGCCGTCGGGTACTGATTAGAGAGCTGGTATTTGCACTCGTTATTATGCTGCTATTTTTGTTTGCCGGTGAAGCCATTCTAAACTTTCTGAACCTAAAATCTGAGTCGGTGAGTATTGCCGGCGGTATCATTTTGTTCCTCATCGCGATCAGGATGATCTTTCCTCAGCCGGGTGGTGTCGTTGGATTGGCGGCGGGTGAAGAGCCCTTTATCGTGCCCATGGCCATCCCCTTGATGGCTGGCCCCTCGGTGTTAGCCGCACTGATCCTGTTAGCTCACACAGACAGCTCCCGTATGATGGACTGGACCATAGCCCTGCTGGCTGCATGGGGTGCGAGTGCCGTCATTCTACTCTTCTATAAAGTATTCACTAAGGTACTCGGAGAGAAGGGGCTTACGGCGGTCGAACGTCTGATGGGTATGGTACTCGTAATGATTTCGGTGCAGATGTTCCTGGACGGCATTGCAGATTATATGTCTCACATAGGCCAGGCCGTCCCATAAACTACATTGTAGGAGCGGCTTTAGCCGCGAAGGTCACAGGGGCTGCTCCCGGCTAAAATCCTCGCCGGGATGATGGGCTGATCACTTTAATTCTTCACCGTCATTCTGAACTGGTTTCAGAATCCAGCTTCTGATTTCTCTATTCCAAAAACTAGATCCCGGCTAAAAGCATCGCCGGGATGACAACATAGTTTTTGTTGCTTGTTACTCTTTTTCTTTTTTATCATCTGCTCGCCACTCGCCACTCGCCACTCGCCACTCGCCACTCGCCACTCGCACCTTTCTCCGCTCTGTCTTGAACTTATAACTTACGACTAAAAACTTACCACTTTCTTTTCTCCCTCTTGCATCAAGAGTAGCTTCTCGACATAATCTGGATATTGTATTCAATTGATCTTTGGTTAGTTCATGCTCTCTTGCCTCTTGCTCTGTATTTCAAGCCTCACGACACAGACTTCTGCCGATTATCATGATCTGCTTCCCTATCAAGGAACCCCGACCTCTATGGAGGAGCGGGACAGTAGGGGAAACTTGGTTATCCCGGCTACCTACGTGGATCAGGGGGCATGGCACGGCTTTCATCTCCCCGACACCCCTGAGTATTTTGGCAGCTTTACCGGCCCTCTGTTTATCGCCCAAGAGTACAGTCTTCATCTGAGTGACAGCCTGCAGAGGTTGTCGCTTAAAAACATGGATAGTGGGCAATCCTTAGATTTTGCTCAGGCAACACAGAGTCAGATCTATAGCCGCCCCGATGCATTAGTTCAGCAATTTCGATGGCCCGAGCTCTCACTGGAGATGAGTCTGAGTTATAGCGATAACCGTACATCGGTGATCCGTACCCGGCTCATTAATAACACCATGAGCCCGCAACTCTGGCAGTTAAGTTGGTCCGGCGTCCCTTTTAGCTCTCATCCAAAATTTCCTGAGCATAGAGTCATTAAGCGGCTCGATAGCTGGAAAACGGGAATTAGATGGCATCTTAACCCCATCATGGAGACCTGGCAGATGCAGTTAGCCGATGCCGAGTATGAGATCTGGTTCGATCGTGAGATGCAGATCGAGCTGTTACGGGATCAGGGCTATCGAGCGTCTACGTCGACAGTCTCTCTGGCAGCCGGTGAAAAGCAGGAGTTTTTGAGTGCCCAGCGTTATTTTCATACTCAAGCCGAGCGCATCTCGCATCAGCCGCCGCAGTGGAATGAGATAGACAGGGCACTGGATACCAATCGAGCGCGCTGGCAACAGAGAATCGACCGGGCTATCTCGGGCGGTGATCTGGCTTATCGTAAAATGGCCGTGAAGAGCATGCTCACCTTGATGCATAACTGGCGCAGTCCGGCCGGCGCACTGCTGCATGATGCGGTAACACCATCGGTCACCTATAAATGGTTCAATGGCGTCTGGGCGTGGGATAGCTGGAAGCAAGCGGTGGCCTTGTCCCGTTTCGATACCGAGCTGGCCAAGTCTAATATTTTGGCCATGTTTGATTACCAATTTACCGCCGAGGACAGGGTGCGGCCACAGGATGCCGGCAGCCTGCCCGATGCAATTTTTTACAATAAAGATCCGGCTCGGGGCGGAGAAGGGGGTAACTGGAATGAGCGCAACGGTAAACCGCCGCTGGCTACCTGGGCGGTGTGGGAAATTTATCAACGCAGTGGCGAGCTTGAGTTTGTTGAGCTCATGTACCCGAAACTGGTGGCCTATCATCAATGGTGGTACCGCAATCGCGATCACAATGGCAATGGACTCGCCGAATACGGTGCTAACCTGCATCCGGCACATCTCAAAGAGGGTAAACCGCTGCGCGAGGCGATTATCGAGGCGGCCGCATGGGAATCGGGAATGGATAATGCCCCCAGATTCGATGATGATGCCAGCGTGCAGGTGCTGGAAAACCTTGACGAGAATGGCAAGCTCATAGGGTTTTCTCTGTCTCAGGAGTCGGTGGATCTTAATGCTTACCTGTTTGCTGAAAAAGACCTGCTGGCCAGGATGGCTAAGTTGCAAGGGCTCGATAGGGAGTCTAGCCGCTGGGCGAGTGAAGCGGCTCATTTGAAAGAGCTCATTCAGACCCGCATGTTCGATGAGCGCAGTGGCTTCTTCTATGACTTAAGATTCGATGATTCAGGCTCACATAAAATGACAGATGCCGGAAAGGGCGTTGAGGGCTGGATACCTCTATGGGCCGGCGCCGCCTCTGCCTCGCAGGCAAAGCTGATGGTAGAAAGACATCTGACTGAGAAAGCCTTCGCAACAAAAATTCCATTCCCTACGGTCAGTGCCGATAGCCCGAAGTTCGCCGCGACTCAGTATTGGCGTGGTCCGGTTTGGCTGGATCAGGCCCTGTTTGGGCTAATGGGACTTAAAAAGTATGGTTACGATAAGGAAGCCACACGTCTTGCAACACGCCTGGTGGATCAAGGCGAGGGGATCCTTCAACAGGCGCCCATCAGGGAGAATTATGATCCGCTAACCGGCAAGGGGCTGCACTGCACTAACTTCAGCTGGTCGGCGTCTGTGCTGCTCTTGATCTATGAATCATGGCTGAGTCGGCCGTGAGGCTAATATAGTCAGTTCTGTTTTCCCGAATTAGCCGCCCGCTGTACGGTATAGAGGATAAAACGATCAATTTCGACGGATTAAGCGCAAAGCTAGGTAAAGACCGGATAAATGTTGACGATAAGCTGTGAAACCGCCCCTCAGGCTGTTACAGTTTTGTGAGTTAATGTTATTGGGTGTGCTATGAAAACCGTCCTCTCTTTATTTGCCTCCATCATCTCCGTGGCCTTGGTGTCAGGCATGCTGACGGCCTGTGCTTCGGGCCCAGACGACAGGAGTTCGTCGGCTAACGATGCACTATCCGATGCGCCTGTTAATAATCAGAAACAGATATCCCCCTGTGGCGCCATGCCGCCCATTAAAGATCGGTCTAAACTTAAACAAAGCCTACTGGAAAGGGGGCTGATAAAAGAAGAGATGAGCCTTGATGAGACCGACAGAGTCGTTGCCGAATATATCAGTAAAAGACAGCAAGCCTTCGAGCATTGCCCGAAGAAGAGAAAGTGAAAATAGGTGTTCAGATGAATAGAAAAAACGGTGTTAATCTGCTTTCTACGCTCGGGTTATCCCTGCTCCTTGCAATGAGTGGTGTTATCTCTCTTCCTGTCGCCGCCCAAGACGGGAGCTCGGCGATCGATAACCCCTCATCCGGGACATTGGCCGATGCCGGAGTCATCAATAAAGAGCAGATCCTCTATTGGTTAATCAAGCGAGGTGAGCTGTCTGCCGAAGCGAGTGAGGCCGAAAAGCGCTCCTCAGTCGCAGCATTTACCCAGCGTGCGACAGGTTTTCAGAGTAAGGGAGGGCTCGTAGAGGCGGAATTTGAAAAGTTAAGACTGAAGTCGAGCGCTAATGCTAAGGCTCGCAGGAGTCCTTTATTGGGATCCGTTGAAGTCTTTGCCGATGCCGATATCACCAAGACCGTTAAGGTGTTGGGAGTATTAGTCGACTTTCCCGATCTTCCCTATGACGCTAATCGACTCACTGCCAGCGACACCCCTATGTTTTATTCCAGTTATCCGACTTCTCATTATCGGGATCTGATGTTTTCGACTTCAGGTTTTACCGGCCCTCAGGGGCAAAACCTAATGACCGGGTATCAATATTATCAGGCGGTTTCGGGTGACAGTTTCTTTTTTACCGGGGACGTCAAAGGCTGGGTAACGGCGGATAATAACGCCTCATTTTATGGTGGCAACGATGTCGATAACAATGATAATGACAAGGCGGTGCCGGATCTCGTCAAAGAAGCAGTGACTAAGGTTGTAGCGGGCATGACAGCATCTGAATTAGCCAGTTATGACGTTGAAGACCCCTTCGATATCGACGGCGATGGAAATTTTGATGAATCCGATGGCGATATCGACCATGTGATGCTGTTTCACTCCAGTGTCGGCGAAGAGGCGGGCGGTGGCGTACTCGGGGCCGATGCTATCTGGTCTCATCGTTTTTTCGTCTACACAGGCGGTAATCCGGGCTACACCATCCCGGGAACCGGTAAGAAAGTCTTTGGCTACACCGTGCAGCCCATAGACGCCGCAGCGGGTGTCGTGGTGCATGAATTTGGCCATGATCTGGGCTTGCCCGACGAGTATGACACCACTAACACGGGTGATGGCTCACCCGTGGGGTCTTGGTCGGTGATGTCGGGTGGTAGTTGGACCGGGGATATTCCCGGGGCCCAGCCAACCGATTTTAGCCCCTATGCCAAGTCATATCTGCAACAAAAGTATAAGGGAAGATGGATAACGGAACAGGAGATATTACTCGATAATATCCCCAAGAGCGGTCTGGATGTTCAACTGGTCGAAGCGGTGAATCATGCGCAGATAAATCAGATATCGATTCCTCTGCCCGCTGCTGCTATTCCGTTTAAGCAGCCCTATGGTGGCAGCTATCAGTACTATTCCGGTCAGGGGCACCTTATCAATAATGCCGCCTCATTCGAGGTCGACCTCCCAAGTACAACCCCCCTTACCCTGAAGATGAAGGCACACTGGAACATTGAGCTTGATTATGATTACGCTCAGGTGATGGTCGACGGTGTCGTCATTGCCGGTAATCACACTAAGGCGAGCAACACCATCAACGGGGCCAGAAATATCATCACCGGCACCTCGGCCGATATTGGGGGTGCAGAGGGACCCGATAACTGGGTCGATCTTGAGTATGATCTCAGTGCCTATGCCGGTCGAACCAATGCTCAGATAAGTATCATCTATCGTACCGATGAGGCCGTTGGGGATTACGGACTGGCTATCGATAACCTGGTTATCATGGTGGCAGCCTCACAGGTTTACCTTGATGATGCGGAAACACCGGCCACCATGAATTTAGCCGGTTTTTCCAGAATAGAGAGCGAGCGTCCAGGTGATTCACGTCGTTATATCATTCAGCTACGTAGCCATAACGGTGTGGATGCGGGTTTACCCAGCCACTCTTACGAACCCGGAGTCTTACTCTGGTTAGAGAACTTCAGTTACTCAGATAATAACTCGAGTGAACATGCCGGCGTGGGCTTAATCGGCGTTGTCGATGCCGATCAGAATCTGATCGGCAACAATAGTACAGATATACAGATCCGCGATGCCACATTTAGCATGTTCAATCAGTCGAGCTTTTTCGGCGATGAGCACCTGACCTCAGTCTCTCTGTTCGATGACAACTTGGATTACAGCGCACCACTCAAACCTCAGGCAGGCATATTGCTGCCTGAGCTGGGTCTGACTATGGAGGTTGTAGCGCAGAGTACCGACTCGAGTACGGCTACTGTACGCTTGAAATATGGTGAAGGTGTGACCCCTGAGCCTGAGTTGCTTAATGCCTCAATTACCGCTCAGCAAGTGGCGGGAACCGTAAGCTTCAGCGCTGCTGTGAGTGGAGGAGAGGGTAGTTACACTTATGCCTGGGAGTTTGGTGTCATTGGTGCAAGCAGCATGCTGGCAAATCCCACCTACACCTATAGTGAGTCAAATGACTATGCGGTCTCTCTGGTTGTTACCGATAGCGTAGGTGCGACAGCCAGTGATCAGCTGTTAATTAACGTTCAGGTTCCTCCTACCGCGAACTTTAGCTATGTCAGCGATAATCTTAGCATCACACTGAGTAACGCCTCGAGCGCGGGAGTGGGTGAACTCAGCTACCTGTGGAGTTTCGGAGATGGACAGACGAGTACCTCGGTATCGCCCAGCCATACCTATGCGAATGAGGGTAGCTATACGGTCTCGCTTAGGGTGACCGACGAAGCTAACAATGTGAGTACCCACTCTATTTCAGTCACTGTGACGGCTGCTGTGGTGACGCCACCTGTGATTCCATCGACTGATTCGGGTTCAGGCGGAGGAAGTCTGGGTTGGTTTAGCCTTGCACTAGTCGCGATGTTAGGTTTCAGAAGACGATACAGTTAGCGAGTAGGCTCAGACTTAGAGATAGAAAACGCCCTCGGGGGCGTTTTTTCATTTCTGTTCGTCGATGTGATTATAGGTTTTCAATCGCCTGACGGGCTGCGGGCAGGAAGGTCTCACCGACGATAAGCTGCTCGCCTTGATATGAGAAGTAGCGTCGACGCCCCCATAACTCTTGTGTGAGAGGCTGGTGGAGCGATTCGATCAGATCAGCCAGCTTCTGACAAGGGGTGAAGTGCGCTACCTCAATTTTACCCGGTGTAAACTCATTGTTGGTATAAAGCAGTTCACCCAGAGGACGGGTACCGAGATTTAACAGCTCATTTTTTTTCTTATCCAGCAGGCTACCCGGGATTAAGGTTCGGGCGAAAACCCAGGGTGTCCCATCCAGAGAGAGCAGGACTTCACGGACCCAAACCTTGTTCTGATTTGGAAATTCGTTATCGAATGGGACTAATGTTCCCTCACCGAGCACCTTAACTTCAAATTCATCACAGTAAGAGCGTAATTTTTGAGTTAAACTCTCAGATGAAAGTAACCAATCGGTTAAAGGTGATTTGGGCAGGTCGATGGTTTTTTCTGGTGAAAACCACTGAATTGATTCACCATAGGGGAAGCTTAACCTAGTCACACTCATTTAATTCTCGGTACAATACTGGCTGGCAATCTGGTGCAGTCTAGCATGCTGGAATATGATAGTCAGAAAGATCAGCAGGCATTTGTTACACAAGAGTAGGAGTCATTCTTGAAAATTCAAAAATTAGCATCGCTACTGCTTATTTTAGTCGCGACCGTTTTAAGCTTTGGTGCTTATGCCGAAGATGGAGATATTGTAGATAACTATGCCTATTATGGCTTCGAACCCGATCTCATCACCAATTATATCTCTACCGGTAAGAAGATGGGCTTTGTACGTATCGGTATCGAGCTGATGGTGAAAGATCCCGACGACTTGATGGCCCTCGAGCATCATGATCCTCTGTTGCGAGCCGCCATCCTGGAGATCATGGGAAGCCAGACCGCCGATAAGGTTAAGTCGCTGACCGGACGCGAAGAGATCAGACGTGAATGCTATGACACCGTCAATCGTCTTATCGAACGGGAAACCGGCAAGGCCATTATCGTCAACCTGCTTTTCACTAAGTACCTCTACGATTAGATTTTTCACCTCCCTCTACTGCTGCCGTTAGTGTCTCGACTGACGGCATAAGATCCCATATGACTAAGCCCACTCAAAAACAGAACAGCAAGAAACCAATCACTCAGAAGCTGGCCCGACGAAAGAAGCCTGCAGGCAAGCGACAAGCTAAGCCTGAAGCAAACCTCGATACAAGAGGCAAGACCGAAACGACGACTGAGAAAAAAGGCCTCCATGAGCGAAATCTGCACCGGGACGGCTATGACTTCGAGAAGTTAATTGAGGCGACTCCGGCGCTTAAGTCTTATGTCAGGCCGAATCCTTACGGTAACCTTTCGATAGATTTTGCCGATCCCTTAGCCGTTAAGGCATTGAACCTGGCCCTGCTGCAACTTCACTATCGGGTTAAGTATTGGGATATCCCGGCAGGATTTCTCTGTCCTCCCATCCCTGGTCGAGTCGACTATCTTCACTATGTTGCCGACCTGTTGGCCGGAGTTGACTCGAACATTCTTGAGGATAAAAGTGATGAGCCAAAGGCGGGACAAAATGTCCCATACGCTTCTAGCCCTAAACCTAAACCTCAGAAAAAGATGAAGATTAACGCCCTGGATATCGGCACCGGCGCCAACGGCATCTACCCGATACTCGGCATTCAAGCCTACGGCTGGCGATTTGTCGCCAGCGATGTGGACCCGTTGTCGATAGAGAACGTCAATCGGATTGTCGGGCAAAACAAGGCCTTGCAAGGCAAGTTAAAGACACGGCTACAAACCGATCATCAAAAAGTGTTCCACGGTATTATTTATGCCGATGACAGATTCGATATCACCCTCTGTAACCCGCCATTTCACGGGTCTCTGAGTGAGGCGAGCGAAGGTAGCCTTCGTAAGGTGAAGAACTTAGCCGCTAACCGGGCGGCGAAGGGACATAAGCCCGAGCCAGCTGGCAGTGAAAAACTCCCTGCCAACGAGCTTAACTTCGGTGGCCAGAAGGCCGAGCTTTGGTGCGTGGGCGGCGAGAAGCTGTTCCTCTCTAACATGATCCGCGAGAGTAAAGATTTTGCCACCCAGTGTTTGTGGTTCACCAGCCTGGTATCGAAGAAGGAAAACCTGCAGCCCTGCTACGCCGCACTGGAAAAGGCGGGGGCGGTAACGGTGAAGACAATAGATATGGCACAAGGCAATAAGCTTACCCGAGTTTTGGCTTGGAGTTTTTTGACTCCATCACAAAGGGATCTTTGGGCAAAATACCGGGGTTAAGTGTCGCTCTTAACCTTTGAGCGGTTTATTTATCAGGCTTCGCCTGACCCTGATAGTTAGACTTCGTCTAACAACTTGAGATGAGTGATTGTATCACTCTTCGGCTTATCAGCCGAGAAACGTCGTGGGTTTTCCACCCACACCCGAGAGAAAGGGAGGATCAACAGCAATCCCCCCCTCTCCCAACTCCCCATGCCGCCCCTCACGAAGTTACATGCATTGAGTACGGGCCTCGGTGTATTTTCGAAAATAACTATCGCCTCATATTCGCCATCCATGGCTCACCTAAGGCTATCTCGGCATCCATGCCTCAATCACGTGATTTTCTTTAATCCTCCTCAGCAACTTCCAACGGGGAATAATCGTATCCGAAGGATTACTGCGTGTGCAGAGTGTTTTGATATCTGTTAGGGAAGTCTAAGCCTTGTAAAAATCTTATAACTAACATAAATTCAATTGGATATGTCACGCGTTTTGCCAGTTGTGTATACGCGTTCTGTAGCTTTTTTCATAGGTGAATCAATGCTTAATCGAGCAGTATTAATAATAAAATACAAACAGCCAGCTGTTGATTGGATTAATCAAGTTGATCCATATGACTCTTCGAAGATGACTCTAAAATCGGCTAATGAAGAATCTAGTGTTTACTTAATTGATCAAGATGCAGCCGATTCACCTGAATCTCTCAGGAGCTGGATCGAATTGAATCTTGAGGCATTATTTATAGACGAACTTAACGGTTGGTACACAGAGGAGTCATTATGGCCTACTGACCTGAATGTGGAGCTATTTAATCGTTGGTTTACTATCGAGTGTCACACAGTTATTACTGATACTGTAGGCACGCCGATTGTCGATGATGGAATATAAACGGGTTCGTAACAGTCGGTTTTGTCTAGTTTTAAGTGACGAATAAAGGGGTCGTAGCCTTTTAAACATTAACGCCAAATCGAAGAGGTTGATAACCCGGTGTAGATGCGGCTGCGAGCTTCCAAAACATGGATGTTTTGGCAGAGCCTACAGGGAGTGTATTCACGGCGTCTCGCAGAAGTGTCTGCACTTAAGCGAGCCGCAGGCTATTAATAACAAAAAGGGTCAATGTTTAAAATGACCCAATTAAATATTCAACCCCGCATCGCGCCCAACAAAAAGTTACTTCAATAATTGTTAACCGACAACCCCTAACAGCGTTAGCGTCGAATAGGCCGTAGGCCGTCTGATAGCGAAGCGTCGTCTTGGCTTCACCAGCCTCGCCCCTAGAACCTGAAACCTCGAATCTCGAATCAATAGCGAAGCGTCGTCTTAGCTTTACCAGCCTCGCACCTCGTCCCTAAAACCTAGAACCTAGAACCTTCAGTTAAGAGGGATTCCACAGCAACTGTCCACAGTCAGTCAGATCATATCCACCTAAAGTGGCGGCCAGTTGGCGTGTTTGGCTGCTGGCAAGCATATCGAACAGATGCTGTAGCTGGCGGCGGAAGTAGATCCCTTGTGGCATGACGAAGTCGAAGGATTCGGTGATCAGCGGAATAAAGCTGAGGCCACTCTCCATGGCAACCGATTTGCAGCCGAAACCGATATCGGCATCGCCACGAGCGATAAAGGCGGCGAGTTCACGCTCGCTGTAGGCGGTGACATTGGCGTTAAGATGAGACAGGGCGGCGCCCTGCTTCATTAGCCAATGTTCCAGATGTTGTTGACTGCCTGCACCAGCCTGTCTGTCGACCCAACGCCAGGGCAGCGAGACAATCTTCTCCTCCTCCTGACATTGTTGCAGCATATCGTTGCGCACCATCAGCCCCTGCTTACGGGTATAGCCGTGAACCATGACCCACTGTTGGTGGTTGGCATAGCCCTTAAGCAGTGCCGGGTGGCGAATGTTACGTTCATCGACGCTGCCCCAGTGCAGTGTGCAGACATCGGCATAGCCGCGGGACAAGAGATCTAAGCCCATTCGTGAACCGGTCGAGCTGTAACTGATCAAGTCGCTCTTACCAATCTGAGTCATCAAGCGGGAGACCAGCATAGACAGCAGAGGGTCGTCGCTGCCGGTGATGTGCATACGATCTGACAGCATGCCGCTGTGGCAAGAGTCCATGATCCAGCGATCGATCAGAATCTTAGGAAACAGCCATTTACCCGTGATTTTAGTCGCGGGTAAGACTCTGTCGTTCGCCATGGCATAGACCTTTTTTTCATTAAGATCTAAATACTCAGCGACCTGTTTTGCGCTCATATAGACGAGTTCGCTTGGTTCTGTCATTGCTGTTCCTTACGGAAGAGTTCTACGGGAGAACTCCTGAAAATATATTTTATCGTGTTCAAACTGGTATCCGTTAACTCGTTTCTGTTAACTGGTTTTAGCCGGGCGTTTAGGTGGCATCGCATCGAGTTCGACATTTTCGGCGCCATGGTAGATGAGGAAGTGCTTGCCTTTTGCCCTGGCAATCATGGTGATGCCGAGTTTCTGTGCCAGTTCCAGTCCCATCTGAGTTGCGCCGCTGCGTGACAGCACGATGGGAATGCCCATCTTAGCCACTTTTATCACCATCTCTGAGGTCAATCGCCCTGTGGTGTAAAAGAGTTTGTTATTGCCTGTGTCTTGCTTCAACCACATCTCACCGGCGAGCGTATCTACCGCATTATGGCGACCCACATCTTCGACAAAATCGACGATTTGATCGTCCTGACACAGTCCACAACCATGAACCGCGCCAGCATTCTTGTAGGTTTCATTATAAGTGCTGATATTTTTCAGCAGGCTATAGATCATGCTCTGTTTGAGTTGAGGTTGAGGCAGAACGATATCATCGAGTCCATCCATGAAGCCGCCGTAAACCGTGCCCTGACCACAGCCTGTGGTGACTGTTTTTTCAGAGAGTTTCTCCTCTAAGTCAGCCGTACTTTCCGATGTGATAATGGCTGCCGAGTTCACATCCCAGTCAACAATCACAGACTCTAATTGCTTAAGGTCGGAGATGAAGCCTTGGTTTTTCAGATATCCCAGCGCAAGGGATTCGGCTCGGGCACCTAAAGTCATCAAGGTAACGATAGGGCGCCAGTTGAGGTAGACAGTCAGCGGGCGTTCGCAAGCAATATGCTTCTCGACTCGTTCTCCATTCTCATCTATGGCGTTAACGGCAATGGTTAGCGGCACAGTGGTATCGGTTTTAATTAAGCTGGGTTTGTGCTGGCTCAAGGCTGGACACTCATTTTGAACATTCGATGGAGAGAGCATAGCAATAATTGTACCTAGGTTTGGATTCCTCGCCCCAATGCGTGATCTCTCTCATTCTACGTTTCGAAAGCGTCCTTTTATGTCCTAACCTGAATTGCATATAGGACAAATTGTCCTAATCTTAGTCGGGAATTGATGATCTAGCTCAAGTTATCTCAACCTTTAGGCTGGCATGTATATTGCTTTACTAGGGATAGAGTTCTTTAGCTGGCCTGTCATCTCGACACGCCTCTACAGGCAAGACGGAGACTAAATGCAACATACCGAAAGCCAATGGCCTATGCACGTTTCTCTTAAAAAAGTAGAGAAACAAGTTGGACGCTGGACCTCTGTGACTTGGGAGCTGGATCAGATATTACCGGCGACTCACCAGGCACCGGAAGGCGCCAAAGTCGTAGTGCTTGAACTACATAAAGATGAGCGCGCGAGTTACCGTTTAAATCTGGATATGGACAACGCCATGTTGTACATCGTCTGTGATGAGCTGGAGGATGGAACCTGGGTTCCGGCTGCGGTCTCTGCCGATCAGAATGTCGCCGCAGGTTGCCTCGAAGGTGACACGCCAGTACTTAACCTGCTAATGCCTGGTGCTATCGCATGTTGGATCGAAGCCTTTATTACCCGTCACGGTGAGGTTGAGATCTGCGCCCATCGTCGTAAGCATGTAAATCGCCGCAAGAATGAAGGTCCAAGTAACAATAATAACTTTGGGCAGAGAAACTGATGAGCGATAAACCTAGCGGATTACTTTCGCGTTGGAACCTTCGCCGCCAGCAGGTGGCCGATGAGCAAGAAGCGGAAAAAAAAGCACTGGAGACTGCAGAGCAAGCCGAAGCATCAATCCAGGAAACTTCGCTTGAAGGCTCTTCGTTTCAAGATGCGTCGACTGAGGCATCGGCAGAGTCCCAAGCGGAAGATAAAATTCTTTCTGCCGAGGAGTTACCGGATCCCGAAAAGATTGAGGTGGGTGGCAGCTTCGCGAGTTTTATGGCCGACAACGTCGACCCCACCGCTAAGGCCGCAGCGCTGAAAGCCCTCTGGAAACAGCCGCAATACAGTGAGATTGATGGTCTGCTCGAATACGCCCTCGACTACAGTAACCAGCCTAAGTTGACACCAGAGCACTCAGCCGAAATCGCCAAGAAAATTTTCCGTCATGTCACTAAGGACAAGGAAGAGGAGCAAGAGGGCGAAGAGACATTGACTGCCAAACTTGATACCCAAGCGGAGGAGATAGCGGCTCATTCAGGTGAAGAAGTAAGCGGGGACATTTTGGACGTCCAGAGTGATGACTTGACCCAAAATGAACCACAAAAGCAAGATGAATCCAAGGTGACGGTTTCTTAACGTTATTTTAGAGAAGTTTAATAACCATAATTTTGGTATGTGAATTGCTGTAGATAGGGCTATATAAAGTTTGCAGATAAAAGCAGACATAGAAAGCCAGCAGATGAATATAGGTAAAGCTAGCGTAGATTTAACATAGCGCACTTAAAAGGTTTCCCTGATGAATTGGGAGAAACAGATAGCAACCTAGCTGACAGCAACAGCCAAATACTGTTCAGGAACGCAACGTGAGCAAAAATTTGAATAATGATACCCAGGTTGAACTCAAAGCAGTTCGACAGCAGGTGTTGGCCAATACTCAGATCCTTCAGAATCTGATCCCGCCAACCGTAAGTTATACCACCGAAGGGAACGTGCTAATCATAGGGCCGGAAGATCTGGCTCGTTTAGCGGCGGACAAATTGTCTAATATGGGCAAGCTTGCCATCTTGGCTAATGAGTCAATCACCAGTCAGGATGAAGCGCACCTCGAAAAGGTCATGAGCTCGGCTGAAAATGTTGAGAGCTTTTACAATAAACTCATTGAGATTAAAGGTTTCCTCGGCCAGTTTCAGGTTAAGGTCGACTCAGGTTCAGACGAGGCTTCTGATGCCAACGCCGTTGAACTTAGTATGGTGGCGATACGTAAAGCCCACTTCGATCTTATCCTGGATTTGAGCCAATCGCCTTGCATCAACCTTGAGATGCTACCCGCTGGATACTTCTACGTCGGGCAGGATGAGGCTAAGTTAGCCGACGCCATCGCCCAACTTCCCGATCTGATAGGTGAGTTTGATAAGCCACGCTACGTTAAGGTGAATAGTGAGATCTGTGCTCACAACCGTAATGGTATCGATGGTTGTAACCGCTGCCTGAACTTCTGTCCTGCCGATGCGATTCAAAGTATCGACAAGATGATCGAAATTGACCCTTATCTGTGCCACGGTGCCGGCAGTTGTACCAATGCGTGTCCAACGGGCGCCATCAGTTATGATCTGCCAACGCCGCAAGCCCTGCACTCTTATCTGCATAAGTTAGTGACTCGTTTTCGTGAGCAAGCGCAAACGGCGCCGGTTATCCTTTTCCATGATGAAGCGAACGGTGCCGCACTCGTCGGTGCCGATCTACCGGGAGCCGTCATTCCCGTTGCTCTGGAAGAGATAACGGTTGCAAGCATGGATCACTGGATGTCATCTCTTGCCTGGGGAGCACGTCAAATTTTGGTGTTAAACACCGAAGCGACGGCGCCGACTCTGACGCAGATGCTGAAAGGTGAACATAAGTTAGCCAACGATATCTTAGATGAGATGGGCCAACCACAGCGTATCTCAGTTATCGATGAGTCGAGCATAGGTGATCTTGCCGCACTGTTGGAAACCAGTTCGAACTGGCCAGTGATTGTTCCCGGTGAGTTTGCTGCCACGACAAAGCGTAACACCCTGTATGCGGCTATTGACCATCTCAATGAGCAGGCGGCGTCGGTGGATACCTGCTTGAGCCAAAGCAATATTCCTTACGGTATCGTCAGCATCAACAGCGACAAATGTACCTTATGTCTCTCTTGTGTTTCAACGTGTCCGACTCAGGCATTAACCGATGGTGGTGATAAACCTGCGTTACATTTCGTTGAGCAAGATTGTGTGCAATGTGGTCTGTGCGAGTCGGCTTGTCCCGAGAAGGTGATCAGCCTGACACCGCAAATGAATTTTGATAAAGCGCAGCGTCAGCAGCGTCAAACCTTGAAAGAGGAAGCCCCATTCGATTGTATTCGTTGTGGTACCCCTTTCGCCACCCAATCCATGGTGCAACGGATGCTGGAAGTCGTCGGTGGCCACAGTGCCTTTAGCGCTAACATCGAACGATTAAAGATGTGTAGCGACTGCCGGGTAAAAGATATGTTTGAAGACATCCTTCAAGATCCTGAACAGCAACTGCGATAAGAGTTTAGCTATGACCGAATTAGTAAGAGAAGTATCAGAAAACGATCAGTTAAGAGCCGACATCTATCAGCTTTTGGCAGCACTACTGCGTAGTCAGCCAAGCGCTGAGTTATTGCAATTTTTAACCAATCTTGAAGTCGATGCACAAGACGATAGCGAGATGACTAAGGCTTGGTTATCACTGAAATTAGCGGCTAATCAGTTTACCAGTGAGCAGCTTGAAGAGGAGTATTTCAACATCTTCTATGGCGTAGGCAGCGGTGAAATTATGCCTTATGGCAGCTGGTTTATGACGGGGTCATTGATGGACAAGCCATTAGCCCTATTACGTCAAGACCTTCAGCAGTTAGGTTTCGAGCGCGAAGAGGATGTCAAAGAGCCTGAAGATCACGTTGCTGCACTATGTGAAGTGATGGGCACCTTGATTCTTGAAGCACCGGGCTATCGTCAGTTGGCCTTCTATCAGCGCCATATCGGTAGCTGGATTGAGCGCTTCTGCACTAACTTAGCCAAAACACCGAGCGCCGCATTTTATGCGACCGTGGCTCAGTTGGCTAAGTCCTTCTTCGAGGTTGAGGCAAACGAATTTGAGCAACTTCAATTGGACATCCCTGTGAATTGTCCCGGCTCTGAAGCTGAAAAAGTTGAAGCGGAAAAAATTGAACCTACTACCAGTGAGCTAGCTTCTTAAGTAGTGAGCTGGTTATGGGTTGAACATGAGCATCAACTTGAGGTGAGTTTGAAGGTTAAGCCACCGTGTTAAAAGCAAACAAGTTGATGTTATAAAATCGAGGGTTCGCCCTCAAAAGTAACCGGGTCATCGAGTCGTTGGCCCACATTTTAACGAAAATCTAAGCGAAAACTTAGGAGACACTATGAAGAAGCAAGCTTCCGATATGGGTCGTCGTCAATTGCTAAAGGCATTGGCAGTCGGCAGTGCGGCTGGTGCAGTTGCAACTGTCAGTGGACAAGCTCTTGCCGCATCACCAAGCGTTGAACCAACAACAGCTAAAGGTGATGGTTATCAAGAGACTGACCATGTTCGCAGTTATTACGCGTCATTACGTACCAAGTAATTACGCCATAAGTAAATAACATTAGGAGAGTGTGTGATGCGATTAACCCGCAAAACAGACCAGGCTGAAACCGCTAAAAAGCCAGCCCTAGGTCTAAACCGTCGTCAGTTCCTTCAGTCTGCAGGTCTTGCAACTGGTGGTATTGCTGCGGCATCAATGCTTGGCGCAGGAATGATGCGTAAAGCTGAAGCTAAAGAAGTACCCCATAATGCGCCAACTGAAATTAAGCGTACTATCTGTTCTCACTGTTCAGTAGGTTGTGGTATCTACGCCGAAGTACAAAATGGTGTCTGGACAGGTCAAGAGCCTGCATTCGATCACCCATTCAACGCCGGTGGTCACTGTGCCAAAGGTGCTGCCTTGCGTGAGCATGGCCATGGTGAGAAACGTCTTAAGTACCCAATGAAGCTGGAAGGCGGAAAGTGGAAGAAGATCTCTTGGGATCAGGCGATTGAAGAAGTGGGTGGAAAGGCATTGGATATCCGTAAGGAATCTGGTCCTGATTCAGTATTCTTCATGGGTAGTGCTAAGTTCTCAAACGAACAAGCGTATATGTACCGTAAATTCGCAGCGATGTGGGGCACGAACAATGTCGATCACTCAGCGCGTATTTGTCACTCTACCACTGTAGCCGGTGTTGCTAACACTTGGGGCTATGGTGCGCAAACTAACTCTTTCAACGATATCCGCAACGCAAAAGCGATGATGTTCATCGGGTCTAACCCATGTGAAGCGCATCCGGTTGCTATGCAGCATATCCTTGAAGGTAAAGAACGCGGTGCGAAAATCATCGTCGTCGATCCTCGTTTCACCCGTACAGCAGCTAAGTCTGATGAGTACGTTCATATCCGCCCGGGTACAGATATTCCTTATATCTACGGTCTACTTTGGCACATCTTCGAAAACAAGTGGGAAGATCAATCTTTCATCGACCAACGTGTATACGGCATGGAACGTATCCGCGAGGAAGCTGCTAAGTGGAATCCTGCCGAAGTTGAAAATGTGGCTGGTGTTCCTAAAGAGCAGATGTATCGCGTGGCTAAAATGCTGGCAGAGACTAAGCCTGGTACCGTAGTTTGGTGTATGGGTGGTACTCAGCATCACGTCGGTAATGCTAACACTCGTGCCTACTGTATCCTTCAGCTTGCTCTGGGGAACATGGGTGTTGCCGGTGGTGGTACTAATATCTTCCGTGGTCACGATAACGTACAGGGCGCAACCGATTTTGGTCTGCTGTTTGATACGCTACCTGGCTACTACGGTCTTAAGACCGGCTCTTGGAAGCACTGGTGTAATGTTTGGGATCTGGATTATGAGTGGGTTAAGAACCGCTTCGATCAAGAGGAACATTTAGGTCAGGTTCCTATGAACTCGACCGGTATTCCATGTTCTCGCTGGCATGACGGTGTACTCGAAGACAAGTCTAAGATTGCACAGAAAGACAATATCCGCATGGCATTCTTCTGGGGTCAATCGGTTAACACTGAAACCCGTGGCCGTGAGGTGCGTGAAGCGCTGGATAAGATGGACACAGTCGTTGTTGTCGATCCGTTCCCGACTATGGCCGGTGTGATGCACAACCGTAAAGATGGCGTATATCTGCTGCCTGCATCGACTCAGTTTGAGACTTACGGTTCTGTTTCTGCATCTAACCGTTCACTGCAGTGGCGTACACAGGTTATCGAGCCATTGTTCGAGTCTAAGCCAGATCACGTGATCATGTACAAGCTTGCTAAGAAGTGGGGCATCGAGAAAGAGTTCTGTAAGCATATTAAGGTTAACGGCGATGAGCCATTGATTGAAGATATGACTCGCGAATTCAACAAAGGTATGTGGACCATCGGTTACACAGGCCAGAGTCCAGAGCGTTTGAAGATGCATCAGGAAAACTGGGGCACCTTCGATATTAACTCGCTTGAAGCGCCAGGTGGCCCAGCTAAAGGTGAGACTTACGGTCTGCCTTGGCCTTGTTGGGGCACGCCAGAGATGAAACATCCTGGTTCACAGATTTTGTATCGTACAGGTCGTGAAGTGAAAAACGGCGGCGGTAATTTCCGTGCTCGTTATGGTGTTGAGCATAATGGTAATAACATCTTGGCCGAAGGCTCTTATCCTAAGGGTTCAGAGATCAAAGATGGTTACCCAGAGTTTACCGCAGACATGCTTAAGCAACTTGGCTGGTGGGATGATCTGACTCCTGAAGAGAAGAAGCACGCCGAAGGTAAAAACTGGAAGACTGATATCTCCGGTGGTATTCAGCGTGTGGCTATCAAGCATGGTTGTATGCCTTACGGTAACGCAAAAGCGCGTTGTATCGTTTGGAACTTCCCTGATGATATTCCATTGCACCGTGAGCCACTGTATACGCCTCGTCGTGACTTGGTATCTAAATACCCAACTTACGAAGACCGTATGGTTGCTCGTCTTCCTACCCTGTATAAGACAATTCAGGATCAGGACTTCGCTAAAGATTTCCCAATCGCATTGACCTCTGGTCGATTAGTGGAATTTGAAGGTGGTGGTGAAGAGACCCGTTCTAACCCTTGGTTAGCTGAACTTCAACAAGAGATGTTCATCGAAATCAGCCCGGGTGATGCGGCGGATCGTGGTCTTCGTGACGGTGACGATGTTTGGGTTCACAGTCCGGAAGGCGCAAAAATTAAAGTTCAGGCCATGGTAACTCCACGCGTGATTAATGGTGAGTGCTTTATGCCATACCACTTCGCGGGTGTATTCGAAGGTGAAAGCCTAGAGAAGAATTACCCTGAAGGCACAGTACCATATGTGATTGGCGAATCGGCTAACACTGTATTGACCTACGGCTATGATGTTGTGACTCAGATGCAAGAGACTAAGTCTAGCTTGTGTCAGATCACCAAAGCCTAACTGAACTTGATGAGGAGATAAGCCATTATGGCAGTCATGAAATTTCTGTGTGACACCAAACGCTGCATCGAGTGTAACGGTTGTGTCACAGCTTGTAAGAACGAAAACGATTCCGCTCTCGAGTGGGGTATTCAACGTCGCCGCGTAGTAACAATTAACGATGGTGAGCCAGGTGAAGCATCTCTTTCAGTGGCTTGTATGCACTGTACCGATGCACCTTGTCAGGCAGTTTGCCCTGCAAACTGTTTCTACAAGACTGAAGACGGTTTAACGCTACACAACAAAGATACTTGTATCGGTTGTGGTTACTGTCTATACGCCTGCCCATTCGGTGCGCCTCAGTTCCCTAAGAAGGGTGCTTTTGGTAGCCGTGGCAAGATGGATAAGTGTACTTTCTGTGCCGGTGGCCCGGAAGAGACTCATTCAGATGCTGAACGTCAGAAGTACGGTTCAAACCGTCTGGCTGAAGGTAAGTTGCCTATGTGTGCTGAACTTTGTGCAACTAAGTCGCTATTAGCGGGTGATGCAGATATCGTTTCAAGCATCTATCGTGATCGTATTGTTGCACGCGGTAATCCAAATGCGATATGGGGTTATACCCCTAAGACTGGCGCGTAGGACAAATAGGGCTGTGAACTCAGTTCATGGCCCTGTTACTAGTCCGATAAAGGAGTGAGTATGTTATTAAAATCACTGCGTGGCCTGTTTGCTTTGCTGGTTTTACCTTTTGTTTTAACTATGGGGTTAGGTTTGAGCACATCGGCGCTTGCCGTCGATGATCAAACCAGCCAACAGATGGCCAATAGCAGCGAGGTCGATCTATGGCATGCTGTTAAGGCTGGCGATTCTGGTTATACCACCAAGAAGGGCGTTGAAAGTGGCGTTCTGATAAACGTATCGGCTATAGAGGCAACTGAGATAAAGAATCAATACCTCACTCCAGCGATGGGGTTGGCGGTATTGGGTGTATTTGGTGCTTTCATCGTCTTCTATTTTGTTAATGGTCCCTCTAAGTTAAGTAAGGGCTACTCAGGCAAGATGGTATTACGTTGGTCTAAGGCTGACTTGTGGATCCACTGGGTATTAGCTATCTCTTGTCTGGGGCTGATACTTACAGGTATCAACATCATGCTGGGTAAACATATTCTAGAGCCTTATGTGGGTGAAGGAATGTGGGCCGGACTGATTTCTGCTAGTAAGTTTATCCATGATTACGTGGGCCCTGTGTTTATCATATCTTGGATCTTGTGCGTCGTTAAATGGATGCCTCTGCAGACATTTAAGATGTATGACCTTAAGTGGTTCTTAGTCGTTGGTGGTTACATCAACTTCGGTCCATTCAAGGGTAAGCATCCTGATAGTGGTTTTGCTAATGCCGGTGAGAAGATGTGGTTCTGGACACTTACCCTGTTCGGGCTGTTCATCAGTGTTTCAGGCATGATGTTAGTCTTGCCTGGCTTAGATCTTCCTCGCGAAGCATCTTTTGCGGCACTACTGATACACGCTATCAGCGCGATCATTATCATCGCATTTACTATCGTACATATTTGGATGGCGACAGTATTGAGTGAAGGTGGTATGGAGTGTATGAAGTCTGGTTATTGTGATGAGAACTGGGCCGTACAACACCACAACCTTTGGTATGATGAGATCAAGGCTAACGACACGTTGGAATATAAAGATTAGGCTTTAGTGTCGAGCTACGAGCTACGAGCTACGAGCTACGAGCTACGAGCTACGAGCTACGAGCTACGAGCTACGAGTCTTAAGCTGTAAGTCATAAGTAAAAGCGCCTCGGCCTAATAAGCCGGGGCGTTTTTGTATCTGGCTTTTGGAGTTGTGATTTTAGTTTCAGCTGTTGGTAGAAATAGAGAGGAAAGAGCAGCTTCGCTGTTGAGAACCGGGCACTCTTAGCAAGAGCAGACACCACAACCTTTGGTATGATGAGATCAAGGCTAGCGGCACGTTGGAATACAAAGATTAAGTATGCAGTTCCTAGGTACTAGAACCTAGGAACTCAGATAAAAGCCTCAGTTGATATCCTTCACTGAGGCTTTTTTATGTCTGGTAGCTGGTTGTTCATTTTTATCATCTGCTCGCAACTTTCTCTGCTCTGTCTCGAACTTAAAACTTACAACTTTTCACTCTTCTATTTAATCTTCGAGCCCGCAGTTGTCTTTGCTGCCTTTTTAGTCACTTTCAGAATATTGAATCCTGCTCTTGAAACCCATTCCTAATTACGCATTCTCTTAAGTATCAACAGATTGAGCATACAAGCTGATAACAAGTGTAACTCGGATTTTATTGCAGATTTATGCAATAAAAATGAACTAATTTCCAAAACATGATTCGGTTAACACTTTAGAGAAAGGGCCGCTGTATTCACGATCTGAATTGGATTTAGATCAATTTTTAAATTCTGAATTTCTCCTATATTGCGCGGGTAATTTTGGGATGCTTCTAATAAATAATGACTTTTTACTTTTTGAAAACTAAGGATTAACCATTCGGCAACAGTCGTTTGGAAACCACATTTTTCTAAAAGTAATCTGGCTATTACTAATAACGAGTATTCCTTTCACACCAGGAGCAAATATGAAGAAGCAACAGCCTGATCTAAATCGCAGATCTTTGCTGAAAGCACTCACTATCGGTGGTACGGCAACAGCCGCACTCGCCGTAACAGGTGTCAGTGCCGCTCAAGCAACAGAAAGCAATGTAAGCACTAAGAGTGCTGATGGCTACCATGAAACTGCTCACATCCGCAGTTATTACAATAGCTTGCGTAGCTAAATTAGGAGAAATCGAGCGATGCAATTAACTCGCAAATCCAACGCGGCACCTAAAGTTGAAAAAAAATCTTTAGGGATTAGCCGTCGTCAGTTTATGAAGCATGCAGGTATCACTACCGGTGGTATTGCAGCGGCTTCACTTTTGGGTACAGGCATGATGCGTCGTGCTGAAGCCAAAGATGTCCCTCACAATGCTCCGATCGAGATCAAGCGTACCGTTTGTAGTGCTTGTGCGGTAGGTTGTGGTCTATATGCCGAAGTACAAAATGGTGTTTGGACAGGTCAAGAGCCTGCATTCGATCACCCGTTCAACAGCGGCGGACACTGTGCTAAAGGTGCTGCACTGCGTGAACATGGTCACGGTGAGAAGCGTCTTAAGTACCCAATGAAGCTTGTCGATGGCAAGTGGAAGAAACTATCTTGGGAGCAGGCTTTCAACGAAGTTGGCGACCAGATGCTGGATATCCGTAAGGAATCTGGTCCAGATTCACTTTACTTTATGGGTAGTGCTAAGTTCTCGAACGAAGGCTGCTACATGTATCGTAAACTTGCGGCTATGTGGGGCACGAACAACGTCGATCACTCAGCACGTATTTGTCACTCTACCACGGTAGCCGGTGTTGCAAACACTTGGGGTTACGGTGCGCAAACTAACTCTTTCAACGATATTCAGAATGCAAATGCAATCTTCTTCATCGGGGCAAACCCGGCCGAAGCGCATCCTGTTGCTATGCAGCATATTCTGCTTGCGAAAGAGAAGAACAACGCAAAAGTTATCGTTGTCGATCCACGTTTCTCACGTACTGCTGCTCACTCTGATCTGCACTGTGCACTGCGTCCTGGTACCGATATCCCATTCATCTACGGTATGCTTTGGCACATCTTTGAGAACGGCTGGGAAGATAAGACATTTATCCAAGAGCGTGTGTTCGAGATGGAAACTATTCGCGAAGAGGCGAAGAAGTTCCCACCAAAAGAAGTTGAGCATATTACCGGTGTAAGTGAAGAGCAGGTTTACCAAGCTGCTAAGCTTATGGCCGACAATCGTCCAGGCACCGTAGTTTGGTGTATGGGTGGTACTCAGCATCACGTAGGTAATGCCAACACTCGTGCTTACTGTATCCTTCAGCTTGCGCTGGGTAACATGGGCGTTAAAGGTGGTGGTACTAACATCTTCCGTGGTCACGATAACGTACAGGGTGCAACTGACTTAGGTCTGCTGTTCGATACGCTACCTGGCTATTACGGTCTTAAGACCGGCTCTTGGAAGCATTGGTCTCATGTATGGGATCTTGAGTTTGATTGGGTTAAGAACCGTTTCGATCAGAACTCATACCTAGGCCGTATTCCAATGAACACGCCTGGTATTCCTTGTTCTCGCTGGCATGATGGTGTGTTAGAAACGCCTGAGAAGCTAGCTCAAAAAGATCGTATTCGTATGGCGTTCTTCTGGGGACAATCGGTTAACACCGAAACCCGTCAACGTGAAGTACGTGACGCACTGGATAAGATGGACACTGTAGTGGTTGTGGATCCGTTCCCAACTATGGCGGGTGTTATGCATCGTCGTCAAAATGGTGTTTATCTACTTCCTGCGGCAACTCAGTTCGAAACTGAAGGTTCAGTATCTAACTCGGGTCGTAGCCAACAGTGGCGTGAGAAGGTTATCGAGCCATTGTTCGAGTCTAAGACTGACCTTGAGATCATGTACCGTCTGTCTCAGAAGCTTGGTTTCGCCGACGAATACACTAAGCGTATAGCTAAAGATGCCAATGACCTTCTGGTTATTGAAGACATCACTCGCGAGATTAACCGCGGTATGTGGACTATCGGTATGTCTGGTCAAAGCCCAGAGCGTTTGAAGCTGCATACCCAAAACTGGGGTACGTTCAGCAGCAAGACGCTTGAAGCGGAAGGTGGTCCTGCGAAGGGCGATACTTACGGTCTACCTTGGCCTTGTTGGGGGACGCCGGAGCAGAAGCATCCAGGTACTCAAATCCTTTATAACACACACAAGCATGTGCTTGAGGGTGGCGGTAACTTCCGTGCTCGTTTCGGTGTGGAATACAAGGGTAAGAACCTGCTTGCCGAAGGTAGCTTCTCTAAAGGCGCCGAGATTCAAGATGGTTACCCGGAGTTTACCTCTGAGATGCTTAAGCAACTTGGCTGGTGGGATGACCTTACGGCGACCGAGAAAGCCGAAGCTGATGGCAAAAACTGGAAGACCGATCTTTCCGGTGGTATCCAGCGTGTCGCTATGAAGCACGGTTGTATTCCTTATGGTAATGCTAAGGCGCGTTGTATCGTTTGGACCTTCCCGGATCAAGTGCCTGTTCACCGTGAGCCGCTTTATACGCCACGTCGTGATCTTGTATCTAAGTATCCAACTTATGATGACATGCAAGTTCATCGTCTGCCCACACTGTACAAGTCAATCCAAGAGAAAGACATGACAGGTCAGTATCCACTGGCATTGACCTCTGGTCGTCTGGTTGAGTATGAAGGTGGTGGTGAAGAGTCTCGTTCGAACCCATGGCTTGCAGAGCTTCAACAAGAGATGTTTGTTGAGATCAACCCAGGTGATGCTGCCGATCGTGGTATCCGCGATGGTGATACCGTGTGGTTAGAAGGTGCTGAAGGTGGCCGAATCAAGATTAAGGCTATGGTGACACCTCGCGTTAAAGCTGGTGTTACTTGGATGCCTTATCACTTCTCTGGTGTTATGCATGGTGAAAGCCTTGCAGCAAACTACCCGGAAGGTACGGTTCCTTATGTTATTGGTGAGTCAGCTAACACTGCATTGACTTATGGTTATGACCCTGTGACTCAGATGCAGGAAACCAAGGCATCGCTTTGTCAGATTGAAAAAGCGTAAGTGCAGAATAAGCTAGGAGAAATGCCGTTATGGCTACAATGAAATTTTTGTGTGATACCAAGCGCTGCATCGAATGTAATGGTTGTGTCACTGCTTGTAAGAACGAAAACGACTCTGCTCTGGAATGGGGCATTCAACGTCGCCGCGTTGTGACTATCAATGATGGTCAACCTGGTGAAGCATCTCTTTCAGTGGCTTGTATGCACTGTACCGATGCACCTTGTCAGGCAGTATGTCCTGCGAACTGCTTCTATAAGACTGAAGACGGTTTAACGCTACACAACAAAGATACCTGTATCGGTTGTGGTTACTGCTTATACGCTTGCCCATTCGGTGCGCCTCAGTTCCCTAAAAAGGGTGCCTTTGGTAGTCGCGGCAAGATGGATAAGTGTACTTTCTGTGCCGGTGGTCCTGAAGAGGATCATTCAGATGCAGAGCGTCAGAAGTACGGTTCAAACCGTATCGCTGAAGGTAAACTTCCAATGTGTGCTGAGCTATGTGCGACTAAGTCGTTACTTGCGGGTGATGCTGAGATTATCTCGTCAATCTACCGTGAGCGTGTTGCATACCGTGGCTCTAAAAATGCAATCTGGGGTTAATCCCTAGTCTGTATTCAGCCCAAAAATCCACGCCATGGCGACATGGTGTGGAAGATAAGGATGTAATATGAACAATTGGTTCAAACAGATTGGCTTAACTTTAGTGCTGATGTTTAGTGCTATTGGCCTAGCTCAAGCTGGCTCCTCACAGGGAGCTGAGCAGCCTGTTGCTACTGATGGTCAGATTTGGTCTCAGTTAAAAGCGGGTGCCACAGGTGTTACTACCTCTCATGGTGAGTTTCACAATCAGCCGATCAATACCTATGATCTACGAGTTTTAGAGCTTCGTAGTGATCTGTTAGCTCCAGCATTAATGGCTGCGCTATTTGGTATGATCATCATCTTCGTCCTGTTTATCAAAGTGAATGGTATTTCTAAACTTCACGGTGGTTTCTCAGGCAAGTTGGTGTATCGCTGGTCTAAGTTTGATGTATCGATTCACTGGTTAGGTGCTATTCCTTGCCTGTTATTGATTCTGACGGGTCTTACTCTGTTGGCAGGACGATTCTTCTTCCAGCCGTACATCGGCGAAGGTTTGTGGGCAGGCTTTGTCTACGCGGCTAAGCAAGTGCATGACTTCATGGCTATCCCATTCATGTTGGGTTGGGCGTTGATGGTCACCTTGTGGGCTAAAAACCAGTTGCCTAAGATGTATGACCTTAAGTGGATGATGGTGGTGGGTGGTTACATCAACTTCGGTCCATTCAAAGGTAAGCACCCGGATGCCGGTTTTGCTAACGCGGGTGAAAAACTCTGGTTCTGGGCCTTTGCTGTCTTTGGCCTGGTTATCTCAGCGTCTGGCATGTTGCTGCTATTCCCGAACTTGTTCGAGCCTAGCCGTACACTGAGCCTGATTGCACTCGTGCTTCACTCTGTCAGTGCCATCATCATTACTGCTTTCTCAATCGTCCATATCTTTATGGCAACGGTTATGTCAGAAGGTGGTATGGAGTGTATGGTTTCTGGATACTGTGATGAGACTTGGGCAAGCCAACACCACAACCTTTGGTTCGATGAGATCAAAGAGAAGGGTACGCTTAAGTATAAAGATTAGTACCTAGGTTCTAGAAACTAGAATCGATTTTATTAAAACACCTCGTTGGGTAACTAGCGGGGTGTTTTTGTTTTTATAAAGGCTTGAGGTTGGAGTTGGACATCCTTCAGATAGGAGCGGCTTTAGTGCGAATGTTTTATAAGAAGATTTGAATGCTTTACGCAAGAGCAGTTTTCAGTCACTCAGTTGTGTTAATCGCTAAAACATGACTTGCTTAACAAAAACCTCTAGATTTCCTTGTTAGGTGACAGTAACTTATAACCAGTTCACGTTTTGGAACCTTCTCAAATGATACTTTTATACCTCAAAGTGGTTTTTTTATTTACCGGGTATCATTCGTAAATTTAGAGTGTTTTTCTTCAATTTTCTGACGCTACTCATAGATGGCTCAGGTAGGAATCTTTATGTCTTCAATTATTCAAACGGCTAGCAGTGAAATCATTAAACCTTATGAGGCTGATATCACTGTGCCCAACTGGATGCTTAGCTCTATGGAGCGAGTGATGCAGTTCTATGTGGATAAGAATCTACGACTGGATACTCAGTCTGCCGACATGATGCCTGCGCCGGTTGAAGGCAAGAAGTATATGCTCTATGCACATATTCCTTTCTGTCATACGCTCTGCTCGTTTTGTACCTTCCATCGTTTTATCTTCAAAGAAGATAAGGCGCGAGCCTATTTCGTCTCCCTCAGAAAAGAGATGGATATGGTTAAGGCGCTAGGCTATGACTTCGAGTCTATGTACATTGGCGGTGGCACCACGACTGTACTGGAAGATGAGCTTGCCCGCACTATTGAACATGCCAAGACGCTATTCCCGAGCATTAAAGAGGTCTCCTGTGAGTCGGACCCTCAGCATCTGGATAGCCCAGGCTTTAAACAGCTCGAAGGTCTCGTAGACCGTATGTCTATCGGTGTTCAAAGCTTCAATGATGATATCTTGGCGATGACCGGCCGTATCGAGAAGTTTGGCTCGGGTCAGCAGACCTTCGATAAGATTATGGCGGCGAAGGAGCTGTTTCCGATCATTAACGTGGATCTGATCTTTGGTTTCCGCGGACAAACCGATGAAGTGATTCAATATGATCTGGATATGGCAGCGAAACTCGATCCACGTCAGATCACGACCTATCCTCTGATGATCACCCACCAGACCCGTAAGAGTGTGAAGGGTAAACTGGCAGCTCCTCAAGGTGATATGGCACGCCAGTATCGTCAGATCCTCAATAGTCTGAATGGGCAATACAACCAGCTTTCAGCCTGGGCGTTTGGTAAGACTAACAACGAAGGGTTCGATGAGTATGTCATCGATTATGATGAGTACTTAGGTGTTGGCTCTGGGTCATTCAGTTTCCTGGATGACACCCTATATGTGAACAATTTCTCACTACGAAAGTACCAGGAGAATATCGCAGCGGGCCGCATGGGCGTAGAGCAACAGAAGAACTACAGTAAGAAAGATGTGATGCAGTATCGCTTCCTGCTGGGCATGTTCTCCGGTCGCCTCTCCCGTAAGTATTTCCGTGAGACCTTCGGGGTAAACTTAGACACGGCGCTGTTTAAAGAGATGACCTCGATGAAGGTGATTGGCGCAATTAAGAACGACCCGACCGATCCGGATAATCTCATCGTCACCGATAACGGTAAGATGATGGGCCTGTTGATGATGAAAGAGTTCTACTCAGGTATGGATAATGTGCGCGCTCAACTGCGTAAGCCGCTGAAGCCTTGTGACATGTAGTCTGTATACTCTGAACTAAAAGGTTGAAGCTTTGCTTCAACCTTTTTTTTGTCTTCAGTATTGTTAGCTAACGATGCTTTATCAGGACACAAGCAATAGTCATTTCTCTATTTAAGCCCCACTAAGAGTTCTGCGGTGACTACTGCCGTCGAGGTGGTGAGGTTTAGTTAACTTAATTCAACTGCTTAGCGTGAGTTTTGATGATTGTTGTTGGGGGGGGAAAACATCTATGGCAACGGTGTTGGGCTCTATTAAGCTGATTAGGTGGGTGAGTGAAGCCGTTGGTGCCATTAGAGCGTTGGAGTTGTGGGCGGCCTCGACGCTATCCCAGTAATAGAGTTGTAACCATTGGCTAGGAGCTCCAGACTCTTCAGTGTTTATTTCTGTGGTCTCTTTTAATGAGAGAGATTGGTACCTGAAACCAGGGACTTTTTCTAAGTCGGATACCATCTGTGCTACTGCATTAACCATTTGTCGTTGCTCTATACCGGCCTTCGCTGTCCAGCTTACGGTTTCTATCGTGTACATCAGCTACTTCCCTTATTTATCCGTTTTTGTATGAATTGATATTGTGTTGCGGAGAGTCTAATTGTTATTGTGAGGAAGATAATCTACCGTTTAATTAATTATTAATTTCTTAAAAGGAAATAATGTGGGGCCATTTGAGAAGGCACAGATGTTCAAGCTCGTGGTTGATATGGGGTCAATGGTGGCGGTGGCTAAGGCTCTGAATATCAGCCCATCGGCAGTGAGCAAACGGCTGGCAGAATTGGAGGCGAGTCTGGGAGTTCAGCTGCTTAAGCGTTCTACGCGTAGCTTGGCAGTAACGGAAGCCGGAGAGCACTTCTATCGAGAGGTGCGACACATAGGTAGTCAGTGGCAAGCTTTGATGGATGAGACCGTCTCCTTGGGAGAGTCACCTAGCGGTAGCCTTACAGTTGCCGCGCCTGCACCTGTCCTGAGTCGAGTATTGATGCCCATGTTACCAGGATTTAATGCCAGATATCCCGATATCAAGCTGGTATTGCAGTCGGTTGATTACGACAGCCTCCCTCTGCGAAGTGCTGATATCTCTCTGGCAAGACATATTGATAACTTTGATTCGGGGACGTTCGTTGGTGTAGCGCTTTGTGATTACCATAATAGCCTGTTTGCCTCACCTGAGTATGTTGCTCGCAATGGGATGCCTGAGACCTTGGAGCAACTGCAGGGGCATACATGTCTCTGTTACGGTAAAGAGAGCAAATCTTCTGTTTGGCAGTTCTCAAGTGGTGAAAGCGTAGAAGTTAATGGCACCTTAGTGAGTGATAATACTGAGGTGATTGTCGAAGCTGGCGTGCAGGGGATAGGTATCGTTTATATTCCGCAGATGATAGTGCAGAGGGAGCTGGATAGTGGGCGCTTAATACCGATCTTGAGTCAGGCCACGAGCCAGCATTTCTCGATGTGGGGCTATTATCAAAAGCTCTCTTATCTTCCTGTTAAAATTCGGACTTTTGTCGATTATTTTCGTCAGTCTTGGTAGTGGCCTTTTGGGAAGCGATCAATCAAGCTGCTGGATTCAGCTTACCTACTCCGATCGTGCGTACCAAGTTGCCTGCTTACCGGAGAGCTTGAGCCACTTTTCTAGGCTAACGACTTCGTTGCGTATCTGCCTGATGAAGGGGTCATCGTAGTTGAGGCGATCAAACTCCTGCAGACAGGCTTGATAGCGCTTGAGTTTGCTCTCAGGAGAGCCTGCAAGCTCAAAATATTCTTCCAAATTAATTATTGAGTCCATTCAACAATCCTACATCCGTTGTGAAACTCTATATTAGCCATTTAAATTGAAGATTAGGAGGTAGTGGAAACGGATTGAATGAGTTGAGCCAATATCAATTTTCATTAAGTGTTTGAAAATTAGCTGCCTGCTCGTTTTCTCTTCTCTTCGTTAATCATATTTCGTTGGCCATATCTGGCAGGGTATTGAGAGATCTCTTACAAAAAGACGGGTTAACCTCACCTACTAATGGCTGGAAGGCTTCGTAAGGTCTTGTTGCTAAAATTTTCTTTTCAGGTAGTTTGGAAGCTTGATATACGTTTTGGAGTTGTAAATGAAACCACTGTTCCAGACTGAACGCATTATTTGCAGAGAGTTCGAGTCTGCCGATCTTGAGGCATTTGCCGAGTATCGTGCCCTACCAGAGGTCGCGCGTTATCAGAGCTGGAGTGAGTACAGTTATCAGGATGCGTTGACTCTATATGACAATATGAAGAAAGTGCCCTTCGCTACTGTGGGTCACTGGTTTCAATTGGCGATTGTGACTAAAGGAGATAAAGATTCTCAACAGATGCTGGGGGATCTTGCCGTCCATTTTATCGATGGAGAGCAGATTGAGATTGGCTTCACCTTTGCCCCGAATTTTCAGGGGCAAGGCTATGCATCTGAGGCTGTTTTAGGGCTGTTGGCTTATCTGTTCAGCGAATTAAAACCCCATCGGGTTATTGCAACTACAGACTGTGACAATGTTCCTTCGTGGTTATTGCTCGAGCGGGTAGGGCTTCGTCGAGAGGCGCATTTCATCGAAAATATTTTCTTTAAAGGGGCTTGGGGCAGCGAGTTTCAGTATGCCATGCTAGCCTCCGAGTGGAGAACGGGGTTTGAAGGCTAGTGAGCTAACGCTCTTTTCTACTATTTGGGAATATGCGTCTAGCTTGTATTCCTTTACCATCATTAGATGATACCTATTTTCTGGAGCCTCAATGGCTAATATCCTTCTGGTTGCTAACTTGAATTGTGATCGAATCCTAGAGCTCGATAAACCTCTGCAGACGGGTGGGCGATTTCACTATCAAGATGGAGGACAAAGGTTGGGTGGCGGTGGAGCCAATACCGGGCTGGGACTGGTGTGGGCAAAACATAGGGTTGCATTAGTAAGCCAGGTCGGTCGCGATAAGATTGGTGATTGGTTGCTTGCCGAAGCAAGCACTCAGGGGATCGATTGTCACCTTATTCAGCGCCATGAGGAGAGCAGCTGTGAGATGTTGTTGGTGATGACTCCCGATGGCGAGCGAACCATTATTCGTCCACAAAGGCCTGTCTTTGAGCTGCCGGCTCCTCCTGTCTGGGATCAATGGGATGCCGCATATTTTAATTCATCGGCAGAAGGCTCGGTGAGTTGGGCTAAAACGGCGTTGAATCATTGTTTAGTACTGGCACAACTTGCTAAGGATGAGCGTCTCAGACCCTGCCATATTTTGATCGCTTCTAAAACCGATATGCAGGGACGAAGTGAACTTTCTAATTGGGAGTATGGCAAGAGTATTGCCGGTGAGTCGCTAAAATACTTTATCGTGACCGATGGGGCCGATGGCGCGTATTTGTATACTCAGGACGGATGCCAAACCGTCCAGGCGGTGACATCTGACGTAGTCGATACAACCGGGGCGGGGGATGCCTACGCTTCCGGACTTATCCATGGGTTAGTGACAGGTCTAACAATTATCGATTCGATGAATGAGGGCGCGATCTGGGCCGCATTTGCCGTTGCGACGCCGAGCTCTATTCCCGGAGCCGCACTGAAACAGTACCTGAATGGGTGAGCTCAGGCTATCGGCTTAATGCTATAACTTTGCTTAGCAGAGAAGGGCGCCTGTCATAAATTTATCATTTCCCGGTCATTTGCCTGTGACATCCGCCCTTTATTGTTTGCGATATGGATTCCCCTAATGGTCTCCTTTCATAGTTTTTAGCTGTTTTTCATCTGTTTGCCCCGTTCCTCAAACGGGGCATTTTTTTATCCGATTAACTTATCGTTTCATGTCCTGACTCATTTACGACTATGCTTAAATTCAATGCCATAGATTCGGTATTTAGTGGGGGACATGCCATGTGGAAGGTAAGCAATAGGATAATTGTAGATGGGTAAGACAATTTGGAATGATAAGAGAAAATTCGTCTGGATCCTTTCCGTTCTGCTCTTTGGTGCTTTCATCGCGACCAGCGGGATCAGTTATCAGGTTGCGCATAGTTCCCTGAGTGCGCAAATTGAAGAAAATACCTTACCCCTGACCAGTGACAATATCTATTCGGAAATTCAACAAGACCTGTTGCAACCCATATTCATCTCTTCACTGATGGCACAAGATACTTTTGTTCGTGATTGGGCGATTAATAAAGAGCAAGGTCCCGAGAAGCTGATCCATTACCTTAGAGAAATTCAAGACAAGTACGATACCGTGACCAGTTTTTTCGTATCTGAAAAAACCAGAAATTACTATCACTCTTCAGGCATTCTGAAACAGATCAAAGACATTGATCCTGAAGATGCATGGTATTTTCGGGTTCGGTCACTCGCCAGCTCAGAACTTTACGAAATTAATATAGGTCCAGGTTCCACCGACGCCAAGCAGACTGTCGTGTATGTGAATTATAAGGTCTTTGATTTTGAAGGCGGATTTATTGGTATTACCGGGGTAGGTCTTGCGGTAGAGAGAGTGAGAACCTTGATTGAGCGATACGAGAAACGGTACAACAGGCATGTCTATTTTGTTGATCGAGAGGGGCGTATAACCCTTCATGGTGAGGCATTTTCCGGGGGGAAGACAATACAGGATACAGAGGGGGTGGATAAGTTAGCGACACGAATTCTGACCAGTCCGAGTGCGTCCCTGACCTATATGAGGGGTGGTAAAACGGTCTATCTCAATAGCCGTTTCGTCCCTGAGTTTAAATGGTACCTGATGGTTGAACAGGAGGAGGTCGATAGTGAGAAGAAATTATTAACCACCTTTTGGGCGAATCTTGCCATCAGCTTTATTGTGACTATCGGTATTTTAATGGTCGCAAACTTAACCTTGGGGCGTTACCAGAGAAAACTGGAGTTTATGGCTTCGACAGATAAACTGACGGGTGTTGCCAATCGGCAAATATTCGAAGAGTATTTTGCAAAGGCGATGGCCGAGGCCGATGAGAGCGAGTCTCCGGTTTCAATTATATTGCTCGATATCGATCTCTTTAAGAGGGTGAATGACACTTATGGCCACAACATAGGTGACTTGGTGATTAAAACGGTGAGCAGCGTATTGAAAAACCAGCTAAGAGAGAAGGATGTGGTTTGTCGCTGGGGAGGGGAGGAGTTTCTGCTATTGCTACCCAACCTGGAGTTAAGTCACGCCGTCGACGTCGCGGAGCGGATCCGGGGAAAGATTGCCAAGCGAAAGATCAGGGTCAATGAGCATGAGATTTGTGTGACAGTGAGCTCTGGCGTTGCGGAATATAATCACACCGAGAAACCCAATGAGCTGATAAATCGTGCCGATGTTGCTCTTTACCAGGCAAAAGAGTTGGGGCGTGATCAGGTGGTTCTATCCCATTGAGTGGGGGTTATTCCCTGCCTTAATTGCAGGCTGCCGATTCAATATTTGAATGACGTTGAGGCCCAGCTATAAGGGTCTTGTTGAAAACGACTCTTGCCGTGAAAGATTCTGAGCCATTCCGCTCTTTTAGTTTACTGATAAAGATCTGATTATTTTTATCTTGAGCAATGGAGACATCGGTGGAGGCATATATATTGTCGGCCTTGTTTAAGGATGTGATATCAAATTTCTGGGAACCAAACGGGCTTGAATCAAACGGGCTAAAATCAAATTGGCCTTCATACACACTCAATTGGCTCGTCGGCTGTCCCTTAGCATGATTGAACCCCATCACTACGATTCCATTTTCGTAGCTCACAATGAGCGCCGTGTGAGTGATATCTATGAGGTGAATCGGGTGGCTATGGTTCTTGAAATTGAGAGCTAAAGCTTGCCGCCTATGATGATACTCTTCGAGGCTGTTACCTATATCATCCGGCGCAATCAGGTGCGGCGCTATCAGAGGAGCTTGTGCCTCCTTGTTGCTAAGCGTTGCGGCGATTAGCATTGTGGTGAGAATAACAGATTTCATATGGCCTCCTGCATTGAAAGTTCATTATGCTGAGGATATAAAAGCTAAACCAGAATGAGTATGTATGAGTTTGTATGCCTATCCCAGACATAGGCCGAATCCATTCTCTAGAGAAAAGGTACGGTGCAAGTAGGCTTTAATGGCGACTCATTAACAGAGTGATGGAGGAGGCTTGTACATGTTTATAGCCTTCGGGTGAGGGTTATAATGGCAGCTTGATATTGAAACAGGCTCCGCCCATCTTGCTGTCAGAGATGTAGATGCGACCCTTGTGCTGCTTTATGATCTGCTTAGTGATCGCTAAACCCAGTCCATGTCCGCCGCTTTGTCTGTCTCTCGACTTATCAAGGCGAACGAAGGGATCAAAAATTGAATCTCTCTCTTTAACGGGAATATTAGGGCCGTCATTTTCAATAGCAATGTGAAGTTCTTCCGGGCTTGCCTGTAGCGATATTCTTACCTCAGAAGCGGCGTATTTATAGCCATTACGGATGACATTCCCCAGTGCGCGCTGCAGTGCTCTCACTGATACCGGGGCGATGCAGTTATCTCTGACATCCAGTGTGAGTTTAGCCTCGGTTTCAAACTGAAGGTGGTTAAGCTGCTTTTCCAGCAGGCTTCCTATGTCGGTAGGTTCCAATGCTAAGCTGGTATCCAGGCGTTCCAGCTTAGAGAAGTGCAGTAGCTCTTCGACCATGCTGTTGAGTTCATTCAGATCCGATTGGATCCCTTCCAGATGAGGCATTTGGTCGGGGCGCACCTTTGAATCATCGAGCATATCCAGATTACATTGAATGCGGAAAATGGGTGTTCTGAATTCGTGTGCAACGGCGTTAGTCAGGTTTCGGTTACTACTGATAAGTTGTGAAATTCGGTCGGCCATAATATTGAAAGTTTGATTTAGTTTACCCACGTTATGGAACATCTTGGTCGATGCCCTGGCGGTAAAATCGCCATCGGCGAAGGCGATATAGGTTTTCTCCAACCGACGTAACCTTCTGGCTAGAAAGAAGAGCACGATAAAGGTGATGATAGCGAGTGCCGTACAGATCTCAATTAGTGTAAGCCACTCCTTATCACTTATCTGCTGCATAAAAGGAGAGCTCATATCAGAAGCTACCCGATAGACTTTTTTCTTATCGCCAAAGGTGAAGTAGGCAATATTCTCATCGGCATCTTCGATAAAAAAATGTCTCTCTGAGAGGTGAGATTTTATCTCATCACTAATTTCAGAACTTGTTGTTTCATATGTCTCTAAGGTTAGGTGCATCTTCTCCGTGAACTTTTTAAATGAACGCTCGGCTTGGGCTTGGCCTTTGAGTTCGGCGATCTTTGTCAGTAGACCTGCGGTTGCCGAGATGTCATTGCCGAATGAAATTTCTTCAATCTCATCGGTAGAGAAAAGCTCAAACTGATCCATCGCTATCATGGCGATAAAAAAGGTGATTAAGATGATTCCATAAGATAACAGAAACAGTCGCTTCATCGGTTTTCCTAACGATTAATAGATCTTGATACCATTACCAACGGTCCGGTACAAACAGATAGCCCTTAGCCCTGACTGTGATAATTTTTCTGGGAAGGGCTGGGTTGTCGCCGAGCTTCTTGCGTAATACCACTATCTTGTTATCTATGGTGCGATCTATGCCATCGTATTCGATACCGCGAATCGTCTTGACCAAGAAGTCACGGGATAAGACTTCGTCGGCATGGGTCGCGAGTAACCACAACAGATCGAACTCACTGCTGGTGAGCTTGGCATCGAGTTTTGCCAGGCGACACTGTTTACGCTGATTATCCAGATAGAGCTCACCAAATGTGAGCTCTTTAGATATTGGCTTTGTACAGTCGGTATTGCGCCTGAGTAGCATGCGTAGTCTGGCGAGAAGTACCCTAGGTTGCACAGGTTTGACGACAAAGTCATCGGCGCCCATCTCGAGTGCGGCGACCTGATCCATATCGTCTTCACTGGCGGTAAGAAAGAGCAGCTTGCCACTGTATTGAGGTTGGATTTGACGACAAATCGTAAAACCATCCACATTCGGCAGCATAAGGTCGAGGATCACAATATCAGGCTGTTTATCAATGATGGTGGCGACGGCATCGGCACCATCATTGACGCAAGTGACCCGAATATGTTGCTTCTCTAAGTAACATGAAAGCAGTTCACTGATCTTCTCATCATCTTCAACGAGTACGGCGGTTATATTGTTCATCTCTTCCGGGGGCTGCTGCGATATCTTTGGCAAATTTAGCACTCCTTGTCGGTATCCGACAGAATTATTGTCAGTAAATTGAGCTATAGGTACCAAATCTTTAAACTAGCTATCGAATTTAATCTTGTTAAGAATGTAGCGTGTATCGTAAACCCGTGACGTTTTTTCTGTTTTCTCGGTTAATCCGGTGACTTCGACGATGACAGAGGTTTCATTTTCGATATTCCCTAAACTATATAACCAGTCATCGCCCTTAAAGCCGACACCACCACTGGCTACCGTGTCTTTGTTGTTTTGCTCACTGCTGAGAACAAAGTAAGGATAGTTGGCGCCATCGGCTAACTCGGCGGCTTTTCGCAGCATATATTTTCTGGCAAGTGCACGATCGGTATGAGTGTTTCCGACAAAGCCGATTTGCCAGCTATCTTCGGCGATCTGGGTGATATCGAAGCCCTTGCCGAAACTCCAAAACGATTTTTGGGTATCGTAGGAGGTGGCGCAGCCAGAAACGGATAAAATAACAAATGTGCAGATCGCAATGCGGCGAATAAAGTTCATAATCTAGCCTTAAGTAAGCTGGTCGTTTAATATTGGTACCATTATCTTTGTTGGTTCAGTTGAGAAACAGACTCACTTTGTATGGATATGTCGGCTTTGTGTTTGAGTGTGCAGAGTCATACCAATCGGTATAAAGGTGTGGTCACTCAGCGAGAATTTAGCGCTTGTGAGGCAAGGTCATTAATTGCTCCTGCATAAATGACATTTGCAACATCCATGTTGCTCGCAGCGAGTGAGGAACATAGTTATTCTACGTTTAAGCTCGTTAACGCCGTATCACAAGTGCAAAAACTCGCCTTTCAGGAGTGTTTTTGGCAGCCTACTTCCGTGTTGAATGAGTTCAAAAGGGATCACCATTCCCTCACTCTTTCGCCTTGAATTATGCAGCCAAAAATAACTCTGAGTTGACCACTTTCTTATTCCGATTGGTATCATAGGTCGAATTTTTGTTTATTTTTGTTTAATAATAATGGAGAAGAATTAGATGTCGAAAGGTGTACTCGTCAATCGGCTGTCTGGACTGTATCTGGGCAGTGAGACCCGTCTTGAGTCTGGAATTCCCAGCGGCATAGATCAAAAAATTGCTGCTACCGAGTTGGATGTCAGGATTGAGACGGTATTAGGGGATGCACAGGCCGATCCTCGTCACCACGGCGGGCCGGATCGTGTGTTACATCATTTTCCCCGTGAGCATTACGGGCAATATCGTCGCTGGGATATGATGGCTCAGTTTAAGGATGCCCCTGCGATGGGGGAGAACATCAGCACTGTTGGTTTGGATGAGAGCCAGGTCTATATCGGTGATATTATCGCTATTGGAGATGTTGAGCTGCAGGTGACTCAACCCAGATCGCCATGTTTCAAGTTAAATAAACAGTTTGGTCATAAAGAGTTTGCTTATGCTATGCAGACCAGTGGTCTATGTGGCTGGTTCTATCGTGTGCTTAAGCCCGGTCAAATATTTCATGATAATGGCGTCTCATTGATCGAGCGTCGCAGTGACATCAGCGTTCGGGAAGCGATGACTCTCTATTTTGCACCTGAGTTTGATGCTCGCGCCTATGACAGGCTGGCTTCCTGTGAAGGCCTTGCTGCCTCTTGGGTAAATAGCTTACAAAGAAGATTAGACACTCAAAAAATTGAGGACTGGCAGATGCGTCTGTTTGGTCCGCAATCAGGTTAAATCATTTATTCAGGGAGAGGAAAAGGTGACAGATCAAACGCAAGCGTTGACGCAAGATGAGAAAAACATGGGGATCGTGGTACATGTCGCCAGTTTTGCCGGTTACATCATACCGTTTGGAAGCGTACTCGGACCCTTGATCGTTTGGCTGATGCAGCGGGAGATCCCGTTTGTCGATGAGTGTGGGCGTAATTGCCTAAACTATAAGATCAGCATGATGATCTATGTGATGATTAGTGTTGTACTGATGTTTGTGGGTATAGGCTTTATTCTGGTTGGATTTTTGGCGGTACTCGATATCGTGCTGACGATTATTGCAGCTATGAAGGCCAGTGAGGGAATATGTTACAAGTACCCCTTGTCGATAAAATTCTTAAAAACCAGCCATTAAGATTCTATCATTTAAGTGTACAGAATTTTCTTAAGTCCCTAGGTTCTAGAACCTAGGAACTTAAGTTCATGAACTCAAACTGTTTTATACCTTAAAGCCCGCCACCAAAGTGTCCAAACGATGAGCTAGTTGGTTGAGTGATTGGCTCGCTTGAGCAACAGCTTCAGACGTGTCAGCAGTTCTTTGTGTAATGTCACTGATCTCGGTGACATTACGGTTGATATCTTCAACCACGGTTGACTGTTCTTCAGTCGCTGCAGCCACCTGAATGTTCATGTCTGTAATTTGACCAATTTGCTCACTGATCCCCGATAGCGACTGACTCGCCTCATCGACGGCTGTTACACCTTCAATCGAGCGAGAACGACTCTGCGTCATGGCGTCGACCGCTCTGCTGGCCTCAGACTGCAACTTATCGATCATGATCTGTACTTCGTTGGTCGACTCTGCCGTGCGTGAGGCAAGGTTACGAACTTCATCGGCAACGACTGCAAATCCACGGCCCGCTTCACCTGCTCGTGCCGCTTCGATTGCGGCGTTAAGCGCGAGTAAGTTGGTCTGCTCAGATACGGCGCGGATTACATCTAAAATACCGCCAATCGACTTAGTATGAGTCGCTAAAGATTCAATGACCTCTCCGACTTGTTCTACATCATTCGACAGTTGGTTGATTGTATCGCGAGCACGTGTGACGACAACCTGACCTGTATTGGATTCTGTATCGGCATTTTTTGCGGTATCGGCGGCCTGAGCGGCATTACCGGCGATTTCGTTAACCGTTGCTCCCATCTCATTGATGGCGGTAACGACCATCATGGTCTGATCTTTCTGTAATTGACTATCGGATAGGGTTTGCTGTGCCTGATTGGCGACATCTTTAGCCGATAGGCTTAATTGCTCACTGGTTTCGGTTACTTCAATAATAGAGGCTTGGATTTTACTGATGAAGCTGTTAAACCCTTTTGCGAGCTGAGTGAGTTCATCATTCCCTTCGACGGGGAGGCGTTGACGCAAGTCACCTTCACCTTCACCAATATCTTGCAACATAGAGGCGACGACTGAGATGGGGCGACTGACTGAGCCGGCAACAAAAGTGGCCAATACGATAAAGCCTGCGGCAATCAGCAGTGTCCAGATTAAGATCTTGTAGGCCGATTCTTCAAGCAGGGCAAAAACTTCACCTTCCGGTACCTGTGCAACCAAATACCAATCCATCGATGGGATATAACTACTGGCGACAAGCATAGTCTCACCATCGACTTCGGTTTTTAATAAACTAAAGTCGCTGCGATTAAGCAGGCTATTGGTGTTGCTGTCTTGATAGAAGCTATTGAGATCGGCACTGCCGATTTTAGACGTATCTTGGTGTAATTTTACCTGGCCTTTAGCGTCGACAAGGTAGACAAAGCCCGTCTTTTCAATTTTAAAGGAGGCGAGTAACCTGACCATATCATCGAGTGACTTCGCCAGACCGACTAAGCCACGGCCATTAGGTTGTTGATAGTTGATGAACAGCTTCACATCGCCATTAGCTTCGGTAAAGACATTGAGCATGCGCTCTGTGCCACTGTTTTTATAATCGAAGAACCAGCCATCTTGAGAGGGAGTGAGCTCACGCAAGAAACCGTCCTGAGTATAATAGGCGGCAGTTTCGCGATCTGCGAATGATGCTTGTGCCAAACCATACTGCTGGCTGATATCTTTAAGCTGGTTAGTGACTAAGCTTTCACTTTCTGCAGGTCGTCCATCTTCTAACCATTGGATTAACATGCGGCTATTTGCAAGTTGCTCGGCGGCATTCATTAAGGTTGAAATATCGAGTTCAACCTTGTTGCGGATCTGCTGTAGCATGTTTGGCATCTCAGAGCCTAGCATTCTCTGCTCTACAATGTCCTTCGCACTGCGCTGACTGAGCACCCCGACCAGAATAGTGGATAACAACACGGCGAGCGTCACCGTAAGCAATATCTTTTGTTTAATTGTGAGCATATTAAATTTCATAGTTAGCAACCTGCTTATTTCTGAACCGATTGGAATTCGGTTACCAAAGTCATGGAGCCTGTGATCTGGTAATAAAAAATAGGTAATCCTAAACAGTATTATCGAGCCGTTTAGATATTAGTTTAGTAGGATTTTGGATTTTTTTTCTGAAAGAAAAATTAGCGTTTGCTTGTTTTGTAACGCTTTTATTAGAGAAGAGAAGTATGGTTATTTTTTGACTTGATTGCAACGCTTTATTTGGGGTCTTCGTTGAAAAGCGCGCACATGTGTGCGCGCTTTGATTTGTAATTTATTGAACTACATATTGGGGTAGTTTGGTCCACCGCCACCTTCAGGGGTGACCCAGATGATATTCTGGCTGGGGTCTTTGATATCGCAGGTTTTACAGTGAATGCAGTTTTGAGCATTGATCAGAAACTTGCTTTCACCTTCCTCTTCGATAACTTCGTAAACCCCTGCAGGACAATAGCGCTGAGCGGGTTCATCAAACTTAACTAAGTTTACGTCGATAGGAATGCGTGCATCTTTCAGTCGAAGGTGACATGGCTGATCTTCTTCGTGAAAGGTATTTGACAGGTAAACTGAAGAGAGTTTATCGAAACTCAGCTTTCCGTCAGGTTTGGGGTAATCGATCTTACTATAGCTGTTTACGTCTGCCATTTGAGTATGATCGGGTTTCTCATCCCTTAAGGTGATAGGAAATTTACCATCGAACCAATTTTGGTCAATATAGTTGAAGGCGCCACCGAGGTAGGTACCAAATTTATGCATTGCCGGGCCGAAGTTACGTGATTTATATAACTCATCCTGTAACCAGCTCTCTGTGAACCTGTCATTGAAGCAGTCGAGATCTTTACCCCCCTCAACCCCAGCCAGAAGCGCCTGTGCGATTGTTTCTGCCGCCAACATGCCGCTCTTCATTGCGGTGTGAGTACCTTTGACCTTAGCAAAGTTCAAGGTACCGGCATTACAACCAATAATAAGCCCCCCGGGGAAGCTCATCTTAGGCAGAGAATTTAAGCCACCCTTAGTGATAGCGCGTGCGCCATAACTTAAGCGTTCACCCCCGGCTAAGAATTTTGAGATGACCGGGTGAGTCTTATAACGCTGGAACTCATCGAATGGGCTCAGGTGTGGATTTTGGTAATTCAGATCGACAATAAGGCCCACTGCGATTTGATTATCTTCAAGATGATAGAGGTAACCACCACCCGATGCGCCTTCTGTTAACGGCCAGCCGCCAGTATGAACTACCTTACCTTGTTCATGCTGTTCGCTTGGGACTTTCCAGATCTCTTTAAAGCCTAAGCCGTAGTGTTGTGGCGTCTTGCCATTATCTAAGTGGTATTTCTCGATGAGTTGCTTGCCTAAATGGCCCCGGCAACCTTCACCGAAGACAGTGTATTTTGCGTGAAGCTCCATGCCTGGCTCAAAGCTGTCTTTAGGCTCTCCATCGGCACCAATACCCATGTCACCTATTAAGATACCCTTTACACTGCCATCTTCATTAAAAAGCAGTTCACTTGCCGGAAAGCCCGGAAATATTTCGACGCCAAGCTCTTCGGCGCGTTCGGCGAGCCAGCGAGCCAGGTTGCCTACGCTGATAAGGTAGTTACCTTCATTATGCATAGTTTTGGGCAGAAGAGAGTGAGGCATGGCGCGTGAATCTGTCGCCGAACTCAACATATGGATTTCATCAGATTTGACGGCTGTGTGAAGTGGTGCGCCATTTTTATGCCAGTCGGGGAATAGCTCACCCAACACTTTAGGCTCAAATACCGCGCCTGAAAGAATATGAGCTCCAACCTCCGAGCCTTTTTCTACAACACAGACAGTAATTTCCTGACCACTGTCTTTCGATACCTGCATTAGTCGACACGCTGTAGCCAGTCCCGCGGGGCCGGCTCCAACGATGACGACATCAAACTCCATCGATTCGCGTTCCATCACTTCACCTCTAGTCTGTCACTTCTCCCCGTTAAACGGGTGTTTTAATCAGTCCTTCCACCATACCGCAAAAATGAGCAATGGCACAGAGTTTAAACAGTGATTGCCGTCGGTCTGATACTAATTATGTATGTGAAGGGTGTCACAAAATGTTAACGCCTGATTGATCTTAAGCAAGGAATACAGCATTTCCGCTATGGATTGAATTTGAAATAGGTCTATAATCAGCCCTGACGGTTCTCCGAGCTTTTTGTCCTACGTCAACAGATACGGACGCTAAGCCGTGGCAATAACGCCACCGGGGTGTGAACAGAAATGCTCTCACCTCCCCTTACTTGGAAAGGTGATCATGTCCCAACTACAAGACAAATTTGGTCGAAGATTTCACTATTTGCGTATGTCTGTTACCGACGTTTGCAATTTCAAATGCACTTATTGCCTCCCTGACGGTTATCGCCCAGATGGACGATCTAAATTTCTCGCGTTAAGCGAAATAGAAAATCTGATCGCCGCTTTTTCAGAGGTCGGTACTCAGAAGATCCGTATCACAGGTGGCGAGCCCACTCTGCGTAAAGACTTTACCGATATCATTCGAGCGGTTGCCGACAACGATAAGATTAAGACCATTGCGACGACAACCAATGGCTATCGTTTAGAAAAACATGCTAAAGAGTGGTATGACGCCGGGTTGAGACGGATTAACGTCTCGGTCGACAGTTTAGACCCTAAGATGTTCTATCAGATCACCGGCGAAAATAAGTTCGATGAAGTGATGCGCGGGATTGATGCCGCACTCGAAGCCGGTTTCGAGCGGGTGAAAATTAATGCCGTACTGCTCAAAGGGCTGAACGATAAAGATCTGCCACGTTTTCTGCACTGGATTAAACATACCCCGATAGACTTGCGTTTTATCGAGTTGATGGAAACGGGTCTCGGGCACGATTACTTTCAAGCACACCACTTGGCTGGAGCCGATATAAAGTCGCAGCTCGTCGAACAGGGCTGGACCTATGATCAGCCTGCAGCCGATGATGGTCCCGCTCAGAATTTTAGTCATGAGGATCACAAAGGCCGCATCGGCTTGATCATGCCTTATGAGAAAAACTTCTGTGCAAGTTGTAACCGTTTACGGGTCTCTGCAAACGGCAAACTCCACTTATGTCTGTTTACCGAAAATGGCGTCGATCTCCGAGACCTGCTTCAACATGAGAGTCAAAGGGCTGAGCTTGTTGAGCGTCTTCATGGACAACTCGCACAGAAAAAAGAGACTCATTTCCTCCACGATGGCATCACAGGTGTGACTCAGCATTTAGCTTCCATCGGCGGCTAATCGATGAAAGGGGGGCAAACTTATACTTTTTATAAGTGCCGCCCCAAAATGACTCTGTGTTTCACATCTATCGGTAGTTAATCATTTCATGAGCTGCTTCAAGTACTTGATGCAGGGTGATGAGTATAATTTCGTCGTTAAACATAGAGTTACTATCAACTACAGTTTAAGAGATTAATTTATGGGACACTGCACTAATACCCAATTTGTACCATTAAACATCGCTGTGCTCACCTTGTCTGATTCCCGTGACTTTAGCCGGGATACCTCCGGACAATTTCTGGAAGATAATCTGCTCGAGGCCGGTCATACACTTGTCGACCGTAAGTTGATAAAAGATGATAAATACGAGATCCGCTCTGTATTGTCTCAATGGATAGCATCGGATGAGGTGCAGGTCATTATCACTACCGGCGGAACCGGATTTACCGTGCGTGATAATACTCCTGAAGCGGTCAAACCCTTGTTCGATAGAGAAATTGAGGGCTTTGGAGAGCTGTTTCGTCATGTCACTTATACCGAATTAGGCACAGCGACGGTGCAGTCGAGAGCACTGGGTGGTTTTGCTAACCAGACCGCTATCTTTTGCCTGCCGGGTTCGACCGGAGCTTGTCGTACCGGGTGGACCAAAATAATCAAAGAACAGTTAGATGCAACACATAGACCCTGTAATTTTGTGATGCATGTGAAAAAAATATCGGGTTAAGTCGTAGTCTCGGTAATGCTAAGTAGCAATACCGAGTGAGTTTTCTATTTGAATTGCGTTAATGTAAAAGGTCAAAACTGATGTCGAATGAATTTACTCATATCAACGCCGATGGCAATGCTCATATGGTTGATGTGACCGAAAAAGCGGTAACTGAAAGAGAAGCCAGAGCGGAAGCCTATATCGAAATGGCAGCTGATACCCTGGAGATGATCATGAGCGGTAGCCATCACAAGGGTGATGTGTTTGCGACGGCTCGTATTGCAGGTATTCAGGCTGCAAAGAAGACCTCGGATCTTATTCCACTGTGTCATCCCTTGATGTTGACTAAGGTGGAGGTCGAACTTGAGGCTCAACCTGAATTTAACCGCGTGCGTATCACCAGCCTGTGTAAGCTTTCGGGTAAGACTGGTGTTGAGATGGAAGCATTAACGGCAGCATCTGTTGCGGCTTTGACCATCTATGACATGTGCAAAGCGGTTCAGAAAGATATGGTGATCTCACAGACGCGTCTGTTAGAGAAGCGTGGCGGTAAGTCTGGTCATTTTAAGGTATAGAGATTAGTTATGATAAACGTATTATTTTTTGCGCAGGTTAGAGAATTATTGGGCGAAAGTGGTCTTCAGGTCGAAGCGACCGATGAATTGAGCTCTGCAGAGACTCTGCGCGCAGCACTCGCTGCCAAAGATGAAAAATGGGGCCGAGTGTTAGCCTCCGATAAGTTGCTTGTTGCCGTAAACCAAACCATCAGTAGTTGGGACACGCCAGTGCAAGATGGCGATGAAGTTGCCTTTTTCCCGCCAGTTACCGGGGGCTGATCATGTCCTCGAATATGAATAAGGTTCTGGTACAAACTGAAGATTTTAGCGTACCTGAAGAGTACGCTCTGATTGCCGATGATAACAGTGATGGAGCAGTGGTCACTTTTGTCGGTAAGGTCAGAGATTTTAATGATGGCAGTGTGGTTACCGATCTGACGCTGGAGCATTATCCAGGCATGACAGAAGCCGTATTAAACCAGATTGCCGTAGAAGCGCGTGAGCGCTGGCCGTTAAATAATGTGACCATTATTCATCGTGTAGGCACTATGGCACTGGGTGAGCAGATTGTGTTTATCGGTGTGACCAGTGCTCACCGTAAAGCGGCATTTGCAGCTTGTGAGTTCTTGATCGACTTTCTTAAAACCAAGGCTCCTTTCTGGAAGCTGGAAGCCGGTGAAAGTGGTAAGAGCTGGGTAGAAGCTAAAGACGCCGATGAGCAAGCGGCTAAGATGTGGAATAAGTAGCTTTTACTTGGGTTATCTTTAAGGCTTGGCATATTTCGGGAAGGAAATGATGAGGAAGTTGAAAGGGCTGGTTGCGCTTTGTGTTGCAAGTTTACTCTTGTGTTCAGGTGTTATGAGTGTGCAAGCTGCGGGTCGCGATATACCTGCGATTGCGGCGGCATCTAATATTAAGTTTGCTCTCGATGAAATTGCCAGACAGTTCACTCAAGATACCGGTGAAAAAGTAAGGATCTCTTACGGTTCCTCAGGTAATTTTGTGGCACAGATTAAACATGGCGCTCCTTTTCAAATGTTTATGTCGGCCGATGAAAAATATACCCATCAGTTAGCCCTATCTGGGGCGACGGTCGATGAAGGTGTGCTTTATGCGGTTGGACGATTAGCCATTGCGGCACCGAAAAATTCTCCGCTGGAGTTAGACTCGGAGCTCCGTGGCCTTAAGTCTCTAATGGAAGCCGGTAAGCTGCAACGTTTTGCCATTGCTAATCCGGACCATGCACCTTATGGCGAGCGTGCACGCGAGTTGTTGCAGAATATGGGTCTTTGGGAGTCTATTGAGCCTCAGCTCATCTATGGTGAGAATGTCTCGCAAGCGGCTCAGTTTGCCATCAGTGGCTCGACCCAAGGTGGTATCATTGCGCTCTCTTTAGCGATAGCCCCTCAATTTCAAAAGATGGGTCACTATCAGGCGCTGCCAGCCGAACTGCATGCTCCATTATATCAACGTATGGTGCTCACTAAAAAGGCGGGTACAACGGCTAAGGCATTCTATGCCTATCTGCAAACCGAGACTGCTCGTAAGATATTTAGCGAGTTTGGGTTTGGTTTACCAGACTCATCCCCCTTTACTAAGTCGGGTGATTAACGGATGGATTGGGAAGCGCTCTGGTTATCGATTAAGCTGAGTAGTGTCACCGTACTTATTTTGATCCCTTTCGCCATCTTGCTTAGCCGCTATCTGGCTTATCACCACTTTACCGGTAAGTCGTGGGTGGAAGCCTTGATCATGGTGCCATTGGTGCTGCCGCCCACAGTGATTGGATACTATTTGCTGGTGGGGCTTGGCAGTCAGTCATGGCTTGGACAGCTGCTGGAAGAGCTATTAGGCCATCAGCTGGTCTTTCATTTTTCCGGTTTGGTCGTTGCTTCCATTTTAGTCAATATTCCCTTCGCGGTTCAACCGATACAGCGTGCCTTCGAGGCGGTGCCTGAAGATGTTCGGGATGCGGCAGCGTGCTGCGGAATGAGTCGAATGAAGGTGCTTTTCAAGATTGAGCTCCCTATGGTGTGGCCTGGAGTGTTGACCGCTTTGGTACTGTGTTTCTCTCATGTCTTAGGCGAGTTTGGTGTCGTCCTGATGATGGGTGGTAATATCGCCGGAGAAACCAAGACCATCGCAATCTCCATCTATGACAGTGTGCAGGCATTCGATTTTACCAGTGCCGGGCAGATGTCTCTGGTGTTACTCGTTTTTGCTGTAACCGTATTGGCATTTACCACCAGTTTGTCCAGACGCATAGGAGCGGCGCATGTCTCAAGACGTCGGTGATCTTTATTGTCGTATTAAACAAGATAAGCAGATCAGGCTCGATGCTGAATTTACCTGTAAGGCTGGTGAGGTCATGGCGGTTGTTGGCCCTTCCGGTGGCGGTAAATCTACTCTGCTTCGAATGATTGCCGGTCTGAATCAACCGGAATCGGGTGAGATCCGCTACGGAGATACACCCTGGTTTAAAGGTGATGCTAAGGTTAACCTGACGCCTCAACAGCGGCATCTGGGTTATGTGCCTCAACATTTTGGCCTGTTTCCTAACTTAACCGCGCTTGAAAATGTAGTTGCCGCGCTAGATCATATTCCTAAGTCCGAGCGGATCCCCCGTGCTAAAGAGTGGCTGGAAAGGGTGAACCTTCATGGGTTGCCCGATCGTTTACCTGCCAACCTGTCCGGCGGACAAAGGCAGAGGGTGGCGTTGGCCAGAGCGCTGGCGCGAGAGCCGTCGGTACTCTTGTTGGATGAGCCATTTTCTGCCGTGGACAGAGAGACCCGTGAGCGTCTCTATCTTGAGCTGGCCAGACTTAAAGAACAACTCTCTATTCCCGTTGTCATGGTGACTCACGATCTTAATGAGGCGTTACTGCTTGCCGATAATATGATTTTGATAAGTCAGGGTAAGATGTTGCAACAGGGAATACCTCAAGAGGTATTGACTCGTCCTCGTAATGAAGCGGTTGCCAAGCAGATGGGGTTGCGTAACCTCTTCGATGCTCATGTGATTGCACAGGAGGAGGAGCGTCAGATCACCTGGTTGAAGTTTGGTGAACACCTGATAGCCAGCACCTACTTCGACAGCTTAGCCGTCGGGACTAAAGTGCGTTGGGTGATCCCAAATCAGGGCATACGATTTAACTCGATTAAACAGGGCAGACTCTGCCGCAGCTTTAATAAGTTAGATATCACCATAGACTCGATGTTGACTATGGGGGAAACCGTCAGAATCGTCGCAAGTGTTAAGGGAGTGCGTCATCAGATTAATGCCGAGGTGCCGCTGCATTTGGCATTAAAGCTTGAGTTGGCAAAAGGGGTTAATACAACAGTCGCCTTAAAGTCTGAGTTGATCCATATTCTAGAGCATCAATAGGTAAGACGTTATTTCCAGGCGATAGGTGGTAACCGATATTGCCTGATCTCATTTATGATCAAACATTAATCTGGTTTCCATCTCTCCTTTACAGTTAAACGCATAAGATTAGCCTTAACTTAAACGGAGAACTCAAAATGCCTAAAAAATTAACTGGCTCTATCATTTTATCTTGTGTATTAACCTTACCTGCATTCGCAGCCTATAACGGCCCAGGCGTTAATAGCCATGCAAACACGGCGGCTGAAGCTGGTAAAGCGAAAGATGACACCCCAGTAGAGTTGACTGGACATCTGGTTAAAAGCTTAGGCGATGAAAAGTACCTTTTCCGGGATACGACCGGCGATATTGAGGTCGAGATTGATGATGCGCTTTGGCGTGATATCGAGGTCTCCAGCGATACCACTGTAACACTCAGAGGCGAGGTCGATGATGAGTGGCAAGGTATCGAGATTGAAATTGACAGTATCGACCTGATTAACGAATCGGGTGTTTAGCCATTGAGTCATCCTATAGAGTCTGTAAGCATTGAAACTGCATCGACTCGGATAGGCTCAGTTGAAGTGAAATTGGCAGTAGAATTATCTGAACGGTAACGGTTTTTTCTTTATTGATATAAGATGAAACGAGTATAAATGATAACGGAGGAGCGATGGCTCGTTGGCTAGTTAGTTTAGTTCTTTTTTCAAGTACCGGTTTTTCGGGCGCATGTCTGGCTGGGGCCTCGGTATTGGAACTGCTCTCAGATGGGCAAAATATCTCTCCGCAAACATTTATGCTGCAAGTCGAGAAAGACTATCCCGGTGTAATAAGCGAATTTGAAATAGATGTCGAGAAGGGTGAGCTAATCTATGAGATTAGCGTAATAGATACCAGTGCTGAAACCATCACAGAATTTGAGTTCAGAGCCAAAGATGGCCGACTGATCCATCAACAGGTTGAGTCTTTAGAAGCAGATGACAAAGATGAGCTTAAAGCTGTGAGTGTGATGGAAGGTGAGTCATTAACTTTTAGTTATCTGGTTAAACAGGCGATGGCTGATAGCCAAGCGCATATTGTGGAAGCCCAACTGGATCACGACCTTAATATCAGCTATCTGGAGTTAAAACTGTTAGATGGAAACGGTAAGAGTAAGGTTGCATTCGATATTAAAACTCAACGTCCTCTACCAATGCTTAAATGGAACTAGGTTACCTGTATGAAAATTTTACTTGTTGAAGATGATGCAACCACCATCGAATATGTGGTTAAAGGCTTTATGGAGCAGGGGCATAATATCGAGACCGCAAGTGATGGTCATCAGGGCTTGCTTCTCGCGACGAGTATGAAGTATGACCTGGTGATATTAGATCGTATGCTACCTCAACTTGACGGGTTAAAGTTACTTGCAGCACTCAGGGCTACAGGGAGTCAGACACCGGTATTGATCCTTTCGGCCCTAAGCCATGTCGATGAGCGTGTAAAAGGCTTGAGAGCGGGTGGCGATGATTATATGACTAAGCCGTTTGCCTTCTCTGAGTTGCTTGTGCGTGCCGAAAAACTGATGCAGAGAGGCTTTTCTCAGCCTGCCGATACCGAGCTGTCCGTGGGAAACCTGGTGATGGAGTTGCTTACCCGAAAAGTGACCTTAGACGGCACCGAGCTTATGTTGCAACCTAAAGAGTTTCAACTGTTAAAGTATTTAATGGAACACCCAAACCAAGTTATTAGCCGCACATTGTTATTCGAAGCCGTGTGGGATTACCATTTCGACCCCCGTACCAATGTGATTGATGTTCATATCGCTAAACTCAGACGTAAATTTGAAGAGCTGGGATTTGGTGAGTTGATTGAAACCGTTCGAGGTGCAGGTTATCGCCTCCGCCAAGGGCATTAAGCCATATCAGAGTAGTGCCTGGCGCATTACCATTATCTTTTCGGCTCTTGTTACCTTAATCATAGGTACCTTGCTCTTTGGCATGTATCGACAATTGATGAACGAGCAGGAGCTGCAGACAGATCAACATCTGGCAACGGAGAAAGCCCGCTATCAACAGATGGCACTGACCTTAGATCGAAGAAGCTTCGGAATACAGGTCAAGACAGCTGATCCTAAAACCGCTCTTGTCGTATGGCGTAATTCATTCGATCTGGTTGGCGCATTAAGTTTAATGCCCGATGATATGCCGATGCTGCCTCAAACCCGTGAGTTCCCGATATTGACCGGTGGCCCGGATAAGCTACACATCCTCACCGGCGGCTTAGTCATGACCCGCTATGGCCCGGTATTGATCGCCACACGTACCGACCAGCTCGCGACTTTGATAGACAGATTTGTTAATGCTGCCATCACGGCTCTGATGTTAACCATAGTGCTAACACTAGCCTTAGGCTATCTGTTTTCTAAGGCGATTTTACGCCGCCTTGTGCAATATAATCGTCTGAGCCGTCGCATCGAGCGGGGGGAGTATTCGACACGTTTTCCTGTCAGTTGGCGTCAAGATGAGTTCGATATGCTGGCCAGCAAGTTTAATCGGGTGCTGGACACGTTGGAGAATAATCTTACGGCAGTGAGGGGGGCGACAGACAACATTGCCCACGATCTTAGAACGCCTCTGTCACACTTAAGGATAGGTTTAGAGCAGCTGCCTGACAGGTCCTGTGAAGAGTTGCCCGAAGCCTGTGCCATATTGACCGAGAAGTTAGATCATTGCCTGGCGACGTTCGATGCCATGCTCTCACTGACCCGTATCGAAGAGGGGCAACAGACATTAGAGTTACAGGAGCTTAGTCTTAAGCTTTTATGTGAAGACCTGTTTGAGATGGCCGAAGCCATGGCTGAGATGAATCAGCAGACTCTTTCGGTGACCACGGGAACAGACGTTAAATTAACCGGTGACAAGTATCTCCTGTTCCAGGCCCTGTTTAATCTGGTCGATAATGCGATCAAGTATGCGGGTGAAGGCGCGCATATTGAGATAGTGCAGCAGGGCAGAGAGATACAGATCCGCGACAATGGCCCCGGTATTCCCAGCGAAGCGAAAGATAGGGTCTTCGAGCGTTTGGTAAGGTTAGACCCGAGTCGCCACAATCAGGGCACAGGGTTAGGGTTATCGTTAGTGAAAGCGATTTTGGCCAGACATGATGCACGGATTAAGTTAATGGATAACCAGCCAGGGCTAATCGTTAGTATTACTTTCTAGCGCACCAATATTTTCTTTTATATATAGACAGTGAGCAGACGATAGATGTACCAGATAATTGCAGATGAAGCAGATTTTTTAGTGATATCTAAATCCCACGATGTCCACTTTCACAGCCAGGATGGGACGGCAGGGGTTATGGCCCAGGTTGAACAAGATCTCGGAGTGAAACTCTTCTCAGTTCATCGACTCGACACCCTGACTTCCGGGTTATTGTTGTTTGCCAAGAGTCGTCAGGCCGCTGCGGAGTTTACGCAACTTTTTACTGAACATAAGGTTCAGAAATATTACGTAGCGATAGCGAAAGGAAAACCAAAGAAGAAGCAAGGTTGGGTGGTCGGAGATATGGCCAAATCTCGTCGCAGCATGTACAAGCTAATGCGTACGATGGAGAACCCTGCGATGACACAGTTTTTTTCTCAATCTGTTGCCGAAGGCGTTAGGTTGTATCTGCTTAAACCTTTGAGCGGAAAGACCCATCAATTAAGGGTGGCACTTGCCAGTATCGGTGTGCCAATTTTAGGTGATCGGCTTTATGGCGGCGGCGAGGCTGAACGGGGCTATCTGCATGCTTTTAGCTTAAGTTTTATCTTTCGCGCTAAGGCGTACCAATACTTGAACTACCCGGCGAAAGGCGCTGAATTTACAACTCCTGATGCAATTAAGCAGTTGCAAATATGGTCGGAGCCTGAGAAGTTAGATTGGCCAAAACGAAAATGAATTATTTTTAGGGAGATCTCTTAATGGACACCAATAAGTTATTACTCATTATTATCGCTATCTTGCTACCACCTGTCGCCGTATTCCTGAAATCGGGTGTAGGTAAAGACCTGTTGATTAACATCATCCTATGCTTGCTCTTCTTTATTCCTGGTCTGCTGCATGCGCTCTGGGTTGTGACTAAGTAACCCGAGTTCAGGTTAAGTAACCTGCTCAAGTAGAGGGTGTTTGACAGATAAAATGCAGCCAAATGGCTGCATTTCTATTGAGAGGCTGTAGGTCTGTACCGATTAGTCTATCTCTCCTGTAACTATTTTCTCATAGATGCCATTCGAGTGGATAATCTCTATCCCCTTATCTAATGCCTTTGCGAGTGCTTCAGAGCCTGGATGTTTTCGAGAGAAGGCAAGGTGGATTCTGCTCTCTTTATTCGGGAAGCCTCTGTATAAGCTTGTTGAGTCCAACTTCATCTTATTCAGGGTGTACTTTGCCACCTCATCGTACATGATCACGGCATCGACTCTGCCAGCGAGCAATATATTGATGAGTTGAGTCTGACTGGAGACCTTAAGCTCTCTGAATCTGTGCTGCTCATGTTCAAATGTCTGCCCATATTCGTAGCCGAAAATCCGTCCAACTTTAAAATCGTCAGGAAGATCGTTAATGTTGGCGTATTGATCCCCATCTTCCGGACGGAAAAAGAATGAGGATTTAGCAATGAACAGGGCTGAATTGCCAAATAGATAAATAGCCTCAGTGGAGGCTTGTTTGCTCACATTAAACCCGCCAACGACATTGCCACTCTTAATACCGTAAAGCACTCTTGCGTAGGGTAACACCTGGATTTTCGGTGTAATACCAACGGCCGAAAATGCATGTTTTACTATGGATGTCGACAGGCCCTCTCCCATTTCGTCGGCATAGGGAGGCCAGCTATTTTCTACCGCTATGATAGGAGATCGTGTCGTTTCCTGAGAGAACGTTTGTCGCTCTGCGGCTGAGCTAGTTAAGCTAATCAGAAAAAGAATAACGGGCAGAGTCGCCAGAGAAAAGTGTACCTGTATTGTCATGGCAAGGCTTAAAGTTAATAGTTCGTTTAAGTAATGCTAATATAAATCTGGTGCAGTGCAAATAAAAGATGGCGTGTGCATTTAGGTATTATGTGCCCTGCTGATATATAATGGCCGGCTGATTAAAGCGTTGACCGGGCCGCAAGATGAATCGAAAGAAAAAGATCAACCAAACACTCAAAGGCAAAGCGAAAAAAGCCAACGCCAAGCTGCACGGCCATAATAAGCCCAAATATATCTCTAAAGATGAGCGCGCCAGACTCGCCTTAGAGGAGCAACAAGAGAGTATTACAACAGCAGATTGAGCTAAATCCGAGCATATCCAGATAGGGTTCCTGCCATATATGTCTGTCAAACACCTTCAGCCCCCCCGAATGCTTGATTGTTAATTCACCTTTGTGGTGAATTATCATCCTAACAATGTATTTTTCCCTCTTTATTTGCGACGAATATGCCCTTTTGCTAATTCGGCAATACCGTAAACATGGAGAGTTGTGGCAGAATGCCCGGCTGTCTCATCATAAGTGCCGAACATCTCTCTTTGTTCAGCGCTGACCGAAAGAAAGTAAAGTTATTGATAGCCTGAATTTTGATGTTTCAGGTTAACGTAGTTTGGCTTTACATATTCAAATAGGAGTTTCATGAATACAGTTTATTCAATAGGTGAACTAGAGTCGTTCTTAGTGGCAATTTTGGTGCTTTTCATTGGCCATTTTGTCAATCGTCACGTTGCCTCATTCAGGAAATATAATATTCCTGAACCTATCGTCGGTGGCCTGATTGTCGCCGCGATCATCACAATTCTGCACTTTAATAATGTTGCATTGGAATTTACTCTGTCGATGCAAAACACCCTGATGCTGATGTTTTTCAGTACGGTTGGTTTAGCGGCAAGTTATAAGTTATTGCTCAAGGGAGGCAGTAAGGTCTTTATCTTCTTAGGTATCGCTTCCCTCTATATCGTGATCCAAAATGCTGTCGGTGTCAGTTTAGCTACGACGCTGGGGTTAGAACCTCTTATGGGGCTCATTGCCGGTTCCATCACCCTATCGGGTGGTCATGGAACAGGGGCGGCGTGGGCACAAACCTTTTCAGACACTTATGGCATTAATACCCTCGAGTTCGCCATGGCTGCGGCTACCTTTGGCCTGGTGATGGGCGGGATAATCGGTGGTCCGGTTGCCCAGAGGCTAATCAATAAGAATAACTTACTCTCTTCATATGGCGTAGGCGGTAACCATCACAAAGATCACCCGGATCTCCTCACCTACGATCAGTTAGAAGAGGACAGAGTGACGGCTAAGAGTATCCTCGAGGTACTCTTCCTGCTGCTCCTATGTGTAGCGGGGGCTAAGTGGATCGGTTCGCTGGTGTCCACTATGGATATTGGTTGGCTGAAAATGCCAGACTTTGTCTATGCGCTGTTTTTAGGCGTGGTGATCACCAATATCACTGAGTTATCTCGTGGTTATAAGATAAACAGTGAGAGTGTCGATGTCTTGGGGACGGTCTCTTTATCTCTGTTTCTGGCTATGGCATTGATGAACCTGAAACTTTGGGAAATATTCGATCTTGCCGTGCCTTTATTGATAATCCTGTTGGTGCAAACTATCACCTTAGCGTTCTTTGCCTATTTCGTGACGTTCCGATTGATGGGAAGTAACTACGATGCTGCCGTGATGGCTGGTGGTCATTGTGGTTTTGGTATGGGAGCAACACCTACGGCCGTAATGAATATGGGCGCGCTCGTTTCGAGAACGGGTCCGTCGCCACAAGCCTTTATGGTAGTACCTATCGTCGGAGCTTTCTTCATCGATATTGTGAATGCGATTATTCTGCAGGGCTACTTAAGCTTTGTCGGTTAAGCCTAAACTAAAGCTATAGCGCAAGTGCTCCCAAATATTCTTAATGATGTTTGGGAGCCGATACAGATAGAAAGCACTTCTTATACCGATTGGTATATGAGGTGCTTTTTTGTTTCCGTTCTCAACACACCTCTACAAACCAGCTAAAAATCCAGACTCCTGAACCGGAAAGAGACAAATAATTTACAATCGGTGCAATCAAACAGGGTCTAGTATTCGTTATAGAGATGAACACTTCATTTTCTATAAGGACAGAACGATATGAACTCTACTAACAAAGCCCTCGGATTAACTGTGGCAGGTATTTTGGCTGCGGGAATATCCATGGGGGCCAACGCGGTTCCTGAACAGCCCACGCAGTGGGAAAAATGTGCGGGTATTGCCAAGGCTGGGGCAAACGATTGCGGTGCGCTCGATGGCAGTCATGGCTGCGCCGGACAAGCTAAGACTGACAACTTACCCAATGAGTGGGTCTATGTGCCTGCCGGAACGTGTGAAAAGATCACTGGCGGCATCGTTAAAGCCGTGAAACCGGCTAAATCCTGATGAAGCGGGGGAGTCTGAACGGTGCAGGAATTGGCCTGCGCATCCCCCATGTGCAGCAGATCTTAGCTGCCGATGAATCCGATATTCCCTGGTTTGAGGTATTAGCGGATAACTGGTTAGTCGAGGGAGGGCTGAATAAGCAGATGCTCGAGGCCATTGCCGAACGTTACCCTCTGGTGCTTCACAGTGTAGGGCTATCCTTAGGTGGTTTACCCGCCATAGACCTGGACTATCTGGCACAAATCAGAGCGTTAAAGGAGGCTACGGGCGCCCTCTGGTATTCAGAGCATGCGAGCTTCTCTGGTAATGCCGGGCGTAAGGTACCCGATCTCCTGCCCTTACCCTATACCGAAGAGGCGGTGAAACACCTGAGCCGACGTATTATTCAGGTGCAGGAGTTTATGGGTGAAAGAATTCTGCTTGAAAACGTGTCTACCTATGTAAGTTGTCAATTTAATGAGCTGACCGAAGGTGAGTTTCTCGCGGCGGTAGCGAAAGAAGCCGATTGCTATCTGCTGTTAGATATCAATAACGCCTATGTCACGGCTAAGAATTTCAATCAGGATATGCAGGCATTTATGGAGGCTATTCCGGTGGAGCGGGTGAAACAGATCCACCTCGCGGGCTTCCATGATAAGGGGGACTTCTTGCTCGATGCCCATAACCATCCGGTAGACAAAGAGGTATGGCAGGAATTCGAGCATTTTATTGCCAAAAATGGAGCCATACCCAGCATGATCGAGTGGGATAATGACTTGCCACCACTGGAGAGATTGCTCGCCGAACGAAATATCGCAGCGGCTATATTACAGGCCGCCGATGATAATCGGCTCTCGAGTGAGAGCCAAAGTGGTTCTCGCAGGAAAGCTGAGGGAGACAGAGGAGTAGGGCAATGCGTTTAGCTCAATGGCAAAACTCATTTATGGAGGCGCTCGGTCCGGAAGGCAGTGATGAAGAGTTTCTTTCACTGGTAAATCCCCGTGAGTCAGCCCGATTAGAGATATACCGTAATAACACCCTGCAGGCCTTAAAGGCGACCTTGATTAAGGCCTTTCCTATCTGTGAGCGGGTTGTCGGCGAGAGTTGTTTCGCTAAGATGGCTCAGGATTACCTTAACGTTAACCCTATGCTGGAGAGTAATCTTAACCATTATGGTGAAGGTTTCCCCCGGTTTATTGAGGAGATACTTGAAACTAACTCAGCATTTAATGGACTCGAATATCTCCCCGAGCTCGCTCAACTCGAGTGGCTGCTGCTTAAAAGTTATTATGCTGCGGACGGTCGTTCCTGTCTCGAACTGGCTGAAATAGCAGGGCTTAGCGAACGACAGCAAGAGAATATCGTTATGATATTGCGCCCCGATATTTTTATCCGAAGTTCAGGTTTTCCTCTATATGAGATCTGGCAGAATCATCAAGAGTGCAATGCTCAAGAGCACAGTGAACATGTTGAGATTGAGATGCCCCAGGAGCGTTATCATTTCTGTATCTATCGAGATCCCTTTAAACCCAGAGTGGAGCGCATATCCCGCCTCGGGTATGAGCTGTTAATGGCGTTCGATGCCGAAGAGACCTTAGGGGAGATGACGCAGGCGACTTACGATATGACGCCCCTACCGGAATTCATCGCCAAGGGCTGGATATGTGGGTTTCGCATGCGAGAGCCAGGGTAGATGTTGTCTCGTGAGCAGCTTCAAGGCCTGTATCGTTACTGCTTCTGTTTAACGAGAGAGCGTGGCGGTGCCGAAGATCTGCTGCAGACGTCGCTGGAGAAATGGATTCGACGGAATAAAGAGGTTGAGTATTCCCATGCCTACATAAGGAAGATCATTCGTAATCAATTTGTCGATGATTGCCGTCGCAAACAGAAGGTGGCATTCGAGTCTATCGAAGAGCATGCGCCGATTTTACTCGATGAAACGTCTTTAGAGACATTGCAGATACAGCATCACCTCATTGAACAAGTGCTTAATTTATTGAACTCTGCCGAACGAGAGGTGCTCTACCTGTGGGCCATCGATGGCTTTAGCGCATCAGAAATCAGCGAAGATCTTAATCAGCCCCGAGGGACTATTCTGTCCCGTTTACACCGAATAAAGCAAAAGGTTGCCGATGCGAGCGAAGAGCAGAAGAGACGTTTGTCCGGGGCGTCATCATGAACAAAAAAATTGATAAGATGGATACCTCATTTAAACAGTCGGCAAAGCAGTTTATCGAGCAGCAGCGTCTCGATGATGAAAAACTGACGAAATTTGAGCATTTGCTGTCGGGTCATATGGCAGAGGAGTCACCGGTAGAGTCATCATTCGATAATAGTAAAGGGCAAGTCGAAGATGTCAGTAACTCAAAGGTGCGCCTGAGATCTTATATGGCTCTGGCAGCCAGCCTTATTTTAATTTTGACCTTGAGCCTCAATTTTTACCCAGAGGAACCCGTAATGAGTTGGAAGATTGCCGATGAAGTGGCGATGAACCATATCAATATGAAGCCCCTTGAAATCGATTCTCAGAGAATCGAGCCAATACGTGAGTATTTTACCGAACTGGATTTTTCAGTTGTGAAGTCTAGCCTATTCTCGAAGCAAAATAACGAGTTGCTCGGCGCCAGATACTGCTCAATTCAAGGTGTTAGCGCGGCTCAGATCCGTTATCAAACAGATACCGGAAATAAAGTGACGCTTTATGAGGTGGGTTATGATGCAGAGCTTTACGGGGAGCTGCCGCATATTGAGTCTGGTGAGCAAGCTTTAGAGGTCTATGTAAAAGGGATAAGGGTATTGCTTTGGGTTGAAAAGGGGCTATTAATGGCCGAGGCTCAAAGTATTGATTGAGCCTCGCATATCAGGCTGATGTAGAGCGGACTCCTCATAGCGGGAAAAATTTTGATTCCAGAGCTTGCCAACGGGGTTCATCGGCGCAATGGGGAACATGATGGAGCAGATAATTGAGATCGCCTGTGTGTCTTAACTGGCTCAATACCATCATATGTTGTTGCAAGCCGTTACCCCGCTCTTCCCGGTAACCATAGCCGTCGAGAAAGGCGTGGAATATCCCGGGCTCTCCCTGTGCAAACAGTAGGGCTGGAGAGGCAAACTCAAACAGTGGATCGGGGCAGACGAGGGCGTCACCAAAATCAAAAATTCCTACGAGTCGATAATGACCCGCATGAGCTGCCACCAGCAGATTTCCCGGATGTAGATCGGTATGGATCAGGTGCATCTCCCCGCTCTTCAAAAAGATATCGAGTCTGGAGATATGCTGATCCAGATAGGAGGTTAAACACTCAAGCAGGGCGGTGGGAACCTGTTGTTTCTTGCGTTTCTCATAGCAATGCTTTCTCTGTAACCGAACGAATTCCGGCCAATCCAGTTTTATCTCTGGGATCTCGGCTACATCGAGTCGATGTAGCCGGGCACTGAACTGACCGAGAGCATGGGCTATCTCCACTTTATTTTCCAAGGTCAGCGTATCTATTACCGATGACAACATTACCCCTTCGAGTTTATCTATGACTAAGTAGAGCCAGTTATCGACCTCTCCCGAGTAGAGCAATTTAGGTACGGCGATTCCTAAATCTTGACCATTGAGTAATTTGAGGCTGTGATATTCGCTCTGAAACTGGCTGTGCCAGTTTGGTGCGAGAACCTTAACGATATAAGCTTGCTCTTCGCTTTGCTCAGAGTTCAAAGTTAGCTCAAACACTGGATTTGTGCCTTCGAAGTTCTGAGACACTTGGGAGACAGTTATGTTGTGCCGGTCTATGATGATATCGAGCAGAGGCTGCCAATCATTGAGCCGCCAGTGGTCGCAAATATCGCAAGCCTCATCATAACTAGGGTTGCGGGGTAATCTTGTCAATGGCATCGGGCGTATTCCCTTCTCTTCATTTGTCTATGCTGCTTTAGTGTTTGTGAATAAGTCACGACTTAGAGATCACAACATGTAAACCTGATTGTAACATTTGGTGGGGGATTTGTGATTTTGTTGGTGTTAAGGAGGAAAGTGGCTTTAGAGGCTGCTCGTTTAGGTTAGTATGCGGCGATAATTCTACTTATTTTGATATGGCCTAATATGAGTTTAATGTTAAAGGTATCGATAGCGGCGGCAGTCCTGTTGACCGTCTCGGGTTGTGCGACTCAGAATGATTGGGAAGCGGTGGGTGGCTCAAAGGGGGATGCCGTAGTGCGGCTAAGCTATGAGCTTAGGGCCTTAGATAGCCATACTCCTGATGAGAGCGATGGGATTAGGTTGGCTAAGCAGCGCTGCGGCTACTGGGGATTTTCCGGTGCTAAGCCGTTCGATGTGGAAACCAAGAGCTGTGCCGATGAGCAATGCCGCTCTTACATTATCACCAAAGAATATCAGTGCGTTGACTGATTGATCATTTAAGCCATTGATTGAGCGGCGATTAGATAGTGGCTTATCTAATCGCACCGTCTCAAGGTTGGTTTCCGGTGGGCTTGCGGACCTGCTACTTCTTAGTTTCTTGTTTAGAACAGACTGAACAGTCGGCCTGTTTAGCTATCTTCATCTCGCGAAACTCCATCGTCATGGCATCGATCATTAAGATGCGACCGATGAGTGGTTTGCCCATATTCGAGATGACCTTAATGGCTTCGGTGGCTTGTAAGCAACCTATCATGCCGACGACCGGTGCCAATATCCCTGACTCGACGCAAGTGAGCATTTGTTCACCAAATAACTGGCTGAAGCAGTGGTAGCAAGGGTGCTCACCTTGATAGTCAAATACTGTGACCGTCCCTTCCATGCGGATGGCGGCGGCGGACACCAAAGGTACCTTGTGAGTAAAGCAGTTTTTATTGAGTTGCTCGCGTACCGCCACGTTATCGGTGCAGTCCATTACCAGGCTATGTTTGGCGACTAGCTCATCCAATTCAGGATCGTCGAGCACCGCGTTGATAGTGTCGATCTGAATATGGGGGTTGAGCTGGCTTAGGGCCTCTCTTGCCGATTCAACTTTTGGCTGGCCGACATTCTTGTCCTGATGCAATACCTGACGCTGAAGATTAGAGATCTCAACGGTATCGAAGTCGACGATGGTCATCTGCCCCACGCCCGCAACGGCAAGGTATTGAGTGGCTGCACAGCCAAGACCGCCAGCGCCTATAACCAGAACTTTTGCGAGTTTTAGCTTCTCCTGTCCGTCGAAATCCATCGCCTTGATGGAGATCTGTCGACTGTATCTGAGCATCTCACTATCGGACAAAATCTCATCGGTATCTTGGGTCGAGCTCATATCACTTTATTCCTGAACGAATAATGAAAATTCTTGTGTTAGTACCTATTTGCTAAGCACTTATTCTAGCTAAGCAGTTATTCTAGCAAAGTACTGAATTAAAAGGTTCAACCGTGACCATGGTGCCATCGGCGGTGTTGCCCTGTTCCTGACTTAAGATCACGAAACAGTTGGCTAGACTCATAGAGGTGAGCATGCCAGAACCTTGGCCACCGGTAATGCAGACTTCGGCTTCACCATTTTCATTACTGCTCAGGATGCCACGCTGATATTCGACGCGACCCGGGAATTTACGTAAATTACCCTTGAGCTTTGCTTTTAACTGTAATGGCTTAGATTGAGGCAGGCCCTGCATCTTATTCAAAAGTGGCCAAACGAGTTTATAGAAGGTCACCATAGAGGAGACCGGGTTACCGGGAAGTCCGCAGAAGATGGCTTTTCCTAAGTGACCAAAGGCGAAAGGCTTGCCTGGTTTGATGGCCAGTTTCCAGAAGGTGACCTCTCCCTCTTCGTCCAGGATCTGTTTCGTGTAGTCCGCATCACCGACAGACACGCCGCCTGAGGTCAGTACCATGTCGGCATTGGCCGAGGCGTTACGAAAAGCATGACGTATCGCTTCCGGGTCGTCTTTAATTACTCCCATGTCGATCCATTCAACATTGGCACGGCTCAATAGACCCTGAATGCTGTAACGATTGGAGTCGTAAATCTGTCCCGGTGCGAGTTCGGTGCCAACCGGGCGCAATTCATCTCCGGTGGAGAAGAAGGCAACTTTTACCTGACGGGTGACTCGGAGTTGGTTTGCCCCAATCGTAGCCAGCACTCCCATCTCAGCTGCACCTATCTGAGTACCGGAAACGAGTACCTTGCCGCCGGTTTTTACCTCTTCGCCACGGTAGCGTACATTGGCACCCTTAGCTTTAGGTGCTTCAATGAAGATTGAATTCTCTTTAGCTTCGACCTTCTCCTGCATCTGCACCGTGTCGTATCCATCCGGAACAGGCGCTCCGGTCATGATACGAATACAGGTGTTGGCCTTAGGTACCCCTTCAAATGGGTGCCCGGCAAAGGATTGACCTATCAGTGTCAGACTTTCATTACCGGCAAGATCGTCGAAACGGAAGGCGTAACCATCCATAGCTGAATTATTAAAAGGAGGAAGATCGATGCTAGAGGCTAAATCTTCAGCCAGAACGCGGCCTAAGGCGTGGGAGAGCTGCACAACTTCAGAATCATCTACTGGGTTGACCTGCTTGAGAAGTAGGGCGATCGCTTCATCTGGATGCATAAGACTTGGTTGAGAACATGGATCTGCTTTACTGGGCATCGGGCTACCTTAAGATACGTGAATACAGGCGAATTGAGTAAAAAAGTTGTCGCTCATTATGCCACGGTGAATCAAGAAGGCCATGATCTCAACTGCAGTTTTTTATCGGTATGAATAAGAATTGTATGAAATTGTTTTTGAGAGGAATACGACTGCATCCATGCCGTCGTATATCGAAAGCATTCAACGTTGCATAAAGGGCTTTGCCCTTTGCTTTAAACATCAGTCGCACTACGTGAGCTACTCAGGATTTCCACTTCTGCTTTGCATTGTCTTAAAAGGGGACAACCATTTCTTCATCAATGCCCTTGAATTGAAAACCCTGAGGGGCTCTGAATTGATTACATATGTAATGCAGTTGGTATTCTTAGCCAGCAGTTGCGACCGCCGCTCCCGGGAGGGGCTGAAGCTTAACTTGCTGACCATCCTGTAAGGTTTCGGCGCCACGAATAACGACAGTGTCACTATCGGTCAGGTCGCCATTGACGGCAATCCAGTCACCTTCACCATCGCCGAGTTCGACCGGGATCTTCACCGCCTTATTGTCTGTGTCTATCTTAAACAGGTAGGCCCCCGCCGAGCGAAGTACGATAGCATCCCTTGGCACTAAGGTGGTGAGCTGCTTAGGTGCGATAGGCAGAGCCAGAGAGACGAGCTCGCCAACACTGAATGCATCTTGCATTTCGATTGGGAGATCGATGCGAGCCTCGAAGGTTTGTGAGCGAATATCCGATACCGGGATCAGGCTGCGTATATTGGCGTGAAACTCGCCTTCCGTGTGATAGATATGGAGCTCATCTCCCACCTTTACCCGTCGACTGTGCTTCAGAGGAGCATGTAGTCGTATCTCTAAGTTGTCGGGATCTGTCATAGCGATGATTGAGACAGAGCGGCTAATATCTTCACCGGCTTGGTGTTTGCGTTCGGTGATGATTCCCGAGAAGGGGGCTTTAACTTCGGTGCGGCTAAGATCATCCATGATCATCTTCAGCTTTATCTGTGCAAGTTTAAGGTTAGCTGCTGCCAGATCTCTGTCCGAGCGTGACTTGTCCAATTCAGTTTCGGAAGCGCTTTTGCTGGCGATCAATTTTTGCAGGCGTCGATATTCGCGCTCAAGCCGGGTCAGACCGACCTGCTCATACTCTATCTGGGCTTCCTGTTGTTCTTTTTGTAGTGATAGCCGAGTCTTTTCCAGTGTCGCGACCACCTCTCCCGCCTTGACTCGGGTGCCCGCCTCCTGCACCCACTCCAGTTTGCCCTCTATGCCTGCGGTTAACTCTGAGCTACTACGGGAGTGTACCGAACCTATGACCATAATTTTAGGTGATAGCGCCCGATTCTCTACCGAAACGACACTGACTAAGCTGGGGGGCGTTTCCTCTTTTTTATCACCTTCGGCAGCGATGACTGCGTGGGGGGAGAGCAGTGACAGAGTCAGTGATAATGTGACAATCGTTGGGATAAAAGTAAGCAGTTTCATCACTTGGCTCCGGAGTCGGTTGCAGTAGAGTGAGTTAAAGGGTTGTGAGTGGTTTGAGTGTTGCGTGCAGACAGGTGCGTTAACCTCAATAGACTCGGTATTAATATCAGGGTAAACAGCGCGCTGAATGTCATGCCGCCAACAATGACTGCCGCGAGTCCCCGGTAGATTTCGCTACCGACGCCAGGCACCAGCATGAGTGGCAACATGCCAAAGATAGAGGTGAGTGTACTCATATAGACAGGGCGTGCCCGCGTGGCAACAGCCTGATAGATAGCGTCGTCGATATTGAGTCCGTCCCTGGTTCCCTGGCGCGTCTGATCGACTAACAGGATGGCGTTGTTGACTACTAAGCCCAACAAGATGATGAAGCCGATCATCGTCAGTAGATCTAAGCTTTGAAAACTAAACAAGTTTAGTAGTCTAAGGCTAAGTACGCCACCACAGATGGCCAATGGCATAGAGAGCAGTACCAGCAGGCTGTCTTTAGCCGATTTAAACATGGCAGACATCAGCAGGAACAAAATGACGACCGCCAGAAGGAAGTTAGCCCCCATATCTTTTATTGTTTGGTCCAGTTTGTCGGCACTGCCACGGAACTTGAGTGAGCTGTTCGTCGGCAGGCTGGCCTTCAGGCTGGGAACCGCCTTCTCATTGATGATCTCCAATGCTTCATCCAGTGACATATCGGCTGGTGGAAATATCAATAAGCTGACGCTGCGTTTGCCATTAACTCTCTGCAGCTGAGTCGGGCCTACTGTGCGTTTGATTTTTGCCAGTTCACCTATTGTCTGAATGCCAGCGGCCTGGGTATAAACTGGTGTTGCCGATAGTTGCTCCGGGACTTGCCATTTGGGGCCTTTTAACAGGATATCCATGCGTTCGTTACCATCGAAGTATTCTCCGACAAACAGGCCGGAGGTATAGGCCCGAATGGCGTTGGCGATTTGGGTTCTATCGACCCCGGCCTGAGCGAGTCGTCGCTCGTTAGGAATAAGCTGAAGCTCGGGCTGCGCCATGGATAATCCCGGCAGTGGTCGTACAACGGCGCCGGGAAGTGCATCGGTGATCAGCTTCATGCCTTTACCGGCAGATGTCATCAAGGCTTCCATATCGGGTCCTTGCAGATCGATATTGATAGCCCGGCCGCCGTTAAAACCAAACTGCAGCAGCGAACCTCGGTTGGTAAATGCCTGGGTATCGGGCAGGCCGATTAATATCTCATCGTTTAGAAGTTTGATCATCTCATCGGCTTGTGAGGGATCTTCAGGATAGATAAATAGCACGTTAAATGCAGAATACATGGAGAAGTTATAGCCTTTGATATAAGGAGATTTTTCCTTATCGTAGTAGGGCTTGAGTCGCTCAATAATCACATCGCCCACCTCTTTCTCTAAGGTTTGTACGTTGGAACCGGGAGGTAATGAGAAGAAGGCAAATATGCCATCTGAGCGAGCTTGAGGCAAAAAGTCCGGACGCGGCATTAATGCAAAGGTCATGATGCCACTGCCAATGATCAGAAGGGCACACCAGATGGAGGCCCGTTTTTTATCTCCGGTGAGCGTGCGAATAAGCCGGGTCAGTTTGGACCATAAGTCCGGCCTGTTCATCTGCGGGGCCGCTTTCTCGGGGAGTTTTAGCCACAATAGACTAAAGACCGGAATTAAGGTGATTGCACTGATAAAGGATGAGACTACGGCAACCGAGAGTGTGAGGGCCAGGTCGGAGAAGAGTTGCCCCTCCACACCGGGCATAAAGAGTATGGGAACAAAAATGGCGACCGTGGTGGCCGTCGATGCCATGAGTGCGCCCTTTACCTGTCCGGTGCCCTCCTCAATTGCCTGCCTGAGCCCGCTGCCTTGCTGCAGTAGTCGTACAATGTTCTCCTGAACAATAATGGCGGCATCGAGTACTAAGCCGACGGCAAAGGCAAGGCCGGCCAGAGAGATCACATTCAGGGTTCGGCCCATGGCCTCGAGAGAGAAGAAGGCGATAAGCAGTGCGACAGGAATAGTCGAGGCGATCATTAGGGTCGCACGGAAGCTGCGCAGGAAGGCGAATAGGATCACTAAGGCTAATAGTACACCTATCGCCAAATTGCCTTTAACCAATAAGATGGCGCGTTTGATATGTATGGAGGCGTCGAAAGATAGATCCATGACCAGACCAGCCTCTTTCAAAGCCCCGGCATTCAGTTCGTCGATAGCCCTGTTCACACCGTTGAGTACGGTAACGGTATTGGCATCGAAGGTACCTTCGATAGTCATATAATAGGCCGGATAGCCATTACGCTTAGTAAAGCCCTGAACCTCGGCGCTTGAAACTGAGACGTCGGCGAGCTCGTTGATGTACACCGGGCGTCCATCGTTATAGGTGACGATTAGGTCACCTAAATTCTCCGGTGTGTATTGGCCGATAAATCTCACCATGTATTGGCGACGACCTACGTTTGCCGTACCGCCTGAGATGTCGGCGGCGCGTGATAAGGTATTCCGCAGCTGCTCCAGTGTAATACCCAGTGCAGCGGCGCGATAAGGATCAAACAGAATGTGCAGCTCTTTAGGGCGCCGACTCTGCAGTTGTATGCTCCCGACCCCGGTTATCTGCCTGAGTCTGGGCTCTACAATATCATCGATCAATTTTTGGTATTTTGCGAAATCGGTATCCGGATTATCGGGTGCCATGCGAATGAGTAATGAGGCCAGATTGGGAGTGCCTCCACCGCCACCGACATTAATAAAAGGCTCATTGGCGTCCAGCGGGCGAGGCGGGGTTTGATTGAGGGCGTTGATCACATTGATCATCGCCTCTTGCATATTGTTTCCCACCTCAAAAGTTAATGAGACCCGACCAAATCCTTGGGAGATATTGGATGTCATCTCTACCACACCGGGAACCTGTCTAAGGACATTCTCCTGAGGTTCTATGATGTTAGATTCCATCTCCTGCGGCGCCGCTGAACGCCAGTTGTTGAAAACTGATATTTGTGGACGCTGAATATCGGGCAGTAACTGAATAGGTAACTTGGCGATGGCCAGGACACCAAAAATGGCGATCAGCAATAAGGTGACTAAGGTGCCTGCGGGATTATGGGTACTTATTCGAGTCAAATTCATTGTCTTTCCTGACACTTAGAGAGTCTGTGGGAATGGCTCTCTTTCTTTGAAGGTCATTTTTCTAATGACAGATAGTAGAAGGTAAATGTTAACAGGTCTGCATCATTTGGTTAGCAAATGTTACTAAGGTGGTGTCGGGCTAAGTTTTTACAATCTTTAATGATAACTATTAGTATTTGAGAAACAGTGGTTTAAGTAAATTTCATTGCATTTTCACTCCAGCTTGATGACAATGACTTAGCCCAAATAGTGATAGGAATTAAAATGCTGGCACAAACAATGATTGATCAATTAAACGCTCAAATTAATGTTGAGTTTTTCTCTTCAAACCTATATCTGCAGATGAGCGCATGGTGTGAAGACAGAGGTTTCGAAGGTGCGGCTAAGTTTATGCGCGCTCATGCAGACGAAGAGATGCAACATATGCAGCGTCTGTTTACTTATGTTAGTGAAACAGGCGGTATGCCGTTGCTTGGTGCAATCGAAGCACCACAGTCAGAGTTTGCTTCTTTGTTGGCGTTATTTGAATACACCTATGAACATGAGCAGATGATAACCAGTAAGATTAATGCACTCGCTCATGCGGCTTTCACTAATCAAGATTACTCTACCTTTAACTTCCTTCAATGGTATGTCTCTGAGCAGCACGAAGAGGAGAAGTTGTTTAAGTCGATTGTCGATAAGATACGTTTAGTCGGTGAAGATGGCAAAGCCCTGTTCTTCGTCGATAAAGATCTGGCTCAGATGGCTATCGAAGAGTCTGCCAGTGTTATGACTTCAGCGGGTGCATAATCTCTTGATTGGCTAGCGTTGCCTGATTCAGAGCCGTTCGCATGATGACTAAGGAGCAGATTTTCTGCTCCTTTTTGATCTCTTAACGCTATTGATATCTCTAGAGCGCCGAGCACCTTTTCAGCTCAACTTCTTGCGCCGGTTTCAGGTTGTCGACCAATAACTCGGTCAGTTCATCGATAGGACGTGGTCTGGAGATCAGGTAACCCTGCCCAAAATTACAACCCAGGTTTTGCAAGAACTCCCACTGCTCCTCGGTTTCTATGCCTTCGGCAACGAGTTGCAACTCTAAACTTTGCCCCATCATCACAATCGCCTTGATCAGATTGGCATCCGATTGGCGCTCCAGCATATTATCGACAAAGCTCTTATCGATCTTAATTACCGAGATAGGAAAACGTTTGAGGTAACTCAGTGAGGAGTATCCGGTACCGAAGTCGTCAATATAGATATCGATACCGAGATCACGAATAGCCTCCAGTTTTTGCTGGCACTGCTCGGTATCATCCATCAGCATAGATTCGGTGATCTCAATGTGCAGGTATCGAGGCGCTATCTTGTGTCTTTTCAGCATACTGTCCAGCAGGGTATCAAAGGAGATCTGATTGGAGTTGATAAGCTGTCTGCCTGAGACATTAATCGCCATGTTGATCATAAAGCCATTAGCATGCCAGTGGCTTAGATCTGTGAGGGCTTGCTGCAATACCCATTCACCTATGGGTTCGATGAGCCCGGTTTCCTCGGCAACAGGAATAAACTTATCCGGTGAGATGAGTCCGTACTTGGGATCGCGCCAGCGAATAAGCGCCTCGACGCCAATAATGCTTCTATCATCCATATTGACTATGGGCTGATAGAACAAGCAAAACTCTTCCTGTAGAACGGCGTGTCTGAGGCGTTGCTCCAGCTGTACTCGTTCCAGCATATTGCTGTTCATGTCTGCAGAGAAGTAGCGGTAACTGTTGCGGCCATCGCCTTTTGCCTGATACATCGCCGTTTCGGCATTGCGAGTCAGCAGTTCTCCGTCATCTCCATTTTCAGGAAATAGGCTTACACCTATGCTGGCAGAGATCATCAACTCATTATTACTGAGTCCAAAAGGTGAGGATAGGTGGTCAATCACATTTTCGACGAACTGACGTACCTCATTTCTCTGTTTCACATTGGAGAGAATGATGACGAACTCGTCACCACTGAGGCGGGCGACAAAGTCATGTTTACCTAAAAGTGACTCTAACCTGGCGGCGACCAGACACAGGAGTTCATTGCCAACCGCATGGCCATAGATGTCATTGGTATACTTAAAGCGGTCGAGATCAATAAAAAGAATGGCAAGTTGTTGAGACTGCTGTTTTGCAACAGACATCTCTTGTTGTATTTTCAACGAGTATTGGTGGCGATTGGCCAGATTCGTGAGTGGATCATAATTCGTCTTATACCAGATATCTTGCTCATATTTTTTACGATTACTGATATCGAGGAAAAGGCCGATATGATGGGTGATCTCACCCGCTTCATCTCTGACGACTGTGATGGCTAAATATTCCGGGTAAACTTGACCATCTTTACGCTTATTCCAGATCTCACCTTCCCATTTGTCTAACTCTTTCAATGACTTCCACATGGCATCATAGAAGTGATGTGGTTGTTGGTTGGAGTTTAATACGGATGGGTTTCTGCCTTTCACATCTTCCAGGCTGTATCCGGTTATCTGGGTAAATGCGGGGTTAATCAGTTCAATGTGGTTATCTCTGTCGGTAACCATGATCCCTTCTGCAGAGTAATCGAATACGGCCGCGGCCAAATTAAGCTGACGGTTGGCCTTGAGGCGCTCCTTAAGCATAAGGTTAAGTGCTTGAGACATCCGGGCAATTTCATCATTACCTCTGACCGGCACAGTAAGCTCCAGATGAGGATCGTGGGCCATCTTCTGCATATCGTTTGCGATACTTGCAATACTACCGACCAGGTTTCTCACCATGCTACGTCCCAGAAGGAAAAGCAGTAGAATAGTAAACAGAGCGGTTAGGATCCCTGTCACGAGATAGATGATAGATTGATTTTTTTGTTGGGAACTGAGTTTGGCTACCTCGTCTGTGATCACCGAGCTGACCCGGTGCAGATGATTGATTCGCTCGCTGGCAATTTCCCACCAAACCTCACTGTCGACGCTGGGGGCTTGATACTGAAGGAGTGATAATGCGTTGAGCATAGGTTCGTCGTCTATACGTATCCGGTTATCTTGCTCCGCTATAGTGAGCTTTTGCTGTTTGAGTATCTGCAGCTGGTCGATATGTATGTCGTAGTTATTAATGGTCTCTGCAATCTGTTCGATCGCACTAATCTGTTTATCGGTAAGATCTGAGTGCTGTCTGAACCTGGCTAGCTGAAAGTTTATCTGTTTTAGATTTTTATTGAAGCTATCGAGATATTGTTGATCTCCTCTCAGGAGATAGTTCTTGAAGTCATGAATCAACCCGCCATAGCCCATAGATACACTCATCTCTTGTGCCTGTTCGATCAGCTCTATCTGAGTCTTGACATGCTGGCGCATAAGAAGATAGTCGAGATTAGACTTACTAGCTAATAAGTCTTTGATTAATATTCTGTTTTCATCAATGGCTGTCGATAATAGCTGAGAGACGGCGTGATCTAATTCGTGCTCTATCGTATTTATGCCGATATAGGCGCCGGCTTCCATAAGATTTGCCGATAGCAGCCGATTCATGAGACCACGCTCTTTTCCTGCTAACTCCTGGATCATGAGGACATTGATCAGATCGTTATAGGCTCTTGCCTGCGGGACATCTTCGGTCTGCTGCTGTAGTTGGGAGATAAAGATTAATAGCTGATGATTGAACTCTGAGTAGAAGTGAAACGATTCCTTTTCCAGCTTCCTGGTGACATCTTCACGGACTAAGATAATCTCATGACTCATGGTTTTTATTTGATTCAAGCTGTCCCGCAGGGGAGCAATCTGGTTTTGATTGCCTTTTAGCGCCCGGTATAGTTGCTGAATAGCCTGACCTGTCAGCAGGTGAGATAAGTGCTTATCGGTATTGACCCTTTGGGTTGTAAGTCTTTTCTGATACTTGTCACCTGCACTGCCTATATAGCCTGCGGAGAGTCCGCGTTCTTTTTGTAGTTCGAAAATCAGGTTTTCAACTTTTTGAGTGATCTCTATAGCGAGTGAGTTTTTTTGAGCGGATTGATAGCTGTCTGCCAGATGCAGCATGCCCATAGAGCCAAACAGAGTCAGTAGCAGCATGGGAATTGAAGCAAACAAAATTAACTTTTGTTTTAAGCTAAGCCAATTCATTACTGATGACATTAAAGTGCTCCGTGCCAGTGTTGTTCTACGGCGTTTTTTGGGGGCTATCGCGACCGTAAAATATTGAGTCACGGATAAATATCATAGCTTTATACTTGTGTCTCAGTTATTTAATGGAAGTCTAATCTAGGTCACGGTTTTATATGCAGGGCGTCAAATATCCGACTAAAGCATTATTTTTGCTATATTTATTGTTAATAACATATGTGATTGTTTTATAATCAGGACAGTGGGTTGCCAATAACCATAATTATCATATGGTTATTGGCAGTAAACAAAAAGCAGGGGGTTCTGCTTTTTGTTTAGTTTTCTACTACAACGAGATTAACTGGCTTTGGCCATCATAGACTTACGGTATTCGACAATATCTTCGATGGTCAAAACGGGAAGCTCATGTTTCGCCCCGAAGCTGATGATCTCAGCCAGTCTGGCCATGGTGCCATCAGGGTTAGTAATTTCGCAGAGTACGCCGGCTGGCTTCAACCCTGCGAGTATCATCAAGTCGATAGTCCCTTCCGTATGACCTCTGCGAGTCATTACGCCACCGGGTTGAGCGCGAAGTGGGTAGACATGTCCGGGACGAGCCAAGTCATCGGGTTGTGCGTCGTCAGCAATGGCGGCTTTGATTGTGGTCACACGATCGGCGGCAGAAACACCCGTAGTGACTCCCTCTTTTGCCTCGATGCTAACCGTAAAGGCGGTGCCATACTGGCTCGAGTTATTTTCAACCATCGGAGGAAGGGCTAAATGCTTAACCCTTTCATCGGGAAGACAGAGGCATACTATGCCGCTACCTTCACGAATAAGCAGTGCCATCTGTTCATTGGTTAGTGTTTCGGCGGAATAGATGAGATCGCCTTCATTTTCTCTGTCTTCATCATCGACAACGAGAACGCCGCGACCTTGCTTGAGAGAGGTTAGCGCTGTTTCGACACGTTCGATAGCGGTGCCGAATGGGGATAGTAATGACTGATTCATGGTTTAAAATCCTTAAAAAACTACATTAGGTTTTCCAGAATCAGGGCGTGCAGAAAATGACACCGACATTGCAGATACAATGAGGGTATGAAATAAGAGGTGGACACGGTATACACTGAACGAGAGGCTGAGGTGGCCCTTCGAGTCTCTGTCAGATTCAGTGCACTGCCATTCCATCTTACATTCTCTTTCATCCGGACTTAGACTTGCTACTTAAGAAAAAGTCTTTAAGTAGAAAGCTCATTACCGTCGGCTCTGGAATTGCTCAGTTCCCAACGACAACAAAGTCTAATTGAAAACCAAAATCACCAGATCTGCTGACCCCAAACTGACTATCTGCGAAGATATTAAAGTCGGTTTGGGCGCTCGCGGGCTTAAGTTTCAGGCTATTCTGAAAGCTATCACCGCCGGTGGGGAGTTTCACCCCGCCCTGAGAATTTACTCGCGTATCAGACAATAGTCCGGATAACGAGCGCAAGCATGGTGCGCTTCTTTTAAACAAATGACAAGTGGCAACCAGCCAAGTGTGAACTATGACCTGTGTGTGGCTAATATCTTTAGATTCAGGGAAATTTCTTTGCTTTACCTCTGAGGTTATCGACTTTAGACTCGACTCAATGATCTATTTTTAATCCAAGTCATCATCTAGCAAGGATGTGTAAGATGTCTATGATTTCTAAGTTCGTTTCGAGTTTAGTTCTATTAACCCTATCCATTGGATGTACGTCTATGAAGCTTGTTGACCCGGTTCAGCCCCCGAGCGCTGAAAAAATTCCTAATGAGATGACGTTGCATGGCATCAAGCGCATCGATGATTACTATTGGTTAAGAGATGATACCCGTAAAAACCCAAAAGTATTGGCGCATTTAGAGGCTGAAAACCGATATACAAAAGCACAGTTTTCTCCATTTGAAGGTTTTCAACAGACACTGTTCGATGAGCTTATCGGCCGTTTAGATAAAGATGAGTCGAGTGTGCCCTACCTATGGCATTCACATTGGTATTCACGCCGGTATAAGCAAGGTTTTGAGTATCCCCTGGTGATAAGACAGGGTGAACCCGATGGCGATAAAACTCTGTTACTCGATGTGAATTTACGCGCAGAAGGTCATGAATTCTATGGTCTGGGCGGTGTGTCCGTGAGTCCCGATGAATCGATAATAGCCTTCGGAGAAGATACCTTAAGTCGCCGTATCTATAGGGTCTATTTTAAAGACATTGCCAGCGGGAAGCTGTTAGAGGATGAACTTACGGGAACCGATGGGCGGGTTGTTTGGGCTAATGATAATAAGCACCTGTTTTATATCGCCAAAGATCCTAAGACCTTGTTGGGGTTTCAGGTATTTCGTCATCAATTGGGGACGTTACAATCACAAGACGTTCTGGTATTCGAAGAGCAGGATGATAGCTTTTACATCTCTTTGGGTAAGTCTCTGGATGAGTCCAGAATTACGCTTTTCAATGAGAGTACGACGACGAGTGAGGTGTCAGTACTCGATGCCGATAGGCCATTAGGTGAGTTTAAACCGCTGTTGGCACGAGAGGAGGGGCACGAATACTCAGTCGCTAAGCTTGGTCGTACTTACTACATTCTCACCAACTGGGAGGCGGTTAACTTTCGCTTGATGAAGGTCGACGAATCAAAGTTTAGTGATAAGGCTATGTGGCAGGAGGTCATTGGCGCTAGTTCGGATAGCCGTATTGAAGATTATCTGCTATTGGAGAAATTCTTAATCGTGCAAACCCGTGAGAAAGGGATAAGCCGGCTTCGGGTCTTCCCTCTTACTCGTGTTAATGGTCGTGATGTTAGCCAAGATGAGAAAGTGGAAGGTGAGCCTTTTGAGCTCCCGTTTAATGACCCTGCCTATGTCGTGGGCCTGGATGTCAATGCCCGGCAAGCGAGCGATAAGTTACGGATCTACTACTCGAGCCCGACGACTCCGGAGTCGATTTATGAGTATGATTTAACTCGTCTGCCAACACGAGTGTTGCTCAAGCAAGAAAAGGTACTCGGAGGATTCGAGAGCGAAGCCTATAAGGCAGAGCGCATATTCATTACGGCCAGAGATGGTGTTCAGGTACCTGTCACCTTAGTTTATCGAAAAGATACATTTAACAAAGATGGCAGGAATCCACTCTATCAATATGGTTATGGTGCCTATGGTCATACGATTGACCCCGATTTTGACAGCTCGGCGTTAAGCCTTCTGGATCGGGGCGTGGTATACGCGATCGCTCATGTCCGTGGAGGGGAAATGTTAGGCAGGCCCTGGTATGACGATGGCCGCATGCTAAATAAGCAACATAGCTTCGATGACTTTATCGACGTGACTAAGGCATTGACGTCTCAAGGGTACGGCGACAGGAAACGTGTTGTCGCGGCAGGTGGTAGTGCGGGTGGCCTGTTGATGGGAGGTGTCATCAATCAAGCACCGGAACTTTATTTTGCCGTTGCGGCTCATGTGCCCTTTGTTGATATTGTGACGACAATGCTGGATGAATCTATACCGTTAACGACTAATGAGTATGATGAATGGGGTAATCCCAATGAGAAGATATATTTCGACTACATGCTTAGCTACTCCCCCTACGACCAGATAAAGCAACAAGCCTACCCTCACATGCTCGTTACTACCGGTCTTCATGACTCGCAAGTGCAGTATTTTGAACCCGCTAAATGGGTCGCTAAACTTCGGGAATACAAGACTGACGACAATCAATTACTCTTTCATATTGATATGGAGGCGGGTCATGGTGGTAAGAGTGGCCGTTATCGGAGATATCAGGATACGGCTGAAGAATACGCTTTCCTCCTGAGTCTACTAGGACTTAATGACTAGAAGGCTGGAAATGGGCATGATAAACATGCCTTGTTCCCGGTATCCGGGCTATTGAGTCTTGAATGAGGTTACAACTAAATGAGTGAGCCTATGTGGTTCTTGTATATGATCCAATGTGCCAATGGTCATCTCTATACCGGAGTGACGCTGGATATTGAGCGGCGGTTTAAGGAGCATCAAACCGGTGGACCTAAAGCCGCTAAATTCCTGCGTGGAAAGGGGCCTTTGCTCTTAGTCTATAACGAGGAGGTCGGCACTCAGTCTGACGCATTAAAGCGAGAGATTGCGATTAAGCGTTGGCCCAGAGCGAAAAAGCTTGCCTTGATAGGTTAGGATTATGAAAATCAAGGTGGGTGCAATGTCCCTGAGCGCTCTCTTTATCGGGGGGGAGATTAGACCTTATTCGTTTAAGCCTTAGCTGTAACGGCTTGTACTCTTCTCATTTGGTTAGAGTGAATAAACAATCTTCGCTATATTGTGGGGATTGATTGTTTTTTCTTCAGTTTATCCTTGCTTGATCACACTTGAAAAACTCTGTCTAGCGTCTTCACACTTCTTTCACTTCCTTCGATGTACTCTTTCTTAACTGTAAGTCTTAACTGTAAGTCTTAACTGTTATTTGAGCTCAAATTGGAGGAATATGAAGACTGCTCTGATAGAACAAACAAGGGAACCTATCTCTCATCGAACCGAGCTTCAGGGTGCGGGCTTTCAATGGTTACTGTATGGATTGCTGATCCTTCATTTTGCCACCTTATTATTTGACCGATACGATGAGTTATCTACTAAGGTCAAGACTAAGGTAAAAAACAAGGCTTAACCCCGCCGGAGACTTGAAGTTTAAAGGCTAACCACAAGGTCTCATTAGTACAGCAAGTTGTTTAAGGGGTGGGCAGGGGCTAATCCGGATAGCTAAATAAACACTATCCTACCTAGCCGCCTGCGCCGGGAAGTCTTTTGATTGCCAAGACAGGGTTATACCAATCAGTATAAGAAAGTGTTCTACTCAGAGTTATTTTTGGCAAACTAATTCAAGGCGAATAGATGATGCAATGGTGATCCCTTGTGAAGCTATTCAACGAGGAAGTAGGCAGTCAAAAACACTCCTGAAAGGCGAGTTTTAGCGCTTCTTATGCTGCGTTAACGAGCTTAAACGTAGAACAACTATGCTCTTCACTCGCTGCGAGCAACATGGATGTTGCAAATGTCATTTATGCAGGAGCAATTGATGACCTTGCCTCAGAAGCGCTAAACTCTCGCTGAGCGATCACATCTTTATACTGATTGGTATTAATGCATACTTACAGGACCATCTATCTGATCGAAGCTCACGTCACCCGAGCCGGAATCGATAATGTTTAATCCCTGAGTATTGACTACATCTATACTGCCGGAGCCATCATCAATGGTTACCGTGCCCTGTACGTTCTTTACAGAAAGGCTACCGGAACCATCGTTTATAGTGATATCGCCGTCGACATCTTTTATCTCAATGGAGCCTGAGCCATCTTCGAGCTGGATCTCACCATCGACATTTTTGAGGGTAATACCACCGGAACCATCTTGAATCTCTAAGTTTTTCCCACCTTGTATAGCGATACTCCCGGAGCCATCCTGAAGCTTAATGTCGGCGTCAACGCCTGAAATATCTATACTGCCTGAGCCGTCATCGATGTCCATCTTCATCTGTGAGGGGACTTTCAGCACAAGATCTATATAGGGAGAGTTTCCGAAGTTCACATTTGAATCGAAATCGGCAATCAGGTGTGCCTTCGCTCCTTGACGCTCGAGGGAAAGTTCAGCCTCTACGCCATCTCGGGTGTAGATATCGGCCTCTAGCGTGATATGGGTTAAGCCTTTGACTCCCTCTATTTCGAGCGACCCCGCTCCTGTTTCGGCAACCAGCGCATTGATCCCACTGGCGTCGAGTTGGATGGATTGATGTTGATGTTCAAGGGGGCTCATATCGGCGCCATTAACATTAATGATGCATCCTGAAAGAGATAAACTTAATACGCTAGCTAAGATAGTAGGGCGAATGAGCATCTTATTATTCCTTTTAAAATCAAAATATTCTTGTTTGGTACTTTTCTTCTGTACAGGTGACTAAGCATTGTTTGTGCCAATAATGTATCTGTATGTTTTGCCTGTGTTTTGTGAATGTTATTTAAAATGTTGATTTTAAGTGTTAGCTTTTATGCTCAAAAGATAAGGTAGTTGACCTATTGAGTTGGTGAATTTTCTCAACTCGTTGTCCCTAACAGAACAAGAGATAGAAGAATCAGAGATGGATTACTTAACCGTAAATAAAGCCGCTTGGGATAAGCGTACAAAAATTCATGTAGGTTCGAAGTTTTATGATATTGAAGGCTTTCTGAAAGGTAAGAGCTCACTACAGGAGATAGAGCTGTGTGGGTTGAATGTAAAAGGTAAGAGTCTGCTTCACCTTCAATGCCATTTTGGCTTAGATACCTTATCCTGGGCACGAGAGGGCGCCGATGTTACCGGAATCGATCTCTCATCCGCCGCGATAGAGCAAGCACAGGATCTAGCGAAACAGATTGAGGCCGAGGCTAAGTTTATCTGTACCGATCTGTACAACACGCCAGAGAGAGTATCCCGTCAATTTGATATCGTGTTTACCTCTTACGGTGCCATCGCCTGGCTGCCAGATCTGGATCGGTGGGCAAAGGTTGTGAGTGACTGTTTAAAGGCGGGTGGACAGTTCTATATGGTAGAGTTTCATCCTTTAGAGGCATTGCTTGACGGCTACAGTTATTTTGCTCAGCAAGAGCCGGATGTAGATGAAGAGGGGACCTACACAGAGAACTGTGATGGTGAGATAAATACTGTGATGAGCTGGCCACATCCCATCTCAGAGGTGTTAAATGCCTTGATGAAAGCCGGGCTGGAGCTAAAGGCTTATAACGAATTTGATTTCAGCCCCTATGATGCATTTGCCGGCCTGCAGGAGGAGAGTATCACCAATTCCGCTGGAGAGCTGAGCACAAGGTATTTTCTTGAACATAAGCAACAGCGTGCGCCACTGACCTATTCGGTGAGTGCGATTAAATCAGGTTGATTCTGTCTGTAGGCTACGGAAATAAAAAGGTCGCATGGAGAATGCGACCTTAGTGGAGATGAGTTGAGATTTACATCTTTATATCGGCTTATCGAACAACTATTCGTTTATGTTTTTCAATTAGCTCCCTGATGACTCTTTTTGAGACTCAAGGAGCTTAGATATTGATATAACCAATATCACTTTATCGAACAACTATTCGGTTGTGGGTCAGTCCCTGATGACAATCAATACAGGTTTCTCCCCTAGCTTCAATCTTTTCATGATTCAGGCGAGCTCGTTGTGGCTGCTTGGCTAAATCAAAGTTTTCCCCCTGGTGACAGTGACGACAATTCGCGGAGTCATTCTTCTTGAATGCTTTCCAAACACTCTCAGCCATGGCTGGTCTGTGTTCTTCAAAATTTTCCTTCGTAATCGTCCCTGCAATCATGTGATAGACATCCTTCAAGGCGATGGTCTTAACGATCATCTTGTCGATGAATGGATGTGGTACATGGCAATCTGAGCAAGTGGCCGGGATATCTTCGCCATCACCAAAATGTGATGAGGCTTGATACTCCTGAACTATCGTATCCATTGTGAGGTGGCAACTAAAACAGAACTCATTTTGGTTGGATACCACCATCATTGCTTGAAACGATGTGCCGACCAATACCAGTAGGAACATCCCGATGGGGATCCCCAAAGCTAACGGTCTTTTTAACCAGCTCCACAGTCGTTGCCACCGAGTTGTTTCCCCTTTTTTATTCACTAGAGTCTCCTCAGTTTGGGGTGGAAGGGGGTGATAATAACCCCCTTACTCGGTTGCTATTTGCTTTCACCCAGATAGCGTGCTTTAAACTCTTTTTGTGCGGCTTTACGGGCTTTTTTCACCTCATCGGGCTCGTTACCTGTAAACCATGCATGCTCAGGGCGAGATAAAATCTCTGCGAGAAGCTTACGTGCTTTTTCTGCACCTTCAGTATTGCCACTGTGCTCGGCTTTCTCTACCACTTCCAGATACTGAGGTACCATCTCGATGTAGAAACGCTCGGCTACTTCAAACATACCGTGCCATTGTACATAGTCAGGTGCTTGCATAGCGGCGCCGTGACGTGCACGTCGGCCTTCATGGTGCCAGAGGAAGAACCAGGTCCATTCGATCTCTTCATCGAATGCAGTTTCTGTTAGCATCTTCTCTTTCTTCAACATGCCCATCAGAGATTTACCGGGACCGGCAAACTTATCGTTATACAGATTGACCAGAGAATCGAACTGTTGATAGAAGTTATCTGTCATAGATTTAGTGTGACATGACTGACAAACATCCTGCATATCGGCACGTCTGTCTTGCCAGCTCTTGACCTTGTGGCCCTGGGCTAAAGCTTTAGCATCGATCTTCTCAGAAACAGCGGGTCTTAATGTCCAGCTGATACGGTCACCCACATCGTGAGTCACTGCTTGCTCACGTGTCGCAGACATATGGCAGGTTGCACAGGTAGGCGCTGCATCATAGTCTTCACCCACTATCCACTTAGATGAATCGAGATTCATACGGTCGACATTGGCATAGAAGTTAATACCGTGCTTAGATTCGTCATACACCTCTTTTTGCGGATGATCCGGACCTAAGTGACACTTACCACATGCTTCGGGACGACGGGCTTGAACCATAGAGAATTCATGGCGTTGGTGACAGGCGGTACATGCACCAATCGATCCGTCCGGGTTGATTCGGCCGATACCCGTATTTGGCCAAGTGGTCGGGTCGAGATCGCCGTTAGGCAATACTTTGACCTCAGAACCATGACACTGCCAACATCCGTTGACAGCTGCGGGCGACTTACCATTGAAAGTCATTGCACCTTCAACAACTTCAGCAAGGAAGTTATCGAGTGAACCCATGATCTTACCGGCTTTAGCGTGGTGACTCTTAGTGAATTGCTCTACTTCTTGATTGTGACATTGAGAACAATCTTTTGGTGAGACGATGACCGAAATCAGACGGCCTTCGTGTGTTATTGCATCCTTATCACCTTTATCTGCCGCGTGACATTCATAACAACCGACGTTAGCGCCGTAATGCTTTGATCTGCCCCATTGGCCATAGATAGAAGGGTTTTTTTCTTTGTGACAGGCGGCGCACTCAGCGCTTTCGTCACTTAACTGTTTGAAGGGTTTTAATATTAGCGCTTTTGCTTCAGCGTTTGCTGTTGATGTCCACGATAGGCTCATCACCGCGACGAGCGGGAGTAGTATCGATAACCAACGGCGTGTATTGCGAGCATATTCCATTTTATATACCTCTATTGCACGTCCAATTAACTCACTGTTTTATTTCATCAAGTTTTATTGATTATTTTTCTTATTTCATTGCTAATTAGTTGTTGGCCAATTGGTGTCTGGCTGTTAATTACAATGTAGCTATACGTTAAACCTGTATTAGTTTTACATGTTGATCTAAATCAATGGTTTAGCAAGAAAATCGGGATTGTGGTCACAAAGTGAAAGGCAATCATGAGCCCCGCCTCGCTTTTTTGGTAATTGTGACTCCGGGCTGTTTTGGTGTTGAAGTGGGCGGTTTGGTGGGTTTTGAGGTGGTTTGATTTCAATATTTGGGTTTGAGTTGTGATGTAGTGCGGCTGACCTGTGTTTGAAATGGCTACCGCGCTACAATCTATTTATCTTTATAATCAATGGCTAATGCATCGGTTTGTTATCTACCTCTGTCTCACTACTGGGTATTTCTCATAGTTATCATCGAAGTAAGGACTTCTTTGATAAAACCAGCGTAAACGCGCCTTGGGGTCGGCGGCGAATACTTCATCTTTGAGTGCTTCATTAAATGCCTGTTGTAGCTTTGGATCCTCCTGGAGCATCTGGGCTGCTAAAGGCTCAACGGCATAGTTTTCAATATATTCAGTTCTGGTAAATATTGGATTGAAAAATCCCCATTGCAACAAAGAGTCTGGCGATTGAGGCTCAAGCAACAAGATGGCAAGGTCGCCAAGGGGTTGTCTGGTATCTATCTTGACAGTGCCCACAGGAAGTAGGGTATCGATTGGGTTGATCACTGCCTGGGCGCTTACACGCTGTCGACCCTCGTAGTCCTTACCTGAAAAAACCGGCTGACTCAGGTGGTATTGATCGACACTTAATTGAGTCGGTACTTCTAAGCGGGTCATTCTTATACCGTGGATATTAAGTCTTTCGATAACGTCAGCCCATTGTGGTGGTATGTAATAGGCGCTTGGGCGGTGCACCCGAATGTCTGCGACTGAGTTACCCATGACTGGCAGATTGGGATAGAGTTCAGGTTCACCAGTCCAACGCACCACATCGTTACCACTGATAGCACTTTGCTCTAATCGGTAACTTATTCCCTTAAAGTCCCAGCCCTTTTCCTGCTGTTTCTCCTTCCAGGTCAGGGTGAGCTGCTGTGGGTAGTTGTACCTATCTTGCTGAATGGCAGACCTAAGCTTAGTGGATTGTTCACCAACTGTCTTGAGGGTTGCCTCCAGCATGACGTAGGTGCCGAGAACGCGCTGCTTGAAGGGTTTAAGGCTGTGATTTTCGATTAAAATGGTCGGCAGGTGTCGGGCATCGCCATAGCCGTTTGAATATCTGGGGCTTGGATTCCACAGCGACATACCTTTGGTTATGTCGGTATTATCGAGTGCAAATATCAACTGCCCCGGAATATGCCCCTGAGCCGAAAGTTCAGCCTCTATCGCCGGGCGATAGCTCTGTTCAAGCCAGCGGTAACTGGCCGGACTTAGTCCCTGGGGCTGGTTGTAGCCGAAGGTGACATCGTACTGGTAATCTATGCCATCGGTGACATGCACATCGATATAGAGATCCGGTTGCCACTCATTGATGGCGTGCAGCATATGTTGCATCTCAAGGGCATCGGCCTTGGCATAATCTCTATTCAGATTGAGGTTTTTTGATGTGGTGCGCCACCCCATATTCACTGGTCCGCGTTGATTGACCCGGTTATATTGGGTCGAACGTTCATGAGCATCTACACTAAAAATGGGTACAAACAGTAAGTTGGCATTATCTAGTAGAGCGCCTTTATCCCCGATAACGATATCTCTTAACAGCATCATGCCGGCATCTTTGCCGTCGATCTCTCCGGAGTGGATCCCAGCCTGCACCAGTATGCTAGCCTTCCCATTTTTCTGTAACTCCTCTGGAGAGTCTGCACCTTCACTCGATGCGATAATCATCCAGATGTCTCGTCCTTGCGGGCTCTTACCCAGGCTGACCTTTTTCAGTTTATCCGTTTGTTCAATGAGTTTATCGAGCCAGGCGAAGGTTTCATCATAGCTTGGACTCGTCTTAAGACCGTTTTGCTCGAATGGTGTAGCCCAGGGGTTATCAGCACTGACGAGCAGTGCCTCACTCTTGCCATGCCACTCGATGGCTGGTGGCAGTATGGCATCGTTGATATAAGTTGTGGCTATGCGGGGCTCTGCTAACTGGGGAATCACTTCATCGTTAGCTAGTGTGCTGGAGCTTGAAAGGCTAACTAAGATGGCGGCCGCTAGGTGCTTAAAACGCATGTTAGGTACTCAATGTTGATCTTATTATTAGCCAGTTATCTTTCATTAAAAATGTAATGAATACAAGGGGGCGTTTAAAGTTCTGGTCACTATAATTTGACCTTTTTAGTTAGACTTCGTCTAACAACTAACGTCGTGGGTTTCCAACCCACACCCGGGCAAGGAGGACTGCTCGTCCTCATCCTCCTTGCATCCACCTATGACGCCCCGGCAAAGTTGTGCTCCTCAGTGCTTATGGATAAATCCCTGACACTTCCGATGGGACATCCTGCCCCCCGAAAGTTAGTCCGACATCCATGTCGGCCTCACGAGATTTATTCCAACGCCCATCGGCAACTTCCAACGGGGAATCATCGTATCTGGTGAGTCCCTTGGCTTGTTTAGCTTACCTGAATTTAAATGTTCATTTTTGAGAGGGTAGAGTTAATTGCTTGAATTGCTTAGACTGTTCTGAATGGTGACTTCTTATACAATAAGGTAAACTTGCTCAACAGGTTTAATTAAAGCCTATTAGATTTAATCTAATATTAAGGATTTTTATATGTTTCGTATTTTCTCTATTTTGTTAGTTGGTATTATGCTTCAAGGATGTGCCTCTAAATCATATACAACAAAATTAGAAACACCTATTGAACGTGAATTGATTAAAAATGATTATTTTTCGTCAATTGACTCAAAAAGCAATAAGCACTTGTCTGCGAGTATTGGTGATGAGTTGTTCGTTATGAATAGATTTCTTCCTTCAACGAAAGAAGTGGTAAGCATTATTCCTCCAACAGGAAATAAGTTTCCGTATAGCTCTGTTTGGAGTGGAACATATCAATATAACGATGGTAATTCAGGTGACTTGATTGTGTACACCACCCCAGGTTATTACAAAGGAACAATAGGAATTCTCTTGGATGAAAATGAGGAGATGGCAACAACTCATCCTTTAGTCCAAGTCGAAGGGTTTAAAAAGGGCCGTAGGTGGAAATTAAATGCCAATGGTAAATTTTTTACTATCCCATCAATAAATATCGACAGTTGGGCACTGAGGTACGGGGGCCATAATGACAATAAATATATATTTGAGATTGTAAATAAACACGAATCCAAAAATACAGATGTTTTGCAAACGATATACGTGAGTGAAGAAAAATTCCGTAAGGGATTTATTATTAGAAATGTCTTAATTTTAGGCTTGAACACTGATGAGTATGGGGTCATCCAATATCAAATTTCAGATGTTCTAGCGCGAAATAGTTAAATAGAGGGCTTAACGTTAACTTATCGAAGAAGTAAGTTCTGCTTTTAAACTCCGGTGTAGATGCGGCTGTGACCGTCCGTGACATGGACGTCACGGCCGAGGTTATAGGGACATACTCGCACCGTGTCACAGAAGTATCTGCACATAAGCCCACTGCAGGTAATAGGTAACAATGAGGTTATGAGCTATCAAACCTCTATCAAGTACCGTTATCCATCTGACATCATAAATAAAACATCAGTCATAAAAAATCCCAGCTAAGCAGAAGCTAGAGCTGGGATTATTGGACGTACGATTCAATCAGCTATCAGGCTACAAGTAACCCAATAGAAAGACCTATTAAGCATTCGGTCCGGAATGCTTGATCGAATCTGGTACCTGGTATTTAGCAAAGTTCTCAGTGAAACTCTCGGCTAATTGTTGTGCATACTCAGCATATTTAGCCTTATCTTCCCAGGTATTCACCGGGTTAAGCAGCTTGGTCTCGACGCCGGGAATAGAAACCGGGACATTCAGGTTCAGCTTAGCCAGGTGTTCAGTCTCGACGCCCTTCAGATCGTCATTAACAATCGCATCGATGATCGCGCGGGTCGTTGGTATATCGAAACGCTTGCCGATACAGTGAGGACCGCCAGTCCAACCGGTATTAACAAGATAAACCTGACTACCGAACGATTCGATACGCTTCATCAACAGTTCTGCGTAAACGCCCGCCGGGCGAGGGAAGAAAGGTGCACCGAAACAGGTAGAGAAAGTGGATTGGATCGCAGAGCTTGAGCCCATCTCTGTCGAGCCGACTTTCGCCGTGTAACCCGATAAGAAATGGTAGGCCGCCTGCTCTTTAGTGAGTATAGATACCGGTGGTAAGACACCCGAAACATCACAGGTCAGGAAGACCACTGCATGAGGCTCTGCACCACGGTTCTCCTCCTTACGCAGCTCGATATGTTCGAGTGGATAAGCAGCACGGCTGTTTTCTGTGAGACTCGAGTTAGAGTAATCAGGAACACGATGTTCATCCATGACAACATTTTCGAGTACGGTGCCGAAGCGGATGGCATCCCAGATAACGGGCTCATTCTTCTGGCTCAGGTCGATACATTTTGCGTAACAGCCGCCTTCGATGTTAAAAACGCCACCGGGTGCCCAGCCGTGCTCGTCGTCGCCGATGAGAAAGCGCTTAGGATCGGCCGACAGTGTGGTCTTGCCTGTACCAGACAGACCGAAAAAGAGTGTCGTGTCGCCTTTGATCCCAACGTTAGCCGAGCAGTGCATAGGGAGCACGCCCTTTGCCGGAAGAAGGAAGTTTTGTACCGAAAACATAGATTTTTTCATCTCACCGGCATACTTAAGGCCTGCAAGGAGTACCTTACGCTCGGCAAAGTTGATGATCACGGTAGCATCAGAGTGAGTGCCGTCTCTTTCTGGTACGCATTCAAAACCCGGCGCGTTCATGATCTGCCAGACAGGCTTATCGGCAGTATTAAATTGCTCAGGAACGATAAAGAGATTACGAGCAAACAGTTGATGCCAAGCCGTTTCGGTGGTGACTCGTACCGGTTGATAATGCTCTGGATCTGCACCGACTTCCAGGTCAGAGACAAATAGCTCTTTGTCGCCGAGGTAAGCCTCTACTCTGTTCCACAGCGCGGTAAAAACGGTTTGTTCGAAAGGCTTGTTGACCGGGCCCCAATCAATGTCTGCTTCCGAGCCTGGCTCTTTAACGATAAAACGATCGTTAGGCGAGCGTCCGGTGCGTTCACCAGTTTTTGCGACTAGTGCACCGTTTGCAGTCAGTTCACCTTCTCCTCTGGATAGAGCAAGTTCAATGAGTTGTGCCGTCGAGGGGTTACGGTGAGTACTGTGTGTTCCATCCGCCATTTGTAGGGTCTCCATGTTTAAGGTCGGAATTATTTGCCAGTCTTTGCTGACTTGTCTTTTTATCTAAAAAATGGGCGTCTTGATGCGCTGAAATGTGATTGTAACTTAAGCAGATATGAATGTGTGAGGAAGATCGTGTTTTGGGTTAAAAAAAGAGGACGCTCACAGGCGTCCTCTTTTTGTACATTGTGATCACTGAGGCGTTATTGTTTGGTCTCAGGTGCTTGAGTATTGCTGAAAATAGCTTCAACATCAATTGAATCAAAGTCATAGGTTGTATTGCAGTATTCGCAACCCATCTCTATCTTGCCTTGTTCGGCAATGATCGTATCAATTTCAGCTTTTGAAACGGTGCGAATTGCCGAGGCGCTACGCTCTCTCGAACAGGTACATGAGAAAGTCACTTCGATAGGGTCAAACAGACGAACCTCTTCCTGGTGGTAGAGCCGATGTAATACCTCCTCAGCTTCCAGATCGAAAATCTCTTCGGCCTTAACCGTTGCGGTGAGTTGCTCTAAGTGTTCAAACTCTGCATTGTGATCGCCTTCGCTCGGTAGAACCTGAAGCAACATACCGGCAGCTTGTTTACCGTTGGCAAACAGAGATATTTTAGTGGGTAATTGTTCAGACTGAGTAAAATACTCCTCAAGGCACGCGGCAAGAGAGTCTTTGTCCAGTGCTACAACTCCTTGATAGCGTTCGCCTTTAGCTGGGGATAAAGTGATGACCATATGCCCTTTGCCGAACAGTTGTTGCAGAGTCGCACCATCGCTTAGTTCACCATCCCAGCGAGCAACGCCTCTGAGTTGTTGAAGGTTGTTGCCATTGATTACTGCAAGTGAGATAGGGCCATCTCCTTGAAGTTGAACACTAATATCACCGCTGAACTTCAGCGTAGCGGTTAGCAGTGATGTGGCAGCCATCAACTCACCCAAGAGTTCCTGAATTTGTGTAGGGTAAGTATGAGCCGAGAGGATCTCTTGATAACTCTGCTCAAGCTGCACTAATTCGCCTCGGACGTCTGCATTTTCAAATAGATAGCGGTGTAAATTATCTTTACTCATTTCGGTTTCAATCTCACAATGTCATTCGGTATAAAACTATTCAGTTAACTGAGCAGTTATCAGTTATTTGGGTATAGTGCTTAATATATGGTCTTTAATTGTTACTTCAATGCCGAACTTGATATTAGCTCTCTTTAAAGCGTATCAATTGTCGGCGTTGCTTCTTATCTGGTTTATGATCCGGAGCCGGATTGTTCAAGACATTTAATCGTCTCGCCTCAGCATAGGTTTCTCTTTTCGCTAAGCTTTCGGGTGTTTCCTGGTACAGAGTTTGAGCGAATGTTGCTTTTTGACGCTGATCTGACAGTTTTTTAATGACGATCTCTTTTTCGTCATAACCCTGTCTTAATTTTATTACAGCATCTAATTCTGCCAGTTTACTGGATTTTGCTCTCTGTCCGTTGTAGTGAACTTTACCACCATTAATCATCTCTTTTGCGATGGCACGGGTCTTATAGAAGCGTGCAGCCCAAAGCCATTTATCCAGACGGATGGCTTTTGGTTGTTCTGATGGCTTGTTCATCGAGTCTCCATAGTAAAATTAATGATGGGCGACTTCACATGCTGGGTAATAAAATCGCTTTTTAGTGTTCCAATCACCTAATATAGCGACCAGCTTCACACCCTTTTTAGGCGCGTAAAGTTAGCATATTTGGGCGATTTTCGCCAATTAAGCAGGTGTTATGGGCTTGTTGCCATTAGCCGTGTAGGTTAGCATGAGTCACGACATCCTAAATTATCTTAAGCAGAACAGAGACCTGTATAGAGGGTCCACTCAATATGGATTTATTAGATAAAGTTATTAATAAGGCTGCGGGAATACCGCATAAGCCTTTGAGTTTAGCGGCTTTTTGGGTCGGTTTGATAGTGACCGTTTACCTCTTGGCTCAGATCACCTGGAAGTTAGTTCCAGCCTCTGATCCACCACCAAATTGGCTGCCTACCCCCGTAACCAGCAGTTCGGGTAGTCGTGTCAGTATTTCCGATCTGAAAGAGTTATCTCTGTTCGGCAAGGCCGATTCAAGCTCCAGTCAGCCCAAAATTTCACCAGTTGAAGAAAAGATCACTGATGCTCCTAAGACCTCACTTTCGATTCAATTGACCGGCGTTGTGGCCTCGACATCACAACAACATGGTTTAGCAGTTATTGCTTCAAGTGGTAGTCAGAACACCTATAGTTTAGGTGATAAAATTAAAGGTACTTCGGCTTCGCTCAAAGAGGTCTATGCTGACCGTATTATTATCACTAACAGTGGTCGTTACGAGACCTTGATGTTAGATGGTCTAAAATATGAGACCGGAGGCAAGGCGAACCAGCATTTACAGCGGGCTAAGTCGTCGGTGAGCAAGGTCGACAAGAGAAAAGATCGTCAGGTTGCCAAGGAGCTGGTGAGTTCAAGAGACGAGCTGTTAGCCGATCCAAGTAAATTGACCGACTATCTGGCCATTTCACCGGTAAAACGTGGTGGAGAGCTTCAGGGCTACCGTTTAAATCCGGGTAAAGATAGAGAACTATTCAAGAAGGCCGGTTTTAAGGCCAATGATTTAGCAAAATCAATAAATGGCTACGATTTGACTCAGATGAGTCAGGCATTAGAAGTTATGGCACAACTACCTGAATTAACCGAGATCTCACTGATGATCGAACGGGAAGGGCAGCTGGTTGAGATCCTGTTCAGTCTGCCGCAATAAAAAAGGTTTTAGGGGAAGTAAACAAATGAATAATAAGAAAATTCGCCACAAGCTTATTGCTGGCATGGTGATGGGAGCCTCACTTTTAGCTCCTCAACTCGCTTGGGCTGAGCAGTATGCGGCAAATTTTAAAGGGACAGATATTCAAGAGTTTATCAACATAGTTGGTAAAAACCTGAATAAAACCATCATTGTCGACCCAACGGTTCGTGGCAAGATCAATGTGCGAAGCTACGATCTGCTGGACGATGAGCAGTATTATCAATTCTTCCTCAATGTGCTCCAGGTTTATGGCTATGCGGTCGTAGAGATGGACAACAACATCATCAAGGTGATCAAAGATAAGGATGCTAAGACGGCGTCTATCAGGGTTGCGGATGATGATAGACCTGGTTTAGGCGATGAGATGGTGACACGTATCGTTGCCCTCTATAACACGGAAGCCAAACAGCTGGCTCCGCTGCTGCGTCAGCTCAATGACAATGCGGGTGGCGGTAATGTCGTTAACTATGACCCATCGAATGTATTGATGATCTCCGGCCGTGCTGCCGTGGTCAACAAATTAGTTGAGATCGTTCGCCGCGTCGATAAGCAGGGCGATACAGAGGTTCAGGTGGTCTCCCTCGAGTTTGCATCGGCGGGTGAGATAGTACGTATTATCGAGACCCTCTATCGCTCGACTGCTAATAAGTCGAAGCTGCCGGGTCAGGCACCTAAAGTGGTGGCCGATGAACGCATGAACGCCGTTATCGTCAGTGGCGATGAGAAGAGTCGTCAACGTGTGGTATCACTGATTAAGAAGCTGGATGCAGAGCAAGCCAGCATAGGTAACACTAAGGTTCGTTATTTACGTTATGCCAATGCGGAAGATCTGGTCGAGGTATTGACCGGATTTGCCCAGAAACTTGTCGATGATAAAGACGGTGGAGCACAGCAAGGCGGCAGTAAACGTCGCAACGAAATCAACATTATGGCCCATGCCGATACCAATGCCTTGGTCATCAGCGCCGAGCCGGATCAGATGCGTACCATCGAAAGTGTCATCAATCAGCTCGATATTCGTCGTGCTCAAGTTTTAGTAGAAGCGATTATCGTGGAAGTCGCCGAGGGTGATGACGTCGGCTTCGGCGTTCAGTGGGCCACGGCTGCCGGTGGTGGAACTCAGTTTAATAACTTAGGGCCTACAATTGGTGAGATTGGTGCCGGTGTTTGGCAGGCCCAGGATACTAAAGCTTCTCAAACTTGTACCGGCTCGGGTGATAACCAGACCTGTACCGATAACCCCGATGTTCAAGGTGATATCACCTTGTTGGCTCAAGCCTTAGGCAAGGTCAACGGTATGGCATGGGGTGTTGCCATGGGCGACTTCGGTGCGCTTATTCAGGCCGTTTCCAGTGATACTAAATCGAATGTACTCGCGACCCCCTCTATCACCACGCTGGATAACCAGGAAGCGTCGTTTATAGTCGGTGATGAAGTCCCCATTTTGACAGGCTCGACCTCGAGTTCGAGCAATAGCAACCCATTTCAGACGGTCGAACGTAAAGAGGTGGGCGTCAAGCTTAAAGTGATTCCTCAGATCAACGAAGGCTCATCGGTTAAGTTAACCATCGAGCAGGAAGTGTCGGGCATTAACGGTAAAACTGGGGTCGATGTGACCTTTGCTACCCGTCGTCTGACCACCACAGTTATGGCCGATTCCGGTCAGATAGTTGTCTTGGGGGGACTGATTAGCGAAGAGGTGCAGGAGAGTGTGCAGAAGGTGCCTTTCCTCGGTGATCTTCCTATTATCGGTCATCTGTTCAAGTCATCTTCGAGTGGCAAGAAGAAGAAAAATCTGATGGTATTTATCAAGCCAACGATTATTCGAGACGGTATTACCATGGAAGGCATCGCAGGACGTAAGTACAACTACTTCCGAGCACTGCAGCTTGAGCAGCAGGAGCGTGGTATTAACTTAATGCCAAACAGCGAAGTGCCTATACTCGAGGAGTGGAATCAATCTGATTATCTTCCTCCTGAAGTCAACGAGATCCTTGAACGATATAAAGAGGGCAAAGGTTTAGCGACTAAGATGCGTGAAACCGATCCGGCCTTAAAGACTATCTCTGAGAGCAATGAAAAAGATAAGCAAGAGAGCGCAGAAAGCTCAAGTGAAGACAGCGCTTCAGACACCACCGAAGATAAAGATGATGAGTGAGATTCAAGCCTCTCACAATGATGAGCTGGCACAAGTGACCGATGAGCTTGGGCTGGCAGTCGAAGGTGAAACAGATGAGGTGTTTCACTCCACGAGTAAGGAGCGGTTACCTTTTGCCTTTGCGCATCGCTTCGATGTGGTATTGGATACCTTAGATGATCAAGGGCTTACCTTGTTTTACACTGCTTCTACGCCGGTTGAGGCTCTACTCGAGGCTCGTCGCTATACTGGTAAGGAGTTACCTCTGGCTCAGCTTGCATCGGACGCGTTTGAGGCAAGGCTAACACAGGCTTATCAGGCGAACTCTTCAGAGGCTCAGCAGCTGATGGAAGATATCGGCAATGAGATGGATCTGTTTACCTTAGCCGAAGAGCTGCCGCAGACCGAAGATCTGCTTGAAGGCGATGATGATGCGCCGATCATTAAATTGATCAATGCCTTGTTGTCGGAAGCGATTAAGGAAGAAGCGTCTGATATTCATATCGAGACTTACGAGAAGCAATTGATCGTGCGTTTTCGTGTCGATGGGGTGCTCAAAGAGGTACTCAAGCCAAATCGTAAACTCTCGTCACTTCTGGTTTCACGTATTAAGGTGATGGCACGTCTGGATATCGCCGAGAAACGTGTGCCTCAAGATGGTCGTATTTCGCTACGTATCGCCGGCCGCGCCGTCGATGTTCGTGTGTCGACCATGCCATCGAGCCATGGCGAGCGTGTGGTATTGCGTTTGCTCGATAAAAACGCGGGTAACTTAGATCTTATCCAACTGGGAATGACCGAAACGGTACGCATTCAGTTCGATGAACTGATCCGTAAGCCTCACGGTATTATTCTGGTCACCGGACCTACGGGCTCGGGTAAGAGTACGACCCTCTATGCCGGATTGACCGAGCTTAATACCAAAGATACCAATATTCTTACCGTCGAAGACCCTATCGAGTATGAGCTTGAAGGCATAGGCCAGACTCAGGTAAACACTAAGGTCGATATGACCTTTGCCAGAGGTCTGCGTGCGATTCTACGTCAAGATCCCGATGTGGTGATGATTGGTGAGATCCGTGACTTAGAGACGGCTCAAATTGCGGTTCAGGCTTCATTGACGGGGCATATGGTGCTGTCGACCTTGCATACTAACACAGCCTCTGGTTCGATTACCCGATTACAGGATATGGGTGTCGAACCTTTCCTCGTCTCTTCAAGTTTATTGGGCGTGTTAGCTCAACGACTGATCCGAACCTTATGTTCCGAGTGTAAGTCTGAACATGTTCCGGACCTGAGTGAGCGTTCGTTATTAGGCATGACAACCGAGGATACCCGAGTGATCTATCGCGCTCAGGGATGTAAGGCATGTGGTAATAATGGTTATCGTGGACGTACCGGTATTCATGAACTGCTCGTGGTCGATGACGATGTTCGAGAACTCATTCATACCGGTCGTGGTGAGCTGGCAATTGAGAAACATATCCGTAAATCGACGCCGAGTATTCGTCATGATGGTATGAGTAAGGTACTTGCAGGGATCACAACCCTAGAAGAAGTGTTGCGTGTAACCCGCGAGGAATAATCGATGCCAGCATTTGAATACTTGGTTTTAGGGCAAAATGAATTGCGTATCAGAAAGTTAGCCTTGAGTTGTATTAGTGTTGAGGTAAGCCATGCCAGCATTTGAATACTTGGTTTTAGGGCAAAAAGAATTGCGTATTAGAAAGTTAGCCTTGAGTTGTATTTGTGTTGAGGTAAGCCATGCCAGCGTTTGAATACAAGGCGTTAGACGCAAAAGGTAAGCAACAAAAAGGAGTGATGGAAGCCGATACGGCGCGTCATGCCCGAGGCCAGCTTCGCGAACAACGTCTGATGCCGCTCGAGATCACCCCGGTTGTTGAAAAAGAATCTAAGGCGAAATCGACCGGTAAAAGTTTCTTTCAACGAGGGATCTCAGTTGCAGAACTCGCGTTAATCACCCGTCAGGTCGCAACCTTGGTTGCGGCGGGTTTACCCGTCGAAGAGGCATTAAAGGCGGTAGGACAGCAGTGCGAGAAAGATCGTTTAGCCAGCATGATTATGGCGGTCAGATCCCGTGTCGTCGAAGGTTATAGCCTGGCTGATTCCATGGCAGAGTTTCCCCATATTTTCGACGATCTCTATCGCGCCATGGTGGCATCGGGTGAAAAGTCCGGTCACCTCGAAGTCGTGCTTAACCGTCTTGCCGATTACACCGAGAGAAGACATCAGTTGAAGAGTAAGATGACCCAGGCGATGATCTACCCTGTGGTGCTTACTGTCGTGGCAATCAGTGTTATCGCGATATTACTAGCCGCAGTTGTACCTGAGGTGGTGGGTCAGTTTGAACATATGGGACAGGAGTTGCCCTGGACAACATTATTGCTGATCGCTTCATCTGATTTTATCAGAGATTATGGCTTGCTGGTTTTAGGTGTCATCGTCATAGGCTTTGTGCTGTTTAGGCGGCTATTAACAAAAGCCGTATATCGAATGAAGTATGACAGTTTACTACTTGTGTTTCCGGTCATTGGTCGTGTCAGCAAAGGGCTCAATACTGCCAGATTTGCACGAACCTTAAGTATTTTAACCGCGAGCGCCGTACCTTTATTGGATGCAATGCGTATTGCCAGTGAAGTGCTTATCAATGTTAAAGTGCGAGCTGCGGTTGAAGATGCTACCGCCAGAGTTCGGGAAGGTACCAGTTTAGGTGCAGCACTGACTAATACGAAACTTTTTCCTCCTATGATGCTCTATATGATCGCATCGGGTGAAAAGAGTGGTCAACTTGAGCAGATGCTTGAGCGAGCCGCCGATAACCAAGATCGAGAGTTCGAGTCCAATGTGAATATTGCGCTGGGTGTATTTGAACCTTTGCTCGTGGTGAGTATGGCTGCTGTGGTGCTGTTTATCGTGTTGGCTATTCTGCAACCGATCTTAGAGTTGAATAATATGATCAGTGGTTAATGTAAGAATTTCGATGTTGGCATTGCCATTCGAGAAACATTTAAGTCATTCAGTTAAAGGAAGTTTTTAATGCAAACTCGTAATAAACAAAAAGGTTTCACACTGTTAGAGGTCATGGTTGTTATCGTGATCTTAGGTATTTTAGCCTCTATGGTTGTGCCTAACTTGATGGGTAATAAAGATAAGGCCGATCTGCAGAAAGCCGTTTCGGATATCGTTGCGTTAGAAAATTCTTTGGATATGTATAAGCTGGATAACAGCATCTACCCAACAACAGAGCAAGGGTTAGAGGCATTAGTTCAGAAGCCGACTATCTCTCCGGAGCCACGTAATTACCGTGCCGATGGTTATGTGAAGCGTTTACCACAGGATCCATGGAGAAATAACTACCTGCTACTTAGCCCGGGTGAGAATGGCAAGCTGGATGTATTCAGTGCCGGCCCAGATGGTCAGCCAGGTACCGAAGATGATATAGGTAACTGGAATCTGCAAGATTACCAGTAAACATGATATTCGTTGATTAAAGAAAGCTGATGAAGTTGCAAAAAGGTTTTACCTTAATGGAAGTCTTGCTGGTCGTCCTTTTAATGGGGCTGGCCGCTTCTGCTGTGACCATGAGTATGAGTGGTGCCGATAAGCAAAGAGAGTTGGAGAGGTCGGCTTTGCAGTTTATGACTGCGACTGAAATGGTGCTTGATGAGACCGTACTCAGTGGACACTTCATCGGCATAGTGATTGATGATGAAAGCTATAAATACGTCTTTTACGACGAAGGTAAATGGAAGCCCCTGACTCAAGATAGGATCTTATCCGAAAGGCAGATGGAATATGGCGTTAAGCTGGAGCTTATTCTGGATGGTTTACCTTTGGTTCAAGACGATGAAGAGGAAGACACCTGGTTCGAAGAGCCGCTGATTGAAAAGTCAGAAGAGGATAAGAAGAAGTTTCCTGAGCCTCAGGTGTTGCTTTTCCCCAGCGGGGAGATGAGTACCTTCGAGCTCATTTTCTCGAGCAAAGATGAATCCGGCAGAGATATCGAGGCCCTAGTCGTGGGTGATTCCCTTGGTCGATTAACTTTGGGGAGAGACGATGGATTCGATGACTAATATATTCGTCAAAAAGCCCTGTTTTTCAATGGCGGTATCCTATTTGAACTTTCAGATGCTGATGACTAAAACGCTTGGGTGTATTTGTGAATCATAGTGTTAAGGGGATGACCTTACTCGAAGTTATCGTCGCTTTAGCCGTATTTGCTATTGCTGCAGTGTCGATCACTAAGAGCCTGGGAGATCAAATTGCCAATATGCCTATCTTAGAGGAGAAGACCTATGCGCAATGGGTCGCCGACAATGAGATGGTCGAGGCGAGATTGGAGCCGAAGTTTCCTGATATAGGTAAGAAAGAGGGGGAAACTGAACTGGCTGGCCGAGATTGGTATTGGCGTAAAGAGGTGATAAAAACCACGGATGACAAATTCAGAATGATCCGCATCAGCGTCAGCGATGATGAGCGATATCAACGTATTCTTGCCCAGGTAAGTAGTTATGTACTCAATCAAGACTAAAGTTATCGCAGGTTTTACCTTGCTTGAGATGTTAGTCGCCATCGCCATTTTTGCCATGTTGGGACTCGCGGCTAACACTGTGCTGCATACGGTGATCCAAAATGATACAGCGACCAAAGAATTTTCCGGCAAACTGAAGTCAATGCAACAGGGCTTCGGGGCGCTCGAACGTGATTTAGGGCAGATGGTGGCACGCACGCCTCGCTTGCTCGAGGGTGGGCGCGGCACAACCGTATTCCAAACCGGCTCTGATATTTTAGATTCAGAATCTGAGGCGCTGGTTTTCTTTCGCCTGGGCTGGCTAAACCCCGATGGCTTATTGCCCAGAGGCAGCATTCAATCTGTGGCCTATGTGGTGCAGGATAATAACCTTGAGCGCTGGTATTATCCCTATCCAGAGCCAGAGTTCGGCAGTGAGCCGATCAAAACAATCGTCATCAAAGATGTGATCTCAGTGGAATACTCCTTCTTTATGGAAGATAAGTGGGAGAGAAAAGTCGATGCGACTAAGCTGCCGAAGGCGATTGCGATGGAAATCGAATTAGAAGGTTATGGTAAAATCCAGCGTAAATTTTTGCTGTCAACAGGTGCTCCCGTCGGTTCGGGAAGTAATAACAATGGTGGCAACAATAACGGTGGCAATAACTCAGGCAATAACTCTGGCAATAACTCTGGCAATAATAGTGGCAGCAGCAATTCAGGCAGTGGCGGCGGAAATGGTTCTAATACCAGTGGTGGCGAGGGTGAAGGCTAGTGGTTAAGAAGCTTCCGGGTAAGCAGCGTGGCGTTGCGCTCATCGTTGTTCTTTTGATTGTGGCTATGGTGGCAATTATTGCGACCAATATTAATAGTCGTAATCAGCTTTCGGTCCGGCGCACATTGAATTTAACTCAATATGATCAGGCATTTTGGTACGCGATTTCGGCCGAAGAGTTAACCAAGAAAGTATTGAAGCAAGATCTCGATGACGCAGACGATACGGTTCACCTGCAGCAGTATTGGGCTCAGGCCGATGTGGTTTTTCCCGCCGAGCACGGTGAGATTGGTGGAACGATCAGTGATATGCGTTCCTGTTTTAACCTCAATGCCTTGTCTATCGAGAGTAAAGTGATTGAGAATGGGCAACCTAAACTTCCCCTGCCGGCGGTGCAGTACAAAGGGCTGTTGGTCGCACTGGGAATGGATGAGTTTTCGGCGGAGCGGTTGACTCATACTTTAAAAGATTATATCGATGAGGACAGTACGGCGAGTCCATTTGGCGCCGAAGATGCCGATTATGAATCGAGGAACGTTCCCTATAGGGCGGCGAATACTCTGATGAGTCATCGCAGTGAATTAAGGGCTGTGCTTGGTTATACGCAAGATATCTACCTAAAACTGTTGCCCTATATCTGTGTCATTCCTGGTGATGACCGCCAGCTGCTCAATGTGAATACGCTGAAGGTCGAACAGGCAGCCCTGATGGCCGGCATGTTTGATAATAAAATTTCCGTAGGCGAGGCTGAGAGCATCATCAATCAGCGACCCGGCGATGGCTTTGAAAATATAGAGGATTTCTGGGGAAGCTCATCGCTAACCAGTATGCAGCCTCAAGCAGATTTAAAGACTACATTTGTCGTCGACAGTCATTACTTCTTATTAGAGGCGGGTGCTAAGGTCGATAACGCTACGTTTCGCTTAGAGAGTGTGTTGAAAGTGGGCAGCGATAATAAAATGGATATTTTGACTCGACAGTATGGCGGTCAGAAATAAAATTAATATTACCCGACGTCGGGTGGTAAAAGAATAAAATGAGATAACCCCATCGGGTGAGTTGATAAGGTTTGTGGAGAGTGAATGTGAGTGAGAGACTATTTATCCGCTTAGGAACAACCCAAGAGCAGCCCTGCTCTTGGCTGGTTTGGTCTGAGCAGGAACAAGAGATCATCGCCTCTGGTGAGGTAAAGGATGCAGACGCTCTGTCGAGTCTGACTGAGCGCGCCGGTAATCGCCCTGTGGATGTATTAGTCCCCTCTTCTTCGATAACCCTGACTCAGGTCGATCTCCCCGAAAAAGGACAACGCCAGGCAATACAGGCGCTCCCTTTTATGCTCGAAGAGAGCTTGGCCGAGAATGTTGAACAACTTCATTTTGTGCCGGGTCCACGCAGTGGTGAGTCTTTGAGTGTCGCCGTGGTTGCCCATGAACAGATGGAAAATTGGCTTAATTGGCTCAGTGAAGCAGGTTTAAAGGCCAAACGCATCGTTCCCGACTGCTTAGCTCTACCGCTGGAACAGTGTCAGTGGGCAGCAATGAAATTCAACCGTGAGTATCTGTTGAGAACCGGTGAAGGTGCGGGTGTTAGTCTGAGTGAAGACTGGATGAGCAGCGTGCTGCCTAAACTGCTGCCCCTTGACTCTGAAACGCCTGTGACGGTTGCCGCTTATAGTGAGTTATCAATGGCTGGCGCAGATATTCAGGAGCAGGCGCTTGAGTTACCCATGTTAGTGTTAGCGAAGGGGGTGTTAACCGCACCTCTGAACCTGTTGTCCGGTGCTTATACGCCTAAGCGAGAGTATGGAAAAAATCTCACGTTATGGCGCAATGTAGCGATCGTCGCCGTGGTTGCTCTCCTGTTGGCTTTAGTCAATAAAGGCCTCAACATCTATCAACTCGATGCTGAGCAGGCACGTTTGCAGATTGAAAGTGAAGCAATCTATAAGCGAGTAGTTCCGGGAAGTTCACGCATCGTAAACCTCAGATCTCAGATGGATAGAGAGCTACGTAGCATGCAAGGCCAGGGCGGCGGGAGTGAATTTTTCTCTATGCTTGAGGGATTAGAAGAGGCCTTTACCCAAGTTACAGATTTGAAACCGACAACCTTACGCTTCGACAGCGCACGTAACGAGCTCAGAATGCAGGTTACCGCTAAGAGTTATGCACAAATTGAACAGTTTAAGACGATAGTGTCGCGCTCCTATCAGCTCGATTCGGGGGCTATGAACAGTGGCGAAGACGCCGTAACCAGTACGCTAACGCTGAGGAGTAAGTAAGATGGAGAACCTTAAAGCGTGGTGGAACGGCCTTATCTTGCGAGAGCAGCAGTTGGTCGGAACTTGTGCTGTCGTACTGGTTGTCGGTATATTTTATTGGGGGATCTGGACTCCTATATCCAATGCAGAAATTGATGCAGAGCGTCGATTGCAGGCACAAGAGAGTACATTGAATTTTGTTAAGCAAACCGCAAATAAAATCGCGGGTTTGAAGCAAAGCGGTACTCAATCTAAGTTTAATGGTAGTTTAAGTGCCGCCGTTAACCAGAGTGCGGGTGCCTTTGGATTAGAGATAACGCGAATGCAGCCTCAGGGTAACAAGATCCAGCTATGGATGGACGATGTCCCGTTCGATGCATTGCTTGGATATTTGAATGAATTGGTTCAGGAGAAAGGGTTATCGTTAGATAGCATTGATCTTGCTGAATCGGATGTGCCTGGATTAGTCCGTGTTCGTCGTATTCAGCTATCACAATGATACCAGACATAAGCATATTCAGATTAACCATATGATGTAGTGCTTGGTATTGGAAGTGACTGTTTTTATTAAGGTAGTGTAGTGAATTTAGCAAAGAAAGTTATTATTGGTGTGTTGATCTATTTGGTTTTTTTGATCGCATTATTACCGGCAAGTGTCGTCGTCAGGCTAGCACCATTACCTAATACGATAAGTTTGAGTGGAGTATCCGGTTCGATATGGTCGGGAAGTATTGAGACGGTTACGATTCAAAAGAGACAGCTGGAGCAGGTGCAGTGGGATCTGAGCCCCTGGTCTCTGTTTCTCGGCAAAGCTAAGTTAGATCTTGTGATTGGCAACCGTGGTACCGCAGTTAACGGCAAAGGTTTGGTGACACTCTCTATGAGCGGCATCAAGGCGCAAGGATTAAGATTTGAAGCCCCGGGAAGTTTCCTGATCGGCAATACCAGATTACCGTTTCGCACTAAAGTTGGCGGTGATATAAGCTTGTTTATTGAAGAGTTAGCTCAAGGCCAGCCTTGGTGTGAGCAGTTAAGCGGTAAAGTCTTCCTTAACAGTGCCAAGGTGAAAAATCAGTTCGGAGACTATCCCTTGGGTGATATCGAGTTGGGCTTAAGTTGTGTCGATGGTAACGTCAAAGTGAACTCCGATGAAACGATGAACCAGCTCGGCTTAAGCGGCACTGTGTTGCTGCAAGCTGAGAAGATGGTACAGGTTTCGGCTAAGGTCAAAGAGACACCATCTCAACCTGAAGATCTGAAGAAGGCACTTAGCTTCTTAGGTAAGAAGGATAGCCAAGGGTATTATCCGATTAGTTATCAAGGGCGAATTCCTGGACTCTAATTAAAAAATGGATAGAGAGTGTTATCTCTCTTTTGGCAGTTTCAGAAGGCACTAAACAGTGCCTTTTTTGTGTCTGGAACACTTATGAAGACTTACCATGGATGGTATAAAGTCTTCGTTGTGTCTGGAATTCTTGTATGAGAGAGTTATGAAGACTTACCATGGGCCAATGATGATCCCTGCATCAATATGGCATTTCCTACATCCCTGTAGGTCATGGTATAAAACCTTCTTTGTGTCTGGCCATTGATGCTCCCTCGGTAACTGCGTCCTGCGTTACTCTACCTCCTGAGTCCATTCAGTCGTACATTTGTTGGCATTCCCACATCTGACCCATAGGACTAGTGTTGAGATAGGGGGAAATGTCTTCTAAGCGGATGGAGCGTTTTAGTTCCTGCCTTCTAATCGGCCAAAAGGTCATCCAATAGCAGGTGATAATCCCCTATCGATGGAAAATCGCTAAAAACTTTATCCGTTTTTTGGCTATCAGGATTGGTGATACCAAGCTGGTAACCAACACCAGCCTTTTTCGCGGCGTTTAGAATGGCTTCGCTGTCATCCACAAACAGACAGCGGCTTGGGTCTAAGTTGAATCGTTGAAACAGATGAAGCCAAAACTTTGGGTGCTCCTTGGGATAACCCGTCTCATGGCTTGAGATCATCTTATCTAAGCCCTTGCTCAGATCGGTATGTTCAAGCTTTAGTGACAGGCTGTGTGGGTGAGCATTGGTTACCAAAATGCGAGACTTACCTTGTACACCTAAGGCCGTTAAGAAAGGCATGCTGTCTTGCCTTAGCTGGATCCTATCGACTAATGTTCTGTGTAATTCTTTGATATCTACATTTAATTCTCGTTGCCAATAGTCCAGGCAATACCAATCTAAAGTACCGAATACTTTCTGGTATGCGGTTTCAACCAGCTGCTGAGCAGCTTGGCTATCGAGGCCTTTCTGACGGCTTAGCTCTTTGGGGACCAGACTTAACCAAAAATGATTATCGAAATGAAGATCCAGCAGGGTGCCGTCCATATCGAGTAATACCGTATCTATCTTATTCCATGGAAACATATGATCTGTTCAAATTCTGGTTGTAGATTAAAAACATAATAGTAAGATTGTATGGTTAAGCCAATATCATTTTATTCAGGAACTTTCATGAAGGACAAGAAACCGGAAATTTTAGGCGCTGAGATCGTTGCCCAAAGCCGCCTGTTTAAAATCGAGCAGGTACACCTGAAGTTTTCGAATCAGGTCGAGCGTCAATATGAAAGGATGAAGGGTAACAACCGTGGTGCTGTCATGGTGGTTCCTGTGCTCAACAGTGAAACTCTGCTTCTTGGCAGAGAGTACGCCGCTGGAACTCACTCCTATGAACTCGGTTTCCCTAAGGGGCTAATCGACCCCGGAGAGGAGGCGCATGAAGCGGCTAACAGAGAGCTGCAGGAGGAGATTGGGTATGGTGCCGCTAAGCTTACACATCTTATGGAGCTCAGCTTAGCTCCCGGATATTTTGCCAGTAAGATGCAAATTTTTATTGCAGAGGAGTTATTCGAAAGTCAACTCGAGGGGGATGAACCTGAGCCTATCGAACTGATCCATTGGCCCCTAGATAGATGGCAGTCTCTTTTGGATCTTGAAGATTTTTCTGAATCAAGAAGCGTGAGCGCCTTGTTTTTAGCTCAGAAATATCTAAAACTGTAATTGTTTGAAATTTAAATTTAATAAAGTTTTACTTGTTGTGGGCTGTTGGAGCGGTTATGAAGCCAGAAGATTACATAGAGCAAGTTATTGATATTGCAGTTAAGGCTGGTTCAGAGATTCGAAATATCTATCTGAATGGTACATTTGATAAAGAAATTAAATCGGATAATACTCCGGTCACTTCTGCTGATATTGCAGCGCATAATATTATTACTTTGGCGCTTAAGACATTAACGCCAGATATTCCGGTTTTGTCTGAGGAAGATGCCGAAATTCCTTTCTCACAGAGAGAGCATTGGAGCCGTTATTGGCTCGTCGATCCTCTCGATGGGACCGGGGAGTTTATTGCCGGTAGTGGGGATTTTTCGGTCATTATCGCCTTGGTCGAACATAACCGTCCCATCATGGGAGTGGTGTATGTTCCTATGACAGAAGTTTGTTACTACGCTATTGCTGGGCTCGGTGCCTACAAGCGAGATGAAAAATCCGAAGTGAGGATCACCAGTCGTCAACTTCCCGATAGTGATGGACCGCCATTGAAGCTCGCGGTGAGTCGCCGTCAGGACCCTCAGTCAGTATTGAAGCTCTTTAATCAACCAAAGCATTGTGAATTAATTGTGCTCGGAGGCGCAGCCTTGAAGAGCTGTCTTATTGCCGAAGGCAAAGCCGATTGTTATGTGCGTATTGGCCCTACGGGTGAATGGGATACCGGTGCGGCACAGATTATCGTCGAGGAAGCAGGCGGTCAGATAATGGATCTTGAGCTTCAGCCACTGAGTTATAATGAGCGCGAAAGCCTGGAAAATCCAAACTTTGTAGTTGTTGGTTCCCCTCATCTTGAGTGGGACAGAATTTTATTAAATGAGTAACGCTATACAGATACGCCTTGCCGATAAGCGTGATCTTCAAGGCGTAAATGTGCTCGAGCAGGCTTGTTTCCCCGGCCATTGTTACCCGGACTTTTTCTTTCGCCAGGCATTAGATTGTTGGCCCGAGAGTTTCTTATTGGCCTGCGATGATGGGCCTCCACTGGGGTATCTACTCGCCGCTGCGGGAGCTGAACCACATCTTTGTTGGATTTTATCTGTCGCTGTCAGTGAAACGCAGCGGGGGCGTGGGATTGGACGCAAGCTTTTGACTCAATTTCTGAACAGGCTCCCCTCATCGGTTACGCACGTACACTTGACTGTAGCGCCTGAAAATAGTGCTAAGGAGCTGTACCTGAAACTGGGCTTCGTTCAGATGGGTTATGAATCGGACTATTTTGGCGATGATGAACCAAGGGCGTTGCTAACTTATGTTAAGTAGAGCTTTCTATGGGGTCTGTTGAGGGGATAAATGGTATTTAGCAGGCGATTTTTCCCTTACTTTGTTACTCAGTGTCTTGGTGCACTGAACGACAATGTCTATAAGAATGTGTTACTCCTGTTCGTCACTTATTCTCAGGTCGAAAGCTTGCCTATCGGGGTCAATCTTTTTGTCAATTTAGCCGCTGGCTTGTTTATATTGCCATTTTTCCTGTTCTCAGCCCACGCGGGATTGATTGCGGATAATATCGATAAAGCTCTGTTGATCAGGCGCCTTAAACTGTTAGAAATTATCATCATGTTTTGTGCTGCCGTGGCAATACTCACTCAGAGCTACCTGCTGATGTTGTTATTGCTCTTCCTGACCGGAGTTCAATCCGCCTATTTTGGACCTGTTAAATACTCCCTCCTGCCCCAGGTGCTTAAAGAGAAGGAGTTGGTCACGGGTAACGCTTGGGTTGAAATGGGGACCTTTATCTCCATTCTCACAGGAACGATCACCGCAGGTCTTATTGTGGCAAGTGAAAGCCCTAAGCTTTTCGCTGCCTTGTCGGTTTGTTTTCTTGCATTGTCAGGCTATCTTTCGAGTCTGCTTATCCCGGCGATACCGTTAAACCGAGAACCCAAGAAGCTGCGTTTTGCTCCTTTCTCCGGCAGCATCGATAGCATCAGAAAAGTGCAAGGTACCCCCTCTATATGGATGGCTATCCTGGCTATCAGTTGGTTCTGGTTTCTTGGGGCGACCTACCTGACGCAGTTTCCCAACTTTGCCAAAATACATTTGCACTCCGGAGCGACTGTCGTATCTCTGTTGTTAGCCCTCTTCTCTATCGGAATTGCAGTTGGCTCTTTTGCGTGTGAGCGGCTCTCGTTTAAACAGGTTGAATTGGGGCTTTTACCGTTTGGCTTGCTGGGTTTAGCCCTGTTCGGTGTCGATCTATATTGGGCCATTCCAGGTGGAACATGGGAGCAAGAGTATGTTTATACCGCCCTCTCTTTCCTGTATGAGTCGAAGCATTATCGATTGATGTTTGATCTCTTTATGGTGGGAGTCAGCGGCGGGCTTTTCATTGTTCCCCTGTATGCATTTATTCAAGCCAGAACAAAAGAGGGTGAGTGTGCACAGGCCATAGCGGCAAATAACATTTTAAATGCGCTGTTTATGGTGGTTTCGGCCGTTGTTTCCATGATTCTTCTTGGGATATTGAGCTGGAGCATTGCTGAGTTATTTCTGTTACTCGCCATCACGAATTTAGCCGTCGGGCTTTATCTCTATGTTAAGCAGCCCGAGCTTGGAAGCAAATTTATCGGTTACCTGCACTCCCTCCTTATTCACCCGGTTACTGTGATAGGTAGAGACTTGATACCTAAAACAGAGGCGGCCTTGCTTATAGGTTCTGCCAGTACCCCAAAGGAGTTGTTCTTGATGCAACACCTTTCTATAAGACCGATTCGCATTATGGGGAAAGGCGCTTTGAGGCAAGACTTGTGGTCCGGGCTGCTGAGATGGAGTGGGGTGGCAGTAGAATTTACCTTGCCCCAACACATGGGGACAGATGAAACTCGCCAGCATCATTGCAAAGAGCCGGAGGAGATGCTGAATCAAATTGAACTTGCGCTGTCTGGCAACGAGTTAGTCTACCTGTCAAAAGCGGACTATTTAATTTTAGCCGATGAGCTTAGCGGGAGGCAGGTCTCTGTGCCTAAGCGCTACATCAGTATTAACAGTTCAGAAGCGTCGAAGTCTGAGGCCAGAGGGCGAAGAGGGGAGACAAGTCTTATCGTTGCTTCGGACTGAAGGCCTGTTAAAAAAAGAGCCTTTAACAAATAGTAAAGGCTCTCAGTTTTAGCATAAATTAGCCGTATGAATTATCCCTTTGACGAATACTCATCTAACCATTCATGCATGGCTTGATGCGAGCCCTTGAAGATGATTCTGGATTGTTTCTTATCCAGTTGGTATTGGTACATAGGATCGTAATATTTTGTGAGGAGAAGCGATATCCATTCCATATGCGCCTGAGTATCGCCACGCTGACGTTGAATATTGAGTGCATTAGCTATGATGGATTGAAATTCATCATGAAGCTGACCACCGAGTCGCTTCTTAATACTTGTGATGCTTTGGCTTAAGTACTCAGCAAAAGCATCGAAGCCGGCTTCTTCACCTAAGCGATCTACATAGCCGGAGTGCATCTTATGGACATATTCGTGAAGTAACCTGTTTAGCCTGGCTTCCTCAGGTTCCTCAAGAACTAGCATATCGGCGGCTTGCATACCCGTGTAGAACAGCTTTGGTATTGCAGAGCGCCCAATCAGGAAGCTTTCGTCTTCAACAAGCAGACATTTTTCCGCTCTCTCTTGATGTTTGAGCAGTGAGACCGCCAGGTTATTCTCGAAGTTAATCTGGCTTGGTTGTGGCTCATGATATCGTCCAAAGCTTGAACCACGATGATGGGCCAGTCCTTCTAGATCGATAGACTCAGAGCGCTGAAGTAAAAAGTCAGTCTTACCACTACCCGTTATTCCACTGAGAATAAGGATGGGACTCTGTTTTGGTGCCTCATCTATCACTTCGATCAGGTATTGACGCATGGCTTTATAGCCACCCTCAACATAGGGGATCTCTATTCCGGCCTCTTTTATCCATTGCTGTGTCAGTTGCGATCTTAGCCCGCCACGAAAGCAATAAAGATAGGCATTGGGATGCAGGCTAATAAACTCAAGCCATGCCTCGACTCTCTGTTGCTTGATTTGACCATTGACCAGTGAATGGCCGAGGGCTATCGCCGCATCCTGGCCCTTATTCTTATAACAAGTCCCCACCTTTTGACGCTCACTATCTTGCATGAGTGGCAAATTAGAACTCGATGGAAACGCCCCCTTACTAAATTCTATAGGGGCTCTGACATCCATCATAGGGTGGCCACTGAGCATGATCTCTCTGTAGGCACTCTTGGGAACTATGTTTTGGCTCATTAGAGGAGCTCCACTAATGTCGGTTGGCTTGAACTGTTAAGACTCCCGATACAGTTAGATGGGACTCCATGCTCGGTGAGTAGCTCGACAAGTTCGCTTTCGGCTTCGGCGGAGACGGAGATCAGTAAGCCGCCACTGGTTTGAGGATCGCAGATAATAGCTTTCTGTTTGTCACTGAGCGTCGGTAGGTGTTCACTATAGCTGTCGAAGTTTCGATGTGTGCCGCCAGGGATACATCCCATTTCAAGGTACTGTTCAGCTTTAGGCAGTAATGGAAGTGCTGACACTTGAATTTGTGAGTTTAAGCCTGCGCCCTGACACATCTCAATCAGATGCCCTGCGAGTCCGAAACCTGTCACATCGGTCATTGCATTTACGCCGGATATTTTAGCTATGATAGGACCTAAAATATTGAGTTGGCACATCGCATCGGCGGCAATATTAGTATCTTCTGACGCTATTTTCTTCTGCTTTTGTGCCGTCGTTAATATGCCAATGCCCAGTGGTTTGGTGATGTAGAGCTTGTCACCGGGTTGAGCCGTATTATTCTGTTTTAGCTCAGATAGGGGGATTTGCCCCGACACCGCGAGTCCAAATATGGGCTCGGGAGAATCGATACTGTGTCCTCCCGCCAACATGATTCCCGCATCGGCGCAGGCTTGACGGCCACCATCAACAACTTTCTGTGCGACCTCGGGTGATAATTTATTGACTGGCCAGCCTAAGATCGCAATTGCCATCATTGGGGTGCCGCCCATGGCGTAGATGTCGCTGATGGCATTGGTCGCCGCGATGCGGCCAAAGGTAAAAGGATCATCGACTATCGGCATAAAGAAGTCGGTGGTGCTTATGATACCAGTCTCATCATTGAGTTTATAAACGGCTGCGTCATCTCTGGTTTGGTTACCAACGAGTATGTTCGGGTCTTCGAATACAGGAAGCTGAGAGGCTAAAATGGTACTTAGGACTTTTGGAGAGATTTTACAGCCACATCCCGCTCCGTGACTGTATTCGGTAAGCTTTATTTCTGATTCTGACATGAACGCAAAAGTCCGTTGATAAGATTGTTAGGCGGACATCATAGTCCTATAGCCAAATCACTTCAATAAACTGCGCTCTGCAAGTCGACAAGTGATCGCCCCTGTCTTAGCTCAACCTTTATGAGTGCGAAAACTTCGAGTCTGAACGTTCAAACGGCCACCATCTTCGATGGCCAGACTGTATTGCGTCTTGTTAATGGACTATTTAACTGGCTGTGCGTAAGTGGACGTCAGTATTTGCCAGTTTTTCTGCTGAGCAAGGAAACGTTGCTTCATCTCCTCAACCTGCAACATCAGTTGCTTGCTGGCCAATTGCTTTCGCTTTGCTTCCAATAACTCTTTCTTCGCCTTGTAATAATCTGTAAGGTGCGACTTTAACAACTCATATTCAGCTTGAAGCTTTTCTAACGCTTCATCGCAGTTAGTTAGATTCGCAACTCGACTCTGAGTTCGCTTAAGTTGCATCTGTAACTTGGCATTCTCAATTCTCTCTTGCGGTGTAACGCGGAGATCTTTAGCCAGTCCACACCAGTTTAAAGCGTTGATAAGCCATTTGGTTGGATCGTATTGCCACCATCTAATGCCATTTCGATAATCATTTTCAAAGATATGATGAAAGTTATGGTACCCCTCACCATAGGTGAGAAGGGCTATGATACCGTTATCTCTGGCGGTATTTTTATCTGTGTAGGGCTGACTTCCCCAGACATGTGCGAGAGAGTTGATGAAGAATGTACAGTGATGAACGACAACGAGCCTTAATAAACCCGCCATCAAGAGCATGCCAAGTATGTCACCGTTGAGCCAGCCCAGAAATGCGGGCAGAGCAATATTCATCAGAAGTGCTAATGCTAAGTAGTATTTATGCTGCCACATTACAATCTTGTCATTTTGTAAGTCACGGACATTTTTATAATCGTGATAACGCTGTGATTGGTACTCTCTTAGCATCCAACCTATGTGGCTATACCAAAATCCCATTTTTGCTGAATAGGGATCTTTGTCATTGTTATCGACATGTTTGTGGTGAACACGATGATCGGAAGACCAATGAAGGGCACTATTTTGCAATGCTAATGCGCCACCTAAGGCGAAGATAAAGCGTACAGGTGAACTGGCTTTATAAGTTTTGTGAGACCAGAGTCTATGGTATCCAGCAGTAATAGATAGGCCACTGGCAAAAGCAAAGCCAACAAAGGCTACCCATTCGGTTAAGCCATAACCCTGCAGGATCCCATACCAAGGGACAAGGATCGCGGCACCAAGAAATGTGATGGCAAATAGCGACACATTGGTCCAAATTAACGGAGGTTTATTCATTATTATTTTCCAGTTCAACATTGAGCGTACATCTGTACGCTAATTTAGCCTTTCAAACTGATTAGGTCAAGTTAGAAGCGGGATCAAAGGGCTGCGTTTTACTATCAAAAAATGTATCATCTCGTGATAACACCTTAGATAGCGGATCCATCATGATGGGTATAAGAGCACAGCAGAAAGAGAAGACACGTCGGGCACTCGTCGATGCGGCGTTTAATCAATTAAATGCTGAGCGTAGTTTCTCTAGTCTGAGTTTGCGTGAAGTTGCGAGAGAAGCCAAAATCGCACCTACCTCGTTTTATCGTCATTTCAAAGATATGAATGAGCTTGGACTTACCATGGTCGATGAGGGGGGCTTAACCCTCAGGCAGCTGATGCGTAAAGGGCGACAGCGAGCCGAAGCTGGCGGAAGTGTTATCCGAATTTCTGTAGAAACCTTTATGGAAGTATTAGAATCAAACCCTAACGTGTTTCGGATTCTGTTACACGAACGTTCGGGGACGTCGGCTCCATTTCGTGCCGCGGTGGCTCGTGAAATCGAGCATTTTATCTCTGAGTTGACTCATTACACCGAAGCGACAGCGAAACGAAGCCCGGAATTAGCAAGGGCTCAGGCTGAGGCTCTGGTGACACTGGTCTTTAACGCGGGGGCTGCAGCGTTAGATATGAAGCGGGTTGATAGGAAAGTACTCGCCGACAGGTTGGTGATACAGCTACGTATGGTGGCTAAAGGTTCCGAGGTGTTGCAACAAAAAATGGATAATAGATAGGGTCTTTCTACGTAAACACGTTAAAATTTTCTCTATGAATTAGACATTATTGTAGAGGTAAAAAAGGGCTCATTGGCCCTTTTTTTGTCTGGAACGTTTATGCCTTTGTAAATGGGTTAGCGTCTCTCTAAGAAGACTCCCGACTCCATATGATCTGTATATGGGAATTGATCAAATAGTGCAAAGCTCGTGATCTTATGTGTTTTGTTCAGCTCAATTAAATTGTCGATTAAAGTCTTCGGGTTACATGAGATATAAACGATACGATCGTAACCTTGCACCAGCTTAACGGTATCAGGATCCATACCTGCTCTAGGTGGGTCAACGAAGATGGTATTACAGTTATAGCTATCTAAATCGATCCCCTCCAGGCGTCTGAAGGTACGCTTCTTTGCCATTGCATCGGTAAAATCTTCTGCCGACATACGGATGATCTGCAGGTTGTCGATCTTATTTATCTTGATATTGTATTGTGCGGACTCAACCGAAGGTTTTGCGAGTTCAGTGGCTAATACGCGATCGAAATTTTGCGCCAGGGCAATTGAAAAATTACCATTACCACAATAGAGTTCTAGCAGATCGCCTTGGCTATTCTTAGTGACATCAATAGCCCACTCCAACATCTTCACCGAGACTTTACCATTAGGTTGTGTAAAGCTATTTTCAATCTGATGATATTGAAGCTGCTGGTTATTGACCGTTAATGACTCGATGACAAAGTCTTTATCCATGATCAGTTTCTGTTTACGAGCTCGACCAATAATATTGATGTTGAAAGTGGCTGCTAACTTCTCTTTTAAGGCTTTAGCTTCAACCTCCCACTGTGCATCAAGTTGCTTGTGATACAACAAAGACACTAAGATTTCGCCACTAAGTGTTGATAAGAAATCTATCTGGAATAACCTATGTCTCAGAGTTGGATTGGGCCTTAACTCTTCCATAAGGGCTGGCATCACCTGATTGATCAATTCACTCGCTGGGAGAAACTGATCGCAACGGACTTTGCTGTCGAGTGCTTTATCAAACATGTAGTAGTACATGTCCTCACCGTCATGCCATATACGGAATTCGGCACGCATACGGTAATGAGCAGGTTCGGAACTAAAAACTTCTAGCTTTGGTGTATCAAAATCAGTGAATATCTGTTCCAGCTTGATACGTTTTTCTTCGAGTTGCGCATCATAGGTATTAGGATCCATTGCTGCTAAATTCATTTATTGATCACCCTTGGTTTGATTTGGGGCGGAATTATTATACTAGATTGCAAGGATGTCCAGTTTCTGGCTTCCGATTTTTGGACTGTTGTGTGAAAATTCATGTATGCATACTAAGTGGAGAAGAGATTTGTCAGGACCAATACTTGTTTTTGATTCAGGAATAGGTGGCTTATCTATTCTCGACGAGATTAGGCAAGTACTACCTGATAAACAATATTACTACCTTTTCGATAATGCCCGCCTGCCATACGGCGAATTGGAAGAACAGGTATTGATAACTGGCTGTAAGGCTCTTATCAGTTCTATCGTTAAAAGGATCGATGCGTCCTTAGTTGTGATTGCCTGTAATACGGCGAGCACCTTAGTTTTACCTGCACTGAGAGAAGTGCTGAACATTCCGGTTGTCGGAGTGGTGCCCGCAATAAAACCCGCTGCAGCATTATCACGAAATAAGCATATTGGTGTACTGGCAACTCCGGGAACGATAAGGCGACCCTATACACACGAATTGATAGAACAATTTGGCGGTGATTGTAAGGTTGAACTATATGGTTCTTCTGAACTGGTTATCTTGTCGGAGAGAAAAGCTGCCGGCATCGACATCTTACAAGCGGATATAGCTAAAATATTAAACCCTATTAAATGCAGCGGACTCGACACACTTGTTTTAGGCTGCACTCACTTCCCTATGCTCAAAGTCGAGATACAAGATTATCTGGGGGGAAATGTATTATTACTGGATTCTGCCAAGGCGGTGGCGGCAAGGGTAACGAGCCTATGTTTTCAATTGGACGAAACGAACCGCAATCGAAATAAATCTAAAGATGAAGTGAGTGGTTCGGAGTCAAAGGAGATGATAGCGCTGTATACGTCTGAGGAGATAAGCGATGGGCTTAAAAACACATTAGCCAAAATTGGGTTTTCTAATATTGAAAAGGTCCAAACTGGCTAATGCGTTTAGTGAGCATCAAGAATTAAGCTTAAGTGTTAGCCTGACTCTCACTCTTGTCTGCATCTTGAGATTTTGCTTCTCTTACTTTTAGTGTACGTTCCTGGAAATCGAATTCATTTAATTTAGACATGGCTTTCTTAGCGCCTGCCTCTGACATTTCAATAAATCCAAAACCTTTACGTCGGCCTGTCTTGCGGTCACGAACCAAACGCACAGAATTTACCGGACCGTATTTACCGAACAACTCCTTTACTTCACCTTCATGTACACGATAAGGCAAGTTACCTACATACAGTGTCATTGTTGGGCCGGTATATTGCTCAACGCTCTCGACATTGTTGGTGGATGGAGATGATTTACCCTGAAGTGCGAATACAACACTTGCAATAATAGCACCTGTGAAAAAAGCGATTGCGGCATTAAGGCCTGCGAACTGGTTGAACGCGAATGCGCCAACTATGGCGACAATCAAAACGATAAGAAATGGCTTTTGCATATATATGTTCTCTGAAGAATTGATAAATAACTGTTAATAGCAGGTATATGGTAATGAATTATTTAGCATTACACTAGCCCATTGCTGAAAAAATGAACTTAATAGTCCATATCGCTATTCATTGCTGGATGATTCACACTCGAAACGTAGTAAAAACAATCAAAAAACAACGGGTCTGCGCAAAACTTCGACGCATGAACGTAAAAGTGAAAAAAAGGGGTTGTGCTCTGCTCTGATATCCCTATAATGCGCAACCACTGACACGGCACAGCAGGCATACAGCCTACATCTCGTAAGAGAGTGCAGTTGAAGTTGAGTTAACTTTTTAACGAAAGATATCTCAGGCAGAAACCCTTTAAGAGTTTCGTTTGTCATTCTCTTGTATAAGAAAAAGACACTTGAAAAACTTCTTAAAATTAGGGCTTGACGCCAACAGCGGGAAGTGTAGAATACGCATCCCTAAGCCAACGACCTAGCGTCTAACGGCAGTATCTGAAAAATTGATACTACGCTCTTTAACAATTTATCAAGTAATCTGTGTGGACACTCACAGGTGTTGAGTTATTCGAAATTGTCTCTCACGAGACAATCAAAAATTTTACTCAATGTAACGATGAGTGTTCATAGCAATATGTACAAACGTTTCTAAGATTCTTCCGAGTCTTTTAAACGAAATCAGAATTCATTGAGCCGGTTCTTAGGAACCAAAAAAAACTTTAATTGAAGAGTTTGATCATGGCTCAGATTGAACGCTGGCGGCAGGCCTAACACATGCAAGTCGAGCGGAAACGGAGATAGCTTGCTATCAGACGTCGAGCGGCGGACGGGTGAGTAA
>NZ_RXNU01000014.1 GCF_003966225.1 Shewanella canadensis
GCGGTGCAATCGTTGCCTGAAGGCGAAACTGAAATCCGCACCATTACGGTCACCAGTGCCGATGGCACTGCGACGCACACCGTAACGATTACCATTGTGGGCGCTAATGACCCGGCTGACATCACTGCAACAACCAACACCCGAGTCTCTGAAGAGGGTCTAACTGGCGGTTTGATTGACGATATAGGCAACACAGATACAACCAACGCTGTCATTGCTACAGGTACTATCAATATCGAAGACGCTGATGATGATTATTTAGTGGTTACACTTACAGGGCCAGAAGGCATTACTTCGGGTGGTCAGGACGTGCAATGGTCATGGGATCCAGATGCTCAAACTCTTACAGGCTTTGTTGGCTCAGTTCTCTCTGATGACAACCAAGTGATGACTATTAGCCTAACCGCACCTGATGGTTCAGACTCTGGTGACTGGGGCTACACGGTAACTCTACTAGCGGCTGTCGATCACCTAACAGCCAATATTGAAGATAATCTTTCATTGAATATTGGCATTGGTGTAAATGACGGTACAACTACAACCAACGGCAGTTTCAACGTTATTATCGAAGATGATGCACCTGAGGCATCAGTAAACAGCATTGTTAGTGACAACCTAACTGGTACATACACAGGAAGCCTTACAGTTGGTGGTGCTGATACTGATTACTCTGCAAATTTGACAGGCAATGTAGCGGGTTGGAGTAACGAGGCGGGTAATGAACTGTATTTTGCTGACTCAGGCCTGACTACCGGTGGGGAGACAATTTACTACTATGTCGATCCAGCGAATCCAGATCTTATGTATGCCTATACAGATTCAGGAACCACGATATCGGGCTATAGTAATGCAAATGCTGGGCAATCACTGGTCTTTACTTTATCCGTGGATCCTAACTCCGGCGAATATGTCGTTAATCTGGAAGATTCGATCACAGTTATTCAAGAAACCACTGCTGATTTCACCGGAAGCATAACGGCTGGTAATGGCGACAACCTATTCATCTATCTTAACGGTGAGCTGCAATACGGTACCAATGCCACTGTAGATACCTTATGTACTGTGACAGGTATCTCCAATGGCAATGTGGCATCTGTAAACAACAGCAACAATGGTATAGGGGTCGGCTCAGGAAAAGATATCGGTGCCGGTGACACACTTATTCTGTCATTCCAGCAGCCCACAACTAACAATATTCAAATAGCCTTAAGTTTAAACAGTGGTAAAGTTTATTCTGGTGATGCCACCTTCTATGTGCAGGGAAAGAATGCTCTGGGAGAAATCACTGACTTGATCTTCACCGGCACAAGTGATGAGTTTGAAGCAGCCCTATCCAGTTCATCGATTGTTGAAGTCAACGTTTTGGAACTTTCGAAGGCTGATAGTGGCGGTGACTTTAACCTTCAGGGCTTATTTACCGAGACAGTTACAATCGATACGTCCGGTACGACACTCGACTTTACCGTGGATATAATTGACAGCGATGGTGATGTGGACAGTGATAATGATTTCAGCGTGGTACTAAATGCCCCAGCATCATTATCAGTAGTAACTACCAACGCAGTTGCACAGCTCGATGAAGCCACATTACTCTCTGATGCTGCTGACAATGACACTGAGTCATTGCTGTTCAAAGCGGGTGATACTGAGATCAATACCTTTGGCTTTGGTGATACCAACAACATTGAGGTACAAGGTATTCGCCTACCTAAGGGCCAAGATATGGAGTGGCGTATCGAAAGTGGCGACCTCATTGGTTCAATGAATGGACGTGGAGATCTGCTTAAACTGACCCTGGATTGGGACTCAATTGCAGCAGGACAACAAGGCTCGGTCATTCTCGATGTCGAGTTACTTGGAAAATTCCCGCACAATATTGACGTCGACAACCTGTTAGTAACGGGTATTCAAGTCATTGCCACCGATGGTTCAGGGGCGAGTGCAACATCGAGTGTCACTGTTAATGTCGCTGACCATAACCAAGCACCCGATGCTGAAAACGACTATTTTGGTAGCGGCTTAGCGAGTAGCTACTATGGTTATAACCAAGGTCCTGACGGAGGAAACCTCTCATCAGTCGATCAGGTGATGAGATTTATTAACAACAATGATCCCGACGCTCTATTTACTGCGACGACCTTAAGTTATAGCTGGGGAGATGGGAATTTAGGCACTGGGCAGAGTTTACAAACCTTCTTAGGTAGCGATGCCGCGAGTCTAACAGCTGATCCAGGTAACACCTCAGATGCTATCTTGCATATGCAAGGTGCTGTACAACTTGATGCTGGCCGCTACGGTTTAAAAGTAACAGCTGATGATGGCTATGCTATTAAGATTGATGGCGAAGTCGTTGCCATCTTCTCGAAAAATCAACCATCGAATACTCGTTATCCAGGTGAAGATGGCCATCTCTACTTCGACATAGCAACAAGTGGCAGCCATGAAATTGAGCTCGTCTATTGGGACCAACACGGTGCATATGAGTTAGATATTGAAATTGGCCAATTTGAGCAAGATGGCACCCCAATTGGGAGCTATATGCCACTGGGTGATCAGATACTCACTCAGCCAGCTCATGTTCTGGAAGACACGGCATTTACCTTCCAAGCTTCGACAATCTTAGGAAATGATAGTGACCCAGACGGCGATGCCATTGAGATAGTCAGTGCAGGCAACGCAAGTCATGGAACGGTCTCTATTGATGCACTAGGTAACCTACTCTTCACTCCTGAAGAGGGTTATACAGGGCCTGCTAGCTTCGATTACACCATCACAGATCCTTCCGGTCTGGTTGACACTGCGACAGTATTCTTTGATATCATTCCAACCAGAGGTTACCAATATAACTCTGGTACCGACGGAGATAACACGCTTAGTGGTACCGATAACCATGACATCATAGTGAGTGATACCGAAGGCTTGCAAATAGTCTCAGGTGAAGACTATAACCTGGCCTTTATCTTAGATTCATCGGGTAGCATGAGCCGTGAGATTGAGACGGCAAAGGCCCAGCTAGCTAGTGTGTTTGAGACTTTACTTGATAGTGCAAATGGTGTTCAAGCTGGTACCCTTAACATTCTGCTGGTCGATTTTTCCAATAATACAAAGCACTATAAATCGATCGAATTGGGTGAATTAGGAGACCAAGCAAACAACCAAGCACTAGATGAACTTTTAGCAGAGTTAAACCTTGTTAATACAAGAGAGAATCAAAATACGAATTACGAAGCAGGCTTTGATTCTGTCATCGAGTGGTTTAATAGTGACAATATCGCTAACAATAGTGCAACAAACCTCTCTTATTTCATAACAGATGGTAATCCCAATAATAAATCTTCTGACAATGCTGACAGTTTCTATGTTGGATTTGATTCAACAACACGGCACTTTATCTCGTTGGATAGCCTAATAAACAATGGACTGTACAATTTCGGAGATGTGGTTGAACTCGATGGTAAAGTTATAATTAATGAAGATGGGGATGTATTTTCTTCGTATACAAATGAAATACAAGGTTATATTAATGGCAGTTATGGCAGCTATAACTTCCATGAAGATGCTGGAACGAATCAACAGACCCAGCATGCTTTTAGCCTGCTTAATGCCGTATCTGAAGTCAGAGCAGTAGGCATAGGGGGAGGCGTATCAACTGAAACACTCAAACTCTATGATACTGACGGTGATGTGCAAGCACAGATTAATGTTAGCGATCTAGCCAGTGTAATCCTTGGTTCAGAAACATTGCTAAGTCAAGGAGATGATAACTCTGATGGCGGCCAAGGTAATGACATTATCTTCGGTGATCTAGTGAAGTTTGAAGATGTCGATGGTCAAGGCTTTGTCGCCCTGCAAAAATATATTGCAGATGAGACAGGTCAAACTACTGGCGATATCAATCTGGAAGATATTCATGCTTACATTCGTGACCACATATCAGAATTTGATATCTCAAATAACAATGACGGCGATGACACGCTCAACGGCGGTCAAGGTAAAGATATCCTCTTCGGTCAGGGTGGTGACGATACCTTGGACGGCGGTTCGGGGGCGGACCACCTCATTGGAGGAATCGGTAACGATACGCTTATAGGTGGGTTAGGCGATGATACTCTGACCGGCGACGCCCCTACGGGCCCCACAGGTGCAGATACCTTCGTGTGGTCCGCGGGTTCAAACGGTACAGATCACATAACTGACTTTAATCTAGGTGAAGATAAACTAGATCTCAGCGACCTTCTACATGTAGAGAATGGACATCAACTTTCTGAATACCTCCACTTTACTGTCGATAATACGACTTCGACGCCTTCGACATCTATCGATATAGATGCAAACCTCGATGGCAATTACGAGCAGCATATCGTCTTAGATGGCGTCGATCTCAGTGATGCGTTTGGAGATAGTGAAGGGGCGATTATTCAAGGGCTACTGGGTAATAGTGGAGACGGAGCGCTAATCATCAGCAGTTCAACCGATACAGAGGTAACTTCAACCTCATTTGCGGATGCCTCCGGCTCTAATCAGCACTCGGATGATGATCAAGTTCTCCATCTTCTTCCATAAATCCGCTAATTATCAAGATGGTCTATAGCTAAATAGACCATCTTGACTAATACTTTTATAATACAATAAGAATAATTCCATAATAAAATCTTAAGGATAAGCTTTTAGGTGTCTGTTTCCGCTCCTCAGAAAACTGATCAGTGGACCGTCTCTGCCTCTCAAAGAGTCTCAGTCGATCCCCTGTTAGACAGTTTAGTATTATTAACCGAATATTTCGGCAGCCCTTGCTCCAGTGAATCTATGGCGGCAGGCCTCCCCCTATCTGGTAGTGTACTCACACCTGACTTGGTGCCTCAGGCCGCTGCTCGAGCGGGGTTGGCTGCAAAGTTAACCCGTAAAGGGTTAAACCAAATATCGCCTATTTTCCTGCCCTGTATCTTGCTGCTAAAAGATAAGAAAGCCTGCCTGCTTCGTGAATTGGATGTAAAAAAAGATAGGGCCGTCATTCAGCTGCCGGAGACCGGGGGCGAAGAGACGCTATCGCTTGAAGATCTTGAGGCTATCTATGTCGGGTACCTGTTTATGGTTAAGCAGCAGTATCGTGGCGATATGGGCTTCGATATTCATCTCCATGACAGTAATAAGCACTGGTTATTTCAAACAATTAAAGATTCGGCGCCTATCTACCGGGATGCATTAATCGCATCGGTATTGGTCAACCTTTTCGCTTTGGTTTCGCCGCTATTCATCATGAATGTCTATGATAAGGTCGTCCCCAACCTAGCGTTCGAATCCCTGTGGGTATTAGCCATCGGCGCGGGCATCGCCTATATCTTCGATCTAATCATGCGGCAACTTCGCGCCTATCTCATCGATGTTGCGGGTAAGAAGGTCGATATCATCGTCTCTTCCAAGCTGTTTGCCAAAGCAATAGGCATCCCGCTGGAGAATCGCTCACCCAGTGTCGGCGGTATGGCCAGGCAGCTAGGTGAGTTTGACAGCATTCGGGATATTCTGACTTCGGCAACCATTACCACATTGGTAGATCTGCCGTTCGCAATATTCTTCATGATGATTATCTACTTAGTAGCGGGCGACTTAGCCTTAGTTCCTCTATTAGGAGGAGTAATTATTATCACCTATACCTTGATCATGCAGCCAAAATTAAAGGCCGCGATCGAGGAGAGCAACAAGTTTTCCAGCCTGAAACATGGCCATCTTATCGAATCACTCGCCTCATTAGAGTCGATAAAATCCAGTGGCGCCGAGGGGTTAGTACAGAAAAGCTGGCAACAGATGATTGGCCATACTGCTAACTGGCAATTGAAATCGAAGAAGATTTCAACCTCAGTGACCAACCTCGCTAACTTTACGGTACAGCTTTCTGTAGTGAGTGTGGTGATCTTGGGGGTATATCGCGTGGCCGATAACGAGATCTCTATGGGTGGCATTATTGCGGCCGTGATCTTATCGAGCCGGGCAATCTCTCCCATGGCACAGCTGGCAGGGCTCATGACCCGCGGTAACCATACGGCGAGTGCACTGCGGCAACTCAATGAAATCATGACCCAAGAGGATGAATTTGAGAATAAGGGTCACCTGGTTAGCCGACAGCGCCTCCAGGGCCAGATGAGTGCCGATCATATTAGTTTCTCCTATCCCGGTTCGGAGAGACCGGTCTTACATCCTATGTCAGTTAACATTCAGCCTGGCGAGAGAGTCGCCATCATAGGCCGGAATGGTTCAGGTAAGAGTACCCTGGCCAAAATGCTGGTCGGACTCTATCAACCGACTAAGGGAAGCCTGAGGTATGATGGACTGGACTCGGCTCAGATCCACCCTACAGACCTGAGGCGGAACTTTGGTTACCTCCCTCAAGATATCACTTTGTTCCATGGTTCTATCCGGGACAATATCCTGTTTGGCACCCGACAGGTATCCGAACACCAACTGATCCGGGCGGTGCAACTGTCTGGTATCAGCCAGTTTACCGATCTGGAAACAGAAGGCTTAGATCAACAGGTAGGTGAAGGTGGCCGCGCACTCTCCAGGGGGCAGAGGCAAACTGTTGCCCTGGCAAGGGCAACGCTAAATGACCCACCAGTGCTGCTTATGGACGAACCGACGGCGAGCTTAGATGCAAGAGCCGAGAAACAATTTATAAAAGCCATGGAAAACGTCACGAGAGACAGAACCTTGCTGCTTATCACCCATAAGATGCATCTGCTAAAGCTGGTCGACCGTATTATCGTGCTCGACAGAGGCCATGTAGTTGCCGATGGGCCTAAAAATGAGGTGCTGGAAAAACTGAGCAAAGGTTTACTCGCCGGAGGTCAGAGAAATGAGTAAACACTTGACGACTCAAGATCTGGAAATGGTCGATGATGTTTATGGCGCCATGATGACCGATGCACCGACCAGTCACAGATTGATCATCTGGGCACTGTCAGCCTTTGCGCTATGCTTCGTTCTCTGGGCTTACTTCTCTAAGTTAGATCAAGTCACAACAGGCATGGGCAAAGTGATCCCCTCCTCTCAAATTCAAGTGATTCAGAGCCTGGATGGCGGGATAATGCAAGAGCTCTACGTTGAGGAGGGTATGCATGTCACTAAGGGCCAGGCACTGGTGCGAATCGATGATACCCGCTTTCGCTCCGACTTCGATCAACAGGAGCAAGAGGTATTTAGCCTTCAGGCTAACGTAAAACGGCTCGAAACCGAGCTCAATAGTATTATTATTTCTGATATGTCATCGAATTGGCGAGAGCAGGTCAAAATCACCAAAACGCCTCTGTTATTTTCAGGGGAGCTAATCGAAAAAGAACCTGAACTGGTTAAACGTCAATCGGAAGAGTATTCGGGACGAATGGATAGCCTGAGCAATCAACTCGAAATTCTAGCCAGACAGATCCAACAAAAACAGCAGGAAACTGAAGAGCTGGCTTCGAAGATCAATACGCTCACCAGAAGCTTCCAATTAATTTCAAGGGAGTTAGAACTCACCAAGCCTCTGGCAGAAAAAGGGATCGTTCCCGAAGTAGAGCTACTCAAACTTGAACGTACCGTTAACGATATTCAAGGCGAGCTCTCCTCTCTTCGACTGCTAAGGCCTAAAGTTAAAGCCTCACAAGATGAAGCAATTCTGAAGCGTCGTGAGGCCGTGTTTGTCTTTGCCGCCGAAACTCGGACTCAGCTCAATGAGATGCAAACCAAGCTATCCAGAATGAACGAAGCTCAGATCGGCGCGCGAGATAAAGTCAGTAAAGCCGAGATAACGTCACCGGTAAATGGAACGATTAAGAGTATTCATATTACTACCCTTGGCGGCGTGGTGCAGCCAGGTATCGACATACTCGAAATTGTTCCATCCGAAGATCAATTGCTAATTGAAACCAAAATAGTTCCTAAAGATATCGCTTTTTTACATCCAGGTTTACCCGCCGTAGTTAAGGTCACAGCCTATGACTTTACACGTTATGGAGGCTTAAATGGGGTTGTAGAGCATATTAGTGCGGATACAACACAAGATGAAGAGGGAAACAGCTTCTATCTTGTAAGAGTAAGAACTGAACTATCAAGCTTAAAAAAGGACGACGGCACTGAAATGCCAATTATACCAGGGATGTTAACCTCGGTTGATGTAATTACTGGGCAAAGATCCGTTTTAGAGTACATACTTAATCCAATTTTAAGGGCGAAAGATACGGCGCTCAGAGAGCGCTAGCCTAATAAAATCAACCTGGAGGGGTTAACATGAACACCAGTAAAATTCGGCAACTAAAACGCAGCGGCTTAGCGTTAGCCGTTAGCGCACTGATTATTCCCGCGTCGGCTTACAGCCAGACGCTGGAGCAAGCAGTCGCGCACACCTTAGATACAAATCCTGAAATTCGTATCGCATTTAATCGCTTTAAAGCACGTGAAGAGCAGGTTAGTCAAGCGGTAGCCGGTTACATGCCAACGGTAGATATCAGTGGCGGATATGGATATGAGCAGACAGATAGCCCATCGACACGCAGAAAGCCAAATGTAGGTGAAGTAGATTCTGATGGTGTTGTTGAATTGGAACGTGGTGAGGCTGGTTTCAGCATCAAGCAGATGCTATTCGATGGTTTCTATACCAGTAGCGAAGTTGACAGATATAGCTTCGAAGCCAGTGCCGAACAGTGGGCACTCTTCTCGGCAGCTGAAGATATGGCTCTCGATGTGGCTAAAGTTTATGTTAACTATATCCGTAGCGAGCAGGTACTGACGCTGGCAGAGAAAAACCTGGCCAGCCATCAGGAGATATACGATCAGATTAAACAGAGAACCGATTCGGGTCTAGGCTCCGTTGCCGATCTGTCACAGATCACCGGTCGTCAGGCTCGTGCCAATTCAAACCTTATCTCGGCTAAAAACAACTTTTTCGATGCTAAAGCACAATTTATCCGCGTGGTAGAACAACAGCCAGAAAGCTTAATTGTTCCCGTCCCCGATGACGATATGTTGCCAGAAGATCTCAGCACCAGCGTCAAAGTAGCCCAAGAGAATCACCCTATCTTGAAATCGGCAGCCAGTGATATTGAAGCGGCAAAAAGCGAAAAATCTTCGGCTCAATCCAACTACTATCCAAAATTCACTTTGGATCTGGAAGGGAACTGGAATAATAACTTAGATGGTGAAGAGGGGATCTCAGGTTCAGGCCTTTTCCTAAATGATGTCGGCGGATACAGCAACGATCTGGTTGCCATGGTCAGAGTCAAATATAATCTTTTTGCAGGCGGTAAAGATCTCGCGCGTGAGAAAGAGGCCGCATATAAAATCGGTGAAGCAAAAGAGATCCGTCAACGCGCTCATCGTCAAGTCGTTGAAGGGGTCAATCTGGCCTGGAACGCCTACGAGCTACTAGAGCCGCAAAAAATGTATATTCGTGAGCATGTTATCGCGGCTAAAGATACACAAGTCGCTTACAGCCAACAGTTCAATCTGGGTCAGCGTACCCTGCTCGATCTATTGGATACCGAAAACGAACTTTTCGAAGCCCGTAAAGATTACCTGGAAGCCGAGTACGATAGTATCCTTTCGGAATACCGTATTTTGAATGCTACCGGCCGATTATTGGAATCATTAAGAGTCACTCGCCCGGATGTATGGCAAGGTGAGCGTAACTACGAAGGAGGAGTTAACTAATGAAAACCTTCATATTCATATTAAGTATTGCCTTGCTTGGCGGCTGCTCATCGCGTGATATCGTCACCATGGATGAACCCACCAATCAAGTCCACGATCTTAACGATCTTGACACTGATGGTGTAATTGTCGCCCGAGAACGTTGTAACGATACAGTATTAGGTGCCACCATCGACAACTACGGCTGTGGTAAAGTTAGGCCGATTAATGAACGCTCCGAGCTTAAGATTCTGTTTGCAAACGACTCTTACTACATAGACCCTCAGTACTATGGTCAAATAGAAGTCATTGCAACATTTATGACCGATTATCCAAATACTGTCGTCACCATTGAAGGACATTGCAGTAAGACGGGAGCTTATGAGCATAACTTAACGCTTTCACAGAACAGGGCCAACGCGGTAACATCGACGTTAACTGAACAATTCGGTATTGAAGCCGATAGGTTAACCGCTATTGGTTACAGTTATGACCGCCCCGTTGATATGAGTGAGACGAGTATTGCCCATACCCGTAACAGACGCGTAATCGCAGAAGTGACCGGAGAAGATACAACGGCAGATATGAAATGGCATATCTATACCGTTGATGAAGAAGTAAAGTAAGTAAGGAAATAAACCAAGCATCATGAATGGCAGGCTTTATTGTAGTAAATTAGCATGCAGAAAAGTCTGCCAGTTCATATTATTGGCACTGACTCTGGCCATATCATGCCTTTATGCTTCACCTACGCAAAAACTGGATAGGGGCCACATTACTTCGACGCTCGAGTCCAAGTATGGTGAACGTGCAGGAAAACGAGCCAGAGCATGGTTTAGGGTGCTTGATGAGGCACAAGGGTTAAGCGAAAAAGAACAGATGACTAAAGTGAACAACTTTTTTAATCTTTTTCGCTTTGTCGACGACATTAAACTTTGGGGTGATAGTAACTACTGGTCGACGCCGATGGAGTTTATCGGAGTTAACGGCGGTGATTGTGAAGACTTTTCGATAGCAAAGTATTTCACCCTGCTTCAGCTTGGCGTACCAGAAGATAAGTTGCGGATCACCATGGTTAAAGCAACGAGCGTTAACCAATACCATATGGTTCTGGCTTATTACGAAACGCCTTCTGCTATCCCCTGGGTACTCGATAATCTAGATAAAAGAATTAAACCCGCTACCCAGAGAAAAGATTTAATACCGGTCTACAGCTTTAATGGTCGACAGTTGTGGCTTAACAAGGAAAAAGGACGAGGCGTTCTTGCAGGTTCCTCCAAAAAGCTTGCGAAATGGAACGATCTCAAATATAGATTGGGTGTCGAAAGACTTAGACAACCCAAATTAAGATTGGAGTAGCTAGAAAAATGACACTGTTTCGACAGATATACTCACTACTGTTTGGCCTGTTTCTACTGGTGGTGGCGAGTCTAGGCTATGTGCAGTTCACTGAGACTCAAAGCTTTCTTACGAAGCAGATGGAATCAGATCTTAACAACACCAGCAACTCTCTTGGGATCATGTTAGTACCCGATCTTGAAGCTGGCGATATTGTCGGGGCGGAAACACTGATCAATGTTATTTTTGAAGGTGGATATTACCAGCAGGTAAAATTGACATGGTTAGTCGATGGCAAACAACAGGTTTGGGAAAACTCAGTTAAGATTGAAGGCGTCCCGCAATGGTTTATCGACCTGGATCTGTTCAAGACAATCAAGAAGGAGAGTACCATCACCTCAGGTTGGATCCAGCTGGCTCGACTTGAGATAACCGCTCACCCAGGGTTTGGCTATCACGAACTGTGGCGCACGATGAGCAATGCGATTATCGTATTTTCACTGCTCTTTTTAATTGCAATTGTATTCGCTCGAGTAGGGTTAACTTGGATCCTCAAACCTTTGCATACCATCGCGGAGCACGCTCGAGAGATCTCACAGCGAAAGTTTGGCCCGGACATGCCGGTACCTAAGACTACGGAGCTAAAGTCCGTCGTACTCGCCTTTAACAGCATGTCAGATCAACTTAAATTAATCTTTAACTCTCTCGATGAAGAGGTGGGAGAGCTACGTAAGAAGAACTTAGTCGATCAGGTCTCAGGACTTCCAAATCGCCAATATATGATGGGGCATTTAAGCAGTTGGCTTAATGAGCCAAAAAGTGGTGCTCTGGTCATGGCTAAGTTGGATTGGTTAGAGGAGGTGCATAGCAAATACGGCTATCAGGTTCGAGATGAAACGATTAAGTTACTTTCTCAGAAGCTGAAAGAGCACTTAGATGAGGTCGCGACTTCTGTTGTAGCAAGAATTGCAGCTTATGAATTTGCGTTCTTAATTACCAGCTCCGAACATGAGCAAACCAGCAAATATCTTCAAACTCTGATCCGCACAATTAACCAAGAGATGTCTAAAGCAGGCTGCAAGCCCAATGAAAACTTTGCCATAGGTGTTGCCGAGCGCATAGGTCAAATGACAGTGTCAGACATCTTAGCGCAATCGGATAATGCACTTCAAAAAGCCATAAAAGAGGATAAAGTTTTTCATTGGTTTGAAAATACCGAGAAACAGCTTTTCACCCGTGAACAGTGGCGTGAACACTTGAGCTCAGCGATCAATGGCCGTCGATTTAAATTTAAGTGGCAGCCCGTACAGCTCAATGATAGTGACAATATCATGCAAAGAGAGTTGTACTGTCAGCTTGAACTCGGTGAGACGATGGTCCATGCAGGGCAGTTTATGCCTTATGTCGAGCTGTTATCACTTGGCTCTTTGCTGGATAAATGTCTCATAGAGAAAGTACACGAGGATCGCCTCCTCGATAAGAGTTTTGAGCCTATCGCAATTAACTTAACATTCCAAAGTTTGAGCGATCCTAAGTTTCATGAGTGGCTAAACCAATTCTTACGCTCAACAGGGTTATCTGAACGCATCTGCTTCGATATACCTGAAGCCGGCGTGTATAGCGATCCTGACTCTTGTCAGGCACTTTGCACGATTATTCGTGATAATGGAGCTCACTTCGGTATCGATCACTTCGGCCGTCAGTTTGGCTCCATGTCTTACCTGCAAACGCTGAGACCAAGTTATGTGAAACTCGATCAATCATTTGCCTATTATGATGAGAGTGAACACAGTAGCGAACTGTGTCGTGCATTGATCAATGTCGCAAGAGGTCTGGATATTAAGGTCATAGTAACCGGCATTGAGGAGATAGCTCAGTTAGATCGCTTCATTCCATTGAAAACCAATGCTTACATGGGCTACATATCCCCACCAGTGGATGTTGAGGATTAAATGTAGCATCTACAAGATACAGTAATAAAAGGCCTCAGATGAACTCTGAGGCCTTTTTAGTATCTGCTTGGCTTGCATTATTAAAGAGCGAGATATCCAGGCTCCAGCTGGACTAGAGCCTTAGATTCCGTATAAGTTCGTCCCTCACTTTACGGAATGACGAACTTATCAAAACTTGCGTGATTTGCCCCTGTATATTCAAACCCGGAAACGAAAAATCTTCTGATATCTCAAGAGGCTTTTCGGAAGGTGGTCGGTCTGCATATATAACGAGTGAGGATTCGAATCCTCAGACTCTCTCCCACTAACTCCAAAGCAGATAACAAAAAAGCTCTTCGATTTCTCGAAGGGCTTTCTCATAAAAGTGGTCGGCCAGCTTTGATAGAAAGGGAGGATTCGAACCGCTGACCCTCTGGTCCGCTCTTGCTTCAAATCAGGATGCGCTACCGGGCTGCGCCCTTTTACCTCATTAAGAGTCCGAGAATTTTTTAAGGTAGTCAGCTGTTTTTATAAAATAAAACGAAAAAATCCTTCTGATTTCTCAGAGGGCTTTTCGAAAGTGGTCGGCCTGCTTTGATAAAGAGGGAGGATTCGAACCTCTGACCCTATGGTCCACTCTTGCTTCAAATCAGGATGTGCTACCAGGCTGCCCCCTTTTACCTCATTAAGAGTCCGAGAATTTTTTAAGGTAGTCAGCTGTTTTTATAAAAAGCAGGATTCTAATCATCAAGATCTCAGATAATGAGAAAGCCGGAAACGAAAAAACCTTCTGATTTCTCAAAAGGCTTTTCGAAAGTGGTCGGCCTGCTTTGATAAAAAGGGAGGATTCGAACCTCTGACCCTCTGGTCCGCTCATGTTCCAAATCAGGCTGCGCCCTTTTACCTCATTTAGAGTCCGTAAACTTTTTTAGATAGTCAGCTGATTTAATAAAAAGCAGGACTCTAATCATCAAGATCTCAGATAATGAGAAAGCCGGAAACGAAAAAAGCCTCTTGATTTCTCAAGAGGCTTTTCGAAAGTGGTCGGCCAGCTTTGATAAAGAGAGAGGATTCGAACCTCTGAGCCTTTTTCCCTAAATTTCCAAGCCAAGAACGAAAAAAGCCTCTTGATTTCTCAAGAGGCTTTTCGAAAGTGGTCGGTGATAGAGGATTCGAACCTCTGACCCTCTGGTCCCAAACCAGATGCGCTACCGGGCTGCGCTAATCACCGTAAACTCTTTTAAAAATGGTCGGCTGATTTAATAAAAAGCAGGATTCGAACCTCTGACTCTCTGGTCCGCTCTTGCTTCAAATCAGGATGCGCTACCGGGCTGCGCACTTTTATCTCAATTAAGAGTCCGAAAATCTTTTTGTCTTGCGAATAACGAGATAATATCTCACTACTTTTTAAATTTGGTCGGTGATAGAGGATTCGAACCTCTGACCCTCTGGTCCCAAACCAGATGCGCTACCGGGCTGCGCTAATCACCGAGCTTTTACTTTTAAAGCTAAGCAGATGAAATGGGGTGACTGATGGGGCTCGAACCCACGACAACCGGAATCACAATCCGGGGCTCTACCAACTGAGCTACAATCACCACTGATTTTCAACTTACCTTACTAACATGACCCCCTAATCAATCTGGTGCACCCAGAAGGATTCGAACCCTCGGCCTCACCCTCCGGAGGGGTGCGCTCTATCCAGCTGAGCTATGGGTGCCTGCCTTGTTAGCGCCGCATATATTATGGATTATTCCCCCCTACGTCCACACCTTTAATGCTTTTTTTTTCTGTTTGCTCAAGTTTTAACTCAATTCCACCTATTTTCGAGAATTTATATCGATTACGGTCAAAAAAGTACCGCCTAGTGTCAAAATTATGACTTGGCGCTGCTGCTTATTTATGCTATCAATACTCGTTAGTCCAAATCCTGCTTCTAAAAAAACAAAATAGCGATTGGCGGAAAACATGTTTAGGGAAGAATCGACTCTATATTCGCAGTACGAAGTTGGGCGCATGCAAAAAAGGATTGCACGCCTAAAGACATTAGCTCTTAAATATAAAAGAGCGGAAGTGACTCAAAATATGCTGCTGGAGATCTCAAATCTCGCGGCTCAAGTCAATTCACCCGAAGAGTTCTATTCAGAGATCCACCGTTCCCTCAATCTGCTGCTTCATGCTGATAATTTCTTTGTCGCATTGCTCAACACAGACACCAATATCCTCGAAATCCCCTTCTTCCTGGATGAAAAAGATACTCATCCATACGAATCCTATCCTAAAGAGGAACTCTCAGAGACCTTAGTCAGCGGAATTACCGGTTATGTTCTAAGAACTGGGGAATATCTGCTCTGTGATGAGTCAAAATTCAATGAACTGATAGAGAGCAAACAGATAGTCAGCCGCGGAGCCCCCAGCCATCATTGGCTCGGCGTTCCCATTAAGGTCAATAACTCGGTTGCTGGTGTCTTAGTCGTACAAAGTTACTCGTCTAATATCAATTTCACCGAAATGGATATTGAGCTGATGAACTTTGTCAGTCATCAGATATCTGGTGTCATGGAACGTCTGCAACACCAGGAGCAACTAGAACAAGCGATAGTTCAACGAACCAAAGAACTCAGCGTCGCTTACGAAAAGCTCAAGCTGGAAGTATTCGAGAGACGTCGCGCCGAACGACTGCAAAATTCGTTATTTGAAATTGCGGATCTGGCAACCTCAAATATTGATAGTGAAGTGTTTTATTCTGAGCTGCACAGAGTCATTAGCCACCTTATACCCGCTAACAATTGCTATATTGCACTGCTCGATAAACAGCTTTCTCATATTCATTTTCCATTTTACGTCAGCCAAGCCAGCTCTTGTGTACCCGACAGCCGAAAGGTATGTGATGGGCTTACAGAATATGTGATTAAAACAAGAAAACCTATACTGCTGCACAACAGTGAACTAGAGGCTCTCATTGACTCTGGTAAGATCTATTCCAAAACCCCGGAACTTAACTGCACAAAAGATATTTATCAATGGATTGGGATCCCTCTGTTTATTCATGGCCAGGTTCGAGGGGCGTTGACCATCTACAGCATAAGCATGTCTCAGAGTTATCAAGAAAAAGATCTGGAACTATTGACCTTTGTCTCTCAGCATATCGCAACGGCAATTGAACAAAAATTATCTGCTGAAACATTGAAAAACAGCTACGAACAGTTAGAAGAAAAAGTCGTCGAAAGAACGCAGGCACTCGCCATACTAAATCAAGACTTAGAGAATGAGATCGCTCAGAGGCGGAAAATAGAGCTGCAATTAGTACACGATGCTAATCACGATACGCTAACAGGCCTCCCTAATCGCGCAATGTTTATGGAGCGACTCTCTCAGGCCGTCAAACACATTCGAAGACATGGATTAGACCGATTCGCACTGCTATTTATCGATTTAGACAGGTTCAAGCTGATAAATGATACTCTGGGTCACCTCGAAGGCGATCGCTTCCTGATGGAAACCTCATCACGACTAAAACTCTGTATACGCGATAACGATACTCTTGGCAGGATTGGCGGAGATGAGTTTGTCATCTTACTCGACAGCATCAATGGAACCGACGATGCCGAAGAGGTGGCAGAGCGTGTACTCACCGAACTATCACGCCCCTACAAACTCGCCAACCAACACTTTATTTCCGGGGCAAGTATTGGTATCGCTTTTAGTCATAATCATAAGTCGGATACCAGCGAGTCCCTGTTGCGAGACGCCGACGCAGCCATGTATCAGGCCAAGACGAATGGTAAGGGTTGCTATGTCATATACGATGACAAGTCTCACAAACTGCTCAACCAAGATGTAAAACTAGAGCTTGAATTACAAAATGCACTCTCTAATCATGAGCTGCTTTTAAGTTACCTGCCGATTCAAAACCTTAGAGCGCAGACTACAGTGGCATTGGAGCCACGACTCTATTGGAACCACCCAAGACTTGGGAAAATCAAACAGGCTCATCTGAATAATATTGCCGAACATTGTGGGCTCACAACCGAACTCGATATCTACCTGCTTCAGAAGCTAAATAGTGATTACTCTGCATTGCATAAACACTCTCTCAGCCTGTTACCCCTGCATATCAATATCTCCGGAAAACACCTGAAGCATAAACATGCGGTGAGACAACTCAAAAATGCATTAAAACAGAGCAGCTTCAAGGCTGAGCAGCTATGGTTATTCTTCGATGAACAAGGCTTTATTCTCGATACCGATAACCACATCAATGCCTTTGAAATATTGACAAGCCTGAATGTTAATCTTGGCCTCATGGCCTATGGAAGCGCTCACAGCGCCTTAAGCAGCCTCACCTTCCTGCCGCTACAAGGCCTTAAGCTCGATCCCAGCTATGCCAATCAGCTTGAAAGCAAACAGCATATAAAGTTATTAAAGGCTCACTTCCTGACGGCTCAAGCATTAGAGCTTACGGTCTTTGTCGATGGAATTGGTACAACACAGCAAAGTGAGGCTCTGCAGGAGATAGGTTTCACGCTGGGACAAGGACAGGCACTGGGAGAAGTATTACGCCTGACGACAATATCGGATCTGGATTGCGCTTAGCGCCCTACTTTAAAACAGAAATACTTCCTCCATCACAACCTTATCCAGTGTGATGAAAGAAGCAAATTACATATTATTACTTTTTAAACATATCTCTTAAGTTGGCAATGTTAGATTTACCCGCCTGCTGACGCTGTTGTTCGCTCTGAGGTTGCTTACGGTTTTCCCAAACAAGATCATCTTGCGGCAACTCCATCAAGAAACGGCTGGGTTCACAGCGCATAGTTTCACCAAACTGGCGACGCTCACGACACAGCACAAACCATAGTTCTTTCTGAGCTCGGGTGATCCCCACGTAGGCGAGGCGACGCTCCTCTTCCACATTGTCTTCATCGATACTGCTCTGGTGAGGCAGGATCCGCTCTTCGGTGCCCACCATAAATACATAGGGGAACTCCAGCCCTTTGGAGGCATGCAGCGTCATCAACTGAACTTGATCGCCCCCTTCATCTTCGCTATTACGCTCCATCATATCCCTGAGCGTTAAACGCGTGACGACTTCAGGCAAAGTCATCCCATCATCCAGTTCATCGCCCTCAAGCATTTCAGTGACCCAGCGGTATAGCTCAGAGATGTTCTTCATTCGCATCTCTGCGGCTTTGGCACTTGTGCTGGTCTCATAGAGATAATCTTCGTAATTGATATTACGAATTAGGTGCTTAACCGCGTCCACCGGATCACCGCGTGTCGCTTTTTCACCTGTGTCGATAACGAATTGACCAAACTTATACAGAGATGCCATCGCGGCCGGAGGCAGATGATGGTTTAACTCGGCTTCGAAGATAGCTTCAAACATAGAGATATGACGTTCGTTAGCATAGTTGCCTAAACGCTCGAGTGTCGATGGGCCAATCCCCCGCTTAGGCAGGTTAACCACACGTAAAAATGCATTATCATCATCCGGATTCACTACCAGTCTGAGATAGGCCATAATATCTTTAATCTCGGCTCTGCCGAAGAAAGAGGTCCCGCCACTGAGTTTGTAGGGGATCCGGTTGGTCATCAATGCTCGCTCAAGCAAACGCGATTGATGGTTTCCACGGTAGAGAATGGCGTAATCACCGTATTGAGTCCTGCCAACAAATTTATGTCGAACCATCTCTGCTATAACACGCTCAGCCTCCTGCTCCTCATTTGCTGCGATCAATACTCTCAATGGCTCACCGTAGGCAAGCTCACTAAACAACGCCTTATCGTAGACATGGGGGTTGTTAGCGATAAGTATATTGGCGGCTCTTAAAATACACTGGCTCGAGCGATAGTTTTGCTCGAGTTTTATCAACTTAAGCTTGGGGAAATCTTCACCCAGTAAGACCAGGTTTTGCGGCTTAGCGCCACGCCAGGAGTAGATAGATTGATCATCATCTCCTACCACGGTAAATCTGGCGCGCGTTCCAACCAACAATTTGACGAGTTCATACTGACTGGTGTTGGTATCTTGGTACTCATCCACAAGCATGTATTGAATACGCTTCTGCCAGCGTTCCCTAACCTCTTGGTTGTGTCTTAACAATAAGGTGGGTAGCAGAATAAGATCATCGAAATCCAGCGCGTTATACGCCTTCATATGTTTAGCGTAACGTTGGTATAAGCTGGCAAAAAGCTGTGATTGCTCATCTTTGGCAATCTTCAGTGCCTGATCGGGAACGACAAGATCGCCTTTCCAGTTAGAGATCGCCGTTATCAGCATCTTGAGCAGATCTTTATCACCATCAAACTCATCTTCGGTGAGATCTTTTAGCAGCGCAAGAGAGTCTTGATCATCGAATAGAGAAAATCCGGGTTTTAAGCCAACAACCTTATGTTCACGCTTGATGATCTCCAAACCTAATGTATGGAATGTAGATATCCATAAACCTCGGGCCTCTTTACGCCCCATAGACTGAGCGACACGCTCTTTCATCTCTCGTGCCGCTTTATTTGTAAAAGTCACCGCCGCTATCGTCCGGGCCTGATAACCACACTTTTGCACTAAATAGGCGATCTTATTAATGATCACCCTGGTTTTACCACTGCCAGCACCAGCCAGCACTAAGCAAGGGCCAGTAACATAGTGCACTGCATCATTTTGTCCGGGGTTTAGCTTCATCTTTTAACTTTTACCAACAAACTAAGAAATATTTTGGGAACCGTGAATCATACCAGAAATTAGAAAGAGCCTTCCTTTTTTTATCCAGAACAAACGCCGTGAAAACTAATTAAATAGTTAAGTGTCTACTACACTGAGCTAAGTTTCACTCGCCCATAGTGTAAATTTTCATGCATTAGCCTGAATCGATAATTGCGATATTCATGTCAGTGACATAGAATAGTGAATGAACGTTCATTCACTACATCCACATTGTATGAAAGGTACTATGGATAACAAACGCGAACTTATATTTAAAGCCACCGAGAAGATCATTGCCACCAAAGGGCTACAAGGTCTCTCGATGCAACAGATCGCTCAGGAAGCAGGCGTTGCTGCGGGTACCATTTACCGCTATTTCACAGACAAGGAGGAGCTGATCTCCGAGCTCCGAAAAGATGTGTTACGTGTAGTGGCGAGCCATATTCTGGATAATTGCGAAGAGGGTACGCTCGAACAGAGGTTCAAGCGTGTCTGGTTCAACATTGTCGATTTTGGACGCCAAAGAACCCATGCGAACCTGAGTTATGAGCAATATATCCACCTTCCAGGCATAGACACTGGCCCCCATCAAGCTTTTGAAAGAAGCACCTTTGAAGGGCTACACCACATTTTCACAGAGGGAAGAGATGCCGGGGTATTTCATAACTTGCAAGATAAAACCTTGTTTGCCACCTCTTTAGAACCGGCTATAGCGCTAGGAAGAAGCATCCGTCGCGGCCAAATGCAATATGATAAAACTGAACTAGAATTTGTCTGCAATCTTTGTTGGCAATCCATACTTACACCACCAAACACTACTCATAAGGAGCAATCAGGCAGATGAAAAAATGGACCCTGATTATGCTAATCATCGCATTACTGGCCTTTGGCTCGGTAATAGGTTTTAACGTCATGGTAAAAGGTAAAATTGCCGATGCCATTGCCAATATGCCAGAACCTGAATCGCCAGTGACTACCATGACACTGATCCCAGAAAGCTGGCAACCCACCATAGATGCGATCGGTTTTGTAGAACCCAATCAAGGTGTCACCATTGCCAATGAACTGTCGGGTGTCGTCTCTGAGATAAACTTTGAAAACGGGAGTTCGATAAGTAAGGGCCACAGCCTGATCGTGCTCGACTCTAAGGTCGAAAAAGCCAACTTAAAGGGCAAGATGGTTCAATTACCTGCCGCCGAAGCCGATTTCAAACGACTCACACGCCTTTACAAGCAAAAGTCGGTATCTAAGCAAGACTTAGATAATAGTGAATCAAAATATCTGGCCCTGAAAGCCGATATAGAAAGCTTAACGGCCACCATAGACCGTAGAGAGATCGATGCACCTTTCGATGGTTTGGTGGGAATACGCAGCGTTAACTTAGGTGAGTATCTGCAGGCTGGCGCCGATATTGTTCGCCTCGAAGATATCAGCACCATGAAGATCCGCTTTACCGTGCCACAAACCCAGCTTCCACGCATCTCAACCGGACAGATCATCCACGTCTTCGTCGATGCCTATCCAAAACAGCCATTTGAAGGAAAAATATCAGCCATTGAGCCTGCGGTTTTCTACCAGAGTGGTCTCATTCAAATTCAGGCAACCATTCCAAATACCGATACCAAACTGCGTAGCGGTATGTTTGCACGAGTCGAAGTGTTACTGCCAGAGATGACCAATCAACTTGTTCTGCCTCAAACCGCCATTAACTTCACTCTCTACGGTAACTCTATCTACATCCTTAACGAAGTTTCTGAAGAGGGAAAAACGGTAACACGTGTTAAACAGATCAATGTGGAAGTACTGGAGCGTAACGGAAATAACGCCTTAGTCACAGGTGAACTGAAAGCCAGCGATCAGATAGTGACATCGGGGCAAATTCGATTAAGTAACAACAGCAAAGTCAAAGTGACTGAGGATAAAGCATTAACTCCTCCAGCCACTATGCCACAACTATAATAGGAGCTGGCAATGCGCTTTACTGATATATTTATTCGCAGGCCGGTACTCGCCGCCTCGATAAGCTTCATGCTGTTACTCTTGGGTTTTTACTCCCTGAGCAACATGCAGGTACGTGAATACCCAGAGATGACCAACACAGTGGTCACGGTATCCACCAGCTACTACGGTGCCGATGCAAACCTGATCCAAGGCTTCATCACCCAGCCGCTTGAGCAAGCGTTAGCTCAAGCCGATAACGTCGACTTCATGACATCGGATAGCTTCTTAGGCAGCTCAAAAATCACCGTATACATGAAGCTTAATACCGACCCCAATGGTGCCCTGGCTGACATTCTTGCCAAGGTAAATTCGGTGCGGTCTCAACTACCTAAAGAGGCCGAAGACTCGACCGTTGATATGTCGACGGGTTCACAAACCTCCGTACTCTATATCTCCTTCTATAGCGATGAGATTAACTCGAGCCAGATCACCGATTACTTAGAGCGAGTGGTAAAACCTCAACTCTTCACCATCGACGGTGTCGCTAAGGTTAACCTCTACGGTGGTATTAAATATGCCATGAGGATCTGGTTAGACCCCGCTAGAATGGGAGCCTTCGGTCTCTCATCAACTGAGGTCATGCAGGTTTTACAGGCGAATAACTATCAATCTGCAGTAGGTCAGGCTAATGGGGTCTTTACCCTGTTTAACGGTACCGCAGATACTCAGGTTGCTACCGTCGATGAGTTGAAAAAACTGGTCATAGGCAGTAAAGAGGGGCTTGTGGTTCGACTCGGTGATATTGCCGATGTGAGCTTAGAGAAGAGTCACGATGTCTACCGCGCGCTTGCCGATGGTCAGGAGGCTGTAGTTGTTGCACTGGATGTGACTCCAACGGCAAACCCATTAGTTGTCGCTGCCGATGCTCGCGCACTCATGCCCGATATCGAACGTAACTTACCTGTCTCTATGAAGACCCGTATCCTATATGACTCCTCTCTTGCCATCGATGAATCGATTCAAGAGGTCATTAAGACCATAGGTGAAGCTGCATTGATCGTTATCATAGTGATCACCCTGTTCTTAGGCTCATTTCGCGCGGTCATTATCCCTATTGTCACCATTCCGCTCTCCTTGATCGGTGTTGCCATCATAATGATGATATTTGGCTTTACGCTGAACCTGATGACACTGCTAGCCATGGTACTGGCCATCGGCTTGGTGGTCGATGATGCCATCGTGGTAGTAGAAAATGTCGACCGACATATCAAGTTAGGCGAGTCGCCATTTAGAGCCGCTATTATCGGTACTCGCGAGATAGCGGTTCCCGTTATATCTATGACCATTACGCTGGCGGCCGTGTACGCGCCAATTGCATTGATGGGCGGTATCACAGGCTCCCTCTTTAAGGAGTTTGCCTTAACCTTAGCTGGTGCGGTGTTTATATCGGGAATTGTGGCCCTAACTCTGTCACCTATGATGTGCTCGAAGATCTTGAAGCCTCATTCGGCTCCCAACCGTTTTGAGTTTGCCGTCGAGAACTTTCTTGAGGGCATGACGAAACGCTATCAGAGGATGCTGAATGCGGTAATGGAGCGTAGACCCGTCGTTATCGCCTTCGCTGTTATCGTCTTCGCCTCTTTACCGGTGATGTTCAGTTTTATACCATCAGAGCTGGCACCCAACGAAGATAAGAGTGTCGTTATGATGATGGGCACCGCCCCCTCTACGGCTAACTTAGATTACATCCAATCGAATATGGCGTTAGTCACCGATATGATCAAGGCACATCCTGAGTCGGCGGCTTCTCTTGCCTTCGTCGGGATCCCTAACTCGAATCAAGCCTTCGGTATCGCTCCATTAGTCCCTTGGAGTGAGCGCGATAAGAGCCAGAAAGAGATGCAGAAGATGCTGGGCGAAGAGGTGAAGCAAGTGCCGGGAATGGCAGTCACCACATTCCAGATGCCTGAACTTCCGGGTGCATCCGGTGGTCTGCCTATTCAGTTTGTTATCACGACATCTAACTCTTTTGAAAGCCTGTTCCAGATAGGAAGCAGCGTGCTGGAGAAAGTGCAGCAGAGTCCGCTATTTGTCTACTCGGAGATTAACCTTAAGTTTGACTCCGGTACTATGAAGATCCATATCAAACGCGATCTTGCGGGGACCTATGGCATCACGATGCAAGACATTGGTATGACCCTAACGACGATGATGAGTGACGGTTACGTCAACCGCATCAACTTAGACGGTCGCTCTTATGAGGTGATCCCTCAAGTTGAGCGTCAGTATCGTGCCAACCCCGAGGCGCTCGATGGTTTCTATGTTAAGGCTGCAGACGGTAACTCGATACCACTATCGAGCTTAGTCGATATTGAGATGGTAGCCGAGCCACGCTCTCTGCCTCACTTCAATCAGATGAATGCTCTGACTGTAGGCGGAGTGGCAACACCGGGTGTCGCTATCGGCGATGCCATCGACTTCCTTAAGAATATCGGTGATAACGATCTCCCTAAAGGCTACAACTATGACTTCTTAGGTGAAGCTCGCCAATATGTCACAGAAGGCTCGGCTCTGTTTGCTACCTTCGGTCTGGCACTTGCCATCATCTTCCTGGTTCTGGCGAGTCAATTCGAGAGTGCCAGAGATCCTTTGGTTATCCTGGTATCGGTGCCGCTCGCCATCAGTGGTGCACTCATCGCATTGGGCTGGACTCACATATTTGGCCTCTCATCGATGAACATCTATACCCAGGTCGGTCTCATCACCTTGGTGGGCTTGATTACCAAACACGGTATCTTGATGTGTGAAGTGGCTAAAGAGGAGCAACTGCATAATGGCCTGAGTAAGATGGAGGCCATTAAACTGGCCGCCACAGTACGTTTGCGTCCAATCCTGATGACGACAGCGGCCATGATTGCCGGCTTAATCCCGCTGCTATTCGCAGTAGGCGCTGGTGCCATTGCACGCTTTAATATCGGCCTCGTTATTGTTTCAGGCCTGGCTATCGGTACCCTGTTCACCCTGTTTGTACTGCCGGTGATCTATACCTATCTTGCAGAGAAGCATGAGCCTCTTCCAGTGTTCGATGAAGAGGGACATATCGCAGCGAACTAGTGATAACTCACTCATAGTTTAAACATAAGGCCCTAACCATCTTCATGGCTAGGGCCTTTTTTATTTACACAGCTTTTGTTGTCCAATAAACCTTGGCTCAGGTACAATCCTAACTAATAATCAAAGGCGATAGCCCACAGCGGAAATAGATCATGATCAATCCAAAGAAAATCGAAGAAGTTGCTAAGCAACTGAGCGAAAACCTGCCTAGCGGACTGAAGCAATTCGCTGGCGAATTTGAAGAAAAAAGTAAGCAGGTCCTTCAAAATCAATTGATGAAATTAGATGTTGTCTCTCATGAAGAGTTCGAAGTACAACAACATGTGCTACTAAAGACACGTGAAAAACTTGAAGCCCTTCAGGCACAAGTCGATGCACTGGAGAAGAGACTCAACGAGAGTGAAAGCGAATAAGCTTCAGGTTAAGCATGATACGAATGAAGAGCGCTTTCGCGCTCTTCATTATTGTGTAGAAGACTCTATTCGACCGTTTTCTTTTTCGATGCATAAAATAAAAGGCATCCCGCCAGCAAGACGAGATCCTTCACGATAAATTGGCCACTTCCCGTTAATAAGGGAAAACCATGACTCAACTCATAAGCGGGTAAGCTAATAACAAAGCTTTGTGTCGCCAGGAAGGTTAATGCCGCAACCGATAATCCCAATGTCCTCGCCCACGCATATTTATAGCCGAGCAGCAGCCCGAGTACGGCAACCAACTCAATGATGCCGATAAAGTATGAACCATGAAGCACACTAAACAGATCATATATCCAGCTGAAAAACGGGCTCGTCGCCATCAAACGCTCTATACCATCGGCTTCTATCTGAGTGAACTTCATTCCTCCTATCCACATCATCACTAATATCACCCCCGCCCATATCAGCTTAAGTGAAAGGCGGTTTAACTGTCGATGTCCGGCGTAGTTGGAGGCGATATAAGCCGTTACACCAGCAATGGCCAGATACTTAATCAGTCCTTGCCCCGCACCTATGGCAGGAAAGCCGCCTAAGCTCTCTATCCACACTGGGTGAGTGAATAGCATCAAGATAGGTACCAAAGCCACCAGCGAATAGAGATAGAGCATATACTGGCTCAGCTTATGCGCAGGAAAGATTAATGCGGCAACCACAGTTAACTGCATGACACCTAGCACAGCCGATAACCAAGCTAGATCGGGCAAGCTCACCGCCACCAGTTGTTTAGCAAAATAGCTCGCATCGACTGCAGTAAAGCGATTCATTGCTGTTGTCAGTAAAAATACTCCCAATAGCACTCGTGCGATGGCTAAGGCACGTATTGATTTAATCTCGAACATACTCATCTCCAAATCAGATGCACCAATAGACCCAGAAAACCAAATAGCTATTTCATCGATTGGTAATATAAACTGAATTAGGGTTACGCCTTGCCACTTATCATTCCAAATTCAGATGAATATAAATCGAAATCTTCCAGCAGAAAAAGGAGCAACCCACCACAACATTGCCCTTTTCTCGCCACTATTGATCACTAGCTTGCCCTCATAGGCCAGGTAAATTCTGTTTCAATACTCTCAGCATCAAAGAGGGATTTATCATGCTCAATTTCTTCACTACGGCTACCACTAACCTAACCCATAAGATCATCGTTCTTGTGGGAATGTCACTGCTCTCTTCCATTCCGCTTGGGCTTGTTATGAATATGACCTCAGACAGAGAGTACCTCTATCACGACGTGGTTAATGAAATTGGCCGTTCATGGGGAGAGCAGCAGAGAATCGCTGGACCCGCACTCGTCTTACCTTATAGCTATGAGGTCGTTCAGGAGAAGATCGATGATGAAGGATACACGGTAAAAATTAAGAGCAGCTTCCAAGATGAGTTGGTTATTTTGCCAAAAGTTCTGGATCTCGATATGGATCTAGCCCACGACTTTCGCTCAAGAGGGATATACCAATCCTTAGTTTACAGTACCACGGTCAGTGGCAGAGCTAAGTTCGTCATTCCCGAGATAAAGATCCCTAACCTTATCTCCCTGGAGGCTGAAAGTGCCCGGCTGGTTTTCGGTATCTCAGCCAATCAGGCGATTGAGAAAATTGAATCATTTGAAGTGACCAGTTCTAAAACGGCGTCATCAAATATAAATACCGTGGGCGACATCATGCCGGGAACCGGATTACCCCAACAACCAGGACTGGAGCGTGGCTTTCACCTACCCATAGATTTAGGTTTAGATTTAAATCTTAATCAGACTCAATTTAATGTCGACTTTGCGATACAGCTTCGGGGATCACAGGCCATTAGTGCACTGCCCTTAGGTGAGCAGACCAACATCAGCATCTCGAGCGATTGGCCCCACCCCAGCTTTAACGGGCTCCTGCCAACGAGTAGAGAGATCACAGACACAGGGTTTAAGGCAAGTTGGCAGATCAGCCACTTGACCCGTAACTACCCACAAGTGTTCACTAAGCAGCTTGAAATAAACCTTACCGAAGTTGAAGCCAGCACGGCGTTATTTGAGCCCGTCACTCACTATGGGAAAGTGGAGCGTTCGGTCAAATATGGCATGTTATTTATTGCATTAACCTTCATCGTACTTTTGATATTTGAGCTTAGCCAACAAAGCTCGCTTAGTCTGGTTCAATACCTGTTGGTCGGCTGCGCCGTCACCCTTTTCTACCTGTTGTTACTCTCGTTATCAGAACATCTAGCCTTCGCTCAAGCCTATATGATTGCGGCGAGTATCCCGGTGTTATCTATATCGCCTTATGTCGCCAGTGCGACTGCCAGCATGAGAAAGGGAGGGATAATCGCGGCCATGTTGGTCTGTCTGTACGCTGTGCTGTACTCAATCTTAAGACTTGAAGATTTCGCATTGCTGATGGGAACGGGCTTGCTGCTTATAGCCCTCTTGGTTCTGATGTTTATTACCCGGCATAAGAGTCTGCACTGTGAAATATGATGCGCGAAGTTTTACATCAGTGCTAATTCAGTGTTAATGCCTTGCCGTCAATTATCCTAAATGGTCGATTTATCGGGCTATTCGCTTGGCAATATCTTTGTTGCGCGTTAGCCTGAAAAACTATTTGGCAAAGAGTCCTTCACCATCGGTATGAGACCCTATTCTTGAAACTATTATCTTTACTGAAATCGCGTTTTCCACTTGGTCCCATGATGATGGGTTGGGCCATTTTAACCATCATACCAGCGATATTGTTGATATCTGATACCGCTCTATTTCCGCTATTGCCACTGAATTCACTATCGGCAGAGGGGCTGTTTTGGTTAACCTCATCGGGCACGGCTCCCTATGGAGTCGCAACGGTACTCTTTATCTTATTGCTTAGTTACCATCGTCTCGCCAAAGCGGAGTTTATCAGCCTGTTTCTCACCATCTCTCTGGGTATGTGCACGACATTAGGGCTTAATCACTACCTCAAGCCTTTCTTCAACGAGGCTCGCCCCAATGCGGTTTGGCTGGAGCAGCAATACCTGCTCAACACTGAAAACTTCTACACCCTAACGAAGGCAGAACGCAAGGCACAGATGACGGCGTCACTCGAGCGACTCGAACACGCCGAAACAGACTTAGTCCTCTCTCCTCTAGTCAAACAACATTGGAAGAATGAGGTAGGTTTTGCCTTTCCCTCGGGCCACACGCTCTTCGCGATGACTCTCACCATGATAGCGAGTTACTACCTTCTGTTAGCAGGAAATCTGGTACTGCCGACGATACTGTTCATTTGGAGCATCACCATGGGGTTCAGTCGCATGCTATTGGGTATGCATTGGTCTCAAGATGTACTGGCATCGACTGTGCTCGGCGGAGTGATTAGCCTATTCAGTCTATTCTTCATCCATAAAACCTTTCCCTATGGCGCTAAGGCCTATACAGATCTGAGCACCAAGTTACGACAGAAGCGGCTCACGCTCAAACCTTGATAATAACGGTCAGTGAAATAGATGCTAAAGGGGGGAGATAAGGCTATGCTATCCCCCTCAACAGTTAACCTCGAACTTTTACGAGACCCGATAACATGGCAGAGTTACAACTCGATCAGATAGATTTCGCTATTTTAAAACTGCTCCAGAGTCATGGAAAACTGTCTAATCAAGAACTGGCTGTAAAAATAGGTTTATCCCCCTCTCCATGCTCCAGACGTGTCAAGGCGCTGGAGGAGTCTGGTTTCATTGCAGGTTACGCCACACTGCTCTCGGCCGAGCATTTCAATCTGTCTTTGACCGCCTATGTTCAGGTGAGATTGGAGAAGCATTCACGCGAGATTTTAGAATCATTTGAAACTCTGGTTTGCGGTTACGATGAAGTACTCGAGTGCTGCCTGCTTACGGGTAGTGACGCAGATTACCAACTTAAGGTGCTGGTTGAAGATATGAGCCAATTTAAGGTTTTCCTGTTAGATAAGCTCACCACAGATCCCCACATTGCCGGAGTACATTCAAGCTTTGTGCTCAAACAGGTGAAAAACCAAACCTGCATACCTCTCCCCCAGTCCTGAGTTTAATACCCACGAACTCAGTTCCCCAGATAGGTTATACCTATTGGTATTGTTGCTCAAAATATTGATGAGACTTCACTCCAAGCTGGCATTATTAGTTAGATTGGGCTCAAAATAGTAAATTAATTCAAACGCCATTTTCTTGCGTCAGTGACGACCACAAAAGCGTTCGGCGCAAACTTATGGCGCAAAACAACCAAAGATTGGAATATAAAATCACAGAAGATGGGAATAGCGATTCAGATAGTCGAAATGTAACATATTTTCGACATAAAGCACCATTGACCAATAATGATAAACCTCTATCATGCGCCCTCTTGAAAACAGAAAGAGGCAGGCATGGCCAGCACAAATTCAAATCACTTTAGCTCACGATTGGGCTTTATTATGGCGGCGGCTGGTTCAGCCGTTGGCGTCGGTAATATTTGGGGCTTCCCCACTCAAGCCGCAACCCATGGTGGTGGTGCCTTCCTGCTTGTATACCTGATACTGATCCTAATTTTAGGGTATCCAATGCTGGTTGCCGAGCTGATGATTGGACGTCACGGTCAGACTAACCCTGCCGATGCGATGGCTAAACTTGGCAACAACACGCTAAGTAAGAAAATCGGTAAAGCGATCGGTTTCACCTCCATTGTCACCGCAACCTTGATCTGTACCTTCTACACTATATTGTCGGGTTGGTTTGTCAGCTTTGCCCTGGCACCAGTAGCGGAAATCTTTGGTTTTACGGCGGCATCTGATTGGTTAATGGATTTCTCCCTATCACGTAATCTGCTCTTCACAACCATCTTCATCTTGATGGTTATCTACGTGATACGCCAGGGAGTACAGCAGGGGATCGAACGCTGGTCCAAACGCTTAATGCCACTGCTTCTGATGATATTGGTATTAGGGGTGGGCTATATCTTGACTCTACCCGGTGCGATGACAGGGCTTAAAGTACTATTAGTTCCCGACTTTTCCCGAGTCTGGGATCCCGATGTTCTCGTCGGTGCTCTGGGGCAAACCTTCTTCTCCCTGACCATAGGTACAGGTGCCATGATGGTCTACGGCGCTTATTTAAATAAGAATGAACACTTGGGTAAGCTAACGGCCTATGTGACCCTTACCGATACCAGTGTGGCCTTCCTGGCCGCACTCATGATTATCCCGGCTATGTATGTGGCTCAACACAATGGGGTGCAGATCTTCGGTGAAGATGGCAGCCTGTTAAACTCAGACACCTTAGTGTTTACTGTGCTACCCGCGCTGTTTGATACCTTAGGGGGCAACTTACAATACCTGCTGGCCTTTATCTTCTTCGTGCTAATGACCATAGCAGGCCTGACATCTGCAATTTCGATTGTCGAAGTGCCCACCAGCTATCTGATGGAGAAAAGGGATATGGGGCGTAACAAGGCCACTTATCTGGTTGGCGCACTGATTATTGTCTTATCCCTTACCGTGGTAATGAACTTTGAGCATCTGTTTAGCTTTATGATCACGTTAACCACCGAACGCGCACAGCCACTCATCGCCTTAGGTATCGCCATCTATCTGGGTTGGGTATGGCAGAGAAACAGCCTGCTTCAAGAGATCCAGGCTCAGGATGGCGTCGATAGCAAAAGCTTGTTCTGGCGTGTCTGGCCCGTTTATGTGAAATTTATCTGCCCACTACTTATAACGCTCATTATCGTCCAGCTGTTTAAATAGGTAGCTCCACCGACTCATCCTTAAGCCACTGAGACCAAATAGTCTCGGTGGCGTCATCCACAGATAACTGAGTGAAATTTCAACAAGCAGACAGTGGCAACGAATGGAGATGTGAGAGAGATCAATTTAAGCTGTGACACATTGTCGCACAACTTACCTTTCCCTTTGTTAACAAGCTAAACATCTGCGAAAAAGACGCAACTAAAAATAAAAGAGCGTCGCCATGAAACATAAAACAATAACACTGGCCTCAGTGATCACCGCAACCATAAGTATTCCAACTCTGGTTTTCCCTCAGACAGCCCTTGCCGAGGATGAGCCCAGAAACTGTGAAGACCGTCGATGTGACGACTATATCGTCATCACAGGTGAGTTGATGCGCGAGCCGACAAAGGTCGTTACCGATCCCAAGAAGCCAAGGCTCCCTCTCCCCTCATATGACGGTGCAGGATTCCTGAAAACCATTCCCGGATTCAGTATCGGTCGAAAAGGGGGGGCCGGTGGCGATCCATCCTTAAGAGGCATGGGCGGCTCACGCATCAGCATCGTCGATGATGGCCAGCATGTGTATGGCACCTGTGGTGGACGTATGGATCCGCCGACGGCCTATATCTACCCGGAAGCCTATGACAGCATCACAGTGATCAAGGGGCCACAAACCGTAAAATATGGTCCGGTTGGCTCCGCCGGAACCGTTTTGTTTGAAAAAGATAGACATAGCTTTGTCGAACCCGGCGTTGAGGGGCGGGCCAGTGTCACCGCCGGCAGTTTCGAACGACAAGACTATATTGTCGAGCTGAAAGCCGGTGATGAGACCCATTATCTCGATCTGGATATCAATCAATCCAGCAGCGATCACTACCAAGATGGTGACGGAAACACGGTGCAATCCAGCTACGATCGTAACAACTACAATATCGCTCTGGGGTGGACCCCAACAGACACCAGTGTTATTGAACTCGCTTATGGTAAGTCTGATGGTGAAGCCGAGTACGCCGACAGGGCCAATAAAGCCCGGGTGATCAATAATGAAAATGTCACCCTGTTGACTCAGTTCGAGTTCGACTCAGAGCTAATTCGCGAAGTCGAGTTTCAGGCCTACACCAATAAGAACGACCATATTATGGATCAGTTCGATCAAGGGGTGAACTCCGGAGTCAATGTTCGCCGCAAAACCTCAGGGGGTCACTTCTGGCTGGAGCTCACACCCAGTGAGGATTTAGAGGCTACCTTAGGTATCGATTACATGCAGAGTACCCACGAGGGACGTAGCATCAATCCTGAGTTTGATAACGGCCTCGACGACCTGCTATCTAAACCATTTAAAGATAATATGCGCTATGACAACATGGGGATATTTATCGAAGCCGACTATGCATTAGGAGGAGGAAATCTACTCTCAGGCTTACGCTTCGACCATTGGGATACTGAACTCTTTGTCGCGCAGACGGGTAAACGTAGTGACGACCTGATCAGCGGTTTCATTCGTTATGAATATCTCAATGGTAATAACCAATACTACTTAGGCACGGGTCATGCACAGCGGATCCCCGATTACTGGGAGATCATGAAGGCCAGCCCGGATAATCTCTCCACCAAGGCATTCGATCTCGAGCCAGAGAAGACAACTCAATTGGACATTGGCTGGATATATCAAGCCGATATCGAAATATCGACCTCACTCTATTATGGCAAGGTCGATGATTACATCTTGGTTGACTCCAATACACCAATGACCAGCGCCTATAATGTCGATGCGACCATATGGGGCGGCGAAGTTGGCATAACCTACCCATTTACAGAGCAGTGGTCGGCACAAACGACACTTAGTTATAGCCATGGAGAAAATGACACTCAGGATACCCCTCTGGGACAGATCTCTCCTATGGAGGGGCGTGTATCGGTCAATTATGAGGGAGAAGAGTGGACGGCGGGACTGTTCTGGCGTGTTGTTGCGGCTCAGGATCGAGTCTCTATCGGTCAAGGCAATATCTCTGGCCAGGATCTGGCAGAGAGCAGTGGCTTCGGCACACTCGCTATCAATGGATCATGGAAGCATGGCGACGCGGTTTTAGTGAGTTTCGGTATCGAAAACCTGTTTGATATCACCTATGCCGAGCATGTGAGTCGCTCTGGTGCAGGTAACGATATCCCAGGTAGTGAGCCGATGTTTCAGGTCAATGAACCCGGTCGTACCGCATGGGTGAAAATGGACTATACCTTCTAAACCCAAGTGCTTTGTTAGCTTGGTAATTAACTCCCGTATCCGAACGGTCGTCCGGGTACGGGGTCAATAAACCTAAACATCACGGCTTTATCCAGGTCAATTCAGGTAACGCATTCAGGTCGAGCTTGTCACCATAGGCGGCAATAGCGAGGGCTTGTGGGCAAGTGCTGTTTTCCTGCCGCAATTTATCGACCAGCCCCTCTTGCGCCTCTGACTCACCATGCACCAAGACGAGTGGTGGCCTCTCTTTAAAATGACGATACCAGCGTATCAACTCGGCTTGATCCGCATGTGCAGAGAGGCCGCCGATCGTATGAATAGCCGCTGCAACCTCTATGCTCTTACCGTTAATCGTGAGCTGTTTGGCCCCATCTACTAACAATCGACCCGGAGTGCTAATGGCCTGATAACCACAGATGATCACATCACACTCACTGCGCCAGAGATTATGCTCCAGATGGCATCGAATACGCCCACCATTACACATACCACTACCGGCAATGATGATATGTCCCTTATGTATATCGTTGAGCAGCATAGACTCGTCGGTGCTGAGAATAAACTCTACATTGGATAACAAGGGATGTTGCCCGGGATGCATACGGGTAAACCGCTTAAAGTCATCGTCCATCAAGGGATAATTATTCAGATAGACACTCGTCGCTTCTATCGCCATGGGGCTATCGAGACAGATTTTCCAACGAGACAGATCCCACTCCTTTGCGTACAGGTGAAACAGATAAAGCAGCTCTTGTGCACGCCCCACCGAGAATGCCGGCAGAAGAATATTGCCATGGCTCTCGCTTATAGCTTTGGCAAAAATCTGTTTAAGCTCTTCGATCGTGTCATCCCAACTGCGATGCATTCGGTTACCGTAGGTGCTCTCCATCATCACTAGGTCGGCACTGTCGACAGTACTGGGGTCTTCCAATAAGGGCATACCCGCACGGCCTAAGTCGCCACTGAAAACCAGCTTCTTTTGCTCAACTCCTTCCCCTAAGAAAAGCTCGACTATCGCCGATCCCAATATATGGCCGGCATCCGACAGACAGATATCGACATGGGGGATGATCCGGGTCATATCGCCATAATCCAGCAACACAAACTGTGCCATGGCCCTATCGACATCCTCTTCAATAAAGAGGGGCTCGATGGGCTCCATCTCCTGCTTGACCCGCTTCTTATTCAACCTTTCCGCATCACGTCGCTGCAGCATGGCCGCATCTTTTAGCATGATGGCACACAGCTCTGCGGTCGCTTTATGGGTAAAGATAGGGCCAGAGAATCCGGACTTAACCAGTAGAGGAAGACGACCGGAATGGTCGATATGAGCATGACTTAATACGACGGCGGCAATGGCCTTAGGATCGAACAGGAATGGCTCATGGTTACGTAGCTGGTCAGCCTTCCCTCCTTGAATAAGTCCACAGTCTAACAGCAGTTGCTGGCCATTCACCTCCAGCAGATGACAAGAGCCGGTGACCTCTTGCGTCGCCCCTAAAAACTGCAGCGTCATTCTCATATCCTTGGCCTATTTTTTTTGTCCCATCTTAATTTAAGAATAGACTATCTCCTTACCTGTCAAAGAAAAACAGCAAATAATCAGCCTTACTTTCAGGTAAAAAAAAAGCATAATTCTTGCCTCATAAAACGCTGTGAGCCATCGGGTTTTCGCATCAGAATATAGAGCCGGCAGCGACTATACTTAAGGTTCGAGTACTCATGAGGAGAGTAAAAGATGAAAAGCATAATGGTCATTCTGATCTGCTTAATGTTAGGAACTACCTCTATAAACCTATCGGTGGCCGGTGAACTGCATGAAGCCATTTCTAAGGGAGAAATTAACCGGGTTGAGGTATTAATTGAGAAAGGCAGCGATGTGAACGCAAAAGATGAGAACGGGAGTTATCCTCTCAATTATGCCGCCGCTTACAATCGAGTCGATATGATTCACCTGCTGCTGAAGAGGGGCGCTGAGATCAGTGCACAGAGTGCGGTAGGTGACACGGCTCTGCACTGCGCAACGCGTTATGGTGGCGGTGAGATCGCAACAATAAAGCCCTTATTAGACGCGGGCGTGATTAAAGAGCTAAAGAATACGGAGGGAAAGACCGCCTTAGATTATGCCAAAGATAAAAATCAGCAAGAGGCGATTAAGTTGCTTCATTCGCAATAGTATTCCTACAGAATAGATAACTCCTATAAAGCAAAACAGCAGTATTAGACAAAGTTCCAATACTGTTTTTTTTAGCAGTGGCAATAGTCATTCTAATTAAGGTGTCAGGCCCTGACCTCACTCATCCACGCCCCAGCGACACACTCCTTTGATATTGACCTGGGCTCCCAGACGTTGGTAAAAATTAATCGCCTGATGATTATCCTGGTCGACTTCCCACTTCAAACGTTTAACTCCCGCCATTTGACACACAGCTCTGGCCTTTATCATCAAGGCTTCACCGACTCTTTGGCCTCGATACTCCTCCCATACAAAAACATCATCGATATTCATGTATGAAGAACCCAGCCAAATCGAGTAGTTCCAGGTGTAGGATACATATCCCGCGACCTTATTATCAACCTCGGCGAGCAAGACACCGAATTTAGGCGACGGACCAAAACCCGACTCTTCCAGTTCACGCTTACCGGTAACAACATATTGCTCTTCGCCGTGATGTCTCGCGATCGCCAGTATTAATACCAATTGTATTAAGTACCTGACCATTCAGCGAGAATTCAAAGCTCTGTAGGCAAGTAGGATGATTGAAGCTAATAGTTATTCTCGGCAACAAGCTCCTGCGTTGCTCTACCTCCTAAATCCATTTAGTCGTATATCGAAAGCATCCAGTGCAGCATATAGGGCTTTGAAACTCGCACTACGTGAGCCCCTCTGGCTTCCCACTTCTGCTTTGCATTGACTTAAAAGGGAATAACCATTTCCTCATCAATGCGCCTTGAATTGAAAATCCTGAGGGGCTCTGAATTGGTTAATTATTTAATGCAATTGGTATAGTCATAAACGACATCCAGATCTTTCAGTGTTGCTTCTCTTACCGTTAATGCCATCGGCTATTCTCCTTGAACTGGGTTTTACCTAAACCTTAAATAACTAGAACTTAAATAGCGAAACCATAAGCAGCTTAACCACGAGTAGTTATGCATACTGCTTCAAAATCATCTGCACAGCAGTCTGCGTGATTAAGGCCACCTCCTCATCACCCGGGAAATCTGCACCCTGTACTAACTGTGGCCAAAAACAGAATGCCTTAATCACCCCCGTAAACTGGGTCACTAAGATCTCCGGGGACTGACAGTTAAGCGCACCGGCATCTACCGCACTATGGAACCAGCTGCTCAGAGGCGACTCCTGCTTACTGAACTCTTCCATTGCACCTTGGATCAAAGCCGGGGAATGTATGGCTTCGGCAATAATGACCCTTGCCATATCCATAAAGGCCTGAGATCTCAGCAGTGCTATCTCATAGTCCACCAGCTGCTGCAGCTGTTCCTCTAACCCTATATCATTTGAAAAATTAAGATGCTCAAAGGAACACAGTAGAGCCATCATCTCCAGAATAATGGCGCTAAATAACACCTCTTTACTGGAAAAATGATTATAAACCGTACGTTTAGAGACCTCTGCAGATCTGGCAACATCGTCCATGCTCGTCGCCTTAAAGCCCTTTGCCTGAAACTCCGCCATCGCAGCCTTTAAGATTGCGCCACGCTTAAGCTCGGAACGTGAAATTTTTTTCTCTACCATTTTCAAACTCTTAATCTTTCAAATTGAACTCACTGAGCTTATTTTACACTGACAAGTTTACTTTTACACGATTTTAAGTAAACTACACCGTATAGTTTACTTGCGAGCTGAATTATGAAACGGATTATCTTAATCACCACTCTCTTATTTTTTGGAGGCGCTATGCTGACGATGACAACAACCTCTGCTGAACTCGATAACCAGAGTTCAGAGAGCAGACACCATAATGCCAAGGGTGGCTTTGTTAATACCGCGGCCGACTTTAGCGATGACACGGCTATCATGCCGTTACTGATGCGCTACGTAACCGAAAAGCGAGTCGATGCTACGCCTGAGCAACAACCGCCACTTGTCGAACTAACGACCGAGCAATTACACTCGCTGCCAAGGGATAGAGATCTGGTCATTCGTCTCGGTCACTCGAGTATTTTTATGCAGCTGGATGGCAAGAGGTGGCTTATCGATCCCGTATTCAGCGAGCGCGCCTCCCCCTTCAGCTTTATTGGTCCGAAGCGATTTCACCCGACCCCGATAGCGCTGGACTCACTGCCGAGAATTGATGGAGTGATCATCAGCCATGATCATTATGATCACTTAGATGAGAAAACAATCAAGTACCTGGCTGCGTCAACGTCTCATTTCATCGTGCCGCTTGGTGTCGATAAGCATCTGCTTAAATGGGGCGTGTCAGCGGATAAAATTCAAGCTCTGGATTGGTGGCAATCTTTTAGTTTGGGCAATACCATGATCACTGCGACTCCGACTCAACATTTTTCAGGGCGAGGCTTATTCGACAAAAACGATACCCTCTGGGCTTCCTATGTCATTGAATCGAATCGCAACAAACTCTACTTCAGTGGTGATTCGGGATACTTCGATGGTTTCAGGGAGATAGGTGAGCGCTTCGGCCCCTTTACACTCACCATGATGGAAACCGGGGCTTATGATAAAGACTGGCCCACGATCCACATGACGCCGGAGCAGAGTATACAGGCTCATATCGACCTTAAGGGCCGTCATATGATGCCGATACACAACGGGACCTTCGATCTTGCCTTTCACAGTTGGTACGAACCGCTAGAGCGAATCGTCGAACTGGCCAATAGCGCCGATGTAAGCATAGTGACTCCCGTTATGGGGCAAGCCTTAGATATTGACGATAAGATTCAGCTCGCGACCACCAACACGCTTTGGTGGAGAACATCGACTCAAACCCGGCTGGCCCTGGCTTTATAAATAAAAATAATCAGACATAAAAAAGCAGCATTGAATCGATTCAATGCTGCTTCTGTTTATCGTCTGCTATTCAGTCAGTATCAGGGGGGCTAGTTCAGCACACTAATTCAGTACATCCTCCAATGCCTTCAGACACAAGGCGACGTTCTCGCGGCGGGCACCGAAGCCCATCAGGCCGATGCGCCACGCTTTACCCGCTAACGCGCCCAAGCCTGCTCCGATCTCCAGGTTATAGCTCTCTAACAGTTGAGTGCGCACGGCACCGTCATCCACACCTTCGGGAATATAGACCGCATTGAGCTGAGGCAGACGTGAAGCCTCATCGACCACAAACTTAAGTCCCAATCCTTCCAGCCCTTGGCGTAGCACTTGGTGCATATCAGCATGGCGCTGCCAAGCAGCTTCCAAGCCCTCGTTAGCCAATAAACGTAGTGACTCATGCAGCGCGTAGAGCGCATTCACCGGAGCCGTATGGTGATAGCTTCGCTTAGCACCGTTATCGGCAGTACCACTCCAATAACCCATCACTAAGGTTTGATCTAAGAACCAACTCTGCACAGGGGTTTTACGGGCTTTAAGCTTCGCAACTGCCGCAGGTGAAAATGACACAGGTGACAAACCTGGTACACAGGAGAGACACTTCTGACTACCGGAATAGATGGCATCTATGCCCCACTCATCGACTCTCAATTCGACGCCCCCCAGTGATGTCACCGCATCGACTATCGAAAGACAGTCATATTGCTTTGCCAATGCACACAAGGTTTTTGCATCGGATAGGGCGCCTGTTGAAGTTTCCGCATGAACGAAGGCTAAAAATTTGGCATCTGGATGCGCCTTCAATGCCGCTTCCACATCAGACGGGTTCACCGCTTCGCCCCACTCATTGTCGACGACAACGGCAATGGCTCCCACACGCTCGACATTCTGACGCATGCGCTCACCGAATACGCCATTACGGCAGACAATCACCTTCTCACCCGCCTCGACCAGATTCACGAAACAGGTTTCCATACCGGCAGAGCCAGGCGCCGAGACGGCAAGTGTCATCTCATTGGTCGTTTGGAACGCATACTGAATTAATCCTTTAAGCTCATCCATCATGCCGACAAACAGGGGATCTAAATGCCCTATGGTTGGACGAGATTGTGCGGCAAGCACCTCGGGATAAACATCGGATGGACCCGGGCCCATCAGGGTTCTACGTGGGGGATTAAACGCATCGATATAGGGTGCAACTAACATCTTCTTTCCTCGGTAAGGTCTTCTCTGAAAGATAAGGGGTTAAGGTTAACTCGTATCGGATACATACGAATTCCCTACATATTAAACAGTTATACTGGCGTACCTGTGCCTTAAGGCATCTTATTTTTTAGCATTAATGAGCGCAAGTGGACTTAAGACTAACGGCCACCAGCATTCTCGTTAAACTTAAACTTAAACTTAAACTTAAACTTAAACTTAAACTTAAACTTAAACTTAAACTTACACTTAAACTTAATCTCAGGCTCAGAATTCAAACTAGTGTTTAAAAAATAACAATAACATAAAAAAGGACGCCGTTGCGTCCTCTCTGTTTTTTAAAATACTCATCGGTGTTAACGGGTTATGAGTAACAGGAAACCCTTCTGTTATCCAGAATCCAGCGCTACGACTCTTAATGTCTCTACTCTCTGTTATCCAGGAAGAGCTTATAAGCCGGGCTGCTTGTCTCCTCTTGATAGACGAAACCAAGCTCAGTTAAAAACTGTTGAAAGGCTAAGCTGTCACATTCAGGCACCTCAAATCCCGCCAGAACCCGGCCATAAGCCGCGCCATGGTTGCGGTAGTGAAATAAACTGATATTCCATTTGCTCTGCAGGGTGGTTAAAAACTTAAACAGAGCCCCTGGGTGCTCGGGGAATTCGAAACTGAACAGACGCTCATCGAGCTTCTCCGGTGGATGACCGCCGACCATGTAGCGCACATGCAGCTTAGCGGTTTCGTCACGAGACAAGTCTTGCACCTCGAAGCCATCATTTTCGAGCCTGGCAATGATCTCATCAAGCTCAACTTGTCCTCCAGACAAACGAATGCCTGCAAATACGACGGCCTTATCGCGACTACTGAAACGATAGTTAAATTCAGTCATCACCCGCTTTTCGAGTAACTCACAGAACCTTAGGAATATCCCCGGTCTCTCTGGCACTTTTACCGCCAAGATAGCCTCTTTCTGCTCACCGAGTTCACAGCGCTCAGAGACGTAACGCAGGCTATGAAAGTTCACGTTGGCACCACTCAAAATCGCGGCCACTTTCTCGCCCTTACCTTGCGTGCCCATGTACTTTTTAAGGCCTGCAAGTGCTAAGGCTCCCGCAGGCTCGGCGATAGCGCGGGTGTCTTCGAAGATATCTTTCACCGCGGCGCAGATCTCATCAGAGGTCACCGTGATCACCCCATCCACATACTGACGCGCCACTTTGAATGGCTCGGCGCCAATCTGTTTAACTGCAACGCCATCGGCAAACAGCCCCACTTGTGGCAACACCACCCGCTCACCCGCCTCTAGTGCCGCTTTTAAACAGGCTGAATCTTCCGGCTCGACACCGATAATTTTCACTTGTGGCATCACAGCCTTATAAAATGCGGCGATACCCGCAATCAATCCGCCGCCGCCCACAGGCACAAACACCACCTCAATATCGCGCTGCTGTTGCAACATCTCTTGCGCAACCGTGCCTTGCCCGGCAATCACAGCTTCATCATCGAAAGGGGCCACATACACACGCCCCTGAGTAACAGCAAGCTCTTGCGCATGGGCGTTGGCTTGATCAAATGCTTGACCATGCAATACCACTTCACCGCCCAAACGCCTTACCGCATCGACTTTAATCTCCGGGGTCGTCTCAGGCATTACAATCACGGCACTAATACCACGAGCGGCAGCCGACATGGCCACTCCTTGAGCATGGTTACCCGCTGAGGCGCAAACCACACCACATTGGCATTCCTCAGCAGTCAATTCAGATATCTTGTTATAAGCGCCACGCAACTTAAACGAGTGTACCGGCTGCATATCTTCACGCTTCAGAAAAACCTGGCAACCCAGACGGGCCGACAGCTTATTCAAGCTTGAGAGTGGCGTGACTTTGGCCACATCATAAACAGAGGAGAGTAAAGTCTTCTGTAGATAATAGTGAGCTAAATCCACTTGTGAGCTTGTAGCCAAGCCTGCTTGTGAGCCTGAAGCTAACTCAGTCATATTAATCCTCCAGCATAGTGACATCTCTAACAGCGCCTTTGTCGGCACTGGTAGCGAGTAGCGCATAGGCTTTAAGGGCTAATGATACTTCTCTTACACGACCCACTGGCTTCCACGCCTGCTTACCGCGTGCTTCCATCGCGCTGCGACGGGCTGCCAACTCAATATCGCTAATACCCAACTTGATTGAACGCGCCGGAATATCGATTTCGACTCTGTCACCGGTTTCCACTAAACCTATGGTGCCACCCGCCGCAGCTTCCGGCGAAACATGACCGATAGACAAGCCGGAAGTACCACCGGAGAAACGACCATCTGTGATTAAGGCACACGCCTTACCTAAGCCACGAGACTTAAGGTAGCTCGTTGGATAAAGCATCTCTTGCATACCCGGGCCACCTTTAGGGCCTTCATAGCGAATAACCACCACATCACCGGCAACGACTTCGCCACCTAAGATCCCGGAAACCGCATCGTCCTGACTCTCATAGACACGAGCCGAACCGATAAAGGTATGATTTTCTTCGTCGACGCCCGCGGTCTTAACGATACAACCATCGATGGCAATATTACCGGAAAGCACGGCGAGGCCGCCTTCCTGACTAAAGGCAAATTCACGCTTACGGATACAACCGCCCACGCGATCGTTATCGACACTATCCCAGCGACAAGCTTGACTGAAGGCCTTGGTTGTCGGGATCCCGGCAGGACCCGCCGAGAAGAATCTGTGCACGGCTTCATCACTGCTCTGAGCGATATCCCACTTAGCCAGCACCTCTTTCAAGCTCGCGCCCGCCACATGATAAGCGTCGTTATGGATCAGACCGGCTCTGTCGAGTTCGCCTAAAATCCCCATCACGCCACCGGCGCGGTGCACATCTTCCATATGGTATTCAGGCGTCGAAGGGGCAACCTTACACAGATGCGGCACCAGACGTGAAAGTCTGTCGATGTCATCCATGGTGAAATCGACTTTACCTTCGTATGCCGAGGCTAATAGATGCAATACCGTGTTACTCGAACCGCCCATGGCGATATCTAAAGTCATGGCATTTTCGAAGGCATTAAAGTTGGCAATGTTACGCGGCAGCGCCGACTCATCGTCATGCTTATAGTAACGAGTCGCAAGATCCATGATGCGGCGACCCGCTTCTAAGAACAGTTCACGACGATCGGCGTGAGTCGCCAACATAGAGCCATTACCGGGAAGTGACAATCCTAAGGCTTCGGTTAAGCAGTTCATCGAGTTGGCGGTAAACATGCCGGAGCATGAACCACAGGTCGGACAGGCACTACGTTCTATTTGTTCGCTATCTTCATCCGAGACTCGGTCATCGGCACCGGCGACCATAGCATCGACCAGATCGAGCTTGATGATCTTGTCTGATAACTTAGTCTTACCCGCTTCCATAGGGCCACCGGAGACGAAAATCACCGGAATGTTCAGTCGCAGCGCCGCCATCAACATGCCAGGGGTGATCTTGTCACAATTTGATATACACACTAGCGCGTCGGCGCAGTGGGCATTCACCATATACTCGACACTATCGGCGATAAGCTCCCGTGAAGGCAAGCTGTACAACATGCCGCCATGGCCCATGGCGATGCCATCATCGACGGCAATGGTGTTGAACTCTTTGGCGATACCGCCCGCCTCTTCGATAGCGCCAGCAACCAGTGACCCCATATCTTTAAGGTGAACGTGACCCGGCACAAACTGAGTGAAGGAGTTAGCAATCGCAATAATCGGCTTACCGAAATCATTATCTTTCACTCCGGTAGCGCGCCATAAAGCGCGGGCTCCGGCCATGTTACGACCTTCGGTACTGGTAGCTGAACGTAATTTTGGCATTGCGATTGTCCTTTTTGGGAAGGTTCGAGTTACTGGTTCCTAGCTCCTAGGAAGAGCAACGAATTCAACCTTCTAATTAATTTTTTTAAACCCAAGAGCATAAACTCTCAGGCATCTTTATTCTTTGCTTAGTCTAGAATCTAGATTCTAGGCCCTAGGCCCTAGGCTCTAAGACCTTCTTTTAAAGCACTTCCAGCCAGCCCCACTTGTCTTGTGTCTTGCCATTAAACAGACCGAAGAAGCTGTCTTGAACCGCCTTAGTCACAGGTCCGCGCTTACCACTGCCTATGTCGATGCGATCGACACTGCGTACCGGCACAATTTCGGCTGCGGTGCCTGTCATAAATATTTCATCGGCAAGGTAGAGGAACTCACGGGACATCGCCTCTTCAACCACTTCGTAACCTAAGTCACGGGCAAGCACCATAATAGAGTCTCGAGTTATGCCCATTAAAATAGCAGCTGCAGCTGGAGGTGTGTAAATTTTACCCTTCTTGACCACAAATAAATTAGCCCCTGCGCCTTCACTGACCAGGCCATTAACATCGAGGGCTATCCCTTCATGAAAACCATTTCGTTTCGCTTCGGTCGATATCTGTATCGATGACAGGTAGTTACCTCCGGCCTTAGCGCCGGTTGGTATGGTATTCGGTGCGAGGCGATTCCAGGAACTTACGGCAACATCGACCCCGGCTTCCATGCTTTCTTCACCCAGATAAGCGCCCCAGGGAAAGGCCGCCACCATCACATCACACACAGCATCTTTAGGCGGGGTAATTCCCATGCCTACATCGCCATAGAAGGCCAGCGGGCGAATATAAGCACTCTGTAAATTGTTCTTTTTCACTATGTCACTGCAAGACTGCATCAATTCATTGAATGTGTATGGAATAGGCATGCGATAGATCTTGGCTGAATCAAATAGTCGTTCGATATGAGGTGTTACACGGAATCCTGCCGGACCAAGGTGGGTATCATAGACACGGATCCCCTCGAAGACAGATGAACCATAATGCAAACCATGTGACATAACGTGCACCTTGGCATCACCCCAAGGCATTATTTCACCATTAAACCAAATGAACTCTGCTTTCTTTGCGGTCATATATCTTCCCTCAATCTCTTTCAATGTCTTTAGCAACTGGCAACTACAACTTGCTTACTAATTTGTCTTGTCTTTAAAAAACAACTAACTGGTGACTTTCTCTGCTGTAACAGGCTCTAGGGTTAGCGCCCGGCACTGGATAACATCGATAAGTTTTTCCAGCTGGTTGGTGAGTAGCTCAATGGCGCGCTCACTCTCAACCACCATATCCAGGCTGGCGATTTTGCTGTCCTCTAATTGCATATTCATCCTGGTGACTTTGAAGCCACGATGGCGCACGACTCTGAGTACCCGCTCCAACACCTCAGGGCGCTGAGCAAGGGTTAAGGTTAATGTGTAAATCATCTCTGCTTCTCCATCACGTCTGTCTTAAATGAGGTCTTAAGTGAGGCCTTACTTGTGCCCGGAAATGTCATCATGTTGATTTATCCATCTCTTCCATCATGTCGCGATTCGACGCCCCTGGCGGGACCAGCGGCCACACGTTATGCGCATCGTCAATTCTCACATGCAGCAGGTAAGGTCCTTCACAATTGACTAAGTGATCCAGCGCCTCTTCAACTTGCTCGTTTGTCGTGATGGTGCGGCCGGGGATGTCGAACGCCGACGCCAGAGTGACAAAATCGGGGTTATCGGAGAGATCGGTCTCGCTATACCGTTCTTCGAAGAAGAGCTGCTGCCACTGCTTAACCATGCCCAGCTTTTGATTATCGATGAGTAAGATTTTGACCGGTAACTTACGACGCTTGATGGTGGTCAGCTCCTGAACATTCATCATAAATGAGCCATCTCCGGACACGGCAACCACTGTCGCATCGGGGCGAGATACTTTCGCGCCGATAGCGGCGGGCAAGCCGAACCCCATAGTGCCAAGGCCCGCACTGGAGAGATGGTCTTCGGGTTTACGGAACCACATATGTTGCGCCACCCACATCTGGTGCTGGCCAACATCGCAACACACCACACTGTCATCGGGTAACTTGTCGGCTAGACGATTCAGCATCGCAGGGGCGAAGATGAGCTCACCGGGTCTATCGTAGTTCCAGCAGTGCTCACGCTTAAGCTGCGCCACTTCCTCCTGCCATGGGGCTATCTCGAGAGACATACACAAGGCGGGTAAGATCTGACGAAGATCGCCGGCTATGGCGACATCCGGGCGACGCAACTTGCCCAATTCGGCAGTGTCGATATCGAGATGAATCACCTTCGCATGTTCGGCAAATGAGGCCAGGCGTCCGGTAACACGGTCATCGAAACGCGCACCTACAACGATCAACAGATCGCACTCCTGAACGGCAATATTCGCCGCCTTAGAGCCGTGCATGCCTAACATGCCTAAGTAACCCGGGCTGTCATTCGCTACCGAGCCTAAGCCTTTCAGGGTGGCAACCGAAGGTACACCTGTGGCATCGATAAACTCTCTTAACTGATCGACGGCGCTGGCCAAACCGACACCGCCGCCAACATAGAGCATTGGCTGCTTGGCCTGCCTGAGCAGAGACAGTGCCGCAGCAATTTTTTCCCCATCGAACTCGGGCTCAGATATCCGCTCCTGCAGTGGCGTCTTGTATTCGAGCATGCCTATCTGAATATCTTTAGGGATATCGACTAATACCGGACCGGGACGGCCTGAAGCCGCCAGTTCGAAGGCCTTATACAGGGTCGGGATCAACTCATCCATCTCAGTGACCATGAAGCTGTGCTTAGTGCATGATAGTGACAGGCCTAGGACATCGATCTCCTGGAAGGCATCGGTACCAATCACGGCGGTCGATACCTGACCGGTGATAGCCACGAGAGGGACGGAATCGAGCAACGCATCGGCGAGTGATGTCACCAGGTTGGTGGCACCGGGCCCCGAGGTTGCGAAGCAAACCCCGGTCTTTCCGCTGGCGCGGGCATAGCCCACAGCAGCAAAAGCCGCACCTTGCTCATGGCGGCTCAGTAGATGCTCTACCGGCGCGCCATAGAGGGCATCATAAATTGGCATGATGGCACCACCTGGGTATCCAAATATGTTGGTGACACCGTGAGCCGCTAATACCTTGATGACCGCGTCAGCGCCCCTCATCATCTGCCCTTGCTTCATCTGCCCTTGCTCCATCTGCCACTCTCTCTATTTGCCGTTCTGAGGTGAGTACTCGCTCAAAAACTCACTTAAGACCTGTATTTGTAAGGGTAGAGCCCTATCTAATCCTGCATTTAATATTAATTTTTTAGGGCCCTAAACGAAAAACCCCCCGGTCCTTTCGGAGCGGGGGGTTAGTTGCAATCTTTTACCTAATTAGGTTTGTCGATGCGCCGTGCGTAGCCCCCGCTGTGATCTAATAATCACCACGGTAATAATCTCAATAATGAGTAGGGCTACTTGGTTAAACATACTTGACCTGTTTCCTAATTAGTTTGCTTAAATTCGGTCTCTTCACCAGTGAAGAGTTATTAATCAATACCACAAAGCCAATAAAAAACACAACAAAAACCTTTTCACCGACAAGAAACTGACCGTTTCTCTACCTGAATGATAACCAACAAACCGCTAGTTCAAATATGTCGGCTAACGAGCCTCTCACTTGAAATTATCTTTTACTTCAATGGTTAAACTTTTTGCTTTTGTATTGTTTAGCTTTTCGATAGGCCCAGTAGATCTGCCGGGCCAATCTTAGGTAGCGATTAAAAAATATTACTTCTCTTCGACGATACGCTGCATCTCTGTCATGTAGCCACGCAGTTCGGCGCCAATTTTCTCAACACCTGTGCCACGAATAGCAGCGTTTACTTCGATTAGACGCTGGTTATCGACACCATTGTCGCTATCAGTCAGGCCGGCACCCAGGAACTCCGGAGACATGGCATTGACATAATCACGCAACATAGGCACGGCAGCATGGTTAAACAGGTAACAGCCATATTCTGCCGTATCAGAGATAACGATGTTCATTTCGTAAAGACGCTTACGGGCAATCGTGTTCGCAATAAGTGGCGTCTCATGTAACGACTCATAATAAGCCGACTCTGCGACGATACCCGAGGAAACCATAGTATCGAACGCCAGCTCAACACCGGCCTTGATCATAGCGACAAGGAAGATACCTTTATCGAAATAGGTCTGCTCATCGATGTTCTCATCACTTTGAGGCGCATTTTCGAAGGCTGTCTCACCCGTATCTTTTCGCCATTTAAGTAGATTCGCATCATCATTTGCCCAATCTGCCATCATAGTCTTCGAGAACTCACCACCTATGATGTCATCCATATGCTTCTCGAACAGAGGAGCAAGAATGCCCTTAAGTTCTTCGGCCATCTCGAACGCTTTAATCTTGGCAGGGTTAGACAGGCGGTCCATCATGTTGGTAATACCACCATGTTTCAGCGCTTCGGTCGTTGTTTCCCAACCTTGTTGAATCAATTTAGCGGCATATCCAGGCTCAACGCCATCGGCAACCATCTTCTCATAGCCAAGAATTGCACCCGTTTGCAGCATGCCACACAAGATAGTCTGCTCACCCATAAGATCAGACTTAACTTCGGCGATAAACGATGAGTGAAGTACACCCGCTCTGTCACCACCTGTCGCACTGGCATAGGCTTTAGCGATATCGAAACCGTTACCCTTAGGGTCGTTCTCAGGGTGAACCGCAATCAGAGTCGGTACGCCGAATCCACGCTTATATTCTTCACGCACTTCGGTACCCGGACACTTAGGGGCAACCATGATTACTGTGATGTCATCACGAACCTGCATCCCCTCTTCAACGATGTTGAAGCCATGAGAGTAGGACAAGGTGGCGCCCTGCTTCATCAACGGCATAACCGTGGTTACGGCATCGGTATGCTGCTTATCCGGTGTCAGGTTAAGTACGAGATCGGCATCAGGAATGAGTTCTTCAATCGTTCCGACACGGAAACCATTTCCGGTCGCTTTTTGGTACGAGGCACGTTTCTCTTCAATAGCCTGAGCCCTAAGCGCATAAGCGATATTTAAGCCAGAGTCACGCATGTTCAAACCTTGGTTAAGGCCTTGGGCGCCACAACCTAAGATGACGATATTCCAGCCCTTGATGAAGTCACAACCCTCACTAAATTCGTTGCGATCCATGAAGCGGCATTGAGCCAGTTGTTCTAGTTGTTGACGCAAATTCAGAGAGTTAAAATAGTTAGCCATCTGATATACCACCTTCTGTATCGAATTTAGAAAAGTCGCTCAATTCATCTTGCTTGAGCAGTGATTGAGATCACTATAGCGCATGATTTTGATTGCTTAAAATGATATATTCGGGACATGGCATTGCGTTTTACGCAACACCGAGTTGCCCACCAGCGAGGTTCCACTTCTCTTATCTAAGGTGGAATTTTTGAATGGAATGTGAAACGAAGGAGATCAGATTTGGATATAAAAACCATCAAGCTTTACCTGCACCTTACTGAGAGCCTCCACTTTTCCCGTACCGCCCAGGCCATGCACGTCAGTCCATCGACCCTAAGCAGGGCAATGCAAAGATTAGAAGATGAGGTAGGCGCTAAACTATTTCAACGGGATAACCGAAGTGTCGCACTAACCAGTGCCGGCGTTGAATATCGCCATTTTGCCGAACAGACTCTGGAGAGTTGGACCAAACTAAAAACCAAGATAGATCCCAAGCAAGACTTGCTCAGGGGCAAGCTCAATCTCTACTGTTCGGTCACCGCCGCCTATAGCCACCTACCCGGGTTACTCGATAGATTCAGACGCGAGCACCCATTGGTCGAGATAGCCTTAACCACCGGAGATGCAGCCAATGCCGTCAGTGAGGTGAGAAATAACCGCGCCGATATCGCTATTGCCGCACTGCCGGATCCCTTTCCCGACAATCTGCATTTCGCGAAAATTGATGATATTCCACTGGTCATTATCGCCCCCACATTTCGCTGTCGGGTGCAGGAGTTACTGACAGAATCCTATATCCCATGGGATCGCCTGCCCTTTATCGTCCCCGAACATGGACCGGGAAGACGCCGAACCGACAATTGGTTTAAGCAGCTTGGCTTGTCACCTAATATTTATGCTCAAGTATCGGGACAGGAGGCCATCGCTTCTATGGTTGCGCTAGGTTGCGGGGTCAGCATCACCCCGGAAGTGGTCATCACCAACAGTCCGGTTCGCGACAGAATTCAGATAATCCCGACTCCCATCGCGATCCCACCTTTCGAGTTAGGCTGCTGTTGCAGACGTAAGCGATTAGACGATCCCATAGTGGCCGCATTTCTTAAGGTGGTTTAACGAATTAATCCAAACGCATAGCCTTTGCTATACTCAGTATCATCGGCGCTCAGCAGAATGTAACTAATGACCTTAAGTCCTTACTATTTAGTGCTTGCCCTCTTCCTCCCCCTATTTGCGGCGCCTTCGATGGCGGAGCAAAGTTACCTGCAGCCTAAGTTAAAATTTTGTGTAGAAGACACTGAGTTTCCGCCTTTCAATTACTTCAAACGAATCGATGGAGAGAAAGGCACCTCCGACGGCTATGATATCGATCTGCTCAAGCTCGTTTTCGAGCCCTCTGGTATCGAGTATGAGGTGATAGCCCTCCCTTGGCGACGATGCCTCAAAGAGGTCAGCGAAGGGATTATCGATGGCGTGATGAGCGCCTCTCTCAACCCTCAACGAGCTAAAGACTATTTTCACTCTGACGCCTATTATTATCTTAACCCCAGCTACTTCTATCTCAGGTCTGACTTTCCCGACGGGCTGGAGATACAGGCCCTCTCCGAACTGGAAAACCATGGAAACATCTGTGGAATAAAGGGGTTCAACTATATTAACTTTGGCTGGGTAAATCTAACCAGGCTGTATGAAATCAATGAGATTGCGAATCTACCAACTATGCTGCAAAAAAAACGTTGTCGCTTCTTTCTGGCCCGCAAAGAGACCCTGGCAGGTACCTTAGCCCTTAATCATCTCTATCGGTTTGAACGACTGCTAGGAAGGAGTACCGTTCCAAATCTCCAGCCGGAACCCTTTCATATGTTGATATCACGCAAGTCCCCTTCTGCTGAGCTAATCAATAAACTATTCAATGAAAAGGTCAAACAGCTCACTCTCAATGGTGAGCTTGAAAAACTACTCGAACACCATCTTCATGAGCTCAGGCTAAATGCCAAGAATAACGACTAATTTCCACAGTTCAGAAGCGAGTAGATTCAACATCACAGAGCAAACTCTCAGAAACGATTTGTTCATCTATACTTTTATTAAGCCGACCGACTGTTAATTGATTGATTATGAATAAAATATAAAGCGCCTATGAATATACTGGCTATCTTCTTAGTATTAACAGGGTTAACGGGACTGATTGCCTCTCTGGTCCCGACTCATCAAATGTGCAATATCCCCGATCACCAACATAAAGGCTGGCTGCTTCTGCTTAACCTGATTTTTATGTTTATTTTTGGTTACTTGGGTTATATCTGGATGCTGATTAATCGTGAGATTGGCACTCTGGAGATGATCGTAGCCACCATATTTTGTGGTGGAGGGATGTTTGTTTTTGTCATCACAAAAATGAGCCGGGAAACCATATTTACACTTCAGAACACGATCCAAGCCAAACATTATCAGGCCCATCATGATCAATTAACCGGATTGCCCAACCGTAATCTCTTTTATGAAGAGATCGATAAACTGATCACCTTTGACGACAATAAGTTTTGCTGCCTGATGATGGATCTCAATGACTTCAAGATGATCAACGATACCTTTGGCCATGCCGAAGGCGATCATGTGTTGCAGATCGTGGCCCAACGTATAAGCAGAGTGCTGCCCAAGGATGCTATAGCCGCGAGGCTGGGTGGTGACGAACTCTCGGTGGTACTTCCAAGCACACTGGCTCAAGATTCATTCATCGTCGCCCGAGCGATTCAGGATGAGCTGCTAAAAGATATTACCTGTGGAAATCACTCATTAGTGATCGGCATTAGCATAGGTATTGCCGAATACCCAAAGGATGGCGATACTCGAAAGAGCATCATGAAAAGTGCCGATATCGCGATGTATCATGCAAAGAAGCACGAAAACCACTTACAGATATTTGCGGCACATATGGGCTGATTCCGATAAGTTCGGTCAGCCCGTTAAGCCTATAGTTGTCAACAGTAAGTTTAAGCTATAGCGCTTGAGTCGAAGAAGTTCTGCTCCATCGTCTCGGCCGGGCAGTCAGATACCGGTGTACCGACTGCCTTTGCTGGTACTCCTACAACCGTCGTATGAGGAGCCACATCGGTTAATACCACAGAGCCTGCCCCCACTTTCGCACATTGACCCACTTCGATATTGCCCAACACCTTAGCCCCGGCGCCAATCATGACACCTTGCCTGATCTTAGGATGACGATCGCCTTGCTGATTACCCGTACCGCCAAGCGTGACCGATTGCAGCAGTGAAACATTATCTTCTATCACCGCCGTTTCGCCGATGACGATACCGGTCGCATGGTCAAACATGATCCCGGTGCCTATCTTACACGCCGGATGAATATCGACCCCAAACACCTCAGAGTTTCGGCTTTGGATGAATTGAGCTAACTCTTTTCTCTCCTGCTGCCACAGGCAGTGCGCTAAACGGTGAACCTGTATCGCCTGAAACCCTTTTAGGTTGAGCATCACGGTTAAGTAACTACTCACCGCAGGATCACGATCTTTTACCGCCTTAATATCGGTCGCCACATTCGTCAGCATCTCGTCACAATGGATAAAGGCTTTATCGAAGAGTTCACGGAAGGTAAAAGGTGACACCACACCATCGGAGAGTTTATTGGCAACAACAAAGCTTAATGCAGAGCCCAGACACTCATGGTTGAGTATCGAAGTATAAACATGACTGGCCAGTAGAGGTTCTTGTTTAACCAGAGCTTCTGCTTCTACCCTGAGCTGTTCCCAAACTTCGTAACGCATATTGTTGCTCTTAAAATAATGAAGAAATACCGAATAATGATCTTAACCCAATCCCTGAATAAAACATCTCGTTATAAGAGCGATTAGTTATATGGAATAACAATTGGGTTGTAACCGTATCCGAAAATGTGCGCCATCCGATAGAAAGCCTTTTTTTAATCAGGCTTTCATCTAAAACCCATGAACTATGGTCCTATTGAAAATAGCTAAGTTTCTTGGGAGTCCACGGTATAAAGTTGAATAGTTAGACTTCGTCTAACAACTAACGTCGTGGAATTCCATTCCCTTCTCGCAACAAAGAGTAGGGAAAAAGGGGCTGAACGATTGAAGACCCACGACGTTAATGGCCGTCAGGCCATAGGGCGTGGACGGAACGTCCACGACTTTCATCCAAACAAAGTTTGGAAAATCCCCTCGATTTCGACTCAGCCAGTCGAAATCACCATTCCCCTGCTACACTCAATACTGTTAATACTTTATAAAATTAACTCTTAATAACATCGCATTGCGATATAAATAGCGCTGCGGAGCAGCACTATTAAACAAAAGGATTTGTTTATGGCAATCGCCTGTGTCGCCACTCGTGCCAGCAAAGGAGTCGAGGCCCCCTCGGTCACCGTAGAGGTTCACCTCAGCAATGGTCTTCCGGCCTTCAACCTCGTCGGACTTCCCGAGACCTCAGTCAAGGAAGCCAAAGAGCGGGTTCGTAGCGCGATTATCAATGCAGGCTTTGAATTCCCGATGCGCCGTATCACAGTCAACCTTGCCCCAGCCGATCTCCCCAAACAGGGGGGACGCTACGACCTTCCCATTGCCATCGGTATCCTTGCAGCATCCAAACAGGTCCCTAAAAACTCACTCAAAGATCATGAGTTTGTTGGCGAGCTGGCCCTCTCCGGCCATATACGTCACTGCCATGGCCTGTTGCCCGTCATTGTCGATGCCCGTAAACAGAATACCACCTTGGTCATTCCACTGGATAACAGAGATGATGCCGAACTGGTGGGTTATCAAAAAGTCCACTTCGCCTGTCACCTGCAAACCCTGAGCGAATACCTGCACGGACAGGCTCCACTACCGGGTATACAGACCGGGCTTGAGTGGATAGAGACTGAGACGCAGGAACACACAGGCTGCATGAGCGAAGTGATAGGCCAATATCAGGCCAAACTTGGTTTAGAGATAGCGGCCGCCGGCAATCATAACCTGCTTCTGCTCGGTCCACCCGGTACAGGAAAGAGCATGCTGGCCAGTCGCATGATGCAGCTATTGCCTCCGCTGAGCTATGACGAGGCACTCGAGGTGGCGGCGCTTCACTCCGTAGCCGGCATGTCCCTCGCGCCTAAACAATTTTATCGACGTCCATTTCGAAATCCTCATCACACCAGCTCGGCCATCTCTTTAGTCGGAGGTGGCAGCAACCCCAAACCCGGAGAGATCTCATTGGCACACAGGGGGGTGCTATTTTTAGACGAGGTGGTCGAATTTCCGCGGAAAGTTCTCGACTGCCTGCGAGAGCCTATGGAGTCTGGAGAGATCGTCATCTCCCGCGCAGCGGCTAAACTTACCTTCTCCAGTCGCTTCCAATTGGTTGCGGCGATGAATCCAAGCCCTTGTGGCGATGTCGATAACGCCAGAGCGACACAAGATCAGATCCTGCGATATCTGTCGCGGCTGTCGGGGCCATTTCTGGATAGATTCGATCTGACCATAGAGGTGCCTAAGTTGCCTGCAGGCGCCTTGACCCAACGAGTCGATATGGGAGAAACCAGTGAATCGATAGCAATACGGGTAAAAAGTGCCAGAGAACTGCAACTTGCCCGTGCCGGTGTACTCAACAGCGAATTAAGTGGACGACAGCTACAAGAGAGTGGTGGCTTCGAACAGTCCGATCTGCTTTTTCTCGAACAGAGCGTCAACAAACTGGGCTTATCGGTGAGAAGCTTTCATCGATTGCAACGCGTGGCCCGTACCATTGCAGATTTGCAACGCAGCAAGGACGTAGACCGCAGTCACATCGCTCAAGCTCTGGGTTATCGTGCCATGGATAGACTGCTTTCGAGCCTGAAACAAAGCTATTAACTGTCCAGAGCTATTCAATCGATGTGGTTAGGCTAATCTCCGCCTAATGTTTTGAACTTGCATGGACATTACAACTAAGGTTTGTCTCTGCATCCGCTAAGCAAAACTTGTGACTAATAATGGCTTTCCAATCCCGATTAAGCAAGGCGGTAAAGAATTCGCTATCAGGCTCTAATAAACTGAACAGTGGAAATGGGGAAACGGCGGTATATCGGCCACTATGACGATGCTTTGCGATTTTATCCATGACCACCGCCCCGGCAAGAAAGTGACCTCCTCCCAACGCAGCAATCTTACCTTGCTGACGCAAGCGCAATACTTTTTCTGAGGTATTAACGGTACTGACAAAAATATCCTTGCCCGCAACAATGCCCTGATCCTCCAGAGCCTGCAACACGCCAAATGCCATATGATCATTCGCAGTCCAAATTCCCCTAAGTTTGGGATAACGTTTCAACATCTTTAACGTCAGCCAATAAGCCGAATCTTCTCGCCAGTTACCGTATACCACTTGATGCAAAGTCAGCAATGATTGCGATTGAAAGAGGTCCACAGCACCGGAAGCTCTATCCAAAGATGCAGGGGTTGAGGTATCTCCGGAAATACCTACAACTTCGGGAGTATCTGAGCTCATCGCCTCAACTAGGGCTCTAGCTGACTTGTGGCCAATAGAATAGTTATCCGGCACCACCGCCGGCAGTAGGTATTTCTGCCAGTGCCTATCCTGTCTAAGCTGGGCTCTTTCCTCCTTACTGATATCATTGAGCATCAAGGCGACATACACAGGTCTGCCATATAATGATTTTAGCATCTTGCTGGCGCTCCCCTCCTCGCTAACCAGCACAACATATTTGGGTAGCACCGCGGAACGGGCCAACGTATTGACCTGATCGATCATCAACAACCGATCACGACTGGAATGAAATATCTCAAGTTTTATTCCAAGCAGAGTTGCCGATTCAGACATCGCTTTGTCCACATCTCCCCAAAAACTTTCTTGGGGTTTACCTGGGTTAAAAAAAACGACATCTGGAGTTGCATGCACCTGTGTACAAAGCATAAAAATAATACAAAACAGATAAGCAAATCTCATACCGTCGTGTTTCCTATTGGTAAATAATAATCATTACAGCCTTAAGTGTAGCTAACTAAGACTGCCAAACCAAATATCCCGCATTTTGTCATTACTGCATCGGGAGGACTGATTACTATAAAATTGCATAAGATTTTATGAATATTTCCATGATCGAGCACATCTAGATTGAGCAAAAGCCCTACTGCTAGTATTATAAGTCTCCAATTTTTATCGGGGGATGTTAAGTGGGTGGAGTTTTTTCATTAATCAGGGGCTGTCTTGCATTTGTTTGCTGGCTCATAAACACCATTTTTTGGGTGTTACCCATCGTCATTTTAAGCCCGATTAAGCTTATTCCAATCGCTGCGACACGAACGGCTTGCTCTACAGTGCTCGATAACTTCGCGAGCGCATGGATAAGCATTAACGGCGTCATAGAACGCATTTTTCACCCAGTAAAAGTCCACCTGCACTGTGACGGTGAACTTTCCCCCAAAGAGTGGTACATGGTGATCGCCAACCATCAATCCTGGGTGGATATCCTGATACTTCAAAGGGTGCTGAACCGTAAAATACCTTTCCTGAAGTTCTTTTTGAAAAAAGAGCTGATCTTCGTGCCGTTTCTCGGCCTGGCCTGGTGGGCGCTCGACTTTCCATTTATGCGTCGGTATAGCACGGCTCAATTGAGGAAAAACCCTAAGCTAAGGGGCAAAGATATCGAGATCACGAGAAAGGCTTGCGCAAAATTTAAATCGACACCGGTCAGCGTGATGAACTTCGTAGAGGGAACTCGCTTCAGAGCCCATAAACACTCGAAGCAAAACTCTCAATTCTCACACCTGTTAAAACCTAAGGCGGGTGGGCTGGCTTTTGCATTATCGGCCATGGGTGAACATATTCATAAACTGGTCGATGTTTCCATCTATTACCCGGAAAAAGTACCTACCTATTGGGACTATATCAGCGGACAGGTTACAGAGGTACATGTACATATTAAGGTCTCGGAGATCGCAACCGAGATGCGCGGCGACTACATGAAAGACAGAGAGTTTAAGATCTCGTTTCAGGAGCAGCTCAACAAAATATGGCAAGAGAAAGATCAAAGGCTTGAACAATTTGCCCAGCAACACAATGAAAATCAGAAGGTGTCATAGCAAGATGTTGAATTTTTTACCTGGCCCAGTGCTATATATCATCAGCTCGCTCCTGCTCGTCATCAACACGACGATTTGGGCCGGCTTGATCAGCATAGGGGGGCTCATAAAACTTCTCCTTCCATTCACTGCCGGGCGGAACTTTCTCACCAAGATAATGAACAAATTCATGTGGGCTTGGGCCAGCTGCAATGGCGGTATACTCTTCCTGCTGGCAGATATCGAGTGGGACATCGAAGGTTTAGACGAGCTGGATAAACATGGCTGGTACTTGCTGATCAGTAACCACCTCAGTGGCTTCGATATTGCGGTACAGACCTATGTGTTACGTAACCATATCCCAATGCTGAAGTTCTTCCTTAAGCGCGAGCTGATGTATATTCCCTTTCTTGGCCTAGGCTGTTGGGCACTGGACATGCCATTTATGAGCCGCACTAGCCCGGCCAAGCTGAAGAAGAATCCGAAACTTAAGGGTAAAGATCTGGAATCGACACGTCGTGCCTGTGAAAAATTTAAAACCATGCCGACCTCCATCATCAATTACGTTGAAGGAAGCCGTTTCACAGAAGAGAAGCACAGACGCCAGGACTCACCCTACCGTTATCTGCTGCGCCCTAAAGCGGGTGGCATCGCCTTCACGCTGTCGGCCATGGGTGAGCAATTTACCAACTTGCTCAATGTCACCTTAGTATACCCGGAAGCAGAGTCGGATCCCTTGTCAGAGGTGATGCACGGTAAAATTAAGAAGATCACGGTAAAAGTTGAGATACTACCGGTACCCGAAGTCGATAATAAGCGCTACTTTTCCGAGGCTCAGTATCGTGTCGAATTCCAGCGTTGGTTAAACCAGCTATGGGAAGAGAAGGATGAACAGATCCATCAGGTGATGCTAAAAAATGGCGTAGCGAAACAAGATAAGGCTTAACAGTATCGAGCCTGACACCCGAAGTTCAGGCACTCTCCCCTTCATGTAAATATCTGTCCGGATCCTCTATCGGCACTGAACACCTTAGTCTTTAAACTTCCGGCAATTTCAACCACTTGCTCCGCCCCCGTTTAAATCATGATCCGCGCGCGGAGGAGTTGGCATTTACTAAAAGTTCATTCATCTTATTGATAATAAATGCCATTTCACTTTCATCATATCTATTCTCACCCATAATGATTGTTTAACTTACGCTCTCTCAGTATAAAAAAAAACCGCCAACATGATGTTAGATAATTGCGATAATGGCTAAAAAATTTACACAATAAAGTGACACTCGTCATTTTATTGACTAGCTATGTTAGCATTAAATCATTAATATGGCGCTCCATACAGAATTAACACCTGTTAAATAACAAACCGGAAGTGACTCAAGAATGAAACAATTACCACGAAGAGTATCGAGCATTATGCTCATCGCATTAATTGCATTCATATCTGGCTGCTCTACCCTTCCTTTAGCAACCTCATCCGAAGAGCTGAAGGTCAATGCTACTGAGCTGGGAAACTATTGGTTAGTGGAAAATGGGGCATTAGACTGGTCAGCTTTACTTAACGGTACTAACGGCGGGAGTAGCTTTTCAGCTACCTTTACCATTAATACGCAAGGCCAAATAGAGAATTTAAATCTGGAAAAGATTGCTGGCGATTTTAAGACAGATAAACAGATGCATGCAGATTTTTCTAAGCAGACTTTTATCGCAACTAAGACTAATTATCTACGTCAAGCTGTGACCATCACGGCTCTAGTAAACTAACACTCGCCTATTTACGACTCCTTGTTATTTAGATAAGCACAAAAAAGGCGCCGATAAGCGCCTTTTCATTAACGAGTCAACTTATGTAGCGACTCGTGCTACATGTTGTACCCATCCTTCGGGGCCTTCGATATTCCCCTTCTGAATATCTGTGAGCACCTGATACAGGCGACGAGTATTGTCACCGACATGGCCATCACCTACCGTAACAACCCGGTTATCTTCGAAGATGTACGAGCCAACGGGTGACACGACGGCAGCGGTACCAAAACCACCCGCCTCGATGATCTCGCCGGATTCGATATCCGCGATAAACTTATCTAACATCACCGTCTCTTGACGCACTTCACAGCCGAGCAACTCACCCAGATCCAAGATAGATTGCGAGGTGATCGATTTAAGTATGGTATCGGTAAAACTTGGAATGATCACAGTGCCATCTTTGAGGATATGAAAGTGATTCATGGCGCCGACCTCTTCGATCTGCTTGTTGCTGGCATCGAGGTAAAGCACCTGTGCGGCACCATACTCGGCAGCAGCCTTACCGGCTTTCAACGACGCGGCGTAGTTACCCGCGGCCTTAGAAGCTCCGGTACCACCCGATACTGCACGGTGGAAGCGCTCACTGATAAGCAGACGAATCGCCTTATCGAATCCATCAGAGTAATAGGGGCCACTCGGGCTCAGCATCACACAGAAGGTATATTGCTCACTCGGGCTGACAGACAACCTATCTTCGGTGGCAAAGATAAAGGGACGAATATAGAGACAAGCCCCCTCTTGCATCGGGAACCAGAGTCTGTCCACATCGATCAAGGCGTTAATGCCTTCCAGTTGCATAGCTTCAGACAGGCCTGGAATACATAAAATATCGGCAGAACGATTGAGTCGCTCCGCATTTTTGTCTAAACGGAAGGTGTAAATTTCGCCGTCTTCATGCATAAAGGCTTTCGCACCTTCAAACACTGACTGACCGTAATGCAGGGCAATTGCACCGGGTGCAACTTCAAATGGCCCATAGGGAACAACTCTGGGATCACACCACTGGCCGTCGCGATAATCCATTAAAAACATATGATCGGTTCTGAGGTTACCGAAGCCCACATCTGTTTCAGGCTCGAACTGCTCAGTACGGCGCTCTAACGCAGGTTTTAAATTATAATTTATTTGCATTGCTTACCACCTTGATTACTGAATAAGCAGCGTATGGATGCAAGGCAATAAAGTCAAGGGGAATGGGGCTTGTCACTAAGATAAGCCACCTATTGAAGTGTAAAGTTAACGCGTTTTTTCGCTTAGCTATCCGGGCGATTGCCGAACAAGCCGATCGGGTCATTCACTCTACTTATCGTCGCGGCAAGTCAGTTGCTTGCCTATGCCCAAACAGGTCTCACAGCTTCGGATCTTAGTCTTACCTTTATCGAGGAACTCACTGATCAGCAATCTCATACCCTGCATCATCTCCTGAGTAATAGGTCGCTTCCATTGATATCGATTCATCAAACGGCTGATGTGTCGCAGGCTGGTTTCATCATCGGCCGTGAAATACTTCTCGTCCATTAATCGGCTTTCATAGGTCGATGATGCACCACCGAGGAAAAAGTAAAGTGACTGGGTCAGATCGCGAATATCGAGTTCGGTGGCATCAAGCTCCCCCGAAATAACGGCATCTTCCAATGGCACACGAATACAACTCCAGAATAGATTGACCCTATTACGAAGCACCTCTATTTTTTCAGGGCTCGCCATCTGCCAGAACATACTATTTATTGATACAACTCTCAAAATATTAAATATTGGGCTACGCTTAACAACTTCAAAAGTAAATAAAATAGGCAAAACAGATCTTTGGTAAATATCTAACTCTGGATGGTTTTGTATAAAAACAGGTATTTGAGTCGATGTTGTGTTTCTTAAAAATAAACAAACCAACACATCTTCTTTTGACTCAAAATATTTATACAGAGTATTAGTTGAGCACTCAGCCCCCTTAGCTATCTGCGCGAACCTGAACGACACAACACCCTGTTTATCAATAAGATCTTCAGCAACATCTAATAACTGATTACATCTAATCGCATCACAATGACTGCTGGGACAACGCATAATTAAAACCCTTAAATATCATTTCAACATCTATACTATTCCGTTGTTACCAATTAGATACTTAAAAGAAACATTTTCTTGAGCATCACCACAAAAAACTTTCTCCCCAAATACAAAGTGTGATTTCACGCATATTTGGATAAGTCATCCAAGCATATTGTTATCCCAAGTTAACCGGAGGTAACAATATGCAAACAAGACGTTCATTTTTAAAATTTGGTGCGGGAGCTGCAGCCGTTGGTGCACTGGCTCCTCTCACCGTCAGCGCGAATTTATCAGACGTAAAATGGGATGAAGAACACGAAGTGGTCATCGTTGGTTCAGGTTTTGCTGGACTCGCAGCGGCCGTAGAAGCGGGCAAGCTGGGAGCCAAAGATATCGTCATATTCGAGAAGCTCGGCGTTTACGGCGGTAACAGCACACTCAACGCCGGACAGGCCTGCTTCGCCAATACCGATCTGCAGAAGCAACTCGGCATCGAAGATAGCGCAGAACTCATGGTTCAGGACCAACTTAAATCGGGTCGCGGCTATGCCAGCGAAGAGCTGTTGAGACACAGCGCAGAGCTGGGTCCATATATCTATCAACTCACCAAAGATTGTGGCTGTATCTATCGCGACCATATCATCAATACAGGCGGCACCAGCGCAACCCGTAGCCATCAGGTCATCGAACGCAGCGGTGCCGGCTTTATCCGCCCGATGTTGAAAGCGGCACGCGGCTATGGCGTAAAAACTAAGATCCGTCATAAATTTGAACACCTTATCACCGCCAAAGATGGCACGGTACTCGGTATTCAGGTTCGTAAAGGATATCACTTCGGTCACGAAGACTCTGGCAAACTTATCAATATTCGCGCCGAGAAGGGTGTCTTGATTGCAACTGGTGGCTTCGGCGCCAACGTCAAATTCCGTCAGGCACTGGATCCTAACTTAGGGGCTGAGGTGGGCTGTACCAATGCTCGGGGTGCTACGGGTGACGGTCTGATTGCCATGATAGCTGAAGGCGCAATGCCGGTTCACCTGAGTTTCATTCAATCGGGTCCTTGGGCATCACCTGATGAGGGCGGATTCGGATACGGTGCAGGTTTCTCTCTCTATAACTTCCCGCATTCTGTCGCCATCGACCGCAACACTGGACAACGTTTCATGAATGAAACGGCTGATCGTAAAACCCGAGCCGATCTGGAAGTTCTTCGCCGTGATAAAGATGGCAAGCCAAACCCAGCGCTGCTTATCGCACCGAAACACGAAGCGAAGAAAGATCCATCTATGGCTAACGTGCTGAAATATAACGTTGCCTGGGAGTTCGATAGCGTCGAAGCGATTGCCAAGCATTTCGATGTGCCGCTAAAGCCTCTTAAAAAGCAGATTGAAGACTGGAATACCTACGTTAAGGCCGGTGAAGACTCTCAATTTGGTAAGCGTATGAATATGAGCACAGGAATCTATCTGACGGCACCTTTCATCGTTCAACGTCTATGGCCAAAGGTTCATTACTGTCAGGGCGGTATTCAAATCAATACCAAATCCGAAGTGATTGCAGCAAAAACCGGTGAAAAAATCCCAGGCTTATATGCCGCAGGCGAAGTCTCGGGTGGTGTTCATGGCGTCAGCCGTCTAGGTGGGTGCTCGACTCCTGAATGTATGGCATTTGGTGTCACCGCCGTACGCTCAATGATGAAAGCATAAGGACTACAAAATGAAAAAAATTAACACATTACTTCTGCTCATTCTCGGTACCTGTCTGGCGATGTCAGCCCAAGCGCAAAACAAGAGAGAGTATCACGAGATGGTCTATGACTCAGGTTGTAAGTCGTGTCATGACCAAGGCATGAAAGCCTTTCCATCCGATAACTCATGCCTGCAATGTCATGACATGGCTGAGTTAGCAGAGCAAACAAAGCGTGAGGGACACGATGCCAAACAGAATCCTCACGACAGTATGCACTATGGCCAGGAAGCCCCCTGTATGGAGTGCCACGGAGAGCACACACCAAAGAAGGCCATCTGTATGGACTGCCATAACTTCAAATATCCAAAATTCAAGTATGAACATAAATAGTTCAATACTTTAGTAAAAAAGTAACTAACCCGAAGTGCCGCTATTTGGGTTAGTTAAACGATATTTTTAAAACCTTGTTGAGAATAAAGATAAAACTCTCCCCATTAACACAACTTATTTCATTATTTATCAACACTTAAAAAGGATTCATATGATAGCTGCCAGTATACGAAAAACCATGCTCGTGGGTTCACTTTGTGCCATAGCCACTTCGGCTAACGCCGGCTATGAAATTCAATTAGATGATGCCAGCAAATTAACATTTGGTGGTTATCTAAAAGTAGATACTCGCTATGTCGATGGTGACGTGGCCTATAAAGACTTTTGGAGCGGTACAGGAACCCCGTTACCTGAAGCAACTTCACAGTTTAAAATCTTTGCCAAAGAATCTCGTTTCAATATGAAATTTGAACATGATGATGTCACGGCGTTCGTCGAAATGGATTTCTATGGCAGCGGAGGTAACGAGATTATTTCAAATTCTTACAGTCCCCGACTTCGTCACGCCTTCATCAAGTATCAAGGCCTTACCGTGGGCCAAACTTGGACCACCTTCATGAACACCAGTGCGATCCCTGAGTCTGCTGATTTTGGCGGCGCTATGGTTGGTCTGGCATTTATTCGTCAGGGACAGGTACGTTACGATATGGGCAACTTTCAGGTCTCCATCGAAAACCCTGAATCGTTTGGTGGTGACGCCAGCAAAGACAAGCTACCCGATGTCGTTGCACGTTATAACTTTAAGGGTGACTGGGGCAATATCTCGGTGTCGGCCCTAGGGCGTCAACTCAATACCAGCCTCGGGAAAAGTGAAACAGCAGTAGGGGGCTCTATTGCCGGTCGACTGAAAACTTTCGGTAAAGATGACGTAAGGTTTCAGTTCCACAAAGGTGAACTTGGTCGATACGTAGGTGTCGCAGCAGCCAAAGATATCGTCGATGAGCAGGTCGAAGATAGCACCGCCTATATTGCCTCCTACCGTCATTACTGGAATGACACGCTGAGATCGACCTTGCTATACGGAAATATACAAACTGACTTAGGCGATGCCGACCATACTCAATGGAGTATCAACATATTCCAGAATCTAACGCCACAATTAGCAGTAGGTTTCGAATTGGGTAACTTTGCCATGAAAGATAAAGACGTTGATTCTAATTACGCTCAATTATCTGTGAAGTACGTCCTCTGATTCTACCCATAAATTGAGATTACGACGCCACGGTGTTCCCCGGAGTAACGTTCTCATTTTAATTTGGGCCACAAGCAGTACTCATCACATCGACATATTAGGCTCAGCCTTCGGTTATTCAACGAAGGCTTTTTTCTTGAGATGATTTAACCCGCTAACCGCTGTAATGAGTTGCTGTAGCTCTCGTCTTTTTTTTGAGAACAGGCAAGTGCACTACATGCCGCACATGTCATATGTTCACGATAGTGTTTATCGAAAAACTGCGTCGTTTGCGCCTCGAGTGAATCGAACAACGCCTGATTTAGCGGCTTCTCCCATCGGTATTGGCCCATCAGCTTAGATAGATGACGGTAGCAAGTATCACGACGATTCGACAGGTATTCAGGTGCAATGAGCTCGCTCTCAAATTGGGTCAATGACCCCGTCAGATAAAAGGCTATTCCCTGTACCAGCTCTTTAATCTGTAGCGGCGTCGCATCTAACTCTCCGTTATCCACTGCTTCATGAAGAGAGGCGGTAAACCACTCCCAGAATGCATTGATACGCTTCTTAAATCGCTCCACTTTCTCATCGCTGGCCAGCTGCCAAACCATGGTATTGACCGACACAGAACGCAGGGTAAAGAAACTCTTGCTGCGCTTTATGGTTTCGAAGGTAAACAGGATTGGCAGCAGTACTTTCTCCTGGGCCGTCAGCTCAGGGTGCTTATCGATAAAGATAGGTAAGTGGTTTGAAGTCGCACTCCTGAGAAACAGGCAGACTAAGACATCCTCTTTCCTTTCGAAGAACTTATACAGGGTTCCCGTAGAGCAGCCTACCTCTTTAGCCAACTGCGAGAACTTAAATGACACTATACCTTGTGACTCGATCAGCTGCTCTGCGGCATCGAGTATTTGGTTACAGCGTATCATGGGCAATGCTTCAGTAGGACACTTCATCAGTAAAACCTTATTTAGTAATTAAGCCGATTATGCGCTGTTAACAAATATGAATTATAGGTCTCCTTTCACTAATCGGGATTAACTTCACGCAAAAATGAATTTATTAGCAGGCTTTGTGAGTTACCTCATGTAAACATTGCAGCGAGAGTTATTAACCCCATATAGAATCCCTTCACATTTTTAACCTTCTAGTGAACCTGTCTAGTACATCCGAATTTTTTCGAGAGAAAAGATCTTCGAGATCTGCTTCACGAATAAATTTGTCACTGAAAAAAGGGCGTGACTTAGTTCACCTTTACTCCTTCGGGTTCCCTTTATCTTGGTGTCATTCCGATGTTGAGGGTACACAAATGCAAGATAGAAGAAGTTTTTTAAAACTAGGTGCCGGTGCGGCGCTAGGCGGGCTGGCATCGACCATGCCAGGTACTGTTATGGCCAGTGAGTGTGGCGAGATAAAGTGGAACGAATCGGCCGATGTGATTGTTGTAGGTTCTGGTTTTGCCGGGCTTTCTGCGGCGTTAAATGTTAAGCGTAGTGGCGTCGGCTCAGTATTAGTGCTGGAAAAGATGCAGGTCTTCGGCGGAAACTCTGCCATCAATGGCGGCTGGTTAGCGATCCCTAAGAACCCAACTCAGCTAGCCCAAGGCGTGAATGACGACTCACCGGAAGAGCTGGTTAAAGATCAGATCATCTCCGGACGCGGAATGCAGAACGAAGAGATGCTTCGTCAGATAGCGAATCGTGCACTTGATGCCTATGACCTGTGTATCGAAACAGGTGTTAAATTCCGCAAGGACTTTAACATTCAGGTCGGTGGCCATAACAAGGCGCGTGCTATCCGTACCCAACACGGTACCGGTGGTGACATCACCACTAAGCTCTATGAAGCCGGTGTAAAAGAGGGGATCGATTATCGCCTGCAGCATTACATCGAAGACTTCATCATGGATGGACAGGAGATCATCGGTCTTAAGGTTCGTCAAAACTACCGCTTCCCGGATCTAAAAACCGGTAAGAGCATCTATATCAAGGCTAATAAGGCGGTTGTCCTCGCCAATGGCGGCTTTGCCCGCAATATGGAGCTACGCGCCGCAGTCGACCCATCTCTGGATCCGTCCCTCGATGGTACCAATGCCTTAGGCGCGACAGGTGAAGTCACCCTGACGGCTATGGCACATGGCGCACTGCCGGTACATATGAACCTGATTCAAACCGGTCACTGGGGCTCACCCGATGAAGGCGGCTTCGGTTGGTCAAATGCCCTGCTCTCTATCGGCTGGCACGAAGGGATCTCTGTCAGCGTACTGAACGGCAAGCGTTACATGAACGAGAGAGCCGATCGTAAGACCTGTTCGGAAGCCATCATGAAGAACCGTTATCAGGACGGCTCACCGGCTTACCCGATCGTCTTCTTTAACCACAAAGATCATCCGGATGATGACCGTGTCGTTCGCGCACTTCGCGATGATATGGCATGGAAGGTCGACAGCTTCGAGCAGCTGGCCGAAAAATTCAATATTCCTCTGACCCAGTTGAAGCAGACGGTGAAAGAGTTTAATGCACAAGTCAGCACACGTCAGGACCCTCTCTTCGGCCGTAAGATGGATACCGCAGTAGAGCTAAAACCACCATTCGTCGTATCACGCATCTGGCCTAAGGTTCACTACTGCATGGGTGGTTTAAAGACCGATATCGGTGCCCGGGTAATCGATGGTCGCTCCATGAAACCTATCAGAAAACTCTATGCCATCGGTGAAGTGACAGGTGGAGTCCACGGCGAGGCGCGACTGAGTTCTACTTCGTGTCTGGAATGTCTGACGATGGGTATCGTCGTCTCTGAAACTATTAAAAGCGACGTGTAAGGGTGATCAATATGAGCAAATTACTATTGGCTTTACTCGTTGGACTATCCCTGTCAACGAGCGTATTTGCCGGCGATCTGGTGAAGATGAAAGGCAAGACTGAAGGACGAACCAATCATGAGTTTATCTATGAAGATGGCTGTCAGAGCTGCCATCAAGGTTCAGGGAAAAAGAATGCGACTGATAGCGCCTGCGTAGAGTGTCATGGCGACATCAACAGCATAGAAATTGACGAGAGTAAGTTGGCAATCGAAGAAGCCAACCCGCATAAGTCATTCCACTACAACCAGGGCGCCAGCTGCTTAGCTTGTCACGGCGAACACGAGAAGAAGGCACCGGTATGCGCCGAGTGTCACCGTACCTGGTTCGATGTGATGTAACGAGTTCGAAAACTTAAACATAAAACACAAAAATACTAAATGGGTAATGATGATGAAAAAATCCACCAAGTTCATGTTGTCGATAGTGGCGACAGCGATAGCACTAACCGGCTTTAACGCCAGTGCAGAAGAGCAGGAAGACGGGATCAACATAGGCGGCGCCGTACGCGTTAACTATGGCTATAAAGATTACAGTGAAGCCTCGAAGGATAAGGGTGGCGATCTGACTTTTGATATGGCTGCCATCAAGTTTAACGGTAAGAAAGGTGACTGGGGATTAGCCGCAGAGTACCGCTTCACCTCAAGCACCGACTACATCAAATACGGCTACGGTATCTACAATATCGATCCTGAATGGCAGCTACAGTTTGGTATCAACAAGGTGCCATTCGGTAACCGCGAATTTATCTCTAACAGCTGGTGGTTTGGTATTCCTTACTACTTAGGTTTTGAAGACGACCATGATGTCGGTGTTAAGGCCGTTTATAACAGCGGCGGCTGGCATACAGACTTAGCCTTCTACAAGAATGCTGAGTATGGTCCAACAGAAAATAAGCGTTACGCGACCGATCTATACACTGGCACCATCAATGGCACCGAGTATAACAACGAAGAGACAAACCAGGTTAACGTGCGTCAGACCTATACAGCTGAACATGAAGGTGGTCAAACTACCTTCGGTGGTTCTGTTCAATATGGTCAGATCTACAACAACAAAACCGGCAATACCGGCGATAGCTACGCTGCGGCTCTTCACCTGGACAGCAGCTACAATGGCTGGAATCTGCAACTGCAGGCGATGCAATATGAATATGATGCGGCAGATTCGGTCGATTCAAACAAGATTGGTGTATCGGTAGTAAGCTGGCAATATGAGATCGCCTCTAAGGGTCAAGCTTATAGCGCTAATATCGCTAAGACCTTCAAAACGGACTGGGGTAGCGTGAAGTGTTATAACGATTTCGGTCTTATGACCCCTGACGTCGATGACAGCAGCTACGACAACAGTATGCAAAACGTCACAGGCTGTGCAGTTTCAGCAGGTCCAACTTACACCATGATCGACTTCGTCATGGGCAAAAACATGACCTTCTCAACCGCTAACAATGACCATGTCGGTCTGCCAGAAATGGGCGATGACTGGGACAAGCGCGTCAACATCAACTTTGGTTACTACTTCTAGTAATCAAAACCTAAGTACTCGCTGGTTCAGGGCCGCTCCCGCATCTGAACCAGCTCTTACTGCAAACATAGTAGCTCAACCTTCTGATTTTAATACGGATCATGCTTCATATTAGTCCATGACTTTTACTTACTGATTTCCCCGTAGATTATTGAATCAAGCCCTATTTTATAGGGCTTTTTTTTAGACAAATCCCTTCATGTAGAAGATTATGAACATAAAAACAACCTTATCGCTTACCCTACTGCTGACTCACCTTCCGGCCCTTGCTGCCACAGAGACCGAATATGAGCTGGGTGGTTTCCTCAAGGCCAATGCCCGCTACGTCGACGGCACCATCGCTTTCCAACCCAGCTGGAACGGGGATGGAACGATTCAGGAGGAGGCCAAACGCACCCAATTTGGCGCCCAGGAGAGCCGGTTTAACCTCAAGCTGACCCGGGGAGAGGTCACCGGGTTTGCCGAGATTGACTTTGTCGGATCTTCTCAGGGCAACCCTGTCATCTCGAATTCTTACAGCCCGAGACTCAGACATGCGATGATCCAATACCAAGAGTTCACCGCCGGTCAAACCTGGTCAACGTTAGTTAACACCAACACCTTCGCCGAAACGGCAGATCTTGGTGGTCCCTTAGTGGGGCAAGCTATGGTAAGACAAGCGCTGCTGAGATATCAAACAGAGCATTGGCAGATAGCCCTGGAAAATCCCTACACCTATGGCACACAAGCCAGCGATATCCAGGAACAAAAAGAGTGGGTAGAGACAGATAATGACTATATTCCCGATGCCATCGTCCGTTACGACCGGCAAGGTAACTGGGGAAATGCATCACTGTCAGGTTTAGTCAGGTACCTCGATCCAAGCGATACGGCGCAGCTGGGCCTTGGCGGTTCACTGGCGGCTAAGATAAATACCTTTGGTAAAGACGACCTGAGATTTCAACTGCACTACGGTAATCTGGGGCGCTATGTCGGAACCGATGCGGCTAAAGATATCATTCAAGGTGAAATCGAAACAACGAGCTCGGCGATGGTCGCCTATCGGCACTTCTGGAGTGAGACGACCCGTTCAACTGTTTTCTATGGTCACACCCGTACGGAGGTGGAACAGACGGATCGCGCTCACTTCGGCGTGAACCTGTTCACCAGCTTAACACCGGGGCTCAGAGTCGGAGTTGAACTCGGTCGTTATCAGATCGACGATAGTCAAGACTCTTGGTCAAACAAGCAGGTACAAACGGGGCAATCTAACTATGCTCAGTTCACCCTGCAGTTTCATATTTAATTAGCAATGGGAATGAGAACCTAAGCTCAGATGAGTTTTCAGGTAAGAATATTCGCGAGCTCTGTCACGAATAAGTTTGCTGCTAAAAAGAGTGCGTGATCCAATTCACCTTTACAGCACCATTATCACTTTATTGTTAGTTCAAGCCCAAAAGAACAAGCACAATATCGCAGCTTTCGGGCACCAAGCCATAACAGGATATGAATGATGAAACTTAAAATGATGTTCGGCCTTGCCGCGCTAGCTTCAACCACAGCATTGGCTGCGGGTCCACAGTGTAACCATGCACAGCTACCATTCCAGCAGATGACGCCGGTTCCTTATGACAGCACTCCATATTCGCCAGAAGATACTATGCCAGCCCAGTGTAGCGACCCTATGGTCGAAGCCTATATTGCCGACTGGGAAGCGGGAAAAATCGATTTTAACAGCATCAAGTCAAATGACAGCATTGCCGTAGATCAGCGCTTCTGTAAGACCATGGACGACGAAGGCAACATCATGGAAGCCAAGAACTGTGACCTGAAAAATGCTCCGGTTGGATATCTGTGGAAAGAGCTTTCAGACAGCCCAATGGTAATGGGTATCACAAATGGCGGTAAGTCAGATCACGCACCACACTTCCACGGTCAACCAGAGTGTTACTATGTGGTTAACGGTGAAGGCAAGACCCTTGCCGACAACAAGTTCCAAACCTTAGGAACGGGCCAATACTTCTACATTCCCGGGGCCACTATTCACAACACTCCTATCATGAGCGATAAAGGTTTAGGTGTGATGTACTGGTATCCAAAGAATGCACATTTCGATGGCTTCAAGTACTACTGGCGTAAAGACGTGAAGAACCTTCGCGTTGCAGAAGAGGCATTCGATCGTGTGGATGAGATCCGTAAACGCGATCTAAACTTAGGTCCATATGGTACCAACGAAGCTTTCTTCAAGAAGTAAATCGTTCATGATCCGCGGCCGGGAATCATCGGCCGCAATATCTTCAGCTTACCCGTACACTATCTAATAACTGCCGGTACTCACACCGTTCAGATAACTTCTCCGGCTCCTCCTCTATTGAGTCAGTTTAGGCACATAATATATTGGTTAGACTCTCTGAACTAAGTCACTTCATTATTCAAATCAAGCCAGTTAACAGATATAGAACAAATATCCCACTCAAACGAGACAAACCAGAGGTAAAATTGCAACACCATAAAAACAAAGAGATATTTTATGTGGTGGAGAGAGGAAAAATCAAAACTTAGCTGTATTTCATACGGTAATACCATTCAGTCAGCGTTCAGCTAATGTCACTTAATATGCCCTCAACGAAACAAAATAACGATTAATTCTGAGAGTGAGAGCATATTATGAAAAACAGATCTTTAGTTCTGGCAGCAGTAGCAGCAACAGCAATTTCAGCCCCTACCTTCGCAGCAGATTGGTTTGTCGGTGGTACCGTCGGTGCACAGCAAAACAAGTATGAAGGTTCAGTCACTGTAATCGATCCAATCGATCCAGGCTTCAATGTTCCTATGACTGGCTCAGAGAAAGAAAACAATGCTGTATACGAACTACGTACCGGTGTTTACTTAAACGACCAGAACCGTGTTTATGGTACTTACTCTTACAACTCAGATGACTTCGCAAAGCAGCAGAGCTTATTGATGTCATATGACTACCTGGTCGGTTTAGGCGATAGCAATAAGCTAAACTGGTTCATCGGTGCAACAGCAGGTGTTAACCACGTCAGCCCAGATACAAGCGTGGTCGGCTCGAGCAACAACTTCGTATGGGGTGGTCAAACTGGTTTGATGTATAAAATCAATGACAAACTAAGCACAGAAATTGGTTATCGCTACCTTAAGCAAGATTACGATGTATCACACTTTGAGAGTGCAATTTCACCAGCTGCGGCAACGGGCCCAGGCATTCAAGCTAACATGTCACTCAATGACAGCCAGCAACTGTACCTGGGTGTTGACTACCGTTTCTAAGCTAATCGCTTAAAAGAGCCCCGCAAGGGGCTTTTTGCTATGAGAAATATAAAAACTTATCCAACCTCAATTCTTCGTTCAGCCCTCTTCCTGTAAAGCCTCTCTTCGAGAAAATTTCCCATTGAACCGAGTCAATAACAAGAAAAGCCCAACGGCTGTCATTCCAACGATAAGCCAAACGGCATAGCCAGGCAGATCCAGATTAATCAATTGATAACCCAAGAGGGACGTGAGAGCTGCGATCATTGCAAAAGGGAGTTGAGTGATAACATGAGAGTGAGGCTCACAACCGCTGCTGGTTGCGCTCAACACGCTGGTATCTGAGATGGGAGAGCAGTGATCGCCAAAAACGGCTCCGGCCATTACGGCGCTGAGCCCAGGAATCAACATAGTCACATCGACTGCAGAGGCAATTTCGCCACCGATGGGGATCATTATCGCAAATGTCCCCCAGCTGGAGCCCGTCGTAAACGCCATCACGGCACACAATAAAAAAGTGCCGGCGAGAAGAAAGTGCACAGACAGAAACTGCTCGGCCCAGCCAGCCAATAACTTAGCGACACCTAAATCCTTAATAACGGCGCCGATCATCCAGGTAAAGATTAAAATACCGATAGCAAAACTAATGCCCTGAATACCCGCCAATATATCTTTCATCAGCTGACTTAAACTTCGCCCGGAGTGTTTAAGCAATAGGACACAGGTGAGCGTTGCCAATATACAGGCATTTCGCATCGAACTACCGATATCGGCATTCGACAGCCAATCGGTGATGCTCCAATGTTCGGACGCCGCGCCTCCCGACCATAGTGTGAACCCAATCGAAGCGATGAGCAGTGTTGCCATAGGGACACCTAATAACCAGGGGCTGCCTACCTGCACAGACTCTGAAACCGTATCGGTATTCTTAAGTGACTTAAAGCCGCTACCAAACCAGGCGGCCAGCAATGACAAACCGATGACAGTAATCGCATAAAAGTTAATTTGAGCCATCTCCATAAATGCCTGTAATGGAGAGACTGGCAACAAGGTGATCCCAGCCAGTATCGCCATCACATAAGGCCCCCAACTTGAGAAAGGCAGCAATGAACATAAAGGGGAGGCATTGGAGTCAACTAAATAGGCGATCTGCTCTTTGGGCATAGCGTAACGTTGACTCAGTGGCTGACAGACATGGCCCACGGCGATACAGCTAAAGATCCCGTCGATAAATACCACCCAGCCTAAGAAAACGACACCCAACCTCGCCTGCCTGCCGTTTCGAATACGGTGATACAGCCAATCGGCAAACGCATTGACGGCTCCGCCTCGTGCCAGCAGTTGAGTCATCGCGCCAAGCAGCACCATCGCAATTAACACATTCAAGTGCCAGGATTGCCAACTTCCATCGGCATAGATCTGCTTACCTGCCGTTACTGCTAAATATTCCAGCGTCATGAAGGGATTAAACAAGGCAATCATAAGGGCCCCGGAGAGTATTCCAACGCCTAAAGCCAGGAGCGTTCGCCTAAGTGTCAGGGCTAAAATGAGGGTAAGAGCCAAGGGTAAGAGTACGGCAACACTCGTTGTCATTGAAATGTTCCACGAGAAAATAAAGAAGATAATAAGAACAACATCATAACACGTACAAAAAAAACACGATTCATACTAAATTTTTGAACATTCAGCATAATTAACTATTCACTACTGTATCTGCACTGATAGAATCACACTACCATCCAGAAACTACTAGGACTCCCCATGAGCCTTGAACTACTGTCCAAACTGGAGACAAAAATCCAGGCAGCACTCGAAACTATTGAGCTACTAAAAATGGAGCTTGAAGAAGAGAAGCAGAAAAGTAATAGCCTGACAGAGCAAAACCAACAGTTGAGCCAAGATCTAAATTCTTGGAATGAAAAAGTCACCGGACTTGTTGGCTTGCTCAATGAAGAAGTGAACTAAAAAACATCTATAGCATTGGCGAAGATCTAAGCAATCTTCGCTTCGCTACTTTGAGCTTCGATAAGCTCATTCAGCTCCAGAATTGCCAGTTTCACATTCGGTTGTGTTCGCCTCGGTAATAAAAATCTCCCTTTCTCAAACTCTAATCGACCTAAGTCTTTAACCCAGATCACCCCAGATAGAAAAATACGCGCGTGCTTAACGATAAGCTTTGGTGCATAGACAGGAAAAACTCTCACATAGCCTCCGACCGCTTTATTATTAATATTTGGATAATACTCTGTCTTCGACAAGTCTTTTACCCTTAGAGTTTCATTAAAAATAATTTTTTTTTGGAAAGTTGTAAACCAAGCCTTACTACAGAAAAAATCTCATTGTCTATCAGACCAATAGCTAGCGAATAACCTTAAATTGACACTTGCCAATAAATTGACTCCCTGTTAAATTAGACTCGTTACTCAGGGTAAAACTGAGCCTGATGGCTCGATGACCGTATTTCTTGCGACCAGGAAATACGGTTTTTTTTATGGCTTTCAAAGACAGCATAATCAAATTCACGACAGTAAAGCAGTAAGACAACGATTGCCTGAAACATTCGCGGCTAAAGCCGCTCCTACATTTCAAAGACATGTCCCATATGGGGCAGAAGACGGAATGCCGCAACGATGTCGGGAACATCATTGGCCATGGCCAATCGACATAGCTCTCAGTTACAACTTTTTGTGACAACTCTTTGTTACAAGAAGTCCAGACATAAAAAAGGAGCCATCAGGCTCCTTTGATCGATATAACAATATACCGTTTACTTCATTACAAGCTTACTTCATCGTAGTCAGGTAGTAAGCGATATCGAGAAGCTCATCATATGACTTGATAGCGCCGGTCTCTACACGGTACTTACCATTAACTACCAGAGCTGGCACACCAGAGATTTGAGCATTGGATGTAGCGCGCTTCATCTGTGACATTTGAGCACTCACCATAAACGAATTTGCCGCGGCATCGAAATCTTTTCCATCCACGCCATTGGCGATAAATAATAGACGAATGTCGTCACGATTAGTGAAACGTTGTTTCTTGTCATGTATTGCGGTGAACAGTGCATGCTCAATTTTTGCATCGACTTTTAGCTGATGTGCAACGGCGAAGGCACGTGACATCTCGATACCCATCTCTTTACCGATAAACTCGACATGGTTCTGCTTAAACGTGACACCTTCAGGCTTATTCGCTTTGATCTTTGGCACTTCAGTCTTAGAAAAATTGTAGCAGTGGCCACAATAGAATGAGAAAAACTCTGCAATTTCAGGCTTCGCCGTCGCAGGACCCTGGTTGATTACGGTGTAGTGAACACCCTCTTTGTAATCGGCTGCAATGGCAGCAATGGGGGCTATCAACATAGCAACGGCAATAAGTAATGCTTTTTTCATGCTTTTATCCTTTATAACTCTAAAGCGAATTCTATTTAATTCATCGGAGACTAACATAATCTATATTTTGAGAGTATCTCAAGCTTAAAGTTCAATTTTCTGTTACAAAATGAGTTGCTCATGATTAGTAATTGGGTATCAGGCTCAACACCGGCTCATCGAGCACGGCTAGCTGCTCTTTAAAAGAGAGGATCTGCTGCTCCCAATACTTCTCTTCCGCATACCAGGGAAAGTTCATCGGGAAGGCGGGGTCATCCCACCTGCGACTCAACCAGGCATTATAGTGCAGCATTCTCATCGCCCTCAGGGGCTCAATAAGGGTTAACTCTCGGATATCAAACTCACAAAACTCTTCATAGGCCTCAAGTAAGATCTCGAGCTGAAGTAATCGCTGCGACCGATCGCCGGTTAACATCATCCATAGATCCTGAACCGCAGGCCCCGTACGTGCATCATCGAGATCGACAAATCCCGGACCATCTGGCGTCCACAGGATATTACTGGGGTGAAGGTCGCCATGAAGTCTGATCTGTTTATGAGGCTGCTTAAACCAGATCTCTTTAGATTTTTCTAATACCTGTTCCACGATAGTGAAATAAGGGACGACCAGCGATTGAGGTACATGGCCAGACTCTTTAAGCCAGAGCAAGGATTCGTCACCCAACATTTGTGGATTAACCACGACTCTATGTTCAAACTTTGCCTGCTGTGAGAATTGATGAATACGGCCGATGAAACGACCGGTCGCCTCCAACTGCTCCAGGTTATCCACCTCAAATGAGCGACCACCTATCGATGGAAACAGCGCGAATCTGAATCCCTGATAATGGTGCAGTGAACGCCCATCGATAATCATCGGCGTCGCAATGGGGATCTCTTCATCGACCAACGACTGTGAAAAGTCATGCTCCTCCTGGATCTGCTCATTGCTCCAGCGCTCTGGACGGTAGAACTTAACCACATAACGAACACCGTTATCACATCGAAACTGGTAGACACGGTTCTCATAACTATTAAGCGCCAATAAACCCGTTTCCGGGTATACACCCAGACTCTCAATCGCATCTAAGATCAGATCTGGGGTTAACGCCCGAAAGTGAAAACCTGAACCTTGATTAACTTGACTCATATTTGAGACTCCAACAGGCCAGCTAAGTATTCCAGCACTTCAAATTCGTCATCGTTTTCAACCGATAACCAGCAGATATCACCATAGAACTCATAATTAAGCTGCATATGCGTACCTTCAAACTCCAGTAACCACTGATGTCTATCGGCTCCCCACTGTCGGTCTAATACACGCGAGTCGCTCGCCAGAGCCAATGACTCGGCAAACTGTTCAAACTGCTCAAAATCAATAGCGGCCTGAATAGACAGACTCTTAGATTCTGGATTGAGCTGTAATGAATCTAACTTCATTAAATATGATCTCTTTTAAATCTCTAATACAAATCGGTAAAAATGGGGAGGTTAATGACTAAAAAGACTCGAGTATACTATCGCAAGTCAAGCCGCCGTCCTCGGTAGCAACACACAAGTGACCGCATTGAAAGCTGCCAACACCGGAGTCACTTAACCTAATCAAGCCTTTTCCCTTGGCAATGCATTGCTCCGATGTCGCATAGTAGCCCGAAATATTTTCACTCAAGGTTACCGACTCGGGGATCTCTTTCGAGTCAACATAATAAAACAGTGTCCACTGCGGATCTTGGGTACAAGCCGTCAAGCTTGAAAGCGACAGAAACAATAATACCAACCAACGAAAACGCATAAACTCTCCACTCATTCACGAACTCAGCCCAATAAAAAAGGCGAAACTTAGTTCGCCTTATTTTACACCGCTTACGCTAATATACCTAAACCACTTAGAATCGCTTGAGTATATTAACTATCTACCTAATTACTTCGCCGCTTTGGCCTTGGCCTTTTCGATTCGGGTTATTCGCCCTTCGAAACCGGTAACGGTACCGTCGAGCACACCATATTCGATCGCCTTCTGGCAAACGCCAATGGCACTGTCGAACCGGCCATTATCATTGAGAAGTGTAGATAAATGCATGAAGCCCACCCCCTTCTCCGAAGATGGTGATTCGAGTTCTGCAAATACCGATAGGTATTCGGCCGTTAATCCCGCCCCATATGCGCTGTACTCAAGTTGTTTGCGTTGCTTATAACATTCAGCAATCGCCCCCAATAAAGCCTGATGTTTAACGGCTTTCCCGGTAGAGCCTCGATAATCTGATAGGGCTTGAGATAACTTAGCGTTCTGCCAAGATTCATCAGTGGCTACCACAGGAGTATCCTCCACAGCTGGCTCTGGCTCTGGCTCTGGCTCTGGCTCTGGCTCTGGCTCTGGCTCTGGCTCTGGCTCTGGCTCTGGCTCTGCAGGAGTATCAGTCTCTGGTTCACTCTTTACAACTTCAGCCTGCACCTTAGGCGCTTCTTTAGTCTCAAAACTGATCCCTTCATCTGCTGGAGTGGAAACCTCTTCCACTTCAACCTTTTCCGCCTTAGCCGTGTCCCCAGAAAAGGCATGGCTCTCATCCTGAATATCTTCGGCTGAAGCGCTGTCGAAAATCTCTTTTTCAACAGGAGTATTCAAATCCTGTTTCAGTTCCTCTTCGGCCAGTCGCTGAGCTCGTTTATATAGATAAACCCCTAAAGCAACTAGCAAAATAATGGCTATATATTTCATTGTCGTCCACCAGTGATTGACTTTAATCCATAATACCTGACCGACTCATTAACGCGAGTTTCAGACCACCTCAAAAACAGCTGAGTAAGACAGTGATTGAATGAGTCGGTATAAATAATCAGGCTATATCTATTCCATCTGTATATGTACAGATAGTAACCGATATTATTAATTCATTCTCTTGCTTTAAATCAAGTATTTATATCTCTTTTTCAAATATGTATCAAAATAAAACGACTTTTATGCCTATTTCGTCCTTGTGACAAGCCTTCCACTCCATAAATCTGAATTTTGCTACACTGCGTTTTTTCAGATATCGACAGCAAAGATGCAAAATATCCTCATCGTAGCCCATGAAAGCCCCTATGGAAGTGAAAAACTTTTTAATGCCTTACGTATAGCTATAGCGCTCAAAGAGCAGGAAACTGAAGTTATTAATTTAAAAATATTTTTAATGTCAGATGCTGTCTATGGCGCAGTGAAAAACCAGGTAACACCAGATCTGAGTTATAACATCCAGCAGATGTTGGACATTCTGATGGCACAGAGTGTCCCGGTATCCTTATGTAAAACCTGTACCGATGGACGCGGAGTGTCGCAAGAGATGCTAATCGAGGGGGCAATCATAAGCACCTTAGGCAAGCTAACTCAATGGACGCTGGATGCAACTAAGATCATGCATATATAGATAGCACACCATGAGTCACTTTCGCCCTTGTCATCGATTAGAGAAAAGGGCTACCAAAGATAAACTATCCGCCCTTTTTGTGCAGCTCTTCATACTTTACACATTCTATTTTGTTTCAAGTTGCCTCAAACGCTAAAGTACCCTAGTAATTTACTAGGGTATTAGACGCCTGACCTATTTAAAGGTTTAAACTTAAACGCTAAAATAGTGCCCATAATATATTTATAGTTTCAGTTAGAAAATTAGGTGTTGGAGAATAATAATGGCAGAGCATCAACTACTCAGTGGCAAATTATTACGTGAGTACAACACCATCCTTGCTATGGTTGAGATCTACTGTAAGGCGCATCATCATAATAAGCTCCCAGAGTGTCAGGAGTGCCAGGAATTTCTGGAGTACGCCCACACACGCTTGGACAGATGTCCCTATGGTCAAATTAAACCTACCTGTAATAAATGCCCGGTACATTGCTATAAGCCTCATATGAAGGCAAAGGCGAGAGAGATCATGGTTTTTTCGGGGCCTAAGATGCTGCTGCCACACCCCATCATGGCTATTCGGCACCTGTTTTCTGAACGTACTCCTGTACCTGAGACGGTACCGGTCGAGTTTTCTAATCGACATATTCGAAAAAACAGAAAAAATCACGCCTAACCAGCTCTGGATATTCGCCTAACAACCGCTCTAATCGACGATGACATTAGAGCAACTCTCCCCTGTTAAGTACTTAACTCACCGATAACTCAGATTGCCATTTTGAGCAGACTTGTGTGACATGCTTAAAATTTATTCTATATCTCTTGCATCCGGGTATCTCTTGCCATGACAATGAGTTGTTATGAATGAATTAAGTACCTTTCTCACTCAAGGTTATTGGTGGTTGTCTCTGCTCGGCGGTATTCACTGTATCGGGTTAGGTCTCTATATTCGCTATATTTACAGAGACAGCAGTGGTAATCACAAGCTACTGGCTGGTCTATTTAGTCTGATGGCACTCTATTTTTTTACCGGTATGCTTAACCGGGATAACTCCCCGGCACCGATACATTTGCTCTTTACCTTAATCATTCCAGTCTATTTTCTCCTTATGCCTCTGCTTTATCTTTATTGCTATCGCAGCCTGCATAATATTCGTGTCCCCATAAGCCTATCTAAACACTTTTATCTCCCAATTCTGATCGCCATTGTCATCTTTGTCGTATCACTATTAAGTTATGACTTCGCTCCCGATGGCGAGTTATTACAGAACAGTGCCGGCCCTGGCCTCATGGATTTCAAAATAGGGGCCGCTTTACCCGCGTTACTTAGTCTGCAGACCGGTTTCTATTTCATACTCATTATTCAGATGCTGAGAAAGTATCGGGGGCGTTCAGGCAGGGTACATCTGGAGAGTCTAAAGGATATTAAGTTCCGCTGGCTGTTAGTGCTCACCCTAGCCATGATGAGCAATTGGCTGGTACGTACCGTCTTAGTCATCTTGCCATTTTATATGGGCGACCAAATCTCTGAGGTCACCCAGGCGTTTACCCGATTAATACTGCTGTTGACCGTCTATCTGCTCGCCCTCTATGGGCTTCAACAAATAACCAAAGCGGCCTACTTACGGGGACGATTCATGCGTCAATCCGAGCAAAATCCTACGAGGACTAAAGCCAGTAGTCAGCTCCTCAACTCCGAAGAGCTCAACTACCTGCAACAGTTGATGCAGGAGGATAAAAAGCACAATTAACGCAATTAGCTGACACGACGGGAGTCGACCTAAGCCTTGGTTTCATAACCCTGTAAGAAACACCTTACCGCCTGAACTGAGTATCGCATCATCTCTTCATCGGACGGGATATCCATGCCCAACACCACATCCTGAAAATAGTTTCCTCTGAGCAAGCCCATAAGCTGAGCGCTTGTCAGTGCAGGATCCTCAAGGACTATCTTTCTCTGCTGTGCTTTGCTCTGTAAAAATTCGCTGAGTCTGTTATAGAAGCGATGGGGACCACGAGACAAGAAAAATTCGACCAACTCTTTGTCGCGGCGCGCTTCCGCCACTATGATGCGATACATATCGATGATAGGTTGCGAACATAATGCTCTGAGATAGTCGTAACCGAACAGGGTCAGCTGTTCCGACAGACTAGAATCACTATCAGTATCAAACTGAAATACGTTGCCAACCTCTTCGGTACAGCAGGAAATGACCTGAATCAATAATCCCCTCTTGCAACCGAAGTAGCTATAGAGGGTCTGTTTCGAGCCGCCACAGACCTCGATGATCTGATCTAAACTGGTCTCGGAGTAACCTTGTTCGAAAAATAGCTTAGTCGCTACCTCTATGATTTTTTGTTGCTTTTTCAGCGTGGATGGACGCATTCCAGTACCTCTTGTTCTGAGCCTTAATTAAAACAGTTCTGCGCGTTTCATGCAATTTATGCCCGGACTTTCACCTCCAAATGCCCGTTCCCCAACGACTACCCGCACTCGTGATGAACACTATTTCGGAGTCGGTGGTGAAAAAATAGCTTGATCTAGTTATAACAAATCACTTATCGTACTGTCCAGTACGGTACAGTAAGTTAAGAGAGAGATCATGAATACAAAAATTAAGGCGCTCGTTATTGCGCTGGCACTGATAACCACCACTGGTGCCTCCGTTAACACTTTTATGGCCAACGCAGATAGTATCAAGACCGACAATGCTTATGTCCATGGCGAGATCACTCAGATAAGTGCCGAAGCCTCCGGAAGGATCACCGAGATTTTTGTCACCGATAATCAACTCGTTCAAGCCGGAGACCTTCTGGCCACAATCGATCCCCGGGATTACCTTGCCCGCCGAGAGCAAGCCCGAGCAGCCCAATCCATGGCAGCTGCATCCTTAGAGAACAACCGTAGCCGAACCGAGTTGCAGCGGGTCAAGATCGACGAAACCGCGGCCTATCTGGAGGTCGCTCGTGCAACCTATGAATTGGAACAAAGAGAGTTGCGACGCTATTCGGAACTGGTTAAGACCGGAGCGGTCAGTAAGACACTTCACGATGCCCAAACCAATAAGGCAAGAATTGCCGGCGCCAATCTTGAGGCGGCGAAGCTCAAGCTCACTGCAGCAAAATATCAGCTAATCACTTTACAAACCGAGCGCGCACAAATTATCGCACAAGAGCAGCAAACCCGTGCGGCGCTGGAGCTGAGTGAACTCGAATTACAAGACACGCAAATATTGGCTCCCATTACGGGGCTTGTCGGTAATCGCTCACTACAGCTTGGCAAATTCGTCAAGGCAGGCTCAGGAGTGCTGGCCATAGTGCCTATCGATAATTTATGGGTGCAAGCCAATTACAAGGAGACTCAGCTGACTCATATAAAGCCCGGACAAGAGGTCGAGGTATTATTGGATATGTTTCCCGGCACTGAGTTTAAAGGCAAGGTAACCAGTACCTCCCCCTCTACCGGAGCCCAATTCAGCCTGCTGCCACCCGATAACGCCACCGGCAACTTCGTTAAGGTGGTTCAACGCGTGCCGGTAAAGATCCAACTCGAGATCCCCGCGGAGCTTCATGGGCGTGTCGTACCCGGACTTTCGGCAGAAGTGACAATTGATACCGAAAGTGACTCTGGCGCGCTTGGTCTGGAGGAGTAAGCGATGAACCGCCGCCATGAACTTATACTACTGGTCACCCTGGCCATGATCCCCTTCGGCATTACCTCGGCAGTTTATAATGCCAGCGCAGCCGAGATAGCCGGAGCACTCGGGTTATCTGCCGACGATACCTCTTGGCTGAATATTCTCTATATTCTGGCTCAGCTGCTCGTCCTGCCACTCGCATCCTGGCTGGCATATCGTATAGGTGCCGTTGCGCTGCTCATGGGCGGGGCCATGTTCGGCCTGATTAGCACCCTGATACTGGGATTTACCACTGAGGTGCCGGCGCACTTTCTGGCATGGGTCGGACTGGGAGTGGCTGCCAGCGCTATGCTGGTTGCAGTACAGGTACTTGTACTACGCAATCTATCCCTCAAGGAGATTGCACTGGCAGAAGGCTGCATGTTGCTGATGACGACGCTGTTACCTATGGGAGTTTATCCCTGGATATTGGCGGAGCTGGCCGAAAGTGGGCTCTGGCAGCTATTATTCGCCGCTCAAACGAGCCTATATATCATCTTGCTGGCCTGGCTATGGATGCGTCCCTTCCATGGCGAAGACAAGGTGCTCCCCATCAGGTTCAATCTGCTTCAGGCAGGTCTTATGGCGGGGGCCATCACGGGAGCGGTTCTTCTGCTGATGCGTGGCCAATTCTATAACTGGTTTGACAGCCAGATCATCATTAATCTGGCCCTGAGCACTACAGCCCTCTCACTTCTGTGTGCACTCGCCATCAAGAAACAGTGGGGACGGGGTGAATTTATCCGCTCCGACGTATTAAGACCCAATAAAAACAAGGTCTCCATGTACAATGCCGCCCTCGCCGGGTTCGCCGTACTGGGCACCTCTATGCTGATTGGTGTTTATCTCGGCAGCGTGCTCAAATACAGCCACAGCGAACAGGGGTGGGTTCAGCTGCCCGCCTTCTTCAGCATGTTCCTGGGGCTTCTGGTCAGTATCTGGGTCAGCAATCACCCAAAAATAAAGGCCGATGCCGTAGTTCCCATCGGGGTCTTGCTGATCGTAATTTCCAGCGTGTTCCTCTCCAGCAGCAATGCGGCAAGTGGCGCCAGCGACCTGCTACCGGCGCTGATATTACGCGGTTTTGGGGTCGGCTTGCTCAATGTGACGGTAACCATCTCTATTCTTTCCAGCTTCAAGAGAGAACATATTCCCCAGGGCGTAGCTTACTTCTATCTTTTCCGAACCCTGGGCGGCATAGGAGGAATGGCATTCTTCTCTCGCATGATGAGCCAGGAGGCCTCGGGAGTGCTAAGTGTACTGGGGGAAAACTTTAATCCGGAAAAACCGGCCTTCATCCGGCAACAGGCAGCCATGATTGAGGTTCTCAACCACGGGATGCTTGAAGCGACACCGGCTCGTGTCGCCAGCCTGTTGGCTGGTCAGCTACAGACCCAAACCGCAGCCGTCGCCGGAGGCAATAACTTTCACTGGTTCATTATCTCCCTTTTCGTTCTCGCCCCGGTCTTGATTCTCGGCAAGAAGTGGGTGGCCAAAAACGCCTGAACCCAAAATGCGCCATGCCAGGGGCAGGTTTACAGCCCCAGGCCTGGGTCTCGAAAACCTGCCAGAGCACGCTTTTTATTTAGGGCATGATCTATGACCCTATATCGGCGAGTAAGACTATCTGTTTTAACCCTTTTCAGCATCACGAAAAATACTAATTATCGTAGCAATGAGGATGAAGTTTGCGCTAATGTATTGACCCAAATAGTTATGATACCAATCGGCATAAGATTTGAATCTCCGACCTGAGAGTCAGAATTTCAACATCAAAAATAAAATGAGAGGGATGAAGATGGGAAGGGCAAATAAACTCACCGTGTTGGCCGTGATTTCGGCTGGACTATTTTTAGGTGGTTCGGCAAACGCGTTAGCCTCGCAGCGAACTCATCAAATCACCACCGATGATTTTTTCGATATTGGGGGGATGAGCAGCGTACAGTTAAGCCCCGATGGAAAACGAGCTGTCTGGCTCGAGGCGCGTTGGGATAAAGAGCTGGATAAATCCCAGCGAGATCTATGGCAGGTTAATACCAAAAACAAAAAAACCACCCGCCTAACCTTCACCAATGAGAGTGAGTCCAGTCCACAGTGGAGCCCAGATGGTCAGTATATCTACTATATTGGCAAGGTGACCCATGAAGACAAGAAGGCCCCTTACAATGGTAAGAGTCAGGTCTTTCGTATCAACCGAGATGGCGGCGATGCCGTGCCCGTGACCAAAGAGGTTGAAGGAGTCAGTTCTTTTTCACTCAGTCCCGATGGTAATACCCTTTACTTCTTAGGAAGTAAGACGGTCAAAGACAAAGATGAGTGGGCTTCAATGCGTGCAGACCACAGCGCGCCCAAATACGCTCATGGTGAAAGAAAAACCAACCCTCTATATAAATTAGATCTTCAACACTTCAAACAGCAACTCATTCTGGATGATGACAAGGTCGTATGGAATTTCAGTGTCAGCGGTGATGGCAGTAAAGTTGCCCGAATTACGACATCCGATAACGAGCTGGTCAATCTTGAAGGTTGGTCCGATATCGAAATTTATAATACCCAAAGCAAGACCAATGAGGTGCTGGAAGATACGGCATGGCGCGAACAGGCTCCGTCGCCCTATGGCTGGCTACTCGGGCTCGATTGGCACTCAGATAACCAACAGCTCGCCTTTCGTATCGACTTCGATGGCCACCCGGGTAAGCTGTTCGTCTCAGATACTAAGACTAAGTCACTGACTGAAGTGACGCGCATCGATGATGTGACGCTAAACTCATCAGATATTCATTGGCGCCCAAACAGTGATGAACTCTGTTACCGCGGTGCGGATCACGCCCGGGTAAAGCTCTTTTGTACTGAGGTCGAAGACGGCGAACAGGGCGATACCAGAGCGGTAGTGAATGGCGATCTTGTGATCGGTAGCTACAGCTTTAGCCACAACGGCAAGAAGTTAGCGTTTAGCCATAATGGGCTGGACCACTTCTCAGATATGTTCATTGCCGATGCCGATAGCAGGCGTGCCAAATTTAAGCGCATTACCAATATCAATCCTCAGGTCGATAGCTGGATGTTGCCGCAAATATCTGTCGTAAAATGGAAGGCCACCGATGGCAGCACAGTCGAAGGTATCTTAGATCTCCCGGCGGGATATAAGAAAGAAGATGGCCCACTGCCGTTAATCGTGCAGATCCATGGTGGTCCCACCTCGGCAACGCCTTATGCCCTGCAACACAGGTCTTACGGCCGCTCTACATTTACCGCAAATGGCTGGGCTCTACTGTCGCCAAATTATCGTGGCTCGACCGGGTATGGCGATAAGTTCCTCACCGAACTCGTGGGTCAGGAACATGTCATCGAGGTCAATGACATCATGGCTGGCGTCGATCACTTGATTGGCGAAGGGATTGTCGATGGTGACAAGATGGCTGTCATGGGATGGAGCAACGGTGGCTACCTTACCAATGCTTTGATCAGTACCAATGAGCGCTTCAAGGCGGCAAGTTCCGGCGCCGGCGTGTTCGATCAGCGCTTGCAGTGGATGCTGGAAGATACCCCTGGCCACGTAGTCAACTTCATGGAAGGCCTCCCATGGGAAAAACCGGAAGCCTACACCCACGGTTCATCACTCACCCATGCAGACAAGATCAAAACACCAACGCTTATCCATATCGGTGAGAATGATCAACGCGTTCCAGTCGGACATGCACAGGGTCTATATCGTGCACTCAAACACTATCTCAATGTACCGGTAGAGTTGATCGTATACCCGGGCGAAGGTCATGGACTGAGTAAGTACCAGCACAGAAAAGCTAAGATGGAGTGGGACCAGAAATGGTTCAATCACTACGTCCTCGGCAAAGCTATCGATTAATGCTTTGTTCAATGAATCACTGAACCTAAGCTGACCATCAAGTAAAAAAGCGCCATAACTGGCGCTTTTTCATTTCCGGCCATTCATTTCTCACACTTTGATGCGTATGCTAAATACACTAAACGCACTAAATGTATGCTTTTTGAAACGGAGTCCAAAATGAAAAAATTCATCTCAGCTATCTCTATCGCAACCTGTTTTATCGCCACTGTTTTCGCTACCCAAGTTGCCGCTGCCGATGACAGTTATTCAGAAGCTATCGCGAATTTTAAACAGGCCAGTGACACCCATAAATTTTTCAATAACGCCTACGGTTACGCCATATATCCTACAGTAGGAAAAGGTGGATTCGGAATTGGCGCCGCCTACGGCAAAGGGCGTGTTTATAAGGGTAATAGTTACAAGGGAGATACCAGTCTCTCTCAGCTATCTCTGGGCTTTCAGATTGGCGGTCAGGCCTACAGCGAGATCATCTTCTTTAAAGATGCCAAAGCCTATAACGAGTTTACCAGTGGCAGCTTCGAATTCGGTGCTCAAGCCTCTGCAGTGGCAATAACCATTGGGGCTAACGCTCAGGCCGGAACCACAGGTAACTCCAGCAGCGCAGGTAAGGCAGCGGCCAAAGCGGCCTACATCAACGGCATGGCAGTATACACCTTAGCTAAGGGTGGCCTGATGTTTGAAGCAGCCCTTGCAGGACAGTCATTTACCTTCGAAGAGAAGTAGATAAAGAAGGTTCTAGTTACTAGAACCTAGGGACTCGAACCTTCTTCTATTTTGTTGTCGGATAACGCCTGCATTTGCGGCAAATTTGTTGTGGATGTTTGTGCTAGCGTAGCGTGAGCACAAAAAAGCCACGGAAAATCTCTCCAGCCAGCGAGGCTGACGAGGCAAGATGGCCTTGTTAGGCTTTGCCACTGATTAAGTGCCAACGCTGTTTTAGGCCTAGTGCGTATGTTAAACCTAGGAGTAAACATATGCCCGAACTAATGAGCCAAAAGGTTAACGAGTTATCTGGAAAAGCTGGCATTATGAAATAAAACCCCAGCGCTCGGGCTAACAATACAACTGAAATTAGTGCTAAACCAAGCCGAACCAACGGCAACTTAATAATTAAACCAGCACCTGAAAACGCGTAGGTAGCCCAAAGCAATAGAACAGCAGAAATTATGCTAGTGACAGTAGTTGGGTAAGAGTGCCCGCTTTCAGCCATTTGAGCCATCTGTTCACCAGCACCGAGAAAGCGATACCAATCACCACCAAATACTATGCACCCGATATGAATTAACGCAGCGAATACAGTAAGCACTCCTGCTATTTGTAAAAGGTTTATTCTTTGATTTTTCATCTACACTCCTTGTGAAGCCTATCCTTATTAGTTAGCTGTTTTTGACCCTACGTTTTACAGTAAACTTTTTAACAGCCAAATCAGCCAGTACCCAGAGCAAAACAAATACACCCGTATCTATAAGAAAGTTAATCAAATCAAAGGGGGCTGTAATGAAGTTATAACTAAAGTTGAAAAAGCTGAAAATCAACTTAGAGCCAATATAGGCTACTAAGAATGGAATGATGTAATTCATGTTTAACCTCATGAAGCACCTTAGATGCTGACAGTGATTTATATACAAAACTTGGTTGTCGATATGATAGGCCGATCTATAGGCAAGTTTCGTGTTTTATAAAGCTCACTACCCAAGTTTTAGATGGACTACGCAAACTTTAATAACCTCACACTTGGTTTTCACGTAAAAATGGCAGCCAAAGAACAGCTAACAGCTTATTCAATAGCAGCATGATAACGCACTTGGCTGCTTGCTTAGTTAGATAAAGCTATCATCTACAACTCATTGCCGCAAAAAGATTACTTTTTATTTGGTGAGGAAAAACACTCAGAACTGTCCGGTAAAAAGAGGTGTGGAGGGGTTATGAGGTTTGCATAATGCTTTCCCTGGTTTCACAACAAGCTGATATTTAACGGATAAAGGCTAATCGAAGAGAGAAAATAACCTAGTGTAGATGCGGCTGTGACCGTCCGTGACAGGGATGTCACGGCCGAGACTATAGGGATATACTCGTGTCGTGTCACAGAAGTAGCTACACATCCTCCGCCGGGCAGGCGTTAGATAACAATGAAAATCAAAGTTATAAACACACTACCCAATACAAGTAGACCCAAACAAAAAAATGTAATCAGCCTTCATTCGAAGGCGAGCTACTCATGTCCCCAAGGCGCCGGCGGCAGCGCCACAGGTTTAGTCAGATCGAAATCCACCCTGAAATCACGCTCTTCACGAGTCAGCCTATAGGTAAACTCCTGTGGCTTGATATACATGTGCCACACGTTGGTGACTGACACATCTAAGCCATTCTCTCTGAAGTTATTAATCGAGTAGGCATCAACCGGGAAAGACTGCTCAGTCGCGCTGCCCATATCCGATGTCATACCACCATACATGGTCACCTTGTCTTCCGTGCCGTCTTGATGACGATGATCATGAGCTAGATGCAAACCATACTTAGTCTTGGTGATAACCCAGGTACGGGAGTGGTCATCACCCACATGAAACGGCACCTTAAGTTCACTGTCACTGCACTCACGAACATGCATGATCAGTGATTTTCCACTAAACGCCGAATCAGCACTGTTGCCAGCGGTGACTCTTCCCTCAAATGCTTTACCACAGTGCGCAGCAATACTATCGAAAAAGGCATCTTGCTCTGGTGTCGTTGCCAACGCAGGCAATGAGAGCAGAGATACCGAAGCAGCCAACAGACCAAACGTTGAGTGTTTTGTTGTTTTCATTATTTTCTCCGTTAATTTGTCTATCTTTCTATCTGTCTATTCATAAGTCAAAGAGACTAGCACAGAGAGATAAATTAAAACTGAATACTCTTTAACGATTAAAAGGTGAGCGACTCAACAGTTTATCTGACGCTTTGGTTCAATGAGCTTACTGGATAGAGATTGATGCAGAGTGTGATGTTCTTAAAAAAAAGACCCTCTATAACAAACGTTATAGAGGCAACCAAATATGGTGATGTGGTTAGGTTTGATGAACTTGGAATGCTTGTTTACAACCTTTAGCGGCACTATCCATTTTGTGCCCCTTCAAAGTCGTGGTCTCTTTGCAGGAAAACCTGCAAAGAGTATGTCGATAATGATTAAAACTATGCTGACTATAAGTTTGAGAGATGACTATCTGTAACGAATCACCCTCCCAACAGGCTCGTCTGAGGGAGGGTTACTTCTCATTTACCGTTATGCCTTCTCTACACGCACCGGTACACCGTGACGGCAGTTAGCACCAGTCCAGTAGTCGTTGAGCATGCTGGCCTTAGCGTTACGGGTTGGATCCGACGGGATCATTTGATTGATCGCGACGCCACCCGCACGTTCCTTAAGTCCTGGCACCGACTTGCCATTGATGACGCGGTCATCACCTCCAAAGCCTTGTGAGTGTCCAAACCCGTGGGATACACATACAGCCCCTTTAGCAACTCCTGAATCGGTCTGCAACAGACCAACGGCAGGCTTGCCGTTCGCCGTTATCAGCTTCACGCTATCGCCGTCGCTTAAGCCCTGCTCACTGGCTGTATCTTGATTCATGTAGACAAAGTTAGTCGGGCTAATTTCGGCGATACGCTTATAGGCTACCGCGTAGTTAGAGCGCACTGTTGCCTTGTAGCTTGAGAACAACAGAGGATACTCAGACTTTGGCCAATGACTCTCCCAGGTATCTCCATTCCAGAATTTATGCTCCTGATAGGTGATAGTGCCTGGATAACGCTCTCCGGAATAGGCATGACGCAAGTGTGTAACGGCTTCATGATAGATCTGCAGACACTTAGCACCCGCACCTTTTATAAACTCACCGTCATAGCGTTCATCCGCCACATAGTAGCCACCGCGTGACAGTAGAGACTCGACCTGACTAGATTCAGCTGGAGTCAGTCTTGGGGTCAGCGGTTTCATCGCATAATCCAGCCCGGCCCACTCTCTGTCCTCAGCCGTCACCTTAGGCAGGCCTTCACACTGAGCCGCCACGTTAGCCAGATATTTAGCATGCCAATCTTCGAAACATAGCAGATCAGCCTGATGGCCATCCGCGTGAGCGATAGCACCTTTACCGAAGCCAGGTAGCTTCATCTCTAAGGCGATATCGATCAACAGCTGCTCCATACACACATGCTGACCACGTTCGTTTTTAACCGTTCTCGGTGTGACCAATGGCGCTGCGGCTACGACACCCAGCATATGGGATCCCCACATACGATCGGCCGCATACTCTTCCAGCATTGAACGATCCGGAATGAAATAGTCCGCATAGCGGTTAGTTTCATTCATGTGACAATCGATGCCGACAATTAACGGCAGACGCTTAGGATCGGCGATGCTCGCCACCACTTCCTGGCTGATCGATGCCGCACTATAGAGGAAGTTGTTGCGCCAGTTGAACAGCACCTTGGCCCGATATGGATCGGCATTGGCATGACTGGTCCACTGCTCGGCCGCATTCATGGCCGGAAGTGCCTCATGCCATGGCGTGCTCGCAGGATATGGATTTTGTCCCTTGGCGACCTTCTGTTGATACTCGGTAGAAGACTCGTAGGCACCATCACGACAGGCATTAACTACGCCATCTAAACTGACACCATCGGCGATATTAGCCAGATCGTAGCGACCTTCCATGCCACCGATAGGCCCGTTGCCATAACTCGCGCCGCCTTTGGCGTCATGAGAGCCGACTAAGGTATTCAATGTTGCCCAGATCCAACCCATCACGAAACCATCGGAAGAGTTAGTACCACCGTTACCCGCGATACAGGCCTTACGACCATAATGACCCAAGTCTTTCGCCACCTGACGCATATCTTCGATGCCGATCCCCGATTGCTCGGCATAGACCTTCATGCTAGTACGCTGTGCTTCCTCTCGAAGCAGAGAGAGGGAAGAAACCAGTTTAACCCTACGGCCCTTGCCATCTTTAAAGGTTTTACTGACAAACAGCTCAGCCTTATCACCCGATTCGGCAGACACCAGAGTCTGACTACCCGACTTGACGATTAATGCTTCATCGCCACCGAGGCCGAAATCAGCCGCTTTCGCAAACCCTTTGTAGTTAGGATGCTTAGGATCCATCACCACCAAGTGACCGGCATTGGTATAGTTAAGCTCGCCTGCCGCCTTTGCCGCCTTCTCACTCGCCCCTTCAAGGTGGACCTTATTGAACCAGCCCTCTTCGAGCATGGTGCGAATAACACCAAACGAGAATGCCGCATCCTGGCCCGGTTTAACCGCTAACCACTTGGCATTGGTATCTGCAGCAACTGTGGTACGTAGTAGTGGATCGACACACACATATTTGAATTTTCTATCGACTCGGCTGTCCGCAAGGCCACGTCCGGCCCGGTTGAGACTGTTACCCGATGACCCTGGGCTGGTGCCCATAAACAGGCCGTACTCGACATTTTCCCAATCAACATCGTTGAGCCACTCTTCGAAGTCCGGCGACATACCCAAGGAAAAACCCGTCACCTGCGCCGCGCCACAATAGGCGTGTTTAGTGCCTAAGTTACTGGTACCCCATGACTGCTGCATAAAGCGCGCGTAGAAGCTGCCGCGCAGTGTATCTTCGGCGCAAAAGGTAGCAAACAGATGGTTAGCCGCAGTGCCAAACTCCGGGTAACCAGGTTTCACTTGCTTATCGAGCTGACGTACCGTCTTTAGCCCTTCTACATGGCCTTCGCCAAACAGATCACCACCGTTTACGATCTCTGACAGAGCCTGCTCATAGCTGATACTGACCCACTTACCTTCGCCACGCTTGCCCGCGCGTTTAAGTACTTGCGTCACACGACGTTCATCATCGACCGAATCGGCACAACTTGCGCCCTTCGCACAGGTAGTTGCACGGTTTTCGAGTCCGGCCTCACCCGCTAAGGCAACATAGCTTTGCTTTACGGCCGTATCTATCGGCAGTGGAGAACCTGAGTTATTCTCACAATAGGGGTTACCACCCACTTTAAGCACTTTGTCATTGGCTTCGTCGATGCGTACCCGCAGACCACAGATGTTGTAGCAGCTAAAGCAGCGTGAATAGGCGGTACGAATACCCGGCGTTCTCTGCCACTGACCGTCACTGCCCTGCTGACACTCGGGAGGAATAGGATGACCAAAATGTGCCACATCCTGACTATGTTGAGGCCCACTGGTATGACCTTTATCACCACAGGCGACTGTCGCAGCGCCGGCAACAGAAACGATACCCGCTCGGGTTAAAAATTTACGTCTGTCCATCATCTGCTCCTAGCGTTGCCATTCGAGAAAGTTAAGCGACAAGATCTCTTGATCGTCTGTCTGCTCGGGTAAACCGATATAGAAAATATTGGGCTTAGTGCCTGACTCAGAGAGCATGGCATACACCTTGTTGTCTCTGACTAACTGAGAAACCTTACTCTGCGGATCATTAAGGTCGCCGAAGCTTCTGGCCTCACCGATACAAGTCTCTACACAGGCTGGAAGCAGACCCGCTGAAACGCGATGAATACAGAAGTTACATTTCTCCGGAGGTGTTTCTAAAGTTTCATCTTTGCGTCTTGCCCCATAAGGACAGGCATCGACACAGAGCTGGCAATGAATACACTCTTCGTGATCGATAACCACGATACCGTCCTCTTCACGCTTATAAGTCGCCCCAACAGGACAGACATATACACAGGCTGGGTTATCACATTGATTACACTGATTAGGTACGGCCAGAGTCACAAAGCTATCACCTTGCTCTATACAGGCCTGATTGACACGAGTTCTGCCTCTTCCCGCCTCAGTCTGATTTTCCATGGCACAGGATACGGTGCAAGATAAACAACCGGTACAGCGGCGCACATCAAACACCATGGCCAAGCGTTTTCCTGGAGTCTTAGCTTGCAGCTGTGCACTAGGTACGATTGCAAGCATGGCGCCGCCGGCCGCCATTTTTAATATGGAACGTCTATCTAACATACATTTCCCTTAAATATGAGAGTGAAAAGCGACCGCCTTTACTCCATACATTTATAGAAGTCTTATTATTAAAATACACGTAACTAGAATTAATATATAACACAAGACATATTTAAAGAGTGACAATTAAATAAAGATCACATTTACAAAATAAATTGAAATACTTTGAAATAAAAAAAGCATAAGGTATTTGTGAACTAGATAGTTATTCTTGCACTGGGTCACATCTAAAAAATAAATATAAAAACGGTGAAATTTTTTCAAACTTAACATTTTTGCAGCATATATCAATGATTAACTCGAGAGTCTGTTTTTTCATATAAAACAGCAGGATACGTAAAAGTAGAACATTCGTACCATAAGTTTTAAACCTTTCAAAACAACAACTTACAAATACCTTAATATTCAAGCGCAAATATCGACATCTGATTTTTGCAATTATTAATAACTGCAATTCGGGAGTTGCGTCAAAGTTCTAATAATGCCCATATTAAAAGTGTGACATATAACACTGAATACTACTCAACATATATAGATGATACTCACACCGACAAATAACAAGCCATGCATCATGAATAAAATTGATCAACTTAATTACAATCAATTAAAAGTATTTATTGCTATATACGAGCATGGACAAAATCACCAAGCTGCGAATGAATTAGGCATGACAGCTTCCGGCGTAAGTAGAACATTAAAAATATTACGAGATATATTTAATGACTCACTCTTTATCCGCCGATGCTCCGGCTTCGTTGCAACCGAGAAAACCCATCGGTTAATTCCCATGGCTAAAGCTCTGGTCGAGCAATATCAAGAAATCGAGATGCAGCATTCAGTTTTCACTCCCGCAGAGTCAGGAGGCCAGTATACGATTCACGCTTACGATGAATTCGTCTACGCCGTCCAGAAAGTGATACGCAATGACATCCTATTGGAAGCACCTAACTTACGCTTCGATGTCCGTGTACTCACTCGTGATTGCAGCACCGAACTTGCCAATGGCGAGATTGATTTCGTAGTTGTCTACGAGGGGTTCAACGGCAAGAAACTCAACTACGAGATGTTCGCCGAAACCGATAGCCTCTATATCTTGGCGCGTCGAGGCCACCCGCTACTGACTCAGGCACTCACTCTGGAGAATATCTCCCACTACTCCTGCCTGGAGATCGACAACTATGACGACCTTAGCAGCCCGCTGCTGGTGAACCTATGCCGCGAACAAGATCTATGCATGGAAGTCGAGGGCTACACGGACAGCCTGGCATCGGCCATGAGGCTGTTAAGCGAGACGGATGCCATCACCCTGAGCTGTAATCAGTTTACACGTCAGTTTGTCAACATGATCCCAGCGATCCAATACATCAAACTGCCCCCGGAATTAGCTCAGAAATGTCGTATTCGTCGCCGGGAAAACCGTGAAATAGGCAACTATGTCCTCCACGGTGACACCAATAATTCCGCCGCCTTCAACTGGGTCAAATCAAAGCTCATCTGCGGGTTAGAGAGAGAGTGGCGACTCGCAAGTGAAGAGTAATAAGTTAACTATGCCGTGGAAAGAAAGCTTGGTCTCCCTGCAAGCTGACAGCTTTGTTTCCCTGGCAGATCCACTTTAACAAGGAGCTTTAAAATATAAACACATAGATGTGAGTAGTAAATGTGAGCAGTAAAAAAGCAAGAGATGATACTTAAAGCTACGTCTGAAACCGGTATCAAACATTGCTCGAAATATAAAAAATGATCGAACTTTGCAGATAAAAAATAAGTAGTGAATTAACACTACCAAGATGGGGAACACATATGAAGATTAACAGACGCACATTCCTGCAGGGAGTCGGAGCCAGCTCCGTTGTTGGCTCTCTGTCAGGCTTGATGCCCGGCATTGCCAGTGCTACGGAACAACGTGGCGGCGCGCCTGATAAGTTACTCAAGCGTGAAGGTAAAATTGTATATCACACTTGTCAGCGTAACTGTGCAGACCGATGCTTACTTAAATTTACCGTACAAAATGGCCGTATGACCTATGTTGAAGGTGCTTCAGAGATGAAGAAGATGGGCACCTCACCATGCGTTAAGGGTCATGCTTACGTACAGTATACCTATGCAGCAGACCGTATTTTACATCCGATGGAGCGCGCGGGTGAAAAAGGCGAAGGCAAATGGCGTCGTATTTCATGGGATCAAGCCTATGCAAAGATCAGCGCTCGCTTAAAAACGATCATCAAAGAACATGGCGCCGATTCGATTCTGCCATACAGCTACTCGGGTCATGAAGGTGTTATCGGTAAATACGGCGGACCAAGCCGCTTCTTCAACGCCGTTGGTGCACGTAAACTCGACCGTAAGGTTTGTGTATTCGCCGCCTATGAAGGTCTTAAATCTGTGACCGGTACTTACCAAGGTCCAGATCCATACGACAATATCTACACCAACTGTTATATCTCTTGGGGTCAGAACGAAACGGCAACTAACGTTCACGGCATCAAGTTCATCAACCAGGCGCGCGACAAAGGTGCAAAGTTATTGGTAGTGAACCCAATACGTACGCCTATCGCGTCTCAGGCTGATATCTGGTTACAGCCAAAACCAAGTACAGATACCCATCTTGCTACCGGTATCATGAAGTACCTGATTGAAAACAATTTAGCCGATACTAAGTTTATCGAAGCTAACACTATCGGTTACCAGGACCTGCTTAAACGTATAGCCGAAATGAGCTATGACGAAATTGAGAAGGTCACAGGTGTACCAAGAGAGAAGATGTTCAAGTTCGCCAAGGTCTACGGTGAATCAGAGCTATCTGTACTGCGTCTGGGTTATGGTATGCAGCGTAACTACAACGGTGCACGTATGTCTCGCGCTATCGCGATGATGCACGCCGTTGCGGGTCAGTACGGTAAGATTGGTAACGGTTTCGTTTACGATAACACCCAAGCCGATGACAGCTTAAACTACTCTAAGGGTCGTGCGGATCATATCCATCCACATGGCGATACGGTAGGTCATGTGAACATGACGGAGATCGCCAAGGCGATTCACCCGACTAACCCGACTGCCTATGGCAAACCAATCAAGCCTATCAAGGCGGTGATTAACTACAATGGTAACTTCGTCTCTGTTGCGCCAGATTCGAATGCCTGTCGTCGCGGCGCGATGCGTGACGATCTGTTCTTAGTCGTTCATGATTTCTTGATGACAGATACGGCCGAGTTAGCAGATATCATCGTACCGTCGACGACACAGTTCGAGTTCCCTGATATGGGTACCGATTACAACTGTTACCACATGCAAACGTCTGAGAAAGTGATTGAGCCTTTAGGTGAATCTAAAGATAACTGGATCTTCTTCAAAGAGTTAGCCGCTCATATGGGATTAGATCATCACCCAGAGATGCGTGTCGATTATGAACAGATTCTTCGTGATTTCTTAGACACCGAAGAGCCAGCGTTCAGACAAAACAACATCACTTACGAGCAGATCATCGAAGAGAAGTTCGTCACCGTTTACGATCAACGTCCTTACTTCGGTGATGGCAAGTATAAGACTGACAGTGGCAAGATTGAGTTTTATTCTCAGATGATGATTGACGCAGGTTACCACCCAGTTCTTGACTTTGGACTGCCGGAAGATGAGATGATCCCGGAAGAGAAAAACTTGCCTTTCCGCATGTTATCGCCTGCGATCCCTCAACGTGCCAACAGCTCTTTCTACAACGTGAAGTATATTCGTAACTTCCCGGCATATTTCGCCAAGGTCAATAACGAAGATGCCAAAGAGCTTGGGATTAAGAATAATGACAGAGTCAGACTCAGTAACCACCGTGGAGAAGCTTTCTTCATCGCACAGGTTTCGAGTCAGGTTGGCCGCGGCACCGTGATGGCGCCCAAGAACAACTGGCGTCGCATGGACCCACAGGGCAAAGCCAGTTGTACCAACAACCTCACCACCGACAAGTTAACCGATATGGGCGGCTGCTCTGCCTACCATTCGACTAATGTCGCGATAGAAAAAGCCTAAGGAGTAAAAGATGTCAATTAATCAAAAAGTGGGCTTTGTCTTCAGACAAGAGAACTGTGTTGGTTGTGGTGCCTGTACCGTTGCCTGTCAAATTCACAACGAGCTGCCTGAAAACCACAGATTCCGCAAAGTCGATCGCTATGAAGTAGAACGCGAAGATGGCGCGATTGATGTGTGGCTATCTCACTCTTGCATGCACTGTGAAAACCCTGCCTGCTTGATGGTCTGCCCGGCAAAAGCCTACCACGTCAGAGATGACGGTATCGTGGTCCTGGATCGTGAGAAATGTACCGGTTGTGGCCTGTGTGCCACCGCCTGTCCATACTCTGCCGTCAGCATCCGCGAAGACGATGGCAAGGCCGACAAGTGCAACATGTGTGTTGAACTTCTGGACCGCGGCATGAAGCCTGCGTGCGTAACGGGTTGCCCTGTGCAGTGTATTGAAACCGGAAACATCGATGAGGTGTTGAAAAAGCCTTCGGCAAGTAAAGAAGGTGTCGGTTACGGCGATTGCATCACAAAACCTAACATGGTGATTATTAAGGAACGCGCATAATGACGGCACAATATGGTCCGATGGCAACGGCTTACTTTGCCTATAAATCGATGATTTTTTCGCCCTCAGGGACAGAGGCGTTAACTGGCATGATCGCATATCTCGAAGCGGATCGCCCGGATAGCCCTTTGCTCGCAGAAGCAAAGAAATTTGTCGATGACTCATCGGAATTGGAGTTTGACTTCAACCGCATGTGTATCGGTCCATATAAGTTGCTGGTTGCTCCTTACGAGGGCGTTTATCGCAGCGGCAACCACGTCATGAATACAGACGAAACCGTCAGAGTCGCCGAGTTTTATCAAGAGATTGGCTTGGTCATTGATGAAAAATTCAATGAGCCTGCCGACTTTATCGGTAACGAACTCGAGTTTCTCTACTGTGTTCACGCGTTAGCGAGTGAGCAGAAAGCGGCAAATAATATCGAGGCCTTCGAGGAACTCACGGCCATTGCCGACGAGTTTCTCACTAAGCATCTTGGCACATGGATCACCCCCTTCTGTGAAGGGATAAAAAACCATGCCCAGCAAGCTTTTTGGCGCGAATTTGCTACCGAACTGCACCTTTTGATCACACAGCAAATGCAGTGATGCGTTGACTTTATACAAGATAAGTTAACGCACTATGTACCAAGTGAAATGGTGATATCCGTCGATACCTGAATCTACAATCCCCTCAGGTATTCGGCGGGTAGAACCGAATAGGCGACCTAAAATCGCTAAAGGAGTTATGAATGAACAGAGCAATAAGATTGTTTAGTTTTATTGTCATCAGCCTGTTTGTCTCGACGGCAGCAATGGCCGCTGACGTTGCAACACTGCAGCCTCAGCAGTGGCAAACTATCCAGGAACACGTTATTGAGGGTGACATCCCAGAACTGCGTGGTATGCCAACACAAGTTGAGTTATTGATGCCTGCATCAATACCGGAAGAGGCAGATGAAACTGTCTTAGGTTACTTAGGTGCCACAGATAGCATCGCATTTCTGGTTTTTGCCAGCCTGTTTGGCGTCATCGCCTTGTTTATCATCTTCATCATGGTGAACGGTATCTCACGTCTGGATAACGGCTTCTCGGGTAAGATGATCAAACGTTGGTCTGGCTTAAGTATCAGTGTGCATTGGCTGGGAGCGATTGCCTGCATCCTGCTAATGCTAACGGGTCTGGTCTTAGCGGGCGGTCGACACTACTTCGAGCCAAGCATGAATGCATCTAGCTGGACATCGCTCGTCGGTCTGTCAAGCAGCCTGCATGAGCTAATGGCATTCCCCTTCATCTTAGGTTACATCCTGATGATATTGATGTGGGCACCAAAGCAAATTCCAGCAAGCTATGACTTGAAGTGGTTTGCCGTATTGGGTGGCTACCTGAATACAGGTAAGAAGCATCACCCGGATGCGGGCTTTGCCAATGCCGGTGAAAAACTGTGGTTCTGGGTATTTGCACTGTTTGGCGGCCTGATGGTGATTTCAGGTCTGACAATGATGTTCCCTGAAACCTTCGTCGTCACTAAGAATACCGCTAATTTGATGCTGGTAATGCACATTGCCTCAACCATCATCATCAGCGCCTTCTCAGTCGTACACATCTTCATGGCAACTGTCATGTCTGAAGGTGGCATGTCTAACATGACCTCTGGCTACTGTGACGAAAACTGGGCGAAACAGCACCATAACCTTTGGTTCAACGAACTGAAGTAAACGGGCGACTCTCAGGTATCAACTCATGCTCACCAACGATTGTATATGGTGGTGAGCATTCTCAAATAGAGCTTAGGCTCTGACAATAAAACTATTCAGCTTTGCACCCACCGACTCTTGCCCGCAAGAGGATGGCGGCTGGTTGCATCCTGAATAATAAAAAAAGAAGATGAATACGATGAATACACTAAAATCACTCGTGGCTATTGCCGTTGGTCTATGTAGCTACAACGCCTATGCCGATGATGCACAATCTCTAGAGCAGCGCATTGCGAATCTCGAAAACAACGCCGCACCATCACAGTTTAAAAACAGCCAGGTAAGCCTGTACGGTTCAATCCGTCCAACCCTTAGCTACCTGGATGATGATCAGGATAAAACCTGGGATGTTCGTGACGCCCTGTCTCGCGTCGGCATCAAAGCCAGCACAGAATTTGCTGATGGCTGGAGCGCTATCGCTCAAGGTGAGTGGAGCGTCGATATTGCCAACTCAGGTAACTTTGGTAAGGCACGTCAAGCCTATGCCGCTATCGCTTCACCTTACGGACAAGTAGGTATTGGTAAGCAACGTCCGGCTCAATACACCTTAGTTGCCGAGTACGTCGATATCTTTAACCATGGTAACAGCCCATACGCTTATGACCATGAAAGCCCATTCTTCGTAGATAACTTCGTGACCTATAAGCTGGTCACAGGTGGTTTCACCTTGATGGCAGGTGCACAAGTTGACGGCAATAGCGGTGACACTGGTGCCGATATGGTCAACTTAGGTGTCGGTTACGATTTAGACCAACTACACCTTGGCTTAGGTTATGTCAGCCAAAACACACAGACCGATGCCGGTGTCGAAGGCGATGACCAGACTATTGGCGGCGTTGTCGCTTATAGCTTCAGCAATGACCTCTATGTCGCTGTCAGCTATCAGGATAAGCAATATAACTTCGATGCCTTAAGCCAAGACCGAAGTGGCAGCACATTTGACAGTGCACTGGCCTACCCTATTGCTAAAAACTATAAGGTTAAACTGGGTTACTTCCAGTTTAAAGATGGCATCAAAGACAACACATCAGCCGACTATGATGGCTTCAACACGACCCTTGAGTGGAACCCAATCTCAAATGTGCGTGTTCACCTAGAGTACTTAGCCAAGAACTCTGACAACCGCGCCGATGATCAAGCGTTGACCTTAGGCTTCAGATACGACTTCAACCTGAATTGGAAAGGCTAAGTCGCTATTGAGCGAGCCGTAAAGCAAAAGAACTAACCCACCTAAAAGAGGCCTACTAGTGGCCTCTTTTCATTTCTGTCACTGTTGTGGAGATAAGCAATTGTTAGGATTTAGAAAATCGCTGATAGCGTCAATGGTGACCCTGGTCGCCCTCTGCCTTTTAATCTCAAATTGGCTCTCATATATCGAATTAAAAGAGAGCACCATAGCCAATACCAATGAAAAACTCAGGAGTATTGCTAAATATGAATCGAACAACATCGAGGAGTGGTTTACAGAGAAAGCCAAATCCATCGATGCACTAGCCGCCCACTACCAACAGGGCACCTACAAGGACAACTACGCCCAGGCAGCCCGGCTCTCTACCGATGTTGGCGGCGTCGCCCGTATCTATTTCGGCTTCGACGATGGTTCGGCCTACTCGACGGAAACCAGCAGCAAGTGGCTCGATGGTAAAGCTATACCCGAACAATACGATCCGCGTACCCGTCCCTGGTACCAACAAGGCAAAGCCACCACAGCCCTGGATGTTACCGATATCTATGTCGATGACGGCACCGGCCACGATGTCATCTCTATCCTGAAAAACCTCGGTGACGGTGTAGTCCTCGGCGATATCGAGCTCACCTTTCTGGCAGATGCGGTTAAGGCCGTGGATTACCCCGGCGCCGTAGTATTAATTACCGATCAGACGGGTAAGGTACTGGCATCTGAATCCAAACGTCTGATCTCCGGCACTCACTTCTCCGATTTTGGCCTACCCGAAGTAGAACGAAATATGCTGTCACAAGATGAGGTTATGCAGGAGTACACCTTAGACGGTGTCGATAAAATCGCGTTTTCCAAGGCAATAAATCTGGTTAACGGTAAGAAGTGGTATCTGCTCATCGGCCTGAAAAAGTCTGTCGCTTATGCGGCCGTAGACAAGGCGCTCAGTAATGCCATGATCTCATCTCTGATCATGTTGGCGCTGGCTATCAGCGTATTATTGAGCGTGTTATACGTGATCTATAAACCCATATTACTGCTCAAGGAGATGGTTACAGATCTGTCTAAGGGTAATGGTGATCTGACCCGTCGACTGGAGGTCAAGAACCTCGATGATCTGGGAGAGATATCTCAAGGGATCAACCAATTCATCGCCAATTTACAATCTATGATGTTGGAAGTTTTGCAATCATCGACACATATCGGTAGCAGCGTGGAACGCCTTAGGTCAGAAACCGAAGCCAACAGCCATATCCTTGCCGCGCACACCACGGAGACCGAGCAGATCGTCGCCGCTATCGAGGAGATGAGTGCAACTGCCAATGATGTTGCCAGAAATGGCGCAGAAACCGCCTCTTTCACTCAGGTCACCAATAGCCAAACACTGGAATCTAAGGCCGTCGTGGGTCAAGCCACCGACACTGTCGCACAGCTGGTCAGGGAAGTTGAAAATACCTCCGCCAATATTGCCGAGATAGACAGAGATACGGTCAACATCACTCAGGTATTAAAGGTGATAGGTGAAATAGCCGATCAGACTAACCTGCTGGCGTTAAATGCCGCGATTGAAGCTGCCAGAGCCGGAGAGCAAGGTCGGGGTTTTGCGGTGGTCGCCGATGAGGTGCGCGCTCTGGCCGCCAGGACTCAGTCGAGCACGGCCGAAATCGAACAGACTCTCACAAAGCTGAGAGAAGCCTCGAATGCGGCCATCACAGCGATGAACGTCACTAAGACAACCTGTCTGAAAACGGCCGAGACGACGGAGCGAGTCGCATCGGATCTCGATAACATTGGCAGTTCGGTCAATCAGATCAATGACCTCAACACCCAGATCGCCACGGCCGCAGAGGAGCAAAGCTCGGTATCGGGCGAGATCACCCGCAATATGTCGGCCATCCGAGAGATGGTAAACGAGCTTTCCACCAATGGTGAAGCCACCAGCAATGAAACCGTAAATCTGGCCACCGCAAACCATCAGCTCAGGTTGATCGTGGAACAGTTTAAGCTGTCTTAATAAAAGTCATCAATACGGGTCGTCCAGCCAAGTGCCGGACGGCCACAATTTACTTATCCACCCGGTTCAGCGCCAGTTTCAATTTATCGACAAATCGCCTTAACACCAGCGAGGCAACGTCAGAATATAGTGGTTAATCGAACCAGGCGGATGACTTCTCTGCGGCCTGCTGCTCCACGTCATCATCGACATATACGCTAACCATGGCCAGAGCCGCGGCCAGTGCGCCTAGGTCGTCGGTAAATCCTACAAATGGTGTCAGATCGGGAATGGCATCGAGAGGGGCAATAAAATAGGCCAAGGCACCAAAGATCACCGTCTTGGCCCATTTAGGCGTATCGGGGCCTTGAGCCGCATAGTAGAGGCATAAAGCATTGTCTATCACTTCGCGGCCCGCTTTCTTAGCAAACTGTTTTACCTTGAGCCAGAAATCATGGTCACTGTAATCATCACTGTTTGGCTTATTCAGATCACTCATAGCACTTTCCCATACGTAAAACTAAGGCAATAAAGATAGCATAATCCGTAAACGAATCATGCTATCACTCGACCTATCTTTGGTGCTTAGGCGTGGTTCCCCAGACATTCTTCTTTGCCGGACGTTGCTTTGATGACCCTGAGCTACTCCCTTTTCCAGCGCCAGCTTTGCCTGCGCCTTGCTTAGATGATGAGTCACTCTTGCCCTTAGCACCTGCACCGCCCTTAGGTTTACGATCGGAAAATTGATCTTCAGAGAAGCGGGTAAAGGCTTTCTTGCCCCCTTGCTCTTTATTCGTACTCGCCCCTTTGCCCGCACCACCGCCTTTACCTTTGCTACGGTTCGCTTCACGCTCTTGGCGGGACTCTGCCGGCACTAAACAGTTAGGGCCGTTACCGATAAGCTTCTCTTTGCCCATCTCAATCAGCGTCTCACGGATCATCGGCCAGCCGACAGGATCATGATAGCGCAGCAGGGCTTTGTGCAGTTTACGTTGACGTCCACCTTTAGGCACCGCTATCTGCTCGCTGGTGTGCTTCACATTTTTCAGTGAGTTCAGCTCGGTATGATAGATAGTCGTCGCGTTCGCCATGGGCGATGGATAAAAGTTCTGCACCTGATCCAGCTTGAATTTCTCACCTTTCAGCCATAGCGCCAGATTCACCATATCTTCATTGGTCGTCCCCGGGTGAGCCGAGATAAAGTACGGGATAAGGTACTGCTTCTTACCCGCCTCTTTCGAATATTTATCGAACAGCTCTTTAAATCTGTCATAGCTGCCCATTCCCGGTTTCATCATCATATCGAGCGGCCCTTTCTCGGTATGCTCCGGAGCAATCTTGAGATAGCCACCAACATGATGGGTTGCCAGCTCTTTGACATAACGAGGGTCTTCGGATGCCAGGTCATAACGCACGCCCGATGCGATTAAGATCTTCTTAATGCCGGGCAGATCTCGCGCCGCCCGATACAGGTCGATAGTAGGTTGATGGTCGGTATCCATATGGCCACAAATATCGGGGAAGATGCAGGAGAGTCGGCGACAGGTTTGTTCTGCCTTCTCACTCTTACAGCCTAAGTGATACATGTTGGCCGTCGGCCCACCAAGATCTGAGATCACCCCGGTAAAACCAGGAACCTTGCCCTGAATGTCTTTGATCTCGTTCACAATCGACTCTTGTGAACGGCTCTGAATAATCCGTCCCTCATGCTCGGTAATAGAGCAAAATGAGCAACCACCGAAGCAACCGCGCATGATGTTGATAGAGGTCTTAATCATGTCGTAGGCTGGAATATTCTCTTTACCATATGAAGGATGGGGAACACGCTGATACGCCAGATCAAACACTCCATCCATCTCATCGGTATTTAACGGTAACGCCGGTGGATTGACCCAAACAGCACGCTCCGCATGAACCTGAAACAGCGCTCTGGCGCAGCCAGGATTCTGCTCTTGGTGCAAAATTCGGGATGCATGAGCATAGAGAAATTTGTCTGCTGCCACTTTTTCATAACTTGGAAGTTGTATATAACTCTTCTCCCAAGGCTTAGGTTTGGGTGGCTGTACACTGATAGCCTTAGGGGCATCGTTATCGAATATCTTCTCATCCGTTGGTCCCGACAGGTTTTTGCAGCCGACATCATCGGCACCATAGGGATTCGGGATTGGATCGATCTTATGAAGTTGATCTATTTTGCGCGAATCTACCCCCTTCCAGCCAGGTAAGGGCTCTTTACGAATAACCGTAGTACCACGGATATCATGCAGTTCAGAAATAGGCTCACCGCCGGCAAGACGATGGGAGAGCTCTACCAAAGGGCGCTCGGCATTGCCGTAAACCAGAATGTCAGCCTTGGCATCCAATATTACACTGCGGCGCACTTTATCGGACCAATAATCGTAGTGAGCGGTGCGGCGAAGACTAGCCTCTATGCCACCGATGATCACGGGAACCTGTTTGAAGGCCTCTTTACAGCGCTGGGTATAGACGGTTACCGCACGATCGGGGCGCTTTCCACCAATGTCACCGGCGGTATAGGCATCGTCATGGCGCATACGACGCTCGGCAGTGTAACGGTTGATCATCGAATCCATATTGCCGGCGGTGACACCAAAATAGAGGTTGGGTTTACCCAGCTTCATAAAGTCGTTTTTGTTAGACCAATCCGGCTGAGAGATAATCCCCACTCTAAAACCCTGAGCTTCCAACATGCGCCCGATGATCGCCATACCGAAGCTTGGATGATCCACGTAAGCGTCACCTGTCACTATGATGATGTCGCAACTATCCCAACCCAGCTTATCCATCTCTTTACGAGACATAGGTAAAAAAGGAGCAGGACGCTTCAGCTCAGAGCGGTGCTTAGGGTAAGTAAATAATGTGGATTCAACTTGCATGAGTTTTACAGCCTGACTATCAAATATGGAAAAGATAAAACATTCGCGCCCCCGAAAGGGAGGCGGAGTATAACAGGGGACAGGGGGTGAGTGCGAACAAAAAACAACCAGCCAAGCAATAATGCTCAGATAAAATGGCTCAAATTTGATTCACCCTATAAAGTGTAGGGATGCTTATCCACACTCAGATAGAGGGTACTAGCTTACGCTAAGCTAGAGAAAAAATAGCCTAAGTTAATACCGGCGAGGCTCAGTATAACCAGCCAACTCAGTAACCCTCCCCAAAAACGGCCCAGATGATAACCTCCCCGACCTTGCGTCAAACCTATCGCATGCAAGATTCGACTTATGATCCACACGATGCCCAGAATATGCAAAAACAGGTCCGGTAGATGATTCTGTTCTGCCACCAGCAATAAAATCATGGCTATCGGTGCATTTTCCACTAGATTGGCGTGCACCCGATTAGCCAGCCTTAACTCTTCATTACCAGAACTGCCCAAACCAATTTTATGCGTTCTACGTAGTTGAATTACTCGCATTGCAAACATGACGACTAAAATTGCAGTAATACTGATATACAGGCCTGAAATGGCAACTGACATAAGGCTTCCTTTTATTGTAGTTTCACCCAGCATTACAACTTCTGGGCAGTAATACCAATCAGTATAAAGATGTGATCGCTCAGCGAGAGTTTAGCGCTTCTGAGGCAAGGTCATCAATTGCTCCTGCATAAATGACATTTGCAACATCCATGTTGCTCGCAGCGAGTGAAGAGCATAGTTGTTCTACGTTTAAGCTCGTTAACGCAGCATCAGAAGCACTAAAACTCGCCTTTCAGGAGTATTTTTTGGCTGCCTACTTCTTCGTTGAATAGCTTCACAAGGGATCACCATTGCATCACCTACTTCGCCTTGAATTAGTTTGCCAAAAATAACTCTGAGTAGATCACTTTCTTATACTGATTGGTATAAGTAAATATTTTCCATCTGATTAACCTTTTTCCCACAAACTAGGTTAATATGCGCTCGTTTGGCATTCCCGAAAACTAAAACTACATTGGACCCTGCTTGTGAACAACGAAGAATTTCTAGAGAAACGTCGATTTATCATTAAATTAGGCAAGTCTCTGCACAAGTTTGGCACCCCGGCTTACCGGCTGGAAGCTCACCTTCAAGCCGTCTCTGAATTATTGGGGCTCGAGGGCTATTTTCTTATCTCTCCCACCGCCATGACCTTCGTGCTGCAACACGATACCGATCAAGAGTACAACCATGTAGCCAGGGTAAAGCCAGGTGAATTAGATCTCGGCGCTCTGGCGCGTACCGATGAACTGGTCGAAGAGTTAGTCTCCGGTAAACGCACTCTTCAGGAAGCCTTAGAACGACTGGACGAGATAGCCAATAAACCCAATGCCTATGGTCCACTGTTAACTTTACTGGCTTTTGGCAGCTCGGCAGGAGCCTTTGCCATGCTTATGGGAACGAGCTGGAACGATGTTTTCTGGTCTGCCCTGCTTGGCTTCATGGTCTATGGGCTGGTCTATCGCGCCGAACGTTCTAAACGTATGGCCGAAATGCTCGAACCCTTAGCAGCTATCCTATGTGCCATAATCGCCAGTGGCATCGCTCAACTTGATCCCCATATCAACCTCCCTGTGGTGATCTTATCCGGCATCATTATCTTTGTTCCCGGCCTCGCGCTCACCTTAGGCTTAGCTGAGCTCGCCGCCAGAGATCTGATATCCGGGACGGCCCGTGTCATGGATGCGTGCATGCTGCTGTTTAAGCTCTATTTTGGGGCGATTTTCGGCATGGTGGTTGGCAAGGCGATATTTGGTGAAGCCATCTACTTTGAACCCGAGCCGGTACCACAAGTCGCCATCTGGTCTGCAGTGCCAATCCTCTCGATGGCACTAGTGATTATATTTAAGGCCCGCATGAAAGACTCTCCCTGGGGAGTACTCGCAGGCATCGTCGCCTTCTTCTCATCTATGCTGGGCGGCATCTACTTAGGTGACTCTATCGGCATCTTCTTTGGCGCATTCGCCGTGGGCGTCTACTCAAACCTGTTTGCACGCTGGATGAAAGCCCCCGCTTCTATCGCCCTACTACAGGGTATCGTTATTTTAGTTCCGGGTAGTAAAACTTATATTGGACTGAACACGCTTATCTTAGGCGAAACTATGCTTAACCAGTCACACATTGGTAGCCAGATTTTCCTGATATTTATGTCACTCGTCGCCGGATTAATTTTTGCTAACGTCGCGGTTTCACCGCGAAGAACGCTATAAAACCCATCTATACTAGCGAACAACTCTGTAATGGTGATGTTTTTTCCCGAAAAGCATCACCGCTACATCTGCATTTGCTTAAGTAAAATCATCCACTTATTTTCCTTTTTTTCTTGACTAACTCACCACTGGAGTGTGTTATTAAATTGTAAGGAAAATGTTCACTTCCTCATCAGTCAATCGAAAGGTACTCATATAAGGCGAACCTATGCAGGGTAATAAGTCGTATCTATCTCTTTTCATTGCCAGCCTTTTAGCCTCTACGGCTAGTTGGGGAGAAGAGGTAAATTCGAAGCAAGGTGAGCTAACCTGGAAAAAAAAGCTGAGTAAGATAGTTGTCACCAGCAACCCCATTTTCGATGAATCAGATCCCGATAGTTTTTTCATTCACCGCTGGGCCAACTACCTGCATATCAATACCAGAGAGACGGTGATCTTAAATAAGCTCACCTTCTCAGAAGGCAGTCGTATTAGCCTAAAAGATCTGGAAGAAGCACAGAGAAACTTAAGAGCAGAGCCCTATATACGAGATGCTAAAATCAGCTTCTCTGAGAGAGACCCACAGGCCGATACTCCCGCTGAAGGTGAAACAGTATTGGTAGAAACCTGGGATAACTGGTCATTGCTCCCAACCTTTAGCGTGGGACGTAGTGGAGGAGAGAGTAAGTTTTCGATTGGAATAAAAGAAGATAACCTGCTGGGATATGGCATAAGAACAAGGTTAAAGTATAAATCTGACGCCGATAGAACCGGCTACAAGCTTGCCTTCGAGGCGCCACTGGATAACGTCATCAAACACTCTAAAGTCGCTGTCAGCTTTCAAGACAACAGTGATGGCCAGGCGACACAGTTTTATTTTAACAAACCCTTTTATACCTTAGATACCAAAGATAGCTATTCCGTTACTTATGTAGACGAACTACGTAACGATACCCTTAAACAGAATGGAATGGATATCAATGAATTTGAGCACAAACAAGACTATTTTGAGATTAAATATGGCTGGCGCATATCAAAAAACGATAATGCCAGATCTCGAATTATCACGGGTATAACTCAAAATAAAAATGAATTCTCTCATCTCGACACCTACCCGGACTCGGAGCTTCCTCAAGACAGAGACTTTCTTTATCCTTGGGTCGCCTATGAGTTTCTTCAGGATGATTATACCGTCCTCAACAATGTTCACCTGATAAATTACAACGAAGACTTTAACTTAGGCTGGCACCACTATCTGAAGTTTGGCTTAGAGACCAATGATACCGATAGCAGTTCATCCCCGGGTTACCATATAAACTGGAAAACGACTCGTGGCTATCAAGATGAAGAAGAGTTGCTTCTATTGGCATTCGACGGGACGGCTGCCTTAGCCACCAGTCAGGATGATTTCTACCGGCTCAATGCATCGGCCGAATACTTCTATCAGATAAATCCTAAGTGGACCGCATACACAAAAACAAGGATCAGCACCTCAAAGAATAACTATCTTGATCAGACCTTCGCCCTGGGTGATGACACCGGGCTCAGAGGCTATCCCAATGATTATCAACATGGTGATAATCAATGGTTATTGACGACAGAGATCCGCAACTATCCAAATATTAACCTCTACCAACTCGCAGAGCTAGGCTGGGCCGCTTTTGTCGATGTAGGTCAGGCGTTTGGTGGCCCGGATGAACATAATGAAGTCTCCGGTCCCATTGGCAGCTTAGGTATCGGTGCTCGAATTTACTCATCCCGCTCAAGCTATGGCAACGTGGCTCATATCGACTTCAGTGTGCCTTTCACCTCCGGAGAAGAGGTCAATAGCTGGGAGTGGCGCTTCCAGGTTAAAAATCATTTCTAACCGACTATAATTCAGTTCAGTGACCTAAACTCATAGGAGTTCAGACTGATAACATCCATGGTGAACTCAACCCTCCTATACCTAACCTTGCTATTTACTTGCCTCATTAGCGGATGTCTGGCGGCTCAACCATTGAAGATCGTCTGTCATGAATTTGCTCCATTCAGCTTTCAAGATGTAAACCAGACGACTGGGATTCTGGTTGAAATAGCACAAATAGCTTGTAGAAGTTGGGAGGATGGATGTGAGATCGAGTTACTACCCAATCGGCGGGCCAAACAGACCTTTAATCATGGACTCGCTAATGGTCACTTTATGGGGTGGAATGAAGACCGAGCAAAATCTATATGGTTCTCTATTCCACTCCTGCAAACAGAATATGGATTCTACTCGCTACAAAATAAAAGAATCAGTAAAGTTGAACAACTCGCAGAAAAAAATGTAGGCGTTTTAGCTCCTTCAAATACCTATGAGTCACTGTTAGAAATAGACAAAAGCCTCCAACAACTTGGGCACTTACCCATGAATATCATTCAGCTTGCATCTGCTAATGAGCAGCCTATAAAAATGTTGGCTATGGCTCGCTTTAATGCTTATTTTGTCAATCGGGATGTCGGCGCTTATTATGCGGACAGACTGGATATTCAGAACCTGCACTATCTGAGTAGCGGAAAAGTTATTCAATATCATCTTGGCTTTAAAATACAATTTAACAAGTATGAAACGATCAAGTCTTTCAACCATCATCTGGAGTCACTCTTCCAACAGGGGGTGTTCGACTCACTTTTTCATAGTTGGAATATGTCCCCCCCTAAACTCAATCAGTCAGAATATCTGGGGCTCAATATTCCCTATTAAATTTTATGCTTCAGCGACACACTATAAATATCAGCATCATTGATCCCCAGCATGCTCACAACCACTCTATCTTCAGTGGCTATAGCGAGTGCACGTTCATTTCTTATCGACAGTGCAGGCAAGCTAAACGCAACATGCTCCCCCCCTTCAGCATCTATACGAACCACAATATCTTCATTATCGGTTCGCTTTAAAAAGTACAATTCAGAGTTGTGATAAAAAAAGCTGCCCCAATCTCCAGCAGCCAACTCGTCAGTAACTAGAGACTCACGGGCTTCATCGGCGGGAAGGTAGAATATCCCCGCTAGATTATCTTTGCTGTAATAGAGTCCACCTTGTTGATCTTCGATGGCATATTTTCCATCTTCAACGACCGCTTCAACCTTCTCGCTGGCTAAGGTATAGCGATATATTCCCCATTTCCCCGCCATATTAGATGAAAAATACAATTGAGTTCCATCTCGTGAAAATGACGGATTTCTTATATCTCCGTCTATACCTTCCAGGCTCATTAATTTTCCACCAGGCAAACGGCCTAAAAACAGCTCATAGTTGAGACTCTGCGCTGGCTTCATGGCGATTGCAAATTGATTATTTACCGGAGATACCGCAGGAATACTCACCAAACCTTGTTCACGGGTTAACTGCTTGCTGTCTGTTTCTTGCTTGAGCCATAGCTCCCATGTCCCGCTTCTATTGGAGAGGAAGAGTATATCCCCTGTAGACATAACCGCCTGACCAAACATATCCCTCGATGATGAGGCTAACTGGCGATGTACCTGGCCATCGGTTAATGAACGGATAGTGATATGTTCCTGAGCAATGTGGCGGGAATAATATAACTCTTGGGTTCCATAATTCAGAGCTAAGCTACTGATCGTATCGTCATGGTGAAAATCCATCAGCTTTTTGCTTCCCATATCAAAAATCTCAATCACAAAGCTGCCATCACGCAGGGCGTTGAAATAGATCTGATTGGCTTGTTGATCCCACTCCAGCCCTATCACCATAGTCTCACCATCAACCAACAACTGGGCATCCTGAGTTAAGGATTTAACGAACACCTTAGCCTTCATCTCCACCGACCGAACAAAGACTAACTGCTGACTATCGGCAGACCAGCTCATCAGCAGGTCTTCCTCGCCGGCAGCAGGAAAGGTAAACGGGGAGATCTCTGCCGACTCAAAACGATAAGTAACAATGGATACTCGATCCTCCTGAGATTTCGCATAAGCGAGTCGTTGACCATCGGGTGACCACTCCAAACTATGCAGATAACCGATACTCATACAACCAGTATCAATTTTATTATCTCTATTGGTGATGAGCTCACGGACATGTACCGAGCACTCACCCGATTCATTAAATCGAAAATAGGCTAATGAGAGACCATCCGGTGACCAGGTCGGTGATGTCTCCCTATCTGAAGTCATGGTTATCTGCCTAAGTGGCGCATCTTGATCACTCAGGTCTTTAATATATAGCTGTCCTTTGCGCTTTTCACGACGCCACTGAAATGCCATGTAACGCCCATCAGGGGAGATAGCGGCCTGCTCCTCCACCCCTTCAAAATTGGTTATACGGGTTGCGAGCTTTTCAGTATTGGGTTGAGCGGAGTCATGGGTAAGTTCGATAACAGCAAACATGACAGAGATCAGAGTGAATATGATCCCAGCTAAAAGGAAGGGTGTGTAACGATTATGAGTTTTTGAGTTTTTGGTGTTAGAGCGTAATTGAATATCTGGGGTCTCTTCAATACAGGTTGGAGTAATAAGCAGTTGATAACCCACTTTGGTAATCGTTTTAAAATAGGTTTCCGGCTCTATGCCAAGCTCAGTTAGCGACTTTCTTAACTGCCATATCGCATTACCCGTTCCACGCTTGCCGACTTCAATATTTCCCAGCCACACCTCATCGATTGCCTGCTCTTTAGTGACAGTTTGCCCCGCATGCAAGATGAGAAGCTTGAGAAACTCGAATACCTTGGCAGGAAGTTGAACCGATTTATCGCCAACTGAAATTGTCATATCATGGCAATTAATCACGCATTCGCCGAGTTGGTATTTTTGATATGGCAATGAGATCATGATCTAGGGGCGAACTCCGGGGGTGAAAATGGGATCGCTAAGAAAAATTAACTCACCACAAACACACACTAAGATGTTAACGTTTTATTAACACCCATCATAAAGCCCCTATTCACTTTGTCTATAGCAAGGCTGAGATGCACACGCTCACAATGGAAAAGTGACAATACACTAATGCCTGCACTAATGTAGTAATCACATAAACTAATTTAATTAAAGCAGCTATTTAGTATTAGGTTCTTCTATTACATCAAGTCAGTTGTATCAAATTGTACAAAGAGAGCCCTTGCAGGGCTCTCTTATGTATATCCCTATATTAATTTCTTAACCAAAGGTTTTTCGACGAATAGTCAGAAGTGCAAGCAGACCCAACAGTCCACCACCTAAACTACCGCCGCTATCACTGCTCTCTACTGGCTCTTCCACAGGAGCTGCTGGCGCATTCAATGTCATCACAAAACTGGCTTGCGTTTTATTGACTGAATCATCCGCAGTGACAACCACGGTATACTCGCCAGCGGCACCTGAGGCAGCGCTACCCGTAATCATGCCTGACACGCTATCAATGCTCAGTCCTTCAGGTAAGTCTGTTGCACTAAACGTCAATGCATCGCCCTCCGCTTCGTTAAAGTACATTGAAGCATCAATCTCAACTGCATCCGTTTCGCTCATAGAAACCGCAGGCATTTCACCAACAAGCTCAGGGGCAACATCATTAACGTTGTTTATCATAATATTAACGTTAGATACCGCAGTGTAGGTATTACCTTGACGGCCGATAACCTCTAAGTTATAGCTCATATTGCCTGCATCGTAATCCAGAGCGGCTGGATTATTGACGATGATCTCACCTGAACCACTAACCGTAAATGGATCGCCTGGAATCGCATTTGCTAGGCTCAAGGTGTATGGATACCATTCAGAGTCAAAGTTAGCTGTCGCAAAGAATGTTGCAGCATCGAGCTCAACTTGCGCCACTACGCTGCCCATTTCAGCATCTTCATCGACACTGTGAGTTTGGCCATCCAGCGGATGGGCTATAAACGCGTAGCTACCTTGACCCATAGGAGAGGTCATACCCCAGTTATCTTCTAGGCTAATCAGCATCATACCGTGATTATCACAGCCCCCGCCCCCAATGTTGAAACTGAAGTTACACTCACTGGCCATACCTAGTTCAGCCGTTTCACCCGCAGCTAAGGTCACCATAGGGCTGTACTCTTTGGTTTCCCCCTCTTCCACTAGGCGAGAAATTAACGGTAAGCCACCCGCATTACTTTCAAACTCCTTCATCTCACCGGTGAACCAGTCAAAGTAAGCTTCTTTCTTCACTTTGCCGTATTTAACAGGATTGAATTGGATAATAGGTTCACCCAGATCGGCAATCGCATCGCGGTCGGTGGCAAAGATCCAGCCATGGTTTTGATCAAAGTCTTCGATGCTATCCATGTCTTCACCATGGTAGAGATCTTCCAGACAATACTGAGAGACAAAGTTCTGCCCATGACCGGTCATATACGTCGGTAGCTTAGACTTAGTGTAACGCTTACGTGGCTGAGTCCAGTCATACTCTTGCTTGTAATCGATGAACCACGACGCTGGTGAACCATTTTCGTCGGGCTCAATAAAGCCACCCATCACCATCTGAGTCGCCTCATCCCATGCATATGGTTCGCTATTTACCCCTTTATCAAACTCGTTATCGAGGACGAACTGCTCCTGATAGACATTCCACCAAACAAGCGCTGCACCCCCCTTATCAAAGTGGTTAGCCATACCTGCATCGTTAGGCTTAAAAAAACGACCCGCTACCACGAGCTTCTTTCCCGTAGAACACATGGCCTCGTCATAAATACCACCACCGACTACATTCGGCATATTGCCTTGAGTGTTTTCTTTGCCTTCAGGTAGTTGTTTTTGATGATACATCGCAGGAAATACCGCAAATGTGGTCTCCGTGACACTGGTATTGGTAAACTGCTGAACATAGGCGCCTGCTTCGACGCTAAATTTATTACTTAGCTCAGAGCCATACTGCTCTTCAAATGTACTAAAATCTCGAGTAATTTCAGTACTTGCCCTTGGTTTAACTAACCAGCTCATGCTTACCGTTGGCTTCTCTTCCGCAGTAAGATGAAGCTGACCAGAAAGCTCTACCTTCGACCAATTTTCTGATGTAAAGTCACTCGCCATCTTAATCGGCCAGTTATCTAGCTTAGTAAAATCAATCTCTAATACTACGGGGAAGATAACGGTTTGCCCTGCGGGTACGCTAACACTGGTTGGGACGTCCCAAGTTAATGCCGCATCACCCGACTTACCCATTGAACTCATCACGACTTGGTAGGTAACGGTTTCCTCGGCTAAGTTCTTTAGTTGTACCTCTTTCACAAAGCGCTGCACACCTATGCCTTCTTCAAAGCCAAAACTAAGGTTAGGTTGATAGCTATTTTTCTCCCAAGCAACGACTGAAGAGTTCATGGCAGCATCGATGTTCTCAACGCCATTACCTATCAATACAAGCTCAGCTTGCTTATTGGCAAGATCCATTACATTGTTATCAGCGGTATTCATCAATAACGCTTTGATCTCAACCATAGACAATTCTGGACGCTTTGATTTAAGCACTGCTGCAGCCGCCGCAACCCGCGCGGCCGCCATCACGGTGTGTGACTCGGTATCGGTTTGATCGCCACCGCCAACCACTGCTACATCAATGTTTTCTGCGTAGCTGACCATATCTGGCTTTGAGTATCCATTCGCACCACGAACTGGTCCATGTGGTGTACTTTCAGTAACCATCATCTTGTCTTCAGCATCCGTTGTCATGCCGCCAACAGTCAGCGCGCTCGGCGCAGCTCCACGCCAAGTCATATTGAATCGATTATCAAACCATTCACCACCCGTTCCGGCATTCACCACGACAAGGGCGCCTAATCCGGATGCCATCTCTATCGCGTGGGCTTCTGCCACAGGACCTGAGATACCATTATCTGATGGTGCGTAAAACGCACTCCCACCAAGCGCATCGACCACTATGATGTCGGCTCGGTCATCAAAACTACCATCTTGATTCGGATCAAGCGCATACTCTAATGCCAACATAAATGTGCTGCTTGATTCAGCGCTTAAGCTATATCCATTACCGTATGGGTCGGATACGTTTGAGGTTTTGAAGGCAGCTATTTTAGCCCCAGGCGCGAGTGAATGAACCACGCTGGCGAGTCGAGTACCATGGCCGGTATTGTGGGTTGATCCATCATAATCGCGAGTGTAATAGATATTTTGGTCAATTGGATTTGGATCTAAGCCCCAACCCGCATCACTGCTCAGATCCATACCTTCAACGACGACATCGGTTGGGAAACCGTCAAATGCGTTAACGGCGTTTGCCATCGCTTCACCGTACGTTGCCGCTTCGCCGTCACCACCAAGCCCAACGTGAGTGTAATCGACACCCGAGCCAATTATCGCCACTTTAACGCCCTCACCAGCAGTCACATCATCAACAAGTGCTGGCGCTTTAGCTGCAGTAGACAAATTCCCGGCCATTGGTTTTCTCATCGCATTAACAGGCATCACTGCCGTTGTGACTTCGGCAATAACCGCTTTAACGCCAGTGATGCTCTTGATTTTATTCGCGTATGACGGATCGGCTTGTACGCGTACAAAGTTACCAAATATTTTCGCACCGGGCAGTGCTTTAATATTACCGTCCAGCGCCATGATTTCGCTAAGGACTGATTTCTGCTTAGCTTCTACCTGCTTAAGATTTGCGGCAAATTTCTTTTTATTGTTAACCGTTGCTTTAGTCAGCGAGCCCACATCTGAAAGGTATACGTTAAAAGTAACAGATTGGTCTTTTTTAGCTTGCGCGCTGTATGCTGATAAGGCGTCAGTACTTTGTGCAATGGCTATCGATGCAGGCACCATGGCAGCTAGTGCTATGCAAGTTGCCAATTTTGATTTTTTAAATGACATATTTTTTCCCTAAGAAGTTGCGACATTATTTTTATTGTTTAAGTCGAATTGTTTAAGGCTAACCAGTCATATCGCCACACCTGATTAACACCTTATTAACTCTCTACCTCTATGGTTTTCTGTTAATTGTTCACAAACAACAAGCATATGGCCTTTCATTTTATTTCTTTTCTCTTTCTATTAGTCTTCATTTTCTTTTAATTCAGATAGTTACAGCTGGCGCAATTATTCATAAAAATCACATCTCTGATTCAAAACCCACCAAATAACTTGTCAAATTCCTCCTTGCTGACACTAATTCGAGCTTTTCTATTCGTATTCATTGTGTCATTTAGCGTATAGGCCTTGCCTACACTGACTTGCAGGCAGTTTTATCAAGCGACAGCAATGAGGACCCCAATAGATAAACGACTAGTAAAAACAAATAAACAAGATACACACCGATACAAAAGCAATTGTTAACCGATTGTTTTTAATGAAATTGAAAAAGAAATGAAGGATAAGTGAAGTCAAATAGTAGCGAGCAATTTGCTCAACATAGTTTCGATGGGGTATCAAGTTTACGTCGAATTAACAACTCCTACTGATTGACTGTTCGCGGCAGCAAGTCGCGATAGAAGAAAAAGCATAAAACAAAAACTTGAAAAACAATTATAAAAACGAGGAAGACCAGGTGAAATTAATTTATAGAAAAAGCCTCATTGCAGCAGCGCTCAGTATCATATTAAGCCCTGTCTCTCTGGCAAATATGGTAGATAGCCGTGGCCTAGACGCTGACAGCGGTCAACGCAGCAATAAACTACAAGCCAGCAAACGTAATACCGACAACCTCTATATGGTGTTACTCGAAGATCAGCCTCTGGCGACTTATAATGGCAATATCAGTAACCTACAGGCCACCAGCCTGCTGAGCAATGAGACTAACAAGCGCAAAGATAACGGCACGCTGAACGTGCAAAGTGCCGCGAGTCAGAACTACCTGAGATACCTCTCTCAGCAATTAAACTCAACACTTAAGCGCGCTCAGGCTAGCCTAAGTCGAGAGTTGACCATTGATAGCCAATATCAAATAGCCCTTAATGGCTTTAGTACCAACTTAAGCGAGCAAGAAGCGGCGCAGTTACAGAACGTAACGGGTGTAAAGCTGGTACAAAAGGTTCAGCGCCGCCACCTCACGACAGACTCCGGCCCTAAACACATTCAGGCACCATCTGCATGGGATGGCACCGCTACAGGCATGGCAAGTAAGGGGGAAGGGGTCATAGTAGGCATATTAGATACTGGGATTAGTGCTTTTAACCCCTCATTTGCCGATGTGGGTGGCGATGAATATGACCATACCAATCCGCTTGGTGAAGGCATATATCTAGGTCAATGTGCAGAATCTAGCCTGGCTCACTACTGTAATGACAAATTAATTGGGATCTGGGCCCATGAGGGGGTGATGGATGACTATATTCCTGAAGGTGATGACAGGATAGGCATCGATCATAACGGCCATGGCTCGCATACCGGTTCAACTACCGCTGGAAATGTTGTTAAAAGCGTACCTATCTATAATGTGATGGGCGACGAAGCTGACTTTAGCTTTGGCCAAATTAGTGGAGTGGCTCCACACGCCAACATAGTCTCATATCAGGTATGTGCTGCCGATGCTGGATGTTGGAGTGATGTGACCGCACTTGCGGTAGAACACGCAATTGAGAACGGTGTTCAGGTACTTAACTACTCTGTGGGTGGTGGTGCGAGTAACCCTTGGTACGATACCGACGCTCAAGCATTTTTATCCGCGCGAGAAGCGGGGATCCATGTGGCGACATCTGCGGGTAACTCTGGACCAGAACCAGAAACTATAGGCTCACCGGGTAATGCTCCTTGGATCACAACGGTTGCGGCTTACACGCATGATCGCAGCTTTACGGACAAAGACATCAGCTTTAGTGGTGGTGATATTTCGCTATCGAATTTAACGGGGAAAGGGGCGACTGGCGGCATAACCGCTAACGTCGTTCACGCCCGAGACTTTGGCGATGCAGACTGTTTAGACCCGTTTGCCGAAAACACCTTTAGTGGTGAGATAGTTGTCTGCCAACGAGGTGATATCGCTCGCGTGTCCAAAGGAACCAATGTTTTGGCTGGCGGCGCCGGCGGCATGATCTTAGTTAACGTGGATGGCGGCTCAGAAACCGTCGATGCTGATTTCCATGTTTTGCCTGCAATCCATGTCGATGCCGCTCAAGGCAATGACTTAACCTCTTGGTTAGCCGCTGGTAGCGATCACACTGCCACGATTAGCAGCTCAAACATGGAAAGTAACCCAGATAATGCCGATGTAGCAGCTTACTTTACCTCTCGTGGCCCAGAACCCATCATGAACCGCTGGTTGACTCCCCACGTCGCTGCGCCAGGGGTGGCAATTTATGCTGCCAACTCTGAGTATCAACCCTGGCGTGAAGAAAAAACAGAATCGCCATATACCTTCATGGACGGTACATCTATGTCTAGCCCCCATGTGGCTGGTGCGATGGCCTTAATCACCGCACTAAAACCTGAATGGACACCCGCACAGCTGCAATCAGCCTTAATGTTGAGTGCCGAGTTTAATACCCGTAAAGATGACGGTGTCACACCATCAGACTTTTTCGACTCAGGCGCGGGTAGCTTACGCATCGATAGAGCCTTAAATACCGGTCTTATCATGGACGTCACTTATCAAGAATATGTCGACGCTAACCCAGATGCCGGTGGTAGCCCGGAATCTATGAACATGCCATCGGCAGTACAAAGTGATTGCATGATGAGCTGTAGCTGGACGCGCACATTCATAGCGACATCGGCATCGACCTGGACCACCAGTGGTGATGCAAGCGTCGAGGGCATGAGCGTCGCATCGACGCCGAGCAGCTTTACCTTAGCCGCGGGTGAAAGCATAGAGCTAGAGGTCACTGCTACCATCTCATCGGGCTTTAGTTCAGAATTTGGTATGGGTCGATTGATCCTCACGCCATCTGACAACAGCTTAACGCCATCTGCCATGCCCGTTATCGGTACTTTCGTTGCGGGTAACTATCCGGAAAATACTTCGATTGAAACCAACAAGAACAGAGAAAGCGCCAGTATAGAGGGGATCACTACAGTAGGCTCCAGCGATATTCAGGTTGCCGTGTTTGAGCTTGCCGAAGTCGAAGTGATCAAGGCCGACGTGCCAAGAGACGATAGCGACACAGCGAGCTGGCCGACCAATGTCTGGAACGACAGTAACTACTTTTACTCGCAGCTTATCAATGTCACGCCATCAACCAAACGCATTGTGGCGCGTATCAAAGATACCAGCTCACCAGATCTCGACCTCTATATAGGCCGTGATGCAAACTACAACGGTAAGCCTGACGATTACTATGAAATGGCTGAATTCCTTTGTATGAGTGCGACCGAAACGGCATTCGAAAATTGTGAAGTCAACAATCCGCAACCCGGTACCTACTACCTTGCGGTGCATAATTTTGGTGACACTAACACCCCATCTGAAACTGTCGATACCATCACTATCGAACTGGCTGTTATAGGCAAAGATAACGCAACGGTTTCTGTGGATTATAAAGCTCAAGTGGGTGCCAATGAAGATATCGAGCTGGTACTCAATTGGGATAAAACGCTGCAACCAGACACTCTCTGTATGACTGCCGTTGAGATAGGAACAGGAGTCGATACTCCAGCTAACATAGGCTTGATGCCTATCGAGCTATATAGAAACGCGACCTTTGTAAGCAGCAGCTTAGATAAGAGCGAGCTCAACACTGGTGAGAGTCTGACTCTATCGGTTGAACTAGTGGCTAATACAAGCGATATCGATATGATTTTCGATATTCAAGCCACACTACCTGAAGGCGTCGTTATCGAAAGTGACAGCCATGAAGGTAGTCTGGATGGACAGGTCATTAGCTGGCAGATCACTCAAGCACCGCAGAGTGATGCTCAAACGATCACTCTAAGCTTAAGTACTAACGACATGGTGATGTCAGAAGAGTTAATCTTTGAGGTCTCTCATACCGTCAACGACAATCAACAGAGCGAAATACTAGAACCTGTCCACCTGGAGGGGATCCCAGTAGCTCTGATTAACGAAGAGAGTGAGCTTACTCTGTCAGCCGATGAGCAAACCTCAGTCACTCTGACCGCAGCCTCTAGTACTGTGCCGAACAGTGATGATGTCGCAATCTATACCTGGACCCAGGTTTCAGGTCCTGAAATCAGCATAGAAGATATGAGTCAAGCTGAGCTCAACCTGGTACTGCCTGATGTGACAAATGATGATGTCGCCGTGCTGGAGCTAACCATAAGCAATGGTGAGAAGACATCCGTGGCAGCAATAGTAACGATATCTATCGTGGCAGAAATAGCTCCGACACCAGAGCCAACTCCTGAATCGAGCGGTGGTGCACTAAGTATCAGTGTCCTACTGCTTGGCTTACTTGGTTTACGCCGCCAGCGCAAAAGATAGTTACTGGTTTACGTTTCAATTAATGAGAAGGAGTAAAAACTAAGGTTTCTTGTCAATCTTTCCGGCCGCTCTGCGGTCGGCTTTTTTTATCATATCTAACTGGGCTGCCGCCTTCTCAACATCAACAAGATAAATTAACAAGCCCCAGCCGGCAAAGAGGTGCTTAAGTGTGTGCCCGCTAACGCTCTCAATAATCACTAGATAGACCGCTTCATCCAAGCATTCTGCAATTTTGGCCATCAGATAAAAGTCTTAAATGGTACCGCTCCTGTGATAGATTACTTCTCTAATAACATTAAAAAGTAGCGGGGATATTGAGATGAGAACAATAGTGATCACCGGGTCTAGCCGAAGGCTCGGCTTATTCCTGGTAGAAAAATTTCTTTCTATGGGCGACACAGTGATCGCCATAACAAGAAGCCCTTCTCAAGATTTTAAATCCATAAGTTCAGAGCATTTACATCTCATTCAGGTCGCCGGTTATGACCAACTCGGTATCACTAAGGCAATGCGGGAGATAGCAGCTATCACAGATTGCGTCGATCTGCTGATAAACAATGCCTCTATGTATGACGCAGACCCGGAGAGTTTTGAAGAGTTAGAAAGCCATTATCTCTCGTTATTTAATGTTCACATGCTGTTTCCCACTCTTTTAATCACAGCCTTGAAGGAACATATGTACAGCGAAAGTACGCCCGGTGTGGTGGTCAACATTACGGATATTTATGCCGATAACCCAAATCCGGAATACTCGCTGTATTGCTCGACTAAGTCGGGGTTAGAGAGCCTGACTCAGTCATTTGCAAAGAAGTTTGCCCCGGGAATACGTTGCAACTCCATCATGCCCGGCCCAATACAGTTTCTTGAGCAGCACACAGAACAGCAAAAATCAGAGGTATATAAGGAGACTCTACTACCGTTCGAAGGTGGTTATATGCCGGTCTTTCAAGCCGTGACTTTCCTGCTCGAGAATCATTATGTTACCGGAACGAGCATTAAAGTTGATGGCGGTAGGTCCATTTGTAGGGGGTAGACCGTATTGAGTCAGATCGACATACCGACTTTTATCTACCGTAAGCAGACTGGAGACATAAGACTCACGAGAGGATAGGAAGAGTGAAAAATCTAACTTGTCTGAGCATGTCACAATATCGATATCTGCCACCCTATCGACAAGCGAGCAATCTAAGGCTGTACGATCTCTGCCGAGTGACGTTTCTATTGAATTGGTCATCTGTTTAATATCACCAAGCTCCTTAGCCGATTCAATGACGGCTAAGGAATTTAGAAACCGGTGTTCGCTTTCGATACCCACAGGCTCGGTGTAGATGAAGGGAAAGCCTATGACGACCCCAAAATTCTGACATAAGGCGGAGGTAATGCTCACGGCGTTCAGCTCGGGAGTAATATTGGTTCCGATCGAAAGGTAATAAAACATCTTATCGCAATAACTTCCTTATATATGCACCGATAAATACAGTAATAAAGAGAACCCCGATAAATGATCGGTAACCCAAAAATAACAGAGGGGCACACACAAATAAAGTGGCTTAACAAGATTTCAGATAAGTCAGTTCACCACAAGCATCACTAATGACTATGCCCCTGAGACAGGTTGATCATAACCACACCTAAAGCGACCAACAGCATGCCAATCCAGGCTGTCATATCCAGATGCTGACGATAGAAGAGTGCAGACAGAAGGGTCACTGTCACAATTGCCATCCCAGCCCAGAGGGCATGTACGACACCGACTGGCATCCCCTTCATTGCCTGGCCTAAGAAAAGAAACGCCGTCAGATGCCCCAAGATCACCATAGCTGCGGGGAGTGGGCGCGTGAAACCATCGGTCGCCTTAAGTGCCACATGAGATAAGGCTTCAGCCATGACACCCAGTAATAGAAAGATCCAACTCATAATAATAGTCCTAAATTTAAAGTGTTCGGCAGGATAAGTCCGCTTCACTGATCGAGATAATGATTTGTTGCGGCTATTATATTGATATTGGTTCAGATGATAATCGAGCCAAATAACAAATCACTTTTACCTATTAGTAATAAAGATAGGCAATCCAAAATAAAAAAGGTGTCGCCACAAATGGCCACACCTTTTCAGTCGGATCTTGTTCGAGAAACTGTGGTTACTTACTCAGGTGCTCGGCATGAAAACGCAGGTGGTTTTCGATAAAGCTGGAGATGAAATAGTAGCTGTGATCATAACCTTCACGATAATTAAGCTCTAGCGGATAACCGCTAACCTTAGCCGCAGCTTCGAGCACTTCGGGCTTCAGCTGCTCAACAAGAAAATTATCGGCGTCACCTTGGTCTACCAGAGCCGGTACAAATTTGGTCGACTGACGCATCAAGACGCTGGAGTCATATTCTGTCCATGTTGCCGAATCCCGACCTAAATAGGCTGTCAACGCCTTCTTACCCCAAGGACAGTTAATCGGATTACTGATCGGGCTAAATGCCGATACTGACTGGTATGCATCAGAGTTACGTAGCGCGATAACTAACGCACCGTGCCCGCCCATCGAGTGCCCCGCGATAGAGCGTTTATCACTGACAGGGAACATAGATTCAATCAGTTTAGGCAACTCATCGACAACGTAATCGTACATACGGTAATGGCGATTCCACGGCGCCTGCGTCGCATTGACATAAAAGCCTGCCCCTTTACCAAGATCGTAGCCTTCATCATCGGCGACATCATCACCTCTGGGGCTGGTATCCGGTGCGACGATAGCGATGCCAAGTTCGGCGGCCAGAGCTTGTACTCCCGCTTTCTGCATAAAGTTTTCATCTGTGCAGGTTAAGCCGGAAAGCCAGTACAGAACCGGGACCTTCTCGCCGTTTGATGCTTGTGGCGGTAGGTAGATAGCGAATCGCATGCCACAATTTAACGTTTGAGAGTGATGACTATACTGCTTATGCCAACCACCAAAACTCTTATTCACACTAATATTTTCAATTGTCACGCTTGAGTCTCCTTAATCGCTCCAGCTTAGCCTGTGATACCACTGGCTAAGCCGGAACTGCAGGACAGATATCTTATCGATGGGTATTACTTATCGAAATGGATAACGGTACGAATGCTCTTACCTTCATGCATAAGATCAAATGCTTCATTGACCTGCTCAAGGCCCATGGTGTGAGTGATAAAGTCATTCAACGCAAACTCACCCGCCATGTAACGCTCAACATACTCAGGAAGTTCAGAACGACCTTTAACACCACCAAACGCCGAACCTTTCCATACACGCCCTGTCACTAACTGGAACGGACGAGTTGAGATCTCTTGTCCTGCACCGGCAACACCGATAACCACAGACTCGCCCCAACCTTTATGACAACACTCGAGTGCGCTGCGCATCACGTTAACGTTACCGATACACTCGAATGAGTAGTCAACGCCACCATCGGTCAGCTCGACAATCACATCTTGAATTGGCTTGTCGTAATCTTTCGGGTTAATAAAATCGGTAGCACCTAATTTACGGGCTAACTCAAATTTACTTTCGTTAATATCGATAACTATAATGCGAGCCGCTTTGGCCATAGTCGCACCGATAACTGCCGATAAACCGATGCCGCCCATACCGAAGATAGCAACCGTGGCGCCCTCTTCAACTTTAGCCGTATTCATCACAGCGCCCATACCGGTTGTCACACCGCAACCTAGTAGACAGACCTCTTCAAGTGGCGCTTCAGGGTTCACTTTCGCTAGTGAGATCTCAGGTAATACTGTGTACTCAGAGAAGGTCGAGGTGCCCATATAGTGAAAAATATCGACGCCATCTTTAGAGAAACGGGTCGTACCGTCTGGCATCAAACCTTTACCTTGGGTTTCACGGATTTTCTGACAAAGGTTAGTCTTGCCTGACTTACAGAATTTACACTCGCCACACTCTGGCGTGTAAAGTGGAATAACATGGTCACCCACTTGCACGCTAGTCACACCTTCACCGATAGACTCGACGATACCGCCACCTTCATGGCCAAGGATACAAGGGAAGATACCTTCTGGATCATCGCCAGAAAGGGTAAAAGCATCGGTATGGCAAACGCCAGTCGCGATCATCTTGATGCGTACTTCACCTTTCTGTGGTGGCATAACATCTACGATTTCCATAGATAGTGGCTCACCTACAGCCCAGGCTACTGCGGCTTTGGATTTGATTGTCTGTGCTGTCATCGTTATATCCTAAAATTAAAAATTGAAAAAACGGTCTTATCTGAATCAGTGCCGCGATTAATATGGTAAGTATTATAGCGAGCACTCAGGAATTGATAATCCCATGCTGATGTAAATTACTTTTACCATATGGTAATAATTGATTATTACTTCTCCCCCAACCCATATTGAAGAGAAACCAGTAACCAACTAATTTTTAAGGTTAAACATTCTTTTTGATGAATCTTAAACTCAGAACTTACCTTAACGGACTACCTCAACTGGCTATCTTTACTGGCACGGCGATTAACCTTGCTTACCTCTTTTTGTCTCTCATCCGACTCACTCTGGCAGCCAACACAGAGTCGAACACCTGCAACGGCTTTTCTACGAGCCTCAGGAATTGGGCTTTCACATTCCTCACAAAAAAGTAGACTTTTACCGACTGGCAATCGACTCCTGGTTTGGGCGACGCCATCCTCAACACTATTATCTATTTGATCTTGTACCGCGCCGTCTCTAGACCAACCACCTGCCATTCTTCCTCCTACTTTCTACTGCCTACATTATTTAAAACAGCGATAAATTCGGGTTTGCACCTGCACTCTGCCATGACCTCCAGACCAACCACCAGTCATCAGATTCTTCACTGTCTACTGCCTGCTCTTTACCGACTAATCAAGCTTAGAGTCACTTGAAGTCAATAACTCAACGGATGAATGAGACCGCTTAGCCGATACCATCCAATAGGTAACACCTAACGCGATAATCACAGCAGCCGACGCCCATACATATTCCGGTCCCACCTCTTTAAAATCTAAGATGATAATTTTTCGAGAGATGGCCATCAGTGCGGTCGCAATGACTATCTGCACATGGATCACCTCCTCTTTCAGATAGATGGTAATGTTTTGGAAAATTTCGATAGCAATTAACACCGCCAGGAAAGAACCAAAGATAGCTAAAATATCCTGCATATCCATCAGACCGTAAGGCGGGGTGATAACCTCAATAAACAGCACTCGTCCCACATCGACGACACTCCACAAAATGACCAGAGTCATCAATACGGCTAACACCCGCACCGCATAATGGATTACCTGTCCCAACTTATTAATCAGCGGCTCTCTCTCTATCTTTTCCATCTCTGCTCCCCGGCATTATTTAACGCACTAAAAAGTTTTTTAAACGGCTATTCAGACCAAATGCCTTACGCCGTTTCGATGGAAGTATTATATTTACCTTCCCTATGAATGATAATTAGCCAAAAATACAAATAACTTTTACCAACCAGTAATAATCAACTCAGGTTAATAACGTTGCAATACAGTGTAGTCAATAGTCAGGATGGCAAGCAGAGCATTCATCTATGTGTTTCTATGGGGGGTAACCTCTTCAATGCTAAGTCCTGCGAAGCTGTCACTTGAAAACTGTCATTCGAAGCCTGGCATTAAAAAAGCGCCGCAGCGCTTTTTGGGGTCCCTATGCCGATAAAACTGACATAGATTTATCTGGATGAAGCGATATCAGCTTTTAACTTTAGCCATTGCTCGCAACATGAGTAGCAATTGCATCCATCAATACAGGAGACAGACAGTCGTAGGGCTCGAGCCCCAACTCTTTAAGGGTGTTACGCACATCCCCCATAGATTCAGGCGCTGCGCCCGACTCGATGATAGATGATACAAACGCCGCAAATTCCGGTGCTGACCAGCCCTTCTCTGCTGACAGCTCGGTGTGGATGAAGTCCAGACCGTGGAAAGGATGGCCCGTGTTTTCGATGCGGCCATACATATGGGTACCACACTCTCTGCAGGCATGACGCTGAATTGCAGCTGACTCATCAACAATGGCCAACTTGTCTGCATTTGCAGTGACGCTCACGTGAGCTCGTGACACAACGGCTATTTGAGCGAACAAGGCGCCTTCAGGCTTCCAGCATTTGCTACAGCCACAAACATGATTGTGGGCAGTCTGAGCGCCGACAGTGACTTCAACAGGCTTGCTACTGCATCTGCACAACAAAGAACCGCCAGAAAAGCCATCACGACCAGCAACAATACCGTTGTCGACCTGAGGATGAATTAAAGTTTTAATAATGATTACTCCATGGATATTTAGCTAAGACAGCCTCCATCTGGAGGCTGTTTGCTTTGTCACTGAATTACATGACTTTCTTGAAGATATTGATAACTTCTTGAGTGGTTGCCTTTCTTGGGTTGGTTAAGGAGCAGGCATCATTTAGGGCGTTGATTGCCATAAACTCAAGCTTGTCTTCCTTAACACCAAGATCAGACAGTTTCTGGTCAGTGCCAACCGAAGCAGATAGCTTCTCGATAGCAAGGATGCCGGCTTCAGCGGCATCACTGAACGTCATACCCGCAGTCTCTACACCCATGGCTTTCGCCACATCGGCAAAACGCTCCACTTTTTCAGCCGCGTTAAAGCGTGACACTACCGGCAGTAAGATGGCGTTACACAGACCATGCACCAGGTCATAGACGCCACCGAGTTGGTGAGCCATCGAGTGTACATAGCCTAATGAAGCATTAGAGAATGCCATACCGGCAAGGTACTCACCGTATTGCATGGCATCGCGAGCCTCACGATCTTCACCATTGTCGACTGCCATTTTCAGATTTTGGGCAATTAGCTCAATGGCTTTAATTGCCGACGCATCGGTTATCGGCGTTGCTGCCGTCGAAACATAGGCTTCTACCGCATGAGTCAATGCATCCATGCCTGTCGCTGCCGTGAGGAACTTAGGCATGGCAACCATCAACTCAGAGTCGTTTACTGCAATAATGGGGGTCAGGTTTTTATCTACAATCGGGTATTTAGTTTCATCTTCCTCATTGGTCACGATGGCAAATATCGTCATCTCTGCAGCAGTACCGGCCGTAGTATTCACCGTCACCAGAGGGAGTTGTGGCTTAGCCGACAGATGAACCCCTTTAGAGTAATCACGAATGTGGCCGCCGTTGGCCGCAACCAATGCGATGCCTTTAGCACAGTCATGTGAAGATCCACCGCCGAACGAAATAACGAAGTCACATTTTTGCGCTTCGAGCAGGGCCAAACCCTGATCAATATTTTTTTCTGTTGGGTTAGGCTTCACACCATCAAAAATTGTGAATGCGATATCGTGAGCAGATAACTCATCGGTTAGTCGATCGACTAGCTTAATATCCACCAGCGCCTTATCTGTCACAATTAAGGCTTTATTAAAATTTCTAGCATTAAGTTCAGTTCCCAATTGTTTGATTGCATCGGGACCCATCAGAGACATGGGGGGCATATAAAATGTAGTGCTCATTCTTCATTCCTAATCTTTAATAAAATAGTTCAGCGGTCTTTATTCATGGATTGCAAACAGTCCTGATATTGACGCTATGACTTGGGCATTGCTGCCGATGTCATTTCGATGAGAAGAATTATATTTATCTTTCAAAAAATGATAATCCGTTAATTTTGAAAATATCTTTTTCGTGTGAGTAATAATAAGAATGAACTCAAGTCACTGTTTACACTTCAATTCAAAAGCTAAAGACGAAAAGAGATTGGATCAAATTTTAAGATTGAATTTATCCATAGATTGACGATAATAAAGAGATCCAGCGCGATGATAATTACCAAGGAGTAACAATGTTCAACTGGGAAGGTGTCAGCGAATTTGTTGCCGTTGCAGAAGCAGAGAGCTTTACCAAGGCCGCAAAACGGCTTGGAATATCAACCGCGCAGGTCAGCAGGCAGGTCAGCGCATTAGAAACCCGGATGGCAACTAAGCTGTTTCACCGCACCACACGTAAAGTGTCGGCGACCGAGGTAGGCCGGATCTATTATCAACACTGCAGACAGGTGCTGGACGGATTAGAGGAGGCCGAACGCGCCATTACCAATTTACAGACTACACCGAGAGGGCTGCTAAAAATTACCGCCCCGGTTACCTATGGTGAAAGAACGCTTGCGCCGCTGGTGAACGACTTTATCGCTAAATACCCGGAGCTTGAAGTAAAGATAAGTCTGACGAATCAGAAGGTTGACTTAATCGATGAGGGGTACGATCTCGCCATTCGACTCGGGCAGCTTGAAGACTCAAGTATGATGGCCAAAAGACTGGGCTCCCGAACTCAATATGTCTGCGCCTCCCCGGGTTACGTTTCAACTTTTGGCATACCCCACTCACTGTCGGAGCTGGAACAACATAACTGTCTGCAGGGAACATTAGATTACTGGCGGTTTCAGGAAAATGGTAAGACGAGAAATGTCAGGGTTAAGGGCAATCTGAGCTGTAACAGTGGCCATGCACTCGTCGATGCCGCAATAAAAGGCATAGGCATCATTCAGTTACCTGACTACTATGTCTTGCCTTATCTGGAAGATGGCCGGCTTATTACGCTACTGGAGCAAAACCGCCAACCTGACGAGGGGATCTGGGCACTCTATCCTCATAACAGGCATTTATCACCTAAGGTGCGTATGCTACTCGATTATCTGAGTGAAGCTTTGGGCTAACATGACCTTTTCTTCAGCATAATCAGAATGCAGAAGCAGGCTGCAGCAGCTAAAAGATGCTTTATCGTATGTCCGCTGACTAATTCTGCGGTACTTAGGTAGATATCCAGATCAAAATACTCGGTAGCTTTAGCCAATAAATAACAGGCCAAAGCTATCAATAAATACTTTTGATGTGAGTGCCGACTCGTGAATAAGATCATAACTACCGGAAGGGTTAGGATCGGCAACAGTTGAACCCAATAATACAGGCGAAGATCACCACTAAACTGCCAATAAATAACACTGAATAACCCAATGATTAATGAGGGCATAAATAACAGGTCCCCAGCCCTTTCGCCTAAATACTCTTTAATTAATGCAGTAAAGAGCGCCATAAAACCTAAAGTCATAGGTAAGCGATCCCATAAAAGTGATGCATTGGTCGGGTTAAAGTGATAATAAGCAGAGCCTAAACTCACCAGCCCCACGCCAAGAAAAAATATTCGCCACTCCCGATGACTATCCCGGCGCTCGCGGTGGTTACAAAACTTGAAACCCAATATACCTATGAGTAAGAAAGGTAAGTTAGAGATTAGATTTAATAAATGGGGAATTAATAGCAAGGTGCGCCCATCGGCAAATAAGTGATAGCTTGTATCTTGTGAAATCACTCCCAGACTAAACACCCAAATAACAGAAGCTGAGACGATACCGATAAGTACACCCAATCGCCAGAAACGACCTAAGTTAGCACCTAAACCTGCAAGTACTTTCTCACACATTATCGACCCCTTCTTTCGCTAAAATACAGGTAAACACCAACATTTCGGCAACTGCTATCAAAATATCCTAAGGTTTAATGCTGTTCTCAAGTAGCAATAATCACAACCGATTGCTATAAAGTATTAAGTTAAGCAACCTGTGGTATTGAACGGTAATACGATGCATCAAACCAGATTGATAATTGAAACTCTGAAGCTTGAGCTGAGGAAACAGCAAAAGACCTATAAGCATGTAGCAGAGAAACTTGAATTATCCGAAGCCAGCGTAAAACGTCTATTCGCCGAAGAGTCATTGAGCTTAAATCGTCTGGATAATATATGTGAATTACTTCAACTGGAGTTCAGTGATCTTGTCAGTTTAATGGAAGAAAATATTAGTTTTACGACCGAGTTATCATTGGCCCAAGAAAATGAGTTGGTTAGCGATATAAAATTATTGCTGATGGCGCACTTCCTTATCAATGGTCTTAGATTTTCCGATATCACAGATAATTACACTATTACCGAAACCGAAGGCATTCAGCTGTTGGCAAAACTGGATAGAATGAAGATCATCGAGCTGCTCCCTGGCAACAGGGTAAAAATGATAATATCCAAGAACTTTCAATGGATTAAGCACGGGCCAATCCAATCATTTTACAAGACTGTCATACAACCCGAATTCTTAAACTCTTCGTTTACTCTACCCGGTGAATTTCAGGTTTTTACTTCAGGAATGCTAACCAGAACATCAAATACTGAACTGATAAAGAAAATAAAACGACTATCAAAAGAGCTCAACGAAATGAATACAACAGATCAATCATCGGAATTAGAGCAAAAATTTGGCACCAGCTTAATGATTGCTATGCGGCCTTGGGAGCCTGATATTTTCCACCAACTACGAAGAGTTGAGCCTAAGAAACATTTTTAATCGCATCGGGAAACTCGAATTCTGAAAAGTTCAGGCCATAGAATGAGTGGGTGAGTACCAGTATTCAGACTTTCCCAATTGAATTGTCTCACCACACAATACTCGCAGTATTACCCTACGCAACACCTCCTAGCTTAGTTGCATCCTTAAATACCTTAGCAGAGACTCAAAATTGCATTGTGGTTATCGCCACCAGCCGTAAACACACTAAAAGGTATTGTTATGGACAGTTCAAATATACAAAGTAACTCAGCCAGCTGGATCTTTTTTATCAAACTATCCTTCTCTATTGCCCTTATCTCTATGGCGACAGGAATCTTGTTTATGCCAGGTGGACTGGTTATACAAGGTTACTTTGCCATCTGCTCACTATTTCTTGTGAGCTCAACAATAACCCTATCGAAGACTCTTCGTGACGAACACGAAAGCCATCGCTTAATCAGTAAAATTAGTGATGCTAAGACTAACAAGATTCTCAACGAGTACTCTGAGTAGGAGGAGTCATGCAGCTAATCATCAGATTCATTGCGGCGTTAAGAAGAGCTATCGCCATGAACACAGAAAAGAAGAGCACAGATAAAAACGGTCATAGGTTAGAACCCAAAACGTTTGGCTATGATGGGCACGCCTGTCAAATAAAGCATGAGCTGACATATATCAACGCACACAGGGCAAAACTGGTACATCAATCAACATCCTTAGAGGAACAAATTCGTGAAAAAGAAGTACTGGCAATCAGGGCAATAAAATTAGGCGACGAAGCACTCGCCTACTCAATAGCTGAATTGATAGCGGACAAAGAAAATGAACAGAGCGCCTTAGAAAAGAGGTTAGAACAGGTAAAAAACTACGAGCATAGACTCATCAAACAACTTAAGTGTTCGGTACAACAAATTCAAGACTACCGACATGAACTTGAGCAAGTTCAAGTAATTCAACGTGTGCAACGGCTCTACAGAATACAACCAAATATGAATACCATAGGAAAAAATAAACTGGCAGTGCTAACTTCAAGATTGATGCAAATTCAACGGAAACAAACTTGTGCAGATACAGAGACCATGCCCTCGTCGATGCCGCGATAAAAGGCATAGGCATCATTCAACTGCCTGACTACTATGTCTTACCTTTTTTAGAAGGTTGGCAGCCTATTCCGCTACCGGAGCAGAACTGTCAACCTGTCGAGGGGATCTGGGCACTCTATCCTCATAACAGACACCTGTCACCTAAGGTGTGCATGCTACTCGACTATTTAAGTGAGGCATTAGAATAAGATTTAATATGGTTACCCTAGTTACTTTTCGGCTTCATCATCAAGTTCATCGTTACGTAAATTTTTAAAAAAATTGTACCTTAACTCAGACAAATAGCCTGAAATACCAATCAATAACCCAGCGTGAAATGCACCGTCTCGTAAAAAATTCTGGTAATGATCACCCGAAACCATTAACGCATCGAGCATACAAAGAAAGCTGAATAACCATAAAATATTTCTTTCCCACATCCACTCACCAAAAATACGGTTATAAATATTTTTCTTAACAATATGATACATAGTATGTTTCCTTGTTTTTTCAAACTGAGTAAAGTATAGGCAAGGACTAATCTAAGATCCAAAACTCACCGATTTTATTATTTCAGCTGCCTAACTACTGTGTATTGCCTTTTTAGAAGATGGCCGGCTTATTCCGCGACAGGAACAAAACCACCAACCCGACGAGGGGATTTGGGCACTCTATCCTCACAACGGACACCTGCCATCTAAGGTGCGCATGTTACTCGATTACCTGAATGAAGCCCTGAGTTAAGCGCACCTCTGTCGGGGTCAATAACGCCTTTTATTGACCCCAGTTGATACATTACCCCACAATGTTTCATCAGAACCACTACAGCACGACTCATTTATTACATATAAGTAAAAGTGATTTTCCTTTTGAGGTAATTGTTCCCCATTGAACGATAATTATAATAGCCCACATCTGATGTTCCTCCGCTTTAATCTCTCATACCTTTCGTATCAATAGTGAAGTTTTGAGGCTCTATCGTTCAACTTTTAGTAATGCACCACTATGAGTGCGCTAAGGAATTATTATGTCTCGTGTTGTAATTGTCGGCGGTGGCGCCGCAGGGCTAGAACTGGCCAGCATCTTGGGCCGCTCGGTAAATCGCCAGGATGAGGTCCTCTTAGTGGAGGGAGAGACTCACCACTACTGGAAACCCAGATTTCATGAAATAGCCGCAGGTACCTTCGATAACGCTCTGGACACTCTTTGCTACTTTAGCCATGGCGCAAAAAACGGCTATATGCATTATCAGGGCTGGATGACTGACATCAAACGTGAAGATAAACAGCTGGTCGTAAGTAAGCCCAACGGTGAAACGGATTTCATCAAGTATGACTATCTGGTTATCGCCATCGGTGCGATTAGCAATGATTTTGCTACCCGAGGGGCGCTAGAGCACTGTCTATTTTTAGACACGCCGGAGCAAGCACGCAGCAGTTGGCTGCAAATTAGCTCACTATTACGCTCCGGACACCAGCGTACGATAAACATCGTTGGTGCGGGGGCGACCGGCCTCGAACTGGCCGCCGAGCTCGCTAAAGTTAGCGCCAGGTTAGAGCCAAACCCACATGCGGCTAAACTCAAAATCAACCTGATTGAAGCTACCGACAGGGTCTTACCCAACAGCCCGTTAAAGATGTCCAATCAGGCACAGCTGATGCTGGAAAAATATAATATCAATGTCATGCTCAATACCAGAATTGCCAGCGTAGACCAGCAAGCTATGACCACCAGCGATGGGCTCACTATCGACGCCGACATTCAATTTTGGGCTGCGGGCATTAAAGCACCTAATTGGTTGAAAAATATCGGTGGTCTTGAGAGCAATAGCTCCAACCAGCTCATGGTACAGCAAACATTAGCCTGCACGCTGGATCCAAATATTTTCGCTCTGGGTGACTGCGCCGCAATCCCGCAAGGCGATGGTGCTATGGTGCCTCCTAAGGCACAGGCAGCAAATCGTGCAGCGGTACACTTAGCCAAAAGCTTAATCGGATTAATGAGGGGGAAACGGCTCACGCCTTTCATCTATAAAGATGGTGGCATGGTCGTCGCAATAGGCCATAACTTCGCTATCAGTACCATGATGAATGACAGGTTAATCCTAAAGGGCCGCGTAATTCGCCGCCTCTACGACACGATTTTCCGCTTGCATCAAAAAACGGTCAGCGGCGTATTGACTATGTCACGCCTGATCATCGCAAAGCGATTAAAGTGCATTTTCCAGCCAGGTTAAATATCACTAACTCGCTTTCATCAAGGTTTGTCCTATTTCAGACAACAAAAAACCGCATCCCTTTCGGAATGCGGTTTTCTATTTCAAATAGGTTAAGTTGGCCCTTCTGGCCGACTATTAGTTTGAGCTCTAACCACCTTTATGAAGGGTGAATAGATGGAGACAATAGGCCTCAGACTACAGAACTGTTAAAGAAGTGCACATTATGTTATGATCCCCGATCAAATCCTTTGCTGCAGTCCTGTTTTTAGTAATAGGGTTGCAATAATGTCGTCGCCTTCAAGAACAGAAACACACCACCTAGTTTGAACTCTAACCATTGTTAGTGAAAGGCACGTGCGCAAAAAATTTCTAACCTCGAGCATGGAGCTCTTATGAAAAGTATTATTTTAATTGGCGGCTTACTCCTTAGTGGCGCAGCGCATCAAGCTGTTGCCGAAGAACATTGCGGTAAGGTCACTATCGCAGATATGAATTGGAGCTCGGCTTCATTAATCGCAAATGTTGACCGCTTTATTTTAGAACATGGTTACGGCTGCGAAGCCGAGCTTATCCCTGGCGATACTATGCCTACCAGCACCTCTATGGTTGAAAAAGGTGAGCCTGACATCGCCCCTGAAATCTGGAGCAACAGCGTCAAAGAGCTTATCGAACGAGGTGTCAGTGACAAACGCTTGGCTATCGCGGGTCATTCACTCTCTGATGGCGGTGAAGAAGGCTTCTGGGTACCCCAATATATGGTCGACAAGGACCCCAGCCTGAAAACCATTGAGGGTATTATCGCCAAAGTAAAAACCTTTAAACATCCTGAAGATCCTGACCGTGGCGCTTTTTATGGCTGCCCGGCGGGTTGGGGCTGTCAACTCTCGGCTGAAAACCTGTATCGTGCGCTTAAGCTAAGTGATGCCGGGTTTGATCTTATCGATCCGGGCTCAGGTGCAGGCCTGTCAGGTTCCATCGCCCGTGCCTACGAGCGTGAAAAGCCTTGGTTTGGTTATTACTGGGCACCCACAGCGGTATTGGGTAAGTACAAAATGTCCAAGGTGGACTTTGGTAGCGGTATCGATGCGGATCATTTCCGCGACTGTATCGCCAAAGAAGAGTGCGCCGAACCTAGGGTCACCATGTACCCATCGGCATTGGTACAAACTGTCACCACCACAGGTTTCGCTGAAAAATCAACCCGGGAATTCGAGTATCTTGGTAAACGCTCCCTGACAAATGCCCAGCTGAACGACTTGCTGGCTTGGATGGAAGACAACCAGGCAGACGGCATTATCGCAGCCGAGTACTTCCTGATGAATCATGAAGACACATGGCTAAAATGGGTTCCTGCCGATGTCGCCGCAAAGGTGAAAACGGCAATCGAAGCATTGTAAATCGAAACAAAAACGCGAGGCCTACAGGGTCTCGCAATTTTTGCCCCTCATCTAGATTATCCCGTGTAAAACACTATAGAGGTAGTAATGGCTGACTTTTCTTGGCTCAGCAAATTTCCGAAAATGGACCGTGCCACTTTATTGGAAATTCGTAAATATTTGGACGGCACCTTTCGGGACTTTTCCCGAGAGTATGGTGATGTCATCGAGTCTTTCTTCGATCCGCTGCTCGACTTTCTTATCTGGTTTGAAAAGCTGTTGGTGCAATCGCCCTGGTGGGCTGTACTGATCTCGATTACCGCTTTGGTCTACCTCACCAGTCGTTCATGGAAATTGTCTTTGGGCGTCATCGTTTCATTTCTGCTTATCGGCTATTTCGGCATGTGGGAAGATACGATGCGCACCCTTAGCATCATTACCGTATGTACGCTATTGGCCATAGTGCTGGGTGTCCCCATTGGTATCTTAATGGCCCGCAACAATCGCACCCAGTCATTGGTGACGCCCATTCTGGATGTGATGCAAACCATGCCAGCCTTCGTGTACCTGATCCCTGTGGTCATGTTGCTTGGAATTGGCAAGGTGCCCGGCGTTATTGCCGTGGTGATTTATGCCATTCCGCCAGTCATTCGTCTGACCAACTTGGGGATCCGTCTGGTAGACAAAGAAGTGCTGGAAGCCGCCACCGCCTATGGTGCTAATCCGATGCAACGCCTGATGGGTGTTCAGTTACCCCTGGCCTCTCCCACCATAATGGCAGGTATCAACCAGACCATTATGATGGCGTTGGGGATGGTGGTTATTGCGTCTATGATTGGCGTCAAGGGTCTGGGTCAGCCGGTACTCAAGTCGATCACCAACCAGTATTTCACCCTCGGACTCTTTAACGGTTTGGCCATCGTCGCCTTAGCCATCATTTTTGATCGCACCTCTCAAGCCTACGCCAAGCGATCTCAAAAACATATGCAGGGTGGACAACATGACTAACGAATCACCAACAGAGCCGCTCATTCAGATTAAGGATCTTTTTAAGGTCTTTGGCAAAAAACCAACCAAAGTCATGCCTATGGTTAGAGAAGGTTTATCCAAGGATGACATCCTGGCGAAAACCGGACATACCGTGGGCCTTAAAGCCATCAACCTCGACATTCACAAGGGCGAGATCTTTGTGATTATGGGGCTCTCGGGTTCGGGTAAATCGACCTTGATCCGCCACTTCAACCGACTGATCGACCCCACTGAGGGGCAAATCCTGGTTGAAGGCATCGATGTGATGAAACTCAATACCAAAGAGTTGGAGCAATTTCGTCGCAATAAAATGGCAATGGTGTTCCAACGCTTTGGTTTAATGCCCCATAAAAGCGTACTGGAAAATGTCGCCTATGGTCTCAGTGTTCAGGGAATAGACAAAGCCACGAGAAATGCCAAAGCCACCCAATGGCTTGAAACCGTCGGTCTGGCCGGATATGAAGAGCAGTACCCGTCCCAGCTTTCCGGTGGTCAGCAACAGCGCGTCGGCTTGGCAAGGGCCCTGTGTACCGATGCGGAAATCCTGCTGATGGATGAGGCATTCTCGGCACTGGATCCGCTGATCCGCAGTGAAATGCAGGATCAACTGATTGAGCTGCAAAAAGAGCTACATAAGACCATCATCTTTATTACCCACGATCTCGATGAAGCGCTGCGAATTGGTGACCGGATCGCGATCCTCAAAGATGGCAATCTGATTCAGGTTGGTGAGCCGGTGGATATCTTGCTCAACCCTGCCGACGACTATGTTGAAGCCTTCGTCAAAGACGTAAACCGTCCGCGAGCCCTGACCGTCGAAACCGTCATGAAACCGCCCGCATATCGCCTTACCGCCGACACTATAGGTGAAGCACTCAAACAGATGAAGCGTATTCCGGCTAACTATGCCTATTACGTTACCGATGAGGGGTTCCAGGGCGTTGTGTGCCAGGAAGCACTGGAAGATGCCGTAAAGACAGATAAAGAAGCGCTGATGGAAGACTTCAAGGTAGAGGAGATGACACCGATATCACAGGATGCGCTGCTTGAAAGCATCATTCCGGCAACCATGGAATCAGACTTTCCCCTGCCTGTTATCGATTCCGATGGAGACCTGCAGGGTGAGCTTTCCCGTGCTCATCTGGCCGATGTGCTATCTGACTTCTACACCGATGGTGCTGACGACAGCACTGACGAAGAAAAACAAAACTCAACCAAAGAGGATAAATGATGATCCGCTATACACTTGCTGCTTCCTGTATCGCCCTGGCACTGGCCGCTAATGCTAATGCCACGCCGGTAGACGAAGAGCTGGAGGCTCTTAAGGCCCGCATCGAGCAATTGGAATCCGAGCAGACTCCGGTAACAGAAGAAAAGGAAAACGCCGTAAAATTTGGCGGTGCAGCTCGTTTCCAATACTCCTATGAAGACTATGATGTTGATAATAAGGACCGTGGTGGTGATTTTGACTTCGACGTATTCCGCATCGATGTTAATGGTAACGTCGATGACGTTATTTTTTCTGCCCAGTACCGCTGGCACCAGTACATGGATGTCATTCACCATGCCTGGGTCGGTTACAACTTCGATGAAAAGCAACAGGCTAAAATTGGTATAACTCAGGTGCCTTTCGGCATTTTGACCTGGGCGTCCAACAGCTTCTTCTTCAGCTCGAACTTCTATACCGGGTTGGAAGATGACTACGATATGGGTCTGAATTACACCTATAACGGCGATGCCAACCGTCTGGATCTGGCCTTCTACAAGAATGACGAACTGGGCGGCCTGGATGGTTATGTCTCTGACCGTAGCGAGCGTTATTCCTACGATGTTGTCGGTGTTCGTTTAGCAGGCGAAGGGATCTACGACGCACCAAGCGATGGCAAGGCTGCGGGTGAAACCAACACCCTCAACGCACGTTATGCTCACAACCTGGCGTTCGGTGATGTTGCAGTTGAGCTGGGCCTATCCGCCCAGGCCGGTCAACTTGAAATTCAAGATGGTACCGATGGCGATCACGTGGCAGCAGCACTGCATAGTGTGATCAACTATGACCGTTGGAACGTTAAGTTGCAGCTGACCGACTACACGTACGATGTCGATGGTATGGATGTTGAACGTATGGTAGTGGGCGCCTATGCCTTCTATGACTCTATCCCGGCAGAGGCCACCAGCTACGTGGCCAACGTGGCTTACAGTCTACCTGTTAGCATGGGTCCGATTTCAAACCTGACTTTCTATAATGATTATTCACTTGTCACCGACAAGCCCGGCGTTCAGGAAGACACCTTTATGAACGTCACTGGCGTCGCTATCACCGCAGGTGGTCTCTACACCTACGTCGACTTTGTTGTCGCCGAGAACCAGCCCTTTATCGGTGGCTCTATGGTGGGTGACGGTGAAACCAATAAACGCCTGAACATTAACTTCGGTTACTATTTCTAATAGTGAAGTAGATACCCGATAAGCCCAAGCCGGCTTAACAGGCAACAAAAAGCCCGCTTGTCGTAAGACTAGCGGGCTTTCTTTTATTATGTGAGTAGGCCGATAAGACAACTGAGCCAACTTATCACTTTCGATGGTATTGGGCTTTATAGTAAGTAACCACTAACTATGTGTAACGGATGTTGTAATAAGCAAAATGGCTACTTGTTAATCCTTGTATAATTTTTAGAAACGGGAAAGAACCTGATCACAGGGTCTTATCGAAGAGCATCTTGATATAAAAAGACCGCCCTAAAATTCAGGAGGTCTTGCATCTTAATGACTATTTGCTAGTGGCATCAATAAAGCGCTGGAATCTGGATTCTCCTTCAATCAGCTTATTTCTCTCAATATCATCGAACTTTCCTGGAACTGGAAATTCTTTATCATGACATGAAGAACAAGCATTCGGCATAACATCGAAGTCAGTACATTCCTTCGTGTTAGGTGGATATTTCCAACTATCGTAGCATATACCGATCTTTTGAACGGCCGCCCAGGACTTGGTCATTTTATGCTCCGGATCGGCACCATCCTGGGTAAATGGATACAAATAATCGTATTGGCCAAGCGACTCAGTAGGACTAATCACTTCAAAGTGATGAGACCTGACATCGTAACGTCTGGAGCGGTCACGGCTTCGTTTACTCCATGGCATATGACAATCTGTACACGCTGCACCGACAAGCTGATGAATATTCATCTTGTGCTCCGCAGCAGATTTATCAGCATGACAACTAATACACTGAGCATCACCCTCTAGCTTCATTCCTTGGCTGTGTGGGTTATGACATGAGCTACATTTCATACCACTTCCACCATGCTTCGATTTTTCAAGATCCATCTGGTGAGACTTAGACTGCTTTTCGTACTCAGTCCCAGGCTATAGATCACGTTGGGTAAATACATAGAAATCAGCTAAATTATCGCCCACATTGAAGTGCTGTCCCTTTTTAAGCGGATCCTCCTCATTATAGATATAAGGCATCTCCACAAAACCACTATCATTGGAAACAGGATGGCCGGCTTGATGACAGTGAGAACATTCTGAACCGTAGTTAGCCCCGGTTAAATCATCCGGGTTTACCACATCGGCCTTATCCATAGTTCTGGTGTGTTTAGCCGCAGGACCATGACAGTTCTCACAGCCGGTAGCAAATTCAGCTTCCCAGATATTAGAATCATCGACAACATTTCCGGCAAAGCCATTGTCTTTGAAAGATTCGATTTCAAAACCTGTCAGATGGCACTCTGCACATCTATTTTCATATGAAGCAAACTTAATGTGTTGGTCTAAATCTTCTTTTGGAAATAATTTGCCAGCTTTGTCATACCAAAGCCACTCAAGCCAGTTACTCCAATACTCTTCACCTTCAGGCTCATCGTTCCAATAAATAAGAGGCATTAAAATAAGTGAATTAGCCTCTGCATCATAATTGAAAAAGTTAGTTTGCGTCTTATAACCAACGACATCGATACGGTAAGTTCGGTCTTTTGTCGAATCGATGGGATCATGGACAGTCAACCAGTACTCTTCGCCCTTCATAAAAGAAGTGTATTTATGACTGTTTACAATGAACTCCTTGGGTTCGGCTTCAGTTCCCCAAGGCGCATCGATAGTATTATTATCCTCTGTGTACAGCTTTCTCATCACAGTTGCATGCTTAGTATCCTTCCACTCCTCATAAACCGATGCATGGCAGGTAGAACAGGCTTCAGAGCCAGCATACTCTCCGCGGCTAAGGGCTGGTTCAAGAACGAGTTTGGCAGTCACAGAAATAGTTATTGACGAAGCCGCATCCAATTTACCATCTGTTATGGTATAACTGAATGTCTTATCTCCAACCAAATCATCACTAGCTGATTGATATTGAGCAGTATTACCATCCAATAGCAATCCATTCAATTCCTTTATTATTAAAGTATCACCATCTGGATCGGTATCATTATCCAGAACATTAATCGATACAGCTTCACCTTGCATTACCGTCACTTTATCTGGGTTAGCTACTGGAGCTCTATTTAAATTAGTAACACTACTATCGTTACTGTCATTACACCCAAATAATGTTGCGACAATCAAGGTCATTAGCAACTTTTTCTTCATCACTCATCACTCTTATTTATTACTATCATACCAATTTGATATAGTAGGCCATATGGCAACCAACATTTTGTCCATATAAAATACAAGCGTCAATTGCAAAGGGGTTTATATAATAATCGTGTGAACTTAAACGCAAAAAATCAAATGCAAACACACATGTAAATAAAATCAAATGGATTAATTAACAAAGAAAGCAATATTAAACAATTATATTAATTGAAATAATTCAAAAGACACCAATCTGATTAATTACAAATCACAGCTCACACTCTACAATTAACTGAAGACTGTAATTCAATTGTATAAATAAAAATAATGAATAATTGCGGTAACGTTTTTTACCACAACGCAAGTACCCAGCCGCCCCATTATTCAAAAGTGACTAAGACAAATACTCCATTTCTATTTCTATTTCTATTTCTATTTTTCACAATCGACACCTTTTTTATGCACCAATCGGCCTTATTGACCAAAGCATCCCTCAGGCAGCCTACGCCCACCTCGTTTTCTGGTGCTAATTGATCGTCTGCCGAACAGTTATTCCTAGTCCTATGACTCTTGGCGATGCGGTTCCTGAATTTACCCATGAAATGCTACTTCCTGTGGGATATTCACCGGACCGGATCTCAACAGAAACAGGAGCTACGCCCCTCCAATCCCCCATATTTTCTAGACCAGTATAACTAACACAATCTAGCATAGATAAATTTAGCCAAATAAACCAAAAAGTTATAAACAATAATTACCCATTACCCCCCACTTTGATTAACACCTCCTCCACAGACAATTAAATTCGTTTATAATCACGTAATAGGAAAGTTGTTAAAGCTAAAGGCAGAGTCATGACCAATAAGTTAGGCCGCCCCATCGGTGATTCCAATGTTCGTCAACTGTTGTTAGAAGCAGCACGCTTACTGTTTTGCCAATTCCCCTACGAAAAAGTATCCACTCGAAAAATTGCCGAACAAGCAGGAGTGAGTGCTGCACTGATTCAATACTACTTCAACAATAAATTTGGCTTATTTGAAGCCATGATAATTGAAAATTTTGAGCCCGTAACAAAAAAAGCACTTCAGGCAAAGAATAATGGAGATTTTGATTCAATATGCGAAGTACTAAGGTTTTATTATAAGACAATGGCTGAGAAACCTGAATATGCCAGGCTTGTATTTAACTTATTCACCCCGAATAATGGCGGCGGCAAAAGACTTTTGTCACCAAGGATAATTAAAGCTATTTGGGCGCCGGGAAAAACACTTCTATTTGAAGGGGTGATTAATGATGTCGGCCCCAGTGCTAAAGTGAATGCAGATATGTTTAGGCTCAGCTTTCTTAGCCTGATGGTATTCCCGTTTCTGGCACCCGATATTTTGCTGAAATCTCATAAAATCACGCTCAATCCAGACTTTTTTGATCAGTTAGCCAAACATAACCTTTCCATGCTTCGAAGCAGCATCGGACTAGCTCCCAAAGTCCCACACGTCTCCTCAGAGTGTTGCAGCAACCATAAGATCCAAAACCGCTGACCTTCGAGATGTGGTTTTAACTTTATTTTGTTACATTGATACCCGATAAGTCCTGCTCAGCAGACAAAAAGTTTAAAAATGCATCCCTTGTGAGATGCAGTTCTGCTTTATTAGGTGATGATGACGTCCGATAAGCCGAGGCTTACAGACAGGCAACAAAAAAACCGCATCCCTTACGGGATGCGGTTTTTCTTTATGAGGTGAGTTGGCCGATAAGCCGGGTCTTGTCGTGGACAGTTATTCATCTAGGCCTGCAATCGCTCACAGGCTCAAGCGACCTACCCGGTTCCAACGCGAGCCGCGCCGTATGGAACCCTATCAGTAACTTAGTGACACCTAATTAAATTACTCAAATTATAACGGAAGTTGGCCTGTTATGTCTCAGTTTGTGGAACAGTTGTGTATCACTTAAAACTGTATGTTCTATAAATGATTAACTTATTGCTGTCCTACATTTAGCAGTTAGTTACTAGCACATTAGTTACTAGCAATATGTAAACACGTTTTTGGACAGAAATGGCTTAGCGAATTGATTTTAGTTGACCAATCTAGGGTTAGGAAAATCTCCCTGGTTTATTTGAAAGCCCACCCCGATTATTTGTACTGAGTTCAAAGGTAATCATCTGGAGCAGCAGTTTCGTGACTAAGACCTCATCGAATGCCACGTGAGCAAGAGCATTGCGGAGAAGAGAACTGCATTTTGTGGTGAGAAAGCAGAGAGAAGATTGTTTTAATATTTTAGCTTGCCTTTCCATTTCTTATTTTCACCATCAATAACAATTACTTTCCTAGGTGAGAATACTGGCTTCCCATGATAAAGGTATAAAGGAAGTGGTACCGTTTTCTTGGATGGAATCTCTAACATTTGTTTTTCATTGAAGTCGTATGTTTCATGGATAGAGTTAGAGATAGTTCTAATTGACTTAGGGCGAATAGGCTCTGATGTTGAGTGGGGCAGTATAAAGCAGTCTTGAATAAAAGCAGGTTGCATCCCAATGTTAGTAATATTGATAAGGTATATTGGTTCAGCCTGAGAGCCCGTAGGCATTTTATCTATACCGTTACCAGCTTGATATGAGTGGATTTTCTTAACTTTATCATCAAAGTCGTCAACCTTGGTCAGGGTTATATCGAGCTTTGTTTTGTCTCGATTTCTGTTTTGTAATAACGCAATAGCACCTGGAATAGCACCCAGTAATGCCGCTGCTACAGAGCCTACTATTGATACAATATTGTTGTCAGTTGTCAATGCCATGAAAGTTTCTGCTAGGCTAATGTTTATCAAAAAGATTAAATATTTCGGTTTTCAAGCTCAGCTAAGAACGCTGATGATAAGTACTTATTAGTCGAAAACACATACTCTCCACGTTTCCCTTTCAACTTAATCAAAGTATCTTTACCTGACATACGTTTCAGTGTTTCCAAGTCAATCTCAATAGCAAAGTCTTCATGGACGTAGCCTCCTGAAACTACTTCACGGTCAATAGGAATGAAACGAACATTCTCGGCCTTCATAACAGCATCATTAAAGAAGTACCAATCAGAAGTACGGAAATTAACATAAACCTGAATAAAAGTTAGAGCGTTATCACGACCGTAATGGGCACGTAGATGATACACAGCATTAGCATGACCCATGTTGACAACAGGTTCGGTACGTAACCAAGAGTCACCTTCAAAATCATCAACAGAATAAGAAATTAAAGCTTTAGCATCATTAGTAGAATCAGGTTCAAAATGATAACCAGTAACACTTGCACAACCACTCAATACAAGTAATAAAAAGGGAATAATCACGCGAGTCATCATAAGTCTCAGATGTAAAAAGGTGAATATACGATATCACACTTAACTCTAAGGCGGTATGTAGCGTAACTACCTATCAGAAGGGATAATCTTGGCAAGCTGAGGGGGAACTTTGCAGTGTAGACATTCAGATAACTTTAAGTAGGGCAAAACTGCTATTAACAATTCACACATGAGCATTTACTCTAAGCAACTTTGGGGCATAAACGAGCTAAAAATACGTTCTAACTATATCGATTAAACCTCTCATGCCTAGCAGCCTCTAACTGCAAGCAGTCCATAAATGATTTAACTTTTACTGTTAAATCTATAACCTCCTCCTCACTTAATTCCATTTGTTTAACTAGCCATTCTGGCGTACTGCCCATGTTAATGTAGTAAATAAAGTCCTTCATTCTTCTTTCCATCTTTCTTCCTCTTATCTTTGAAAAAATCACCCTCAATAACAGACTTCTCGAGTAATTTATCAACTTTTCTTGCTTGGTTAATGTTTGCCACTAGCTCCCTAATGGCTTGAGTCCTTTCAGGCTCATCATGTATTGATTTGTAACAGTGATATGGGTTTTGTCCTTTTCCCTCTGAAAAGCACCTAGCGATTGAGTTAGGTACGCCTAAGTCCTTAATCAATGCAGCTCGAGAGAACCGCCTTCGGTCAAGAACCCAGAGCAAATTCAAAAAATTCAGTAGTTCCAACTTTGCTCTGTACTCATGCTCTCCAAAATATCTACTCCCCATACACAATAGAATGCATAACAAGCTCAAATTTGAGCATTATGCACCTCTCTTATTGAGACGATTCCGACTCCTTTTTTGGTGGGTTTACGTTTGATATGAAAATACCTATTCAGAATTTTCAGGTAATGATTAGGGTTCACTCTAACTGTGATTTGAGGGCTATTAGTAACCGCTTTTGTGATGATAGCTTTAGCATCTATTGCCGTGTAAAACTCGCCTACAACAAACTGCTTATATATTGCCTTTTCTAATGTCTGGTCAGCGGATAAGAGTCTATCTTTATATACAGTTAGCTCGTTTCTTTTAAGAGCTATTTTTCTAACCTCTTCTTTATCAAACCCATTATCTAGTAACAACGTCACCATATTGAATACTGAATCATGGTCCTCATCATATCGTTCTCGATTTAATGCCTTCTCAACGGCTTGTGCATAGCTTTGGCTCATAACTTCCTGACTCAAGTTTTTTACCTTGTCGAGGGCAGCTACAGTTAACGAAGAGATACTTTCAACATCTGCGGTTAAACTATAATCATACTTTTCAAACGTTAATCCCTTCCTAAAGTTAGCTATGTCCATAGCAGACTTTTGCTTATGATATGGATATAACAAGTTCATATAGACTTGCCCCCCATCTATACGTATAAGCTTCTCCACATCTCTTGCCCCAAGCAGCTTTAGCTTATCAACTCCCAAATTATTAACTTCATCATAAAACTGGTTTTGATACTCTTTTTCTTTATAGGCATCAGGAATATAACTTTCGAAGTCTTTTGTTGGCTTTTTTACCAAATAGCACTTCGAACTTCGGCCTCTATCTCTTTCATAGAACTGAACAATTTGCTCTTCTGACCAGTATTTATTAGCAACTATAATGATGTTATCAATCCCCTTTAAATTGATACCCTCCAACAATACTTGAGTTGTTATGACAGTCCCTTTAATCTCGCCCAATGCTAAGATTTGCTTATGACAATCATCCTCCTTTGAATCAGAACTAATGACCTCAATGTTACTTAGCGCCTTCTGTATGGCTAACGCTTTTTTCTTATCATCAAATAGCACTAAGTTATTACTTGAAGGGCTTAAATGCTTCAGGAATCGAACCAGTGCATTATCTAAAGTACCTGTGGTCTCAAGTACAGTTATCTCTCTTGTGGGCCTATCGGCCTTGAAATCGAAGTGATAATCAAATTTGAAGCAATCCAAGTGAGTGGGGTCAAAAGTGCCTGACATACAAAGGACGGTATATGATTTTACTTTGAGCCTTTCAATTAGGCCTGACATTACATCCAATCTAAACCCATCAGATAGAACTCGATGAAATTCATCTAAAACAATTAGGTAATCACTTAAGTCATTCTTATCTAATAAGGCTATCAGTGCGTTGTAGCTACATGTGATTTTATCGCTAGCAGGTAAAACACCGCTACATCCGATTAAAGTTGCACAATCTCTACTCAGCGCTTGCTGCTCAACAATTGAATTGAGTGGAGCGGCAAAAATCACTTTCCTATCCATTTTATCTAATACAAGCGTGGTTTTCCCTGTGCCTGTAGTCGCTGTTAACAGGTGCTTCTTACCGTCCTTAATTTGCACATCATCTGCTTGCAGGTAGGTTACTTTTTTAGTTTCAACTTTATAGTTTGTGGATTTCTTTTTGAGCGCAGATATATCAATACCTCTACAATATTTTCTCGCCTCATCTACTGTCTTTTCGACTGTGTTCCTCTTTTGGTCCCAATTCATCTTATGGGCTAAAGCAATTTGAAACTCTTCACTAACCCTGTGCTTTGCGATTTCAACATGGAGAAAAAAGAAAGCATCGTTTCTAGAGCATTTTCGATTATTGACTGTTATTACTGAGTTTTCACATGCATCAATATAAACTTGAGCAAGCTTCATTACTTCAGGAGAGTCGTCCATTCCTTCTATCGCATCTACTTTTTTACCTGTAGATTTGACGGAACTAGCGCCTTTGGCAAATGACGATAAATCCAAAATATTCGAGGTTTGCGTTTCATACTCAAAAAAATGTTCGAGCTCAACTGGAACTACAAACCCTCGCCCCTTAATCAAGAAGCTAGTATCTAAGTATGTCTCACCTCCAAAGCTGAAGTAGTCCTGTATGGCCGTTTTACGGCTTATAGCATCTGCTATATCCATAGGTTCAGCTATGGGGAAAATAACTCTGAATTTATCAACACCTGCAACACGATGAGTAGAGGTGGTGTGTAAATAGTATTTATAGTCTGTATTGCACTTTATGAACTGCTCTATAGTGCAAGAGTCATCAATATCTAGGACCAAGAACTGCAATTTATCGATATTATCAGCAACGAGTTTTTTACTTGGGTCTTTTACAGAATATGGAAACAGGTAGGGATTTGATTGTTTTATTTGCTTAGTTAAATCGCAGAATTGCGACCCATAGCTTATGACAAGCTCTTCATGTGTTATGCCTTGATTAGGTATCTTTAGGCTTTTGATATCTTCAATCAGGTCAGTAACGAATGTAGTGGTGTAAGTTGTCTTTTCAAAGACGTTAGGTGCTAGTTGAAATTGCATCTTCTAGGTTAATGGAAATAGAGAGCTTCATGGCCTCGAACTCTATCTCTGCTGCTTCTAAAAGCTTTGCTCTAAGAGCTGAAAGCTTCACGTATCCTTTGTTTTTTAAGTATTTACTAAATGCTCTTGCCTCTGAATCTAACAGGCCAGATTCTACTAACAGACTTCTAGGGGGAATCACCCTAATACCATCTGTAGCTAAAATCAGAGCATTTTCTAGGTCTTTTATCTTCATACAATCATTATACGCTAAATCATTGATTTTTCAAGCAAAACATTTCATTCTTGCTCGCGTAAAGTATTGATTACGTTAATATATCGTCAAGTTTTATATCAAAAAGCTGTCGATGAATCAGCCAGTTGAAACCTTAAAAACCACAAGTTATTATTCTTTTTAAGTAAATACAAAAGTCGTGTCGATAGAATTACTCATTGATGACTCGAACCCTTCTTAACTCTATAACCACAACTTAGCCCGAAGGCCCCTCCGCACAGAACGGACCAACCACCAACATCCATGCTAATGAGTTTCGAATCATTATCTAAGCAATACCGAAGGCGCACTCCAAACAGCATCATAACTTTGCCCCAAGCTTTTCGATACTTTACGTATTTCGCGCCTCCCCTCTGTGCTAAATAACATGTTTTTGCACACCCCGTAAAAATTTATGTTTACACTACATTATTCAAGGGCTACAGCTCTGTTTTTCTCTTAACTACAGGCCTTTGATGAGCACATCCAGAAAAAGTGTATTTGACCTACCTGCTCTAAAAAAACAAAAATGGCTCCACAAATTAAACAGCACTAACGAGTAAAGAAGATGAGAATTGGATACCAAGGAATAACACCATATAGCAAGTGGGGTGATGCAGAGCTAAACCAAGAGCAACTCCTTAAGGGCTGCGACAAAGTAATCATTGAGAAAGCGACATGGTTTAGTGAAAATATGACATTAGCGCCTAGCATTGACTCACTGAATACTGATGATGAATTTGTTGTCTGTAGCCTAAGGTTTTTAGCACAAGACACAAAGAAGTTAATCACTTTAATCGAACTCATAGAGAACAAGGGAGCCAGGCTAACCGTATTAGATATGGAAGGTAGTTTATCTGGGTACTTTAAAGCTCTGAAAGCTTTCGAACATTACGTCACTAGCGCCAAAATCATGAAAGGACAGAGTAGCAGCAAGAAAAAAGCAGGACGAAAGCCAATAGCTGAAAATTTAATTAAACGAGTAATTGGCTTAAATGCGTATTCCGGCGATTGCGATCACTCATTTCGGTTTAATCCGATCACCTAAATCATCTTTTCTCTCTTCCCCTTATTTTTACCCTAAGTGATCGGATTGCGCCAGTTTTCTCATCGATTCACCACC
>NZ_RXNU01000015.1 GCF_003966225.1 Shewanella canadensis
CGTTGATAGGCAGGGTGTGTAAGCGTTGTGAGGCGTTGAGCTAACCTGTACTAATGACTCGTGAGGCTTAACCATACAACCCAGATGGGTTTTGCAGATGGTTTTGCTTAACTGAAAGAATACGAAGCATTTGATTTTAGTGTGACTCAATATTTATTTTAAGCTTTTCAAATTTTACCAAATTAGTCTGGAAACCATAGCATTGTGGCCCCACCTGATCCCATCCCGAACTCAGAAGTGAAACGCAATCGCGCCGATGGTAGTGTGGGGTCTCCCCATGTGAGAGTAGGTCATTTCCAGGCGCCTAATAACGATAAAGCCCATTGCTAACGCAATGGGCTTTCTTCGTTTTTAGATTGGAAAGATGACCGCTCGAACATGGGGAGTAGATAGCGCATGCGAAGCATGCATCTTATCCATGTGATAGGTCGATGATTGCATCCTGCATAATCGACACTTCCCACATCCATGTGGGTCGTAGGGTGATACCCCTGCGCTTATCAAACGCAGTTTGATGCTGTGGTAGAACGCGGAGAGCTCAGCTCGAAGCTGACCATGACAGGCGCCTAATTTTCTCGTAAAGAGAGTCGATAAAGCCCGTTGCTAACGCAATGGGTTTTTTTCGTTTTAGCCTGGAAAGAAATGACCACTCGAACATGGGGGAAATAAAGAGTCCGAACGAAGTGAGGCACAATACCCATGTAGTGCCTATGGTCGTAGGGGAGAGGTGTCTGTGTTCATCAAGCAACGCTTGAAGCTGACTCTGAACGCGGAGGATTTATCCGAAGCTGACCATGACAGGCGTTTTTTTTGTTTTATCTGCTTTTTGAAATGACCCTCTTACATGGGGCGTAAATAGCTCCTCGGCTCTAGCGTCCTGCTTCGCCCTACCTCCTATATTCATATAGTCGTGCATTTACTGCACTCCCTACTCCTTGTATGTCATAGGGTGAAATGGGCGTTGTTGGCGAAGCGAAGCTTTGCGCCCATTGAACGCGGAAGGTTTCGATAACTGCTCCTGCGTTATTCTAATCACCGTCATCCATGGCGGCATACCCGCAGCTGACCATGACAGGTGTCTTAGAGTACTGTAAAGCATCTGTATTGATATCAGACGGGGTATCCACTTAAGTGCGAATGCAAATGCCAGCCTTTCATGTCGGTCAATAATTCCCTCTCGGCTATAGCTGTCAGTTCAGTTCTACTACCTATTTTCTTATAGTCGTGTGTGATTCTAATTATCGCCATCCTTGGCAGAATGCTCGAAGCTGGGCTATCGGAGATCGCTTCACTTTTTGGTACGTAGATGCGTCGTAATTTTGCTCCTCGGTAACAGTTCTATGTACGAGTCAATCTCTGGGGTCATCCAAACGACACTTTCACTTTGTTGAATGTCGTGGTTATCTCACTCTTAGTGAAGCCTCTAGAGCTATTGAGGCCGTTTTTTATATTTACAAAGGGGTTAGGGGAGTGGGATGCGTCGTATAATGCCAGTGTATAGGGAGAGTTGCCTTGGTTTGCGGATTACTTCATTTTAATGGGCCTAGAAATGGGCTCATTTTTGCTCTTTATGCAGTTGTTGAATGTCGTCGTCAAAAATTGAACGCTTCTTTTCACCTGTCATTTAGTTGCTTTAATCTGCTAAGTGTAGAAATGTTGAACCCCTTGTGTGAAAATCATTCGGTTGAACGTTTTATTCTAAATAGTGCTTTACCTTTTAAGGGAGTTTAAGCATAATGCGTCTCGTCAACAGGGGTGTAGCTCCAATTGGTAGAGCGGCGGTCTCCAAAACCGCATGTTGTGAGTTCGAGTCTCCCCACCCCTGCCAAATAAAGAAAAAGCCGAGCATTAGCTCGGCTTTTTTGCATCTGAAATTCAGTCAATGAATTCATGGCAATCATTTCGTTACTTCTCTCTAAGGGGATCTTTCATTTTCTAGTTTCTTGCTTGATAGCTTAGGCTTTCAAGTCTACTGCTTATGATAAAGCGAAGGCATCGAGAAACTGGTATCCTAACGCATATCAAACTCTTCATTTAAGTGAACGCAGCGTGGAAAAATCGGCATATCTAGATGCAATGGGAATTTCGAGGTGGAGCCAAGGAGGGGAGGGCAAGCAGGCATATATTATTTTGGTCGATAAGGTCTCTTCTGAATTAGAAACCCACCCTGTCATCACGTCTGCGTTGTCCTTAATCGATTGCCCTTTTGCTCACTGTACATTTTCAAGTTCATTGGTTAAAGGCGCGGATGTTATTTGGGACATGCGCAGGGTGAAGCTACCTAAAGCTAATGCTATCCTGACTTCGCCTCCCTTGAAAGAGCTTGAGAAGACAGCCGAAAGTAAACGTGAGCTATGGCAGTTGATAACCGCTTATCAGGAGGCGGATTAATGAGTCTTAGTAACAATCCTCGTATAGCTATTCTTGATATCGATATATGCCCTGAGATGGCTCATATTGCGTCTCAAGCACACTCTCATCCTATGAGTCTGTCGACTATCCAATCCTGTTTCGGAAACTTGTATAAATCCTTTGGCGTTTACTTAGCCGATGAGCTGCAAGGGTTCGCCATTTTGCATCAAATATTTGAAGACGCCACACTGATGGATATTTGTATCTGTCCACAGTCCCAAGGAGCTGGCTTAGGTCGTTTTCTATTAGAGAAGGTGATTGCTGACGCTAAAGAGGCGAAAGCTGAAACTCTTTTTCTTGAAGTCAGAAGTTCTGGTGTCGCAGCAATAAAGTTGTATCTGAGGTATGGTTTTAAAGAGACCGGACGTCGTAAAGGCTATTATAAAACTGCTGATGGCAGTGAAGATGCCATTTTAATGGAACTTCATTTCAATTCATAAAAAACGACGCCAGCTAATTGTTCTGCTGACGCCATCATATCTACTAGAAATAAGAGCGTATTACTTTACTTCTTTGCCTTGAGCTTGAAGATCTGCATGGTAGCTAGACCGAACCATAGGCCCACAAGCTGCGTGAGTAAAGCCAATGCTCTCGGCAAACTCTCTCAGCTCATCAAATTCTGCCGGCGGTACATAACGCTCGACAGGAAGGTGGAATTTTGAAGGTTGCAGATACTGCCCCAATGTAAGCATCTCAACGTTATGAGCGCGTAGATCTTTTAGTACGTCAGCTATCTGCTCGTTGGTCTCGCCTAAGCCCATCATCAAACCTGATTTAGTCGGTATACTCGGATGGCGCTCTTTGAACTTCTTGAGCAGATCCAACGACCATTGATAATTCGCACCCGGTCTCGCTTTGCGGTAATGCATTGGAGCCGTTTCAAGGTTATGGTTGAAAACATCTGGTGGCTCAGTAGCTAAAATGTCCAGAGCAGCATCGATACGACCTCGGAAATCAGGAACTAAGATCTCAATTTTTATGCTCGGACTAAGCAGACGAATTTCTCGGATACAATCGGCAAAATGCTGTGCTCCACCATCCCGAAGGTCGTCGCGATCGACAGATGTGATCACCACATATTTAAGCTTCATATCTTTGATAGTTTGAGCCATTTTCTTTGGCTCATTGGCATCTGGCTTCAATGGGCGCCCATGGGCAACGTCGCAAAATGGGCAACGACGTGTGCAAATCGCGCCCAATATCATAAAGGTCGCTGTGCCGTGGTTAAAACACTCGGCAAGGTTAGGACAAGATGCCTCTTCGCAGACAGAATGTAGGCCATTACTTCGTAATGCTTGTTTGATCTCATCAATACGTTGGTTTGATGAAGGTAGTTTCACTCTGAGCCAGTCGGGTTTACGCAACATCGTTTCGCGTTCAGAGGGAACCACTTTTACCGGGATGCGAGAGACTTTATCTGCGTCTCTAAGCTTGACACCTGGTTGTAATCTTTCTGGCCTATTCATATGACTCTGGTAATCCTTGGTGGTGAACTAGTTTCTCTAAACCGAGTTCTTGGCTAAGGGTTTTAATCAGTTGCGTGCCAGCTTCTTCGACAGTTTGTGGTCCACCGAGCTGTTTGCATTGAACCATTTCCATTCCGGCGTAACCACACGGATTAATGCGCTGAAATGGTGACATGTCCATATCTACATTGAGGGCCAATCCGTGGAATGAGCATCCTTTGCGGATCCTAAGGCCGAGAGAAGCGATCTTACGCTCTTCAACATAAACCCCGGGTGCATCAGCTTTGGCGTAAGCGTCTATTTGATAACACTTGAGCATGCTAACGATACTTTGTTCTATATGGGTAACGAGTTGTCGTACACCCACTTTTAGTCTTTTGATATCAAGGAGAGGATAGATGACCAACTGTCCTGGGCCGTGATAAGTCACTTGCCCACCACGGTCAACTTGGATGACCGGGATGTCGCCAGGATTTAGGATATGCTCACTCTTACCGGCTTGGCCTTGAGTAAAAACGGGCGTATGTTCAACAACCCAGATCTCATCAGGACTGTTTTTATCGCGATTATCTGTGTAGTGCTGCATAGCGTGCCACACTGATTCGTAATCTTGCTTACCTAGATGCCGAATATGCAAACTGCTGTCTTGCAAGGGCAACCTCTCCCCTCAAATATTAGTGCGGGTATTATACGCTTCAATTTGCTAAATGTAAGACAGATCACATTTATAAGTTATGAGTAACATTTAGAGTACGCGTTTTACGCCATCTATTTTGGCAAGATCGACGTACAAAGTTTCGATATGTTCTTTACTCTGTACTGTCACTCGGATTGTGATTGAGTGATAAGTGCCTTTACTTGAGACTTTCGTGCTTGGCGAGTAATCACCAGGAGCATGTTGTTGAACAACAGCAACAACACGATCGGCTAAAGTTTCATGGGCATCGCCAACGACTTTAAATGGGAAAGAATTTGGAAACTCAATCAACTCATCAAATTTAGTATCTAACATTTTTTTACTCTCAACAATTTCAACATAGTTAATATGGTGCCAATTATACCGAATTCAAGCCCGTGAGTCTTGTTTGGGCATTAAACGAAACAAGCCACCCTAAGGTGGCTTGAGCTTTCCCTGCAATTTCAATCCTTAGCTGAACCAGCCTGAGAACATCTGCTTGAAATAATCCATTAACTTGCTAAACCAGCTGCCTTCATTTACCTCTTGTAGCGTTACAAGCGGGAATTGAGCAATATCTTTACCGTTAAGTTGGAAGAAGATTCGTCCGACAGTTTCGCCCTTGGCTAATGGAGCCGTGAGCTCTTTAGTTAACTCGAAGTTAGCCTGTAGGTTTTTAGCCTGTCCACGACTGATCGTGATTGGAGTATCTGTGAGCACGCCTAAATCTACCGACTCTTTATCACCGTACCAGATCTGTTGTGTAACGAAGCTTTCGCCCGCTTTATAAGGAGTAATCGTTTCGAAGAAGCGGAACCCATAGTTCAGAATTTTTTTACTTTCAGCCTTTCGTGCCGCTTCACTCTTGGTCCCCATAACAACGGCAATTAAGCGCATACCATCTTTCGTCGCTGAAGTGACTAAGTTATAACCTGCACCTGAGGTGTGACCGGTCTTAATGCCATCTACATGTAAGCTTTTATCCCACAGTAAACCATTACGGTTATACTGTTTTATACCGTTATAAGTAAATGATTTCTTACTATAGACCGAGTACTCTTCAGGTACATCGCGAATAAGCGCCGCACCAAGGATGGCCATGTCATAGGCCGTTGTTTTATGGTTCTCAGAATCCAGGCCATGAGAGTTTTCGAAATAACTGTCTTCCATGCCAAGTTGCTTAGCCCAGGAATTCATAAGATCAACGAATCCATCCTCTGTTCCAGCAATATGTTCAGCCATAGCGACACAAGCATCATTACCTGATTGAACAATTATTCCATGGTTCAGATCATCGACAGTGACTTGTTTACCCACTTCGATAAACATTTTTGAAGAGTCTGGAAAGTTCTTAGACCAGGCTTTCTTACTGATGGTGACTTCATCATCAGGGGAGATATTACCGACCTTAATTTCATGACCAATCACATAACTGGTCATCATTTTGGTCAAACTTGCAGGGTTTAAGCTTTCATAAGCATTTTCTTCTGCTATGACTTGTCCTGTATTGTAATCCATTAAGATGAAAGCTTTTGCGGCAACCGTAGGAGCGTTGGGAGTAACGATTGGGGTGGCATAAGCGAATGAACAAGCGACTGAGGTCGCAAGGATAAGCGTTTTTAAAGGGCGATTAAAAAAATTCATATCAATAAGGCGCATCTTATTTGGTTATATTCGGGAAATCAAAACTCGTCAAAGTATATCATTAGTCGACAAACTAATTCAGTGAAGGTTCATTAATCTTTAGAAATTGGCGGTCACTGCCATGTCAAAGCTCTGGCACTCGTTTAACCCTTTCAATGAAACTACTCAGAGATCAGGTAGCTTTGGGGATATCCATCGTTCTTTAGTTTTTCATTTAGTTTGGTCGCTATTTGGTGTTGTCCTATCGGCCCCATCTGAAGTTTGTACAGATTGTTGACCGATACGAGTCTGGTTTTGATCAGGTATTTTGTTTCAAGATTTCTAGCGAGTGCATCGATCTTCGTTTTATCCGAAGAGGCTAATACCTGAATGTAATGCGATTTGGTCTCTTGTAATTCGGCAAGTGCAATAGATTCCGGGTTTTCGATATAGATGACTTCTATCTTTACCTGCGCCGTCCCTGTTTTAAGTACGTCCAGCCTGTGCGCTGCCGCGTAGGAGAGATCTATGATTCGTCCCTCATGAAAGGGGCCTCTGTCGTTCACTCTCACGATGACTTGTTTACTGTTATCCAGATTCGTCACTTTCACATAACTAGGTAAAGGAAGCGTTTTGTGGGCTGCAGACATAGAGTACATGTCGTAGGTTTCACCATTAGAGGTCAAGTGCCCATGAAATTTGGACCCATACCATGAGGCTATGCCCGTGGCTTGATACCCTTTACCCGAGTCCATCACCTGGTATCCTTTTCCAAGTACGGTGTAGTTTTTCTTATTCCCTCCACGGCTGTAGGGTTCATATTTAGGGTGGGCATCCTCGACTCTGGTTACATCCGGTGCGCTGCTCGGTGCCTTATCATTTTCCATATCATAACGCCCACCGTTAGAACTCGAACATGCAGAGAGTGTGACTGCGAAAAATAGGGGCATTACCCATCTGGTTTTTTTATTGAGCATCATGAGCTTTCTTTAGTTTCTGACTGAATTGATAAACTGCCATTGCATATAATGGACTGCGATTATAGCGAGTGATTACATAAAAGTTATTTAAACCCAGCCAGTAATTGCTGCTTAACTCCTGTTTAAGTTCTATCACCAAGGCGGGCTGGGAAATATCCAGATCAATGGATTCAGCTAAGGAGACTGACGGAGATAAGATATCCGATGCCTGATAGTGTAAACGTTCACCAGCCCATACTTTTATACCTGAGGGCAGTTCGGTAGAGATTGTCAGTGGTATCGCCACTGGTGCCTGTGCGACCCAGCCGTGCTGATGAAAGTAGTTTGCTACACTACCGATGGCATCGATTGGATTGTTCAATAGATCTCTTCGGCCATCATTATCGAAATCGACCGCGTAGTGGCGATAGCTGGACGGAATAAACTGCCCGAAACCCATAGCGCCGGCATAGGAGCCATTGAGGTTATTGATATCGAGTCTTTCTTCTTTCGTCAGAGTTTGTAAGTTACTCAGCTCTTTTCTGAAAAAAGTCGCTCTGGGTGGGTAATAAAAGCCTAACGTATACAGTGCATCCACTACCGGGTAGTTGCCCATATAGCCACCGTAGAAGGTTTCAATACCGATAATCGCGATAATAATTTCCGGGTCGACACCAAACTCTTTGGCTGCTCGGCTAATGGTAACTTCATGTTTTTTCCAAAAATCGAGTCCGGCGTTCAAGCGTTTTTCTGTGAGAAAAATGGGGTAGTACTGATGCCAGGGCTTAGCTTCCCAAGGCTTAGTCATCGCATCAATAACTGCTTGATCAAATTTGGCCGTAGCTAGAAAAGTTTCCACCTCTTTTTCGGAAAAGCCTAAGGCTAATTGAGTTTGTAAAAACTCAGATTTTAATGTCGCTGCACTCGCCTCTTCTGGAGCTAACTTCGAATCGATAGTATTTGCAGATGTGCCGAAAGACAGTGTGGCTAAGAGCAGTGGTGCCAGCAGTTTAGACAATATTTTCACTTAAGCAGATCCCTTTGTTGAAAACCTTTCAGAGTCAGATATCGGAGGCAATCCGGATACCGATAAGAAGGACTCTGCTTTGTTAAGGTATCGATATTAACTGACTTGTCTTAATTGTCGATGAAGCATTTTACTGCTCATCAAAAAAACCAGTAAATATCGATACGCGCCTACCGCTTTTATCTGTCGATAAAACGCCTGTGTGTATGTATGCTCATTAAGATACCAAAACCCGTCATCAAAGTTAGCATGGATGTACCCCCATAACTAATTAAGGGCAGGGGAACACCTACTACAGGTAGTAGACCCGAAACCATGCCGATATTAACAAAGATATAAACGAAGAAGGTTAAGGTTATACTGCCAGCCAACAGTCGAGCGAAGCTAGTTTGTGCTCGGGACGCAATAACAAGGCCTCTGCCTATGACATAGAGGTATATGGCAAGTAGCAGTAGGCTACCGATTAAACCAAATTCTTCACCGATAACGGCGAAAATAAAGTCGGTGTGACGTTCCGGGAGAAACTCTAGCTGTGACTGTGTACCGTCAAGCCAACCCTTCCCCCACATCCCGCCCGAGCCGATAGCGATTTTAGATTGAATAATATGATAGCCAGCGCCCAAAGGATCTTTTTCCGGGTCGAGTAGAGTGAGTACCCGGGTACGTTGATAGTCATGCATCAGAAAAAACCACAACACAGGCAGCATGGCGAGGACGCCACCGATGAAGGTACCTACAATCGCCCAACTCATCCCCGATAAAAACAACACGAATATACCCGAAGCCGCGACCAGTATAGAGGTACCAAGGTCAGGTTGTTTGGCAATCAAGAGTGTCGGAATAAGTAAGAGAACGCCTGCACCGGCTAAGTATCTTTTCTTAGGCGGAAGTGGGAACTTACTTATGTACCAAGCCATGGTGATAGGGAAGGCAAGTTTGATAAGTTCCGATGGCTGAAACTCCATGAAGCCAAGGTTTAGCCACCTTTGCGCTCCCTTGTTGATCTCACCAAAAAAGTGCACCCCCAGCAGCAAGACTATTCCGGCCAGATAGATGGGAAAGGCCCAACGCCGGAGTACTTCGGGATTAATCTGAGCGACAATAAACATGATCACCAGTGATAAGCCCATTCGAACCAGTTGGCGTTCCATGAGGGCTAAGTCTTCACCGCCTGCAGAATAGATGACGAATAAGCCGAAGCCCATCAAGGCGAGAATGCCGAATAAGAGTGGCAGATCGATATGGAGTCGCTGCCAAATATTCAGTCTATGGTTTTGCGTACTCATTGAATCGACTCCCAGCTATCTCGTAACATATATTCATCAAGCAGAGCTCTGGCAACCGGGCCTGCATTGGCGCCACCCCAGCCGGCATTTTCAAGTACCACGGCCAGAACAATTTTGGGATTCTCAAAGGGGGCATAGGCAATAACTAATGCGTTATCTCTAAGGTGTTCATCAATAGTATCAGCATCATACTTTGCATCCGCAGCGACACTGATAACCTGAGCCGTACCGGTTTTCATAGCTGCACTATATGTGGCATCTTTAAATCGTTTTTTATGAGCCGTATCTCTCATCGCGTTATTGATGATCTCCCAGTTTTTAGGGTTTTTAAGCTCAATCGGTGCCATCTCATCGACGGGTGAGTTAATTTTTGCCGTGCTGTCTTTTATTGATTTCAACAGGTGTGGCACAAAGCGTTTGCCTTTGTTCGCCATAATCGCCGCAGCGTTGGCGAGTTGTATTGGTGTCGTGGTCCAGTAGCCCTGACCAATACCTACAGAGATGGTGTCACCGATATACCAAGGTTGGTTGTACCTCATGCGCTTCCAATCTTTCGATGGCATGATGCCAGCCGACTCTTCAAAAATGTCGATCCCAGTCCGCTCACCAAAACCAAAGGGTTGCATGAAATTGGCAATCTTATCTACACCTGTTTTATAGGCAAGCTCATAAAAATAGGTATCGCAAGAGCCGATTAAGGCGCTATTAACATCTACCCAGCCATGTCCCCAGCGTTTCCAGTCTCTGTACTTTCTCTCGACGCCGGGGATCTGCCAGAAGCCGGGATCCCAGACTCGAGTCTTCGCTGTGATTGTTTTCTCTTCTAAGCCAAGCAGGGCTAAATGAGGTTTAACTGTCGATGCCGGGGCGTATTGTCCCTGAGTCGCCCGGTTAATCAGAGGGCGGGAGCGAGAGTTGAGTAACTCGTTGTATGCCTTGCTACTGATCCCGTGTACAAAAAGGTTCGGGTCATAGGTTGGACTCGACACCATAGCTAATATTCCGCCATCGCGAGGATCTATTGCCACAACAGAGCCCCTGCGACCATTCAGCAATTCAACGGCTTTTTCTTGTAGCTTTAAGTCTAAAGTCAGGTAGATATCCTGACCAGGTACCGGAGGAACTGATTTTAGCGTTCGAATAGTGCGGCCACGGTTATTGACCTCTTCCTCTAAATGACCTGGCTGACCATGAAGCAGATTTTCATAGAACTTCTCGATACCTTGCTTACCTATATCTTTGGTGGCAGCGTAATTTTTCCATAGATCATTACGCTGTAGTGCTGCCCGGTCTCGATCGTTAATTCTTCCTACATAGCCTAATGCATGGGTCATCATCCCGTTGTAAGGGTAGTGACGTTTTAGTCCGGCAACCACAGATATACCGGGAAATCGATGACGATTGACGCTGAACAGTGCGACTTCACTTTCGCTCAGGCGGTTCTTTAGCGTTAACGGCTTAAAACGTCTGTGATATTTCAGTGACTTTTGGAAGTCTTCCTGCTCATCGGCAGACAGTGGGATAAGCGTACTTAATTCAGCCAGTACAGCGGGGACATCTTTTACTTTCTCAGGGATGAGTTCTAAGGAAAAGAAAGGCTGATTTTCAGCTAGGAGCTTGCCATGGCGGTCGAATATCAGACCCCGACTCGGCGCGACAGGCACAACTCTGATCCGGTTATCATTAGAACGAGTTTCGTAGTCGGTATATGAGAGTATTTGCAGGTGATAGAGGTTTGTCAGTAATATTCCCAACAAAATGACGACGCAAGCGAATGTAAACAATGCTCTTCGTTTGAAAAGCGATGCCTCCGCTGCGTGGTCATGCATAGTTATCCGCTTCTTTGGCGCCACTTACACTTTCTCCAGCTTAGATATAAGCGATTGACACATAGCCTTGTCCTTAGCTAACTAGCTTAGGTCCCAACAGGAACACCTATTCTCTATGGTAAGGGTGATTATTATTGACGCTCCAAGCTCGATAAAGGCTTTCGGCAACAACAACTCTGACTAATGGATGGGGTAGAGTCAAAGCGGATAGGCACCAGCTTTGAGATGCTGCTTGTTTACAAGCAGGGGCAAGACCTTCGGGTCCACCAATGAGCAGGCTCACATCTCGTCCATCTAACTGCCACTTACTGAGTTGAGTGGCAAGATCTGGTGTCGTCCAGGTTTTTCCCGGCAGGTCTAAGCTGACGATATGATTACTTTTGGGAATAGCAGCCAACATCTGCTCGCCTTCTTTATGAAGAATTCGAGCAATATCGGCATTCTTGCCTCTTTTCCCCGCAGGGATCTCAACCAGTTCGAGTGCCATATCTCTAGGAAAACGACGTTGGTATTCCTGGAAACCTGTGGTGACCCAATCTGGCATACGAGTGCCAACTGCGATTAACTGTAACTTCATTAAGCAGGTTTTTCTGACCAAAGCTTCTCGAGTTCGTAAAAATCACGAGTTTTATCTTGCATGACATGAAGGATCACATCACCTAAGTCAACTAATACCCATTCGCTGCTTTCACGGCCTTCAACACCATAAATGTGTAGCTTGGCACGCTTAGATTCAACCACAACATTTTCAGCAATTGCTTTAACGTGAGTTTTAGATGTTCCAGAACAAACCACCATGTAATCAGTGATGTTAGACTGGTTAGATACTTCTAATGTAACAATATCTTTGGCTTTTAAATCTTCGATTTTATCGATTACAAATTGCTTTAGCTCGGCGCTATCCACGCGGAATACCTCATTAAATTTTTAACAGCGCAGTAGTATAACAGGTTATGGCAAATCTCATAAGCGATTGGTGATACAGAATGGCAATTTCCCATGGGGAAGTGATAAAGGTGAGGTTAAACCTAGGGCTGATAAAGACTATTTTTTTGAATAAATTTAATAATCTTACTTGGTAGTGCATTTTCCGAAATGATGCCATTCAGTAGTTGATGGCGAATCTCTGTAGAGGAATAGGGCTGCGGGGCTATTTCAACCGGGATAATGAGTCCGGTGCTTTGTGGTGGTATTTGATTGGTCGGGGTTAACCTATGCTCGTATTCTTCGTAGACAGCGCTATCCGGTTTTAAGCACCAGCCATGGCGCTGAGAAACGACAATATGACACAATGTAAATATTGATCTCCATTCGTACCAGGTCGGCAGTGATACGAGCGAGTCCATCCCCATGATAAAATAGAACTCATCATTAGGATGTTCACCTCTGAGCTGTTTAAGTGTAGTCACCAGATAAGATGGACTGTCGCGTTTGGCTTCAATGTCACAAAGGTCAAATTCATCATATTGCTCGCAAACAAGCTGAACCATCTCGAGTCGCTGCTCTGTACTGACACTCGTTGACGCCTTATGAGGCGGTATATGGTTTGGCATCAACCATACCCTATCCAAATTCAGCTTCTCTCTCACCTCAAGGGCTGGGCGAATGTGACCAAAATGAATAGGGTCGAAGGTGCCGCCTAGTATGCCGATACGCATGATTAACCTAGCTCCATTCGTTGAGTTTAATATGGAACAAGCTAACATGTGCTTTACTGAGGTCGAAGGTGCCGGGCAATATACCGATACGCATGATTAACTTAGCTCCATTCGTTGAGTTTACTATGAAATAAGCTAGCGTTTGCTCTAGTGGAGCCAAAGGTGCCGATACGCATGGCTAACTTTAGCTTCATTCGTTGAGTTCGATATGGGATAAGCTAGCATGTGCTTTAGGGTCAAACAGCAGGCATAGATGGCTCATACCTGTCCAGTCTTCCATTCCCTGTTGTTTGAGCTTTAACTCGATGGCAGATGCCCCGCAGAGCAAAGACTCAATTTGAGTGAGCGTCAGCCTGTTCAGTGCAGCTTGATATAAAGGTTTACGTTTATCCCAGATCCTGAGCTTGCTCCAAAGAGTTTGCAGCGATTGTTGACTCTCAAGTGCACTCTTTAGCTGCAGTAAAATCGCTAGCTCCTTAAATACTCCCCACATAATTATCGGCATGGCAACTCCCTCAGCCTTTAGCTGTGAAAGGATATGTTGGGCTTTGTCCTGATGATTATTTAACATGGCATCGGTGAGCTGAAATACACTGAATCGCGATTGATCTTCGAAATAGGACTCGAGTTGCTGACTATTTATCTCAGTGTTGGGACTTAGCAGCTGCAGCAGTTGCAATGATTGGTCGGCTGCGAGTAAATTTCCTTCGTAAAGGCTGAATAACATCTCTCTGGCATCGCGAGTCAATAACAACTTAAAGTGACTGATGCGGCCATCGAGCCAGCGCTGAAATTGCTGACCTTCGGGAGTTGCGCAGGGGATGTAGACGCCTTTAGCGTCCAGAGTCTTAAACCATTTACTCTTTGTCTGCTCTGCTGCGAGTTTGGGACCCGTTATTATCAACAGAACATCTGGATTTTCCATCTGCATTAAGTGTTGAAAAATAGCGCCACCTTCGCTGCCGGGTTTGGCCTGCGGAAGTGTGAGTTCGATGACTCGTCTGCTCGAAAACAAGCTCATCGCCTGCCACTCGTCAACTAACTCATTCCAGTTAAAATTGTTCTCTTGTGTTAGCTGAACTTTCTCTTCAAAACCATCACGTTTAGCCTGAGCATAGATCTGGGTTCGACTTGTTTCACATAGCCAAGGATCATCGCCAAATATGAGGTAGCACTGTTGCAGCGGTTTGAGATGACGGGCTAGCTGATCCGGGTAGACCCTCATCAGTAAGCCTTAATATAGAAAAATAAGCGAAGGTCGTGGTTCTGTAAACCGTGGGTTGAAAAAGCCATCAATTTATCTCTATCGATGCGAGTGTCTGTATCATCTGATCTGCTGCCTGGATACGCATCTCTTTTAAGAGTAGCTCCATCTCTCGGCTTTTTGCTAACGCAGTACGTGGATCATCGAGGTAATCTCTCTGAATATCGACTTCGAATGTCTGTGCCTCACCTTCCGGTAAGCTTACTGCGAATGTTACGTGATAGGTCAGTTCATATTCAGCCACATTACCCGTTGGGTAAAGGGAGAGGGTCGATCTGTCCAGTGAGTCCCGCAAAATATTCAAGGTAGGCGTTTCGTCTGATTCATCCACAAGTGAGATACTGTGTAGACGTAAGCGCTCACGTACCAGACGAGTCAGCTCGCTATACTCATCTTGACTGGTAAGGTGCAGGGTTCTTAGCTGCTCTGGAATAGAGTAGCTTCCCTGAAGTTTAAAGCCGCAACCGGCGCAGAGCAAAATGCTCAATGCCATTATTGCGAAACATATGCGTTTAATTAGCATAAGCTAGGCGTTTATTCCTTGTAAGTGAAGTCACTTATTAGTAATGACACTGAGCAAAACGCTCAGTGTCATTATAATTGCGAAACATATGCGTTAAATTCGTATATGTTAAGCATTTTTCCTTGTAAGTGAAGTGTCTAGTTAGCCACGATGTTGAGCAATTTGCCCGGTACATAGATAACTTTGCGAACGGTTTTACCTTCGGTATGTTTAACTACACCCTCTTCTGCAAAACCTTGTTCCTCAACAACCTCTTTAGTCGCATCGGCTGGAACGGTGATCTTGGCACGCAGTTTACCGTTGACTTGAACGATAATTAGCTTGCTATCTTCAACGAGTGCAGACTGATCCGCTTCAGGCCAACGCACATCTTCGATGTTCTCTGCATTCCCAAGTTCATTCCACAGGCTAAAGCTAGTGTGTGGAATGATAGGGTAAAGCAGGCGGACAACTGCAGAAAGTGCTTCTTGCATCAGAGCACGGTCTTGCTGAGTTTCAGTTGGTGCTTTCTGAAGACGATTCATCAGCTCCATAACGGAGGCGATGGCTGTATTGAACATCTGGCGACGCTCAATATCATCACCGACCTTAACTATGGTCTTGTGCAGTTCACGACGTAACTCTTTCTGCTTAGCATCGAGAGATTTAACGTCTAATGGAGCTGTGGCGCCTTTAGCAACATGGTCATGGGCGACTTTCCACAAACGCTTAATAAAGCGATGTGCACCTTCAACACTCGATTCTTGCCATTCAAGTGTCAGCTCAGGTGGCGCGGCAAACATCATAAACAGACGTACGGTGTCGGCGCCGTACTTATCTACCATCACTTGAGGATCGATGCCGTTGTTTTTAGACTTAGACATCTTGCTCATACCGGTATAGACAAGCTCATGACCTTCGCTGTCAACGGCTTTTTGGATGCGACCTTTCTCGTCAGTTTCCTGAACGGTCACATCTGACGGAGCAACCCAAACCCGCGCGCCTTTCTCGTTGTTATAGTAGAAAGCGTCGGCTAATACCATACCTTGAGTCAGTAGACGTTTAGCTGGCTCATCAGAATTAACTAAACCGATATCACGCAGTAATTTATGGAAGAAGCGGAAGTAAAGCAGATGCATACACGCATGCTCAATACCACCGATATACTGATCTACCGGCAGCCAGTAGTTAGCCTTAGCTGGGTCTAACATCTCATCGGCATGTGGACTACAGTAACGCGCATAATACCAAGACGACTCCATAAAGGTGTCGAAGGTATCAGTCTCTCTGAACGCTTCCTGGCCATTAATCTGAGTTTTAGCCCACTCTTTGTCAGCCTTGATTGGGCTTTGGATCCCATCCATGACCACATCTTCAGGCAAAATGACAGGCAGTTGATCTTCCGGTGTCGGAACGACTGTACCGTCAGCAAGCGTGACCATAGGGATCGGTGCACCCCAATAACGCTGACGGGAGACACCCCAGTCGCGTAAACGGAAGTTCACCTGACGTTTACCTTTGCCTTCACTCGATAGCTTGGCATCGATGGCATCGAAAGCGCCTTGGAAGTCCAGGCCATCCAGCTCGGGAAAAGAGTCACCCGAGTTAAACACTACGCCTTTTTCTGTGTAAGCTTCTTCGCTGATGTCTAAGTCGCTATCGCTTGGCTTAATAACACCTTCGATAGCTAAGCCGTATTTAGTCGCGAACTCATAATCACGTTGATCGTGAGCTGGGACTGACATTACAGCGCCTGTACCGTAGTTCATCAATACGAAGTTAGCGGCCCAGATAGGTACTTGCTTACCCGTTAATGGATGAGTGGCATACAGACCAGTAGCAACACCTTTCTTTTCCATCGCAGCCATAGCGGCTTCGGTAGTATCGGCGTTTTTACACTCTTCGATAAAGTCGGCAAGCTCAGGGGTATTCGCTGCGGCTTTTTCTGCAAGCGGGTGACCTGCAGCAATGGCAACATAAGTTACACCCATTACAGTATCCGGGCGCGTGGTGTAGATATCGAATGTCTCTTCACTATCGACAACGCCGAAAGTCATCTCGATGCCTTCGCTGCGCCCAATCCAGTTACGTTGCATGGTCTTAACTTGCTCAGGCCATTCGTCTAACTGATCGATATCTTTCAGTAGTTCGTCCGCATACTCAGTGATCTTGATAAACCACTGTGGGATCTCTTTTTGCTCTACCGTTGTATCACAACGCCAGCAGCAACCATCAATAACCTGTTCGTTAGCCAAAACGGTTTCATCGTTCGGACACCAGTTGACCGAAGCCGTTTTCTTATAGACTAAGCCTTTTTCAAAAAGCTTAGTGAAAAACCACTGCTCCCAACGATAATACTCAGGGGTACAGGTTGCGATCTCACGGCTCCAGTCATAACCGAAACCCAGCATTTTCAGCTGGTTTTTCATGTAATCGATGTTTTCGTAAGTCCAAGGCGCCGGGGCTGTGTTGTTTTTAATCGCAGCGTTTTCAGCAGGAAGACCAAATGAGTCCCAACCTATAGGCTGTAATACATTTTTTCCCTGAAGTCGCTGGTAACGAGCGACAACGTCACCTATGGTGTAGTTACGAACATGACCCATGTGTAGCCGGCCAGAAGGGTAAGGAAACATAGAGAGACAGTAGAATTTCTCTTTGTTTTCGTCTTCGGTGACTTCAAATGTTTTTTTGTCTTGCCAGTGCTGCTGCACTTTAGCTTCAATTTCTGAAGGTTTATATTGCTCTTGCATCAATATTTCCCGGCCATGCCGCCCATTTATTTGATCTTGCGCACTTACCGCGCGAGTTAGATCTGCATAGAATAAACTAGAAGTGAGTCATTAAAAAGGTTCAGTTGAAGGAGTATTGAGTATGAGTAAAAAAAGTACTGAGTTACTAGCGCTTTATGAAGCCTTAATTACACAAGTGAAATCTGATTATTCTGACGATAATACTATGACTGTAAAGAAGTTATTTAACATCGTCACTAACAGTAAGGAGTTCCTTTCTTTAAAAGATCGAGCAAAAGCTAATGAGTTAGCTTTAGTCGAACAATTTTTAAAACGTGATATTGCGGCTTACCTTCAAGAAAAAAATGATACTGACCTCAGTCATAGTCCAACTATGATCACCGTAGAGAATACCCTTTGGCATTGGTTGAGTGGAATTACCGATAGGAGTCAGATTGAATGGCATGAAGTTATTCAAGACTTTAAGCATCAGGGGCATTACATGAGTGGCGAGATTGTGGGGCAGGGCACCATGGTATGTACCAACTGTGGACATGAGATGAGAATCGAGTTCCCGGGTGTGATCCCTGACTGCCCTCAATGTGATAAGGGGGAGTTTACCCGAGAAGCGTTAGCGCCATAGATATATTTGCTCCGTTACTTATCTGAACTAAGTAAGCATGTGTTATTTAACACATGCTTGAAGGGGCATCATGGCTTATGAATGCCCTAATATATGAATATGGTAAGCAGTCATTATTAACTGCTTAACTGCCAAATTCCTGCTTCATAGACCCCAAATTTCTGGTCGTTTTCTCCTGCTACCGGTCCAAATACCGCTATTTTTACTCAATTTTATCTACTTAATTGAATTCATTTGATATGAATAACCATGATGTGAAGAATCTTTACTATATTTGTACTGTAGTTTGTGAACTTCACTGTAGTTATTCTGTGTGAGACTGTTATTTTTTAGTTAAAGGCGGCGCGTTGTCATTTGCAAAGCCATTCGTATCTCTTGGGGGAGTTAGAATGAAGTTTGTACATAAGATTGTGATGGCTGTGAGTTTAATCTTGATGTTGTCCTTGGGTTGTCTGTCAGGATATCAATATATTCAAATAAAACAGCAGATTAATGATCAGGTGAACAGTAGTGTTTCTGAGCTTGCCAGTTCGATGAACAGTAACATTCAAGCTGTCATGGCTGAAAAGGCCGATCTTACGGCTTATGCTGTTTCACTGTTGCAGGAAGATCTATCAGATGAGCATTTCATTGAAATATTAGGGCAAGCGGTTATAAAGAAACACTTTCTTTTGGCGGGTATGGGCCTGGAGAGTGGACACTTTGTAGGAAATGATCCTAATTGGAATCCCGGATCGAGTTATGATCCTCGTCAACGTATGTGGTACAAGGAGGCTAAAAGTAATAATAAACAATTATTTACTGCGCCTTATGCCGATGCTTCCAGCGGTGAAATCATGATCTCTACCGCAGCTCCCTTATACGAAAATGGTCAATTTAGAGGTGCACTGTTTACCGATGTCAGCCTTAAGAGTCTGGCAGAGATCAGTAATGAGGCGCACCTATTTGGTGCGGGTTATGCGTTTATAGTGGGTAACGATGGGGAGTTTATCGCGCATCCTGAGGCAGCACAGAATGGACGTGCGATGGACCAATTTTTTGGTGAGAGGTTAGATACAAGCAAGGAGTTTGGTGAAGTAGAGATTGATGGACAGATGCACGCAGTGATCTTCAGTCCTCTATCCGGTCTGGGTTGGACTCTGGGTATTGTTTTGGATGAGAGCATCATCTATGCCGCCGCCGATGAACTTAGAAATGCAGCGATTCTGTATTCAGTGTTGTCACTCATCATAGCGATAATAGTCATGAGCGGGATTATCAGTCGTTTGATGAGACCTTTGGAAGTATTAAATGAAGCTATGGCCGATGTTGCAACGGGAGAGGGAGATCTTACCCGTCGTTTGAGTACAGATTCAGATGTCGAGTTTGCCACCCTAGCCGGCAATTTTAATAACTTCGCCATTAAACTTCAGGACCTAATCCAGCAAGTTAAGTTGATCGGAGGGGAGGTCAGCCTAGGTACCGAAACCACGGCGAGAGGGGCGAGTGAAGTGACGCACTCGATGAGTTTGCAAACCCAAGAGGTTGAACAGTTAGCTACTGCAATGCATGAGATGGCGACAACGGCTTCAGATGTGGCCAATAATGCTCAAGGTGCGGCCTATGCGGTTCAACAAGCCGATAATGCCGTGAGCGATGGTGCCTCGGCCGTGCTGCAGACAACCGAGTCTATCGAGCATCTGTCGAAGCAGATTGAAGAGGCTGTAGTGGTCGTTAAAGAGCTGGAAACGGATACAGTGAGTATCGAGTCAATACTCGGTGTCATAAACGAGATCGCGGGTCAAACTAATTTGCTGGCACTTAACGCGGCAATCGAAGCCGCAAGGGCCGGTGAGTCGGGAAGAGGCTTTGCCGTCGTTGCCGATGAGGTTCGTAGCCTGGCCGCACGGACTACGGAGTCGACTTCAGAAATTAAAGAGAAAATTGAGAAGTTGCAGTCAGGTGTTGCCGCCGTCGTAAATGTAATGGATGAAAGCCGTACAACAACGGTCACAACCGTTGATAAAGCCAAAGCTGCGAATGAAACCCTCAGCGAGATCCGTAAGAGTATCGAAGAGATAACCGATATGAACTTGCAGATCGCCAGCGCCGCAGAGGAGCAGAGCCAGGTGGCCGAGGAGATGAATAAGAACACCTCCAATATCAGAGACCTGTCGATGCAGGTTTCAGACAGTACCGAGCAGACAAATCATGCGATGAGTGAGCAGTTGGATCATGTTAAGAAACAAGAGGAGTTATTGAATCAGTTTATCGTGTAATAACTATCTCACTAAATAGGTGAGTCGTTCATAGCTAATGCCGGCACTTTTTTGGAACAGGGTCGGCATTTTTTTACATTGTTGGTATCTGCGATTTGAGCATAAGCGGAGAAGATCCCACGGCAAGGAAGTTCAGTAAGGTATAATACCAATCAGTATAAGCCTGCATGTATACTGGGTTCTGGGCTATTGTAGCTCCGGGGAACTAATCAGGTTCCCATTCTTTCTTGTGTCTGTGTTGCTACTCTTGCTCATTATTACCCGGTTACGGCCATTTCGTTTTGCCTGATAGAGTGCTCTGTCAGCATTTTCGATCAGACATTGGCAGTCTTTACACTGAGCATTCAGCTCTGCGACACCAATACTTACAGTGACGTTTATAGATAGTGGCTCACTATCAGGCTCTCTGGGTAACGTTAGCTTAAAGTCTGCCACGACATGCCTGAGTCGTTCAGCGAGTGTATAGGATGTTGAATCCTTAGTTCGAGGGAGAATGACAACAAACTCTTCACCACCAAAACGGGCAAGCACATCCGACTCTCTGAGCGAATGCTTGATCAGCTGGGCAATGTTTTTTAGTACCAGATCACCAACCTGATGCCCATAGTTATCATTGACCTGTTTGAAGTGATCGATATCGATTAGAAAGATGGAGAGGGGATGAGAGTAATTTAGTGCCCTTTCTGTCTCATCTTTGAGTCGGCGATCAAGGTAGCGTCGGTTGAAGATCCCCATTAGTGAGTCGGTGATATTCTCCTGTTTAAGTGCGTAGTTCTGCATGATATCCCTGGTGGTTCTGAGGGAGAGGTTACAGACAACAAAGACAAAAATAGCACCGCAGAAGAAGATGATTGGCACGACCAGATCGAGTGGTTGAGAAAATTGAACCGAACTGAATTTTGCATATACGATATAACCAGCAATAAAAATCAGGATCAGCAGAATCAGAAATCCCCAGCTGTATCGTAGTCCGCCTGTAGGTAGTTGGCGAAATATCTTCCATACCGGTGCGATTGCAGTTGCCAGCAATAGTGCACCGGAAATAACCAGACCACTTCCTAACACAGATAAAATATCGAACAAATTGAGTCCTTATTAAGGTGTCACTTCAATTTGAAAAACGCTTGAACCTTGAGTTGTTTTCAATATCGTTGTGAATATCTTCCTTGGCTCCACAGAAAAATATCCGGGATACGATTTTAGAGTAGCAGATGGATTACACAGAAAAGTGACGGGACTCAAAACTTGATCATTTTACTTACAAATGTGGCTGGTTATGTTAACCAGCCACAACTACGAGTGAATGTTGTCAGTAATTCGGTAGGCTATTTAGATATTTTTACTGCGTGAAGAGAGGGGGAACCTGCTTCGGCCGATCCCAACTAGCAATAATAAGCCCGATAATATCAGCACCGGCCACTGACCCCATTTCGAAAATAAGGTTTCACCTTCTACCAATGGTATATCTGCTACGAGTACCCCAGATTCAAACTGAGGTAGCTGGTGGGTAATGTTGCCCTTTTCGTCGACCACCGCAGTTAACCCATTGTTGGTTGCACGGACTAAGGGCCTGCCCAACTCTATTGAGCGCATCTGTGCGATCTCCATATGCTGCAAGGGACCATTAGAGGTGCCAAACCAGGCATCGTTTGATACGGTCAGTAAAAGTTCTGTGCCTTCATCTACATTGGCTCTTAATTGTTCGGGAAACGCAATCTCATAACAGATTGCAGGGGCAATCTGGTGCCCCAAGGCATTGAGGTTTGGTTGTCGGTACTGGCCACGGGCAAAGGAGGACATAGGTAAGTTGAAAAGAGGCGCTATGGGCCTTAACAGCGTCTCGAATGGCACAAACTCCCCGATTGGAAGCAGGTGATGTTTCTTAAACTCATTTGTACCATCGCCTAGATAGTTCGCCTGAGTTTGCACTTTTTCATTGTGGTTACCGAGTACAATTAAAGAGTTATAGAAACTATCCTGCTGGTGGCTGATGATGCCTGTGATAATTGCACTCTGGTTAAGGTTAGCGACCTTATTTGCATTATCAAGAAACTCGGACACCATATATTCCGGGGCTGGGATAGCGGCCTCGGGCCAGATGATAATATCAGCATTGAGTTCAGGCCTGGTCAGGTCCATGTACTTACTCATCGTCGGCCAAAGTGCATCGGGGTCCCATTTCATACTCTGGGGAATGTTGCCCTGCACTAATACAACTCTTACTGACTCACCTTTTGGCTCGATTGTTGAAAGCTTGGGAGCGAGATAAGTGGCAATGATTAACAGGGGAATAATGATGACTGCGGTTCTAAATTGTTTCTGCAGGCATAATGCTAATGCTCCGGCCACCATAGCCATAAGGTAGCTTAATCCTAATGCGCCTACGATGCTGGCAAGTTCCTTTATCGGTCCCTCTGTTTGTGAATAACCCGCCCATAACCAAGGAAAGCCAGTTAACATCCAGCCTCTGACCCATTCAGTTAGGGTCCATAAAGCAGGAAAAAGAATAATGTTCCTCATTAAAGCTGCGTTTGGAGCAAGCTTTTGCATGAGGTAACCAGCAATGGCAGGGTATATGGCAAGATAGAGAGCTAATAAGGCCATTAAGCCTATCGAGGCAATAAGTGGTAATCCACCAAACTTGTCCATACTCACATGGACCCAGCTAATGCCGACAGAGAAACACCCGAAGCCGAAACTTAACCAATAAGAAAATCCAGCTTTTGCTGGTAGGCCGCGGCTTTGGTGCAACGCAAAGATCATGGCTAACAGGTATATCGGCCATATCGCATAGGGGGCAAAAGCAAGAGCCGTACTGGCACCGGCAAAGTATGCCAGCACCAGACGAATTTTAGAATGATGGGCGAATGCCCGAAGTTTATTCAGCATTCCAGCCTCATCAAAAATAGTCACCGTGTAAGAGAGTGCGTTATGCCGTTTTCTCTTCGGTATTTGGATCGGGGAGTTTAACTCTGAGTTGCAGTAATCTGCGTGTATCGGCGCTAATCACGGTAAATTCAATCCCATCAATGCTCACCTTCTCATTTCGCTCGGGAAGATGGCCAAATGCATGTGAGACTAAGCCACCGACAGTATCAAACTCTTCATCGCTGAATTTTGTTTGAAACTCTTCATTGAAATCTTCGATAGGCGTTAGCGCTTTGATCATATAGACCTGTTTACTCACCTTACGGATCTCGGTCTCTTCTGCAGAGTCGTGGACAAACTCATCTTCGATTTCACCGACAATTTCTTCGAGGATATCTTCGATGGTAACCAGACCCGATACTCCGCCATATTCATCGACCACAATGGCCATATGATATCGTTGAGAGCGGAATTCTTTAAGCAACACATCGACTCGTTTGCTTTCTGGGACAACAACAGCCGGACGAATCACTTGTCCTAATGAGAAAGGCTCTTCGTTGTTTTTAAACCCATATTGAAGCAGATCTTTGGCCAGTAAAATGCCTTCTATATGATCTTTATCTTCATTAACGACGGGAAAGCGGGAGTGTGCCGAACTAATAACTGTAGAGAGGAGCTCTGCCACCGTGTTATCAATTTGAAGTGCGACAATTTGCGCTCTCGGAATCATGATGTCTCTGACACGTAGATCAGATACTTCTAATACACCTTTGATCATTTCGCGAGTATCTTCAGAGATAACTTCACGCTGCTCCGCATCGTGTATTACATCAACAAGATCATCACGGCTTTGAGGTTCGCCCTGAAACAACTGGCTTACTTTTTCTAACCAGCCCTTTTTTTGGGCGCTGGTACTGGGGGGGATATCGTCACTCATAGTTTTTCCTGACCAATTATGGCCAATTATTGCTCCTTGTAAGGATTGTTAAAACCTAAACTTTCAATTAGTTGAGTCTCTAAAGACTCCATCTCTTCGGCTTCGGCATCGTTAATATGATCATACCCTAGCAGATGCAGACAACCATGTACAACCATGTGAGCCCAGTGGGCTTGTAGGGGTTTATTTTGCTGCATTGCTTCTAGTTCGACAACGGGTGCACAGATGATTAAATCGCCTAATAGTGGGATTTCAATCTCCGGTGGCGCCTCAAAAGGAAAAGATAGCACATTTGTTGGTTTATCTTTTCCTCTGTATGTCGAGTTTAACTCCTGGCTCTCATCTTCATCGACGATTCTTATCGTTAATTCGGCTTCAGCCAGAGTCTTTGGGAGTGCTGTACGCACCCAAAGTTCAAAATTTTGTTTGCTCGGTAACTCACTATTTTCTATAGCGAGCTGTAGATCGAGATCTAATTCAATTTCTGCTTGGCTAGTGTTCATTTTCCGGGGTTCCCTGAAGCTTATATTGGCTATCTTTCTTAGCTTTAGCCACTTGAATTCGTTGCTCGTGCTCTTCATAGGCTTCAACAATTCTGGCTACAATGGGATGACGAACGACATCTTTAGCCTGGAAGAAGTTGAAACTCACCTCATCAACTTCACTTAACACTTCAATAGCGTGCCGCAGACCTGACTTTTGACTCTTAGGAAGATCGATCTGAGTGATATCGCCGGTGATCACGGCTCTGGAGTTAAATCCAATACGAGTGAGGAACATTTTCATCTGTTCAACCGTTGTATTTTGGCTTTCATCTAAGATGATAAATGCGTCATTGAGTGTGCGACCACGCATATAGGCAAGAGGGGCCACTTCGATGATATTACGCTCAATTAAGCGCTCTACTTTTTCAAACCCCAACATCTCGAACAGGGCATCATAAAGTGGGCGAAGGTAAGGATCGACCTTCTGACTGAGATCGCCCGGAAGAAAACCCAATTTTTCGCCGGCTTCAACCGCAGGTCTGGTCAGTAATATACGACGAACCTCTTGATGCTCTAAGGCATCGACAGCAGCAGCGACGGCAAGAAAAGTTTTTCCAGTACCGGCAGGCCCAACTCCAAAGGTAATATCGTGACGAACTATGTTAGCGACGTAATCACTTTGATTTGGATTTCGAGGCTTGATTACACCGCGCTTAGTCTTAATATAGAGCTCTTTTTCGTCTCTTGGCGCTTCGGCTTCTAATGCAACGGCTTCCTGGATTGCTAAATGAACGGCATCAGGTTCAAGATCCGGAGTACTGCCTTTGATTGCTTGAGTCTCTATATAAAGTGTTTTCAATAGATTATTGACGATGAGGCAATTTCTGGCTTGTCCGACGATCTGAAAGTGATTATCCCGGTAGCTTATCTCGACACCGATACGGCGCTCAAGTTGCTTGATATTGTCATCGAATGGTCCACAAAGGGAGATTAATCTACGTGTATCTGCTGGCTCTAAATAGAGGTTCAGCGTCGTTAACTTGTTAGACAAAATAACTCCAATTAGCAATTGTCATCTGCTTTCTATATTCACAGTTTACGAGTCAACACTAAGAAATGCTAACTGAATTTTTCTTAAAGCTGACTAAACTGATTGAAGCTAAGATGAAAGCAAAAAAAGGCGGCATTATAGTGCCGCCTTCTTAATCAATATCTCAATATTATGGGATGTATTGAGTGACACCTAAATCATCGTCTTTCTTATGTTTAGCAAGAATGTCAGATGGTGTGAGTGAGCGGCGCAGATCCATCTCATCTTCCCCGCGGACAAAGGTGCCACGCAGTGAGTTGGTGTAAACATCAACAATTTCGACATCGACGAAACTACCAATATGTTTAGGATCGGCTTCGAAGTTCACTACTCGGCTGGTTTCAGTGCGGCCTCTGAGCTCCATCGGATTCTTTACCGATGGCCCTTCGACTAAGATTCGTTGAACTGTTCCTAGCATTTGACGGCTATAACGCATGGCTTGCTGAGTAATCCGGTCTTGCAAGATAGCCAAACGTTCTTTCTTTTCAGCTAAGGTCACATCATCGGGGAAATCGGCTGCAGGCGTGCCTGGGCGGGCACTGTAGATAAAGCTGAAGCTGTGATCAAATTGCACATCTTCAATGAGTTTCATTGTATCGGCGAAGTCCTGCTTAGACTCACCCGGGAAACCGATGATAAAGTCAGAGCTGATTTGGATATCCGGACGTGCTTTTTTGAGGCGTCGAATAATTGATTTATATTCGATAGCCATATGACCACGTTTCATCTGAGTCAGAATGCGATCTGAGCCTGATTGTACCGGCAGATGAAGGAAGCTGACGAGTTCAGGTGTATCCTCGTAAACGTCGATAATATCTTGAGTAAATTCGATTGGGTGACTCGTGGTAAATCTGAGTCTATCGATTCCATCAATGGCTGCAACGTAACGGAGCAGTTCTGCAAAGGTGCAGATCTCATCATCATGAGTCGCGCCACGATAAGCGTTAACGTTTTGACCTAATAGATTAACTTCGCGAACGCCTTGGTCTGCTAGTTGAGCAATTTCCAGGATAACATCATCAAGAGGACGACTGACCTCTTCACCCCGGGTATAAGGCACGACACAGAAAGAGCAATATTTACTGCAACCTTCCATAATCGAAACATATGCACTTGGACCATCGGCACGCGGTTCAGGTAATCGATCGAATTTTTCAATTTCAGGGAAACTGATGTCGATCACCGACTTTGCTCCGCCCCTGATTTGCTCGATCATCTCAGGAAGACGATGCAATGTTTGTGGACCAAAGATCAGATCGACGCACTGAGCACGATCCTTGATGATTTTGCCCTCTTGGGATGCAACACAACCGCCAACCCCGATGATTAGATCAGGATTTTTATCTTTTAGTTTTTTCCAGCGTCCAAGTTGATGGAACACCTTTTCTTGAGCTTTTTCACGAATAGAACAAGTATTGAGAAGCAATACATCTGCTTCACTGGGCTCTTCTGTCAAGGTATAGCCTTGGTACTCGTCCATCAGGTCAGCCATCTTAGATGAGTCATACTCATTCATCTGACAGCCCCAGGTTTTAATATGGAGTTTTTTACTCATCTGTTTGCGTCACTCTTGGAACCACGGGAAAAATAGCGCGACATTTTACCTCTTGAGCACCCCAGTGGCTAGCTTTTGCACTTTTTTATTGGAAATCATTCTGTACTAACCCACTTATTCGCGACCTCTATTGTCGTGTAGGGAGAATTCCATGCTGTCATAGGTTGTTGAGATTTAGCCATTTTAAGTGAGCTGGCTCGCGCTTGAGTATAAATGTCGGCTTGGATTTGAATTCTGAATTTGCTCAATAATTCCGTGGTATATTGATGTAAGGCATAATCAAAAGGTGTCCTATAGATTACAGTAATCACTTCCATCGTTTCACTCTCGGCGGTTTCTACAGCCGGTGCAGCTTGAATCGATAATGGTAAAAGGCTGATTGCTAGTAAGGTAAGAGATGTTGTTAGTTTCATAATATTCTCACTCATTCCATTGGCTTTGGTTTGAAGACTGAGTGTAAAGTAAGAAGTTGTATTTAAATTCTACTGTTTGTAAGCAGGTGTGAGTTAAAGTGGATATAGCAACATTTGCATACTCAATTAAATAATATTGACACGCTTATTGCCCGCAGTAGGGGATTTAGCGGGTAAAACACAGTTCGATATCGGCGATTCAACCTCAGTGGCTAAGCAAGTACGCTGAGAATTTAGTAATAAATGTGGATTTTTGGACCATTTGAATCAGATAATTATAAACAAAGACATAGAATAGTATGGATGAAACCTTGGTGAGTCAGTCTCAAATGAAAGCTGTAAAAAAAGATGTTGTCATCGTTGGTGGAGGGATGGTTGGCGCCGCCGCGGCCATAGGGCTGGCACAATTGGGTCTCAATGTTGCTGTGGTTGAAGCCTATGCACCTAAACCATATAGCAGCGAACAAGCTATAGATATCAGGGTATCAGCTGTGAGCCTGGCATCAGAGCAGTTACTCGAACGCCTCGGGGCGTTTAAGAGTCTTAGTTTGATGCGTCGAGCCGCTTATCTTGGATTAGAGACTTGGGAGTTAGACGGTTTCATTACTCGGTTTCATGCGGATCAGGTCGGTGTCCCATATCTGGGACATATTATTGAAAATAGAGTGATACAACTTGCGCTATGGGAGCAGTTTGACTCATTTGATAATATTGAACTCTTTTGTCCGGCAAAGGTTGAGCAATTTATTCGCCAGGAAGAGGGAGTGACTGTAACATTAGATAATGGTGTCTCACTCGATTCTAAATTACTTGTCGGCGCCGACGGGGCAAACTCTCAGGTCAGAAGTTGGGCTGGAATAGGATTGACGGGCTGGGATTATGCTCAGTCTGCTATGTTAATTAACATCAAGACAGATCGCGCTCAACAGGATGTGACCTGGCAGCAATTTACCCCTCAAGGACCTCGTTCCCTTCTGCCTCTGCCGGGAAATAATGCATCTTTGGTGTGGTATGACGATGCAAGTCGCATTGCGCAGCTAAGGCAATTAAGTAATACGGCTCTCGCACAACAGATAAAACAGCACTTTCCAGCGCGTCTGGACAGACAGTTTGAAGTGTTGCAAAAAGGCAGTTTCAAGCTGACAAGGCGTCATGCGCAATCTTATTTCACCGACAATTTGGTTATCCTGGGTGATGCGGCGCATACCATTAATCCACTAGCCGGGCAGGGGGTTAACATTGGTTTTAAAGATGTCGAAGCATTGATTTCAACTGTTTCAGAAAAAATAAACCAAGGTGAACCTTGGTGGGAAGAACCGGCATTACGCTCATATCAAGAAAGCCGTTATAAAGATAACCAGTTGATGATGTCGGCAATGGATCTCTTCTATGCCGGATTCAGTAATGAGCTTTTGCCGGTAAAGATATTGCGTAATGCGGCATTGAAAGTGGCAAATATTGACTCTCCTATAAAAAAATATGTGCTTAAGTATGCCTTGGGTTTGTAATGCCTATCTCGCTAAATAGGTGTTCAGTTCAAATTATACTTAAGTTATATCTCTTCAAGCTCTACAGCGCTTTGGCTGACTGATAGTGAACGCTATCAGTCGCCGCTCTTCGTTCTTCTCGTGAATCGTGAAGTCATCGATAGCAAGCACTCTTTCGCTCCGTAACTCCCTACTTTTTACCTATCCGATAGAAGATTTTTGCTCATTATTTGTTGAGTCGGGCATTGAGTGTTAAAATGCCGCGTTTTTCTTTGTGACAAGTTCACTCGCAGAATGAAAGAATAGGCTAAATGAGTAACATTAAACTGATAGTTGGGCTCGCAAATCCTGGCGATAAATACGCTCAGACCAGGCACAATGCGGGGGCTTGGTATGTACAAGAGTTGGCGAGAGTGTGCGGTGCCACGCTCGTCGCAGATAGCAAGTATTATGGGTTAACAGCAAGGGCGACATTGCACGGGAAAGATGTTCGTTTACTCATCCCGTCCACTTTTATGAATCTTAGTGGGAAATCAGTCGGTGCTTTAGCCAACTTTTTTCGCATTGAGCCTGAAGAGATCCTGGTTGCTCATGATGAGCTGGATATGCAACCCGGCGTAGCTAAGTTTAAACTCGGTGGGGGCCACGGCGGGCATAATGGTCTGAAAGATATAATTGCCAAGCTTGCCAATAACAAAGGTTTCTATCGACTCAGGATCGGTATTGGCCATCCAGGTGATAAGAATCAGGTAAGCAACTATGTATTAGGCAAAGCGCCTGCATCAGAACAAACCCTGATAGAAACGGTGATTGATGAGGCCGTGAGGTCGACAGAGTTGCTATTTAATGAAGATATGGCGAAAGCAATGCATAGATTGCACTCTTTTAAAGGCTAGCCTCGGGGCATTTTTATCTCCGGTGTAGCTTGTTCAGGCATTAGTTTTTATTTGCAAAATGGATGAAAACCAAACTTAAAAGTTTAAGAAATTGATGGGGCTGCTTTGTGTGGCTCTTATAAGAACTTAATCGGCAGTGATACTGCTGGTTTACTATTGATATTAAAGGTAAAAATATGGGTTTTAAATGTGGCATCGTGGGCCTGCCAAACGTAGGTAAATCAACGTTATTTAATGCATTAACTAAGGCTGGCATCGAAGCGTCAAACTTCCCGTTCTGTACTATTGAACCTAACACCGGTGTGGTTCCTGTACCTGATGCGCGTTTAGATGCTCTGGCTGAGATCGTAAAACCAGAACGTATTTTACCTACCACAATGGAATTTGTAGATATTGCGGGCTTGGTTGCTGGTGCGTCAAAAGGTGAAGGCTTAGGAAACAAATTCCTGGCTAATATCCGTGAAACTGATGCAATCGGTCATGTTGTACGTTGTTTCGAAGATGACAACATCGTTCACGTAGCTAACAAAGTCTCGCCAGTTGCCGATATTGAAGTGATTAACACTGAACTTGCTTTAGCGGATCTTGATTCTTGTGAACGCGCCATAATGCGCCAAGCTAAGCGCGCCAAAGGTGGCGATCAAGATGCTAAATTTGAAGTGTCAGTGTTAGAAAAAATGCGTCCAATACTGGATGAAGGGCATATGTTGCGCTCAATGGACCTCTCAAAAGAGGAACTGTTAGCGGTAGATTATTTGAACTTCCTAACACTTAAGCCAACGATGTATATTGCTAACGTCGCTGAAGATGGCTTCGAAAACAATCCGCATCTGGATGCCGTTCGTGAAATCGCAGCACAAGAAAATGCCGCTGTTGTTGCTGTTTGTGCAGCCATTGAATCTGAACTGGCTGAGATGGACGCTGAAGATCGTGAAGAGTTTATGGCTGATCTTGGTCTTGAAGAGCCAGGATTAGATCGTGTGATCTGTGCAGGCTACGATCTATTAACGCTACAAACCTATTTTACCGCTGGTGTGAAAGAGGTTCGTGCCTGGACTGTGGCTGTTGGAGCAACGGCTCCACAAGCAGCTGGTGTCATTCATACCGACTTCGAGCGTGGATTTATCCGTGCCCAAGTTATGGCCTATGATGACTTCATTACCTATAAAGGTGAAGCAGGTGCAAAAGATGCAGGCAAGTTACGCGTAGAAGGTAAGACATATGTCGTTAAAGATGGCGATGTGATGCATTTCCTATTTAACGTATAAGTTATCTCTATAGGTTTGCTATCAATATATAGCAGGTTATAGCGTGAGTTAATTGAATGGCCCAATTGCAAAGTTGGGCCATTTTTGTTTTCAAGCTATGGATAACCGATCTCAACGCTTGTGACCAGAACTTGTAGCTTATAGTAAGTTGAAGGTTCGCGAACACATCAACAGAAGTGCCGATATCATTTTCGGTCGTTCACTAATTTCAGATCTCCCAGTTAGGCTCAGGTTTACCCGTTTACCGTGAAATTGATATCCGTGGATATTACAGACTGGCTACTAAGGCAGCAGTAGAAGATAAAAGTGAAGAGATAATTTATCGGGAAACGGTTAGTTGGCCATATCTTAATGCGTAATATGGGGCGTTTTTCTGGTTATTCAGCTTTTTATCAGAGAGATTTTTGCTCCTTAAGACAGTATTTAACTGCATTCATCGAGAATAATAGGCTATATTTGTGCATCTGACGCTCACTTTGGTGAAGTTATAGCCGAACAGGCGGCTTAGTTTAAAATAGAGAAAAAAAGCGGTTGACCTAAATACTCTGAATAAGCATAATACGCCCCGTTCCTCACCAAGAGGGACACGGAAACGATGGCAATGTAGCTCAGCTGGTTAGAGCACAGCATTCATAATGCTGGGGTCGCAGGTTCAAGTCCCGCCATTGCTACCATCTTTCTCGAGATGTAAAATGCGAGCCATCTTAATCAGGATGTAAAACCAGATGCAGTGCGGGAGTGGTGGAATTGGTAGACACGCCAGATTTAGGTTCTGGTGCCGCAAGGTGTGAGAGTTCAAGTCTCTCTTCCCGTACCATTTGTTTTAAAGTAATGAGCTTAGGCTTGTTATTAGTAAGAAAGATTAATTGGGATATCGCCAAGCGGTAAGGCACCGGGTTTTGATCTCGGCATTCCCAGGTTCAAATCCTGGTATCCCAGCCATCTTTGGCAATGTAGCTCAGCTGGTTAGAGCACAGCATTCATAATGCTGGGGTCGCAGGTTCAAGTCCCGCCATTGCTACCATCTTCTCAAGATGTAAAATACGAGCCATCTTAATCTAGATGTAAAACCAGATGCAGTGCGAAAGTGGTGGATGTGGATATTAGACACGCCAGTTACTTAGTACCATCCGAATCAGGATGTAAAAACAGATGCAGTGCGGGAGTGGTGGAATTGGTAGACACGCCAGATTTAGGTTCTGGTGCCGTAAGGTGTGAGAGTTCAAGTCTCTCTTCCCGTACCATTTATTTTAAAGTAATGAGCTTTGGCTTATTATTAGCAGGACAGTTTAATTGGGATATCGCCAAGCGGTAAGGCACCGGGTTTTGATCTCGGCATTCCCAGGTTCAAATCCTGGTATCCCAGCCATTTTTAAAAGGTTGATTTATTGACCTTGTCTTAATAGTGACGTGACAATCTGATTGTTGTACATTATAAAGATAAATAGGCAAGGTGACTTGTCAGAAAGTTCGATGCGGGAGTGGTGGAATTGGTAGACACGCCAGATTTAGGTTCTGGTGCCGTAAGGTGTGAGAGTTCAAGTCTCTCTTCCCGTACCATCGAATTTTTCAAAAAGTATTATTGGGATATCGCCAAGCGGTAAGGCACCGGGTTTTGATCTCGGCATTCCCAGGTTCAAATCCTGGTATCCCAGCCATACACAGAAAGCCCGTCTTATGACGGGCTTTTTTGTGTCTGGGCTTCTTGTAACAGAGAGTTATGTCGCTTTTTTCAAAAGAGTCCATGGGTCAAAGATGTTCCAGACATCTTCATGACATTCCCTCCATCCTTGGAGGTCATGGAATGAAATTGGCTTTGTGTCTGTTATAAACTTCAGTGCCAATCATTTATGTTGTTCAAGCTAAATGATGAGCTGTTCATCAGCCTATCAGCCCATAGCTGCTTTTCCTTTTATCTTTTCCTTATACCAATCGGTATCTTCGTGAGAGCTCCACACACCAGAGGTTAGGCCATTCGCTGCTCGGCGATAACGTATAGATGTATTACTCTCGATCATTGTTCTTCGGCTCTGGCATCCTGCTTCACTCTACCTCCTATATCCATATAGTCGTGTATTATTCTACCTTTGCCCATCCTTGGGCTCGTACCTCCTGAATCCTTTCAGTAGTGCTTGGCTCTACCTTCTGTATCTGCTCTCCATGGTCTTAAGCATTCCATACGCTTTAAAGACATTTCCCATATCCCTATGGGTCAGTGGAGGAAGTGTCTGATTTTGTATGGAACAAAATAGACCATATAGTCGTGCATTATTCTACCTTCGTCCCGTACTACCTATATCCATAGCCATGCAATATAGGTATTCACACCTCCTATTTGCAACGAGTGAAGGACATAGTGGCGGAGGGTTTCAGCTCGTTAATCCAGTATCAAATGCATAACCTTGAGCAAGTATCACCTAAAATTGGCTTAAACAATGCCTTCTAAAAATGTAGGTAATCGAGCTGAATCGCTTCAATATGAGCCCGTCAGTACAATATTTAGAGACATAGGCTGTTGGGCATACGCTGCACAATGGAGATAATTCCTACGCTTTGGTAACAAATCAGCGTTTTGTTAGCTTTTGTTAGTGCTTTAGGTGCTAACAATCACACTATAAAAGATGGCTGAAACCTTTTTGCAGCATCCAGGCATCATTTTGCCTTTATTTTTTTATCAGTTTGTTATCGTTTTGTCTTGTTTTTGTGCTCTGTTTCTCGTTGATTGCTTTCGAGGCAATTGCAAGCGTGCTAGTCACACTTTATTTCCTGTCACTTAGGTACATTTCTTCTGCCCCAAATTAGAGGGCACCAATAAAAGTGAGTGAGGGAAATGATGAAACGATTCGATATGAAGGTTGCTACATTAGCAACATTAATCGGTCTGGCACTTTCAGGCTGTAGTGGCGATGATGGTAAAGACGGAGTAGATGGCAAGGACGGCACGCCAGGTACTCCGGCCATTATTGTTGCAACCAGTGCGCAAAGTTTGAATGTGACAGTCGACAAGGTGGCCATCGCCAGTGACTCAGCTGTCACTTTTATGGTGACCAATGAGAAAGACCTGCCTGTCGTTGGGTTGAGCCATTTTGGCTTTATGCTCTCTGGCCTTGAGCAAGGCGAAAATGGCGATGCCAATAACTGGAAACTACTGAGCTCAGAATCTTGTCCGGACAGCAAATATGCCAAGTGTGGCACTCTGACTGATAATGGTGACGGTACTTATAATTATCACTTCCTTAAAGATGTGACTGCTGAGCCTGCATTTACTATCAACGATGACAAGACACTGCGTCTGATGGTCAATACCGGTGGTGAAAAAGTAGGGGCTTCAGAGCTACCCTACGCCAATATGAACTATGATTTCCGTGCTCAGGGCGAAACCCCTCTGTACACCAAGAATGTGGTCAACAACCAGAACTGTGAAAGTTGTCATGATGACTTTACCATTCATGGCGGACATTACACTGAAGTGGAGACCTGTGTATCTTGTCATACAGACAACAAGGTCAGCAGCAGTGAAAAAGTGTTCCCAATGCTGGCTCATAAGGCTCACATAGGTGTGATCTCTGCGCCAGTCGGTGGTTGTGATAACTGTCACTCCCCAAATGAGCAGGCGACAGATTTCGCCAACTGGAAGAACGTACCTACCCAGGAAACTTGTATTACCTGTCATACAGACGTTAACTTTAAGGAAGGCGTTGGCCATTGGCCGTATCAGGACAATGCACAATGTGCCAATTGTCACACGCCAGATACCCTCGAGATGGTGCATTTGTCTACCTATAAGGGACAAAACGAGCGCCGTAACAATCTTCACCTGACTGTGACCGAAGCCAAGATGGTTGATGCTCCGGAAGCAAAAGCCAACATCGACGCCAACTTAGATACCGATAAGACTGGCTATGTACAGTTGACAGTCGACATTTTAGACAAAGATGGCAAGACGCGTAACGAGCAGCTAGATTTGGTTAAGTACATGTACTACGCCGAGTTCTATATCAACTGGGGCGGCCAGGATATGGGCATGGAGCGTGGTAAGGTACTGCGTGTTCATACTAACAAAGAAAACTTCCCAGGCTATGTAGATGCTCCAATCGTGCTTAACTATGAAAATGGTAAGACTACGTTTGAAATTGGTCCATTCGATCTTGAAGATGACTTCGATGGTGACTTGAACGATAGCTACGGTATGGTGACGCCGCGTATTTGGTTCTGTATCGACAAAGATGGCGAAACAATTCAGGACTGTGATGGCAAAACTGATTGGAGTAACGGTGCCGCTGGTTATAACTGGCAACACTTCTTCAATAAGGAAGGCATGCTGGAAGAGCGTCCACGTCGTCAAATCGTGACTAATGAGTTGTGTGGCGACTGTCATGGAACCACTACCTCAGAAGATGGCTTCGTACAGATGACTCTTAACTGCCGTAGCTGTCATTCTGTGGTCAAGAACGATAGTACCTACTTCGCTACCACTTGTGCTTCGGGCTCGGTCGATTCCGATGGTGACGGTTCTTTGGATCCAATGATTATGATGAAGAGTCTGATGCCACGTGGTGAGCGTGACTGGACTACTGCATCGAATGCTGGTGAAGAATGTCTGGCTTGTCATAACGCCAACAACATGCCAACTCAGGTCATACGTAATTCGCAAACCAAGCAAGGTGATGAGGATTACGTTGAGCAGCTGACCATGAGTCATCCTGATCAGAAGGTATGGATTCATGCTATGCATGCTAACAACCGTGCTAACCAAAGTGGTAAAGGTTGGAAGCGTAATGTTGAGTACTCGGCAGATCTGGCAAACTGTGCCAAGTGTCATATCGCAGACAGCTTCGATGCCAAGTACCTAGTGGGTCGCAAGCCGCTAGCGCTGGATCTTGACTACATGGATACCTATGACGGTCTGGACCCTGCAAATGGTAAAGACACCAGCGGTAACAAGCGTTATGCCGTCGATGCAGTTGCAGATGCTTTTGTATCGCCTACCGCAGCTGTATGTTTGAGCTGCCATGGTAAGCGCGCCGCGGAAGAGGGTGAAGATCGCCGTCAAGTCCGTAAAGATGTGGTCAGTCACATGAAGCAAAATGGCGCTCAGTTCGGTGTCGAACTTGGTCAGTACACAGGCGAAGAGTCTTGTGCAGTCTGTCATGACCTGACCAATCTGAAAGAGGTTCATGGTCTGAAGTAAAAATGCTCCACCCTGCAATCCCATCTTGGCCCTGGTCTTTTGATCAGGGTCTTTTTTGCTGAGTGCAGGCAGGTTCACATTTTTTCTTGATTTCATTGCCGAATTCGGAGAGGCATCAAGCTTAAATGAAATTCATTCCAATATAATATAATGCTTAATAATCGCTTAAGTATCACTAAAGGGAGTTATGATCTGAGGATGAGATATGGTGAAGTTATCTAAATATCTTTCGATTGATCTGGAGTCAAGAGAGTTGCTGGATGAGAGCAATCAGGACCGCAGTCCACTGTCTCTGGCCGAACTCGAAATCATCAAGTTGCTGGCCCAACGCATCGGTGAAGTCGTCAGTAAGGAAGATCTTAATGAAGCCGGCTGGCCCGGACGTTTGGTGGCTCCCTCATCGCTGACACAATGTATCAGTACCTTGCGACGTAAATTAGAGTCCCAAAATGATATAGAGCTCAAAAACATTCCCAGGTATGGCTATAGTCTGTGCGTGATTGAAACCGATGAGTCGGTCGAATTGATGGAGCCGCAATCTCAGGTTGACAACGCCTCGCCTGTAGCTCGCAATTTTAGTCGTCACTGGCGTTGGCTAGGAGTCGTGATGTTTGTTGTGCTCCTAACTAGCCTGCATTTCTCCGGCAAGTTGAAGCAGACGGTCAACTATCTGGCTCTGCTGGCTCAACCCGGGGTGGCGTCAATTTTGGATGCTGAGACTGAGCTTGCCGGGCAAAAAGTACAACTGAGTCAACTCAGGTTAGAGGAGCAGCCCGAGGTCAATCCGTCGGCAGATCGTTTAATCGGTAATTGGTCGAACACAGAAGCCATCTTTGGCAACGGACAACTGAAGCGAATTTTTGCTAATGACAACAATCGTTATGAATCGGTTGCCCTGTGTAATCAGTACGAAGGGGAGTGTAATGATACTCAGCCCCTGAATCTGGTGAGAGAGATCAATACAGTTTCGCCATTAGATCTGCAGTGGCTCAGTGAAACTAAGCTGCGTATGGAGCAGGTGACCTATAACAAGATTTTGTTGGATAAGTTTGATAACCCGTCTCAGGGGTTGGTAGAAGATATCTATCGGGCCGATGTCTACTATTATGGTGCCAGTAAGAATGTGGTTCGAGCCGACGTACGCCTGTCTTTGGTTTATCAATCTCCGTCCCGGGGGACTCTGGTGATGGCGGCCTGTATCACAGACGATCTACTACGGCATGTATCTATGCGCTATCAGTTCAGCGGCGAGTTTAAGATGCGGCAAAAGACGGTCGATGGTCAGTTGGTGAAGTCATTTCTGCTGGATACTGAGAATGTCAGCTTTACAAGCCCGGATGCGATATCCGAAGAGTCGGCGACCATCTACCGTGAGATCCGCAAGTCGGTGCTGAGCAATGAAACTCAAATCCTGCGGCAGATTTATCAGGATGCCAATAGCGGGGTATGGATGCTACCGCTTTGGGGCGATACCATGGTATGGGCACACAGGGTAGAGGTGACGTTATAAACCCAAATTGAACGTGAGTCTCTCTTTCCGTACCCTGATTTAAAACTTAAACAGCAGATAAAAAAAATGCACTCATCTGAGTGCATTTTTTAGATATTAATCAGCGATTAATGCTTGAACATCGCAGAGATAGATTCTTCATTGCTAACGCGACGAATAGCTTCAGCCATTACAGACGACATACTCAATTGAGAAACCTTATCGAGTGCCGCAATTTCAGGGCTCAATGGAATAGTATCGGTCACAATCACTTCATCGATAACAGATTCAGCGATGTTCTTAGCGGCATTACCAGAGAATACAGGGTGAGTCGCATAAGCAAATACGCGGTTAGCACCATGTTCTTTCAATGCTTCAGCTGCTTTACAAAGCGTACCGCCGGTATCGATCATATCGTCAACGATGATGCAATCACGTCCCTGAACATCACCGATGATGTGCATGACCTGAGCTACGTTCGCTTGTGGGCGACGCTTATCGATAATGGCCAGATCTGAATCATCGAGAAGTTTAGCTACGGCACGTGCACGAACAACGCCACCGATATCAGGAGAAACCACAACTGGATTTTCAAGATTCTTAGCTAACATATCTTCCAGTAACACAGGGCTACCAAATACGTTATCTACAGGTACATCGAAGAAACCCTGGATCTGCTCGGCGTGTAGGTCACAAGTCAATACACGGTCAACACCTACGCTAGACAAGAAGTCGGCAACGACTTTAGCGGTAATCGGTACACGAGCACTGCGAACACGACGATCTTGGCGAGCATAGCCAAAGTAAGGGATAACTGCAGTAATACGTCCTGCAGAGGCACGACGTAACGCATCAACCATAACGATAAGTTCCATTAGGTTGTCGTTAGTTGGTGCACAAGTAGATTGAATGATAAAGACATCCGCACCACGTACATTCTCGTTTATCTGGACACTGATTTCGCCGTCACTGAAAACGCCAACGGCTGCGTCTCCAAGTTTACAAAATAGACGATCGGCTATCTTCTTAGCGAGACTAGGTGTAGCGTTACCAGCAAAAAGTTTAATGTCAGGCACTGTGTCAACCTCAGGCGTATGCTTTATTTTTAGTGGCTGGAGTTAATGAATACAAGCTATAACTCCAGGATATTGTGTTTAGAGCTGAGCTAATCTCAGCTCTAAAGATGATGTATTTGCCCCTTTCGCCACAAGCCCTGTCATATCGCTTGGCAATGTCGCCAAAACATCTAAGGCCTGCTGCTGCTGTTCGAACTCCCCGAAAACACATGCTCCTGTTCCGGTCATTCTGGACGGCGCATATTCTAGCAGCCAGAGCAGTGTTTTGGCAACTTGAGGGTGACGCTTTGCAACCAGTGATTGGCAGTCATTTTGCCAGATACCGTTCATTAAAGAGGCAATATCAAGCTTAGGTGTATCACGAGGTAACTCAGGATCCTGGAATATTTCTGCGGTAGAAACATGTACATTAGGGATCAGCACTAAGTACCAATATTCTTTTGGGGAAACGGCCTGTAACTCCTCACCAACGCCTTCGGCGAAGGAGGCTAAACCATTAATAAAAACAGGGACATCGGCACCGAGTTGTAATCCGATTCTCATCAATTTATCTTTACTTAATTGGGTATTCCAAAGGTGATTCAACGCGACTAATGTTGTTGCGGCGTCGGATGAACCACCACCGATACCTCCCCCCATAGGGAGTCGTTTATCAAGCCAGATCTCAGCGCCTTTGCTACAGCCGGATTCCTGTTGCAGTAATTTTGCGGCACGCAGAATTAAGTTATCGCTATCGGCGACAGCGCCGCCCATATTGGAGTGCAATTTAAGGTTCGATGTGTCAGTGACTTTGAAGTCGAGATAATCGCAGTAGTCGATAAATTGAAAAAGGGTTTGCAGCTCATGATAGCCATCAGCCCTGCGACCATTGATGTGTAAAAAAAGATTGAGTTTGGCCGGAGCGGGCCAGCCTTGTGATAATTTATTGCTCATTTAAGCGCTCTTCTGGTTGATTCGAAGGCAATAAGTGGGCCGCTGACAAGGCCTGCCAGTGGCTGATCTGTAATTTGAGGCGCAGGTCCTCTCTTTTTAGTTGTAGTAATCGGGGTAATTCTGCACCACTTTGTTGTTGCCAGCTTATAAACTCAACTTCCCAAGGTGGTGGATTCTGTGTTGTTAGTTTTATCGGTCTTTGTTGCTCATCTTGAACGAGCAGTTCGTCGTCATCACTGAGTTGCCCCGTTATCCATAGCGGAAGAGCATCGACCGGAATCGACCAGCCCGTCACTCTGGTGAGGAGCCGTTGAGCATCTCTATCCCGATAGACCTTGCCATCGACCTCTAAGCGAGCCTCGTCTTCTAAGGTCGTTAAAGAGAGTACGGTTGTGCCTAACATGGTGGTGAGCGTTAATTCATTTTTCTTATCGGTATGAAACCAGTAGATATTCGTACTGAATTTGTCCTTACTGGTTCTTACTGCAAGTTTTCCCTGCATCTCCCATGCCTGAGCGTTTGAGACATCATCCACCTGCACCGGAATGAAATTCTCTGGTGGTGCTATGGAGCAGGCTGAAAGCAAAGTTACGCTTAACAGCACCCAGATGAGTGGTATTTTTGTGAGATAGCTCAAATTATTCATCTATTACTGATATTAACGACTTCATATGATACGAGGGCTTGATAAGAATACCAATGGTAATCGTAAAATATACTGTAAGGCGCAGCCAATCAAGCTTGTGACTCACTCCTGTCAGCGTCTTTAGAGGCGTAAATTCGGTGACCTTAATTGTGAAAATGGATAAGAAATGAGATTATTATTCGGTTTTGTTAAGCATATTCTGTTTTTAGTTCACTCAATTCAGTAGAATGGCTGACAATAAATGAGATGCCTAGAGACTAAAACGAGTCAGATGAGCCTTGTAGCAATCGGTATTAATCATAAAACAGCCACGGTCGACCTACGTGAAAAGGTAGCGTTTTCACCAGATAAAATTCATGATGCTATGAAAAGTCTGGCGAGTCGTACCAAGACCGGCGAAGCTGTTATCATATCAACCTGTAACCGAACAGAGCTTTACACCAACACAGGTGATGAGGCTGAGGTTATTCGTTGGTTAGAAGAGTATCACCAACTCTCCCACGAAGACGTCGAGCCTTGCTTATATAAGTTTGAAGGCCAAGCCGTTGCACAGCATTTAATGCGTGTATCTTCAGGTCTCGACTCCCTAATTCTTGGTGAGCCTCAGATCTTAGGCCAGGTAAAGCAATCTTTCGTTAAGGCGAAGGAGGCGGGCAGCGTTGCGATTACCATGGACAGGCTTTTCCAAAATACATTTTCAGTAGCAAAAAAGATTAGAACTGAAACAGAGATCGGCGCTGCCGCCGTTTCTGTCGCTTTTGCTGCCGTGAGTATGGCCAAGCATATCTTTTCATCCTTGAGTACCACAAAAGTGTTGCTCGTCGGTGCCGGTGAGACCATAGAACTGGTTGCACGGCATTTGAAAGATAATGGTGTCGACTCTATGGTGGTTGCAAACCGCACCCTTTCACGTGCAGAAGGCATGTGTGAAGAGTTCGGTGCCACGGCAATTACGCTGGAACAGATACCTGATTATCTCCCGCAGGCCGATATCGTGATATCATCTACCGCAAGCCCGCTACCTATCTTAGGTAAAGGCATGGTAGAAAAAGCGCTTAAGCAGCGTCGTCATCAACCTATGTTGTTGGTTGATATAGCCGTTCCTCGTGATATTGAAGCTGAGGTAGCAGAGCTTGACGATGCCTTCCTCTATACAGTGGATGACCTGCAAAGCATTATTGAACAGAATATGGCCTCGCGAAGAGAGGCTGCCGAGCAAGCGGAAGTAATTGCTGAAGAACAATCGCATCTTTTCATGGAATGGGTCCGCTCCTTAGAGTCGGTCGACAGCATTCGTGAATACCGTACCGCGAGTATGGCTATAAAAGATGAGCTGGTTGAGCGTGCAATCAATAAGTTAGCCCAGGGCGGAGACAGTGAGAAATTACTACTCGAACTGGCCAATAAGCTAACTAATAAGTTGATCCACGCACCGACTCAAGCATTGACTGTTGCAAGCCGCCAAGGTGATTTGAATAGCATTGGCCAGCTTAGAACCGCGCTCGGATTAGATAAAAACTAAGGTTAGCGTTTTAATGAAGGACAGTGTCATTCGCAAGCTAGAAGGCTTGCTTGAGCGTAATGAAGAAGTGTTAGCTCTACTCAGTGATCCGGGTGTTATTTCCGATCAGGAGCGTTTTCGTGCACTCTCAAAAGAGTATTCTCAACTTGAAGATGTCGTCAAAAGCTTTAAGTCTTTCCAGCTAGCTACAGAAGATCTTGAAGCTGCGAAAGAGATGGCTAGTGATGATGATCCTGAGCTCAAAGAGATGGCTCAGGAAGAGATGAAAGAAGCTAAGTCACTAATAGAAAGTCTTGAAGATGAGCTGCAGATCCTGCTGCTTCCTAAAGATCCTAATGATGATAACAACTGCTTTATTGAAATTCGTGCAGGTGCGGGTGGCGATGAAGCGGCTATTTTTGCCGGCGACCTGTTCCGCATGTACAGCAAGTACGTTGAAAGTAAGCGCTGGCAGTTAGAAGTGATGAACACCAACGAAGGTGAACATGGCGGCTTTAAAGAGGTTATTGCTAAAGTCAGCGGTGAAGGCGTATACGGACAATTGAAGTTTGAGTCTGGCGGACATCGCGTTCAACGTGTGCCAGAAACAGAGTCTCAAGGCCGTGTACACACCTCTGCATGTACCGTTGTTGTTTTGCCTGAAATTCCTGAATCAGAAGCCATTGAAATTAATAAGGGCGATTTGAAAGTCGATACTTTCAGAGCATCGGGCGCCGGTGGACAGCACGTCAACAAAACAGATTCGGCTATTCGTCTTACGCATATCCCGTCAGGTATTGTCGTTGAGTGTCAAGACCAGCGCTCACAGCATAAGAACCGTGCCCAAGCGATGAGTGTGCTTACAGCCCGTATTCAAGCTGTAGAAGATGAAAAGCGTCGTAGTGCCGAAGAGAGTACCCGCCGCAACTTAGTCGGTAGTGGTGATCGTTCAGAACGAATTCGTACCTATAACTTCCCACAAGGTCGTGTGAGCGAGCATAGAATCAACCTGACTCTCTATCGTTTAAACGAAGTGATGGAAGGTGAACTCGATGTAATCATTGAGCCCTTAATGTTAGAAAACCAAGCAGATATGCTAGCGGCATTATCAGAAGAGTAATTAGTTTTTTGCTCCTTCTGACTGTTTAAACAAGGTTTCAAATTAAGGAACGCTTTTGTACCAGACTCTAGCCGAAGCCCTCAAGTGGGCTTCATCTCAATTGCAAAAAATTTCAGATACGCCTAAGCTCGATGCCGAGGTGATATTACTTCATATCATTCATAAACAACGTGGATATCTCTATACTTGGCCCGATGAGCGATTAACATCGGATCAGGTGACCGCTTTTGGCGAGATGGTTGCCAGACGACTCCTGGGGACACCTATTGCGCATATCGTCGGAGAGCGTGAATTCTGGTCTCTGCCGTTTATGGTTAATCCGACGACGCTGATCCCGAGGCCGGATACCGAAATTTTAGTCGAGACCGCCTTGAATCTGCCTCTGGCAGAGAGTGCCCGGGTATTAGATTTAGGCACCGGAACCGGAGCGATTGCGCTATCTTTGGCCTATGAGAAGCCAGAGTGGCAGATCACTGCGGTCGATAAGATCATCGAAGCGGTGGCTCTGGCTAAGGCGAATCGAGCACATCTGAAGCTCCCACAGGTCGAGATTGTACAGAGTGACTGGTTCGACTCTGTTGGCTGTTATGATTTCAACTTAATTGTCTCTAATCCGCCTTATATAGACGAAACTGATGAACACCTGAGTCAGGGGGATGTCAGGTTTGAGCCTCAAAGCGCGTTGACGGCAGGAGAAGAGGGCTTCGCGGATCTCTACCATATCGCCTCATGTGCTCGAGACTACCTCACGCCGGGTGGCTATCTGCTACTTGAGCATGGCTTCGGGCAGGCCATACAGCTTCGAGATAAGATGATTGAGCTGGGCTATGAAAATGTCGCCACTGTGCGTGACTTTGGTAGCAATGACCGTTGCACGGTAGGTCGTTGGCCAAGATAGCCAGCTTGGGTTGATCCCCAAGGTAGTCTCTTTAAGGTGAAGAGTGCTGAGGCATTGGCTGGTGCTGCTTTTAGCTGAATGAATTTGAACGCCATTGGTATTTGTTTACCAATGGCGTTTTTGTTTGTCGAACGGCAAAACTAGCTAGCCTTGAAATGAAGGTTGATCACATTTTCTATGTGGGTTGTTGATATTGGGAAGTTTGCTTGAAGGTCGTACCTTCATTGTTATCTATCGCCTCCGGCGAGGTGTGTGCAGATACTTATATGGACCCATCCCGTTTTATATGGACCCATCCCGTTTGCAAGACATTTGATATCAATTTTGAGAAGAGTTCATTGCACCCATATATTCGGCCTGTTTATGAGGTTAACCTCCGGCCCTGATGGATATGTGCCTCTACTTTCCTTATCATCTGCACGGCTTCTTATAGAGCCTAAGTATCTGTAAGGTTTTAAGTAGAGCAGTCTGACTGTCTCATCATCAAATCAAGTGTCATAGCAACTTGCTGGTATGTTTTACACTAACTCGGTTCGTCTTACTTTAGGGCAACTGCTAAGCAAATGTCCTATATTCATCTTTCCAAGCTGCGATAGCCCAGGCCATTCGCGCAAGCTTGTTAGCCAATGCAACGCAGGCCTTATTGAACCCCTTTCTTTCAGCCAAAGCGTATGCCCAGCGGCTCAACCTATCTTGTTTGCCCCCGCAGTGCTGCAAGACCGCTCTTGCTCCATGTATAAACAACGTTCGTAAGTAGGCATTGCCTCTTTTACTTATCCCTAGCAGGTTATCTTTGCCGCCACTGCTATGTTGTTTTGGCACTAAGCCACACCAAGCTGAGAAGTGCCTACCATTGGAGAAGTCTTTTCCTTCTCCCACAGCCGCATAAAAAGCTGTCGAAGTGACAGGGCCAATACCTGGGGTTGTCTCTAAACGCTGGCAAACTTGATTTGTATTTCTCTCTTCTAATATTTGAGTATCACAGCTTTTTAGGCGTTTCTCTATGTCGATAAACTCGCCATGTAACTGATTAAATATGTATCGCCCTTTCACTGTAAGTTCATTGCTTTCATCAGATAGAATTTCAGGAAAAGCTTTTCTAAATGCCGCTTTGCTTTTCGCTATTACGATGCCGTATTCTGCCAGCATGCCTCTGACTTGGTTGACTAAAGCTGTAGACTGTTTGTTTAAACGCTCCCTCATTCGGTGAAGCATCTGTACATCCTGCTGTTCGACAGGCTTTGGTTGTACGAAGCGCATGTTCGGCCTTTGGGCAGCCTCAGCGATGGCAAGCGCATCGTTATAATCATTCTTATTCCCTTGTCGATAGGGGATGACAAATTGTGGCGCGATTAACTTCACTTGGTGTCCGAGTTTTTGAAACTCCCTAGCCCAATAGTCTGCGCTACCACAGGCCTCCATGACTATTAGGCATGGCTCTATCTTGGCAACAAAGTGCATCACATCTTTTCGCCTGAGCATCTTCTTTTTAACTAACTTGCCTGCCTGATTTACTGCAACAAAATGAAAAACAGACTTTGCGATATCTAAACCAATTGTAGTAATCTTCATGATGGACCTGTCCTCTTTCTGATGAGTTGTATCAACTTAATCGTGGCCCATTGCGAGGCCGATTAGAAGGGGATGGGTCCATTCCATTATCTACACCTGTTGATTTTAAAGAAAGTTATCTCTTCGGCTTGGCAGTGTTAATGGGAGATAAGGTGGGGAAGCATAAAGGTTCTCCAATATGTGCGAACTCTATAACGCTAAAAAATATAATTTTACTTATTGTGAAACTGACATAGTGAGGCAAATTGATTATAGGTTATCTAAATTCTCGGCTTTTCAGCCAAAATGGTCATAGTGTAAACCTCCCTATTTTAGTTCCACTTAAAAGTAGAGTTTTCTCCCTGTTTCTTGCTCGCCAAATATTCCCACGGAGTGAGATCTCCAAGTGAGTCATGTGGCCGCTCTTCGTTATATTCATTCATCCAGTTATCAGTCATTTCACGTACCTCCCTGAGACTTTTAAACAGGTACATGTCCAGAACTTCTGTTCGGTATGTGCGATTAAATCGCTCGATATATGAATTCTGCGTCGGCTTTCCTGGTTTGATGTGCTCCAGTTGAACTCGGTTGCGCTCTGCCCAATCAGCCAGAGCCAGCGAGATAAACTCCGGACCATTATCCATCCGCAGCTTTTGTGGCATACCACGCCAGGCAATAATTCGCTCCAGCACTCTGATAACGCGTTGGGCCGGGAGGCTTAAATCGACTTCGATAGCCAATATTTCCCGGTTAAAATCACCAATGACATTAAACGTTCGGAAGCGGTGCCCGCAGTGTAAACTGTCACACATAAAGTCCATCGACCAACATTGATTCATTGCCTCAGGAACCGCTAACGGTGCGGGGGGGCGATTCGGCAGGCGTTTCTTGCCCTTGCGACGGAAGTTCAATTTAAGCTCGCAATACACACGGTAAACACGTTTATGGTTCCATGACTTTCCCTTGCGTCTAAGGACTTTAAACAGCTTGCCAAACCCGTATGCCGGATATTTTTCGGCATGCTCCTGAAGCGCGGCAATAACGGGGTCATCCCGGCACTTATCAGGCTGATAACGATATACCGATGGACTGATGCCAACAACGCGGCAGGCAAGACGAATACTGGTTTGATGTACATTGAGCACATACTCAACCAGTTCGCGCCTGACCGCTGGCTTCAGAGCTTTTTTTCGACGAGATCTTTGAGGATCTTATGTTCCAAACTGATGTCTGCAAACATCTGTTTTAAGCGCCGATTTTCATCTTCAAGCTCGCGTAAGCGTTTAATGTCTGAGGCCTCCATACCACCGAACTTGCTCTTCCAGTTGTAATAGGTAGCCTCTGAAATACCGTATTCCTGGCTGACTTCCTTGATCAGACGACCACCTTCTACTTCTTTCAGGATCTTAATTAACTGAGTTTCGGTATAGCGTGATTTCTTCATTGCTGTTCTCCTTGAGATATCAGTGTACCGGGAGAACTCTAATTATGCATGAGACTATTTTAGGGGAGGGTTACAGGAGCATCTGAGTCGTCAGACAATTTTTGTTGAAGTATGAGGAGCACAACTTCGCCGGGGCGTTATGGTACTTTGGTTCACCAAGAGTCAAGGAGGATAAGGACGAGCAGTCCTCCTTGCCCGGGTGTGGGTTGGATACCCACGACGTTAGTTGTTAGACGTAGTCTAACTATAAGGATTCAAGCGTAGCTTGATTAACCAAAAGATACTTGAAACTTGCTATCAGACAAGTGAATCAAAGCTAAATATAAGATGATAATGGCTTATTTCTAAGCCACCAGATTTTTGACCATAAAGTATTTGCAGCCGGTTTTGGGGTAGGCTACTTGGGTCCATTGCAGTGTGTAGCCTCTGGCTTCGTAGAAGGGGCGGGCCTGGAAGTTTAGGGTGTCGAGGATGGCGAAGATGCAGCCGCGCTCGATGGCTATGGCCTCGGCTTCTGCTAAAAGCTGGCTGCCTATATTCTGCCCTCTTAGTGTCTCACTTACCCATAGGTTGTCTATCTGCAACCAGTTACCGAATGTTCGGGCCGAGAAGCCAGCCAATAACTCACCTGCTTCGTCTTCGAGTTTGAGTCCAAGAGATAAACGTTCTGAGACTTCCCAGTTCTGCCAGTTGAACTCGGCAATCTTATTTTCGACGGCGTTGGCAAATTCTTTGCTATCGTCGAGTGTAAAGTTAGTTGTGAAAGTCGGGGTCATTAGCGTTTCCATATTGATTGCCTGTTTGTAGAGATTCTAACCGTTTGAAGAGATTCTGACCATGATATTGGTGATGGTGGAGGGGATCGGGTACACTACCGCCTTTGTCAGCCAAATAAGAACTATTAATGGAAACTTTTTACAGTCTTTATCCGGTGATTAAGCATCTTCATTTGACTCTGGTTGCGGCTAGCGTCTTGTTTTTTCTGGTACGTTTTGTATTACACCTGCGTCAATCTCCAATCATGGAGAAGAAGCTGGTTAAAATCGCTCCCCATGTGATCGACACCTTCCTGTTGCTATCAGGCTTGCTCCTTTGTGTTCTTATTAAGCAGTACCCTTTTGTCGATCCTTGGTTATCAGAAAAGTTAGGGGCTGTTGTTGCCTATATCTTCCTTGCGACAATTTCGATGAAGGCACAAAAAGGTACTTTGTTCAAAGTCTTTGCGGCTCTCGGTGCGATTGGCTGGGTTGTTTACGCTGCTAAATTGGCTATGTTAAAACAAGCGATGCTGTTGGGATAATGACAACTTTTACATTGAAAGAGACGATTCAACTTCCCGAATCGGCATTTGAAATTACCGAACATTTGGGATTCTCCAAGGTCGAGTCCGCTAAGTGGGCTTGGCTTGAGATCGCCGGTGCAGTATTGAGCCATTATGTTGTGGATAGACATGCTAGATTAGATGGCTTATTGCACTGGTTCTATCAAGATCTCGGCTTTTGTGCCCGAGAGTCTTATTTCAGTGTTGAGGCTGCCGATCTCGGTGCTTGTGTTACCACCCGTCAGGGAAACAGTACCACGTTGGCGACAGTGCTTATGTTACTGGCCAAACAGTTGGATCTTAACCTTGAGCCTCTTCTGCTTCCCGGAACCACCGTTCTTTGTAGCCGAATCGACGATGAGGTCTGTTATATCGATCCCCTGACCGGCGATCGACTTAACCGCCATCAACTGCATGCTTTGGTGAGGGGGGAGCTGGGCAATGGCGCGCCTTTTAAGCCGAGTTACTTAAAACCTGCCAGTCTAAAGCGCTTGATATCGAGGATGATACATGAGCTTAAGGCCGGTAGTATCGTCTCGCATCAGTTTGAGCCGGCGATGGAGTGCTGTAACTTGTTATTGCAGTGGCATGAAGACGATCTGAATCTTAATCGTGAACGTGCCTTTATCGCTCAGCAGTTAGGTTGTATCAGTGTGGCGGCTGCTGATCTGAAACATTTTGTCGATAACAGCCCTCATGATCCTGTGATTGAGTTAGTTAAGATGCAATTGAAAGAGCTTAAAGAGGAACAAGAGGTCTATCATTAGCCTCTACTCGAGTCATCGAAAGATGCAGCAAGGTGAGAAGTGGATAAACATAGGGTTGATACAGTAGTACAGGTAATTTAAATTCTATAAATTAAGAATGAAAATCTTGTACTGCACTCTTCTCTGTTTTACCACTTCTGGTTCAGTTGCAAACCGTTCGTAAACAATTCGATAAATTTCATCCGAAAACACCATTTATCAAAACGCCAAGCACGATAACAAGAACGATAACGATAACGATAAAACTAAAAATAAAAAATAATCAAGAAATGCCAGTTAGGGAGATAACACCGAATGAGTAGTACTGCTTTAGTGACGAATGATGCCACAGGTTTAGGCTTGTTGGCTGTGATTTTAGGTTTTGTATTCTATACGAGTAACAGTAAACACCCCTTCTGGAAGAAGTTCTACAAATTCATTCCGGCGTTATTGATGTGCTATTTCCTGCCATCACTACTTAATACGTTTAATATCATTGACGGAAATACTTCTCAACTTTACTTCGTTGCATCTCGTTACCTGCTACCTGCGTGTCTGGTTCTGCTGATCTTAAGTGTCGATCTAAAGGCTATTCTCTCTTTGGGGCCAAAAGCGATCATCATGTTCCTGACCGGTACGGTTGGTATCGTGATCGGTGGGCCCATTGCTCTGCTCATTATCTCCAGCCTTAACCCCGAAATTATCGGTGGTCATGGACCCGAAGCCGTTTGGAGAGGAATGACCACGCTGGCAGGCAGCTGGATTGGCGGCGGTGCCAACCAGGCAGCCATGAAAGAAATTTATGAAGCGGGTGGTGACATCTTCTCTATCATGGTGACCGTCGATGTTATCGTGGCCAACATCTGGATGGCTGTGTTGCTGTTTATGGCATCTAAAGCCAAGCAGATAGATAAGAAGACCGGGGCCGATACGAGTGCTATCGAGAGACTCAAAGAAAAAGTTGAAAAGTACCACGCCGAGAATGCACGCATTCCGAGCTTAAATGACCTGATGATGATCGTGGCGGTTGGTTTCGGTGTCACAGGTTTAGCCCATGTTTTTGCCGATTTCCTTGGCCCATTCTTCGAGGCCAACTACCCATGGACGCGTGACTATAGCCTGACATCTAAGTTTTTCTGGTTAATCGTAACTGTGACTAGTATTGGTCTCGCCATGTCATTTAGCCCGGTTCGTCACCTTGAAGCTGCCGGCGCATCTAAGGTGGCATCTGCGTTCCTTTATATTCTGGTCGCAACCATCGGTTTGCATATGGATGTGTCAAAACTTGCCGATCCCGATAACCTTTGGTACTTCGCGATCGGTATAATATGGATGATGGTTCATGCGAGCTTTATGTTGATCGTGGCTAAGTTGATCAAGGCCCCGCTGTTCTACATGGCGGTAGGTAGCCAGGCCAACGTAGGTGGTGCCGCATCGGCGCCCGTAGTCGCTGCGGCATTCCATCCGGCCTTAGCCCCCGTGGGTGTGTTACTGGCGGTATTAGGCTATGCTGTTGGAACATATATGGCGTGGATGTGCGGACAGATCTTGCAGATCATCGCGACCTAACTTTTAGATTCTAGGTGCTAGGTGCCAGCTTGTAGCTTGTTATCTATACTCTGGGTGTGTGGCATGCTGTTAGTGGGTTGGGCCGCAAAGTAGACGTTAAACCAAATTGATTCATGCCGATGCATCGCCTCGGCTCTTTAAGAGAGAAGTTTTAATGAGTAATAAAATCATAGGTCTGGGTTCAATCGAGATTGCAAACGATAAACCTTTTGTGTTGTTTGGCGGTATGAATGTACTCGAGTCGCGCGATTTAGCAATGAAGATTGCTGAAACTTACGCAGAAGTGACTCAAAAGCTTGGTATTCCTTATGTTTTTAAAGCGTCTTTCGATAAGGCTAACCGCTCTTCAGTAAATTCATACCGTGGTCCGGGAATGGAAGAGGGGTTGAAGATCTTCGAAGAGATTAAATCGACCTTTAATCTTCCTCTTATCACCGATGTGCATGAAGTACACCAGTGTGCCCCTGTGGCAGAAGTGGTCGATATCATTCAACTGCCGGCTTTCCTTGCTCGCCAAACCGATCTGGTTGTGGCGATGGCTAAAACCGATGCCATTATCAATGTTAAGAAACCTCAGTTCTTAGCGCCTCACGAGATGCGCCATATCATTACTAAGTTCAATGAAGCCGGTAACGATAAGATCATCTTGTGTGAACGCGGCAGCAGCTTTGGCTATAACAACTTAGTGGTTGATATGTTGGGCATGGATGAGATGAAGCAGTCCGGTTATCCGGTGATCTTCGATGCGACTCACGCACTACAGCGTCCGGGCGGACGTTCCGATAGCGCCGGTGGTCGTCGTGCTCAGGCGACAGAACTTGCCCGTAGCGGTATGGCACTTGGCTTGGCTGGTCTGTTTATCGAAGCACACCCAGATCCTGATAATGCCAAGTGTGATGGCCCATGTGCGCTGCCACTTCATCAGTTAGAAGCGTATTTGACTCAGATGAAGGCAGTCGATGACCTGGTTAAATCATTCGATGCGATTGATACCAGTAAGTAGCACTCGCTAACGCTCTATTTTCAAAGCCCCTGTAGATACCGGGGCTTTTTTTTAGCTGCTTTTTTAATACCAATTGTATTAAGTACCTGACCATTCAGCGAGAGTTCAAAGCTCTGTAGGCAAGTAGGATGGTTGAAGCTAATAGTTATTCTATATCGAAAGCATCCAGTGCAGCATAAAGGGCTTTGAAGCTCGCACTACGTGAGTCTCTCAGGCTTCCCACTTCTGCTTTGCATTGACTTAAAAGGCCGAGTTCTACAACCAAGAGCAGCATTTCCTCATCAATGCGCCTTGAATTGGTTAATTATTTAATGCAACTGGTATAAAAGATTAAGGTTGATTACAGAGTTCATCTGTATCCTGCTGCGACATAAAAAAAGTCGCGCCCGCTTTTTGTCGAAAAGTCTGGAGTGCTTAATTAAGTAGAGGGTGATGAACTATGGCAAATGAACAGGCAGCTCCGGGTATACTCGGGCGGGTGTTGGATGGAATTGAAAGGGTCGGTAATAAACTACCTGATCCCGCAATGCTATTTCTTATTTTACTCTTTGCGGTGTGGGGGTTATCGGCACTGCTGTCTGGTATCAGTTTTGAGGCCATAGATCCCAGAACCAGTTCACCTATAGAAGTTAAAAACTTGCTGAGCGCTGAGGCGTTGACTCACTTTTTAACCAGCATGGTTACCACCTTCACGGCCTTTGCACCATTAGGCGTGGTGTTAGTCGCTATGTTAGGTGTCGGTGTTGCCGAGCATTCAGGCTTTATCAATACCGCACTTAAGAAGATGCTTAAAGTCACCCCGCTTAAGTTTTTAACGCCTGCAGTTGTCTTGGTGGGGATTATCTCTCATACCGCTACCGATGCAGGTTATGTGGTGGTGATCCCGCTTGCCGGGGTGATTTTCTTTACCGTAGGTCGTCACCCGTTAGCGGGTATTGCGGCAGCTTTCGCCGGCGTTTCTGGTGGTTTCTGTGCTAACTTTATTCCGTCAGGTATCGATCCGCTACTGCAAAGTTTTACTCAGTCGGCAGCGCAAATTGTTGACCCTGATATTCAGATTAACCCGTTGAACAACTGGTTCTTCGCCGCAAGTTCTTGTATCCCTATCGTGTTAGTTATCTGGTATTTAACCGATAAGGTACTTGAGCCCAGGTTGAATCGTACTCATAAGGTCAATACCGAAGAGGTCGATGTGCCCTCTATGGAAGAGAGCACACCTAAAGAGGAAAAAGCATTTCGCGTTGCCAGCCTGGTTATGTTGGCTGCAATTATAGCTTTCTTCTCGCTCACTGTTTCTGAAACCTCAACACTGCGTGATGCTAATGGGTCGCTCACCAGCTTCAGCGCCCCCTTAATGCAGTCAATTGTGCCCTTGATCTTCATCTTCTTTGTTATACCTGGGGGGATTTATGGTTATATTACCGGCACCTTTAAAAATTCTACCGATGTCGTTCAAGCCATGTCTAAGTCGATGGGCGGAATGGCTCACTATATCGTGATGGCATTTTTCTGTGCTCAATTTGTGGCAGCATTTTCTGCATCAAACTTAGGAGCGCTAATCGCGGTTGAAGGGGCAAGTGGTCTTCAGGCGATGAATTTGTCTGCTGAAGTGACCATAGTGGGTATGATCATCTTAGTCGCCTTTGTGAATCTGTTTGTTGGGTCATCATCGGCTAAGTGGGCCTTAATTGGTCCGGTGCTGGTACCTATGTTAATGCAATTGAATATCAGCCCGGATCTGTCACAAGCGGCTTACCGTGTCGGTGATTCCAGTTCCAATATTATTACCCCATTAATGCCATATTTCCCACTTGTCGTTGTCTATTGTCAGCGCTACGTGAAGAATATCGGTATCGGAACCCTCATTTCAATGATGTTACCGTTTAGTCTTTGTTTGCTTGCATTGTGGAGTAGCTGGTTACTGATTTATTGGTCGATTGGTATGCCACTAGGCTTGGGGGCCAGTTACACATATTAGATATTGACCCATCTGCCAGCTATCTGAGGATGCTACCAATATTAGATTAAAGCCTCGAATTTTCGGGGTTTTTTTATGTATTATTACTTTGACTGATAATGAGTATATTTAACTTTCCTCTGTTCTTGGTCGTTTGATTCAAGCCGATGGGATATTCTTAGCGCCTATTTTAAGCTTTCAGAAGTGGTCGATCTTTATGTGGATCTTGTTTACCTTTCTGGCCGCCTCCATGCAGGCCTGGCGTAATGCGTTTCAGAGCCAACTGAGTAGAGAGGTGAAAGTCGCCGGAGTCACTCTGGCGCGATTTCTCTGGGCCGGGCCCATAGCTGGGCTTTACCTGTTGATGCTCTATCTGTGGCAACCAGTAGAATTACCCGAGATCTCATTAGCCTTCTCGCTTTATGTGCTCGGGGCGTCGGCAATGCAGATTGTGGCTACGGCCTTGATGGTTAAGTTGTTTAAGCTGAAAAATTTTGCCGTTGGAGCCGGGCTTGCTAAGAGTGAGGCCTTAGTGGCTGCGATATTGGGGGTTCTCTTTTTCGGTACTCAGCTCTCTCTACTGGGCTGGCTTGGTGTGATGATCGGTGGCGTCGCTATTTTCCTGATGAGTAGCCGTCGGGGATTAAAGGATATCTCTTTGCAGACGGCCTTAATCGGGCTGGCTTGCGGCAGTGCATTTGCGCTGACATCTCTGTGGGTGCGTGAGGCGAGCCTGAATTTAGACCTACCTTTTCCTCACCGGGCCGCCTGGGTTTTACTCTTTGTGATAACGATTCAAACCATCGTGCTGTTGGCATATATCTATGCTTCCGATAAGCAGACCTTAACGGCACTCTGGCAGCGCCCCAAGCTGACCCTGCTGACTAGTACAACCAGCTGTTTGGGTTCCATTGGCTGGTTTAGCGCCATGTCTCTACAGGCCGTGCCCTATGTAAAGACATTGGGGCAGATAGAGGTATTTTTCACTTTGATGATTGCCATGTTCTGGTTAAAGCAGAAGGTCAAAATTAAAGAGGTATTTGCCTTAGTCTTGATCGCGGTTGCAGCGATACTGGTTATGTGGGGTTAATCACTTTTCTACTGGCTGAAACCTGTCTGGTAAAACTATACCAGAAAATGGTTTACCTAGAACAACCTAGGCCTGCAGCTTCTGCTGCTCGCCTTCTCAGTTACAATAATAACCATATGCGCGATAAATGTCCCCAATGTCGCACCAGCTAGCAAGTCCCCCAGATAGTGATAATTTTGCCCCAGTTGTCCGATAAATACTGCACACATGGTGGCTATCCAGAGCAGACGATAGCGGGGAAGGTGATACCAGAAGGTTGTCGCCAGTGCAAAGGTGAACAGGGCGTGACCCGATGGAAATGAGTTATAGGCGAGCCCCTCGGCGAAAGGGTGAAACCCTTCGATACGGTCGCTTATCCAGGAGGGGTTAGAGTTAACCCAGGTCTGAGGCCAAGTGCGGCCAAACAAGGCTTTTGCACTCACGCGCAGTATCGATGCCAGGATAAAGGTTGCCGCCAAGTTTATCGCTAACCATCTATATTGGTGACGTAGCTTAGGGACGATACAAAGCGCGACCGCAATAGCAGATAAGATTTCTAAAAAAAGGGGGGTATTACTCAGCAATTTGATCAATGAGTTGGCAAATGAATGTTGATAAATAAAGTCTGCCAGCTCTCGATCGATAAAATTCACGCTGACAAGTATGGCGATAAACATGGCGGCGTAAAATATCGCACTTCTTTTGAATGAATAAAGAAAGGCTGGGGTATGGGGTGTCGGCATCTTGATTCGTATTAACTGCTGGGGAAGTGAGGAGTAATTTAACTCGGATAAAAAATTGCTGCAACTGACGATGCAGGGAACCGCAAACAATCTGAATAGCTCGTTCGCCAGGATGTGCCCTATTTGGAGGGGATATCTAAAATTGAGACCCTGATAAGTCGCTAAGTTAAGCTGCTGTGCTAGCTATTATACCTATGGGTATTACTTAAGCTTTCGGGCTCTCATCGCTATCCCGATGCAAATTGCGGCGCCACCCCAAGTGATGGTAAGGGCCAGCACCAACATAATTATCGCTCCGGTACTCATAGTTCCTCCTTGTGATTGGATGCGAAGTTTATCAATATTGAGATAAACAACATGATGGCAATGAGCCCCCAACCTAAGAGTAGCTGGTCTGCTATCGGGTAATCACCATAACCATTATTGATAGTGTTGACTAAATTTCTGACGAGAATGATGCCCAACATTGCCGGGCTGATAAAGCGTAAACAGAGCTCAAACCATATGCCTATGGTGAATTCCGAGAGTCGATTGCTGTAGTCTCTTATATCGGCAATTTTAAATAGCCAGGTAAGGATGATGAGCTCAATGAAGCAGCTGAATAGCAGGGCGATATTATTAATAAAGTAGTCGATGAGGTCGAGCAGTAGCAGCCCGCCATTCGTGGCAAACGCCATGGAGATGATAAAGCCGCTACCGCATACTATCGCAGCCGCTTTTTTGCGGGGCAGGTGAAGCTTATCCATAATGGCTGAGGTCACGGCTTCAAGGATAGAGATATGGGAACTCAGACCTGCAACCACCAATGCGAAGAAAAATAGTGGACCGAGTATATAAGGTGCCGGGAGTAGATTAATGGCTGCGGGGATCGTTACAAACGCCAGCCCAACGCCGGATGTGACCACCTCAGTCAAAGGTTTAGCCTGCTCTTGTGCCATATAGCCAAGCACTCCGAATATCATGATCCCGCCCATGATAGAGAAACCACAGTTGATTAGCACTGTCATGAACGCGTTATTGTTGATATCCGACTTTTCAGGGAGATAGCTCGAATATGCGAGCATAATGGCGAAACCTACACTTAAGGTGAAGAAGATCTGCCCATAGGCTGCAGACCAGACCTTAGTGTCCAATATTTTGCTAAAATCAGGCTGAAAAAGATAGTTGAGGCCTTCGAGCGCACCGGGAAGAAATACAATTCGGCCTATCAAGACTAACACCATGATGAACAGTAGGGGCATCATAATTTTACTCGCGCGCTCTATCCCCCTCCTCACGCCGGTGAAAATGGCTAGGGAGGTAATGGCCCAGGCGATGGCCATCGGCAGGGCGATATGTGGTTGGAAAACCCCTAAGCTGGTGGGGGAGTTATCGCCAAGTTGCAGGTATTCATTGAAGAAGAAAGCGTTGGTGTCGGTTCCCCAACTCTGTGTAAATGAGAAGCCTAAGAAGGAGATAGTCCAGCCAATAATGGCCACATAGTACACCGCGATGACGGCGGCGATGAGAACTTGAAACCAGCCGAGCCACTCTAGCCTGAGCCCATAGTGTATGCCTAATCTCGAGAATACTTTGGGCGCGGCTCCGCGCAGTTTATGTCCGAGACTAAACTCCATTATCATAAAAGGGATACCGGCAGATATCATGGCAAAGAGGTAAGGGATAAAGAAGGCCCCGCCACCGTTTTCATAAGCCATATAGGGGAATCGCCAGATATTACCTAACCCGATAGCAGAACCAACAGCCGCGAGAATAAAGCCAATACGTGAGTTCCACTGCTCTCTTTGCATATGCTTTTTCCATAGTTTTCAATCTGCTTTCTCTTCTCATAATAGTAGACGAAAAATGAAGTGATGCACTCTGTCACTAAGTACTCACTCAATGTTCACTCAATAGAGCGGGGGAGTGGGAAATACAATGTGGTTAAAAGGGGCGGGGGGGAGATAAAAAATAGTGCTTCGGTATTCTTTATCGCCCACAGCTGTTGGCACTGATGTGATCAACTTATTTGAGGTAATCAGATTCCATATTTTTGACCTGCTCAAGGAGGCTTAAGTTCTCATTTACGGTTAAATTATGGTGTTGTGCTCTTTGAACCACAAAACCATTTATCGACTCGATCTCTGTCTTTCTCTTGTTCAGGACATCTTGATGCATTGATGAGAAGTTGGCCGCTGTCAGCCCTATAACCTCGTATACCCGGTTAATGAGTGCTGACTTATCTAGCTCGATACCATCCGCTGATGCGACCTCAATCAACTCAGAAACAACCACAGAGATTTGCTGGCGATATTGTTCTTCGGCTAATTTTCCATTGCAACAGTCATGTATCGCAGTGAGAGGGTTGATCGCCGCATTGATGGCGAGTTTGTGCCAGAGCGAAGGTAAAATCGGCTCACACCATTGGCTGTTTGGAATGGCGCTTAACAAGCGTGTTCTTAACTCTTGGCTTAGCCGGGGACCGGTGAGATGTCCTAACTGAGTGCTTCCCGAGCCGGTTTGTTCTATGTGCCAGCGTTCGTGCTTAAGCGCCGCCTGAGAGGTGGTTCCTAAACTTAACCCTTGCCCATGGAGAAGCGCTGGTACCTCGAGATGAGGGCCCATACCGTTATGAAGCAAAAGGATATGACATTTTGGGGATAGCTTATCTATGATGGAGTTTAGCGCGTCACAAACCTGATAGGCTTTGACACAGACGATGAGGAGTCGAACCTGTTCAAGTAGTGGAGACACACTCTTAGGCGAGGCCAGTATGGCTGTCGATTCGGTTACCTCACCATCTAAAGCGGTAAAGGTAACTCGCTGCTGCCGTTCATTTTCTCTGGCGATGAGTAGAGGGGCATTTCCGTCGGTGAGCAGTTGTTGGTAGATGAGCTGACCCACGGCGCCGGCGCCCAGAATCGCAATGTTTTTTTCATCGACTAGTTGTTGACCCATGGATGCACTCTATTGTTTTAATCTGAATTAGTTTGCTTGGACTCGGTGAGCTTAGCTGCACGGAAATAACGAAAGTTGTTGACCCATGGATTCACCCTATTATTTCAATCAAATTAGTTTATTCGGATTCGGGGAGCTTTGCTGCACGGAAATAACGAAGGTAGCTCCAATGGCTTAAGTAGAACAGCATTACTCCGGCCATATCGGCAATGAAGTCGCCCACCGATGCGCTGCGATAAGGCAGTGTGGACTGAACCAGTTCAATGAAAACAGCATAACCGGCAAGAGTGAGAGCCAGATATTGCCATCTGGGTTTAAACGCTAAGTGGGTCAGGTAAGAGAGACAGAAGAAACTACCCAGGTGCCCAACTTTGTCCATATGGGGGATCAGTTGAGGGTAGTTGGGCCTGGAAAAAACCAGGTAACTGATGACTATCAGGGCTATGGCCAGCGCCAGTTTAAATATGTTTCGTCTTGATATCACTATGTCGATGGAAGTTTTGTTGTTTGTGCCATCATAGAAAAATGGTGGCAGATTGTCACCAAGAATATCATCCATAATTTGCAGTTAAGCAGAGATGTACTCTCGTTGATAAGGCTTCATATTTATTCCAGATACGTTAAACTAACCCCACAAAAAATATTGTAATAGGACACTAAAATGCCTTCAATGGATATTGTTTCTGAAGTCGATGAAGTTGAGCTGCGAAATGCCGTAGATAACTCAGTACGTGAACTGAAGAGTCGTTTCGATTTTCGTGGTAAGGAAGCGAGTATCGAATATAAAGACCATGTGGTCACGCTATCGGCTGAAGATGATTTTCAGTGTCAGCAACTGGTCGACATACTACGCATGCAGATGAGTAAGCGTAGTGTCGATCCGGCTTCCATGGATGTTGATGAAAAGGCGCTGCATAGTGGCAAGACTTTCTCTTTAAAGGTGCGCTTTAAAGAGGGCATTGAAACCCTGATCGCTAAAAAGTTAGTCAAGATGATTAAAGACAGTAAGCTGAAGGTTCAATCATCTATTCAGGGTGATTCGGTGCGTGTTACCGGTAAGAAGCGCGACGATCTGCAAGCCGTCATGGCATTGGCACGTGAGTCTGAATTAGGTCAGCCATTCCAGTTCAATAACTTCCGTGACTGACTCTTAGTTGTTAGCCTGTAACGTTAAAGCCCTCATCATGAGGGCTTTTTTGTTTTTTAGCTGTTTATCTGGGAAGTTAAGTCTGCCGCTCGGCTGAGTCATGGGACTCGTCACTTTTTGTCTGCAGCTCCTGCTTTAATCTCTCGTCATGCCGGGTTCGCCTGTCTACCAAGAGCACTAACCATAGAACGGGTAAGCCGATAATACTGGCGCCAATGAAGAAGTTCACATAACCGTAGGCATCGACGTAGGCACCCGAGAAGCCCGCGATAAATTTCGGGAAAAGTAACATGATAGAGGAGAGTAGCGCGTATTGCGTGGCACTGTAGCCACTGCTGGTCAGACTCGAAAGGTAGGCAATAAAGGCCGCCGTTGCGATACCGGCACTGAAGTTATCGATGGAGATGACGACAGTTAACAGGGGGACGTTGTATCCCACCACTGCTTGGTAGGCAAACAATAGGTTAGTGACGGCGACAAGCAGGGCACCGACAAAGAGTATCTTCATGGTACCGTAGCGAGCCAGCAGCACGCCACCAAATCCAGCCCCGACTAAGGTCATAATCAGGCCATAAATCTTGCTGATGGCGGCAATTTCCGCTTTGGCAAACCCCATGTCGACGTAAAAGACATTGGCCATGATCCCCATGACGATATCAGATATGCGATAACAGGAGATGAGGAGTAAGATCAATATGGCGTTGCGACCATAACGTTTAAAGAAGTCCATGAAAGGCAATACACTGGCGGTATATAACCAAGATAGCGTACCAGCCACAGGTTTAGGGTAACGAAGGCTCAGATCCTGTTTTAGCTTTTGCTCCAGCTCATCGGCTTGTTTATTCTCGACTTCAGGCTCTTTGCTTAAGAGAGTGGTGAGAATACCTACCGACATGAGTCCGGCCATAATAAGGTAAGCCGTCTGCCAGGAGACTAGGTTGTATTCGTTATTCCCCGGGTCAACCCAGGCGGCAATCGTCAAGGCCCCTGCAGTGGCGAAAATCATGGCACTACGATAACCAACTTGATAGGCGGCCGCTAATGCAGCCTGCATCTTCTCCGGAGCGGATTCGATACGAAAAGCATCGATAACGATATCTTGTGTGGCCGAGGCAAAGGCGACCATTAAGGCAAACAGGGCAAGGCGTTCCAGATCTTGCAGCGGATCGCTAAAAGACATGCCTAAAATGGCTGCGACGAGCAGCATCTGTGCAAATAGCATCCATCCTCGTCGCCGTCCGAGTAAGCGAGTAAAAATAGGTAACGAGAGTCTATCGACCAGCGGTGACCAGGCCCATTTGAAGCCATAGGCGAGGGCTATCCAGCTGAAATAACCTATTGCGGTTCTGTCGATGCCGGCCTCTCTAAGCCAGAATGAGAGGGTTGAAAAAACCAGCATTAATGGTAAGCCTGCCGAAAAACCAAGAAATAACAGAACCAAGACTCGTTTATGACAGTATATGGAGAGCGCATCTTTCATGCGGGAATAATTAGAGCCTAACGCTGGGGACATAGATACATTTCAAGAGGGTCATTAATGCTAGCTTAAGGGGGGGAGTCGTTTGGTTCAAGATAAAAATAAAAAAGCCCAGACAAGTTTGTCTGAGCTTTTACTGCCGTAAAACATAAAGTAAGAATAAAACAATCATATAAATGATTTCAGTTTTATACCCGTTAAGAGTTAGGTCTATTCCCTATACATCCCTTAGGTATTTGGCCGCCTATGCTCAGATAATCACAGCATTCATCAATCTGCTTACGCAGGTATTGATTACCACGTATCATCCAATCCGGCCATTTATCAAAGGCATGTAACAAGTGCCAGAACACTCTCTCCATATCTGTTTGCGCATCACCTTGATGATTGAACTGTTGCCACTCTTCAAGGACGTCCCATAGATAAAGCTGGACTTCATTAAAAGCGAGCTGATCGCTCAGAAACGCTTTTCCATATTCGGCCAGCTGGGGCGCTTTTTTATCGATGAACTCATCTGGGGTCATCGGTTCGCCTCCTTAATTACTGCTTAATTAGTATAGGACGATAAACAAGCTCTTGGGGGATATTGTGTTAAAAATATTGAACTATTACTTTCGGGGGAGTAGCGTCGCTTTCTTTAAGATGATCTCTTCTACAGGAAAGTCGGGCCAGTCCAGTTTTGAGTTATGTTCTGTTGCAACGCCAGCCATGACCGCAAGTACCTCTTCCCCCTCGGTTACTTCGCCAAAAACCGCATAGCCCCAGCGCCTGGAGGAGGGATCAAGTCGTTCATTGTCACCGACATTGAAGTAGAATTGGCTGGTGGCCGAATGAGGCTCGTTATCACGGGCCATGGCGATAGTGCCGAATGAATTTGATAAACCATTTCCCGATTCGTTAACGATAGGTGCATCGTATGGCTTCTCTTCCTGTTTGAGATTTAATCCACCTCCCTGAACAACGAAGTCGGCGATCACTCGATGAAACAAGGTATTATCATAGTGTCCCTTCACGACATAGGTCAGAAAGTTATCAACTGTGATGGGGGCTCGCGTTCTGTCTAATTCGATAACTATCTTTCCCATGCTGGTGTCGAGTTGTACTTGCGGGTAAAGCGTATCGGGCTGAATGTCGACGGCAACCGCAGCCTGACTTAAACAGAGTATGAGTAGAGCATTAATCCAACGGATCATGGGGCTTCCTTGTTCTTGTTGTATCTATAGTCTTATGCGAGTTTTTATCGATGGGTATTACTGTTGAATAAACTGGTTCAGTTCAGGATCATTAATAATATCGCCGCTTAATTGACCGAGAAGTTTATTTATCTCAAGTTCTAAGGTCGCAAAATCGGCACTAAACGGGCCCGATAGTGTTCCGCGAGCCGTGTAACGTTTCGTGAGCTCTTGGGTGCTGTTTTTAGCTATCACATTGATGATGATGTTGCTCTTAGCCTCGAATCCGAAGGTGCTCTCATTGACGTCAGTCAGTAACTGCTCTAATTGAAACTGTATATGTTGAACCGCACTGGGGTCGACTTGATAACCCGCTTGAGTGAAGCCCTTACGAAAGACGGCGTCTATCTGCCTTCTTGGTGCTTCAGAAGGGCTGACAAGCTTGGCCGCATCGCCTTCGTTGTTGAAGCGCACAATGAAATTGGCTGAGCGGGTATCGATAGTCTCTATGGCCAGATTCTGTCGCGACTGAGTTTGAGGCTGTACATGCGGAACTTGTGGCTCCAGAGCGATGTGACTTGGCGTTTGAGTCGCGCAACCACAAAGTGCGGTAGCGGCGGTTAACAATAAAAAGAGACGTTTCATTTTCTGGATTATCTTTATTTAAAATTGCGGAGTGTAGTGGCATCAGCATACCAGAAATGACTGCTGATGCCATCGTCTTTGCCTGTGCCATCCAGACCTCTGAATCTCTCCCTGTTTGTTATACCGATAGGAATTAATGTCTGAGTTAGGGACCATTCACGCTATTTCAGAATTATGCTTTAAATTTTACTTTCATCACGTTAGAGTAAAATTTGATAAATGCTCTGGGGACTAACGATGACGGCAAGCGGTTCAAAGGTGATAAATATCGAGAGTCAGACCGCTCCCGAGTGCTTGATGTCGAGTCATGGTACCCCACTCTTTGGTCATTTTGATGGCCCGGTGACCTCCTTGGGCCTCGAGCAATTCAATTATTTTAATGAAATGGATAAACCCGCCTCGAGGCTGAGTCGCTACTTTAACTATAAGCAGTTTCAATTTATTAATATCGTCACTCCCCGTTTCGTCATTGGTGTTGCCATTGCCGATATTCGTTATGTGGGCAGTGCATTTTGTTACCTCTATGACATCAGTAAAAATCGACTCACCGAAACGACCTGGTTGAAGCCATTGGGCAGAGGGTATGAATTGACGCCGTCTCCGATGTCAGGCGTTGCAAAGATGGGCAATAGGAGGGCGAAAGTCTCCTTTACGATATCTGACGGTGTGTGGCATGTGTCAATTTTGACGGCCAATATTCAGGCCGAGCTCGATCTTAATACCCCTGTATTGAGCTTACCTATGGCCATGTGTAACCCGACCGGATACAGCGGCTGGACCTATACGCAGAAGCATAACGGGCTCAAGCCTACTGGGGAGCTCACCATCGACGATGAACCTCAGCCCTTGAACAATGCATTAGCTGGCTATGATTTTTCCGCAGGGTATATGCGCCGAGAGACGAGTTGGCGTTGGGCTAGTATCAATGCCCATACCCATGATGGTGTCCTGGGACTTAATTTAGCGGCTGGGGTTAATGAAACCGGTTGTAATGAGAATGTCTTCTGGGTTAACGGTGAGCGGCACCTGTTAGGGCCGGTGCACTTCATCTTTCAACGGGTAACCGGAGTTGAGAGTCACAGGCAGGCCCAGACTTCATGGCGTATCTATTCGGATAATGGTCAGGTTGAATTAAGTTTTAATCCCGTCAACTGCCGGCAAGAGAAGCTTAACCTATTGCTGTTAAAGAGTAACTTCAGACAATATTTGGGGTATTACTCCGGCTATATTATCGATAATTTTGGTAACAAGCATATTATCGACAATCTACTGGGGCTCACCGAAGACCATTTCGCCCGCTGGTGATTGACTCGCTGGGCTTCCCCCCCTTATTTGCAAGTTTCACTACCATGACAAATTAACCTTTCCTTATTTTGGTCATGCTTTGTGGCTTAACTTCTTGGCATCATAATTTCGCCACCGGATATTCAGCATCCAGGCTTACCATTTCTGGTTTACCATCTCAGGTTTGTTCAGCTTAGGTACAGCTTCTGTCTCTACTATTGCGGCATGTCTGTTACCTGGTTGTTTCAAGGTTGGCCGAAAGCCAACAGATGTATCGCTTTGTTTCTGGCAATCTAATGGCTATTAGATAACAGGCCTGTATTCGAAATAAATTAATTAAAAGTTAAAGCATTATAAATTAAGGAATTAACCATGACGAGATTGTTGTTGGTGATCGGCTGCCTGGTGAGTGTAGGCGCCTATGCCGGTGATTCAAATCATATTGTCGGAGGCAGCCTAGGTTTCGGTGTGCAGGATTTTGAATCCGGCTCCGGGCAGGAAACCGGCGGCGGAGATAGTTACGATATGGATGTGTATTACCGGTATATGTTTAATGATCACTTCGGCATTGAAACCGGGCTATTTGGTGGTACGGGTGGCGTAGTGACGGCTATAACAGGTTTATTCGCCGAAGTTGATAATATTAGCTATAAAGGGATACGAGGCGTACTTTACGGGCAAGTCCCGCTATCAGAAAGTAACCATCTCTATGCAAAGCTTGGTGCCAGTGCCAATCGGCTCCGTTACGATGTTTCACCTGTATTCAGTAGTGATGTGAGCAAGAGTGTCGAAACCAGCGGCAGCGACTTTTATGGCGCTGTGGGGTGGGAGGTACGGTTTCAATCTGGAATCGGGATGAATATCGAGTATCAATATGTGCCGGTTCAAGAGCTTAAGGTACAAAATTTTAATATCGGTATGAGCTACCGTTTCTAGATTGAACGCTTTATCTTTTTGCCGTCATTCTGAACGTGTTTCAGAATCTATGGCTCCCATGATTGGAGGAAGGAAGGTTTGAGGGCGGGAAGGCTCGCAGCCTTCCCGCTTTGTTCGCTCTTACTTACTTTTTCTTAGTTCTGTCTTTAACTCTCTGACCCTATTGTTTTGTTGCGCCATAGAGTGAACTTTGGGGATGAGGCGCTTCGGTCGAGGTCTCCTGGGTTTCATGGGGCTCGGCTTTCTTGCTTATCTTCTGCGCCTGCAAAATAACAAACTTACCGTTAGATGCGACTGTGGTGCAGTTTTTAAAGATACGCTGCAGTTTCACATGATAAGCCAGGTGACGGTTACCCACGACATGTAAAATGCCGCCATTTTTTAGTGCTCGCCAGGACTGGAGGAACATCTGCCAGGCGATATGATCCGTTATTGCTTCCCCTTGATGAAAAGGAGGATTACAGAGGATCAGTTCGGGGCGAATACCTTCATTGAGGTGAGTCAAACAATCATCCCAGCCAAAGGTGGCTTGCTCGCCGACAAGACCCTGTGTATCTAATTTATTCAATGCCCAGTTCTGTCTCGCCGATTCGACCGCCATCTCTGAATCGTCCACAAAATGAATATAGGCCTGCGGAAAGAGTTGCTTGGCATTGAGCCCCAATACGCCATTTCCGCAGCCCAGATCGATAATCGACTTGAAGTCACCCTTAGGCATGTTGTCGAGCATTATGCGGGCACCGATATCGAGTTTGCCGGAAGCAAAGACATTGCTGAGATTGGTGATCTTGAGGTTTAAGTCAGGAATCGACCATAGGTTTTCTTTTGGAAGCTCGCGGGCTTTTCCGTCCGCAATGCAGGTGATAACACGGGTCTTTTTCCAGGTCAGGCTGGCACTCGCCGGGCCCAGATTTCTAGCAAAAAGCTCAAGTAAAGATTTGTTGATCGATTTGGCTTTAGCGCCTATCAATACCTGGGTACCTTCTGGCAGGATCTGAGATAAACGGTTGAGCTGGTGGGCAAAATAGCCGAGGTTCTTTGGTAATTTCATCAACACCAACTCGATGGCTCCGGGGATATTTTCACGACTGTTTAGCCACTGAATATCATCTGAGCTGAGTTTGTTATTCTCTAAGTTTTGCAGCGTACCTAATTGACTGGTTTTAGCGTCGGTTTCGACGGCTAATGGCCATTGTGGTTCCATCGAACGCAGGCATGCTGTCAATGCTCCGAAATTATCATTGATGATAGCCGTAGCAACAGGCACTTGTTCAGTCTCTTTAAGATGTTTAATCAGGTGTTCATCGGCCGCATCCCAAGCCTGTAAATTCGATTCCTGATTTTTAGGATAACGAGTTAATTCGAGCTCGATACCTTCGACTGAAAATTGTGTTGTCATATGCCAAACTGCACCAATAAAATAAGGGCACGTATTATCGCAGATTTAGGCTGCAAGGTACATATGACTATTGCTTGCGGCTAGTATAGAGCTTATTGGGTTGAGGGATTGGAGAATGAGATGAAACAACAAGGTTTGAGATTCGATGCTCCTCAAGACTCAGGTGTTAATGCCCCAGAGCCACCGATTAAACTTATTCGGGGCTACCTTAACGAAGCACAACAGACAGCCTTATTGGAGGAAGCGAGTGCTTACCCTCTGTCCAGCCCCATTATTAAGGTCTATGGGAGGCAACATGCCATCCCCAGAACCCAAGCTTGGTTCGGTGATGAAGGGTGTGACTATCTCTACTCGGGTCTCTTTATTCATGCGCTGCCATGGCCGAAATATGCTCGTATGTTACAACAAAAATTGAAGCGCGACTTTGGTTTAAATGCCAATGGTGTTCTGGTCAACCGTTATGCCGATGGCACAGAGTCTATGGGATGGCATAGTGATAACGAGCCCGAAATAGCCATTGGCAGTGATATAGCCTCTGTGACGTTGGGGGCGACGCGTGACTTCTTTATTCGTCATAAATCAAGTCATCATAAGATTACTATTTCGCTTGAGAGTGGCGATCTGTTGCTGATGCAATGGCCGATGCAGAAGGAATGGGAACATAGTCTGCCTAAGCGAATGAAGGTTATGGAGCCCAGGCTTAATTTTACCTTTAGGACCTTAGTTAAAAATTTCCATAAAGAGATCACAACGGATTGAAAATATGTGCCAATATTAGGTTAGGTGACTTGTCTACTTTTATGTTATTCAGATCTCAATATTGACCAGATAAATATTCTAAGCTCAATCTGATAGAAGTAAGTATTGAATGTCATTCTGCTCGTTTTTTTAGCATAAGGAGTATCAAATGAAGAAGCTGTTTATTACTACCGTAATTGGGCCAATCACACCGGGTATAATCAAGTCTTTAGCTGAAGTGACTCGCAGTTTCGAAGGGGAGTGGCTAACGAGTAAAGTGATAAAAGTGGATGGTCACTTCTCAGCCATGATGAAAGTGGCTATCGCGCAGGAAGCAGAAGCTGAATTGAAAGCAAAATTCGAGTCAGAGTTCGCCGCGCTACGCTTTTTCTTCGACGAGGTCGTCACTGAAGCCGAAACAGTATCCACGGCGTTACATCTGACCCTAGATTGTGGTGACCGTGCCGGTTTGACCCGGGATATTGTCGATATACTCTCTAATTTAGATTTAGTTATTGAACATATGGAGTTTAATCGGGTACATGTGTCCACGATAGGGCAAACCGTTTTCTCTTCTACCTTGAATCTTGCAATACCGGAAGGGATAAGTACCGAGAGTGTTGTTGAGTTGCTGGAAGGCGTGAGCGAGGATGCAAGGGTCTCAATTTTATAAAGGTAACGGTCTTATAAAGGGTCAGAGTCTTATAGTCGTCACTCCTTATCCTCTTGAACATAGGGGTAAGAAGGGGACTGAACACCGGGACTTGAATATAGGGGCCTCAACATAGTGGAAAACGGGGGGAGTTGACCTTTTCCCCCCTAAGCAGTAATCTGCCGCCATAGCATTTATGTATCACTGAGAATATCGTTATGTCAGTAGAACAGATCATTACCGAAAAACTCACCGCGGCTCTGTCTCCATCTCACTTAGAGGTGATTAACGAGAGTCATAATCACCATGTGCCACCGAATTCAGAGACACACTTTAAGGTGATCATTACCTGTGGCTCATTTGAGGGCAAACGTTTATTAGCACGTCACCGTGCGGTAAATGAGGCTTTAGTGACTGAGTTTGAGAATGGTTTACACGCATTATCTATGCATACTTTTACGCCGACAGAATGGGCAGAAGAAGGCGACCTACCAGCCTCGCCGAAGTGTAAGGGCTAATACTGTTTAGTGAGATTGGTATAGCGGCTTGCTTCCTGATATACATAAAGGCCATAACGCTAATCGTTATGGTCTTTTCTTTATCTGGATCTCGTCCAGAGATAAGTGACACTTTATTTGGTGTTTAACTCCTCACTCCTCACTTATCACTCACTTCGTGTTTTCGACTCTCCATTATCTATCGCACCTATTCCTAACCACTATTTTGCTCATCCTGGCAAACACGCATCGATTAGCACTGGTTGAGAGCGGCGATAAACAACATATACCTGATAATACCAGTTGCATTAAGTACCTGACCATTCAGCGAGAATTCAAAGCTCTGTAGGCAAGTAGGATGATTGAAGCTAATAGTTATTCTCGGCAACAAGCTCCTGCGTTGCTCTACCTTCTGCATCCATGCAGTCGTATATCGAAAGCATCCAGTGCAGCATAAAGGGCTTTGCCCTTGGCTTTAAACATCAGTCGCACTACGTGAGTCCCTCAGGCTTCCCACTTCTGCTTTGCATTGACTTAAAAGGGAATAACCATTTTTTCATCAATGCGCCTTGAATTGAAAAACCTGAGGGGCTCTGAAGTGGTTAATTATTTAATGCAATTGGTATAACGGAACAGTATGAAAAGTCGTACAAAGTATGTGCTAGTATGCAGTTAAAAGAAGACGGATGTGCGTTGCTGATACCATTATCATCAACGCCACAACACTTGGAGACTAGATATGCCCTTACTTGATAGTTTTACTGTTGACCATACCCGCATGCAGGCCCCGGCGGTTCGAATTGCGAAAACCATGAAAACCCCAAAGGGTGACGTCATTACGGTTTTCGATCTGCGTTTTTGTGTACCTAATAAAGATATCTTAAGTGAAAGGGGAATTCATACTCTGGAACACCTTTATGCCGGGTTTATGCGTGATCATTTAAATGGTGATTCTGTCGAAATTATCGATATATCTCCAATGGGCTGTCGTACTGGCTTTTATATGAGTCTGATTGGCACTCCGGCAGAAGCTGATGTTGCCGAAGCTTGGCTTGCTTCTATGAATGATGTATTAAAAGTTGCCGAACAAGCTCAAATCCCCGAATTAAACGAATATCAGTGCGGAACATTTGATATGCACTCGTTAGAGCAGGCGCAGAGTATCGCCCGTTCAATTATCGCTGCAGGGATCAGCATTAATAAGAATGATGAATTGAAATTGAGTGACGAGATACTGAACGGATTATAAGCAATACTAAACCGTCATTGATAAAAAAGCGGCTTTGCCGCTTTTTTTATTCAGAAATTCTGTTTGAAATAATCAGCCAAAAAAATCGTGAGATTAGTAAGTTAGACCTATTTTACGCACTTAACTCACAATTGGGGTGGTTAAAAATCATCCGTTAATAGCGCTGGGGTTGTTCAATTAATAGGCGGTTAAACTTAAGTTAAAAATTGTTTAAAATTAACCTATTTAAGGGGAATCATCTCTTTTAAATGCTTGATAACCTTGCTAGGTCAGGGGCTGAATCGCTTTAGTAGTACCTGAATCAAATATAAATACTAAAGTGTGATCTTAGGCTGATTCTAAAAAACTTCATTATCCACTTAAAACACTCACATTTTTCATGGCGATACAGTGATATTTGCGGTAAAATGCGCGCGAACAGCGTGATTGCGGTCGCATTTCTGTAATAAATCTGCGCTAGCTCAATGAGATGGGTTTTGATGAAGACTTGTCATATTTAGCAGGAACGCGTCGCATTTTCTTTCCTTCATAACGTAGTGCTTGTGGATATGATTACAATAAAGAAAGGATTGGACCTGCCCATAGCAGGCGGACCAGAGCAAGTTATCCATAATGGCTCAGCCATTAAACGTGTAGCTACTTTGGGTGAAGAGTATATTGGCTTACGTCCTACCATGAAAATTAAGGTGGGTGATAAAGTTAAAAAAGGTCAGGTTATCTTTGAAGATAAAAAGAACCTTGGTGTTAAATATACTGCTTTAGCCAGTGGCACAATTTTAGAAGTTAACCGGGGCGCCCAACGTGTACTTCAGTCTGTCGTCATCGCTATGGAAGGGGAAGAGAGTGTTTCCTTTGCTAAGTTTGATGCCGCACAACTAGACACGCTTGACTCTCAACAAGTTCGTGACAACCTGATTGAATCGGGTCTGTGGACGGCGTTGAGAACTCGTCCTTTCAGTAAAGCCCCAGCTGTAGATTCTACCGCTGCCGGCATCTTCGTTACCGCGATAGATACTCAACCTCTTGCAGCCGACCCGGAAGTGGTTATCGGTGAGCATAAAGAAGATTTTGCCAACGGACTTAAGGTCCTGTCGAGATTGACTGAAGGTAAAGTTTATCTGTGTAAAGCGCCTGGAACCGATATTCCAGCTGCTAACGCGCAGGTAGAAGAGTTTGCAGGAGCACATCCAGCAGGTCTGGCCGGTACACATATTCATTTCCTATTACCAGCTTCAGTTAACAGAACTGTTTGGCATATAGGTTATCAAGATGTGATTGCGGTTGGTCAGCTATTTACTACCGGTGAGCTAAATACTCAGCGTGTGATAGCAATTACCGGCCCAAAGGCGGCTAAACCACGACTCGTACGTACTCAACTTGGCGCTTCTACCGCAGAGATCTCTGCCGGTGAAGTTACCGATGGTGAAGTACGTGTGATCTCTGGTTCAGTTCTTAGTGGTCGTACCGCTACTGGCCCACATGCCTATCTTGGTCGTTTCCATCAGCAAGTGTCTTTACTCGAAGAAGGTAGAGAGATGGAGTTTATCGGTTGGGCTATGCCTGGACCGAATAAGTTCTCAATCACTCGCGCTTTCCTTGGTCACTTCTCACCTTCTCGTTTGTTCAATATGACGACGAGTACCGGTGGTTCAGACCGAGCCATGGTACCGATTGGTAACTATGAGCGTGTAATGCCACTCGATATTCTGCCAACCATGTTGCTTCGTGACTTAGTCTCGGGTGATGCAGATGGTGCCGTTACTTTGGGCGCATTGGAGTTGGATGAGGAAGATTTGGCACTGTGTACCGTCGTATGTCCCGGTAAGTATGATTACGCCACTTATCTGCGTGACTGTTTAGATACGATCGTGAGGGAAGGCTAATGGGTCTTAAGAAAATATTCGAAACTATTGAACCGCAGTTTGAGAAAGGCGGAAAATATGAGAAGTTTTATGCGCTCTTCGAAGCGGCGTACACGGTTTTTTATACCCCAGGTCAGGTGAACAAAGGGGCAACCCATGTTCGTGATAATCTCGACCTGAAGCGTATGATGATCATGGTTTGGGCCTGTGTATTTCCTGCGATGTTTGTGGGTATGTATAACATAGGACTACAGGCTCAAATTGCTTTAGCTGCTGGCTTTGCCACTCCTGATGTTTGGCAGGTAAGTCTGTTTAGCATGTTTGGTACCGAGTTGAGTGCAAGTTCTGGCTGGCCGGCGCTAATGTGGTACGGGGCCTGCTTCTTCCTGCCTATCTATGCGGTTTCATTCGCAGTCGGTGGTATTTGGGAAGTCTTGTTTGCCTCTGTACGCGGTCATGAAGTTAACGAAGGTTTCTTTGTTACCTCAATCCTGTTTGCGCTGACACTGCCACCTAACATTCCTTTGTGGATGGTAGCACTGGGTATCACCTTCGGTGTGGTTGTAGCCAAGGAAATATTCGGCGGAACTGGCCGTAACTTCCTCAACCCAGCACTTGCTGGTCGTGCTTTCCTATTCTTTGCTTACCCTCTGAGTATGTCAGGTGACACCTCTTGGGTAGTTGCCGATGGGTTCACTGGCGCTACAGCATTGAGTCAAGCGGCTCAAGGTACTCTTGAGTTTGGCTTTAACCAAGATTGGTGGGATAACTTCCTGGGCTTCATTCCTGGTTCGGTCGGTGAAGTCTCGACCTTGGCACTTCTATTGGGTGGCGCAGTCATCGTTTATGCCCGTATCGCTTCATGGCGCATCATAGCAGGTGTAATGGTCGGTATGATTGCCGTCTCTATGCTCCTCAATGCAATTGGTAGTGATACTAACCCTATGTTTGCTATGCCTTGGTACTGGCACTTGGTACTCGGTGGTTTTGCCTTCGGTATGATGTTTATGGCAACCGACCCGGTATCGGCTTCGTTTACCAACCAGGCGAAATGGAGTTACGGGATCTTGATTGGTGCAATGGCTGTGTTTATTCGCGTCATTAACCCAGCATTCCCAGAAGGTATGATGTTGGCCATCTTATTCGCCAACCTGTTTGCACCGCTGTTTGACCATTTTGTGGTTCAGGCAAATATCAAGCGGAGGATCGCTCGTGGCTAGTAATAAAGATTCGTTCGGCAGAACTCTCTTTGTGGTTGTCGGTTTATGCTTTATCTGTTCGGTTTTTGTATCAACCGCAGCGGTATTGCTACGACCAATTCAGATAGAGAATAAATTGCTCGATAAGCAGAAGTATATTCTTGAAGCTGCAGGCCTTATCGATACTAAAGAAGCAAAAGTAGATAAAGCTGAAGTACTTGAGACTTACGCTAAGTTTGTTGAAGCTAAATTGGTTGACCTGAAAACAGGTGAGTGGGTTGAAGGTGATGCAGATTCATTCGATGCCGATAAGGCAGCGCGTGACCTGAAAAACTCATTCAAACCGCAAAATGATGTCGCATCAGTTAAACGTGTTGCTAACACTGCTGTTGTCTATGTGGTTAATGATGAGCAAGGTAAACCTAAGACACTCATCTTACCTATTAAAGGTTACGGTCTTTGGTCGACCATGTATGCTTTCTTAGCCGTTGAACCAGATATTAATACCATTAAAAGTCTGGTTTATTACTCATTTACCGGTTCGGGTGAAACACCTGGCCTGGGTGGTGAAGTACAAAACCCTCAATGGATGGCAAAATGGCACGGTAAGAAGCTCTATAACGAGCAAGGGGAGTTAGCGATTAAAGTTACTAAGCTTCCGGCTGTTGCTGCTTCTGTCCATGGTGTTGATACCCTCTCTGGTGCAACCTTGACGGGTAACGGTGTTCAAAACTCATTAGATTTTTGGTTAGGTGAGGAAGGTTTTGCTCGCTTTATCGAGAAAGTTCGTAAGGGAGGGCTGAGCTAATGGCTAACGCTAAAGAACTTAAGGAGGTCCTGTCGGGACCGATAGTGAGTAACAACCCGATTGCCTTGCAGGTATTGGGTGTATGTAGTGCACTTGCTGTAACCAGTAAGTTGGAAACTGCATTGGTTATGACGATTGCATTAACTGCCGTTTGTGCATTCTCTAACTTGTTTATCTCAATGCTACGTAACCATATTCCCAGCAGCGTGCGTATTATCGTTCAGATGACGATTATTGCATCACTGGTAATCGTGGTTGATCAGGTGCTACAGGCCTATGCCTACGATGTGGCTAAGCAGCTTTCGGTATTTGTTGGTTTGATTATTACTAACTGTATCGTAATGGGGCGCGCCGAAGCTTATGCGATGAAAACGCCACCAATGATGAGCTTTATGGATGGTATAGGTAACGGTATCGGCTACGGTGCTATCTTGCTGTCAGTTGGTTTTGTCCGTGAACTCTTTGGTAATGGTTCGCTATTTGGTGTCGAGATCTTAAGCAAGGTTTCAGACGGTGGCTGGTATCAGCCTAACGGTCTGTTATTGCTACCACCGAGTGCGTTCTTCTTAATCGGTACTTTGATCTGGATCATCCGTACTATTAAGCCAGAGCAAGTTGAAGCAAAAGGGTAAGCGCGATGGAACATTATATTAGTTTGCTAATTCGCTCTATTTTCATCGAGAATATGGCACTCTCTTTCTTCCTGGGAATGTGTACATTCCTGGCGGTTTCAAAGAAAGTGACCACAGCGATGGGATTGGGTATTGCAGTAGTTGTGGTACTGGCGATTTCAGTTCCGGTTAACCAGATCATCTATCAGGGGCTGTTAGCGCCAGGTGCATTGACTTGGGCTGGTCTTCCGGAAGCCGATTTGAGCTTCTTGAAGTTTATCACCTTCATCGGTGTGATCGCTGCACTCGTACAGATCCTTGAGATGGTGTTGGATAAGTTCTTCCCACCACTTTATAACGCTCTGGGGATCTTCCTTCCACTTATCACCGTAAACTGCGCAATTTTTGGTGCGGTATCTTTCATGGTTGAACGTGATTACAACCTGGTAGAAAGTATGGTGTTCGGTGTGGGTTCAGGGCTTGGTTTTGCATTAGCTATCGTCTTGTTAGCTGGTATCCGTGAAAAGCTGAAATATGCTGATGTGCCTGATGGACTACGTGGCTTAGGTATTACCTTTGTTACTGCGGGTTTGATGGCGCTTGGATTCATGTCGTTTTCTGGTGTGTCCCTATAACAGGGGCCCATTGGGTTCCTATTTCGGACTTTTAAGGATAAGTTAATGGATATTCTTAAATCTACTCCTCTCGAGGTTTACCTCGGTGTGAGTATGTTTACCGCTATTGTCTTAGGTTTGGTGTTAATCATTTTATTTGCCAAGTCAAAGTTAGTGAACAGTGGTGACATTACAATTGGTATCAATGATGATCCTGAAAAAGGGATCAGCATACCTGCTGGTGGTAAGTTACTTGGTGCACTCGCTGAGCAGGGTATTTTTATACCGAGCGCCTGTGGCGGCGGTGGTACTTGCGGTCAGTGTAAAGTACACGTTAAATCAGGCGGCGGTGATATTCTGCCAACTGAGATGGACCATATCAATAAAGGTGAGGCTCGTGAGGGCTGTCGTTTATCTTGCCAGGTAAACGTGAAAACCGATATGGAAATTGAACTCGAAGAGGAGATCTTCGGTGTCAAGAAGTGGGAATGTACCGTTATCTCTAACGATAACAAGGCCACTTTCATTAAAGAGCTTAAGCTTCAAATCCCTGATGGTGACTCGGTACCTTTCCGCGCCGGTGGTTACATTCAAATTGAAGCGCCTGTTCATCACGTTAAATATGCAGATTATGATATTCCTGCAGAATACCGTGGCGATTGGGAACACTTTGGTTTCTTCAATTTAGAATCTAAAGTTGATGATGAGACAATCCGTGCATATTCAATGGCGAACTATCCTGAAGAGGAAGGTATCATCATGTTGAACGTGCGTATTGCGACGCCTCCTCCACGTAACCTAACACTTCCTTGCGGTAAGATGTCTTCGTACATCTTTAGCCTTAAAGAGGGTGATAAGGTGACAATCTCGGGGCCATTTGGTGAGTTCTTTGCTAAAGAGACTGATAATGAAATGGTCTTTGTCGGTGGCGGTGCAGGTATGGCGCCTATGCGTTCTCATATCTTCGACCAACTTAAACGTCTTAAGACTAACCGTAAGATGAGCTTCTGGTATGGTGCTCGTTCTAAGCGCGAAATGTTCTATGTAGAAGATTTCGATGGCTTAGCGGCTGATAACGAGAACTTCGATTGGCATGTGGCACTTTCTGATCCTCAGCCTGAGGATAACTGGGAGGGCAAGACTGGTTTCATTCATAATGTACTTTATGAAAGTTACCTGCGCGACCATGAAGCGCCGGAAGATTGTGAGTTCTACATGTGTGGTCCTCCAATGATGAACGCCGCAGTTATCGGTATGCTTAAAGATTTAGGTGTCGAAGATGAAAACATCCTGTTGGATGACTTCGGTGGCTAATTACTTCTTATAAAGCTAGAATCTGCTGAAGTCGTTGTCATCTGATTTGAACCGGGAAAAGTGGGCATAGATAATTCGTAATGTGCACTTTTCTTCTTCGAAACAGACGACATAAGTAGAATAGTGATTAAGGATCCAGGTCAAAATGAAAAAGACCTTAGTAAACTGGTTAGCTCTCATCGGGCTAGCCTTTTTTGTTTCAGGCTGTACTCAACCAGCTGAAATGGTGTCGCTTTCGGGTAATACCATGGGCACGACGTACCACATCAAAGTTGTTCCTAATGAGCAACTGCCTGAGGCTAATCTGTTACAAGCCGAGGTAGACCTTGCACTCGAAAAGGTCAATGATCAGATGTCGACTTATAGGCCCGACTCTGAGTTGTCTCGCTTTAACAATATGAGCCATGAAGAGACTGTGACGATATCTGCCGATACGGCATTTGTTATCGCCGAGGGGATACATCTGTATAAGGTTACAGGTGGTGCGCTTGATATCACCTTGGGACCGCTGGTCAATCTATGGGGGTTCGGGCCTGACAAACGGCCGACAAAATTGCCCTCTCAGGCGGTAATTTCCGCCGCGAAAGCCAAGACTGGCATTGAATACCTGCACCTCAAGGGCAACAAACTTAGTAAGACCAACCCTGACTTATATGTGGATCTCTCATCGATAGCCAAGGGCTTCGGTGTCGATGTTGTCGCAGCTTTGCTCGATAAGTATCAGGTATCGGGTTACTTGGTCGAGGTGGGCGGTGAGCTAAGCGTATTTGGTCAAAAAATCGATGACTCACCATGGCGCGTAGCTATTGAGCAACCCGATGTCGATGATCGTGAGATACAGCAGGTGATTGCACCAGGTGATATGGCGGTTGCAACGTCTGGTGATTACCGTAATTATTATGAAGAGGAGGGACGTCAATTCTCTCACCTTATCGATCCTCGTGACGGTTACCCTATCGACCACAGGTTAGCGTCAGTTACCGTCTTACATAAGCAGTCTATGGTGGCAGATGGTTATGCTACCGCTATGATGGTCATGGGGACGCAGGCATCACTGGAGCTTGCTAAGCAAGAGGGATTGGCTATCATGTTGATCGAGAAACAGGATGATGGCTTTAAAGTTTTTTATAGTGATGCCTTTAAGCCATTCGTAGCTGAGTAGGACACATTTTAAGCGTTAACTGTGTATCAGGATGATAGCTTTAACGTATTCGATAGTGATTTGATGGTATAATGTTCTAATCACGCTATTGTTGGAGTGCATAATGAGTACATTTATAGCGGCATTTGTAGTATTACTGCTGTTCTTTTTATTAATGTCGATTGGGTATTTGGTTAAACGCACAGCCGTTGCCGGTAGCTGCGGTGGGTTAGGTGCACTCGGAATTGAGAAGGCGTGTGATTGCGATGACCCATGTGAAAATCGCAAGGCTAAAATGGCCGAAGCGGAACGATTGGAAAAACTTAATAAGAATCGCATTCTTTAGTTAACTTAGATTCACCCTAATTGAGCACCTTAACTAACACTTTTAGTAAAAGGTGCTTTTTTATGTCCGAAAAGCAACGACTTCCGAAGATGTTTGGCTATACTTTGTTCAACGATTTGTCGATGAATGAGCATGGCCGATGAGTTTTGACATGGAAGTTATATTAGATTCAGTTGTTCACTTGACGGAACATCGTCAGCTAGATTCACTTACCGCAAGCCTTATCTCCACAGTTAGACAGTTTATCGCCCCCATAGATGTACAGATACTCGATACCTCCCTTTCTGATGATGGACGGGAAGAGGTGATACTTCCCGAACATCTGCTCAATGATGCCGGTGGATTAAAGCAAAGCTTAGCTTGCTTTACTCACTGTGTGTCGATGCGCCAAATTTACTGCTGCCGCGATACTATCCCGGCACAAGTTGCCATACCTATCATTTTAAACAACTGTATTGTTAAGGTGCTTTGGGTAAAAATCACCTATCTTTCAGACCAAAATATTAATTTATTAAATGGTTTCGCAAAAGTTTATGAAAATTTTCTCGGCATAGTTATCGAGTGTGAAACAGACGTGCTGACCGGCTTACTGAACAGAAAGGCATTCGAGGCCAGGTTGAAGCTGGCGAGTGAAACCAGCCATAAAAATACCGAGCTCGATAGTCAGAGGTTGAGTTACTGGCTCTGTATTTTTGATATCGATAAGTTTAAATCTATCAATGATACTTTCGGTCATCTCTATGGTGATGAAATTCTGTTGGATTTAGTTACCGTTATGCGAAACGTATTTAGTGAGAATGACGAAATGTTCAGATTTGGGGGCGACGAGTTTGTGCTCTTGATTGCTCCGGATACTAAACAGAGGGTGCGTGCTAAGTGCGAGCGTTTCTGTAACGAGCTGTGCGAGTTTCATGATGATAATATCCAGGTTACGCTCTCCATGGGGATGACAGAGATATTGCCCGGTGAGCAAGCCAGTGGTTTACTGGAAAAGGCCGATCAGGCTCTCTATTATGTTAAGGAAAATGGTCGTAACCGAATTGAGATATTTGAAGAGCTGGTATCTCAGCAGTTAATCTCCTTGAAGAAATTTGAGGACGATATCGAAATTTTTTAGTGTTCTTAAACTGACTGAGCTTAAGATGATCTACGCACAGTTTTAACCTCAATCGAGTCTCCTGCCAACTGCTTGCTAACCCTGTAAATGCTTATGCGGTGAATGACGAAAGTCATATGCAGGCAAACTTAGTAGAGATTTAATTCAATGAAGCTAATATTGAGAGGAGGCCTAAGGCCTCCTTTCTGTTTTTGTGTGTTCCCCTTGAGTACTGTTTAAATATACAGTATCTTGTTTGATAGGTACTATTTGTGAATTTAGTTTAGTGAAAAAAATCATTCATATCGATATGGATTGTTATTTTGCCGCGGTGGAGATGCGTGACTTCCCTGAGTTAAGGGGGAAACCTATAGCCGTGGGAGGAAGAAGCGACAGGCGTGGTGTCATCAGTACCTGTAACTATGAAGCCAGACAATTTGGTGTTCGCTCGGCCATGGCCTCGGGCTATGCCCTGAAACTCTGTCCCGATCTGATATTGGTGCCGGGACGTATGTCAGTCTATAAGGAGGTGTCGGCCCAGATCCGAGAGGTTTTTTCGCGTTACACCGACTTGATAGAGCCACTCTCGCTCGATGAAGCCTATCTCGATGTTACTGATTGTACCCAGTGTCAGGGCTCGGCAACCTTGATCGCTGAGGCCATTCGACAAGAGATATTTGAACTGACGGGGTTAACCGCCTCAGCCGGGATCGCCCCCATTAAGTTTCTCGCAAAGATAGCCTCCGATCTTAATAAACCTAACGGACAGTATGTGATAACACCCAATATGATCCCGGCATTCGTAAAGGATTTGCCACTCACCAAGATCCCCGGAGTGGGCAAGGTTACCGGAAAAAAACTTGAAGATATCGGCTTAATCACCTGTAGTGATCTGCAGGCTTACCCTGAAGGGGCGTTAATTGAGCGATTTGGCAAATTTGGCTCCGTATTGATTGAACGTGCACAAGGTATTGATACCCGTAATATCTCCCCACACAGGGAACGAAAGTCCGTAGGCGTAGAGACCACGCTGGCTAAAGATATCTATAGCTTAGAGCAGTGTCAGGCCGTGATGCCCCAGTTAATCCAGGAGTTAGCGACTCGAATAAAGCGTAGCGCCAAAGATCGCACCATCCATAAGCAGGTTGTTAAGCTTAAGTTTAATGACTTTAAACAGACGACCATAGAGCATCGAAGTGATGAGGTGTCGGTAAAGTTGTTTTATGATCTACTTTCTCAGGCGTTAGAGCGGCAGGAGGGGCGAGGCATTCGATTGCTTGGCGTTTCTGTAGGCTTAGCGAGTCAGTCAGACATTAAAACAGCCGAAGATAACGAAGTGAGAGAGTCTCAGATGGACCTTGGGTTTTAAGAGGTAACTAGATTCTAGGCTCGAGTGCCTAGGATTAAGAGAAGAGCTTGAGATACTAGGATTTAGAGTGGTTCGAGTTCCTAGAATCTAGCCCCTAGGATACTAAGAAGTCACTAGGCCCTAGGTTCTAGAACCTAGGGCCTGATAAACTTAACCTTTCTCTGGAATACGTTCCAGTACGGCTAACAGCAGCTGGTAATATTGACCTACCGTTTCAATAAGCACCTTCTCATCCGGGCTATGTGGGAAACGAATAGTCGGGCCAATTGATACCATGTCCATTTCTGGATAGGGCTTCTTAAACAGACCACACTCTAGTCCCGCATGAATTACCATGATAACAGGCTCTTTGTTATAGATGCTGTCGTAGGTCTCACGTACCAACGCCATCACCGGTGAGCTGTTATCCGGCTTCCAGCCCGGGTAAGTACCGCTAAAGGCAATTTTTGCACCGGCTAATTGGCTTAGAGCGCTCAAGTGACCTTCAACATTCTCACGACCCGAGTCCATCAGTGAACGGATAAGGCAGAGCAGGGTAACCTTATCTTCACCTGTGGTGATCACACCTAAGTTCAGCGATGTCTCAGTCACCCCCTCAATCTCATCACTCATGCGAACGACACCGTTCGGACATGCGTGCATTAAGTTGACAAGGCTTGTTTGTGCCTCAGTGCTTATCACCTGTGTTGCATTAGAGGTTTCCACTAAGGTTAATGCGAGGTTCGGCTCAGTGATACTTAACTCTTGCTTCAATAAGTTTTCATACTCAGTGACGGCCTTTTGTAGCTCAGCGAGTTTTGCAGCGCTTACATTGAGTGTCGCGGTGGCTTCTCTTGGGATAGCGTTACGAAGAGAGCCTCCCTGGAAGTGACTCAGCTCGAGTCCCAGCGTCAATGCGTTATCGAACAGGAAGCGGGCCAATAGTTTGTTGGCATTTCCGCGACCTAAATGTATATCAACGCCTGAGTGACCGCCTCGAAGGCCTGCAATGGTCAGGTTCAATGTTTGGCTATCTGCTGCCGGAGCTTGCCAGCTGATCGGTAGGGTTATCTCTCCATCGGCGCCGCCGGCACAACCCATGTAGATCTCGCCCTCTTGCTCGGAATCCGTATTAATCAGGATTTCAGCATCGAGATAACCAGCTTCCAGGCCAAATGCACCCGTCATGCCCGCTTCTTCATCTATTGTCAGCAGGACTTCCAGTGGGCCGTGAGGAATATCGTCTGAACCTAAAATGGCTAACGCAGACGCCATGCCGATACCATTATCAGCACCCAAGGTTGTTCCGGTCGCTTTTACCCACTCACCATCGATATAGGGTTCAATCGCGTCTTTCTCGAAATCATGGACCTTGTCGGAGTTCTTTTGCGGCACCATATCGATATGAGCCTGCAGGGCAACAACCTTGCGGTTTTCCATACCCGGTGTAGCTGGCTTCTTAATGATGAGGTTACCGACTTTATCTTCAACCAGTTCGAGTTGCTTATCTTTGGCCCAGGCTTGAATATGTTCGCTCAAAGCATGCTCATGTTTAGATGGATGGGGAATTGCACAAATTTGTTCGAACCACTGCCACAGGGCTTGAGGTTGTAATTGACTTAATGCTGTCACTGATGACTCCTCTTTTAAAGTCGATGAGGCTAAAAATTGCCATAGTTTACCACAGTGTTTGGAGCACTTTGGGAGATGAGTGATTCCTGTGAGTGTCTGCCGGTAATTAAAGTGTCAGCGAAAGTTGCCATTGTGATTCCTTCCCGACAAAGAAGCTCGACAAAAGAGCTTGGCATTGAAGTGGATTTAAGGGCATATTGTTTGCCAAAACTAGATGATTTTATCTTCGGCAACTATTTATAAAAATAGGTTCGAGGTTATCAATATTCGACTCGGTACTCACTGCCTGCAATGATATCGGTTTGATCTCACAAGCAAAAGGATGGTTCATGGCTCAGGTTAATGTTGTTGATGTACAAGATGATGATGCAATTTTTGAAGGTAGCGGCTGGGATGCACTCGTCGTTGTCGCTGCCGATACTAGCCAAACCGGCTTCGATGAAATTTCACTGTTGGCAGATCATGGCGCTAAGGTAGATAAGCGCGTCGGTCACTCTCCTACGTTACTGTTTGCCCCGGGATTAGTCGGCGGTCGTCTCATCATCTCTCCGGTAAAAAATAGTGTGGATGATTTCGAAGATGTCAGAGTCTTTGCCGATGCTGCCAGAGTCGGTATCAAGCTGGCTAAGGACGCCGGCGCTACTCGTCCGTTACTGCTGGTGGCTAAAAATGGTGATCCCAGATATCAATTTGCTTCTGAAGTGGCAGCTCTGTCTTGCGGTCAGGAATTATGGCAGGCGCTTGAGCTGCGTGAGGCTAAAGGGGACAACCCGGAATTTGAGGCTATCGGTTTGCTTAACTCATCTAAAGCATCCCAGAGTCTGAACGCCATCGAGGCCGGGCGGACACTGGCGCGAGATCTTTGTGGTACAGAGCCTGAGCGAATGTCGGCGCCGGCATTTGCCGACTACTGTGTTGCGGCTTATCGGGACTCGGGCCTCAAGGTCGGTGTGATCGAAGATAGGGATGTCTTGGAGCGTGACTATCCTCTACTCAGCGCTGTCGGACGTTCATCTTTTGCAGTATCGAGACATCAGCCACGTGTCGTTAAGCTCGAGTATGTGGGAGAGGGGGCTATCGAGCGTACCTTTTTCTTTGCCGGAAAAGGCGTGGTTTATGATACCGGTGGTGCAGATATTAAGGTTGCTGGTGGTATGGCGGGGATGAGCCGCGATAAAGGTGGCGCCGCAGCCGTTGCCGGCCTGATGAAAACCTTATCTTTGCTTAAACCTAAAGGTATTCGAGTGGTCGCTGAGCTTGGCTTAGTCAGAAACAGCATTGGCAGTGAAGCCTTTGTGACCGATGAGATCATTACCAGCCATGCCGGTGTCAGAGTCAGAATTGGTAATACGGATGCGGAAGGGCGTTTAGTGTTAGCGGATCTCCTGTCCCATCTCAGAATTAAGGCTGAAAAAGCGATAAAGCCTGAACTCTTTTCCGTTGCCACACTTACCGGCCACGTGGTCCGCTGTTATGGTGGTTATACCGCGACGGTTGAGAATGCTGTCGCTAAGCAAGCCGGTATTGCTGCGAGCATGGCAAACGAAGGGTTGGCTTGGGGGGAACCTATCGAGCAATCGGCACTGCGTCGTGAGGATTTTGCTAAGATTATCGATCCATCGGGGGCCGCCGATATACTCTCTTCGAATAATGCCCCCTCTTCGGTTACCGCGAGAGGACATCAATATCCGGCGGCGTTTCTTCTGCAAGCCTCAGGTTTAAGTTCCCATGGAAGCACATCAAAAATGCCACTGGCCTATACCCATGTCGATATAGCGGGTAGTGCGACCGAAGGTCACCCACAATACGGAAAGCCGACGGCGGCTCCTTTAGTCGGCCTGTATAAACACATCACCAGAGGATAAAATTCCATTAAGCTGCAAGTGACACAATGTGTCACTTGCAGTGACTAGTTTGCAAAGTATGATGTCATTTCCCTTCTCTAATCAGCTGCCCCAGTTTTTATCTTGGTTGTTTTTCATCGTTTATCTGAAACTTTTCTGTAACTTATTCACCAACGCTCACTACATTCCGACTGAAAAATACCAAAATAGTGGTTAATTTACGCAAAAAAAGCGTTTTTCTAGATATAAATCAAAAAAGCTTGTAATTAAATTACATTTAACTATAATTGATTTCGTTGGTTAGGCACTGAGCCTTCCATCATTAAGTCTATCCAGGATGGATAACTCTCCAAGGAATCGAGCGACAGGTTGACTCTACGGCTTTTTAGCTGCTTTGTTTTACAAGTTAAGCCAAATTTGAGTAGAGTAATTTTATTACAACTTTGTTTAGGAGTATTGACTATGTCTTATACCGGAAATCAGCACGTTTATTGGCAAAACACTTGGTTCTGTACCGATGCTTTGCGTGGCGGCTTATTTGCAATGAACTCTAAGGGTTAATCCTTTAAGGTTTACAGGGCTGACTACCCCTTTAAGTAGTTTCCATCATCCATCAACCTTAATCCCTTTTGGGATGTTTAGACTCAAGTTGCATCTTGATCATCTGATCGATATGCCAGTGTAACTGCTAGCGTGGTAACTCTTTCCTTTAGGAACACTTGAAATTAGTCTTTGCCCGCTCTTTGAGCGGGCTTTTTTTTGTCTGCTTATCGCCTGTAGCCAGTCAAAACCATCTTATCTGCTGGTCGATTTTTTTGGTCAAACTAATTCAAGGCTAATGGGCGAAGGAATGGTGCTCTCTCCTTGGAGGTCAGATGTTGTGAATGCCTATATTGCAAGACGATATGGTCTATTTTATATGGAACGCTTAAGACCATGGAGAACAGATATAGAAGGTACGAGCCCATGGATGAGCGAAGGTAGAATAATGGAGGAGCAATTATCGAGAGTAACGCATGGATCAGTTACCGAGGAGCAATAAATAGCCTTGCCTCAGAAGCGCTAAGTTCTCGCTGAGCTAACACATCTTTATGCCGGTTGGTATTAACACCCTGTCTCTGTTTAACCTATCTCGTGCCAATTACTCACCTTTCATGTATTAAACTTACAGTATTTGGCTGGGATCGATTAAATTTCAGATAAATCTTGTAATAAAATTACAGCAAGGGTATAGTTATCTCGTTGGTTAGGCAATGATGCCTTCCACCTCTAGGTCTATCCAGGATGGATACTTCTCCAGGGAATTGAGCGACAAGTTGACTCTGCGGCGTGATAGCTACTGTCTTATGTAAGCTAAGCCAAGTTTAACTTGAGTATTTTTTTACAACTTTGTTAGGAGTATCTACTATGTCTTATACCGGAATTCAGAATGTTTATTGGCAAAACACTTGGTTTTGTACTGATGCATTACGTGGCGGTCTATACGCCATTAGCTTCAAGGGCTAACCACCCCTCAAGCTAGTTACCATCTATCGACCCTTATCCCTCTGGGATGTTTAGACTCAAGTAACATCTTGATCTTAAGATTGAAATGTTAGTACAACTGTTAGCGCGGTAACTTCTTCCTTTAGGAACACTTGATTTAGTCTCGGCCCGCTCTTTGAGCGGGCTTTTTTTTGTTTTATCCCCCCAATAATTAAATAACGAATGTCACTTCACTTCGACTAATCGATACGCTGTTGTTGTGTCGTATCTCAAGACGTGGGATCTTTTTTGAGTTAGCGGCGCGCGAGCTGCAGCTCACGGAACTCGCTCTATGAGTCGGGGGGATCAGCCTTTCAAGATAAAGAGTGCAGGCATAAATAGCGATAGCGTGAATAAACGAAAACTACATTAGATGTTGTAAAATTACAGAATAAGGCATTTTTGTACGTTTTTTAAATTAAATCTTGTAATAAAATTACATTTGGGTATAATTGGTCTCGTTGGTTAGGCAATGAAGCCTTCCACCTCTAGGTCTATCCAGGATGGATAACTCTCCACGGAATCGAGCGACAAGTTGACTCTAAGGCTTTTTAGCTGCTTTGTTTAGTAAGCTTAAGCCCAGTTTGACTAGAGTAATTTTATTACAACTTTGTTAGGAGTATTGACTATGTCTTATACCGGAAATCAGCACGTTTATTGGCAAAACACTTGGTTCTGTACAGATGCTTTGCGTGGCGGGTTGTACGCTATGAATTTTAAGGGCTAACTAGCCCCTAAGTGGTTACCTTAGTCTGCATAACTCTGACCCCTTGGGTTATGAAGACTGAAGATAACGCTGGTTATTGTTATTACAGTAACGCTTCCCTTCGGGAACACTTGAAATTAGTATCGGCCCGCTCATTGAGCGGGCTTTTTTTTGTCTGCAATTTGTACATAAAAACTCTTATACGTATCAGATCGTCCCATTTCTATAGCGCTAGCCTCACTAGAGTAAACCCCCTATAATCGTCGGAAAATGCAGATAGTTCAGGGGGACTCTCTCTATCTTATTTGCATCATTTTTGTACCTACATAATAAAATGCTCAGTTCCGGGTCATATCCTCGGCTAGAGATTCAATCAATACACCCTACTTACAACTATAAAAATAAAAGGAACCCAGTTCCATGTTAGAAAAATTATTTAAATTAAAAGAAAACCAAACATCGTTAAAGCAAGAGGTTGTAGCGGGATTAACGACCTTCTTAACCATGGCTTACATTATCTTTGTTAACCCTATGATGTTAGCTGATGCCGGTATGGATCATGGTGCCGTTTTTGTTGCGACCTGTCTGGCTGCCGCTATCGGATGTTTGATTATGGGGATAGTGGCTAACTATCCCATTGCGCTCGCTCCAGGCATGGGCTTGAATGCCTTTTTTACCTATACGGTGGTCGGGGAGATGGGTTATAGCTGGGAAACGGCACTCGGGGCGGTTTTCCTGTCGGGGATCTGCTTCCTGGTCCTGTCTCTGGTTAAGATCAGAGAGTGGATTGTAAATAGTATTCCTATGTCGCTGCGTTTAGGTATTGCGGCCGGTATCGGTCTTTTCCTTGCCTTGATAGGACTGAAGAGTGCCGGGATTGTCGTTGCCAGTCCGGCGACACTCGTGACCATGGGAGATGTGACCGCTTTTCCTGCTGTGATGGCCATCTTGGGCTTCTTTATGATCATTGCGATGGTGCACCGTGGCATGAAGTCTGCCGTTATCGTGAGTATTCTTTCAATAACAGTATTAGGGATCCTGTTTGGCGATGTTCAATATCAAGGGGTGATGTCGACCCCTCCCTCTATAATGCCTACCTTTATGAAGATGGATCTCGCCAGTGTACTGGAAGTGAGTATGCTCTCGGTTGTATTCGCCTTTCTGTTTGTTGATCTGTTTGATACCTCTGGGACATTGGTTGCCGTGGCACAGAGGGGAGGTTTCTTGGATGATAAGGGACGTCTTCCCAGATTGAACCGTGCATTGACTGCTGACAGCACGGCGACGATTGCCGGCGCTATGCTTGGAACGTCAACAACGACCAGTTATATCGAAAGTACCGCGGGGGTGAGTGCGGGCGGGCGTACTGGTTTAACCGCCGTCGTGGTAGGCATGCTGTTCTTGTTCTCCCTGTTTTTTTCGCCACTCGCGGGAATGGTTCCAGCCTACGCTACCGCGGGAACCCTGTTTTACGTGGCTATTTTGATGATGTCGGGACTGGTACATGTCGAGTGGGAAGACTTAACCGAGGCGGCCCCCGTCGTCGTGGTCTGTATCTTGATGCCACTGACCTTCTCGATTGCCACGGGCATTGCGATGGGCTTTATCTCCTATGCCGTCATTAAACTCTTGAGTGGGCGATACAGAGACTTGAGTTTAGGCGTACTTGTTTTAGCGGCGCTGTTTATTGCCAAATTTGTCTATGGCTGATTAGCTAAATAGGCCTTAGACTGAGAGTCTCACGATTCATATTCAGCGTGAGACTCTGCCAGTTTGTTCGAACTTCCCCTTTTTTAATCAACAAAGTTCGAGTCAAAATCGGCTTACACTTCCCATTACCACTCCAAATATCCTATCAGCTTTGATTTAAATACTTACTGCAACGGATAAGCTAGATCAATTTTTAGCAAATTCGGACAGATGTTTATGTATTTAAAAACAGGAGGATGCTTTTTTTTACTACACTCTGGTAACGTTGTGCCTACTTTTGCGTGACATTGGACGCCTCGCCATGAAAACAAATTTCAGCCTGTTGCCTACACTCCTTATCGGTTTTCTCTGTTTGTCTTTTAGTTTGCCTGTGAGATCTGTGTTGTCCGAAGACCCACCTACTCACTTTCGTCCGGTAAAGGTGACTCCGTTTGCTTATGGACAGGGCACTCGAGAGCGTATCTTACCCGGAGAGGTGAGGGCATCTGATCGGGCTGTACTCTCGTTTCGTGTCACGGGCGAGATAGCCAGTATCCTGGTTAGCCCCGGTGATGAAGTGCGTATGGGGGATCCGCTCGCCACATTAGACTCGGCCATTTATGAGCAGCAAAGAGAGGTGGCTAAGGCCCAATTTGAGCTGGCTAAAGTCTTATTTCAGCGGGCGAGCAACTTGGTAGAGCAGGGGGTTGTGTCACGCAATGATTATGATCAGTCAAAGAGTGATTATACCGTGGCACAGGCTGCACTGGATAAAGCAAATTCTGATCTAGCCTATACCCGTTTATTGGCTCCCTATGATTGTGTGATATCTAAGCGTTATATGCGTGTCTTTCAGTTTGCGCAGTTGCAGGAGCCGGTATTGGGGATCCAAACCGAGACTGCAGTCGATGTCAGCTTTCAACTACCCGAACAATTTATTGGCGCATTACAACGCCTGAACCGATTCGATAGAGAGCATGCTGCTATTAAAGTGAAGTTTGACAGTCGTGAACAGTGGTTTGAAGCTAGGCTGAAGGAGCTCAATACCGTAGCCGACCCCGGCACCGGAAGCTATACCGTGATAGTGACCTTACCCATACCTGAGAAGCTTAATGTATTACCGGGGATGGCTGCCAGTGTGAAAGCACTGCTTCCCACCGATGCTCGCGGGGGGCTGCAGGTAGTTTCAAAGGGCGCCGTTATTGAAGAGCAAGGACAAAGCTATGTATTTCGATGGCTCGAAGGGCTTAATCGAGTAGAAAAAGTAGCTGTAGTTATAGAGTCAAATCAGATAGTTAAAGGCTTAAATGATGGTGACTGGCTAGTGGTTGCGGGGGCTTCGGAGTTAGTCGATGGCCAAAACGCTGTGCGCTGGGTGAAAGAGAGAGGGCTTTGATATGAAAATTCTTATGGCCTCATGCTTATGTTGCGGGCTTTTACTTATGGGCTGCAGTGAGCCTGTGGTGATTGAACCTTATGTTGCACGGGTTGAAACATACACCCTGCCAAAGTCCAATAATCAAGTGATTAGAGAGTTTAATGCGGTGGCTCGGGCCCAGGATTTAACCCCGCTTTCATTTCGAGTCGATGGCAGAATCGGCAGCATACCTGTTGTGAAAGGTCAGCGGGTAAAAAAGGGAGACTTGCTGGCGGCATTGGACAAGCGGGATTATGAAATTGCGTTAAACGATCGCACCGCCAGGATGGAGGTCTCTCGTAAACAAGCCGAGCGGGTCAAGCTGTTAGTGGATAAACAGCTTGTTGCGCAATCGGAGTATGATCAGATAAACGCGCAATATTTAGTTTCTCGTGCCGAGGCCAGACAAGCTCAATTATACTTGGATTACACTGAGTTACGGGCACCATTTGACGGCGTTGTCAGCGATGTCCTCCTGGAGTCATTCGAAAATGTTCAGCCCGGCTCCGCTATTGTCACCATGCACAAAATTGAACGCATCGATGTCGAGGTTCAGATCCCCGATATCTTGCTTGCCGTGTCTAAACGTAACGATATTAAGGCACAAAGGCAGGTGTATGACGTGACTTTTGATGCGTATCCGGAAGTTGTCTTTAAAGGCACTATCTTAGAGATGAATACGGAAAAAGATCCCTCCTCTTATACTTTTATTGCCACGCTTGCCGTGCCTTTGGATGAACAATATAAGGTACTCGAAGGGATGCCTGCAAAAGTAAAAGCCAATTTAAGTAACTTGACCTATACCTATAGCCGCCAACATCTGGTGCCAATCGATGCGGTGTTGATGCGAGACGGTAGTGAAATTAGTGAGCAAGAGGCTGGTGTATGGTTGTACCAAGCGGACAGCCACAGCGTCAAATATCAGCGGGTCAAGCTAGGGGTTATTGTCGGTGACACTATTGAAGTGGTTGCAGGCTTAGCCGACGGGCAGGTGATAATCACCAGTGGTGGTAAGCGTTTAGTTGACGGGCAGAGAGTTGAGCTGATTAAGGGATAGTCGCGATGAATGTAGCAGGGTACTTTGTCAAAAATGCGGTGATCAGCTGGATGTTTTCACTGATCTTACTCATAGGTGGTCTAATGGCTTTTACGGGCCTGGGTCAGTTAGAAGATCCACCCTTCACCATTAAAGATGCCGTAGTGGTGACCCTCTACCATGGGGCAACTTCAACCGAGGTTGAGGAAGAGGTGACCTACCCCATAGAGAAGGCGATTCAGGCGTTGCCCTATGTGGATAAGATCCGCTCCTTGAGTACTTCGGGATTATCACAGATAACGGTCACAATGAAAAATCATTATGGCCCAAATGAACTGCCGCAAATTTGGGACGAGTTACGCCGTAAGGTGAATGACATGTCGGCTCAGTTGCCACCGGGGGTGAATCCGCCAATGGTGAATGATGATTTCGGTGATGTATATGGCATCATGTATATGGTCAGCGGGCCTGATTACAGCTATCGAGACCTGCTCGACTATGTTGATTTTGTGAAACGTGAGTTGGAGTTGGTTCCCGGTGTTGGCAAGGTATCACTGGCGGGGGCTCAACAGGAACAGATCTTTCTGGAGATATCATTAAACAAGCTTTCTAATTCAAATATCGATCCCGCAACCATTAGTAATCTTTTGAATTCTCAGAATATGGTGTCTGATGCGGGTAATATTCGTGTCTCTGGCGATAATCTGAGGATCCGAACCAGTGGCGGTTTTAAAACGGTGACCGAACTTGGCGATCTGATTATTCCTGGTGCCGCTGGTGCTAAGCTTATTTATTTGAGAGATGTAGCCACCATAAAGCGTGGTTTTCAGGATATTCCAAGTGATGTGTTGAGTTTTAATCAAGATAGCGCCATCAATATCGGCGTCTCATTTTCATCCGGGGTGAATGTGGTCCTGGTCGGGGAAGCCGTAGCCGAAAAGTTAGCCGAAATTGACGATGCCCGCCCCGCGGGGATGAAGATAGCAACCATGTACAATCAGCCCGAAGAGGTCGATCAATCGGTGGGCAGTTTTGTCTGGAACCTAATCGCGGCCGTTGTGATCGTGATTGGCGTCTTGCTTGTGTTTATGGGATTAAAGAGTGGGGTTTTGATCGGTTTAATCCTATTTTTAACCTGTCTAGGCACCTTTATATTAATGTTACAGGCAGAAATAGAACTGCAGCGGATCTCTTTGGGGGCCTTGATCATCGCGCTGGGTATGTTGGTGGATAATGCCATTGTGGTGGTCGAGGGGATCTTAATTGGTCGCCAGCGAGGGCAAACAACTTTAGAAGCGGCGCAAGCGATAGTCAAACAGACCATGTGGCCGCTATTTGGAGCCACGGTTATCGCCATTACAGCCTTTGCGCCGATTGGACTGTCGCCCGATGCAACGGGGGAGTTTGCCGGTTCACTGTTTTGGGTTCTGCTGTTTTCACTCTTTCTCTCCTGGATAACGGCCATCACTATCACCCCCTTCTTTGCGCAACTTTTCTTTGGACCCGAGGGGGAACCTATTGTTCAGGGAGAAGAGAAGGATCCCTATGGCGGTGCATTTTTTACGGCCTATAAAGGGCTGTTAGATCTCTGTATGCGTTTTCGTTGGCTTAGCGTCTTTCTGGTGTGCACGGCTTTCGTCGTTTCTCTGGCGGGGTTCTCCTATGTGAAACAGTCCTTTTTCCCACCATCGACGACGCCAATCTTTCTTGTCGATGTTTGGTTGCCTGAAGGAACTGATATCCGTGAGACACAGCTAGTCACACAAGAGATGGAATCGATGGCGGCCCAAGTCGATAATGTTGAATTTGCAGCTTCGACAGTAGGCAAGGGCTTCCCGCGCTTCCTGTTGACCTATGCTCCGGAGAAGAACTACTCCTCCTATTCACAACTGGCGTTACGAACCACAAGCTTTGATACCTTGCTGCCCGCAATGACAGCCTATCGTGAACAAGTTGAAGCTAGCTTCCCTCAAGTACAGTTTAAGTTTAAACGTCTGGAAATTGGTCCCTCCACCGATGCAAAAATTGAAGCGAGAGTCAGTGGCGCTGATCCGGATGTACTGAGGGAGATTGCATCTCAGATCATGACGATCTTTAATAGCACTCCTGGAACGGTTAATGTGCGCCATGATTGGCGCGAACGTGTCAAGTACATCTCTCCTCGCTTTAACGAATCCCAGGCTCGTCGTTTAGGTATAGTGAAAAGTAATGTCGATGAAAACCTTAAGTTTGCTTTTGCCGGATTTAAGATCGGTCTCTACAGAGAGGGAACGACCCTGTTACCGATAGTGGCTCGCTTACCCAAAGAGGAACGTGTCGATATCGGTTCACTGGAGAGCCTTAGGATCTGGAGTCCCGTACTGGGAGCCTATGTTCCTATGCAGCAGATCGTGGATGGATTTGATGTAAAGTTTGAAGATCCTATTATTCAGCGCAGAGATCGTAAACGTACCATCACAGTGTTTGCAGATGCCGATTTTGCCTATGACATATTGCCTGCTGAGTTATTCTCGAAGATGAAGCCCAGCGTCGAAGCTATCGAGCTCCCATCCGGTTATGAGCTCAGTTGGGGGGGAGAATATGAATCATCCAATGACGCTCAAGAGTCTCTGTTTGCGACTTTACCCATGGGCTTTTTATTTATGTTCCTGATCACCGTTTTTCTTTTCAATTCGGTACGTAAGCCCCTGGTTATCTGGTGTTGTGTGCCTTTAGCCATTATTGGTATTACCTCAGGGTTATTGGTCCTTGATAAACCATTTAGTTTTATGGCCTTATTGGGAATGTTAAGTCTATCGGGCATGTTATTGAAAAATGGGATTGTGTTGTTAGATCAGATTAATACAGAAATCGAATCGGGTACGGAGGTATTCGAGGCGGTATTTGAGTCCACGGTTAGCCGAGTCAGGCCCGTTTGTATGGCGGCAGTCACCACCATTTTGGGTGTGTTACCGTTAATTACCGATGTTTTTTTTGAATCTCTTGCCGCGGTAGTGATGTTTGGTCTTGGGGTTGCAACAGTGCTGACATTAGTAATTGTGCCTGTGTTTTATATTATTTTCTTCAAGGTAAAATACCGTAGTTATAAAACGTTCTCTGGATAGAGATATTATTTGTCTTCAGGCTTGAAAGTACGCTCAGCAGGCATTTTAAAACCTGCTGTTAAGCGCCAAGATGTTAATCTTTTAACTCATTAGCTATCAATTTCACCGTGGATTGGGTATAACGCTAAGTTCGGCATTATTTACTATTTTTAAAATGAACTTAAGTGAGATTGGTTACCGCCGCGTAGTGGTAAAATTGGGAACAAGCGTACTTACATCCGGCAGTCGCCAGTTGGATAAGGCGCATATGGTTGAATTAGCCAGACAGATGGCGGCGTTAATGAAGGCCGGAGTTGAGGTCGTACTGTGTACCTCTGGGGCAATTGCCGCCGGCCGTGAACATCTGGGCTACCCCGAACTCCCCGATACCGTAGCCAATAAACAGCTTCTTGCCGCAGTAGGGCAGAGCCAACTCATTTTAGCCTGGGCGCAACTGTTCAGCATCTACGGCCTGCATGTGGGTCAACTGCTATTAACCCGGGCCGACCTTCATGACAGAGAGCGTTATCTGAATGCGCGAGACTCTCTCAATGCGCTGTTGGACCACGGAATTATCCCTATCATCAATGAAAATGATGCCGTGGCGACCAATGAGATCAAGGTCGGTGATAACGATAACCTTTCAGCCCGAGCGGCCTTGCTCTGTGATGCGGACCTCTTGATACTGTTAACCGATCAACGGGGGCTTTTCGATGCCGATCCTCGTTCGAACCCCGATGCGAAACTCATTAAGCAAGTGGTTAATATCGACGACAGCCTGCGTCTCCTCGCTGGTGGCGCCGTCTCAGGTCTTGGAACCGGAGGCATGGCAACCAAGCTCGAGGCGGCCGATATTGCGAGACGCGCCGGCGTCGAAGTGATTATTGCATCGGGACATCATCCTAAAGTTATACAAGATGCCGTTTGCAAGGAGTCTGTAGGTACTCACTTTACGGCACTGGAAAATCCATTGGAGAGCCGTAAACAGTGGATCTTAGCCGGTCAGGCAACCAGAGGTAAGTTGATATTGGATCAAGGCGCCCAAAGTGCCGTGACGCAAAAGGGGAGAAGCTTGCTCTCTAAGGGCATCGTTAGTGTCGAAGGTAAGTTTGAACGAGGCGCAACACTGCAGCTTGTCGATAGTGATGGCAAAGAGTTTGCGCGGGGCATGAGCCGGTACAGTGCCAAAGATCTGCATCAGATAGCCGGTAAGCACTCGGATGATATCGAGTCCCTGCTTGGCTACGATTATGGTGATGCCGTGGTTCACCGTAATGATATGGTCGTGCTTTAGAATTAAAGTTTACAGGACCTGAAATTCAGGTCCTTTGAAAATGAAGGTGATGTGACGTGATTGAGAATAATGCAGCTTATCTGCAAACACTGGGACAACAGGCTAAGCAGGCAAGCTATGCCTTAGCGGGATTGACCGGCCAACAGAAACAGGCGTTATTGAGCGCCATTGCCGGCAGCTTGACAAAAAATAGTGCCACCATCCTGGCAGCCAATAGAAAAGATGTTGTCGCTGCGAGAGATAATGGCCTTAATGACGCCATGATCGATCGTTTGCTGCTCGATGAGTCACGCCTGCAAGGCGTGATCAGTGATATCGATAATGTAATTAATTTAGTCGATCCGGTAGGTACCGAGCTGGAAAGCCAGGTTTTAGATAATGGCCTGCGATTATCACGTCGTCGCGTGCCGCTGGGAGTGATCGGGGTTATCTATGAGGCGCGCCCCAATGTGACCGTCGATATTGCCGTGCTGGCACTGAAAACCGGTAATGCCGTTATCTTGCGAGGGGGTAAAGAGACGCTGCAATCTAATCTTGCCCTGAGCGAAGCGATTCGCGCCGCCGTCGTTGAGCAAGGCTTGCCGGCAGATAGCGTACAGCTCATTCAAAGTCCTGACAGAACCTTAGTCAGCGGGCTGCTTAAACTCGACCAATTCGTCGATATGATCGTGCCTCGAGGTGGTCAAAACTTGCAGCGTCTGTGTGCGGAGCAGGCGACGATACCGGTTATTTTGGGGGGCATAGGAATATGCCACCTCTACGCAGATAAAGATGCAGATATCGCTAAGTCGATAGAGGTCATTGCCAATGCAAAGGTTCAGCGTCCAACGGTCTGCAATGCGCTCGATACTGTCTTAGTTCACGAGTCAATCGCGGATCAGCTATTGCCGCAGCTTTATACTCACCTTGCTGCATCTGGCGTCAGTTTCTATGGTTGCCAACAAGCGCAAACTATCGCCGAAAAACAGGGCGTAGCCATCTCAATCGCGACTGAAGAGACCTATGGGCAAGAGTGGTTATCACTCACCTTAGGCATCAAGGTTGTCAGAGATATCGCCACCGCTATCGACCATATCAGAGCCTATTCGAGTGGCCATTCTGAAGGGATCTTAACCGACAATATTCACGCATCGGCCCACTTTGTTAATGCAGTGGACTCTGCGGCGGTGTACGTCAATGCCAGCACACGCTTCACCGATGGTGGTCAATTTGGCCTTGGCGCCGAAGTTGCGGTGAGTACTCAGAAGTTGCATGCTCGTGGCCCTATGGGACTCGAGGCGTTGACCACCTATAAGTGGATCGGTGTTGGGGAATATACAGCAAGAAGCTAATCAGCTTCGAATGAAACTGAATTACATTTTTGTTTTGCTTCTTTGGTATTGAGCGGTGTTTTTGAAAGTCGTACATTCACTGCTATCTATAGCCTGCGGCTCGCCTAAAGTGTTGATACTTCTGCGAGTCGCCGTGAACACTTCCATGTGAGCTCTACCAAAACCTCCATGTTTTGGAAGCTCGCAGCCGCATCTACACTTGGTGATTTATTTCTTCGATTACACCTTACCGGTTAATAATACTGTATTTTTAGACCTGTCTAATTTACTACGTTCTTTGTTTTTGATGCTATTGTATATGAACTAAAAAGGAAGCTCGCTGGCTTCCTTTTTAGTTGTTAACTTAACTTCTTAATCATGCCTGCTGCCGACTCCATAGCTTCCTGAACCGGGCGAGCGGGAGATATTTTGGTCGACTTAAATATTCCCGGACATGCGATACGCCAGGAATTGATGACATTCGAAACGCTCCCGACATCATCAGCTTCTACCAGGGTCACTCCCCACAGATCGGGTGTCGTATCAAACCTGAGCACTTCTACGTTTTGCGGTGGAAATAACTCTGCCGCGGTCAGTTTTTCAGCCGCCTTCAGTCTGGCTAAGGCATCTGTCTCTTCATTCAATTCCCAATAGATTAAAAATAACATCTTCTCGCCTCCGGTAGTGATCTTGTCGCAACTCAATTTTTTGTAAGAGTCGCACTGGATATGACTCAAAAGTATAGTCCCTTAGTCGGAAGTTGGGAGTTCGGAGTTAGGAGGAGCATCTCAAGCACTCAGCTGCCGTTATTCTGAACTTTTTTTTGGTAAAAAGTGGGAGCCAGCTTGAAGGTATATATGCGGTTGGTACTATTTAGAGTTGAGCGTATTGGTAAATACAACAGAATTGTAGGCCTGTTTACTTAGTTAAGCCCCCCTTTGTTTCCCCCTGATTAAGCTTTATTTAATTGTTAAGCATGACAATGGCTTTGTGTTGATGTGAAGGTGATGGTCGTCCCGCCCGGTAAATGTTAATTTGATCGCTATTCATCACTCGCTGCGTTGCCTTCTTGTGTTGGCAATAACAAAAATAATAATCCAATCAAGGAGAAGAACCGTGAAGAAAGTCGGAATTCTACTGTTGTGCATCTTGCTGCCTGTTGCATCGGCGTTTGCTGAACAAGCTAAGCCTGAGCAGGCGAAACCTGAACAAGCTACAACACTATCTGTCGATCTGCTGTGGCAGTTAAAGCGTATCGGTAGTCCAATTGTTTCGCCACTGGGCGAGTATATTATTGCACCTGTTACTCAATATGATGTTCCTGAAGACAAAGGTGCGACTCAACTCTGGTTGTTTGCTAAAGATGGTTCTAACCAGCGGCCAATAACTGCTGAAGGTCTGCTTGTCAGTGAGCCGGTTTTCTCGCCTGATGGTAAGACATTAGCTTTTGTGAGCAAGCGTGATAAAGACGAAGCCGGGCAGGTGTATCTGTTGCCGATGGATAGCCCAGGTGAAGCGCAGCGACTCACCAATGTACCGGGTGGTGTTAAAGGCGTGAAGTGGGTGGGTGAGCATATCTACTTTATTAGCCGTGTTTTCCCCGGTAAAAACTGGGACGAAATGGCTGAGCAGTTAAAAGCCAATGAAGACGATAAAGTGTCTGCACGTCAATGGAACGCGCTGCCTTACTCTAGTTTTGATCACTGGATTGAGGAGGACCGCCAGGCGCACGTTTTCCGTATTCCTGCGAAGGGGGGGGAGGTTGAAGCGATCACACAACCGCTGAATAGACAGTTACCTCGCTCATCTCAAAGTGCTGCGAATTACGATATTTCTGCTGATGAAGGTCTGATTGCCTTTAATAGCAATGGCTCGGCAAACCAGGTCGATCCTAAAGTTGATATCTTTATGGCAAAGGTTGGTAGCGATAAAGTGGAAAACTTAACCCCAAAAAATGAAGCGCCAGACACTAACCCGACTTTTAGCCCCGATGGTAAAACGTTAGCCTTCACTCGTCAGCTTATTCATGGTTTTTATGCAGATACCGCCAATTTGGTGTTGCTTGATCTGAACAAACGTACTGAACGTGAAATTACCACCGACTGGGACCGCTCAGTTACTCGTTTTAGCTGGACAGCGGACAGCAAGGGATTTTATGCCGCTATTGACGATGCTGCAACCCGCCGCATTTATCATATCAATGGCCAAAATGGCAAAATAAAGCCTATCACCAAACAAACAAATTTCGGTAAACCTTCAATAGCTAAAGACGGTACCTTAGTTGCTGCAAACGATAGCTTTCTATATCCGGCTCGCGTAGTAAAAATTAATCCTGATAATGGTAAAACAACCCGTTTAGATAGTTTTAATGACGATATACTTGCCGATGTCGATATGGGTACTTATGAGTCGGTAACCTATAAAGGTTACAACGATGAAGATGTACAGATGTGGGTGCATTATCCGCCAGGATTCGATAGCAGCAAGAAGTATCCGTTGATGATGCTGATCCACGGTGGTCCACACGGCGCTATCTCTGATGGTTTCCATTACCGCTGGAATGCACAGACATTTGCCTCCTGGGGCTATGTTACCGCATGGCCTAATTTCCACGGTTCTAATAGCTTCGGTCAAGATTATACCGACAGTATTAACCCCGATTGGAAGAACAAGTCATTGGAAGATGTGTTTAAAGCCACCGAGTGGTTTACGCAAAAAGAGTGGATCGATGATGAGCGTTTAGTGGCTGGTGGCGCAAGTTATGGGGGCTACCTAACCTCAATAATCTTAGGGCAGGAGCATCCGTTTAATGCCCTGTTTATCCATGCTGCGGTATATAACATGTATTCGCAGATGGCGGCGGATTTCTCAGTGCATAGCACTCGATTTGGTAGTTACTGGGAGAAGCCTGAGATTTATAAAGCGATTTCACCCCATTACGGTGCTAAGAACTTTAATACGCCAACCTTAGTGGTGCATGGCCAGCTGGATTACCGTGTCCCTGTGGGGCAGGGGTTCGAATTATTCCGCACCCTGCAAACCCGCGGTATTGAATCTCGAATGATCTACTTCCCTGATGAAAACCATTGGATCATGAAGCCGAATAATTCAATTTATTGGTATAACCAAGTGGAAGACTGGATGAACAAGTTTGCTGAGCCTGGCGGGAAATAGCCTAAGCTGAGCTGCTTTAGTTGAGGTACTTTGTGAGTACCGCTCGCTGGATTGATGTTTGAACAATGCCGCACTAACCTCAGTGCGGCATTTTTATATGTGGGCAAATAATGGACTATTTACCGCCGACTAAGATGTCATTTTCATTGTAATGGCAGCTTACGCAAGCATAAGGGTCGGGCATCACTTTACTCACTCTGATCCCATCTTTTTCGAAAGGATGAGACGAACCGTTTACTTCGATAGCATCGGCGTGACCAACCATATCGAAGTGACAACGATAGCAGCCGGCTTTTTGGTCATGCCCCTTTGGTGCACCATTGTTGCCGTGACACTCGGCACATTTGGCAGGCTCGAGTAGTTCATCCGTATTCAGCCCGTTATGGGAACCATAATCCATATCTTGAGTGGAGTGGCACATTGAGCAATCCGCAACTTTCCAGCCAAAATGAGCAGAAGTTAATGGTGACATTGGATCAAGTACCGCTTTGCGGGTATTGACATAGGGATCGTTTTTATCACCCTGAATAAACTTTTGTACTTCATAGTATGATTCATAAAAGTTGGCATACTGAAATACCAATAGATCCGGGCTCGCAAGAATGGCAGAGTCTGCAACTATATGTGGTGAGCTATCCCAGGGACTGGTCTGGAACGCATCATGAATCATGGAGTGGGTCCAGTTATAGTTCCATCCATAAAAACCACTCGAGTAAAGCCCATCGATGCCATTAACGGCATAAGTATCGACCTCTGAACCGGTATCCAGTGTAGGCCACTTGATTAAGTCGCCGGAGTGACCATTTATATCATTCAATGACAATACAAAGTCAGCCATGGTGATGACACCATCATAGTAGAGATCGGGACGTAGGTTATGAGCCGTAACCTCCACATTTGGGATCATATAATCCGGCGTATAATCCCAGTACAACAGACCCGAAATTCCAAGACCAACAAAATTACCTTCTTCATCATCATAGCCCGTGTGATACATGGGGCGACCATTGTCATCGAGTTGAGCCTCATCGATATCATCAGTATATTCTGAAGGTGCCCACATACTACCGGCGTATACCTTGATATACTTTTGATAGAAATTGATGCCTTTATAATGTTTCATTCCTGTCTGAACAAAGGTTGCAGGAATGATGACCTTACCGCCATTTTTATTAAGACGTTCAATCTCCTGGCGCTGAGCCTCTTGGTATAGCTCTACCTCATCGATAGGATATGGGTAAACACCCATGGACATCTTATTTTTGACAATGACTTCATCCGGTCTGGACGCTGTAACGAGTTCAAGTACGGGATCTTCAATGCCGCCAGAGTAATCTTGAACTGCTAACCAGTTGCTCTCTCCATTGATGGCATAATCGAAGCTTCTGCGATCTTCTGACCAGTTGTAGGTAAAGTTTACCTCGCAGTTACTTGGTTTTTCCCAACGCTGACAGATCTCCGCTTTTCGATTCTCCGTTACATAGGCGAGAACATCAAACTCGGTAAATACACCGGGTTTAAACATTTTTACATATTGGTTTTTGATGGATTCTCCACCGTGATTTTCATCCAGCCAACGTAACACCTCATCACCTGAGATATCAATTGGCTCCGATTGTGGCGGATTAAATTCTGCGCCACCTTCAAAAAATATCATTCCATCTTTCTCATTCCAATAGAAATTGAAAGACTTGCCCACCATTGTATATTTTGGTTGGGCGCCAAATACATTTTCTTGTGGACGGTTTATGTCGCCGATGGGAGGAGTGACTGGTTTTTCTGTTTCGCCCTTATCGCTGCCGCCGCAACCCGATAAAGAGGTCGCTGACAAGGCTGCAAATAGCATCATGGTCATTGGTTTCATATCATCATACTCATATCTGTTAATGTTACTTTTTATTTTATGGAAGCAAATTTTGTAATTGTTTTGCAAAAATGAGAGTAGAGCATGGCAGCGCGTAAAGGAGTGTGCATTTGGCTACGACTTTTTGTGTTTTAAATACTCTTTGAACTCGAACACGAAATGAGCTGTTCTGAGAGCTTTATCACTTTAATGAGCCATGATTAGCTTGTTATCTTCGGCTCCGAGAGATAATCCTAAGGAGTTGGGGGAATATCGGACTCCATCTGTGTTAGTTGTCATACAGCTCCCAAAAATATTACGATCGTGAACTCTCCCTCACATTTAAAGGGGGCTTTGCTTTAGTGTGCATTTCCACACTAAAAAAGCGTAATGAAAGTGTAAAGATAGAGTGTTGAAATTAGGCCTTGGGGGAGGATTATGTTTTTCAATAAGTACCGTATTGATTCGAGGTGGGGGGAGATACTTCAGCAAGAGCTGCAGAAGTTTGGTATCAATGCCTTCTATTACACCAGCTTCTATCAACATGAAGATAGATTAAGTTCATGTTCGAAGACGGTGGCAGAAAAGCTTAGTTACACCAAGCTCAAACCAAAGCGCATGAGAAAAATGCACTACTGCTCTTCAAACTCGAGGGCATTAATGTCGGTTATGGATTGGTTTCTATCTAAACAGGCGGATAAGTACACAGGTTTTTATCGTCAACCTAGCTGGGAGTTGGAAATTAATTCAGAGGACATTCAAGATCCGGTGCAGCAGCGGGTGAGAGAGGCCTATCGGCATATTGGACTTAGCTCCTCGGTTATCTATGAAGTCCCATCTCTGGATGGCAGTGGCTTCATGGGTTTTTTCGAATTAGAAAGCCAACTTACTAACGATGCTCTTCAATTTGAATTGGCAAAAAATTCGCGTGCATTGAAGAATTTGCTCGCTAATTTTCATCAGAGGTTCAATACAGAGCATTCTGAGGTATTAAATCCATGGACCAATACAGGAATCATCTCCGCCAAGTCGCAAAGGATATTGCAGATGTTGTCTGAAGGGATTACTGGTGCAGAGGTTGGAGAGGAGCTCTATATCACTCGAAGAGGGGTAGACTACCACCTCGATGTACTGAGATCTCAATTTAATGTGGTAAACCGTAACCACCTTCTGACAAAGGCATGTGCTTTAAATATTGTCGATAGTCAATCGATACTTTTTCATACTAATCAATCAGCTAACTGAAGTAGGTTGATGGAAGGTTTTCTTGGGTAAGGTGAGTTTTATACTCTGCTATTTCAGGTACTTCATCCCACCCAAAGCTCCTTCGTTAGCTTACAGGCTTTAATTAATCCCCGCCTGATACTGAGTGCCCCTCTGTTTTACCGGTAAATCCAAATCGAAGAAATAAACACTCAAGTGTAGATACGGATGAGGACGTTGGTGGCATGGATGCCACCGTCGAGCTTACATGGATGTACTTGCAGCGTGCCGAAGAAGTATCTGCACATTCAGCGAGCCGCAGGCTATAGATTCATTTGAAGCCATGCCAGCCTATATCGAACAAAAAACCATAAAGTTAAATGATTAAGCTAGAGATACTTGAAACTTGTTATCTGACAAGTTAATGCCCTTTTGGTGAAATTTGCCAAGCCTTAGCGCAATTCACTAGTAAACTTCATCTAAACCACCTAACCAAACAATTCAGCTTGGTTAATTGTTTGAAATACAATTAAAAAATAAACTTGGCTTGGCTTTTGCTTTATCTGTATGTATTCCAAGGGAATTCAATGACAGGATGGCACTAATGAACAAGTTAATAAAAAAATGTCTTACAGCGACCCTGAGTAGTTTTTTTGTGATCTCAGCGGCTTTTTCAACATTGGCTATCACGTCGGTTCAGGCCGATACAGATAGAACATTGAGCCAACTGTATAACTATAGTGGTCAGGAAGTGGTACTCGATATTGATGTCGGTTCGGCGGAGATCTTTGCCACCGATGAACAAGAGATCAGAGTAGAAGTCGTCGTGAGTCAGACAGAGACCAGCTGGTTCACACTCTGGGGGAGTGCGGATATCAGTGGTGTCGAGTTGGATGTCGATCAGAGTACTAAAAGGGTTACCCTTAAACTGAACGAGCAGGATGATATTAAGCAGGAGTGGAAAATTTACCTTCCCCGTCAGGCGGCGGTTAACCTCAATGTTGGTGTCGGCAATGTAGAGGTTTCTAACATGGAAAACGATATCGATATCGATCTGGGTGTAGGCCATGCTCAGGTGAAACATAACATCATCTATAGTACGACTTCCCTTGAATCCGGCGTTGGAGAGGTATCGGTACGGAATTTGGGAGAGAGGGTCGCTGTTGAACGTAGTTTTGTCAGGCAAGCTTATTACAATGAAGAGGGTACAGGCTTTGGCCAATTAAACGTGAATGTCGGAGTGGGGCAGATTGAAGTTGAACATTATTAACACAATCGGTAATACCAGCAGTAATACCGGCAGTAACATCATCCCAATAAAAAGCCCACACTATGTGGGCTTCTTATTGGGTTCAGAGCTTGTCTATATTGATTCGCCGGAGGTGCGAATTTTTGAACGCAGCTTATTCAGATGAGGTAATAACTGCTGTAGGGCAAGTGCAATCAGGATCAGAAACAGTCCTACATAGGTAGATTTAGCTATCTCCTCTTGCAATATCCAGGCGATAAAGCCGATAGACATGACCGGAGACATAAACACCATAGTGCTGATGCTGGCGGTGCGGTCGGTCTTTTTCAGAGCCACTAACCAGAGCACGAAGGTGACGCCCATTTCGAACAGACCCACATAGATGCCGGCAGCGAAGGCCTGAGCGTTCCAACTTGGCAGCTCTTGAGTGAATAACAAGGCGCCCAAGATGAACGGGAAGCCCACGAGGAAGCTGAGGAGTAGGCTGACAACAGGATCGCCCTTGTCCTTAGTGTTGACTATCCAATAGAGCGACCAGAGTAATGTACTGGTCAGTGCCAGCATGACTCCGGTACCACTCTCAAATGAAAACCCTGTCAGCTCACCATTGGTGGCAATGACGAATACGCCTAAATACGCTATGACTGCAGCAGTCATATCACTCTTTCTCAGCTTCTGAGCTAATAAAGGCACCGAAAGCAGTGGCAGTAAGATGGCCCAGGTGTAATTGAGCGAGAGTGCTTGTTGAGCAGGAAGAAGATCATAGGCTTTAAACAGGACAAGATAGTAGAGAAACGGGTTGAGTAATCCAGTCTGCAGATAAAACAGAGGGCGTTGAGAAAACTGTGTCTTTATCAGACTTAGTTTACGCTGGGCCGTAAGAATAAGACCTAAGGCAAATATTGAGGTTAGCACGGCGACAAACACCAACTGCAATGGAGTGAAGTGGGCTAATGCCAACTTAAAGGCGGTGGCGACAGTAGACCAAAGGCAGATAGCGCCGATGCCGTACAGGTAAGCCTGATTGGACTGTTTCATTTTTTACTCTTACAGAAGCGAACAGATAGAGACAACTCGATGCCGATTATATGGTTAGTTTTGAACTAAAAAAATCGTCACCCTCATAATTGTATCCATTATACGGTATCCTCTTTGGTGATTGTGAGTTCGCGATCAAAAAAATTAACGATGTCACAATTTTTACCTATTTCCCCTTGTATTCGATATCAACGACCCAATATAGGGTGTTAAGGAAAGATATCGGGAAACTCAGGACTCGAAGCTTAAGCCAACATTAAGGCTTGAAAATAGTTTAGTCCGTCCCCATATCTCCAATCAGATAACGAATTTAGCTTTTATATATAAAAGATTTCAGGAGCACCCCATGGGTAAAATTATTGGTATCGATTTAGGCACAACAAACTCTTGCGTAGCTGTATTAGACGGCGACACACCACGCGTATTGGAGAATGCCGAAGGCGATCGTACTACCCCTTCAATCATCGCCTACACTGGCGAAGAGATCTTAGTGGGTCAACCTGCAAAGCGTCAGGCTGTAACAAATCCAACAAATACTTTCTATGCAATTAAGCGTCTTATCGGTCGTCGCTTTAAAGATGACGAAGTCCAGCGTGATGTTGACATCATGCCTTTCAAAATCATCGGTGCCGACAATGGCGATGCATGGGTTGAAGCTCATGGTAAGAAGATGGCTCCGCCACAAGTTTCTGCTGAAACTCTGAAGAAGATGAAGAAAACTGCCGAAGATTTCTTAGGCGAAGAAGTGACAGAAGCCGTTATTACTGTTCCTGCATACTTCAACGATTCACAGCGTCAAGCAACTAAAGATGCTGGTCGTATCGCCGGTCTTGAAGTTAAGCGTATCATCAACGAGCCAACAGCAGCTGCACTTGCTTACGGTATCGACAAGAAGCAAGGTGACAATATTGTTGCTGTTTACGATTTAGGTGGTGGTACTTTCGATATCTCTATCATCGAAATTGACAGTGTTGACGGTGAGCAGACATTCGAAGTACTTGCGACTAACGGTGACACTCACTTAGGTGGCGAAGATTTCGATAGCCGTCTAATCAACTATCTAGCTGACGAGTTCAAGAAAGAGCAATCTCTTGACCTACGTAACGACCCGCTAGCGATGCAACGTCTGAAAGAAGCGGCTGAGAAAGCGAAAATTGAGCTTTCAAGTGCATCACAAACTGAAGTGAACCTGCCTTACATCACTGCCGATGCAACAGGTCCTAAGCACTTAGTGGTTAAGATCACTCGTGCTAAATTAGAATCTTTAGTTGAAGACCTTATTACTCGTACTCTTGAGCCGCTAAAAGTTGCTCTTGCAGATGCAGACCTATCAGTTTCTGATATCAACGAAGTGATTCTTGTTGGTGGTCAGACTCGTATGCCTAAAGTACGTACTGAAGTGTCTGAGTTCTTCGGTAAAGAACTTCGTCAAGATGTTAACCCTGATGAAGCGGTTGCAATCGGTGCTGCAGTTCAAGCCGGTGTACTTTCCGGTGATGTAAAAGACGTACTTCTACTAGACGTTACACCTCTGTCTCTTGGTATTGAGACTATGGGTAGCGTAATGACTAAGCTTATCGAGAAGAACACCACTATCCCGACTAAAGCTTCACAAACATTCTCAACTGCTGATGATAACCAGAGTGCCGTGACAATTCACGTACTTCAGGGTGAGCGTAAGCAATCAAGCGGTAACAAGTCTCTGGGTCAATTCAACCTGGAAGGTATCCAAGCTGCACCACGCGGTACGCCACAAATTGAAGTGGGTTTCGATATTGATGCCGATGGTATCTTGCATGTTTCTGCAACCGATAAGAAAACCGGTAAAGCGCAGAACATCACCATTAAAGCCTCTTCTGGCCTAAGCGAAGAAGAAGTTGAAGCTATGGTTCGTGATGCTGAAGCTCATGCTGATGAAGATGCTAAGTTCGAAGAGCTAGTGACTGCACGTAACCAAGCCGATGGCATGGTTCATGCGACTAAGAAGCAGATCGAAGAAGCTGGTGAAGCATTACCAAGCGATGAGAAAGAGAAGATTGAAACTGCAATGGCTGCAGTCGATACCGCGGTTAAGGGTAACGACAAAGAAGCAATCGAGAAGTCAACTCAAGAGCTAATGGAAGCGTCTTCAAAGTTGATGGAAATTGCCCAAGCTAAAGCACAAGCTGAGCAGGGCCAGCAAGCTCCTGAAGGTGAAGCACAAGCAGCTAAACCAGATGAAGATGTTGTTGATGCTGAGTTTGAAGAAGTGAAAGATGACAAAAAATAATGTAGGCTAACCCCTAAATTATTTTATGCGGGCGTTATGAGTTTTACTCTAACGCCCGTTGTTTCAAGTTTAGTTGCAATTTTAGCTGGAACTTCAGCTACAACTTCAGCACAGAAAGCGTGAGATTATGTCAAAGCGAGATTATTACGAAGTACTAAGCGTCAGCCGTGACGCCAGCGAACGTGAAATTAAAAAGGCTTACAAGCGTTTAGCCATGAAATTTCACCCTGATCGTAACCCAGGTGATAAGCAGGCAGAAGCCAACTTTAAAGAGGTGAAAGAAGCCTACGAAATCCTGACGGACGCGGATAAAAAAGCGGCCTATGATCAGTTTGGTCATGCTGGTGTCGATCCTAACCGCGGTGGCGGTGGTTTTGGTGGCAATGCCGATTTCGGTGATGTCTTTGGCGATGTCTTCGGTGATATCTTCGGTGGTGGGCGCCGTGGTGGCGGTCAACGTCAAGCTGCCCGTGGTAGCGACTTGCGTTATAACCTTGAGCTGTCTCTCGAAGAGGCGGTTAAAGGCTTAACTAAAGAACTGCGTATTCCTACACTGGCTGCGTGTGATTCCTGTGACGGTAGCGGTGCTAAGAAAGGCACATCGCCCACTACATGTGGAACCTGTCATGGTCAAGGCCAAGTTCAGATGCGTCAAGGTTTCTTTGCCGTTCAGCAGGCCTGTCCGACGTGTCATGGTCGCGGTAAGATCATTAAAGATCCGTGCAACAAGTGTCATGGTGAAGGTCGAGTCGAGAAGAGCAAAACCTTATCTGTTAAGATCCCTGCGGGTGTCGATAACGGCGATCGTATTCGCCTCTCTGGTGAAGGTGAAGCGGGCGAGTTCGGTGCACCTCCTGGTGATCTGTATGTACAGGTAAGCGTGCGCGAGCATGCTATTTTCGTACGTGATGGTAATAATCTGTATTGCGAAGTGCCTATTTCGTTCAGTAAAGCTGCTCTTGGCGGTGAAATTGAAGTGCCTACTTTAGATGGCAAAGTTAACCTTAAGATCCCTGCCGAGACACAAACGGGTCGTATGTTCCGTATGCGCGGTAAAGGCGTTAAGTCTGTACGTAGCCATGCGGTCGGTGACTTGCTGTGTAAGGTTGTGATGGAGACGCCTGTTAAGCTAAACGAGCGTCAAAAAGAACTACTGCGTGAATTCGATGAGACCTTAACCGGTTCATCATCTAAGAAGCATAGCCCTAAGGCTGAAGGTTTCTTCGACGGCGTGAAGAAGTTCTTTCAAGACCTGAATAGCTAAAGTCTATTTTGCTATATAAAAAAGCCTCGCTAATGCGGGGCTTTTTTGTGTCTCAATGCTGAGCTAGGAGCTAGGAGCTAGGAGCTAGGAGCTAGGAGCTAGGAGCTAGGAGCTAGGAGCTAGGAGCTAGGAGCTAGGGGCTAGGAGCTAGGAGCTAGGGGCTAGGAGCTAGGGGCTAGGGGCTAGGAGCTAGAAGAGTCATAGATTACGCTATCTTTTTCTCAGCTTTTATCGTCTAATTTAAATCTTAAACTCGTAACTCGTTACTTTCTCTGCTTTGTCTTTAGCTACAAATTCTTAGCCGATATAAAGGATTATCATCTATGAAAACCTTATTTATCCTATTCACTACTCTCGTGTTTTTGAGTGGCTGTGCCACACATCAATCACCGACGGGGCGAAATCAGGTATTACTCTTCTCCTCTCAAGAGTTGGAACAGATGGGCACTAGCTCGTTTGCTCAAATAAAAAAACAGGAAAAAATAAGTCAGGATGCGGCGATAAACCGCTATGTAGATTGTGTCGCCAACCGAATCACGGCAGTGCTGCCAAATTCCGGTTCACCTTGGGATGTCGTTGTGTTTGAATCCGAGCAAGTCAATGCGTTTGCTTTGCCAGGAGGGCACATCGGCGTCTATTCCGGCTTACTAAATGTTGCTGAGAATCAGCATCAATTAGCGACGGTTATTGGCCATGAAGTGGCACATGTGCTGGCCAAACACAGTAATGAACAGGTTTCGCGAGCACAACTTTCCGGTATAGGGATGCAAATTGCTGATGCGGCACTCGGTGCGGGGGGGATCAGTAATAAAGAGCTGTATATGGCGGCTTTGGGCTTAGGGGCACAAGTTGGATTTATTTTACCCTACGGAAGAGAGCAGGAGAGTGAAGCGGATATCATGGGCGTAGAATTAATGGCACGCGCAGGCTTCGATACAAGTCAAAGTATCGCATTATGGCAAAATATGGCAAAACATGGTGGAGATCAGGGGCCAGAGTTATTGTCTACACACCCTTCGCACGGACATCGAATCGATGATTTAACTAAGATGCAGCAGCAAGTGATGCCCTTATATCAGGCCAGTAAACACGAGGTTAAAAACAGCTGTCAATTTACGAAATAATCTATTAGTTATAAAGAATCTTAGCCGGAATTATGGTAGAGTTTCGCGCGAAATTAATTGAATCATTGAGAGTAGAATTATTATGTCTGACAAGTTCACTACTATTGAAGAGCAAGCAAGCTACGGTGTTGGTCGTCAACTAGGCGAGCAATTAGCTGCAAACTCATTCGAAGGTATCAATATCTCTGCTGTACAGCTAGGTCTTTCAGATGCATTTGATGGCATAGAAAGCCAAGTCGCTATGCAAGATCTTCAAGTTGCTTTTACTGAGATCAGTCAGCGTATTCAGAAAGTACAAGAAGCGGCTGCAGAAGCTGCGTCTGCTGAAGGTGAAACTTTCCTTGCAGAAAATGCCAAGCGTGATGGTGTTCAGACTCTGGAGTCTGGGCTACAGTATGAAGTTATCACTGAAGGTAAGGGTGATAAGCCTGGTCTTGATTCAACAGTTCGTACTCATTACCACGGTACTTTCATCAATGGTGATGTATTCGACAGCTCTGTTATTCGTGATCAGCCTGCTGAATTCCCGGTATCGGGTGTTATCGCTGGTTGGACAGAAGCATTACAGCTTATGCCTGTAGGCACTAAGTGGAAGTTATATGTTCCTCATCACTTAGCTTACGGCGAGCGAGGTGCTGGCGCATCTATCCCGCCATATTCGGCTCTCGTATTTGAAGTCGAATTACTCGAAATTCTGTAATTCTAAAAGCCTAAGCCAATGCTTAGGCTTTTTTTTGAATTAAATATAAGTGCTGCATCAAGTCTATCTAAGTGGCAGTGTTAGCAAGAGTGACTTACATAAGGAAACAGATGATGAGTGAACCAGTAAGAGTGGCTATTACGGGCGGTAGTGGCCGCATGGGACGAACTCTTATCGAAGCCGCCAGACAACAACCGAGTATTTTGTTGGGAGCAGCCATCGAAAGGGCTGGTTCGACATTAATTGGTGTGGATGCGGGTGAGCTTGCTGGTGTGGGTGCAATGAATGTCGCTATTACGGATTCACTCGATAAGGTTGTCGATGACTTCGATATCCTTATTGACTTCACTTCTCCTGAAGCGAGCATAGTCCATACCGATTGGTGTGCTAAAAACGGTAAAGCCATTGTCATTGGCACTACCGGTTTCAATCATGCTCAAAAAGAGCAGATTTCGGCTTACTCAGAATCGACACCCATTGTGATGGCACCTAATATGGCTGTCGGTGTTAACCTTATGTGGAAGTTACTTGAGGTTGCGGCGAAGGTGATGGGTGATTACACCGATATCGAGATTATCGAGGGTCACCATAGATATAAGAAAGATGCACCATCGGGAACGGCGCTTAAGATGGGTGAAGTCATTGCCGAGGCTTTAGGCCGTGATCTTGAAAAATGTGCGGTGTATGGCCGTGAAGGGATCACGGGCGAACGAGATCGTGAAACGATAGGTTTCTCAACCATTCGTGCCGGTGATCTGGTTGGTGAACACACGGCCATGTTTGCCGATATCGGTGAGCGAATAGAGATCACTCATAAGGCGTCGAGTCGAATGACCTTTGCCAATGGTGCTATGCGTGCCGCATCCTGGCTTGTTGATCAAGATCCTGGTCTTTATGACATGCAGCAGGTATTAGGACTCGATTAGAGTCAATGAAAAACCGTCAATATGGCGGTTTTTTTATACATGGAAGTATTTATCCCTGATCGCATGGACTGCGAAGGAAGGGATTTATACATGGCCACTCTCTTCTTAGAGAGGTTCCATACATTTCATGGCATTTCCTCCTTGACCCATAGGGATATGGGGAATGTCTGAGTGCTATCGGGAGTAGCACTGACCCGTGGAGGTCAGAGTATTTATCCCTGATCGCATGGGTGCCAGATGTTCCTTTCATCTGTAGCACATTTCCACCTTCCATGGTGGTCACTGCGAAGGAAGGGGGTTTTGCAAAATAAAAATAAAAATAAAAATAAAAAACATAGACGAAGTTGGTTAAAGCGTATATGCTTGTCCGAATTTGTCAAAATTTCGTATTTACACGAAAATTGGTATTTTAAAAACAAATAAAACCATTATATTTCAGTGGCTTGGCTCTATATGGAGGTCGCGTTGACAAAGTCTGCCTTACTCGTACTCGAAGATGGAACTGTATTCTCTGGCACAGCAATTGGTGCCGATGGACATGCTGTTGGTGAAGTGGTTTTTAACACTTCAATGACTGGATACCAGGAGATACTGACTGATCCGTCTTATTCTCGCCAAATTGTAACTCTAACCTATCCTCATATTGGTAACACGGGTACCAATGATGAAGATACAGAATCTGACTCAGTTCATGCTCGTGGTCTGATTATTAGAGATCTTCCTTTAATTGCTAGTAACTTTCGTAATAAGCAAAGCTTAAGCGATTATCTTAAAGCCAACAATATTGTTGGTATTGCAGATATCGATACACGTAAGTTGACTCGTATTTTGCGGGAAAAAGGAGCTCTGGCTGGATGTATTCTGGTCGGTGAACAGGATGTGGCTAAGGCTCTTGCCGAAGCAAACGCATTTCCTGGTTTAAAAGGCATGGATTTAGCCAAAGAAGTGACGACTGAAACCAGTTATCAGTGGCGAAGTGGAAGCTGGCGTTTAGTCGGTGGTCTGCCGGATGATACACCTGAATCAGAATTAAAATACAAAGTTGTAGCTTATGACTACGGTGTGAAACGTAACATTTTACGTATGCTTGTTGACCGTGGTTGTGATGTGACTGTTGTACCTGCTAAAACTCCTGCATCGACAGTGTTAGCTATGAATCCTGATGGGATTTTCCTATCGAATGGACCAGGTGATCCTGAACCATGTGACTATGCAATTGCTGCAATTCAAGAGATCTTAAAGACGGATATCCCAGTTTTTGGTATCTGTTTGGGTCATCAGTTGTTGGCATTAGCCTCTGGAGCTAAAACTTCAAAGATGAAGTTTGGTCACCATGGCGCTAACCATCCAGTCAGTAACATCGAGCAAGGTAACGTAATGATCACCAGCCAAAACCACGGTTTTGCGGCTGATGAGGATAGCCTACCTGATAATATTAAAGTGACACATAAGTCGCTGTTTGATGGTTCGCTGCAAGGAATACATTTGACGGATAAGCCAGCCTTTAGCTTCCAGGGACACCCTGAAGCGAGTCCGGGTCCCCATGATGCAGCTCCTTTGTTCAATCATTTTATTGAACTTATAGACTTGTATCGTCAACACGCCAAATAGTCCGGGAGAAGGTTTAAGAGATGCCAAAACGTACAGATATAAAAAGTATTCTTATCCTGGGTGCTGGCCCGATTGTTATCGGACAAGCATGTGAGTTTGATTACTCTGGTGCCCAGGCTTGTAAAGCGCTGCGTGAAGAGGGTTACCGAGTCATCCTCGTTAACTCTAACCCTGCAACTATTATGACCGATCCAGAGATGGCCGATGCGACTTATATCGAGCCAATTCACTGGGAAGTTGTTCGTAACATTATTGCCAAAGAGCGCCCTGATGCGATTCTTCCGACTATGGGCGGCCAGACTGCACTTAACTGTGCACTTGAGCTAGAGAGCAAAGGCGTCCTCGAAGAGTTTAATGTTGAGATGATCGGTGCGACTGCCGATGCGATAGATAAAGCTGAAGATCGTAGCCGTTTCGATAAGGCAATGAAAGCCATTGGTCTTGAGTGTCCTCGTGCCGGTATTGCCCACACAATGGCTGAGGCGAATGCCGTAGTGGCAGAGCTTGGTTTCCCTTGTATTATCCGCCCGTCATTCACCATGGGTGGCAGTGGCGGTGGTATCGCCTACAACAAAGAGGAGTTCGAGGAGATCTGTTCTCAGGGTCTTGAACTCTCACCGACGAGCGAATTGCTTATCGATGAATCTTTGATTGGTTGGAAAGAGTATGAGATGGAAGTGGTGCGTGATCGCAATGACAATTGCATCATCGTCTGTGCTATCGAAAACTTTGATCCTATGGGCGTTCATACCGGTGACTCTATTACGGTCGCCCCAGCACAAACCCTAACTGATAAAGAGTATCAGCTGATGCGTAATGCATCACTTGCTGTACTGCGTGAGATTGGTGTTGAGACGGGTGGATCAAACGTACAGTTTGGTATCAACCCCGTTGATGGCCGTATGGTTATCATCGAGATGAACCCACGTGTATCACGTTCATCTGCACTTGCGTCTAAAGCAACGGGCTTCCCAATCGCTAAAATTGCGGCAAAATTGGCCATTGGTTATACACTAGATGAACTTAAAAATGATATCACTGGTGGTCATACACCAGCATCATTTGAGCCTGCAATCGATTACGTCGTGACTAAATTACCACGCTTTAACTTTGAGAAGTTTGCCGGTGCGAATGACCGTCTCACGACTCAGATGAAGTCAGTGGGTGAAGTGATGGCCATTGGCCGTACTTTCCAGGAGTCGCTACAAAAAGCCCTTCGTGGCCTTGAAGTTGGCATGAATGGTTTAGACCCGATAATCGATATCGATGAACCAGAAGCTATGTCGCGTATTCGTCATGAGCTTAAAGAACCGGGCGCCGAGCGTATCTGGTATATTGGCGATGCTTTCCGAGCCGGACTTTCTGTCGATGATATCTTTGGCCTGACCAATATCGACCCATGGTTCCTTGTTCAGCTTGAAGAGCTGATAAATCTTGAGTCAGAAGTTAAAGACTCTGGTATGTCAGGTTTGAATGAAGGCTTCTTACGTAAGTTAAAGCGTAAAGGTTTCTCAGATATTCGTCTTTCACTTTTATTGGGTGTTAGCGAATCTGAGATGCGAAAGTTGCGTCACAGACATGAGATATTCCCTGTCTACAAGCGCGTCGATACTTGTGCTGCTGAGTTCTCAACCGATACGGCTTACATGTACTCTACCTATGAAGAGGAGTGTGAAGCAGCACCATCAAATCGTGACAAGATCATGATATTAGGTGGTGGGCCAAACAGAATTGGTCAAGGTATCGAGTTTGATTACTGTTGTGTTCATGCGGCGTTAGCGCTGCGTGACGATGGTTACGAAACCATCATGGTGAACTGTAACCCTGAGACTGTATCGACCGATTACGACACTTCAGACAGACTCTATTTTGAGCCTGTTACCCTTGAAGATGTCCTCGAGATAGTCCGTATTGAAAAGCCGAAAGGTGTTATCGTTCAATACGGTGGCCAGACTCCGCTTAAGCTGGCACGTGAACTCGAAGCCGCCGGTGTGCCGATAATCGGTACCAGCCCGGATGCGATTGACCGCGCCGAAGATCGTGAACGTTTCCAGCAGGCGATTCAGCGTCTCGAGATGAAGCAGCCAGAAAATGATACGGTAACTACGGTTGAAAGTGCGGTTATTTCAGCTGCGCGTATTGGTTATCCATTAGTCGTTCGTCCATCTTATGTACTGGGTGGCCGTGCGATGGAGATTGTTTATGATGAGCAGGACTTGCGTCGTTACTTTAACGAGGCGGTCAGCGTATCAAATGCATCACCGGTACTACTGGACCGATTCCTGGATAACGCGATTGAAATTGATATCGATGCCGTGTGTGACGGTGAGACCGTTGTTATCGGCTCTATCATGGAGCACATCGAGCAAGCGGGTGTTCACTCGGGAGATTCAGGCTGTTCACTGCCACCCTATAGCTTAAGTGACGATATTCAAAATCGTATGCGTGAGCAGGTGGGTAAGCTCGCGATGGAGCTTGGCGTTATCGGTTTGATGAATGTCCAGTTTGCGGTGAAGGATGATGAGATCTATATGATCGAAGTTAATCCACGCGCAGCGCGTACAGTGCCATTTGTCTCTAAAGCGACAGGTGTGCCTTTAGCTAAGATTGCGGCACGAGTGATGGCAGGTCAAAGCCTTAAGTCACAGAACTTCACCCAGGAGGTTATCCCACCTTATTACTCTGTTAAAGAGGTGGTATTGCCTTTCAACAAGTTCCCAGGTGTGGATCCTCTGCTTGGCCCTGAGATGCGCTCAACCGGTGAAGTGATGGGAGTTGGTGAAACGTTTGCCGAAGCCTATGCTAAGGCTCAACTTGGTGCCACCAGCGAAGTACCTAAGTCTGGCCGCGCGTTATTGTCTGTTCGGAACAGTGATAAGGCACGTGTTGTCGATTTAGCGGCTAAGTTAATTGGCTTAGGTTATGAGATCGACGCGACCCACGGTACCGCAGTTGTACTAGGTGAAGCGGGTATCAATCCTCGTCTGGTTAACAAGGTACATGAAGGTCGTCCACACATTCTTGACCGTATAAAGAATGATGAGTACACCTACATAGTTAACACCACCGAAGGTCGTCAGGCGATTGAAGATTCACGCCAGTTGCGTCGTGGTGCCTTGAGATACAAGGTTAACTACACGACAACCTTGAATGCTGCGTTTGCGACCTGTATGGCTCACTCGGCAGATGATCGTAGTAATGTAAACTCTGTGCAAGAATTGCATCGTAAAATTAAGTGATATTAATTGCTTAATTACAAAAGGCCGCGTTTGCGGCCTTTTTTGTCTTTGTTTGAAACTGATCGTTTGGATAAATTTTATGGTGAACTTGTGATTCAACTATTTTTTTGAGATGGTTTTAGCTTGTTTGCATCGAGAGTACTGGAATCTGTTTAAAAGGTTAGGTAGGCTGATAGATTGATTTATAACGATCGGTATTAGCCGATGGCATAGAAGGCGTTCAGCGTATAGAATGGCCTTATTATAGTATTTAGACCTGTGGACTCGAAGTCTGCATGGCGGCTTTTGTTTTAAAGGAGACGAAAGAGGATTATGAACAAGGTTCCGATGACAGTTGTTGGTGCAGAGCGACTGCGTAAAGAATTAGATTATTTAAAGTTCGAAAAGCGTCCTGTAATTGCTCAGGCAATTGGTGAAGCGAGAGAGCTTGGCGATCTGAAGGAAAATGCCGAATATCATGCCGCACGTGAAGAGCAAGGTTTGTGTGAAGCCCGTGTACGCGATATTGAAGGTAAACTCTCTAACGTGCAGATCATCGATGTGACTAAAATGCCAAACACCGGCCGCATCATTTTCGGTACAACGGTGACAATTTTAAACATTGATACCGATGTTGAAGTGACTTACCGCATTGTTGGTGAAGATGAAGCCAATATCAAAGAGAACCTTATTTCGGTAAGCTCACCTATTGCCCGCGGCTTGATCGGTAAAAATCTTGATGATGAAGTTAATATCGCCACACCAGGTGGTATTACCGAGTATGAGATCACCGCTGTAGAATATATTTAATCCTTAAAATATTATTAAAAAAAACCGCTAATATAGCGGTTTTTTTGTATCCGTTTTACCTTTGTCATCCGGTGAACATGGTGAAAAATTAATTTGTTTCTGATTGCTACACTCTCTATCATATATCCCTTATATAACTTTATTTCAGGGGCGAGAGTGCTGGCTTATTTGCGTTTTGGATTAATCATATTGTTCATAGGGGGAATTTTTCTGACCCCTGTGTCGGCTGGTTGTTCCGAAAACGTTAATTTAAACCATGATGTTCAGCAATCTAATTTGGATAACCGGGTGCTTACCAGCCTCGCAGTTCAATCTGGTTCGGACAAACCGCTACTCGGACATGACGGCTCAAACCAGAACCGAGCTCACAGCCAAGATCATGATGATTCAAGGTTCGTTCCGCTCATCTCACAACGGTTCATCAGTTTTGCTCAGCATGATCCTTTGCAGAGTAAGCCCGATTATCTACTTGCCTTCGAATTTGTATCACCGCCAACCCCCTCCTTTAGCATTGGCTATCGTATTGACCTACCAACAACATTAGATTGGTCCCTCCACATAGGGACAGCGCCATCCAGAGTTTCGGGGTGGAAAGAGTCCAATCTCTTGTATCGTTTTTTGCAAACGACCTCATTTAGCTAGTAATACCAGTCCTACTAAATATGTGATCTTTCAGCGGGAGTTCAAAACACTGTAGGCAAGACGGATGTTTGAAGCTAATAGTTATTCTATATCGAAAGCATCTAACGCAGCATACAGTGTTTTGAAACCCGCACTATGTGAGCCTCCCAGGCATTCCACTTCAGCGTTGCATTGACTTAAAAGGGAATAGCCATTTCCTCATCAATGCGCCTTGAATTGAAAGGCCTGAATGGCTCTGAACTGATCACCAATTTAGTGAGATTGGTATTAGCTTAACTAAGCCACTTTTTTGATGGCTTGATTCTATTGTCTTTTTGCCTTTATAGCATTCGAATTAGGAATGCCATTTTCTGTGTCTGACCCACGGTAAAAAGAGAATTTTATAGTGCTTAGCAAATATAAAATGAGCAAGAAACATGAGAAAACAAAGTAATAACAAAATATTAAATCACTATTCGGTGTGGAAGTATGTGGTGCTGGTGATAACTTTTATCATCATGCTTTTCAGTGCATTACCAACCTTGTATGGAGAAGATGCGGCGATTCAAGTCGGTGCTAAAGCTGGCTTAAATCTGACACCTCAGGCCCTCAATAGAGTCTTGGTGGATGAAGGGATCCAAGTTAAGAGGATCACCCAAACAGGTCACGAAATGGTTATCGTACTCGAGCAAGAAGCTCAAATGAGCCAGGTTAAAGCCCTTTTACATAACAGGGTTGAGGATGATTCACAGCTGACACTCGCCTTAGCCCCTGCGGCTCCTGAGTGGCTACTTTCCATGGGGTTTACACCGATTAAACTTGGGCTTGATCTTCGTGGTGGAGTGCAGTTTTTGTTGGATGTCGAGGTCGAACCTGTATACCAGCTACATTATGACGCCTTGGTCGATTCTGTCCGCCAGTTTACCCGTATGCAGGGCTTAAATGGTGTCGGTGTCCGCCTGGACAGTGAGCTGGGTGTTGTCATCACTATGCAGGATGCTCGCCACAGAGGAGACATCAGACAGTTCATTAAAACTAATTATCCGATTTGGCAGGTAACGAACTTAGAGAATAGCTCTCTGAAGGCTGATTTTAAGCCGGACGAGAAGGTTAAAATTCGCGATCTCACAGTAAAGCAGAACTTGCAGATCATGCGCAGCCGAATCGAGCAGCTGGGGATCACCGAAGCCTTAGTTCAGCGTCAGGGGGAGCACAGGATTAGAATCGAACTGCCGGGTGTTCAGGATCCGGCAGCGGCAAAGAGTGTTATTGGCGCAACGGCGAGCCTGGCTTTTTATGAAGTGAAAGATGCCGGATCGGTAAACGCTAAAATCTTAAAGGATAAATCAGAACTTCCTGTTTATGTGGCCAGAAAGCCGGTACTCGGTGGGGAGCATATTGTCGATGCCAGGGCGAGCCTGGGAGAGATGGGGATGCCTGAGGTGGTGATCCATCTGGATCGAGCCGGTGGAAAAGTGATGTCCGACTTCTCTCGTGACAATATCGGTAAGCCGATGGCGACATCCTATAGCGAATACAGCCGTGATGAGCAAGGCAAGGTGACTCACAGTACTGAGGTTATCAGTGTTGCGACGATTCAATCCCAACTTGGCGATCGCTTTAGCATTACCGGGGCAGGTGATTATTCACAGGCGCAGCAGTTAGCACTATTACTTCGGGCCGGCTCTATGACCGCGCCGGTTACCATAGTAGAGGAACGCGCCATTGGGCCTAGTCTCGGTGCGGAAAATATCACGAATGGATTTTCTGCCTTGGCTCTGGGAATGGCGATGACCTTGGTCTTTATGGGGTTCTGGTATCGCCGCTTAGGCTGGGTTGCCAATGTGGCTCTGATTTCCAATATGGTGATTTTATTTGGCTTGCTGGCATTAATACCCGGCGCCGTGTTAACCCTACCGGGTATCGCTGGTTTAGTGTTAACCGTGGGAATGGCGGTCGATACCAATGTACTTATCTTCGAGCGAATAAAGGATAAATTAAAGGAGGGAAGAGGCTTTGCTCACGCAATCGACCGAGGTTTTGATAGCGCAGTGTCGACAATTTTTGATGCTAATTTTACCACTATGATCACCGCAGTAGTGCTCTATTCAATAGGAAACGGACCCATTCAAGGCTTTGCTTTAACCTTAGGGCTTGGGCTGCTAACCAGCATGTTCACAGGGATTTTCGCTTCTCGAGCATTGATTAATTGGGTATATGGACGTGACTTTAGCCGCGATGTGAAGGTGTAATATGAATATTAATACTAATAGAATGAACAGACTAACAAAATGGCGCTACTTTTCGAGCTGTATCTCTCAGGCCTTAATGATTATTTCCCTGGCGGTAATTTCTGTCAAAGGGTTTAATTGGGGACTGGATTTTACCGGCGGTGTGGTTACAGAAGTCCGTATGGACAGTGATATTAAAGCGAACCAAATCCAAAGCTTGTTGGGAGAAGTGTCCGAACAGGAGGTGAGTGTTATCTCGGCTGGTGAACCCGGACGCTGGGTATTGCGGTATAGTCAGGCGGAAACCTCGGGGGATGTGAGCGCTAACGCCTTGGATATTGAGCAGGTGCTAATCCCGTTACAGAGTGGTGTTGAGGTACTTAATTCGAGCATCGTTGGCCCTCAAATTGGTCAGGAGTTAGCAGAGCAGGGCGGATTAGCCTTGTTGGTTGCTATGTTATGTATCTTAGGGTATCTGAGTTTTCGGTTCGAGTGGCGCCTTGCCAGCGGAGCGCTATTTGCGCTGTTTCACGACGTTGTCTTCGTTTTGGCTTTCTTCTCACTGACTCAGATGGAGTTTAATTTAACTGTCCTCGCCGCAGTGTTGGCTATTTTAGGTTATTCACTCAACGACTCTATAATTATCGCCGATAGGATTAGGGAGTTATTAACTTCAAAACCTAAGATGGTCATAGCAGATGTGTGTACCAGTGCGGTGAAGGCAACTTTCTCGCGGACTATGGTAACCAGTGGTACGACATTGATGACGGTGAGTGCACTGTGGGTGATGGGAGGTGGACCGCTGGAAAGCTTCTCTATTGCGATGTTTATCGGAATTTTGACCGGAACCTGGTCATCGATATCGGTGGGAACCTGTTTGCCTGAGCTCTTTGGGGTTAATTCGGAACATTATAAGCTCATGCCTATACCTGAAACACCATAAAGCGGAAGCATTGATAGGGACAAAAAAAAGAGCCACTGAATTTCAGTGGCTCTTTTTTATCTTTAACTCTGACTGTTTATTTCTCAGGAAGGAGTGAAATAAACAATTAGTGTCTTTCTCAAATCAGGTTAACGCAGAGATATTCTCTGTATTATTACCGTGACTGGAGACGACCATGTTCAAAAAAGATTACTTTGCTTTTGGAATAGCAATTTTCATCTCTTCAGATTGACGAAATAGTACTAACACGTGACCGATAAGCTGTACTTTTACAGCTTGAGTTTCACGAATAATGGCATCAACGATTGCATTTTTTAGCTCTCTGTCACCAGAAGCTACTTTCACTTTGATCAGCTCGTGATGAGTGAGTGCACTATCAATTTCCGCCAGTACACCTTCAGTCAGACCATTGGAACCAAGCATCACTACTGGCTTTAAATTGTGCGCTAAGCCTTTTAAGTGCTGTTTTTGTTTGGTTGTTAAGTTCATTTCTACCAACTTTATGCTGAGTTACTGTTGAAAAAACGCTATTCTACCCTTATATAGTCTTTATGTAACTCTCATTTGTTGCGGATTTTGAATGTCAGGTAAAAAACGAACAGCGAGTTCCTCACGTTGGATGCAGGAACATTTTGACGATCACTATGTCAAATTAGCTCAAAAACGGGGATTTCGTTCGCGAGCCGCGTTTAAAATTGAAGAAATTCAAGAGAAAGATAAATTAATTCGACCGGGGATGACTGTGGTCGATTTAGGGGCTGCCCCTGGTGGTTGGTCCCAAGTTGCCGTTAAACTAGCAGGAGACAATGGTAAAGTTATCGCTTGTGATATTTTACCTATGGACCCAATTGTTGGTGTCGACTTTCTTCAGGGTGATTTTAGAGAGGAAAAGGTGCTCGATGCTTTGCTTACCCGAGTGGGGGATGCGAAAGTCGATGTTGTCTTATCTGACATGGCACCTAATATGAGTGGTACTGGCGGGGTCGATCAGCCTCGAGCCATGTATTTGGTTGAATTAGCATTAGACATGTGTCATCAAGTTTTGGCACCTAACGGTTGTTTTGCTGTAAAAGTCTTTCAGGGGGAGGGCTTTGAAGAGTACATGAAGTCAGTTAGAGAGGCGTTTAAAACCGTCAAAACACGTAAGCCAGACTCTTCGCGAGCTCGTTCGCGCGAAGTCTATCTTGTGGCGACAGGGTATAAGTTGTAGTACCCTAACGTCAGTAATCGCAAGACTCTATGAGGTCTAGTAATTTTGAGTGATATGGCAAAAAATTTAATTCTCTGGGTAGTCATCGCCGTTGTGTTGATGTCTGTGTTTCAGGGTTACTCCCCCTCTTCATCCACAGCGTTGAAGATGGATTATTCCGCTTTTTTAGATGATGTTCGCAGTGGGCAGATAAATACTGTCGAAATAAAAAGCGATCAACGTACGATCGAAGGGACTAAGCGTACCGGAGAGAAGTTCACCACTATCATGCCTATGGAAGATAAAGATCTGATTAATGATCTCGATCGTAAAGGCATAACCATGAAGGGACAGGAAGCTGAAGAGTCTGGGTTCTTAACTCAAATCTTCATCTCGTGGTTCCCTATGTTACTGCTTATCGGTGTATGGATATTCTTCATGCGTCAGATGCAGGGCGGTGGTGGAAAAGGCGCCATGTCTTTTGGTAAGAGTAAAGCTAAGTTGATGAGTGAAGACCAGATCAAGACGACTTTTGGAGACGTTGCAGGTTGTGACGAAGCTAAGGAAGACGTTAAAGAGCTGGTCGATTACCTGAAAGAGCCGACTAAATTCCAAAAGTTGGGTGGTCGAATTCCTACAGGTGTGCTTTTAGTTGGTCCTCCTGGTACGGGTAAAACCTTGCTGGCTAAAGCCATTGCCGGTGAAGCAAAGGTGCCATTTTTTACCATTTCAGGTTCTGATTTTGTAGAGATGTTTGTTGGTGTTGGTGCCTCTCGTGTACGTGACATGTTTGAGCAAGCTAAAAAGTCAGCCCCATGTATCATCTTTATCGATGAGATCGATGCCGTAGGTCGCCAGCGTGGTGCGGGTGTCGGTGGTGGTCACGATGAGCGCGAACAGACACTGAACCAGTTGTTGGTTGAGATGGATGGTTTCGAAGGCAATGAAGGTGTCATCGTTATCGCCGCGACTAACCGTCCGGATGTGCTGGATGCTGCACTGCTTCGTCCTGGTCGTTTCGACCGTCAAGTGGTCGTCGGTCTTCCTGATGTTCGTGGTCGTGAGCAGATCCTTAAAGTGCATATGCGTAAAGTACCTCTTGCCGATGATGTTAAAGCGAGTGTTATCGCTCGTGGCACGCCAGGTTTCTCTGGTGCCGACTTGGCTAACCTAGTGAACGAAGCCGCACTGTTTGCAGCGCGTGGTAGCCGCCGTATCGTTGGTATGGAAGAGTTTGAGAGCGCGAAAGATAAGATCATGATGGGTGCAGAGCGCCGCACTATGGTGATGTCTGAAGAAGATAAAGAGATGACGGCTTATCATGAAGCGGGCCATGCCATCGTTGGTTGCCTCGTCCCTGAGCACGATCCTGTACATAAGGTGACGATCATTCCACGCGGACGCGCCTTAGGTGTGACCTTCTTCTTGCCTGAAGCCGATGCGATAAGCCAGAGCCGTCGGAAGTTAGAGAGTCAAATTTCGGTGGCCTATGGTGGCCGTTTGGCCGAAGAGATCATCTATGGTAGTGAAAGAGTCTCTACCGGTGCATCTCAGGATATTAAGTATGCGACCTCGATTGCCCGTAATATGGTGACTCAGTGGGGCTTCTCTGAGAAGTTAGGTCCGGTACTTTATGCCGAAGACGACAATGAAGTATTCCTGGGTCGTAGCATGGGTAAGACTCAGCATATGTCTGACGAAACTGCCAGCATCATCGATGCGGAAGTCAAAACGCTTATCGATAATAACTATCAGCGCGCACAGAACTTCCTCAACGATAACATGGATATACTTCATGCGATGAAAGATGCGTTGATGAAGTATGAAACCATAGATGCAATCATGATCGAAGATCTGATGCAACGCCGAGAGGTGAGTGCACCAAAGGATTGGAATATGGATGATAATGGCTCAAGCAATGATGATACTGGTGGTAAGCCTGTTGAATCTGACAAAAAGGATTCATCTGAAGATGAAGTTAAACCTGAGTCAGAGCAATGTGCCGCCCCCGATGTTAAAGACATTGATGAGTCAACGGCTAAGTAATTAATATTTAGTTGAATGAAGAAAACCCCGTTATGGGGTTTTCTTGTTTCCGGGATCTATAAACGGATTAAGTTGGAGTTTTTGTGTTTCAATTTGTCAGCGGCAAAAAGTGCCTCTCTCTGGAAAAGCCATTAGTGATGGGGATCCTCAATGTCACTCCCGATTCGTTCTCCGATGGTGGTGAGTATTCCAGCTTTGAATTAGCATGCAAGCATGCCGATGAGATGGTCGAACAGGGTGCGAGCTTCATCGATATCGGTGGTGAGTCGACAAGACCAGGCGCCGCCGATGTAAACCTATGCGAAGAGCTTAGCCGAGTGATCCCACTGGTTGAGTATATCGCTCAGCATCATGATGTCTGGATATCTATCGACACCAGCAAAGCTGAGGTGATGAAGCAGGCTGTAGAAGCGGGCGCACATCTCATCAACGATGTACGTGCGCTACAAGAACCGGGTGCATTAGAGATGGCGGCCAAGTTACAGGTCCCTGTTTGTTTGATGCATATGCAAGGGCAGCCCAGAAGTATGCAGACCGCACCTGTATATAGCGATGTTGTGGATGAGATAAAACAGTTTTTTGAACAGCGTATTCAGGCGTGTTGTGATGCAGGACTGAAGCGAGAGCAACTGCTTATTGACCCGGGGTTTGGTTTCGGGAAATCTTTAGCGCATAATTATGAGTTACTCAATAGGCTCGGGGAGTTCAAGTCTTTGGGGACACCAATACTTGTCGGTCTCTCTCGTAAGAGTATGATGGGGAACCTGCTTAGCCGTGATGTCTCTCTGCGTCTTGCTGGAAGTTTAGCCGGTGTCATGCTCTCGGCTCAGCGAGGTGCAGACATTCTCAGAGTACACGATGTCCCTGAGACGGTTGATGTGTTGAAGGTGCTGGATGCGACGCGTCATTTCGGTCAGTTGCGATAGACGATTTGAATAGCTAAGTATCTACCCGCAGATAGAGGCGGGTGTGGGCGATGACAATCGAGAATTTATTATTCAGCTTCAGTTATGAATGAAGCGGTAGAGTAAGAGATATTATTATTTTCATATTCCGGTTTCGGCTTTGAATCCGGAATACTTGATGGGGTTATTTACGTGAGAAAATTTTTTGGAACTGACGGCATTCGAGGTAAGGTCGGTGCGGGTAAAATGACGCCCGAATTAGCGCTAAAGCTTGGATGGGCAGCGGGGCGAGTATTATCCAGATCCGGTACTAAGAAAGTCATTATCGGTAAAGACACCCGAATTTCAGGTTATCTTTTTGAGTCGGCGATGGAAGCTGGTTTATCGGCTGCCGGACTTAACGTGATGTTGATGGGCCCTATGCCTACGCCAGCGGTCGCCTACTTAACGCGTACCTTCAGAGCCGAGGCTGGTGTGGTGATCAGTGCATCTCACAACCCCTACTATGATAACGGTATTAAGTTTTTCTCAAATGACGGCAGTAAGCTCGATGATGAGGTTGAGCTCGAGATCGAACGTGAACTCGATAAGCCCCTGATCTGTGTCGAGTCGCACCTATTGGGAAAGGTGTCACGTATAGACGATGCGCCGGGTCGTTATATCGAATACTGCAAGGGTAATTTTCCAGCCGAGCATACTCTACATGGTTTAAAGATTGTTGTGGATTGTGCCCATGGCGCAACCTATCACATTGCTCCGAACGTATTTAGAGAGTTAGGTGCCGAGGTTATAGCCATAGGGGATAAACCCGATGGGCTGAATATCAACCATGAAGTGGGTGCCACTTCTATGGGCAAAATCCGTGAAACCGTTATCGGAGAGAAAGCCGATCTTGGTATCGCCCTAGACGGTGATGGCGATCGGATCATGATGGTTAACCGTCATGGTAAAGTCATCGATGGTGATGAAATCCTTTATATCCTGGCTTGTGATGCCCAATCGCGGGGTGTCTTGCGCGGTGGAGTGGTTGGAACCCTGATGTCAAACTTAGGGCTGGACCTTGCGTTACAGGAGTTGGGCATACCGTTTGATCGCTCTAACGTGGGTGACCGTTATGTGATGACCATGATGAAGGAGAAGGGTTGGCGTATCGGTGGTGAAAACTCGGGTCATATCTTGAATCTGGATCATGGCACAACCGGCGATGGTATCGTTGCCGGTATTTTAGTATTAGCTGCGATGCGCCGACGTAACGCAACGCTAGAGGAGCTAACCGAGAACATTAAGATGTTACCTCAGGTGCTGGTCAATGTTCGATTCGAAGGGACACACAACCCACTAGAGTCAGAACAAGTCCTGGCTGCAAAGAGTGAAGTTGAAGCGCTACTGGGTGAACGTGGTCGTGTATTGCTGCGTAAGTCAGGCACTGAGCCCTTAATTCGGGTCATGGTCGAGGGCGATATAGAAGCCGATGTGATTAAACACGCTAACTATATTGCCGATGCGGTAAGAAACTTAGTTTAACCGGCAATAAACGAAAATGTGATTGTTATGGCTAAACATATTTAGTTAAACCATGTTTAGCCTGTTTTTGAATCACACTTGATTAATAAATGGGTCGTAGCGTGTAAAAAAACATCGTTCCGACCAGAGAATCAAAATTTTACCACTTTTGCTATTGTAAGTTCATGAGTGGTTCGCTATGATTCTCGCCGCTTTCAGAGGAGACAGAGATGGCACTCAGACGTCCAATGGTCGCTGGTAACTGGAAAATGAATGGCAGTGCGCAGTTAGCGCTGGAGTTATTCAATAAATTCGCTACTAAGCTTCAAGATGATTCAGCGGAAGTGGTCTTATGTCCACCAAGCATATATCTAGAAAGTGTACGTCAGCAGTTAGACGCTAATAAAGACGCTTTAAACGGTTGTCTAGTCAGAATGGGCGCACAAAACCTGAGTCAACATGACTTCGGTGCTTATACTGGTGAAGTGTCAGGGCAGATGTTAAAGGATTCAGGATGTCGATATGTTATTATCGGACACTCCGAACGTCGCCGTATGTACGGAGAGACGAGTGATATCGTTGCTGAGAAGTTTGCAGCAGCACAAAAACATGGTTTGACCCCAATACTTTGTGTCGGTGAGTCTGGTCCAGCTAGAGAAGCGAGAAGAACTTTTGAAGTTATCGCCGAAGAGTTAGATGTAGTCATTGAAAAAAATGGCACCATGGCATTTGATAACGCGATTATCGCCTATGAGCCTTTATGGGCTGTGGGAACCGGTAAGAGTGCTACGCCAGAGCAGGCACAGGAAGTTCATGCGTTTATACGCAAACGCCTCTCTGAAGTGTCTCCATATATTGGAGAAAATATCAGGATTTTGTACGGTGGTAGCGTAACACCGAGTAATGCTGCAGATTTATTTGCACAACCTGATGTAGATGGTGGATTGATTGGCGGTGTGAGCTTAAACTCTACCGAGTTTCTAAGTTTATGTTCCATAGCGATGAGCGCATAATATGTACGAAGTATTGATGGTTGTTTACTTGGTGGTTGCAATTGGTCTAGTAGGACTGATTTTAATCCAGCAAGGTAAAGGTGCTGACATGGGAGCCTCTTTTGGCGCCGGTGCATCAGCCACTCTGTTCGGTTCATCAGGTGCTGGTAACTTTTTGACCCGTTCAACTGCAGTTTTAGCGATTGGTTTTTTTGCTCTTAGCCTGATAATCGGCAACTTGAGTGCGAACCATACTAAGTCTGAAGATGCGTGGAAAGATTTAAGCTCAGATGCTGCTCAAGTTACCGAACAGGTAACAGAGCAAGTTAAGCAAGAGAGCGAAAAGTCTGAAGAGAAAATTCCAGACTAAGCTAAATTTCTGGAATTGGTAGGGACTAAATAATTAGTTCCTTTTATCAAGGTCGTGATCACCTCAATGTCACAACAAAGGCCAGATAATAAAGAGTTACAATCACATGCGGATGTGGTGGAATTGGTAGACACGCCAGCTTGAGGGGCTGGTGAGCGCAAGCTCGTGGGGGTTCAAGTCCCCCCATCCGCACCAAATTTTTGGTTTCTTAATTCGAAATCAAAGATAATAATGCAAACATCAGTTTTGCTTTATTATTGCAAGTAGAGTGAAATCTCAATATACTTGCACCAGTTGACGCGGGGTGGAGCAGTTTGGTAGCTCGTCGGGCTCATAACCCGAAGGTCGTCGGTTCAAATCCGGCCCCCGCAACCAGCTTCTCAGTAACAGACTATACTAGTCTCTTATTGTTTACAGGTTCTAAACTCAACGACCTCGTTATTACGGGGTTTTTTGTTATCTGGGACTTAAAGAATGCCGTTTTTACGGCGTTATACTGGGGCTATATGTCCCTTTTTTGTTTTTCGGGGGGTAACCTTGGCAACTATAGAAAATAGACTGGAAGATATGCTTAAATCTCCAGTTGAAGCACTTGGCCACACGCTTTGGGGTTTGGAGTATGTTCAAGCAGGCAAACACTCAATCCTAAGAGTATATATAGATAATGAAAAAGGCATTTTCATCGAAGATTGTGCCGAAACCAGCCGTCAGGTCAGTGCTGTGCTCGATGTTGAGGATCCCATTTCAACCGAATACACATTAGAAGTTTCCTCTCCCGGTGTAGACAGGCCGCTATTTAAAGCTGAGCAATATGCTGCTTACATCGATGAGACTGTAAAGATTCAACTGACTATGCCTGTTGCGGGTAGTCGTAATTTAAAGGGGACCGTCACAGGCATTGAGGGGCAGATGCTTTCATTGACAGTCGATGGTAACGAACTGATTATTGCTTTGGATAATATCCGTAAAGGCAACCTAATCGCTAAGTTTTGATGGATTCAAAAATCAACGAGGCAAGAGGATGAATAAAGAGATTCTGCTAGTCACTGAGGCGGTTTCAAATGAGAAAGGTGTTCCTCGCGAGAAGATTTTCGAAGCGCTGGAAATAGCCTTAGCTACAGCAACTAAGAAAAAATATGAAGGCGACATCGAAGTTCGTGTAGAGATCGATCGTAAAACCGGTGGTTATGAAACTTTCCGTCGTTGGATGGTTGTTGAAGACACGGGTGAGCCTTTAGAGAACCCTTTTAGTGAAATTACACTGGAAGCGGCTCAATTTGAAGAGCCTGAAATCCAGCTTGGCGAGTATATCGAAGACGATATCGAATCAGTGGTATTCGACCGTATTACGACTCAAACTGCCAAACAAGTGATCGTACAGAAAGTACGTGAAGCCGAACGAGCTCAAATAGTCGATCAGTTTAAAGACAAAGAAGGTGAGTTAATCACCGGTGTCGTTAAGAAGAGTAATCGCGAAAGTGTCGTGGTCGATTTGGGCAACAATGCGGATGCAGTGTTGTTTAAAGAAGACCTGATCTCTCGTGAAAGCTTCCGTCCTGGTGACCGTGTTCGTGCATTACTATTTGCCGTTCGCCCTGAAGCTCGTGGCGCTCAACTGTTCTTGACTCGTACTCAGCCGGATATGCTGATTGAGCTTTTCCGTGTAGAAGTGCCGGAAATTGCCGATGAGATGATCGAGATCATGGGCGCAGCTCGTGATCCGGGTTCACGCGCAAAGATCGCCGTGAAATCTAACGACCGTCGTATCGATCCAATCGGTGCCTGTGTTGGTATGCGTGGTGCTCGTGTTCAAGCCGTTTCGAATGAGCTTAATGGTGAGCGTGTTGATATCGTACTTTGGGATGATAACCCAGCCCAATATGTGATCAATGCAATGTCACCCGCTGACGTAGCTTCTATCATCGTCGATGAAGATAACCACTCGATGGATATCGCCGTTGAAGCCGATAGCTTAGCTCAGGCAATTGGCCGTAATGGTCAGAACGTTCGTTTGGCGACTCAACTTTCTGGTTGGGAACTTAACGTGATGACTGTTGCTGATATGCAAGCTAAGCATCAAGCTGAAAGTGCTAAAGTCGTTAACTTGTTTGTTTCGGCATTAGAAGTTGATGAAGATTTTGCACAAGTGCTTGCTGATGAAGGCTTCACCTCGTTAGAAGAGGTGGCTTATGTACCAACATCTGAGCTTATGGAAATTGATGGATTTGACGAAGATATCGTTGAAACCTTAAGAGAGCGCGCTAAAGCTGCGATCTCTACTCGTGCACTCGCTTCAGAAGAAGCGCTTGATGGTGCCGAGCCAAGTGAGGACCTACTTGCACTCGAAGGTCTAGAGAGACATCTAGCGTTTGTATTCGCGAGTAAAGGCGTTATTACACTAGAAGATTTAGCCGAACAAGGCATTGATGACTTGATCGACATTGAAGAATTGACAGAAGAAAAGGCTGGTGAGCTCATCATGGCAGCCCGTAATATCTGTTGGTTTGGCGACGAAGAATAACTCGCTCAACAGAGGGGATTTTACAGATGGCAGATACAACAGTAGAAAAGCTGGCCAGTGAAGTAGGAAAAAGTGCAGACAGATTAGTTGAGCAGTTTTCCGAGGCCGGTATTAAGAAATCTAAAGCTGACACAGTTTCCGAGTCAGAAAAACAGCAATTGTTAGATTTTTTGAAGAAGCAACATGGCGGCGAATCAGCTCCAACTAAAATGACACTGCAGCGCAAGTCAGTGTCGACCTTAAGTGTCGGCTCTGGTCGTGATACTAAGGATGTTAAGGTCGAAGTGCGTAAGAAGCGTACTTTCGTTAAGCGTGATCCTGCTGCAGATGCTGAAGCTGAAGCGGCTGCAAAAGCGGAAGCAGAAGCTAAAGCTGCTGAAGAAGCGGCTTCAAAAGCTAAAGCCGATGCCGAAGCGAAAGCTAAAGCAGAAGCTAAGGCTAAAGCCGATGCTGAAGCGAAAGAGAAGGCTAAAGCCAGCGCAGCTGAGAAAGCTAAGCCTGTAGCGGTTACCGCTGAAGAGAAAGCGGCGCAAGATGAAGCCGACAAGCTTCAAGCTGCTAAAGATGCAGCGGCTAAATCTAAAGCTGATGAAGAAGCCAAAGCAGCTGCAGAAGTAGCGAGAAAGCTTGCTGAAGAAAATTCTGCTCGTTGGGCTGATGAAGAGAAGCAACGTAAAGAATCAGAGAAGACTGGTGATCATCACGTAACGACTTCTACAGAAGCGCGTGCAGCGGAAGATACTGCCGATGCTAATGCTGAGAAGCGCGGTCGTCGTCCTCGTAAGGCTACACCTGCACCAGCGGCTGCACCTGCAAACACAGGTAAAGGCAAGCGTCGTGGCGGTAAAGATAACCGTCGTGATAGCCGTAATGCACGCGGTGGACGTAATGCCCGTAACAATCGTAGTGTCGCGCCTGAGTCTATGGATCATGCATTCACTAAGCCTGTAGCCGCAGTTAAAACCGATGTAAGCATTGGTGAAACCGTTTCAGTTTCTGAGCTGGCATCTAAGATGTCAATCAAGGCAACTGAAATCATCAAGCAGATGATGAAGATGGGCTCTATGGTTACTATTAACCAGGTGCTTGATCAAGAAACTGCTCAACTTGTTGCCGAAGAGATGGGACATAAAGTTGTTCTGACTCGTGAAAACGAACTCGAGCATCAAGTACTTGCGGATCGTGACGGTAATATTCAAGCCGAATCACGCGCTCCGGTTGTAACTATCATGGGTCACGTTGACCACGGTAAGACCTCACTGCTTGATCACATTCGTCGAGCTAAAGTTGCTTCAGGCGAAGCCGGTGGTATTACCCAGCATATCGGTGCATACCACGTTGAAACTGACAATGGCATGATCACCTTCCTCGATACTCCTGGTCACGCGGCATTTACAGCCATGCGTGCTCGTGGTGCGAAGGCAACTGATATCGTTATCTTGGTTGTTGCTGCTGATGATGGTGTTATGCCACAGACTATTGAAGCTATTCAACACGCGAAAGCGGGTGGCGTACCTCTGATCGTTGCCGTTAACAAGATGGATAAGCCAGAAGCCGATCCTGAGCGTGTGAAGAGTGAGCTTTCACAGCACGGTGTGATGTCTGAAGATTGGGGCGGAAACAACATGTTTGTTCACGTTTCAGCGAAGAGCGGTGAAGGTATCGATGAGCTGCTTGAAGGCATTCTTCTTGAAGCTGAAGTACTCGAGCTTAAAGCTATCAAAGAAGGCATGGCTGCAGGTGTGGTTGTTGAGTCTAAGTTGGATAAGGGCCGTGGTCCGGTTGCAACTGTATTGGTTCAGGAAGGTACACTTAAGCAAGGCGATATCGTTCTTTGTGGTCTGGAATACGGTAAAGTTCGTGCTATGCGCGATGAAAATGGCAGAGCTGTCACAGAAGCCGGTCCTTCAATTCCTGTAGAGATCTTAGGCCTTTCAGGAGTACCGTCTGCAGGTGATGAAGCGACAGTAGTTCGTGATGAGCGTAAAGCTCGTGAAGTTGCACTCTATCGTCAAGGTAAGTTCCGTGATGTTAAGCTTGCACGTCAGCAGAAGTCTAAGCTTGAAAACATGTTTGCTAACATGGTTGAAGGTGAAGTTCAGGAACTCAATATCGTGCTTAAGGCCGATGTACAAGGTTCACTTGAAGCGATTTCAGATTCATTGAACAAGCTTTCAACTGATGAAGTTAAAGTTAATATCATCGCCCGCGGCGTTGGTGGTTTGACTGAGACTGATGCTTCACTTGCAGCAGCTTCTAATGCCATTATGGTCGGTTTCAACATTCGAGCCGATGCACAGGCACGTAAAGTTATCGATAGCGAAAGTGTAGATCTACGTTACTACAGTGTTATCTACCATTTGATTGATGAAGTCAGAAATGCGATGAGCGGTCTACTTGCTCCTGAATTTAAGCAAGTGATTCTTGGTCTTGCTGAAGTTCGTGATGTATTTAAGTCTCCTAAGATTGGCGCTATCGCCGGTTGTATGGTTACTGAAGGTACCATCAAGCGCAGCGCACCAATTCGCGTACTTCGTGAAAACGTTGTTATCTATGAAGGTGAGCTAGAGTCACTTCGTCGATTTAAAGATGACGTTGCCGATGTTCGTAACGGAATGGAATGTGGTATCGGTGTGAAGAACTATAATGATGTCAGAGTTGGCGATCAGATAGAGGTCTTCGAAACAATCGAAATAGCACGCTCCTTAGAAGCGTAAAGCGTTAAGAGGGCGGCGTTAGCCGCCCTTTTTATTTAGATAGCTTTCATGGGAAAGCTATTTATTTACAACATAATGGCAAATTATTATGGCAAGAGAATTTAGTCGAACACGTCGTATTGCACAGCAGTTACAACAAGAGTTGGCTCAAGTGTTACAGCGTGATATGAAAGACCCTCGTATCGGTTTTGTCACAGTCAATGACGTTGATGTATCTCGTGATTTGAGCTACGCGAAGGTTTATGTGACTTTCTTTGAAGAAGATGAAAAGCTTGTTCAAGAGAAGGTTGAGGCGTTAGATGCTGCTGCCGGTTACATCCGTTCATTGGTCGCAGGGCGCATGAAATTGCGGGTCATGCCTGAACTTCGTTTTATCTACGATAGCTCGTTGGTAGAAGGTATGCGCATGTCTAACCTGGTTTCTCGTGTGATCAGCGATGATGAAGCAAAGCAGAAGCAGCATTCTGATCAGCAAGATACACCACAAAACACAGATGATAAGTCGGAAGGTGAAGAGTAATGGCTCGTCGTCCTCGTGGTCGCTTTATCGATGGAATACTACTCCTGGATAAAGATACTGGCATGAGTTCGAACTTTGCTCTGCAGAGAGTCAAGCGCATCTTTAATGCCGCTAAAGCGGGCCATACCGGTGCGTTGGACCCGTTAGCAACGGGCATGCTTCCTATCTGCCTTGGAGAGGCTACAAAGTTCTCTCAGCATCTTCTTGACGCCGATAAGCGATATACCGTAACGGCTAAGCTTGGGGAAAGAACCGATACCAGTGATTCCGACGGCGAAGTGGTACAGACCCGTCCCGTTAATTTTAGCCAAGAGCTATTGATGGAGTCATTGGATTACTTTCGTGGTGAAACCATGCAAGTCCCTTCCATGTACTCGGCGCTTAAATATCAAGGTCAACCTCTGTATAAATATGCCCGTGAAGGCATAGAGGTTCCCAGAGTTGCACGTCCAATCAATGTCTTTGAGCTTAACTTTATCGGCCTGGAAGGCGATGAGTTGACGCTGGATATTCATTGTTCGAAAGGAACTTATATTCGCACTATCACCGATGATCTTGGTGAGATGTTAGGTTGTGGCGCCCATGTGATCATGTTACGCAGAACGCAGGTAGCTGAATATCCTTACGAGCGTATGGTCAGCCTTGAGCAGCTCAATGAGATGGTGGCGAAAGCTGAGGCTGAAGAGATTGAGCCAAAAACTGTGCTGGACCCCTTGTTATTGCCTATGGACACGGCTGTCAGCAAGTTTAAAGAAATTAACTTATCTGACAGCGTTGCGCCATATTTGATGAACGGAAACCCTGTTCAAGTGCCTGTAATCGATGGGCTTGATGACGGCGAATTAGTTCGGATCACTATTGGCGATGAACATAAATTTGTTGGTATTGGTTCTATGAATGATGATGGCTTATTAGCACCTAAACGCCTGATTGTGGTGCGTGATCCATCTTCTGAGTCGAACTGATTATATCGAATGTTATCTGTATTGGGCTTTATCAAGCTTAGGTTACAGATAGTTATTGCGTATCTTATCTAGAATAGGTAAAATGCCGCGCTCACTTTAGCTGAGTTAGTGATTGGCTAAAGCTTATTAATGCATTATTTGGAGAGACAAAATGTCACTAAATGCTGAACAAACTGCAACAATCCTGGCCGAATTCGGTCGTTGTGAAGGCGATACTGGTTCTACTGAAGTTCAGGTAGCTCTTTTAACTGCACAGATTAACCATCTGCAAGGTCACTTTAAAGAGCACAAGCATGATCATCACTCACGTCGTGGTCTTTTACGTATGGTAAACACACGTCGTAAACTTCTTGCATACCTGAAGCGTACTGAAAATGTTCGTTACCAGGAACTAATCAAGAAGCTAGGTCTACGTCGTTAATATCGACTAGATTTAGATAAAGGAGGCTTATGCCTCCTTTTTTATTGCCTGTAGAAAGGCTGGAGAGGACAAAGTTCCTAGGTGCTAGTACCTAACCTTATGACTTACTACTGAGCTATAGATAGAGCTGGGAGGGCTGTACTAGGCAAGGAGATGAGCATAAAAGATATGGATTCTAAAGCAAGTTCAGAATGACGCCCAAAGTGAAAGCACATAGGTTAGAGTGAAGGGGTTTAGGCTAGTGTGAAGGCTCTGAAGCTAGTGTTTTATGTAAGCACAGAGTGGTGAGCATTTGAACATTGATTAAACTATTCTGCTCGACCCTCGACCCTCGACCCTCGACCCTCGACCCTCGACCCTGATGTGACCCCCTAATAGTGGACACCTTATATAAGCGATAAGGTGTCATGAAAATTAAGCCACGTAAAACCTATACGGCAGCCTTTAAAGAGGCTGCTGTTCAACAATCTTTAAATTCTCCCGATACAGTCATAGCTACAGCTGTTAAATTAGGGCTCAATCCTAAGTTATTAACTAAGTGGAGAGCCCATTTGACGTCCTCAAAACATTCTAAGAAGCCCA
>NZ_RXNU01000016.1 GCF_003966225.1 Shewanella canadensis
CGTTGATAGGCAGGGTGTGTAAGCGTTGTGAGGCGTTGAGCTAACCTGTACTAATGACTCGTGAGGCTTAACCATACAACCCAGATGGGTTTTGCAGATGGTTTTGCTTAACTGAAAGAATACGAAATACTTGATTTTAGTGTGACCCAATTATTTATAAGCTATTTGGTTAATTCTGAATAGACAGCTTTCTAAATTTTACCAAATTAGTCTGGAAACCATAGCATTGTGGCCCCACCTGATCCCATCTCGAACTCAGAAGTGAAACGCAATCGCGCCGATGGTAGTGTGGGGTCTCCCCATGTGAGAGTAGGTCATTTCCAGGCGCCTAATAACGATAAAGCCCGTTGCTAACGCAACGGGCTTTTTTCGTTTTTAGTCTGGAAAGATGACCACTCGAATATGGGGACATAGATAGCGCATGCGAAGCATGCATCTTATCCATGTGATAGGTCGATGACTGCATCCTGCATAATCGACACTTCCCACATCCATGTGGGTCGTAGGGCGAATATCGCGTTAGCGATGTGCTTATGAGCGCGAAGCTTTAGCGTAGCTGACCATGACAGGCGCCTTCGCTTTTCGCTATTAAGCTGATTATTTAGTGTGCTCATTAATTGCAGGCTCGGAATCTGTTCCTGACATTAACCTGCCTCCTATATCCATATAGTAGTGCACCTCTACTTTAAAAAAGGGCGACACTTACCACATCTGATCTTTATGATTAATAAACGCCTTGATTCACGGTTGCAAAGTGAAAGCTTCGCGGCTAAAGCACGCTCCTACGTAGAGGCTAGCCAGTGATGTTCCCTACATTATAATGACATTGTCCCTTATCCCTACGGGGCTGGTGTCAAGGAAAGGCTATGGCGGTCAGGGTTTCAATTCTGTTAGGATTTTGCTGTGTGTGTCGAAGCTGACCATGACAGGCGCCTTTTGTACTTTGTAATAAAGGAGCCACCTTATTAAGGTGGCTCCTTTATTTGGAAGATATACCTATTCCATAGCCAGCTCTTTCAATTTTCGAGTCAGTGTATTACGCCCCCATCCCAGGCGTTTTGCCGCTTCTTGTTTATGACCATTAGTATGTTCCAGCGCTGTTTCAAGTAATATGCGCTCAAAAGCTGGCTGTACTTCGGTAAGCAGATCACTTTCACCTTCCTTTAGACGCTGGTTAATCCAGTTCTTTAAAGACTCCTGCCAATCGGTAGTTTCTCCTGAGCGATCCATATTGGACCTGTTTGGTTCTTTGAGCAGCTCAGGGGGGAGGTCTTGAGGTAAAATTTCCTGCCCGGATGCCATTACCATCAACCAACGGCATGTGTTTTCAAGCTGACGCACGTTTCCAGGCCAAGGCAGTTCAGAGAGTTTTTTTGCCGTTTCAGAGGTCAGGACCTTAGGTTCAACCGCTATCTCTTTAGCGGCAGAAGAGAGGAAATGACGAGCGAGCTGAGGGATATCTTCTCGTCGTTGCGATAATGGTGGTAGATGAACCCTTATGACATTAAGGCGGTGAAATAGATCTTCTCGAAAATCTCCTTTCTGTACTAACAGTTCAAGATCCTGATGAGTAGCTGCAATGATCCTCACATCAACTTGAACAGGAGAGTGTCCACCGACTCGATAGAATTGACCATCAGCTAAGACTCTCAATAATCGTGTTTGAACATCGAGTGGCATATCACCAATTTCGTCCAGAAACAGGGTGCCTCCATTTGCCTGTTCAAATCTACCTTGTCTGACACCTGCTGCCCCGGTAAATGCCCCCTTCTCATGGCCGAAGAGTTCAGACTCAATCAAATCTTTAGGTATTGCAGCCATATTAATCGCGATAAAGGGGTTTTCTTTTCGTGGGCTGTGCTTGTGTAGTGCACCTGCAACTAGCTCCTTACCCGTTCCTGACTGGCCATTAATCAACACGCTGATAGAAGATTTTGATAGTCGGCCTATCGCACGAAATACCTCCTGCATTGCAGGAGCCTCACCTATTATCTCAGGTGCTTTTACTTGTATCTCCTCAGGAGTAGTATTTGTCTGCTCCGTAGAGTGGGTCAATGCTCGCTCTACAAGTGCAATGGCCTCATCGATATCAAATGGTTTAGGCAGATATTCGAATGCCCCGGCTTGATATGCGCTAACTGCACTCTCCAGATCCGAATGTGCCGTCATTATAATCACAGGAATGTGGGGGTAATGAATTTGAATGCGTTCGAGTAGACTCAATCCATCCGTTCCAGGCATTCTAATATCTGAAATAATGACTTTAGGCTGTGCCAGTTCGAGCGCCTCCCAAAGTGATTCGGCTGCCGCAAAGCTGGCACTGCTAATACTGGCGCCCTTTAATGCTCTCTCAACTACCCAGCGAATAGAGCTGTCATCATCGAGCACCCAAACTTGTTCCGTTATACTCATGATTTACCCCGCTCCACTCTTATTTGTAATCTTGTGTTATTTGCTTATGTTCATTAGTTTTTTATGGGAAGTAAGATAGTGAACTCCGTCCTCCCAAGTTTTGAATGGCAATCAATTCTACCGCCATGCAGTCGAGCAAAGTTATGCGCAATCGATAAACCAAGCCCTGAACCGTTATCACGACCTGTCACCATAGGGTAAAAAAGTGTGTCTAATAGTTCAGGTTTTATACCTGGGCCGTTGTCTATGATGGATAAGGCTAATACAAGTTTGTGTCTTAAAGTGCCAATGGTGACTTGGTGCTGCGTGCGTGTCTTTATCAATATCTCCCCGCCAGCGGTGTCTAGTGCCTGAATCGCATTTTGAACTATGTTGAGTACGGCTTGTTGCAGCTGTTCAGGATCCATTTGAATATCGGGTATGGAAGGGTCGTAATCTTGCTTCAGTGTGATGTTTGCTGGAAGGGCCATGTTCACAAGGTTAAGTACTTTTTGAACGACTTCATGAATATTATGCAGGCTATGTTGGGTTGGTCTCTGGGGGCCGAGTAATCTGTCCACCAGATTTCGTAGTCGGTCGGCTTGCTCGATAATTAGATCGGTAAACTCATTCAACTGCGGATCATGTAGTTCACGAGAGAGCAGTTGCGCTGCACCACGAAGGCCACCTAAAGGGTTTTTTATCTCATGCGCTAGGTTTCTCACCAAGTATTGAGCAGCTTGTTGTTGCGCATCTAAAGTCAGTTGTTGATGAATACGCCTCTGTTGATCGACCTGCCTGAGCTCTAACAGGCCTAAGCCTTGTTCCTGCTCTAAGGGGGTGAGCGTTATGTCTACGGTATGATGTTGGTTATCCAATGTTACCAAAGCTGCAGTATTCACCGTGAGTCCTTGGTTTTCTCTGATAGCCTTACTCAGTAAATCGGTACTTACGCCAAGGATTTGGAAACTGTCTGATAGAACATGCTCGGTTAAGCGATGGCTTCCTACACCTAAGAGCTGCTCAGCCGCTGCGTTGGCATAGCAAAGTTTTAGATCAACGTCGATGACCATGACTGCTGTGACAAGGTTATTGAACAGGTGTTTTATATCCATCAGTGCTCCAAGTTGACTTACTGCACCATCATGGTGCACCAAATTGGTGCACTCTGCAACTTTCTTCCACTGAGCAATATCTGATTGAATAAAAGCTTAACTATTTAATTCTATAGTGTTATTTAACTTATCTAATTAAAAGGAGTGGCTTTTGCCTTACTGTTTATTATCGCTCTGTGGAGAAAGATCTTCCTTGGTGAAGTTGTTGCAAGTTGTTTGCCATTTTGGGCTACCGCTTTAATGACGAAAGAGTGTTCGCCACGGTCAATATTTTTAAGACTAAAGATAGGGGTTTCTTGTGGGGGACCAATCACCTTGTCGTCCATCAAAATGACGAGTAGATGCTTGGGTTTCAGATCGGGTGTTATTGTCGCCATTATGGTGATATCGCCATTATTATCACGAATGGTCTCATCTTCTTTTGGCGTTAGAATACTCATTTTATATTGAGTCGAAGGTATCATCTGCTCTTCTGTATCAGAATTCAAACTCTTGGGAGCCTGGATTGTGATCTGGTTTTGAGTGTTACTTTTAAATTCGACGACTTCTGAATTCTGTATTGGCTTATCTGAATAGTGGATCTTGCCATCTTTGTCGATCCATTTATAAACAGCCGCATGGGAGATCACTGTAAAAAGCAAAAGACTGAAAATAAGAGCTAAACGCATAAAAGTTCCTTTGTTACACATAGGTAAGCCTTTCAAGATTAGCTTTTATTCGGCTAAAAATCATGGAGAAAATACGCTTATCTGGATTATAGATAGATTAATTAAGATGGTTTAGGGTGATCATCTGCTTTCCTTTGCCTGATAAAGCATAAGACGGTGCGCAATCTAGCGCACCGTCGTGAAGGGCGAAAGAATCAGAGTTAACCTAGCTGTTTAATCATCTCGTCAGCAACTACTTCAGATGACGCAGGATTTTGCCCCGTCACCAGGTTTCCATCAACAGCAAGGTAACTTGCCCAGTCATCGCCCTTACTATACAGAGCGCCGTTTTCTTGCATCATCTCTTCGACTAAGAATGGTACGACATCTGTTAGTTGAACGGCTGCCTCTTCGGTGTTGGTAAAACCAGTAACACGCTTACCTTTTACCAATGGCGTGCCATCGGCTGATTTTACATTTTTAAGGGCTCCCGGAGCATGACAGACCAGACCGACAGGCTTATTCGTCTGGTAAAAGGCTTCGATTAATGCAATTGAGTGCGTGTCGTTGGTCAGATCCCACAGTGGACCGTGACCGCCAGGGTAGAAGATGGCGTCATAATCTTCGGCTTTAATACTGGCCAGAGTAAGAGTGGTAGCTAACTGCTGTTGGGCTTCATTGTCTTGATTGAAGCGGTCTGTTGCAGCAGTTTGAAAGTCTGCTTGCTCACTGGTTGGATCTAGTGGCGGCTGTCCGCCAGCTGGCGATGCTAACGTGATGTTGAAGTTCCTGTCTTTAAAACGGTAGTAAGGACTCGCAAATTCCTCTAACCAAAAACCTGTTTTTAATCCTGTATCGCCAAGCTTGTCGTGAGAAGTCAGTACCATCAATATGTTCATTTTATTATCCCGTTTACTCGTATCTTCTGTAAGGTTTTAGCCTGCAGGCGATCGGCGCGATCGACCTGCAACTGGTCATAGTCTATAAGTTACGTTCTAGAATTTTGCGACTCATGGTTAAATCGACATCTTGTTTCTCACCGAGTGCTGTCATGCCATGCTTTTCAAGTTTAGTCATGATTTCGTCAATACTTGCTGCCGTAAGATCGTAGTCAGAAAGGCGGGTTTTGATCCCCATGGCTTCGAAGAATTCACGGGTCTTGGCAATAGCGGCATCGATTCTTTCATCAATCGTGCCCTGGGTGATTCCCCAAACCCGCTCGCCATATTGCAGTAGCTTTTCCTGTTTGCTATCACGTCGGCAATCAAGCATTCCCGGCAAGATCATTGCGATAGTACGAGCGTGATCTATGTCGTATAGTGCGGTTAACTCATGGCCAATCATATGAGTTGCCCAGTCGTGGGGGATGCCTTTACCAATGACACCGCTCAGTGCCATAGTGGCCACCCACATCAGGTTGGCTCTGACATCGAAGTCATCAGGCTGACTCAGTGCCTTTGGACCCAGTTCGATTAAGGTCTGTAGTAAACCTTCGGCGAATCTGTCCTGCACGGGCGCATTAACCGGGTAAGTTAAGTACTGCTCGGTAATATGGATAAAGGCATCGACAACGCCGTTAGCAACCTGACGCTCGGGCAGCGTGAAGGTTTTAGTGGGGTCCAGTACTGAGAATTGTGGAAATACGTGGTCGCTCATGAAGGAGAGTTTGGCTTGAAATTCTTTTCGAGTGACGACGCTGGCGCTGTTCATCTCTGAACCGGTTGCTGGCAGAGTGAGCACCGTACCAAATGGCATCGCCTCTATTACCTTAGCCCCCCAACTTAGCAGGATATCCCAAGGCTCACCCTCAAACAGCGCCGCTGCGGCAACGAATTTAGTCCCATCAATTACGGAGCCACCACCGACAGCCAGAAGAAAATCAATCTTCTCTTCTTTAATGACAGTGACAGCTTGCATCAAGGTTTCGTAGGTGGGGTTGGCTTCTATGCCGCCAAACTCAACGATGTCACGCTGACCTAATGCCGTTTTTACTTCATCTAAAGTACCCGTGCGTTTCGCGCTATTACCGCCGAAAAGGACGAGTACCTTAGCCTTGCTTGGGACCAGTTTATCCAGTTCGGTAATCTTGCCTTCGCCAAAACTGATATGTGTTGGGTTGTAATAATCAAAGCTGTACATAATTTTTCCTATCTTTACGACCAGTCTTAATAATTGAGGTTAGTAGACCAGTCGTCTAGTTCTTCGTTAAAAAATACCCGCCTTAATCATAGGCGGGGAGATAGATATTGTTGGTTAATTTGCTGTTGAAACGGTTTGACCAAGTTGCGTTCGAGTTGCCTCGAGTACACGTTCAATTACTTTTGGGTCTCGGCTTAGCTTATTCATCAAGCTTGCACCTAGCCACATCTGGTAGAGCATTTCAGCGGTATTAAACCCATGCATTTCAGGAATTGAGCCGTCCTCAACACCCGCTTCAATGCAGTTTGAAATACGACTGATAACACCTGCGGAGCCTGTTTTTAATGCTAAACGCATAGGCTCAGAGAGATCGGCTACTTCGGCACTTAATTTCACTACGAGGCATTTTTGATCGATACAGGTATCGCTTTGAGTCGCTTGCCAGCGTAACCAATATTCCATTAGGCGTTCCAGGCCTGAGCCTTTCTTCGGGTCAAAAAGTTCATCGATTGCGCTAAGGTAAGTCTTAAAGTAGCTATTAATGATCTCTTCACCGAACTGCTCCTTTGACTTGAAGTAGTGGTAAAAAGAGCCTTTTGGGACGTCGGAAAATTTTAAGATCTGCGACAGGCCAACATTTGAGAAGCCTTTGCTGGAAATAAGTGTATAGCCAGAGTCGATAATATGCTGGCGTGTCAGTTGAGTATCTGTTTTCATATCGCTAGAATAATAAAGAATAGACCGGTCGTCTAGTGTTTTTTATCTTAAGATAAAACAGTGGAGCAGAAGGCCTGTTTGGGGCGGATATCGTAAAGATAGAGATTTATGAATATCGCTATGTTGTCATATCTGTCGATTCGGTTTCTGCTGAGCGAGTTATATCGATTGGTATAAGATAAGGTCTTCGACATATCGAAGGCCTTATCTCCGGAGGGGCTGAGAATTATTTTGAACTTGGGTTAAGGGCGCGCAAATGTGTTTTACGGTACTCGTAGCGTTGATTAATGGTGTTAAGCTCACTAATTGACATCGCTATTGCAATTGGCTGAGAGCCATTTTCATCGCTTGAGGTAAACTTCTGTGCAGTGCGGTTTACGAAGTCCACTACATAAATATTTGCATATGTTTCATTATCAATAAGTGTTTTAACTTCCTGAGCAGAACAGTCATTGCAGACAGCAATATCTGACATGGCTGCGTAGCTTGTGGATGTGAAGAGCAGAGACAATGAGACTAAGGTTGCTTTGATTTTATTGTTCATGCAGATTCCTTTTTATCAATTAGTGTGACCCGCGTCACAAGAATCCTAGTCGAGATTTCTCTTTGTGTCTATTTTTTATTCATTATTGTCTTTGGGAATCAGCAATTTAGTTATTGCTAATCTATTGTGGGGCCCATTTGTTTATTCGCTCGATTATTTGAGTCGCATTAAGATCGTGTATCACGTTTATCACAGTGGAGAGGGCATCGGTTACTGTCCCAATCACGACTAGAATTGGAATGGTTTCAAAAGGAAGGCCTAAGGTTGTGACAATGAAGATCTCTCCTAAAAATGCCCCTCCTGGAATGCCACCGATGATAAATGCAGATAACAATGAAATAAGAATGGTGATAACAAAGACTTCTGGTGTAAATGCTAATCCCAACAGTGAATAAATGAAAATAATCTTGAGGGCGGTGATCATAGATGCTCCGCCTTTATTAAGGTTCACCAGCAATGGGAGGCAGATGTCGGCAATCTCTTCCTTAATTCCCATTTTAACTGCAGCGCGAAGGTTCACTGGTAGCGTGGCTAAAGAGGAGCTCGTGCCCAGTGCTGTCGCTGCCGGAGCGATAGCATTTCTCCAAAACACCTTAATTCCTTGTTTCCCCCCACCTACCCAGGCATACAATGTGGATCCCAAGGTCAGGTAGATAAGTGAGGCAATAAAGAATAGTCCAATGGTACGGGCAAAAGTTAAAATCAGCTCCGGATCTTGACTGGCCATGGTGGAAGCGAAATAGGCACCCAAGCCTAGGGGGGCAGCAAGCATAATTATCGCGACGAGTTTCATGATAACAGTATTGAGACTGTCTAATAATGATGATATTTTTTTACCATCCTCCCCCGAGCGCCCAATGGCGATCCCTGATAGCACTGACATAATAATCAGGGCGAGTATATTCGACTTGGACAGCAAGCCTGCAAAGTCGCTGGTAGTTAATAAGCCTACAAAATCAATATCGCCAACAGATGTTTGAAGATTTTGATTGAGATCTAATGAGACTCCCTGTGCGGGGTCGAACAGCATGGCTAAGCCGAGAATTCCGATAGCAGGGATAATAGCCATAATCACAGATATCAGTAATATGCTAACAAGAATGGCCCCAAGCTTATTGAGATCTTCCATACGCGCTATAGAAGAGGTAACGCTGATTGCGACTAAGGGGACAATGATCATAAAGAGCAGGTTAAGGAAGATTTGCCCTATAGGTTTAAGCATTAATGCAAGCTCAGGAAAGACGATTCCTATACCGCCACCAATGAAGAGCGCCGATAATAAAATGATTGATGTTCTGTATGGCTGAAGCTTATTCCACATATTTTATCCAGATAACTGAGCTATAGCACGAGTAGAGAAGGCCAAGTTGTTCAATAATCATTATAGTCTGCCCAGGGTCAGTTCCTCATCTCGCTTTCTGTACCACGGCCAGTTAGCGTACTTAATAAGGCTTGCTTAATATCATCGGGGTCTAGTGGTTTAGATATGTAGTCATTCATCCCAGCTTGTAGGCATCGCTCTCGGTCACCCACCATCGCATTCGCCGTCATCGCTATGATGGGAATATGTTTGTATTGATGACCCGTATAACCGGCCCTGATCATCTGAGTCGTTTGATAGCCGTCTAAACGCGGCATTTGGCAGTCCATAAAAATTAATTGATATGGTGAGGTTATCGAATCTTTCAGTATCTCAATGGCCTGCTCCCCATCTGATGCAATGTCTATCTCCAGACCGAATTCGGCAATGATCCCTTGAGCCACCATTTGGTTGGTTTTGTTGTCTTCAACAAGGAGCAACTTGGGAAGCCTATCTTCAAAATAGCTTTTCAGATCCCAATCTCTTTGAGTTTGCGGAGCAAGCCGTTGAACAAGGTGAGGGGCCGTTTGGTCTATCTGTTTTAACGCTATCAATAGTTGCTCTAAATGCAATGGGTTACAGAGGTAGGTGAAAATTTGTTCATTGAGGTATTGAGTCATGATTGATTCATCAATGGCTGCAATGAATAGTAGGATTGGTGTATCGGGTAAATCTGTATTGCTCGCCAGTTTCGCAAGCTCGGTTTCTATGGCCTCTTGTCCTGCAGGGAGGTGAATAATTATGAGTTTAGGTCGATATGTATCCGAAATACTTGTCGGTTTTAAATCCGCCAACCGGGTCGCTTTGACGACCTTAAGGCTGGCATTTAATAAGTTGAGCGTTTTTCCCAGAACTTGATCGGCTCGCGTTCCTCGGCTAAAGAAAAGAATGGGTAGGGAGTTCAGGTCTGTGGCATACAGATCATCTTTGCTCGCGATTTCGACTCGAACATTGAAACTAAATTTACTGCCTTTGTCTTCTGTGCTTACCACCGAAATAGCTCCCCCCATGAGCTCTGTAAGACGTTTAGCGATAGAGAGCCCCAGGCCGGTTCCGCCAAAGTGACGAGTCGTCGAGCTATCGGCCTGAGTGAAAGGTTGGAACAGCTTTTCAAGCTGACTCGATGCCAAGCCAATACCGGTATCTTCAACAGAGAAGTTGAGTCGTGGTTCGATATCGTCACTCAGTTTCACATAAACGGTGATACTGCCTTTCTCGGTAAATTTAATCGCATTTCCAATCAGGTTTGTCAGTACTTGAGAGATGCGAGTGGGATCGCCTTTAAAGCTCTGTGACTTTATGTCGGTGACGTCACTAACAAGCTCAATGCCTTTCTCTTGTGCGCGAATGGCTAAAGGGCGAATGGTTTCATTGAGTAGATTGGTCAAGTTAAAATTAACGGACTCTATGGGTAACTTTCCTGACTCAATTTTTGAAAAATCAAGAATGTCGTTGATTAAACCTAGCAGGTTTCTTGCGCTGCCTTGAGCTGTATGCAAGTGATTACGTTGGCTTTGATCTAGGGCTGTACGGTCTAGTAGGGTTAGCATACCTAAAACCCCATTCATCGGTGTGCGGATCTCATGACTCATACAGGCAAGAAACTCCGATTTAGACTGTGCAGCCGCTTCGGCGGTTGCACGGGCATCATCTAAAGCCAGGTTGTTCATCTCAAGCTGGTGGGCATATCTCTCAATCTTCTTTTCGTTATCTCTTGTCAGGGTTCTATCCTCAATACAGATAAATATTCCTTTTATTCTCCCCTCGTTATCGATATCCGGTATATGGGTGATATGAAAAAAAAGACTAATATTTTTGTGTGAAAACTCAGCATCTAAGGTGATTGAATCACCCAGTAACGCAGTTTCAATGGGCTGCTCTATTAAACTGAACAATTGACTTGGGAGTACCTGTCGGCAAGTTTGCGTTAACACCTCCGCCATCGGTTTGGCTAACCACTGCAGACTATATTGATTGATAAACTGAATTTTTTTGTCGATATCGACATACAGTAAATGCACCGGAAGTGCGCTAGCCATGTTCTTGATATATCGGTGTGATTTTTCGACCTCAGCTTTTTGCAGCAGTTGTTTATGGATTGAACCATTATAACTATTTGCCAGAATGCTAAATTCATCATTAGTAGACACTTGCAGAGGTTCTGGAATCTGCTCGCTGTTATCTTGATTTAATAGCTGTTGCGTCATCTTTGAAAGCGGCTTTAACACGACGATTCGTTGAATGAAAATATTAATCAACAAGAGTAAAATTAACCCGCCAATCACAATCAACATTAAGTGATTTCTGGCTTGATGCAGGGAGCCTTCAAGGGCTTGTTTGTTATATTCGAGGTAGATAATGTAGGGCTTTAATCGGTTAGCCTGGGGATCGACCAAGTGGAATTTTACCGATTGATGAAGGCTGTTATCTATCAATTTACCCTGGTCTCTTTGACTACTCTTAGCGGGATTATTGATGAGCTTCATAATGGTATCGGAAAATACCAGGTCGGCTCTTTTACCATTGTTTTGTACTAAGCTATCGGCGCTAATGCTGAGATCTGAGGCCTTAATGACGGTGAGGCGCGTGATGTTAGGGTAAGTGGTCAACACGCCAACCACTCTGACCATATTGCTGGTCTTTGGGTTCGTTTCAAGGGCAAGCTTTAATGAGTCCGTTATTTGGGTTAATTCATGATGGGCTTGAACTTTAAGTCGTTCCTGTGTCTCCTGAATAAAGTAACCACTCAAGATCACGCAGATAATAAACCCTATGATCAGCGTGCTGAGATTGAGCCTGAACCCTATGCTATGTCGATAGCTGCTCGGTGCCATATACTCTAAATGCCTGAGTGAAATAGAGATTCAACATGTAGACAGGAGCTATTAAAGGCACCAACTTGATTGAGAGTGTTGCAAACCGACTTTGAAAGCTTAGTAAGCTTCTGTTTATCCTCGAATAGTTGCTTTTGTTCCATGCTGGATAACAGGTGAATATCGCTTAGCGCCTGGTTGAATTCGATCTCTGAGATCTGTTCCCGTTCAGCCATGTGCTTTACGGCTTCTTCCGGATGCTGTTCCAGATAATCCATTGCCAGTTGCCAAGCTTGTTGCAGTTGAGACGTTAACTTCGGATTTCGGGCAATGACCTCTTTCGATAGAGATACAGTATCGAGAATTTCGTTGGGGATCTCTGCGGTGGTGAATATCCGATGACTTGCGAGCTTCTTGTCATTCAGGATATCGAAAGAGTAGGGAGGGTAGGTAACCATGGCGTCTATCTGTCCATAAGCTAACGCTTGGTGGGCATTTCCCTGTTCCATATTCACAATTTGAACATCATCGAGCGACAAGTCCGATACCGCTAATGCTCTTGCCAAGATGTAGATCCCGAGAGAGCTGACTTCACAACCGACTTTCTTACCTTTTAAATCGGTAATGGATTGAAACGACTTGCTTCCTAAAATCACATCGCCACCGTTTGAATAGTCGGCGAGTAGTGCAATGGTTAATGGTTCTCCTCCAAACTCCTGCGCCTGAACGGCTTCCACTATGGTACTGGTAAAACCATCGACTCGCCCATTGATGTAGGCCCGTTGAGCGTCCGATAAGGTGGCGGTTTGTACCAGTTTTATATTGATGCCTACTTTTTCGAAGAAGCCTTTCTTTTCGGCTAAATAGAGCAATTCATAACCTGGCCAGGGATTGATCGCGATGGATATTTGCTGTTGGGGTTTCTCTCCACCACAAGCGACTAGCGTGAGAATAAACAGAAGGCAGGTTAAAGGTTTCATCATCATGATCTGTAAAAAATTTAATGTAGTTATTAGGTTAGTAGAGCAAAATAGATATAGCCAAAAAATAACCAATATGATTTTCTGAGGTTTAAGCTGATGTAGAGCCAAGGGGAATGAGTTGGGGGATGGCAATAAAAAAGCCCCGGAAATATCCAGGGCTGTATCGATGTTACATCTGAATCAGTTACATATTACAGGCTGTAATAAAGCTCAAATTCAAGTGGGTGAGTCGTTTGGTTTACACGCTCAACATCAACAGACTTAAGTGCGATATAAGAATCGATGAAGTCATTACAGAATACGTCGCCATGAGTCAGGAATTCACGGTCAGCATCCAGACACTCGAGTGCATTTTCCAGTGAAGTGGCAACTGTTGGGATTTCAGCCGCTTCTTCTGGTGGCAAATCATAAAGATCTTTGTCCATCGCTTCACCCGGGTGGATCTTGTTTTTGATACCGTCAAGACCAGCCATTAGCATTGCAGAGAATGCCAGGTATGGGTTAGCCATAGGGTCACCGAAACGTAGCTCAATACGACGTCCTTTCGGACTTGGTACCAATGGGATACGGATAGAAGCTGAGCGATTAGCGGCAGAATATGCAAGCATTACCGGCGCTTCAAAATGCGGGATAAGACGCTTGTATGAGTTAGTCGCCGGGTTAGCAAAAGCGTTGATGGCGCGCGCATGCTTGATAATACCACCTATGTAGAACAGGGCCATTTCACTCAATCCACCGTACTTGTCACCGGCGAAAAGGTTAACACCGTCTTTAGCAAGAGATATGTGAACATGCATACCGCTACCGTTGTCACCAACGATCGGCTTAGGCATAAAGGTCGCTGTCTTACCGTAAGCGTGAGCAACATTATGAACAACATACTTAAGTACCTGAACTTCATCGGCCTTCAGTGTAAGCGTATTAAAGCGAGTCGCGATTTCGTTCTGACCGGCTGTTGCCACTTCGTGGTGATGTGCTTCAACGACTTGTCCCATCTCTTCAAGAACGAGACACATTGCAGAACGCAGGTCTTGTGAAGAATCCACAGGTGCAACCGGGAAGTAACCGCCTTTAACTGTTGGACGGTGGCCTTTATTGCCTTCATCGTAATGAGTGCCTGAGTTCCATGCTGCTTCTTCTGCATCTACCTTGTAGAAGCAACCTGACATGTCTGCGCCGTACTTAACATCATCAAAAAGGAAGAATTCTGGCTCTGGACCAATCAATACCGTGTCAGCGATACCTGTAGAGCGTAGGTACTCTTCGGCTTTTTTCGCAATCGAACGAGGGTCACGGTTGTAACCTGTCAATGTGCCAGGGTTTAAAATGTCACAACGAATGTTCGCGGTGGTTTCTGCTGTGAAAGGGTCAAGTACGAAACTTGCAGGATCAGGCATCAATACCATGTCTGATTCGTTAATGCCTTTCCAACCTGAGATTGAAGAACCGTCAAACATCTTGCCGTCTTCGAAAAAGTCTGCATCAACCTGATGGCTTGGGATGGAAACGTGCTGCTCTTTACCTATCGTATCGGTAAAACGCAAATCAACAAACTTAACTTCTAATTCTTCGAGTTGTTGTAAAACTGATTCTGCTGACATTCTAAGTCTCCGAGTAGGGTAAAGGGGTTGCCCTTTTTATATTTAAATTCTTTAGCGCTCAAATATGAGTTTGGCTTCTGTCTTTATTATAAAGCTAGAGTCATGCCAATTATTTAAGCCTATGATTTATATGGGAACTGAGTTGGTGGGCAATGAACGGTTATAGACGGTTGCACTAAGTTGGTGCGCCCAGTGTTCGATGTTGGTGCGCTCACCAAGCTGGTGCGAATGTGTCTAATAGGGATTATTCATAGCTGACTAAAAAATAATCCTGTGCGAGAGCCCTCGGCTAGAGTAGAATGGCACGTTTTTTATTGCAACAGCTATTATTAAAGCTGTTACAAATACCCCCTATATTTTGATGGTAAGAGGTTTATCTGTGTTAGAGAATTTACGTAACATCGCCATTATTGCACACGTTGACCATGGTAAAACTACCCTGGTAGACAAGATGCTGGCGCAGTCTGGAACCCTTGAAACTCGAGGAGAAGCCACTGAGCGGGTGATGGATTCGAACGATCTTGAAAAGGAGCGTGGAATCACGATTCTGGCAAAGAATACGGCCATCAAGTGGAATGATTACCGCATCAACATCGTGGACACACCTGGTCACGCCGATTTCGGTGGTGAAGTTGAGCGTGTTCTTTCTATGGTTGATTCAGTACTGCTTCTTGTTGATGCGGTTGACGGCCCTATGCCGCAAACTCGCTTCGTAACTAAGAAAGCATTTGCTCAAGGCCTTAAGCCTATTGTTGTTATCAACAAGATTGACCGTCCAGGCGCTCGTCCTGATTGGGTTATCGATCAAGTATTCGATCTTTTCGACAACTTAGGCGCTACCGATGATCAGCTAGACTTCCCAATCGTTTATGCTTCTGCATTAAATGGTTTCGCTTCTCTTGATCCAGAAGTATCAGAGGGTGACATGACTCCTCTGTTTGAAACTATCGTTGAGAAAGTTTCATTCCCTGACGCTGATGCTGATGGTGATTTCCAGATGCAGATCTCTCAAATCGACTACAACTCATACGTGGGTGTTATCGGTATTGGTCGCATCAAGCGTGGTAGCGTTAAAACAAACCAACAGGTCACTATTATTGGTGCTGATGGCAAGAAACGTAATGGCAAGATGGGCCAAGTATTAGGTTACATGGGTCTAGAACGTAATGAAGTTGAGATTGCTAACGCCGGTGATATCGTTGCCATTACTGGTCTTGGTCAGCTACAAATTTCAGACACTGTCTGTGCACCGACTACAGTAGAAGCATTGCCTGCATTGTCTGTTGATGAGCCAACACTAACGATGACCTTCCAGGTCAACACCTCTCCATTCGCTGGTAAAGAAGGTAAGTACGTGACTTCACGTAACATCCTTGAGCGTCTGCAGCAGGAACTTGTTCATAACGTTGCACTACGTGTTGAAGAGACTGACAGCCCGGATCGTTTCCGCGTATCGGGTCGTGGTGAACTTCACCTTTCAATCTTGATTGAAAACATGCGTCGTGAAGGTTACGAGCTAGCTGTTTCTCGTCCAGAAGTTATCGTTAAAGAGATCGATGGCGAGATGTGTGAGCCGTTCGAAAACTTGACTGTTGACGTTGAAGAAGAGCATCAAGGTAGCGTTATCGAGAAGCTTGGTATCCGTAAGGGTGACATGAAAGACATGCAGTTAGACGGTAAGGGTCGTGTACGTATCGACTTCGTTATCCCTAGCCGTGGTCTAATCGGTTTCCAAACTGACTTTATGACAGCCACTTCAGGTTCTGGTCTTATTTACCATTCATTCGACCATTACGGTCCAGTGAAAGGCGGCGATATTGGTCAACGTGCACGTGGCGTATTGATCTCTAACGCAACGGGTAAAGCACTGACATTCGCATTGTTTAACCTTCAAGCTCGTGGTCGTCTGTTTATTACCCACGCTGCAGAAGTTTATGAAGGTCAAGTTGTTGGTCTTCACGCTCGTGCAAACGACTTGACTGTTAACTGTCTGAAAGGTAAGCAGCTAACTAACATGCGTGCATCGGGTACCGATGAAGCACAAGTACTGACTCCACATATCGAAATGACACTTGAGCAAGCGCTTGAGTTCATCGATGATGACGAGCTAGTAGAAGTAACGCCGCTGAACATTCGTGTTCGTAAGCGTTTCTTGACTGAAAACGAGCGTAAGCGTCATAACCGCGCATAATCGTATATCTTTCGAAACATAAGTTTTCGAATTTCAAGAAAAGCCCTGAACATGCAAATGTTCGGGGCTTTTTTGTATATGGCCATAAATGTTCCATTCATTTATTGGCATTCCCACCATCCATGGCGGTCAGATATACTTATCCCCGATCGCAGGGGCAGCGATAGAGGGGATTTGTTAGCCTCGGATTAGGCTAAGTGGAATTAGGTAGGGTCAGCCTGTTTGCACATAAGATGCGAGGGTCCTAGAATTTAGGTTCTAGGACCTATAAGCTGATTTTTAATGTCCAATAGACTTCAAATGCTGTATCAGATAGATACGATCCTGATCCAAGGTTTGACTGTGCCAGAAGCCGCCGACATAGGCACCGAGAGGGATGAGGAACATAATGAGTAACAGCATGATGGTTAATCCCCTTGCGGATAGCTTAATCCCATTGCGGGTGCTGAAGTGCAGGGCTTCCTTCTTAGGGCAGGCGGAGACGCAGCGCATACAGGCTTGGCATTCATCCGAGCGAATGTTCTTCTGGGTATGCACCGAGATGTTAGCCGGGCAGGCGCGGGTGCATTTATCACAGTTCATCCCTTTAGACTCGATCAGGCAATGCTGAGTGCTTCTGCGGATCTTAAATGGGCTGAGAAAGCTCATGATGCCAAGTAGGGCGCCATAGGGGCAGATGTAACGACAAAACCCCTGACGACGCCAGGCCGTTAATCCCAAGATGAATGCGAAACAGATTAATGTAATGAGTCCCGGAGTGACAAAAAATAGCGCCATCTTCAAGTCGGCTATCTTGTGATAGTTGCCCTCTAAGTATTGAGGAATTGAGGCCGAAGGCATGCCGATGATGATATAAAGTAGCGCAGCTAGCAGCAGATATTTAAGCATTCTTAGCGGCCAGTCTAACCAGGCTGGTGGCATGAACTCCTGTTTGATGAAACGCTTTCTCAGCTTATACAGATATTCTCCTGCCAAACCGAGGGGGCATGCCCAACCACAGAAGGCGCGCTTACAGAGTAAGCCTGTTAACAGTACGACAGCCAGCATGACTGCGGCGGCCGGGTGAGTCTGATCCCATAAGCCCAGAGTCATAATCGCCTTGAGCTCTATTCCCCCGGCAATAGGAAGAAATGCATCGCCGACATCGGGCCGGGCCAGCCAAGGGGTTATTCCGGCCTTGAGCATGGCGGTGTTAGCAGCGAATTGTATGCCGACCAGCAACATAGACAGGGCGAGCAGGTGCTGAGTGCCATCGCGCAGCGAGTTGGCTCTGAGGTCCCCTTTGGCAGCCTCTGGTCTTAATTTTGTGAAGATTGTCAGGGAGGTGGCTGCGATGGCAAGTGCCGCGAGTAGTGGCCAGTATAGCGAGCTGACACCGGCTCCAACCGTTATGATGATGGTGGCAACCGCTCCCGACTTTTTACCGCTCCAATAAAGCAGGCTCGCACTGTAGGCGAGTGCCAACATTAAGGTTAAAGATTCAACAAAGCTCATATTGTTCTGATTTAGTAACGACTTGTATCTGTGTGAGGGCAATTGTCTGGATAAGTTCTTTGTTGATGAATCTTTTGTGCAGAAGATCTAAAAAATATATAACTTATTACAGGGAAAGTGGCCGAAGATCACAGCATTGGCAATACAGTAAAACATTCCCGAGCCTGAGCAAGAGCCTGGCATAGGTTTGCCGAAACCCCATAAGGGAAGCCCCTAAAAATTGAGATGCTATTGAAAAAACACCGACCAGTGGCGCCGGTGCTATTTCGATAGATGGCTGGGTTGTGTTTAGAATGACTTGGTCAGGGTAAAGACAAATGATGAACCTTCTGCGGTATTTTGGGTGCTAAACTCATTCACGTAACGTAGATTCCCCTGAAGTAGCCAGGGCAGATAGAACACGTTGAGCTCACCGCCAATACCATAGCCAGTCTTACGTTCACTGGCTAATGTTCCGTGACCATCGCGGCTGTCATCGCTGATCTGCCAGCTGGCGCAATAGCTCACCCCGGGGCGAAGCAGCCAGTGTTCATTCAGCGCGAACTGCTTACCTATCCCTCCCTCTATGATAAATTCTGCGCCCGGACGAACATCGGTATCGTCCTGCTCCGAGTGCACCAGGGTTCGCGTCAGGCCGCTGACACTCCAGGACCTATCGGAGTCCAGGTAGTAGGTTCCTCCAAGCGTCAACATACCTGACCAATAACCCATACCGGGCGATGCGGCGTCTGCAGGGTCGTAGTCACCCGTGGGGACGATCACCGATAACCCAAGCGCCGCTTCATAGTTATCACGGAACCAGAACAGGGCCAAAGGTTCCAGAACGATATCTCCTAAGGCGAAAGAGGTGCTGTCATCGACACCGAAATCGGCGATCGAGGTCTCTTTGTTAATCATGGGAACGATGACGTTATAGGCCCAGTTGGCGCCGAAGAGTTTCTTTTCGGTGACGTGTACCAGCCTATGAAGCTGAACGTAGGCATCGATATCGACATCCAGACCCGTGTCATCTCCATTATCATTGGTCAGAGTATCGGCGTTGTACCAGGTGTTGTACATTCGGTAGTGTATTCCCGGCGGTGGTGGCGTTCCGGCTGCTACGCCCTCTCCACCAATGGGATAGTGGGAGCCGGAGGTCGCAGCAAGGGCGGAAGTGGTACTCAAGAGTAAACCTGCTACTCCTGCCAGTCGGAGCAGGGCTCTTTCTACATTATTCAATGGTATTCTCCTTAATTTATCGCGTGGTATGGTTAATAACTGTTGATTCAATATCTGTGCTGTATTAAGTGGTGCTTTGTGACTCATCCTCGATGTCGATTTTTAGATGCTGCCTAAATGACGCCAAGCCTGTTTGAGGTCGGAAACTTAGTTTTTGCATCTGCTGTCGACAGGTGAAAACAGAGAGGGGTGAGTATTTAGGGCAAATAACAATATCGTTGAAACTCCTATTATCCCTGCCGAGTAAAATACGGCGTCTATTCCGAAGCCACTCAAGATAAACGCGCCAAAAATGGGACCGAAAATAAAACCTAAGTTCATTGCACCATTGAATATCCCCACCGTGTTGCCTGTGCCGTAATGCGTTCCCTCTTCTACCAGCATGGCGGTGCAGGCGGGCTGTGACAGGGCGCTAAACAGGCCGAGGAGGGTGGTTGCGAAGAGTATTTGGGTGAAGGTGAGGGTGGTCGGAATGATCAAATAGATTATTGAGACAGATATGCCGCCAAGGATGATTAATAAGGCGTGAGATACCCTATCCGCAAGCATGCCCATCGGCCGCAGAAGAAGCGTGATAGTGAGGCAGCTTGAGGCCATCACTATCCCTATTTGAGTCCCGGTTAACTTAAGCTCTTCAGTTAAAATAATGGGCAGAAATGTGCCCATGAGAGAGATGCAGCAGGCTCGCCCAAAGATAAAGGCCAGTAATCCTCTTAAGTTCCGGCTCCGGATGATGGGCTGAATGAGGGATGACTGTTTATTACGGCTTGAGTGCGTGGTGGCGACGTGAGCCGAACTATTTCGAACGCAGCAACTGCAGAGTAAGATGGCTAAGAGACTGAGGAGAATCATGCTTAAGAATATGGCCGTGAATCCCAATTGATCCTTCATGTAACCACCGATCACCGGACCGAAGGATAGGGCTGCATAGAAAGAGATATCGAAGGTTCCCATAACCGAGGATCGTTTCTCTTTAATTGCAGATTCACTGACCAAGGAGACAATAACCGGCCTGAACATGGCACAGGCCACGCCCTGAAGTAAACGTGAGAGCGCAAGGATGAACAGGTTGGTAGACACTAAGTATGAAACTGAAACCAAGAGGTAAAGACTAAGGCTGATAAGCATTAGCTTTTCTGGGCCGAAGATGTCTGAATACCGCCCCATAAAAGGGCTGAAAATCGCTTTTGCCACAGAGTAGGATATCAGCGGTAGGGCCAACAGTGCGCCCCTGGCCCCCAGTTCAAACACATACACAGAGAAGAAGGTATCGCTGATCCCGAAACCCAATGTAACGATAAAATTGATCACGAAGAGGATCAGGAAATGATTGTTATGCGCCATCCTGCCAGCCCTGCAGAGATCAATAATTATCTGGGGTTTGGATAATTTATGTTTCTAAGGCAGCTCGACTTCATACTGATGGCAATCGTTGCAATACAAGACGGAGGGTTCATGGGTCTTGTGGCAGGCGGTGCAACGAATTTCACCATGGGGGGACTTATGGACGTTTACCACTCTCTCTTCTACCTGAAACTCCTTAATTTCAATCTGATCGCCATGGCAGTTTTTACATAACGAGGTTTTACCTCTGCGAGTGGGGGTATCGGTTCCATGGCAATCCATGCAGGTGACGTCTGCGTCTTCATGTACTTTGGCAAGTTCACCGGCATAACTTGGTACGTTAACAGCAAACATTAACAGGGCAGCGGTAGCGATGGACGTTAAATATTTCATAATCATCTATTCTTTATTGGATAAAAAAAACCGAGATCCTAAAAAGTGGATCTCGGTTAAGGGGGATTACAGCTTCATCTTCTCTGCGATGTGCTCGGCAGCGAAACGACCAGAGTTGATGGCAAATGAGCTGGCCATACCTTCAAGAGTCAGGTTATATGAATCACCATATACGCCGCCCACTTCACAACCAACGACGTAGAGGCCGCCAACAGGCTTCATATCTTTTTCACGGAGCACTTGCATGTCGGTGTCGGTGGTTGGGCCACCGAGGGTGATTAGCGTGGCGTTTTGACCTTTAACGGCAAAGTAAGGAGGCTTGTCCATAGAACGAACGTACTTGCGGTTTTTAGGGAACTCTTCATCTACACCGTTGATGGCATAACGGTTGGCGTCAACCACTGTTTGCTTAAAGGTGGCGACATCAATCCCCATCTTCTTAGCCAGACCTTCGATGGTGTTTGATTTAACTAACCAACCCTCTTTTTGGCCGACTTCGATACCTTCATCCAGCAAGTCCAGCTTATGACCAACACGCACCCAGTCACTGTGAGAGATGTCGATACCATCTGTCTTCATGTACTCTCTCATGTTGTCATCGAAGACGGCGAAGTAGCCATTACCCACACGCTCTACCGCAGGGCCTGTGTTGTGCCATAGTGGCGCCTGACTCTCATCGATGAAACGCTTACCGTCTTTAGCAACCCACATGTATGGCTGGCGTAATAGAGAGGCCATCTGTGAATAAACCGTCGTATGCTCAGGGTGACTTAGCTGAGTGTTTGGATCTTTGCCATATAACCATGCGCCGATTGCCAGATGGGTCTTCATGCCTTCCAGTCTTGCGCCTGTCTCTTCCCACCACTTGATACTGTCCCCGTCACGACCCTTTTTAGGACCTACAATCAGATGGTCGGTGCGGATACCGAATTTTTTTAACATCTTAGGATTGTTGATGAAGCCACCGGTGGCAACGATGACACCGCCTTTAGCGTTAAAGGTATAGGTATCGCCTTCGCCATCTTCGGCGATAACACCGACCACTTTTTCGTCTTTATAGACAAGCTCAGTCGCCGGTGTTTCCGTGTAGATCTTACCGCCGTTCTTGGTGAAAGACTGCTCCATCTTCTGCACGAACTCGACGCCTTTACCATCTTTAAAGATGTGCCAGGTACGGTTACCGTCTTCGAAGAGGGTACGTACGTCATGGAAGGTAACGCCTTTCTCTTCCATCCATTTGATAGAGTCGTCTGAACGATTAATCCACTTGCGCATCAAGGGGCCATTGATAAAACCATGGTTGAATTCCATATGGTTCTTATAAGCCCAATCTTTAGTCAGACCGATGTACATCGATTTTTGCTGCTCAGTTTCAACGGCGAAAGTTCCTTCGATATAGAGCGCCGAACCACCGATGTTCGCTTGCTTCTCTAACAGTACGGTTGTCAGGCCTTTTTCTTCGGCCGCCGCCGCGGCTGCCATACCACTGGCGCCGGAGCCTATTACAACCACATCGACATTTTTGGTGTAATTTGCCGCATAACTACTCGCGCTTAATAAGCTCAAAGCAATTGCCATGGAAAGTTTGTTCATTCAGTACCACCTCTTGTTTAACATTCGATTTAAAACACATTTTTATGTATAGGTTTCTGTTAACTTCTCGTTATACAAATCTGTAATTAATGACTGCTGCTGGAGTTCGAATGCCCTTCTATTTCAGTTTCAGTCACAAGATCTGTATGGATAACATTAGAGACATCACATATGCGTTACAGCGCATCTTATTGATAAGGTTTACTTAATTGTCCCTAGTCTCATGATTTAAGATTGCACTTTGCGTGCCAATGGATAAGTTGCTGAATTTGTTGGCTTTATGTTTTTTTGTGCAAGGTGTTGTAGTTCCGAATGGGAACGGTTATCCCGAATTGGAACCTGTACATAATCATTAGGTAAATTAACAAGATGCTGATAAACGACATAGATCCGAAAGATTTTCTGGAGTTTGTTCCCGAAGAGGGGATCATTAAGCTCAAAGATCAACGCATGTTACTGTTCGATGCCGTAGCCCTGGGTTTACTGCGTAAGGAATTGATCGATACCTTCGGCCATTTTGCCGCACGTAGCGTATTGACCCGCTTCGGTTATGCTCATGGCTGGCGAACGGCGGAGATACTGCGCTTGGAATATCCGGCCATATTTTCGCAAGATGAGGGAGGCTCCTACCTTCACATGTTGTTCGGATTGACCAGAACATGTCAGTTCCATCATTCGGATAACCTGGCTTCAGGCTTTTCGATGGAGGTGTGCTGGGATAACTCCTATGAGGCGGAGCAACACCAGTTGCTCTTTGGGGTTGCCGAGGAGCCTATCTGCTGGACGCTGACGGGTTTTGCCAGTGGTTATGAATCCTGTAAGCAGGAGCGTGAAGTCTACTTTATCGAAGACAAATGCTGCGGCGCGGGCGACCCGTTTTGTCGTATCGTGGGGAAATTCAGAGAAGATTGGGGAGATGAACTCGAGGCACACCAACCATTTTATAGCATGGAGTCTGCCGATACCCTGCTCAAAGGGTTGACTCAAAAGTTAAAAAGAACCGAGTTGGATCTCAAGCGTCAGCAGGAACGCCTGAGCCTATATAATGCCAATTTGCATAACATCTCCGGCTTAGTGACCCGCAGTAATGAGATGAAACGAATTGTAGAGCTGGCCCGGCGTATTGCTAAGGTGGACTCATCCGTCGTGGTCTCGGGAGAGAGCGGTGTCGGTAAAGAGCGTGTCTCTCGGTTTATTCATGACAATTCATCGCGCGCCTCGGGGCCCTTTGTCGCGGTAAATTGCGGAGCACTGACTGAAACCTTGTTGGAGAGTGAACTGTTCGGCCATAAGAAGGGCGCCTTTACCGGCGCCGACAGAGATCATATTGGCTTATTTGAGCAAGCTAACGAAGGCACCCTGTTTCTCGATGAGATTGGTGATATATCGGCTGCTATGCAGGTTAAGTTGCTTCGGGCACTGCAGGAAAAAGAGATAAGGCGGGTCGGAGATTGTCAAGACCGAAAGGTTAATGTACGTATCATTGCGGCCACTCATCGAAACCTGAGCGAAGAGGTGAAGGCCAATCGTTTCCGGGCCGATCTCTATTACAGGCTCTGTGTGATTGAGCTGACCATTCCCCCTCTGAGGGACAGGGCGGAAGACATTCTGTTTATTGCTAAGGTCATTCTGGAGCAGGTGAATAAGGATATGAACCGTAATGTCATCGGCTTCTCTCCCAAGGCTTCCGAGCTGCTTCTCAGTTATAGCTGGCCCGGCAATGTGCGGGAGTTACAGAATGTGGTTGAGCGAAGTGTTGCACTGTGTATGGGCCAGGAGATCACTGTTGAGGATTTTCCCGAGACCATGATCCAGAACCCGGTGTTGTTATCTCAGCTCTCAACTCCGACCCTGTCACTGGAGGAGATGGAGATGGAGTATATTCTATCGGTGCTTAAGTCGTGTGGCGGAAGTAAAACCCTTGCCATGGAGAAGCTTAAAATAGGGAAGACGACGCTATATCGAAAGCTCAATGATTATAGAAAGCTGTCAGAGGAGCAGGTGACAGCTTGATTCAACTATATGACGCCCGCTTCGCAGGCTGGAGGACGCTGACTGCGTCAGCTATAGGACGCCCGCTACGCAGGCTGGAGGACGCTGACTGCGTCAGCTATAGGACGCCCGCTACGCAGGCTGGAGGACGCTGACTGCGTCAGCTATAGACGCCCGCTACGCAGGCTGGAGGACGCTGACTGCGTCAGCTATAAGATGCCCGCTTCGCAGGCTAAAGGACGCTGACTGCGTCAGCTATAAGATGCCCGCTTCGCAGGTTAGAGGACGCTGACTATGTCAGCTATAGGACGCCTTCGGCTAATAAAAACTGCCTGGCAGTCTTTGCTCTTTCGAATAGCCAACTCGTTGGCGTCATCTTAGCTTTTCCAGCGCGTAGCGCGTCCCTTAGCCAGTTTACAGGCATCGCTCTGCGCGTAGCGCGTCTTGTGACTAATTGCCCTCCAGAGAGGCGATAAACTTGTTCGACTCAGCGATAGACTTGTTCATCTCCTTGATCAGACCCGAGATATCGGTCTGCAGGCTGGTGAACTCGCCTTTTATGGCGCCTATGGCCTGGGCATTTAAGTTATGCTTGAGATAGAGCATATTGTCTTTCATGGCCGTCAACACGGGTGGCATCTTACTCTCGGCGCGACGCATGCTTTTTACCAGCTGATTGTATGAGCGCTTAGTCTCGCGAAGCTTAGCCTCGCTGTTACGGCGCAGACTGGCCTTACTTATTTCACCAATCTCACTCTGCCACTCATCGAATAGTGCCTCGGCCACATCTTCGACCTTATCGATGCGATTGGTGACGTCATCGGCGGCATCTTGAGCGGATTCATATTCGTCTTTGGCTTTATTGTAAGCGCCCTCCAGATCACCACCATCGTGGTTTAATAGTGCCTGCATCTCTTCTAACGCTGAGCTGAACTGCTTCTGTGCGTCCTCTTGAGACTCTTTAGCGTCTTCGACTCGGTCGACCATGATGTCACGCTTGTGATAGCCCACTTTTTCCATGGCACCGTAGTAGGCGCTCTGACAACCTGTCAGCAACAGGCTGGTGGCGATAATCGCAATGGAGATATACTTTTTCATCTGTAGGGATCCTTGTCCACGGGGTTCCAAAATGGTGATAGTTAATCGGCTTTAAACTTTGCTGCGTCGATAATGCTCCACAGGTGGACGATACCGCCTATGATTGCGGGTACAATCAGCCACCACATGGCATAACCAACTATAGTTATGATACAGAAAAGCAGTGCGGCCATTATTCTGCCCTGTACTAATTGCCCTAAGCCCGGGAAGAAAAAGCTTGCGATAGCGGCAATAACATTGCCTGCCGATCCTTGTTGTGACATCTATTTATTCCTTACACTTGTAAATCTTAGGTTATAAGCTTTATTGTACGAAGATACGCATTGAACACCAACTTAATCAAGAGATAGCAGTGATAAAGAAGATAGATGGAACACAGCTTCATACATTTGTGCTGAGCACTTGGCACTTCATGATACATCTAAAGCAGCGCCTGGCGGAAGATCAGATAAATATTCGTGCCGGACACTTAGCCTATGTCACTCTGCTTTCTCTGGTGCCTATGGTTGCGGTGACTATGTCAATGTTGTCGGCATTTCCGGTATTTAGCGGAATAAGAGGGCAGATCGAGGGGTTTATCTACAACAACTTCCTCCCCGCCGCCGGGGACACGGTGCAAGTTTATATTAACGAATTCGTCAGCAATGCATCGAAGGGGACGGCCGTGGGTATTGCCGCTCTGATGGTGGTGGCGATCATGTTGATCTCTGCTATCGATAAGGCGTTGAATAATATCTGGCGAACGACTGAGAAACGCTCCATGGTGGTGTCATTTTCGATGTACTGGATGGTGCTGACCTTAGGGCCTGTATTGATGGGGGCGAGCCTGGTTGCCACCTCTTATGTCGTGTCGTTAAAGGTATTTAATGGTTCTGACTTGTCCGGTGTTGTTCCCGTGTTGGTCGAACGATTACCTATGTTCTTCTCGGTTGCCACCTTCTTGTTGATCTACATGGTGGTGCCCAATATTAAGGTCAAGTTCTTTCATGCCCTGCTTGGCGCGATTGTCGCCGCCCTGTTATTTGAGTTCGGTAAGAAAGGCTTCGCAATATATCTGACTAAGTTTCCGACCTATGAGGCTATTTATGGTGCTTTGGCGACGATCCCCATTCTGTTTATGTGGGTCTATCTCTCCTGGATTATAGTCTTATTAGGTGCCGAGATCACCGCTGCCATGCCTGAATATCTCGATCAGAGACAGTCGAGTAAAGATGAGGAGTCAGAAAATACCGTGGAGGCCCATGATCCGCAAATTAGCTTTTCAATCTCAACTACCGTTAATGAATCTAAAAAAGAAACCCGTCAGTAATGAGTAGCCATTTACCTGCATTTATTCGCCGTGACTGGTTGGATGTTGGTGACGGGCATGTGCTGCATCTGGCGCAGTATGGCAACCCGGATGGGATCCCGCTGCTCTTTCTGCATGGGGGCCCGGGTGGAGGCTGCGCTGTAGAAGATCTCAGGCTTTTCGATAGAGACACATTTCATATTTTTTTGCTGGATCAAAGAGGGGCCGGACGTTCCAAACCACATGGCGAGCTGAAGCATAACGACTTGCTGCACCTGTTGGGCGATATAGAAAGAGTGCGTTTATGGCTCAATATTCCGGCCTGGTGTGTCGTGGGGGGCTCATTTGGTGCAACATTGGGGTTTATTTATAGTTGTCTATATCCTCAAAGAGTGCTGTCACAGGTACTTTTGGGGCTATTTATACCCAATGAAGAGGGGGCTAACTGGCTGTATGGCAATCAGGGGGCCGCAACCTTATTCCCACAGGACTATTTAGAGTTTACCGCCCTGGTCCCTTTCTCGGCTAAGATTGATACGCTTTTTAAGCGATATCAATCGGGCTTTCTCGATCCGGATGCCGATACCCGCTTCGAATATGTGCGTGGCTGGTTGAAGTGGGAGTTGGCGCTCGCTCTTCCGGGAGCCGAACTGCCGGAGTCGGGGACCCCTTTGGCGAAGAGTCTGGCTGAGATAGAGCTGCATTATGCCAGCCAGCAATACTTCGGGGCCTATGCACTGATGCGTGAAATGGCGTGTGGAATAAAGGCGAGAACGGTGATATTGCAAGGTGAGATGGACTGGGTTTGCCCCTCTGTCATCGTCGAGAAGTTTTTAGAAGAATTTGGCTCCGCTGATATGAAATATACTCTTATCAAAGGCGGGTATCATGCGCTGGCCAATGATAAGATGTTTCTGGAAGTCGTCTATGCCGTACAGGAAATGGCAAATAATATAAGGGAAATAGATAAATGAAAAAACTTATTATCGCTGGACTAGTGACAATGCTCAGTGCCTGCGCGGCCACCGACAAGAGCGATACGACGGCGAGTGCAACCCTTGCACCGGAGCGGGTGACGTTAGGTGGCATGACGAATGAGGACGCCGCTAAGACATTGTTCGATGCGCTGATTAAAAAGAACTACCTCGCCACCATGGCCTCACCAAGCCGTATTGCATTGCAGTTTGATGATAACCAGTTTGTGCTTCAGCCCAGTATTAATCCCAATGGTATCGATCGCATCATGATGAACCGCTTCTACGCCGTTCATCCGAAATTGGTGGGGAGTCAAGATCTGCTCATATTGATTGGCACGTTAAATCATAAGCTTAACTTTGCAAAGTTTACCCTGCGTGAAAACGGCGCCATCATCCAGGTACAAGGCGCTGCGACCTTTGTGAATACCATTGAACTCGAAGAGATACGTCGTTTCATGTTATGGACCGATGAAGGCCTGCGTCAGGTCGGTCATTCATTGCCAAAAGGCTCTGAGCAGTTGATCAAGCCGATACCTGTAATGCAGCAGTCTCAGTCTTTGTAAGCTAAAAACTAATCTAAAAGTTTCCGGGCCTAGGTTCTAGGTTCTGGTTCTTTTAAAATTGGAGATAATTTAACGTGATAGCCCTGATCCAACGTGTGATTCAAGCCAAAGTCGATGTCGATGGAAAAACGATAGGAGCCATAGATAAAGGCTTATTAGTATTGCTTGGGGTCGAGCGTGAAGATGACTCGTTGAAGATGGAGAAGCTTGCGAATAAAGTCATGAGTTATCGTATTTTTTCCGATGACAATGGCAAGATGAACTTGAATGTGAGCCAGGCCGGTGGAGCCCTGCTTGTCGTATCGCAATTTACCCTAGCCGCGGATACCGGGCGTGGTTTAAGACCCAGTTTCTCCGGGGCGGGCACACCGGATCAGGCTAAAGTGCTATATGAAGAGTTTGTGGCATTTTGCAGAGCCAAAGGCATGCCGACTCAAACGGGGGAATTTGCGGCCGACATGCAGGTCAGCTTGGTTAATGATGGTCCGGTAACCTTCAATTTACAGGTGTAGGGCCACATAATTTCTATGACCACACTCGTTAAAACCGGACAGTAATAAAGGCCTCCCTTGCAAAGAGGGGGGGCGCGATTCAATAGTGGTAACTCTCTCTTATTTCTATGTAATTTCGTCCCGATTGAGTGTTAACGTTTAATTGTTAAAATAGTTTATATAGATTTTAAGTTTATTTTAATATTCATGTCAGCTAACAGTCGTTTATATTTATATGATTTTAATTTTGTTGTTATATAAGTATGTTTTTAAGTTGGTGTTTTGGTTTTGCCATCTCAAGGTAAGCTAATTAATCTTATTTTTTAATATTATATTAAGTATATGGGCTCACTCCTATATCGATTCTACTTGATAATAGTTTTATGTGGTTCTCTCCCTTTTTCAATGCGAATATCTTGGCTTTTCTGTTTATGTAAGTGTTTGTTTCCAAGTTGTTTTTGGTTATCTGTAAACGTTAAGTAACGAGGGTTATGCTCTTTTTACTTTCAGTTTAAATTAAGCGTTTGTTAGTTTTAATTAAGATCTATAGAAACTAAATATTAGATATCCGATTATTGGTTATCTTGTTCTGGATCTTAGTTTTAATAAATACCCTGTGTGTTTTGTCACATGAAGGTAGCTGTTCTGTTGAACCTTGTTATTTCAGTGGGTAAGTTATTGGTATGTTATTTTTTAATGTCGGTAACTAGCTTTATGAATATCGTCAGAGTCTGTTTGTTGATACCTCTTTTAATGGCGGGCATGCCATTACACTCCGTGGCTCAAGAGCCTAATGCTCAAGATTCAGATATTAAAACATACAACATATATGGCAAGACTATGGGAAATAATTATCGGGTCACTTGGAACGCCGATAGTACTACACCTCAAGAGGTATTTTCTCTTCGCAAAAAAATAGAGTCAAGACTGGAGGAGATTAACGCATCTATGTCGACGTGGCGAAAGGATTCTGAAATATCCCAATTTAATGAGCATACCACTAATGATGAAGTCCAGATCTCGGCCTCATTAAACCATGTGCTCTCAAAAGCGATCTCCATAGGAAGAGTGACTGACGGAGCTCTCGATATCACGGTCGCTCCTTTGGTAGAACTTTGGGGGTTTGGACCGACAACCAATGCTCGTCAAGTCCCCAACTCTGCTCAGATTAATGAAGTGCTGGAATATACGGGGCTGGACAAAATTAAGCTATCAGGCTCAAAACTGTCAAAAAATGATCCTCGTACACGGCTGGACCTCTCCTCGATAGCTAAAGGATACGGTGTCGATGAGATAGCGGCGCTACTGGAGAGAGAAGATATTCACCATTTTCTGGTTGATATCGGTGGGGAGCTGGTCGCAAGAGGGGAACGCCTGGATGGCAAGCCATGGCAAGTCGGCGTTGATAAGCCTGTTGTCAACGGTCAAGGGCAAGTGGCGATGGTCTCAATCAGTGATAAGGCGGTTGCGACCTCCGGCGATTATCGTAATTTTTTTGAACAGGACAGCACCCGTTTTTCTCATATCTTAGATCCTAAGACTGGTCGCTCGGTGCCGCGACAGGTGGTATCGGCCACAGTGATCGCTGATGACTGTGCCAGCGCCGATGCGCTTGCTACGGCAGCGGTGGTTATGGGAGTGAAGCCTGCATTAGCGATGGCAGAAAAGCAGCGTATCGCCTTGATGTTAATTGAAAACTATTTTGGCGATGTGAAATTTCATCACAGTAAAGAATTCAAGACATTTCTCCAGTAGCTGTACAGAGAGATGGTGAATAACAACAATAAACAATGTAGTAGGGGATGATAATGAAAAAAAAATTATTGATGACGTTAATGTGTTCGTCTTTGGTGGTCATGACTGGCTGTAGTGAAGATACCGTTTATGAAACAAGCCAAGAGGTGTTAGATCAGTTAGCACTGTTAGAAACGGCTAATAGTGAACTTGGTGCACAAAACAGTCAGTTAACCGATGAGAAAGCTAAGTTAGCCCAAGAGAAGGCCACACTGCAATTAGAGGTAGGCGATCTTAAGGATGGCATGTTGGCTCCTTATGATTTCTCAACCCAGTGCGCAAGTATCGATGTGGCTTTCGACTATTTAGATCCAAATGCTAAGGAAACGGCGCAACTCTCTAAGGCCAACGTTGGCCTTGCCGGTGATGATTGTCTCTCTTGCCACACCTATGATGGTAGTGGCAACGCTGGAATTATTCCGCCTCATAATGACTATGGTGATTGCGCGGGTTGTCACGCCCCGCACGCAACGGCGCCGGGTGATTTGACTGGTAATCCAACCGATCCTACCTATGCACAGCCAGTATTTAGACCCGGGGCGATTGATGGCAAAACCGGTGCGTCAGGCTTGTCCTATTACGGCTCAGGTTCCTACTTAAATGCTGAATGGCTAGAGGTCGCTGTAAACACCAAAATCCATAACTACCGCTGGGCAGAGGTGGCTGAGGGAGAGGGCGGTGTGACTACGCTAGCTCAAGCTTGTGTCGTCGAAAAGCGTGAACATATGAAAGATATGTTCCCTAATGATGGTAAGGCCTATGTCGTTGAAACAAGTGGTAACTATCTGGGTAGTAAGCTGGTTGCTACGGTAAACAAGTATGTTGAAAATGGGGTGGCGGTTGAAACACCAAATGTAGCTACATTTGGTTGGGGTATGAAAAATATCAATGGTGAGTATTTTAGCTCAGTATTTATTGGTAAGAACAATACCTGCTACAACGCAATCATGAATGGTGGTGCACGTCTGTCTTACTATCAATATGATGAGACTCAGTTTACTAAAACGGGCTTCGAAGAGGACAGCCGTAATCGTGGGGCACGATTAATTGTGACTACAGATTATACCCGTACCGGTTTATTTGCTGCCGATTGGGCAACCCCGGTTCCCGGTGCCGGCATTGGCGAAGCATTTGCTCCGGCAGATGTCGATTGGAACCAAGTTGGTGCCTGTAATATCACCTTTAAAGTTGAGAAAATTATCCCGCTGGGATAACTCGTTAGCCAGAGCATAGCTCGGGCGGTTAGAGAAAGGGCTTACCGTGGAGTAAGCCCTTTTTGTTGTATGAACACTCTATTCTGGTCCCCGACCTGATTAAGTTTCAGGCTAAAGTGTGAACTCCAACCTCGACATAAAATGGCGGTATATTAGACTTAGCTAAGGGTTTCTTATAGGGCTTTTACTACTTTAATGATTAACGATATAAGTCGATTAGACTACTTCACTTTGAATGTGATGGTGGAGCTATGCGAACATAAAAGTGTTACCGTGGCCGCGGTTAGGCTGCAAGTTTCTCAATCTAAGGTCAGTAGAGCATTAACCTGTCTGCGCGAAGTATTTGGTGACCCTCTGTTTGTCAGGCAACGTTATGGTATGGAGCCGAACCGTCTCGCTGAGACTATCTACCCGCTCGCTAAGTCAGTGGTTTCACGATATCAGGTACTTGCTCGTACCGCGGCAAATAGTCGATTATGCAAACATGAAATTAATATCGCGGCGCAGGAGCATCTGAGTTCAGTACTCATGGATTGCCTGCATAATAGCCGTATTGAAACCGAATCTGATCTCACCTTCAACCTTCACCCCTGGACTAGTGATGTTCAAAACCAGATGAACCAATCCAAGCTGGATTACTGTATCTCTATTAATCCAGCCGAGAGCGAAAATGTGGATCTCCATCAGATTGGCCAGATACGTAGCTTTTATCTGGTAGCTAAAAAAGGTCACCCAATCTTCGATCGCCCTTTAGGCATTGATAATCTGTTTTCTTATCCGGTTGCACTGTTTTATTACTCCATGAACGGCCCTAAGAATCATAGACTGGAAACTATCGCTACCGAGTTGAAGCAACCCTTATCGGTATCGATGAAAACCACCAATCTGTGCCTGTTGCTTGAGCACCTTGAGAAAACAGAATGTGTCGGCTTTCTCGCATCTGTTCTGGTGCTTGAGGCGATAGATGAGCGGGGAACGCTCGACTATATCGATATGACCGACTTTTGGAAAGATAAGGTCAAGCATACCGGTGAGCGACCTAAATACAATATCTACTTACAGAGCAACAAAGGTGCAGATTCAATATTTACCAATACCTTAGTGGAAAACCTGAGAACCCGAATTCTGTCACTGCAGGCATAGTCGAGGCGATGACAGACCATGTAGAATCTTCTAACAGCGAATCGAAAATGATTGACTCTTTGCTTGCAGAGCTAGAACAAACTTGGCATCAAACGATTCCCGTTAGCGCGTTTATGCAGATAATCCCGCTGGATTACCATGCCGGTCAACTCACAGTGTCTGCGCCAATCACTCCTAATATTAACCTTCACCAAACCATGTTTGCCGGCAGCATCTATACTCTGGCAACCTTGACGGGCTGGGGCATGGTGTGGTTGCAGCAGCGTATAGCCGCGGTCGATGGAGACATAGTGTTAGCCGATGGCCATATACGCTATCTTGCACCAATAACGAAGACACCAATATCCAAGTGCATCTGGCCGGAAGCGGAGCTTAGCCGCTTGTCCAAAGGGCGAAGAGTGAAGGTTAAACTTGAAGTTGAGCTATGGTGTGAAGATGAACTTTGCGCAATATTTGAAGGCCTGTATGTGAGTCAGCCACTAGCCGTATAACCGATTAACTCTATTTGATTAATAGGAGTGTACTGCTCCTTTTTAATATCCCCTCTCACACATCATTCATTCGATTTTATAGAATGGATTAATGGATTTTATCCGCTTTTTATCTTGTTAATCGTAAATTACACTGGCTTCATCGAATTGAGAGACGGTTCTCAATCACAAAATGATGTGGAGTCAGTTATGTCAAAAGTACTAATTTTAAAGTCGAGCATTTTAGGCGATTACTCTCAATCCGGTCAGTTGGTTGAGCATCTTAAGCAACATTGGGAACAGCAGGGAGCCGAGATCAGCGTACGCGATCTGGCCGCAGAACCTCTGCCAGTGCTAGACGGTGAAATTGCAGCGGGTTTACGAGGTGGTGATGAGTTATCGGCGCGTCAGGAGCAGGCACTGTTACTGTCTGACTCACTTATTCAAGAGCTTAAAGATCATGACACCATAGTGATTGCAGCGCCTATGTATAACTTCAGTATTCCTACGCAGCTTAAAAATTGGATCGATCTGGTTGCACGTGCGGGTGTGACTTTCACCTACACAGAAACCGGGCCTAAAGGTTTGATAACAGGTAAGCGAGCCGTGTTGATCACGACGCGAGGCGGCGTACATAAAGGTGGCGCCTCAGATCATGTCGTCCCTTACCTCAAGACGGTACTTGGATTTATCGGTATCGAAGAGGTTGAAACTGTTTATAGCGAAGCCTTGAGTATGGGCCCGGAAGCATCTAAACAGGGGATCGAGTCGGCTCAGCAAGCGTTAGAAAAGATAGTGGCTTGATTCGGGTCGCGCTTTGATTGTTTATACCGTTTGGTGTTAGCAGTTAAAGAGGTTTGAACGCAAAGGGCAGAGGCAAAAGCGGAACTATCAACCCCTAACTTTATTTTGACCCTATTGTCGTCCATCTCCCGGACCTGAATCATGATATGACTCGGGTCTGGGTGATTTTTTATATCTGAAGCTGAGACTAAGTAACCTGAGATGGGTTAACGAATTAAGTCGCTTGATAACTGAGAAGGTCTCTCAGTGAGCCTGCATTGATAACATTATGAAAGCCGCTGCATTTTAGCTGATCGCAGGCCTTTTGAGCCCTGATCCCCGCCGCACAGTAGAGTACGAAACTCTGCTTAGGATCTTGATCTATCAGCCAGGTCGATATTTGGCTCAGAGGCACGTTGATGGCTTGCGGCAGATGCCCAGAGCCGAACTCTTCGGGAGTTCTCACATCGATAACCTTGGCGCCTTGTTCGATGAGCTCCCAGCTGCGTTTATCGGGCCCGGCGCCGGCGAGTTTAGATAGCAAAGACTGTAGCATTGATGCACTCCCTCTCAGATGTTTTGGACGATATCGATTAGATTATTCTTGATAAGGTTAATCTAATCGATATCTCTGTGCAACAAGAAATATATCTCTTAAATCCGGCTTACATTTTCTGATATCAATAGTAGGTTTTCAGGTATTTCTTTGCGTATTTTTGTAACTTTTTCTCTGAGCTGTGTGCTGCGATATGCTCCAGTGTCACCTTGTATTCCGGATTTCCTGAGCTTGCCAGCGCCTTTGCCATGTAGGCATAAGTGTTAATCGATAACTTCTCATGCTTGAGCAGGCGTGGCTCCTTGAGTTCACTGTCTAAGATCGATAACAGATGGGGAGCGTACAGTGAATGATTGATCATGCGTTTGGCGGCGTAACGCTTTAACTCTAACTCATCACTTCTTAGCGCATTCGCTATCACATTTACCTCTCGGGTTTCAGAGGCTGCATATTGGCTTTTGTCACTTAGGATTGGGGTCCAGCTCTTATACTGCTTCAGAGTCGGGATAGACTTCTTTGCATATTTCTTCAGCTTACCAGGGTAGTCACCTGCTATGATCTCGTTGAAAGTTTGCTGATACTTCTCGTCTCCGGAGTAGGCTAGCCCTTTAAGTAGCCAGGCGCTGTAATCGATACTGGCGTTGTTGACGGCCTGTGGCAGTGACGCCTTAAATTTAGCGTGCAATGTATCGAATACCTTAGGATCCGATAAACCTGCCAGTACCAGAGAGTCGATGGCTTGCTTCTGCTTATTTATATCATCACCGTTAAAAATGGCCACATATTCGGCTTCGGTAAATGTTTCGGCAAGCGCCTGACCGGCAACGGAGCTTAGGGTTAGCACTAAGGCTAAGGTGATATGTTTTATCATCAATAATATCCTTTTATTGTGTTGAGTTGGTGTCTGACCAGCGTTTAAATATCAAGGAGGTGTTGATGCCACCGAAGGCGAAGTTATTACTCATCACATAGTCTGTATCTATATGTCGAATATCACTCTTAATGTAATCTAACTCACCGCACTCGGGGTCTATTTCGGTTAGGTTCAGGGTGGGGGCAAACCAGCCTGCATTCATCATCTCTATGCTGACCCAGGCTTCCAATGCGCCGCAAGCTCCTAAGGTATGGCCGGTATAACTCTTGAGTGATGAGATCGGCATCGATGCGCCGAAGACGGCGTGAGTTGCCTGAGTCTCTGCAATATCGCCTCTATCGGTCGCCGTACCGTGTGCGTTCACATAACCAATGGCAGCGGGTGAGAGTTGGCTATCATTCAACGCCTGCCTGATGGCGACCTCCATGGTATCGGCATTGGGCTGAGTCACATGAAGGCCATCGGAGTTAGTTCCAAATCCGACTATTTCGGCATATATTTTTGCACCGCGAGCCTGAGCATGTTCAAGCTCCTCCAGCACTAAGGTACAGGCGCCTTCGCCTATGACCAAACCATCACGATCTTTGTCGAATGGGCTGGGACTGAGCTCGGGGGTATCATTCTTGGTGCTGGTGGCAAAAAGGGTATCGAATACCACAGCTTCGGTGGCGCATAGCTCTTCACCGCCACCCGCAAGCATTAACTCTTGCTGGCCATATTTAATCGCTTCATAGGCGTAGCCTATTCCCTGACTACCGGAGGTGCAGGCACTGCTGGTGGTATGCACACGCCCCTTGAGGCCAAAGAAGACGCCGACATTAACCGCGGTGGTATGAGCCATCATACGGATATAACTGGTGGCAGTGACACCCGACATATCGCCATTCTTTAGCATATCACCAAAGGCGATAATGGGATCTGTGCTGCCGGTGGAAGAGCCATAAGCGATGCCCATAGCACCGGAACTCACGACAGGATCATCTAATAACCCTGCATCGATAAGCGCGAGCTCGCTGGCTCGGGTCGCCATTAATGAGACCCGGCCCATTGAACGGACTTTCTTGCGGGAGTAATGAGCCGGCTTCTCGAAGTCTGTTACGGGGGCGGCTAATCGGGTGTTTAGGTCGTCATAACGATCCCATTCATCGAAACGCACGACACAGTTCTTTAGAGCCTTTAAGTTATCGGCGATGGTTGGCCAGTCGTGGCCCAGGCTGGAAATTCCGCCGCAGCCTGTGATGACGACTCGTCTGTTCATGTATTTATATCTCCGTTTAATACCCGTTTCAGCTCCATCAGATCATGCCTCCGTTTACCGAAATCACCTGTCTGGTAATGTAAGCGGCATCCTCAGACATCAGAAATCTAGCCAGGCTGGCAATTTCTGAGGGTTTCCCCATGCGGCGCATAGGGACTAGCTCTTTAATCATATCTTTAGGGATATCAGCGACCATGTCGGTCTCGATTAGCCCTGGGGCGATACAGTTAACGGTAATTTTTCGTTTCGCCAACTCCAGCGACAATGCCTTGGTCGCGCCAATGATCCCCGCTTTTGAGGCGCTATAATTAACCTGACCTCTGTTACCGGCAATGCCGGAGACTGAGGACATGGTGATAATTCTCCCACCGAGGCGGGTCTGTATCATTGGCATAATCGTTGGGTGAATAACGTTATAGAAACCATCTAAGTTGGTATGAACCACGCTGTCCCATTCATCTGAAGTCATGGCCGGAAATGCGGTATCACAATTAATTCCCGCATTAAGTACCACACCATAATAGGCGCCATGCTGTTCAATATCGCTCTCTATGCTGGCCTTTACCCCTTCACGATCGGCAATATCAAACTGCAGGGAGGAAACGTTAACACCCTGTTCGAGTAGCGCTTGTTTCGTTAGCTCTGCCGCTTCGTGGTTGCTGTGAAAGTGCAGGGCAATATCGTATCCGGCCTCAGCCAGTTGCAACGCTATCGCCTTGCCTATTCCTCTGCTGGAGCCTGTTACTAATATCCGTTTGTTTATCACTCGTTATCCTTGACTCTCTGAAATATAGGCGAGGGCATCTTGAGGCTGAAATACATTCACATTCGCCTCGGCGACTAAGGTGTCTCCATGAAATATCTGACAATCAAAAACGGCCAACCCGGACTCTTCTTGATACAGGCGGGACACTCTGGTCTGATAACTCTCACCCAATTTATAATGTGGTAGGTGCATCTTTAACTTTCGACTCCCCAGGAGAAAGCCTACCCGGATAGACTCGCCACGAGACTTAGCCTCAACCCCGGCCAGTGCGGCAATACTCTGCGCCATATATTCGATTCCGACGTAATTGGGGACGGCCTCAATCCCGGCGTCGAAGTAGGGGCTCTGCTTGGTAATATTGGTCTGAGTTAACAGGGTATCCGGTTCATGTTCCACCAGAGTATCGATTAAGATCATCGGGTCTCTATGGGGCACCACCTCGGCAACGGGCAATTGAGATAGTGGTTCGGGTAAAAGGTATTCTTGGGTCATGATAATGCTTCTTTGCGGCAAAATATCAGGCTGGCATTGCTGCCGCCAAAGGCAAACGAGTTACTCATTATATAGCTAAGGTCGGCAGTTTGTCCTTTGTTGACCAAAGGTAAGCTGGGATCGTTAGCGTCTTGTTTGCCATCCCAAAGCTGTGGAGGCAGAGCCTGTGCGGCATTGAGTGAGGTGAGTAACAGGTAACAAAATGCCGCCTCGATGGCGCCAGCCGCACCTAAGGTGTGTCCGGTCAGAGGTTTGGTTGAGCTACACGGGGGGATTTGGTTCCCAAAAACCTGCTGCAGGGCACGACTCTCCATGGCATCATTTTTTGGGGTGGCGGTACCATGAAGGTTGATATAGCTGATCTTATCGGCACTGATCCCGGCATCATCGATTGCCGCACGTATCGCCGATATGGCGCCGCGCCCTTCCGGATGGGGCGCCGAAATATGATGGGCATCACTGGACTCGCCGATGCCTGCTAACATGATCTCCGCCTCGCCTCTTTCGAGCGTAAACAGTGCAGCTCCTTCACCGATATTGATCCCATCTCTACTGGCACTAAAGGGCTGACACTGGCCCTTTGAAACGGATTCTAACGAGTTAAAACCGTTGAGCGTTAATCTACAAAGGCTGTCACTACCACCGACGATGACCAGGTCGCACAGATCTGCCTGCAATAAGCGTCTGGCACTGGCAAATACCTTAGCACTCGAAGAGCAGGCCGTAGAAACGGTATAACAAGGCCCGCTGGTCTTAAAGTATTGGCGTAAAAAGTCACTGCCATTCCCCAGCTCCTGCTGAGAGTACTGATAATCTGAGGGAAACTGGCCCTGCTCGGCTAGGTGTTTTAATGCTTCCTCGCCCTGAGCAATACCCGAAGTGCTGGTGCCTAATATGATTCCGATACGCCCGGGACCGTACTGCTCGCGAGCCTGTTTCACCCTGTTCGCTACCTGCTGTGCGGCGCAGAGTAACAGCTGATTATTGCGGGTACTGAATTGCGCCAGAGAGTCTGGGAGTTCTGGTAGTGGCAGGTTAACCTCGCCCACTAAGGTGTTGCTCTGCGGGATCAGATCGTCACGAAGTTTCATCGCACCGATATCGCCTGTAACGAGTCGGGCTAATACCTGTTCCTGACTCTGGCCTAACGGAGTGCATAGTCCAAGGTGTGAGATGGCTATTTTAGTCATAATATTTTCATCTAACTAATGTTGTATAACTTGAGTGATAATGCCTGTGTCGGGCAACAGAACGAACTTAAACCGGGGTTATTTTAAGTTCAAATTTGGCTTGAGGGATCGTGAGTTCGACCTCTGCCTGCCATGGATCTCTCTTATCAAAACGAATCATCAACAAGCTCTCTTGCTGATTTTCTTTAGTGTCATTCCCCGTAGCATATATTTTTCGGCATCGCGGCGCATCACACTCGGGAGATGTGAGTCTTGCTCCTTGTAAATGGGCATTTACATCCTCGAGTGGCCAGTATATCAGTTGGATGAGTGCAAGCAGGTATTCGGCTTTAAATTCATCACCTAACAGCATACTTTGTTGGCTATTCAGATTCTCGCCATCGAAGACCAAAGTAAACAGGGCTTGCCCTAACGGAGCCAAACCGACCAGCGTCAGCTGCTCTCTATCCAGTTCTAACTGACTCAAGAGTTCATGACGGGAATTGTTTACGTTAATGGCTACCTGTTGGGTCACCGAACGTACCTGACTGTCCGATGGGATAGGCGCAAGACAGTAACTGACACCTTTGGCCAGGGCAACGCAGGTCTGTCGTTGCAAGGTCTGGCTGCAGGCGCTAACAAGCAGCGCCAGACAGATAAGTATGCAGAACCGTTTGCCACGCTTCACGCTGTCAGTCATGGTGTTGTGAATTTGGGCCATAGTGTACTCTCTACTTCAATCACAGCGTTTAGCGGCATAGCTCAACAATAAGGTTGAGTCTTTTTTCTGATTCGGCGACTAAGGGGTTAGCTTCATCCCATGCATAGCCGGCTAAGATTGAACAGACCATCTGTTTTATCTTGTTATCCGGGGCATCATAGAAGATGACGTTCTGGAAGCGGCTATCATACCAAGCCTCAACATAGGTGCGGAAGGTATCGACTCCCCGCATCAAGGGTGTTGCGTACTCACTCTGCCACTCGATCTTTTCACCATTGAGTTGCCTTACGACACATTTAGTTGCCATAGAGGCAGATTGCATAGCGATGGTAACGCCGGAGGAGAAAACGGGATCGAGGAATTCACCTGCATTGCCTAAGAGGGCAAACTTGTCGGTGGCCAAGGTGCTGACATTCGCGGAGTAGCCTTTAAGTTCAGCACACTCCCGCAGAATTTCGGCGTCAGCCAATAGCGTCTTCAGGCCAGGTTCCTGATTGACCATATCCATCAAAAGAACTTCCAGGTTAAGGTCTGAATTGCCCAGAAGGTGGGGTTCACCCACGACGCCTAAAGAGCACCTGTCAGGGCTTAATGGGATCAGCCAATACCAGATATCCTTGTTCTGAGGATGAACACTGATCAATATTTTATTACGGTCGAAGGGTCTGCCATCGACCTCTTTATTGCCGATATTATCTTGGATGTGAGTAAATATGGCACTGCGATTGGCTAACGACGATGGCGTTTCAAGTTCGAGTAACTTAGGCAGAACACGACCAAACCCACTTGCATCTAAAAGATACTCCGCCTCTAGCTGGTACTCTTCTCCGTTGGCATCGGCTACCGTCAGCTTGGGTTTGCCGGTCAGGTCGAGAGCCTTTACCGTTTCACCGTAGCGAATTTCAACGCCCTGTTCGGTTGCCGTATCTGCCAGCAGTTTATCGAAATTGGCTCGTTCAACTTGAAAGGTTGTCCCGGGGCCATGAGTGAATTTATCGCTGAAATCGAAATCTGTGTACTGCTCTCTGTACCGAAAAGCGGCGCCGTTTTTGAACTGGAATCCGGCCTTGTTAACGGCTTCTAGCATGTTCGCCTCTTCAAGAAATTGCATACAGCAAGGCAGCAAACTTTCACCGATGGAAAAACGCGGAAAGTGCTGTTTCTCGATGACGATAACACGCTTGCCTTGCTGGTGAAGAAGGCTGGCGGCGATGCTACCCGATGGCCCGGCACCTATGATAACAACGTCAATGCCAGTCAGATTCTCTGGCGTAGTTGAAGAGGCATGCATCACTTAAAAGTCCTTGTGAAAGTTTGAATAAAGGGGGATAGCATAAAGGTAAAGCCTATCCCCAACAGGAGCGTCAGTCCAAAGCTATGTATAGCCGGCGTACTGCTAAAAGCCAATAGTCCAAAGGCTAAAATGGTTGAGGAGGCTGACATAAAGACCGCCATCATCACGCCTCGACTCTGCTGTTTCGATTCGGCAAAAAACAGGCTGTAATCGACGCCGATCCCAAAGACGAGAATAAGGGCCAGAGCATGAAATAGTGTGAGAGGAGCCCCAATTAGCCCAAGCAGCGACAGTGTTAATACCGCTGACAGTGCCGGAACGGCGACCACGAAAGCGGCAAGTTTAATCCCGAAGCGAGTGCTGAAAATGAGAGCCGCTATTGCCATGGCTATGGCGAGGAGCCAGAGGGTTAATTGACGGTACTGGCCCATGACGCCGGAGATCTCACCGACTTTATCCACCAACTGAACATAGGGCTGTTCGGTAAAAAAACTCTCCAGTTTGTCTATCTCGGTTATTCCGCCAAGCAACACGATAGCCCCGTATTGATCTTGCAAAGGTGTGGGCTTTATCCATAGTGGCTTAAACAGTTTCCCTGCATCGGAACTGATAAAGGATTCTGCATCGATATAGCTTCCCTTCGCCTTCTGATAAGCCTCTACTAAGTCTGAACTGAGGGAGTCATCGAGCCCGAGGCTTTCAAAAATCTTGGCTAAATGCTGTTGATAAATAAGCCCCTGCAGATGGTAATTACTCTCTTGTTTACTTTTGCTTGGAAGGTAGTTACTCAGGCTAAAAGCATTACCAATCAACCCCTCTTCTACTGCATTGTTTAGCTTTGGGGTGAGTATTTCCAGGCGCTGCAGTAACTGTTCCTCAGTCTCGCCTCTAACAAGCAAAAATTGATTATCGGTTCCGCCACTGAGGATGCTTCTGAGTTGCTGCTCCTCATTTAATACCGACTCAGGGCTCTGTTGAAGGTTGCGAATATCATCATCACTCGTTAACCGATGCAGGCCAAATGCTGCAAGGATGACTGAGATGAAAAGCAGAGCCATGCCTGTTTTTATATTTAAAAGCTGCGATATGGAATTTAATTTTTTCAGGTATGCCGCAGCCATAGTCAGGGGCTTTTCACCCGAAGGAAGCGGGCCTGCGGCTAGTAGCGGATAGGCTAGGCTTAAGGTGATATAGGCACCGAACAGACCCGCAGCGCAGAAAACGGCAACCTGTTGCATTCCCGGGAAGGGAGCGAGACCTATCCCGGAATAGGCCAATACACTGGTAAGTAGTGCCAGGCTGATCGCAGGAAATATCTGTTTAATTATGTCGTTGGCACTTTTTTCAGCTTGAGCCAGTCGCTCGCAATAAAAATGAAAATTATAGTCGATGGCGATGCCTATCAGGCTGGTACCAAACACTAAGGTCAGCAGGTGAAGCTCTGAGAAGATAAGCAGTGTCATCACGACTGCAGATAGCAGGCTGGTGGTTATCGTCAATAACGCGATGCCCAGAGGCATGACGGAGCGAAAGGCGAGCCATACGAGTAAGCTCACGCCGATAAGTGAGGCAAGTCCCAGGGTGGAGACTTCACTCTTGGCGCTCTTAGTTGCGGCGCTGGCATGAAACAGGGCGCCGGCCTTGAGAAACGCGATCTGCTTGTTTTGAGACTCGACCGTCTCGAATGCCTCTTGTAGCACGGCCATCTGTAATTCTTGAGTGTTTGGATTAAAGGCGCTACCCACGCCTTTGGCCATCACTATCGCGGCCACCTTAGTCGGCGGGTTTGAGCTTTCGTCAGCTTCGGTGGGAGACCATTGGCCCAGCAGTATTCCCTGCTGCACCTGTAATGTCTGTTTCGGTGCGAGAGCCCGCAGGTTGTCCGGATAGAGCAGTAGAGGGTCGTTAGCGATTAAGCTACTGTTAGCGTAGCCGAACGCATTATATAGCTGACTCTGAGCCTGCTCTATAAGCTCGCTTAACTTGCCCGATGAGAGGGCGGTTGCCTGAGCCTGAGTTAACAGATTAAATCTATGATTAAAATAGAAATGGTTCAGTGCCTGAGCCTGATTGATATCGGCACTTCTTATATCAACGAATGCGCCTCGATTGTCTGATGAAAGGCTCTCTATCAATGTTTGAGCCGCAGTAATGGCTTGGCTTTCATCTTCGGCGAGTAGGGCGATATAGACTGTGTTTGATAGCTGCTCTTCGACCCGGGCGAGGGCGGTTTCGGTTAAGGGATCTTCCTGGATCTTTGGCAGCATAGCCAAAATATCACTTTGGATCTTAGCTCCGCCTTGCCAAAGCTGTATGCCTGTTAACGTGGTTATGCATAGCAATAATACCCAGAGGGCAAATTTGAGCCTTGCCGGGTATTGACTCAGCCTGAGTGCCAATTTATCTATCATGGATAAGGTTCTGGCTTGGCTTCGGGCTGAACCTTAGGAGAATCCTCACCCTGCTTATCTGACAGCAAGAGTCGCTGCTCTTGCGAAAGTGGTGCCTTGCTTATCTGCTCAAACTCAATTCTGCTACTGTCTCCATTGTCGCTGAGTAAGATCAGGGCCGATACTTGCTTATCGCCCTCTAACACCATTTGAGGGATAGCCTTGACGAGCAGAGGATCTTTGGGGATTAACCCTAGCTGCCAATGAGCGGGTTCACCTTCTTGTGGCTCGCTTCGAGTGTCGTCGGCTTTGAGGTACAGGTTAAAGTGCTCACTCAAGTCGCTCAAGTTACCACTAAGCAGTGCCGACAGTAACTTCGGCATGGTTTGCGCGATAGCTGCGGCTCCCTGATTGGAGCCTGCCTGGGATACCTGCCTTCTGCCCGCGCTATCTATCTGTATCAACTCCCCCTCTTTCAATATCAGGGTCGTTTCAAAGGGCTGAGTCTGTTGCCAAACTAAGCCGAGTCGATAATCAAAGATAAAGCGTCCATGGCTGATCAAGGGCTTCTTCAACACCTTGAGTGTTCGGTGTTGAGTAAAGCTTCCGCTAGCGTTCTCTCCTATGATGAGCCGTTCGGCTAATGCCTGCAGCCGTTCATTGTCGGCTGATGATTTAAAAAGAGTGTCATAATTGGAAGATTGTGTCGCATGACAGTTAAATATGCTCAGGTTCAACAGCAGGAGTAACCCAAAAACGCTTTTCCCTCGCAATAAACCTATTGCGAACCATGTGCTATAAGGCCTCTCGCGTGTCTTCATCGGCTGTCTCCCTCAGATATTACCGGGTCTTGGGAGGCGTGCTTCTCTATCAGGTAGGCAATTTTTTCTCTGAAGATATCGGGCGTCACGAAGCAAAGCTCGTTAGTTTCAGTTTCAACGGCGGCTTGTATTGTGTAGCCCTTGGTGAGTCGCTGGTTAGTGGTGATATCTCTGACCTGATAGTTGATCTTGATACGATTCTCCCACTCGACGAGTGAGGCGATAACCTTAATCTTTTGCTCAAACGTGCTGGGTTGAACGTACTTTACCTGTAGATCGACGATAGGCCAGGAGTAACCCGAGGCTTGCATCTCCCGGTAACCGTATTGGATCTCATCTAATAGCTGACAACGCGCTATTTCAAAATAACGCAAATAGTTGCCATGCCAGGTGATCCCCATGGAGTCGACATCATGAAATGGGATCAGCATCTCTAACTCTGTGGTTAAGATGGCTTTTCCCGATAGCTTAGTCATGAACACACTTCCCATAAACCATGCTGGATCTTGTCTACGGTCTGCCTGAGGACGGATTCTAGCGGTCTATCCTCTGTCAGCAATTCAAAGTCTGCCTTAACTTGCTCCAGGGTCTTAGCGACGGATGGAGTCAGTGATGAGTGGCAAAGCTCCTCTTGTGAGATCCGTAAATTTATCCCTTGAGTCATGGCTAACAGCGCGGCCGCAGCAACCTGCTCCGTCAACTGGAGTACACGCATACAATCGCGAGCCGCTATCGTACCCATGCTGACTTTATCTTGGTTGTGACACTCTGTAGAGCGGGAGAATACACTGGCTGGCATGGTGTTTTTCAATGCTTCGGCTGTCCAGGCGGATACGCCTATCTGCACGGCTTTGAAACCATGGTTAATCGCGCGCCTTGCCCCTGTCGATGCCGATAAATTAGCGGGAAGGCCGTTATTGAACTTAGGATCCATCACCAGAGCCATCTGACGATCGATTAGATCGGCGATATTTGCCACAGTATTTTTCATCGAATCCATGACAAAGGCGATGTGGCCACCATAGAAGTGACCGCCATGGAGAATATGCTCTCCTTCGGCGTCGACGATAGGGTTATCGTTGGCACTGTTTAACTCAGTTTCGATAAACTGACGCATGAAAGGCAGTGCGTCCTGTAATACCCCGATAATGTGCGGTGCGCAGCGGATAGAGTATCTATCCTGGAGTCTATCTGAATTTCTTGGATGCTCATGATGATTGAGATCTTCGCGGATCCAGGCGGCTATCTGGTTTTGTCCCGGGTGAGGCTTAGCGGCGAACAAGATATCATCGAAGTGGTTGGAATTCCCCTTCAGAGTCAGTGACGCCATCGCGGTGATGCGGCTCGCTAATCGACTAAGATACTGGGCTCTGTCATAGGCTAAACATGCCAGTGCCGTCATGACGGCGGTGCCATTCATGAGGGCTAACCCCTCTTTCGGGCGCAGTCTTAACGGGGTGATGTTGAGCTTGGCATATACGTCGGAGGTGGGCTGACGCACACCTTCATAGATGACATCACGCTCGCCCACGAGTACCGCGGCCAGATAGGAGAGTGGGGTCAGATCGCCACTGGCTCCCACAGAACCCTCTTCCGGGATCACCGGAGTGATATTGAGGTTAAGTAAGGTTTCAATTCTCTGCAGTAGTTCGTAACTCACACCGGATTTACCGACGGCGAGCGAGCTTAGGCGGCAAGCCATCACGGCGCGTGCCTGCATAGGGGAGAGTATTTCGCCTAAGCCACAGCCATGAAATCGAGTGAGATGCAGGGGGAGTTCATGGACCAGATCCAGACCCACAGTAACCGTGCAAGAGTCGCCATAGCCGGTTGTGACACCATAGACCACCCCCTCCTCGTTAAGCAGGCTATCGATAAAGTTAGCCCCCTTTTGAATATAGGTTTGATAATCGTGACTTTCTTTTAACTTTGCCTTGGCGCCTCTGGCTACCGCAACGACGTCTTCCAGGGATAAGGCCCTGTGACCAAAATGAACAATCATCTCGTTTGGGTTTGATTGATTAGTCTGAGTCATCTATTTATCTGTCCTGTCTTTACCCTGAAAATTGGTTCGCTGGATCTCGCTGTCCTTACGCCAAAAATCAAAAAAATTAAACCATTGCAGCGGTTCACGCCGCGCATAATATTCGAGTCGTGAGCTGTAGTTATTAACGGCGTCTTCGAGTCTCTGCATTCGGCCAGCTCTCGGGCCTTTCAGTGTATTCGAGAATGTTTCCAAGTGGACCCTGTAGCGCCCCTGCTCGCGAAGGCAAAACATCAGATATACGGGGCAATCGAGTAGCCCGGCAAGAATAAAAGGCCCCTGAGGGAAGGGAGCTTGTTTTCCCATGAAGGGGGCGTAGATCACCCGGCCTTGGGTGTTCGATGAGGTTCTATCCCCGGCGATAACGACCAACTCTCCCTCTTCAATCTTCTGCTGTAGCAACATCGAGGTTGTCGGGCCTAAGTCGGTGACCTGAATAAGGTTAAGAGAACTATCCGGGTTGAGTTGTTTTAAGACGCGATTAAAGTTTTCGGCATTTTCCGTTAATACCATGACGTTCACCTTGACTCGTTTCTGGTGAACGGAGATGGCGCGACATAACTCAAGGTTCCCCAGGTGAGAGACCAGTAACACCGCCCCCTGACCTGCCGCAAGTTGATCGGCCAGAAGAGCGCGATTGGGAAAGTCCACCTGACTGAGTTGAATGCGATCGCACCATGCATCGATGCGATCTAAGGCCGCGTTACCGAAGGCAAGGAAGTGTTTGAGGCTTTGACGCCAGCCTACATTACCTTGTAGTTGTGGCTGGTTCGGATCATAGCTTTTTACCTGCTTCAGAAATGTGAGCGAGGCTTCTCTGGCGCTGCGACCCGTTAAGAAGAAATAGAAGATCACGGGGTACATGATGGCCCTGCATAGCCAGTGTCCGCCGAGTTTATAACTGGCAGCCAGTAATTTTATGCCCCAATAACTGCCGCGCTCGGCGACTCCGGACCAATGAGTATCCCGGTTGTTCTTGATGAATCTCTGTGGCAGACGTTTTAGCATGCCGAAAAACAGTCGGGTGTGCATGCCTGAGATCCGCAGATTATCCCATAATCCCTGAAAGTGGCTGATGCCATCTTCGGGATAGATCACTTGTGTCGGTAGATGGATAACCTCTGTGCCAGCCCAGTGCAGGCGAACTAAAACTTCAATATCGAAGTCCATTCGCTCGCCTAAGGCCTGGCACAGGAAGAGCTTTTCGGTGGCGGCAAGCGGATAGACACGAAAGCCACACATGGAATCTTGTATATCGAAACTTAAGGTCTCAACCCAGACCCAGAAGTGGGTGAGATAGCGTGCGTAGAATCGACTCTTTGGCACAGAATCATCATATTGAGGCAGGCCGGAGATTAAGGCTTCGGGATTCGCCTCAGCCTTGGCTATCATGGCCGGGATATCATCTAAGTTATGCTGGCCATCGGCATCGACCTGAAGTGCATGGCTATAACCATCTTTATAGGCGGCTCGCAGTCCTGTGGTCACCGCGGCTCCTTTGCCACGGTTAAAGGGATGATGTAATAGCGTTACCCATGAATACTTATCGGCAAGAGAGATTAACAGGTGCCGCGTTTCATCATTGCTGCCATCATCTACCAGGTAACAATGAAGATTGAGTTCAGCCAGTGATTCAAGGGTCTTCTCGATCGCAGCTTGATGATTGAAGTTCGGAATGACCAATGCTAATTGCATCAGCTGGCCTCTGTATCGGCTACGGCTGGGGAACCAAGCAAGATCCGACCCGACGCGAAGCGCTTTTCATCATCAAAATAGCTAAAGAGTAATTTTGTTTTACTGCTGTTTTGAGAGATTTTCAGGTTGACCTCTGAGTTTGGCAGCATTAATTGCTGAAACTTGAGCACCTCTAAGCTGGCAACATCAACAGGATAGTTGAAATGCTCACACCCCATACGAATCGCCCAGTCTAACTGAGTCACCCCCGGCAGTACGGCTTGTTCGGGAAAGTGGCCGTCAAAAAATGGTAAGTCAGCGTCGATGAATATGCGCCATTCTACGGCTTCGCCTTGAATGTCTGTCGAGATGACTCTGGGCAGCTTGGATTTAATCATGTTCGAATAACTCAGATAATTGATTGGCTAGTCTTTTCCCCTGAGAATTTACGGGAACAATTTCGGGGTAACGCCATCGTCTGGGCAGGGTGACCCTTTCGAACTGAGTCAACAGATGCGCTTTAAACAGGTTATTCAGGCTGAGCTTTCCCTCGGCCTCTAACTGCTCTTTGCCCTGCTGAGATAACTCAATGACGGCGCCAAGTTGGGTACGTGGCTGATCTAGGACAAGTAGCGCCGCCTGACTGATCAATGGATGGCTCTCTAACAGGGCCTCCATCTGCACCAGTGACAGCCGTTTCTCTTCGATTTTGACTACCCGGTCGAGTCGCCCCTGCAACTGGAACTCACCAGGCTTGAGAAGAGTAATTTTATCTTCGCATCTCAGCCATTCATCATTCTCAAGATAGGGTGATTTAAGCAGTAATGCGCCATCTTTATTATCTTGGCGGATCTCAATGCTGTCGAACACACGCCAAGGTTGATCTTGTTGAGTCTGTCTGCGGTAGGCTATTCCACCAGTTTCTGTGCTGCCGAATACTTCGATGGGCTGTCGTCCATAACAGTGGGTGATACCTTTGGCCGCCTCGAAATTAAGCGGTCCGCCTGAGCTGAATACCAGGCTTGGCGATCTTAACTGGCGTTCGTTATCCAATGATTCCGGAAGACGGGATAATTGAGCCGGGCTGCTGATCAAGCAAAGATTCGGGAATAAACTCGTGTAATAGGTCAGCGTTTCCGGGTATTCGACGATATTGCTCAGGAATGGACGGCTGGCCGCCAATGGCCACAGAATTTTAAACAGCAGTCCATAGATGTGTTGATGAGAAACGGTCGATATCACGCTGCAGTGCGGAAGATGCTTGGCGAAGGTATTCTCAAGGATGCTGACTTCGGCATCTAACTGCTCGAGTGTTTTACATACGGCTTTGGGGTGACCGCTACTGCCGGAAGTAAAGAGGATTAGCTTCCCGTAATTGTCACATTTTGGCCAGACGTTATTGGTTCCATGGAGGTCTTTCTTCAGCATGATGAAGGCTTTGCCTTCACATAGAGGCTGATCAGAGATGACCCCGTCGAACTCATGGGTTATCTCGCTCAAGGTCCCGGTTTGAGTGTTTGATGGCAGGATTATCTCTTTGCCCGCAAGCAGTGCGGCACATAATCCCACAGCAAACAGGTCGCTACTTTCACATGCCAGTAACCAACGCTGTGATTGTGATTGGAGCAGTTGCTGGTGGACATTGGCAACTTGGCTCGTGAAGGCTGCACCGTTGACAATATCATGGTGATTGAAGCTGATAAGTTGTTGGCTCGATGGCCCCTTGGATAACCAAGATTTTAATAACTCTGTCATGACTTTTTTAACCAAATAGTTCTATACAACCACTCGCCACCAAGTAGCGAACCTATGAGCAGGTAAGCGATAAGTCCGTTATACAGCGTCCATATTTCCAAACTGGAATAGTTCGCGGTATAGAGGGCTACGACACCATTGAAAATAAATAAGCCACACCAGATTAGCGTGACTTTTTGCAAATAAGGGATCGCTTCATCGGGAAGGTCGGGTTCTTTCAACCTGGCGAGTCGTTCAATCATACTCGGTCCCGATTTTAGCGAATAGCCGAACAAAAATAGCATGCTAAGGTTAATCACCACCGGATAGTAAAGTAACCAATCATGCCTCTTTGCGATAAAGCTCCCGGCCGTTAATCCTATGCCGACCAATACCGGCAGAACCATCGACTTTACCTGTTGTTTTTGTATCAGCAACCGCAGAATTAAAAAAAGGCAAAGTACCATGGCTATGGAGCCTGCCGGCAAATAGTTGAGTCCAAAATACACGGCGAAAGGATAGCCGAGTAATAAGAGACTGGTGACTATTTGTAAAAAAAAGCGCATCAGCCTTTAGTCAGCCCTTCGATGGCGGTAACCACATCATCGACAGTTCGTACAGCTTTAAACTCTTCCGGCTTAATTTTCTTCCCTGTCATCTGCTGCAGCTTGATGACTAAGTCAACGGCATCGATGCTGTCCAGATCTAACTCTTGATAGAGAGATGCTTCAAGGGTGATATCTTCGGCTTCGATTTCAAACTCATCGACTAAGATCTGAGTCAAGGCTTCAAGAATTTGTTCACGACTTTGCATAATGTCTCCTAAGCTCGCTGAGATTCAATAAAGCTAGCCAAGTTGGCCACGCTATAAAAATGTGCTTTAGTGGCTTCAGAGTTCGCTTCGATTTTTACATCGAATCGCTTTTTAATCGCTAGGCCTAGTTCCAGCGCATCGATTGAGTCCAGCCCTAAGCCTTCTCCAAATAGTGCTGCATCAGTTTCAATATCATCGATGCTGACGTCTTCAAGATCTAAGCAATCTATGATTAATTGTTTTATTTCGTTGTGTAAGCTCATAATTTATTTAAGTTCTTTTTTAAAGTGATCTTCAAGATCCCGTGTAAGTAGACGCGCCATTTTTGCATCGCCACCGGCTTGTGTATCATACCTGATGTGATCGATAGTTTCGCCTACTTCAACACGCATCCCTATGGTGCGACGGGGGATTTCATACCAGGCTTCCTGCTTAGTTAAGCCTGATGCATTGGTATGAAGAATGACAGGTAAAATATCTGTCTTGGTTCTCAGTGCGATATTGGCAGCACCTCGGGCAAAATCATTGATAACACTGCCAAGGACGGTGCGTGTGCCCTCCGGGAAAATGATTAAGTTTGTCCCGCTATCTAACACTTGTTTGCAATCAAGTAGAAGTAATTCAGCACCACGATTTGGTATGTAACCTGCGCAGGCCACAACGCCTCGCATAAAAGGGTTTCGCCAGATACCTTGTTTAACGATGCATCCGGCATTTGGCATTAAGCTTATCAACACCACGACATCGACCAAGGTAGGATGATTAATGACAACCACCTTGCCTCTCGCCTCGCTCAGACGTACTTTGTTAACCGGGGTCACTTTTATGACTCCGGCCCAGGAGAGCATATGAACGAAACCCCGAAACATAATATGTACGGCTTTTTGTACCCGACTAACTCTTTGCTCTCTTGTGCCCGGCCAAAACCTCAGAAGAGGCAAGATGGTTAGCGAGGTTAACAGGCCGCCGAGCCCGAAGACGATATAGCAGCTAACTCCTCCTAACCATCTGGGAATGTACGCGATGCCGGTGAGTCTCTTTGCCGGAGCGTTATCCAAAACTTAACTGCCAATGGTGCTTAGATAGTGATCCACTCAGGGGCTGTTTTGTCGCCAGACTATGAAGGAGGTCTCCATAATTCACATCCTCTGCCGAAGAGGTATTGTCTATGGTGAGCTGTGGCTGACCAGGCGCCGGTGCTGCGAGCGTCAATACGAAGGCCATAGAGAGCGGCAGTTCCGGCTCATTGGTGAATTGACTATAAACCTGTGGAACCGGTTCATCCCCAAAGACAAGCAGGAGTGGAGTGGGGTCTTCGTGAAGCTGGGCGTAAGCCTCTATCAGTGCTTGATAAAGCGTCTCAGAACCTGCGGCAATCGAGGTAGAGGAGGAGCGGTTTCCCTTAAGTATGCTGTAGATCCCACTGGCGGTATTATGGACCGACTGGCTAAACGCCGTGGGAGAAAGGGCCTCTCGATTTACGACATTATCAAGCAGTCCTAAGGTGCGATTTAGCTCTCCATGCCTGGAGGAGAAGATGGTACGGCATTGCTGCGGTGCATCACATTGAAAAGCGGCTTCGAGTTGCATCTTGGTCAGAGCGCTATAGCGCCTGCGTTGCATAGCCGGAACTTGTGCCAATTTTGGAGCATTGGGCAGATCTGAATCATGAGATAATCTTGCTTCTTGCCAATTTTGCCAATCGGTGGCTTGTTGGTATCGAGGTGACCAAGCGCCCCAAGAACAAATAGTAAATATTAATTGCACCGCTTTGCCTCTGATATGACGATTAAGCCTAGGTTATCCATAACGATATAAATTTGAAAAACTCTCATATTCAGACTGGCAAGACAACTGCCATATCCGATTTATCCTGCACCAGGTCTACGCCTCTGATGTGACGATTGAGTCCGGGTTATCCATAACGGGAAAAATTTGAGAAAAATTCTAATATTCAGACTGGCAAGACTACTGCCATATCCGATTTATCCTGCACCAGGTCTACGCCTCTGATATGACGATTGAGTCCGGGTTGTCCATAACGAGTAATATCAGAGTTGCAATACCCTAATCTTCAATCGCCATATGCGATTTATTCTACACCAGATTAATGCCGATGATGAAGCGTTTTGGGTTATAGGTGTTGTGATAATGTATCGAAGGGGGCTGAAGATTTTTGAGACTGTTTTTAACCTGCAGCGCGGGGGCTGCAGGTTACATTCGATGGATGAGGTTAACGCGATTAATTAGCTAGATGCTTCTTTAGTCTACGAAGCGCTGCTTTCACTTTCTTGCTATTTTCAGGCCCCATACGCACTAATAATTTTTGCGCATTAGGAAGGGCTTCAAGTTTAGGATCGATGAATTGATAGTTAACGCTGACACCATCAAGCTCTATGGGTTGCTCAATAATCGGCGCCGCCAGCATGATGTCGATGGCTTCTAGCATGCGCTCATTAAAGCTCATGTCACCATAACCTAACTCCTCAAATGCCTCAGATAACAGCGGGGTCAGCTCTTTATAGGTGGCAGCAAGTTGCACCTCATTTAAGTTGGCAACAAAATCGGCGTAAAGATCGTACCTGTGGTAGCTGTCTGGATTAAGGTAAGTTTTATTGGTGATATCTGAAACGGTAAAGACTCTGTCGGGTCCTTTAAGCGGACTGACCTTGCGAGCGAGTTCTCCCTGCGCCAAGTTATCGACAAACACCACAAAATGTCTCACGAGATCTTTTTCGACCAGCATGGGCTCAATCGCCATACCATCGGCCATCACGACCGTCTTGTTATGAACAAAACTATCACTCTCTTCCAACGTCGGCAGAGATTCGATCTCTGGCTGAGGGGTCTCAACCACCTCTATTTCCGGCTCGATGGCAGCCTCTATCTCTGGTTCCGGGATATCGGCAATGGTGACGAGAGGCTCTTCGGGGAGCACGTCCGGTATTTCAACGGCGGCTCTCTCTTGTGGTTGTAACGCCTCTGTATCGCTGAAATAGTAATAAGCTCCACCGGAGATGAGTACCACAACGGCCAGGGCTATGATTGCTATGGTATTGGCACCGGTAGACTTTTCTTGCGGTGCTATTCTATCTTCTTGAGTAACTTGCATTTAACATCCTTTGAAAGTTCGACTCGGTTAGGGGAGGCCTATTTTCAGGCTCAATACCAAAGAGAAAAGAAGGTATCACTCCATTTTGCAAAATTCAGCGGTCTTGTCTAGGGAAGTCAGCTGAAATAAAAAATAATTAATCTGAAAGTGTGTATTAAGCGGCGATTATTTAACCCGGCGGTGCGTTATGCTTGAACAAACTGCTCTCGATCGCCTAGCCAGCGCTGCACAATGCCATCGACATTGTCCGGCGCTTGTTGCATGAGGTGAACGGCCAGTTTTTGAATATGAGGAATAAGAGCCTGATCTCTGATGAGATCGGCAATTTTCATATCGGCAATGCCTGTTTGCTTAGTGCCTAACACCTCACCGGGTCCTCTGATTTCAAGATCTTTTTGGGCGATGATAAAGCCATCGTTACTGTCTCTGAGTACACCTAACCGTTTGGTGGCGCTAGGTGAGAGTGGGGCCTTATACATAAGGACGCAATGGCTCGCCACCGCGCCCCGGCCCACACGGCCTCTAAGCTGGTGCAGTTGGGCTAAACCTAACCGCTCCGGGTTTTCGATGATCATCAAGCTGGCATTGGGCACGTCGACTCCCACCTCGATGACTGTGGTGGCGACTAACAGATTCAGGTTGCCGGCCTTGAACTCGGCCATAATGGCTTGCTTCTCGGCAGACTTCATGCGGCCATGAACCAGACCGACCTTGAGCTCTGTGAGCATGCGTTTAAGCTCTTCGGCGGTATCTTCAGCGGCTTGGCACTCGAGTACCTCAGACTCTTCAATCAAGGTGCAGACCCAATAAGCCTGTCTGCCATCGTTAGTAGCCGCCTGTCTGACTCTTTCGATCACTTCGTTGCGTCTCGAGTCTGACACGGCCACGGTAGCCACCGGCGTTCGGCCTGGTGGCAGCTCATCGATCACCGAAGTATCTAAGTCTGCATAGGCCGTCATCGCCAATGTTCGTGGAATGGGGGTTGCGGTCATGATCAACTGGTGGGGATGGAACCCTTGAGCTATCCCTTTCTCCCTGAGTCCTAAACGTTGATGAACGCCAAATCTGTGTTGTTCATCTATGATGATCAAGGCCAGTTTATTAAAGGTGACCTTCTCTTGAAAGATGGCGTGAGTACCTATCACCATATTGGCTTCACCACTCTCAATATCCATCAGAGATTGTGTTCTCGCCTTTCCTTTTAATTTTCCTGCCAACCAGCCAACTTTGAGTCCCAGGGGCTCAAACCATTGAGTAAAGTTCTCGGCATGTTGCTCCGCAAGGAGCTCGGTCGGAGCCATCATGGCGACCTGGTAACCATTTTCAATCGCCTGCAGGGCGGCCAAGGCGGCAACTAAGGTTTTTCCTGAGCCAACATCGCCCTGTACGAGACGCATCATAGGAGATGGCTTATCCAGATCCGTCGAGATATCGATTCCGACGCGTTGCTGGGCTCCGGTGGGCTTAAAGGGAAGCGATTTTAAAAATGGATTAAGCAGTTGCCCCGACGCGGGCATCGAGACGGCCTTGTCTCGATTACTGCGCTGACGAAGCTTCAACATACTCAAGTTGTGGGCTAGCAGCTCCTCTTGAATTAACCTCTGTTGCGCCGGGTGAGTGCCTTGTTCGAGTTCAAATAGGTTGACGCCGTTATGAGGTCGATGCAACAGCATTAAGGCATCTTTTAAGCTCAAGTTATTGGGCTGAAGCTCCGGCGGTATCAACTCCTGCAGACCTCCACTTTCAAGCAGCGTTAAGGCTTGCTCCGTCAGCTTTATCCAGCTGGCTTGTTTGAGGCCTTCGGTTGTCGGATAGACAGGCGTGAGGGTATCGCTCAAGGGAAGATCACTGCTGGACTGTACCAGCTTATATTCTGGATGAATGATCTCTGCCTGATGGTTGCCACGGCGAATTTCGCCATAGGCGCGAATGGTTAATCCATTCTCTAATCCATTTTTTTGTGCGACAGAGAAGTTGAAGAACCTGAGGGTGAGACTGCCGGTGTCATCTCTCACGGTACAGGTCAGCATACGCTTGCGGCCCTGAATGATCTGACTGGATTGAATGACGGCTTCGATTGTACCGTAGCTACCAGGATAAAGTGAGGCGATGGGATAGATCTGGGTGCGATCTTCGTAACGTAGGGGCAGGTGAAACAGCAGATCCTGTACCGTATGAATGCCGAGCTTAGCCAAGCGTTCGGCCATCTTCTTGGCAACGCCTTTGAGCTCAGTTACGGGAACAAGGTCGAGTCTATTCACTCACAATACCAATCTGATTAGTTGAGTGTAATCGCTGGGATAATACTCAATCACTGTGTTTATATACATATACTATCAGATAAACAGGCTATAGCAATCTTATGACCGTTTTGCAGCCTTATCCCGGATGATATCTCAGTGTGGCAGTAGAAAGTCTGACGGTCTATAGCCAGCCTTTTTGCCTCGCGATACGCGCAGCATCGATTCTGTTCGATGCATGAAGTTTACTGATGGCTTCAGAAATATAGTTTCGTACCGTACCTTCGGCGATAAACAGTGTGGCTGCTATCTCAGCCGTAGAGAATCCCTCACTGGCGAGCCTCAGTGCTTTTCTCTCCTTATCGTTGAGGGGATCACTTTCTCCGATGGCCATGATGGCGAGTTCGGGGTCAATGACACGCTTACCCGCCATCACCTGCCTTATTCCCTGTATCAGGCTATCCGATGGTGCGTCTTTGAGCAGGAAGCCACCGACGCCGGACTCGATAGCTCGTTTGATGTATCCGGCCCTGCCAAATGTCGTGAGTATGATGACCTTAATAGGGTTATCTTGCTTTTGACACCATTGGGCCAGCTCAAGTCCGGTCAGGCCCGGCATCTCTATATCGGTAAGCAACAGATCGAATGTGGCTGTTTTTAACAGTGACAGGGCTTCGTCGCCATCACGGGCCTGAGTTATCTCAAACTCTCCATCCAGGCTCAGCAGCGCCGCGAGTGCCCCTCTGACCATAGCCTGATCTTCGGCGAGTAAAATTTTCATCAGCTTTGCACTCCGGACATTAGTTTTTGTTCTTCAGGCATAGGCAGCGTGATGGTAAAGCGGCACTGCTGTTCCAGGCAGTAATCCAGCTTGCCCTGAAACTCGCTCAGACGCTCTCTTATTCCATTCAATCCATTTCCCTCGTTGACGGTTTGTGGCGTTCCGTTATCGGTGACTGAGATATTTATCTCATCGTTGAACCGCTCAAATGTTATAGCACAGTGGCTAGCCTGGCTGTGACGGATGACGTTATTGCACAGCTCTGTCAGGCTCAGTATAAGTTGGGTTTCCAGCGTTGAGGGCAGAGTCGGGAGATCTCCCTCCAGGCTGACACTCAGCCCTTTGTCCCTGAGGGTCTGACATAGTTGCATCACGCTGGCCGATAACCCTTTATGTTTATAGTCTGAGACCGTTTGACGTATCTGGGTCAGACTATCGCGTGCGATCTCATTTAGCTCTCTCAACTGAACCCCCGCCTGTTCGAGGTCACCTTTAGTCAAGAGTTTTTCTGCCAGCTCAGCCTTGAGTGAGATACTCGAAAGGTTGTGCCCCATGATGTCGTGCAGGTCCCTCCCGATTCGCTCACGCTCTAACATGGTTGCCAGTTGGCTTATCTCCGCCTCACTCTGCTGCTGACGACATTTTGCTTCGACTCGTTTCCGTTCAGCCAGACCAAACAGGCCCACTCCTATGATGAGCAATCCTCCGTAGAGAACGAAGAAATATGGATTGATTCCGAGGAGTAGCGAGAGTGCTGTGAGGAGTGTTAGCAATGCCAGCAGGCTGAAGAAGGCAGTTCTGAGGGAGTAATAGAAACCGATAAAGAAGCCGGCGAAGGTAAAAAGAGCGAGCGAGCCGGCATTGATAGGAGTAATGAGTGCGCCTAAGGCTATCATAGCGAGAATAGGGTAAATGGCTTTCTGTTTCGAGCTGCGATGAGCCCAGAAGTAACAGTAAATAAAAGGGATTAAAATCAGTAAACACACCCCTATATCCCATAGTGGCATCTCATTGATAAAAATCGGGATAAAGTAGAAAACCAGATTAACCAGATAGATCCAAGCAAGCTTGTCTTCGGTCGTCTTACGCCTGGTTTTCGGCATAATATTTATGCTCTTCATTGCGCTCATTCCCTATGGGACCGCTTAGCTCTTTCTGTAGGCTTAGCGGCTCATTTCAACTAGTGAGTTAGATTATTTTGCTTCAGCAGAAAGTTTGCCCAGGAATAATCGGGCTGGATCTCAATCGCTGACTGCCAGTCGGTGATTGCGCCTTCGTTGTCACCACTATTTTGTTTAGCCAATCCGCGCCAGGTGTATGCCTCTGCATGTCCCCAACAGACCTCATCGCAGGGTTCGCTGTAGAGCGCTATTGCTTTACTGCTTAACTCTATCGCTTTTTTCATACTACCACCAAAGGTCACGGGCGTATTGAAGGCCGAGATAGCTTTTACTAACGCGACTCTGGGGTTATTGGGAGAGAGTGTCTCTGCCTGAGTGAGGGCTTGAGATAGCTTAGGTCCTAAACTTGCTCCCTGACTATTGTCTATGCCTATCTGCATGCCATACACAGAGGCAAGCAGCGCCAGTGTTTCAGCCTCTGTATGACCCAGTTCTTCCAGAGTCGATTGTGCCGCTAAAAGCGCAGATTTGGCTAATGGCCGCTGGCCTAAGATGTTGGCCGTGATAGCCAGACGATAGTTTGCATAGGCGTGCTCGTAACCTTGCGTCTGCTGACTCAGAGCCTGTAAAGCTGTTATGTTCATCGTATTAGAAGCGTTATCGATAGCCGGAATGTCGTTAGCGTGAACCGTCTGAGAGAACAGTGCCATTGTGGTGATAAGTATCGCTGCTTTCATATCAATCTCCTGTAAATTCCCTTTATTGGGTACAGGACCAGTATGTAAAATTGACCGAGGTGATGGCAGACACAAACGTCATCAGATCGAGATGACAAATGTCACTTTCGTTCTTGTTTAGTATGCCACCGAAAGGCGTCGGTGGCTTGTCGATAGAATGTAAGTTGTTAAGCTGCGGCTTGAGCCACGAGATAGCCGATATATGACAGATATCCGGCTAATAGAATACCGCCTTCCCGTCGACCGATCCTAAAGCCCGACCAGGCGAAGGGTAAGATGAGGAGTGCCAACACCAGCATCACCATCAAATCAAGACTTTGCACTCCCCCGGTGGCAATGGGATGTATCAGCGCCGTGATACCCAATATGCCAAGAATATTGAATAGGTTTGAGCCGACAATATTGCCTATGGCGATATCACTCTCTCCCTTTCTTGCGGCCACAACCGAGGTGACAAGTTCAGGCATACTGGTTCCTATGGCGACGATGGTCAGCCCTATGATGACCTCGCTGATACCTAAGGCTGTTGCTAACTCTACGGCGCCATCGACAAATAGGATCCCGCCAGAAACCAGCATCGCTATGCCTATGATTATCAGGAGCACAGATAGCAATGGTTTTTGTGGGCGCTCATCAAGCTCTTCACTATTGGCTCCTTTTTTTGTGCTGATGTAGCTGAAGCTTAAATAGAGGAACAATAGAGTCGTGAGCAGGGCACCATCCCAGAAGCTGAGGCCACCGTCGAGCAGTAAGCCCCAAAAAAGGAGTGAGGCGACAATCATGATCGGAATATCGCGTCTTACCATCTGAGATTGCACCTGGATGGGGCGAATTAAGGCGGTTATAGCCAAGATAAGACCGATGTTGGCGATGTTTGAGCCGATGACATTGCCCAGTGCGATACCACTCTTGCCTGCGAGTGCTGACTTTAAACTTACGGCTAGCTCTGGTGCACTGGTACCGAATGCAACTATGGTCAAGCCGATAACCAGAGGGGCTATCCCCAGTCTCAGTGCGATAGCGCTCGCCCCTCGAACCAAGGCCTCTGCACCGAGAGTTAATATTACGAAACCGCCGATAATGGCCAGTAAGATGAGCATGTTTTTTCACCAGGATAATTTCAGGATGGCTAGCATATGTATTTTGCCAGGGCAGGCAATAAAAATAAGCGATGAAGGGATTAAATTTCGTTAATTTTGAAGGCGTCAACAACAAAAAGCATGTCGAATGACATGCTTTGAATTAGGTAACTAAGAGTGGATTCTAAAGGTTAAAGCTCCTCTTCCCAGCGAATCTTGCCCCCACGGATCCCATCGACTTTTTCACTGAAACGCTTCTCTAACACATGGCGTTTTATCTTCAGTGTAGGAGTTAATACGTCATTATCGACGTCCCACGGTTCATCAACGACAATGATCGCATCTATGGTCTCATGTGACTCCAGATTAGGGTTGATGCTGTCCAGCGTCGCCTTCAAGGAGGTGCGTACCTCCTCTCTTGGTTGCAATGATGCACCCTCGGAGAGTTGCACCAGTGCTATAGGATGGGGCAGACCCGAACCTATGACACAGAGGAGTTCTATATGGGGGTCTTGGGCAAGCTTGCGCTCAATAGGTACCGGAGCGACATACTTTCCTTTGGACGTTTTAAAGTTATCCTTTACCCGACCGGTAATGGTGACACAGCCGTCGTTGTCGATTTCACAAAGATCACCGGTATGGAAGTAGCCATCGGGATCGAAACAGGCTGCGGTCATCTCAGGTTGTTTATAGTAACCCGTCATCAAGCCCGGGCTCTTAACCAGCAGCTCTCCGGACTCAGTTTGTTTAATGGAGCATCCCTCAATTGCGCGACCGACTGTGCCTATTTTAGCGGGATCGAATGGGTAGTTGATGATCGAGTAGGCACTGTTCTCTGTCATGCCCCATGCTTCACTGATGTTGAGTCCTATCTTGTGATACCAGGCGATCAGAGACGGTGGAATAGGCGCCGAGCCCGAACCCAACAGGTGGCAGTGCTCCAGGCCTAAACCCTCATGGATCTTCTTCTTAACGATATTATTGAGGATCGGAACCTTAAGCAGGAAATTAAGCTTCTTATAGCCGATCTTCTCGATAATGTTTTGCTGGAACAGGCTCCAGAGCCTTGGGACAGAGAAGAAGACTGTCGGTCTTGCGCGTTGAACATCGGCGACAAAGCTGTCGAGGCTCTCAACAAATGCGACGCTGCTGCCAGAATAAAATGAGGAGCCTTCCATCGCAACGCGTTCGGTAATATGTGCCAGAGGCAGATAGGAGATCAGCCTGTCTTCAATGCCCGTTTTTAGATCCCGGACCACAGCCTTACAGGTCCAGCCATAACTGGCGAAGTTCAGTATCGCACCCTTGGGCTTACCCGTAGACCCCGAGGTGTAGATCAGGGTCATCGTCTGCTCCGGTGTCGCGAAGGGGGCATCGATTAGAGGTTGGCCCAGTTCGAGCAGGCTGTCCCACCGATATTGAGCCGGCATAGTATCGTAGGGCATTGCCATTCTTAGGATATCACCACCTACGCCAGCTTCCTGATCGGCCCAATAATCCAGCTTGCCGATAAAGATGGCTTTCGCTTCACTGTGTTCCAGCACATAACGTATGGTGTCAGCGTTGGCCGTGGGATAGATGGGAACGTTAATGTAACCCCCATGCATCAGGGCGAGATCGGTAATAAACCATTCGGCGCAGTTTTTCGATAATACCGCGACCTTATCACCGGGCTTTAACCCTAAGTGTCTCAGTGCGCCGGCTATCTGTTGCATCTTCTGCTGAACTTCTACCCAGCTAAAATCTTTATATTGGCCATTGATGGGTTGTCTCAGGTAGGTGTTGTTACCGAGCTTGTCGACCCAATGGGCTAGCATCTCTACAGGGGTTTTAATTGTCGATTCCATCAGCGATTCCATAATTATTATTGTTCTATCGATTGGTATTAGTGCCAAACAGCTATGGTTTTTTATTTGTGTTCGATATCTGTTCGACTACGTCTTTGAGTATGGCGAAAAATGTGATCTATGACAAATTCTTTGAAGAATAAATAGTTGGAAGGTGAAAGCTAAAAGGATTAATTGAGGGAAAAGGGATTTCTAGGATAGTGAGTAGTGCTTCTCGGGTCGAGCTGATATGTCTGGCCGACCCGTTAACAGAAGCTTATTTGACAGCTTTTTGTGGTGATCGCATCCTTTCCCACCAGTCTGCATCGGCGACTATCTGTCCCTGCTCATCCACTTTAGGATAGGGGATGCTTTTACGTCGGCAGGCTTTAGCATAAATCGGATGACCCTGTTCGAACAGTTTTACCTGGCAGTAGTCTTCATCGAGTTTGCGTTGGCCGTACATTCCCGCTTCCTGTCTCTGACGCTGTGCTTCATACATGATGAGAGCCGATGCTACAGACACATTCAGGGATTGGACCATGCCTATCATAGGGATGATGATATGTTGATCGGCCGCTGCGATCCCCTCCGGGCTCACGCCATCTCGCTCATTACCTAAGATAACGACCGTGGGGCGAGTATAGTCAATCTCGCGAAAATCTATCGCATTTTCTGAGAAATTAGTCGCCAGAATTTGCATTCCCTGAGCTCGAAACTGTGTTTTAGCCTCATCAATATGATCATGCGTGATGGTCTTGACCCACTGCTGGCTGCCCGAGGCTGTATTGCCAGAGACTCTCATATCAAGATCCGGCCAGATGGCGTGAATTTGATGGATCCCCACGGCGTCGGCGGTACGTATGACGGCGGCAACATTATTGCTCTTATGGACTTTATCGAGGCAGAGGGTGAGATCTGGCTGGCGGTTGTCTAGCATCTCATTGATGCGTGCAAAGCGTTCTGGACTCATGGCTAACTTCTAATTTACAGGTTTAAATAACAAAAGGGCGCCGCAGCGCCCAGATATTGATATGAAATGGCGGAAGATTAAATCTCCATGACTCCATCCATCTCAACTAAAGAATCTTTTGGTAATTGCTTAACTCCGATCGCGGCGCGAGCGGGGTAAGGCTGAGAGAAGTAACGTTCCATGATCTCATTGACGGTAGCGAAGTTACTCAAGTCAGTCATAAAGATGTTGAGTTTAACGATATCGCTGAGTGAACCACCCGCCGCCTCACAAACTGCGGTAAGGTTTTCAAATACCTGGACAACTTGCGCTTCAAACTCATCGCTGACCATCTGCATATTTTCCGGATTCAGTGGGATCTGACCCGAAAGATAGACGGTGCTACCTACTCTTACTGCTTGAGAATAGGTACCGATCGCTTGTGGAGCTTTATCTGTGGCGATGATGATTTTTTCTGCCATAACACTCTCTCTGTTTTGTTAACTAACTATCGATTAGGAATTTAACGCTTACAAAACTAAATGACGATGAAACTCAGCGATTACGGGATGTACGCAGTACTTCAGGTAGTACCCTGATGCGTCGCATCACGTTGGCCAAGTGAATTCGGTCTCTGACCGAAACGCGCAGATTGATGAGGAAGACTCTACCATCACGCTCTTCGGTACTGAGATTGTGAATATTGGCGCCTTCGGCGGCAACAATCGAGGTGATTTTAGCCAAGGCTCCCTGATGATTCACTATTTCAACTCGCAAGTTCGCCTGATACTCGACGCCCTCTGCGCTGTCCCATTGGACTGGAATATATTTATCCGGTTCACCTTGATAGCCACGAATATTGGCACAACTTTCCATGTGTACTACCAGGCCTTTACCCGGGCTTACGTGGGCGATGACGGCATCGCCGGGGATCGGGCGACAGCAGTTGGCAAAAGTCACCAGCATGCCTTCGGCGCCGCGGATTGGCATCATGTTGGAGTCTTTATCTTCGTGCTGCTCTATCTGATCGCCACGAAGTCGCTGAGCGATAACAATGCTCATGGCATTGCCTAAGCCAATATCGGCCAGTAGCTCATCTAAGGTGTTATGTTTGGTGTCGTTGACGACGCTGTCGATCTGTTCGGCCGAAATAGTGTCTAGCTTAGTTTCGCCCAACGCATGATTTAACAGGCGCTTACCCAGTGCTACCGCGTCGACCTCTTTGAGGTTCCTCAATATCTGGCGGATCTTAGCGCGAGCCTTACCCGTAACAACAAAGTTCAACCATGCGGCATTGGGTCTGGCACCCTTGGCCGTAATAATTTCAACGGTTTGCCCCGAGATCAATGGCTGGCTAAGTGGATAGGCCTGACGATTAACACGGGCACCGACACAGGTATTACCCACATCGGTATGAACTTCATAGGCAAAATCGACGGGCGTTGCCCCGACGGGAAGTTCGAGAATGCGCCCTTCGGGAGTAAAGACATAGATCTCTTCAGGGAAGAGCTCGGTCTTAAAGTTTTCGACGAATTCGAACGAGGTACTGGCGCTTTGCTGCAATTCCAGCAGGCTCTGCATCCACTTACGGGCACGGACTTGTGTCGTGGTTCCCTGTTCTGCGGAACTGCCTTTCTTGTAGACCCAGTGTGCCGCAACCCCTTTATCAGCCATCTGGTCCATATCTTCGGTACGGATCTGTATCTCAACGGGCACAGCGTGAGGACCAAACAGTGAGGTATGCAAGGATTGGTAACCGTTGGCTTTAGGGATAGCGATATAATCTTTGAAACGTCCCGGACGAGGCTTATATAGCCCATGCATAGCGCCCATGACGCGGTAACAGGTATCGATGGAATCGACAATTACGCGGAAGGCATAGATATCCATCACTTCCTGAAATTGAAGTTCCTTGCTACGCATCTTGTTATAGATGGAGTAGAGGTTTTTTTCACGGCCCTTAACGGTGCCTTGCAGTCCGGTGTCTTCGAGGCGAGTGTGCACTGCGGCTTCGATGCTTTGGATCAGCTCTTTACGGTTGCCTCTGGCGGCTTTAACCACCTCTTTAAGCACGCGGTAACGCATTGGGTAATAGGCTTGAAAGCCTAAGTCTTCCAACTCTATCTTGATATTGTGAATACCGAGACGATTAGCGATGGGCGCATAAATTTCGAGGGTTTCTCTGGCAATACGGCGACGTTTATCGGGTCTGAGTGCTCCGAGTGTGCGCATATTGTGAGTGCGATCGGCTAATTTAATCAGGATAACTCGAATATCTTGAGTCATTGCCATCATCATCTTGCGGAAGTTTTCGGCCTGAGCCTCTTTCTTATCGCGGAATTTTAGCTTATCGAGCTTGGAGACGCCTTCAACCAGTTCGGCGATGGATTCACTGAAAATCTCAGCGAGTTCCTCTTTGGTAACCGGGGTGTCTTCAATGGTGTCGTGCAGGAGGGCAGCCATAAGCGTCTCATGATCGAGACGCATATCGGCCAGGATGCGGGCTACCGCAACCGGGTGTGTGATATAAGGTTCACCACTTGTGCGCATCTGGCCTTCATGGGCATCACGCGCCACCTGATAGGCCTGCTTGAGTAATTCTACCTGATCGGGTTCTAAATAACCCGATGCAGACTCCTTGAGACCTTCAAACAGATACAAGTGGCAATACTCCTTATATTACGTTGTTACGACCTTCGGCAATCGCAGCAACAGCAGCAATTTCAGCTGCTTCACGTTCACGGACCGTTTGGCGCTCATCGGCGTCCAAAGTATCGGCAGTGACTAAACCTAATTCGATTTCGCGAAGAGCGATAACCGTTGGTTTGTCGTTCTCTTCTTCAACCATAGGGTCTTTACCCTGCACGGCGATTTGGCGAGCACGACGCGCTGCAACCAGGATCATATCAAAACGGTTGCCGATTTGGTTTACGGCGTCTTCTACAGTTACGCGAGCCATGTGTGGAAACTCCAGTGTTAGGATGAAAAAATGACGCAAAATTGTACATGATGACAGCTAATCTGCCAACAGATCTTTAATCATATCATTTTGAGCATGAATTTGGCCAGCACCAGTTAAGCGTTGACTACGAATAACGGCGATTAAATCGGCGAGGGCGGTATCAAAATCATCGTTAATAATGATGAAGTCGTACTCAGCGTAATGTGATATCTCTGATGCAGCTTGTGCCATACGGCCTGCTATGATCTCATCGCTATCCTGACCTCGACCTGTCAAGCGGCATTCTAATTCGGTTCTGGAAGGCGGTAAAATAAATATACCAATGGCTTCAGGCATCAATTTTTTAACCTGCTGAGCCCCTTGCCAGTCGATATCGAGAAACACATCGATACCTTCATTAAGGGTTTGCTCGATCACTTTACGTGATGTGCCATAGTAGTTACCGAACACTTCGGCCCATTCGAAAAACGCGTTTTCTTTAATTAATGCTTTGAACTCTTCGACTGTAACAAAATGGTAGTGTTGGCCATTAACTTCACCGGGACGCGGCTGACGTGTGGTATGAGACACAGAAACTTGCTTGTCAGTCGGCTTATCTTTCAATAGTGCCGATATCAGTGAAGATTTACCTGCACCACTGGGTGCCGATACGATAAATAGATTTCCGCGTGCGGTCATTTGCTAAGTATCCAAAAGGTGAAAACGAAAGGTTGCCCCGCATTTACGGGTGATCCGGACATTATACAGCCTAGCAAGGGCGTGGCGCTAGTGTCAGTTTACTTCTATTTAGCTCAGCTGAGTTCTGCGTCGGCCACTGTTTATAAGGTGATGGAGCGAGTCTGATGTTGCTGCAAACGTAAAAAGGGACGTGCCCGGTGAATTTTTCAAGCTGGCACTGACTTTGAGAGAGAAATTGGTTAGTCTGTTAGCAGTTAAAGCTGATTATTTAGCTGGGGCCAAAGTGATATTTTGATATCGAGGCATTTTTTGGGCGTTTATTGTGCCGCTTAAGCTAGTTATTTCCCATTCGAAAGTTATTGTTAGGTATCAAAATTCATGCAGTATAGATCGCTCTTTTGTGTCCGGGGACGAGATAATGGTCCTAGATTTGCGCTTATCAGTGCGCTGGCTTACCTTATTTTATTATTGGGGTTCATCTTCATCGGAGCCAGTTCGGCACTGATTATCCTTACCCTGCTCTTGATGCCTGTTCTTGGACTTAGCGGCCTGCGTCGCATGCGCGATGCTGCCAGACCAAGTTGGTTGCTGGGTTTGAGCTTTATTCCTCTACTGCTTTTTGTTCTCTCTCTCGTCTATGGCGACAGCCTTAGCTTGTCTGCAAGTGTTGTTGTCTTTGCCACTCTTATAACGGGATTTCTGGCGATGCAGAGGTCGACGGGTAAAAACGGCCAATATCATCAAGGTTATTCGGGGCCAGCGGCCATGACCGCAGGCGGGAAGGGACGCATGAGGGTCGAACCTACCTTAGATGGCTCGCCAGAACCTGTTGGGGGATATATTGCTGATGCCGACATGCCTCAGCAAGCGGTAGAGTCCGTTCCTTATGGTGAAGCTGACAGAGGTTTCGATGGCGTCTCATTAGATCAATGGATCTCATGGGCTAAGCAAAACAGGAGGCTGCTTCAGGCCTTTGTTGGCGGATTATCATGCATGATACTCATCGCAGGATTTTGGTCGCTATTCTCCGGGACGACAGATGATGAATATGTCGAACAAGAGCCGGAGGTATCGGCGCCTCAGATCGCGGTGCAAAGGGATGAGGTGAAGCTGCCCGATGGATTCAGCCTGATCCTAGAACAGGACCTATTGGTGATGCGTTGGCTGGGTGAAACCGAAGACCCTGGGGTTATCTGGTCTCTGGCCACGGCTCAGGGAGATAAAACCTGTGCTCACCTGATTTTTAATAATGGGACACGTTACCGCCCCGTAGCGGTGGAGCAGATGCCCGATACAGGCATCGAAGCAAGATTTTCACCTCTCGATACCGAATCCATTATTAGTGACGTCGCACGCCGGGGCAGCGTGAAGCTCTGCGGCTATGACTTTAGCCTGAAAGGCAGCCAGTCTGCGTTGGCCAAGAGTGGTTCTTTTATTTCCTATTTATAGATATAGCTGGACTGGTGGGCCACGGGTGATTCTTTTATTTGCAGTATATAGATATAGCTGGGCTTGTCGGTCAAGAGTGGCTTTTTTATCTCCTGTATATTAGAGCTGGATATAAATTGGCTTTCTTTTTAGATTTTCCGGTTGTGCATGGTTCGCCAATTAGCGGCGACCTAATAATGGTGTAGAAATTTAGTGTATGACGCTTACAGCAATCATGAATGAAAATAGACCGCTGACGCTAGTCATTATGGCGGCGGGACTCGGTAGTCGATTCGGTGGTGATAAGCAGCTGGCCGCCTTGGGGCCCAGTGGCGAAACTATGTTGGAACTCTCTACTATATCGGCCTATCAGGCCGGTTTTGCTGAGGTTGTCCTAGTGATAAGGCCTGAACTCGAAGCACAGCTCGAGTCTCTGTTTTGTGAGCGAGTCAAACCTCAGGTTTCACCAGCATTCCAATACAGTTTTTGCTATCAGAAAATTGATGATCTCCCATCTGAAGCGTTAACTCTTTTCGATAACTTTGATCATAGGCTGAAACCTTGGGGCACGGCACATGCACTCTGGTGTACGCGCCACAAAGTTAAAGGCTTAATGGCGGTGATTAATGCCGACGATTATTATGGCGACACCGCTTTCGAACTGTTGGCTCAAGGTTTACGAGCCAGACCGCAAGAGTGGATGTTAGTGGCTTATCCACTGCATTTAACGGTGTCTGAACATGGCGGAGTGAACCGGGGTGTTTGTCGGGTCGTTCAAGGTGTGCTGCAAGGTATTGCCGAATGGACTCAGATCCGACAGGAGCCCCAAGGTTTAGTGGGTTTGTGTGACGGTGAGTCAGGTAATCTGATAGCTTCTACTCCAGTATCTATGACTTGTTGGGGATTTTCAGCCGATATTTTTGCGATTATAGAAGATGCACTGGATCAGTTTATTGCTGAGCATGGTCATGAGCAAAGCGCGGAATGTTACCTGCCTACCGTCATTCAGAACTATATGAGTGCAGAAGGTCATCTTTATGATTTTAAAGATAATAATAAACTTGACATTAAACCTATGATTAAACAAGAAACCAAGCTGATTCGGGTCGAAACGGCGCAAGAGCCTTGGTTTGGAGTGACCTACCCTCAGGATGTAGCGTGGGTACAAGATAAGCTCAATGAGCTTGTAAATACGAAGAATGGAGTGGTTGCGTGATCGATTTTATTAGGCAGTCTGTTCTGCCATTTTATGGTATTCCGTCTGCGGATACATCAGTGTCCCCTTTGGGGAATGGTCACATCAACGATACGTTTCTGGTGAGGTGGAGCCAGGGTGAGCTTGTCCTGCAGAAACTCAATACTCAAGTATTTAAAACACCCAATGAATTAGTCGACAATGCCGATAAAATTGCAAAATATCTGTCGGACAAACAAGCTCGGGGGGATTATTCCCTTAAAGTGGTCGAGCCGATTCGAACTCAAGATGGAAAGCTGGCCGTAGACTTAGGTGAGCAGGGATTCTGGAGAGCGATCAATTATCTTCCACACAGCCACAGTATCGAAGTGGTGAGTACTGAAGATGAAGCCTTTGCCGCCGCAAAAGCCTTTGGCCATTTTTCATCTGCCTTAAGCTCTCTCGATGCTACAGAGCTTGCCGATGTCATAGCGCAATTTCATCATCTACCGGGTCGTATCGAGCAGTTACAGGCGGCCGTTGCCAAAGACGCTCAAGCGAGAGTTAGCACCTGTAGGGAGTGGGTGGATTTCGCCCTTTCTCAGCAATCACTGTTGAAAGAGTTAAGAGATATCTCACCTAAGCTGCCTCTTCGAACCTGCCATAACGACACCAAGATCAATAACATGCTGTTCGATAAGCGTGATATGAGCAGCCTGGCAATCATCGACTTAGATACCTGCATGAAAGGGCATCTGATGTATGACTTTGGCGACATGGTGCGTACCTTCTGCTCGCCGGAAGAGGAGGACTCGACGGCTCTGGAAAATGTTCGTGTGCGTGAGTCTATCTTTGCCGCAATCTGTCGTGGCTACCTGAGTGAGCTGGGAGAAGTGCTGAGCCGTGCGGAGAGAGAAAGCTTGTGGCTGGGTGCTCGGGTTATCTGTCTGATGATCGGGGTGCGGTTCTTAACCGATCACCTCAATGGTGATGTCTACTTTCATATCCATCATGAGAATCACAACCTGGAGCGCGCCGCCAATCAGTTCACCCTGTATAAAAGCCTGCTGGCGCAAGAGAAGAGCCTGAAATCATATCTATAAGCTTTCTGGATAACTTAAATATTCGATAAGCTTCAAATTTGATGGGGGGAGAACTCCTTCTCCTCCTTTGACCCATGGTGAACGCTCCATAAACGGTGTTTTTGATGGAGAGCTTTGCCTGGAGTTCAACATTCCCCCTGTTAAACAAGCCTTCTTACAGTATTGCTGACTTTGAATCTGTCGTTGATTCGCTCGTTTTTACCAACCAGTATGTGACTCATTGATAACTCGCTTTAGACTCGATATGTTATTGATTAACAATGGGTGATGAGATGGACGCTCCCTAATACGGCGTCAATGCACCGAACTGATTTTTACATGATTTTCTTTACAGCAGTGCAGGAATCCCCGGAAGTTGCCCGACGAGTGCAAGTGAGCCTACACAAATAATAAAGGCGGTTAGTGGAATGATCAGCTTGTCCATCAATGATAACTTTTCACTGCGAGTTTTGTCGCCAATAAAACCCATATTATCAAGTAGCATAGTTAACGCCCAACCAAAAACAGGGTTAACAAAAGCGCATGAGAACAAACAAATCCCTGCAGCTTGTGAATCCTGAGTATCTCTAACCATCTGCATTCCGGCTTCAAGTAGCGGTAAGAAAACGCCAACGAGCAATGCGACTCTCAGCACTGGCTCCCACATGGCGAGATCCATTGGATAGCCAATTACAGCGGCCAGCACACACATGATGCCCGTAAGTACCGCACCGCCGGGAATCGGGCGTTTAGCTATCGCGGCTGGGATCATATAGGTTCCCCAGGATGAGGCTAAATTACCGCCACCGAGGATAGAGCCGACAATCTGGCGAATTGAGCACACAGTCATGGTGTCATCCACATTCATCAACACGCCTTCGGCTTTTTTAGGGTAATTCAACTCTTGGAAGACCCTGTGGCCTAGAAAGTCAGGTGACCACATAGCGACGGCCAAAATAGCAAAGGGAATAACGGCGATATAATGGCTTATGCTGGGCCAACCTAATTGCCAACCTGTCGATTCACCCCACCAATAACTTGGACTGAAATGGGGCAGGCCGGGTTCGGTTACAAACTCAAAAGGTGTTCCCATTGCGAAGGCAACAAGACCGGCGATAAGTGAACAAAGGGGAATGGCCAGCCAGCGTTTATGGATTTTAGCGAGATAGGCATAGATAACAATGGTTGCCAGTATCACGCCAAAAGACACGGCTCCCTGACCGATACTACCAGACCAGAGCTCGAGTTTAGCGATTTGACCGATTAAACCTACAGCCCCAAGATAAATAAGCAAGCCCCCTCGAACGCCTTCCCCCGTTAGTTTGACTAGCTTTGAGCCTCCCTTACTGAAGCTCAGCAATAAGCCGAAAAGCCCTACCATGATGCCCAGTGCTAACGGGTGGCCCCCTGCTGCTGCAATGAGCGGAATCAGCGGGATCATAGGGCCATGGGTGCCCGCAAGGTTGGTGTTTGGGTTGAGCAAAGCTGAAAATAGAATGACAAATAACACACCAGCAATCAGAAGCTCATAACGAACATTCTCAGCAACAAATTCAGGTGTTAGCCCAAACTGCACCGCAAAGGCTGCGGCCATGGCGGTCACCATGACGACTTTACCTATAGTGGCTGCCAGCGCCGGTACTAAATCTTCTGGTTCAATACCAAAATCTCTAAAAGGCAGATGAAGTCGCCAGCGCCTGAACCTCATTATGATCAATTCATTGTTGAGATATGCTTCGCGGGTTTCAAAGTCACTAGCGGGTTTGTGGGCTTGTTGATAGCTTAACTCGCTATTTACAGACCCCTCTTCTGGCCTATTCTCTGACATAGACAGCTCACCTTGTTGTTTAGGCTTCGATTAAATAAGTGTAGTCAAAAAGCAAGGAGATAAGCATCTAACCGGGCAAGGGGAAATATGCAAGGCTTCTCTCCAGCTGGAGAAGCGACTTACTATGCGCATCGACAAATTTTGGCTACAAAAAGATTTATTGATCACATTTCAGCCATTCTCTAAAGAGATGACCGTAAGGCGACAGTGGATTCAACGACAAGAAGTCGAGGCTTTTAAGGCCAATAATAACCTAGCTAAAGTGAATATTGTTGCATTGGAGCTCAACGATATGCCTCCGAGCCTGGTTGCGTCGGCATTGGATGTTGAAGTTGTAGCCCACAATCATCGTTCAGATATCTTTCAACCGGGCGTGCTTACCGAAATGGATGCTTTTATCTCCGCTCGTGAAACGCTTGGTGTGAGCTTCTCATATTGGGGACCTGTATCTGCAGGTGCAGATGTTGGCCAATAACATGGCCACCATAATTCTTGATGGGTCTGTAAGCTTTTACTAAGCTTAAAATATTACAGCATTTAGAGTCGAGGTGGTTATGGCGAGGCTTGGAAGTACATCGGTCAGCATCGAGCTTTTTGTTTAACGAGAAGTCCTTTTCATCATTGTGTTTCAAGGTGTATACATCGCACCTACCTGACGGAAGTCGGTAAATATACTGGTCAGTCTTATAGGTAATCCCCTCCATTAGTCAATGATGAGCCAAACACCCCCCAACTCAGTTCCATTTATTGCTTAAAGTCCACCATAAAAAACGTCCCGAGACCTTAAGGTCACGGGACGACGGAAAAATACCTTCACTTAATGAGATTGGGAGCTAAAGCCGGTTATTCCAAAAAATGTAATGAGACTGTGATGTAATACCAATCGGTATAAGTTCTGTTAACGCTTCATGTCCGGGTATTCAAATTCATGACATTGATTACAGTAGACCGTACTCTCCTTGTGCTCCTGATGACAGTAAGTACAAGGCAGGTCGGTGCCGTAATGCAGGCTGTCATGAGGATTAGGCTCTACATCGTGACCCGCATCCTTCGGGCGCGCCGTCTGCATGGCCATATCATCGCTGCTGCCGTGACAAGACTCACACTGACTCGCCGCAGGAATGGTTTTACGTTTTGCATCGCCATGACACGCGGCACATTCAACCTTGCCATTATCGCCTGTCATGATCTCTTTATGATAATCCTTCATCTGCACCGCAGAAGCTGCCGGGGCCACTAACAAGCAGGCTAACAATAAAGTATTAAGGGTTTTAAACATCTTGAAATCCTATTGCGGGGCAGCAAGCCGCCCCGCCTAACCGTTTAGTATTGAGCGATAAAGTCGTAAGACGCCTTGATATCCGGCGTAAATGGACGGTCTAACTCAACGAATGGCACCTGCTTGCGATAGTTTTTGTACATAGCCTTAGTCGCTTTACCCATACCCAGTTCTGGATTGGTAAGCTTGCGCAGATCGATGGCTTGAGTTGAATGCAGCAATTCGAGGCCATAGATGTAGTTGGTGTTGTCGACGATCTGGATAAGGTTATCCGAAGCCAGTTTCAGGTTAGTGAAGGTATCTTCGATATTACCCGCAACCGGGATGCCGTCGAATGAAACCGGGCTGGCTAAATGCTTGTTACGCACCTGCATATCGACAAAGTTCTTCTGGATAGCGCCAAAAGCGTGACCATGGTTACCAGGCGCGCCCAAGAAGCGAGATAGCTTAGTAAAATGGCTATCTGACAGATGAACGGTGCGCATCACACTGTTGTGAGACACATGGGTCAATGCAATACTGAGCCCTTGAACAGCCAGAGCTACCGGCAGTGGTTCGAAGTTAGTGGTCGGGAATACCCCACCTTTACCTTCGATCAGATACTTAGCGACTTGTGGGTACTGAGTGTAATCCTTCGATGCATTCAGAATAACGCCAGGGTTATCATCTGAGTGGTTGATCTGTACATCGATAACTTCGCCCAGATCGGCAAGCGCCTTCTTGGCACCCGCGAAGGTATAAGCGGTGGTGCGATAGCTGAGTGGATCCTGCAGTGAACGTTGATCGTTCAGCTGCCACAGGTAGCTGCCATCCAGCTGGTTAAGAATTTCGCTCGTCGCTTCCTTGATGTAAGGGAAAGGACGAATATCGTTAGTCTGAGGCAGGAATGGCGATACGTTGCCGTTCAGACCTTCCAGGCTAAGGCTGAATACCGTTGGCGAAACAGCCATCAGGTGTGACGCATCCCGGTAACCCTTCATGGCGTAGGCAACCGCGACAGAGTTGTTAGAGAGGATAGACAGCGCATCTTTACCGATAGGCTTAAGTGGCTTAACGCCGGCATCCTTCATCGCCTTAACACTGCTGACACGCTTGCCTTTATAGAACACGTCCCATTCACCGATCATGGCCAGACCCACATGGGATGCCATCAAAATATCGGCTTCACCTACCGTGCCCTTAGATGGGATAACCGGGGTGATACCCTTGTTCAGGTACTCTTGGTATAGCTCGGCAACGTATGGTTGAACACCGGTTTGACCGGATAGAATGGTGTTTAGACGTACAGCCAGTGCGACACGGGTCAGACGAACCGGTACGGGTTCTCCCATCGCGGCGCTATGGGCACGCAGTGTGCTGTAGTTGAAGCTTTTAGAGGCCTTCATCACGGCCTTGCTTAGCTTGCCATCGGCGGTAAATAGCTTCTGGTCTTTGTTCAGTCCGACACCGACAGTTAGTCCATAGACCGGCTTACCTAAACGCGCCGCATCCATCAATAGCTCATGAGCCTTAACCAGGTTTTTAGCTGCCTTATCGCCAATCTTGACCTTAGCGCCGTCGGCAATTGCCCATGCCTGTGCTTGTGTCATATGCTGGCCATCTAAAACCACACTATCCATTGCCAGTGCACTTCCTGACATCAGGCTTAACGCCAGAGAGGCCATAACAACTTGCTTACTATTCATCATCTTAACCCTTTTTATATTTGACTTAATTATACTTGTTTCAACATAATACTTTTTGATGAGGCACACATTTGGCCAGCGTTGCGGCCTGTAACGACACCCTCTGCGACGGCGCAGGCACCGAGACGACTCGCGCCGTGAATGCCCCCGGTTGCTTCACCCGCCGCGTACAGGCCTGCAATTGGCTTGTAGCTCACCAGATGTAACACCTCTGAGCGGGTATTTACCTTGACGCCACCCATGCAGTAATGAACCTTTGGCCACATACGGACCGCGTACCAGGGACCTTGCTCCAGCTTCATCGCCTTCTGCATGGGGCGGCCAAACTCGCTGTCCTCGCCGGTATCGACAGCCTTGTTCCAGCTCTCTACCTGTGCCTTGAGGGCATCGGCGGGGATGGCATAAATTTCGGCCAGCTCTTCGAGCGTGTCCGCCTTCTTGATGACGTTATATTTAAGTCCCCAATCCAGAGTCTGGGCCTTGCTGGCGCCTTCGGCATTGGTGAAGCCGATGGGGTAGACAGGTTGTCCCTGAGCGTCACGACGGGTCATGATGGCATCGGCGCGGGCCTTACGGTCAGCCAGTTCATTGAAGAAACGTTTACCGGTGCGCGCATCGACCACTATGCCTCTGGGATAAGTGGCAATGGTGTTAAATTGTGATGCGGTGCCAAACCCTTTCTCATCGGGAGAGGCCCATGGCCCCAGCTGGATCTGATCCAGGTGGATGGGGTTAGCACCGATTAGCATCATCTGCTTCAGCGCATCGGCATTGGCTCCCGGGTGGTTGGTGGAGTCCAGCTCTTTGGTGAGTTTCGGTTGTTGCATCTTGCGATACTCGATGTCTCGACCGAAGCCACCCGTGGCCATGATGACCCCTTTACGGGCACCATAACGGCGAGTCACACCGGAGCGCTCTTTAGGGAAGAAGTAGTTGGCCTTAACTTCGATACCCGTTACGCGTCCCTGATCATCTTTAATAAATGATTCCAGTTTGGTTTGAGTGCGCATATCGATGCCGCGCTTCTTGGCTGCCTTGACCAGAGGACGAATGATCCCGGCGCCTGAGCTTTCGACAGTTTGAAGTATGCGAGGCAGAGAGTGCCCGCCAAAATGCTGTACAAATGGCTTCCACTTCACGCCATAATCCGTCAGCCATTGGCATGACTCGGCGGTGCCATGACACACCAGTTTGAGCATCTCAACATCATTCATACCGCGGCCCGCTTCAAGCATATCGGCCACCATAGTGTCGACCGAGTCTTCTATGCCATTTTGTTGCTGTAACGGCGAGCCGGCAACGGCCATGGCACCACCATTGATGGTGGAGTTACCACCGAAGACGGGCATCTTATCGACCACCATGACGCTGGCTCCGGCTTCACGGGCTTGTAGTGCCGCAGACATGCCGGCAAAACCGCTACCTACCACTATGATGTCGACAACCTCATCGAACTTGATCTCTTCAGCCGGTACACATGCGGCACTGACAGGTTTAGCCAGAGAGGCTCCCAGACCGGTAACGGCGAGTGCTGCTCCTCCGGTAATTAGCTGGCGCCTGCGATGGCTTATTTGTTGTTTGTCACTCATTCTCGTGTGTTCCTTAATCTTTCCGGGAATATCGATCTGTTTATCTTCTTTATTACACAGGTAACTGCAGTGACTATGCCAACTGGTCTAAATTGGCGAGAATGGCGAAGGTTTATGATCTGTAACACCAAATCACGAAATATGATGAATTGGGATCACGAAGTTTCGTGTTGAACTTGAAATGTCGGCCAATAAGCTCTGTTAGATAACGCTATATGACTAAGGTGTTATTTTTGCTTTATAGTGCCGGAAATAAAACGCTTGTATCTTTATCTGCTAAATGAGGTATGAAGAGGTTTGAATAGCATTAACCTGTGATTGTTGAAGTTGTATTGATAGCTGTAAATAAAAAAGACTCTATATATCATAGAGCCTTTTTATAGTGCCATTATAATGATGGCGGCAGGGATTTAAATCTTTAATTAATTGGTGGTGCTTTTATATGTTTAACCGGTATTTAACTGGTTATTATTAGAAATAATATCCGAAGTTAATATTAATACGTTTGTCCAGGGCATCCCCCATTTCCGGCAGGCCAACATGGTCATTATTTTTCGTTGAGAATGTCATGTTTTTACCCATGATAAAATCGATCATGGTGTAAGTCGGGCCAGCTGAAACTGCACAGCCTGTAACATTTTGAATGCTGTCATCATAACTTGAATCCGCGACATCAGGCGTCATTAAGCCGAAGTCGTTATAACACTTCACACTACCCCATGATGTTGGCATAGTCTTGGCGAGGTTAAGGCTGTAAACCTGACCCTTTGAGGCAATTTCATATTGCCAGTTAACGACCGATACACCGATCTTGTTGTCGTCTGCGGCATCGGCGGCATCATACTCATACTGCATCGCCTGTAGTTGCAACTTCCAACCGTTATAGAGTGTCTCCATGTGTGCAGCAACGGCATACCTGTCGCCATTGTTACCGGTTTTGTTGTTGTAGATCTGGCCCGCTTCGACCGAAGCACCTAGGGTAGTTGAGCCGCCTTCATGCTCCATGGTGTAAGTTTGACGAAGGTTTAACTGGTTAGTCTCTTCGTTGTTGTACTCGGTACCATTGTCGATACCGTCATAGGTGGTGTCTATGGTGCCGGTGAAGAGATCCGTAGCGTAACGCTTGATTTCAGACGGGCCATATTCAGCACCCTTGTAGAAGGCCAGATCTGTGTGCCAGCCATTCTTTTCATAAACAGCCTTGATACCGATATCATGGTCATCTTCGAAGCCCAGGTAGTAGGGTAGGCCAAACCACCAGCTATTAGAGATGAAGCCAGGGTTACCGAAGGGAACCTTGTTAATACCAAACTGGAGCTGCCAGTCAGGGTCTATATCATAGTAGCCGTAACCATATTTGATAAAGTTGGTGCTTTTAGTGAAACGATATTCGGCGGCCAGGCCGAAATCTCCCTTCTTTCCCTTCATTACTAAGGTCGCAGTGTCGAAAACCAGGTCTCCGCCTTTGTCTTTTGAGCTGTCATCGTATAATTTCAGGCCATAGTTGACCCGAACCGAGCCACCAATATTAATCCCATCTTCCTGAGCCTGAGCACAACCGATTGAACCGGCCATTGCCACAGCTGTCGCTACAGCGGACAGCATAAGTTGAGTGGATTTTTTCATCATCATTTTCCTGTTACTACTGTTTATTATTGAATTGTTCTTTACATTTGTTATCGGCTAAATAAATTATCGATATAAATAGATAAAGGCTTGTTCTTAATAAAGCAGTAAGCATGCCAAGCTATAAATGAAGTGTGAAATGGTCGGTTAATTAGATATGAATCAACAAAACACGAAATATCAACAAACGATAACACTAAATGCCGTGAAAACACCTGAGTTTCGTTAAGTTACTACGTCAGTGTTTACATCTGTATTGTTGGTGTGACGCGATCTGAGTTGCAGTTTTTAAATAATGGTGATGTAGGGGCTGCGTATTTAATAAGTGTTGCATGGCTCTGGGTATTTATATAAGTATGGTCTATGTCACATATGTTTAAACGTTTTTGTGAGCTTATACATTGGGCATATATTTATGTCACATTAATAGAAGTTGGCTGGTAAGTATGGTTAGTCTCAAGTTAATTTTTTGATCGGTAACACGGAATCACGAAATATAACGAACTACAATGATATTTAACGGTAGCCATTCAGAAGAATCAATGGAAAAGTTCTATTACAAAGCGACTCAATGTTTATGCAGTAGTCTTCAGTTAGAAGAGTCACTACAGAGCTACTTTGATTACATTAAATCCCATCTTCCAATCGATGGGATCTACCTGAATATCTATCGTCCCGATTTCAGCGATATTCAGTTTATCGCACAGGTCAATGAGCTGCAGTCCACCACTCTGGATAGACGGATACCGATCAGCAACGAGATGTGTGAGGCTCTTCAGGATCTCGATAGGCCAATTATTCGTATCGTTAATGATATTGAGTTGGATACTGTGACCCAATTTGTCGCCCCTCAGGTCATTCCCGAAATTAAGTCTGTCATCCTGCTGAGAATGGTTTCCGGCAATACCCACCTTGGGGTCGTCGGCTTTTATGCCAAGCAAGCCGGCGTATTCAGGCCACGACATGTGGATATGCTTGAGCCCCATATGCAGACTTTCTCTTTGATAACCGCTTTTAATCTTAAGGGGCGCAACTTGCTCAGAGCCAATGAAGCTCTGGCAGAGCAGAACCAGTCTCTTAAGCGTACCTTGAACATATGTAATGGTGTTGTCGGTGCTCATTCGGGTCTGAAGCATGTGATGCAACAGGTTGAGTCTATTGCCAAACTCAATACCACAGTCTTGATGTTGGGTGAAACCGGTTGTGGTAAGGAGGTCATAGCAAATGCTATTCATGAACTCTCATTGCGCGCTAATAAGCCATTTATCAAGGTCAACTGTGGTGCGATTCCTGAGAGCCTGATCGATTCTGAAATGTTCGGCTATGAGAGGGGGGCTTTCACCGGCGCGGAGTCTCGCAAGGCTGGGTATTTTGAGCAAGCCAATGGCGGCACTATTTTCCTGGATGAAATTGGTGAGCTACCACTGTCGGTCCAGGTCAGGCTACTCAGGGTATTGCAAAATAGTACCATTACCCGTGTAGGTGGCCACGATTCCGTGCAGCTGGATATCAGAGTCATCGCCGCGACGCACCGTAACCTCAAGGCGATGGTGTCAACGGGCGAGTTTCGTGAAGATCTCTGGTACCGCTTGGCTATTTTCCCAATTGAAATTCCCTCTCTGAGACAGAGGCGTGCCGACATTCCTCTGCTGGTGCAGCATTTCATCGAAATGTTATCGGCAAAATTCAACCAAGATCAACTTCCCCGGGTTGCGCCAGAACAGCTGGCCATTCTGAGCCAGTATCATTGGCCCGGTAATGTCAGGGAGCTGATAAACGTGCTTGAGAGAGCCATTATTCAGCACCCTAAGGGGCCGCTTAATTTCGATTTCTTGGTGCCTGACGTGGAAGTCGAGCATAAGGAGAAGAGGGGAGAGACCATTATTGTCGATCCCAGTCATGCAACCGATAAACTGGTGCCTCTGGAAATCATGACCCGAAAATATATCGAGCATGCGCTGCGGGTTACAGGGGGAAAGCTCTATGGCCCGGGTGGTGCCGCTCAGTTGCTGGACATCAACCCGAATACCATGCGTAGTAAGATGAAAAAATTAGGTATCTGCTAACGTCCCATATTTCTTTTTTGAAGTCGCCTCTGCCGATTGAGCTCATCGAGCTGTTCGGCTAGTTTGAGGATCTGTTGTTGTAACTCTCGATATTGAGTCAGGCAGATCTCATTGTCTGGCTTCTCCTCTATCTCTTTCGTTGCCCAGATTTTGGCAAGCTGAATGATCAGGTGTTCGGCCTGACTCAGGTTGTCATGCTCAATCTGTTTTATCATCAGTAGCCGAAAACAGTCGAACAGTATGGTGAGCATAAACTCATGGGTGAGCGGCAGCTCTTGCTCCTGAGTCTCAGGTTCACGAAAGCCGATGGCAGCAATCAGATTGGAGACGGTGGTGACTGTAGTTGCTCCAATAAAGAGGGAGTGGATCTCAGGCTCCTGCAACAGAGCCTGCTCAAGCTGTTGAGCCAGCTTCCCTTTATTCCACTGCGCCCCCAGCGCCTTAATGAACGTCATATCAACCCACCCGTTATTGAATCTTGTCTATTAACGATATAAGCGTGCTGTCATAGGGACCAGGTTTAATCTTTGGATCAGGCCATCTAAATAGGCTTGAGTCAGCAATGCGATACCGCGATAGAAGTCGGTTCTGGCATGTTCAGTCATGAGTTCGAGGCAGCGACCCGACCAGGGGAGCAGGTGTTGCTGTAGTAGGATCATACAGCTGCGCTCCAGTGGTTCGCTATCTTCTGTTTGCGCCCATTGGGTAAACATCTGATCCAGTACCGCGAAAAACAGGCCGATATGATCTACGGGTTGATTGGTCTCCAGCTCGAAACTGATCCCTTGCTCTTGATAGAAAGCCTTCAGTGCCAGAGTCGTCTTGTCATTGAGGAGTTGCCTCTCGCTCAGGTAGACCGATCCCCAGGGCACGGCATTAGGCTCGCCAGGACCGTAGAAGAGTTGTGCATAGTCCAGCTTCAGGGCTTGTTGTTTATCTGTAGTCCATTGGCCGAGATAATTGGACAGCAACTCGCGACCACTCGACTCCCGGGCCGAACCTGTAAACTCAGGCCAGCTTTGAGCAACATCGTGTTCGATAAAACCCTGGATCAACTCAGGTGTCGGGTCGTTAAAGAGTACATTGTGGAGAATGCGCGCAATGCCTTGATATTCCAGGAGCTCATTTTCGGTAAGGGATGACATGCTAACCTCATTTGTGGAACAAAATGTTGCCGTAACTAACAGCAACTAACAGTAACTAGCAGCAAAAAAGGTGCCATTCAAAATGAATGGCACCAAGCTGGGGTTAAACTTCTGAGTAGTTCAACACTTCTCCATCGGTGGCGCCACTTGGGCGAGAATGACGGTTAGGTGTGATAAGTAAGTTGGGTGTCGTTACACTACTTTCCGGCAGTGGGGCGACATCGGGTGAGATGGCTCCCGGATACTTAGCCTTTAACTCGTCCATAGGACCGAAGTCGATAGCACGCATTGGGCAAGACTCGACACATGAAGGCTGTTTACCTTCGGCCAGGCGCTCAAAACAACCATCACATTTGGTCATCACCTTACGATCTTTGTCTATCTGCGGTGCATCGTATGGACAGGCTCTTGCGCAGCTTTCACAGCCGATACACAGATCCGCCGCCACATGAACTAAACCATCTTCGCGGCGCTTGTGCATCGCGCCAGTCGGGCAGGCCTTAACACACACAGGCTCAGAGCAGTGGTTACAACCGATAGACATGTAATAGGCGAATACGTTCTGACTTACTGTGCCATCACCATGTTCTGTCCATTGTCCCCCACCATATTCATAGACCCGGCGCCAATTGATGCCAACTGGAAGGTCTTTACGATCCTTACACGATATCTGACAGGTTTTACAGCCAGTACATTTACTTGCGTCGACATGAAAGCCGTATTGGATATTATTGCTCATTGTTAACTCCTATCAGACCTTACGGATTTCAACCAGGTTAGTGTGCTGAGGATTACCTTTAGTTACAGGTGTGGTGCGTTGTGAGGTAAGCACGTTCAAACAACCGCCTTTATCCACATCGCCGCCGGGTAGGAACCACGCGCCCTGACCCAGTGCCGTTACGCCGACCATGATACGAGGCGTGACCTTAACTTCGACTTCGATGGTGCCGCGATCATTGAAGATATGGACCTTGTCGCCGGTTTTGAGTCCGCGCTTATTCGCATCGAGCGGGTTCATCCATACGGCATCCTGTACGGCTTCGCGCAGCCAGGGGACGTTGTGGAAGCTTGAGTGGGCACGGCCCTTGGTGTGATAACCGGTAAGTTGCAGTGGATACTTCTTCTTGGTCTCAGTATCTTCATAACCTTCCCAGGTTGGCACATATTTAGGTAGCGCAGATATTACGTCACCCTCTTTGAGCTTCCAGGTACGGGCTTTCTCTGCCAGGCGTGATGAGTAGATCTCAATCTTGCCAGATGGTGTGCCCAGAGGATTTGCATCAGGATCGGTACGGAAATCTTCCAGTACGATATAGCCGCCGTTTGGCAGATACTTGCGATAGATACCTTGTGTGAGCATTACCTCTTTTTCTGGTAGTTCTGGGGTTGCAGCTTTAGATTCGGCATAGAATTGATCCAGCCAATCTTTACGGCTCTTACCTTCGGTAAACTCGGCCTCGACGCCCATACGTTTGGCAAGATCGACACAGACCTCATAGATAGGACGGCTCTCGAACATAGGATCGACGCCGCTACTCATCTGTACCAAGGTGGCGGTATCACCGGCTGCGTAGCTTTGGTTAACTAAGTCTTCTGATTCAAGCCATGATACGTCTGGCAGCAGAACATCGGCAAACTTGGCACTCGGTGTCATCCAGTTATCGACTACAAGAATAAATTCACACTTAGATTCATCTTTAAGTAGTGCTTCTGTTTTGCGCACCTCTGAGTGTTGGTTAATCAGGGCGTTACCGCCGTAGTTGATAATCGCCTTAATATCTGTGCCCAGCTTTCCGTCACCCTCTTCGTCGAGATCGACACCTTGAACACCATCGGACAGAACGGTCATGTTTTTACCGTCTTCGATGGCCTGAGTGAAGGTAAAGAATGAGATTGCTTTCTTCACCGGGTTTGAGCCAGTAGGCATTGACGGTGCGTGTAGAGAAGAGCCCTTACACAGGCCACCACAGTTAGTGCCCGGCAGACCCAGTTGACCTAATAAGATAGGTAGCATGTAACCCGCACGGGTGTTGTTCTCACCGGCAGCCTGACGGTTTAGCGAGGCCGCAATCTGGATGAAAGGTGCACGAGCCGCAGCCAGCTCACGGGCCAACTCGACAATGAGATGGGCTTCGATACCTGTGATCGCGGCGGCCCACTCTGGCGTCTTAGCATTAACGCCTGGAATTGAGCTGCCAACCGTGGCGTTATCGAGAATATACGCCTTATAGCTCTCTTCATACCCGATGCCAGCAGGCATGGTCTTCTCGTCATAACCGACACAGTATTTGTCCAGGAAGGCCTGATCGACTGTGTTGGTGGTGATCCATTCATAGGCTAAGGCTTCGAACAGTGCTGCATCGGTACCCGGACGGATAGCGAGCCACTGATCTTCCTTACCTACGGCAGAGTCGGTGTAGCGTGGATCGATCAAGATAGTCTTGAACTTATTCTTCTGCTTCTGTACCAGGAAGTCATAGGCTTCACCCGAACCACTCATGCGGATCTCGGATGGGTTGTAGCCAACCATCAGCACTAAGTCTGAGTTTTGCATCTCAGACACGCTGCTTCCTTGCCAGCCAGGGCCAGCAGAGCCGTATGTTTGTCCGGCGGCTTCATAAATTTGTGACCAGCTATAATCACCATAGGCGTTGAGATAACCGCCCTTAAGGTTCATCAGACGGTAGAGACACTGCTTACCAGAGAAGTGATAACGCGCACCCGAGTTATAGGTGAAGTGAATCGATTCATTACCGTACTGGTCTATGGTGCCTTGAAGTTTTTCGGCCACAAGATCCAGGGCTTCATCCCAGCTGATCCGCTCAAATTGTCCGCTGCCACGAGGACCAACACGCTTCATCGGGTATTTTAGGCGATCGGGCGCATAGACACGTTTACGCAGCGAACGGCCCCTTGGGCAGGCGCGCACATCATGATCGCCGTATTTATCTGTGGTGGTAAATTGAGACTCTACACGGGTGATCACCCCATCGGTAGAAAAAACCTGTACCGGGCAGTTAGATCCACAGTTAACCAGACAAGCCGACCAGTTGAGGTTTTCACCGGCAACTGGTGGCGTAGGCGGTACCACTTCAACATCTTTAGAGCTTGAGTTACAGCCTGAAACCGTCGCTGCGCAACTTAGTGCGGCACTCATTTTTAAGAAACTTCTGCGTTCCATTATCTTATCCTCATTACAGTTATGATTAGCACTGTTTGCATTAGCGCAGCTGGTAGCTAAACGACAACATCACTTGGTGCGCGTTATAGTTATGGTTCAGGTCGCCTAAGGTGGTCAGTCCCGGAACAGTATCGACATCAATTTGCGCGTAATCGGTGTCGTAATAGCGCTCATACTGGTAAGCCAGTTTTAACGCCATCTCTTCACTCAATGCGTAGTTCGCATGTAGCTTGAGACTATGATTGAATGAGTAGTAATCCCCCTGTGGCGTGGTGACGTCATAGGTGATCAGCGTATCGCTGGTGGAGTTTGCGAACAGATAGTCGCCGCCCAGGCTGAGCTTGTCTTCCATTAGCCCTGTATAGGTGAAACCAGCGCCTAGGTTGATAAACTCATCTTCGATATCGGCGGACCAATCCGGGGCAGAGAAACTCTGGCTGCCGGTTTGATTGGATTCGATCCACTGCTGACCGGCAAAGGCATACCCTGACAGGTGCTCATCAAGTTGCAGCCCAAGGTTGATGTCATAGCCGTAATCTTCAGATTCAGTCAGACCCAGTTGAGTCTCGTCATAATCATCCTTGGCGTAGCGAGCGGTCATATCCAGACTGAGCCACGAAGTCGGGGTGTGATTAAACTTGGCTTCGAAGGCGGTGCGCGCTCTATCTGCCAGGTAGTATTTCCGTAGCAAAGGGTTAGCTTCAGATGAGGTCAGTTCACTGGTTTGATATTCGCTGCCACCACGGTTATCCAGACTGGCCTTGAACTTAAGTTTGATATCATCCAATGCGCGGACATTGAGCTTGGCCCATAGCACGTCATCATTAGTCTGCTCACGGTCGCCATGGCTGCGCTCCATCTCCTTGCGGTCATAGCCAGCCTGCAGGCGATAGTCGCTGTTGAAGCGATAACTGGCATTAACCTTGAGACCGCGACGTTCGGTGTCTAAAGGCACATTTTGTTTAAATGCGCCCGTGATCCCGTTAACTTCATATTGAGCGAACTCCCATACCGAGCCCTTGTTGTCGCGCTTGCTGTAATCGACACTGCCGCCGAGTCTGAATTTATTGCTCACAAGCGAGGTGACTGACAGCTTGCCGTCTAAAGTCTCGACCTCACCGTCCCAGTTTTGTAGTGGGTTACCGGACATCTGGATCAAATCATCGTCCTGGATCATCTTGCCCGATGCCAGACGACCGCTCATGACGGTACGGTTTAACTGATATTGACCCGACAGGCTAAGTTGATGAGCCTCATTGTCAGGAGTAGGTGCAAAGACGTCATACAGGTAGGGGAGACTTAAGGCGCCGATATCGTTCTTATACTGACTCACGAAGTAATTGAGGTCAGTAGTCCAACTATCACCGGAGAGTGACAGCCCTGCGGTGAGGTTATCTGTGTTGGCATCGACAGGCAGACCGAAATTAACCGGACGCGGAGTGACAATGCTGCTGCTCTGGTAACCGGTTTTATTCTCGTGGTCATAACGTACATATGCCTGATAGAAATCCCGGCCATAACTCAGACCCAAGCCAGCTTTGTTTCTCTGCAGGGAGAGCTCCTGGGTCTGAGTATGTTCGCTCGGGGTAAGCACGCCATCGTTGTACCATAACTGACTGCGTGCATCGCCTGACTGATAACTGGTTAGCTGCTGATAATCTGCAACTAGTTCATACTGGCCGGATTTTCCCGCTTCAAGATGAGCGAAGCCATTATCCAGGCCTAAACGGTGTGCCTGGAACTTGGCTTTATAGCCTGCTTCGTTTCGGTAATTGAGATCGGCATCCATACTGGCATTACCGCCGTCGCTGTCGGTACCGAAAGCATTGCCTGAGTGAATATCATCGCTCTCAATATAGGCGGCATTGATACCGATGGTGCCGGTATAGCCTTCGACTTGAGGGCAGTGTTTACACTGAAATACTTCCTGTTTAACTGTACTGGTATTGGCCCTGTTCACGCCAAAGTCAGCCGCCATTGCAGAGCCCGTTATCGCACCCGATATGGCGAGAAGTGATAACGTGATGAGGTTAAATTTGAATCTCATTTGAATTACTCCTGATTAGCGCTGCAGCTTGCTGCCGGCTGGGTGATTGGAGCCATGGATCTGGCTATGGCAGTTGAGACAGCTCTTACCGCCGCCAAAGGCGTCACTTCCGCCTTGCTGTACGACACGACTTGCATGGCCATCATCCATATGGCATTGCTGGCACAGCTGCGGCGCTCTGTGAGTGAGCATGGCTTCATTCACGCTGCCATGGGGGTTATGGCAGTTGGCACAATTTTCAGTGACTGGCGCATGCTCCCATAAAACGGGGCCACGTTTTTCGGTGTGACAGCTATAGCAAGTGTCATTCACTGTGGTGTGGTTCAGTGCACTTTCACTCATAGAGCCATGTGGATTATGGCAATCGATACAGGTCATTCGATCCCACTTCATCGGGTGAGATGAGCGCTTATTCATGTCAGATTTTTGCTGAGTGTGACAAGAGGTGCAGGTGTCATTGACCGTGAGCTGATCCATTACCGGATCTTTGTCGGTGTGAATATTGTGACAATCGCTGCAGGCCACCTCGTCTAAATTGTGGCTGCTGCTATGCCATGCCATCTGCTTAGGATCGTTATGGCATCCCAGGCAAACACTGTTCTGACTCTGTGCAGGCAGCTTGCTCTCTTTACCGAAGGCGATCATCGGCTCCTTGCCGCCCTTATTGTGTTTGCCTAACGGACCATGACAGGCTTCGCACTGAAGACCCGCCATAGGCGAATCTGCTTGGCTCGAGTTGCCGTGTACACCATCGAATATCGCCATGACCTTGTCATTTTTCTTATGACACATCAGGCAGGAGTCGGCACCTTTCTTGGAGTATTTACCCTGAGCAAATTTCTCCGCCAGTTGCTGTTCCAGTTGTTCACCAGTGAGTTGGTTCCAGGGGGCCGCCTGAACTGAGAGGGATAGGCACGCGAAAGCGAATATCCCACAAAGTAACTTAGTGATAATACATTTGTTCATCATCTTGGCCTTACGGTTAATTATTTTATAGTTTGGTAATGTTTGTGTTAATTGTTTTGCATTTAAATTGTAGTTTGGATTATTAAAAATGCGAAGCTATTACTTAAGGGGTATTGTGAAATGTGTGATTTTTAATTTAAAAACAATTTATGCGTGATCAAGATCTTTATTTAGGCATCTCTTTTGTATGTTTGTTTTGATGTTTTTATAACCCGCTGCGCCGCTATATCTCATTGATTTTGAATTGGTTTCAGTTTTCACTTGAGCTTGCTGCTATTATTTCTGTTTTACGGTTTATATAAATGAGAATGTTTTCAATATAATTTTTTTTATGAATGATCAGAATTGTTATTCATATATATATTTATTAAACAGATACTCATTAATAGTTATTCATAACCCATTAATAACTTCGAATAAGTTTTCATATTTATTCATAACTCAATTGATAATCATTATTGATCGAGTGTTTTATCTGCACTTTATTATTTGTATTTCATGCTTTGTATTTCACTTATTGGTTTGAATTTTTATCTGTTGTTTTCTTTAGCTTTTATTAGCTTATCCTAATTTGTGTGGCGGGAGGGAAGCTGTTTTCATCGTTGCAGTTCGCTGATCGAAGAGAGGTTAGAAAGGGGAGTTGGATGATATGGCTCTCTATGATTATGTTAACAGAGATTATCGGCATTTGGCTCATAGGGCTCGCAGGTCAGCTTATCGGGCTTTCAATTATCTTGAAGCTTGTGGGACTCCGACTTAAGGAGGCTGCTGTGTCAGCTGGCAGATTTAGGGAGATGGTTGCTATGTCGGTAGTGATGCCCCTAGAGAGAAGAGGGGGGAGCAAGCCTAGGCATCAGCTGTCATTTGAACGCACTAAAACTGATTCTCCAACCTTATAATAAGTTCTCGGTTTATCTATCTGCTGAACGAGAAACTCATGTCTCAGCGCGGGCTGCAGTAGAGGCGTAAACATATCGGCCTCTCGCACTATGTTGATCTCATTGGTGGGCGTATTAAATCAGTTGAGTCATGAATAAATTGTTTGAGATAGTGCTTATTAAGACAAGGGTAGCATCAGAGGAATGGATGAGGTGATGAGTAGGGATGAGGAGCCAATATGGAGTTGGCTCCTATTACACTCTGATTTAGCTCACTGATATCGAGCATAAAGGCCTATAAAGTTTCGTATCGAGTCTTATCTGTACAGATGGCGACTGAGTTCGATCACCTCTATGGCCGTTTTACCTAAGGTGTACCTTCCTGCAATCGCATATTGATGGTTATAGCGTTTTAGCCATTTTTGTAAATTGTCGTTTAATGTCTCTATGTTTGATACCTTATTGTTCTTTAAGAATGGCGCATAAAACTCGCTGTGAGCCAGGCTGTGAAACCGGGCGGCAATACCATTAACGATTGGCCCGTTATAGGCCCTTTTCTGAATATGGTTAATCGAGGTTTCCTGTAGCAGAGTCTGAAATGGCTTGCTATGTTTGCCGCTAAATTCGGCGCCCCTATCGGTCAAAATACTATTGATGGGAATCCCTTGTCCCTTGTACCAGGGGAGCACCTGAGTCCTGAGAAAGTCTGAGGCTAGCCCGGAATCCTTATCCAGAGATACTTGTGCATGTGTATATTGGCTATAGGCATCCATGCAGGTGTGTTGGTAGATAGTCCCTAGCTCAGGAATGTTGCCAACTTTAAATGTGTCCTGTACGCAAATATCACCTGGGCTCTGGCAGTCGAGGCTGCCTTCCTCTTGTTGAAGTTTGCAGGATTTTTCAATTTGATGCTGAGCATTAAAGTTAAGCTCATTTTGCTGTCGCAGGCGACTGTTTAAGGCGATAAATCGATTGTGCTTAGTCTCCAGATTATGACGCAACCAGATGGTTCTAACCCCGCTGGGGGATATGGTACACCCCCTGGCGGTTAAGAGTTCAGCCACCTTTGCCTGACCATAGTTTGGGTAATCGAGTGCGATCTCTATGACCTGCTCTTCAACTTCCTGTGAGACCCGGTTCTTAAGTGTACTCTTCTTTCTCGATAGGTTGTGTAGCCCTTGCTCGCCGGCATTCTCATACTGCTTCTTAAAGCGGTAATAACTATCCCGACTGTAACCCATCATGTCGCAGGCTTTACTGATACTTCCAAGCTCTTTGGCTAGCTGTAATAGTGCAAGTTTACTTCGGATCTCATTATGATTTGAATACATATCAATTAACTCTGCAACTTGGAATTGACCAGTTCATCTACCAAAACACGCCATTAGGTGTGTAACCTAACCAATGAAACCAGGTTTCGCCTAAGACAATGCTGGTGATCCAGCCAATGGTTAGCATAGTGATACCGAACTTGAAGGTGTCACTCAGGCTGTATTGATCCGTAGAGTAGAGCAGTAGCGCGGGCTTACTGTTAAACGGCAGCACGTAGACATGCTCGATAAGCAGAGCAACGGGCAGTGCCAGGCTCATAATCGGATAGTTAAATCTTTGTGCAATGCCTATCGCAATGGGAACGAATAACATGGTTCGCATTGTCTTTGATTGAAAGACGAGTGAGCTGAACAACATGGCTCCGGTAAGACCTATATAGAAGACCGAAAAGGGCGTGTTGTCATCTAGTCCAAAATATTCTAAACCGAAATTTACCGCAAGATTAGGCAGATCCGTCTGTTTAAAGCCGGCACCAAGCGTATATGCACCCGCCGAGAACAGAAGTAGATGCCATGGGACATCGACCTGGTTCCAGTTGACTACGCCGATGCGTGGGGAGAGGGCGACAATGGCACCGATAAAGGCAATGGCGGTTGCGCTGATGCCATGGTGTTTATCCGTGGCCCAAAAAACCAAGATAGTGACAAAGATGACAATTGCTTTTATCTCTCTGGTTGAGATGGTGCCCATCTTATCCAACTCTTTCTTCAGACGATCCATTCCGCCTTCAATTTGAGGCAGATGTTCTTCCGGAGAGAGTGGGAAAAATACCTTAGTGGCTAACAGCCAGCCAACGATGATCATGCATATGACGATAGGCAGGGCGACGATCATCCAGTCGGCAAAGAAGAAGCTGCCACCGATAGCCCCGGCAATAAGACTGGCTGCAAGCAGGTTTGCGCCAGAGCCGGTGACAAACGCGCCGGCACAGAGATTTATCTGCAGTAGGTTTTGAAGAACCAGATTTCTGCCGAAGTTATTCTTTTTGTCTCCCCCTGAGGCGCCATACACCGCAGCGATAACCATAAAGATTGGCATCAGGATCGCGGCCTTAGCCGTTGTTGCCGAAATAAACGCCGACAAGACTAAGTTGATGACCATAAAGCTATAAAAAATTGGGGTGGCGCTGGTCGCGAATCGGCAGATAAACCACAGGGCAAAACGTTTGGCCGCTCCGGAAGCGACTAACATAGATGCTAATATAAAAGAGAGGATATTCAGCCACATAATTGGGTGGCCTAGTTGAGCGTAAGCCACTTTTTCCGGGAGAACCCCGGTCAGTACCATGGTAATAATAACGATTAGCGAGGTTAAATAATTCGGAATGGCTTCCGTTATCCATAAGATGATGGCGGCGCAAAAAATGGCGAGCATGGCCTGACCATGCCAGCTAAATTCAATATTACCCACATCAAGAAAATGCTTAGAGGCGGTGGCACTGAGCGTCGATGGGTCGAAGTTGGTAAGGAATACTGAGGGATCACCGACGAGGAGATAGATAAATGCGGCAATAGCAATCCAAATACCCGATTTTTCCAACCATTGCTCAAACTTGCTCTTACTCCGTATCGGTAGTTTTTCCATTCGATACTGGTTCATGTCTAATGGATCGACATGTGCTTTTTTTTTGTTCATACCAGCCTAGCCTCTATGACTTATTTTAATGTATTTAAACTGTAACGATAATCACATCTCAAAAACACGATCGAGATCAACATTTTAATCAACTAGTTTTTATTTGATCTTTTTGTATTTCGTTCCTCAACTTTCTGCTCTTTTGTAAGTCGTTGATTTTTATGTTTAATGCTTTCGGTTAAAGCGTTTTCTTTTTACGCATGTCAGATCAAGTTAAAACTTATATGTACATAAGTTTGATCTGGATCGTGTTTTTTGAAGCGCTTAGAGAATAACATGTAACTCGTTCATCAACACTATTCATCAACATTCATAAAACAATTTTGGAAGGAAAAAACATGTCTGAGTTAAAGATTGGAGAGATATCCAAACCACGCTTCGAGTTTCGCACGTTTGGTCAAGATTTCAGCGTAGCATCGGAGCGTATGGCTCGTTTATCGGTTCCTGTACCTGAAAAAGTCTGGCGTCGTGAAAGTGATGAAATCTATATCATGTCGCGTACTAATGATCTTAATAACACGAAAATCCGTGATGGAAAGATGGATGTGAAGGCATATGTGCAAACCGTTGACGGTCTTGAGCAGTGGGATCCAAAACTGAAAGCGGAATTTCCTATCTCGAAAACACAGCTGGTTGAGGAGATTTTCCCAGCATTTATGGTTGAAATTCCGGCTCTCGCCAAGCAAGAGTATTCTTTCGAAGAATTTATCTCGATTATCGATGCACATCCGGATCTACAAGCGGTTAAGATCCACAAAGAGCGTTATGGCTACATGGTAAACAACACTATCTGTGAAGTTGCCAACGTACTGATTAATGGCGCCCGCCTCGTGAGTGTAAATAGTGAGTCTGTAGAGCTGGATGATATTCAGAAGACAGTTTCAGATCTACGTTTAGAGGGGGTGGAAAACATCAATTATTTACAAGCCATCAAGCGTGTGATCGGCATGAAAAATCTTCCATTGGCAAACTAGTAAGGGGTTAACAAATGGCACAGGAAATTGAACGTAAATATCTGGTAAAAAATGATAGCTTTAAAGGTCAGGCCGTAAAGGCTGTGCGCATTATTCAAGGTTATTTGAGCAGTGTTCCTGAGCGTACCGTTAGGGTTCGTATCAAGGGAGATAAAGGTTTCTTGACTATCAAGGGGATAGGCAATGAATCGGGGGCTTCTCGTTATGAATGGGAAGAGCAGATCCCTACAGCTGAGGCCGAAGAGTTGCTGAAGATCTGTGAGCCTGGGGTTATCGATAAGACGCGTTATATCATTGAGCATGCATCGCTTATCTTTGAAGTCGATGAGTTTTACGGTAGTAACGAAGGCTTAACTGTCGCAGAGGTTGAGCTCATCGATGAAGCACAGGCCATCGATAAGCCTGAGTGGGTAGGTGAAGAGGTTACCGGAGACGTTAAATACTACAACTCTATGCTTATGAAGCAACCTTATACTCAGTGGTAATCAGGGCTATATAAATATGTTGTCGCTATCAATTGCCGATCAGTACCATTTGAAGATATCTGTCGAAATACCTCCGGAGCTCAAGAGTCTGCAATGGAAAGTATTCTTCTTCTTCCCTGCAAAACTGGTACAGCATAGCGACAGCATGAGTAGCGCACTGTTTTATCGTAATTTACTGCAACAACAGAAGTTAGTTAAGCTTGAAACTGTCACTCATCAGGGCATCGAGCATGACTTGTTGGTTCTCAGGCAAACGGCTTATGCGGTGGCTAAAGTTAATAAAACCCTCTATCGGAGCGCATTAGCCGATCTGGTCGCCGCCAGCTTGGAGATGCTGACAGAAAAGAGTGGTAATGAGCTGCTCGACTTTGCGACTTATCTGGATAAGTTTCATCAAGCACATGACGATGAAGAACGTTTATCTCAGCGGAAACTGTTTAAGCTTGCCGATCATCTTCTCCTTTATCACTATCATCAAGCACTGTTAAAAGCGAAGCACTGCGCGACTAAAGAGGAGAGGGCGCAGTACTCCTTGAGGATAAAAAATCTCACGGCCTATGCAGAAAGTGAAAATCATAAATTAACCCATGATTCAGAGTTTGGCCGGGAGAAGTTATTAGACCGTTTACAGCTAGCCCAACGAATTCTTAATCGGCCCTATCAACTAAGGCGCAAGATGATGAACAGCGGCATGTTAGCCGAACAGTTAATCTTTGGATTTGCCGCGGCGTTTGCTATGGCTTTTGCCACGGCCGCTGCATTTATTACCCAGAGGGCGTTCGGTAACTTTTCAACGCCCTTCTTTTTCTCTCTGGTATTGTCATATATTTTTAAGGATCGCATTAAGGAGTTGGGAAGAAACTACTTAATGGAGAAATACTTCGCCCACTATTTTCAGCATCATTATCGTTTTTATAAAGGCAATGAATCGGAAATCGTGTTCGATGCGAAAGAGACACTGTACCGGCAGAACAGCGCAAATATGCAAGGCTTGCTGAAGAGGGTGCGCAAGGCATTCTCTTCGTCTGACAGCAGCGCATTTAAAGAGGCGCTGGTGTATCAGAGAAGTTATACGGCTCATGTGAAAAAACAGCAAGAAGCATCATGCAAGTTTGTTGATAATCTTACACTCAACCTGAGTGGTCGATTGCGCTCCCTGCCCAGAGTGATCAGGCGGCACTGGAAGGAGGCTGATAGGAATATTCAGGCCGTAAACGTTGAGCAGGTACATCCAGTCTATCTTGCATTTGAGGTAAAAACGGATGCCGGAAGCTCCCATAAGATCTATAAGCTGACCGCCAGCAGGAAGGGAATTCACGCATTGCTTGAGGCCGTAGACTAATACTATCAGGGTCAATCACTATCTTTGTAAGCGCTTACTCACTAATGGGCTTGTTGTAAGTTGCGCTTGATAGCGCTGTGCTGTCTATACGCCGAATTGAAATGATACTGGAATGCTATACGGATAACTAAAAAGTAAAAAAATAAGTTTTGTACGATTAGATTGAGATTAGTTGAGCTGGATCACTTTATATTCTCGTCAGTAGTCGTAACCTATCAGCAATGAAAGTAAAACAAAAATTTATCATGTACACATAAAAATAAACTAATCGAGGATGTTCTCATGGCTAAAGCTAATGTTTCACGAATCTCAATCGTTGCGCTTGCTGTTTCTGCTTCACTACTTTGTTTCTCTGCCAATGCTGTCGCGTCTGAAAAAGAGCGTATTACCGAGTTGGAGCAGAGACTGGATATGCTCGAAGTTGAGCTTATCGAAGCTAAAGATGCCGCTTCACAGGTTGACAGAGTAAAATTTTCTAAGAGTTCACCAAGTCCTGAACTTATCTCTAAAGATGGTCGCTCGACTCTGGAGTTTAAGGCTAGAATCCAGACTGATTATGTTAGTGCCGATGAGTTGTATACCGGTAGCAAGCGCGAATACGAGGATTCATTTAATGAAGCTAGCATCAGACGCATTCGCTTTGGTTTAGAAGGCTATTTCTCAAATGTATGGGAATACGAATTAGAATTTGATTTTGATGGTGTTGCAGAAGTTGAAGTTAAGGATGCGAACATTGCTTATAAGGGGTGGGATAATTCTCAATTGACTTTAGGTTTCCAAAAGTATGCCTTTGGTTTAGAGGCCACAGGAAGCTCTGCTCACTTGGCATTCTTAGAGCGTGCAGCTACAGATACCTTCGCTCCCGATCGTGCACTCGGTGCTCAATGGCGTTATGTAGGCAACAATTATAACGTCACTTTAGGTTATGGAGTTAACGCAGGGTTCGATGATGACGATTTGAACTTTAAACAAGATATAGTAAATGCTCGTTTTACTACTGCACTTATCGATAGTGGTGATCATCTGCTTCATCTCGGTGCCAGTGCACTATTTGTATATAATAACGAAGCGATTGAAGAGACACGTTATCGTGCGAGACCAAATACTAAAGCCAGTGGTAGAACGATTGATACAGGTAAGTTTGATGCCGAGTCACTTCAACATTATGGCGCCGAGATCGCATACCAGTACAGTAATGTTCTTCTCCAAGCGGAATATGCAACAGCGTTAGCCGATCAAGCCGATGATTCTGAGCCAGAAGTGACGGTAGATGCATACTATCTCCAAGCCATCTATACCCTAACCGGCGAAGCTTGGAAATATAAAGGGAAAAGTGGCAAGTTCAAGACGGTTAAACCTGACAATGCTATCTCTGCCGGCGGTTATGGTGCATGGGAAGTGGCACTAAGAGTGGACCAAGCCAATTTCGACGATGTTGAAGCCGGTATATATGGTGGTAAGAAAACTGATTACGTTCTTGGCCTTAACTGGTACCTGGAGAACAATTTAAAAGCTCAATTTAATTATGTGCACACCACTGCCGATTACAAGAAGCCCTATGAAGATATCAATGGCGATATGATGTATGACCAAGATGCTAATATTTTCCAAGCTCGTTTGCAGTTTGCATTCTAAGGTGACCTTATGAGAAACAATTTATTGTTAATTGGTTTAGTTAACCTTTGCCTCAGCTCAAGTGCTTACGCCTTGTCGCCGGGGGAGTTCACATCACTCGAATATCATGTCAATACGGGGGTGGGGGGAACTTTACCTTATGCAGCTAAAGCACAGACATCATCGTTTAAGCAGGCATTTAATTTTATTGAGTTTGATGATGAGTTATCTCAAAAACTCGTGACCTATATTGATACGCCTGACAGAGCCTTTAAGGCGGAGCATATTCAAATTCGAGTACGTGAGCATATTACTAAGCCGCGTAAGAGTAAGATCACGGTTAAGTTTAGAGCGAAAGCGCCTGAAGGGTTTGGTGAACTATCAAGCTATAGGAAGGCCGAGATCGATTATACCAAAGGTAAGGCAGCATACAGTGTCAGCTACGATATACCCTATTCTCCAGGTGATATCGACGTAAAAAAATTGGATATAGAACTCGTTTTCAACTCTTTGAAAAAGAACAAAGTTGTCTGGGATATGCTTGGTCCAATTTATGAAAGCAATAAGAAACAATTTATTCAGACAGTCGTGATGCGTACCAATGAATGGGAAGGAACCCTGAAAGATGATCGCTTCAGTAATCTGGAAATTGATTTTCAGCTTTGGACACCCTATTACCGTAAACCGCGGGTAACATTTACCGAGTTTTCCTTTAAGGGGCATGTGAGTGACAAGGCGAAGCTTGAGGAGGCGTACCAGTTCCTCTATCAGAAGGTACAAGAGGTTGGCTTATCTAGTGGTCATCAAGGCTCAAAAACCAAAGCAACATTCAAAATGACGGAGGGATTTAAGTAGGTCCTTCCCCGAAGGTCAGGTAAGCTCCCAATTCCTGCCTGACCTTCACCCTATCTCATTCTAATTATAAAAAGGAGATGCCATGTTTGGTTTTTCTCGAGTTTCCTCTTTACTTTCTCAAAGCAAATCTACAGAAGCGAGCATTTATACATTTTTAGACCAAGTCACATTATCTCATCATGCATTTGTTCAGTTATGGAAAGCCTATTTAAGACATGGCGCCGACAGTGAAGAATTTAAAAGTACACTAGATGAGTTACAAAGAATTGAGCAACATGCAGATAATTTAAAGAGAGATATTGAAAATACTCTATATAGGAAAACGTTAATTCCGGATCTTCGCTCCGATGTGGCATCACTAATAGAATTAACTGACAGGCTTATAAATAAACAAGAAACAATCGGTCTGCATTTGGATATTGAGAAACCATTAATTCCAGCCGAAGTTGAAGAAGATCTATTATTGTTGTTGAATGTGGTCGGCGATACAATTGACCACGCTCTATTATGTGCTAAAAGTTTTTTCACCGATCTTCAACGTGTTCAGGAATATCATAAAAAAACAATCATGTTTGAAAGCGATGCAGATAAAGTGTGTACCAGAGCTAAAACTATTTTATTTGAAACAGATCTGCCATTAATAAATAAAGTTCAGTTGCGTTACTTCTTTGACCGAATCGATCAGGTGGCAAATTTAGCCGAAGATATCAGTGACCGTATCTCAATATTCACACTAAAACGCGTTCAATAGAGGGAGGGTTCGATGGATATTGCTATTTGGATTTTCCTCTCCAGTGGTCTGTTTCTGGGGTGGTCGTTAGGCGCGAATGATGCTGCGAATGTGTTCGGCACCGCCGTTGGAACAAAAATGGTTAAGTTCTCGACCGCGGCGCTTATCTGTTCTGTCATGGTGATCTTAGGCGCCGTAATTAGTGGCGCGGGTGCATCACATACCTTAGGTGCCTTAGGTAAAGTCTCAGCCTTAGGTGGTGCCTTTACCGTTGCCCTGTCGGCTGCAACGACGGTTTATTTCATGACTAAATCCGGGCTTCCTGTCTCTACGGGTCAAGCGATTGTAGGCGCCATTATTGGCTGGAACCTATTCAGTGGTATGGCAACCGATCCTAAGGTGTTGAGTAAAATCCTCAGTACCTGGATCATGTGTCCCATTCTGGCTGCGATCACCGCTGTGCTGCTATATAAGCTGGTTGCAGCATCGATAAACTGGTTTCGTCCCGGCTTGTTTCAATTGGATAAATGGACTCGAATCGGCTTGATCATTGCGGGAGCATTCGGTTCTTACAGTCTGGGGGCAAACAATATTGCCAATGTCATGGGAGTATTTGTACTGAGTGCGCCTATCGACTCTGCAATATGGATGGGAATTGAGTTCAGTCCCGCTATGCAGCTGTTTTTTATCGGTTCTGTCGCCATTAGTATAGGTGTTTTTACCTATTCCAAAAAAGTGATGCTCACCGTAGGGGATAACCTAATCCCTATGACGCCGATAACAGCCTGGGTTGTAGTGATGGCCCATTCTATCGTGTTATTTATCTTCTCTTCGCAATCTCTGTCAAATGGCTTTGTTGAGCTGGGGTTACCCGCGATACCTTTAGTGCCGGTCTCCAGTTCGCAAGCTGTAATTGGTGCGGTCATTGGTATTGCATTGTTGAAGCGTTTACCTATTCGATGGGCGGTGTTATCCCAAATATTGATGGGCTGGGTTATTACTCCAATAATATCGGCCTTGGCATGTTTTATTGGTTTGTTTGTCGTTCAGAATTTATTTAATCAGGTCGTAGTTTGATTAGTCTGAATGTTTTGAGTTTCTGCTAATTGGTAAAGGTTCATGTATTTATATTTTAATATTGCTCTCTATTGTGCCTTTGCTGTTTTAAGTGGTGTGACAATCTGTGGATTGATGTTGTCGCTAATAATTAATGTTTGGCTTGGTTAGCTTTTGCTGCTTATGATTATTGTCAGTATTATTAATGGTGGTCATATTTATGTTGAAAATGGAATGTAATATTTAAACCTTTATTAGTTGTTTTAGTATTAACTAGTTATTGTTATTTTTATATTGAATTTTAAAAGAGTGATCAAAGTTAATTGTAGTGTAAATTTTTCTACCATGTTTTCTTTGGTTATTCATTTAAAATTCTGTTAGTTGAAATTTTGAATAAGAGTAGTGTATTGCTGACAAAGATTAGGAGAACGTTAATCTGTTAATTCAGAAATCCGGTGGATTATCCTTTTGTACAGCCTGCCAAAAGTAGGTATTTAGTATTAGCTACCAGTCACAATTCCAACGACTGTAGGGTCTCGCTCCCTTCTATCCTAAGGTATACGCACTATTATAAGGTAGTTTATGTTAGATCTGGTTTCTGCGTCTAACTGCACGCTGGTATTTAGTCATTTCTGCTAGAGGCTTACGTGTATTTCTCTTGCCATTGTTTGTACGATTTAGTTGAGACTATTTGGTCGGGATCACTGTTTTGATTCTCATTAGGTTTATTCTAGGCACATGGTTAAATAAGAACCAACACAGGTTCAACTGACCACAGCAGTGAATGCCTTTAGGCAGGAAGACGATGAGATAAATAGGTGTGCAATTCCAATAACATCATGCACCGGATAAATGCTCTCATTACGCTTCCATAAAGCAGCGACAACGACTGTCGCGGAGCTGGCATTCATCGGAGAAGTTAACGTTTAACAATCGACTTTTACTATCGACTTTTTAGTATCGTTCAAGGAAATGAGCTATGAGATCACATCTACTCGCACTATCTGTTCTACCTTTTGCCTTTAGCGCTATCGCTTCAAGCAGCTTGGATACGCTTTATGGCCCTGTTATGCCACCAGCCTATATTAAGGCTTACGAAGTCAACAATCATCATCTGATCGCTTTGAACCCCTACCTGCAAGTCGGTAATGCCGACAACCCTATCGTTCTGGACAAGGGGGAAGGGTATGTTTGGGTTATCGATAAGGATGGCAACTTCGTTATTGCCCCTGAAGTGACCTCTCCCTGGGGAAGAAAATACAAAGAAGGGATGATGAGAATCGAGGATGGTAAGCCTAAAAAATGGGGATACAAAGAGAAATACGGACACACTGCCTTAATTGGTGGAAGCAAGGCTCGTATTGGTGGTGAGCTGGAGATGGAAAACGGCCAATGGATCATGAATAACAAATCGGGTCGTTACAACAAACGTCGTCCAGGTCGCACCGAAGAGGCATTGCATAATGCGGGTGAAATGCTGATCGCCATTGCACCACAAATTGCCGAATTAGATTATGAATATTTAAAAGATTATGGCCCGGCTAAACCAATCTCGTTAAAGGAGATGAAGGATATCGAGTGGCATTACATGATCGATGATAACTATTTTTGGGATGCTGAAGGAAAGAAACTAGGCAAAGCATTTGTCGAGAAGACCCCCTTTATCGACTGGCGTGCCAAGGTCAAGTTTAAAGAGGGGTTCTATATGGATACCCAGGACCGCTTCCTTAAAAGTCAGGATGAGATTTTCCGGGTTCGTTTGGACGTCAGTAAGCCGCGTAAATCCAAATTTACCCATAAGCTTCGCTCATCGGATGTTGCTGACTTGAAACCTATGATCAATGGCGAAGGAGAGGTGGATGTCTCTATCGGTGGCGACCTATACAGCCTTGCTACCGATGTAGGTTTTAACTTCTTGAACTTTGATTTCTATAACGCTGATTCAAAGGAAATTTTCGATTACCTGATGTTTGCAGATAGGCGTGCATACAAGCAGATGACGCCACTGATGCGCTATGGTGCCGATGAGGTGCTAAAGACCGACATCATGCGTCAATCTAAGTATAAAGGTTGGCTCAATACCGGTCCCTTTGCCGGACATGAAATTGAAATTCAGATCTGGAAAAAGATCATCGAACCTGGAAAGTTCGGTAAAGAGGGTAAGTACAGCGAGCCGCTATTGCTGGAGATTGGCTTCGAAGGTAAAACGAAGAATCGCGAAGAGCTTAACAAGCTCAACACCTGGCTTTACGGTAAGTTGAAGCAGGCAGATCTGCTGGCTAAAGATCAGTCTCAATCTAAGACCGAGGTGGCTTTCGCAGTCAGTAAGCGCTTCGATGCCAAGAAGAACCCTAATACTCCGGATGTCGCACCAGAGGTTAAGATTGCCGCTCTCGATGGGATCAAGACACGTAATCTCGACGGCACTATCAATGTGAAGACTAACGGTGATAAGCAGGTAATCGCAGGTCAGGAAGGTGTTCAGGGCGAGGTGTATCAAACAGCCTTGAATGGTAAGCCGCTTTCGGTTGTCGTGTTAGGTGCTAAGGGCAACATGAAGCAGACCTCTGCAAAAGTGATAGGCGCTAAAGGTAAGCTGTTGGTCGCTGTGGCTGCAGGTTCTTCTCTGGATAACCCTAAAAGCCGGGCAAAACTTGCCGCTAAGTTAGATGGTGGCAATGCACTGAAAGGCTATGAACTGCTGGGTGATACGGCAAGAGATTATTTGAAGCCTATCATCAAGAAGAATATGGATATTAAGGCTCGCAGCAACCAGCATTACTACTGGTCAGGTGTCGCCGAATAATTGATGTGTAACACCAGATGGGGGAAGGTACTTAACACTTCCCTCGAAACCAAATACCTCTAGTCCGGTTGGGCTCAACAGTTTCAACCGGGTCTCAAATAAGATAATAATTAATTACGGGGAAGTATCATGACTTTTCATCGTTTGACTCTTGTTGCTCTATCATTGACTGCGGCTATGGCATTACCCTGCCAGAGCGCGGATCTCGACCTTTCACTCAATGCCCTGCCTATCTCATCTGATACGCTTTGGTTTGGCCACACGACTCCTGATACCGATACTACTGTTTCTGCCATCGCGGCTGCAGAGTTTTACGGCGGACAGGCGCGCAGCACAGGTAAACTCAATAAAGAGACTCAGTTTGTATTGGATAAGCTAAATGTAAAAACGCCTCCATTGGCCAGAAACCTGGAAAATGCCAAGGTGGCTTTGGTAGATTTCAACCAAACGACGCAGCTGATGAAAGGCGTGGATCAAAACAATATTCAGGCCGTGATCGACCATCACGCCCTGAGAGATAATCCAATTTCATTATCGGCGCCTATCAGTATTGTCATTAAGCCTTGGGGATCGGCGGCAACCATTATTGCCGATGATGCATTAGATCATGGCAAAACCATCTCAAAAACCATGGCGGGACTTCTGCTTGCGGGTATCTTGTCGGACACGCTAAATCTTAAATCGGTGACCACAACCCAGCGTGATATAGAGCTGGTTAAGACACTTTCGGCAAAAGCCAACATTAACGCCGATGAGTTTGCTCAAGGCATGTTTAAGGCTAAATCCGATCTGTCGGATGTCAGCGCATATGACATAGTCGTGGGCGACTATAAGAACTACACCGTAAATGGCCAAGATATTGGTTTTGGTGTGGCAGAAGTGCTGGACTCCAGCGAGCTACTGGGACGCGTGGATGAGCTCCGCAATGCCATGGCAAAGGCTCGTAAAAATCAGAAAAGAGAACAGATCTTCTTCGCCATCGTAGATATGCAGAAAAAGACCGCTTTTGTACTCACCAACAGCGATAAAGAGGCGAAGACAGCCAGTAAAGCCTATGGGGTGAAGCAAAACAACCAGGGTCTGTTTGTACTGGAAGACACCCTATCGCGTAAGAGACAGATGATGCCGGCTATTAAGAAAGCCTTGGCTGACTAAACGGCAGGTAAAGAACAGGGTTTTTGAGCCTTCAAAAACCTCGCAAGAAAGGCATGAAACCCGATTTAACCTGGGATCCATGCCAAAAGTACAATCACTCCAGCTCCATCTCATCGAACAGGGCGGTCAAGTCAGGCCGCCCTATATCGAAGAACATAATCAACAGTTTAATCAATCATTAAATCAAAAGCTGAATCAACAGCTTAGAAAAAGAGGACAATAATAAGATGCGTATTATGCTATTAGGTGCACCGGGTGTAGGTAAGGGAACCCAGGCGCAGTTCATCATGGAAAAGTACGGCATCCCACAGATCTCGACAGGTGACATGTTACGCGCAGCCGTTAAGGCTCAGAGCCCATTGGGCTTGGAAGCCAAACAGCTGATGGATAGTGGTCTGTTGGTTTCCGATAATTTAATTATCGGCTTAGTTAAAGAGCGGATCGTTCAAGGCGATTGCGCTAACGGTTTCTTATTAGATGGTTTCCCTCGCACCCTGCCGCAGGCCGATGCCATGGTGGCTAACGGTATCGATATCGATCATGTGGTTGAGATCGATGTGCCCGATGAAGAGCTTGTGAAACGTATGGGAGGGCGCCGTATTCATCCGGGGTCTGGTCGTGTTTACCATACCGTGTTTAAGCAACCTAAAGTCGAAGGTAAAGATGACCTGACCGGCGAGGCGCTTATTATTCGCGCCGATGATGAAGAGAGCACGGTAAGAAGTCGGCTGGAGATCTATCATCAGCAGACTAAGCCATTGGTAAAGTATTATGGCAAATTGGCTGACTTTGGAAAGCTGACCTATAACAAGTTTGACGGCACCCAAAGCGTTGCCGATGTCAGTGCAGCCATCGTTAAAGCTCACCAAGCGTTTGCGCCATCTATCTGATAACGCTGAGCGCTCTACCCGGTAAATGAAACAAAGCCTCGACAGACCGAGGCTTTGTGATTTTAAACAGGTTTTTCGATGAACATCACTCTACGTTCTGGATCTGTTCACGCATCTGCTCGATTAGAACCTTAAGCTCTACCGCTGCCGCTGTGACTTCAGCGCTGATAGATTTAGATGCTAAGGTGTTAGATTCGCGGTTAAATTCTTGCATCATAAAGTCTAAACGGCGGCCTTGTGCGCCACCTTTCTTAAGGATACGTTGTGTCTCGGCAACATGGGCATCGAGCCTGTCCATCTCTTCGGCGACATCCATCTTCTGAGCAAGAATAACCATCTCCTGCTCCATACGAGCCGGATCGAGTTCGCCAGTGATCTCGGCTAAACGATTAATCAACTTGTCACGTTGCCATTGCATAACGGTAGGCATATGTTCGCGAACAATAGTGACCTGCTCAACGATGGCATCGAGGCGTGTTTGTAGCATGGTGTTGATTGCCGCACCCTCACGGCCACGTGCTTCGATGAACTGGTCGATTGCAGAATCGAAAGCAACTAATAGCTCTTTGCCTAATGCATCCATATCTTGCTCTGAACCTGACATGACGCCCGGCCACTTTAAGATATCGACTAGGTTCAGTTCACCCTGACCGGCTTCCTCTTTTACCCAGTTAGCAGCATTAATCAGCTGCTTAGCTAGATCTTGGTTGATCTGCAGTTCATTCGTGCTGTTGTCGGCGAGGTCATATCTTAGGTTAACTTCAATCTTGCCTCGGTTTAAACGTTTACGCAGACGGTCTCTTAGCACTGGCTCCAGATTGCGAAAATGTTCAGGTAGGCGCAGGTAGGTTTCTAAATAGCGCTGATTGACGGAACGAATTTCCCAAGAGGCGGTACCCCACTCGGCTTTGTGCTCGATACGAGCATAGGCTGTCATACTTTGGATCATGGGTTTTCCCAATCGTGTAAACGTTAAAGTGAACTGGGATTATAGACCTATGCTTGCAAGGGTCAAAGTAATCTCGCCTGGCTTTAACCCAAGAGTTCGAATAACGTGGCGTCAAACGCGACAAGCCCCTATAATATGCACCCAAATTCGCCTATAGATTTATGAATACAGGAATTTCCTATGCGCCCTAGCGACAGAACGCCAGCTCAATCACGTCCAGTGACAATTACTCGTCAGTTTACAGCTCATGCTGAAGGCTCTGTTTTAGTTGAGTTCGGTGACACTAAAGTACTTTGTACTGCCAGCTTCGAAGAGGGAGTTCCACGTTTTCTTAAGGGAAAAGGTCAAGGTTGGGTGACTGCCGAGTATGGCATGCTACCGCGTTCGACTCACAGCCGTATGAACCGTGAAGCTGCTCGTGGCAAGCAATCTGGTCGTACTCAAGAGATCCAGCGCCTTATCGGTCGCTCATTACGTGCAGCCGTCGACATGAAGGCTCTGGGTGAAAACACCATCGTTATCGATTGTGATGTGATTCAGGCCGATGGTGGTACACGTACCGCTGCTATCACTGGCGCATGTGTTGCCTTGGTTGATTCGCTTAACTGGGCTCGTGGAAAAGGTATTTTAAAAACCAATCCACTTAAGTTCCTTATCGCTGCAGTCAGTGTTGGTATCTATAAAGGTGAGCCAATCTGTGATCTTGAGTATCTTGAAGACAGCGAAGCTGAGACCGATATGAATGTCGTGATGACAGAAACCGGCAAGATGATCGAGATCCAGGGCACTGCAGAAGGTGAACCATTTAGCCATGAAGAGCTACTGAGTTTACTGGAGCTTGCGAAGCACGGTATTCGTGAAATTGTCGATATACAGAAAGCAGCATTGAGCTGATTTGTTATCAAGTAAAATTAAGGGCCCTTCGGGGTCCTTTTTGTAAGTAAAATAATAAGACCTGCCTACAAATTTTAAGGAGAGATTGTGAAAGCCTATCAACGTGAGTTTATTGAATTTGCATTAGAGCGTCAGGTACTGAGATTTGGCGAGTTTACGCTTAAATCTGGTCGTACGAGTCCTTATTTTTTCAATGCTGGCCTGTTTAATACCGGTCGCGATCTGGCTCGCCTCGGGCGCTTCTATGCCGCTGCGTTAGTCGATTCAGGGATCCAACACGATCTTCTGTTTGGACCTGCGTACAAAGGGATCCCAATTGCGACAACGACGGCCGTCGCTTTATGTGAGCATCATGATATCGATATTCCTTACTGCTTTAACCGTAAAGAGAAGAAAGATCACGGTGAAGGCGGCAGCCTGGTAGGCAGTGAGCTTAAAGGCCGCGTTATGTTGGTGGATGATGTGATCACCGCCGGTACCGCGATTCGTGAGTCTATGGAGATTATTCAGGCTCATGAAGCTTCGTTAGCGGGGGTATTAATCGCGCTCGATCGTCAGGAGAAGGGTAAGGGCGAGCTTTCGGCTATTCAGGAAGTTGAGCGTGACTTTGGCTGTGAGATTGTTTCTATCATCAAGTTGGGTGATTTGATTAACTATCTTTCTGAAAAATCAGGAATGGAAGCGCAGCTTGAGTCGGTGAGTGCTTATCGCGATCAGTACGGGATTTAAAAGAAGTGTTGAGTTCCTAGTACCTAGGTTCTAGGAACTCGTATCTGGTGCTCTTAATTACTTAGAAACTCTGCGCGTGTGGCTGGGTTCGATTTGAAAATGCCGCCCAGTGCCGTGGTTGTCGTTGAGCTGGTGGAGTCCATGACGCCACGGGATTTCACACAATAATGTACGGCATCCATCTTTACGGCGACATCTTTGGTCTCTAGCAGGGTCTGTAGTGCGACTAAAACTTGTTGAGTGAGTCGCTCCTGCACCTGAGGACGCTGTGCGAAGAATTGCACGATGCGATTGATCTTAGACAGGCCTATGATATTTTTTCTTGGCAGATAAGCCACGGTGGCTAAACCATCAATGGTGACTAAGTGATGTTCGCAGGTACTCGTCAGACTGATATCGTTAACCTTGATCATCTCATCGAATCCCATCTTATTTTCGATGACAGTGATCTTGGGGAAATTTTGATAATCCAGACCTGAGAAAATTTCATCGACATACATCTTGGCTATACGGCGTGGTGTATCGGCCAAACTGTCATCGGTCAGATCCAGCGACATTAAATTTAAGATTGCACGCATATGCTGCTCAATCTGATCTTTACGCTCATCGGCGCTAAGCTCACACGGGAGCATAGGAGTCTCGAGTCCACGTGTTAATAATGCACTTTGCACAAGCTGTGCTGATTCACTGAGAACGGCGTCTTTTGATGTCATAAGTTCCTCCACTATGATGGGTAGTGGTTTTATTGTGTATCTTTTGCCGCAACAAACGCTGGACTTGCTGAGGTGTCAGTCTTCTCTTAATCCGTGCCGGAGTCAACTTCTGGCTCGGGGCTTGAATTAAGAGAGAGCGGGAGGATACCGCTATTTGCTGTAAATATATACCAGAAATCTGAGTTAAGATAACAAAAAAGCCGATAGAGGCTATCGGCTTTTAAGGGGGAATCGCAGGTTATAGTTTGAGGTTTTCTTTCAGGAAGCTCAACATCTCACCATAATACTTTGCTTGATGCTCGTCGTTGTAGAAACCATGACCTTCGTCGTCCATTATTAATTTCTGGTAAGGATAGTGATGCTCTTTAAGTGCATCTTCCAGCGCTTCAAACTGCTCGATGGGCGCACGCTCATCATCACCACCATGAACCAGTAAAAGCGTAGTCTTGAGCTTATCGACATTATGAGTCGGTGACATAGATTGCAAGACCTTAGTGTCTTCTCCTAAGACCTTCTCCAGATAACGCTCGCCAGCACGACGACTCTGTACGTCTCCCTCTTTGAACATTAATGGCAGATCGTAGACTCCTGCAAACCCGATAGCGCATTTAAACATGTCAGGTGCAAGTGTCGGTGCCATCAATGCTGAATAACCACCGAAGCTGCCCCCGGCAATACAGATGCGGTCTTTGTCTACTAATCCCTGTTCGATGACATGTTTAGTCCCATCGATGATGTCATACTGAATATCGGTGCCCCATTTCTGATGGCCCAGATGTTCAAACTCTTTACCGTATCCGCCCGAACCACGAAAGTTTATCTGTAATACCGCGGCGCCTTGGCTGGCAATCAGTTGGTTTTGAGCATCGAATCCCCACCAGTCCCTTGGTCCATGTGGTCCACCATGAGGATTGACCACTAAGGGTAAGTTCTTTGCTTCCACGTTGTTTGGCAGGGTGAGGTAACCGTGGATTTTTTTACCGTCTCGGCTGGTAAAGCTAATAGGTTTAACCTCGGCCATTAATTCGGGATCGAGCCAGTTTTTTTGAGATACCAGGTATTCAAGCTTCATGGTCTCGGTGTTAAATAGATAATAATCACCGGGGTTGCGATCGTTAAATGCTTTGATTATAAATTGATTCGCATCAGTGGTTTCACTGAGGAGGTGGATCTGGTGTCCGGGTAAAGATGCAAGTAACTGTTTTATCAACTTTGCCCGAGCATCTTGTTTATCTACGAATTCATAATTGGGATAACCATTTTCAAATTCAACTGCGTAGAGTTTTTTGTTATTTTGATTGATCCAGACGTTGTAGGGATCGACCACATCATCCCGGCTTACCAGTTTCTTCGTTCCTGTTTTTATGTTGATCAGGTATATGCCTTTATTTTTTCCGGGTTCACTGCCAACGACATAGACACTGTCTTTATCATCGCTGAATGCAATGGGTCGCATTTGATCCAAGTTTAACTGCAGTTTTTCTGTATCCACCCAAAGGTTATCCTCTCGGTAGAAGAGGCTAGAGTTGATGTAATCTCTGGTGCCACTGACAAATCTAACCTCACCTTCATCATCGGTTAAGAAATTGGCATATGAGATAGGGGATGTGACGAGTTTCTTACGCTTTCCCTTGTAGACATCGACACGATAAACTTGTTGTAAATTTTCAGCCGTGTTACTACCGCCCGAGCCCCAGGGAAGGGCCTTTACTAGCATGTAGCGTTTGTTTTCTGGCATGGGGTCAAGGATATAGGCCGTGGCTCTTATCGGGGTATTTTTCTTGATTCTGGTGCCAGTCTGTTGTCCTTGTTGATTGTAACCAAATAAATACACAGGCTTTGAACCGTCGGCGTTAACGGCCATCAGCTCTCCATAATAGAGCGGATGATCTTGCCAGCCCTTCAGATACACTTTTTGGAGCACCACTCTTTCATCGTTAACCCACTGATAGTCGCCAACCTGAGCGTTGGTGGAGAAATAGACCGAATGAAGTGGCTTTCTGGTTTTTGCATCTAAAATGATCAGCACTTTTTTGCCATCTTTTGTGGTTATCGTGCTGAGGTAGTCTCCACCTGGGGAGATTTTCACATTGGTGAACTCGGCTGAACGGCTGAATACTTCGGCTGGATTTTCTATTTTTGCCACAGCGTTATAGCTGAGGATAGAGAGGCAAGCAAAACTAAAAAACTTAATTAGTTTCATATAACTTCCTTGTAATAATATCGTGAATATTTTGTGTATTTATGTATCAGCAGGAGAATAAAGCAAAAACAACAGTATATCAATAGGATGGTTTAGGGGAGTAGCTGCTGGATGAAGGCCCATTGTTGTTCGAACTGTTCGGTTGGCTTTTGTTTGAACTCACCGCGTGTAATTGGGGCGATGCTTCTCTGATGGGAAAATTACAGCTCGTCTTCTTATAGGTAAGAATCGGGCTGGTATCGGTATAAATGGTTTTAGCTTTGAAGTAGCTGCTGCTGGATGAAGGCCCATTGTTGTTCGAAGTGTTCGGTTGGCTTTTGTTTGAACTCACTGCGTGTAATTGGGGCGATGCTTCTCTGATGGGAAAATTACAGCCCGTCTTATAGGTAAGAGTCGGGCTGGTATCGGTATAAATGATTTTAGCTTTGAAGTAACTGCTGCTGGATGAAGGCCCATTGTTGTTCGAAGTGTTCGGTTGGCTTTTGTTTGAATTCACTGCGTGTAATTGGGGCGATGCTTCTCTGATGGGAAAATTACAGCCCGTCTTATAGGTAAGAGTCGGGCTGGTATCTGTATAAATGATTTTAGCTTTGAAGTAACTGCTGCTGGATGAAGGCCCATTGCTGTTCGAAGTGTTCGGTTGGCTATTGTTTGAATTCACTGCGTGTAATTGGGGCGATGCTTCTCTGATGGGAAAATTACAGCCCGTCTTATAGGTAAGAGTCGGGCTGGTATCTGTATAAATGATTTTAGCTTTGAAGTAACTGCTGCTGG
>NZ_RXNU01000017.1 GCF_003966225.1 Shewanella canadensis
TTACTCACCCGTCCGCCGCTCGACGTCTGATAGCAAGCTATCTCCGTTTCCGCTCGACTTGCATGTGTTAGGCCTGCCGCCAGCGTTCAATCTGAGCCATGATCAAACTCTTCAATTAAAGTTTTTTTGTTTTACTCACTAACTCAACTAAGAGCGTGAGCAAAACGGCTCAATGAATTATACTGTTTTTCATCAATCCACTCTTATAAAAGAATGGGTAATGAAGTTTACATATTGCTATGGTCACTCAGTGGTTCATCGAGTTAAATTTTTGATTGCTTCCTAAGAAGCAATTTCGAATAACTCAACACCTGTGAGTGTCCACACAGATTTCTTGTTTCAATTTGTTAAAGAGCGTTAGCATCAATCTTTCAGATGCTGCCGTTAGACGCTAGGTCGTTGGCTTGAGGAGGTGTATTCTACACTTCCCGTGATTGGCGTCAAGCGCTTATTTTAAGAAGTTTTCCAAGCGATGCTTTCTTATACAGAGCACATCAATGAACCACTTAAACCGCTTTTCACCTAAGTTCAATTTCCGAAGGATTCAAACAATCTAACACGCTGCAAGTCCCGTACTCCTTAGCTTAACGCTAACTCGTTGGCCTGCTGTGCCGTGTCAGTGGATGCGCATTATAGGGATGTGAGCTTGGAGCACAAGGGCTTTTTGAAAGAAAACCACATTAAGAGCCTTGAGTGCAGCTTTATCAATCGATACGGCGACTTAAGATACGAAATATGTGCTTAGGATACCGAAAAGGGGCTAAACGCCCCTTTTTATACTCTTATCTATTCAAAACTAACCATGGCTACTGACTAAAGAATCGTGACTCCTGTTTTGCCTCGATCACATCACCATTGTTTGTATCAGCATTAACTGCTGTCACCCTGAAATTAATGTTAGTCATCGATCTTGAAAGCTCTACCGGATCAACCGCAATACTAATAGGTAGAGTTAACACCTCCCCCCCCGCGATATGAACTCGTTGTAACCCATACCATAGAGACTCAGGTAAACCTTCTACAGCCAGTTTATAGTCATGAGCAGATTCAGTCTTATTGAGAATCTTCAATGTGAAAGTATTTTCAATCAAACCCTCATTATTCTCTCTGAATAACTGGTTTCTATCCCGAATAACATCAATGCGTACAGGTGCTATGGTTGCGCTTGCATAGACAAATATCACGATCATAACAGTCAGAACTACACCATAACCAACTAGCTTTGGTCTAAGCACTTTCTGTTTTATTCCATCGAGTTTATTTTCAGTGGTGTAAGCGATGAGTCCTTTATCGTACCCCATACGATCCATGGTCGTATCGCAGGCATCGATACAGGCACCACAGTTAATACATTCATACTGTAAGCCATTTCGAATATCTATACCGGTAGGACATACCTGCACACAAAGGTCGCAATCAATACAATCACCCAGCCCCATCTCTTTATGATCGGCTTTACGTGATCTTGGGCCTCGTGTTTCACCTCGTTTATTATCATAACCAACAATAAAGGTATTTTTATCGAACATCGCAGCCTGGAACCGCGCATAGGGACACATATGAATACACATGATCTCCCTCATCCAGCCCGCATTACCATAAGTAGCGAGAGTAAAGAGTACGACCCAAAAGTAGATCCCCCCGCTCGCGCTTAAAGTAAATACATCACGATATACTTCACTGGTAGGCACAAAGTAGGAGACAAACGTCATTCCCGTTAATAATGAAATGAATAGCCAGGATGCATGCTTTGCCGTTTTTCGCCAAAGTTTATTGAAACTCCAGGGCATCTGATCCAATTTAATCCGCTTATTGCGGGCCCCTTCAAGCTTCTCTTCAAACCAGATAAAAATAAACGTCCAAACCGTTTGAGGACAAGTGTAACCACACCACACCCTACCAAGGTAAGTCGTAACAAAGAATAAGCCAAAGGCGGCTATCATTAAAAGCGCAGCTAATAGAGTTAAATCCTGAGGCCAAATGGTCAAACCGAAAATATGAAACTTCTGCTCGCCCAGATTAAACCAAACAGCTTGACGGTCACCCCAAGGGATCCAAGGTAAGATAAGGAAAAAGAGCATGGCGACCCAACCTAATCGTCTTCGGAGCTGACTCCAGAGTCCATCGACGGCTCGAACATATATTCGATTACGTGGGTTAAATCGATCAGCCTTATTTGCATCTGGTTGATGGATCTTGATTCGTTTAGCCTTCGAATAATCCTTTTTTTCAGACTCTGTGCTCATCTTTGTAACCTTACCGCTTTAATATTGCACGAAAATTAGCTTATTATACCTGTTATATTACATTTTATTCATCAAAGTTGGGTTAAAAATATGAGAGGCTGGATCATATTAGGATTAGGAGCTGGGTTGCTATATTACGTAGCAACTGAGACCAATAAGCTCGATGAGCCGATTGCGAAATCAGATGAGCTATTACAAAAAATCGAGCGGAAATTAGACTCGTTAACGGGTACTAAAATCATTAGGGTAGATAACAGGCTAGCCCATCTGAAAAAAGAGATTGGCCAACGCATGTCTGAACGAGAACTAAAAGCTCTGGACGATGTACTTGCATCTGAGTATACCCTGCAAGAGTTCAAAGATGACTACTGTAGTGGCAAAACGAAACAGCATGATAGTTTCAATAAAGATAACCTCTTTTTTATTTGTGACAGGCTAAAGTAGTTTTCAAATAACTTAATATTCTAGACATATAGCCAGGCATTAATGGAAACTGACGATTGACCTGAGTTAAGTTTCGGCCTAGCCTTTGCTCAATCTAAATTTGGGTATTAAAGGCTAAATATCATGAGTCAGCAGGTTTCAGACATTTTTGATCCCACACTATGGGATCAAGTTTCCGGGTTTGATTTTGAAGATATCACCTACCACAGAGCCAAAGATCAGGGCACTGTACGTATCGCAATAAACCGCCCAGAGTGTAGAAACTCTTTCCGCCCCAAGACTGTTGATGAGTTATACACGGCATTAAACCATGCAAGACAGTGGTCAGATGTAGGTTGTGTACTGCTAACCGGTAATGGTCCATCGGCAAAAGATGGTGGCTGGGCATTCTGCGCTGGCGGCGATCAACGCATTCGTGGCAAAGATGGTTATAAATATGAAGGCGCCGAACAGGGTACACCTGACCTAGCCCGTATGGGACGTCTTCATATACTCGAAGTACAACGCTTAATTCGTTTTATGCCGAAAGTCGTTATCGCCGTTGTTCCAGGTTGGGCCGTTGGTGGTGGACACAGCCTGCATGTTGTATGTGACCTCACTTTAGCATCTAAAGAACATGCAATCTTTAAGCAGACCGATCCCGATGTAGGTAGCTTCGATTCTGGTTATGGCAGTGCATACCTCGCCAAGATGATAGGCCAGAAACGCGCTCGTGAGATCTTCTTCCTTGGCTTTAATTACAGCGCCGATGAAGCCTTCGACATGGGTATGGTCAACCGCTCTATCCCACATGCTGAACTCGAAACCGAAGCACTAAACTGGGCCAGAGAGATTAACTCTAAGTCTCCGACGGCTATGCGCATGCTTAAATATGGCTTCAATATGGCCGATGATGGCTTAGTGGGTCAGCAACTGTTTGCCGGTGAAGCAACGCGATTAGCTTATGGTACAGCTGAAGCTCAAGAGGGCCGCGATGCATTCTTAGAGAAGCGAGATCAAGATTTCTCTAAATTCCCTTGGCACTATTAATCCAACGTCTAACCAAACTGGAACCTATCCAGAATAGTTGACTTGAATAAAGCCGTTAGTATTTTATTACTAGACATTAAAGCTGACGGCTTTATAACTAAAAGCAGCTTTCAATTGAACAAACCGATTAAACAAATCTAATTACCTCACTACCAAAGCCAAATGAGAACGGTTATCATTTAAAAGCATTCGATAACGAGACTCATCATGAATAAAACAATCACATTTGCAATACTACACTTTAGCGTCGCATTCTCTGTGACTTACCTATTGACTGGTAGCGTCGTCATCGGTGGCACTGTCGCTCTCATCGAACCCGCCATAAATACCGTGGTTTTTTACTTCCACGAAAAGGTATGGCGTAAACTAGAACGGCATTCAAACGATACTATCTCGGCATAAAGAAGAAACACCATCAACAGTCTCGATTGGAAATTAAATCGACTAAAGTGCTTTGTCTGCAGGCGAGAATATATATCCCTTAAAAAGTTAGCTGTCACAAAAGCTTCATAAAAAATTTATCTCGGCAGTTAAAAACTGTTTTATTAACATATTCATATTGCTTAGCTTACTCGTAACTTTGAGTTCATCCGCTTAAAGCAGAAATCCTCTCAGGTGTAGAAGCCCTATCTCGCTTAGCTTTTAGGTAGTTAGCAGTTTCAGCTCACCTCATCTTATCGGTGGCAGTGTCAACATCCCTACACAGCCGAAAAAAACAATAAACCAACACAATACAAACAAAACACGTCGCAACAAACCTACCAGCCTAATCCGAAAGTACTGACTGTAACTTAGCTGTCATATTTATCTGTCTTAATGCCCCTGCTTCCAAAGAGAAGCCCTAATTCAATGTGTATTTCGACTTAATAGAGTGGAACTTGTGATGAAAAAAGTTATTGGTTTATTAGCCGCTGTTAGCTTAATAACAGCACCACTTGCTCAGGCAAGCGCAACAGTTACGGTTTCAGGTTCAACCTCTGTCACTAATGTCATGGAAGTATTGGCAGAAACCTATCAGCAATCAGCGGGTAAAAGTGTAGAAGTACAAGGTACCGGCTCATCAGCAGGTATCCGCGCCGCTAAAGATGGCACCAGCATGATAGGCATGTCGTCTCGTGATGTTAAAAGCAGTGAAATGACCGCAGACACAGAAAAAGTGGTTATTGCTCGTGACGGTATTGCGGTCACAGTCAACAATGCCAACCCAGTACAAAACCTAAGTAAAGATCAAATAGCTAAAATTTATCGCGGTGAGGTTAAAAACTGGAACCAAGTGGGCGGAGAGAACAAACCTATTGTAGTGGTGACTCGAGATGCCGCATCAGGAACCCGCGGCGCATTCGAAGACATAATGAAGCTAAAGCGTAAAGTAAAAGGCATGAAGGTATCCGCCATCACACCAACCGCTCAAGTTGGTAATGGTAACGGCATGGTCAAAACCATAGTTGCAAATAACACTTTTGCTATCGGCTACATATCTCTGGGTTCAGTCGATAACTCTCTACAAGCGTTGAAAGTCGACGGTATCGCAGCAACAGATGAGAACATTGCCGCCGGAGAATACACCATCGCTCGTCCATTTGTCGTACTCGTTAAAAACAACGTGGCCCAAGAAGCTCGAGACTTTATCGACTACATCCTATCGAATGATGGTCAAAACATCATTACAGAACAAGGTTATATCCGTATTAACTAATGCAACATTTGATAACTGGGGAGCCTAGGCTCCTCTTTAACTCTTACATCAAGCAGATTAAATCGCATGACCTTGAGGCAAAGTGATGGATACGGTAAATAAAATCCGCACATCTGAGCTGCAACTAGCTCAAAAACAAACTTATGATTGGGTTGAAAAGGGATTCCACCTACTATTTCTATGTAGTGCCATGGTTGGCGTTATCTCTGTCGCGACGATTGCTTGGTTCCTGTTTCATGAAGGCTTACCCGCCTTTCAAGAAGCCGGCGTCAGTGAATTAATCTTGGGGAGAGAGTGGCTTCCACCAGCACTGTTCGGCATATTCCCCATGATAGTAGCATCGCTTATCTCTACAGCGGGTGCTGTGATTATCGGTATACCTATCGCCATTTTAACGGCTGTTTTTCTGGCTGAACTGGCGCCTAAATGGCTTGCGGATATAGTCAGACCGGCAGTAGAACTGCTCGCTGGCATCCCATCTGTTGTCTATGGTTTTTTCGGACTGGTTATCATAGTCCCCGCCATAGAAACCCTATTTAACATTCCGGCTGGAAATACCATTTTGGCGGGGATAATTGTACTAGCAATCATGATATTGCCTACGGTTATCACCATTTCAGAGACCTCTCTAAGAGCATTACCATCTGTCTATAAAGAGGGAGCTCTCGCATTAGGCGCATCCCATATATACAGCATATTTAAAGTGTTAGTTCCTGCTGCACGTAGCGGTATTTTGACAGGAGTCGCGCTGGGTGTGGCTCGGGCTATAGGAGAGACTATGGCGATTATCATGGTCATGGGTAATGCTCCGGCCATGCCAGGTTCAATTTTAGAACCCGCTCGAACGCTGACGGCAAACATCGCCATGGAGATGTCGTATGCCACTGGGGTTCATGCAAGCGCGCTATATTCGACCGGCATCGTTTTATTGGTCTTTATCGTTTTACTCAATGCAAGCCTACTCTATGTAAACCGTAAGAGGAGCTTCTGATGCTTCAACTCAAAAGAGACACACAAGATAACCTACTCTTAGGTGCGATATGGAGCTCGGCGGCCATCACAATCCTGTTCCTGCTTTGGGTCGTATGGCATATTCTCAGCAATGGCTTTTCCCATGTGAGTTGGGAATTCATTACCGGCGCTTACACCCGCATTGGCGAAGCCTCGGGTATCTGGTCCATGATAATCTCGACGGTTTATATGGTTGGACTTTCGCTGGGCATCGCCGCGCCTATCGGCATTATGACCGCAATTTACTTAACGGAGTACGCTAAGCCCGGCAGTAAAGTGGTGCAGATGATTCGCTTTTGCATCGAATCTTTAGCTGGTATTCCCTCTATCGTTTATGGCCTGTTTGGTATGACTTTCTTTGTCACAACCTTAGGCCTAGGCTTTTCTATCTTAGCCGGATCATTAACCCTCTCAATGTTAATTCTACCTGTGCTTATTCGCACAACCGAAGAAGCCCTGCTCGCCGTACCGATGAGTTACCGTGAGGGTGGCTATGCTCTAGGAAGTAGTAAGGTATACACCATCTGGCGCTTGATACTTCCAAGTGCTCTTCCGGGTATCGTCACTTCAGTGATCTTAAGCATTGGCCGGATTATTGGCGAGTCAGCCCCGGTATTTCTCACCGCCGGTATGGTGACTCAAATACCTGAATCAGTCTTGGAGTCGGGCCGCACCTTAACCGTTCACCTGTACAAATTAACCCAAGAGCTATTTACCCAACATGAGAGGGATCAGGCCTACGCAACAGCCACAGTGCTTATTGTCCTGGTACTCATCTTAAATCTGGCAACTAAATTAATTGCCAACCGCTTTAATAAAGCATCTTAAACAAGGCCAGATATCATGAACAAGCTTGAAGTTAACAACCTGAATCTATTCTATGGCGATAACCATGCGCTTAAAGATATCTCATTGGAGATCCCTGCACGTCAGGTAACCGCCCTTATTGGTCCCTCAGGATGCGGTAAATCCACTTTACTTAGAACCTTAAATCGAATGAACGATCTGGTTTCCGGCGTAACAATCTCCGGTGACGTGAAGTTTGAGGGAGAAGATATCTACTCAGATGTCGATGTAAAACAACTAAGAATGCGAGTTGGTATGGTCTTCCAAAAGCCGAATCCATTCCCGATGAGCATCTATGAGAACGTTGCTTTCGGTCTAAAAGCTCAGGGCATGAAAGATAAGAAACAGCTAGATTCAATTGTCGAAGAGTCGCTGCGCGGTGCCGCGCTTTGGGATGAAGTAAAGGAGCAACTCAATACGCCAGCTTTCGGTCTATCGGGTGGTCAACAACAGAGGTTATGTATTGCTCGCGCTATCGCAATGCAGCCAGAAGTTATCTTAATGGATGAGCCAACGAGTGCTCTGGATCCCATCGCGACCCATAAAATTGAAGAGTTAATGGATGAACTGAGAAAGAAATTCACTATCGTGATTGTGACTCACTCGATGAACCAGGCTAAGCGTATCTCAGATAAGACCGCCTTCTTTTGGATGGGGGAATTAGTCGAACATGGAGAGACTAGCCAGATATTCAACCAGCCTAAAGATCTTCGAACACAAGGTTATGTGAGTGGGGAGTTCGGTTAACGAAAGCCGTTTCCATAGCATAGACACTTAAGCCAACTAAACTATCGCAGTTTGGTTGGCTTTAATCTCTCAGGGATAGCGATAGATTGAATGCACTGAAATATCGAGACGCGTCGCGGTGATCTGAGCACTGCCTTTCAGTTGATATATACCTAAGTAATAAAGCAGTGTCACTATCTCACGACTCTTTTTAGAGGGGGTTATGCTGGTATTATTTCGCACATCACGATTAACACCGTCGATAGTGTCATGTAACGCCTCATCGAACCCGCCGTAAATACCGTGGTTTAACATTCCCATGAGAAAGTATGACCCTCTACGCAGGTTAAGGGGCTTAATCGATCCCTCCAAAGAACAAGTATTCTGCTGAGACGAGACTTTGGTCAGATAGCTAGCTACCCCCCGAATCATCTTTTTTGATAGAATAATCTAAGCTGCACATATTTTTCGATGGAATAGAGAAGTTATGACCCAGAACAGTAACGAAATCCGCAGTAAACTTGCACTGCTTCAACTTGCTAAAGAACTCAATAGCATCAGCAAAGCTTGCGATATTATGGGATATAGTCGCGACAGTTATTACCGCTTTAAAAAACAATATGAAGAAGCCGGTGAACGGGGATTAATCAATTTATCGAGAAAAAAACCGGCATTAAAGAATCGAGTGTCTCAGGAAGTGGAAGATCAAGTTATCGAAATTGCGCTCGATTACCCTAATTATGGCCAAGCAAAAGCCGCAGAAATTCTAACGGCCAGAGGTTGTATCATCTCAGCCAGTGGGGTTAGGACAATCTGGCTAAGACATAACTTAGAAACCAAGAAAAACAGATTACTCGCGCTAAATAGTCGATTGAGACAGCAAAACCATTTGAGTTTCAAAGCTCAACATGACATGGAACAGCTCTATCAATTAGAACAGAATGAATCAACATTAGACTGCAAGTTCCCTGGTGATGTCTGTGTTCAGGATACATTTAAAATTGCAGAAATTAACGATCTTGGTCCGATTTACCAACACACTTTTATCGATGCTTACAGCCAATTCGCACATGCCATTATTTCCACAACCAATGACTCCAGAGTCGCGGCAGGCTTTTTACTAGAGACCGTTATTCCTTGGTACAAAGAGAACAATATTCACATCAATAGTATTTTGACCGACAGGGGCGCTGAATTCTCCGGGAAGAATAGTGTTCCCTTTCAGGAAGTAATTACTGAACTCGACATAAACCATATCCAGATGAGAGCCTATAACGGCCCCGTCGTAAACGGTATGGCTTCACAGTTCCAGCACCTGGCTTATAACGAGTTTTATGAGCCGTTCTTGAAAAAGAACAAAATCACTTCACTCGATACATTTAATGAAAGTTTGCGAATCTGGTTAGAAAGATATAATCATCAATATGCAATTTCTGGTAGGTATACCTTAGGTAAAACTGCAATTGAAGTTTTACAACTCAGCAAACATCTTATTAAATAGCCCAGTCATTAAATAACTTAGCTATTAGGTCAACTAGCTAGCCGATACTTGGTTAGCTTTAATTTCCCGCAGGTAACGATAGATGGTGTGTACTGAAATATCGAGTCGTGTCGCAGCAACTTGAGCACTGTCTTTAAGTTCAAAAATGCCTAATTCATAAAGTTGAGTGACTATTTCTCTACTCTTTTTCGAGGGAGCAATTGCACTATTTTGCCTCACTTCACTATTCACAGAGTCGATACTGCTGTGGAGTGCCTCATCGATATTTCGGGCAAAGACTTCAGGAGAGCTGGTAAAGTCTGCATTAATCATACTGTCAGGCATCATAGAGCGTAATACTGACTGTAGTGGGGCATCCATATCACTGTTTATACACAATAAGCCAATGGCTCTGTTGTGACTATTGCGAATGATGGTAGTAATAGACCGCAATGTCTTACCCGTTGCACATTTGGTCAGGTAAGAGTTAGAGATATCCTGACCCGTTTTTAGCTTTAACAGCGCGAGATTAGTGATTGGGGCACCGAGTTTTCTGCCTGTGATATGACCATTAGCAATTTTGATAACCGATGGTTCACGAGCATCGAGGCTGTGTAATACCACTTCAGTATGTTCACCATACATAGCCGCTATGCCATCGACTACATTCTCCATGGACTTCAAAATATCAAAATCACTTTGTGTCAGCTCTTGCAGTTTCACATCTATCCCTTAAATTGCCCTCCAGCCTTATAGTTGAAGGTGTATTCCAAAACAATCAATCCCCATATCACTGCATGACAGGCTGAGCCCAGCAGGATATCAAGCGGACATGATATTAATGATAGTGGTATCGGTTGAAGGCATACCGTGACTGATCATCTGGCCTATGTTGATAATCGTTTGCTCAACATCCTTAGCGATAATACCTTGTCCGGAAACAGAGCGGCTATTCATCGCCATTAAAAATGCCCTAACGGCTGCACAAGATGAAGTACTGACCTTCATTGCACAAGAAGCTTTAGCACCGTCGCATATCATGCCAGAACTATCACTGATCACATTTTGAATGGCAAAACAGGACTGCTCAAAACTTCCACCAGCCAAGTATACCATAGCCATTGAAGCCGCAGCACTCGTCACCGTGTTACCACAAAATGCCGATAAAGGCGGGTAATGAGACTTAATATAGATGGCACCAAGGTGACTTAAAATCAGGGCTCTGGCGAGCTGTTCATCACTACTTTTGTAATGTTTAGCAGTGATCACAACCGGAATAGTCGCGGCAATACCTTGGTTACCACTGCCTAAATTGCTCATCGCTGGCAGAGTCGCCCCGCCCATTCTGGCATCGGATGCTGCCGCGGTTTCCATCACAATTTTATTCAATAGATCGTTCGATAAAATCCCATCGTCGATACTCTTCTTCATCATACGGCCCACTTCAAGACCATAGGAGTTAATCATACCTTCATTGGACAAATTAATATTTAGATCGGCAGCCTGCAGAATAAACGCTATCTGCTCAAGCTCAATCTGAGTCGCAAACTCATAGATAGAGGCGATATTAATATCTACACCTTCACAGATTGATCCGGTAGAAGTTGCACTCGATTCATCAGCGATGAAATTAGTGTTACCGTTGAGTTGCTTCTCAACAATTAAGGTGTGTCCGCCACTGATCTTGACCAATGACTCCTGACCTTCAAATTTAGCGACCACACAGCAATAGATAAACTCATCAGTCACAGTACGCTTAACTGAGACCTTACCTGCATCTATCATCTCTTGCGCCAATAAAACTTGCTCAGGTGAGATAGTCGCTAACACTTCAAGACCAGCATCGGCATTACCACCAATAGCCCCCGCGGCCGCAGCAATAGCCAATCCAATCTTCCCGGTACCAGGAACAAAAACACCCATGGAGTTTTTATAAAGGTTATCAGAAACTAATACCTCTACTGAATCGGGAACACTACAACCTAACGCTTGAACGGCAACCGCTGCACCATAAGCCGCCGCAATAGGCTCTGTGCACCCAAGCGCCGGTTTAACCACTTGGTTAATGATCTCAATATACTTTTGCCATTCTGGTTTCATAGGGGGTACAGCCTTATAAAGTGCTTAAAGTAATTACTTAGATTTGATGTGTGCGATAGCTTCGATTTCTACCTTTACACCTAAGGGAAGATCTTTAACCGCAAAGCAACTACGGGCTGGACAATCGGTTTTAAAGTACTGCTTATACACTTCATTGAATACTGCAAAGTCATTGATATCGGCAAGGTAACAGGTCGTTTTCAATACCGTATCTAAACTAGCACCACCGGCAACTAACACGTGATTCAGGTTTTCCAGTGATTGCTTAGATTGTTCAGCAACGCCACCTTCAACCACTCCGCCCTTCACCTTGCACACTGGCAGCTGACCAGAGGTAAAGATAAGATCACCATATGTAGTGCCATGGGAGTATGGACCTATAGCCGCTGGCGCTTGTTCTGCATTGATCAGTGTTTTCATATAGCCTCTTTCAAATATTTTTTAATTTTAACTAACCACCATGATGCAACATTATTTTCATTTTCAGATAAATTGCAACTTAATTTTATTTTTTCAATGAATAAAACAGAACTTTAGACGACCGAGATCCCATTAAACAGGCATTATTGACTTTGTTCGCGCATTCAAAAGAAGTTGAGTGATTTTGATTGTAGCGAACAGAATGTTCAAATATATTTGCACAAAAGTGGCTTAAATAAAAATAACTTAGGATGATGTATGACTGCGAGTATTACAACTGCGGGTGTATCTGAAGAAGATATATCGAGCGCTGAATGGAAAGAGGCAACCCGATTCGACAGTACCGATTGGGGCTGGATAATAATGAGTATAGGTATGGCCATCGGCGCAGGGATCGTCTTCCTTCCCGTTCAGGTTGGCTTGATGGGGCTATGGGTATTTTTATTATCAGCCGTCATTGGCTATCCGGCTATGTACATGTTTCAAAGATTGTTTATTAATACTTTAGCCGAGTCCCCTAAATGTCAGGACTATCCAAGCGTGATCACTGGCTATCTGGGTAAAAACTGGGGGATGTTACTCGGTACACTCTACTTCATCATGTTGGTTATCTGGGTTTTCGTCTACTCAACAGCAATAACAAATGACAGTGCATCCTTTCTGCAAAGCTTCGGTGTAACTAAAGAGCTACTCTCGGAGAACCCATTCTATGGATTAGCACTGATCTGTATCTTAGTGGCAATCGCTTCGCGCGGTGAAAATCTACTATTTAAGATCTCCAGCTTTATGGTATTAACCAAACTCAGTGTTGTCGCCATATTAGGATTGATGATGGTAGACAAGTGGGACATCAACAATATAGGCACCATTCCGGCCACCGGAGACTGGCTAAAAGATGCGATAATCATGTTGCCATTCACCTTAACCTCCATCCTGTTTATTCAATCTCTAAGCCCAATGGTTATCTCATATCGCTCCAGAGAAAAATCACTGAAGGTCGCACGCTTTAAAGCCATGCGAGCCATGAACATTGCCTTCGGGATATTGTTTGTTGTCGTATTCTTCTATGCCGTCTCTTTCACCTTAGCCATGGGTCATGAACAAGCTGTAAAAGCTTCCCATGAAAATGTTTCAGCCTTAGCCATGGTAGCTCAAAATATGCCGGGGCAAACACTCAAGCTGCTCAGTTTAACTCTCAATATTTTTGCCGTGATGACAGCCTTCTTTGGCGTGTACTTAGGCTTCCGTGAGGCTTGCCAAGGCCTCGCGATGAACGTATTACGTCGTTATATGAAAGAGGAGAATATCAATTCTACGCTTGTCGGTCGTGGCATTATTATTTTTACAATATTATTGTCATGGGGTGCGATTGTATTGAATGCTCCCGTACTGAGCTTCACCTCAATCTGTAGTCCGATATTCGGCTTGGTCGGTTGCCTGATCCCAGCTTACTTAGTCTATCAGGTACCTGCACTGCATAAGTATAAAGGTGTCTCGCTCTATATCATCATTGGCACAGGCCTCCTGCTTTGTATCTCACCCTTTATCGCATTTAGTTAAAACCAATATTCCCGGATAAATAAAAGCTCCTGTTAGATTGACTCTAACAGGAGCTTTACTGTTTTTGCTTAACGATTAAGACTTACTCTACCGTTACAGACTTAGCCAGATTACGTGGCTGATCCACATCGGTGCCCTTAATTAAGGCCACATGGTATGACAATAACTGCATTGGGATCGTGTAGATAAGCGCCGCCATAAACTCATCGCAATGTGGCACTTGGATCACCTTCATTGTGTCATCAGATTCGAACTCAGCATCAACATCGGCAAAGACATACATCAAGCCACCACGGGCACGTACCTCTTCTACGTTGGATTTTAGCTTCTCTAACAGCTCATTGTTTGGCGCAACCACGATCACAGGCATATCGGCATCGATTAACGCGAGTGGTCCATGCTTAAGCTCACCGGATGCATAGGCTTCGGCATGAATGTAAGAGATCTCTTTAAGCTTCAGCGCCCCCTCCATCGCGATAGGATACTGATCCCCACGGCCTAAAAATAGTGCGTGATGCTTATTGGCAAAATCTTCGGCTAACTCGGCAATAGCCTCATCTAACCCTAGTGCCTGCTCAACTTTAGCAGGCATAGACTGTAGGCTCTGAGTGATCTTAGCCTGCATATCGGCAGACATGCCATTATGGCGACCCACAACGGCAGTTAACATCAACAGGCCAGCAAGCTGTACGGTGAACGCTTTAGTCGAAGCAACACCGATCTCAGCTCCAGCTTTCATCATATAAGCCATATCTGACTCACGCACCAAAGATGAACCCGGTGAGTTACAGATGGTCATAGTGGCCTTATAGCCCATCTCTTTGGCCAGACGAAGTGCCGCTAAGGTATCGGCAGTTTCACCAGACTGAGAGATAGTCACAAGCAAACTATTAGGGAACATGTGCGACTTGCGGTAACGGAATTCAGACGCTATCTCAACATTACAAGAGACACCGGCCCAATCTTCTAACCAGTAACGTGCAGCCATACCCGCGTGGTAACTGGTACCACAGGCGATGATCTGTACATGCTTAATATCTTTCAGGAACTCAGCGGCATTTTCACCAAAGGCAGAATCTAATACTGCACCACTGGCAATACGACCTTCCAGCGTGTGTGCTATAGCGCGTGGCTGCTCATAGATCTCTTTAAGCATATAGTGACGGTATTCACCTTTATCACCCGCATCATGAGTCACTTCTGACTCTTTGATTTCACGCTCGACCGCATTACCGTCAACATCGAAGATATTAACTTCACGGCGCATCACCTCGGCTACGTCTCCCTCTTCCAGGAAAGCAAAAGAGCGAGTTACAGGCAGAAGAGCAAGCTGATCGGAAGCGACAAAGTTTTCACCCAAGCCATAACCGATAACGAGAGGACTACCGCTGCGGGCGACGATCATACGCTCGCTATCACGGCGATCGATAACCACGGTGCCATAGGCACCTTCTAACTGCTTAACCGTCGCTTGAACCGCTGCAAGCAAGGTATCGTTAGTCTTAAGCTCATGGTGTACTAAGTGACAGATAACCTCGGTATCGGTATCTGATGCAAAGGTATAACCTAAACCCTTAAGCATTTCCCGTAGCTTATTGTGATTTTCGATAATACCGTTATGTACGACGGCAATATCCCCTTCCGAAAGGTGTGGATGAGCATTTCGCTCACTCGGCTCACCGTGGGTGGCCCAACGGGTATGAGCAATACCTGTACCACCGGATAACGGCGCTGCATCTAAAGCAGTTGAAAGTTCCTGTACCTTACCGACACGTCTTGTACTGCTAAGCGTACCATCTTGAATAACAGCAACACCGGCCGAGTCATACCCTCGGTATTCGAGGCGCTTAAGTCCTTCGACTAAGATTTCAGCTACATCTCTTTGCGCAACAGCGCCAACGATTCCACACATATTAGTTACCTAACCTCTTTTAAAAAAGAGTTAAAATGAGAGTTAAAATTGAATTTGAAAATGGATAATCTTTGTTATCTCACATGAGGTGCCAGGATCACCCGCACCCCATGGTTTGAAATTGTTTCAACAGCCTCGGCTGGTAAGTTTTCATCTGTTACCAACACGCTGATATTGCTCCAGGCCAACTCTAAATTCGGAATACGTCTACCCAGTTTTTCTGACTCGAGCATGACTACGACCTCGCGGGAAACCTCAGCCATCACCTTACTCAGTCCGGTAAGTTCATTGAAGGTGGTTGTGCCGCGATCAAGGTCTATACCATCAGCGCCAATAAAGAGTTGGTCAAAGTTATAGGAGCGCAGTACCTGCTCGGCTATTTGCCCCTGAAATGACTCCGAATGAGGATCCCAGGTGCCACCAGTCATCAATAATGTCGGCTCATTCTCAAGCTCATGAATAGCATTGGCCAGTAGCAATGAATTGGTCATCACTACCAAGCCATTCTTATCATTAAGCTCCCGGATTAATCCCGATGTGGTACTGCCGCTATCTATGATGATTCGATTATGATCGTTAATCAGCTTAGCTGCAGCCTGAGCAATAGATAACTTATTGGGTGCTATCTTAGCCGTAAATTGCTGCGTGACCTCATCGGGTATCGCCACCGCGCCGCCATACCGACGTAACAGCAGCCCGGTTTTCTCTAATACGGCCAGATCTTTTCGAATAGTGACTTCAGAAGTTTCGAAACGTAAGGATAACTCGTCAACACTCACTTTCCCCTGCTCATTAAGCAGGCTGATAATGCTATGGCGACGCTGTTGAGTATTACGTTTGTTCATAAAACCTTTCAATTAAGTTTCGTTTCGAAAGGTGCATTATAGTGAAACGAAACTTTTTTGCTAGTTTAAAGCCCTAGATTGTTAAATTAAGTATGAAAATCAGGCAAAAAAAAGCCCCTATCTAAGATAGAGGCTTTCGCTATTCTCTTTTAACCATTTTTAGAGCTTCTTTAAACCTTAGCTTCAGGCTTAAAACTTAGCTTCCAATGCCAGGCCGAAGTGACGTCCTTCACCTACGGTGACATCTTTATGTGTACCACCGGCCAGATAGTCGACATCAAACAGGTTCTTGATATTCAGGCGAACACTCACATCACTGCCCATCACATCCATGCTATAGGCTGCGCCCATATCGAAACGCACGTAGCCATCTTTCGAGATAGTATTGTCGGTATTAGCGAAACGCTCACCCACATAGATGGCACCGAAGTTTAGTGCTAAGTCATCGGTCATCTCATAACGAGTCCAGACGTTAGCCGACCACTCGGGTGCGTCAACTGGTGTCTTACCATTCAAGCTATTACTCTCTGGTCTCTGGTATTCGGCATCCAGATACATCATAGAACCCGTCAGGAACCACTTATCGCTCACCTGACCCTGTGCGCCCATCTCGAAACCTTTATGACGCTGCTCACCGGATTGAGTAGTAATGCTGGTTTTGCCATTGGGATTCGGTGTAATAAGGTCTTCAGTAACCGTGACATTTGACACCGTAATATCGAAAACTGCACCGGTTAACAGTAGGCTGCCGTCGAATAACTCCCACTTAGTACCAATCTCATACTGCTCACCATACTCAGGATCCAGGTTTGTACCATTGTTAACGTCATCTTCGTCATTAACGATTCCCTGAGGTGTGAAGCTCTTAGAGTAGTTAACGTAGATGCTACCGTTTGATGCCGGCGAGTAGATAACACCAAACTTAGGCGAGACGGCATAGCTATTATTACCCGCCCCCTCTTTCTTCTGCTCGTCGTAACGAACGCCGGCAAGCACCTGCCACTCATCATTGATAGATATTAAATCCTGAATGTAGAAGCCATAATGCTTATATTCTGACGGCGTCCCAGGTGTTCCTTGGTGGTAATCGAGACCGGGATTATCAATGGGCTGACCAGGGATAACCGTGATTGAATCCCCCTTCACCTTTGTTTGCTGATAAAAATAATCCAACATATTTGCACCAAGCAGGAACTGATGATCTAACCCTCCGGTCGAGAAGTTACCTACAAAGTCGACATAACTAGTCTTATGTTGCCAATCGTCATAACGGTCGAAAGGCTTTACCGTATAACCATTTGTAAATGGATCTTCTGCATATTGAGGCGATGAATCTAAACGTTGACGGTTAAACTGCTGATCGTTATAGCCCGCCTTCACCTTCCAGTCATCACTGATATGGTAAACAATATCAGCGCCCATATTGCTGATAGTATTGTCGGTAAAGGCCCAAGGCATATCCCAGATAATATCGCTACCACCGATCAAGTCACCGCTGCTGTCTAACCAACCGCCAGTATCTATGCCGGTTTTGTCTTGGGTATGGTCATACTTAAGCGACAGTAGCAGGTCGTCGGTGATATCAAATTCAAGATTCAGGTAACCTAACCAGCGATCGCGTTCCTGATTAGAGCCATCCTGATACTCTCTCCAGTATTGTGTATCCTGCTTAACCAGCACAGTACGGTAACGGATTGTCTGATCTTCATTCAGGCTGCCACCGGCATCCAACTGATAACGAGTCGAGCCATGCTCATCGGTATCGAAACCAAGTTCAAACATAGTGTCATAAGTCGGTTTCTTAGTGACCATGTTGATCAAACCACCGGGGCCGGATTGACCATACAACATACTCGATGGACCTTTGAGTACTTCCACCTGTTGCAGTGTTTCAATCGGCTGCACATAGTGAGACCACTGCTGCTGACCATTAATCAGATAACCGGAACCTGAAGACAGTTCGAAACCACGAATGTTAAACACCTGACGGTTCCACTTCTCACTACCACCGGTGACACTGGAGTCGTTCACTAAGACTTCAGAAAGGTTTGTTGCAAGCTGCTCATCGGTGACAAAATCGGGAATGACTGTCACTGATTGTGGGGTATCCATAAGGCTGATATCGCCGCGCATCGCTCCCGAAGCACTACCGACCTTGTAATCATTGAAGTTACTACCAGTGATACTAATGCGCTCAATATTAGCGATACCCGGCTCGCCAGTTTGCTGCTCGGCAATAGCCGGAATAGTGGCAAGTGCAGACAGAACTGCGACACTGATAGATGAAAACTTAAATGATCTCTTGAACGACATGGTCAACCTCAAAAATGGATACCAAACAAATGTTGGCTGCAATATAAATGAGAATCGTTTTTATTTAAGTTTCTTTACGGAAATTTACAAAGGTAGGTGATCGAGTACTAACTTAACGAAATTATTAACTGAAAATCGAGATCTGATGACAATACTTCTGGCAGGGTTTTCTGCGTATTTAAAACAAAAAAGCGACCCATTCGGGTCGCTTCGCTTAATCTGTCAGGGCTTAACTTTTAGGTTTCTTAACCGGTCTGGCCCAGCCACTCAGGTGACGCTGTTTAACCCGGGTGATAACCAGCTCACCTTCAGCTACATTACTTGTGATGGTAGAACCGGCACCGAGTGTCGCCCCCTTACCGATAGTCACAGGAGCCACAAGTTGAGTATCGCTGCCGACAAATACATTATCTTCAATCACAGTCAAGTGTTTATTAGCACCATCATAGTTACAAGTAATAGTACCCGCACCAATATTCACTCCGGAACCTATCTGCGCATCGCCAATATAGGCAAGATGGCCCGCCTTTGAACCCTCACCTAACACGGCTTTCTTCATCTCGACGAAGTTACCTATGTGAGCATCACGCTTTAGTTCCGCCCCCGGACGAAGACGTGCAAATGGGCCTGCGCTTGCCTCGATACCGACCTTGGCATTCTCAACGATAGAGTAAGGCTTAATCTCAGCATTATCACCGATCTCACAATCCATAAGGATAGCACCTGCACCAATAGTCACGTTATTTCCTATTGTGACCTTACCCTGAATGATGACGTTTACATCTATCATCACATCCATGCCAACGGTGACATCACCGCGAATATCCAACCTTGCAGGATCTCTGAGATTGGCGCCTTCGAGCATAAGTTTTTCTGCGGCGCGAGCCTGATAAGCACGTTCTAGTTGAGCCAACTGAACCCGGTTGTTAGCCCCCTCAACTTCAATAGCCGACTCAGGTTGAGCCGTAGTGATCTCAATACCATCTTTATGGGCCATGGCAACGATATCGGTAAGGTAATATTCACCTTGAGCATTATCTGACGATAACTGACCAAGCCAGGCTTTAAGCTGCTTACCTGGTGCGGCCATTATGCCTGTGTTGATCTCATTGATAGCCAACTGTTCTGCACTGGCATCTTTCTGCTCGACGATACCAACAACTTTACCTGCCTCACGCTCTATGCGCCCATAACCCGTTGGGTTAGGCAGGTTAACCGTAAGAATAGCCAGACCATTACCTTCACGGGCAGCAAGAAGTGCATCGAGTGTAGATGCCTGGATAAGCGGAACGTCACCGTAAAGAATAAGCACAGTATCGTCATCAGCAATATTTGAATTAGCCTGAGCCACCGCGTGACCCGTACCCAACTGTTCGGCCTGCAGCACCCAATTTAGTTGCTGCTCACCTAACACACTCTGCAGCTTCTCAGCCCCATAACCATACACCAACTGAATCGCATCACTCCCAACACAGTGGGCAGTATCGATAACATGCTGAACCATGCTCTTATGTGCGATAGGGTGTAAAACTTTAGGTAGATCTGAGCGCATGCGGGTTCCCTTGCCTGCGGCCAAAATCACTACGTTCAATGCCATGGAGTTATCCTTGAGCTAAAAGCTGATGAAATTCGATGAAGAGGTCTAATTTGTGCGCTGATTTTAACGGAAAAGCGAAGAAGATAGAAGGCAAAGACGACGGCTACGCCTGATTGGCGCTTGCAAGCAAGCTGATGGACGCCAACGAGTTGGCTAATAGAAGATAGAGTGCAAAGATGACGGCTGCGCCTTATCGACGCTTGCAAGCAAGCTGGTAGACGCCAACGAGTTGGCTAATAGAAGATAGAAGGCAAAGACGACGGCTACGCCTGATTGACGCTTGCAAGCAAGCTGGTGGACACCAACAAGTTGGCTAATGGCTTTTTACTTACAGTGAGCGAAGCGAACATCCTTATAGCGAAGCGTCTTACAGGGCAAAGCCCGTCCCTACAGCTTGCGCAGCAAGCGTCCTTCTTTAAAAAACAACGTAAATTTCTACCCATCCATGGCCTTTCCGTTATACAGAAGTACATAAGTGTTCTGACCTCCAAGGACGGAGGGAATGCCCATAAATGTCTGGAACATTTTTGGCCAGACACAAAAAAGGCGACCATCTTTCGATGCTCGCCTTTTTTCATCAAACAATAACCTTATCTGGCAATGTTTTTCTTGATGGTTTCGACAACGCGTAATTGAGCGATAGCTTGAGCTAACTCAATTGCTGCTGCTGCGTAGTTAAAGTCAGCGCCCGCATCTGCCAAGGCAGATTCTGCACGACGTTTAGCTTCTACAGCTGCTTGCTCGTCAATCTCATCGGCACGCAATACGACGTCAGCCAATACTGAAACAGAAAAAGGTTGAACTTCCAGGATACCACCCGAAAGATAAAACACCTCTTCACTTCCATCTTGCTTGACGATGCGTGCCATGCCAGGTTTGATATGTGTCAGTAGTGGCGCGTGACCAGGCATAACACCTAGATCACCTTCTGAACCGGTTACTTGTAGGTGTGCTACAAGGCCTGAATATATGCGACTTTCTGCACTTACTATATCAAGTTGTACTGTCATGGCTGCCATCCGTTCTCCTTTAAACTATTACTCTACATAACTGCAGAATACTTAGTTATTTTTTGTTAGCTTTCTCAACGGCTTCGTCGATAGAACCAACCATGTAGAACGCTTGCTCTGGAAGGTGATCGAACTCACCATCTAGAATACCCTTAAAGCCACGAATGGTGTCTTTAAGAGAAACGTACTTACCTGGAGAACCGGTGAATACTTCTGCAACGAAGAAAGGCTGTGAAAGATATTTTTCAATCTTACGAGCACGGAATACAGTTGTCTTATCTTCATCAGATAATTCATCCATACCAAGTATCGCAATAATATCTTTAAGCTCTTTATAGCGTTGTAGCTGAGTCTGTACACCTGTAGCAACATCATAATGCTCTTGGCCAACAACCTGTGGATCCAGCTGACGTGAAGTCGAATCCAATGGGTCAACCGCTGGGTAGATACCCAGAGAAGCAATGTTACGTGACAATACAACAGTCGCATCTAAGTGAGCGAAGGTTGTTGCTGGTGACGGATCCGTTAAGTCATCCGCAGGTACGTATACGGCTTGAACAGAGGTAATAGACCCTGTCTTAGTCGATGTAATACGCTCCTGAAGTACACCCATCTCTTCAGCCAATGTTGGCTGGTAACCTACTGCTGATGGCATACGGCCTAGCAGTGCAGATACTTCAGTACCCGCCAAGGTGTAACGATAGATGTTATCAACGAAGAAAAGAACATCTTTACCTTCGTCACGGAACTTCTCGGCCATAGTCAGACCAGTCAGTGCCACACGTAGACGGTTTCCTGGAGGCTCGTTCATCTGACCATATACCATGGCCACTTTATCGAGAACGCCAGAATCTTCCATCTCGTAGTAGAAATCGTTACCCTCACGAGTACGCTCACCTACACCGGCAAAAACTGATAAACCAGAGTGTGCTTTTGCGATGTTGTTAATAAGTTCCATCATGTTGACGGTCTTACCAACACCAGCACCACCAAACAGACCAACTTTACCACCCTTAGCGAATGGACATACAAGGTCAATAACCTTGATACCAGTCTCTAAAAGTTCAGTGGAGCTTGACTGATCTTCATATGAAGGAGCTTCACGGTGGATCACATAGCGATCTTCTTCACCGATAGGACCCGCTTCATCCACTGGCTCACCCAATACGTTCATAATACGGCCAAGGGTTTTTTCCCCAACCGGAACAGTAATTGGTGATCCAGAGTTAACAACCTCAAGGCCACGACGCAGACCATCTGAAGAACCCATAGCGATGGTACGAACTACACCACCACCTAGTTGCTGCTGAACTTCCAGCACCAAGCCTTCACTTTTGATCTCTAGAGCGTCATATACCTGAGGTACGGCATCATGTGGAAACTCAACGTCCACAACCGCGCCAATTACTTGGACAACAGTACCTGTGCTCATGATTAATCCTCTAAAACTTGTATTCGTTACCTAACCTAAACCGCTGCAGCGCCTGCAACAATTTCCGAAAGTTCCTGCGTAATCGCAGCCTGACGGGCCTTGTTATAAACTAACTGCAAGTCATTAATAAGATCACCAGCGTTGTCAGTTGCAGATTTCATAGCAACCATACGGGCGGCTTGCTCAGATGCAAGATTCTCAACAACACCTTGGTAAACCTGCGACTCCACATAACGTACCAGTAAAGTTTCCAAAAGTTCTTTTGGATCTGGCTCGTATAGGTAGTCCCAGTGATGAGAAACCTCATCAACCTCAGACTTAGGCAACGGTAGCAGCTGTTCGATCACTGGAGTCTGACTCATAGTATTCACAAATCTGTTGAATACTACATACAGACGATCCAATTTACCTTCGTTGTATGCTTGTAGCATGACCCGTACTGTTCCGATCAAGTCAGCGAGCTTTGGAGCATCACCTAAACCTGAAGCGTATGCAGATACCTGTCCGCCGAAGCTATTGAAGAACTGTACACTGCGAGCACCAATGGGGCAGAATTCAACTTCTACGCCTTGCTCTCGCTGGCTCTTCACGTCTGCGACAACCTTTTTGAAAAGGTTGACGTTCAGACCACCACAAAGACCACGGTCGGTTGATACAACAATGTAACCAACCCGCTTGGCCTCTCTCACCTCTAAATAGGGGTGCTTATACTCGAGAGAACCTTGCGCCACGTGACCGATCACCTTACGCATATTTTCTGCATATGGACGACTAGCTGCCATGCGATCTTGTGCTTTACGCATTTTACTCGCGGCAACCATTTCCATAGCAGACGTGATCTTCTGAGTGTTTTTAACACTCGCGATCTTGGTTTTAATCTCTTTAGCGTTGGCCATCTTAACTCTCCAATCTGGACCTGAGGCGCCTTACGACACCTCTGTTTTTACCAGGTTTGAGTTTCAACGAACTTATCGAGACTGGCCTTCAACTCACCTTCGATATCGGCATTGTAGCTACCAGTATCGTTGATGGTCTTCATAAGCTCAGCATGCTCGCTGTTCATGAAAGAGAGCAGAGACGCTTCGAAATCACCGATTTTAGCTAGCTCAATACTTTTTAAGTAACCTTTTTCAGCTGCAAAAAGAGACACAGACTGATCGGCAATACTCATAGGAGCATATTGCTTTTGCTTCATTAGTTCGGTAACACGCTCACCATGCTCAAGCTGAGCACGAGTTGCATCATCTAAGTCAGATGCAAACTGTGAGAACGCTGCAAGCTCTCGATACTGTGCTAGTGCGGTACGAATACCACCAGACAGTTTCTTGATGATCTTAGTCTGCGCTGCACCACCAACACGAGAAACAGAAATACCAGGGTTAACAGCAGGACGTAGTCCAGAGTTAAATAGGTCAGTTTCAAGGAAGATCTGACCATCGGTAATCGAAATTACGTTAGTCGGTACGAAAGCAGAAACATCACCCGCTTGAGTTTCAATAATCGGTAGAGCAGTCAAAGAACCAGTTCGGCCTTTAACTTCACCTTTAGTGAACTTCTCAACATACTCAGCGTTAACACGTGAAGCACGTTCTAACAGACGAGAGTGAAGATAGAATACATCACCTGGGTATGCTTCACGTCCTGGTGGACGTTTTAGCAACAATGAAATCTGACGGTAAGCAACTGCTTGCTTAGACAGATCATCATAGACAATAAGTGAATCTTCACCGCGGTCGCGGAAGTACTCACCCATTGAACAGCCAGAGTATGGAGCCAAGTATTGTAGTGCAGCAGCTTCAGAAGCTGTAGCAACAACAACAATGGTGTTCGCCAAAGCGCCGTGCTCATCAAGCTTACGTACCACGTTAGCGATTGTAGAAGCTTTTTGCCCTACAGCTACGTATACACATTTAATGCCTGAATCTTTTTGATTGATAATTGCATCGATCGCCAAAGCGGTCTTACCGATTTGACGGTCACCAATGATCAATTCGCGCTGTCCACGACCGATAGGGATCATAGAGTCAACAGCTTTATAACCAGTTTGCACTGGTTGATCTACTGACTTACGCTCAATAACGCCTGGTGCGATTACTTCAACAGGTGAGAAACCATCGTGTTCGATAGGTCCTTTACCATCAATTGGTTCACCCAATGTGTTGACAACACGTCCTAATAGACCGTTACCAACAGGGACTTCCAAAATACGGCCTGTTGTTTTTACTTTGTCGCCTTCTGCCAAAGTGGCATAAGGGCCCATTACTACGGCACCGACAGAATCACGTTCTAAGTTCAACGCGATTGCAAAACGGTTACCAGGCAGCTCGATCATTTCACCTTGCATCACATCGGCTAGGCCGTGGATGCGGATGATGCCGTCACTAACTGCAACGATAGTACCTTCGTTGCGAGTTTCACTAACGACTTCGAACTGCTCGATCCGCTGTTTAATCAGATCGCTGATTTCAGTGGAATTCAGTTGCATGCTCAAACTCCCAATTACGATTGCAGAGTATCAGACAGACGCGAAATTTTTCCGCGGACCGAGCCATCTATGACTAAGTCACCTGCCGTGATAATTAAACCAGCTATCAGGCTGGCATCTATGCTGCAATTCAGCTTAACTTTGCGTGCGAGACGTTTCTCTAAAGAAACACTAATTTCCTGTTGCTGCTCTGAAGTAAGCTCAACAGCTGAAACTACATTAGCTTCAATCTCTTTTGCCCACTCATTGCATAGCTCAACAAATTGTTGAGACACAGCAGGTAGTACTTCTAAACGACCGTTTTCAGCCATTACCTTTAACAGATTTTGACCTTGCTCATTGACCTGCTCACCACAAACTCCAATAAAGAGTTCGGCAAGCTTATTGCTGGCTAATCCGCCGGCAAGCAGTGGCTTAATGGTTTCGTTTTCACTTACCATAGCCGCGAAGTTCAGCATCTCTGCCCAACTATCAACTGCATTGTTTTCAATAGCAAAATCAAACGCTGCCTTTGCGTAAGGACGAGCGATGGTGGTTATTTCAGCCATAACTCAAACTCCTTATTTAAAGTTCAGCAACAAGTTTATTAACTATGTCACTGTGGGCGGCTTCATCAATCGAACGCTCAAGAATCTTCTCAGCACCATAAATGGCAAGAGTAGCAACTTGCTTACGCAAGTCTTCTTTAACGCGATTACGTTCAGCTTCAATTTCTGCTTGACCCTGAGCGATAATTTTAGCGCGCTCAGCATCTGCTTCGGCTTTTGCTTCATCGACGATCTGAGCTTTGCGTTTGTTCGCTTGCTCAATGATCTCGTTAGCAGTAGCTTTGGCGTCTTTTAGTTGGTCAGTTGCTTTCGACTGAGCCAACTCCAGGTCTTTTACGGCACGGTCAGCGTCAGCTAGACCGTCGGCAATCCTTTTTTGACGCTCTTCGATGGCATTCATCAAAGGGGGCCAAACAAACTTCATGCAGAACCACACGAAGATAATAAAGGCAACCGTCTGACCGAGTAGGGTAGCGTTGATATTCACAACAGCCTCCTATTTAAATTAAAGACAGAAGCGTTTATTACAGCATTGCACCTAGTGGATTGGTGAAAAGCATGAATAATGCAATACCAACACCGATCATAGTTACCGCATCAAGAAGACCAGCAACGATGAACATTTTAACTTGTAGCATAGGAGCCATTTCTGGTTGACGCGCAGCGCCTTCCAAGAACTTACCACCTAGCAGGCCAAAACCGATAGCGGTACCTAGTGCACCCATACCAATTAGCAGAGCAACAGCAATAGCTGTCATGCCTAGAACAGTTTCCATCTCTATCTCCAAATATTCTAAATCTAGTTAGTTTTTGATTTAGCTAAAAAATTTCTTCAGCAATTCTTAATGATCTTCATGCGCCATGCTTAAATAAACAATTGTCAGCATCATGAAAATAAACGCTTGTAGAGTAATAACCAAAATATGGAAAATTAACCAACCTAGTTGTAATGTTACACCTAGGGCAGATAACGCCATGTTAGCACCATACATCAACGCAATAAGAATGAAGATCAACTCACCTGCATATAAGTTACCGAACAGACGCAATGCCAATGAAATTGGCTTAGCAATCAGAGTTACGGTTTCTAGCAAGAAGTTGACGGGTATCATTGCCCAATGGTTAAAAGGCTGCATAGTCAGCTCTTTAACAAAGCCTGAAATGCCTTTGACTTTAATGCTGTAGTAAATAATCAGCAAGAACACACCGATAGCCATGCTAAAGGTAATGTTTAAGTCGGTCGTTGGTACAACTTTCATGTAAGGGATACCAGCAGCAGCTGCCAGTGATGGGATCCAGTCAACTGGAACCATATCCATGAAGTTCATCATGAATACCCAAACAAAAATAGTTAATGCCAACGGAGCAATAACAGGATTGCGGCCATGGAAGGTTTCTTTCACGCTAGAGTCGACAAATTCAATGATCATCTCGACAAAACACTGAAGTTTGCCGGGAACACCTGTAGTTGCCTTCTTTCCAACGCTACGGAATAGCCATAAGAACAGAACACCAAGCCCAACCGAAAAGAGCAACGAATCAATATGCCATGTCCAGAAGCCTTCACCAACACTTAAGTTGGTAAGGTGGTGCTGGATATAGCCCTGCGGTGTTAACGCTTCACCAGTTGCAGCCATGATTCATCCCACTTTACTTTGCTTGAAAAATAAAGGAGCCGTCCAATGCACAATTAACGCTAAGGTGTAACAAACAAAAAGAGGCATAAAGCCAATCTTAAAATTGATAAACACTAGCGAGAACATAGCTATGGTTAACAGCAACTTTACCGCTTCCCCCCAGTAAAAAGTCTTCATGACCTTTCCTGCTGAACTTGCTCCCGTATGGGAAAAAGCGAGGGTTGCGAATACAAAATTAGGAAGTACAGCGATAGCGCCACCTGCCAAGGCAGACAGACCAGACTGAACCCCCCACATGGCGAAAAAGAAAACTGAAGCACCCCCAGCCACCGCCGCCTGCATCAAAACCAATTTATAGGCAGACCACCGGCCACGACGTGCTAAAACCTTACTCAATTTACCTTCTCCGCATTTACGCTTTATTGTTTCGATGACCGGATGACAAATATCCGGATCATCTATAGCGACAAAAAAGCTTGCGAAAGTATACCTTTTCAGGCCTTCAAAGCAAGTTTAAGCTGAGGAAAATCGAGTCTTTTAGCGTGATCTAGCGCCAAATATGCAAAACCGTGAATTTAACACATGTCACAAAATTACATAATATGACGTTAACGTCAGTTTTTTAGCGGATTTTGTCGATAATACCGTCTAATTCAGCGAGATCTTGATAGTTTATTACCAATTTTCCTTTACCTTTTTTATTGTGGGTAATGGAAACTTTCGCACCTAGACGTTCGACTAATTGACTTTCGAGGCGGGCAACATCGTGATCTTTTGCAGGTTTATCTACAGTTTTAGGCGGATTTAGTGTTTTAGTCACTAATCGTTCAGTTTCACGAACAGTTAATTCTTTCGCGGCCACTAATCTTGCGATAGTTGTCTGTTCGTCACCTTCAATAGCAAGCAAGGCGCGGGCATGGCCCATATCGATATCACCATATTCCAGCATACGCTTTACAGGCTCATTAAGACCATTCAGACGTAGTAGATTAGAGACAGTAGCACGGGACTTACCCACGGCTCCGGCGATCTGTTGATGGGTTAAATTAAACTCTTCCATTAAGCGTTGAAGCGCTATTGCTTCCTCCATCGCATTGAGGTCTTCACGTTGAATATTCTCAATCAGCGCAATGGCTACAGCCGATTCATCGGGTACCTGTTTTACAATACAAGGAACCTTATCAAGCTTAGCTAACTGAGCCGCGCGCCAACGACGTTCTCCGGCAATGATCTCAAACATCTCGGGAGATATCTTACGAACAACAATTGGCTGGATAATTCCCTGGGCTTTTATTGACTCAGAAAGCTCTTCGAGTGCCTCTGGAGACATATCTTTACGAGGTTGGTACTTTCCAGGCTGCATAAGGTCAACGTCAAGTATCAATAAGTCATCATTTTTAACTGACTTATCAGTAACTTCACTTGCTGTTAGCTTACTATTTGCCGCGTGGCTAGTGCTGAGTAATGCATCTAAACCTTTGCCCAAACCGCGTTTTTTTACTGTCATTTCCATTGCCTTTGTTTAAACTTGCTCAACCTGTTCGTGCTGTTCGGCACGACGAATAATCTCTCCAGCCAGAGCAAGATAAGCCTTAGCTCCTGCGCTGGATTTATCGTAATACATTGCCGGAGCCCCAAAACTTGGTGCTTCGGCTAACCTGACATTTCTGGGAATAACGGTTCGGTAAACCTTTTCGCCAAAATGCTGCTTAAGCTGGTCCGATACATCGTTAGATAATCGATTACGTGGATCGTACATGGTGCGTAAGATCCCCTCTATATGCAGACCAGGATTCACCATGGCACCAATCTTACTTATGGTATCCATCAGCGCCGTCAGGCCTTCCAGAGCATAATATTCACACTGCATAGGCACCAGAACAGAGTCTGCAGCAGACATAGCATTGACTGTCAGCATGTTCAATGAAGGCGGGCAATCGATAAAAATAAAATCATAATCGTCTTTTATCGGGGCTAATGCATTTCTTAACCTGATTTCTCGAGCAAAGAACTCCATAAGTTTGATCTCAGCGGCGGTAACGTCACCGTTACCGGCAATAAGATCATACTTTCCAGAGGTATCTTTATACACAACTTCGTCAAAAGATTTCTCATCGACCAATAATTCGTATGCCGTATTTTCGACACTATATTTATCGATACCACTTCCCATGGTCGCATTACCTTGGGGATCGAGATCGATCAGCAGCACTTTGCGCTTAGTGGCGGCCAGAGATGCCGCAAGATTCACACAAGTTGTTGTTTTTCCGACGCCACCTTTTTGGTTAGCCACGGCAATCACTTTACCCACAATACCACCCCGTATGTCTCGTTCGTATAATCGACACTATTGAAACCCATACCAAACTGCTTGAACCACTTAAAAAATGCAACTTTATCGCTATTTTTTGATAACTCTCAATAGGTGTCGCTGCTCGTCCAGGCAAGGTACCTTGAGCTCAATCACATCGGTAACTTCAAATTCTTCAGGAAGTTTTTCCATTTCATCTTCTGCAAGCTGACCTTTCAAGGCGTAATAACATCCATTGTTAGTCGGAAGGTGATGACACCAATGCAGCATATCTTCAATCGATGCAAAAGCACGACTCAAGACACCATCAAATTTTGTCTCGGGCTGGTAAGCCTCGACCCGGCTCTCTACCGAACTGATATTCTTAATGCCTAACTCATGCTGAACCTGCTTTTGGAAGCGGATCCGCTTACCTAAACTGTCTAACAGGACGAAGGTTTTATCCGGATTCATAATGGCCAGAGGAATACCTGGTAAACCCGGTCCCGTTCCGACATCGATAAAACGTTCACCCACAAGATGTGGTGAAACGGCTAAGCTATCCATGATATGTCTGATCAGCATCTGCTGCGGATCACGAATCGACGTCAGATTGTAGGCCTTATTCCACTTGTTGAGCATCTCAACAAAACCAATAAGCTGTTTTTTCTGCTGCTCGGTTGCAGACAGATTCATTTCAGCCAGATACTCATCTAATTGGGCAGATAACACAGGATTAATCCTTAATAACGTACGAAAATCGAAACTGTTGACATTATGAAGCCCAGAAAACACTAAGGGAAGCGCTAAAAGCCAATATAAATGGGCTTTGGCTTCCCTTACAGGCAAATAAATTAGCTTTTAGAAGGGTTTTTACGTAATAGACCGCGTCGCTTCAGATGGACCAGTAAAATAGAGATCGCAGCAGGCGTCATTCCCGAAATTCTCGAGGCCTGACCTATTGTTTCAGGCTTATGATCGTTAAGCTTAGCGATTACTTCGTTTGAAAGACCTGGAACTTCCTGATAATCAAGATCTAACGGCAAACCTGTCGTTTCATGTTTTATCGCTTTATCGATCTCATCTTGCTGGCGCTGTATATAACCCGAATATTTAACTTGTATCTGAACTTGCTCTGCAGCACGTTGATCTTCGAGTGCCGGACCGAATCCCTCTAAGCTCATCAACTTCGGATAATCCATCTCTGGACGGCGAAGTAGATCTTCAAATGTTGCTTCACGAGAGATAGGGGTATTCAGCTCAGGGTTTAATACATCGAGCAATGCCGAGTTAGGATGAACCCACTGGCTTCTTAAACGTTGAAGTTCCAGTTCTATAGACTCTCGCTTCTCGTTAAATTTAGTCCAGCGATCTTCATCGACCAATCCAAGTTCATGACCCTTCTCGGTCAGACGCAGATCGGCATTGTCTTCACGCAGTAATAAACGATACTCCGCGCGGCTGGTGAACATACGGTAAGGTTCTTTAGTACCCAGCGTCGATAGGTCATCGACTAAGACACCAAGATAGGCTTCATCACGACGAGGACACCAGCTCTCTTTGCCCTGAACCTGCAGTGAAGCGTTCATGCCTGCCAATAATCCCTGGGCACCAGCTTCTTCATAACCGGTCGTGCCGTTGATCTGTCCGGCAAAGAACAGACCTTGAATAGATTTAGTCTCTAAAGAGTTTTTCAGATCCCGGGGATCAAAATAATCGTATTCGATGGCATAACCAGGTCGAATGATCTCTGCATTCTCCATGCCTTTGATTGAACGTACTAAATTTAATTGAACATCAAAAGGTAAGCTTGTAGAGATACCGTTAGGGTAGATCTCATTAGTATTTAAGCCTTCCGGCTCAATAAAGATCTGATGTGAACTCTTGTCAGCAAAACGATTGATCTTATCTTCGATAGAAGGGCAGTAACGTGGCCCGACACCTTCAATAATCCCCGAGTACATGGGGCTTCGATCTAATCCACCACGAATAATATCGTGAGTTCGCTCGTTAGTATGGGTAACAAAACAGGAGATCTGACGCGGATGATGACTCACATCACCAATAAACGACATGACAGGCAATGGGGTATCGCCTTTCTGTTCAGCCATCAAATCAAAATTAATGGTATTAGCGTCAATTCTTGGTGGTGTACCCGTTTTTAAGCGTCCGATCCGGATCGGTAGTTCACGCAATCGATCTGCCAAAGCGATCGATGGTGGATCTCCTGCTCGACCACCGCTGTAATTTTGCATCCCTATGTGAATTTTACCACTAAGGAAAGTCCCTGCAGTCAACACGACAGCCGGCGCTTCGAAGGCCAGTCCCATCTGGGTGACCACACCAGTAACCTTGCCATTTTCAACAATAAGATCGTCTACAGCTTGTTGGAATAGTCTTAAATTTGGTTGGTTTTGAAGTATTTCCTGGATCTTAGCTCGGTACAAAGCTCGGTCTGCTTGAGCACGTGTTGCTCGTACTGCCGGGCCTTTGCTGGAATTAAGTGTTCTAAACTGAATACCTGCATAGTCAGTGGCAATTGCCATTGCTCCGCCTAAGGCATCAATCTCTTTTACCAAATGTCCTTTACCGATCCCACCAATGGCTGGATTACAAGACATTTGTCCTAAGGTATCGATGTTATGCGTCAGCAGTAGGGTTTTAGATCCCATTCTGGCTGCAGCTAACGCAGCTTCAGTACCGGCATGACCACCACCGATAATAATTACATCGAACCGTTCATGAAAATGCATTAGTAAACCTTAAATTTAAACTTTAGTCGGTAACGAACAAACTGTGATTTTGAGCTGCGTATTTTAGCATTTGATCCGTGTCAGGTGAAAGATCAATTTCACTGCTCAGATCGAGTAAGGATCTGCTTAATAGATCTTAAGATCTTTATATAGATCCTTTATTATTCTTACTATTAAGGGAGCACTTTTCTGTGGGTAAGCGTTTTTTCCTTTTTATAATCAATACTTAAAAACGATCAGATCCTGTGCTCTATTAGCGATCAAACCAAATTAAGCTTGGGGATAGATCGCCTACTTATCCACAAGGTGGATCATTGACCCGATCGGGTGTTGATTAATACAGGAGTTGATCAGATCAAAATAATAGGTTATCCACATATTTATCATTTGAGATCGTAATATGTGGATAAAGTAGATCTAATCTGTGCATTGATCCTATAGTTATTATTGGCTGGCGATCTTAAAGTTGATCTTGCCATTGAGTTAACCAAGCCAGTGCGGGGTCTTCTGGAATATGATCGTATTGAATATCGATCTGGATCTTATCCACATAGACTTGTGCACCGCATTCCTCCAGCACTTTTGACAGTTTTTCAGGTCCCATACAAAAAGTGTCGTAACTTGAATCGCCGATGGCACAAATGGCAAATTTTGTCTGGCTAAGATCGGGTTTTTGAACTGCGATCTCATCGTAAAAGGGCATAATATTGTCTGGTAGATCGCCCGCTCCGTGTGTCGCTGATACGATCAACCACAAAGATTCAGGGTCCAAATCGGTGAGTTTTGGGGTCAAATGGATCTGATTCTCATGTCCCAAATGGGTCAACTGAGCCGCCAATTCATCTGCTACATATTCGGCTCCACCTAAGGTAGTGCCCACTAAAAGTTCTATTTTTGCCATATATGTTCCTGATCTCATCTTCAACTGAGCGATTTAATACTTATATAAAGCGTCTTATCGACACTAATCTATCTAATATGTCGTTACGATCTGCGTTATGTTTGCGCTAATCATAAGGTAAAAGCCGATTTTTACTAAGCGGATTGCTGTTTAAGATGTGTAAATGGGGGCAAGGCATTGTTAGTTCACTAAGGTGAGAACCATTAATTTGGCCTGTGAAAAGTGCATGGGCTGAGTGAGGCAAGGACTGGATTGGCTTTGAATAGAATCAAAGCACTTAAACGAAAACCTATACTTATAAGTGCTAACTATTAGATTAATAGCGTGAACGTATTAGCTCTTTATCGCATATAGCAGGTAGTTTACGTCAGTGCTATTGGTCACTTTCCACTTCTTAGTCAAAGGGTTAAAACTCATTCCTTCAGCTTTGACGGTACGTAAACCGTGAGGCGTGATCATGTCATCTATCTCTTTCGGTGTAACGAAAAAACGCCAATCGTGAGTCCCTATGGGCAGGTAACGCATCAAATATTCGGCGCCGATAATACCTATCAGGTAGGATTTTATTGTGCGGTTCAGTGTCGCCATGATCAGTAATCCACCCGGTTTGAGTAGTTGGCAACAGGTTTGAATCAAGGCTTCTTGATCGTCTACATGTTCGATTACTTCAGTATTGAGTACTACATCATACTGATCAATATCATTTATTTGTTTATCTTCAGCGGTTAATAGTGATTCGGCTAAACAATGCCGATAGTCTACGGTCACCAAGTTACTGTTAGCATGCTGACGTGCAAGGGCTATATTGTGGCTACTGGCATCTATACCACTCACTCTGGCACCTTGCCAGGCTAATGGTTCGCAAAGCAGGCCCGCACCACAACCGATATCGAGCAGTGATAGATCGCTAAAGGGGACATCTTGATTAAGATCTCTTTCGAAATGGTAGGCGATGGCATCCTCTATCGCGATCAACCTTGTCTGGTTAAAGGCTAAGACATGCTTAAATCTCCCTTTAGGATCGCGCCACTCATTGGCTAATGCGTCGAATTTAGCTATCTCTCTTTCTGTATCCAGCGCTGATTTTTTTTCACTGTTCAGGCTTGGGCTTAGGCGGCTTTTATCTAACATGAAGCTAATCGTGGTGTGAATGCTTGTTCTATTATATACGCAACAGGGGGAGTGTGTGGTTTAGTCTGGCAATTGGAAGGGGGGATGAGTGTGATCTTCGGGGGGGAGGTATCTTGTCTTTCATCGCTGATATTGAAAGTAATAACATTGATTTTAATAAAAAGCTGTCGAGTCACGAATGAGATCGACAGCGTTAATCGTTATCAGAAATAGGTATCAGACCTTAAGATCTTTCATCAGATTTTCCAGCACATCGGCTTGGCTGTTTAAGGATTCGATCTCGCTGGCTGTCTGAGTAACCATTACGGCAACACTTTCAGAACCTGCTCGCACCAGATCCACATCGGAGGCGATATTGTCTGCCACGGCGCCTTGCTCTTCGGCTGCGGCGGCAATTTCAACACTGCGATCGGCGATATATTGGTTCTGACTCGATATGTCGCTGATGTTCTTACTCACCGACTCCATGAGTTTCTCACTGGTTTCGGCCTCCGAGACCGTCTGCTCAATCACAGTAATAAGGCCCTGACTGTTACTCTGCAGCGCTTCGATCATCTTCTGAATTTCTACTGTGGCCGTTTGTGTTCGACCGGCTAGGGTACGTACTTCATCTGCGACAACGGCAAAACCTCGTCCCTGTTCACCGGCTCGGGCGGCTTCGATAGCGGCATTGAGGGCGAGTAAGTTTGTCTGTTGAGAGATGGCGTTAATAGTGGAAACCACATCATCGATCTGTGAGGCACTCGAGTCCAAATCTGCCACGGCACCGGATGCCGCATTAATTTCTGAGGTCAGCTTTTTAATCGCTCCCTGAGTCGACTCTACCTGAGATAGTCCCAATGTTGCGGTTTGCGTAGCCTCACTGGTTTGAGTCGAAGAATCATGGGCATGACTCGCCACCTCACGGATAGAGGAGGCCATCTGTTCGGTTGCACTGGCCAGTGAATCGATACGTTCTTGCTGTTGACTGGTTAATTTGGCGTTTTCATTACTGCGTTGACGTAACTGAGAACTGATCTGTTGAATAAGGGCGATCGCTTCCTGAGTGGTTTTCACCAACACATGTTCACGCTCCGAAACTCTATCGATCGTTTGAGCAATAAGGTTGAATTCATTACGCGCCGGCGCATATGCAATCCGGGATGCGAGATCGCCATCGGCCAGACGCTTAAGAGCATCGTACATATTAAAGAGTGCACCACCCATAAATGTCTTAATGTAATAGGAGCTCATGATGATGAGGCCGATACAGAACAGGATAATGGCGTAATGGACCAGGCCTAAGGTAGAGAAAAATCCCGGTAGCGCTTTGGCACTTAGAGTCACGTTCGTATTGGGAACGGTTGTGGCGAATTGCCCCTGACTTCCAATCTGGAGGTTGCTGTTAGCGAGAATGCCGGACAGCTCACTTTGACTTAAATCTGTTTTGGATATCAGATTCGATACCAAGTGAACTTCTTGCTTTAACTGCTTATTTTGCTGATCTTGTCCGCCACTGATTAAGGTTAGGCTAACGATAAGTATTGCCAGCAGCGAAGAGAAGAACAGGATTAAGAAATTTTCCTGCAGTTTTATATTTACCAGAAACTTGTCTATCCAACGGAAAGCGACTTCTTTCATGATGATCATCCTAAATTTGGCGTGATAGTTGGCTGGCCATCCTGGCTCAAATTATATTGCTTTAACAGTAAACAGTACTTAGTCCATTTGTTGTTACAGCTTGAAAACATCTTACTTCAATAGATGCTGTTTTTGAAGAAAACCCAGGTAAGAGTGTTAAGGCTAACTTGATCTAATATCTGGTTTTTCTTCATTTTTCACGTGACAGAACACAAGAAAATAGACTAAAAGTAGAACGCTAAATAACCATCTTAATGATGGCAAACGTACGAACTTCTGCTTTATTTAAGGGGGAACAGAGACTCAACCCAACAAAGCATTAACAAATAACTTTTTTTAATACAACTTATTAAGATGTTTTGAATGTATTTGCCTCTCATCTCTTTTATCTCTTTCGATAACATTAAGGCTGGGGGATTAGTGAGATAAGAGAAGCACCCACCGTGTGTTCTATATCGACCAAAATCGACAAAAAATGAGGGCATGTTCGAGAATAAAAAAAATAGTTTCACGTGAAACTTTAGGGAGAATTTTAAGGTTTTGCCTTTGTGTGAGTTGTATCTGAGGGGAATAACGGCTTAAAAAGGGCGTCTACTACGGGAGATTCGCTTCCGCAGTCATCATTTTCAAAGTTTACACAGCTGCTGTGCCGGTTTCTCAATCGTACTATTTAGCTCATAGTTTGAACTTGAGAGGCCAATAACCAGATAGCTAACGCAAAGAAGATAACACCCATAAACTTATTCTGATTAGCCCTGAATTTCTCATTTTTCAATAGTGGTTTTCCAAGACTTCCAACCATGGCCACCAGCAGCAGATTAAACAGTAATCCCATCACATTAAGCAGTAACCCCAATGCCAGCATCTGTTCGCCTGAGCTTGCCGATAATTGAGAAGAGACAAATTGAGGTAAAAACAGCACGAAGAAGAGCAGGGCCTTAGGATTTAGCAGATTACTGAATACGGCGCGGCGATAGAGAGTCTTAGCCAGATTATTTTCTTGTGCTACCTCCGGTGCATCGACGGGTCCGGCTCGCATGCAATCCCAACCCATCTTTAACAGATAGGCACCGCCTAATAGGCGCAGCAGTTGCAGAGCCATCGGATTCATGGCGATCAACGCCGAGACGCCCATCGCTGCCAACAGGGTCAACATTAACCCGGATGTCGCATTCCCTAAGCTGGCGAAAATGCCGACCTTACGTCCGTAACTTAAACTGGAACTGGCAATAAGTAACATATCTGGCCCGGGGATCAGCAAGAGGGCAACGACAGTAGTCAAATACAGGGGAAGTATAGCGAGATCGATCATCATTAATGCACAGGTTTAGATAGAAGGGCGGGGATTCTACAGTGATAAGCAGAATTTAAAAGTGATGCCGGTTTTAAATCCTGCAGTGGGTGTCAGGGTCTGTTTACAACTCTATTTACTTTGATCCTGTTACACGCTCTATTCCGTCCTGTTTTGGGGGGAGTTGCAGATTTAAATAGTGACCGTTTTATTGACACCTTCCTATTTTCCCCTCTTTTTACATAGATGTTCTTAGATTGTTTTTTAAGCATGTAATAACTTTTTGTTTTATGAAAAACTGACTCAGGCTGGTTCCGGGCTATTGCCACTAAGCCTCTATGAGCCGTGTATTTTCGTTAGTCCCCTTGGCTTGAGCGTGCCATCAATAAGCTGAACGGCAGAAGCTGTAGTGATTAATACCATCTGTCGCTATAACTCACTCATGCTTGTAATTCATTGTCACTGTTCGATATTTAAACTCATTCGATTGCTGATGAGAGTTAATAAACCGAGTTGGGAGACCAAGCCAAAACTAAATGTTCACAGTAAACTTTATGAGCAATTACGTCGTGGTAGCGTTAATAATAGTTTTTAACATAGTGTATGAAAAACGTTCAAAAAAATGACGTCGGGTTGCTTTTTTGACTGTCTCTTATGACAGTCAAAATGGGAAAAAAACCAATAAAATCGACACCATATTGACAGTATTATTCATTGCTAATGTGATATATATTTTGTCTATCAGATTAAAAGTAGTGAGTGTTTCTTATGTTTCGTTTTATGGTTTACGGCATTATCGCCTATGCTTCTTGGTTAACTTATCAGGATATTTCTGCCTATATAGAAGAGCAGGAAAAACAGGAGATAGTTCAGGCTGAGGTCGTGTTTGAGCAAGCGCATTGGAATTTAGATAAAGGTTGAATGAGCTTAGGACCTTGTCGGTTAACAAGGTTGGCAAGTAACTTTGTTTAGCTTTGGAAGGTCATAGCCGCTCCACACCTGTTGGTAAAGCATCATCTCTTCGATGTTGTCTGTTTTCATAACAAGTTTACTAGGGCTTTAGATTCCTCTTTTGTTACTCTATATACCAAATCACCTCCTACCTTTGAAAGCTATATGAAATTAGATGAGATAATTACCACTCTGAGTCGTGGCGACTTAACAGAACTTCCGGTTGAAGCCTTGTTGGCGGCCAGGCTGCAGTGGTCTGAGTTACTGCCTGTTATCGAGGAGTTGATACAGAAGTTTATTGCTAAAGAGGCATTGACCGATCCAGAGTCCAATCTTCTCTTCTTCGGCATCTGTCTTATTGTCGACCGGAAGCAGTGTAGTTGTTTTGATTCCCTGATTAATCTAACCAACAAGGATGACTGTAATAGTCCGTTAGAGATCCTACTCGGTGACTTTATCGCTTCAGATCTTTCCACTGCTTACTATATTTTGGCGCAAGGGAACCCAGAGAAACTTTGTCTCTTGGTTAACTCAGAGCAAGCGGGCGAAATGGTTAAGATGGCTGCCTTGAGTGCACTGTTCTCTCAATTACATACTGGCCAAATTGATAGAGAGACACTTAATCAAAGCATTCCAGGCTTTATCGAAAACCTAGTCGCAAATAATCACTCTATAGCCCTTTTTGAACTGGTTAATCTATTAATTTCCAATCAATTTAATCAGTATCATTCCCAGTTTGTTAGCTATGTACAGAGCAAGTTGATAGACGAAGGCCCTGCTGAGAACCAGTGCATCATCGATTGGGATAATCAGTCTATCGGTTATTCAGAGTGGGAAAGTGGCCTGATAAGCGGCGATTATGATGTAATTGATTCACTTAGCCAGTGGGCAGGTTTCAACGCGGAATCTGAGATGAATGATGAAGATCTTATGGCCGTCTTCGATGATTTGATGAATACACCGAGGGAACTCGACGATAGGTATTTTGAGGCTCTAGATAATCAACAGCCTTTTATCGCCGATATTCAACCAGGCCGTAATGACCCTTGTCCCTGCGGGAGTGGTAAGAAATTCAAGAAATGCTGTTTGAATTAGATATTCTTCTATCTTATTAGCATCTTCTAGGTCCACAAATCCGGGCTTTGTCGGTTAACAATGTTGAAATAATTATTTAGTTTGTCTGACGGTGTGGATATTTGATTGGCTATGGGGAACCATGGCCTTTTTGCTTGAACGATGAAGCTGTCCATCGCTGTTTTAATTACTGCATAAATTTTTGATGCTGGTTAGATTAATAGTAACCATAGCTTCATTGGTGTTTATTACCTCCGGAGCGGGATGTGCAGGTAAGCTCTCGGGACGCGGTGAAGCCATCCATGGCCGCTTCGCGAAAACATCCGTGTTTTCGAGACCCTCTTGCCTACCTACACGGGGTATCTAAAAGAAGGGTGTTTCTTAGATAGGAATATAAAGGAGGGGCTAATTGAAAAAAGGTATTTTCAACTAGTGTCTAAATATCTCTTTTCGGTGATGCGCTAAAAACTCTTCTTTTGGAATGAATTTGGTCGGGAGTGTAATAGCTTTTCCTTCATATTGTTCAAAACATAGCTCGGTAAATGGCTGGTTTTTATTTAGAAGCTCGCTCGATAAAACAACTTCAAAATATGGATTGAGTGTAATGAGGCCCTGATCGAAGGCTCGATCATGAATACTTGATAAACACAGTCCATTACTAGGGTTAAGCCGTTCGCTCGGATTTACACTCCAAGGTATTATATGGCTAGCTATCAATAGGTTGGGGATATCTAGCCCTGTGATACAACACTTATCATTGTAAGAACTGAGTACTATTTGGCGAAATTGATTTTGTCCTATACGCGCTTTTGATTGGATTAATCTATGCTGTCCGGTGAAATTGTAATCTTCGGATTCAATATCTTGATTTTTTGGGGCTATTTTAAAGAATGCTTCAGAACTTTTGACATAAAAAGTTTCCCAATCAGAAGACATCTCTTCCCACATATCTCTATCGGCTTTGGAAGCCCCTTTTAAACCACTTCGTCCAGATGCTGTTATTACTGGGTCACAGCTGGCAATGTTTGCCATTTTCATTGAAAGGGAAGATGGGGTTCGATTTAGAAGTTCAGCTACTCTAACTATTTCTGGGTTTCTAGCACTTATTTTACCAAAAGGCATTTGGTTATAGAGATAAAAGGCTATCAATAACTCATCTCTAGTCCATGCCCGGCGTTTGGTCATTACAAACCCTTCCTATATTTTTACTGTTAAGCTTTAAGTTATCATTTTATTTTATTGATTTCATTAGTTTATTTTAAATGAGTTTTATAGCGTACATATTAATTTGTAATGTGAGTGCGTTGCTGAAACAGTTAAAGAGTTCATGAAACCACATATTAGAATATGTCTATCAACACTAAAGTTGGCACTCGTTTCATAAACTATAATTAAGTATCGAAAAGCGCTTGGGTGTTTCTCTATGCTTCAATATAAACAAGAGTTTGGTGAAGGTTTTGAGCTGGGGTTTGAGCTTGGTGACTTCCCGCATCTGGAGGATAAGAGTTGGAAAGATGAGGCCTGTCCTAGCTTTATGTTTAAGCTAAACTCGGGCTTAGGTCATGCTAGCTCTGGTTTAGATCATGGTGGCTCTGATCATAAACAAAACAGTTTGGTGGAATACTTGGTCCTCTGGGTCGATTACCCGAGTAAAGAGGAGCGGGAGAATAGCAGGGCGAGTCGCTACTCTATTGTGACTGCCGCCAATCTTGGTTCATTGCATGAGCCGGAAATCTATCACGATGAGCATAGTTTTACCCTGTTCGAAACTGAAGAGAGCGAAGCGTTGACGCAATATCTGTCCGGTTTACACATTGAACCTTTCTATCCTGTTTAAAACAATTTAAGTCATTAATCGAAGAGATAATTGGGCATGAGGCAAATAAAAGGTTTAATCGCCTCATTTGGTGAGGCGAATAGCCTGTTTAATTGACTCATCACTGAAAACACCTAAATCGGTCATCAATAATCTATAAATCATATATGTAATGAATGCGGCCAAATCGAAGAGATTGATAACCAAGTGCAGGTAGGCAAGAGGGTCTCGAAAACAGGGACGTTTTCGCGAAGCGGCCACGGATGGCTTCACCGCGTCCCGAGAGCTTACCTGCACATAACCCCGCAGGAGGCGATAGATAACAGTTCTGCTAAGCCAAAGCATAGCTTTATCCAAGAATACAAAAGCCAAATGAAACCTAAAAGTTCTTTCAACCTTGTGAACAGACAAGGTGCAAACGACAAGTGTACAATATGGCAAAGTCATAAATAACACTCCAATCTATGCCACCAGGTAGCTCCACTCATATTCAAGTTGGCCTTCAATCAGGCTCTCAATCCGAACGAAGAGTGATGACTAAGGTCTTTATCATTGGCTTGCCCCGTACCGGGACGACGAGTGTGAGTGTGGCCTTGCTTGAACAGGGATATAAGGTGGCGCATCAGGCCTTTACCAAGCAGGCGTTTGAGTTGGCGGATGTGATATCCGATGCCCCCTGTTTCAGTGATTACAGGCAGCTGGATAAGCAGTTTCCCGGCGCTAAGTTTGTCTATCTGGATCGGTCTCTCGATACTTGGGTGCCATCGATGCAGATGTTATTGAGTCGCATGTTAGTGCATCTGGATGACAAGACGGGTCGATTTAACCCTATCCTGAAGCGCAGCTTTAACCACAGCTTTGGAGTGAACAGGCTAGATAACCCCATGGATACTGAGCATCTTATTCATTGTTACCGTACCCATAGCTCGCAGGTTTTCGATTACTTTAAGGGGAGAGATGATCTACTCAGTATCGATATCAGTGAGCCGGGAAGTTTATCTAAGCTGATAAACTTCTTAGAGTCAGATAATGACTCTATCGATTCAAATATTTTAGATCAGGGCTTTCCGCATTTGAATAAGGGCAGAAACGTCGCCAGTTGGGATGAATACAGGCACCCCAATAAGGTTAGCGCTAACGTTGCCGGCCCCGAAAACCGCAAATACTTCGATTATAAGTTAGCCGATCAGCCTTCCAACCTCTATTTCAACAATTAGCCATACGCGACCATTATGAAAAAGCAGCCTCAAGCCGAACAGCGTCAATTATCGCAAACTTCTCTTCCCACCGACTCTTTGCCGATAGATGCACTCTATGATGAGTTCAAATCGGCGATTAAAGACAACCATTTGGTGGTCGAGTCAGACACAGGTTCGGGTAAGTCTACTCGCTTACCTCTGTGGTGTGCAGAAGCGGATGAGACTCTTAGCTACAGTCTTAGCGAGAGCAGTGATCATTCTGGCAAAAAGGTTGAGGGAAAGTCAAAGCGGGTATTGGTGGTTGAACCACGCAGAGTCGCCTGTCTTGCGCTTGCCTCTTTCGTAGGCTCGCAAACGGATATAGCGGTGGGGCATGCGATTCGTTTCGATTCGACTGTGACGGCACAGACTCAGATTGCCTTCGTTACGCCGGGTATTGCGCTGCGTTGGTTGCAGGAAGATGGGTTAGCAGGTTTCGATACTGTGATTATCGATGAGTTCCACGAGCGACGCTGGGATACCGACCTCTTGCTGGCTATGCTGAAGCAAAAGGTTGCGGATTCACCGGATTTAAGGCTGGTGCTTACTTCGGCTACCATAGATGGTGAGCGGTTAACTCGCTATCTTGCGACTAATACTCCAAATACCGCTCAAGGCTGTGCAAGTGACTTAAGTGCTAAACGTTTATATGCGCAGGGACGAAGGTTCCACGTGGAACTTAGGTATCAGGCTAAGGAGAGTCATCATCTGCCGGATATTCGTGGAGTAGAGCAGGCCGTCAAAACCGCGGTGAGTCAGTTATTAACTGAAACCGATGGCGATATCCTGGTGTTTCTGCCGGGTAAACGAGAGATACAAGCTTGCTTACAGGCTTGCCAACCGCTAACAGGTGAGATTGATAACAGTGGTCGTGATAACAGTAGGCTGGAGCTCTTAGCCTTACATGGGGGGATCTCCCCAATGGAGCAGAAACAGATATTGATCGAGTCATCCGGGCAGCGAGTGATCTTTTCTACCAATGTTGCCGAAACGTCGCTGACTATTCCCGGTGTCACCGCTGTGATCGATTCCGGGTTAGAGCGACGCACCCATCAGCGTAACGGCCGTACCGTTTTATCATTGGCTCGAATTTCGAGAGCCAGCTGTGAACAGAGAAAGGGCCGTGCGGGTCGAACTCAGGATGGGATCTGCATTCGTCTGTGGGGTAAGGGGGCACCTTTAGAAGCGATGACGCCGCCGGAGTTGCAACGTGAAGAACTGGTGGAACCTATGCTAGCGGCCGCGGGTTGTGGTTATCGGCTATCTCAACTTCAGTTTGTCGATACCATTCCGGCCAAGGCGTTAGCCATTGCCGAGCAAAAACTCCTGTCTATGGGGGCCATAGATGAGCAGGGCAAGATCACCGAACATGGGAATAAGTTATCACCGCTCCCTATAGATACTCTGTTTGCACATTTAATCAGTGCCATGCCCGATGATGAGTGCCGTGGTTTAATGGTCGATCTGGCGGCGGCATTGAGCGTGCCCCAACGATTATTTAAATTGCCTACCTCGGAGCAGGCTTTAAAAGATCTCAATGAGTGGGAGCCACTAGGTTGCGATGCCTTTACCTTGATCAAGCTGGTTCGTGAACCTCTCGCCGAGTTCATGAGTGATAATGCGCTTGTTGATCTCAATGGACGTAAGGAAGCGCGCTTTCTGTCGAATCAAATTCGCTCGGCGCTGCAATTATCCAGGCTCAATCAGGCACAGCCTATCGGGCCTAAACAGTCTGAACTTCGTCAGCGCTGGTTATCGTCTGTCATTAAGGCGCTGCCTGAGTTGGCATTCGTTCGACGTGAGAAAAGAGTGACCGCATTAGGTAATGGTTACAGCGAAGTTCAAATTGGCCGTGATAGCCGCTTCTGTAGTGAACTCAAAGATTTCAACGGCAAAGAGAGTGCGTTGGCTGCTCTGGTGTTCGATCAACATTCGATTGCGGGCAAAGGCAGTAAACAGACATTAAATCTGGCCAGCTGCATGGTACCCGTTTCGCTAAAGGCGTTACTCGATGCAGGCTTAGGTGAGGAGCGTCTGGCCGAGAACAGGGAGAAGGGCGCATCTCATAAGGTTGTGGTCGAAACACTGTATGCCGGCCGGGTGATAGGTTCCCGTTTAAAGGCTGTCGAAGGCGAACAGGCTTTAGAGGCTATAGTGCGTAGTATTGCGCTTGGTCGTCAGTTTAAAGGAGTTGCAGCCAGACTTAATGGCGATATAGCCGCATGGAATATCTGGTTAGCCTTAGGTAAAAACAGGGAGCAAGCGCCCACGCCGGAGCTGAAGGCGTTGGGTAATGAGCCTTTGGTGTTCGAAAACTATCTTTCGGATAAGCTATCCGAGCTTGGGGTCGAAAGCTATGACGACCTTGAGCTTATTGAGGCCGAAGATCTGCTTTTCGAGGGGATCCCAGAGTGGGAACGTGAGGCGTTCGATGCCATGTATCCTACCAAGCTAGCTCTGGCGGAATTGAAAGTGACGGTGGAGTACCTGCCAAAGCGGAAATTGGTGACGCTGGTATATGCGGGTGGATTGAGGAAAACGGGACCGAAAAGGTGGGAGTTACCGCGCTGGGTAGGTTGGAAGATCCAGTACCGTAAAGCCAGTCGTGTTGTTGATGTGAAATAAGAGACTCGAATGCTTGTGAGGAAAACGGGGAGTTAACCCAAAAAAACCGGTGGGAGTTACCACGTTGGGTAGGTTGGAAGATCCCTCTCTATACATGAATGTAAGGCCAGTCGTGTTGTTGATGTAAAGTAAAAGGTTAAGGGTTACCACGCTGGGTAGGCTGGAAGATCCCTCTCTATACAGGAATGTAAGGCCGGCCGTGTGGTGGATGTGAAATAAAAATTAAGGAGTTACCACGCTGGGTAGGTTGGAAGATCCCTCTCTATACAGGAATGTAAGGCCAGTCGTGTTGTTGATGTAAAGTAAAAGGTTAAGGGTTACCACGCTGGGTAGGCTGGAAGATCCCTCTTTATACGAGAATGAAGGCTTGTTGCGTAATGGATGTGAAGAAAGAGAGCTTGAATGGCCAAGGCTGACTCTTTTTAAGGTTTGGAAGTTTATCTTGTCAAAAGATAATCTGTATAGTTTCTGTACTGTAACTGCAGGCTAATTCAGCATAAAAAAAGGTGATATTTACTCTTTACTCTTCTTAAGTTTTATTTCTCAAAATTATGCCATCAAAGGTGCCGCGATCTTTTACAGTACGAATAACTATTCTCATCTATTTTTTTGCGTATAACTTATCTACAGTTTGAAATTTGATTTAATATTATTATCTGTTTCTCAAAAGCGATCACAAGAATAATCACAGTTAAAACAACCTGTTGCGAGCGGTTCCAAACAATGATAAAGATCTTAAGCTGACTTTGTTTTGCTTGTTGATATATCTGTTGATTGTTTTGATCCGGATCATAGTATTTTTCGCTTCAGCCACAGCATTGGGATCGTTTTAAAAAAGGGGAGAGCGGGCGGTTTTTTATGCACGAGGATAGGCGTATTTATGCTGCCTATTTTTGTTATCGAGAAGTGGTACGGTTTTGTCATCCTGAACTTGTTTCAGGATCCAGCTTTTATCTGCCGCCCAGAAACTTGTAAAGAATGGGTTCCGGCCAAAAGCATGCCGGAATGACAGTGTGTGTACACCCAAATGACAGTGTATGCACGCCGGAATGCGGAATGACGGGGATATAAAGATCAGAATAATAGGACTCTCGTCATCCTGAACTCGTTTCAGGATCCAGTTTTTGCCTGCCGCCCAGAAACCTGTAAAGAATAGGTTCCGGCCAAAAGCACTCAGGAATGACAGAGGGGTTGTCTTTCTGAACTTGTTTCAGAATCCAGCTTTTGGCCTAAGTGGGTAAATTCAGCATAGTAAAGGCTCGAGGAGATTAAAGATCCTAGAAGCTAGGATCTTTAAATAGAGCAGCGCTATCTTTGCTTTAACAGGACGAAGTCCGTCGAATAGCGAAGCGTCGCCTTAGGTTCCAGAACCTAGAATCTAGGCTCTAGGATCTAGGATCTTCTTAAAATTATTTCCCAATACAGAATGAGCTGAAGATCTTTCCAAGCAGATCATCGGAGGTAAACTTACCGGTTATCTCAGATAGCGCCATTTGAGTCATACGTAGCTCTTCGGCTAGCAGTTCACCAGCTTGATAGACCTCTAACTGCTCTTTACCTATCATCAGGTGGCTGGTGGCCAGCTCTAAGGCCTCTAAATGGCGACGTCGTGCGATAAAGCCACCTTCCAGGTTGCTCTGGTAGCCCATCAGAGACTTCAGGTGCTGTTGTAGCTCCTCGACGCCTAAGCCCGTTTTGGCCGATATTCTAAATACATTGTGGCCATGGTCTTGAGTGACGGTGAGTGCCTCTCCTGTGATATCAGCCTTGTTACGGACAACAGTGATGCCTAACTTCTTAGGTAGACGGTCGATAAAGTCTGGCCAGATTTCGTGGGGATCGACGGCATCGGTGGTGGTGCCATCGACCATAAACAAAACCTGATCGGCGGTTTCAATTTCGGCCCAGGCGCGTTCAATACCAATCTTTTCAACAGTATCTGCGGTATCACGAAGCCCTGCGGTATCGATGATGTGCAGCGGCATGCCATCGAGATGGATATGTTCACGCAGTACATCACGGGTGGTCCCCGCAACTTCGGTCACAATTGCTGACTCTTTACCGGCCAGAGCGTTAAGGAGGCTGGATTTACCGGCGTTAGGACGTCCGGCAATCACCACTTTCATCCCTTCACGGATAATGGCACCTTGCTTGGCACTGGCCTGGACAGAGTCCAGTTTAGTGATGATGCGATAAAGCGAGCCTGCAATTTTTCCATCGGAGAGGAAGTCCACCTCTTCATCGGGGAAATCGATAGCGGCCTCGACGTATAGACGCAGGTTAGTGACCTGATCGACAAGTTCATGTACTTGAGTCGAGAATTCACCCTGTAGCGAGTTCAGGGCGCTTTTAGCGGCCTGTTCGCTGGTGGCATCGATCAGATCGGCAATGGCTTCGGCCTGAGTCAGGTCAAGCTTGTCGTTCATGAAAGCCTGTTCGCTGAATTCGCCGGGTTTCGCGATGCGGATCCCTTCAACCTCCATCACGCGTTTGATCAACATATCGAGGACTATCTGGCCACCATGGCCCTGAAGTTCGAGTACATCTTCACCGGTAAAGGATTTAGGTCCCTGAAAATAGAGGGCGATGCCCTGATCGATTACTTCACCTTCACCATCTTTAAAATCACAGTAATCGGCATAGCGGGTCTTTGGAATATGTCCAAGGAGTGCCATTGCCACTTCGCTGGCCTGATCGCCCGAGATACGAATGATACCCACACCACCACGCCCGGGGGCCGTTGCTTGTGCCACGATAGTATCTGTTGTCATTACTGTGTCCTAGTTTGAATATGGAAAGCTAAATTCGAAAATACTGAGTCTTATATAAAACAAAAAAGCGGTCAATACTAAGTATTAACCGCTTTTTCTTAGTTGGAGCTAAGGGTTATTTTAACCCTTTCTTCGCCAGACCGGCATAGATAATCTTCTGCTGCGTAATAGCAACTAAGTTACCGACTAACCAGTAAAGTACCAGACCTGCAGGGAACCATAGGAAGAATACGGTAAATACTACCGGCATCCACTGCATCATCTTAGCTTGCATTGGATCCATCGTCGGTGCCATTGGCTGCATCTTCTGCATCACAAACATCGAGATACCCATCAGGATTGGCATCACATAGTAAGGATCTTGTACCGAAAGGTCGGTGATCCAAAGCATGAATGGTGCGTGACGTAGCTCAACACTTTCGAGTAGTACCCAGTATAGGGCGATGAAGATTGGCATCTGTAGCAAGATAGGAAGACAGCCACCCATAGGGTTTACTTTCTCTTTCTTGTACAGCTCCATCATCGCCTGACCCATCTTCTGACGGTCATCACCTAAGCGCTCTTTCATCTCAGCAAGCTTAGGCTGTAGATTACGCATCTTAGCCATAGAGGTGTACTGAGCTTTCGTTAGCGGGTACAACATACCACGTACGGTTAGCGTGATAAGGATAATTGCGATACCCCAGTTAGTGACTAATGACTGGAAGAACATCAGTAACTTGTAGATAGGTACAGCTAACCACCAAAGGAAACCGTAATCGACTACCAGGTTAAGTGATTCAGAGATGGCCGATAGGGCTTCTTGATTCTTAGGACCAACATAAAACTCAGAGTTGATCGTTTGAATTGCACCTGGCGCGACATCATAGACTGCACCACGGAAACCGATATTGGCTTGTCCACCGGCACTGATGCTGGAGAAGATAATGTTCTGATCGTTGGCTGGTGGTACCCAAGCAGAAACAAAGTAGTGTTGAAGCATTGCTGCCCAACCACCTAATGTTTTGTTGTCCAGGTTCTTATCAGCCATATCATCGAAGCTGTACTTCTCGTAGCGAGTATCTTGCGTCGAGAAAGCGCCGCCACGGTAAGTTGGCATCATCATGCTGCTTTCGCTTTGCTTGATGCTGTGCTTAATCTGACCGTACATCTGAACTTGCAGCTGTTGGTCTGTAGTGTTGTCGATAACATAGTCGACATCCACTTTAAATTGACCACGATGGAAGACAAACATCTTAGTGTAAGTCGCACCATTGTCGGCAACGAAAGTAAGTGGAACTTCTAAGATATCCTGGCCAGAGGCTAAGGTGTATTCACGTGAAGCACTGTCGAAGTGTGCGCGGCCCTTAGAGCTGCTGTCGATACCGTTACGTCCGATAAGACCACTTTGAGCAATGTAGTTTATATCTTTCGTTTGCTCTAAAAGAACAAAAGGCTCGTCTTTATCCTGCTCAAGTTTGTGTTCAACAAGTGCCGAATAAACGATATCACCACCGATAGGGTTAATCTTAATGATTAACTGATCTGTGTTAACTGTGATCAGTTCTTTAGAGGCAACAACAGCAGCAGGAAGTGCTGAGTCGGCATCAGGAACATCAGAGCTGTGAGAATCTGAAGTAGACGAAGACGGAATAGTTGATGAAAATTCCGTAGCTACTGGTTGTGGGGCTTGATCAACCTGCCACTGTTGCCATAGCAAAAAGCTGACAAAAAGCAGACCGATAAGCAATATATTGCGTTGAGATTCCATAGCCTATTTATTACACCTGTGTTTTTTTTGGGGGACGGGGTCGATTCCGCCCGGATGCAAAGGGTGACATTTTAATATGCGTCTTGCTGCAAGCCAACTGCCTTTTGCAAATCCATGCAAACGAATTGCTTCAATTGCATATGTGGAACAAGTTGGATGAAAGCGGCACTTATTAGCCCCTAAAAAGGGGCTGATGAAGATTTGGTAGCCACGAATTAACGTGGTCGCTAGCCATTGTAACGGCGATTGAGTTTTCGCCATAGCTTTTCTACCAATTTATGGAGATCTGTATTTTCCATCTCTACCACGCCATTTCTGACGAGTACGACTATATCGATAGGAGGCAGTTCGTGCTGATGCAAACGAAAGTTATCTCTGATGATACGTTTAATTCTGTTTCGCTGATGGGCTTTCTTTACAAAACGCTTAGCAACAGTCAATCCCAAACGAGGATGTTGTTCAGAGTTAGGAATAGCAAGTAAGGTTATTTCAGCCGAAGAAGCTTTGATGGGTTTTGTGAATACAGATTTGAATTGCGCGGGAGTTAACAAACGTAACTCCCGCGTAAAGGTATAGCTAGTCACTTGCATTTCTACGATTAAGCAGAAAGACGAGCGCGACCTTTAGCACGACGACGAGCTAGGACCTTGCGGCCTCCAACTGTAGCCATACGAGCGCGGAATCCGTGAGAACGCTTACGCTTTAGGTTGCTTGGTTGAAAAGTACGTTTACTCATTGTGGCAATCCGTCTTTGTGTTAGTTAACAAACCTTACCATCAGAAAATTGAGGCAAGGGCAAAAAAGAGGCCGAATTGTAATCACTTTAGCCATGCTCGTCAACAAGCAAACGCATCAAGTGCTAAAATTCTGGCCAATTAATTCTATCTCAGGTTATCCAAAGGCACCATAAAATGTGGATAACTCTGTGTATGACCACTATATCTTGTGGATCCAGTGATCTTAAACCTGATCTGAACTAAGTAATTATAGATCGATCTGGATCGCTTAATAAAGCTGGATTTGCCGCTTTTTGAAAATAATTGGATCGCAGCCGATCCTTTTGGATCGATATAAACAATGAAAGATGATCTATCTGGGGATAAAACTATTATAAGGATAGCGATCATCGTGATCTCAATATAGAATAGCTCTCTTTGTGTGATCTTTTGGGGATAAGTACGTGGCGGTTTCACTTTGGCAGCAATGTATCGGACGACTACAAGATGAGCTCTCTGCTCAGCAATTCAGTATGTGGATTAGACCGTTACAAGCTCAAATGGATGGAGATACATTAGTTCTCTATGCTCCAAACCGTTTCGTTCTCGATTGGGTAAGAGATAAGTACATCAACATCATCAATCAGTTTTTTACTGAACAGATGGGAAATGATGCACCTAAATTACGCTTCGATATCGGGAGTCGCCCAGCATCGCCACGACCTGTGCAGGCAACTGCCGCGGTAGAAAGGCCCAAGTTCGAGCGAAATACTAAGCCGGCTAAGACTTCATTTAATGTCAATACGCCAGAGCCTGCTATGGCCGCTAATCACAGAAGCAATATCAATCGGACTTATCAGTTTGAAAACTTCGTAGAAGGTAAGTCTAACCAACTGGGTAAGGCGGCTGCGATGCAAGTGGCTGAAAATCCGGGCGGCGCTTATAATCCACTCTTCTTGTATGGTGGTACCGGTTTAGGTAAGACCCACCTGTTACATGCTGTGGGTAATGGCATTATAAAAAACAACCCTAATGCTAAAGTCGTGTATATGCATTCTGAGCGCTTCGTTCAAGATATGGTGAAGGCATTACAGAATAACGCGATCGAAGAATTCAAACGTTACTACCGTAGCGTCGATGCTTTATTTATCGATGATATTCAATTCTTTGCTAACAAAGACAGATCCCAGGAAGAGTTTTTCCATACCTTTAATGCACTATTGGAAGGTAATCATCAGATCATCTTAACGTCGGACAAATATCCTAAAGAGATCGACGGCGTTGAAGACAGACTTAAATCTCGTTTCGGTTGGGGCCTTACGGTTGCGATCGAGCCGCCAGAGTTAGAGACCCGAGTGGCTATTTTGATGCGTAAGGCTCAGGAGAGCGGCATTAATCTGCCCGATGAAGTGGCCTTCTTTATTGCCAAGCGTTTACGTTCTAACGTTCGAGAGCTTGAAGGTGCATTGAATCGTGTTATTGCGAACGCTAACTTCACCGGACGTCCGATTACTATCGACTTTGTGCGTGAAGCCTTAAGAGATCTCTTGGCGCTGCAGGAAAAATTGGTCACTATAGATAATATTCAGAAAACCGTCGCTGAATATTTCAAGATCAAGATGGCTGACATGCTTTCTAAGCGTCGTTCGCGTAGTGTTGCCAGACCACGCCAGGTGGCTATGGCACTTTCTAAAGAGTTAACTAACCATAGTTTGCCCGAAATCGGGGATGCCTTTGGTGGTCGAGACCATACAACTGTTCTGCACGCTTGTCGTAAAATTGCGCAGTTGAGAGAAGAAAGTCATGACACGAAAGAAGATTATGCTAACTTGATCCGTACGCTATCTTCATAAATCTGGGAAATTGAAACTGATGAAATTTTCAATTGATAGGGATGCCCTATTAAAGCCGCTGCAACTAGTGACCGGAGCGGTGGAGAGACGACATAACTTGCCAATACTGGCAAACCTCTTAGTTGAAGTGAGTGGTCACTCACTTAAGATGACCGGTACCGATTTAGAAGTCGAGTTGGTAGGTCAGGTTCAGTTGGAAGGTGACGTTCAGGAAGGACGAACCACGATACCAGCGAAAAAATTTCTCGATATTGTAAAATCATTACCCGATCAGGTAGAGCTTAAAATCGAGCAACAGGAAAATCGTCTGTTACTCCGCTCTGGTCGTAGTCGCTTTACTCTGGCAACACTCCCTGCCGAAGAATATCCGAATGTTGAGGCCTTCCAGGCCGATATTGAATTTACGATAAAGCAGGGCACACTCAAATCACTCATCGATGCGACTCAGTTCTCGATGGCTAATCAAGATGTACGTTATTACCTTAACGGTTTGTTGTTAGAGACCGAAGTTAATGTGCTGCGTGCTATCGCTACCGATGGACACCGATTGGCATTGAGTCATCGCATGATCGAAGAATCCCTGCCCGAGAAGCAGGTGATTGTGCCGCGTAAAGGTGTGGTCGAGCTGCAACGCTTGTTCGAAGGCGAAGATTTAGATATCACTATCGCTATCGGCGATAATGCCATTCGTGCAACGACTCGCAGTGCTGTATTCACCAGTAAGCTGGTCGATGGTCGCTTCCCTGATTATCGTCGGGTATTACCTAAAGGTGGCGATAAGATCGTTATAGCGAGCCGTAATCACCTGAAACAGGCATTGCTGCGTGCATCTATTCTTTCAAATGAAAAATTCCGTGGTGTACGGGTTCAACTTGAAAATAATCTGATAAAGATCACCGCCAATAACCCAGAGCAGGAAGAAGCGGAAGAGATCTTAGATGTTGAATATGAAAACACCCCGCTTGAGATAGGATTTAACGTCAGCTATCTGCTCGATGTCCTCAACAACTTACCTTCTGATGATGTTCGTATCACGCTTATCGATGGTAATTCGAGTGCCCTGATAGAGAACCATATAGAAGAAAATTCTATGTATGTGGTCATGCCGATGAGGCTCTAGTCCTCATATTCGAAATGTACAAAAATTAAAAGACTGTTTATACAGTCTTTTTTTATGTCACTTTTATAGCGGCAAGGCCACAGAGGGTTAATCACAGACGTTGATTTGGGATTCAGGATTTCAATGATTTCACGGTCTGCTCCAGAGTGAGATCGCGCTTTGATGTGGCCTGTGGATATGCTAATCTTCTTGGCTATTTTAATTTTTTCGCCTGGCTAGTTTGCCTCTATCTTTCGGGTTAGAGATTAGCAATTTATAGTCGGCTTGCCAGATAAGTGATTACTGAGCCATTAATGAGTCTGACGCGTCTTCATATTGAAACATTTCGGAATATCGCTTCTGCTCAACTACGTCCTGGTGAGGGAATTAATCTGATTTATGGCCATAATGGCAGTGGCAAAACCAGTATTTTAGAGGCGATCTATTTTCTTGGTATGGGCCGCTCCTTTCGTAGCCACCTTTCACAACGAGTGATTCAACATTCAGATGATAAGTTGACGCTGTTTGCCAATTTAAATGTGCTCGATAAAGAGAGCAAAATTGGATTAAGACGGTTTCGAAGTGGTGAAACTGAGGTCAAAATTGATGGCGATAAAGTTAAACGTCTATCGACCTTGGCTGAGTCTTTGCCCATTCAGGTGATCACTCCCGAGAGTTTTGCGCTGTTATTTGAAGGGCCAAAATCGAGACGTCAATTTATCGATTGGGGCGCGTTTCATTGCGATAAAAGTTTTCATTCGGCCTGGATCAATGTTAAGCGAATTTTAAAGCAGAGAAATCAGCTACTTAAAAATGAAACCAGTTACTCTCAAATTCAATTTTGGGATAAAGAATTGGTTCGATATTCTGAAGTCGTTACCGATATCAGAACTCGATATGTAAACTCGTTAAATGAGCAACTTAAGGGTATAATTGGGGAGTTTTTACCTCAGGTCGATGTTAAGGTTTCCTTTACCCGAGGTTGGGATAGTAAAACTGATTACGCACAGTTACTCGAGATGCAATATCCCAGAGATCTCGCTAGCGGAAATACCGGTAGCGGGCCCCATAAAGCCGATCTGAGATTACGTGTTGGTACCTTACCGGTACAAGATGCATTATCCCGGGGCCAACTGAAATTGTTAGTCTGTGCACTGCGTATTGCACAGGGAAAGTTGTTAAAACAACAAATAGATAAGAATAGTATTTATCTGGTGGATGATCTTCCAGCAGAGTTGGATGCAAAGCACAGACAGTTGTTGCTGCAGCAGTTAATCGACACAGGTGCACAAGTATTTGTCACCGCTATCGAGCCTGCAGCGATACTAGATTCGTTAAACACGCCGCCCAGTAAAATGTTCCATGTGGAACAGGGACGTGTAACGGTAATTGAATAACCGACGAGAGAATAATATGTCAGAGAATAGTTACGATTCTTCGAGCATCAAGGTCCTAAAAGGTCTTGATGCCGTACGTAAGAGACCAGGTATGTATATCGGTGATACCGATGATGGCACGGGTCTACATCACATGGTATTCGAAGTGGTCGATAACTCTATCGATGAAGCACTTGCTGGCTATTGTAGCGACGTTACGATTACTATCCATGCAGACGGTTCTGTATCGGTCAAAGATGATGGCCGTGGTATCCCTGTTGCTATTCACCCGGAAGAGGGCGTATCTGCAGCTGAAGTTATTATGACGGTACTGCATGCTGGCGGTAAGTTCGATGATAACTCCTATAAAGTCTCTGGCGGTCTTCACGGTGTAGGTGTTTCGGTTGTAAACGCGCTATCTCACAAGCTACAAATGACAATCCGTCGTGACGGTAAGCTTTATGAGCAGTTTTACACACATGGTGTGCCAGATGAGCCCATTAAAGAGATTGGCGATGCAACTAACACAGGTACAGAGATCCGCTTCTGGCCGAGTGAAGATACCTTCTCTGACACCTTGTTCCATTTCGATATCCTGGCAAAGCGTGTTCGTGAACTCTCTTTCCTAAACTCAGGTGTGGGTGTTCGTCTTGTCGATGAGCGCGATAATCGTAATGAGTTTTTCAAGTATGACGGCGGCATCAGCGCATTTGTCGATTATTTGAATGTTAATAAGACTCCGGTAAACAAAGACGTTTTCCACTTCATTCAAGAGCGTGAAGACGGTATTACCGTTGAAGTTGCTATGCAGTGGAATGATGGTTTCCAGGAAAATATCTTCTGTTTTACCAACAATATTCCTCAGCGCGATGGTGGTACTCACCTTGCGGGTTTCCGTGGTGCGTTGACGCGTAACCTAAACAATTACATGGAAAAAGAGGGTTATAACAAGAAGGGTAAAACCAGTGCAACCGGCGATGATGCCCGTGAAGGTTTAACCGCTGTTATCTCTGTTAAGGTTCCGGATCCTAAGTTCAGTTCACAGACCAAAGACAAATTGGTGTCGAGTGAAGTGAAAACTGCCGTTGAGCAGACAATGGGCGAGCAGTTAGGTGATTACCTGATTGAACATCCAAACGAAGCTAAGTTGATTGTCGGTAAGATCATCGATGCATCTCGTGCTCGTGAAGCGGCGCGTAAAGCCCGTGAGATGACTCGTCGTAAAGGCGCGCTGGATCTCGGTGGTTTACCTGGAAAGCTTGCCGATTGCCAAGAGAAAGATCCTGCACACTCTGAAATTTACATAGTGGAAGGAGACTCTGCTGGCGGTAGTGCCAAGCAGGGACGTAACCGTAAGAACCAAGCTATTCTGCCGTTGAAAGGTAAGATCTTAAACGTTGAGAAAGCACGTTTCGATAAGATGTTGTCTTCTCAGGAAGTGGTCACCCTAATTACCGCATTAGGTTGTGGTATTGGCCGTGATGAATACGACCCTGATAAGACCCGTTACCATAACATCGTCATCATGACCGATGCCGACGTCGATGGCTCGCACATCCGTACCTTGCTACTGACCTTCTTCTTCCGTCAAATGCCTGAGCTCATCGAACGTGGTTATATTTACATTGCTCAACCTCCTCTATATAAAGTTAAAAAAGGTAGGCAAGAACAGTATCTTAAGGATGATCCTGCATTAACCGAATACTTAACTAACCTAGCTTTGGACGGTGGTGAAATCCATCCATCTGCCGATGCACCAGCTATGTCTGGCGCACCGCTAGAGAAGTTGGTTTATCAGTACCGTGAAGTTGAAGCTATCTTCGCTCGTCTAGAGCAGCGTTACCCTAGCTTGCTGACGGAGCGTATGCTGTATCACCCTGCATTTACTCAAGAATTACTGAGTGATGAAGCTAAAGTAAAACAGTGGTGTGATGCCTATGTTGCCGATCTGGCTGAACGAGATTCAGGTGGCGTACACTACAGTGCTGAAGCTTTCCTTGATGCAGAGCGTCAAGTGTATCTGCCTAAAGTGACGATTCGTAAGCATGGTATCGATACACACTTCTTGTTCACTTATGACTTCCTGCATTCTCATGATTATGATTTGATGACTAAGTTGGCCAATGCGTTGGAAGGACTCATCGAAGAGGGTGGTTTCGTTAAGCGTGGTGAGCGTATGAAGGAGATAACGACCTTCGTTGAAGCGCTTAACTGGCTAATGAACGATTCTAAACGTGGTCTTTATATTCAACGTTATAAGGGATTGGGTGAGATGAACCCTGAGCAGTTGTGGGAAACTACAATGGATCCTGAGTCTCGTCGTATGTTAGTGGTGACCATTGAAGATGCAATTGCTGCGGACCAACTATTTACCTGTTTGATGGGTGATCATGTTGAGCCGCGTCGTGAATTTATCGAATCCAATGCGCTGAACGTAGCGAACCTTGATGTCTAGAAGAGTAGCTACGAGTTTCTAGTCTCGAGTTGCGAGGTTAGAGCAAAAACATAGAAGCCCTGGAGAAATCCGGGGCTTTTTTGTACATGGATGTACTTATCCCTGAACGCCAGGGATGGTGTATGAAGGGGTTTATGTCTGGGTTTGTATTTAAAGATGAGTTGCAAAAGCTGGATCCTGAAACAAGTTCAGGATGACGTAAGCCTAGTCATTCTGAATGATGACAACCCAGTCTTCAGGACGGTTGGAGTCTCGTTATTCCGGCATGCATTTAGCCGGGATCTATGACTTGCTTGCTTCGGTTAGCCTTTCACTTATCAGTTTTGCGAAAGCCAGGGCCTGCTGATTATCGCCATGAAGGCAGATGGTGTCGGCTTGGATAATCAAAGGGGTATCATCTAAGGTTGTCACCGGCTTATTTCCAATAATTTGTCGTACCTGTTGCCATGCAAGTTGAGAGTCATGTATCACGGCACCATCTCTGTTGCGGGGAGCGAGTGAGCCGTCACTGAGATAAGTGCGATCGGCAAACGCCTCTTCGATAACCATGAGTCCATGTTGCCGGGCCTGTTTAACCAAGGGGCTCCCCGCTAAGATCATTAACTTAAGATTGGGGTCTATTCGTTTTATGACATCAATCAAAATAAGCCCTAAAACCTCATTCTTAGCCACTTCATTATAAAAGGCTCCGTGAGGTTTCACGTGAAACAGTTTAGCTCCCAGTTCATCACAGATGGTTCTCAATGCCATAATTTGTTGACAGATAGAGTCTGACAGTTGTTTATCTGAAATATTTATTCTCTTACGCCCGAAATGATGTCGATCGGGAAAGCTGGGGTGAGCACCAACATTGACCCTGTTCTTAAGTGCTTGAGTCACCGTCTTTCGCATGCTCTGAGGATCGCCGGCATGACCTCCACAGGCGATATTTGCCGAGGTGATAAGCATTAGCAGCTCAGCGTCAAACTCACTGCCTTCACCAAGATCTGCGTTGAGATCTATGGGGTAACCTTTCGGATTTGATAACATGATGGACCTCAGTGATATTATTGAGCTACGAGCTCGAGACCTTCTTAATCTTAGCCATTGGCATCAATTGCTCTCTGTAAACGATAAAAGTATTGTTCCCATTCATAACCTGCATCATCAGCCTGGCTTGGACTCACGTGAACAAATCGAACCTCTTCTCCGGGTCTGGTTTGGGCTAGCTTCCAGAGATCGGCTTCAATCACGGTCGCTATTTTAGGATAGCCACCCGTAGTTTGTGAGTCGGCGAGTAATACTATGGGTTGCCCGGAGGGAGGGACTTGTACCGTTCCCGGCATGACGGCGTGGGATTCCATATCTTGTTGCTGCGCTAAGGATAATGCTATTCCGGATAGTCTGGCTCCCATCCTGTTACTTTCGTTGGTGAGTTGCCAGGAGGTATTCCAGAAGGCCTTTTTTGATTCTTCCGAAAATAGTGACATCTCCGGTCCGGGAAGGGCGCGGATCTCATTTGAATACCCCCGCTGCACCGCACCTATGGGTTTCGATATTGTTCCGGCCTGACCTAATTCTAATCTATCTCCATCCTTAAGTACGGCACCTAAGACACCGGAAAACCTGGCTTCTAAGAGTGAGCCAGATTTGAGTTGTAAGTTGTTATTCGTATCATCGCGTATTTCACTCACAATTCCGCCTTCGAGAGCGAGGTAGGCACGCATACCTGATTTTGGTCCCCTCAGGCTGAGGGTTTCGCCCGCTCTTATTTTATTTCGCCAGTTACACCAGATGTCGCGTTGACCAATAGATATTCGGTAGTTCGCTCCGGTTAATACAAACCAGGTGTCGCGGTTAAATTTAAGTTCAACTATACCGGATGTTAGCTCAATGCCCGCCGATGCATCGCTATTGCCGAGGAGTCTATTCGCGAGTATTAAGGCGTGCCGATCCAGTGCTCCGCCCGTGGTTATTCCCAGGTGGCGATAGCCTGTGCAGCCGAGATCTTGTACCGATGAGTGCAAACCGGCCTTGAGGACTTGGATACTATTTCTCTTAGTCATTTTCTTTTAGTCACTTTGATACTGCTCATTATTTTGCTTTAAATTCTAAACTTGTCACCGGAATAAATTGAACCGTATCGCCTGGTTCGACAAGTGTTGGTGAGCCGATGGACTGTGGAGTAAACAGGGGGATATTGGTGCGACCAATAAGTTGCCACCCTCCGGGGGCTGACGCCGGATAAATACCTGTCTGATTACCACCTATTCCAACGGAGCCCGCCGGAATGGATAATCTGGGCACTGCCAATCTTGGGGTAAACAGGCTTGAGTCCAGCCCATCGAGATAGGGGAAACCTGGCTGAAATCCCAGAAACAGGACGGTATATTTCCCGCTTGAATGTCGCCGTATTACCTCCTCACAACTGAGTTGGTGATACTTGGCTACCTGCTCCAGATCGGGACCAAACTCTCCACCATAGACAAGGGGGATCTCCACATTTCGGCCACTGAGGCTCATCTCTTTCGCCTGTAGCCAGAGTGTGCCTAATTGAGCTAACCAATAATTTATTCGATTGGTACTCTTCACAAAGAGGGTGAGATTGCTCATGCCGGGGACGATATCGATAAATTCATCTGTCTGTCTGCATCGATCGGCCAACCACCAAATTTTGCGTTGGATACACAGTCTCGACGCCTGCGGAAAATCATTGGTGCAGTCTATAACCACTGCACTCTCCCCCAACCTAAATACCTTAGGGCTTTGCTCTGTTGTCATTCTTAGCTTCTTATTGTGGCCACTTAAGCTAGTTTCGGCATTCATTGTCGTAAAAACAAGCGGTAAGTATAACTTTGAGTCGGAATTTGTTTTTACCACTTATGATAGAGGATAGAATCCCCGCTATCTGTTTTTGTCTTAGTGTAGTCATAGAATATTGTCCTATAATCTTTCTGTACCTCTATTACATTCCCTTTATACCCGGTCATAAAAATTGGTCATAAAATTACTCCAGAAAATATTCAATATCAGAGATAATGCTGTCGTTTCTCAGCCTAAAAGTTTCACTCTGAACCCTGAATTACAGCAGATATCAAGCACGAAACCTAAGGCGAGTCTCGAGCCGTTAAGCTCTGTTACTGACTCTGTCGATGTTTCGGCACTCTTCTATAGCCTGCTTTTTCCTGTGAGGGAGAAAGATCAGGGAGGTGTGGCTAACAACTTAGAGAAAAATGTTATCGGCGATGTGGAACGAGCCTTGTCTTCGCCTATGGCGATTGCAGAAAATGTGCTTAAGTTGCCGACTCGCATGGCTGAACTTGATAAGAAACTGGGCGATGAAAGTGCCGATATCAAGGTATTACTCGAACTCATGCAGAAAGATCCTGTACTGAGTGTAGAAGTTCTCAAGTTATGTAACTCTCCCGTCTTTAAGCGTTCAGAGAGAGAGGTGACGAGTCTTCAGCAAGCCTTCGTGCAATTAGGTCGAGATCAATTAAGGCGTTTCGTTACCACCTCTCTGGTACGGGAGATGATAGAGATAAAACCCATCTATTATCGACGCTTTGGTTTGCAGATTTGGCGTCACTCTATGCAGGTGGCATTTTTGTCTTCCGAGTTGTCTAATGAGGATCCCGATACGGCATTTATGTTAGGTCTGCTCCATGATGTGGGTAAGATAGCTATCTTCAAGATGTTGTTGGATGGGTTTAACTTAGCCGACCCCGGTGAGCTTCCCTGCTCCTCTCTGTTTAGACAGGTGATGACCTCTAAGTCATTAAGTTTAAGTGCACTTCTGGCTCGGTGTTGGCAGTTGCCGGCAAGTTTTGAGACATCTCTGAACGCATTAGCCAATACGAGTGCTAAGCCAACTGAAAGACTTGCCGTCGTAGTCTGGCAGGCTAACTTAATCAGTGAGTGCTCTATGCTACATCAAGCAGGAAAATTAGATGAAGTGTGTTTAAACCGATTAATTATCGATGCCGACCTGACTCGCGAAGAGTTTGATCTCTTTCATGAGAAGCTTAAAACGTTTTAAGCGTTCCGGACATAAATCCCCTCCAACGCAATCCCTATACAAAAAAGCCCCAGAATTATCTGAGGCTTTTTTTAGTTCCTAGAACCTAGGCACTAGGATCTTCTTATTGTAGCAATGAAATATCGGCAGCATGCAGGAACTGTTCGCGTAGGCTGGATAGTAGCGCTAAACGGTTGTTCTTCAGTGCTTCATCGTCGGCCATAACCATCACATCTTCGAAGAAGGTATCGACGCTTTCACGCAGATCAGCAAGTAGTGCTAATGCTTCCTGGTAGTTAGCAGCAGCAAACAGCGGTGCCAGTTGTGGCTGAAGTTCGTTCAGCTTTTCGGCTAATACTTTCTCAGCATTCTCAACTAACAAACCTGCATCGATAGCTGCCGGAAGTTCACCCTCAACTTTAGCCAGAATATTAGATACACGCTTGTTGGCAGCGGCAAGTGCCGATGCTTGTTCAAGACTTCTAAAGTGAGATACTGCTTTGATGCGACTATCGAAATCGGCTGGTGATGTAGGGCGACGTGCCAATACAGCTAAGATAACGTCTACGCTAACACCTTGATCTTGATACCAGGCGCGGAAACGACCCATAAAGAACTCTAGTACCTGCTCGGCAGCCTTATCATTGGTAAGGTTGCTACCATGTAGCTCTTGCGCTTTAGCGATAAGGTCTACAAGGTTTAGCGGCAGGTTGTTCTCGACGCAGATACGCAGGATACCGATAGCTGCACGGCGAAGTGCGAATGGATCGGCTGCGCCCTTAGGTGCTTGGCCAATACCGAAAATACCCACTAAGGTATCGAGCTTTTCAGCTAAAGCGACACATACAGAGACAGGCGCAGTTGGAACTGTGTCACCAGAGAACTTAGGCTTGTATTGCTCTTGCAGGGCAAGGGCTACCGCTTCAGTTTCACCGTTCAGGCGTGCGTAATGCATACCCATAGTGCCCTGAAGATCAGTAAATTCCATTACCATGTTGGTCATCAGGTCAGATTTAGACAGTAAACCTGCGCGAGCCGCTTCATCGGCGTTAGCATCTATGCTGTTAGCAATAAAACCAGCCATATCTGAGATGCGCGCGACACGATCTTTGATGGTGCCCAGTTGCTTCTGGAATATCACTGTTTCTAAACTCGTAAGGCGAGACTCTAGTGAGTCTTTCTTATCGGTTTCGAAGAAGAATTCTGCATCGGCAAGACGCGGACGAACCACTCTCTCGTTGCCTGCAATAATCTGCTGCGGATCTTTAGATTCTATGTTGGTGACGAAGATAAAGTTAGGCATTAGCTGGCCTGCTTTATCAAATACCGGGAAGTACTTTTGATCGCCTTTCATGGTGTAAACCAAGGCTTCGGCGGGTACATCCAGGAACTTCTCTTCGAAATTGGCGGTTAATACAACAGGCCACTCGACCAGAGAGGTCACTTCTTCAAGTAGATCGTCTTCTAGATCGGCTACGCCACCAATCTTGGCGGCAGCAGCTTCAGCATCGGCTTTAATCAGTGCTTTACGCACCTCATAATTGGCCTCTACTTTACCTTGTTCTTTAAGTGCAGATAGGTAGTTGTCGGCATGATCAAGCTCGAAGCTTGGTTTGCCCATAAAGCGGTGACCACGAATAACGCGAGCCGACTTTTGACCTAACAACTCACCTTCAACCACTTCACTGCCAAGCAGCATAGTCACAGTGTGAACCGGACGAATAAACTGAGTGGTGTTGTTACCCCAGCGCATTGGCTTAGGGATAGGTAGCTTGTCTAACGAGCGTTGCGCCATAACGGCAATAAGGCTCTTCGTTTCAACACCAACCACTTTAGCTTGGTGTAACAGCCATTCACCTTTATCGGTTTTAAGGCGTCCGGCTTGCTCAACAGTAATACCATTACCACGAGCCCAGCCCATAGCGGCTTTTGTTGGGTTACCGTCAGTATCGAAGGCTTGAGCGATAGCTGGTCCACGTTTTTCTACCACTTTGTCAGCCTGAGCTAGAGCAAGTTGGTTAACGCAGATTGCTAAACGGCGAGGGGCCGCATGCCATACCGCAGACTCAAAGCTGAGTTCTGCTTTTTTTAGTTCATCGGTAAAATTGCTAAGAAAAGACTCAGCTAACTTACGTAATGATTTTGGAGGTAGTTCTTCAGTGCCTACTTCAATCAGTAAGTTTTCAAAATTCATTTGTTATTCCTCTACTTACAGATTGGGAAGCCGAGAGCTTCACGGGCTTGATAGTAAGACTCCGCAACGCCTTTAGCCATAGTACGAACGCGTAAGATATAACGCTGGCGTTCAGTAACAGAGATAGCGTGGCGTGCATCAAGCAGGTTAAATGCGTGAGAGGCCTTCATAACTTGCTCGTAGGCAGGCAGTGGAAGGGGCTTTTCTAGTGTGAGTAGACGTTGACAAGCTTTCTCGCAATCATCAAAGTTTCTAAATAACACTTCAACGTTAGCGTGTTCAAAGTTATAAGCTGACTGTTCAACTTCGTTCTGGTGGAAAATATCACCATACATAACTTTGCCCATTGGGCCGTCTGTCCACACTAGATCGTATACGTTATCAACTTCCTGGATGTACATCGCAAGGCGTTCGAGACCGTAAGTGATCTCGCCAGTGACTGGCTTACACTCTAATCCACCTACTTGCTGGAAGTAAGTGAACTGTGAGACTTCCATGCCGTTTAACCAGACTTCCCAACCAAGACCCCAAGCGCCCAGAGTCGGTGACTCCCAGTTGTCTTCAACAAAGCGCACGTCATGGATGTCCATGTCGATACCAGCGGCTGCTAAAGAACCAAGATAAAGCTCTTGAATATTGTCCGGAGACGGCTTTAACACTACTTGGAATTGATAGAAGTGTTGTAGGCGATTCGGGTTGTCGCCGTAACGGCCATCAGTAGGGCGGCGACTAGGTTGAACATAAGCACAGCTCATCGGCTCTGGGCCTAATGCTCGTAAGAAGGTCATAGGGTGGAATGTACCCGCTCCTACTTCCATGTCCAATGGTTGAACGATTGCGCAACCTTGCTGCGCCCAGAACTCCTGCAGGGTCATAATGAAACCCTGGAATGTCTTTACGTCATGTTTCGTCGTCATGTCTACTATCTACGCCGTCAGGATGATACCAACCTTTCTTTATGCTATTTAAGCATGCAGAACAAGCTTGGAAATTGAAAAAATGGTTTCGATTATACCTTGTAGATTTGGTCATATGTAGGTTATTTTTTATCACACAAGATAAAAATTGGAAAAATGACCATGGAAATGCAGCGTTGTAGTTGGGTAGGGGCCGATGACCTCTATCAGGCGTATCACGATAAGGTATGGGGGCGTCCCGTTTATGATAGCCAGGAGCTGTTTGCTAAGCTCTGTTTAGATGGTCAACAGGCGGGACTTTCCTGGATCACTATTCTCAAGAAACAGCAAAATTATGAAGCGGCTTTTGCAAATTTCGACCCTACGATTATTGCAAAATTCGATGATGAAAAAGTAGAAGCCTTGCTGCAGAATAAAGGCATAGTGCGTAATAGACTAAAGGTAAACTCGATCATCAAAAACGCCCGCAGCTATATCAGCTATACAGAAAATGGGAATGATTTTTCCGAATTCTTGTGGAGCTTCGTCGGAGGAAAACCCATAGTGAACACATTCGAGACTATGGCTGAGGTTCCTGCGCAGACGCCAGAATCGGAGGCTATGTCTAAGGCATTGAAAAAACTTGGTTTTAACTTTGTCGGCCCCACCATTTGTTACGCGTTTATGCAGGCCGTTGGTATGGTTAACGATCATACAACAAATTGTTTTTGTTATGATTTACATCTAGAAGGATCCGAGGGAGAATAACGCTCCTTCGATGGGGCGGTTTAAGACCGCTTCTTTGGCCGTTATTCAGTTTTGGATCTTGTGTTGATGAGTCATAAAAGCGCTGCCTATATTTGGTGTTCTAACTACGTTTTTCAGTTTTTCTTTTGTTTTGGGATTTTCCTCCCTTTCTATCAACTGTGGTTGAGTGAGCAGGGAATGGGAAGCGAGAGCATAGGTATTATCCTGGCCGTGGGGTTAATGAGTCGTTGTGCGGCAAGCATTATAGGTGGGATATTAGCCAAGCATGAGAGTCAGTACCAAAATGTACTAAGAGTGGTCAGTGCCTTGGGTTTGTGTACCGCCATTTCTATGGTTTATTGGAGCCCGAGTTTTTATCATCTATTGATATTAACGATATTGTTTAATGCCGCCATAGCACCGGTATTTGGATTATCCGATGCTATTATCGCCACCTTAGACAAGAGAAAAATCCTCAGCTATGGACCGACCCGCATGTGGGGATCGCTAGGTTTTGTCGGCGCAACTGTGGTTGGTGGTTATTGCTTTGAACTGTGGACGATTAGTGTCTTGCCTATCATCCTCATTATCAGCTGTAGCCTGATGCTCTTTTCGGTAACCCTAAGGTGCCCTGATCTGCAAACAGATCGGTCGCAACATAAAATGTTAGCGGAAGATAGCAAGCACTGGCTTGGTGCCGAACTGATCTTGTTGTTGGGGATATTATCTTTATTGCAGGGCAGTCATGGTTTTTTTTACGGATTCAGTTCCGTATATTGGCAAGAGATAGGTATAGCAGAAGGGGTTATTGGATACCTGTGGGGAATATCTATAGTCAGTGAGATTCTGGTGTTTATCTTTGCTAAGAAAGCTTTTAGTAATGTGTCGCCTAAGCTGTTACTACAAATTGCCAGTGTTGGGGTTCTTGTGCGTTGGGGAGCGCTCTCACTCGCTGAGCAACCCTTGTACATCGCATTAAGTCAAACGCTGCATGGAGTGACGTTTGCTATGACCCATCTTGCAGCAATTAAGTCTATTCAGCTGTACCTTCCCGAATCTCAGATGGCAAAATTTCAAGGCTTGTATAATGGTCTATATATGGCGGTGACGGCATTAGTTACTTTTGTTACTGGCTACCTGTTTGATAGCCTTAAAGCCGACCTATTTATCGCGATGGCTATTTTTGGGGTTGTTGGGTTTGTGCTTACCTTTTCTTTGAATCTGAAACCAATCAAGAAAACCGTCACGGTATAAGATTCAATGTGGTTAAAATTAAAAAAAGAGTGTTCCACGTGGAACACTCTTTTTGTTTCTGCTTGTCGATGATACTTTTACAAATACGTTTTCAGCAAAAATTTGAATTTGGCCGACTTTTAATTAATTTTTAAATTTTCCTGAAACCAATTTTTTCGGGGCTACTTAGTCATTGGTGCGATTTTCAAAAAAGAATGGTTTTCTCTCTTTTCCTCTGTTTTTTGAGCCACCGTTGAGTTGATTCATGGTTTCGGCATTGTAGAGTTTGCCGTTGACCATAGTATAGGCAACACGATCGGTGACGCGAATATCTTCCAGCGGGTCACCATCGATGACAATCAGGTCGGCAAGCTTACCTTGCTCGATAGAACCGATTTGATGATCCATGGCGAAATGTTTAGCCGGATTAATGGTCGCGGTTTTTAATACCTCGAGGTTACTCATTCCACCTTGGGCAAACATCCACATCTCCCAATGAGCGGCTAAACCTTCGCGCTGACCATGGGCACCAATATTTGGTTTAACACCAAGGTCGTTCATCTCATTGGCCACGCGAGCAACGTTGAAATGGTTATAGTGTTCATCCGGTGCAGTAGGGCGCCGCATCGAACGGGCTTGTAGCAGATCACCCGGTACATACATGGAGAGTCTCGGATGAGCCCAGACATCGGTTTTGTCATACCAGTAGTTCTCACCCGAAATTCCACCATAGGCGACAACCAGAGTTGGTGTATAACCAACCTTGGTCTGGCTCCAGAACTGCTTGATGTCATTATAGATAGATGCCGCAGGTAGGGAATGCTCTATACCGGTATGACCATCGGCTATCATGGTCAGGTTATGCTGCAGCAGGCTTCCGCCTTCAGGCACGACCATCATCTCAAGTTCTCTCGCTGCGGCGATCACTTGCTGTCGCTGATTTCGACGGGGCTGGTTATAGCTCTTCACACTGAAGGCGCCAACTTTCTTGAGGCGCTCTAAATGAAACTTTGCATCGTCCAGTGAATCTATATGGGAGGTGTAACCCGGTCCATTGGCACCATACAAAATTGTACCGGTAGAGAAGATACGAGGACCGGCGATGTTACCCGCTTTCTGTTGCTCCGAAGCGGCAAAAATCTCTGTTGTATCATTGGATGGATCATGAATCGTTGTCACTCCCAGAGACAGGTTAGAGTATAACTCCCAGTTTTGTTGCGGGATAATTTCATCTTCTCCCTGTGAACCGTGTGCATGGGCATCGAAAAGACCCGGCATTATGGTCTTGCCCTTGATGTCGATCACCTGAGCATTGGCGGGTACCTTTGTATCGGCCCCACCAACCGCAACTATGTGGTTGTCTTTGACTATGACTATTCCATTTTCGATCACCTTATCATCTTCCATTGTGATAACTTTACCACCCACGAAAGCGACTGTTCCACGTGGAACATCAACATTTTGCGAGAATCCGATGTCGGTTATTTGTGGCTCGATGGCTTTAGCTTGTTTATCGTTAGCTGTCTTATCTTTGGCTGCATAGGCCGTATCTACTTCGACTTGATAGAGCTCCGGGCCCAAGGTCCAGTAGAGCTGATCGCTATCATTATTCCAGCTTATGCTTTCACCGGCGCGAACGCTGAGTTGAGTGACCGGAAGGTTATTGGCTTTCGGGCCTATCTCTATGGTTTCGCCATGTTTAGCAAAAGGGGTAACCCAAACCTTGAAACGCTCGGCGAAGGCAAGTTGTTTGCCATCGGGAGAGACGCGGAATTCTGTGGCATGCTTACTCGTGTAATGCACACGTTTCTGGAAACCGTCTAAGTTGATCGAGGCTAACTCGGGAGTCTCGCCATGATCCATAAAGTAGACTCGGTCCGATTCGGCACCAAATTGTGGCTGGTAGCCGTCGGGAGTGATCTTAATGTTTTCCTTTCCTTTAATATCTACCCTGTACAGACCCGTCTCCTGTGACCAGGTCCTTGGGGTGATGTAGCCTCCTTTAGCCTTACGGTAAACCACGAATGAACCATCGGGTGAGAAGGTGGCTTCGACATATTTCCCCGGTTCCTTGGTTAAGGTCCTCACTCTCTTGCTTATTAGGCTGACGACGCGAACGCTGCCTTGCTCCAGATCATTCCAGGTGGTGAATACGATACTCTTGCCATCGCGGGACCACTGAGGAAAAAGCTCTCTAAGCTCTGAATCCAGCTTAGTTAATCGGGTGCGTTTACCATCGGACTTTCCATTAGATAGGGAGTTAACCCATAGCTTTCCCAAGGCCTCATAGACGATCCTCTTACCATCGGGAGAGACCTGTGCCATACGCAGCATCTTCACGTCGAACTTATCTTTGTCCAGATCTTGCGTAAAACGAACGGCAGGTTGAACGTCGAGCTGGGTCTTAATTGAGAAGGGGATCTGCTTGACTGACTTTGATTCAACATCGAGCTTGTTGATCTTACCACCGGCCCAGAAGATTATCTCTTCGTTGTCGCTGGTCCAACTCATGGTCGGGTAGACGCCATGGATGGCCCATGTCTCCTGCATATCTCTGTCTAACTTGCCGTAGAGCTTCTCTGTTTCTCCGGACCTGAGGTCCAGCATATAGAGCGATGACTGAAATCCGTCTCGCTTTATGTAGGCAAGCTTCTTACCGTCAGGGCTAGGGGTTGGACGTATCGCGCCGCCTGTGCCTTCGATTAATACTTCAATGTCACCGGTTTGAGTGTCATAACGTTTAATCTTATAGATCCCTTTCACCGAGTCTTTGGAGTAATGAAAAGTTTTACCTGGTGTCGCATCCTGACTGAAGTAGATATAACGGCCATCGGGTGAGTAGGCTGGTTCACCGAGATCTTTCTGTTCGTTTGGACGCTTGGTTAATTTAACGCCTTCGCCGCCAGCGACATGGTACATCCAGACTTCACCGGCGCCTAAACTGCGAGAGCCGGTAAAGTGCTTACGGGCAATCAGGTATTGAGAGTCAGGGCTCCAGGCTGGGCTATTGAGTAGGCGGAATGTCTCTTCGGTTACTGCTCTGGGGTTGCTTCCATCGGCTTCCATGACCCAAATGTTATCGCCACCATCTTCATCTGAGGTGAAAGCGATATATTTACCGTCCGGACTGTAGGCGGGCTGCATCTGCCAGGCTATACCCTTGGCCAGTATTTTCGCTTCGCCACCCTTCATCGGGATCTGATAGATATCACCTAACATATCGAACACGATATGTTCGCCATTGGGGCTGACACTAACATTCATCCAGGTGCCTTCGCTGACATCGATATTCACTTTTTCAAGTGGTGCATTTGCCGGAGCGTTTACCTGCCAGGCTGGCTCTTTTTCTGATTTGGTTTCTTCTGCAAAAATAGGGGGGCTGAAGCTGAGTGCTATGGCCGCAAATAGTGGGGTGAGCTTATGTTTTAACATTCGAATCCCTGTTTCATATCGTTGATATATTGAAAGCTGCTTTGGTGGCGCTTTTCTCGTTTTTAGTTTTTGGATGCTATATACATTTGGTATCATTTATCGCACATTTATGTGATCAGTAACACAAATAACGTGTAGCAATATTGTTAACAAGTAACGTGCTTGAATATCGACTGATATCGCTAAAGTTTGTGACAGATAGAGGGAGGGGGAGTTTAAGGAAATACTATGGCCAGAGTGTCAGTGGACTAAAACTGGCCGGGAAACAGGAGTTGAGCCATGAGTTAGTTCAGTAGCTGAACCAGATCACCTTCGTTGATTACGGCATCGCTTAATACACGGCAGGTTACACCGCCACGCCAATCCGGTGTCAGTACCGCTTCGAGTCCTGCGTGCGCTATCTCCATTTTTTTACAGGGATCGGTTTCGCCGGTTATCTCGAGTGTGAGTTTACCAATACGTAATAATTTACCTTTGTCTGCGGCACTGAAACTGTGTCCTTCGATCAATAGGTTTGCACGGCGAGTCGTCCAAGGGAGTGATGCATCAAGCTCAGAACAAACTAGTTGCCATTGGTCTTTAGACATTACCGTGATCTGGCGTTTGCCGGGACGACCAAAGAAGTCCTGTTCTACACCATGAGATTGAGTGACGTCAGCAGATTTTACTAACGTCATAGGACCTTGTTTGACTGGTTTAAACCCGATAGCGATAAGTTTCTTCATCGTGCAATCCTTACTTCTGTTCGGCTTATAAGCCTTTCTGAATAAGGTATTGATAGGGCGTCGAGTCTGTTTGGCTGGCCAGCAATTTATGGTCCATAAATTCACAGAAGCTGGGAATATCACGAGTCGTGGCCGGATCATCGGCGATGATCAATAGTGTTTCACCCTGAGCCATCTTGCGTACTGATTTACGAACCATCATGACCGGCTCCGGGCATCTAAGTCCGAGAGCATCGAGTTGGTGTTGTGCTTCTGAAAATGGGTCGCTCATGTTTATAACCTAATTGACTGGAATGAAATATTTTTGAGTTACTAAGAAATTGCACTGTAACAGTGGGGGCTAATATTACGCTAGCCTTAAAAATATGCCAAGTAGCGGCGAAGCTTTTGTGAGCTCAGACCTGTGAAACCACCAGGATAGTCATGTCTGGGTAAAGTCGTGCCTGTATGTTTCACGTGGAACACTTGAGAATTAACACTAGGCGATGAGAGGGGCAAACTGTGCCACCTTTTTATTGCGGCAATTTGACATACATAGACACCGCTAACCAATGAACGCCAGTACAGGCCTCATTGTCGAGATCGTCCATTTTGCTATCAAGGAAATTGTTTAACTTTTTCGAGCAGAAGAACAAATCTCATACTTAAATACGCTTGTTGGTTTAATGTTTTAATTGTTGAACTTTGAAGCTTTCAACTGGTCGGAGCAGGCTTGGTGGTCTTTTGTTCGATTTCAAGGCTTTATACAGAATGAAATACTATTTAATGAATGGCCACGATATATTATTTGTTTGAAGGATGTGCTAACTAGTTGATTTGGATCGCATTTTTCTTTGGTTGAATTGTGTTGTCAATTATTCATGTTGTATTGTTCAGTAGTCAAAATGGATGGCTAATAGCAATAAAGCATGGAAAACACTGCGAGTGATATCAAAAAAAAGGTAGGTTTTTGGCCTAAACTTCAAAGCGCTTCATTTCTGGTCGTTGCGTTAATGTTGTCTCTAGGGCAGTGGAACGATACAAAAGAAGCTCTCAATTCGGGGTACGAACTCTTTGTTGCCCATTGGACAAACGATATTGAATATAAGCGTTTGTCTAAACTACATGTCGGGCAAACCTATGATTATATCACTTCGATATTGGGTGCACCTCACGCATCTAAGAAGTCAAAATCTGATCTCTATTTAACCTATTACTATTATGGCGATGCCAAATATCAGTTGATGTTAGCGGTTAAAGATCAACGTTTATCCGGCTATGGCATTATTGGCTTAATACCAGATTTCAATGTCCCCATTCCATTTACAGATATAAAGCTCGCAGAAAGCAGTATCGCGAGTTCATATGCTGTCGTCGACTCTTACTACTCTGACTCCAATAATTTGGAGTATTACGCCGAGTCTCATGAACTGGGCAAAAATGTCATGTTTTACAACTTACTGATTGGAAGTGTTAATTATGGGGCGTACACCGATCGGGAAACTGAAGTGGTTAAAGCGCTAAATACTGCACTGGATCGTGGTGAAGAGGATGTGCTTGCCCTATTGACTGTGAGTCGAACTCTTTCACCTAACTATTTTGCGATTTCAGAGTTGGAACCAGGGTTAATGGTTTCTGGCCTGCTTACACACTTTGAACATAAGACGCTATTAGCGAGCAAATAAGTCAGTTTATAGAGTAAACAGTCTGAAGCGCTATTGAATCTATATGTTCCGAAACCAAAAATCGGATAATTTATGTTTAGTAAAAATACGTCACTAGTTGTTATTTTTTTCCTCTTTATAGGGTGCCAATCAACCACCAAGACGCCGAGTTGGGTGCTAGCACCGAATGTAAACTATCCAGAATCAATAACGGCTGTTGGGGAAGGTAATTCACTTGATGATGCTAAAAAGAAAGCATTAAGTGCCATAAATCAGAGGTTATGGACTCAAGTCAGTTCGAGTAGTCAGAGCCGGAATATCGCGAATAATATCAATGGTGGTGATCACTACCAACAACTCAATGATTTTAGTCTTAATACCAAGACTTCCGAACTGGTGCTTAGTGGCGTCGAATACACAAAGGCGGAGCAAGTTGGTCCTCTCTATTATGTGGAGGCTAAGGTATTTAAAACGAGCCTTAGAAACCAGCTTGTCGCAGATATCGACAAGATAAATGAACACGCAAAATTTGAGTTAAGTGCGCTGGCCCATACAGATCTATTAGTTTGGTGGTTGAAAAACCGCAATGTTGAAGAGTTAGAAAAAGAGTTAACAGTAAAGACTTCTATGTTAGCAGCGCTTTCTACTCCTAATGATTATGAACCTAAAACAGTACTACCTCTGCTTAAGTCCAACGTTAGTCGTGTGAAATCTCAGATCATTATTACCATATCTGGAGGGCAGGAAGAGGAGTTGATGAAAGACTTACTAACTAACCTTTTTTCAAAATATAACATACCCGTAGTGGACTATAAAAAGGGAGCTTATAGCCACAACTTGATATTGGACACTCATTGGAATAATAGCAGTATTGCCGATATTTTTGTCTCGACAGCAAGGGTGAACCTTATCGTGAAAGATGAAAAGAGCTTAGTCGTGGCAAGTAATGAAATTATTGCTAATGCCAATTCTGTTACTAGCTTTGAGCGTGCTCGGGAAGGGGTATCACGCAGTTTTTCTGCCAAGGTAAAAGAACAAGATTTTTGGAAAGCCTTAGGCTTTGATTTTTAAACATTAAATATGGAATGTGATATGTTAAAGAAAACACTTGTTACACTAGCTACTCTTGCCACGATTACTGGTTGCCAATCAACGGCTACTAACGTTTGCCCATCGTCAACGCGAGTTGAAATGCCAATGAGTGGCCACCAAATTAAAAGCTCTGCTAGCACTAAGGTTTTGGTGTTTGAGCCAGATATGAAGTTTGAAACAGATACAGCCAAAAGGATCACTGCATCTTTTCATCAGTCATTATCTAATCAAGTTAATATGACTGGCTCAAAAATAGTCGATCGTTCACTAGCTAAAAAACTAAAGTCAGAGCTACAGATTGCAGAAGCTAGTGGACGTTATAGCTCTGAAGGTGTTCCGATAGCAGACTACGCAGTATTTAGTGATATTGGTGTGGCTGATTTTTCACGAGAATTTAAAGCGGCTCATGAATCGTATGACCCGTTTAAGGATAAAAGAGTTATGGTCGCCGCTGCTTGTTCGTTTAAGGCGACGATAGAAGCCAGCATTAGAGCGGTGTCATTGCCTGAAATGATAACGATGAAGCAGATTCAATTTGTAGGTGATGAAAGCTTCTCTTATGACACCTATGATTCACGTTGCCCTATCTCGAAAGATCAAATAAATAGTATGATCTCTAAGGCTGCTAAGCACGCAGTAACGCGCAATGACGATTTAAAAAACTTATTAGCACCACGTGCCAGTGTCGTTGAAATGCGTAAATGTGAAGTCGGTACTATGGTTCGCATAGATATTGGAAGTAGCCAAGGGGTTTTACCTGAGTGGGACGTTAACTTCAGTACTCACGAGAAAGTGACTAATTATGCTGGAGAGTTAGAAGTTGAGTCGAGGGGCTATGGTAAAGGGGTGGTTATCAATAACGCCGAACACGGCATTAAGCCAAATTATTCCTGGGTCATGATCGATGCTGATATGGCGAGTAAGGTAAAACGTGGTGATACGGTAAAAGTAAAATTTGAAGATGCTTGTAATGGTATGTCTATTTTCTCAAAACTTTGTCATACAACATCGGAAACTCTATCTAACACTTTGAGTTTATAAAGGAACAGCATGAAAAAAATACTTATTACTACTTGTTTTATCGGCATGCTTGCAGGTTGTCAGAGCAATGATACAGTTCAGAATGTTCAGCAATTGGATTGTTTCTACCCGGATGCAGTGACAGTTAGCGCGCCACGTTGGATATGTGATGTGATGCCTGAAGGCATTGAAATGGGAGCTGTTGGCTATTCAAAAAAGAGTGTCGCTGGTTTAAATATTATGCGTGACATTGCCACTAACGATGCTCGAGCTCGCTTAGCTCAGCAGTTTGAGTCGAATGTTAATACACTATTTAAGCAAGCAACCCAAGCAAACATAGTTTCAACTACTGAAGAAGTATCTGAAGAGGTAACTGAATACTTTGAAACGGTGACTAAAAACGTAACGAGCCGAACCTTATCAAATAGCCGGGTTATTGTGACACAACGTAGTCCAGGTGGTGGTTTATACACTTTGGTTGGTATGGACAAGGCGACCTATGATGCTAACTTGGCTGCAGTCGTTACTGCCGCAGGACAAAAAGATCCTCAACTTTGGAATAAATTTAATAATAAAAAAGCAGCTGAAGATTTAGAGGCTGTTTTATCCTCACTACAAAAACTATAGTTTGCTCTACGTTTTAAGTTTTAAATGTTCTAGGGAAGCTAAATTTAATGGGCTGAGTTTCAGCCCATTTTACTTTGTATTGCTATGAAAGGACGCTGTATATGAATTTGCGCTTTGCTTGTTTAATCGGTTGCACATTATTGTTAAGTCAATCAGCTTTAGCATCGGATAGCTTCACTGAGTTAGATGCTGAGATTGAAAAGGCGGGTAAACCACCAGTGGAGGGGCAAGATAGGGAATACAGTGACTTCGTTTTTGCCTATATGGCTGAATATGAAAACTGGCGAGTGGAGTATCTACAGGAGTTTGATCAATATCGAGCGGAAATTATTGCTATATGGGGAACGGGAGAGGTCTCTCAACAACAGAAGAGTGTGGAGTATTCCGCAGATAAAAACGTTAAATCTGTGGTTGATTACGAAGCTAATGAGTTAACCGTTTCAATCATCGTCGATAAAGATCTTACGGATGATGAAATCAAGCAAAAACTAAACAGTGAAGTGAAATCTTTAGTCGAAAACAAAAAGTCGAATATTTTCTCATTAGTGACAGCTGAAGACCTAGTTGAACGTGGTCAGTTGCAGAGCAGTCCGGTGAGCTTTTCTGACAGTAATGAACAGCAAGCTAAGAGTGTTATCATCGAGCAAACTAAGGCTCAACTATCTGAAATTGATAAGGAGTTAGATAAGGCGCAGCTTACTAAACTAGATAGTATTTCCATGGATGTTATTGAACGAGTATCAGATCAGAAAAAGAATAAATTGGTGGATCTTGCCAAAGAGAGACTGGTTAAATTAGATGCTGCTTATGAAGAGCGAAGAGAGTCAGCTAAGCAGGCCGAATTAACTGAAAAGAAGGTGATTCAGTATCGAGTGAGCCTGCCTAAAAATGGGTTGAGTGTACGTGCAGCAAAAGTGGTTGATTTTGCCCAAAAGGAGGGACTTCGTTGGCAAGTACCTTCTGCATTGATCATGGCTGTCATTCACTCTGAATCGAGCTTTGATCCTAAAGCTAGATCGCCTATTCCTGCTTATGGCCTGATGCAAATCGTCCCTACAAGCGCTGGGTTCGATGTTAACCAAATTGTTCGGAAAATCAACGAGCCTATGAGCTCAAGTGAGTTATATCTGCCCATGGTTAATGTTGAGACGGGAGCGGCATATCTGAATATCTTAGACAAGCGCTACCTTAAGTCGATCATCAATGAGAAGAGCCGAATGTACTGTACAATTGCAGCATACAATACAGGGGCTGGAAATGTCGCAAAAGCGTTCAACTCCGACGGTGCACGCAATATACGTAAGGCTTCGAAAGTGATTAATCAGATGGAACCCGATGAAGTGTATCAACATCTGCTGCAAAATTTACCTTACGAAGAAACTAAGCATTATCTAGAGAAGGTTAGTGGGCGAATTTCTTTATATCAAAATAAAATTTAGCAAAAAAATCAGCTTAGGTCTTCAAGGAGGGGGGCCTGAGCCGTCCTTCCTACAACACTTTGACTGAAGCCGTACCAGTGTTTCAGGTGTAACACTAGGCGATGAGAGGGGCAAACTGTGCTCTCGTCAGCTTTAGCAGTGCAGAGGGGGTCAGTTCTATATCCAAGCCGCGCTTTCCACCACTGACGTAGAGCTGGTCGAGTTGCTCTGCCGAGGTATCGATATAGGTTAATAGGGGACGCTTTTGACCTAAGGGGCTTACCCCTCCTAATACATAACCGGTAGAGCGCTCGACCTCTTGAGACGAGGCCATGGCGGCCTTCTTAACTCCAGCTACCTTTGCAAGCGCTTTCATATTGAGTTTCTCTTCAACCGGAATAATCGCTACGACTAGCTTGCCACTGTCGAGTTTGGCCACTAAAGTTTTAAATACCAGTCTTGTATCGAGATTGAGTTTTGTCGCTGCCTCGATCCCGTAGGCCTGTGCACTGGCTTCATGCTGGTATTCATGAATCGTATGTTTGATGTTTGCTTTTATTAAGAGGTCAATTGCAGGAGTCATAAGTTGTGTCTACACGAATTTATTAAATGAGTTTAACCATAACGAGTACGTCGACACCATGATAAGTGACCTCTTCAATGGCAGTCCACCCCATTCGAGCATATAACCCTCCGGTTTTATCTTCTGTTTGAAGGTAGAGTCTTGTGATGCCTTGTTTTCTTGCAATGCTGATGATGTTTTCAAGGAGGTGTCGTGCAATGCCTCTGCCTCTATGAGTCTGTTCTACGTAAACGCCACCAATCCAATGGGAGTCGGCCGGATAGGTATCCATCTCTTGGTATCTTAGCTGTCCAACAGCAATCAAGGTTTCTCTCCCTTTTGCCAGGACCATAAGTGGTAACTTATCTCGATTGAGGTAAGTTCGAAGTTTAAGCTCGAGTGCATCGGTGGTTCTACCGCCCCCGAGATACCCCCACTCATCGCTGTACCATTGTGCTATTTGTGGAATAGCATCGGGCTTATCAGCGAGTAATACCTGTTCCATCTATCGGCTCTATAATGATTTGTGAAGACTAGTTTTGACAGAATTTGATTAATTGTTCAAGGGGAAGTGCTTGTGTTTCTGTGGCTTGCTAGGGAGGCGTTCCACGAGGGTCATAAAAGAAGACCCTAGGAACGTGTGCCTAGGGTCTTCTTATTTAGCTCAAAGTTTATCGCTTTAGCTGATTAAGGTCTTTCGAAGATAGTCGCAATACCTTGGCCAAGACCGATACACATGGTCGCCAGACCATACTTCGCATCTTTGGCTTCCATCAGGTTGATCAATGTCGTAGAGATACGAGCACCGGAGCAACCTAGTGGGTGACCCAATGCAATTGCGCCACCGTTAAGGTTAATCTTTTCGTCGACGACATCCATCAGCCCTAATTCTTTCACACAAGGGAGTGACTGAGCGGCAAAGGCTTCGTTGAGTTCGATAACATCGAGATCATCGATACTTAAGTTTGCACGCTCAAGCGCCTTCTTGGTCGCCGGTACCGGGCCGTAACCCATGATAGCGGCATCACAACCGGCAACAGCCATAGAACGAATACGGGCACGTATAGGAAGACCTAACGCCTTGGCTTTTTCCTCTTCCATCACTAACATGGCAGAGGCGCCATCAGATAGCGCCGATGAGGTTCCTGCCGTTACCGTACCGTTGGCTGGGTCGAACGCCGGGCGCAGACCCGATAGAGATTCCATCGAGGTCTCCGGGCGGATAACTTCATCATGTTCAACCTTGATGAGCGCTCCATCGGCATCGTGACCTTCGATAGGGTGGATCTCGTTAGCGAAACGCCCTTCGACTGTTGCTGCATGAGCACGTTGATGTGAGCGGACGGCAAATTCATCTTGCTGCTCACGAGTAATGCCGTGCATCTTGCCTAGCATCTCGGCGGTAAGGCCCATCATACCCGAGGCTTTTGCTACGTTATTAGCGAGACCAGGATGGAAGTCTACACCGTGATTCATAGGGACGTGCCCCATGTGCTCGACACCGCCTATGATGAACGTATCGCCTTGACCGGTCATGATGGCACGCGCCGCCTGATGCAGGGCATCCATAGATGAACCGCACAGACGGTTGACGGTTACGCCAGCAATCTGCTTGGGCAGACCGGCAAGGAGAGATGCGTTACGTGCGATATTGAAGCCCTGTTCCAGCGTCTGCTGTACACAACCCCAGATCACATCTTCAATGGTGTTAGGATCCAGCTGAGGGTTACGCACTAACAGTGCTTTCATCAATTCTGCAGAGAGTGTCTCTGCGCGTACATTTCTAAATACTCCAGCCTTTGAACGGCCCATGGGAGTACGGATGCAATCTACGATAACTGCTTGTTTCATTGTTCTATTCCTTCCCACAAATTAAGACTGGTAGTAGCTGCCGTTATTAGCGGCGAGTTCGCGCATGGCATCGGTTACTTGATAAAGGCCACCTAGGTGAGCATATTTATCGGCAAGTGCTACGAAGTTAGCTACACCCATGGTATCGATATAGCGGAACACACCACCTCTGAATGGCGGGAATCCAAGACCAAATACCAGACCCATATCGGCTTCCGCCGGAGTCGCAATAATTCCCTCTTCGAGACAGCGAACCGTTTCGATAATCATAGGGATCATGGTGCGGGCGATAATATCCTCGGATTCAAATGCCTTAAGCTCACCAAACTCTGCACCTAATAGCTCATAGCTGGTTGGATCGACATCTTTCTTTGGCTTGCCGCGACGGTCGACCGAATAAGCATAGAAACCTTTGCTGTTCTTCTGTCCGAAACGCTCAGCTTCAAACATGATATCGATAGCATCTTTACCATTCTTACCCATTCGATCCGGGAAGCCTTCAGCCATAACGGCTTGTGCATGATGACCGGTATCAATACCGACAACATCGAGCAGGTAGGCCGGACCCATAGGCCAGCCAAATTGCTTCTCCATCACCTTATCGATAGCGGCGAAATCAGCGCCGTCTGCAAGCAGGCCGCTGAAGCCTGCAAAGTAAGGGAAGAGCACGCGGTTTACGAAGAAGCCGGGGCAGTCGTTAACAACGATAGGTGTTTTACCCATCTTGCTGGCGTAAGCGACAACGGAAGCGATAGTCTCTTCAGAACTGTTCTCACCACGAATGACCTCTACGAGTGGCATCTTATGCACCGGGTTAAAGAAGTGCATACCACAGAAGCGCTCAGGCTTCTTCAGGCTCTTAGCGAGCAGGTTGATCGAGATGGTCGAAGTGTTAGAGGTGATGATGGCGTCATCACTAACGTGTTGCTCAACCTCTGCGAGTACCATAGATTTAACTTTTGGATGCTCAACAACGGCTTCAACGACAACATCGACAGTTTTAACCGGTGTGTAATCCAGCGTGGCAGTGATGTTATTAAGTACCTTGGCCATCTTCTCTGGAGTTGAACGCCCCCGCTTGATTTGAGCGGCCAGTAACTTAGAGGCTTCACCCAGACCCAATTCGAGGGCAGGTTGTGCGATATCTTTCATAACAATCGGTGTGCCTTTACTGGCACTCTGATAGGCGATACCGCCACCCATGATACCGGCACCGAGTACGGCTGCCGTATCGATATTTTTCGCTAACTTGCCGGCTTTCTTCGCCTTGCCTTTAACCAGTTGGTCGTTAAGGAATATACCGATTAATGCCTGTGCAACGTCGGTCTTGGCTAGCTTAACAAAGGCTTGATGTTCAACTTTCAATGCGTCGGCACGTCCGCATCTTGCGGCTTGTTCGATAACACTGATTGCCGCCATAGGAGCCGGGTAATGTTTGCCTGCTATCTTGAATACCATGCCTTTCGCGGTAGCAAATGACATCATGGCTTCTAATTTTGGTAGCGTTAGTGCGGCCTGTTTACGGGCGCGACGAGATTGCCAGTCGAGCTTTTCAGCCAGTGCATCTTTAAGCATCTTAATGGCTGAAGCTTGTAAATTTTCGGGAGCAACAACCGCATCGATAGCGCCAACCTTTAATGCGGCTTCAGGGCGTTGATCTTTACCCGATGTGATCCACTCCAGTGCATTATCGGTACCGATAAGGCGAGGTAGACGCACGGTACCACCGAAGCCAGGAATTAAGCCCAACTTAGTTTCAGGCAGACCTAGTCTTGCTGTGGTATCGGCAATACGGAAATCGGTTGCTAGCACGGTTTCGAAACCACCACCCAATGCGAAGCCGTTAATGGCTGAAATCGTTGGGAATGGTAGATCTTCTAACTTGTTGAATACCACGTTAGCTTCGGCAATCCATGGAAGAAGAACACTATCTTCTTGAGCAAATAAGCCAAGAAACTCAGTGATATCGGCACCGACAATAAAAGCACCTTTAGCTGACGTCAGTACTAATGCTTGAATGTGTGAGTTTTGCTGAATTGCGTCTAATGCTGCATCGAGAGAGTTAATCGTCTCTCTATCCAGTTTATTGACAGAGCCCGATGCGTTAAAGCATAACCGGGCAATATTATCCTCAAGTAACTCAACCTGAATCGTAGGACTTTGGTAGATCATTGCTTGCTTCCTTTTGCGTGATACCTGTCTTTGTTGTATGCCAGAAATCATCGAAACTGGAGTGCTCTTAATGGCTGATCTTCAATTTTAATGTTCTCTGGTATATATAATTAGGTAAATGTTCTATCTCACAACAGGCCATCATTTGACCACTTGTGACTCAGTGTGCTTGTAAAATGTGTAAATTACAACACCCAATTTAAACGGGTGTTTGATTTCGTCTTGGTTAGGGGGATTTTTCACCTTTATGTTAGACTGTTTTAAGTGTCAAAATTGATTTTTAATAGCTTAGTTGACTGAGTAGAAAGTGTGAGTCTATTACTTAATAAATTGAGCGGTATGAATTAGCAATAAACCATCTACAGGAAATAGCTCATGGATCAGCTAACTAATCATTTTCATGCTCATGTGGCAGAGTTAAACCGTAGGGTTGCAGAGATTGTTGCTCGTGAAAACTTATCCGGCCTGGTGATCCACTCGGGGCAGCCTCATCGACAATTTCTCGATGATATGGATTATCCATTTAAAGTTAATCCTCATTTTAAAGCTTGGCTGCCGATCTTAGATAATCCACACTGTTGGTTATTAGTTAACGGGCGTGATAAGCCTCAACTTATCTTCTATCGTCCAGTCGACTTCTGGCATAAGGTTGCCGATCTTCCTGATGAATTCTGGACTGCTCATGTCGATATTAAGTTACTGACCAAAGCGGATAAGGTGGCCGATCTACTGCCAAAAGATATTGTTGATTGGGCTTATATTGGTGAGCATCTGGATGTGGCTGAGGTGCTTGGTTTCAAGACCCGTAACCCAGACGCCGTTATGAGTTACCTGCATTACCATCGCGCTACAAAGACTGAATATGAATTAGCCTGTATGCGCAAGTCCAATAAGATTGCAGTAAAGGGCCACATCGCAGCTAAGAATGCTTTCTATAATGGCGGGTCAGAGTTTGAGATCCAGCAGCAATATTTGATGGCGACGAATCAAGGGGAAAGCGAGGTTCCATACAGCAATATTATCGCGTTGAACCAGAATGCGTCGATACTGCATTACACCAAGTTGGAGCATCAATCTCCGCAGCCCCGCCGTTCCTTCCTTATCGATGCAGGCGCAAACTTTTTTGGCTATGCGTCGGATATCACCAGAACCTATGCGTTTGAGAAGAATATCTTCAGTGAGTTAATAGAGGCAATGGACAGGGCACAGCTTGAGATTATCGATATGATGCGTCCCGGTGTTAAATATGTCGATCTTCATCTTGCGACTCACCAAAAGGTGGCTCAAATGCTTATCGACTTCGACCTGGCTACCGGAGAGCGTGATGGTCTGATAGAGCAGGGGATCACCAGTGCCTTCTTCCCCCATGGGTTGGGCCATATGTTGGGTTTACAGGTTCATGATATGGGTGGCTTCCTTCATGACGAGCGTGGGACACATATTGCTGCACCCGATGCGCATCCATTTTTGCGTTGTACGCGCACTCTCGCCGCGAATCAAGTGCTGACTATCGAACCGGGTTTATACATTATCGACTCTCTCCTGCAGGGACTTAAACAAGATAAGCGCCAACATCAGGTGAACTGGAATAATGTAGATGTGTTGCGTCCATTTGGTGGGATCCGCATCGAAGATAATGTCATAGTGCATAGTGATAAAAATGAAAATATGACTCGGGATTTAGGTTTAGACTAACTAGATCTGCTGCGCATCTCTATTTAGGCCACTGAGTGGTGAGGTGGGCTGAAAGTTTGTATTTCAATAAACAAAGGGTGGGTTGTATTGACCGATAGTTATCAGGTTCCATCTGCTGAGCTGGTGATTGAGGAGGAGATTAAGCATAGTCGCTTCATATCTGTTTTATTCCATTGTCAGTCTTATGAAGAGCTGAAGTGTGTACTCACTAACGTAAAGGCTGATTATCCGGGGGCCAGCCATTATTGCTATGCATTTGTCGCTGCCCAGCCAGAAAATAGTATTGCTATAGGCTCAAGTGACGACGGAGAGCCTGCCGGAAGTGCCGGACGCCCTATGCTGGCAACGCTACAGGGTGCCAATGTTGGAGAGATCGGCGCCATAGTCGTACGTTATTTCGGTGGCACAAAATTGGGTGTTGGTGGACTCGTTAGGGCCTACAGCTCCGGAATTAAGCAAGGGCTCACTCAACTGCAGACTGAGTTGAAGCAGATTAGATATCCGGGATCCTTGGTGTGTGAGTATAGCCAGTTAAAAGATGTTGAGTATCTATTGAGTCAATATGATGCAGTTGTCGAAGATAGATCTTTTACAGATAAGGTGACGCTTCTGTTTGAGATCCCAAAGCGTTATCAAGAGACGTTGAATCTCGGTTTGGCGACCATGAGTCAAGGGATGCTGTCGGCAAAGTTTAAGAGTTAATTCGTCAAGACTCATTCGTTAAGGTTATGGTCGTGATGACTGTGGCCGCTTTGGATTTCTGCTTGAGTCGGTGAGGCGATATTGTTAGATGAGCCGCAATGCTGTTGCGCGTTAATCATTTGTGCGAAAATAGTAAAGTACAAGGTGTGCAAACTTAGGGAAGACTAAATAGTTTAATGCAATATAGAACAATAATAAGAATAACAGGCCTCTTAATGGGGTTGTTCTCTCTGTCATTACTTCCTCCGGCTTTGGTGGCAGTGATCTATAAAGATGGTGGCGGAACGGCATTTATACAGGCTTTTGCACTCAGCCTTTTTCTTGGGTTTATTCTTTGGTATCCAAATAGAAAGCACCACAAAGATCTGCGCACCCGTGAAGGCTTCCTGCTCGTGGTTCTTTTCTGGGGCGTGCTGGGTTCTATCGGTGCGGTGCCCTTTATCTTTTCCAGTCAACCCGACCTGAGTATGACCGACAGTTTTTTCGAGTCATTCTCGGCGCTGACAACCACAGGTGCTACTGTGATTGTTGGTCTGGATTCACTTCCTAAAGCTATCCTGTTTTATCGCCATCTGTTGCAATGGTTAGGCGGCATGGGGATCATTGTGCTGGCTGTGGCAATATTACCGGTATTGGGTATCGGGGGGATGCAGCTCTACCGAGCAGAAATGCCTGGACCCGTAAAAGACAGTAAGATGACGCCAAGAATTGCTGAGACGGCCAAGGCTCTTTGGTATATCTATTTTTTACTGACTATTGCCTGTGCATTTGCTTACTGGGTAGCAGGCATGGATCTGTTTGATGCTATCTGCCACTCTTTCTCGACGATTGCTATCGGCGGTTTCTCCACCCATGATGCCAGTATGGGATATTTCGATAGCACTGCAATTAACATGGTGTGTGTGGTTTTCCTGCTTATCGCGGCGCTTAATTTTAGCCTGCACTTCGCCGCTTTTACACGTCGTGGAATCAACCTGAAAGTCTATTTTAAAGATGCTGAGTTTAAGGCTTTAATCATAGTGCAGCTGGTTTTGACAGGGATCTGTTTTGCTACTCTCTACCATTCGGGGATCTATGACTCACCCGAAGAGACATTAGACTTTGCCCTGTTTCAGGCTGTTTCAATATCTACCACGGCAGGCTTCGGTACAGAGAGCTTCCATGTATGGCCACTCTTCCTGCCTATGTTACTTATCTTCTCAAGCTTCATTGGTGGCTGTGGTGGCTCGACCGCCGGTGGTATCAAGGTGATGCGGATGATCTTGCTGTTAAAGCAGGGCTCACGTGAATTGAAACGTCTTGTACATCCAAGAGGAATGTTCTCCATCCGTATAGGAAACAAGGCCCTTCCTGAGCGTGTTATCGATGCTGTATGGGGGTTTTTCTCTGCTTATGCGCTGGTCTTTGTTATCTGTATGTTGGCTTTGATGGCTATGGGGATGGATAATATCACCGCATTTAGTGCTACGGCGGCTTGCCTGAATAATCTGGGGCCAGGTCTAGGTGAAGTTGCCAGCAACTATGCCAGTATCAGTGATGGCGCTAAGTGGGTGTTGCTGATAGCTATGCTGTTTGGACGACTCGAAGTCTTTACCTTATTGGTACTATTTACACCGACATTCTGGAGAACCTAACTTTTCACGTACCATGAAGAGTTATATCAATGCGGGGGAAAGCTTGGTCCATTTCCTCTTAGAACTCATAATGCGAACTTAATTTGGGAAACCTGATGAGCAATACATTAATAATTTATTCTACTGTAGATGGTCAGACGAAATCGATCTGCGAGCTCGTTCAAGGGGTAAATGAAGGTGCGGGCGATAGCGTAACTATGGCTTCCCTCGATGAAGCTAAATTATTAAATTTAGCTGATTTTGATAAAATTTTAATTGGTGCCAGTATTCGTTATGGAAAACACCGTCCAGAACTTTACGAGTACATTAATCGCCATCACGCCGTACTCAGTGCTAAACAGAATGCGTTTTTCACCGTGAACGTAGTCGCCAGAAAACCAGAAAAAAAGACGCCTGAAACGAATCCCTATATGAAGAAGTTTTTGGAACTGTCACTCTGGAAGCCTCAACAGTTAGCCGTGTTCGCAGGAAAGATTGATTACCCCAGTTATCGCTTCTTTGATAAGACCATGATCCGTCTCATCATGTGGATCACCAAGGGCCCAACGGACACCAGCGGTACTTATGAGTTTACTGACTGGGAACAGGTTGAAGAGTTTGCCAAAGCATTTAGTGAGCAATAGGGGGTTGCAACAATCTGATGTGACTTTAGACATTACGCTAGGTATCTGCGACTAAGCGCTGTATCAGGTATTTATGACACACTTCCCCAGAAAGCCTGCTAATGCAGGCTTTTTAACACTTACTATAAAACAGGGTTCATAAATAAGCGTTTAGTCAGCGCAGTATTGGCTGTGTAAAATTGAGATGATCTTGGTTACCTGCTCGTTTTTAAGCTTGTAGTAGACAACCTGAGAGCTTTTTCTCGTCGATACCAAATCTTGTGCACGTAGCACGGCAAGGTGCTGTGAAAGTGCGGATTGGCTTAGAGGAACCGTTTCATTTAATTCGGTAACACTATACTCATTTTCGAGTAATAAGCACAAAATCATCAAGCGATAGGGATTGGCGATTGCTTTCAGCCATTTCGCTGCGCTCTCAGCATTGGTTACCATTGCATCTACATCAATTTCTTTTTGCATACGGTTACTCACTTCTAGCCTTTGATTAGTTAATTCTAATTGAGTTGGTCCATAAAAACAATAATACTGAGCGATAACGAGGATCTCAATTTTTACTTTAAATTATATGAGCTAGAGCTAATTTGTGATCAATTATCCTGTTTATTAATGGACTTACTGTAACAATAGATGAAGATATCAGAATATTAACCGGGTATATCGATGAAATCAGTTCTAGTACTTTATTACTCTCGAGGCGGGCATACCGCTAAGATCAGCCGAGCCATTGCTGAACACATTGAAAATGGTGGCAATAAATGTGCGGTAATGCACATCAGTGAGGCGGTGAAAGAGGGGCTGGACTGGTCAAAGTACGACTGTGTCGCCTTGGGGGCCTGTGTCATGTATGGCACTTACGATAAGAGTGTCTTCGAGTTTACCACTAAACATCAAGTCGCCTTAAGCGAGAAGCCGAGCAGTTTTTACAGTGTTAACGTCGTCGCGCGTAAGCCTGAAAAGCGTGTACCTGAAAATAATAAGTACTTGCAGAAGTTTATCGAGTTATCTCCCTGGAAACCGAAAGATGTCAAAGTCATTGCCGGTAAGGTCGATTACCCATCTTGGCGTTGGTGGGACAGGTTGGCTATTCAGTTGATCATGAAGATGACTGATGGCCCAACGGATCCGAAAACCGTCATCGATTACACCGACTGGGATGATGTTAAGGTCTATGCCGATCACTTAGTGAGTCTGGCTGACTAACATTCAGCTTTGTATTCATATTATTGATAGTCAGCCTTCGAATGAAGGCTGATTACATTTTCTGTTTTGGTTTAGTTGGTATTTGATAGCTTGTTGAAGGTTTAATCTTCATGGTTATCTATCACCTGCGGTGAGCTTATGTGCAGATACTTCTGTGAAACGCCGCAAGCACTTCCATGTGGGCTCGACGATGGCATCCTTGCCATCAACGTTCGCAGTCGCATCTACACCCGTTCATCTATCTCTTCGATTTGAGTTTGATTTCTACCGCCAGACTAGCGGTAGAATCTAATGCACGTTGTGTTTAAGAAAGATCTTGTATTAAATAGCTATTAAATCAGTGGCTAACTAAAGTACTTGGTGATAGGTTGCTGATTGTTAAGGGTGGTGAAGTTCGCACTATACAAAGGTTAGGAATACAAAAGGAGTTTGGCATGAATCGGTATATTTTAGGAATAGTAGGGACACTTGCTTTAGTTGGTTGTAAAACGACACCGACCGAGCAATATCAAGATTTACAGTTAACTGAAGCTGAATTGCTTTCGGAAAAATGGGAAAAATTAGAACGCTTTCCTCCCTTATATCCCATTGAAGATGCGAGAGCAGGAAAAGAAGGCTGTGCTTCGGTTGAGTATGTTATTACTCAAGGTTACGAAATTAGAGATATTAAAGTTGTTTCCTCAACTAGTAAACACTTTGCTAAACAAGCAAAACTTAACGTAAAAAAATGGAAATGGTCTGAATTATCTAAAGGTATTGTCCAAGAGCCTATTAAAACCAATACTCAATTTCAGTTTTGCTTAGAAACTGGAGATGGTCATTGCTCGGAAAAAGATTCTTTTGAAAATAGCCAGTGCAGCGGCGAAGATGTTATTTATTCTATTGGTTATAGAGTTAAACGTAGTGGGTGACAATTGCTAACAAACTGTTAGATCAGGACCAAATACAGTTAGCTGTGTTTGGTTTCTCAACAATTTTAGCCAACTGTAATAAGCCGTTTATTGCGGCTGCCATACTTTCCCTAATCAAAACCTCATGAGTTAGAGACTAACTATTAACTCATTTCAGCTTAGAGCTGTATTCATAACTAAAAATTTACGTCGGAGAGATAAACACTCAAGTGTAGATACGGCTGAGGACGTTGGTGGCAAGGATGCCACCGTCGAGCTTACATGGATGTACTTGCAGCGTGCCGAAGAAGTATCTGCACATTCAGCGAGCCGCAGGCTATAAATTACATAGAGGTCATGGTTTCCCATAAAACGACTAAATACACATTTCCCTTGATAAAGTATCGATCCAAGTACTTCGAACTAGTATTTCCAAAAGCCTGGGTGAAACAGCACAGCTACCGTCAGGATCTCCAATCGACCCAATAGCATGCCGATTGCCAGTGCCCACTTGGCGACATCAGGCAAGGTCGAGAAATTACCCGCCGGTCCGATAGTGTGCCCAAGCCCGGGACCAACATTTGTTACCGCAGTTACTGCGCCGGTAAAACTGGTGGTGGGATCGAGTCCGGTCATCACCAGGATGACGGACAGTACGACGATAACCAGCATAAACAGCAACACGAAGGCTACCAGCGAACGGACAATATCTTCGCTTATCACCCGGTTGTTGTATCTTTCTTTAAAGACGCCATTGGGGTGGAATTGCTGCTTGAGTTGCTCCCGCATAATCGCGATGGCTATCTGGAATCGGAAAATCTTGATGCCGCCGGATGTAGAGCCAGAACAACTGCCTACAAACATCAAAAACAGGAAGGCGACATTGGCTAATGCCCCCCAAGCCGTGTAATCGGTGAGACCATAACCTGTAGTCGTTACCACAGATACGACATTAAAGCTGGCTAAACGTAGTGCATCGATTGGCGTCATTTCATGACCCAGCCATAACCAGAAGGCCAGGCCAAAAGATACTGTCGATAAAAATAACAGGAACCCTTTAACCTGAGCATCATTCCAAACCCACAGAGATCTATGCTGAATACAGTTGACGAAGATTAATAATGGTAAGCCTCCGGCAGCCATAAAGAGAGTGCCTACCCAATGCGCCTGATTGGAAAAGGCTGCCATAGAGCTATCAGAGGTAGAGTAGCCCCCCGTCGACAGTGTTGTCATCGAGTGGTTGATGGCTTCAAACCAGCTCATACCAGCCCAGTGGTAGGCGAGACCGCAGCAAATGGTCAAGAAGATGTAGATATAGAAAAGGTGCTTAGCCATATCTTGAGTGCGAGGAATCGCCTTATCACTCCAGTCGGATGACTCGGTTCTGAATAATCTCATGCCACCGACATTGAGGAAGGGAAGTACGGCAACGGCCATCACGATAAAACCTATACCGCCCATCCATTGGAGCAGAGAGCGCCAGATCAATATGCTGTGATCCATGTTGTCCAGGCCAGATAAGACGGTCGATCCAGTTGTCGTTATGCCGGACATGGTTTCAAAAAATGCGTCGGTATAATTAATGCCGTGATAGAGGGTGAATGGCATTGCGGCAAAAAAGCTAACGATTAACCAGGTTAAGCTGGTCAACAGAAACATATCACGGATGTTCAGGTGAAGTTGATGACCTCGGCCCTGATGCATGCAGGCACTGGCACATGTACCGGTGAACAGCGAGGCTATCATAAATGCGCCCACCGTTTCTTCGCCATAAAACAGGGCAAAGAAAAGTGGGACGAACATAAATACTGTCAGCGTCGACAGAAATATGCCCAAAATAAACAGCAGAGGTCGAAGATTCAGCATGACGACTCAACCCTTTGAAAAGCGTCGGTTGACGATAAGGTGCTAGAAGAAAAAAGCACTTGGTTGGAACAGCTTTTCGACTTCACCGATAAACTTCTTATTTACCAGAAAGAGAATGACGTGATCGCCTTGTTCGATGACGGTTTTATCATGAGCCATCAGTACCTCTTCGTCACGGACGATAGCACCGATGGTCGTGCCGGGGGGTAACTTGATATTACCTATCTGTTTACCAACAACTTTTGACGTTTTTGAGTCGCCATGAGCAATAGCTTCGATAGCTTCGGCTGCGCCGCGCCTGAGTGAATACACATTACAGATATCACCCTGACGAATATGGGTGAGCAGTGCCGAGATAGTCGCTTGTTGTGGAGATATTGCGATATCGATATTAGCCTCTTGAACGATATCCACATAAGCTTCGCGTTGGATCAACACCATCACCTTCTTCGCGCCCATGCGTTTAGCCAGCAGGGCTGCCATGATATTGGCTTCATCGTCATTGGTTACCGCAATAAATACGTCTGTTTGATCGATATGCTCCTCGAGCAGTAGCTCTTGATCTGAGGCATCACCACAAAAAACAGTGGTGTTTTCGAGTTTTTCAGACAGCTCTTCTGCGCGCTCTTGTCGATGTTCAATCAGTTTTACCGAGTGATTCCGCTGTAGCTGCTGAGCGAGCCCGAAACCGATATTACCGCCGCCCGCTATCATAATATTACGATAGGAGTTATCCAGTTTCTGCATCTCACTCATGACAGCGCGAACATGACGGCTATCGGCGACGAAGAAAACTTCATCATCGGCTTCAATAATCGTGGTGCCGCGAGGCATAATGGGGCGTCCCTGCCTGAAGATGGCTGCTACTCGGGTATCAATATTCGGCATATGTTCGCGAAGAGCGGCCAGTGCGTTACCTACGAGGGGCCCACCATAATAGGCTTTCACTGCGACAAGGCTTAGACGCCCCTCGGCAAACTCGAGAACCTGTAGGGCACCGGGGTACTCGACCAGCCTGCGAATATAAGCAGTAACGAGCTGTTCGGGTGCGATCAGCTCATCAATAATAAAACCGCCACGAGGACTATTATCATTTTTTTTGGTTTCGGTGTTGATAAACAACTTATCCCGCAAGGCAAGATATTGCTCGGAGCGGATCCTGGCAATCTTAGTCGGTGTACCGAAAAGCGTGTATGCCATCTGACAGGCCGACATGTTGCACTCATCACTGTTGGTGACGGCAATCAGCATATCGGCATCTTCGGCGCCAGCCTCTTTTAAGACATTTGGATGAGCACCATGACCGAAAACAACCCGCAGATCATACTTGTCCTGCAGCGAACGTAATCGACTTCTATCGTTATCGACGATAGTGATGTCATTATTTTCGCCGACTAAGTTTTCGGCTAATGTGCCACCAACCTGACCTGCACCTAAAATGATAATTTTCATGGCGTTGCTTTATCCCTTTACCAACCGAGCGTAGTAAAATCCATCCATATTCTCCAATCCCGGTGTAATTTGCCATCCAATATCATCAGGGTGGTTTTGCTCATCGATTGGAACGAGAGTCGCGTCTTCGGCTCTCTCCAGGAAGGCACGGATCTGCTGTTCGTTTTCCTGAGGAAGGATTGAGCAAGTCGCGTAGAGCAGTGTGCCACCGGGCTTGAGCCACTGCCAACAGTGATCTAATATCTTACTCTGCAGTGAGGCCAACTCTTCAATATCGGATTGTTTTCTTAGCCATTTGATATCTGGATGACGACGGATAACACCAGTTGCCGAACAGGGGGCATCGAGAAGGATGCGGTCAAACTTATCTCCTTGCCACCATGAATCGATATCGGCGGCGTCGCCATGGATCAGTTTTGCGTTGAGGGAAAGACGGTCCAGGTTTTGCTGAACCCGTTCGAGACGGTTGGCGTCAAAATCAACGGCGACTAATTCAATATTGGGAGCTTGTTCTAATAGGTGACAAGTCTTACCGCCTGGTGCCGCGCAAGCATCGAGGATTAATTCCCCATCGATTGGGGCTAGTAGAGTTGCAGCCCATTGAGCCGCACCGTCCTGAACCGAGGCCGCTCCTTCCTCAAAGCCGGGAAGTTGCATTACATCTTTAGGGCTCTCGAGTAAGATGGCATCACTACTCTTACCTGCCGAAGCTTCTATCTCTACTTCGGCAAGCGAGGTTAAGTACTCATCGCGAGTTTGCGATAGCTTATTGTTGCGTAACCACATAGGTGGACGTTGATGGCTTTGCTCAACGATCTCTTTCCAGTTTTTGGGATAAGCCTCTTTGAGTCGCTTGATGATCCAGGCCGGCGTATTGAGAGCTAAGGTTTCGTTGTCTGTAGGCAGTGGCTTCTCTTGACGCTGAATATTGCGCAGTACACCGTTGACAACCTTTACCAGACCTTCAAATTTGAGTTGTCGGCAGGCTTCTGCGGTTTCTGAAATGGCTGCATGGCTCGGGATGCGGGTAAAATAAAGTTGATAGCAGCCAACGAGTAACAGTTGATGCAGTATCCTTTGCTTGCCCTTCAGAGGTTTACTCATGCAGTCACTGACCAATTTATCAAGCTGAGGCAGGTGGCGCATGACGCCATAGCAGAGCTCGGCCATTAGCGCCTTATCTTTACCACTTTCAAGGTGTCTTTGCTGATCCGGCAGGGCGACAGACAATGAAATCCCTTTTTCTAACACCTGAAATACGACCTTGGCCGCTAATGCTCGCAAATTCATGTTACTCAGCCTCTTTTGCCGCTGGCTCTTTGCCAATCAGCTTTTTACTATTTAAGAGCGTGCCAGGAGTAAACCACTCCCCACGAGAATTCAAAATGTCGCCGACACTCAATGGCTTCTTGCCTGGCAACTGCATATTAAGCAGAGTTAACACGCCGTCACCTGTGGCAATATCTATACCCTGTTTACCCGCCGCAATAATGGTACCTGCAGGTGCATCACTGCTGAGGTTGCTGACCGCGGACTCTCTTACTTTGATACTGGCATCCTGGTGAGTAAAGTGGCTGATAGGCCATGGGTTAAAGGCTCTGATCTCACGCCACAGTTCGAGCGCAGATTTATTCCAGTCCAGCTCAGCCTCCTCTTTGCTGAGCTTCTCTGCGTAATTAGCCAGACTTTCATCCTGTTTCTCTGCCGCTAACTCACCTTTAGCTAATCCGGTCAGTGCCTCAATCAAGGCATCAGGTCCCTGTAAAGCCAGTTTTTCATAGAGACTCGCCGAAGTATCGTTATCTTCAATCGGTAACCGGGTCTTCAATAGCATGTCGCCGGTATCCAGACCGATATCCATCTGCATGATGGTGACGCCTGTTTCTGTGTCACCAGCCCAAAGGGCGCGCTGGATTGGCGCCGCACCGCGCCAGCGAGGTAATATTGAGCCATGTACATTAATACACCCAAGTTTAGGCGTATCGAGCACTACTTTTGGCAAGATTAATCCGTAGGCGACAACCACCATAATATCGGCATTTAAGCCAGCCAACTCTGCTTGAGCCTGTTCATCACGAAGAGACTTTGGCTGAAAGACGGGAAGGTTATGCTCGATGGCCAAACTTTTTACCGGACTCGCTTGCAGTTTCTTTCCGCGTCCGGCCGGCCTATCCGGTTGTGAATAAACACCGATAATATTGTGTTCTGAATCGATCAGTGCTTGCAGATGGCGAGCCGCGAAATCTGGAGTACCAGCAAAAATAATGTTTAATGGTTTCAAGTACGGTTTATCCTTGTTTGGCTTCGAGCCTGGCTGCTTTTTCGAGTTTCTGTTTGATTCTTTGTCGTTTTAAGGGCGACAGGTAATCCACAAATAACTTACCGTTGAGGTGGTCTAATTCGTGTTGCAGACATATCGCAAACAGCCCGTCTGCATCTAAGGTGAACTCAACACCTTCACGGTCGAAAGCCTTAATCGTTACCGACTCGGCGCGATCTACGTTGGCATAGATGCCGGGGACAGAGAGACAGCCTTCTTCATTGGTACAACTGCCATCACGGGCAATTATCTCCATATTGATGAACACCGTGGGTCTCTCTACGTCATCTTGTAGATCCATGATTATCAATTGTTGATGAAAATCGACTTGCGTTGCGGCCAGTCCGATCCCCTTCTCTTCATACATGGTGTCGAACATATTATCGACTTGAACCTGCAGATCAGCGTTAAACTCTGCTACAGGCTTCGCAATCGTGCGTAATCTCTCATCGGGAAAACGTAAAACTTTTAATAAACTCATACATAAACTCTTAACAAGTCTGTCAAATCATTATCAGTTGGTTATACTGACATTTAGTTAATGGCTTAATTTTAATCCTTAGCGGCATTCAATAACAGTAAAAGCTCTATTAAAAGAGCAAACAGCATGGAAAACCCCATGAAACGACTAATTTTACTCGCTTTAATGATAATAAGTTGCTCGTTCGTGTTCGCGGATACTTTGACATTGAAGTCCGGACACCCTGATTCTTATGTTGTAAAGAAGGGAGACACCCTCTGGGATATCTCTGAGCATTTTTTAAATGATCCCTGGCGTTGGCCTAAACTCTGGGGCGCAAACCCGCAAATAGCCAACCCTCATCTTATTTATCCGGGGGATCGACTCACCTTAGTCTTTATCGACGGTGAACCAAGATTAGTGGTTAAGCCGCATATTCGCAAAAGCCCTGAAGGTAGAATAATGCCAAAGGATGGGGCTATTCCGGCAGTTGATCTATCACTCATTCGACCATTCCTGGTGCAAAATAGAGTTGTAGACGGTGATTGGTTTGATGAGCAGCCTATGGTTATGGGCGGCGAAAGTGATTCCAAATATCATATCGCTAGCGATATTATCTATGTTCAAGATCAGCTTACCTTAGGTGATAAATTTGGCGTGTATGCTCAAGGCCGTGAGTTTGTTAGCAAGGAAGAGGGTGAGCCCTTGGGACGAGAGGTGATATTGACGGCAAGTGGCCGTGTCATCGAATCCGGACCTATTTCTAAAGTCAGGTTGCTGAGTAATTTTCGTGAAACGAAAGCCGGATATCGAGTCTTACCGATCGAAGATGATTCCCTGCTCTCCGCTTATTTCATGCCCAGAGCCGCTAAGCTGGAAACTCCGGCAACGGTAATCGCTTCTGATAAGAAGAATAGAGAGATGGGTAAGCTGGATGTTGTCTACATAGATAAAGGGAATGAGGATGGGGTGGAAGCCGGGCATGTGTTCTCTATCTTCAGAGAGGGTGTCGATATCGTTATCAACGGCGATGGCCAGCCTGTACTGCCCCAGGATCGTAGTACCTATGAAAGTTTATTGACTGGCATATCCTCCGATAACGCTGTAAAAATGCCAGATATTTATCGTGGAAAGCTTATGGTGTTCAAGGTATTTGATAGAACCAGCTTGGCCTTGATCGTGGTAAATGAAAGGCCTGTGCGGGTCGACGATAAACTTATTCAGCCAAATTCCCTATTGGCTAGTGATTAGCTTTAGTTTATCTATAACTGAAATATTGAGATCGATTACGAGGTGATCAATTACTGAAAAGCTGGTCGATTGGCTGGTTGTTAGTGCTGTATCCGGGCTCGGACCAGCCCGGATTCAACAATTACTCAACTACATGGATGTAGAGGAACTTAGGCAGAGATTGGAGCATGAGAAAGATGCTTTGCCTCTACCGGAGAGTCTGCTCAAACGTGAGCTTGTCCCCGATTTTTCTCTTGTCGATTCGGCATTAGACTGGTTACAAAGGTCATTACATCACCATATTGTCACTTTAGATGACCCCCATTATCCGAATTTGTTGAAACAGATCTCCGATCCTCCACCGATATTGTTTATTAAAGGTGAGCCCGATACGCTTCTTCTACCGAGTATTGCCGTTGTTGGAAGCCGCGCAGCAACGAGTTCGGGTTTACAATCAGCTTACCAACTGGCGGGTGAACTCGGGTCGCTTGGTTTTTCTGTATCCAGTGGGCTGGCGGCGGGAGTCGATGGCGCAGCACATCAGGCATGTATTGATAACAATGCCAAAACCGTCGCGGTATTGGGAACGGGGGTTGAAGTTATTTATCCTCGTAGACATAAGAAGCTATATGATGAAATTCAATGCCATGGTGCCGTCATAAGCGAGTTTTGGCCGGATGTCAGACCTTATGCTGGAAATTTTCCGAAACGAAACAGGATTATCAGCGGTCTATCATTAGGTACGCTTGTTGTTGAGGCCTGTCGGAAAAGTGGCTCATTAATCACCGCCCGATTGGCGTTGGAGCAGGGAAGAGAGGTGTTTGCGGTTCCGGGGAGTATTTTGGGTGGACAGAGTCAGGGTTGTCATGACCTATTGCGAGATGGTGCAAAACTTGTCGAGAATGCGGCCGATATAATAGAAGAAGTGTCAGCTTTATGTGATTTTCACCTTGAAGAATTGAAAAGTCGTCACCATATAGGGGGGGAGAACGCTTCAGATTTGCCATTTACCTCACTGTTAGCTAGTGTTGGTTATGAGGCCACTCCAATTGATGTTGTGGTTGAGCATAGTGGAAAAGCCATAGAGTTAGTATTAGAGCAAATGCTTGAACTTGAGCTACAAGGTTGGGTCGCTGTAGTACCCGGTGGTTATGTAAGACTAAGGAGGAGCTAGCCATGTTTGATATCCTCATGTATCTATTTGAAAACTATGTTCACAGCGAAGTAGAATTCTTAGTGGATGAAGATGAGCTTACTCAGGAGCTCACTCGTGCTGGTTTTCATCAGTCCGACATTATTAAAGCATTATCTTGGCTTGAAAACTTAGCCGAGCTACAAGAGGGTGATAAACCATATCTTTGTGATCATGCCCAACACTCTTTCCGAATTTATACTCAGAAAGAGATGGATAAGCTTGATGTCGAATGTCGTGGCTTTCTACTTTTTCTTGAGCAAATTAAAGTGCTCAGTGTAGAAACTCGTGAAATGGTGATCGATCGGGTCATGGAGCTGGATGAGATGGCCCTGATTCTGGAAGATCTTAAGTGGGTTGTTTTAATGGTGTTATTTAATGCTCCAGGAAATGAGTCTGCTTATGAACAGATGGAAGATCTGATCTTTGAGCAACCCGATGGACGATTACACTCTTAACTTCGCTTGAAATAAGAAGGAGGCATACGCCTCCTTTTTTTGTGTCTGACCGTAAATGTTCCAGACATTTATCGGCATTCCCGCCATGACCCACAGGGATGTGGGAAATGCCATAAAGGTATCTGGAGTATCTTTGGCCCGTGGCAGTCAGAACACTTATGTCACTCTTTCCTATAGCATTCAAACAGATTAATAGTGCTGGTGTTGCTTGTCTTGTTTCAGGTGCCCAGGTTTTAAGTAATCCCGATAGCTATATCTGTTTTGCTTATTGAGTCTGGGCTTAGTTTTCTCTTCGCTATCATCAAACTGTTCCACCTGCACATTTAGCCAATCTGAAAATTGAGCCTGATGGTCAGTGAGTTTAGCCATTAACTCAGCGTAACCTTCAAAGTAATCCGTTTTTAAATAATGACTCAATTGAACGAAATCTGAATGGTGGTTTTCAACCAGAAAGCGCACTGCCATATAACTCCATTTATAGGTTCTGTCTTGCCCATCTTTATACTCAGTGGCAAAAATTTCTTCAAGGCTGGGTGCCTTATCAATATCTTTTTTGATCACTTTTAGCGTATTTGGATTGTCGTTGCCCTTGGATATGTATTCGGCTAGGCCCTCTGACCACCACACCATTTTTTCCGGGAAGTGCCCGAATCCACCATATTTGACGAAATGCCCATCGAGGTAATGTACGTACTCATGATTTAAATTCCAGATAGCAAATTCGGGTTCGATCCAGAACTGTCGGTAGGCGAAGAATGTCGCCTGGTTGCCTGGTTTTGACGGAGTGCCTTCGATATACATGCCACCATTATCAGTATCTATGTCGAAAAGCAGTTGTCCGTATGCGTTGTACTGGCTCCAGTTTTTAAACGCCACCACACGCAGTGCATTGTTGAAATCATTGGCGGTAGGCTGATATTGGGTTTCCAACACTTGATGAAAGTTGGTCTCTTGGGAGGTGAGTTTACTGCAGCTTGTCGCTAGCTCTTGTTCATTTAGGTCTTGTGCCAGAATGAACAAGCTATCAGAGCAGGAATGCTTGATAGGCAGAATATCTTGTAATTTAGGTATTCGGCAGATCTCACTATTGCTTTCGCATGCTTCTTTACCCGCAAAAGCGTTAACATGATAGCCTAGGGTATAAGTCTCTTTAGCTTTCTCACCGCGTAACTTTACGTCTTGTTTAGCTATGTCGGCAACCGCATAGTCTACTCTCTGCTCTGCAGGCGTTGGCTTATCATTCTCACTTGACGGCAGCGCTAAACGATATAGCCCCAGAGCCCAATAAGCATTAGCCTTAGGCCAGTCATTACCGGACCTTATGCTTGTCGTTGATGCTGCAAATTCAAGTAGAGGACGCGCCAAACCCTGTTCTACCAATAACTTGTTAAGATCTCCATCCGCTTCTTTTCTGGCTGCATTTAATAGTAGGCCGTAGGCTCTAAGCGTTTCCCAAAGGGCGTAGTCATTATCCGTATTGGAAGCGCTCTGTCCGAGAGAGAATAGTTGTGAGTCGAGCTGGGGTAAGAGGGTGGCAAGTTGTGCTGCGCGTTCACTATTAGCGTAGTAACGATACAGGGTAACTCCATATTGTTCCTGTAGCCGAGAGGAGTGACTCAACAACTCATTATTAGCGAGTTGTTTAAGCCCAAAGGTGAGTGATTCATAGCTTGTGTCATCAAGCTCATCGATGGGCCCAAAATAGCTAAACGCACGTAGATAATAAAGAAGGTTATCGGCCTGCTGCTGATCGCTTGTTGTCGCTAAGGCAAGTGTTACCTGTTCAAATACATTTTTGTTTAACTGCGGGTTACTGGCATCAAAAAGTGAATCTTTATTCGTCTGGTTAATCTGGCTGACGAGTGTCTGGTCTACTATTAAGTTGGGGGAGCTGCTACACCCATTTAATGTCATGAGTGCGGGAGATATAAGCGTGATGGCAATAAGAGAATGGCGAAACATGATAACCCCTTGTGTTTTTTGTATACAATATACTTGTGTTATTGCCATATAGCCAAGGTTAATTAGTCGCAATTGCCATTTCCCTGCATTGTCATTGCTTGATAAAATATGAACATCATCTGGTAAGTGAGATAACCATGTCTAAAATCGATCAACAGCTATTTAGCTCCCATGAGCATGCACTCGAGAAAGAGTTTGAGCTTTGTCCAAAATGTGGCTGTGAACTATCGATAAAAAATAGTAAACATGGTGGTTTCATCGGCTGTAATAACTATCCGACCTGTGATTATACCCGGCCGCTGGTGCAGCACGAGTCGATAGAAACCCAGGTGATTGAGGGCTCTCAATGTCCTGAGTGTGGACACGAGTTAGCCGTAAAATCCGGACGATTTGGCATTTTCATCGGTTGTACTCAATATCCTGAGTGTAAACATATCGAGAAACAAGACCAAGAGGTGGGAGGGGAAGAGATACCTTGCCCCATCTGTAATAAGGGCCATATTGAGCATCGAACCAATCGTTTCGGCAAAAGCTTCTATGCATGCAGTGGTTACCCTAAGTGTAAATTTCTGGTTAATTACCCACCAGTGCATGAAACATGTCCCGACTGTGGTTTTGGTATTTTGGTTGAACGTAAGGGAGCGGCTGGGGCACGTTTAGAATGCCCGAAAAAACAATGTAAGTATAAGCGTGCCCTATAGGGCGTGATTGTTAGTATTAGGGAACTCTGTATAATTCCATTCATCGAATTAGTGGTGTTTAAACCGCTTGGGTAAGCAAGTTTTTCTTTAAGGTTTTGTTATGTTGGAACAGGCTCCAGACGAGGTTCAGGAGATTATCGAACAGGGCGGTGTCGTGGCATACCCGACTGAAGCGGTCTATGGATTAGGCTGTGATCCTGATAATGATGAAGCAATAACCAAGTTGCTTGCATTAAAGAAGCGCCCCTGGCAGAAAGGGCTTATCTTGGTTGCCAGTGATTATCAACAATTACTCCCCTATATTGATGAATCAAAACTAACCAATGAGCAGTTAAACAGGGTCTTTGTTAAGTGGCCTGGACCATTCACCTTTATCATGCCGATTAAGCCAGGGCTTTCAAATCTGCTATGTGGCAGTTTTAATTCACTCGCGGTTAGAGTGTCTTCCCATTCTACTATTCAAACTATCTGTCAGAGACTTGGTAAGCCGTTGGTTTCGACTAGCGCCAACCATGCCGGCGAACCACCTGCGATGAGCAGTGAAGAGATCATTGCCAAATTTGATGGTGAGATCGATGCCCTGATAGCCGGCTCTCTTGGAGCTGAGCGCAAACCTTCAACAATCGTCGATGCGATCAGTGGCAAAGTGTTACGTTAGACAATAGAAAGATAAATAATAAAAAGGAATCATTATGTCTGTGCCAGACACCAGTGTAGTCAAGGCGTTTTTACTCGATCTTCAACAGCGAGTCTGTGAAGGTTTGGAGCAGTTGGATGGAGAAGGGACGTTTGAAGCTGATTCCTGGAAGCGTGAAGAGGGAGGTGGCGGTACGAGCCGTGTATTAACTAATGGCAAAGTATTCGAGCAGGCAGGTGTAAACTTTTCTCATGTTACCGGTGCTGCAATGCCAGCATCGGCAACGGCTAACAGACCCGAACTTGCAGGCCGTAGTTTTGAGGCGATGGGGGTTTCTTTAGTTATTCACCCGAAAAATCCATTTATTCCTACCACTCATGCCAATGTTCGTTTCTTTATCGCTAAAAAAGAGGGAGCAGATCCTGTTTGGTGGTTTGGCGGTGGTTTCGACCTTACTCCCTATTACCCGTTTGAAGAGGATGTAATTGAATGGCACCAGAATGCCCATGATTTATGTCAGCCATTTGGAGAATCTGTTTATCCAAAATATAAGAAGTGGTGTGATGAATACTTCTTCTTACCCCATCGCAATGAAACTCGCGGTGTTGGCGGTTTATTCTTCGACGATCTCAATCAAGACGGGTTTGAAAAAAGCTTCGAGTTTATGCAGGCTGTCGGTAATGGTTTCTTAACTTCATACGCTTCAATTGTCGATCGCCGTAAAGATACAGAATATGGCGAAAAAGAGCGGGAGTTCCAGTTATATCGTCGAGGGCGCTATGTTGAGTTTAATCTCGTCTACGACAGAGGAACCTTGTTTGGCTTGCAAACAGGTGGCCGAACCGAGTCGATATTGATGTCTATGCCGCCGCTAGTTCGTTGGCAGTACGCATATACACCGGAACAAAATTCGGCTGAAGCACTCCTTTATACCGACTTCTTAAAACCGAAAGATTGGTTAGGCTTAGAAAAGTAAATATTGTTTATCGGCATAGGCAGAGGAGTGGTATCAGAACGACTCTGATGTCTATGCAGTATTCCGAGCCCATAGTCCGTTGGCAGTACGCTTATACACCGGAAGAAAATTCGGCTGAAGCACTTCTTTATACCGACTTCTTAAAACCGAAGGACTGGTTAGGCTTAGAAAAGTAAATATTGTTTACCAGCATAGGCTGAGGAGTGTTATCAGAACGACTCTGATGTCTATGCTCTATTCCGGGCCCATAGTTCGTTGGCAGTACGCATATACACCGGAAGAAAATTCGGCTGAAGCACTTCTTTATACCGACTTCTTAAAACCAAAGGACTGGTTAGGCTTAGAAAAGTAAATATAGTTTACTAGCATAGGCTGAGGAGTGTTATCAGAACGACTCTGATGTCTATGCAGTATTCCGAGCCCATAGTTCGTTGGCAGTACGCCTATACACCGGAAGAAAATTCGGCTGAAGCACTTCTTTACACCGACTTATTAAAACCGAAGGATTGGTTAAATTTAGAAGAGAAATTGATTAGTAAGAATAACCATTAAGCTCAATATTATGATTATTGTTTACGAATATTGCCGGCTAAGGTACTTATGGCCTCAAATGTTGCGGCTCGATTTTCCACCCCTTTAATCTCAATATCGAGCTTGGAAATCAAAAAATGCCAATAATATGAAGAGTAATCAATTGCGCCAAAGTATAGTCTGAGTAGACTAGTAAAACTCTTGTAAAGCCCTCCTATATTTGAGACCAGTCATGACTGATAAATATGCCGTTTTCGGCAACCCCATTGCCCATAGTAAATCTCCGCTGATCCATGGCTTTTTTGCGAAAGACACGGCACAAGATCTGGAGTATGAAGCAATACTCGCTCCGGTCGATGAGTTTGCTTCAAGTTTAGGGGAGTTTTGGAAAAGAGGTGGTAAGGGGGCCAATGTCACAGTGCCCTTTAAAGAGCAGGCGTTTAACTTGTGTGACGAGCTAAGTGAAGAGGCTAAGTTAGCTGGTGCGGTGAATACCTTAACGGTGCAAGCTAACGGTGTGATCCGGGGGGATAATACCGATGGTTTAGGGTTAGTGGCTGACTTGAAAAGACACATGGGTGAGCTTAACGGTTTAACTGTTTTACTGGTGGGTGCTGGTGGGGCGTCCAGAGGAAGTGTCTTGCCGTTACTACAATCGGGTATCAGCAAGCTCACAATCGTTAATCGGACACAAGTCAAAGCAGAGCGACTGGTTGAAATCTTTTCTGGATATGGTGAGGTTTGTGCTTTGCCAATGGAGCATGATAATCAAAGCTATGACATCATTATTAACTCAACTTCTTCAAGTTTGACTGGAGAGGTTCCTAATTTGTCGACTCAAGTTATAGCTACGAGTACCGTTTGCTACGATATGATGTATGGAAAAGAGCCAACATCTTTTAATGTTTGGGCAAAAGAGCAAGGCGCAAAATTGACTTTAGATGGTTTAGGTATGTTAGTTGGTCAAGCTGCCCAAAGTTTTGCTATTTGGCGCAAGGTTAAACCGAGTGTAGAACCTGTATTAGCTGAACTTAGAGCACAGCTTTAAAAAGCAGAGGTCACATGAATCAGAATATTTTGTTTCCCGATCTACAAGACTGGGATGAGAAAACGCAATCAGTGGTATTTCCGGCTCAGGTACAAGGTGCGAATCTTGAATGTCGTATAGGATTGCCTAAGCTATCCGAAATGGCTTTAACACTCTTAAAAAGTTCCGACAGCGATATCAAAGAGAAAGCGTTAACCTTATTTGAAGAGTATAGGTTCGATATTGAAGAAGAGGTTGAAACACTCATCGAACGCGAGTCATTCGATGAGCAAGGTCGGCTCGTAGTAAAGTAAGAACCTATTAATAAGCACCAGTCAAAGATTGATGACTAGACCTCTTCCAGGTACTCATCTTTCAGTTTGACGTAGTTATCAGCAGACTGAGGCAAGAAGGCTAACTCAGTTTCGGTTAATTCTCGAACCAGTTTCGCTGGGCTACCTACATATAAGTGACCACTCTTTAATACCTTACCAGGAGGAACTAAAGAGCCCGCGCCCAAAATCACATCATCTTCCAGTATCGCACCATCAAGAATGATTGCGCCCATGCCAACTAATATGCGGTTACCAACAGTGCAACCATGCAACATAGCTTTATGGCCGATAGTAACATCATCACCAATAAGTAAAGGATTGCCATCAGGTTTGGCATTGGACTTACGGGTAACATGTAAAACGGTTCCATCTTGAACGTTAGATCGCTTCCCAATTCTAATATGGTTAACATCACCGCGAGCGGCTACCAAAGGCCAGATGCTTGCATCTTCATCAAGGAATATGTCTCCAACCAGTACGCAAGCTTCATCTACATACACATTATCCTTAAGTTCAGGAGTTATTCCTTTATAAGAGCGTAATGATTGAGTTTTTTTCAAGATGGTCATCAGTAAAAGTCCTTAAAATAGCGGTTTCAGGCATTATAAAGCTTAAAAAGTAGCTAGTCAGGGGGTTTTATCGACAAACAGTAAGGGAACAACACTTTTCATGATAAAAGCGCTTGCGCTGTTTCAGGATCTCCCTATAATGCGCATCCACTGACACGGCAAAGCAGTCTTTCAAAGCGTTAAGCAGAGTAAGGCAGAAACGAGTCAGGGCAACAAGTTCGCTAAGTTTTACAAGAGTTTTTAACTCGTTTTAAACGATTAAAAATCTTTTAAGAAAAGCACTTGACGCCAACCAAGGGAAGTGTAGAATACGCCCCCTCAAGCCAACGACCTAGCGTCTAACGGCAGCATCTGAAAGATTGATGCTAACGCTCTTTAACAAGTTGAAACAAGAAATCTGTGTGGACACTCACAGGTGTTGAGTTATTCGAAATTGCTTCTTAGGAAGCAATCAAAAATTTAACTCGATGAACCACTGAGTGACCATAGCAATATGTAAACTTCATTAATCTTCGGATTGATGAAAAACAGTATAATTCATTGAGCCGTTTTGCTCACACTCTTAGTTGAGTAAGTGAGTAAAACAAAAAACTTTAATTGAAGAGTTTGATCATGGCTCAGATTGAACGCTGGCGGCAGGCCTAACACATGCAAGTCGAGCGGAAACGGAGATAGCTTGCTATCAGACGTCGAGCGGCGGACGGGTGAGTAA
>NZ_RXNU01000018.1 GCF_003966225.1 Shewanella canadensis
TACCAGAGCACTGCGAGTTAAACGAGCTGCATCCCTAAATAAGGAAATCTAGCATGATAGGCTAGACTATATAGTGAACGACAAAGTCGCTTGGCTTTTATTCCGTCAGGCTCCCTCGGTAATCACAAAGTAAAGCTTATGTCGAAGAAATAAACACTCAAGTGTAGATGCGGCTGAGGACGTTGGTGGCATGGATGCCACCATCGAGCTTACATGGATGTACTGGTAGTGTGCCGAAGAAGTATCTGCACATTCAGCGAGCCGCAGGCTATAAATTAATTTGAAGCCATGCCATTCAATAACGAACTAAATACCCACTAAGTCAGAAGAATAAATGAAAGATATTTGAAACTTGTTATCGGACAAGTAAACAAGTTTTTGTCCACAAATGAGTTACAGATTACCCGCCACCCAAAGCAGAAGAGATAAACACTCAGGTGTGACCGTGACAAGGCCGTTCTATGGCATCCATGTCATCACGGCATTTGTGAATCCATTCACATCAGATGTCACGGCCGAGACGATAGGGAACCTTTCCGTTAATAGAGAGGGCGGCGTGTCACAGAAGTGCTCGCACTTTAGGTCGTTCATAGGCATCCTGCCTTCACGACATTCGTATGTCCTATACAGCACCTGCTGCAAGCAAAAAACAGCAATGAAGCTATGGTATTTGGCTACTAAACCAAGTACAAACCCCGCCCAATGAACCCACTTAAATCTATTTGAAACTTGCTAGCGGGCAAGTCAATTACCCTTGGGTATAAGCCTTAATCACCTCTTCGGCGATGATGGCGATTCCGGCGCGCATCTTGGCTTCATCCTGCACATAGTTCATTCGCAGGCATTGGTGGGCATGAGTCCAATCCTCTTTCTGCCCAAAGAAGAAGTACTCTCCCGGTACAATTAATACGCCTCGGGCCTTTAATCTATCGTACAGCTCCATGGTGGTAATAGGTAACTCATCAAACCATAGCCAGAGGAACATCGCGCCTTCGGGTTTATGGATCTTGAATCTGGTATCGGTGATCGATTGTTGCAGCAGGGATACGGCGAACTCAGCTCTCTCTTTATAGAAAGGCTTGATGACCGTTTCGCTCAGGCGCAGCAGGTCACCCGATTCAATCATATGCTTAGCAATTGCGGGGCCGAAACCGCCGGGGGCCAGGCTGATGATGCCATTAAGGTTCGTCAGTGCTTGAGTGGTCTCTTCATTGGCAATCACGATACCGCATCGTACGCCCGGCAGGCCAAGTTTGGACAGGCTCATACAGAGTATGGTGTTGCTGTTCCAGAAGGGGGTGACCTCTTCGAAGATGATATTCGGAAAGGGGGTACCGTAGGCGTTATCGATAATAAGCGGAATATCATTAGCCTGAGCTAATCTGTCTAATTCAGCGACCTCTGCGTCGGTCAGCACATTACCCGTGGGATTGGTCGGCCGGGAAACACAGATGGCTGCTACCGAGTCATCTACCTCTAACTGTTCAAAATCCACATGGTATTTAAACATGCGGTTATCTAACTGCTCGATCTCCGGCCTATAGGAGACGAAGATATCATCATCTAAGCCCGCATCACTGTAGCCGATATACTCGGGTGCCAGAGGCAGGAGTATCTTCTTGTGACTGCCATCGAGCTGTTTTCCCGCCAGCAGGTTAAACAGATAGAAAAATGCACTCTGGCTGCCGTTGGTCAGGCTGATATTTTTCTCGCTGATATCCCAGCCGTAGGTCTCACGCAATAGATCTGCTAAGGCCTTTAAGAAGGTGTTTTTACCCTGCGGACCGTCATAGTTCCCCAGTGCCGCGACCAGATCGCCATTTGCCAGCATCTCGCTGGTTGCCTGATGAAAATAATCCTGCATCGCCGGAATCGTTGCCGGATTGCCGCCGCCCAACATGATGGCTCCCGGCGTGCGCAGCCCCTTGTTGAGATCATCCATCAAACGGTTGATACCGGAATAACGATTAAACTTTTCACCAAACTTAGAAAACTGCATGACACCTACACTTGAAAATACCGAAATGGCTTAAGAATGCCTGTAGTATCAATATTCAGCGAGAAACGCACTCATTATTTCAATTATTAGTGACTAATATGGATTTCATCAAAGTTTTGGCAAAAAATAGCGAACTATTAGCTCGTTTGTTTAATCGGGCCTGGTAAGAGATTAGGGGCTTAAAATGAGGGGCGGGCATGACATATGTGGATTTGTTGAGGTCGGATAGGGTTATTCTTTCTGAGAATAGGGTCGATACTTGTTCGGTTCGGTTCGGTGAGTAAAGTGTTAGGGGCAGATAGCCGCAACGCTTGGGTCACAGCAACCATATTGTCAACAGGCCAATCGTTGCAGTCAGCGCCAAAGGCAGCATTACCCAGCGTATCATCCCAGCGCCTCCGACAAACACTGCCAGACAGCCTTTGAATAGGGTATTGGAAATACTCGCTAACACGATACCAAGCACCGCCATATTTGGTGAGATATCTTCGCCGGCCATTCTGGAGAGAGTCAGGTTAATGGCATCGACATCGGCGACACCCGACACCAGTGCTATCAAGAACACGCCGGATTCCCCTAACCATTCCACAATCGCCCGACCAACCAGTGCCACCGTGACTAACAGAAGCCCGAATAACATGGCCGATGCCAGTTTCAGCGGGTTTTTTGGTTGCACATCATCCAGTACCAGTTGATTGCCATTGTGACGATATATCAGTGCCGCACAGCCGAAGGCGACTGCGAGCATCAATATCAGGGGCATGAAAAGCGCATCCACTAACGCCGGTTTAATTAACGCCACGACCAATATCATGCGCGGAAACATCACACCGCAGGCCACAAGAACGCCTACCGAACAAAGCTGTTGCAGGGAGGGGTGATCGCGGGAGAGGCGTGATAGCTGCAGTGTCAGCGCTGTCGATGAAAGCAAGCCTCCGGCAAAACCTGTCATCAAGATGCCTCGCTGAGCCCCCAACATGCGGATCATAAAATATCCGACGAAGGATATCAGTGCGATCAGTACCACCATTAACCAGGTTTCATAGGGATTGATCGCTTGCCAGGGACCATAGCCTTGGTCAGGCAATACGGGTAACAGCACCACGGAGATGATAAGCAGGTTGAGTCCGGCGTTCAGCTCGGCTTGTGACAGTTGCATCAGCAACTTGTGCAGGAAATGTTTCGAGCGCAGCAGCAAGGTGGTGACTACCCCGCAAACCGCTGCGATAACGATCTGATCCAGCCCGGCCAGCGCACCGAGCAGAAAGGTTATCACCATGGCCATATTGCTGGTCATGCCAATATCCGAAGTCTCGCGGCTGCTGATCAGGTAAGCGGCGACTGCCATTGCCGTAATGCAAGCAAAGGCCACGGCGAGGATGAGGGCCCCAAGTTGAGATGTCAGCAAACCGGTGATACCGCCGAGAAGGCCAATAAGGCCAAAGGTTCGCAGTCCCGCCACACGTTTACCTTCGGCAATATTGCGGTTACTCCAACCGCGCTCTACCCCCACCAGTAGTCCGATGGCCAGTGCAGAACCCAATAATAACAGTTGATAGATACTGGTCTCCATCTTCCCTTCCGCAGTCTTTAAATAAGGTATTGCTGCCTATTGTTAATAGTAGAACAAACAGGGGTTCAGGGCGGGTTACTGCTGAAAATTATGACAAAAACCCCTTTTTATGTTTATCGATTGAGCAGAGGCAGAAGTTAAGTGAGAACTATCTGGCACTCACGCTAAGCTACCTCTTAGTGTGTACTACTTTAACCCGGGAGCGGGAACTTGAAGGGTGGACGCTAAACATTGCCTATTGGGTTAACTTTTCTTACTATAGCGACACTAAAATACTCCGTATTTCCGCTGTTTTACGAGACATTAATGAAATTTATCCACACTTCCGATTGGCACATTGGCCGCCAGCTTCATAATCAAAGCTTAATCGATGACCAGCGCCATATATTGGTTCAAATACTTGCGCTTGCCGAAGAGCATGAGGTCGATGCCGTGATTATTGCCGGTGATATTTACGACCGCTCCATCCCGCCAGCCAATGCCGTTGCCTTGCTCGATGATGTGGTCAATCGTCTGGTCAATGAGATGAAGCTCCCTGTGATTATGATTGCGGGAAACCACGATGGTCATGAGCGACTTGGTTTCGCTTCTCGGCAGATGTCTGACAGCGGCTTGCATATTATCGGTCCGCTACATAAAGAACTGTTGCCGATAACCCTGAAGGGAAAGTCCGGCAGCGCGGTGTTTTATGGCTTGCCCTACGCCGATCCCGCAACGGTTCGTCATGTGTTTGACTGTGAGGTCAGCAGCCATGAACAGGCCATGGGGGTATTGCTGGAACAGGTCCATGAACATGACAGTCAAGGTCTTCCAAAGGTCGTGATTGGTCACTGTTTTCTCGATGGTGGTAGCGAATCTGAGTCGGAGCGACCACTGAGTATCGGTGGGGCAGATAAAATATCGCCAACACTGTTCACCCCGTTTAATTATACCGCTCTTGGTCATCTTCATGGTCCGCAGTACAAAGGGGAGGAGCAGGTTAGATATTCAGGCTCCATCCTGAAGTACTCATTTAGTGAGCAGCACCAGAAAAAGTCGGTCACTTTAGTCGATTTCGACAGCCAGGGTAAGGCGCAGATAGAGCTACTGCCTCTGGCAGCTAAACGCGATGTCCGGATTGTCGAAGGCGAGTTATCTGCCTTGTTAGAGGCAGGCAAGACAGATCCCAATCGAGATGACTACCTGATGGTCAGATTATTAGATAAGCATGCAATCTTAGATGCTATGGGCAAGTTACGCTCGGTTTACCCTAACGTGTTACATCTGGAGCGAACCGGATTGATGAGTGATAACGGTCAGCTGGAGATCCGCCGGGATCATATCAAGAAGGGGGAGCTGGATATGTTTACTGAGTTCTTCTCTCAGGTATCGGGCGAGTCTATGAATGAAGCGCAGCAGCAAGCCATGGTACAGGCTATCGATGAACTGCATAAGGGAGAACAATCGTCATGAGACCACTTTCACTCTCAATGTCGGCCTTTGGCCCCTTTGCCTCGACCCAAGTCACCGATTTTTCGGCGCTGGGCAGCAATCCGCTTTTTTTAATCAACGGACCTACCGGCGCGGGTAAAACCACGATCCTCGATGCCATCTGTTTTGCGTTATATGGCAAGACCACCGGCGATGAGCGCGAAGGCAGCCAGATGCGCTGTGATTTATCCGTCGATACTCTGTTGACTGAGGTTACCTTTAGTTTTGCGCTGGGTGAGAAGCAATACAGAATAAGACGCGTACCGGAGCAGCAGCGAGCCAAGAAAAGTGGCGATGGTTACACGGTACAAAAGCCGGAGGCTCAGCTGTATCGAGTCGATAGCGATGGCAGTGAGCATCTGCTCGTTGCCAGCAAGGTATCCGAGGCAACGGCCGAGATAGAGCAACTGACCGGACTCGATGCCGACCAATTTCGTCAGGTGATGGTATTGCCTCAGGGTAAGTTTCGTGAACTCTTGATGGCGGACTCGAAAGACAGAGAGAAGATCTTCAGTCAGCTATTTCAGACTCAGATTTATCGCAAGATTGAAGACAAATTAAAACTGCAAGCGTCAAAGATACGCAATGATGTGAGAGATCATCGCAATAAGCGTGATGGCATGCTGCACAGCGTTTCACTGGACTCAGATGAGGCCTTGAATGCCGAACTTGCTGAGGTTACGCTAAGACTAGCGGCAGCCCTGGAGAGTAAAGAGAAGGCGACATCGGCACTGATTGAGATCAATAAACAACTTGATTCAGCCAAGCTGTTACTCAATGATTTTGACTCTCAGGATAAGCTGAAACAGACGGCCGAATTATTAACTAAGCAAAAGAGTGCGTTCGATTTACGTCAATCTCGATTAGAAAATGGGCAAAAAGCGTTGCAGCTAAAACCTGTTTTAGATGTGCTGGTGGCACGTGAGTCAGAAGTGGCTCAGGCGCAAGCTGGTATTACCCAAGCTCAGTTTGCCAAGCAACAGACTGAACAGGCGCTCACTATCAGCCAGGCAAAGTTTGACACCTTGGCCGAGCTGGAGCAGAAATTAAAGCAGGCCCAGAGTGATGAGCAGCACTTAAATTCGCTAGTCCCGCAGCTTCAGGGACTCGATAGTTTACAAAAAGAGCTGCACACGGCAACTAACGAGCTTACTCAAGCTAAAGAAAAGGGCATTAAGGCTAAAGCCTCCTTAGATGGATTGTTATCAGATAAGAAAGCCGCCGAGCAACAAGTTCCTCAGTTAGAGCTCGTGGCCGGTGAGCAGGTTAGTGCCCAGCAAGCACTTACGGCGCAAAGTGAGTTGATTGAACGTTATAAACTGTGGCAAACAGCCAGCTGTAATGCGGATATCACCGAGCGGGCGTTGAAGCAGGCAAAAGATAAAGGTCAACAGTTACGCCTCAGTTTTACAGAGAGTCAAACCTATCATCGACAATTACAGTTAGTTTGGCATCGAGGACAGGCCGCGAGTTTGGCTTTGCAGCTAAATCCTGGCGAGCCTTGCCCCGTGTGCGGTAGTGCTGAGCACCCGCATCCTGCACAAAGTGAGCAGGCTCTTCCCACTGAGGAGGAGCTACAAGGCGCGCTACGCAATGAAGAGCTGGCAAATGAAGCATTAAACCAAGCCAGAGCCGAGTATTCAGGTTTAAATACTAAGCATCAAGAGCAGCTAAAGCATTTAAGTGAACACCAGCAAAAGATCGGTGATAGTGCCTTACAACCCCTTGAAGAGTTGCAATCTCATTTTCAGCGACTACAACAACAGGTCAATCAAGCCAATACCGCCGCACAGCAATTGACTCAGTTAAGAGGCCAACTACAGACTTGGCAGGCAAAAGAGCAGGAACTTCGCTCCTCTCTTGATGCTGAGCGTGAACTCTATCAAGGCGTACAGACTCGCGTGGCCTCCCTTCAAGGTCAGCTTGATCAGGCATTAGCGGCAATACCCGATCAATATCGTAGTTTAGACGCGCTGAATACCGCGATAAATCAAGCGCAGGTCTTGCTTAACGGTTTACAGCAAACGATAGATGGGATCCGTCAGGCTCACACTCAAGCGCGTGAGCAAGATGCCGCTCAAACAGAAGCATTGGCGGCGGCTCAGTCGAATTCAATCCGAGCAACGCAGAAAAGTGATGAGGCTCAAGTCGATCTCAATGGGCAATTGGCCGCTTCTGGTTTCGAGAATAAGCAGGCGTTAACACAGGCGCTGTTATCGAGTGAAGCGTTAAAGCAGATCGCCGATGAGATTGCCAAATATCGGCAGGATTGCATCGCGAACCAGACGACATTAGCACAATTGACGGAGAAGTTAGCCGAGCAAGTTAAACCTCAATTAGCCGAATTTGAGGGGCGTGTAGCAAGTACTCAGACTGAGCAACAAGAGGCTGAACATAGCTGGCAGACATTGCAGGGCCGAGTGACGCAATTGACTCAGACTCAAAAGCAGTTACATGAGGCTGACAATCAAGCCAAGAAGCTGGAGGAGGAGTATGCCGTTATCGGCACCTTAGCCGATGTGGCCAATGGCAATACCGGCAACAAGATAAGCCTGCAGCGTTTCGTTCTCAGTGTGCTACTCGATGATGTCTTGCTTGAAGCGAGCCACCGCCTTCAGCTGATGAGCAAGGGGCGTTATCGATTACTGCGTAAAGAGGACAGGGCTAAGGGGAATAAAGCGTCAGGGCTGGAACTCGAGGTCGAAGATGCCTATACCTCCAAGGTGCGTCCCGTCGCGACCCTCAGTGGTGGTGAAAGCTTTATGGCAGCCCTATCGATGGCACTGGGCTTATCGGATGTAGTACAGGCCTACGCGGGGGGCATTAAGCTCGATACCCTGTTTATCGATGAAGGATTTGGTAGTCTGGATCAAGACTCACTGGACTTAGCCATTCGTACCTTGATGGATCTGCAATCCACCGGACGCATGATCGGGGTCATCTCCCATGTCTCAGAGATGAAAGAGCAGATAGGTACCCGTGTCGATATCATTAAGTCATCAATGGGCAGTGAGACTAGATTGGTCTTGCCGTAATGCGCAGGTAGATCCGATGATTGATAGCTAATCCAGAAGCTAACCTCATTTGCAATCTTATTTTCTACTCTTGTGACATTAAGAATAATTATTCTTAATGTCACTCATATATTCACATCTCCTGTTTGTAGTTCCACTTTTTTTTGGTATAAATATGCTAGTTTTCTTACCGCGACAGGTAAGAACACCAATTTTAAAATACTGCATCAAAGCGATAACAGGCCCTTAGCCATAGTCTCCATAAGTAGACTCGATTTATGACGCTTTGATAGCAGTTTCTTAAATAAGACAATAAAAGTCATACAAAAGAATAATAATGTGAAGATGGGGCCAAGTTTGCAAACAGGTAAATTTTCTTTTTTAAAAATGTCTCAGATAAATACTCAGGTGCTCTCGTTTCTACAAGAGTCGAGCATCCATAAAAAAGTATTATTAGGTGCGGGTCTGCTTATCGGTGCGGCCCTATTGTGGCCAAAAAATCATCAGGTGTTGCCTCAGCGTATCCCTATCGACTTAGATATCGATGCACTGGTTAGTCAGATAAGTTCCACTGCAACCACTGCTGCAGTGTCAGTTGTAAAACCTGGTTTTGATAAGCGTATTATCAGCGGCGATACCTTAAGTGGACTATTTGTTCAGGCCGGTGTCGATCAGCAAACCATGTACCGGGTCTTAGAGGCCGACTTGAACATTCTGGCGCTCGATACGCTTAAGCCGGGGAACAAGATAAAGTTCTGGCTGGATGATAAGGGAGAGCTTGAGAAGCTCAAGCTATACTTTTCGGCTGCCAGGCAGGTGGTCTTCAGCCGTTTCGATGATGGCTCCTATAATGTCGAAGAGATCAATATTGAGGGTATTTGGCAGAATCGTGCCGTAACGGGCGATATCCAGGGGTCATTTTATCTGTCGGCTAAGCGAATGGGGTTAGATTCAGGCGAGATCCAGCGAATAGAGTCTTTGTTGAAGGAAAAATTAAATTTTGCCCGGGATCTGAGGGCGGGTGACAGTTTTTCTGTACTGATGAGCGATCAATATATCGATGGATCAGTGACAGGCGCAAGCGATATTTTGGGGGTCAGCATTCAGCGTGGCCGAAGTCATATTAATGCCTATCAAAACAGTGATGGTAACTTCTATGATGAAAAAGGGCAGAGTCTAGCGCGGGCTTTTCAGCGTATTCCCCTTCAAAGAAATTATCGTATCAGTTCGAACTTCAATCCTCATCGTCACCACCCGGTAACGGGGCGCACCTCTCCTCATAATGGTACCGACTTTGCCACGCCAATTGGCACTAAGGTTATCGCGCCGGGTGACGGTATCGTCTCTTTGGTGACCGACCATAGGTTTGCGGGTAAGTATGTGGTGATAGAACACGGCAATAAATACCGCACACGTTACTTGCATCTCTCTAAGGCATTAGTGCATAAGGGACAGAGGGTCTCCCGTGGCCAGGTTATCGCATTATCCGGCAATACCGGCCGTATTACCGGGCCGCACCTTCATTATGAGTTTCATGTAAATGGCAGACCGGTCAACCCGATGAAGGCTAATATCCCAATGGCGAGTCAGCTGTCACGTAAGCAGATGAACTCTTTCGAGCAACTGGTACAGGTTCGTCAAATGATGATGGGCCAGAGTTAACCATTTAAGTTCATTGAAATGTCCAATACGCCAGCCTTGTTGCTGGCGTTTTTATCTCCGCTATCTCTATCAACCTCTTTCTATGATTGCAGCTTTTTTATTCGGCAAATTCGCTCACCTAGTATAATTAAATAACAGCGTCACTGTGTTCAGTTTTGGCTGGTTGTTGAGCTCGATTCGTTGCGCCGACATAAAATGTTTTTTAGTTATCAAATGAGGAGGGGACAATTGCAGCTCATTGTGTTTTTTATCTTGTCATTGACCCTGTTGAGTTCAGCTAATGCCAGAACGCTCACCATCGCATCGAGCGAAGGGCCACCCCATATGATCAACGACAATCATCATGGTATCGATCTCGATATTGTCGAAGCGGTACTCAGGCGTCTCGGCCATGATGTCTCCTATGATTTTATGGGGCTTAAACGAGCGCATCGTGAGCTGAAATTAGGAAGGGTGGATGTGACGGCACCTGTTTTCATGCAAGCGGACGGTGAAGGCAGCTATATCTCATCCTCGATAGTCCTTTATCAGCCAATGGTCTTTTCACTTAAAGCCAGTGGCCTTAAGCCCGAGACAATATCTGATCTACAGGGCCACAGTCTGCTGACCTTTCAGGGGGCGCCGGGATACTTCGGCGAATCGTTTAAACAGGTAGCCCGGGGAGACTCATATCAGGAGTTGACCGATATGGGGGCGATCGCAGAACTGTTAACTAAAGGTCGTTATGAGTATGCGGTATTAGATAAATACATTTTTTATTATTATTACCGCCTGAATGATAAGCAGCGCGATGTCTCTATTTTTACTGAACATCAATTGATCCCGCCAGCTCCTGCCAGTAGTGCTTTTCACGATGAAAAATTAAGGGACGAATTTAACCGGGAACTGCAGCTGTTTATAAAAAGTCAGGAATATCTACAGATATTTGAACGATATCTGGGCTCGGCTCTGCTTAGTACCGAGCAGAGTGCTCCTGAGTCTGTGCCTGAGACGGATTTCAGGTTCAATTAGTTCGCTTGTTTGCCTTTATTGCGCATCGGCAGAGTCCCAGCTTCAGTGCCGGGCAGGACTGACATGGTTTAATCTTAAAAGGACGAGAGAGCTCTATCGTCTGAGTTAGCCCAGTGGGACCCAATGCAGCCATTGAATGGGTTGCAGATGATATTGGGAGGTCATATCGAGCCGAATTGGCATCATCGTCAGTCGATACCGCTATTTCTGTCAGCTCATTGTTTACTTGGCTGGCCAGCTTTAATCGGTATTTTTGAATTTTAGCTCGATATTTGACCTGTTTGTTGAGCCGTTTTGAAACGAGATCTATATTATCGATATCATGAATGAGTTTATGTTGATTTTTTAGCAGCTTAGCTTCCGCTTTCTCTAGCTTCTTCGAATATTTTACCTGCTGTTTATCCAACTCACTGCGACTGACTTGATACATTGATTAGACCGAAATGAAAACAGGCCTCAATTGTAAATGATAATACTTATCAATCAAGGTTTGATTCTGCAAATGAGTCTTAATTATCAGTAAACCTTAACGTCAGCATCGATCAAGGTTAGCAGTAACCTTAAGTCAAACTCCAGCTGGTGGTAATCAGCTTCCATATGGCAACAGAGTTGATAGAAGGCTTTGTTGTGATCTTTCTCTTTTAGATGAGCGAGTTCATGGACGACCACCATACGCAATAACGGCTCCGGCACTTTTTTTAAGCGTGACGATATGCGGATCTCGTTTTTAGCTTTCGTCTTTCGACCTTGTACTCTGGAGACGAATGAGTGAAGACCCAGAGCCTGATGGCTTAAGCTGATCTTATCATCGTATTGGATCTTCGACAGGGGTTGGGACTTGCGCAAATACTGGTTTTTGATCTCCATCGTATAGTCATACAAGGCTCTGTCTGTACGGATAGCATGAATATCCGGGTGCCTGCTAAGCAGTACCGCTTTGAGCTTGCCATTGGCGAGTAGTTCGGATACCTGATCTTGTATTGGCTGTTGATAACCAGCTAAGTATTTGAGTGTATTCATGAGCGTCACATAAAAAATGGGGTAAAGAAAAGGGTGCAAATTGCACCCTGTTTTTATGATAAGGAATATGTTGGTCATATCCTTCATCTTTAGCTCTAGGCTCTAGCTATTACTCGCTATCCCAAACATTGAAAATGTGTTGGTTGTGGTAAGCGTAAGCGGCATCGAAAGCCAGGTTTTGGAAGCGCTTCAGGCCTAAACCTTCAAAGTCGACCAAAGGAGGGTTACGCTTTAAACGCTCTTTAACTGTGACCGGAGACATTAATATCACCGGCAGTTCAAGAAGCTGAATGGCGGCTTCGGCTTTAAAGCTGGTCGCGCTACCTGCCAACTTACCTTTTTGTTCGCGAGAGACGATAACCACTTTATCTACTTTGTAATCTTCCATCAGTTTGCTGAACGCAAAATGAAAATCACGAATAGACTCGGTAGACTCTGAATGCGAAATGACGAATGATTGCTGGCGACAATCGGGCACGTTAAAAGTCTCGCCTTCGTAACTCAATAGACAGATGATGGCTTCGCCACCTTTTAATTCAACGCCACAAACTCTCATGTTATACCTTAAAATTGTTATTGGTTTTGTTACTAGCGGCTCTATAACTGGCTAGAGAAAACCGAAAAAATATCAATGAACAGATATAGGTAATACGTCTTATATTATTACCGATATCTTAAACTGGTTATTCAGGTGTATCCTGAAGTTTAGATTTTGGCTTTCTAAGCATAGGGGCATCACCAACATCGATGCCTGTAATAAAGCGCTTGTCTCTACTTCCTTTAGCCTTAGCCTTAGTTTTACCCTTAGCAGCCGTTGTCGTCGATTTCTTCGCATTAGCCTTAGGCTTATTCTTGGCCTTAGGCTTATCTTTCAGCCCTGAAAATTTAGCTTTTAAGCCATCGATTGTACTTATCTCGAATGTTTTACGAAGGAAAACTTGTACCTGTTTGAAGTTGACCCAATCTTTAGGGCCGACGAGAGATATCGCATCGCCCTTTGCACCGGCACGACCCGTACGGCCGATACGGTGAACATATTCTTCGGCAAATTTAGGCATATCGAAATTGATAACCAAAGATACATTCAGCAGATCCAGACCACGTGAAGCCACATCGGTAGTGACTAAGATATCCTGTAAACCTCTACTGAACTGATCCATGATCTGGTTACGGGCATTTTGCTTTAGGTCGCCACTGAGGGATGCGGTATTAAATCCGGCTTCAGCAAGCTTAGTCGCTAACCTGTCGGTATCTTGGCGAGTCGCAGTAAAAATGATGACCTGCTTGTTCTTCTCATTCGTTAAAATGTGGTTCAGCAATGCTTCTTTATGATCCAGGTGATCACTGAGGTAAATTCTTTGAGTGATATCCAGATTTTCAATATTGCCCGCGCCAATAGAAACATGCATAGGATCTTTTAACAGCTCGGCGGCAATCTCGTTGATCTTATTGTGATCTAAGGTTGCTGAAAACATCAATGTTTGGCGACGCTTATGGTCAGCGGCTGCATTAATCGCTTTTAACTGATCGACAAAGCCCAGATCGAGCATGCGGTCGGCTTCATCTAAAATTAATAGCTCGAGTCCATTAAGGTGCAGGTGATGCTGAGCTAAGTGGTCGGCAAGTCTTCCGGGTGTCGCCACGACGAAGTGAGGATCTCTCTCTAATGATTTAGCCTGATCATTAAAGTTTTCACCACCTAAGATTTTGACCGCTTTATATTGTGTGTTGGCGACTAACAAGCGTAACTGGCTGTATACCTGGTTGGCGAGTTCGCGCGTTGGCAATAAGATCAATACCCTTGGGTCTCGCTTACTTAATGGCCTTGTGGAAATAATCCTCTGCATTGCCGGTAACAAAAACGCTAAGGTTTTACCCGAGCCTGTTTTTGATGATGCCATCAGATCTTTGCCTGACAGGCCTACTGGTATCGCCTGCTCTTGGATCTCCGTAGGCTTTTCTATGCCCATATGATCCAATGTCTTTAACAGACGCGTATCCAGTGAAAAATCGGTAAATTGCAAAGGTGTACTCCAAAATTGATTCGACTGACCATTATAACCTAACTCGTGGTGATTCATCCATAGAGAAAGTCAGATTCATTTTAAAGCACTTGCTGGGCTGAATACTTTAGAATAAAGCGCTAACAGAGTGTTGAATATCGGTTCTGTGAGCGGGCTGGGCTGTGTGTGGTACTCGATAATCTATTAGTGAATCCTTGATAAATAACAGATAAGATGAATCGGGCTTGTTTTTCACCCTTTAATTTCGTTTTGTGGGGACATATTATACCAATCTCATTAAATATCTGGTCAATTCAGAGTCACTCAGGCTTTTCAATTCCAGACGCATTGATGCAGAAATGGTTACTCCCTTTTAAGTCAATGCAACACAGAAGTGGAATGCCTGAGGGACTTCCGCAGGACGGGTTTCAAAGCACCTTATGCTTCGTTAGATGCTCTCGAAATAGAATAACTATTAGCTTCAAGCATCTGTCTTGCCTACAGCGCTTTGAATTCCCGCTGAACGATCACATATTTAATAGGATTTGTATTATGGCTACAATTGGCATTGCATTAGGTAGTGGCGCCGCAAAAGGCTGGGCACACATAGGTGTACTCAAAGGGCTCGCAGACATGGGAATAAAGCCCGACAAAATCTCGGGTTGCTCGATAGGGGCTCTCGTGGGGGCTGCCTATGCAAACGATCAACTCGAGGAGCTTGAAGATTGGGTGAGAGGCTTCTCCAGTTGGGATGTGTTGGGGTTAATGGATGTGAGCTGGCGAAAGGGGGGCTTAATTGGGGGAGATAAAGTCTTCGATGTCATTCAAAATAGAATTGGCGACCTACAGTTCGAGGGCTTACGGCGGCCATTAATCGCCGTCGCGACGGATCTCTATTCCGGGCAAGAGATCTGGTTTAAGGAGGGCGATCTTCGTCATGCTATTCGCGCATCGTGTTCTATGCCTGGAATTTTACCACCAGTGAAAGTCGGAGAGCGCTGGCTTGTCGATGGTGCCGTAGTAAACCCTGTCCCCGTATCTGTGAGTCGGGCTATGGGGGTCGATGTGGTGATTGCCGTCGATCTCAATGGTCAGGGAAGGGAGCGGTTACAGGTCTTGCCAGTGGACATGACCAGTAATACACCTTCGCTAGAGGACAAGGAGATAGCGCAAGCACATCAAGATACCGGCTTTATGGATCTGTTAGCTCGTGGACGGGATTATGTGACCAGCTTATCGGATAAGTTCACCATGGGTAATCGCTCCGATCCAAGCATGTTGGCCGTGATGTCCCAATCGATGGATATTCTGGAGCAGCGCCATAAACGTGCACGTTTGATGGGCGATCCGCCCGATATTTGCTTAGTCCCGGATGTTGGCGAAATTGGTACAATGGAATTTCATCGTGCCGAGGAAGCTATTGCGGCCGGAGAGGAGGCGGTGAGGCAGGCAAAACATCAGATAGAAGCCGTATTGGGCCCCTTGTCGTGATCTAATAGTAAGCAAAAGGGCCCGTAGGCCCTTTCGTTTTCTAAATATGCTTTGGCTTATGTAAAATAATTTAAGCGAGTTTTACCACCATTTTGCCGCGGTTTTTACCTTCGAATAATCCGATAAATGCATCCGGTGCCTGTTCAAGTCCTTCGTAGACTGTTTGCTCCGCTTTTACCGCGCCAGTGGCTAGCCACTGTCCCATCTGTTTGGCAAACTCAGGGTAATGAGCCCAGTGCTCGAATACGATAAAGCCTTCAATTTTTAGTTTTTTTATGATGATCATCGCAAGATTGCTTGGACCCGGTGTCGGCGCCGTATCATTGTATTGAGATATCATGCCACACACAGCAATTCTGCCGTGGTCATTCATGTTGTCGAGTGCAGCTGACAGGTGCTCGCCGCCGACATTTTCAAAATAGACATCGATTCCTTCAGGAGCCGCCGCTTTGAGTGATGCACTTAAATTTTGGGTTGTTTTGTAATTAATCACAGCATCGACACCAATAGATAATAGATGCTGCGCTTTTTCATCTGAGCCTACAGAGGCGACAACCTTAGCTCCCATTAACTTACCCAATTGGCAGGCTACACTACCGACAGCACCGGAAGCGGCTGAAACAAAAATCGTCTCTCCCTCTTTCAATTCGGCTATTCGATTGAGACCCGTCCAGGCTGTCATTCCCGGCATACCCAGTACGCCAAGGAAATGTGATTCATTCAGTGGGGTGTCCGGTAGACGAGTATGCTCACTACCATCGGTCACATAGTGGCTGCGCCAACCCAACATGCTGCTGACTTTACTACCGACAGGAAACTCAGGATGACGGGACTCGATCACTTCACCTATCGCACCACCTTCCAGGACTTCTCCAATGGCAAATGGGGCGATGTAACTCTTTCTGTCTATCATACGACCGCGCATGTAAGGGTCGACTGACATCCATAAGTTCTTTACTAAAAACTCACCATCGTTAATGCCTGCCAATAGTGTTGAAGCCAGTTTGAAGTTAGCTGTTGTTGGCAACCCTTCGGGACGTGAATCTAAGAGTATCTGTTGAGCCTGCATAAAAAACCTTTTACTTTGTGCGCTAATTAATTGTGCTAAACTTTACTCTTAAATAGATGAGATGGCAAATACTTTGCGCGCAAAGTATATTTATTGGTTGTTCTCCACCGCTATCTCCCTTTTCAGCTATTTGAGTAGAAATCTGAATTGCTGACTTAAGTATGGATCGGTTTGAAGTACAATACTGCTTCGCTAGAGGAGTCAGGCAAGATGATGGCGACAATTAAGAGATAACTGAGTAAGGTGCTACAGAGTGAGTGAAACGAAAGAGTTCCAAGTTGAAAATAAAAATGGCTTGCCGGTTGAAGAGCAAGGAAAGTGCCTGTCTGATAATGTTTGTTTTGCGCTGTATACCGCGGCAAATGCGTTGGTCCGGGCATACAGGCCCTTACTCGAAGAGTGCGGTCTAACCTATCCTCAGTATTTGGTTATGCAGGCTTTGTGGTTAGACAATGGCGCAAGTTTGACTGGGTTATCTCAAGCGACGCGTCTCGATTTAGGAACCTTAACCCCCATAGTCAAAAGACTGGAGGCGAAAGGATTATTGAGTCGTAGTGTCGATGTAAAAGATGAGCGCAAAAAAGTGATCGAAACCACTGACGCCGGGCTGGAACTCAAACAGCACGCGCTGGTACTAAAAGAGCAGTTGCTTAATAAGGTAACCTTGGGTGAGACAGATATAACCTCCTTGAGGGACATGTGTTTAACTCTGACGGAAGATCTAAATAGAAAATAATCGTGCTGTAGAGTTTCCTTGAGCTGACTTTTAGCTCAGCATCGCTATATTTTTGAGATATCAACATTACCTTCGCAGCCATAAAGGTAACTCTTTCCCTGCGGTGACCTCTCTGTGATTACTGACTTGTTGACGAGGCGGTTGTATCTTTCAAAACACCATTCCATCCCCCTTCCCCCGAAAATAGGGGGGCACTTTAGTTTAAAATACAGTCAGGCAATTTGACTGCCTATTGTTAATGAAATGTAAATGGCGTAGGCTCCACTACCGATTAACATAACTGGTTTTTTAGTCGTTAAAGGGAGCACGAATTTTCGCCGTTAGCCTATATCCCTCTCCCGTCTCGTTAATCATTTAAACTCGTGTTTTCTTTTTTTACTCAGTTAATTAGGGTTATGCCGAGAGCTGGGTGAGGAAGGGGGAAGCAAAATTAACGGAAAATGGTCCAAGCTATCGCCAACGTTAATTTTCCCGCTGTGAACATTAAGCTTTACTCATCACATCATTTAAGGAAAAACTGATGAAAATTAAAACAATTCTAAAAAGTACGCTAATGAGTACTGTGTTGTTAAGCAATTTTGCAATTGCTGATGATGATCAAATTTTGGTCGGGGCATTTCATGACTACGGAATAACTAAGTGTGACAGCTTTATTCTTGAAAATAGCCAGCTTCAAGGGAATTGGAATCTTTTTATTAATAAGCATAAGGGGGGGATCGACGGAACCTCAACTGAGGTTACCGTTACTCAGATCTATGGTTCAAAGGGTGACACGGTAAAGATTGAAGATACCTATATACAAACAGCTAAGAAATGTTTCCTGAGAAATACCTGGACACTAACATTTAAAGGTTCATGTGCCGATCATGTCGATTTAAATGACTGGTATGTTTCCAATGAGATGCCGAATAAAGATTATACAACTTACAAAAATGCCGGTGGGTTAGAGTTACATGCGAAAGAGATCTCTATGGGTAACTTTAAAGCCTGTATTCAGGAAGGTTCTAAACGCTCTTCTGGTCAGCATGGTTAGTTAGTCCAATCATATAGTAGGTCATAGCTATCGCTGTTTTTTCTCAATGTGGCGAATTCAGCGATAGCAGATTTATCTGTCACAGATTCAACTCATATATTGAATCTATCCCCCTCTGCCCTGGTTAAATTCAAATTAATAGATAAAGTCTTGATTTGCTATAATTTCGGAATTAGTTTCGGCATGATTCCTGCTTGTTGACTGCATCAGTTCTCTTTACGCCGATATTTTGACAATGAATCCAATTACTAATGCTACCAGTGCTGCAACCCAGCTCTCCACTGCCACCAATGTTGCCGATGCCTATGGCGTTAACAGTCAGCAGACTGAGGCGGGGAAAAGCAGTGACAAGGTGACGTTAAGTCAATCTCAATCGACGCGTGCCCCGTCATCGAAAGAGCAAGTTAAAGATGAGTCCGTCTCTCTCTCTCCCCGAGCGCAAAGAGCACAAAAAATCGAAAGTATGGCCAAAGATTTCTTTAGCTCGGGTAACTTCTCAACCACAGATATTCCAAAGCTGGTGCAACGCCTGTATCAGGATGGCATTTTGTCTGACTCGCAACTGACCCGATTGTCGGACGGCGGCTTCGATATCCCTCAGCCCACAACTAAGCCTGAAGATCTTAAGTCCTTTATTAAAGAGCAGCGAAGTGAGTTGGAAACGGCTCTGGCCGAAAAGGGGAAAGGAGCCGAGTCTGGTGCAGAAAGTGTACTCATTAAGTTACTCGATGATGCCGAGAGTGTTATCGATGGGATGGGGAATGCACAAAGTGCAGAAACCAGCCAGAAAGCTTCGAGAGTTTCCGCCCAACTAAATGTTTATCTCAGGGGGGATGTTGAATTAACCCAGAGTTCCCGGGAGCAGTGGCAGGGGTTAAAATCTGTCATGCAGTTAGCTGCTTCTATGGGTGATAATCAACAAGCCAGTGGTCAACTCAACAGCTATCTTGCTCTTGGGAAAGCATAACTCAGCAGCTATCTTCCTCTTTGAAAAGAATAAGTAATTTTTATCCACAATTTTTACCATTCTTATCCTTTATCTAGCCCTCTTTTGAGTCAGGGTCAAGGGTCAAATCAGAGATAAGTGGCCTCATAGGCACTTATCTTTTGTTCTTTTCTCACATCCAAAATTAGTTGATCGAGATCAATGTTCTCTGGTGATGTTTGTAGCTTAATACGCAACATATTGTGCTGAATAGTTTTAAATACACTATATGTGGTGTTAAATTCAGCGTCACTTGAGGAGATATTAAACAATGCCAGTGGTTATTAAGCGGGATGGTTACCGCACGCCTTTTGACGAAACAAGGATTAGAGATGCTGTATCGGCTGCAGCAAACTCGGCAGGTATTGATGATAATGACTATGCAACTCTCGTGGCCAAAAAAGTGGCGGCGAGTGTCACCGATATGCCAGAAATTGATATTCATGATCTGCAAGATATAGTTGAAAACCAATTGATGGAAGGACCCTATAAATCTCTTGCCCGGGTTTATATTGAGTATCGTCACGACAGAGACCTTCATCGCGAGACCAGCAGCCGATTGAATCTGGAGATTAAAGGTTTGGTTGAGCAGAGTAATGCTGCACTGCTGAATGAAAATGCCAATAAAGATTCGAAAGTCATCCCGACTCAACGTGATCTGTTGGCCGGTATTGTTGCTAAGCATTATGCAACTCGCCATATATTACCTAAAGATGTGGTTGCAGCTCATGAGTCTGGTGAGATCCATTATCATGATCTGGATTACGCGCCATTTTTCCCTATGTTCAACTGTATGTTGATCGATCTTGCCGGTATGTTGACCAACGGCTTTAAGATGGGCAACGCCGAGATTGAGACGCCTAAGTCTATCTCGACAGCGACCGCAGTAACTGCACAGATCATCGCTCAGGTGGCCAGCCATATTTATGGTGGAACCACGATCAACCGCATCGATGAAGTATTATCGCCATTTGTAGCCAAGAGTTACGACAAGCATTATCAGGTTGCTCTGACCTGGGGGATCACAGATGCAAAAGCGTTTGCGACGACTCAGACCGAAAAAGAGTGTCACGATGCGTTCCAGTCTCTGGAATATGAAGTGAACACCCTGCACACTGCAAACGGCCAAACTCCTTTTGTCACCTTTGGCTTCGGACTCGGGACATCTTGGGAGTCTCGTTTAATTCAATCTTCTATGCTGAAGGTCCGTATTGCAGGCTTGGGTAAGAATCGTAAGACCGCGGTATTCCCTAAGCTTGTTTTTGCCATTCGCGATGGTATCAACCATAAAGCAGGCGATTGTAACTATGATATCAAGCGTCAGGCACTTAAGTGCGCCAGTACCCGCATGTACCCGGATATTCTTAACTACGAGCAGGTAGAGAAGGTGACCGGTTCATTCAAGACACCTATGGGTTGTCGTAGCTTCCTTGGTACCTACGAAGAAGATGGTGAGTTGGTCCATGAAGGGCGTAACAACTTAGGTGTGGTGAGTCTTAACTTGCCTCGCGTAGCGCTTGAAGCTAAGGGTGATGAGGCTGAGTTTTACCGCATACTGGATGAACGTCTGCTTATCGCCCGCAAAGCCTTAGATACCCGTATCGAACGTTTAGAAGGTGTAAAAGCCAGAGTGGCTCCGATCCTTTATATGGAAGGCGCATGTGGTGTACGTTTACGCGCCGATGATGATATCTCTACGATTTTCAAAAATGGTCGTGCATCAATCTCCTTAGGTTATATCGGCCTGCATGAAACGATTAATGCGTTGCATGGCACCGATAAGCACGTCTATGACTGCGAAATATTGCGGGAAAAAGCGATCGCGCTCGTTGAATATATGAAAGCGGCGACGGTTAAGTGGAAAGATGAGACCGGTTATGGTTTCAGCCTATACAGCACACCGAGTGAAAACTTGTGTAGTCGTTTCTGTAAGCTCGACACTAAAATATTTGGTGTGGTAGAAGGAGTGACACAGAAGGGCTATTACACTAACAGCTTCCATCTCGATGTTGAAAAAGCGGTTAACCCGTACGATAAACTCGACTTCGAGGTACCTTACCCAGCTATCGCTAACGGTGGATTTATCTGTTACGGCGAATACCCTAACATGCAGAACAATTTAGAAGCATTAGAGGATGTTTGGGATTACAGCTACAGTCGTGTTCCTTACTACGGAACCAATACGCCCATTGATGAGTGTTACGATTGCGGCTTTACCGGTGAATTTGAGTGTACCAGTAAAGGCTTTACCTGCCCTAAGTGTGGTAACCATGAGCCTAGCCGAGTTTCTGTGACACGTCGTGTTTGTGGCTATCTGGGAAGCCCCGATGCTCGACCATTTAACTATGGTAAGCAGGAAGAAGTTAAACGACGAGTGAAACATCTTTAACTCGTTTTCAGCTTAATGACACAAGTTTAACGACAGATGTCAACTTATAGACGCAACTGACTTGAGTGAGTTGCGTCATTTTACTTTTGTCGTTTTATTTTGGTCATTTTACTTTCGCTATTTGAGCAGTGCTTCCAGCCTAAAAATTTCTTTGAAATTGTAGACAAAATAAAGAATTAACTCGCAAGGTGTCGCAATGAATTACCATCAATACTTCCCCGTAGATGTCATCAATGGCCCGGGTACTCGGGCTAGCCTGTTTGTCTCTGGCTGTGAGCATCAATGTCGAGGCTGTTATAACCAGTCGACGTGGAAGCCTTGCAGCGGACATGAGTTTGATATCGAGATGCAAGAGCGAGTACTGAGCGATCTAAAAGATACCCGCATCAAACGCAAAGGTTTGTCTCTGTCGGGGGGGGATCCGCTTCACCCTGCTAATGTTGCATCGATACTAGCTTTGGTCAAAAGGGTCAAATCTGAATGTCCAGATAAAGATATTTGGTTGTGGACCGGGTACCTTTTAAAGGAGTTAGGTGATGCCCAGCGAGCCGTGATGGAGTATATCGATGTTGTGGTTGATGGTAAATTTGAGCAGGAACTGGCCGATCCCAGTTTAGTGTTCCATGGCAGCAGTAATCAGGTTATTCACTATCTGACATAAAAGCGATAACTGTATTCGCACAGATACGTTATAATAGCCAATCAAGCAAACAAGAATTTAAAAAAACAGCCGTAATAAACCGGCTGTTTTTGCATTTTATAGAATTATTTAAGGCACGAGCATGAATTTAAAAGAAGAGCTTCATGGACTTAGCGACAAGCTAGAGCAGTTTCGCCGCAAATTCGCCGCCGCTGAAAAGCGTGGTGACAAAGGGATCATGTTGCAATTTAGACAAGAGATAAACACGGTAACTAAGCGTATTGCCAGTGTTAAGGCGCAGCAGACTCGTGAACTGAGTAAGCAAGGTGGCAGTGTTGCTGGCTTGAAGTTTAAGCGCGTTCTGACCAAAGCTGAGCAGGCCGATATGGGTAAGCTTAAAAAGTCAGTCAAAGGCTTAGTGGTTGTTCATCCTATGACGGCACTTGGCCGTGAAATGGGGATCACCCAAGTGACGGGCTTCGCGGCCAAAGAATTCTAATTACTGAATAATTACTCCACCGCGATTATTCATTAGTGAGCGACTTCAAATTATTTTGTTGTCGCCACGCGTATCCTTCGTACGCTGGCGTTGTGAGTCAACTATCATTTCAGGTGAATCAATAGCCGATTAAATCGCTAGGGTATTTCACTTAAAGATAAAAACACATAAAATACTCCGCCTGAGTACGAGACAGAATTAATAGTTGTTGAAGACATTTGTCTGTGGCTATAGGTCTCGTTGGTTTTTCTGGATTGTCGTCGTCTCAGGGAAAGAGAGTCGTTAAGGTTATTTCATGTCGATTAAGTATGTCGCTTCTTCAAAGCTGCCCACACCATGGGGCGTATTTACCATGCATGGTTTCGAAGATTCCGATACAGGAAAAGAGCATGTGGCGCTGACGCTAGGTACGCTGGATGCAAATACCCCGATTTTAGGTCGCATTCACTCCGAGTGTTTAACCGGTGATGCCCTGTTCAGTTTACGTTGTGATTGTGGATTCCAACTTCAAACCGCAATGCAGAATATTGCCGAAGCGGGTCAAGGTTTTATTCTTTATCTTCGTCAGGAAGGGCGTGGAATTGGTCTGCTGAATAAGATCCGTGCCTATGAGTTACAAGATCACGGTGCCAATACCGTCGAGGCTAATGAAAGATTAGGTTTTCCGGCCGATATGCGAAAATACGATATGATCTTACCTATGATGGAGAAGATCGGTATTAAGCAAGTGAAGCTGATGACCAATAATCCTCGCAAAGTTAAGGCGATGAAAGAGTTGGGTATCGAGGTCGTTGAGCGTATACCACTTCAAGTGGGAAAAAACCGCTATAACGAAGCGTATCTGAAGACTAAGTCTACCGAGCTTGGGCATATGATGTCCGAATATCATTTTACCGGTGAAGAGAAAGAGTAAACTTCACTGTAGATTTTCAGTCTGCCTCTCGCTATATTCAGAACCATAATTATAAAAATCGCATCTTATATTATGGTTCTGAACAAAACCTGTTCCATTTTTATCTCTATCCTCTTTTTCTCCTCTGCTGTTTATGCCGAGGATGACTTTACCCATTACGCGTTTGCTAACTACTTAGGCAGTGGCCTGTATAGAACCTCAGGGCAAAATGCGACCGTTGTTAACCTTCCTGTCAGTTTCGAACTTCAAAAAAATGATACAGAGACACTAATGCTACGAGCACCTGTGTCACTGGGCTTCTTCAACTTTAAGTGGAGCGATGTGCCTGAAGGGGACTTGCCTTCGAGCGTCGGGACCGCGACCTTTACGCCGGGGATCGAGTATCGGGTCCGCACCTCCGAAAGGTATGAGTTTCAAAGCTATTTCGATCTTGGTTATGGTAAGAATTTCACTTCGGGCACCGATGTGGCGATCATGTCGGCCGGTGTTTCCAGCCTGCTCGATCTGGAATTTAAACAGAGCAGGCCCAGATGGGTCAATCGTCTCTATTTTGCCGGATACAGAAGCTTCGATGGTGAGCAAAAGGAGACCTATTCCGCCCTTCAGTCGGGGATTGATATTGGAACCGACATTCACTGGCAATGGAACTGGTTGGGCGTCGATGTTGAGCCTCGTGTGTTTGCCGTGGGCTACTGGTACTTCGATAAGCTTAGAATCGCCACGCCGTTTGGTGATGATGTTCTGGTTTCCAATAGTTTGGAGGTTGGTGCGACCCTGGCTTTCTCGAAACCCATTCTCTGGGAGTGGATGGGCATAGATAGACTGGGTTTAAGTGTCAGGGCCGGCGATGGAATTCAGGCCTGGCGTTTGATATTCGAGTTTCCTATTTAACCTGATATTCATTAACCCTAGTTGAGGTAGTTAATCTAAATGTTCTTTCAGGTAATCCAGAAACACCCTGATTTTTGGAGAGATTAGCTCTCTTCTTAAATAGATGGCATAGGTTGAGCTCATACTTTCATAAGGACTGAATGTATGCTGGTTGAGAACATGGGTCAGAGTGCCATTTTTAAGCTCTTCATGGACCGCCCATAACGGTATCAGGGCCAGGCCTGCATGGCTCAGCAGTAACTGTTTCTGGCCATTGACTGAATTTACCGTGATCCCATCTCTAATCGATAATTTCTTAGGTTTATCATCCATCAAAAACCACTCACGCCATCCCGCGTATCCGTATCGAATACAATCAAAATCCGTTAATGCCTGGGGGGTTTCAGGGCTGCCGTGTTGGGCCAGATACTGGGGACTAGAGCAAAGCATAAAATTGTTGTCGGCAAGTTTTCGGGCGATAAGGTTTGAGTCTGGCAAGCGGCCACTTCGAATAGCAATATCCACATTGTCTTCAACCAGATCGATGACACGTTCGGTTAGCTCGAGTTCTATTGTAATGTCAGGGAATTGGCTCATAAAAGCAGGGATCAAGGGAAGGACACAGCTCTCGCCGAAGCCGACGGTCATACTGATTTTCAGGGAACCTTTTGGGTTTTGCTGTAGGTCGTTTACCGCTCTGTGGGCTTCATCAAGCTCCGAGACGATTCGTTGAGAATATCGGTAATAGGTGAGCCCCGCCTCCGTGAGCCCGATATTACGGGTCGTACGGTTGAGCAGACTTATTCCTAACTCTTTCTCTAACGCGATAAGTTGACGGGATATCGACGAGGGCTGAACATCGAATACCCGGCTCGCCTCAGAGATGCTTCCCGTTTCCACGACACAATTAAAGTAATGTAGCCTTGTGATCATACTCATGTTGACTTTCTTCTGCTGGTTAATCGCAGCAGATAGCCTAGAACGCTTTTGCTTAAAAAGCAAAGCTGGTTTGTTTTTAGGGTTGTTGTTGGTTCTTAGTGCAATCAATAGAATAGCCCCACTAACTATTTGAGGGCACAAACATGAAAGCAATGATAATTAAACAACTGGGTTCGAGCGACGTTTTCGAGCTTGCAGATAAAGCGACACCTATTGTGAAAGCCGGGCATATGCTGGTGGAAGTAAAAGCCAGTAGTGTCAATCCATTAGATACCATGCTGCGTTCGAGTGATACCCCCTGGTCTGCCAATTTACCTGAGGTTTTACATGGGGATGTGGCAGGCATAGTGACTGAGGTTGCCGATGATGTGAGCCGCTTCAGGGTCGGCGATGAGGTTTATGGCTGCGCCGGTGGGATCGCGGGTATCGATGGTGCGCTGGCCGAATTTATGTTGGTTGATGTGGATTTGATGGCACATAAACCAAAAAGCCTGACCATGAAAGAGGCGGCGGCTATGCCTCTGGTGTCTATTACCGCCTGGGAAGCACTGCGAAACAAGCTGGCTGTAAAGAAGGGAGATAAGGTGCTTATTCATGGTGCGACGGGGGGCGTGGGTCACATCGCTATTCAGTTAGCTAAATACTTTGGCGCAAATGTGACAGCGACCTCTATGCCTAAAAATATGGAAATTGCAGCGACAATAGGTGCTGATAACTTAGTGAATGTGGCACAGCAAAGCGTGCAGGAGTATGTGGAGCAGTATACCGATGGCGCCGGCTTCGATGCCATTTTCGATACTGTGGCTGGTGAGAATATTCAACGCAGTTTCGAGGCGGCTCGATTATACGGCGGCGTTGCGACGACCCTGCCTATTGAGAATGTGTTGCAAGTGGCATTAAAAAGCCTGAGTTTTCACAGCGTCCTGATGCTTATTCCTATGGTTGAGGGGATTAACCGCAGCGCTCATGGTGAGATCTTAACTAAAGTCGCCGAGCTGGTCGATCTTGGCTTGGTTAAGCCTCTGCTGGATGACTCCGATTTCACCATCTGGCAGGTTTCTGATGCCCATGCCCGATTAGAATCCGGTGCAGCTGTAGGTAAAATTGCATTAACGGCTTAATCCTCAAGTGTGATTAAGGTTAACCGAGAGGCGATGCCGGAAGAAAACCCACTTAATTGGCTATCTCTAACCAAGAGTCCGGAGCAGTTAGCCGGAGTGATGATCGATCTTAGCCGGGCATCACGCGCTAATGTGTCCGGTGCCTTGCTCCCGGTTCAGGGCAAGATGATATAAAACGGATAAAGAAGAGTTAGGTGTGCCCTAACTCTTCTAAATCTATCAATGGGTTATAAAAATAACCTTATCCATCACATTGGCTCTTTCCCGATTGATAGCAGCTGGGATCTCGTGGACATACAGCGCCTCTGGAGCAGATCACTCTTGCCTCCGTCTCAATGCCTCGCTCTACCCAGTTGATATTGAGAATTTTCGCCACGCTCATCAGCTCCTTCTTGATAACCTTAGGTATCGATGCCGAGCCACCGTGAGCCACACATGCCTGTTTCAGCTCCGATGCTATCGACAGGGCATCACCACCTTGTGCTTCGATGGCTGGGTTAAGATCTATACCTGCGCAAAGGACATGATTATTACCGGCAAGGTCTTCGACTTTTATCGACTCACAGCAATAGATCCTGGGTTCATTTTCAACATTGAGTATCGAGATCTGCGCCGATGTGCCCTCCGTAGGTTCGTTGATCATCCTAAATACCGCCCAATGCTGACAGGGGTCCTGTACCTGTCTCATATTCCCCCAAGGCAGTGGAATGCCGTTACCGCGATATACCGCTTTCAATTTGCCCGGGGCATAAGCATCAAAGTAGTGCCAGTGAGGGTAGGGAGATACCACGGTCATTCTGCGCATGGCGACCGAGGCCGATACCCCCAACTGTTTATGAACGTCTATCTCGTAACCGTGGCGATCGAGTAACTGCCTGAATGGCACCTTAGGACAGAGTAGGGCACCGGCAAAAAAGCTCGATTCAAAGTCACGCCAGGCATGGAGAATATCTTGCGCATTAACGGTCGAAGATTGTGGCACTCCCGAATCCACTTCTGCGCTGATCTGGCTTCGGCCTGTGGTTAACACAGATTTGAGTCCATCTTTGTTGTGCAGTACGCAATGGCCTATGTGTACGGCGAGATCGTATTTAAGCCTGATGGGTGTCGTCTTAAGTTGTTCATTGACGTAAATAGTCGATGGTGGCTCGAAGAATGAGGTGACGAGTTGACTGGAGGTGACGCCCATCTCATCAACAACATCGTGAGGGGTATCATTGATCCATTTTATTGAGAGCCCCAAACCTTTCGCGATATCCATTAGATCTTCGACGGCGAGCGGCATACGCTTAAGGCCTATCTCTTCGGCTGCACGTTCGAGATCCGGAAAGTGATTCTGATGGTGCTCCTGATGAGCACGGATAAGCAGATGGGCAAATTGACGGCCTGTAATACCGGTCTGAGATAACATCTCAGGTATGGCTATCTGCAAAATATCCTTTGAAAAGAGAAAGCTTGGTTCTAATGCCATGCCACTTATTCCGCCTCGCCTGCCTTTTTCAGGCGTAATGGCTTGCTCTTCGGGGACATCATCTAAGAACCAATCGACCTCTTTTTGAAACACGGCGGCGATGACCGCCATCATGCCTGCGCTGGGTACCCGCTTTCCTCTTTCTATCATAGAAAGGTAGGAGACCGATGGAGCCGAATTGGCATCCACTCGAACACATCGAGCAGAGAGATCCTCCATCGTCAAATGATTACGCTTTCTTAGGTTTCTTATCTTAGTTCCCAGAAAATGTGATTTTCTCATCAAGCTTTGGTTATTGCGCATTTTGTAAAATTCACAGTGTAAAATTTTAATTGTGAAATTGTAGTCAAAAATTCGCTAGACTACAAATTAAGCAATCAGGGAAGAGTATTTATGTTGAATGTCGAGGCCGGGATAAGAATTTGATATTCAACAAATGTAAAAATATTTTTCTATGCTTTTGTAAGTAATGGAAAATCTAACTTAAGATCGAGTGAAGAGGATAAGGCTATGGACATTTCAACAAGCAATAGTATTCAAAGTGAGCAGAACTTTAATGACCTTATCAATGCTGAAGTTGTGAATGTGGAGCTTGTCAAAACTTCACAAAGTGAAACTGCAGTGACCAACGCTAAGCAGTTTCTTGACAGCACATTTCCATTAGCTAAGGGGTCGCATCAGGATGTCAGTAGTTATGTTGTTTACTACCAGCAGTTGCTGATCTTCTTCACCGACGGTACTCATACCGGTTTGAAAGACCCGAAGCAGTTTGTCGCCTTAAATGGTCATAAGAGTGAGCCTTCGGCCATCTTGCTGAGAGATAAGGGCACTCATGTAGAGCTGACATTCGATCGTTGTGGTGAGGTTGGCGCTTATGACAGAGCCAATGTGGAAGACATTCAGATTGAAGGCCACAGATATTGGATAAGCCTGCTCAATGTCGATGCCAAGCGTATGATCGATGGGTCACTGCAAGATCAGATGTTTACAGCAAAAGATGGATCTGACTACATGTTGAAAGCGGCATAAGAGTCTAGCCAGATAGGCCCAATGCTAAACAAGATTAGATTAAAAAAGGCTGAAAGTGTTCACTTTCAGCCTTTTTCCTGTGACTTCTGTTTATTTGCCCCAGATGTTGGCATTTAACTGAGTGTCATCATTCGAGTCTTTGCCCGGTTTATCTGTCGCTCTGTTATTCGCAGTGCGAAGCGTTTTATCACTGGCTTGATAGCCGTCATCCCTTGGTTTTCTTGCGGGCAAAGGTAATTTATTCATCTTAAGGTAAAGATATTCAACTTTTTCTCTGGCCCAGAGGGTTTTACGTAGAAATCTTAGACTCGACTTGATACTAGGATCATGTTTAAAGCAGCGCACATCGATGCGGTCCCCAAGCTCTTCCCAGCCATAATGCTCGACCAGATCAGTGAGTAAATCTTTTAGCTTGATACCGTGAAGCGGATTGTTTGCTTGTGTCATGAGTTCATTGTGTCAATTGATATTAAGTTGATTATATCAGCTATTGAGGTGCAATTAACAGGAGGTCGCTATGGTTAACCATGAAGAAAAAAGAGGGCGTGAGCCCTCTCTCTATTTGTTAACCAGGTTAACCAGTGATTATTGGAAGCTTAGCTCCCAAGATTCTATGCTACCTGTATCGCGTCGACCGCTGTCTACCGCTTTTAATTTCCACTCACCGGCAGACTCTATGCCTGTAGTATCGACGGTGTAGGTCTGGTTTATGTTATCTGTGCTGCTCCCCGTGTTATCGTGCAAAATGGCCACTTCACCCGTTGGAGTATGAAGTTCAACCTGTAGATCACCGATATAGGTATGGGTGATGTTAACTGTCACAGATACCGTGCCTGCATCACCACTTCGGCTCACAGATATTGGACTGCTGATCCCGGCAGCCTTATTGTCCGGGATGGAGTAGCTGTTAGTGTTGGTATAGCTCGCCGCTCCGCCAGTGTTACCCCCCGTTGCTTCCGTATAGTTAGCGACCAGGTTTACTTCGCTAAATGCGCTATAACCTTGAACCATGACATAGTAAGTTCCGGGTTCAGCCGTGGTGATCGGGCAAGATTCACCGTTACCTGTTTTCCATGGACGGCAGTCATAGCTGTTTGAGCTTGGGGCTGCACCATATTGAACATACAGATCGGCATCTCCGCTTCCACCACTCATAGTGAAACTCAGATCGGTGGCACCAGCAGGCACATCCAAAGAGAAGTGAAGTTCATCATTCTTCGCTCCGGCTAAGTCAGTTTTAACAACGCCATTTAGTAACTCAGTTCCACCGGTTCCAGTTCCTGTACCCGGATCGACCGGTCCGTCACAAGAGGCATCGAGATAGGTGTCGGCTGCCACGGCGTTGATTAAGCCGTAACCGGTTTTATCATCACGGCCCGCCGTTTCAAGATCTTCTGCAGTCGCGTTTAGTGCCGCACGTATTTGGGCTGCACTACACTCTGTGTGATGACTCCAAACTAATGTTGCCACACCTGAAACATGAGGCGTCGCCATAGAGGTACCGTTATAATATTCATAATCTTCGTTGGCGGTATTAGCAACAGTCACCATTGAACCAACTTGGGCTTGAAGTGCCTGACCCGTTGCTCTGCCTATCGATACAGATACGATAGCTGCTTCGTTGTTGGTATCGACCAGAAAAGGGTTCTGAAGACCGGGCAGTGCGGTATTACCATAGACAATGACGGCACTTGCGCCAGCGTTATTACAGGCTCTGACGGCGTCGATCTCAGGATAACTGGCGCCCTGGTTACCGACACGTTCAACCAGACAAACTTTGTTGCTCATGTCTGTGCAGTTAAAAGTGCTGCCTGACACAGAACACTCGGCAAGCTCGCCCGTAACACTGCCATTAACCGGTGTTGCCACATGATCGGTACCCGATTTTACGTAACGGTTATGGGGGACAACGCCGTTATCAAAATAAGATTGTCCGCCAATGGTGATATCGGCAAGACGACCTTCACCCAAGGTGACGGTTGAAAGAATAGCCTCACCCGGGCCTGCAATCTCAACTTGGTTAGTGTATTGAGAAAATGCCGCATGATCTTTGTTGTTATCGACCGCCGCAACTGACATTACAGCATCATAAGAGGCTGGATAACTGTGAGTATTATTGCCGTCATTACCTGCTGCGGCGATAAGTAAGACGCCATTATTCTGATGAGCGGTTAAGGCATTTTTTTCTGTGGTACTTGAGGCGCTACCACCTAAACTCATGGTCACAACATTGGCGCCGTTGTTGACACAGGTATCGACAGCAGAAACCAGCGAGGAAGAGTAGCCCCAACCCGCTTCATTAAATACCTTGATCACATGAATATTGGCATTCTGGTTCGGCATGACACCGACAACACCTTCGTTGTTGGCGATCGCCGCAATTGTACCGGCAACATGAGTACCGTGAGCATTATGGTTGCCCGGCTCAAACCAGTTACCCGTACCTGAGTTATTTGTTCCTGTGACGTTATTTCCGCTTAAATCATTATGACTACGATCATAACCTGAATCGATAATACAGATTGTTCGATTACCGGCTTGAGAGTCACTGAGGACCGTCGTACCTACGTAGGTTTGTCCCCAGGGCGTGGTTTCGCTGAGAAAATGTCGCTGCATATCCTCTTCGACATAGTCAACGTCTCCACGTTTTTTGAGTGCGTCGATGCCTGCTTTATCTAATTTCACCGTGTAGCTGTTACTGCGACCAATGCGTTTCATCTCTTTAGCCAAAACGTTGTTCAGCGCCTTATGTTGAGAAAGCACCTCATTTTGAGCGGGTTGGTAAGAGAGACCACTGATTTCATCTGCTTGAGATTGAATGCTGCTTAATTCACTGTTTTTAAACTTAACAATATAGCGCTTTGGCAAAGGCGATGATTGCTTTCTTTCAGATTTCAGTGATTGGAAACCTTGAGTGAATGTGGGAGCGGCTTGAACAGTGGCAGAAATAGCGATAGCTAAAACTGACAGGCTCAATGCTGAAGTTGTAAATTGTCTTACTGTCATAATTGTCTTCCATGTTAATTAGAATTAATCATTATTATTAGGTGGCTTTTCAGATGAACATATAAAAAACCGGTTACTCGACAGCGAATGTATCTGGGCGCGAAACACTTGTAAACAGTTTGTTATTTAATTGGGTTGAAAAGGTGTGTCTCTGAGTAATAAATCCTTTACTGAATAAATATGTCGTTTAAAACGCATTTCACGCGCATGAATCGGGATTTATATCGCATCATTATGCGAGTTAACTCATTGATAAATGTTTTGTATATTATTTGTGTTGTATATTTATAGGCGAATCTGTTTGTAGTGGAATCTAATTAAGGCAATGAATATATTGGTAAATAGTTAGAATTTGAACTTGGGAATAACTTAGATTTAAAAGTAATAAGGCGTGGGGAAATGAGTGGAGCTGAAATTGAATATTGATTTGTAGAGATCATTTTTCAAAGGGATCGATCGCAAAATGTATTGCTAATATTATTTAAGTGAATGAGTTGGACGAGCTAAACTCAGCAACTAAGCTAGAAAACTGACCTATAACACTTTTCTAGATATCTAAGTTAGACAACGGAGTTATAAAGCTGGGCTAGACATCAGGACTGATGTCCAGCCAGAAGAGTATGCAAACGACCTCGAAATGCAGGCTTCAGCATGTCGAGAAGTGGCTTGGCTATATGCTATTTTGTGTGAGCGCTTTTTAGTATTTCATATCCACCGCCATTGTAGCTATTGCTATAACCTTGAGATACTAAGGTATCGAAAGCGATTCCACTTCTGCGCCCACTTCTGCAGTAGAGTACGACTGATTTATCTTTGGCTATTTTTCTCTCTTTGAAAGCTGACGCGATCGTCTCAAAGGGGATGTTAATTGCATTGGGAAGATGACCCGCTTCAAACTCCTCTGCCGTTCGTACATCGACAACCAGAGCGCCCGCATCGATCATATCCCAAGCAACTTGAGCATCTTTATCGGCGGCCCAGGATAGTTGACTGGCAGTGAGAGATAGAAAAGCGGCAAAGATCATAAAGTATCGCAGTTGAAGGTGCTGCTTTGATATTAGTATTTGTTTAAACACACTATTTCCTTTCGTTATTATTATGTTTTAGTTTGAGCCAGTCTACCTTTCCTCTCAGAGCGCCCTATCAGGATGTTTTAAGGGGCAAGAGTTTACAAATTTGAAAGATCAATTGGCCTTGATTAGAGCCTGTTCAGCCTCGGTTTTTACCCCTAGCTTTTTCATCAGTATAGCGACAGGACAGAATCCGGTAAATGCACTTTGAAATAGATTTACGCCAATGAAAACCGTCAGCCAGATAAAATTAGCATGAACCAGGGTCGTTAATACTAATGAGATTAAAACCATCATTCCGGCAAAAGCCATGATTGCACGTTCTATAGACATTGTTATCTCCTTTAGCGGAACCAATTTCCGCGTGTTTTGTTAATTGCTACATTGTTCGTTATCTAATGTGTTAGTTATCAGGCGTGATGTTTTTTCATCACTGCGTAATAGAGAACCGGTATCACGACCAGGGTCAGTAGGGTCGAGATCATGATGCCGAAGATTAAACTGATGGCGAGCCCGTTAAAGATAGGGTCATCGATAATAAACAGGGCACCAATCATGGCCGCTAGTGCAGTCAGCATAATCGGCTTGGCTCTGACGGCACCTGAATGGATCACGGCTTGTTCGAACGGAACCCCCGCGGCGGTTTCCTTGTTGATGAAGTCCACCAACAAGATAGAGTTCCTGACGATGATCCCGGCCAGCGCAATCATGCCTATCATGGAGGGTGCGGTAAAATGTGCCCCAAGTAGTGCGTGTCCTGGCATCACCCCTATGACCGTTAAGGGGATCGGTGCCATGATGATGAGGGGGACGGTATAGGAGCGGAACTGTCCGACGACAAGCAGATAGATGGCTATCATACCAACGCCATAGGCTATCCCCATATCACGGAATGTTTCGTAGGTGATTTTCCATTCGCCATCCCACAGCACCGCGATAGCGTCGAGGCCCGAAGGTTGATTGATAAAGTGTTGCTCGAAACCCAGCCCATCTTCAGCATCTATCTTGGCCGCCATTTCAAACATGCCATACAAGGGGCTGTCGAACTTTCCAGCCATATCAGCAACCACCATCACCATAGGGATCATGTTTTTATGGATAATGGGGGAATCTATCTTGCCCTTTTTGATATTCACAAGTTCAGATACCGGGACTGAATTACCATCTTGTCCCAGTAATTTGAGGTTTAATACCTGCTCAAGATCGAGTTTGGCTGACTCCTTTAACTGCAATCGGATTGGTGTGGGGCGTTTCTGTTTATCCTTAATCAGGTAGCTCATATCCTGTCCGCCGACGGAGGTGGAAATGAGGCTGACAATATTTTGATAGGGAACCCCCAAAAGACTCGCTTTACTTCTGTCGATGAACACTTGCCATTTCTGCTGCGCCGCAGGCAGAAATATATCGATGTCTACGACATCATCAGTCTCATGAAACAGTGCCTGTAACTGGTAAGCCGCTTTTTCACGTATGGCTTCGCTCGGGCCGTAGACTTCGGCAAGGATCGGTGACCAGACCGGTGGTCCCGGCGGCACTTCAACCACTTTGATGTTGGCATTAAACGGCTTACCTATCGCTTGCAGTGGTGCTCGGACTGACTGTGCAATGGTATGGCTATCTCTGTCTCTGTGCTTCTTGTCGAGAAGGTTGACTTGAATATCACCAAGCTCTTGAGTCTCTCTCAAGAAGTAATGTCTGACTAACCCATTGAAATTCATCGGGGCGTTGGTCCCCGCATAGAGCTGATAGTTTTCAACTTCTTCGATCGTACTCAAATAACGCCCGAGTGCTTGAAGTACACGTTGTGTCTGTTCAACCGGCGTCCCTTCAGGCATATCCACCATTACCTGAAATTCAGATTTATTGTCCAGAGGGAGCATTTTAAGTATGACGAGTTGGCCTAGTGGCAATGCCGTGGCTACGCCGATCAAGACAAATATGGCGCCTGCGAGCCCAATTCGAGCCCTGCGTGCCTGCTTGCCCAGAACGAAGGGGCCAATAAGTTTGGTAAATAGCCTTAACATCATGTTGTCTTTTTCTGGCTGACCGTTTGTCTCCTCTTTTGTTGAGGCATGAGTTGTGGCATTAAGAGCTGCGTCTTCAATCGTGCCAGAAGGTGAGCTCCCTTGTTTATGATGTTTAAGTAATTTCCGACTGAGCCAGGGGGTGACGATGAATGCAACGGCTAAGGAGATCAGCATTCCCATACTTGCATTGATTGGGATCGGCGCCATATAAGGCCCCATTAACCCAGAGACAAAGGCCATAGGTAATAGTGCCGCGATAACAGTAAAGGTCGCCAAAATAGTAGGACTTCCGACTTCGTCGACGGCAACGGGGATGAGCTCATTAAAAGATTGTTTGCCCATCGCCATATGGCGGTGAATGTTTTCGACCACTACAATGGCATCATCGACCAAAATACCGATAGAGAAGATGAGGGCAAACAGGGATATTCTGTTTAATGTGAAGCCCCAGGCCCAAGATGCAAACAGTGTCGATGCTAATGTAATGATAATCGCTATACCCACTACAAGCGCTTCTCTGCCACCCATAGTGAAAAAGACTAAGAGCACGACAGCCGATGTTGCAAATATCAACTTGAAGATAAGTGTGTTGGCTTTATTCCCAGCCGTTTCACCGTAGTTTCTCGATACCGTAACCTCGACATTGTCGGGAACCAGAACATTTTGAACCTGTTCTATACGTTGTAAGATCTGATCGGCGATATCAACGGCATTTTCACCAGGTTGCTTTCCTATCGCCAGCGTTACTGCTGGATAGATATCATTTTTATCTCCATGCCAGACACTTTTTACCGGAATATCGGCTTTTAATGTTATCCGGGCAACATCACTGAGGTAGACGGGGGCGCTTTGTCCGTCGATGTCTTGATAAACCGAGATGACGAGTTGTTTGACATCATCAGCCGACTGCAGAAATTGACCGGCTTGAACTTTTATCTCCTGATTGCCCTGCACAAGAGAAGCAGGCATGGAGATATGATTGTTTGACCTCAGACTCCGGTCTATTGCATCAAAGGTGAGTCCGTAATAGTTCATTTTCATCGGATCGATTCGAACATTAAGCACGAGTTCGTGCGAGCCTAAGCTAGAGACTTCACGCGTGCCGGGAATACGTTTGAGCTCAGTTTCCAGTCCGTGAGCGACATGGGTCAGCTGTTCTGCCGAAACAGACGCTTGTTTGGACCATAGGGTTAAGCTAACAATGGGGACATCATCGATTCCACGAGGTTTGATGAGTGGCTCACCCACCCCTGCACCCGATGGGAGTTTATCAAGGTTCGAGTAGATCTGATTATATAGCTTAACAATCGCTTCGTTACGTGGGATCCCAACTTCAAAAATTGCGATGATAAGTGCACCGTCAGGTTGCGAGAAAGAGTAGAGCGTATCGATGCCCTTTATCTCGGAGATCACCTGTTCAGCCGGGAGTGTGACTAAGCTTTCAACCTGAGCCGGGGTCGCACCGGGGAAGGGGATAAATATATCAGCAAACGTCACATCTATCTGAGGCTCTTCCTCTTTTGGCGTCACTATGACGGCAAATAAACCCAGTAGTAAACCAAGTAGTGCCAGCAGTGGTGTGATGGCACTGAGCTGAAAAGCCGCCGCAATCCTACCCGATATCCCTAATTTTGAGTTGGGTGTGTTGGGTTCAGGCAGAGTCGTGTTTTGGGGTTCGTTCATCTTGACCTCTCTATTTTGCCTGACGGTTTTGAAGTGCTTGGTATGCGTCGCTGGCGATCACATCTCCGGGACTCAATCCCGCCAAGACTTCGACCTCTTTATCTTGGTAATGGCCTAAGCGGACTTGATTGAGTACAAAGTCATCCCCCTGTTTGAGGTAGACGGCACTGAGCTCGTTCTGTTTTAGCAAGGCTGAAGTCGGGATTAGAATAGTCGAACGGGTGCCTGCACTGAATTTGGCTTTTGCCCACATACCCGGCATCAAATTGGGTTCATTCTCGGGAAGGTTAATTCTTACTTTGTAGCTGTGACTCTGGGGATCGGCAAATGAGAAAATAGTGAGCGAACTGGACGTAAATTGACGACCATCATTGAGGGTAACTTTAAACTCCGGCAGCTGTTTCAAAGCGTCTATATAACGCTCTGGTACGTGGGTGATGGCGCGCATCTGTGACGTGGAAAAACCGGAGAAGAGCGGCTGTCCCGGACTCACTGTTTCACCTTGCTCCACGTGCCTTTTAGTGACAATGCCTGAAAATGGCGCATTAACTACCGTATATTTAAGTGATTCTGTGGCTTGGATTATACGGGCCTTTGAAGCTCTTACTGCCTCTTGAGTGGACTTGGCATTGGCAATGGCCTCATCCATCGCGCCTTGTGATATGGCTCCCTTAGGAAATAGGGTTTCATATCGGCGTCTTTGCTGTTGTGCCTCATTATTTTGGGCTATCGCTTTGGCATAATCGGCTTCGGCGGCAGCCAGTTCTGCTCCCTGTTCTTTACTGGTTATTTCCAGTAAAGGGGCCCCCTCGGTGACAATATCATTAACATCGTAATTGAGCTTTATTATGCGGCCGGAAGTTTGTGCCGATACCGTTGCGGCTTTCACTGCTTCGAGTTTTGAATCCAACTCTATCCATCTCGTTTTCTTACTCTCAATCAAGGTGGTGGTTTCAATTGACGCTGCACAAAGGTGAGTACTCATCAATGAGAGGGCAATGAAAAGGATAGGGAAAAGGGCAGGGAAAAAAAAATTAGTCTGTTGAATACGCATATTAAGCTCACCAATGAAAGTCCATAAGATTATTCTAATGGATGGTGTTTTATGATGCAACAGTTAAATTAGGAAAATACGATTGATAGGTTTAAGAAATAGATAAGGAGTCAATGACTCCTTATTTGAGCTACTGGGTTTAGTCGCCTAAGTAGTAGGTTAATGTCGAGACCACACGTACTTTCTTTATGTGCGGGGTATTGCTGTCTCGGTCGCTGATACTAAATTGACCCTGTGAAGCGCGCTTAATTTTGCCTAATGTTGAATTGGAATCTTTGGCAAATTTGTCAGCCACTTTGCGGGCATTTTGAGTCGCGGCTTGTACCATCTCAGGTTTCACCCGGTTGAGTTCGGTAAACAGAAACTCGGTTCGGCTGTTGTAGTCTTGATTTGATATGGCAATTCCATCTTTGGCCAAATCAAGCAGATGCTTACGGCTGGTTAAGAACAGATCCACTCGCTTGGTGTAGAGAGAGATTGTGACCTTGGCGGCGTAGCGAAATTTTACATTTGGATTGACATAGCCCTGAGCTTGTCTGTCTTCGATAGAGGGGAGGGAAGTGGAAATTTCATCGGGTGTAAACCCTTGTTTGGTCAGGAAGAGTACCACTTTATCTGTCTTATCTTGAACCGTCTTATAGAGAGAGTTGAGATCATTATCGACTTCGGTAAACCGTATGGGCCAGATGGCGATGTTGGCTTTAACTTCCTGCTCTGCCAACCCCTTTACGGTGACGGTACGCTCCATGGATTTCATCTGGATCAGACTTTGACCTATGCTATTACCAAGGAGAATGAGACCCAGGCAGAGAAATCCACCTAATATAAAAGCCGAGACCTGAGAATTTTTTTGCATGGTTATTCACCGAGATAACAGAACAGTCTCGATATATTACGCTTTTTATCATTGGAATCTATGATTATTTCGAACTGTACAATCAGGCTATTTGGGGTTGCCAAAGCTCCACTTTATTGCCGTCCGGATCGATAAACCATCCAAATCTGCCAAACTCAGAGTCTTCGGTGACACTGATCACCTCTGCGCCGCCTCGTTGGACTTGATTGAGGGCACCATCGAGATCATCGACAATGAGGTTGAACATGAAATTCTTATCAGAAGGGGACAGGTAATCGTTACCATTTTCGATCGGCGACCACACACTGTAACCGCTACGGGAAAAGGATGAGAGGTCATCTAAGTAAAATGCAGCACCGCCCCAGGGTTCAACCGGAAGTTGAAGGTGCTCTTTATACCAATCTGCTAATGCTTTGGGATCATCACTCTTAAAGAAGATGCCACCCAATCCGACGACTTTTGCCATGAAGGTTCAGAGTTAATGTGTTGTAACTCTAACTGTAGGAAACATTTTGGGAAAGTACAAAAAAGCCGCACATAAGTGCGGCTTTAGGTTCGGTATCTTTGGCTACAATTACTTAGAACTGATAGCTATATTGTACTGAATAGTACACGGCATCAGAACGAGTATATGCGGTTACATCACCAAGAATTGAACTAACTTCGGTAACATGAACATCTTCGCCACGGACAAAGGCGATGCCCATATCGATGGTCGATTGCGTGCTAAGATCATAACTCACACCAGCTGTGTACCAGTTACGGTCTGAGTCAGGAATAGACAGTGAACTGAGATCGCCCACAACGCCCTGATCATGCATGTAACCTGCGCGCACCTTCCACTTTTCATTGATAGTGTATGTACCACCGACACTGAATAGCCAAGAGTCATCCCATGCGTATTGCTTTAGTACTGCATCGCCGACAGGTGTTCCATTTGCTAGCTGACCATCAGTAACAGTAATTTCATGGAAGTCGCCCCATGTCGTTAGCTGAGCGGTGTAATGTAGGGCAAATTTTTCAGTGAGCTGGTGAAAACCGGCAACTTGAAATATATCTGGCATTGGGATGTTAATTTCATCAAATGCTATAGCTCCTACACCTGGTTGAGTCATGTTGACATCACCTGTGGCTTTAAATTCAGGACTGAAGCGGTAGCTCATGCCTAAACGATGGTCGGCATTAAATTCGTAAACGGCACCAAGAATACCGCCAAATGCAATACCATCAGCTTCTACATCAACTAAAGAAACTGGCACCATGCTCCCATTTTCTCCGAGCGGAAGGTTTCCTTCACGGCTTAAGTTACCTTCACCGTAAATGATGTCTACTCCAGCACCAACACTGAAATGCTCATTGAAACGGTAAGATAAGCTAGCGTTGAAATTCATAGTAATAATTTCAGTATTACCTAATAGATCAACCGGTGCTGGTGCTGGCACGATTGAACCATCAGCTGCTTTTGGGTTGCTGTTGGCGAGGCTAGTTAAATCTGTACCAGTACCAAAATTACTAAATCCTGCGACACCAAATGCCCATTTGTCGTTAATCGGTTGGATATAGTAAAAGTTAGGAATAAGTTTGCTTTCAGCTGCGCCTTCTACGCTACCGTAATTCCCCATTGGAGTCGATACGTCAGTGATGTTCACGTCTAAATCGGCATATGCTACACCAACGGACAATGATTTTTCGTCAAAAAGTGCCATTGCTGCTGGGTTACGCGACAGCACAGAGGCGTTATCTGCGATAACGGCGTCACCGGCAAACGCGCGGCCGAGTCCAGTTGCTGATTGACTGTTAAGTTGGAATCCTGCTGCCATAGCTTGTGAACTCGCAAGTGTCACAGCAACGGCTAAAATTGTCTTGTTGAAGTACTTCATCTTTATCTTCTCTTTATTTTACGGTCCCGCTTTTTATGACCAACTGAAATGAGTTAGCTGCAGGATCCACTTATTAGACCAGTGCATCTTAGGGATGCAATTGTCTGCCAACAACTCCGACCAGACGGTGTTTTTGGTTGCGAAAATGTTAATGGGAGGCGAAGGGGGATTTAGGATTGAGCGCCTGCATTTGAATGCGCGGCTCAAGCCCCTATCTACAGGAAGATTAAGGGATTAAGGGTATTAGGAGTGAGGTTAATGTAATGTAAAATCACCCGCGAAATAAAAAATAAAAAGAGGCAAATAAATAGCGTACACGTGTACGCTATTTATGTTTTCATCGCTCTGAAACCCCTATTTTTACTGTTTATAGTTTTGAAGTAAATACTCTAAACTGTTCTCTGACCGCTTCAGATGGTGTCGATAATTTACTAACAATAACACCGGAAAGTGTCGCAAAAACGAATCCAGGTAAGATCTCATACAGATCGAAAATTCCGCCGGATAACTGCTTCCAAATGACAACGGTTAATGCGCCAACGACAATCGTTGCGACGGCGCCGTCACGGCTATATGCTTTCCAGAAGAGGGATAATAAGACTACGGGACCAAATGCGGCACCAAAGCCGGCCCAGGCATAGCTGACAAGTCCAAGTACACTACTTTCAGGGTTAAGGGCAACAATACCTGCGATAACAGCAATGGCTAATACGCCTATACGGCCGACTAGCATCAACTCTTTGCTTGTCGCCTCGGGTCGTAACCATTTCTTATAAAAGTCTTCTGTGATAACGCTGGAACAGACCAGAAGTTGTGAGTCGATGGTGCTCATGATGGCCGAAAGAATAGCCGCAATAAGCAGACCACCAATCCAAGGGTTAAAAGCGGCGTGGGCCAGGTGAATAAATACCGTTTCAGGATTGGCTAATGGCTCATTGGCAAAATACAGGGTTCCGGCGAGTCCCGTTGCCAAGGCTCCTATCAGCGCTACCACCATCCAACTCATCGCGATACGACGAGATACCGGAATATCATCAGCACTGCCGATAGCCATAAAACGAGATAGAATATGTGGCTGGCCGAAATAACCAAGTCCCCAGGCCAATAATGACACCAGACCTATTACAGTCGTGTTTTCATGAAATAATGAGAGCATGGCAGGATCTAATGTGTCGATACCATTGTGTGTCTCAGGCTGACTAAAGATAGCCACCGGCACGATAAGTAGTGCGACTAACATCAAACAGCCTTGAAAAAAATCTGTCCAACTTACGGCAAAGAAGCCACCGACAAAGGTGTAAGCAACAATGATAGTCGAACCTACCACTAAGGCCAGAGTGTAATCTAAACCGAATACTTTCTCGAACAAGATAGCGCCGCCAACCATGCCTGACGAGGCATAAAAGGTGAAGAAGACTAAGATAGTCACCGCCGATACGAATTTTAACAGCCCCTTTTTATCTTCGAAGCGCTTTTCGAAAAAGTCAGGGAGTGTGAGGGCATTATCGGTGAATTCTGTATAAATTCGCAGGCGTTTAGCGACAAAGAGCCAGTTTAACCATGCTCCAAATACCAAACCTATGCCAATCCAGGCCTCACCCAGTCCACCAAGATAAACGGCACCGGGTAATCCTAGCAGCAACCAGCCTGACATGTCAGAGGCGCCAACACTCAGGGCTGTCACTGCCGGCCCCATGCCTCTGCCACCAAGGATGTAGTCGTCTACAGAGTCGGTTGCTTTATAGGCCCAGAGTCCTATTCCCATCATTAGGGTGAGGTAGCCGATGAAAGTAATTAAAATCGGTAATTCAATGCTCATGCTTGTGCCATTCTTGGTTTTTCTAAAATTGTGAGGGTCTATGCTAGCAGATGTTTGATAAGAAGCTCAATATTGTTCGAGAGTGTGACTGATGTTTGACTCTGCGGCGACAGGTATCGCCACAGAGTGTAAAACAAATCGGCACAAGAAAATGATCACATATTTATGTCGACGGGTAGTAAGTTAAATGAAGGTTTGCTTAATCTCTTCCTTTACGTAGCCCAGGTCTGCGGTATCTTCACCAACCAGTAACATATAGGCCTTATCGGTGGCAAAGCCTTTGCCGATATATTTATTGTCTGCAAATGCTTCATCTAAAACCATGCGGTCTTCCAGCGGAACAATAAACAGGGTGACTTTTCCATGTTCGCCTTGCATCACCAGATGTAAGCTTTTCACACCCTGGAAATCACAATCAGTGCTGTAATAAACTTTACCTGGCTGCTTGGTGAATTTTGCGTTACCTAACGTCCCCATCGAAGCCAGTTGGAAGTTAACTTCATCGAAGCCAACATTATCATCTACCTTAAGGGCCATCGCTTCATGATAGACATGGGCAAGGGCATGTTCGCCCAAATCAACCGGACCCATTCTTAAGAGAGTGAAACTGATCCCGGCAATAAATGCGACAGAGGCGACGAGTGCAAGCGTAAAACCAGATTTACGACGTTGAACCTGATGCTGGTGAAGTTGTTGATTTAATAGTAACTTTGCTGCCAGGTCTTCAGGCACATCGACCTTTAAAGCCCGCTCAAGTTTACTATCGAGCTTTTTCAGGTCATTGAGAAAGGACTCACGCTCCGGGGAATCGTGCATCGCTGTGAGAAAATCCTCATCTTGACAGTTTGGCTCTCCATAGGCCTGTCGTCTAAATTTAAGCTCATCCATTGGATTGACCTCTTGCTTTGGGTTGTTCGATAACATCTTTAAGTTGATTTCTTGCGCGAAAGAGTCTGGTCATTACGGTATTTCGATTAAGGTCTAAAATACCTGCGATCTCCTCGCCACTAAAACCACCAATAACTTGCAGCAGTAAAGGTTCGCGATACTCGAGTTCTAACTTGGCGATCTGTCGACGAATTAGGTGTTGTTCAGCTTGATCTTCAGAACTGCTGGAAAATACATCTTCAAGGTGCTCCTGCTCTACATCTGAGTAGTTGAACTGTTTACGCTCAAATCGACGTGCATTTTCTCTTCTCAGAATAGTAATTAACCAAGCTTTAGCCGCTTTATCATCTTTTAAAGATTCAAGCGAGCGCCAGGCCCTTAGGAAGGTTTCTTGAGTGATATCTTCAGCGACATGTTTATCGCCGCAAAGCCAGTAGGCGTAACGGAATATGTCGGCGTGAAGTGCCCTGACAAGGCTATCGTATCGTCTTTGTTTACTAAGCATGTCTGAATTGACCGTGGAACTAGACTTTTTATTTCGCGAGCGACTAAACATTTCTTAAATCTGTGATCCAACAATACTCGTTAGCTTAACGTGCTGGAGATGAATGGCAAGAAGTTAATAACTAGTTAACGTCTTGCCATGCTTGGATAAAGAAAAATTATCGGGGATTGAGTTCGACCAAAGCCGATTTTTCCTGTTTAGCCGATACCGCGGGGGCCAACTTTACCGAGGCTAAGACAGTTCGATAATCTATTTTAGGGTTTTCCCGGCTAAATGCGCTGGCTTGCAGCTCTGCAATCACGGTATGAAGCGCAGGGGATAAGTGAGATATCTCATTTAAGGTCATGGTTTGGGCATATTGCTCGGTAAAATAGGCTTGAAGAGCGGAGAGTACTTTACCCGCTTTCTCCTCTTCACAGGCCTGTTTGATACGTTCATAGCTACTCGATTGCTTAGGTTGCACTGCTGCAACTTGTACACGCTCATTACCAGCACGAGAATTGTGGGAAAGGGCCCGGCGCCAAAGTATGAGTGTTACTAACCAAAGTAGCGCAAAAAACAGTGTTAACCAGGGCCATATACCTGAGGTTGTCGAACCACGGGTTTCGGCAGAGAGGCTCGGTAACTCATTTTCGACATTAGCACTTCCCGTGATAAGGATGGTCCTCGCAGGAAGTTTAGCGACCTCTTGTTTTTTCGTATGCGGGTTCCACCATGGCACACTAATCTCTGGCAGTGTGTAACTACCGGCTTTCGTCGGAACTATTGCTAAGGTCTGTGTCAGTTGAGAGACTATTTTTTTATCACGAACAAAAGACTGTCTTTGAGCCTTTTCCGGATAGGTTTTAAGTTCGCTTGGTACCTTTATATCGAGTTCTGGCAGACTTGTTTCGTCGGTATTCACCGCTAAAAGCGAAATGGTACGCGTGATTGGAGAGCCGAGCTCGTAGCTGTCTTCTTGTGTCCAGTCTTCGTTTAATGCGACAAGATCTGAGACTAACCAGTTACCATTAAATTCAATTGGGATCGGGTTGATCAAGATGATTGATTTAGTGGCTTTGGCTTGCATCGGTTTACTTTCATTGAAAGAAAACATACCGCCTCGTCTCGATGATTGAACGACAACGTCACCTGAGAAATTTGCTCCCTCAATGGTTAACTCACCAGGCAGGTCGGCGATAATGCCATAGGTTCTCTCTATGACTCTGTAGCGCCGTCCATTGACGATTTCAGTGGTATCGGTATCTTCGCCAAGTTGCTTAATCTGTGCGCCATCTATCGCCGGTGCGCTCAGTACTCCGCGCTGAAGGTCAACCGCCAGAAAGAGCTTAACCTTGTAGGTGATCAGTTGGCCGACATAGGCTTCCTCGGTCGATAAACTGGTACGAATAAAGAGGCTTTGCATCTGTTGTGTTTGGCTGCCGACGGGCACTACGGTTAAACTAATCGGCGCAGAGCTCACCCCATCGATAGTGAAGGGCGGAATGAGAATGTTGCCGGAACGCTTTGGGGCCAATAGTACTTGCCAGCGAGTGAGTCTCTGAGTATCAAAATTGACGATCTGTGTACTGCGGCTCACACTGGTTCTGCCCACGATAAAATCATGGAGTAGTGCAGAGGTATCGAGCTTTCCTGTGCTGATGTCGTCATCGGCATTTATCGTTAGAACCAGATATTCCCCCTCTACGGCAGGATTTCTATCCACAGAGGTTTCAATTTTGCTGATGGCAAAGCTTGGGAATGAGAACGACAGCGTTAATAGTGCCGCAATAAAGAGTTGTCGTATTAACACGATTCGAGATCCTTTAAAGAATAATTTTGCTTAAAGTCGTTTTGATTTGCCAATTTTACAAAACATGGCTGGTTGAAGATCTTTACCATTGTTCTTGTTCCTGCGAAGCCATGCCTTGTCTGCGACGTTTCTGATATTCAAGCTGCATTTTATTGCGAAGCAAAACTTGGGGGTCGTCGGCTAACGCTCTTAATGCACGCTCCATCTCAGGTGGAAGTTCATCCTGAGTTTGCGCCTGTTGAGCTGCCGTTGTTTTACCGGTAGATGGTTCTTGGGCTTCTTCGTTCATTTCAGCTTGGGCAGCTTTAGATTGTTCCTTTTCGGCACTTTCACCGTTTTGTTCTACCGAGTCAGATGATTGCTGAGCATCTTCACCTTCGGGCTTTTCAGCCTCTTTCTTGTCGGGATCGGCCTGCATTTCAGATTCATTACTCTTTTCCTGCGAAGCGGGGTCTGAAGCTTGTTTCTCTTGAGCCGATTGCTCGTCTTGATTAGCGTCGTTACTTTGCTCTGAGTTTTCATCTTGCCCGGATTCGTTCTCCTGCTCAGAGCCATCCCCCTTATCAGAACCTTTCTCCTGTTTCGACTCTTTCTCTTTGTCTGAGTTCTCATCTTTGTCAGAGGGATCTCCCTGACCGGAGTCTTCATCCTGTTCCGATGACTTCTGCTTCTGTTCTTCTAACTTTTTAGCTAACTCTAAGTTCTCATGTGCATCTTTAAGCTCAGGATTTTTTTTGAGGGCACGCTCGTATCGTTTGATGGCTTCGTCATATTTACCCTGTTGCATCAAGCTATTTCCTTGATTATAAAGGCCTGTTGCACTCTCATCTTGTTCAAATAGGGCTAAGGCTTCATCATAATCGCCCGCCTTGTAGCGCGCACTGGCTTGCCATTGAGGGTCACTGAACTTCTCTGACGCACCTTGATATTCCTGAGCCTGATAGGCCTCCATACCCTGTTGATTCTTAGTTTGCCATACATCGTCCCAGCTTGATGCCATGGCTGGGGTTGGTTGATAGATAATGCAGACGAGTGCGACGCCAACTAATCCGTGCCTGAAACTTAGCAGAACAGGAATAAGCAGTAATAGCGCAATGAAGGGGCCGGCATCTTGCCAGATCTCACCATCGAGCTCTGTTGCTTTCGTCTCGCCAGTGGTGGAAAGCCAGGTAAGCAGTTGCTGTAGATCTTGACCATCGGTACGAAAGGGGATCAGTATGCCATCGGTCTCTTGAGCGAGTTCATTGAGCTGCAGATAGTTTGTTTTCGCGACAACCACCTGATTAGCATTATCCCGAAGTAACTGGCCATCGGGTAACCGGATAGGAGAGCCTTGCTCGCTTCCAAACGCTAAGATCCCGAGTCGATATTGGGTGCCTTTAAGGACTTTCTTGGCTTCATTGAGCTGCCGTGGAGGTATACCGTCCGATAGCAGTAGAATATCACCGCCAATGTGGCCACCTTGAGCCAGCAGATTTTTGCTTTGCTCTAATGCAGCGACGAGGTTTGAGCCCCTCGACGGCATAATATCCGGCGAGAGGGTCGGTAAGAGATTGAGCAAGGTTGATCTGTCACGGGTTAGCGGACTGATGGTGTAGGCATCGCCCGCATAAGCGAGGAGTCCGGTTTCACCCTCGGTTAGCTCACCGATAAGATCGGTTGCCTTAAACTTAGCTTGAGACAGTCGGTTAGGCGCTTGATCCGTCGCGTACATCGACAGTGACATATCCATGACGATCACTCGCCCCTGAGTGGCTTCAAACACAGGGAGTGATTGTTGAGTAAAGGCGGGTCCGGAAAGGGCAAAAACCGCGATCAACCAGCTAACCGCCAGATACGAGAGTGAGGGACGCTTAACATCTTTTGTTTTTGTTACCAGTAATGCCGCCAAATGCGGAGATATATATCGATTCCAGGTCGAGTTTTCCTGTTCGGTTCGCCATAAAAGCCACATGATTATCACGAGTGGAAGCAGGGCAAGGAACCATTCCGGGCGTAAGAAATGTAACATGTTTAGCGTTTACCCCATCTGATGCTGAGTCGTTTAAAGAGTGAGAGTTGCGATAAGGCCATCAAAAAACTGATAAGTAGAGCCGTAGCAAGTGGGAGGTAAAAAAGCTCCGATTGAGGTCGGTAACTGAGTTGATCCCGACTGATAGGTTCAAGCTTATCTATCTCTTGATATATCGACTCCAGCTCTTGTGCATTTCGGGCTCGAAAATAAAGACCGCCGGTGGTTTGTGCCAGTGCGGTGAGCTGGGTTTCGTCGAGATCCATCGAGGGATTGACTCGCTCCTTGCCAAATAGGGTGCGTCTCTCCATCACTTCAGCGCCGACACCGATGGAGTATATTTTGACCCCTCTCTTGGCTGCGATGGCCGCCGCCTGTTCCGGCGAGATGGAGCCAGAGTTGTTTGAACCATCGGTCAGTAATACTAATATGCGGTTACTCTCATCGACCCTATCGAATCGCTTTACGGCTAAGGCGATAGCCTCACCTATGGCGGTCTGTTTACCGACCAGCCCTATTTGTGCCTCTTTTAAAAATTGGGCCACGGAGCGCCGGTCTTGAGTGAGAGGCGCTTGCAGATAGGCGTGATCGGCAAAAAGAATTAAGCCTAATTTGTCACCCTTACGACGTTCAATAAAGTCGCTGACAACGGCTTGGATCATAGTGAAACGATCGACCGTTTTTCCATCGAGCACCATGTCTTCAATTTGCATACTGCCGGAGAGATCGACCGCCATCATCAAATCGCGCCCTTTACTTGGAAGCTCTATTGGTTCCCCCATCCATAAAGGACGGGCGACGGCGATGACTAGCAATACCCAAATAAGCCAATGCATTTTACGTGATCTGGCTTGTTGCTCTATCTGCTGGGTGCCATTTTGAGCAATACCCGGCAGATGCAGGTGTCCGCTGACCTCCACCTCTTGCTGTTTTTTACGAAAAATAAGCGGTAGTGGCAGAAGTAGTAAAAGCCATGCCCATGCGAGAGTCAGCATTTGTGCTCCTCGGTATTTGTTTGGGGGCTATTTACCGGATTCATCTTGATGGGTAACGCTTCTTTAAGCCATTGGTGAGCTAAGGTCTTCAGAACCGGGCCCTCTCCACTGGCTAAACCTTCTCTTTGATAACGTTTATCGAGTAATACCTGCAGTTGTGGATCAGGCTGTTTAACTTGAGTATTCATCCAGCGATGCCAAGTCTCTCCCTCGAGTCCTGCAACTTGTTCACGGGGGAGGTAGCTCATAGCAGCCCGTTTAATCAAGGTATTAACGTGTGAAGATAGCTCTCGATGGTTTGGATCCAGCTCTTTGAGCTCAGCTATCACGATACGCTTGGGTGCAGCGTATAAACGTCGGCGTTTGGCTAGATAGAAAATGACAGTAATCGCCATTATTATCAGACCCAGTGTGACCCAATAGCCATAAGCGATAGGCCATGAGGCGATGACTTCAGGTGTCTGAATATCTTTCAGAGACGCTAAGGCTGGGTTTGTTGTTGCTTCCATCACCTTAATGCCCCTATTTGATTATTTAGTGTCTCTCCCGCCTCTATGACTCGGGTTTGAACATTCAGCTTTTGCATCATTTGTGTAAATTGCTGTTGAGAATCGAGTTGTTTCTTTAGCCAGGCATCATAGCCGCCGCGATTGAGTGTTAGCTCTTTATTGCCTTCCTTGACCGGTAATTGGAATTGCTTTGGCAATGCCAGTGTACCTTGTCTGAGGGGGTCTGTGATTAAGAATGCCCCCATATCGCAATGACGTTTAAGATCCGATAATGGCGCGAGGCAAGCATCATTAAAATTACTGCCATCACTGATTATCCAGATCAGAGAGCCGGGTTTCGCTATCCGCCTTAACCGCTGACAGGCCTTGAATATATGTTCGGGTTCACTTTGGTGCTCAGATATCTGACTGAGTTGTTTTTTATGCAGGGATTCTATGCCAGAGATCAGCTGTAAGATCCCTTGCTGACGACTTCTTGGTTTTAACTCAAGATGCTCTTGCTCTGTCGCTATTAATGCACCTAATCTGTCACCGTGAAAAATGGCACTCCAACCTAAGGTGGTGGCTAAATGCGCCGCCTGAACGGACTGGAGCAGTAAGCTTGAGCCAAAATAGAGGCTGTGACTGAGATCGAGCAGGATTAAAATCGGCCGCTCTCTCTCCTCTACAAATAACTTAGTGTGCGCCTTCCCCGTTCTGGCGGTCACTCGCCAGTCGATGGTACGGACATCATCACCGGCTTGATAGTGACGCACCTCGGCAAACTCCATTCCGCGACCTTTTATCAGGCTAGCTCTGTCACCGGAGAGACTTGCACGCGCCTTGGAGCGCTTCTCGGGAAGTGCTCTGGCTAGGTTCTGGCACGCTAAAAGTTCTTTTTGAGTGAGATTTACCCCATCGGCAAAAAGAGGCAACGCTTTTTCTGCCATTTATGGTACCGCTACTTGAGAAAGGATATGACTAATGACCTGATCGCGACTCACGCCTTCGGCTTGGGCTTGATAGCTCAGCAGTAATCTGTGTCTTAATACGTTAGGCGCCACTGCCTGAATGTCTTCGGGTGAGACAAAGTCTCGCTCATTGAGCCAAGCGCGTGCTCGGGCACAACGTTCCAGTGACAATGTTGCTCGCGGGCTCACGCCATATTCGAGCCATTTTGCCAGGTCATCGCTGTATCGTTCGGGTTGACGAGTTGCCATCACGATATCGACGATATATTTTTCCAGAGGCTCAGCAAGGTAGATCTCGAGTGACTCTTCGCGGGCTTCGAATATATCTTTTTGAATAATGGGTTCGACAGAAGGTGCTGCTTGTTTCAATGCTTCTTTGCGTGACATCCGCATGATTTCGAACTCGGTTTCAGCACTAGGGTAATCCAGATTTAAGTGCATTAAGAATCTGTCGAGTTGTGCTTCCGGTAAGGGGTAGGTTCCCTCATTCTCTAATGGGTTCTGGGTTGCCATAACGAGAAACATCTCAGGTAATGGATAACTGTTCTTGCCAACGGTAACTTGGCCTTCGCCCATGGCTTCCAGCAGCGCCGATTGTACTTTTGCCGGTGCTCGGTTGATCTCATCCGCCAGGATCAGGTTATGAAAAATCGGGCCCGCTTCAAATTCAAATGTTCCAGTTTGTGCGCGATAGATATCGGTACCGGTGAGATCGGCTGGCAATAGGTCGGGAGTAAATTGAATACGGTGAAAATCCCCTTCGACACCGTCACACAGGGCTTTGACTGCACGAGTTTTAGCTAGACCTGGTGGTCCCTCTACGAGCAGATGTCCATCTGCAATCAAGGCTATTAGCAGGTTTTCGGTCAGGACGGGTTGTCCTAAAATGACCTTATTCAGGTATTCGCGTAACGCGTGAAATCGACTCAAAGGCATGATGCTACTCGGTTAATTTGGGTTAGTTTAGGGTCGTTTGGGTATAGACCATAGATATGGTAAAAAATTCCAATAGGGTTTGGCTAGTGCCAATTCTCATCTTTGGTGAGAATATTGCCCTTTCATTATGCTTAATCCTGCTCTCTATTGAATGTTATAGCTAATTTGTGACTGGTAATATGCATAGTTATCAATAATAAAATCAAAATTTTCTTCATGAAACATTGTTCACAAAGGGTTTTCCCGATTTATTTTGACTAAAAACCAAACAACTGTTTAAAACTTGACTATAAGAAGTTAGAATCAGATCACACTTTGATGGTCAGACCTGTTATTAGAGGTACAGTCGGACTGATTAATAGTAGGTGTCTACATAAGCAATGCGGTAAGGAAATAATATCGCCTCTCGCTAAAGTAAGCGGGACGTATAATAAGAGGGTGACAAATGAGTGATAGACAACAGGTAACGAATGCTAGAGGCGATCGTATTGCCATTGTAACGGGATTAAGAACCCCCTTTGCAAAACAAGCTACGGCATTTCATGGTGTATCGGCGTTAGATATGGGCAAGATGGTCGTTAATGAAATGCTATCTCGTTCTGAACTGGACCCAAAACAGATTGAACAATTAGTTTATGGTCAAGTGGTGCTGATGCCTGCCGCCCCTAATATTGCTCGTGAGATTGTACTTGGTACCGGGATGGATGTCGCGACTGACGCCTATAGTGTTACCCGAGCCTGTGCCACCAGTTTTCAATCGACGGTGAATGTTGCAGAATCTATTATGACGGGGAATATCGAAATTGGTATTGCCGGTGGTGCCGATTCATCTTCAGTTGTCCCTATTGGCGTTTCAAAGAAATTGGCTCATGCCTTGATCGATCTCAATAAAGCCCGCTCATTTGGTCAAAAGCTGGCTATTATCCGCCGTTTAGGCTTAAAAGATCTGTTACCCGTGCCCCCGGCAGTTGCCGAATTTTCCACGGGTCTCTCTATGGGACAAACCGCAGAGCAGATGGCAAAAACCTACAACATCAGCCGCGCCGACCAAGATGCGTTGGCTCATCGCTCACACTCGTTGGCCACTGAGACATGGAATGCCGGTCACCTGACTGATGAGGTGATGGCGGCACATGTTCCCCCTTATAAAAGCTTTATCGATCGCGATAACAATATTCGTGAAAATTCAACGATAGAATCTTACGCCAAATTGAGACCCGCGTTCGACCGTAAGCACGGCACTGTGACCGCGGCGACGAGTACGCCACTTACCGATGGTGCATCGGCAGTATTATTGATGAGTGAAAGCCGCGCTAAGGCATTAGGTTACGATCCTATCGGTTACATTAAAAGCTACGCATTTAGCGCCATCGATGTCTGGGAAGATATGTTAATGGGTCCATCTTATGCGACGCCATTGGCACTCAAGCGCGCCGGAATGGAACTTGAGGATCTGACTCTGATCGAAATGCATGAAGCCTTTGCTGCCCAAACACTGGCTAATATGCAGATGTTTGGCTCGAAGAAATTTGCTGCCGAAAAGTTAGGTCGTAATCGCGCGATTGGTGAAATCGATATGAGCAAGTTTAATGTGCTGGGCGGCTCACTCGCTTATGGACATCCATTCGCGGCAACAGGAACCCGATTAATCACCCAGGTGTGTCGTGAGCTTAAACGCCGCGGTGGTGGTACTGGACTAACGACGGCCTGTGCAGCAGGCGGTTTAGGCGCAGCAATGATAGTTGAAGTGGAGTAATAGTCATGGAAAAGACCTTTAATTTAGCGCGTCGTGAAGATGGTATCGCCATACTGACAATGGATGTGCCCGGCGAGACAATGAACACCTTGCGGGCCGAGTTTGGCCCTGAAATTAACCAAGTATTAGCCGAGATAAAAGCCGATAACAGTATCAAAGGGTTGATACTTATTTCGGGAAAGAGAGACTCTTTCGTCGCCGGCGCCGATATCTCTATGCTGGATGCCTGTAAAACGGCTGCCGATGCGAAGCTGTTATCTCAACAGGGACATCTGGTATTTAATGAACTGGAGTCTTTGAAAATCCCGGTCATTGCCGCCATCAATGGCGCGTGTCTCGGAGGTGGACTCGAATTGGCATTAGCGTGTCACCAACGGGTATGTAGCTTAAACAGTAAGACCATGATGGGCGTGCCTGAGGTACAACTCGGACTGTTACCCGGTGGTGGAGGAACGCAGAGATTACCACGATTACTGGGGATCACCACCGCTCTGGATATGATGTTAACGGGTAAGCAACTGCGTCCCAAGCAAGCGCTTAAAATGGGCTTAGTTGACGATGTTGTTCCCGAGTCTATTTTGCTTGAGACAGCGGTAGAGATGGCTCTGAAGGGGAAGCGTGCCCCTAAAAAAGTGAAAAAGTCATTAGTGACTCGCCTGCTTGAGGGGACCCCGCCCGGTCGCAACATTATCTTCGACCAAGCCAGTAAGCAAGTTGAGAAGAAAACTCACGGTAACTATCCGGCCCCGGCAAAAATTATCGATTGTGTACGTCAAGGCATGGCCAGAGGGCTGACCAAAGGTTTGGAGGTTGAGGCTAACCACTTTGCCGATCTGGTCGTCTCTAAAGAATCTGAAGCGCTGCGAAGCATCTTCTTTGGCACCACAGAGATGAAGAAAGAGACTGGCGCCGGTGATGTTGAGCCACGGGAAGTGCATAAGGCTATGGTGCTAGGTGGCGGCCTTATGGGCGGCGGTATCGCGTCTGTGACGACGACCAAAGCGAAAATCCCAGCCCGGGTAAAGGATATTAGTGAACAGGGGCTGAGTAATGCGCTTTCTTATGCTTATAAGCTATTAGATAAAGGCGTTAAGCGCCGCCATATGACACCTGCAGTAAGAGATAACTTAATGTCTTTGATGACGACAACGACAGAATATAAAGGCATTAAAGATGCCGATATCGTCGTTGAAGCCGTATTTGAAGATTTGAAATTAAAGCATCAGATGGTTAAAGATGTTGAACGTGAATGTGGTGAGAATACCATTTTTGCCTCTAACACCTCATCACTGCCTATTTCGCAGATAGCCGAGGCCGCCAGCCGTCCTGAAAATGTGATCGGCTTACACTATTTTTCTCCGGTAGAGAAGATGCCTTTGGTAGAGGTCATCGCCCATGAGAAGACCTCTGCCGAAACGATAGCCACAACCGTCGCCTTTGCCCGCAAGCAGGGGAAAACGCCTATCGTGGTTCAAGATGGGGCTGGTTTCTATGTCAACCGTATCTTGGCCCTGTATATGAATGAAGCTGCTCAACTGCTGCTGGAAGGGCAGAGTGTTGAACACTTAGATAAGGCGCTGGTTAAATTTGGTTTCCCTGTCGGGCCTATGACGCTACTCGACGAAGTTGGAATCGATGTCGGGGCTAAAATTTCTCCCATCTTAGAGTCAGAGCTCGGCGAACGCTTTAAAGCTCCTGCCGCCTTCGATAAGCTGCTCGCAGACGACCGAAAAGGTCGTAAGAATGGTAAAGGTTTTTATCTTTATGGCAGCAAGGCTAAACAGAGATTTAAGAAGAAGGCGAAGCTGGTCGATGAGTCTGTCTATGCCGTGCTTGGTTTAACGCCTTCATCAACGGATAGCAATAACGACTCTCAAGATGTTGCTCAGCGTTGTGTCGTGCAGATGCTTAATGAAGCGGTTCGTTGTCTGGAAGAGGGGATTATCGCCTCGCCACGTGATGGTGATATTGGTGCCATCTTCGGTATCGGTTTCCCGCCGTTTCTTGGAGGCCCGTTCCATTATATCGATTCGATGGGAGCCGCTGAGCTGGTGGCAGTATTAGAAACCTATCAAGCTAAATATGGCGATAGGTTTACACCTTGCGATCGTTTAAAGGAGATGGCTGAAAAAGGACTGTCCTTTTTCGAGTAAAGGATAGGCTCGAATAGATAGCGCTCTCATCAACAATGCGGCAACATAATGCCGCATTTTTTTGTCCGGAAGGAGATGCTCTGCCTGTTTTTTGTTCGCATTCATTTGACGATTCTGTACAATGCGGTTCGCATACTATCCCTGTGACTGGTCCTTTCTAGATAATGGCTCTCGGTATTACGATGGTTTATTGGCTGCGTGTGATTTGTATGTTGTAGTTGCTGTTTTAGAAGAGGTTGTAGATAAGTGATATTTTTCAGTGTCAATGTGGCCGTTCTTGTCGTTGCAAGTGTATTGATTACCTCTGGAATTGTGATGGGTAACTTAGCTTTTCGGGCAGGCCTGGGAGTGAAGCGCTGGACTATGATAGGACTTATCTTGGGCCCAGTGGGCTACCCATTATTTAATACCCATAAGCGGTTCGCTATGAAGCGTGCCGTTGGCAGTAGAGCGAGTACGATTAGGCTATAAGGCCATCTGTTCTTGTTTGCTTATACTCGTATAAAAACAGATAGAAACTAAAAAGGAGCCAATGGGCTCCTTTTTGATCTGCATATTTTTGGTCTAACTTAGTTCCACCAAACCTTCGCAGAAATGACTTCCAGGTGATCTAACCCTTCAGGTAACTGAACTTTCTTACGCTCTGGCTTTTGAGTTAGGCCTAGTGCTTTCTTGATTGAATCAAACATAATAATTCTCCTTAGACCTTAAGCAATTTCAGAGTTGATGAATTTAATATGTGGTGCAGCGGCTAGTTCAACAGGTTTGAACTTGATATGTGGTGCAGCAGCGAGTTCAACAGGTTTGAACTTGATATGTGGTGCAGCAGCGAGTTCAATAGGCTTGAACTTGATATGTGGTGCAGCAGCGAGTTCAATAGGTTTGAACTTGATATGTGGTGCAGCAGCGAGTTCAATAGGTTTGAACTTGATATGTGGTGCAGCAGCGAGTTCAACAGGCTTGAACTTGATATGTGGTGCAGCAGCGAGTTCAATAGGCTTGAACTTGATATGTGGTGCAGCAGCGAGTTCAACAGGCTTAAATTTGATATGTGGTGCCGCAGCGAGCTCAACAGGTTTGAACTTGATATGTGGTGCTGCTGAAAGAAGTAGTGAATTAGAGTCCGTTGCGTGTTGGTCTGATGCAACTGTAGATGTCGATAATACAAGTGCAATAGTCGTCGCTAATACTTTAATCATTTTATTCTTCTCTCAAGTTCTGGGACATCCACTTGGATGCTCCGAGTTAGTCGATATGTCATTTTTCTTGACACTTGAGAGAGTTGTTGCAGTTGTTATGCCAGCTTTTGTTTCCTTGGGTGTTTTTGTTGAATGAATGTTTGGCTTATATTGCTTTCGATTCTTTTTGTACTGACTCTGGCTCGATAAATTCTTTATGTAATAGCTCGGTGAACTTTGACTCTGTCACAGCCTTGCTGAATATAAAGCCCTGTATTTCCTCACATTTCAATGCTTTTAAAATGCTCAACTGCGAAGCGTCTTCGACTCCTTCACCGACAACTGACAGGCCCATGTTGTGTGCGATAGTGATGATCGAGTCGACCATCTTTAGATCTCTGTCTGATTTATCGATATCATCGACAAAAGCTTTATCTATCTTTAGCGTATGGATAGGGAAGCGTTTCAGGTAAGAAAGTGAAGAGTAACCGGTACCAAAATCATCTAAAGCCAGGCTTACGCCCATCTTAGCGAGTTGCTGCATCACCTTGATGGCTTTCTCCGGCTGTTTTATGACGGTCCCTTCGGTAATTTCAAGCTCTAAATTGGCTGCAGGCAGCTGTGTTAGACGTAAAATTGACTCTATTCGCTGTTGAAGATCGGGAAGAGCGAATTGATGTGAAGATAAATTGACGGCAACGCGTCCATCGAAAATTCCTTGACTCCGCCATTTTTGTGCCGCGAAGCAAGCTTTCTTCATCACTAAGTCACCAATTTCAACGATTAAGCCGTTCTCTTCCGCAAGAGGAATGAAGTCACTCGGGGGGATCAGTCCTTGCTCCGGATGGTTAAGGCGCACTAACGCTTCCATGCCCGCCATCTTTCCGGACTTGAGGTCAATTTTAGGCTGGTAATACACTTCAAACAGGTCATCACGTAAGCCTTCGCGGATCAGGTTTTCAACTTCGAGCTGTCGAATCGCGTTGCGGTTCAGCGACTCGGAATAGAATTGATAGCGATTACCGCCGCCAGATTTTGCGTGGTACATGGCAATATCGGCCTTACGCAGTAAGGCTTGCTCGTTTTGATCGTCTTCAGGGTAGAGCACGATGCCTATACTCATTCCTACAACCACCTTATCCGAGCTCAGTTCAAACGGGCTCACGAAAGCATCGATGACCTTGTTGGCGATAACGGCGCTGGAGCCTATATCCGGATTGTTATCGACTAATATGGCAAACTCATCTCCCCCTAGACGATAGATACTCGTATGGTAGGGCACGGTGTCTTCGATACGTTTAGCGACTTTAATTAACAGCTCATCACCGACCTGATGGCCTAATGAGTCATTGATCTTTTTGAAGTTATCCAAGTCCAACACCATCAAAGTATGGTGAGAGTCACGCTTGACCAGGTTACCTAAGGTCACCATAAGGCTGGAGCGGTTAGGTAAGTTAGTCAGTAAGTCGTTATTGGTAAGCTTTCTCAGCTCCTCCTCTTGTTGTTTACGCCTCGAGATATCGGAGAAGACACCGACATAATGGGACAACTGACCTAGATCGTCATAGATTGCATCGACGGTTAGCTCCATCAAAAAACTGCTGCCATCACCTTTCGCCGATTCAACCTCATTGCTCCAACTTCCCTGTTGATGCAGAATCGAGCGGATCTGATCAGAATAACTTTCGGGGTAGCGGTCGAAGTTTAGCTGTTTGCCGATAAACTGATCTCTCGATGTCATAGACAGTTCACAGCAGGCCTCGTTGACCTCCACAAAATAGAAGTTGCTATCAAGGATGAACATGCCTTCAGATATGTTGGCAATCGCTCTCTCGAATAACCTGAGTTGTTCCTCGGCATGCTTAAAATTATTAATATTTTTAATCGTGCCAGTCATTCGAAGCGCATTGTCTTTTTCATCCCGCTCGACAATTTTCGCTCTATCTAAGATCCACACCCATTCATCTGACTTGCCCTTTACCCGATAGGCGGCTTCGAAATGATCGGTTTTTCCGTAAAAATGATTGTTCAGTGCGCTGCTGACGCGCTCCTGATCCATAGGGTGGATATTACTCTCCTCACCATTTTCGCCGGAGCGTTGTCCATCTCGAGGAAACTCTAACGACCCCCAGATATTAGAGCGGTATATCTGGCCGGTTTCAATATCCCAATCCCACATCTCATCGCCGCTGCCCCACAGTGACAGCTTTAGTCGTTCCTCTGATTTGGCTATCTGATTCTGAACTTCACGACGGCGAAGTACTGCCTTTACTATCGCACCAGAGATAATCAGAGTTAACATTAAATAGATAAACTTAGCTTGTGAGGAGAGCCACCAAGGTGGAGTTATTAAGACATTTAACTGTTTAATTTGGCCAGGTTTTTTCTGTAAAGAATCTGTAGCATAAATGTTGAAGATGTATTCACCTGGAGATAGGTTCGTGTATGTTGCACTATTTATACCTTTAGCAGAAATCCAAGAGTCAGATAGGCCTTCCATTTGGTAGAAAAATTCTAATTCATCTTCCGCTTTTCCAGGAGAACCAAATTTAAATGTAAAAGGGTAGTCTGAATATTTAAGTGATATTTCATCAGAGATCGAAATAGGTTGTTTCAAAACTCCATCATTTACGGATCTTGGGATATTAAAAATGAGTAAATCTTCGATAGTTACTTTAGGTGGCACAATACTGTTAATAAAGCGCTCTACTTTATCTGTATTCAGTATGCTTATTCCATTTATGCCGCCTAGAATAAAACTCTTTTTCCAAAATAATGCAGATTGAGTATTGTACTCTTCTTGGCTTCCTGAAGAATAATCTAAAATAGAAATCTTGTTGTTGTGGATGTATATGGTTTCATTCAATGATGAGGCAGCCACTTTATCTTTGAATGTTGAAATGGAAAATATTGCTTTGTTATTAGTGTATACGGTTTTTATTTTATTGTTTTTTTTGTTAAGTGATAATAATGACTTTCTTGTGCCAAATAAAATTTCAGAGTTGTAGTTGCTAACGCTAAAAACCATGTCTTCCGCATATAAACTTATCACCTGTTCATCTCTGAGTCGGAATAAACCTCCCTGACTTGATACATATACATCACTCTCAGATACAGATATATCAAATATTGGATTCCCATTATCAATTAATGTCAAGCTTGAAGCCGTTTTGATTTCTGGAGTGATCGTTGATATGTAACCATCGATGGTGCCACCAATTATGGTATCGTTAGACTCATTCAATCTGAGAACTGAAAATTTATCAGTACTAATTTTTTGTGTGGTACCAGTTTGTAAGTTAATGGTGATTAAACCTTCAATGCTAGCTACATATAAATATCCATCGAAAGTCAGAGCTGATTTAGCACCTATAATTCCACTATCATATTTTTTTACAGTGTCTAGCTTCTTATTATAAACAGATATTAACTTTGATGCGCTTGCAATGGTAAGAAGATTTTGGTCTTCTTCATTGAGTGACCATACATTGTGCTGTTCTAATGAGTGACCTTGAATGAGGTTTGATCTATTTCTTACTTGGATTAGCCCCATGTTTGTTGATATATACAGACTGTTAATGCCTACAGATATTAATGGTTTTTCTAGTATGTAATCATCTTTTTTCAACTTTCCTAAGCTTTTTGGTGTAAAATCGGTTCCTAATTCAAATATCTCTTCATTTTTTATTCCGTACAAAACATTTTTAGACGAGAACAAATTGTCGTAATTAATACTTGTTACCTTAGTTAACACCCCGTCTGATAACGTTGAAATACCATCTGTTGAATTTATTAAAAGTGTATTTTTTATTTTTAAAATATTTATTGAATTGTTGGTTAATACTCTGGCTTTGTCGCTGTATTCAATGACTTTTCCATCATAGTTTCGTATGATATAAACGTCATTATGAATTGTAATGCTCTTTATTCCATCGAAGTATTCATGTGTTATAGGTGTAGATGTTGATTTTTTATTGTTATCAAAAGACATTATTTCTTTATCTGTTCCAATGATAATTTTATCGTCTGAAATTAAAATTGACCAAATCGGGAGGGCGTTTATTAATAAGTCTTTAGTCAAAGGTTTGAATTTATCTTGTGATTTATCTAAAGCAACAAGCCCTTTATCAGTACCTACAAGTAAGTTTCCAGCTTTATCTATAGCTAAGCTTCTAATGAAAGAACTGGGTAAACCGCTTTTTTTATCATCACTTGCAAAGTAGTGCTTGAATCTGGAACCGTCAAATCGATTTAAACCATTAACGGTTCCTATCCATACGTAACCGTCTTTATCTTCAACAATAGAGGTAACAGTGCTCTGAGATAGCCCTTCTGGAACACCATAGTATTCAGCATTAAGCAGGATAGAAGCCTGCAGGGTTTCTTCTGCTGGCTCTGCCGCTTGTGCTTGACCAAAAATGCAGAGGGTCAGTAGGAGAGTGATGATAATTTTCATAAGAGAATTTGGCATATTTTTAGTTTGATTATTAGCCAGTAATGCTTAGGCAACAGATGTTTAACCTCACTTTTTCAGAAAGTGAACAGTTTGTCAAAATTTGAAGGCTTTTTAGCAGGTGATAATTATTACTATTTTCATTTTATCCTCAGATATTGTTCTGAAACTATCCCTTGTACCTCGTCAAATAGAGGCGTGGAGCCACATTTTTAGTGCTTTTGACTGATTTCGTTCTCCCTTTGATAATCTTATATTTTATGTATCTTTTATCCTTTTGCAAAGGGCTAATACTAAGCGGGATTGCTAAAGGCCTTGTCGATATCGTCGGACATCGAGATTGACTGTCCGGGAGAGATAGCAAGCAGTGTTGGCTGATAGACACTGCTTACAAACTTCTATTTGTTCACTGTTTTTGTTTCCTGCAGTGGTTAACTCCTGCTTGTTAACCTCTAATAAGTCAGTCTCGATTAATAACTAAATTTGTCTGCATTTAGCTTAAAGGTACGTAGATCGGTGATCATATTATCTGAGGTCAAGGGTTCCAGGTTACCGTGGCTTTCGCCGGTTGTGAACAGGACGAGCCTGTCGCAGTGCTTAGTTCGCATCTTCTTCATCATAAATTTGATTAAGTCGGATCGGTTTAATTTAGCGACCTCTTTGACTACGAGTTCCCTTTGGGTGAATTGATAGTCTTTGTTACCAATGCTCGACCAATACCTCTGCCCACGAGTCTTCAGGTTGGGATCATGCTCCATCACTTGATTGATCAGTCCTTGCTTCGTCATTTCCCATTGCTCGTTGGTTATCTGCATCACGGCATAGTTAAAATCTGCAATAAATTCGTCAATGGCCTCTAAAAGCTGTCTTGGTCCAGATGTCGGTGACTGAATATAGAAGATCATACCCGGGTATCTGTTGAGTGGCAGGTACCCAGTGCCTACCATGTAACCCAACTGCTTCTTGGTACGTAATTCATGGAAGAAGGTCGATGACATAGTATGGTTTAACAAACTAAACAGAGCCATCTGGTCCGCAGAAGCGGCATCGGCCTGGTAGTACACTATGATGCTGCTGTCCTGATGTGAGGCATCCAGTTCTCGCATCATAGTACCGTGCCCCGCCAGGTTAACCAGCTCACGCTCTGATTCACTGCTTGGAGAGGAGACAAGAGATAAGATGTGATCCAAGCGTTTACCTAATGCTTGGACTTCACTTTCCAACCAATCACCATAGACCAAGCCTTCGAGATGGATTTTTTCAAAGAAGCTTCTGACATGCTCGTGTAGATCTTCGAGTGTGATCCCCTCTAGTTCCTCGGCCATTCGTGATGGTTCATAACTGCGTTTCTGTAAGGTAACCGTGAGGCTGGTAAATATTTGAGAGATAGGTTTTGCTCTCGCCTGATTATACCAACTCCTTAAAATCTGTCGCTTAATCAGATTGAACCGGCCTTGAGTGAAATTTCGTTGCCTCGCTTTTTCAATCAGAAGGGCTAGTAGCACCTCTTGTTTGCCGGTGAAACCGGTGAGGTGCAGTGTGATCCCACCCTGGTGTGGATAGATATTGTAGCTGAGCCCGGCAACTTCGGCTTGGTAGGTAAATTCGGTCAGGTAGTCGAGTAGCATCTCAACATACAGGCGTGTTAATGCAGCATTTTTAGGTGAAGAAGCTGCCTGTACCGAATCGAGTGACAGATAGAGGTGTCCCTTAGGCACATTAAATTCATCATCTTTTCTGTGCCAGATGCGGTATCCCTTTTCCTGAGAGACGATAACGGGGACTCTATTTGGGCTTTTATCGGCCCTGGGAATTGAGTCTTCGATAATAAACGGGTTGGCGTCAGGCAATTTTAGCTCAGGTCTTATCGGAAGCTGACTCCAGTGTTTTAGCTTCTCCGGGCTGATGGCTTTTATTTGGTAAGGTGTGTGATACCAGGCTGCCTGTCGTTCTGTATCAAGCTCAGAAGAGATGAGTTGAACGCGAAGGTTCGATGGCGTCATCATATTTAATAGACTTAGGGTCTCGGGAACGTTGAGACTATCCATCTTGTAATCACCGAAGAGAAGATCTTCAACATCGTAATGATGCATATTGATGCTGAGATGGCTGGCCAGATCCAGCGCCTTAATCTGTTCCTGATATTTAAACGCCAGTTTCAATAAGTTGGCCCGCTCCTTATAGCGCCATTCCTGCATCCCTTGTGTTTTGATCAGTTCAATATATTCAAAAGCGCATTCAATGACTGTATCCAGGTTAGCGACCCCTTTATCAGTGAGTTGAATGCTGATGTTATAATCTTTGAAATTGTAGCCGTTCACGCCTCCGCCAGCTGATAAATTCACAGCTAAATCATTATCTTTGAGATAAGAGAGTAAGCTGCCATTGCCTTCGTAACCCAGCAGGTGACTGATAAAGGTCAAGGGCTTATGTTTATAGAAGGGGTCAATTGCGGGCAGACTAAAGGTCATGGCGACCCTTTTTTGTTCCTTAACTGGAATGATATTTATCTGGGACTCTAGTTGCTCGGCTTGATATATTGGGACATCAGGATACGCTTTTTTGATCTGATGATTATCAATGTCGCTAAAGTAAGTATTCGCCAGCATCTCTAAATCGGCCAGAGAGCATGGCGCTACAAGACATAGCGTCATTAAATTAGCGCTGTAATGAGACTGATAAAAGCTGACTAACTCTGATCTTAAAGTAGATTCATCCCCACCTAAGGTTTCTAAATTGCCTACTGAAAATTTTGAAAATGGGTGAGCCGGGTTGACGGTCTCTTTCTGTACCTGATACGTGCGACGAATATCATCTTTGAGTTTTAGGCTGAATTCAGACTCAATGGCATGACGCTCACGATCGACTAACTCCTTGCTAAACAGAGGTGCGATGAAAAATTGGCTAAAACGGTCGAGTGACTCTTCGAATACATCTGCATTTATGCAAAAGAAAAAGTTGGTTTGTTCTGTCCCCGTCCATGCGTTATTACTGCCGCCATGTTGATTGATAAAGGCATGGTATTCCCCAGATTCCGGGAACTTTTCTGTACCGAGAAAAAGCATGTGCTCGAGAAAGTGTGCCATTCCGGGTCTGGAGAACGGGTCATCAAAGTGGCCGACGTTTACAGCCATCGATGCGGCAGCCTGGCTGGCTTGCTTATCTTCGACCAGCAGAACAGATAAACCATTTTCCAATACAAGATACTGATATCGGCGATGATCGTTAGGGCTTTTTATGATTTGCAAAGATTCTGGCAACTAGACGCTCCGAATATGTTAGCGGTTACTATCTCACTCACGAGAAAGACTATTTTTATACAATAATTCTTGCGATAGATATTATATATTGGTCTCCTTATCTGGCTTTGGCAAATGTCTCTGCGTCTATTCGACTAATTAATAACTTATTTTTGGTTTGTCCTAACTGTGTTTAAGGCTACAATTGGCGTATAAAGAGATAAGAAAAATGAGTAGCGAGAGTAGTATGCAGCTATTTTTAATGCGACATGGTGAAGCTAGTTATCTTGCTCATTCAGACAGAGAGCGGGTACTTACCGAGACCGGGCGTTACCACACCTCACTAATGAGTAACTGGTTGGCGAGAACGGTTATGGAGTTCGACCTTGTATTGGTCAGCCCCTATCTGAGAGCTCAACAGAGCTGGCAGGAGGTCAGTAAACACTTTCCTGAGCCCAGGAAGTGGTTAGTGCTCGACGAATTAGTTCCCTCTGGCGATCCCTGTACGGCGGCCGATTTAACCCTTGCTTATGCCGAGCAATACAAGGCTGACAAGGTGTTAGTGATTGCTCACATGCCTTTATTGGGTTACATGGTCAGCGAGTTGGTGGCGGGAACAGAGCCGCCTTTGTTTGCGACTTCAGGTTTGACCTTAATAGACAAACATGCAGAGCAAGCTTCATTAGTTTGGCAGCATAATCCGCACACCGTAAGTTAGTCTTGAGCCACGAGCGTTATTGCGGGGTGAGATTCTCTATGTAGGAGCGGCTTTAGCCGCGAATGTTTTGGAGAAACAAGCATCTAGTTTCACCTGTCATCCCGGTGAGCTTTTAGCCGAGATCTGACCTCCATGGTCTTAAGCGTTCCCTACGCTTCAAAGACATTTCCCATGTCCCTATGGGTCAGTGGAGGAAATGCCTGAACTGGTATGGAACCAGTTGGGTAGACCTCCATGGTCTAAGCGTTCTATACGCTTCAAAGACATTTCCCATTTCCCATTTCCCTGTGGGTCAGTGGAGGAAATGTCAAATGATGTATGGAACATCATCGACCAGTGCTTAATTACTTAGGCTTTACTCAAACTGGATTCTGAAACAAGTTCAGAATGACCAGAATAGAGATTTCCATTCATAATTTTTCTGTTCTTTCTTGAGCTAAACGCTCTATCTTCTGTAAGGCACATCGCCGATATCGATGAGTACCAAGAGAGCCGCATCGCCACCCCATTCTTTAGGGGCTTTATGAAAGGCCATCACATGAGGATGCTGGGCTAACCACATGGGAATATTCTGCTTCAGGATCCCTGTACCATGTCCATGCATCACACAGCAGCAATGGGATTGTTGCCTTATGCATGCCTGAATCAATGCAGCCAGTTCAAGTTTAGCTTCTGATTGCCGCAGACCATGAAGGTCGAGTAACAAGTCCGGCTGGTAATCGCCCCGGCGTAATCGTTTTACCTCAAAGCTGTCCACATCATCTCGATTCCAGCGCATGGCGCCTTCATCGGGAAGGTGAGGTTGATAAGTATCTGAAAAATAACTGTCGGCGTGCAGCTGTTGCTCTTTCTCTTCTATCTGTTTTTTATCTTTTGAAGGCATTCTAAAATGACGCTTATCCTGCTTCAAGGGTTTGATCCCTTCAGTTAGCGTCGAAAACAGATCTTGATCTTCGGTGTTATTTTTCTTCTTCATATCTCAATTTACTGGTCTGGACTGTCGATTTGAACGCCGTAGCTGTGCTTGATTAAGCAACTATTAGCAACTATGAGTCAAATCATAGTGATTAATTATATACCCAAACAACTTCTCGGCTTGCTCTACGGGAGCTTTGAAACGAGCATTTTGAAGTGGCTTGGGTATATTCCTCCCCCTATTTTATTGAATCCGATGGCATATGAATAGAGTTCAGTTACAATGAGGCGGAATTATCATGCTGGAGTGAGTTTTGGATAAGATTTTTGTAGATGAAGCTGTGACTGAATTGCGTACAATTGGTGACATGCTGCGCTGGGCTGTGAGTCGTTTTAATGATGCCAATATTTATTATGGTCATGGAACCGATAATGCGTGGGATGAAGCGATTGCGCTGGTCTTTCATGCCCTACATCTGCCTGAAGAGATTGGGCAGCAAGTTATACATTCAAACCTTACCAGCTCAGAAAAGCATAAGATTGTAGAGCTTATCATTCGCCGGGTCAGAGAACGTTTACCGGTACCTTACCTGACTAACAAAGCGATGTTTGCAGGATTAGAGTTTTACGTAGACGAACGTGTTCTTGTTCCTCGCTCTCCGATTGCAGAGATGATAGCAAATCGTTTCAGCCCTTGGTTATACAATAAGCCGGTTAACCGCATACTCGATCTGTGTACGGGCAGCGCATGTATCGCTATCGCCTGTGCTTATGAGTTTGATGAAGCGGAGGTTGATGCATTAGATATCAGCACCGATGCACTTGAGGTCGCTCAAATAAACGTTGAGTCTTTAGGAGTGATGGACAGAGTCTTCCCAATGGAATCAGATATCTTCTCTGCGATACCTAAAGGCCCTCATTATGACCTTATCGTATCAAACCCCCCCTATGTTGATGCAGAAGATATCGGCGATATGCCGGATGAATTCCATCATGAGCCAGAGGTCGGCTTAGCATCAGGTAGAGACGGACTGGATCTGACTAAACGGATTTTGGCTAATGCCAGCGACTACCTCACTGAAGAGGGCTTACTGGTTGTTGAAGTCGGTAACTCGATGGTGCATCTCATCGAACTGTTCCCTGATGTTCCTTTCACTTGGGTAAGCTTCGAACATGGCGGTGACGGTGTGTTTGTGTTGACTCGTGATCAGCTAGTTGAAAATGAATCACTTTTCGCCATCTATAAAGACAGTGAATAATCGGCACTGAGTCATACTGGTGATAAAAAAGGCTAACGAATATGTTAGCCTTTTTTAATTCTGTTACTCAAAGCCCATTTGGGCTAATCTCAGATGGTGTATTACACCAATCTCATTAAATATGTTGTCAATTCAGAGTCACTCAGACTTTTCAATTCAAGGCGCATTGATGAAAGAATGGTTATTCCCTTGTAAGTCAATGCAATGTAGAAGTGGAATGTCTGAGAGCCTCCCTAAGGGCGGGTTTTAAAGCCCTGTATGCTACGTTGAATGCTTTTGATATAGAATAACTATTAGCTTCAATCATCCGCCTTGCCTTCAGCGCTTTGAACTCCCGCTGAATGAACAGATATTTGATGAAATTGGTATTAACTTCAGAGTATTTTCATAACTAGCTAAAAGGTGAAGAAAACGGATGTCCGGAAACAGTATTGGTCAGAATTTTGTGGTAACAACATTTGGTGAAAGCCACGGAAAAGCATTAGGGTGCATAATTGATGGATGCCCTCCCGGGCTTGAGCTCAATGAGGCCGACATGCAGCGCGATCTTGACCGCAGACGTCCAGGTACTTCACGCTATACAACGGCAAGGCGTGAGCCCGACGAAGTGCGCGTACTCTCGGGGATCTTCGAGGGTAAAACCACCGGCACCTCTATCGGTTTGATGATCGAAAATACCGATCAGCGCAGCAAAGATTATTCGAATATTAAAGACCTTTTCCGTCCCGGACACGCCGATTATACCTACCAGCAAAAGTATGGCCTGCGCGATTACCGTGGAGGCGGACGTTCATCGGCTCGTGAAACCGCGATGCGTGTGGCTGCAGGCGCGGTGGCAAAAAAATACCTTAAACAAGTTCATGGTATTGAAATTAACGGCTACCTGTCTCAACTCGGCCCGATAAAGGCTGAGACAATAGATTTTACTCAAATTGAACAAAATGCTTTTTTCTTCCCCGATGAGTCTAAGCTCGATGAGCTTGATGAATATATGCGTAAGCTGATTAAAAGTGGCGACTCCATCGGTGCTAAAGTCAGCGTGGTCGCAACGGGTGTTCCCGTTGGACTAGGAGAGCCGGTATTTGACAGGCTCGACGCCGAAATTGCCCATGCCCTAATGGGGATTAATGCCGTAAAAGGGGTGGAGATAGGTGATGGTTTCGACGTCGTCAATCAGAAGGGATCTGAGCACAGAGACCTGATGTCACCACAAGGTTTTGCCTCAAATCATGCCGGCGGTATCTTAGGTGGAATATCTTCCGGTCAGCCTATTGTTGCCCACATAGCGATGAAGCCAACTTCCAGTATCAGTATTCCGGGTGAAAGTATGACGGCACAAGGCGATGTCGCCGAAGTGGTTACCAAAGGCCGCCACGATCCCTGTGTTGGTATTCGTGCGGTACCGATTGCTGAAGCCATGCTGGCGATTGTATTAATGGATCACCTCCTGAGACACAGAGCGCAGAATATGGATGTCAATAGTCAGACACCAGAGATAGGGATGCGTTAACGCTTTTGCTCTCTGCTTAAGGGCTACACTCTCGATTGAAGGCGCATTTTGCGCCTTTTTTATACATGGATGTTTCTGATAAAAGCTTAACGTTTACCGCATTGACTAGTAATTGGTATAAAATACTGTTGCCCTCAATATTTAGAATAAAATCAATGAATCAATCCGCTCAAGTTAGCACGCAGTTGCGTTGGATCAGCGCCTGTTATTTTTTCTTCTTTGCCATTCTCGGCGTGATGGTGCCTTATCTGGGGGTCTTCTTTGAGAACCGTGGTTTTAATCCCCAAGAGATAGGCTTCTTGTTGGCCATTTTGATGGCCACCCGTATCATAGCGCCAAATGTTTGGGCCATGGTGGCGGATAAAACGGGTATGCGCTCACAACTGATTAAGTGGGGGGCCGCAGCCGCTGCCGTCAGCTATCTGAGTTTTTTTTATGATGGCAGTTTCACCTATCTAGCCATCAGTTTGAGTATCTATACTTTCTTCTGGAATGCCATTTTAGCCCAGCTCGAGGTGATAACACTCGAAACCTTAGGTGAAAATACCTCGCGTTACGGCTCCATTCGCAGCTTCGGTAGTTTAGGTTATCTGGTGTTTGTTGTGAGTGTCGGTTTTGCAATCAGCCTGTGGGGAACCGAGATTTTACCCTACATCGGCATGCTGCTGTTTATTGGCTTACTGATCAGTGCCTTGCCGCTGCCGTCAGACAGGGTGGTGGTTAAGCATCAAGCCGAAAAGCCAAAACTTAAAATTGATCGGGCCATATTCTGGTTTCTTATCTCCGCTATCTTGTTACAGATGAGTGCAGGGCCGTTTTATGGGTTCTTCGTCCTCTATCTGAAGCAGTCCGGTTACAGTGAGGCCATCGCGGGCATCTATGTCGCATTCGGTGTGCTCGCTGAGATCCTGATGTTTATGATAGCGCCGCGTCTATTGGGTCGCTTCGGGGTAAACAGACTATTGATCATCAGCCTGGGCTTTACCGGCGTTCGTTGGTTATTGATGGCATATTGTGTCGATAATTTTCTGTTGCTGGGTGTGAGTCAACTCCTGCACGCGTTTACGTTTGGCTTAGTGCATGCCGCCTCCATTCAATTTGTGCATGGATACTTCGATATCAGTCATCGCAGTAAAGGTCAGGCACTGTATGCAAGCTTAAGCTTTGGTGTTGGTGGGGCATTGGGGACCTGGCTCTGTGGTATGATCTGGGGAGATGGAAGTGGGGCTTCATTGGCGTGGGTTGCTGCGGCGGTCTGTGCATTTCTTGCTATGTTGGCTATCTTTTTTATCCCCCAAAAGGGTAAACATTAACGTTAATCGCATGCCGGAATAGAACGCTGGTATTGAACTCCGATATTCAGTGCGTGCGATCAAATATTTGTACAAGGACAAGTAATGACAAGTCGGTTTCGTTTAGGTTTGATTATTAACCCTTTAGCGGGTCTGGGTGGTAGCGTCGCGCTTAAAGGCAGCGACGGTGTTGCTATGGAGGCGATAGCTAAAGGGGCTAAGCCTAAGGCTCACCTGCGAATGCAGCAGGCCCTTGAGGTGATCTTACCGTACCGGGAGCAGGTTGAAATTATTACGGCCTCGGGTCCAATGGGCGAAACCTTGGCATTGCAGATGGGCTTTCATGTTCGAGTCGTGCATGAAGTCGCTGATGAAACGCAGGCTGAAGATACTCAGGCTGTGGTTAAAGTCTTACTCAATGAAACATTAGATCTCTTGCTGTTTGCCGGTGGCGATGGGACAGCGCGCGATATCTTTGCTGTAGCCCATGACAATATGCCAGTGCTTGGTGTGCCTGCCGGAGTAAAAATCCATTCAGGGGTATATGGCATCACGCCTCATGCGTCGGGTATGGTGGTCAAGATGCTGCTCGACGGTGAACTTGTGAGCCTGATGGATGCCGATGTGATGGATATCGACGAAATCGCTTTTCGTGAAGGGCGGGTTAAGGCGCGCCGCTTTGGTGAAATGCTGGTGCCAGCCGAGCCCAGATATATTCAGGCCGTTAAGATGGGCGGGATTGAGAGCGATGAGCTGGTGCTTGCCGATATCGCTGCGGAGATTATCGGGGAGATGGAAGATGAGCTTTATATCATGGGCTCGGGCAGTACAGTCGCAGCTGTGATGGCTGAACTTAATCTGGATAACACCTTGCTGGGTGTCGATCTTGTTAAATCTCACCAGCTTCTGGGTTCAGATTTGACGGCGATGCAACTCATCGAAATGACGGATGAATTGCCGACCAAGTTAGTGATAACCCTTATCGGTGGGCAAGGGCATATTCTGGGAAGAGGCAATCAACAGTTGTCACCGCCATTGATCAGGCGGATTGGAAAAGAGAATATTATTATTCTGGCGACAAAAACTAAGTTAAAAGCACTTGAAGGCAGGCCGTTAATTGTGGATAGTGGCGACCCTGAATTGGATCGGGAACTGTGTGGCTACTACCGGGTGATCACTGGCTATCATGATTATGTGATGTATCAGGTCGCAAATCCGGATCTAGACTGAGTCACAACCGAACAAATATATTAAAGAGCGAGCTTATTTTGCTTGCTTCAAATCAAAATCACACTAAATGAGTGGAGTGGGTATGTTAGAGAAGTATGAGCTGGCGTCAGAGAATTGGGTATCAAGCATCGTTGAACAGGGTGATGATGATGCACTTTTTGCCAGTGGTTATCTTCAAGGACATTTTGCGGTTGTCTTGTCTCAGCTGGAAGTTGAAGACGATCAGGGTTTCGATGCCCTTAATGAAAAGATGCAAACCTGTCTGGTCTTGGCCAGAGAAGAGTTAGATGACAGAGATTTTTCACTCGTTGAAAATGCCTGGTCTGAGCTAAGTAAAGTCATCAAGGCTTAATTGTTTGAGTAGTAAAATGAAACGAAGTTATGTCAGTATCGGGTTAGTTAACCCCAAGAGTCCGACCAATGTGGGTGGGATCATGCGCGCTGCGGGTTGTTACCGTGTCGATTCGGTATTATTCACCGGCAAACGATACCTATTAGCCGCCAGCAATGGTAATGCCCAATACAATACCGATACCAAAGGTGCAAGCCAGCAGATCCCATTGACGGCTGTTGAGTCACTGGTCGACAGTTGTCCCGTTGGTGTGAAGATTATTTGTGTCGATTTGGTTGAAGGTGCAATACCACTTCCTGAATTTGAACATCCTGAGAAGGCTATCTATGTCTTCGGGCCCGAGGATGGCACCATCAGTCAGCAGGTGATCAATAAAGCCCACGCAGTCGTCTATGTCCCGACTGTCGGCTGTATGAACTTGGCCGCGTCAGTCAATGTCTTGTTGTATGACAGGTTATCTAAGTCGACTCAAACCATAGCCAACGATGAACTGATCAGAGAAAGTCGTGATACCAATAACAGAGTCAGAGTCAAAAAATAAGAGTACAGAGATAAAAAGAAACCCAGCTAATCAGCTGGGTTTTGTTTATCTGATACCGTGGCATACGAGAGTGCTTTATGAGCTAGAGGCTTTATGATTTAGAGCGCTTTGCCTTTAATGAGTTTTCTCATCCAAAAACGGTTGGGGTTGAGCATTTCAAGCATCGGCATGCTAAGAGGAACTATCTCTCCACACAGCTGTGCAGCTAGCGCCTCTGCCGCCAAAGGGCCAGAAGTTATCCCCCTCGAGCCCAGCCCTCCGAGAATAAACAAGCCCTTATGAGTCGGAGCGGGAGTCTCTTTCCAAAACTTAATGCTCTCTTTGGTATGTTGGTGTTGCTCATATTGAGTCAGCATCAAGTTGGTGTCGGGGGCACACCCCATCATAGGAGCATGATCTCGGGTCACCATACGTACGCCGACCCGCGCACTGTGCCCGGTAATATCCACATCTTCCGTCCAGGGCTTATCGACATAGCTATGTTTGATTTTATGTAGGTTTTCTACCTGTTCTACAGCGCAGTAATCGAGGTTTGTCGGGTTTTTCACATAACTGGCGCCGGTACAGTGAAATTTGTTATGCCCCGGAGTCAGGTAACCGTGGGAGCAAAGCACCGTGCTCAGTTTAGTTAGCGCATTTCGTGACGGAATGTGGCTGACCTGTCCACGAAACCCTGTGGCGGGGAGCTTCTCGCTCTGTTTAAACTGAGTGAGTCCCTGACCATTGGCTAACACCAGATTGGCGAAGGGGCCGATTTCAAGCTCCTGCGAAGCTTCTTGTATATGGTTATCTGTAAAGTCAGTGTGGTTATCATCAACACGCTTATACAGATACCAGAGCCCCTCTTTTTGTTCTATGCGTGTAATGTCGGCATTAAACTCTACGGTGACATCGCTTAGTCGAGCCGCCTTATCGAATGCGGCTCGGGTAAATTCGTGAGGGCATATCCAGCCGCCCAGCGGGTAATAGATCCCCGCTTTATCGATATCGATACCCGCTGTTTGTGTAGCCGAGGCAGCATCTATAAGGTAAGCCATCTTCTCATTCCAGCTTTGACCATTAATGATTTTGTCCAGTCGTGCGCTGCTGCGGGCATCGAAACCCGTTTGCAGTACGCCACAAAAGTCATAGGAGACGGTAAACTCATCATCTATCAGTGCTTGCAGGCGGCGACGACTGAACAGGAACCCCTGTTGAAAGTAGTGACTTAAGTGGCCGTTATCCGGTGTGAGAAGCGGGTAGACGGCGCCTTGTTTATTCCCGGATGCTTGTTGGGCAAAACTTGCATCACTACAAAAAATGCGTACCTTTTTATTGCGCTGAGCAAGTGAGAGTGCCAAGTGTGTACTGGCTACTCCGCCGCCGATAATGGCTATTTCACCTTTACCGTCATTATTGTTGGCCGCTGTAATAGGGCAGTACTGAAACTTATCTGATTGTGCATGCCTTAACGCACGCCGCTCCAGCAGCGGGATATCATTACTATCAATGTCATTACTATCAATATCATTACGAATAGTATCAGCGAACTTGCTGTCAGTGGCTTTCTGAGTCCCAGGTACTGTGGTGTCAAGTAAGAGCCCCAGGCCGACCGTTTGAGCCAGAGCAGCAATGTGCTTGCTCTCTTCTCTATCGGGAGCACTAAAGGAGACCGTCGCATTATCACGGCTTAATTTAGCCATCTGCCAGAAGCTGGCTTCGTCGAGTGAGTCGGCTTCAATCTTTTCCGTGATACTCCAATGGGCGATAAGCGCCGAATCGTCCGCCACCTTGTTTTTGACAGAGGTTGGTGCGATTTGCTGAAGCTGGCTCTGCGTGCTACCTAAGTAGATATCGAGTATGAAGCGGCCATCATCGAAGATAAGTCGCTGGCAGCCCTCGATAGCAACAATATCCGCTCGAAGGAGAGCCTCTACCATGGTCGATTGTTCATCGTCCTGAGTGAGTCTTGAGTCAGGGGAGGCGAGTGAAGCCAGTTTTAGATTGAAGTCGGCCAGTGTATCGAAATGTGATTCGAAGATTTTTAAGTTTACGGCTCTCGAAGGGCTGTTTTTTCGTAAATAATGCCATAATGAGACTAGCAGCCTAGGGCAACCTAAGCCCAATTGACCTAAAGTGAGAGTCTGGCTGGCATCGTTTTTGACGGGAAAAAGGGTGAAAATTGAGGATAAATGACCAGTTAACTTACTCATTTGCATATTTTCTTCATGTTCTTTAGTCAATGAATTTACTCTATGTCTCATATTAGGCATTATTTTACGCGTCTTTATGGAAAGCTGACCACTTAATTGCAATAAAAGCGATATTATAGCGTCAGCAAATTGGTACTAAACGTACTAAATGTACAGAATGGATAGGAATAATGAAAAGAGTCGTGATCACCGGACTTGGCGTCGTTTCAAGTATTGGTAACAATAAGCAAGAAGTCACTGAGTCACTAAAAGCTGGCCGCAGTGGTATCACTCATTCAGATCAGTTTGAGGAAATGAAGCTTCGCAGCCATGTCTGGGGCGACATCAAACTGGATCCTAAAGAACATATCGACCGTAAAGCACTGCGCTTTATGGGTAACGCGGCGGCTTATGCTTATATCGCCATGGCTGAAGCCATCGAAGATGCTGGTTTAACCGAAGAGCAGTACTCAGACCCTCGTGTCGGGATCATTGCCGGTTCCGGTGGTGCATCTTCTGCAAATCAAGTTACAGCTGCCGATATTCTTCGTGAGAAAAGTGTTAAGCGCGTAGGCCCTTATATCGTGCCCCGCATCATGTCGAGTACAGCAAGTGCGTGTTTAGCGACGCCTTTTAAAATTAAAGGTATGAACTACTCTATCAGCTCTGCTTGTGCTACCAGTGCACACTGTATCGGCCATGCGGCCGAGCTTATCCAAATGGGTAAGCAAGATATGGTTTTTGCCGGTGGCGCTGAAGAGGTCGATTGGACGCTGACTATGGGCTTCGACGCCATGGGCGCGTTGTCAACTAAGTACAACGACACACCTGAAAAGGCGTCACGTACTTATGATGCTGACCGTGATGGTTTTGTTATCTCTGGTGGCGGCGGAATCGTTGTTGTCGAAGAGCTTGAGCATGCCTTAGCTCGTGGCGCAAAAATCTACGCCGAAATTGTCGGTTATGGCGCATCTTCAGATGGCTATGACATGGTTGCTCCATCGGGTGAAGGCGCGGTACGTTGTATGCAGATGGCTCTTGCCGATGTGGATACACCTATCGATTACATCAACACTCATGGTACATCGACGCCTGTTGGTGATATGCGAGAGCTTGAAGCATTGCGTGAAACCTTCGGTGATGACTTACCTCCAATCGCATCGACTAAGTCTCTGACCGGTCATGCACTAGGTGCCGCTGGCGCTCATGAGGCTATCTACAGCTTGATCATGATGGAAGATAGCTTCATCGCACCGAGTATCAACATCGATAACCTGGACGAGAAAGCGGCCGGTATGCCAGTTGTGACTGAATACCGTGAAGCCGAGCTAAACACTGTGATGAGTAACAGTTTTGGTTTCGGTGGCACCAATGCCACTCTGGTTATGCGCAAGTATAAGTAACTTTCTATTTGAAAGTTATACAAAGTGTTGTTAGCCGCTAATGCGGCATAGAGAGGGAGCTTAGGCTCCCTTTTTTGTTATTTGTTTTGTGGTTTTAATGGAATGGCCTCATCGCTATTAATTGCTTGCAGCAGGTGCCATATAAGGATATATCAATGTCGTTATCACATGGTCTAAAGTGTTCCCTACGCTTCAAAGACATTTCCCATATCCCTATGGGTCAGATGTGAAAGAACTACCTTATGTGTAAGTAATCCCTCGGAACGCTATAACTATTTTTATAAAGAGATCGCTCCCTATACGCTCTGCGGTTTCAAACAACATCCGTGTTTAAATGCCAGTTCGATAAAGTATGTCCATATACAAATGCCAGTTCAGTTTCCATGCTTCTCGTTCATAAGCTTATGGCTTTGCCATATTCACCCTATCTCTCGCTCGGAGAGTTTCACTATGTGAAACCTCGCCATGAAAGCCAAGCCCTCGAGCTTGCTTACACCTGACTATTTATCTCTTCGATTTAAGTTCTTGAGTAGTAGGGCTGGATGTTTTTAAACTCATTTTGGACAGAAATGCGTTAGAGATTTGGCTCTAGCTCATTGGATTTTCATTCAGAAATGTATGGCAATCAGATGTGCGATAACGCCTTGCTCAGTGGCGTGCTGAAGTTGGTTGCTTTTGTGCGGCCTTGTTGCACAAAAGAAGACAGCTTTACCACGTCCGATGCAGCAACTTGTGCATTTAACCAACTCTCAGTATTTCGTTCCATCCTTATCACCATCAACAAGCCAGCCCCTGGCAGCCGATATCTCTGTCTCTCCGAAAAACTCAATGGGCACTGGCCTTAGACCTTTGGTGGTGAACGCATGAATCAAATCCTCCCATCGTTCTTTATCACCAATGATCGCGATTTTATCAATGTAAGCATCATTTTTTTCCGCAAAGCTTATATCCTCCCATCCTTGCGCTTTTTCCCATCCTTGAAAATCACTAAGAACTACCAAGATCTTTATATTGCCTACAGCCTTAATGGCCGATTCACAGTTTCCTTGTGCTTGTCTCAGCTCTGCAATGCTCAGTTTTTTAGATACGTTGATCAAAAAAATATTAGAAGCTTCTTCAAGTCCAAATTCAATAGGCATTATTATCTCCTCGTAGATTTGTCATGCTTTAATTCTATTGTTATGCGCCATAACGCCAAGCTTGGCCGCCGATGGAACGGAGCCATTGTGTGCTAGCGTAGAGTTTAGCTTACAACGAGCGAAGTGTAGTAGGTCGGCAGCAGCGCCTTGTTATGCGCGGGCTGTGGATGAAGCTTTTGATGCTGCGATGTTCATTCCGCACGATTGTTGTTTGTGGCACTACGGAACTACGCACGATTGTTGTTTGTGGCACTACGGAACTACGCGCGATGGCAGATGTGGCTAGATGCTGTTTGGAGCAATACTGGTGGGAGTGGCTAGCCCTATCAATCATTAAAGAGTTCGAGCTGATGAACAAGAACACCATATAAAAAGTAGGGTAGAACGGACAGCAGAGAGCATGCGAGATTAAAGGCTGTAACTCACTTCGGGGCATTTTCTTGTTAGCAACTTAACCAAAAGAACCACAATCGAAGAGAGAACTTTCTTGTAAATCAGCAAGTGTAGATGCGGCAGCGGACGTTGATGGCATGGTCGCTCTTTCACATCCATGTGATCGCGACATTCGTAAATCCTTTTACAGCAGATGCCATCGTCGAGCCTCCACGGACGGATTCACGGCGTTTCGCTGAAGTCTCTGCACATACCCTCGCCGGAGGCGATAAGTAAGAATGAAAGAACGAGATTCAAACATATATCCCAATATCATTGAACAAAAGGAAAAATGTAATTAGGCTTCATTCGAAGGTTAACAAACTTTGGTGGCAAAAGTGAGTTGAAAAACTTTAGGAACATAGCCAAATCGAAGAGAGTACCTTCTTTGAAATAACCAAGTGTAGATGCGTCTGTGACCGTTGACAGCACGGCGAGGTTTCACAGTGTGAAACTCTTAGGGTGAGAGATAGGGGGATCGAACAGGTATTTAAACAAGGAGATTATTTGCTGTAGCAGCAAAGACTAATGCCATTGATGGCCTATTAGAACTCGCCTAGTTAGAGATCGGTTAATTCAATTGAGCCAGAACTCCTGTCCTGGCTGTATATCTGAGTTGAATAATTCACTTCTTGATGCAGATGCCTTCACCACATGCACCTTCAACTGGAACCTTGTAGTAGGCATCGAATTCACCGGATGTTGAAGACAGTTTTGCCACCTCAAGACCTTCAGCATGGAGAGCCATTTCGTATGAGGACTTGACCTGCTTGTTCTGCTGCGCTGCTTGAGCTTCGATTTTTGCAACCTGAGCCATGTCGTGCTCATAACGAGCGTTGGCTGAAGTGGCAGAGAATATAGCAACTAATGATAGAGCGATGATAGATGTTTTCATGGGTATTACCTCGTTTAAGTGCTCAGTTCGTCATTGCCTTGACCGTGGGGATATCATGCAATCGGACAGTGTGTTTGGCCCGTCAATTCGTTTGCTGGGATTGGTGATAGCATAGCCTTAGTTAGCTGTATGATAATTGAACGGGTAGATGATGCTTAAATATTCATGTCTACAGTTCAAGTCTGTAAACTCAAAAGCTTACAGTTAAAAATAACGCTAAATCGGAGAGAGCACTTTCTATTAAACCGACGCGTGTAGATACGGCTGGGGGTATCGAAAACAAGGGATGAAATGTCCCAGATATTTTTCGACATTCCCACCTTCCGCGCCATAAGGATATGGGAGATGTCATTATGATGTAGGGAACAGCATTGACCATGTCACAACTGCATTCATGATTCCATTCACATCAGATATCATCATTGAACTCTGGGACAAAAGTAAGTTAGCAAGCTCAAAGCTTACGATTAACAACAAAGCCTAATCGAAGAGAGAAATAATCAGGTGTAGATGCGTCTGAGGGTATCGAAAACAGGGATGTTTTCGTGAAGCGGCCATGGATGGCTTCACAGCGCCCCGAAGAAGTATCTACACTTTAGGCGAGCCGCAGGCTATAGATAGCAATGAAGGTGCAACCTCAAAGCAAACATTCCAATACAATTGAGCAAAAGTAAAAAATGTAATTCACCTTCATTCGAAGGTGATTCTCAATCTGCTGCCATCTTGTTAGAATGCGCCATCTCACTTATTCATGTTACTTTTTAGGAACAATATGAAGATCCTTGCCGATGAAAACATGCCTTATGTGGAACAGCTCTTTGGTGATCTTGGTACGATTGAAGCGGTTAATGGCCGTACATTAACCCCGCAGCAGGTTAAAGATGCCGATGTGCTCTTGGTGCGTTCGGTGACTAAGGTTAATCAGGCACTGTTGTCGCTCAATACTAATCTTAAGTTTGTCGGTAGTGCCACCATAGGCACAGATCATATCGACCAGAGCTATCTTGCCAGCCAAGGGATCCCGTTTACCAATGCACCGGGCTGTAATGCCACGGCGGTGGGGGAGTTTGCATTTATTGCCATGCTGGAACTGGCGAAGCGTTTCGATACCGAGCTTAAGGGCAAGGTCGTCGGGATTGTCGGCGCGGGTAATACCGGTTCGGCGGTGGCTAAATGCCTCGAGGCCTATGGTGTCGAGGTGTTGCTTAACGATCCATTAATCGAAGCCGATGACCCGCGGGAGTTTGTCTCGCTCGAGGCGTTAACCGAAAGAGCCGATGTGATCAGCTTGCATGTTCCATTGACTCGAGACGGGATAAATAAAACCTGGTATCTGTTCGATGAGCAGAGATTACAAAACTTAAAGCCTGATACCTGGCTGCTTAACTGCTGCAGAGGGGAGGTTATCGATAACCGCGCCCTGATAAAGGTAAAGGCGCTGCGCCCGGATATCAAACTCGTGCTCGATGTATGGGAAGGTGAGCCTGACCCTATGCTTGAGCTGGTGCCGCTTGTCGAGTTAGCGACGCCCCATATTGCGGGTTACAGCTTGGAGGGGAAGGCTCGTGGCACCTTTATGCTATATCAAAAATTAATGGCCGTTCTGGGTATGGATGCGGATAAGTCGATGACATCTCTGCTGCCAGCGCTATGGTCTCAGCAGGTGTCGCTGGACGAAATTCCCTCAGAGAAGGCACTGTTGCAGCTGTCCCGTTTTGTCTATGATCTGCGTGATGACGATGAACTGTTTCGACAAACCCTGCTTGATGATTGTGCAATAAAAGCCCGTGAAAATTCAGCTAATAATAATGGGTTTGATCTTATGAGAAAAAATCACAAGCATAGACGCGAATTTAGTGCGTTAAAGCTAGTAACTGCGGGGCAATCTGATGTAGATTGGTTGCTCAATTTAGGATTTTCAGGAGTTGGTCGGTAATTATGTCACAAGAATTTAATGTTGTCGTTTTAGGTGCATCGGGCGCAGTCGGTCAAACAATGATCGAGATCCTCGAAGAGCGCAATTTCCCCGTTGCTAATTTATACCCTCTAGCCAGTAGCCGTAGTGCTGGTGATACGGTCACCTTCCACGGTAAACAGGTAGAAATTCTTGATGTTGATACCTTTGACTGGTCTCAAGCACAGATAGGTTTCTTCTCTGCTGGTGGTGATGTTTCGGCTAAATGGGCGCCAATCGCCGCCGAAAATGGCTGTGTGGTTATCGATAATACCTCTCACTTCAGATATGACATCGATATCCCGTTAGTGATACCTGAAGTGAATCCGGAGGCGATTGCAGATTTCCGTAACAGAAATATTATCGCTAACCCTAACTGCTCGACCATTCAGATGTTGGTTGCTTTGAAACCGATTTACGATGCCTATGGGATCTCTCGAATTAACGTCGCGACCTATCAGTCGGTATCGGGTTCGGGTAAGCAGGCGATCGAAGAGTTGGCCAGTCAGTGCGCCAAGTTACTTCAAGGCCTTCCGGTAGAGCCAAAAGCTTATCCAAAGCAGATAGCGTTTAACGCCTTGCCGCAGATCGATAAGTTTATGGATAACGGATATACCAAAGAAGAGATGAAGATGGTCTGGGAAACGCAGAAAATCTTCGGTGATGATAATATCGTCGTTAACCCGACTGCGGTGCGTGTTCCGGTTTTTCACGGCCATTCTGAGGCGATTCACCTGGAGACGCTACAGCCTGTCGATGCAGAAGATGTTAAGTCAGTGTTGCGTGATGCGCCTGGTGTAGAACTTTTTGAATCCGACGAAGAATATCCAACGGTTGTGACCGATGCCTCCGGAACCGATCCCGTTTATGTGGGACGTGTTCGTAAAGATATCTCCCATGATAATGGCATTAACCTATGGGTTGTCGCTGATAACATTAGAAAAGGTGCGGCACTAAACAGCATTCAGATTGCCGAAGTGCTAATCCGTGATTATTATTGATCTAAGCCCGATATAGTTCAGTTTTAAGCTTAAACCGGTCTATTTAGATGAAAAAGCCTGCAACTTGCAGGCTTTTTTTGTATTAGCACATGTTTTTGAATTGTGAACAGTAGCAGACCCGTGATTTCTGGTTTATAGTAATCTCAATAAATACAATTGCCTAAAGCTATGCTGTTTAATGGCAGAACCATTGCGCTTGAAAGGGAAGAATTAATGAACTTTCGCACTTCGTATCTTGTCGGTCTGATGGCCTCAGCTCTACTCGTTTTGACTGCTAATCCGCTAAATCACGCCTATGCCGCTGAACCTCTGAAGATCACCGGCCCCGATGGCGAGGTGAGGGAGATGAACCGGCAATATGGACCGACTCAGTCGTCTGATACCTTTTGGAGTATAGCTCAGCGGGTACGGCCTGATAATAGCGTCGATATCTACCAAGTGATGGCGGCAATCTATGATGCTAATCCCCATGCTTTTTCAAACGCGAACTACAACAGTCTAGAGAGAGGCATGATACTGCTCATCCCCTCTAAAGAGGTGATGTTAGCGATACCTAAGAGCATGGCAAAGGAACGCGCTGCCCGAGATGATAAAGGCTGGAGAAAGGCAACCTCTACGACAAAAACATCTCAACCTAAGCCGGTAACCCTTCCGGAAGTTGAACAAAGTGTCACAGAAACCGTGACTGAATCGATACCTTCGACATCAACAACTCAAGCACCTTCCACGACGGCAGTTATTGCTGCCAATGCAGACTCTATGGAAGGCTTAACTGCGAAGCTTGAGGCCGCCGAAGCCAAAGCGTTACAACTGACAGATGATTTGGCCAGAGCCGAAGACCAATTAAATATTGGCAGCCGGGATACAGATTCACTGCAAAGCAAAATCGACGAGTTAAATGAGCAGATCTCGATTTTAGAGGAGCAACTTCAGATAAGTAAGCAGCAAAATGAATCCTTAAATGCTGAAGTTCAGATGTTAAAGGAGCAAGTTGCCGCATTGCAGCAACCTGAGACCGAACAGGACTCAGATCTTTGGCGTAGCCTAATGGATAATCCATTGCTGTTGATCCTTGGCGCCGCAATTCCTGCACTCTTAGTACTTATTCTATTCTGGTTATTCCTCAAACGTCGCCGTAACGAGGGCGAGAGCAAAGAAGATAAAGAGGAGCCAGTATCTGAATCAGAGGCTCCACAGCCGGCACCTGAAAACCTGAAAGCCCCCGATGATTTAGAGGCCATGGCGGTACATCTCGACACCGATGAAGAGGAATCGATAGATTCTCTGATGAATATTGACTCGAGTGAGCTACAACCTGAGGTCGACTTGTCGACGGAACAGGATATGTTCGTCGATTCTGGTGCCGACGAGCAAGCCCTTGAAGAACCCGTTGAAGAAGAGGGACAGTCGTTAGATGACCTTTGGGCTGAGGCGATGGGAGAGCAGGATGAAGAAGAGCCTAGTCCCGATGCCAGTGCCGATGAGGATGATTTAGACTCATTGCTTGCCGGATTCGATGAGGAGCCTGCGCCGGTTGAGAGTGTAGCGCAAAGCAATGGCGAAATCGTATCTGCAGATGACTTAGATTCTTTATTAGCAGGTTTTGATGAGCCCGCCGCTGAAATTGAAACAGATCTCACCGACGAGATCGCTGCTGAGTTAGAGACAGATAATGCTGATGAAAATGTCAGTGAAGAGGACCTGGACTCCCTGCTTGCGGGCTTCGATCTCCCTCAAGATGAGCCAGAGGTGGATGAAACCGAACTGGGGACTGAACCGGATCTTAGTGATGAAATAGCGGCCGAGTTAGAGGCCGATAGCGCAGATGACAATGTCAGTGAAGAGGATCTGGACTCATTACTTGCAAGCTTCGATGCTCCAGCGGTTGAAGCCGAGCCAGAAGCTGAACCTAAGTTAACTGATGAGATTGCGACCGAGTTAGAGAGTGACGAAAGTACGGATGACAATGTTAGTGAAGAGGATCTGGACTCATTACTTGCAAGCTTCGATGCTCCAGCGGTTGAAGCCGAGCCAGAAGCTGAACCTAAGTTAACTGATGAGATTGCGGCCGAGTTAGAGAGTGACGAAAGTCCGGATGAAACTGTCAGCGAAGAGGACCTTGACTCACTGCTCGCCAGTTTCGATGCTCCAAAGGCTGAAGCCGAGCCAGAAGCTGAATCAGAACCTGAAGCTGAATCTAAGTTAACCGATGAGATTGCGGCCGAGTTAGATAGTGACGAAAGCGCGGATGACAATGTCAGTGAAGAGGACTTAGACGCACTGCTTGCTGGTTTCGATGCTCCAGAACCTGTCTCAGAATCAACTGCTGAGCCAGCCCCTGATGACATCATCTCAGATGAGAAGGTCGAAGAGGAAGAGTTGGACTCCTTACTGGCTGATTTTGACATGAGCCGGGAGGATATCGACTCTGATATTGCACCTGAGTTGGTTGATGAGAGCACTCAAAACCAAGCTGAAGCCGATACCGATTCGGGTAAAGATGAAGCACTCGATGCACTATTAGCCGATTTAGAGTCAGTGGATAATAAATCGAAAATGGATCCAGTTGCTTCGAAGGGAGGCAGCGGCATGTTTGCAGATCTTAAAGGCAGTAAGAAGGTCGATGATAACAGCTTAGAGTGGGATGGCTCGTTAGCCGATTTGGGGGGTAAAGATGACAGCCCACTATTAAGCGATGATGAACTCATCGGCTCGCCGGAAGAGGTGACCCCCGATGTTCGCCAAGACTTGGAGTTAGTACCTGACGAGGTTGAAGAGAAGTTAACTGTCGATGAAGCTCTGGCTGCGCTCGATGCCAAAGAAAAAACCGTGTCACCAGCGATAGAGGTTCCGGAGCACGACCTTACCAGCTTCCAGAGTGACAATGGTTTTATCGATATTGATCGACTTCTCAATGAAGCAGATGAAGATGTCGCCGAAACGGATCAATATAAAGAACTCGATGTCGATATGGGCGAGCTCGATAGCCTGATGGGCAATGCCTCAATGGTCGATGTTGATGATGAGGAAAACTCCGTTAATGCGAAATTGGATTTAGCTCGCGCCTACATTGAAATTGATGATACCGATAGTGCAAAAGCCCTGCTTAAAGAGGTTCAGCTGGACGGCAACGAAAGACAACAAAGTGAAGCCGATGGCTTATTTAAAACCTTAGATTAAATTGTCTTACTCTTTCTAAAAACGGCGCGTTAAGCGCCGTTTTTTATTATGGGACAATATGCTAAAATCCAGCGCCCAAATTAGGTTATACCCAAACGACCTCGAAATGCAGGATTCAACATTTTGAAGTGGCTTGGGTACAGTTATATTGTTGTTGGCTCGATTTTCGAGTCCATGGTTAAAATTTTCAAAGAGGTTGTATGCGAGTAGCGTTAGGTATCGAATATGATGGCCGTCAGTATTTTGGTTGGCAGCGACAGGCTGAAGTTGACTCAGTACAAGCTCAGTTAGAGCGCGCCCTATCTAAGGTGGCCAATGAGCCTATTAGGGTTCACTGCGCCGGAAGAACTGACGCGGGCGTCCACGCCACCGGTCAGGTTGTTCATTTTGAAACAAATGCGATACGCAAAGATTCGGCATGGACCTTAGGTGTCAATGTTAATCTACCCGATGATATTGCCGTAAGGTGGGTAAAGATTGTCGATGATGAGTTTCATGCTCGTTTCTCGGCGACAGCGAGACGCTACCGATACATGATTTATAACTATGATTATCGCCCCGGTATATTACGCTCGGGTGTGAGTCATTATCGGGGTAATATCGATGCCGATATCATGCATCAGGCTGCACAGCAGTTTGTCGGAGAGCACGATTTTACCAGCTTCAGGGCACTTCATTGTCAATCTAAGACCCCTTTCAGAAGTGTTCACGAGGTAAATGTTACCCGTCAAGGCATGTATATCTGTGTCGATATTAAGGCGAATGCTTTCCTGCACCATATGGTACGTAATATTGTAGGTACTCTGTTAGAAATTGGTTTGGGTAATCAGCGTCCAGAGTGGATCCCCCAATTACTGGATCTAAAAGACAGGAGTCAGGCGGCACCAACGGCCAAACCTAATGGGCTATATATGGTCGATGTCACGTATCCTGAGCGATACGAGCTGCCTAAGCTCGCCCTGGGTCCGCTGTTTATGTTGGATTGATAGATCTATGCATCTCTATTCATACCACTGTGTGGTGTTACTTTTCAGTGATTAATTAAGAATAATAAAGTTATGCCAAAAGCTCCTGTTAAAGACGCAAGTTTAGATAATTGGTTAGGTTATCTTTTAGCTATCCATCCTACCGAAATTGAGATGGGGCTGACTCGCGTATCTGAGGTTGCCGATCGACTGAAGTTACGGGAACTGCCCGGAACTCAGGTGGTCACCGTTGCAGGGACCAATGGCAAGGGGACGACGTGCGCCTTCATCGAGCAAATTTTACTTGCATCGGGTTTAAGTGTTGGCGTCTATAGCTCGCCGCATATGCTCCATTATAACGAACGAGTCCGTATCAATGGTGATGATGCTGCCGACTCGGTTTTGATTGAAGCCTTCGAAGCCATAAATAGTGCGCGAAATGAGATCTCTTTAAGTTTCTTCGAATTTGCGACTCTGGCTGGTCTCTATATTTTCAAAGCCGCCGCCCCCGATGTTATCTTGCTGGAGGTGGGTTTAGGTGGCCGCTTAGATGCGACCAATATTATCGATGCCGATATTTGCGTGGTGACCTCGATTGATATCGACCATCAGGAATACCTTGGTGACACGCGCGACTTGGTTGGCCGCGAGAAAGCGGGGATTTTCCGCAACTCAAAGCCGGCCATTGTCGGTGAACCCAATATGCCCGATTCAATTTTTGATGTGGCACAAGAGGTCGGGGCAAATATTTACAGAGTTAATCAAGCATTTAATTACCGGTTGGATGCTTGTTCTCAGACCTGGAAATTTAATGGCCAGAGACTGACACTCGATAACATCCCTCTACCTCAGTTACCGCTGCCTAACGCGGCTACTGCCTTGGCCGTTATTGAGCATGGCTGGCCGGAACTGTCGGTGGATGTCATTAAGAAGGCGATTGGAGAGGCGAGGCTAGGCGGCCGATTAGAAACCGTCAGTCAGGCTCCTTTGATTCTACTCGACGTGGCTCATAATCCCCATGCCGCACGTTATTTGGTGAGCCGCCTCGAAGTGTATAAACCTAAGCGTTTATTTGCGTTATGTGGCATGCTAAAAGATAAAGATTGCACCGAAGTAATTCAAACCCTTGCTCCTCTAGTCGATCACTGGTCGTTTACCCGGCTAAAAACCGAACGAAGTGCGTCGGCCGAGGCATTGAGAGGGGCATTAACGACTCAGTGTGATGCGCATATATACGAGAGTGTAGATTTAGCCTGGCAGGCGATATCATCTGAGATTCATTATGAGGATATGATCATTGTCTTTGGCTCTTTTTACACTGTTGCAGAATTTAAAGGCCTTCAGATAGGAATGGTGTGAATGTCATCGTCTGTGTCCGGTTAGATGTGTGATTGAATCCGTTTGAACCAAGCTGTATAAAAATTTACTTACAATAACGCCACGCAGTGGCATAAATAGAGATGCTACGCATCTCTATTAAAGGATAAAAAATTGTCTAGTCATTTTCAGAACCGTCTCGTCGGTGTCATAGTGCTCGTTGCCTTAGGTGTCATTTTTCTGCCCGATATTTTAGATGGTAAAAAAGAGCACCAAGTGGAGCAATTCTCTGAGATCCCACTCAGGCCCGAGGTTGAATCAGCCTCCCTTCCCGATGAAGCCTTAGTGGCGTTAGACCTGAGTGAAAAAGAGCAAGCATTTGAGTCATCAAGTGTTGAGTCTGACTCTGCGGCAGCGGCCATCGAGCCTATTACAGCCGCGGTAAGCGTGGACAAACGAGCCGAGCCGCAGGCTGAATCTAAAGCCGATAGCAAAGCAGAGTCAAAAGCTGTTGTAAAAGCAGAGAAAAAACCCGCCATTAAACCTTCATCAGCCTATACCTTACAGCTGGGTAGCTTTAATAATGCGGCTAATGTTAGAGGGTTGGTAAAGCAGTTGAGAGAGAAAGGTTTTAATGCCTATACACTTCCTGCAACGCCGATAGATGGCAAGCTCACTAAGGTGTTCGTTGGACCTGAACTCTCGAAATCAAAATTGCAGTCTCTTCAATCGGGTATTGAAAAACTGACAAAGTTGAAAGGCCGTATCGTCGCCTACGAACCAACGGCTTCTTAAGCAAAATCTGAAATCAGAAACAGAAACAATATATTCTCATCAATGGGGTGAGAATATGCTCCGTCTCTGGTAAGATCGCGCCGTCTTAAACCCTATGCTGGATCACCTTTTCAATGGTTTGGATTGATTACGCCATAATCGCCGTTATCGGAGTCTCGACTTTAATTAGTCTGCTTCGCGGTTTTGCAAAAGAAGCCATGTCCCTCGTGGTTTGGTTTGCTGCTTTTTTCGTTGCGAGTCAGTTTTATCAGGACCTCGCTGTATACCTAACCCAAATGCAAGATGAGATGCTCCGCAATGGTGTCGCTATAGCGATACTTTTTGTCGCGACACTGATCCTTGGTGCCTTGGTGAATTATCTCCTCGGTCAGCTCGTCGATAAAACCGGTTTATCGGGAACTGATAGAGTCCTCGGACTCTGCTTTGGTGCCTTAAGGGGCGCCTTAATTGTGAGTGCTTTACTCTTTTTTATGGATGCTTTTACTGGAGCACCCAATACAGATTGGTGGCAGAGTTCGCAACTCGTGCCCGAATTCGGCGTCGTTATTCAGTGGTTTTTCGACTACATAGAAAACACGTCTAGCTTTGTACCCAAAATATAAAATGCATATAAGCATTATCATGTTGCTGGCAGCGCTCTTTCAGGCTTTTAGTAACTCAAGATTATAATTATCAGAACATCTTACAATGAGGAAGCCTACCCATGTGTGGTATCGTCGGAATAGTTGGCCGAACATCGGTTAATCAGACTATCTATGATGCATTAACTGTACTCCAGCATCGCGGACAAGATGCTGCTGGTATCGTGACTGTCGATGGTAGTGCGTTTAGATTACGTAAAGCCAATGGTCTGGTAAAAGACGTATTCGAAGCTAAACATATGCAACGCCTGCAAGGCACTACGGGGATCGGGCATGTCCGTTACCCAACTGCCGGTAGCTCTAGCGCATCAGAAGCTCAACCTTTTTATGTTAACTCACCATTTGGTATCTCATTAGCTCATAATGGTAATTTAACCAATACTCTTGAGTTGCAAGAGCGCTTGGTTAAACAGCGCCGCCATGTTAACACCACATCAGATTCTGAAGTGTTATTGAATCTGTTAGCCGACGAGTTGCAGCACTGCGATAGCCAAGTCTTATCTGAAGACGAAGTGTTTGATGCCATTGCTAACGTTCACTCATTGACTCGTGGTGCTTATGCGGTTGCTGCAATTATTGTTGGCCAGGGAATGGTTGCATTTCGTGACCCGTTTGGCATCCGCCCGCTCGTGCTGGGTAAGCATGAAACGGAAAGTGGCACCGAGTATATGGTCGCCTCTGAGAGTGTTGCACTCGATGCCGTAGGTTTCGAGTTGATGCGCGATGTGGCGCCGGGTGAAGCTATCTATATCACTTTAGATGGCCAGTTATTTACTCGCCAATGTGCCGAGTCTCCAAGCTACGCTCCTTGTCTGTTTGAGTTTGTTTATTTTGCTCGCCCGGATTCGACGATTGATAAGGTTTCTGTCTATGGCAGCCGTGTCAACATGGGCTCTATGCTTGGCGAGAAGATTAAGAAAGAGTGGGAAGATCACGATATCGATGTGGTTATCCCTATTCCGGAAACCTCGTGCGATACCGCGTTAGAAATTGCCCGTAATCTGGACCTGCCTTACCGTCAGGGTTTCGTTAAGAATCGTTATATTGGCCGTACTTTTATCATGCCGGGTCAACAGGAGCGTAAGAAGTCTGTTCGTCGTAAACTCAATGCCATTGGCGTCGAGTTTAAGGGTAAGAACGTTCTCCTTGTTGATGATTCGGTGGTTCGTGGTACGACATCTGAGCAGATCATTGAAATGGCTCGTGAAGCGGGTGCTAAGAAGGTTTATTTCGCATCGGCGGCCCCTGAGATCCGTTTTCCTAACGTCTACGGTATCGATATGCCAACGACCGCTGAGCTGATTGCTCATGGTCGCGATGTGGATGAGATCAGCAAGATGATTGGTGCCGATGGGATGATTTTCCAGGATCTGGAAGATTTGGTGGAAGCCGTTCGCATGGAAAACCCTGAGATTAAACGTTTCGAGACCTCTGTCTTCGACGGCATTTACATTACCAACGATGTCGATCAGGATTATCTCGATCATATCACTCAGTTGCGTAACGACGATGCTAAGGCCAATCGCAGTAAAGATATCGGCACTAACATAGAACTACACAACGTCTGCCATCCCTAGTCGGATGAAGGGTCACTATCTCAGCTTACTCTAGCTGAAGGTGAGGTGAGTTAAGTAAAGCCAGTTTCCTTAATCGGAGCTGGCTTTTTTAATGCCTCATTATTTATTGAGAGCTATCGACAATCGTTTTGCATTTATCTTGAACATATAAAGTGGTGAATCTAAAGTTATAGATGAATCGACTCGTTCATGTCAGATGGTGCCGCTCATGAAAAAAACCAAACGTTCAACTCGATTTATCAAAGATATCTCTATTCATACCCCTTTTGTGGAAATGTTAGCTCTACTGATCGTGCTGTGGCTCATCTTTTCTGCCGGTTTGTATTTTTTTGAATCGAATGCCGAAAACTCGTCAATACAAACTTATGGAGATGCGCTTTATTGGGGCATAGCCGCATTTTCCACGGCGGGAATCGCCGATGCTCCCGTCTCCGGCGCCGCTCATTTTATCGGTGGGATCTGGATAGTCATGGGTTCCATGTTGTTCTTCGGCACCATAGTCGCGACAGTTACCGCCTATTTTATGAGGCCAATGCAGGGGCCTCATAAACAGATCATCGACACGATAGAATATAACCTCGAGCAGCTAAACGATCTGTCTATCGATGAACTGGATCTGTTGAAAGAGACTGTTGATGGCTTGATCATGCATGTTGAACACATAAAGCAAAAACAGATGAGGTGATGGTTTACCCTAATGACTGACTGTTTAACTAGCCCACTATTGGCTAGATTAGATGCATTAGCCAGACTAACATCCAGGCACTAAATAGCAGGGTTGCAGCACCTCTGTTAAGCCTGTGCTCCATATTAAGCCCTATTAAGGTGCTGATGCAGGTGAGGGCAATCTGCATGGAGACCAGAAGCATTAGCTTGAAGGTTTTATCTCCGCTTATAAAAGGAGTAACAAGCAGGGCTACGGCAGTGACCAGTAGGAAATGATACAGCAATAATTTGTCTAAACTGCTGCCTATTTGAGGTGTTGTGGCTAACATCTGTCTTCCTTTGGAGTCATTAATTGATGGAATCCTACAGTTAAATGAGAATGGTTCTCAACTAAATTTACAAACATGTCATGGCTAGCTGCCATAGAAGCATTGCAGCAAGCAGGAGTTTAGGCTAAAGTTACTGGTAATTTATACAGTGTTTGGTACCTCTCGTCAGATGATCCTCTATATTGCCGAAAAACCCTCCCTTGGCCGTGCGATTGCCGATGTACTGCCTAAGCCTCATAAGAAAGGCGATGGGCATATCATGGCCGCCAATGGGGATTGTGTCTCATGGTGTATTGGTCATTTGCTGGAGCAAGCCGAACCCGATCATTATGATCCGCTATTTAAGTCCTGGAAGTTCGAACACCTTCCCATCATCCCGCAGCAATGGAAGATGAAACCTAAGCCTAAGACACGTTCACAACTCACCGTACTCAGGGGGTTAGTGAAAAAGGCCTCACAGCTTGTCAATGCCGGTGACCCTGACCGTGAGGGGCAACTATTGGTTGACGAAGTGATAGCTCATCTTGGGGTCAAGGGTGAAAAACTCAATAACACGCAGCGTCTGCTTATCAGCGATCTGAACCCTCAGGCGGTCAAACGCGCATTAGGTCAGATGCGCAGTAATCGGGAGTTTATTCCCTTATCGACCTCGGCTTTGGCTCGTTCCCGCGCCGACTGGCTCTATGGTATGAATATGACTCGCGCCTACACCCTTCAGGGGCGTAAGGTGGGTTATCAAGGCGTGCTCTCCGTGGGGCGGGTACAGACGCCGCTGCTTGGTTTAGTGGTCAGGCGCGATGAAGAGATCGCGAACTTTGTCTCTAAGCCCTTCTTTGAGGTGTTGGCGAATCTGACAACGGATAACAAGGAGGCATTTAAGGCGAAATGGCAGCCCAGCGAGGCATGTCAGCCTTACATGGACGAAGAGGGAAGAGTGCTGGCTAAAGGCTTAGCACAAAACGTGGTTGGCCGAATTACGAATAAGCCCGCCGAAGTGACCCAAGTGCTGGCGAAAGATAAGAAACAGAATGCACCGCTGCCATACAGCCTATCATCACTGCAGATCGATGCAGCCAAACGTTTCGGCATGAGCGCGAAAGAGGTCCTCGATACCTGCCAGACGCTCTATGAGCGGCATAAGTTGATCACCTATCCTAGATCAGACAGTCGCTACCTGCCTGTCGAACAATTTCAACAAGCGCCTCAGGTCGTTTCTGCGATAACCGCTGGCGCCGCTGAACTTGTAAAGGGCATGACAGCGCCCGACATCAAAATCAAATCTAAGGCGTGGAATGATAAGAAAGTCGATGCCCACCACGCGATCATTCCTACCGAGAAAACCGCGAATCTGTCTCAATTGGGGGCCCGTGAGAAGCAAATTTATCTGCAGGTTGCCCGTCAATATCTGGCTCAGTTTTACCCCCCGTATCTCTATAGTGAAACAGAGGTTCGGGTTTTGATCGAGGGAGGGAATTTCAAAACTAAGGCGAAGCAGGAGAGATCGCTGGGTTGGAAGCAACTTTTCGGTCGAAACAGCGACAAGCAAAAATCGAGTGGCCATAGCAGTGAAGGTGATGATGAAGACTCGAGTCAGGTACTACCGCCCTTAGTTAAAGGTCAGCAACTTCACTCGGGCATGGGGGAGCTTGTCGAGAAACACACCCAAGCCCCTAAACACTTTACCGATGCGACTCTGCTCGGTGCGATGACAGGGATCAATCGTTATGTCACCGACCCCGAGATCCGAAAAATTCTTAAAGACACCGATGGTCTTGGAACCGAAGCGACTCGAGCGGGGATTATTGAGCTGCTATTCAAGCGAAGTTTTCTGTCGAGGCAGGGGAAATCGATTCTCTCAACACCAGTGGGCCAAGGCTTAATCAATAGCTTGCCAATGAGTGCGACTACGCCGGATATGACGGCACTGTGGGAGAGTAACTTAGACGCGATTTGTCGAAAAGAGGCAAAGTATTTAAGCTTCATGTCGCCATTAATCGCTTCACTGTCTGAGTTAATTATCCAAGCGGGTTCGCAGTTGCCTTCGGCGCTGCAGGGGGTAAAGGCGCCGGCTAACAGTTTCAGGAAAAAACGCTACAGTAAGTCGACGAGCAATAACCGTAAAAAGTCGACTGCGGCTTCTCGTACAACAGCCACAAAAAAGCGAACGAGTACAAAGGCTAAGGCTTAATAATAATCGGTAAAAGCCTATTTTATCAACCGGTATTGATTCGCCAGAATATCATACTCAAACCCGGAGTCGCTGAGCTTCTGTTCCAATACCGTGCTGGGGATGTCGAGATCATAGAACAGAGACTGCCTGTCCTTGCAATTTAGTCTGAGGTGTTCGTTGGCGATGCCGACGAGGATCTCCGCAGGCAGGTGTTCTAAGTTCGGAATATTGATCATGCTTCACCTCTGATAGGGAAATATTAAGTTTGAGTCCGGCATCGTACTCGCCTATATCACTTAACTATGAGACCAATTCGCTGATATTTCCATCATCTCACCGTGAGATGAACACTTTTATGGTGAGAAAATATTAGCCTTCGAATGAAGGCTGATAATATTTTCTGATTTAGCTTCCGGCTGAGTTGGTATTGGATAGTTTGTTTGAAGGTTATACCTTCAATATGGACTAATAGCCTGCGGTACGCTTATGTGCAGACACTTCTGTGAGACGCCGCAAGCACATCCTTGTGGGCTCTGCCAAAACATCCATGTTTTGGAAGCTCGCAGCCGCATCTGCACCTGATTATCTATCTCTTCGATTTGGTTTTATTGCTAGGTTTCGTAACTCGTCTCTGCCCCATTCCTTGCTAGGGATACAGCTCTCCAGTTAACCGCAGTATTGCTTTTCTTATTGAAGCTAGGATCCGGCTCCATTCAATTCGCACCCTGTTAATAAACGAAACGCTTGCGGATGAACGACTAGGGATGCCAATTCGCCGATTTTAACTTAATGAATAATTTTCAGTCCATTCGGGTAATAAAGGTTTGCTCGTCATCCACAAAAGCCACAAAGCCGCCGTAATAGATAAACACCCGGCCACGCCCCTCAACTAGGCAGGCAAGCTGTGGGTTCAAATCTTCTTCGTTATCCTGGCTTTGGAAAGTGCCAGTATCGGTGATTACGCCGCTGAGTGTAGGCAAATATCCATAAGTGCGCTTGGCTTGATCAATCAGGTTCAATTCGCTGGCGGTAGAGAAGCAAAAGGGGATCGCACCGGCTTCTTCGATAAATATAGTTTTCAGTTCTTCAAAAGCTGTAATCACCAGCCAGTCGATGCCGTTAACATGATGGATAAACATAGAGTTTCTCGGTAATTCTGATGCGGAGATTCTATCACTATCAGGGGCAGAACGTAGTAGAGATTTAGTTGCTATTCTGTGCCATTTCCGGACATTCACTAGGCCAACTTGAAACACGTTTTTGTCGGATAGACGACACTTGTTACCAAGTGCCGCCCTCCTAAGAACCCAGCGTGCAACTTTCACTGCACTAGGCTCAAGCCTCCACAAAGGCATCGTTTGATACCCAGCAACTTATAAAGCAGTCAGAGCAGGATCGTTCCAAGAGTTACGAGCTTGTTTCTTCGACTTTCTTTTAACCAAATATTCTTGGTATTGAGGGTCGAATGGTATAGCCGCACTTCGGATTTTCACATGTCTCTCAATAGGCACTTTGGCTATTTGGAATAGATTAAACTGGCAATCCATATCCATGATCTTCTGCCAACCGTGAAATTGCCATTGGCCTTTGCGGTTGATGAAGTATTTAAGGGCCACCCATGTTTTAGACTTTGTAGGATGACGCCTTACTGCCCAGTGCCATAACGCATAGAATAGTTTGTGCCCAACATACCCGAATACTTGTTTAGCAACGCAATGTCGATAATAGTTCGCCCAACCCCTTAGTTTTGGATTTATCAGTTTGATAAGATCGTTAACAGGGATGGTTGCGTGCTTTTTGATGAGTTCGCGCAAGTTACTCAAGAACAGCAAGGTATTGGACTTGCTCGGTTTAATGAGCAATTTCCCTTTGTACTTCCTATGATTGAATCCTAAGAAGTCAAAACCATTGTTGATGTGGGTAATGTGCGTTTTCTCTTCGGAGAGTGTTAAGCCTCTTTCCGCTAAGAACTCAGCAATCAACGGTTTGATATCGTTCTCTAGCACTTCCTTTGAAGCGCAAGTGACGACGAAATCGTCGGCATATCCGATAAAGTTGACTCTCGCACCTTTCTCAAGAGCGGTAGATTTGATGTGCTGCTCCAGCCCGCCAAGGGTCATTAACATCAAAGTTGGGGATATGATCCCACCTTGTGGTGTGCCCTCATCGGTATTATAAAACAGCCCTTTGTCTACAAAGCCAGACTTTAACCATTGTTCCAACATGCGTTTATCTATAGCTATATTGTCGATTAGCCATTGATGCCCGATTTTGTCAAAACAGGATTTGATATCTCCCTCAAGAACCCATTGCGCTGATTTCTTTTGAGCCAGGCATTTGAAGCACTGATCGACAGCGTCAGCAGTGCTACGATTTGGTCTAAATCCATAGCTGTTAGGGTCAGCAAGCGTCTCCGATATAGGCTGTAACGCAATAAGGTAGAGCGCTTGCTGCGCTCTGTCTATCATGCAGGGAATGCCTAAAGGTCTGAGCTTGCCGTTCTTTTTGGGGATATAGATACGCTTGAGTGGTTTGGCTTTGTACGCCTTTCTACTCAATTGATGAACTGCTTTCATGCGGCGAGCATCTGTGTTCCAGATGACTCTGTCTATTCCAGGTGTTTTACTACCTTTATTTTGTGATACTCGTTTAACAGCAAGAAGCTTTGCTGAGCGCGAGTGAGTCAGTAGCCACTGCAACACTTTCGCTTTACCGTGTTTACTTTCTCGAGTTGCTTTTGCAATACGCATTTGAAGCTTTAATACTTGCGATTCAACGGATTTCCAGTCTATTGACTGCCATTGTTCGCTGTCAGGAGAGGCACTAATCTCTGTTGAAATCATCATTTGCGTTTCTCCTTGAATAAAGTTCTTCAAATTATCTTGCAACGGGAGACCAGTCGGAAGTGGGCTCACTTTCGTGACCAGACACAAGTCTGTATCTGCATCGTTACAATGCAGCTTTTGCTTTTTCCAACCTCCTATACCTACATCGCTATCGGCCATAAAAGCTTTCCCAGTGGGAGCGATATAGGCTTACCGTGTTCCGTATGTCGCGCAATGTCAGGGTAGATGCCCGCTATAGTGCGAAGAGTTATATTGACCACGAAAGAGCATGGGGCAATCTCTTTCCAACTCTCATTGCCTTTTGGCCACAGCGTATAAACCACTTCCGCTGTTTCATCACATAACGCACCTTATGCGGATTCACATATGTTCATCATACTGACTACCTAGCACTCACCCGATTTGTGGTTATCAGGAGGATCGTTCTCTCACGATTCAGATCCCAATTGGTCTATAACCAATCTTCGTTACATTGTCAGAGCCGCTACTTTATTCAGGCTCCTAGGTTCACCTGGTGATACAGATGGTTCACTCAAAAGCGGTGAACAGCGCTTCATACGACTTCACGTCGCACGCCCCAAAGTTAGTTGGAGTAAAATATTAGACGCATGGATTTTATCAAGATTTGTCCTCAAAAAAGTAATCTGATGCTGTTTGGTACCCCACATCGTTGATGAGAGCGAGTTTAACTGACCCTACAGTCAATCCTCGCGGATATGTCCTTGCCATTCGCTAGGATCTAAAGTTCAATAACTGCAAGTTATTGAACTGTGATCTTTTTACAGAGGGCTTTCACCTCATTAGTTTATGCTGGGTGTACACAGAACAATCAACGTTGATACCAAGTGCTCTGCGATTTTTTATATAGCTCGCAGGCTCGCAGTTTTATACAAAAAAACGCGTCGTGCTTGTCACCTTTATTAGGGCGTCAGCATTGCATTCAGCGAATAGGGAAAGGTATGAAAATACTTATAAGTAACGCTTTATGTGTTCTAGTTTTTTTTAGTGCATTGGTCGGTTGTGATAAAAGTGACTCTAATAACCCTGACATGGTTGATGCAACTGAAATGGATGTTCTGGAACAAGTTACACTTGGTGGGGTGGAACAATGGATATCGATTCAAGGCAAAGATATTTCGAAACCCATATTGTTGGTACTTCACGGTGGCCCAGGTTTTGCCATGATGCCTCTTTTGCATGAAAAAAACAGAGAGCTTGAAGAACACTTTATTGTAGTCAACTGGGATCAAAGAGGTGCAGGGCTATCTTACTCGCCGAGTATTCTAAAAGAAAGTATGACCCTATCTCAGTTTCTATCAGATGGGCATGAACTGACAGAATATCTAAAAACGAGATTTAATCGTGAAAAGATATTTATGCTAGGTCACTCATCAGGAACGATTATTGGCACATTCTTAATTCATTCCTATCCTGATAATTACTATGCTTTTGGCAGTGTTGGGCAGGTGGTTGATGTAATTGAAAATGAACAGCTTAGTTATGATTTTGCTCTAGAGAAAGCAATTGCAGCCAGCAATGAAATTGCAATTACTGAACTTGATTACATAGGCCGTCCGAATGAAGACGGGGAGTATACTGATGATTCTGGGTATGATATCACTATAAAATGGGTAGGCTATTATGGTGGAGAAGTTTATGGAAAATCAGGTTCTGAAGAAATTGAGGAGTTTATACTTAATCGTCCAGTATATTCAAATCAGCAAAAAAAGATCATAAGCGGTTGGGGCTTTTCACAAGAATTATTCAATGATGAAGCTATTTGGTATCTTGATTTCAGAATAAGCGTTAACCAAGTGTATGTTCCAGTCTATTTTTTTACAGGGCGCCATGATAATGACACGCCATCTTCACTTATTGAGCAATACTATGATGTGTTATCTGCTCCAACCAAAGAAATTATTTGGTTTGAGAACTCTTCTCATTTCCCATTCTATGAGGAACCTCAAAAATTCAACGAAATGGTCGTTCAGAAATTCTTAAGCAGCTCGTTATAAACAAAAGTATTATTGATACCCTGCGAAAGCTGAACAAGGCGCAGCATAGGATGCCAAATACCTCGCACTCCATATTAGTCATCCATGTGCTTGGCATTACCGCATTACCGCATATCCGATTATCCCATTCCCTAATCTAAATATCATAAGTTAGAGCTAATGCTTTAACGCGCTTATGTCCATAATTGAGTTCCAGAGTACCCGCCACCCATGTGATCACCAAGCGATTATGTCGTACCTTAACTACCAACCGATTTTGTCGGTTTGCTAATTACCAAGGGAAAATGACGGATCTATTTTTATACATAATCCTTTGAATAGTTTTAATCACTATTCAG
>NZ_RXNU01000019.1 GCF_003966225.1 Shewanella canadensis
TTGACTGCATAGTGGTGAAAATAAGAGAAAACAATAAGGTCATCAACAAAGCTATATTTCTCGCGCTTGGGGTTAATCTCGAAGGCCACAAAGAGCTGCTTGGCATGTGGATAGCTGAGAACGAAGGCGCTAAGTTTTGGTTAAATGTGCTGACTGAGCTTCAAAACCGTGGGTTAAAAGATATCCTCATCGCCTGTATCGATGGCTTAAAAGGCTTTCCTGACGCGATAAATACCGTGTTCCCAAATACTCAAATCCAACTTTGTATCGTCCATATGGTGAGAAACTCGATGAAGTTTGTGCCGTACAAAGACTATAAGGCCGTGGCAGCTGATTTAAAGAAGATTTACCAATCTGTGACCGAAGAGGAAGCGTTGCTTAACTTAGAGCGCTTTGGTGAACAATGGGATTCAAAATACCCTAATATCTCAACATCCTGGCACCGACACTGGGGTAATCTTAATACGCTATTTAATTATCCTCAAGACATCCGAAAAGCCATCTATACAACCAATGCAATCGAGTCATTAAACAGTGTGATTAGGAAAGCTATCAAGAACCGCAAGCTCTTCCCAAATGATGACTCAGCAAAAAAAGTTGTTTACTTGGCAATTATGCAAGCATCTAAGAAGTGGACGATGCCGATTAGAAACTGGAAACCAGCACTAAATCGCTTTATTATCGAGTTTGAAGATCGAATAGCAGACTACATATAAATTAGGTAGTTACACAGAATCTGCTACAGGGTCTAGGGGGGCGAAAAGACATATCTAATTATGGCGTTATTGTTAGTGAATGTGTAAAAAACCAATAGACAATATTTATCAGGACTTGATAAAGGCTCCCTTGTCGGAGCCTTTATCATTTAGCCGCTATTGATGAGCGTTTAAATCCAATGTGGCTCATACTATATGACAGCCGTAATTCCTTTCTTATCGATAATGTTTAATAGGCGCAATGCAGCCCCTTGAGGCTTGGTTTTGCCCTGTTCCCACTTCTGAACACTTTCGCTACTCATATTGAGAACGGTAGCAAGAACGCCTTGGCTAATGTGCTCTCGTTTTCGTAATAGTTGAATTCTGGCAGCGGTCATGTCTTCTTTCTTTGCACTCATCGCGAGGGCATCAATTTTACGCATGGTGAGTTGATCAACAGAGCCGTTTTCACTAAAGCGCTTCGCCATTTCTTGCATGTTTTCTAAACGTTTATCCGTCATTTCTAACCTCTCTTAGCAGGCCATCTAAGATGTTCTGCTCTATTTGTTCGTCTGTAAAGCTCAGGAAGCTATCACCAATTAATTTATAGGTTTCCATTAACTTATCTGGGATCTCTTTGCCTTTTTTGGGGACGTCTTTTTTTCGCCAGCCATCTATAAAAAACAATCGGTCACCTTTTTGGATAGCGATCACACTTCGATTTGATTCTCGCTTGCCTTGGCCTGGTGAAGGGATCCGTTTTTTATATAGGCTCCCACTTTGCAGCTCACCATCATGTAGACCATTATTCAGCTCATTGGCTACCTTTACGATGACATCGTCATCTAGTTTGGCTTTATGCATCAGCTTTTCAAATTCATCGGTGACGTATATTTTTACTGTGATCTCACTTATCTAAAGTGTAGTAAAGATTACCATACTTTGAAAGGGTGCAGCAATGCTTCAAATAATTCGTCTAGCTAGAAACTTGTGGCTACGGTATTTGCTATGATAATGAAATGATTCTGCTCGATTAATCCACATGAACGGGCGGGTGTACGATTACAACGTGGGTCGCTTCCTGAGTGTTGACCCCTTCTTGCAGTTCCCCGAGAACAGCCAGAGTGCCAACCCTTACTCGTATATCTTGAATTATCCGATGTCAGGGGTGGATCCGACAGGGTACAAGTCTCAGGGCGTGTGTGAGACAAAAGCCGCCGGTGGTACACAAGCTTTTTGTTCTGTTGTCCAAATAGCCGAAACTGGTAATAAGAAAAAGAAAACAGACCAAACTGCTGTTTCAAGTGGTCAAAAGAATGAGCAAAAAGTAGAAGATAGCGCTAAAGAAGCGATAGAGACTTATGCTAAGAATACTGGTAAACAGAGAAGTGCCAATGGCAATGAGAATAGCCAAGGATTAGGTGCTGTCGATGCCATTAAAGAAATGGCTAGTGTCTTCTGGGATTATCGGGATGAAATAATAGCTGGTGCTGTTGATCTTGCCGCTGACTCCATCACAGATAATACTGGCGGCATCATTGACGGAGATTCATTAACGGAAATTACTGGAGTTAGGTCTGGTGCTGATGCAATCATTGCAGTAGGCCAAGGCGATGCTAAAGGGGTTTTAGCTGCCGGAGTAGGTGTAATAGTAGGAAAGGCTAAGATAGCCAAAAACCTTCTTGATAAAACACCACTTACTGACCCTAATTTATTTAGAAGTGTTAGGGGCTGTAAAGCTGATTGCAACATCAAAACTGGAGAAATATGGGAAAAGGATTTACTCCACAAAAATCAGCCGCATTATGAAGTTTATAAAAACAGGAAAAATTACGACAAAGGTAAGCGTGATAGGGCAGTCTGGGAAGATGGCAGACCAAAGCAGGAGTTTAAAAAATGACAGAAAATGAATTAGATGAACAAGCCTCTCAGTTAACTCAGCTACTCAGGGGTAACGAGGTGCTGGAGTGCATCAGAAATGAAGAGGGCGAAATTTTAGTTAAGTTTACAAATGGAATGAGATTATTCATAAACTCTGATAAACCACTTGATTTATCAGTTACTTAGGGTTGGCCTGTTTGTATGGGGCGCACCAACAAGATTGGTCGCCCTTTTTAAACCACCCGTCTGAACACTTCCATCATCACAATCATCCATTACTAGCTGGAAAATAAGGTGCCATCCATCATAAGTATTGGGCATTAACGCAAAAATTCAGGTCTCACTCATTTTATAATTGGCGGGACTTTTTTCTGCCTACTTGCTCCATTTTTTACCAGCAGCCTGAGCCGTCTTAGCCAGTAGAGCCGATCCCTGTTCACCAGCAGCGTGAGCTATTGGTGCCAGTGCCTACACTGTAGAATATTCAATTAATAACAAGGTGCTAAGCCTGAAAATGGAGGACTTTTTTCCTGGCTTTATTTGTTTAGAAATTCCCATATTTTCTGATGGCCCTTTGTAAAGTGATAAAGCTGGTTGAAGATGAGTATGTCTCTATTATTAAAGTTGATTTTTTCTAAAGAACCATAATGCTAGTACAGAGAAAGACTAGATGAACGTCTGGGTAACATTTAAGCTGTTGAACAACAGATTAAATTCTTGTGGTCATAACGGTCTCTAATTAGTTGTTTATTCAGTTATTATGGCGTGTCATTGTGGCTTGAAAAAGCCATCAGTGCGATTTGTTACATTCGGCGTTGTAGGCTTATTATTAGGCTTGTTTAGGAAACAAGCTGTCTGATCCGTAAAAACACCTAGAGTAGTTACATCTAGAACTACTATTTGATCAACAGCGCCACGCTAGCCTTCAAATAATAGGTTAAAATAACGTGTAAAAATTAACGTATAAGGTGTGCATGGTAGTTGGCATAACATGTAAAACCTAATAGGTTAAAAAATCATGTAAAAATTAACCTATCATGTTTTGATGTCACTCTTGGTAACCTAATTAGGGGCGGATACACAATATAAGTCATTAGAATGTTCAATCCTGAACAGCCCTACGATTTACCTACATTACCAATCGAAGGTATCGAAACTATCGCTATCTTGAAAAGGCATCCCCTGCAGCAGCAAGAGCATTGTCAGCACTAAACCAAGTTGCAAGGCTTTTATCGAACCAAAATCTGTTAGTTAATCTCATCCCTATTTTAACGCTTAATTCGCCCCAGGGGGACTGCACCATAACGCAAGGAGTTGCCGAAGCAAAAAATTAAATTAGAGTTTGCGAATATCCCTGCTCATCAACCTGAGCGTAGTTGCTACCTAGTAATGTGTGAAAATGTAAATGATATGCGCCAGCAGACTAAATGTTTGCTGGTTTTTTTGTTTTAAAATGTCAACTTTTGAGTAGTTGGTGTTGTAATTTTTTTAAAGGAAATATGATGGCAGCATTAGTCACTGGTGGTGCCAGCTATATTGGTAGTCATACGATTGTGGAATTGCTTAACCGCTGAAGTATTACCAAAATAACGTCGCTGGTACGCTTGTGCTTTGCGATGTAATGAGTAAATTTGGAGTGAAAAACTTAGTCTTTAGTTCTTCCGCCACTGTGTATGGTGATCCTATTAGCCTACCAATAACCGAAGACTTTGCCACTTGTGCAACAAACCCCTACGGTCAATCAAAGTTGATGGTTGAGAATATTCTTGCAGATCTATATGCATCCGATCCTGAGTGGAATATTGCTCGATTTCGATATTTTAACCCTGTGGGAGCCCATGAAAGTGGCTTGATCGGTGAAGACCCAAATGATATTCCAAACAATCTCATGCCTTTTATTGCGCAAGTTGCCGTAGGTAAGCGAGAGCGGTTGAGTGTTTTTGGAAATGATTATAATGCCAGTGATGGTACGGGTGTGCGTGACTATATCCATGTGGTCGATTTAGCGCTAGGTCACCTCAAAGCACTTGAAAAGCTAGCCAGTAAGTCTGGTCTGGTAACTTATAACCTCGGTACGGGTGTCGGCGTGAGCGTGATTGAGATGGTCAATGCGTTTGAGAAAGCCTGTAGTAAGCAGATTGCATATCAAATTGTTGATCGTCGTCCGGGAGATATCGCTGCCTGCTATGCTGATCCGGCTCTCGCTCAGAATGAACTAGAGTGGAAGGCGGTACATTCGTTGAATGATATGGTTGAAAGCAGTTGGAAATGGCAGTCTATGAATCCAAATGGTTATCAAGAATAAGAATTGTAGTTTTTTCGCGGCTAAAGCCGCTCCTACGGTGGTTAGAATTGGCGTTGTGGCTTGTCGTGGATGAGGATTCGTGGCTAAAGCCACTCCTACGGTGGTGGGGTGGTGTTATCTTGTAGGACTGACTTTAGTCGGGAAGCTTTTGTTTATGCCAATGAATGGAAAGGTTGTTCGCGGCTAAAGTCGCTCCTACGCAATTTAATGTTCATGGCTTAAGCTTTTTGTGTGATATTTGAGCATTATATAAATTGCAGCTCAACCTTTGTTAACACAGGCATTTGCATTCAATACACAGGATTAGCTGGTTAATATGAGCGAATATCAATACTATCGATTTGAGTGTTAATTTGCATCGCTAAAATGATCACATCGCCTTAGCAGTGAGAGACGCCATTGTGACACCTCAAACATTCATCATTTATGCTTTGTAGGTTTTTCTGTTGCCACATTGATGGTGGTTGCGATAGGTGCGTTCATCATGTGGCGTAATCATGGTTCACTCTTATCGCGGTGAACAACGCTTCATACAACTTCAGGTCGCACGGACATAAATTGGCTAGTGCTATTGCATTAACTCAACCGTAATAGATTAATAAGAGTACTTGAAACCTTAAATCTTTATCTCGCGTGCCAAAGTGACACAACGATTGCTTATTGCACACTTTAAGACCATAATGTCCATGTGACACTTTGACACAATAGGAGATAACATTATGGCGACGACTTTGCCTCGCATTACCGCTAGAGTTGATGTCGATACTCAAGATTTACTTACAAGAGCTGCCGCTATTGCTGGCATGTCCAGTATTAATTCATTTGTTTTAAGTGCTGCGATTGAAAAAGCTAAACAAGTAATCGATCGTGAACAAACCCTTAAACTGAGCCAAGCTGACGCTATGTTGTTAATGGAAGCTTTAGACCGCCCAGCAACACCGAACCCTAAACTGAAAGCTGCTTCTGACCGCTATGAGAGCAAAATTCAATGATGAATACGGTACTTCTAGATAAAAGTAATCACGATAGAAACCGATTCAACTGCGGCATCGAAGCTCTCAATAACTATTTAAAAGTAATGGCTAGTCAGCAAGCAAAGAAAGACAACACCAGAACTTTCGTTTTGGAAGATGATCACGACAACTCACATATCATCGGTTTTTACACGCTAACAATGACACCAATTGACTTAAAGGTATTGCCTGATAAGTTACAGAAGAAGCACCAATCATCTACTTCAGGTGGTCTCATTGCTCGTTTAGCTGTCGATGACCAATATAAAGGAAAAGGCTTTGGCGAGTGGTTACTTATCGACGCACTCCGAAAGCTGTTAGCGGCTAGTGACAGCGTCGCCTTTCCTGTCGTTATCGTTGACGCCAAAGATGGGGCAAAATACTTCTATGAACGCTATGGGTTTCAAGCGTTTCAAAATTCAGAGAAAAAACTCTTCATCACCATCGATGATGTCAGAGCAAGTTTAAGCTAAATAACCGCTAGCCTTTAGCTAACTAAGTTCACAGTTTGTGATAATATTTTGTCTTGAATAGATCTCTAAAACTAAATTGCGGACAAAAAAACTGTCAGCCACCTTGCTAAATTAGCTAATGTTAAAGTCTATTTGTCTTCTGTTGGTATTACATGAGAAGGAGATGTTAATGCGGTTAAGTGAACGAGAGATAAAAATAGCGTTACAAGATCTACTCGGTGAGCAAAAAATAGATCTTGTTTATCATGATCTAAGTTTACCTATTCAACCTATCCATGAAATAGCGAAAACAGAAGAGGTCCTGTTAGGGTAACCCCAACAGATACACGACTATTCAGTTGCTGGTCAAATCCAACATATGACAGTAACCCATCGCTATCCCCCCCCTCATTTTGCATTAGCCTATAGGCTGTGCTTGCCGTGAGTTTTATCGCTTTTTTATCTCAGTCAAAACTGTCTCAAACGCAATGACATAGGCCATTTTCAGTCTCATGCGGACGGGGAGGGGCTCCGAAAATCCTTAAATTTAAAGGGAAACTCCGGCATTTGCTGAGTTCGGTAAAATAGCCCTGAACTATTCACGATTTTGCTTGGCTTTATATGCATCAAACGTCACCACATGATAAATACTCACGCCTAAAGCAAAGACAAAAAAGCCCCCTAGGCAGAGGTAAGGCATCCATTCACTAACGGTTTCGATGCTCATGATAACCATACTCAAAATTATTATTCATCGTTATTTTAACACGGTTTGACGAAAGGGCCATTATTGCTCATGTCTTAGGTTGCATAACGTGACTGTCGATCACAACCTGCAGCAGATCGCGTACTGTTGAGCTTAATCTCTTCGCTATCGCTGACCGCCCATCAACAATACCCGATTCGCAATTTATTCTGGCGACGAATAGCCGAATACGGCCCTGGTTGGCGGCCTTACTTTGGCGCCAAAACAGGACGTTCAATACCCGTCAACGGCCGTATTCGATCGTTGATTTTCGCTTTGTCCCGATGTTTTAGGTGTTGGTCACCCCCGCGAATCGTCCCGGACAGAAGGGATCGCCAGCGAAAAGTGGCGGCAGACAATAAAGTCTGCTCAATGACAGTCACGTTGGTCACGTTTATCGGTTTAAGCGCGAGTCCGTGGAGAGGGACTGACTCATTCTGTCCAGGTACATCTTAGGGGGATCGCTCTAATCCGTTGCACGCCCCTAAGAGTGTTGGAACAGTATGTCCTTCACATATGACTTATCGAAACTTACCATACTTGAGTGAATACATCAGGCAAGAATCATGACCTTACTGTAAGCGTCCGGCGAACTACGTCTAGTTAAGTTTGACGTGCCTGGGTAATAGGCTGTTGAGGTCGCAGTTAGAGTGAGATCATTGCTCTAAACAGTGTTTGATGTAAGCGAATGGCGTTAGCCCATTCGCTGTGGTTGTTTCTCTGATGCTGTACAAAATGGCACTTGCCTCAGCCCCACGATGATTGTGGTTAAACAGCCAATGTTTACGCCCTATCACAATCGGTTTTACTGCGCGCTCTGCACGGTTATTGTCAATATTGAGTTGTATGTCTGTGTCGAGCGTTCTTCGTAAGTACTTGGTAACCAATATTGCACTCTATATTGTGCTATTCATGCTAGCCGGTTGTCAGTCAGTACTTTTAAAGGACGGCAGTTTAGATAAACCTAAACCCCAAGTCATCTGGCAGCTTGATCCTATACCTTATTTAGATGTGACTGATTATCCCAATGATCCTGTAGCTAAGAAACTCAAGGCCCGTGAGATTGGACAAGAGCAGGCAAAACAAAAAATGTCAACATTTGGCCGAGTAGAGGTAAGGGGGGAGTGATGCTTGAAGCGTGTGACTGTCACCTAGTCAGGGATGGCAAGAGCATCATCGAATTTCGACCCGAGACATTTTTCGTTGCAGTCCTCAAGCTACGACATAAATATTATTACATAAATGGCCATATCTAAGGCTCCCCTGCACCGAGGAGCCCTGTGGTTAAGCCTTAGTAGTTACAGCTGTTGTCGACCATGTAGTCATGCACCTTAATCTCACCGGATTGGATCTTGGCGGTGATCTCGCCAACCTTGGCTTCCATCTCGGGGGTGACCAGTTCACGGTTATACTCGTCTAACGCCCAGTTGACACCATTCTCTTTCAGGCCACGGCTGTCGATGCCGGCAGTGAATGAACCACCCTCGGCAGCCTTAAATATATCGAATGTAGCCACGCCAACCAGCTTAACCATAGAGGTCAGCATGACCCCAGGTTGAAGGTGGTTTTGGTTCGAATCGACACCGATGGCAAACTTACCCTCGTCCTTGGCGGCTTGGTAAACACCGTCACCGGTAGGACCAGCGGCGGCGAAGACAACATCGACGCCCTTGGTGAACTGGCTCTTGGTTAATTCGCTACCCCGTCCCGGATCATTCCAGGCCGCACTGGTAGAACCTGTCATGTTTTGGAACATTTGAGTATCTTTATTGATGTACTTGGCGCCCTGCTCATAACCACAGGCAAATTTACGAATAAGCGGAATGTCCATACCACCAACGAAGCCGACCTTGTTGGTCTTAGACTTCATTGCAGCCAGTGCCCCCACGAGGAACGAGCCTTCATGCTCTTTAAATACCAGTGACTTAACATTTGGTAAGTCGACGACCGAATCTATGATGACGAAATCTGTGTCAGGGTACTTCTTGGCAACCTTCTCCAGCGCCGAACCATACATGAAACCGACGACAACTATCGGATTAAACCCGCGACGCGCTAGGCGCTCCAGACCCTGCTCACGTTGGGCACCATTGGCAGGCACAAACTCACGAATGTCGATGTCGGATTGAGCCATATACTTGAGTACGCCATTTTGATACACGGCTTGGTTGAACGACTTATCGAATTTACCGGTAGTACTGAATGCAACTGCAGGTTTGAAATCGGCGGCGGTAGCAACAAATGAACACATTGCTAACGAAACCACAGCAGTAGTTGCGGATAGGAGTTTCATCATTCTCGTCCTCTTGGTATGTAGGTATTGTTTTGAGTTCAGCATGAGTCTTCATCTGTGGCTTGCTATGGTTGCAAATCATTAAGCTGAGATACTGAACTGGTTCATTGCGAGGATAGAGGTTACTGTACTAAAAGATAGGATTACCAGCTTATAATGCGTCTTGGGTCTCATTCGGTGTAAGTATATGTCTGGTTTGTTTTTTTTGTAATTTCAGTACGTAAAAAAACGACCGTTTTTCATTAACTCAGGCCTTGACGCGGTCATCTACAAGCCCATAAACCTGTACTGCACTGATAGACACCGAGTTGGAGCTGGTTGACTTACAAAACCGTGGCCAATATTTTTGTCCACAACATAGTGTAGTGGCTAAAAATATTGGGCACATCATTAGGAATACATTTTTTAATCAAAACTTCAAAAGCGAGAGTCAAACTTCTTGCTCATTGAAGAAGTGTGCTAGCGGAGAAACTCATTTATGTCCAGGAATTGTGATCGTTCCTACCCCTATGGGTGAGCAGTGAACTGCAAATTTAACATTCATTTTCTTTGATAATTTATCGGTATTGGAGTTATTTAACGTTGAAATTAGGGGGGGGCAGCATTTTGGCTGTTTCATATAAATGCGCCAAGTTAGGAAAAAGCCATAGCTCTCATCGGGATGATGATGTGTCAGCTACACTCGAATTACGGACGTTGATAGTTGCTTTATTACTGAGTATAATTTAGCCAAGGTCAACGTTGGAGCGAGTTCTCATGAGTAATAGTTACTCGGATATAAAAGCTGAAAAAAGCGCCCGCCAATCTCGATATGTTGCTAAATTGCACTGCAATGGTTTTGCAGCATCTGTTAGTCGAAGATCTAACTTAGGCCGCAGTCGTAAAAGTAACGCTCCGCTTTCTGCACCATCATTTGTGATATAAGTAGATAAGTATCACACGGTTATACATAACAAAGTCTCTTTAATGAGGCTTTTTTGTTTATATTGAGCTGTCCTATATAAAATTGTCACTCCTCTAGGGCATATTTTGGTGAAGACGCACAGCCAAGAGTACTGCTCACTTCTATCTTATGGTCGCTCCGTCCATAAATGACCAATGTTCTAAAAGTGCAAAGAATCGTTGCAAGCCACATTATTACTGGATCGCCGGATTAATTAACGATTGATGTTTTCTCAAGCAAAGCCGCCTGACTCTATAGCCTTAAGGTACTCAATAACTTGTTCAGCTTGGCCTGATCCACAAAGTGATTTGGCCGTTTTATTACCAAAAGCAGGTATAGGTTCATTCTCAAACCAGCTGATTATGTTATCTGCGTTGCCTGACCAATTTAGTAATAAAGGATAAATGTACTTCTTTTCGTTTTCAGAAAAGTATTGGCCAATCGCTTTTTCTAACAACTCGCGTGATTTTGATACATCTACCATTGTTTCTACTCCTTATCACTTTCTGCTCATTAGAATTTAGCTTATCTCGGATAGGCCTTCAAACCTTACTTCTGAGACTGGCAAGATGTTGAACCCTACTTTCGCTCCGGTTTGTAAACATTAATGCCGCGAGTATGCTTATCGACTTAGCATCTAAGTTCGACTAATTATTGCTTTAAAATCAGATTATTTATTATCAGTAGATATAAAATATAAGCTGAAAAACATAAGAGGAAATGAACTCTGATCTAAAGATTTTGTTAATAGTTTTTATGACAACATTATGGAAATAAAGACGCAGATAATCATCTCAAATAAAAAACTAACCATTTATTACAGACTGCGAACAAGGCATTCAGGTGATACCTACGACGCATTTGATTTAGACGTACTATCAGCATATTCGCTCCCATATTTTCCCTAATTCAAATCAAGTTAGGTGGAGTGTTTAATTCAACGTGGTTTTGTCCAAAAGCGTGACAAGAATAATTAAACATTATTGTCAGCCGACAAAAAGGCCTAGCTCTGGAAAAAGGCCCGCAGTTCAACTCGACATAAAGGCTATAACCGCTAAGCTCACCCCATGATGAGCACCTCCAGGTTGAGCCGTCTATCTGTCTTTAATGTAGGACCGGCTTTAGCCGGGAAAGATGATACAAATGCGGCCAGACAATCGCGGCTGAAGCACTCTCCTACAATATGGCAAGAAGATGTGATGTAACCTTGTTTTTTATGGCTTATTGTAAGCGTAATGTTAATTACGTTGGTTAGTGTGAATATTTGCCCTACCAGTGTCACGTTTGTGGCAGTGACAGTTTTTTGACGTCTGTCTCAAATTCTACAAATATACTTACCTTTTTGATTTTTGTCATGGAGTTAACACCTAAAAGGGAGTACTTTCCTTTGCTGTAAAAATGAAAAAAAAACATAATGTTAGAAGGATTTAACAATGCAGTTAAATGGTGTAAGCAATAAAAACAGTCATTCACGTAGATCTATTTTTAGGCTGTTGGGTTTGATATTTATGACGGTCCCGTTTTTAGTGGCTTTTCCAGCATCAGCAGATCATGCGCTAGCTAAGTGCACCTCAGAGTCTAAATCACTTTGGGCTGCAGATAATTTAAGTGTGGGTTGGAAGAAGGCCAATGAAAAACAAGATCAACGGATTAGACGTTGCCTAGTTAAAATTAATTCTAAAAAAATTAATAGGGGTCCTAAAGAGAACCTTGAGCCGGTAGAGGATACACACGACATGATCGATATTGCAGTGACTGACTAATAGGGTCGTGAACTTGTTTATATCGAATGCGATCTTCAGCTTTCGAGCTTGTTTCCTTCGATAACATCTTCGTGTCTTAAAAGGTTCGCGGCTAAAGCGCGCTCCTACAGAAGAGTACAGCGATTTTTGTATCGTGTAGGACTGGCTTTGATGTAAGACCGGCTTCAGCCGGGAAAGATTTGGTGTAAATCTAATAGCTGATTTTTATCACTGATAAAAAGATTCGTGGCTGAAGCACACTCCTACAACGGCTAAATCACGCTCCTACAGAGGAACGTGTCTACCTTTTCTAGTCTCTACCTATCTCTATTGCAGCCTCGGGTAAAAGCTTTTTATACTCAACAGCTAGTGCTTCTTTAGCTTCATCATCGCCATGGACTATGCGGATATGCGTAGGTTTATGGTGCATACGGTTGACGAAGTTGATGAGGTTATTCTGATCGGCATGAGCCGAGTAGCCGCTGATGGTGTGCACGCCGGCTTTTATGTCACGCTTATCTCCTTTCAGATAGACATAACCTCCCTTAGGGCCATAGGTCTGAATATCTCTTCCTGGCGTTCCCCGTGCCTGATATCCCACAAATAGAATGTCGGCAGTCGGTTCATCGATGAACTGCCGCAGATAGTTCATTATCCTCCCCCCACTGCACATGCCGCTGGCGGCGATGACTATGGCAGGTTTATCTCTTTTAGATAGGTACTCTACCGTCGATAGGTGTTCTTGGTGGCTGTCGACGGTATAAAGTTGTTCGAAGTCGAGTGGGTGTCTGTGCTGCTTAAGTTTTTGCCTGGCCTCCTTGTCCCACAGCTCTTTGAACTCGATGTATTTGTCGGTGAAATTTGCGGCCATGGGGGAGTCGACTATGATTTCAATGCTTTTCCACATTTGAGATTGCCACATCTTGCTACTTTTTTGCTGGCCGGGCTGATTATTGAACTCTTGCTTGATAGTGCTTCCGTGCTTGCCCTCTGTGTCAGGAACATTGTTACCGGAGCGGGTATCGGATAGCTTGCGCTGCTGAAAAATGATCTGTTCGAGTTCATATAACAGCTCTTGGGTTCGACCTATGCTAAAGGCCGGAATGAGTACCACGCCATTGTCTGATACGGCTTTTTCTATCACTTTTTTCAGGCTCTGAGTGCGCTTCTTACGACCTTGGTGGATTCTGTCGCCATAGGTGGATTCGATCACTAAGGTGTCCGCCATGTAGGGACTCTTGGGGCTGGCAAGAAGCGGTGTATAGGTTGCGCCCAGATCGCCGGAAAAGACGACTCTATGTTTGTTTACCGTTTTGGGATTCAGTCTATCTGTTTTTGGTCTGCTGAGTTCTATCTCTATGTAGGCCGAACCAAGAATGTGACCCGCAGGTTTAAATTTTGCCTTAGCCTTGCTAAAGCCTGAAGTGTTGGCCTCGTTGCTGCTTTGAACTGATTGGGTACGGTTTACTTCGAGTGGAAACCATTGGTTATATTCGATAGGCACCAGTAGTTGTCTTAACTTTTCCAGGTAAAGCTTGATAAGCCTCTTATCTTTAGTGACACCTACGCGGATAGCATCTTCGATCACCATTGGCAGTAGGGCTGCCGTCGCAGCTGTGGCGAAAATGGGTTGATCAAAGCCGGCCGCTAGAAGGTAAGGGATACGGCCCACATGATCGATGTGGCAGTGTGTGACTAAGAGTGCTGTGATATTACCTATATCGAATGCTACTTCTAACTGTTCAGCATTCGAGCTTCCGACAGTTTCAGCTCCCTGGAACAGACCACAATCGATAAGCAGACTGGTTTGCTCATTGATAACCAGCTGGTGGCAAGAGCCTGTCACGCCATTTACTGCACCATGATGGATGATATCTACAGCTTGTTTTGAAGATATGGTTTGAGTTTTTGGCAAAATACACTCCCTGTATGTTTGTCTCTATCCTTTTTGAATATATAGCCTTTCAAAGGGAGAGCAAGCGGTTTCCGTTGAAAACCTGTTTCTGTTGCTGCCGATAAAAAGATTTGTTGCTAAAAGCTTCGCGGCTGAAGCACGCTCCTACAATGGGGGATGTACCGTATAGGGTTGTGGCGTAGGACTGGCTTTGATGTAAGACCGGCTTCAGCCGGGAATAGCTTTGAGATTGATGCATAGATGACTCTATATCGCGGATAAAATGATTCGTGGCTGAAGCACACTCCTACAACGGCTAAAGCACGCTTCTACAGAGGGAATGGCCTGAAGCCTCGAATCTCCACATTTCTCTAGACACACTTCACTAATCAAAGATATAGGTTGTAAACATACAATTGAGAACTTCATATCGTATTTTGTTATAAGTATTATGGTATTTATAACTTTAAATTCGTTTGTCTGCTGGGTATGATGATTTCAGAGCGTCATCTTGACGATATTTTGGACTTGCTTGTACTTGGTTACTTTTCCTTAGACAGAGCATGGTGTGTCAATGACCTTAGGTTGTCAGGTAGGGCTTAGGTAAGCACCAGGTTAACAAATGATTGGTTTGCCTGATGCTTTGGCTCATGTGACAGTGCTCAAATAACTTTATTTAGATGAAAGCGTCTTAAACAATAAATATGAGCTTGCAAAAGTAATTTTTACAATCGTTTACACGGAAATCGATATGTCAAAACATCTAACCCACCTGAAGCAGCTGGAAGCTGAATCGATTCAAATCATGCGTGAAGTTGCCGCTGAGTTTGATAATCCTGTGATGCTCTATTCAGTAGGTAAAGACTCCTCTGTACTGCTGCATCTGGCACGTAAGGCATTCTATCCGGGAAAAATCCCGTTTCCCTTGATGCACGTCGATACTAACTGGAAGTTCAAGGAGATGATTGAGTTTCGTGATCAGATGGCGCAAAAGCATGGCTTCGATCTTATCGTCCATAAAAATCCCCGTGGTATAGAGATGGGAATTAGCCCATTCACACATGGCAGCGCCAAGCATACAGACATCATGAAGACTGAAGGGCTTAAGCAAGCGCTCGATATGCATGGTTTCGACGCCGCTTTCGGTGGTGCACGCCGCGATGAAGAGAAGTCTCGTGCCAAGGAGCGTGTCTACTCTTTCCGCGACAACAAGCATCGCTGGGATCCTAAGAATCAGCGCCCTGAACTCTGGAATATCTATAACGGCAAGGTGGATAAAGGCGAAAGCATTCGAGTTTTCCCGCTATCTAACTGGACCGAGCTGGATATCTGGCAGTACATCTATTTAGAAGGCATTGAGATCCCCTCTCTTTATCTGGCAGCCGAGCGCCCGGTGGTAGAGCGCGATGGCACCCTGATCATGGTCGATGATGAGCGTATGCCGATTGAGCCTGGTGAAGATGTGCAAACCAAGATGGTGCGTTTCAGAACCTTAGGTTGTTACCCCTTAACCGGTGCGGTTGAATCACAAGCGCAAACCTTGCCGGAGATTATTCAAGAGATGTTGCTCTGTACCACATCAGAACGTCAGGGACGCGTAATCGATAACGACTCGGCTGGCTCGATGGAAAAGAAAAAGATGGAAGGGTACTTCTAAAATTGAGAAGCGATTTTAGAAGTAGGACCGGCTTGCGCCGGGAAGGATGATAAAACCCATCTATAACAAGAACAATCGCGGCTGAAGCGCGCTCCTACATAGATTTTGGGCTTTTGAAAATATTGAATATCGATTTAACCGTGAGCAAGGCTTTCTCGAAGCTCATAGATAAGGAATAAAAATGACCACCAGTTCTAATTTGATTGCTTCTGACATCGAAGCGTATCTGAAAGTTCATGAAAACAAAGATATGCTGCGCATTTTGACCTGTGGTAGTGTCGATGACGGTAAGTCTACTCTGATTGGTCGTTTGTTATTCGATAGCAAGATGATCTTCGAAGATCAGATGGCGGCCATAGAGAAAGACTCGAAGCGTTTTAATACTACTGATAACGCATTCGATCTGGCCTTGTTAGTCGATGGTCTTCAATCTGAGCGAGAGCAGGGGATCACCATCGATGTGGCCTATCGCTATTTCGCCACCGAGCAACGAAAGTTTATTATTGCCGATACTCCTGGCCATGAGCAGTACACCCGCAATATGGCAACGGGTGCGTCGACCTGTGATCTCGCTATTATCTTAATCGATGCCCGCCATGGCGTTCAGGTTCAGACTCGTCGTCATAGCTTTATCTGCTCACAGTTAGGCATTAAGCACGTGATCATTGCCATCAATAAGATGGATGCCGTTGATTATGATCAGTCGACTTATCAGAAGATAAAGAAAGAGTATCGCGAGTTTGCTCAAGACTTGTCATTTACCGATGTTCGCTTTGTGCCTATTTCGGCACTAAAGGGTGATAACGTGGTGAATGAGAGTAAGCAGATGACCTGGTATCCGGGCTCTACACTGCTTAAATTATTAAATACAGTTTCGGTGACGCAAGAACGCAGTGACTCTTTTCGCTTTCAAGTTCAATATGTTAATCGGCCAAATCTCGATTTTCGTGGTTTCTGCGGCAATATTGGTTCGGGTGAGATCCGGGTCGGTGACACAGTGGTTGCACTGCCTTCGGGCAAAGAGAGCCGCATCAAGTCGATAGTAACCTTCGATGGTGAGCTGGAGAAGGCTGGTGCCGGAGAAGCGGTGACATTGACACTCGAAGATGAGATTGATGTTAGTCGTGGCGATATGTTGGTGCGCCCCCACGATAAGCCCCATTCGGTGAGTCATTTTGAGGCCGATGTGGTTTGGATGACAGAAGAGCCGCTCTGTGTCGACCGCGAGTATGCCATTAAAGTTGGCAGTAAGTCTGTTTACGGCTATGCCGATGCCATTAATCATAGAGTCGATGTGAATACGCTGGAGAAACAACCCGCTGGGCAGCTCGAGTTGAATGAGATTGGTAATTGTCATTTTGCTGTGACCGAACCCATACAGTTCGACGCTTACGATGTTAACCGTTCGACGGGCTCGTTCATCGTTATCGACCGCCTAACCAATGTCACCGTCGGTGCGGGAATGATCCGTAACTCTATCGAAGGCCAAAAGAAAAAATCCCATGATTTTTCAGAGTTTGAGTTAGAGATGAACGCATTAGTTCGTAAGCATTTCCCACACTGGGGTGCGAAGGATATCTCGAAGGGATAAGCGGTTTTATGTAGGAGGGGCTTTGATGTAAGACCGACTTTAGCCGGGAACTGGGGTATACATTATCGGGTGATTCTATTCATCGATAAAAAGCATCGCGGCTAAAGCACGCTCTTACGATGAAGGTTGTGGATTATATGATTATGTCGGACCGGCTTTGATGTAAGGCTGGCTTTAGCCCCGAATCTCTGGGTTGTATCAATCGCGGCTAAAGCCAATCCTACAATGAAAAGATAGGAACTTATGTCTCTAGATGCTTATTTTACTATTGGAATATTTCTCGCGACCATTGTGGGGCTTATCCGGTTTCAGAGTCGACCGGCCGTGGTGTTCGGTGTGGCGCTGTTAGCCTTGGTCGGGTTGAATCTGGTCTCTAGGGAGCAGCTGCTTTCGAGTATGTCCAATCCTGGACTCGTCACCTTGGTACTATTGATTTTGTGCTCTTTTGCACTGGAAAAGACACGTCTGCTGCGTGTCATCGCCTCTAAAGTGATAGTGAATAGTTACAACTCTACCTGGTTGCGCTTGTTTGGTATTACCGCCCTGAGCTCGGCTCTGCTGAATAATACCGCCGTGGTCGCAACTTTGCTTTCGCCTATTCGTAATAACCCGCATCATTTTGCCAGTAAGTTATTACTGCCTCTCTCCTATGCCGCGATTCTGGGTGGAACGTTAACTCTCATCGGTACCTCCACCAACTTGATTGTGAACAGCCTCTATATTGATGCACAAGGGCAGTCGCTGAGTTTCTTCTCGTTCACTGCCATCGGTGCTATTTTGGTGTTCTCGTGTGGATTAGTGTTAAGAGTGGCGTCTCGTTGGCTTCCCGAAATTGAGCATAGAGAGACCTGCTCGAAAGGCTATTTTATCGATGCGAAAGTGATCGATGGCTCCGAGTTAATCGGCCGTTCGGTAGAAGATAATGGCTTAAGACATCTCGAGTCACTGTTTCTGGTTGAGGTGGTGCGTGATGGGCGATTAATAAGCCCCGTAACCCCTACGGAAGTGCTGCTTGTCAATGACAGGCTTATCTTCAGCGGCGATATCACTAAGATGATGCAGCTGAGTCAGTTCTCAGGACTCGAGATGTTTGCCGAGAAAAATGGCCTGTTAGACTCGAACCTGACCGAAGTCGTCGTTAAGCAAGAGAGTGTGCTGATCGGTAAAACCTTAAAAGGAGCCGGTTTCAGGGCACTGTTTGATGCCGCCGTGGTTGCGATCAGGCGTGATGGTGAGGAGGTATCGGGTAAGTTAGGTGAGGTCGTGATCCAAACCGGTGACTTTTTGATGCTAGCCGTGGGCGAGGATTTCAAGTCTCGTCGTAATATCAGTAAAAACTTCATCGTCATCAGTGGCGTCGAGCCAGAAACCCGTATCAATGGTTATAAAGCCTGGCTCTCTATCGGTGGTTTTGTGTTAACTATAGCCTTGGCGGCGACCGGGGTCATTGAGATGCTACAGGGGTTAATATTACTCCTGGGCGTGCTGATCTTTAGCCAATGCCTGAACGTAAATGAAGTCGTTCGCCGCTTTCCGGTCGATATCTGGCTTATCGTCTCTTCGGCTATTTTGCTCTCTCATGCGTTGGTCAATACCGGCGTCGTCGAACTGTTAGCCCATTGGGTGAACGGTGTGACGGACAGTGAACACCTCTATTTAGCTTTGATCTTAGTCTACCTGATGACCTGGTTGTTGACTGAGCTGGTGACCAACAATGCGGCCGCTGCGCTTATGTTTCCTATCGCTTACAGTATCGCATTAGGTTTCGGGGTTGATATATTGCCTTTCGTGATGACAGTGGCCTTTGCCGCCAGCGGCAGTTTTATCAGCCCCTACGGATACCAGACAAATTTAATGGTTTATAACGCAGGTCAATATCGACTCATAGATTTTATCAAAATTGGCCTACCCGTTAGCCTGGTGTATGCCGTAATCGTATTAACCGCCGTACCGATATTTTTTCCGTTTTAATAGTTATGGGATCGGCTTTAGTTATTTGTAGGACCGGCTTTAGTCAGGAAGATCTCTTATCGTTATTAAAAGCTTCGCGGCTAAAGCGCGCTCCTACACGGGACGGTTCGGCTGTAGATGATGAGCGATGATAGCTGTCGGTGTGATTGATGTGTTGTAGGCTCGACTTTGGTGTAAGACTGGCTTTAGTTATTTGTAAGACCGGCTTTAGCCGGGAAGGAAGATACAAACACAGCCAAGATCTCGCGGCTGAAGCACGCTCCTACAGAGGGCTGTTCGGCTGTAGATGATGAGCTATGATAGCTATTTGGCGCGATTATTGTTTGTTGTAAGACCGGCTTCAGCCGGGAACGATTAAAATGGACAAAAAATGACACAAGAAAAATATAAAGTAGTTGATGTGGCGAATGAAAAGTCCTCTGATGTTGTCTGGCATCTGGCTAGTGTATCTCATGCGCAGCGAGAGGCGGCCAATGGTCATGCACCTGCGGTACTCTGGTTTACCGGCTTGAGTGGCTCGGGAAAATCCACAGTTGCTAATGCCGTCGATAAAATGCTGCACGATTTAGGGTGTAAAACCTATGTGCTGGATGGAGACAATGTTCGTCATGGTCTAAATGGCGATCTTGGTTTTTCTGATACCGATCGAGTTGAAAATATCCGCCGTATCGGTGAGGTCTCGAAATTGTTTGTCGATGCAGGGCTGCTGGTCTCTACCGCGTTTATCTCTCCCTTTGTCGAAGACAGAGCGAGTGTGCGAGCTCAGCTTAGAGACAATCAATTTATCGAAGTGTATATCGACACGCCTATCGAAGTGTGTGAGCAGCGCGATCCTAAAGGCTTGTATAAGAAGGCTCGCAATGGTGAGATAAAGAACTTTACCGGTATCGATTCGGCCTATGAACTGCCGACCAGCCCCGAAGTGCATGTTAAGACCGCAGAGCAATCTATCGAAGCCTGCGCACTACAAGTGGTCGATTACCTGAAAGAGAATGGTTATATCGATGTGTAAGACCGGCTTTAGCCGGGAAGAATAATACAAACCCGGCCAAAATTCGCGGCTAAAGCACGTTCTTACAGGAGAGTGGCTCGGTTGTAGGTGATGAGCTCGATGATAGCTGTCGGTGTGATTGATGTGTTGTAGGCTCGGCTTTGATGTAAGAGTGGCTTTAGTTATTTGTAAGACCGGCTTTAGCCGGGAAGGATGATACAGATACGGCCAAAAATTCGCGGCTAAAGCACGCTCCTACAGGGGGAGGCGGTTGTAGATGATGATCGCAATGATAGGTTTGGCGCGGCGATATTTGTTGTAGAACCGGCTTTAGCCGGGAACCGTCATCCTGAACTAGTTTCAGGATCCATTGCCTTTATCTTTCGCTCGCGATTCGAATCTTTCTTGGCTCTATTTAAAACTGACAGCTTCTCTTAAGGATCATATGAACTACGATATTTTTAATGGTGATGCCGATGGCATTATTTCATTACTGCAGCTTCGCTTAGCGAACCCTATCGAGAGTGAGCTGGTGACCGGCGTTAAACGAGACATTAATCTCCTCTCCAAGCTGGTGGACAAAGTGGAGTTGGCTAAGGGAGATAAGCTTACCGTGCTCGATATATCTATGGAGAAAAATCAAGCGGGTTTAGTCTGTGCACTCGATGGTGAAATCGATGTTTTTTATGCCGATCATCATAGAACCGGTGATATAGCGGTTAGTAAGCACTTAGATGCGCATATCGATTTAGATGCCAACACCTGTACCGCTTTAATTGTGGATGGAGTCTTAAACGGAGAGTATCACTATTGGGCTATCACGGCAGCCTATGGCGATAACTTGATTGCTAAAGGCGATCAACTTTCAAAGGTGGCGGGGTTACCTGTTGAGCAGTCTGAGCAATTGAAAGAGCTTGGCACCCTAATCAATTACAATGGTTATGGAGCTGTGGTTGAAGATCTACACTTTCATCCGGCTAAGCTGTATATGGCGCTTCTTAAGTATCCCTCTCCTTTCGATGTGATTGCTGATAACAGCTCTCCTTTTTATCGGCTTCAAAGCGCGTATCAAGAGGATATGGATAATGCGTTAGCCATACAAGCTGAGTATCGCAGTGATGTTGTATCGGCGTTTGAGCTCCCTAATGAGCCATGGGCAAGACGAATAAGCGGTGTGTATGGCAACCAGCTTGCCAATCAAAATCCCAACTCTGCACACGCCGTATTAACGGAAAACCGTGATGGTACCTATACCGCTTCTCTACGTGCGCCATTGTCGAATAAGCAAGGAGCGGGGGATATCTGCAGTCAGTTCGAAACTGGGGGGGGCAGGGCCGCCGCCGCAGGGATCAACGCATTGCCGAAAGAGCAGATTGCCGATTTTATAAAAGCCGTAGAAGCGTTTTATCATGTAGGACCGACTTCAGCCGGGAAAGATTTCTGAACATTTCATAGCTGATTCGATTCGCTGATAAAAAGATTCGTGGCTGAAGCACACTCCTACAGAAGGATGTGGCGTAGTGCTCTATCATGTAAGATCGGCTTTAGCCGGGAATGGTGCTTCAGGAATGAATCATTCCTGTAGGCTTTAAAGATAAATACAGTCCCAATGGGAATATTTTTCGATATTTTTGACAATGTTAGCCCTTAAGGGGTTAGCAACTATATATCGCATTACTTGCTTAATATCTTCACTCTTTCTAAGGTTATGGTCGTAAAAACCAGGCTGCCACACCTGCTTATCTCTATTTAATCGTGCATTAACCTGTTTTGCACTCCGGCCTTTCGTTGAACCTATTGCATGGCTTAAATCGGCTGTCTCATTTAACTGAAACAGCCAATGAAGATGGTCGGGCATTAAAACAAACCCTATCGTGTTGGTGATATTTAAGCCGTCAGTTTGTTTTAGGTTATTAATGACAATACGAGCGCAGCAAAAATCGAGGAAAAGTGGTTCTCTGTTATATGTATTCGTTGTCACAAAATAATAATTATTGTTGTTACTATATCTTCCAGCTCTTAAGTCCTTTGAATGTTTCATCACTAGTTCCTTCTAGATTCTGATAACTCTTTGGTAAGAGTTACTTTAGTTAAAGATTTGATTATTTGAAATATCGTTTGGAAATAATCAGTGCTTTATCGCTGTTTTAGCCAGGTATGGTTCTTCAGGGTAAAAAAGCTTCGCGGCAGAAGCACGCTCCTACAGAGGGATGTGGTGTAACCTTCTATCATGTTGGACTGGCTTTGATGTTGGACTGGCTTTGATGTAAGACCGGCTTTAGCCGGGAAGAAGATATGAAATAGTCCTTGGTCGGAACATGATACCTGCTTTGACCTAGAACCTAGGACCTTGCATCTATTCCCTTTGCTAAAAGCTTCGCGGCTAGAGTGCGCTCCTACAGAGGTAGCAGCGCTCCCTTTGATTGCTCTCCTTTTAACGGTACACTTCGCTGTAACCTCTTTTGAAGAAAATAGCAGTGATGAGAAAAGGCATTATTTTAGCGGGTGGCACAGGCTCTCGATTGTTCCCTATAACACAGGTCGTGAGTAAACAGCTGCTGCCTGTCTATGATAAGCCAATGATCTATTACCCGCTATCTACCCTGATGCAAGCGGGGATTACTGAAATATTACTTATCTGCACCCCCGTAGATAAGCCCTTGTTTGAAACCTTATTGAAAGATGGAAATCAATGGGGAATATCCCTCCACTATGCCGAGCAAGCAATGCCAAATGGACTCGCTGAGGCATTAATCATTGCCGAGCCATTTCTTGATGGTGAAGCTTGTGCACTGATCTTAGGGGATAACCTATTCTACGGTGATTCGTTGACGCCATTTTTGAGCTACATTAACGTTACAAAAAAAGGGGCAACCGTTTTTGGGTATCATGTTGCTAACCCCAAAGATTACGGCGTCGTTTCTTTTGATAGTTCTGGTCAGGTTTTGTCTATTGAAGAGAAACCGAATCAACCTAAATCTCAATACGCTATGCCAGGGCTGTACTTCTTTGATAATCGAGCCTCTCAATTCGCAAAGCAGGTTAAACCTTCGGCTCGAAATGAGCTAGAGATTGTCGATGTAATTAATGCTTACTTATTGGCAGGTGAGTTGAGCGTAAACATTATGGGAAGGGGAACTGCTTGGTTAGATACCGGGAATCCCGATGCACTATCTGAAGCGACGCAATTTATCGCTGCAATCGAAAAACGACAAGGCCTCAAAGTGAATTGTCCTGAGGAGGTCGCTTACCGTTTAGGTTTAATAGACGGCGTTCAGCTAAATAAATTAGCACAACCCTTGTTGAAAAGTGGATATGGTGAGTATCTATTAAGCCTGTTAGATGACTCATGTAAGACCGGCTTCAGCCGGGAAAGATAATAAGCGCACTCCTACATCGCGAGTTTCCCACTCCTGCAATAACACCAGTAGTCCTGACGATGTTTCAGGGTGATAGCCCATCAAGCCTATAAGCATCGAACATCATAAACATAGATTCTGAAACGAGTTCAGAATGACGGAAAAATATCACAACCTGCTTGCTCTTACTTATCACTTAAAACTTACTGCTTATCGCTATCAGCTTCTTGAAGCATCGCGGCTGAAGCGCGCTCCTACAAGGGGGATGGGTATTTGTCTCTTGTGTAGGACTGGCTTTAGCCGGGAATAGCTATTGTCGGATCGATTTAAGCTGAGCTAGTTCATCCCTTCCGATAATTTCATTTTCTATTGTCGAGAAGGCGTCGTTATCCTCAGTCTGCCAATAAATTTGCTGAAGTAATCGATACTCTTTTTCCGTCTCGGTGTCGATAAGGAAACTCTCCTCTTTGTTTAACACCTCCAATAGTGCCGGGAATGTATGTACGGTTCTATTCGATGAAGAGTTACAGCTTGTTGAAAGCCCACCGACTAAGGGTAGGCACTCTGCATAGTCATAAGCTTCTCTGAGTTGAATCGATTCTTCCACTTGGTTGAAGCGGTAAAAAAGGATTGGCACCCGATACAATAGCAGATCGACAAACAGAGATGACTGGTCGGTGATTAACAGATTGACTTCGTGCAAGGTGCTGTAAACATCCTGCCAGGATGAGATATCTATGATATTGGGGTACTGGCTTAGTTGCTTGCCCAGATGGGCTTCATTCGGATGAAAGCGAATTAAGAATAGCTGGTTATTCTGCTGCAGTTGTTTTGAGAGTCTAGGCCAGTCGAAGCCTTTATCGTAATGACTCATGCGACCCATCTCGCTCTGGCTCAAGCTCGAGGCCTGACTCTTAATCTGGCTATTATTCCCCTGAGTCTGCGTGACGTCGTGACAGGTAGGTACATACAAGATCACCTGATTATACTGCACATTAAAAATGCTCTTCAGGGATTTTTTTTGATTGGGGTAGCGTCTGTGATAGTCGGTTCTCGGATTACCACTTCGTATCACCTGCTGCGGTGTGATCCTGAAAGCCGATATGAAAAGGGGGTCGATAACCGGACTCGGGCTCAGCATGATATCGGGGGTGATATGTTGCTGGTGGAATTTCATAGAGTTTAGTACTCGACCCAGTGGTCCCACAGCATGATAGATGTGAGCTAACGGCCCTGATTCAATGTCGAACTCAATCTTCTTAAGCGGTGAGCCATGCCAGAGGTTTGTTTTTATTGCTCCCTTGGCGACATACTGATTGATGTCGCCAATATAGGTGTTATAAAAATAGTATTTTGAGGTCAGGCAATGATAGAGCCCTCGCAGGCTTCTTCGGTGATAGGCTTCAATACCCTCTTCACGTAACTGTTTTATCAGGCTTGCATCTCCACTTATCCAGATGGCACGAATAAAGCGGGTCTGTTGCCAATGAAGGCATAAATACTTGGCATTATCTGAAAACTGATCCTTGTAACTACCCAGTACCGCCTTATTCATTCTCGGGCTGAAACCAGAGCAGTGATAGATTATTTTTCTTAATATTGATGTGATCACCTTCATCATATTCTTCTCACTTTTTCTATCGGCCATTAACCGCGAGACTGCTCTTTATTTCCGTGGTGGAGATATTGCCGGTTCTGTCTAAGTAGATGACCTGGCAGTGATTGGAGAGTGAGTCGAACTTCCCCTCCCAGTCATTGCCCATACCGAAAATGTCTATCTTTAGTCTTTTAATATCGTGTTGTTTCTGCTGCCAATTCATCTCTGGAATGACGAGGTCGACATAGCGACACGCGGCAACAATTTCAGCCCTTTGTTGATAGTTGAAAAATGCAGCCTTGCCTTTTTGAGCATTGAACTCATCGGTTGAGACGCCGACGATGAGTCTGTCACCCAATGACTTGAGGCGCTGAAACAGGCGTACGTGGCCGAAGTGAAACAGATCGAATGTACCGTATGTGATAATCGTCTTCATGGGTCTTCTCCTCGAACCTTGGATATTTTAAATGCTGCTCTCTAAAAGCTTTTTTCTACGGGCTTTGCTCACTCACTATTGGTTTTAAATCTACGACTTAAATTCACTCATTGAGCCACGCTGTTTTGAGCCTCTATGGTTGAAGCCAAGGGACTGGCTGTCTGCTCGCAAGGAGCGCCAAATAAGTGAAAGGTATTTTGTACTGTCATTATTGGCTTGAAATTCTAGTGCTAACAGGGCTCTCTCCTCTTGTGGAGCCGATTCATCGAGAAGGAGTTGCACGGGGCCAAATACCCCCAAGCGGTCTGTTGCTTGCCCGTGGGAATAACTTATTTGCGGGGAGGATCCAAAGAGATCTAATCTGCCACTGATGACGTAATACAGTTGAGGCATTAATGCCAATATCATTGGGGATATGTTCCACTTCCATGTCTGGAAAGTATGCCCCAGATTATCCTGGTAACTCTGTGTGATTCTTGCTCCGAATGCCGATTCGGATAGCGAATCTTTCGGTGAGTCGCTCTTATTTTTGCCGCTATTCTTTACTCCGTAGCTGTTGATGATTGAAACCGCCTGTAACAGAGGCCATAAAGGTAAACTCATAGTAAGTAAAATGAAGAGTAAAAATCGCGTGATTAAGCCCGTTTTATTTGTGCCCCCTTTTACAGCCATTTCGCAAGAGCCTATCAGAGCCTGATCGTCTATCTCTATGACGCCCTCGGTTCTTACATTTATCAGCAGGTTTTTACACAAAATGCTGTCTTTTACCTCTAAGCCTTCGCCAACGTAGGTATGAGGTAACACCAGACAGTTGTTCAGTATTGAACCTTTATCTACCTGGCAATCATTGCCGACCAAAATACAGTTTTTCATGGTGACGCTGGGATCTATCCAAGCGTTTTCTCCGAGTATTCCCCATCCCTGTTGCTCGTTTAACTGTCCTGTTCGCGCCTTTGCGCCAACATAAAAGTCTTGCTCGGGGTTGGCCGAGTTGTAACTGCGCTCCATTGGCGTTAATGAAGGAAATTCGTTGGCCGCCAGGCTTAGGTTGGTATCCATATATGATTGGAAACTGTCCAGCATGCAGCAATGTCCATGAAGAACCAAGGTGACAACGGCTTCGTCATTGCTTTGGTGACACAGCGGCCAGTTAAGATCGGCGATGTGGGGGAGGGCTGCCGGTAATAACATCATCCCCGCATTCTGGTTAGCCATTTTGGCTTGTACAAAGTTGTCCGGGAACGCTTTTGAGAACTCGATAAACTGCGCAATGGAGGGCGAACGGAATATATCGCCTCTGGCGAGCAGTAACTTATCTTGCGCATCGAGTGAGAGGCGCTTTAAAACGGCCGAGGTCTCCTCCTCTGGTTTACTCAGGAAGTACTCAATTTCGACTCCCCACCTTTTACCCGAACCCAAGTGTTGCTCAATCTCTTTTGCCTGGGGCGAGATGACCAGCTTTATCTGCGTGATGCCTGATGAAGCGATATCTTCTAACGTATAGTCAATGACGGCCTTGTTGCCTACGGGGAGCAAGGCTGGGCAGTAGTACTGATTCAGAGGGGGGAGTTCATCTCCGAGTCGATTGGCAAAAATTATCGCTTGCATAGGTTACTCTCCGTAGTAAAAAGTGATTGTTTTTATAGTTAAAGAGTTTTCTCTCAGGCTAGTAAGCACCTCGTGCGAGCAATACGGCCGGTATGGTTTTCAGTAAAATCCAGATATCGGTGAGCAGCGACTGCTGGTAGATATAATCCACATCCAGCTCCACCTGTCGGTCAAATGGAATATCTGAACGTCCACTCACCTGCCAGATACAAGTTATGCCTGGTTTTACGGCTAATCTTTTTCTCTCTTTTTGGGAGTATTGTTTTACTTCTGAATCCAAAGCCGGGCGAGGGCCCACCAGAGACATCTCTCCGCGAATGACATTCCACAGTTGAGGCAGTTCATCGATAGAGGCTTTTCTTATGAATTTGCCTACTAAGGTGATACGAGGGTCACGTTTCATTTTGAACAACACGCCCCCTTGCATCTCGTTGTCAGCTTGCAGTCTACTCAGTCGCTGCTCGGCGTCCTGGTACATGGAGCGGAATTTCCACATGGTAAATGGGGTGTTATTTCTTCCCGCTCTTTGCTGGCTAAATAGCACCGGACCCTTCGATTCGATTCGGATCAGCAAGGCCACTAACATCAGAGCGGGAAGTAGAAGTAAGAGTAAAAATGAGGCGCCAGACAGGTCAAATATTCTCTTAACGCCGCAGCCTAGTCTGCTGCTGATCCTTTGACGTTGGCAGCGGTTGAGCGCGAGTCGGTTTTTAGTTTCAATATTCGATAAGTCTGCGATACTGATTTTTGAACGGGTATTGTTCGTTTTACAGTCAGGCTTGAACATCGCGTTATTACCCGAATGGCTATCTTTGCGGATATTTTTCTGAGTCAGTGCTGCCAGTGCTCTGTCCCGACGGATCTCTTTCAATACCCGGTAGATAAACAAGGGGTTTCCTAAGATATAGCGCTTCCACATACGTCCAGGCTCTTCAGATAGGCGACATATCCATTCCATCCCTATCTGTCTCACCCATAGTGGCGCTCGCTTGACCTTTTCCGCATAGAAGTCGAAAAGACCACCAACGCCGATACCGACGGCGACATTGAGTTTATGTTTATGCTTGGCAAGCCATAGTTCCTGTTTCGGGGCTCCCATGGCGACGAGTAACACAGATGCTCCTGACTCGTTTATCTGTTTGATGACTGCATCATTAAGCTGTGGGGTATCGATAAAGCCGTGGTGAGTGCCGGCAACCTTGAGGTTTGGGTATCTGCACTGCATCTTATCTGCGGTCGATGCCGCTATTCCCTCTTCACCCCCCAAGAGAAACAGGGAGAGCCCGTTATCGGCAAGCTGCTGGCACAATAGGGGGAACATGTCGGTACCGTTTAAATTGTCCTTCGGTGCTAAGCCCTTCCAGAGGCTTGCTAGTCTGATCCCTGAACCATCGGCAAAAACCATGTCGCAGGCATTTTGCAGGCAATGTCGGTACTGGCTGTTTTTAATGCTGATGTTCATACAGTCAGCATTAACAAATGCGTATTGAGCCATGGCTGGTTTATCCATCGCTTGTTTATACGTAGGTAGTGCTCTATCACGGCTTGCTTGACTGGTGATCCTTGTGAGTAACTCAGACATACTCAAGTTGTTCAACTCGATATTAAACAGAGGGATCGTTTTCGTGTGCTTGTTAGCGTCATGGCTCGAGAATAACCAGATGATAAGGGTTCTGGAGATGGCGAGCAGGTAGCTTAGTGCGCTCCGATGAGCGTTGATAATGGCGTTATCTTGATTTTCGAAACTTAATCCCACCTGTTGATGCATGAGTTTGAAAGAGAGCAGGCCCGGTTTTATCTCCGTTAGATTTATGAGCTGGTGGGTTAAATGAGAGGATTGGTTATGAACACTGGCCTCTTCAAGAATATAGCTCTGCTCGGTGCCCAGCAGTGAAATGTCACCCTTTAGCAAGTTGAGCAGATGTGGCCATTGACAACAGATCCCCTCTCCGGTGAATTGATACAGGGTTATTTGTGTGTTGTCCGAACCGTAGATGTAGACATATTCAATGGCAGAGCCATAACGACATTTTCTATAGATATACTTGAATATCAATATCGGTGAAGCCGCGGCCATCAGCAATACTGCTGCCAGGATGTCGATAGCTCTTACCGAAAACGGTTTAATGACCGTTTGAGTGACATGAGTCTGAGTTGTCATCCTTGCCTACCTTAAGCCAATATAGCCGTTTAAATGCGTTAAACCTCTTGTATACATGATGTAATGCATCGTTCAGGCCATGTTTTATTTGTCTTTATTTTCAGCTTGTTAGATGTGTTTGTTCGGATTTGTTATTCTGTGGGGGGATTCAGGGTTGCAGTTTGCAATGCATAAACGGTTTTGAATGTAGGAGCGCGCTTTAGCCACGAATCTTTTTATCAGCGAATCGAATCAGCGATGACATTTTTACAAAATCATTCCCGGCTAAAGCCGGTCTTACATCGAAGCCTGTCCTAAACGATATCGAAATAGGCAATACGCCATGTTCTCTATGTAGGAGCGTGCTTCAGCCGCGAAGTTTTTTATCAGCGAATCGAATCAGCCATGAAATGTTCACGAAACCTTTCCCGGCTGAAGCCGGTCTTACATCAAAGCCAGTCCTACACGATATCGCGATAGGACATGTTCCCTTTGTAGGAGCGTGCTTTAGCCGCTGTAGGAGTGTGCTTTAGCCACAAATTTCTTGCTACGAATCGGCAGTGAGTTTATGTCGAAACCATTCCCGGCTGGAGCCGGTCCTACAGTATCAGCGACGATTTCACGCCATCTCTGCTTATTCGCATCTTTTGGATGTGGCCCATACCAAACTGGCCTATGTTTTCACACACCTTGTACAGTGATGATGGCAGCAACCAGAGCAGATAGGCGGCGGTTAAGGTGACACAGGTTCTGCCTGTTTCATCGAGCATGATTGACGGCGATACGCTTAGCGCCTTGTTAATCAGTTTAATCGCAGCCTTACCTTGTCCATTGCGAATAGACTGGCGAGCCAGATATCTGAGCTGATAGGCCCTGGCACTCTGCTCATTTTTCTTTAGCAATTTAGGGGCGAAGAGTCTGGCTTTATCGATCATCTGCTCCCACGAGGCGAGTTGCTTCATGATGTTAGATGAGAGCCCTTCTTGATTAAGGCGGTAGAAGGTCAGTGGCGCCGGGATCCCTTCCATCTTCCAATTAGTTGTAGCGACTATGCGCAACCAGCATTCTATATCTTCTGATTGACGAAATTTTTCATCGAAGTAACAGCTATAGTGTTCAGCGTGATCCAGTGGCTGGAAACGAATATCGTTGAGTGTTTCCCGGCGGATCACCGGTGCTGAGCCGTTGCCAACGGGGTTTCTGCATAGCAAATGCGCTGCAGTGATCCCTTTTAATTGTGGCATCTGAAAGAAATGGATCAGTTTGCCTTTGTGGTTCATAAAGCTTGAGCGAGAGAAGCTTATTCCCACTTGCGGTGACTTGTTCAGATGTTCGACATGCATCTTAAGTTTGTCGGCATGCCACATATCATCGGAGTCGATGAAGGCGACATATCGCCCGATGGCATGGCGAATTCCAGTGTTACGCGCCGCGGCCAGTCCTTTGTTGGTGGTGTGATTAACGACACGGATCCTGTGGTCGAGTATTGTGCGACTAATCTCAAGGCTCTTATCGGTTGAGCAATCATTGACAAGAATGAGTTCAAAATCTGTGAAGGTTTGAGCTAACACAGAGTTAATTGCCTGTTTGACAAAGTGTTGAACGTTATAAATAGGCATAACTACAGATACTTTAGGCGTCATGGTGAACCTCCTGGTTAAAACCCTTGAGTTGGTCTTGTTTAGCCCCTTTTCGAGAGCTCAGAATGAAGTGATGGATATAGAGATTAAATGCCGGCATTGCAATCAGATGGATCACTAAGATACCCAGGGCTACAGCCGTTAAGCCCCACTGGCTGCATACGCTAATGGTGATAGCCAATAGCAAGGTAAAACCCAGGTTAAATGAGAGGTTTAATCTACTCTCATCGATGCTGATGAGTAATTGACTTGTCGCCTCACCGATAGGTCTGACGAGCCCGCTTAAGCAAAGTAAAATAAATACAGGAAGTGCGCCTGCCTCTATCCAATGGCTCCCATAGACGAATGGAAGATAGACGGGGGCGAGTATCGATTGCAGCGCGATAACGGGAACTGTGATTTTCAGGATAAGCTTAAGTGAATGGACATAGCGTTTCTGAAGTTCCACTTCCATGTTATCCCAAGCTTGATTACTTTTATCGCATAGGTGCGAATACAGTGCCGTACCATAACTTTGTATGATCCCTAAACTGATCCCCAAGCTGGTATTGAAGGCGAAAAAGTATATCCCCAGCGCCTCGACGCCAAGAAAATACCCGACAAGCAGGTAATCGATATTTTGTCTTAATGCGATACTGAAATCGCTTAAACCGACCTGAGAGCCGAAGCGCATCATCTGTGTGATAGTCCATGCTGAGCGGGGGGTAGCCTGGTCTGGTTTGCTGAGTGATTGAGCTTGAAAGAGCGGATTGTGATATCTGTGTATGGCAATCCAGACAAAAATAACCAACACCTTAGGCAGAATAATGGCCCAAATACCGAGTCCCAATAGAGCGAAAGTAGCCGTCAGCAATCCATCAAAGATGGTCTGCCACAGTATTGCGCGACCGACGCGACGCATGTTATTTGCTCTGAGATTGATAGCGGCGTAGAGCATCCCGAAGGGAAGTAATAGATAGCTTGTTGCCATGAGTATCATAGGCGCGATGAGCGTTGTGTCTTGATTAAAGAAGGCGAGGGGCCAGCTGAGTAAGCTCATGGCAACGAAGGCGGTTATTGCGGCAATCCAATTTGTTCTGTTTGCATTGGGGAGTGAAGCGGTTAACGATTCATCATCCATCTTTATCAATGCGGCAGAGGTTATTCGTCTTGTCGGGGTACAGATAAGCTCGAAACAGGTGAGAATAATAGCGACTTGCCCGAAGACCTCTGGAGTCAATAGGCGCGCTAAAATGATGCTGGAAGCTAATCTTACTATGCGCCCAAGTACCTGAGCCGAACCTAACCAGAAAAGACTCTTTGAGAAAGTGCTTTTGGCTGGTTGTTCAATATCGGTAGATTGCTTGGATGCATTATTCATTAAAGAGACCTTTAGTATGGTAAGAACTAGTGATTAAAAACGTGTTTCAACGAACTTCTTTAAATCACTTTTTCAAATCTTCTTAAGATAAGCATTACAGGTTTCATGCCAACTAATAGCCTTGATTTAGTACATTGATTTTATTGTTTATTCTGGTTTATTGGTTAGTGTCGAGGTGAGAGTCAAGCTTGCTTGTTTCTGTTCTGCGATTGATTCGTTGCATGCTGGAGTGAGGTATTTGCAAAATGCGAATTGAACATGGTTTTTGTAGGAGCGCTTTAGCCGCTGTAGGAGTGTGCTTCAGCCACGAAGCTTTTAATGATGGGGAGAGCGGTTCCCGGCTAAAGCCGGTCTTACATCAAAGCCAGTCCTACATGATATCGAAATAGGCTATAGCCTCCTTTGTAGGAGCGTGCTTCAGCCGCGAAGCTTTTAATGATGGGGTGAGCGCTTCCCGGCTGAAGCAGGTCTTACACTATCGCTTACCAATTTGCCCTCCTTTGTAGGAGCGCACTTTAGCCGCGAAGCTTTTAATTATGGGGTGAACGGTTCCCGGCTGAAGCCGGTCCTACACAATACGCCCACTCTTATGCGCTATACCTATTACGATTAACCCTGGCCAGAACAGGTAGGCGAGGATCTCCAGATTCTCTCCGAAGGTGTATAGAAAAAGCTGCAGCAATACGGCCACTGCGGATGCCGCGATGGGGGACTTTAAAATTGAACCTATCAGGGTGATAAAACTGACAAGAAAAGGCAAAGCCAGCGAGATGGCTCCCACCAACCCTTTCACAAACAGGAGTCCGTACCAGGTGTGGTGTGAGCCTATCGGCATATATTCCACCAGATGGGGTCCTCGTTCCACTATGCCATGTCCCCAAACCAGGGCTTCGTTGGCCCACCTCTCCAAGGCGATATCAGCCAGATGCTTACGTACTCTGGTTGAGCCGGCTCTGGCGGCCTTGATGGCCGTGATACTCATCTCTATCCTTTCGATCGCCTGTGTACCAAATATGCCAGATAAGAGGGTGATTGGAGTGGCGATAAAGTAGAGCCAGGGAGACTTGTGGTAGCGAATAAAGGCAAAATATCCGAGTAGAGTGAAGTAACAGACTAAGGCTAATCGTGATTGTGAAATCAGCACCAACAGCAGGCTGCCAAGGATCCCGTAGGTTTTAAAGCGTTTATCTTTTTCCTGTATGGCGAAGTTTAAGAATAGGTTTCCCATCATACCCAGTGCCGGTGCCCAAGGGGTAAAGAGTCGCCATCTGGGTGTGCCACTACCCGGATCTATCTCATACAGGCTGACACTGAAAAACTCAGGTCCGGGTCCGCCTATGATACTCAGTGGCGAGACATATAAGGTGCCGGGTAATCCAACTAACCAGGCGACGACACAAAAAGGAAACAGGAAGAAGGTATGCTTACATACAATACAGGTGGCGCGATAGATGATTTCAGGCCGGATATTGAGTGAACCAATTAAAGGGAAAATCGCGAGTAGTGCCCAGCCTTTTGCCCAGCCGATGCTTGATTTAATCAGTTTAGGCAGGCCGAGTTCATGTTCAAAGTGAGCGATGACTAACGCTATCAGCATGATAAACATGCCAACTATCCAGCATAACTGAGCCGTAGTCATGATGAAGTCTTGTCTGTCAAAAATAAAACGTTTGAGCATGCGAAGGAGCAAAATCCAACCTATGACAGGGGCGACAAGATACATGGCACCGAGCAGCCAGAACAGGTAGGTGCAGGTAATGCTGTACCAGATGAGCTTTTCATCACTGTTTTCTGGCTTGAGAGTATCTCTGCTCATATGCGTTACCTTTTTGTAGAACCTAGAACCTAGAACCTAGAACCTAGAACCTAGAGTTCTCTTCTGCGCTGGACATTTCTATGCCGTTAAAATCTTCTTCAGTATCGGCTTTCTGATCCACATGATGCTTAACCCCGCTAGTGAAAAAATGGATGCCACAATCCCGCCCATTAAGGTTAAAACCCTTGACATAGTGTTGGGTTTCAATGGCAAGCTTGGCGGAGCAAGTAGTTGAATTAATGGGTAAGCCGAGTAGATATCGGCTTTTCCAACATCCATCTTTGCCAATGCCGAGGTAAATACCGCCGTCGCTACCTGATGTTCCCGGTGAAGATCTTCAAGTTTTGCGGCGTCATCATTACTGTCCTCCAGACGAGTGTCCCAGGCGTTTATCTGTTCTGTAAGGGAGCGGAGCTCGTGACTTAACCCCTCCGCCTCCGTCGTTAGAGAGAGCAGTTGTTTCATTAACTGTGCCCTACCATCGATATCATCGGCAGACAGCATCAACATCAAGGTGTCGTCCTGATAACCTAAGAGAATTTTGCAGCGTTTTCTTAAAGCGCTAAAAAGTGCTTGTTGTTGCTGAGTTTGGGTCATTATCTGGGGGTGCTTCTTGCCATAACGTCCTGAATATTCGGCGAGACTTGTGGTCGACTCGGTGTAAATTACCAGTAGCTGCTGGTACAACTGGTCATTCTTCAGCTTGAGCAGATCGGCAGCCTGTTGGGCGTTAAGGGATAGGTGCATTTCCAGCATCTTCTGGCTTGCTATCACGCCCTGCAGCTTGGATACCATATTAACTTTACTGTGTCTGAGCCTCTCTATTGTGAGCGCAAGCTCCTTAAATTGATCCAGTGACACCAGTCCTATCTTAGATTGAAAGTTGAGTATCTTTGCCTGACTTTGACTCACCTTAGTGGCAAAGCCATCAATGCCCATCTTGATCCCATTCTCTCTTTGATTAATCTCATCTTCTCTGAGTTGAGACAGCAATGCCTGCAAACTGTGATAGTGGGCCCACGCCTTATCCTGCGCCTCTTGTGCCGTTGTGCTACTGATATTGAACTGCATCAATCCAGTTTGATTTGGCAGTTTTAACTTGGGCTTTCCCATGGCCGGAGGTGTCAGCTTTACGGTTTTGGCGGCGGCATCGAGTAAGATCTGACTCATAGATAGTGCCTTATAATTCTCTCTGGGATCGATGGCCGAGCTTAAGTAGGGAGAGCTGCTTGTGCTGGTGGCCTGACCTATGCTGTCCAGGCTGACTAATGCACCCGCTCCGCTGCCAGGCAGAATAAGTGTCCACTTACTGACAAAGCGTGTGGGAGTATTCATTATCGCAATGGTTACTAGCGTCCAGATGAGGGTGAGTGCCGCTAACGCTGTTTTTATATACACCCAGCGACGCGCATTAACAGGCAAACTGCTGCCTTTAATCGCGGCTCTTTTTAACCAGAGAAGCTGGCTTGGGTGATGTTTGTTTTTCATCTTCTTCATCCTTGGGACCGCTATCTATCAAGCGTTAAAGTAGGCCGAGTAAGGTTGCGGGGAGTAATATTTCGGTGAAGGTTTTAGCAATCTCCCGAATATTTGTGACTCCAGAGTCGTAACATGCGATACCGTCACCGGGCAGCAAGATAGGGTTCATGTTGGGCCTCCACGAATGAACCATTAAGTTATCCAGTGAACGCTCAACAACATCAATCTGTTTAGTGATCGGATTTTTGGTGATCAAAATAACATGTCGACTCGCGTTAGTGCTTTGTGCGCCCCCGATACAGTTTGCACCTATGGCGCCGCTGAGCAGACGAGTTCCGTAGGGAAAGCGGGTGGCTTCTGTATCGACTGCCGATTGCGAGTTACTGCTGGCGGGCTGAGTCAGGTTGGAGATGAATACCCTAATTCCCGGAACCGTAATTTGTGAGGGCCTCGCCAGCTCATCATTAAACTGATTCAGCTGAGGAACATGAATATGATCACCTGCCATTAGCGTCAGGTGAGGAGTCGAGCTGCCATCGATGACTCCCGATAGATCCAGGCTGAGAGTTTGTTCGCCACGTGTGACAGTGATGGCGCCGATATCGGCGTCCGGACTGATCCCACCCGAGGATCTTAAGGCCGAAGTGATGCTCCGCCCCGAAGCCTGATCTCCGGTATGACCGCCATTATCATCCGTGATCTCGGTGTCTGATTTATGGTTGATAAAGTGAGTGCCGGGTTCAAATACTGCACCAGAGACACTGACTTCAATCGGCGCCCATTTTAGTGGGGTAATACTTATCCTGATGGTACCGGCAAGCATTAACTGCTCATCGATCAGTAGCTGTTTGATACTGGCTTTCAGTGATTCAATCTTTAATCCCCGTGCCTTGATAGCCGGAATAAAGGGGAGGTAGATAAAGCCATCGGCATTGACCTCGACTTCACTGCTAAACTCCTCACCATTTAAGATCACGATATTGAGTCTGTCGCCACTGGAGAGGTTTAAGACGTTAAATTGCGCTTTTAAGTCGGTTTGTAGACCCGGTCCTTCGTTTTCTAAGGAGTTTGAAGTGGGATCCGGCTCCATTTTATTGACGAGAACTGTCGAGTCATCTTGCCATCTTCTCCTCACATAGGGTGTAGTACTATCGTAATAGTGGCAGGGCTGAGCCTCTTTCTTTGTACTGTTATTAACAGAACTGGTATTAACGGCACTCTTGTTAACAGCACTAGTTTGCTGATGACATAAGTTATTGTCTTGAGTCAGCGTAGGAGTGACACACCCTGAAAGCATAAAGCAAAGGCTAAAAATGACTAGTAGGAGGTTAGCCTTAAGTGGCTGAATAAAGTTAAAAAACATGTGGCAACTCCTTGTTGAAAATTAACTTTAGTGTTTGTACGTTTAAGGGCTTGTCATCCTGAATTCATTTCAGGGTCTAGCTTGAATGCTTTAAGCAATCGCAGCTTTACAGAATAGGTATCTTTATTGTTCGCAGATATGCTCTATTGCGGCTGCTTCGTCCTCATAGATGGTAAATATCTGATGTAGTCGTGTGAGTTCGATCAATGCGCGCACCCCCGCAGATGGAGAGAGGAGAATGATCTCCCCAGCTTTCTTCTGAGTGAGTTTCAGTGCGGAGACTAAAATGGACAAGCCACTGGAGTCGATATATTCAACCTGATGTAGATCCAACACGAGTTTGTTGCTGCCCGCTTCAATTTGACGTGTGATAGCAGCCCTGAGCGTGGGAGTTTGTGACATCACCATCTCTTTCGGGAGTGTAATTAAACAGGCATTGTCGAGCGCTAATGGTGAAAATTTCATATTAAGCTCCTTAGAGAGTCGCTGATATTTATTGTATTTATGTTTACTTACTATTATTTCTTTACTTATATAAGCATGGTTGCACAACTCAGGCCAATATTTATCGTTATGAATTTAAAGGGAAATTGTGATTGTTATACAAGTTGTAGAGGCGTGATGTTTTAAAGTGAAAAATGAAATGTGAAAATTGCGAAGCAGAATGCAAAGAGTATTTTTCCCGTAGGAGCGTGCTTTGGTCGTTGTAGGAGCGTGCTTCAGCCGCGATTGTTCTTGTTATAGATGTGTTTTTATCATCCTTCCCGGCTAAGGCCGGTCCTACACAAGAGGTAACCCCCACCCGCTCTTACATAAAGCCGCTCCTACACTATCGATTAATCATTCGCCCGTTCTTGTTGGAGCGTGCTTTAGCCGCGAATCTTTTTATCAGCGTATCGAATCAGCGATGAAATGTTCACACAATCGTTCCCGGCTGAAGCCGGTCTTACATCAAAGGCTGTCCTACACGATATCGAAATAGGCAATTCGCTATGTTCTCTATGTAGGAGTGTGCTTCAGCCACGAATCATTTTATCAGCGAATCGAATCAGCAATGAAATGTTCACAAAACCATTCCCGGCTGAAGCCGGTCTTACATCAAGGCCAGCCCTACATTATCGTTCTCCAATTTGCCCTCCTCTGTAGGAGCGCGCTTTAGCCGCGAATATTTTTATCAGCGAATCGAGTCAGCTATGAAATGTTCACAAAATCTTTCCCGGCTGAAGCCGGTCTTACATCAAAGCCGCTCCCGCAGTTTGTTTTCCCCACCCCTAACTCCTCAACAAACTTAACCTTAGGTGTGTGCCGGCCACGGATGCCTGAAACCTCACTTGGTCCATCCAGTTTTGAATGATCCACAATCCCCGACCTGAGATAGAGAAGGGAGAGGGGCATTCGATTTGATCGCCGATAGGCGTGTAGGGAGCATTGTCTAAAAGATCTATGGTTATGCGGTCTGGGTTACAATGCATGATGATGACGATGTCTTCGCATTGGTTATCCGTGTGTTCGAGGACATTTGATAATGCTTCGAGCACACAGGTAATGACTTTAAACCTCTGCTGTATTTGAACACTGTTCTGCTGCAGAAATTGCTCCAGCTCTTGGCAAAGTAGATTACTGTTCCAGACAGTTTGAGATAGATTTAATTGAATACTATTCATATATCCTCCGGGTACCGATTTCACGTCATGTTTTTATCAGTTTTTTGCTACAAAATTAGTTCACTTTCGATAAGTACATTGTCAATCAGAGCTTCATGATTAAACGCTGGCCAGTCATCAATTGATTCAGTTTCATTCGCGTTCCTATTGTTTTTGCTAGGCAGAATCCCTTTATTGCTGCTGTTATCCTTTGTGGCAGGGCCAGATGTGGGCCGTTGACTGTACTTCTTTGTGGCAAAGCTATCTGGCGCAGATATCAGCATCATAGAGATGTCATCCTGCGGTTTTTTTTGTTGCCAAAGATCGATGGAGTGAGCCAGATAATGAAGTAATGATTTAGGCTCAAGTTGGTGTGCGTTGGTGCATGTGTTGATTAGCCTCTGCTGTCCAAATTCACCAAAAGTGGGGTGGCGACATTCGTATAGGCCATCAGAATACAAGAGTAGCTGCTGCTGAGGGCTTAGAAAAAAGGTGTTGTACTCATAATGGTAATGGCTATCTATGCCTAATGGTATGCCAGAAGCTAGCTCCATTGCCTCTGTTTCACTCCCTTTAAGCAATATGGGAAGTGGGTGACCGGCAATCGTTAATTTAACTTTACCGCTAATCGTATTAATAACCCCTAGCACTAACGTGGCAAACCTGCCTGAATGCTCAGGGTCTTCAAAGTCAGCGTTCAGTTGAGTGACAATGAGCGCGGGATCCAGACTCGCCCAGTCACAGCTGTTGCAACTTAATCTCTGTGCGAGGGTAAAGCTCTGCATTGAGGCCGCGATCCCGTGGCCTGTAACATCTAAGAGGTAAAATCCCAGATGAGAGTCATCGATCTCCAGGCATTGAAATATATCTCCGGCAAGTTCTTGAGCCGGCTGAAATTGCGTGGCAAGTCTCCAGCCATTTTGTAGCGTGCTTGAAGTGGGAAGCAGTGAGCCTTGCAATTTAGCCGCGCTATCAATATCTTCCTGTATCTGTTGCAGGTAGGCCTGCTCCTTTGTCAGTGAAGTGTTGAGTTCACTGTTTCTGTTTTCCAGCTGACGCTGCATGTTCACAATACGCGCGCCGGCTAATACTCTGGCTTTGAGTATGTTTGGGATAAATGGTTTTGTCAGGAAGTCATCGGCACCGGACTCAATGCCTGTTACTGTGTGCGAAGTGAGATTATTTGCCGTAAGCAGAATCATATAAGGGGAAAGGGGGAGCTTTTTCAAATATTGACAGAGTTCAGGTCCGGTCATTCCCGGCATTCTCCAGTCGCTAATGATAATGTCGGCCTTTTCTTGTTGGTAAGACTCGATAGCCTCCTCTGCACTGCCGCAGCTTGATACTTCTAATCCCATCGCGACTAATAAATGTGTAATAAAACAGCGTTCACTCTGAGTGTCTTCAACCACGAGAACCTTAAGGCCTTCTGTTTGACGTTGAAATGAAGTTGCTGTTCCTTCCGTAATCATTGTCATCGTTTCCACTCATCAAATAGACACACTCGTTGATATAAGCAAAAAATATGCCTCTACGGGTTATGTTTAAATATAGTATTGTATTTAAAGGTAAAGCTCCCATTGGCTATAGTTGAGTCATGCCTTTTAAAGGTGACCATTTCTCGCCTCATTGCAAAATGCAATTCAGTCATTCATATTCTGTTTAAGGCGCTTAAGGTGTAGCTGGTATTATTTTGTTCTGGCATAACCTTTGCTTTTGTATAGGAATACCTACTGCTAAGGATATGCAAAATGAAAATTTCACGGTTGAGCGTCAAGGTTCTGTTTCTATCATGTGTGTTGGGTGTCACAGGAAGTGCTTATGGTGACAATAATGATAAGAGCAGTGAAAGCAATCAGTTAGGCTCTAGCTCCACGATAGCTCGTACGATAACTTTTGGCGTTGTTCCTCAGCAAGCCGCCAGTACACTTGCCCGGTTATGGTCTCCGGTGCTCTCAGAGTTATCGCAAAATGCAAATTTTCAACTGCGTTTTGCAACGGCGCCGGATATTCCCACTTTTGAAAAGAGACTCGCTTCGGGTGAATACGATGTCGCCTATATGAATCCCTATCACTACACGGTATTTCATGAAGCTCCCGGTTACCAAGCCTTGGTCAAGCAGAAGGGCAAGCAGATTAAAGGCATTATCGTGGTTCGCAAAGAATCATCTATTCGTTCTATCGATGAGCTGAATAATAAAGATGTATTCTTTCCCGCGCCCGCGGCTTTTGCCGCCAGTGTGCTCCCCAGAGCAAACTTAAAGATTAGAGGGCTTGAGAATCGGGTTAAATATGTAGGTTCTCACGATTCTGTTTATCTTGCCGTGGAACAAGGGCTGGCAGATGCCGGAGGGGGAGTAAAAAGAACCTTCAAGACGATGGATAAGGCGACGACAAGCCAACTTAGAGTTTTATGGGAGACCCCGGGTTATACCCCTCATGCCATTGCCGTTCATCCAAGAGTTCCGGCAGGTATTGTTGAGGAACTTAGACAAGGTTTTGTCGAGTTATCATCATCTTCCCAAGGTGCTGAAGTGCTAAATGTATTGGGCCTTAAAAGTTTTGAGGCTGCTAAAAATAGCGATTGGGATGATGTACGCTCGCTGGGTTTAGGTACGTTTGAAAAACCTTTAGAAAACTCCAGTGACATAGCTGATAAGCCGTCAGTGAAAGGAGAGCTGTAGTGTCTTTTAGACTCAAAACGGTACTCGGTATTGCGCTAATCGAGGGCGTTTTACTGCTGCTATTGGTTTATACCAGTGTCGATTACTTAAGAAGCTCCAATGAAGCTGAAATTGAGAAACGAGCCGATTCAATTGTGACACTTTTTGCCGCGGCGACCAAAGATGCTGTGATCAGTACCGATGTATCCACCTTGCAAGTGTTAGCCAATGAGTTGCTCGAACATACTCAGGTCTTATATGTAAATATCTATGATAAAAACTCGCGCTTAGTTCGGGCTGGAGAGACTCCATCCGGAGCGTCATCGACTGTAGCATCGAGTCGGGATCAAGGTTTATCCAGCGTCGATGATGGCGTGTTAGATGTCGAAGCAAATATCATGGAGTCTGGTTATATATTCGGACGGGTTGAACTCGGTGTTGGTGTGAATGAGTTTGATCAATTCTTAGCGAGTGCGACGACCCGTTTCTTTTCCATTGCCGGGTTAGAGATGTTGTTGGTTGCGCTATTTTCATGGTTATTAGGGCACTATTTGACCCGTAATCTAACTGAACTTAAAACGGCTTCAAAACGTATTTTAAGCGGCGAGACAGGCATACAGATCCCTGTGACCGCAACCGATGAAATTGGTCAAACAACCCGTGCATTTAACCGGATGATTGAGAAGGTAGAGAAAAACAGGAGCGAGCTGGAGAGTGCAAACACCCGTTTGGGTACGATTTTAGAGACGGCGGTAGATGGATTTATCATCGTCGATACCTCCGGGAACATCACCCAGGTAAACAGCGCCGTTTGTCGTCTGTTTGAGTATGAGCTTGATGAATTGATCGGTGAAAATGTCTCAATTTTTATGCCGATGCATGAAAGACATATGCATGATAGTTTCCTGGATAGGTTTATTCAGTCCGGCCGAGACGCTAAAAAAGGGAGAGAGCTTACTGCGCAAAAAAGGAGTGGCAAACTATTTCCAATTGAGCTGTCTATCTCCAAGATGGCCATCGAGAATGAAACCATGTTGTTGGGACTGGTAAAAGACCTGAGTGATATAAAGCGTAAAGAGGTAGCAGCGCTTCGCACCGAGACCATCTTGTTGGCAACCCTGGAAGCCAGTCAGGATGCGCTTATCACCATAGATATCACCGGCAGAATTCAAGAGTTTAATGATGCAGCCTGTAAGTTATTCGGACATCAGCGTGAACAGGCTTTAGGTGAGCTCCTCGAAGACTTGATTTTTGTCGATATTGAAAGGAAAACCTTTAAACAAGGCATGCAGCTGTTCAGACAAACGGGTGAGGGGCCAGCTATAAAGAAAAGCATTGAGATGATGTCAATCAAGCGTGATGGCAGCTCATTTCCTGTTGAGATGAAGATGATCCCGGTACAGCTTGGAGAGGAGATCTTACTGACCGCCTTTTTGCATGATATTTCGAAGAGAATTGAATATGAAACTCAGTTAAAACAGGCAAAAGATCAAGCCGAGTCGGGGAGTAAGGCCAAGTCGAGGTTTCTGGCAACCATGAGTCATGAGATCCGCTCTCCACTCAATGCGGTATTGGGCAGTGTCGAGCTCATGTTGGATTCGAGATTGAATAAAGAGCAACGCATTTATGCCCATACAGCAAAAGAAGCAGGGACCGCTCTACTCAGCACCATTAATGATATTTTAGACTTTTCAAAAATTGAAGCCGGGCAGATGATGTTGGAGAGTGTGAGTTTTTCGCCTGCCAAGATAGTGGCTCAAGTGTTGAGAATATTAGCGCCTAATGCCCATGAGAAGGGCGTTAATCTCGTATGTTTCATCAATCGGAATGTGCCTGAACTTGTCAAAGGAGACGGGCAACGGTTACGTCAGGTGATACATAATCTGGTTGATAATGCGATAAAGTTTTCGAGTGGGGGCTGTGTTTCGGTAGAGATGTGGATCCCCGATAGCCATCACGAAGAGGTGCAGCTGTATTGTACCGTCACCGATGAGGGTATTGGGGTAAGCATGGCGGCTCAAAAGAAACTGTTTAAAGAGTTCAGCCAGGTTCACGATCAACATAACACTAACTACAAGGGTAGCGGGCTTGGCTTAGCTATCTGCGCTGAGCTGATTGAGATGATGGGAGGGAAAATTGAACTAAGCAGCCGATTGGGGCATGGAAGCAGCTTTAGATTCGATGTGTTGTTAAGGCTTGAGGAGCGACAATTAACCCCTCTTACTCACTTGCCTGCGCATGCCAGAGTACTATTGGTTCACCCCGATAAGACCTTTTCCCATCTGGTCAGAAAGCAGTATAGCCAGTATGGCGTGAGTAGCGTTAATGTCAGTCGGGTTACCGATATCTTGAGTTCTAAAGAGGTTAAGGGACGCTTTAATCTTATCTTGATCGATGACACCGGCTTATCTGAATTAAGTATTAAATTAACCAGCCTCCTAAAGCGAGATTTTTTATTCGAAGGGGGGCTAATCGCAGTATTAATGTCAGAGCTAAGGCCTGAAATGTCTGGCTTAGTGTCAGAGATAGGGCTGGAGCAGGTGATAAATAAGCCATTGAGCCGGGAGATGATGCTAGGGTTATTGAATGGTGATGATGTTAACCATGAAGAGAAGCCAGAAGCAGAACTCTTGCTTCCGGAACTTACACCCAAGAATAAATTACTTCTTCTGGCCGAAGATAGCCCATCGAATCAAATCGTTGCCGGGGCCATGTTGACAAAATCTGGTTTCGAAGTGGAATATGCTAATAATGGGATTGAGGCCATGAATATGGCAGCCCTTAAAAATTATGGCTTGATATTGATGGATATGCGGATGCCGGAGATGGATGGCGTTGAAGCGACTGAAAATATTCTACTGCATCAACCTGATACTATTATTTTGGCTATGACGGCTAATGTTCAGCAGGAGGATATTGAAAACTGCTTGTCGGCTGGGATGAAAGACTTTGTGCCTAAGCCTGTTAATAAGGTTGATTTAGTGCGAGTTATCAATAAGTGGTTGCCGGAAGTTCGTAGTATCGGTGGTGAAACTCTTGAAGTGCAAACTAAAATTAGCCCGGAAAGTTGTGAAGCCGGGGGGCTCGAATTACACTTGGATAACGACGCTTCAAATGGAGTGGTAATGGAACTAAAAATAGAAAGTGGTAAGTGTGAGAATGGTGCAAACTCCGAGGAGCTAAGCTTGGAGAGACTATTTGATGAATCTGTACTTGCTGAGCTCACCGATGCGTTAGGTATAGAGTCCTTGAAAGGGATGTTTAGTGTCTACCTTCAAGAAACTCACGAAAGGTTGGATACACTTAACGCTTTAATGCAGACGATGGATTTTATCGAAATAGATAATCAGGCGCATACCTTAAAAAGTAGTTCCGGCAGTTTTGGCGCTCAGGCCCTGTATGAGGTTGCAAAAAGCCTTGAGAAAAGCGCCCGAGAGCAAGATGAAAAAGAAGTTGAGTCATATATGACTGAAGTTCAACAAGTAGGGCTACAAACTATTAAGGCCTTCAAAGCGCGTTTTGCGGCTTGAACTCTCCCTCATTAGTCGACAGGTTCAGAACCTGAGCATTCGAATTTTTATTTAAGGATGGCGTTAAATATGGAAATTAATCAGTCTTTTACCGCTTTACTTGTTGAAGACAGCATGTCATTGGGTGCGCTGTATACCGAGTATCTACGCGCTGAAGGCGCGAAGGTCACCCATGTCAACCATGGGGAAGATGCACTAACCGAGTTAGCACAGTGGCAGCCCGATCTATTAGTGTTAGACATCAAGTTACCCGATATGTCGGGTATGGATATCCTGCAAAAAGTCCAAACCAGCTATCCAGGTATCACGGTTATCATGATAACGGCCCACGGAACGATAGACTTAGCGGTTGAGTCGATGAAGTCAGGGGCGTTCGATTTCTTAGTTAAACCCTTCGATGCCAAGCGACTCTCTATTACGGTTCGAAATGCGTTAAAACAGCGCCAGCTTGTTAATCTGGTGGAAAGGTACGAGCAAAGTCTACCCAAAGAAAATTATATGGGGTTTGTGGGGGAGTCTCTCGCCATGCAGACCGTATATAAAACCATAGACTGTGTCGCTAATAGTAAGGCTTCAGTTTTCATCGTCGGGGAAAGTGGGACGGGTAAAGAAGTTTGCGCTCATGCGATTCATCATGCGGGGAATCGAAGCGAGAAACCTTTCGTTGCGCTCAATTGTGCTTCAATCCCAAAAGATCTTATCGAGAGTGAAATATTTGGCCACACTAAAGGGGCGTTCACGGGGGCGGTGGCAAATAGAGAGGGAGCGGCGAGCCGCGCCAACCGAGGCACGCTATTTCTCGATGAAATTTGTGAGATGGATCTGGAGTTACAAAGTAAATTACTGCGATTTATTCAGACCGGCGTTTTTCAAAAGGTCGGGGGGACGAAGGAGGAGAAGGTCGATGTGCGCTTTGTGAGTGCGACAAACCGAGTCCCGTGGGAGGAGGTAAAGCATGGACGTTTTAGAGAAGATCTCTTCTACCGACTTCATGTTATTCCTATCGAACTTCCGCCGCTTCGAATGAGGGGGAAAGATGTTCTGTTGTTGGCAAATAAACTTCTTAAAGAGTACAACCGTGAGGAGGGGAAGCAGTTTAAAAGTTTTACTGCAGAGGCCAAAAAGTTACTTCAAAGCTATGATTGGCCAGGGAATGTACGTCAGTTACAAAATGTGATTAGACAGGTGGTCGTGCTTAACTCTTCCGATATTGTTGAGGCGTCGATGTTACCCTCGTTATTTACATCAGGCCCAGGCAATAGTCAGGCCTCAATTAAGCCAGTTATCGCTATCGCGAGTGCTAATCAGCCTTCGACACTTAATCGCCATGAGTCACTCGTTATAGACGAGCAGGCCGGAAGCCAAAATCTGCAATCATCAGACTCAGAAGCAGATAAACCAGAGGCGATCATTCCTTTATGGCTGTCAGAGAAGCAGACGATTGAGGCTGCCATAGAGCAATGTGGCGGTAATGTGCCTAAGGCCGCAGCACTGTTAGATATCAGTGCCTCGACGATTTATCGAAAGCGTCAAGGGTGGGATGAATTACAAGGCGCGGTTGCTGAAAACTAGGCTAAGTGACTATTCTGAAAATTAGGTTAAGTGTCTATTAGTCTAAGTAGATAGAAAGGCGTAGAATCTCAGACTCTGATATTTTCTCTGTAAAGACATTAAGAAGAGTCATTATGAAGTACCTTGTAGACACTCATGCCCACACCATTGCCTCTACTCATGCCTATAGTACGGTTCATGATTACATCGCTGTAGCCAAACAGAAAGGGCTTAAGTTATTTGCAATAACCGATCATGGCCCGGATATGGCCGATGCCCCCCATTTCTGGCATTTTGTTAATTTAAGAGTACTGCCCAGAATCGTAGATGGGGTGGGGATATTAAGAGGTATCGAGGCGAATATTAAGAATGATTCGGGAGAAATTGACTACTTTGGGGATTATCTGCAAGAGTTAGATATCGTGCTTGCAGGTTTTCATGAACCCGTGTTTCCCCCTTCAGATAAACAGACTCATACCCAAGCACTGATCAATACCATCGAGAGTGGTAATGTCGATATTATCACTCATCCGGGGAACCCCGCTTACCCCATAGATATCACGGCTGTATCAGCCGCCGCGGCCAGATGCCATGTGGCACTTGAAATCAATAACTCGTCGTTTGAAATGTCCCGAAAAGGCAGTGAAGCTAACTGTGTAGCAATAGCGAAAGCCGTTCGCGATGCGGGAGGGTTATTAGTGATGGGCTCAGATTCTCACGTCGCCTTCAGTTTAGGCGAGTTCTCGCAGGCTTTGGCTATCATAAAGGAAGCTGAATTTCCCGAAGAGCGATTGTTAAATAGAAGTCCGGAGGCGCTGCTCGCATTTCTCTCTAAAAGAGGGCACAAGACTCTGGATGATTTTGCTGAGCTTTAATTTAATAGAAGGTGCTAGATTAATTAAGAGCCCAGGAGCTAGGTCCTAGGCCCTTCTACAGGTTAAAAACTTCTTTCCCAACCCGCGTATACCGTGCTATCCCAGTCGTTGCCACCGGTCGTCTTATATTGGCTATAGCCCAGAGTGCCACCCAGTTTCAAGGTTCCTTGGTAGAAAGGACGGTGATAGCTGGTGTCAAACTGATACATCTGCTCATACTCGCCTGGCGAAACCGGGTTTCCGCCGGGAGATGCGACATCGCTACCGTCAATATTGAGCTTTAACCATCTCAGCTTGTTGGTGATGTTCTGACCGCCTCCCAGTTGAGTGATCCCACCGATAACTAAAGTTCGGGAGTCATTGTCATAGGTGCTGCCCAAGCTCTTACCATAGTAACGATAACCATCTTTGTAGAAGCCATGCTCATACATGCAGTTATATACCTTGTCGCTAGCTCCACATGAGGCCGTGGTATCTGCATACTCGACAAAGACACGAGTATTGATGTCACTCAACACAAAATCGATACCGCCCATATTGGATGCGTTAATGAGTTTGTGCTTTTCAGTATGATAATCTTCATGAGTACGCTCATAGTAGATCCCATACGGGATCCCGAAAGCGGTATCTGACCAACGGAAATCATAGCCAGCTAACATGTTCTCCTGACCGTTTTCCAGGTCACCTTCGACTCCGCCGCCATTAAATAGTCCATCCCACCAGTCGCCTAAGCTATTACCGTAGCCTTCGCCGCCCCACTGCATGGTCCATGAAAAGCCGACCTCGAGCTTAGATATTGGACGCAAGGTTCCGCGAGCGCCCCAATGTTTGGCCTCGGGGACATAGCGGTCACTCTCCATCTGGCTGAAGCTGGTGGTAAAGGTCCAGGGACCTGCCCAGTTAAGCCATGGTGTTTCGAAAGCCTGGCTGTTATTTCGGCTTAGGGTGATGCCTGGCATGGGGCGAGCGTTCGTGGTTTGTATTAATCCCGTATCCCAGCCCGGTCCCCAGAATTTTTGTTGTGCACCAGCGCTGACTATCCAGTTGCCTAGCATGACGGCCGCAAAGCTGTTATCTAATCTTGCGCTGTTACCGTCGATAGGGTCATAGTGGTAACTGGCTGAGACGCGTCCACTGAACCAGTCTTTAGTGACCTCAGCATTTACAGTCGTTTCCGCCTTGTCGCGGTAGTCCTGGCCAAAACCAATAAAGCGCGCTGTATCTGTGGCCGCTGCGATCTCTACCTTGCTGTTGAAGCTTTGATGGTCATGTTGGTAGGCGTTCATGACTCTTTCAAATGCCATCGCCTGGTTTTTTGGTAATTGGCTGATATCAGCCTTATCCATATCTTGCTTTAAACCTGCCCACATCAATGGGTAGGTAGTGATAGGCTGCACGATAACACCGGTATCGGAAAGCAGCTGTATATCAGCCCTTAACGCTAAGTCATCGGGCTCAACCCACCACGCAGCTTGCACCGAGCTGCAACTTAATAGTAATAATCCAGATAGTATCTTGAATTTCATTGCGATCCCTTGTTTCATTGTGATCCCTTATGTCATTGCCCGGCATCTTAAGTGATTTGAGCGGAGGGTAAAAGAGGCTATGAATAATTTAACCAAGCATCATGGTTTTCATGCTCTGAGATGAACAGTTGTAACCGCGGCGTTTTTTTCTTGTTGTTAATGTGAGTTGTTGTTGCTGTATTGAGGTTGTTGTTTGAGGGGAGAGAATGGTTTGCCGAAAAGGATAAAACGTATTGATATGTTGAGAGCATAGAACTATGGACAGAATTTTTATTAAAGGGTTGAAAACAAATACAGTTCAACCGAGATTGCTTTAATTACATAGCCTACTGACTTAATATTCTTAAGTCAGAATAAAATTAGAAAATATGAGTGGAGTAGAGCCGATGTTACGAATAGGCGTAGATCTTGGTGGAACAAAAATAGAAGTTGTTGCTTTAGATGGTGAAGGGAAAGAGCTTTTTCGTAAACGTATCCCTACTCCAAGAGAATATATTGCCACACTGAATGCCATCGAAAGTTTAGTAAATGACGCAGAGTCGACATTAGGGCAGAAGGGAAGCGTAGGTGTGGGTATCCCAGGTGTAATTTCACCATTTTCGGGGTTAGTAAAAAATGCCAACTCGACCTGGATTAATGGTCAGCCACTCGATATCGATCTGGGTGAACGGTTAGGGCGAGAGGTCAGGGTTGCCAACGATGCAAACTGTTTTGCTGTATCCGAAGCGATAGATGGCTCAGCGGCGGGTAAAGGAGTGGTATTTGGCGTGATCATAGGTACAGGTTGCGGCGCCGGTGTAGCGATTAATGGCAAGGTACATGGTGGCGGTAATGGCATCGGTGGTGAGTGGGGCCATAACCCACTGCCGTGGATGACGAAGGATGAGTTTAATACGACCTCCTGTTTTTGTGGCAATAAAGACTGTATCGAGACGTTTATCTCGGGAACCGGGTTCGTGAGAGACTTTAAGGCCGCGGGCGGAAATGCCATCAGTGGCATTGAAATTGCCGCATTAATGGAGAGCGGCGATAGGCTGGCAAAGGCTGCATTCGAACGATACATGGATAGACTGGCACGCTCATTGGCCCATGTGATTAATATACTCGATCCGGACGTCATCGTATTGGGCGGTGGCGTATCTAATATCGACGTTATCTACCCTCTGCTTCCCGATCTGTTGCCCAAATATGTGTTGGGCAGAGAGTGCCGCACGCCTGTAGTAAAGAATATCTATGGTGGCTCATCGGGCGTTCGTGGCGCCGCCTGGTTGTGGTGAACCCGCAGTCTTTACGATCAGAAGCGTTAGGCGACTTATCGTGACCTAAATCGTGTCGCTGAGCCAAGGTCGAATTTGGAATCGGCGACAAATAAAGGGCTCAGTAATGATGATAATGGGTCGAATGATTGTGCTAGACTAGCCAGGGATAATCTTAAAATGGACTTTGATTGCGATGTTTTGGCTTAAAAAAATAATTTCTCAGCTCTTTATGCCAGTGCCTCTATTGGTGCTATTACTGTTACTTGCGCTCGTGATATTACGCAACAGGAAGTTGGTTCGTTCAATTCTATCCGTTTCTATTGTGTTACTGGTATTTCTCAGTAGTACGCCGGGCAGTAATCTATTGAGTTCCCCGCTCGAGAGTCAATATCCGGTAAATAGTCGTCCTATCGCCGATGGCTGTTTGGTTATGGTTCTGGGCAGTGGTCATGATGAGTCGATATCGGGAACGGCCATTCAGCAGCTTTCATCTACGGCTCTTGCCAGGTTAAGCGAAGGGATGCGACAGTTTAATCTTGGCAGAGACTGTAAATTGGTGTTTAGTGGTTGGAATGGCAGTACCGGCTTACGTTCTCATGCTGAGGTGATGGCCGCTGCTGCAATTGAACTCGGTATCCCTAAAAACCGTATTATCACCTTCCCGCTGGCAAAGGACACCATTGAAGAAGCACAATTTATGAAATGGGAAATCGGTAATGTTCCCTTTAGATTAGTGACTTCAGCCAGCCATATGCCCAGATCTATGTCGACATTTGCAAATATTGGGCTAACGCCACAAGCGGCTCCGACAGATTTTATCACCAGAGAAGGCTATTGGTGGCAATTAGATGCACATAACTTGTGGTCTTCTCAAAGAGCGATACATGAATATGTTGGCCAGCTTTGGTTTCAGATTAAACATCAAAGTGAGATAGGTCTATCCAATTAAAGCACTAAGGTAGATGCTCATTAATTTAGGAAGAATTTTGGAAATTGAAGTAATACAGATCCGCTCGCTGACTAAGCGAAATGCCTTAACCTTAACTTTTTTGGGGATGTTGGGATTGTTTCTCGGGTTTGGTATGTTTTTATCCTCTTCCGGGTTATTCGCTCCCGGAATGCTCTGCTTTGCACTCGGCGCGATATCTGCCGTACTGGGAATATCTAAACTGATCGAACCTGAGGTAAGTGTAGAGCTTAATCAAGAAGGGCTTTTCTACCATCATAGACGGGGTAGCCTGTTTATCGGTTGGGATAATGTTCAGCGTTTCGATACTCCCAAAGGCGTGGATGGCATAGAGATGATTGAGCTGCCCTTTATCGGAATAAAACTAAAACAGATCAATCCTGTTTTAGACATTATCCCGGGACGGCTTGCAACCGGGCTGCTTACTGAGCAGAGACCCTTACTCATGTCGGCAGTCACCCTAGATGAGAACCTGGAAGAGTTGGAGTCTTATATGAACTCTGAGTTTACCCCCTTAGTTGTAAATGAAGAGCGTTATCGAGGTGTGCTGGCGATGTTTGGTCACCGCTGTGAAATGCTCAGCAAAAATTTAGGCTATCATATCTATATTCCTGTCGATTGCTTAGACAGAACATCGGATGAGTTTGTTCGCTTACTACGGGACTATCTATTGCGTGTTCGGCAGGTAGGGGATTAGATTGAGCCGAGTGTTTTGGGTGAATGGTTTAGGAGAATGCTTTGAACATCCTTGTTCGCAGGTTTCTGTTCACAGAAATTTTCTCTGTAAGGCAGAGTAAATAACATTCAAGTGTTTGAATCAGAATGAAGAAAGAAGTTAGCCCGTTTGCAACTCACCTTCAATCTCTGCCTGTTGTGAGTCAAAGTTGTTGAGTAGTGCAATATCTTCTTTGACCCGAATACCGATAAATTGTCCACCTTCGAAGATCTCCATAGATTCGCAAGCCAACTCACCTTCTACAGTGCCTGTACTGGTGATGTTAAGCTTGCCGCACTTTAGTTTTCCTTTGAAGTGTCCCGCAACTTTTAATTCATCGCAGTTGAGCTCGCCATCCACATAACCTTCTACTTCGATCGTGATCTTACCCGTTGAGCTTATCTTACCGAAGACCTCACCACCGATTAACGCCTCTCCGGCGAAATGGCTTTCACCGGATAATTTGGTACCTGGGGCGACAAAGGTGAGCCCTGATGCTTTCTTTTTTCCGAACATATCTTTTTTCCGAATAAAATTGTCTATCGCAGACTTCGAGATATCCAGATAGTAACCCTAATTTAACAATAAAAAAACCACTAATATTTGGCACTTTAATGTCATTATTTTGGCTCTGTTTTTTGTGTTATTTCGCTTAAGATCACAGCTTTTTCCTATCAAATAGGGTAATTGAATTACTGGGGCAGGGGGCTACACAGGCACCGCAACCGTTGCAGATATCGGTATCTATCTGTGGTTGAGGGGCTTTACCTATAGCGGGGATAAAACTGATGGCTCGTGGGTCGCATGCATCTTTACAACTCTGACACCAGATCCCTTGCTGGGCAAGGCAAGTATCATTGATATTGGCTTTGAGTTGCCAGGCTTGTTCGCTGGTATCACGAAATAATGGTTCGGGGCACACCTCGACACATTTTTGACAAAAGGTGCATTCATCTATAGTGAAGTTAACTTCAGGAAAACCACCATCGCCCTTGATCATAATCTTGGTTTCACAGGCCTCAATGCATCTGTCGCAACGGGTGCAGATATCGGTAAATTCGATATCCTGCTTACTCCACGGGGGCCTGATTACATTTGACTTTCTTCGACTGAAAAGACGTCGACGGCTCTGGTTTACATTACTCATCTATTTATCTCTTTAAAGAAGGGGCTGGTACATTGAATCCTGAAGTGTTCGCGGCTAAAGCCGCTCCTACACGGTGAATGTCAAACGACTGCAATACCAAACCCTTCCTTTTTTTAAACCCGGAACCTAAGCTCTTCTTTTAGTTTGAATACCCATTTGGGTTAGTCGATTGCCATTTCCAGCTACTATTTGCCATATCTTCCAGCGTATGAGTCGCTTGCCAGCCTAATTCAGTTTTCGCTTTTTGAGGCGCAGCGTAACAGGCGGCGATGTCTCCGGGCCGGCGTTCGACAATTTGATATGGAATCGATTTCCCACAGGCCTTCTCGAAAGCCTTGATCATATCGAGAACACTATACCCTTTACCCGTTCCTAGGTTATAGGTGACCAAACCTGGTTTTGTATTGAGTTTTTCAAGGGCTCTCAAATGGCCGGTAGCGAGATCGACAACATGAATATAATCACGTACCCCCGTGCCGTCATGAGTGGGGTAATCTCCACCAAATACACTCAACTTTTCTCTTTTTCCCACGGCGACCTGAGCAATGAAGGGCATCAGGTTATTGGGAATATCATTTGGATCTTCGCCGATGCGGCCACTAACATGTGCGCCTACCGGGTTAAAGTAACGTAAGCGTGCAATATTCCAGCTCGGATCTGAGTGATGGAGGTCATGTAAGATCTGTTCAACCATAAGTTTAGATTGGCCATAAGGGTTCGTTGCGCCCGTAGGGAAATCTTCAGTGATAGGCAAACTTGCAGGGTCGCCGTAAACGGTAGCCGATGAGCTGAATACTAAATTCTTGACGCCGTGTTCGGCCATGACTTCACAGAGAACCAGAGTGCCGGTGACATTATTTTCATAATATTTCAGTGGCTGGGCGACAGATTCACCAACGGCTTTAAGGCCTGCAAAATGGATGACTGAGTGGATCTGGTGATCGCTGAATACCTTCTGAAGGAGTGCCTTGTTGAGTACATCTCCCTGATAGAAGGTCACAGACTTTCCGGTGATGCTCTCGACTCTATGCAGCGCTTCTATACTCGAATTAACGAGGTTATCGACGATGACAACTTTCTGGCCAGCGTTTAAAAGCTCAACCACGGTATGGCTACCAATATATCCCGCACCACCTGTGACTAATATCGTCATTAATTCATATCCTTGTCGAAGTCTTCTACCAGCTTTTTCAGGTAGTTTTTGAAATCAGTTCCAATCTCTTTATGACGCAGGGCATGCTCGACGCTGGCCTGCATATAACCTTGCTTATTACCACAGTCGTGGCTTTTTCCTTTCATGTAATAGGCATTAACCGTCTTTTTCTCCATCATCATGGCGATGGCATCGGTTAACTGTATCTCATCGCCGGCTCCGGCGGGCGTCTTAGCCAAGAGTGACCAAATATCAGCGGGTAATATGTAACGGCCCACAACGGAAAGGTTTGATGGTGCCTCATCTATACTGGGTTTTTCTACAAGCTGAACCAAAGGCTTAGACTCTCCGGGTTGAAGTTCTAGCCCGTTAACATCAGCGATACCATATTGGTTAACCTGATCTTCCGGTACGCCTTCCACCATAATCTGTCCGGTGTCAGTTTGTTCAAATAGCTTGACCATCTCTGCCAGATTATCTTTATTGAGGTTGCAACTGGCTTCATCGACGATGACATCCGGCAGTAACACAGCAAATGGAGCGTCGCCTACGACGGACTTGGCACATAAAATGGCGTGTCCTAAGCCTTTAGCCTGAGATTGACGCACGCTGATAACCGTAACCCCTTTGGGGCAAATGGATTGAACCTCAGAGAGTAGCTGACGTTTAACACGCCTCTCTAGCTGAGCTTCCAGTTCGAAACTCGTGTCGAAATGGTTTTCAATGGGGTTTTTACTGGCATGGGTAACTAATACTATCTCATTGATACCGGCCGCAATGGCTTCATTAACAACATATTGTATCAAGGGTTTATCGACGACTGGCAGCATCTCTTTTGGAATAGCTTTAGTGGCCGGAAGCATCCTTGTTCCCAGTCCCGCGACGGGGATAACGGCTTTACGAATTCTATGTGGTTTCATTCTTTCCCTTTCATACACTTAAAGCTCAATAGACATATTTTAATAAATTGACACGGAAAAGCCATGTTAATAGTGAACTTAGTCAAAAAATGAATATTCGGCCAGTTTTTGTCAATAAATGGTGACGAGGTAATCCATTGTTTTTAAAGTGCTTACCAGATTGCGAAAATGAGTTGTAAGCAATTTGTTACGCATGAGGGGGTTGGAAGACCAGAAAATAAACTGTGATGGAGTTAACAAAAACCTCGGTTTGGTCAACTATGAATATGGGATCCATAAATGATTACAACCTACTATGAGTAAAATAACTGAGTATGTGGCCCGGCAGCCTGATGCAAACGGTCACATTCATTATCCACAAGAAGAGCATGATATTTGGCGAGAGTTGTATTTAAGGCAAGTGGGTAATTTGTCTCAATATGCATGTCCTGAATACCGTCAGGGGTTGAAAGATCTGGGTTTATCGGGTGAAAAGATCCCGCAGTTGACTGAAATTGATAAGGTGCTCTTAGAGACCAGTGGCTGGAAAACGTCCGCCGTGCCGGCACTGATCTCTTTCGAGCGTTTCTTTGAGCTGCTGGCTAATAGGGAGTTCCCCGTTGCTACCTTCATACGCAGCAAAGAGGAGTTCGATTATTTGAGAGAGCCCGATATATTTCATGAAGTATTTGGTCATTGCCCCTTGCTCACCAATGCCTCTTTTGCGAGGTTTTCCCATGCCTATGGGAAACTGGGATTGGCGGCCAGTAAAGAGGATCGAGTTTATCTGGCCAGGTTGTATTGGTTTACCGTAGAGTTTGGCTTACTTCAAGCCAAAGATAGCTCACTTCTGATCTACGGTGGAGGCATTTTAAGCTCACCCGGCGAGACGCAATATGCGATGGGTGATAAGCCGCTGGTTAAGCCGTTTAATCTAGTGGATGTGCTGAGGACGCCTTATCGTATCGATATTATGCAGCCTGTCTATTACGCCATAGAGAGCATAGCGTTCCTTGATGAAATCGTTAATATGGATATCATGGCTGGCGTGCGTGAGGCTAAGAAACTCGGTTTATTTGAACCGCTTTTTGAACCTAAGTCTAAAGCGGGTTAATGCTCGAAATAATAATGCAAAAATAACATCAATAACAATAACTAAATCAAGATGGCAAAGGAATCCAGATGACAAAATTAGCCGATATGAAGTGTGAAGCCTGCCAGGCAGATGCTCCTCAAGTGACTGACAGTGAACTCGCGGAACTGATCCGTATGATCCCGGATTGGGGAGTTGAAGTGCGTGATGGAATTATGCAGCTGGAACGGGTATATAAGTTTAAAAATTTCAAGTTGGCGATGGAGTTTACCAATAAACTTGCCGATCTCGCTGAAGCCGATTTTCACCACCCGGGGATCTTAACCGAGTGGGGCAAAGTCACTGTGACCTGGTGGTCTCATTCTGTTAAAGGACTTCACCGTAACGATTTCATTATGGCGGCCAAGACCGACCAGTTATAAAGTTAAAGCTTAAATCTTGATTATCAGCAGGTTAACTCTAATAAACCTGCTGTTAATTTCAACTAACCCCCATTCTGCTGTAAACAAGACTTGCCACAATAATCATAACCTTCTAGGGTATAAGCGCCTGAGTTGCTGTCTTTCTCTTTGCCGTATTCACTCTTCGCATTGAAAATTTTGCACCAAGGGATAAAAACAATACTCTTAATAAAGGGAAATATTACAGTATGCGTCTTGAAGTATGTTGCTTGGACCGTGTTGGTCTAGCGAAAGATATTTTGATGGTCTTGGAAGGTTATGGCATTAACTTGATTGCTATCGATGCCAGTAATCAGGGGTTTCTCTATTTACAATTTGCTGAAGTTAATTTCGATACGCTTAGCGAATTGCTGCCCTCGATCAGAAAGGTTGAAGGCGTTCATGATGTTCGTACCGTCTCTTTTATGCCGTCTGAGCAAGAGCACTACGCCTTGAAAACACTCTTAAAGACACTGCCTGATTCGGTGTTTTCTATCGATGTGAAAGGGCGCGTTCGTATCGTTAATGAGTCGGCTCTTATGACCGTAGGCATGAGTGAGCATGAAATACTCGATGAGTCACTCAACCATTGGGTTCAGGGCTTCAATTTCAGTCGTTGGCTAAGTGAAACCTTAGTACTTGCCCAAGCAACACGCGTCAACATAGGTCAAAATGAATATTTGGCTGAGATGTTGCCTATTTATCTACCGGATGAGAGTGATAAATCCATTCTTGCCGGCGCCGTCGTATCACTTAAATCACCCGCCAGGGTCGGTAAGCAGTTTAACGCTTTACAGAGTCAAACAACGGGCTTTGAAAGCGTACTTGCCACCAGTGACAAGATGAAAGAAGTTCTGGTTCAGGCCAGGCGCATGGCGCAACTCGATGCCCCTTTACTTATTACCGGTGAAACCGGGACGGGGAAAGAGCTGATGGCGCGCGCGTGCCATGATGCGAGCATGCGTAGAGAGCACCCCTTCATTGCGATTAACTGCGCCGCTTTACCAGACAGCGCCGCAGAGGAGGAGCTCTTTGGGTTTGTGAGTAACGGAGAGATAGTCAAGAGGGGCTTCTTCGAGGAGGGCAAAGGTGGCACGGTTTTTCTCGATGAGATTGCCGAGATGTCAAAATCTGCCCAGGTAAAGTTACTGCGTTTACTGCAGGATGGCACCTTCAGACGCTTGGGAGAGGATAGTGAGGTTAGGGCCGATGTCAGAATCATCTGTTCGACTCAAAAAAACCTCGCCGAAATGTGCCAAACGGGAGAGTTTAGAGAAGATCTCTACTATCGGATCCATGTATTGAGCTTTCATCTGCCATCGCTTCGAGAGCGAAAAGTCGATGTCATCCCCTTAACCGAAATGTTTTTAGAACATTACAGCCAGCAATTATCGATTCCGATCAGACGTATTTCGGCCCAGTGTCGTGAACATCTACTCAACTACGCTTGGCCCGGTAATGTCAGGCAGCTTAAAAATGCCATCTTTCGGGCGGTATCCATGTGGGACGGATCAGCCGAGCTATCGGTGGAGCATTTGAAGCTTCCCTCCTACGCCGAAGGATTCGGTTATTTCGATCACCAATTCGAAGGCAGCTTAGATCAAGCGATGAAGCAGTTCGAATCGAGCCTGCTGAGAAGGCTGTATCCGGCTTACCCAAGTACACGTCAGTTAGCCAAGAAGCTAGGCGTATCCCATACGGCGATTGCGAATAAATTGCGAGAATATAAGATCAGCAAGCAAAAATAGATGTAAAAGCTTGTTGCCACAACAATGCCGGGTTTTTCATCAGTTTCAGTGTGAAAAGCCCAAGTTTGAGCCGCATAGATAGAGTGTAATTGTTTATTTACGCTTTAGTGCTTCATTGAGCCGAGCGTGATTCACATCACACTATTTCTATCTGTCTAAGCTTAGGGTATTTCTGTTAATTAGATAAACATACGAGCTATCGTATGGTGAGATTGTCCACAGGAGCAGGTATGAAGTTAGCCAGTTATAACAATGGTCGTCGCGACGGTCAGTTGATGTTAGTGAGTAAAGATCTATCTAAAGCTGTGGCTGTCCCCGCCATTGCCCATACCATGCAGCAATTACTCGATACATGGGAGCTGCTTCAGCCACAACTGCAAGAGTTGTATGAAGCGTTAAATGATGGCCTGATTGACAGTGCTGTCGATTTTGATGAAGCGCAATGTTTGTCTCCTCTGCCGCGCGCCTATCAATGGGCCGACGGTAGTGCCTATGTTAATCACGTCGAATTGGTGCGTAAGGCGCGAGGCGCACAGATGCCAGAAACATTCTGGACCGATCCTCTGGTTTACCAAGGTGGCTCCGACTGTTTTATCGCGCCTAAGGCCGATATCCCGTTAGCGAGTGAAGAGTGGGGCATCGATTTTGAGTCTGAGATCGCGGTGGTAACAGATGATGTGCCGATGGGCGTTACAACGCAGAATGCCGAAAAGCACATTAAGCTGTTAATGCTCGTCAATGACGTGTCGTTGCGTAACCTTATTCCTGGTGAATTGGCGAAGGGCTTTGGCTTCTATCAAGCTAAGCCGTCGAGCAGCTTCTCTCCGGTTGCGGTGACACCGGAAGAGTTAGGTGCACGCTGGGAAGACTCTAAGGTGCACCTGCCTTTAATCACCCATCTGAATGAATCCCTTTTCGGTCGCCCCAATGCGGGCGTCGATATGACGTTCAACTTCAGTCAATTGGTCTCTCATGTGGCCAAAACACGCCCTTTAGGTGCTGGCGCCATCATAGGCTCAGGGACTATCTCAAATTATGACCGCAGTGCCGGCTCCAGCTGTTTAGCCGAAACGCGAATGTTGGAAACGATAGCAGAAGGCAAACCATCGACCTCATTTATGAAGTTTGGTGACCGCGTACGTATTGAGATGCTGGATGATAACCAGCAGACCATTTTTGGCTCTATCGATCAGCAAGTTGTCGAGTATAAAGGGTAATTCATAGCTATACCCAAGCGACCTCGAAATGCAGGATTCAACATGTCGAGAAGTGGCTTGGGTATATACTTTTAAAAAGGCCAATTCGTTGAATTGGCCTTTTTTATACAAATCGATATTGTTTAAGGAATAATTATGTTGAAGCTCTATGGATATTGGCGTTCGAGTGCGGCTTATCGGGTGAGAGTTGCCCTCAACCATAAAGGACTCGATGCCGAGCTAGTGTCTGTTCACTTAGTTAAAGATGGCGGTGAACAACATCAGGCCGAGTATGCCAAGTTAAACCCTCAGGAGTTAGTGCCAGCACTTATCGACATTGATAATAAAGAAGAGGGCGAGGAGGCTTTCGTGTTGTCTCAATCCCTTGCCATCATCGAATATCTTGATGAAAAATTTCCCGAGAACGCACTACTACCCCAAGACCTCCATGAGAAGGCGATTGTTCGCTCTATGGCTATGTCTATAGCCTGTGAAGTGCACCCGCTCAATAACCTAAAGGTGTTGCAATACTTGTCCAAAGAGCTCGCCCTCGATGATGAGGCTAAGTCGGCCTGGTACCATCATTGGATAGATGAAGGCTTTAGTGCATTCGAAAAACAGTTGGTTAAATACTCGGGTCGTTACTGCTTCGGTGACAGCATTACCCTGGCGGATCTATGCTTGATCCCCCAAGTGTATAACGCTAATCGCTTTAACGTCGACCTGTCGCCATACCCCAATATTGTGCGCATTGTAGATAATTGCAATCGACTCGATGCATTTATCGATGCCGCCCCCGAGAATCAGGCCGACGCAGGCTAGCTGCTTTGAGATGGTGAAATGCTCGAATCAGGCTTTCACCACCCTTTCTCTCATTCGTCTTAAATATTTAGGTTTGCTGTTTTGCGGTGGGACGGTATCCATTAATCAACAGGTTGTGTTTATTATAAAGGTTTGTTAATTCATCAATGCCTGATCTGTGTAGAATTAGGTCGAGATTCAATTCTTTTAAAATGACCTATTGAAGAATTTATTTTATTAATTATTGCTTTTAAATATTCAGCGTAAAGATTGCTCATTCTCGTTTATCATTTTTCACGATTAAAAATAATTCCTCATGTTTAAATGTTTGTAGAATTTATTTTTGATTATATAAACAGTGATAGTTATATGTGTTTGGCCTAATAACATCTTCATTGAAGTGTAACGCATAATCTGTGCGTTATAGATTGATCACAGTCATCCTTACCTCAAATAAATCACAGGCCCCGCCTCAAGCTGCTGTAATTGAAGCTCTTTGCTGTGTTATTCAGGGTTGGCCGCTGTTCGGTAATCGACAGTGCAATACTGTTCTGTCATTAACTCTATCCTACATTAAATTCATTGATCAGCTTGTGTTGAAGAATTTTCGTTACATTTTCAATAAATCATTAATAAGTTTAATTGTTTTTATTCGCAGTGTTCCCTGCTTGGGTGGAATAGATTGATGTCACACTTTTGTTTGTTTTTTGTTGTTTTGTTTTTGGTTGATGAATATATTCGTTTCGAAAATACCTAGATTGTTACGATTGCCGCTTATTAATAAATGGTTAGATATTTATTTGGCAATGAAAAACATCCTGACTCGGGAGGTGCCTGAATATAAATAAAGTGTTGAGCAACAGGTGAGATAATAATTAATAAAAATTGCGTTAATTCATAAGTAAAAGGTATAAGGCCAAGATAATGATGCAACTCCGTATCTACAATATATTTTATGGGATAGCCGCTTTAGTGTTGCTCTCCTTTTCAATACAGGCGGTTCCCTGGAGCCAATTAACCGCAGAGCAACTCGCACAGCAACTTGAGCAGAAATTTGCCGAAGGCAAGTATTCTAAAAAAGGTGCCGACACCTGTCTGATGTGCCACAAGAAGAGTGACACTGTGATGGCGCTATTTGATGGCGTGCATGGACAAGAAAATAATGCAAAATCACCAATGGCGGGTCTGCAATGTGAAGCCTGTCATGGCCCCCTAGGTAAGCATAATAAGGGTGGCAAGGAACCTATGATTGCCTTTGGCAAAGACAGTCAGCTCGATGCAGGTAGCAAAAACAGTGTCTGCCTTGGTTGTCATAACGACCCGAAACAGATGGCATGGCACAGCAGTAGTCATAATCTTGATGAGGTGGCCTGTGTGGATTGTCATCAAATCCATACTGCCAAAGACCCTGTGATGGACAAGATGAGTGTCAATGACACTTGTACCAGTTGTCATGCCGAGGTAAAAGCGGCGATGAACAAGCGATCCTCTCATCTGCTGAAATGGGATCATATGAGCTGTATCGATTGTCATAACCCACACGGCTCCATGGGCGAGAGTGCCCTCAATCAGATAACCGTTAACGATACTTGCTATAGCTGCCATGCCGAGAAGCGTGGTCCATTCCTGTGGGAGCATGCCCCAGTGACTGACAACTGCGCCAGCTGCCATAACCCTCACGGCAGTGTGAATGAGTCACTACTCAACAGTCGTGCGCCCCAGCTTTGTCAGCAATGTCATATGGATGATGGTCACGCCAGCCGCGTTGTACCACAAGATGGCCAAGATGCCTTCGGTGGTGGCAAGAGTTGTCTTAATTGTCACAGTCAAATCCATGGTTCTAACCATCCTGCCGGCAGCAAGCTGCAGCGCTAACGAGGAGTAATATATATGAGATACAAACTAAACCTCATCACCCTTGCACTCGTCTCAGTGTCCGGCAGCGCGATGGCCGCCGATTTTAGTGTGAACAAGGCCAACACCGATGGTGTTAACGCTGACAAATTTCAATGTAAGCGTTGTCCTGATACAACAGGCTACCGCGGTAGTGTTGAGTTAGGCGCGGCCTATAGTGACAGTGATGATATTCATAGTGCTAATGCGCTCAATAGTGAAGATGGCACCCATGGAGTATTGAATGCAGATGTGCAGTATCGCGGCAAAACGGGCTATCAAGCCAAGGCGCAGGCGATTAATCTGGGGCTGGCTAACAGCCGTGCTCACCTTGAAGCGGGTAAGGTAGGTAGTTATCAAGCCGAGTTAGATTACCGTCAGCTAAGTCAATATCAACACGATAATGCGAAGAGCAACCTCTGGTATGCCGATGGGACGTTAACCCCTAGTGCCCAAGTGCAAGCCCAAGAGTTATCGCTTAAGCGTAAACAGATGGGTATGGGCCTATCGGCCGGGCATCAATGGGGCGAGCAAAACTACCAAGTCTTTGCCCGCTATAGCCAAGAAGAGAAGACAGGTTATCAGAGCGCGAGCATGGTGACGCCGCGTCCCATTAATTTTGGCAAGCCTTTCGATGCCACAACTGACAAGCTCACTTCGGGCCTGAGCATCAGCGGTCAAAATTGGCTGACTTCTCTGAATTATCAATACAGCGAATACGATAACCAAATCGAGTCACTCAGCCTGCCTTATCTGGCTGATATCTACGCGCCGGCACCGGATAACAGTGCCTATCAACTCAGCCTGTCAGGTCAATACTTGTTTAATCGCACCGCCATCAGTACTCAGCTTGCGACAGGACGAATGATACAAGATGCGGCTGTGATTCAAACTACAGGTAACCCTATCCAAAACTGGGATGGCCAAGTCGATACCACTGATGGCAAGCTGGCTATCACCTCGGTTCTGGATAATCGCCTCCGCCTTGGCGGAAGTGTCAGCTACTCCAAGCGTGATAACAAGAGCTCGGTATGGGAATTTGCTCAACTGGAATCTGACGGTATCAGCGGCGCCTTCAAACAAAACGTGCTGCTGGATACGGAAAAGCTGAATTACAAAGTCAACGTCAGCTATCGCATCAATAGCGACTACCGCCTACAAGCAGGTTTTGACCGCGAAGAGCTGGAGCGTAGCCACAGTGCCCGCGAGCAAACCGATGAAAGCACCGTCTGGACCAAGCTCGATATCCGCAGCTTTGCCAACAGCAAGCTCAAGCTTAAAGCCAGCTTCAGCCAGCGTGATGGTAGCCAATATCAAGCCAGCGGTCTGACATCGAGCATTGAAAACCCACTACTGCGTAAGTTCTATCTTGCAGACCGTGACCGCAGCGCTTTTGAAGCTAAGTTCAATCACGCCCTGGCAGATTGGATTAACGTGAGCCTTATTGGCCGCTATGCCGAAGATGATTACAGCGATACCGCCCTAGGCCTCACATCATCGAAAGACTACAGCTACAACCTCAATGCTGATATGCAATTTGATAAACAGCTATCGGGTTATGCCTTTGCCGGTCAGCAGTGGATAGAGTCTAAGCAAAATGGCAGCCAGAGTTTTAGCACAGCCGATTGGTCTGCAGACGTTGATGATGAGTTTATCAACCTGGGGGCGGGGATGAACTACACCGGACTCATGCAAGATAAGTTAAATCTGGGGCTGGACTATCTGTTTTCCAATTCAAACAGCGATAAGCAGGTGGTTTATACCACCACGCAGCCTCAGGGGGATTACTACTCCTACAACCACAGTGTAGAGATGTATGCCAACTATCTGCTGAGCGATCTGATGGCCGTCAGGCTGGGTTACCGGTACGAACGATACTACGACACCGACAATGCGCAGGTCGATGTCAATGCCATAGATGGATTAACGACTCTGGGCAAACTTAACCATAACTATAACGCGCACCAGGTGATGTTGTCGTTTAGCTACCAGTTGCGCTAGTGCCAGCAGCTAATCATTACTAATGAGGAAAAAAATAATGGAACGCAGAAGTTTCTTAAAAATGAGTGCCGCTATGGGCTGCGCCGCGACGGTGGCAGGCTGTAACTCCAGCTCAAGCGATGTCGACGTTGTGCCACCAACGCCTCCGGTCACCGAAGGTGAAACCATGAACTGGTCCTCCTGTCTGGTGAACTGTGGCTCTAACTGCCCGGTCAGAGTCTACTCAAAAGATGGGGTGATCACCCGCATAGAGTCGCAGTTTACCACCGAAGACACTTATGGTAATCACGATGTGCGCGCCTGTCTGCGTGGACGCTCGTTACGAAAGCGTGTGTATGCGCCAGAGCGGTTAAAATACCCCATGAAGCGGGTCGGTCCCCGCGGCAGCGGTCAATTCGAGCGGATCAGTTGGGATGAGGCTCTGAATACTGTCGCCGAAAGGTTGCAGGGCATTATCGACCAATATGGTAACGAGTCTATCTTTGATATGACGGGGACGGGTACTTTTGGACACTTTAAATCACTCGCCATGGTACACCGCCTGCTAAACGCCATGGGCGGTAGCTTGAAGCGCTATGGTGTGTATAGCTATGCACAGTTGTTCGAAGCGTCAAGATATACCTATGGAACTCCCTTCGTGGGGCTGCAGGGGAGTACCTATTCCGAGATGCAACACTCAGATCTGGTGTTATTTGTAGGCCATAACCCGTCGGAGCTGCGCATGAGTGGCTCGGGGCAAGGTTATGACTTCCTGAATCAGAAACAAACTAATAATTTTAAGACCATCATCATAGATCCGCGTTATACCGATACTGCTGTGGGTAAGGAAGATCAGTGGATCGCCATTCGTCCCGGGACGGATGCAGCGTTGTTCGAGGCGCTGGCTTATGAGTGGATCACTCAGGGGAAAGTCGATCAGGCCTTCCTGAACAAGTATTGTGTTGGCTACGACGAGAAGACCCTACCCGAGGGCGTGGACTATGGGGAGAGCTATAAGTCTTATATTTTGGACAATGCCACTATCGGCGAGCTGACCCCGGGAGATAATGCCAAGACGCCGGCTTGGGCGGCGGGTATCACAGGTATCCCCGAGCACACCATTATTGAATTGGCGAGGGAGTTGGCCGCCGCCAAGGCGCCGTTTATCAAGTTAGGGCTCACATTGAACCGTCATGCGGCAGGTGAAAACAATATGCGCGCCGGTTACATGCTCCCCATCCTGCTGGGGCAACTTGGTTTACCCGGGACCAATAACGGTGGAGATAGCTCGGGAGGCCACTGTGTTGTCCCCCGTATCGCGGAACTAGAAAATCCGGTAAAGAAAGAGATCTCTTTCTTTACCTATTTGCAGGCTGTCGAAGACGGCAAGAATATGACCGTGTTAGCCGATGGCGTTCGAGGTGTCGAACTGGATGAGAATGGCGATGGCAAGCTGGGTACCGATATCAAGGCTATCGTCAACTGGTTCAGCAACTCCATGATTAATCAGCATTCAGATGTGCGAAAGTCTGAAGAGGTGATAAAGGATGAAAGTCTGTGTGAATTTATCCTTACGGTCGATAATATCATGACCCCTAGCGCTAAATTCTCCGACATCATCTTGCCGGATACTACCTGGCTGGAGGATGAAGAGCTGGTCAATCAAAACCATGTACCAGGCGATACAGGGACCGTTATTCAGATGAGTTCGGGTATCGAACCTCTGTTTGAGAGCCGTCACTCCTATGATATCTGCACCGAAATCGCCAAGAGAATGGGCTGTGAACAGGCGTTCACCGAAGGCAAGACGATGCAGCAATGGCTAAATGAGATGTATGCAATGTCACAAGCGGCCAACCCTGGTTTGCCCGATAAAGAGGTGATGTTGAAGCAGGGGATCTATCGTAAGTATCTGCCCCACGGCAGTCAGATTGCGATGAAGGGGTTCCGTGACGATCCTGAGGCCAACCGCCTCTATACGCCATCGGGTAAGATTGAGATCTACTCATCACGTTTGGCCCATAAGGCCAAAACCTGGGAGCTCAGAGAGGGGGACGTGATATCGGCGCTGCCCAAATATACCCCCACCTGGGACGGCTATGAGGACAGTGAAACCCGGGAAAAATATCCACTGCAGCTGACCTGTTATCACACTAAGGGGCGGGTTCACTCCAGTTACCATAATATCCCCTGGCTCAGAGAGGTGGTGCAAGATGCCGTGTGGATGAATCCTATCGATGCTCAGGCGAGAAACCTGAAAACCGGCGACTTGGTGCATGTCTTTAACGATCGCGGCACCCTGGAGGTCGAAGTTAAGGTGACGCCTCGGATCATGATAGGTGTCACCGCACTGGGCCAAGGTGCCTGGTCGAAATTTGAGGATGGCATCGATAAGGGAGGCAATGTGAATACTATTACTTCACAACGCCCCACGCCTTTGTCGAAAGGCAATCCACAGCACACTAACCGGGTCGAGATCCGCAGAGCCTGATAGGAGTTAACAATGAGTAATAATGTTCAGTACGGCTTTTATGTCGATTCAAGTAAGTGTACGGGTTGTAAGACCTGTCAGGTAACGTGCAAAGATCGTAAGGATCTGCCCGTAGGTATCAACTGGCGCCGGGTGTATGAGTATGGTGGCGGTCTGTGGACAGAGAATGCCGATGGCACTGTCAACCAGAATGTTTTCGCCTACTATACCTCTATTGGCTGCAACCACTGTAGTGAGCCCGCCTGTGTCAAGGCTTGCCCGGTGGGAGCCATGCACAAACGTAAGCAAGATGGTTTGGTGCATGTGGCGTCTGACCTATGTATTGGCTGCGAGAGTTGTGCCCGTGCCTGCCCATATGATGCGCCGCAAATTGACAAGGCCCGTAAGGTGATGACCAAGTGCGATGGCTGCTTTGAGCGTCTGGCCGAAGGTAAGAATCCGACCTGTGTCGAGTCATGTCCGATGCGCGCCATCGACTTTGGCACTATGGATGCGCTCAAAGAGAAATACCCGGATGCAGTTAAGCCCAACTTCGCTCCTTTACCCAGCAGCAGTATCACATCGCCGAATCTGTTGATGAAACCGAATCGTCATGCTCGCGCCAGCGGCAGCATAGATGGTGTCGTGTTAAACCATTCAGAGGTCTGATCCGTTAGCGGCGTCCTTTGGGACGCCGCTTGTTAAAATTTGCAACCAAAACAGAGGAACCTATGTCAACTTTGACCAGAGACACTTACCTGGAGTATCAGGGGATCGCTCGTATATTGCACAACGTACTCTTCTTTGATCCCAGCGTCGATCTTATCGGTAGTTTTATTGCGTTTAAGACTATAGAGAGTTGGCCAGAATATGGACTGGATGATAATGAGTCACAGACTAAGCAGTTAATTAACAACTACTTGAAACACTGGAGTCAGGAGCAGAGGCTGTCACTAAAGCTGGATTATGGGCAACTTTTTTATGGACCGGGCGATCCCAGTGCCGCCCCTTGGGGCTCTGTCTATTTGAGTGAGAAGCAACTTCTCAACGGTGAGTCCACCCTGTCTTTGATGAATTTCTACCGGGAGAGGGGCATCAGGTTTGAACTGGAATCGAATCAGCCTATCGATCACCTGGGGTTATTCTTCGCCGTACTGGATCCGATCTTCGGTCAACTGGCCGAGGAAGATAACCCTGAGTTAGTCGGCAGTTGCATCATCTTGCTGCAGCAACATCTACTCCCCTGGTCCGATCGCTGCCTCGAGTTAATGCATCATCACGCCGAGAGTGATTTTTATCGCGGTATTGCTCTGCTGACTAAAAGTTATCTGTTACAGCTGACGAAGTCACTGCAAATTGTGCCTATATCGGCTCAGTTGTTTCGTTAATGCCGTCTGGGAGGACTCATGAACTTTATAAGATCTGTGGGTGAGCAGTGGAAGAAGTCTGAGTTTGCTGAAAAAATTGCTTCAGTACTCGAAACTGAGGTGCGACATCTGTTCTGCGGCGCGACTAATATAATGGCAGTGGCAAACCTTATTGCAGCCATGAGCTACTATGGTCTGGATGACGAGTTCCTTGAGGAGAGTCTCGATGATGCTCATATGCTTATTATCTTATTCGATTGCTTCAGGCTGCTGGTGGTTAAACAGATTGAGCACGACAAACTCAACCAAGCCGAACACCTGATCATCCAAATTGCTAAACATTATGCCTCCAAAACCTATGTCTCTGAAACCGAGCTTGGCTATACGGCTGAGCTCAAGCTGTTTCAGGAGCATATTAGTGCTCTCTGTCAGAAACTTGAAAAGCTGCAGAGACTGCAACGTAGTCAATATCGCAGTATGGGGAGAAACGTTTAATGGCAGATACCGACTTTAGCCTGAATATGATACGCCGCAAGTTAGTTTTTAAATTTGTGGGGGCCCTCACACTCTGACTCCATTTATTAATAACATGAACAGATAAAATTAAAATCAAATGACTAATCAAGCAATCAAAAAAATCAGTGAACTCGACGTATTTTGTTTACAGGTATTTAAAATCATTTTTCAAACCGGTCATGCGAATGCAGCAGCAAAAGAGCTGAATGTATCTGCGCCTAAAATCAGTCGCTGCCTAACCACTTTACGGGCGACGTTTGATGATCAGCTTTTCTATCGTCGCCAGTTTGGTTTGAAACCAACTCCGTTAGCCGAGCATCTGTTTGAGCCCATCTGTCGATTTTGCTACTCGGTAGCTAAAATCGAACAAGTGGCGTTTGAAGTAAACCATCGCGACTCAACTCCCATTCTTAATATCGCGGTGACGCCGGGCATAATGGCGAGTCTCTCTCTGATTTTATCCAATAACTGTTCTCTCAATCGAATTGGGCTGGTTCGGCTCCATTCTTGGAAAGATGACTCAGCCGAGTTAATTCATAGTGGAGAGTTAGATTTAGGGGTGACCTTAGATACTTCTTGTCAGCATGATCTTAATTTTGAACATTTAGGTACCTTAGACTCGGTCTATCTGGTCGGAAATGTGAGACACCCCATTTGGGCAAGGCTTCCTCATTTTACCTTAAATGAGATTTGTAAATACCCCTGTCTTTATCAGGAGTGTAAGGGGGTCAATGACAAGATGGCCCCCCTGGAGGTCTATAGCCACCAATCAGGAATAAAGCCTGTAAGTGTTGAAAAGGTTACAGGTAAAGAGCAGTGGTACAGCAACTTATTGACCATGGGGAGTTTGGCATTTACTCCAGCGGTAGAGGCTGAAATTTATAAAAATATGCCCGGGATCCATGTCGAGCGATTACCCGAAGTTGAGGTAAATAAGCTTCATGGTAATGTGCTACCCCAAAAATACTATTTAATTGAAAAACCAGTTTCTCATCGCCGATACACAGTTGAAAACAGGGGGGTAATAATCAATACCATTAAAGAGCTACTGGCTTCTTCATGATTATTGGTATTGATTCTCCTTATCGAAATAACCTTTTGAATATATTGAAATTAATATATCTGAATCTTTAATTGTTAGTCACAATTTAACCACCTAATTACATCATTTATCTTGGGTTCTTTTATATTGGTTCTACTGCGAATGCAGGAAAAACTTATTTAGGGACTGATGATGAACTTAATACATTTTAGAACAACACGTAAGGCGCTGGTGTTTGCCAGTATGCTAGTAATGCTGTCAGCTTGTGGAGATGATGACACTGAGGTGATTATTGTAGAGGTTCCAGTTGAGACACCAATTGAAACACCTGTTGAAACGCCTGTTGAAACACCAGTTGAGACAGTGCCCGAAGAGGTTGTATTAGAGTATATTGGAACTGAGAAATGCCTTGCTTGTCATTCAGATAAGAAATCATTCTTAGAGACAGGTCATAACATGATGCTAACGGAGGTTGTTAACGATGAGGAGCCTCTATATCCCTTCACATCTGTAAACGGTGCTGCTGATGTTATTGAGGGTCTTTTCAATACACTTGGTGACCCTGATGGCTGGAAGGATGTAGGGTATGTTCTTGGCGGGACAATAACGGCTAATCTCTTTATTGATAAGAACGGCTACATTATGAACGGTCAAAAGGCTGGTATGATGCTAAAGCCAAAGGGAACGCAAATCACCTCTGAAATGATGATGCCATACATAAGGAGCACTGAGCCGGACGGTCATCCCTATGGGCCGTGTGGTAGATGTCATACCACAGGCTGGAAAGCTTATACCTCTGCCTCTGGTGACGAAAGAAACTTGCATATGCAGAATGATATGGATGGAATGCAAGGCACGTTCGCTATGACTGGGATTCAGTGTGAAAGTTGTCACGGTGCGGGTAGTGAACATATCAAAGGGCCTTCAAAACATAACATTGTTAAAATAGCTGAAGCACGAATTGCAGAGGATTTTCTTGCTGAAGATATGGCGAATGGTAAAGCTGTTTCATGTGTTGAGTGCCATACAACTGAAGATGCGCGAAGACTGTACCCTGATTATGTGACAGAGTATGAGCACGCATTCGGTGAGGGTACTATGAACTCACGTTTACCAGTTGTAGGTGAGTTTGGTCAGCCTGAAGGACGTAAAGATGATGTTAGTGGTGGCGGTAGACATGCGGCGGCAACGCTTAAACGTGTTGACCCTAATACAGGGGTTGCAATGGGTAAGAAGAAAGGCTTTACCTGTTCAACCTGTCACAATCCACACCAATCAGCAGTAAATCATGATAAAGCTGGCCATGAGAACGCGATGGTTAGACAGTGTACAGACTGCCACACCAAAGGGTTTGCAGATGTTCAAGGTAGTGATATCGCTTCAGCAGCTCACGAGTTCATTGCGAAGTGTACAGACTGCCATATGCCTACAGAATCACATCTGCTTAAGATTGACCTTGAGGGCGCAAAGGACGACCCAAGACACTTCTCAGCAGACGGTGAGTTTCAAATGCCTTGGCTTCGTGCTTGGGATAGTTGTTCTGGTTGTCATGCGGAAGACTATGATGCAAGAGCGCAGAAGATCGGTAAGATCCATAAGGATGTAGGCTTCTGATAAGTGTATAATGTAATGCCAGCTAATCAGCTGGCATTACTACCTGTGCAATAAGTAGGGGCATGATGACCGCAGAGAATGCCTCAGGAAGTCTGACATCATCTATAGAAATCTTGAGTCGAACACCTGAACTCAAGCTGTTTCAGGAACATATTTCCAATCTTTGTCTGAAGCTTGAAAAGCTGCAAAGCCTGCGACATCGTCAATATCGCAGCATGGATAGAAATCTTTAATGCCAACCTCAGTCTCGTTCTTGAAGGCCGATATTAAGAAGCGTATACCAGAAAACGGTTTCAGGACCAGGCAAACAAAGGACCTAAAGCATTAACAAAATCACCTCCTCTCCAAACATAAAGCGCTATAATCATGGTGTTATGAATACTTTTTTTCATATTTAACAGGTTGTTAACTCTTGTATTCTTCATTACAGCTGATTTTGTGGAATTATTTCACTGCCAATTAGTTTGATCAGCTCTTAAAATAAATTCTTTAACTGAGGAATAGTGTATGCCTGATACCAAGAATAAAGTGGGACGACCCTGCGGAGAGACCCAAAATCGCGATAAACTTATTCAGGCTGCGAGAACACTCTTTGTCGAGCGAGACTACTCTCAGGTCACCATTCGTGATGTCGCGGCGCTTGCTGGCACAGACCCCGGGCTTATTCGCTACTATTTTGGCTCTAAAGAAAATCTGTTCACCGCGATGTTGCGAGAGACGGCGGCGCCCGTTAAACAGCAGCTCAAAAAGGTGATTAAAGAAAAAAAGGCGGGTGGCCCGGCAAGCCTCATGCAGACCTACTATCAAGTCATGTCGGCTTATCCCCTTTTTCCAAGGTTGATCTTCCGCCTGGCAGGGCTAGATCAGAGCATTCCTGAAAATAAAGAGATAACCAAGGTGTTCAATGAAATTGTCGATATGGATGACATCATGATGTTCGATAAGCTCAAAGCAAAGGGGCTGCTGCGGGATGATGTCGATATCCAATGCGCACAAGTGAGTTTTTTTTCGATGATGATCTTCCCATTTCTTGTGCCCGAAGGGCTATTGAAAAGGATCGATTTACAAATTACACCGGAATTTTTAATTAAACTTGCAGAGCAAAATACCCAGCTGCTTACAAGAGGCTTGATGGCTACAAAGGACAAAAATAATGACCAGTAATAAGAAACGTTTTCTACTCCCCGGTATCCTGGCCGGAGTATTGGTTCTGGTCTTAGCTGTCGCCCTAAAACCATCCCCTCCGGTTGTTCAGGGTTATGATAAAGCAAGGGCGGTTGAAGTTCTCACGCTTGGAAAAGCTGAGTTGGCCCCAAGAATTCAGGGATTTGGCCGCGTAACCCCTAAACATATTTGGCAAGCCGTCGCCGAAGTCGGGGGGAAAGTCATCTATCGCCATCCTCAGCTCGAAACGGGTCGGATGTTACCAAAGGGGACATTGGTACTTGAAATCGATCCTCTGGAATATGAGTTGAAGCTGGCACAGGCAGAGGCGAGTCTTAATGCGACGCAAGCGCAACTGACGAGGCTGGAACAACAAGAGCGAAATCTTAATAGCAGTCTGAAGATAGAGAACCAGAAACTGATCCTCGCTGAGCAAGAATACCAGCGTAAGCTTACCCTTAAAAAGCGCAATCTGGTATCGAGCTCTGAGCTTGAAAGCCAGCATCAGTCCTTGTTGGTACAAACCAAGCTGGTGGAAGATCTACAAAATTCAATTAAGCTCCTCCCTGACGATAGAAAAGTGACCCAAGCGCAGCAGAGTGTGGATATTGCGCAATTAGAAGATGCCCACAGAAGGCTCAAGCAAACCAAGGTAGTGCTGCCTTTCGATGCCAGAGTTTCCGATATCAATATCGAACAAGATCAGGTGGTTGCACTGGGGTCAACCATGTTGATCGCCCATAAACTGGGCACTGCGGAGATCATGGCTGAAATATCACTGCAGGACATGCGCACCTTAGTGAGCAGTATTCAAATGATCCCGGAAGAAAATAGTCTACCCTCCTTCGAGCTTTTTGCACTACAAGCCAACGTAGAGTTTCAGGTAGGAAGCAATCGTTTTACCTGGCCAGCTAAAGTCACCAGAGTGGCAGAAACCGTTAATCCGAATCAGGCTACCATCGGCATTTATCTGGAGGTCGAGCAGGATTTTCGGAAACTTAAGCCATTCAGCAGGCCTCCTCTGACGAAGGGAATGTTTGTTTCGGCGCTGATATACGGTCAGGCAAGGCCACATTTCTTCGTACCTGAAAAGGCACTTCATGGTGACAAGATCTACCTGATGAGCCTGGACAATAAGCTGATGATCAAGCCGGTGAAAATCCTGTTCCGTAATCAAGAACAAGTGGCGATTAAAGCCGAAGTGGCTGTGGGTGATAAAATTGTGTTGAACGATCTTATTCCCGCTATCGAGGGGATGTCTTTAAAAGATATCTCATCAGGCTTGAGCGCTAATGGTGCTGAGCAGTCTCAGGTGAATCAAGAGGAGGCCGGTCAGTGATAGCTTACATCACCCGTCATCCAACATTAGCCAATCTGTTGATGCTCAGCTTACTCTTTCTCGGTTTATTGAATCTGGGCTCGATAAAACGTGAGACATTTCCTGAGTTTGCGCCTCCCTACGTGACTGCGACCGTCGTTTATCCCGGCGCGTCACCGATAGAAGTGGAAGAAAGCCTATGTCTGCGCATGGAAGATGCGGTCGATGGATTGGGTAATGTCGAAGAGGTAAAGTGTGATGCGCAGGAAGGCGTTGCGTCCATGACCATCAAGCTGGACGGCAAAGCCGATATTGGGCGCTCTCTGGTTGATGTGCAGACGCAGATCAATGCGATTAAAAACTTTCCAGCACAAATTGAACCGCCCATCGTTAAAGAGCTCGATTGGGCTGAGCCTGTCGTAGATATTGCTATCTCGGCCGATGCCAGCTGGCCACATCTTAAGAGTTATGCCGAGGATCTCAAGCATCGTTTGAAAATCGATGCCGGAGTGAGTTTAGTGTCGGTTGCAGGCTTTTCAGACCATCAGCTGCGGGTCGAACTCAATCAAATAGATATGCGACGTCTGGGGCTGACTGCGGCGGACATTGCCGATAAAGTGGGTCGGCAAAATGTAAAGATACCGGCCGGTAATATTGAGCTGAAGGATAAAAATCTACTGCTCAGATTCGATGAGCGCAAAGTCACTCCCAAAGCGCTAAAGCAAACCATCGTGGCCTCTACCAGCGACGGGAGCGTGGTCCGACTCGGAGATATTGCTACCGTTACTGACCGATTCGAACTCGATGAAGAACATATTCTTTTTAACGGTCAGCACGCCGCCATAATCAAGGTGCAAAAGAATAAAGCCGATGATGCGTTAAGGATAAAAGAGAAGGTAAGCAGTTTTATCGAGCTGGAGCGTTTACGTGTGCCCGATGGGGTGAGTTTGACGCTGACGAACGATCTCTCTTCGCTGCTTAAAGATCGTCTGGATATGATGTTAACCAATGGCTGGCAAGGGATCATCCTGGTCTTCTTCAGTATGTGGTTATTTTTCTCTTTGCGTTACTCTTTTTGGGTATCGGCAGGTCTTCCCGTCGCCTTTCTGGGCGGCATCTATTTGATGAGTCTCTTCGGCGTCTCCATCAACATCATGAGCTTAGTCGGTTTGCTCATGGCAATCGGTATAATGATGGATGATGCCATCGTTATAGCCGAGTCAATCGCCTCCCATGTCGACAGGGGCTTAGCGCCTCACGACGCGGTGGTGCAGGGAGTCAAGAAGGTCGCACCGGGAGTAGTCTCCTCATTTTTGACCACCATTTTAATCTTCAGTAGCTTGCTGGGGCTAGATGGTCAGATGGGGGCCGTACTCTCGGCTATCCCGACAGTACTGATTATGGTGCTCAGTATCAGTTTGATTGAGGCGTTTTTAATCTTGCCTAACCATTTGAACCATTCATTGAGCCATGCACCCAAGAAAGCAGCGAGGGGCGAGCTTAAATTTAAGCGAGATTTCTTAGCTAAATTCGAAGAGTTTCGTAATACTACACTCGTCAATGCCGTTAGATTTGTGGTTCATTGGCGCTACGCCAGCGTCGGCATAACCTTAGGTATTCTCCTGTCATCTGTCGCGCTCGTCGCGGGTGGGGTGTTGAAATTTGTGCCCTTTCCGGAACTCGATGGTGATATCGCCGAAGTTAGAATCATTTTGCCACCTGGCAGCCCATTGAGTTCGACTCAACAGGTTGTCGAGCAAGTGATCTTCAGTGCTAAAGAGACTGCGGCTCGCTATACCGAAGAGGTGGAGGAGGGGGTTGAGCTTATTCAAGATATTACCGCTCAATATAATTTTAATGCCGATGCGGGAGAGAAGGGACCTCATGTGGCGACGGTCAGGTTAGATATCTTGTCGGCCGAAACCCGTGACACGCTAATAGAAGAGTTTATCCATGACTGGCGTGATAGCACAGGTGAACTGGCAGCTCCTTTGTCTATGGTATTTAAACAGCCAACAATGGGACCAGCCGGTCGTGATATCGAGGTTCGCCTGCAGGGTGACGATCTGGATATGCTAAAGCAGGCTTCTGTATCGCTGCAATCTTATCTTGCTCAGTTTGATGGTATCAACGGCATTCTCGATGATATGCGTCCGGGAAAAGAGGAGATCAAGGTGAGCCTCAGACCCGGAGCGGAAACCTTTGGCATAGACGGTCAGTTAGTTGCCAATCAGTTACGCAGTGCGTTCTTTGGCCAACGCGCCGATGAGGTCCAGGTAGGTCCGGAGAATATCGAAATTGAGGTAAGGCTGAATAAAGTACAAGCCGGGGATCTGCATGCTTTGGCTAATTTCCCCATTATATTACCCGATGGTAATCAGCTGCCCCTATCGGCAATAGCCAAATTAGAGAATCAAAGATCTTATGTCCGCATTCAACGGATAGATAGCCAGCGGTCGGTTACCGTGATGGCCGATGTGGACAACCGCAAGGGAAATTCCACCGAAACCTTAGCTAAGATACAGTCTGATTGGCTGCCTCAAGCCATACAGGATTATCCCGGGGTAAGAGTCGACTTCGAAGGTTCGGCAAAAGAGACGGCTAAGACGGGCGCTTCTCTCGGGAAGGGATTCCTTATCGGAATATTTGGACTCTTTGCCATACTCAGTTTTCAGTTCAGAAGTTACCTGGAGCCCGTGGTCGTCATGTTGGCGATACCTTTGGCGTTGATTGGTGTGCTTTGGGGGCATGTGCTACTTGGCTATAATCTGTCTATGCCATCGATTATGGGCTTCATCTCCCTGGCGGGTATCGTCGTGAATGACTCCATCTTGTTAGTGCAATATATACGTCATCATGTCGATGAGGGGGATAGCGTCCATGAAGCCGTTGTGAGCGCTAGTCGGGAACGATTCAGGGCGGTATTCTTAACGTCGCTGACGACTGCAGCAGGTCTGTTACCCCTGTTACTCGAATCCAGCCTTCAGGCGCAAGTGGTACAGCCCTTGGTTGTCTCAATCGTATTCGGGATCTTTGCCTCAACCTTGATGGTGTTATTCATCATTCCTTGTGCCTACGCGATTTTGGCTGACTTTGGTGTCGTGAAGAAACACCAGAAAATATAGAACCTATAAGGTAGGCTCAGATCTGAGCCTACCTGTTCTTCATAAGAAAATCGACAAAGGCTCTGTCGGCCTGACTTATCGGTCTCTCTCTCTTCCATGCGATGTGAAGGTCAAGATAGACCTCTGGATTAAAGGGTTTGGCTAAGATGTCATCTCTTTCACTTATTACCATCTCCAGCACACTGGTGATGGCAAAGCCTTGTGAGACCACTTGCTTGATTAAGTTGATCAGGTTGGTTTCGAAGGCGATGTTTGCATTTAACCCCAATGTTTTCGCCTGTGACAGCATCCACTCCCGATGAAAGTAGCCAGGTTTGAACATCACCAACTCATGCTCGAAGAACTGTTCCAGGCTGATAGCCGTTTCATCGGCCAGCGGGTGTTCTGTCCCTATGGCAACCACCATCTGCTCTGTGAGCAGCAGGTGACTCTCAAACTCAGGGCTGAGATCTTGAGCCGTGATGATGGCGATATCGACCTCTTCACGGGATAGCATTTTCAGTGAATCCCGGGTCCCACCTTCGAACAGTGACAGCTTGAGATCCGGGTATTGATGGCGAAAGGCCATCAGTCTGGAGGGAAGGTAAAATGAACCCAACATACCGGGTACGCCTATCCGGACCTCCCCTTTAGTTAAGTTTGCCATCGATTTGATATGGGCTTCGGCTTGTTTGAGTTGTTTGATGATGAGTAAGGCGTGTTGATGCAGAGCCGCACCTTCTGCCGTCAGGCTGAGTTTTTTCTCTCGTTTATTGGCCGTGCCCCCTCTGTTAACCAGAGTGACACCCAGTGAGAGCTCTAGCCGTTTAATACTCTGGCTTAAGGCGGGTTGAGCCATGTTGAGGCTCTCGGCGGCTTTAGTAAAACTGCCCTCTTTAGCTAATGCATCTAAATGTTTTAACTGACGAATGTCCACAATAACCGCCCATAACAAAAATCAATGATTGTGATTGTTTTAATCTATTATTGTTATGTTATTACCGATGCTAACCTATGTCTATCGAGTGTGGATAATTTAATTGCAGAGACAGATGACGGCTCAACGAAACATAAGCTTTAACGACATTAGCATGGAGAGTCGATGCCTTAGTGATGAGCACTCTTGTGATGAAAGGGGCTTGAAAGAGTCTAGGGAGATCCGCCTTATATGGGGTCTGTCAATCGCCTCTGTGGTTATCTATATCAACCTCTATTTAGTGCAGGGGATCTTGCCTTTAATCGCTGAAACTTTCGATGTTGCAACCAGTCATGCGACCTTACTGCTGTCAGTAACCAGCTTTGCGATGGCATTTTCACTGCTATTTTATGCCATCTTATCCGATAGGGTGGGGCGTAAGACACCGCTACTCGTCAGCTTATATCTGTTATTACTCTCAGATCTAATGATGCTCTTCGTTGCCGAGTTCAGCCATTTGGTGGTGCTTCGCTTACTTCAGGGAGGATTACTTGCGGCCGTTCCGGCCATTGCTATGGCTTACTTTAAAGATGAGCTGAGCCAAGGGGCGATGCTAAAGGCCGGGGCCATCTATATTGCAGCTAACAGTGTGGGCGGAATAGCCGGTAGACTGATTGGTGGCGGCTTATCGCTTTATATGAGCTGGCAGGAGTTGATGTCGGTAATTTTACTGCTTTCACTGTTTGGCGTGATCATCGTTCACTACCTGTTACCGAGCCGCATAAAGCCGCTGGTTTCAGAGTCTGATAAGGAGACTGTTGAAGCAGCAGTTAAAACGCGAAAACTGTTTAAGGTTACAGATTTTAACGGCTTCAGGCTTCATCTTGGGGATCCTAAGCTACGTAATATCTACCTGATTGGAGGTCTGGCATTTTTGGTGATGGTGAATCAATTTAGCTTTATCCAGCTGCACCTGATGTCATCTCCCTTTAATTGGGGACGTTTTGAAGTAACGCTCATCTTCCTCTGTTATCTGAGTGGCACATTAGCCTCCTATTATTCGGTACATTGGATAAAGCGCTACGGTCGTGAGCGACTGTTTAAGCTGGCGCTGTTATTAATGGTTTCAGGCAGTGTCGTGACGCTATTTGATACTGTCGGCTTCATCTGTATCGGTTTTTTATTAACGGCGTTTGGCTTTTTCTTTATCCACAGCAGCTGTAATGCCTGGGTTGCGCAGCGGGCTAAGTTGCACAGGGCAAAGGCCACTGCCCTATATTTGTGCTGTTACTATCTTGGCGCCGCATTGGGTGGGCCATATCTGATGCCATTTTGGCAGCATTGGGGCTGGAGCGGAGTCGTACTGGGCTCAATTATCGCACTGGCTGTGTTAGCCTTGGCCATAGTTAAAGTGACCAGAGTGGAGCGACTCGACATCGCTCAGGTGAGTGCATCGTAAGTGTAGGTCTTCATACACACAGGTGCCGATACCGAGTCAAATGATGCAGTAACTATTGAATGAACAGTTTACGGTCTAACTCATATTTTTGCATCTTGTCATAGAGTGTCTTGCGAGGCACTTCCAGTTGTTCCATGGTGAGTTTGATGCTGCCCTTGTTGTGACTCAGCGCCTCTTCAATCAAGAGGCGTTCAAAAAACTCCACTCTTTGTTGTAGCGACATGCCACAATTGAGGTTTACAGAGCTGTTTATTGCCGTGGCAAAAGCGGCTTCTCCTCCAAGGAGTACATAGCGCTCGGCCAGATTTCTGAGCTCTCTTACATTTCCGGGCCAATCATGGGAGGCCAGTTGAGTCATCTGTTCTGCGTTGAGTGCGATCAGAGCCTTATGGTAACGGGATGACGCGATACGAGCGAAATGTAAAAATAACAGACCGATATCTTCGCGCCTCTCTCGCAAAGCGGGAATCGGCACTGTGACTAAGTTTAATCGGTAAAGCAGGTCCTGCCTGAACTCGCCGGTTTTACACAATTGAGTCAGGTCGACCTTAGTGGCGGCAATCACCCGAATATCGAGTTCAATACTCCTGTTTGAACCGAGTCGTTCGACTTTTCTATCTTCCAGGACTCTCAGCAGTTTTATCTGCAGTGACAGCGGCGTACTTTCAATCTCATCGAGAAAGATTGTGCCACCATTGGCATACTCGAACTTACCTATACGGGTTTTATCTGCACCAGTAAATGCCCCCGATTCGGCCCCGAATAACTCACTCTCTATGATGGTTTCCGGTATCGCCCCACAGTTTATGGCGACAAAATTAGCTTGATGACGAATGCTGTGATCGTGCAGATAGCGTGCGACTAACTCTTTCCCTGTTCCGGTTTCACCTTCGATGAGCACATCGGCAGGCATATCTATTACCTGATGTATGATGTGTTTCATCTGTTCAATGCCGGGGCTACGACCCAATATTCTGGGACCCGGCAGACTCTGTGATTCCAGCTCTCTCTTCAGCTTGCGGTTTTCTAGGGTTAACTCTCTTTTTTCTAAGGCCCGTTTCACCACATCCAGAATATGTTCATTGTTGAATGGTTTTTCCAGAAAATCGTAGGCACCTTGTTTAAGTGCTTGTACTGCCATGGCGATATCGCCGAAGCCTGTGAGTAGTATGATGGGCAGATCTTTATCTTTTGCCAGCAGGTTACGCATCAGGGAGATGCCATCAAGCTGTGGCATATTGACATCTGTGATGACGACACCGGGCCAATTGAGGTGGATCTGTTCCGGTAAGCTCTTAGGCGTAGTAGTGGCGAGTGCTGGAATGCCTTCTAATTCAAATAGCTGCATTAGGGCTGAACCGATTAAGGGCTCATCATCGACAATGAGCACTTTGATGTTATCTAAATTACTGATGTTCATCGGTAAATTCTCCCTGCTGACCGTTAGCTGATTTGAGTGATGTCCCATCAAGATAAATGGGTAAGGTGATTTCAAATATGGCACCACTAAGGTGAGCGTTGGAAACCGTAATATTGCCTTGCATCGATTCGACAATGCGTCTGGAGATGGATAACCCCAGACCTAAACCTTGGCGTTCGCTGGTGGTATAGTAAGGTTCGAATATCTTTTCCATCTGGCTTTCCCGTACGCCCGGGCCGCTGTCTTGAATGCGAATACGCAGCATTGTGCCTTGCTCTGCAGTGACTATCAGTTTTTTATGTATGCAATGCTTCATTGCGACGATGGCATTGCTCATTAAGTTAACGAGTACTTGTTGTAGCCTGATATTATCTCCCCAGACCTCACATCTGATTTCATTCGATGAGAGGATAAGTTCAATGCCTTGCTTATCTATTTCAGGTTGGATAATGGTGAGAGAGTCTTGAATACATTGATTGATGTTCGTTGCGCTGTCGTCTCCCTGACTTTTTCGGGTGAAATTTTTAAATTGGCCGACGATGGCAGCGAGCCTGTCTGTCAGTGAAATGATGGTATTTATATTGTCGGAAACCTGCTCGAGTTGATTTCTGCTTACCAAGGTCTGAGTATTTTGTGCATAGCTTCTTATTGCGGCCAGAGGCTGATTTATCTCGTGGTTTATGCTCGCAGACAAACTGCCTATGACGGTGAGCTTAGCCGCCTGTATTAACTCATCTTGTGTCTCGTTTAGCTTTTGATTACTGGCTTGTAGGGCTTGTGTTCTGGCCTGAACACGCTGTTCGAGCTGGTCATTGGCCTGTTGTATCCGTAATGAACTCTTACGCTTCTCTAAGGCGAATAAAGCCCCTAATGCCAATAATAGATACACAGTGGCATATAGCATCATAAAAGCGGGTAGGGAGCTGTAAATGGGGGATAGAGGCGCCATAATATGTATATTCCACCCGGCCTTTATCATCGACTGATGGATTTCCATATAGTCAAAAACTCCTTTGCTGGAGTTTATGGCGTATATCCTTTGCTCTGCCGAAGCGCTTTCATCGTAAGAGGGGTTAATCGCTAATTCATTGATGACTCTGTTAGCGTACCGTTTAGATTCATTTATCGCATATTGCCGGGGTTGCTCTATGGGCGATAATGAATTTAACCGCCAGCTATTGATGCTGGAGAGAAAAATAATGTTATCGGGGTCGGTAATGGCAAACTCATAACCACCGGCTCTGGCTATGCCTGTGCTCTGCTGTTCAATTTCGGTGATATCTACTTTAACAACGATTGCGCCTAAAATAATCGATTGATTATAGATAGGGTATGAAAAGTAAAAGCCACGTTTATTAGATGAGGTGCCCACGGCATAGTAACGGCCGAGCCTCCCGGAAATGGCTTCTTGATAATAAGGACGAAAGGAGAAGTCTTTGTCAATAAAAGAGTAACTTTTCTGCCAGTTACTGGCCGATATCGCAACGCCCGAAGCATCAATTAAATAGATGTCCAGAGATTCAGTGATATGTTGGATCTCTTCTAAATAGAGGTTGAGCGTTTGAATGCTATCTGGATTTTCGTGGTCCAAAAGTGCATTTTTTAATAATGGGTTTGTGGATAATACATGCGGAATACTCTCATATCGTGACAGAGAACCATCGAGGAAGTTGATGAGCTCAGTCATCTGCTGCTTCGATTTTTGCGCCGTTTGAGTGTATCCCTTATTAAGATATAACCAATGAGTTGCCTTCAATATAACGGCAAGACCTATGAGTAAAATGATAGAGATGAGAAGATATTTTTTTATTTTTATTGTAAATGCCATAAAGCTATACACATCCCGGTGAAAATATAGCGCGCCTAACAGTTCAATAACTATACTACTGGTTAGGCACGCTTGAAACTCTTAATTATTACTAGCTTAATGGGTTACAGGGAAACTCAATACCCATTCAATTTATCTATGTACTCAGGCAAGAATAGGGATATCTGCGGTACATATGTGATCAGCATGAGGAAAATCAACAGAAGCCCCAACCACGGAACGCAAGATTTTATAACCCAGCCCATACTCTTTCCTGTGATCCCTGCGGTCACAAAGAGATTGAGTCCCACCGGCGGCGTCAGCATTCCTATCTCCATATTAACCACCATGATAATACCCAGGTGGATCGGGTCGATACCCAGTTGGGTTGCGATGGGGAACAGGATGGGGGCCATGATAAGTAAAATAGCCGATGGTTCCATGAAGTTGCCGGCAGCCAGAAGTAACAGGTTAACGATAATCAGAAATCCCCATGCTGGCAGGCCCATACCCACAATGGCTTCGGCGATGATATGAGGTATACGCTCAGTCGTAAGAACATGGGCGAATAACATGGCGTTGGCAATAATGAAAAGCAGCATGATACTGACTTTTGCCCCATCCCGGACTACGTGGCGTATCTCTTTATCGATAGGGGTTTTAACTACCGCGAGTAACATATATCCCAGATTGCGGATTGCGGCACCAATCAAAGATTCCTGTTTATTTTTCCAGGCTACGCCTCTTAGGGGGCCGATGTCCCGGTAACCAAACACAGCGATAAAGTAAGCGTATACACATGCCACGGCCGCAGCTTCGGTTGGGCTGGCCACACCACCATAAATTGAACCCAGTACGATAAGGATGAGTGCTAAACCGCCCATCGCCTTTGAACTGGATATTGCCAGCACTTTGACACCAGGAAAAGGCCTGGAGGGGAGGTTCTTTACTCTGGCAACTATGTATATGGCTAGCATCAGCAGAAAGCCCATCATTAACCCGGGGACAAGGCCTGCCATAAACATTCTAGCCGCCGACACCTCGGTCGCTGCAGCGTAAACAAGCATGACAATCGATGGCGGGATTAATATCCCTAAGGTGCCAGATGTAGTAATGACCCCAGCTGCAAATTTTTCAGGGTAACCTGCGCGAACCATACCGACAATAACGATAGAGCCAATGGCGGCGACGGTAGCGGGTGATGAACCTGACACGGCTGCGAATAACATACAGGCCATAACAGAGGCCATAGCGAGTCCGCCTCGAATGTGTCCAACACTGTCCATGGCAAAGTCGATTATTCTTCTGGCCACACCACCGGTAGATAAAAACGCTGAAGATAGGATAAAGAAAGGGATAGCGAGCAAGGTGTAATGTTCTGATGTGGATTCGTAGAGCTTCAGGGCTACGGAGGCTAATGAATCATTTGAAAATAGCAGGATGGTCAGCATGCTTGAAAAGCCAAGCGCGATGGCGATCGGCATGCCTAAGATCATGCAAACGAGTAGGGTGATGAATAGGGTGGCTATCGTCATTATCGGTCATCCTTTTCATTTTGGTTTTTAGATGAAATATCCATTTTTTTGTTTGTGTCATGGTCTGTTGGCGTAACGGAAGCCTCACTGTTTTGCGGCATTGCATCTTTGACAGCTTCGGCTAAGTGCATGCTCTCTTCAGCCTCATCGGCTAATGTAAATCCGAGTTTTTGGTTTTTTAAAATGGCAACCAAGAGTTCGATAAAGCGGAAACTAAGTAGTCCAAACCCAATGATCAATATGCTTTGTGATATCCAAAGGGGAACTGCAGGTTCTTCTACATCGATACGAAGAGTCTCCCATACAAGATCCGGGTCCATATTACTGAACAGCTGGTGAGGGAAGTCTATGTCTTCCATCGGGATCCCGATCTCATACATCTTGTTCAGATAATCCCAACTCCCTTTCAAGAACATCACGCAATAAGCGATACATATCGTTACGGCCAGCAGAGCTACCATTTTTCTGGCTTGCTTTGGCAGTTTAACGACGAAAGCATCTACGCCAATATGGGCGCCGACTTTTACTCCGTAGGACATGCCGAAAAGCACAAACCAGGCACATAAGGTCAGAGTTAGCTCCTGTATCCATAGAAAACCGGTATTAAAGAAAAATCGTGCGATCACTTCGATAAAGACCAAAAAAGTCATGGAGGTGATCAACAGATTGAGAACCCCCTCCTCTAGATGAGAAAATATTCGTTTTATCACCAGCGCTCTCCCCCTGAATGTATCGTGAGGGCTGAGTGGTTACCTCAGCCCTAATTATTATTGTTATTATTTTTGCTACAGCTTATTTGAAGCGACGGCTGCGTCGATAAGGTCTTTCCCTATCTTTGCTTCAAATTGACGCCAAACAGGTTTCATCGAAGACACCCACTCCTGACGTTGTTCTGCAGTTAACTGGATGATGTCTGAGCGTTTTGAGGCTTCAATTGTCGCTTTGTCTTTATTTACCTTAGCGGCAGCGATTTGGTTACCGTGGGCCAGCGCTTCGTCCAGAGATGCTTTGATCACGGTACGCTTGTCTGCTGGCAGGCTTTTCCAGAATTCAGCCGATGTGACGACCATATAATCGAGTACACCATGATTGCTTTCTGTTATATAACTTTGAACTTCAAAGAATTTCTTTGAATAAATGTTTGACCAAGTGTTCTCTTGGCCATCGATAGCGCGGGTTTGTAGCAAGGTAAATACTTCTGAAAATGGCTTTTTGACTGGGATAGCATCGACAGCTTGAAATTGTGCGGCTAAAACATCTGATGCCATAATTCTAAATTTCTTCCCGTTAGCATCCGTAGGCAGGATCAAAGGGCTACTGGCTGAGAGTTGTTTCATTCCATTGTGCAGGTACCCAAGACCTACAATTCCCTTACGTTTCATCGAATTTAACAGTTTTTGTCCTGAGTCACTCTGTTGAAACCTGTTTACAGACTCCATATTTTCAAATAGAAAAGGCAGGTCGAAGATCTGCAGTTTCTTTGTATAGCGTTCAAACTTAGAAAGTGAGGGAGCGACAAACTGCACATCATTCAGCAGAAGTGCTGCGACTTCATTATTATCACCAAATAGCTGGGAGTTAGGGAAAACATTCACTTGGTATTCACCTGGTAAACGTTGTTCGACAAGCTCTTTGAATTTTAACGCCATCTGCCCTTTGGGAGTGTTTTCTGCTACGACGTGAGAGAATTTAATCTGTATTGGCTCGGCAAAAGCTTGAATACTGCTGGTTAGACAACCTGCGAGTACCGTCATTTTTAAAAGCACTTTCAGTGGGCGTGTAAGTGCACAAATATTTGTAGGTATAAGTTGAGTAGTCATCTTTTTTCCCTTTAATTTCATTTTATTATCTCCGGAGTAAATCAGTAAAATTCACTTGGAGTTGGGTTTATCATCGTAGGGATACGACCTGGCTTCCCTTAGCTAATTTAAAGTGGCTTTACGCTTCACTATATAAATCACTTCATAATGACATCAGCAAAGAGTAAGCCAACTTTATAAATTTAAGGGGAAGTCGTTTGTTGTTATGGTGTTGCGGCTTTGTTGCGGCTAAGGGTTTTTTCGTCGATGAGTGGGAAGTGGCCAAGGGGGGAGGGCTCAATGGGTGGAAAACCACCCACGAAATAAATTGTAAGCCCAAAAGTGTTTGTACCTTAAGAGCTTATACCATTCTATCGAAAAACTGATTTTTCAGCTTCGGTGAAATCCAATATCTACTTCTCTGGCGTAATATGTTTGATTAATGAATCACTGGGTAGTAACTCTAAGTGACCGTGTTCGTCGAAATACCAACCCGTAATAAATCCTTTCTGCCTCATAGTCACAAGGTTATGCATTACTTCTTTTGCTTCTTTCAACGCCGCCTGTTCATCACAGTTGTTAGTTAGCTTCAAATAAGCCGCTATGCTGCTCAACGAGGCGGACTGACTGACATCTGCCATAATATGATTCCAATGTGCATTATTATTGAAGAATAGTTGAAATTCACAGTATTAGGGGAGTCTACAGGCCAATATTGAGAAATGTTATAGAGAGTAGGGATGTTATTCGATTAAGTAAGATCACCGAAATAGTGTTGATCTAGTAAGGGTAGGTGGCGATAAGGTTGTAACGGATAATATATTTGAAGCAGGAATCTGTATGTACGAAATTGCTATATGTGTTGTTTAAAATAGGTAGGTATTTGATATTTAATGAGTAAGTATAAGATTGTTTAAGATGAAAAAGATGAAAAAGATGAAAAAGATGAAAAAGATGAAAAAGATGAAAAAGATGAAGGGATTAAGATAAATGGTGGTCGATACTGGGCTCGAACCAGTGACCCCCTCCTTGTAAGGGAGGTGCTCTCCCAGCTGAGCTAATCGACCTGGGACTTTCTATTTGTACAGTAACACTTCTCAAAAGAGAATGGTGGTCGATACTGGGCTCGAACCAGTGACCCCCTCCTTGTAAGGGAGGTGCTCTCCCAGCTGAGCTAATCGACCTGGGACTTTCTATTTGTAC
>NZ_RXNU01000001.1 GCF_003966225.1 Shewanella canadensis
CGTTGATAGGCAGGGTGTGTAAGCGTTGTGAGGCGTTGAGCTAACCTGTACTAATGACTCGTGAGGCTTAACCATACAACCCAGATGGGTTTTGCAGATGGTTTTGCTTAACTGAAAGAATACGAAGTACTTGATTTTAGTGTGACTCAATATTTATTTTAAGCTTTCTAAGTTTTACCAAATTAGTCTGGAAACCATAGCATTGTGGCCCCACCTGATCCCATCTCGAACTCAGAAGTGAAACGCAATCGCGCCGATGGTAGTGTGGGGTCTCCCCATGTGAGAGTAGGTCATTTCCAGGCGCCTAATAACGATAAAGCCCGTTGCTAACGCAACGGGCTTTTTTCGTTTTTAGTCTGGACTCTTTGCTACAAGAAGTGACCACTCGAACATGGGGGAATAGATAGCGCATGCGAAGCATGCATCTTATCCATGTGATAGGCAGTAAATAGCTCCTCGGCTCTAGCATCCTGCTTCACCCTACCTCCTATATCCATATAGTCGTGCATTTACTGCATTCCCTACATCCATGTAGGTCATAGGGTGAGGAGTCTGTGCTCATCAAGCAACGCTTGATGCAGGCTCTGAACGCGGAGGATTTATTCGAAGCTGACCATGACAGGTGCATTTTGCCCTTATTTACAAACCCGCTTATGCATTTCCATGTCTCTATGGAGCAGATGCCAAGAAGGGCTATGAAGGTCACAGGGGAAGCCCTTGTTTTTGTATGAGGTAAACGTGGAGAGACTCCCCGTTGTTGAGCGCATCTGGCAGCTACAATTGCTGCCAACGGCATTATGGTTACCCCATCGCAACATTGTGGTTGTCATTCGTTCCTGTAGTGAAGATGTTTTGAGTATTTTATCTCGATTTGATCCAAAGAGTTAAGTCATGCTCTGGAACGCCTTTCTTGAGGATGATTTGGGTTTTACTGAGCTAGAGCATCTTTAGATAACTGATATTAGGCAGGAGTGAGAAAGAGCCTAAGTCATTTTGGAATTAGGCTCTGAAGTGACTTAAAGAGACTGTAGTTTGTCGATTATTGGAGTGTTAGCTTCAGGGAAATCATACTCTCTTAGCTTATCTACATTTGCCCATAACACCTGCTGTCCTTCCAGCCCTTCAGCAAGACCTGAAAAGCCATTTACCGTATGGATGTCTAAGAATACTTCTTTGTCAGGATAGTCATGTGAGATCGTCATTAAGGGGCTTGTAGCAATGACGATTAGGTTTACCTCTTCTCTAAGCTCTCTGATCAATGCTTGTGAGCTAGTCTCACCGCTTTCAACCTTGCCTCCAGGAAACTCCCACTTGCCACCTTGGTGTAAGTGAGACGGTCGTTTGGCTAATAATACTTGATTTTGATTGTTAAGGACTACGCCTACGGCGACATGTATCCGCTTCATTGATTATTGATCCTTAAAGAAGTCAGCTTCATCGTAGCCTAAGCCATCTAGAGTTTCAGGATCAAATTCGGACTTAACTGGAATTGCATGCTTCTCTGAGGCCCAATCACCCAAGTCTATAAGTTTGCATCTATCGCTACAGAAAGGCTTAAATTTAGACTCGCTGTTCCATATGACATCTTTTTGGCAGGTTGGACATTTTACACTTGTTGTCATGTTTAGTTCTCTTGAACCGGTGGTGACTTGTTAGGAACAGATCACCTTATAGAGTAGATATGACAATAATACTGATTTTAAGAACAGGTGGCTAATTTGAATTCTATGTTTCTATCAGAATGTTTCTGTTGGTCAAATTGTACAAAATGGATGGCGTAACGATTCTTATGGCCACTGATTGTTGGATAGCACCCTTGCTGAGAGTCTAGTTTTACTCGGATTAATGATAAGGCTTGATTGCTGTTTCCTTGAAAAAAACCAGCTGTGGCTACAGCATCGCTATATTCAGTGGTTTGTCTGGTTAGGTCCAGCAGTAACTTAATGGGGACGAGCAAGGCGGTAAAATGATCAATCCACTCTGAGTATTCATGCTGGCGAATGTCCCATGGTTTTGCAAGCCAGTAGTGGAGTTGAGGAAGGTCAAAGTTACAGCAAGCGCCCGGCATATTAAATCTTTGTCGTAATGCAGCAAGAAAGCGATTGAGTTTAAGCTGGCTTCCCGGCCTCTCACAAACACTTAGGGCTTCTCTTGCATCCGAAAGTTTGGACAAGTAAATACTAACTTGCCTGGTGTCAATATGAGGTAGGTTTTGCCAGTTAGAGAGTTGAAGGATCTGTTTATCAATATCTTTTAATACTTCGCCACGATAATCACAGCGTTCGGTTAATTCGCACAGAGAAAAAAGTGGATAGAAACATCTATGCTGATGATCATGAGCTAAATTTGTTTGTAGTTGCTGTTCTAGATATTCTAGTCGCAAATAGCTTCTTGTTTTTTCATTTAAAGGCTGTTCATAAATTAGTTCAGTCATGGCGTTTTTTAAGTATTATTGGCTAATTTCAAATAATTATTATGTAGTGTAATTACCTTCCCTTTTAGTGCCGATATCTTTCCATGATTGTCTATGACATCATCAGCCTTTGATAGTCTTTCGGCTCTGGGAGCCTGACTATCTATTATGTTTTTAATTTGTTCTGAAGAAACAGAATCTCTATCAATTGTTCTATCCAATTGTTGTTCAGGTGAAATATCAACCAAAAGAGATAAGTTTACTAACCTATCTAAACCATTCTCAAATAGCAAGGGAGCAACCAAAATAGCGTAGGGTGAAGTGGTGGATTCAAGACATTTTAGGATCTTACTCCTGATCATGGGGTGCATCAGATCGTTCAGCCATTGCCGTTCATCGGGCTGACTAAAAATGAGCTCTCTGAGTTTGGCCCTATTTAGGCTTTTATCCTTGTTTAGTATAGTGTTCCCAAAGTGAGCACTAATCTCATTTAGCCCTTTGGAGCCAACCTCTACCACTTCCCTTGCAATAATATCTGCATCGACAAGTTCAATTCCTAACTCGGCGAACAGATTGGCAACGGTTGTCTTCCCGCTCCCAATACCGCCCGTCAGGCCAACTATAAACTTTGACATTAATCTGTTCCTACTTACCGTTTATCTATCAGAGTCTGTTTTTCGTTACAGTGTAGAAAGGTACCAGTTTGTAATATCGGCGCCCCAGATCATTGCGATCCAACCTGCTGCCGCTATATATGGGCCGAAAGGAATTGGGTTAGTTTGATTTATCTTCTTAGTGACTATTAAGCCTATTCCTACTATTGCGCCAACCAGCGATGATAGTAAAATAATGAGTGGTAACATTTGCCAACCAAACCAGGCTCCCAAAACAGCCAATAGCTTAAAGTCTCCGTAGCCCATGCCTTCCTTACCCGTTAAAAGCTTAAATGCCCAGAAGACGCTCCAGAGGCTTAAATAGCCCGCCGCGGCACCTATCATTGCATCGGTTGGTGACGTAAAGGTACTATTCAGATTTATCAGTAAACCAAGCCAGATTAGAGGCAGGGTGAGTTGATCTGGCAGTAACATTTCGTCCAGATCAATACCTGTTAAGGCTATTAAAACAAATGTTAGTACCGTCGCAAAAATAAACTCCCAGCCAGGACCAAAATGATAGGCAAGCAACGCAACCGCTAGCCCGGTGAGGAGCTCAATAATTGGATATCTGGGCGAAATACTGGTACCGCACGCCGCACATTTTCCCTTTAGCATCAGCCAACCGATAATCGGTAGGTTGTGCCATGGTTTGATGTTCGTCTTACACTTAGGGCACGCAGATCCTGGAACGACTAAATTGTATTTCTCGGGGTAGTCATCGATTGGGTTGTTGAGTTGAACCGAGATGGGTGCTATCAGCTTTTCGTGGTATTCGTTTAGATACTGATTACACTCTTGCTGCCATTCACGCTTTAGCATGACGGGAAAGCGGTGTATAACCACATTAAGAAAGCTACCAATAACAGCCGCAAAAATGAAACTGATGATACTGAAGAGCCAAAGGTTCTGGCTCAATATTGAGATAAATTCTGACATTAATATTTATTCTTTTAATGCTAAATGGTTATTTGGGTTGATTTAATGAGCTAGCCTACCACGTTACCCATTTCGAAAATAGGCAGGTACATACCAACAATCAGGCCGCCAACGACTGTTCCTATTACTACCATCATTACAGGTTCAATCAGGCTGGAAAGGCCATCGACGGCGTCATCTACCTGCATCTCATAGATGTTAGCGACTTTATTGAGCATCTCATCGAGTCCGCCAGACTCTTCACCGATCATTACCATCTGAATTAGCATATCCGGGAAAAGCCCCGTTGTACGCATGGCCACATTCATCTGCATTCCTGCCATCACTTCTTGGCGAACTTTTAGTAAAGCATTGCGGTATACATAATTCCCGGAGGCGCCCGCAGAGGATTCTAAGCCATCGATAAGCGGGACACCTGCTGCGAAAGTGGTTGAGAGCGTTCTAGCAAATCGAGCCATAGCGCCTTTATGGAGTATATCGCCAATTGCGGGGATTTTAAGTACTAATTCATCGACCCTGTTCCTAAAGCTCTGCGAGTGTAAATGAGCGCGTTTGAAGCTGAATATTGCAATGATAATCGCTATGACAAAAATATACCAAGAGGATTGTAACCAGCGAGAAATATTTACAATCATCTGCGTAAAGGCCGGCAACTCTGCGCCAAAGCCTTGAAAGATACTTTCAAACTGAGGAACAACAAAAAGTAAAAGTAATGCGGTGACCGCTATCGCAACTACTACAACTGCAGCGGGGTAAAACATGGCTTTCTTGATTTTTGACTTTAACGCCTCGGCTTTCTCTCGGTAGGTTGCAACGCGATCAAATACGGCATCGAGTGAACCTGAGTGTTCACCCGCTGCAACCAAGTCTACATAAAGATCATCGAAATATTGTCTGTGGGGACGAAGTGAGTCGGAAAGGGGGATACCTGATTGGACATCCCCTACGATCGTCGCCAGCAACTCTCGCATTTTAGGCTTTTCATGGCCGCGCCCCAGCAATTCTAGCGTTGATACAATCGGAACGCCCGCAGAGAGCATGGTAGCAACCTGCCTGGTCATCATGGCAATGTCCATGGCTGTAATTTTTTTATCGCTTTTAAAGAGTGGCTTAGCTTTTTTGCGTACAACTTTAGGCTTAACGCCTTGTTTTTTTAGCTGACTCTTTATCTCTAATGCAGAGGTTCCTCTCAGCTCTCCAGAAGTCTTGTTACCGGTGCGGTTAGTTCCCTTCCATTCGAAGGTGAAGACCTTAGGCTGGGCTTTAGCTTTCTTTTTCTTTGATTTCTGTGCTTTATCTGCTGTCGCCGTTGCCATAACTTGTCTTCCTTCGATTTATTTCTATTGCACTAACGAAAAAAATTTAATTGATTTCAAGGTACATTAAAAACTGGTTACACGATTTATCTCTGCAATGCTGGTAACACCTTTAATGACCTTTAATAATCCAGACCCTCTTAGGTCACGCATACCTTGTTCTTTAGCTTGAGTGGCTATTTGCAGGGAGTTGCCTCCCTCCATAATAGTACGAGCTATCTCATCTGACATTCTCATCACTTCATAGATACCCACACGGCCTTTGTAGCCACCGGAGCAGAGATCGCAACCAGTAGGTTTATAGACTGTGATGCCGGCTTCGATGTCAGTCGGATTAAATCCCAGCTTTTCCAATTCGTGTTTGGGCACCTCTTCAGGTTGTTTACACTCGGGACATAAACGACGAGCCAGACGTTGGGCGATAATCAGGTTGACTGAGCTGGCGATATTGTACCCGGGCACGCCCATATTAATGAGACGAGTGAGAGTTTCTGCGGCCGAATTAGTATGCAGCGTCGAGAGTACCAAGTGACCCGTTTGTGCCGCTTTAATGGCTATCTCGGCCGTCTCCAAGTCTCGGATCTCACCCACCATGACAACATCGGGATCTTGACGAAGGAACGAGCGTAGGGCCGATGCGAAGGTGAGGCCGGCTTTTAGATTGATATGTACCTGGTTAACCCCTTCTAAGTTTATCTCTACCGGATCCTCTGCCGTTGAGATATTACGCTCTTCTGTGTTGAGGATGTTGAGGCCTGTATAGAGGGATACGGTCTTACCCGAACCTGTGGGGCCAGTCACTAAGATCATACCTTGAGGCTTTGCCAGCATCTCCTCGTAAAGCTCGCGCTGGTCGTCTTCGTAACCCAGCTTCTCGATACCCAACTGAGCCGAAGAGGAGTCCAAGATACGCATCACGATCTTCTCCCCCCAGATAGTCGGCAGGGTGCTGACACGAAAATCGATAGATTTGGTGCGTGATAGCTTCATCTTGATGCGGCCATCTTGTGGGACTCGGCGTTCTGCGATATCGAGCTTGGACATGACCTTGAGACGAGCCGAAATGCGGTTGGAGAGGTTTACCGGAGGCTCAGAGACTTCGTGTAATATACCGTCTATGCGAAAGCGTATTCGGTAACGTTTCTCGTAGGGTTCAAAGTGGAGGTCCGAGGCGCCTTTTCGTATTGCATCGGTCAAAATTTTATTGATGTAGATGACAATTGGGGCGTCATCGGAGCTGTCACCACTCTGATCTTCATCGCGTTTGCTGGTATCTTCGATCTCGATGCCAGCTAAAGAGTCTTCATCCATATCACCAATGTCGAGGGCTGAGATGTCCTCTTCGAGTACCTTCTCCATTGCTTTAGCTAATTTGTCATCTTCAACCAGGATCGCCTCGGCGTGGAGACCTGCGCTAAATTGAAAATCCTCTAATGCGGCAATATTGGTGGGATCTGAGGTACCGATATAGAGACGGTTACCGCGTTTAAACAACGGCAGGCACTTATGCTTCTCAATGAGCTTTTTATTGAGGAAGTTTTCCGGGATGCTGGCAACATCAAACTCATCGAGATCCAGTAGCGGGGTACCGTACTCTTCATAACAGAGTTCTGCAATCTCTCTGGCCGATATCATCTGTTCACTAACTATGGTGGATACGAGGGATTGTTTCGATTGGCGAGATTTTGTTATAGCAGATGCTATCAGCTCTTCGGTGAGCAATTTTTTGCGAATAAATAGAGTTGAAAGTCCTAAATGTAGTCCGGTTGTTGGCATAATTTGAAAGCCATTATTATGGATTTATAAAATTTAGATAGCCAAGATATTAGTCTTGGCTATCTATTAAAGATTTGCTTATGAGATTAGCTACTAACCTCCAGCCGCCGCTCCAACAGTACAGTTTTTTATTGCTACAGCTTTGTCACCAGTAAGAACACATGTCCATCCCAAATCGCCATTAGCTAAAGCCGCACCAGTTAAGGTTGCTGTTATGCCACTTACTGTTGTTTCAATTTCGCCGTCTGCTGAACAATATGCAATAGCATCTAAAGCAGGATTATTACCTGCAACCGCAGCAACGGCTCCACAATCAAGTGTATTGTATACTGAATAGCGTTCGCCTATCTTAATTTTTGAACCACTCATTGATGCTACAGCATTGGTTGCATTAGCTTTTGCAACATAATCCTGATACGCAGGTAGTGCAATTGCGGCGAGAATACCGATGATTGCAACAACGATCATCAATTCAATAAGGGTGAAACCCTTAGCGTTTTTCATACTCTTGTTCAAGTTAAGACCTTTCATTTTCAATCTCCAAGTGGCACCGCTTACTTTAGTTTAGTCTATGTTACTTAGCCGTGTTGCTCCTGCGCTAGCTAATCTGTCCTTAAATAAATCTTGTTACTAAGTATCTTCGTTACACTCTAGTTATGGCAACGAAGAAGGGGTAACTAAATTTGTAATCAAAGCTAATCTAAAGTCTGCTTGTTTTTGCCAATATGCTAAGTGTTAAAAGTTTGTTGTGCTATCCAATGTCGTTTCGGCAAACCGCACCTTGTGATCTCCTCCTAACTCAACTAAAGCGCCCTTAGCGACTCACGATTCAAGATTCGCTTTTGCTAAAAATCTACTAGCTTCGAAAGGTTGAGCGTCTACCTAATGGTGAGGTTGACCGAAATGGCCATCTCGCCTATGTCCAAAGTTAGTACAAAGTTAATGAAAATGGAACAACGAATTACAACAAAGTACTAATTTGACGATGAATTCGTCTAATGAATGTTGTTTTATGTTAAAAAGTTCTAACATTTTTTTGGCTGTGTATCGAAAACTGACACTTTGGTTGGGTGTGTCAATTTTTGGGCGTTTCAGAATCGAAAACCCTGTATGTTTTATCGGCGACAGTTTTTTGTTTGGTACGAATGTTGTGCAGCGGTTTTTTGAAGAGGTGTAGTGTGAAACATCAGTGTGATTTGGGTTAGGCGTTTCGCACTACTTGCGCTACGAAACACCATATACTCATTATTTGTTACTCATCTGTTAACTGTTTTTTAGTCGAAGTGAGAGGTCGAGTGCTCTAAGATGCTTGGTCAAGGCTCCGACGGAGATGTAATCGACACCTGTTCTAGCGTAGTTTGCAATGGTCTCCAGAGTGACATCTCCAGACACTTCCAGCTTAGTTTTATTTACCGTTTTATCCGCATTTAATTGAGCAAAAAACTGATTATTCAGCTCGACAGCTTCCAGCATCATAGTGACATCGAAGTTATCTAACATGACGATGTCAGATCTGGCTTCCAGTGCTTGTTGAAGCTCTTGAATGCTCTCAACTTCAACTTCTACCGGTTTATCGGGATGAAGGGCTCTGGCTGCAGAGATGGCTTTTGAAATATTGCCACAGGCCATGATGTGGTTTTCTTTGATGAGAAAAGCGTCAAACAGGCCTATACGATGATTCTTACCGCCTCCGCACGTGACGGCATATTTTTGAGCGGTGCGAAGTCCCGGAATGGTTTTGCGTGTATCGAGCAGTTTAGTGTGAGTGCCGGCAATTTTATCTATGTAATGCTTAGTGTGCGTCGCAACGCCAGAAAGCGTTTGGATGAAGTTCATCGCAGTACGCTCGCCTGTAAGTATGGCTCTGGCTGGTCCTGCGAGTTCACACAATAATTGATTCGGTACAAGGAGGTCGCCATCGTCAACATGCCAGTGCAGTGCCACTTCTCCTCCCAGTTGATTGAATACCTGCTCTGCCCAGGCTTTACCGCAAAATACGCCCTCTTCGCGGGTAATTAATGTCGCCTGAGCGTATCTGTCGGCCGGTATCAGTTGGGCTGTGATGTCTGAGTTGGCCTTATCTCGTCCTGAGACAGCCACATTATCTTGATAACCTAAGTCTTCTTCGAGTGCGGTTTTGACTGATAACCGAATGTCATTTTCCAACATACTTGGTGTCCTTAATCGACGATAACTGATGAACAGATGTTGTTAAGTATAAGTTTAGCTGTTTGATATATTTATAATAACAAATTTGTTTTCCAAAGTAGAGAATAAGGAAAGTTGAAATCTCCGGCTTGCAGAGCTAGCTCCCTGAGTGATATGGCGTTCACTTCGCGACCTCTTCAAGTTATTTTTCTGGCTTGGTTCACTTGCTCAGTTTGTTCGGTGAACCTTTGAATGACTAAATCAGCCGCTTCTCAGCTGTATAGCTTACTGATAGAGTGTATATATTGTTGTAAACATCCCATTAAGAGCTGAGATCTCATTGTTATGCCTTCACACATAAAAGCGTCTCCCCCGGTAACAGCGCAAGAGCGTTATCCAACGGAGAATGATAATTGTCTGGAAAAGCGCTGTGCCAATGGATGGGTAAGTGATGCCAGGCGATGTGAGTCCCCACATTTTAACGCCCGTCCGTTGAATGAGGTTAGTATGTTGGTTATCCATAACATTAGTCTCCCCGCGGGCTGTTTCGGAAAATCTTATATAGACCAATTATTTAATGGTTGCCTGGATGTCAGTGCTGACCCCAGTTTTATCGACCTTAAGGGGCTTGAAGTGTCGGCTCACTTTCTGATCCGACGAGATGGCGAGTTAGTACAATATGTGTCATGTGATGAACGTGCCTGGCATGCCGGGGTTTCCAGCTATGGAACTCGGGAAGGGTGTAATGATTTTGCAATTGGCATTGAACTCGAGGGTACCGATACCCTGGCTTATACCGAGCAGCAGTATCTGGAGTTGAAAACGCTAACCCTTGCCTTGTTCGACGCATACCCTATGCTGAATACTGATAGAGTCGTTGGTCATTGTGATATTGCGCCAGGCCGTAAAACAGATCCCGGTGAAAGCTTTGATTGGCAAAGATTTAAAAAAGATTTAAGTTAAACTGTTGAACATAAAAGATTAGATGTTGGCAAAGGGATAGTGGTTAAACAGCGCTTGGTATATAGTCAAACATTGGCGAACTTATGAGCGTCGAGCCGGACCTTATCGCTAGGCCCATTTTTGAAAAGGATACTCTGTATGGCATTATTTTCTTTATTAGTGGCGATTATTGTCGAGCGATTGAAGCTTTTGCCGAAAAGCTGGCAGCTCGAGTCGTTCTTAAGCGTTTATTCTAATAGTCTCTTTGGTGAGAAGCAGCTTAATTCTGAAGTGATGATGGCATTGGCTCTGATGTTACCCGCAGTCGCCGTTCAAGTGACTACGTGGGCGATTGCTGGCCTATTTTGGGGGGTGATAAGTCTATTGCTTTGGGTCGCAGTCTCCATACTATGTTTCAGTCATCTAAAGCAGAGGCAGACGTTTAAACGCTATATGCAAGCCGCCTGCCGGGGAGACTCGCAAGCTTGTTATCACTTTGCCGAAGAGCTGGATTGCAACAGGTCAATTGAAGCCGTTTCCGAAGGCGACCTAGGCGCTAAGGTAGGACAAAGTGTCGCTTGGTTAAATTACCGTTTCTATGGTGCTGTCGCCCTTTATCTCATCTTTTTCGGACCCGCTGGAGCCGTATTTTATTGTACCGTTCGATATTTTTCCGACGAAAATCAGCAACATTCTCACGAGCAACCTCTGGTTGGGCAGGTGCTCACATTATTGGACTGGCTTCCTAGCCGAGTGTTTGCGTTTGGATATGTGCTTAGTGGTCAGTTTTCCCAGGCCTTTGCCAGCTGGAGAGAGTTTGGTTTTAGCTTGAAATACAGTGCCAGAGAGATTGTGACTCAAGTCGCCCTGGCTGCTGAGCCCAGCCCCGAACCCTCTGCTAAGCCTATTTGTGTTCAGGCCACATTAGCGCTGCTACAATTGAGCAAGCGTAATTTTATTCTTCTTCTTACCAGTTTATCATTATTGACAATATTTGGAGTCGTGGCTTAAAGCGCTTACAACTTAAAAAGTTGGAGCTTTTATTTGAGTTAAACAGGCTATTCCATCGAATCTATTGGTTACTATGAATTATGGGGGCTTACTTTTATCTGGCAAAAGTACTTTGGTATAAGTACTTCGGGTGGCAACGGTTTGCTGATGAGTTTAACTTCTAGGTAAGATTATTAATAAATATTTTGCATCATGCTCCTCACTAAGAGGAGAGCTCTCTGTTGTTGAGGCCCGTTCTTAAGCATATGAAAGTTGTAGTTCAGTGACGATGGTCGGACCCCTTCGACTGGTTTTTGCGCTATGCTCACAGTTCGCGAGCATATATGATGTACGTCACAAGCTGGACATTCAAAATGTGATTTGATAAAGTGCGCTCAGTCGACTAAATTGGTAAGACCAATTTACAATAGGAGCTGAGGGCCATATGGCTTATAGCAAAATAAACCAGCCAAAAATTTCTGACGTCATCATGGGACAGTTGGAACAGATGATCTTGGAAGGAAGTCTCCAGCCAGGTCAGAAACTACCTCCTGAACGCGAACTTGCACTGCAGTTCGAAGTTTCCCGTCCCTCATTGCGAGAAGCCATTCAAAAGCTTGAAGCTAAAGGTCTACTCTTGCGCCGTCAGGGTGGTGGCACCTATGTCAAAGAACAGCTTTGGCAGAGCTTAGCCGATCCTATCGTCGAGCTGATGCATAGCGACTCTGAGAGTCAGTATGATCTGCTTGAGTTTCGTCATGCTACTGAAGGCATGATGGCATATTTTGCGGCGCTACGTGGTACCGACGCCGATATGCAGAATATCAAGCGTACGATTATGGAAGTCGATGCAGCATCTGACATTGAGCTACAAGCGGAAGCGATTGTAAGATTCTACCGTGCGGTCGCGGAAGCCTCTCATAACGTAGCTATGTTACACCTTGTCTTAAGTTTAGCCCCTGTGCTGCATAAAAACGTGGCACAGAACCTGGAGCTTCTGAATCGAAGAGAGGAAGCCTCTAAAATGGCAAACGATCATAGGCTTGCTCTGCTTGCCGCCATCGTTCGTCGTGATCCCGAAGCAGCAAGAGAAGCCTCTAATGAACACTTAAGTTACATTGAGGAAGTTATGCTGTCTGTAAGGGAAGAAGATAGCCGGTTGCAGCGTAGCCTGCGCCGTTTAAAAAGCGGTGTGTAAAGCCTAGGGCTTCACACCAGAAAATATTCTGGAAATGACAATTTTCATGATGACTATTATTACTACGTATGGGGAAGGACTGCGAAATGTCTGAACATATGCTACAAGACTTAGATCCATTAGAGACCCAAGAGTGGGTTGATTCTCTGCAGGCTGTACTTGAACAAGAGGGTCCTGAACGCGCACATTACCTTTTGGAAAAGTTAATCGACAATGCACGTCGTAATGGTACACATCTGCCTTATAAAGCGACTACGGCTTACCTCAATACTATCCCGGCGGGGCAAGAGCCTCATATGCCAGGCAACCAGGAGATGGAGCGTCGAATTCGCGCCATCGTTCGTTGGAATGCCTTAGCTATGGTACTTCGTGGTTCTAAGAAAGATCTTGAACTAGGTGGCCATATCTCTAGTTTCGCGTCCAGCGCCACGATATATGATGTCTGCTTTAACCACTTCTTCCGCGGTCCAAATGAAAAAGATGGCGGCGATCTGGTTTACTTCCAAGGCCATATTGCTCCTGGGATCTACTCACGTTCTTTCCTTGAAGGTCGCTTGACTGAAGATCAGATGAATAGCTTCCGTCAAGAAGTCGATGGTAAAGGTCTTCCTTCATACCCACACCCTAAGTTAATGCCTGACTACTGGCAGTTCCCTACGGTATCTATGGGTCTTGGTCCTATCCAGGCAATCTATCAGGCGCGTTTCCTTAAGTATCTTACCGATCGTGGTCTTAAAGATTGTTCAGATCAAACGGTTTACTGTTTCCTCGGTGATGGTGAGTGTGATGAGCCTGAAACATTAGGTGCTATCGGTCTTGCGGCACGTGAAGAGCTAGATAATTTATGCTTTATCGTTAACTGTAATCTACAGCGTCTTGACGGTCCTGTACGTGGTAATGGCAAAATCATTCAAGAGCTTGAAGGCGAATTCCGTGGCGCAGGCTGGGAAGCGGTTAAAGTGATTTGGGGGCGTTACTGGGATCCATTATTGGCTCGTGATACCAGTGGTAAGTTACTGCAGTTGATGGAAGAGACGGTTGATGGTGAATATCAGAACTGTAAGGCCAAAGGCGGCGCATATACTCGTGAGCACTTCTTCGGTAAATACCCAGAAACTGCTGAGATGGTTGCTAACATGTCAGACGATGACATCTGGCGCCTGAACCGTGGTGGTCACGATCCTGTTAAGATTTTTGCTGCGCTTCAGCATGCTAAAGACACTAAAGGTCGTCCAACGGTTATTCTTGCTAAAACCGTAAAAGGTTACGGTATGGGTGACGCGGGTGAAGGTAAAAACATCGCTCACAACGTTAAGAAGATGGGTGTTGAATCACTTAAGTACTTCCGCGATCGTTTCAATATCCCGATCTCAGATGATCAGTTAGAAGATATTCCTTTCTACCATCCCGGTGCTGACTCGGAAGAGGTTAAATACCTCAAGGCGCGTCGTGCTGAATTACATGGTGCGATGCCTGCACGTCGTGAGAAGTTCTCTGAAGATCTTGAAGTACCATCATTAAAGATTTTCGATTCGGTACTGAAAGGCTCAAACGGCCGTGAGATCTCAAGCACAATGGCGTTCGTGCGTATTTTGACTGCACTGCTAAAAGACAAGAAAATTGGTAAGCAAATTGTGCCGATTATTCCTGACGAAGCCCGTACCTTTGGTATGGAAGGCCTATTCCGCCAAGTGGGTATTTACGCTCACGAAGGGCAAAAGTATGTCCCACAAGATTCAGATCAAGTGGCTTACTACCGCGAAGACAAGAGCGGTCAAGTATTGCAGGAAGGCATTAACGAGCTAGGTGCAATGTCATCTTGGGTCGCAGCGGCAACCAGTTACTCTGTTAACGATACGCCAATGATCCCGTTCTATATCTACTATTCAATGTTTGGTTTCCAACGTATCGGCGACATGGCTTGGGCTGCAGGTGATATGCGTGCGCGTGGCTTCATGGTCGGTGGCACATCGGGTCGTACAACCTTGAATGGTGAAGGTCTACAGCATCAGGATGGTCACAGTCATGTATTGGCTAATACTATTCCAAGCTGTGTCTCTTATGATCCGACTTACGGTTATGAGATCGCAGTAGTTGTTCAGGATGGTATTCGTCGCATGTATGGTGAGCAGCAAGAAGATATCTTCTACTACTTAACCACTATGAACGAAAACTACGAGCAGCCAGCTATGCCAGAGGGTGCCGAAGAGGGTATCGTCAAAGGTATCTATAAGCTGGAGACCGTTGAAGGTTCGGGTAAAGGTAGAGTTCAGTTAATGGGTTGTGGCACCATTCTTGAGCAAGTGCGTAAAGCGGCTCAGGCTTTGGCTAAAGACTTCGGTATCTCTGCAGATGTATTCAGTGTGACCAGTTTCAACGAGCTAACTCGTGATGGTCAGGCTGCAGAGCGTTATAACATGTTACATCCAACGGAAACGCCACAAGAGGCTTACATCAGTCAAGTCATCTCCAGTGAGTCTCCTGCCATCGTCGCTACCGATTATATGAAGATATACGGCGAGCAACTTCGTGCGTACATACCTACAGACTATAAAGTGTTAGGTACCGATGGTTTCGGTCGTAGCGATAGCCGTGAAAACTTACGTCACCACTTTGAGGTTGATGCGAAATTTATCGTGATTGCATCACTTAAGTCACTTGTTGACCGTAATGAACTGCCTGTTGATGTGCTAACAAAAGCCATTAGCGAGTACGGTATCGATGTTGACAAGATCAACCCACAGTACGCGTAAGAGGGAAGTAAAATGTCTGAATTAAAAGAAGTTTTAGTCCCCGATATCGGTGGTGATGAAGTTCAGGTAATTGAGATCTGTGTTGCAGTTGGCGATCAACTTGCAGCCGAAGAGTCAATTATTACCGTAGAAAGTGACAAGGCGACCATGGACATTCCAGCGCCTTTCGCTGGCACGTTAACCGAGCTTAACATAGCCGTCGGTGACACCGTCTCTGAAGGTACCTTGATTGCTATGATGTCAGCACAAGGTGCAAACACTGAAGTTGCAGAACCAACAGCTGCTCCGGAGCCGACTCCGGTTGCGACTGCAGCACCTGTTGAAGCAGCTCCAGTTCCGACTTCTACGGCTACACAAGTTATTGAAGTCAAGGTGCCCGATATTGGTGATGCGGCCGATGTCGAAATCATCGAAGTGCTGGTGGCCGTGGGTGACAGCATAGATGTCGATACCGGGTTGATTACGCTGGAAACCGATAAAGCCACCATGGAGGTGCCTGCACCTTCTGCCGGTGTGGTGAAAGAGTTGAAAGTTACCGTAGGTGATAAAGTTTCTGAAGGTTCGCTTGTGCTTATGTTGGAAATTGGTGCTTTAGCACAAGCACCAACAGCGGCCCCAGTTGTAGCTCCAGTTGTAGCTCAACCAGCTCAGGCCGCGGCAAGCAAGCCTCCGGTTCCGCATCATCCAAGTGCAGGCAGTAAGCCTAGCACTGGAGCGGTACACGCTTCACCAGCCGTTCGTCGTCTGGCTCGTGAGTTCGGCGCAGATATGACCTTAGTTAAAGGTACGGGCCGCAAAGGTCGTATCCTTAAGGAAGACGTTCAAGCCTTCATTAAGTATGAGCTTAGCCGTCCTAAGGCATCTGCAGCGACAGCCGTTGCTGGTGGTGCGGGTGGACTCAATGTGATTGCTGCACCTAAAGTCGATTTTGCTAAGTTTGGTGAAATCGAGGAGGTGCCACTAACTCGTATTCAGAAGATCTCTGGTCCGAACCTGCATCGTAACTGGGTCACCATTCCGCATGTGACGCAATTCGATGAAGCCGATATCACCGAGATGGAAGCATTCCGTAAGCAGCAAAATGAACTTGCAGCTAAGCGTAAGACAGGTATTAAGATCACACCGCTTGTCTTTATGATGAAAGCCGTTGCCAAGACTCTACAGGCTTTCCCTGTGTTTAACGCCAGCCTAAGTGCCGATGGTGAGTCTTTAATTAAGAAGAAGTATTACCATATTGGTGTTGCGGTTGATACGCCAAACGGTCTAGTGGTTCCGGTTGTTCGTGATGTTGATAAGAAAGGTATTCACGAACTGACTCAAGAGTTGACTGAGATCTCGATTAAAGCACGTGATGGTAAGCTTAAGTCTGCAGATATGCAGGGCAGTTGTTTCACTATCTCGAGTCTGGGTGGTATCGGTGGTACGGCATTTACGCCTATCGTCAATTACCCGGATGTGGCTATTTTAGGTGTATCTAAGTCAGAGATTAAACCAAAGTGGAATGGTAAAGATTTTGAGCCTAAGCTAATGTTGCCGCTATCTCTCTCTTATGATCACAGGGTGATCGACGGGGCGATGGCAGCGCGCTTTAGCGTGACACTGTCAAGTATGCTGTCCGACATACGGACGCTTATTTTGTAATGATGAAGGCTACTCATGTTGAGTAGCCTTTTGTTTATTGCAATTGAGGGTTAAAATGCGGCCACCTTACAGAATAAAAATTCGATAGCTGGCGTCATTTACCGTGAAGCGACACACTCGCCAACGGAATGAAATAAAAAGAATAGAGGAAAACATGAGTAACGAAATCAAAACTCAGGTATTGGTAGTAGGCGCAGGTCCTGCAGGTTATTCAGCGGCATTTCGTGCGGCTGATTTAGGTCTGGAAGTCATCATCGTTGAGCGTTTCAACACGCTTGGTGGTGTATGTTTGAATGTAGGCTGTATCCCATCAAAAGCGCTGCTTCACGTATCTAAAGTGATCGAAGAGGCGAAAGCGGTTGCGAGCCACGGTGTTGTTTTTGGTGAGCCGCAAATTGATCTTGATAAGCTTCGTAGCTTTAAAGAAACGGTGATTAGTCAGCTAACCACAGGTTTGGGCGGAATGTCCAAGATGCGTAAGGTTGATGTTGTTAATGGTTTTGGTAAGTTTACCAGCCCTAATACCATTGAAGTTGCGGGTGAAGATGGCGTTAAAGTTATTCGCTTCGAACAAGCAATTATTGCCGCGGGTTCACGTCCTATTCAATTGCCATTTATCCCACATGAAGACCCACGTATCTGGGATTCGACCGATGCGCTAGAGCTTAAAGAAGTACCTGGAAAGCTACTTGTTATGGGTGGCGGTATTATCGGCCTAGAGATGGGGACTGTATACTCGTCACTGGGTAGTGAGATTGACGTGGTTGAGATGTTTGACCAGGTCATTCCTGCCGCTGATAAAGATATCGTTCGTGTTTACACTAAGAAGATTAAGAAGAAATTTAATCTTATCCTACAGACTAAAGTTACCGCCGTTGAAGCTAAAGAAGATGGTATCTATGTGTCTATGGAAGGTAAGAAAGCGCCTGCGGAACCTGTGCGTTACGATGCCGTGCTTGTGGCAATTGGCCGTACGCCAAATGGCAAGCTGATTGATGCAGAAAAAGCGGGCGTTAATATCGATGAGCGTGGTTTCATCAATGTCGATAAGCAGATGCGCACTAACGTGCCAAACATCTATGCAATCGGCGATATCGTCGGTCAGCCAATGCTTGCACACAAAGGTGTACATGAAGGCCACGTTGCAGCAGAAGTTATCTCTGGTCTTAAGCATTTCTTCGATCCTAAGGTTATCCCATCAATTGCCTACACCGACCCTGAAGTCGCGTGGGTAGGTTTAACGGAGAAAGAAGCGAAAGAGCAAGGCGTTGCTTATGAAACGGCGACTTTCCCATGGGCCGCAAGTGGGCGTGCTATCGCATCAGACTGTAGCGATGGTATGACTAAGCTTATCTTCGATAAAGAGACACACCGTGTGATCGGTGGTGCTATCGTAGGCGTTAATGGTGGCGAGCTATTGGGTGAAATCGGTCTTGCAATCGAGATGGGTTGTGATGCTGAGGACTTAGCGTTGACTATTCACGCTCACCCAACCCTGCATGAATCAGTAGGTTTGGCCGCTGAAATCTATGAAGGTTCTATAACTGATTTGCCGAATCCAAAAGCAAAAAAGAAAAAGTAACCCTTCACTAAAGTTATAAAGCGCTCTTTTAGAGCGCTTTTTTTTTATTGCGTTACAAATATGTAAATAAGCAGGTGAATTAGGCTCGATGAACTGCTACATTCGAAGTAAGCCTATGAGATGTTTATTGAATGCAAATCGCTTACGTAAAAAAATTACTTTTTCCATTGTTATTGCTGCTTACTTGCCAGGCCCCTGCCATGGCAGGCGATTTAGTGTCTCGTGTTTTTAATGAGCGAGAAGGCCTGACCAACTCCCAGATTAATGACATCAGCTTCGATGAATATGGCTTCGTGTGGTTGGCCACCGATGAAGGTCTTTATAGATTAAGTAATTCAAAAGTCAGACGAATCGACAAGGTCGAATTCGACCTGCGCCTCTCCGATGAATATATCAATATTGTTGAACCCCTGAGCCAAAAACACCTGCTTGTCAGCAACTATTCTGATAACTATCTCTATGACATCTTAGCCAATCGGTTTATCAAATTCGGAAGTGATGAGCTTTTTCCCGATTTTAAGGGAGAAAGCATCATCGCTCAGGTTAAGCGAGCCGATGGGAGCTTCATTTTTCTCACCAGAGAGGGGGAGTTACTTAAATTCTCTTATCAGCAATCTTCGTTAGAAAGAATCATCTTCTTACCTAACAATGCCGATGTTCTCTGGCATAACCTTGTTTCGCTCGACGATGGTCGCATCATGGTTGGTACCGAATATGAGCTGCAACTACGAGACAGCAAAGGACGACGGATAGCGGTTTTACCTTGGGAAGAGAAAGATGGCTTAATGAAGTGGCTGTTTAAAGATTCTAAGGGAAGAGTTTGGTTAAGCTCGACTAATGGAGTCTATCGGGTCGATGTTGATAATTTGCAGATCAATCGGGTTAAAGAGCTCCCCTATTACACGACCAAAATTGCTGAGGATAATCATGGTGATCTTTGGATTTCCAGCCATATAGGGTTAATCAAGTGGCGCCCCGGCTCTACAGAACATAAGCTCTTTCAAAAGCAATTGAAAGAGAGCGCAGACATCGATTATATCAATGATATCGCCATTGATAGTACGGGCATTATATGGGTCGGGGGCTCGGGAGATGGCCTGGCCGTACTTGCCGATGATCCTGATTTTCTTATCGATAAGTTCACTATGTCTGAGCCCTATACTATCAGCAATGAGATGATATGGGCCATATTTGCGGAAGATGAGAATATTTGGCTTGGCACCGATAATGGTCTTATCGTTATCGACAAAAACACAAAGCAATCTAAGACGTTAGTTCCTGATGGCATCGAGTTAAACGATAGTATCTATAAGATTGACGTCTTGGGCCAGAACCATCTGTTACTTTCCACGACCAATGGTCTGTTTGTCGTAGACAAGCGTAATTTTACTGCACAACGTTTTGCCCAATGGACTCAGGGAGAGTATTCCTTAGAGCACAAAGTGGTATATACAAGCTATAACGATCCCTCGATAGAGGGACGTTGGTGGTTTCTTACCATGACCGGCCTGTATTTTTGGGAACCGGGTATGCTTAACCCTCAAGAGATGCCAATAGCCGGAGCCGATACGAAGGCCGCTAAACGAGATCTGCGGGCGCTATTTCGTGACGAGTCTGGTCGATTATGGATTGGTGGCGGTGGCTTCTTTGGTTTTCTCGATAGTGAGGGACTGTTTCATTCACGAATAGATATTTTTAGTGACGAAGATACCGATATCGAAGTTAACTATATTAAGCAGGTTGAGTCGGGGGTGTTTTGGCTGGGCACTTCACCCAGTGGTCTGTTCGAATATATTCCAGCATCGGGACGAGTTAAAGCATTAGATAAAGAGTGGTTGATAGATTGTTCCTCTGTCTTTTTTATTCATCAAACTGATGAGCACCGCGTTATTGGTTGTCCTTATTCGATAATCCGACAGGAGATCGAGAGTGAAAATATCCTTGTTATCGACGAAGACGACGGACTTATTGGTGACGAGTTGAACGACGGGGCCTATTTTTATGATCCCGGTTATGGACTCTACCTGGGTACACCCGACGGGGCTATGGCAGTGAATATCGATGACTTGAGCAATCGTATTCAAAGGGACAAGGTTTTTCTGGAAGCCGTTTCGGTATTTTATGACGATGACACTCAAATCGATCTTATTCCACAGGTGGACAAGGTGATTTTACCTGGTGCGAGAATGATTAGCTTCCAGGTCACTAGCCTGGATTATCTCGATGATACGCCCATGACGTTGCAATATAGGTTGCGCCGTAAGGGGGACCGCAGCGAGAGTCACTATCTATTGTTGGAAGGGCAGTCTCAACTTAATATCACCGGTTTATCATCCGGGAAATATCACTTGGATATTTTAAGTCAAGAGAATGGCATCTGGTCAAAGGTACCCCACACCTTTGAATTTAGGGTTAAACAGTTCTGGTGGCAGACTCAATGGTTCAAAGGCCTGATACTATTCACCGTTCTCTGTATTGGCATAGGAGTGATAGTTTACCGTCAGCGGCAGGTGAAAGCCTTTAAGCTTGTTAACAGTGCCTTGGTTGAAAGTGAGGACCGACTACGCCAATCACTCAAGGGAAGCGATTCCGAGCTTTGGGAGTGGCGACACGACACACAGATGTTTAGTCTGGAGAATCGAGGGGCGAAACGGAAAGAAGATCGAAAAAATAAGCTACTAACGCTGAATGACTTTCCGGTTCATCGTGATGAAAAAGATAAGGTGCTGGCTTCATGGAATAATATGATCGAGGGTTATAGCGATCGATTCGACGTCGAATATCGCTACCGTCGAGAAGATAAGACCTGGGGATGGACTAGGGTAAGAGGCAGGCCGGTAGAGTTGGATCCCGTTTCGGGAAAAATCTTACGCGTAGCGGGGATATATGCAGACATCACGGCTCAACGTCAACTCGAAGACGATGTTAAATTGTTAGCCCAAGCGTTCGGTAACACCTCTGAAGGTGTGTTGATTTTGGATGCCAGCGAGCGGATAAAGGTCTCCAATAAGGCGGCTCAGACCATCATAGGTTCAGATGCGAGAGTGTTGACTCATAAGTATTTCTCCGATCTTATGGTGGCTAAAGAGGGGCGTTCAGATGAAATTGCACATCTTCTGGATCAAGGCGTGTCATGGACGGGAGAGCGTGAGTTTGTATGTGCAAACGGTAGTAGCTGTCCGGTATGGCTTAATGTATCGACTATGCTCGGTGGTAAGGGGGATATCACCCATTATGTCGCAGTATTCTCCGATATCACAGAACGAAAGCGTACAGAAGCGGACCTGCGTCGCCTGGCTAATTATGATGTACTAACGGGACTCCCCAATCGCTCTCTATTTTCTACCCGTTTAGCTCAATCAATTCATCGTGCCGAACATAGCGGTGAAAAGTTGGCCCTGATCTTCCTCGATCTGGATCGGTTTAAGCATGTTAATGACTCATACGGCCATAGTATGGGAGATGCACTGCTGGTTGAAGCCGCAAGTAGGCTGCTATCGTGTATCTCAGAGGAGCACACCTTATGCCGCTTTGGTGGTGATGAATTTGTGCTTCTAATCAGAGACGCCGACAATATTGATAAGATAAATCATGTTTGCACCGAGTTACTGGTACAAATAGAGGCTCCATTTGAGCTATTCGGCCGAGAATTTTTTATCTCGACGAGTATTGGTGTCAGTTTATGGCCCGATGATACGAGGCAACCTGAGGTCTTAATTAAAAATGCCGATCAGGCTATGTATCATGCGAAGGAGGAGGGTAGAGGGAATTTCCAATATTTCTCTTCGGAGCGTAATGCAGAAGCCTTATACCACCTTCGCCTAGAGGGGGAGCTGCGCAAAGCGATTGAACGCGATGAATTTGAGCTTCATTATCAACCTCAGGTCGATATCCTCAGGGGGGATAAATTAATTGGTATGGAGGCTCTGCTGCGCTGGAGACATCATAAAGATGGGTTAGTTCGGACGGATGTCTTTATTAAGGTGGCCGAGTCATGTGGATTAATTATAGATATCGATCGCTGGGTGCTACGTCAGGCTTGTGTTCAGGGGGCGCTCTGGGCCAACTCGTACAATGAAAAGTTTAAGTTATCGGTTAATATCTCTGCCGTTCATTTTCGTCAGCCCGATTTTATCGATGGCGTAAGGTCTATTCTGGAAGAGACCAAGATCCCCCCATCGGCATTGGGTTTTGAGATCACCGAGGGTGTCTTGATGAAAGAGCTACATATTGCAAAAGATCATCTGAGAGATCTAAGAGAGCTTGGAATTGATGTGGCTATTGATGACTTTGGTACCGGTTACTCATCGCTTGCTTACCTGCGTCACTTCGATGTCGATACATTAAAGATCGATCGCTCTTTCCTCATCGATATCGCGACCAATGAGACCGATCAGGCCATCGCGAGTAGTATCATTGAGCTGGCCAGAAACTTAAAATTGAATGTGGTGGCCGAAGGTGTGGAAACCAAAGAGCAGCTCGAACAAGTATTTAGCAGGGGTTGTTATGTTATTCAAGGTTATTACTTCTCTAAACCGTTAACGGTAAGCGATATGGAGTCCTATATGGGGCTACAAAAAACGGAGTGACATCATATTCGCTATTTAACACCACTCATTAGTTCTCTGTTTGTGTTTTAACTATGTTACGTTTTTTTTGTTAGAATATGCCCGCCTTGTATCAATTAATAATTAAGAACCAATATCCTATGATACGTAATCTAATATTTTTGCTGGTGGTCAGCTTTATCACTACTCCCGTCATGGCCGAAGCCAGACCAAAGATAGGTTTGGTGCTCAGTGGTGGTGGGGCGAAGGGGGCGGCTCATATTGGTGTATTGAAGGTGCTTGAGGAGAATAAAATTCCTGTCGACTATATCGCAGGAACCAGCATAGGCGCTTACGTCGCTGGCATGTATGCCCTTGGATACAGTGCCACTGAGATTGAAAAGATCATGATGACCGAGTCATGGTCAGAGGGATACTCAGATACGATTCCAAGAGAATCATTGAGCTATCGAAATAAGCAGCAGAGAGACAGATTTAATATTCCGGTGAATATGGGATATAGCGACGATGAAATGAAAATGCCTAACGGTCTCTTGCGTGGGCAAACCATGTCTAAACTTCTCCAGCGATCCACGGGCTTAGTCCATCAATTTGGTCATTTCAATGAGTTAGCTATTCCTTACCGCGCCGTGGCAACGGATCTTGTAACCAGTAAGGCCGTTATTATCAATAATGGCAGTGTCGTCAAGGCCATGCAGGCTTCGGCTACGGTGCCCGGCGCGCTCCAGCCGGTTGAATATGAAGGTAAGCTTCTCGTCGATGGCGGCATCGCCAATAATATGCCTATCGATGTGGTTATGGGGATGGGGGCCGACATCATTATTGCCGTCGATATCGGCTCATCTCTGGTGAAGAAAGAGGAGTTGAATAGTACTGTTGCGGTACTGAACCAGCTATCGACGATGTTGACGAATGCCAGCTCTGAGAGACAGAAATTGCTTCTTGGTAAAGGTGACATTCTCATTCGTCCAAAAGTCGGTGGTATGAGTACGACAGATTTTTCAATCATGCCTCAGGCCTACGCCTTGGGTGAATCGGCTGCGCTTGAGCATATTGATTTACTTAAACAGTTGAGTGTCACTGAAGCTCAATACGCCAGCTATCAGCAAGGTAAAAAGCTGAAAAGTAAAACCTGGATCAATGAAGTTGACCACCCCTTAATCGATATTGTGTTTAACAATGAATCAAAAGTGAGTGAATCTCTGTTAAGAGAGGCCTTCGGGATCAGTCCCGGTGAGGTCGTCACCACAGAGCGGCTCGAGCAAGGCATCGCTAATGTATATGCCCTGGACAAGTTTGAACTTGTCGATGCAGAGTTTGCCGATACAGAACAGGGACGTGTGCTGACCTTAAATACTAAGGCTAAGTCATGGGGCCCCAACTATTTTCAACTGGGTTTCAGCTGGGAAGATGATTTCTCTCTGGATTCTGTCGTGTCCTTGGATCTGGCCTATACACTCACCGATATCACTGATACTGGTGGTGAGTGGCGCAATGAATTAAGACTGGGTTTTGAGAAGTTGATCTCCACCGAGTTTTATCAGCCTCTGGATTATGACCAAGGCTTTTTTAGTCGAGCCAAATTAGCTTATGAGTCAAAAGATTGGGATTTTTACGAGCAAAACGCTAAAGCATTACAGTTATCTCAGACTCAATATCGGGCGGATATTGGTATTGGGTATAACTATGTTAAAGAGGGCATGCTTGAGTTCGGTATTACCGGAGAAAAAGGGTGGTTAGAAAACAAGGCTTTCTTTGAAGAACTCAAATATGAAACCTATGGCGCTTACTTCAAGTTTGGTTTCGATGATCTCAACAGTATTAATTTCCCGACTTCCGGTAATCGATTTACGTTAAATCTCTATTACAGAAACGAGTCGGCGCCCAATCTGTTAGGTCTGGACAATAATGAGAACTCTTTCCAGATAGAAGCGGATTGGCGCGGGGCATTAAGTTTTGGTAATCATGCGGTTGTTGGAATAGCTTCATTGGCTACCGTCGATAAAGATGACAGCTTCAGCGTGCATGTGTCAGAGCTTGGTGGCTTCCTGAATCTATCGGGTTATCACAAAAATGCGCTCGTTGGTGCTCATAAAGTGTTTGGCGCCTTCGTCTATCAGTACGATCTGGGACGAGATGTGTTAGGTATGACAGATTATCCCCTCTACCTGGGTACGAGTATCGAGGCGGGTAACGTTTGGGAGTACAGAGATGGGGTGGATCTCGATGATCTTATCTATTCCGGCAGTTTATATTTCGGGACCGATACTTCTATGGGCCCCGCCGCATTAGGTTTTGGCTGGGCTGATGACGGTGAGAAGACAATATTTATATTTATAGGAAAGAACTGGTAAGCCTGAAGGTTGGCTTATACCAATCGGTATAAGAAAGTGGTCAACTCCGAGTTATTTTTGGGTGCATAATTCAAGGCGAAAGAGTGAGGGAATGGTCGTCCCTTTTGATCTCATTCAACACAGAAGTAGGCAGCCAAAAACACTCCTGAAAGGCGAGTTTTAGCACTTGTGATACGGCGTTAACGAGCTTAAACGTAGAGTAACTATGCTCCTCACTCGTTGCGAACAACATGGTCTTGTATGTTCCTGACATACTTAAGACATTTCCTCCATCCATGGAGGTCAGATGTCGTGAATGCCCTTTATGCAGGAGCAATAAAGGGCCTTGCCCCACAAGTGCTAAACTCTCGCTGAGTGACCACACCTTTATACCGATTGGTATTAATTCATACAAAGTTACAAAAACTTACTGTAGGCATAAATGGCTCAGTGGTAGTGTGTCATCGGATAATTTTATAGAAAGCTCCATCATAGGAGACTCTATACATCAAAAGGACAGAACGGGGATGAAAATGAAAAGAGTAAGTAAACTGGCCGTTGGTATTGCACTTAGCTTAGGTCTTGCTGCCTGTAGCAGTAACGAGCCAACAGTAATAATCGTTCAGGAAGTGGCTAAGGTGTCGGGAGTCGAACAAGAGAACTTCGATAATGCGGTTCGCCATCAAGATGATTTTTACTACAGCGTAAATGGCCATTGGCTTGCTAATACTCCAATTCCTGCGGATAAGTCTAACTATGGCGCATTTTCAGTGCTTTATGAGCAGAGCCAAAACGCACTGAAAAAGATTATCGATGAAGCAGCGGCTAAGCAAGATAAAGTTGAGGGCTCCAGTGAGCAAAAAGTGGGTGATTTCTATGCCAGCTATATGAATACTGATGTCATCGAGAAGCTAGGCATCAGCCCGTTAAGCGATCAGCTTTCCGATATCTCTTCGGCAAAGACTCACAAAGATATCGCCGGCTTGATGGGGAGTCTGCTAAATAGTGGTGTACAGATGCCATTTGGCTTCTACGTTAACAACGACGCTAAAAACTCAAGCCAATATGCGGTCTACCTATATCAGTCTGGTTTAACCCTACCCGATCGTGATTATTACCTGAAAGATGACGAAAAGTTTGTCGCTAACAGAGCCGCACTGAATGCCTATGTTGCGGATATTATGGCGCAAGCCGGCAGTCAAGATGCTGAGCGAGTGGCAGCCAGCGTAGCTAAGATTGAGCACTTTATCGCACAGAGCCAGTGGAGCCGTGTCGAGTCGCGTGACGCGAATAAGAGCTACAACATGATGGACAGCGCCGAGCTACAGGCTACAGTGAGTGATTTTGACTTTGCTCAATTTGCCGCTAATGCCAATATGAGTTCGGTAAAAGAAGCCGTTGTGCGTCAACCTTCCTATTTTGAAAAATTGGGTGCTCAGTTCAATGAGTTTACTGTGAGCGAGTGGCAGGATTACCTATCTTTCCATCTTGTTGATAGTTACGGGGAATTGTTGAGCAAGAACTTTGTCGATCTTCATTTTGCTTTCCATAGCAAAACCTTGATGGGAATTGAAGCGCAGAAGCCACGCTGGAAGAAGGCTGTCGATGCCGCGGATCAGGTCATTGGTGAGCTTGTGGGTAAGGAGTATGTGAAACAACACTTCAAGCCAGAGGCAAAAGAGAAGATGGAAGAGCTCATTCAAAATCTGATTAAAGGATTTGAGGTGAGTATCAATGAACTCGAATGGATGACGCCCGAAACTAAGATTGCGGCTCAAGAAAAGTTGTCTAAGTTTACCTATAAGATTGGTTATCCTGATAAGTGGAAGGATTACACCGACCTAAGTATTAAAGCAGATCAGCTTGTGGGGAATATTCAGCGCTATTCTAAATTCGAATATAAAACCATGCTGAATAAACTAGGTAAGCCTATCGATCGCACTGAGTGGCATATGACGCCACAAACAGTAAATGCTTACTACAGCCCTGTGATGAACGAGATCGTATTCCCCGCTGCAATTCTTCAGCCTCCCTTCTTTAATATGGATGCCGATGATGCGATAAACTACGGTGGTATTGGTGCCGTTATCGGTCATGAGATTAGTCATGGCTTCGATGATCAAGGGGCTAAGTATGACGGCGATGGTAACCTGCGCGATTGGTGGACGGATAAAGACCGTGAGGAATTCCAGAAGCGCGGGGCTCAACTGTCTGCACAGTACTCATCTTATGAAGCACTACCTGGCAAACACGTCAATGGCGATCTGACCCTCGGTGAGAATATCGGTGACCTAGGTGGTCTGACTGTTGCGGCTCGTTCATATCATTTGAGCCTGAACGGTAAAGAATCACCTGTAATTGAAGGTTTAACCGGTGAACAGCGTCTGTTTATTGGTTGGTCGCAAGTATGGCGTCGTAATTATCGTGATGAAGAGCTGGGCCGTCGTCTGATGACCGACTCTCATTCACCGAGTCACTTCCGCGCCATGGGCACGCCTAGAAACATCCCTGCCTTCTATCAAGCATTCGACTTGAAAGAGGGTGATAAGATGTTCCTGAGCCCTGAAGATCGCGTTAAGATCTGGTAATAGATCTGCTGCGCATCTCTATTGATACCACTTCGTGACGTTATCTCGATAGAGATCATTAAAGTAAGCCCATCTCTTGAGATGGGCTTTTTATTTCAAACAGACAGAGCTTAGGACAAAAGTCGCGTCCTTTCTCCTGCGCTTTGATCTAGGGCCTAAAACCTAAAACCTATATCTTCCCATCTAAATACTCAGGAAGCTTGGTGAGATCGGTTAGCTGCTGATGAGCAATAATCCACTTAGATTCGAGTTGTTGCTCTGGTGCGGGGATAGCTAAAGTCTGCATGTTTGCCGCTCGGGCGGCGACGAGTCCGTTGAATGAATCTTCGACAGCGATACATTTCGTAGGGGATATGCCCAACTCCAGTGCACAGTTTAGGTACACTTCCGGGTGTGGTTTTCCATAGGCTAAGTGCTCGGCCGATTGAGTCGAGTTAAAGTAATGGTTGATATCTAGCTTGTTTAAAACAGCATCGACGATAGCGTGTGATGAAGAGGTGGCTAAACCGATTTTAAGATTTTTTTCCCGACAGTAATCTAATGCAGAGATCACTCCCGCCATGGCAATACCGTCTTTGTGAATATAGCTAACAACCTGATCGACGATCTTCTTGGCCACTTCCCTATTGTCATAATTATCCCAGGGGAAACGTTGATACCAATAACTCACAACTTGATCGATTCTCAGACCTGTCGTTTGAAGGGTATCGTCAAAACTTATCTCTAATCCCAGCTCTTTCATGGTCTGAAATTCAGCTTTCTGCCAGGTCGGCTCTGAGTCGATAAGTATGCCATCCATATCGAAAATGATGGCCGATAGTCGTGAAGAGGTCATAGGGCTCCGGTATGTTCAATATAACTACGGTGAATAGTACTATCAATTATCATCATTTTCGCATGATATTGGGAGTATTTCTGCTAATAAATTTTATTTTTCACTGCCTTTTTTACCGATTTTGTTGGTTGAAGGTCTGTTATTAACTATTTGCTTTTAATCGGTTTAATTGTTTTTTAAAACTATTGTCTAATTACATTTTTCATGAGTAACGATTAAATTACAGTTCCCCCCAAGCAAGCTGGCGGGTTTATCACCTGTTTATGACCCATAAGAGTGTGATCTGATTCAAACTTTTGTAAACCTGTTGTATAATACCGAGCAGAAATAAGGGTCGAGCCTGCAGGACTGTGAGCTTCATTTATGAAGACGTGCAGTTTCGTTGTTAGAACGCCAAACAAAGAGGAATGTTGCCGTGCTAGAAGCATATCGTAAACACGTCGAAGAGCGTGCTTCAGAGGGCGTAGTCCCTAAGCCACTAGATGCCCACCAAGTCGCCGAACTCGTTGAGCTGGTTAAGAGCCCACCTGCAGGAGAAGAGGAGTTTATCCTGGACCTGCTGGAAAATAGAATTCCACCAGGTGTCGATGAAGCCGCTTATGTTAAAGCTGGTTTCCTGGATGCTGTCGCCAAAGGCGAAGCCAAGTCATCTATTCTGTCATCGGCTCGCGCCGTTGAACTGCTTGGCACCATGCTGGGCGGTTATAATATTCAACCGCTCATCGCTCAGCTAGATGTTGCAGAGCAGGCGCCTTTGGCCGTAGCTGCCCTATCTAAAACTCTGTTGATGTTTGATGCTTTCCACGATGTAGCAGAGAAGATGGAAGCCGGTAATGAGTTTGCTAAGCAGGTTGTTCATTCCTGGGCTGAGGCGCAGTGGTTTCTTAACCGCCCTAAGCTTGAAGAGAAGGTCTCTCTGACGGTATTTAAAGTATCAGGTGAGACAAACACAGATGACTTGTCTCCTGCTCCCGATGCATGGTCACGCCCGGATATCCCATTGCACGCTTTAGCTATGCTAAAAAATGCCCGTGAAGGTATTGTACCCGATGAGGCCGGTGTGATCGGTCCAATTAAAGAAATTGATCAGCTTAAGACTAAGGGTTTCCCATTAGTTTATGTTGGTGATGTTGTCGGTACCGGTTCTTCACGTAAATCTGCGACTAACTCGGTGCTTTGGTTCATGGGTGATGATATCCCTAATGTACCAAACAAGCGCGCTGGCGGTTTCTGTCTGGGCGGTAAGATCGCACCAATCTTCTTCAATACGATGGAAGATGCAGGTGCACTGCCTATCGAACTCGACGTTAGCAAGATGAATATGGGCGATGTTATCGATATCTACCCGTATCAGGGCGTCGTTAAGCGTCATGACTGCGATGAAGTTATCTCTGAGTTCTCACTTAAAACTGCCGTGTTAATGGATGAAGTTCGCGCTGGTGGCCGTATTCCATTGATCATCGGTCGTGGCCTGACTGCTCGTGCCCGTGAAGTGCTAAAGCTTGAAGCATCAACCGTTTTCGTATTACCACAAGATGTAGCCGATACCGGCAAAGGTTATACCCTTGCTCAGAAGATGGTTGGTAAGGCCTGTGGCGTTACCGGTATCCGTCCTGGTCAATACTGTGAGCCTAAGATGACCTCGGTTGGTTCGCAAGATACTACCGGTCCTATGACCCGTGATGAGCTTAAAGATCTTGCATGTCTTGGCTTCAGTGCCGACTTGACTATGCAGTCTTTCTGTCACACAGCGGCTTATCCTAAGCCTGTTGATGTGAATACGCACCACACTCTACCTGATTTCATCATGAATCGTGGTGGTGTCTCTTTGCGTCCTGGTGATGGTGTTATCCACTCTTGGTTAAACCGTATGCTACTGCCTGATACCGTAGGTACCGGTGGTGATTCACATACTCGTTTCCCGTTAGGTATTTCGTTCCCGGCAGGTTCGGGCCTCGTGGCCTTCGCCGCTGCGACTGGCGTAATGCCGCTCGATATGCCTGAATCAGTCTTGGTTCGTTTTAAAGGTGAAATGCAGCCAGGTATCACGTTACGTGATCTTGTCCATTCGATTCCGCATAAAGCGATCGAGCTGGGTCTACTTACCGTTGAAAAACAGGGTAAAGTAAACTTCTTCTCTGGTCGTGTACTTGAGATCGAAGGCTTGGAAAGCTTGAAAGTTGAGCAGGCATTTGAGTTATCTGATGCATCGGCCGAGCGTAGTGCTGCAGGCTGTAGTATCAAGCTGGATAAAGAGCCTGTTATCGAATATCTGAACTCTAACATTGTGATGTTGAAGTGGATGATAGCCGAAGGTTATGGCGATCGTCGTACTATCGAGCGTCGTATTATCGCGATGCAAGAGTGGTTAGAAAACCCAGAGTTGATGGAAGCCGACAGTGATGCAGAGTATGCCGCGGTTATCGAAATTGACTTGAATGACATTAAAGAGCCAATCCTTTGTGCACCTAATGATCCTGATGATGCGGTACTGCTATCAGACGTTAAAGATACTAAGATCGACGAAGTTTTCGTGGGTTCTTGTATGACTAATATCGGTCATTTCCGTGCTACGGGTAAGATGCTGGATAAGTTTGCTACGACGCTACCGACGCGTCTATGGATCACGCCTCCAACTAAGATGGATCGTGATCAGCTCACTGAAGAGGGTTATTACGCTATCTTCGGTCGCGTTGGTGCACGTGTTGAGATCCCCGGATGTTCGCTTTGTATGGGTAACCAGGCTCGTGTTGCCGATGGTGCGACAGTAGTTTCGACTTCGACTCGTAACTTCCCTAACCGCTTGGGTACAGGTGCTAATGTTTATTTGGCATCGGCTGAATTGGCCGCGGTTGCAGCACTCCTCGGTCGTCTGCCAAGTTCTGATGAGTATCAGGAGTATGCTAAGCAGTTAGATGCAACAGCTGCCGATACATACCGTTATCTAAGCTTCGATAAGATGAGTTCTTATACTGAAAAAGCGGGCGAAGTTATCTTCCAGTCTGCGGTATAAAATCAGGACGGGTCGGGGTCCACTTAAAGCATTAGCTTAGAAGGTGGACTTTGTCCCTTTGGGCGTTGTATTGATAGTTATACCGATTGGTATTTCAGTGCAGCAAACCAACAAAAAAGGCTAGATTCATATCGATGAATCTAGCCTTTTTTATTAAACTTTTTAGAACCTAGAACCGCATTATGAGTGCTTTGTGTGCAGCACTTCCAGCAATTGATCTTCTAATTCGAATCGTGTTTCCATCGCATGTCCTAAAGATGATAGATCTTTATCTAGCTGGAATAACACTTTATCATCTACGAACTCGGTATATTTATCATTGAAATCTAAGGCTGAGTCTGTAGTTTCACTGATGCGGGGAACCAGATTCTGGGCAAGGGTTTGACTCGAAATCCCATGTTTTTCACAGGCGGTTACGACACGATCATAAACCTCGAAGTGCCCTTCAGAAACATAATCCATTAAGAGATCACAAAACTCTTTGATTGCGGTAATTGCTGGCAGTGATTTTTCGGTTGGTTCATAGGGAGGAATGCCTGCGATCTGGCAATAATTCACGAGTAGTTTGCGACGGTTATTGAGCCAATGATCGATAAGTGTGTTAGAACCACCCCATTTTTGTTCGGCTTTCTCTAGTTGTCTTAGCATGATAGTTCCCGTTAAAGAGTTCTTCCCTGACTCCTAATGTAGGTGACAACTAGGGTAATGATCAACCATTATTCGCTTATTTAGGCAGATATTATTAATTCGAAGATATGATTATTTTGTATACCGAAAAATGTGGGAATCGGAGAATTAAACAGCCAAAAATAAAATGCCCAGCGATAGAATGCTATCGCTGGGCGAGTAAAGGTTTTGCTGGCTCGATGCGACGAGCTTCTTGATTGTTCTTGCTAGCGCAGACTTTTTATACCAAAGGCTGAAGACGTGTGCAACTTTTTTCTGTCATATTGAGAACATTAACGCCTATTTTTGGCCAAGGTATTTACATCCCGATGCTTCTCACTCTAAGTACGGCGGGGAATACAGAGATGGGTCAGTGGGTAGCAGATTAATCTGCCTTGAGTATGAAGAGGTTAATGTCACATAAATGAGCTGATAGAGGTTACTTTATTCGCGTAAATGCTAAACTACTGACCCAGCGGAAATCAATAAATCTAGGAATAGAGCCAAATGGCAGAATTAAAAAATGATCGTTATTTACGCGCCTTACTAAAACAGCCTGTCGACAGAACACCTGTCTGGATGATGCGTCAAGCTGGCCGTTACCTTCCAGAATATAAAGCCACACGTGCAGAAGCCGGTGACTTTATGTCTTTGTGTAAGAATCAGGATTTGGCTTGTGAAGTGACACTTCAGCCACTTCGACGTTATGATCTCGATGCAGCAATCCTATTCTCGGATATTTTGACCATACCAGATGCTATGGGCTTAGGTCTGTACTTCGAAACGGGTGAAGGCCCACGTTTCCAGCGTCCGACCGATACGATCGATGCGATCAAGAAGCTATCAATCCCGGATCCTGAAGATGAGCTCGGTTACGTCATGCGTGCCGTTAGCACTATTCGTCGTGAGCTAAAAGGCGAAGTGCCGTTAATTGGATTTTCAGGTTCTCCATGGACACTGGCGACTTATATGGTTGAAGGTGGTTCAAGCAAGACATTCGAGAAGATCAAGAAGATGGCCTACGAAGAGCCAAAGACATTGCACCTGCTACTCGATAAACTTGCTGACTCAGTGATTTTGTACCTAAACGCTCAAGTGGCTAACGGTGCTCAATCATTAATGATTTTCGATTCATGGGGTGGTGCACTTTCACATCACGCTTACCGTGAGTTCTCATTACGTTATATGCAAAAAATTGTCGATGGTTTGACTCGTCACGCCGATGGCCGCCAGGTTCCGGTTACCTTGTTCACTAAAGGTGGCGGTTTATGGTTAGAATCAATGGCTGAAACAGGCTGTGATGCACTGGGTCTGGATTGGACTGTTGATATCGGTGATGCACGTCGTCGTGTTGGTCATAAAGTGGCCCTTCAGGGTAACATGGACCCATCGGTACTCTATGCTTCTCCTGAGCGCATCCATCAAGAGGTGGATCAGATCCTATCAAGCTACGGCGAAGGTACAGGTCACGTGTTCAACTTGGGCCATGGTATTCACCAGCATGTCGATCCGGAGCACGCAGGTTCTTTCATTAAGTCTGTGCACGAGTTATCGGCTCAATACCACAAGTAATCTATAACCTTTAGTACTCTTGTTGTGTTAATAAGGCTCGCATATTGCGGGCCTTTTTATTGATTGTGGCTAAGAGGGGGTCACCTGAGTATCGCGAAATTATCACAAAAGTGTCCACATCGAACTTCTGGATGTGATTTTCATCTGTTTTTCATCCGATATATGTGGATTACAGATCTTTTAATGCGCTATATCAAGGCTTACAAAATCAGATAAATGCAGGCTATTGACTACTTTAGCAACGAGTAAAGCAAAACGGGTTTTATCCTGTCTGTAAATGCGCTATTTTGCATGCCGAAGTTATGATGACTCTCTTTAGTTATTTTTTTATGCAGTTGTCAGGGCTTTAGTTGTGAGTTTTTTGGTCGTTGTTATTAGGTAGCAAGTTTTCAATGTAAGTCTGAGTTTTTTGCACCGGGAGTGTGCAAGGTAACAGCATAATCGATTAGGGCGCTCAAGGATTAGATGACACCCATCAAACCCCTTAAAATTGAAATGCCATATCGGCTCTGAGTGAAAAATGTTCATTGAAATTGGTATAAGATGCGTATAGGCAAAAAGTTAATCGTCTTTATTGTAGGTTTCTGCCTGCCCGCGGTGATTTCTGTCTCTTATTGTTTAAGCATGTGGTTCGATCACAGGGTAGAGACATTTAAACAAAGTGCGGTCAATATTGAGCTAAGCACGATTCAATCCCAGATAGAAAAAGATATAAAGCAGCTCGAATTATTAGCAAAAGTCTACGCTTTACCCCTTTCAAAACTTGCCATCAAAGAGAGAGTTTCATTAGATGAAGCCTGGCGTGATAGTCTGCTTGCCGATCATCTGAGTTTGTTTTATCTGAATAATGGTGAACTGCAGCCATTTTCCCCCATATATGATGACGTCACGTCATTTGGATTCGACTCTATTCCTGCCCTACTACAAGATACGACTCAAGCCCTGTCAGGTATTTATATGCTGCAGGATAAGAGCTTTATCGTCAGCTTAGTGCCTATTTCACAGAGCAGGTCGGTCGTATTAGCCAGAAGGCTTACACCCGCTTATCTCTCTACCTATGGCCTTAAAGGTTTAGTCTCAAACATCGATATGGTACAGGGGGAGGCAATTGAGACTCTTGATGCCTATAGTGATAATCCTATATTCAGTTTGAAAGTGCCAAGCCTGATTTCTGAAAGACCAGCATATCTGGAAGTTCAGTTTTCAGAAGCTGCGTTTAACCAGGTAAAATTGAAATATGATCTGGTGACCTTCTCTATCGTTGGCGTCGGGTTATTGATACTCATCATCGGCTATATCTGGCTAAAAATGGGGCTTATTCGCCCCTTCCGTCGACTGATGACTCAAGTTGCAGATATCGATCCCATCGCCAAAACCTACACTCCGCTTGTCGGTAGTGGTTGCTCTGAACTTGTCATCATGGCTGATAGGGTTAACACCTTGCTGGCTAGAATTTTTCAACAAAAAGAACGATTTAAGACGACGCTGGAGTCAATTGCCGAGGCGGTTATTCTAACCGACATAGAGGCTAAGGTCGTTTACCTAAACCCTCAGGCCGAGCAATTATTAGGAGTGAAAAGTAATAATGCCATCGGTGTGACCGTGGACTCATTGCTTTCAACTGACAAAAGTATCAAAGATGAGCTGCGTGAGTTTATGCGTAGTCAGGCTCAAGCGCCCATATTGAGTAAATTAAAACTGAAAACTGACAAGACTCGAATCCTGGAGCGCAGTATCAGTAATTTGCTTAATCATCAGCGGGTAGTGATAGGTACTGTGATTGTGCTTCGTGATGTTACCCAGGAAGAGTTACTTAAAATGCAGCTCAGACAAAAGGCTAATATCGACTCCATCACTTCACTGCTGAATCGTCGCGCCTTCGAAGAGAGGTTGGAAAAATTTAGCCATGATGCTCAATCTATCGCGATCTGCTATTTCGACCTTGAGCAGTTTAAGTTAATCAATGACTCCTGCGGGCACAGCGCCGGAGATACCATGTTGGCAATGGTGGCCAAAGCGATGCAATCTTGTTTGAGCAAGGATGAGATGCTAGCCAGGCTTGGGGGAGACGAGTTTGGATTAGCGATTAGGGATCATAACGCGTTAGAGGTGGCTCAACTTGTAAAAAGAGTCACTGCGAGTGTTTCAATGCAGGTACTGCGCGATAATGGGTGCCACTATAAGGTCGGAATTAGTGCCGGTGTGGCTATTGCTCGGGCACCCTACATCAGTCCGAAAGAGATGCTTAAGGATGCCGATGTGGCGTGTATTGCCGCTAAGCGAAAAGGCTGCAATCAAGTTCACTTTTACGATGATAACGATAAAGAATCCATCTATCAGCGCAACGCGCCTATGTGGGCGGTGAGAATTGGTCAGGCGATAGAGCATAATGAACTACTGCTCTATTACCAGCCAATCAAAGGCATGGGTCCGGGCGAGCATCGTCAGCGTATGGAGATCTTACTTCGCATTCAGGAGCCTTGTGGGCGTATCTTATCCCCAGCCCAGTTTATCGAAGCAGCAGAGCGTTTTAAGCTAATGAATGATGTCGATAAAGAGGTCATTCGAAAGGCATTCCTGTGGCTGTCTCTCCATGAGGAGATTTGGGATGATCACTGCATCTCGATTAACCTTTCCGGCAATAGCTTAGGTGCCGAAGGCATGGTGGAGTACATTGCCGAACAGTTCAAGCGCTTCGAGATCCCGAGCAAATGTATCTGTTTTGAGATCACTGAAACCAGTGCAATTCAAAATAGAAATCGAGCCATGGATATGCTCAATTACCTGCGCAAACTGGGCTTTTCATTTGCCTTAGATGATTTCGGAACAGGCTTCGCCTCATATGGCTACTTGAAAGAGCTTCCTGTTGATTACGTCAAAATTGATGGTTGCTTTGTAAAAAGTTTAGCGACTAATGCAAAAGACTTTGCCATCGTTAAGTCCATTCATGATGTCTGTGGTGTGATGGGGATAGAGACGGTTGCGGAGTTTGTTGAGAATCAGGATATTATCGACAGACTTGAAGATATCGGCATTAACTATGCTCAGGGCTATGCTATAGGTCGTCCTAAACCTTTAGACACTTATATGGAACTTTGGCGGTCAAGAGGGCAGCAGTTGCAAGCTAAGCCTACCCTTGAGCTTGTCAGTGCCTGAAGCTTGAAGCTAAGAGTCTGGCTTAGTCTTGCTAATGATTGTACAACCAATGAACTTGTTGATGCTACTACCATATTTCAGTCGATGACAATTCACTAGATAGTCATTCAGTAGATAAGAATAAGGCCTGATACTCAAGAATATCAGGCCTTAAAAGTCTATGTTGCAGTGGAATGTTTCACAGCGCCATAACAGCTTTAGTTTACTGTCAGATTCACCTTAATCAGCCACCATGCTCTGGCTTGAATATCACCCATCTCGATGACTCCGCCCGCGCGGTAGGGCTTAGCAAAGTGCACCAAGGTGATTGGCTCTATAGCCTGATAGGTACCGGCAGAGAGTGATGCATTGAAGGCATCTTTTTTATCGAAGCTCACTGTTACTTCAGAGTTTGTGGGTTGTCTGAGACCCGGGCACTCATATCGGATTTTCGCACCTACGGGATACGCAATTTTACTGCCATCGGGACAATGGCTGGTATTTTGCAACCTGACTGTCATTAGGGCACAACCAACTAAACTTGCCGGCTCCTGACAAACTGAAACCGTCTTAGTGGTATAACCGCCAGATTTCTGAAGGTTATCACCCATAGTCTCGGCTTCAGAGCGGGTATCGAAGGCTGAAAAGTATGTCATGTCTCCGGCTGCCACATCGATAAGAGAGATTATCGAAAGCTCGGTGCCGTCGAATGTGAGTACAGATTGCTCACCGCTTCTCTCTTCGATGGGAGATACTTGAGTAAAGTAGTCTATTGAATCAGGCAGGTAATTATCTCCTCCATCATCGGTGACGGTTATATAGACGTAGTTATTACCACGGGAGCCAGGATACTGTAGGATTCTTAGCGTACCATTCTGGCTTAAATCATAAACCTCTGGTTTTTCTGTGTGTTTGAATTTGTAGCTAAGAGTACCGAATTGATTGCCAAGCTCTGCAGGCGCCATCTCCAATCCGGGGTAATAACTCGCGCCGGGTACCTGTTTGGCGATGGTCAACCCAGGATGCCTGGCCTTACCGACGTTAACGGTGAAGCTGCGGATTGTGTCCTCAAAGTTGCGGCTCACCTCAGTTACTTGTACCTCAGCCGAACCAGCACCCTGAATCGTCAGTGCGCCGCTACTTGAGTCTGCAGTCACTACTTGTCGGTCGCTATAATCGACAAAGTACTTGATTGAACTCTCAGTAGCCGTTCCCGATACAGCAGGTGAAGTAAGCTGCTTATCCTCTTCATATATCGTATCGACAAGCGTCGAATTTAGGCCCAAGTTCACATTCGTTGCGGCTTTTTCTACCGTTATTGGTAGATAAATTTTGCGGGAGGCGATTGCTCCATTACCTGAATCTGTGATGATGTAATTGGTATGGCCTGCATTTTTAATGGTAACAGTGCGATCAACAAGATTTATATCGACAACATCACCAGGCTGGCCGTTGTCCAGAGTATAACTGAGCTGTCCGACGACACCTGAAATTGGGAGGCTGACTACCTTATCGGCGACAAAATTGGTTCTGATTGGGTCTGCTAGCAATGTTCCAGCAGCATAGTTTACATCTATGTAGAAGTCCGTTGTCTGGCTAAGGTAGTAATCGTTACCATGATCGGTTGCGGTTATCCAGCCTCGACCGGCACCGGTTAAGGTGATGACCTTAGTTGTCGGGTCTTGGGTTAACACATTGGCCTTCGATTGGGCTGAAATCATGTAGGTGACTGGCCCCTGATTATTTCTAGGGTTTGGAGTAAACACTGTGTTATTAGCGACATTGTTAACACGACTATCATCGACACTGAATTGATCGTTAGTGAGTTTGTTGATAGTCACAAAGAAACTGGTGGTTTGCGGTATGTAGAACGGGTCGCCATCATCGGTGACACTTATTTCAGCCTTACCGGGTTTCAGTACCGTCATATCCCCCGATTGTGCATCTATGCTCACCACATCCGTTGCGCTGCCAGTTGCAAGAGAGAAGCTTAGCTTGCCTTGTCTGCTTGCAACTTGTGCCGATATCATCTTGTTCTCTTGATAAGAGCTCTCAAGATCTACCGAAGATAACGATGCCGATTGAACACGTTCTACTTTTACTGTAGTAACGATTGTCTTACTCAGATAGTTTCTGTTACCCGCATCAGTGATCTTTACTTTAGTCTCACCGATACCGCTGAAACTGTATTGTCCGGTTTCACTGTTGATAAAGTTGATCACATCGGTCGACTCGCCATCGACAATTTCGAAAGTGAGTGTTCCCTGAGCGCCGGTTGCTTGCAGTCTTGGTTCATCATCGAATCCATATGGGATCGTCAGAGCGCTGGTTTTCAAACCTGTGTTATCGGCTTTGTTAATGCTGACTTTAAAGGTTTGCTTGGCGATATCTTGATGATTATCTTCAGCTGTCTGGCTGACGACAATTTCTGTCTCACCGGCTCCCCTGATGTTCATCACACCCGTTATCGGATGGATCTGCACAACATCCTGATTGGCATTCTCTGCGATAGCGAAGCTTATCTCACTACTCGGTGAGCCTGAATAAATCGGAAGCAGGGTGCCACCAAAAACCAGTGGTTTATTGGTTATGTCTCGGTAGGATGCAAACTGAGAGTCAGCAGCTTCAACGGTAATGGAAAACTGACTCTCGCTGCTTTGGTAGTTACGACCCCCGTCATCTTTGACGGTAACTTGAGTCAGCCCCTCACCCCAAACAATTAGCGAACCAGTGATGTCTATTTTGACAACATCGTCAGGATAATCAGCGCTGAGCTCGTAGAGCAATTGACCTTTTGCACCACTAACGCTGACCTGGTGAATCGCTCCGGCAGTATAAGAGTAAGAGTAGTTATTAGTCAGCAGAGGATCACGACTGGCCTTATCGACAGTAACATTTAGCGATCTGCTTGTGGCTTTATACTGGCTGTTACCACTATCGGTAACGATTAATTTGGTTTGACCGACATTTAATAGGGTTAGGCTATTTTGATTTACCCGCACAACGTCATTAGCTGCGCCGTCGGCTAAGGTAAAACTGATACTACCCAGAGAACCATTGACTACAGGTGTCAGGCTGCCAGAGGGTGAATAGTCAGCCCTGATATCTGGAGCAATGAGCCCTGGGTGAGTTAATTTCTCTTGTGTCGGTGTCGCGGTGTCGTCACCATCACTTCCACCGCACGCGGTGATCAGAAAGGTGATCATTAATAACAGGTATCTCATCGGGCCCCCAGCCAGCTTTAAAGGCGTTGGAGTATACGCAGATGAAAAGTCTGTAACAATGGTGCTTTATAGTGTTTTGATGATGTTGCTTTGGTTTGTATTTGGTTATTGTAATGGTTATGCAACTTTAAGAGGTATTTTTATTACTGCTTTGCTCTAGCCCTTAAAAAATAAAGCACCTAATAACAGCAAGGTTATTAGGTGCTTTTTTATGCAGTAAGAGTGCATGCTATGATTAGCGTGATCTCTGCCTCGTTTTAAGTCAATTACCTCTTAATAGGTATTACCCCTCCCGTGGGTAGGTATTAACTCTCCCGTGAGATAGCGCGGTAGGCTATATCGGTACGGAAGTAGACATCATCCCAGTGGATCTTATCGACGAGTCCATATGCGGCTTGTTGTGCCTCAGTGACGTTGTTACCCAGAGCGGTGGCACACAGTACGCGACCACCATTGGTTACTACGCGAGCCTCTTTCATGCAGGTACCGGCATGGAAGACCTTAGCGTCATTGTTACCGAGATCTAAGCCATCGATAACATCGTGCTTTCGGTATGCTTCAGGGTATCCACCGGCAGCGAGTACAACACCTACGGCCGCGCGCTTATCGAATTCGGCAGTGACCTTATCTAACTCGCCACGGGTGGCAGCCAGGCAAAGCTCAACTAAGTCAGATTTCAGGCGCATCATGATCGGTTGAGTCTCAGGGTCGCCGAAACGGCAGTTGTACTCTAATACCTTAGCACTGCCATCGGGTGAGATCATCAAGCCCGCATAAAGGAAGCCGGTATAGACATTACCTTCTGCTGCCATGCCATCGACTGTTGGGCGGATAACGTTATTAATAGTCCAGTCATGTACGGCTTGTGTAACTACCGGAGCGGGTGAATAGGCACCCATGCCGCCGGTGTTTGGGCCATGATCGCCATTATCACGGGCTTTATGATCTTGGCTGGTGGCCATAGCGAGAATATGTTTACCATCGACCATGACAATAAAGCTGGCTTCTTCACCCTTAAGAAACTCTTCGATAACGACGCGAGAACCGGCTTCGCCAAATTTATTGCCAGCCAACATATCTTCGATAGCCGCGTCTGCTGCTGCCTGATCTTCGGCAATGATCACCCCTTTACCTGCGGCAAGGCCATCGGCCTTAATTACGATAGGGAAACCTGTCATGGCTGTCACTTCTGTCACGTAGGCTTTAGCTGGCGCGATTTCGGTGAAATTAGAATAGGCTGCAGTTGGAATGTTATGACGGGCTAAGAAATCTTTTGTGAAGGCTTTAGAAGATTCCAGCTGTGCCGCACCTTGGGTTGGGCCAAAAATAGGCAAATCCGCTTCATTGAAAGCATCGACAACGCCTAGTGCCAACGGGACTTCAGGGCCGACAATGGTGATCTCAATGGCTTTCTCTTGCGCAAAGGCGACTAACGCTGAGATCTCTTCTACATTAATGGCCACATTTTCTAATTTTGGCTCCAGAGATGTGCCAGCATTACCCGGGGCTACAAAGACTTTTTCGACCTGTGCAGACTGCGCCGCTTTCCATGCCAATGCATGTTCACGACCGCCGCCACCTATGACTAATACATTCATTTTTTTATCCTTAAAGAAGTTCTTAGGATCGAGGAGCTAGGAACTAGGAACTAAACCCTAGAACCTAGTTCCTTCTTATCATTAATGACGGAAGTGACGCATTCCGGTGAATACCATCGCCATGCCGTGCTCATCTGCAGCGGCAATGATCTCTTCATCACGAATCGAACCGCCAGGCTGGATGATACAGCTGATACCCGCAGCAGCCGCTGCATCGATACCATCACGGAATGGGAAGAAGGCATCGGACGCCATGACTGAATCCTGAACTTCCAGCCCTTCATCGGCAGCCTTAATGCCAGCCACCTTAGCGCTGTATACGCGACTCATCTGGCCTGCACCCACCCCGATAGTCATGCTGTTTTTAGCGTAAACGATGGCGTTTGATTTAACGAACTTAGCCACTTTCCAGCAGAACATCAGATCTTTCATCTCGGCTGCGGTGGGTTGACGCTTTGAAACCACTTTCACGTCATCCATGCTGACCATACCTTGGTCTCTGTCTTGCAGCAGCAGTCCACCGTTGACGCGCTTATAATCTAAGCTAGTGGTCTTAGTGTTCCACTCGCCACACTCGAGAAGACGAAGGTTGGCTTTTGCAGCCACGATATCGCGAGCGGCTTGGCTCACTTTCGGTGCGATGATGACCTCGACAAATTGGCGTTCAACGATTGCGCTGGCTGTCGCCGCATCTAATTCACCATTGAAAGCGATGATGCCACCGAAGGCCGAGGTCGGATCGGTTTTAAAAGCACGGTTATAGGCATCGAGAAGATCACTGCCTATAGCCACGCCACATGGGTTAGCATGCTTAACGATGACACAAGCGGGTTCGCTGAACTCTTTCACGCACTCTAGTGCGGAATCGGTATCGGCGATGTTGTTGTAAGACAATGCCTTACCCTGTAGCTGAATGGCGCTAGCGACAGAAGCTTCATCGCCCTGGCCGTTAAGAGAGGGGGAGTCGACATAGAAAGCCGCTGTCTGGTGGCTGTTTTCGCCGTAACGCAGATCTTGTTTCTTCACCAGCTGAGTATTGTAGGTGCGAGGGAACTTAGAGTCGGCATGGCACTCATCTTTACTGTGTGCCGGTACCTGAGTGCCGAAGTAATTCGCAATCATGCCGTCATAAGCTGCGGTGTGCTCGAACGCGGCGATAGCTAAATCGAAGCGAGTCTCCAGCGTCGTGCTGCCTTCATTAGCATTCATCTCAGCAATAACGCGGTCGTAATCACTCGCGTTAACTATGATGGTGGTGTCTTTATGGTTTTTCGCCGTAGAGCGAACCATAGTTGGACCGCCGATATCGATATTTTCGACTGCATCGGCCAAAGTACAACCCTCTTTCGCCACAGTCTCTGCGAATGGATACAGGTTGACGGCAACCAGGTCGATAGGCTTGATGTTGTTTTGTTCCATGACGAGTTCGTCGATACCGCGGCGCGCTAAGATACCGCCATGCACTTTAGGGTGCAGGGTCTTAACACGACCATCCATAATTTCAGGATGTCCGGTATGATCCGATACTTCAATGACAGGCACACCGTTATCAGCCAAAAGGCGGGCGGTGCCACCAGTAGATAGCAGTTCTACGCCTTGAGCGTGTAGAGATTTTGCAAACTCAAGGATTCCGGTTTTATCTGAAACGCTTAACAGCGCGCGACGAATGGGTCTGGCATTATTCATTTTGGGTACAGGGTCCAGTAGTTATTTTTAAGGATCTTTCGGAAAACAGAACAGCATAATAAATTGTAATGCTTAACCGTTTTCCAAAAGTCCCTCAACTCTAGCTTCTTTAGTCGCTCCCGTTTCGTAGCGCGCGTATTTTAACGTAAAAAGTATCCCTAGGCTTTTTTTTTCTGCACGATTTCACAATACGCTTTTGCGAACAACGCCCTCAGATAACGGAAGCGTTTCGAAGTTGTGTTGTTTATGAAAGTGGCTAATTTGTGCTGCGCTTCACACTCTGTTTATTAAAAAGGGTTATTGAGTCTTTTTTATCGCACCATAACCCTTGACCTTGGATTTAACTCCAAGGTTTATACTCTGTAATATTCAAGGCTCATAGTGGTCATAGATAAGGGCGATATATGTATCGAATTGGCGAGCTGGCTAAGCTATGTGAAGTGAAGGCCGACACATTACGATTTTATGAAAAACATGGCTTGTTGGCACCTTCCTCACGCAGTGACTCGGGTTACCGTTTATACAGTGAGAGTGATGCGGAGCGATTGCGTTTTATATTAAGAGCCAAGGCGGTCGGCTTTACCTTAGCCGAGATCACCGAACTTCTTTCTATAGAGTTAGACAAATCCAACTGGGCATGCGCCGATGTTAAAGGCTTGGTGGATAGCAAGTTGGCTCAAGTGAATGAAAAAATTTCCGAGCTAAACCACTTTCAAGTGTCACTACAGCGTCTGTCGGATGCCTGTTGTGGAGGGCCTGAGAGTGCCGAGCATTGCTCTATCTTAGAAGCGTTAGAGTCAAATACCGATAACATTAAGTGTGAAAATCACGCTCATCATCATGATAAATCACAGTATACAAAAAATTGTCAGAATAAGGGTTAGGTATGTTGTTAGCGAATTTTATGGACCTGTTTTTAGATTCAGCCCCCTGGTTATTGCTGGGTCTCGTATTAGCAGGCATGCTGAAAATGTTTGTGCCAATGGCATGGATGCAAAAACAGCTCGGCGGCCATGGGTTTAAAGCTACGGTAAAAGCTGCGGTACTGGGTGCACCTCTGCCTTTATGCTCCTGCGGAGTTATTCCGGCTGCGGTTGGCTTGAGACGATCCGGTGCTTCTAAAGCCGCGACAACCTCATTCTTAGTCTCCACTCCCGAGACCGGTGTCGATTCGGTGACCGTATCTTATGTATTGCTTGGCCCTTTCATGGCAATAGCCAGGCCTATTGCGGCTGTCATCAGCGCGATAGTGGCAGGCCTGCTGGTTGGGCGAGATGATGATACTCCTGCGGAAATTCAACCAAAAGTAAAAGAAAGCGGTGAGGGGAGTGAATCTTGCTGTGGCAGCAAGACAAAAGCTAAGGAGCCTGAAGTTTCATCTTGCTGTAGCAGTAAGTCAAAAGTTGAGGAGCCTGAAGTTTCATCTTGTTGTAGCAGTAAGGTAAAAGCTGAGGAGCCTGAACTTTCAACTTGTTGTAGCAGTAAGACAAAAGCTGAGGAGCCCAAAGCTTCATGCTGTAGTTCACAAAAGAGTGAAGCTAGTGGTGAAAGTGAAAGCTGCTGTGAATCGACCAAAGATGTTGCTACTGAGCTAAAAGGAACCTCTGTTATCAGTCGTATCGGTAAGGGGTTACACTTTGCTGCAACGGATCTGGTACGTGATATCACGGTATGGTTATTAATCGGGTTATTTTTTGCCGCGTTAGTACAGACCTATGTGCCGGGTGATTTTATGGTTAAGTGGGGGGATGGTATCTTAGCTATGTTGGTGATGGTACTTATCTCTATTCCTATGTATATCTGCGCCACGGCTTCGACGCCTATTGCTGCAGGCTTACTGTTGGCGGGCGTATCCCCCGGTGCTGTATTGGTGTTTATGCTCGCGGGCCCGGCTACCAATATCGCCACCTTAGGCGTCGTGACTAAAGAGCTTGGGAAACGAGCGCTATTTGGTTATCTCGGTGGGGTATTGGGTGTCGCACTTGTCTCTGGTATTTTGGTGAATTATCTAGTCGATACCTTTGGCTTTGAAGTTATGCCGCAAATTGGTGAGCAACATAATCTCTTGCCATCTGTCGTGGTTTACACCTCTGGTGTCGTGCTGGCGATATTGATGTTGAAAGTACTGCTTGAGAAGCTTCCTAAGAACTGGTGGCGCAGAGATTGCTGTTCTTAGGTTTAAAGTAAAATGTTTTAAAAGAGAGGGCCTTTGATAGGCCCTTTTTTATTGGTTGCTGGCCTGTCAAAGTTTTTAAAATATGTCCGATGCTTGTGAAAAGTCTGATAGCCGAACTGTCAGATCTCGTTAACTTCAACTTATCGAATTTGATTCTTGCAATTTACCATTGTGAACCGCAAATACTTAAATCATGAGGTGCTAATGCTGTTTGGTCGTTAAAGTTTTGTAATTCAGCTGGTTAAACAATCTTCTTGAGCTGGATTAAGCTTGTTTTCAGTGTACGTTAATTGAAACAAGTGTGTTGAATGTTACCCAAGCTTCTCCTCGTTGTTTGGTGGTTTTGTATACACTGTTTATCTTCATGGGTTAGCTCTTTAGTGTTTAGTTATCACTCTGATTTTTCGGCTCTACTCCTTTGACTCGGCTCAAATTTTCGGCCAGTTTTCAATAAATAAATCCCTACAAACGTTAATGTAATTATAGATGGCGACCCGATCGCAATGATAAAAAAAGTAAAATGGGGAGTGGCAATGAAAGTGTTTAATAAGCGTTACCTGGCTTTGGTAGTAGCTGGAACCATAGGTCTAAGTGCCTGTGGCAGTGATGGTGAAGATGGCGAAGACGGAACCACACCGCCACCTCCAACGGTGGAGAGTTCACAAGTCACTAATGTTGACGTGATCTCTTACGCCCTTGAAGAGGGGCTGGTTCGATTCGAGTTTGAGATCACCAATGAGGAAGGCGTGTTGATCACGGGTCTTGGGGAAGCCAGCGCAGAAGTGGCGGCGTTAACCGAGAAAGGGATCCAACGTAGCCGTGACGGCTCAGTGGGTGGCAGTGCCAATACCTCTACAGAAGGTGCTAGCCTGACTATGACCGATAATGGACGTTACGAATTTATCGCGCCTATGGCGGCGGTAAATGCGGGCACCGAAGGACTTATTCGTTTAGCGGTTGGTGGTGGCGATAATATTGCCAAGTCCCGTTACATGGTTGTCGATAAAACTGAAAATATTCATACGACATCGACGGCAACTTGCCAGAGCTGTCACGTGGACTTCTTAGCCTCCTCAATTAAACATTCGAGCTATACGGCAATAAATCCTGATGGCGAAACAGACTTGGTTGCCGGCTGTATGGCATGTCATAACCATGTCGCTCGCGATGTGGATGATAGCGGTAGCTCATTGAATACCGGCGGCTATGCGAAGAACACCCTGCAAAAGATTGGTCATATTAATCATCAGCAGTTTGAAACCGGGTTTGCTCCCTCTAATTGTTATACTTGTCATGCAGAGCCCATTACACAAGTATATACAACAGATACTTGCTTAGATTGTCATATCGAAGCTGGTGTTACTGCACCTGTAAACTTGAACGCTTTTGCCGCCGATCAGGACTTCCGATCTTTGCATACAAAAATGCCACAGCAGCAAACTATCGATGAGGTTCACTATACTGTCACCAGCACACCTGAGCTGAAGGGGGAGTTAAGTTGTACGACACTATCGCTTCTCAATACTGCTGGTGAAGAGGAGGTTGCACTTAATATTGGTGAGATGGTCGACGCCGGTGAGATAGCGATTAGCATGAGCTTTATGAAGTTCCATGGCAACATAACAGATTCCGCGTCAGGAACTACAAGTTCGACTGACAATGAAGATGGCAGTCGTGAGTATTGTACGACTTATGTGGCTCCTGATGGAGATGATACAGGTCTGATGGCCCTATCTCGTGTGACTTTTTCACCAAATGAAGGTGATCAAGTGATCATTAGCAGCAAATCTGCAGCACTATTTGCCGATGGCAGTGAAGAGGCGCGTCGCTTCAATGTGACAGCTGAGAGTTGTACCACTTGCCATAATTCTCATGGTGAGTTTCATAAATCCGGCGGGTTTGCAGATGGCGGGATGAGCTGTTTGTCGTGCCACTATACGGGTAAAGACAGAAGAGCTGGTTATTCAGGGCCCGGCTTTGGTCCTATGATCCACGGTAAGCACTGGGGTGAGGGCAGTTACAAAATTGTTGATGGTGAAAAAGAATATAACTCAGCCGCGGCGCTAGATGCCGTTAATTGTGTGGCCTGTCACGATAGTGTGGTAGATCTTTACGAAATGCCAAATCAATATATGCCCTCTAAATCATTTAATGGTGGATCAGATGGTGTGGTGACGAGTCAAATTACTGCAAACTGCTTTGCGTGCCATAACGATGAGCAGGCAAAGAATCATATGATGAGTAACGGTGGTGAGATTAACACACTAACAACAGATCTAGGTGATGAGTGGTATCTGACCCCGACTAATGAATCTTGTGCAACTTGTCATGCCGAGGGTAAGTCTTACGGTATCGAGAAGTTCCACCAGTTTGAACGTTAGACACAATGGATGTTCATTTGGGTCAGCCCTTCGTCAGATATTGAATTGATACACGGTTACCCTGCAGGCCGCCGTTTTAAGACACTAGATATCGATGTGACAGACCAGATGAATGTTCGGTTAGCCAAGGGCCCTTAGGGGCCCTTTTTGTTGCCTGCAGTTTACATATCTGGCTGGACAGGACTTGATACTACCAACTTTTTAGATACCCATCTGAAAAATCCGGGAGAGCGGGTGGCGACCAGATAGGTAGTGATGATGGCCACTCAAAACTAATGCTCTCAAAAATAGGGCACTCATTCGAGTGCCCTATTTGTTCCTCTAAACTTGAGCCCTAGTTAGTATTAGATCACTGGCGGTGTAAAATCATAGATTGACGTTGCACCTAAGATAACGACGACATTTTCAGATGTGGCTTGATGAATGAAAAATACCGGATCTGTGCTGGCACCTTGCTCAGTTTCCGGATCATCATTATCGGCGACACAGGTAAAGCCTAATTGATAACTATCAGCTGCGATAAAGCCAAACTCATAGTTGTAACCTGTGATTGTGACTCCATCTTCTTCAAACTCCGGCTTAGCTCTTGCTGCAGCCAGTGGCGCAGTTAGAGTGGCTTCGGGTCTGAAGTCTTCCATCGCACCGATTAAGGTATCTTGAGGGTAGAGATAGACAGCCAAGCCAAGATCGCTATAACCGGGAGAGGTACTTTCACAAGCTGTCAGAACATCGTTATGAACGCTACCTGAAATAGCGCTGACCTCAGTAATATTAACGAGTTGTACTGAAGTGGGTTTAAGCGTCCAGTAAGCTTTATTACCATGGGGGGCCTGCAGACCTTTGGCGAGATTGAATTCGGCAACGTACCTGTTACTATCTGCGGTAATTGTGACGGCCTTATTTAAGAATAGCCGGCCCGTGTTGGGTTCATCCGCACCCACACCACCACAGGAACCGTTACTGTTAGTGACTAATCCCTCAATAGCATCGCCAACCTTTACATAGGAGCTAGTCTCGTCGGCGACTTCTCTATTTTCCATGTAGATACACATCTGGTACTCACCTAGAGGGACGCTTTCATCAGTCACCAAGTTGGCCACACTTTGGCCTTGGAATTCGAGTAAATCTACTTGGTTGGCGTTTCCTTCGCTGTCAGAAACATCGAATGATATTGAGCCATCTGCGCCCTTTAAGACGACTTGTTTAAAGGCTATATTGACCTTGTCGGCTAGGGCTGGATTATCCGATACACCTAGGCTAAATACTCCTGATTCGGGGAGAGGTGGAGTCGAGTTATCATCGCTACCGCCACATGCTGCAAGCAAACTCGTCAGGGTGATAGCGAGTATTGTCTTAGTGTGTTTCATAAGTTACCTTCGATTATGTAAACGGCAGCGGCCAGATTTTTATGGTTTCATATCTGACATTGATTATCTCCACTGCCTGAGAGATAGTATCTATTGCTATTAATCATAGGACTAATTGAAATATTGTCTACCTTGAAGCCATGATTTTTACTGGGTTTGAGTAAGTTTTTTAGTTTTTTTATGCAGATGAATTTGCTCATTGCTTTTTAGTAGAGAAAGTGACAATTTGTTGGCTGGTGTCAATAAATTCAGCCCAATTTTGAGTGGGATTTAGTGGGGATAAATGACTGTGCCAGCAGCCGGGTAGGTGATGACACAGGTTCATTTCTAGGTGCTCTTGCCGAGCTATAGATGAGGCTTAGTTTTCCGGAAGCTCCGCATTGTGATAGACGTTCTGTACGTCATCACAATCTTCGAGGGCTGCCAGGAACTTCTCTAACTGCTCGACCACTTCAGGATCGGTAATGTCTGTCATGGTTTGCGGGATGAAGGTGATCTCTTCAACCACGAATTCGACTTCAGGCATCGCTTCGTTCAATGCGGTCTTAGTCTTGTAAAACTCGGTATTCGGTGCATAGACACTGATCATGCCATCTTCGACTTCAACATCTGTGACGTCGACATCGGCCATCATCAACATCTCTAAAATCTCTTCTTCATCTTCACCGGGGAAAACAAAAATGGCTTGGTGTTCGAACATGTGACCGACGGTACCCGGGCCACCCAGTTTGGCGTCATTTTTAACGAATGCCTGACGCACTTCGGTGAAGGTGCGCTTGCCGTTGTCGGTTAAGCAATCGACGATGACCATGCAGCCACCGGGACCAAAGCCTTCGTAACGTGCAGTTTCATAATCTTCACCGCCGCCACCCTTGGCCTTTTCGATCGCACGTTCGATAACATGAGCCGGTACCTGATCTTTCTTGGCCTTGGCGATCAACTGGCGTAGTGGAAGGTTACCATCAGGATCGAAACCACCATTTTTTGCGCAAACGTAGAGCTCTTTACCATAGCGAGAATATATTCTGGTTTTCTGCCCAGCCGTTTTTGCCATGGATTCTTTCTTGTTTTGGTATGCTCTTCCCATCTTGCTCTATCTCACTAAGCTTAAAAAATTGCCTGCAATGTTAGCAGCTTTATCATTCTTTTTGCAGAGATGAGCTTTTTAATTTAAGAATCTTTGATTTTAAGCCCGAAAAACTCACTTTAACGAGACGAAGTCTGGAATATCCAGCAGGTGATTATCGGGGTTTTCGCTCATAGCTCGGTAGATAAACTCGATAAAGACGCGGTACTTCCTGGGTAGATATGCACGCTGTGGTATGCTCATGGTGATCTTTGTCTGTGCCATGGGGAAATCTTCCAGAAGCGGAATTAGCAGATGCTTATCTATGGCTTGCTGGGCTATCAAGGTTGGTACCGAGGTGATCCCCAACCCCTCTATGGCTGCCTCTCTGGCAAGGGTAACATTATTCACGGTGAGCTGAGCTTCGGGCTCTACGGTGATCCACTCTTTCCCGTCGAAGAGAGTCCAACTGCCGTCAATATGTGCCGACTCTAACTTGACCGCCTTATGATTATTGAGGTCTTGTGGGGTTTGTGGTGTGCCGTATTGTGCCAGATACTCAGGGCTCGCCATTAAGGTCTTACTTGTATTGAGTAGGGAGTAGGTCTGCAGGCGGGTGTCGGAGCTGCTGGTGATTTGAAACAGGACATCTACGCCCTCTTCAATGACATCTACCTTTCGGTTACTCAGCTCGGCTTCGATGGAGATATCCGGGTATTTTTTTAAAAATCGAGCAAAGATCCTGCCAAAAAAAAGCTGGCCCATCTCGATAGGGCAGACAATTTTCAGTTTCCCCTTGATCAGCTGTTGACTGGCACTGAGTTGATCCTCGGCATTTTTCAGATCGATCAGAATATGATGAACCCGATTGTAATAGGCTGAGCCTGCTTCGGTGAGTTTTAGCGATCGGGTGGTACGAAACAGGAGTTGAACACCGGCATCGGCCTCTAACTCGGCAATTTTTCGGCTAACCGTAGCCTTAGTTAACCCTAAAGCTTTTGCTGCCCCGGTAAAACTGCCTTGTTCGACGACCTGAGCAAACATCTGTACGCGATTAAGATCCATGATTGTTACACCTGTGAAACAGTAGGTTGATTTTTAACTATCTAATAAACTAAAGGAGACAGTAGTAGACTATAGGGCTCTAATCAAGGAGTCATGTATGTCCAAGAGTAAATTATTCATTGCGGTGCCACTGATATTTGCAGCCTTAGCTGGTGGTGCTTATTACTGGTGGACGCAAGTTCGTTTCTTCGAGTCGACCGATAATGCCTATGTTGAAGCGGATATCTCTCATATCAGCGTCAAGGTTCCCGGCTACGTGGTGATGACAGACATCACCGATAACCAGCATGTCAAAGCAGGCCAGTTGCTGGCACAGTTAGAAGATAATCAGTATGAAGCTAAGTTAGCCCAGAGTCAGGCCGAGCTCGATAGCTCACAAGCAGAGTTGCAAACCCTTTCCGCTAAAGTAGAGCTGCAACACGCACTGATCGCTCAGGCTCAGGCGGGAGTCGCAGCAGCAGGTTCGGATCGGTTGCGATCGGAGCAACAGTTGCGCCGATCTAAGAAGCTAAAAGAGAAGAATTACAGCTCTCAGGATGACGTGGATCAGATGCAAGCGAGTTTCGGGTCTTCTGTCGCCCATCTTGATGAAGCTAATGCGGCCTTGGTTGCAAAGCAACGAGAGCTTGCAGTATTTAATGCGCAACTGTTACAGGCCGATGCGAATGTCGTGAAGGCTAAGGCGGGTTTAGAGCTTGCCAAAATCCAGTTAGCAGATACACAGGTCAGGGCGCCATTTTCTGGCGTGATAGGTAAGCGTGGGGCCCTGAAGGGGCAATACGTTCAGCCAGGACAGGCGCTCTACAGTTTGGTACCGGACGGGGCTGTTTGGATCACGGCCAACTTCAAAGAGACTCAGATCCAACATATGCAGCCCGGCCAGTCGGTTCAGGTCAATCTCGATGCGTTTCCCGACAAAACCTTTGCAGGTGTTATCGATAGCCTTTCGCCGGCTTCCGGTGCCAAATTTAGTCTGTTACCCGCGGAAAATGCGACGGGGAATTTTACCAAGATTGTTCAGCGTATTCCGGTGAGGATCCGCCTGGAACTCGGTGAGGAACGGGAGAGACTCGTTCCAGGCTTGAGTGCGATCGTTAAGGTCGATACCACAACATTGTCATTAGATAGCGCACTTGCTGCTAACATCGGTCATTAAGAGATGAGTGCTATCGTCAATGGGGAAGTGAATGGCGCTGTTAGTCTCTCTATTGAGACAAAGCCACAGGGTTATGAGCGTGGTAGTCGCCGAGCATGGATCGCAGTATTTGGCGGGCTGATTGGTGCATTTATGGCGATTCTGGATATTCAGATCACCAATGCTTCGATGAAAGAGATCCAGGGGAGTCTGGGCGCTACCCTCGAGGAGGGGTCATGGATAGCGACGGCTTATCTGGTCGCAGAGATGATAGCAATTCCTCTGTCCGGTTGGCTGAGTCAGGGCTTGTCGGTGAGACGCTATCTGTTATGGACGACTTCGGCCTTTATCTTTGCTTCCTTATTATGTTCAATCTCGTGGAATTTAGAGTCGATGATCGCGTTTCGCGCGATGCAGGGCTTCTTCGGTGGCGCGCTTATTCCCTTGGCATTTCGTTTAATACTCGAATTTCTTCCCGATGAAAAACGCGCTGTGGGGATGGCCCTGTTTGGGATCACAGCCACTTTTGCTCCATCGATCGGGCCCACGTTAGGAGGTTGGTTAACCGAGCAGTTTAGTTGGCATTACCTGTTTTACATCAATGTTCCACCTGGGCTTATCGTTATGGCGATGCTGGCCTATGGCTTAGAGAAAAAGCCCGTTATTTGGGAAAAATTAAGGAATGTGGACCTGTCAGGTATCATCACCATGGCCATAGGAATGGGCTGCTTAGAGGTGGTGCTTGAGGAGGGCAACCGTAAAGATTGGTTTGGATCTGATCTCATTCAATATCTGTCGATTATTGCGGTGATAAACATAGGTTTGTTTATCTATATTCAGCTCAAGAAGAGTGAGCCTCTGGTCAATCTAAGGTTGCTGGGGCAGAGGGATTTTGCTCTCTCTACAATGGCCTATTTTTTATTGGGGATGGCTCTGTTTGGTGCTATCTATATGATCCCTCTCTACCTGTCACAGATCCATGATTATAGCCCTCTCGAAATTGGTGAGGTGATTATGTGGATGGGGTTCCCACAGCTACTGGTTCTGCCGTTTGTGCCTAAATTGATGGAACGTTTCGATGGCCGTTATCTGGCGGCGTTTGGTTTCTTGATGTTTTCGCTAAGTTATTACATGAATAGTCATATGACCGCCGATTATGCCGGCGATCAGATGATTTCATCACAAATCGTGCGTGCACTGGGGCAGCCCTTTATTCTGGTACCTATCGGCATCATCGCGACTATGCATATTAAGCCCCATGAGAATGCATCGGCATCGACGGTGCTCAATGTGATGCGTAATTTAGGTGGTGCATGTGGTATCGCCTTAGTGTCCACCCTGACCGATAACCTCTCCAGGGAGCATCTGGCTCATATTAAAGAGACCCTGCCGGCCGTGAGCCCGATAGCTAATGATTATCTGATGCAGACGGCGAATGTTTTCATTCAGGCGGGGTCTGACCCTGTTACCGCTGCGGCGCAAGCCAATGCACTCTTGGGACAGACTATGACGCAGCAGGCCTATATCAGTGCCTATAACGATGTCTTTTTTATTATCTCATGCTTATTGCTCATCGCCGTTGCCGCAGTGCTCTCGATAAGGAAACGCAGCGATTAATAGCCGGGTCATTTAAGTCTATATCGCCAGTTATCTGACGAACTCCGGCGTTCTGAATCCCCCTTTTGGTATGGCGGTGTTACACTGATTTTTTATACTGTTTAATAGACTAATCGGGGAGATGGTATGCAGTGGAGCGTTCTGACATTTAATGAGCTTTCGGTAGATGAGTTGTATGAGTCATTAAAGCTTAGGGTCGATATTTTTGTGGTTGAGCAAAACTGCCCCTATCCGGAATTAGATGAAAAAGACCGCCATAGTGAAACTCGTCACCTGCTTGGGCGAAATGAAGCGGGAGAGATTGTGGCTTATGCTCGATTACTCGCACCCGGAGTCAGCTATGCCGATGCCAGTATCGGACGTGTTGTGGTAGCCGAGCAGGCCAGAGGCGGCGGAGTCGCCCATTCATTGATGACAGAGGCTATCAGGCTGACAAAGAGATATTGGCCCGATCAAAATATTCAATTAGGCGGACAGGAATACCTCAAGGCATTCTATCAAAAGCTGGGCTTTGAACCTGTTTCTGAAGTTTATCTGGAAGATGGGATCCCGCATCTGGATATGTTATACCAATCTGGTGAAGCTGATATTTAATATACGTTTTCGAGAGAGCAGAATAAATAAAAGGAGCACTTTTCAGCGCTCCTCTCTGAGTAATAATCTAACAACTTCGTTGAGATTAATCCCTTAGTTGGATATCTGTCTTGTAATCCACTTCACCATGAGAACTGATCGTTGCCAGATGATTTTGTTGAGAGATCACAGCCAAAGGTCCAGAATGCATATGGCGAACAAACAACAGCCGATAGCCAAATCGGTGCAGGTTATAGAGAGCAATTTTTTGCTCTGCAGTCATAGAGTCCCAATGAAGGTCATGATGCAGATCAGTCTCTCTTCTGTCTTTCAGTTGTTGTGCTATTTGCATAATTATTATCTTTACGTATGCAGGCCGATGCGCCTGTTTTCTTCACTGCCCAGATGGGGAATGTGAGTTTGCCAAATTTGTACAAACTCAGAATGGATGCACTTTAGCAAAAAATACTGAATAAAAATTGAACTAGATCAAATTCTACTCATTTGTGAGTAGTAGATGTGAAAACATGAGAACTTGTTCACAATTCATCGTTTTTTTCTTTATTAGTGAGTGTTAACCTTTGAATCAGGTTGAAACTTATCTGTTTATGGCTGTGGATATTGCGTGTTCTTTTTTAGGGAGTGTTAGCCTTTGAACCAGGTTGAAACTTATCTGTTTATGGCTGTGGATATAGCGTGTTCTTTTTTAGGGAGTGTTAGCCTTTGAACCAGGTTGAAACTTATCTGTTTATGTCTGTGGATATTGCGTGTTCTTTTTTAGGGAGTGTTAGCCTTTGAACTATATTGAGCCTCTGTTTCGTCCCCCATCGGAATGGAAGTCACTTATTCTGCAGGTGACTAACGGTTGTAGCTGGAATCGTTGCACCTTTTGTGACATGTATACCGCGCCGCAGAAACGCTTTAGGGCGCAGAAGCTGGATAAGATTGCTGCGGATATTATTGCGGTTGCAGAAACTGGTCGCTCGGTTCATCGGGTGTTTCTCGCCGATGGCGATGCGATGATCCTGCCCTTCGACAGACTAGAGGCCATCTGTTTGTTGATCCGTGAGCACCTGCCCGACGTCACCCGGATCAGTAGTTACTGCCTGCCAAGAAATCTTAAGAATAAGACCACTGAAGAGTTGTCCCGGTTGAAGGCGCTGGGTTTATCCTTGCTCTATATCGGTTGCGAGAGTGGTGATGATGAGGTGCTGCGCCGTATTGAAAAAGGTGAAAGTTTTGACTCGTCACTCGCGGCACTGAAAAAGATAAAAGCGGCAGGGATTAAATCTTCGGTGATGATTTTAAATGGACTCGGCGGCACCGAATTATCAACGCAACATGCCATCAACTCGGCTAAGTTAATGAATGCGGCTCAGCCAGAGTACCTCTCAACCTTGGTGGTCACACTGCCTCTGGGGACAGAGCGTATGGATGCGAGCTACGATGGGCATTTTCAGCTGCCGGATCAACATGGTTTATTCGTCGAGATGCTCACCCTGTTGAGGCACCTTGAGCTGGATAAAACGATTTTTCGCTCGGACCACGCTTCAAATTACCTCGTGTTGAAAGGGACCTTAGGTAAAGACAAGGACAGATTGGTTGCAGAAGTGGAGCAGGCCATGACTAAGCCGCAGCTGAGCGGCTTAAGGCAGGAGTGGCAGCGGGGGCTTTAGTCCTCACTGTAAATCTTGCCCTGAACTCTTAGGGCAAGATCCAGCGAAAAAACAGAATTAGTTATCTCTCTATATGAACTTCTCTTACCGGGCATGGGATCTCGATTCCGGCCGCGTGAAGCGCCTTATATATGGCTAAGTTAGTTTGGTATTTATTTTGGTAATAGCGTTCGGTGGGGACCCAATACCGAATACCGATTTCAATGCCGATGCTGTTAAAACCGTTAATACCTATATGAGCAGGCTTGTCTTGATTAACTTGAGGGCTATCAGCCAGTATTTTTCTGGCGAGTTCGATAACGGCTTCGGGCTCTGATTGATAGTTAATGTTGAATTTGGTCTCTACCAGCTTATTTGCAAAGGAGTTATGCAGTATCTCTCCGACAATATGTTTATTGGGAATACTGATCTGCTCTCCCTCCTCGTTAGTCAGCACCGTCAAACCCAGGTGGATATCTTGTACTACACCGGTGACCTCTTTAACTGTGATGGTATTACCGATAATAAAGGGACGGGTCACTATGATGGTAATGCCGGCGGCATAGTTAGAGAGCATCCCTTGAATAGCGAGCCCGGCACCCAATGAGGCCGCACCAATGGCTGCAATCATAGGGGTGACGCTTATCCCCAGTTTTCCCAGTGCAATGATGGCGACCATGACAACGATAATAATGCGTACTAAGTTGCTGACAAAATTGCTTAGGGTTATGTCGATATTGTGTTTTTCGAACTGTCTTGTGACTAGTTTAGCGACCTTGGAGGCGAGCCATAGGCCGATAATAAAAATCAGTAGTGCACCCACAAGGCGAAAACTGTATTGAACCAAAAACTCAGTGATCAGCGTATAGACGTTTTGCAGTTGCTCAAGCTCTTGCGCTAATTGATCTTCCTTCATGGTATTGACCTTTAAATAACATCACTTTAATAGTGAACAACCTGAAATTAGGTTAAATAGATTACTGAATTTTAGATACATTATGTAGTCATTTTGATGCTGCTTTCTCGTGTTCATTGGTTAGCCTTGATACTGGGTGAAGTGGATCATGAATTACCCATAATTTTAATGTGGTTTTAAGCAGACTAAGTTACTGTTTAGAATGAACTCAAGACCTAGCTAGGAATAAAAGCATGCGAACCCTGTTATTCGTTATCTGTACTCTGTTGACCAGCTTTGCTCAGGCATCATCTTACGCTGAAGGCGATCTGGTTTCTCAGATACAACTTCAGGACCAGTTTGAAAATGAGATTAGTGTTTCTGAAGACACCCGGACCTTGCTTTTTAGTCGTAACATGAAAGGCGGAGATATCATCAAAGAGGCACTTGAGGTGCTGACGGCAGAGCAAAAACAAGCATCAGATAAGCTGGTTTATGTCGCTGACGTAAGTGGCATGCCTTCCTTGATTGCTAAATTTGTCGCTATTCCTCAAATGAAAGATCTCACCTTTTCCATCGCATTGGACAGAGAGGGAGAAACGACGCGTTTGTTGCCTTCAGAAAAAGATCAGGCAACCTTAATCAAGTTAGAACGCTTAAAAGTGATGAGTGTAAGTACCTTCGATTCCAGTGCTGAACTCATTAAGGCATTGAGATAGAGAGCGCTCTATCCCGTTAAACAGATATAAAAAATGGGCTTAATTGCCCATTTTTTTATAACTCAAACCGTGTGTGCTAAATAAGTTGTGGTGTATTCTTTAAAATTGTATGTATCTCTTCCTTAAGATGAAGCTTCTTTCTCTTGAGATCATGAACCTCATTGGTAAAGCTACTGGAACTATGTTGCTCTAACTCCTTAATTTCATCATCCAACGCATTATGCTTGTTAAACTTCTTTAGGAAGTGTGTGTCTTCGGACTTTAGTTTAGTGATGAGCTCTCTGTATTCTGGAAACATAGTGGTGATCTCCTCCCTGTTTTTTATCTTGTTTATATCTAAATTAGCGCGATTTGTGACCGCCAAATGTGATAGCGGTCAACAATTGATAACTCGTCATAAATATCTGCTTGATGGGAAGAGGCCTGAAGTGCGAGCTCTGGCTATCCGATGATGGTAAAGATAATGGCAGGTATAACTCCTTATTTTTTAAAGCCACCTATACTGGTACTGAACCAATATATCTCGATCTGTGTCTGTGAGTGACGCAGTTTGTTAATGCAGATGAATCGTTTTAGTAACTGCATTACATCAAAATATTTACTTGCCACCCAATAAAGTGTGATCGAGCTTGCCTTTTTGGCTTCGATACTAGGTTAAAGTCGCAAACAGAAGAATTTTTTTATCAAAATTGAAAGGGGTTTTCATAATGTCAGATGTATTTCACTTGGGATTGACCAAAAAAATGTTGGATGGGGCGAACTTGGCGATTGTGCCTGGTGATCCTGAGCGTGTTAAGAAAATTGCCGAGTTGATGGAAGGCGCTACGTTCCTGGCCAGCCATCGTGAATATACAAGCTACCTTGCCTATATCGACGGCAAAGCTGTAGTTGTATGTTCTACCGGTATTGGTGGACCATCGACCTCTATCGCAGTTGAAGAGTTAGCTCAGCTAGGTGTTACCACCTTCCTGCGTGTCGGTACGACCGGCGCTATCCAGCCTCAAGTGAATGTTGGTGATGTTATCGTAACTCAAGCTTCGGTTCGTCTCGATGGCGCAAGTCTGCACTTTGCTCCTATGGAGTATCCAGCCGTTGCTAACTTCGAATGTACTACAGCTATGGTAGAAGCAACTCGTGATGCAGGCCTGGAGCCACACATTGGTATTACAGCCTCTTCTGATACCTTCTATCCTGGTCAAGATCGTTACGATACTGTCTCTGGTCGAGTAACGCGTCAGTACAGAGGAATGATGCAAGAGTGGCAAGACCTTGGCGTGCTTAACTATGAGATGGAATCTTCGACGCTATTTACCATGTGTGCTTCGCAAGGTTGGCGTGCGGCATGTGTTGCGGGTGTGATTGTAAACCGTACACAGCAAGAGATCCCTGATGAAGCTACGATGAAGAAAACTGAAGTGAGTGCAGTTTCTATCGTCGTTGCAGCAGCGAAGAAATTACTGGCTTAAATCCTTTAAGTTGAGCTTCCCTGCAGTTAGCTCATTGATGGTTTAAGTTAATAAAAAGGCGCCTCAGGCGCCTTTTTTGATCTTGTGCTTAATCATCACAGTCATTTCACCAAAGATTAGAAATGATATTTAGCGATGACCGAATAGGTGTTCTGGTCGACACCTTTCACCCCGTACTTGTTCTTCCAGTAATCATACTCGACACCGACAAGGAATTTGTTTTTCTTGTGGCTACCGAAGATGACCGCGCCCAGATCATATTTCAGCTGAGGGTTGAAGTGAAAGTTCTCTTCATAGCCTTGGTTATCGGCAGAGAATACCCAGTCAAAGAAACCATCGAATACTATGTTCGAATTGCCAACGGGAAAGTCCATTCTAAAGGCGGGAGTTATCTGCCAACCGTCACTGATATTGCCGCTGCTGATGGCTTCACGTCGATAAGTATTGAGCTGAAAGTAGCTAAAGTAAGGGATAGCTATATCCATGCCCAGACCGTACAGGAAGCTCTTAACCGGCCCTTCACCCTCTTCGAAGGTCATGGCCAGAGACAGGTCGGTTACAGGGCCAAAGCCAATCTCTTTCCCGGAAATTTTACCGGCACTGAGTCGAGTCGAAATTTCACCGTAGGTCGTGCTGTCACTACTGACGTTCGAACCGTTGAAATAGATCAGATCCTGAAACGCAAACCAGTCACCATATTGCCATGCACCGGCAGTTTCGAAGGTGAAAGTGGTTTGCTTATCGGAAGGAGCAAGATCGTAGTTGTCACCGTATAACGCGGTCACGCTGGCATCCCACCAGTGGATTAGATCATCGGCCATCGCCTGTGGTGTGGCGAGAAGCGCGAGTAAAAGCCATTTTTTGTTCATCTCATTACCTTTTTATTATTAATGCGGCCATTTGGCCGCTATCTATAACAATCTCTGCACTCTGAGTTGCATTTATTGATTGTTGAAAAACATCGATCGCCAAGGGTACGGCGAAGCTAAATTGAGAGGAGATGCTGAGCATCCACCTCTTAGGGCGGAGAATATATTCATAAAGGCACTATTGTTCAAAGGGTTTGTTACTGTTTTGGGATAAATTGGCATAAATATCCGCTAAATTTGGGGTTATAATCATAATGAAATTATTTGTGACATATTATGTCGCGAAGGGCATAAACAACTGATATAGTGTTTTGACGGATACTCACATTTCAGGGGGAAATATGGAGCTATCAAATCCCATCATTATCTGGGGCTGTATCGGACTGGCATTGATGCTGGCGGAGATCATTATTCCCGGGGGAATCGTCATCTTGCTCGGTGGCGCCTGTCTGGTTGTCGCATCGGCACTGGCTATCGGGTTAGTCGAAGGAATAGTGCAAAGCCTCACACTCTGGTTTATCGTTTCTATTGTTTTGTTGTTAGGTTTCAGGCAGCTTACCCAAAAACTGGTTGGCGGAGATTCTCACGTTGATAATACCGATGAGGAACTCGATATCTATAATCAGACTGCCGTCGTTAAAGAGACTATCGGTCCGGCGCAACATCAGGGGCGTATCGAATTTCAGGGTATCGAATGGTCGGCACTTGGCGATGGTAGTGAAATCGCTGCAGGGACTCGCGTCAGGATCATCTGCCGGGATAATATCGCCTTGGTTGTTGAACCCTGCCATGAGTAACTAAACAATAAGCAATTCAGCATGAGTAATTAAGTATGACTCAACAAGTTTAATGATGAGCCCAGCTTTTTGGGCTCAGAGTTTTAGTGCAGCGTTAGTTAATAAGTGCACTTAGTTTAAGTACAGTTAGTTTAAGTTAAGGAAGGAATCTATGTTTGTATTTACAATTTTTGTCCTGTTTGTCTTTTTTATTCTCTATAAGCTGTTGTTAATTGTCCCTATGCGTGAGGTCAATGTGATCGAACGTCTGGGTAAATTTCGGGCCGTGCTTAAACCCGGTTTTCATTTTCTTATTCCCTTCTTCGACCGCGTGGCCTATAAGCATGAGATCCGTGAGCAGGTGCTGGATGTGCCGCCACAGAGTTGTATCTCGAAAGATAACACTCAGCTTGAGGTCGATGGTTTAGTCTATCTCAAGGTGATGGATGGCAAACTGGCTAGCTATGGTATCGAAAATTATCGTCTCGCGGCGGTGAACCTGGCTCAAACAACCATGCGTTCAGAAATAGGTAAACTGTCCTTAAGTCAGACCTTCTCTGAGAGAGACAGTCTCAATGAGTCGATCGTACGTGAGATCGATAAAGCCTCAGACCCATGGGGAATTAAAGTGCTTCGCTATGAGATAAAGAACATTACTCCGTCTCGTAAGGTGATACACACACTCGAAAAACAGATGGAAGCCGAGCGGAGTAAGCGCGCGGAGATCACCTTAGCGAATGCAGAGAAAGCTGCGATGATTAACCTCTCAGTGGGCGAGCGACAAGAGGCGATCAATGTCTCCGAGGGCCAGAAGCAAAAACGCATCAACGAGGCTAAAGGTACGGCGCAAGAGATCAGTATTATTGCCAAGGCAAAGGCTGAGGGGATGGAGCTTGTCTCAACCGCGCTGGCGTTAGATGGCGGACACGAAGCGATGAACATGCAGCTTAAAGAGCAGTTTATCGGTCAGGTAGGCAAAATACTCAACGAGGCCGAAATTTCCGTTGTTCCGGCCGAGATGGCAAAGTTGGAAGGCTTCTTCGAAGGTATGGAGCAGGTGACTCATGCTGTGAGTTCTGGCTCTGCAGCTTCAAGCCCAGTCAGTAAAAATTCAGTGAAAGGAGGTCGCTCATGATTGCAGGAATAAATACAGATCTAATCGTATTGGGCATTTGGGGGCTTATCTTTGCCGTCTTTATTATTAAGCTGTTTCAATCGATTCGTTTAGTGCCGACTAAATCGGCTTATATCGTAGAGCGTCTTGGTAAATATCATTCGACTCTGGATGCAGGTTTTCATGCCCTGGTCCCTTTTGTAGACAAGGTATCCTACATTCACGATCTTAAAGAGGAGACTATCGATGTTCCTCCCCAGGAGTGTTTCTCCAGCGATGAAGTGAATGTTGAAGTCGATGGCGTGATCTATATCTCGGTGGTGGATCCGGTTAAGGCCAGCTATGGTGTGACAGATTACCGCTATGCCGCGATACAGCTGGCTCAGACCACCACTCGTTCAGTGATAGGCACCTTAGATCTCGACCGCACCTTCGAAGAACGTGACGTGATCAGCGCCAAAGTGGTTGAAGTACTCGATCAGGCTGGCGCCATGTGGGGCATCCGTGTACATCGCTACGAGATAAAGAATATTACTCCGCCGGAAACGGTGAAAAATGCCATGGAGATGCAGGTGAATGCAGAACGTGAGCGCCGTGCACTGCTGGCGAAGAGTGAGGGTGATAAGCAGAGTAAGATCAACCGCTCCGAAGGTATCAAAGCCGAGATGATTAACCTCTCGGAAGGTGAGATGCAAAAACGTATCAACGAAGCGGAAGGTAAAGGTGAGGAGATCTTAACGATTGCCAAGGCAACCGCCGAGTCTATCGAACTAATGGCTACCGTTATTGCCGCCCCCGGTGGTATGAATGTGGTTCGGATGCAGCTTGGTGCTCAATACCTTAAGCAGTTCGACGGTCTGAGCAGTGGGGCCAGCAGGGTTGTGCTTCCAGGGAATATGATGGACTTCGATCACTGGATGAACAGTATAGGTCTGGAAGAGAGTAAGTCCTGATTAGGGAGATAGGTTGAGACCAGGCCAATCTATTTAAGGATAGTATTTAAGGCTAGTATTTATGAATAGTATTTAAGGATAGCTAGTCTGGTGTCGAAATGGAGTTCTTTGATGAAAATAAGCCAAACACCTTTTCAGTATGGGTGGTACTGGATAAGCCAGAACCTTTATATGGCATTGTGTGCAATATTAGGAGGCTGGCTTGCCAGCGGTAAAGCAACACCTGTTTATGTAACAAGAGTCGCTGTAGGTAGCTTTATTGGGATTTTGTGTGCAGAGTTCATCTCATTGGTTTATCTGAATTTGCGGCATCGCCCTTGGCGAAACGAACTTGAGGTAGATCATCTTGGCGTGAAGTTCCAGAGCTGGGGAAAGCAACGAGAACTGAGCTGGCAGCAAATTACCAAAGTTAAAATGCCCAAGTCTATTCGTTTTCCTATGAGTGATTTACGCTTTTATTGTGGCGAAAACAACAAAACATCATGTAATTTGAGGTATTTTTCACCGGACGATCGAGAAAGAATTGTCGATAGGATTAAGCTCTATCAACCTCATTGAATATACCCACTAACGCATAGCATTTGCAGAGCAACATCTTTATTCGAAGGCCTTTCTTCACAGGCCTTGTTTAAATCGCTTCGACCCTACATCGAAGTCACTCGCTTAAAACTTGTTTGGACGTTAATATTCCTCCCCATTGAACTTCCCCCCCAAAAAAAATAATTTGAGATAAGTATGACTATTGAAAGATTAGAAACCGGCGCGCGTATGAGCCGTATCGTTAAGCATAACGGCACCATCTATTTGTGTGGTCAGGTCTGTAAAGATGCCGAGCAAGGTATCACCGAGCAGACTCAAACTATGCTGGATAAAGTGGACGCCCTACTGGAGCAAGCCGGTAGCGACAGAGAGCACATATTGTCGGCGACCATCTATGTCAAAGATATGTCTTACTTTGCCGAGATGAACGCGGTATGGGATGCCTGGGTACCCGAAGGCCATGCGCCTGCGCGTGCCTGCGTTGCGGCAAAGATGGCAAGAGAAGCCTTGCTGGTTGAGATCTCTGTGGTGGCGGCCGAGAAGGTTTAAAAAAAGTTCCTGAGTGTTAGGCTTGAGGAGCTAGGAAGGAAAGCTAAGTCCTATCGCTTCGCGGATGACCCCGACTGTTCGGCGGGTTATATTCGTCGGAAGAGTAAAAGCTTGTTTTATCTGGCATCGTGCCAAATATCCAGCTCGTAGGCATCCCTATAGTGAGCCTACGAGCGCTAATAGCGTAGCGCCCCTCTTTGCTACAACTGCCTAGAATCTAAATCCTAAGGCCTCGTTTCTAGGATCTCATCCCTCGCACCTGTTATACTGCCTCCTCGATTTTTTGGAGGCAAGAATGGACGTATCTTCTTTACTAGACGGCCTGAATGACGAGCAGCGTGAAGCTGTAGGGGCACCACAATCCAGCATGTTGGTATTGGCGGGCGCCGGCAGTGGCAAGACTCGGGTGCTAACCCACAGAATTGCCTGGCTTATGCAGGTTGAACAGCAGAGTCCATATTCTATTTTAGCGGTGACTTTTACCAATAAAGCGGCCGCCGAAATGCGTGAACGTGTGGAAAAAGTCAGCGGCAGCAACATGGGGCGCATGTGGATCGGTACCTTCCACGGCTTGGCTCATCGCCTGCTACGTACCCACTATAAAGATGCTAACTTGCCTCAAACCTTTCAGATCATCGACTCTGATGATCAGCTAAGGTTAATCAAACGCATCCTTAAAAGCCTGCACTTAGACGAGAAGCAGTATCCGCCTCGTCAAGCTCAGGGCTATATCAATGGTAAGAAAGATCAAGGGTTACGTCCTAAGCATATTGATGCAGGCGGTTTTCCTATCGAGCAAAATTTGCTGCAGATCTATCAGGTCTATCAAGAGTCGTGTGACCGAGCCGGTTTAGTCGATTTTGCCGAGATCTTACTGCGTGCCCATGAGCTCTGGCTCAATAAGCCCCATGTGTTACAGCACTATCAAGACAGATTTAAGAACATTCTCGTCGACGAGTTCCAGGATACCAACGCCATTCAGTATGCCTGGATCCGTGTGCTTGCGGGTGATAGTGCCAATGTGATGATCGTCGGTGATGACGATCAGTCCATCTATGGCTGGCGTGGGGCTCAGGTTGAGAACTTGCATAAGTTCCTCGTAGACTTCCCTAAGGCTGAGACAATACGTCTGGAGCAAAACTATCGCTCTACTGGCCATATTCTCAAGGCCTCGAATGCACTGATTGAAAATAACCCTGAACGACTGGGTAAGAAGCTCTGGACCGAAGATAAAGATGGTGAGCAGATCTCTCTGTATTGTGCATTCAATGAGATGGATGAGGCGCGCTTTATTGTTGGCAGAATTAACGATTGGCATGATATGGGAGGCGATCTCAGTAGTTGTGCGATCCTCTATCGCTCCAACGCTCAGTCTCGTGTGCTCGAGGAGGCCCTGCTTCATAAAGGCTTAGCGTATCGCATCTATGGTGGTCTGCGTTTCTTCGAGCGTCAGGAGATTAAGGATGCGATGAGCTATCTGAGGCTTATCAATAACAAAGATGATGATGCCGCCTTCGAGCGTGTGGTCAATACTCCGGCACGCGGCATAGGTGGCAGGACGCTCGACATCCTGCGCTCAACGGCGCGTCAGCAGGAGTTAACCCTGTGGCAGACCTGTTTGCGTGCACTCGAAGAGAAGCTATTGAGTGGCCGCGCTGCCAACGCGGTACGTGGCTTTATGGATCTCATCGTTGAGATGCAGCAAGACACAGATGAGATGACACTGCACCGCACCACAGATCATGTGATCAGTGGGTCGGGCCTCAAGGCGATGTATGAAGCGGAGAAGGGTGAGAAGGCGCGCTCGCGTGTCGAAAACCTGGACGAACTAGTGACCGCCGCCCGTACCTTTATCATGCCAGAAGACAGTGAAGATATGGGCGAGCTCAATGCCTTCCTGTCCCATGCTGCGCTTGAGGCGGGCGAAGGGCAGGCCGATGCCTTTACCGATGCGGTTCAGCTGATGACACTGCATTCGGCCAAAGGGCTGGAGTTCCCCGTAGTATTTATGTCCGGGGTCGAGGAGGGATTATTCCCGAGTCAGATGGCGATGGATGAAGGCGACAGACTCGATGAAGAACGACGCCTGTGCTACGTGGGTATGACCCGTGCGATGGAGAAACTCTACATCACCTACGCCGAAACTCGCCGCATTTACGGCCGAGAAAACTTTGCCAGACCCTCACGTTTTATTAATGAGATCCCAACCGAGCATGTTGAGGAGATCCGTCTAAAGACGCAAGTGAAGGCACCACAGAGGGCAAAACCCTCTCCCACTCGAAGTATAGTCGTTAATGATACCGGCTTTAAGGTAGGCCAAGCTGTGATGCACCATAAGTTTGGTGAAGGCAAGGTTACCGGTACCGAAGGCAGTGGCGCCCAGGCACGGGTACAAGTTAACTTTTTCGATGTTGGCAGCAAATGGCTTGTTGTCGCCTATGCGCGGCTCGAGAGTTGTTAGAAACCATTTGAATGCTGGCGCGCGTCAGTCATAATTGCGTGATAATTGACTAAAGGCCAAAGTGGTATTAGGAGAGCCTCGAAATGAGTTTAAGGGATAAATTAGACGTTTACTTGCGTTTGGCCCGAATGGATCGCCCCATCGGCACCTTATTGCTGCTATGGCCGTGTCTGATGGCTTTGCTGCTCGCCGCTGGTGGCATGCCCGATCTGAAAGTGCTGACGATCTTTATTTTCGGTGTCGTAGTGATGCGGGCATGTGGCTGTATAATTAATGATTATGCCGACCGCGATCTCGACGCTCATGTCGATCGTACTAAGTTCAGGCCGCTTGCCAGTGGCGAGGTGACGGGAAGAGAGGCGCTTATTCTCTTCGCTGTGATGGGGCTATTTGCCTTCGGACTGGTCTTGATGCTCAACCCGCTGGTGGTCAAGCTCTCCGTCGTTGGCATCATTTTGACCATTATCTACCCCTTCACCAAACGCTTTACCAATATGCCGCAGATGTTTCTCGGTGTGGTATGGAGCTGGTCTATTCCTATGGCCTATGCCGCACAAACCGGTGAGGTTCCTGCCGAGGCCTGGTGGTTGTTTGCTGCGAACTGGTGTTGGACGGTGGCCTACGACACCATGTATGCCATGGTCGACAGAGAGGACGACCTTAAGGTGGGGATTAAGTCGACGGCTATCTTGTTTGGCAAATATGACAGGCAGATCATCGGCTTATTTCAACTGGCGGCGCTGGCTTGTTTTATCACTGCTGGCTGGGCGGCGGATCGCGGCTTAGTCTATGGACTCGGTATCATCACCTTCGTCGGATTTAGCATGTACCAACAAAAGCTTATTCATGAACGTGAACGCGCCCCATGCTTTAAAGCTTTCCTTAATAATAACTGGGCCGGCTTAACCCTGTTTATCGCCCTCGGCGTCGATTACCTGATTTGATTATCAATGACGTATCAGGAGTAACAGGGCTGGCTTATCGCTGTTTATTCCTGTCTATTGTCTCAGGCGTCGATTACCTTATCTGATTTGTGATTTATCTAACTTGAGAGAGGCCTGATAGACTGGCCTCTCTTTTTCGTCGCTCGCTCACCTCTCCCGCAATACTTTTAGCTGAAGCTACAGCTTTCAATAAGTTAGTCTTATTTTTGTTCGGCTTTTAATCGAAATATACTTGGGTAAACCGAAGAAATCGGATATTGTATTGCAACATAAATACAACATTTCACAGGGAGCCTTTTATGAGGCAGGTCGTGAAGTTCAGATTGATATTCTTGAGTGTGGCTATTCTTTGCTACGCTTTAGGTTTTCAATTTTTACCCGAGACTCTTGAGGTCTCTAATGGAAAACTGCTAACCACTACGTTTGCACTCCTCTATTTTGTTTGTCTTCCTCTGCTCTACTGGTTATGCATCATTAAATTGGGTAAGCAGAAGTTGTGGAAATTACTGCTGATCTTCAGTCTTAGCTGCTTGATGGCAAGACTGAGCTTTCCGGTTGAAATCGCCAGCCATTTCGAATTTATCACCTGGTTAAGGGTCCCGATTATCGCCGTTTTGTTAGGAGTAGAGCTTTTCTTGATGGTGAGTATCATCAAAGCCCTGTGGCATGCGCGTAGCCTGTCGGGTGATCCGAGAATCAATATTCTAAAGCAATTCGGAGAAGAGGATGAGCGTAAGCGCTCACTGGCTTTAGCCTTAGCCATGGAGCCTGCGAGTTGGTTCTATGCCATTCCCAGATTCTCGCGCAACCATCTCCCCTCAACTGCACATATCAACTTGTTATCCGCCTCCCGCTGGCATTGGCTATTGCTCGCTTGCGCAACAGTGCTGCTGGCCGGCGCGAGTTATGTTGTTATTCAACCCTGGAGTGAGATAACGGCGATTATAGTCGCGAGCTTTGTCATGTATGGGTTAGTACTCATTACCGCAAATTATAGAGTTTCAAGACACTTTTCAGTTTATCGATATAACGACCAGCTGATAATCAACAATGGTGTGTGGGGATTTAGTGTCGTTAAATTCGATCAAATCAAAAGGGTTATGGTGAGTCCGCCGCCATGCGAAAATCGCACCGGCGTCATTAATTTTGGACAGGGGGAGAGCAGTAATATCATACTCAAGTTCAAGCATTCTCAGACCTACTTTGGTGGTTTAGGCTGGTTGCCCGAAGAGGTGAAAGCCATTGCCATGGTCGTCGATAAGCCCGAAGCGTTAGCGGATCTTATTTTTGATATCTCCGATGAGAGGGAGCTTGAAGTTCGCAGGGCAGAGTTAACCCCATCGAGGAAAGAGAGCATTTTGCAGGAGGTACTCGAGGGAGATACTGATATGGCGGCAGAGTTAACCTCTTAGTCAAAGGCTGAAGCATAGTTTCTTACTAGGTGTCTCGGCTGCCTCAAATATCTCAAATTCGTGATTAACTTGTGAATTCGCGCCGTGTGCATCGAGTGTCATATTAACAAGCCAAGGAGTGATGATGAAACGCAATTTATTAGGTCTGGCATTATTGATATTTTCAGTCGGTACGGCGGCAAATGATCTGAGTACAACATCGGTTGAAGACAGTCAATCGGTGTTGGGGATGCTATAAGTCGAGAGTTCTTACACTGTCAGTGAAACCGCCGAACGTTTCGAGGCGCTGATCACCAGTGATGCAGCGAAATCCAAAGGAATGATGTTTATCGCGAGAATAAATCACACTGAAAATGCAGCCAATGCGAGCCTATCGCTACGCGATACCGAGATCATCATGTTCGGTAACCCCAAAATAGGTACCCCTCTGATGCAATGCAGTCAGTCGATAGCCATCGACCTGCCGCAAAAAGTTCTCTTCTGGCAAGATGAAACCGGTAAGGTCTGGCTCTCTTATAATTCACCGCAATACCTCAAACAACGCCACAAGGTGACGGGATGTGATGGAGTATTTGACAAGATAAGCAAGGTGTTAGCCAACTTATCGACCCAAGCGACCATGCCTTAGATATGTGAAGTCCCTTTCAATTAAGTTAGTCCACGGTTGATGGGTGCCGGCTTTGGGATGGCTACAAAAAACTCATTGAGTTATCAGGTCACATCGAGTGAATAAATACGAATAAACTACGGGGATTCTAGAATTCCTACTGATTAGATAATCCACGTTGGAAGTTGTCGAGGAGCGGAGATTAAAATTTCGTGGATTCATCATGGATGATGAATCAGGCTCGGGGCCACATGAATGTGGCATCTGAGTCGTTAGATTATTTTGATTGGAGCCTGAGACACGTACTCAATGCATGTAACTTCGCCGGGGCGTCATGGTACTTTGGTTTACAGAGAGTCAAGGAGGATGAGGACGAGCAGTCCTCCTTGCCCTGGTGTGGAATGGAATTCCACGACCTTCTCGGCCGTAAGGCCGCAAAGAATCAGCAAATGAAATTTGATTTACTAAATACTAATCCTAAATTGAACAACCTAAGCTTTCACTAGCTTTGCCAGATCTGCCGGTCGGTAGTAAACCGATTTCAATACCTTACCCTGGCGAACGACTTTACCTGCCATGTCGACATCTTTGGCGCACTTGGCGATGATGAAGTCACCTTTCTGGCTGCCGACGATCTCGACGCCTTGCTTGGCGTAAAACTCGATGGTTTCTGTTAATTCCTGCTCGTTGCGGCACACCTTACTCATGTTGCTCGAGTGAACTTCATCCCAGCAGGTCACGAAATCAATTTCGCGGTTCTTGGCGACATGTAACAGCAGGTCGATGACGTAGCTGATCTCGATGCGATCGTTTACCCCAGTAGCACCAAGATGAACCAGGCGGCCCATAAGGACATAAACAGAGTCGACGATGGCGTCGGCTTGTTCCATGCGGCTATCGGCTTCGGCAAGTTCGGTTAGCTCTTCGATAGCCAATGAAGTGTGCAGGGTGTCAGCCTTGTCATCCAATGTGGTTTCATCTTCGCTTGGCAGGTCGAAGGTTGAACGGAACTGGAGGATATCACGGTAGAGGTGATCGTAAAGTGGCTGAGAGAGTGCAGTGAGTTTCATTGAATATGCCTTGAAGCCTGAGCTTTCGATATCAGTTAATTTGAGTGGCGCAATTTTAATTTACTCGACGGATAAAGGAAAGGGGGGAATTGAATGACAAGCTTTGTTGCCATAGCCATCTCTTATGCTGGTTATTTTCAGTAAGTGAGACTCTATTAATGAGTTGCTCGGCAAAATACTAAACTCTTTTTTTCTACTCTATTCGGTTGTCTTACCCTGATTATCTGCATAACTAACCACTATTTTCTTGTTTGGGTGAATTTTTAGTCTTCTTAGGCATTGCTATGGGGTTGCGCGGCCGACGCGTCGATGTAACGAATATGGACGTGAATGTTAACTTTGTGTAAATATGGCTGGCCCTCGTGGGAGATAAACCACCGGAAGAGTGGGTCTTACGGCAAGACAATTACGCTCCAAAGCGAGATAAAAACAATAATAAGGAAAACGTGATGCCCTCAAAGAATGAGCCTCAGCAATCGCCTTCTGATGAATCGGCTGAATCATCTCAACATAAGCCCGCGAGTCTGCTCGATGCGTTAACTCCCATTATCGCTTTGGTTGCCATGCTAACGACGGCCGTGTATCTGTTTTCATCGGATAGCTCATCGGGGGCTAACCAGATAGCTCTTATCATGGCGGCCTGTATCGCCTTGGTGGTTGGCGCTAAAAATGGCTATAGCTGGAAGGAGATGGAGGCGGGAATAGTACACAGCGTCTCTATGGCGACGGGCGCATTACTGATTTTATTCTCGGTGGGCTCCTTAATCGGTACCTGGATCTTAGCCGGTACGGTACCGACGATGATCTTCTATGGTATGAAGGTGCTTAATCCCGAATACTTTTATGCCGCATCTTGCTTATTGTGCGCCGTGGTGGCGCTCAGTATCGGTAGTTCATGGACCGTGGCGGGCACCTTAGGTATCGCCTTGATAGGCATTGCCGGAGCCATGGGGCTGAGTGTCGAAATTACCGCCGGAGCCATCATCAGTGGCGCCTATTTTGGCGATAAGATGTCGCCCATGTCAGACACCACTAACCTGGCTCCAGCCGTGGTGGGCACGGATCTCTTCAGCCATATCAGGCATATGGTGTGGACGACGACGCCGAGTATTATTATCGCCTTGATAGGCTTCGTTATCTTAGGCTTTAGCACACAGAGCGCTGGAGGCAGTAGCGATCTTGAATCCACCCTGAATATCTTACAATCACAATATCAGCCCGGCGTGCATCTGCTCTTGCCTCTGCTGGTGGTATTAGTGCTGGCCTATAAGAAGGTGCCCGCATTTCCCACGGTGATTTTAGGAACCTTTGCCGGTGCTATCTGTGCAGCCCTTTTCCAGTTTGACAATATTATTGAATTTGTCGGCGATGACAATTTACTGCCTGCAGTTGCGTTAGTGAAGGGGATCTGGATTGCCATGTTCGACGGTTATACGGCGAATACCGGTGATACCGTGCTCGATAGTCTGCTTAGCCGTGGTGGCATGAGCAGCATGGTTAATACCGTGTGGTTAATCCTCTGTGCCATGGCCTTTGGCGGAGTCATGGAGCGCACCGGACTGCTGAAGCGCATTTTACAGAGCATTTTGGGGGTGGTGACATCGAGCAGTAGCTTAATTATCACGACTCTGGCCAGCTGTATCGGGGCCAACTTGATCACCGGTGATCAGTTTATCGCCATCTTACTGCCGGGTCGCATGCTCAAGGTGGAGTATACCAAGCGAGGTTTAGCGCCTGTTAACTTGAGTCGTGCCTTAGAAGACTCGGCGACGATCACCAGTCCTCTGGTTCCCTGGAATACCTGTGGCGCCTATATGGCCAGTACCTTAGGGGTCGCGACGATTGCCTACCTGCCTTACGCCTTCTTTAACCTTGTCTGCCCGTTGATCAGTGCAAGTTATGCTTACTTCAACTTTAAGATAGAGAAGCTTGAAGATGTGTCCGAGGCGGAAGAGGTGATTGCGTAAGAGAAGGTGCCTAGAACCTAGGGATCTAGGTTCTAGGAACTTGTTAAATTATAACCGGCTCACATCAACCTTTAGCGTATCGAGGTGGGCGGTGAGAGCGGGGGTTACGGCTTTATCCACTCGTCCACCTAAGTGCTCACCGAAGAACTGCTCCATGGCAACAATGTAAGCCAATTTATTATCCCGCTTACGGAAGCCATGGCCTTCATCTTTTGCCAGAATGTATTCAACCGGTAGTTTGCGGTTATACATCACCCGCGCGATATTATCCGATTCAATTTGAGTCACTCTGGGATCATTCGCCCCTTGGACTAACATCAGCGGCGCCTTAATGTTATCGACGAAATTAATGGGAGAGCGAGCCTTCATATCTACTCTGTCTGTATCGATCTCAGGATCGCCTACCGCACTGTAAAATTGACCCAGGTAAGGACGGAAGTGAGGAGGGAATGATTCCAGTAGTGTTATAAGACTCGATGGGCCGACATAGGAGATCACCGCCTGATACAGATCGGGGGTGAAGGTCGCGCCGGCAAGGGCTGCATAGCCACCATAAGATGCGCCCATGATCCCTAAACGCTGTTTATCGGCGATACCCTCGTTGATGAGGTAATGCGCTCCATCAGTCAGATCGTCCTGCATGCTGCCAGTGCCCCAGTTTTTGTTGCCTGAATTGAGAAAGCGTTTACCAAAGCCTGTCGAAGCACGAAAGTTGGGTTGCAATACCGCATAGCCGCGGTTTGCCAGTAGCTGAGCAATCGGGTTGAAATAGCCGGTACTTAAGGTCCAGTAGTCTCGAGACCAGGGGCCACCATGGGGCAGTATGATAGTGGGTAAATTTTTGCTCTGACCCTTAGGTAGAGTCAGGTAGGCTTGTATATTCACACCATCGCGAGCCTGGTAGGTGATGGATTGACGTTTTGATAGCAGCTCAGGGCTAATCGATGCTTCTTGCTCAAGCAAAAGGCTCACGAGTCCAGTATTGGCATCAAAGCGATAGTCGCTTCCCATATCGACATCACTGGCGATATGTAGCTGCCACAGACCGGTTTTCTCGTTTCTATCTGTGATGGTTATCTCCACATCTTGAGTGAAGTGGTCGTTAATTTTTTGCCAGTTGCCAGCAAAGGTATCATCCAGCGGGTAAGTGCGTAAACGACCGCCATAATAGGAGACGGCAAGTGGTGCGCCTTCATCGTTAAAGAGCACATCATAAACATCAGATTCATCCTGCGGATCTTGATGTAGAGTGACGATTTTACCTGTGGTCATATTGAGGCGTAACAGTTGTAGCTTGTCTCGTCCTTGGATGTTGGCACGAAGATAGGCCAAGTTGTTATCTTGATCGAAGCTAAGAATATCTATGTCTTCACCAAATTGGGTCTTGATCAGACTCGTCCATTTCCCAGCAATTTTGGCGTAGAGATCGGAAGTATTGTCGGGGTTACTGCTGGTGCCGAGTACCGGAACGCCTAGTGGGTTTGTCTCTATGGAAGAGAAGCCGTAGGTGTTAGAAAAAATATTGGTTATTTTTGCGGAATCGATATTCAGACGAAAGAGATCCATCTGCTGAGGATTATCTTGATTCGACATGACAACCAAAGTGTTGGGCTTATCTTTTGGCTGTTTGAGCAGGTCATATCTGATGTCTGTATTACTGGTGAGCGCAGTGATGTTCGGGACTGGTTTAATCTGGCTCGTATCCAGAGAGAGTTTATAGATCTGGGTATTTTCATTACCACCGGTATCTTTAAGGAAGAAGATCTCATTGTCTTGGTGTGACCAACGGAAGCTGTTAATCGGATCCTTTGAAGTAGTAATAGGCAAAGCTTCATCGAGATCAGTACCAGTGGCCATCAGATAGATGTTTTTCGCGCCTTGATACTCTTTGAAAAACGCTAACCATTTTCCGTCACTGGAGCTCTTGAGTCCGCTGATCCCTTGCTCGTTGAAAAAGGCTTCAACAGGTAGCAGTTGAACTTGCTGACTTTGATCTTGGATAGTGGCTCGATCTGACAAGTTTGTTGGTGAAGGGGTCTGCGAGCAGCCTGTTATAAATAAGCTAGCGGCGAGCGCTGTCGAGAGTACGCTAGGTAAAATCTTATGTGTCTTCATCGTTCATTCCTTTAAATAACAGCTCAGATGCCTATTTGTCTTATCAACAAATTAGTTATCCATGAATTGCTAATTAAACTAATACATAAAATAATTATTGTAAAACGATAATTAAATATTAATTTACAACCAAATGTTTCTGTCTGGTATAATCGGTGCAATTCACGGGTGAGGAAAACAGAAACAATGAATGCCAATATGCAGAAGCTGATGAAGATCAGTGGTTTTTTTAGATTAGTGGTCTTGATTGCGACAGCAATCATGATGCTTTATCTGGGATACAGTTTCTTCGTTAATGGCGATATCCGCTTTGGGGCCAGTCACCTGTTTCATGAACTCTGGCAGGATGAGCGTGCGAGTAGAGGTATACTCTTAGGCCTCCAGTCACCCCTGTTTATCATACTATTGGTTGGGGTTTATTGGTTACAGAAGCTGCTTAGCCATTATCAACAGGGGCAATTTTTCGGCCATGAGGCGATGCGCTGTTATCTGTGGTTGGTATGGTTAAAGGTATTCGACTTCGGAACAGATATCATCCAGCATCTGGGGACGGGCTACTACCATAAACAATTCTTTGAACACACCAGCATACAATTGACAATAGATTTTGGTGATATTACCACAATTTTATTAATGCTTTTAATTGTTTACTTGCTAAAAGCGGCGAGAGAGCTCGAAGCCGAAAACAGAGAGTTTATCTAGGTCGTGGAAATTTAAATCATGGAAATTATCGTAAATTTAGATGTCATGATGGCGGTTCGTAAGGTCAGTTCGAAAGAGTTGGCCAAGGCGATAGGGATCACAGAGGCTAATCTGTCCTTGCTTAAACGCGGCAAGGTAAAAGGGGTGCGCTTCGAAACCTTAGCGAGTATCTGCGACTATTTAGCGTGTCAGCCCGGAGATATTCTGGAGTATCGAAAAGCCGAAGAGTGAACTGTAGATTCAGGAGCTATATCTGTAAAAAAATCCGTCCGGTAAAAAATAGGGGAAACAAGCCGGACGGAAGCAATGAAAACCTTGTAAGACGTTTTATATTAGTTAGTTATCTCTATCTCGACATCTCTCTTGAGTTAGCGCTTGGCGTATTTGGCGATCAGTTTTTCCAGGTAGGGTTGCACCTCTTCATCCCCCCAATCTAAATATCCCCGCAGAAAACCGATAAGATTCCCTGAACCATCGAACACATAGGTCGCGGGGACAACATCTGCCGGCATGACCTGATCGATATCCTTATTGGGATCTAACCAGGTCTTATAGTGGGCCAGTCCATGACGGGCCAGGAAAGGTTTAACTTTTTCACTCTCTTCATCGATGGAGATCGGCAGTACGACCAGATCTTTGTCGATATTGGTCTGACGAATATTTTCCATCTGCGGGATCTCTTTGATGCAGGGGGCGCACCAGGTTGCCCACAGGTTAACCATGACCAGCTTGCCTTTATATTGTTTGAGGTTTATCTCACCACCTTCGGTATCGGTAAAGGTGACATCGGGTACCTCTCTGGCCGATTGCATCTCAATAAAACGAGACATGATCATCGGCTTATTGATGGCCTCTCCTGTGTTGTAGACTTTATTGGACTTAGCATCAGCAGGGATGAATACAGAGGAGAAGGCCAATAGGCAGGTTAATATAAGTGTCTTATTCATAGGAGTTACCATTAGTTCTTTGATGTTTATGTTGCTCACGGATAAGCATCGCGGCGACGGCGATAATTATCAGCAACAGAAAGAGTGGACCAAACCAGAGCATGGCGGTTGCCGCAGAAAAACTGGGTTGATACTTAATCTTCTCGCCATAGCGTTGAACCAGGAATTCGATAATGGCCTCTTTAGACTCGCCTTGCTCTAACATAAGGAAAATTTGAGCCTTCAATTCATTCGCTATGGGGGCTTGTGAATCAAACAGATTTTGATTTATCGACATGGGGCAGCGCAGCTCATAGGAAATTTCAAAGCCGATATCCCGGATCTGATCTTGGCTATAGGTGATTCCACCCGTCATAGGGTTCGCGGCCATAGCGCTCGGGTTTAGGCTTAGTAAGATCATTAAAATGAGAGTGCGCATCATGCTAGCCCCTCTATTCTTGTGGCAATGGGATTGCTGTTCGAAGCGGCCGCTTTTTGTACCCGCAGGCGATATAAGCCGGTAAGTGCCGCTATGGTTCCTCCCAGCATCATCAAGAGTCCGCCTAACCAGATCCAGCAGGCAAGCGGCTTGTAGCTAATGCGGATGAGATATTCAGTATCACTGAGCTGTAGACCACTGGAAACATAAAGATCCCTGAAGATATTACGCATAATGCCAGCCTTGGAGACCTCCATGGCATTGGTCTTGAAAGTTTGGCGTTGAGGGGTGATGTAGCCGATAAAATTGTCATTAGTATCGGTCACGCGAATATTTGCCTGAATAGCGGTATAGCTCTTCTCATCCACGTTGACCGTATCTTCATACACGAAGGTATAGCCGGCAACGACCTTACCTTGCGCCGGTCCCATTCTCAGCAACTCCTGCTGTTCGAAATTTGAAACCGATGTTGCGCCTATTATGCTAATGGCAACCCCAAGGTGAGCGATGATCATCGCAGATTTTCTAGCTAAGCCTTCTATCCCCTGGTGACGTAAACGAAACAGTAGATAGGCTAAGCACAGGAGCAACCATGTGGCCGATGTTGCACCAAGAAAGAGCCAGACATTAAAACCTGAGCCTGTCAGCATACTCAGGGTTTCGGCGATGGCGAGGGCAATGATGAAGAGTACGATCAAGGGTCTCAGCGCCGAGAACTTCTCTCTTTTCCATGAGATTAAAGGTGCGGCTCCCATCAATAACACTGCCATGAAAGTGAGGGGGATGAAGATGCTGTTAAAGTAGGGCGCTCCAACGGACAGAGTGCCAATATCGAGCAGTTCAAACAGCAGTGGATAGAAGGTGCCCAATAACACGGATATAGCCGCGACCACTAAGACAATATTACCCAGTAATATCACGCTATCTCTCGATACCAGTGTGAAATTCAGCTCAGATTTAATCTGATTAGCCTTTAGGGCGAAGAGGGTTAAGGCGCCACAGACAAATACGCCGAGCAGGAACAGAATCGACATCCCTCTGGTGGGATCGGATGCGAAGGCGTGCACCGACTGCACGATACCCGAACGGACGAGGAAAGTGCCTAACAGGCTTAACGAGAAGGCCAACAGACACAAGAGTAGGGTGGTCACCTTAAAGCTGTCACGCCTGTGACTCAAAACCACCGAGTGTAGTAACGCGGTTGCGACCAGCCATGGAATGAAAGAGGCATTTTCAACCGGATCCCAAAACCACCATCCTCCCCACCCCAGCTCGTTATACGCCCACCATGAACCGAAGGCATTGCCGCCCGTCAGAAATACCCATGCCAGCAGTACCCAGGGGCGCAGATAACTTGCGTGAGTCCGGGTCAGCTTACCGCCGAGCAGAGCCGCAATTGCGGCGGCAAAGGTAACCGTGAGGCCGACATAGCCAAGAAACAGTAGCGGTGGATGAAAGATTAACCCTATGTCTTGCAGTATGGGGTTAAGGTCTCGTCCCTCTATGGGGAAATTTGGCAGTAACCTGGCAAAGGGGTTCGAAGTAAACAGCATAAACAGGTTAAAGCCGGCTATCACCGAGGCTAATATTGCGATCAACCTACCTATAAATAAGCGGTCTCGATATTTGGATGAGAAGACGATGATGCAACCCCAAATGGCAATGGCGACAACCCAAAACAGCATAGAGCCTTCGTGGCTGCCCCAGACCGCAGCGACCTTATAGAGTAGGGCCAGTTGTGTGCTGGAATGGTTGGCGACATAGGCAACGGAGAAGTCATCGGTAATAAATGAGATAAGCAGGCAGAGAATAGAAGCCGTAATGGTAAGTGTCATTAATCCGGTTAATGTTTTTACATAGCTAAAAAGGTAATGGTTTTTAGTGTATAGGGCAACGAGTGGAATAATGGCAAGTAACAGAGATGATACTGTGCTGATAATTAGAAGTATAAGTCCGAGTTCTGGGATCATCTTAATTAACTCTCTATTCCCGATAGACTTTGTGTATAGAATCTATCCTGTTGGTCAAATGTTGGATATTTATTTTCTGAAGTTACGTTTTCTTTTAATTAATCTTGATTCTAAATGCTATCAGTTAATATACAGCTGAACCATTAAAGGCCAACTTAGATATAAAACTATCAAGTTAAATCTGCGGTAAGGGTAGGTGATATTAGTCATAGATTTTGTGACCCCGTTAGCCTTTATTGAACTCAATAGCGAGTCTCATATGTTTTCACATGTCAGTGGGCTTTTTTTAGATCCTTTTAGATCTAAATGCTAGTCGTGATAGCTGAAAAACAGCACTGCGACTAGTGCTTAACTTATTGTATTTAGTTGCTTTTCACGAATTTTTTACTGTCTGTGTTTTGCCGTGTCTCATTTCTTGCTGTCACTCGTATTTTTTGTCAAACAAATATGGAAAATAGCCTCAACTCAATTGTTTTAGTTGTTCGGCTAAACAAGTGAGCTGCTTAGTTGAATGATTATAAAACGATGATAACTAGGAGAGATGATGAAAAACTGGAAACTAAAAACAGCCGCGGGTTTGCTGTTTTGTTTCACCGCAGTAGCGAATGTAAATGCTGCTGGCGGTAAATATAATAGCGTTCCTGAAATGGGCGAGTCAGCAAAGGCTGCAATTGCTAATTATCAAGGGACAGAAGAAACTAAAGGTGTTAAATCACTTCACGATTATGTTGTTCAAGAAAGTGAGTTATTTGATTTCTTATTCCAAAATCACCCGATGTTTAAATATCACGAAGAGGGTAACCTCATCGGTGAATATCACATTAGTGATCGTGGTGAAGAATATTTTGATACAGGTAACTCACCTAAATATAGTGAGCGAGTAGGGCGTCCAAGTGCGGTTCAGTATCGATTAGGTGCGAAATCGACACTCGATTTTCCAAACAATTTCGTTGGTCCTGAGAAGTGTGGTGAGTGTCATGCGGTTCAGTTCGAGAAGTGGAAACGCTCTCGCCACGCTAACGTGGTTCGTTTCCCAAGTGAAATTACCGACAAAGAAGTACCAAATGGTGATCTAACTGCTCGTCTTTACGGTAGTGAAGCGGCAATGCTACCTGATGGCATCCAGCCTGATGATGTCTATGCAATCATCGGTACTCCACGTACTAAGTACGGTCTACTCGATAGCTATCTTGTTCGTGGTACTTACCATATCCGTGACGGTCTGCTTTCTGAAGGTACAGGAAAGATGGTTGCCGGTGCTAACCAGTTCTCTCGTGGTTGGGCCGAGTGGTTAACTCCTGAGATGGCAAAGAAGATCAACAAGGTTATCCCTGAGTTTCCAACAACGATTGAAGGTTTTGGTGCTTCTGGTTCTCACCAGTGGGGCATGAGCTCTTATGGTGCTAAGTACGAAAAAGAGATGCTATTTCAGCCTGCGAGTTCGTACTGTGAAATGTGTCATACCTTCAAGTTTGACTTCCAAAACAAGGAGGAGTACTTCGCTGCCCTTGGTGATAGCAAGAAGTTACAAGAGCATACGATCTCTAAAGGTATCGCTTGTGAAGAGTGCCATGGCGCAGGTGGTCACCTGGACGGTGGTACTGGCGGTATGCAGTCTAACTGTGAGCGTTGTCACCAGCGTTTCAACTTTGTTGATGAGTTAGCTGACACAGAGAAAGGCCAAGAGAAGATGGAATACGCCTTTGGCGTGAAGATGAAGTCTGCTTGTCCATCTTGTGGTACTGAAGGTTCACAGATGTTTGCTTCTGCTCATTATGAGAAAGGCATGCGTTGTACGACTTGTCACGATCCACATGAAGTCACTGATGGTGATTTCCTATCAGGTTTCACTAAGCCTAAGCTGAAGAAAGATTGTGTTGATTGTCACGAAGCGCAAGCGACCATTGCAGACAACACAGATACTCATAGCAACCAAACTTGTCAGAGCTGTCACATGCCTGCCATGGGTAGCTGTGAAAACTTCACTGCGGTTCAGTTCCCGGATATGGCTGGTTTCGACGCTGTTCGTAAATCGCATATGTGGAAAATCGATATTCATCCGGAGCGCAAGACACTAAATCCACCAGAAGGTAAGCCACGAGATTCAGCTGTTAAAGGTTGGACTGTAGCTAAGAACGAAGAAGATCGTAACTACCTGGATCTTATGTGGTCATGTGCTCGTACCTCTGTATCTGATCATGACAACGTTGAGAACAAGGGTTGTCACAGCCCATTCCAGTCAGAGCTGGAAACCGGCATGCACTACAACGATCAGATGGAGATCTACGGTGAAGTGATGAAGTGGCAGACACCAGTTAAAGAGGTGTATGCACAGGTTGAACAGGCACTCGTTCGTATCGACCAGCTTCTTGAGGTGACTAAGTTACCAACTGAAGAGAAGACTCAGGTTCTGATGTTAGCTGAGAAGGCACAAGAGGCAGTAGATCTAATTAAGAAAGATGGTTCTTGGGGAGTACACGGTTTCCGTTACAGCCAGAAGCGTCTTGATGCTGCACTTACCTATGTTACACAGGCTCAGAAGATATTAGATGGCAATGGCTATTCAGCTAAAGCTAACTAATAACTGAGTTGTTACCTAGCTTCGACCATTGTAACCAGCAAGTCGATGGTCGAAGCAAATAAGAGAATCATTATGAATAAAGTACTTGGAATAATTATTTTAACTTTCTTTTTAGCTGCACTATCTCCAAATAGTTTTGCAGGGGGAGGTTCTGATATGGCTCCGGCTAAATATCATGAATTTCAACTTAACCATATCACCATGGTGGAAGCAGAAACGTTAGTAGGAAAGGAAGGTGTTTACTTTTTTGATGTCAATACATTGGAACTGTGGGCAGAGGGATATATTCCAGGTGCTATCTACTTCAATGTTAGAGATTGGAAAAAGCTATTACCAAAAAATAAAGATGCTGTGATGGTTTTTTATTGTGCGAATCGTCTCTGTAATGCAAGTGAAATAGCGGCAAGAGCAGTCATGAAACTTGGCTATACCGGTGTGAGACAGATGCCAGATGGTATTTACGGGTGGAGGTTGTCAAATCGACAAACAGAAAGGCCATAAAGTAAATGTTATTTCATCAAGCCAGATTAGACCTTAATTATCAAAGAGGAAATTATGAAAACGTTTAAGAAAAGTATCATTGCAATATCTTGTTTACCACTATTTTTATCTGTGCAGTGCATGGCCGAGCCGGAGTTGTTAGCCGATAGCAATAAAGAGTCATATAGCATTGGAGCATCTTTTGGTAACTATATTTCCAGCCAGTTATATAGCCAGTCGCAATTGGGAGCCGAGGTCGATGTTGATATCGTCGTTGAGGGGCTTCTCGATGCATTGAAAGGTCAGTCAAAACTATCTAATGAAGACATTGTCTCCTACCTCAATATCCGAGCTGAGCAGTTAAATACGGCTAAGGAAGAGAAGGATAAAGATCTTGCACTTAAAAACTTAGTTGCAGGTGAGAAATTTTTGGCCAAAAACAAAAAAAGTGCCGATGTTAGAACGACCGAGTCGGGCCTGCAGTATGAAGTCATAAGTCAGGGCAGTGGTGCAATACCACAAGCGAATGATGTCGTGACAGTTCATTACAAAGGCTACCTTATTGATGGCACTGAGTTCGACAACTCATACACACGTGATGAAGCGAACCGGTTTTCACTGGTAACTGTGATTGAAGGTTGGCAAGAGGGGCTACAGCTGATGAAGGAGGGGGCTAAGTATAAGTTCAACATCCCTTCCGAGCTTGCCTATGGGGAGCGCCAGGTTGGCATGATATCTCCTAACTCAGCGTTAGTTTTTGAAGTCGAGCTCGTCAAGGTTGAAGCGCCTGGTGAAAACGCTCATGGCATGGGCCTCAGCGGTATGGGGATGGGTGGCATGATGGGTGCTAATCCACATAAATAAGCACGACTATCGCAGTGAAAGAGAATAGCCATTATGAATATATTACTAATTAGTATTGTTGCTCTTTGTGTATTGTTGCTAATGACTTTTTTTGGTCATCATACTTTATATAGAATTAAACATACGTCATTTTTTAGTGATTGTAATGAGTTTGACTCAAATCGTACTAAATATAGTCGTTCAAGCTTTTCATTTGTACTGTTATTAAACGTAACCGTTATTACCAGTGTTGTTACTGTCTACTCATATTTAGGCCGTTACAATGAAATTGATTTAGCAAGAGCAGATGTAAATGTCGATTATTTACTCGCTGCGGAAATAAACAGAGCAAGAAAACAGGCCAATGAGCAGCCGAACGATAAATCTGTGCTCATGGGCTTGGCCAGGGTATCAATGGATGGAGGATTATATCTCGAAGCTATTGAGGCTTTAGATGAACTGTTGATCTATATGGGTGATGATGCCGAAATTATCGGTTTAAAAGCGACAGCACTATATTATAAGAACCATCGTTCTATGACTAGTGAAGTTAAGTTGCTGACTCAAAGTGCGCTAGCTTTATATCCGCATGACTTCAACACTAGAGTGTTGTTAGCTAATGACGCCTATATCAATCACGAATATCAAGTAGCCATAAGCCACTGGCAAGTATTATTAAAGAATACTAAGCAGCCATTTAACCGCAATGCAATTGAGTTTGCGATTAATAATGCGCAGAAAAATCTAATGGTTAGAAAATAATTCAAAATATTAAAAATTGAGTTCGCCTGATGGCGAATATCGGAGGATGCTGTGAGTGAAAATTTAGAGAGACGGAGGTTCCTTAAGTGTTTAGGGGCTAGCTCTTTGATTATTGCACCACTAGGGTGTAGCTCTGTCAAAGAGGAGGGGGAGAGTAATCAGCCCCACTACACTATGGTGTTCGACCAAAATAAGTGTACTGGATGCGGTGAGTGTAAGCTTGCCTGTACCACTGCAAATAATCTACCCGAAGGTAAGTCACGACTCCTGCTTGAGCAGCAGTCCGGTGGTGTTGTGGGCGAGAAGTGCCCTCATTGCGGAAAACTTGAATGTGATTGTGAACGTAAATACGTTCGAGTTTCTTGTCAGCAGTGTAAAAACGCACCTTGTGTCACTGTATGTCCAACAGGTGCTGCGCATCGTGACGAGAAAACAGGCATCGTCACTATGGATGCCAGTAAGTGTGCAGGTTGTAAATACTGTATCGGTGCTTGTCCATACGATGCTCGTTTTATCAATAAAGAGACAGATGTTGCTGATAACTGCGATTTTTGTTTGAACTCAAAACTGTCTAAAGGTGAACTTCCTGCATGTGTTCAAGCTTGTCGGTACGATGCATTAATTTTTGGTGATCTCAATGATCCAAACTCCTATGTAAGTAAGTTGCTCAGAGTGAAAGATGCAGTTCGAATGAAGCCGGGCTTCGGAACTGAACCTAGTTTGCGCTACATACCCATAGTTAAGTTAGGAGTGTAATAATGGACGGTAGTATTGAATTTACCATGGGGCTATCTCAAGGGATCGCCTGGCCTTGGCCGATTGCTGTTTACCTGTTTTTTGCCGGGATCTCTGGTGGTGCACTCTCTGTTGCACTATTTATCCGATTCTATAAGCAGCAAACTGAGAATACAGCATTTCTAAAAGCGGCATCCTTAATGTCGCTGGTAACGATATCACTCGGGATGTTATGTCTGGTATTGGATTTGACTAACCCGCTGTTTTTCTGGCGAATACTTGTCTTCTATAACCTAAACTCTGTCATGTCTATTGGTGTGATTGCGTTATCGGCTTATATACCCTTAGTTGCCCTGGTGACGCTGTTTGCACTCGAAGATGAGATCAGGAAGTTTCCAGCGTTGTGCTTCCTGTTGCCTGTCATCGCTAAGTTGCGTGGAATACGTGCCCCGTCAGAGAAAGTGGTACTGCTGCTAGCCTTGTCAGTGTGTGCCTATACCGGCTTCTTGATCTCGGCTCTGATCCGCTTCCCGATTATCAACACCTCGGTATTGCCGGCACTGTTCGTTGCATCGGGACTATCTGCCGGTGCTGCGGCGGCAAAAATGTTGGCTGTTGGCCTGTTTAAAGAGGATCTACACAGCAGTGATATGAAGGTTTTACATGGTATTGAGTGGCCAATTATGGCAGCCGAAATCCTATTTATCTTTATGCTTGCTATGTCTCTGTTTACAGGTAATGCCGGTATGCAGAGTGCCTTTACGGCTTTCCATAGTGGTACTTGGGCGAGTGTCTTCTGGATTGGCATTGTCGGAATCGGCTTTGTCGGCCCACTGCTCTTGAACTTTGCTACAAGTAAAGCATTTAGCCATTCGGCTAAGGCACTTTATATGTCTGGTATGTGTGCAGTTGTCGGCATGATGTGTCTGCGTCTGTTTATCATTTACGCCGGTCAAAACCATGGCATCTAGTTTGTTAAGGGTTTGAGCCAAGTGCGTAGCCATTTTTAGTGAGTAGTCCTTTTCCTCTATGTGTGTCTTCTGCATAGTCATATAGGGAATAGGGCGAAAGCAAAGCTATGGTGTTTTGCTGGTCAATTTTAATTGGAAATAATAGTGAATTTGTCATCGGTGTGCATCCCCCTAAGCGTATGCATCGATGTGGTTAACTCTGTTTGCATTAGCCATTATTGATTGAATTAAACTAGCTGTGAGTAAGCCGGCTCCTGTTGAATCGCCCCTGCAAGGTTACAACTGGAGCTTGGCCTGAAAGCATCATTGGAGAAAATATGAAAAAGATGATCTGTTTATTATTCCTGCTTCCTCTGCTTCCTCTGCTTCAGGCTTGTACTCAAGGCGCTACGGATGTACCACAAGCTAAAGCTGAGGCAATTGAAAAGCATGAACGATGTCACCTGTGCGGGATGATGATCACTAAATATCCGGGCCCAAAGGGGCAGGTTCATCTGAAAGGACAATCGGTTGTGCCTAAGTTCTGCTCTACCCGAGATATGTTTAATTTCTCACTGCAGGCCGAAAACAAACGCCAAATTTCTGCGCTATTTGTCCATGATATGGGGGCGACGGATTGGGAGCTGCCTGGTGATGATGCCTTTATCGATGCCAAAACGGCCTGGTATGTATACGGTACCAGTAAAAAAGCGGTCATGGGACCTGCCGTCGCCAGCTTTAAGCGTCAGTCTCAGGCGGTGAAATTTGCCCGGGAGTTTGGCGGTGCCGTTCTGCCGTTCGAGCAGGTCGATCTTGCCCTGCTATCCGGCGAATAACAGTTAATAATTCGATGATGACTTTTGTGAAAAACGCCCTCCTTCGTCAAATGCTCAGACATAGGTGTCACTGTCACGGCTTCAAACTCATGTTTGCGCTTGTGACTTTATGCCTGTTTATGCTGTCAGCTCTCCTCTTCTCTTCGGTGAGCTTCGCGGCGACCTATAGCGTTAGCGACTCTGAGGGGCTTAAGGCACAGCTGGCTCAGTCCCGCCTGGGAGACTCAATTTTACTGCGTGCCGGAATATATTCCGGGCAGTTTGAGATCCACCATGGGATCACATTAACGGGCGAGAAGGGTGCTGTCATCGATGCTCAGGGCCTGGGCAGCGCCATTACCATATTTGTTTCCGATGTGACGATTTCTAATCTTGAGATCCAGAACTGGGGTGGGGATCTTTACGAACGAAACTCCGGTATCTTGATTCAGGATCTCGTTCATCGAACCAAGATTGAATCGAATCGCTTAACTGGTCGCGGTTTCGGTGTTTGTGCCGAAAATTCGGCGAATATTACGGTCTCTGACAATATTATTTCCGGCGACCCCGAGCGTCATAAACTAGACAGAGGCGATGGTATCTATCTAAAGAGGGTTGAGTCGCCGGTGATAGAAGGCAATAAAATCTTCCATGTCAGAGATGGGGTTTATATCGAGGCTGGCAAACATAGCCTGATATTTGATAATCAATTTTCCGAGCAGCAATACGGTATTCATTATATGTATTCCAAGCGTGATGAGGCCTATGGCAATGAGGCGGTAGATGTCGATGGCGGCTACGCCCTGATGAGTTCGGAAGAGATCAATCTATATCACAATCGTGTCAGCCGGGCTAAAGAGTTCGGGGTGCTACTCAACATGACTCACAACTCGGTAGTTTCCTCAAATCGGGTATCGGATGCACATAACCCTCAAGGAAAAGTAGAGCTTGGCAATGAAGGTAAAGGGATCTTTGTTTATGGTGCCTTAGATAATGAAATCAAGAATAACCTCTTTGCGACCAGTGATATAGGTATCTATATGGCAATGGGAGGTGAGGGCAATCTCGTCTATGGCAATCAATTTGTGAATAACAGAACCCAAGTTAAATATGTGGGTGAGCAACTATTGGAGTGGAGCCGTGACAGCAGAGGTAACTACTGGAGTGGTTATATGGGCTGGGACAGTAACAGGGATGGCATAGCCGATAACCCCTATCGACCCAATGATGGCTTAGATAAACTTTTTTGGCTCTATCCTGAGGCTCGTTTCTTAATGAATAGCCCAGTGGTGGCTCTGCTTCGATGGGTGCAGAGCCAATTTGAATTCGGTGAACCTAATGGCATTGTAGATAGCTTTCCTCTGATCTCTGCCGATATGGAGTAATGTGTTTTATGTTGAGTGAAGTTCCGATAAAACTGACCGATATTGTCCTCAAATATGATGATTTCACAGCTCTGGACGGTGTCAGTTTTGAGGTGGAAGCAGGGCAGACTATGGCCCTGCTTGGTCATAATGGTGCAGGGAAATCCAGTATAATCAAAGTTATACTCGGGTTAATCGCTCCCAGTTCAGGTTCTGTAAAAATTATGGGAAAGAGCGCCCAATCATCCCATCTCCAGCATAAAGTCAATCTTGGCTATCTGCCGGAAGATGTGAGTTTTTACAATAAGCTAACCGGTAGGGAGGTGCTGAATTACTTTGCAGCCCTTAAGCGGGTTCGTCCAACGCGTGTCGCCGATCTTATCGATGAGTTTGGGCTTGGTTATGCTCAGGACAGACAGCTTAAGACCTACTCGAAAGGGATGAAGCAGCGCTTAGGTGTGGCACAGGCCATATTATCAGAGCCTGGAATTCTACTGCTCGATGAGCCCACTGTCGGGCTCGATCCTCAAGCTTCTCAATTTCTCTATGGAAAGATTAATCAGTTGAAAAACAAAGGGTGCGCTGTGGTAGTGAGTACTCACGAATTGTCCCTTGTCGAGTCTCATATGGATAGCGCCTTGATAATGTCGAAGGGGAGACGACTCGCACAGGGAACGAGTGCTGAGTTGAGTGCCGAAAGTTCGTTAAAGGCCAAGATCGATTTTGGCGAACTGGCTTCATGGGTGGAGCGTGACCACTACTTGAGGCGGTTTTTTATCGACGGCCGATTACAGGTCGAATCGGATCAAAAGCAACACATGATTAAGTACTTAGTATCACAATGTCAGATCTTCGACTTCACCATAGATGAACCAAAGCTGGAAGATATTTACCATGACTTGATGGTGCATCCCCTTTTGGGCCTGCCTGCGCAGTAATAAAGAGTGTATATGAACAGAATTACATCCCCTGTATTGATTATCGCCAGTAAAGAGATCTGTGATAGTTCCCGAAATCGTTGGTTAGGTTTCATGGGTAGCATCTTCCTGCTGCTCTCTTTGAGTGTGACCTTTGCCGGCAGTGCCGTTACCGGAAGCCTCTACCTTCCTGAGCTTGCCAGCTTGATGAGTAGCCTGTCGACCATATCGGTATTTATCATCCCGTTAGCGGCGATCTTACTCAGTTATGATAGTTTTGTCGGTGAAGATGAGTCTGGTACCTTGCTCCTGCTGCTCTCCTATCCTCTGACCCGATTACAGATCCTCTGTGGGAAATTGCTCGGACATATGACTGTCATGCTATTGGCAACCAGTTTTGCGTTTGGGCTTACTGCAATATTGCTTCTGTTAATTGGCGAGCAATATCAAGTTGCCGAATTAATAGGTGCATTTGCTCAGTTCCTGCTAAGTAGCAACTTATTGGCCTTGACCTTTATTTTATTCAGCTACATCGTTAGCCTGAAAAGCACAGAGAAGGCCAAGGCGGTGGGTTGTCTGCTTTTGGTGTGGTTTCTGTTTGTACTTATCTATGACCTGTTATTACTGACTATTTTAGTGTCAGATCTCTCCTTTGTTAATCAATATGTCGTGAATATCTTAATTGCATTGAGTCCGACGGATCTCTATCGGGCCATTAACCTGATGGCTATCGAGGGGAGCGATGCGAGGGGGAGTCTTGCAATGATCTCTCAGACCGACTGGGGACTGTCGGGAATGTATGCCCTGATGTTGTTATGGGTAGTGCTGTTAAGTTGGATCTCCCATGGTATTTTTAAGCGTAAACGCCTCTGATTTTTCTTGGGAGATGACAGAGGGGAATCTATGGGATGACTGCAATTACCTATTAAAAATATGAATTTAACTGGGGGAATTATCGATTCGAGTTTTGAGTATATTCACCTGCTCTTAACCTCGAATATCATTAAATCCTAAATATGTGAACATCACCTTAAAATACGGACGAAAGCACTACAAATTTTGAGCGAATTATCACATTCTCCCCTACTGCTTACTTGTAAAATTTACACTGTTGGTAAAGTGGTAAATAAATCAATAAGCATAGAAAATTAGTAGGGGTTAATGGTGTTAAAAATCACTCCTTATCTGGAGTTAGATACAGAAGCCAATCATTTAGTTGATCATGTAAATGGGAAGAATATCAGCCTGACTTTCTCTGAGTCTGCGGTGCTGAATTGTCTGCTGCTCTCTTCCAACTCTGTCTGTTCTAAAGATGAGCTGCTCGGTGCTGGTTGGCCCGATCGTGTCGTTGCTACAACATCGTTAACTCAGTGTATCAGTACGCTGCGTAAGAAACTCGATCCCTATAGAGAGGTGCAACTAAAAACGGTTGCGCGTCGTGGTTATCAGCTGCATATAGCGACACAATCCCATGTAAAAATGTTGGCCGTGAATGATGCCGAGTCTATGCGAGCTGCTATTGTCGATGTCTCACTGGTGGTAAAAGTTTCGGGCATCCTGCTTGCGTTATTTTTGGTGCTACTTGTCTGGTATTTTAGTGATTATCACAAGGTAAGTCAGAACTTGTCTCTTTGGAGCGCCGATAAGCGGGTTGAGCTCAAAATTGGTGGGATCACCGGAGATGCGCAACTGCTTTATAAAGATGGCGCTCCCCACCTACATCCATCCATGTGGGAAAAGCATCTCGATTCTGATGGTGATTACCTCGCCTCCTACCCGGGCTTCAATGCGTTTGTGGCGACCGATGGTACAAATTACTCAATGGCCATCTGTCCGGGCAGTGATAAAGAGCAGTGCTCCGGAAATGGATTGATCAATATCACCTCCGTCGACTCTGAGCCAGCCGGTTTAAATATGAAAGATTTTGCAGAGTTGTCGAAAAAGATGGAGCAGAGGATACGCTATAACCGTATCATGCTGCCTGAGAGTGAAGAGGGCGTCGGAGCCCTGATCGAGCACCACTATCATGCCGATGTCTATTTTCCTGTAAAAGGGGAGCTGCTGATCAGGTCTGATATCAGCATGTCTCTCATCTATGATTCGGACACTACGGGTGAGTTTCACTCCTCGACCTGTATTACCGACGAAGATTGTCTGACCACGCCGATAAAGTACAAGATTAGGGGCAAGTTTAAGCAATACAGTGAGACAATCGATAATCTGAAAATTGATGCTTTTCAGGTGAGCGTACAGCAGAAAGATTTGATTAAACCCGAGCGACTCAATGCTTCGGCGGTCCCCTTTTATCGTGATCTGAGAAAGCGTGATATTAAGGACGAAGAACTCTACTTCTTCCGCATATATCAGGATGATAAGACCGCGGTATGGATAACGCCCCTCTTTGGTCAGGTTACGGCCTGGTACAAATATGACCAGGTAGATATCTGATATCTATTGGATGGTTCCCATTAGGCCAGCTGAAGCCCGTATCAATTACGGGCTTTTTTGTATATGGTCGTTTCGTTTTTACAGCCCGACATACCTTCCGTATGACGGTTATGTCCGCCATCTCAGCCTCTTCACAAGCCACTGAGGCTGATTACATACCAAAGCAGGGCTAGCTTTAAACTCCTTCCTCAGCTAGCGTACTCGTCCCATGACAGGTTATACCGATTGGTATTATTCACCACCCAGTTTTACTCCTTCTCAAATACTCTGCCGGCTCTCTCACTTCAATACCTTATTGTGACCCACTCAAGATTTTGCTCGCTTCTTCATCAACTTTTGACCCTAAACAGAACTAAAAGAACGATTTTTATTTCTAAAATGATATTTTTTGAAATGTTTAAGCTACTGAATTCAATTGTAAATATTGGTTTTATATCTGATTGAATCTGATGTTTTTTTAAGTGTGCTTTGAAGCAAATTTTTACTGTTTTTTATATGGAAAATAGATGTTGCTCAGTTGTTTAGGTCAATCGGTGAACGGTTAGATTCAAAAAAGCATGTTTATAAAGGCATGCCAAAAACATGAAAAATAAAACAATGATAAGTAGGAGTGAATGATGAGACGATGGAAACACAAGGTAGCATTAAGTGTGCTGTTTTGTTTTGGTGCCATTGCCAATGCGAACGCTGCCGGAAAGTATGACAGCATACCTCAAATGGGAAAAACGGCTAAAGAGTCGATTGCTAATTACCAGGGAACAGAGAGGATCAATGGCGTAAAAACGCTGCAAGATTATATTGTCCAAGAGGAGGAGTTGTTCGACTTCCTTTTCGAAAATCACCCGATGTTCAAATACCAGGAGTCAGGAAATCTAGTCGGTGATTACCACATCAGTGATCGTGGTGAAGAGTATCTCGATACAGGACACAGCCCTTCATACAGTAAAGGTGTAGGTAAGCCTCGCGCGGTTCAGTATCGCTTAGGTGCCAAGTCTATCTTAGATTATCCAAACAACTTCGTTGGTCCTGAAAAGTGCGCCGAATGTCATGCGACTCAATATGAGAAGTGGCAACGTTCGCGTCATGCAAAAACAATTCGTTTCCCAGGTGAGCACCCTGAGGTCGACAACGACCTAGAGCAAACCATGTATGGCACTAAAGATACCTCTATCTTGCCAGACGGTGTTACACCGGATGCTATCTATGCAACCGTTGGTACGCCACGTACCAAGTATGGTTTTATCGATGCGTGGCTGGTACGTGGTACCTATCATATCGAAGGCGGTCTACTTAAAGATGGCACAGGTAAGATGGTTGCAGGTGCTAACCAGTTCTCTCGTGGTTGGGCTGAGTGGCTAACACCTGAGGTGGCTAAGAAGATTAACGATGTAATCCCAGCCTTCCCAACAACGTTAGAAGCCTTCGGCGCTTCAGGTTCACACCAGAAAGGGATGAGCTCATACGGTGCAAAATACCGTGAAGCTATGCTTTTCCAACCTGCCAGTTCTTATTGCGAAATTTGTCATACCTTTAAGTTTGATTTCCAAAGCAAGCAAGAGTACTTCGATGCCCTAGGCGACCCGAAGAAGTTGCAAGAGCATACCATCAGTAAGGGTATTGCTTGTGAGGAGTGTCATGGCGCAGGTGGTCACTTAGATGGTGGTACTGGCGGCATGCAATCTAACTGTGAACGTTGTCACCAGCGCTTCCAGTACGATCCTACTCTTCAGGATACACCAGAAGCTCAAGAGAAAGGTGAGTATGCATTTGGTGTGAAGATGAAGTCACTATGTCCATCTTGTGGTACCGAAGGTTCTCAGATGTATAACTCTGAGCACTATGAGAAGGGCATGCGTTGTACTACCTGTCACGATCCGCACGAAGTGACTGACGGTACTTGGATGTCTGGCATCACTAAGCCAAAGCTTAAGAAAGACTGTCAAGACTGTCATGAAGCTCAAACGCTGATTGCCAGCAACACAGACACTCACAGCGAACAGACGTGTCAAAGCTGTCACATGCCAAACATGGGTAGCTGCGAAAACTTCAAGGCGATGCAGTTCCCTGATCAAGCTGGTTTCGATGCAGTGCGTAAGTCACACATGTGGAAGATTGACGTAGATCCGGTGCGTAAGACAATTAACCCACCTGAAGGTGAGCCTCGTACACAGGGCCCTGATGGCGGTAAAGGTTGGACCGTTGCTAAGAACGAAGAGGGTCGTAGCTACCTGGATCTAATGTGGTCTTGTGCACGTACCGCTATCTCTGACCACGATGTGGTTGAGAACAAAGGTTGTCACAGCCAGTTCCAGTCTGAACTTGAAGTAGGCCTACATTACGAAGACCAGAAAGAGATTTATGGTGAAGTAATGAAGATGCAAACACCTGTTAAAGAGGTTTATGCCAAGGTTGAGCAAGCGCTTGAGCGTATCGACCAGCTACTCGAAGTCACTAAGCTGTCTGTTGAAGACAAGACTCAGGTTCTAATGCTTGCAGAAAAAGCAGAAGAGACTGTCAATCTGGTTAAGAAAGATGGCTCTTGGGGTGTTCACGGGTTCCGTTATACCCAGAAGCGTCTCGATGCTGCACTTACTTATGTAACACAAGCGCAAAACATCTTAGACGGCACGGGTTACGCGGCTAAATAAGGCTTGCTGACTCATTAGCAAAACCTATCCCGGTATCTCAGAGGGTTGAGGTATCGGGGTAAACAAGAGAATTAATTATGAAGAAAGCACTGGGTCAAATAGTTGTTTCACTCACTTTACTGTTAAGCGCTGCAACTTGTTTTGCCGGAGGCGGTTCGGATATGGCACCGGCTCCCCACCAAGACGTTCAGTTAAACCCGATCTCAATGACAGAGGCCGAAACATTGGTGGGTAAAGAGGGTGTCTACTTTTTTGATGTTAATACGCTTGAGCTTTGGGCTGAAGGGTATATTCCAGGTGCTATCTATTTCAACGTTAAAGATTGGAAAAAACTACTTCCAGAGAATAAAGATACCGTGATGGTTTTTTACTGCGCCAATCGTCTGTGTAACGCCAGTGAAATCGCGGCAAGAGCCGTGATGAAGCTAGGGTATACCGGAGTACGACACATGTATGACGGAATATATGGGTGGCGTTTAGCAAACCGAGTGACGGAAAAACCATAACAGATAGATGTGCAGTAAAGCTCAGTATTAAAGATGTTTGACTAAATTAAGAGAAAATTGATATGAAAAAATTTACTAAAAGTTCACTCGCTGTGATCACTGGTCTCTCTCTGTTTGTATCTGGTTACAGCATCGCTGATGACGACACCTCCTCAGATGTGCAACAACAGTCTTATAGCATAGGCGCTTCGCTGGGTAAGTATGTTTCCAGCCAGATATATAGCCAAACGCAGTTAGGTGCCGAGGTCGATGTCGACTTAGTGGTAAAAGGCGTGATCGATGCGCTCAAAGGGGAGCAGAAATATTCGGATGAAGAGATATTAACCTTTCTCAATCAGCGTGCCGAGCAGCTAAATGCAGCCCGTGAGGCCGAAGATGCGCGCATCGCCCTTAAAAACATGACTGAGGGTAGCGCATACCTTGCCAGTAACAAGAAGAGTGACAAGGTTACGGTCACCGAATCTGGCCTGCAATACGAAGTCATCACTATGGGAGAGGGGCGTAAGGCGAACCCTGAAGATGTGGTAACGGTTCACTATAAGGGGCTGTTAATCGACGGTACCGAATTTGATAACTCCTATGAACGCGATGAGCCAAACCGCTTTGCGTTAATGAGTGTGATCGAAGGCTGGCAAGAGGGAATCACTCTGATGCCAGAAGGGTCAACATTTAAGTTCACCATCCCGTCTGAGCTTGCCTATGGCAAGAAACAAGTGGGCATTATCCCACCTAGCTCCATCTTAGTTTTTGAGGTTGAGCTAGTCAAAGTCGAAGAGCCTGGTGAGAACTCTCACGGTATGGGCTTAAGCGGAATGGGTATGGGAGGCATGATGGGCAAAGCCCACTAACAATAACAGGATTTCAAAGACAGAAATTCGACACGTTTAATTCGTTTTTAGAGAGTCACTATGAATAGTCTTGCTATCGGTATTGGGGTAACACTTTGTGCTTTTATAGCGCTGATTTGGCGACATCATCTCCGGTGTCTCAATCAAGGGGTCATTCATATTGCAAAGCAGTCAAATGCATGTGATAGCGAAGTGATAACACCATCTTTAGATATAAAGATACCTGTGCTGCTATCCATAGTGCTCCTTTTTTCGAGCGTATCGCTTTACTCGCAACTGGGTCACTTCAGTGACTGGGATAAAGGGAACGTAGATGAACATATTGATTACCTGATCACCGCAGATATCAATAAAAATGCAAAAACAGTTAATGAGCAACCAAACAATGAAATTGCATTATTAAATTTGGCTCAATCTTATGCCGATGGTGGGCTTTATTCAGATTCAGTGAAAACCTTCGATGAATTACTTCAGTTAACGGGTGATGATGCCGGTATTTTGGGCATGAAAGCCAATGCCATGTACTACCGTGATAACCGGGCGATGAGTCTCGATATCGATCTCGTTATCGCCAGAGCACTCGCCATCGATGAATATGAATTTCAGTCCAGATTACTGCTAGCGACTCACGGATACCTTAATGGAAATGATGAAGAAGCCATTAAGCAGTGGGAGTTGTTACTCAAGAGTGATAGCCAAAGTTTTAATAGAGACTCAATTAATAATGCAATTTTACGAGCCGAGCAAAAAATAGCTAATCGTTCAGTGACTGCATCTGAGTAGAGTCACATTAAACCAAATAAATATAAAACAGATCAGCAGAATAGCTGATAGATGGAGGATGCTGTGAGTGAAAACATAGAGAGACGGAGGTTCCTTAAGTGCTTAGGAGCCAGCTCTTTGATAATAGCGCCCTTAGGGTGCACTTCGGTCAAAGAGAAGGAGTCAGATGCAAACAAGCCCCATTATGCGATGGTGTTTGATCAAAATAAGTGTACTGGCTGTGGTGAGTGTAAAGAGGCCTGTAATTTAGCGAACAACTTACCGGTCGGTAAGTCCAGATTGTTGTTGGAGCAGCATTCTGGTGGGCTGGAGGGGCAGCCTTGTCCACACTGTGGTAAGACAACTGAATGTGGTTGTGAACGTAAGTTCGTTCGTGTTTCCTGTCAGCAGTGTCAAAACGCCCCCTGTGTTACCGTATGCCCAACTGGTGCGGCCCACAGAGATGATAAAACCGGCATTGTGACTATGGATGCGAGCAAATGTGCAGGTTGTAAATACTGTATCGGTGCTTGTCCCTATGATGCGCGCTTTATCAACAAAGAGACCGATGTTGCCGATAATTGTGATTTTTGTCTACACAGCAAACTGGCGATTGGCGAGCTTCCGGCCTGCGTTCAAAAGTGCCGTTATGATGCATTGATCTTTGGTGATATCAAGGATCCGACATCCTATGTCAGTAAGTTGCTAAGAGTAAAAGACTCTGTGCGCATGAAGCCTGGATTTGGTACTGAGCCAAGTCTTAGATACATACCTATTGTTAAGCTGGGGGTATAGATATGGACGGTTCAATGGAATTCACTATGGGGCTGTCCGATGGTATCGCCTGGCCCTGGCCCATCGCGGTTTACCTGTTTTTTGCAGGGATATCGGGTGGTGCGATAGCGACAGCGATATTTATTCGTTTCTATAAAGGCCAGACGGAAAATACACCTTTTTATAAGGCGGCTGCACTGATCTCGTTTGTGACCATCAGCTTAGGTATGTTGTGCCTGGTTTTAGATCTGACCAATCCACTGTTCTTCTGGCGGATACTGGTTTACTACAATCTTAACTCAGTGATGTCGATAGGTGTTATTGCACTGACAGCGTATATTCCGCTGGTGGCCTTAATCACCCTGTTCGCTTTCGAAGATGAGATCCGTAAGATCCCTGCATTGGGCATGTTACTGCCAGTGATTGAGAAGCTAAAAGGAGTGCGTCGCCCATGTGAGGTTGCAGTACTGATTCTGGCTATGGCGGTGTGTGCGTATACCGGCTTCTTGATCTCTGCTTTGATTCGCTTCCCTATCATTAACACCTCTGTACTGCCGGCGCTATTTATTGCGTCTGGTATTTCAGCCGGTGCAGCAAGTGCGAAAATGCTGGCTGTTTCAATGTTTAAGGAAGAGATGCACAGCCAGGATATGAAGCTTCTACACGGGGCCGAATGGCCAATCATGGCAGCCGAGATCCTATTTATCTTTATGATAGCTATGTCTCTGTTTACCGGTAATGCTGGCATGCAAAGCGCGTTCTCTGCTTTCCATATAGGTGACTGGGCCGGCGTATTTTGGCTTGGGGTTGTAGGGGTAGGATTTTGTGGCCCACTACTACTTAACTTTGCAACGAGTAAGCGTGTTAGCCACTCAGCGCAAGCCTTCTATGCATCAGGTGTCTGTGCTGTCACAGGTATGATGTGCCTGCGACTATTCATCATCTATGCGGGTCAGAACTTTGCGATTTAATGTGCAACTGTAATTGAACCTCACTCCTGATACGCCCCTCTGCAAGGGTTGTATTAGGAGCCTGGTCAACAATTACTGCTATACCGACTCACGCCTTATCGTTTTTTCCCTGCAAGGTATCGATAAGGCGTTGAGTGCTATTCCATCACCTCTTATCGAATTGGAAAATGTATGAAAAAGCTGATTCTCATCTTGTTGGTTATCCCATCTTTATTTGCATGTAGTCGAGGTGATGCCGTTATTGAGCCTATACAGGCGGAAGCTATTCATGAGCATGAGCGCTGTCACCTGTGTGGCATGATGATAAAGAAATACCCTGGTCCTAAGGGGCAGTTACACCTTAAAGGTGAAGAGATAGTACCTAAGTTTTGTTCGACCAGAGATATGTTCAATTTCTCTCTTCAGGCGGAGAATCAACGTCAGATCACCCACCTTATGGTCCATGATATGTCGGCAACCGACTGGGCGCATCCGGATGATAAGCACTTTATCGATGCGACTCAGGCCTGGTATGTATATGGGACCAGCAGAAAAGCAGTGATGGGGCCTGCTGTCGCCTCGTTCGCCACCGAAGAGGGGGCCGTTCAATTTGCTAAAGAGTTTGGGGGAGCTGTTTTAGGCTATGAGCTGATCACCCTCGAGCTACTTCTCGGCGAGTAACCGCCTATGTTTCGCATCAGTCTTTTGGCTGTTATTTTTGGCTTCTCCGCTCTCTCCCAAGCCGGAAGTACCACAGTATTCGATACCGAAAGCCTTAGGTTAGAGTTAGAGCATGCCAATCCGGGCGATCACATCATACTCAACCCTGGTCTATATGAAGGCCGGTTCAACATAGAAAAGCCTCTCTCCCTTTCAAGCCGCGGTGGTAGCACTATTGATGCACTGGGAGAGGGAAGTGCTATCACCATCCATTCATCCGGTGTAGAGATCTCGGGGCTCACCATAGAGCACTGGGGAAACGATCACTACGAGCGAGACTCGGGGATCTTGGTGGAAGAGGGCAGCGATGATGTCAGTATCAATAATAACCGGTTATCCGGCGATGGCTTCGGCATCAGAGCCGATGAGCTAAATCGAATCAAGATCAATGACAATGTCATCACCGGCAACGCTTCGCTATTTAAGCTAGATCGAGGCGATGGCATCCATCTTGACCATGTCGTCGGGGCAGAAGTGTGGGGCAATGTCATCTCTCACGTCAGAGACGGTGTCTATATAGAGTCTGGAAGTCACAGCAAGGTAGCCGGTAATCGATTTTTTGATCAACAGTATGGCATTCACTATATGTACTCCAGTATGGATGAAGCCTTCAACAATCAAAGTTATCGTGTCGATGGTGGGTATGCTCTGATGAGTTCAAAGCAGATCCATCTACACAGCAATCAGGTTTGGGATGCCGTCGATTTTGGTATCTTGCTTAATATGAGCCAAGATTCGGTCATTGAGGGCAATCGAGTCGAGAAGATCCTTAATCCTGCCGAGAATCCCATTCAGGGTAAAGAGGGAAAGGGGATCTTCATCTATGGCGCCAGAGATAATCGGGTCGTCGGAAATCGTTTTGCTCATTGCGATATCGGTTTCTATATGGCCATGGGCGGTGAAGGAAATCTTGTCTATGAAAATCAGTTTGTCGATAACTTCAGTCAGGTTAAATATGTAGGCGATAAGCTACTTGAGTGGAGTAAAGATGGACGTGGAAACCACTGGAGTGGATATCTGGGATGGGATCACAGTTCTGATGGTATTGGCAATAGTTCGTATCGCCCAAATGATAATATCGATAGGCTATTCTGGCTCTACCCGGAAGCGAATTTCTTGATGGGAAGTCCGATAGTGATGGTGCTTAGATGGGTGCAGAGACAGTTTGAAATTGGTGAGCCCAGCGGCATTATCGATAGCTACCCTCTTCTTAATTTTACTCCCCCATTCGATTTCGAGTTTGGCGTTTCTCATTGAAAGTTGAAGGTTACTCAGGAGGTAAGATGAATACTGCCGTTGCTGTTTCTGCCAGAAATATCAGCCACAACTTTGGAACTGGTGTCGTGCTCGATGATGTGAGTTTCGAGATGAACCAAGGGCAAACGATGGCGTTACTCGGTCATAACGGTGCTGGTAAGTCTACCCTGATAAAGATCTTGCTCGGTTTGATCACCCCTACCGAAGGCGAAATCAATATTTTAGGGCGAAATATCAGAAAAAACACCAATCGCTCGACTATTAAGTTGGGGTACCTTCCTGAAAATGTGAGCTTCTATGATAAGTTGACCGGCCAGGAAATTTTAACTTATTTCGCCGAGCTCAAGGGGGTAGGAAAAAACAGAGTCTGTGAATTAATAGAGGAGTTTGGTTTAGGTTATGCCAAAGACAGGGCATTAAAAACATACTCTAAAGGGATGAAGCAAAGGTTAGGCTTTGCCCAGGCGATTCTCTGTGAGCCTGAGTTATTGCTGCTCGATGAGCCTACCGTCGGATTAGATCCCGTCGCCTCTCAATTTATCTATGGAAAAATTGATGAGCTCAAGCGGCTTGGCTGTGCTGTTATTGTCTGTACCCATGAATTATCACTCATTGAAAACAATATCGACACCGCCCTTATCTTAGGTAAGGGTCGGTGTCTGGCATCCGGGAACCTCGGCGAACTCAGATATGAGAGCCGGTTAAAAACAAGATTAACCTCTCCCTCATTAGCTGCGTTGGTGAATGACAGCGAGCGATTAGCCTCACTTTATACCGATAATGCTTTATTGCTGGATAGCGAGAGCAAGCAAGATGTCGTTCAATATTTAACTGCCGAGTGTGGTCTGTTCGATTTTGCTCTGAAAGAGCCGGGCTTAGCCGAGATCTATCATTTTCATATGCAGAAGTATTCTCAGCTTGGAGTCGTTAGTTAATATGTTATTTCACTCACCAGTATTGGTCATCGCTAAAAAAGAGATCCGGGATAGCCTGAGAAATCGATGGGTAACCTTTATCTCGCTTATTTTTTTGCTGCTCTCTCTTAGTGTTACGTTTGCAGGTAGTGCCGTTGTTGGTCAATTGGCGTTGCCGGAATTGGATGCCCTGATATCGAGTCTATCTACAATTTCTGTATTTATTATTCCTTTAGCGGCAATGTTAGTCAGTTACGATGCCTTCATTGGGGAGGATGAGTCCGGGACTCTACTGTTATTACTCTCCTATCCACTGTCCAGGTTTCAAATTTTATCGGGTAAGCTTATCGGGCACAGTGTGATTATGAGCTTTACTATCAGTTTCGCTTTTGGACTGACAGCTGTGCTCTTGCTTATATTCGGTGAAAACTATGAAGTTGCCGCCACAATAGGTCAGTTTAGTCAGTTTATTTTGACCAGCATATTACTCGCTATCACTTTTATTTTATTGGGCTATATTGTCAGCTTAAAAGCGACAGAAAAAGCTAAGGCGGTTGCGACGGTTCTGTTTGTTTGGTTTCTGTTCGTCCTCATCTATGACCTCTTGCTGTTGACGCTGTTAGTCGCCGATATTTCATTCTTTAATCAGTATATTATTAATATCTTAATTGCACTAAATCCTACGGATCTGTATCGCGCAATTAATCTTATCGGTACCGATGCGAACAAGGGGAGCCTTGCTATATTATCTGCATCGGATTGGGGAAAAATTGCGCTTTATCTTGTAATGGGTTTGTGGGTCGTAAGTTTGATGTTTGTTGCCAATTTCGTGTTTAAACGTAGGCGGCTATAGTGATTCACTTCGTTCGATTAACAGATGTAAAATGGCTTGAAACGCTTTATAACCGAGCTTTACTAAAGGTTATGTTTCCTTGAGTGAAATGAGTTCCAGGCTTGGCTTGTTGTCTTTATGTAAACGATTAAATGCTATATATGTGAGCGTAGGCGTCCTGATATTTTATATCTGATTCGATTTTGGAGTACAATCACATTTTTCCATTATTTTATTAAGTAAACTATCAGTAAGTTCATTGCTAACTCATTGATGTTAATTGATTCATAGAGGTTCAAGGTGCTAAAAATTACTCCTTATTTGGAGTTAGATGAAGAAGCTAAGCAATTAGTTGATCATGCTAATAATATGACCGTTACATTGACAGTATCAGAGTCTGCTGTCTTACATCTGCTATTACTCTCTTCTAGCTCCGTCTGTACCAAAGAAGATCTTCTCGCCGCAGGCTGGCCCGATCGCGTGGTTGCAGCAACATCTTTAACTCAGTGCGTCAGCACCCTAAGAAAGAAGCTTGAACCCTATCCTGAAGTGATGTTGAGAACGATTGCCGGACGTGGTTATCAGTTGAATGTGTCCACTCGTTCTCATATTAAGATGCTTGCGGTTAACGATGCTGAGTCTGTACGTGCTGCTATCGTAGATGTATCGCTGCTGGTTAAGTTCAGTGGCATAGTCATAGCGTTAATGATTGGTTTGTCTGTTTGGTATTTCAGTGATTACCATGGGGTCGTACAAGACACGGCTAGCTGGAATTCGGATAAGTCTATCGAACTGAATATCGGAGGCGTTAAGCAAGATGTTCAGTTGTTGTATAAAGATAATGTCGCACATCTGCACCCCTCTATGTGGCAGAAGCATTTAGCACCGGAAGTGAATCATTTAACTCATTTGAACAAGTTTAATGGTTTCGCGCTTACCGATGGTAATTACTACTCTATGGCCGTTTGCCCGGATGCCGATGACAAGAGTTGTTCCGGTAAGGGGTTGATCAACATTACAGCGATCGACCCGACTCCCGCCGGGTTAAATATGAAAAACTTTGCGGCATTAACCAAAAAGATGGAACAAAGGATCCGCTATAACAGGGTCATCATTCCTCATAATGAGCCGGGAACCAGCGGTTTTGTTGAACATCATTATCACGCCGATGTTTACTATCCGGTTCAGGGAAATATGTTGGTTAGATCCGATATCAGCCTGTCGCTCATCTATGAGGGAGAAGACTCTGGTAAGTTCTATTCCGCTGCTTGTATCACAGATGAAGAGTGTGCAACTACGCCGATTAAATACAAGATAAAAGGTAAGTTTAAGCAGTATGCAGAGAAGATTAACGGCCTGGATGTTGATGTTTTTCATGTCAAGGTAGGTCAGAAAGAGCTGATCAAACCTGATAAGGTGAGCTCATCTGCGATGCATTTTTATCGCGAAATAAGAAAGCATGAAATAGTTGAAGAAGACCTCTATTTCTATCGGGTCTATAAGGATACTGATACAGCAGTGTGGATTGTGCCTATTCTGGGCAATCTGGTTGCCTGGTATGAGTATGATAAAGTGAAGCTGTAAAGAAGGTCCTAGGAAAATCTAAGAAAGACACCAGATTTTAGGTTCGAGAGCGGCTGAAAAGAGCCTGCGAGTTTGGGCTATGCACTACGAGAAAAAAGCAGCTGCTCTTTTCTCGTAGCGAAGCGTTCTCGTAACTCGTAGTGAGCTAGCGAACGCTCTCGTAACTTTACTTTATAAACGCGAAGGCATCGCCGTAGAGGTGATCTTCTTCCAGTCCCATGGTGCGGAACAGTTCCCGCGCCGTTCCCACCATATCGAAACGACCCGCGATATAGATGTCATAGCCATTGAGGCTGACAAAGTCAGTCCTTATCTGATCCAGAAGGTTAGCTTGTTTTCCCTTCCAATCATCATTGGCCTGCTCGAGTACAGGTACAAAATGCATCCATGGATGAGCATCATGCCATTCCCGTGCGATGGTCTCGTAATACATGGCATCCTGAGTTCGACAGCCCCAGTAGAATGTAGTTTCCACTTGCAGGTCTAATGCTATCTGATGCTCAACGATACTCTTGATATAGGAGAAGCCGGTACCGCCTGCAATCATGAGGCGCGGGCGTTGACTTTCATGACGCAGATGAGCATCACCGCCAGGTACTTCAACTTCAATAGTGGCGTTGTTTTGTAAGCACTCTTGCATACGATCTACGACCTGCATCGGGTAGCTTTCACTCACAGCAGCTCCGATATGCAGCTCAATATGTTCGGCATCGGGTGCCGAAGCGATCGAGAATGGACGTTTGTCTTTTTCATCCATAACGACGCAAAGATACTGGCCAGCCTTAAAGTCAAAAGCTGTTTCAGGCTTCAGAATGATCTGATAAACCGCCTCATTAAATGGGGTGACTTGTTCTATCTTACAGCGAATCGTTTTCATCTAACGTCCTTTTAATGCCCCTCTGTGGAGGCTTGTAATAATCGTTTTGGCTAATCTTGTTTAAGATCGCAGACTATAAATTATAGGGTAGGGGCATCGTCTATGCCCAAGTCGTCCCAGATAGTATCAATTCTTTGTTTTACGGCCTCATCCATCACGATTGGAGTTCCCCATTCACGATCGGTTTCGCCTTCCCACTTGTTGGTGGCATCCATCCCCATCTTTGAGCCCAGACCCGCAACAGGCGAAGCAAAGTCGAGATAATCGATAGGAGTGTTTTCTATCATGACGGTATCGCGTTTGGGATCCATACGTGTGGTAATGGCCCAGATAACATCGTTCCAGTCACGGCAGTTAACGTCTTCATCGACCACCACAATAAACTTGGTATACATAAACTGACGCAAGAAAGACCAGGCGCCCATCATCACCCGCTTAGCGTGCCCAGGGTACTCTTTACGTATCGAGATCACCGCCATACGGTAAGAGCAGCCCTCTGGTGGCAGATAGAAATCGATAATTTCAGGGTACTGCTTGCGCAAAATAGGCACGAAGATTTCATTCAATGCCACGCCCAACATAGCTGGCTCATCAGGTGGACGGCCGGTGTAGGTACTATGGTAGATAGCGTCTTTTCTGTGGGTTATATGGGTCACGGTGAAGACAGGAAATTTATCTGTCTCGTTGTAATAACCGGTATGATCGCCATAGGGACCCTCTTCGGCCATCTCCTCGGGATCGATATAACCCTCTAGGATGATCTCGCTGGTGGCGGGAACCTCCAGATCACAGCTCACGGCCTTGCATACATCGGTGCGCTCGCCCCTCAGTAGTCCGGCAAAGGCATACTCGCTCATCGAGTCGGGTACCGGAGTCACGGCCCCCAAGATCGTCACGGGATCTGCGCCGAGTGCGACTACGACCGGGTAACGTTCGCCGGGGAATTTTTCTTTAAAATCTTTAAAATCGAGCGCGCCGCCACGGTGGTCAAGCCAACGCATGATCAGTTTATCTTTACCGAGCAGTTGCTGACGGTAGATCCCCAAATTTTGTCGTTTCTGACGTGGACCTTTAGTGATTGTCAGCCCCCAAGTCACAAGGGGAGCGACATCGCCCGGCCAGCAGTGTTGGATGGGGAGCTTAGTGAGATCGACATCGGTGCCGGTTTTTATTACTTGCTGACAGGGGGGATTACGCACCGTTTTCGGCGGCATATTCAAGGCTTGCTTGAACATAGGTATCTTAGATATAGCGTCTTTAAAGCCGCGTGGAGGCTCTGGTTCCTTCAGGAATGCCAGTAGCTCGCCGACTTCTCGCAGTGCGAGAGGATCTTCTTTTCCCAGTGCCATGGCGACGCGCTTCGGCGTACCAAACAAGTTTGCCAATACTGGCATCTCGTTGCCAACCGGGTTTTCAAACAGCAGAGCCGGGCCCTTGGTGCGCAGCACACGATCGGCGATCTCCGTCATCTCAAGGTGGGGATCGACCGGATGGCTGATACGTTTAAGTTCACCATTCGCTTCCAGGTGGCTTATAAAACTGCGTAAATCCTTAAAACTCATGTGGAATTACTCGCTGCTATTAAAATGTGACATGGCGCGCACTATACCATTTTTAGTACGCATGTTTAACTGCTTAGGTTGATTTATGAGGAGACAATAAATAGATAAGATAGAGGTAAATTACTTCTTGCTGTAAAGAGGAGTAATATAGGATTACTGTTAAGTTTGGCCCTGATGAAAAAGTGAAGCTGGAGGGAGGCAAGATGAGTCAATTATCTCGTGTTAGACGGGCTGTTATCTTATGTGGTTTGTTGTCTCTTTCTAGTTTGGGTGCACAAGCCTCAGATCGCTTCAATTGGAGCAGCAATGTGTGGGTTCAACCTACATGGAGCAGTAGCTGGGGACATAATTATTCAAACTACAACAGTGGTTGGCGTTGGGGTGTTGGAGTAAGCACTGGATCACCTTACTGGAATAACCACGGCTACTACTGGAACAGACCCTATTGGAACAACCGCTATCGTCCCTATTGGCGTAACAATTGGGGCTATCCCTATCGCTACGATCGTCGAGAGTATAAGCGCCCCGAGCCTAAGGTCATAGCACCACCACAGAGAGTGACCACCAGTGTGCAATATGCCTCAGGTCTGAAGAGTCTGCCCGCAAATGCCCGGGTCATTCAAAGAGATGGCCGAACGGTTTATGAGTGGCAAGGGATCGAATATGTGTTTGATTGGAGCACGGAGACCTATCGAGAATTGAAATAGATCGCCCTGACAAGGTTTATCCTTCTTACTTAAAAGCAGCGTAGTCGGTTCCCGGACATCGACTATGCTGTCACTATCGAAAGCCGAATACTGGTTTTGGTCGTTTCCTTCTCACCTTCACTCCTCATTCCTCACCTCGAGAGCTATTTTCGTTCGCACTTACCGGCTACAACTCTTACTGAGAGCGGAGCCAGGAACATCGAGAACAGATAAAGCGTCATTTCTTTCCTATACTCATAATTGTCCCTCCCTATTTTCATTGTTTGTGTTTGCCTGAGTGCCGTTTATGAATGACTTGAAAAAATCTGAGATCCTTACCGAGAGTGGTACCAACGAGCTCGAAATTATCGAGTTTCATCTGCATAAATTACTCCCCGATGGCGGTTTTAAAGTATGTCATTACGGGATTAATGTGGCTAAGGTGCGTGAGGTTATTCTGGTGCCAAGCACATCTGATTATCCAAATGCTCAGCCGCATATGGTGGGGGTATTCTCGTTAAGAGATATTTTGATCCCTTTGGTGGATCTGGCCGGGTGGCTTGGGATCCCGACGAAAGATGACTTGACTCATAAGGTTGTTATTGTCACCGACTTTAACAAGATGATTAATGGTTTTTTAATCGATAGTGTTCGCAGTATTCACCGGGTGTCATGGGAGCAGGTTGAATCCCCCAGTCAGTTTTTAGAGGCTGGCGAACAGGATTGTGTCGTCGCCGTTGTCAGGCGGGAGGGACATCTGATCATGGTGTTGGATTTTGAGAAAATCATCGCAGATATCAATCCGGAATTGAGCATGGATAAATATGATGTACTGCAGGATAAGAGTGTCATTATCGACGATACCATGCTGGCTAAGCGTGAAGCTAAGACCATACTGGTTGTCGATGATTCCGCGTTTATCCGTAAGATGATTGAAAATACATTGAGATCGGCCGGGTACAACATTATTACAGCGAAAGATGGCGGTGATGCCCTCGAGATGTTACTTGAATATGAGCGTTTAGCCGTCGATGAGGGAGCTTCGGTTGATGATTTCGTCAGTGCCATCATTACCGATGTGGAGATGCCCCGTATGGATGGTATGCACTTACTGAAGCGCCTGCGTGATACGAGTGCCTATGGTGAGATGCCTATTGTGATGTTCTCGTCACTGATGAGTGAAGATAACCGCAGTAAGGCGTTGCAACTCGGCGCGAACGACACCATAACTAAACCTGAGATCGGTCGCATGGTCGGCATGATGGATGGCTACGTATTAGCTGAATAAACTGTAATTTTGTGAGTGCTCAATGTAGGAAAACCGGTCATCAGGTGCTACGTCCACTCTTGAGGAACATCTGATAACTATTGACGGTAAATTGATCTTCTTGGTACTGCTTATCAAAGCTCATTCCCAACTTGAGTAGTACATTGATCGATGCTTGATTTTCGGCTACGGCGTCACCGACGACCCGATCTAACTTCATCTCTTTCCTGGCATAGTCGACACATGCCATATTCGATTCCGTCGCGTAGCCCTTGCCCCAATGCTTTGGGTGAAAGCGGTAACCGATATCGACTGCCCCGATACGAGTTTCGTTCTTGAATCCACAAAACCCGATCACCTTGCCGGTTTCTTTCAGTACCACCGCCCAGCGGCCATAGCCAAACTTGTCATACTCGACTAACCAGATATCGCGGATGATCGCTTCTGCATCCTGCAGGCTTTCGCACATGCCGGCATCTCCCGTGTAACGGTTTACCTCCTCCGGGGCATTGAAATGAAGTACGGCTGCGGCATCATTAAGATTAAACTCTCTGATAATGAGGCGGTCGGTCTCGGTAATTATTCGGCTCATGTCACTCCTACCTTTTTTGTTCGGTTAGCTTTTGTATTGGCTTTTTTATTCACTCTTGTATTAGTTTTTACTTTATTTTGGTGGCATTCGTCCAGTCACGATTGCCTGTCAGGTTAACGAGGCGTGCTCCGCCTTGCAGAAATCATTCGGGATTTCATTCGGGATTTCATTGGGGACTTTATTTCGAAGGTAATAACCTAAGTGGTTGTTAAGTAGAGGTTCAGCTCGTGATGATAGAGTGAGTGATATGAAGAGTATTACTGTAAAACTCTGATCTTTAGGAAAGAGTGAATGATAAAAAAATTGATGAACAGATCTATTATTTTAGCCAGTAGCCTTATTTTTTCGGCAAGCTCAGCTCTTGCATCCCCTCAAACAGCCGTTACCGCACAACTGATAAAATCAGAAACCGAAGGTTCAATGCTTATCTGTGAATATAGAACCATGAAGCAAGTTCATTTTAAAGTCCTCTTTGCCAATCAGAGCTGTCCACTGGCGATACAGGTTGAGCATTAGTCCTATTGGATTCATCTGATTGTTTGGCTGCCCAAGACAGCCAAGATTATTCTCTAACTCGCTTAGCACTCGATATGGTCAACAGCGACCTACCACCGGACCTCGGCTAAGGGGTTATCGCCCTCGGCTATAATAGCTTTGACTATGTGATTCTCGCCATCGAGCAAGATGAGTCGTGGGACCCCGGCGTTGGCAAACTTGGCGTAGATACTGCGGTCACTATCGGCGACTAAGGGGAAGTTTATCTGATATTCATTGGCAAACTTATCCAGTGCCTCTTTGTTCTCTTCGCGACCAATACCTATGATATCCAGGTTGGGATCTAAAATAAGATCCGATGCCTGCAATGCTTTCATTGCCCGTTGAGAGTCGGGGCACCAGGTCGCAAACAGGACCAACAACTTGGCATTGTGTGATTCGGTGAGATCTATGTGATTACCTTGAGAATCGGTGAAATTCTTGACCGGAACGGGTTGGCCGGCGCTGACATAGGTCAGGTATTCAACTTTAGCCGTTTCAGAAACGGAGCTTGCACAACCTGAAATTGTGAGGGCCATAGTAACCATAAGTATTGCAGCTAGCTGTTTCATCGGATCTCCATTCATTTGACTGCGAATAATATCAATCGGTATAAGCTAGCAAAATTCCACTTTCATGTATAAACAATTGTTCACTGTTGACAGATGTATGAGGAAAAACTAAGGTAGAGTCTCCACACTCCATTCCTGCTTGTTAAGTTGTTGATTAACAGTGGTTATCAAGGATAATAACGTGTTGTTAACACTCGCTAATACTTATTACTATCTATAGCCACAATGGCGTAGATAGAGGTTATTTTTAGTCCCCCCCCTCATTTTTAGATCACACCATTGTGGCAATTCCATCTATTGTTCGGAAATTGGCCATGATACAGGGCTTGTTCCGGCTACATTCTCTCTGTTTTGGAATACCATAAATGAATAAAAGTAAAATCTTCGGCAGCATGCTCATTATTGCCGGCACGACCATAGGTGCGGGTATGTTAGCCCTGCCTCTTGCCTCCTCGGGTCTGGGCTTCGGTGTCGCGAGTATTATTATGCTGCTCATCTGGTCGCTTATGACCTATACCGCCTTGCTGATGATCGAAGTGCACCAATTTGCCCCCGCCGATGCGACCCTACACACCTTGGCGTATAAACTGCTGGGCCGCAAAGGGCAGCTCATTGCCAGTTTCTCAATGATGTTTCTGTTTTATGCGTTATGTGCGGCCTATATCGCCGGTGGCGGTGAGCAGATCCATAGTAAGCTCACAAGCTGGTTTGAGCTGGATATCCCTATGCAGTTGGGGGCGATACTCTTCACCGTGTTAATTGGTACCGTAGTGGCGATTGGTACTCGCTCTGTCGATATGATTAACCGCAGCTTATTTTCCTTGAAGTTAATTGCCTTAGTCTTGATGTTGTTCCTGCTTTTGCCTCACGTGTCTGTCGATAACTTAGTGGCGCTGCCTGTGCATCAAGGGCTCGTATTAGCCTCATTGCCTGTGATTTTTACCTCGTTTGGTTTTCATGGTTCTATTCCATCTATTGTGCGTTACTTAGGGAAGGATACTAAGGCATTGAGGTGGATCATTGTGGTGGGCTCGGCACTGCCACTGGCGGTTTATCTGTTATGGATGCTGGCCAGCCAGGGGGTTCTGACACAAGGTGATTTAATGGGGAGTCAAAGCCTCAATGGGTTCATCGGCTCTCTGAGCCGATTACTGCATGACCCTATGATAGCGAACACGGTATCGATATTTGCCGATCTCGCTCTGGCTACCTCATTTCTTGGTGTCAGTTTAGGCTTATATGACTTTATTGCAGACCTGTTGAAGCGCAGCACGAAGCCGAGCCATAGAGTTCAGGTCGCCCTGGTGACATTTATGCCGCCATTGGGATTTGCGATGTTTTACCCTCAAGGATTTATCGCAGCTTTAGGCTACGCGGCATTTGCGTTAGTGGTACTGGCGATCTTCCTTCCGGTGGCTATGGTATCGACCCAGCGCAGACAAGTCGGGCTGGGGGGCTATCGGGTTAAAGGCGGATCATTGGGACTCGCATTAGTGACCTTAGCCGGTATTTTAATCATGACAGTGCAACTGTTGCAGATGTTTGATGCTTTGCCTGCGGTGGCTTAGTTGATTGCCAGATGAAGATATTGCGCTGGTTTGGGTAGTTATTGGCTGAAAAATGGCTGATTAAGCATTTATTTGCTTTAACGGATTGTTTTTTAGTCATTTGGTTCATATGGGGCTTTACATTGAACTCAAGTATCCCTATTATCAGCGGCGTTCGGAGGGATGGCAGAGTGGTCGAATGCACCGGTCTTGAAAACCGGCACGGGTTTATAGCCCGTCTAGGGTTCAAATCCCTATCCCTCCGCCACATTTAGATTAAGGGCTACTCGAAAGAGTAGCCCTTTTTCGTATACTCAATTTGGAACCCTAGGGTTCCAATTGTTTGAAGTCAGCTATCCCGGTGCCACATTCAAGACGAAAGGCTACTCGAAAGAGTAGCCTTTTTTCGTATGCACGAAGTTAAAAATGGGATTTGTAGCCCATTCAGGTGAAGCCCCAAGCACTTCTTATAACAAAGAGTGCTTGGGGCTTTTTCGTATATTCAATTTAGAACCCTAGGGTTCCTATTGTTTGAATCAGCTATCCCGGTGCCACATTCAAGACGAAAGGCTACTCGAAAGAGTAGCCTTTTTTCGTATGCACGAAGTTAAAAATGGGATTTGTAGCCCATTCAGGTGAAGCCACAAGCACTTCTTATAACAAAGAGTGCTTGGGGCTTTTTCGTATATTCAATTTAGAACCCTAGGGTTCCTATTGTTTGAATCAGCTATCCCGGTGCCACATTCAAGACGAAAGGCTACTCGAAAGAGTAGCCTTTTTTCGTATGCACGAAGTTAAAAATGGGATTTGTAGCCCATTCAGGTGAAGCCCCAAGCACTTCTTATAACAAAGAGTGCTTGGGGCTTTTTCGTATATTCAATTTAGAACCATAGGGTTCCTATTGTTTGAAGTCATCTATCCCAGCGCCCCGATCTTTCATCGAGAGTCAGATGAAGCCCCAAGCGCTTCTTATAAAAAAGAATGCTATCCCTTCGCCATCTATTTCAGTGCAAAGTAGATATCGGTGACACGTTCACTCGGGGGAAGTGCCTGCCGATAAGGTTTACGTTTTAAGTGCATTAATAATCAAAGAGACGGTATGAGTACGATTAGGGATAAAAGTCTTTTTGATTGTGTTATGCATGAATTGCAAATGATTCTTCTAATTTGTGGGTAAAAGAAAGTCGATTACTATATTTGCAAAGTGTGATTTGAAACGATGGCACCATACTTTAACTGCAGTTAAAGTATGGCGCATGCAGCAAAAAATATTTCCGGAATACACTCATGAAAAAAATTGATCACCTTGATTCCTTTACATTATCCGTATTTGTAGAGCTTTATGAACAAAAGAGTGGAACCGCTGCAGCCTCAAAGTTAGCGATAACCCAGTCAAAAGTAAGCCGAACATTGACGTCCCTTCGTCATATTTTTGAAAATGAACTTTTTATTAGACAGCAGCATGGCATGAAACCAAATCATCTGGCTGACAGACTCTACCCCCTAGCCAAAACGTTAGTCGCGAACTATCGCTCACTGGCTCACACCATGGAGATCACTGTAGCAGAAAATAAGGCGGTTAATGTTGCTGCTCAGGGGAATTTTCATAACATAATTTTTGACTGCTTGAATCAAATTACTAACGGTGAAGGGGCTCAGTTTTCTTTCGAACTACACACAATTGCATCAGACTTTCAGAAAAAATTGGTTAACGGCGTCTTTGATTATTGTATAGCTGTCAACCCAGCCCAAGCGGACGGCATCACCCAGTATGAAATAGGAGAAATAGGCCGCTATTTCTTGGTAGCAAAGAAAGGGCACCCTGTCTTCAATTCTAAAATCACACTAGAGAGCATTCTCAAATATAAAGTAGCCATATCAAATTATGCTTTAGACGAGCAGAAAATGCCCCGTATCGATAAGATTGCCTACCAGAAAAAAATCCCAATCACCGTTGCACTAAAAATTTCTGACATGAGACTACTTCTTGATTATCTCGAGCTTGGTGACAGTGTAGGATTGGTGGCAGGATCTGTTTTTCTTCATACTCTGCAAGAAAGATCGGATCTTGAGTTCCTCGACATTACTGAATTATCAACTAACTTGTTTAGTGAGACATCCACCTACAAAGAACTTAAATACTATTTACTGGCAAATGACTCTAGCGATGATATTTTAGCATTGAAGTTGACTGAGAAGTTGCGGGAGCATTTTTATAATGATAACCAGTGATATTCGTCTTTGTTGATCAAATTACCATCCAGGCCGCTCTGTCCCATAGGCTTTCCAAGCTTAGAGGTCACTCCCTATTTGCAATGCCTGAATGTCTGTTAAAGCCATATCGTTGCCTTCCGTGTACCAAAACACCTGAAAATTGAGTTTTCTCCCTGTTTCTTGCTCGCCAAATCTTGCCAAGGAGTTCAATTTTCAAGTGAATCATGTGGCCGCACTGTAAATTGTTACACATGAAGTTCATCGACTGACATGGATTCACCGCCTCAGATATCACTAACGGTAAAGAGGGTGATTAGACTGATGCTTCTTGCCTTTACGCCGCAAGTTCAATTTAAGCTAGCAATACACGTTTATGGTTGTATAACTTTTCCGAGCTTATACGGATTTGAAAGAGCTTGCTCCCCCTCCGTATGCCGGATATTTTCCTACGTGCTCCTGAAGCGAAGCTGTAACGGAGTCATCCAGACAATGACCAGACAGATAACGCAAGACAGATGGGCAGATGCCAACGATTTGCTTATGAGATATTTTTTAACGAGATCTTTGGGGATCTTATGTTTCAAACAGATGTCTGCAAACATCTCCTTAAAATTTTCAGGTCGCATAAGTACTTAATATTTATCTCTTCCATACCACCGAACCTACCCTTCCAGTTGTAATAGGCTACCTCTTAAATACCATAATCTCGGCAGACCTCCTTGATAATTTAGTTATCAGAATTGTTGAAATTTTGTTTGTAAACGTTTTGTCGGTCACAATTTGTTTTCTGCTTTAGGGCTATCATCTTTTTCGCAGGGAATGGCTAAGCTGTTGTTTTTTAAGATATTTATAATTGGGAAATGCAATTCATCACTATGTTGAAATGCAGATTTTCAATAACTGGAGAGATGATTATGAATTTAGATAGACGTCAGGCGATGGGAAAGATTGTTGGTTTTGCCGGTGCCGCCGCTGTGTCACCCGCCGTGTTCGCCGCTGATACATGTCCGGTCGATGGTGCTATCGGTTTGGGTAGTAACGGTAAAGATTTAGCAGATAACTTACTGGGATATATTGAGCTGGATCCTTTTGCAGTCGCCAAACGTGCCTATGAAGGCTATTTTCGTGGTGGTTGTATGTATGGTGTATTCAATGCCGTAGTTAAGGAACTTGCCGCTCAAGGGCATGAGGATGCCTGTAATTTTGCCGCCATCCCAACCAATATCACTGTCTATGGTGGCTCCGGCGTTAAGGGGTGGGGTTCTATCTGTGGCTGCGTCAATGCCGCGGCTATGATTATTAACATTCTAGGCGGTGTCGATCAGTTCCAGGTTATCAGTGCTGTCAACCGTTACTATGAAAAGACTCCTATGCCTCGTGGCGATGATAAGTTTCTGAATTATATCGGTGCGCCGATTATGCACAATGATGCTGGTGAGTTGTTATCAGCTGATATGATTGGCCAGTCGGTCGCCGGCTCCATCTTGTGTCACACCTCGGTCTCACACTGGTCTGCCACGAGTAAGCTTGGTGGGAAGCATAAAGCCAAGTATGAGCGTTGTGCTCAGGTAACGGCAGAAATAGCATTCAAGACGGTCGAATTTTTAAACCTTGCGCTCAAAGGCGAGCTAGCAACCGATCCTGAGTTTGAGATACATGCTCAAGGCAATGATGACTGTTCCGGTTGCCATACTGGCACCAAGCGTGAGCCTGATACCTACATTGGTTCGGATGTGAATTCCTATATGGAATGTCAGACCTGTCACGCACCACATGATGTTACGTCCGGTCTGACTGGCATGCACGCGGATGCGACTTGTAGCACTTGCCACAACTAAGGGAGTTCTTATGCGTAAATTACTTATAACCGCTTCCCTGGCACTGCTGTTGTCTGCCTGTGGTTCCGATGATGATGTGAGCGTTGAGCCAATTGATCCGGTTGATCCAGTTGTTCCGGTAGAGCCGACTGATCCTATATCTGCGAGTGTCACCATAGATCAGGCTAACGAGATTAGAGTCTTCATCGGGTCGGTTGATCCTCAAAGCTTCGCCATCGCCTTTACCTTGACTGATGCAGATAGTCAGGTGGTTACTGATGCCGGTAGCGATTTCGAGGTGATGTACCTGAGTATGCCTGCCGAGATAACTTCGGCGTTTAGCATGCCCTGGCATAATGCATCTAAATATGGCTGCGATGCAGAAGAGTCTGATTGTATCGATACACTGGTTGAAGTAAGTCCTGGCTCTTATACCTTCACTCCTGCCAGTCAACCTGTCTTCAATATGGAGACTCAAACCTTAAGGCTATCTGTTATGGTTGCTGGCGCGTTAGCGCAAAGCAAACCAGAAATAGTAAAACCCATAGGTAAACATTTTTGGTTACCGGCGAGTTAGCGCAAAGCAAACCAGAAATAACAAAACCTTCAATGAGTTAAAGCAACTGAAACCACCGTTCCTAGAAGCGGTGGTTTTTTGTGTTTTGGTGATTGTATTTATTGTGTAATGAGTGGTTTTCTTTTTAATTTTAGTTGCTTAGGATGTATCGTTAGACTCGATGATTTCGATTGCCAGATACCTTCGCCAGTGGACATTTGGTTTGACTGGTTAGTTTATCGAAGTACTCCCGGATCCTGATGATAAGTGTGATGGCTGTTCGTGCAGCCTATCCATCAGTTAGAAGCGTATTTACCTAAGAAGAAAGTGGTTGGCGACCTTGATAAGCCTGCGCGATACCCAAAGTTGGAAATCTAAGGGAGTTACACATTGCAAATTCTAGGCTTCATTAGATTGGCAGATTAATGAGACTAAGCTTAATTTTGAGACATAAAGCAATTTCATTCTAGGGATTGTTAAGTCATTGATTTTGAAGATTGCTGACAGACCATCAGTGGGTAGCCTTAGTCCTTATGCTAAAAATAAAAATGTCACTCTACAGAATAGAGTGACGAACCCATTTGGAGGTTGGGTACAAAAATTAATAACGGCTATTAATCCTGTAAATTTAATGTGGCTACCTGCCCAATAACTTCCCTGTGAACTCGCTGAAATGAAGGGATTAACACTTCAACGAAATCAATTAGCCATGATGAGGTATGGCTAATTAATTCATTCATTGCACGTTAATTAATCACCATTATTAGTGACAATTAACGCAAGAATCGCTAAGTTTTACTTCATCGTGAGCAAGGTGACAATTACTGCATTCTAAAACATCATGGTGTCGTTGATGCGTTTCGTCAGCAAAGTCACTCAAGGGGCCATGACACTCAACACATGAACTATTTTCATGAACCATGTCATCAGATGGTTCACCGTTAATATGACAAGATTCGCAACCACTCATTTCAGCATGGGTATCTGCTATAGGTTCTGCAACTACGTAACCTGATAATATTAATAGAAATGTTAATCCTAAAATTCTAAGCATGTAATAAACTCCTGGTATTGGTTTATGCGACAGTCATTTGACCAGTGTAAAGAATGAAGTTACGCAGCAGTAAAACGCCCAATAAACTGCAACTAGCTGTAATGGCAACATAAGATAGTTTTCGTTTAGAGGAGGCTGTCATAAATAAATTGAAGGCGAGCGGTAGTGTTAAGCCTATTACAATGATCCCAGCCCAGAATATCCATCCCCAGAAACCTTCCCCGAGCGCCGTAAGTGCCGCTGCTTGGCTCTGTCCGCCAGATATAATCAACCCAATGAAGAAGGTGAAAAGCAGAACCAGTTCGAATAAAATGATCGGTATTTCAATATGATGAATAAAATGAACTTCTTTACTATCAGGGTTTCCCTTGAGGAGTAATCCACCTAACAAGGTTCCCGCAGCCCCTGAAGAAATACCAGAAACAAGAAATAACATAGGTAGTACAGGATTGTTGAGCATAGGAAAAGTGGTCAATGCAGAAAGTAAAAAGCCAGTATAAGCACCTAAAGACAAAGCTAGCATCACTAACAACCCTGTGATGGTAGGCTCATGCTTATCTAATAAACTTAATATCCTATCAATCAATGGCCAGCGATGGTCACACCAATTGGAGATAGGCTCTTTAAATAAGCAAGCTAACCATGAAAATAAGGCTACCTGATAAATCATTAGCACTGCAACTCCAACAGACATAATCGAAGTCGGATTGTAAAATACTAAGATTTTCCAGAAATCAAATGGCTTAGTTAAATCGAGAACGAGTATGCCAAGACCAGAAAATACGGCTAGTGGTGCAAGTAGGCAAGCTGCTTGAACAAAACTCGATTTGTAAGCATTCTGACCTAATTTAAAGTGCTTTAGTAATACGGCGAAACAAATAGCTCCGGCCGATATACCTGCTAAAAAAAGGTAGATTGCGATAGGCCAATGCCAAACAAGGCTATCAAAGTGAAATGGATTCATAGCTTTATCTCCCCACTTTTTGTTGCAATACGGAATAGTTTTGGACGAGTTCCCAGCTCTGTTTTTCTGCGATAATTTGGTGTCGTTTTTAGAACCTTAACAATTTCAGAATCAGGATCTTTTAGGTTACCAAAGACAAGTGCTTTTGTTGGGCAAGCAGCGACACAAGCTGGTGACTTTCCTTCTTTAAGACGAGTTTCTTTACAGAAATCACATTTATCAGCGGCTTTGGTAACAGGGTTGATAAATCGGACCTGATATGGACATGCGGCAATGCAGTACATACACCCAACACATTTCCAACTGTCTACTGAGACAATGCCTGTTTTAGGATCTTTGTACGCAGCCCCTGTTGGGCAGACATTGACACAGGGAGTTCCATCACATTGCTGGCATGATTTGCGAGAGAAACTAAAGTACTGATCAGGATACTCACCAAATGGGCCAGTTTTAACAATCTCTAATCTGCTTACACCTTCGGGGACATTGTTCGTTTCACGACAGGCATCAACACACACTTCGCAACCAATACACTTAGTTTCATCATGAATAAGTGCGTAATTGACCTCGGCTTCTGTAGTATCTGTTTTAGTATCTGATTGGGCTGCTATAAGCTTTGTTGATCCAACCGCGCCGACCGCTGTAGCACAAGCACATTTTAAAAAGAGTCTTCTTTTATTTTCCATATATCCCCCTGGTTATCGGCTTTCATGGCAGTTAACGCATAGCTGACGGCGCTCACCTGTTGAAATTGCAATAACTGGATCTGTTTCGGTGTGTAATTGATGGCACTTAGCACAATTAACTTTGTTTGAGTGAACTGCATGAGTCCAATCAACTTCGATTAAATCATCGGAGTTATGACATGTAGTGCAAACTGCGGTTTGCTCTTCAGCGGTGTTGAGTGAATCGTCACTAAATTTGATTAGGCTTGATTTTTTCCTTGGGTGACCTTCTTTTTCTCTGTGGCAGTTTTGGCAACGTAACTCTAATGAGTTGCTAGAATGAATGCCGAACATTTTTCCATTTTTCTTATGACACATGATACATTGCTTGTTGATGTTTATTGTTAACTCAAGCGTATTAGCATAAGAAATAGAAAATGGTGTTGAAATAAATGTAGTCAAAGTCAGTATAGAGAGGGTGAAAATTTTTTTAAAACTAGACATAATAAGATCTCATTGCATGAGTTGGCTATTTAAAAACATTAAATAACAGTACTAAATCAATGGTGTTTAGTACTGCTTAATATCAGGCAACCAACAACTCTCTTACTAATAAGTCATCACATTGCTTGTTATCCGATATGTGGATAACATTCACACCAACTTTAGCTAGAGATGAATCTATAAAGTCACTATTTTCCGGTGTGTTATGTTCAGGATTTGTAATGACCAGTTTTACTGATGATTGTTCGTCAAGTATTACATAATCCAACTGACAATTTTTAATGTTTTCATAAGTATGATGATTGTTGTCACTTTTTACATCGAGAATGCTACCCAAAGATGCCCCGTATAACACATTGTACTTACCTCTTGCTATTTCATTTAGCCTTGCTGTAAGTCCTGAAAACTTCGCTTTTGTTTTCTCCGGAGTTAATTCAATGATTACCCCTTCAGTTTGTATTTTTTCAGATTTGAAAAATTTAATGCATGTCATTGCAAATACAATGGTGACAGATGGGACAACTAGAAATAGTACAAAGTACATGAAAGCATAGTTAAGTATTACTGTTGCGTTCATAATGTAAACCTCCAAATTAAAGTGTGGTTGCTTGTTTAGCGAGTGGATTATTCACTTCGTTTCAATTGTTCACATTGATTTAGATCAATGTTGCCATTTTGAAGAAGGGTGGAGACTGTTATCTGTAGTGCCTGACATATTTGTAAAATACGTATTTTACAAATGCACGGCCTGCAAATACTTAATGTAAATATTGAATTACTGTTGTTTCAAGGAGTGGAAATCTTAAGGTTACATTAAGTGATATGATGGTGAATTGATTCCAATATATTGCGACTTTATATCTATCTGTATGTTTTGTCAGTATTAATTGCGTTTGAAGATCAGTGTTGATAACAGGTTAATGCTATATGTAAATAAATGCTATGCATATTTCGAGAATCTTGTTGATGTGATTGGATCGTTGTTTTGTTATATTTTTTAAGAAAGTAATTTTAAATAGATGTAATATGGAATTGTTATTTTCTATTGCTGGGCACCTTATGAATAGTATTTCCTTTAGCAACCTGGATTTGTTAAGTATAAACATTCTTGTCAATCTTTATGAAAAGAAGTCTGTTACAAAGGTTTCTATCAAACTAAATATTTCGGCTCCTAAGGTAAGTAGATGTCTTAAACATACTCGAGAGGTGTTAGGTAATGAGCTTTTTATTAGGAAAAAGCACGGGTTAATCCCCAATGAATTTGCTGATAAGGTTTACCCGGTAGCAAAGAAAATTTTAGTATGCTGCTCAGAACTGCAAAAGATTAACTGCGGAGTAACAAATGATGATCTTTATCACTTTGAGATTTCCGCTCCTGACATTATCTCATTTCCCTTCCCAAAGTTGCTCTTGTCTATGATTCATAGTGAAAAGGAAAATATAAGCTTCAATATCTCTCAATGGGGACGTTCTTCTATAGATGACGTGATATCCGGAAAAACAGATTTTGGAATATGCAGTAGTGATAGTGATGATGTGGTTGGTTCTTTTGATAAAAATTTGATATCGATTCCACTTGCTAAGCTTGAATCTCTATACTTGATTTGTGATCATAATCATCCATTGTTAAAGAAAAATATCAATCTTAATTCAATTGCAAACTACCCATACGTTGAGTGTAATATTGGCTCTCTAGTTCAGAGTCGGAGCAAATTTCAGGAATACTGTATACAAAATGCTATGGAATTAGATGTAGAGGTTGAAGTGTGTGGGGCATATAGTTTATTTGATTGCCTGCGTGAAAGAAATGCCGTAACACTACTACCGTTTAGTTCTATTTATAATGTAATTAATAGTATGCCAGATTTTCATGCTTGCAGACTATCGAAAGTAGAGGTAGAGCATTTTTATACTAACTTAAGCATTCCAACACTTTACCTCGTGTATAATAGAAATAATCAAAAGCCAAATCTGCCATGGTTAGTCGATGCCATTAAATCTTTAGTTAATTCCACTTTGAATTAACGGTAGAAATGGTTTCTGTTTACTAAGATTAAGTCTCTAGTGTGTTAATCACTATGCTCAATGAAAACGGGAGCCCGGTCGTCGGGCATATAGATGTCAATATTAGATTTTATATTCACCAGCTGATATGTGAAAATGAGCTGACAGGTGAAACGCCTCAGTGGCTAACAGCCTCTTCTTTTCCAGAATGATGCAATCTTCTCTGCGTCATCATCCATTTGAATACTCTTATTTGTTTGCCGTGGAAGCTCATCGTTCAGATGTACTCTGAAGGTCTTCTCGGCAATGACTTTCCCTTTCAGTTCTAGCGTCATGCGCCACTTGCCGACCTTGTTGTGCTCCGGTGCCCAAATGGTATCGCCTAGGTAGAATTTCCAGTCATTCTCTTTGACGTAAACCTCACCGTCGAATGGTGGCCTGGTATTACCGTTTTCATCGGGGATATCTGGATGGTAGATGCAATATCTGAGTTTCTGATTTTTGGCTTTTTTGATCTGCGCGATAAAACCAAACTCAATGTCTATCTCGGCGGGAACATGAACCGTAGCTTTTGTTAATCTTGGCAGATTGTCACTTTGCTCGTTCCACTTGGTGAAAATCCCGCTATGGATAATGTTAACGTCAGGTTTGAGTTTGGACATAGTAAGCAGCTTTTGAATTGATAGCATGCTAGTTTAGCAAAATGACTGGAAAAGTACTTGAGCTAATATCAATTGGCATGAGTAGATAAAAGTAATCGAGAGAATAATGACTAAGAAAACCGTAAAGTTTGAGTATGAAAAAGAGACCAAGAATAGTGTGCGATATCAAGAGGTCCCAGAATCCGGCCAGGCGCCCATAATGGGCACCATTTACGTACAAAAGTGGTTTGCCGGTGATACCAAGCGGTTTGAGATAACCATTGAAAAGCAAGATTAATCGCTTACCTTTAGCGAGTCCTGCGCTGTGCATTGGTTACTTCGCTGAGTAGGCGGTCTATAGAGTGAACGACGCCCTCACTGGCATCCTCCATAGCTTCAACGTGTTTAATCAATGCATGTTGATCACCATCCATACCCGCTTTAATCGCATTACGCCCGGAGTCATGAACCAGCTGATGAGGCGGATTTAAGCCATTAAAGCTTGCCAGATGGCTGTACTGCTCGGCTCCGGCGCCTTCGAAGTACCACTGACCTAAACGGCATTCGGTATGCTTATTCACTTGGGCTTGATAGTCCCGCTCTTGCAGATGGCTATAGACGTTATTTTTCCATACCGCATGGTCTAGTTTGACGGTATCGAGGAACGAGCGCGCAGTCGCTAAGTGGATAACTTTTTGCATATGTTGAGATTTGGAGAGTACTTCATTGACGACGACGCCTATCTGTTCAGACGATGCCGATATATCAGCCGCATACAATTGGTTTTCACTAATTGATGTTTTTATCTCATGGGTTTGGTTTAAGACTCGATTGACTAAACTCTCTATCTTGTCACTGGCCTCGTGGGCTTTCCCTGCTAGGGTGCGAACCTCATCGGCAACCACGGCAAAGCCTCGCCCGGCTTCGCCGGCACGTGCAGCCTCAATGGCCGCATTAAGTGCAAGTAGGTTAGTCTGTGATGAAATTTCCTGAATCGAGACGATAAGCTGGCCTATCGATTTAGCAGTCTCATCTAAGGCAGACGCTGAGTTCATCGTGTTATTGGTTTGTTCACTGATTTTTTGAGCGCGGGTTTCAAGCTGGCCGAGTGCAGTATGAGTCTGTGAGAACATCTCATCGAGTTGCTTGAGCTCTTCATTTTCATGGATCAGCTCTTCCGCACTATTGGCGAGTCCTGTGCGAATGGTTTCCAACATTCTTCCGCCCCTAAGGTTGCTCGTTATCAGGGTGGCATCGAGTTGTTGCTCTTGCTGTATGTTATTCTGCTCAAGATCCTTTCTTTTTAACTCTTCAACAAGCTCCTTAATTTCCGTTTCATGCCGCTCCTTTAATTCTTGAAGTTGCTGTTTTAGAATTGCATTTTCTTTTTTTAGTCCGTTATTGAATAGCATCCTTAACCCCACTAATAGATAGCTGCTGACAGTATGACACATGGTGGATTTTTTACTTAACCGCTAACAGGCCATTAACATAATGTGGATCAATCATTTCTGGATTAACCATTCCTGAATGAGTCACGGATTTAAACTTGGGATAAAAAACTGGGCCTATATCTGACCGGGAGCGTTATCAGTACTCGCTAAATTCTGGCTTTCTATTACAGTTCAACTAGCTTTAAGAGAGGTTGTATTTTCTAAGCTTTGAGACTACTCGAACATGGGATAAAAGCACGCAGAGTAGTGAAATCATCTGAATGAAGAAGGTTGTGACTATGTCTAAGATCGCCATAGTTCAAGAGTCTCCGATATTGCTGGACCGTGATGCCACCATCGAAAAAGCGGTGACATTGATTGAAGATGCTGCATCAGCGGGCGCCGAGTTAGTGGTATTTTCCGAGGCGTTTATCGCCGGATATCCTGCTTGGATCTGGCGCCTACGCCCCGGTGGAGATTGGGGGACCAGTGAAGCCCTGCATGCTAGATTACTCGACAGTGCCGTCGATATCGAGGCCGGTGGGCTCGAACCGCTTTGTTGTGCCGCACGGGCTAATCAGGTCACGGTTATTTGCGGCATGAACGAACGTGATGGACTACAGAGTCGGGCGACCTTATATAATACCGTGGTGATTATTGGCAGTGGTGGCCAGATACTCAATCGCCATCGAAAGCTGATGCCTACTAATCCTGAACGTATGGTATGGGGATTTGGAGATGGTTCCAGCCTGAAAGTAGTCGACTCTCCCGTTGGCAGGATTTCGACTCTGCTATGCTGGGAAAACTACATGCCTCTGGCTAGGTATACTCTCTATTCCCAGGGAGTTGAAATCTATGTCGCGCCCACTTATGACAGCGGTGACGGCTGGATAGGCACGATGCAGCATATTGCGAGAGAGGGACGTTGCTGGGTTATATGCAGTGGGGTCGTCCTTGAGCATAGCGATCTACCCGATGACTTTCCCGATAAAGACAAACTCTACCCGGATAGTGATGAATGGATTAACCCGGGTGACTCAGTCGTGGTCGCTCCGGGTGGAGAGATAGTTGCGGGGCCTATGAGAAAAGAGAAGGGCATACTGTACGCCGAAGTCGACTCCAAGGCGGTCGCCATATCCAAGAGGGCTTTGGATGTGGCGGGGCATTATTCCAGACCCGATATATTTACACTCGAGGTGAATACTCAGATTCAGAACTCAATTAAGTTTAAATAGTTTATCCAGAAAACTCCCGAGTGAGCGCGTCAGATGCGAGAGAGCAGAGTCGTTACCTCGGGTTCTATCTCATGGCTATCGGCTTAGCGCTGCAAAACAGGTAACTACAATAATCCACTCTGATAAGCCTTACTGACCAAGTTTGTCCGGTTCTTGGCCGTTAGAATTAATCTTGCTCTATCGAGGTGATAGTTGACACCACGTTCGCTCATATAGAGTTGTTTACCTACCTCTTCACTGGAACATCCCTGAGCGACTAATGAGAGTATCTCTACGCAGGTAGGGGATAATACTCTGAAGTTCGAGATGGGGTTAATGGTCTTAAATGCTAAGGTATTAAATGTTTCGGCAAATTCCCTGAGAAGCGTCTCCAATTCATCTGGTGTCGATGAGATGTTATCGATAACTTCTTCCCGGTCATTACATGAAAAGAGGTTACAGATCCCTATCCAGCCTTTTTTATCTTTTACCGGGTGATAAAAGCTAATTCTGGTCCGTATTTGGTATAGGTTTAGTAGCTGCTCGAAGCTCCGTTTTCGTCGCACCGGCATGGTGTTTTCCGGCCATATATAGGGGTTATGCTTTTTCCGGATTGAGGGGCCTGAGAGTTGGTAGCCCTCATCATTTCTGGCAAAACGATGTAGAAACTCCTCGCGGAACTTTAAGATTTCCGGATCTGAGGCGACGGCAAAGCGCATCTTCTTCAGATCGATCATTTTAGCTATGTGAAGTTCTTCGTTACCGTCGCTGTTTAGAATATTGGCTTGCTCATCCGGAACAATACAAACATTGGATAGTTCATCCGGAATAATGCAATAGTAAAACCGTTTAATACCGAAGGGTGCCAGTTTTTCGAGAAAGCTCTCGATGATCCTGTTACAGACCATTCCACTCTGTTGCGCAGACATAATGACTCCCCGACTATCTAGAGGAAGGGGTTACCTTCCTCTGATTTATAAATGAATTACTGAGTGCCTTCCTGTTTTTCTACATGACAAGTCAAGCAGCTTTCAGGCTCTTTAAAGTTGGTTTGCTCACTGTAGTAATCATCTTTGGTTGAGTAAGCATCGCCGTGTTTGGCTAATGTCTTGGCATGACAGAAACCACAGGTCAGTAACTCACCATGACTATCCGGCGCGCCATTATTTCCATGACACTCTGCGCATTCCCACGGCGCCATTTCTTGAGTCACATGGCTGTTGGCGGCATTGTGACAAGTCGTACAGTCTGGTATTTTCCAGCCAAAGTGAGACGATGTTAATGGGGCTCTGGCCTGGCTGATATCTTTGATCCGAGTCGGATCGATCTCAGGAGCTTCTGCATCACAACCAGAAGTTGATTCTTGGTTACCGTAACCATTCCCGAAGGCGGCACCAATATAGTTAATGTATTCTGGCCCATAGATGATCATGGCATCACCGGTCAGGTGTGGATCGTTACCACCGAAAGGCAAACCAAACTTCATATAACCACGCCCCTTAGGGTTATGGTTCTCAAATTGCTCGCCTTCACCATAGTTGCGGGCACGATAGCCAAGGATCCCGGGGATCTGGCCATAACAGGCTTTACGATATTCATCGCCGCCCATGTCGGTTCTTGCTGAGCACATGACCCATTGATAGAGACCATTTTGGGCGCCTGAGTCCATATAGTTTTCCCACTCACCAGTGTGGTGAACGAATCCGCAAGAGCCGTTGTTAGTATATCGTTCGTTAACAATATTGCCCACATCATCGCGGCCGTTAAAGCTGATCGCCGTCGCAACATAGCCCTGAACATTTGAATTGGTACTCAAACGTGGCCAGTAGGACCAATCGATCTTCAGATCGGGGCGCTGTTCGACCAGAGATAGCCAGGCATCAAGCTCGGTTATGGTTCCCTCTTTATAGATGTCGGATCTGAGGTTATGGGGAGTGACCTCGATATCTTTAAATACCGCACGTTGATTCGGGATAAGGATCTCGCCTGTTGCCGTGGTCTTAGCTGGTTTAAAGTCGATGACGATTTCCGGGATGATCACCTTGCCACCATTCTCGGCTAAACGGTCCATCTCTTTCTGGTATTTCTTCTTACGAATATCCATCTCACCAGGCTGTGCGGCAACCAGAACGATACTCATCTCGTTCTTAAGTGGGTGGTGATCCATACGGAAATAGATCTCCTCCTCCTTGTAATAGTAACTTTCAGTCTCGTAGCTGCCCTCTTTCTTATGTTCCCATATGCTAGGACCTACCAGGTATTTCCAGCCTTGCCCCTCAGTTTTCCCAAGATTCTCTGGATCTACCACTTCCGGCAGGCCGGTGATGCCTTCGATCGAGGTGATAAAGTGAGTCTTGAGGTTTTCATCTTTTTCATATTCGATGTCGAGGTTATATTTCTTGGCTGCCCATAGCAGTAGATCCATCACAGAACCACGGCCATCCTGAAAGATATCCGGGCGGATAGAGTCGATCTTTACACCTGACATGTTGATGGCCGTGGGTGGCAGCAGGTAATCAACCTTGAGTCCCAATTTTGCCGCATCTGCAACCATTTTAGACTCGAGCACGCCTTCTATCTCATGACCACTCGAGTAACTCTTTGCCTTGCTCTTGTTGGCTGTAGTCCCCTCATCTAGGGGGCTGAATCCTTTTACAATAGCAAACTGAATCACCTTGTTTAGCTTTTGCTCATCTTCAGTAGGGCCACCAAAAACATAATCTGGCTTTACAATCGGTGGCTCGGGTGGGATCGGAGGTGTTGGGGTGGAGGAGTCGTCGCTGCCACAACCACCAAGGGCAAAACTGAGGGCTAACACCGCTATAATGGAATTGCGTTTCATCATCTATTCCTTGTTGTTCTAATAAGTTTGATAAGAATAGGAGGTGTATCTGGTCGCCATCACTAGTAGAAATGACAGTGTCGAAACTCGCTGTGATTGAGATCCCTCTAGAAGCGCTTTTTCATGTTATTTTTGCCATATGGGTAGGGTGATTTACATCTCTGAACTACTTTTGGAGGCTAAGGGAGAGTCCAGTGAATGAGATAAACCGGAGGAATGGCGAGTTTGAGCCGGTAGAGGTCAATGAAACGTTTTGAACGGGTGGGGATGTGGCTGTAGGTGAATCAAACTATGAGAAAGAAAAGAGGCTGGCAAGGGCTTGGCTAAAACTGGCTATAGGGCTCTGTATACTTTTAATATCAGAGCCTTATTGGTATTTTTGAGGGCTGGCACCCTTTACTACTTATGGTATTTAACTGCCATATCGATCAAGGGTTCACGGCTGGCTTTAGCTGCGCGTAGTCTGGCGAGGTAATTTTCCCATAGTTCGACTTGGTTAGTCGCGAGACCGTGTAAAATCTGCCATGAGAACAGACCCGTATCATGACCATCGTCGAAGGTGATTTTCACTGCATAGTTGCCAACAGGAGTTAGCTCCTTAATGTTGACGTTTTTCTTGTGGGTGACTAATACCGGGTTGCCATGTCCATGCACTTCGGCCGAAGGGGAGTAGACTCGCAGCATCTCACAGCTAAGCTGAAACGTTTCACCCGTATCGAAGGTGATCTCGAGCTGGCGTGATTTACGTTTAAGCTTAAGGGCGGTAACCATAGGTGATTCAGGATTCGTCATAGTTGCTGTTGTCGTCGTGGCTTCAAATTAAACGTGCTGACAGGGTAGCGCTTTCAAGGTAAAAAGTCCTGAATTTTGATTAATATACCCAAGCCACTTCAAAATGCTCGTTTCAGAGCTCTCGTAGGATAGCTGAACAAGGCAGTGATTGAAGAGAATGGTTAGTCCCTTTTCAATATCACTAACGCAGTGCATATATTCTACGGGAACTCCCGAAGGGCAAGGCGAGAAGCAACATGTTTCTGCATTCTTTATTTATAAGAATAAATATTGAATTACGACTGCATGGATGCAGAAGGTAGGGTGAAGCAGGATGCCAGAGCCGAGAATAACTAGTCCAGCTATTCATGAAGACCACCACGGATGGTGGGAATGTCGTTAATGCAGGAGCAATTAACGACCTTGAACTCTGTCACTTCTCGACATGCTGAATCCTGCATTTCGAGGTCGTTTGGGTATTGACTAATCAGTCATGGGGTCAGGTTTGTGTGACCCCATGGGGTATTATACCAATCTCACTAAATAGGTGAGCAGTTCAGAGCCACTCAGGCGTTTCAATTCAAGACGCATTGATGAAGAAATGGTTACCCCCTTTTAAGTCAATGCAACGCTGAAGTGGAATGCCTGAGAGGCTCACATAGTGCGGGTTTCAAAGCCCTTTATGCTGCGTTAGATGCTTTCGATATAGAATAACTATTCGCTTCAAACATCCGCCTTGCCTACAGTGCTTTGAACTCCCGCTGAAAGATCACATATTTAGTAGGATTGGTATTAATAACGAAATGAGGCGACCATAGATTTTAAGCTGTTAGCTTGGGTCGACAGCTGTTCACTGGTCTTAACCATCTCGGATGCACCAATCGATGTCTGCTCTGCTCCGCTTCTTATCATCTGTACGTTTTGACTGATATCCAAGGTCACGCTTGCCTGCTCCTCTGACGCTACGGATATTTGACTCGCCATATCGACAATCTTCCGGCTCGACTCGGCTATTTTTGAGAGTGACTCACCGGAACTCCTCGCTTCAGAGATCGTACTTTCAGCACTGCTTTGACTTGACTGCATCGCCGTAGCGGCTTCATCAGCACTTTGCTGGAGCGACAGAATAACGGAGTTAATACTCGAGATGGACTCCTGAGTCTTGGAGGCGAGTGCCCTGACCTCATCTGCGACCACGGCAAATCCGCGTCCCTGCTCTCCAGCCCTTGCGGCTTCGATGGCGGCATTCAGGGCCAGCAGGTTAGTCTGCTCGGCTATGCTGCCTATCACCTCGGAGACCGAGTTTATTTCGGCGCTCTTCTCTTGCAGAGAGAGTATTACCCCTGTGGCGTCGTTGATATCGCTTGCAAGCTTTTCAACATTACCGACCGTTTGCAGGACATTTTCCTGCCCCTCTTTAATGGTTGTTTCAGATTCCTGTATCACGCTGAGGCAGTTAGAGGCGTTGAGGCTAACTTCGTTGACTGTGACAGTCATCTCCTCAACGGCGGTGGCGACCAACTCTGTCTGCTGGAACTGTTCCTGAACATTGTTATTGGTCTGCTCTGACATCCCCGAAGTTTGAACGGCTGTATCGGTTAACTGTTCGGCAGCTCCGGCTATGTTGCTGACCAACTCTTTTAGCTTGGCGTGCATCTTATACATAGATAGATACAAACCTTTCGCATTGGCGGCATGGGTAAAGCTTAAGGTCAGATCTCCTTCGGCTATGCTGTTGGCAATGTTGACCATTTCAGCCGGTTCACCACCCAGTGGCCGGGTTACAGATTGACTGATAGCAACTGCGATAACGGCACCGAATATGATCGTCAGCACGCCGGACAGGAGTAAGACAAAGTTCAATGTGTCACTCGCTTCGGTTAGGCTTTGCTGATCGGCTTTAAACAGGTTTGCCTGGGAGATTCGCATCTCTTCCAGGATACTCTTTATCTTACGGGCTCTAGGTGCCGCTAAGGTGCCAAGCCAATGGTTGGCCTGGTTCCATTCGGCGCTGGAGCGAGAACCAAACATCTGGATGACATAAGGGGTAAACTCGCTTCTGGCCTGCTTAAAACTATCCCAATGCTCTCTTTGTTCGACCGACATCAAGTCAGTTGAACTTTCGAGATCCAGCATTAAGCTATCGCTTCTGCCCTTTAGTTCTAAGTATTTGTTTTTGAAGACAAGGTCGCCGGAAAGTAAGTAGGCCCGAATATTTGCTAAACCCATGGCAAATGCGGCTCGGCTATCGGCTAAGGTTTTGAGGAATACCTTGTGTTCGATATCACTCGGATTTGCCATTTCACCCTCTATGATAGCGGTTAGCGCGGTCAGGGTTCTGGCCGCCGCAGGTGCCGCTTTAGTGAGGAGAATATCGAAAGAGGGGATGTTTTTATCTGTATGAGCGATATCCTCAATCTGCTGCTGTGCTTGCTTAAACTGGCGGATAATCGTTTTCATCTCATTGAGCCGCTCTATGTTCCTGGCCACGGTCCAATTCTTTGCGAAACGCTCCAGGCTCATGAGGGATTGCTCTAACTTATCCCAGCCCTGAGCCCGTTCATCCATAAATAGTTTAGCCCTGCTTGGATCGCCACCAAGTATAAGGTAGCCCCTCAGGCCTGATAAAGTTTGAGTGATAGCGGCCTCAAGGTTCATTCCGGCCTGTACTGTGGGCGTCCTGAGTTCTAACAGGCGACTTTGTGTGGTGTTGATGTTTTGCAGCTGCATATACACTATGCTCGAGCTTATGATGAAAATTGCGATAACCAAGCCAAAGCCCAGTAGTAATTTGAGCCTCACGGTCAAATTCAAGATGGTATTCATACATAGCCCCTAATCCGTCAGACGCACCGATACATTCTCACTGAGCTTAAATTATAGTTGAGCCAATAGAGTTCACTTACATTTTGCAGGGTTAAAATTGATCTGGAATAAATTTTAGCTACTTGAAATGATGTAGGGAAGGCATATGGTTAGGAGGGAAGTAGTGAGGTGGAGATAATAAGTCACGAACAAAGCGTTTGTGCTTTGGCTCGTGACTCTTTTAGCTTATAGCGAGTAATCGCTGTCTTATAGAATAAAGCGGCTTAGATCTTCGTCTTGCACTAAATCATCTAAGTGGCTGCTGACATATTCAGCATCGATAACGAAGGTGTTACCGGATTTGTCAGATGCGTCATAGGATAGATCTTCCATCAGACGCTCCATCACTGTGTGCAGACGACGGGCACCGATATTTTCGGTACGCTCGTTTACCTGCCATGCAGCTTGAGCGATGCTCTCGATGCCATCTTCGGTGAACTCAATTTTAACATCTTCGGTGCCCATCATAGCAACGTGTTGCTCTGTGAGTGAGGCATGAGGCTCGGTTAAGATGCGTTTGAAGTCATCGGCAGTCAAAGCGCTAAGCTCGACACGAATAGGCAGACGACCCTGTAGCTCTGGGATCAAGTCTGACGGCTTAGACATCTGGAATGCACCTGAGGCGATAAACAGGATATGGTCGGTTTTAACCATGCCGTGTTTGGTGTTGACCGTACAACCTTCAACTAAAGGTAGCAGGTCACGCTGTACACCTTCACGTGATACATCCGGGCCCGAAGACTCACCACGCTTACAGATCTTATCGATCTCATCTAAGAAGACGATACCGTTTTGCTCAACCAGTTCGATAGCCTGCTCTTTCATGTCATCTTGATTGACGAGTTTAGCGGCTTCCTCTTCAATCATAAGCTTGTAAGCTTCTTTGATTGGCATCTTACGACGCTTGCTGTCACCGGGTCCCATATTTTGGAACATGCTTTGTAGCTGGTTCGTCATCTCTTCCATGCCCGGAGGAGACATGATTTCGATGCCGACCTGAGGTGCTGCAACGTCAATTTCGATCTCTTTGTCGTCAAGTTGACCTTCACGAAGCTTCTTACGGAAGATCTGGCGAGTCGCTGAATCATCGGGCTTCTCGTTGTCCCAATCCTCTTTAGGTTTAGGTAGAAGTGCATCGAGAATGCGTTCTTCAGCGGCCTCTTCGGCTCTGAATTTACACTTCTTCATCTGATCTTCACGGGTCATCTTAATCGCAGAATCGGTAAGATCGCGAATGATCTGTTCCACTTCTTTGCCGACATAGCCCACTTCGGTGAACTTTGTGGCTTCGACCTTGATAAACGGCGCCTTTGCCAGTTTAGCCAAGCGGCGGGCGATCTCTGTTTTACCGACGCCGGTAGGACCTATCATTAAGATATTCTTTGGGGTCACTTCCTGACGGAAATCGACATCGAGTTGCATACGACGCCAGCGGTTACGCAGGGCGATAGCCACCGAACGTTTTGCATTATGTTGGCCAATAATGTGAGTGTCTAACTCATGGACTATCTCACGTGGGGTCATTTCAGACATATTCTTTCCTCATGCATTAGCATCAGTGTTGAGCGTGCGCCGCTGCTTGTGGTTCAAGTTAAGCGGCACTCGATCAGTAATTTAATTCTTCGATTGTTTTGAACTGGTTGGTGAACACACAGATATCACCGGCAATGGTTAGCGATTTTTCAGCAATCTCTAACGCGCTAAGTTCAGTATTTTCGAGTAGTGCCGTTGCGGCCGATTGGGCAAAGTTGCCTCCGGAGCCGATAGAGATAAGATCGTTTTCCGGTTGGACGACATCTCCGTTACCGGTAATGATTAAGGAGCATGTGTCATCGGCAACCGCAAGCAAGGCTTCAAGCTTGCGCAACATCTTATCGCTACGCCAGTCTTTTGCCATCTCAACGGCGGCTTTCATCAGATGTCCCTGATGCATCTCTAATTTTGCTTCGAAACGTTCGAATAGGGTAAAAGCATCGGCGGTGCCGCCAGCAAAACCAGCCAGAACCTTATTGTGATAAAGGCGGCGAACTTTTCTGGCGTTACCTTTCATCACTGTATTACCAAGTGATACTTGGCCATCTCCAGCGATAACGACCTGGTTATTACGGCGAACTGATACGATTGTGGTCACGATGTTTCCTCTTCTCAAACTGCCGAGTCGATGCTCGTCAGTGGGTGATAGAAGATATATGGGGGAGCGTTAGTTAAATATCAAGGAAGAAGGGTGTAAAAGAGGAAAACATCGCTGGTTTTTTGGGGGAGAGCTTACCTGTTGGCCGGCAGGGCATCGTCTTTGCCTGAAAGCGTAGCGTCGATCAGCTACGCAATAGTGTCATCAGAGCCTAATCCATGTAAATCAGGTTGAGTTCAGCCTTCCCAGTACAAAATAATACAGCCGTTGATGCCGGCGCCCTGCAAGATATGGCGGTGCTTTTCCGCCAGTCGCTTACGATCGTACGGGCCTAAGCTGACTTTATACCAATCGCCTGTTGTGCCTTTAACTTTACGCACATTGGCTGATAAGCCTTGAAAGGCAATAACGGCTTTCATCTGTTCAGCCTGAGACTGAGTTCTGAATGAACCACACTGCATCTGATAAGGTCGAGTCGGTGCCGTTTTCTCCGGTATATCGACTTCTACTTGCTTATTTTCCAGCTCTCGCTGATAGGTCCACTCCTCTTTTGGCTTAGGAGGAAGTGCGTTGGGATCCTTCTTTACGACGCTCTTCTTGGGCTGTTCTACTACGGCAGGACTCGTTGTTTCTGCGCTGTCGTTGATGCTCCATAGGAAGTATCCAAATCCACCGAGCAGGCTGACGGTAATAAGCAATAAAAGAACAGGAAAGCGTCTGGGTGCGGGCGCTTGCTTGCCTCTTCGTGCTGTTTTGCCTTTTCCTTTGGCCGGCTTTCTATTGGCGTAGTCGTGATTTCTCATTAAATTGTAATACCGTTATTTCTGTTCTGTATTTAGCTTCAATGCCAGGGGGCTATCTTAATTTAAGATCGCACTCCGGCATTGTTTAGGTTACAAAAGTTAGATTACATGCGCTCCAGCGTTTCGATACCAAGCAGATCTAAGCCCTGCTTGAGTGTCTTCGCCGTGAGTTGAGACAGGAGTAAACGGCTCTTCTTCTGCTCTTCTGATTCTGCCGCAAGTACCGGGCAAGCCTCGTAGAAACTAGAGAAAGCACCCGCCAATTCGAACAGGTAACCACATAACGCGTGGGGCTGACCTTTGGTGACCATGCGAGACAGCACTTCACCGAACTGAGCTAACTTGTTGCCCAGAGCCTTCTCTTTATCATGATCCAGCTTCATTCTCGCATCGCTAAGGTCGATATCTGCGGCACGTTTAAAGATGCCCACGACTCGCGTGTAAGCGTACAAGAGGTAAGGTGCTGTATTGCCTTCGAAGCTGAGCATCTGCTCGAAGCTGAAGATGTAATCGCTGGCGCGGTTCTTGGAAAGATCGGCATATTTTACCGAGCTGATACCCACCACTTTGGCAATTTTTTCCAGTTCGGCCTGATCCATATCCGGGTTCTTGCTACGAACCAGCTCGAGTGCTCGAGTGTCGGCTTCTGTTAGCAGGTCAACCAGCTTTACAACACCACCCGAACGGGTTTTAAACGGACGGCCATCATCGCCATTCATGGTGCCGAAGCCCATGTGCTCCAGACTCATATCAGGGTTAATAAACTCTGCAGTTCGGGCGAGTTTAAATACCTGCTGAAAATGTAGCCCCTGACGAAGATCGACAAAATAGAGTGCGCGGTCGGCTTTTAACACATTTGAGCGGTAACGCATCGCTGCCAAATCACTGGTGGCGTACAGGTAGCCGCCGTCTGCTTTTTGGATGATGACAGGTAGAGGGTCACCGTCTTTGGTTTTGAACTCATCCTGAAACACGACTTTAGCGCCATTACTCTCAGATAACAGGCCTTTAGCATCGAGATCTTTAACCACCTGTTCCAGATCGTCATTATAGGTACTTTCACCACGGACATCTTTGCGTGTCAGGCTAACCCCTAGGCGCTCATAGACGTCATGACAATGGCTGAGTGAAATGTCGTTGAACTCACGCCAAAGTTTATTGCAATACTCATCGCCAGATTGCAGTGAAACCACAAGTTTACGAGCACGGTTAGCAAAGTCTTCTGATTCGTCGAAACGTACTTTCGCTGCGCGGTAGAAGGTTTCCAGATCAGAGAGTTCCATCTGTGCCTGCTCACCCTTTTCGGCACGTAACTCTTCCATGTAAGCCAGTAGCATACCAAATTGAGTACCCCAATCGCCTACGTGATTTTGACGAATGACATTGTGTCCCTGGAATTCGAGTGCCCGCACCACACTGTCACCAATAATCGTTGAACGCAGGTGACCTACATGCATCTCTTTGGCTAAGTTTGGTGAAGAGTAATCGACAACCACGGTTTGTGGCTCTGGCAATTGAACGCCTAAGTGGTCATCGTTTAATGCGGTCATTAGCTGAGTCGCAAGGGCATTCTCATCGATGAAAAAGTTAATAAACCCGGGTCCGGCAATATCAACTTTTGCGACCTGGCTATCTTCCGGCAGGCTATCGATGATCAGCTGTGCGATATCTCTTGGGTTCTTACGAGCCACTTTAGTGAGCATCATCGCCAGATTGGTCGCGAAATCACCATGAGTTTTATCTTTAGTTCGGTCCACCTGAATGCGAGCTTCAAAATCAGTTGGGATAACACCCTGTTGTTTAAGGGCGTCTAGGGCTTGGATGAGTAAAGATTGAATATGTGATTTCATTGGCGGTAATTGGCACTTACTAATGATAAAAAGATTTAGGGATAACCGCACATTTTAGCCGTTAGTGATGGTCAATTGCTATCTTCGAAATCACTTTTATGCTTTTTTTTACTTAAAAGTTGCCGATTACTCATTATCGCTTAAACAAAAAGCCGATGTAGGGCTGGTTAGAGCAGATCTTGTGGGTCTCTATCTAAGCTCCATCGACAGCGTTTCGCCAAAGGCAGAGACTCTATCTGTGGCAAGGCATGTTCGAATGCATGCTGTAATTGATTGCGCGACTTGGTCTGAAAAATAAGATGTCGGCGGTATTTACCCGCTTTTTTATCCATAGGAGCCGGCATAGGTCCTATGACCTCGCTCTCCTCATTCTGCGGTAAGAGTTCGGCAACTTGGGATAAAAAGTTATCGGCATCTACGGCCTGATGTGCCTCGGCGCGGATAAGCAGCATATGCCAGGCTGGTGGCAGCAAGGCTTGCTTACGTTCATTGAGTTGACCACGGGCAAATTCGCCATAGCCTTTATGCATTAATTCCCGTAATACAGGATTATCGGCTTGATGAGTTTGCATCAGCACGGTACCCGGTTTTCTGGCTCTTCCCGCCCGGCCCGATACCTGGGTATAAAGTTGGCCGAATCGTTCGGGTGCCCTGAAGTCGGCACTGAACAAGGCGCCATCGACATCTAGTAAGCCGACCAGAGTCACATCGGGGAAGTGATGCCCTTTTGCCAGCATTTGCGTGCCGACGAGGATCTTATACTCGCCTTTATGGATAGCGTTGAGGTGTGCTTCGAGGGCGCCCTTTCTGCTTGTGGTATCGCGGTCGATTCGAACCACAGGATATTTCGGGAACTCTTTCTCCAGAACATTAGCCAGTTGCTCAGTGCCAACGCCTTGTCCCATCAACATGGTACTGCCACAGCTATGGCACTGTTTTGGAATGGCGTAATGATTACCGCAGTGATGGCACCGGATCTCGCCCAGTGACTGATGTACAGTGAAAAAAGCATCACATCGGTCACACTCATGGAGATGACCACACTCGTGACAGAGTAGTGCCGGAGCGAAGCCTCTTCGGTTCAGAAACAGGAGTACCTGGTTACCCGCGTCGAGATGAATACGCATCTCGTTTAGCAGCGCATGGGAAAGTCCGGTATTCAGGGGTTGATTGCTGATATCTATGATGCCTTGGCGCACTTTCTCTGCATTACCCGCTCTTTGCCCCAGCTCTAGGTGCTTGTAACGGCCACTGAGTGCATTTTGCAGGCTTTCCAGGGAGGGAGTCGCAGTACCGAGTAGCACCGGGATTTTTTCTAAATGACCCCGCATCACCGCGAGATCCCGGGCATGGTAACCGACACCCTCCTGTTGCTTGAAGCTGGAATCGTGTTCTTCATCCAGGATTATCACTCCCGGAAAAGCCATAGGCGTAAACAGGGCCGATCGCGTGCCGATAATGATCGCCGCCTCGCCGGATTTTGCCTGTTGCCATGCCGCTAATCTTTGATTATCGGTTAGCCCGGAATGAATAACGGCGACCTGCACCTTGAATCGGCTCTTGAAACGGCTGATCGTTTGTGGTGTTAAGCCTATCTCAGGAACTAAGATCAGTGCCTGTTTCCCCTTGCTAAGAATTGACTCCAGCAGGGCCAGGTAGACCTCTGTCTTACCCGAACCCGTAATACCTTCGAGTAAAGTGCAGTGATAACCGGTTTGTTGGTTGAGCATGGCCACTGCAATGGCTTGTTCCGGATTGAGCGTTAAGGGGTCTTCATCGAGCTCGAGTTTATCTCGCCAGGAGAGATCGATAGAGTTGACCCGTTCATCCTGGGTTATCCACGCTCTCTCGTGAAGGGCTTTTAACGCAGACTTACTCAGGGCTAAGCTGGTTATTTCATCTTGAGTCAACTCCCCCTTAAGCAGGTGCTCCATCACTTTTTTCTGTGCGGGAGCGCGCTTCAGGGTATCGAGCGATGCCGATCTGCCGGCCCCGGTCAGGTGCCAGAAAGTGGTGGTGTTTGATGAGACCTCAGCTCCCTTACGCAATGCAACCGGAATGGCTTGCGAGAGCATTTGACCTAAGCTACAAAAGTAATACCTTGCAGCCCAAACGGTTAGTTTATAAAGTGAATCAGGTAGTAGCGGTTCATCATCTAACAGTTCAATGATAGATTTTATCTGCTGAGGTGCTAAATTACAGGTATCAGAAATGCCCGTGACCAAACCGATTAATTGCTGACGACCAAAGGGTACTTTAACTCTCATCCCTTTTTTAGGAAGGGTTGAAATGGAATCAGGTACTTTATAACTGAAGGCTTGCCGCATAGGCACGGGCAAGGCAACCTCGACAAACAAGGGCATAGGGTGACAAGATTGATCAATGGATACCAGCAAGTGTACCCAGCCTGCCGGTCAAGGGCTACTCTTATCTATAGACGGAGAGATCCAATGACAAGAATAATCAAAATCGCACTGTTTTCATTTTTATTGATAAGCGTCCAGTTGCTTGGCGCTAGCCATGCTCATGCTCAAATTACCCATGTGAGTATTAACCAACAACTGTTCGGTTTAGGTGACTACCCTAAGTTAAGGGTAAACATTGTCTCAGGGCATGAAAATCTCGATAAGATGCAGTTTATTGTTCGCCAAACCAGCGGCGATGAGCGTTTAATGGTTAAACCCATCAATAACTTTATGTTGCTCCTGACGGGAGTCGACGATGTGGTCGATCCTTCAGCGCAGTTAATCGTCAAGGAGTATAGGGTGAATCAGTGGCAGCTGGTTAAAACCTTTCCCCTGTTCAGTGATGAGCAAATTGCAAAAGGATTTAGTGCTAAAACTCAACCTAAGCCTAAGGCAAAGCAGAAGCAGGTTAAGCAAAAAACTGAAATTAAATCAGATGTTGCTGCTAGTACTAATAGTACTCAAAATGCAAAACCAGCCTCGGCCGCCTTGCTCGCAGCACAGACAAGTAACAGCTCTACTGTCGTGGATTTAACGCAAGCTAATTGCGTGCTCGATTACGATGGCAATCAGACTCTGTGGCGAATAGGCACTCAATATAGCCAAGAGTGGGAGATGGGTACTTATGGTGCCATGCTTGCTATCTTCGAGGCCAATCCTAGGGCCTTCAATAAGGGCGAAATTAGTGGTCTGAGAGCCGATGTTACCTTGCTCTGTCCATCTGTGCCGCTCAAAGAAAAGTACAGTGATAATCAGACGGCAAAAAGAATCTACGAAAAGTTATAAGTCTCATCTCGAGGGAGGAGAGGAGCTCTCTGGAGGCGCAAGAGATTATTACAACGGTGATCTATTCGGTGCCTCCTTTTTGTTGAATCTTTGCCCTGTTTTTATCTTGTATCTCTTTTCCATATCCTGTAGTATCTCGCGCCTAATATTTTATTAACTTCATGTGGTGTCCGACTTCGGGTTGGGAGAGCGACATGGCCTTCAACTTAGAGGTAATCCCAATGAAAGCAGATATCCATCCAGCATATGCAGAAATCACTGCAACTTGTACTTGTGGTAACGTAATTAAAGTAAATTCAACTGCAGGTAAGTCACTGCACTTGGACGTATGTGGTGCATGTCACCCATTCTACACTGGTACACAGAAAATTGTGGACACTGGTGGACGTATCGACAAGTTCAACAAGCGCTTCGGTGCTCTTGGTAAGAAGTAACTTTTACTTTAAAAGTATTTCTACAATGAATTTTGAAAAGGCGCCTTTATGGCGCCTTTTTTGTTATTCTCATTTTAAGGTTAAATTATTATCCAAAGTAGATGTTTAAAAGCAATTTCACTGAATATCTAACCTAGCCACAAGGAGGACACATGAATACATTTCAATTGCCGTCTTCCCCGAAGTTACTGACTAATCTGTTTTTTCTGACCCTTGCCCTAACTATTCCACCGACGACTCAAGCTGCGCAGGCAAAGATAACTCACCAAGAGGGCCAAGTGCTAAATGACGGGGTGACGTCCGCATTATGTGCTCCCACGCATTATGATGAGCAGGTTGAGCTTAAATACGTTAATGATGGCGATACCATCACCCTGAAAGATGGGCGTCTGGTACGGCTGATTGGCGTCGATTCGCCGGAGATCGATTTTAAATCGCCTGGACAGTCAGAAGCATACGCAAATGAAGCGCGACACTTTTTGCAGAAATACCTCAAATCTGGTCAGATATTAAACTTGTCCTTCGATCAAAAGAGGCTTGATCCCTATGGCCGCACTTTGGCCTATGTTTATACTGAAAATGGCGAGCATCTTCAGGAGCTTCTATTAAGCCAAGGTTTCGCTAAGACTCGGGTTTATCAGAATGATTATTTTTGGAAGTGTTTAAACCAGGTCGAGTTAACTGCCAGAGATAAGAAGCTGGGGTTATGGTCACATCCTGACTATCGCGCCAAAACGGTTGACGAGTTAGGCAGGAGCGATCGTAATCGATGGGGTGAGGTCAAAGGGGTCGTTACCGGATATGAAAGAAAAGGCCAATATTTGTGGCTCATTTTAGATGAAAAGTTCTATGTTGGTATACCTAGAGCTAAATCTGGTAAATTTAGCAACATTTTGAACCTTAACCTGCTTGAAAGCCCAGTAATTGTCCGTGGTTCGTTGTATTATTCCTACAAAAAATGGCAGTTGATCAGCAGTCATCCTTCGCAGATAAGTTTACAAAACAGACCTTAGAGTGATGTTTACTAACTTCTGCTGAATTTTCCTAATCTTATGTTTAAAAAGTGTCTCATTTCGAGTATCTTAGCCCAATCAGTCCCCTTCATCTTTTAATGCCTAAAGAGTCGGGAGATTGCAGACCTCTATGAAAAGTTAACTCGTCGCATTTTCAGGATTATAAAAATGTCAGATCTTCGTCAACAAGCCCTCGATTATCATGAATTCCCAGTACCAGGTAAAACCGCTGTTTGCCTGACTAAACCAGCAGAAACCAGTATGGATCTCGCGCTTGCGTACAGCCCGGGTGTTGCAGAGCCTGTACGTGAAATCGCTGCTAATCCTGATGATGCTTATCGTTATACGGCGAAGGGCAATACGGTAGCGGTTATCTCAAATGGTACCGCCATTTTGGGGTTGGGCAATTTGGGGCCATTAGCTTCTAAGCCGGTTATGGAAGGCAAGGCATTGCTATTTAAGCATTTTGCTAATATTGATGCGACTGACATCGAAGTTAAACATCGTACAGCCGAAGAGTTTATCAATACCGTTGAAGCTATTGCCGATACATTTGGTGGTATTAACCTTGAAGATATCAAGGCCCCTGAGTGTTTCGAAATTGAGAAGGCTTTGATTGAGCGTTGCAATGTACCTGTGTTCCACGATGATCAACACGGTACGGCCATCGTTACCGCGGCGGGTATGATCAACGCGCTTGAGATCCAGGGGAAAGAGATAGATAAGGCGATCTTTGTCTGTATGGGCGCCGGGGCTGCGGCTATCGCGTGTATGACAATGCTGGTTAAGTGTGGCGTGCAGCGTGAAAATGTCTATATGCTTGATAGGAAAGGGGTTATTCACACTCGTCGTGAAGATATCAATGAGTATAAGGCGTTGTTTGCCAACAATACTGATAAGCGTACCCTGCAAGAAGTCATTAAAGGCGCCGATGCGTTCTTAGGCCTGTCGGGCCCGGATGTGCTTGCTGCCGAAGATGTTGCTTTAATGGCGGACAAACCGGTTATCTTTGCTTGTTCAAATCCTGATCCTGAGATTAGACCCGAGATCGCACATGATGTGCGTAAAGACTTGATCATGGGCACAGGTCGTAGCGATTACCCTAACCAAGTCAACAATGTGCTCTGTTTCCCATTCATTTTCCGTGGCGCTTTAGATGTTAGAGCTTCGACAATTAACGATGAGATGAAGATTGCAGCGGTCAATGCCATTGCGGCACTTGCCAGAGAAGAAGTTCCGGCTTCGGTCTTGGCGGCTTATCCGGATGTCAGTGAATTAAGCTTTGGTCCCGACTATGTGATTCCTAAACCAATGGATCCACGTTTGCTGTCTAATGTGGCCAAAGCTGTGGCCCAGGCTGCTATCGATTCGGGTGTCGCTGCCATCGAAACTTTGCCGGATAATTACATGCTTTAATTTTTCCGATTGAGATTGAAAGGGGCCTTTATGGCCCCTTTTTGTTTTTGTATTGAGTGGTAATTCCAACCGGTATAACTAACGGAGAATACAGCCGATTTTAGTTTCTTGGTGGCAATATCCCTTAAAGCCATCCAGAGGTGAAATATGCTTGATACATAATTATCGTTGTGAAGAGTGAGATTTGTTTGTATTGTGGGATTTTAGGCGTTAACTAAAAGTTAACACTTGCTTAGGTCTTATACCAATCAGTATAAAGGTGTGGTCACTCAGCGAGAATTTAGCGCTTGTGAGGCAAGGCAACGAGTGAGGAACATAGTTATTCTACGTTTAAGCTCGTTAACGCCGTATCGCAAGTGCTAAAACTCGCCTTTCAGGAGTGTTTTTGGCTGCCTACTTCTGTGTTGAATGAGTTCAAAAGGGATCACCATTCCCTCACTCTTTCGCCTTGAATTATGTAGCCAAAAATAACTCTGAGTTGGCCACTTTCTTATACCGATTGGTATTATGGCCACCTGAATCCAGATTTCTGACATTAATAATAATAAATTCTGCGGGAAAGCGGATAATGAAATTAACACAAATTTTAACCAGAAAACTCACGGGGTTTTGGCTACTGTCTCTTGCCGCAGTGGCTTTTATATTCCTGCTTACCGCCTTGGTCAGTTTTGCACAGCTGACCTATAAGTTTCAGCAACAGAAAGTGTCTGAGCTTGAGTCTATGCTTGTGCACCATTACGAGCACGACAGTAACAGAGCTCTATCCTCTTGGCTTCCTTCTATTTTGACTGCCTATAAGGCATCAAAATTCCAACTGCTGGAAAATGGTCAACCTATCTATGAGTATCAAACTGATGATGCTGGTAAAGGCCATGTTACCTACGAGAGCGTGCTGCTCAAAGAGCGGCATCTTAAACTCTCCATGACTCTTCCACAGCCGTTTCAAATGTATGATTTGAGTTGGTATGAACTCCTTATCCTGTCTGGCGGCATCATATCAGTGGCGTTTTTTGTTCGATTTGGACATCAATGGTTGTCAGTTCAGCTTGTGGGGATCGAAGATCTGGCGGCTCGAAGTAAGCTTATTTTAAACAATGAATATGAGCAGGCGCTCGCCGAGAAAGGGCATGGTAAGCCCAGGATGATTAACCGAGCCTTGACTCATATGCTGCTCGAACTCGATGATGCCCAAAAGCAGCGGGCGAGGTTCGATCAATTTATTCGTTCAAATACGTTTCTCGATCCTGAAACCGGAATTGGTAACCGATTGTTCTTGAAGAATCGCTTAGACGCATTAAGTAATGATCGTGGAATGATGGCTCCCGGAGTGATGTTTCTGCTTGAGATGGAAGATCTCGATCTCTTGCAGCAAGAGTTAGCCGACGAATCGATAGAGGCTCTGCTGCTACAGACCATCAATGATATTAATCAGATATTAGATACTCAGGCTAACAGTATATTTGCCCGACGTTCATATAATCAGTTCGCCATCGTTGTGCCACAGATCTCCTTGAAAGACACTGAGAAATTAGCGGTTAAACTGCTTAAGGTGTGTTTGAATCAGGCGCTACCGGCAACACGAAATAGTGATGATTTCTACCATATCGGTGTCGCTTATTTTAAGGTCGGTGAGAGTAAAGAGCAGTTGCTGGATGAGTCTGAACGGGCACTGAGAGCGGCTCAGTTTCAAGGAACCAGCGGTTGGTTTATGTATGATAAAGGCGCCGTAGACGAAGAGTTTGCTAAGGGGTCTGTTCGTTGGCGAAGCTTCCTCGAATATGCCCTGGTTAATCGGCGGCTGGTCGTTTTTTCTCAGCCTGTGGTTGATAGTGATATGGAGACGCATCATCTCGAAATTTCGAGTCGTATCCGTGATAATCAAGACAACCTAATCAGGGCGACCCTCTATATTCCTATGGCGATTAAGTGTGGTCTAACGCCTCAGTTTGAGAGGCAAGTTATTGAGACTGTGCTGTTTGATCTGCTCAGTGACCGCAGCGATACCACCACAAGATACAGTGTGAATTTGAGTCTGGATACCTTGTTAAGCCGCGCCTTTATCCGCTGGCTTAAAACCACCTTGCTGGAATATCGTCACCTTACCTCCAGACTGATATTCGAGGTCAATGAAGATATCGTCGTTCATCATAGAGAGCAGCTAAAAGATCGTCTGGATATGATCAGAAAGATGGGGGCAAGCCTCTGTGTTGACAGGGTAGGGCAAGAGGTGGTGAGCACTCAATATATCAAAGAGTGTCATTTTGATCTGATTAAACTTCATCGTTCAATCGTTCGACAGATTCATTTAAGGCAGGAAAATCAATTATTCGTCCGTAGTTTGATCGGAGGGTTATACCGCACCGATGTTCAGGTTTTTGCCGATGGCATCGAATCATTTGAGGAGTGGCAAACCTTGAAGATTTTGGGGGTAAGCGCGGGGCAAGGGAGTATCTTCAGCGACCCTATTGAAGAGGTCTAGTTTGATTCCAAATCTGACGACTGTGCCCATAAAGCTGCATTAAATTAGCGTAAATCGGACTGTTATTTTGGTTCTATTTACGTTGCTATCAGGTTTGCTGCATGTGCATGGCTTGTGATCTCCCAATAACAAGCCTACCTTAAACCTATACAGCAGTTAATCTGTCTGTGTTTTATCTATAAAATTATAAGATTAGTCGCTACAATGAGCGTAATAAAATTGACGCTCGCCGTGTATGTTTAATACAAGGGGAGCTACTTGTGTAGGCAATCAGTTGCAATTGTTTCCGGACTCTATCAACTTAAGATACACATCAGGTAAGTGAGTAAAGGGATTATAGGCATTCTTTAATGGGAAAGAGTCTTTTTAGCCGATTGGCTTTCTGGCAGAAATCTAATTCAAAAATCAAAATAGGCATCTATGTCTGTCCTGATAAGCTTGTTGTTTATCGAGCCGTTGATGACTCCGAAAATACGGATGAGCATAAAGACACCTATGAATTTGCATTCGATGGCAACGATTGGTCAGGGACCTTTGCACTGATAGCAAAGCAATTTTCGCCTGCCCAGATTCAGATAACCTTGTGCTCCTCTTTTTATCAGCTTCTATTAGTTGATAAGCCCAATGTCGAATCTGAAGAGATGACCCAGGCCTTGCTCTGGTCTGTTAAAGATATGGTGAGCCAGCCTGTCACCGATATTCATCTGGATTACTTCGAGCCTCCATTACCGGGTCATGCCAAATTAAATGTTGTTGTTGTCGAAAAGGCGGGTTTGAGCGCCTTAGTGTTAGCGGCAAAAGATCACGATATGGAAGTCGTGGGAATTAATATTGAAGAGATGGCTGTGACCAACCTATTCACCGAAGAGGCTCAGGCGAGACTGGTATTGAGTCATACTTCCGGTCAGGAGTTGCTGCTGACTGTGGTAAAGCAGGGTGAGTTATTTATGCAGCGTCGAGTGAGGGGGTTTAATCAGCTCGACAGTGTGAGTGCCGAGGACCTTGCATTTGGCCTGGCCGATAACCTAAGCCTGGAGCTACAGCGATCCATGGATTATTTTGAGAGCCAATTGCGTCAGGCTCCCGTGGCATCGATCGAGTTATTGATCAATGGCCATGTCGGAAAGCTTGCCGAGTTGGTTAGCGCTAACTTTAACCAAAAGGTTAATACGATTGAAGTCGACTCTGTTGAGGCGAAGATGGCGGCCTTGGCCCTGGATGAGTTTACGCGAGATGAGTCGGCAGAAAGAGGGATTAATTCATGACGATGAAGACCAGAGTTAACCTCTTTTCTGCGTCACTTTTCCCACCTGAACTGAGGTTATCATTCAATCATCTTACTCTGGTATTGTTGGTGTTGGTTGGCCTGTTCACCATCGCCTGTGGGGGAAGTTATGCGTTAGTTTCGGCTCTGGAAACCGACAAAGCTGAGCTGAGCATGCAAAAACGTAATCTGGACAGTCAGAAGCAAAATCTTGAGACCGCGTTGGCTAATCGAGCACCGGATTCAGCACTTGTCGATGAAGTGGATCTCCTGTCTCAACAGGTGGAGCTCAAACGTATGCTGCTCGGAGAGTTGAGCCAAAGAGAAGCATTGACCAGTCATGGCTATTCGCTTCTGATGAAAGATCTCGCTCGAGTTGCCAATAGCAATATTTGGCTCAGTAGAATTAAGGTCGATAATAATAGCTTTATTTTCGAAGGTTTTAGCTCTGCGCCTCACAGCGTACCACTTTGGGTCGAACGCCTTAAATTAACCGACACGCTCAAGGGGCACGCATTTGCTTCGATGACGATGAGCCGTGGAGAAGGCAAGCCATTAGCATTTACCTTGACCAGTAAAGCGGGCGATAGTGTGGAGAGTAATCAATGAAGCAGAGATGGCAAGCCTTAGGTGAGCGCTTCGATCTGTTGAGTCAACGTGAAAGGGTGATGGTGGCAACGGCTGCTGTCGTTGTAATAGGTATGCTTTGCTACCTGCCGCTCGAGTCTCTCTTACTGAAATATAACGCCCTGTCTAAACAGATAACGGCGATCACTGCCGAAAATAAAATATCGCTGCAACAGATCGAGTTATATGAGCAACGCTTAGCTCAAGATCCCAATGATGAGTACAATAACCGCCTTCAGGTTCTCAAGCAGCAAAGTGCAGATCTCGACGATCAGCTGTCATTTCAGATGGTCGATATGATCCCTGCGGATCATATGCCTACCCTGTTGAGTCAGTTATTAGGCAAGGTGACAGGTATAAAATTGCAGGAGTTTACGTCTATTGCACCGACTCCGCTCCTGGCTCTCGATGATGAGAAGAAAACGAATCTATATAGCCATGGTATCCGTCTCACATTAGAGGGAGATTATTTCTCATTGCTAAAGTTTATAGAGGCCGTTGAAAGTATGCCGAATAAGCTTTACTGGAAACAGATGGATTACAAGGTTGAAGAGTATCCCGGCGCCAATGTCGTTTTGGAACTTTACACCATAAGCGTCAATAAGGACTTCATCAGTGTTGCAAATTAAGGCGAGCTCACTCTTTTCAGTATTAGTGTCACTGTCACTGCTGGTGCTACTGAGTAGCACCATCCATGCTGAAACATTACGTGACCCGACACGGCCGGGCAGAGGCGCAGTCATCACAGACGCCAGAGTGTCTGGCCATGCCAGCGCTTTGGTACTCAATAGCGTATTGAAGGGGGAAACCTCATCTCATGCTGTGATCAACAATAAGATCTTTGTCTTAGGTGATAGGGTGCAGGGTGTGAAAATAGTTAGAATAGACACAAGTTCGGTGTCTTTGGCCGATGGACGTAAATTGAAAATGTACCAAGCAATAACAGAGACAAAGGGAAATAAATTCAAATGAGAGCGATTAACATTATTACGCCTCTGATAGCGCTTTTGTTGGCAGCCTGCCAAACAACAGACAGGCCACAGCCGGTAGAATCGAAGCAAGTTTTGTCTGATTCGGTACAAGCTGAGCAGAACAAAACCACGACACCACCTCCTGCTGTCATGCCCCATGCCATTCAAAAAGAGTTGGCATCGAAATCGCTACTCAGTGGTTTGTCTCCGGTGGTGAGAGCGGAACGTCGTTTCGATGTATCGGCTAATGATGTCGATGCAAAGGTCTTTTTCCCAAGTTTGGTGCAAGGAACTCCCTTGAGTGTTGCCGTTCACCCAGGCGTGTCCGGGACAATTTCACTCTCGTTGAAGGGGGTCACGCTCAGTGAGGCGCTTCAGGTAGTGGAAGATATCTATGGCTATGAAGTCAGCCGTGAAGGCAGGATCTTACGCATTTTCCCATCGGGCATGCGCACCGAAACATTTCCGCTAAACTACCTGTATATGGAACGCCAGGGACTGTCGTTGACCTCGGTTAACTCGGGTCGTATATCCGATAGTAACGACTCCAATTCGAGTGGCAGCAACAATAGCAATAACAATAACAGCAACAGCAACAGCAACAGTAACTCCTCGAATAATAACTCCGACTCGAACGGCAGCAATAGTAGTAATGATACGACCAACGGCACATTCATTCGCTCTACGACAAAGACTGATTTTTGGGGAGAGTTAGAGAAGACTCTGGTCTCTATTGTGGGCAGCACTGGCGGCGGACGTCAGGTGGTGGTAACGCCGCAAGCTGGTTTAGTGACGGTTCGTGGGTATCCTAACGAATTAAGGCAAGTTCGTACTTTTTTACAAACGGCTGAAACTCATCTTCAGCGTCAGGTCATCCTGGAAGCGAAGATTTTAGAGGTGACGCTTTCCGATGGTTATCAGCAGGGGATCCAATGGGATAACGTTCTCGGTCATGTGGGCAATACCGATATCACCTTCGGCACCAGTAAGAACAGCGAAGGGATGGGTGACTTAATTACCAATGCCATCGGCGGTGTGACCTCGTTAAACATCAAGGGTTCAAACTTCAATACCATGATCAGCCTGCTCGATACTCAGGGTGATGTCGATGTGCTTTCGAGTCCCAGGGTAACGGCTTCCAATAACCAAAAAGCGGTGATTAAAGTCGGTACAGATGAGTATTTCGTGACTGATGTGTCATCGACAACCGTTGCCGGTACCACCCCGGTGACGACACCTGAGGTTGAATTAACGCCATTTTTCTCGGGGATTGCACTCGATGTGACCCCACAAATTGATGGCGAAGGTAATATTTTATTGCATATCCACCCTTCGGTTATCGATATCAAAGAGCAGACTAAGGTGATTAAAATATCGGGCAGCTCTCTTGAGCTACCTTTGGCTCAGAGTGATATTCGAGAATCTGACACTGTGATTAAAGCCAAAACCGGTGATGTGGTAGTTATCGGCGGTCTGATGAAGAGTGAGAACATAGAGGTTGTATCTAAGGTACCGCTACTTGGTGATATTCCACTTCTCGGCGAACTGTTCACCAACAAGTCCAAGTCACTTAAGAAGACGGAACTTGTTATCTTACTTAAGCCAACCGTTGTCGGTGCCGATACCTGGAAAAAAGAGTTACAAAAATCCAAGGCACTATTGGATCGCTGGTATCCGGAAGAAGATGAAAACGGACAAGGGCAGTAAGTTTTGTATCTGCAACACTTCGGGCTGGCGGAAACCCCGTTTTCGCTGACGCCCAATACCGAATTTTTCTTCGGATTAGCGCCTCATGTTGAGGCGTTACAGGTTCTTCAGACTGCACTGCAAACCGGTGAAGGCTTCATTAAAGTTACCGGTGAGGTGGGGACGGGTAAAACCCTCATCTGTCGAAAGTTAATCAATGACCTTCCCAAACGATTTCATTGTGCCTATCTGCCCAACCCCTATCTTTCTCCTGCCGAACTTAGGTGGGCTGTGGCCCTCGAATTGGGGCTTAAATATTCTGCCGATATCGACCAGATGCAACTTACCGGGCTGATACAACAACAGTTACTGGCTCTGTGTGCCCATGGTCACTCTATCGTATTAGTACTCGATGAGGCGCAAGCCCTGCCCGATGAGAGCCTCGAGGCACTGCGTCTATTTACCAATTTGGAAACTGAGAGCCGCAAGCTATTGCAGGTAGTGCTGTTTGCGCAGCCTGAGTTAGATCAGAGGCTGAGCTTGCACAATTTTCGACAACTAAGACAAAGAATTACCTTTAGTTACTGTCTGAGGGCCTTGACCTTAGATGAAGCCGAAGCCTATGTGCATCACCGCTTGAAAGTTGCCGGAAGGGTGGGTAAGCCCTTGTTTACCCATAGGGACACACGCCTGCTGGCCAAGGCATCTAAAGGGATCCCCAGATTGATTAATATTTTGGCTCATAAGGCACTGCTGCTCAGCTTCGGAGAAGGGTCACACCAGGTTGAATATCGACACGTGAAGGCTGCAATTATAGATACAGAGGATACGAAACTGGGTTTTCAAACTAACTGGTTATGGTTTATGGGATTTGGCATGATGTCAATGTTAGCGGGTGCTGGCCTTCACCTGTTTTATGGAGGCGTATCATGAGCGTGATCAATACCATGCTTAAAGATTTAGATAAGCGCCAACAGTCTCACGAACTTGAGAATTTACATGTGGCGCCGGTGCAATATCAAAGTGTCACGCCTTCAAAGCTTCCATGGATATTATTGGGCCTCGTCACCTTGGTCTTAGTGTCAGGTATCGTTTTTAGTTGGGATCGATTAACCGCTAAGGTGTCTGACGATACCGAGATACTCTCAGTCGATAAGCAGGCTGCTGCTACTCCTGTTACTGATAACACGCTTGTTGATAACAAGGTTGCTGAAAACACGGCAACTGAAAATAAGCCCGGCACTATAGATGAGCCTAGGCTTACGCCAATGGCTGCACCTTCTATTAGTGCTGAAAACCGGGCGTCATCTGAGGATAAGCTGGATTCAATTGAGCCCGATATTGACGCTGGTGTTACTGTCAACAGTGAGCAACCACTGACAAAAGAGACCTCCACTTCCGAACAAGCGTCTCGGCCTGAGGCTGAGAGTGGCTCGAAAGCAGAATTTGTAGCCAGACCGATCACCAAAGAACAACAAGCGGCAGTCGTTAAAGAAGCGCTTACAGTCATAGTCAGTAAAAAGCAAAGCGAGACTGCGGCGCCTTTATCTCAAGCAGTTAAAGTCGAAGCACCAGTGGCTCGAACAAGCAATAATGGTTCAATGGCCGTGACTGAGGTGAAGCTGTCAGATGAACAGTTAGCGCAGAAGAGGCTCACGTTGGCGACCGAGGCGGAGCAACTGGGAGAGCAAAATGATGCCATTGTTTATTATATCGAAGCTCTCACACTCAACCCCAAACTACATCAGGCAAGAAAGCAGCTTGCCGCGCTATATTATGGTAAAGCTAGGCTAGATCTTGCCACCGATCTCTTAAGGCAAGGGAGCAGCCAGTTTCCTTTAGAGTTTGATTATCTCTTGTTACTCGCACGCGTTCAGCAGGCATCGGGTAATCAGGCACAAGCCTTATCTATCCTTAGTCAGATACCCGATACTAGCTTGTTGGCAAGGCAGAAGTGGGTCGAGCAGAGTAGTCTGGCGCAAGAGGTCAGTAATTTTGTATTAGCCGAACAGGGTTATCGAAACTTGCTCGGTGTGGAGGCCAATCAGGCCAGATGGTGGATGGGATTAGCCTACTCACTGGATGCACAGGCAAAGTATAGCGCCGCTAAGGATGCCTACAAACAGGCTGTCTTATACAAATCGGTGCCTCGAAAGGGCTTGTCGGTTCAGGCATTGGAATATATTGAAAACAGATTGGCGCAGTTAGGAGAGATTGAGTGAAACCAAAGTTAAAGATGCGTCTGGGTGATCTCCTCGTTCAGGAGCAGATCATCAGCGAGCCTCAGTTAATGGAGGCTCTGAGTGAGCAGCGGAGCACCGGCAAGAAGCTGGGACGTACCCTGATCGATCTCAACAGTATCTCCGAAGAGCAGCTACTCAGGTTTCTGTCTCAACAGCTGCACATCCCTTTTATCGATATCAGTAAGAGACCTATTCCTCCGGAGGTTGTCAACCTGTTACCCGAGGTTCAGGCGCGTCGTTTCCGTGCGCTCGTCGTAGAAGATAATGGCGATAGCGTCTTGGTGGTCATGAGCGATCCAGCCGATCTTCAGGCGATGGATAATCTTGAAGTACTGCTCACACCTAAAAGGTTAGAGATCGCGGTCGTGACCGAGAGTCAGTTGCTCGATGCCTTCGATAATATCTATCGCAGAACCGATGAAATTGCTCAAATTGCCGGAAAGCTCGAAGAGGAATATGCCGCCGATGATCAATTCGATCTCGCGAGCTTAACTGACAGCGACAGCGATAACGAGACCACCGTTGTTAGATTGCTACAGTCGATATTCGAAGATGCGGTGCAGATGCGTGCATCGGACATTCATATCGAACCCGGTGACAAGGTGTTGCGCATCAGACAGCGTATCGATGGTCAGCTGCACGAAAATATTCTGCCAGAGGCGAGTATCGCCGCGGCCTTAGTGTTAAGGCTAAAATTGATGGCTGGTCTGGATATCTCTGAGAAGCGTTTGCCGCAGGATGGCCGGTTCCATATGGAGATTAAAGGCCATCAGATAGATGTACGTATGTCGACTATGCCTATCTACCATGGTGAGTCGGTGGTGATGCGTCTGCTGGATCAATCCGCAGGCTTGTTGACCTTGAACGAAACCGGTATGCCACCCGAGATCCTGGAAAGGGTGCGCAAGCAGATTAAACGTCCCCATGGCATGTTACTGGTAACCGGACCAACGGGTAGCGGTAAAACTACCACCTTGTATGGTGTGTTGAGTGAGCTCAACACCGCAGATCGTAAAATTATCACGGTCGAAGATCCGGTGGAATATCAACTCCCCAGAATTAACCAGGTACAAGTTAACCATAAGATTGGCCTAGACTTCTCTAATGTACTAAGAACGACCTTGCGCCAGGATCCGGATATTATCATGGTCGGTGAGATGCGTGACCAAGAGACCGTAGAGATCGGACTGCGAGGCGCCTTGACGGGTCACTTCGTACTGTCGACCCTGCACACCAACGATGCGGTGACCAGTGCACTGCGTTTGCTGGATATGGGGGCGGCGAGTTATCTGGTTGCCAGTGCATTGAGGGTGATTATTGCCCAGCGTTTGGTGAGGCGAGTATGCCAAAACTGCGCCAGAGAGTATGAACTGACGGCTCAGGACAGGGCGTGGCTCAATAGCACCAGCCAGCAAGATTTTTCTCAGGCTAAATTCAGAATTGGATCGGGCTGTCAAAGTTGTAACGGCAGTGGTTACCGGGGACGAATTGGTATATTTGAGATCCTCGAGCTCGATGAGGCGATGATCGATGCCATGCGTACGGGCAATCCGCAGGATTTTGCTCGCGCCGCATACTTAAGCCCTAACTTTACTCCGTTGGCCGTGTCAGCCTTTAAGTATTTAGCCGAAGGTATGACTACCATAGAAGAGGTGGCCAAACTGGTAGAGGATGTCAATGAAACCGAGTCTCCTCTGTCTATAAGGCAGCAGCAAGGCACTGAGCTTTAATGGATGAACCCCGTTAGAGGCACAACGGATTTATGATTATAGAACCAGTGACTGTGAGTAACAGAGAGTAATTGAACATGGTAAAAGCTAATGGCTACCTATAAATATCGTGGTCGGGATGCACAGGGACAGCAGGTGACCGGAATGGTCGATGCCGCCTCAGAAAGTGCGGCTGCCGATCAGTTGATGTCTCGCGCAGTGATCCCATTAGAGCTCAATGAGGCTAAAGAGAAGCGAGAGTTTTCTCTGGCTTCACTGTTCAAAGGCAAAGTGTCACTCGATGAGCTGCAGATCTTCTCCAGACAGATGTATTCCCTGACCCGATCGGGGATCCCGATCCTCAGAGCGATTGCAGGCCTTTCAGAAACGACACATTCACAACGAATGCGGGATGCTTTGAATGATATCTCAGAGCAGCTCACCTCGGGACGTCCATTGTCATCGGCGATGAATCATCACCCCGATGTATTCGATGCGCTTTTTGTCTCTATGGTCCATGTCGGTGAGAATACAGGTAAACTGGAAGATGCCTTTATTCAACTGTCGGGTTATATCGAGCGTGAGCAGGAGACGCGCCGACGAATCAAGGCGGCGATGCGTTATCCCATCTTCGTACTCATTGCCATCGCTCTGGCCATGGTGATCCTCAATATTATGGTGATCCCCAAATTTGCCGAGATGTTTTCCCGCTTCGGCGCCGATCTTCCCTGGGCGACCAAGGTGCTTATCGGCACATCCAACCTGTTTGTTAACTATTGGCCCGCCATGCTCGTGGGTCTCATCGGTACCTTTATCGGTATTCGTTACTGGCACAGCACTGAGAAAGGGGAGAAACAGTGGGACAAATGGAAGCTGCATATTCCGGCTGTGGGTAGCATTATCGAGCGTTCGACCCTGTCACGCTATTGCCGAAGCTTCTCCATGATGCTGAGCGCCGGCGTGCCCATGACTCAGGCACTCAGCTTGGTCGCAGATGCAGTCGATAATGCCTATATGCATGACCGAATCGTGGGTATGCGCCGTGGTATCGAGTCGGGTGATTCGATGCTCAGAGTCTCTAATCAGAGCAAATTGTTCACCCCCTTGGTATTGCAGATGGTTGCCGTGGGTGAAGAGACTGGACAGATAGATCAGTTGCTCAACGATGCTGCCGATTTCTATGAAGGGGAGGTCGATTACGATCTGAAAAACCTCACCGCCAAGCTGGAACCTATCTTGATCGGATTTGTGGCAGGGATCGTGCTTATATTAGCATTGGGTATCTATTTACCTATGTGGGATATGCTCAACGTTGTCAAAGGCGGCAGCTAGTTATGCTATACCTAGATAAGGGAGGCTGCTAGCCATGCAGAGCCAACAGCAAGCCGACGGTGAGTTGCTGCAGATGTTTGGCAAGGTGATTGCTATCGTTTTGCTTCTCACATTGCTTAGTATATTAGGGTTTCGCTATTTTGCCTCTGTAGACAAAATAAGTGCCCAGGGGCTGCGAGTCGATCACACCAAGATGCTTAACGTGCTTGCCATGGTTAAGGCCCAGTGGCTGGCCAAGGGCCGGCCATCTGAGATGAGATTGGAGTGGGATACTTCAGGTTTTCAAGAGCGAGAACCGTTCGAAGCAGCAGGGCAAAATCTTGTGAAAATGAGCCATGGTGGCTGGCCTCTGCCCGATGTAGCCGATTCTGTGGGCTGTAAGCAGCTTTGGCGTCAATTGTTAGGGCGTGGGCCTGTTGAGCAACAGGTTGTAACACAACTCAACTCTGAGGGAGATGTTTGTAGTTACATTGCTAATAATTCAGAACGATTAAGTTATCAGCTAACAACCGGGCGCGTTATTTTTTTGACGGAAGAGTAAATATAGCAAATTCATGGGTTTCTAAAATTTGGTGAACTGATAGAATTGTAAAATTAGACATGGGGTGATATATGCGGGTAAAAGATCGAATGCAGAGTAGAACAAATCTGAAACAGCAAGGTTTCTCGTTAATTGAACTTGTGATTGTGATTGTTATTTTAGGCTTATTAGCTGCCACCGCAATTCCACGCTTTCTCAATGTTACCGATGATGCCGAAAATGCAAGCATTGAAGGTGTTACTGGTGGCCTGGCCACGGCTGTTGGTTTCGTTCGTGCCCAGTGGGAAGTTGATGGTCGAAATAACAATACAGTTATTTTAGATGGTACTAGTGTCTCTCTAGATACACGTTTTGGTTTCCCAACCGGAACCGGCGCAAATGGCACCGATGTCACCGCGATGAATGACAATCGTTGTCAGCAAGTATTTAATTCTGTATTGCAGAGTGCTCCACGAAATGTTCAATTTACTGATGATGCCCGTAACCAACGTTACACTGTGAGAATGCTTGCAGGTGTAGGTGGAACGGCAACAGATTTAAATGGCCAGACAGTGACTGGCATCGATCTCTGTGTATACCATCAGGTAGCTTCATTAGTATTAGACTCTGATACAGGTGTTCCAACACCGACTCCAGATCTAAATGTGGGTAAGGGAATCACTTACAACCCTGGCACAGGTACAGTCGTTAGTTTTACCAACTAAATGATTTCATGCTGCATAGCAGTCTGAAATAGTTTTTGAATTAAGCTAGCTATTTGAAGTAGACAGTTATTTGAAGTAGATAGTCACTGAAGTTAAACGCTATTAAAGTAAATAGTAATAGAAATTATTACTGAACTTGTAAACAGAAAGGTCAAGACTGTGAAAAAACAAAATGGTTTTACACTAATCGAATTAGTGGTCGTTATCATCATATTAGGTATCTTAGCCGTCACGGCAGCACCTAAGTTTATCAACCTGCAGAGCGATGCACGTGAGTCGACATTAGAAGGGTTGAAGGCTTCTCTACAGGGGGCAAACACTCTGGTTTACTCGAAGGCGGCAATCCAAGGGCTTGAGTCTAAAGAGACTGGCATTGTTATTCTTGATAAGAAAGGTGACACTGATCCATCTAACGATGTGAAAGTTAACTCTGTATACGGATACTTAAAGAATGCCAGCGCAGATTTAGTGTTTGCATTGGATATTGATACTACATCGACAAAGCCTGAGTGGACTATTGTTGATGCACCTAAGGTTAAAACAACGATAAAGGATGCGATTATTATTCATCCTGGTGATAAAACACCCTCTGATACTGCAAAGTGTTGGGTTGAATACAAGAACCCTGCAGCACAAGGTGCCGCGCCTCAATACAAAGTAGAAGCATCTGGTTGCTAATAGGAAGTTAAAATGAAAAAGCAAAATGGTTTTACCCTGATCGAGTTAGTGGTCGTTATCATCATATTGGGTATCCTGGCCGTAACTGCCGCACCTAAGTTTATCAACCTTCAGTCAGATGCAAGAGCATCTACTGTTTCAGGATTGGAAGCGGCGATAAAAGGAGCGGACAGTTTAGTTCACTCAAAGTCTTTGATTGCTGGTAATGAAACTACAGCAGCTAAAGAAACTGATGGGCCTACCGTTAAAGTTGGTTCGGGTGCTACGACGGCCTTAAATACAGTGGCCTTAAATTATGGTCATGCTACGGCAGTATGGACAGGTAGCTTGGCAAATATGTTAGATATCAATGCCGCAGCATCAGGCACTACAGCTGAGTGGTTATACGTGGAAGATGGCGATACTAAGAGCATCTATTTTTACCCTCAAGGCCAAATTAGTCCTAAAGCTGATACTGCTGGCACATGTTATGTGCAGTATGTTAATGCATTGGCTGCCTATGGCCCAATAACAGTCAATAAAGTAGTGACTGGCTGTTAGAGATTATAATAGTAATAAAAGGCCTGCCTAGCAGGCCTTTTTTGTATCTAAACATCTAAATCTTTTATTTATTTGCCATACTTATTAAGTTGTTGGACACTAGAGCTAGGAGCTAGGAGCTAGGAGCTAGGAGCTAGGAGCTAAGAACTTACAGCTTAAAACTTAAACCTTAAAACTTAGAGTTTCCCGGATACTGAATGCGAACAGCGTTGCCACAAAGCGGCTTTACCTTGGTAGAGCTGGTTACCACCATCATCTTGATTGCCATTCTCTCTGTGGTGGTATTGCCGCGCCTGATGACCAGCTCCAGCTACAGTGCATTCACCCTGCGTGATGAGTTTGTCAGTGAGCTTCGCAAGGCGCAGTTACTGGCGATGAATAATAGAGATAGCTGCTACCGTATCGTAGTAGACACTACGGGCTATCAATTGCAGGGATTCATTAACAAAACTTGCACAGGTACACCAACGTTGAGTGAGACCAGGCAGATATTTGAGGGACGCTCCAGCCTGGAATTGGATAGTGACAACTCAAAAAGCTTTATGGTTAATTTCGACAGACAGGGGATCGCCAGCTTAGGCTGCAGCGGAAATTGCATCAATGTGATCGCCGATGAGACCTTAACCATCAGTATCGAGAGTCAGGGGTATATTCATGGCCGTTAACTCACTCTCGATAACAAAGCGAGCGGGAGCTCTTGTGAAAACAAAGGGTTTTACCTTAGTCGAGCTTGTGGTTGGAATGGTGGTGCTGAGTATCGCTCTGGTCATGTTGACCAGTATGCTATTCCCTCAGGCCGATCGCGCCGCAGAGACCCTGCATAGGGTGCGCTCTGCCGAGCTGGCCCACTCGGTAATGAATGAGATCTGGGGTAAACGCTACGATCAAAACACTAACCCCAATGGCGGTATTCCCGCTTGTGGTGCATCTCCAAGATCCGATCTGGGTCTACCAAAGGGGGATGATTGTACCACCCCGGGAAATCTTGGCCCGGATACCGGAGAGAACCGTAACAGCTATAATGATGTCGATGATTATCATGGACTCAATCAGAACAGCTTGATGTTGAATGCCGCTACGAGTACTGATACCTACGCCAGTCGCTACCCGAATTACCTGCTTGCGGTTGCCGTGACCTACTCTAATACTTTAGATCTGAACGGTAAGCTGATAAAGGCTAAGTTGATAACGGTCACCGTGACGACCCCAAGCGGCGAGAAGATTGTCTATAATGCGGTCAGGAGTAACTACTGATGTCGGCGTTAAAGCAGCTACGAAAGAGCGCTGGTTTTACTCTGGTTGAGATGGTGATGGTGATCATTATCTTAGGCATCTTGGTGCTGGGGGTCAGTAGCTTTGTGATCTTAGGAACCCGCATCTTCGTCGAGTCAACTTCGGTGGATCAGGTGCTCAGCCAGAGCCGCTTCGCCATCGAGCGTATGACCCGCGAGATCAGAAACGCCGTGCCAAACAGTTTGAGGGTGACACAGAATCCGGTTACATTTCAGTGCATCGAGTTCGTGCCAATTCAGAGTAGTGCCTCCTACATCACACTGCCTATCGCCCCCGAGGTGGCCAGCAAGACCGGAATTATAAATACGCCATCATTGGGTATAAACACTGCTCATCGAATGTTGGTCTACCCTCTGACACCGACTCATATTTATTCGGCGTCAGATGAGGCGATCGAAGGTCGGCTGTTGAGAGTCAAAGAGTATAATGGGGCAACAAATACAGTGACTTTCGGTTCGGCGACAGAGGAGCTGGCAATGCGCTTCAGCGAGGCCTCTCCGAGAAATCGTTTCTTTATGATAAACAATGCCGTGAGTTACTGCTTCTTTACCAATGGAGATGTCAGGCGCTATGAAGGCTATAGCATGTTTAATACGGCGCAACCCGCTCCTGCGGATATGGGAGATGGGGTATTGATGGCCGAGGATGTCGTTATTGGCACAGGCGGATGGCCAGTCAGCTATACCCCGGGCAGCTTAACTAATAATGCGGTGGTACAGTTAACACCGAAATTTGCGGTCAATGGTCAGGAGTTTCAATATCAGCACCAGGTGCAGGTGGTCAATGTCCCCTAGTTACTATAGACAGAATCTCAGAGCTAATAGACTGAATCAAAGAGCTAACAGACCATTTCCAGGGTTTTCACACCGTCAGGCAAAGCAGCAGGGCAGTGCCCTGGTGATAGGTATCTTCGTTATCACCGTGATGTTCCTGATGTCGGCCGCGCTTATCAATGTGCTCGAAGATGCCGATGAGCAGGTTAGTCTCGAGGTGTGGGGCACCCGCGCCCTCTTCGCCGCCAACTCCGGCGCCGATAGAGCGCTGGCTCAGCTGTTTCCGTTAACGGCGACCGATTCGAGCGCAGCATCTTGTACCAATGTGAAAGAGTGGAAGAACCTACCGAGCGTGCCGGGCTTTCATGGCTGCAGCGTCGTCTTGGCCTGTGTGACGAATACCGTTAGTAGCGTAAAGAGTTACCGGATAACCAGTACGGCGACCTGCAAGACGGGAAACTGTAGTGGTAATGACAGCAGTTGCCTGCGAGTCAATCGCCAGGTGGAGGTAGAAGCCCGTGACTAAGAATTTGAAATTCAGTTTACTTCTTATGATTTTCATTACTCTGAGTGCAAATGGGGCTTCATCATGTGTTGATATTTTTACCGACCCGCCAACCGGAAACCATGACCCATATGGGTTAACCCCTCCCGATGATATTGGCCCTGACTTGGGGAGTTTGACCTGTAGCAAACATGGACAAAGCACTTCATGTTCACCTGATGATACTTTCGCCTCTGGAGATTATAATTTTAGTGCGGGTAGCTTCCATCAAGGAAGTTATATAGATACTGATGGAACGACGACTCGCCTCTACTTTGATAACTTATCAATGACTAAGGCTTATATAAATTGGGGAGGAGATACGGAAGACCTGATTATATATGTTAGGGGAGATTTAACAGTCGCCGGTCAGAACTACATTAATGGCATTGTTTACGTTGCAGGTAAGGTGGAGTTAACGGGTAATGCCAGTATTGATGGAGCCTTAGCTTCTGGGGGGGGGCTGACTATTGAGGGAAATGGCGATGTTGATTTCGATGAAGAGGCGGTTAAAAATGCTGATTTTGGTGGCATGACCTGCGAGACTCCCGAACCTGCAACCAATCACTATCGTATCGAGTTTTCATCAGATGCCCTCAGCTGTACGGCAAAAAACATTACAATTAAATCCTGTGCTAACAGTGATTGCAGCGCATTAACTTCAGTTGATTCATCCGTAGATTTAATTAAAGGTGATGCGACGTATAGCACTCTTACCTTTCAAGGCAGTACTAAGGTTGATCTATGGCATGGGGAAGGCGGGCCAACGACTATTAGTCTGGGGGCTATGTCACCGGCTGGCTCCTATCGCTGTTATGTAGATAACCACCTGGGTGATGAGAATATCGCTTGTCCGTTGTACTTTGCTAAGGCGGGCTTTATCGTCAAGATCGATAATTACCTTTCTAACAAGCCTCAGGAGAAGATAGAGATCTCCGCAGTTAAAAAAAGTGATACCAGTACTCAATGTGTCCCCGCATTTGGCACCACCTCCACCACTAGAGATGTTAACTTCTGGAGTGAATATATAAGTCCCACTCCCGCTGCGATCGTCACAGGAAGCTCAGCGTCAGTTGATGGGGACAATATCGGCACAAGCTCCTTAAACCCCACTCTAATCTCGTTAACTTTCAACAGTGAAGGTAAAGCTGAGTTTTATTTGAACTACCCCGATGCCGGTAAGATTGCCATTCATACCAAATACATAGCTCCTGCCGGTGAAGACGACGAAGGGCTGGTTATGGAGGGCTCAGATAATACGGTGCGTTACCCCGTCGGGCTATGCATTAAGCCGGAAACGGTATGCACAGCAGGTGATGATACCTGTCCCAAGTTTAAAATAGCCGGTGAGACCTTCAACACCTCAATACAGGCCATGGCGTGGGATGAGGATAGTGATAAGGATATTTGTGAACACTCGACGACGCCAAACTATGTTCAGACCGATATCGCCCTTGGACACACACTGAAGCAACCTGTGGACGGCGCCTTGGGCGAATTAGGGTTAAGTGAATATGAGCATAAGGCTAAGGCAGATAGCCTGAATGAGTTTGCACAGTCGATCGGTGAGGTGGGCGTATTTAGTTTAACGGCAACGCCGCCGAATGGTTATCTGGGGGAGAATATCAATATTCCCTCGGCGGAAAGCCAACCAGTAGGTCGCTTCTATCCTCAAGATTTTGAGCTTTATGAAGAGAGCATGATCGCGGCATGTGGCACCGGAGTTACCGCATTTACCTACATGGACGAACCCACTTCGCTAATGATGAAAATCAGGGCGAGGAACCTCAGTGGCGTCACAACACGAAACTATTTTAAAGATGAGACCGTGGACTTCGCATCCGGCTCTGCACTGTTAGTCGCTGAAAATGGTAATGCCGGTGTCGATTTTCAAGTCAGGCTTACCGGGTTAACGGACTTGAAATGGGAAAAAGATGACCAAGGTGTGCAGGCGGTAGAGAGTGATATTCAATTCACTCGTTTGCTTGATGGCAATCTGGATGGTCCCTACGCCTCTATGGCCATAGGTGTACAGATGAGTGATAAAGATGGTGTCTTGATAGACTCATCCGATATGAATGCGAAGACAAGTGATGACTGCGCTATCTCAGACAGCTGTAACGCGAAGCTGATATCTACCCAACATTATCGACACGGCCGTATGGTGTTGGAGAACGCCTATGGTCCCGAAACCGATACCATAAGAATGCCGGTGACGGCTCAGTATTGGGATGGCGCTCAGTGGGTGGTCAATACCTTAGACAACTGTACCGATATCGCCTCGGCGGGGCTTCCTGTTACAGATGTAGTTTATAATCCGGCACTTGTATCTCCTCAATCGGTGACTCGAGTGGCAGGGACAAACACTGTGCCGGACAGCGACTTTTCGGTGGGAAGGTTTGAGCTGCTGTGGCAATCTTTAGTCGCAACGCCCAATCGGTACCGCGGCCAGGTCACCGCGCCACTAGTCGTACCGGCTTGGTTACAATGGTATTGGAACTGGAATAGTGATGGGGCCTTGTCCGATCCACGAGCCAGCGCCTTCTTCGGGACTTATAGAGGCCATGACCGCGTCATTCAGTGGCGAGAGGTGAATTAGTTCCTCTATCTCTATGAGTTAATTAATATTAACAGTCCCAACTCCATCACAACTGCGAGAATAATCATGGGAAAAGCTACTCGTTTAATTTGTTAAGCCACACTTTTGTGATCCAGCTAGCAAATTGAGTTGATACTCGTACATTAGGCTTACTTTTGTGAACCTTACGTAACACTAAGTGATAATATTTCGCCGAAATTTCATTACCTCGGGGTTATCACTGGTGTCCAGCTATCTGTCAGCAATTTATTCTGATTGCTTCTCACTATTTAGTCTTAGCTTTTGTATAGAAATTCGAAGTCACCTTCAGTTCCCGTCGCCATGAGGCTCTCTGTTTCTAAGCTCTCTGTTTCCAGGTTCATTTTTACTGTGAGCTTATAACCTTTTCACCTCTTGTATCTAAGTCTGTTATGCCTAACTTTCAGTTTAAAGAATCGAGTTTCATCTATCGTACTTTTCTTACCTATCTTAGTGATCTAGCAGATCTGACCTGGGGTATTACAACATCTTGCATCGGGGCTGAACACATTTGCGACAAAGAGGACAAGCGGTTAGTTTGTTGCCAGGTGGAGGTAGAAGTTCGTGGTTAAGTTAATTCTATTTTTTATTCTATTTTCTTTCACCGCTCTTGCACCTCTTAATGCTTTTGCGCAGGGGGTGATAGATCCCGCCATCTATTTTCCTGCGGTGGTTCAAGGTCACCATAAAGATGATGCCAGAGATTGTCATGGGATCGGTGATAAGCAGATTGAACAGAAAGAGGATGCGAAAATAAATGGTACTAATGGTGAAGAGTTAGCTTTTTGTAGTGTTAATGATGACATTCCCAAAAAGGGCTGTGACAACGGGAGTGGGGGTTACCATAGGTGTAAGAGCACAGGTAGTGATATTAGAGGGATTGCATTAGAAAAATTCCCTAAGAATAAGAGTAAGAAAAAGATTGAAAATTGTGATAATAAACCCGATTCAGAGAAGTACGAAAAATTAGTAATTAAAGACTGTGATCTGACCCTGCCAGACATTGGTGGGGATTACCTGATAAAAGAGGTCATACTGGAAGATGAAGCTACTTTGACTTTACCTGCTGGGGATTACTGGTTCGAAAAACTCGAAGTCAAAGAGGATAGTGAAATTATTCCTGTCGGAGATGTTCGTATTTTTGTAAAGCATGATATGAAGATAGAAGACGGTGAGGTTAAGAAAAATAGCATGGGACAAACCATGCTAATAGGGCATCAAAAAATTGAGATAACCAAAGAGTCTGAAGTATATGCCCTTATCTATAGCGACAAAGAGGTCATCTTAAAAGAGGAGGCTGTAGTCTTTGGTCGAGTTACAACTAAAAAACTTAAGATGGAGAATGAGTCCAAGATAAGTAAATTAGACTTAGATCCTCCTCAACCCCCATTTGCTCTTCAATTTGGTAAGGCCAGATCGGGTTCTGTCATATTCGATACTCCATTTGAACCTGGTGTTACACCACTTATCTTCGTCATGCCGACTATTACCGATGATGATCCGGAAGATAATGATGGACCTGCCTCTGTTTTTCTTACCGATGTATCTAATACCGGATTTAGTTGGTGGCAGGTTGAGCCTGAAATTCCTTTGCGGAGATGGGATTTAGATTCCAGACCAATGAACGAGGTTCATTGGATCGCTATAACGTCAGGCCAACACGAACTATCTGATGGTACTTATCTCGAAGCCGGTACAGTGGATGTTAATGAACCGTTCTATAAAAACAAAGGTACGTATAAACAAATCACCATGAGTCGAAATTACGATGTGGTATTGAATCAGATTCAATCATCTAAGAATAGTTGTTGGCTGACCAGTACAGCCAAATGGCATAGCAATAGCTTATCGGTTGGCATTGATGTTTCAGAGGTAGTGGATGCTGGCCCTGGTAATGGATATGGCAATAAGTATTGCTTACCGGATTATGTCAAACTCAATAAATTGAAAACTGAACGAGTCGCATATTTAGCGCTGAAAAGTGGTGCGGGAAAAATCACTATCGATGGAAAAGATATCCAGTACCAGTTTGGATCCGATTTTTGGACTTCAAATTCATGGGACAGAGTGGATGCTAATCAACAATGTAGTACTTTACGTCCATTAGTCGGTTTTTCGAAAGCCCCTGTTTTTGTAGCGGGTAAACATTCTAGATTGGATAATAACGGCGGCTGGTTACGGCGATGTCAGCTGACTAAAAACAGTGTCAGTATGGTCACAGATGAAGATAGATATCAAAACTCTGAAAGAGATCATGAAGCAGAGAAATATGGATTTGTGGCGTTAGAGGTTATTGAAGATATTCAAGAGCTAGTTCATCATTTTGAATTTGACTATTCCAGCAGTCCTCTGACCTGCAATGCAGAGGCGATGACGATTCGTGCTTGCCGTAATGCAAATTGTGATCTGTTTACCGACCCGGTGACTGCAACTTTGTTAGCGGAGACGAAGGCTAGTGGCGGTTGGGTTGGTGGAAATGACGTTAAGCTTGTCAATGGAAGTGCGAAAGTGAGTCTACGCTCTAATACCACTGAGCCGATCACCATTGGTGTCATCAGCTCTTTTCCATCAACGGTTGCTGGCAGTGATACTTTATGTAAAAAAGGAAGTGGGCTGCTCAACACGGCAAGTTGTACCATTGAATTTGCCAAAAGCGGCTTTATCTTAGATATTCCGGATGAGTTTTCAAATAAGCCATCGAAAAATATTCTGGTGAAAGCCGTAAAGGATGGAGGTGGTCAGCAGTGTATTCCCGCATTTAAAAATGAGCGTAAATCACTCGCTTTCTGGAGTGATTATATAGCGCCATCAACTGGTACCAAAAATATTTCTGTTAAATCCGGATCGGCTGAAGAAGAGATTGGAGACTCTGATATTAATCCTAAAACTTTCTTGCTAGATTTTGATAAAGATGGTGAAGCTAAAATAGATGTGAATTATGCCGATGCGGGCAAGGTGCAACTCAATGCCAGATACACAGGTTCAGGTGATGAATCGGGTCTGATTATGGGTGGTAGCGATTTGTTTGTTCGCCGTCCTGTAGGCATATGTGTTGAGTCTGAAGCTTGTGATAATTGTAGTGTCACTGGTAATAAATATAAAAGAGCTGGCGAAGAGTTTGATATTACCGTGAAGGCCATGGCGTGGCAGTCGGATAGTGATGGTGATATCTGCAACGAAAATATGATTACGCCCAACTTTACCCATAAGAATGTGGACTTCACACATGAGCTGATACGCCCCTCAGTTGATGATGGAGGCGTAAAAGGTTCGCTGGGGCTAAGTGAGTATGAGCAAACATCCGGTGAACAGACAATCAAGCAGTCTGTCTCTGAGGTCGGTATATTTACTTTCTCTGTGACACCTAAAGCAGGCGGGTATTTCGGTTATGATATCCCGGGGGCTACAACAGCAAGTATGGGGAGGTTCACGCCCTATTACTTGACTACAACGCCAACCATTCCCAAGTTACATCCAGGTTGTGTAGACTTTACCTATATAGACGAGCCCTTTGTTTTTAAAACGGGGCTTGAACCTAGGTTACTTATTGTTGGTAAAGATAAAGCCGGTAATGAGACTAAAAATTATCAGATTAAGACGGAAGATGAGAATTGGTGGAAATACAATAACCAATGGGACGAGCGTAAGTTCAGTAACTTAGCTGGTTCACCATTACCGACATTAGAAGATGTGAGCCCGGATTCCAGCTCTGTAGCCTTTCTCGATGGCGTGAGTGGTGGCTCAAGATCGGCTTATTTGCAGAATGGAACGCTTAGATACAAGCGAACTTCAACTCCTTTGGCTCCCTTTAACGCATTATTTGAGTTTAAGTTATCAGCTGGTGATCTGAAGGACAGTGACGGCATCTGTTATCAAAAAAGTGCAACGTCTTCGTGTGCTGGGGTAACTTTTGAAGAGATAGCTAAAGGCGATAATTTTGTGTTGAGATATGGCCGTCTGTTATTAGACAACGGTTATAGCCCCCAGTCGGAAAGCCTGCGTCTGCCATTGCGAACTGAGTATGTCAGCGCAGTGGCTGAGACCACAAATATCCCGACCTGGGTCACCAACGGTGATGATAGATGCTCTGTGTATAACACGCTAACCTCAACGGATACCACAGAGGCAGTGGCGACAGGTATGAATATGACCTCGCCAGCAGGTTTCCCGGCGATAACGGCTCACAGTGATTCTAAATTCCTCTTGCAAAGCGGGACCGTTGCCGAAGGTGTTGATCAGATCTATTTCACCGTTCCAAATACGTCCGGAGAAGTTCGGCTCAAGCAACATGTCGAGCCTTGGCTTAAGTGGTACTGGAACTTTGATGGCGACAAGGCTAAGGCTAACGATCTTTATGATCCAAGAGCCAGCGCCTTCTTCGGCACCTATCGCGGTCACGATAAGGTGATCTACTGGCATGAAGTCAATTAGTTCCTAGTTCCTAGGACTTAGGTTCTAGGACCTATGGGTAAACGACAACTCATGGGTCCACATTTGCTTTTGGGCTGTATTTCATGAAACTTCGTGATTAAATCTCTCCTTTGGCATGATAATTAAAAAAAAAACGCTTCATTAGCAAATGTTAACCTCATCGCCCTTGTGTCATCAGGGTGTCGTTGATAGAGTTACCTGATTTTTCTTTTTCCGACTCCACAGATACAGGCTGGATACATGTTCAAGAAGCTGCGTGGCATTTTTTCTAACGATCTTTCGATCGATTTGGGTACGGCTAACACCTTAATTTACGTTCGCGAAGAGGGAATCGTACTTAACGAACCTTCTGTTGTCGCAATTCGTGGCGAACGGGGTAGTGGCGGACAGAAGTCCGTGGCGGCTGTAGGTACAGAAGCTAAGCAGATGCTGGGTCGTACTCCGGGCAATATCCAGGCTATCCGTCCGATGAAAGACGGTGTTATCGCCGACTTCTACGTGACAGAGAAGATGCTGCAGCACTTTATTAAGCAAGTGCACAACAACAGCGTGTTCCGTCCAAGCCCCAGAGTACTGGTTTGTGTGCCTGTAGGTGCAACTCAGGTCGAGCGTCGTGCAATTCGTGAATCTGCAATGGGCGCAGGCGCTCGTGAGGTTTACCTGATTGAAGAGCCAATGGCGGCTGCGATCGGTGCGGGTCTGCCTGTATCGGAAGCGACGGGTTCTATGGTTGTGGATATCGGTGGTGGTACTACCGAAGTGGCAATTATCTCACTCAACGGTGTAGTGTATTCATCTTCTGTTCGTATCGGTGGTGATAAGTTCGATGATGCGATCATCAACTATGTCCGTCGTAACTACGGCAGCCTGATCGGTGAAGCGACTGCCGAGCGTATCAAGCACACTATTGGTACCGCTTATCCGGGTGACGAAGTACTCGAAATTGAAGTGCGCGGCCGTAACTTAGCCGAAGGTGTCCCTCGTAGCTTTACACTCAACAGCAACGAGATCCTCGAAGCGCTGCAAGAGCCGTTATCGGGTATCGTCAGTGCCGTTATGGTTGCACTCGAGCAATCTCCACCGGAGCTGGCGTCAGATATCTCTGAGCGCGGTATGGTATTAACCGGTGGTGGCGCATTAATTCGCGATCTGGATCGTCTGTTGATGCAAGAGACAGGCATTCCTGTGATGGTTGCCGATGACCCATTAACCTGTGTTGCTCGTGGCGGCGGTAAGGCGCTGGAGATGATCGACATGCATGGTGGTGACCTCTTCTCTGAAGAAAACTAATTTGGTATGAATAAGGCGGTGCTTAACCGCCTTGTTTTTTTCTATTCCTCATTATCGTTGCAGGTTATGAATACCTGATATTGTTTTATCACCCCTTTAAATGCTGATTAGCATTACGAAACCATTTTATAGTTTTTTATGAAGCCCATTTTTGCACGTGGTATTTCAAACCAATTCAGGCTGACACTGGCAATTATTTTGTCGGTGATCCTCATCGTGGCTAACAACCGACTCGACCCCGTTCGTAAATCTGTCTCATCTGTTCTAAGTCCTCTTCAATACGTTGCGAATGTTCCGGGTGCACTCTTAGACTGGTCGGCCGAGAGTCTCGCGACTCGAAGTATGCTGACAAAGCAGAACAAGGAGCTATTGAGGCAGCAACTTATGATGAGTGAGCGATTGCAGCGCTTCGAGCACCTCAGACAGGAAAATGACCGATTACGCGCACTGCTGGGCTCTCCCGTGCATATGGACTCGAAGAAGGTCGTCGCCGAGGTGATGGAAGTTGCCAGCGATCCCTATCATCAGTATGTGGTACTTAATCATGGTGCCATGAGCGGCGTGTTTGTCGGTCAGCCAGTAGTGGATGCACAAGGCGTAGTAGGGCAGGTGGTGCAGGTCAATGAGCTAACCAGCAGGGTGCTTCTTATCTCCGATGCAACCCATGGTATCCCGGTAAGAGTCACGCGTAACGACGTACGTCTGGTCGTGAAAGGCACGGGAGTACTCGATGAACTTGAGCTCAGCTATGTGTCTAAGAGTACAGATATCAGGGTCGGTGATCTCTTGGTCTCTTCGGGTCTGGGTAACCGTTTTCCCGAAGGTTACCCCGTTGCCCGTGTGATGAGCGTGGTCAAAGATGACGGACAAAGCTATGCCAATGTGATCGCTCAGCCGTTAGCCGCGCTCGATAGAATTCGTTACCTTTTGTTGATTTGGCCCGATGAGCAGGAACAGAGTTTGAAAACAGATGAGCTCTCGAGCACAGAAACACCCTTAGAATCTCAGAAGCAAAACTCTGAGGTGAGCCAATGAGTATGCATATTGCTAATGGACGCTGGGTGGTATGGTTGAGTTTTCTGGTCGCCATGTTATTTCAGATCATGCCACTGCCTGATCTTGTCGAGCCGTGGCGCCCGGACTGGTTATTGCTGGTTATCATCTATTGGGCTATGGCATTGCCCCACCGATATAATATTTTATCGGCCTGGCTCTTAGGCGTGCTGCTCGACATCATGTTGGGGGCGCATCTGGGTATTCGAGCATTATCGATCTCCTTAGTTGTCTATGTGGTGGTGTTACATTTTCAGCGGTTACGTAATTTCCCCATGTGGCAGCAGGCATTGATGATCTCCAGTTTGATCTGTTTATATCACCTGGTCATCTTCTGGGTTCAATTTGTAGTTGATACGGCCACATTTGATGTGCGCCTATTTTTACCCGCCATCTCCTGTCTCATTATCTGGCCTTGGGTATTTTGGATCTTACGTCGTGTCAGGCGTTTATATAAGGTGAGATAAGAATGAATGGTTCAGCTCGATTAGTATTGGCGTCAGCCTCTCCGCGCCGCAAAGAGTTGCTGACGCAGCTTGGTTTTTCAAAGGCCGGATTTAGCTTCGATACCCTGTCTGCAGATATCGATGAAACTCATCAGACGGGTGAATCGCCACAAGTGTTTGTTTCTCGCCTTGCGGTAGAGAAAGCCGAGGCTGGATTAGCCCTGTGTGATAACCTGACAACTCCCGTGGTATTAGGTTCTGATACTATAGTTGTATTAGGTGAGCAGATACTGGGTAAGCCGGTCGATGAAGCCCATGCGCTGAAGATGTTAACCGATCTGTCGGGACATATTCACAGCGTGATGACGGCAGTGGCTCTGATCGATGGCAAGAGGACACTGACGCGTCTGGTTGAGACCAAAGTACAGTTTTGTGATCTCAATGAGCAAGATATCCTAGCCTATATTGCCACCGGTGAGCCTATGGATAAGGCGGGAGCCTATGGGATCCAGGCATTAGGCGGAAGTTTTGTTGAGCGTATTGAAGGCAGTTATTCGGCCGTAGTGGGCTTGCCTCTGGTAGAGACCCGTGAACTGCTCAAAGAGATGAAAATTTTATAAAGTTATCCAGGCCCCAGAACCTGGAAACTAGAAATCTACTAAAAGTGAGTATGAATATGAGTCGCGTCGTCAGAAACAGAGTACAGAAAAAGATTGGTTCTGAACTATTGATCAATGTGACGCCGACTGAAGCTCGTGTCGCTTTGGTTGAGCATGGCGTTCTGCAGGAAATCCACATCGAAAGGCGGATGAAACGTGGCTTAGTCGGCAATATCTATAAGGGAAAGGTCAGCCGGGTATTACCGGGTATGCAGGCAGCGTTTGTCGATATTGGCCTGGATAAGGCTGCATTTTTGCATGCCTCAGATATCGTTCCCCATACAGAATGTGTTGCCGATGTAGAAAAAGGTAACTTTATCGTTCGTGATATCAATGAGTTAGTCCGTCAAGGACAGGATATCATGGTTCAGGTGGTGAAAGACCCCCTGGGAACCAAAGGCGCCAGACTGACAACCGATATAACGCTTCCCTCTCGCTACCTGGTCTTTATGCCTGGCTCAAGCCATGTTGGTGTGTCTCAGAGAATCGAATCTGAAGAGGTGCGCTCTCGTCTCAAGGGCTTGACTGAACCCTTTGTCGATGAAGATGGTGGATTTATTATTCGTACTGCCGCGGAAAGTGCCGGCGAGCAGGAGTTGGTTCAGGATGCCGCTTTTTTACGTCGAGTTTGGGGAAGGGTGAGTGAGCGTCGTAAACTCAAAGGTGTGTCGCTGCTCTATCAAGATCTGGCACTGCCAGTCCGTATCGTGCGTGATTTTGTCGGTACTGAATTAGATCAGATCCAAGTAGATTCGAGTCAGACATTCGAAGAGTTACAGGCATTTTCTGAAGAATTTATGCCTGAGATTGCCGAGAAGATAGAACATTACAACGGCCCGGTTCCCATCTTTGACCTGTATGATGTTGAAAATGAAGTCCAGCGCGCCCTTGGCAGAAAAGTCGAGTTGAAATCCGGTGGTTATTTGATTATCGATCAAACCGAAGCCATGACCACTGTAGACATCAATACCGGGGCTTTCGTTGGCCACAGAAATCTCGAAGAGACCATCTTCAATACCAACCTCGAAGCGACACAGGCTATCGCGCGTCAACTCAGATTGCGTAATCTGGGCGGCATCATCATTATCGACTTCATCGATATGTTGAGATCTGAGCACCAGAAGCGTGTCCTTGCCAGTTTGGAACTTGCCTTGTCCGCCGATAGGGTTAAGACCAATATTAGTGGTTTCTCTGGCCTTGGCTTAGTGGAGATGACGCGTAAACGAACTCGAGAGAGTATAGAGCACGTGCTATGTGGAGAGTGCCCTGCCTGTTATGGCACCGGCAGTTTGAAAACCGTTGAAACGGTCTCTTATGAAATATTCAGAGAGATCATTCGATTAGATCGTAGCTACGATGCCGACGAATTCTTAGTCTATTGTGCTCCCGGCGTCTTTAACAGCCTGACGGGGGAAGAGGGACATTTGGTTGCCGAGTTGGGTGTGTATATAGGAAAACGTGTTCGTTTTCAAAATGAACCTATGTATGCGCAAAACAAATTTGATGTGGTAATAATGTAGTGCCTCGTCAATTCTGTCCCTTTAAGTTTAGCCGTTTCTGCTGGCAAATATTAGCGATTATATTGGTGCTGTTTGCCTTGGCTGTGAGTCTCTTTCGGGGGCTCTTGCCCCAGCTTGCAGAGGTAAGGCTAGAGCTGGTCAAATATATCGAAGATCAGTATCAGGTTCAGGTTAACGTAGGAGAGCTCAACGCCGAGTGGCAGGCCTTTGGCCCCGCCTTAACGGTAAAAAACTTAGTACTCCCCCCTCAGGAAAGCTTGCCTTTTACCCTGATAATTCGTGATGTCCATGTCAAGCTCGACTTCTGGGAGAGCTTGATGACGACCAGCCCCCAGATTGAAAATGTTATTTTCGAAGGGGTCCAGGTTGGGCTCGATATCGATAAACTCAATCAGGCTGGCCCCTCAACAGCATCTGCAGAAACCGATACCGATTGGCTATATCGTCTCCTGCTGGAGCAGTTAGAACACTTCTCGATAACGGAGGCCAGCTTACAGTTACTCAGCAAGAGCCATGATTTCAGGCCCATCTATGTCAAAGACTTGAGATGGCAAAACAGGAACAACAAGCATCAGGGTCAGGGAAAACTCTACCTCGATGAAGAAGCCTCTGAGGTCGAGCAGCTCTCTCTATCGCTGGAGATAGATGGCAATGGTTTCAAGCCTGATAGCCTTAAAGGCCAAGTTTATCTCGCGGCCAGCTCTTTGGATCTGGGCGAATGGGCCTCCAGACAGAAGAACCCATATGATGAGAAGAGTAAATTGGCGCTGGAAGGCGTAGTGAATCTGCAGGCCTGGTTGAGCCTGGGGAATCGATCGATCGAATCCGGACTCGTCCAGTTTGAGCCTAGCTGGCTCGAGTGGCAGTTAAATGAAGAAGTGCAACATTTTGAAATCAAAGGTGGACAGTTCGAGTGGCTACCGACTGATAAAGGTTGGCAACTAAGTAGCAGATCGCTTGAATTTGAAACCAATGATCGACCATGGTCTGAGCTCAACTTTGTTGCTGAACAACGAGGCGAGCAGCTATCAGCCTATCTGAATCGATTAGACACCAGTACCCTGTTACCCCTTCTACCCTTAGCGCCAAAGGTCGACCTGCTTGCTCTGAAAACCTGGCAGTCGATAAACCCCCAAGGCTATCTGGATAATATTAAATTCTCTCTGGATGGCGATCTGGGCCCACAAGTTTCGCTGGATGTTAATCAGTTGCAATGGCGAAATTTTGAGAGTATTCCGGGCAGTAAACCATTAGATCTGCAAGTTGCCTGGTATGATGATTCACTCTATTTCAACGCCCCGGAGCAAGCCTACACCTTAGATTTTGGTACGGCTTTCAAGGCACCTATCGTGTTAAATGGTGCCGCTTTCGATGCCCGGTTTAATACCCAATATAGTGAGTTAACGCTTCCTCACCTTCAATTTAGCAATAAAGATATCAGCCTAGATGCTTCCATGAAAATGGGGGTTGCGGGTGACACTCATCTTGCACTTCTTGCGGATGTGAAGATCAATGATGTCGTTGATGTGGGCAATTATTTTCCGCTACATGGTATGGATGCCGGGTTAGTCGACTACCTTGAGGCCGGGCTCGTTGCGGGTAATACCCAAGATGCCAGAGTGATATGGCATGGTCCATTGAATCAATATCCATACAAAGATCATTCCGGGATCTTTCTGGCGGCTTTCACCCTGAAAGAAGCTGAATTTGAGTTTCAGCCCGATTGGCCGGCGGTAACCTCGCTGGAGCTATCCGCGCTGTTTGAGAATGCCCGCATGGATCTCACTATCGATAAAGGCGATCTCTTAGATGTCGTCGTCGACGGGGCCAGTATCAGTATTCCTGAATTGGGGGCGCGCTCCCTACTGGAGATTGATGCCGAGCTGGCAACCCAAGGTGTTGCAGCGACAGAGGTGATTCAAGCCTCACCTCTGGCTGAGTCTGTCGGTTCTACGTTGGAGGTGGTTCAGGTGCAGGGTGATGTTACCGCGACTCTGGATCTTTCAATTCCTCTCTATGATGGTGAAGAGGAGCAGATCCGTGGCTTAGTGCACTTCGACAACACGCCTGTATATATTACAGAACCTGGAATACAGCTCGATGGCGTGACAGGCCAGGTGAGCTTCGTTAACGAGGTGGTGAAGGGCAACGATATCTCCGCTCAGTTATATCAACAACCGATCTCTCTGAGCTTCGACACCGAGAAGGTGCGTGATAATTATGGCTTGAACCTGGATCTGAAGGGCGTTTGGCAGCTCGCCGATCTCCCGCCCGAGCTCGATAATCCCTTGATGGACTTCTATTCCGGTGAGGTGAACTGGGATGGGGCCATGACGCTTATTTTTGATCAGACGGGCTATCGCATTCAGGCACAGGTCAGTAGCGATCTGCTTGGCACCGAGCTAACCCTTCCTCCACCATTTTCTAAAACCGCAGATCAGAAGCGAAGCTTGTCTGCCGAGCTTATCGGTGACAATAAACAGTCCTCCCTGGGGATCAAGCTGGGCAAGCAGATGGAGTTCTGGGGGGGATTCGATCTCGAGTCGGGTGAACAGTTGGATCACTTCGATCTTCTGTTGGGGCGCCTGTTTAAACCCGGTGACCAACTAAAGAGAGACCAGGGGCATTTGCAGTTAGATATTGCTCAAACGGAGTTTTCCCCCTGGTTACCCGTTATCACCCGTTTCATCTCCTCTTCAACTTCTGAGGCTAGTGCAGCACCGATTGTGCCTGAGTCTGAGACGGAGTTAACGCCTGAGATTAAGACTGGTATCGATCCGAAGGCATCGATACCGGAAGAGCAAGCCCGGGGATTCTTTCCTCCGCTGATCAGCATCGATGCTCAGATTGACGATCTGAATTTAATGGGACAAACGCTCTCTGAATTGACCATGACAGCGGCGCCTTTCGAGGAGTTATGGCGCTTCGAGGCCATGTCGAACGAGTTTGATGGCAGGATAGATTTTTATCCGGACTGGTCGACTCAGGGCCTGAAGATGGTCGCCAAAAAGTTTCATATTGCGCCTGAGGTGAAAGAGGAAGCAAAGGCTGACTTTAAGTCCGATACTGTGTTGAATAATCTGCCGCCACTGGCATTAGATGTCGATGATTTTCGTCTATATGGAAAGCCTTTGGGCCACCTGGTATTACAGGGGACGCCCAAAGAGGGGCACTATCAGATACAAACTCTCTCTCTGACTACGCCCGAGGTGAAGCTGAGCGGCAAGGGGGCATGGAAGAACAGCGAGGGCGAAAATGTCACCGAGTTCGATGTGAAGTTAGACGCGACAAAATTTGATGCACTATCAGCCATCCTCGATATGGATCCCGGCTTAAAAGATGCGCCGGTTGAAATCGATGCCAATATCTCCTGGCAGGGAGCCCCCTATGCGTTCTCTCTCGAGTCGCTCAATGGCAAGATAAACTTCGAGCTGGGGAAAGGGCACCTGTCTGAAGTCAGTGATAAAGGCGCCAGAATTTTCTCGCTGTTCAGCTTAGATTCCCTGCTAAGAAAATTATCTCTCGATTTCTCCGATGTATTTGGCAAAGGCCTCTACTTTAATTCGTTTAACGGTACCCTGGAGATCGATAACGGTGTCATTAAAACCCGTGATACCGAGATGGATGCCGTTGCGGGAAATATGAAGGTCAGAGGTTACACAGACTTAGTTACCGAAAGCCTGAATTACGATATTCGTTTCGTACCTCAACTCGCCTCCAGTGTTCCTACGGTTGTATTGCTCACCACCGGTGGTTGGACGCTGGGGCTCGGTGCTTTTGCCCTGACGAAAGTGCTCGAACCTGTTATCGAGGTGATCACCGAGCTAAGGTTCAGACTGACGGGAACCATGTCTGAGCCTAAACTCGAAGAGTTAGAGCGCAAGAGTAAAGAGATTGAGATCCCCGAGTCTGCACTGCCTCGCGCTAAAGAGGGTCAGCCTGATAATAAACAGCCTGCTAAAAACCCGCCGGAAAAAAAACAGGGGGCAGAGACTCAAGGGGTTGAGAAGCAAGGACAGCAGATCCAAGGAGCCGATTCTCGAGAATCCTCCGCTCCTGCAACAATTAACGAATCCGGAGTCGAAATTCTTGCACCAAAAGTGATTGAGATGCCAGACTTTAGGGAGACAAACTCTTATCCCCCAGCCAGCAATGAAGATAAGATCAGCCCACCGAAGGAAGCCATAGATGCAGATCAGCCTGTTACAGTGCCAAAGCAGTCGAGACATAGCCCAAAACCTGCAGTTTATCGAGTCGCAGCTTAGTCTTTTGCCCAGAGTGTCGGGTGAGGAGCAACTGGTCGTGCTACCCGAGTGCTGCTTACTGTTTGGTGGTCATGAGAGTCAGCAAGGAGAGTATGCACTTAGTTCTTGCTCAGAAGAGAACCCGCTAAAAACTGCGATGTCAGATCTGGCCAGTAAATTTGGTGTCTACCTTGTCGCCGGTACCATCCCTGTGCTTGCAGACGATAAGCGGGTTTATAGCCGTACTTATCTGTTCGACTGTGCGGGTAAAGTCTTGGGTGAATACGATAAGATCCATCTGTTCGATGTCGATGTTGCTGACGGCACCAAGGAGTATCGTGAGAGTGATACTTTCTGTCCCGGTGAGAAAATTAGTGTAATCGATACTCCCTTTGGTAAGTTAGGGTTAGCAATATGTTACGATCTGCGCTTTCCGGATCTGTTTAGGGCGATGAGACTGGCCGGAGCCGAGATAATCGCCCTTCCAGCCGCCTTTACCAAGGTGACGGGCGCCGCACATTGGCAGCCCTTGATTCAGGCCAGAGCGATAGAGACACAATGCTATATTTTAGCCGCCGCGCAATGGGGGCAGCATAATGAGGGCAGCCGGGAAACCTGGGGGCAGAGTATGATTGTCGATCCCTGGGGACGGATTAAGGCGGAAAAAAAGACAGGTTGTGGCTGGGTTCAAGCGTCACTGGATAAAAGTGAACTTGCACAAATCAGACAACAGATGCCGATAGAGCAGCATAACCGGTTTTCACCGCCACAATTACAACAAATTAAATAAGATCTTAGGGCCTGTTTCCTGAGAGATTTTTATAAAGATTAAGCGTGATTAAGCTCAAATGAGCAAGAAGAGAGAACTATTAATGCCATTTTTAACTCAAGTAGAAGCAAGCTTACTGCAAGATGGACAGTCACTGAATGATCTACAGGGCTACCTTAATTCCATTCATCAGCACAATGTCGATTTTTCCGATCTCTATTTTCAGGGAAGCCGCCATGAATCTTGGGTATTAGAAGATGGCATAGTAAAAGATGGTAGTTTCCACATCGAACGTGGCGTCGGCGTGCGTGCCATTACCGGTGAAAAAACCGGGTTTGCCTATGCCGATGAGATAACCCCTGCGGCGCTCAAAGCCTCTGCCGAAGCGGCGCGTAGTATTGCCGTTGCAGGCAAGAGCGAAACGGTACAAGCCTGGAAACAACAAGAGGTGAAAGCGCTCTATCAGAGTGCAGATCCGATTGCGGCGATGGAAGAGGTGAAAAAGATAGCGCTGCTGAAAGAGGCGGATGCTTATATACGTAGCCTCGATAGCCGTATCATTCAAGTGGTTATCAGCCTCTCAGGTGTCCATGAAGAGATATTGATTGCGGCGAGTGATGGCACGCTTGCCGCCGATATTCGTCCTCTTGTGCGATTCAACTGTAGCGTGATCTTAGAGGAAAATGATAAGCGTGAGCGTGGCGCCAGTGGCGGTGGTGGACGCCATGGTTATGAGGTCTTGATGGATAACGATGATACCGGCTTGCCTGCTTGCTTCTCTTTTGCCCGTGAAGCGGTCCGTCAGGCATCGGTAAATCTACATGCAATCGATGCCCCTGCCGGACAGATGCCGGTTGTACTCGGTGCCGGATGGCCCGGAGTCTTGCTTCATGAGGCCGTGGGTCACGGACTGGAGGCTGACTTTAACCGTAAAGGGAGCAGTGCATTCAGTGGACTCGTCGGTCAGCAGGTTGCCTCTAAATTAGTTACCGTCGTCGATGATGGCTCTATACCAAACCGTCGCGGCTCTCTGAGCATCGATGACGAAGGCGTTGCAACCCAAAAGACGGTCTTGATTGAAGATGGGATCTTAAAGGGCTATATGCAAGATAAGCTCAATGCACGTTTAATGGGTGAATTGCCCACAGGTAACGGCCGCCGTGAGTCCTATGCGCACCTGCCTATGCCAAGAATGACCAACACCTATATGGAAGCGGGAGAGAGTGATCCTCAAGACATTATTAAGTCGGTAAAGAAGGGGATCTATGCGCCTAACTTCGGTGGAGGGCAGGTGGATATTACCTCGGGCAAGTTTGTCTTCTCAGCTTCTGAAGCTTACCTGATTGAAAATGGTGAAGTGACCCAGGCGATTAAGGGAGCAACCCTGATAGGAAATGGACCAGAGGCCATGGGACAGATATCTATGGTGGGTAACGATCTGGCCTTAGATCAAGGTGTCGGCGTCTGTGGTAAAGATGGCCAGAGTGTTCCGGTCGGTGTGGGTCAGCCCTCATTGAAGATCGATAGCCTGACGGTGGGCGGAACCGCTTAATCTTAACCATGATCTGAAAGTTGGTGTCAGGTTGTAGCTTTTAGGATCTGGCTCCTACTCTTACTGTGCAAAAAATGTTAACATTTGCCAAGGAATTTAGAGTAAACACTCTAGGTCGAGTGTAGAGGAAAGGGGATGAAGTTTTCACATATAGCCTTATTGTCGTTAGCGGCACTAGGGCCTTTCACGGTTGGAGCGAAAGAGATGGGATTCTCTCAAGCTTGGCAACAGCTGTTGACGGTAAGCGACAAGTTGCAAGCCGGTGCTCAGGAAGTTAACCGCGCCGAGGCCGAGCATGAAGCCGGAAAAGATCTTTATCTTCCCTCAATTAGTCTCAACGGAAGTTATACCCGACTCGAAAAACCGATCGAGTTAGATCTTAACGATCTTAACCCTCTCGCCTCAATGGATCCCAGCACACTCCCGCCGTCTATCGGTGGTGCCCTTGCCGGTATCCCAAGCTCTATGTTTGTCACCCAGTTTACCGAACAAGATATCTTCCGTTCCAGTCTCCAGGCCATGTGGCCTATCTATACGGGAGGCAAGATCTCCGCGGCTCAGGGAATACATGCCGCACATGTGGTAGAAAAAGAGCAGCAGTTAAAGCTCTCTACCCGTGATCTCTTTATTCAACTGGTGGATCGCTACTATGGCGTAGCGGTGACACAGTCATTAGTGCAGACCCGTGGTGAATTAGTTTCCTCCCTCGAAGAGCATGCCAGCCATGCACAGAAACTCGAAGAGCAGGGACAGATAGCGAAAGTCGAACGACTCAATGCGCAAGTTGCGCTGGTGAATGCCAAGGTGAACTTTGCCAGTGCCGTGCGTCAAGCGGAAATGGCGACTATCGCCCTATCCCGTATGCTCCATGAACATGAAGTGGATACCACATCCGCACTGTTTATGCTTGCCGACGCCCCCTCTCTGCCGCACCTGAGTCAACTGACCATGGTTCAGCATCCTGCGCTGAAACTACTCGAGGCGAAGGAGGAACAGGCCAACGGCTTGATCGACCTTGAAAAAGGTAAGTATCACCCTACGGTATTTCTCTATGGTAACTACACCCTGTATGAAGACGATAGCCTGTTTTCTAAGATGGAGCCTGACTGGATGCTCGGTGTCGGAGTTAAGGTACCGCTACTGAGTCGAGACGGACGCAGTGGCAAGGTGCAGGCGGCTAAGAGTGCATTGCTTCAGGCAAGATATACCAAGGCACAGACCCGGCAAGATCTCAGCCTGCTATTGGATCAAAGTTACCGTCAGCTGTTACAAGCTCAGGAGGAGGTTTTATCGCTGGAGACCTCTCTTAGTTTGGCACAAGAGAATAAGCGCCTGAGAGACCTGGCTTTTCGTCAGGGATTATCCACATCGATCGAAAAGGTCGATGCAGAATTAAAGCTTACTGGGGTAGAAACTCAGCAGCTGGGTGCTAAATATCGTTATATTCAGGCGTATGCCAGACTCATGGCCATCAGTGGTCAATTGGAAGAATTTTTAGGTCGTAGCGTTAGTAAGCATACTAATGTCGCGATGCAGGAGAGTAACAATGCAGGCTAATCGTATTATTGGGGTTGTGGCAATTATTGGCCTGGTTGGAGCGTTGGGGTACGGTTTAAAACTGGCCTATACACCTCAGGATGAACGCATACAGGGTCAGGTTGAGGCGAGAGAATACAATATCTCCTCAAAGGTACCGGGCAGGGTCGAGCAGGTGTTAGTACGCCGTGGGGATAAAGTTGAGGCGGGCGATCTGTTATTTGCCATCGACAGCCCTGAGTTGAGTGCAAAATTGATGCAGGCCGAAGGTGGCAGAGATGCGGCCCAGGCGATGCAGCTAGAAGCCGACACCGGTGCCAGAAAGCAGCAGGTGATGGCGTCGAAAGAGCAGTGGTTAAAGGCGAAAGCGGCAGCCACACTGGCCAAGACGACTTACGATCGCGTAGAAGTCCTGTTTGTCGAAGGTGTGCTGGCAAGACAGAAACGCGATGAGGCGTTCACTCAATGGCAAGCCGCCAAGTATACGGAACAAGCCGCCCTGGCCATGTATGAGATGGCAAATGAAGGCGCGCGTGAAGAGACCAAGGCAGCCGCTGCCGGTAATGCCCGAATGGCGGAAGGTGCGGTAAATGAGGTTAGCGCAATATTGGCCGATAGCCAGATGCGTGCCCCTAAGTCTGGTGAGATAAGCGAAGTACTGCTACAACCTGGCGAACTCGCGCCAAGTGGGTTCCCTGTGGTGAGTATCATCGATATGGATGATGCCTGGGCCGTATTTCAGGTGCGTGAAGATCAGCTAAAAGACTTTAAGATGGGTCAAATGCACCTCATCTTTATCCCTGCTCTCGGAGGAGAGTATGAATTCTCGGTCACTCATATCAGTGTGATGGGAGAGTTCGCCACCTGGCGTGCCACCGAGAGCGGCCATGATTTCGATATGCGTACCTTCGAGATGGAGCTTCGTCCCGTGAAGAAGATTCCCGATCTCAGAGTCGGCATGACTACCTTGATGGCGCAATAACCCAAAGTGTTAGTGTCAATGACTAGCCTGATACGGCGTGAACTGAAGGCTTTGTGGAACGATCCCTGGCAATTCGCACTCGTCACCTATATTCCCATCTTGGGGATTATTTCGCTATGGTGGCTGTTTAGTGCGGGTATGCCCAGACAGTTGCCTGTGGCGATTGTCGATCACGATCAAAGCCAGCTCAGCCGGATGCTGGCAAGGCGAATTCAGGCGAGTCCAGCGGCTAAGCCAATCGGTTATCAGGATATTGCCAGCGCAAAACGGGCGATGACCCAAGGCGAAGTTTATGCGCTGGTGGTGCTTCCATACCGTTTAAAGCGGGATCTGCTTACGGGTCATAGTCCGACGATCGAGATACGTTATAACAGCCAATTCCTCTTGGTGGGAAAGCTACTCTCGAGTCAGATCCAGCTCAGCCTGGCCGATGGCCTGCTGCACGTGGCGAGTAAGAAGCAGTTAGCGCTTGGCGTACCTAAGGCTCAGGCCGAGATTAACCTTCGCCCGGTGACCAGCCAGACGACCGCATTGTATAACTCCAATAGCAACTATATTGGCTTTCTGGTGCCGCCGGTCCTGCTTGCGCTGGGGCAGCTGCTCGCCATGTTGGTGTTTGCCAATAGCCTCAATCGTGAGTTACGACTCAATACCATGAGCGAATGGTTTAGTCTGGGAACGAGGCGTGTGCTGTTTGCGAAGATGCTGGTCTATACCCCGTTAATTGTACTGCAGGGGCGCTTCATCCTCGCCGTCTTGTACCAGTTCCTTAATCTTCCTCTGGCGGGGGGCTTCGGGCTATTGTTGGTTGCTCAGGTCGCCATGTTGCTTGCCGTCTGGTTGATAGTCTTAGTGATCTTCTTCCTGCTGCAGGATTGTGCCAGGGTGATCAGCTTCTGCACCGCACTCTTTGCACCGGCTTTCCCCTTTATGGGGATCACTTTTCCCACCCTGGATATGCCCATGCTGGCTCAGCTGTGGCGAAAGCTGATGCCATCGAGCCACTATATCGACACCCATGTCGGCGTGGTCAGTTATGGACAGGGTTGGGATACGCTTGCCGATCAATTGATTAATTATTGGGGATTCCTGTTTCTGGTCCCCGTGATTGTCTTCCTAGCTAAGCGAGTCAAGCGTGCACATCTTGCGGAACAATCTCACTCCCCGGAGGGCGCTAAATGACTTTTTGGCAATTTTTATTGGCAGACTTGCGCGCGATTGTCACGGATAAGGCGATCGCCATTACCCTGTTTGGCGGTGTGCTGTTTTACTCTGTGCTCTATCCTTTGCCCTATCTGAATCAGGTTCCGACCGAGCAGATGTTGGTGGTTATCGACCATGATGGTTCGTCTTTGAGCCGACGCTTGATCAGACACGCCGATGCCAGCCCAAAAATTACCGTGACTGGCCGGGTCAGCACTATAGAAACGGCCCAAAGCTGGATAGAGTCCGGCAGGGCCAATGGTTTACTGGTGATCCCCCATGGTTTCAGGAAAGATCTGATGCTGGGGCGAGGCTCAACCTTAAGCTATGGCGGCGATGCCAACTACTTTCTTATCTACTCCGCCGTGGTAGAAGGCCTGGTTTCTGTGGGACTGGATGCGGGCAAGTATGTGCAGCTCGTGGGTCTGCTGGCCCATGGCGAGAACGCTAAGGCCGCAGAGCGGAGCCTGAATGCGGTGAAGCTCAATAGTGTGCCCGCCTTCAACCCGAGTCTGGGATACACTCCCTACGTGGTCCCCGGAGTACTGCTCTTGGTGCTACATCAAACCCTCTTGATAGGCACCGGCATCTTGGGCGCCGGACAGTGGCAAAACCAGGGCTACTGGCGTAGGGTTTCCCCCCTGATGCTGATTAGCGGACGTATCTGTGTCTTCTTCCTTATCTACACCCTGTTTACCAGTCTGTATGTGGGACACTGTTATTATTGGTACGGGGTGAGTGTACAGGCAACGCTGTGGCAGGTGGCGCTATTCCTGCTGCCATTTTTGCTATCGACAGCCGTTACCGGTATAGCGTTTAGCTGCCTGTTCACCAGACGGGATCTGCCGACTCAGGTACTGCTGTTGATCTCTATGCCGATCCTCTTCGTTTCCGGATTTGTGTGGCCGCTGGAGTTGATCCCCGATCCTCTGATCTGGATCTCCACCATCATCCCGGCTGTACCGGCGATTATCGGTATGCTACAGCTCAACCAGATGGGCGCTTCATGGGCCAGCATCATGCCTCTATGGCTGCATCTGTGGGGCCTATTTGCACTCTTCTTCATGCTGGCGCTCTATGGGGTCAACAAGCGGTTGAAGAGAGAGCCGAACAGCGAGTTGTAAGTTTTAAGTTGTAAGCTGCGAGCTACGAGTTGTAAGTCGGGAGTAAGAGTCACTGAATCATGGTGACTTAATGATTGCTCCAGGCATAAAAAAAGCTCCAGGCATAAAAAAGCCCACTCAGATTAATCATCTGAGTGGGCTTTTTATTGGAGCTGAATCCCGGATATCTCGTTGCTCGATTCCGGGATGAATACTCGCCTAAAGCTGGTGATCGCTTATCACCAGCTTACTGTCATACCTTAAGTACCCGAGAGGGTGATGCTTAAGCCTGCACCCGATTTAATGTTCTTAGGTGTTGTCAGGTTAATGCTTACGCTGCTTAGTTTTGCGGGCTCACCTGTACTGGCTGGGTCGATATCGTTAGTGATGATGAAGCCTGTTCTGGTGCCGCCGCGACGCGTCGTGTTAGCAACTTCAAATGCATCGAAGATAAGCTCTCCTGCTGAGGCTTCGACTGCCACCTGAGTGCTGGCTGGCATGATCTGGTAAGCACTGTCATAGAACTGCACCGTAAAGCTCGAAGATTGCCCGGCTGCAATCGCCGTTAATGGCACAATCGGAGCTGTTTCAAGGCCGAAGTCATCGCGGATCAAGTTACTGCCCTGCCAGATGCTGAAGCCAGCGCTCGAGCCGGACATGGTCATAACCAACGCCTTGCGGATATAGGTATTAGCTTCGCAGCCTACGAGTGTGGCCTGGCATTGAGGGCCGTTGAACTTCCCATCCGGGCTCTGGTATTCGTCGCTGCTTTGGGTGTTAAAGTACTTTTCACCTGGCGTATAAGAGAAGCTTTCGTCATCATCCCGGAAAGCATCGCCTAAGTCGCTAAAGCCTTTCGGTAGGTAGGCCTCGATATCCATACCATTGCCGGAGCAGAGAACGGCTTCTCCGTCACGATTTAAACAAGCCTTGTCCACAATAGGTTTGCCATCGGCATCGAGACTGACATCTTTATCATCGAAGATATTGTTACCGTTAGTATCGAAGAAGGTCTCATGTCCAAGGGCATAGGCCAGCACTGTGATGCGATGATCCGGCACTCTGGGGTTCGCCGATGTCCACTCGACGCTACATCTGCCACTGAAGGTCAAGCAGCTGGGAGCTATCTGGCCGCCCTCGCTGGTAAAGTTGATGGTGGTGTCATCGGGCGCCGGGTTACCGAAGCTGTCTGAGGCATAAGCGGTTAGGGTCACTTTTTCACCGTTAAAATCGCCCGCTTCCGGGTTAAACATGGTGGTCGATATACTGAAGCCGAGTTGTTGAGGCAGACCTGTATTGACCGTGAGCTGCTCAGACTGGCTGGTGATAGTCTCATTGGTGTCGGCATCGGTGGCCGAGGCGACCACACGTACCGGAGTAGGCATAGTGCCAGCCAGAACGCGAACGATGGCAATACCCTGTGAGTTGGTCAGGCTCTCGGCGCTAGCCAGGCCATTTGAGAAGCTTAATCCACCGACGACGGTGTCGAGCGTAAACTTAACCGTCTGCTGTGCTGCCGGCTGACCGTTGGAGCTGGTGACTTTAAAGGTCACCAAAGATGATTCGGTGCTGCCTGTACCGCCAGCACCCTTGATACGGATATTTTTAGGTTCGGCCGAGACGAAGCTCAGACTGGCCAGAGTTTGACGTTCCAAGGTGAAGGATAGGTTTGCCGTTAGGGTCTGGTTGCCGGCCTGAGTGGTAGCGACTATCTGATCGTCACGTTCGCTGTTACCGCTACAGCTGGTATCCTGGAAGGTCGAGCTGGCACTGCCCGAGAGGGTGGTGACCGGGGTGTCTAAGCTGGCGTTATTGCCGGTAACACAATCGGAGCTAAAGCTTATCGATGAGGGCGTCTGTATCCGGGTCAAAGTGCCATCGTCGGCCTCACTGACTAAGGTTGCCGTGATGCCGAAGCTTCCACCTGCACTGATCCGATATTTACCATCGACGGGGCTAAGTGTGGTGGCTAGTTCATCTTCAATAAACTGATTGCTGGCATCAAAATGTCCAAGTTTAAGGACGCCATCATCACCAATCGCATTAGCCGGTAGCACCTCATACAGGCTGCTTATCTGGTAGTTTTGATCTTTATAGGTCAAAGAGGCATTCAGGCTGGCTGCCCCCAGTTCATTCTCTGACGGGGTGTAGCTGACTTGTGCAATACCCTGCTCGTTGGTGAGCGCCGTATTCGGATTCAGGGTCGCGCTTCCCGCGCTAAAGGTGACAATTTGCTGAGCAATACCTTGGCTCGAGCTGTCTAAAAACTGCGCCTGAAGTTGAACCGTCTCATCGACTTTAAACTGAGTGACCGTTGCCGCACCGTTAATGATGCTGGCGCTGATCTTAGGCGTATCTTCATCCGGAATGCCACTGTCGACAAACTCATAGTTACGATTGACCGTAAGAATATTATTCTCTGCTGCTTTCGTATCAAATTGCGCGGTCAGCGTTCCGGCGCCCAGCGAGGCTTGAGCATTACCCAGTATGACTTCGGCAATACCCTGAGTATTTGTCAGTTTAGTCGCTGGATTTAACTCGCCTAGCGTTGCACTGAAACTGATTAAACCACCGTTACTGTTACTTCCTCCCTGAGTTAATTTAGCCACGGCACAGATACTGGCGTTATTGGCAAAACTCAAGTCGTTGGTTGGTTCGGCGCATTTACCGTCGACAACCGTTTTAAAACTTAGAGAAAGGGCATACTCTCCCGTATTCTCCCCATCGCTACCATCGGAAGAGCCATTACAGCCTCCCAGAGAAGATAGAACCAACAGGGATAAAGGGATAGCAAAAGCAGTTTTTATCAGTCGCATAAGCAACATCCTTGTACACAAAAAGGAATAACGAAATACAGTTAGAATTGATAATATTGATTAACTTTACTGAGTAAAAAGTTATTCAGATATCCCATTTCGTAGGTATTTAACCAATTCGATTGAAGATTTTGAAGCCTCGTCGGGTTTCTTAGCCAGCTCTTTTATTGACTGACGGATAAGTTGACGTAACTTCTGTCTTTCTAATTGAGGGTGCTTCTCGAGCAGGTCTTGAACGGCAGTATCGCCTTCACTGAGCAACTGATCTTTCAGTTTCTCGGCAACATTCTGCTTCGCGCTTTCGTTACTGTTCTGATTCAGCACATTCTTAATATCGAGTTGTAATGCTTCAATATCGACATTACGCATGATCTTGCCAATAAACTGTAACTGACGACGATAGGCTTCGGTATTGATTTTAATCGTCTTTGTTTTCATTACATTATCAAATAAAAGTTCATCCAAATCTAACTTCTTAATTTGGCTTTTACTTAATGCAACTAGCTTGATACCAAGCTCTTGGTAAACCGCTATTTCACGTTTTGCTTCAGCTCTGCTGACATATTCTTCATCATGGTCAAAGGGCTGTTTGAAGTGTTCTGAATCACCGACTATTTTCATTTAAAAAAATCTCTTACATAAACTGAGTTAATAATAACATTTCAGGAGAAAATCGCCTATCTCTTCCTCTCTGTAGTTGAAGGGAGGGAGTCGTTGTCGATTCAAGTTGGCGATACATCCGCTTTACTTATCCGGAACACTGAACACCATGCGGGCTTAGGCAGTTATTTAATGTGATTGGGAATTGGGTTTGTTATGCTTAAGGTATTCCAGATAACAAAAGAGCAGATTTGTGACTACACCTAGCACTGACATTGAATTAAATTCATTAAAAGACGCCGTATCTATGGCCCTTGAGTATGCAAAAAAACTGGGGACAACGGCTGCTGAAGTTGCCATCAGTAAACAACAAGGCTTGTCGGTTTCTACCCGACTGAAGGAAGTCGAAACGGTTGAGTTTAATAAAGATGGTGCGCTAGGTATCACCCTGTTCCGTGATGGCTGTAAGGGAAGTTCATCAACTTCCGATCTGAGCCCGGATGCCATTAAACAAGCGGTGAAAGCCGCCAACGATATTGCCAAATTTACCTCATCGGATCCCTATAACGGTTTAGCCGATGCCGAGCTAATGGCGACCGAGTTTCCGGATCTGGATCTATTCCATCCTCAGGATATCTCTGCCGATGAGTTGACCGATTTAGCGGTTCGCTCTGAAGAGGCGGCCTTGAATGTCGATAGCCGGATCACTAATTCAGACGGTGCCAGTGCCAATGCACATACCGGCCTGAAAGTTTATGGTAATAGTCATGGTTTCCTTCATGGTTACTCAAGCTCCCGCTACAGCTTAAGCTGTGTGGTTATCGGTGAAACCGATGGCAACATGCAACGTGATTATGACTACACGATCTCGAGAAAGTTTGGGGATCTGTTATCGCCTGAAGAGGTAGGAAGAAAAGCCTCTGAGAAGACCTTAAGCCGTTTAGGCAGCAGAAAAATTGCCACGACTGAGTTGCCGGTATTGTTGTCACCGGAAATTGCGACAGGCTTAATCAGTCATCTGGTTGGTGCGATTAGTGGTAGCAGCTTATACAGAAAGTCGAGTTTCCTACTCGACTCTATCGATACTAAGTTGTTCCCTGACTGGTTCAGTATCGAAGAGCAACCTCATCTGAAAGGGGCATTAGCGAGCGCCAATTACGACAGCGAAGGTGTTGCGACTCAAGACAGACATATTATCGAGAGCGGTATTTTATCTACCTACCTGTTAACCAGTTACTCGGCCCGAAAGTTGGGGCTTAAGAATACCGGTCACGCTGGCGGCATCTACAACTGGACGCTGTCTCATACGGGCCAGACTTTCGATGAGCTGGTCAAAGAGATGGGCACCGGTCTGATTGTGACTGAGGTGATGGGCCAAGGCGTTAATGCGGTCACGGGCGATTATTCTCGCGGTGCAGCAGGTTTCTACGTTGAAAACGGTGTGATTCTCTATCCTGTTGAGGAGATAACCATAGCGGGCAATCTGAAAGATATGTACCAAAATATTGTTGCGGTGAGTAAAGATCGCGATCTGCGCTCATCGATACGTACCGGCGGTATCTTACTCAGCGATATGAAGATCGCGGGTAATTAACTGCAGTATTTCGGCTGCTAGTTTGGCTTGAACTCTACTTTTAGCTCTTAGATGAGCTCTTGTTTGAGCTCTTGTTTTAGCTAATAGCCGAGCCATCACTGTCGTTAGTTTATACTCGGCGCGGCGCTCTTTCGAGTATCGGTAAGGAGTTCATATGAACAGGCATTCGGGTTTTACACTCATAGAGCTTGTGGTGGTTATTATCATCCTGGGCATACTGGCTGTGACTGCGGCGCCTAAGTTCATTAACTTACAAAATGATGCGCGTATCTCGACTGTGCAGGGGATGAAAGCCGCCGTGGCCTCTGAAGTGCTGCTGACTCATTCCAAGGCATTGATACAGGGATTAGAGCAAGACAGTGAAGTCGATGTCGATCTGGGCAATGAGACGGTAAAAAGCGTGTATGGTTACCCTAAGGCCGAATTTAGTTCGACCTGGTCAAAACTGCTCGGTGGCGAGTTTGGCGAGGCTGGCTTAGATGATCCCGCCGAACATGACTGGATCTGGCGCAATCGCACCGGCGGTAGCAACATAGGTCTCTACTTTATGCCAAGAGGCTACTCCGACGACAATCAGAATTGTTGGGTAAGGTATCAACAGGCAACAGCTGTCGGTGGCGATTACCAGTTAACCATAGAGACTGACGGCTGTTAGTTTTCTTTTTGATTTATCGGACCAGTCGATCGTTCCTAACCATACCTTACTCTTTTTTTGAGTAAGTATCGGTAATAACAGCCTTTTTTAAAATTCTCGTCAGAAAGCCAAAATCCAAACTTGAATATATGGATAAACGTATATATGCTTATCCATATGTTGTTGTCTTTTTTTCTGAGAATCACTTCTCAGAATAGTTTTGAGATTTGTTATGACCGCATTAGATCTATTTAAAGCCCTGAGTGATGAAACCCGTTTGCGCAGCCTGCTCCTGATTCAGGCTGAGGAGGAACTCTGCGTCTGTGAGTTAATGCAGGCTCTGGAGGAGAGCCAGCCAAAAGTGTCCAGGCACTTGGCTCAATTAAGAAAGTTTGGCCTGCTTACCGACAGGCGTCAGGGACAATGGGTCTTCTATCGATTGAATCCTGCGTTACCCAAGTGGGCGAATGCCGTGATAGACGAAACCTGCTCGGCCAATCGTGCCTTGATAGAGGAAGAGCTGACCCGCTTGAACAAGATGGGTGACAGACCCGATCGTGTTAAGAGTTGCTGCTAGAGTCACGAGGTGTAGGAGCGGCTTTAGCCGCGAAGCTTCAAGAAGCAAGCTGACAATAGTGTCGCGAGATTGAGATACATAGATTAAGAGATAGAGAAAGAATATGGGACTGTTTGAGCGTTATCTGAGTGTTTGGGTTGGACTGGCGATTGTCCTTGGGGTGATTTTTGGCAACCTGATGCCGAATATTTTTGCCCTGGTTGCCGCGGTTGAATACGCACATGTGAACTTAGTCATAGCCGTACTTATCTGGGTGATGATCTACCCTATGATGGTGCAGATAGACTTTGCGGCCGTAAAGGATGTGCGAAAAAGCCCTAAAGGCTTGGTACTGACTCTGGTGATTAACTGGTTAATTAAACCCTTTACCATGGCACTGCTGGGTTGGCTGTTCTTCAAGGTGTTATTTGTCGAGTGGGTCGACCCACAAACGGCGACCGAATATATCGCGGGTATGATCTTGCTTGGAGTCGCCCCCTGTACCGCCATGGTGTTTGTCTGGAGCCAGCTCACTAAGGGTGACCCTAATTACACCTTGGTTCAGGTATCCGTTAATGACCTTATCATGGTGGTTGCCTTCGCCCCTATCTGTGCCTTCCTGCTTGGTGTCAGCGATATACAAGTGCCCTGGGAAACCCTGCTCTCGTCGGTATTTCTCTATGTGGTTCTGCCGTTAGTCGCCGGCGTATTGACTCGCAGAAAGCTGGAGTCCGATGGTGACCCTGCGTCCCTTGCCCGGTTTGTGGGTAACCTGAAGCCCTGGTCGATTGTCGGTCTGCTGGCAACGGTCGTCTTACTGTTTGGTTTTCAGGCCGAGACCATTCTAAATGAGCCGCAAAATATCCTGCTTATCGCCATCCCTCTGCTGATCCAGACCTATGGTATATTCTTTATCGCCTACTACGCGGCCAAGAAATTAAAGCTGTCCCATGGGGTAGCCGCACCGGCTTGTATGATTGCGACCTCTAACTTTTTCGAGCTTGCGGTGGCGGTCGCCATCTCATTGTTCGGGCTACACTCAGGTGCGGCATTGGCAACCGTTGTCGGGGTATTGGTGGAGGTGCCGGTGATGCTGACACTGGTGGCATTTGTAAATCGAAACAGAAAGCAGTTTGAAGATGACATCGCCGAACATCCAGCGATCTCATAGGTCGGCTCGCTAGGCTGAGAAGAGTCTGACTTAGAAGAGCAACATTCTCTGGTTATGACGAGAAAATTAAAGGATTTATTATGAGCATCAAGATAGGTATCAATGGCTTTGGCCGTATGGGACGCTTAGCGCTTCGCGCCGCCTGGGATTGGGATGATGTTGAGTTTGTGCAGATCAACGACCCCGCTGGTGATGCGGCAACACTGGCGCACCTGCTGACATTCGATTCGATCCACGGTCGCTGGCACCATGAGGCTACCGGTGAGGGGAGCGATATCCTAATCGGTGATAAGCGCATCGCTACGACTCAAAACTCACATATTGGCGACACCGACTGGTCGGGCTGTGATCTGGTTATCGAAGCATCTGGTGTGATGAAAACCAAGGCACTGCTTCAAGCTTATATCGATCAAGGGGTGAAGCGTGTGGTCGTAACGGCTCCGGTCAAGGAGGAGGGGGTGCTGAACGTGGTGATGGGCGTCAACCATCATCTCTATGACAAGGCGCTTCACCCTATAGTGACTGCCGCGTCGTGCACCACGAACTGTCTGGCACCGGTCGTAAAAGTCATACATGAAACGATCGGTATCAAGCATGGTTCGATGACCACCATCCATGACATCACCAATACCCAGACGATTCTCGACGCCCCCCATAAAGATCTGCGCCGCGCACGGGCATGTGGGTTGAGCCTTATCCCAACCACCACAGGTTCGGCTACTGCCATTACCCATATCTTCCCCGAACTTAAGGGTAAGCTTAATGGCCACGCGGTCCGCGTGCCACTGGCTAACGCCTCGATTACCGATTGTGTCTTCGAGCTGGAACATGCCACGACAGAAGAGGAGATAAACGCACTGCTTAAGAAGGCCGCCGAGGGGGAGTTGAAAGATATTATGGGTTATGAGGAGCGTCCACTGGTCTCGGTGGATTATAAGACCGATCCCAGATCCTGCATTATCGATGCGCCATCGACCATGGTAGTTAACGGCACTCAGGTGAAGCTCTATGTCTGGTATGACAACGAGTGGGGATACGCTAACCGCACCGCGGAACTCGCACGTATGGTCGGGCTTTCAGATAAAGGTTGAATGAGTTCCTAGGCACTAGAACCTAGGATCTCTAACCTTTAGCCTCGAAACTAAGAACTCGAACCCAGGAGAGATATGTTAGCCAGTATTAAGGCATTGCCGGAGCAGGTCAGACAATACCTTATCGTGACCGGTAACTATTGGGTGTTTACCCTCACCGATGGTGCGCTGCGAATGCTGGTGGTGTTGCACTTTCATCAGCTCGGTTACTCGCCGCTTGCGATTGCCATGCTGTTTCTCTTTTACGAAATCTTCGGCGTGGTCACCAACTTAGTCGGTGGCTATCTGGGAGCGAGGCTCGGGCTGAATCGCACCATGAACTTAGGGCTTGGCTTACAAGTGCTCGCCCTTGGTATGCTCCTGTTGCCCACCTCTATGCTGACCATAGCTTGGGTCATGGCCGCGCAAGGGCTTTCAGGCATAGCGAAAGATCTCAATAAGATGAGCGCCAAGAGTTCCATTAAGTTGCTGGTCACTTCTGGTCAATACGGAAGTGGAGAACAGGAGACACTCTATAAATGGGTGGCAGGCCTCACTGGCTCTAAGAATGCCCTCAAAGGTGCGGGATTCTTCTTAGGTGGCGCCCTCCTGTCTCTATTCGGTTTCACCGCAGCCATTGGGATCTTGGCCGGCATGTTGGTGCTGATCTGGCTCTTTAGCATGGTGAAACTTAAGAAAGATCTGGGGAAAGCCAAGCGCAAGCCCAAGTTCAATGAGATCTTCTCCAAGAGTCGCAGCATCAATATCTTATCTGCCGCAAGACTGTTTCTGTTTGCGGCCAGAGACGTCTGGTTTGTGGTGGCCCTGCCAGTATATCTGGCGAGTAAATTTGGCTGGGATCACTATTACGTGGGTGGCTTCCTGGCACTTTGGGTGATTGGCTATGGCTGTGTGCAGAGCATTGCCCCGAGTCTGACCGGTAAGCGACAGGGAAAGACCCCGGATGGTCGCTCGGCGCTTCTCTGGGTCATATTGCTTACCTTTATTCCTGGGTTAATCGCCCTGGCATTAAGTTATGACATCGCGCCTCAGATTAGCTTGCTGCTAGGTTTGATCCTATTCGGCTGTGTGTTTGCTATTAACTCTTCCTTACACAGTTATCTTATCGTCAGTTATGCCAGTGACGATGGTGTATCCCTCGATGTGGGTTTCTACTATATGGCCAATGCCATGGGACGTTTGCTGGGTACCATACTTTCCGGCTGGGTCTATCAAGTCGCAGGGCTCGAGGCCTGCCTGTGGATCTCATCGGCATTCTTAGCCATGACTGTGACGATTAGTATCTATTTACCAAAGAGGTAGCGGCCTTGGAATGAAGGCCGATGGCATTTTTTCTATGTTGGGTGTTGGTATTGGGAAGTGTGTTTGAAACTTGTATCTTCATAGTTATCTATCGCCTCCCCGGTGGGTGCCGTGCATGGATGCTCAAATGTCGTGAAGGCAGGATGCCTAAGAACGACCTTATGTGCAGATATTTCTGCGAAACGCCGGCTCTTGATTTCAAAAGAGTCCTTCCATGTGGGCTCTACCAAAACATTCTTGTTTTGGAAGCTCAAAGCTGCATCTACACTTGTAGATTTTAAAGAAGGTTATCTCTTCGATTGTTTAAGCTCTCGCTTTTTCCAGGTTATGCCAGATGTCGCACTCAAAAGAATCGTATGTGCAACTTTCACTGCATAAGTCACAACCATGAGTTAAACAGCCAAATGCAAAATATGATCTAGCTAATAGCCTTAATGCACACGCTCTTGATCCAGTAAGTACAGCCTTACTGAACCAAGACATCTCAACTTGGCTTAATTCGAATGCATTAAGCACATTCAGCCGCTAAATAAACCTTATTCTTACCTGAGAATTTAGCTCGATACAACGCATCATCCGCTTGTTTCATCAGCCCTAATAAGGTTGTTGTATGTTCATTTAGTGTTGCAACACCTAAACTAATCGTAAACTCAACAGTCACATCATCAAATTGAAAAAATTGTTCCTCGATGTTGTGTCGAAGTCGGTCTGCAATATTATAAGCCTCTGTTTGTGATGTGTTTTCAAGCACTATTAAAAACTCTTTACCGCCGATCCTGCCTACTAAATCATGCTTCTTAAGCCATCTTCTGGTTCGTTTTGAGGCGGCTTTTATCGCTAAATCACCGATATGGTGCCCATAACGATCATTAATCGATTTAAAGTTATCAATATCAAACATAATCACTGACGCTGGTTGTTGCTTTTTAATTGTTTTCCCAATGATTTTTTGGCCTTTTTTGAAGGTATGTCCCCTATTAGCAAGCCCAGTTAAAAAGTCAGTTTGCGCACGCACTTTAAGCGTTCTACGTGAGATTAATAAAAATAAAACAATGCAAAATAGCACGGTGACGACAACAAAAAACAAACTCAACTTAAGCTCATTAATCCGCTCTTTATCTTTGACTGAAGCTAAACTCAACTCATTAATAGCTAAACGATTACCCAGCAGTTCATTTTCAAACTCAGCCAGTGCAGAGTTATGATCGAGCGATGACCTGATCACCTCATTATCAATCACACTTTGGTTAATCTCTCTTTCTATATCTATCACTTGAAATAGCTTATTCAGAGCACTAACAGGGTCATGAACATCAAGTGCAATGATGGCATCAGCTTGGAGCAACATCGCTTTTTGGTTTGCAGCAAAGCTCTTATCTTGTTTAAAGATTCGCGCCATATCAGCGGCTTTTTCAGCCTCACCACTTCGCATATAAGCTAGGCCTAAATAGAGGTAGTTACTGCTAATAAAATATTTTTCTTGAGTTGTATGATTAAGTGAAACAGCCTTTTCTAAATGAAAAACAGCCTTATCATAATCATACGTTCGCAATGCTACACGACCAGCATTTAAGTGCGAAAAAAACAACATATCATTATCGCCTGTAGAGATGCCTGCCAAAGAAAATTGTGCTTTAACACTTTGATTTGCCTTATCCCAATGCCCTAGACTAATCGCCTCACTCAACATGTTGTATTGCATATTAAACATGTCTTCAATGTCATTAATGCTTTGCCATGTTTGATAAGCTTTTTCAAAACTGTCATAACCACGTCGATGTAGTCCAGCTTTGCGATATAAGCTGCCTGTTGCGTTATAAATCAGCGCTTTACGGTTTGCATTAAGGTTGTTTTTATCGACAATGGCCATCGCTTCATCGAGCAAGGCAATCCCTTTATGTATCGAAGTGGGTTCGATAAAGCAAAAAGCATTTTGAGTTAAAGTCTTAGCAAGTAATTCGGAATTGTGGTGTTGGCGAGCATAAATAAGGGCTTTTTTTCTATCGATGCAATATGCCGCTGGGTCGTTGGATTGTAAATATATCGCAAATGAACGTTCTAAATGACTATCGATAAGCACATCAGTAATCGGCAGGTATCTAACTAATTCAATGCCTTTGTCATAACTGTCGATTGATTGCTCGAGTTGACGGGTTTTCTCATAAAGCTGGCCATAGAGAAAGTGCACTTTCGCTTGTTGCTCAGCTTCAAGTTTGCTGTTTTTTAGATCAAATTTATTCAATAACTCGATACCGTCAGCCGGGCTAACCGCTTTGGCTGCACGTTCTAATTCAGTTAACGTATCACTAGCAAATCCATTTGTACTAAAAACGAAAAGTACGCAGCTCAACCAAGTCAGCCACTTTTTCATCAGTAAAAAAAACATGTTTAGCCTCCAGCTAATACTCCTTTGGGAGTATATCGATTCTAGATCGGCATGGTAATTATTTAAAGCTAAAATGTTGATTTAAAGTTATATTAATTAGAGGTGGTCACAAAGATTGTTTATTGTTAGTTAGTAATACATTAGCCCGCTTTTATTTTGCAATTAGTGTATATTACAGTATAAAAAACCATAGTTTCTGGGGTCAGAGTAAACTTTAGTGTTAACCGTTCGGTTTTGGATGCGGTCTCTAAATCGGAACTTATGAAGTAGTCAGTCACTTAACTAACCCGTTTTTGGGTTATCCCCCTGAAAGGCCAAGTCGTCTTAATCATCATGCTAAATCGAAGAGATAACTATCTCTACACCATTGTGGATGTAAAGGCGGCTACCTGAATTCGAGGGAGGGCATGGAGCCACTGCTTAATCGGCTATAGATTATCCAAGTCTAGAGCTAGTCTTGTTTAGTTATATCTAGTCTATTGGCTTCGTGGGGCGGGGAGTCGAATGGTGTTAAAATTATACTGCTGTAAATTATTAGTGTTTTAAAATAATACTGTTGTAGGAAGATCGAGGAGGTATCAGGTTTCATACCTAATTGATCTGTAACCTGTAAACTCGCTTAATCCGGACATCAATGTGCTTGTTCAAGATGACTAAGCTCACGTGATTGGCCCAGCTAAGGCGTCCACATATTCACAGGAGCAAGATATGAGTAAAGGTAAAAGTATTCGTAAAGAAGGCAAGAAACAGCCACAGAAAACGGCCAAAGAAAAACGTATGGCAAAACATGCGAAAAAAGAATCCAGAGGCCTGTTGGATAACGTAAAGTAATCCTCTTTTCTGCGTCTCTCTATTCGCGAAGCTCATAGTGAAGAGTTAGTTAAGAGCTAGCGAAGATATTCTGTTGCTGTCAGCCAACACCAGCCATGGCAAACATGGTTAAGATTGAAAGTCGAGTCGGGCTAACTTCAGGTTAGCCCTTCCGTAAAACTGCTGATTCAAACTATCTATCACTCCACTAAGCGCCTCCCGATTCGAAAAATCCACGTTGGAAGTTGGCTGTCACTTCCTAATTCACTCTTGTCCAATCCCAAGTTGCTTTACTCATGCTCCTAAGTCGAAGAGACAACTGTCTAGAAATCATAATCAGTGTAGATGCGGCTGTGAGCTTCCAAAACATGGATGTTTTGGCAGAGCCCACAGGGATTGTGCTCGCGGCGACTCACAGAAGTCTCTGCACTTTCAGGTCTTTCTTTCACATCCATGTGATCATGACATTCATATTTCCTATACATCACAGCCGCAGGCTATAAGTTGCGATGAAGATACGACCTTCAAGTTGTGTACAAACGTCTATGACGCTACGTCCCCGCAAAACTTTGTCAATCAGCCACAACCATTTACTACAAAAAGTGGCTGAACAATACTCCTGCTTTCATTTTATACACTTTTCGTTGTACTCTGAGATGCAATCAACAAATTCCGGGCATTAGATCACGGAATGAATATAACAATAATGATAAAGCGTCGACGAGGTTTGAATGGAAGGAATTACTGAATTTGTAAGTATGGTCAATGGCTTCGTCTGGGGTACCCCCATGCTGGTCATGATCTTGGGTGTGGGTCTGTTCCTCTCGGTTGGCTTGAAGTTAATGCCGATCCTGAAGTTGGGAACCGGCTTTAAATTGCTTTGGTCGGGTAGGATCCCCGATAAAGATAAGACCATGGAGGGGGAGATTAGCCCCTTTAACGCCCTGATGACCTCGCTCTCGGCCACTATCGGTACGGGTAATATCGCAGGTGTGGCGACCGCCATCTTTATCGGTGGGCCCGGTGCGCTATTTTGGATGTGGTGTACGGCGCTGGTCGGCATGGCAACCAAGTTTGCCGAGGCGGTATTGGCGGTGAAATACCGTGAAGTCGATGATAATGGTAACCACATAGGTGGTCCCATGTATTACATCAAAAACGGACTGGGAAGTAAGTGGGCTTGGCTGGGTACCGCTTTCGCGCTATTTGGCTCATTTGCCGGCTTTGGTATCGGTAATACGGTGCAGTCGAACTCGGTTGCCGATGCGCTGAGCAGTAACTTCGGGGTACCGACTTGGGTGACGGGTGTCGTTCTTATGGTGCTGGTAGGCGCCGTATTGATGGGCGGTATCAAGCGTATCGCCGATGTGGCCGGTAAGCTGGTTCCCCTGATGACACTGTTTTATATCGCTGCCGGTCTGGCTGTGTTAGCTGTTAATGCCGCTGCGATTCCAGATGCGATTGTTATGATTGTTCATAGTGCATTTAACCCGGTTGCCGCGCAGGGTGGTTTTGCCGGTGCAGCGGTTTGGGCGGCGATCCGCTTCGGTGTGGCGCGCGGTGTGTTTTCAAATGAAGCTGGTTTAGGTAGTGCGCCGATTGCTCACGCCTCGGCGCAGACCAATAATCCTGTGGCTCAAGGATTAGTCGCCATGTTGGGCACCTTCATTGATACCCTGATTGTCTGTAGTATTACCGGTCTGGCGATTATCGTATCGGGAGCCTGGACATCCGGTGAGAACGGCGCGGCATTGACTTCGCTGGCTTTCTCGACGGCGATACCGATGGGGAATTACATCGTTGCCATAGCGCTGTCTGTCTTTGCTTTCACCACTATCTTAGGTTGGAGTGTTTACAGCGAGAGGTGTGTGCAGTATTTGTTCGGTGTTAAAGCCGTTAAGCCTTTCAGAGTACTTTGGATATTGGTGGTGCCGCTGGGCGCCGTGAGTTCGCTGGATTTTATCTGGTTACTGGCCGATACCCTGAACGCTATGATGGCCATTCCTAACCTGATTGCCTTGGCACTACTAAGCCCTGTGGTATTTAGTCTGACCCGCGAATATTTTATCAAGAAGCGTGAAGATGAAGCCAAGGCTAATGCCGAGGTCTAAAAGTTAATCGTTTTAATAATAAAAAGCGCCGGGAGGCGCTTTTTTATTGTCTGAATATCGGACCAGCCGATTAATCGAGGCGTTTATTGAACCTCAGCGAAGCGATGATGATACCTATAACCGTGAAACCGACAAGCCAGAGCGCATCGAAGCGCATATCACTTATCTCGCCTCCTCGAAGCACGACGGCGCGGATGATCCGCATAAAGTGGGTGGCGGGCAGTATTTCGGCGATCCATTGAGCAGGCTTGGGCATGGCCTCGAAGGGGAACATAAAGCCCGACAGGAGTATAGTTGGCAGTATGATAAAGATGGTCATCTGCATCGCCTGAAGTTGAGACTTGGCTATGGTCGAGATGATAAGGCCTAAGGTGAGGCTGGCGGCGATAAACAGCAGGGTACCCATAAGCAGTTGAGCGATATCACCATTGATGGGGACATCGAAGATGATATTGCCCAGTCCCAGAATGATAGTCATCTGAATAAGGCCGACAATGATATAGGGAAATATCTTGCCCAGCATCAGCTCTATTGGCTTGATAGGGGTAGTGATCAATAGCTCCAAATTGCCTCTCTCCCGCTCTCTGACGATGGCCGCCGAGGTGAACAGGATCATGGTCATGGTCAAGATCACCGCGATCAATCCCGGCACAATATTGACGGCAGAGCGCTGCTCTGGATTGTAGAAGAGGGCGACCTCGAAGGTCGGCGGAGCCTCTGTTTTCATGCCCGTTATCTGATCCAGTGGCATATGTCGCAGTTGCTTGATCGCACCGGCGATCATGGTATCTGAGCCATCGACCAGCCATTGGCCTAAGGTTTCCTTATTGGCTAACTTCTCGGTCAGGTTTGGTGGAAGAATGAGGGCGGCACGTATCTCTCCGCGGGTAATGGCGGCTTCCGCTTCGCTGGCCGTTGTGTAATGGCTCTCTATGGAGACAACCTGTGTGACCTTAATGGCCTCGACTATCCAACGTCCGAGCGCAGAGTTACTCTGATCTACAATTGCGACAGGCACATTTCTGACATCTGTGTTGATCGCATAGCCAAACAGAAGCAGTTGAATAAGAGGGATCATCACCACCATACCGAAGGTGATCCTGTCTCTCATCAGTTGTCTAATTTCTTTGGTGGTAATCGCCTTTATTCTTCGCAAGCTGTTAAGCAGTCTATTAGTTAAAGACATATCAATTGGCCTCCGATGTTTGAGGCTTCCTGGGACTATTTCTATCACTGTCTCTGTCCTGGCCTGTGACGGTGACAAATACATCTTCCAGATTTGGTGGAACCTGTCTTAACTCACTTTCGACCAGTTCGGGCCGGATCTGTCTGAGCCAGCCCATAGGATCTGAGATCTTATTGTCTACCAAGACCCTTAAGCGCGATCCAAGTTGGGCCGCCGATTTGATCTCTGCGTTGAGTATCAGCTCCGACTTGAGCTGTCTCAGGTTAGGGTGTGAGACTTCGATAACATGGGCGCCCATCTGTCGCATTAGCTCGTTGGGGCTGCCATCTGCGCGAATATACCCCTGCTCCATGATGGCGAGACCATGGCATCGCTCCGCTTCATCCATGTAGTGGGTGGTGACCAGGATGCTGGTGCCACTCTCAGATAGGTCGAACAGCTGCTCCCAAAAGTCTCGTCTGTTTTGAGGGTCCACTGCCGATGTGGGCTCATCGAGAAAGAGGAGTTCTGGATCGTTCAGGCATGAACAGGCGAGGGAGAGTCGCTGTTTCTGACCGCCGCTAAGGGTTCCGGCATACTGTTTCGCCTGCTTTATCAGTTTATAGGTGCTGAGTAGCTCGCTAATTTTTCGTTTACTCTCATTGGGGGTTAAACAATAGATTTGAGCGATAAATTCCAGATTCTCTTTGACGGTCAGATCGTCATAGAGAGAAAATTTTTGTGTCATATAGCCGATACGCAGCCTCAGGGCTTCGGCCTGTTTGGGGATAGACATCCCCAGCACCTCGATACTCCCCGCCGTGGGAGTGAGTAGTCCGGTCAGCATGCGGATACTGGTGGATTTTCCACAGCCGTTTGGCCCCAGAAATCCATAGATATGGCCCTTCTCGACGCTAAGGTTCATGTTTGATACTGCCGCTAACGAGCCGAAATGTTTAGTGAGTCCCCTGGCGTCGATCGCTAATTCACTCGAGGAGCCTTTGTTGCTCATAATGGCAGGTCCACTTGGGAGGGGATCCCCGTGGGCAGTCTGTCCGCGTCGCTGCCTAGATCTATCTCGGCCAGAAAGACCAGTCGGGCTCTGTCCTCTTGGTTTAGCGCATAGTAAGGGGTAAAGGCGGGCTGGGTACTCAGCCAGCGCAGCTTACCTTGAAATACCTGATCGACGCCATCGACATGTACGGTAAGTTCCTGACCTATGGTCAGTTTGGCAACATGAGTCTCAGGAATATAGACCCGGGCATAGGGGGCATTATCGGCCTGGATCGCCACAATAACGGCATTGGGTGGGACGCGCTCTCCGAGATTGAAAGGCAGACTATCGAGCTTTCCATCTCTGGTGGCGATCACGCTGAGATCGTCTAAGATCTTCTTTTCCAGCGACAGGTAGGCCTTTGCCGCATCGAGCGCCGCCTTAGCCTGGTTGATATCTTCCTCTCTGACTCCCGCGATCAACTTACTTAGGTTTTCATTAGCGGCATTAAATTCGGCCTGGCTTTGATCCCGATTCGCTCTCGCCCTGTCTTGTGCCGCCTGGCTGGCAAGATTTTGCTTTAATAAGCTGGACGTTCTTTTAAAGGATTGTTTTGCCTCTATCAGGGCGGCTTGGGTTCGGGCTACATTTGCCTGAGCGCTGGCAATATCTTCGGGTCGTTCGCCATTGGTCAACCTTAACAGGTAGGCTTGTGCTTTTTGGACTTCAGCCTTGGCCATTGCTACAGTCGCTAACTGTTTTTTGTTATCGAATTGTAATAATAAGTCTCCTTTTTTTACCATGCTCCCTTCAGTTATAGGTAATGCGGTGATGATCTCACTCGCCGTCGCCCTAAGTAATACCCGGTCACGTTCTAAGGTGCCCAGAGCTTGGTTTGTAACATCTCCCTGGCAGGCGCCCAGGCTGAAGAGAAAGATTATCGATAGAAAAGGCCTCATCTCTAAATGTCCTTGATGTTTTATCCCTATAGATCTATTTATGACAGGTAAGGTTAGCTATATCAAGTGTTTAGCTTGCTGTTTGGTTACTTTTATCATCTATCGAGATTGTCTAATTCAGTGATATTAAAAGTAACCCACCGCAAACTTTAATAACCATCCAGCTTATAACTGCAACAGTCGTACCACTTAACTGTCTTTTTTATCGCCAGAATACGATTTACTGAATCTTGATATCTTCATCACATATATGTCCGAAATAACACCAGTGAATAACTGAAACGCAACATTTAAATGATCTAGATCAAAACAATCCGGCACTTTCGGATTTAGAGTAAACACTCTAATTTAGAGTAAACACTCTAATTTAGAGTGAATGCTCTAAGTTAGAGTTTTAACTCTAATGTGATTTAAGAGCTTGTGTAGATAAACCTAATAATTTGAATGTTTGCTCTGCTGAAGGGTAAACGATCTGAACCGATGGATAACTCGTACCTGGAGGCGTTATGGACATTCCCGTCTGGCAATATGTCGTTTCGATGACTGGATATATTGTGTTTTTGCTCGTTTTGGTGGAAGGCATGCGCCGTGCACCAAGAATGACAGCCGCATTTTGGCTGCTGTCCCTTTTAACTGCGCCTTTATGGGCAGACAACCTGGATGGTTGGTTCCGCTGGGTTAAGACCGTCAGCGTTCTTATCCCAACAGCAATTGTTGTAGGTGGTGCCAGAATTGCCTGGCTGTACCATGATAACCCAAATAAATTCCTCGCGTTTTTCCGCGGCGACTGGGTGTTGAAAGTGCTCTACATGGTACTTTTCCTCAATATTGCTGAAGCGACGGCTAAAGATTTCGCTACCGCCAACTACTTCAACGCTATCTGTGGTGTCATCTTATGTATCACTATTCCGTTCCCACGTTATAAGAACGGTAAGCGTCTGTACTGGGTGATAGGCCGTGATAAGCCTAATGACCTGTTGTTCTTCTCTACTGCGGCATGGAACTTCCTCTACACCACCTGGAACCTGGCATTCGTATTCGGTGAGAACCCAGGCTTCTTCGCCAGCTCATTCTGTATCTTGATGGCTGCCGAGCTTTACCCAATCATCAAGGGGCGCCCTGAGCTTTATATCATCGCTCGAGTCTACACCCTGGCATTCCACATTCTGGTTCGTGCAAATGGCGACATCTTCACTCCGATTATGGACTCGTCGAGTTGGGCCAGCGACAGCGTGGTCTACTACTGGGGTGCGATTAACCTGGCTATGCATATTCCATTCGTTATCTGGTACTTCAAGACTAAGAATAAGAGTGAAACCAACGAACCTCCATTTGGAGAGAAGTCTCCACCACCGCTCATCTCAGATTATTCAGACACCACGTTGAATGACGAGAAAAAGCTAACTACAGCCTGATCGAAAGGTCACATCGGATACCTAATGGGTAGGTATCCGATACCAAATTCATAGAAGAGAGTAGTTGATATGAAACTCAGGGCGAGAAGTATCTATACCGCGATGTTGGCGCTATTGATGATGTGTTGGGGGTCAGTTGCAATGGCCGAGACCACACAGAACCAAGATGCCGGCGTCGATAAGCTTCAAGGCGAGGTATGGCAAGGTACCCGTGATGGTAAACCCGGTGAAGGTAGCCTGTTTTATCGATTGGAGTTTAACGCAGATAATAATGTTGAAGTCACCAAGCAATCGGGTGGTTTTAACAAGACAGAGACTCAGAAGTGGCGCCTCAATGGTGACTCGGTATTAATTGAGAGTCTCACCGGTGATGAAATCAACGACTTCGATGGTGCGACCTTAGCATTTGTCGATAGCGAGCAGATCCGTTTCTCCCTCGACGGTGATGGCTTCAATATTCACAAATGGTACAAGTACCGTGCATTTGCCCATGTCCTGTTTGTACTTATCGGTTTGATGGCACTGAACGAGCTTTGTCGCCGCCTCAAGTGGAGTAACTATGTCTTATGGTTCGCTCTGCCGATTGTATTGATTCCACTGTGGTCAAGCTATGAGATCACTTACTGGTTCAAATGGGTCAAACTCTACTCGGTTGTCGGCGCGGCGGCACTGTTTACGCTGATCCGTTTTACCAAGGTTGGAGATATGAAGTGGGCCAAGTTTGGCGCCGGAGCCTTCCTTGCAATCAACATCTCAGAAGCGGTAATGCAAGACTTTAGCATGGGCAACCTGGCTAACGTTCTTAACGCTATCGGTGGTGTGCTCTCAATTATCACTCTGGCAGGCTGGGCAATGATCCATGCCGATAAGAGTAAGCAGCAAGATATGATCTGGCCTGCGATGACGACCTTCTGGATTATCGCCTATGACGTCTGGAACATCGTATTTGTCTACCTGAACTTCCCGGGCTCAGCTACCGCTCAGATGATGGTATTGATCGCGGCGACCCTACCTTCACTCTTTATTAAGAAAGGAACTTGGCTACAGGCGCGTGCCTTCACCTTAGCGGGTTCATTCATGTACTACTTCAGCTGTCCGTTTATGTACGAGAGCAACGTAGTGCCTATGCCACGTAACGATGAGCTGATGTTGGCGGCCGGTGCTGCCAGTTTCATCATCAACGGCATCTATGCCTACGTCTTCTTCAGTAAGAAATTCAGACAGCGTCAGGTGGTAGCCAGCGCATAAAGATTAACCATAGCCAGTGCTGTCGGTAGACCAACCGATGGCGCTGAGAGGGGCAACCCTCAGAGTAAACCCGTTTGGACGATACACAGTTTTTTAAAATAATTTATTAAAAATATTATAAATATGATGGAGTTACTATGAAAAAGCGTATTCTTAGCATTGCTATTCTTGCTTCAATGACATCAGGTTTAACCTATGCGGCCGATGACGCCGATATCGATATGTCGAACCCAACCGACGTATACACCTCTATCGGTGCTTCATACGGTAGTGAAGGTGCCAACCTCAAGGGACAGTTGATGTTGTCTGAAAAGACAGGAGATACAGGTCAGAAGACAGGCATCATTTTCGAAGCCAAAAACATCCTAAACGAAGGGGATAAGACTCCACAGTTTACCGGCATGGTGCAGCATCCTGATTACGGCATGGTGCCAACCTTTAACGATGAAACCAGCAAGCGTTCATACCGTCTTCGTTACGGCACCATCAATACTACTAATGGTACTGGCTGGTCTATCGACGCGATTCTGGCTGACCATCCTTTCTACGGCAGCATGGCCGTCGTTCAAGCCGGTCCGGTAATGACGATTCCTGTAACCGATAACTTCTATATCTGGCCTATCTTGTATGCAGGTGGCGTTGTTATTGAAGATAATATGTCACAAATTCTTCCACCTGACATGGCGGGAAGTACTGCAGTATCGAGTAGTGGCATCGACGTTCCATCATTGATTCTGACCGGTATGGTCTACGCGCGTTATGCCTTCAACGATCACTTTTGGGCACTGCTAAGCACTTCATATACAGAGGAGATACAAGGTAAATCCTGGAGTGATGACATCATGGATGGCGGACTACAGATGGCGAGCTTCTCCGGTGAGATCTCGGTGGCCTACCAGATGAACAAGCGTCAAAACGTACGTGTTAACTATAAGACTGATAACAGCGATAGCACCGATGATAGCTACTGGATTGAGTATAACCACGCGTTCTAATTACTCATCAATCAGTTTTGATACTGCCGATGCATTGCCTGCATCCATGTATTGGCAGTTTTATCTATTGTTAATTATTAATACTTTATCAGGAGTCTTACATGATTAAACGTGCACTCGTACTCGGTACTATGCTCTTTGCCTGTGGCAACGCGGTGGCAGGCAGCGAGATCTCCGGCGTAAACCTTCCCGACAGCATCACCTTGCAAGATAAGGTGCTTAGCTTTAACGGCGCAGGCGTTCGCAGTAAGTTTTTTATCGACCTCTATGTGGGATCTTTGTTCACCGTAGGTCAGGTCGATCAGGCCTCGAAGGTTATCGATAGCGATCAGCCAGCGGCAATTCGTCTGAATATCACCTCGGGTATGATCACATCGGAGAAGATGACCGACGCCATGAATGAAGGCTTCGATCGTGCGACCGATGGCGATTCCGCTTCGATCCAGGAGAGTATCACTGAGTTTATCGCGACCTTTGCTGAGCCTATTCAGGAGGGAGATCAATTTACCCTGCTGAGTGTTCCCGGTGAAGGGGTCATCAGCTATAAAAATGGCAAGCAGTTGTCTGTAACTCGTGGTGAAACCTTCCGTAAGGCCGTGATGGCCATCTGGTTAGGTAAGAACCCGACAGATAAAGGCTTGAAAGAGGATATGCTGGAAGGTTAAGTTTTTTGAGAGACCACCTTATTCAAGGTTGAAAAGGTGTTTCATGGCGATGGGGAGTCTCTGTGTCCCCACCTGCCCATGGCCATGAAAGTCTCTTAAGAGCCTCACTTTTTTTAGTGATTTGTTTGTGCTCCTTACGGGGCAAAACCTGGAGGAGATGGTGATATGACGCCACTGGCAATTTGGCGGGCGATGTTTATGCCCCAATCTCATCAATGGCGACCGGAGCAGTTACGCTTCGTCGATACCTTGATGTTCTTTACCCTGCTCTCACTTTTTACCGGCCTCTATAGCCTTTTCAAATGGCTGCAACACGATCACACTCTCCTTATCTATACCTCATTTCTTCTTATCGGCGCCGAGCTGTTAGCCGGGGCGATAGTGCGCTTTGCCCGTATGCCTGTGTTGGCACTCAACGTCGGTTTTTTTGGCATGGTGATACATGCGCTGAATATGATCTATCAAGGGGGAGGGGTATTGAGTTCGACTCAAACCCTGTGGATCCCGGTATTGATCATCTCCTTCTTCCTGACTGCAAACCTATTGATGGCAACGCTCTGGAGCCTTGGTGTTATTCTTTTCTCATCCTGGATGGTGGCGAATGCACTCAGTGGCATCGCTATGCCTCAGATGGAGCTTTCATCCTCGGCGCTGGCAACCGAAACCTGGTCGGGATTGCTAATGCCGCTGATTGTGATTGTGGTAGCGCAAGGCTTTACCGCTAAGCAGCGCAACAAGGCGATGAACGCCGCAGAAAAGGCGCAATTTGACACCTTAGCCACGGCTGAAAAGGCGCAGCAGGGAGAGCTGCAGCTATCTGAGGTGTTAGACAAGGCGGGTGATAACGCGGGTCAACTCTCTTTGGTGGCCAACGAGCTTGAGAGCCAGTCTTTAGATCTGCATCAACAGGTCAATAACCTCAATCAAAACTGTGAATCCCAGGCGAGTGCGGCGGAACAGATGAGCCAGCAACTTCTGAGGATGACATCGGACATGGAGCAATCTGAGCGCTTCGTGACTGAGATGAGAGCGCGCAGCGAGGTGATTAACCGCCAGGCTCAGAGCAGTGCCGAATCTCTGGAGGCATCAACTAATGCGATCGATAAGATCTTAATCAGTAATGAGAAGATCATGTCGGTAGCGGGTTTGATCACTTCGGTAGCAGATCAGACCAACCTGCTGGCCCTGAATGCGGCGATCGAAGCTGCCAGAGCCGGGGACCACGGGCGAGGTTTTGCGGTCGTCGCCGAACAGGTGCGTGAACTGTCGGCAAAGAGTAATGCATCGGCTGTGGAAATTCGGGCCCTGCTGGATCTCAGTAAACAGGAGGTCAACCAGGGTCAGGTGGTGATACAAGCGACGGCAACCGAGCTGTCCGGCATCATAGAGCAGGTCAGTGAGACAGTTACGGATGTCAATCAGTTGGCCGACACCATGGTGCATCAGGTTCAGGCGGTGCAGGAGTTGAATTCGGCCAGCGCCGAGGTGGCAAACAGTGTGGTGCAGACCAATCAGGTATCTGAGTCGGTAGCGACTCAGGGCAAACAGCTGACGCAACAGGTCGATACTCTAAAGGCCCTTGCCGAGGATCTAAGGCTCGCCATGTTATCAAAGAATGCGGCATAGACGATGCTTAATCAGTAAAATATCAATTCATTAGGAGAGAGGACGAATTTATACGGAATCTAAGGTTTGCTAGTGGCTAAGGATCCCGAATAATTCGTTCCTCTATTCCTCTATTCCTCTATTCCTCTATTCCTCTATTCCTCTATTCCTCGTTCCTCAACTTCTCGCTCCGTCCGATGCCTTTGTTCTCGTTAGCCCAGGCGTGTGCCCGGTCCAGGTTTTGTAGGCCCGAAAGAAGACTCTGGCATCACTGAAGCCCAATTGCAGTGCTATCTCATCCATAGAGAGCTCACTGCAGGTGAGCCAGTAATCAGCCATCTCATGGCGGATCTGATCCAATAACGCCTGATAACTGCTCCCCTGTTTAATTAAGTGTCTTTGCAGACTTCGACCGGCCATATGCAGATGGCCGCTAACTTGTTCCCGCTGAATTTTCCCCTGGGGCAGGAGTTGGCGGATCACTCTGGCGGTTTTTAACTCGAGATCGTCGGCATCACCAATATTATTCAATCTTAAGTTGGCGCTGATGGTTAATTGACTCAGTCGCTTCAGATTTCCACCGGGAAGTCGACGCCCCAGTAGTGACTTGTCTATGACTATAGCGTTATCACTCTGAGCGAAGTGCACCGGGCAGCCGAAAAGCTGTTCATATTGTTGTACTTCGGCTGGGGAGGGCTTATCTCTTTGAAGTTGGATCGCTCTTGGCGCTGCCTGATTATCTTCAAGCAGAAATCGGGCGAAGTTGACCCAGGAGGCGAGCACATTATCGATAAGGTGTGAGATCACAAGGGGGTGGCTATACTGGCAGTGCCAGACCATTTTGATACCGTCGCTATGCTCCCTTATTTCGGTGACCCCCATGTCTCCGACCAACTTCTCTAATGGCATGGCTTCCTTCAGAGCCTGAGACAGATCCGTCGAGTTAAGACCTATCTGGCCTAAGATATAGAAGCGATCAGGCTGAATAAATCGGGCGCTATAGAGACCAAACAGAGGATGTTTGGACTGGTCAATAAGATAGTGGAGCAGACGCTGGAACTGCTCTCCACTGAGCCTGCCATCGATCTTATAGAGTTCAGACAGTGCAATGCCGGCGTGCTCTAATGCGGAAGAAACGTCAATCTTACAGTGTCTGCCCGCCTGCAAAAATTGCTGCACCGGCGGAATTGAAGTCGACCCCAGCGAGCGGCTTGCTTGTCTCTTCATTATACAACCCATTCACATTTGTCCATATTTGTCACTGACAAACCCTGGTGACATTGTAGGATAAACTAATGTAGATGCAACCGGAACGGCGAAATATGAACAGATCACAGGAAGATAATCGAAACTGGAATGGTTGGGGCGCCAGAGAGAAACGGATGGAGCTTTCACAAGATGGTGCAGCTTTCATCTGTGAAAAACTGGGCCAGGCTAAGCCTCTGGGAGTATCGACACTGGCGCGGGTGATTGCCAAGGTTCCCGATTCCAGACTCAATGACAGCGAGCTATATTCGACCGACGCAGAGACCAGGTTACGCCATGCCCGAGGGCAGAGCCTCCCCGATTGGCTGGCCATGAAGAGTGGCGAGTTTGGCGTCTTTCCCGATGCCGTCGCGTTTCCTGTATCCGGTGAAGATATTCGCATCTTGATGGCAGAGGCTAAAGCGAATGGCTGGCAGCTTATTCCCTATGGCGGTGGCACATCGGTCGTGGGCCACATCACGCCATGCCCGTCAGATAAACCCGTTATTACCGTCTCTCTGACTAAGATGAATCGGCTCCTCGAGCTGGACAGAGTCGATCAGATTGCCACCTTCGGCGCCGGGGTCAAGGGGCCTTTCCTTGAGGCTCAACTGCAGGCACATGGCTATACGCTGGGTCATTTTCCACAATCGTTCGAGCTTTCTACATTGGGCGGCTGGGTGGTAACCCGCTCCAGTGGGCAGCAATCTTTGGGTTATGGTCGTATCGAAAATCTATTTGCGGGTGGAGAGATAGAAACCTTCAATGGCACGGTGGATATTCCCACGCTGCCGGCATCATCGGCAGGGCCGGACTGGCGTCAATTGGTACTGGGATCGGAAGGACATCTGGGGATCCTGACCGAAGCTAAGGTGAGAGTCACTCGCGTCGCCGAAGAGGAATTTTTTGGTGTCGCTTTCATGCCAGATTGGCAGAGTGGAATCGACTGTGCCCGGGAGATCATTCAACAGAAGTTGCCCCTGTCTATGTTAAGAGTGAGCAATAGTGAAGAGACTCATACTCAGCTGTTTCTCTCTGCGACTCAGACCCAGCGAAGCTGGTTGAATCGTCTGCTCTCACTTAAGGGGGTCGGAGAAGGAAAATGTATGCTGGTCTACGGCGTCACGGGAGACAGAGAGGCCAACAGGCAAAGCTATAAGCGACTCAAGCAGGTTTTACGTCGCTTCAGAGGCGTTAATACCGGGCAACGCCTGGGCAAGAAGTGGGCTCATAAGCGATTTACCTTCCCTTATCTGAGGGAGACCTTGTGGCAGATGGGTTATGCCATCGATACGTTGGAGACTGCAACGAACTGGTCGAATATCGAATCAATGACGCAAAAGATAGAGCATAGTCTGCGAGATGGGTTAGCGGAGTTTGGCTCTAAGGTACATGTGTTCTCACATCTGTCTCACCTCTATGGCGATGGTGCCAGTATCTATACAACTTACCTCTTTCCCGTCGCGGATAGTTATGATGAAACCTATCGTCGCTGGCAAAAACTCAAGACAACGACATCGACCTTGATCGTGGAAAATAATGGCACCATTAGTCATCAACATGGTGTCGGCAGCGATCATGCGCCCTATCTAGCCAGGGAAAAAGGCAAGCATGTGATGGCGTCCTTGGAGACCTGTTTTGACTACTTTGATCCGGATAAACAATTGAATCCTGGTAAGTTATTTAAGGCGGAGCAGACCGATCGTGTAGAGACTGTTCACACAGAGAAAGAGCAATGAATACCCTGACTCAGGCGTCGACTCGCGCCCGTGAGGCGATCGCCGGTGCAAAAACTGGTGAGCTAGCCTGTGAATACGATCTTGTCGTGATCGGTGGCGGGATCACTGGGGCGGGGATATTTCATCTGGCTGCGAGCCAAGGGCTAAAGGTGCTGCTGGTCGAACAGCAGGATTTTGCATGGGGCACATCGAGTCGTTCATCTAAGATGGTTCATGGTGGGTTACGTTATCTGGCTGCTGGCCAATGGCGAATGACGCGGGATACGGCCAGACAGAGGGAGGCGCTGCTTGCCGAACTGCCCGGATTGGTCGAATTGATGCCCTATATGATGCTGCACCGACAGGGGGACTTCCCCTCGGCGGCGCTGTTTAAGCGGGTACTGTCAATCTACGATAAACTCGCGGGATGTGATTACCATAAGCCCCTCACGCTCGAGAAGGCCCAAGCCTGGCTGACTGAACTCTCGTTTGATGGGGTAACCGGAGTGAGTCTGTTTGCCGATGGGGTCACCGATGATGCCCGCTTAGTGCTGCGTCTACTTCAGGATGGGGTTCTCGCCGGGGGCCAGGCGCTTAATTACGCTAAAGTGACCGGACTTATCGAGTCAGAAAACGGTATCTCGGGGATCGAACTGGAATTGGATGAGGGAAAGCATAAGATAGGCGCCAAGTGCGTCATCAATGCGACCGGCAGCTGGGCATCACAGCTTCATCCACTCGAGAAGGGGCTGCTCAGGCCCTTGAGAGGCAGTCATCTGGTACTGCCTTTCGAGCTACTCCCTGTGTCTGCATGCATTACCTTCTTTCATCCCATCGATAAGCGTCCCGTCTATATCTATCCATGGCAGGGCTGTACCGTGATCGGCACAACCGATCTGGATCATGATCAAGGGATCGAAAATGAACCGGGAATAACCCGAACCGAAGTGGACTATCTGCTGCAGCTGACCCGGAGCTATTTCCCTGATAAAGAGATTGGCGAGTCAGATGTGATCAGTTGCTGGAGTGGCATCAGGCCTATATTGAGTTCATCTACCGATACCGCCCCCTCCAAGGAATCCCGTGAACATGTTATCTGGTCGAAACCCGGCCTTATCTCGGTCACCGGAGGCAAGCTAACCGGGTTTCACCTGATGGCTGAAGAGGTACTTGAGAGTATCAAGACTCAATTTCCCGCTATGATGAAGGGTATAAAACAGGCTAAGTTTAGTCAGCCTGCTACGGGTTATGCCGATAAGCGAATCATCGGCTACTTTGGCCATTTTGCGACAAGCATTTCTGAGATGAAAAACAAGCAGCAGATTGGTATAAGCCGCTGCCAGTGGCGGGAGTTGGAGTGGTCTCTGACTCATGAGAGTGTTGTACATCTCGACGACCTCTTGCTTCGACGTACACGTTTGGGGTTATTGTTAGGAGGTGGCATCATCAAGTATCGCGAGCAAATTCTCGCTCTGTGTTGCCAGTCACTACACTGGTCTGAGTCGATGGCTGAGCGGGAGTGGCTCAGGTTTGAGCAGATTTTCTCGAAATACTATTCTCTGCCAAACAAAGATAAGTCGGCAAGTGCCGACAGCCAGTTAAGAGCCGACAGCCAGTCAAATGCCGACAGCCAATTAAGAGCAGATAACTTACTAAGTACAGACAGTCTATGATGAATGAAAAAGATAACGGCTACCTACTGGCAATCGATAATGGCACTCAGAGTGTCCGGGCGCTGATCTTCGATCTACAGGGACAATTGGTCGCCAAATCTCAAGTGAAGCTCATTCCCTATGTGTCACCTCAGTCCGGTTGGTGTGAGCAAAGTGGCGAATATTACTGGGATAAATTATGTCAGGCTTGCCAATCACTCTGGGCTCAAGGGATCGATAAGACAAGAATCAAAGGCATGTCTGTAACCACACAGCGTGGCACCATGCTGCCACTGGACAGCGAAGGCAACCCATTGCATGACGCCATACTATGGCTCGATCAGCGTAAAGCCGAACCCGAGAAAAACCTGGGAGGGATCTGGGATCCTCTGTTTAAAGTGATGGGACTTAGTGAAACCATCAACACCTTCCGCAGCCGGGCACAGCCTAATTGGCTCTACCAGGCCAGGCGAGATCTATGGGAGAAGGCCTATAAATTTACCTTCCTGTCGGGCTTTTTTCACCACAGATTGACCGGCGAGTGGGTCGACTCATCGGGCTCGCAAGTGGGTTACCTTCCATTTGACTACAAGAAGCACAGGTGGGCAAAGAAGTGGGATTGGAAGTGGCGAGCGCTTAATGTGAGAGAGGATCAGCTGCTGCCGCTGGTCGATCCCGGCGATCGGATCGGTGAGATCACGGCCCAGGCGAGTGCATTGACCGGGATCCCCGAAGGCTTGCCGGTGATCGCCGCCGCAGCAGACAAGGCATGTGAGGTCTTAGGCTCGGGCGGTCAACACTCAGATGTGGGTTGTCTGAGTTTTGGTACTACCGCGACCATCAATGTCACCATGAAGCGTTATGTTGAGGCGGTGCGCTTTCTTCCTCCCTATCCGTCGGCCATTGCCGGTTCCTACTGTAGTGAGGTGATGTTATATCGGGGGTTCTGGATGGTGAGCTGGTTTAAGGAGCAGTTTGCGCATATAGAGAAGGCAAAAGCGGATGAGGCGGGAATAGAGGCGGAAGCGCTGTTCGATGAGTTGGTCAATACCGTACCTCCCGGCTCCATGGGCTTGATGCTTCAACCCTATTGGGGCCCCGGTGTAAAGCAACCTGGTCCCGAAGCTAAGGGCGCGGTGATAGGCTTTGGTGATATTCATACCCGCGCTCACCTGTATCGGGCGATATTGGAGGGGCTGGCGTTCGGTCTTAAAGAGGGGCTGGAAGCCATCGAAAAGCGCAGTGGCTGCAAGATAAAAGAGCTTAGGGTATCCGGTGGTGGGGCGCAGAGTGATGCGGCCATGCAGATCGCCGCCGATGTATTCGGATTAACCACGGTCAGGGCTCACACGGTAGAGACTTCGGGACTGGGCGCCGCCATCGATGCCGCGGTAGGACTTGGCTTGCATCCTGATTTCGACAGTGCAATTAAGGCCATGGTGCATCAGGGAAAACGCTTCGAGCCCGACGATGAGCATTATAAGATGTATCAGCGACTCTATGGTGAGGTCTATCTCAATATCTATAAGAAGCTGCAACCGCTATATTCTAAGATCAGGGATATCACGGGTTACCCGGAGTAGTCGCGGTTGAATTTTCGCATTGCATTCCCCTTTTAAAATGGAGCTGTTCAATTGAAGCTATCTGATATGAAATATAACTTTTGTTCGTTGGGCTTATTGATAGGGGGTATTGTCTCCGTTTTGGTGACGATGATTATTCTTGTATGGGAATGGGTCGAAAATCCGGGGGGAGTTTTTCACGATCAAAATGGTACCAATTGGAATTTTGTTTTTGACACCGCTTCGAGCTGGTTTGTTCCGACATTCCTCTATGCAGCGCTCATTGTCACAGTACTCTATTTGCTGCTCTATGCCATACAATGGATTAAGCAAGTTAGACAGAAATAGTAAGATTAATCATCTGTTAATCAAGAATAATTGTGTTAATCAACTGCTCTGGTTAGAAATGTGTTTCAGCTTGAAACGGGAGGGGGAGTTTACTTCGCTACGATGTAACGTTTGATTGGCTGTGAATATAGATAAGCTTGAATCCAGGGGGAGAAACCTGGACTCAAGTCGTTGCCAGGAGATTAGTAAAAGTCTCTGCCTATTGCTCGCTGAAGTGCAGCTGCTGCCAGTCGCTCTTCCAAGCGTTTTTTTACTTCACGTCTGTGTTGTAGATCATCGGCGGCCTGTTGATTTTTTGGGGCCGTCATCGCTTCTATCTCTGCATCGTTGGGCACAAGGTCAATAATCTGAGCCATAACCAACTCCTCTCTTGTGAAATATTGATGGCATTTTAATAGTTGCCATCGATTAAGAAATGACACCGATATGGGTGTCGGAAAGTTACTGTAAAGAACATAAAAAAGCGCTATAGCTTAAGACGTTAACTCGGGTGAGTCGGAAACATTAGTAAGCGCTGATGAGAAAGATATCAGGCTATTGTGAGGAAAAGTGAGATCGATTTAACATTATCTGTAGAAGAGTAAAAAAATGATTTTTTGACTTTTTTATAACCGACGCAAATAAATTATTAGGTAATATCAGCTTGTTACAGTTGATTTGTAGATGCGCGATCGCTATTTTAGTGATTGCGCATCCAGCTTGAGATCACAAATTGAAATTCTGGCATTCCCTTAAGATGTTTTTCAAATAACCGCAAAACGCTATGCCAAATGCTTGTGGTAACTCATTTAAAGTTATAGATCCAAGCTATAGATCGAAACTATAGCTGTATCCCAAAATCACTTTCGGATCGTCTTGCTCCAGATCGGTATCACTCACCATAAAGGAGACGGTTCCAATATCGGTCTCTTTATTGAGCGACAGTGAATAATCGGCGTAGTTGTCGACATCAAACCAGGCTGTAGTGACATCACCGGATGAGTATCCGTAATGCAGATCTAAGCTTAATGTGTCCGAGAAAGGGAATGAAAAACCAGCCTGGATATAGGAGAGGTCTTTTTCATCCAGCGGGTCTGAAGCCACATCACTGTCGGCATTGACTATCTGGGAGTAACTTACCGAGAACCACTTCCAACTTAATGCCGCAGTGATCTCTCCGAAGTCTACACTAGCGCCGCTGTCGGGGTAGGCATAATAGAGATAACTGACATCGTAGCCAAAGTCTTCACCTATAGAACCTGCATAACCCCCATAAAAATCAATTTCATAGCTTGTATCATCACCAAAATCCACATTCGAAGCCCATGTGCCCAGATAGACTCCGCTATCATGTTCGTAATCGATACCCCCTTGAACGGCGACAGCGTCTTGAGTCTGAGTGACTCCTCGCCAGAGGTAGTTAGAGCTGGCACCAATATTTGCAGTGACACTTGCATTAGCGCAAAAGGTCATTAATAGGCCTGAGGCCAGTATAGAGGTTGTTCTGAGTGCTTGTTTCATATTCATTCCCTTTCATTGATGAGCCAGTTCATTTTTGTTATTACTGACTGAGAAAGGATTGCTAATCTTGTGCCATAGTTTATTGCAGGCAATATCAAATGCTTACGTTTTTGAATCCTGAAGTTACATGGCTAGTGGTTATTATTGGAGCAGGAGATGCACTCGAGTAGTGCAAAATATAACAATAGCGGCGGGAGCTTGTTGTTTCGAAAAACGGATACAAAAAAACCTCCTATTGGAGGTTTTTATTCATAAACAATGAAAAAGCGTGATTAGTTAACGCTATCTTTCAGAGTCTTACCGGCTTTAAATTTTGGAACGGTTGCTGCTGGAATTTGGATCTCTTTACCCGTTTGTGGGTTACGACCAGTGCGTGCAGCGCGATTAGAAGTTTCAAAAGAACCAAAACCAACGATAGAGATCTTATCACCATTTTTCATCGCTTCGGTAACAGTCTCTTCAAAAGATTTTAGTGCGCGTGCAGCTTCTGCTTTAGTCAGTTCCGCATTCTCAGCTATTTTTGCAACAAGTTCTGTCTTATTCATTTGAATAGTCTCTTCTTTCCGTAGATTTAATTATACCAATCACATTAAATACTTAGCAATTGCTGCACCTAACATGCCATAAGCTATGCCATATTAAAAGAGCTTTAGCGCTCAGAATTGCCCTTTGAGGTCAATATTTGTCTAAAAATAGATCAAATTACATCTGTTGGCCTAATGAACCAGCATTCTGGCTAGAGGTTCAATAGGCTTTCCCTGAAATTATGGGGAGATGACTGACTTTAAATCACGATTGTAAGCTTACTCATCCAGCAGTTGATAGAGGATCTGCTTAACGATTTGAGGTTCAAATGGTTTATCGCAAAGGGCATTGACGCCTGCCTGAGAAACATTGCTGAGATGGGCGTCATTGGCCTCAGACGACACCATAAGGATGGGGATATGAGATTGCTGACTATGGTTACGAATAAATTGGGTCAAGGCTAAGCCATCGACACTGGGCATATTGTAATCTGTGATCACTAAGTCAAACATATTCAATTTCATTATTTCGATGGCTTCAGCCCCATCTACTGCTTCGGTGATCAACTGAAGGCCTAAATTTGAAATTGTTCGTCTGATGATCTTTCGAGCCATCTTACTGTCATCGACAACCAGGACTCTAAGGCTATGTACATCGAAGTGACTGAGATCTAGCTCATCCTGGCTTAAGAGATCGATGGTGGCATTGAGGGCTTTGCCTAAGTGTTCGGATGAGAATGGCTTAGGAAGAATGGATACCACGCCAGACTGTCTATAAACCTCTAGCTGTTCACGGCGACATTCACTGGAGACCAACATAAATTGAATCTCTCTGTATTCATCGGTCTCTTTTAATTGTTTAAGCAGATCTAATGCTGTGCCATCTTCGAAATGCATGGCACTGGCAACCAGATCCGGATGATGGCGACTAATGATGGTTTGGGCTTCAGTCAGACTCGTTGCAGTTTGAATATTGCAGATGCCTTCATGGGTTAGCCTGCTACAGATAATTTTTCTCTGAGTATCGGAAGGCTCGACAAGAAGTATTGAAAGTTCACTAGGCAATAATGCGCTCATAGTCTCGATTCTTATTATTAGTATGTGGCGGCTAAACTAACCTAAAGACAACATCTTAGCAATAAGTCTCCAACCGTTCTCATCGGCTCTGCCCGTCTTTATTCTGCAGCGTCACGGACCAGATATGCTTTTGTCGTATTAGAAAAGGCGACCCAAAACTGAAAGGCCAAAAGGAGCAGGCCTGAGACTGCGATCAATGGTACCGGGATCTCTTGGTTATTGAGTACAACTTTCACTTCATCAGGTGTTATCTGATAAGCGATGATGGCGGTTCCGGCAAGCGCGGCCAAGCCTAATGTCTGAATGAAAAGATAGACTTTAAATGCGATGCCAGCCCAACTTGTTCTCATTGCTAAGCCAAGGAGCACGGGGATGACGCCTAATGAAAACAGATCTATGGCTTGAATGCTCACCGCTCGCCACAGTGCGACAATAGCAAGTAGGGCGTACAGCAACATTATGATGGAGAGTGCAGGAGTTGGTTTTTTCATTGAGCGTCTCTTTAGTAGAGTTAATGACCGGCGAGTGTAAAAAAATCAGACTTAAGAGTCAAAATCAAACTGATATAGATTAGAATAGCGGGAGGAAAACAAAGTGAGAGTTTTATGACCGAAACAGAATTTTGGCAACTAGTTACGAGAATGACACCGGATCAAGACCAGATCAGCTTGGCCGAGAATTTAAAGGGGAAACTTGAGCTGCTTAATGATGAGCAGCTTGTTGAGTTTGATAAATTCTTTGGACAACAGATGCGTCGGTCATACTCCTGGTCGGTATGGGGGGCTGCCTATATCATTACCGGGTGTGACTCTGAGTATGCCTTTGCAGAGTTCCGCTGTTTCCTTATCTCATTAGGTAAAGACTGGTATGACAAAGTCGTTGTTAATCCGGATGACCTTGGCCAGCTTATGCAATGGCCGGAAAAGGATGGTTATGCCTATCCATTTTTAGATGAGTACGACTTAATCGCCGGACAGATATTTGAAGATAGGACGGATGGGGAATTGCCTTTCGTACCTTCGGGAATGGCCACTCCCCAGGGGAAGAAGTTCTCGACCAAGAAGAAACAACTCAAAGCGACTTATCCTCAATTGAGTGGGGCATTTCCGTTTTAGAGTCTAATGTTGATTGGTATTAGATAGACAAAAAGCGAGGACCGCCTCGCTTTTTGTTCGATTCGATTTTAACTGAATGTTATTCGTAACAGACCTCAGCATCACTATCATATTGCAGACCATTATCATCACAGGTTTTATCCATAAACTGCTCCTCAGCCGTCGACAATTCGACATCAAATTCATGCTGCTGACTCTCGATTAAAGAGTTTTCAGATTCATGTTGTTGTGTGGCCAGAATTTCAAAGTGTTGGGTCACTGCTGCCTGCTCTGTGGGCGTCAACTCATCTGCCGTCGCTTGTCCGGCAAATGCGGTTGCGATTAAAACAGCAGCCAATAATGCTACCTTGCCTGAGAACATGACCTTGGTTCGAGTGATTGAGTGGCTCATAAATTTTCTCCAAATGTGAAGTTGTGACCATAAAGGAACCGTTTGCTCTCTGTCCGGTACTTTCAATAAAGAGGAGTAAGAGGTGTCATCCTAAGGGAGTTAGTCTGTATTAATTAATGCGTATATTACCCGGTAAAAGATGTACCAGAGCTGAATGAAAAGTGAGCAGTTTGAACTCGGAATACTTGGGGTTTGAAGTTCTAATTGTTGCTGGAGTTAGATATGAACCAGTGTAGGAGCGGCTTTAGCCGCGAATGGTTCTTTGCGAGCAGTTTTGAACGCTTGAGTCTTAGTCGTCATTCTGAACTTATTTCAGAATCCATGGGATTATTATATTCGATGATTCATGAGCTTGAGTCTTAGCCGTCTTTCTGAACTTGTTTCAGAATCCATAGCTTTATGATGCTTGAGGATAGGGGGTAAGAGGGTGTTCTAGGATAATGGCAGACTTCACTTACCATAAGTAAAAAACAGAGGCCAGATTGCCTCTGTCTGTTTAAGCGTTATCGATTATTGCTCTACACAGACTTCGTCACCCGTATTCAGGTCGACTCTGTATTCTCTGCAGATAGGCTGTAACAGGTCGAGCTCTTCATCTTTGAGTTGATTCTCAATAGCCTCTAACTGCCTGTCTGCGCTCATATCTTCTGCGAGAGATTCATATTGCTCCAGTATTTCATCGGCAGATGTTGCGCTCTCGTCGATACTTATAAGTTCGCTTGCATTCACACCCATCACAAACGGAAAGGTAAAGAGGCTGATAAGTAAGGTGTTTTTTATGCTAAATGTCATAGTGTTATTCCTATACACATAATGAGGGATACCCTCCGAAATATGGAAGCGGAATATTAACATTGGAAACTTGAACATTTGCTGAATTGATAGTGGGACAGCGGTTATTACTCGTCATTAAAATAGCTGTAGACTACACGCTTAGCTATTCTGAACTTAAGCTTACCACTTCTTATCTACTCATTTTCCATCGTCTCGCATTGGTATCCTTGGCGGCTCGAGTCAAAACGACATCTTAATCCGCATTCCCATGGGGCTTGATTATTCTCCACAGATCTCTCCAGTGAATAGGCTCTACATGAGGGGTAATCTTCGAAGTCATCGACCTTTTTATATCGACCCGAGTTATAGCCATGGGTATAGATAAAAGAGGACCAGGTTTCCGGTTCATCAGAGGCTTCGGATTGGTTAATTAGATAGAGCGTGGCTCCGAGGGTCATGAAAAGGGTAATAACAAAGATAATGGGTAGAGTGTTTTTCATGTATGAAACGGCCCTGTATAGAAAGAGTCGATATTCTATACCTAAGTGATACCAATCGGTATAAGAAAGTGATCGACTCCGAGCCGTTGAAGTATGAGTGAGCAAGGCTGTGATTGAGGAGATGCTGACTTCCTTGTTGATATCTTATTATCTGGCCTTGATAAGTATTGATACAGTTTTCTCCATCTATAATGAGAACAAATCACGAGTGTTACGGTCTATTTTTAATAGTGCAGTTATACAGATGCAAAGACATTAATGTCTTTGCATTAAGCCCATATTCAGGATAAGTTTTGTATGTTAAATCAGCACCTGTGCAAATGTCTTGTTAATACCGGTATTGGTGGCAGTTGCAAAGATTTGGCTATAAACATCCGAGTTCAGCCTTAGGAGGCTCACATGAAGTTAACCTATATATTATTTGCGGGAGTATTAACTTCCACTGCAGTGATTGCAGCAGATGAAACTGTTGAAAATCCAGTGACCGAGCACGGGGTGGTAAAAATTGAGTGGCAAGATCCCAAGAGCTTTCGTGATGTGAAGGCGGTCGGTGACATTCAATCCCGCTATGAAAAAAGATCGTTCGAGACCCTGACTAAGAACTTGAATAAAGAGGCGAGTAAAACATTAAAGAGTGAGCAAAAGCTTGAGATGCTGGTGACAGATCTCGATCTTGCCGGTGATGTCAGGCCTACTTTTGGCGCCACGATGAATGATATTCGCTTAGTTGAAGAGCTCTATCCTCCACGTATCACTTTCAGCTATAAAATTCTCGAGGGAGACAAGGTCATTATGGCTGGTGATGAGAAGTTGACCGATATGGGATTTATGCAAAGGGTTGGGCGCGCGAGTGATAAGCCGATGAGATACGAGTCAAAAATGCTTACTGACTGGCTGAAAAAGACGGTCGAACCTAAATTGTAATGAGCAGTTAAGCGACTCTGTAATGTATAAAAAGGCTAAATGAGCTAGAGCACCGATCGGTGCTCTAGCTCATTTAGCCTTTTTTCTGTCGATGACCTGATGTTATCTTTATCATCATAACCAAAACTGCAAGAACACTCTGGTGCTAAAATGATGGCCAGATGACAGAATCAGCCGTGGAGCTTACTGTTTACTTTGATTGCTCTTTAAAGGCTTGCAGGGTTTGCAGCAATACTCCAAGTTTACGGACAAATTTTTCTAAGGCCGCGGGGAGCTTTTCTGCATCGGTCGGCATCTTGTCCAGTTCATCGGCCAGCTCTTGAACATAAGGGCAGAAGCGGTTGCTGCTTGTGCTGAAGCCCTCTTCTTGAGTGAAGATGGTATTAAATTTTACGTGGCCGGCTTTTTTTAATTCATCCAACTTACCATCGGCATCGATCGATTTACGATAGGCTGTTTGTAAGTTGTCTTTCAGTTGTTCGATAACACGCGTGTGTGGCATAACAGCCTCTCATTTACATAAATTTTAATTGTCGGGATTATAAGGGGCGAAGCAGATGGCAACAAGTCAACTGAAGCGATTAGTTGCATTGGTATGTATGTTTGTGGCGATGGGGATTGCTTGTGCCCAAGCGGCGCCACTGGATACGCCACCATTTTATAAAATTGAATATAAGGGGAAGGTCTCCTATCTGCTGGGTTCGATTCATGTGGGCAAGGCAAACTTTTATCCCATGCCTGAGCAAATAGAATCTCTGTTCGATTCGGCTGAGTCCTTGGTGGTTGAAGCGGATGCTGCCAGCGCGGATATTGCCACACTGATCAGAAAGTACGGAGTAGGTCAGGTCCCTATCGATATTGAGACTCAGGCTGTACTCGATAGTTATTGCCAAAGAAGGACGAGAGAGTGCGCCGCGTTAAGTGGTTATGCCCCCTGGTTGCAGTCGATGCAACTGGGAATGGCCCGATTTGAAGAGCTGGGTTACAGCGCTATATATGGAGTCGAACAGGTATTGATCTCAAAGAACAGGGGCAGACCTGTTTTGGAGTTGGAAAGTACCGAGTTTCAGTTTCAACTTATGGCTTCATTCGATGATAAGACCCAATGGAGCATGGTTAAAGAGGCCATAGAAGGACCCGATGAAGATATGCATGGCCTGATTAGCTCATGGCGCACAGGAGATGAACTTCATCTTGCCGAGTTGATGGAGGGGCAGATGTCCGATGGAGACGATAAACAGTTGCTCGAGAAAATTTTATGGCAAAGAAATATCGACATGGCAGCAAGAATAAGAGAGCTAATGCTCGACCCTAACACTCCACAACCTATGTTCATTGCTGTTGGCGCCGGGCATGTTGTCGGCGACCGAAGTATGGTGCTTGAGATGCAAAAACATGGCGCTGAGACGACAAATTGTTGGAAGCAAAAGTGCAAATGATAGTGCTTCAGTAAATAACAGGGCAAGTTAATGGCCGCCTGTCTATACTCTGGAAACGAGCCGACTCCATAAGGGCAGGGCTCAATTCTATTTGATTCACAGCAGGGAGGCTGAATGCAAGCTGTCGCGATACCTCCGCCACGAACTGGCTTTGAGGGGATCCCCAGAAATTGGGACAACAAGCATAGTAAAGTGATCGCCAGAGTCGATCCCGGCGCCTTTTATATCACTTCACACGATGAATATATATTTACCCGGCTCGGTTCCTGTGTGGCGGCTTGTATCTGGGATCCACTCTTAGGTATTGGCGGTTTAAACCACTTCCTTCTCCCGGAAAGAGAGCTCCATGAAGATTGGCACCAATTAACCAGTTACTCCTGTCGTTATGGGAATTTAGCGATGGAGCAGCTAATTAATGGCATTTTAACCTCGGGTGGTCAACGTCATCGGTTAAAGGCTAAAATTTTCGGCGGCGCCCAGATGACAAAAACTTCGGTGCTTAATGTCGGTCAATCAAATATTGAGTTTGTAAAAAATTACCTGGCACTGGAAGATATCCCGATAGAAACTGAGGACTTAGGCGGCCCCTGGCCGAGAAAAGTGCTTTTTCACCCCAACAGCGGCAAAGTGTTACTGAAACGAATGTCTCCGGATCGAATCACTCAGATGATGAAGGAAGAGAAGGTCTATCTCAAAGGTATTGTCACGAAGCAGGAAGATAATCAGGTTGAGTTATTTGATTAGGTTCAGCCAGATGTCGGAACTAAGGACAAACTCACTCAGTTTGGGTATAATCCCCCGCTTGATATCGGTTTGGTGATTTGAAATTTGAAAGGTTCGGTAAGCGTGGAAAAAGATTATTCGATTGAATTAAAGGCGATGCCTTCGCTGTTCTCCTTGTATCGCAAGATCTTCTTTGGTCGTAAGCCGGGTTGGAATGAGCAAGCATTACCGAAAATCCAAGTCAGTAGTTCAGGCGTATGTCTGTCTCGGGAAAAAGTTGAGGAGTATGCCTCAGTATGTGGTTTTGACTTCGATGGTAAAACATTACCTCTGACCTATCTCTATGTGATGGCATTTCGTCTGCATGCGGTAATTTTTACCCATCAGGCTATCACTTTCCCGTTACTCGGCATGATACACCTGAGAAATAGCATCACCTTGCACAGAGCCGTCAGTGTCGATGAAAAATTCAATTTAGAGTGCGAATTAACTGATAGTCAAGTGACTGATTCCGGTCTTGAATTTGATTTGGTTTCTCGGGCTTTTGTCGATGGCGAGTTGGTGTGGGAGTCGTTATCGACTTACCTGTATCGTATCGAAGGTGCCAAGCGTCGTGTTCGCCCGCCTAAGGGTAATGGCATGGCGTGGGAAACACCCCAAGCTTGGTCCTTGTCTGATGACCTCGGACGCCGTTATGCTAAGGCTTCCGGTGATTACAACCTGATTCATCTGCACCCACTGCTCTCTAAACGGTTTGGCTTCGATCGAGTACTGGCGCATGGAATGTGGTCTAAAGCTCGCTGTATTGCTCAGATGATGCCTCAGATTGGCGATCGCCCCTGTACTGTGGATGTGGCTTTTAAGCTACCAGTTTTCATGCCTTCCGATGTGAGTTTTGCAGCCGAAATTAACGAAGACAATTTAACATTTGAATTGAGAGATGCCCGCGGGCGCCGTCCACACCTCTCCGGAGAACTTAAGTTTCTTTAGCCTTTAGTTTTTATCAGATAGTACTTAACAGATAATTCTTAACAGATTGAATGATGAAAGGCGCGAACGCGCCTTTCACTCTTTACATTTTTGCTACATGCCAATTACTGCTCACTAACGAGTGGAGGCACATTTCTTGATTTAGATTCATAAAAGCTTAAATAAGTACGGCATTTCAAAGTCAGCTATTTAGCTCACGTCGTAGATCCCCTATATTCGGGGCGCATATTTTATTCTACCTAAAACTATCCTACATATTATTAAAAAAGGGGAACATTAGAATGCTGACCGATATCGAGATTTCACGTCAAACCAAGCATCGACCCATTACCCAAATCGCAGAACAATTCGGCATAACCTCATCTGAACTTGTCCCCTTCGGAGACGCTAAAGCTAAAATAAAGTTATCGATTCTTAAGCGCGTCGATGACAATTTAGAAGGGAAGTTAGTGATCGTCACGGCCGTGACACCCACGCCATTCGGTGAAGGAAAAACAGTCACCAGCATAGGCTTAACTCAGGGGCTAAATGCCCTGGGTAAGAGAGCCTGTGCCTGTATTCGCCAGCCCAGTATGGGACCTGTTTTCGGCATTAAAGGGGGGGCTGCTGGTGGCGGTTACTCTCAGGTGGTTCCGATGGAGGAGCTGAATCTGCATCTGACCGGTGATATTCACGCCGTGAGTAGTGCCCATAACTTAGCCGCAGCGGCTATCGATGCCAGATTATTTCATGAGTCCAGAATGGCGGCCGATGAGTACCGTGAGCTGTCGGGACAAACGCCCCTTAATATCGATCCAGAGAAGATCTTGTGGCGCCGGGTGGTCGACCATAATGAGCGCAGTTTAAGAAACATTACCGTGGGGTTTGGTGATAATAACGGCCCCATACATGACTCAGGGTTTGATATCACCGCCGCTTCAGAGCTGATGGCAATATTGGCTTTGAGCCTGGACTTAAAAGATATGCGCAGGCGTATCGGACAACTCGTGCTGGCCCTGGATACTCAGGGGCAACCGATAACCGCTGAAACCTTAGGTGTTGCCGGCGCGATGACTGTGATCATGAAGGATGCGATAGAGCCTACGCTTATGCAGACATTAACGGGCGATCCTTGCCTTATCCATGCCGGCCCCTTTGCCAATATCGCTCACGGTAACTCATCGATTATCGCCGACAGAATAGCCTTAAAGCTTGCCGACATCGTGGTGACTGAAGGTGGCTTTGGCTCAGACATGGGATTCGAGAAGTTCTGCAATATAAAGACGCGAGTATCGGGTAAGACGCCCGATGCAGCCGTTGTCGTGGTGACCTTAAAAGCCCTGAAAGCCAATTCGGGAATCGAGTCACAAAACGATATAAACCAGCCAGATATGGCGCGTCTACAAGCTGGATTTGCTAACCTGAAATGGCATATCGATAATGTGAGTCAATATGGTGCTCCCGTCGTTGTGGCGATTAACCGTTTTCCAACCGATACCGATGAGGAACTGGAGTGGCTTAAAGCCAGGGTGCTAAAAACCTCTGCTTTTGGCTGTGAGGTCTGTGACGGTTTCAGTCAGGGAGCAAAAGGCGCCGAGGCCCTGGCCGGGGTCGTTGTCAGCGCAACAGAGCAGGAGTCTGATTTTAAATTCCTATATCAGCTCGATGAGAATATAGAGTCAAAGCTGCTCACTATCGCAGAGGCGGGGTATGGCGCGAAAGGGATATCCTTGTCGCAAGACGCCAAGCGCCAACTGCGAGAGATCAAATCCATGGGGCTGGATAATCTGGCGGTGTGTGTGGCCAAGACTCCGTTATCGATAAGCCACGAACCTAAGGTTAAAGGGGTCCCAACTGATTTTGAACTGCCCATCATTCAGCTAAAAATCAATGCCGGAGCCGGTTTTATCACAGCCTTGGTCGGTAAGGTGATGACAATGCCCGGGTTGGGTATCAAGCCAGGGTATCTGAATGTGGATATTAATGAAGACGATGAAATAGTCGGATTGGCGTAACTGAAATCTGGAAAGGGCTAAGACGACGGCCTGCGGCCTATCGCTTCGCAGACGGTGAAACCTATACGACGAGCTACGCTCTATAAGGGAAAACAAGGCGACAAATCATTGAAGCCATGTTTTCCTACTCGTCAGCTCACGCAGTGAGCATCGTCTTAGCTTGTACAGCCAGCTTTGCTGGCGCCGATTAGGGCGTGCCCGTCAATTAGCTCACTTGGTGAGCGTCTTGCCGTTTCACTCTGATTGATAAATATGAACATCGCGCTGCGGAAATGGAATGCTGATGTTCTCGGCATCGAAACGCATCTTCACGGTGCGGGTTACATCCCAATAAACTTCCCAATAATCTTCCGGCTTAGCCCAAGGGCGTACAACGAAATCTACCGAAGACTCACCTAATGTATGTAATTTAACGATAGGTTCAGGGGTTTTTAGCACTTTAGGGTGTTCGAGCAAGATGGCATTCATTACCCGCTCAGCTTTTTCTATATCATCGCCGTAACCTATACCAAAGGTCATATCAACACGTCTTTGATGCTCAACCGTGATGTTGTTGATGGTGTCGCCCCAGATCTTATTATTCGGAATAATTAATCTCTGGTTATCTAATGTCTTAATTGTGGTCGATACTAAGCTCATATGGCTGACCTTCCCCGTTACGCCTGCAGCATTGATCAGATCGCCGACATCATAGGGGCGATAGATCAGAATCATCATCCCCGAGGCAAAGTTTGATAGCGTGTCCTGAAGCGCAAAACCGATAATCACACCGGCAACACCGAAACCAGCCAGCAGAGGGCCGAGCTCTATCCCCAACTGAGAAAGGGCAATAAGTACACCTAAAGTGAATACGGCCTTACCCGATAAAGAGATAAAGAACTCCTGCAGCAGAAGACTGAATTGCAGCTTGGAGTTACTCACTGTTTTCTTAACAATTTTCTGAGCAAGCTTACCCGCCAGATTGGCGATAAAGAGGATTAAGACGAAGATAAAGAGTTTGAAGATGACCCCGGGTCCATTGTCTATGGCTTGGGTCTTAGCCGTGGTAAACCATTGTTCAATCAGACTCGATGCGACATCAATATTTAACACATCTTGAGTGATGTCGCCGGAAGTACTGAACAGGGTCTGTTTTAATTCGGCTGTATCCAGGCCTACTGCGTCGAGCAGACCGATGGCGACGGCTAAACTGGAGCTGCTTTGAGCCAGCCTCTCATTGAGCTGAGTGACTGACTGAGTCTGTTCCGAGGTGACATCACTACCGGCAAGGCTTGCTTCACTCACTGCGGCTTGTAGTTTCTCTTGTGTGTATTGAACCAGACTATTGAGCTTATCGGCACGCTTAACTAATGTCCGAGTGAGTAGAGCCGTCTGCTTGCCAATATCAATTTCTAACTGTTTAGCCCATTCAAGGGTATCGAGTTTTGCTTCCAATTGCTGATCGCGCTCTCTCTCTCTGAGCGATAGCTGCATCATGATTTTGGCGTCATTATTCTTACCAAGCTCACTCTTCAGCTGTTTTATGTTGTTTGTATAGTAGCTATCTACCCGATTGATGAAATCCAGATGCTCCTGGACCAAGGGACGTAGCAGCTCTATGTTCAATGGTGTCTCATCCATCAACTCTTGGATCTTGAGGTGTAGCAGCTGCGCATTTTTTTTGATTCTGTATTCGGTGAAGCTGGTTAACTCCCCTTTAGTCTGTTTAAGACGGTTGACGTCTTGGGTGATCGACTCTTGCAGTGAAGACAGTTCACTGATTTCTGTGGTGTCCTCAATTGAGAGTTCGGTTGGAGACTGTGTTGGAGTTTGCGCTTGTGAGGGCATGCCGCTGAGTCCAATTATTGCGAGCATCACCAGAGAGAGTATGCGATACATAGGTAAGTTCCTGTTACTTTTGTAGGGGCTTATGATATTACGTTGATAGCGTTGCTGTAAATTGAGATCAACAAAATTAGCACTATTCGATATCCAAATGAATGGTCATCTGAGATGCAAAGTGGGAAGGGGAGCTGGAAACCGTATTTTTGACGCAGATTCTGTTAAACTCACGCATCGATTTTTTGTAAGAAGTAGAGGCTCAACAAGTGTTGTGTACCCACTGTAGTCAGTGTTTTGGTGTGAATGAGGTTCAGAATCAACGGGGTAAAGGCTTAAATTCACAGATCCAGTGTCCACGCTGTGAGGCCTGGTTAGGTAAGAGTCCAACCCTATCGCGTTTGAAAATTTTGGGTTTTTATACTGGCCTCGCTGCCTTAATTTTTGGGTATTTCACACCGGAGTTTCGCAATGCTACCACCGCGGTCGCGATTTTTTCGGCCATGATTTTACTGGTCAGCCATATGATGGATCATCTGAAGGTCACCGAGGCTCCCGAGAAGCCCTTTGTCGATGATAGTGAACATAGACGCAAGTATCGTTAGCTGGCAGTTAGATTAATGGCTTTTAAAGCCAGTAATCGTAAGGGGCGTGGAAGGGCTGCTTGATAAGATTATTCAGGTCGTTGTCGATATCAATATCGCCAATATTCGAACAACCACCTGAACATTCGTGCTATTCAAAGCTGATTAGCAGAGTGCTAGATTAATCGATAACCTGAACTTGTGCTTCTAAGGCTGCTTCGACGTAATAGATCCCACCGCCAACGGCAATGAAGAAAATTGAGGTCCAAAGGATCATTTTAAAGTTTTCGCGAAAGAATTCTAACATGGTCGTTAACTCCCCTGATGGGTATAATTTCGAACAATAAGTCATTAATGTATCTGATGCTATATTAGTCTGTACAGCTTAAGTCAGTATTAATTGTTTGCCGAAAACAATCGATCCGGATCACCTTCTCCTGAAAGAGCAACTTACCTTTTCTTACATTTATCTGTCATTGTTATTAAACGGTAACTTGACTTAACCTTCCGTTTGCATAAACATGACCGCGATTTGTTGGTATTAAATTTTCAGAACATTATCTATGGTGCCTTTTTATGGTGAGAAGTAGCGTAAGACGAGGAGTTGCAATTTGGCTATCTGCCATATTGATCTGCCTGTCGTTTGCCGCTTCAGCCCATAGCGTTCATCATATTGATGATGGCGCAAAGGGTCACTGTACACTCTGTTTCCATCAGCATCAGTTAAATAAGATACTACCAACTAGTCTATTCAATTTTCCTACTTCAGTTCCAACTTTTGAAGTCGTTAGCTATCCAGCCCGCAAGCACCGCGCGAGGCACGTTAACGTTTTTCGAAGCCGGGCTCCTCCGATTCAGCGCTAAATCAAATTCACACCATAGAAGTTTAACGTCTTTAATAATCAGTTTTGATTATTAAGCGTATTTGATTTTGTTCACCTTCCCTAAAAAAGGGTGGGGGATTTGCTGTATTTTGGAGAAATAAATGACTGTTTTAAATAATCGCATCTCTTGCGTGGCCGCCGCGTGCGCCCTGTTTTCGACTTCAGCTTTTGCACAGGACCCATCGTTAACCAACCCTGCTATCAGTGCCGTGCTCGATGGCTACTATCAAAACACCGAACGTCCTATGGCAGAGCGTGTTGAAGGGTTTGGCTTAGGACATACCGAGCTGGCGATGAGCGCCAATATCGATGATATGTTTTATGGCAAATTGACCGCCGTGGTTGAGATGCATGAAGGGGAAACGGAACTGGGTCTGGAGGAGGCTTTTATTCAGACACTTGGCATGCCTGCCGGCTTCTCTGTACGAGCGGGTCGATTCCTGTCCGATGTGGGGTACCTGAATAACCAACATGTGCATACCGATGCCTTTTCCGATCGCCCGGCAGCCTACCGCGCGTTTCTGGGCAGTCACTATTTTGATGACGGTGTTCGTCTCAATTACGTTGCGCCGACGGATATCTATTGGGCCATGGGCATCGAAGCCTTCAAGGGTGACAACATGCGAGCCGTCGATGAACACGGCGAGCGTGAATTCAAGGATTTGGGCATCTATACTGCTTATACCAAGTTAGGTGGTGATATCGGTGCTAACGGTTCCTGGCAGGCTGGCCTGAGCTATATGCGAAACGAGAATGGGCGCATGACTGCAGATGAACATGAGGATCACGCCGAGCTTGAGGATGATGATCATGGTCATGACCATAGTCACAGTGCCAGCTATACGGGTGAAAATACCTATATTGCCGATTTCGTCTATAAATGGGCGCCGAATGGCAACTATAAATATCAGCACCTTACTGTCAGCGGTGAATACTTTAAGGTGACGGATTTTACTCCGCTAGCCCTGGAGGATGAGCATCTGAGTGAGCAAAGTGTCGATGATCAGCAGGGTTGGTATCTTAGCGGTGTTTACCAGTTTTCTCCTAACTGGTCAGCGGGTGTACGTTACGGTGAAGTCGATACTCAGGAGATGCATGGCGACCACTTCCATGGTCAGAAACTGAAAGAGAGTGAGGTCAGCCTAGCCTGGCATCACAGCCACTTCTCTACCGTGCGTCTGCAGTACACTAACCAGAAAGGCACTAATTTCGACGGTATCGAAGATGATAACGTCATTACTCTTCAATATGTTATGACTCTGGGGGCTCACGGTGCGCATCAATTCTAATCTGACTAAAATAGCTGCGCTTGCCTTGATGGCTAGCTACTCCTGTGTCGCAAATGCCGGGCTGAATATTTTTGCCTGTGAGCCTGAATATGGGGCGCTCGCGAAAGAGTTAGCGCCGGAGGCTAAGATCTATTCGGCGACGACGGCGATGCAAGACCCACATCAGGTGCAAGCGAGGCCAAGCCTTATTGCCAAGATGCGCCAAGCGGATCTTGCGGTTTGTGCCGGCGCCGAGCTCGAGGTGGGTTGGTTGCCTATGTTGCAGATGAAATCTTCCAATTCTAAGGTTCGCTCGACCGATCTGGGACTCTTCTTTGCCGCGGATCAAGTGGCGACGTTAGATAAGCTCGAGTCTGTCGATCGTAGCATGGGAGATGTACACGCCCAGGGGAATCCGCATCTGCACTTCTCTCCAGAGCGTGTATTAAAGGTTGCACAGGCATTAACGGACAAGCTGATACAGCTGGATCCGGGCTCGAAAGCCGAATATCAAGAGTCGCTGACCGACTTCAGTAAGCGATGGAGTGAGGCTATCCCTGTATGGGAAGCGAAGGCTGCTTCCCTGCGAGGCAAGAAAGTGATCGCTTACCACTCAAGCTTTCGCTATCTGTTCAGCTGGGTTGGGATAGAGCAGGTCGCCGATCTGGAGCCTAAACCTGGTCTGCCGCCTAGCAGCAGTCATCTGGCAAGCCTGCTTAAGCGCACCGAAGCCGGAGATATTATGGCAATTATCGTGGCATCTTATCAGGATGAGCGCGGTGCCAACTGGTTAGGTGAGAGAGCTAGTTTACCCGTGCAGGTCTTACCTATGTCGGTGGGGGGGAATGAGCAGAGCCAAGATCTGTTTAGCCTCTATGACAGTGTGTTAGACCTCTTGTTGGGCGTTAAGAGCAAATAAACAGTCTTTTAAGTTCATGTTATCGACGCCTCTTTAAACATAGAGACGTCGGTATTTCTCTCTTGTACGAGTTATTTCAATTAAAGAGAATCGTTTATGTTAGATCTCGATCTGCTCTCGATTTTATTACCGGCCTTTGCTGCCGGAGTATTGGTGCTATCTACCCATGTTGTCCTTGGGCGGCAGGTATTAAAACGTGGCATCATATTCATCGATCTGGCGATTGCTCAAGTGGCGGCTCTAGGGGCGATTGTCGCTCACCTGAACCATGATATTGAGCATCTCCCCTTTTCAAATATCTGGATGCCGGCGTTGTTTGCTTTGGCAGGAGCGGCTTTTATCGCCTGGCTATCTAAACGAATGGCCGATGAATTAGAAGCGATAATCGGCTGTTTTTATGTACTCGCTGCCGTGGCTGCGATGCTGATGTTGTCTAATGATCCCCATGGTGCAGAGATGCTGAAACAGCTGATGTCTGGCCAGATCCTCTGGGTTAACTGGTCTCAACTGATATTACCTGCCTGTGTATCGACAGCGGTATTGGCAGTAATATTTCTGCGACCTGGGCTTCTCGATGGCAGTGGTTTCTATATCATGTTTGCTCTTGTCATCACCCTGTCTGTCGAACTGGTCGGAGTTTACTTAGTTTTCAGTACCCTTATATTACCCGCACTGGCGGTTAATAAGTTTGGCCATAAATACCGTTTAGTGGCGGCTTATCTGGTGGGGCTAACCGGGTATATCTTTGGTTTAGTGCTATCGGCGAGCTTCGATCTGCCAAGCGGGGCGGCGATAGTCGCAACTCTCGCCGTCAGTGCCATATTGTTCAGGCTGGTATTGGGGCTATTAAAGCAGAAACAGAGCGATGGTTCGGATGAGGTTCAAACCGAATGAAATGTGCGCTGTTAAATCAGGATTAAGCTTGAACTTATATACTCTCTGTGTGCGGCTAATCTGAATTAACATTTAATCTTGTTCCGTGTGATAGGTTTACAGATCAAACCTTGGTTCCGATTAGGCGTATCTTAATCCGTCTCAGTCTACATATGTAAACTATATATTGAGTCGCACCACCTTGCTGGCTATACTGTCACCACTGATATCAAGGGAGTTAGTTGTGCTTTTAATCCTCAGATCGTTGATTTTAGCAGTCATGTTACTGCTGTCATTTGTTATTGTTGGCCTTTTCTGTGTCATCAGACCGCGTCATCGTGACAATGTACACATGTTCGCTAAAATATTTTCCTTCGCTGCACCGATATTAGGTATCAAGGTGATAGTTCGTAAACCTGCAGCGAAAACAGATGAACCTTGTGTCTTTCTTGCTAATCATCAAAATAATTTTGATATGTTCACCCATACTGCGGCGGTGCCGAAAGGTACGGTGAGCTTAGGTAAAAAAAGCTTAGCTTGGGTGCCATTTTTTGGTCAGATCTACTGGTTGTCCGGTAATATCTTGATCGACAGAAAAAATCGTAGCAGAGCCTTCGACACCATGGCTCAAACGGCGAAAAAGATAAAAGAGAAGTGTCTCTCTATCTGGATCTTCCCAGAAGGGACGCGCTCCCGAGGCAAAGGCTTGTTACCATTTAAGTCTGGCGCTTTCCACACAGCGATAGAAGCCGGGGTTTCTATGGTGCCTGTGCTCGCTTCTAGTCAAGGCCATATAAAACTTAACCGCTGGAATAATGGTGTTGTGATCGTAGAGATGATGGAGCCTATCGAAACGAAAGGGTTGGTAAAATCTCAAGTTAAAGAGCTTTCATCCAGAATTCATTCGATGATGTCGGCCAGACTGACGCAACTCAACATGGAAGCTTCGGCCTTAATGGCTAAGTAGTTGTGGCACCAAATAGTCGCGTTATAGGCAAGTGTACCTCGCATTTTAAATTGTGTTGCGTATAATCACACCGGAATTTTTATTGGGAGTTATCCATGTCAGTTGATCGTTTACTTAAGGCTCAGAAGCAGGAAAATCTGGAGATCGTTACGGCAATCTTAGATGATGGCTCTAAGCCTGATGCTGAGTACACAATCGAGCACCATTTTTCATCTTCTAACTTTGATCGCCTGGAAAAAGCGGCGGTTGATGCTTTTAAAGCGGGTTTTGAGGTTAATGATGCCGAAGAGATGGAGCTTGAAGATGGTTCTGTTATCTTCTGTTTCGATGCTATCGCTCATCATAAGCTTGAAGTGGAAATGTTAGATAAAGCCTGTGAGTCCCTACTCGTATTAGCTGCTAAGCAGAAAGTTGATTATGATGGTTGGGGAACCTTCTTCATCGATGAAGATGGTAACGAATACATTGACGACGATGAATACGTTGACGATGATGAAGAGTTCGAAGAAAAACCACTTCATTGATTTAATATAAAAATGCCCATCTTAGATGGGCATTTTTATTGGGCAGTGTTCTATTATCAGGGTTCTATTTTTATCGTTCAATTTCGGCGAGGTTATTCGGCAGAATCCTGATCGTAAATAACGCAATTATTTCGGCCCGACTCTTTGGCTTGGTACAATGCCCGATCGGCGTAGGCTAACCATTGGCCGCTGTTTTCAAGTTGATCATTAATATCGCTGATCCCCATACTCACCGTGACTTTTATCGACTCTTCTTCGAAAACAAGCTCTGATTGTTCAATCTTTTTCCTCAATCTATTCGCGAAGTTAAGTGCATCTTTGGCACACGTATGAGCAAGTACCACAGAGAACTCCTCTCCTCCGTATCGCCCTGCACAGTCGGTTTCACGTAAAGATTGTTTTAGCAGATGGGATATATGTTGGATGACCTTATCACCGGCTAAATGGCCATAGTTGTCGTTGATCTTCTTAAAGTGGTCGATATCAAACATGACCAGACTGGTTTTATCGCCGTAACGACTATGTCGGTCAAACTCTTTTTGCATACACATCTGCCAATGACGACGGTTATGCAGTTGAGTTAAGCCGTCGGTCTGACTCAAGTGCTCTAAACGTTCATTGGCTGCTTTTAGCTGTAGTTTATTGATGGCTACATCGGTCACATCATAAACGATCATGCTGATATGGGTGATCTGTCCGGTTAACGATGACAGCGGTAATAGAGTGACATTCTGGTACATAAAATCTGCTCTACCTGTGATAGGGCGGTAGTTTTTAAACTTAAATACATAGGGGCGCTGCTCCCAGCTGATAAAGGCTCGATTCTTAAGCAGGAAAACCGATTCCATCTTCTGTTTTAACCAAGAAGCCGGTAGATAATCAAATTGCTCGAATAGATTAGAGCCCTTGATGGAGTTAGGAGAGACGCCGCTGTGGTTCTCCATAAAGCCATTCCAAAGCTGGATATCAAAATTTCTATCTAATACCACTAAGCCAACTTCAATGGTTTGAACCATATCTATCAACCAGTGGAGTTCGTTCATTGCGCTTTGGTCATATGACATATGATTGGTCCAACTTATTCAAACAGGTAACCGAGCTTAAAATTAAGCGTCGGTAATGAGTCTTCAGTAAACAACAACAGGAGATCGCATTGGATATCATGATCTTCGATGCGGTAATTGATCTCCATTGCCAGAGTTCGGGACCATTTTTCTGAATTATCATGGATCAGGTCATTGACCGTGCAGTGACGTCCAAGTACGACAGGGTGACTCTGGCTGAACTTCATATGAAGCTGTTCAGATATACCGTTTAAGAAGGCCCCGATAAGGACGTTACCCGTATCAATCATCACCTCGATTTCGGTATTTCTATCTTCGGGATTTTCCAGCCCCATCAACTTTGCCATGTCTTTAAACGAAGAGTCATGAAACAATAGCAGGGCTTCACCCGCCACCCCTGCACCGATAAAGCCCTGACATAGAGCCGAAACGGTGCTGCGCTCTTCGGTGGCCTTGAGCGTCATGGTTAGCTCACTGACTTCGAGCACGTTTACGTTGGGAATGGGCAAGAGTACAAATACATCGAGCAGTTTAGCCAGAAGATCCGCCGCGCGTCCCATAGCGACATTGGCGACCTCTTGACAGGCATCTCTGAGATCGACCTCTATCATCGGACTTTCGTTCGCCTCTTCACCCAGAGCGATAGTCAGAATGCCGTACTCTTGCAGAATATTACTGATGGCATCGGCGCTAACCGGCTTTTGAATAAAATCCAGAGCACCTAAGGCCTTAACGCGTTCATGGGCTTTGATTTGAATATCGCCGGAAACGACAATCACCAGGGCTGGAAGATCATCTTGCTGGATGGTTTTCAGCACCTCATAGCCATCCATTACCGGCATATTAAGGTCGAGAAATACAACTTCGCCTTTACCGGCACGAATAGCCTCGATGCCTTCGGCACCATTGTTGGCAAAGGTGATTTCGACATCCCACTCTTTGGGAAGGGTTCGGGCCATCTGCTTTCTGGCCAGTGCAGAGTCATCGCATATGAGTACTGGGATCGGCATTATTCTTTTAACATCCTAATTTGCTCATATATTCAAGATAACACTTATTATTGAACTCGGTTGTTCAAATGATGAATTATGGGGCAGTAATTATTTTTATTTTATGGGGTTCAACTCTTTTCGAACGATTTTAATGTCTGAGTTCGGTGAGGTTATGGCTATATTTTATACTTCAGGCCTGCGAAACACCTCTATATCATCCCTGAAGCCTTGAATAGTTTTCGGGCTCTATCAACTCATGGGTAAACCTAGCTTCCCATTGTCTATCACTCTGTGTGTAAATAGTAAATCAGAGTGCCATTTTTTTGACTCAAGTCAAATTTTCTCTGTATGTTATCGCTATTAGTTAAATATTCCAAATATGTTAACCTGAAAGCCTGGACTGACCAGTTTGAGCTAGAGAGGGTGAGATGGCAAGGAAGTATATTAAGTTACAAGTAGTTAATGGAGTGGCGCAAGTCGTTATAGATCGACCAGATAAATATAACGCGCTTAATTTCGCTATGTTTAAGGAGCTGGACGATGTTATCTCTGAGTTGAGAAAAGATCTGGCGGTTAGAGTCGTAATTTTATCGGGGGCTGGCGGAAACTTCAGTTCCGGTCTCGATGTGAAAAGTGTCATTCAATCGCCCATTCAGCCGCTCAAATTACTGTTTAAGTGGCTACCCGGCAATGCCAATTTAGCTCAAAGAGTCTCCTTTGGCTGGCGAAATTTACCCATTCCTGTCATCGCTGTGTTAGAGGGATGCTGTTTTGGTGGCGGAATGCAGATCGCGCTCGGCGCCGATATTCGTATCGCCGCAGAAGATGCCAAGTTATCGATCATGGAGGCTAAGTGGGGCTTGGTACCCGATATGGCAGGCTTAGTTTCACTGAGAGAGTTGGTCGGTAAAGATCAGGCTCTGCTCTTAACTATGACCGCTAAAATCATGTCGGCCCGGGAGTCCCTCGATAAGGGGCTGATCACACAAGTAGATAGCGAGCCTATGCAAAGAGCCTTGGCACTCGCCAGCGAGATAGCCAGCACATCACCGGATGCGAATGCCGCGATCAAGATGAGCATTAATCGCAGCTGGGGCGCGAGTGTCCGAAGTCTACTGTCCCGTGAATCTATCAGTCAGATCAGACTACTTTTAGGCGGTAACCGGATCATTGCGGCAAAGAGACAATCCCATAAAGCCAAGTCTGACAGTAAACCAGAGCCAAACAGTAAACCAGAATCAGGCACTAAACCAGAATACAAACAACGGCAGGCATGGTGGTAAGCTCAGTGGGACGGCATAACTTTCTTTAAGGGTATACCTTGTTAATTCGTTGGGCAAAGCCCTCGATTAACTCCAGGCAGGTTTGCCAGGCCGTCTCCTGAGTTAAGAGTGAATGACATCAGTTGTAGGCTAATTTCTGTTATATGACTCTAAGGGTATGCCTTGTTAATTCGTTGAGCAAAGCCCTCAATTAACTCCAGGCAGGTTTTCCAGGCGGTCTCCTGAGTCAGATTGAGTGACATCAGTTGCTGGCTATAGCGGTATGGTGAGTTATGGGGGGAAAGCTCACGCCTTATCTTTACCGTGTCCAGAGAGGCTCTATGCCCATCTCTCGATTGAATATCGAGTACAGGGATCTCTAACTCTGCCAACAATTTAGGTAGGGCCTGGTTCTCACCGATTTGACGCATAAATGGATTGATAACGACTAAGATATCTGGCTTTGGCAGTTGATTCTTACTGAGCAGTGAAATAGTCAGCCCGGCGCCCTGAGCCGTCGTGATGAGCATACGTTTTCCCGGATAGGGTTTACCCAAAGCATCGAGCTGGTTCATGGAATTAACGACAAATAGTTCCTGTTTTTCCCTTATGTTCTGCCAGTTTTCATCGGTGAACTGCTGAGTGGGCTCATTGCTCTTTTGGATATTTTTCCCTTCCCCGGCCTTAGCAACTTCCTCGGGGCTGGTTGCGAAATTGGGCGTCATCACGCTGTTGGGCGGTGTTATCGAGATTGTAGCCCATCCCGTATGGGTCAATTCTCGTCGTAAAAACGCCTGTAGGCCAGCCGAGTCGGCATCCATACCTGTACTGGCAAACATGATAGCCGCTCCCAGCTTTTTCTTACCAATCCAGGAGCGAATAAGCACTTCAGATTTTTGCTCACCGACATCGATTGAGATCACTTCGTCACTGGGAAGATAGTCATATAGCGACACTTTTTCGGCGGTTTCTGCCCATGCTGTAGAAGATACAGTGGAAATAACTAAAGAGATAAGCATAAAGCGAAAGGAAAACAGGCGGATAAGACTCATAGAGACCGAACTGAATGTTAATCTGGGATAGAGCAAGTATAACAGGTTGGAAAAGAAGGTCCTAGATTTCAGGAAACGGAAAGCAGGTCCTAGGTTCTAGAACCTAGGACCTAGGACCTGAGATTACGCGTGGCTTACCAGTACTAAGCGAATTGCATCGAGCTGTAGCAGACAGCCATCGAGGTATCCGTTGAGTTCATTCATCTGCTCACGGATGTGCTCAAGCTCCTCATCACGGATGTTTGGGTTCACCACTTTAAGGGCTTCGAGACGCTCTAGCTCCAGCGTGAGCTGAGAGGTCATCTTGGCTCTGGCACTATCGGCTAAGAGCTTTAGTTCAACTTCGGCAAACTCTTCGCCCTTGGCAAACAACGGATGTAAAATCGTCTGCGACGCATTCACTAACTTGCTGGCGATATGACGATTAACGGCACTGAGCTGCTTGTTAAAGCTCTCATAGGTCACATTGTCAGACAGGTTATTACCATTCTTATCCAGTAAGATACGTACCGGCGTTGGCGGCAGGTAACGGTATAACTGGCTGGACTTAGGCGCCGAAGCATCGGCCATGTAGATCAGCTCAAGGAAGATGGTTCCGGCCGGTAATGCCTTGTTCTTTAACACGGCAACACTGGTGGTACCCGTCTCAGATGAGGTGATCAGATCCAGTCCTGTCTGTACTATCGGGTGCTCCTGAGTGATAAGCGCAATATCGTCTCGCGACAATGCCATCTCTCTGTCGAAGGTGACTGTAATGCCATCTTCCGGCAGTCCCGGATAGGTTGGGAACATCATGTGTTCACTCGGGTTCAAGACGATAGCGTTTTCACCACAGTCCTCCTGCTCGACACCGATAACATCCCACAAGCGTATGACTGAGCCGATAAGCTGAGTATCTTCATCACGAGCGGCCAAGCTTTGCACTAACTTTTTAGCTCGTTCGCCACCATGCGAGTTAATCTCAAGTAGCTTGTCCCGACCTTGCTCCATCACAGTTTTCAACTCTTTGTATCGAGTCTGGGTATGGTTAAGCAGCTCGGTCAGCGAGTCATCACTTTGATTAATCAGCACATCTAACAAGGGCTCTGCAAACTCACTGAAGAGAATATGTCCACTCGGGCAAGTCTGCTCAAACGCGTTGAGTCCTTTGTGGTACCACTGCATCAAGCACTCTTGAGCCGTTTTTTCGAGGTAAGGTACGTGGATCTCGACATCGTTGTTCTGACCGATACGGTCCAGACGGCCGATACGTTGCTCGAGCAGATCCGGGTTAAGTGGCAGATCGAACAGGATAAGCTGGCTGGCGAACTGGAAGTTACGACCTTCCGAACCAATTTCGCTACAGATAAGCGCCTGAGCACCACCCGTTTCCTGGGCAAAGTAGGCTCCCGCTTTATCGCGTTCAATGATAGACATGCCTTCATGGAATACGGTCGCCTGAATACCTTCACGGGTACGCAATGCCTCTTCGAGGCTGAGCGCTGTTTCTGCCTGACTGGCAATGATCAGTACTTTCTTTCTGCGATTTTCTTTTAAGAAATCGATGAGCCAGTCGACTCTGGGGTCGAACTTCCACCAACTGGCGCTGTTGCTGTCAAAATCTTGATAGATTTTTTCGGGACTCAGTGCTTGTTTGACTTTACCTTGAGTATCGAGATGACCATTCATCATGGCACCGACGCGCGAGGCTGTGACATATTGAGATGGCATCGCCTGAGGATACGCATTGAAGATACGGGTCGGGAACCCTTTTACCGACGCCCGACTGTTACGGTACAGGACGCGGCCCGTACCATGTCTGTCCAGTAGTTCCTGCAATAGTTCATCGCGGGCGTCCTGCTGTTGATCGGGATCGATATCTGTCGCCTGAATCACATTAATGCTAGGTGTGATATCTTTTTCAGACAGTAACTCTGTAAGGCTATTGATAGCATCGTCGGGCAGCTTATTTCCGCTGGCAAGGGCGTCGGCAGCACTGGCAACATCTTTATAGCTGCTCTCCTCTTTAAGGAACGCCTCATAGTCGTAGAAACGATCCGGATCCAGCAGACGTAAACGGGCAAAGTGACTCTGATGGCCCAATTGATCCGGGGTCGCTGTCAACAAGAGAACGCCGGGGACGACTTCACTGAGCGCTTCTACGACACGATATGCACGGCTAGGCGCATCTTCGGTCCACTCCAGGTGATGAGCTTCATCGACGACCATTAGATCCCAGTCGGCATCTAAGGCTTGCTCTAAACGTTTCTTTTTACGCAGAAGTTCGAGTGAACAGATAACCAGTTGTTCGGTATAGAAAGGGTTATCATTATCGGCATAGGCTTCGATGCATCTGTCTTCATCGAAGACTGAGAATTTGAGGTTAAACCGACGCAGCATTTCGACCAGCCATTGATGGCGTAGTGTATCGGGTACGATAACTAAAATGCGTTCGGCGCGACCGGTGAGAAGTTGCTGATGAATAATCAGACCCGCTTCAATCGTCTTACCCAGTCCCACTTCATCGGCCAGCAGTACTCGGGGGGCAAAACGGCGTCCGACTTCATGAGCAATCCACTGCTGATGAGGGATCAGACCGACTCTTGGGCCCTGTAAGCCAAGAAGATCAGAGGTTGCTAATTTGTGTCTTAATAACTGGCATTGATAGCGGACGCCGAAACGTTCGAGACGATCAATTTGTCCGGCAAAGAGTCTATCTTGTGGTTTATTGAAACGGATATTGTGGTTAAGCAAGGTCTCTCTCAGACTGGCCTGCTCACCGGTTTCACTATGAATACCATGATAGATGATGAGGTTATCTTTCTCCTCGACTTCACTAACGGTCAGGCTCCAGCCTTCGTGGCTTTCGGCTTTATCGCCCGGATTAAAAATAACCCGAGTTAAGGGAGCATCGGCGCGTGAGAACAATCTATTCTCATCCGTTGCCGGAAACATCAGGGTGACCATACGGCCTTCCAGTGCGACTACTGTACCTAAACCAAGTTCAGATTCGGTATCACTTATCCAGCGTTGACCTAAGGAAAAGGGCATTACTTATTTCTCATCTACAGGGTGAATCTCGAGGGGCGCGTATTTTTACCCAAACTCCCTCAAAGTGCAAGGCTCACGGCTCAGTCGCTTGAACAAAATCGGGTACCATTTCGGGCTAATGCTCCTCTTATCGGAATAAGTCCTTTTCAGTCGTGCTAACGCAGTCATTGCGAGCGGACCAACTCCCGCAAGGCGAGGGGCATCTGGCATTAAGTGTAGCAAGTTTTTTGTACTTATTGTTCAATTAAAAACGAGTTAAAGGTGCGAAATTATTGAATCTAAATTTGAGCATGAGTTGGGCAGCTTGGCAGTTATACTGTGAAAATTAGCCTATGGCTTGGGTATAACCAAGGTGCTCTCAATTATAGAAAGTTCTAAGTAAGTGATTGATGCGTTACTGTATTGGTGTCAGTATGGATTTAGGTGATAGCTTTTTATTGTTTAATTCACCGACAGTTTATTCACACTTGTTATTTATACCCGCCCACACAGGAGTAGTTGCAAAGATCTCAACATCAGACCGATAGAAATTATGGAGGCGCCATGGAACAAGACGACAGAAAGTTGTTTGTACTGGATACCAATGTATTACTACATGAACCCTTAGCTATCTATTCATTTAAAGAGCATGATGTAGTGGTCCCGATGACAGTTCTGGAAGAACTGGATCAGATTAAAGATAGAAAACGCGATGTAAGTAGAGATGCCCGGGTGGCGATCAGAGCACTCGAAGATATTCTAGGTGGTAAAACGACCCCCGAGGAGATAGTCCAAGGCGTTAAACTTCCCCGGCGAGAAGATCATGGTGATGCCTGCGGCACACTTGCTATCTTCCCCGATCATCAACTCGAACAGACCGAATCATCACTTCCCTTAAACAATAACGACAACCGTATTATCAACACGGCGTTACACCTGCAAAAACTCCATCATCCTCGTACAGTCGTTCTGGTGACGAAAGATATCAATATGCGCCTCAAAGCCAAGGGGGCCGGGATCATATTGGTTGAAGATTATCGTACCGACCAGTTGATCGATGATATTCGTTTCTTAACCAAGGGCTTTCACCAGTTTAGTGGCGATTTTTGGGAGAGAAAGGAGCACGTCTCTACTGAAACTCATGGCCGGCACACCTATCATACTGTTCCGGTTGTCGAAGTGGGTGATGAAAACTTCTATAGCAATCAATATCTTTTTGATGAGGATTCGAACTTTTGTGGTCGAGTCGTTGAGCGTGGCAACACAGATCTGAAATTACTGGATCTTGGCAAAGATAGACTCCTTAATCTCGATGCATGGGGAATAAGGCCCAAGAATATCTATCAGGGCATGGCCCTGCAGGCGCTGCTCGATCCCGATATCGATCTGGTCATTCTGACCGGGCCGGCGGGCTGTGGTAAGACGCTATTGGCTATGGCCGCAGCGCTGGAGTTGGTCGTAGAGCGGGGCATGTATGAAAAGGTCATCGTCACCCGTAATACACCGGAAATCGCCGAGTCCATAGGTTTCTTGCCGGGAACCGAGGAGGAGAAGATGGCCCCCTGGCTCGCGGCCATTACCGATACTCTGGAGGTGCTACATAAGAATGATGTTAACCCTAGCGGTAGTATGAATTACATCATGGATAAGGCTAACATTCAGTTTAAGTCCATCAACTTTATGAGAGGACGCTCTATTCAGAACTCGGTCGTGCTGCTGGATGAGTGTCAAAACCTGACAGCGTCTCAGATCAAAACCATGATCACCCGAATGGGAGAGGGAACTAAGCTCATCTGTAGTGGTAACCTGTCTCAGATTGATACTAACTATCTAACTGCAGTTACATCGGGATTAACCTATATTGTCGAGCGGTTTAAAGACTTCGAGGGCAGTGCCAATATCTACCTCAATGGTGTTGTTCGCTCACGTTTGGCCGAGTTTGCCGAGGAGAATCTGTAGCGGTTTATACTCGAATATGATGTTGAAGTTTTCTGCTTGTCGTAAAACCAATGAGGCCTAGGTTAAACCTGGGCCTAATCTTTATGAAACAATTTGAATTTTAGATTTAGCCAGTTTAAGGCAAACCTTGTAACAAATGTGACTTAAGCCGATGCACACTCTTATTGCATGCCATTAAAACTCTAATCACCTCTGTATCAAACTGTAAGGCTTTAGTTTGCGAAAAGTCGTTTATCAGACCTTAGTTAACTTTTTATACTAATATAGTGTATTCCAACCCGCTATCTTCCTGATACTATATCGTTAATGAATTCATATGGCCCTGGCGGGATGTGCCGGGGAGATATCGCTTTATTCAAGGGTCATGAATGAAACCGACTGAGCAGGATCTTCAACTGAAGTCGCCGATACAGAAAAACTACAACCGTGCTGTTTTTTATACCTATATTGGTGTCATCATCATGGCGTTGGTCACGGCATGGTTTTTCTTCGAGCGAGAAAAAACGCACCTGATGGAGATGAGAGAGGAGCAAGTTGAACGTCATGTACGTCAAATTGATCTGCTACTCGAGTCCAGTATCCGCGCGGTGAAGAGTCTCAGGAATGTGGCGGTCGATCATTTGCGACTAGGCGAGCTCGTTCGTACCGACAGGCTGCCTCAGTATGAAAAGTTCAATGAAAGTGGACAGTTCTTCACCTTAGAACCCAGTTATGCCAAAACCGGTGAGCCTTTTACCAACATGGGACGGATCACAGGCACAGGTTCGCTCAATGGTCGCAGTGACAAGTTTTATCAAGAGCTGGAGATGCTATTCGAGTTGTCACTCTCCTTTCCGGTTGCCAAAGAAGCGGCCCCCAAAGCCTCCTCGATCTATTACATCTCTAAGCGCCGCATCATGTCCTATTTCCCCTGGCCATCGGATGAGCAGAGGTTCAGGGAGGAGCTACTTAATAAGAACCAGTTTCAGTTAGCTACGCCGGCCATGAACCCACAGCGAAGTGTGTTTTGGAGTCCGGCTTATGTCGATCCTACCGATAAGGGGTTGTTGACGACAATAGGTGTGCCCATCTACCTTCAGGATGAGTTTATCGGCTCTATTAACCTGGATATGACTCTGGCGTCATTGTCCAAACAGATCAGGCTCTACTTTAAGATGCCGGGTACGGTTATCTTGCTGGATCAGAATAATAATATTCTCTCCCATAACGGTAATGATGCGACCAATATCAGCCGGGTGTTTCATATCAGTCAGAAGATCCCGTCCGAACTGCACTCTGTACCGGAATCTGAACTGTTCGATGCCCATGAAGGGATCATCCGCAATGGTTACTATATCCATTCGGTGGCCCTGCAAAATACTCCCTGGCGATTGCTCTACCTGCAAGATGAAGATGAACTCTTCATGGACTCCTGGGAAAAATTGGAGCTGACCTTTATCTTGGTGGTACTCGCGCTGTCAATTTTGGTCACCATAGTTCACTGGCAAACGCGGCGCTCTTTCGTGAACCCCGCTTCCCGCTTGCTGACTCACCTCGAAGGTTGCTCCCAAGAGCCGAGAAAACCACCGGAGACTATCACTTTGGGCTGGGAGCCCTGGTTCCAGCTGGTGAGTCGCATTTTCGAAGAGAATCAACAGTACACAAGACACCTGGCGGAGCAGAATCGACGCCTGGATAAGTTGGTGGCACGTCGTACGGAGAGGCTAAAAGAGACCACCGAGCGTCGTGAACGGGAATACGCACTACTACGTTCACTGCTCGACTCTATTCCTGAAGCGATTGTATTTAAGGATAAAGAGGGCAAGTACTTAGGCTGCAATAAGTCTGCCGAACGTATGCTGGGTTACACCGAGAGTGAGATGATAGGGCTGGAGAGCATTAGGCTGACTACCGATGAGCAATCGGTGCGGATTAAGGCTGAAGATGAGCGAGTGCTGTCTGAACGGACGCCGCTACGTTATCAGGAGAAAGTCGAGCTTGCGGGCAAGCCGGTACTGCTCGATACATTGAAATTACCTTTCTATAATCGCCGCGGCGAATTGTTGGGCTTGATTGCCGTATGGCGTGATGTGACCCGAGAATATGAGTCGGCCGAACAGCTCAGACTGTCAGAAGAGCGTTATCATCTGGCCATGGATGCGGTAGAAGATGGTTTATGGGACTGGTATTTAGACTCCGAACAGATTATCTGTAATCCGGCCTATTACTCTATGCTGGGCTACAAGAGTAATGAGTTTCCCGCGCTGGTTTCAACCTTAGATGACTTGATTCATCCAGATGACCGTATCCGTGTCCAGGAGTATCGCGACCAGTACCTGGCGGATCCAATCGGTGCCTACGATATCGAGTTCAGAATGCGTGGTAAGAGTGGTAAATACCACTGGGTGCTCTCCCGAGGTCGAGTGGTCGAGTTTACTATCGATAACCAACCTAAACGTATGGTGGGAACCCATAAAGACATTACTCGCCATAAGAGTAACGAAGTGGCTATGCTGGAAGCCAAGCAAGATGCCGAATCCGCTAACCTCTATAAGAGTGAATTCCTGGCTAATATGAGCCATGAAATACGTACACCGATGAACGCTATCATAGGTATGTTGCAGCTCGCTCAGCGCACCTCTTTGACGCCTCAACAGGAAGATTATCTGGATAAAGCCGGATTTTCGGCTCAGTCACTGCTGCGAATTATCAATGATATTCTCGATTTCTCAAAAATTGAAGCGGGTAAGTTAGAGTTGGAAAGGGTGGGGTTCCCGCTGGACAAGGTACTGGATCACGCGCTCGACCTCAATGCCTTAAAAGCACAGCAAAAAGGCGTTGAACTGCTGCTCTATGCTCCAGTGACGGCAGGACTGATCCTGGAAGGCGATCCCTTGCGTCTCGGACAGGTCTTGATCAACATGCTCTCTAACGCGGTTAAGTTTACCCAGAGTGGTGAGATTGAACTTGGCTGCGAAGATGTGGGCGAACGCGACCATAGAATCACCCTGAAGTTTTGGGTACGCGATACCGGTATCGGTATCAGCAAGGAGCAGCAAGCCAGCCTGTTTGATGCCTTCGCTCAGGCCGATGGTTCAACCACCAGAAAGTATGGCGGTACGGGTCTGGGTCTCTCTATCAGTAAGCATCTGGTGTCTATGATGGGCGGCACGATGCAGGTTCAGAGTGAGATGGGAGTTGGAAGTACCTTCAGCTTTACCATTAGCTTCGAGATAGCCGAAGAAGCTGAAATTAAGCCTATGATCGTACCTGAAAAATTAGGCAATCTTAAGACCTTAGTGGTGGATGATAATCCGACGGCACTGCAAATTTACTCTTCGGTCATGCAAGATTTCCACTTCGAGGTGGATACGGCGGCGAGTGGCTCAGAGGCTATCTACAAGCTAGGCAAATCTTCGGTGGATCTGTTACTGCTCGACTGGATGATGCCGGAGATGGACGGTATCGCCGTGATAGATGAGCTGGATCGTATGGTTGCCGATGGTCGATTAGATAAGCGTCCCATCATCATCATGATGACGGCGTACGCGGCCGAGCCACTGCAAAAAGATGTCGAGAAATCGAATATCTTCGCCATGTTGCAAAAGCCATTCAAAGCATCTGCACTATTCGATGAGATTATCTCGGCCTTTGCCGATGAACCTAAACTCAACCCGGTCGTTGAGTTGCCGGTAGAGACGGTGGATGAAGATGCCGGCAGGGTCTTGTTAGTCGAAGATAACTTTATTAACCAGCAGGTGGCCACAGAGCTACTCAAGAGTGCGGGTTATGAGGTGGATGTGGCCGAAAATGGTCAAATAGCTATCGATATGATCGAAGAGAAAGAGTTCGATGCTGTGCTTATGGATATTCAGATGCCGGTGATGGACGGATTGACGGCAACGAAAGAGCTGCGTAAGCGCTATAGTTCGACAGAACTGCCTATTATCGCCATGACGGCACATGCCATGTCAGGCGATAGGGAGAAGAGTCTGTCGGCCGGAATGAATGCGCACATTACTAAACCGATAGTGCTTAATGAACTCTTCGATACATTAAGCCATTGGATTAATCATAAAGAGTAATCTCTCAAAGAGAGAACCTGAAGGAAGTGTTGGCCTGAATCGAGTGGATAACTCCCGCTTATAGCAATCGAAGGATTGAAATAAGCGGGAGGTGTTGAATTAATTGCACTTGAGACTGACGTGCTAGCAGTTTAAGCTCATTGAGATCATAAAAAGCCGAGCATAAGAAACTGGTCATAAGAAATAGATCATTAAGTACAGCTAATAACAAAAAATAAAAAAGTGATGAAGCTGTAGCCCCATTCAAGGAGATCAAATGAAGCCCTATAACATCGCATTGGCGATTGCACTGATATCTATCCCAGCCGCCAACGTGTTTGCCGCGCCGACAAATACCGCCACCATCATAAAAAAGAGTCAGTCAGCCAAAGGTTTTATCAATCTTTTTTACTCTAAAGTTGATGGTGAGTTATACCTCGAAGCTAACAAGCTTAATCACCCTTTTCTATTGCTGACCAGCTTACCCCAGGGGGTCGGTTCTAACGACATCGGACTCGATCGTGGCCAGCTAGGCTATACACGTATGGTGCAGTTCGAGCGCCATGGGCCTTACCTGCTCCTTAAGCAACTCAATACTCAATATCGCGCGAGTACAGATAACAGCGCCGAGAAAAGAGCCGTAAAAGAGGCGTTCGCCGAGTCGGTTCTGTGGCGTGGAAAGGTGATTGACGGTAAGAGAGATCTGGTATCGATCAATGAATTGGTAGTGAGCGATCTTCACGGAATAGCCTCGACTCTGGAGCAGACAAAGCAGGGGAGTTACCAACTCGACAAGGCGCGATCGGTTATTTTACCCGAAGGGGTCAAGTCCTTCGAGCGTAACAGCGACGTCGATGTGCTTCTATCATTTAACAGCAAAAAAGCCGGAGAGTATGTCGCTCAGGTCACCCCCGATGGTAAACATCTGTCGGTGCGCCTGCGCTACTCATTTATCGCGTTGCCTGAAGAGGGATATACCGCCAGAGATTACCATCCAATGAGTGGTTACCTCTCGGATGAATACTTAGATTATGGCTCCGAGGTTGATGAGGATATTCGTCAGCGTCATCTCTTACGTCATCGATTACAGAAGGTGACACCGGGTGAGACGCCCAGCGAAGTGGTTAAAGCTATCACTTACTACCTCGATCCCGGCGTGCCCGAGCCTATTCGTAGCGCCCTGTTAGAGGGGGCTAGCTGGTGGGAGGATGCGTTTACTCAGGCAGGCTTTATTGGCGGCTTTAAAGTTGAGCTTCTCCCCGAGGATGCCGATCCTCAGGATATCCGTTACAACGTTATCCAGTGGGTACATAGGGCAACCCGTGGCTGGTCTTATGGCTCGGCGGTGGCAGACCCCAGAACCGGTGAGATCATCAAGGGGCATGTCACACTCGGCAGTCAACGTGTACGTCAGGATCACCTTATCGCCCGCGGCCTAACGGCGGGCTGGGAAGACAGAGCGGCGGCCGATGAAGCGGCTATGTCACTCTCTCTCGCCCGAATTCGTCAGCTTGCGGCCCACGAGGTCGGTCATACTCTTGGGTTCGATCATAACTTTGCGGCTTCGAGTAATGACAATGCGTCGGTGATGGATTACCCCCATCCACAGGTGACGTTACAGGGAGATAAAATCGACATTTCGGCTCCCTATGGCGTAGGACTCGGCGGCTGGGATAGGTTTATTGTCGAGTACGGCTACGGTGAATATGGCGATGAAGCCCAGGAATCGACTCAGCTTTCGGCACTAATGAAAAAGATGCAAATGGACGGCCTGCGTTTTATTGGCGAAGCCGATTCCCGCGCTAAAGGTGCCAGTAATGCCTATGCGAGTCTGTGGGATAACGGCAGCGATCCCGTTGCAGAGTTGATTCGACTCAGTAAGGTGCGGGCACAGGCTATTAAGGATTTCTCAAATCTGGCTCTGTTAGCTAAGCAGCCGATGGGTGAGCTCAGTGACACCTTTGTACCGGTCTATCTGCTGACCCGTTATCAGATCACTGCTGCGGCTAAGTTTATAGGCGGTACCGATTACAGTTATTACGATGGTATCGATGGCGAATCTTGGCATTACCTTGCTCCACAACTGCAGAAAAGTGCCTTAGATGCGTTGGTGCAAACCCTGAAGCCATCGGCTTTGACTATCTCACAACCCTTGCAGGAAGCCTTAGTGCCTAAATCGGGCAACTATAATCGCAGTCGGGAAAGTTTCGATTCAAGCCTGGGAGTGATTAGTGACCCACTGGGGATGGCCGAAGTATTGAGCCGCCACACCGTCGAACAACTCTTTGTGCCAGAGCGGATAAATCGGGTGAATCAGGCTTATCTGAACGATAAAGAGCAGCTCTCGGTTCCCGCTATCGTGGACAAACTGCTAGGCAACACGCTCTATGCCGATATTCCCACCGGGCCAGAGTTGGGCGTCTGGATGCGCGTTAATAGTGTCATCATCGATGAGCTGTTATCTGCCTATCATGACGAACGGACTCGCCCGGAAGTGAAGGCACAACTTGCAGATAGATTGCGTTATACCCTTAAGCAACTCAAACGCAAAGTTAAACGTGCGAGTGCCTACGAGGCTGCCCACTTTGCCTGGTTAGCCGATGGAGTCGAGAGAGGACTTAAAGACGCTAAGGTGAAGCTGTTCGCTAAGCCACTTAAGATGCCACCGGGATCGCCGATCTAGTCACTTATCTACGGACCTATTGTAGATCTGCTTGGTTAGCCTATAGGGTTTGGGGGTCGAGAGAGGACTGAAAGTCGCAAAGGTGAAGCTGATAACTATGCCAGATAAGGCCACTTAAGATGCCACCGGGATCGCCGATCTAGTCACTTATCTACGGACCTATTGTAGATCTGCTTGGTTAGCCTATAGGGTTTGGGGGTCGAGAGAGGACTGAAAGTCGCAAAGGTGAAGCTGATAACTATGCCAGATAAGGCCACTTAAGATGCCACCGGGATCGCCGATCTAATCGCTATTCTACCGGACTGTTATTGATCTGCAAGGTTAGCCGGTGAAATGAAAAATCCCGACCCACATCAGTGGGCCGGGAGCGCCGGGAAGCAATTTTTATCAATTCATTAAGCTATCAATTCATCAAGCTTTCTTCTCAATTAATCAGGCCTCATTAACCTCCTTTATACAAATTGCATCAAGTACCTGACCATTCAGCGAGAATTCAAAGCTCTGTAGGCAAGTAGGATGATTGAAGCTAATAGTTATTCTATATCGAAAGCATACTGTGCAGCATAAAGGGCTTTGAAGCTCGCACTACGTGAGCCCCTCAGGCTCCCCACTTCTGCTTTGCATTGACTTAAAAGGGAATAACCATTTCCTCATCAATGCGCCTTGAATTGAAAAGCCTGAGGGGCTCTGAATTGGTTAATTATTTAATGCAATTGGTATTACCCTCGCGTGGATAGGGAATTCTAAATGCCAGGGTGTAGGTCACGGGCAGTACGATCAGTGTCAATACCGAGGCAAAGCCTAAACCGAAGATGATGGTGATCGCCATCGAGCCGAAGAAGGCATCATTCAATAGCGGCAACATACCTAACATGGTGGTGATGGCTGCCATCAGCACGGGGCGTACGCGGCTGACCGATGAGTCGATGACCGCAAGGTAAGGCTCCTTGCCCTGACTCAGCTCAAGGTTAATCTGATCGACCAGTACGATACCGTTCTTGATAATCATACCCGTCAGACTCAACAGGCCGAGCAACGCCATAAAGCTAAACGGGGCATCGAATAGCAGCAAGCCTGAGACCACGCCGATCAAGGATAGTGGCACGGTAAACCAGATAACCAATGGCTGTCGCACCGAGTTAAACAGCAATACCGTGATAAGAAACATCGCCAGGTAACCCATCGGAATTGAGCTGAATACTGAGACCTGAGCCTCTCCGGCGGTTTCGAACTCGCCGCCCCATTCGAGCTCATAGCCACTTGGAAGCTCGATGGATTCAATATCGGCTCTGATTTTTCGAAATACCGAGTCGGCTGTCTCATCAGTGCCATTGATCGGGTCGGCATACACGGCCAGCATACGTTTCCTGTCGCGACGCATGATGAGCGGGTTTTCCCATTCGGTGCTGAACTCGGAAACCACTTGAGTTGCCGGTACGAACAGATTGTTTTCTGAGCTCCAGACCTGCAGCTTCCACAGGCTGTCCGCATCTAAACGCTCTTCGGCTGGTGCTCTGGCGATGATAGGCAACAGATGGCTGTTTTCACGATAGACACCAACCTGCTTACCACTGAAGTTAACCAGTAGAGAGTTATCGAGATCTTGCTTGCTGATCCCGGTCTCACGCGCCTGAGCCAGCGCAAGTTGCGGGCGGATCAGAGTCACCTGATTACGCCAGCTATGTCTCACGCCTACGGCTGTCGGTTCAGCCTCTAAGATCGCTTCGGCTTGAGTCGCCAGCTGGCGCAGTACTTTTGGATCTTCACCAAAGAAGCGCGCCTCTATCTTAGCCGCCGGGCTTGGGCCATTTTCCATATATTTAAAGCGATATTCCGCTTCCGGATACTTGAGACTGAGCTCCTTCTCCAGTGTTCGCATATATTGGTTGAGTGTTGTGAGATCTGTCATCTCGATCAATAGCTGACCGTAGGCGTTATAGCCCTTCTCCGGTGCGTATGAGAGTACAAATCTCTGCGCCCCTTGACCTGTCACGCTGGTGAGATTAACTAAGCCGATATCATGGACCTCTTGCTGCTGCATCAAGTCTTGTTCGATACGCCCGAGTAGGTGCTCTGTTGCCTTGATATCAGTGCCCTCAGGCATCCATACATCGACAAAGAACATTGGCGTATTCGAGGCCGGGAAGAAGACGTTTTTTACATGTCCAAAGCCCATTACCGAGGAAACCAGAGCGGCAATAACGATAAGTATGGTGATGGCGCGAAAACGCATCGCCAAGTTTAAGCTGCTTCGATAGAGCTGAAATACCCAGCCCTTATAAGGGTCATCATTTTCTTCATCGCTGACTTCGCCATCTTTGAACATCAGGTGACAGAAAAACGGGGTCAAGGTCATGGCGGTGATCCAGCTGATAAACAGAGAGATCAGCAGCACCTGGAACAGAGATACACAGAACTCCCCCGTAGCCGTGTCGGACAGGCCGATCGGTGCAAAGGCAAGGATGGCGATGACAGTGGCGCCCAGTAGTGGCCATTGAGTCTGTGACACCACCTCCTTGGCAGTTTCCAGCCGGGACTGACCGCGTTTGATGCCGATAAGGATCCCTTCGGTAACCACGATAGCGTTATCCACCAACATACCCAGGGCTATAATCAGCGCCCCAAGCGAGATGATCTGTAGCTCGATATTGAGCACATTCATCATGATAAAGGTGCCTAATATGGTCAGTAGCAGTACCAGTCCCATCAGCAGGCCCGCCCGTACTCCCATAAATATCAGGAGCACGCCGATCACTATGGCAATAGATTCTGCCAGATTGACTAAGAAGCCTGAGACGGTTTGATCAACCATCTTGCTCTGGTCATAGACTTTGATAAGCTCCAGCCCGATGGGACGCTGATTATCAAGCTCGACAAGCCTTTGGTTGATGGCTGTACCTACATCGACCACGTTTACGCCGCTTGAAAATGCAATACCAACCGATAGTGCGGACTCGCCATTGCCGTGATAGATTTCGGAAGGCGTTTCATCGCTGTCTTTATAGATCTTAGCGATATCGCCAAGGTAGATAAGCTTAGTGCTGCCTGGTGCGCTGATTAGCAAACGCTCCATCTGCTGAACCCGATTAAACTCGCCGGTAGGATGTATACGGATACGGTTATCGCCGACCCGGATACTGCCTGCATTAGACACGACGTTTTGGCTGTTGATCAGGTTATAGATATAGTCCTGATCCAGACCTAAGGCGTTGAGCTTCTGCTGTGAAATTTCAACGACAACTTGCTCGGTAATTTTACCGGCAATATTGACCTTTTTTACCCCATCGACCAGTACCAGTTCACGTCTGAGGAAGTCGGCATAATTTTGCAGTTCACGGCTCGTGTAGCCATCGCCAGTGATGTTGAGCAAGATGCCATAGACGTCACCGAAATCGTCGATAACAGTCGGTGTCATCGCGCCGGGGGGGAGCTCGCCCAGTTTGTCGTTGACCTTACGGCGAAGCTCATCCCATACCTGCGGTAACTCTGTCGCATCGTAATGGTCCTCTACCTCAACCTCTATCTGAGACAGGCCGGCACTGTTCACCGAGGTGATATGTTTAACGGCATCGAGCTGTTGAATGGCATCTTCCAGAGCAAGGGTGACCTCCTCCTCTACCTGTTCGGGTGAGGCTCCGGGGTAGGCGGTGACCACAAGCGCCTGCTTGAGGGTGAACTCAGGGAATTCGAGCTGACCTAGCCCAAAAAATGAGAAACTGCCCCCCACGAGCAGCAGTAGGGCAAACATCCAGCTAACAACTTTATGTTCGATTGAGTATTGAGCGAAATTCACAGGTTAAATCCTTGCAGGCGAAAGCGGTTTATTTAATTAATACCAATCGGTATAAGAAAGTGGTCAACTCAGAGTTATTTTTGGCTGCATAATTCAAGGCGAAAGAGTGAGGGAATGGTGATCCCTTTTGAACTCATTCAACACAGAAGTAGGCTGCCAAAAACACTCCTGAAAGGCGAGTTTTAGCACTTGTGATACGGCGTTAACGAGCTTAAACGTAGAATAACTATGTTCCTCACTCGTTGCCTTGCTTCACAAGCGCTAAACTCTCGCTGAGTGACCACCCCTTTATACCGATTGGTATAAGAGCAGATGGAGGCAATACCGATAGGCATTACACCCCGCGTTGCCAGCGAAGTGGTTTAACGTTTTGTTCAGCCGAGAGGTATTGCACACCAGCGACAACGAATTGATCGCCTAAGGTTAAGCCTTGTAGAATCTCGATGCCATCTGTTGTGACGCGGCCTAAGGTGACGATTTGAGGCATCACCTTGCCGGTATCGGCATGATAGAGCCAGACGATATTCTTACCATCGAGATCACGCTTCATTACGGCACTTGCTGGAACAACGGTTTTGCGAAGTTCATTATCTGATGAGAGGTCTAACGTCAGCTCCGCGCTCATACCCGGAAGTACGTTAATTTGTGTAGGTCTCGGCAGTGTATACACCACTTCATAGCTCTGGGTGCCAGGGGTCACTTGGGTGGCGTGCTCTTTCAGGCTGACCTTGTAGCTTTGATCTGGCTGAGTACTGAAACGAACCTGAGGCTGAAATTTAGCATTCGGGTTAAATGTGATGGCTCGGCTCGCCATAGACTCAGGTACCTGAATGACCACATCGATATCATTATCTTTCTGTAAGACCAGAACAGACTGATTTGCCTGAACCATCTGGAAATTATCCATAGATATTTTAGCGATTGTGCCATCATAGGGGGCGATTAAGCGGGTGTAGCTTAATTGGTCTCGGGCATTGGCAAGGGCCGCGGTGGCAGACTTTAGCTGAGCCTTAGCAAGATCGTGTTCTGCTGGAGAGATCAACTGACGGCGCAGTAATTCACCCTTACGCTTATAATCGGCGGTGGCAAGCTCATGATCGGCTTCGCGATTAAGCAAGGTGTTGCGGGCATCTCTGTCATCTAAGCGGGCTAAACTTGTCCCTTTTTTGACTTGCTGACCTTCGACCAGGGAAAAGTCAATGAGCTGGCCAGATACTCTAAAGCTCAAGTCAGCCTGCTTTGTGGCGGCTACTTTTGCCGGGAAGTCACGGATAGAAGCGGCATTAACATCTGTAACTTCCAACAGCTTCACCGGTCTTATCGGTTGCGGGGCAACTTCAGTAGACTCTACGCTGCAGCCAGCAAGTATTGCTGTGGTCATTAGAGTGATGAGTGTTTTTTGTAGATGCTTCATAGAGCGAGTTCCATATTTGCGACTAGAGTGTATCAATTACGGCTAAGATAGCAGTATCTAATATTGAATAAAATGGGAATGTATGGAATCATCAGTTCCATAAAGTGAAACTAACTATTCTTGATTGTAAAAGCTAACCATGTGCATGATCGTTCCGGGTTATCAATTTGGACCATCTGTTTGGGATAGTTGGTATAGTCTGAAGTCATAGAGTGACAGATAGTGCCACAGTGAGAGTGAGTTATGAAAACTGAAGATATTTCCCTGTTTCATCGTATCGTAGAAACAGGCAGCCTGGTGGAAGCTGCAGATCTGCTGAATCTACCTAAATCGACTGTGAGTCGTCGTCTGCAGACTTTAGAAGACGATCTGAAGGTGAAATTATTCCATCGTCAGAGCCGCTCCATGACATTAACGGCTTCGGGGAGTCACTTCTACGATAAGACCCTGTCTATTCTCGGTGATCTTGAACAGACCATGGTGGAGCTCACCGATACCGAAGCCGAGATTGGTGGTCACTTGCGTATCCTGATTTTCCCGGTGCCTCAGCTACAGGATATCGTTACTGGTATCTTCGAGTTTATGGACCACAACCCCGATCTCACCGTCGAACTGATTGTCAGTACCGAACCTCAGGACATGATCCGTAATAAGATCGATCTGGCCTTTATGGTTGAGGACGCATTTAACGAAAATGAGATGGTGGCAAGGGAGATGCTTAGCGAAGTGCTGCATTTTGTCGCCAGCCCTGAGTATCTGGCTAAGGAAGGTACGCCAGTGCTTCCTGAGGAGCTCGACAAACATAATTCAATCCTGTTTCGCTACCCTAATGGTCGGATCTTTAATGAAGTCCCGTTCGGTAACGACAGGACCATCGCGGTGAAGGGGAACTTGTGCCTCAATAGTATTGAACTCTGTTTGCAAGCGACGTTAACCGGAAGAGGAATCGCCTTCCTGCCCATAGAGCTGACTCATGAGTATGTTGAGCGGGGTGAGCTGACCATGTTGTTTGAAGATGTAGAGCCCTATATCGGCAAGTGCTATCTGGTCTATCCCTCGAGGCGCTTTATCAGCTTAGCGAGCCAGCGGTTTATCGATCATATGATGGCAGCCCTCGAGCGTTGCAATTCCGGCAGAGGCTGCGGCAGAGAAGAGAGGCTGCGGGGGGCAATCAAGTCGTGGCATGGATAAATTTATTTATGGCGGCTTACCTTCACTCCGAATAGTTATTTTTGCATAAAAACGACGACTACGGCATGAACAGGCTTTAAGCTGGGGTTGCCGTATCTGTGGGGTAGGTGCCCCTTAAAGTAGGTGAGATTTCCCGCCTCTATCTCAAACATCTCTCCCTGAACCTCTAAGGTTGCCGTCCCCTCCAGACAGAGAAAGAGCTCATGGCTGCCTTCGGGGTGGGGCACCCCTTTGGTGTTGCAGCCGGGCATCATGATCACATCATTAATCTGCAGGTTTTGGGTGCTGATGGGACTGGTGCGGGTACTGATAAACTTGCCATCGTGTTGATGGGATACCGGCATATCCTTTCTTTCGACCTTAGTAACATGCACAGACTGTCTGCGGGTAATGAGATCGTCAACTGTGACTCCCAGTGCCTGAGCGACCTTCATCACGACGCTGATGCTGGGGTTACTATTCGCCCCCTCCATATTGGCAAGCGTCGCTCGGGGGATCCCGGCCATCTCGGCCAGCTCAATCTGAGTCAGCTTATGCTGGGCGCGCAGGCGCTTGATACCTTCGTTGATGGGATTGGCCATCTTGTTTCCTTATGTTCTATGTTCGAGATCCGAGGCTCTAGGTTTTAGGTGCTAGGCTCGCAACTCGCTGCTTATGACTCATAGCCAAGATATCAACATCATCTCAAGCGGAATTCTAATATTAAAACATATTTCTGATAATTTAGCATTTTAACCCTTGGAAGGCTTGTATACATCCATATGACGATGATATTTTAGCGCCACTTCTATATATCATCATTTTTCGGAGTTATACCATGAACGTAGATCAGCATTTGAAAGTAGCACAATGGCACATCGAACAGGCTCGTCTTCACGCAACAAGTGAGCACGCTTGTGGCTGTCCAGCTAACGATCACGATCAAAAAGCGATCGATGCCGTTGAAGCTAACCTAATTCTTGAAGAGAAGACTTGCTCTCTGTAAGTTGATTCTCTCTGTCGAAGTCTATTCGGCAAGTTGAAATTTAAAAACGCCTGACTCTATGAGTCAGGCGTTTTTTTATGCGTATAAGATTAAGTTAGTGAGCTAATGTGCACTTGACTGTTGAATTCGGGAGATAAAAACCGTCGAGGCTGCAACTAATACCACTTCTACGGGTCTAGAGTTATACCGATTGGTATAATACCAATCGGTATAAAGGTGTGGTCACTCAGCGAGAGTTTAGCGCTTGTGAGACAAGACAACGAGTGAGGAACATAGTTATTCTACGTTTAAGCTCGTTAACGCCGTATCGGAAGTGCAAAAACTCGCCTTTCAGGAGTGTTTTTGGCAGCATATTGCTGTGTTGAATGAGTTCAAAAGGGATCACCATTCCCTCACTCGTTCGCCTTGAATTATGCAGCCAAAAATAACTCTGAGTTGACCACTTTCTTATACCGATTGGTATCATGTCGCTAAATTTAATTGTAAGGTCTGAGTGTCAGTTGTGATTCAACGTATCGTACAAATACTTCTATTGATAACCTTAGTTGGGCAGAACTTTCTCTCTCCGGCCTTGGCGACGCATGACCTGTTACATACAATTAACACTACCGGAGAGGAAGTGCGACTTAGCCCTTCAGCTATCTCTTCAGTGAGTTCGTTCGACAGTTCAACGGCTTTAGCTCCAAGCTCTCTCGATCCAAACTCAACTTATTCAAAACCAGTTAATCCAAGCGCTTTAAGTCAAATCTTGGCAGATTTCAGCGCCTTTAAGTGCGCAGAAGCGTGCACCATGTTGGCCAGCGGTCACTGTGTTAGCCACTGTGTGTCTTTGACCGGTATATTTATCGAGCCTTCGTTAACAAAATATCGTCCCGGCAGGAGTCCACAAAATCATGTGACGCTCTGGTCTGCTCAAACCACAGATTCCTTATCTATTAATCGTCCTCCAATCGTTTAACTTCAATCTACATTCAGAGTTAGCTACTGTTTTTATAGAAAAAAGTAATAAGTCCAACTCTGAGTTTTAACCTGATTTTCTACCCGATTACTAAATAAGTATGTATCAATTTGCATAAAATTTGATTCATTTGTTCACTGATGATGTAAATTACCTTAAGCTGTATGTTAATCATTTGTGGTCAAAAAGATTGGAGTTCTATATGAAGATGTTAACCAGCGTGACCTTATCTGCCCTACTCGTATTTGCTGCAGCGCCTGTTTTTGCCGAGAAGCCCGATTTCTCAAAGACGAATGCGGCCAAGGCAAGTTATGATTTTTCTCAAAATAAACCTGCGACAGGCAATCAATTGCAACGAGCGTCTAGCCAACACGACTTTTCCAAAACTCTGGCTGCGACAAGCCAATATGATTTTTCAAAAAATCAGCCAGCTATACATAGCGAGCCTCAACCATCTACACAGCACGACTTCTCTAAAACTGCAGCATTCTGAAAAGAAAGCCAATCGCTTAGTTTTTATGTAAACAGAGAGCGATAATCCTGCAAGAGATGAAGCAGTCAAGAATCATGAATTCTTGACTGCTTTTTTGTGTCGGGAACACTTATGCCTGTTACCCATGGATGGGTAGGAACAGGCGTTGTGTCTGGACATCTTGTAATAGAGAGTTATGTCTGTCTGTTTAACTTGATAGCTCGGCTTTATCCATCCCGTGACCCAATCGATAGGAGTCTATTACTCCCACAAACCAGGCTATGATAAATACCATGGTGGCGATGTTAATCATACTTGCTTGAGAAGGAGGGGGGGCTTGCGTGATCAATGGGTAGATGACGCTGAGGTCCAGCGGTAGTTCACCGCTTAATATTCTATCGGATATCTGATGGGCCCTTTCGACAGCCTGATTGAGCAGGTATAACAACCCACTTAGCATGGCGACGGAGATAAGTGTCCCAGTGGTGTATTGCTTCAGGTAAAAGTGGCCGCCGCCGGGGCAGACAAAGGCCGAGATGAGGGCGGCCTTAATTGCTTTGTTCATGTTTATGCTCTTAGTTTTAGACGTAAAAATTTTATCTATTGAGATGACTTCCTAAAAGCGGATCACTCTAGATCGATGCGGCGGATAGCTTGGGTTAAAAAGTCTACTCTTTCGATAAGTATTTCTTGGGCATTATCGTTTCGGTTGGCGTCGAGCTGACTCTGCACCCCCGATAATACTTGAACTAACCAGCCTCGAATCATCACATAATAACGCGAATCGGTGCCATATTGGGTAATGATTTGAAGTGAGTCCGGCTCATCGGGTGAGGCAATAGCCCGAGACAGCGCCTTAATCATCACACCTATCTTATATTCTTCGGTCCCACTCTCTTTAACTACAGACGCTTCAATCAAAGAGTGATTATTTTCAAAAGCCGCTGTTGATGCCGGAGTTGTTGTGAAGACAGGTTCTTGTGCCGACAGATAGGAGGTGATTGAGATGCCCGCAAAGGCCTGTGGTGGGAGCAGACAAGTGAGCGACAGGGTCAACACGGCTGCTGTTTTGGCTGAGGATCTCATCATTAGTCAGGTTCTCTTAATAGGGAAGAATTACTATTCAACACAGAGATAATGTAACTCAGTATCTGAGCAACTGACAAGTTCCACAAGATGAGGTTAGTGGCCACTAACATAACAATAGCATGGCCACTAAAAGATGAATGGTGTAAAAGGCCGATCAACACTTAATCGATGAGCATTTAGACGACTAGTTGTTTTTCGCGCCTTCATCGATCCACTGTTTAATGGTGGTTATCTGATCGCTGCTCAATGGCTTACCCTCTCCTTGAGGATATTTATCATCATGGTGCGGCGGCATCTGAATTTTAGTATCCACCTTATGATCGATCACCAGATAAAGCGTACTGGATGCGGCGCTTCCAGGTACGACGACGGCACCGAGCCTTGTTCCCAGCATGAGCTGAGCATAATTCGTGAGCTTCAATTCGGTTTGCTGTGTCCCCTCCCCGGAAGCTGAGTGGCAGCTAACACATGAGGCCTGCAATATCGGCATTACCTGACTCTCAAAGCTGATGGCGCGTTCGCAACCCGTTAACAGCACCGGCAGGATAAGTGCGGATACGATTCCGCATTTCTTAATTAACATTTTCGCCTCCTGTACTCATACCCATTCCGTTAACATCACTACAGCATTGTGATGTTCTATATCTATTCAGTATAGTTGGCGATATCTGTATTATCTTTCCGGTTTAACAATTGTCCCTAATATACCGATGGAATGAGAAATTGAGTGGCAAGAGAAGGTTACATACCCGTTGGGAGATCCGAGGGGCTAGGGGGGAAGGAGCGAGCTGTTTACCGCTTATCGCTTAAAACTCAAAACTTACATTTTACCGCTCAGGGCTGCTTATTAACAAACTGCTCAAGGCTATTCCGGCGTGACGATAATCCCTAATGGGCTAAGCAGTTGTTCCTGCTGCCATTGGTTTATCATGACTCCCTCGAGTTTAACGTTGCGGGGATCCAGCCCCTCCAGTTCAACCCGACATAGATTACAGCCCTCGAGCGCGAAGGTGCCCCATTGGGATGCTGAAAATTCGCCGCCACTGAGATCTGACCCTTTCATCGATGCACCGATAAGCGTGGCGCCATGCCAGCGGTTGTCCATCAACTCACACTTTTCCAGCAAGGCGCTCTCGAGGTTGGCATAGGCCAGATTACAGGCGGTGATATAGGCGGAGCAGAAGAAGGTCTTGTGAGTGATATGATTGGCAAAGCAGGCTCTACCGAAGTCGGCGCCTTGCAGGTTGCACTCTCTCAACTCGATGCCGAAGCATTTGGCGCCGGTGAAAATCGCCATGCTCAGGTTGCAGTGTTTGAAGCTGGCATTGGTTAAGGTGGCGTAGTTGAACCGACAAGCATGGGTTTCACCCTGCTCGATAAACTTACAGTTGATGAAGCTGGCATCACTGAGATCGGCGCGGCTAAAGTCACAGCGGTAAAACTCGCAGCGTTCGAATATGGCATCCTGCAGCTCGTCTTCACTGAAATTGCTGTCGATGAAAGTTTGGTTTGTAGCCTGCATGGTGTTCCTATCCAGTTAGAAGCCGCTGAAGGCGACTCTTTATTTTATAAGACGCTGAGGGCTCTTCTTTGCATGAACCGCTGAGGGCTCTTTATTTCACAAGCCGCTGAGGGCTCTTCTAATCAGAGTGCTGAGGATTCTTTTCGGGTTCAGAGACCTTAGTTGCCAGAATATAGCAGGCGATCCCCATGATGGTGTTCGTGATCGGCAGTGCCAATAGCAAGCCTTTCACTCCACCTAAATAGGAACCCAATGCGGCTAACGGCAGCATGATCAAAAACAGTCGACACACATTGAGTACAAGCGAACACATGGGTCTGTGATAGGCGTTGAGTGAGGTTGCCATCAGAATAACAATACCGAGCGGACCATAGGCGGCCGGTAGCATTAAGATGTAAAAGGTTAACCACTCTATGACTTGTGGGTCACTACTGAAAATATGCGCGATGGGCTCGGCAAAAAACCATAACGGCAGGTACAGCAAGGTTTGAAATACCAGCACAAACTTTAGCGATAACAGCAGCGCCTGGCGTGCGCGCTCGGTCTGACCGGCTCCCAGGTTTTGTGCAATAAAGGGCACCAGGCTAGAAGAGAGCGCCATCACGACGATCAAGAGTACCGACTCCAGCCTTGTACCGGCACCGAAGGCGGCAACCGCACCATGATCGATACGTGCCAGCATGGCCATGATCATGGCATTAGCCAGTGGGTTTAGCAGATTCATCAAGGTCGCAGGCTGAGCGATATGAGCTAACTGCTTCCAGTTACACCTTAGCCTGCTCAGGTTAAGTGCCGCAAACTCCACCAGGTGGCGCTTGAATATCAAGAGGTAACTCGACAGCGACAGGGCAACGATCCAGGAGATCACGCTGGCAATCGCCGCGCCTTGGATCTCTAAGCGTGGGAAGGGCCCGATCCCGAAGATCAGTAAGGGATCTAAAATCAGGTTTATCAGTGCTGCCAGCATCATGATCTGCGCCGGAGAGTGGGTATCGCCGGTGGCGCGTAGTCCCTGATTCCCTACCATGAGTAGCACCAAGATTGGGGCGCCCAGATACCAGATAAACATGTAATCGTAGATCAAAGGCAAGCTGGCTTCATTGGCACCGAGCAGAGTGAACAAAGGGCCGATACACAGGCTGCCAAGCAGGGAGATAAATGCAGTTAAAAAGAAGGTCAGCAGGAGTGAGTCATGCAAAAACACCTTGGCTTTCGGTGCTTGTCCGCTGCCGATAAGCCGGCCTAAATTAGTCGATACCCCTGCACCTATGCCAATGGCTATGCTTGATATAACTAAGGTTACCGGGAAAGTAAAACTGATCGCAGCCAGTGATTCTGTACCTAATTGGCTGATAAAAAAGGTGTCGACGAGGCTGAACCCCAGAACGGTTAAGATACCAATCAGGTTTGGGAGGCTCATATTTAGCAGTACACGACCAATTGGCTGTGTAAGCAGCCCGTGTCTGTCTTTCATGGGGAAGTCTTGCCTAGTCTACAGAAGGAGGGCAATTCTATCAGGATTGAGTCTGCTTTTATAAACCGGAGTTAAAAAAAATGACATTTTTTTTGTAAAGGCCTTGGAACTGGGCCCTATGACCCCCATATATCGAACATCAAGCGATAATAATTTCAGTGTAAATTGTTGTCGAACTTAATAAAAATGCCAACCTTTGTTGAGCTAAAAAATCATTAGGAGCATCCATAGATGAATATTCGTCCATTACATGACCGTGTCATAGTTAAACGTTCTGAAGTTGAATCAAAGTCAGCTGGTGGCATCGTACTTACAGGTAGTGCAGCCGAGCAGTCATCACGCGGTGAAGTTCTTGCAGTAGGCAATGGCCGAATTCTTGAAAATGGTTCTGTACAGCCACTAGACGTTAAAGTGGGTGACATCGTTATCTTCAACGAAGGTTACGGCGTGAAGAAAGAAAAAATTGATGGTGAAGAAGTTCTGATCCTTTCAGAATCTGATCTAATGGCTGTAGTGAGCTAAATCACTTCGTTTAGACATTTTTCCAATACCTATGGTTTCGATAAGTCATAGGTAATTTAAAAAGAATTTAAAGGACAATAAAAGATGGCAGCTAAAGAAGTATTATTTGGTAACGACGCACGCGTAAAAATGCTTGCGGGCGTTAACGTACTGGCAAACGCAGTTAGAGTGACACTGGGCCCTAAGGGTCGTAACGTAGTACTGGACAAGAGCTTCGGTGCTCCACTTATCACTAAAGATGGTGTTACCGTGGCCAAAGAGATCGAACTTGAAGACAAGTTCGAAAACATGGGCGCGCAGATGGTTAAAGAAGTTGCTTCTAAAGCCAACGATGCTGCCGGTGACGGTACGACTACCGCTACCGTTCTTGCTCAGTCTATTGTTACCGAAGGCCTTAAAGCCGTTGCCGCTGGCATGAACCCAATGGATCTTAAGCGCGGTATCGACAAGGCAGTTATTGCTGCTGTTGCCGAGCTAAAGGCACTTTCTCAAGAGTGTAGCGATACTAACGCTATCGCTCAGGTTGGTACTATCTCGGCTAACTCTGATGAAACTATCGGTGACATCATCGCAACAGCGATGGAAAAAGTCGGTAAAGAGGGCGTGATCACAGTAGAAGAAGGTCAGGCGCTTGAGAATGAACTCGATGTGGTTGAAGGTATGCAGTTCGACCGCGGTTACCTGTCTCCATACTTCATCAACAAGCCAGAGACTGGCAGTGTTGAGCTGGAAAGTCCATTTATCCTGCTTGTTGATAAGAAAATCTCTAACATCCGTGAACTACTACCTATCCTTGAAGGTCTGGCTAAAACAGGTAAGCCACTGCTTATCGTTGCCGAAGACGTTGAAGGTGAAGCACTAGCGACACTGGTTGTGAACAACATGCGCGGTATCGTTAAAGTGGCCGCCGTTAAGGCACCTGGTTTCGGTGATCGTCGTAAGGCTATGCTACAAGATATCGCTATCTTGACAGGCGGTACTGTTATCGCCGAAGAGATTGGCCTTGAGCTTGAGAAAGCCACCCTGGAAGATCTGGGTACGGCTAAGCGCGTCATCATCACTAAAGATGACACCACTATCATCGACGGTACTGGTGAGCAAGATCAGATCAAAGCACGTGTTGCACAGATCAAGATCCAAGCTGAAGAATCAACGTCAGATTATGACAAAGAGAAGCTTCAAGAGCGTATGGCTAAACTTGCTGGCGGCGTAGCTGTTATCAAGGTTGGCGCAGCGACAGAAGTTGAAATGAAAGAGAAGAAAGCTCGCGTAGAAGATGCACTACACGCGACTCGCGCCGCTGTTGAAGAGGGTGTGGTTGCCGGTGGTGGTGTTGCTCTGGTACGTGTTGCCAGCAAAATCGCTGACGTTGAAGTGATCAACGAAGACCAGAAGCACGGTGTGGTTATCGCACTTCGCGCTATGGAAGCACCACTTCGTCAAATCGCGACTAACGCCGGTGAAGAGGGTTCAGTTGTTGCTAACAACGTGAAGAACGGCACTGGTAACTACGGTTACAACGCGGGTAACGACACTTACGGCGACATGCTTGAGATGGGTATCCTTGACCCAACTAAAGTAACCCGTAGCGCGCTACAGTTCGCAGCGTCTATTGCAGGTCTTATGATCACTACCGAAGCAATGATTGGCGAAGTCGCCGTCGATGCTCCAGCGGGTGATATGGGCGGTATGGGCGGTATGGGTGGTATGGGCGGTATGATGTAAACGTATTGCCCAAATACTAGCACTTCCTAAGAAAGCCCGTAAGCTCATAGTTTACGGGCTTTTTTGTTGACTTAACTTCCTATAAGTCTCCATAATATTCCACTGGTTCTTAGATTTATTAGGTGATAATGAGGGGTATCATGATTTTTTTAATCCCATTAGTCGGGGGTTAAAGCCCTGTACCCTTCATTTTGTACCCCTCCTCAGGAGTTGTTGATGCCCTTAACAGCACAAGAAGTCAAAAATATATCCTGCCCTGACGGTCAATCTCAGGTTAAGAAGTCTGATGGCAATAACTTGTTTTTATTGATTAAAAATAATGGATCAAAGCTCTGGCGGCTTAGGTTTAGGCATGCTGGTAAGTACCAAGAGATGGCTTTAGGGAAATACCCCTCTATATCCCTAGCTGAAGCTCGAAGGTTGGCAGAAGAAGCAAGAGCTTCCTTAATTCATGGTATTAACCCCATGGACGAGCGCAGAGAAAGAAAGCGCGCCAAAACAACCTCCAAAGATAAGCTGTTTTCAACTATTGCTATGAAGTGGTGGGAGCAGCAAAGAGATTCTTGGTCTGAAGATCATGCATCTAGAATTAAGCGTTGGCTGCTGGTGGACTCTGAATCTATCAGTGGGCTTCATATTGAAGAGATAGATGCAGGCCATATCACCGAATTAATGCTTGCTATCGAAGCCGCAGGAACATCTAAGAAAGCCCCTAACATTTTGGCAGTCATAAACCGAGTATTTGGCTATGCACTGGCACATCGGCTCACACGGAATAACCCTGCTCAAGGCTTGCCTCTGAGAGATATATTAAAGCCTTTACCGCCTGTTAAGCATAGAGCAGCAATTGTTAAGCCTAACGAGCTTGCCGAATTGATGAAAGATATTGATACAAATCAATCTGGCAACTACTGCGTTATTGAAGCCTTAAAGTTGATCCCAAGGATTTTTTTAAGACCAACTGAAATCAGACACCTTAAATGGGAATACATCGATTTTGATGATTGTTTGATTAGGATCCCCGCCGCAGAGATGAAGCGAAGCCGAGAACATTTAGTCCCGATGTCTAAGCAAGTGGTTAGTCATTTGAAAGAGATTAAGGCTGTAACTGGTTACTCAAAACTGGTATTTCCAAATCAACGGGATAGCAGTAAACCTATGAGTAAAAATATCTTAACTAATCGTCTTCGTGAGCTGGGCTACCCAGCAGATGTTATGTCGGCTCATGGGTTTAGAAGCACAGCATCAACAATTTTGCATGAAAAAGGTTGGAACCATGAAGTGATTGAAGTGCAGCTTGCTCATTTGACAGGAACCGCTACATCAAGAGCTTATAACCGTTCTATTTATCTGGCAGAAAGAACAAAATTAATGCAGGAATGGGCGAACTATCTGGATGAATTGTCAGGTATAGACTAACAAGGGGCATCATAGTGATCGCTTTGGAAAATTAAAGTTAACGCTATACGCGGAGTACCGTTGATGAAAGTTGGGAATATTTGTAATGAAGAAGTTGTTTAAATTAAAGGAGTACTTAACTATTGAAGAAGCTGCTGAGTATTTATCAAGCTCTATAGAAGAGCCAGTGTCGCAAGCAGATCTTTACTGGTTGGTGCAAGAGAAGCAATTAACAATGTCAGTCAAGCTTAGCACCCAAGCATATGTTAAAGGAGGGCAGTACATCACCCCTCAAGACAATGATTCAGATACTTATCAAGTTGATTATAACCTTGCCACTAACGAAGCCCTAGATGAACAATATCAAATCAACTTAGATGATGAGCTTCAGGTAGGTGAAAATCGGTGGCTGGCTTTCGATAAAAAGGTTCATGTCATTGATGGAGTCTGGGATCTTCCCATGATAGGGCTAGAGTCTTATGAAATTGACAAGCTTTATCAAAAAGAGGTAGGTGGGACAGAGCCGACTCTTGATGCAATTAATGATTTTTTCTTGAAGCGAGATGATTTTGTTTTCAGGATTCAAACAAGCCTGCAGCTTGAGGGGAACCAATACAACCTCACAGCTTTAGAAACTAAGCGAGAACAATTTCTCAGAGAAAATGGCTTGAGTATCCAGGATCTGAAACACAGTAATAACAGCTTAGCTTTAGGCTGTTTAAGTGCTGATGTACTTGATGAGTTAATGACGTTGAATGAGTCGCTGATTCCATATGAAAATGGCGAGTATCCCGAAAGTGACAGCTACTTTGAATTAGAGAAACCAAGCTACCAATTTGTCATAAAAACTCAAGAGATTAATCAGTTTACTCAATCACTTGAAGGTAAGCCTCGGGAGATTAAACCGCTAGCACAAAAGGCCAATACGAAAAATAATTATAAACAAGAATATAATAAAGCCCAAACCCAAATCAAATATAAAAACTGGGAAAGGGAAGCTAAAAAAATAAAAAAGAAGCACCCTAATAAACCAAAAACGTGGATAGCAGCACAAATAGCTAAATTACCAATCGCTGAAGGTAAAAGCGCAGATACAATTAGAAAAAACATCAAAATTTAGCATAAAGTTGGGCGAGAATTTTTTCGCCCAAAATACCCCTTTAATTGTCTGTTTTTAAAAGAGTAATTTTATTGGCTGTTTTTTTATAACGCCCAAACTTTTTAAATTTTTCAATATTATCAAAGTACTAGTTGGTTGGTTTCTTCATTCATAGGGCTTTAAACGCCCATATCGCCTACTTAATCTCTAATACGAATTAATTAACGTTTAGAGGTTCTTATACATGACTAACAAAATCATCCGCTTGCCTGAAGTTAAAGCCAAAACAGGTTGGTCCACCAGCACCATTTATCTACATATGTCTAAAGGTATTTTCCCCAAGGCGATTTCTTTAGGTGAGCGTGCTGTTGGTTGGCTTGAGGCTGACATCGATCAGTGGCTTGATGAGCGCATTGCAGCATCTAAGGCGGCTAACCATGAGTAGCCGTAATAATCCTAATCGTATCAAAATCCATCGCAGTTATACCGTTATTGAAGTTAGCGAAACTTTGGGTGTTCACCCGAAAACTGTACGGAATTGGATTCGTGCTGGCTTGCCAGTTATTGATGAAACCCGCCCTTTACTAATTCAAGGTGCTGACCTGAAGCTGTATTTAAAACAGAAGCGCAAAACCTACCTGCATCGATGTGAGCTTAATGAGATGTACTGTTGCAAATGCAAGGACCCTAAAGTGCCAAGCATCAATTCAGTCGAATTCATAGCAAAGCCAGCAGGCATGGCGCATATGACAGGCCGTTGTAATGAGTGTGGTTGTCGGTCAAATAAGTATGTTTCTTGGCGTGATGTTAATCAAATTTGGACGGCGCTAGGGGGGAAATTACCGATAGCTGAAAAGCACTTAATTCTGAGAGGGCTAAAGCCCTTAAATTATCCTTTAAGCAAGGTATTTAATGATGAAAAATAATAGTACGAAAAACACCCGAATTCTGTACGAGTACGTAAAGTATTTGAAGGAAGCAAAACAGCTGGATGACTCAACGATTGACGGTGTAATGAAATCAATTAATCGGTTTGAAGAGGCGACAAATTACCTCGACTTTAAGAAGTTTAGAGCTAAGCATGCAATCGCTTTTAAGAAGATTCTTCTTTCTAGAAAATCATTGGTGACAGGTGATAAATTGAGCAAGGCAACGGTGCTGACTACCATTCGACATTTGAAAGGCTTTTTCCAATTTCTAGTAACGCAAAAAGGCTATCGAGCAAAAATTAACTATAGCGACATTGAATATTTTAATTTGTCTGAAAAAGACACTCGCATTGCCAATGCTAAGCGTAAAAAAACTGTCGCAACGATTGAGCAGTTAATGGAAACCTTAAAAACTATGCCTGGATCAACAGCGATTGAAATGCGTGATAGAGCTGTATTTGCTTTTGTTATTCTAACTGGCGCAAGAGACGGTGCAGTTGCTTCTGCCAAGATTAAGCATATTGATATTGCCGAGCAAAGCTTTTACCAGGATGCAAGAGAGGTAAAAACAAAGTTTAGTAAAACCTTTACTACTTACTTTTTGCCTGTGGGTGAGTTGCCATCAAAGATTCTGACGGAATGGATTGAGTATTTGATTAGGGAGCATGGGTATAAGCAAAATGATCCTTTGTTTCCAAAAACTAAGTTGGCACACAACAAAAATCAGCAATTTGAAGCTGTAGGCTTACTTAAAGAACATTGGAGTAATGCAAATCCAATTCGCAAGATTTTTAAACAAGCTTTTGAAGCTGCTGGTTTGCCTTATTATAAGCCTCACAGCTTCCGTGATACTTTGACAAGGCTAGGTGAGAACCTTTGTCGGACGCCTGAAGAGTTTAAAGCATGGAGCCAAAACTTTGGGCATGAAAGCATACTGACTACCTTTTATAGTTATGGTGATGTACCAGATTACAAACAAGCCCAGTTATTGCGTAAATTAGCAGAACCAGCAAAAAGTACCTCTTCAGATGTGGAAGAGGAATTTAAGCAATTCCAACAATTTCAAACAATGATGGCGAAAACTAAAAGTCTAGCCAACTAACCTAATTAGCTGGTATCAAAAAACAGTCGTATATTGATACCAGCTTCCCTTACCCAATATCGGTATCATAAAGTTAGGGTCTACCATTTTTGATACTTTAACTATATGATACCCTAATACTTGATACCTTCTAAAAAAGTGAATAGCCCATGCGTATCTTTTCCTATTGTCGTGTTTCTACGACAGAGCAAACCACAGAGAATCAAATTATTGCTATCAGGCAAAAAGGTTATGAGGTGAATCATGCTCGCACTATCAGTGAAACAATCTCTGGTTCTGTTGAAGCGATGAAGCGTGAGAAGTTTAAGATGCTTATCAATCACCAGATGGAACGTGGTGATATGCTGGTGGTCCTAAAGCTAGACCGCTTAGGCCGAGATAACATAGACGTACAAAACACCATCAACCTACTTACAGATAAAGGCATCAAGGTTGTTTGTCTTGATCTACCCGTAGCCGACCTATCAAGTGCTGAAGGCAAATTGATGCTACAGATGTTTTCAGCCTTTGCAGAGTTCGAACGAAACCGTATTCGAGAGCGAACAAAAGAAGGACTTGAGAGGGCTAAGGCTGAAGGAAAAAAGTTAGGTAGACCAGCAGCTCATAACACCACCGCCTCAGTACAAGCTAAAAAAGCGGAAGGCTTATCGCAGTCTAAAGTAGCAGAAGCGTTAGGTGTGGGAATAGCGACGGTAAAAAGGCATTGGAATAAGTAAGCTTCCAGTACCTACATCATCTCCCCGCAGTCCTAGCTATTGAGGCTGTGCGAGAGCTAAATTGTCTATGCCCCAAAATAAGTTTGAGCCTTTAATTTTACATTTTCTCTGTCGTCCGTTTCCCCCTACTTTTTGTCATCGCAGTTCTAGACATCTCTCTTGAATTCCGCGTTTTAAACAGTGTTATTTCTTCAGGAAATCAGCACGCTTTGCGAGCGCCAACATTGGATAAGTTCATATAAAACAGTCTGCTAACATTTCTTCTGGGTTAGATGGCATGCGGGGAAGCATGATAACACGCATGTCTTGTTATGAATTATTTTGATCGTGTAACTATGTAGAGCTCTCTTAGTCTATATTCGCCGCCAGTCCGCAGCACCTCACGAACGACAGGAACCTCACCTATAGGTAGGCCTCTGATAATCATGCTGAATAACGCTTGAGAGATGTGGCATGTTTCAGACTCGAAGGTTTTTTGGTTATATATCTCTACTTGCATAACTTCCATGTGTTAATTGAGTAATTGTTCGGTCTTACATTAACATCGACTTAAACTTGATGGTAACGACAATTATCATAAATTTTATTTACTGGAGCAGTTTTGGCAAATTACCTCATGCCAATTTGAGGCTCTGGATTAGCATATCTGAGTATCTCGCATTATTGTTCAAACTTCATGATACTCTTTAATAATATGGTATTAGAAATGCCTACACCCTAGGTTGGAGCTTAATGAGCAATTCAGGCACGCCTTTAGAAAGCCATCAGAAGAAGATGCCAGTTAGGTGTGTTTGGGTCGCGTTAGTTTAGTCAGGGTGGGAAGAAGTCGCTAACTCAACAACCACAGTTGAAGCTCAATTACCTGATAATAAGTAATAGATAACCGAACATGCGATACATAATAATCCGATAATTGCCAAAATTAGGCCGAGATCTATGTGTTCCATGCTGTCCCTTAACAATCCTTGTTAATGATGCTGAAAGTATAGCAACGGTAGCAAGTTAATGGTAACCACCATTATCACTTTTTTATTTGCTGGAACAGTTTTGGTCATTACCACATGGCCAAATTGAGACTTTGGATTTTAGCTTCGCTCAACTTATTTTTGCCCCATTGTGAGTTTCGATTATTTTCTACTAGCTTTTCCACTCCCAAAGTTGACTTACTTTTCCTTATGCAACAATGTGTATTTTCAGTTGACGGGTCATCAACTTTAATCTGACTGAACTATGGGAGCACTGATGGACATAGAGCAGATTGCAAAGGAGCTAGAACGGTTATCAAATGCCGTTGGTAGTGGTTTGTTTGATGAAGCTAGAGAAGGAACTGAGAACCTACATGAGCGAATAATTGACGGAAGAGGTAAACAACCTAACTTCTGCTGTTGGGCGTAAAAACAATCATTATCTAGCCAATTTCCAACTTATCTCGACCACTGTTTTTAGCTCGATAAAGTGCATCATCGGCTCTTTTTACGATGGAATCAAAGTCATCATTCTTAACAAATTCTGATACCCCTATACTTACAGTAATCACACCAACGTTATGTACCCTAACCTTTCTAATATTAGCAGCTAGTCGATTCAAAATGTTTGTTGCATCGCTGATTGGCGTTTCAGACAACTCAACTAAAAACTCCTCCCCTCCCCAACGATACACTCGATCACTTGGTCTAATGCTGATTGTAAGAGTTTCGGCAATTGCTTCTAATACTTTGTCACCAATCTGATGACCAAAGTTATCATTAACCATTTTAAAGTGGTCAATATCTAATATGGCTAATGAAAAATGTTTAAAAGTTATGTTATAGCGCTTGAGATAAGCAGAAATGTTTTTTTCTGCGGCCCTGCGGTTATTCAATCCAGTTAAACTATCAGTATGAGCTAGTTGATTCATAGATTTTGAAATTATTCGCAATTCATCATTACGCTGTTCAAGCTCAAAGGTGCGCTTCTTTACGGTGGCGTCAAGCTTTTGATTATATTTATAAAGCTCTTTTTGGGCGTTCACCCTTTGACTAATATTTTTTACCAGAAATGTAATCAACAAAACTAAAATGATAAATACCAGAGCAACCGTATTAATTAATTGTTTATTTTTTTGGTAAACAGAAAAAGGCTGGTTATATATTACGCTGTTTTTAGGAAGTAAACTTTTTTCAAGACCAAATCGTTGTAATTGGGCATAATCAAATCGTGGTTTATATACCGCAGAAGTTTTAATTTGTAGTTGAGTAATAGGAGTACCAGACAAAATTTCCAATGCCATTTTCCCCGTATTAAAACCATGTTCATAAGGGTCATTCATCATCCCCCCAACAACACCCCGACCAATCATTAATGCGCCCCACATGCCATAAATTGGTACCTTACTTTTTGCAGAAAGCACTGGTAAATGTTCTTCAAAAGAGAAATACTTTCCTAGTCGATCTTTATGAACCGCTAACATCAAAATTGCAGTATCTGTTGGTAATTCATTAACTTTCTGAAATAACTCTTCCAGTGAAAAACTATCCCAAATATCTAATGCAACATCTGGATTTTTCGATTTATTTTGCCAGTCTTGTTTAATTAATTTGGCACTATTAACCATACGCAAACCAAGCCCTGTAGTATCACCAATCATAATAATTTTTCTAAGCTTTGGATGTAGACTCGTTATCAGCTCAAGATTACCTAGGATGTCCATCCCTTCAGCAATGCCCGTAATATTATTGCGATTGGAAATTGATTGAGGATCAAAAACATTCACTCCACAAAAAACAATTGGAACGCCGGGAAATAATTGTTCACCGAACTCCAATATAAAATAATACGCCGCATCATCGCTCGTAATAACTATGTCAGGTTTATTGTGTTTATATTTGTACTGAAGTAAATCAATCAACTTTTGAGAATATATAGGATCATCGATAAAGCGTCTCTTATCCATATATTCAACATGAAGACTTTCTGGTTTTATGTCTAAGGCAAGCGAAACTTGTACTCCACGAGTTATCTCGTCTGTCCATCGATATTGGGGGTGATATGAATTTAATAATAGTACATTATCAGAGGCATATGCCAGACCATGACACAACCAATACATAAAGATAAAAATAACAAAAAATTGATTTTGCATTACCATATATTACCTTCGTGTTGATCATATCTATGAGGGGCAAGATACGCATTAACTTACACATTTCAAATTTATTATAGTATAAAAACTGGTTTTCGATTTTAGCTGAGCATAACCGCTACCACTGGCCTTGTTGATCAAATCATCCCTCAGCCAGCCTTCTCCCCCTCATTTTTCGGTGCTAATTGACTGTCTGTCGAATAGGCATACCTAGTCCTAGTCCTATGACTTTGTTTATGACTTTTACACCAGCCAATGCTTCGCCGACCTGCCCGTTGTAATCTCTTAAGCTTAACTTGGGACTGATGAGTTGTTTATAGCGGTACATGGCAGTTTCTGACAACTAACGCTGATGATAGTCATTGTCTTGCTTCCATTCCTTTAACTCACCTCGCTTCAGTGCATCTACAGACTCATTTCTAGGGTGACCATCGTGCATTTTTTCGTAGAGGAATCGTCGGTTTACAGCCCTTACGATTTAACAGTTTATGGCAGTCTTTGGCATCGTAAGCACCATCCGCAGAGACTTGATCTATCTTGCGCCGCAGTGAGTTTAATAGCGTTGGCAGCACTTGTTATCTGCCACACTGACCAGGCTAACTTCGGCAGCTATCACTTCGTGAGTCGCGGCATCTACCGCCAAATGCAGCTTTCGTCAGGTTCGACGTTTTTCCTTGCCATGCTTGCACATCTTCCACTCACCTTCACCTTATACCTTGAGGCATGTGGCATCGACCACTAAGTGAGCTATGGGTCCACTACTGGGATTTCGATATTTTATTTCCACCGTTTTAGCTCGCTTGCTAATGCTGCTATAGCCTGGAGAGGTTATGGGCACGCTCATCAAACTGAATACCGAATTGATAAATCCTTCCAAAGCTCTCAATGGCAAATTGAACAAACCTTTGAGCATCAATGCCGTTTCGATAGCGGTATCGCTGTACTGAAAACCTCGACCACGGCCGCCGTGATGCTCTGTACAACACCAATGACTCATTGCCTGCTCATCTATCCAAAACGTCAGTTTTCTCTCCGAAATAATTCTAAACAAGAATGGGTTTAGTGACTAAAATTTAGTTGGTTTTGTGTCGTGAACGGACATTGGCAGTGTGTTCAAGTGTACAAAAGCGCAGTATCAGTGGCGCTCGCTTCTTCCCGATTGCGAGCGTAGCGGAATGCTTAACGTGGGTTGGTAGAGTGTGGTTTGAGATACCAGACATTATCCGAAGCAACAAGATTAGAGCAGAAGGTCTAACAAGGTTGTGTCCACAAGTGAGTTATGGGGCGTCGCTTTGATTTTACTGATGCCCAACATCCATAGCAGGTAGTCAATGTTTACAATTTCAGATTAAGGCTTGCTGTCATTATAATGCTTTGTTAATTAGATGCTTATCCTCGGCTAAGAATTAAGGGTATAAAGAAGGGTATTTTAAGCTGAATCGAATTTAAACCCTTTAGTATCAATTGGTTAAATTATGTGTGCAGGATGATGTAATCTGCTTCGCCGCAAATTAATCAAGGCGGTTTAGGTCGCCTTGGTTGACTCCCAAATGCTAGGAAGCCCCGACATTGGTGACAGTGTCGGGGCTTTTTGTATCTGGGGGATCAGATATCCTCATATCGTCATCCCGGCGAAGGCCGGGAACCAGCTTTTATCTTTGCTTTAAGCTAATCAAGCTGCGCTTGATAAACGTCGTGGAATTCCATTCCACACCTGGGCAAGGAGGACTGCTCGTCCTTATCCTCCTTGCATCCACCTATGACGCCCCGGCGAAGTTACATGCATTGAGTCCGGGCCTCATACTCCGATAAAAATGGCCTAACGACTCAGATGGGACATCCATGTCCCCCCGAGCCTGAACCATCATCCATGATGGTTCTACGGCATTTTCACCTGCGTATTTCGGCAACTTCCAACGGGGAGTAGTTGTAACCTGCGGCGGTGTTTGGAGTAGCTAAATTTTACTCTGCCCCCACATATTCACAGCCTTATTGTAGGAGCGGCTTTAGCCGCGAAGCCCTTCGACAAATTCCAACGAGAGGATTTGAATCTGGAGGATTGCTTGGATATGTGTGGTTTGTTGATATCTACGTGAGATTAGTATGCATCTAATTGTTTTTGTAATTAAATTGATGTCTGACGATTAGTTTAAACTGTGAGGTTGATTGAGTTTTGCACAAACGAAATACCATACGATTAAAGCTCTACTCCAACTGGGAATCATAAGATGAAAGCGTTAAATGTATGTTTATTAGTTCTAATATCATTATTTTCCACGATGACATTTAGCTCTACAGCAGAGGAGCAGACTAGCAATCAAATCCTAATAGTAGAATCTGACGGAAATGATTTTTTTGCTGATAAAACATACGTAGAAAGTAGTTTCATTAATGAGTTGATAGCAAAGAGTTCAGATGTCTCATTCGCCAAATATTGCTGCAAAACTTGTAGGAAAGGCAAAGCATGTGGTGACTCGTGCATAAGCAAAACTAAAGCATGCTATAAAGCAGAAGGTTGTGCCTGTAATGGCTAGTTGAAAATATTGGGATGGATAGGTCATCCAAAGCTTTCGTCATTCCCTGTAAGCCAAAGTACCAATGATGTAGGAGCTGCTTTAGCCGCGAAGCCCTTATTCCAACGGGGGCAGGCCGTAACCTGCGGCGGAATTTGGAGTCGCTAAAGTTTACTCAAGCCCACATATTCATGCACATACTAATTAACAGCACCCTTTGTCTTGATATTAGTTGAACCGATATTATTAAACGGATAGTCTAATAACCACCTGAAATTAAGGAGTATTGTTATGAAGCGTGGGTTGATGATTACTCAGGATATTATTGCTAGAGGCGGAAGCTTTGACCTCAATGGTGGTGTTGACCAACAAGCATTAAGGCAATACTTACTATTTTGGGACCGTTTATCCTGCCCGCAAAGTAATATAATTTTCGCAGGCCTAGGTCCTGACTTTGATTTTTTGATAAATGCAGGAATTGCTGATTATAAAACAGTTACTTTTTCTGGTTCAATAAGCCTTAACAATGATTTTTTTAGAGAGCTAGAGACACGTGCATTAAAGGGGCTGTCTAAAGATAAAGATACAAACTGGTGTTTGGCTTCAAGTATTAAATTGTTGGGGTTGCAGCCAGTACAATCTAAAAAAGAAGAAGCTATATCGGTTCATTTGTTAGATGCCATGAAAATCTTTACACCTGAAGTACCTCTTTCGGAAGTTTTGGAGTTTAAGGAAAAGAGGTCAGAAGAGTTACTTGAATTTAGAGATAGTATGGACGATTTGAAGAGTGCGATACTTTTGTCTGCAGATTCTGATGAGGTGTTAAGAAGGAAAATTAGAAAGATAGAAAGAGACATCGGTGATGTGAACCGCCTAATTGAAGAATCGCGCCAGCCATCCATTAAGCGATGTGCTACTGAGGTACTAACATTTACAGGAGGTGTTGAATGGATATCATCAAGCCTAATTTCTATGGGGTTATTAGAAGGCTTTGAAATGCTTTCGAAAGGGGTTGGTTTGGCAGGTGGCATTTATTTGAGCCTTAATAAACTAAATTCTCCAGTTAAGCTGCCTAGCCATCTTAAACAATATGCTTATATTGCTCATTCGCAAGCTGAAATCATATAGGTAGCAAATTTTGATAAGAATAAGTGAGTGGGAGGATTACAAGGCCACTAATCGTTAATGAATGGTGTGAATCGAGAGGGGAGGTCAGTTAGTTGGGGGTGTTGTTTTATAGGGCATGGAGGTCAGAGTAATATTATATTCTGACCCAATTTATTATTAGTCGATGCTTATGTATTTAGATGAGCGAGATTTCGAATATATTGACTGATAAGCCTTTGTCATCAGAGTATCCATAAACCCCTTTCTCGAGAGTATGATATAAACCTGTAACAGAAAAGTGATTACCAATCTGATTTCGGATGCATGTCAGTCTCTCGTCTAGTCGATCCTGATGTCTAGCTGATCTTGAACAGTAACTAACCCTGTTTATGAAAACAATGAAACCTGTTGAAAGCCGCTTACTTCCATGCTTTTCTTGTGCAAGGGCCGATATTCTACGAGCATCTTTCATCAAAGACTCTAACTTTATGCCTCGCTTTACTTCAATAACATGACGAGGTGTTTTAGTTTTTTTAGATAAAAGAGTAATATCAAAATTTCCGGTATCTCTTAAATCGTCAGGATTATCAGAACTATTTACCCCAAAATGCTCCAAAAGTTCCTTTACTTGCATTTCTAATTTATATCCAAGAGTTGGGATTTTAGATGTAATGAAATCGACAATCTTTACATTTAAATAGTACTCAGGGGCTTTTCCAAGCCTTTCTCCTGACATTTCATAATATTCAGTTGCTGCAGATTCAATCGCATCGATAATAATGTTTTTTATGTTTCCCTTTGTTGCCCTTTTCATAATCCCACCACCTAGTTAGCTAATTAGTATCATTACTTAATATTTCTTAAATTTTCCTAGTTGTAGCTGTATGGCTAAATCAGCAGGGTTCCACTGCTACAATCTTGGCAGTTCAATGTGTAAGTCTCTTTTCGCTTCTGTACTTTGGTGTTTTTGCTTTGGCACTGGGGACAGGCTTGTTTCATGGGTGTGTTCTTAGTGCATTGATTGCATTTAATGTAGTACCCGAACTTGCCATACATTGGGGCGTAGTTTGTTGATTCTCCACAATGTTTGCAGCATAAGTAACTCTGAGTCGTTGATGTTTTTTTTGCTTCTGTCTGATACACGGCAGTGGGTACCTGTATCTGTTGTGGGTCGCTTGGCGCTGGCGTGGTTGTATAGGTTGTACTGTTGGCAGCTGTAGGTTCTATCTGTTGGCTTTCTATGTTCTGTTTAAGCAGGAATGAGCCTATAGAATCTAACTCTTCTTCAGAGAAAAATGGACGGGTGTCGCTAAAGTTGACGACTCTCATGAACCTGTTTTTGATGTTCATGACTTTATTGAGTTTATCGACCAGAAACTCCGACTTTACGAGCTTGTCTGAGATTGCTGCGGGGATGGTTTTTCTGTCGATAACTGCATCGCTGGATATGGCGCAGAGATGATCCCAGCAGCGCATGTTGAAGCCTTGCTGCTTTACCCCCAGTAACTTACCTAACATCTCGCTTTTATGTTCTTTTAATAGCTCTCTTAATAAAGCTTGCTGCAGTTCTACCTGCTTGATGGGAGATGCCATACCTTGCCACTTATTGTTATGGCTGCGGGTCCACTCTTCTTGCTTGTTAACCTTTACATGACCCTTGATGCTTTTAGATTCAATTAATACAAAGCCGTAGGGATAGATAATCAGGTGATCGATCTGCGCCGTTTCGTCATTAAAGGTAAACTTGAAGTCGTTGATGACCAGTACTTGCTTATGAGTTTTGAATGCCCGGCGCAGAAAGAAGGCAACACTTTGCTCTTGCTTTTGACCTGCAATAGATTGAGGTGTTTTACTGCTTTGAAGTGACTTAGTTTTGAGAATCATTTATCAATCGCATCCATTCAAACTTGATAATAATCAGTGCCATAATAACTGCTTTGGGGGGGAAGATATACCCTTACTTTTACTGTGAGTTAATGGGGCTGAGGGTCAGACTCTGCCCCCACTTTTAGCCGCGAAGCCTCTTCCAGCGGGAACTAGATGTGATCTGAAGCGGTGTTTGGAGTGATTACTATGACCCCTTTATCAAGTAGCTTTAACCACGTGCTATAGCGCACATACTGAGGGTACCTTGGTAGTATCCTCGACTCTGTTGGTAGTATTCTCGGCGATGTCCATCAGGCATTTATAGTAGAGGTAAGTAAGTGAACGAGTTATTACTACAAATAAAGGCACTCACCAATGGTGATCCTTTGTTGACGGCTGTAATTGTTGGAGTATTGACATTAACGTTAAGTGGACTCGTGGGCTACATGCTAAAAGATATCCCTGCGAAGATGTTAAGCTGGGTCAGTAGCCTGCTGTTTATGCGGCTGACTATAGACGATAGCCATCAGGCGCGCACAGAGGTATTCAATAAACTGTCATTTCTGATAAGTAATACTACAATTCCGCTATTTTCTCGCTCTATCTCTGAGGCTGTTTACTATGACTATCGTGCGAGTTACGACGGTCGTATAAGTGTTAAGTCTATCGGTTACGGTATGCACGTGTTTAAATACGATGGTTGCTTCATGTTGGCTACTCGATCCAAGGTCGATAGCACTATGCCGTACGACACTATTACTATAAGTGCACCATGGTGGGCAAAAGATAAACTACATAGTTTTTTAGAAGACACTCGTGGAGACATATCTACTGATCCAAGAGTTAATATTTTCGAGGAAACAGAATGGTGTCGCTATGGCACATTGAAGTCATCAGGTTTTAGTGAATTAGTGCTAGATGAAGGGTTTAAGCAGGAGTTCCTTCGTGAAGTCGATAACTTCGCAAGTAGAGGGAAATCGGTTGTAAGTAAGCTAACCCTACTGTTACATGGACGAACGGGTACCGGTAAGACTGGTATAGCTAGAGCCTTAGCTGTTGAGTATTGTCGCGATCTATACATACTGAATCTTTCTACTGTAAATGATGCCACCGTTCATAAGGCTATTAGAAAGGTACCGCCTGGAGCTATGTTGTTAATAGAGGACTGTGACTGTGTAAAAGCTACGGTATCACGTGCTGCTGAAAGTAATGCAGATAATCCACCGCTAACCTTAGGTGGCGTTCTAAACGCGCTAGACGGAGTCATTCCTCTTGATGACTGCCTTGTCATAATGACCACAAACCATCTTGAGAGTCTTGACCCTGCGTTGGTACGTAAAGGTCGTGTAGATGTCAGTATTGAAGTACCGCTTATAAGTGCAAAACAAATCAATAAAGACTACCTGGACCGTTTTGGCGCAGTTATCAATAGAACTGAACCTATGTTAGGTTGTGAAGTATATGAACTCCATCGTAGAGCCAGCTTAAGATATAGTGTGTGTTGTAAGCCTCTGTAACCCCCCCCCCCTGAAATAGGCTCATGTAGTGGTCAACTAATTTTGGCCACGGCTTTTACAGGTCAAATAGGGTAAAACATGCCGCGTACATAAATGGATAAAGGGATCAGAGGTTATCAAGCGTGCTATTAATTTGTAGGGCTCCCTCAGGCTCAGCCCTACTTTTCTTTCTCATTTTTTCCTTTTCTATTTTGTTCTTTTCCTCGAGTGGCATTACCTCCTCTATTCAAATCTATCTGTCCGACTTCCTGTAAGCCCCTGGGTTGAGTGAAAGTTTTTTCTTGGTCTCCGCATCTTAATATCAAATTTTACTAAGGTCTAAGAGCTATTTTGACGCCTTAAAAACGCTTATGGTGTTGCGCGTAAGCTATTGTTTTTTAGGGGTTTGTTTTTATTGGTTTCTATGGTTGAGAATGTTAGCCTCCGGTTTTCAGACCTAATGTTATTTAGTCAGAGGCGTTAATGAATAGAAAAAATGAGGTATTCGATGGGGTTGATTTTAGCCATCAGGATTTGAGTGATTCACATTTTGAGCTGTGCAAATTTTATAACTGTAATTTTTATCACACTGATCTCAGCGACAGCCGCTTTATCAACTGCTCATTTATAGAGCAAGGTTCAGTGAGTGGTTGTGACTTTGAATATGCTAACTTGCAAGATTCGAGCTTCAAAGGTTGTCAGTTATCTATGGTTAATTTTAAGGGAGCTAATTGCTTTGGTGCCGAGTTTAGAAACTGTGACTTGAAAGGTGTTAACTTTCTTAAGGCCCGCTTTGCCAATCAGATCAGTAATCAAGTGTATTTCTGTTCCGTGTATATAACGGGGTGCAATTTGTCTTACGCTAATCTTGAGCGTCAATGCATTGAGAAATGCGATCTATTTGAAAATAAATGGACTGGTGCAAATTTATTTAGGGCTTCGCTTAAGGGTTCTGATTTGAGTCGAGGAGACTTTTCCAGTGATGCTTGGGGCCAGTTTGATGTGCGAGAGTGTGATCTTTCTCATGCTGAACTTTCTGGGCTGGATCCAAGAAAGGTAGATCTTAGCAATGTTAAAATATGCATGTGGCAGCAGGAGCAGCTACTTGAGCCGCTAGGGGTGATTGTTGGACCTGACTGATTAGGGAGATTTGGGCCATAGTAAAATTTTACCCTGACCCTTTTTTGTCGTTATCACCCTGATGAGCTTATGACGCTGAGACTATAATTGACTTAGTGGTTTGGCTTGCACAAATGCGTTTATTTGAACAAGTTTATCCGGCATAGACTTGTCATGAGTAAATAAATGCAATAAGATTGCGCGCAATTGAATTGCTTAAAATTTAAATTTGATATGACAACAGTATAAGGCAGCAGGCAGCTCAGTGGATGCCTGTAGCAAAACAGATGTTAAATCAGGTTTATTCAATCATCTTTAGTAATAAGGAATACCATGAAAGCAGCATTAATGATTGGCCAAGGTGCGATGATTTTGTTCATTACGCTGATTAGCAGTGCAGCGAGTTATGCCGCTGCAACACCTGAATCTGAGCCCGCCGTTGTAAATATCGATGAAGCGAGTTTTAGCTGTATACGCGACATGACGCCAGTGCGCCACTTTTATGTAGATAATCTGGTAGGAGACCTTGAAGGGACTCTGGCCGCCGCTAACTCGCCTGAGGGAGCGATTTATCCGACTGGTTCTGTGGTGCAACTGGTACCAACCGAAGTTATGGTCAAGCGCGAGCCTGGCACTTTTCCGGCAACCAGTGACTGGGAGTTTTTTGAGCTAGAAGTTGATGAAAGGGGTTCTAAAATTGAGAAACGTGGTTTCGTTGATGTAGTGAATCGTTTCGATGGCAACTGCTTCGCTTGTCATGTGCCCGCTAAAGAGAAGTGGGACTTTATTTGTGAGTCGGGACACGGCTGTGAACCGATCCCAATCGACCATAAAATGACTGGCGCATTGCAGCGCTCAGATCCACGTTGCGGCGAAGCGGAGCTGGAGTCCGGTGATACCATGGCACTTATCAAGCTTAAGCTGATGGTCAGCATTGGCCTGACCAAGAAGTGGCTGGAAGATCTGTTTTAAGCTAATCAAGCAATAAGTCGGTCAGAGTAAACTTTTCCCCTGACCCTTTTTGTCGTTAATACCCACAGTGTTGCCTTTCGCAGGGGATGCCGTCGCCATCGCCGTGCATTTTGGTGCAGGGGCAGTTTCTTTGGTAGTACTTGGCTTCGGCGCATGAACGCATCTGGCTACAGTGTTGTTTTCCTGCTTCACAGCGGTGATCCCATTTTTTCATTATGAAAATGGATTATCAGCTTCCATGGTTCGTATTTGCATGTGCTTTTCACTTTGAACTAGTTGAATAGTGTGTAGCGGGCGATATAGCTTGATACCAATTGTTATATCCTTAAATTGAATGTAAGTAACAGTCCAATCATATAAGTCATAATTCATATCAATCATTTTGCCGTAACGATAAATCTCATCAATGGTTTTCTCGTATACACTAAAGGCCTCTCTGTAGCTTTTTAACTGAACTTCTTCCATATAATAGTTGTGTTGATTAATGACAAAATTGGACCGTCGAGAAAACTTACCGTACTTTAACCATTTCATACTTGTTTGATTAAACAACCAAAACAAGCTAGTGATAATAATAATGCCAATTAAAAGTAACATAGACAAAAGTTAGATCTCGGCCAGTTTATTTAGCCACTGACAAATATCATCTTCCACTAACAAATTGTGCGCTTTGAGTTTATCTTGTGACCTAGCATCATCTTTATTTAACCTAATTAAATGAGTGTGAGGAAATTGGCGGCTAAATTGTTCAAATGGAAAGCGAATAATTGTTGGCGTGTTAAAACCCACGCCAAGCTCCAACAGGAGTAATTTTTGGTTATGAAACTGACCCAAAAATTCGCTGTATCCTTGTTTGGCAGCATGCCAGTTTGAATTTTCCACAAAGGTATTATCAATTCGAACATGCAGCATCATTGGTTCGCCGCAATTTGGGCAATACGGCACCAATTCGCTGGGTATTTGACAATCAGCTTGTTGAGCAGCCATTGCAGAAATCTGAGATTCATTATCATACAGCTTGTTGTGACACGGCACTGTACATTGAAATTTACCGTAATCTCCCTGCACCGCAAAAATATTTCTCTTATCAAAACCTGCGCGTTCAAATTGAGCATCGACATTGGTCGTAATAATAAAGTATGGCTTGTGACGAACCAAATCGAGTAGTTTCAAATAAACATCACCCACTTTAGCATCGTAACGATTAAGTTTGACTTGTCTTGACCTGAATCCCCATTTGTCTTGCAAAGAAGCAAACGGGTAAAAACCAGCCGAGTACATATCAGTCATACCATATTTAGCAATATAGTCGGGGAAATGCCGCTGAAATCGTTCTCCGCCATACTCAAGACCAGCCGCAGTCGACAGGCCGGAGCCAGCACCTATTAAAACAGCGTCACACTCTTGTAATAACGCTCGGCTATGGGAAATGATTTTATCGTCCATTGGTATTCTCTTATTGTAAAAGCTGCTGATACAAACGAGTATCTTCGGGCATAAAAGTATTAAAAATGACGGTATCAATGTTGGAGTTTGGATTGTTTAGCAGCCACTGCTGAACTGCTCTAACAGCAGCCTGAGCTGCAGACTCCTGTGGATAACCAAAAACCCCCGTAGAAATACAACAAAATGCAATGCTTTTAATACCTGAAGTTTGACTGGCTAATGCTAAACAATTTTCATAACATAACTGCAGTAACTTTTGATGTTGATCAGTTACACTCCCCTGCACTATAGGACCAACTGTATGAAGTACATATTGGCAAGGTAAATTGTACCCGCTAGTTATTTTAGCTTTACCGGTTTCTTCGAATTGTCGTTGAGCTTTGATAATTGTGGCGCAATCATCTCGCAGTCTGACACCTGAAGCAGAGTGGATGGCGTTATCAATACACCTGTGAAGCGGTTGAAAACATCCTTGCAGCTCTTTATTCGCTGCGTTAACAATCGCATCAGCCGCAAGTAGTGTTATGTCACCCTGCCAAAGTTTTACGTTAGCTTTCCCAAAGCGTACTAGGGTAGGCAGCGTATCAGTAGTGGTCACAGATTTTACTGCTAGCTCTTGCTGCAATAAGTCATCTAGCAGCGCAGTTTCTTGCTCACTCAAGGTAAAAGGAGGAAGGGTATTTAAAGCCGCTCTTAATAGCTGCCTTCTTTGAAGTTCACCTTGTGGGGGATTACTCATTAGCTTCTGTGCATAGGGCTGCAACGCTGTTAGTAATTGCTCAGTAATGTCTTGAGCTGTATGTTGATGTTGCGACATAGATATACCTTTAAGCATTTTTATTTGTTAACTAAGCGCCTTATAGGAAACATTGCAACGTTCTGGGGAGATAGAGCTTCTATTCCCCATTGGCACTGCGAAAACTACAACAATGTGATTAATCGTTGCTGCCTATAAACCCAATTTAGGCGAATTGTTATTAAGCGCTTTCCTTTACGTGGTAATTAACACTGTGCACAAGCAAGAAATCATCTTGAGCAAAACCAGGAAAAGCGGCTGTTAATCTATCCATCGCACCTTGCTGAGTTTTTTCAGATTCAGTTATCTTAAGGAACTGCTGCAGGTAGCCTTTCATATTTGTTACCAAAGTTTGGTCTCCGCTCTGACCGTGTCCAGCATAAAAGGTCCACTTATCAACATCTTTCATTGTTAATATTTCGTTTAAAATCTCAATCCACTGAGCTATTTCCTGCCTGTCAGTACCTGGTCCGCACCAGGCGTGCACCTTGTCGTATAATAAATCGGAAGCAAGAAATGCTTTTTGCTCAGGTATTGTCAATGTTGTCATATGCCCACATTCATTCCCAGGGTAGTCGGCATGAACATGAATGCGGTTAGCCTCTAAAGGAAGTTTTAAAAATGGCTCATCAATAACACTCACTAAATTGGCGTAGTCAAATCCCGCAGGGTTTTCGGTTGTTTTCACTTTCATCTGCGGCTCATCTTCCAGCCAGCCGACAGATTCCATCCACTGTGAAAATCCAATAAGGTCATCTTTAATAGCTGACGTTGCGACCTTAACTGGTACATTAGGAAAACGGCGATGTAAAACCCCCAGGCCCATATAGTGATCAGCATGTCCATGTGTAATAAAAATGCAGTTTAGCTTTTTACCTTTTTTCTCAATATGATCAGCAAGACTTTCAGCTTCTGCACTGTTTCGAAGCGCATCAACAACAATAGCATTTTCATCATCGGACAGAATATAACTGTTTACATTGGCTTCGGTGCCTTCATAACGTTCAATATTAATCATTCGAATTACCCTTATATTGGTTGTAGATTTTATTGAATAACTACTTGGCTCTAGCTCAAGAGCTCAAGGTCCAAGTAGTATTCAAAGACTATTTTGTTGGTAATTACTTCATATGATTATCAACACTATATTTCAGTAAGAAGCCGGCTTCTTTATACTCTGGGTATAACGCTTCCATTTTCTTCATGGCTTGTTCTTTAGACTTAGCCGTTGATGTAATGTGGTTAAAGTCATCAATATACTCTACCAAGGTGTCAAACAAGGTGATATCAGCAGGCTTACCATGTCCAGGGTATACTCTTGGGTTGCGCTTGCTATATTCAGACTTAGATTCCTTCAACTGCGCTCTCCAATTAGCCACGTGCTGTTTGGTTACGCCTTGGCCCATCCATAAATGTACCTTGTTATAAGTTAGATCAGATGAAAAAAGTCCATTTAAATCATCAACAAAAACTGTTGTTAAATGCTCAGATTCTGCTGGAGAATAGTGAGTATTAAGCTTTAGCTCACCGCCGCCATTCATCGTTAGCTTATTTGTAGGAAGAACATGGATATTTTTCAGGTAATCGAAACCATCAGGGTTTTTTTCAGACTTTGGTTTTAGTAAGGGTTCGGCATCTAACCAACCGACACTTTCCATCCAAGTAGAAAAGCCAAGAATATCTTTTTTAATCTCTTCATTTGCAACCACTATTGTTGCTTTTGGAAACGCTTTTGACAGCCAGCTCATGCCTGTATAGTGATCTGGGTGCCCATGAGAGATTAGGATGTGGCTTAAAGGAAGCCCTTTATCCTTAATCGCCTTGGCAAGCTTTTTCGCTTCGGCTGTCGAGCGCTGAACATCCATAACAACTAACGATTTACCGTTTGAAAAGATATATGAATTTACTGTTGCTGTTTCACCTTCAAAAATATCGACAGTAACTGCACTGGATGCATGAGATATCAAAGGGGTACCTAACAATAAAAGCATGGTTGCAAATATAATTGGTGTAATAATTTTATTCATCGTAATGTCCTTACAATTTAGATGTTTATGTCTAATTAACCTGTTTGAATTAGTTACCTGCAAACGCCTTAAATGTTTGCCCTGTTTCGACTCCTAATACTGAGCGAACATAATATTTCGCTAAGTCTTCGGCATTAATTGAATTGAATCCTGGAAAGTAATCGCCATAGGTGTCTAATGATTCAGTAACGACTGTAGGACTAACAACATTGATACGTATGTTGTTAGGCAGCTCTACCGAAACGGCTTTGGCAAAATGCTCTATTGCACCATTTAATGTGGCTGCACTAGCACCATATGCAATCGGATAGTCAGCGATAATGCCACTTGTTAATGTTATGCTTCCGCCATCATGTAGATACTTGCTGCCAATTTGCGTTAAGTTAACTTGTCCCATCAAACGACTATTAATACCAAGGTCCCACTCTTCACGAGATAGTTCAGAAAATGCATTAAACGCGATATTGCCCGCAGCACATACAATGGCATCGACCTTACCAATAGATTCAAATACTGAATGAATTGATGCTGTATTGGTGATATCAATTTGCACGTCACCACTGCTGTGGTTTGCTTTAATTACCTCATGCGCAGTTGCTAATGCTTTTACAATTTGACTTCCGATGGTGCCTGATGCACCTATGATTAAAATTTTCATTTTTGTTCCTGTTGTTTTAATATTTGAATTATATGCCGTTATTTTTTTGTTAAAAACCGCATAAAATAAACGCATTGTTTACATATTGGAGTCAATAAATGAACCTTAGCTATTTACAGACTTTTCTAGCCGTCGCAGAAGAAGGTAGTTTCACAAAGGCGGCGGACGTACTTGATGTATCCAAAGGGTTAGTTTCTCGTCATGTATGTAATCTTGAAAAAGCGTTAAATTCCAAATTGTTTCATCGAACTACTCGGCGTATAGCGCTAACAGAAGTTGGAGAAGAATTATTTACCAAAGCCAAACAGATCCAACTTTTAGCTTCTGAAGCGGAAATACGGGTAAAGGATATTACTCAAGAGTTCTCTGGAGATTTAAAAGTCAGTGCCCCGTTTGAGTTTGGGCGAGCACTTTGCCGTCATGTTATTCCATCATTTCTGCGCCAACACCCGCAAATAAACCTTATTCTTGATTTTGGCCCTATCAAAAGAGAAATAGCATCTGGTGACTGCGATGTCGCTTTTCGGGCATATGAAGAGTTACCGAATGATGTGGTTGGTAGAGAGTTAGGCTTTATTAGAAATGTACTGGTTTGCAGCAAAGACTTTGCCCAGCATAATGAGATTAAATCAATTAAAGATCTGCATCATTGTGCTTTTATCTTAAATGGACAGAACGAACGCTGGAATCAACTTGAGCTGGTAAATGGTGATAAAAAATATCAAATTGAAGTAGGTGGAAATCTACGTTCAAATACATATAGTTCTATCTTTTCGCTGGCTGAGCAAGGCTTAGGGATCGCCAGTCTACCTTACTATCAAGTAGAGGAATCGCTAAAAAGTGGGGAACTCATTCACCTTCTTCCTAGTTGGGCAGTAAAAACACATAAGCTAAGTTTACTATATGCCCAAAGACGAATAACGCCGAGAAAGCTGGTAATGTTTAATTTGGCGGTAAAAGAATGGTTGGGATCTAGTCAGTTATATTTGATAAATCAATCATAGACCCCATAGTTAATGGCACATTCTCAGACCTTATTTTTCTAACTAATGGGGTCTCAGGTATTTTTTTCAGATATTTTAAGCTAGGCCTCAGGTATGTTGATTAAAATCGATGGCTTGGCTATCTATTTCTTCAACAGTAAAAGAGGGATCTATCATCATGGGTAAACATAATTCAAACACTGCTCGCCGAATGCCTTGGGTGGCTATCGGTGTCATTACATCCATAGTGATACTACTTGGGCTGTTGTTAATGGTGATGCCCAAAGGTTTTAAGACGACTCACGAAGAAATCGGTACTGGTAAGCCTGCGGTGGTGTTTGTCTATGATCCCAACCTTACACTGAGTAACAGCCAGACAGAGCAGATGAATGAAGCTCGTACGCATCTTGGCGATCAAGTGTTCTTTCTCCTTGCCAGAGTGGGTACGCCTGAGGGAGATCACCTGATCGCTAAACACCGCGCTGGCTCAGCTGAACTCTTACTGTTTGATCCTGCTGGCAGCCTGACTAAAAGGCAGTTTGCTGTGAAAGGTGCTAACGAGCTAATTCAGTGGCTGCAGTAGAGCAGTAGCGGCTGGCATAATCTATATAAATGGGGTAAGAGTAAACTTTTTCCTATCTCGGCTTTTTGATTTAAAAAGCTAGCGCTTCACGTATTAGCGCTAGCTTTATTTGCGAGGCTAGCTGTTTAGAAGCTTAATTCGTGGCGTAGCGCTCTGCGCCAATCGATTCCGTTACTCGAAATCCAGACTTCGTTGGAGTTAAAGTAATACTTATTGTCAACGGGATCTTTGCTGTAGCCACCCATGATGACAAGCTTGTTGTCGTGCACTAATGCCTTGTATCTACTGCTAGCAAAGAAAGGCAGCTCATCGACCGCTTTGGTCCAGCTGACGCCATCTGTTGAGTGCCATAGGTCGTTAAATTGCTGTTCTGAACCTTCACCACCAAATGCCCACAGTTTGCCGTTAAACAGGACCACTTGCTCTATACCTCTTGCTCCCAAGCTTGTATTATTGGCCTCTAGACTCCAGGTTACCCCGTCGCTCGATGACCAGATATCACTGAGTTTAGTCATATGTTGGCGACCGGCCAAGACCCACATCTTTCCCTGAAAGCTGATGATTTTTGTATCATCTCGCTTAGGAAAGTTGTTCGAATTATTTACTTCTTTCCAGGTTTTGCCGTCAGTCGAGTTGTGGATAAACCCTCTATCAATATCGATTGACCATAACTTACCGTCGAACAGAAACACATTTGGGCTTGAGTACTCATTCCAGCTGTAAGGTACTGTTGTGGTCTCGAGTGTCCAACTATTTCCATCAATTGAGGAGTGGCCCCCGGATGCAGCGAAGGACCAGAGTTTATTGTTAAATGAGAAAAACTTGCTGCTAGCCGCCAAAGGAAGGCTAGCCTTAGAGGCTCTTTGCCAGTGATAACCGCTAAATGAGCGCCACAATGCATGGGTAATTGTTCGATCCTCATTTTCACCGGATAACAGCATTATCTGCTGATTATGGCTAAATGCTTGAATTTTTGCCATGGCGGGCAGTTGAGCGTTGAGGGGTTGCCAATCTTTGCCGTCAGTTGTCTGCCAGTTTTCACTAAGTAGAATATTGTTCTCTTTGCTTCTGCCATTCAGGACGAGTAGTTTGTCGTTATGGACTGCGGTAGCAAAAGATTTCCTTTGGCCGTAACCGGTGATATCTGGCGTAATATCCCAGTGTATACCATCGGTCGATACCCAAGTGTCACTGAGAAAGTAACTACCATTGGGATCCATAGTCGGAGTGAATCCACCCGTGAGAATAAGCGTATTATTGACTGTATTGACTTGGTGGCGGTTTCTGCCCATGAAGCCTGCATCCGCAGACTCCCGTATCCACTCAATGCCATCGGCAGAGCTCCAGACATCGCTTAGATGAGCGTAGTTGCTATCGCGACCACCTATTTGCCAGAGTTTGTCATTAAACTCAGCGAAAGCCGCCTTCGTGCGTTGGGTTGGTGTTGATGTTGTTGCTTCCTGAGTCCAGGTCAAACCATCTTCAGAAGACCAGATCTCATCAACAAACTCGTCGGCGGTAAAGTCATACCCGCCATAAATCCACATCTTGTCATTAAAGCTGGTGATTACATAGCCGTTTCTGTCGGCATAGCCTAAATCTGCGTTGATGAGTGTCCAATTAACACCATCAGAGGAGCGCCAAACATCATTGATTTGACGGTCAGCTACTGAACCAATTAACCAGAGCTGATTATTAAGTTCAAATACAGCGAGTGGTGTTCTTGCAGAAAAACCAGCATTTTCAGTAACCAGTTCCCATATATTGCCATCGAGCGAACGCCATATATTGTTGGTAAGTTCTTTATTGTTATAACCACCAAAAAGCCACAGATAACCCTGGAATGAGATAGCTTTAGGTGACAATAGATGAGGTGGTTGATCTGTCGAGACAAATGAGGATTTACCTGATTTCTCACCATGCTGTAAAGCAAAATACCCGTCAGTTGAAGTGGTCAGTATTGTGTCTAATAGTGGCTCTGTAGTCAGTTCATCGACTAGGCCATTATCGCAATGAGATATATCTGCAAAATCACAATCCGCTTGCGAGGTTCGCGCAAGTTGTAGGGGAGTATCAACCTCGGTTGATACCAGCGTATCATCACTGCCGATTAGTAGGTTTAAGGCTATAGACTGTGGCGCTACCGATACAATAAAACTACTCGTTGCTTCAAGATAATTGTCAGATTCCGGCAGCGTGGCTGTGAGCAGTGTTTGTCCTGCAGTTTTTGCTGTTACGACTCCGGCGCTGTCAATAGAGGCAATATCTGAATCATTACTACTAAAGTTAACGTTACCTGACTCAGGAGTTATAGGGTTGGTGTACGTTTGTTCGATAAGTAACGCGACCGTTCCGGTGTTATCGAAGCTAAGGCTTGTTGGCGCCTTATTGACGATAAGTTCGTATGAAGCGGAAGCGGCTTTATATTTAGCATCTTCGGTAATGTGAGCGGAAATAATGCTCGAACCTGCATTGAGTACCGTAATTAAACCTATGTCAGATACTGTTGCAATAGCGGGATTTGAGCTTGTGTGGCTGAGGATTCCTGAGCCGCTGAGACTATCAATGGTATTAGTAAAAGACGAATCACCATGGACTGTAGTCACACTGTTAGGCTGGCTAAATGTGATGGTTCGGCTTAGTTTCACAGTGGGGGCAGGTTCGTCCTCTCCTCCGCCTCCACAAGCAGTAAGTTGTATTGCTACAAGTAGTAGAATACTGAATCGTATTAGTCCTTTAAACATCTCTAACATCCCTATTGGTATTATTTAGTGTCCGAAGAGGTGAACTCCCGGATGTTCTTACTAGAGCTAACTTTCATATGTAAGTAACTAATTTAGCTTTACGGTATTTAAGTGGTTGTCTATCAAGAATATAATGTTACCGGCATGCTATTTCTATGTTTGATTTATGTCAAGGTGAATGTGGTGCTCATTTCTATGAAAGGGGTCAAATAAGGCGGGTCTGAGCAAACCTGATTCTATGGCTTTCCTTTACTCAGGTAGCTTTGTATTTACTAATACTGAGTTAGTGTTATCTTGTATGGGCTCGGCTTGAAGCAAGAACTTACATTGGACGTAGGAATGTCATGACTAAAAAATGGATTTTATCTTTATTACTGCCAACTATTGGGGCTATCGGACTTTTTATTCATCCAGCCATCGCTGCTGAGGCAATAATGGAATACTGTGACAATTGTTCGGTGCAGCAAATGGAGAGTATTGTAAGGGCGAAGTTTAAATATAACCGCAGTTGCCCCTATGCCGAAAAAGAGCTTTGCCGTGAGGAGGGGTATAAGGAGCATCATTTGTTTATCTCCAATTCATCACATACTGAAGTGATGAAGTATCAGATTAAACATGGTAAGTATTTTCTTTACTATCAAAAAGTAGAGTTAACAGCCGATGAGTCTGAGTATTTTTCTGCGTTAGTTGAGTTGCGACAAGATCTGCTCGATTATTCGAACTCGGGGGAAAGTCTTTTTAAATAGACTTTGCTTTATCGCTATGACTACAGGCAGTTTGAATCATTTCTTAGTTAGTCACTAAGCTATCAATACTTGATTAATCCTTAGACAAAAAAGTCATTGTTGAATACTGTTGTAGTGGTAGAATGCCCGCTCGGCGAGTTCTATGGCTTTGTTTAATCCTTATTAAATAAAATATCGCCTCTTAATCCCCATTATCTTCGTTCTGATTCGAGTATTTATGAAACGGTTTTTATTGTTAACCCTGTGCGCTTTTTCTAATCTGGCTGTCGCTGTTGAACCTCTGATTGAAACCCCTGAGAACATGGAACCGACATTTGTCGATGATATCTTGTCAGTGTTTGGTGCCGATGGTGAGTTTGACCAAAGCAAAGCCATCGATATGAGTTACCTGCCAACGGCGTATTACACGCCAGAGAAGAAGTTTGGTGTCGGTCTGTTGATGGTGGGTTTATATAAAACCGATGGTGCATCGAGTGAAGAGCAGCCGTCGTCGTTAGTGTTGAATTCGTTTGTATCGATGAACAACTCCTATGGTGTCGAAGTTGAAAATATGACTTTTTTCAACGGTGGCAAGCAGCGATTATTACTGGGGTTAGAGTTACACAATGAAGCTGCGGTTTACTATGGCCAAGGTATCGAGCAAGGTGATCAAGACATTAATCACCATGAGTTTGAAGAGCAGTTATACCGTTTCAAGCCTCGCTGGATGACTGAAGTTGCCGATAATTATTTTCTAGGCGTCGGTGCCGATTTTACTTACGCCAGTGCAGAAAAGTTAGAGTTGGTGGAAACGGGCGTACCTGTGGATTCAGGTGATATTTTGCCAAACAACTTCAGCTCGGGTGTGGTGGTTACCAGTGTCTATGATTCGCGAGATTATCGATTAAATGCCACTAAGGGTTGGTTATTTCAAATTGATGCCGGCCTGTATCAAAACAGCGAGTACTCCAGCTTTTCGACTTATGATATTGAGCTAGCCAACTATATTGACTTGAGCTCAACATCAGCTCTGAGTTCTGCGCCGGGAGTCATCGCATGGCAACTGCAGGGACATTTTACCGATGGTGATGTGCCGTGGAACTTACTACCCGATCTTGGTGGTTCTAGTGCGATGCGCGGATATATTAAAGGGCGCTATCGTGATGAGCAGATGATGATGGGACAAGTTGAATATCGCTTACCCATATTCCAACGCTATGGCATGGTCTTTTGGGGCGCGGTAGGAAGCGTAGCACCCAAAGTGAGTGATCTTAGCGAGGAGCTATTAACCTCTTATGGCACTGGCTTCCGTTTTAAATTAAAAGACAATATCAATCTGCGTCTCGATGTGGGCGTGGGTGAAAACGAAACCAACTTCTACCTTAATGTGAATGAAGTATTCTGATCATGACTCGTTTATTTTCCTATCGGCCTAATGTGTTAGGGCTAGCGTTAACGCTAACCCTAACGAATATGGCATTTGCCAGCGAGTCAAAGTCGCAGCAAGATGCGCCTTCTCAAGAGCAAGAACTATCTCAAGCACAAGACACCTCTGAATCTATAGAGAAGTGTAGCCGCAGTTCAAATTACGATATTTACCTCAGTGGTATTCATACCGGAACAATGAGCAGGACGGAGGCTTGGCTTGGGGAAGCGGCGGTGGTTACCTCAAAAAGTGAAGCCAGTATTTTAGGTATCGGTACTCAATATAATCAGAGGGCTGAGCTATCCTGGTCGAACACAACGAATGAATGGGTAACTGATAAATTTCATCAAAAAGTGACCGGATTTCGCGCCAGAGACATGCAGGCGACCTTTAGCAATAACGGTCGTGAGTCCCGGGTTGATCTTGATGGTGACATAGAAAGCTATGCCTCAGCCGATATACCTCTGCGGGATGTGGACACCCTGGCCATTCAAATGCGTCAGTACCTGCTCCAAGGCCGCAAACAATTTGCCCTGATCAGACAGGCTTCAGATGCTATGGAGCGTTATCAATTCTATGTTCAAGATAAGTTGACAACAAACGTAGAACCTTGGGGGGAGTTAACCTTGATTCCTGTTGAGCAAACTGGTGCTGAAGAGGTGACATACTATTTTGCGCCCTCTATGGATTATCAATTAATTAAAGCCCGTTATCACGGCATCATACTTCAAGGACTTATCGAACTTAATCATTACAGTTCGTCTTGCGGAGAGAACGTGGGGTAAGTGGGGGGCAGAGTAAACTTTTCCAGATATTACGGCATCCCAGCTTCTCGCTCATAAGCTCAATCACCATAGGTGATTGAGCTTTGCAGTGGGGGTTAGTTGTAACCTGCGGCAGTATTTGGAGTCGCTAAAGTTTACTCTGACCCCAGATATCAGATATTACTGTTCAGTAAACTCCGCTTGAACCTTTTCTAATTCTTGCTCATCTTTAAGCTTAAGCTGTTCTTTCGCTTTAAGGTTCGCCTCTTCGAGAAGCGCTGCTTGTCTTTCTTTAAGGCTGTGTTTCTCTGATTTAGTCAGAAACTTAAAGGCTTTCTTATTGGCAAGTGCGTACGCAACGACATCTTCGCCCTTTACCCTGCGCTCATCCACTCGCTGTGAAAAACGTTCGTTATCTCGGGCTTTACGCTCTTCGGCATTTAACTTGCTCATATCTTGTATCCTCATTAGTTGGGTTTCACTACGCTCAGTCAAACAAATGAGATCTGTTGCACATTCATAAAGCTGATAGGGCAATTTTAACATAATATGCGTTGCGAGCCCCACGGTATCTAGCTTTAGTCAGGTTTTAAGCCGTTAGGAGTTAGGAGTTAGATCAATAATTAGGGGCTGAGAAAATTTTCACCTGATCTTTTTGGTTGTTAATATTCGAATAGATGGGGGGGATAACCACACTGTAGAAAACCAAGCTCAATGTGATGTGGAAGCTGGAGGTTAGATACCTCCAGCTACCCGATTAGCTGTAGATTTACTTATGGAGTTACGATATTGAACCAAAATTCAAAATCATCCAGCATACCTTGAAGCTCTTTAAATTTACCTTTGGTGCCTTCAACTTTTATTGCACCGCTCTTCACGCCTTCGGCAACAGTCAACTTACCCAGCATAATATTATCGAGTGTTACACGGGTAGTCATAATCGTAGTGTCAGCGTCATCATCAAGACCAATACGGTTATTAAGTGTAGAGTTCTGTAATATCAAAGTATAAAGCTCGTTGGTATCAGTGAAGTTAAATCCAATTTTCATCTTTTTACCTACGGCCTTCTCCGGATTCAGGCGTACCGCCATGTAATCGAGCAACATGGTTGCAGACATGTTCTGAACAATATCCGGGCTTGCGGTATTTGGCGTTGGCATCGCTTTGACCCCTGTACGCAATTCGCGCGCACCTGATAGATAAAAGTTGCGCCATGGACCGGATTCAGCAACATATCCTAACTGTTCTAAAGTATCAGCCAGGAGAACTTTTGCTTGCTGGTTGTCTGGATCGGCAAAGACTACATGGCTTAACACCTCAGCAGTCCAACGATATTCGCCCTTAGCATAAGTATTTTGGGCCTGTTTAATAACGTTATCAGCGCCTCCCATAAACTCGACATATTTTTTAGCCGCAGGCTCTGGTGGAAGCTTATGGAGATGAGCTGGATTTCCGTCAAAATAGCCCAGATAGAAGTTGTAGATCGCACGTGCATTGTGGCTGATGCTACCGTAGTAGCCATGGCTTGCCCAGTTATTATCAAGCTCGGCAGGCAGTTTTACCATATCGCCAATTTCATCCATGGTATAGCCGTGATTTGCTAAACGGAGTACCTGATCGTGGAGGAATTTGTAAGTATCACGTTGTTGAGCAACATGCTTTTTAATATCTTGAGTGCCCCAGCTAGGCCAGTGGTGTGGTGCAAAAAGTACGTCAGATTTATCCCCCCATTTCAACAGCATATTATCAATATGTTTAGCCCAAACTTTTGAGTCTCGTACTTTTGCCCCGCGCAGGGTGTAGAGGTTATGCATGGTGTGGTTGACGTTTTCAGCAGGGCATAATGCACGATACTCTTTGATGTAGTAATGCATTTCAGATGGCGCTTCCGTATTCAGTGTCAACTGAAATTCAAAATGGAGTCCGTCTATAACATGATCTTCCCAATCTTCTTTGATGATATTTGTCGGCGCAATCAGTGTGACTGTTCCTGCAGAGGTTGTGGTACCCAGGCCAGCTCCGATATTACCTTTAACATCTTTTGGAAGTACGTTGCCATACATGTAAGAGGCCCGGCGACTCATAGCATTACCCGCCATAACGTTCTCAGCAATGGCATTTTCCATAAAATCGTAAGGTGCAAAAATTTTAACCTTTCCAGCTTTTAGATCGTCGTCATTCACAATCCCGCGTACCCCACCGAAATGATCAACATGGGAATGTGAATAGATCACGGCTTTGACTGGTTTTTTCGGACGGTGTTCAAAGTAGAGATCAAGCGCTGCTTTGGCCGCTTCTGCCGAAACAAGCGGATCCATAATGATCAGGCCACTTTTCCCTTCGATGATAGTCAGGTTTGCAAGGTCATAATTCCTAACTTGATAGATGTGGTCGTGAACTTTGAAAAGCCCTGCAATATTCACCAGAAGCATCTGACGCCATAGGCTTGGGTTGACTGTAGCAGGAGCTTTCTTTTTCAAGTTCTGCATAAAGTCAAACTCCTTGGTGCTGAATATGATGTTTCCGTCTTTATCCTTGATGACCTCCTCTCCACGAGCGATAAACCCCTTTTGTGCGTTTTTAAAATCGCGAGAGTCTTTGAACGGTAGTACTTTGAGCAGATCTGTGTTGATCTTCTGAGTAAAGCTTGTCGCATCTTTCTCAACACCTAAAGGTTTGGCAGCTATAACTGATCCACCGCCACTGGCAAATGCCAGTGAACCGAACAAAGAAAGACTTAACAAGATTGTGACGGCCATATTCAATTCACGTTTCATTTCAGTTTATCCCTATTCTGTTTATCCCTATTCGGTACCTGTTTTGGTGCGAAGCCATTTGTGAGACATTAAGTGTCAGTGATGATGAGTTTGTGCCAACCGCATTAATACTGATGAAAGTATAGAACGCATCAACAACAAGTCTATTATTTGCGATTTATACTCAATAAGTGGCAATGAATGGGGTCAATAAGTGGAGGAATAGTAAACGTTTTACCTGACCTTTTTGCTCGCGAATAGCCGCAATGTTGTCTTTCGCAGGGGATGCCGTCGCCATCACCGTCCATTTTGGGAATCAACGGTGCCATGCACAATATTATGGTATCAATTAGCTGCTTGTAAAACGGGAAAAGAAATATCCACTGTTAGTCCTTTACCGAGCCCACTGGTGAGCTTGATATGACCATTGAGTTTTTGAGTGACGATATTGTGAATAATACTTAATCCTAGCCCGCTGCCTCCTTCATCTCTCTTTGTGGTGAAAAAGGGCTCCATCACCTTTGGCAGAATATCATCGGCAATACCAATACCATTATCACTATAGTGTATGCCAACTTCATTCTCCTGTGCTGATACAACAAGCGTAATCGAGCCACCATTTTGTTCTGCAAAGCCGTGGATAATGGAGTTGTTTATCAAGTTAGTTATCACTTGAGATAATAACCCCGGGAAAATAAAGCAAGCGCGATCCTCAACACAGTCTAAATCAACCGTCACTTGTGCTCTTTTGGTTTTAGGCAACATGCTGTGAATGACCTCTTTGAAGTATTCGGATATCAATACTTCTCGCGCTTGTTCACTCATCTGATCAACCGATACTTGTTTAAAGCTGCGAATGAGATCTGCCGCTGAAGATAAATTTCGAGTTAAAATTGTCATTGAACTTTGACTCGATGCTAAAAAGCTCTCAAAGTCCTCTTCATTTAACTCCCCAGAGGCAAACTTCTTGGCTAATAGTTCAATTTCATCTTGCAAAAAGCCCGTTGCGGTAACGCTAATACCTATGGGGGTATTCACATCATGAGCAATGCTGGCTACCATTCTACCCAATGAATTGACTTTTTCTGTTTCAAATACTTGTTGCTGATTTTCAAGAGCTTGACGTTCTAATAGCGCAGTTTTGAACAGTTTAAATGCCGTGTACATTTGATGGATTTCTAAGGTGGTAGAGTCTTGGGGGATCTCTATTTCATAATTGCCTTTACCAAGAGAAATCATGCCTTGGGAGATATTACTCACTTGTTCAGTTATTTTTCCCGTTAAAAAATAAAAGAGTATGATCAGTAATATACATGCAATGAGCATGCATGAAATTATCCATAAACTTAATGTATTTGCTAAGGCAAGCTGTGATGAAATATCTATACTCATCTCTAATACGCCACGCACATCACCTATCTGCCAGTCAGCTTTAGGCGTTAGTGGATGGTTATTATGACAATCAACACAAGCTTGAACTTGCATTTGATCAGAAATCGCGATTCTTAATATCGTATGACTATTTATATTATTTACGGCACTAATTATTTGGCTCGGATTATCATTAAGTTCTAACCAAGCTTTTTGTTGAAAAGGGTCAAGTGTAATATGTTGACGGTTAGGAAATGGGTAAGCACTGTATAAACTCAATTTACTCCCATTTTCATCAAACAATTGGCTCAAATCGTGAATCATTGTTGCTGGCAGAGGAATTTTATCAGGCTCGCCTAAGTGTTTAATTGCCGGTGTTAATACACCAATATCTTGCACTTTCTTAACTATGTTCTTGGTGTAATAAGCACGTAATACTTTCAGTTGTTTTAAGGAGTTCAGCGCTGTATGTATCGCATGTTGCTTTGCATTTCTTTCAACCAGTATTGGAATAGAAAAGCTAAGCACAGCTAACATAACTGCCATAATAAGTGAAAGTGGGAATATTATCTGAAACCGTAAATTATTCTGGAAGAATGACATAGCTATCCATGTTTTTCTGAGCTTGACCATTGCCCATTGTTGAGCTTGAACAGTACTTAGTACGTCAATGAAATATAGTCATAGTTTACTTAGAAAGAAAACAAACATGGCCAACCACTGCTAATGGTATACCTATCTTCCTCCAACTAATCTTTGATTATTAGTAGAAGTCGGAGGTCGTTATGCCCCGTCCCCACAGCACCAAAATTAGTATCGAAGACAGACCCTATAATTAATCTGTATTGGCTTGCTGCGTTAATGGTTTCTTTAATCTTCGATAGCCGCTCTTAGATTGGCTTGAGTTAAACGCTGTAAAGAGGTGGCTTTTTCCTCTACTGAAGAGGTTAAAGAATCATTAAAGAGCTGGGTGATGAAATCCAGGTATATGGCAGCCATAGTGCTGGCCAAACTGGGTAGCGGTATGATGAAATCATCAGTATCAAATGCCGAGGTAAGTCGTTGTTCGATGAGTGCTGTTAGGTTGCACTTCAATTGACGATGCGCCTGCGGCGCATCATTGCCCAGCTTATAAGCGACAGAACGACGGAAGCTACTCTGCGCGCTAATTCTGCTCAGCATGGCGATAACTGAGGGGCGAGGGGTCAAGCTAAGCCAATCCTCTCGAACGGTTAAATCCTGTAAAAGCGTGTCGAAGAGTGTATCGTGCATTGCCAGAAAAACATCCAGCTTACGCTCATAGTGGCGGTAAAAGGTGGTTTTCCCCACATCAGCTTTTTCAATCAACTCCGCCACTGTTATATCGCAATAGTCTTTATCTTTTAGCAGCCCAGCCAAGGCCTGCTGTATGCGGCTGCGACTGCGGTTGATTTTGGCGGGCTCAGACATAGGTAGGCTCAGATATCGATGAAATTATAATAGTATCAGGAAGTCTTCAGTATAGGGGGTCATACTGCTTAGGCAACCTATAGGGGGAGTCAAACTGACCAAACGGAACCTTTAGGGTAAATCGTTCCATCTGGCACTTATCTGTAATTTTGTTCCTGTCTAACCATAACGCGAGCCACCAATATAGGGTCATCAACACTCAGTATTGGAATATTCCATGAACTCATCAATGAATCGTCGTAGTTTTGTTAAAACCAGCTTGATAGCGGCTTCCTGCACCAGCCTTTTAGGATCAAGTGCAATGGCACAATCAAAAGAGCAAACCTCTCCTAGCGTCGCTAGTTTAGATCCTGAAAAGCTGAATATCGGTATTTTTCTTTTCCCCGGTATGACCATGTTAGATGCATACGGGCCATTGCAGGTGTTGGCCGTTAGCCGGTTGTTTAACACTTTCACCTTTGCCAAATCCGCAGACCCATTACCCTGTGATGCCAATGTAGCGCTGTTGCCAAACTATGGCTTTGCGGATTGTCCACAACTCGATGTGCTAATCGTTCCCGGTGGTGCTAATCCGATTGAGCAGATACAAGATGAGCAAGTCATTAGTTTTCTGCGCAGTGCAGGAGAGCAGGCTAAGTACGTGACATCTGTTTGTACCGGAGCCCTTATCCTGGCTGAAACTGGCTTGTTAGATGGCTACCAATCTACAGTGCACTGGGCTTATGCTGAGCCGCTCAAGCGTTATAAGAGTGTCAGTTACGTCAATCAACGTATCGTTAAAGATCGTAATCGGATCAGTGGTGGAGGGATCACAGCAGGTTTGGATTTTGCTTTGACTTTGATAGCTGAAATCGCGGGAGAGCAGCACGCCAAGACCATGGAGTTGCTGCTGGAATATGATCCTCAGCCCCCCTTTCATACAGGTAATCACAATTTAGTCGGGGAGAAATTGAAGCAACAGGTTCAAGGGATGGTTCATCATATTGCGAAAGAGCTGTTCTTACCCTTACCTGAGTAGATAAACAACTAATGAATGAGTGGGTCAGAGTTCTTTTTACCTGACCCTTTTTGGTCGTTAATATCCGTAATGTTGTCTTTCGCAGGCGTCTTTAATCGGTTTGATTATTGTTACTCCCGGGCGGCCATTTTATTTGCGCCACACTTCTTGCAAGATCCCTTGGGTAAAATGATATTCAAGGGTTTTACCCTCGGCAATATCACACTGGATAGTGCCGAAGTCAGATCCTCTGCGGTCAAAACCCGTGCCGTCACAAAGATTGCCCATTAACACCCGTACGCCACAAGCCGTCATGCCTCTAGACGACTTTCCTTCTAAGATAGCGTCTGCATCTATGCTGTTCCACAATTTCTGACTCAGCATAAACTGCGAAGCTTGCTTAAACTCGGTTTCGCCCATGGAAAAGCGAGCTCCCTTGGGATAGAAGTTCAAACTGTGAAAATGATTGCGATGGGCGCTCATGCAATTGACATTATATTCACTGACACTAACATCGCCGAATTTCTGTTGTCGTTGTTGCTCACGCCTGAGTTTATCCTTATCCATTATGGTGGTCAGATAAGCATTCAACGTGGCCTTTTCTTCGGCCGACATAGGCTCGTTATCACTGCCTAGAATATCGTCAAATTCGGCTAACCAGTTTTCATCGTCATCTGGCGGAGTCTCAGGGGAGACAGTATTCTGGCCCGCAATAACCGGCTCCTGAACTGTCGGAGCCTCCTGTTGGCTGGAAGAACGTGACTCAGGCTTTGTCGCTTGTTGCTGTTTGTCAAAATCAGCCTTATCGACAACTCTGCCATCCTTGTCGATATACCAGTCTTTAATATCAAAACTGCTGAGTATACGGTCGGTAAAATAGAATGCTATTTGGGTGCCATTGGTTTGGTACTCGGCCCATGAGCCCATGGTGCCGTCTTCATTTTCGCTGGCGTAGCCGTCGCTGGCATCCGTCCCCATTAAAGATTGCACCCCGCACATGCTCATGCCGACAAGGGGCTCACCGCGGCGTACCGCCTGAATATCTGTTTCATTCCATAACTTGCGCTCTGTCATGATACTGGCGTAGCGGTCGAAGTCGGCTAGGCTCAAGGTCTGGCGGAAATCATTCTCAAAGAAAACCTCACACACATATCCATCATTGATAACTAGCAAGTCAATGTCACCGAAGGTGCTTTCCTTGGGGTCCCTGGCAGCTTCGACGCTGTGACAGCTGCCGTCGTCACTGTACTTGGCGCACTGCCAGTAACTGTCTTGCCAGATCACAACTTTTGGATTCCACGCTCGGTTTTTGTTAAACACCAGCGGCGTCGGCCCCGTCGCTTCTCCCTCGGTCTTAGCCTGCGAATCCGCAACATACAGGGAGGCTGACAGACTGCAAGTCATGGCGAGGACCCAAAGGCTAGCTTTGTTCATTTTGACACTCCAAATTTGTAAAAAGTCAGCCTATTTGACCTGATGTGACTTACTTCGACTTAGTGTTGACGAAATTAATCTTCTGGCGATACACTCGCGCCTTGATGGGCATATCATAGCCAGGAACTTGCCGCCGGATATTGATCCCACCCAGATTAACAGAAATTTCACCCGTGTATTTGGACCAAAAAATGCCTTGGCATCAACCGCCATCAGGCTCCTTAAGCGGCTACATCTGTCTCAGATATTCCATTTATTTAGCCTCACAAAAAAATCGAGGACATTTACTTCATATCCCTACGGGTTAGATGCATGAGAACGACCATGTGGGGTCTACGCGACTATGGTTTAATAAAGGGCCGCGAAGCCCTTCTATGACCCACCTATTCCAATTGCAAAGTACACTCAATGAATCTGGAAGTTAGCGAGCTAACTTCCAGATTGGTGATTAAAGGTACTTAGATACATCGACTGCATCGATCTGTTTGGGATCGAGGAATTTGTGGGCATACTCAAGGTAGATGCCACTGGACAAGAACAGCTTAAATATCTCGATATCTAAGTGTTGGTCTAATGCCATCTTGTGCAATATATCCACCGCTACGCTGACTGGCTTCGCCTTCTTGTAGGGCCTGTCTGCCGCTGTTAACGCCTCAAAGATATCCGCAACCACTAAGATGCGTTCAGGAATAGAGAGGTCTTCAGCCGATAACTTACGTGGATAACCGCTACCTTTTAAGGTTTCATGGTGGGTAGAAGCATAACGGGGAACCTTTGCTAACTCTGGCGGGAATGGCAAGTTCTCCAGCATCTTGATGGTACTGGTGATGTGCTCATTAATCTTAAATCTATCCTCAGTCGTCAAGGTTCCACGAGATATCGCCAAGTTATGTAACTCGCCCTGGTTGTATCTATGCTCAGGAATATCCATCTTGATGCCGAACTTCTCATCAAACTGCACCGGAAAATCTCGTTTGATTATATGATGTGGTTTATTGCTCAACAGCGGCTCAGCTACCGGCAGTTGGGCTGCCTCTTCAGGTTGGTTAAGTTCCTCAACTGGCGACAAGCCGAGTCGATCATCGAAGTAACGTAACCACGTCTTTTCTGCCAACTGATGTAAGCGGTCGACATGTTCTTGGCTCATGAACTCACCGCCTACGTTGGCATTGGCGATAAATGCGAAGTCTTCGGTTAGCTGTTGCTGTTTCTTCTCTGACTCGGCTTTAAGCTGCTCTGCATTTTCAGGGGCTTGCGCCGATTGCTTTAGCTGTTCAATTTCCGCGTCTCGCCATAACACCTCAAAGCGCATTCGGACCTCATGAATGCGGTTATAGATAGCTTCTAATTTACTACCTTTATCAACAATATGCTCTGGCGTGGTGATCTTGCCGCAATCGTGTAACCAAGCGGCTATTCTGAACTCGCGCTGCTCATCTTCCGTTTTTAACGCAAAATCTTTAAATGGCGGCAGATCAGATTTGGATGCGGCTTCGACCAGCATAAGGCCTAGTTCGGGGACTCGATTACAATGCCCTGCGGTATAGGGAGATTTATCATCGATCGCTTGTGCTATCAGGCGAATAAACGCCTCCATTAACTGCTTCTGCTCCTCCTCATACTGCTCAATAGCGGAGGACATCTCAACCATAGAGCTAGCTAAATCATCAATCTCCTCAATGTAGGTGTCAACCTTTACCACCTCTTTATAACGGCGATTTTTGATTTTTTCATTCTCGATTCCCAGTGCCTTAATAGGACGAATAATCGGTGAGGCAAACACCCAGGATACCGGCAAAATCAGTAGTAGACAGCCAATAGTTATCAGTATCGACTTCTGTACTTTACTGTTGCTCGATGCCAATAACACTTCTGCAGGAACGATTATCGCAAACTTATCTTGCATCAATTCATTTTTGCTATCTCCAAACGAGGTGACATAGATAAACTGATCAAACCCGTTTAGTTCGGTTCGAATTAGCTGGTTCTGAAGCTTGGGATCGGCGGCCATATCCACCAGAAGCTCATAAGGTACCGTCCCTTGAGTGGTCAAGCTTTGTAGCTCCCCTCTCGCAAACCATTTTTTCTCAAGAGCAGCTCTTTGCTCTGGAGTGATATTTGCCAGTGCTTGGTTAATGATGCTGGCTAATGGCTTATTTTTCCCCTGCATCACCATATGTAATCCAGTGGGTACCTCGACGCCAAGCCCGACCGGCTCATGGTACTTCAGCTCATCAATAAAATAGCTTTGCGCGGTATAGTGCAAGATGATGCTATTATCTAATGCCCCATATACATCACCATTTTCAACGGCCTGCAGGATTGCCTGAGTCGACGCCAACTCGACTACCTCTATATCGGGAAACTCTTGCTTAACAACCGAGATGACCGACCAGCCTGTGGGGATAGCTAACCGCTTACCTTTTAACTGCGCTAAGTCAGTTATCGTTTCCACATCAGGACGTGTGACTACAGCATAACTCAGGTCAAGAAAGGGATCGGTGAAGGTTCCTAATGCTTCATTGCTATCGGTTCGTATGATCGACTGCAGTATGTCGATATCTTCTCTTTGATACCTGTCGACCAGTTCATTCCAGGTAAAACCATTCACAAAGTTAAACTCTAACCCTGTCATCTTGGCCACGATATTAATCACGTCGATGCTGTAACCCTGAGGTAGTCCGGAGATAGCAAAATCGATGGGGGCCCAATCTGTCTCATTAGATATGATGAGTTCAGGGGTATTATCGACTAATTTACGCTGAGTAGGTGTTAATGGCAGTGGGAGTCCGTTAGGGAGCATAACCTGTGGTTGCGTCTGACTATTAGAGGCAATTAACTCGCCACTGGCCTTGTAGAGGTAGATCTCGCCGAGAGACTGGCCAGCGCCTTGAGTAATCAAATGTTCATTTAATGTCGACAGTGCGATATCAACGGCCAAAACTGCGCCGGTTTCGGGTAACTTTAGCGAATAGGTTTGCCCCGGAGCCTGTAGATGCTGAAATAGATAGGGTTCAGTTTTACTTACCGTTTGTTCGGTCGCATCGATGAACCAGGGCCTCTGGCTTGCGTCATACTCACTTGGCTGCGATCTAGCTGTCCTAACGTTAAAATCTTTATTTAAGTATTGATATAACTGTTTTCTTTGCTCGCCTTCTCCACTAATAGTGATGGAAACCCAACGGTCTTGATGTGAGGCCTGAAGTTGTGTGCGAATAATAGGATGGGCGTCGAGATTAATAAGCTCATAGAAATCCCCATTCTCAAGACCAACATAGATGGCATAAAACAGCGGGGTTGAGCGCATAACTTCTGCGAAGGTCTGTATAGAGTCGTTATTAAAGTTTTCCTCGACAACCAAGTTATCGAAACTTGCTAATAGCTTAGTGACATTCTTGGCTTGGGTATCAATCTGAGTAAGGTAGCTGCTGGTGTTGTCTGCCGCTTGATCGTAGTATTGAAGCGTAGATTCGGTGGTAAGGCTCTTACTAAAATAGAACTGCAAACCAATAGCGATGGCCGCAGTTAAAAAGGTGGCTAAAATGAAGATGCCTACAACCGTGAACCTAATCGTAAATCGCTTCCGTTCACCGAGTAATCCACTTACCATAATACTTCCTATATACAATAAAACTCCATGAGACTTAGTGTATATAGCTAAGCCTTTAAGTCAACCAACCTCAATAGTAATCGCCTGTATATTCCCTACTTTTCATATGGATAAGAACATTTGGTGGTGTGTAGTAGAATTTTTAAATGGGGTGATTAGCGGGGGCAGAGTAAACTTTATTCCTCCTTCCTGCCCCTCACATTTTAAGCCTAAAATTTAATGCTCTGCACTAATAATCAGAGCTAGTGCTCAGTGCTAACACTGGAACGGTTAAAGTGGTCGTTCCCGACTTTCTTTATCTCTACAAAGTGCAATAACTCCTCCCTCGTTAGTTCATCTAACCCTAACGAAGCTAACGTTCTGCCCTCTTCATAAAAATCTCTTTCTAAAATACCGCCACACATCTCGATTAAACGATTACATTCAGGCATGTTAATACCTAACTTTTCACCTAATGATGATAATAAAACCAGCCCCATAGGAACATCTTCAGTTACGTATCTATTATCGAAACTATAAGGGCCCGGAGGTGATGAGATTTTATAGCTTTCAAAAACTTCTCTGGGATCTTGGTTAAGATCTTCTTCATTTCTAAATAAACATGCTTCCAGATAAGGAATGGGCTCACATCCCAGAGCATTTAACACCGCCATTTTTTCAGCGTCTAATTTATCTATCATTAGCCATGCCATGTCAGTTGAAAGAGCATCTCTGTACATATATGGCACTTCATCAGGGTGATGCTTTGCACAATACTCAAGCATCGGATACATAACATACTGCCCGATTGTGTGAACAATAATATTTGGATTGTGTAGTGCCGATTCGAATATATTTTTCCGAACTTTGCTCTTTTCAATGTTGTAGGCAGGGAACAAGCGGGATGCAACGGCCATTCCTTCTGCCGTTCTTGTGGCGGGGAAAAATGACAGTGAATTTCTGGCATTTTTAAACAGGACTTTTACCGTGCCAGGTTCAACGACTCTTGCGTCATTAGGGGTTGATTCCCCTTCTGCAAATATTGGATTATTATCGCAACATTTATTATAGAAGATACTGCCTGCATACCCGGGAACTAAGATAACTAATTGATCATCTGTGAAGTATTTCGCGATTCTTTCCGCTAAAGCCGGATGGTATGTGGTTTGAATAAAAATCATGATTACATCGGTCCCCTCAATCGCTTCTTTAGGGTCTCGTGTAATTAATTCTAATGGTTGAAAGGTTTTTTCGGCATCATCAGCACTATCTGTAAAATGCCCTTTTTTCGTATTATCGATACAATATATTCCCCTGTTTTTTACCATCGCTTCAAAATGGTCATCATGAGTAATACGGTTCGAAGTCTTCAATAGTCTTACTTTATGTCCTGCCTCAGCAGCCATAAACGCACAAGCAGAACCAGCATTACCAGCTCCAATTATGGTGATTTTCATTTTTTCTCCCTTTAAATATTTTGGTTCTTATTCAAAACGTCATGAAAAACAATCCTTTGAAAATATGAAAATGTGGAAACTGTAGAGATGTGGAAACTGTAGAAATGTGGAAACTGTAGAGATGTGGAAACTGTAGAGATGTGGAAACTGTAGAGATGTGGAAACTGTAGAGATGTGGAAACTGTAGAGATGTGGAAGCTGTAGAGATGTCCTTAGGGCAATTCCCTAAAGCGCTAATTAAAGCTGGATATGCTCTCAATCACCCTAGCCAACAATCAAGCTATCAAGCAAAAGAACTAAAGTCGTCAGCGTGAATTTTTCGAACACATTATAACCTATACCGACGCTGCCGTCATAAATTATTAATAAAATGTTAACGGGTTGTGGAGGGTTTAACTTTTAAACTTTTTATTATTAATCAAATAGTTCATTGAGTCGGTAATATTGGACCTTGCTGTTTACTGGGCTGATATCTCTTGGACTGCTATCTACAGCGGGACTCGCCTCTTGAATCGCGATTTGGCACATCTTGGTGGCGACTTGCTTGCCTGTGATGGGGCGATATTTTGTGAGCCCCGGGAGCTTGCACAGGAATGGGAGTAGGGTGCTTGCGAGTTTTTCGCCGAATCGAAAGTCTTGTCGCTCGCCTAATAACAGTGAGGGTTGAATGATGCTGGTTTGGGGGAAGTTGAGGGCGGTGATCTTTGCTTCCAGCTCACCTTTCATCTTCAGGTAGGCGCTATTGCTGTCAGGGTTGGCAGCGCTGGATGAGACCAGCAAGTAGTGGCTTACGCCATTGTTTAAGGCAAGTTTTGCGGCCCGGTATTGATAGTCTAGATCGACAAGACGTTGCCGTTCGATGGAGCCGGCGAGTTTCAATGTGGTGCCTAAGCAGGAGAAAAGCATATCAGCCTTAAAGGCATCGGCATATTCTTCTAATCGCTCGAAGTTAACCACATGATTCGTGATCTTATCAGAAGCGCTATTATTTCTATCGAGCGTAATCGGCCTGCGGGTGATGGCGATAACCTCATCTATCTGAGGTACCAGACTTAGCTGCTCGACCAGTTCACGGCCTACTACGCCGGTTGCGCCCAGTACTATTGCTGTTTGTCCCATAGTCAGTTCCATCGCTGCTTTCAGTTTTTAGTCATTTTTATCATACGCCTTTATCACCAGAGTGTTTACCCTCTTATTACCCAGGCCGGTTGTGTTGTGAACCTGTGTAAACGCGGCAGTGACCTTTGACGGCATAAAGAGGTTTTATATGATGAGACTTCTCGAGCAAGAGATTGAGTGACTAGAGGATGTTAGGATAGGTTAACTCGAATTTGGGGCAGACTTTGCCCCAAATTCAGCTGATTTATATCAGCTTATTTATACAATAAGGGGCTTATTGTTGTAGCTGAGCCTTGGCGGCTTCAACTTTAGAAAAATCTAAGCCCAGTTCTTCTACGGCTTCCTTTATCAGGGCTGGGTTTTGCATGACCAGCGCCATTAGCTGTTGAAGCTTTTCCGGAGGAATGCCTAACTGGCCGATTGTGCCCATCGCCATCAAAGGGTTTTCGGTCAAAGTCTGAAACAGCTCATTAATTTGTGTGTCACTGACATTGTGTTCTTTTAAGATCGCAAGAATTGGATTCACTGCACTACCTTGTATGATTTTGAAGTTAAACAGGCGGTGATTCTATCACACATACAAAATAGAGGTCGGATAGGGGAGTGCGGAGTGCCTAAGAATAAAGAGTCGATTTTATGGGGGGATATCGGCTATGATTTTTGGGTCTGCTACTCTCAACAGGTGATAAGAATGAGTGATCAATTCATATGCTGGCATTGCGGTAAGGTGCTGGAGGAGATAATTTTGCCTATGTCCCGGCGCGAGGAGTGTGAGGCTTGTGGGGCAGATCAACACGTGTGCAAGATGTGTGTCTTCTTCAACGACTCAGGCAGAGGCGACTGCAAGGAGGAGCGGGCCGAGTGGATATCGGACCGTGAACGGGCTAATTTTTGTGATTACTTTAAACCTTCCGCTAAGGGGGCTGCTTCTGACGTTCCTGATGCCAACGAGCAGGCTCTGGCCGAGTTTGCAGAACTGTTTGGCGACACTTCCTCGACCGGAGCAGAAGATAAAGACAAAGATAGAGAGAAGACTCCTGCCGAAATAGCCGAGCAGCAGCTACGGGATCTGCTGGGCGAGTGACATACAACAAAGGATTAGGTTGTATTTTTTATTGCGAAAGGTGAGAGGGAAAGGTGAAAAACGGGGCTGAGCAGATGGTTAATCTCTTCACAATATTTGACCCCGTTACTCCTGGTTTTATCTCTGGTTTAGTTCGATAGCATGAGCCTAAAACAGGAGCTGGATGGGGAGGATATCGGCGGCGCCGATGCGTAACAGCATCAACTCTTTTTCCAGATCATGCCTTTCGTTCTTAAGGCTTTTTTTATCTTCTTTATTGCTCGCCACATCTTGCTTGGCATTGATCTTCTTGTTGACCTCTGTAAGTTCGCGCTCGATATCTTTGAGCCGGGATTGAATTTTAGATATTTTATTTTTGATCTCAAACTGACGATGGCCTTCGTTGTAGCGTTTGATGAACTTGTTATTTGAACAGACCCCGTTGTAGTAAGAGCCCTGTAAGCCGAGTTTGTAACCATTTTCTGGTTGACAGTAGTTCTCAAGTCCCGCCCGGTAACCGGCAGTCCACTGCTCGGTATTCACGCCCAGACCAAATTCGCGACAATCCTCTATGTATCCATTTAGAGTTGAAGATGCCGATCCGCTGTTTCCGTCGGTCATGCCTAAGGAGTACCAGTCGGAATGTTTACATTGTTCCAGGTTTAAACTTGTACATTGAGTCAGACTCAAGGCCGCTATCGCAGCAAATATTTTAAATTTCATCATATCTCCCCTTAGAGTTGAAGGCGAGCAATCTATCAAAGATAGAAAGCTTAAGTCTGATGTTTCTTAAAGTATTTACACTTGCATCCATTCGCAGTGTCAATTGGGGTAAACCCTTTAATAAGTATGGTGTTATGTTTGGATTTTGTGTGGCAGCGGTTTGTTTTTTGCTTTGCTATGGTGTCATTTTTGTGGCGTATGGTAAGGGGCTTTTGTGGGGGGCTTGCTTGCATTTCGTGTTAGTTTTAGTGCTGCTTTTTAGCGTTGCATCTAGTATTGGCTTTTACGGACCTGAGGTGCTGTTTCCCCTCTCGCTACGTTTCCTTAGCTTGGTGAGATCTATATTTGAAATAGTAGATATCACCGATGGCGATGCTTAACGCCACCCATAGAAAACTGTCGATAGATTGAGAGGTAAAGGCGATGAATATGATCATCATGGGCAGGTTGGCCAGTAAACCATGTTTATCAGTGCCACATGGTGCTAATCCCGCCAAAGTTCACTTTATGGGGATAACGATTACAAGACTGTGAAGACTGTGGGGGGACGAAATAGATTGCTCTATTTTTTGGGAGAGAAGAACAATTTGCTCATAGGTGATACAACTTGCTTTAACGGCATCTCTGCCTAGTATTTAAGTTATTGTAGGCAAAGGATTCATCAGGTTATGAAATCTTCTCCACATTCACAAGAGCGTTCACCCGGGCTTTCCCCCGCACTTTCACCTGTTTTGAGAAATGTCACCCAGCTTATCGGAAACACGGATCTGCTGCGTATCAACAGCATTTCAGATCTGACTGGCTGTGAAATATTATTAAAGTGCGAGCAGCAGAACCCCGGCGGTTCGATTAAAGATCGCGCGGCACTGCAGATGGTTCAGGACGCGATTTTCAGCGGGAAGCTTAAACCGGGTATGACCATAGTCGAGGGGACGGCGGGGAATACCGGTATCGGGCTGGCGTTGGTGGCTAAGGCGCTCAGGTTTAAGATGCTGGTGGTCATGCCTAGGGGCCAGGCCCCCGAAAAAGAGCAGATGATTAACCTGTATGGTGCAGAGCTGTTGCTGGTTGACGCCTGTCCCTTCGCAAACCCCAATCACTTTTATCACACAGCGAAACGCATTGCCGAGGGAAACGATAACTACTGGTGGGCCGATCAGTTTGAAAATACCAGTAACAGTAAGGCGCATTATGAGCACACCGGACCGGAGATCTGGCAGCAGACTCAGGGAGAAATAGATGCATTAGTCTCAGTGGCCGGGACCGGAGGTACCATTGCCGGAAACTCATGTTATCTGTCCCAAATGTATCATGGATTGAAAACCTGGCTGGTGGACCCCGACGGCTCGGGGATCTACGCCTACCTTAAAACCGGCAAGTACGTGTCCAGCGGCAACTCCTTTACTGAAGGGATAGGTATCATGCGCAGCGTCGAAAATTTCCGCCAGGCTAAGGTGGATAAGGCTATTACCCTGCCAGACAGGGACCTTATCGCCATTGCACGCCACGTTAGGGAGCTCGATGGTATTGCTTTGGGCAGTAGCTCGGCGCTGAATGTAGCTGGAGCGCTTTACGCCGCGGCAAAAATGGGCGCGGGCAAGACTATTGTGACGTTTTGCTGCGATCTTGCCGAACGTTCCTCCTCTAAACTCTACAATGAAGAGTTTCTGGTTGATAAAGGGTTTTCAGCTCCCAGTGAGTCACTTGAGGAGATGTTTGAGCGTTATCAAAATGAACCTGCAGAAGCGGTGGTCGATGTTCATCGTTAATAACTCGAAGAGACGGCACCTCGGGGGAGGCATACCCTAATGGGGCAAGATCGTGTCGTGCAGCAGTTGGCTCACCGTTTGGTAGCGACTGGGTAAATTTCGGTTACGTTTCTGCACCAGATAAAGGGTCTCTTTCACCTGCTTGGCCGCGTAAGCAATATAGAGCTTGTCTCTGAGAGGGAAGTTTTTTACCGCACTTTCGGGCAGCACGGTAAAGCCGAGTCCTTTCGCAACGGGAAGTAGTATCTGGTTGACCTGATTGATATAGCCGGACTTAGGTAGCTTATCTGAGCTGAGTTCGGCTAACGCTTTATCTCCGCCGAGTTCGAAATAAAGTGACAGGTAATGTTTCGCATCCGGATGGTCGATTAATCCACACTCGATGAGTAATTCAGGGGTGATTTTTTTATCTGCATACTGCTTAGGTAACACCAAACATAGGGTCTCCTCACCTATGTGGCTGCTTTGATAGAGGCTGCTCGCAGGGATGTGGGTCACTATGCCTAAGTCGATCTCTCCGGATTGTAGATCATGCAAAATGTTCTGATTAGGTGCGGCTTCCAGCTGAATGCTCAATTCGGGGTGTTGCTGCTGCAGTGAAAGAAGTGCCGGATACAGCTGCAAAGCCAGAGAGCCCGAACAAGAGATCTTACATTGTCCCGAGTAGGGGTTATCGAAGCCGAGCGTCTCTATCAGGTTAGCTTCACCTTCGGCGAGCTTCAGCGCATATTCATACACTAACCTTCCCTGCTCGGTGAGCTCAAAACTCTTCTTCTCTCGCTTGATCAGGCCGTGGCCACAGGCGTTTTCCAACTTTTGTATCTGTTGGCTGACACCGGGCTGTGTCATGTGAAGTTTCTCTGCCGTTTGGGTGAAATGGCCAACCTCTATTAAGGTTTTGAAGGTATTGAGCCAGAGTGGGTTTAGCATAAAGGGTTAGCTTATTATGATTATTTAAAGTTATCATAATAATGGAAAGTGATAATTTCAAGTGTGTGCTTTCGGAGCGTATTCTTAGCTTATCGAAAGGAGTTGCCTTTCCAGCCACAAAGAATCGAGGTATCTATGTCAATGTTAACGCCTGCGCAAGCGTCACAATCATCAGCCTATCCAAGACTATAGCCACAGCTATGAGCAACATTACGCGAGTGGCGCGTATAAGGGGTAAATTCAGCTAATGATGTCAGAGCCTGACGATCTAGGGAGTCCCGCAACCGGTGAGGCTTGTGGGATCTCGAGAGCTTTAATTCGAACTATTCTGAATTGGTCGGTACTAAAGCCCCATTAAAACAGGGATGCATTGAGCCAGAGGTGCACCAGAATACTGGCCGCGTAACCCAGTGCGATAACCGGAGTCCATTTAAGATGCGCCGCGAAGGTGTAGACGCCGTGAGCTTGCCCCATCAGGGCCACACCGGCCGCGCTGCCAATCGAGAGCAGGCTGCCTCCAACGCCGGCGGTTAAAGTGACCAGCAGCCACTGGCCTAACCCCATATCTGGATTCATGGTCAGCACGGCAAACATCACCGGTATGTTATCTACTATGGCCGACAGGACGCCGATGGCGATGTTAGCGTAGGTGACATCCCAATGGGTATACATGGCCTCGGACACTAGGCTCAGGTAGCCCATAAAGCCTAGCCCTCCGACGCACAATACCACGCCGTAGAAGAATAGCAGGGTGTCCCATTCGGCTCTGGCGATGCGGGTGAACACATCGAAAGGCACCACATGTCCCAGATAGGTAAGACGTTTCTCATCCTGAGCTCTCTCGGCTAGTTTTCGTTTTTTTGCCACCGATTTATCGAAGGTCATACGCAGGAAGAAACCGAAAAACTGCAGGAAACCGAGTCCCGTCATCATGCCCAGCACCGGAGGCAGCCCCAGGAAGGTATGGGTGCACACTGCGGTTGCTATGGTGAGTAAAAACAGGCCTACGATCCGTTTAGCCCCGCGTTTCATGATTACCTTTTCCTCTTGCACCTTTTGGGTGCGATTAACAACGAACAGGCTCATTATGGTCGCAGGAACAATGTAGTTCACCAGTGATGGGATAAACAGGTCTATAAACTGTGAAAATTGAACGACCCCTTTTTGCCACACCATCAAGGTTGTGATATCACCGAAGGGGCTAAACGCGCCTCCGGCGTTGGCGGCGATGACAATATTGATGCAGGCTAAGGAGATAAACTTGTGGTTGATACCGCCGACCTTCATGACAACGGCGCACATAAGCAGGGCCGTGGTCAGGTTATCGGCGATGGGGGAGATAAAAAACGACATAAATCCGGTTAACCAAAATACCGTTCTCAGGCTAAAGCCGCGCCCGATCATCCAGGCTCTCAGAGCATCAAACAGTTGGCGCTCCTCCATGGCATTGATGTAGGTCATGGCAACCAACAGGAAGAGAAACAGCTCTGCATAGTCCAGCAGGTTATGTTTAAAGGCGGCCTCTGATAGCTCTGACATGCCATTTTGTACATAGATAAATCCGATAATGCCCCAGATAAGCCCGGCAGCGACCAGCACCGGCTTAGACTTACGCAGATGGATAACTTCCTCTCCCATCACCAACAGATAAGAGAAGACAAAAATAAACAGCGCGAGATAACCCGCTGTTGTGGCAGTTAAGTCTAATAACTGCCCTGAACTTCCCGATGTGCTGGCAAATACCGATGGGGAAAACAGGACTGCTAGAAAAAGGAGGAACTTAGTTAACAGTGAGGCTGCTACACTGCCTCTGAAAGGCCGGATTGATTTCATTAACTCTTCTCTATGCCAGATAAGAGACCAAAATTACCACATCGGCCCCCTATAAAATGTTGATGGTCCTCAAGGTTTACCGTATTAACGTTACCTTAATCACGAACCGGTATCAATTTGTCGTATTTTGAGTTTCAGAGCGCTTACATCCCAGTAACGCTTCAGGGGGAATGTTAGTTGCGCATAAATAAAGAGTTTATCATTCTGGTGGTGATACAGGCTTAAAGCCGCTACAGTTTGGCCTCAGCTACTGCATCTCAAGTGAGTTAACTCCTTGAGTTCAACGATCAACGAAAACGGCAACGAATATGATTATTTTTACAACTAACCTTGGCGATATCACTATAGAGCTCGATGTCGACAACGCCCCTGTCAGTGCGAAAAACTTCCTGAGATACTGTCAGGATGGATTCTATGAAGGTACGATATTTCATCGCGTGATCAAAGGCTTTATGGTACAAGGCGGCGGTCTGACGGCCGATATGGATGAGAAGCCGACTCGTGCCGGTATCGTCAACGAAGCCAACAAAGGCTTGAAGAATGTCGTGGGTTCCATCGCCATGGCGCGCACCGATGCACCACACTCCGCCACCGGGCAGTTTTTTATTAACTTAGCCAACAACAGTTTTCTGGATCATACCGCGACCACCAATGTCGGTTGGGGTTATGCCGTGTTTGGTAAGGTCACCGCCGGTATGGATGTCATCAAGAAGATAGAGAAGGTCAAGACCACCAGTGTCGCGGGTCACGACGATGTGCCAAGAGAGTCGATCGTTATTGAGAAGGTCACTGTGATTTAGCGGGCTTGATGGCTAAAGGTATGTAAGTCGGTTTGTTGGTTGTATTTAATGAGCTGAATAACCGGGACATCATGCAAACCATGATGTCCCGGTTCTAGTTTCTAAGGCAGTGTTCTAGAGGATATCGTTAATCGAGACACCGATGCCGATGCGTTGGGTGTGGGCGTTGTAATCGATAAGGCTCTCACCATAACCATTGAAGTATTGGGTATAGAGTCTCAAGTTCCCGATTATCGGATAGCTCCAGGTGAGCTCTACCGCCCCGTAGTTAGGTGATGACAGGTTATTGCGCAGCATCATGGTAAACCTGTGCTCGTCCAGACCATAGACGCCTGAGAGTTCGAAGTTACCCATGTAGTCTTCGATATCGGGATTATCGTCACCACGGGGATCGTTAGCCGACTCCTTCTCATCTTCCGGGATACGCCACCAGACTTTGCCTGCGAGAGCGAAGGGGCCGCCGTCGAATATCATGGTGCCATAGATGCGGTTCCAACTGCGGGAGCGGCCTTGAGGTTGACCATTAGATTGATGTACGGCACCGACGCCCCAGAATGAGTTGGTCATGCCGGCGATCTCCCAATCGTTATTGAACAGCATGAAGATCTCGGGTTCATGGTTAGTTTCACGAAAGGGTGAGGAGATGTCTTTGTTATAGACCTGCCAGTAAGATTGGTTAGTGTAGGCTACAAACAGGTGTCCGTTGTCACCGAAGACGTTGTACATCAAGGGAAACTTAAAGCTTATCTGAAACTTGGCCTCGACGTTATCGATTACAGGGTCAAAGCCTTGCTGCTCAGCTTCCGGGAGAAAGGGCTCGATATTCGGATTATCGTTATAGGTGGCAAACAGAATATAGTTTACCTTATGGGGCGTGAGAACGAAGGGAAGTTCCGACGTTAAAAGTTCATCTTTCAACCTGCTTTCTACCAGAGAGTCCTCTGCGTTCACCGTTAGGCTGGTGACGGCCAAGATAACTAACATGATGCAGCTGCGGTATATCGTCATTTTTGTATCCAACATCTGAGTAACTGTGCGTATGTTCTGTGTTTATTTGTCACAGGTCCGCTTCATTTTTTATAAAAAACAAAGCTTATTTTTCAACTTTTTAAAAACAAAGGCGGATTATACCGTATTTAACTAATGTTGACAGTTAGTAAGATTGGAACTCAGGGTTTCAGGAATTTGAACATTTAGGAGTTTGAACATTTGAGGGCGGAGTAATGTGGTGAAGCTTGGGAGGCGGAGCTTAAATTTGCCAGCCCTCCATAGATATGGGGGCTGGAGAGTCATCCCGTTTTTACCTCAGGAGCTCTTAACTGCGACGGAGTGAGGCTTTCTATTTCTGATTAGTTGAATGATCTGTGGCAATAGTGAGGTCAATATCATGCCAGCCATAAGCAGATACTGATGGGGGCTGAAGGACTCATTGAGTAACACCATGCCTGAGACTATGCCTGCGATCGGGTTGGCGATGCCACCGAAGGTAAAGTCGACAACCGTCATTCTCTGCAGTAGCCAAACATACATGATGTAACCCAATACCGTATTGAGAAGGGTTATCCACAACAGGCCTGCGCCATTGGCCGAACTAAAGCCTTGTACAGCCTCCAGATATGTACCGGGTGAGAAGAGGGCATGAACCGCGGCCGCAATGGCCAGCAGGGTCCCCCCTATGATCAGTTGCCAGGTCAAAATACTCCACCAGTGGATGCGATCGGCCAGAGACTTGGTAATAGAGCTGCCGATGACAATACATAGAATGGCGGCGAGTAAAGCCATTAATCCAACTGGGCTTAAACTGATAGAGCCCGGGTCGAATAGCAGCCAGGCCAGTACAATTAATACTAAGCCGAAGAAAGCTTGTATCGCATTAGGGCGGCGCTTATTGACGGCCCAGTTATAGAGCATGGCGAAGACGGGCACTGAGATCATACCTACACCGGAGATGGCGGATGGCAGAGTTAACGCCATCACAAAGATTAAGCTGAAAAACGCTGCGATATTGATTAGTCCGAGCCGGAAGAGTACTCCCCATTCTGATCGCTTGGGCATGCTTGGCTTGATGGCCAGAAGCAGTAGCCCTGCGGGCAAGGCTCTTAACGCACCGAGCAGCAGTGGCGGCCATTCGGGGAGGGTATATTGAGTCACCGCATAGGTGGTTCCCCAGAAAAATGCGGGGATCATGGCCAGTAGTATATTCATGCTCTGAGTCTCAATAGCGGGGCTGAAAATAAGTATCTTTACGTTAAGATATTTAATTAGTGTGCGCTCATGCTTTGATTTTGTAAAGTATCTTTACGTCAAGATTCTTTGTGTTAAGTTATATTTGTGATTGAGAGAGTATTCGAACAAAGAGATGACTGGGTAGTTGAAGGTATGAGCAAAGAGGCGGGGGAGATGGCATAGATAGAGCCGTCGCTCAGTCCGTATAGAGAGTAAGGAGTTGAGAGTTGGAAGCAAGGGAGAGCTTGAATAGGTTACTCTGCCGATGACGATTGTCACGGGGAGTGCTTATTACTTTAAACCTCGTGGTTGAGTGAGTATATGAACAAAGAGATAGATGGAATAGATAGAGTGGTCGCTCAGTGGGGCAAGGAGAAACCTGAGCTGGATACTCTGCCGATGGAGTTGATAGGCAGACTGATGCGTATAGGTAAGCACCTTGAAACGCAAATTGCGGCGTTCCATAAGCGTTACGGTCTGACACTGGGTGAGTTCGATGTGTTAGCGACGCTCAGACGTGCGGGTGGAGATCACTGCTTAACTCCATCTGAGTTAATTGCCACCATGATGCTGACGTCCGGTGCCATGACAAACCGTCTGGATCGCCTCGAAAGTAAGGGGCAGATTGTCAGAGTGCATAGTCAGCAGGATAGGCGTAGCGTGTCGGTGGCTTTAACCGGGCAAGGGCTGGCGCTTATCGATGAGCTGATAGTAGAGCATGTGAACATTCAGCAAGGGTTGATGCTATCGCTTAGTGATGCCGAGAAACCTCTGCTCAACGGACTGCTTAAAACCTGGCTCGCTGAGTTCGAGTCACAGGGGTAAAGCGACAAGCTATCATTAAGACGACTAGTGTTGTCTGGTGAAAATGAATCGTAAACAATGAGCGCTATAAAGAATCATTATTGAGAGCAATAAGTAACCATGCTTCTTTCTGGAGTAGGTTGATTGATTCGATGACCATTTTTTACGATTATTTTGAGGTAGCAAGTGCGAATACTCATAGCCGATGACGATAAGGTATCGAGAAATATAAACAGAGACATTTTATCTCTGTCGGGTAGTGTCGATGCCGTTGTGAATGGTGCCGAAGCGGTACAGATATTCAAAACTGCACTGCACGAAAACGATCCCTATGAGCTGATCTGTCTGGATATATCCATGCCTTTCTTTGATGGCATGTACGCACTCGAGGAGATCAGAAGTCTGGAAAGAGCCAAGATGATCTCGCCCGAGAAATCGGTAAAAATCGTTATGGTGACATCAAGCAGTGATCGACGCGATATTCTCAATGCCAGAGGCAAGTGTAATGGCTACCTGCTAAAACCCTTATCCACAGGGTCGATGGACAAATTGCTAAGTCGCTTTAAAGAGTCGCAGCACTAGCTGAATTGCAGTTGATTATGTGACATCAACACAAGTCTGTGCTGATTATTAAGAGAGAAGCTCTCAGTTTTATACTATTTCATAGTCTGGTCCCCACGCTGATTTAAATATCTGCAATAATTACATATAGAAGTCAGTTTGTTCTCGGTTACCTCATCATGTCAGTTTTTTCTCCTGCTACACCCTTTGCCAATTATATCTACCGTCATTTTCGGGCCATTCATGCCTTGAAATTGGGGTTAGCCCTACTTATTGCCGTCATTATCAATGCTTTCTGGGCTCAGCCTCACTTCGTTTGGAGCATGGTGACCATAGTGATCATTATGATGAGTTTGCCTCAGGTGGGTGGCGCGATCGAAAAATCGATGCAAAGGGCGGTGGGGACATGTATTGGCTCTGCTTATGGTGTCATGCTGGTGGTCAGTTTTCAGCATTACTGGTTACTGATGGGCTTGTTGATCCTTGGGGTCAGCTTGACCTGTTTTATCTCTGCCGGGCGATACAGCTATGCCTATCTGGTCGCGGGATTTACCATGATTATCGTGATCGGCGATGCACATCACGATACCTCTGAGGCGCTCTGGCGCACGGCCAATATTCTGCTGGGCTGTTTTATTGCCGTGTTTGTTTCCCTGTTTGTGTTTCCGATAAAGGCTAAACAGGATTGGCGCAGCCAGTTAGCTCATTCGACAAACATATTAGCGGTCATATTGGATAAGCACTTTACCGCCTCAATGAAGGAGCCTTTCGATGCCAGGCCCGAGCTAGAGTCTGCAATGAAGGCGGTATTGACCCAGAAGAAGCTCTTCTTCTCTCTGGAGTGGGAGAGTAAGACACTTAAACAATATAAGTCAGTATTAACTCACCTGGTGAATAAGCAGATCCGGGTGATCACCCTGTTGGAGTTGCTGCTTCAGACTCGTTGGACCGATGAAGATAGTGCCTCCTATGCAAAGGTTAACCAAATCGCATTGATACTTCAGAGCAGCCTGTTGGAGCTCTCTGAGTTTCTCATTGGCCGACGTGATACGCTACCTGAGTTACCCCAGCAGATGGCTCTCAACCTTCATCAGCAGCTATTGGCATCGCTGGACAGGGATGAACAACAGGAGTTTGCGCTGACGGGATACAGCTGGCTTATCTATCAGCTAGCTAAAACCATCGAGTCTATCTATGCAGAGGTTGACGTTATCAGTCAGGCCTATCAAAGAAAGGGACGATAATTTTTCTGAAATTGAGAGTTTCTCCTGTCTTCAGATGAGTTGGCTTAATTCATACTATATATTGACTAATAAACACTCTTTTTTTGCTGGTTTTATTTGCATCATTAAGCCTAACAATTCTATCTGCTTTCCTCATGTGAACTAAACTCTAGTAGAGGGATCCGAAAGCGTAAGCGATCGGATTCTTGTGGTGAGTTTAAATTGTTTAACTCAGGACGATGTTGAACTCATAGTTTAACTAACAGAAGGAGATTGTTATGAAATCATTTTTCCCATCTATTTTTCACCGAGACGATCCCAGATCGGCTATGGATAATATCTTCAATGATTTTTCCAGGGAGTGGTTATCGAGCTGGCCTAATTCGAGGCTGGACAAACACCATGTTATTCCTGCCATCGACGTGAAGGAGTACGGCGAATACTTTGAGATTAAGGCTGAGCTGCCTGATATGAATGAGAAAGATATTGATGTCGATATCCAGGGCACCTATCTGAGTATCCGTGGCGAGAAAAAATATGAGCAGGAGAGCGATGAGAAAGGCTATCACTTGAGAGAGCGCTCATTTGGCACATTTCACCGACAGATCCCGCTCGGTTTCAATGTGGATGTCGAGCTGGTCACTGCTAAATACGCAAAAGGTGTGTTATCCATCCATGTGCCTAAGCCAGTTGAGATGCAGCATGATGTGAAAAAGATAAAAGTGAATTTTGAAGAGTAGAGCTCGTTATTCACCTGTGGGTCAGGCCATATCAGAGATTAATGATGTAAAAGCCCGGCTCGATGAAAGGTTGTGACATTATGAGCCAATATGGCGCCAGAGTGGCGCCTTTTTTGTATATGGCCGAAAAATGTTCCATACATTTTAGGCATTCTCTCCATCCGTGGAGGTCAGATGTACTTATCTCTGATTGCAGGGTGCCAGATGTTCCCGACATCTGGCACATTTCCACCTTCCATGGCGGTCAGAGCGATGGAAGGGAGTTTTTCCCATCAAAGTGTACATGGCCGAAAAGTGTTCCTTACACTTTCGCCATTCTCTCCATCTGCGCCATAGGGCTGTGATATTCCTGATATCACTCAGGCATTTCCCACGTCCATGTGGGCCAGACGGGAAATGTCTTTGAAGTGTAGGGAGCGCTCAACCCATGGGGGAGCAGTATAAGAGACTCATATCGAGCCAGCCACACAAATCGTGTGACTATTTTAAACTCTGATATCAATTCTGGTTTAAGCTTTGGTTTTAATTCGGGTTTCAAGACATAACTGTCAATAAAGAGGTATTTAAAATCAGCCAGATAGGCTATTTTTAATATGAAGATCACAGAAATAAGATTCCCGGAGCTTATCAATTGTTATGGGGGTTGTGTACCGATAAACTAAGGCAAAATTATAAAGTGACATTTAAGATGCTTGTTTTGTCCTTTGTTTTGCCCCTTTTTTGCACACGATTGAGAGCAGGAGCCTGCCAGCATGTTAAATATTGATGATCCCGCCGAGACCGAGAAGACGCCTGCAATATGGCGATTGGGTTTTCGTCCCTTCTTTCTCGGTGGTGCCTCCATTGCGATGCTCTATATTCCCTTATGGCTGGTGACCTGGTTCCTGCCGCAATATAGCCTGTTTCAGAGTGAGTTTTGGGTGAAGGTCGTGCCATTATGGTGGCATCCCCACGAGATGCTGTTCGGCTTCGCATTAGCTATCGTGTGTGGCTTCCTGCTGACCTCGGTACAGACCTGGACCAATCAACCCGGCATGAAGGGCTGGCCGCTGGCCGTCACCTTCGGTTGCTGGTTGTCTGCCCGCCTGTTACTGCTCGCCCCCTTCGAGATCCCCTTGTGGCTGCCGGCGTTGTTTGATTCTCTGTTCCTCGGATTCACCGCTATTAAGCTGTGGCGCTGCATCTATAAAGTTAAGCAGTGGCACAATATCGGCTTTCCTATCATGCTGGCGGTTGCGTTAGGGATTAACCTTCTCAGCTATTACGCACTCAGCGAGCGTAATTTCACCTTAAGTAATCATATCTGGCAGGCCATGCTATGGTGGTTAGGCCTGCTAATTACCATAGTCGGCGGACGTGTGATCCCCTTCTTTACTGCGATTAAGATTAAACAGACTAAGCCAACGCCAATAGCTGTCATTGAACGTTCTCTTATTGCTTTGATGGCGCTGTTGGTGGTGCAGGCGATTACTAAGATGATGCCTTCGGCGCTTGAGCAGGTATTATTAATTGCCGCTGGAGCACTTCACCTGGCTCGTTGGTTACGCTGGTTTCCCCATAAGACCCTGAAAGAGCCCATGTTGTGGTCTCTGCACTCGGCCTATATATTCTTGCCGATAACTCTGTTTGCGCTGGCCTGGAACGTAAACGACCTCAATGCCTATCGTCACCTGTTGCATCTGTTTGCCATAGGCACGCTTGCCGGGATCTGCCTCTCTATGATCTCCCGCGTGTCGTTGGGGCATACCAGCCGTAATATCTATGAGGGACCTAAGATGGCAATAGCCTTTATCTGTCTGCCAATTGCGGCAATATTCAGGGCTGTGATACCGCTGTTTTTGCCTGAGCAGTCTCAGCTGTGGTTATGGTTGGCAGGGTCTTTCTGGTCGGTGGCTTTCGGAATGTTCGTCTGGAATTATGCGGCAATTCTATGTAGTCCCAGAGCCGATGGACGCCCGGGCTGATGCTCATTAACGGGCTTTTTTTCAGTTGATACTGGCTGACAATTTATCTGTTTTACAACGTTGGATTTTAAATGATCTCTATACAAAAAAATAAAACTAAGGCGCTATCGGTTCTGAGTCTGTGCTTCTCTGTCTTTGCTGTTAGCATGCCTGCATCCGCAGGAGCTGTTGATGCTAAGCTCGATAATGCCATGCAAGAGAAGTTTCCTAATCAGTATAAGAGTTGGCTGGCCACATCGGAGCAGACGGAGCGACAAGATATGTTGGCGAGTTATCCCGCTGCCGTTATTCTGTGGGCGGGTTCCTCTTTTGCTAAAGAGTATCATAGCCCTCGAGGCCATCACTTTGCCGTCGCAGATGTTACTCATACCCTGCGTACCGGAGTGGCGGTGGCAGAAGGGAAGAAAGGCCTGTCAGCCAGCTGCTGGACCTGTAAATCACCGGATGTTCCCCGCTTAATCGGTGAGCTTGGTGTCGAAGGCTTTTCGGCGAATAATTTTACCGATTTAGGTACCGAAATTCAAAGTGTGGTTTACTGCACCGATTGTCATGTTAAAGGCTCTGCCAAGCTGGCATTGCCGCGACCACATGCGCAAGACGCCATGACTAAGGCTCATATACCGTTCGATAAGCAGGATATCAACATGCAGGGGGCACAGGTCTGTGGTCAATGTCATGTGAGCTACTATTTTCAGCCCGAACGCAGTAACAAGGTCAATATTCCCTGGATCTTTGGCAACAATGCCGATGACATCGAGAAGTATTACGATACCAGACGTTTCTATGAGTGGATCCACCCTATCTCTAAGACGCCTATCCTCAAGGCGCGTCACCCTGAGTTTGAACATTGGAGTCGAAGTGAGCATGCCAAGCAGGGCGTAACTTGCATTACCTGTCATATGCCCGCTACCAGCGATGATAAGGGGAATCAATTTACCAGCCATAAAGTCAGTAAGGCGTTAGATCATTACCCTCAAGCTTGTCAGGGGTGCCACGGGGATAAGGCGGCATTAATGCAGACGCTGGAAACGGGTAAACATGAGATAGAAGCTAAGGCCAGAGAGGTAGAAGGATTATTGGTTAAGGCTCATTATGAGGCGCAGGCGGCCTGGGATGCCGGTGCTACCTGGCCTATCATCAATGATGCCCTGATGGCTATCCGTCATTCACAATGGCGTTGGGATTTTGCCATGGCATCCCATGGATTATATGCCCATAACCCAAGTGAGGGGCGTGAGCTGTTGGACACCGCAATAGAGCAAGCCAAATATGCGCGCACGGCGCTGGCGGAGATCTTAAAGATGCTTGAGGTGAAAGAGGTTAATTATCCCGATATCAGCACCAAGGAGAGTGCCCAGAAGGCGGTTGGGATATCGCTCGATACCTTAACTGAACAGAAGAAAGCGTTTCTCAAGGAGGAGGTGGATAAGCACTGGTCTGAAGTGAGCCGTCACGGTTATGAGTAACATTTAACCTATAGTTCTTAGTAAGAACCTATATGGCCGAAGCGGTATTTCGCTTCGGCCAAGTATTTAAGAGTCGTTATCCGCAAACATATTAAATGACACAAACAGCTTCCCGGGGGACTCAGGGAAATGCTTGTGAATCAATAGCACTCTCCTTTATCTGATCACTGCCTATCTCTGATTGATGCCCCATCACTGGGACAGTGGCCACTGCTCGCCGTGTGCCTTCTGCATGCTTTTTATCAACATGTAGATGCAGGTTGTGATGAGACAAGCTCCCAGATAGAAGATGATGCCATCGGGAGAATCAGACAGATTTGCCGCGAACAATGGCCCCACTACCGAACCCACACTATAGCTGAGCAACATTATCTCTGTTGCAGATACAATCTTCTCCACCGGGAGTGCATCACAGGCCAATGTGATTGCTATCGGATATAAAGCAAAACTACAGGCGCCCAGAACAAGATAGCTGGTAGCAATAATCACAAAACTCTGCGCTTCCAGCACGCCAATTATACCTAATGTACCGAATAAGCAGAACTGTGCCATCAACAGGCTCTTGCTGATCCGGCTAGACAGATGGCTGACTAAAGGCTGAACCAGCATTCCGCCTAATATGATGACCGCCATCAGCATACCTGTCTGATCTGTGCTCTGAACCTGGTTGTTGATATACACAGGCATCAGGCCATATATCGGGCCAAGCAGTAATCCTGAAACTAAGCAGCCCAGAATAGCGGGGCGACTGATGCCTTTCAGTTCACTGAGCTTCATCTTCTGGTGCTGCTCGCAGCTCGGCTGACCACGCTTTATCAACAGCGGCGGCAAGATCGCCAGCATCAACAGGCAGATAACAGCGAGATATGGCGCGATACCACTGATACCAACAGGAGCGATAGCCAGCTGCCCTAAGGCGCTGCCACCGTAGAGTGATGTCATATATAAGCCCAAACGCTTAGCTCTCTGCTTGCTGCTATCGGCCATCAGTAACCAGGATTCGATCACCACGAATATTCCGGCAACGGCAAATCCTGCAACGAACCTTGCAATTAACCACACCACCGCATCAGGCATGAGCAGCATGGCGATAATCGTCAGGATCAGTGCGCTAAGAAAGAGGATCAGCGCGATTCTGTGCCCGGTTCTCGAAACCAGATTCTGGATGCTGGTCGCACCTATCAGTATGCCCAGATAGAAAATACTGGCCAGCCAGGGCACCAGAGACTCACTGAGCCCGAATGATGGTAATGATAGTGGGATCAGACTCATTAAAAAACCAGAGGCAACAGCAAAAAATGACAGTCCTGATACCGGAACTAATGTGCTACTTTTTGACTGTTCAACGTTTGTAAAATCCACTTTTAACTCCTTAATGTTTGTCTTTTTAAGTGTTTGGCTTGTATTTGTGTTCGAGCTTGGTTATATCGGTAGTAATTAAATTTTGCGCGAATTTTATTCTGTTTTGTTAAGAAGTAAAGAGGTATTGATAACTGGCAGGTTAATTATTGTTTAACCTTGTCTTTGTTTTATTTATTGCGTTGTTTTTCATTGCTTTACTTTGTTCGGTTTACTTCTTGTTTTAGCTTTTATGTTTTTAAATGTCTCAATTTTAACGTGAAGGATTCGAGTCTTTCTATTTTTTGCTTGAGTCAGTCTTACATTTTAACTTGAATGTTTTTGGTTTTTTGCTCATGTTTGATTGATAAAATAGTGGTTTGAACCTGTCATTTTGTTCTGAGCGGCAAAACTTGATTTGTTGATGAGCGTCTCGACACGGTTTGGCGCAGCCGAATAGGAGCTAATTAGCCGAGGGGCTCATCGCTGGGGGAGGTGTTGGTTATCTCTGGGGTGTTTTTACTTTCAAATAATGATTCGGCAAATGAATGGACCTAATCTTGCCCTGTTTGCAGTCATAACATCGGGTGTTTAAGGCAATGGAGAGATGAGTATAAAGTAAGGCATGTCAAAATTGCGTCAAAATAGGAGGGGATAAATTTAAATTTTGTTTTTCTGTTGTGTAGTTAGAAGATCCTCGTTAAGAGCGTTTATCGGTTGAAGCTATTTGAGTAAGGTTATGGTTACGAGTTTAACAATTTGTAACTCTGATTTTAATTCTGGCTTGTAGCTCAGGTTTGTAATTGGGTTTGAAAGTGACCACAGAAAGTGATGATTGGGTGCGAGATGGTGGGGAAATGGAAAAATTAACACGCTTGTCGGGGCTTGAGACTGGCGAAAGCAGGCCACTGGCTGAAAGCATCCTCAATAGCATAAAGCTTCCTATCGCCGAGCATGGCTTCGGTGGGTTCTGGTTTCAGGGAGTTGCTAATAGCGCCTATCAAGACTATATGCAGAACAGCCGAAAGAGTCTGCTGACACGAAGAGTACTTCGAAGTCGTGGTGGCGTACTTGCTTCATCACCAACAGTTCAGCTGCTACACGAACAATACGTGACACGCGTCGCGCCTACAGATATTAACTTTGCCGAAGCCTTGCGGCTCGAGTCCCCCTATTGCTATGTTCTGTGCGAAAATGGTCTGCCGAATAAAGCTAAAAAACTCTTTAATCGTCATGGGGTGAATACCGTCCTGAGTTGGCCATTGAAACACTTTGCATCGGACGCCTGGAGTGGGCGATTTACCCTGCTATCTAAGCATCCACAGGGTGAATTAAATTTGACCGGTTTAGAGGCCACACTTAAACAAGCTCAGATGAGTCTGTTTGAGCATTTTCATGATGAGATAAACCCCTATCGGCAAAATAACCTATTTAACCAAACGGCAATCAAGGCACTGAGAATGGCGGCAACCGGGCTCCACAACCATGAGATCTCACAGGAGCTTCATATTACTGTTCGCGGTGTGGAATACCATCTCGAGTCCATGAGAAATAAGTTGTCGGCCACTAACAGGGCTAATTTGGTTCATATTGCACATCAACTGGAAATTATATAACGCATGTTAGTTCTCCTTGTCGAAGATAATCGCCTGTTGGCCAAGAATATTATTCATTATCTGGATCTAAACGAGATCGAGTGTGATTATGCTGAGACACTCGCTCAGGCCGAGCAGGCCATATTCGGCCGTACCTTCGATGCGATAATACTCGATCTGAACTTGCCCGATGGCGACGGAATTACCGCATGTAAAAAGTGGAAAGAGCAACGCATTATTTCACCTATCATCATGCTGACGGCGCGGAGCACCCTGCAGGACAGACTGTCGGGGTTTGAGGTTGGTGCCGATGACTATCTGGTTAAGCCTTTTGCCATGGCTGAGTTAGTTGCACGTCTCAGAGTAGTCTCTCAGCGGCGTCCGTCCCCCAAGTTACTCTCAATCGGGGAGCTTGAATTAGATTTTGCCGGGCATCATGCTCACAGGCAGGGACAGTTATTGACATTATCTCGCACGGGATGGCAGATCCTTACTCTATTGGCCCGCAGGAGCCCTGAAATAGTTGAGCGGGAAGAGATTGAGCGATTGCTATGGCCCGATAGTTTGCCCGATAGCGATAGCCTGCGTAGCCACATTCATCTGCTGCGCAAAATTGTCGATAAGCCATTCGAGCAGAAGCTTATCCACACAATTCGAGGGGTAGGCTTATGTTTAAAGGCAGATACAGATGAAGCCTAAGCTCAGTTTAAAGCGTGTCTATCAGGTCTATGGTTTATGTTTTTTGGCAATAACCTTGATCATCAATAGTTTCATCCCACTCTGCATGATGTGTACCGGCATGTTCAGCATGCATGACATTACTATGAGCAATGCGGCCCAAGCGGCAGCGCTCTATACCAGCCCGAGAAATAATACATTTCAAACAGACAATATCACGGTATTTTCCAGTTGGGAGTCGGTGCCGGATCGGGTGAGGGCGATCAACGGAGGCGTTGCTCCCGATAAACCACAAAATGTTAAACACCTGCATACCGACGGCCAGTTTATCGATGCCCTGATGTTGCATCAGGGGCAAGATGGTCAAGAGAGCTATGTGTGGCTGCATTACAACGCGACTCACGATCTCGAATTTGCGCCGAAAAACATGGCAGCCATCTTACTCTTAGTCATCATGACATTTACTGTGAACGCCATTCTGGCTTGGTATCTACAGAGCCGGGTGATTTCGCCGGTGCATGAGATCAGCCGTGCGATAAAGCAACACGACTGGCAGAAGATGCAACAGCTTCGTTTCCCTAAACAGTGCTATGCAGAGCTTCAGTCGATCGTCGATGCCCTGGATAGCTCGATTAAACAGCTCAAGGAGGCCCAGCAGCGTGAACTCTCTTTCCTGCGGTTCGCCAGCCATGAGCTCAGAACACCTATCGCCATATGTCAGTCCTCATTCGATATTCTGACCCTGCAGCAGGGAAAGCTGACGGGACCAACCCTACATGCCAGTCAGGCAACGACTCAGATGAAATCGATCACCGAGACACTGCTTTGGCTGATGAGCTCAGATTGCAGCCCTATGAATTGCAGTATTGTGAAACTGGAATCTCTACTTGAAAGCATCATCTATGATCAGAAGCACGCTCAGGGGAGTGACGTACCGGTCGAACTCAAGTGTGATGAAACCGAGCTGTTTGTGCTCAAGGAGCCGCTGACTATCGTGTTGAACAACTTAGTGCGTAACAGCTTAGAGCATGGCGCTAAAGGTATCTCCATTGAGCAGGCAGGTAATCGAATCGATATCGTCAACCCGCTGTCCCAGCATAACTCCAGCGGTTTTGGTCTGGGCTTGATGTTAGTCGAAAGGTTGGCAAAACAGCTTAATTGGCACTATTCAACAAGTAACGACCATAACTCCTTCAGGGCTACGCTCATCATACGGCCCTCTTAACCCCCTATAAAATACGAAAGAGCAGCCCTGGTTACGACAAATCGTTCGTCGCCAGGGGGTATTGAATGTAGGCGGGAGGCTTAACACATTCCACTGTTTAACTATTACCTGTAATCACTCTATCTAGCCCTCTGTAAAGTAACCTTGTTTAGTGCTGTTAATAATTTTTATAACTTATTAAGGAAGTGGTTATTAATTGGTTTAGATCTGTTTGATTGTGTTTTTATATTATCTTGTTCTGCTCTTGATTATTTTGACATGATTTTCACAAAGCTAGATTAGTGCATTTTTATTTTGACGTAATTTTCACATTAATAATTAGGGAGGGCTCTTTGTTATTTTTGTTTTATATCTGTTTTACTTCTCTAATCCACACACTTTATATGAACTGGAATTATTACAGGAGCTGGCTCACAAAGAATATTTAATATTTCACTATCCTATCTGGGAATCTTGAAATTAAGGAATAATTTAATGAAAAAGCAACTTGTCACAGCATTGGCCGCCTTAGTGATGGCGCCTGCAATGTCTGCAACCTCGGTCGACTTAGGATATAAGGCATACACCTCGGATACTAAGTCTGATAACGGCGGGGCATATGACCAACCTTTTGTTAAATTGACACATTTCAATAAAGCCGACTGGGGCACACTACTGGCTTATGTGAAGCTTGAAAATCCGGGGGAGGTGAAAGATGCTCAACACGGTAAAGATGGCAAGCTGACCGTTAAGTCACTGCTTATCGTCGATAAGCAGATTGCAGATACAAGTTACAACTTTTGGGGGCAGAACTTCCTGGTCTCTAACCGTACAGTAATGGAAGACAACCTATATCTGGGTGTGACCACCAACCGTAAGTATGGCGCTCTCTTTATCAATGCCGGTGTTGGCTTGAACTACTCTGCAGCCCATTTCGATCCAACCGGCGCTAGCTTCGACGGCATCAGTGGTTATGCCGCGGTGATCAACGCCCGTTATCCCTTCTCGGCAATGGGGCTTAAGCACTCCCTGTCTGTCAACTATGAGGGGCAGATAGATCGTGATGAAGACCATATGAATACCTTAGGTTATGACAGTTACGGCCACCAGATCATCACCACCCTAAAGACAAGCATGACCGATTCCTTCTACACCAAGTTGCATCTGACTCACTTCGACAGCTGGGGCTCTGCACCTAATGATGGTATCGAATATGGCGTAGCAGTTGGTTTTACCTTCTAGTACCTGATTGACCTAATAGGAATAACAAAGTGATTAAAAAAACAATTATCGCCAGTGCAATTGTAGCGCTGGTCATGGGCTGCTCAGTTAAAGAGAGCGACCAGTTAACCAAGAGTGAAGGTTCCGCATTCGGTAAGCATGGAGAAATTCAGGTTCAGACCGAAACTAAAAATGGCCAGTTGGTCGATATCAGTATCCTGAAACAGAATGAAAATAAGGTATTGGCGGCGTCGGTATTTACCGAGATGAAAGATGAGATGATTGCCAATAACAGTACCGAGGTCGACGGTATCAGTGGCGCGACGATCACCAGTGGTGCATTTAAGGAGGCGGTCGAGAGCTCTCTTGCCGCAGCGGGCGTTACCTTAGTGGCAGGTTTGGCTAAGAGCAATGATAACTCGAAAGAGCTGCTTGCCAGTGAACAGAACTTCGACGTGGTTATTATAGGTTCAGGCGGTGCAGGTTTCAGCGCCGCTATCACGGCTAAAAATGCCGGTGCTAACGTAGTGATCATCGAGAAGATGCCGACAGTCGGTGGTAACAGCTTGATCACCGGTGGCCAGATGAACGTGCCGGGTAACTGGGTTCAGAAGAAGGTGGGCATCGAAGATAGCATCGATCTGTTTGTTAAAGATACCCTTAAGGGCGGCGACTATCTGGGCGATCCTGAGATGGTGCAGATCCTGGCCGAACAAGCATTGCCAGCCGCAGAGTGGCTAAGGGATTATATCAAGGTCGATTTTTACAACGATCAGCTATTCCAATTTGGTGGCCACAGCGTTAAGCGTGCCCTGATCCCACGTAACCATACCGGCGCCGAGTGGATCAGTAAGTTTATGGCAAAAACTGATGAGCTGCAGATCCCTATTCATACCCGCACGACTGCAACGGCGCTGATTAAAGATCAGAGTGGACGCGTGATCGGTGTTGAAGCCGAGAAGAATGGACAGAAGATCACCTATAACGCCAAGCGTGGTGTGATCATGGCAACTGGCGGTTTCGGTGCTAACGTGGCGATGCGAACTAAGTATGCCCCTGAGCTGGATAATCGTTATGGTACCACTAATGCGCGTGGGATCATGGGCGACGGTATCGTGATGGCCGAGAAGCTTAATGCTAAAACTCATAACATGAAGTCTATTCAGACTTACCCTATCTGTCATATCGATACTGGCGTTATCTCTTTGATCGCCGATTCTCGCTTCTTCGGGGCGATCGTTGTCAACAAGGAAGGCCATCGTTTCGTTGAAGAGCTGGAACGTCGTGATGTGATTAGCCGTGCAATTCTGGCTCAAACCGATCAGCAGGCTTATGTGCTGTGGGGTGGCGAGATTGAAGATATTGCCGGTGTCGTCGGTGTTCATAAAGATGAGTTCGGTGAGCTTAACCGTAAAGGCATGATGTTTAAGGCTGACTCAATCGAAGAGCTGGCTCATAAGTTCGGTGTTGATGAAAAAGCGCTGATGGCACAGGTTGGACGTGTCAATAAGTTCGCTAAAGCGGGTGATGATAAAGAGTTTAATCATCGTGGCGGACTGAAGACTATTATGAAGCCTCCTTTCTATATGCTGGTAGCTAAGCCATCTGTCCATCACACTATGGGTGGCTTGATGACAGATACCCATACCCGTGTATTAGATACCCAAGGTAAGGTGATTGCCGGTCTGTTTGCGGCCGGTGAAGTTACCGGTATGACTCATGGTTCAAACCGCCTGGGTGGTAATGCGATTACAGATATTACCGTGTTTGGCCGTATCGCTGGTAAAGAAGCCGCCGCACAATAATCGGTAGCATCAGCTTAAAGAGAATATGCCGTTCACTTCAGTGAACGGCATTTTTTTCATCAATGATGAGGTTTAGCATGAAACTCCTGACGATGATCTGGTTCTTGTCTCTTTTGCTTATGTCTCAGGCATCGGCGCATATCAATATCGAGCAGATAACCGGTAATACGATGGGGACCACCTACACGGTACAGTTGCGCCTGCAGGATAATCCTGCGACGAAACAGGAGATAAAAGCGTTAGTCGAGCAGGAGTTGGAGAGGGTAAACAGCACGCTGTCGGTTTACCGTGAGGACTCCGAAATATCCGAATTTAACTTAAATGATGCACGAAACCCTATTCCGGTGTCTGAACGCCTTTGGGATGTACTGCAGATATCGAAGAGCGTATCGGCGCAAACCGATGGCGCGCTCGATGTGACCTTAGGGCCCGTGATCGAGTTCTGGGGTTTTGGTGCTAAGCCAAGAGATCTGCAACATAAAGACCGTGGTCAGTTGGAGTTGGCTCGCTCTAAAACTGGCATGGATGGATTTACTCTGGATTCGGGAACCGTGACCAAAGTGATTCGAGGGCTGGAGATCAACCCTTCGGCGGTGGCGAAGGGTTATGGGGTGGATCGCGTCGCCAAGGTGCTCGATGGCGCGGGTGTGAATAATTATCTGGTTGAGGTCGGGGGAGAGGTGCGGACGCGCGGAGTCGGTGTCAGGGGAAGATACTGGAAAGTTGCCGTGACCAGGCCGCAGAAGTTCAGCTTGAAGATACAGCAACTTATCACTCTTAAAGATATGTCGATGGCGACTTCTGGTAGCTATGTGAATTATATCCAGAGCGGTGACAGGCAGTTGAGTCACATCATCGACCCGACAACCGGGATACCGACCGAAAACAGCCTGGTATCGGCGACCGTGCTTCACCGTCAATGCGCCGTAGCCGATGGGTTCGCGACTGCCATGATGATCTTGAATGTGGAACAGTCTATACAGATTGCCAATGAACTCGGATTGGCGGTGATGTTAATTGAACAGACCGACATGGGACTGAAGACCCACTTCAGTGACGCCATATATCCTTTTCTGGTTAAGTGAGACTAGCTAGATCAAAGTACTTGATGCTCAATTTCAGTCTCTTAATCAACATGTTATTTTGGGTGTGGGAGGTTCAATGGAGTTCGATAAAACATTGCGCAGGATTGTCGCCCTAAGTGCTCTTGTGTTGCTGGTATGCAGTCTGAGTTTGGCTGTGCTTGCGATATAAGTGATTAAAAAAGGGGGGATGATTAAGCGTGCAGAGCCTTAGTGATAAGGCTCTTACTCTGGGGAGGCTGACTATACTCTCTCGTCTACCTCTTGCGCCAATGGCGAAGTTTAGACATCTTTGTGCGCAGCTCTCTGTCGGTGATATTCTCTAATTCATCCCACCCACGTCTGGCGATCGCTTCAAGTTGTAACTTGGCGCCTAAGTGGATATCACTTATTCCAACTTGGATCTCTGTCTGGCTGGTGGAGAAGTGGTTGCTTGCCCCTGAGGATATTTGATAAACATCTTTCGCCTCTTTACCTTTTACTTCCAGATTCCTGATGATTTTATCTTCACCTTGCGGCATGAACATCGACTCCATTGATGAAAAATTATATTTACTTAACTCTTTGTTGAAGCAAAGCATCTAGCTTGAGAGAAAGTGTTGAGACACTTTATTTAATATTTTAAATATTAAGGCTTAATATATCGGGTATTTTATCTTCAAAGTGAAGGCCACAATGTGATTGGTTCGATAATTATAATTAAGCCTGTCTGTAGCGTTAATTATATAGCAGGAAAGTGTAATTAGGTATTTTTTGACGGTTAGTATTTCTAATAAGGTTATTAAGGTAAGCTTATAAGTCGGTATTAATTGACCTATTCAGATATTAAAATTTTTGGGCGTTATTTTTGAACCTACGCATTGAAGATAGGTCTTGAAGGTAAGTCTTGAAGAGAAGAGTACTCTGTCATCGATGTCGACGACCCAGCCTGACATCCTATTATCAATTTGTTGCTAATTTAGTGGTCAATTTGTCCTGATAGCCGATTTCCCCTGAAAAGTTGCCGACACAGGTGGCAAAAAACAGATAAACCCCTTGCTCCTAAGGCGTTAATAGCAATAATTGCCCTCCTTACCGAATGATCTTCTGTCACTGCTAATTCAGCATCCATTTAACTGCTTGGAATTATTATGATGTTTAAAACCTGCTCTGTTCGCTTAATGGCGATTTTTACCTTGCTCATATCGAGTCCACTTATTGCCGATGAGCTTTCTGCTTTCGATAAGATGAGTGGTCAGTTAAACATCGCCGGTGGCACCGCGCACATTCCAGTGATGAAGAGGGCGGCAAGACAGATTATGGGGCATAACCCCGATATTCGTATCACCATCGCTGGTGGCGGTTCTGGCGTCGGTGTTCAGCAGGTGGCCAAAGGGCTGGTGAATATCGGCAATACCGGCCGTGCCTTAAAGAATAAAGAGATGAACTTAGGACTGAATTCATTCGCCTTCGCTATCGATGGTGTCGCCGTTATCATTCATCCACAGAACCCGGTCGATGATCTAAGCCAGCAGCAAATTATCGATATTTATCAGGGAAAAATTACTAACTGGCGCGAGCTAGGTGGTCAAGACAGACTGATACACCTCTTTAGTCGCGATGAAGCGAGTGGTACCCGTTCTGTGTTCACTAAGAAACTGCTAAAAGGCGCACAACTCGCTGCAAACGCTAATATAGTGCCATCAAATGGCGCGATGAAAACCGCAGTGTCACAAGATATGGGCGCTATCGGTTACTCTAGCGTGGGTTACATCGATAACATGGTAAAAGCGCCAACTTATAACCATATTATGCCCACTCAAGAGGCTTGTGCTTCAGAAGAATATCCTGTGGTGCGCCGTTTATATATGAATACGAAGGGGCTACCTGATGGTCTGACTCAGGCCTTCATCGATTACATCTATAGTAAGCAAGGTGCGAAGCACGTCCAGGCATCGGGTTATATTGCAATCGACGCAAAGCCATAACCACACTCTCTGGAATTAATCTGAGGCCTGTTGACTGAAGCACTCGATGCAAAGCCATAAGCTTACGCTTAAGCAAAACAGTTGGATGCAAGCCTTGCTGATGACCTTAGTAGTCAGCAGCGGCTTGCTGCTGTTTGCTGTATTCTGTTTCTTGATTTGGTTTTCTCTACCGGTTTTTTTTACTGAAACAACTTCTGTTTTCAGCCTGAAATGGCAGCCGGAGCAGGGGCATTTTGGCATCTTGGCCATGGTCTTCGGCACCCTGTCACTGGCTTTTCTCTCTACATCGGTCGCCTTTGTTATCGCCATGGGGCTCAATAGCTTCTGCCTGTTATCGCGCCGGCGTTGGCTGGTTACTCTGTTGCGATCTTTGCTTAGATTTATGGCCGCGATACCGACCGTAGTTTATGGTCTGGCGGCTCTTTTTCTACTCCTACCGCTTCTGCGTAACGGCTTGCAACTAGGTTCAGGTTACAGTCTGTTTGCCGCTGTCTGCATGTTGATATTGCTCATTTTGCCTGTTATCTGTGTCATGCTGGATAACATTACTACGCCGTTATGGCAGCAATATGCGCTGGGTGCCCAGGCGTTGGGGTTTAGCCCCGAGCAAACCTATATGCACGTTATTTTGCCCCATTGCAGGGTCAATATCTGTGGCGCTGCGTTACTCGGATTTAACCGGGCAATAGGGGATACCATGCTCCCTTTGATGTTAGCGGGAAATGCGACGCAACTGCCTTCTGGAGTCTTCGATGCCATTCGTAGCCTGACAGCACATATCGCCTTAGTGATCGCGACCGATCAAGGCAGTGAAGCCTATAACTCCTTGTTTGTGGCTGGAATGCTGCTGTTAATCTGTAGTGCATGCATCTGTCTGCTATCGCGTTATCTGGTGGGACGAAATCGCCTGGTGCAGCCAGAATGAGTCGCTTGATAGGCTATTGGGGCAGGCTCTGTGCACTTTTTATTATTAGTATTATGCTGATGTTAATTGGTTTCATCTTGCTGAAAGGAGCCCCGACATTAAGTCTGCAACTCTTCTTCGGTGATACGGCGCCACTGGCCGCCATGATGGGGCAACAGCCTGTATGGGAGGGCATATGGCCTGCCTGTGTAGGCACTCTCACTGTTGTCTTATGTGCGGTTTCTTTGGCTTCGGTGCCGGGAATTGCAAGTGGTATTTGGCTTGCGAGTGCGCCAGACAAGCCCGCTCAGAAAGTGTTTGGTTTGGCGGTCGATATTCTGGCTGGGATCCCGTCTATTCTTATGGGGTTATTTGGTTTTAGCCTGATTTTACTTCTGCGGGGGAGTTTCTTTCCTCAGGCTAATGCAAGCCTCCTGCTTGCGTCGTTCTGTTTAGCCCTGCTTATTCTTCCCTATATTGCCTGTGCGACGCTAAATGCCCTGAGCAGCTTGCCAAAACAGTTGTCGGTGACGGGGGCCGCCTTAGGTATGACCCAATGGCAAGTCACGTATCGTTTGCTACTGCCGCAAGCCAGCTCAGGAATAATGAGTGGACTCATGCTGGCGATAGGCAGGGCGGCTGAAGATACTGCCGTGATCATGTTAACGGGCGCCGTTGCAAATGCAGGCTTACCCGGTGGATTACTGCAGCGATTCGAAGCGCTACCATTCACGATTTTTTATTACAGTGCCCAGTACCAATCACAACAAGAGTTGAATATGGCTTTCGGCGCGGCGTTAGTCCTGCTTACCTTGACCAGTATTATCTTTACCCTGCTTGCTGCTATCGTCAGACGTCGCAACTGCAATATATTTGGATCTGCAAAGAGCCTTAAAAAGGAGTCTATATGTTAGATATTGCCGGAGATCCCCGAGATGATATCGTCGGTCACCTTGAGAACGTCAGTATTCAATTTGCCGATACAAAGATCCTCTGTGATGTGAACTTACAGTTACTCAAGGGCCAGTTGCACATGCTGACCGGCCCATCGGGTTGTGGAAAAACAACCCTGTTGCGGGCATTAAACCGACTCAACGATTGCTTCGATAAGCATGAGATGAGCGGCAGTATTTGTTTGAAATTGTCCGAAGGTGAGGTCGATGTCCATCTGCTTGCCCATAAGCATCTGCCTCTGCTGCGCCGAAAAGTTGGCATGGTATTTCAAATTCCCAATCTCTTACCCGGTAGCATTATTGATAACCTGCTATTGCCACTTAAGGTTGTCGCTGGGTTAGATTCGACCCGAGCCATGGCACGCTGTGAGAAAGTGCTGGTACAGGTGAAGTTATGGGATGAGGTTAAGGATAGGCTTAATAATGATGCCTCCTCACTGTCCGGTGGTCAGCAGCAACGACTATGTCTGGCAAGAACCTTAGCGCTTAAACCTGAGATACTACTGTTAGACGAACCTACGGCTTCCCTCGATCCAGAAAATACAGAGGTGATAGAGCAGTTATTGGAGTCATTGAAACAGCAATATACCATGGTGATGGTGTCACATTGCCCCGCCCAGACTGAGCGGTTGGCGGATAAGATATTCAGGTTGGATGGACAGCAGGTTATCAGTGGTTAGTTTCATCACCGGAACAATGATACCGATTGGTATTAACCATCAGTGAACGTGTATCACTGATGGTTTTTTATTATCTTAAATATATGATTATCGTCTGATCAAATAACGCAGCATGACCCCTTGCTGGCTAATATCTAATACTTCATAGCCATGATTTTTCGCATCCGCTGGGATGTTGTTTATCGACTGCGAGCAATTGCAGGCCTGTTTTGACTTTTCTGGGGCTATAGCTGATCGCTCTTGTATTAATTGCTAACATTAATAGCTATGGATCTTAATCGGCGGATGAATCTTATGCAGGTAACAGCCAAATACACGACTATCGCAGCTTGGGCATCAGCGGTTGCCAGAGCGTTGAGAGCGTCGGGTGTCGATCCGGGAAGTGTGTTTGAAGATGCTGGCTTATCATTAACTGAGATCGAAAGAGCGCCGGACTCTCGTATCCCTATAGAAAAAATGACCCTATTTTGGGAAGCGGTTGAAAGTGCGACTCAATCGCCAGCATTCGGCCTTGCTGTGGGCCGCTATGCATACCCTATGCACTTCAGATCTTTGGGGTTGTTGATGATGACCTCTGAAACGCTGGCGCGCGCATTCGAACGTCTTCCCGATTACTATGCCCTGGTGAGCAACTCTGCAAGTATAAAGCTGCAAAGAACACCGCAGCTGATAGGATTTACCATCACACCACTTAATGGGGTCGAGATCAGTGAGATGGCGATAGATGCATTTTTTGCTACCTTGATGCACCACGGAGACTTGATGATTGGGCACTCGAATTTCATTAAAACCGTGGAGCTTATCCGGGAGTCCCCGAAAGATGAAAGCCCCTGGCAAACTTGTTTCAACTGCCCGGTCTCATTCGAACAGCAAGTGAACTGTCTGTGGATGGACAGGAGCATGCTTGAGAAGGCGACGACGATGGCAGATCCTAAGTTGGCCATGAAGAACGAGCATGCGGTCCGCCAATATCTGGAAAAGATGCAGGCTTTAAGCTGGCACGAGAAAACCAGCCAGGCGGTACATGCCATGCTGGTTGACGGTGAACCTTGTCTGGTTAAGGCGGCGCAGATCTACAATTTGAGTGAACGAACCCTGAGTCGTTATCTCAAGTGTGAGGGCACAAATTTTAGGACAATATTGCAGGAGAAGCGTAAGGAGTTAGCGCATTATTATTTGGTTAATAGTGAATTGTCGATAACTCACATTGCAGATAAGTTGGGCTATACCAGCTTGAGTAATTTCACCCGCGTATTTCACCTCTGGTATGGGCTAAGCCCGAGTCTGTATCGTCTGCAGACCCATTCACCTGCAAACTTATAGACAGTGAAGTTAATGGAGTTGCTTAAACGCTTTGATACCTCTCTAATCACCAATGATTCCCTCTCTGTCAGCATTTACAAGGTGCCATGTATGAGCCTTCAAGCGATGGTGGAGATTAGATTGGCGTAAAATGATAACCCTGCTGTTATGGATATGTAATAGCTTGTGGTTAATTGTTATCTCCAGAGCAGAGTCATATGTATCATTTTCTTCGTTTAGCGCCTGTTAGTCCTCATATCCTTATTATGGTTTTATTGCTCACGGGCTGCCAGCCAGACCCCGCAGGTACAGATATTGAAGACAGGCCTGGGCTCGATGTTGTCGATGAAGATGGTTTTACACCAGCAACGGCCTATACACGCAGTGCTAATGCGGCGTTATTAGGTGAGCTCCCTTTCGATAATAAACAGGACTTTGTCGATGCGAACCGTGGTTTTATCGCTAAGCTCCCGGCCTTGAGAGTCGAGAATGGCGAGGGGGATACCATCTGGGACATGCCCGCCTATGACTTCATCGATGGCGGGGCACCTGTGAGTGTCAATCCAAGTTTGTGGCGACAAGCCAAGCTCAATAATATTCACGGATTATTCGAGGTGACCAAGGGGGTCTATCAGATCCGTGGTTTCGACCTGGCTAATATGACTATCATCGAAGGTAAGAGTGGTTGGATAGTGGTCGACCCGCTGACGACGGCCGAAACGGCGAGCGTTGCCCTCGATTTTGTGAATAAACAACTGGGTAACAGGCCCATCTCAGCCATCTTATTTACCCACAGCCATATGGATCATTTTGGCGGTGCTTTAGGTCTGTTGGGAGAGCCTGATAAGGCTGAAACGGGCAACATAGATATCCTGGCACCGGCGGGATTTATGCATGAGGCAACCAGTGAAAACGTGATGGCGGGAACGGCTATGAGTCGCCGTGCCATGTACATGTATGGTAAAAGCCTTCCGAGGGGGGCTCGTGGACATATAGATTCGGGCCTTGGTAAGGAACCCGCATTTGGCACTTTCGGTATTTTGGCGCCGACAATCACGATAGAAAAGGATGAGTCGAGAGTGATCGATGGCATTAACTTTGAGTTTCAGATTGTCTCCGGTTCGGAGGCGCCGGCCGAGTTTACCTTCTCTCTGCCTGAGCTCAATGCCTATTGTGGTGCCGAGCTGGTATCTAAGACGATGCATAACCTCTATACGCTCAGAGGGGCCAAGGTCCGGGATGCGCTGCAGTGGAGCGATGCTATCGATGAGGCACTAACAAACCAGAGAGGAGCCGAGGTCTATTTTGGTAGCCATCATTGGCCCATCTGGGGACAAGAGGCTATCGCCGACTTTTTAGAGAAGCAGCGTGATACCTATAAATATATTCATGACCAATCGGTTCGTATGCTCAATAAGGGGTTAACCCCGTCTGAGATAGCAGAGCAGATCCAGATGCCGCCATCACTGTCGACCACATTTGCCAGTCGCGGCTATTATGGCAGTGCCAGGCATAATGCCAAAGCCGTCTATCAGGCCTATTTAGGTTGGTATGACGCCAACCCGGTGAACCTCAATCCACTGCCCGATGAGCAATCTTCCGGTAAATATATCGCGTTGATGGGAGGCAGCGATGCCGTGCTAAAACATGCCGGTTCCGCCTTCGATAAGGGAGAATATCGCTGGACGGCAGAACTGCTTAACCATCTGGTGTTTAGTGATATCGATAATCGCTCGGCGAAAGCCTTGTTAGCGAAAACCTATGATCAGCTGGGCTACCAATCGGAATCGGCCCCCTGGCGTGACGTTTATCTGTCTGCGGCCTATGAGCTGCGCCATGGAAGTCCCGAAAAAGGGATCGATCTGGCTTCGATGAAACAGATCTTGCTGCGATCGCCGGTGGAAAATTTTTTACAATCGATGGCATCAAGAATCATAGGACCCGAAGCCTTTGGTGAGCGATTTACGCTCAATATCAATTTTACCGATCTGGGCGAGAACTATCTGCTTGAGCTTAAAAATTCGGTGCTGCACCACAGGAAGGCACCAAAGAACCTGAGTGCCGATGCGACGCTCAATATCAGTCACGAACTCTTTGTCGAACTTATCATAGGCAGTGCGGGAGTATCGGACCTGTTGTTTTCCGATGAGTTGGATATTGAGGGAAGTGAGTTAGATCTGGTGAGTTTTCTCACCTTACTGGATAAGCCTAAAGGTGTGTTCAATATCGTCACACCTTAGCGATAATAAGATCATACAGCTCCTGGATTCAACCTGGAGCCGTATGCTAACTACATTTCCTACTCTCCACCTTTCGACGGAATAAGACTCGATTGGAGCTTGTAAAGAGTCTGCCTGGCCTCTTCATGTGGCAGAGTTGCGATTACTGCCCGATACTTTATCTGATGACATGACTGACAGAATGTCATAAATAATGGGTAGGAAGATCATGAACACACGTATTGAAAGAGACAGTATGGGAGAGCTTCAGGTGCCGACTTCGGCACTATATGGAGCCCAAACACAGCGAGCGGTAAATAACTTTCCCATCAGTGGCAAGACTATGCCTGAGGCATTTATACGTGCCTTACTCATGGCTAAGTCGGCCGCGGCTCAGGCTAATGCAAAATTAGCACTGTTACCGCAAGATATGGCCGACGGTATCTCAGACGCGGCGAATCGACTGCTTAACGATCAGAATATGATGCAGCATTTCCCCGTGGATGTGTTTCAAACCGGTTCGGGTACCAGCTCGAACATGAATGCTAACGAAGTATTGGCTACTCTGGCGTCTAAAATTGCTAACCAAACAGTAGGTGCCAACGACCATGTAAATTATGGACAGAGCAGCAACGATATCATTCCATCCTGTATTCATATCAGTGCCGCCATCGAGCTTGAAAACCGTCTATTACCTGCACTGGAACATCTGCTGAAAGTGATCAAACAAAAAGCCGGCGAAGTCGATCATCATATCAAGACCGGCCGTACCCATCTGATGGATGCCATGCCTGTGCGGATGAGCCAGAGCCTGCTGAGTTGGGCGAGCCAGATAGAGCAGGATATCGATCTGATAGACGGGGTTAAGCCTAGATTACGGAGCCTGGCCCAAGGAGGGACGGCTGTGGGCACAGGGATAAATGCCCATGAGGATTTCGCTGTCGAATTTAATCACCAGCTTAGTCAGGCTACGGGCCTTGCATTCACGCCCGCCAGCAATTTTTTCAGTCATATCGGCACCCAAGATATTGCCGTTTCATTATCAGGACAGCTGAAAACTACTGCCGTATCTATGATGAAGATAGCTAACGATCTACGTTGGATGAACTCAGGGCCCCTGGCCGGATTGGGCGAGATCGAGCTGCAAGCCCTACAACCTGGTTCATCGATCATGCCGGGTAAGGTTAATCCTGTGATCCCGGAAGCCGTCACTATGGTTGCCGCGCAAGTCATAGGCAACGATAGCGCCATTACAGTGGGTGGTCAGGCGGGAAATTTTGAACTGAATGTCATGCTGCCCATGATCGCCGACAACCTGCTCTCAAGCATCAATTTGTTGGCCAATGTCAGTTATCTACTGGCGGATAAGGCCATAGCGACCTTTACAGTCAATGAGCTGCAGCTGAAGAAGGCCTTGGCGCGAAATCCGATTTTAGTGACCGCCTTGAACCCTATCATTGGATACGCAAAGGCCGCTGAAATCGCCAAGAAAGCCTATAAAGAAGGCCGAGCCGTATTAGATGTCGCCGAGGAAGAGACTGACATCTCTCGTGAGGAGCTTGAGAGGTTATTAGATCCAGCCAAACTAACTATGGGCGGCATGTAAAACTGCGAGCCTAGGTTGCTAAAGCCTAGGCTTAGTTTCACCGAGTTTAATCAATGGTTAAAGCGACCATTTTCAGTGGGTGATTACCGTCGCATCGGAGAGGGAAAGTCATTTCCCTCTTCGGTCTTTACTCTTATTATTCGATCTCAAGAGCAACCATTTTTAGTGGATGGTTGCCGTCAAACGATGGGAAATCTTCATGGCAGTTGAGCCAGGTGTGGCTGGTGACGGTGCGGCCCTGTTTCTCGACGCAGCGGACCAATGCATTAAACCAGGTATCACGTTCGACCTTAGCCACATTGTTACAACAGACTATGGTGCCACCCTTCTTAGTGGTTAAAAGTGCAGGTTTGAACAGGCTTTGGTAATCGTTGATCAGATCCACTGTGCCGAACGGGCTCTTGGCAAAACGAGGCGGGTCGAGAAAGACCAGATCGAATTGAGTGGCCGATAGCTTAGGGTAAGCGGGCAACTTCTGATTACGTCGTCCCCCGACCTTGAGTCCGGCAAGTTGGCGCAGCGCCGGGAATGCATCGCTCTGGATAAATTCACACACTTGGGCGACATTATTGAGCTCGGCATTTTTCTTGCCGGCAGCCAGTGCAAATGAGGAGAAGTCTATGTTGACGACGCGTTTTGCGCCGCCGACTGCGGCGGCAGTACCGATACCGCAGGTATATGAGAATAGGTTGAGTACCGTTTTGTTCTGACTGTTGGCCTTAACAAATTCCCGGCCGACACGCATATCCAGAAACAGCAGAGGATCTTGTCCCTCGTGACGGAGTTTAGTGGTGAACTTGATGCCGTTTTCCTGCATCACTTGATCCGATTGAGCAAAGGCCTCTGTTTCAGCGTCCAGATTATTGAGCACTCGTGAGTTTTTATTCGAGCGGTCGTTATAGACGATCGGCAGATCGGCTAATTGCACAAGGGAGGCCTGGATCTGTTCGAGTTCATCCTCATTAAGTGTCTGATGAAAAGTTTGGATCAGCCATGCATCGCCATATCTGTCTATGTTTAAGCCATTGATGCCCTCGACTGTGCCATGAAATACCCGAAAACAATCGGTATTGTCTGCCTTAACTTGGGCTAAGAGGTCTTGACGCTTTTCTAAAGCGCTGGCGAGTAGAGATGGAATCGACATGGTTAGTATGCTCGTATTAAGTGCCGGGGATAGCAGGCATGTAGTGTATATATGGTATATATGCGCGCATGATACCAAACATTAGCCGATAAATAACCTAGACTGGTTTTAGCTGGAGGGTTAATCCTCAACAAGTGGCGAAATCAGGCTTTGTATGGTGAAAAACCTAAAGAGTAGGGACTATGAAAATAGTATTGGTACATGGGATCTTTAATACGGGCCGTGTGCTTCGCTGGATGAAACGTCAGTTCGAGGCCCGGGGCTATGAGTGTTTCACGCCGACACTTGCCCCGCTGGATGGTCGTCACGGCATCGAGTACGCCAGTGCGAGTCTGAAGCAGCAGATAGAGGAGCGTTTCGGAGATAAGGAGCCGATTACTCTGGTTGGTTTTAGTATGGGGGGAATCGTCGCCCGCCACTATCTGCAGATGTTGGGTGGGGCTTGTCGAACGGTAAACTTTTTTACCCTATCGACGCCTCATCGGGGCAGCTACTGGGCTTATCTTCCCTACCCATCGAAAGGGATGAAACAGCTTAGGCCTAACAGCGCATTGCTGCGATCTCTCGATGCCGATGAAGTCAGCTTGCAGGGGGTCAATGTCTTCTCATATTGGACCCCGATAGATTTCACCATAGTGCCGAGTTCAAGTTCTTATTGGCCGGTTGCTGAAAACAAAAAGTTCTTTATCGTGCTACACCTGTCGGTCATCTTCAGTCGCAGGATTGTCACTGAGATCTTATACCAACTGCATTAAATATGTAGTCAATTCAGAGCCCCTCAGATTTTTCAATTTAAGGCGCATTGATGAAGAAATGGCTGCTCCCTTTTAAGGCAATGCAAAGCAGAAGTGGAAATCCTGAGGAGCTCACGTAGTGCGACTGATGTTTAAAGCAAAGGGCAAAGCACTTTATGCTGCGTTGAATGCTTTCGATATAGAATAACTATTAGCTTCAAACATCCAACTTGCCTACAGAGCTTTGAGCTCCCGCTGAATGGTCAGATATTTAGTGCTATTGGTATTTAATCTCAGTTCAGATAAAGTAACTCTTGCTACCAAATAGCAAAGGGAAAGACCGAAAGGTACTGATACCGATAGCTATTAATTATGCCGCCTATGGGTAAATATTCGCTGCTTCAAGGCGGGTAAAGCCTCCAGAGAGCAGAGAAGTAATCCCGTCCAGATTAATGCAAAACTCACTACTTTTACCTGATCGAAGTGTTCATTAAACAGGAGTACGGCTAATAGAAAGTGCATGCTGGGTTCGATATATTGCATCAGGCCTATCATAGACAGGCTGGTACGGCTGATGGCTAAGGCGAAGAAGATAAGCGGTAACAGGGTGACCGGCGCCGTACCCATATAGAGCAGCAACTGAGATAGCTCTCCGCCGAGTGCCACGCTCTGATCTGATACCCATAACCAAATAATGTAGAGTGCTGCAAATGGCATTAAAAGCATGGCTTCTACAGTCACCGATGTCAGTGAGTCGAAACGTATAAACTTTTTACATAGCCCATAGAGGGCGAAAAATCCCCCCATGCTAAGTGCCAACCAAGGCAGCTCTCCATAGCTATATACCATGTAGCCGATACCGGCAGTTCCGAGCATGACGGCGGCTTTTTGTGCCGAAGTGAGCTTATCTTTGAGAAAAATAACGCCTAAGCCTATGGCAAAGAGGGGATTGATAAAGAAGCCTAAACTCGCCGCTAATACCTGACCATGGGTGATGGCCCAAGTGAAACTATACCAAGAGACGCACATGATAAGCGTAGCTAATCCACACAGGGCGAGGGAGCGCTTATCAGACATCACAAGCTTTATCGAAGGCATTTTTCGGCGCAAGAGTAGGAAGACCAATGCCATAAAGGGCACGGAAAACAAGATTCGAAATGCCAACATCTCATTGATATCTGCACCGGGTAGGTATTGATAATAAAGCGGCATTAATCCCCATAAAAGAAAGGAGAAAGCCGCAAGGGAGTTACCCTGAATGGATGAACGTACCTTACTGGTGTCAGTGGAGTGCATATAAAATTAGTCTGAGATGATTTAGGGTAGAAAAAGGCGGCAATTCTCTCATTGAAATGGCTGGGGGTATGTGACCCAGATCACTTCGCATATCAATCTTTCTAGAACTTAATTCGCTTATTAATAGGCTGATAAATATAATTTTTTGTAACAAAAAGGTTATAGTTTTTTTGTTCTTTGATTGAGTAATGGAGTGGCGATAGTGATGACGCTGTTTACCGCCTCTTACTCTCTATCCCATCGAGTTAGTTTGTAACAGTCCGTTAACCGAGCTTCCTTTTTTCTTCAAAGTCGATAGATTAGTCATGGAGATGAAATTGATTCGTATCCAACATTAGTGGGGAGTGTGTGGTTAATGGGAAGTGAGAAAAAAGGATTTACATACTTGGCTCTGGCAGGCTTAACGGCTCTGTTGGCCTCATCGGGCGCTATCGCTGCCGATAGAGATAAACCTGTTAGTATAGAAGAGCACACCATTCAGGCGCCGTTCAATCTTACTCACCCAGTGCTGCCCGTCGATCTCTTGCCCTCTCCCGGGAAAGAGCTGGTTACCTTCGGCGTGGATGACAACCTGCAAAAGTGGTTAGGTATTTACACATTAAATACCGACAATCAACGTTATAGCCTATATCAAAAACTGCTACTGCCACCTTCGTTCTACTCTTTCGATATCAGCGATGAGAGTGATAACGGCCAGACAAAACAGGGACTCTATTTTTTGTCCAGTGAGCATATTGTTCAGTATGTGCCCGAGAATAGTTTAGCCCCTTTCGATGTGATTACAGAGATTAACTCTATTACGCTAAAGAAACGTCCGGATTTCATCCGTCGAGGCGAGTTCGTGCGGGATCTTAACGGCGATAAGCTTGCCGATATTCTGGTTAGCGATTTTTCACAGGTCAGGCTTCTGATAGCGAAGGCTGAGGGAGGGTTTGAAGAGCAGACCTTGCCGATAACTCCACAGGTTAAAGTGAACAAGCATGGCGCCGAGTATATCGAGTCTAAGCTCTATATCAGCGATGCCAATCTTGATGGTCGCAAAGATATCATTAAGATTGCCGAAGGTGAGTTGGAGGTGTACCCGCAAAATGAAACCGGCATGTTTAACACCTTGGCTAGCTATATCCCCGTCAGACAAGCGATCAGTGGTGTCGATTGGTGGAATAAGCGTGATGCTTTTGGTGAGTCGTTAGATCAAAGCTCCTTGATATACAGGAAGGTGGAGGAGGTCAGAGACATCAATAATGATGGCATTACCGATCTTGTACTTAGATACACTAAGAGTTCTGGTGTACTGGATAGAGTCAATGATTATGAAGTCTTTCTCGGTGAAAAGCTCAAGGGCAAGCTGGTTTTTCCGGCCAAGGCGAACAGTGTTGTGCGCGCGGAGGGGACATTAACGGGTTTGGAGTTTATCGATATCGATAATGATGACAAGCTTGAGGTGATGGTGGCCGGATTCGATATTGGTTTGACACAGATCATCGGTGCGCTGGTATCGGGTAGTATCGATCAGGATGTGTATCTGCTTAAGATGGGCAAGGACAGTCTTTTCCCGGCTATGCCCAATGTATCCAAAGAGGTTGAGCTAAGTTTTAGTCTCACATCGGGTCAAAGTGGTAGCCCCGTGGTTAAGCTTGCCGATATTAACGGGGATAAATTACAGGACCTCCTACTTTCGGATGGTCAGGATAGATTAAAAGTTTACTTGGGTGATACTGGCGGGAAGCTATTTAAGCGTCGCAGTGAGGAATTTAATACCCTGTTGCCACAAGAGGGAAATATGTTGTCCAGTGACGACCTTAATGGCGATGGCAAAGATGACATCTTAATTAAGTACGGGCGTCAGGATGACAAGAAGTTGTTAAGCCAATTTAAGGTACTTATTTCAGGTTAGGGGCATCCTTGGTTATAGAGCCTTTCTATAATTAACTTTTTATAAGTAACCACCTTTACGAAACAAACATACCTCTAGAGATAACATAGAGCAGCGCCGGGAGGCGCTGTTTATGCTTCTGTTTACCTTTCCATTCCCTTAATCACAAACCTATAAATTTAATTACCTTCTATTACTCAAGCTTACAGTTCTTGACGCCTATTTTTTGTCATAAGTAGCAACCATGTAAATGGTTATAACAATTGGTAATCAAAGGGAGTTTATTTTGAAAAAATCTTTTTTATGGCAGGCGCTCATTCTATCCGGTGCATTGTTGGGGATGACGGCGTGTAGCAGTGATGATGAGGATAGCTCCTCCGACATGAGTTACATTCAATTTTACAATGCTTCATCTAACAGTACCTCGGCGCGACTATCGATGGATGAGTATGAATATACCGAGGTGGACTTTGCCGATTCTATGGCCAGATACTCATATTCGACAGGTAGCGTCGAGTTGGCCATTGTTGGTAATGATGAGTTAGGTGACGATCAGACCGTTTATGAGCAGAGCCTGAACCTGGGGAATGATGAGGAGCATCTGTTTATGTTGGTGGGTGATTACCACTCACCCGAATTTATCGATATTAACTATCAAAGAGAGGAGATGGATGAGTTAAACAGCGATGAAGATGAAGACTATAGCAAGATGCAGCTTTTGGTGGCCCATACCGCGATGAATAGTGCCGGGTTTGATGTGTATATTGGTCTCTATGGTCGTGAATTTATTGATGCGACGCTAATTGGGGAGGTGAATTACAGGGAGCATTCAGATGCGGTGATATTTGATACGGGCGATTATATCCTTTATCTGACTGAGCCGGACTCTATGGAGCCGATATACACAACAGCAAGCATGTCGTTATCGACTAACACCGTCTATAAGTTGATTATCCGGGAAAGTTTCGGCCCCGGCACGCCAAACATCACCATAGATAGTGTCGACTCGACGTCATCTCCTGTGACCTATGCCAATGTTGATGCACACGCCGAGTTTAGGCTGTTTAACGGGTTGAGTGAGCAAGGTAGCATCGATGCCGAGATGACTAACCATCTAGGTGCCATCCAGGTGAATGGTATTGGAGTGGGGAAGGTCTCTGTGTTTAAAGAGATAGATTTTGATGATTACGCCGTGCAAATTCAGCAAAGTGACTCAGGCGAGATATTGGCTAACAACCTATTGGTGACCTTTAATCAGGACGAAAGCAGAACAATTTTTGTCTATCAGGATGAGGCCGGGGGGGTGAGAGGCATGACCTTAACCCATGATCTCAGACCGAGGGCATTTGAGTATCAAATGCATTTTGCTAATCTGGTGCATGAGTTCGAGGATCTCACCGTTTATTTTGTTCGTTCCAGTGAAACCATTGAATCGGCAGAATATAAGATAGATGATGCTGACTTTGCCGAATTGAATTCGCTGACCATACCGTCCGGAGAGTATGAGATAAGCGTCGTGCAGCAAGACGACAATGATGATTTGACCTTGCTTTATCAATCTGAGCTACTGAGCTTAGAGGGGGGAGGAAACTACTCGATGGCGCTGATTAAAGATACCTCTATGCCTTTAGGCTATCAGTTGTCACTCTTTTAATAGGGATCAAAAGCAATAGGGATTAAAGCAGTCGGTGCTAAAGCAGAGTACCTACTCTGCTTTTTATTTGCCTTACCGTTACTCTTACACTTTTTCCGCTTCATTGGAGTTACGCATCAGGTTGAGCATCAAGGGGCTTGAGAGTAGGTCCTCTCTTTGTATGGAAAAAGAGACATAAGTATATCGTTTGCCATTGTATCTGGCGCCATCGAGTCTATCGGTGAGGGGGTCCCCGGTGGCAACCCGTATACCTGTGAGAAAATCCATTAACTTGATCCCTATGTCAGATCTTGCCCGGTAACCTAATGCCTGGGTTAACGGGTTTTCGATAAGGCTCAATAACAGGTGAGTGAGGTAGTCCTCGGCGATATGCCGTCCGCCAAGATAAGCGCTGAGTATGTAAGTCGAGGCCGCCTGATCGCTATCGAGCAAATGTTCCGGTGTGAGTTCGCAGTCACCTAACTGACCCGTCAGCAGCAAGTTTAAGGTGTGAGGGCTGATCCTTAACAGAATGATATGACCTATAAGCACTCCGTCGACCTGATAGAAGGTCACCTCGGTAGAGGCGTGATTCACTAGTGGAGTGATAAAATCGGGGTTCCAATTTTCACGCTGACGGGTGAGGTTACTATGGTAGTGGCATATCCAGCGTATCATCTGGTCGGCATTGTCTGCGTGCTTATTTATCTTGTCGAAATTGATGTTGTCGCACGGAATATAGGGGTGGGCTCCCATCACATGGTTGTAGCTGGTCTGTTGATCTAACATCTTTTGAAAAGCAGACATCGTAGGTAGCTGCTTTAATTCAAATTCAGGGTTAGATAACAGCAGGTGCGCTTCATCTGCAAAGAATTCCATCAAGGCAATCTGACGTCGAATGTTGGGACTGACCTTACCTCGCTCCCAACGACTGATGGCGAGAGAGTCAATATCCGCAAACAGTTCACTGTAAGATTGCAACTCGAGTGCCAGCCCCTCTTGGGATAACCCCCTCTGAGATCGCCTTTTTAAGAGGTACTCGTCTATTCCTGAAAATTGCTCTCTGGTCATATCACCCTCTTTCGTTCCACATCAGCGCATTCGCCCTAGGCATGAGGTTATTTTTTTTTCGGAGCCATGCCCTGATGTAAATTTAATCAATCTGATTAAATAGCCTTACTGACTGACCTGTAATGTAACGCTTTTTACTGAGGAACACACTATGACAAACATGAGAAAAACCTTACTTGCTGCATTGTGCGTTTCACTCCTCAGTGGCTGTGCGAGTACCTCCGATGGCGAAAATACAGAGCAAGACCGCAATCGTGGATTGAGAACCGGCGCCGCTGGTGGCGCAATCTTAGGTTTAGCCTTAGGTGCCGCCACCGGTGATGCGAGTCTGGCTGCTAAAGGCGCTATGGTGGGAGCCGCTGCTGGTGGCGCTGCAGGTGCCGCGGCAGATTATCAAAATGATCGGGAAGATCACCGTAATGAAAATGGTAACAAGAACATTAACATCAATGGCTTGGGTAATATGTCTGACCCATCGGCACAAGCGACAAACGTGCCGCAAAATTGGGATAAGTTAGATGACTTTACCGGTGATTGGCAGATTAATATCTGGGCATTGACCGAGGACGGAAAGCGTATCGAGGCCACCGGTGTTGCCAAAGGGAGCCTGGCTAAAACAACAACGGCTCAGTTGAATTTTGAGAAGCTCAGTGTCGATGGTATCTCCCATGAGTTAACCGGCCAGATCCAACTGGGCTTTACCCCCGCAGCCGGTTATAGCTTAGAGACGGATTTCAGTAATAATGACAAGATGCGCTTCTCTGGCGAATATCAGGCTAACAATCAAAGATATAGTTATTATCCTGTCGGTGTAAAAGGGCAGACCCTATCGGGTGATGAACGTCATAACATGCGGGTCGAACTGCGCTTTGCCGGAAAAGATGTGTTTCTTGTCGACACCTTTACTCAGGTCAAAGGGGAAGATGTGCAGATACAATCCTATCGCTTCACCCGTCAGGGTTAGAGCCGGAAAGTACCCACTTTACTCCTGTACTCAAGTTTAAGGCGAAGAGGTGCAGATACAATTTTGTCGATTCAGCCGTCAAGGATAAACCCGGAGCTGTCAGCTTAATACCGAATAGAAACGAGCCAGATGGCTCGTTTTTCATTTGAATCTATTGGGCAAACCTGAGCGTTGCGATACAACCCGTTTCCGGAGCCGGGCTCAAGTTAAACTCCCAATCGTATCGTTGACATAGTGCATCGACAATCAATAACCCCAAACCGTGCCCCTCCGAGGATAGCTCGGACTCATTGAGTCCGGTGCCATGGTCGGTGATTCGAATACAATCTTGATCAACCTCTATGGCTATAACACCTGCATCGCTGGCATTGATGGCGTTGTTGAGTAAATTTGTCAGTAACATTCGTAGCACTGACTCACTTGGCAGGATCTTAGGTTCGCACTGCATCTGCAGCGTAATGCTCAGGCCTTTACTCTCTGCCAGAGGTTGTACGTACTCTATGATGTGCTCGAGCTCCCTGCGGTTAATGGTTCTGAGTGTGACGTTCTCTTTCGCTTGTTCCTGTTTTACCAGACTCAATAAAGCCTCAATGGTATGCTGCATATCCGTCGCAGCTTTAGCTATTCTATCTCTCTGCCTTGTCTGATATTCGGGTTCAGATTTTTGCTTAAGTAACCAGGTCGCCCCCTGAATGACGGTGAGAGGGGTTCTTAATTCATGGCTGGCATATCTGGCGAAGGCCTGTTCCTGTCGAATTAACTTCTCATTTTGTTGGCGGTAACGGTTAAGGCTATCCGCTAATTCATTAAACTCGGTGGCCGAGTCGCTTGGCACTGAGAAGTGGCTATTGGGATCGGTGGATTTTAGTTGTTGACTCAGCTGGGTTATGGGCGTTATCAATCTGCGGGTGAGCTTGATGATAGCGTAGCCAAACAGCAAAAAAAGCACCAACATGACGATGATGGATATCAGGTTAATGCTGCGCCATTCGGTTGGAGATAATTCGACATGTTCGGCATTCATGACTATCAGTAAGGGAAAGCGTTCACCATCTTGAATGTACTCACTGCGGTAAAGAAAAAGATCATTGAAATCGCTGTTCTGGATCTCATCGAGAAAACCGATAGGGTACTGAGCTAAGGCTCGGTATTTTTCCGGTAGATCCTGAACGCGATTATAGGCCCGGATACTGGTTGTGATAATTAACGGGGATTTAGCCTCATGCTTGAATTGAACGATTGCCGTACCGGCACTTTGCTGTAATGTTCTGCGGTTTAACTCATCCTCCAACCAATACAGCATTGATTGACTGAGCACAAAGAGGGTAGCCCCTACGACTATGGCAATGAAGGCAAAATAGAGGCTAAGTTTGCTTGTCATTGTATTAGCTGGACTTCTTTTCGTGAGGGAGTTCAACATCAGTTGCTCGTTAGCTCAAGTTTAAAACCTATCTTAGGTACGGTGATCAGTATGGGGGTTTCGAAAGGTTTATCGAGCTGATTTCGCAGCTGATACATATGGCTGCGTAAAATATCATTACTCGGCGGAGTGTCGCCCCACAGCTCATCGATAAGCTCTTCTCGTTTTACGATATTGGGTGCTTTATGCATAAGATAATGCAAAATTTGATAACAGGCTGGTGTGAGCGCGAGCTTTTTACCACCGCGATAGACTTGATGCTTTGCGGTATCGAGTTCAAGAGAGCCATATTTAAGTACACCTCGGGCGACTTTCCCCTGATGCCGGTTAATTAAGGCCGTTACTCTGGCGTTGAGCACATCTAAGTCGAAGGGTTTTGCCAGGTAGTCATCGGCGCCTGAGGCAAAACCATTTAAAAGATCTTGCTTATCATCCAGAGCCGTTAACATGAGGATAGGTGTGGTGCAGCCCATTTGTCGTAACTTTTTGGCTACGGTTAAACCATCCATCTTGGGCAGCATAAGATCTAAGATTATTAGATCGAAACATCCATCGAGTGCGAGCTTATAGCCTAGCTCACCATTAGCCGCAAAATCGACCTCTGTTCCCTGGGATTCAAAAAAGTCGGCAAGTATACCTGCCACATCCGGGTTGTCTTCGACAATGAGTAGTTGTGTTAAAGCCATCTGTTCCTCTGATTAACGATAGAAGCTAATTATTACACGATTTTGTAGAAGAAATGTCGATGATAATAAATTCACATAGTTAGCTGTATGTTTGCCTCAGTTTTCTGTTTATTGAAGGTTTCTTAGTATGGCACAGCCAACGTCAACAAATCGCGGTGATGGTCAGATTTGTCTCTCTATTCTTATTCCTATGTACAACGAGGCTGAAATGCTTCAGCCACTCTTTTCCCGTTTAAGCCAAGTGTTATCGAGTATCCCCGAGTCCTCTGAGATCGTATTTATAGATGATGGGAGTAGCGATAAGACCTGGGATCTACTGCAGCAGTTACCCGTCTCATCAAGTGAACATCAGTGCATTCGTCTGAGTCGAAATTTTGGTAAAGAGGCGGCTATGACCGCAGGATTAGAGCAGGCAAGGGGGTTGGCGGTTATCCTGCTCGATGCCGACCTTCAGGACCCTCCGGAGTTGATCCCTCAGATGTTGCAGGCTTGGAGGGAGGGCTTCGATGTTGTCAATATGAAGCGCAGGAAACGCTTGGGGGAATCCTGGTTTAAGCGTCTGTCTGCTGCCGCCTTTTATAGGGTGATCAATAGTATGGCTGAGTCGCCCGTTCCGGAGAATGTCGGAGATTTTAGGCTGATAAGCCGTCAGGTAGTAGACAGTATCAACGAATTACCCGAAAGAAATCGATTCATGAAAGGGATCCTGAGCTGGCCGGGGTTCTCTCAGACCGAGATACTGTTCGATCGTGATCCCCGCCATCTCGGAGAGACTAAATGGAATTACAGCAAGCTTATCGGTTTAGCGATGGATGGCATCACCTCATTTAGTATCAAGCCATTGAGGTTGGCGACTTGGGCCGGTCTACTCACCGCCTTCTCAGCATTTACCTACGGTGGTTGGGTATTTTTGAAGACGGTATTATGGGGCGGTGAGGTGGCTGGTTATCCATCATTGATGATAGTGCAGGTGGCTCTGGCCGGGGTTCAGCTATTGGCTCTGGGTTTGATTGGTGAGTATTTAGGTCGAGTATTTATGGAAGTAAAACAGCGGCCAATATACCTTATTCGCGAGGTCGAGCAGCAGCAAAGCACACGTACCAGTGTGAGTCATGCTGAGGTGGGTGAGAATGTTCGCTACCTGGAGTCGACGCGATGATCAATAGATTAAAATCCCTATCTCTGGGGCAATATTCTCTGGGCGTTTTGGTTACTGTTTTGTGTGTGCGTCTGGTGTCTCTCGCTTTTTATCCTCTGATGGATACCACCGAGGCGAGGTACGGTGAGATGGCCAGGTTAATGGTGGAGACAGGTAACTGGCTTACACCGCTATTCGATTACGGTGTCCCCTTTTGGGGGAAGCCGCCGTTGCATACCTGGATGAGTGCACTGGGTATCGAGCTATTTGGTATATCGGAGTTTGCGGTACGCTTTCCCCATTGGCTGGCTGCCGTCGCGGTATTAACTTTGACTGGCTATTTTGCGAAACAGATAAAGGTTTCGGCTGTGCAAGTCGCCATCTTGCTTGCTACGACTGTTGTTTTTTATGTCAGTGCCGGCGCGGTCATGACCGATATGGTGCTGACGTTAGGCATGACTCTGGCTATGGTCGGCTTCTATCTATGCTGGCAGGGCCGGTCCGTTTGGGGCTATGTGGGCTTTGTTGGTTTAAGTATTGGCCTGTTGGCAAAGGGGCCGGTTGTTCTGGTCTTGATGGGGCTGGCCGTGGGGCCGTGGTTAATATGGCAATACGGTCCGGTTAAACCATGGAAACTACTTTATCAGAGAGTGCCGCTCCTTGGTGGCTGTGCCCTAATGTTACTCCTTAGCCTACCCTGGTACTTGATGGCAGAGCATGCGACCCCGGGCTTCTTGCAGTATTTTATTGTCGGAGAGCATTGGCTGAGGTTTGTCGATAGCGGCTGGCAGGGAGATCTGTATGGTTCGGCTCATGACGAAATCCGGGGCACTATCTGGTTATTCTTTGTCGTATCGGCCTTGCCCTGGTCTCTGTTTATTCCAAGGGCGTTATGGCGCCTGTGGCAAGCAGGATGCGGCTTCGATAAGACAACTAAGTTCTTAATCTGCTGGATGTTATCGCCACTTATCTTATTCACGTTCGCCGGAAATATCCTACCCGCCTACGTATTGCCCGGGATCCCCGGTATGGGGTTGCTCTTAGCTTACGCATGGCGTGGTGAGAAAATCCCTAAGCTCGAGCCCATTGCGCTCGGAGTCAGCGGGTTAATACTGGCGGCTGTTATTGTACTCAATCTGGGCCCGGCAAAGGAGAAGAGTGATAAGTGGTTGCTCGCTCAAAGAGCGCCGGCTATTGCGACCTATTATTGGAAAAACAATCGCTTTTCATCAAAATTCTACAGTCAGGGCAAAGCTAAACTGTTGAGCAGTGAGGCTGAATTACGCCAAGTGGCAGGTGTCCCTTTCTATTTGGTTGTCGGTAATGAAAACCGTGAAGAGTTAGTGGCACTTTCTCAATGTATCGATACCGCGAATACGCCAGAAAAGAGCTTGTTCCTATGTGGTACATAGTGCTCGATTACGTAAAACGCTGGTCGGGCTTGACTCTGGTTCAGCTGAAGTTTTTATTGGTGGGCGGAGTCAGCTTTCTTATCGACTTGTCGCTGTTTCTCTACCTGTCTCAGCAACTCCTATGGCCTCTTTTAACTGCAAGACTGGCCGCTTTTAGTGTGGCGTTGACGTTAACCTGGCTGGGTAATCGATTATTTACGTTCAGTCATCGAAAGAAGGTACATAAAGGTCAACAGTTTGCGATGGCCGTTATACTCGCTTGCAGTGCCGCGTCAGTGAATCTCACTGTTTTTTATCTGCTGAGTGAGCTGCTCACGCCCACTGGGGTTACCGCCACTATTTATCTGGCGTTAGGAGTGCTATCGGGCTTGATCGTAAATTGGCTAGGCTCCAACTATCTTGTATTTCGTCATTAATATCTCGAATGGTATGGCTGGCAATAGCCTGTCGATATGAGACAATGGTGATCTGGATTTTAGTCATAAACCGGATGCGGCGAGTGTCTGGTTTATGACTATTATTGCTTTTTAATAATTAAATATAATTTGCTGGGCAGGCTTGGAGTAAACATGCTTATTTCTAAAAATTCTTTTGTTGTGAAGGCTGTTTTGGGGTGTTCATTAATGGTTTTAGCCGGTTGTCAAACGACTAACCCTTATAGCAACGAGAGTCAAAATGCCAAGGCGACCAATGGTGCGCTGATCGGTGCCATTGCCGGTGCAGCCATCGGCGTTGCTTCATCGAGCCGTAGCGATCGTGGTAAGGGCGCGTTAATTGGCGCCGCATCGGGTGCTGCACTGGGTGGTGGTATCGGTTACTACATGGATACTCAGGAGGCTGAATTAAGAAAACAGCTTCAATCGACCGGTGTGAGTGTGACTCGCAGTGGCGATAATATTGTATTGAATATGCCAAATGAAGTGACGTTTGGTGTGGATCAGACCGATCTGAGTTCAGGCGCGAAAAGAGTACTTAACAGTGTCGCTTTGGTGGCTAAAGAGTACGATCAAACTCAGTTGAACGTGCTTGGTTATACCGACAGTTCAGGGGCCGAGTCATACAACTTAAGGCTATCGAAAATTCGTGCTATCGAAGTTGGGAACTACTTAGTCGCTCAGAAGATCGAATATGGCAGAGTGAAATCAGAAGGTCTCGGTGAATCAAGACCCATTGCGACTAATGCAACGGCTGAAGGCCGAGCGCAAAACCGCAGAGTTGAAATCGTGCTAAGTCCATTACCACAAGGCTAGTATTTAGCTGAAATGATCTGGCTGCTAATTGGCAGCCTTTTTTTTGCTTCCGGATTCCTCTGAAATTGGACATTTTGTCGTTGACCGTCGAGAGAGCGGAGAGGTAATTCTCAGTTCGAAGAAGTTAACTCAACCGACTGTTGTGACAGGTTGGCCCTTATGGCTTGATAGTATTTTGGGTTTTAAGCGAATAGTGACGATGAAAATTAAAATGAATAAGTGGATAGCGACCACACTGCTATTGACACCTTTGGTGGTTAACAGTGCTCCGTTAGAGTTCAGGGCAGCGGGAAGTTTAAAGTCTGCGATGACTGAGCTGATTGGCGAATATCAGAAAATGGCTCCTATTGAAGTCGAGGCTCAGTTTGCGCCATCGGGCTTATTAAGAAAACGTATCGAACAGGGTGAGCATGTCGATCTGTATGCTTCGGCAAACATGAAGCATCCCTTAGCCTTGAGAGAGGCGGGAAAAGGTGCCCCAGTGGTTATGTTCGCCCGCAATAAACTCTGCGCTATCGCGCAGCCTGAAGTTGCTGTCGATAGCGCAACACTGTTAGGTAAATTGCTCGACCCGAAAGTCAGAGTGGGTACCTCTACCCCTAAAGCCGATCCAGCAGGTGATTATGCCTGGAAGTTGTTCGCTAAGGCTGACAAAATCTCATCTGGTGCGACATCGCTTCTGCAAGATAAAGCGCTGCAGCTAACGGGCGGCCCCGATAGTGCTAAAGCCCCCGAAGGGAAAAACCCTTATGGCTGGGTGATGGCAAATAAGCGTGCGGATATCTTTCTGACTTACTGCACCAATGCAGTATTGGCACAAAAAGAGGTGCCTGCTCTACAGATTATCTCGGTTCCCAAGGCCCTCTCGGTTGGTGCTAACTATGGCCTTATGGTGCTGAATGGGGATAAGAGCGAAGCTTCTGATTTGGCGATGTATATACTTTCTGAAGAGGGGCAGAAGATCCTGGCTGGTTACGGATTCGATGTGCCGTTATTGCCATAGTTTAATAGGTTATTGTTGTTCCAACAGAGTTGAGCCCTTAAGTTTATCGCTTAGGGCTCATCTCGGCAAAGCAAGTGTCGGTTAATTCAGTAAGAAGAATGTAGCTAAGCCTAAGAAGGCAAACAGGCCGATAACGTCGGTAACGGTGGTGAGCACCATTCCTCCGGCGAGAGCGGGATCGATATTCATTTTTTTAAGAAGTAACGGGATACTTGCTCCGGCAAAACCTGCCACAGTCATGTTAATAAGCATCGCGCCACCAATGAGTCCACCAAGTGCGATATCATCTTTCCAGAACCATATCGCCAGAAAGACTAATACGGACCAAAGAACTCCATTGAGGAAGCCGATGGCGAGCTCTTTACCTATCAACCAGCGAGAGTTACTTTGGCCAATCTGTCCCAGTGCGATACCACGAATAACCAGCGCTAATGTCTGATTACCGGCAACGCCTCCCATGCTTGGAACTATGGTCATCAAGATGGCAATGGTAGCGAACTGTTCTAATGTGCCTTCGAACATATTGCTTACTGAGGCCGCCAACAGCGCGGCGAAAAGGTTGATGGTTAACCATAGCGAGCGCTGTAAGGTACTTTTTATGACAGGGCCGAAGGTGTCGGCATCATCATCCATACCCGCCATCCCCATCATGGAATGCTCTGCATCTTCTCTGATGACGTCGACGACATCATCGATGGTGATACGGCCAAGCAAGCGGTTATCGTCTCCGATAACCGGCGCAGAGAGCCAGTCATGTCGTTCAAACAGCTGTGCTACTTCACTGTCTGACATGCCTACCGGAATGCCTTCAAGCTTTGATGCCATGATATCCCGAATAGAGGCGTTGGGATCGCAGGTGAGAAGATCTGAGATCCGTACACCACCGAGAAAACTGTCTTGTTTGTCGACGACATAGAGAGTATCAGTCGCCTCGGGCAGTTCACCTCTGATCCTGAGATATCGTAAAATCACATCAATATTGACATCGGGGCGCAGTGTGACCGTATCGGTATTCATGAGGCTGCCTGCGGTATCATCAGGATAAGAGAGAGCCTGTTCTACCCGGGTTCTATCCTGGCTGGTCATCGACTGTAGTACTTGATTAAATACGCTGTCAGGCAGACTTCGCAGGATATAGGCGAGGTCATCGGTATCCATGCGTGCGGCGGCTTTTGCGACTCTCTCAGGACTCATCTGCTTGATAAGGTTGTCTTTGAGTTCCTCACCCAGTTCATCGAGGATCTCACCGGTATGATCTTGATCTATCAGTTGCCACAATACTTGACGGGTTCTCGGAGGAGATGACTCGAGGATAAAAGCGACATCTGAAGCGGCCATATCATGAAGCATGCTTCTCACATGAACGAACATGCCACTGCCAAGGGCTTGTGTTAGCTGATTTAAACGCTGATCTGTGAGTTCGTTGTCGAGTACTTCAACCGGCATAGCTTCCCTCCCTTAGAGTGTGTATTTGTGTTGCGTGTAATGTGTGAAAAGAGGTAAAAATGACGCTTAGAGTGTTAGTTTTCTGTTGTCTAGAAAATGAGATTCAGACGATTAACTCGCCTCATCAAATTTTGCATCTACAAGGGCACAGATGGCATCAAGTGCGGCGTTAGCATCTTTACCTTCCCCTAGCAGCGTGATAGTTTTTCCCATCCCGGTTTCCAGCATGAGTAATCCTAGCACACTGGCTGCGGAAGCCTTTTTATCCCCTTGTACTATCGTGACCTGAGCATCGAACTCAGATGCCAATATGGCGAGTTTAGTGGCTGCGCGAGCATGTAAACCTAGCTTGTTACAGATGGTGACCCGACGTTCCAATTTAGGCATTGCTTAGTTCACGATGGCGGGCTTTAACCATATGTTTGCTATTGCTAAATAGTTTCGCTAATTGGTCGGTGACATAGACAGATCTATGTTGTCCGCCGGTACAGCCTATGGCGATAGTCAGATAGCTACGATTATTTCTTTCAAGGTGCGGCAGCCATGTTTCTAACAGGTTTTCAATTTGCCAGATGAATTTATTAACCATAGGCTGCTGGCTGAGAAACAGCTGTACCGGTTCATCGAGGCCTGTCATGGGTCTTAGCTCCGGCTCCCAATGAGGGTTGGGGAGAAAACGAACATCGAACATAAAGTCGGCTTCGGAAGGCATGCCGTATTTGAAGCCGAAAGATTCAAAATTAATGACGAGTTCTTTATCTACAGTTCCCAATAAGATCTCTCGTACCTGATTACTCAGGTCGTAGATATTGAGGTTTGAAGTATCTATGTAGTGATCGACCAGCTTAGAAACCGGCTCGAGCAGTAACCTTTCATGCTCAATCGCCTCTTTCAAAGACGTTTTACTTCTCGATAGTGGATGGAGTCGGCGGGTTTCGCTGTATCGTTTCAGCAGAACTTCATCTGAAGAGTCGAGAAAGAAACTGAGTAACTCAGTTTCTGCAGGCAGGTTGGAAAGTTGTTTTTCCAGCTCTTTTTCCTGCTCAGGCATGTTACGAACGTCGACACTGATGGCGACAAGTTCGGTACTACCTTTAAGTTGATCGAGTAGTGAGTCCATGAGCGGTAGAGGCAAGTTATCGACACAATAGTATCCAAGGTCCTCTAAAACCCTGAGGGCGACAGATTTTCCCGATCCGGACCGACCGGATACCATAACCAGTTTCATTGAGTAATTACCTGATAGAGTTCTGATTCATCTTGTGTTTTACGTAACTGCTTCAATATCAGTTTATCATTGAGTTTCTCTGCCATAGTCGACAGGGTACTCAAATGCTGCTCACATTGATCTGCAGGCACTAATAGCGCAAATAGTATATCTACCGGCTGTTTATCAATCGAGTCGAAAGCGATTGGCTCTTCACACTTGATTAGAACTGCAACTGGTTGACTTATATTGGTTAATCTCCCGTGAGGAATTGCAATACCGTTACCTATCCCCGTGCTGCCCATCTTCTCTCTAGCCAATAGGCTTTCAAATATCTCTTGAGAGGTAAGGGTCGGGTACTGGACAGCCGCAAGATCGCTGATAAGTTCCAGTACCTTTTTCTTACTGCCCGGAGTGGCGCAGGTTGTGCACTCCGGCTGCAGGATCTTACTAAGTTCCATTATTAATGTTTTGTTAGCTTCTCTTTGTGTTTAATAACCTGACGGTCTAGCTTATCAATCAGGGAGTCAATGGCGGCATACATGTCCGCATTTTCAGACGTAGCAAAAACCTCACCACCGGAAAGATGGAGTTTTGCTTCCGCTTTTTGCTGCATTTTCTGAACATTTAAAATAACGTGCACATTATTGATCTGATCGAAATGTCGTTCAAGTTTAGTAAACTTTTCTTCAACGTATTGACGTAGTGATGTTGTAATTTCAATGTGGTGCCCTGTTAGGTTTATTTGCATAGAATTACTCCTCCGTTTCCGATTGTGTTATGTAAACTAACTCTTGCTTATGATCTCAATAACGCTTTATAAACTCTTACGCTGATTCGATGGGGGGATGAGCAGAGCTTCACGATATTTGGCAATCGTTCGCCTCGCCACTTTTATCCCTTGTTCCCCCAGTAGCGTCGCCATTTTACTGTCGCTCAGGGGCTTCTTCTGGTTTTCGGCTGCGATCAACTTCTTAATGAAAGCGCGTATCGCAGTCGATGAACATTCTCCACCATCATCCGTACCGACATGACTGGAGAAGAAGTACTTTAATTCAAATATCCCTCTGGGGGTATGCATATACTTCTGTGTCGTGACACGTGAAATGGTTGATTCATGCATTTCAACCGCTTCGGCGATGTCGTTCAGCACCATAGGCTTCATCGCTTCTTCACCGAACTCGAAGAAACCTTGTTGAAATTTCACTATGCAGTTAGAGACTTTCAGCAGGGTCTCATTACGACTCTCCAGGCTCTTAATAAACCACTTAGCCTCTTGCAGATGACCTCGAATATATTGCCCATCGGCTTGATTCTTAGTACTTTTGGCCATAGAGGCATAGTGCTGATTGACATTGATTTTAGGCATGTAATCCGGGTTTAACTCCACGACCCAGCGACCTTTCTTTTTGGTCACTGTGACGTCAGGAATCACATACTCATCTCGCCCAGGGGTAATAGCCAGCCCGGGTCTGGGATTAAGTGTCTGGATCAGTGCAATAGCTTCTCTGAGATCATCTTCTTTCAATTTAGTCTTGCGCATTAGCAGGCGGAAATCACGTCCGGCGATGAGATCTAAATGTTCTTTGATCAAGAGTCTGGCGTTGTCGATATGAGGCGTCGTGTCGGCATATTGGGCGAGCTGAATCGAGAGACATTCACTGAGATCTCGTGCCGCAATACCGATAGGATCGAAGTGCTGAACACGCTTGAGTACGGCTTCAACTTCATCCTGTTCAATTTCAGGATCGCCCATTGCCTCGAGGATATCGTCGACACTTTGAGTTAGGTAACCGCGTTCGTCGATGGCGTCGATAATGGCGGTGGCGATGGCCAGATCATTATCGGAGAAAGGGGTGAGGTTTTTTTGCCATTCAAGGTGTTCATATAAGCCTTCGCTGGTTTCACCTTGAAAGGGCATATCGTCATCGCGCATTGCCCCGGAACTGGAATTTGGGGTCGCAGTATAGACCTCGTCCCACGTGGTATCCATGGGAAGATCTTCTGGCATGGAATCTTGGGTCAGTGCATCCGATGTCTCGACGGCTGAGCTATCTTGCGGGCCTTCGTTATCTGCATCACCCTCTGCTGAAGCGCTGTATTCGGGCTCATCACTGGCTTTACTATCACTATTGACGGGCTCTGCATCGACTTGCTCTTCATCCAACTCAAGTAGTGGGTTGGAGTCTAATGCTTGTTGGATCTCTTGTTGCAGTTCCAGCGACGAAAGCTGCAAAAGGCGTATTGCCTGTTGCAGCTGTGGTGTCATGGTTAACTGCTGACCCATTTTGAGCTGGAGTGACGCTTTCATTTACCGCTATTCCCTTATTTGTAATTATAAAATGAGAAAGCCTGCTAAATAATTTTTGGGGTTTCTCTGCCCCCTTGACTCGCTATCTGTTTGCGAGTCTTAACGAATCTGTTACTTGAAAATCGACGCTATAGATTAACTATAGCTTGAATTGTTCACCTAAGTACACAGCCCGTACCTGCTGATTGTCCAAGATTTCGGCAGGGGTGCCTTCTGCTATTAAGTTTCCGTGACTCACGATGTAGGCGTGCTCACAAACGTCCAGTGTTTCACGAACGTTATGGTCTGTGATTAGCACGCCAAGCCCTCGACTCTTGAGCTGTAAGATGATTTTCTTTATGTCGATAACGGAAATTGGATCGACGCCGGCAAAGGGTTCATCGAGTAAGATAAATTTAGGGTTTGCCGCCAATGCTCGTGCAATTTCGACTCGTCGACGTTCACCACCAGACAAGGCCATACCGAGGCTGTCTCTGATATGAGTAATATGGAACTCTTCTAACAGGTGTTCAAGCTGCTCTTCACGTGCATTGTTACTCATCTCTGAGCGGGTCTGTAATACCGCCATGATGTTATCTCTGACCGAGAGTTTACGAAAAATACTGGCTTCTTGAGGCAGATAACCTATCCCTTTTCTGGCGCGTAGATGCATTGGGTCTAAGGTCAGGTCATCATCGTCGATAAAGATGCGTCCCTTATCACTCTGCACTAAGCCGACCACCATATAAAAAGTGGTGGTTTTTCCTGCACCATTTGGGCCTAACAGGCCGACAATTTGCCCCGTTTTGACTGTGAGACTCACATCTTGTACAACGGCACGACTCTTATAGCTCTTGGCAAGGTTAACGGCCTTTAGCGTCATCTCGCTCATTTGGGCTCCTGTTTTATAGTCGCTTGCTCCGGCTGAGTCTCTTTCTTCGTCTCAGGTTCATCTGATGGTGTTGGTATTTGCTGTTCAGGCTTTGTCTCTTCCTGATAGTTTTCAGGTTGAATGATAGTGATCACTCTGTCATTACCGGTACTCTCTGCAATGAGCTGTTGCTTAGCGATGTTGTAACGGATCTGGTGGCCCGTTACCTGGCTGCCAGCCTGTTCCAGAGTGGCATTTCCGATAAGGGTTAAGGTTCGACTGGAGAGTTCGTAGCGTATCTCTTTGGCACTCGCTGATGCCGGGCGACCATCTTCCATTATCTGTGAATAGGTGGCAGGGCTTCCCGTTGCAACCAGTATCTTTCCGCCGTCTTTCTCTTTAGAAAATGCCCTGAGCTCATCGGCCAGGATCTTTACTGAACCCTGCGTGACTTCGACGGGTCCGTGGAAGATGATCTGGTTATTTTTAATATCAGCTTCCTGACTGGCGGCAGAGATCTTAACTTCTTGTTTCAGATCGTCCAGTTTAGCCATACCACTAAAACTAACTAAAGATAGTAAGGCGATGATAAGTAATTTATTTTGCTTCATATATTCCTTCAACCTGACTGGTTAATTGCACACTCTGAGCATTAAGGTCTGCGTAGAGTCCAACCCCTTTAATCTTAAAATCGCTACCTGTGATATAGATATCGCGATCCGATGTCATCACCATAGTATTTAGATCTAATTCAAGGTAAGTCGTTTTAATTGTCTGAACAGGCTCTTCTGGGCTAATAGCATCAATAATAACATCCTTCTCCAGAATCACTTTACCCGATTTCTTGTTCAGTGTTCCCTTCGATGATCGAAGGCGCCATTGAGCTTGTCCCTTATCGGGGTAAACCAGATAGATGGGCTGTGTGAAGTAGGTCATGTTGGCCTCTTCAAAGTGCTCCATATGCGTCGCTGTAACCCGGCTATTAACCAGGCCTAACTCGTTATACTCTACGCTTCGCAGGTTATCGGCAACATAGTCCGGTCGAAGGCTGGCATCTATTGCCACCTCCTCTTCGCCTCTTTTCGATTGCACCTGCCAATAAAGTATTAAGGCCATACCAAAGAAAGCGATAATGGCCAGAGTCACTCTGTTCATATACTCATTCCATGAGCGGTATCGAACTTATCCTGGCTGAGTAACAAAAGATCCGTCAATTCACGCAATGCACCGTGGCCACCACGAATATGCGTGGTGAAGTCGACATGTTGCTTAACATAAGGGTGACCGTCGGCGACGCACACAGATAACCCCACCTGCCTCATCACCGGAAGATCGACCATGTCATCACCAATATAGGCGACCTGTTCAGGGCTGACATTATAGAGAGCGAGCAGGTCCTGATATGGCACCATCTTGTCGTCTACACCTTGGTAGATATGGGTGATCCCAAGCGCTGTCATACGGTCTTCGACGATCTGAGATTTACGCCCTGTGATGATAGCGACGGGAATATCACTGGTCAGCAGAGACCTGACTCCGTAGCCGTCTCTGGTATGAAAGGTTTTCAGCTCTTCACCGCTGTTACTCATATAAACCAGGCCATCGGAGAAGACACCATCAACATCACAGATGAGTAACTTGATATTTTTTGCTTTTTGCCAAACATCTTCACTTATCGGACCGTAAAAACCTTGATGTGACATGTTAAGCGCCTCCCGCTTTGATTGTGCGTAAATGGTTCAATGTACTGTAACACCTTGTCTGGCCGGCTAAATCGGGCTCTGACATGATTAGATAACCCCAGCCTTTACCATATCCAGCATGTTTAATGCGCCAATTGGCTGTTCTAGCTCATCGATGACAATCAGGCCGTTAATGTCTTTCTCTTCCATCACTTTCAATGCTTCGGCTGCCAAAATATCTTCGGAAACGGTTACGCAACCTCTGCTCATGACATCACTTATCGAGGTCTTTCTCAGGTTGACGTCGGCGTCGATCACTCTGCGCAGATCACCATCGGTAAAGATACCGACGAGTTTATTATCATCATCGACGACGGCCGTCATTCCCAGCCCTTTCTTTGAGATCTCATATAGCGCATCTGTGATACAGATATTATGGCTGACCAGAGGGAGCTCGGAAGCTTTATGCATAACATCGCTAACTTTAAGCAGTAATTTTCGGCCTAAGCTACCGCCTGGGTGTGATAGGGCAAAATCATCCTTGGTAAACCCTCTGGCCTGTAGCAGTGCGACGGACAGAGCATCTCCCATGACTAAGGTGGCTGTCGTGCTGGAGGTCGGTGCAAGCCCCAGAGGACAAGCCTCTTCCGGTACTTCGATACACAGATGTACGATAGACAGCTTTGCCATATTTGATTCGGGCTTACCCGTTACGGCAATGATTGGCAGTCCCATTCGTTTGATCACCGGCATCAAGGTGAGAATTTCACTGGCTTCACCTGAGTTGGAGATAGCTAAGATGATATCATTTTCACTTAGAACGCCAAGATCGCCGTGGCTGGCTTCACCTGGATGAACGAAGAATGCGGGGGTGCCGGTACTGGCTAAGGTTGCCGAAATCTTATTACCGATATGTCCGGATTTGCCCATCCCCATCACGATGACCTTACCGGTACATTCGAGGATCAGCCGACACGCCGTGGCAAACTCTGCAGAATCTACATATTGGTATAGATTATCGAGAGCATTTCGTTCGATATCGATAACATTTCTGCCCCATTGGCGTAATTGAGTTTCATCTACCATTTTGATCTCTCTGTTGATTCGGCTTTATCACTCTCGGGATTAAGCGAGAAAAAGGACTGCTTGGTACGCAACAAAAGTACAAAGTAACACAACACCATGCCAAGGCTTTAATTGGCGAACGCGTCCACTAAGTAATATGAGAACAGCGAGAGCGCTGCTGGTTGCGAGTACCATATAAAAATCTCGCGTGCTGGCCGCGGCATCAACCTCTCCGGGAGCGATAATGCCAGGCAATGCCAGTACTGCGAGGATATTGAATAAGTTTGAGCCGACTATGTTACCTATGGCCAGATCGTCTTCTTTCTTGAGCACACCGGCTACACAGGCTGCAAGTTCGGGCAAGCTGGTACCGATAGCTATAATCGTCAGGCCTATCACGAGGTCAGACAGGTGATAGGCTTTGGCAATGCCTACGGCTCCCTGTACCATCCAGTCCGCCGAAAGGGGTAATAATATGATGCCGACGACCAACCAGAGCACAGCTTTATGTGTTGGGACTCCTTTAGGGATCTCGTCATCGGCTTCAACTTCTAGCGGATCATGATTCTTATTGGTTAATCCATGCCAGATAAGATAACCCATGAGGATAAAAAACAGCCCCATCAGCATGAATCCTTCTATGCGGGTGAGAAAACCATCATGAAGGAAGTAGCCGGCAATCATCGTTGCACCGAGCATCAACGGGATTTCACGCAGTAAGGTCTGAGAGCTGACTGAGATAGCGCCTAATAATGCAGTTATCCCTAAGATAAGAGTGATGTTGGCAACGTTTGATCCCAGTACATTACCGATGGCGGTATCTGTCATGCCTTCCATTGAAGCGGTTGCGGCAACGAACATCTCTGGGGCGGAGCTTCCCATCGCGACAATGGTCAGTCCTATCAACATTGGAGGAAGTCCGAGGTTTCTTGCAAAGGCTGCAGCGCCATAAACAAATTTGTCAGCACTCCAAACCAGGGCGCCCAATCCAGCGATAAGCATGAAAATATTAAATAACATCAAATTACATTCTGAAGATAGTCTGACGCGCATTTTCGCTGGAAATGAGCAAAATTGAAAGTATTGAGGCAAGATAGTGTCGATTCAGTTGTACCGAATAGGGCAATTACGTACAATTTGCCTCTTTTCTTTCGTCAGACTTCCCAATTATTGTGGAATGTGCGCGATATGAGATCATAAAGATGAGACAACAAAAAGCATTGAGTGTTTCTTTGTCTTTCGTCTGACGAGTCGTCTTCTCACCCTTTGCATAAATGGAAGTGAAATGAATCACCAGGTGTCAATCGAGCCGAAACCATTGGTTGAAATTCAGAATTTGAATTTCAGCAGGGGTGAGCATGTCATTTTTGATGATATCAGCCTGTCTATCCCCAAGGGGAAGGTTACCGCCATCATGGGGCCCAGTGGGATTGGTAAAACGACCCTGTTGAAATTAATGGGTGGTCAGCTGAACCCTGATTCTGGGCGTGTGTTATTTGATGGGCAAGATGTACATAGGTGCAACCGGGAAGAGTTGTTCAATATGCGTAAACGAATGAGCATGTTGTTTCAAAGTGGTGCACTTTTTACCGATATGAATGTGTTCGACAATGTCGCGTTTGCATTAAGGGAGCACTCAGGTTTATCTGAGGAGATCATTAAGCGAATTGTACTGATGAAACTTGAAGCCGTCGGACTGCGAGGCACGGCATCTATGATGCCCAGTGAGCTTTCCGGAGGAATGCAACGCAGAGCAGCCCTTGCCAGAGCGATAGCGCTCGAGCCTGAGATGGTGATGTACGATGAACCTTTTGCCGGTCAAGATCCTGTCTCTATGGGGGTCCTGGTTAAATTGATCAGTGAGCTGTCTGATGCGCTTCAATTAACGTCGGTGGTTATCTCTCATGATGTACAAGAGGTACTGAGTATTGCCGATTATGTTTATGTGATGGCCGATAAGCGAATCATAGCTCACGGGACTCCACTTGAGTTAAAAAATGCTGACAATCCTCAATTGAAACAGTTTATTGGCGGAGAACCTGATGGTCCGGTCCCGTTCCATTTTCCTGCTGAAGATTACCAAAAGGAGTTAGTAGGCTAGCGATGATGGAGATAAATCACATTTTCTATTATAAGTGTCATTGCATCATTCATAGGAGTGGTCAATGAATATGACTAATCAACTGGCGAGTCTTGGTCGACTGACCATAGATTTTGTTGTCGGACTCGGGCGTGCAGGTTTAATGCTGTGGGGAGCGATAGCACGTAAACCCAGGATTAAAGGCTTCCCATTATTTGTTAAGCAGTTATACGTTGTCGGTGTGCAATCGATGGTGTTGATTTTTGTTTCGGGACTTTTCATTGGCATGGTGTTAGCCCTTCAGGGCTATAACATCTTAGTCGGTTTTGGTACCGAAGAGAGCCTGGGTCCGATGGTGGCCTTGAGTCTCCTGCGAGAGTTAGGTCCCGTGGTGACAGCGTTGTTATTTGCGGGCCGCGCCGGATCGGCACTCACTGCAGAAATTGGTTTGATGAAGAGTACCGAACAGCTGTCGAGTCTGGAGATGATGGCTATCGATCCTCTGAGACAGATTATTGCACCCAGATTTTGGGCCGGAGTGGTGAGTCTGCCTCTGTTAGCCCTAATATTTACCGCCGTGGGGATCTATGGCGGACATGTGGTGGGAGTCGAATGGAAAGGGATAGATAGCGGAAGTTTCTGGTCGATTCTTCAGGCGTCTGTCGAGTGGCGAGAAGACATAGTTAATTGCATAATTAAGAGTCTGGTATTTGCTGTGGTTGTGACTTGGATAGCTCTGTATCGAGGCTATCGGGTTATTCCTAACCCCGAAGGGATCAGCAAGGCAACAACGCAAACAGTGGTTCAGTCTAGCTTGGCCGTATTGGCGTTGGACTTCTTGCTTACCGCAGTGATGTTTGGTCGTTAATGGATGATATTCAAACCTAGAGTGGAAATGAGAGAATGTTAACTCGAAAAATTGAAGTTTTAGTGGGGCTATTTCTATTGTCAGGATTTGCCGCATTTTTAGTCTTAGTCTTTAATGTGGCTAATATTGAAGTAAAGACGGGAGATAGTAGCTATACCCTCTATGCTAAGTTCAGTAACATTGGCGGCTTGAAAGTTCGTTCGCCGGTTAAAGTCGGCGGTGTGGTTGTGGGCCGAGTGAGTGCGATTAAACTGGATTCGTCTGAATTAGTGCCCATTGTCGAGCTGTCGATGGATAAAGAGTTTAATCAGTTTCCTGAGACGAGTAGTTTATCTATTTTGACCTCTGGATTACTCGGTGAACAGTTTTTAGGCCTGACTCCAGGGTTTGAGGATGAGGATATTGCCATGTTAGTCGATGGCGATCGTATTGATGATACTCATTCCGCACTCGTGCTGGAAGATCTGATAGGTCAGTTCCTGTATAGCACCTCTTCAAAGGATTAAGAGATGAGAATATATAATCACATAAATAAGTTAGCGGCTTTACTTCTACTGATGGTTTTCAGTGCTTCAGCTCATTATGAAGACTCGGAAGTGAACACCATGGATCCCTATGATATGGTGGAAGCGGTTGCAAATAGGACTTTTGACAGATTTTATCATGATATTGACATAATTAAGACCAATCCTGACCACCTTAAGGTGATAGTCTCGGATGAGTTGATGCCTTATATTGATTATAAGTATGCTTCCTACAAGGTTATGGGGACTTACTTAAAGAAGACAACCAAAGAGCAGAGGGAACGCTTCGTTACCGCGTTTCAGGGGTATTTGATCTCAACCTATGCTCAAGCGTTTACCGAATACACTGATCAGAAAATTAAATTTGCCCCGCCGGCAGATTTTACCCATGAAAAGATGGTGAATGTGAATGTACTGCTAGTCGATGCGGGTCGTCCTCCAATTAAACTGCAGTTCAGAGTTCGCCGTTTGAAAGATGATAGCTGGAAGGCGTTCGACCTTGTGGCTGAAGGGGTGAGTCTACTTGCATCGAAAAGCTCTGAAATATCGAACCTCATCCGTCAAAAGGGCATCGATACTGTGATCCTTGATCTGGAGCAACGTAATCAAGGACATATTATTCGAGATCCCAAAGGGAAAAAGGTTTAAGTGGCAGAATTTATTGAAGATGGTGTGGTGTGTCGAGTAAGCGGCCGCTTATCTCAAGTTGAAGTTGTGAGACTTTGGCGTGAGAGAGACACCTTAATGAGTAAAAATATTCAAGTTATCGATTTGTCAGCATTGTCCTACAGTGATAGTGCCGGGGTTGCTTTTCTATTAGAGCTGCTAAGCTTGGCTAAGGCTGAAAACAGAAAACTTGTGCTGACCTCGCCATCGACTCAATTATTAAAATTAATCGGTTTATATGATTTAGAACTCTTCTTCAGCGAAGAAGCATTACAAGGTAAATAGAACCATGGATTCCAACGAAACAGAACAAGTTAACGAAGAAACAGCCAAACTGAAAGAGCTGGAACAGCTGCTATTGGATGCACTTTCATTAGATGAAGTTCATGTGACCCAAGCTGGTACTCACTATAAAATCGTTGCCGTAGGCGAGTGTTTCGATGGAATGGGACGAGTGAAGCAGCAGCAAACAATTTATGGACCGTTAATGGAACGTATCACCAGTGGTGAACTACATGCGCTAACGATCAATGCTTTCACGCCGACACAATGGAAGCGTGAAAAAGTATTTAACATGTAAGCTGAGAGCGAAAGTGGATAAATTAAAAATTGAGGCGAGCGAAGCGCTTGCCGGTAATGTTGTTATATCGGGTGCAAAGAATGCTGCATTGCCTATCTTGATGGCAGGTGTCTTAGCTGAAACCGATTTTGTTGTTACTAATGTACCCGATCTACGAGATGTAAATACCAGTTGTGAACTTCTTCGTTGCCTTGGCGCCGAAGTCAGTCGCAGTGATAACAGTGAAGTGCGTATCTCTACGACCTCGCTGGATCATTTTTGTGCGCCTTATGATCTGGTTAAAACGATGCGAGCGTCAATCCTTATTCTAGGTCCCCTGTTGGCTCGCTTTGGCACTGCCGACGTGTCATTGCCTGGCGGTTGTGCCATCGGTGCACGCCCGGTCAACCTGCATCTACATGGTCTAGAGCAGATGGGTGCTAAAATCGAAGTCGAAGAGGGTTATATTAAGGCTCGTGTCGATGGCCGATTAAAAGGTGCGCATATCTTTATGGATATGATCAGTGTCGGCGCAACCGAAAACTTATTGATGGCCGCCACACTTGCCGATGGTGAGACCATCATCGAGAACGCAGCCCGTGAGCCTGAAGTTATCGACTTAGCGAACTGTTTGATCGCCATGGGTGCCAAAATTGAAGGTGCCGGCACTGACTCGATTCGTATTCAAGGTGTTGAATCTCTGAAGGGTTGTCATTACCGTGTTATGCCAGACAGAATCGAGACGGGTAGCTTCTTAATCGCTGCTGCGGTAACTCGTGGCAAGATACGTTGTGTTGATGCCGACCCCTCTACTCTTGAAGCCGTATTGGCTAAGCTTGAAGATGCGGGAGCGAGCATTACAACCGGCAGTGATTGGATCGAGCTGGATATGCAAGGTAAGCGTCCAAAGGCTGTGAATATCAAAACGGTTCCCTATCCCGGTTTCCCGACGGATATGCAGGCACAGTTCTGCCTGTTAAACGTATTAGCCGAAGGGACGTCGACGATTACCGAAACAATTTTCGAAAATCGCTTTATGCACGTTCCTGAGTTGATCCGTATGGGCGCTAACATGGAACTAGAGGGCAATACCTGCATCATCCAGGGAATTGAAAGACTCAATGGAGCACAGGTGATGGCGACCGATTTGAGGGCATCCGCCAGCTTAGTTATCGCCGGACTCGTGGCCGATGGTACGACGATCGTGGATAGAATCTATCATCTGGACCGCGGTTATGAGCATATAGAAAACAAGTTTAAAGGATTAGGCGGGCACGTAGAGCGCACTAAATAACCTGATTTTTTTGCTGTTTAATCTAAAGCCATTGATGATCTCATCGATGGCTTTTTTATTGCCGCTGAATTCTCGCTGAGCGATCACATCTTTATATCGATTAGTATTAGATCACTATGATTTTAAGCTTTTTGTGGTAAGTTCAGACTATGCCGACATTTATCACCTTTAATATTTATCTCTTCTATGGCCTGGTCTTTTTTTCTATAGGCTGTGTGGTTGTGTTTCGAAATTTTAAATATAGCCAACTTAAAATTGCGCCAATCCTCTGGGCCCTGGCACTGTTTGGCTTCTCCCATGCTTTTCACGAATGGTCAGAGCTATACCTTCTGGAATTTAGCGGGGATATTCCCGGTAAGTATCACATGATGGCCGAGTGGCTCAGGCTCTTAAAGCTGTTTCTATCCTATGCATCTTTGATGGTGTTTGCCTGGTTATTGTTTGGTATCGGCTCCAAGTGGGTCGCTAAGGTTGGACAGAGTGTGGTCATCGTGATGTGTTTAGCGTACTTAGTGACGGTTGTTTACTACTCGCACGCTATCTATCTCGCCGATAACACTTTTTTGGAAGCAACATTTTACACCCGACTATTTCTGGGTTTCGGCAGTGCTTTGTTAGCCGCAATCGGGATTGCATTATATGGCTATAACCTGATGAAGGAGCAGCATGAATATGGCAGTTACTTTATCGCTACGGGCGTTGGTCTGCTTTGCTATGGGGTGCTGTCGGGATTAGTCCCAACTGATCTACACCATAGTGTTCCCGTATTTAGAACCTTGGCTGGTGCATTGATTCTTATCACCCTGTTTAAGGCATTGAAGGTTTTCGATATTGAGAAGGAGCTGGCAACCGAAGCAAAGCTTAAACGTGCTATCGAAGCCGATAAATATAAGGCGATAGGTCATTTGGCCATGGGGATGGCTCATGAGATCAATAACCCCTTAGCTTCATCGACGTTAGCGCTGGATATTCTGCAGCGAAAATCACCCGAGTTTGATGAACAGCAACTCAAGTATATCGAGCGTATCAGTTTAGGCATCGAGCGCGCCTCAGAGATCAGTAAAGAGTTACTCGCCTACGCACGCCCTGCAACAGGGAATGCCTCTATCGTCTCTTTGCCCGAAGTCATTAAGGCCTCCATCCATCTCTTGTCACATAAGCATCATGGACACAGGATCAATATTGATTGTGATGAAGGGATCACCATGATGGGGCAGAAGGTTAAATTGGAGGAGTTGCTGATTAACCTACTCACCAACGCCATAGATGCAACGCAGTCCGGTAGTGACATCTCCATCGTGGCTAGTGAGTCGGAGAAACATGTCATGTTATCTGTTGAGGATTGGGGGACTGGGATGGACAGTGAAAGTCAGTCCAGAGCAACTGAGCTCTTCTATTCAACCAAGCCAATAGGTCAGGGGACAGGGCTTGGTTTGGCGATCTGTGAGCAGATTGTCACACTACATCAGGGCGAGATGACCATTAAAAGTGAGCTTGGGCGTGGAACTAGAATCGAAATGCGTTTCTTGAGATCTGAATGTGTTTCTTGATAGCAGGTAGTTAAGTATTCAATTAACTGTTTTACAAGCTGTTTGTTGTTTTTATGCGTAGATATTGAACGTATGAGTCAAACATCAGAGTCTTCTCAATAACTTGAGGTCGGACAGGACGTTATCTTTGAAATTTGATATGGTTTTGCATCTGAAATAAGTGTCCGTTTTTTAAGGGGTGGTGGATGACGCGAGTGTTAATTGCAGAGGATGATGAGGATCTTCGCACAAATATGGTCGATATTCTCGAGCTTGAAGGTTTCGATGTGATCGCCGTTCCCAGCGCCGAGGATGCCATCTTTGCCTGTCAAAGCCACTCTTTTGATATCGCATTAATGGATCTGGTGATGTCCGGAATGACGGGTGTTGAGGCCATTTCGAATCTGAGACAGGAAAATCCTTTTATGGCTGTGGTGATTGTCACGGCCTACGCCACCGTCGACACTGCGGTGGATGCGATGAAGAAAGGGGCCGACAGTGTGCTGACTAAGCCGTTTAAGAGTGTCGATCTCGTTATGACCATACGGCGTAGTATCGCCGAAAAGCAGCTACTGAAATCGAGTTCTGATATCGACTCCGATAGCGTCTACGCCGCATTAGCTAACCCGCTGCGACGTGAAACGTTAAAATCACTGGGTTGCCATAAAGAATTGAAATTTATGGATCTGTGTCGTTTGGTTGGAGTGGAAGATCATACAAAGTTTAATTTTCATCTGCGTCAGCTCAAGAAAGCCGGGCTCGTTATGCAAAACGAGAGGAAGATCTACATTTTGACAAATACAGGTCAATTTGTTTTACAACACCATAACTTGTCCTAACTTCTAAATTCTCATTAAAACAACTGGTTAATAAACTCCTGATAACTATAGTTCACAACTTTTATCTGGTTGTGAATTCCCCTTATCTATCCCTTTCGGGGTATCTCCTCAATACTGGATACATGTCCAAAGAGACATATTAATCGCCCTCCCTGCAATGTTGGCGATACCAAAAAGCCAAGTGAGGATGAACTTATGAACGTACAAATTCCCTATAAAAAACTAGCACTTGCCAGCATGATAACCATGTTGGTTGCTTGTGGTAGTGATAATGATAATGATGACATCACGCTACCTGTGAATAACGCCCCCGTTGTCGTTGCTGATGCCGCTACGGTAACAGTATCAGAAGTGGTGACCATTGATGTATTAGCCAACGATACCGATGCAGATGGTGATACCTTATCAATCGTATCCGTCGACTCTGATAGCGCAGTGATTAACGCTGGGAAAATTGACTTCACAGCAGGTGCAACCGCCGGCGAAGTGAAGTTTAACTATACCATTACAGATGGCACCGATGAGGCGACGGGTGAAGTGACTGTGACCGTTGAAGCTGCGGTCATTCCTGAGCCAGAAGTACTTGCGTATGTGGGTTCTGCGGCTTGTGCAGGCTGTCATGGTGACAATCACGCATCCTTTGCTAAGACAGGTCACAACTTCAAGATTATGAAAAACCCAGGGAATGATGCTCCAGTATTCCCGTACACCCCAGCAGCAACCATCACTGGTGCTATCGACTTGTTAGTTGATGCAACTGAAAATAATACTTTGGGTGCGCCAACGAGTTACGATGAGGTCTCTTATACTGTTGGTGGTTACGGTTGGAAAATGCGTTGGTTAGACAAAGATGGCTACATCGTCACCGGTCAAAATGTTCAATATAACATTCGTAATGCCGAAGGTGAGTTGAATATTCCTGATAATCACCCAACAGATCCCGATGTTATGGGCGATTACAAGACTACCGAGTTCGATTACAAATATAGCTGTGGTAACTGTCATACAACTGGCTGGAAGCGCACTACAGATGTAGCTGGTGGCGATACCCGTAACCCAGACCGTCAAGATGACCTTCCTGGCATGAATGGTACCTTCGCAGAGCAAGGTGTTCAGTGTGAATCTTGCCATGGCGCGGGTAGTTTCCATGTTAAGTCTCCTTCAAAAGACAATATCACTAAGCTTGCGGTTGCACGTACTACCGATGATTTCTTAGCCGATGATATGGGCTACGGTAAAGCTGTAACGTGCGCCGAGTGTCATACTCGTGATGGTGAGAAAGATTACCCATCATTTGTTAGCCATTATAACGACGCGTTCCCTAACGGCAGTAAAGTGGGTGGACGAATCATCTCTAAAGGCGGCTTATCAAAGCATCACCAAACTGGCGATGAAATGTTAGGTGTTGTTCCGGAAGACCATGGTACTTATAAAGCGGGTGATGAAATTGGTCCTAAGAGCTCTATGGCGTGTTCCTCTTGTCATGATTCTCATAAGTCTACCTTGAATGCTGATAGTGCTGATGGCCTGCACACTGGAGCGGTTAAAGCGTGTACAGATTGTCACAATGCCAGTGGCCTTGGTGAGAAAGAGTTTGCTCAGAATACATGGGCAGCAGCTAGTCACAAGGCAGCAGAATGTACTGACTGTCATATGCCTAAGCTCGCTAAGAGTGCGGTTAAGACAGCGCCAAGACAAGGTGAATCAGGTGTGGTATTTGGTGATGTGAAGTCTCACTTGTTCACTATCGACCTAGACCCGGCAGCGAAGCAGTTCACTGAAGATGGTAAGTTCCAAATGCCTTGGGCAACCGCTGAGTTCACCTGTGGTAATTGTCACACTGACTATAATGAGAGAGCTGTAGCACTACCTAAGATTCATCTGTAAGTCACTATAATTATAAGAGTCTGTTAATTTAGTCCCTTGCCCATCAAGCCACTCCAATTAATAATCGGAGTGGCTTTTTTTATTGTTTACCTTCTCCCACCCACTGCTTGATAGACTAATGTTCGCTACGAGCTACGACATTCCCCATGTAGGAGCGGCTTTAGCCGCGAATGTTAAAGGGCTTCGAGCTACGAGCCACTAACTTGCCCCCTGATATGAACATGCATAATGAAACATTATTAATTATTTATCTGTCCCGACTCGGTTAATCTATAGGAACATACAAGTGTTTAGAGGGATTTATCTATGAATATATGGCTAAGGATTGTTGTATTAGTTGTGCTGCTTGGCGGTGCGCTGGCTTGTTATGCAGCAAGCTTCTCAAGTGGGGCAATAACTTTCATGCTGTTAGGAGTACTGTTTGAATTAGCGTTTTGGGTTGGACTGTTAAAAACGACTGAGCACAAATCTTAGCTTTAAAAGATGTTACCCTCTTGCCAGAAAAGGATAGTTTTAGGGTGGCTTGAGTATCTGAACTAAGGAGGGTTCTAAGGGGAATTTTGAAGGTTAACGCTGCCACTCAAGTGACGAATGGCAGCCAATATGATTAACTATTACCGCTCTTCTTACTGCTCATCCGCGGAGAGGTTCTCACCGATAGTGACAGGGACTTCGTAGTATTTACCTTTACGGATGATAGTCATCGTTATCTGCTTGCCGGGTGTTGTTTCGGCAATTCTATCCATTAGCATTTCGACTCCCGGTACGACTTCACCTTCATACTTGGTGATAACATCTCTTGGAGCGAGTTGTGCTTGCGCCGCTGGCCCCTGAGGGTCTACGCCGGTGATCATCACTCCGGTTAGATCCGGAAGGTTTAATATCTGAGCCATCACAGAGCTGATGGGTTCACCTGTAATACCTAAGGCTCCACGTATGACGCGACCATCTTTGATCAGTTTACCCATAATGCTGTGAGCAAGCTTAATCGGGATTGCGAAATTGATGCCATGTCCTCCACCTTCTTCGCCAACCTGAAATGCCGCTGTATTGATGCCAATAAGCTGACCACTGGTATCGATCAGTGCACCACCGGAATTCCCCGCATTAATTGCGGCATCGGTTTGTAGGAAATCAAGATAGCCGGAACTCAAACCATTGCGTCCGGTCGCACTGATAATACCCTGTGTGATGGTTTGGCCAAGGTTATAAGGGTTGCCGATGGCCAGAACGACATCACCAACTAAGGCCGGTACATCCAGGTTTATAGGGACGATAGGCAGGTTGCCCCCCTCAATTTTAAGTACGGCAAGGTCGGTTATCGAATCTGAGCCTACGACTTCTGAGGTGAATTTTCGACCATCTTGCAATGCGACGACGATTTCATCGGCATTTTTTATTACATGATAGTTAGTGAGAATGTAGCCTTCATTGCTCATGATCACGCCAGAGCCCAAGCCTTGAAGTGAACCTGTGTTAAGCGGCTGGTTACGGTTGACACTTAAGCTATATATGTTGACAACAGCAGGAGCTGCCCGGCGCACAGCCTTAGAAAATGAAAGCTCGAAGCCATTATCACCACGCTTCTGGATAAAAAGGTTCGATGCGTCCTTGTTAGTCAACAGTGGAGTCACAAACAGAAAGACTGCAGCCATTATCAGGCCAAAAATAACTGCCTTGCCGACATATAATAGTGTGTCTTTGAGAGCCATATTAGGAGGATGTAGATAAAATTTGAGCTAGATTAACATGATTAGCCACAATTAGCATGAAGGGACTGCTCCCTTCATGTTATCTCGACTAAGACGATAGCAGGGGAGCTGGCGTGCTCCCCCTGAGTTAACATGGATTACCTTAATACAAGGTATAGGTTGCTTTTCTCACGTTTAATTTTAAGTGCAACGGTGCCTTGCTGATCTTTAAGTGTTGCCTTAAGTGATTTCAGATCGTCAATTGAAGAGCGGTTAACTCCGACAATGACGTCTCCTTTTTGTAATCCGCTGGCAGCGGCTGGAGAGTTTTGAGCGATATCAGTGATCTCAACACCATCATCGCTGTTTCCCAGTGTCGCCCCGGCAAGCATTGGGTGAACGGCACCAGCCGCAGCTTCTGTCGTCTTGCTCGCTTCACCTAAGATCGCGGTAACGTTCTTTTCATCTCCGTCTCGAATTAAGCCAAATTCTACTTCTGCACCAGCCCCCATAGTGGCGACTTTAGCCCTCAATTCCTGGAAGCTCTTAATCTTACGACCATTGACACTGGTGATGATATCACCGGCCTTGATGCCAGCCTTATCGGCGGCACTATCTGTCATAACCTGATCGACAAAGCCGCCATGTTGGGTATCCAGACCAAAGCCTTGAGCGAGTTCACTGGTCAGGTCTCTTCCGGAAACGCCGAGTACACCCCGACGGACTTCGCCGTGTTCAATAATTTGATCGACTAAGTTGTTGACCATATTGGCAGGTATAGCAAACCCAATTCCAACATTGCCGCCTCCGGGAGCCACGATAGCGGTATTGATCCCGATCAGATCCCCATTGAGATTAACCAGTGCACCACCCGAGTTACCGCTGTTGATTGCGGCATCGGTTTGAATGAAGTTTTCAAGCATCTCGATACCCAGTCCCGAGCGGCCCATTGCACTCACTATGCCTGATGTGACTGTCTGTCCCAGACCAAATGGGTTACCGATAGCGACTGCAAAATCACCGACTCTAAGTTCATCTGAGTCAGCGCGTTTTACTGCAACCAGGTTTTTAGCTTTTATCTGTAGTAAAGCAATATCTGACTCAGAATCTGTGCCGATAAGTTTTGCCTCGACTTCACGTCCGTCATGAAGTCCGATAAGGATCTCATCGGCACCGTCGATCACATGATTGTTGGTGACGATATACCCTTTTTTAGCATCAATAATGACGCCCGAACCCAATCCACGGAAAGGCCGCTCTTGAACTTGTTCTTGAGGCGCATTAGGACCAAAGAAGTAGCGGAAGGCGTCGGGGATTTTTTTCTTAGAAACATGAGTTCCCGATACCGCAACGGCGACAACGGCAGGTGTTGTGCGCTCTAACATAGGGGCAAGGCTAGGGACACTCTGTCCACCGACGGCCATCGGAATCGCAGCTTGGGATATCGCTGGCATCATAGTAAGCGAGGCAGTCAGGATAGCTGCAGAAAGTAAGCTTAATTTTGTTTTCATCTATTCATGGCTCCAATATCGGAAATGGATTTATGATCTCTTGAAGATGTATTACTCGTTCATTGTCATTTCAAGAGATATTAAAGATCAATTGTTACTGATTCCGACCCTAAGCATAGGATGAAAGTTCATGATTATTAACAAAGGTTAATTATTTTGGTTTACGATGATGACGTCGTCGGTATCGAGTTGCTCATCAGTCTGACTAGATAGCGTATCCACGGTCTCCTTTGCACTAAAGGTTGGCAGTGCCTTAGTCTTGCTTTTGGGAGCTAAGGTGTTAGCCGCTTCATTCCATTGTCTGTTGACCCTGTTTAATTGCTCGGTTAGTTCGGCCAGTTGCTTATAGTGCCCCTCGAAATGATCGGTGACCTCTTGTTTATGTTGACCTAACTCTAAACGAGTCTGCTCCAATACCTTATCTTTACTGCTTGACTCATTATTGCGCGCGACGATAGTCCTGCCTACGTAGCCTAAGACGATGCCTAATACAAAAGTTGCAATGACTAATGGCCATTCCATATAACACTCCTCGCTGTTCGAAAATCGAACATGACTAATAAAACATGACTAATAAAACTTAGTACATTGGTGATTATCGGCATGATACCATATATACCCAAACAACCTCGAAATGCAGGATTCGGCATGTCGAGAAGTGACTTGGGTATATAGCTATAGCCTATTCGTAGCGTGAGCTTTTGTCTCTTAAGCGCTTGGAAGGGGCTGGAATTTGTAGGTGAATACCTCCTGTGAAGAGTTCTTATTAAGGGGTCTTGTTAAGAGTTCTTGAGGGTCACTTTCTTATACCAACTGGGTACTAGATAAACAGGCCCTAATAACAATAACTACCTTGGAGTCTGTTATTTCTGACCAGCCGAATTCTGCAGAGCAGCGGTGTCGAGATAGTGGTTCATTTGAGGATAAAAGAGAATATTTCACGTGTCTGATCTAACTCCATGGCAACATTACCAGCAAGATTTAAGCCGAGCCGACTTCTCTCATGATACTGCGCAGGAACAAGCCGTAAAAAGCTTGCAACGAGTATATGATGAATTGCAGCTGGTGAATTCGAAGCCTGGTGTATTCGGTAAGCTCTCCTCTCTGCTGGGTACCAAACCTCAACTGGTTCAGGGGCTCTATCTATGGGGAGGCGTCGGGCGCGGTAAGACATACCTGATGGACACCTTCTTTGATTCTTTGCCAGGTGATAAAAAATTACGGGCCCACTTTCACCGTTTCATGCATCAAATCCATATCGATCTCGACGGTTTGAAAGGGCAGAGGGATCCCTTATTGATTATTGCTAAGCAGATGTCTGAGCAATATCAAGTGATCTGTTTCGATGAGTTCTTTGTCTCCGATATTACCGATGCAATGTTACTCGGCACTCTCTTTCAGGCTCTCTTCAAAGAGGGCGTCGCTTTGGTCGCTACATCAAATATCATTCCCGACGAGCTATACAGGAATGGTTTACAGAGAGCGCGATTCCTGCCTGCTATTGCATTAATCAATAAGCATTGCCAGATCCTCAATGTAGACTCGGGAATCGATTATCGTCTACGAACACTCGAGCAGGCGGAGATCTATCATTTTCCACTCGATGCTGAGGCCGATGAGAATCTACTCTCCTATTTCGATAAGCTGGCTCCGGAGTCTGAGGTGTCTACTACTGATATCGAAGTGGACGGGAGAAATATTGCTATCAGGAAGCAAGCTCAGGGAGTATTGCTTGCTAATTTTAGGGAGCTCTGTGATGGCCCCAGAAGTCAAAGAGATTATATGGAGATCGCCTGCCTTTATCACACTGTGCTGCTCAGTGGCGTTGAACTGATGGGTGACAAGCAAACGGGTGATGATATTGCCCGTCGATTTTTAGCCATGGTAGATGAGTTTTATGAGCGCAATGTAAAGCTGATCATATCGGCCGAAGTGTCGTTAGAGGCCATTTATAGTAAGGGCCTGCTGGATTTCGAGTTTAGGCGGTGCCGATCCAGACTGACTGAAATGCAATCTCATGATTATCTGGCCTTAGAACATCTGCCATAATCAGACTCTTTTCCTCTGTTTTTAGCCGATTTAGCGCTTATTGGGTGGATACACTGAGAAAGCTGATAAATTTAATAAAAATTAGGTGATTTTTAGCTCAGCTTTGACTATAATCCGCCACCTGCCCTCGTTACTCCATCGATATGATGGATGTTGTAAAGCCTAATTCTTTGCTCGAAGGGGCGGGGAATGGCACTATTTGTGTTATTTACCAATAATGGTAATAACATGTGAGACAGAATTTAACATTGGGTTTTTGTAAAATGAAGACTACTTTTACTGCTACACCAGAGACAGTCACTCGCGAGTGGTTTGTTGTTGACGCCGAAGGTAAAACTTTAGGTCGTATCGCTACTGAAATTGCATCACGTCTACGTGGTAAGCATAAGCCAGAGTATACGCCTCATGTCGATACCGGCGACTACATCATCGTTATCAACGCTGAGAAAGTTACTGTTACTGGTAATAAAGCAAAAGGCAAAGTGTACTACTCGCATTCGGGTTTCATCGGTGGTATTAAGCAAATCACTTTTGAAAAGCTGCAAGACCATAAGCCTGAAATGATTATCGAGAAAGCAGTTAAGGGTATGTTACCTAAAGGTCCTTTAGGACGTGCCATGTTCCGTAAACTTAAAGTTTACGCTGGTACAGAACATAACCACGCTGCACAACAACCTCAAGTTCTTGATATCTAAACGGGATTAAGCTAATGGCTGCAACTCAGTACTACGGCACAGGCCGTCGCAAAACATCTACAGCTCGCGTATTCGCGAAAGTGGGAACTGGTAACATCGTTGTTAACAAACTTCCTCTAGATCAATATTTTGGTCGTGAAACTTCTCGTATGGTTGTTCGTCAGCCACTTGAGCTAGTTGAAATGACTGACAAGTTAGACATCTTTGTAACTGTTAAGGGTGGTGGTAACACTGGCCAAGCAGGTGCTATTCGTCACGGTATTACCCGTGCATTGATGGAACTTGATGAGTCACTACGTCCATCTCTACGTGCTGCTGGTTTTGTTACCCGTGATGCTCGTAAAGTTGAGCGTAAGAAAGTTGGTCTACGTAAAGCACGTCGTAAGCCACAGTTCTCAAAGCGTTAATATTTCGCTTTCAGAATACAAAAAACCCAGCTTTTGCTGGGTTTTTTATTGCCTGAAATTTAAAACTTTTATTACTCCTCTGTTTTTTTCATATCTTTTGTTAAGCTAATACCAATTGCATTAAGTACCTGACCATTCAGCGAGAATTCAAAGCTCTGTAGGCAAGTAGGATGATTGAAGCTAATAGTTATTCTATATCGAAAGCATCCAGTGCAGCATAAAGGGCTTTGAAACTCGCACTACGTGAGTCCCTCAGACTTCCCACTTCTGCTTTGCATTGACTTAAAAGGGAATAACCACTTCCTCATCAATGCGCCTTGAATTGAAAATCCTGAGGGGCTCTGAATTGGTTAATTATTTAATGCAATTGGTATAATACCAATCGGTATAACTTAATCGATCGTTCTGGAATGGAAACACATAATTATGTCATTGCAGTTAATCATGATAGCGCTGGGAATCGTGCTTATTATTGAAGGAATTGGGCCACTTTTATTTCCTAATCGTTGGAGGGCATACTTGAAAGAAATTTCAAATCAAAATCAGCAACTTCTACAGCGTTTGGGTGGTGGATTAGTAACCGCTGGTATCGTTTTGTTGATTATTTTTTCATAAAATACTTGCCTACCGCCCCTATAGATCTGCTAAAATCCCGTTTTAACCACTACCGTGCAGCAAATAATGGGCAAAAACGTCGTAGTTCTCGGCACCCAATGGGGTGACGAAGGAAAGGGTAAGATAGTCGATCTACTTACCGAACAGGCAAAATATGTCGTTCGATATCAAGGTGGCCACAATGCGGGTCATACTCTGGTTATCGATGGCGACAAAACCGTTCTTCATCTTATTCCATCAGGGATCTTACGTGATAATGTAAAATGCATTATCGGTAATGGCGTGGTGCTGGCACCTGACGCTCTGATGACTGAGATTAACATGCTTAAAGGGCGTGGAGTTCCTGTTGAGGAGCGTCTACTTATCTCTGAAGCGTGTCCACTCATCCTTCCATTCCATTGTGCTCTAGATGTTGCCCGTGAGAAAGCGCGCGGTAATAATGCTATTGGTACAACCGGACGTGGTATCGGTCCTGCTTATGAAGACAAGGTTTCACGCCGTGGTCTTCGTGTTGGCGATCTGTTTGATGCAGAGCTATTCGCAGAGAAGCTGAAAGAAGTGATGTCTTATCACAACTTCATGCTAACTGAGTACTACAAGTGCGAAGAAGTGTCTTATGAAAAGACATTGAAAGATGCGCTTGCAATCGCCGATTACCTGAAGAGCATGTGCACCGACGTCACTGAGCTGCTTGATACCGCTCGTAAAGCGGGTGAGCCTATTTTGTTTGAAGGTGCACAGGGTACATTGCTTGATATCGACCATGGTACTTATCCTTTTGTAACCTCATCAAACACTACTGCCGGTGGCGTTGCGACAGGTTCAGGATTTGGCCCACGTCACCTGGACTACGTCTTAGGTATCATGAAGGCTTACACCACTCGTGTTGGTGCAGGTCCTTTCCCAACAGAGTTGGAAGACGAAATTGGTGACTACTTAGGTACTAAGGGTCATGAGTTCGGTGCGACTACGGGTCGTAAGCGTCGTCCAGGTTGGTTAGATGCAGTTGCGATGAAACGTGCTGTACAGATCAACAGCGTAAGCGGTTTCTGCCTGACTAAGCTAGATGTACTGGATGGTCTGAAAGAAGTTAAGATCTGTGTTGGTTACCAGTATCCAGATGGTAGCATTGCTACAGTGACGCCGCTTGCAGCCGAAGGCTATGAGCAGGTAACACCGGTATTGGAAACTATGCCTGGTTGGAGCGAAACTACTTTTGGTGCGACTTCGGTAGAGCAACTGCCTCAAGCGGCATTGAACTACATTAAGCGCCTCGAAGAGCTGTTAGAAACGCCAATCGATATTATCTCTACGGGTCCCGATAGAAACGAGACCATGATTCTGGTGAATCCGTTTAGTTAATAATAGGGGCCGCGTTAAGCGGCCTTTTTATTGGGTACCTTTTACTGACTCAAATTCAGTAGTTCTCAAGAAATGCGTTATACTGCCGATGAGATCAAGTATTAATGAGACAGAATGTTTAATTTAAACTATGAGTATCCTGTCTGATCACTACTTATGTTTATGAATTTGTCGTTGAGAGAATCCATGTTGCGAGAAGTGCTAAAAGGTTCAATAAGAACCGTACTAAGATATCTATTGGTTGCAATGTTTTCGCTATCACCCATGCTGAGCTGGGCTGAAACGAAGGCGTTAGATATCTATAGTCAGGAGCAGCTCATTGAGCTTATTCGAACTAAGCAGTATCTCACCCGAGTGACGGGTGATGATTGTCAGCTGGTTCAGGATATTGAAGCCAGAGCAGAAGTACTGAAATTGCCTCTCTATCAGTACTTATGGGCCGAGATGCTCAATTATGGAATTTGTGTGAAAGCCAATCCTCCCAGAGGCATCTCTCTGCTAAGAAATTCTGCAGAGCAGGGTAGCGCCGAGGCGATGGTGAGAATTGCCGAGTATTACCATAACGGCCAATTTGTGATCCAGGATAAAGAGCGTGCGATTCATTATGTATTGCCCGCAGCAGCCAATGGCGACCTGCCGGCACGATTGATGTTAGTCAGGTTGTTTGGTGAAGGCTATGGTAGTCCAAGAGACTATGAAATGGCATATCACTGGCTGTATAACGATGTATTTAGTGATGAGGCTACCAAGAAAAAAGCCTTAGAATTATTGAAGGTGCTTGAGCAAAAAATGCCGCCCAGCGCGATAGCTAGGGCAAAACAGGAGCACCTGAGATCCCGTAAATGATACCAGTTGGTATGACCCGGATAATTTCCGGGTAAAAAATTTGAGATATTGAATGATCAAAGATCCGCATTTGAAGCGTGAACAAGAAAATTATGAAAACCCCATTCCTAGCCGCGAGTTTATTTTAGAGTACTTGCGATCTGAAACATCACCTCTGAACCGTGAACGTATAGCCGCAGCTCTGAAGATCGAAGGAGAAGAGCAGCTTGAAGCACTCAGGCGTCGCCTGCGCGCTATGGAGCGTGATGGTCAGTTAGTCTTTACCCGCGGGCAAGCCTATGGCTTACCAGAGAGAATGGACCTGTTAACCGGGACTATTATTGGGCATAAAGATGGTTTTGGCTTCCTGAAGCTTGAAGAGGGCGGAGACGACCTCTTTATTAATAACCGTGACATGCAGATGTATTTCCACGGCGATAAGGTACTGGCACAAAAAGCGGGTGTCGATCGCAAAGGCCGCCGTGAAGCCAGACTCGTTCGTTTAGTCGAGCAGAGAACGGCCGCTCTCGTCGGACGTTTCCATTTAGATTCAGGCATGGCTTTTGTTATCGCCGATGACAGAAGAATTACCCAAGAGATCCTCATTCCTGACGAAGACCGCAATGCGGCCCGTCAAGGCGATATTGTGGTGTTAGAGCTCACTCGTCGACCTGGCCGCTATGTTAAAGCGGCAGGTAAAGTGACCGAGGTGCTAGGTCAGCAAATGGCCCCCGGGATGGAGATCGAAATTGCCCTACGCAACTACGATCTACCCCATACCTGGTCGGGATTGATTGAGAAGAAGTTGCGTGCTATTCCCGATGAAGTGACTGAAGCGGACAAAGAGGGCCGTGTCGATCTCAGAGGCATGCCTCTGGTTACTATCGATGGCGAAGATGCCCGTGATTTCGATGATGCGGTTTATGCAGAAAAGAAGAAGAGCGGTGGCTGGCGTTTATGGGTAGCGATTGCCGATGTGAGCCATTATGTGCGCACAGAATCTGCATTAGATAAGGAAGCACGTAGCCGAGGAAACTCGGTGTACTTCCCATCGCAAGTGATCCCTATGTTGCCAGAGAAGATCTCGAATGGATTATGTTCTTTGATGCCAGAGGTCGATCGTCTGTGTATGGTCGCCGAGATGACAATCTCTGCTGCCGGCAAATTATCTGGATACAAGTTCTATCCAGGCGTGATGCACTCCCATGCGCGTCTGACTTATACCCAAGTGGCGGATATGCTCGAAGGTGGAGAGGTGAGTGATAAGCTCAAACCTATTTTCCCACATCTTCAGACACTGCAGTCTTTGTACCTGACTTTAGATGAGACTCGCGCCGAACGTGGTGCTATCGCATTTGAGACCACTGAGACTCAGTTTGTTTTCAATGCCGATAGAAAGATTGACAGCATAGTGCCCCGTAATCGCAATCAAGCGCATAAGATCATCGAAGAGTGTATGATTTTAGCCAACGTAGCTTCGGCTAAGTTTGTGAAAAAACACAAAGGTGAAGTGCTTTACCGTGTGCATGAGTCGCCATCTGAGCAGAAGTTAACGAACTTCAAAGATTTCTTGAAAGAGCGTGGCTTAAGCATGGAAGGCGGACTAGAGCCTACGCCTAAAGATTATCAGGCTATCATGGAAAAGATTGCCGATAGACCCGATGCCGAGCTTATTCAGATCATGTTGTTGCGCTCTATGCGCCAAGCAACCTACACGCCGGATAATGAAGGCCACTTTGGTTTAGCCCTGGAAGCTTACTCTCATTTCACATCACCTATTCGTCGCTACCCGGATCTGATCTTGCATCGCGTCATTCGTTACCTGTTAGCGAAGGAGAAAGGTGAGGCACAAGAGAAGTGGACGCCGGGTGGTGGCTACAACTACCAGATTGAAGAGTTGGACCTGTTAGGCGTCGAGTGTTCGACTACAGAGCGCCGCGCCGATGAAGCGACGCGTGACGTGAGTGACTGGCTCAAGTGCGAATTTATGCAAGACCATGTTGGTGACACGTTCGAGGCGGTTATCGCATCGGTGACACATTTTGGTATGTTTGTTCGTTTAGATAAGCTGTTTATCGATGGCTTGGTTCATATCTCGAGCCTGGGTAGCGATTACTATCAATATGATAATATGCGCCAGCGTCTGGTCGGTGAAGCCTCGGGTCAAGTTTATCAACTTGGTGATGCGGTAACGGTTAAGGTGGCTGGTGTTAATCTTGATGATCGTCAGATCGATCTGATGATGGCGGGTGAGGAAGGCAAGTCTAAACGTCCAAGCCGTGGCAAGAAGCCGATGACAGCCCGTGAGCGAGTGAATGCCGAAGGCGCCAAATTGGCCAAGGGTGATAAGAGCGACAAGCCTAAACGACGAGGTTCTCGCTCAAAAGCCGGGAAGGGTAAAGCCTCTGGTGAAAAGAGAGTAGATTCTGGTAAAACGAGTACAAGTGGTGGAGCTAAGAAGTCCGGCGCTAAAACAGCAACGGCAGCTAAGAAGCCGAAGGCAAAAAAGTCTTCAGCAAAAAAGAGCTCGGCCAAGCGTAAAGTCAAAGCAAGCAAGTAATAGAGACAGTAATAGATGAAAAAACAAGATTTCACCTTCGGAATTCACGCCGTAGAAGCGGTACTTAAGCACAGTCCGGAACGAGTGATCGAAATGTGGGTGCAGGCTGGCCGCGATGATCAAAGATTAGCTACGCTACTTCAGATGGCTGCTGAATATGGTGTTTCGGTGCAAACATCAGCGCGAAAAGTTCTTGATGAAAAGTCTGATAATGGACAACACCAAGGTGTGCTAGCCCGCGTTAAAGCCGTTAAGCAGCTCAATGATAATGATCTATTGGCACTGGTAGAGAAGACTGAAACCCCTTTCTTCCTAATCTTAGACGGTGTTACCGATCCCCATAACCTGGGTGCCTGTCTGCGTAATGCCGATGCGGCCGGGGTACACGGCGTTATCGTTCCTCGTGATAACTCTGTAGGTTTAACGCCAACAGTGAGCAAAGTGGCATGTGGCGCGGCAGAAGTTGTGCCTCTGTTTCAGGTGACCAATCTAGCGCGCACTATGAAGAGCCTGCAAGATAAAGGGATCTGGATTATTGGCGCAGCGGGTGAAGCCGATAGCGACCTATACAAGACAGATCTTAAAGGTCCCCTTGCTATCGCCATGGGCGCCGAAGATAAAGGCCTACGTCGTCTGACCCGTGAGGGTTGCGATTCGATTGCATCGATTCCTATGTCAGGGTCTGTTTCAAGCCTGAACGTCTCGGTTGCCAGCGGGATCTGCCTGTTTGAGGCTGTACGACAAAGATTAGGTTAATCGCGAATTCGATTAGGATAATTTTCTTTGGCTGGCCCGTTAGGTGTTAGTCAGAGTTATTGAATGCCGATAGGGTTTAAATCCTGTCGGCATTTTTGTTTTTGGCCTCATGGCCAGCGATTGCTTTGATGCTTGGTGTTTTTTAACGTTAACCTTTTTGGTTATTAATAACCTGCGGTTCGCTTATGTGTAAGTAATCTCTCGGGACGCTGTAGACCCATCCCTGGGCGCTCTGCGATTTCATCCCTGAAATCGAAGCCCTCTATCTCACTTACACCTGTTCATCAATCTCTTCGATTTACCTTTGTTCATTCAGCATGACTAACAATAAAGTATCTCAATCTGCGATAGAACGAAATTACTCGTATTGCGATTATAAACAATGACTTAAAAGCGGTATCGATAACCAAGTTGATAACCCATTTCGCCGAGCTGTTGCCAGTCTCGATAAGATATATTGAGTTCAATAGCTGAATGTGCGCCAAGTAAAAATTGATTCTTCAAATTGAACTGGTGTTGTCCGCCATGCTCGAAATTGGCAAATCGGTAACTGGGCTGAGTTTGAAACCAAGGGGCTAGTTGCAATGTCAGTCCTGTTTCAGCTGATATCCCATGACCGTCATTTTTTCTATGCTCACCTTTCGATGTTCTTCTGTCAGCTTTATAACTGGCATAGCCAAGTGAACTGAACCACTGAGTGTCTTTTGTTAAAGAGACAGAGGTACCTAGATTGAAATAGCTTTGGGTTAAATCTGTTGAAGAACGAGTGGTGTCGTCATGATTAACCTGTACAAAAAAGTGCTGATGAAAGTGCCATTTCGCGTCAATGTAATAACCGAGTAAATCCTTTTGAACATCATTATTATATAGATCGCCAAAGTAGCTTCTCATACCGTCGGCTGATACTTCAGTGAACTGAGCACCAATAGCAATATAGGACTGTGGCGCCGTTGCTGGTTCGCTGGCTAATGTGTCCATTGAGGTGAAGAGCAGCAATAAACAGCAGGGTATTGTTATAATTGTCTTGTTCATTTTGAATAATTCTTCCTGAATTCATCATAGTATGGGAGCTGATGTGACTAGAATGTTGAGACCTGAGCCTACAAGGGCTCAATATTCTTATAGGACACTAGCGACTGAATATATCTATCAGATAGTTGATTTTTTTCAATATTAATCTGTTTAATCTTTGATCTGTGTAGCTAAGTATTTCTTACTATGGGAACAAGGATAAAAGGATCTGTAATAAAATTTACTGTGATCCCTGCTATTTTCGTAGAACAGCACATATTTATACTGATAGGTATTAGATAGGGCTAGGTACTGATACAAGTTCTGCATGACGGCTTTTATAGAGCCTAGAACTTAGCAGTAGCTTGCTGCGCTCTAGTAGTGAGCTTGTGAGCGTCCTAGCACCTAATAACTAGACCCTTTTACTGAAACGTGTAGAGTAAGTTGAACGTGGTTATGGTGTCTGTCTGCTTGGTGCCTTCGGGGACGACATCTGTGTATTTGATGTTGACGCCTATCTTGAAGGCCCAGTCTTGAAACAGTGTGTTCTTGTAGTTCATATCCAGTGTGAGGGTGCTGTTGTCTTCACCGGCTTCGGCGGTCAGATCGGCATTCAAGCTGGTGTATTCCTGTAGCTTCTGCTCGAACTTTACCGCCGTACGCAGGATCACGTCTCTATTCGGTTCCGGATCGGGTTCGGCTTCGGTCTCTATCGGCATGTTATATCGATAACCTGGACCGACTTCCAGACTGAGTTTAGTGCTGTGATCTGAAATAACATCGAAACCATAACCGGTAGATACGGTCGATATTTGGGTGTAACTACCATAGCGATCTAAGGTGAAGTCGCCGCGACCGAAGACATAACCATCGAAACCGCCACTAAGTTTATAGCTCGACTGAAGCTGAATATCGTATTTCTCTGAGGTGGTTTTCTCATCATCGGTGGCAAAGTAAGCCTTTACTGTGCCCTCTTGCTTCGTTTTTTCCGTATCGTAAACTAGTTTAGTCCGGCCGTTAAAGCTGCTCGACTCTGTATTACCCGTATTGAGTTGAAAACCGGCTTCAATCTCGGCGGTAAAGTCGCTCGGGGGCTCTTGATAATCCGGTGGGACTAAAGCCAAGGCTGACAAGGGGAAAGTTAAAAATAGGACTGCTATGGCTCTAAACATTTTTTTATTCTTATGACTATTATTTTTATGCGGTGAGGCTCTATTTTGTCGAGCCAATATCATACCTATAATGCCAAGCATCGGTAAAGTGAATATTGTCAGAAAATGGTTGAATTTATCCTTTGCTTTGTGTAATATTCCGCGTCCTAAATCAGTCACTTTAATTAGTTCCTTGCCTCTATTTGGTTTGACTGAGCCAACAACGAGGCTAGATAACCGTAAGGAGCAAAAAATGCGTCATTATGAAATCGTATTTTTGGTTCACCCTGATCAGAGTGAACAAGTACCTGGTATGATTGAGCGTTACACGGGTATTCTTACCCAAGCTGGCGGTCAAGTACATCGTTTAGAAGATTGGGGCCGTCGTCAACTGGCTTACCCAATTATCGAACTGCACAAAGCTCACTATGTTCTTATGAACGTAGAAGCATCTGCAGAGTCGGTTGAAGAACTTGAAACAGCTTTCCGTTTCAACGACGCTGTTCTGCGTAGCATGGTTATGCGTACTAAAGCAGCCATCACTGAAGCATCTCCAATGGCTAAGCTAAAAGACGAGCGTGATTCACGTCGTTCTAGCGAAGGCGAGCGTCGTAGTGCGCCTGCTGAAAAAGCTACTGAAGAAGTTAAAGAAACCGCTGAAAAAGCAGCTGAGTAAGTTTTTCTGTGGCCACAAACCATTTGCTGTTATCGGGAACGATTACTCGTTCCAGAAGCTTTAAAAGCCCGGCAGGAATTGCACATAGTGTAATTATGTTGGAACACAGGTCTCAGTGTTACGAAGCCGAAATGCTTAGAAACGTATACTGTCAGATGCAAGTGATATTTAGTGGCGAACGCTTTCAAAGCGTTACAGAACAACTGAAATCCGGTGTGGATATCGAGGTTCAGGGATTTATTGCTCTTCAACAGAGCAGAAATGGTCAGAATCGTTTGGTATTACACGCTGAAAATGTCGAATTGAAAACTTAGGAGACTGTCACATGGCACGTTATTTCCGTCGTCGCAAGTTCTGCCGTTTCACTGCAGAAGGTGTTACAGAGATCGATTACAAAGATATCGTAACTTTGAAAAATTATGTCACTGAAAGTGGTAAAATTGTTCCTAGTCGTATCACTGGTACAAATGCTAAATATCAACGTCAACTAGCTCGCGCTATCAAGCGTGCTCGTTATCTTTCTCTACTGCCGTACACTGATCTTCATCAGTAATACTGCATAATTTTAGAGGAATTAATAATGAACGTTATTTTACTTGATAAAATTGCTAACCTAGGAAATCTAGGTGACCAAGTTGCAGTTAAAGCTGGTTACGCACGTAACTTCCTTCTGCCACAAGGTAAAGCTGTTGTTGCTAACACTGCTAACACTGAAGTCTTTGAAGCACGTCGTGCTGAATTAGAAGCTAAGTTAGTTGCTGATCTAGCTGCTGCTAACGAGCGCGCTGAGAAAATCAACGCACTTGAATCTATCGTTATCGCTTCTAAAGCTGGTGACGAAGGTAAGCTGTTCGGTTCAATTGGTAACCGTGACATCGCTGATGCAGTTACAGCTGCTGGTGTTGAACTTGCTAAGAGCGAAGTTCGTCTTCCACTAGGTGCTTTACGTACTACTGGTGAATTCGAAGTTGAAGTTCAGGTTCACACTGAAGTTAAAGCTATTGTTAAGCTTTCTGTTGTTGCAGAAGATTAATATTTTGCTTTAAGCAAAAGCTTTAAAAGAAAACACCGCACTAATTTAATTAGGCGGTGTTTTTTTATGCCTGTAGGAAAGTGACTAGGGCAGAGAAGACGCTGCGCTGGTAGGGGGTGAGAAGACGCTTCGCTGGTAGGGTCGAGATGACGCTACGCTGGTGGGCAGAGATGACGCTACGCTGGTGGGCAGAGATGACGCTACGCTGGTGGGCAGAGATGACGCTACGCTGGTAGGGCTGAGATGACGCTGCGCTGGTAGGGCTGAGATGACGCTACGCTGGTAGGGCTGAGATGACGCTGCGCTGGTAGGGCTGAGATGACGCTACGCAGGTAGATCTGAGATGACTTATCTTGTCCAACAGAGCGAAGCTCGTCGAATAGGCGAAGCCGTCCGCGAAGCGATAGGCCGAAGGCCGTCATCTCAGCTTTTATATCTATTCCTGATAAATTCTGGGCCTGGGATCCAGACCCTTTCAAGCTTAGTTGCGGACTAATTCCAACTCTGCTATCAAATTGTCTGCATGGTCAACTTCATCCATCATCCATAGGATGTAGCGGAAATCGACATGCACGGCTCGAGTAATGGTTGGGTTAAAGAACCAATCTTTGGTGATAGCTTCATACGTTGAGTCGAAGTTCAGCCCCACCAATTCTCCTTTGCCGTTAAATACCGGCGATCCCGAGTTACCACCTGTGGTATCTACACTGGAGAGGAAGTTAACCGGGACTGAGTTAAATGCTTCAGGCTTATCTAAGCAAGAGAATAGTCTGCATATCCAAGAGCTTGGGTCTTTAATCACAGAGTCCACCTTATGAGTACCATAACGCTGCTGTGCAATCGCATCGAGCACTTTCTTCGGCGCGTTAAAAGGTTCGACACCTGTGTGTTTAGCGGCGATCCCTTCAAGGCGTGTGAAAGGCTGTTTGTACAGTGCATCTCGTGACTGATAACCATCTACCATGCCATAGGTGATACGCAGGGTACCGTTTGCATCCGGGTACACAGGCCAGCCATTGGCCTTGTTGTAGGCGATAATCGCTTTCATATAACCGGGTCTGGCTTGAGAAAGCTCACCAAGAAGCGTCTTCTTCTCTTTCTCTTGTGCCATGTTGCTATCATAAAGCGCTACGGCCAGACGAATAAATGGATCGGCACTGGTTTCAAATGTCTCAGCATCCGCTTGCATCCAGGCAAGACGTTTGTCTTGATCCGTCAGGGAGGTAAGGGAGTAGAGCCCATCGAGTTTATCCGATAAGGTTACCGTTTTGTCATCGTCATTGAGCATGATATCGAAAGCGTTAACACGGTTGCCTTGCCCCATATAGGCGTTTAAGTCTTGTAGCCATAGGGTCTTGTCAACCGAGATATCGAAGCTGGAATCGATACGTTTAAGACGCGCCTTAAACATCTTCATGTCTCGCTCCTGATAACCCTCTTCACGTGCGCTATCTGGCTTAGCTTTCTCTTTCGACAGACGGTAGAGCTTATTTGCTGCGGCTAGCAGGGTACTGGACTGCGCATTTTCGAAGTAATGACGCGTCTGCATGCCTGTACGTTTTTTGTCTAACAAGGATTCAAGCTGGTCGAACTGGGCTTGATATGACTGGTAGGTCTTATCGGCCGCAAGCCACTTGAGGAAGTCATCTTCGCGGCTCTGTTTAATACCGGTGATATCGGTGGCTCTGAACCCATCGAGTAGTCCGTTGTACTTCTTCATACGGTTAGCCATAGAAGCTAGTGTACCCGCATATTTGATTGCAACCTCACCGTCGGTATTGCCCATGGCCTTGATGGTATCGATACGAAGCTGATAGCGTGAGGCGAGGGTTGGATATAGCCAGTCACTTGCAAATTGCAGTTCACTGGTTAAACGGTAACGGCTGGTTGAGCCCGGGTAGCCGGCAACAAAGACACCATCACCGGCATTTATACCATCGGCGTTAATTTTAAGGTAGCTTTTAGGTGTGAATGGAATATTATCTTCAGCGAAAGCGGCTGGCTGTCCATCTTTGCCCACATAGGCTCGCAGGAAGGTAAAGTCACCAGAATGACGAGGGTACTCATAGTTATCTACATCGCCGCCAAATGAGCCGACACTCTTAGGTGGCGCATAGACTAAACGAACATCACGGATAATCAGCTGCTTAATGAGATAGTATTCGAGTCCATTATGAAAGCTGCGCACCGAACAGCGGTAGTTTTTATCGCTTTCACACGCTTTGATAAGAGACTTTCTATTAGATTGGATCTCTTCATAGCGCACCAAAGGGTCTTGGCTTAAGTTGTCTGTTACCGCTTTAGATACATCGGTAACCGCTTCGGTAATATAGAGTCGCTCGTTAGGACCCGCCGATGGTTCTGCATCTTTAGATTTTGCCAGGAAGCCCTCGGCAATATAATTGTGCTCTTTTTTACTATTATATTGAATAGCACGGTAAGCGCAGTGATGGTTTGTGACAACTAAGCCTTGGGGTGACACGAAACTGGCGGTACAATACCCCAGCCCTACAACCGCATTCATTGGATACTGCGTGAGATCGGCAAGTTGTTTTGCTGGTATCTCAATGCCTATCTCGCTAAGTTTTTCTGCGATAGAGGGCATTTGATAAGGTTGCCACTGCCCCTCATCTGCATGTGCGTCGATTGATGCCAATACGACACCAGATGACAGCACGAGTGCCGAGATCAATGCATTGCGCATGTTCGTTCCTTGTTTTTTTGTTATATGGGTAGGAACTCATGGGTTCCGTTTTTGTTTGAGCACGTTTTATACCATATTTTGCTTAACTGTTGGGAGTTTGGAGATTTAATGTCACAACAAGGTGCCTTCAAGGCCAAAAAGAAGCCGAGAGATATCCAGATGGATGCACTCAAGCTACCACCGCATTCTTTAGAAGCGGAGCAGTCAGTACTGGGCGGCTTGATGTTGGATTCAGATGCATGGGATAGAGTGGCTGAAGCGGTTGTGGCTGAAGACTTCTACTCTCGATCTCATCGTATGATATTTCAAGCGATGGGGAGTTTAACCAGCGCCGGTCATCCGATCGATCTGATCACGGTTTCCGAGCAGTTAGAGGTCGAAGACCAACTGGAGGAAGCCGGAGGGTTTGCCTACTTAGGCGAGATAGCGAAGAATACGCCTAGCGCGGGTAATATTTTATCCTATGCTGAAATTGTTCGTGAACGTGCCGTCGTGCGTGAAATGATCAAGGTGGCCAATGAGATTGCCGATGCCGGTTTTAATCCTGAAGGCCGCAACTCCGGTGACCTGTTAGACTTAGCTGAAACCAAAGTCTTTAAGATTGCCGAGTCGCGTGCTAACGCCAACGAAGGTCCCGAAGGGATCAAGGCTATTCTTGAAAAGACAGTCGATAAGATTGAAGATCTTTATAACAACCCAACCGGTGGTGTAACCGGGGTATCGAGTGGATTTGGCGATCTGGATAAGATGACGGCGGGCTTCCAGTCCGGTGATTTGATCATCGTTGCGGCGCGTCCGTCTATGGGGAAAACGACTTTTGCGATGAACTTGTGTGAACAAGCGGCGCTGAATGAAGATAAACCTGTACTCATTTTTAGTCTCGAGATGCCTTCAGAACAGATCATGATGCGTATGCTGGCATCCTTGGGGCGGGTCGATCAAACCAAAATTCGTACAGGTCAACTCGATGATGACGATTGGGCACGGGTTTCATCGACCATGGGGATCATGCTCGAGCAAGGTAAGATGTATATCGATGATGGCTCTGGTTTAACGCCGACCGATGTTCGAAGCCGAGCGCGCCGTATTGCACGTGAATATGGGGGCTTGTCGATGATCATGATCGATTACCTTCAGTTGATGCAGGTTCCGGCGCTCAAAGATAACCGTACTTTGGAGATCTCAGAGATCTCCCGCTCTCTCAAAGCCTTGGCAAAAGAGCTTGAGATACCGGTTGTTGCACTTTCACAGCTTAACCGTTCATTGGAGCAACGTGCCGATAAACGCCCGGTAAACTCAGATCTTCGTGAATCGGGAGCGATTGAGCAAGATGCGGATCTCATCATGTTTATTTACCGTGATGAGGTGTATAACGATGACTCAGAAAATAAGGGTACGGCCGAAATCATCATTGGTAAGCAACGTAACGGTCCTATCGGACGGGTACGTTTAACCTTCCAGGGGCAGTTCTCTCGTTTTGATAACTACGCCGGCCCACAGTTCGAAGAGGACTAATCTCGTCTATTGTGTCGTCTATCGATAATGGTGTTGTTCATCGATAACGATACAGACGGGTTGCTTCGTCTAAGATTAAACTTGATTCACTTAGTTAGCTCTTCATTGATAACTAAGTGAACTCATTATAGATTTGACACTCATATTAGTATTATCACTTTAGTGCAGTATCGAGTCTTGTTACTAACAGATTAAGGTTATCGTTTGAAACCCTTTCCCCGTGCAGAGATCAGTAGTAAAGCACTGCAGAATAACTTAGCTCGTCTCCGTGAAATCGCTCCCGGGAGCAAAGTCATGGCGGTTGTAAAAGCCAATGGCTATGGACACGGCTTACTTAATGTTGCCCATTGTCTGGATAGCGCCGATGGTTTCGGGCTCGCGCGTCCGGAGGAGGCATTAGCATTAAGGGAAGGGGGGGTTAAGTCAAAATTGATTTTGCTCGAAGGCTTCTTCAGCCAAATCGACCTAACCACTCTGATCGAACATGATATCGATACCGTTGTTCATAATGAAGTGCAGCTGGAATTGCTGGAAAGCTCGATACTGGCAAAACCTGCAACCGTATGGTTGAAAATTGACTCGGGTATGCATAGATTAGGTTTCACTCCTGAGCTGTTTGATGCTGTTTATGCACGGTTAGAGGCCTGCCCTCAAGTCGCTAAACCTATCAACCTGATGTCACATTTTGCTTGTGCCGATGAACCCGATAACCCATCGACAAAAATTCAGATTAATCTCTTTAACGATCTTATAAAAGACTTGCCCGGTCAACGTAGTTTGGCAAACTCAGCCGGTACCCTGTATTGGCCTGAGAGTCAGGCAGATTGGATACGTCCCGGCATCGCGCTATACGGTGTCTCACCTGTGATTGGGGATCTGGGGGCTAACCATGGTTTGATGCCTGCAATGGAATTAGTGTCGCAGCTTATTGCCGTACGTGATCATAAAGCCGGTGAGCCTGTGGGTTACGGCAGTTCCTGGTATGCAAAAGAAGACACTAAGCTAGGCGTCGTGGCTATTGGTTACGGTGATGGATACCCGCGTAATGCACCCGAAGGGACCCCTGTATGGGTTAACGGGCGACGGGTTCCTATCGTTGGTCGTGTCTCTATGGATATGCTGACCGTCGATTTAGGCATAAACGCAACAGACCTGATTGGCGATAATGCGGTTTTATGGGGAAAAGCATTACCCGTTGAAGAGGTGGCTGAGCATATAGGCACAATTGCTTATGAGTTAGTGACTAAGTTAACCCCTAGAGTTGCCGTGTGCCTGGACTAAGCACATAGATTTAATTCCTTTGTTGTATCGATTCATGGGCGGGATGTCTTGAGTCGATAGCCTGCTGTATCAGGAAGAGTTTTCGTTGAAAATTAAAGTTTTATGTATACATGCACTGTTATTCTGCAATGCACTCTGTTTGCCCTATGCCTTGGCCGATGAGGCTCAGGCCAGTCAAGTCAATCAAGCTAATAGCGTCAATGCTAATGGTACGCCACAAGCGCCTCTGATAGGAATGGACAGGAGTAAAGATTTCTCCCCCGAGTTTGTCGCCGTGCCATTTGTCTTCTCCACTGAAACCTTGAGTACAACAGTGGGAGGGGCTGGAGTTATTAAGCATGCCGGTCAGCCACAGGCCTCTGCGTTCGGTATTGGTCTCTACAGTAGTAATGAAAGTTGGATAACCTATTTAGGGCTCAATAACTATCAACTACCCAAGCTGGATCAATGGCTGTTGTCTGGCGAGTTTAGTCGAGCCAGTTATAAAGAGGGGATCTACTTTGTCCCTGAAGATGCGAATAGATCGAGCAAAGGTGTTAACAGCTCAGATGCGATGGCAACCGATAGGATTATAACGGTTGGAGACGAGTTTTACGCCAAGCTACACATTAAATATGTACTGCCCTGGGGTAAGGGAGCGAAAGGCGCCGCGAGAAGCTTAATGCCCTCGCTAATAACGGATCCCCTGAGCTGGGACCCCAGAGAGTCAGGGGTTACCAGCTTGCAGATCACCCCCTTCATTCATACTCAGGAACTGCTGGGTTATGAAGAGCTGCCGACTAAAACTCAGGGGTTAAAATTTAAGTTTGACTGGGACAATCGGGATAATGGAAAAAATAGTACCCGAGGGGGCCGGTCAAGTCTGACACTCAGCCGTGACTTTGGCGCGAGAGACGGTGGAGCCGATGATAGAGAAAGTTGGACTATGTGGGAGTTCGAACAGAGTGCCTTCCTATCTATGGGGGAGAGTGACTGGTTCGGTCAGCAAATATTAGCCTTTAATTTTTATCTCGCCGATACACCGACCTGGAACGATTACGATTCAAGCTCGCAAGCGTATCAGCGACCGCCATCTTTTGCCGGCGTTGCATTGGGCGGCTTCGATCATCTGAGAGGCTACTCTAGCAAACAATTTTATGGTCGTAGTGCACTGCTTTACTCTGCGGAGTACCGAGTTCAACCCAGGTGGCAGCCTTTGCAAAGTTTACCCGTATTTAATCTCTACGATATTCCCTGGTGGCAATGGGTCGTTTTTGCTGAAGCCGGTCAGGTTGCCGATGATTTCAGTGCCAGTGAGCTACATGAAGATATGAAATGGACGTTAGGTGTTGGTGCAAGGTTCGAAGTTGAAAACGTTATCGTAAGAACCGAGTTTGCTTATGCGGAAGACTCGAAGCAATTTTGGATAATGGTTAATCAACCGTTTTAATAACGATTAACGGTTTAATAAAGACTGACTGTCGAGAGTCATTGGGGGTATTTGTCTCCCGAATGACTCGAATATCAACGACTGCAATGGAGCCTTTCTGCTCTTAAGTTTCGAAGCAAATTTCAATATAGGCTGTTCCATGGGGGCTGGCGAAGGGCATGATAATTTTTTTTCCGTTGGCTTTATGAGAGATTCGATGTCCTAAACCTGAAACGACTACCGGCGTCGCCATTTCAAACTCATAGCCTTTATCGCCGAGGATATTTTTTGCACCACCTGTGACCATGTTGGTGATTTCACCGACAAGATCGGTGATCTCATCGTTGATCTCTCCCGGATTTTCTCCCAGCATATTTTGCATTATTTCGAGGATGAGTCCCTGTTCGAAAGTGATGGAGAGTGAGCCCTTCGTTTGCGGACCGACCATGCCTATCAGGCCTGATACATCGCCTTTAGCCAGGTTGTCAGTTTTTATTCTTGGCTTTCCCGGAGTGAGTTGCATATTTGCCATCGTCGAGATGACATTGAGCAACGACTCAAGAAAAGGGTTAATGAAATTTACATTCATATTTGATTATCCATAGTCTGAAACTTGTATCTCGATAATGAGTTTTATGTCATCCATTACCAAGTAACTCGAAAGCGTGAATGTCAGAATTCTATATGGGGTACTTAATTGGTCATCGATATCGATCATAGTGTCACACTTCTATGCTTGGTGACTTTACTCGTCTGCCTACTGTTCCCTTGGGCATACCTATCTATAAAGCTTAGGCTATTTTTGTATCGGCTTCAGCATTTATCTATATACAGGGCAGCTGAGGCCGTCCCTAATCATGCCTTTCATATATAACTATTCATTATTCCATGGTATCAGGAATCAGTTCTGTGACTTTACTCCTAAAAGTTTTGTTAAAATTGAGCAACACTTGCATTATTTGATCAAACCTAACCAATCGGCAGAGTGAATCGGCGGTGCATTTCACCTGCACTCAGTGTAAAATGCGCGACCACGCTCGGTTATACACTGAGCCTTATTGGTTTAACGACAAATGTCATCGCAAAGCAGGCCAACAAAAACTATGTCATCTACTCTGACCTCAACGATTAACCGTACCTTCTCTATCGCTCCTATGCTGGATTGGACCGATCGCCATTATCGTTATATGGCGCGTCTTATGTCAGCCGAGCTATTGCTGTATACGGAGATGGTCACGACGGGGGCGATTATCCATGGTAAAGGCGATTACCTTGCTTACAATAGCGAGGAGCACCCATTGGCGCTTCAGCTTGGTGGCTCCAATGCCCATGACTTGGCGATTTGCGCTAAACTCGCGGCAGATAGAGGCTATGATGAGATAAACCTGAATGTAGGTTGTCCGTCCGACAGGGTTCAGAGTGGTCGTTTCGGGGCCTGTCTTATGGCCGAGCCTAAACTTGTTGCCGAGTGCGTAACGGCGATGCGAGAGGTCGTGGATATTCCTGTGACGGTAAAGACACGTATCGGGATCGATGAGCAGGACAGTTACCCATTTCTTACTGAGTTTGTAGAGACTGTTCGCGACGCGGGTTGCGACACGTTTATCGTGCATGCCAGAAAGGCGTGGTTGCAGGGGTTAAGCCCAAAAGAGAACAGGGAGATCCCTCCATTAGATTACGATCGCGTCTACCAACTTAAACAAGATTATCCGGAGTTGAGCATCTCAATCAATGGTGGTGTTAAGTCCCTCGATGAGTGCCGTACTCATTTAGCTAAGCTCGATGGTGTGATGGTGGGGCGTGAAGCCTATCAAAACCCTTATATGTTAGCCGAAGTGGATCAGCAACTCTGCGGTAGTGACAGACCCGTTTTGAGTAGAGATGCTGTTTTAGAGAAATTTATTCCTTATATAGAGAAACACCTCCAATTGGGTGGTCGTTTGAACCATATCAGTCGTCATATGACTGGTTTGTTTCAGGGAGAGCCGGGTTCTCGTGTCTGGAGACGATATATTAGTGAAAATGCGCATAAACCTGGCGCTGGAATCGAAGTCATTGAACAAGCAAGAAAAAACATGAGTATTTAGTTTTCCTTTTGCCTTAATTCACCGCCTTTATGGCGGTTTTTTTGTTTTTCAGCCTTAAGTTAATCCTGCTCTTATTCCTCTTAGTAATTTTAACCAGCCCATGGTGAAATTTACTAAAAGACTATCAATATATTCAGGTTATTTGTTTTTAAAATGTTGCCTGGAGTTATTAAATCCTTATTTATCAGTGTCTTTTTATGTTTCTAAAAAGTTGGCACGCTACTCGCAGTACCTTCTATGTAAAGAGACTAGGTCATAAGACATCACTGAAAAGGAAAGCATCATGTTTAATTCAACTTTAAGTCAAATCGCAAAAGTATCATTAGCCGCTGCAGTACTAATGGGAGCAAGTGTAAGTGCCCATGCTGATACGCTTATTCCCACCGATCTTACCAGCAACATAGAGCAAAATATCTCTGCACAGATGCAAGATATGATGCAGCTAGCTCAAAGAGAGTTGAGCATGTCACTGCAGGCACAGTTATCAGAAGCCATGTTTGAAGTAGATGCAGAAGATGAAACCCAGCTAGCTAATGAGAAGAATGAGCAGGCGATCACCAGTGCGATGGTAAAGGAGTAATTATGTGGCTCACTTCAGAAATCGCGGCTCTGTTATTGACCCCTGTATTTGGTTTTACTCTTTGTGCCGTACTGATCTGCACATTCAGGTGGGATAGGGTTAATGATTGATTGTCGCTTAGCCGTAATACTTATTTAACCGGGAGGAAGCATGAGTAGCATTAGTTCAATGGATAAGTTGATATCACGTTTGAAGCAGCCAAAAAGTTTGATATGTGGCGTGGCAGCCATGATGGCGGATAAGTTTAATTGGTCATGTTTATGGACGCGAGTGGTCTGGGCTGCACTGGTATTGATGAACCCGGCTATGGGCTTGCTTATCTATTTTGTTCTCGCATTGGTTTTACCTAAGTGGGAAAGAAATTTTTGAAAGCTCAGAGAAGATTAAAAATGAAAAAAATTTTGGATCTCTTCATTGGGATCGGTATCGCCATTTTGGCAACAACGCTTTTAATTGCGGCGGTACAAACCTGGGGAACGACTCAATTCCTGACCGGAACCTTGTTGAGCGTTGAACCACTGTTTTGGATGGATATGAGTGTATGGGCAGTGGTCCTTACCTTGGGAATCGTTTTACTTCTTATACTCTGGTTAACGATAGCATTTAGTTTTCTGGCGTTGGTTTCCGGGTTGTGCATTACCTGTGCCTTAATTATGATATTTGCCGGATTCTCTCTTTTTTGGCCTGTATTACTGCTTATTCTTGCAGGATGGGGCGTCGGTCAAGCTAGCCAAGCTGACTAGCTACCACTCGCTTCAAACTATAGAACCCTTAGCGTTAGAAGACTTAGTTAACCTAACTCACACGTTTACGCTTTATTAAGAAAAGCCTTAAAGCGGTTTTTAGCCTCATCACTTTTCAACCTGACTGCAAACTGCTCCAGTTCCCGCTCCATCTGTTTTCGTACAAGATCTTTATTGGGACGCAAAAGTTCACGGGTAGCCTGTAGAGCTTGAGGTGGTTGATTGGCAAGTTTGACAGCCTTAGCTAGTGCATAGTCGAATATCTCGCCTTCTGAAACAACTTCATTGACTATGTTAAGAACATTGGCGGTATTGGCATCGAAACATTCACCCAGTAACAATAGCTCTGCGGCTTTCTGTGGCCCAACGAGTTGTGGCAGTAATAAGCTTGCACCCGCTTCAGGAACCAAGGCGAGGTTAACAAAGGGTAGCTGAAACTTTGCACTTGGGTCTGCATAGACAAGATCACAATGTAGCAGCACAGTGGTTCCAATACCTACTGCAGGGCCCGTCACTGCGGCAACTAATGGCTTCTTGAGATCCAATAGGCTGAACAGGAAACGAAATGCGGGATGTTTTGCGTCTAAGTTACTATTTTTTAAAAAGTCTGCTACATCGTTACCAGAGGTAAAACAGTCTTGCTGTCCTTTGATTAAAAAGGCGTGAATAGCGTTGTCTGACTCACCTTGGATAAGGTATTCTGTGAGACTAGTATACATATCGAGGCTGAGCGCATTGCGCTTATCTGGTCTATTGATAGTAATGATTCTGACGCCTTGCTCATCCTGAACCTGAATTGTACTCATTACGTTATTTCCTCTTAGACGAATGGGGTTAAATGGAGTTTAATACATTGAAACGAATATTCAAACAAGCGTTTAATTTTCTGGTGTTGTCCTGTGCATCGTTTGCGAGTTTCGCCAATGTGGCATTGGTTGAGGGGCACGTGAGGGCTATGCCTGCCAGTGTGCCCAATACGGCGGCTTATTTTACTCTTGAAAACCATGGTCCGCAGCGTCAACTCGTGGCTGTAAAAGCCGATTTTGTAAAAGAGGCACAGCTTCACACCATTATTGAAGAAGATGGCATGGTCAAAATGCGCCAGGTCGAAAGTTTTAATATTCCGCAGCACGGCACACTGACTCTAATGGAGTCGGGAAATCATGTGATGTTGCTGGGATTGAAACAACCATTAGTCTCGGGGGCATCGGTTGACTTAACTCTTAAGTTTGATGATGGCAGTGAACTACCGATTAGCCTAATGGTGAGCAAGCAGGATATGGCAAAAATGAAAGGCCATGCACACCACCATTGATAAGTAGTGTAAGTATTGGTCATACAGGAGTGTAACAGATGCAAATGACATGGAAAAAAGGCGCCTTGATAGCGGCCTTGATAATTTTTATGGGTTATATCGTCAGCGTTTGGTGGAGTGTTGCACCAGAGGTATTAAGTCACCAGGAGTTAAAGTCTGAAACTGGCAATGAGGTCGTGGGATACTCGACAACCACCTCATTGATACTCACTATGGAGAAGCTACTCGATAAGAGTGGTGGTTGGTTATCCAATGATGTCATGCCTCCATCTGTATTTATGGACAATATGCCGGCATTTGAATTTGGTGCACTCGAACAAGCCAGAGACTTGGCGTTGATTATGAGAAAAGAGTTTAGCCGCTCTCAATCTCAATCCGCTGCCGATAAAGATCTGTTAGCCGCGCACTCTAAGCTTAATATTGAACACACCAGCTGGCTGGTTCCGAGTGCCGAAGGTGAATACAGAGATGCGATTAAAGGATTAAAAGTTTATCGGGCTAAAATATCTGATCCAACCAATCAGGACGCCCAGTTTTATGCTCGCGCCGATAACCTTAATGAATGGTTGAAAGAGGTTCAAAAGCGCCTCGGCAGCATGTCGCAACGCCTGTCTGCAAGTGTGGGACAGGAACGATTGAATACTGATCTTGCCGGTGATAGCGAAGCAAGCCAATCGACGCCTAACAATGCGAGTAATCAGATTAAGACGAGTTGGTGGAAAATTGACGATGTATTTTATGAAACACGTGGCGCGACATGGGCACTACTGAATTTTATGAAGGCGATTGAAGTCGATTTTGCCGATGTTTTGAAAAAGAAGAATGCTGAAGTCAGTTTGCAACAAATTATTCGTGAACTGGAAGAGACACAACAATCTGTCTGGAGCCCCATGATCTTAAATGGTTCGGGCTTCGGCGTTGTCGCTAATCACTCTTTGGTGATGGCGAACTATATTTCCCGCGCTAATGCGGCTGTTATCGATCTAACTAACTTATTGACTAAAGGTTAATTACATAATGAAAAAAACATTACTTGCATGTGCCCTGCTTGGTTCACTGGCTGCTACCTCTGTTCAGGCTGCTTCACTGGTAGGATTTAAAGTCGGTGGTGATTACTGGAAGGCGGATACAAGTGGAACTTTTGCTGAAAATGGTCAACCGCAGCAAGACTTTAACTATAGTTCTGATTCTCAGGGCAGTGTTTGGGTGGCCGTCGAGCACGGGATCCCACTCATTCCTAACTTCAAGATCCGTGAAAACAGTTTGGATTCGGGTGGTAATGCAAGTCTTGCAACGGGGACTACGATGAACTTCGGCGGTAAAGAGTTTACCGGTGATATCTCATCGAATACCGATCTCAGTAATACTGATTTCGTCCTCTATTATGAGCTGTTAGATAACGATATGGTGGCATTAGATTTAGGTGCCGCATATAAGAAGATGCATGGTTCGTTCCGTGTGAATCAATTAGATACTAATGGTGTGTCTCGTCAAAACTCAGAGAAAGAGCTCGATAGCGGTATTGTGATGGCCTATGCCGATGCACAGGTTGGCGTTCCGGGTCTGGGTCTTTACGGTTTTGCCGAAGTGATGGTCGGTATCGATGAGTCCAGCGTCTATGATTACTCTGTAGGTTTAGGGTGGCAGTTTGATGGTACCGCGTTAGATACTAAGGTGCGCGTGGGTTACCGTGACTTTAGCTTCGATGTAAATGACTTCGATGGTGTGAGTACAAACTCACAGTTTAAGGGTTACTTCGCTGGTGTCGAACTGGTGTTCTAATTCTTATACCGTTTGGTATTAAATATTTGCCAAATGTTTGAGTAATAAAAACCGCCACTAACTGAGTTAGTGGCGGTTTTTTTATATTTATATCCAAACCGAGACCAGGCTTTAGCCTGGTCTAATCATCGATTTATGGAGTTACAGCTTGTGCTGTCAGGCCGTTGTTGATCGCGATGACGTCATCTTCATTCAAGGTTCCGGCGGCTTGCTTAAGTGCCAGAATCGAGTTGATATAACCGTAACGCGCATCAGATAACTGACGCTTAGAATCATAGAGATCACGCGTTCGGTTCAGTACATCAACAATAGTACGGGTACCGACCTCGAAACCTGCTTGAGTCGCCTTCAAGGCGCTCTCTGAAGAGAGTACCGACTGCTCGTAAGCTTTAATCGAGCTGATTGAAGCGCCTACGTTGTTAAAGTTGTTGCGGACATCTTTAACGACCTTACGGTAGGTCTGTTCAAGCTTTTCACTTGCATCAACAAACTGATACTGAGCTTGATTGACTTTTGATGTGACTTTAAAGCCTTCGAAAATAGGGATGCTTAGTGTCAGACCGACATTGGCATTATCAAAATCGCTTTTATCTTTAAGCTCGTCTTTCTGCTCAAGGTTAGTCGTATAGCCCGCATTTAAACTTAGCGAAGGCATGTGACCCGCTTTATAGAGGCTGATGGTCTCTTGAGCGATATCTTTACCGATGCGCCTGGTCATCAGGTCGACACTGTTCGTCTCAGCCATTTTCAACCAGTCATTAGGTTGTGCAGGCGCTGGGGTGACCGCGGTGAAACGAGTGGTATCTAAGATATTGATAGACTTATGATCGATACCTGTAATTTCACGCAATGCTTCGTAGCTGTTGATCAACTGGTTTTCTGATAAAATTTCAGAGGCGCGAGCCAAGTCAAACTGAGCCTGAGCTTCGTGTACATCGGTAATGGCAGTCAGACCTACGGCAAATCTTTGCTTCGTCTGCTCTAGCTGACGTTCGATAGCACGTTTCTCAGAACCCTTAAATTCGAAGTTATCTTTAGCCGATAAGACGTCGAAATAGGCACCGGATACTCGGATGATTAGCTTTTGCAGTTCCGAGGCATAAGCGGCATCGGCCTGAGAAGCCGCAAGCTCGGCTAAGCTTAGTCCTACCCATGCGCTGTGGTCGTAAATCACCTGATTCAGGGTGACACCGGCATTCAGACCGCTGTTATATTCGCTTTCTGAAACATTAGTCCAACTTTTACCATAACCTACGCTTGCGCTGATGGTCGGAAGTAACGGCGCACGGTTTTCTTCAATCTGTTCGTACAGGGCATCTCGCTGAGCCTTTGCCTGTAAGGCTATAGGATCACTTGTTAGCGCTTGTTCGTAAATCTGCAATAAATCATCGGCCTGTACGGCTGACGTTGTGGCTGCAAGCGTTAAAGCTGCACATATCGTTCGGATCTTGAATTTCATTAGTTGTCCTTTTTAGACAAAATCCTCCACTGGAGGAGCCATTTAACTTTTTATAGAGCTAAGTGATGCCTCACAAAACAACTGTAAGGCGGTTTGCGCTTCCCGACGCTTCCCGATACATCTAAACTTAATGACTATTTCAATTAAGAGATAGATATTAAGAAATTACCTGTTTTTAAGTCAACTAAGAATTGTAACAGTTTTTGATTTTAATTATGCTTTTTCTGCCGACTTTATCTTCACCATTTGTTTAGCGCTGTTTTTGGCTGCACATAATGGTTGATTACTGCAAAAACGATCCAATATGGAGTTCAGATGAAACAAAAATATAGCCGTCAGGATGTCGAATTGTTAGAGAAAAAGACCATTTTTAAAGGTTTTTTTACCTTGGATGAATATCGGTTCAAGCATAGATTATTCGATGGTGGTTGGAGCGGTGAGATTGTCCGGGAAGTGTTTGAGAGGGGAGACGCTGTTATTGTGCTGCCCTATGATCCCATCACAGATCAGGTCATTTTAATCGAACAGATAAGGATCCCTGTATTGCGTTCGACCAAGACCCCCTGGTTGCTCGAATTGGTTGCAGGCATGATTGAGCCCGGGGAGTCCTCCTTAGATGTCGCGTCCAGAGAGCTTATGGAGGAAGCCGGGATAAAAGCAAAGAGGATTGAGGAGATCGCGACGTATTTCTCCAGTCCGGGTGGCTCCAGTGAGAAATTGGATTTTTTCTGGGCTGAAGTTGATGCAAGCCTGGCGGAGGGAGTGCACGGAGTTTGCGATGAACATGAGGACATACTCGTTCATGTCATGGGGCGCGAGGAGGCTTTTGCTTTAGTGAAAGATGGTATAATCAATAATGCGTCTACAGTTATTGGACTGCAGTGGCTTGAGCTGAACTATAAAACTCTAAGTATCAAGCTTTAAGTAGTAAGTTTTAGGTGGTCAGTATTAAAGGCTAATGCCTTGAGCGTAAATCAAACATTATTGAAAGAGAAATGCCAGTGAGTAAGACAGCATGTAGCTTAAATCCTAAGAGGTATCGGCCTGATGTAAACAGGTTCTTATCTCTTTGCGGCCGAAATTATTTCTACATTTTGCGTTGGCTACCCTCTGAAGCGAGGCAAGGTGATGTCTGGCAAGTTGAGGGGGAGTTTGGTTGCCTCGTTGTGCGCTTACTCGAAAATACCAAGTATACCCAACTGATCGAGATCTCAAGAGAGCTGAGTCAATCTGATTACGTCCACTCTCCACAGGTCTGTGTAAGAGTTTATCATGATGCTAAATTAGCAGAAGTGTTAACTAGTCGACAGATTTATCAATTGCGTCCGGTATATGATTATCAAAATGTATGTATGCACCATCGTGATGAAAAGTATCAGGTCAATGCTTTTCTGGAAGAGTTATTAAAGATCGATAGCCACATGAGTGCGATTTGTTTGTCAGAATCTTAGGGTTTAATTGTGTTAAAAGAGGCTATCTCTTATTCAATCGATGATAATGCGAGTGTGCGAGTCGTACAGATTACCGACCCACACCTGTTTGCCGATCCTGATGCTCAGCTGCTAGGAGTCAATACGGCTCAAAGTCTAGATGCGGTACTTAATACGATTAATGCCGTGCATTATCCTGCCGATTTTATGTTGGCTACCGGGGATATCAGTCAAGACTATTCCGGCGAATCCTATCATAACTTTGTACGAGCCATTGCCCCCCTCGAGTTACCTTGTCATTATCTCCCGGGCAATCATGATGATCCTCGTATCATGCGTCTTAATATGCAGGGACCGAAGATTTTTGGTCAAAGAAGAATCTTAGCCGGAAATTGGCAGATCTTAATGTTAGATTCTACGGTTCGGGGAAAGCCCGGTGGACACATGTCCGATAGTGAGATTGACATTATCAAGAGCGCCATCGCCGACCAACCCGATCGCTATACCTTGCTTGTAATGCATCATAATCCGATATTAGTTAATTGCGCTTGGCTGGATCAGCACTGTATGGATAACGGTAGCGATTTCATTGAGCAAGTGGCTGAACTACCACAGGTAAAAGGATTGCTGTGGGGGCATGTACACCAAAAGTTGGACCAGAAACACCCTGGAAAGCATGGCATTATGCATTTGATGGCGACACCATCAACCTGTATTCAATTCAAGCCGAAATCTTCCTATTTCGCATTGGATGCCCTTCAACCCGGTTACCGATTGCTTGAACTAAAAGCGGACGGCACTATTTTAACTAATATTTACAGGGTGCCTGGTGACAACTTCTCACCAGATAGAGATGCGAGTGGTTATTAGGCTGCTCGCAGAACAGGAGTAAAACATCAGGGAGGCGCCATTCCAGTCATCAAGGTTTCATATATGTTATCAATTTAGCGCCTTGAGCCGAGTTATTAGCCGCTAATACTTGGTAGAAACCTCAGCAAGTGTTAGCATTCTATCGGTTGTTTACTGTATTTTTTTCGATGACTCCCACTGGTTGATCCATTGTGGTTATTCATAACGTGAATAACCGAAGAATGAGGAAATATGCTGCTCTATATTCACGGGTTTAATAGTTCCCCATTATCAGAAAAAGGAATTGTTACTGCACAGTTCATTGCTGAGCATTACCCGGATCTTATTTTTTTGCAGCCTCAGTTACCTTCCTGCCCTAAAGAAGCGATGACCTTGTTGTGTGGCCAGGTTGAGTCAGCACTCGATGCTGGTGAAGCATTGACCTTTATCGGTTCCTCTCTTGGTGGGTATTTTGCGAGTTATTTAGCTGAAAAATATGGTGGTCGGGCAGTACTGATAAACCCTGCTGTGACACCATTTGATCTTTTCGATGAGTTTATCGGCCCTCAGCATAACCCTTATACCGATGAGCATTATCAGATTAGTCCTGAACATAAATATGACGTCGCCGAGTTTAATACCGAAGTCATCTTTAACCCGGATCGTTTCTTTTTGTTATTGCAATCGGGTGATGAAGTTCTAGATTATCGACAAGCCGTTCAGAAATACCACTGTTGCCAACTTCTGGTTGAAGCCGGTGGTGATCATAGTTTTATAGGCTATGAAAAGCAGTTGCATTCCATCTGCCAGTTTCTGTTTCTTGACAAATAGCCATGTAGGGCCTCAACATGGCCTGAATAACAATATATTGTGTGTGCCATGACAAACCAATACACCTCAGATGCCATCGAAGTCTTAAATGGGCTCGATCCAGTTAAACGCCGCCCTGGTATGTATACCGATACCACGCGTCCTAACCACTTGGGACAAGAGGTTATCGACAACAGTGTCGATGAAGCGTTAGCAGGACACGCGACTAAGATCGATGTCATCCTGCATAAAGATAACTCTCTCGAGGTTATCGATGATGGCCGTGGGATGCCCGTAGATATTCACCCTGAAGAGGGTATCCCAGGCGTCGAATTGATCTTAACTAAACTGCACGCCGGCGGTAAGTTCTCGAATGATAACTATCAATTTTCGGGTGGCCTGCATGGCGTCGGGATCTCAGTGGTTAATGCGTTATCGAGCCGTGTAGAAATTACGGTTAGACGTAATGGAATTGTTTATGACATGGCTTTCGAGCACGGTCACAAGGTTGAAGACCTTGTTGAAACCGGAACTTGTGGCCGTAGAAATTCAGGAACTCGAGTTCACTTTTGGCCGACTCCCAGCTACTTCGATTTTGAAAATTTCTCTGTTTCCAAGCTTGTATACCTGTTAAAAGCCAAAGCGGTTTTATGTCCCGGACTTAAGATCAAGTTTGTGAACAAGCAAACTGATGAGGTATTAGAGTGGTTCTATGAAAGCGGATTAACGGATTATCTCATCTCGTCTATTAAAGATGCTCTCATGTTGCCTGAAGAGCCATTTGTAGGTAGCTTGAAGGGGAATTTTGAGGCGGTAGATTGGGCGATAACCTGGTTGCCTGAAGGAGGTGATTACCTCAATGAAAGCTATGTTAACCTCATTCCTACCCCATTAGGTGGTACTCATGTTAATGGTTTCAGACAGGGCTTGCTCGACTCCATGCGCGAGTTCTGCGAGTTTCGTAACCTGATCCCAAGAGGGATAAAACTGACTCCCGAAGATATTTGGGATCGCAGTAGCTTTATTTTATCGGTCAAGATGCAAGACCCTCAATTTTCCGGACAGACGAAAGAGAAGTTGTCGAGTCGCCAAAGTGCAGCGTTTGTTTCGGGTATTGTCAGAGATGCGTTTAGTCTCTGGCTTAATACCCATACCGAACAGGCCGAAGCACTCGCCGAAATGTGCATCAACAATGCACAGAAACGATTGAAATCTGCGAAGAAAGTGGCACGTAAGAAGGTAACCTCGGGTCCTGCCCTGCCAGGTAAATTGACCGACTGTAGTGGCCAAGACCCAATGCGAGGAGAGTTATTCCTGGTGGAGGGTGACTCTGCGGGAGGAAGTGCTAAGCAGGCTCGAGACCGTGAGTTTCAGGCGATAATGCCACTGAGAGGTAAAATCCTAAATACCTGGGAGGTCGATGCAAGTCAGGTACTGGCATCCCAAGAGGTACATGATATCTCAGTTGCCATAGGCTGTGATCCGGATTGTGATAATATTTCAGAGCTAAGGTATGGCAAGATATGCATATTAGCCGATGCGGACTCTGATGGTTTACATATTGCGACCCTGCTTTGTGCCCTGTTTATGAAGCACTATAAAGTGTTGGTTGAGCATGGACATATCTATGTCGCCATGCCGCCTCTGTTCCGTGTCGATGTGGGTAAAGAAGTTTTCTATGCCCTGGATGAGGCGGAAAAAGAGGGCATACTGGATCGAATTGCAGCTGAGAAGAAGAAAGGTAAAGTTCAGGTTACCCGATTTAAAGGTTTGGGTGAGATGAATCCGCTGCAGTTGAGGGAAACGACGATGGATCCCAATACTCGGCGGTTGGTTCAGCTTACGATCGATGATGCCGAAGCGACAATTGCGCTGATGGATATGTTACTTGCCAAGAAACGCTCGGGTGATCGAAAGACTTGGTTAGAGACTAAAGGTGACTTGGCTGATTTTTAGTGCCAGTAATTAGATAATTAGGCTTAAATAATAATAATGTTGTTGAATCATACAAAAAAGCATAAAGGGATTTGGTTGTTTTGGTTTTTTGCCGCCGCGCTATCTAGTCTGGCGGGGCAAGCCGTTTCTCAACCTATGATGATCACGGTAACTAAAGGATTTGGTTTAACCCTGTATGCTTCCGATTTGGGAGATGCCAAACAGTTAGCGTTGGGAGATAAAGGGACATTATTCGTTGGTTCACATAAGAAGGGCACAATACAGGCTTTGGTTGATAGTAATGCCGACGGCAGAGTCGATAAGCGTTATGTCATTGCAAAAGGTTTGGAAGCGCCTGAGGCTATCGCATTTTATAAGGGCGATCTTTATGCCGCGGTCGATGAGAGAATTATTCGTTTTGTCGATATTGAGAACCGTTTAAGGCGTCCCGGTCGTGGTAAAGAAGTTTACGACCGTTTACCGGGCAAAACCAATAAGAGTCGAAGAGCATTACATTTTGGGCTCGATGGCCGATTGTATGTATCGATTGGTGCTCCCTGTAATGTCTGTGAGGCAGAAGCACCTTTTGGTAGCATTATCGCCATAGATGTAGAGACCGGAAGCAGTGAACAGGTCGCGACTGGTATCCGTAATGTTACTGGTTTTGATTGGTCGCCAATCGATAACGATCTTTGGTTTGCCGATTTAGGACGGGACTGGATGGGCGATAGATTACCGCCTGATGAGATCAATCGTGTTGAGCACAGCGGCGCACATTATGGTTTCCCCTATATTCATGCTAAGTCTGTGATAGAACCGGCGTACGACAAGCCTAAAAATCTCAAGATCACGCTGCCGACCTATGAGCTTCCTGCACACGTAGCCCCTATGGGGCTTCACTTTTACCGTGGCCAACAATTCCCGGCTAAATACCATAATCAGATGTTTGTCGCCGAAAATGGGTCTTGGAACCGATCCAGCAAAATTGGCTATCAGGTCGTGATGTTGGAGATCGAAAATCAACAAGTGATGAAGCGCAGTACTGTGGTCAGCTTTTTAGACGGGGAATTTCCCGTAGCCAGACCCTACGCTTTATTAACGGCACCCGACGGTGCTATGTATATCTCAGATGATCTTAAAGGCAATATCTATCGTTTGTTTTATAAAGATATTATTAAAGAAGAGATTGAACCTGCTCAAAAATTGGATACTGAACAATGAGTGATGCGATAGATTTAAGTCTTGATGGCGTAGAACAGATGCCTCTTCGGCGCTTCACGGAAGCCGCCTATCTGAACTATTCCATGTACGTCATTATGGACCGTGCTTTGCCTCACATCGGTGATGGGTTGAAGCCTGTACAACGTCGTATTATTTACGCGATGAGCGAGCTTGGTTTATCGGCTCAATCTAAGCATAAGAAGTCGGCACGTACGGTCGGTGATGTATTAGGTAAATACCATCCACATGGTGATAGCGCTTGTTATGAGGCTATGGTATTGATGGCCCAGCCATTTTCTTACAGGTATCCTTTGGTTGATGGTCAAGGAAACTGGGGAGCCCCGGATGACCCTAAATCTTTTGCCGCTATGCGTTACACCGAAGCTCGTTTGTCTAAATTCTCCGAGGTTCTTTTAAGTGAGCTGGGGCAGGGGACGGTCGATTGGGGCGTGAATTTTGATGGAACGATGAAGGAGCCATTGGTTCTGCCATCTCGTTTACCGCATATTCTACTCAATGGTATTACCGGTATTGCCGTGGGGATGGCGACGGATGTCCCCCCCCATAATACACGTGAGTTAGTTGCCGCCTGTATTGAACTGCTCGATAATCCGAAAGCGGATTTAGCCAAAATAATGGAGTTCGTTCCTGGGCCAGATTATCCCACTGAAGCCGAGATTATTACTCCCAGCAGTGATATCAGTAAAATTTATACTACGGGTCGAGGTTCGATTAAAGCGCGAGCCGTCTATAAGGTTGAAAATGGCGAAGTGGTCATAACGGCGCTTCCTCATCAGGCCAGTGGTGGTAAGATTCTGGAGCAGGTAGCGGCTCAAATGCAGGCTAAAAAATTGCCTATGGTTGCCGATCTCAGAGATGAATCCGATCATGAGAATCCTGTTCGAATCGTAGTGGTTCCCCGATCTAATCGAGTCGATTGCGACCAGCTAATGGCTCACCTGTTTGCAACTACAGATTTAGAAAAATCTTTCCGTGTAAACCTGAATATTTTAGGTCTGAACGGGCGTCCACAGGTGAAGGGCTTAAAGCAGATCCTGACCGAGTGGTTGGAATATCGTTTCCTGACGGTGACCCGTCGCGTTCAACATAGACTCGACAAAATATTATCGAGATTGCATATCCTTGAGGCCTTGATGGCGGCCTTCCTGAATATCGATGAGGTGATTGAGATTATTCGTTATGAGGATAATCCGAAAGCCGAATTGATATCGCGGTTTAATCTTACGGATATTCAGGCCGATGCCATTCTCGACCTGAAGTTACGACATCTGGCTAAACTCGAAGAGTTTAAGATCAAGGGTGAGCAGAGTGAACTTGAATCCGAGCGCGACAAGCTGCAACTGCTGTTGAGCTCAGACAGACGAATGAAGACGCTGATTAAGAAAGAGTTGATTAAAGACGGCGAAACTTATGGCGATGACAGACGTTCACCACTGGTTGAACGTGGAGAGTCTAAGGCATTAACAGAGCAGGAATTAGCGCCTGTTGAAGCCGTGACGGTCGTATTGTCAGAGAAAGGTTGGGTTCGCTGCGCTAAAGGCCATGATATCGATGCGAAGGCATTATCTTATAAGTCCGGAGATGGTTTCCTCTGCTCGGCTGCGGGGCGCAGTAACCAACCTAGTGTGTTTATTGGTTCAACGGGGCGTGCTTTTGCGACCGAGACTCACACCCTACCCTCGGCAAGGAGTCAGGGCGAGCCGATAACGACCCGCTTTAATCTGTCACCGGGTGAGGTGATGGAACATGTATTGTTAGGCGATGAAGATAAGTTCTACCTACTCGCTTCAGATGCTGGCTATGGCTTTATTGGTTCCTATAAGGATATGATATCACGTAATAAAGCGGGTAAAGCCCTGTTGAGTCTGCCAGCCAATGCTAAGGTCATCGTACCTCAGATAGTCGATAAGTCGAAGGCGGAATCGATACTGGCGATCACCAATGAAGGTCGCATGTTGTTATTCTCTCTTGAAGCCTTACCTCAGCTTTCAAAAGGTAAGGGTAATAAGATCATCGGTATTCCTAGCGAAAGATCGAAGAGCCGGGAAGAGGTGTTATCGCACTTGCATGTGGTTCCTGAAGATACAGCGGTAACACTCTGGGCTGGTAAGCGTAAATTAACGCTAAAACCAAGCGATCTGGAACATTATCGAGGAGAGCGTGGTCGCCGTGGGGCTAAGTTACCTCGGGGCTTACAACGTGTCGATAGTGTTGAGATAGGTGATGGCACTCAAGCCATAGAAGAGTAGTTGAGTCACCCGTAATAAATAAAAAAGCTGCCAATGGCAGCTTTTTTATTGGGAGTACTTAGCGACTTACTTAGTGGCTTATAGCCTAGGGCGGCTTAGGAATTTAGGCGACTTCGTAATAGTTAGGCTCTATGTCCAACTGCCTCTGAATGATCTGGCTTGCCATTCTGGTACATTTTCCACATTGACTGCCTACACCTAAGCGCCTTTTAACATCAGCAAGAGAGATATCTCCCTGGCTAACGGCTTCTTTGATCTGTGTATCAGTTACTGCGTGACAAAGACAAACGTACATTAATAAGCCTCCCAAATTCGATGATAAGAGTATAAATGAAAATGATTCTCAATGCTAATAGCTGGTAGTTATAGTTTACTGCTAAAAAACTTGGTGTGTGTTATTAAAAAATGTGACAGAGGTTCATTTTTAGTCGAAAACTGGAAATAGGCAGCTAACCTCAAAGCATTTAGTTGAGTGCATGAATGTCAGTTTGCGGGGGAGGGCCATTGGGTTTCACTGAGGTAAAGGCACAGAGTTACAGCCGCAAGAGTCGTCCCATGAGCTGTAACTTCTGAACGAGAGTTCAATAACCACGTTGAAAATTGACCTCATGTGATAGCTGCTCCCCTTTTAGTAACTTATGGTAGTTTTCAGCAAATATCTCAACGACCTGTTCGGGAAAGCTGGGGGCTGCAATATGGGGAGTGATGATGACATTTGGTAATGACCAGATAGGATGCTCCCGGGGCAGCGGCTCTTGATTAAACACGTCTAAAACTGCATTTTGCTGACAATTTGTAGTTAACTGCAGATAAAGCGCATCCAGATCCAGAACATCCCCACGCCCCAGATTAAATAAAATGGATTCAGGCTTCATCAGAGAAAGGATTTCGCGATTTAATGCGCCTCTGGTGTCTGGAGTGCTGGGTAAGATACTGGCGATAATATCGGCCTGGGCAATGTACTTGGGCAAGTGCGCTAAGGTATTGACTTTATCGAAGCCCTTAGTCGGTTTAGCGCCACGGTTGATGCCGGTGACCTGCATACCAAAATGCTTGGCGGTCTGCGCAAGGTGCTTAGCAATATTACCTGTGCCGAGTAGGAGCAGGTGCTGGCCCTGAAGTGTCTTAAAGCTGCCTGGAAGCCAGATTTTTTCAACCTGCTGTGATTTATATTTCTGATGCTCTCGTTGGTGAGCCAGCAAGTAGCCAAAAAGGTACTCACTCATCAATGGGCCAAAGATGCCCCTCACATTTGTGAGTCGATAGTCCTTCCTCTGGCGCGGCTTAACTAATGCGTCGACTCCGGCCATTGTTGATTGCATCCAGGTAAGCTTTCTACCATGGGGCAGAATAGGGGCGGCAAGCGTTGGCTCGGCAAGCCAGATATCGGCTTCAACTATGTTTTGTGGATCATCATCCAGTAAGATGAGTTCAGGAAGACGACATGAGGTAAGCAGGTCTCGATAGCGATCATTTTCGTGGGTCAGTAATAGTAACTTGTGTCTCATACACTCTCCCTTTATTCTAAAGTCGACTATTTTTATGGATCGTACAATGGAACAAATTATTTCAATACTTCATCAGGTTGGAACCTGGCTCTATCCTTGGCTTAATGAAATCGCTACCGCTATCGTTGCCTGTACTCTTGTTGTGTTTGGGGCCGATATCAATCGCTTCTTAAGGCGAAAGCTGGCCTCTCGTTCCTTTGTGCTTAGAACGTTAGCTTTTGTGTTGGTCAATGCATTTGGCTATGGCTTACTGATTATTTCTGTTAGTCCGATTCTTGCCCGAAACATGGCCAGCTTGCCTGCTCACTGGTTACTGTTTGTGGTTATCTTTATCTTTTTTATTATTGGTGCCTGGGCGCAAGGTAATCGCCAAGTTTAGTGAGACTCAATGAAATTGTTATAACACTAGTTTAGGTTGGAATGTGCTGATTGTGTGAACATTTTCGTTAAAAGGCATCGATATCAGCGATAGACTCAGATGCGCACGTTAGTATGAAGTACCGAGCTTTTTCATACTCGGCTGAGAAAATATTGTTATCTAAGCCTGTGCCAGTGTTTGTGTCGCCTTATCCGGATAATTGGTAAATATTCCATCTACCCCCATTTTATTTAGCTGATGAATATCTTCGGGATGATCGACGGTATACACGAACACCTTTAATCCTTTCGAATGGGCATCATCGACTAACTCGGAGGTAATAAAGCTCAGGCTTAAATGGATCGAATAGGCATCGAGCTGTGTTGCTATATCGGTAGTATTGAGGAGGACCCCCTCTAACAGTGGGGCGATGAACGCCAGTGGATACGAACGGCGAAACTCCTGTAGAAATCCATGGTGAAAGGACGAGATCAGTAGTTGGTCGGCCCGGAATCCCAGCTCTTTAATCAGTTTGGGGTACAGGGCAATAAAGGGCGCAAGACATGTCATCCCCTTTAATTCGATATTGACGAGACAGTTTTGCTTACTCAGGTAGGCCATCACCTCCCAAAGCGTCGGGATGGGTTCACCGTCAACAGAGAGTGTTTTCAGATACTCTCGGCTAACGTCACTGATGATCCCCGTTCCACTACTTTTATGATCGAGTCTTCTATCGTGATAGACATAGAGTTCCCCCTCGACGCTATGAATATCAATCTCTATCGCCCTGCCCCCAAGCTCGATAGCTTTTTTCATTGCAGCGAGCGTATTTTCCGGGGCGTAACCACTTGCTCCTCGGTGTGCAAAAATAATCATTAGGTTCTGATAAGTCCTTGAGCGTCTTTGTTCTGGCTATTGTTTATATGTATCTCTAATTGCGGGTAAGCCAGTTCCAGGTTGTTTTCATTTAACTTTTTACTTATCCGTTTATGTAACTTATGACGTAACGGCCAGCGTGAGTTCATATCTTTTGCGTATGCTCTGACTTCGAAGTCTTGAGTGTGTTTGCCAAAACCGGCAAACCAGACCTCAGGTTCGGGTGTATCCAAGGCATCATCACACTCCTTTACCGCTTGATATAATGCGGCTTCGACGCGGGCCGGATCTGAGTCTCTTGCAACAGAAACGTACACAATGACACGGGTGATCGGATCCGATAGCGACCAGTTGATTAGCTGCTCGGTAATGAATGCCTTGTTGGGAACGATAATCTCTTTTCTGTCCCAGTCAATAATGGTCGTGGCTCGAATTTGAATTTTACTCACAGTGCCGGTGAGATCTCTGATGGTGACGGTATCGCCGATACGTACCGGTTTTTCAAAAAGAATGATCAAGCCTGAAATAAAGTTAGCGAAGATCTCCTGAAGGCCGAAACCTAAACCTACCGATAATGCTGCGACCAGCCATTGTAGTTTAGACCACTCCATTCCGAGAGTTGAGAAACTACTGAGAAGGCCGAAGAAAACCACCAGATAGCGGCTGACAGTGGTTATCGCAAAACCTGTGCCTTGAGTCAGATCGAGCCGTTGCAATATTACAAGTTCGAGCAGACCTGGTAAGTTGGTGGCGATCATCAGTGAGAAGCCGACAATGATAAGCCCTAACAGTAACGACTTTAACGTGATGGGCAGCTGCTGCTCGATGCCATTTATCACTGAATTACTGGTCCAGAGAGTTATCCCGTCAAGCAGAGAGAACAGAGCCGTATGAGTCTGGGTCCATAGGCCGATTAAACTGACGAGAAAGGCCAACAAGAGCAATGAACGCACTAATCCCAGTGACTGGCTTGAGATGGTCTCTAAGTCGACCACTGGCTCTTCATAAGTATCGAGAGAGTCATTTGTATTCTGGGGGTCTTCACCTCGTTCACGTTGCGAGAGGATCTCGGCTCGTCGGGCTTTTGCCCGATCGAAGGCAATTCTACGTCGCTCAATCAACATCCAGCGCTTTATCAACTGGTAGAGCAGCATAAACCCTAATGAGAGTAACAGGGATAACTGCAACTGTAACAGCATCTGAAAGGCGGTGTAGTAGTAACCTCTGAATGCAAGCACCGCACAAACGGGGGGGACGAGTAAAAGAATGGTCCATAAAATACGTTGAATAAGCTTCTTATTCTTACCATCCTGATGGTAATGATGCTCTTTCTTAGACAGTGCCAGAATATCTTTATAGAACCAAAACAACATGATGCAGAAGATAATGAATGCGCCTCTTCCTATGCTGTTGCGTAGCACCGAGTTATCGATAAACTCAGTAAACCCCATGATGCCGAAGAAAGGTATGGCCATCAGTGTGAATGTTTTGAACCTGATCTGGCCCTCGCGAATGATCGCTTTTTCACCTTTGAAGTGGCTGATCAGCAGGCCGCGATCGAGTGCCAGTAGGTAAGTAAAACGATAGAGTAGGTAGACTAGCCCAATGGCGAATACTCCCATACCTATAGCTGAAACCATATTTTTGCTGGAGTAGTACATGATTAAACCTGCGGTGATGACGGGCAGTGGCTTAATGATGCTGTAGGCCAGCGAATTGATAAGGGCTCTGTAGGTATAAATAAATTTATCTTGGGTTACATTCCCCACGAACGTCTCATCTTGGGCCATGGTGGCTTTAAACTTAGGTGTCAGTATATCTTGGGCCACGAGACAGAGTACTAAGAGTATAATCCACCAAGACCAGAAACCACTTCGCTCTGTGAAGGAGTTTGATAGATCGATGGAGGAAGTCTGGTGAACCAGCCATTGTGTGCTCTGGTAGAATTCAGTGAACCATAATTGTCCGATAGAGTTTGCATTTGGGACCCAGAAGAGGTGTTCGTTCAGGGTATTTTTTAAGGTTAAATGCTGTTGGCTCAACTGCTCGTAAATAACCCTTAAATCGCCCAGTTCGCTCAAGTAAAGATCATAGCTCTGTAAAAGCTGAGTGATTAATGCATGCTGAGAATCGAGTAATTTATTCTGTATGCTGGTGAATGAATCTTGAGCGAGTAGCTGCTGCCCGTTAAGGGTTTGATCTTGTTCGAGTTGGTATCTCGCCATTCTTGCATTGGCAATTTTATTTTGTAGTTTTTCTTGGTTTGGCGGGTTAGGTAATGTTTGCAGCATCTGCAGAAAGCGTTCGCCAAAAGCCGAGTTGAGTTTGATCCACCCTATCTGTTGTTGAATATTTGCCAACTGCTTTGCTTGCTGTTGATATCGGTTTTCAGATTCCTCTTGCAGCTTTACCGCCAAATTGGTTTCGTTTGTCAGGCTTTTTAGGTCAGAGGCATAGTTTTGATTTATTGAGCTTAGCTCTTGGGTGAGAGGATCGTTGTCCGTCGAGGTTTCAATAAGACTTTTAGCAATTGTAGCATCTGTTCTCTTTTGGCGTTGCAGGGCCACAGCGCTGTTGAGTGCTTCAATCAGGTTTTCTTGTTGGGATAGCTGTTTTCTAACCAGCAACACCTGTTTCTGATTGAGGTCTATGCGTTTTTGACTGCTGGCAAGTCCAGCTTCAAGTGTTCCTAAGGTTTGAACATAGAGCTGACGCTGTGCCTGAAGGACAAGCTCTTCTCCGCTAGGTGGCTGACTAAGTTTATGTTTCTTACTTTGGGAGAGTGTTTGTCTGGCCGAACTTATCTTGCTCGGCAGCTGGTTATGCTGCTTAATTAAGTCCGTTATTTTCCCATTGAGATTGGCTTCAGTCTCCTTTAATTCCGATAGCCTTAAATAAGCGAGAGAGGCTTGTTGAGTTAACCCCTGATTTTGAGACAAAGAGAGAGGGGGTTGAGCTTGAACGAGTTGATGTTCAATACTTAGCTTATGAGTCTGATAGTTATCGATCGTTTCTTGATAGCTCTGTGCAAGTAACTTCTGCTCTTCGGTCGCACGTGTTAAATGTGCAAGTTTTTCTTCAACCGAAAGATTTTGAACTGTGGTTTGATTTATTCCAAGATGTTTATTAAGCCCAAGAGGGGAGTTGGCATCGGCAAAGGGAATGAAGGTGAATGCTAAGAGCAGTAAAATTAGTCGCATAGTTTGATGCTGGCTGAGAGAAGAAACAGAGGTATATTACCAAGTTATTAAGATAATAGTATCGCAGTACAAGTTCTTTTTTATCATTTTGAACTCAGTGGTATTTCAGAATCGACTCTGTTTAAATCATTAGCCAATAGAAGTTAATGAAAAAGGTCTTAGCTAGTTTGATTTTCTATATGAACGGCGACTCCGTCGGGTCTCAAAAATTGCGGTAGCGACGACAAGTAACCCTCCTAGAACGGTTTTAACTTCCAGGTTTTCACCAAGAAACAACAGGGCCAGTACGGCGCCATAGAATGGCTGGAGGCAAGACACTAAACTGACGGTTTTCGCACTTAACTGTCTTAATGCCGATGTAAATAGCGCATGGGGAGCGGCGGTAAAAACAATGCCTAACAGCAGTATTAACCCCCAAACATTTTGTTCTATAGTGTTGATCTCAACGGTATGCCAGGGAGCCAGGAAAACAGTGGCGACTGCAGTTTGGTAAAACATCGCCTGGGGACCGGAGTAAGCAGAGAAATATTGCTTATGGAGTAAGTTGCGCGCAGTAAAAAAAGCGGCAGATAAAACGCCCACTGCGATGCCTAAAGTCACATCATTACCCAGGTTCGCTTCGGGTATGAGTAAAATCACACCTATGAGTACCGTGAAACCGCTGACAACATCGATTCTTTGAATTTTGTTACCGGTAATTATCGGCTCGATTAAAACGGTCATCACCGGGTAGGTAAAGAAAGCTATCATGCCGATGGCGATGGATGAGAGCTGCATGGAGGCAAAATAGGTAACCCAATGCAGGCTAACCACTATGCCTAAGCCCAAGGCAATCAGATAGTCTCGACCAGAATTTAATAACAGCCGGTGTTTACTTGCCTTAACAATGAGTGCGAGTACCAAGGCTGCTATAAAACACCTTAAAAGGGTGATATCTAATGCACTCAGGGGGATGAGTTTAGAGAAGAGGGCTGTGCCGCCGAATAGCAGCACAGCAAGGTGTAGTTCCAGTAAACCAGATTGTTTTAGTTGTGAAGTCTGGTTCATTAGTCCTCTATTTTTGCAAATGGCTGCCCCATTCGAGTGACAGCTTTAGGCACGACATCCTCGGCGAATTCATCCAGTGCATCTTTGGCAAATAGCATCACTACTGTGCTTCCAAGCTTGAAGCGTCCCACCTCATCACCTTTATCGAGAGTCAGCGCGTCGGGTCCTTCTGTTGGATAATCCCAGGTAAAGACCTTTTTGCCTGTCGGTGGTGTAACGGTACCTGCCCATACGGTTTCAATACTTGCCACAATGGTTGCGCCGACAAGTACCATGGCCATAGGGCCTATTTCTGTTTCGAACAGCGCGACGACTCGCTCATTTCTGGCAAATAAACCGGGGACATTTTCAGCCGTTAGTGGATTGACTGAAAACAACTCTCCAGGTACATAAGTCATTTTTGACAAGGTACCCTTAATCGGCATATGAATTCGGTGGTAATCTTTTGGCGCCAGATAAATAGTTGCAAAATCACCATCTTCGAAGCGCTTCGCATCATCCGCTTGATTACCTAACAGTGCAAGTGATGAATATTCATGTCCTTTCGCTTGAAAAATTTGACCACCTTTGATTGGACCACACTGACTTATTGCACCGTCCACCGGATGGACAATGTAGTCTTTGTCATCAAATAGGGGGCGTATACCTGGTTTAAGGGCGCGAGTGAAAAAATTATTAAAAGTCGTATAAGCCTCCGGCTCACTCTGTGCCGCTTCGCTCATGTCGATTTTATACTGCTTAATAAACCACTTAATTGCAGCAGTGGTGATGCTACCAAGTTCTGCAGCCGCCAATTTACCTACTAGGCGAGATATTAAGTGTTTTGGCATCATGTATTGCAGTGCAATTTTAATTTTATCCACGTTTACTTCCCTTAAATATTAATGAGCTGCACTCTTAATCGTCAGAACTGGCTCTGAAATGTCGAGCATGACGCTGTTCATCTAAGCTAGCGATGATTTTGTGATAGTTGTTGTATCTGTCTTCTGCAATCTTACCATCATTAAATGCTGCTGTTATTGCACATCCGGGATCGTTCTTGTGCTTACAGTCTCTGAATTTACAGGTTCCAAGGTAGTCCCTAAATTCAATGAAGCACCATCCTACCCGCTCTGCGGGAAGGTGCCATAAAGCAAATTCGCGAACACCCGGAGAGTCAACAAGATCACCACCGCTGGCAAAATGAAGTAACTTTGCCGTAGTCGTTGTATGTTGGCCTAAACCTGAGTTTTCAGATACATCACCAATTTGTAACTCCGCATCCGGCATCATGGCGTTGATCAATGAAGACTTGCCAACACCGGACTGGCCAACAAAAACGCTGACTTTCTCATTTAGCAGCTCTTTTATCCCATCCACGCCGAGTCCAGACTTACTGCTGACCTGATAGACGGGGTAGCCAATATTTTTATAACGCTCGAGAGCCGCCTCAACCTCAGGTCGTTCCTCATCAGTAAGGAGATCGATCTTATTGAGGATGATAATGGGGGAAATGCCGGTGTCTTCAGCTGCAACAAGGTAACGATCGATAATCTGAGTCGTGAAGCTTGGTACAACGGAAGATACTATCAATATTTGATCGATATTTGCTGCAATGATTTTAATGCCATCATACATATCGGGACGAGAAAGAGAGGAGTGGCGTGGGTGAACGGCTTCTACGACACCCGCTATCCCCGTTTCTGTATCTTGGGATAGTCTTACAACAACTTTGTCGCCAGTCACTAAACTTTGAATGTTTCGACGCATATTACAACGTACAACTTGACCGGATTCTGTTTCTATATCGGCATGTTGACCAAAACGAGATATGACAGTTCCGAGCTGTTCTGGCCCAAGTGAACTATCCTGTAATTCAGAGGCATTAGAGCCCGAATCTTTCCGTTGTAGTCTTTTCTCTTGATTGGCCCGCATACGGCGGCGTTGGCCTTGACTTAGGGGTTTTTTTTTACTCACAGATTAGCCATCTTAAATAAGGTGATTTAGTGTTGCTTAAAAAAGCAGTATGATACACGGTCTTAAACAAAAAAGCCTGAATTTAGGCAAACCGGAACAATAAGGCAGATCTATGGCTGCAGATGCAAACAATCTCATATGGGTAGATTTAGAGATGACTGGGCTAGATCCTAGCGTCGATAGAGTCATTGAGATTGCAACAATAGTGACAGATAAAGAGTTAAACATTCTCGCAGAGGGGCCTGTCATCGCCATTCACCAATCTGAAGAGCAGCTTGCCAAAATGGATGACTGGAATCAGAAACACCATGGTGAGTCAGGTTTAGTTGGTAGGGTTCGCGCAAGTAAATATAGTGAAGAGCAAGCGGTCGCAATGACGATAGCGTTTCTTTCTCAGCATGCCACCAAAGGCGACTCACCTATGTGCGGGAATAGCATAGGCCAGGATAGACGCTTTATGAATAGATATATGCCGGAGTTGGAAGACTACTTTCACTACCGAAATATCGATGTGAGTTCAATAAAAGAGCTCGTTCGTCGCTGGAAGCCAGAATTAATGAATGGTTTTACTAAGCAGGGAACTCATCAAGCATTGGTCGATATTCAGGAGTCTATAGCAGAACTGCAGTATTATCGGGCAAAAGTATTTAAAATTTGACCAATCAGTCAGTTTATTTTCAAGAAGGGGTTGCAGAGAGATGAAATTCTCATATAATGCGGCCTCAACTTTACGGCTTCCCAGTTTACTGGAGTTCTACAGAAGTAAAGTTTTGCGACATTAGCTCAGTTGCTAAAGGTGAAGAACGATACCTTTATGTGACGATTACAGTGAGAGTCGTACGAAAGAAAATTTGCGACATTAGCTCAGTTGGTAGAGCGATACCTTGCCAAGGTATAGGTCATCGGTTCGAACCCGATATGTCGCTCCAAATTACAACTTAATGGTTTACCAAAGCCTTTAAGAAAAGTTTTATGCGACATTAGCTCAGTTGGTAGAGCGATACCTTGCCAAGGTATAGGTCATCGGTTCGAACCCGATATGTCGCTCCAAATTTAGAAAATTGAAAGCGACATTCGCTCAGTTGATTTACTCGAAAGAGTTGATACCTTCTTTTTGCCAAGGTATAGGTCATCGGTTCGAACCCACTCTTTATGAAAAGAATGGTCGCTCCAAATTTAAAAACGTTTTGAATACGCCAAATATTCGAGACTAAAAAGTTTAAAGCGACATTAGCTCAGTTGGTAGAGCGATACCTTGCCAAGGTATAGGTCATCGGTTCGAACCCGATATGTCGCTCCAATTTACAAGATTGAAAGCGAGCTTCGCTCAGTTGATTTACTCGAAAGAGTTGATACCTTCTTTTTTGCCAAGGTATAGGTCATCGGTTCGAACCCACTCTTTATAAAAAGAATGGTCGCTCCAATTTAAAAGATTACGCGACATTAGCTCAGTTGGTAGAGCGATACCTTGCCAAGGTATAGGTCATCGGTTCGAACCCGATATGTCGCTCCAATCTCTTTCCTGATTCAAATTCTCCTAATTTCAAAAGATTATACGACATTAGCTCAGCTGTGTTCGTAGAAAGAGTTGATACCATTTTTTTGCCAAGGTATAGCTTCTCGTTTAAACCAAGTGCCGGTTCGAACCCACTCTTGTTAAAATCGAAGGCTCGCTCCAATCTCTTTCCTGATTTAAATCCTCGTAGCTTTAAAAGATTATGAGAAATTAGCTCAGTTGTGCTCGTAGAAAGAGTCGATACCTTCTTTTTGCCAAAGTATAGCTTCTCGTTTAAACCAAGTGCCGGTTCGAACCCCTTTTGTTTAAATCAAGAGCTCGCTCCAATCTTCCTCTTGATTTAATCCTCGTAGCTTTAAAAGATTATGCGACATTAGCTCAGTTGCGCTCCTTGCTTGCTAAAGAGAAAGAGTCGATACCTTCTTTTTGCCAAGGTATAGCTTCTCGTTCAAACCAAGGCCGGTTCGAACTCCTTTGGTTTAAATCAATAGCTCGCTCCAGTCTCCTCTCGATTTAAACTTCTTAATAACCATGCTTTTTGCAAAGCGACATTAGCTCAGTTGTGCTCCTCGTCTACTAGGTAACTATTTGCTGATTGTTGCCAGCCCTATAAGAATCAATAGCTTGCTCAAACAATGCTGGATTATTAAGCTAACCACTCAATTGTAGCTTTAACCTCTCAATTTTCAGCTTTTTCATGCTTGAGTCGCACGGAGTGTGTAAGCGTGATCTGACGCTGATTTCTTTTAACAATATCTAATGTAGTGGTCCCGGAAGTATCAAACTTTGAACTTGTTCAAGTATTCCTTCGTGGTTTGTTTGCATAATGCTTACATAGATGATTAATTGAGCCGATTTTTGGCAAGTATTCTTTGGGAGCGATTCATGCGATTTCAACAACTCAGCGAACTATTAGGTTATGTTGCTACTTGCCGTATAGAGATGGCACAACTGTATAGCAGATTACAAACAGAGGCTGATTCAACGAGAGTTAAGATGATGCTTGAATATTTTCAACAACATCAAAAGGGTGTGGCTGAAAAGTTAGAAAACTATATTGATGAAGCGCCAAAGCGGGTGTTAGATACCTGGTATAAAGACATCACGTTTGAGGACTTTATTAAACGTTGTCAGGAGACGGTGCTCACTGCAAATATGTCTGAGGAAGATGTGTTAGAGCTTCATTTAGATCTTGATAATCGCTTGATTGAACTGTTGAATAAGACAGCCGAAAACTCTTCATCGAGTGAAATCACCGGAGCCTTGAATGACTTGGTTCGTGTAGAGAAAATTCAGCAGCAGCGCTTGGTTCACAGCAGTATCCGTATGGATGATATGTAAAATTTAGATTATAGCAATCGCAGGTCTTAATCTAGTTGGTTCGACTCGATTCAACTAAAATCAGATGCTGTGACTAACTAAAGGTACCTTAGGGTGCCTTTTTTAATGGTTTTAATCTAATACCAATCGGTATAATTCAGCTAGAAATAAGGTAGAACTGTTAATTTCCATCATCATCTTTATCACTGCATGGCTGAATAATTGCCTTATACAGACCGATGCCTACCAGTAGCAGGCATAGAAGTAAAAGTGCTTGAATCAAGATTTTTGATTGTATCGGTAAACTCAATAACAGCATGCACAGCGCTAATACGAGTAATGTAAAGAGCTTCATCCCTTTGCTCCTAAACTGATTTCTTGTGCGAGATCAACTTTCTCTTACATAAGTGTAGTGACAAGTGAATCTATTTACGAATCTAAGCTCAAATTCTATTAATCTTATTATTCCAGGTATTCAGAATGCCAGTCTCTGCGCTACGCAACCTCAATGGAGAAATAATCATGTTGCCAAACGGACCGACTCTTCCTTGTGAAATGTTCTTAAGCTCGCAAGTACGAACCGCTGAACAAAAGTTTGTCGATAGTGGAAACACAGATTTTTATCGGCTTGTTGAATCTGCGGGTGAAGCTGCATTTGAGCAGATTGATATGGCACAGGACAGATCGCGTTCCATTTTGGTTATTGTCGGTTACGGTAACAATGGTGCCGATGGTTATGTGTGTGCTAGGAGGTTGTTAGAGTCGGGCTATAGTGTTGCGTTAATGGCATTTACCCGAGAGAAAATGGGTGACGAGGTACTTAAAGCACAACGACTCTTCATCGAGAGTGGTGGAGAGGTGGAGCGTTTTTTTCCGGAAAAAGTACTTTCGGCAGATGTGATCATCGATGGCTTACTCGGTATCGGTTTTAGTGGCGAGATAAAAGGCGACTTTAAACTTGCTATCGATAGTATCAACAGTAGTGATGCATGGGTGTTTAGTTTAGACATTCCCTCAGGTATCAATGCAGATACAGGAACCGGACTGAATGCCGTAGAGGCCGATGTGACACTCACTTTTGGTGCGGTTAAACAAGGGTTAATGACGGGGCGTGCAAGGCACTGTGTTGGGCAGTTGCAGTTTGCGGCTCTGGGGTTAACCGAATATCTACCGCAGGCTAACTCAATAAATGTCTCTATTGATTATGTTAATCAGCATATTAAACCTAGAGATAGAGACTCACATAAAGGGTTATCTGGAAAAGTGTCAGTAATTGGTGGCGATGCCGGGATGGCTGGTGCTGTTAGGTTAGCCGGAGAGGCCTGCCTTAGGGCGGGAGCAGGTTTAGTTACGGTAATATCCAGGCCTGAGCATCAAATTGTCGTGAATTCGAACCGCCCCGAGTTGATGTTTTGGGGATGTGAGTTAGTCGATATGGAGGTTTACCTTCGTCTCGGATGGGCCAATATTTTGGTGATAGGTCCGGGTCTTGGTAAGCAAGACTGGGGGTACAATTTACTCAAGGCTGTAGGCTTGAGTGATAAACCTTGCGTGATGGATGCAGACGCCCTGAATCTACTCAGCGCCGAACATGGCAGGCAGGATCATTGGGTTTTGACTCCTCATTCCGGTGAAGCTGCAAGGTTATTGGGAATTTCTACACAAGAAGTTGAAAATGACAGGTTTGCGGCCGTTAAAGCCATACAGCAGAAATACGGTGGTGTGGTGGTACTAAAGGGGCCGGGTACGTTAATTTATGATGGCTCACTATGCTATGTCGCCCCGGTTGGTAATCCCGGGCTTGCCAGTGGTGGTTGTGGCGATGTGTTATCAGGAATTATTGCTGCACTGATGGCGCAGGGGTTCGATAAACTCTCTTCGGCAATAATGGGAGTGGTGGTGCATGGTGAAGCCGCCGATCGCGCCGCAATAGATGGAGAAAGGGGGATGCTTGCCAGCGACTTGATGCCCCATATCAGGCAACTGGTCAATAAAATATGATGACTGTCATCGCTTAAGATTTAATGGGTAGCTGAGGTGATTTAGTGCAATTGTATGAAAGCTGTTTAGCTGGTTAGTTATTTGGTATAAAGTAACAGGTTCGGAACAACTTTAGGTTAGTAAGCTCAATACAATGACATCAGTAAAAGTCTATCTCGATAATGAACAAGATACGGTAGATCTTGGTAAGCGACTAGCGGCAATTGTTTCTCCACCTCTGTTGCTGAACTTGTCTGGCGAATTGGGTGCGGGTAAGACAACCTTGAGCCGTGGTCTCATTCAAGGCTTAGGGCACAAAGGAGCCGTGAAGAGCCCAACTTATGCATTAGTCGAACCTTATGAGTTTGATAATATCGATCTCTATCATTTTGACCTTTATCGATTAAGCGATCCTGAAGAGCTTGAATTCATGGGGATCAGAGATTATTTTACTGAAAAAAGTATCTGTATTGTCGAATGGCCCGACCGAGGTCATGGTCTATTACCCGAGGCCGATATTAGCCTGCAAATTAATTATGTCGGTGATCGTAGAGAAGTTGAAATTTCATCTGGATCAGATAAGGGTCAGCAACTATTGAGTAAACTCAAATAACAATGATAAGAACTGATTTTATTTTAAAGTTGCTATTGGTTACATTTTCTCTTTGTGTCTCTTTTTTTGCCCAAAGTGCAACTAAGCTAGATGGCGTGAGGATATGGGCCGCTCCGGAATCGACTCGGGTTGTTTTTGATTTGAGTAAGGCGCCTAGTTTTACCCATTTCACGCTAACCGATCCCTATCGTTTGGTCGTCGACCTTAAGGGGACATCGACTTCCCTGAACCTCAAGAAGCTGGCAAACAATAGTAAAATTGTAAAAAGAGTTCGTATTAGCAAGCCCCCTTCGAAGGGAACGCTCAGGCTGGTTATTGATTTGACTAAGCCAGTTAAAGCGAGTCTGTTTGCGCTGCCACCCACGGCGCCTTATGGTAATCGATTAGTCGTCGACCTTGACGATAGCCGTTCAGTATCGACAGCTAAAAAAACGAGCCAACCTAAACAAAGACTGCGTGATGTCATCGTGGCAATCGATGCCGGCCATGGCGGGGATGATCCCGGTTCCATAGGTCCGACGGGGATATACGAGAAAAAAGTTGTTTTAGAAATTGCGAAAAAAGTCCAAGCAAAGATAAATGCAACACCAGGCATGAAAGCTGTAATGACTCGCACAGGGGATTATTTTGTTAATCTTAATAAGCGATCTGAAATCGCACGAAACAGTAAAGCCGATCTCTTAGTTTCTATTCACGCGGATGCATTCACCTCCTCTCAACCCAGAGGCGCTTCAGTTTGGGTGCTATCTATGCGTCGCGCGAATAGTGAAATCGGTCGATGGCTCGAGCAAAAAGAGAAGCATTCTGAGCTATTAGGCGGAGCGGGTGAGATAATTCAAAGTACTGACAATGAACAATATCTGGCTATGACTTTATTAGATATGTCTATGGATAGATCTATGGCGATTAGTCATAACATTGCCGACGATGTCCTTTCCAATTTAGGCAAGGTGACTAAACTGCATAAGCATAAACCTGAGTCCGCTAGTTTTGCAGTACTCAAATCACCCGATATTCCTTCGATTTTGGTTGAAACCGGCTTTATATCCAATCATAAAGAGGAGCGACTCTTGTCACAAAGGGAGCATCAAAACAATATTGCCAAGGCGGTACAGAAAGGCGTATTGCGCTATTTTGAATCGAACCCCCCGGTAAATTCCTTGATGGCAAGTAAAGGTTCGTTTAAGCATAATGTCCGTAAAGGTGAATCATTGTCAGTCATAGCGCACAAGTATCAAGTTTCAATAACCAGTATTAAGAACGCCAACGGGTTAAAATCAAATACGTTGCGTATTGGTCAAAAGTTGGTTATACCAAGGGCTTAAGCCCATCCGTTGCAAGGACGTTTATAGCCTTAGCTTCAAGAGTCAAAATATTATGACAATACAGATATTACCGCCGCAATTGGCAAACCAAATAGCGGCGGGGGAAGTTGTCGAAAGACCCGCCTCTGTGATTAAAGAGCTGGTTGAAAATAGTCTGGATGCCGGTGCCACTCGCGTCGATATAGAGATCGAGAAAGGCGGCAGTAAGCTGATTAAAATTCACGACAATGGCTCTGGGATCTCAAAAGAAGAGCTAGGCCTTGCCCTGTCGAGACACGCCACCTCAAAACTCAGCTCTCTCGATGATCTTGACGCTATCCTCAGCTTCGGGTTTCGTGGTGAGGCGTTAGCGAGTATCAGCTCCGTTTCCCGGTTAACCTTAACTTCCCGAACAGCCAACCAAGTTGAAGCCTGGCAAGCCTATGCTGAAGGCTCTGATATGGCGGTGAAAGTGATACCTGCCGCTCATCCGGTGGGCTCGACCGTTGAAGCTGTCGATCTGTTTTTCAATACGCCTGCGAGAAGACGATTTCTTAAGAGTGATAAAACAGAATTCACCCATATCGATGAGTGGCTTAAACGTATTGCCTTGGTGCGCAGCGATATTCACTTCACCCTCAAGCACAACGGCAAGGTGGTGCGAAACTATCGAGCTACCGACACTCAAGAGCAATATCTGCAGCGTTTAGCTCAGATCAGTGGCAAAAAGTTTGCTGAGCAAGCGATAGAGATTAACTGTCAGCACGATGATCTTAAGTTAACAGGCTATATTCAATCTCCTTTTTTTGAAACGCCGGCGAGTGATACTCAATATTTTTATGTTAATGGCAGGTTGGTACGTGACAGGCTGGTTAATCACGCCGTCAGACAAGCATTTGCCGAGCATGTGACCGGGGAGCAAGCAAGCTATGTATTGATGCTTGAGCTAGACCCACATCAGGTGGATGTTAATGTTCACCCGGCAAAACATGAAGTTAGGTTTCATCAGAGTCGTTACGTGCATGACTATATTTTTCAAGCCCTACAATCGGCTCTTCATCAAGTCGGTAGGTTAGCTATCGATTCAACGAATAAGCGCGATACAGATTCTCGTCCACAGACTAATGAGACAGGAAATAGCGGCTATGGCGTTGCTGAGTCCGGTCATTCACGACATGATTATTCACATCAGACTTCACCAGGCACGGAAGCAAGCCGTGAGCGCTTTTCTTCACCTATTTCGGCTATGCCTTCTTATGCTTCCAAGGCGCAGGGCTCGGGGGGAGGTGCGCCTTCATCTTATCGCCCACAAGCTGAATTGCCCAGTGCCGAGGCGATAGCATCCTATGGAGAGCTATTAAAGACACCGAATGTGGTTCAAGAGAATAGAGGGAACAAGGAGCTTCAAGCAAATGCAGCAATGCCGCCAATCTTGGCGGGTAAGTATTGGGTCCTGACTCAGGAAGAGTTGCTGTTATTACTGCCCATTAAAATTGTATCGACCTGGCTTTTGCAACACGAAATTTCAAATAAACTCGATAGTGGTCTGGTTAGCCAACCATTATTGATGCCGGTTTCTATCGCTATGGACGAGATTTGGAGTGATACACTGGCCGAAAGAGAATTAATGCTCAGAAAAATAGGAATTGAAGTAACAATTCGTCTCGGGCAGTTGATTATAAAGAAAGTGCCCCCATATTTAAGACAGAGCCAATTAGTAACAGTGATACCAGATTTACTACAGTGGCTCAGGTTCGAAGAACCGAATAATGAAGCATTGGCTTCCTGGCTTGCAAAACATGACGATAAGCGATTTGAGTCTGCACCGGATACCTGGTTAGCGTTTAGTCAGTTAGATGACAATGACCGGGATGAATTAATTAAGAAGGCTAAGGTTTTACCTTGGCAATCATGGCTGGAAGAGCACCCGAGTGACTGAACAGAATATGCCAAAAATCTTGACGTTAATGGGGCCTACCGCCTCAGGCAAAACGGCATTAGCGATTGACTTGGTTCAAAAGCACAACTGTGAAATTATTTCAGTTGATTCTGCACTTATCTACCGCTCAATGGATATCGGTACTGCGAAACCCAGTGCCGATGAACTTGCCGCTGCGCCGCATAGATTGATAGATATACGGGATCCGGCAGAAAGTTATTCGGCAGCCGATTTCAGAAACGATGCGCTGCGTGAAATAGAACTGATACTAAAGGCTGGGAAAACACCACTGTTAGTTGGTGGAACCATGATGTATTTTAAGGCTTTATTGGAAGGGCTTTCACCACTTCCTGGTGCCGATGAAGCTGTCCGTGCACAAATTGCCACAGAGGCAGAGCAGCGTGGGTGGCTAGATATGCATGATGAACTTAAACGGCTTGATCCTGTCTCAGCTGAACGTATTCATCCCAACGACCCTCAAAGGTTAATCAGGGCGCTGGAAGTATGCAGGATCAGTGGAAAGTCACTAACCGAATTGAGTCAAATTAAGTCAGAGCCTCTGCCTTATGATGTCGTTCAATTTGCGATATCACCAAAAGATCGAAAAGTGTTACATTTTTCTATAGAAGAAAGATTCAAATTGATGTTAAATCAAGGTTTCGTAGATGAAGTTCGCGCCCTGAAAGAACGAGGTGACCTGAATCTGACGCTTCCTTCGATGAGGTGTGTAGGTTATAGACAGTGCTGGCAATATCTGGATGGTGAATACGACTATGATACGATGGTCGAAAAAGCCATTGTTGCTACTAGGCAATTAGCCAAGCGTCAATTAACATGGTTGAGAGGCTGGCCTGAGTTAAATTGGCTGGAAAGTGGTGTAGATTCTAATCTAAATACCGTATTGCGACATTGTCGCTAGCTAATTAGGCTTCACTATATAATACTAAAACCAAACAAAAAGTTAGGTTGTATTAGTTTTACTACTTATTTTAAATAAAAAGGAAATTATAAAATGGCAAAGGGGCAATCTTTACAAGACCCGTTTTTGAACGCACTGCGCCGTGAGCGCGTTCCTGTTTCAATTTATCTTGTTAATGGCATTAAGTTACAAGGACAAGTTGAGTCATTTGACCAATTTGTTATTTTGTTGAAAAACACGGTAAGCCAAATGGTTTACAAGCACGCTATCTCTACAGTTGTGCCTGCTCGCCCATTTAACGTTAACAGTCATACTGCGGCACCTAGCCCAGCTGGCGGTTTTAATGGTCAGCAAGAAGATAACAACGACCAATAATTGATAAGGAGTTTGCTTTTTGTTTGAGCGTTATGAGGCGGGAGAGAATGCGGTTCTTGTCCATATCGACTTTCCCGATGAGGATAGTAGGGAGGATCTAGTCGAACTCCAATTATTGGTAGAGTCGGCAGGAGCCCAGTCAATCGGGGTGATAACAGGAAGTCGCCGATCACCGGACCGAAAATTCTTCGTAGGTTCGGGAAAGGCCGAAGAGTTAGCTGCATTGGTTGCAGCGACAGAAGCAAATGTGGTGATTTTTAATCATGCACTGAGTCCCGCTCAGGAGCGAAATCTTGAGCAGTTATGCCAATGTCGTGTGCTGGACCGCACTACTCTCATTTTAGATATTTTTGCCCAGAGGGCACGCACGTACGAAGGTAAGTTGCAGGTGGAGCTAGCGCAGTTACGCCATATGTCGACACGCCTGATACGCGGCTGGACCCATCTTGAGAGGCAAAAAGGCGGAATCGGTCTTCGGGGACCTGGGGAAACTCAGCTCGAAACTGATAGACGTTTGTTACGTGGACGGATCAGAACGATTAACCGTCGTTTGGATAAAGTAGATAAGCAGCGAGAGCAGAGCCGACGCGCGAGACGCCGTAGTGATTTAGCTACTGTATCTTTGGTCGGATATACCAATGCCGGCAAATCTACACTGTTTAATTCGCTAACGGCATCAGATGTATATGCCGCCGATCAGCTTTTTGCCACACTTGATCCTACCTTGAGAAAGTTAGAGTTAAGAGATGGTGGGATTATTTTAGCTGATACCGTTGGTTTTATTCGCCACCTACCCCATGATTTAGTGGCAGCATTTAAGGCAACATTACAAGAGACACGAGAAGCGGATCTTTTACTTCATATTGTTGATTGTGCCGATGAGGATATGGGAGATAACTTTGAGCAAGTTCAAAAAGTGCTCAAAGAGATAGGTGCCGAAGAGATTCCGCAATTGGTCGTTTGTAATAAGATTGACCTGTTAGAGGATGTAAGCCCGAAGATCGATTATGACTCCGAAGGCATACCGACACGAGTCTGGGTATCTGCCCAGCAGCAAAAAGGTTTGGAACAACTAAAGGAAGCTATCAACGATCTTGTTGGTAAGACGAATTTAGAATTAACCTTGCAAATTCCAGCAACAGCTGGACATTATCTTGGTCAGTTTTACAGACTTGATGTGATACAGCAGAAAGAGTACGACGATCTGGGGAACTGTATCTTATCTGTTCGTTTGTTGGAGGCCGATTGGCGACGACTGATGAAACAGAGCCAAGGGGAGTTAGAGACCTTTGTTGTCGAGAATACGGCAGTTGAGTAGGTTTTTAGTAATCTCATTTATTTCACGTACCTATGGAGTGCTAAATGGCTTGGAACGAGCCCGGTAACAAGGGAAAAGACCCTTGGGGGAATAAAAACGGTAACGATAAGGGACCACCAGATCTCGATGAAGTTTTTCGTAATATCTCGAAACGCTTTGGTGGTAGAAAAGGCAGTGGGTCAGGACCTGGAGTCAGCTCATTTGGTCTTGTCATTGTCTTGGGCATCGCACTTGTAGTATGGGGACTTTCGGGTTTCTATACCGTCAAGGAAGCTGAGAGAGGTGTTGCCTTGAGGTTCGGTGAGTACATTGGTGAAGTCGATCCTGGCTTACAATGGAAAGCGACCTTCATCGATGACGTTTATCCGGTGAATGTGAGTACTGTTCGCTCAATTCCTGCTTCAGGAAGCATGCTGACGGCTGATGAGAATGTGGTTTTAGTTGAACTCGATGTTCAGTATCGAGTTGTCGATGCATACCGCTTCCTGTTCAGTGCTGTTGATGCTAATGCAAGCTTGCGTGAAGCAACAGACAGTGCGTTGCGTTACGTTGTCGGCCATAACAAAATGGATGACATCTTAACGACGGGGCGTGATCAGATCCGCCGTGATACCTGGGAGGAGGTCGAGCGTATTATCGAGCCTTATAAGCTAGGTATTAACATTGTTGACGTTAACTTCTTGCCTGCACGTCCACCTGAAGAGGTGAAGGATGCATTCGATGATGCTATCTCTGCACAGGAAGATGAGCAGCGCTTTATTCGTGAAGCCGAGGCTTATGCCCGCGCTATCGAACCTAAGGCTCGTGGTCAGGTTCAGCGCATGGAGCAGCAGGCTAACGCTTATAAACAGCGTGAAGTCTTAGAATCCAAAGGTAAAGTTGCTAAATTCAACTTGTTGTTACCTGAGTATAAGGCTGCGCCGGGAGTGACGCGTGAGCGTTTGTACTTAGACGCTATGCAGGAAGTATTAAGTGGCACGAGCAAGGTGTTAGTGGATGCTAAGAGTAGTGGCAACATGATGTATCTGCCTTTAGATAAGCTGATGCAGAAGAGTCAGTCGAATACTAAGCCTCGTACAATGAGTTCTAATTCATCGATGAGCTCATCAAATGAGATTGTTGGTCAGAACAGTTTGCCGCTCGATTCTCGTCCGTCTCGCAGCGATAGAACTCGCCAAGGGAGGAATTAAGAATGGGTAGATTAACTGCGATTATTGCAGCGGTACTTGTGGCAGTGTTCTTGTCCTCTATTTTGATTGTTAACGAAGGCGAGAGAGCGATCGTTTCTCGATTCGGTAAGATCTTAAAAGATGATGGCGTGACTCGCATCTATGAACCTGGTTTGCATATTAAGTTGCCTATGATCGATAAGATTAAGTTTCTTGATTCGCGTATCCAGACGATGGATGGTGCTGCTGATAGATTCGTGACATCAGAGAAGAAAGACCTTATGGTCGATTCTTATGTGAAGTGGCGAATTCTTGATCACGAAAAGTATTATCTGTCGACTAATGGCGGTATTAAAGCCAATGCCGAGTCTCTACTTCAGCGTAAGATCAATAACGACCTTCGTACCGAGTTTGGTCGCCGCACGATCAAAGAGATCGTTTCCGGTAGCCGTGACGAGCTACAGCAAGATGCATTGAAGAACGCATCTGAAAGTGCTGCGGATCTGGGTATTGAAGTCGTCGATGTGCGAGTGAAGCAGATTAACCTACCGGCAAACGTGAGTTCGAGTATCTATCAACGTATGCGTGCAGAGCGTACTGCGGTAGCGAAAGAGCACAGAGCGCAAGGTATGGAGCAGGCTGAGATCATTCGTGCTAAGACTGATGCTTCGGTCACCATCATGTTAGCTGAGGCTCAACGTAAAGCGCTTGAAGTTCGAGGCGAAGGTGATGCAACAGCCGCTAAAATTTATGCCGATGCTTTCTCTCAAGATCCTGAGTTTTATAGTTTCGTGCGTAGTCTTGAAGCTTATAAGTCAAGCTTCGAGAGTGACTCTAACGTGATGGTACTAGAGCCAGATAGCGAGTTCTTCAAGTATATGAAGAGCTCTCAAGGTAAATAATACCATTTGAATTAAAAGCCCGACTCTGGTCGGGCTTTTTTTTGCTTACTCACCCTAACTCACTAATTTAGTGATAAATGTTATTCTTGTTTTCCCCTTCATTCTGATACATTTTCAGCAAAATTACCTCTAAATTCAGATGATTTATGAGCCGAACTCGGTATTTTCCTACCTTAGTTAACTTTGTTTATAGTTTTACTATGATCCAGCTCAAATTTTTGGGTATAATGAGCCCCGCTTCAAATTAGAATTTTGAGCTTTGGGGTGTAACCCGATTTTCAAAAAATATTTAAAATAAAAATTCCAACACTCTCTGGAGATAAGTGGATGAGCAATGCGCCAGTCGATACCGGACGTCGCAGATTTCTGACTGCAGCCACTGCCGTAGTAGGTGGTGTAGGTGCCGTCGCTGTAGCGGTTCCTTTTATAAAGTCATGGAATCCGAGTGCCAAAGCGAAAGCTGCAGGTGCGCCGGTTGAAGTAAATATTAGTAAAGTAGAGCCGGGTCAGCTGATCCGTGTAGAATGGCGTGGAAAGCCTGTATGGGTTGTACGTCGTACTGAAGAGATCTTGAAAAACCTCGCCACTCTTGATGACCAATTACGCGATCCAGCATCAGCAGAAGAGCAACAGCCTGCTTATGCTCAAAACGCCGTTCGCTCTATCAATCCTGAGTACTTTATTGCCGTAGGTTTATGTACTCACTTAGGTTGTTCTCCTACCTATCTGCCTGACACCTTTGGTGAGCAGGTTGAGGGTGTACCTTCCGGTTTCTTCTGCCCATGTCATGGTTCCAAGTTTGATATGGCCGGTCGAGTATTCCAGGGGGTTCCGGCTCCATTGAACCTGGTCGTTCCACCTCACCAGTATATCGACGATGGTAATGTCATCATCGGTGTTGATCAGGGAGCAGTCTAATGGTTAAGAATATTGTTGATTGGATCGATGCTCGCATCCCTATGACGGCCACCTATAACCGTCATATTGGTCACTATGCGACGCCGACTAACTTTAACTTTTGGTATTTCTTTGGTTCATTAGCTATGTTGGTACTGGTTAACCAGTTACTAACGGGTATCTGGCTGACAATGAACTATGTGCCAACGGCCGAAGGTGCGTTTGCATCGATCGAATATATTATGCGTGATGTTGAGTACGGTTGGTTGTTGCGTTATATGCACTCTACCGGTGCCTCGGCATTTTTTGTCGTTATCTATCTGCACATGTTCCGTGGCTTAATCTACGGCTCTTACCAGAAGCCCAGAGAACTACTCTGGCTCTTCGGTATGCTTATCTTCCTCGTGTTGATGGCGGAAGCCTTTATGGGTTACTTGCTACCTTGGGGACAGATGTCTTACTGGGGCGCACAGGTCATTATCTCATTGTTTGGCGCTATCCCGGTTATCGGTGATGACTTAACACTGTGGATCCGAGGTGACTTCGTCGTCTCCGGAGCGACATTGAACCGCTTCTTTGCCTTGCATGTCATCGCACTGCCGCTGGTTTTGGTTGTATTGGTTTTCCTACACTTGATTGCCTTGCACGAAGTGGGTTCAAATAACCCCGATGGTATCGAGATTAAGAAGAACAAAGACGAGAATGGCTGGCCTAAAGATGGTATCCCATTCCACCCTTACTACACAGTTAAAGATATTTTAGGAACCGCTGGCTTCTTAATCGTCTTCTGTTATGTACTCTTCTTCATGCCTGAAGGCGGCGGTTACTTCCTCGAAGGGCCAAACTTCGAAGCGGCTAACCCGATGAAGACGCCTGAGCATATTGCACCAGTCTGGTACTTCACTCCTTTCTACGCCATCTTACGTGCGATTCCTGATAAGTTATTAGGTGTCGTCGGCATGGGGCTTGCGATTGCAGTTCTGTTTGTACTGCCTTGGTTAGATCGTTGTAAAGTTAAGTCCGTTCGTTACCGTAGCTTGATCCATAAGTTGAATATTGGCCAGTTTGCCGTGTCATTTGTTGTCTTGGGTTATTTAGGTGCAGTCCCTGCGACGCCTGAACTGACAATTGCTGCGCGTATCTTTACTCTGACTTACTTCGGTTTCTTCCTACTGCTTTGGATTTACAGTAAGAATGAGAAGACTAAGCCTGTTCCTGAGAGGTTGACTCACTAATGAAAAAATTACTTATTGCATTAGTTACCTTAGTTCCATCTCTAGCGTTTGCTGCTGGCGGATCACACGTACACTTAGAGAGTGCTAATATTGATCTAAATGACAAAGAGTCTTTGCAGCGCGGTGTTGGTCTGTTTCAACACAACTGCTCTGGCTGTCACAGCACTCAGTATCAACGTTATAGCCGTGTTGCCGAAGATTTAGACATTTCTATCGATGATATGCGAAGCAAGTATATGTTCGATGAGAATGCTAAGCCTGGCGATCTGATGCAGAATGCGATACCGGAAGTCGATGCGGCTAGATGGTTTGGTGCTACGCCACCGGATCTGACTTTAGTTGCACGAGTTCGTGGTGAAGATTGGGTTTACACTTACTTGAAGGGCTTTTATAAAGATGAGAACCGTCCTTTTGGTGTCAACAATACAGTCTTTCCCGCAGTAGGTATGCCTCATGTTCTCGAATATCTGCAAGGACTTCCTGTAAAGCAAGTTGTTAAGCAGGAAGACGGGACTGAAGTGACTACTTTGGTTGCCACTGGCGGTAAGCTATCGGCTGAAGAGTATGACCAAGTGGTACGCGACATCACTGGATTCCTGGTTTACTCAGGGGACCCTGTAAAACTTGAGCGTGAAAGCTTAGGTTGGTGGGTGATGGGCTTCCTGTTTATCTTTTTCGTCATCGCTTATCTGTTGAAGAAAGAGTACTGGAAAGATGTACACTAACCCCTTTAAAGGTTAGAATGTATTATCCGCATATTGTAAACGGGGGGCTTTGCCCCTCGTTTGCTTTTTGTTTTTTTGCTTTTACTTCTTAGTCCCGGAGGGTATCAATGGCTGTTGCTGCCAATAAACGCTCAATCATGACCCTGTATTCAGGTGCAGATGATCTCTATAGTCACCAAGTTCGTATCGTCTTGGCTGAAAAGGGGGTAACTGTTGATGTGCTACAGGTTGATCCAAGTGAGATGCCTGAAGATTTAATCGAACTAAACCCTTATAACACAGTGCCTACACTAGTTGACCGCGAGTTAGTGCTTTATAACTCTCGTATCATCATGGAGTACTTGGACGAGCGTTTCCCGCATCCGCCTCTTATGCCCGTTTATCCGGTATCTCGTGGTCGTACACGTTTAATGATGAACCGTATCGAAACTGATTGGTACTCATTAGTCGATCGTATCAGAAGTGGTGATCGTGCCGATGAAGCCCGCAAAGAGCTTAAAGAGAGCCTAACCGCTATCGCTCCGGTATTCTCTGAGATGCCATACTTTATGGCCGAAGAGTTTGGATTGGCCGATTGCTATCTTGGTCCACTGCTATGGCGTTTACCTGTACTCGGTATCGAGCTAGATATGCGTACAGCTAAAGAAGTTAAGGCCTACATGACACGCTTGTTCGATCGTGAGTCATTTAAAGCATCTTTAACTGAGACCGAGCGCGAAATGCGCATGGGTATCTAATGAAACCTATGACCCCGAACCGTCCATACTTGCTGCAAGCATATTATGACTGGTTGATGGATAATGAGTTAACGCCACATGTTGTCGTCGACGCCTATGTGCCGGGTACTCAGGTTCCACAACAGTATGTGAAAGATGGTCAAATTGTACTTAATATTACCGCTTCAGCTGTAGGCAACCTACAGATTGGACATGATTTTATTGAGTTCAGTGCTCGTTTTGGTGGTGTTCCTCAGCAAGTTGTTTTGCCAATGGCTGCAATTGTTGCTATCTATGCCAGAGAAAATGGTGCAGGTACGGTTTTTGATATGGAAGAAGCATATCAACTTGAAGATGAGTCTGTTGAAGCAGGATTAACCGTTGTTGAAGAAGCAACTGATGATCCTGTGCTGACAGAAGAAGCTCCTCAAGCACCAGAACCTAAGCGTCGAGGTCACCTCACATTGGTTAAGTAGTTTCTTACCCTCCCGAAAAAGCCAGTCAATGACTGGCTTTTTTTATGCTTGCAGTATCTCATCTTTAAGATTATTGGCTTAAGATCACTCAAGGTTTATCGAGTGAGGTGATCAAGGCTTCGCACTGTGGTAGCATCTGCGGCCAATTATAATGACATATTTCATCTATAGGATATCGGAACCTCTATGCTCTTGATGATCGATAATTACGACTCGTTTACCTTCAATCTAGTGCAGTATTTTCAGCAACTAGGTCAAGAGGTCGTTGTTAAGCGTAATGATGAGATCACTATTGAACAGATTGCATCGTTGAAACCGACTCACTTAGTGATCTCTCCGGGTCCCTGTACCCCCAACGAAGCGGGGGTTTCACTGTCAGCGATAGAATATTTTGCCGGCAAATTACCGGTATTGGGTGTCTGCTTGGGTCATCAAGCTATCGCACAAGTATTTGGTGCGAATGTGATTCGAGCGAAGCGGGTCATGCATGGTAAAACGAGTGTCATAGAACATCTGGGTGAAGGACTATTTTCTAAGCTTAATAACCCACTGACAGTGACGCGTTATCACTCCCTGCTGGTAGACTCAGTGCCCGAGCAGTTTAAGTTGGATGCCTGGTATGACGATCCGGTTCACGGCATGGAGATCATGGCCATGAGACATAAGACCTTGCCTATCTATGGGGTTCAGTTTCACCCCGAGTCTGTGCTTACCGAGCAAGGCCATGAGCTTTTGCATAACTTTTTAGAGCTTGAGGCTCAGGTTATTGCAGCGGTTGATATTTCTCATGTATGAGCGGCTTTAGCCGCGACTGTTTCAGTGCTGAAAGGTTTGAATGTTTTAAGCAATAGTCGTCATCCCTATCCTGGTTTAAATCTCTGTTACAAGTTTTATAAATATTCCTCATTCAACGCCATTCCATTTGTGATATAAATATCCGCAAAATAATACCAACGAGCCTTGCCTTTGTATGAGGTATTGATGTTCGTTGAAAAACAATAAAGGAAGGGAAATGACAGGACTGATGCGTAACTCTGGTCTTAGCTTAATTGCGATAGCAATATTAGGTGGCTGTGCGAGCAGTGAAAATCATTCTACGGCACAGAAGCAAGCAAGCCATACCAATATTCAAGTCCAACTCGCTACACCTCCTAAGGTCGGAGCAAATCTGACCTTGAATCAGATCATGGCTAATCCCGACTGGATGGGAATAATGGCTAAGGGCGCGTACTGGGGAGATGACAGCCAGAGTATCTTCTTTACGAGGCAAGCGCATGGTGCACCAATAAAAGATTATTATCGCCAGAATGTGACTGCCGCTGAGGCGACCCTGCTGAATTTGGACCAATTGCATCATGCCGATCAAGAGTCCGGAGTCTTTGATAAGAACAGAAGCCGAAAAGCCTACATATATCAGGGTAACCTCTTCGTAAAGGAGTTAGCTACGGGGCAGATTATTCAGCTTACGAGGCAAAATGACAATGTAGATGGGGTACGATTTTTAACTAATGGTGATATTGGCTTCTGGCAGGGAGACACCGTTTTTCGTATTCATCAAGACTCGGGTATGTTTGAGCAACTGGCAAGCATCAAGATGGCAGTTAAGCCTAAAGGCGTTGAGGCTCCGACGAGCTATATTGCCAAACAGCAACATAGATTGATCCAGTATATTGCTATGCAGCAAGATAATGCGAAGAAAACTGAAGAGTATCAGAACGAACTTAGCAAGTTAGATCCCACGCTTGCCGCAAAAGCCTGGTACTTGGGGGATAAAGAGACGGTGTCAGACTTAAGCCTCTCTCCCGACGGTCGTTACCTGCTCTTGTCATTAATTGATAAAGATTACAGTTGGCGTAGTGAACATGACATCATGCCTAATTATCTGGGGAAAGATGGCTATGTTGATGCCGTTCCTGCAAGGGCTCGTGTTGCCGAAGATAACCCACCCGGGGAGCGTTTAGTATTACTCGACCTTCAAACTCATAGTTTAAAGGAAATCACTATCGAAGGTCTTGAAGGTTTCGACGAAGATGTCCTGGCTGGGGTTAAGTCTGAAAATGCCAAGTTAGCGGGCGACACTTATAAGAGTGAAAAGTCACCTCGTAAGATCCAACTTATGCAGGATTGGGGCTGGTCTCAAAGTGCCGTTCAATGGCAAGAGTCTGCCAATCGGGTCGCCATCATGCTCGAAGCTGTCGATAATAAAGATCGCTGGATAGCGACACTGGATCTAGAGAAGGGATCCATGAAGACCCAACACAGACTGCATGATGAAGCTTGGGTTAACTATAACTTCAATCAGTTTGGCTGGTTGCCTGAAACTAATAACCTCTATTATCTCTCCGAGGAAACCGGCTATTCACATATCTATGTTAAGCAAGCGGGTAAACAAGCCGAGCCTCTCACACAGGGTAAGTTTGTCGTAAGTGACATCACCTTAGGTCCTAAGGCTCAATTTATCTACTACAAGGCTAATAAGCAGCATCCTGGCATAGATAACGTGTATCGGGTCTCTATTAAGACGGGGAAAGATGAGCAATTAACCCAGTGGGATGGACAACTCGATTATACTTTGAGCCCTGATGGAAACAGTCTGCTACTCAACGCGTCTCGTCGAACTGAGCCTGGAGAGTTATTTATTCAGACTATCGGTGGTGATATTCAGCAACTGACTTCATACACCAGTGACGCCTTCAAGAAGTATCAGTGGCAAGCCCCCAAAGTGGTTGCTGTACCTTCAACTCATGGCGCCGAAGATATCTATGCGCGAGTCTACCTTCCGCAAGGGTATGACAAGAGTCGAAGTGAGAAGTATCCTGCGGTGATCTTCAATCATGGCGCAGGCTACCTTCAAAATGCTCATTACGGCTTCTCTGGTTATTTCAGAGAGTTTATGTTCCATAACCTGTTAACTCAGCAAGGTTATGTGGTTCTGGACATGGATTATCGCGGTTCTAAAGGCTATGGACGTGACTGGCGTACAGCAGTGTATCGCAACATGGGACACCCTGAAGTTGAGGATTTGAAAGATGGTGTGAGCTGGATGGCCGCCCAAACTAATGTTGATGCAAGTAAAGTCGGCACCTATGGCGGCTCCTATGGGGGCTTCCTGACCTTCATGGCACTGTTTACAGAGCCTGAGCTTTTCCAGGCCGGTGCCGCACTGCGTCCAGTGACGGATTGGGCACACTACAATGCACCATATACCTCAAATATACTTAACACCCCTGATGTAGACCCTATTGCCTTTGAACGAAGCTCACCCATAGAGCATGCTCAGGGGCTGCAAAAACCACTACTCATCATGAGTGGCGTATTAGATGACAACGTCTTCTTCCAGGATAGTGTTCGCCTGGTACAGCGCTTAATTGAGTTAGAGAAGCCGATGTTCGAGACAGCAATTTACCCGGTAGAGCCTCACGGGTTTAAGCAACCTTCGAGTTGGCTGGATGAATACCGTCGTATCTATAAACTATTTGAGCAGGAGCTGAAATAAGTTACGGTTAGAATAATAAAAGGTCTCTATTTAGAGACCTTTTTTATGGGACTCCTGAACATTTTTGGTCGATTCAAAAGCCCTGCTGCTAAATTTGGATATTTAAACGAGTGATAAATCAACATTTGAGATATTCGTTTAGTTGAAACTCCATCATAATCAGTGGATTCAGGATAAATTATGCTAAATTATAGTGATAGATAACGATTGGAGAGATGCAGACAGTGGCGATATCGGTAGCGGGGGGGGTTAGACCCGGGAAAGTCATAGAGATTGAGCATAGGCTATACCAGCAACTCATTGTTGGTAAGCAAAAGTCTGGATCTATGTATGATGAGCTCGATGCCGAACTTGAGGCCGACGCGAGTAAGCTTGCTATCGAACGGGAAGCTATTCTGGAAAGGTTGGCGAAGCAGATCCAGGCTAAACAGGTATTTGAAGAGGTTTCCACTCAACTGATAAACACGGTTAATAATGCGATAGGACATCAGTTAGTATCGCCCGATTCGATACTCACCTACTCGGGAATTAACGAAAATCAACTGCTTATTTTAGAGCTTTTGCAGCGTAAAAATCTGGATCTTAATCGTCTTAGCCCACTTATAAGCGAACAGGCTTGGCTTGCAAGAGATCTGCTTAATATCGTCAACAGCCCCTCTTTCAGACACCGTAGGCCACAACGCTCCGATGTTAAAGTTACCGATATTAAGCTGGTGCTTAACTTCATTGGTGTCGAAAACCTTAAATTACTGATCCCCTATTTCTGTCTTCGAAATTGGTTACCCTCAGGCCATGCTAATCTGTTGTGGACCACCAGAAAATTATGGCGTTATTCTGTTGTTAGTGCGATTGCAGCCCAAGCATTAGCTAAGCTGCATGATGTTGATGGTTCATTTGTTTATACCTGTACGTTACTTAGTCAGATGGGCGCTTCCGTCGTACTAAAAAACAGCGCTAAGTTGTTCGAGGAGATCTGGGGGGAATGGCTTCGTGAAGCCAGTGACAGTCGAGATAAAGAACTATATGACGCTGTTATAGCAACCGAATTTCCAGCCGAAAAAGTATATCAATTAGTACTGCAGCATGGGAGTTCGCTCAATTGGCAACTGCTCTATCAATTGAATTTTGAAGATAGTGCTATGGCCAAAGTGTTAGCCGAACTTGATAATAATCTGAGCTATAAAGAGCTTTCTGAAGGGGCGGCTATGGTGGCCCGAGCGAACTGTTTTGCCAAAATAGTCTTGCTGGAGGAGATGCGACAAATTACCCCCCAAGAGAAACGGATAATGTTCGATTATTATGAGCTTTCTGAGCAAGAGATTATTCGTTTAAAAGGCCAAAATTACCGTAAGTTAGATATCATTTAAGGTATATACCCAAACTACCTGAAAATGCTCGTTTCAGAGGCTTTTCGCGAGTTCAATTCTAGACGCATTGGTGTAGGAATGGTGATCCCTTTTAAGCTAATGCAACAACGAAGTGGGCTTGCGCAAAGCCTTCTACGATGGGTTTTAATGTGCTTTATTCTGCGTTATTGATTTTGCCAAGGGAACAACCATTACCTACAATCAATGTCTTGCCTAAAGCGCATTAAATTCCCACTGAATCCTGCATTTCCAAGTGGCTTGGGTATATCACACTCCCCAACTTTGTTTTTCCTTCGTCTTGATTTCTTAATTTACTCCTTAAAAAAGAAGTTAATCTCATCTTCGTCTGGTGTTTTGTTCGGTTATTTATGCAGGCAGCCTGCATACTTAGCCTAATTCGTCTCAAATAACTTTTTTTATGACTAATTATGCTTAAAACCCCCGCCATAAGCGCTTGTATAATTCTTAAACTCAACTCTTTATGCATTAAATGTGCACTGATGTTCGTACTTGAGTGTAAGAAACTGGTATTTTGATCACATTTTCGTTATTAATGTCACTTAAGCAATCTAAATAATCACCGCCATCAAGACTTTTGATAATGATAAAAGGCGGGAAGTAGTGGCTTTCAGAGCCATTAACAATAATAAAGGATGAGAAGGTATGAGCGTAAACAACACCCTGACAAGAGCCCAATTTGATGAAGTGATGGTGCCTAACTATGCGCCTTCGGCAGTAATTCCTGTTCGTGGAGAAGGTAGCCGAGTTTGGGATCAAGAGGGTAATGAGTTTATCGATTTTGCCGGCGGCATCGCAGTGAACTGTTTAGGGCACTGTCACCCGGCACTGGTTGGTGCATTGAAAGAACAAGGTGAGAAACTATGGCACCTTTCGAATGTGATGACTAATGAACCCGCTCTCGAACTTGCAACAAAGCTGGTTAACGCTACGTTTGCCGATCGTGTGTACTTTGCTAACTCAGGTGCAGAAGCTAACGAAGCGGCACTTAAACTGGTTCGTCGTTATGCTATGGATAAGTTTGGCGTTGAGAAAGATCAAATCATCGCTTTCGATAAGGCGTTCCATGGTCGTACTTTCTTCACCGTTAGTGTTGGTGGCCAAGCGGCATACTCTGATGGCTTCGGTCCTAAGCCACAGGGCATTACGCACGTACCATTCAATGATATTGCCGCTCTCGAAGCCGTGATCTCAGATAAGACTTGCGCCATTATGATGGAGCCGCTTCAAGGTGAAGGCGGGATCATCGATGCAGACCCTGAATTCCTCAAAGCTGTTCGTTCTTTGTGTGATAAGCACAATGCCCTACTTGTATTCGATGAAGTTCAAACCGGTGTTGGCCGTTTGGGTGAGTTATATGCCTACATGCGCTCAGATGTTATCCCTGACGTACTGACTACGGCGAAGGCACTTGGCGGCGGATTCCCGATTGCGGCTATGTTAACCACTAAAGATATTGCCGAACATCTTAAGATTGGTACTCATGGTTCGACCTATGGTGGTAATCCATTGGCGTGCGCCATAGCTAATGCCGTACTCGATGTGGTTAATACTCCAGAGGTATTGCAAGGCGTAAAAGTACGTGAGCAGTTACTGCGTGATGGTCTAAATAAGATAAACGAAAAGTATGATGTTTTCACTGAAGTGCGTGGTCAGGGACTATTACTAGGTGCTGTGCTCAATGATAAATACCTGGGCCGTGCTAAAGAGTTCTTGGTCGCTGCTACTGCCGAAGGCCTAATGAGCCTAATCGCAGGGGCAAACGTTGTTCGTTTCACTCCTTCTCTGGTTATTCCTGAAGCCGACATCGCCGAAGGTTTAGCACGCTTTGAACGTGCAGTTGCTAAAGTCGTTGCGGCCTAAATGACATGAAGAGTGCTGATTAATATCACGCACTCTTTTTTTGTCATTGGGAGTACTTGAACCTTAACTGTGATCTACTTGTCTTATATTGGATAGGGATCGTTAAGCGACAAGTGAAAGTGAGGAGATCCTGAGATGTTAATTATACGTCCTATCCGATCTAGCGACTTTGAAGCGCTTTATCAAATAGCTGAAGAATCCGGGCACGGATTTACTTCATTGCCGGTCAATGAAGAACTATTAAGAAAGAAAATTGCCCGTGTAGAAGCTTCATTTCTAAAACAGGTCGATAAGCCATTCGATGAAGGCTACCTGATGGTGCTCGAAGATACAGATACCGGTGAAGTCGTTGGTACTTGTGGTCTGGAGGCGGCCGTTGGAATGGAAGATGCTTTCTATCACTATCGATTGGGAACTGAAGTTTATTATTCAGAACAGATCGATGTGAGAAATGAAGTCGAAACATTAACCCTGTGCCACGATTACACGGGAGCGGCTGAGCTCTGTACGCTTTTCTTGCGTAGCTCATATCGAAAGAACAATAACGGCAGAATGTTATCACGAAGCCGTTTTCTGTTTTTAGCCCAACATGCACAGCGATTCGGTGAAACTGTAATTGCAGAAATGCGTGGTGAGAGCGATGAAAATGGTAATTCGCCATTTTATGATTGGTTACAGAAGCATTTCTTAGGTATCGATTTTGTCGAGGCCGATTATCTTTCCGGACTTGGACAGAAAGCATTTATGGCTGAGATGATGCCTAAAAATGCTGTGTATGTCTGTTTATTACCGGAAGACGCTCAGAAAGTCATCGGTGAAGTACACGCCAATACCCGACCCGCACTGAACTTGCTGCAAGCCGAAGGGTTCAGGTGTCGTGGATATGTAGATATTTTCGATGGTGGACCGACGGTTGAGTGTAATCTCAGTGATATTCGTTCCGTCAAAGAGAGCCGGTTATTGACCGTGAATATCGGCGATGCTCCTGAATCTGATACCAACTTTATTATCTCAAATACTCAATTAGCTAATTACCGTGCCACCTCTGGGAAACTTTTGCTGACCGAAGGTAGTAACGAAGTGACAATCTCTCCTGAACTCGCAGCTGGCTTATTGCTCGAGCAAGGTGACGAGATCCGCATTTTGGCTTTGTAGGAAGAAATATGACTCAATTTATTAAAGGCCAGTGGGTTGCCGGCCTAGGTCACGAAGTGACTTCAAAGAACCCAGCAAATAATGACGTTATCTGGAACAGCCAAACTGCGACGCCAGAGCAGGTTAATACTGCTGTCGAAGCTGCACGTGAAGCGCAGTTTGACTGGTTCATGCTGGGTTTTGAGGGTCGCCTTGCGATTGTTGAAGCTTACCGTGCCCAGCTGGAAGAAAATAAAGCTGAGATAGCCGAAGTGATCGCTCAAGAGACCGGAAAGCCACAATGGGAAACGGCGACTGAAGCCGGTGCCATGATTGGCAAGATTGGTTTATCGGTAGCCGCTTACAATAAGCGCACCGGAACAACAGAAAATGACACGCCTGCAGGACGTGCGGTTCTTCGTCACAAGCCCCATGGTGTCGTTGCCGTATTTGGCCCATATAATTTCCCAGGCCATCTGCCTAACGGACATATTGTGCCTGCACTGTTAGCGGGTAACACAGTGGTCTTCAAGCCTTCGGAGTTAACGCCTAAAGTCGCCGAGTTGATGTTGAAGCTTTGGGAGAAGGCGGGATTGCCTGCCGGTGTTATCAACTTAGTTCAAGGTGAAGTTGAAACCGGAAAAGCGCTGGCATCTCACCCCCAGATTGATGGTCTGTTCTTTACCGGAAGTTCTCGCACCGGGCATATCTTGCATCAACAGTATGCCGGCGAACCCGGAAAAATTCTGGCATTAGAGATGGGAGGAAATAACCCTCTTATCATCAAAGGCGTTAAAGACAGGAAGGCTGCAGTACACGACATTATTCAGTCGGCATATATCTCATCAGGCCAACGCTGTACCTGCGCGCGTCGCTTGTATGTTGAGAAAGGTGCTGAGGGCGATGCTCTGCTGGCTCAACTTACCGACGCCGTTAAGCGTATTGTGGTTGGCGCCTGGAATGCCCAGCCACAGCCGTTTATGGGATCGATGATCTCAGAAACTGCCGCTAAAGGTATGGTAGAGGCTCAACGTAACCTGGCGAACTTAGGTGGGACTTCATTAGTCGAGCTGACTCATATTGAAGCGGGAACGGGCCTTGTATCTCCAGGGTTAATCGATGTGACTCAGGTTATCGAACTGCCTGATGAGGAGTACTTCGGTCCTCTGCTGCAAGTCGTGCGTTATACTGATTTCGATGAGGCGATCAAGTTAGCGAACAATACCCGTTACGGACTCTCTGCCGGGATCCTTGCCGATAGTCGTGACGACTATGAGTATTTCCTTGCCCGTATTCGTGCCGGTATTGTTAACTGGAACAAGCAGATCACAGGCGCATCAGGTGCGGCACCCTTCGGTGGCGTAGGCGCGTCGGGTAACCATAGAGCGAGCGCGTTTTATGCTGCCGACTACTGTGCTTACCCGGTTGCATCTGTCGAAGCCGATGAAGTTAGCCTTCCCGCTAATTTGAGTCCTGGTTTGAGCCTTTAGGTAATAGGGCTCTGAGCTATAAAAAATAAGGTGGGAAATATCGTTATGGTATTTCCCGCTTTTTTAAGAGACACAGGAAAGAGCACCTCTACTCTGGTTCGATCATCTAGTTAAAATAATAAAACGCTTCTCGTGAAAATAATAAAAGACCTCTCGCGAAGAGAATAAAAGATTTTGCCCACGCAGTTTGCGATTGGCGACACGATGCCCTCAAGGAAAAAATTGATGCACACAGATATTAACAAGCTTTTTGGATCCCTTTGGAATGATTATGTTGAAATGACGCCTTCGGCGGCTAAGGTTCATCAACTCTTGTCCAAGGGCGACACCATTATTAACGACCATATTGCCCTGCGGACGTTTAATATTGAGAAGGTTAATTTGGCGGTATTGTCCGCTCACTTCGAAGCCTTAGGTTATGTGGATTGCGGCGATTATAATTTTGAAGCTAAGAAGCTTAAAGCCAAACATTTTGAGCACCCGGATGCGACTCAACCAAAAGTGTTTATCTCTGAGCTGCTTGTTGAAGAGTTTAGTGGTGAGCTGCAGACAATAATCAAAGGGTTAGTCGCTCAAATTGAGGAATCAGCCACAACTGCGGACAATTTCCTCTATTCTGGCCGCCACTGGGAGTTGGATTATCCTACTTATGAAGCCTTGCTTGCAGAGAGTGAATATGCAGCTTGGGTAGCCGCATTCGGCTACCGTGCAAATCATTTTACGGTATCAATTAATCACCTGCCCGGATACACCAGCATTTTAGATGTCAATGAAACGCTTAAGAGGGGAGGCTTTGCTCTTAACTCTGCCGGTGGTGAGGTCAAAGGCTCGGCAGAAGTTTTGCTTGAACAGTCTTCGACTATGGCAGATAAGATAGAAGTAAGCTTTAAAGGCTCTCAGAAAGAGATCCCAAGCTGTTTCTATGAGTTTGCCTTGCGCTACCCTAAGTCTGACGGAAAGCTTTACACAGGCTTTGTGGCAGCCTCAGCGGATAAAATTTTTGAGAGCACTAATGCAAGTTAATGCAAGTTAATGTTTGTCTTTAATTCGCCATAAAAAAGGAGCCTAACAGGGCTCCTTTTTACCTTTACTTACAACTTATAGCTTACAACCTACAGTTGTGGCTCTTCGCTGTAATCTAAACCATGATAGTTCAGGCAGGCATCGACTTCGTTCGCCGAACCTAAGATGACAGCCACACGCTGGTGGATCTCACTCGGTTGGATATCCATTATGGTTTCATAGCCTGTAGATGCCTTACCGCCAGCTTGTTCGACCAAGAATGACATAGGATTCGCTTCATACATCAATCTTAGTTTGTATGGCTTCTGCGGATTTTTGTTGTCTGTCGGGTAAGTGAAGATACCGCCACGAGAAAGGACGCGGTGAACATCGCCAACCATAGCCGCTATCCAGCGCATGTTGAAGGCTTTTTCTCTCGGACCGATAGTGCCAAGCAGCAGATCGCTGATGTAAGTCTGCATCGGTGCTTCCCAGAAACGCTGATTAGACATATTGATGGCAAACTCACCCGTGTCTTTACTGATGCTCATCGCTTCAGTTGTTAGCAGGTATTCATTGGTTTCAGGGTTTAAGGTGAACAGTTGTACCCCCTGACCCGTTGTTAACGCTAACATGGTCGAAGGGCCATAAAGCACATAACCCGCAGCGACTTGCTGACGACCCGCTTGTAGGAAGCTGGATTCGGATAGCTCACCTGTTGGGGCTGGAAGTACGGAAAAAATAGTGCCCACTAACGAGTTAATATCTATGTTCGATGAGCCGTCGAGCGGGTCGAAACAGACCAGATATTCGCCCTTGTCACCGACTTCGACAATATAATCTTCCTCTTCCGATGCCAGACCGCGAACTGTGTCATCGCCCTTTAACGCATCTTTGAGCATGTCGTTGGTGATAACGTCGAGTTTTTTCTGTGTCTCACCTTGAACATTTTCTTGCTCAGTCGCACCGAGTACACCGGCAAGCGCGCCGTGGCGTACGGCATGACTGATCTCTTTGGAGGTGTTAGCTAAGGTATGAATAAGCTGAGTCAGAGAGGCATTTACCCCTTGTGACGTCAGGTTTTGGGCCAAGGTCTGCATGTTATTTCCTATGACAATTTCGAGTTTGGGTTCGAGTTGAGGTCGGTAAACTTTTATTTGAGCGGATCATACCTGAGATCGAACCTTTTTTCAGCGTAGGTTAGGCTCAAATATATAGCAAATAACGACGCTTGTTGTTTTATCGGACTTTAGTGCACAATGACGGGCGATATTTTTGTTCAATCATCACAAAATCCAGCGTGTGGTTGTGATGGTTGGCTGTATTACTAAGATAGATTTAAGTCCAGGAAATAATAATGACAAAAAAATGGATAACTTCAGCTCTTATGGCGGTGCCTATGCTTCTTTCCACGCAAATTAATGCAAGCCAGAATCAGCTATCTCAAACCGAAGTCAATCAAGGAATCGTTACTGGTGAGATGCTGAAAACTCTCTCAAAAGCGGGTAAGTCTCCCCTGTCAATCGAGCGTATGTATGCTTCGCCGGCGCTAGCGGGGACGAGTCCCCGAGGACTGAAATTATCTCCCGATGGCAAAAGGGTGACCTATTTAGCCGGACGTAAGGATAATCAGCATTTTTATGATTTATGGCAGATGGATGTCGAGTCTGGCAAGCAATCTATCTTGCTCGATGCCGATAAGTTAACCATAGGTGAGCTCTCCGATGAGGAGAAGGCGAGGCGTGAACGGCAACGAATTTATGGCCAGGGGATCATGGAGTATTTTTGGTCTGATGATAGTCAGGCAATATTAATTCCTGCATCCGGTGTGCTTTACTATTACTCGTTAAGCGATAACAAGGTGACGTTACTGCCGACTGGTGAGGGCTTTGCTACCGATGCTCGCCTTTCACCCAAAGGGAAGTATGTCTCATTTGTGCGGGACCAAAACCTATTTGTTTTAACGTTGAAAGATATGTCGCTGTTGGAGATGACAACGGATGGTGGCGGCGCGATAAAAAATGCGATGGCCGAGTTCGTGGCTCAGGAAGAGATGGACCGCATGACGGGTTACTGGTGGTCGCCGGATGAGAGCGCCATAGCCTATACCCGAATCGACGAGTCTGATGTTGAGCTGGTTACCCGCAATGAGATCTATGCCGATGGTATCAAGCTGACCGAGCAACGTTATCCTTATGCCGGTAAGAACAACGTTAAAATCTCATTAGGTATCGTAAAACTTGCCAGCAAAAAAGTCAGTTGGGTAGAGCTGGGAAAAGAGCAAGATATCTACCTGCCCAGAGTGAAATGGTTACCCGATAGTAAACGCCTCTCATATCAGTGGCAGAGTCGTAACCAGCAGGTACTCGATCTGCGAGTGGTTGATATCGAACGAACCGACAAGCCTAAAAATTTAGTTGAAGAGCGGAGTGATGCCTGGGTAAATCTCAACAATGATCTGTACTTCCTGAAGCTGCAGGAGAGCTTTATCTGGGCCTCAGAGCGTGATGGTTTTAATCACCTTTACCTTATAAGTTTAGATGGCGAAGTGAAGAAACAGCTGACATCGGGCGACTGGGTTGTCGACGCCGTTGAGTTTGTCGACGAGAAGGGGGGTTGGATCTATTTCACTGGCCGTAAAGATACTGCCGTTGAACAACACATTTATCGTGTAGCCCTAACCGGTGGTGAAATTGAAGGTGTGAGTCAACGTCGGGGAATGCACTCACCTGTGTTTGCCGAGAATGAGGCTGTATATCTGGATTATTTCAGCTCTCTGGTGCAGCCACCTCAAGTCAGTTTACATGGCGATAAGGGTCAGCATCTTGCTTGGGTTGAGCAGAATAAGCTGGATTCGACTCACCCACTCAATGAGTACCTGGGATTATGGCAGGTGCCTGAATTCGGGCAGGTTAAGGCCGAAGATGGTCAATCACTTCAGTATCGTCTGTTTAAACCCATAAACTTCGACAAAGATAAGCAGTATCCTGTGGTCGTGCGCGTCTATGGAGGCCCACATGCGCAGCTGGTCGTGAACAGTTGGAGTGAACATGATTACTTTACTCAGTACCTGCTTCAACAAGGATTTATGGTATTCCAGCTCGATAATCGTGGCTCTGCTCATCGTGGAACCCGATTTGAACATGTTATCTATAAACATCTAGGTGAGGCGGAAGTTAACGATCAAAAAGCCGGTGTGGACTACTTAAGAACGCTGCCCTATGTGGAGGGTGATAATATCGCGCTTTATGGGCATAGCTACGGTGGTTACATGGCCCTGATGGGGTTATTTAAGGCCCCGGATTACTTTAAGGCGGCAATCTCCGGTGCGCCGGTGACCGACTGGGCGCTGTATGACACCCATTATACCGAGCGCTACCTTGGCCATCCTGAAAAGAATGCTAAGGGCTATGAAGCCAGTAGTGTGCTTCCCTATGTGGAAAACTATCAATCGGGTCTGTTGATGTACCACGGTATGGCCGATGATAACGTGCTTTTTGAGAACAGCACTAAGGTATACAAGGCGCTGCAGGATGAAGGTAAGTTATTCCAGATGATCGATTATCCAGGCTCTAAGCACTCGATGCGCGGCGAAAAAGTAAGAACACATCTGTATCGATCTCTGGCAAATTTTCTGGAAAGAGAATTGAAGTAGGGGGAGTCATAAGAGTCTAGGTTCTAGGCGCTAGGACCCAGGACGCTCACTACGTGAGCTAAACGACGCCAGCGTTGCTGGCTGTAGAAGCTAAGATGACACTCACTGCGTGAGTTAATCGATGCCAACGTTGTTGGCTGTAGGAAAGGGATTATGTCGAATGCTTGTAGCTTTGTCTTTTCCGATTAGAGCCTAGCTCGTCCAATAGGCGCAAGCCGTCCGCGAAACGATAGGCCGAAGGCTGACATCTTTGTTTTTTTCGAGCCTCGAAATCTTATGTAAAAAAAGCCAGTCGTTAGACTGGCTTTTTTATTGAATAGCAAGATAAGCGCTAGCTTTATGCTTCTTCTAAGTTACCGCAGAAACGATAACCTTCACCGTGGATCGTTGCGATGATTTCTGGCGTATCAGGTAAGCTTTCGAAGTGCTTACGGATACGACGAATAGTTACATCGACAGTACGGTCATGTGGCTTAAGCTCGCGACCCGTCATCTTCATCAGAAGGTCGGCACGGCTTAGGATCTTGCCTGGGTTCTCAACGAAGTGCAGCATAGCGCGGAATTCGCTACGTGGCAGCTTGTAAGACTCACCTTGTGGGCTAACCAAAGAACGGCTGTTAATTTCAAGGCTCCAACCATTGAAGCGATAGTACTCAACGGCACTCTTCTCTTCTGATTCGGCGCCAGTGCTGTTAACGCGAGTCAACAGGTTACGAGCACGGATAGTCAGCTCACGTGGGTTGAATGGCTTAGTGATGTAATCATCAGCACCAATTTCCAGACCCAAAATCTTATCAACTTCATTGTCACGACCCGTTAGGAAGATCAGACCAATGTTGTTAATTTCACGAAGTTCACGTGCTAACAAAAGACCGTTTTTACCAGGAAGGTTGATATCCATAACAACCAAATTGATTTTGTTTTCCTGCATGGCTTTATGCATTTCTGCGCCATCATTGGCTTCAGTTACCACATATCCTTCGGCCTCGAAAATACTTCTTAGCGTGTTCCGGGTAACGGCTTCATCTTCAACGATCAGAATGTGCGGGTTTTGCATATTAATTTACCTAATTTGTTCAAATCTGTTCTAACCATGAGCGCGTAATATCTTAGCGATAGTAACGCTCGAACTTGTCCTGTTGACTATTTACTGCTCTAGTAGGTGCTTTCAAAACTGGCCTGAAACAGCAACACGCTTCCATGATTAGTAAAGTATGCGTATCTCAATAAATGTAACGCGAGCTGTATCCACTTCGATTAACAATAGCGGAGATTAGTTCCCCTAGAATTAAATTTTTTTGAAGTAAAGATGTGAAACTCTATTCAGTTCACATTTTATACAGGAATCTGGCTAACTCTTTGTTCACTGTCAGATCTATTTGTAACAAAAAGCTTCTTACCTTTTAGTGATGGTAAGCGAATCAACAGAGACTATTGTACTCGTTTTAGGCATTTGTTAACAAATGAAATGTTAACAAATTTACTTGTGGATATGATCTAAGTCACGCCAACCACTATAAGTATTTGATTTTGTTGGGTGCAGTAAAATATTATGGTGTGACCTGTGTCACGCCACTTGGAAGATATATTGGATTTGCTATAATATTTTGAATTAAATTGGGGAATATGGTCCAGATGAGTGAGTTAAACAGCCAGTGGCAATGCTATCAAGAGGCGGAGTTTCTTTTTACACAAGCATTATCCTCTGAACTTTCATTTGCAATAATTACCGCACATAACCCAAAAGGGCAGATTCTCTCAGCCAGTCAAAACCGTCTTCTCGACAGGCGGCTTCAATTCGAAATTCAACAATTACATAGACCCTATCGCGCCATGATTGGTGCCTCAGCCGATCGCTGTCACATGGAGAAGAGTTGGGCCGTTTCGATAGATAAGGCATCTGCAATACGACTCGGTTGTCAATTTAATCAAAATGCGATCTATTTTGTCGAGCATGATAAATTACAGCTGATCCCTTGCCTTTTATCAAAAACTAAACAGCAAGAAGAGGTGGTGATCGGTCCTTTTTCCCCCCGGGTACGTTTAGTTAACGAGCTTCCTGATTTTGATTAAAGGTTAAGCGCCCCTCTTTTGAGTCGAATACTGACAATTTCACAAAGTTAAAGCAGGTTTTCCAATTCATTGGCACTTTGCCATTTTTATTCATTGACTTAATTGGTCAAAATTTGATAATTTTTATATTCCTTCTTCTGGCATTTATTTAAGTGCTCGGGATTAGGTACAGAAGAGGAGCGTTAACTAGGTAGTAAGTTTGAAGAGGCCAAACTCTGATGATGACTTATGAGGGAGATTAGCGCCGAGATATTGATGTATTTTGACGTATACAATATCGGTCATTTGGGCTGAATCCCATCGATTGTCACCTGTTTATTGGTGGAGAGCTTCTGGTGATGATCGTCATTTCCCTTCTTGGGGTGCGTAATCTTTGCACCAGGCTCTTCGAACGAATTATGTTCGGAGCGTAATAATGATAGTTTTATATCCCTGTTTTTCTGGCCTGTGTCTACTTTATGTGGAGGCCGAATCATGTCCCTGATTGTTGCTAAGTTTGGTGGCACCTCTGTAGCAGATTATGCTGCGATGAGTCGCTGTGCCGATATTATTCTTGCTAACCCCGATACTCGAGTTGTTGTCGTCAGCGCGTCCAGTGGCGTCACTAACCTTCTTGTTGAGTTGACCCAAGAGCAAACCTGCGATGAGCGTAGGATGCAGCTCATTAAGAAAATTGCTCATATTCAATATCAAATACTCGATGCTTTGGGCAGCCCACAAGAGGTTGCCGCAAGATTAGATACTGTGCTCAGTCGTATCTCATCGCTTAGCGAAGAGCTCAGTCGTAATAGAAACAAAGCGACAATGGATGAGCTACTCGCCCAAGGTGAGCAGTGTTCATCGGCTCTATTTGCTGCGGTACTCAGAGAGAAAGGGGAGGCGGCCAGTGCGTTCGATATTCGTCAGGTGATGCGAACAGATAGTCACTTCGGCCGGGCAGAACCTCAAATTGAGCAAGTTGCCCTGCTCGCCGATGAGTATTTAGCACCACTATTAAGCTCACAGCGAATCGTGACGCAAGGTTTTATCGGTGCCGATGAAAATGGGTGTACGACAACATTGGGCCGTGGTGGCAGCGATTACTCGGCGGCGTTATTGGCTGAGGCCTTGAAAGCGACGGCTGTCGAAATTTGGACCGATGTGGCGGGGATCTATACGACCGATCCTCGCTTGGCGCCTAAAGCCAGGCCCATTGCTGAGATAAGCTTTAATGAGGCTGCTGAGATGGCAACCTTCGGTGCTAAAGTATTGCACCCAGCGACAATTTTACCGGCAGTAAGGCAAAAAATTCAGGTGTTTGTCGGTTCCAGCCGTGAACCTGAAAGAGGCGGGACCTGGATCCGTCATCAAGTTGAAGATGAGCCGGTTTACAGGGCCGTAGCGGTTCGTCGTGATCAAACATTGCTTAATCTCCATAGCCTGCAGATGCTTCATGCTCAAGGCTTCCTGGCTGAAACATTTGCCACTCTTGCAAGACACAAGATCAGTGTCGATCTGATCACGACCTCCGAAGTGAATGTCTCATTGACGTTAGATAAGACGGGTTCAGACTCTGCGGGAAATGGCCTACTGAGCGAAGCGCTACTGCAAGAGTTGTCACAACACTGCCGCGTTCGAGTCGAAGATGATTTGGCATTAGTGGCCATAGTGGGTAATAAGATCGCTTCTACCCCGGGTGTGTGTCGCCGGGTATTTGAAGTGCTAGAGCCTCATAATGTGAGAATGATCTGTCAGGGGGCCAGCCCGCATAACCTCTGCGTGTTAGTGTCTGAATCTGAAGCGGCTCAAGTTGTGAGTGCACTTCATAAGAACCTGTTCGAGCAATAGTTTTAGGACGATTGTTTTGAGCATTAGTTTCGAGCATTAGTTTAGTTTCTAGCATTAGTTTTGAGCCATTGTTTCGAAACTACTAGTTGGTAAAGGATAAATAATGAGCGTTACCCAATCGTCGCTTAAGATAGGTGAATTGGCCACGGGTCCAGATCTTACTGTCCCGATATTCAGCTTAAAGGCTGAAAAAGCAACGGCGCCGAGTGTCTATATTCAAGCCAATGTTCATGGCGCCGAGGTGCAGGGTAATGCCGTCATTTATCAGCTTATGCAGCTGTTAGAAGGGTATACCTTATGTGGTGATATCACGCTTGTCCCTTTGGCTAACCCTTTGGGGATCAATCAAAAGAGCGGCGAGTTTACCTTAGGCCGTTTCGATCCCATCACCGGCGTGAATTGGAATAGGGAGTATTTAGATCATAAGGTCAATGTCACTCAATGGTATGAAGCGCATCAAGAACTGAGCAACACAGAGATCTTTATTCATTTTAGAGAGATGCTGGTGGAAGGTTGTCATCAGCGCCTGTCCGATGAGTGGGGAGTAACCTCAGGACACAGGCAGGCGGTTAGCCTACAGTCGATGGCACATCAGGCTGATATCGTCTTAGACCTGCATACAGGTCCAAAATCCTGTAAACACCTCTATTGCCCCGAATATGAAGCCGATGCCGCGTCACTCTTCTCTATTCCCTATACCTTACTTATTCCCAATGAGTTTGGTGGTGCAATGGATGAGTCTGTTTTTTGTCCATGGTGGCAGCTAAGTGACTATATGAACGCTATTGGGCGTGAATGTAAGGTGCCAGTTTCAGCCTTTACTCTGGAGTTGGGGCCTCAGGAGTACATTCACTTGGAAGATGCACTCATTGATGCTAAAGGGATTTTAGCTTACCTGAGTTTCCGTGGCGTTATCGCTCAAGAAGTTGAGCCTGCAAAGATGTCACGTTATGCCTGCTATCTTAAAGATTATAAAAAGTATCATGCGCCTATGGGAGGCATGGTGGAATACCTGGCAAGGCTAGGCGAACCCCTTGAGGCTGGAAGCCCGCTGGCAAATATTCTTCGACTCGACCTTTATGGTAGTGAACGTGTGCTTACGCCACTGAGTCTGAGCCAGGACTGTGTGCCTATTTTACATTTTGCCTCGGCATCGGTTTATCAAGGAACTGAGATGTATAAGGTGATGACGCAGGTGTTTGAGATTTAGTTGAAACTTGATTGTCACAGTTGCAGCGATGTTGCAATAGTGTGTAAGCTTGGGGTTGTTCAATGTGATTAAGGGATTAAGGAGCATTATGAGGTTTATCACTTTAACTGCAATATTGGTTTTTACTGCGTCATGTTCATCTGACGAAGCAAATAAAGAACCACAGGTACTCAATGCTAAATCCGTGATACAAGATCTTGAGAAACGAGATGCTACTGTTTCTGAGCAAAGTTTATCGCGTTTAAAGCTGTCAACAAATGGTAGTACCAGTTATGAGCTTAATGGTGAGAAATTTATAGTTCAAGAGAAAACTTTAAGTCGGGGATTAAGAGTTTTCAATCATAGCATGTCTGAGTTTGGAGTACTTAAAGGAACGTTTGTTGTACAGACGCTTGAGAGTATAGAGTCACTAACTAATCAATTTAATGTGGAAGAGATTGCTTCCCAGACTTATCGATTAACGCCGTTATACAATAAGGCTGATTTACTTCCCTTATACCGGTCATTGCAAGGTGAGAAACAGTTTTCTACTGTCGAAATCGAGATCGATTATAGCCCTTTAGATAACTCTGAAAAGTATTAGTTGTAGCTGGAAAATAGAATTAAAAAAGCCATAACGTTGTTATGGCTTTTTTTTGTGTAGATTTTATTGCTGTCTATATTACACCTTCGTACTACTTACGGCGACGGAACGCTGCAAATGGCACAAGTAATAGAGATAACCAGCCTAAAGAGCCACCACCGCTGCTATTTTCGACCTTAGGAACAGCTGCAAAGCTCACTTTCACAGTGCTAGTCACATTTGAAGTGCCATCATTTACTGTTACGGTAAAGTTCATCGCCTGCTTAGGATCGAGCTTGGGAGTAACGAAGCTAGCTTCTTTTGTATCGGCCCCAGTAATTGTTACGGCTGGACCCGAGTCTTGCACCCATGAGTAAGTTAAAGTATCACCAGCGTTTGGATCAATGGCTACAGCTGACAATGTGACCGCATCGCCTTCTTTAACAAGAGTTGAACTCGCTGTTGCAGTGATCGTTGGGAGACGGTTATCGCAAGCGTAAGTATCACCAGCTACCACATCAGAGAACATACTTGTTTGTGTATTGGTGAACGTAATGTCATCAATATACCAACCTGAAGCGAAACCAGATACAGGATCAGGTACAACCGCAGAGTCTGTTGCAACACGGAAACGGAATTGCACCTGGTTGCCATTTAAGATCTCACCAAAATTGATGGTTTCCCAACCATAATTGAACCCTGAGAATGTAGAACGACCAGCAATAGCCGCCTCTGTATTATCGAGCCCTGTATCAGTATATCCATCACCGACAAAAGTCGCTCCCATAGCGGTAACATCGACCCAATCACCTCCATTTAAGCTTACTTCAGCAACTGCACCATCATAGCCCGCTTCTAAGTTATACAGATGCCAGAAGCTAACTGTAAATTCTCCATCAAAGCCAACTGAGGTTGGGCGCGTTTCATAGGCAACATCGGCTGTAAAGCTATTGCCAGTCGCAGAGATTAATCCATCTGTGTCATCCCATTGATCTAAACCAAAGGTGCCTTTGGCCATATCACCACCAGCCATAACGGTTTCAGTGAAGTCATTTAATCTAGAAAGCGTATTTAGATCTTCATATTGAGACGTTCCAACTAATTCACGCGTTTTAAAATCCACGTTAATTGCTGTTGATAACATGTATTCATCGGCTTCCATCCCATCTGCAAGCTCAGGCACAAACTTAAGTACTAACTCGTCACCAATACCTGCTTCATTAAGCGTAAATTCGATTGGAGAACTTTCAGTTGAACCAAATAACGCGATATCGTCAAATGTGATTACACCATCGTTAGCAAATGTCACATCGTGTCCACTTTCAGCAACGACTGTTCCGGTAAGACCCGTTAATGCTTTATTGCCGCCGTTTTGAATTGTAAAACTAACAGTACCAGTCTCACCTTTATCCAAGATGTTGTCTTTTGAACAATAACCTAGAGTTAACCCTTCATAGTTAGTATTTAATGCATGTTCGGTCACTGTATATGTATCTAATACTGTCTTAGTGGACTCAACAACACCTGCATGATCAGTCGAGAAACGACTTGGAGACACTGCGCCAAGTCCCATACCACGACGGGCAAACGCTGCAAGTATCACTTTGTAATCTTCTACATCGTTAGCATAAGCAGCCGCTAGAAGGGCATCACGACCTTCGGTAAAGGTGGGCGCCATTGGCATCATTTTGTAGCTGGCAACTAAATAACCCTTCATCAGAACTTTAGCTTCATCAAATGTATGGCGTTCATCATTCACCATACCGATGAATGAATCCCACAACATGGCGGCATATACAGCACCGGAACCATGAACTTCAGGATCTTTTTCAACATCAGCAAATGTTGATGGGTTAATATCCATATTGGTTGAATATGGATATTGACGAATACCGTTTACAAAACTACGAACATAAGTCGTATCGCCGTAACCACCTGCATAATCTTCGTTACCAGCCACTAAATTATCTGCAGAGTCAGAACCAAATAATAAAGCATGGAAATCACCAAATCCCTCACCCATTGAGCGCGCTTGGTTGCTGCTGAGGCCTGAACCATTACCCACTAAGCGGTTACTGATGTAGTGACCCCATTCGTGTGCAACAATGCCGTTATCCCATGAACTGTCTTTAAATGCCCGAGAAAGGTCATTTTTGAACATATCAATTGATACAGTTTCATCAGCATCTAAAAGCGCATAAATTGCCGCGCCTTCGTTTTGAGAAACCATCATACTAGGAATGGTGATGGCTTCGTCATCCCCGCCCATTGTAATTGTTGCATCACCATCTTTATTGTTAGCAACAATTACCGCAATAGCGCCGGCATCTTGGGCATTTTTGACTTTTTGAGTAAAGTTACAGGCTCCGCGGTCAATCATTGCGATTTTACCAGCTAAGGCAGCACCATTTGTAGTAGTTTCACAACCGTCATTGACAGGAGCTGTGTCGTCAATAAGGCGGACTAAATCTCCTGACACCTCAAATGTATCTGGGCCAAAACCTGAAAAGCCTAAGTCTGCTAACATGCCAATAGATGTATGAGATGTTGCTGTTATGCCGAAATCAACACCATTTACCGCTTGAGTCGTCTCCCACAAATACATTTGCATACGTGGTGAACCACCATCTGCAGGTGTACTCATGTTGGCATTGCTAAAACCAGAGTGATCTTGAACCTCTGCGTTGATAGCATCACCTTCTTCACCACCACGACCATAGTTAAGGGCTTGTGCATTACCTGATGCTTCATCAAAACCATGACCATAATAGTCATCATGTAAATAGTTGTTCATCAAAAACAAGTTAACGATAGCTGCGTTACGATTATTTACAGAGTACTCGGCTTCGCTATCGTTGTATTTATAGTCAAAAGTGTTACTGCTGGTGGTATCAGCAAGGTAATCACCATTAGTTAAACCTTGTGGTGCAATTGCATCAACATAAGCAGTTACGTTGTTACCCATAGTAGAAGTGGCATCATCGGCTAACCAAGGATCCATTGTACTAATTGGACCATGACTTAAGGTCACTAAAGGTGCATCTAAATAAGGTGCAGTTAAGTATGCGTCTACATCGCTTCCAGCTGGAGCCGGCATAACATTACCGTGAGGGCTATCCCAAGGTTTTCCGTTTGCATCTGCATATACACGGTAATTAAAATCATCTGCGTGACTGGTTAGGTTTTTCTTGAACAGTATTTCACCTGTTTTAGCGGAAATGACATAGCTGAAATATTCTGACTCACGGCTGTCGATAGCACTGGTTTCAATTTCAACATAGTGAGCAGCAACTAATTTATTTTTATGTTCAAAAAATACTTTTTTAGCTCGTGGCTCGCCAACTAATATTTTATTTGTAGAAGCATTCGTTACTACAAATTTCTCATATTTGTCATTCGAAGGTTTAGCTACTAACGTAACAGAATTACTATCGCCACCCATTGCGCTAAATGCAGCATTTATTGACTTTGATGTTTCACCAAAAGCCCCTTCCATATCTTTTATCGCTGAAGTCAGCGATTTAGCCGTTCTTTGAGAAGCAAAATAACCTGAAGACGCTACAAGATTAAATTCACGATCCATCATGATATTAAATTCACGATTGAATACTTCTACACCAGAAACTTCTTGCTTATATTTCGCAATAATAGGACCACGACCTAAGTCATGAGTATTAACTAAGATAGGTTGGGTTATTCCTTTTTTGGAAGATGATAACCCGGTTAATTGACCTAAGTGAAAATCAGCAGCATATGCAACTTTATTCTCTAAAGAGAGCGCACCTAAGCTTGGCACGGACTGGTTTTTACTTGCCCATTGAAAAGTTGTTTTACCTAATTGAGCATCATATTGATTGCTCATACCACTTGCCGTAGCTACATGAGTTAATTGTTTTTGTTTTTGAATAACTTGAGCATTATCAAATGATTTATAATTCGGCGATTCATTCAAATCACTGCTGGCGATGGCGGCACTCGAAAGTAAAGCGGCTGTAACTGCAATAGATACTTGTGTTTTCACAACTTAATTCCTTGTCAATAATCTGCCTTGGGGGAGTATCCGCGAGGCAATTGTAATGGTTTACTTATTATTTATTCCCTCTCTGTTTCGAGAAGTAAGGACTGTTTGTAACACAAATGTGCGCAATTGTTAACTCTGGCAACCAAAAAAACATTAAGTGTAACTTTTTTGGTCGTTTTATCTGAGGCGAATGAGTAGAGAAATAAATTATTATTAGGGTTTTACAGCCCTGACGATGGGGTTTTGTAGGCTAATTAAGGTTTCTGTCGATTGAATTTCATCGATAGACTGAATTCGGTTGATTAGTACATGCTGTAATCCATCAATTGATTGGCACATTACCTTAACAAATACACTGTAGTTACCGGTTGTGTAATAAGCTTCAACGACCTCTTCCAGCGCATTGAGTTTAGATATTGCAGCTGGATAATCGCCTGCGCTTTTTAAATTGATCCCGATAAAACAACAGACATCATAACCAAGGGCCTTTGGGTTAACGGTGATTTGCGCTCCGGTAATGATCCCTGCCTGTTTCATCTTTTCAACACGGACATGAATTGTACCGGCACTGACATTAAATCGTTTAGCCAGCTCGGCGAATGGCGTTCTGGCTTCCTGCATCAGCGCCGATAGAATCTGGTTATCGAGTTTGTCTCTTTGAAATGATGTTTCCATGGCTAAATACTTATTATTGCGATGATTATGAGTTAATTTACGCTTTTAGCTTTGGGATTGCCATTGAATGTTCATATTTATTAAGAGATGTTTGGTTAGACTAAAGAGGAAAGGGAGGGGCGAAGAGAGGAGGATGGCCAAAGTCTGAGATTATTTGGCCATCTGAATTAGATAAACTATTGCTCTGACTCGGCTTCCATGAAAGGCGTGTCACAGTTAAATGTCATCTCCTCACCAGAGTATGGCTGCTTAATGGTTAACTCTTGTGCGTGAAGCAATAAACGGCTCGCTAATCCTTTGGCTAACGGGTCGGCATAGAAATTATCGCCAAGTATGGGGTGTCCTATCGCCATCATGTGCACACGTAGTTGATGTGAGCGACCTGTAATCGGTGTCAGTTTGACTAATGTCGATCGTTTTGCTCTGCTTATTACTTCAAAGTGTGTGAGTGAAGCTTTACCTATATCGTGATCGACTTTTTGTTTTGGACGGTTAGGCCAGTCGCAGATTAAGGGGAGATCGACGCTACCATTATCCGCTTTCACATGACCCGCAACACGCGCATAGTAAGTCTTTTTCGTTTCACGATCCCGAAACTGTCGTTTTAACTCCCGCTCTGCACTTTTTCTCAATGCCACAACGATCACACCCGAAGTCGCCATATCTAATCTATGGACTATCTGTGCGTTAGGATGTTCGGCGAGTACTCGGGTAAAGATGCTATCACTATGAGCCGGATCCCGACCGGGAACGGATAGCAAGCCTGAGGGTTTATTGACAACCAGAATATCTTTATCTTGATAGATTGCCTCTAGCCAGGGAGAAGTCGGTGGTGAGTATACGAAGTCAGACATTAAAGGGACCTAAGTGTGAATGCGTGGCAAAGATACCCGTAAGCGGACCGGGGACGCAAGTGAAAAAAGGCCGTTTGCAGTAAAATTTTTTAGCTTTGATGAGAGTTGTAAAACTTTAGAATGCTGTATTTTCATAACTCGATGTTTATAAAGAAATGATTTAAGAAAAGCCGCTACCATTAACGTGCATCAATGAGAAGGTCCAGACAACGAATGATAGTGAGAGGTGAATAAAGGCGTAAGCGGCTTGATCCAGCCTTTCCATTCCCTTCGCTTGCCATATTAATTGCGCATGAAGCAGAGCAATAATAGGAAAGAGGATAAACAGCGGATAGAAGGCGATACTGCTACTTTCACCCAATAGTAAGCGACTCAAGAGCGACCAGATAACCATAAACCCCGTGATTAATGGGGGGACTACTTGTCTATATTGTTCTGGATATGGAAACATATTCATCCTTGTGACGTTGTGAGTCATAAGCTTGAGAAGCAATCCCTTTGCTTTGTATATCTTCTCAGTGGGCTTATAACTTTTAGCTTATGGGCTTTCTAGCGATTAACTGCGCTTTAAAGCTCTGCTTGTTATTTGTACTTACTTCTCCTTCAAAGTAATGCAGACAGTCCCATTTATCAAATTTTGATCTGAGCTCGAGAGGTTTTAAGAGAAAATCAGGGTTTCTGGGGCGGCCGATCTCCGCCTGCTTCTCGGTAAAGGTCTCATAGAAAATTAAGCCACCGGGTTTAACCGTTGCTTTGATTTGTGAGAAGAGTGGCCTGTGCAGATAATTGAAAACAAGCACGACATCAAACTGCTCTCGGGGCAGTTGAGGGGCGGAATCATCTTCTAAGTTCCACTCCAGATAGCGATGTCGATTAGAGCGATTAGCAAGACTTGCTAGTGACTTGTCGATAAAGGTGACCCTGTGCTCTCTTTGAGCGAACCAAAGGCCATTTCTTCCACCACCACAAGCGAGATCTAAGATCTCTCCTGAAAGGGGAAGAGGTTCGAGAGGCGCAAAATGGGTGATTAACTCGGCGGCAGCTTCAGGCTCAACCTTTAACTTCTTTTCTGGCATCGATTCTTCGTCCATGAATAACTGAAAAGTGGCGTAATCCAGCGGGGCCGTGAGATACCACCACGGAGAGGAGTAGGACTGTTATTAGCAGTTCCGGTTTAAGATGCGAAAAGGGGATAAAAAGAGCCAGTAAACCTAGCTTTACCAGTGTGAGCACGCCTTTTAGCTGTATCAGCCAGCGCCAGTCTCTGACAATCTCCCATAGCATCAGTAGTGAACCGGTCGTCATGGCCATGCACCAATAAAAGATCCACTCGGTCTGAGCAACACCAAGAAGAATACCACCACCGGCACCTGTGATCCCAAGAATATGAAATGCCCTAAGGCTGGTTTTGCCGATCCTTTGAAACCAGAACTGTTTTTCAGAAAGCTTAGATTTTTTCATGATAGAGGAGAGATAATGCTAAGTTTTAGAAGAAAGTGGAGCAAGCTTATCAGGAATTTATCGACTGTGAAGGTTAACTTCACCCTATTTAGAAAATAAAGCTCACAATAAAAGAAATTATTGAGAGGTAAAGAATCCAGGTGAAAATTTGATATTGCTTGCACATTAAGGATAAAAAAGCGTACATACTAGTAAATTAGGTGAATCAGCGGGTTGGGTGGAAAGAGATGAAAATAGGATTTTTCAGTGCAAAGCACTATGACATTGAGCATTTCGATAGCACCAATGAGGCTTTCGGTGCCGATATAGAGTATTTCGATTATCGTCTATGTATGCAGTCGGTCAAACTCGCGCACGGTTTCGAAGCCATCTGTGCATTTGTGAACGATTCTCTGTGTGAAGAGGTGTTAGTCGAACTTGCGAAAAATGGCACCAAGATAATTGCGATGCGCTGTGCCGGTTTCAACAATGTCGATTTAGATGCCGCCAAAAGATTAGGGCTCAGGGTGGTAAATGTGCCTGCTTACTCTCCGGAGTCTGTGGCAGAGCACACTATAGCCCTCATGCTCACGCTGAATCGTAAAGTTCATAAGGCATATCAACGAACCCGGGATGCGAACTTTTCATTAGAAGGCTTAGTCGGCTTTAATATGCATAACCGCACCGTGGGAGTGATAGGCACGGGTAAAATCGGTTTAGCCACAATTAAGATTTTACAGGGCTTCGGTTGTAAAGTGCTGGCTCACGATCCATTTCCTAATCAGGCCGTGACCGATTTAGGTATCAATTATGTATCCCTCGATGAGATGTATCCGAATTGTGACATTATCAGCCTTCATTGTCCTCTGACTCCGACTAATCATCACCTGTTATGTAAAGAAAGCTTCGAAAAAATGAAGCTTGGCGTGATGGTGATCAATACCAGTCGAGGTGGGTTACTTAACGCATTTGATGCCATGGAAGCACTTAAAACGGGTCAGTTAGGTTCGCTTGGCTTAGATGTCTATGAGAATGAAAAAGAACTTTTCTTCGAAGATAAATCGAATGAGATCATTCAAGATGATGTATTTAGAAGATTATCGGCTTGTCATAATGTGATTTTCACGGGTCATCAAGCCTTCCTGACTCAAGAGGCGCTAAGTTCGATTGCTTATACGAGCTTGATGAATGTGGAGCAGTTAGTTAAGGGGGAGACCTGTCCTAACGAGCTGTTTTAAATTATCGGCCCATCTATAGTTTTACCTGACATCTTGATATTTGGCTGATAGATTAATGATTAATCTATCAGCCGAGGGTTTAACATTATGATGGTCAGTCAAGAGGTTCACGATATTCCCACCGCTACCGGAACGATGCGTACCTATCTTTATCGTCCGAACGCAGAAGGGCAGTTTTCCACCATTATTTTCTATTCTGAGATATTTCAGCAGACAGAACCCATCGCAAGAGCCGCCACTATGCTGGCCGGGCACGGCTTTGTGGTGCTTGTTCCCGAAGTGTTTCATGAGTTGAACCCAATCGGTACCGTCTTAGCCTATGATGATGCAGGCAAAGATAAAGGCAATGAAGATAAGTTTGCCAAACCACTGGAGCATCATGACAGTGATACCGAGGCATTGGTTCACTTCGCGAGAAGTCAGGCTTTTTGCACCAGTTACGTTGGAAGTATGGGGGTCTGTATTGGTGGCCACTTAGCCTATCGTGCAGCCATTAACCCGGATATCTCAGCGGCTTTCTGTCTTTATGCTACGGATATTCACTCCAATACACTCCCTTGTGAGAAGGGGAATGACTCGCTTTCCCGAACAGAAGATATTCAGGGAGAGTTGACCATGGTGTGGGGTAAACAAGATCCCCATGTGTCAAGCGAAGGGCGTAAGCTGGTTTATGCAAACCTTGAAAAAGCAGAGAGGAATTTCAGCTGGCTCGAGGTTAACGCACAACATGCCTTTATGCGTGATAGTGAGGCTCGTTATGACCCAGCGATTGCTATGCAGATGTATCAGGGATCTGTGGCATTCTTCCATCGTCTACTTAAGTAATCATGCGGTTCCTCTGTAGCTAATATTGCACGAATCAGAGTTGGGCCATTCCGCTTGGCCCAAATCTGAATTAAGTTAAACCTTAGTCTTGCTGGAGTAGCTAGCTAACTCATCGACACTGACTCTGGCAATAAAGTCATTATCGAGATAGAAATCGACCCGCTCCCCTCGTTTATGTCCTGAGATCTGTTGCTGGCTGCCATCATCGAAGGTTAAGGTCATCACTAAGGTGTCGTCATTCGTTGCTTCCATGGTGGCATTGGTCAGTTTTATCTCTGGAAGTGGTGCTGTCGTGAGCTCTTTATTTAAATGTGAATTAACCTTAAAAATCGCTTCTACTGGCATATCAACAACCGCTGGAGAGCGTTTGGTGATGGGGTTGGTTCCAGTCCAAAATTCGATGCTGTTAAAGATAAATAGATCTGCTGTTGCGGTTAAACCATAGACAGGGCTAAGCAAGACGAACAGTCCGGCTCTGCCATAGCGGTTATCTACTGCGCTCAAATTACCTTTTGTAAGCATAGCACTGAGGCCCATCTGCCCCATACACCCAGAAAGTTGGCTGGTTAATATGGTGGCGAGCGTGATTGAAATAAGGGTCTTTTTCATCGTGTTCCTGGTTTATGAGAGAGTCGTTGGTGTGAAGGCGGCAAGATTGTAATGACAAAAAAATTAATGTTGGAGAGCCGGATCACAATGCGAGGTTGAGATTTGGTGATGATTGCTGTGTTGTTTGGCATGCCTGTTATCAAAGCTGTTGGATTTAGTTTTTCATTGATAGAGCCCGTTCTTTTATTCATCACTTTGGGTTATGCCGTTAACTCTTGTAGCGCTTCTTGAGTCATTAATTTTTGGCGAGTAAGAGGAGTCGAGTGTTTTGTGATTTTGTTGTTTTGACGCATAATACACGCCGAATTTTTGGAGACCTCATGACAGATTTAGAAATACTTCACCAATGCGAAGATGAACATGGGCCTTTACTGGTCTTAGATGATAAACATATGCGCGTCCTCTCATTTGGTGATAATGATGAGCAGAGTAAGTTACTTAAGCTCGAACCTCATATTCCTCAGCATACTTATCTGCAAGCCATGCTTTTAGTTCTGTTGTTTGTAAAGCCTAAGCGCGTGATTATTTTAGGCTTAGGTGGCGGCGGTTTGATCCATGCGCTTCGTCATTTCGATACCGGTATCAAAGTCACCGCGGTTGAACTGAGATTAAAAGTGATTGAGTTGGCTAAGTGCTTCTTTCAGTTACCGATTGGTAAGAAGCTCACCGTCATTCATCAAGATGCTGCGCAATTTCTTCAGGAAGCCGATCATAAGAAGGCCGATGTTATCTTTGCCGACATTTATGGTGCCGACGGTGTGGATGAGAGCCAGTTATCGGAAGCGTTTATCGAAAATTCGGCGTCATTGATCAAGCCTGACGGGTTTCTGGTGCTGAATTGTTGGAAGGAACATAGCAAAAACCGCGCTTTGCTGAACCTTCTACAGAAACATTTCTGCGAAGTTAGGGCCTGCTTGACTGGCGGCGGAAACTGGGTGGTGCTTGCGGGTAAGACTCGAAGAGAGATCAGCAGCAGTGGGCTAAAGACCAAGGCGCACAGTTTGTCACAGCAGTTGGATTTTACCCTGGGCCGTTCTTTGACGCGTTTCGATATTTGGGAATAATACCAACTAAGTCAGTTTTTAGTCATAAAGTGCATGTTTATGTCTATTTATTCATCAAACTATTCATTGAGTTTAATGGTTCTAAAAAACCGATTAGGATGATAGGTTTTACTCGTTATATTTAATTAATGCTCTTGATTATTATCTTCACATCGAAAACGAACTGACAAACAGATACTGGGTCAGTCGAAAGAATTAATAACCTCTGACGGAGCTTTAAATGAATCAATCAATCATCAACACCGAAATCAAACCCTTCTCTGCAACCGCATTCCATAAAGGTGAGTTCGTACCAGTTACTGAGAAAGACCTGTTAGGTAAATGGTCAGTTGTTTTCTTCTACCCTGCTGACTTCACTTTTGTATGTCCTACAGAACTCGGCGACATGGCTGACCACTACGAGAAATTGCAGGCGATGGGCGTCGAAGTTTACTCTGTATCGACTGATACGCACTTCACCCACAAAGCGTGGCACGATGCTTCAGATACAATCAACAAGATCCAGTATCCAATGATCGGTGACCCAACGGGTGCTATCACACGTAACTTCGGTGTGATGATTGAAGAAGACGGTTTAGCACTTCGCGGAACTTTCGTTATCAACCCTGAAGGTCAAATCAAAGTCAGTGAAGTTCATGACCTGGGTATTGGTCGCAGCGCGGCTGAACTTGTTCGTAAAATCCAAGCGGCTCAGTATGTTGCTACTCACGACGGTGAAGTTTGTCCAGCAGCATGGCAGCCAGGTGCAGAGACTCTTGCACCTTCACTTGACCTGGTCGGTAAGATCTAAATTAACCGATAGCCGGTAGATATACCCAGTATATACCTCCAAACAACCGGCCACTGAAGTGACTGATTGACAGTCACTTCAGTGACGTTTCATCTCCAAACCGGCTCGGACAATCCCCCTGCTATGACCGAGCCAGTCATTTTTATATCCCTTTTCTTCATTGATACTCAAAGACAGTGGTATCAATTTCCAGGAGTTATCATGTTAGATGCGAATCTTAAAAATCAACTGAACACCTATCTGCAAAACCTCAAGCGCCCAGTTGAACTTGTCGTGTCTGCAGATGACAGCCCTAAGGCGCAAGAGCTCAGGTTATTAGCCCGAGACATAGAGAGTCTGTCACCATTAGTTAGCATTTCTGAAGCCCAAGGCAAGCGTATGCCTTCGATGAAAGTGACTAATGCAGACAGCATGACAGATATCACGTTTGCCGGACTGCCTATGGGACACGAGTTTACCTCCCTTGTTCTAGCTCTGCTTCATACTGGCGGTCACCCATTAAAGCTCGATGATGCGATCATTGCGCAGATAAAGGAATTGCCGGGCGAATACCATTTCGAAACCTATGTTTCTTTAAGTTGCCAGAACTGCCCGGATGTTGTGCAGGCACTCAATATGATGGCGGCGATTAATCCAAATATCACCAACGTGATGATCGATGGTTCTCTGTTTCAAACAGAGGTCTTTGAGCGAGATATCTTAGCCGTACCTTCGGTTTATCTTAATGGTGAACTCTTCGCTCAAGGGCGTATTAGCTTAACTGAAATTTTAAATAAAATTGATACCGGAGCCGTAGCCCGCCAGGCAGAAGCTCTGGCGGAAAAAGAGCCTTTCGAAGTCTTAGTCGTTGGTGGCGGCCCGGCTGGTGCATCGGCGGCCATCTACGCGGCACGTAAAGGGTTGCGTACCGGGATCGTGGCCGATAAATTCGGTGGCCAAGTTGCCGAAACTGTAGGTATTGAAAACTTCATCTCGGTTAAGGCCACCGAAGGGCCTAAGCTGGTGGCAAATCTCGAGGCTCATGTTCATGAATATGATGTCGATATCATGGATAACCAGAGAGCGCTAAGCCTTAAGTCCGGTGAGCTGTTCGAGCTGGAGCTGGAGAGTGGCGCTGTAGTGAGAAGTAAAACTGTACTTCTGGCGACGGGCGCAAGATGGCGTGAAATGAATGTACCTGGTGAGCAGGAGTATCGTGGTAAAGGTGTGGCTTACTGCCCACATTGCGATGGTCCGCTGTTTAAGGGCAAACGTGTTGCCGTCATTGGTGGCGGAAACTCAGGCATCGAAGCCGCCATCGATCTGGCTAACATCGTTGAGCATGTCACTGTGCTGGAGTTCGACACTAAATTAAGAGCCGATGAGGTCTTGCAGCGTAAAGCGGCTTCAATGGGCAATATCGAGATTATTACCCAGGCGATGACGACCGAAGTTGTCGGCGATGGTAAACGCGTCAACGGACTCAATTACACAGACAGAGCAACGGGTGAATCACATCATGTAGTGCTTGCCGGTATTTTCGTTCAAATTGGCTTGATACCAAACTCTGAATGGTTAAAGGGCACAATCGATTTAACCGAAAGAGGCGAGATCATCGTCGATGGTAAAGGTGAGACGTCGGTACCTGGTATCTATGCTGCGGGTGATGTGACCAACTCCGCCTTTAAGCAGATTATCATCGCCATGGGGAGTGGTGCGACAGCTTCCTTGGGAGCATTTGATTATCTTATCAGGCATAGCGCACCAGAGCTGGAGCAAGACGCAGCGTAAAAATTAATACCACTTTTTTAACTAAGCCAGCCGTAAAAGCTGGCTTTTTTGCTCTACAGATTCTGGTCAAATAATGAGCTGGATAGCTTGGGTGTTTTTTCTAAGCTGCTTATAATGAGGATATATTTGTTTAAAAAACGAGCCGCTTTATCAGGGTGTAATATTTTTAGCTAATAAGGATGCAGCATTATCGCTATGGATATCACTATTCCATCATTTGAGTCGCAGCTAAAAAGAGAGATCCACCTGTACCTAGTTAAGGGGGTGGTGTGGGCAACACTCATATCACTATTCCTTTCTGTTGTATTTTTAGCCAATACAAAAATGAACTCCACTTCTTTGCTCAGTCTGCATCAGGCAACTGTATTTTTAGCTCCAATCGTGATCATTGCTTCGATTGGTACGGTGATGTTCGGGTTATTTAAAGGCATTGAAGTTTCGAATAAGGTACTGTTTTTATACCTATTTACGTTAGAGGTTACCTGGTTTTTTTTACTCTGGAAACTTTTTGAAAATGGCGGTGAAATGTATGCTGAACATGCCGCTTTAACCGGGGTAGAGTCATTAGTTGATGTGCTGGTGTTAACCTTAGCAATCGCACTGTTTCCCGACAGAAGGGTCATGTTAGCGGCTGTATTCCCCCTGATGCTGTTCAGTTTCTTTATCCGGTTAATAGAGATACCTTCAAACCCTCTGTTTCCGGCGACGAAACTTTTTTGTATCTTGGCAATATTAGTGACGGGGCAGAAAGTCTTGTATTCCTGGTTCAAGAAAGCGATCGTCCGGGATGTGGAAAAACAATATCTGTTAACACAGTTCAGAAGAATGGCGCTGGTTGATGGCTTAACCAATATCAGCAATCGTCGTCACTTCGATGAGATATTGTCACAGGAGATCAGGGCTTCAGAGAGAAATAATCATCCCTTGAGCCTTATTCTTATCGATGTTGATTACTTCAAGCGCCTGAACGATAGCGCCGGTCATCAAGTGGGTGATGAATGTCTGGTCGCCTTGGCTAAGGTGCTGTCCGGTATCTGTCATCGTCCGCGAGATCTCGCCGCCAGATATGGGGGGGAGGAGTTCGTGCTACTGCTTCCCGATACCGATCTAAGTGGTAGTTGTCAGGTTGCTCAAAATGTCAGAGATAAACTTGCGGCCATAAAGTTAGACCACCCCGATTCAGAGTTAGGTAATTATATTACCGTCTCACAGGGCGTAAGTCAGTGGCGGGAGGGCATGAGCGCCGATGATTTTATCTCAGAAGCAGACAAGCTACTCTACAGCGCTAAATCAACGGGTAGGGACCGATACGTTGAAGGTTAATCTCTTGGGGGGATTACCGGGGCAGTGGTGAATGCCAGAAGCTGGTTTTATGGGGGGGTAAACTAAAAAACCGTTCACCTTTAGCTGGTCAACGGCTTCTATGACTGAGTTTTTACACCTTGATATTTACATTGTGTCCTGAATTTCCGACAGGAGACGTTGGAGTTGCGGGCTGTGCAGCTTGAATGAGTTGGAGTGCAATCTCACCTTCGGCTTCCTGCTGTCCCTTGGCCAGCTGAGCTACTTTTACACCGACACTTCCATTGCTCATATTAGGTTCTAAATTTGGGGTACCGATTGTTACTGCCATGCTGCTCTCCTACTATCTCGATAGGTGTTTATCGGCCGTATATTGGTAAACTTTAATATGAGCGGACGAATATTTTGAACATCCGATTAACGATCAAAAAGGGTGCCGGACGAAGGGCACCCTTTTTAGTGGTTAAAAAGCATTAAAGCAGAGCTTTAACCCTTAGATTTTGCCAATGTCTTTCTTGTCATCGTGATGACGAACGTAAGCAGAATCGAACTTAGAATAAGACCGATAGCAAGTGCGACATTCTGCAGAGCGGTGGGATCTGCCGCTAGCGTTCCGCCGAGCCCTACCATCATGATGCCTGACATCAGCTTCAGAGTTTGTCCCTCTTTTTCGGTGAGCTTGCGCTTGCCTAAGGTTGCGCTGAAGGCGATAACAATAGCCGCCAGTGGAATGACATAGACGATATTATAAAAAGCTAAGTAGAGGTATCGTTCCATATCCGGTAACTCATGCATTGCCAGTACACTGGTATATATCATCGGGAATCCGGCGGTACAGAGTAGCTCATAAGCGTTGGCGAGAATGGACAGGACAACGGTACCGGCTATCATTGCCGCCATTGAACTGGCATTGGTGAGCTTCCCCATCCGCTTGATAAGCCCGGTTCGGTTTTCTGCCGACATGGAGAGTGAAACCTCCCCCTTGGTATAGAAGTAGTCTTTCAAGTTAATCATACCGGCGATCAGGGCCAGGATACCCGCTCCGAGAATAATCATTCCACCATCGCTGCCAGCGCCTAACAGCTCAAATATATTCAGCCAGGCGATCATAAAGAGGAAGTAGATGAAACCTGAGAAGAAAACGAATATGCCTCCGACGATCAGCATACGTGTTCGACTCTTTGCATTGACCATAATCGAAAGCAAAAACAGGAGTACGAAGAAGGCACAAGGGTTAAAGGCATCCACGCCAGCGAGCACAACGGTCAACAGAGGCAGTGACAGCTGCTCCGGGTTTACCACGCCAATCAGGGGCAGCTCTACCGGTTGAACCGAGCTGGTATGAACTGGAGACTCAGTTAGGCCAAGATCGCATGTACCAGCACCGGCTTCATCTCCACTAGTGTCACTACAGGTACCAAACAGAGATGCATCCTTTGTTGCCGTTGAGGCGACTGGCTGATAACTGTCGTTAGTATCGAGTGTTCCGCCTAACGATTGATAACAGGTTTTGAGGTTTTGAAGCAAATACTGCCCCGTAACGGCTTCACTGCTGTAACCAATCACCGCTTTTTCACACGATGCCATATAGGGAACCGATCTTGCCTCTGTCTCCGTTAATGCAGAGATCTCTTTCCACTTCTTCATCGAGCCTGGCTCTGAAACCATATAGGACTCCAGCTCTATCCAGGGGTACCTTTGAGGAAGAGAGTCGATAAACGGATGAGCTTCGGCGCAGTGAGGGCAAGTCTTAGACCAGAAAAAGTAGAGCTTTACCTTGAGCTCACCATCCGCATTCACGTAATGCCAAGTTTGAGGTGGGGTGGCCTCTGAAGTTGTTGGCGTCGCATAACTTACTGTAGAAAATGAGCTGAGGCAGAAAAAAATGAGTAATAGAATGGTTCTGGCCATGTTCCCTCCCATGGGATGGTCTCAATTGAGGATAATGGAATATACTAATATTTTACGTTTATTTAGCGTGATAGATAAGTTTGTGTTCAATAGTTGCAACGCAAATCTCGAAACATTCGGATTTGGGAACTGAGGCTTGTTTAATAAAAAAATATTAAACTTATTCGGGGTTTATGAGTCGCTTACACCGAAATAGTGCTTAATGGAAATTAAGCACGGTGGTATTTATGTTGATTAAACACAGAATCTGGCATCTATTATGATGGGATGTGGGAGATATGAAACTGATGTTGGTCACATCACCATGATTAATGTTAGCCAGGGGCGTGATTCAGATCGCTTTGAGAGACCTTGTGCTTGCCATGGGCGGCGATAGCCTTAGAGCTCTGAACTTCCGAAGGCTGGCACCAGCTGATACTGACATCACGTCTGTCGTGAGTGCTTGCCGTTAGTATTTTGCTGACGATAGGTGAGGAATAACTCGAGGTTGTCAGGTACTCTTTGACTCTGTTTATCCTGCGATCGGCCAGCCACATATTGTATTTTTTGCTCTCCTCATCAGCTTGTTCAGTGACTTGAAACTCGAGTAACAGATACCCCTTGTTATTCGAGGTTTGTTCAAGCACAGAATCCAGCTTATTCGAGTATTCAGATGGAAAGTAGGAGCTATTTTTAGCGTAGGGGATAGAGGTCAGGTAAATATTATTGTCACATTGCGCAGCGACATTCCATGTGCACATCAGAAATAAAACAGCGATTTCTGCTTTCATTTTCAACTCCATTGAAGCCATTATCTGGTTTGTAAGTGGTGACTTACCATTTTTTGCTAACTGTATTCCATATTTTAGGCGCAAATTTAAGCTAATGCAGGAGGAAAATCAATTTAGTATAAGATGAGAATTTCTATTGGTGGATGAGGTCAATTATCCTGCTCTTGTAGGAGTCTGAAAGCCGACAGACACTCACACCAGTCTGAATCTGTATTTTCTTGAGTGAAAGGTATTTTTTGGCGGTAGGTTCATGGCACCGAAGGCGGTGAAAGTGGGCTAAAAATTTACATTATTTTTCGAAAAGAGAGGTATTTTTTGGGCAAAGTGATCGATTTACTGATTAGATGTAAGTATATTGTGCACAACTGAATTAACATTTTTACTCAAATATGACTACAGAAAAAGATAGCAATCCACTTTCACTCGATAATCAAATCTGTTTCTCACTATATAGTGCAGCTAATGCCATGGTGAGGGCGTATAGACCTCTACTTAATAAACTCGATCTTACTTATCCACAATATCTGACCATGTTAGTACTTTGGGAGCACGAAGGTATTAGTGTAAAAACCTTAGGCGATAAACTTCACCTCGACTCAGGCACTCTCACTCCTCTACTAAAAAGGTTAGAGGGAAAGGGGCTGATTAGCCGCGGGAGAAGTGAAAAAGATGAAAGAGTCAGGGTGCTGCATATTACGCCTGAAGGGGAATCGCTGAGAGAGTCTGCAATGGAAATTCCAGAGTTAATGCGTTGTAAAGTGGGAACACCGACGCAGTCGTTAGTGCAGCTTAAGAGTTTATGTGATCAGGTCTATCATGAACTTGCGGTCGAAAAGTCATAAGCTATTGAGTTCGTGCTATCTTGAACATAAGGCCTGCCGGAGAGTGTCGTTAGTTTAGGCCGGGACCGATAAGGAGATGTCGTGGAAAAGGTGGATGTGATCATAATTGGTGGTGGAATCAATGGGGCTGGCATCGCTCAGTGCGCTGCCGCTTCAGGTTTCAATGTCTTGCTACTGGAGAAAGGGGAGGTGGGAGGACAAACTTCGGCTAATTCCAGTAAGCTTATCCACGGTGGATTGAGATACCTGGAGACCGGGCAGTTTCCTTTAGTACGAAAATCTTTAGCCGAACGCAGAAGTTTGCTTACCCTTGCTCCAACTCTCGTTAAGCCCATTCCTTTTTACATTCCCGTTTATCGCAATAGCCATCGCAACCAATGGACTGTCCGGGCCGGACTGAGTCTCTACGCATTACTTAGCGAGTTAGATCCCTTAGGTCGCTTCAAGAGTCTTCCCGCAGTCCAATGGTCAAAGATCAAAGGGCTAAAACTCCAGGGATTAAAAGCTGTTTTTCAATATTGGGATGCACAAACTGATGATAAAGCATTAACCAAAGCCGTGATTAAAAGTGCTGAGTCATTGGGAGCAAAGGTATTACAAGATGCTACCTGTGAATCAATAACCCATAGGCCTGATTATTGTGAAGTGAAATATACACATCTGGATCAGGAGTTTGTGGTACGGGCTTCATCGGTTATCAATGCCGCAGGTCCCTGGGTTAATGATGTTCTTGACTGTGTCTTCCCTCCTATGGTGAAAGAGGAGGTTGAGCTGGTTCAAGGAACCCATCTTCTACTCGATATCCTGCCGCCCGATGGGATCTTGTACTTAGAGTCATGTTTCGATGAAAGGGTTGTGTTTGTTATGCCATGGAAGGGCAAGACCTTACTGGGAACAACAGAAACAAGCATTGAGTGTTTAGCTCATCAACCTCAGCCAACTCGTGAGGAGCAATTTTACCTGCTGGGTATCTATCGGCATTATTTTCCCGGTTCAGGCAGTGTGGAAAAACTTGAGGCGCTGATTGTCGAGACATTTTGTGGTGTAAGAGTCTTACCCAAACACAGTGGTAGTGCATTTGAGAGTCCGAGAGAAATATTGCAATTACAGCGCATATCCCACCCAAGAATATTGAGCCTTTATGGCGGGAAGCTAACGACATTCAGAGCGACCTCGAAAGAGGTGGTTGCCTGGGTTGAAGGGCTTTTAGGAAAGAGAGTCCTTCTCGATAATGTAGATAAAATGCCACTGTATTAATGCAGACAACTCTGGTTTCTTCAAATCCTCATTCTTAAGACTGAATATTCCTGCTCAAAATATAACCAAATGTACATTTCTTCTATACTGTATTCAATAAGGCCACTTAATTTACCCAAAAAGTTAACTTAAGGGAGAGTATAGAGATGCTAAACATGAGTTTGAGAAATAAACTGCTGTTATTCGCACTGCTTCCTTTGGTGTTAGTCTTTACCTGTTTGATGGCCATCTCTTATCAGATCGAGTCGAGTAATCTAGAGCAAGATATTGTCTCTTTCAGAGAAAAGTTGCTTGAGGGTCGTCAGCACCAGCTTCAAGAGGAGGTCGAGATAGCCGTCCAAATCGTGGCTTATCAACTGTCCTTGGGTGAGAGAGGGGATCCGAAAGCTGCACTGCGTAAAGTTCGTTTCGGTAAGTCGGGCTATTTCTTCATCTATGATGAACAGGGGATCAACATCTTCCATGGCGTGACGCCTGAAAAAGAGGGGATGAATAACATAGGTATGACAGATCCCAATGGTAAGAAAGTCATAGTCGGTCTGCTGGATGCTGCGAGAAGTGGTGATGGAATTTTTCACTATCACCATAAAAAACCCGGTGTGACCGAGTTAGTTCCTAAGGTGAGTTATGCCGCAATGATCCCCAACACTAATTGGATGATAGGTACTGGAGCCTATATGGATGATATCGAAGAGGAGATCTCCGGTTTTCAACAAACGCTCACCGAACATATGAAGAGTAAAGCGTTAACCATACTTGCTATTACCTTAGTGTTAGGTTTGGTCACCGTAGCCGGCGTGCTCTTCGCGGCGCAGCGAATGGTACATCCCATAAGAAATATGGTGACCAATTTAGAAGATATTGCCAAGGGGGAGGGAGATCTTACTAAGCGACTCGATATTGAGGGGCGTGATGAGATAGCGCAACTTGGCCGAGCATTTAACCTGTTTGTCGATAAGCTGCAGGGGATCATCAGAGATGTCGCTAATGTCACCTTAGAGGTCAAGAGTGGCGCCGACGATATTAATCGTCAGACACAGGTGATGGCCGAGCAGTTGGCTAATCATAACAATGAGACTGATCAGGTCGTTACCGCCATTACGGAGATGTCGGCGACCGCGAGTGAGGTAGCACAAAATACTTCGCAAGTGGCTGAGGCAACGCTCGCCGCGACCGGAGACGTGACCACGGCTCAAGATTGCGTCGATACTTCATTAACCGAAGTCTCATCATTAATGGCTGAAATAGATACGGCTGCAGAGCATATTAACTCCCTGCGTGAACAATCTCAGAAAATTAACAGTGTATTGACCGTGATTGGCGGTATTGCCGAGCAGACTAATCTATTGGCGTTAAATGCTGCCATCGAGGCGGCCAGAGCAGGTGAGCAGGGACGAGGTTTTGCCGTGGTTGCCGATGAGGTGCGCAACCTGGCCAGCAGGACTCAGGCCAGTACATTAGAGATTAATGAGATGTTGAGTGAGCTTCACAACCTGGTCTCACAAGCAGTGAGCACCATGGATGCGAGTCAGCAGAGCTGTTTACGTTCGGTTGAGTCGTCCAGAGCCATCTCAGAGAGTTTGGGTGCGGTGACATCGGCGGTGACATCGATAAATGATATGAGTACACAGATCGCCACCGCGGCAACGGAGCAAAGCTCTGTGACCGAGGAGATTAACCGTAACGTCTTTGCGATTCAGGATATCGTCAATGAGCTGATGAGTTCGAGTCAGAGTACCTCTGGTGTGAGTCAGAAGCTGGCTCAGGAGGGAGATAACCTTGGAGATCTGGTCGGGCAGTTTAAGGTGTAGCCGTTAAGCTTTAGGTCAACAAAAAAGGGAAGCGTTCGCTTCCCTTTTTGTATGCTTTTACTGTCTAAATATCATGCGCTTGACGGTTCAAGCTTTTCCGCTTTGATGGCACAGATCTTAAACGAGGGGATTTTCGCGATAGGATCGAGTGCATTGATGGTCAGTTTATTGGCTGCTGCCTCTGCAAAGTGGAAGGGTAAAAATAACACTCCCGCTTGGGCTCGTTTAGTCACAAAGGCCGCGATTTCAATCTCTCCACGGCGAGATGCGATCGTTAACATATCACCATTCTTAATCCCTAATATCTCTGCGTCATAGACAGATATCATCACCTTTGGTGCACCAAGTTCATCCAGTCCCACCGTCTTTCGAGTGAGAGTTCCTGTGTGAAACTGCTCGAGTAAGCGCCCGGTTGAAAGGATAAGCGGATATTCGCTACACGGCATCTCCGGTGGGAGTGTATGGCTTACAGGCCTCATTTGTGCCCGGCCACGGGTGAATTGGCTGGTATGCAGTACAGGAGTGCCTGGATGGTTCTGCGTTGGGCAGGGCCATTGAACTCCCTTGATGCCATGCTCAGTGTTAATGTCGACAGAGTGCCAACTAATTCCCCTGTATTGAGGGGTGACCTGAGTTATCTCATGCCATATCGCTTTCTCATCTTCATAGTGCCAGTCGGCGCCTAACTGCTTGGCCACCAGCTGCACTATTTTCCAATCCTCCATCGCCTCTCCCACAGGCGTAACGGCTACTTGTAGCTGTTGTACCCGGCGCTCGGTATTGGTGAAGTGTCCTGTTTTTTCTGCAAACGTCAGGGCCGGGAGTACCACATCGGCAAGCTCTGCGGTCTCAGTCAGAAAGATATCCTGCACAATCATAAACTCCACAGCCTGCAAAGCTTCGAGGACATGGGCCTGATCGGGATCGCTCAGTACCGGGTTCTCACCCATGATATAGAGTGCTTTCAGATCTCCCTTGAGAATTGAGAGCATCATCTCTGTTGCTGCGATTCCCTCTTGGTTGGGGAGCTCCTGATTATTCCAGGCTTGTCTGAATTGACGCTGCACCTGAGGGTCATCGACTCTTTGATAACCGCTGAAGTAATTTGGCAGCGCGCCCATGTCACAGGCTCCCTGAACATTACTCTGACCTCGCAGTGGGTTAATTCCTGCACCACGAACACCTATGTTCCCGCAGAGTAACTGTAGATTGGAAATTGCGGTGACATTGTCATGACCTGAAGTATGCTGGGTGATCCCCATGGCATAATAGACCGCCGTCTTCTCTGCTGTTCCTATCATCTGTGCGATAGCGATAATATCTGCTGCATCAACGCCGGTAATAAGCGCTGCATTGTTCAGGTTATAGTCTGGCTTCATCACTTCGTCGTAAAGGGTGCTAAACCCATCGACTCTGTCCTGGATATAGGCCTGATCGTGCCAGTTATTGGTGATGATCTGCTGCATGATGGCATTGAGTAGCATGATGTCAGTGCCGGGCCTCTGTTTGACGTAGAGTTGAGCGTGGTCGGCAATGTCTACTTGTTTTGGATCGGCAACGATAAGTCTGGCACCATGGTCACGAATTGCCGCTTTAATATGAGAGGCGATGATTGGGTGGGCGTTGCTGGTATCCGAGCCTAATATAAAGATCAAATCGGACTCTTTAATGCCCGGGATATCATTGCTCATGGCTCCGCTACCTAAGCTGTCATAGAGGGCGGTAACGGTTGATGCATGACACAATCTGGCGCAGTGGTCGATATTATTCGTGCCGATAACGCTTCTGAATAGCTTTTGAAATAGATAGTTATCTTCGTTTGTCGCTTTGGCCGAGGCGAGTCCTGCCAGCGCATTACCACCATGCTTTTCAATTATGGGATTGAGTTTACTGCCGATATAATCGATAGCCTCACTCCAGGAGGCTCGAACCAGCTCTCCATCTTTTCGAATGAGCGGATGAGTCAGCCTCTGTTCACTGGAGATAAAGTCAAAACCGAAGCGGCCTTTGACACATAACATCCCCTCGTTGACGACCGAGCGGGTATCGCCGGTGATCCGCTTAATTTTATTTTCGGTTTCATCGACATGCATGTTAAGTCTGCAACCTATACCGCAGTAGGTACAGATGGTCGATACCTGCTTAAGCTCAGTCCTTACTCCCTGAGTTTTATCCCGAGCATCGACCAAGGCGCCCGTAGGGCAGACTTGAACGCAGCTACCACACTGGACGCAGTCACTGTCATTCATGGAGGCGCGAAAGCCTGCTCGAGGGGCGCGTTTACACTGCTGTGCTGCAATTTCGGTTGGCAGAGCCTGATAGTTATCGGGCGCAAAGCTGATGGCATTATGGCCATCGCGATCCTGACAAACTTCGACACAGGCACCACAGCTGATGCAGCGGTTAGCATCGAAGGTGATGAAGGGGCTGCTGGTATCGACACTGAATTGTCTCGGTGCATTCGCCGGTTCACTATTGGTGAGGGAGGTGGAATCAACCTTGTATTCGGTCGCATAGTCGCGCAGCTTACAGTCGGTATTGGCCTGGCATGCACACTCAAGACATCGTGCAGCCTCTTTCATCGCTTGATCAGGCTCGAAGCCGAGTTCAATTTCACCGAAATTAAAGCGTCTCTCTTTCAGACCAAGTTCTAACATCTTGGCCTTAGGTCGTTGCTTTACATTGGGATAAAGTGCCGCAGACAACTCAGTATCTTTAGCTGATTTAGTTGCATTGAATTGCTTCGGACTAAGCTCACAGACCAGACCCTGTGTCAGTAATTTTTCGATGGCTTGAGCGGCTTTTCTGCCGTCGGCCACCGCCGCGACGGCCGTAGCCGGTCCCGTTCTTGAATCACCTAATACAAAGAGTTTATCGATGCCTGATGATAGGCCCGCCGACATAGTATGATCGCAACCTTCGAATGTGTTCCAGCGGGTAAGAGCCAGCTTCCCTGTGGTGAGCTGACTTTCCGGGTGTTTAAGAAACTCCATATCCGGCATCTGTGAAACGGCTGGAATAACGGTATCGAAGGCTTGGGTAAAATGCTCTCCGGTAGCGATGGGAGCCCTTCTTCCTGTAGCATCGGGTTCCCCTAATGCCATTTTTTCCAGGGTGACACTCTCTACTCTTCCATGGATATCACTGTGATTCTCTATGGGGTTTGTCAGGAAATGGAAGTTAATCCCTTCGTGTTCGGCTTCCTCGATCTCGTAGGGCTCGGCAGGCATCTCGTCACGGGTGCGACGATAGATGAGGGTCACATCGGCTCCGTCACGCTTTGCGGTTCGCGCGCAATCTATGGCGGTGTTTCCCCCTCCGATCACGGCCACCTTATCTCCTGTCCTATAACGCTTCTCTGTGCAGTGATCTTTGAGGTAGTCGACACCTAAGTAACAACCGTCAAGATCGATACCCGGATAGTTCATAGGTACTGCTTTTTGTGCGCCTATGGCTAAGCAGACGGCATCGAAATCATCGACAAGCTGTTTCAGATGGATCTGCTCACCCAGTCTAATGTTAGTCTGGATGTTTAAACCGTTTTTACACAGTAAGTCGATCTCTTTATCGAGTATCGCCTTAGGGAGACGGTATTCAGGAATTCCGTAGCGTAACCAGCCGCCGGCTTTTGGCATAGACTCATAGATGGTGACATCGTGTCCCGAATTGGACAGATAATATCCGGCTGTGATACCTGCGGGTCCACTTCCTATGATGGCGACTTTTTTCCCCGTTGCCGGAGACTTAGGCGGCACATAGCTTTCACTGTCTTCGATATCCAAGTCAGCAGCATGTCGCTTGAGTTGTCTTATTGCTACAGGCTCATCAACCAGACCACGTCTGCACTCTGTTTCACAAAATGCGGGGCATACTCTGCCGATAGACAGAGGAAGTGGCAGGGTCTGCTTAATCACCTTTACGGCTTCTTTATGGTTGCCTTGTGCTATATGAAACAGGTATGACTGTACATCGACGCCTGCCGGGCAGGCTTGTTGGCAGGGGGCTTCACAGTCTGCAAAGTGGTCACTTAATATCTCTGTCAGTGAAGCTTGTCGCTGCTGGCTGAGATAGGCCGATTGAGTGACTACTTCAATCTGAGTTTCGCTGCCTGTGCTCATGTCGGTTGCGGCGCTGGCACAAAGCTCACCCAATGTCGTTTCACAGGACCTTACGGTTGAGGGATTGACCTCACTACATGTGGCTGTCTCTTGGGAGTGGATCTCTACGACACAGAGGTTGCAGTGGCTTTTCTCTTCACTGGCACTCTTGTGTTTACCCGTGTTGGGTCGCTCGCAAAGGCTGGGGATCACTATCCCCGCATCTCTTGCTATATCTATTAGGAGTTCTTCGGGACGAGCCGATAGCAGGGTACCATCGATTTTCAGCTTTTTCATCGTATCTGCCTTCGTTATTCATTAGCTATCAGGAGCAAGTTTCTTAGTTGGCACTTCTTTGTTGGCACAATGAGGTCTCTTTATGTGTAGGGAGGGAGTGCTCTGCAAAGCGCGAGCGATAAAGAGGTCATATTTAATTCCAATGAGTATAACCATGGCTCATTGTGGATCAGGTCTAAGCAGTATTATCAAACACTAATTTTGCAAGGGCCTTCACAAAGCGTTTTGGGATTGCGGGGTTGGGCAGGGTGCGCTGGCCTGCCGCGTGATCTAGCTCTCGAAAAAATCTATCGGCAGAGGTTGCTGGCTTTTAGTGACGAGTGATTCGCTGAAGAGCGGAGGGGGACAATTCTGGGGCTAGAACCAGGTTTCCTCTTTATCTTGTCATCTTTTTCACAAATACCACCACGAACAAGGCGATGGTGAAACTACCGGTAAACGCTTCAATCGCAGCAATGGCTCGGGAGAATCCGATAGGCGTAAAGTCACCATATCCCAGGGTTGTAAAGGTCACCACCGAGTAATAAATACAGTTGAAAAATAGGTATAAATTGCTGACAAAATCATTACTCAGTTGAAAGACATGAATCTTACTGTCGTAACTCAAACCGGTAAAAAGATAGAAAATGGCGCAGACAATAATCAGGCCCATTGAAAATCCAATCACCCGCAATGGTGCCTCACCATAACCACAGAAAAGATCGATCATTTTTGAGACAATTCGGTGGAAGCTATACTTTGGCATTTGATGGCGGCGCATGGTGAGCTCTTTGCGGATATAGTCACCCGACATTGCAAACAGCCCCTCGCGATCGGCGGCTTTACGAAGGTCGCGATAGATCTCTTCTGCCTGCTCAAAATAATCTCTGGCTATCTCTTTTTCTCCGACACGTACGGCTTCCAAGGCTAACATCTCCTGTTTTAATTTTTTCCCGGTGGAGATGTTCTCAATCTTGGCGCCATTCCACTTGATACCCAGTAGGTTTGTGCCTACTAAGTTAGCGCAGTGAACATTCGAGTCTCTGAGATCCGCCTTCATTAAACTGGCTTTATGAAGATTGAGGTTGAATAGATGTGCACCTTGAAGGTCTGCTCGATATAACTCTGCGTGAGTCATATCGAAACCTACTTTTTGATGATGCCTGACCAGATCGATGCCGGGCAGTTTGGCACGTTTAAGTGCCAAGCCTCTAAGCATGCCGCCATTGCGGGCGAACTGCTCTAAATTATGGATATCCTCAGGCTTATTTTTAATGATCTTAGGATCATGCCAATAGCACAATCCAGAGCTTCCTGCGGGTTCTGAGCAGGAAAATCCTTCATCTTCGTGATAGCAGCATGTGGGAGTATTTTCGGTCATGTTGGAAGTATAGACAGGAGATTTAAGGTTTGTGCCTTTATTAACTATTGATTAAGGAGGGAATTAGAGAAAAGGTGCTTAGGGAAGCAATTTTAACTGAGTGAAGATAAAGGTTGAAATAACCGCAATTCATCTCCTTCATGCTCTGGTCGAAATGCCTCTATTGAGTTAAAATAGCGGGTTTGCAGTCTCTGCCCAACGTATTTTAAGTAGAAGAGTTATGTTTGAAGTAAATCCGGTTAAATTTAAAATCAAAGACCTTGCCGAGCGCACCCTTCTACTCCGGAGGTATCTTTGACTACGATGCTAAGAAAGAGCGTCTGGAAGAAGTTTGTGCGGAACTAGAGAGTGCTGAAGTATGGAGCAATCCGGAAAATGCCCAAGCTTTAGGTAAAGAGCGTTCCTCTTTAGAAGCCATTGTTAAGACTATCGATGATATGGACTCGGGCCTGGAAGATGTTCAGGACTTAGTTGAGCTTGCAGTCGAAGAGGATGATGAAGAGACCTTCGATGACGCCAGCAGTGAACTAGACGGCCTGGAGAAACGACTCGAAGAACTCGAATTTCGTCGTATGTTTTCCGGTCCTCATGATGTTGCAGATTGTTATCTGGATATTCAATCCGGCTCGGGTGGCACAGAGGCACAAGATTGGGCCAATATGGTGCTACGTATGTTCCTTCGTTGGGGCGATGCCCATGACTATAAGCCTGAGCTTATGGAAGTGACAGATGGCGATGTTGCTGGTATTAAAGGTGCAACCATCAAGTTTTCTGGCGAGTATGCCTTCGGTTCTTTGAGAACGGAAACGGGTGTACACCGCTTAGTGCGAAAGTCACCATTTGACTCTTCGGGTAAGCGTCATACCTCTTTCTGTTCGGTATTTGTCTATCCGGAAATTGATGATTCGATTGAGATCGATATTAACCCGTCGGATTTGAGAATCGATACATACCGAGCTTCGGGTGCTGGTGGGCAGCACGTCAACAAAACAGAATCGGCGATTCGTATTACTCACGTACCGACGAATACAGTGGTTCAATGCCAGAATGACCGTTCGCAGCATAAGAACCGTGATGCTGCAATGAAACAGCTTAAAGCCAAGCTGTATGAGTTAGAGATGCTCAAGCAAAATGCCGACAAACAAGCTGCCGAAGATGCTAAGTCTGATATCGGTTGGGGCAGCCAGATCCGTTCATATGTGCTCGATGATGCACGTATTAAGGATCTTCGTACCGGCGTAGAGAGCCGTAATACCCAAAGTGTCCTCGATGGCGATCTGGATAAGTTTATCGAAGCCAGCCTGAAATCTGGCTTATAAGTGATATTTAGCTGAATTAGCTAACTAATTAATTTTAACGTGTGATCTGTAACATTTACGAGAGAAGAAGATGACTGAACAAGTACAAGATGAGAATAAATTAATTGCAGAGCGACGTGCCAAGCTTGAGCACATTCGTGAAAACTGCCCTGCAAATGGTCACCCGAATACCTTCGATCGTAAACACAAAGCGGCAGACATTCAGGCTGAATTTGGTAATAACACTAAAGAAGAGCTTGAAGGCATGGGCATTGTGCGCAGTATCGCTGGCCGTGTTATGGCAAAGCGTGGTCCATTCCTGGTCATTCAAGATGTCAGTGGACGTATCCAAGCATACGCGGGTAAAGATGTTCAAAAAGATCTTAAAGCTAAATTCCTGGGCTTAGACATTGGTGACATTATCGGTGTGACTGGTCAGCTTCACCTGTCGGGTAAAGGCGACCTTTATGTGAACATGGAAGAGTATGAGTTGCTGACAAAGGCGCTACGTCCATTGCCTGAAAAGTTCCACGGCCTAACAGATCAGGAAACTCGCTATCGTCAGCGTTACATTGACCTAATTGTTAACGAAGAGTCTCGTGAAGCCTTCATCATGCGCTCGAAGGTGGTTTCTGCCATCCGTAATTTCATGGTTAAGAAAGAGTTCATGGAAGTTGAAACGCCTATGATGCACAGCATTCCAGGTGGCGCTTCGGCTCGTCCGTTCGAGACGCATCACAATGCACTCGATATCGCTATGTATCTTCGAATTGCACCAGAGCTTTACCTTAAGCGTCTGGTTGTTGGCGGCTTCGAGCGTGTGTTCGAAATTAACCGTAACTTCCGTAACGAAGGTCTGTCGCCACGCCATAACCCTGAGTTCACTATGATGGAATTCTATATGGCCTATGCAGATTATAAAGATCTGATGGATCTTACCGAAGAGATGCTAAGTTCTATTGCCACCGAACTATGTGGTTCTCCAAAACTGCCATACGGTGAGCATGTTGTTGACTTTGGTGGTCCATATGCGCGCTTAAGCATGTTGGATGCGATCAAAAAGTACAGCCCAGATAACGAAACGATTCAGTCTATGACTTACGAAGAAGTTAAAGATGTCGAGTTTATGCGTAACTTGGCTAAGAGCCAGGGCATGACTATCGAGAAGTTCTGGACCTGTGGTCAGCTTCTTGAAGAGATCTTCGGTGAAACTGCAGAGACTCAGTTAATGCAGCCTACGTTTATTACCGGTTACCCTGCGGATATCTCACCACTTGCACGTCGTAACGATGACAACCATTTCATCACCGACCGTTTCGAGTTCTTTATCGGCGGCCGTGAAGTGGCTAACGGTTTCTCTGAGCTTAACGATGCAGAAGACCAAGACAACCGCTTCAAGGCACAGGTTGATGCTAAAGATGCCGGTGATGACGAAGCGATGTTCTACGATGCAGACTACATTACTGCGCTAGAGCACGGCCTACCGCCAACTGCGGGTCAAGGTATCGGAATCGATCGTCTGGTCATGCTATTTACTAACACGCACACTATTCGTGACGTGATCTTGTTCCCGGCTATGCGTCCTCAGGGCTAGCATTCAGTCAAACTAAAGCCACGCATTATTGATTTAATATTGCGTGGCAGTTTATTAAAAACCAGCCGCTTGGCTGGTTTTTTTCTTTCTATGTTGAAGTTTCACACTTATTTTAATAATGTTAAAAGAGATTCATCATTGCTTCGTTCTCGCTAATCACTTTTTGTAGTCATTTTGGGTTTCTTAAGTTATTGGAGTTACATGTTGTTTAAGTTGGTTTCCTCATGATTGATATTAACGTTCCTCAAGATACTTGGCTAAAATGGCAAGCGTCAATTGACCTTATTACCCGCATCTCAAACTGCGTGGGCGTATTGAGAGTCGTGGATGCTGAGGATCAACTATGTGCGAAAATTAGTGCTGGGCTAAAAGCTGAAGACTCCGGATCTTTTGAGGCCATCAATGTTAAGGATACCAGTGAAAGGGTCTCTATTGCCTTGCTATGGCCATCGAAAGCCATCTTTGGTGAGCTCTCTTTCTACTTCATCGAACAAACCGATAAAGCCGAGGGACTGACGGACTGTTTAGCACAAACCAAGCAACTTGCACGTCTTACTGCGGATAATATCGAGCTCCATCTGGCTGAGCTTTATCGTCAGTATCGTAGCCAAGAATCTCAGATTAGAGGCCGTGTCTCTAACGGGGACCAAATTGATTTACAGCTCTTTATTGATAGCCTGAAAGAACATGTTTGGATGAAAGATACTGATGGACGTTACGTCATTTTCAACCGAAGTGTCGAAAAATCATGGGGGAAAACCCGTGAAGAGATCATCAACAAGACAGATGAAGAGTTATTTGTTGCCGATTTAGCCGAAGAGTTTATTCAAGCCGATACGGAAGCCATTAATAAGGGCGAGCAGATCACGGCTGGCGAGTGTGAGGGACAACATGCCGAGATCGATAGATACTGGTTGGAGACATCAAAAGTTCCTGTAGTGACAGATGATGGTTGCCTTAAAGGGGTCATAGGACTCTCCAGAAATATCTCTCAACATAAGGCAATACAAGAACAGTTAGAGCTTTCCGGACGGGTATTTGAAAACTCTGTCGAAGGGGTGATGATCACCGACCGGGATGGCAAGATCATAGAAACTTATGGGGCTTTCTCTGAAATTACCGGGTATTCGAGGGAAGAGGTGTTAGGTAAAAATCCCAGCATGTTCAGCTCCGGTCGACATGATAAAGCCTTCTATGATGACCTGTGGACAGGTTTGTTGCACAAGGGGAGATGGCACGGTGAGATCTGGAATCGACGCAAGAATGGCGCCATCTTTCCGCAGTTGGTTACCCTTAGCTCGATGCTTGGTGATGATGGGTTGGTGCGATATTTCGTTGCCGTGTTTACGGATATTTCGGCGCAGAAGAAAAATGAAGAGCAGCTGGCCCACCTTGCTTACCATGACCCTTTGACCAACCTACCGAACAGGATGACATTGACTGCCCAGATTGAGCAGGAGCTCCGTCATGCTCATCATCAAGGCTCTCAGTTGGCTATTGTGTTTATCGATGTGGACCTGTTTAAGCAGATCAATGATAGTTTCGGTCATCTTATGGGTGATGAGATCTTGGTGGAACTGGCTAACAGGTTAACGGCTAAAAAAGGCGCCGAGGATACACTGGCGCGTATTGGCGGCGATGAATTTGTCGTGTTGTTTCCAGGGGGCGGAGGCAGTGAAGAGCTCACTTTAGCCCTGAGTAAGTTAAGGGAAGCGTTCGAACAGCCTTTTTCTGTCGGGGAGAACGATCAGGTCAGGTTGACCGCCAGTATGGGCGTCTCTGTTTACCCTCATGATGGTAAGGACGGTTATACCCTGTTAAGAAATGCGGATGCGGCTAAACACAGGGCTAAGCAGGACAGTCGTAACAGTTATGCTTTTTATACCGAGTCTCTGACCTTGGAGTCACGAGAGCACCTTAAGCTGCAAAGTGCACTGCATATGGCTCTGGAGGAGGGTAACTTCCATCTGGTTTACCAGCCGAAACTTAACTTCAACAGTCTTAAAACTGTGGGTTTCGAGGCCTTGCTCAGGTGGGAGGATCCTGTCTTAGGCGTTATCTCTCCTGGGATATTTATTCCCGTCGCTGAGAAGATAGGCCTGATTAATTCGATTGGCAGTTGGGTATTGAGAGAGGCATGCCTGCAAGGTGTTAAGTGGAATGAGCAGGGCAAAATATTTGGTCGTATTGCGGTGAATATCGCCGGTCAACAGATAAAGCGGAGCTCATTTGTCGAAGAGGTCAAACAGATCCTGAATGAGACAGGCTTTCCTGCTCAGTCGTTGGAGCTTGAGGTTACCGAGAGCTTTATGATGTCGGATCCCGAAGTGGCTATTCGCGATCTCAGGGTGTTAGGGGAGCTAGGCGTTGAGCTCTCTGTCGATGATTTTGGCACCGGCTACTCGTCACTTAATTATCTGAAAAAGCTGCCTATTCATAAGTTAAAAATCGATCAGTCTTTTGTCAGGGACATTCCTTCTGACGCTAATAACACCGCCATTGCTAAGGCTGTGATTGCCTTGGGTCATGCGTTGAATTTACAAGTTATTGCGGAGGGAGTTGAAACTGAGGAACAAGCCGATTTTTTACGTGAAAGCGGCTGTGATGAAGTGCAGGGATACCTCTATAGTAGACCGCAGCTCCCCACAGAACTACTTAACTTCTTACTCTGATTGACGTTCCTCAGTTATCCCGCTCGGCAGAAACTCGTCTCGGCTTAAGCCGGTATCTGTGCGCCTGAATTGAGCGGGAGCGTCGATCTAATCATTAACTCACCGGATACCCGATGGGTCCTCAAGTTGAATGACCTCGCCGGATCGCATCCTATCGAGATGAACATTGCCAATTCTGACTCTGACTAACCTCAGAGTTGGAAAACCTGCCGCCGCAGTCATCTTTCTTATCTGACGATTTTTCCCTTCGCTTATCGTGATCGATACCCAGCTCATCGGTCCATGTTTAGGGTCACGGGGTTTACGTCCATTAGACGGTAATTCAGGTTCATTTTTCAGTTTAAACGCCTTGCAGGGCAGGGTATGGTATTTTTCGCCTTTGATGCCTATCTCGACCCCTGTTTGCAGCTTAAGTATGGCGGCGTCATCGATGTCACCATCGACCTGCACATAATATTCTTTCGCTACTTTTTTACTGCGAACTTGGTGGCTGACCATGCCATCGGTAGTCAGTAACAGTAGCCCTTCAGAGTCATGATCGAGTCTGCCAATTGCCATTGTGCCGGCAGGGAACAGGGCCAGTTCGGCGAGCAGCTTTTTACTCTTTCTTCTTTCCGGGACAAATTGACTCAGGTAGCCATAGGGCTTGAAAATTTTATAGTGGTGATGTGGTTGAGACGCATCCCTTATCGATACACATTTAGTATTGAACTCATCGGAGGTATCGTTATTCGTTTGCAGTTGTGGTATCGGTTTATCTTCAGGCATCTCTGGTTTAGTCATCTGTTTAGAGCTTCACACAGTATAACCTGAACAGAGAATAGGAGGGGAGCCGCGAGCGGATTAAAACTGAGGGGGGAATCTCTAAATAGTCTGTTACCACCTTGGATTAAGGGGCTGTCACTCGTTTATAATTACTAATGACAGCGTTGTCATTTTTGGTTATAGTAATGTTATCAAGTATTGGTTATGTATCTAACTGGGTGTGGGTGGTTCTGAAATTATGCAAATCGTCATTTTAAAAGATAGTGCCGAAGTCGCTGCTTATGGAGCTAATATCTTCATTAAGCAATTACAAAAGAAGGCGAATTCTGTTTTAGGTTTGGCGACAGGATCTACCCCGGTCTCATTATATCGAGGTCTGATCGAGGCGTGTGATGCTAAGCTGATCTCTTTTAAGGATGTGACCAGCTTTAATCTCGATGAATATCTGGGGCTGAAGGGGACACACCCACAAAGTTATCGTTATTTCATGAATGAACAGTTGTTTAATCATATCGATATCATTAAGGCACAAACTTATGTTCCGCCTGGAGATGCCGAGAATCCACTCGAAGCCTGTGTGGGTTATGAGGAGAAGATAAAAGCCGCCGGTGGTATCGATATTCAGCTGCTGGGCATTGGTCGTAACGGTCACATAGGTTTCAATGAGCCCTCATCAGGCTTAATGTCACGTACTCGTGTAAAGACATTGACCAAGGCCACTATCGAAGATAATGCCCGATTCTTTCGTGATGATGAATATCAGCCCCACCTGTCGATTACTATGGGGATTGGTACCATCTTAGATGCTAAGAAGGTGGTGTTATTGGCAACGGGTGAGAATAAAGCCGATGCCATTTTGGCTACAGTGGAAGGACCGTTGATGGCCGCATGCCCCGCCTCTGCGCTGCAACTGCACACCGACGCCGTTTTGGTGATAGATGAGGCCGCAGCATCTAAACTGTCAGACCGTGATTTTTATAAGCACATCGAAAATGAAAATCAGAAGCTGATGGCTAAACTCCCCTAGTCAATTACAAGTTTCGCCTGGGACATCTGGGCTGTTTTCATAACTTATCTGATTTTTTCCGCATTGTTTGGCCTGATAGAGTTGCTGATCGGCAAGTGAAATCAGTTGCTCTAGGGTGAAGTGAGCCGGACTTCCGTGGGCCAGTCCTATACTCGCGGTTACCTGAAGTTCGTTACTGTCAGCAATAAATGCATGCTTTGCAATGCTCTCACACAGGTGTTTAGAGATAGTCGAAGCTTCTCTGAGTCGAGTCTTGGGTAGCAATAAAATAAACTCCTCACCTCCCCAGCGAGCCGCGATATCTTGCTGCCTGAGACTCTTGTTCAATAGTGTTGCAAATTGAACAAGAACGTCATCGCCGACAGTATGACCATATGTGTCGTTGATGACCTTGAAGTAGTCAATGTCGATAATGATCATTGATACCCCAACTTTTGTCTTTTTTTGCTTCCAGAATATTGGGGTTATCTCATAGAAAGCCCGGCGATTATTGAGTCCCGTCAGAGGATCTGTCTTGGCCTGATGTTCGGCAATGATCTTCTCTCTTTCTGTGGCGCGAAATTTGACAGCCAGCGCCAATGCCAATAACACTATGTCGATGAGAATGCCGATTTCGGCAGCGCGATAGGTCACATCGGTAAATGGAATGAATCCCCAAACCGCCATGCCTGTGACAGCGGCACCTGTCATCGAAGATGTAGATGCCAGTAAAAATACCTTAGCGCTGGGATTGCCGGCCTTAAGTGCCAGAAGACCAAGCAGTATCATCATAAATGAGAATAGAAGCATAAAGTCGAAGGCAAAAAAGAGCCCAAGAACCTGATCGCCGGCGATGAAGGCCATAAGCAGCAGTAGAGGGAACAGGATGCAGATAAGCTTGGTGAGTTTATAGGTGCCAGGCAGGAAGGATTTTACCCGTAAAAAGCGTAACGCAAACAGCAGGCCTGTCACATTGAAGAGCATCATCAATACCGGATTTGCCCATTGCTGCCATTGTGGAAACTCAGGCCATAGCCACTGATAACCATGGCCTGTATAGGACAAGTTCATCAATAGAAATCCAAACAAAAACATCGAGTATAAGAGGTAGCTGATGCTTCTCATCCCGATAAATAACAATATGTTGTAAATAAGCAGGCAGAGTACTGCACCATAGAGGAAGCCATAGCTATAACTTTGGAATTGGGATCGTTCTAGTGCTGTATCCAGATTTGAAAAGTATATTGGCAAGACCATAGGATCAGGTGATTCGATACGAATTAATACCGTCGTTTCCCCCGGTGTGAAGTCATGATCGAAGCTGAAATACCTGTCGTTTAAATTGCGCTTGGTAAAAGAACTTCTATCTCCAGAATATTGAGTTACCACCTGTCTGAATGCGGTCGTTCGTGTCGGAATATAGTGAATGTCTACACTATCTAGCCAAGATGTTGCTATCTGGATTCGCCTATTAACCGGGGAGGTTAGCGGATTTTGAACATTAAAAGCCAACCAGATAGGTTTAGAGCCAATACCGAAGCTGAGCACGCTTGAATGAGAGGCTGTAAAATCCCCTTGTAAATAGGCTGCTAGGGCCGAGTTAACAGAGAGCGGCTGCTGCTCTTGAAGAAAGAGGAGCTCTTTACCTATCGGCTGTTTAAATACGTTTGAGGTATCTAAAGGTGCAGCGAGTACAGGCAATAGGAATGATAATATTGCTAAGAGTGTGGATACTAGGGCGAGAGTAACACGCTGCATAGTTGAAGCCAGTGCAAACCTTAGGTTAGAACTTTTGCTCATTAGTGTTAACACTAAAGCGGTGGCGGTAAAATGTACAGACTTACTCGCTGAAAATTGCTGTGGTTTTATTTGCTGGTTTTTTACTCTCCTTGAGTTATGGTAAACAGAGAATATCAATACAAGGAAGAGAGATGATTGAGGTTGAAGCACATTTTCCTCTAACAGATTTTATTGAGTACAGCGAAGAGGAGATGCTCGCTAGGGCTAAGAGCCATTACAATGAAGTTAAAAGGCGTCACTCTATCAGGCAGTTTTCTGATAAAGCAGTTAGCAGAGAGCTTATCGAACAATGCATTCAAACTGCCGCAACCGCACCTAGCGGTGCCAACCACCAACCCTGGCACTTTGTCGCGATAAGCTCACCCGAAGTTAAGTCACAGATCCGCCATGAAGCCGAGGCGTTGGAGCGCTCTTTTTACGAAGGCAGAGCGGGTGAAGAGTGGCTGGAGGCGTTGAAACCTTTGGGGACCGATGCCAATAAATCATATCTAGAGCGTGCGCCCTGGCTTATCGCCGTATTTTCTCAAAAGCGTGGCGGGATTGAAAATAATGCCAGCAAGACTAACTATTATGTTCATGAGTCTGTAGGCATCGCTACAGGCTTTCTTCTGCAAGCCTTACATCATGCGGGTCTTGGCACCTTAACTCACACGCCTAAACCTATGTCTTTTTTGAGTAAGGTCTGTGGGCGAGACAATGATGTCGATCGCCCCTATATGCTGATTGTTGTCGGATACCCGGATGAAGGGGCGACAATTCCGGCTCACTCTACCCAGAAAAAATCGCTTGATGAGATCACCAGCTTTCTTTAGTCGTTAACATGACTTATTGAGGAAATATGAATAAGAGTAATATGTTGAGTGAGCTCCCCACAGACCTTTCTCTTGAAGTGTTCGAGCAGATCGGCGGCAATGACAAGGTCTTAATCGAGCGGATTGTCTCTAATGCCCATGTGACTCCTGAGGGGCAATGGTACGATCAAGATAGAAGTGAGTGGGTGATGGTGTTGAAGGGGGAAGCCAAGCTGCAGTTTGAGCATGGTGAGCTTATACACCTGCGAACAGGGGATTATGTCGATATTGAGGCACATAGAAAACATAGGGTGAGCTGGACCAGTGAAGAGACTGAAACTGTATGGTTAGCAGTACATTACTGAATGTTTTTTGCTCACTTTGTTCATCTGCGCTTAATGATAGATTGTGATTTTATATTAGCTAATCCCAATTGAGCCCCATTTTTTGCTATAATATCTCACCAAAATTTTCGCGTTACCTTTTGAGTGATTTTTATGAGCAAAGCTGCCATCTTTACCCCCGATGATATCTCGCATATATCGAACCGATTAGAACTGCTTGCCCCGGCTAAAAATGCCGAATTTGGTATGGAAGCGATTCTTCATGGTGCCGATGCGGTCTATATCGGTGGCCCTGATTTTGGCGCTCGTGCTAGCGCGGGTAATAGTGTGGAAGATATTTCCCGGCTCTGTAGCTTTGCCCATAAATACTATGCTCAGGTGTTTGTTACGCTTAATACCATCTTGATGGATGATGAGCTGGCCGATGCTGAAAAGTTGATCTGGCAGCTCTATGAAGCTGGCGCCGATGCCCTCATCGTACAGGATATGGGCGTATTACAGCTCGACCTTCCTCCCATCGCGTTGCATGCAAGTACTCAGATGGATAACCGCACCGCCGAAAAAGCGGTTTTTCTTGAGCAGGTTGGTTTCTCACAGGTCGTACTCGCTCGCGAACTGGGATTGAGTCAGATACGCGAAGTGGCCGCTCATACTAAGATGCAACTCGAGTTCTTCATTCATGGTGCCCTGTGTGTGGCTTACAGTGGTCTGTGTAACCTAAGCCATGCATTCAGTAATCGCAGTGCTAACCGAGGTGAATGTTCACAGATGTGTCGTCTTCCGGGCGAACTTAAGACCCGTCAGGGCGAAGTACTTGCCGAAAATGAGCATCTGTTATCGCTAAAAGATAATAATCAGACCGATAATCTCGAAGCCTTGATCGATGCCGGCGTGCGCTCGTTTAAAATTGAAGGCCGACTCAAAGATATCAACTATGTGAAAAATGTGACAGCCCATTACAGGCAAGAGCTGGACAAGATCATCGCGCGCCGTCCGGAATTGAAAGCTTCATCACATGGTCGCAGTGTGCATAACTTCACTCCAAATCCGGAGAAAACCTTTAACCGTGGTCGCACCGATTACTTTGTTCATGAGCGTAGTCAGGGGGTCAGTGATTTTCGTTCACCGAAATTTATCGGTGAAGAGGTCGCAACGGTTAAGGCCTTAGGCAAAGATTACATCGAGGTTAACTCCACCCACAGTTTTAATAATGGTGATGGCTTATGTTACTTCCCTGCCAACTATGCCAGTGCCAAGCAGTCCGATGATAAGCTGAAAGGCTTGCGGTTGAATCGCGCCGAAGGTCTTAAACTGCATGTATTGGCGGTGCCAGGCGATCTTGAAGTGGGTATGACTATCTATCGTAACCGAGATCAGGCTTTCGAGGCGGTGTTGGCCAAAGAGTCATCGAAGCGTTCTATTGAGGTCGATATCAAGCTGACAGACACCACAGATGGCATCAAGATGGCGATGACAGATATCTATGGTCATCAGGGCGTGGTGACTCTGGCTTTAGATAAACAGGCTGCAAATGAACCAGAAAGCGCTAGGGCAAAGCTGCGTAAACAGTTAGGAAAACTTGGCAGTACCGATTTTGTTGCCCGTGAGATCAGTATCGAGACTGAGCAAGTTTGGTTTGCGCCAGCCTCCGTGATTAACGGTCTTCGTCGTGATGCGGTCACGGCGCTCGAGCAAGCCCGAGTCGATGATTATCAACGACCACTGCCCTGGAAACATAATCAAGACGCCATGTATCCGACTAAGCATCTTAGTTATCTGGCTAATGTGGCCAACCAAAAGTCGAAAGACTTCTATCTGCAGCATGGTGTGATTGAGATTGAAGATACCTATGAGAAGAACGGTATCACCGAAGAGGTCCCATTGATGGTGACTAAACATTGCCTGCGCTTCAACTTCAATCTCTGTCCTAAAGAGGTGCCGGGGATAAAGGCAGATCCTATGGTACTTGAGATAGGTAAAGATGTATTAAAGCTGGTTTTCGACTGCCCTAAGTGTGAAATGATGGTGGTTGGCGCCAACCGTCAGGTGAAGAGCGACGGCAGAGGCTAGGTTTGTCGAACGTAACGCAACTTATGGTGATTCTTTGAGTGTCCCATAGGTTGCAGTTGCTTCATTTTTTATTCAACTATCTCTTTTCTTTGTAATTCTGTTCCTCGTTTAAAATTTCTTAATTTCCCTTTAGGCACCCTTTTAATTGTCACTCCTTTCGATTCTGTTAACCCTAACGGAATATGCTATCTTGAGACTTATCTATAGATGGGCACTTATGCTAATCGGTATAAGGACCAAGCACTTTTTAAGGAAGAAAGATGGGATTATTAGATTCGCTGATGGGCAATGCATCTGAAGTTAATTTAGAGGAGTTAGCCGAAGAGTTAAATCCAATTTTGGGTGATAATGAGCAGCTACACCTGGCCTATAAAGTCATACGGGACATGTTTGTTTTTACCAATAAGCGACTCATCTTAATCGATAAGCAGGGGATGACAGGCAAGAAAGTCAGCTATCACTCTATTCCCTATAAGGCTATCACCCATTTCGAAGTTGAAACTGCGGGCCGATTCGATATGGACTCTGAGCTTAAGTTATGGATCTCGGGTCAAAAAGATCCTTTGGTTAAAGAGCTTAAGAAGGGCACCGATGTGGTCGGTATTCAGAAGACGATCGCAAACTTCTCGCTTTAGTTTATTCTTGCTACGAGCTACGAGCTACGAGCTACGAGCTACGAGCTACGAGCCAGGAGTTACCAGCAGCTCCCGGCTCGTTCTTAACTTGGCTTTTGCCGCTGCGGTTAAGTGCGGCTCTGCCAGTTCCAGCTGGGTTTGCTTAAAATATCCTGACCGACTATCTCCGTCTGCCCCAGTTGCTTATCCAGTTCAATCAGATTGCAGTGTTCGAATGTATTGAGGGCGTTGATCAAGCTATTGGCGTGAGAGACAACCCATAGTTGACACAGTTGTGATGCTTTGGCTATCAGACGAGATAGAGCTGGTAGCAGATCCGGGTGCAAACTGGTTTCGGGTTCATTAAGTACCATAAGCTCGGGTGGTCTGGGCGTTAATAGGGCTGCGACGAGCAGCAGGTATCTGAGTGTCCCGTCGGAAAGCTCAGCCGCATTGAGCGGACGTAACAGCCCCTCTTGGTAAAATCTCACGCTTAGCATGCCGTTAGATTCATATTCGATATGCACTTTGGCCCCGGGGAAGGCATCGCTATCGCTGCGGAAGTGATCGTAGAAACGCCATGCTCTGATGTTATCTCTTAGCCTAATGACTTCAGGTGTTCTTTCGGGATCGGCAAGCTCGGTGAAGATGCTATCTCTGTGTTGGTGTTGTCAGGGTTGATACGCCTATATTGACAAAAATATTTTGAAAGTGTTCGAGGTATTAGCGTCTTTATCTTTGAGTATGGTTCTCTATAATTGTTACTAATTCGAACCATCAAATGGAATAAATCATGAGTATATTAACTGTCGTAGCCCATATCGAAGCGAAACAAGGTCAAGTGGAACTGGTGAGATCAGAACTGCTGAAACTGATTGAGCCTACACGTAAGGAGCTGGGCTGCCTGCAATACGACCTGCATCAAGATAACGAACGCCCTGAACTCTTTGTGTTTTATGAAGGTTGGGAAAGCAAGGCACTATTGCAGACTCACCTTGCTAGTGGACATATCGAGGCATACCTGAAAGCTGTTGAGGGGGCGGTAGCAAGCTTTGTGATCAGTGAGATGACGAAAATAGGCTAACTGTTGATCGTTATTCGCTTTCTAGGCTGCGGTTTTGATCGCCTTAGCCAAGGCGAACAATCCATTAGTGCGTGACGGGCTAAGTTGGCCCGTTAATCCTAGCTGGTCAAAGTAGCCTTCTATATCAAAAGTGGCTATCTCTTCTGAGCTTTTACCATGACAAGCGGCCAACAGCAGAGCAACCAATCCTTTTATGATACGGGCATCGCTGTCGGCCAGAAAATAATGTTTGCCTTCTATTACGGTGTGGTAGAGCCAGGCATTACTCTCGCATCCTCTGACCTGAGCCTGTTCTACACGAAACTCCTCGCCTAGCTTAGGCAGAGTTTTACCAAGCAGCATTATTTGACGATAGCGTTCTTGCCAATTATTGGCGTTCTCAAACGACAGCATTATCTCACTGCTATCGAGTTTAAGTGCTAAAAATACCTCTGTGGCGGGCTGTGCTGTTTGACTCATACTTGACCTGAATACTGTTAAATAAATCTATGTAATGGATAACTTGCTAGAACCTAGAACCTAGAACCTAGAACCTAGAACCTAGAACCTAGAACCTAGAACCTAGAACCTAGAACCTAGAACCTAGAACCTAGAACCTAGAACCTAGAACCTGAAATTTAATTATAACAGCATCTCTTTTACCGATGTGAGTGCGGTGATAAAGTTGTCTATATCATCCTTACTGGTATAGACACCGACCGAGGCTCGACAGCAGCCTTTGATCTGCAGACTCTGCATCAACGGCATGGCGCAATGGTGGCCGCAGCGCACGGCGACGCCCTGTTGATCTAATAATATCCCTACGTCCTGATGATGTTCCCCTGCCAGATTAAATGCCACAGCACCGATATTATCCCGATGAGCACCATATAGGGTGATGTCGCCTAACTGCTCGAGTTGTGATTGTAAGTAACAGATTAACTCACTTTCCTGCCTGGCTGTTTGAACGCTCGGCAGTTCATCGATAAAGGCAATGGCTTCGCCCAGGCCTATCACTTCGGCGATCGGCGGTGTTCCCGCTTCCAGTCTGTTTGGCAGAATATTGAACTCGGTTGCCTCAAAGCTGACGGTTTTGATCATCTCACCGCCGGTTATCAGGGGGGCAAGGGTATCTAATATGTCATAACGGCCATAAAGTACGCCAAGCCCGGTCGGGCCATACATTTTATGGGCGGAGAATACGTAGAAATCACAATCGATACTTCTGACATCGACAGCCAGATGAGCAATCGCCTGCGCGCCGTCGACTAGAGTGAGCGCGCCGGCTTGTTTAGCGCGAGCTATCAGGGAGTGAACCGGGTTGAGGGTGCCCAAGGCGTTAGAGACATGGCTCAGCGCGACAATCGCGGGCTTGTCTCGCAGCAGGGCATCATAGGCGGTTTCATCTAAACGGCAATCTTCAGTCAGAGGAATGGGCTTGATAATTGCGCCGGTGCGTTGAGCCAACTGCTGCCATGGGACGATATTGGCGTGATGAGCCGCGGTATCGATCAGAATAAGATCGCCCTTTTTAATCTGAGCCGTTAATCCATAGGCCACCATATTAATCGCTTCGGTGGTGCCATGGGTGAAGATTATCTCTTCCCGGCGCTCAGCATTGATGAAGCGAGTCAGTGTGTCACGTACCGCTTCATATTGACTCGTGGCTCTGGACGACAGCTGATGAGCGGCTCTGTGAACGTTCGCGTTATCTTTCTCATAATATTGAACCATGGCATCCAGGACTCGTTTAGGCTTCTGGCTGGTGGCCGCCGTGTCCAGGTAGCACAGTGGGTACCCCTCTAAGGTCTGCTCGAGAGTCGGAAATTGAGCGCGCAGTTGGGTAAAGTCCATGGTTTAATCCGCTGGTTCATAACAAAAATAAAAGGCGTTGTGATCTTCGGAGATCTCAACGCCTATTGCAAGTGCCTTTTATGCTTGGTTTACGGCGAGTTCTTCGTCGCTTTCTATCTTGTCATCCTGATGATATTTCTGAAGCCGCTTTTGACTCTGCTTACCGCTTAAAGCTTATAACTGTCTTTACTCTTACTTTTTAAGGGCAAGGTAGTCTGTATATCTGAGCCAGCTCATCCAGACGAATAAGCAACTCGGGTGAGATACTGGTATTGATGCTGTCGATATTCTCTTTTAACTGTTCAAGACTCGTTGCGCCTATGATATTGGAGGCCACAAATTTGCGTGAGTTAACGAACGCCAGAGCCATCTGCGCTGGGCTCATATGGAACTCTCTAGCCAACTCGACATAAGCCTTGGTCGCTTCGAGTGCCATCTGGCTGCCGGTATAACGAGCAAAGCGTTTAAACAGGGTCAGTCTGGCACCTTCTGGCCATTGGTCATCGAGGTATTTACCGCTGAGTGCTCCGAATGCCAGAGGTGAGTAAGCTAATAATGGCACCTCTTCACGATGGCTTATCTCTGCCATGCCCACTTCAAAACTGCGATTAAGCAAGTTATAGGGGTTTTGGACACTAATGACACGAGGGAGGTCGTGCTTTTCTGCTAGTTGCAGGTACTTCATCAGACCCCAGGGAGTTTCATTGGATACGCCTATGTAACGGATTTTTCCTGATTTTACTAAGTCGGCCAATGCTTCAAGCGTGTCTATGATGGGGGTTTGTTTCTCATTATCATCGATCTGCTGATAAGAGAGTTCGCCGAAAAAGTTGGTGTTTCTGTCTGGCCAGTGGATCTGGTACAGATCTATGGTGTCGATTTGAAGTCGTTCCAGTGAGGCATCGACCGCTTCATGAATATTGCGCCAGTCCAGGGCCATATTCGGTCGAATATAGTCACTCTTACCACCGGGGGCCGAAACTTTAGTGGCAATGACTAGGTCGTTACGATTACCAGTTTTTTTTAGGTAATTACCTAATATTCGCTCGGTCTCTCCCTGAGTTTCAGCCTTGGGAGGGACCGGATACATCTCTGCCGTGTCGATAAAGTTGATCCCTTCACCTATGGCATAATCGAGTTGGGAAAAAGCTTCCTGTTGGGTATTCTGCTCACCCCAAGTCATGGTACCTAAGCAGAGCTCACTTACCTCAAGGCTGGAATGTGGGATACGTCTATATTCCATAAAAACTCCACTCTAATTTTGGCGCAAATTGCGCAACGAGAATCATTTGAGGCTAACAAGGTTTTGGGGGAAAGACTAGATATATCAGATGGCGGCTGCGACGATGTGATGGCGCAGCCTGTATGATGGCTCCGCATATTCGACGGCTCCGCCTGTTTTTTTAAAGCAATCTTACCCAATAGCCCAAAGGGCGTCGTCTTAGATTCTACAGCGAAGCGTCGATTAGCCCGAAGGGCATCGTCTTAGTTTATATCTTAGCATCTCAGTTTTTCGTTAACTTCAATAACATCGGCATTTCACAGGCGTCATGGCCGGTATTGCCGAGGTGAGACTGCAGATGTTCGAAGCCAATTGATTCATACAACTTAACGGCTTCTTTAAGGCAAGCAGTGGTCTCTAAGTAACAGGAGTGATAACCGCGTTCACGAGCGAAGTTGATCGCCTGATAGGCGAGGCGTCTCGCTAACCCTTTACCGCGAAGTTGGTGTGAAAAATACATCTTCTGAAGCTCGCAAACTCCATCTTCGAAGGCGGTCTTTGACTCAGACTCTGATTTTAAGCCATCACTTTCAACAGGGTTCGATTTAGAGTGTATTGGTGCAATCCCTCCGCCTCCCTGTATTACCCCATCCTCCTCTATTACCCAGTAGCAGGCGTTATCGGATTGATATTCCTGGCTGAGGGAATCCAGGCTAGGATCTGAGACACCATAGCCTTTGTCAGCAGTGAGGCCATATTCGGCTGAGACTTCACGAATGATCTGAGCCATAGCTTCATCATCTTTTGGCTTTATCTCGCGGATGGTCAATCCCTGTTGAGCTTGAGAGCGGCAAATCGCTTTATGATAGACCGTTATTGCACTCTCTATCTGTTTTGTCTCTTCGGCTGAAAGTTGCGATAGGATCTGTTCGAAAACAATGTTTTGCTGCAGATCCAGCTTGTGAAGCAACTTCTTTCCCTGGGGGGTCAGGTGGGCGAGTAAACTTCTGCTGTCTTTGGGGTTGCTCTTAGTTTGCGCAAGCCCTTTTTCCACCAAGTTTGTGATGGCTCGACTGGCATTAGATTTATCAATGTTGAGTATTTGAGCGAGTTGTTTTATTGGGATTGCCTGATGCCTGAGCTCAATCAACGCGTGAGCCTGAACCGGAGAGAGTGGCAGATCGCCACACGCCGAATTGAGCATTCCCAATTGTCTGACTAAGTGTCTGGATAATGTTCTCAGGCCTGAACCCTGTACCTGCTCAGCCTTGTCTTTGCTAAAAATATCATTTTTGCTATTTAACACAGCTCCCCAACCCTTTTAATTAGTTGCGACTAACATCTAAATGTCTAACCTAGAGGGTAATGAGAAAGAATGCAAGTGATTTGCGAATCAGATTTTGCACTTGTGAGCGGTCTTGGTGAATATCATATAGCGATGAGCTAAATAACTTCAGTCTAAACACTCTATGTCTAAACTAGGGAGTTACCGGTATAAATGCAAGTCATTACTGAAATGCTTTAGTCTTGATATAGCTCAGGATTTAATAGAGGAGCCATGGCAAGAATGAGTGCCTGAGTGTAGATACTTTCACGGGTTGCGTGCCCTTTAGTCAATAGTCCTATTGCCCCGCCTTGCTGCTTAATATTTTTGGTATTAAACAGTCTATCCATGACATCGCCAAGTTCTTCACCTGCGGCTAATGAGCGGTAGACGCATGAGGGGAGTGGCAACAGTGCGCTGCGACCGACGGAAACTTGATTCGCTGTGGCAACAACAATATAGGCAAACGTTGCCGGGCCATGTTCAAAGTTATCGACTCCACCTTCCATCGCAACAAACAGCTCCGCCGAGTGATCGTTTGAATTGACTAATGATTGGCAGTAGGTGACCCGGTTGATTGCACCCTGTCGGGTTTCCACCTCGGTCATTGGCTGGTCCGGAACCATGGAGGGAGCGTGAATACCTATGCACTCAATATCTGTTTCCGGAAAGATCTGACAAATGGCCACTTTGGCAGCATTGATCTTTACCGGATTGGTCGAACCAACCAGTACTCTTATTTTCTTCAGATTGGCGATCTCTTGCATGCTTATCTCTTTCCTATTTGTTGATTATCGTATCTGACTCGAGTGAGCGATAACTAAAACATGGGGTTAGCTCTTCTTTGAAAAATATACTACTCCCCGTCACTAAAAGTGTCACTAAAAGCCATATCTGCTAGTTGAACTTTTTGTATGAAAACTTGTTTTAGAGGGTATCGCTAGCCCTGTCTATTTTTATAGCGAAAATGACTGTGATTTATCTCAAGCTTCACGGTTTGATTGCGGGGTTACATCTCGAATTACTCCGTTTCTGAGATATCGCTCGTAACTCGGGGTTAAATCTCTGATTCCAGAATATCATCGATAGGTAATGCATGTGATTCCAATGTTAAGTCCAGGTTCAACCAGGTTGCTCAAGTGGATGTAATATGAAAATTTAGCACATCATAAATTAGACATTGATCCCAATATCAGCTTGTTCTGAAATTTGATTACAAAACCCGGTTCTAGATCAATTTTTCAGGACTCCATATCTATATTCTGAGCCCGAAATTTGCTCTTACTTCGAAGTGAGCGATTCATCTCGAAGTTACTGTTTATACCAAGAACACCAAAGGTGTCATTAGCACCTCAAAGGTAATATTTATGCAAGAAGAAGCGATTAATACCCAAGTACAAGAAGCTGGCCGTCAGGGTTGGACACGTCAGGATACAACTTGGATGTTGAGTCTATTTGGCACCGCAGTAGGTGCAGGTATTCTTTTCCTACCCATTAATGCCGGTATGGGAGGCTTTTGGCCGCTGGTCATGATGGCGGTCATCATCGGTCCTATGACCTATCTGGCTCACCGTGGTTTGTCTCGATTTGTCTGTTCTTCACAGAGGGAGAACAGCGACATCACTCACGTAGTTGAAGAGTATTTTGGCGTAGGGGCTGGTAAGGCGATAACCTTACTCTACTTCTTTGCTATCTTCCCAATCGTTTTGATCTATGGTGTTGGTATTACCAATACTATCGATAGTTTCATCGTTAACCAACTTGGAATGGCTTCACCTCCACGTTGGATATTATCGGGTGTGCTTATCTTGGGTATGATGTCGGTGATGGTTTCCGGCGAGAAGTTCATGTTGAAGGTGACCCAATTTCTGGTATACCCACTGGTTGCAATTTTGGCCTTTATGTCTTTCTACCTTATTCCTAGCTGGAAGATGGATGCACTGACACAGGTGCCTGCTGCCGGAGAGTTTTTAGGTACAGTTTGGCTAACTATTCCGGTACTCGTGTTTGCTTTTAACCATTCTCCAGCTATTTCACAGTTCTCTGTTTCTTTGAAGCGTGAGCACGGTAAGAATGCATCAGATAAAGCCGATGTGATTCTACGTAACACAACTATGATGTTGGTTGGTTTCGTGATGCTGTTCGTCTTCTCTTGTGTGCTTTCCCTAAGCCCCGAACAGCTTGCTGAGTCTAAAGAGCAGAACTTAGCGATTCTCTCTTATCTGGCAAACGTTCATGAGAGCGGCTTTGTGAGTTATTTTGGTCCTATCATTGCGACTATTGCCATTTTATCTTCTTTCTTCGGTCACTACATGGGCGCTGCCGAAGGTCTGAAAGGACTTATCACTAAGCAACTTGCCAGCAGTAAGAAAGAAGTATCTGGTAAGAAAGTGGATAAGTTTATTCTTGGCTTCATGTTCTTTACCATTTGGGGTGTTGCCATCATCAACCCAAGCATCCTAGGTATGATTGAAGCGTTAGGTGGTCCAATCATCGCCGCAATTCTTTACCTGATGCCAATGTATGCTGTTTACAAAGTGCCGGCACTGAAAGCTTACCGCGGTCGTATCAGTAACATCTTCGTTGTCATAGCAGGCCTGTTAGCCATGACGGCAATTCTATTCGGCATGTTGTCTTAATTTCTAAGTCATTCATCATGCTTGTTATAGGGTCAGTACTGTTTTAGTACTGACCCTTTCCTGCTTTTTTAGAGGTTGTTTATTATGTTTAGCGCATTTGATATTTTTAAGATAGGTGTGGGTCCATCGAGCTCACACACTGTCGGGCCGATGAAGGCCGCAAAAGAGTTTGTCGATGAGTTACGTCAACGTTCAGAGTTGAAACAGATCACTCGCGTGAGTGTCGATATCTATGGTTCGCTCTCCTTGACAGGCAAGGGGCACCATACCGATACCGCTATCTTAGTCGGCTTGGGAGGCAGTCTTCCCGAGAGTGTCGATATCGAGTCTATTCCAGAATATATTCGCCAGATTGAGCTGACTTCAACCTTACCTTTAGGTGAAGAAGGCTTCAATGTCGCATTTCCACAAGGTTCAGTCACATTCCATGAACATGCGCTTCCATTGCATGAAAATGGTATGTCACTGCACGCCTGGATTGGGGAGACCTGTGCATTTAGTAAGACTTATTATTCGACAGGTGGTGGCTTTATTGTCGATGAAGAGCATTTCGGACTGGCTGCGGCTAATGAAGTGCTCCTTCCTTACCCATTTGCCTATGCGTCTGACCTGCTTGAGGCCTGTAGGCGTGAAGGGCTCAGTATTAGTGCGTTGATGATGGAAAATGAGAAAGTTTTCCATAGCGAAGAAGCTATCTATGAAGGCTTTGGTGCCGTTTGGGATACCATGAAAGCAGGTATCGAAAGAGGGTGCCAGACTGAAGGCGTATTAGCGGGTCCCCTTAGGGTTCCTCGCCGTGCACCAGCACTTTACCGCCAGTTAGTCACAGGTGAGCGTCTCTCTGCTGATCCTATGGTTATTCTCGACTGGGTTAATATGTTTGCCCTTGCGGTCAGTGAAGAAAATGCCGCAGGTGGGCGTGTTGTGACCTCTCCAACCAATGGCGCTGCGGGTATCATTCCTGCGGTAATGGCGTATTACGATAAGTTTATTCAGCCTATGGGTAAGCAAGAGTATACGCGCTTCTATCTTGCCGCTTCTGCAGTCGGTTCGCTCTACAAGCGTAACGCTTCGATTTCCGGTGCCGAAGTGGGCTGCCAGGGTGAAGTTGGCGTTGCTTGTTCTATGGCTGCCGCTGGTTTGGCTGAGATCATGGGGGCGAACCCTTCTCAGGTGTGTATCGCGGCCGAGATCGGTATGGAGCACAACTTGGGTTTAACCTGTGATCCGGTAGCTGGTCAGGTGCAGGTACCTTGTATCGAGCGTAATGCGATAGCATCCGTTAAGGCTATTAACTCATCTCGCATGGCTATGCGCCGTAACAGTGAGCCCACAGTGAGCCTGGATAAGGTGATCGAAACCATGTATGAGACGGGGAAGGATATGCACGTTAAGTATCGTGAAACCAGTCAGGGTGGTTTAGCGATAAAGGTCACCAGCATCTGTGCTTAATCTTTTCTAGATGAGCATTGCCGATAAAGGCCATCTTTGATGGCCTTTATTATACCAATTGCATTAAGTACCTGACCATTCAGCGAGAGTTCAAAGCTCTGTAGGCAAGTAGGATGATTGAAGCTAATAGTTATTCTATATCGAAAGCATCCTGTGAAGCATAAAGGGCTTTGAAGCTCGCACTATGTGAGCCCCTCAGGCTTCCCACTTCTGCTTTGCATTGACTTAAAAGGGAATAACCATTTCCTCATCAATGCGCCTTGAATTGAAAACCCTGAGGGGCTCTGAATTGGTTAATTATTTAATGCAACTGGTATTATTGGTTATTCTTCCGATAGAAGTCGATTAGCTCAGCTTTCGCCATTGGCTTGGCGTAATAGAACCCCTGAATTAGGTTAACGCCTTTTTCGGCGAGATAGTCTACCTGGGTTTTGCTTTCTACCCCTTCGGCAATCATCTCCAAATTCGCTTTATGGCCGAAGGTGATAATCGCATCGAGCACGCTGCATTTAAGATCGTCGGTACCAATCGTATCGATAAACATCTTATCTATCTTTATGCTCTGCACTCCCAATCTCTGCAAGTAACTAAAGCCCCCATACCCTGTACCAAAATCATCGAGCTTTACCCCATGACAATAGTGAGAGACTAACTGGATTTCAGATTCGGCTTGTTTGAATTGCTTAATCTGCTCCCGCTCCGTTAACTCGAAACTCAGCCGTTTTATCAGCTCATGGTTGTGGCCTTTGAGCCAAGGAGAGAGTAAGCCTTGCTCCAGGTGCTTAGCGACGATATTAACGCTGACCCAGCCAGTAAACTCCGTCAGATCCTGATAGACCTGATCTAAAAGGGTATCGGTAATGGCAATAATCAGGTTGTTCTCCTCGGCATAAGGAATAAATTGCCCCGGAGGTATCAGACTCATGTCTTTCTGTCGCCACCTTATGAGTACCTCCTGCCCTACGACCTTATCCGTTTTACTGTTAATAATTGGCTGGTAGTAGGGGATAAATTCATTATTACTCAGTGCTGACATGATCATGCCTTTGAGAGAGGCTCTGGAGGAGCACCAACTCCAAAAAATAATATTTAACAAGATAGCTATGATGAAACTCGCGATATAGAGGTAGGCATCGACCTCCTCCTCGAGCTCTTGATAGAGTCTGTCACCCGCGTGCAAGGTGATGTTGTAGTCATTATTGGAGTACTGACTCCCCGTCGAGTAATGATGATTCTTCTGCAGTAACTCTTTTTCACCACGGATCATGGTAGGAAGCCCTGCGATTGAGTATTCGAGTTGATAACAATCGGCGCACTCTGAATCCAGATGATTATTGAGAACGCGGCTGTTGATCACTGTGAGTAACCTATGCCCCCCATGGGGTTGAACTAAAATGGTCTCTCTTCTCTGTGACAGGGGGCTAATCGTCGAGGCCAGGGTGATGTTATGTTTTGCGACAAAAATAGTGGGGCTCATATTCTGAATCACAGCAGGCCCAAAATTTGAACATTTTTCACCGTTGCTAAGTTCAAGTTGAATGACTCTGACATAGAGAGGAGTGAAGTCCCGGCTGCTGAGTATTGCCAGATCGTCAGCTCCACAGTCAAAATTGAGTTTTTTTATCAGCTTTTTGTCTCGCAGGTTTGTGGTTCCCAGCTGATTGATTTTAAAAAAAATGTGATCGAACAGATCTTCAACATGTGAATTAGCGCTGTAGTTTACGAAGGCTGACTCTGTCGGGAGCAAGATAGTAAAGGGAGCGATGAATAGCAATATGGATATCAGCCACTGATATCTTTTTACCTGTAGCAAAGATAGAGTCTGTTTTTTGAGTCGCTTTAAGTGTCGCATATTGCATTCTGACAAGGAATTCTGGCTGGGCATGATAGCCGATATTTATGATGTTGGTTAGTACTTATTAACACGAACATTTGTTAATCAAGTTCATGTTTTTAATGTGTTTAGTTTGTTTTATGTATGTCGGTTATCGAGAGTGTGAGGGGGGGTGGGAGGAAGCGTTGCGAAACAGATTTGAGTTCCCAGGTGACGGCACCTGGGCACAATTGCTTTTTTATTTCTCTTCGTACATCAGATAATAACTCTGTTCCATGCCCAAAGCCTGATAAGTCTGTTGAGCCTTGGTGTTTTCCTGTTCGACATAGAGTCTGAAACTCGCGGCTCCACCATTTTCCTCGGCAATATCTTTCACCGCCTGATAGAGTTTTCCGTATATCCCCTGACGACGATTTTCAGGACGAATGTAGACACTCTGGATCCAGTAGTAGTCCTTAGCTCTCCAATCACTCCATTCGAACGTGACCATGAGCGAACCGACGATCTCATTGTCTACTTCAGCGACCAGATAGAAACCTTTTTCGGGTTGACTAAGTAAGGTATTGACGCCTTTATTTAGTAAGTGACTATCTAAAGCAAGCTCTTCAGTTTCCATGGCCATGGCCTGATTAAACTGAATTAAAGCGCTAAGGTCTGACTGTTGGCCTTTTCTTATTTTCATTATCGACTCCATTTTTTTTCGAATACTCTACCATGTTCCATAACCGCCTGTTGAGCTTTTATGCTGGCTTGAATGTCAGAACATTTGGTCTTTTTTATTCGACTAAAGTCTAACTCTGCTAAACTTTTTAGTAGAAAGGTAAAGCTGGAGGCGATTATGGCCGCGACTCATCATAAATATCGTGTACATCGTAATTTGTCAGGAAAATCGATAAGTGACCGCCATGAGCGAGTGGTTTATAGGAGCCATGAAGCGCGCTCCTCTGGTTATGAGAGGAACAAAGTGATTCATTTTGCGTTGACTATCCTTACTTTTGGTCTGTGGGGGCTGGTATGGTGGTGGTTAATTTTAAAATCTGAAGGTAAGAGCGATCAACTCTTTCGTGGTTTCGATGATGCCTATTGGAGTTATTTAATTGAGAGAGAACAGCCTCCGGCCGCACTACATAAAATGAAATTTGATGATGAGGGTAGCAAAGGTTTTTTCGATGCTTGATGCATGACTCTACTTAATATTTAGACGTTTGTTTTATACTTATTGTCATTCCTGCCCGATGCTGTTTCTGGTTTGTTACACACTTGGAGTTGTAATGAGCTGACGCTTAACTTTCCTTGTCTGGTAGGAGCTGTAAGCCTTCTCTGCTTGATATTGATCACCCTCGATTATTACGAGCTATGGTAAAATCTCGCCTCGTTTTATTTTGATCCATTAGTCGCCCTGTAAACTTCGCTATCGAGCGGATTTAATGGCTCGCCTCTTCAAATTGACGCATCCAAAACTCTATCGCTTTCTACACTCAAGGTTGAAAATAATGTCTGAACAAAAAACGTCGATTGTTGGCCGTGTCTGGTCACGCTGGATGTCTGTGCCTCTTTGGCTACAAATTCTTATCGGTATGCTTTTAGGCATTGCCACGGGACTCGGTTTAGGTGAGCAAGCGGTTGTACTAAAGCCGATAGGCACTCTTTTTGTTAATACCATTAAGATGTTGATTGTGCCGCTGGTATTTTGCTCCCTTATTGTGGGGGTCACTTCCATGCAAGATACCGCTAAGATGGGAAGGATCGGTTTTAAATCATTTATTTTCTATCTCGGCACCACTTCGATAGCGATCACCTTAGGGCTAGCGGTCGGACACTTTATGCAGCCAGGGGCTGGTTTGGGAATGCAGGCCGATTCAAACCTGACAGCGGCCAAAGAAGTGCCCTCTGTGATGGAGACCTTAATCAATATTATCCCGACTAACCCCATTGCAGCTTTAGCGAGTGGGCAGATCTTGCAAGTGATTGTGTTTGCCGTCGCCTTAGGTATCGCTCTAGTCTTGATAGGCGATCATGGAAAGCCGGCTATTAAGGTGTTCGAAAGTTTAGCCGAAGCCATGTACAAGTTGACCGATATGATCATGAAGCTGGCGCCTTATGGGGTGTTTGGTTTGATGGCCTGGGTGGCGGGTGAGTATGGTGTTGAGATGCTACTGCCATTGATAAAAGTCATTATTGCCGTCTATATCGGTTGCTTCATACACGTCGTGGGCTTCTACAGTGTGGTACTGAGTGTATTTGCTAAGCTCAATCCTGTGCAGTTTTTTAAGGGGATCAGTAACGCATTGGCTGTGGCATATACCACATCAAGCTCCGCAGGAAGCCTGCCAGCCAGCATGAAATGTGCCAGTGAATCTTTAGGGATTAACAAGAAGATCTCCAGTTTCGTTTTGCCACTGGGGACGACCATCAACATGGATGGAACCGCGCTCTATCAAGGGGTCACCGCCTTGTTTGTCGCACAGGCCTTTGGTATCGATCTGACTTGGGTGGATTACATCACCATCATTTTAACCGCTACGCTGGCCTCTATAGGTACCGCCGGTGTGCCTGGTGCGGGTCTGGTGATGTTGACTCTGGTGCTGACCACCGTCGGCTTACCTCTCGAAGGAGTTGCGTTAATCGCTGGTATCGATAGAATTTTGGATATGGCTCGTACCGTTGTAAATGTATCTGGTGATTTAGTCGCAACGACTGTTATCGCTAAATCGGAAGGTGAGCTTAATGTTGCTCACTATAATGCAGATATGGAACAAAGTGCATTGATAGCAGAGCAGTCATCCATACAAAATAGTGAAGCCGCCATGAACAACGAGTTCAAGGGAGCGGAGCGCACCTAGTGGTATAAACTCAGTACCCAGAGTAAAAAAAACCGCCGAATGGCGGTTTTTTTGAAAATGTTCTTAAATAGGGGGCGTCAGCGCTATATCTTACTTAAGATTAACTGGGTGTTTCCTGCAGCATCTTTAAGAAGTAACTTACCCTTGGCAAGCTCCCCGGTGGCAACTTCAGGCATGGCTGCCATCACTCTGCGCTCTTGATCCATTAATGCATCGACGCAGGCTTTCATTGTGCTGCCTGCAGGAGTCAGCGTTATCTTATTACCATCAATCGAGTATTGGCCGAAGAAGTTATTGCAGCTGTTATTGCCGGTCAATTTGCCGTCTGGAGCAAAAGTGAGTTGGGCCGGGCTGTAATCGATAACAGGTTTTTGTGTGACTACCTCAATATGCCAGCTTCCCTGAAGAGCAATATCTTGTGGTTGAGTTTCAATGGTACTTTGGCAGGCGGTTAAACCGAGGAGAGCTGCGGCAATCGCATATAATTTTATAGACATTACTGGGATCCAAATTAATATTCACCATATTGTGACAATATTAGTGCAATATAAAAAGCGATAAGTCTTTTTTTGGAGTGAAAAGAGCAATGAAAACCTTAAAGGTGATGCATTGGGTGGGATTATTCATGTTTATCATTGGAGTTTTAACCTATCTCTATACCGACATGGCATTAGTGATAAGCGGGATGGTACTGGTATCGAGTTTAATCGGTTTAGGCTTGGTGATGATGTCACCCTTTCCCATTGTCATTTTTATACAATGGGCAAGGGAACAAGATAAGAAACGAGACGAGCCAATATAGGACGACATCAGTATAGGGCTAGCGGGTCGTTTTCTGATGCTCAAGTTTGTTCATGTTTAAGTTCTCTTTAGCCTTTGCCTGCATAGGGTCCAGACTGATTTGAATATCTGGCGTAAAGTAGCTTTGTCCTGTGACAAGTCTTAAGCTTGGATCCTCTTTAGCTATCTGCTTTTTCAATCTGGAAACAAGGGCATCGAGATTAGATTCATTATCGATGAAGCAGAGAATGATAAATTGCCTGTGACTCACTCTGGCTGACACATCGGCATCTCTGAGGTTGTCGTGAATGATCCTGGCCAGCATGCGTATTCTCTGTCCCGCGTCGTCCTTGGAAGACTCGAGCGATTCGCTCATCATCTCTTCGATTAAAATGATCCCGGCGTGGGAGCCAAAACGTCGGCTCAGACTGAGTTGCCTTGGGGCCATTAAGCTGAAACCGTAAGGATTGAGCATGCAGGTTTGCTCGTCCTGTACCGAGAGCATCTTTACCTGCTGCATAAGAAAGACATGCTTCAATTCAGCTTGGATCAATGAGGTTGCGGTTTCGACGAGAGGGGTTAATCGTTCTCGGTATTTAGTTTGCAGCGGGTCACAGATCAAGATACAACCGAATAGCTCTCCATCTGGCCAAAATATAGGGCGGGATAACAGCTGATTAAATTGAGAAAGCTCAGAGGTAAAGTCAGCCCCTGAGGACTGAGTTAAACTGTAGCCATCATAGTCATGGATCATGGCTAACAAGCCGGCATCTTCAAAGCCTGAGCCTCCGTTTAAGTGGAAATTTTGACTCTGACGAGCGCAGACAACTTGAACGCTATTGTTGACCACTTGAAGGATCAGACAAGCCTGGGCTTGATAAAAATTACCTAATAACTCTACTTGCTGTTGCCACCTTGGCAGGCTAATAGCCGGATGATCTTGCTCCCTTAGCCAAAGTAGATGATGTGTGCTTTGGGCTAACATAGGCTTTCTCACTTAATGGTGTTTTCATGCTGACTCGTTTATAACCCGAACCCTGACTTTAACAATTCACGAGTTAGATTTTTGTTGTAAACGAAAACTTGGTATTAGCATACCCAACTTAAGTGGTTACCTAAATGTAAACTTGCTGTTTCTTTGAAAAAGATCCACTTTCAAATGCTCATCGGATGAGATGCCGTTAAAATTGAGGCAAGTACATACTTTGTACAATTTTTAGTGGCTAATCCGATCATTTTCCTCTCTATGTGCGGCTTGGGTCTCTTGTGAAGCCTTGGCTTTAACTTGGGCAGCCTCAAGTTTGTGGAGCTCAGATTGGAGTCCTTTTTTCGACTCTTCCAGCATAGGAGCAAGTTTTACTGACGAATCTGGGGTGAAATAATTACAACTTGAGTCTACCTTGAGCTTATCATTTTGTTGGAAAAGCAGTTTTTCTACCCGTTTACCTATGTGAATAAGGTCGCGCTCTGAATCCACAAATACCAGAACAACAAATTGTGTCTCACTATAGTGCGCTGCTATGTCTGCGGTTCGTATCGTATCCTGGATAATGGAACCTAATAAGCGGTTATGTTTATCCTCTATATGCTCTAAAGGGGGCGTTGGGTACAGCTCGAAAAATATTATGCCAGCGGATGCGCCAAAACGCCGGCCGAGACTGAGTTGCCGCGGGGCCATCATGATAAAGCCATACCGATTCAGCATGCCTGTCTCTCTGTCTCTCATCGATAGCGACTCGATACGCTGAGTTTGACAATAGAGAGTGAGCTCTTGCTGCAACAATATTTGGAAAGGCTCAAGCATAAAGGAGTTTTTTTCATTTGAGGATATTCTGGTGTTGAGTACGCAGATACAGCCAAAGTGAGTCCCATCGGGCCATAGGATAGGACGGGTCAACATATTGTCCGCATTGGCAAACACATCCGGCAAAATTAATTTCTTTTGATTGGTCAGGTCGATATTCAACCCTTCGGGCTGTGAGTGAACTAGGCGTTGGAATATTTTATCATTGGCTTCGAAGAGTGTGCCGGTAGTTAATAATCGGTTCTGACTGATGGAGCTGACGATAACCTCGAAACCACTGCTGGTTTCTTGAATAACAAATACGACATCGGCTTGATAATAGCGTTTCATCAATTCACATTGGTGCATCCAGCGAACTAAATTGAGTTGGGTATTGTCACTCTCAAGTAAACTGACACTTGTATCGACATTTTCAGGAAGCATGGGAACCTTGGCCAAGGTCTGTGGATATTTTATTAAGTGTGGTAGCCATATTGGATTTATGCAAACTATTGAGACGAGAAATTGAGGAGATTTAAAGCATTATGAATGCGGGGGAGGGCTGGTATAATCGGTTTATCATAGAATTTCAATTATCAGATTTAGAGTAGAGTGATGAATATCAGATTAGCTCATCTTGGCGACCTCAATCAGCTTCAACAACTTGAACAAACCAACCTTAACGATGAGCTGAGTGGCTCAGAGCAATCATATGGATTAGATGGGCAAGCGTTTGGTTCAGCCGAGCTTAAACTGCTTATTTCAGAGCATTGGATAGTCGTTGCCGAACAGGATAATGGCAAAGGGGGAGAAATTGTCGGTTATGTTATCGCTGGTGGTTGGCGGTTCTTTGAATCCTGGCCTGTGTACCGGAATATTTTGAGAAGGCTGGGTGACTTCAGTGTCGACGGCACTAAAATAACTAAAGCGAACTCATGTCAATATGGACCCATCTGGATTAAAAAATCCTGCAGAGGTAAGGGGATTTTTGAGGCCATGGTTAACTACCTTAAGTTACAAGTTCAGCCCAAATTTCAGTTTATGTTGACGTTTATCGCTGAAGATAACTTGGCATCATTTTCGGCTCATACCAATAAGGCATCGATGCAGGTGCTGGATTTCTTTACCTTCGATGACAGAGACTATTATCTGCTTGCTTTAGCAGCGAAATAAATTGGAGTTTATCATGTCTGAGCAACTTGAACGCCTACTCGCCCCCTACGTTGGTGTTACTCTATCTGCGTTTGATAACCTTAAGTTAGTGGTATCCGTGTTAGCGGCCGAAGTATCAGCGAATCATTCGAGCGAAGATTCACCGGAGCCCAGGCCTATCGCCTATGAAGCACAGCGCAAAACGGATACTGGCCTCGAGGCATTCTATTGTGTCGAATGGCAGGGAGTGTGGGTCGATTGCGGTCGAACCAATGACTATGCAGCAAGCCCGGCTCCACTCAGTCGTGAGGAGGAGAGCGGAATCGATATGTCATCACTAAGGGAGCTTAATGTTCCGGTAATGACGATGCAACAAGTATCATTTATGTGTATGGAAAATGCCCATTTCGATCATTGCTGAGTTCTATTTTGTCTATGTTGAGTAAGATTATAAGTGGGCTCATATATTATTTTGGCTTGCTAATAATAGCGTTTCTGATTCGGTTATCGTGCAGGTAGAAGAGGGGACTCAAATCTTTACCCCCTTTCCACTTTCGATATTAATGACTTCATGGCCGATGCTCTCGGTATCAGAGCCTTTACACTGCTTAGTCATGAAGTCACTACATGGTTAATGAATCCTGGTGAATGAATCCTGGTTAATCCTCTCCGGAGATACGAGTAATTGAGGCATCCTTGTCCGGTTCGGCTCTTTTCTCCTGTTTGGAGGCTGTGACCACCTGTTCCAGCTTAGTTATTACCGTCTCTTTGTGTGTGTTTTCTGGCTTGGCGGTGAAAAACTTCATCTCATCATTCATCCCTTTAGCTTGACTAGCCATGGAGTGGCTCGCTGCAGTTGCTTGCTCTACCAGGGCTGCATTTTGTTGAGTCATCTCATCCATCTGATTAACAGCGATATTGACCTGATCGATTCCCTTTGTTTGCTCTTGAGCGCTACTCGATATCTCTTCGATAATGCTACAAACCTCTTTTACCGAGTCGACAATCTTGTTTAAGGTTTCGCCTGATTCATTAACCAGCTTAGTACCCAGTTCAACTTTTTTAACTGAGTTGCTGATAAGTCCCTTTATCTCTTGTGCTGCACTGGCTGAACGCTGCGCCAACTTTCTTACCTCTGAGGCAACAACTGCAAATCCACGTCCCTGTTCACCCGCTCTGGCGGCCTCGACTGCTGCGTTGAGTGCCAGTAAGTTTGTTTGAAATGCGATTTCGTCAATGACATTGATAATGTTAACGATCTCTTTGCTTGCGCTGTCGATCTCAATCATTGACTTGATGGCATCGTTTACGACTATGCCACCCTGAACGGCATTCTGCTGAGCGTTGTCGGCTAACGTGTTAACAAACAAGGCTTTTTTTGCATTGTCTTTAACCGTTTCAGCCAGCTGTTCCATCGATGCCGCAGTCTCCTCCAGAGAGGCTGCCTGCTCCTCTGTTCGAGTACTTAGATCGATATGCCCCATAGCGAGCTCATTACTCGCTGAGCTGACTATATCGGCCGAGCTTGAAATTTTACCGATGATCTCTGTTAGTTTTACTATGGTATTGTTTGTGTCATCTTTGAGCTGTCCAAAGATCCCCTGATAGTTATTCTCTATCATATTGGTGAGATCACCCTCAGCCATACTCCCTATTATCTGTGCTGTATCGTTTATGACCCGTTCGTTTACATCGATCAGTTCGTTAATTCCATTACTCAGCGTTTCGAAAAAGCCCTCTTTATCTTCAAGAGAGATCCGCTCTGTTAAGTTGCCATCCTTGGCCGAGTCGACCAGTGACTGAATATCTATCTCTATGACTTTAGTGAGCTTATCTACAGTTTGATTTGCATCTTGCTTGAGGATTTCAAATGCTCCCTGATATTCGTTGGTGATTCTGGGGGTAAGATCGCCCCTTGATAAGGCGGCAAACATCATCACAGTGTCTTTGACTACTCGATCATTAACATTTACCAGCTCGTTTATGCCGCCAGCAAGAGCTCTGAAGAAACCTTGATGCTTCTCCTGTGATATCCGTTTTGTAAGGTCGCCTGCCTGTGCGGCATCTAAAAGCTCCTGAATGTCTTTCTCTATGACCTGAGTGAGTTTTTCGGCTGTTTGATTTGCATCATTCTTCAGCTCACCAAATGCGCCCTGATAATCAGTTGTAATACGCTGAGTCAGGTCTCCTCTGGCCATAGCACTGAGCATTCTGATGGTGTCATTGACGACCTGTTCATTGACCTCTACAAGTTGATTTATGCCAGAGCTTAGCTTCCCAAAGAAGCCGTCTTTTCCATTCAGAACGATTCTTTGACTTAGATCTCCCCTCTGTGCCGAATTAATAAGTTGTTGTATATCTCCCTCGATAACCTGAGTTAATTTTTCAACTGTCTTATTGGCATCTTGCTTGAGGGTATTAAATTCACCCTGATATTGAGTATCGATTCGGTAGCTAAGGTCACCACTTGCCATCGCCGAGAACATATTGACGGTATCTTTAACCACCTCCTCATTGACGTCGACAAGGTCGTTAATGCCATGGCTCAGCTTATGGTAGAAGCCTGATTTATCATTGAGTTCAATACGCTGGGATAGATCTCCGGCCTTGGCTGAGTCAACGATCGATTGGATATCGTTTTCGATCACCTGTGTCAGTTTTGTTTGCATCTCAATCATAGAGCTAAGTAATTGTCCGATCTCATCTTTTGAGCTAATGACTAATTTGCTCGAAAGATCTCCATTAGCTATCAGACTTGCCGCGGTGATCCCCTGTTGTAATGGTTTCGTTATCATTTTCGAGATGACGAAACTTAACCAGGCTACCAGTAGCAGCGCGAAGAGTAATACAACTCCTTCAACCCACATCATGGTTGAGATCTTATTTGATGACTCATCTGCAAACATGGCAACAGCAAGGTTCATTGTCTTTAATACGTCGATATTCAGTTTTCGAACCTGGTTCATATGCTCAAGGTAAGCAGTGCTACCCGTATCGTCTGTCTGCCTTAAAAACGCTACCGAACCCATCATCTCCTTCCAGAGTGTATCGACCTCCTGAAGTTGTTTAATAATAGGTGCAGAAGTTGTGGCTGGCAGGATAACCTCGTCGGTCATCTCAAGATCTGAATAGGTTCTCCCGCCATTCTCTAATGCAAGTAGTGATATTTCAAACAGGGAGCGGGTGCTGTCAGCGGGAGATGTTTGTGGGGGCGTCATCAGCCTTTGGGCGAGAGCGGGATCGGCGGTAAGTTCAGTTTTAACGACCAGAATTCCCATCAGATCATTTAGGACAAAATCATTTTTCGGGCTCGATAGAAGAGTGTTGTGACAGCTCACGCAGCCGGAGTCTGCGACGTCAGCCTGGGCATAGTAAAATGTGGCTCCGCCATTGTCGCTCTTTCCTATCTCAGTATAGGGCTTTGAGGCATCTTTAGAGAGTACTTCCCAAGCGGCTCGACTGAAGGGCGTTTTTAACCCTTTTTCGGGATTAATATTGTACCTGCTTAGCAGTTGGTAGGAGTAGTTTGCCTGTTGATTATCGAGTTGGGTGGATACGCCTTGTACAAAGGTCGCCGGAGGTGGAATGGCTCCCGGGATATCATGAAAGTTGGGTGAGACCTGTACCGGAACGTGATCATCTTTAAGTTTTACAATGACATTCTTGTTGTAATAGGCTCTATCAGCCATGATCTGAGTTGAGACTATTGCTGTCTGTTTGCTTGACGCCGCAATCATCTGCTTATCATTTAGTTCATCGAAGAGCTCTTTAGAGAACTTTTGAGTCAGCATTCTTTGACGGCCCGCAATATTGATACCTGAAGCGTCAGATGACTGCTGCATCAGCGTCATCATGGTATAACCTACAATACCGATCAGAACCAACATGAAAAAGAGACTCAAAATAGTCAATTTTATAGCGACTGGCTTATCGGCTATCCATTGCATGATTGGGTTTGAAGATGTTTTAATTTCGACTCTATGTGAACTCATAATATAGCTTCCAATTCTATATGGTGCGTACCGGGAAGAGCGCACCAGTCCGTGTCATCGCTGTTTGAAGTTAAGGCTGGATAGGTTTTAAATAAGCGTAGATGGGATAGTTAAGGCTGTCTAGATATCGAGTTTATCGGTGAATAATCAATGCGTTACAAAAGTTTTAACTCTGGGTTTTTCCTGCATGAATTATTGACATTGGTGGCGGCGCTTGATAGGTAATTAAATTTTGCAGCTATTGGCGATACTCACCAATTCACTGCGGGTATGTATCCCTAACTTCATATAGATACGGTGGAGGTGGTTTGATACCGTCGATGGTGAGATCTCTAACTTGCGGGCTATCTGTTTGAAAGTCCCCCCTTTGCAAACCCCTGCAACGATCTGTTTCTCTCTTGTCGTGAGCTCATCGAGCTGATTCTTTATCCGTAGGGATATCCGGTAGAGATCGCCCATTCGGGTCTGGTTGAATTGAAGTTCTCCTTCGGTGAACTGGTTATCCTGTGCCGCTATGGGGAATGGAAACTTCTGCTGTGTGGGTGTTTGCAGGTGAGACTCTAGGGTGTCCAGGAAACTTGAATCGACACTATGATAGATGCCTTCGCAATCACAGATGGCGCAGCAGTGATCACTCAGGTCTCTCTCCTGTTCATTCAGGGCCAGAAGTTGTCGATGAGAAGCGGCGCTGAGCAGGTGATAGAGTAATCGATTCTGAATGCTTTTCTCTTTGGCACTGAAGCCCTCTTCCCGATTGTAACGGTAGAGGGTGAGCAAGGTAAAAATGCCGCTTCGCTCATCAACATGCAGAGAACTCAGTATTCGTTCAATGCCAAATGGCTTGAAACAGTTGTGATAAAGAGCAGAGTCATAGAACTCTTCATCCGGGAGTACATCTCCCATATCTACCGCTCCTCCCTGAGTCGAAAAAAGTGTTTCAAAGATGGGGTTGATGGCGACATTCGCCTTCAACTGATCGAAGATATCACTCGAGATATCGATGGCGGTCTGTGTATGGAACGCCTTGGTAGAGACATGCCCCGTTCCCCAGATAGCGCCATCAAAATTGATGACCTGTCGCAGAAAACTTAATGCCCATACCGGAAAATCCTCGAGCGATACTCGAGGCGACTCCCGATAGAGCCGACTGATAAACTGGTCGGAAGACATTTTTTTCATATTTAACCCATTAGGTAATTTTTACTATGGTCAGAAGGTGTTATTCATAACAGTATAAATATCATCCATATGCTAGCAGCTGGTAAGAGAATGAGACAAGCTGAAAATATTCAATGCGATACAGTCATCGCCGGAGCCGGTGTCGCTGGTCTGGTCACGGCTCTCGAACTGCTCGAGCATGGACAGACCGTCTATCTTGTCGACCGTGATACTTCGGAGAGGATCGGTGGCCTGGCCAGGTGGGCATTTGGAGGCATGGCGCTGTCGGGTACCCGGCAGCAAAGGCAGATGAATATTCCCGATGATTCGACCCTTCTGCTTCGGGATTGGTACAGTTTTGCCGAGTTTGCTGAAGATGATCTCTGGCCTAAGGCTTGGGCAAAAGAGTATGCCGAACATAATAATGAAAAGGTCTATCGGTGGTTAACTCACTTGGGTCTGAAGTTTTTGCCTGCGGTCAACTGGGTGGAGCGAGGGTTATTTGTCCCCGGTAATTCAGTGCCCCGATATCATGTGCTGTGGGGGACAGGCAGGGAGTTAGTAGAGACCATAATGGTTAAGTTGGCCCCCTATATCAGACAGGGAAAGCTCGATATTTTTTACCGACATAAGGTTGTGCGCCCCATTAATGATGAGGGAGCCGTCGTCGGCGTAGAAGTTGAAAATGAACAGAGCAAGGCCGTTTTTTCGATTAATGCCACACATGTTGTCATTGCCTGTGGTGGTATCAATGGCAGCAGTGAAAGGGTGAAACAAAACTGGAATGTCCCCTGGGAAGAGGTACCCGAGACGCTGTTAAATGGTGCCAACCCTATCTCCGATGGCCTGCTTCATGATGAGGTTGAAGCTTTGGGAGCTCGGGTCACTCATGTCGATAAGATGTGGAATTATGCAGCTGGAATCGCACATCCTCAGGCAGAGTTTGAGGGGCACGGTCTAAGCTTAATCCCCTGTAAATCTGCCCTGTGGCTCGATCACCTTGGAAAGCGGATCGGTCCACAACCTCTGGTTACCGGGTTCGATACTCACTATCTGTGTCAGCAGGTCGCGAGGCAGAGTAAACCCTGGACCTGGCAGGTATTGAACTGGACCATAGCCGCAAAAGAGTTGGCGGTGTCGGGGGCTGAGCATAACCCTTCGATCAGAGATAAAAAAATATTCTGCTTTCTCAAAGAGATATTGTTCGGTAATCACCGTTTAGTGGAAGAGTTGGCGGAGCAATGTGAAGATTTTATCTGTGCGGATACACTCGATGACCTGACGCATAAGATGAACCTCCTGACAAAAGAAAGCTATATCGATAGTGCAGATTTGGCGCGAGAGATAACTCTGTACGATCAACGAACGGTCGATACCCGATTGCAAAATGATGAGCAGCTAAGACGTATTCACCATGCCAGACAATGGAAGCCCGACAGGTTGCGAACCCGTAAACCCGGACCTATCTTGTCGGCAGGAACGGGAAAGAGAGATAAGCTTATTGCCATCAGGCTTAAGTTGATTAGCCGTAAGAGCCTGGGTGGTGTACAGACTAACTTATCTAGCCAGGTACTGGATCGACAAGGCGAGCCTATTGTGGGTTTATATTGTGTGGGTGAGGCCGCAGGGTTTGGTGGCGGCGGTGCCAACGGTGTTCGCTCCTTGGAAGGGACATTCCTGTCGGCTTGTATCTTAACGGCCCGCAATGCGGCGGCTGCGATTATCGGCAGTAAACATAGATAATAAAAAACAATAACAATAACAATAACAAAAACGAAAAAACGAGGAGATTACATTGAAAAAAACCGCAGCCTGGCTTGTTCGTTATGCACTGGAGCAACTAAATATTAAGTATACCTTCGGTATTCCTGGTGTGCATAACACCGAAATATATGATGAATTGGCACAATCTGACAGCATTGAACCTGTGCTGGTGACCCATGAGGGGCATGGGGCCTTTATGGCCGATGCCGTCAGCAGAAGCAGTGACAGCATAGGTACTTTGCTTATCGTTCCCGCCGCCGGAGCCACCCATGCTGCCAGCGGTATTGCGGAAGCGTCGTTAGATGGCATTCCTATGTTAGTCATCAGCGGCGGCGTGAGAACCGACTCGAAATTTTCCTATCAGCTACATGATATGGATCAACATAGGATGCTGGAACCCATCACGAAAAAAACCTTTAAAGTGACTCGTCATCAGGAGGTGGTATCCACACTTTTTGAAGCCTTCGACCTTGCCAATGATGGTGAACCCGGGCCTGTGTTTGTTGAGATCCCCGTGAACCTTCAGCTCGATAGGGGGGAGGTCTCAGACTTACCGCTCTACAAGGCGCCGGTAAAGTCATTGAGTCATTCACTCGATGCTCAATTAACTCAAGCGGTAACACTATTAGCCGATGCGAAGAATCCAGCCATATTTGTGGGGTGGGGGGGCGTTGAGGCGAGTGGCTGTACCGAGCAGATTGCCGCCTTACTTAGTGCGCCGGTTGCGACAACCCTGCAAGGGCTCAGCGCATTCCCCGCAAAGCATCCGCTTCATACCGGGATGGGGTTTGGCCCCGCCGCGGTTCCGGCTGCGACCAATGCCTTTAAAGCGTGTGATTGCCTGCTCGCCATAGGTACCCGTTTTGCGGAGATCGCCACGGGGAGCTTTGGGGTGACCGTGCCGGAAAATCTGATCCATATCGATATTAATCCGGACGTTTTTAACGCTAATTATCATGCCAAAGTCGCCATGGAGGGAGATGCGGGTGTGGTATTAGCCCTCCTGCTGGAGAAGCTGAAAAAAGTGGATATCAGAGTGAAAGATGCCGCAGCCATTAAGCTGGCGATCAAGCGGGATAAGCAGAGTTATCTTGATGAGTGGTTAGCTCATGACAGTGGCGATAGAGTCAATCCGGGGGCATTTTTTCAGCAACTAAGAGCATCGATCGATGAGGATGCCTATGTGGTTGCCGATGATGGAAATCATACTTTTTTAACCGCTGAGCTCATGCCTTGCTATCTACCTAAGCATTTTTTCAGCCCCACAGATTTTAACTGTATGGGTTATGCGATCCCTGCTGTCATAGGCACTAAGTTGGCAAATCCCGATAAGCAGGTGGTCGGCATCATAGGTGATGGGGCATTTATGATGACTCAAGCCGAGCTGTTTAGTGCATCCTCTCTCGGCATCGGGGCTATCTTTATCATCTTTAATGACGGCGAGCTTGCTCAGATCTCTCAGGCACAAAAAGTCCCTTACAATGCCGAAACCTGCACTGTGCTTCCCGATTTTAAATTTAAGGCCTTAGTCGAGGCTGCGGGATGCCGGTACATTCGGCTGCAGAGCAATGAGGAGATAAGTGAAAAGATAGCTGAAGCACTGGCCCTATCTGAAGAGAATATTCCCGTGGTACTCGATGTGAATATTGATTACAGCAAGAAGACCCGCTTTACCAAAGGGATCATCTCAACCAACCTAAACCGAATGAATCTGCCGACCAAAGTCAGGATGATCAGCAGGGCGCTGTGGCGAAGGCTATAGTGTCCTATTCGGTCATTGGTTTTTACCAATCAGATGAAGAGGTGCGGCGCTACTGAGGTAAGCCTGATCCACCTGATCCAACTGGTTATAGCGGATCATCTCTCTGATCCCGTCGATATAGGCCTGGCCTCGCTCAGAATATTTGTCCAGGGTACCTGCGAGTAACACTCCAGTGATAGCTTGCTTGTTCTGCCTGAGTTCTGCGCGAAGCTGGCGCAGTTTCTGGTAGGCATTATGAGTGTTGAGGTTAACCATATAACCTTCAACCGATGCCAGTGGGCTATCGAATCGTGCCAGTCCATAGTTCCCCAGCTCTTTACGTTGCTGTTTGGGCACCATCCCATTTCCACTGAAGTCCCATTGGCCAAAGAAGGCGTTCCCCTCTAAGGTAAATCTGGATGTTGCCCATCCACTCTCTTCTGCGGCTTGGGCCAGCACCAAAGAAGGCGGCATAATATCGACTCGCGCTAACAATGCTTGACGCTGGCTCTCATCGAGGCGAGTGTTTTGGTCGGTGAGTAGCTTATATTTGGTCGCGATTGCTAGCAGCTTTTTATCGCTGAGTTGAGCCGTTTCGACTAACTGACGCTCTAATAAAATGTTTTCGTTGGCAACTAAAATAAGTGGTGCCATCAAGCGAAAGAACACCATCTTCTTCTGTTGAACCGGGATCTCATTGGAGGTCTTATGCCAGCTGTCGCTGACCCGTTCGAAGGTCAGGCGTGGCACTTCACGATTACCCTCAATCCAGCTTTGAGTGTTGTAATCGAGCGAGTCGAACAGGGCCATTAGATCGTCCAATGAACCTAGCCTGACATCTTTGGCCGCTTGGGTTGGGCGGTTTTGGGAGAGCGTTATGAGTATATTTTCAGCCGAACTTCTGTTTGCCGCCTTGCCTGAAGCCGTCGCCGTGACGGGGACTGGGACAACCTCATTTGAATTGAGATCAACAGACTCAGGGGAATCAGACAGCCAGGACTTGCCCCAATAGAGTGAGGTGGCGATTAGCAGTAGCGCTATGATGAGTTTCCCGCTATTGAGATTCATGGCTGATCCTTTTCTGTTACTCATTGAGTCACTCTCCAGAGTGACTAACTCTGTTGTTCTATGGCCGTTAATATTTTGCTGTGTGAATTCACTCTATCGAATCGGTGATGCCAATACAAATGCCAGCCTTGGCTTTCATGTGTGGTATTGCGGGGCAGTGGCCCTCAGCTGAATAGGAACTTAATTGAACTCATGCTACAACGCCACTAACTTTCAGGCATAAAAAAACCGCCCAAAGGCGGTTTCTTAACTGTTAGCTTAATGCTGATTATAGCTTAACGTCGGCTCTAAGGGCTTCAGCTTTATCGGTGCGTTCCCACGGGAACTCATTGCGACCGAAGTGACCGTATGCTGCCGTTGACTGGTAGATAGGGCGAGCCAAATCTAACATCTCAGTCAGGCCATAAGGGCGCAGGTCGAAATGCTGACGAATAAGTTGAATCAACACCTCTTCAGAAACCTTGCCGGTACCGAATGTTTCGATACTGATTGAAGTTGGTTCAGCTACGCCGATAGCGTAAGAGATCTGCAGTTCACAACGATCGGCCAGGCCGGCAGCAACGATGTTCTTCGCTACGTAACGGGCTGCGTACGCGGCACTACGGTCAACTTTAGAGGGATCTTTACCAGAGAATGCGCCGCCACCGTGACGAGCCATACCGCCGTAGGTATCAACGATAATCTTACGACCCGTAAGACCACAATCACCCATAGGGCCGCCGATAACGAAACGACCGGTTGGGTTGATAAAGTACTTAGTATCTTTGTTCAACCATTGCGCCGGAAGGACCGGCTTGATGATAGTTTCCATCACGCCTTCGATCAGATCGGCTTGGCTAACGCTGTCACAATGTTGAGTCGACAGTACGATAGCGTCGATGCCAACAATCTTGTGGTCTTCGTAGGCAAACGTAACCTGGCTCTTTGCATCGGGGCGCAACCAAGGCAGTATCTTAGCTTTACGAACTTCAGACTGGCGTTTAACCAATGCATGAGAATAGGTGATAGGAGCAGGCATAAGCAGCTCAGTCTCATTGTTGGCATAACCAAACATCAAACCTTGGTCACCGGCACCTTGCTCTTTTGGATCTGCGCGGTCAACACCTTGGTTGATGTCAGGCGATTGCTTACCAATGGCATTTAATACAGCACAAGAATCGGCATCGAAACCCATGTCTGAGTGAGTGTAGCCAATTTCGCGAACCGTCTTACGGGTGATCTCTTCGATATCAACCCAGGCTGAAGTAGTGACTTCACCACCAACCATGACCATGCCGGTCTTTACGTATGTTTCACACGCAACACGAGCCTTTGGATCTTGCTCTAAGATTGCGTCTAGTACCGCATCAGAAATCTGATCGGCGATTTTATCGGGATGACCTTCTGAGACCGACTCAGAGGTAAACAAGTGCTTTGCCATGGTGGTAAATCTCGTCGTTAAACAATTTGAAGTGTGTAGAAGTATCTACATCTAGACGGCCATTTTAGTTGAAAACAGATCGGATGACACCCTTTTCGCTAAATTTTGTGGAGTAAGGCTCAGTATTCTTGCCGTAAGCTCAGGATAACTGGGGTATCTGTTTTTATTATCTCCTTGTTATTTAACTAGTTGTTCATTTTTTACTTGGCTGCCTGTTAATCATAAACTTTGTTTGTGATTACATATTCAATTTTTTGAGTAAAAGAGATCCGATGACTTATCTCTCAACCCTCTAAAAAACAAGCTAACAGTTTGTTGTTAAAGTATTAATCCACCTTTAATTTACTGATTACGATTAAGAAAATGTTGAATATTTTCGATATGAGCGAATTTTAATTGCGTCCCACTGCCTAGTAGGGGAAAATATGCGTCCACAATTGCCCGCAACCCCCCAATAATAAGCAGGAGAGAGCATGTCATCTCGCAAAGAACTCGCAAACGCTATCCGCGCATTAACTATGGATGCCGTTCAAAAAGCCAAATCTGGTCACCCAGGTGCACCAATGGGGATGGCGGATATTGCTGAAGTGCTATGGAATGATTTCCTTAAGCACAACCCAAACAACCCTGAATGGGTTGATCGCGACCGTTTCATTTTATCAAACGGCCACGGCTCAATGCTTATTTACTCTTTGCTTCACCTTACGGGTTATGCATTGCCAATCGAAGAGCTGCAAAACTTCCGTCAACTTCACTCTAAAACGCCTGGTCACCCGGAGTATGGTTACACACCAGGTGTTGAAACGACGACGGGTCCATTAGGTGCCGGTATCAGTAACGCTGTAGGTATGGCTATTGCTGAGAAGACATTGGCTGCTCAGTTTAACCGCCCGGGTCACGACATCGTCGATCACTTCACCTATTGCTTCCTTGGTGATGGCTGTTTGATGGAAGGTATCTCCCACGAAGCCTGTTCTCTAGCCGGTACTTTAGGTCTGGGTAAGCTTGTCGCATTCTGGGATGACAACGGTATCTCTATCGACGGACACGTCGAAGGCTGGTTCACCGACGATACGCCTAAGCGTTTCGAATCATATGGCTGGCACGTGATTGCTAACGTCGATGGCCACGATAGTGATGCTATCCGCGCGGCGATCGAAGAAGCTAAATCGGTCACCGATAAGCCAACGATGATCTGCTGTAAGACAACAATCGGTTTTGGTTCACCAAACAAATCTGGTAGCCACGATTGTCACGGCGCACCATTAGGCGATGCTGAAATCCAAGCTACACGTGAGTTCCTTGGTTGGGAGCATGGCGCATTTGAAATCCCTGAAAATGTTTATACGGGTTGGGATGCAAAAGATATTGGCGCGACCAGAGAGTCTGCGTGGAATGAAAAGTTAGCCTCATATAAGGCTGAATTCCCTGAGTTGGCAAGTGAATATGAACGTCGTGTTATTACCGGCGAACTCCCTGCTGACTTCGAAGCTAAGGCACAAGCCTTCATTCAAGAGTGTCAGGATAAAGCGGAAGGCATTGCCAGCCGTAAAGCATCACAAAATGCTATCGCTACATTCGGTGCTATCTTACCTGAAATGTTAGGTGGCAGCGCCGACTTAGCGGGTTCTAACCTGACACTTTGGTCTGGTTCTAAAGGTATTCAAGACGATGCCGCGGGTAACTACATCTATTACGGTGTACGTGAATTCGGTATGAGCGGCATCATGAATGGTGTGTCACTGCACGGTGGTTTCATCAACTTCGGCGCGACGTTCATGATGTTTATGGAATACGCTCGTAACGCAGTACGTATGTCTGCGCTGATGGGCATTCAAAACATCTTCGTTTATACCCACGATTCAATTGGTCAAGGTGAAGATGGCCCAACTCATCAGCCTGTAGAGCAATTGGCTAACCTGCGTATGACTCCGAATATGACGGTATGGCGTCCATGTGATGCAGCCGAAACGGCAGTATCCTGGAAGAACGCGATTGAACGTCGAGAGGCGCCAACCTCATTGATCTTTAGCCGTCAAGGCCTAAAGGCTCAACCACGTAGCGCTCAGCAGTTAGCGGATGTGGCTAAAGGTGGCTATGTCTTAGTCGATTGCGCCGGTACTCCGGATCTGATCCTTATCGCTACAGGCTCTGAAGTACAGCTAGCTGTCGATTCAGCGGCACTGCTTACAGAACAGGGTCAGAAGGTGCGCGTAGTGTCTATGCCGTCAACGAATGAGTTTGATAAGCAAGATGCGGCATACAAAGAATCTGTATTGCCAAGCACTGTGACTAAGCGTGTTGCAATCGAAGCGGCTCATGTCGATTTCTGGCATAAGTATGTTGGATTCGGTGGCGCGGTTGTTGGTATGACTACGTTCGGTGAGTCGGCTCCAGGTGGCGAGTTGCTGAAGTACTTTGGATTCACTGTCGACAATGTCGTTGAAACGGCTAAAGGGCTTTAATCAGTTTTAGCCAAGGCAAAATCGTGATGCACCTTGATTACCAAGCTTGATAATTAAGTGCATCCCTTTGCTAATAAAGATACGAAAATATAGAGTGCTTCAGACTTCTGTTTTCCTTAAGTCTCTATGCTAAGTGCTCATGTTATAACGGCTTACCTAAGAGGGTAGGCCGTTGTTGTATCAATGAAAGGATAGAAATAGTTTAATGATCAGAGTCGCAATCAATGGATATGGCCGTATAGGTCGTTCAATTCTTCGTGCTCTTTACGAGTCGGGTAAACGCGATCAAATTCAGATCGTGGCCATCAATGAACTTGCTACACCCGAAGCCATGCTTCATCTTACTCTATACGATACGACTCACGGACGCTTTCAATCTCAGGCTGCTCTCGATGCAGACGGTCATAAAATGGTTATCGGTGACGATGCCATTACGCTCTTACATGAAAGTGATCCCACTAAACTCCCGTGGCGGGAGATGGATATCGATATTGTTTATGAAGCGACGGGGGCATTTTCCGATAGAGCAAGCTGTGAAGCTCATGTCCATGCAGGTGCGAAACAAGTATTGATAAGTCATCCAAGCTCGAGCGATGTCGATGCGACGATTGTCTATGGGGTCAACCACCACCTTCTTAAAGCAGAGCATACAGTGGTCTCCAATGCCTCATGTACAACAAACTGTATTGTGCCTGTCATCGAAGTGTTAGATGAATACTTTAAAGTCAAAAGTGGAGCCATAACGACGATTCACTCTGCGATGAATGATCAGCAAGTGATCGATGCCTATCATGTTGATCTGCGAAGAACACGCGCCGCAGGCCAGTCAATTATTCCGGTTGATACTAAGTTAGCCAGAGGAATCGAGCGCATACTGCCTCAGATGAAAGATAAATTTGAAGCTATTTCGGTGCGGGTGCCCACGATCAATGTCACAGCAATCGATCTTTCTGTGACTCTGGAATCAAGAGTTGACATTGCTCACGTAAATCGGGTGCTTTCGACTTCGTCTACAGGCCTTTATAAGGGCGTTTTAGGCTATACTAATGAGCCATTAGTATCGTGTGATTTTAACCACGATCCAAGATCTTGCATAGTCGATGGTACCCAGACCCGAGTCAGTGACGGTCATTTAGTGAAGCTGCTCCTATGGTGCGACAACGAATGGGGCTTTGCTAACCGCATGTTAGATACCAGTTTAGAGATGATAAAAGCCAGAAGAGCTTAAAAGAAGGTACTAGGAAAAGCAGATGCGAGGGAAAGCATTATAGCTTCGGTATTATGCAAAACCTAGAACCTAGAACCTAGAACCTAGAACCTAGAACCTAGAACCTAGAACCTAAATTTTTAACCTGATGGCTTGGTGTTGTGTCCCGGCGGTCAGGAAACCAGTTTATTTTTAACCTTTAACTTTTAATTTTAAACATTTAAGGAAACATAAAATGGCTATTATCAATATGTCAGAGTTAGATCTCCAAGGTAAGCGAGTGCTTATTCGTGAAGATCTTAATGTACCAGTCAGTGACGGTGTGGTGACCAGTGATGCGCGTCTTCGTGCTGCACTGCCTACGATCAAACTTGCACTCGAGAAGGGCGCTGCCGTTATGGTTATGTCTCATCTTGGTCGTCCAACTGAAGGTGAATATAATGCAGAGTTTTCACTGCAACCTGTCGTTAATTACCTGACAAAAGCGCTAGAGTGCCCAGTGCGTCTGGCGACTGATTACCTCGATGGCGTCGAAGCCAATGTGGGCGAGCTTGTTGTGTTTGAAAACGTTCGCTTCAATGTCGGTGAGAAGAAAAACGATGAAGCTCTGGCTAAAAAACTTGCTGCGCTTTGTGATGTCTATGTGATGGATGCCTTCGGTACCGCTCATCGAGCTCAGGCATCGACTCATGGTGTCGGCCTGCATGCTGCAGTGGCTTGCGCGGGTCCACTACTTGCCGGTGAGCTTGAAGCTCTGGGTAAGGCGATGGATAACCCGGCACGTCCATTAGTTGCCATCGTTGGTGGCTCAAAAGTGTCGACTAAGCTTACCGTTCTCGAGAGCCTTTCAGGCATCGTCGATCAGCTTGTTGTTGGTGGTGGAATTGCGAATACCTTTATCGCTGCAGCGGGACACGAAGTGGGTAAATCACTTTACGAAGCCGATCTGATTGAAGAGGCTAAGCGTCTTGTTGCTAATGCTCAGAGCCGTGGTGGCGATATCCCTGTGCCAACCGATGTGGTTGTGGCTAGCGAGTTCAGCCCAACAGCGAGTGCGACACTTAAAGATGTGAGTGAAGTCACGAGCGACGATATGATCTTCGATATTGGTCCAGATAGCGCAGAAGCATTATCTGAAATATTAAAGAATGCAGGAACCATCGTATGGAATGGTCCTTTAGGCGTATTTGAGTTCGATCAGTTTGGTGAAGGTACTAAGCGTATCGCTCAAGCGATTGCAGATTCGAATGCATTCTCGATTGCCGGTGGTGGTGATACGTTAGCGGCTGTTGATAAGTACGATATTGCGGATAAAGTTTCATATATCTCAACGGGTGGCGGTGCATTCCTCGAATTCCTCGAAGGAAAAGAGTTGCCAGCCGTTGCTATGCTTGAATCTCGCGGAAAATAGAAAATAAAGAGCAAGTAAATAGCTGAAGAAATAATAAAAATCAGCAAAATAGTTTAAATCAAAATAAAAAAAACCGTGCTTTGACTCGTGTTAATGAACCAGCTTTCTAAGTGGGAATAAAAGATCATAGAATCCTTATTCATTCATTCTCATGGGTTAAAGCATATAAAAATCAATCCAAACGATAGTGACCTCGGTGATGCCAATCACCCTATTATTGGAGTAAAAAATGGCTTTAATTTCCCTACGTCAAATGCTAGACCATGCTGCAGAACATGGTTATGGCGTCCCCGCTTTTAACGTAAACAACCTTGAGCAGATGCGCGCAATCATGCAAGCTGCTGAGGCGACCGATAGCCCTGTTATCGTTCAGGCTTCGGCTGGTGCACGTAAGTATGCTCGTCCTCAGTTCCTTAAGTATCTGATGGCTGCGGCGCTTGAGCAGTACCCTGATATCCCGGTGTGTATTCACCAGGACCATGGTACCGATCCTGATATTTGTCAGCGCTCAATTCAGTTAGGCATGTCATCGGTAATGATGGACGGTTCATTGATGGCAGACGGTAAGACTCCTGCTTCATATGAGTATAACGTTGACGTTACCCGCAAGACGGTAGCTTTTGCTCACGCTTGTGGTGTTTCTGTTGAAGGTGAAATCGGTTGCCTGGGTAGTCTTGAAACGGGTGAAGCCGGTGAAGAAGATGGGATCGGTGCTGCAGGTATTTTGAGCATGGACCAGATGCTAACCACACCTGAAGAGGCGGCGCGTTTCGTTGCCGATACTCATGTCGATGCATTGGCTATTGCCATTGGTACCAGTCATGGTGCGTATAAGTTTAGCCGTAAACCTACCGGCGATGTATTGCGTATCGATCGTATTAAAGAGATCCACGCGCGTATTCCTAACACTCACTTGGTGATGCATGGTTCTTCATCAGTACCACAAGAGTGGTTGAAGGTGATTAATGAGTACGGTGGCAATATGCCTGAAACCTATGGTGTGCCTTTAGAGGAGATCGTTGAAGGTATCAAGCATGGCGTTCGCAAGGTCAATATCGATACCGATCTACGTTTAGCCTCTACGGGTGCTGTACGTAAGTTCTTAGCCGAAAACCCAAGTGAATTTGACCCGCGTAAGTTCCTTAAGGCGTCTATGGAAGCGATGGCCGACATCTGTACTACGCGCTACGAAGCCTTTGGTTGTGCCGGCATGGGCTCTAAGATTAAGCCTAAGTCACTGCAGGCTATGTATAAAGCATACCAATCAGGTGAACTTGATCCGCAGATTAAATAAGTCATTTTAATCTAAAAGCTAACCTGTCTTAAATGCCCGCCTAGTGCGGGCATTTTTATTCCTGTCGTTCTTATGTTTACCTGAAGGCTGCTGCGGTAAAGCATCGATCATCGATAAGTCATATGTGAGCCGTATCAATCATTTTCAATTCTGTTTTGTGAGTGTTAATATTGCGCCGATTTTAAGGGATATGATCTTTCGGAGTAGTATAAAAATGAAAAAATTGCTTATAGCATCTGCTATTTTAATGGCTGCACCTTTTGCTGCTCAAGCGGGCGCTAACTTTGTCGAAGGCGATAAGATATTCGGCGGAGATGCTGAACTGGGTGCGACGCTGACAACCGGTAATACCGAAACCACATCGGTTAAAGGCCGTCTTGATATGAAGCATGAACTGGGCAACTGGGAAAACCAGTACCTGTTGGAAGCTTTATATAAAGAGGACACAGGTGAGGTGACCGGTAAGCGTTACTACGGCTTAATTCAGGCGGATTATAAGTTCGATGAAAAGAGCTATACGTTCGTTAACGGTAACCATGAGATAGACCCATTTACCGGTTTCGATTCAAAATCTACTGTCTCTGCCGGTTATGGTCACAAATTTATCGATACGGGCAAGACATTGTTCAATGTTGAAGTCGGTCCGGGTTATCAATATAAGCGTCTGGACGATGAAAGCGCTGCGGCAGCCGGATACGAAACTGAGGATAGTTGGGTTGCTCACGGTGTGGTTAATTTTGAGAAGCAGATAACAGAGTCTTCAAAGTTTAAGCAGATGTTTGTGGCTGACTATGGTGACAGTTTAGAGGGGCGTTCGGAAACTTCTATCACTGCTAACATTATCGGAGCACTTGCGATGAAGTTTGCCGTTATTGTCCGTTATAACAGTGAGCCGTTAGACGATAAGAAAAGCACAGATACCGAAACTAATATGACCTTGCTGTATGCATTTTAAGTCATACTAAGTGACATCTGATAAGCACCTTCGGGTGCTTTTTTATTGTGAAAATTCAGCTTAAATATGAATTTTACCCCCCTCTTTATTTACCTTTAGTTAACCGATGTAACCTTCTCTCTATAGCTATCTTCTTAATTTTAAAGTATTAACGTGCTCCTTGTCACGAATTTGCTCTTTGCTCATGCATAACTTATTGCGATCACAGATTGACGTGCTAGGAATCGTTACAATGTTTTGCCATATACTTGATTTGAGGCAGATAAATGCAAATTGGTTGCTGTTGGTTTGATATGAGTCGGAAGACTTTGTCCAATCTGATTAATGACACCAGTTGGAAAATGTCTGCCGTTGAATTCTCTGTGCTGGAGATGCTGGTTAAACATCGCGGTAAGGTGCTCTCTATTCAGGAATTACTGCTGGGGATGCCTGTCGAAAACCGTAAGGTAGAGAAATTAACCGAATCGATAGAGCGGATCTGTTTTTACCTTGAGAAGCGATACGCCTCCTTGATCGAACGGGTCGATGATCAAGGTTATGTATTACATAATAAACCTTCGGTTAAATCAGGCGAGCTTTCCTCTACACCCTTTAGAAGTATCTCTAAGAAGCACTACAGCATCTTGGTTGCTCAAATCTTATTGTTGATTGTTCTCATCTACTCATTTTTTGAGCCTGCAGTGGATATCAAGCCCGAAAATAAACATGTGATTACAACACTGTCCGGTACCCTCTCCTATTTCCCATCCTTTAGCTCAGAGGAGCAGGAACAAGCCTATTTTTATCAGAGTAATCATTTTATCGAGTCTATCGAAACCTGCTCTGTTACGATGTGGCGACAGATTTTTTTGTCTATATCCTCTGATAACCCGGAAAATGGCGTTATCAGTATTGCGCTTAGAAACGATACTGGCGGCAAAGCCGAAATGAAGACACTGAAGATAGTGCCGATAGATGGGCAGTGGAGTTTCATCAATCATGCCTGGTTAAAAAAAGTTGGGATCTGTGATTAATCGCTTTACCGGTAGCCTTAGAGGTGAAGTTAAAGTCTGGCCACTTATCATCACCTTCTTGATGATTGTCGGCTTCTGTTTGGGACTTAATTACTACGTGATGAATGGCGAGAACCTCACCGCATCCTGCAGAGCGAATATCTACAATACCTTTGAGGATAGACCCACAGATGTTGTTATCGATATCACCACTAAAGGAAAGCGGGTGGAACTTCAGTACCGGTTTCTCGAAGAGGAGATCGAACAGAGTAGCATCATCATGAGAGGGACACTGCTTGAGCTCGACCTTGAGACAATGACCTACCGATTAGCACTCGATAGTGGCGAGTTGCTTTCACATATTTCTCCACCCCGGTTTCCTGAGCGGATGAGCAGGCTTATCGAATATAGTCGTAACGCTCTCTCTGGAACTGCTCCCCACTCTATCCCGCTCGATATCCATGTACTGGATATGAATGCAGTGCAAGGAAATGCGGTTATTCAGTTTCACCCCGGTAATGGCATCTGGGCCTGTGAGCTCAACTAACTTATTTATTCCTATATTCTCTCTGCGCTGGTTCCCTGTACCTCTTTATTTTTGATACTCCATCAGAAACATACACCGCGATAAACATTGCCTGTAATGGCTTAGATGTTAGTCATTAGATCCATATTCGAGAGTCTTCAAGAAGGTGTTAAGTCATTCTTTAATGCAGTAGAAAGCCTTTGTCTGTATCGTTCCTGTGCTTATCTCGCCTGATTTTGAGGGCATTGGCTCTTCTCTTCTCTGGGTCACTCTGCCCATGCCTTAATTCATCCAATTATCATGAAAGGGGTGGGTGATAAGCAGTAGCTTATGCTCCATGACTTAGTGCTATCGGCTCGTGACTTAAAACTTATGCCTTATGACTTATGACTTATGACTTGGAGCCTATAGCCTATAGCCTACGACCTACGACCTACGACCTATGAGCTATGACCTATGACTTCAAGCTTATTCTTGTCCGTGCGACCTGAGGTCGTATGAAGCGCTGTTCACCGCGATAAGAGTGAACCATCTGTATCACCAGATGCCCCTAAGACTCTGAATAAAGAAGCGAGTCTGACAATGTAACGAAATTCGGTTTTATGCTGAATGGGAACAGAATCGTGAGAAGACGTTCCTCCTGATAACCACAATCGGGTAAGTGCTAGGGTGTCAGTATGATGAACGTACGTGAATCCATGTAAGGTGCGTCATATGAGAAACAGCGGAAGTGGTTAATACGCTGTGGCCAAAAGGCACGAGAGTTGGAAAGAGATTGGACAGTGCTCTTTCGTGATCAAATAACTCTCCGCACTATAGTGGGCATCTAACCTGACGTTGCGCGACATACGGAACAGGGTAAGCCTGTATTGCTCCCCTTGGGAAAGCGGTCTGCGAAGGCTACTGATAGTAATGCTGGTAAAGGAGGCTAGAAAAAGCGAATGCCGCATTGTAATGATGCGGATACAGGTTGTTATCTGGCGCGAAAGCGAGCTGACTTCTAGCTGGTCTCCCGTTGCAAGATGATTTGAAGAACTTTATTCAAGGAGAAACGCAAATGATGGCTTCAATCGAAGTTAGTGCATCTCCTGACAGCGCTCAATGGCAATCCATTAACTGGAAAGCGGTTAAGCAACATGTATTAAAGCTTCAAATGCGCATTGCAAAAGCAACCCGAGAAGGTAAACACGGCAAGGCGAAAGCGTTGCAGTGGATATTAACCCACTCTAAATCAGCAAAATTGCTTGCTGTTAAAAGAGTTTCTCAAAACAAAGGCAGCAAAACACCTGGAGTCGACGGGATCATTTGGAACAGTGATGCTCGTTGTATGGGTGCGGTTAATCAGCTGAGTCGAAAAGGCTATCATGCCAAACCGCTCAGGCGTATCAACATCCCCAAGAAAAACGGCAAGCTCAGACCTTTAGGCATTCCCTGCATGATAGACAGAGCGCAACAAGCGCTTCATCTTCTAGCCTTGGAACCTATTTCGGAAACGGTGGCCGACCTCAATAGCTATGGCTTTCGACCGAACCGAAGCACAGCAGATGCAATTGCACAGTGCTTCAAATGTTTATGTCAGAAAAGCTCTAGCCAATGGGTTCTTGAGGGGGACATCAAAGCCTGTTTCGATAAGATTGGTCATCAATGGCTCATCGACAACATTCAATTAGATAAACGGATGCTGAAACAATGGCTTGGGTGCGGTTATGTTGACAAAGGATTGTTCTATAAAACGGCAGAAGGAACACCACAAGGTGGGATAATATCTCCTACGCTTATGTTGCTCACGCTTGCTGGGTTAGAACAATTGGTTAAGTCTATTGCCTGTAAAACAGGTAATAGGGTCAACTTTATCGGATACGCAGACGATTTTGTTATCACAGGCTCTTCGAAGGAAGTCCTAGTTAATGAAATCAAGCCGCAACTCATTGGCTTTCTACAGGAAAGGGGCTTAACACTCTCTGATGAGAAAACGCACATTACTCACATCAATGATGGTTTTGACTTTCTGGGATTCAATATCAGGAAGTACAACGGCAAACTGCTCATTAAACCGAGCAAGAGCAACGTTCTGTCATTTTTGAGCAATCTACGTGAATTCATCAGAAAACATCCAACAATCCCCGTTAACGATTTAATCAAAATATTGAATCCGAAACTGAGAGGATGGGCGAACTATTATCGCCACAGTGTTGCTAAGCAAGTTTTCGGTTATGTAGGCCATCAACTTTTCTGGTTGTTATGGCGTTGGGCAGTTAGGCGTCATCCAACTAAAAGTAAAGATTGGGTGAGGCGTAAGTATTATTTGGACAGCAAGGGGCAATGGCAATTTCATGGTTGGCAGAAAATAGCGAACATGGATTGTCGATTTAACCTTGTTCAAATTGCTCAAATGCTAATAAAAAGACATGTGAAAATCAGGAGCGCAGCCATACCTTACGACCCCGAATATGAAGCTTACTTAAGTAAGCGGAAGCGGGTGAAGGAAGGCCGAAACTCTTGGTTCGATCCTGTTTTGGCTGCTATGTAGGGTGCTGGGTAACAGAATACGCCTTAGTGGAGGCTTGAGCCGTATGCAGTGAAAGTTGCACGTCCGGTTCTTAGGAGGGCGGCACTTGGTAACAGGTGTCGCCTATCCGACACAACGGTGAGAGGCTGAACGTTTCAACCTAAGTCTCAGTTAACTTACTTTGTGTTGCCAGAGGGATTTATGAGCACAAAAAAAGGAGAGGGGATACCTCTCCAAAGTGGGGACGATAGCAATCTAATTAATATGTCGCCAATTTGATGATAAAAGGGCGGCTAACGTTTAACGATGGGGAACTGCTTTACACTAAGTCATGGTGATGAACCCAGGCTCGCGATGGCGACAAACACCATGCTATGTAAAGCAGCTCCTATTCCCATCGGTGGAACACATTAAAGCATTTACTCTTATACAGATGGTGGTGGAAGTAGCTCCAACTCACTGCTGCTTAAGGCGCCCTTTATTTCAATGGCGACCTTATACTTCTGTACCGCACCAGGAGTTGCATCGCTGCTCCAATCCAGATCCGGGGCCTCGAAGGTGTAGCTTCCTTTCGTTTCAGTCTCAGTGAGTAGACCTTCACACTCATTGGCTTCACTGTCGCAAAGATATGACTTGCTCAGGTGCCAACGTTTCCATGCCTTAGGTTTAGATGATTTCTCATCAGGGTCCGGAAAGCCAAAGTAGACAATTCGATAGTTTTTAGCATTAGTGATAGCCATTTCATCGGCATCGCTGAGGCTAAAGCTTAAGGCGCCGCTTACACCATCAAAAGTGGCTAATTTCAGTCCTATGGTTGCAGCTTGGTCTACGTCAACTGTCACAGGCTCTACCGGTGGTGGTGGCGGAGGAGTGCTGTCGCTATCACTGCAGGCGGTGGTCAGTAGTGTTCCGGCTAATAGTACGCCAAATAGTTTATAGTTCATGACGCGCTCCTTTAGTTGAAGTGGCCAGTGTGACAAGTGGTACATTCCATATCGGTTTTAACGCTGGCGGCTGAGCTCATAGTCGCATCTACGCCATGACAGCTCTGACAGGCTTGTGCTTCATCCGAAGGTTTAGACTGAGGTAGGGTATCACCCTTGTAGGCAATATTTAGCAACTCTACAAGGTGGAAGGCGATAGAGGCCGACAGACGCTTACAGCGCTCACCCTTCTGGGCGAAGGTCTTGCCCGATGCCTTAGACCAGTTACTGATTGATGAGTGACAAAGGATGCTGTTCGCTACCGATGAGCTGACAACTTCATCTGTTGTCTTCTCTGCAGTAGAGCCGATACCGGCAACGAACTCAGGAGAAGATAATGGTAGCTCAGTATTCTCATAGTATCTGAATAGAGCGCCGATTACGGCTCCGTTTTGACCATTGATATCATCGAGGAAATTCACCAGCATACCGGTTGCGTTGTTGTTACCGCAGACAGTGCCTTGCCCTGCGATCCCTGCCGCACCATATCCGGCCAGTGCGGTAGGAATAGATGCGAACTTGGCGGCATCGACACTATCTGACAAGCTTAACATATGGATAAGTGAGTAGAAGACCTGATGCATACATCCGCCGCCAGTCTCATAGGCAAGTTTCGCCGTTGCCATAGCGTCGAGTGGCACATACTTTAGTTTCTCACCTAGCTCTAATTTGTAGTTTCCGGCTTCATCTGTCGCCGCGAATGCCGAAGTACCCATAAGCGTCGCACCTGCTGCCGCTGTACTGATACCGATGATTTGGGTTAATGCTTGTCGTCTGTTAATAGTCATAATCATTCCTTACTGAATAAGCGTTGTTTTATTGTTGTATGGCTAACTTAAAGTGGCTCTGCCTGGGTTGACTTCGCCGCCGTTTGACTTGAGTTAAGTTTGCGCCGTCAGGTTTATAAATAGTGTGATCTGCGGCAGATGAATATTGAGGTTGATTAGAAAAATCTTTTGAACCAAATGAGAGTCGGAATGATGTGATTTATAGATTGAATGTACTTGTTAACATCGGTTTTACAGAACTGAAACAGAGGTAGATCACCTTATTTGTTAAATTCATGTTAATTTGTCGGTTGTGAAGATAAACTGCAGAGCTTCTTCATCTCTTCAACAGTGTGATTTTGTTCGCAAATTTGTCATCATCTTGCCGCTAAGTGTATATTTTCTAGCGAACTTTTATAGGAGATAGGGGGGATCACAGAAATCATTAGTTTTATTGAATATGATTTAGTTGTTATCTGTTAAGGAAGCTAGAGATATGCAATTGGGCAGTTGTCAGTTTGATATTCAGCGAGCGCAACTAAAAAATCTGGAAAATGGCGATGTGTGGCACCTACCCAGGGCCGAATTACAAGTACTTAAGCTACTTATTGCCAATCGTAACAAGGTTGTTGCGAAACAGAAGTTAGGTGCAGCCGATGAAGAGCACCCCCCTTTGAGTGATTCCTCTGTGACTCGCGCCGTTTTTATGTTGCGCTCTTTTCTAGGGCCGGAACACGAGCAGTTGATCGAAACGGTAAAGAGTAAAGGCTATCGATTACGGGGCGAAGCCAAGCATGCCCAATGGGCACAGATGGTCAAACTCAAGCGTGGGTTGATCGTGGCCTTGATGGTTGTCTGTATATTCGCATCCATAGGGCTGGTTACCCAGTTTTCAAAGTGTGGTTCGACTACCGAGCCATACAATGTTACTCCGATAACTCTCCTGTCCGGTCAACAGATAAACTTAATCAGTTACTCTAAATCGAAGACAAATACTGAGTCATTGATGAGTGTTATCACGCAGTTTTCTGCCGGATTCAGAGACTGTTATTCGGCGCCATGGCAAGATATCTATCTATCTTTATCCCATGATGAGCAGGTGTTTAATATCACCATGAGAGGGGAGAAGTTGGGCCAGTCGGTGGTGAGAAACCTTAAGCTATCCGATTTTCGTCAACAGAAACAATTTATCTCTGAAGCTTGGTTAGATGAGGTGGCGCTTTGTGAATAGAAAATTACTCTGGGGAGTCAACTCCATCATCTTAGTCTTGCTGATAATCAGTATCTCTATCAGCTATCGTTATCTAAACCCGAGCGAGACCTTGATGTTAAATTGCAGCTCTGAGCTATTCGATAGACATAAGGGTGATAGCGATAAGGGGCGCCATTATCTGCTTGTCGATGTGATCGCTAGGGGGAAGCAGGCACAGTTTAATTACCGATATTTCAACTTAGATGGTAGTTCGGCCGGTAATATCCGCATGAAGGGGAGCTTGTTAAACTACGATAGCGATGCCAACAGGTACTCTTTTTCTGTGAAGACGAAAGAGGAGTCGGAGGTCGAGGATGATCAGAGGCAGCCTGAGCATATGCAGTATCTCTCCTACGTCAGCTCCTTTAATCTGGATAATAAGGGGATGCACAACCTTAGTATTGAAACATTAGATCTCGATGAGCAGAAAGACTACGCCATCGTGCTGTTTCAACCGAGTAATACGGTCTGTGGTTGTCGTTTAGTTCATTAGTCGCCCGAGCCATTCGTCATCAGATGCTGTCGAATCTTAATGTTTGATGAGCAGCTTCTAAGCTTCTCGATATTGCTGTGACTCTCAGGAGCCACAGCGTGCAAATCTGAAAGATCAACCAGTCCTGATAGGCTATAATAAAAGTAACTATTTGATTTAATTTCTCAATATTCAGGAGTTCAGTGGCTAAAATTCGAGTCAAACAGGAAGAATCCCTCTCTATTAAGTTTATCCACCAGATGAAGGTGGGCGCTAACCGACGTCTGGATCTCTATTTTTTCCTCCCCAAAGAGATGGGTATTGGCCCACATAGCCTCAACGAGGAGGAGTATTACCACTCGGCCATTACTGGTCGTCGTTCATATTACTCCTCTGCCTTACATCTTCCCTTGGTGCAGAGTCGCTTCGCGAGTCAGAAGAAACGTACGGTTGAAGAGTTTCGTCTCTATCTGAACCTATTTGCTTACCAATTTGCGGTCGCCATCGAAACAGACAGCAAGGAATTAGGGCAGATAGAGGATGCTGAGGAGTTTTATGGGGCACTTAATGCCCTTTATGAACTGGTTATTCAACTGTTGAAGAAGTTCCGCCGTAATGAGCCCAGCGATCCTAAGTGGAAATCGTATTTTGAAAATGCAGATAACTACCTCTCCTGGTTCTGTGAACAGAGACTATTGAAGTTGTTATCGCGAGCGCCAAGAAGTAGCGAATACAGCGAAATCGTCGATAATGTTGTCGGTTTATGTCGCTCTGAACATGAGCATAGAAAGTCGAAACGATATAACTCACTTCACACAGTTGAAGATCCGAATCGTATCTCTAATAAGATGCTATTACTCAGGCGGTTAATTCAACAGGGCGTAGTATTAAAAGATGAATTTAAGGTATTAGGTGTTGGCCTGAAGAAGATGACCACAGGCTTTGCCACGGCTATGGTGATGTTGGTCGTTTCCGCCTTAATTATAAAGGCTCAGGGCGTGTTCAGTGGGCTTACGATAGCATTGGTGCTGACATTAGCGGTTATTTATGGATTTCGAGAAATATTTAAGGAAGATATCCGTAACGCGTTATGGCGAGTTATTCAGAAAGGGCGTCCTAAATGGAGTCGCATTCTCCGGGATACCACTAGTCAGGCTCCGATTGCGAAACAACTCGTCTGGATGGACTTTATGAAATCGGCGGAGCTGCCTGCTAAGGTTTCTGAGATTTTGAAGAGGCGTCATAGCCAGAATAAACTCGATGCTGAAGTGCTGCATTACGGCATACACACCAGGGTGACACAGAAAGATTTCTTAGCCGGATACACTACGATTCAGGAACAGGTCAACTTCAGCCTTGCACCTTTTGCCCGTTATCTTGAGCGTGGAAAAGCTAAAATCTATAGAGAGCAAGACGGCAAAATCAGTAATGACTCTGTCGAGCGTAGATACCAGATAAACATGATCTTGGCTGTCAGAGATGATAAGGATGAGGTTCAGTATGCGCGCTACAAGATCACCATGAATCGCTCGACCATAATAGATGTGAGCCAAAGTGATCTCCCCGATGGGATCCCGGAGATGGATTAAGTTGTCGAACTAGTTCCTAGTTTCTATTTCCTAGGAACCAGGAATCAATTCAGTCTGGTAAATGCCTGACAGATCCGCTGTTCGCCCGTTTGTTTCGCGCGTTTGAGCGCCACTTCTGCATTACTCAGGTATTGCTCCAGACTCTGGTTATCTTGATAGGCGGCAATCCCCATACAGATACCTTCGCCTAATCCCATATCGTTGAGACTACCCATAGATTTTATGGCGAAGTGATGGGCATTATCGGCATCGGTGCCCGGCAGTATGATGATTAACTTGCCCAGTTGCCAATGGGACATCTGGTAGCCTGTCGGTAGTTCTCTGAGAAGTTGTATCTCTACCTCTTTCTGGCGGCTTTCCAATTGACCAATATCACTCATATGGCTGAGCATGCTCTCGGCTGTGATATCGATAAGCAGGAGGCTGGAGTGATCTCTGCTGTATTCAGTCAGAGACTTAAAATAACTGTCGAGATCCCTTAGGTTAACTAAGATGGTTGTGCGGTGAGGCACTAAGTCGCCGCTGTCATGCATGCTGGCCTTGGGCGTCGCTTGCTCGAAGGTGCAGACGATGTATTCGATATCACCGGACGAGTCTAAATTACCTTTAAGGGTAGCTTGTAAACACGCACTTTCAACACTGTTGGGCGAGCAAAGTACCTGCCCCTTCCAACTTCCCTGAAGAATGATCTGCTGTAAAATCTGTGACCATTTATTGCCTAAATTATGGTCCAATATTTCGGTTAACTTTTTGCTGCTGCACTCTTTAAGTTGGATCTGTTCGTCGAAGGCTGTGTTGGTTCTTTGCAGAGTTCCATCAGCTGTGATCAACGCCGTTGCAACAGCGCTCTCATTGAGAAGTTGATTAAGATTGGCCTCAGCTTGTGCCTTTTTAAGCTCAGTCACATCTTCAAAAGTGATCAGCAGATATTGGTTTTTCTTATCCGGAGTATGCTGTGTTTTGATGTGAGCGATCAGTTTAGCCTGACTCTCAGAACCTGCATCGAATTCACCCTTCCATTCATTTTTTTGTTGTAGCTGGTTCATTATCAAGGAGTAGTCTTCATCTTCCAGATGCAAGATTCGCTGTAAACTCCGATCCAACAGATCATCATTGGGCAGGGCTAATAGCTGAGCCGCCATTTGATTCGCCGAGATAACCCGGTTCTTATCGTTGACTATGATACTGCCTACATCCCTGTGGAATAGACTGTTTGAAAGTTCGATACTGTATTGTCTGGAGCGCTGCTCGAGTCTATAGGAGTGACTGAGAATGATCAGCATCGAAGCCAGAAAGGTGAGTACCGTCGCTCCGCCGATAAGGATGCTTCGCCATTGAGAGAAGTTTGCAGCAATGTCATCGTTACGAACATAAGAGACCAGAAAATATTCTCTTCGGGTTTCATATTGTGTCGTCAGTTCAACCTTAAGATAAACAAAGGTGGCATTATCGCCGTGGAATTGACCAAAGTTACTCATGGCCATTTTTCGCCAAAGGGCTGGATAACTTTGTTTGAGGCTCCCTCCCATGGTATCCGGGACTCGCTTCAATGAGGGGCGTGAATCGGCGCCCGCATAGACCAGTCCCTGTGTATCTAACATCAGTAGTGGAGACTCAGTGCTTGAATAGGCGGGCTTGATGCTTTTGAGCATTTTTGACATCGAGTTATAGGTGACTAAGTAGCCCCTGATACTCTGATCGGGATTTTCGAGCCAGGCAAGTTGATACAGGTAGGGTTCCAGCTTGCCATTGATAGGACTAAACTCCAGTGGAGAAGTATAGATCTCGTTTCCCCCCATATTACGGGAGCCTCCGAGCAAAGAGGGGGGCAAGGGGTCATGACTAAATTCATCTGTGGTGGCAAATTTAAAGCTGCCCTGGGGATCAAATAGCGCAATATCCAGTAATTCGGGAATATTCTTAGTAATAACCTGCCAATTGCTCTTTAACTTATCTTGCCTCTCTATGTTGGGAATATTCAGGTAACGATTGAGAAGTTCAGATTTTGCAAACATCTGGGTTCTGAATTGTTGAAACGAGACCTTATCGGCGATCAGTGTCCCTACTGCCTGAAGTTCGCTGTATCTCTGAGTGGCCCAGTCTTCCTGTAATCTGCGCTCACCAAGGGTGATGATGACGTTACTGAGTAATACGACGCTAAGCAGCAATAGGCACAGTTGGGTACCAACAGATATTAAACGTTGGTTAGACCAATGGATCCCTTGGGCGTCGATAAGCAGAGGTAGTTTTCGCGTCAGCATTTAGAGTTTTAGTATTGTTTATTTTATGGATGTTCATGTTAGCATAAATCCACATTTCAGACACTGCCAGTTACACCCTTCTAACCTAGTGATAATTAATGTGATTCATAACTGTTGCATGAGGTGCTACTGTTGTTTTGTCTCATCGTTTTCTATCCAACGACGCCGAGTACCCTGTGTTTAAACTCTGCTCCGCTCGCCTCGACAAATTTTCTACACGCTTCTATATCGACACCTTCAAGGCCGTCGATGGCAGAGACTTGAACACTCTTAATATAATCGGGGGCAAGACGAATAAATTCACAGACACTTTGATAGGCGTTCTTAAGTTTAGGTCGGCAGTGTTCCATATAGGCCTGTTCGGTATCGGCATTAAGTGAGATGGAGAGGGCATCTACACAAACCGCGAGCTCCGGTAAAATGTTACGTCTATGGAAAAGGTTGCCTAAACCATCGGTATTGACCCTGACGTAACCTCCTCTGTTTTTGATCTCTTTGGCTATGCTCAGCAGGGTGTCTAAATTGAGGGTTGGCTCGCCATAACCGCAAAATACATATTCATCGAAACGCTCAACATCGCCCAGCAATGGGATGATCTCTTCCGCTTTTGGCTGATGGTTCAGATCTAATTGATATTCATGAACCTGCTTGCTGCCATTATGTTTTGGACAAAATTGACAGCGCAGGGTGCAGCGCCCCGTGATATTGAGGTAACGGCTGTTTCTAATATCATAAACCAGTGTCGAGTTTACTTCATTGGAAGCCGGGCTATTCACGGGCTCACTTGTGGGGGCAGTCGTTGAATCGATTGATCTGGAGAGCGTCATTGAGGGGGAGCAATACTGATGGATAATAGTGATGAGTCTATAGGATCTCCCGCAACTAAACTGTCGGTCAGATCGAAAAAGGGAGGCTGTGCCTCCCTTTTATTCTATTTCTATTTTTTTAGAGAATTTAAGCCATATCATCTTGGCTATGTGTTGGTTTAGGTTGCCACCACCAGATATAGAAACGTCGCAGTGCTCTCCCTATCCATGAGAAAAGCCGCTTAGCATCGTCGAGTACGATATAAAGCAAGGGGATCAAAATCAGCGTCACCACAGTAGAGAACAAGATACCGAAGGCGAGTGAGGTCGCCATCGGGATCACTATCTGTGCTTGTAAACTTGTTTCCAAAAGGATGGGGACAAGTCCCACAAAAGTCGTTAATGACGTTAAGATAATCGCACGGAAACGATGGCAACCAGAGTCAACGGCTGCTTGGGTTATCGATTGACCCTGAGCACGCGCCTTATTTACAAAGTCGACGAGGATGAGCGAGTCATTCACGACGACGCCCGCAAGCGCAACAATGCCACATAGACTGAGGATATTGAGTGCTAAGCCCTGGATCAGGTGGCCAAACAATGCCCCTATGATCCCAAATGGGATCACGGCCATGATGATCAATGGCTGGCTATAGGATTTTAGCGGTATCGCCATCAAGGCATAGATGGCAAATAGCGCGAACAAGAAACCTTGCACTAAGCTAATTAGTGCACTTTGTTCATCAGCGCTGCCACCATCTAATGTTGTCGAGATTTGTGGATATTGAGTTTCTAAATAGGGCAGAAACTCCTCCTGAATTTCGGCGACGATTTTAGATGGCTCCACCTTATCTTTATCAGCATTGGCGATAATGGATATAGCACGGCGGCCATCGACACGTGTGATCGATGAGTAGGAGTCCCCTAATTCAATTTCGGCTACAGTAGAGAAGGGGACTGAGATCCCACTGGGGGTGCGGATCATCATATTTTCAAGATGACCTACGGAGCGGCGCTGATCGAGCGGATAGCGCACCATCACCTTCACCTCCTCCTTATTTCTCAATATCCTCTGCGCTTCGAAGCCGTAGAAACCGTAGCGAACCTGACTGGCAAGATCTGACAGGGTCAGGCCTTGAGCTTCAGCTTCGGGTTTAATATTGAGGCGGATCTCATGGCTTCCCGATGAATAGTTATCGGAAATATCATAGATACCTTCATAGGTTTTAAGCTTCTGCTTAAGCTCGGCGGAGGCTAACGCTAGCTGCTCTAAATTACTGGAAGAGAGCCTGAATGAGATATCGGCGCCTGCATCATTGGTGCTGGCATTGATATTAAGTTTTTTCACCGAAAGTTGTTCAGGTATGTTTTCACGCCAGAGGTTGGCGATTCTCACTCCATCGACTTCACGATCTTCTCCTTTGGTGAGTTCGGCAAAGATAAAGGCTGAGGTGCGCGAGCTCATGTCGATAAAGCTGTGCTTAACGACCGGATAGCCCACTTCATCCTCTATCTGTTGATTCATGGTATAGAGCGCATCTTCAATCTCTTTCACCACCTTTAACGTATTCTCTTCAGAGCTGCCAGGTTCCATCTCCAGCTGAACTTGAATAAAGTCAGAAGGCAGATCGGGGAAAAAGACCCAACGCACCGTGCCACTCACAACCAGTGCGATAGATAGAATGAGCACGCCGATAAAGACGGCTACAACGCTATATCTATTCTTGATACAGGTTTCTAAAAAATAGCGATATTTATGGTGGATAAAATGCTGGACCTTATTGTTAAGTGCAATTTTAAAACGCACAAAAACATTAGGGTTAAGGTTCGGCTTCTTCGGCTTCATATGAGCCAGATGCGCGGGTAAAATCAGCTTAGATTCTACCAAGGAGAAGGCCAGACAGAGGATGACTATCATCCCAATAGATTTCCAGATGATCCCCTGAGGGCCCGATACCATTAACATGGGAATAAAGGCCGCTATGGTGGTTAATACCCCGAAGGTGGCTGGCATGGCGACCTTTTTTGCGCCTTTAATGACGTTATCGAGGGAATGGCCATGCCGCTCGGTTTCACTATAGGCACTCTCTCCTATCACGATGGCGTCATCGACGACGATACCGAGTACCAGAATGAAGGCGAATAGGGTTAATAGGTTAATCGACATCGAAAACGGTTCGATAGGCATTAATAGTGCGGTGCCTAAAAAGCAGACCGGCAATCCCATCATTACCCAGAAGGCGAGCTTAACGTCAAGGAAGAGGGCAAGAATAAGAAATACCAACACGGCGCCGTAGAACATGTTGGATAACATCATGTTCAAACGTCCCTTGAGGTAATGAGTCAGGTCGCCCCAAGTATCAAGTTTGGCAGAGGCGGGCAGAGTCTTACTACGCTCGGCGATATACTCTTTTACCTCAGCGGAGATATCCAGTGCATTTTGGTCGTCAATACTGGTGACTTCGATAATCGCCGCGGGTTTTCCGTTAAAGCGGGTGTACTCAAGCCTCTCCTCAAAATCATCCTTAATCGTGGCGACCTGTGGCAGCATAATTCGACTACCGTCGGTTCGGGTCGACACCACGATTTTCGAAAAGTCTTCGCCGGTATAAGCTTGACCTTTGGTTCTCAGTAGGATGTCGCCATCCTGTGCCCGAATAGAACCACCGGGAAGATCGATTGAGGAGCTTTGTACCGCTTTAGCCACTTGGGCGAAGCTAAGTCCGTACTCTCTGAGTTTATCTTCCGATACCTCAATGCCTATCTCGTAATCACGGACGCCAGTGACTTTTGCACGGGTTACCGAAGGGAGTAAGGTGATATCTTCTCTGATGCTTTTGGCCAACTCCTTCATCTCATGCAGGTCGAGATCACCATAGACAGAGACCCAGATAACATTGTTTTCCGGTTTGATACGGAAGATGTTAGGTTTTTCGATATTATCCGGGAAGGTTGAGATGGCATCGAGTCTGAGTTTTGCTTCATCCAGAATATCTTGAGGATCATAGCTGTCCTGAACCTCAATCGTCACCGACCCCACGCCCTCACTGGCGACTGAGGTGACTTTTTTTATGCCATCAATATCCTGAATCGATTCCTCAATCTTTATGTTGATCCCCTCTTCGATCTCTTGGGGAGCTGCGCCAGGATAGGCAACAGAAATTTGCAGATAGTTCAGTTCAAAAGAGGGAAATATCTCTTTATTGATAACAAAAAAACTACTGAATATCCCCCCGAATATCAGGAAAGCCATGAGCAAATTAGCGGCAACCGTATTTCTGGCAAACCAAGCCATTATCCCTGTTTGTGGCGCCATTATTGATCACCCGCCGCGGCTAAACGCTGCTCTTTTGCAATATCGCTTTCGGGAAGATTAGTACCATTTTTACTCGCTTCACCTAATATTTTGACGAGTTGGCCAGATGAAATATTTGTCAGCTTAGTTAACGAGACGCGCTCGCCGTCTTGCAGGCTATCTTTAATATAAACATTGTTAACGTCGGTACGCACGACATTGACTTCACGAACCTCAACGATGTTATCGGCTGAGATCACGGCAACCTGACCATTACGGACAATATGGCGAGGGAGTTGAACGATGCCATCTACGGTGCGGCCCTTAATGATAGCGGTGACAAAACTGCCATACTTAAGTGGTAGCTGTCCCTCTTTACGCCCCTCTCTCAGGTAAGGGTCTTTAATTTCGGCAACCAGATAAACCATACGGTTTTCGGCATCTATCACCCCTTCGCTGCGGATGATATCTCCTGTCCAGGTCACGTTTTTTCCGGCAAGTGACGCACTTAAGGTGACTTGAGTATCTGGTTTGTCTACCGATTCGAGGTAAGCAAGGTCGTTATTGGCGAGTGGCAGACGGATCTCGGCAATACGAGTGTCATATAGTTCACCCAGGTTGGTGCCTAAAGTCACGTATTGGCCCAGATCTACGATTCTAGTCTTGATGATCCCCTCAAAAGGGGCACGAATAACGGTTTTTTCAAGGTTACGCTTAGCGCGTGCGAGTGAGGCTTGGGCAAATTTAACGTTCGCTTGCTCTTTCTTGAGTTGAGGCAGGCGTAACCCAAGCTCTGGCGGGAGTCCACCGTCATAGCCTTTCCAATCATTTTTGGCCACTTCACCGCGGGCAATCTCCTCCTCTAAAGCTGCTTGCGCTTGGGCTAGGCTGGCCTGGGCTTGATTGAGATCTGCTTCATAATCCGATGGTTCGATTGCAGCAAGCTGTTCGCCCTTTTTCACCACACCACCGGCAACAAAATTGGGAGAGATGGTAAGCAAGCGTCCCTTCACTTCTGTGACCAGTTGGGTTTTGTTCTTTGGAGTGACGACACCATATGATGGGAGGTTTAAGGAGACTGTTTTCTGCTCCACTTTAATCACATCAACAATTGGGACTGGTTTCTGCTCCTCCTTCTGTTCAGGAGCCTCCTTGGTACTAATGAGAAGCCAAGCGGCTAAGCCAAAAAAGACAAGAATATAGAGGGGAGTTAATCTCCTGAGTATTGTTTTTATCATTGTTATCCCGCTTTTCCATGCTGAAATTCTTCTAAGCCCTAAATTACCAGAGTAGAAGGACGGGATACATCTGTTTTTGTAAATAAAATGTATCATTTGCTACAGGAGAGCCTGAGGTGAGCCGTAAAATATGAATGAGAAGTCATTAAAAGCACTCTCTTTTTTATTTTTAGGCCTTAAAGGGGGAAATGTTATGAATTGTAAGCTATGGCTTAAATGGTATGAGAGGCTTGGGGTTTCTGAATCGCCGTTCTTTATGTAGGAGCGGCTTTAGCCGCGAATTGCCCTTGTTTTTTTCAGGCAAAAAAAAGAGCCGCAGATAGCGGCTCGTAGATAAGAGGTAAGCTTAAGTTACTTCTTTTTCTTTTTTTTGTTTTTCTTGCTGAAAGTCTTTTCAGTCGGTTTTACTTTGTTCTTTCCCGGTGGCTTAGCTTCTTTATTTTTAGGTCTGAGATCTTTGATGAATCGACGCTTAAGTGGCTGATCCATGTAGCGTTCAATCTTACCAACGACGCGAATGTCATGGGCTTCGACCAAAGATATTGCCGTGCCTTTCGCGCCCGCACGACCGGTACGACCTATACGGTGAATATAAGTATCGGCAGATCTAGGCATATCGAAATTGATCACATGGGTGATGTCATCGACATCGATACCACGTGCGGCTACATCGGTAGCCAATAACACATTCACTTCACCTTTAGTGAAACGTCCGAGAGCTTGGAAGCGCTGCTTCTGCTCCATATCGCCACGCATAAAGCTACATGGAATGCCGACTTTCTGCAGTAAACCTTCCAGGCTAGCTACCGCTTCTCGAGTCTTAACGAAGACGATGGCACGCTTTGTCTCTTCTTGTTGCAATATGCTACATAAAAGATTGAATTTATGGTCTTTATTATCGGCAATATGGATCCACTGATGAATTTTAGCCTTTTCACTTCGAGGTGCTTCGGCTTCAACTTTTACCGGGTCTGTCAGCAGTTGATGAGAGAAGCGGCCTACGTCACTGCCCTCTAGCGTGGCTGAGAAAAGCATGGTCTGTTTACGGCCCACGGACTCGATAGCTAGGGTTTCGACTGCGGCAGAGAAGCCCATATCCAACATTCTATCGGCTTCATCGATGATCAGCATTTCGACCTCTTCAGCATTAAACTGACCCTTATCGAGGTATTCCATCAATCGACCGGGCGTTGCTACCAAGATATCGACGTTGCCTTTCAGTGCATCCTCTTGAGGCCCATAAGGCACTCCGCCTGTGATGATGACGGTATTGAAATCCAATTCGGAAGCCAGGTGAGAGGCATATCTGTGGATTTGACTCGCGAGTTCACGTGTTGGAGTCAATATCAGGATCCGGGCCTGACCCGAGAAGCGTCTCGGGAAGTCGATAAGATGCTGAAGTGCCGGCAACAGGAAGCTGGCAGTTTTACCTGTACCTGTCGGTGCACGCGCAAGAATGTCCCGCTGATCCATGGCCAATGGGATCGCTTGTTGCTGTATGGTGGTAGGCTTGTGATGGCCCATGGCTTTCAATGACTCTAGTAAAATAGGGTCAAGCAGGAGATCTTCAAATTGCATGTGCAGCGTCTCAATAAATAATAGCCGAACATTATAAAGGTTAATCGCACTAACTTAAATCATTAGTTGAGTCCAATGAGGAAAAGGGGCTCAGGGTCGTCAAACTGAGCCGATTGGTATTAGTATTTCAGATAAAAGCCGGTGATCAACAGCTTCATCTCATCGGTGTAACTGCCATCGAGCTCCTTGATACAGAAATGCTCAGTGACAACGTCATTGGGCTTAGCCGATGCATCGGCGCTTTTATGACAAAGGGTGAAGAGATGCCTATGTGGTGTTTTTCGCTGAGAGTCTGAGATATCGGTCACCTGATTAAACTCAAGCGAGGAGTCTGCAAGTACAAGCCCAAATTCACTCATACTCTGGCTGGGCAAAATCAAGCTGGCTGTGCCGTTTGGCGCAAGCAAGGACCCGATAGCTTCGAGTAGCGCACAAAAATCCAATGTATCGGTATGGCGAGCCTGGGCCCTGAGTCTATTTTGCGATTGGGTGCCACCTTTAAAGTAAGGCGGATTACAGATGATATGATCAAACAGCGCTCCCTGAGTCTGCTGATGCAGCTTGCTGAAGTCCTGCACGCTCGAGTGCTTCACTGTAAGCCGGGAAGTCCAGGGAGAGGCCTCAAAATTCTTTTGGCAGGCGTTTACCGCGGTATCATCGAGCTCAATCGATGTGACCTTAGCGTTGCTGCGCTGAGTCGCCATTAAACTGAGTAGGCCGCTGCCGGCGCCGATATCCAGAATGTTTTGCGCATTGGACAATGGTGCCCAGGCACCCAAGATCACGGCATCTGTGCTGACGGGCATGCCGCAGCCAAAATCGTCTATATGAAACTGTTTAAAGGTAAAGGCCATCAGGATTATTTACTGCTGTATGAAATTGGCGGGAATTGTACTCTATCGCGAGCCTGATGAGGAGTAGGGTTTTGATACCAATCGGTATAAGAAAGTGATCTACTCAGAGTTTTTTTGGCAAACTAATTCAAGGCGAATGGGTGAAGGAATGGTGCTCCCTTGTGAAGTCATTAAACGCAGAAGTAGGCAGCCAAAAACACTCCTGAAAGGCGAGTTTTAGCGCTTCCTATGTCGTGTTAACGAGCTTAAACGTAGAATAACTATGTTCTTCACTCGTTGCCTTGCCTAGAAAACGCTAAATTCTCGCTGAGCGAACACATCTTTATACTGATTGGTATAACCTCTCATTGTGTTGCATTATTGTTAACGCGGTCGTACGCAGCCCATAAATGCTGGGGGTTAGTGATCTTTGTTGCGCGCTTGTGGCTTTAATGTTTTGTTTCCGGTGCTGTTTGTTCCCGTTTTGAGCCGTTTCCTTGTCAAACTCTGATGATTTTGGTAATAGTATGCCTCCGGGACCTGGTTTCTAACCCAGTTTCGGCTAGGTAAACCAGTTTTAAACAATTTTAGCGTCAGATATTCCCGCTTCTGTTCATAAACTCGCCAAGTATCGGCCAAATTTACCACGGACCCGTGTAATTGAAAGTTTACACACAATTTTTTATCTCTATGTTAGTGGTGCCTGTGATGGGCGTAATAATTTGAGATCGTTAAAAAACACAAGATGATGGGGCAAAAAGTGCAAAATAAACAGATGACTATGGGTGATACCTTAGGGTTAGGGTTTATGACCTTCGCTTTCTTTTTAGGAGCGGGTAACCTGATTTTTCCACCTCTAGCTGGCTTCATGGCTGGTGAGAATATGACACTGGCCATGATTGGCTTCCTGATCACCGCTGTGACCTTACCTCTGATAACGCTGATTGCCGTAGCTAAAGCAAACGGTAAAGTGATGGGGCTTTTGCCTGCGTTCGCCGCCACGGCTTTTGCCGTCGCCATCTATATCGTTATAGGTCCTGCTTTTGCCGCTCCTCGTGCCGGGCTTGTCGCTTACGAGATGGGCTTTAAGCCCTTCCTGGAAGATAGCAGCGCGACCTTTATGGTGGCGGGGATCACTCTAAATGTATCTCAACTGATTTATTCGGTGATTTTCTTTGGTGGCGCCATGTTACTCTCGCTCTATCCGGGTAAGTTGCTCGATAGTGTCGGTAAGGTGTTGACCCCTATCATGCTGATACTGCTGGTCGGTTTAGCTGCCTCTGTATTCCTCTTACCCGGCGCAGAAGTGGGTCAAGCCGTTGGTGATTATCAGTCTAGCCCGTTAACTAAAGGGATCCTGGAAGGTTACAACACCATGGATACTCTGGCGTCGCTGATCTTCGGTATGCTGATCATCGATATCCTTCGCAGAAAAGGGGTGAGTGATAGTAAACAGCAGACTAAGTATCTGATAAGAGCTGCATTAATTGCCGCCGCCGGACTCGCATTCGTCTATATCTCACTTTTTTATCTTGGTGCGACAGCCGGTGATATCGCCGTTGGTGCCGATAATGGTGGTGTGATTTTAACCAATTATGTGAATCATGAGTTTGGCAGTCTGGGGCAGATACTACTGGCTGCCGTCGTTACTCTGGCCTGTCTGACGACGGTTATCGGTCTGGTTACTGCCTGCTCCGAGTTTTTTAATGAGTTATTTACCAAGATCTCTTACCGTAAGTTTGTCATTCTCATCAGTGTTATATGTGCAACCGTTGCGAATGTTGGTTTGTCACAACTGATCAGTATCAGCGTGCCTGTACTCTATACCATCTATCCGGTGGCTATCGCTTTGGTTGCCGTGACCTTCCTGACCGAGAAATTCTCTATGCCGGAGTTTTCTCATCGTATCGTGTTGAGCGTTGCTCTGTTATTCGGTGTTATCGACGGATTGAAGGCTGCGGGTATGGATATCACTTTGACCGACTTTATGCCTCTTCATAATGAAGGCATGGCTTGGTTACTGCCGACTGCTTTGACTATCCTGGCTTGTCTGTTCATTAAAAAGCCGAAGTCAGAGCCGTTATTGAACTGATTACCTTTCGTCACTAAGCTGGCTTGGGTATATAATAAGGCGTAGCTGTTTTCAGCTACGCCTTTTTTATTAAAATTTCTGTCAAGTATGTTAAATCACTAAGGAAACAGATTGACCGAGTCAAGAGAAGAAGCCTATTGCCCCGATCCTCTGATCGAACTATTTCTCGATGACTTGTGGTCGAGCCGCGGCTTGAGCGATAACACATTGTCCGCCTACCGGACCGATCTCAATCATTTTGACCGTCATACTCAGCGCTCTGGCCAACAATTGACCGAAGTTTCTCAGGAGGGGATCCGGGGTTATCTGGATATCCGCTTCGAAAAGGGGTTTGCCCGTACCAGCAGTGCCAGATTGGTGAGTAGTCTCAGGCGCTTCTATGGCTTCTTGGTTATCTGTAAGAAGATTGAGATTAACCCTACTGCGCAGATCAAATCGCCAAAGATTGCCCGTAAGCTCCCGGGATCACTCAGTGAGTCCGATGTCGACAGGTTACTCTCTGAGCCCGATGTTGAGGACTCGATAGAGTGCCGGGATAAGGCGATGTTAGAGCTACTTTATGCCACAGGATTGCGGGTTACTGAACTCGTGAGTCTGACAATGGAGCAGCTGAGTCTACGCCAGGGTTTGGTTCGGGTGATAGGTAAGGGGGGCAAGGAACGCTTAGTGCCAATGGGGGAGCTTGCGGTCGATAATATCGAGTATTACCTTCAGGGGGCGAGAGCCGAGCTGTTGAAGCAGAAGCAAAGCGATGTTCTTTTTCCCTCTAAGCGTGGGGTGATGATGACGAGGCAAACATTCTGGCATCGGATTAAACTCTATGCCCTGCGTTCCGGCGTCTCTACCGAGCTGTCCCCTCACACCTTAAGACATGCATTCGCCACTCATCTGCTGAACCACGGGGCGGATCTTCGTGTCGTACAGTTATTGCTTGGGCATAGCGATCTGTCGACGACCCAGATCTATACTCATGTCGCGAAGGCGCGCCTGAGCCAGTTACACTCTGAGCATCATCCACGGGGCTAAGCCATTGTTGGGTTAAGGTATTGGATTAAGTTACCGGGCCGGAATGTGACCCTACTCTCATACAAGAATAATTAATGGGATTTTATCGCAGAGATAGCTTTCATAGTTTGCTAATACATAGTGTATAGTAAGCACGCACTAATCTGCTTACAGTTATTATTTGCTTTATTTACATTGAAATTGTAACTTTTCAGGCCTTAATAAGGTCTAATCTTTTATGAACATACCCGAGCAGCAATGACTGAGTAGATTGGGTATAAGTAAACCCTACAAAGAACAGGATATCTAATGAAGTTTACCCGAGCATTTTCTTTGATTTTAGCTGTGGTATTAGCCCCTTTTGCTGCTGCCGCACCGAATACTCAACCCAATACTATTGCTAACAGCGCAGAGCTAAAACAAAAATTAACTGAGACCTTAAGCGTCGAAGTACATTCGCTTCAGCAGTCACCCATTCCAGGTTTATATGAAGCTTTAACCGACCGCGGTGTGCTTTATATCTCTAAAGATGGTTCTAAACTGTTTCACGGCAGCTTATACGATCTCGACAAAGGGATGAAAAACCTGACCGAGGCGGCCATGGCGGGTCCTCGTATGAAGATGATTAAGCCACTCGAAGATAATATGTTGGTCTATAAGGCTAAAAACGAGAAGCATGTCGTCACCGTATTTACCGATATCAGCTGTGGATATTGCCGTAAGTTACACAATCAGATGGATGAGTATAACGACTTAGGCATTACCGTGCGCTATCTTGCTTTCCCGCGTCGTGGCGTCCCATCTGCCAATGCCGATGAGATGGAAGCGGTATGGTGTGCAGCCGATCCTCTGACTGCCATGACCGAGGCAAAGGCTGGTAAGAGCATTAAGACGGCAAAATGTGATGCAAAAATTGCAGAGCAATATCATCTTGGACAGAGCCTAGGTATTAACGGTACGCCGGCAATTATCTTAGAAGATGGCAGCATGATCCCGGGCTACCAACCACCTAAAGATCTACTGCGAGTATTAGAATCGACCAATTAATTTGAGTTGCTTCTATTAAAAGGCGAGCTTAGCTCGCCTTTTTTGTGTCCGGAACACTTATGCCTATTTCCCATGGATGGTAAGAAATAGGCTTTGTGTCTGGCCATAAATGTTCCCTCGGTAACTGCGTCCTGCGTTACTCTACCTCCTGATTCCATTCAGTCGTACATTTATTGGTATTCCCACCATCCCTGGCGGTCAGAACACTTATGACTGTCTTTTTCAAGAAGGGGCCATGGGCCAATGATGCTCCCGGCATCAATATGGCATTCCCACCATCTGACCCATAGGGCCTGTGATATTCCTGATATCACTCAGGCATTTCCCACGTCCGTGTGGGTCAGATGGGAAATGTCTTAAAAGTGAATGGAACGCTTTAGACCCTGGCGGTCAGAATTCTTACTATCTCTTGTATTAGATGAGAGTGATGAAGATTTGCCATGCACAAAGAAACTTGATGTAGGTGTCCAATCATCTCAATCGAGTTTTTCGTGTGTCTTAGCTAAGCCAGTTTGATATGCTGTGCGACACAGCACTACGCTCTTCGCCACTCTCAGTGAACTGAAGCAATCGATATAACCCGGAATAAGGCAGTAAATTAGTGATCCATAAGATTGTTCGCCGTCCTAAGGTCGATGATAGTCACCTTCCCAATACCCTTTCGCCGCTCTTAAAACAGATCTACGCCAGTCGTGGTAGTTCAGCCGAAGATTGTGAGTTAACACTGGCTCGCTTATTAAGACCCGATACCATGAAAGGGCTTGCCGAGGGCGCAGCCATCATTGCCGATGCTATCAAGGCCCAGCGTTCAATTCTCATCATGGGGGATTTCGATGCCGATGGGGCAACCTCGACCAGCGTCTGCATGCTTGCCCTGACCATGATGGGCGCCACTAAGGTCGATTACCTTATCCCGAACCGATTCGATTATGGTTATGGCTTGAGCCCCGAGATCGTCGCCGTCGCCCATAGCAAGGGCGCCGAGTTATTGATCACCGTAGATAACGGGATCTCATCGATAGAGGGCGTTGCGGCGGCAAAAGCCCTGGGCATGCAAGTTGTGATCACCGATCATCACCTTCCGGGTAAAACTGTGCCCGATGCCGATGCCATCGTTAACCCCAACCAAGTGGATTGCAAGTTCGCGAGTAAGTCGATCGCGGGTGTCGGGGTGGCATTCTATCTGATGTCAGCCTTGAGAGCCGAACTGGGTAAGCGTAATTGGTATCAGGATCAAGGCCTCGCGGTGCCCAATCTGGGTCAATTGCTGGATATCGTCGCCCTGGGTACGGTTGCCGATGTGGTCGCCTTAGACAGTAACAACAGAATTCTGGTCGAAGCGGGCCTGCAGAGAGTCAGAGCGGGGCGTTGCCGTGCGGGCATTACGGCGCTACTTGAAGTGGCTAAGCGCAATCCGGCGCGGATCGTCGCCTCAGATTTTGGTTTCGCCGTCGGTCCCAGGCTCAATGCTGCGGGCAGATTGGATGAGATGGCCCTCGGAGTCGAGACTCTACTCTGTGATGACATGATGAGTGCAAGAAGAATGGCGGCCGAGCTCGATGGACTCAACGCCGAGCGGCGCGATCTCGAAGCCGATATGCAGCAGGAGGCGTTAAAGAGCCTGGCATCGGTAGAGCTCAATGAAGAGGAGCTTCCCTGGGGGATTGCTCTTTTTCAAGAGGACTGGCATCAAGGCGTGATAGGTATTCTGGCTTCACGTATCAAAGACAGGTATCACAGGCCCGTGATAGCCTTTGCGGATGCGGGAGAGGGGGAGATAAAAGGTTCGGCCCGATCGATAAAAGGTCTGCATATGCGAGATCTGTTAGAGCTGATTAATACCCGTCACCCCGGAATGATCCTCAAGTTCGGCGGCCACGCCATGGCGGCAGGGTTGTCCCTAAGGGCGAAAGATTTCGCCGCGTTTGAAAAGGCGTACGATCAGGGCGTTAGAGAGCTGTTAAAACCTGAGCTATTAACAGGCGAATTAGTCACCGATGGTGAGTTGACCCCGGATGAGATGAAGCTGGATATGGCGTGGGAGCTCAGAAATGCAGGCCCCTGGGGGCAAGAGTTCCCCGAGCCGCTGTTCGATGGTTATTTCAAGGTGATTCAGCAGCGTATAGTGGGTGAGAAACATCTTAAATTGGTGTTAGAAACTGACTGCGGCCAGACCATGCTCGATGCTATCGCCTTCAACGTCGACCTGACCACCTGGCCGGATGCAACAATCAAGCATGCCCGCGTGGTGTACAAGCTGGATGTGAACGAGTTCAGGGGCAATCAGACTCTGCAGTTGATGGTGGATCAGATTGAAGCGATGTAATTGCTGTTAGAACTATAGAAAAAGTTAGAGGTTTAGATATCTACCAGGCCTTCATTCGAAGGCCCCAGATATTTAGTGAGGCAAGCAGAGCCTATGCGGTAACGGCGTCGACGTCGTCGTCGTTAAGCCTCAAGGATTCACTCTGTTCTGTGCTCTTTTTTACACTCTTTTCTGCACTATGATTTTGTGATTGACGAAACGCGCTGTCTTCGGCCAAAGGGGCGGCTGCACTCACTAAGGCATTTACCCATAAACCTTCAAATTTTTTCATAATGACTCCTGTATTTAAGATCGAAATCAAAGTACGCGACCACGGTTTATAAGTAAAATGAATTAATCCCATTAAGTGCATTCCAATAAAGCATGAATATACCGATTAAGAATCTACAGTGTTTCCTGACATTAGTGGAAACCCGCAGCTATACCCGCGCGGCAGAGCAGTTACACCTGACTCAGCCCACGCTGAGTAAGATGATCCAGCGTCTCGAGGATAACCTGGAGCAACCGCTACTGATCCGAAATAATCAGAAGGTGCAATTGACCGAAGCCGGTAACCTGTTGGCCAACAGTTCGCGAAAGATTGTGGGACAGTGGCATAGACTGCAGGAGGATCTTAATAATCTTAAAGGGCTTAAAACGGGGCAACTGAGACTCGGCGTGTGCCCTATGATGGGCGGGATCATCATCTCCTTGCTATCTGAATTTCGAAGACGCTATCCGGGCATAGAGCTCCAGATACAGGAGCTGGGCGGTTTCGGTGCAGAGGAAGCTCTGCTCAACGACAGTTTAGATCTTGCATTCACGGCCCTGCCGACCACCCATGCCGAGGAGTTTCATTGTCAGCCATTAGAGGAATATCCGTTGCAGGTGTGCCTGCCGATAAAACATCCTCTTGCAGGTAAAGAGTCGATCACCTGGTCAGATCTATCGGGCTTACCTTTCGTGCTCTATAACGACGATTTTTCACTGGCAAAGTTACTCACCCGTCTAAGCCGGGAGGATGGGGTGGAGCTCAACATCGCCTCTCAGAGCGGTCAGTGGGATTTCATCGGCGCCATGGTCGAGTCCAATGTTGGCGTCGCCATATTGCCTCAGCCCATCTGTGACAAAATAGGCTCAACTAAACTGGTTTATAAACCCATGTCCCCCATGCTGACCTGGGATCTGGCCCTGATCTGGCGTAAGAACCTGCCACTGACCCCCGCAGCGGAGGCATTCGTGCGACTGGGAGAAGGGTGAACTTTGGCCTTCGAATGAAGGCTGATCACATTTTCTGATTTAGCTTCTGGCTGAGTCGGTATTGGATAGTTTATTTGAAGGTTTTACCTTCATTGTTACTTATCACCTGCGGTGAGCTTATGTGTAAGTAATCTCTCGGTACGCTGTAAACCCATCCTTGGGCGCTCTGCGATTTCATCCCTGAAATCGAAGTCCTCGAGCTCACTTACACCCGTTTATTAACCTCTTCGATTAGGCTTTATCCGCTATTTAGTAAAGTTTTATGCAGACCTCATAAACCCCCACGTATCTTTTCACAGAGAACTTTTGAGTGTTTCTCTTCAAGAAACAAAAAATAATCCTTTTGCAGCAAAGAGTTGTAGATGGTAGTTTTACCTAACTGAGCAAGCAGCCAAGAACGTAATCATGCTGCTATTGAATAAGCTGTGGGATGTTTTAGCCCTGTGTAAATAGGTGATTCATATGATTTGGATTTTAATTGCGATTATTGCTGCTTACTTAATTTATCATTTTTTATCGGGAGATATTAGGAAGGCGTCAAAAGTAATTGCTTATAGCTTGAATGTTAAACCCACAATGGTTGTAGAGTGTATAGGCTCTATGAGAACAGATCCAAGCCCAGCACTAGGAAAATCTTCTAGACAACAGTATTACTGCAGTTCTGTGATCCGAGCTCACGGTAACCTCGAAGAACTCGGCAGCTTAGTTAAGGTATTTTATATCTGCCAGATCTTAAAAAATCCACATGATGAAAATGTACTTTGGTGGGCTAACCGTCTGAAAGACTGTGGATTTGACTCTCAAATAACAGCATTAGATCGACAAACATTTGAAATGTTCTTCGAGGTAGAACATTCGGCGTTTAAAGATTTTACTAATGAGCACAACAAGATGTTCATATAACAAGACACTGCAGACGGATTTCAACCCGGTTTGCTGCGCTCGTGTCTCGCGGGTTTTAGCCAACCAAGTTGCTCCCGCTGAGTGGAGCGTTAGCGGTTCAAGGAGTCGATATTGGAAGTCGCAAAAATAATTTTAGAATATGTGAAAGTGGTACTTTCATTCCCTGTTGCAACGGTCGTTCTTGGAATAGCGATATTGATCATGTTTCGTGATTCGGTATCTACATTATTGGCAAACGTGGCAAAAGCCAAACTGCCGGGTGGTATTGAATTAGAGACACATCAAAATGTAAGAAGTTCTCAAATCGGTGAAAGTAAAAAGCTACCAGATAGCAGTGATAGCACCGTAGACGGTTTACCTTCTGGTTTAAATGATGCACAAAAGACGCAAATCGAAGATTTGGTTAAAAGCCATATAGCGAGTACTTACCTGTGGGAATATAGGTATTTGAACTTCTATTTTGTTAGAGGTACGCAATTAGTTTTGGATTGGTTTGTATCCTTAAACCAAGCAACCACCTTATCTCATTTTGATACGGTTTGGATGTCAGTTATCCCTAGTGTTAATGAAAGACAAGCAATTATAACGTCACTTCAAAATCACCACTTAATAAATCTAGATGAAAGTTCAGGTACTATTACTGTCAATCCAAAAGGTAAAGAGTATCAGCAGTGGCGTGGTCCAGTGCCACCGCTAACAAATTAATAAGTAAGGAAAACAATAGTTAGCCGCTAAGCGTCTAAACAGCTATCATTTTCCTATTATCAAAGCGTCATGTTTCTAAGGATGGAATAGTTTGAGTGAATTTATTACCTCAATTTGGCCGTTACTCTGTCTTTCGATGTTCCCTTTAGCTCTATGGTATTTGGTGGAGGCTAAAATTGTTTTAAACCTCCTGAAGTCTGAACACCCTCAAGTTTGGCTTGAACTGGGAAGCTTCCAACTTATTAAAAACAATACCATCAGTAGCTCTTATAAGTTTATGGTGTTTATACTAAAAGCAGATTACAGATTGCTAAAGGATGAAAAGCTATCGAGGAAAGGCAAGTTGCTCAGGTATCTGTTAATTAGCGGGCATTTGATAGTAGCTTTCGCATTTTTAGCACCAATTATTATTGGGCGACAATAAACATAACAAGCTGTTAAATCCAGATTCACCAAGGCTGTCATGCCACTTGCTGAGCAAGCATATGGTTCACTTATCAGAGGGACGTTATGTTTCATGAGGTGAGCATATGTGCTTTTATACACTTAGCTTGAACCAAGTCGGGGGAAATGATGAAGCGTATTTTTCTTTTAACCATCTTCTTGGCTTTATTAGGTTGTGACTCAAGTAATAAGGCTAAGACACCTGAGGAAGTTCAAGCAGAAATTATGGCGAGCCAAAAGTTGTTTAAGGAAAATCAGCAACGTATTGAGGCTGCAAACAAAGAGCGGGAAGTGCGGCTTGTTGAGCAGAGAAGTTATATTAGTGTCCGATTTGTATCTGTCGATGAAGAGTTTCTGGAAGTTGAATTGGTGAATGAAACGGCTAAAGACATCGATAATGTCGTTGGCTCTCTTGAAGTCTTAGATAGCAGTGGTAACAGCGTCACAAGCATTGCTCTGACCAATTGGGTGCCTGGTGATACCTATCTACCACGTGGTGGTACAACACCAGCTCGTAAAAGTTTGGCGCTCGAAACACCTGAAAAACGAAACCAAATACTTGAACGGGCATCTGAATATAAATTATTCTACACCATCTTCCGTATTCAGTTTGTCGGTGAAGACGAAATAAATTATCTGGAACCCATTTTACAGCCTAAACAGGTAACTATTCTGGAAGCCAAGCCTGTTAATCAGGTTAAGCCAGAAGATTGCGCGAGCAATCAAGTTAGCCTTGAAACAGAAGAGATATATTACCCAGGTCCGAAATGCGAACATATCGGGCGTAATATGGATTCTGAGCGCTTCAAGGTCGAGTACATCAATATGTGCAAGTCGAAACTGGGAATTACTGAGCACTTGCCATCTGTAGCCAAGGTTCAAGTTTCTTCGTGTATCTACGAAACTAAGCGCCCCGGGCTAACCTATAGAAAGCGGATTTGCTGTGATATGCCTGAATAACTCCGAGTACAGAAACTACCCGTGATGTTTAGCCCTTTGCATGAGGAGGCTAATATGATTATTGCTAGCGTTACCGTACATCCAGTTGCCGTACTTTTCCTAATAAAAACCTCATGAGCTAGAGCTTCACCTCTAGCTCATTGGTGTCCTGAAATGAGTTAGCTTGAGAATTCCACAAAACCAAATTCGAAGAGAAGAACATTCAGGTGTAAACGCGGCTGTGACCTTCGACATCAGGGATGATGTCGCAGAGCCCACAGGGATTGTGCTTGCGGCGTGTCGCAGAAGTGTTTGCACATTAGGCGAGCCGCAGGCTATAGATTAAATTGAAGCCTTGGTTTCAGAGAGCCAAGCAAATAGCAAAACCTGCCCAATGAACCCAACCTAAAAAGATATTTGAAACTTGTTATCCGACAAGTAAACAGGTCCATGTACAAAAAAGCCACCCGTTAAGGGTGGCTTAGCTAAACAAGTTCCTAGGCGCTAGTACCTAGAAATCTAGTCACTTCTGAGAAGCAATAAAACGGTCTACTTAACCGTTTTAACCCCTTCTGGGGTACCCACTAGCAACACATCTGCACCGCGTAGGGCAAATAGTCCGTTAGTGACAACACCGACGATGGCGTTGATCTGCTCTTCAAGTTCTTTAGGGTTCATTATCTTCATGTTGTACACATCTAAGATAACGTTGCCGTTATCTGTAACAACACCTTCACGGTAAACAGGATCGCCACCTAGCTTAACCAATTGACGAGCGACATAAGAGCGCGCCATAGGGATAACTTCTACCGGCAGTGGGAATTCACCCAGAATATCAACCTGCTTAGTGTTATCGACGATACAGATAAATTTGCCTGCGACAGCCGCCACGATCTTTTCACGTGTCAGTGCAGCTCCGCCGCCTTTAATCATATCCATATGAGCGTTGATCTCATCGGCGCCATCGACATAGACAGATAGCTCGTCGACTGAATTGAGATCGTAAACCGGGATCCCTAATGCTTTCATCTTCTCGGTTGAAGCTTCAGAGCTTGATACCGCACCGTCGATATCGGCTTTCATCGTTGCTAAGGCATCGATAAAGTGGTTGACGGTAGAGCCTGTTCCCACACCTACGATACTGTCTTTCTCGACATATTCCAGTGCAGCCCAACCCGCAGCTTTTTTCATCTCATCTTGTGTCATGGTAGCGTCCTGTAAGGAGTATATTCAAAAATTCTGACGTTATTATACTCTCACTTGGTTGAAACTGCAGTGCTAATCCCTCATTTTCGAGCTAACTCGAACTGTCAGTGGTGCCTGCATGTTTGTAGCCACCAGGTCGGCTTTTTTGAGAAGCGGTATTTTTCAATGACAAGCTAACTAGAGCTACCTGCGGTTCCTACCAACTTCTGCCACCAGGTCAGATCCTTTTTAAGCAGGGGGAGGGCGCGATTGGCGAGACGACTAATCAATTCATGATCGGCTGTCGGCTGTAACTGTTCGGGAGTGGCGACCCCACCTGTGGGCTTGAGGCTTCTGACACCCTGTTCGATAAACAAGCTGAATTCTCCGCCACAATTACGGCAGCAGGTCTTGTCGCCCTGCTCCATCTCCTTGTAGACCACGACAACCGGGCCGCAATTAGGGCAGGCCTGCATGGGAGTATGGTGATCGCTATGTAACACTATGGCATCGATATCGTGCCTGTCGATGGAGCAGAAATGTTCGACCACATTGCTATTGAATTGAGATCCACTGTGTTGCTGCAATATGTCGAGAGCCTTATCGACCCCCATCCCATTGCGGTAGGGGCGGTAAGAGGTCATGGCATCGAAGGCGTCGGTAACTGAAATAATACTGGCATCTAAATGAATTTGAGCCTCACTCAGACCGTTGGGATAACCTTTACCATCGGGTCTTTCATGGTGGGCGAGAGCGCCGTTAATCGCTAAATCTCCCAAGGGGTGATGTTTGAGCACTTCGGCTGCGATACTCGGATGAGTTTTAATGACCTCATATTCGTCATCGGTGAGTTTTCCTGTCTTATTCAAGATGGCATCGGGAACCCCCACTTTCCCTAAGTCGTGCAGGAAACCGGCTAAACCTATACGCAGGCGGGTTCTTTCATCCAGATTCATCTCAATGGCCACCAGTTCACTGAGTTGAGCGACGCGCCAGCAATGACCACCTGTGTAGGCATCTCTTGCTTCAACAACGGCTGCCATAGAGTATAAAGAGCGGAGTAAGTCGAGAGATTTCATTGGTTATCCTTATGATTAACAGTCCATTTTAATACATCAGTGGGTAATGCTAATTTGCATTCACCTAATAGACCGTGGAAGTAGGAGTAAAATGTCACGCACTCTATAAATTTAACTATAGGCCAAAGACGGTGGCAAAAAAAAGATTGCTGGAGTAGATTTAGACCCCATCATAGTTAATGAACGTTTGTTGCGAGCCCAGTGTATAATAATCGGCTCGCGGAAAAGGGAATCTGGAGAATATTTATGGCTGGAGCTAGCCTGTTGTCATTGTTGGATGATATCGCATCTATCCTGGATGATGTCGCGGTAATGAGTAAGATTGCAGCGCGAAAAACGGCGGGTGTGTTAGGTGATGATCTCGCACTCAATGCCCAGCAGGTGTCGGGCGTTAATGCCGATAGAGAGTTACCCGTTGTCTGGGCTGTCGCCCTAGGCTCGCTACGCAATAAATGTATCTTAGTGCCGGCGGCGCTGCTTATCAGTGCCTTTATCCCCTGGGCTATCATCCCCCTATTGATGTTTGGTGGCCTCTTCCTCTGCTTCGAAGGGTTCGAGAAACTACATCACAGTTATACACATAGGAGAGCTAAGCGGTCCGGGGAGCACTCAGATGCCTCGGAGCTCCCTGAGATTGATGATCTTAAGGCTTATGAGTTGCAGAAGATCAAGGGGGCGATCCGGACCGACTTTGTCCTGTCGGCCGAGATCATCGCCATTACCTTAGGGGTCGTTGCCGAGAGTAGTTTTATGACTCAGGTATTTACACTTGCGGCCATCGCCTTAGTGATGACCATAGGCGTGTATGGTTTAGTGGCCGGTATCGTGAAGTTAGATGATGCCGGGCTTTATTTGAGTCGAAGACAAGGTACGGGGTTGCTTACCCGCTTCGGTCGCTGGCTCGGAGGCGGACTTGTGAACGCGGCTCCTCACCTGATGAGAGGGCTCACTATAGTCGGCACCATTGCCATGTTTATGGTGGGAGGTGGCATTCTCACTCACGGACTGCATGTCGTCAGTGTGCAGATAGAGTTCATTGCCCACTGGGTCGAGCAGTTAGCCGCGGTGGGACCGGCCTTAGCCTTTGTCACTCCGAGCCTGTTAAATACAGTTTTTGGCGTCATAGCCGGAGCGCTTGCCCTGTTAATGGTGTCCGGATTCCAGAAGCTCAGAAGCTGATATTCAATATGCATTTCTGTTATGGCCGGGCATTTCGCTCGGTCATCTACACTCACTGAAGCCGTTGCTTATTACGTTTTTGCTCTAGGCTTGTGGGTATCGGTGAGTACCCAACTGCTCTTTTACCATGTTAAGCATGGCTTGAGCCGCAAATGAGAGCTGCTTTCCTCTTCTCCAATAGAGTGACAGTTCCCAATACAGATCTGAGCTTTTCAAAGGGACATGGACGACACCGCTTACACTGTGTCGTTCGGCTATCAGCTTAGGAAGCACCATAGTGCCGGCTCCGGCAGCGACCAAGGCGATACCAAAATCGGGGTGACTCACACGGGTGATGTTTTTTGGGGTGAATCCCGCTTTTTCACAGGCTTCGAATACCTGACCATAGAGGGCAAAATCATGCTCGAACATGATCTGGGCAATGTCGGCTATTTGGCAAAGTTGAAGGGAGGCTTCGTGAGCCAGGAGATGATTCCTGGGTAAGACGACGACCATAGGGTCCTCATGGATTCTGATCCCGTCAAACTCTTTATCGAATGAGATGATACCCGTTGCCAGTTCAATCTCACCTTTTTGAAGCGCGAGGGTTTGCTCGACTCCTCCTCGCACGAACAGATTCATCTCAATCTTAGGGTAACTGTCTTTAAACTTCGCAATGACGGGAGCAAAAAGCTCGGCGCTGCCAAGCGGGGCCAGACCAAGCCTTAGCTCTCCCGAGGTTAAATCCTGTTGAGAGGCCAGCTCATTAAGCATCCTATGTCTTCCAGCTAAGAGCTCGATACCGTGGCGATATACCACTTCACCTGCAGATGTCAGCTTGAGTTGGGTACCGCGTTTACCTCGCTCGATCAAGGTTAAGTCCAACTCGTGTTCAAGCCCAATGATCGCCTTAGAGAGTGCGGGTTGAGTGATATGGATTTTTTCAGAGGCTTTTACAAAGCCCCCAGAATCGACGATGTCGATGAAGTAGCCAATCACTCTGAGATCCATTTGTATTCCCTTTGGTTATGTTTTCTATTCTTAATATTCATTTTTTTTATCTTTTCAGCAAGAGTAAACTCTGTTTATCGCATAGGTTTCAGATTTAGGTTTTACTTTGTTGACAGCTGAACGTATTAAAAAGTGTTATGGGGTTCTTCAATTACTGAGCCAGATCGGGCTGTTTTGTCTGTTAGCCTGGGCAATGGATCAACTCTCGGTTTATTTCGCACTTCCTATTCCAGGCAGTGTATTGGGGATTGCTATCCTGTTGTTGTTAATGGGGTTAAAACTGGTACCTGAAAAATCGGTCAAGCTTGGCGCGGGGTGGTTAACCGGTGAGTTATTGCTGTTTTTTATTCCTCCGGTTATCTCAATTATTAAGTATGAAAGCCTCTTCGAGCAATACTCGGCTCCTTTGATGCTCACATTAGTGATTGGCAGTGTTTGTGTGCTACTCGGTACCGGATTTGTGGTCGATAGAGTATTTAGGTTTGAAACTAAGATGAATATTAAGCGCCTCAGTGCAGCAAAAGCGATAGGGGAGGCATAGATGTCTCAGTCAATGTTAGCGGCGATCAGCCTGGTCTTTACACTATCTTGCTACTTTTTGATTAAACAGCTGTACCTAAAAAAGAGAGTATGGTGGTTAGCCCCCATCTTGATTGTACCTGTGGTTATTGTTCTGTTTGTGGTTAGTCTGAAAATCCCTCTGCCTGCCTATTTTGAATATACCCATTGGCTGGTGGCCCTGTTGGCTCCCGCGACCATCGCATTCTCAGTGCCTATATATAGAGAACGAAAATTGATTTTCAGCTATCCGTTAACGATTGGCATTGGCGTGGTGACAGGTCTGTTGTTAGGGCTCCTCTCATCATGGGGATTGACGCAGATATTTTCACTGCCGCCAGAGTTGTCCCAAAGTACCTTAGTGCGCTCGGTGTCGACGCCGTTCGCCATGGAAGCCACGTCTGCATTTGGCGGGGTACCAGAGTTGACCGCCATGTTGGTACTGCTCACGGGGATTATCGGTATGTTGGTGTGTGAACCTCTGTTTAAGTTGGCGAAAATAAATTCACCTTTAGCTATAGGCGCAGCACTCGGAGCCGCGGCACATGGCGCGGGAGCCGCAAAAGCCAGTGAGTTTGGTAAAGAGGAGGGGGTGGTTGCCAGTTTAACGATGATCTTTACGGGTATAGCTATGGTGCTTGGCGCGCCCTTCTTTTCGATTTTCCTGGTCTGATAAATCATTCTATCTATTGCGGTATGAATTTCCGCTTCAGTGTCACTTGGCGATATTGCGGCCACCTCTCGGTACTCTTCGATAACAGATTTAACAATTAATCGTTATAAACTTGATCTGCATCATATTGGTAATCGCCTGAAATTATCATTTATAACCAGGCTCGACACATGGGGTTAACTGTTTTGTAACTGCATGTATTTAAATGTTAAAAATAATATCCCTCCAATATATCTTCTGGAAAATCGTAAGGTTGAAGCCGAACAAATCGGCATTTCTACGTGCAAACCCTTAGCAGCCTTAGGTGCAAACACCGATAACCCCTCCTTCCATAAACCCATATGGTTAGCCGCGGATAAACAATAAACTTGCCGGGCACGGACCTTTGGTCGCCGCCAAGGCAAGCAACAATAACCAAAGAGTCAACAAATCCCAAAAGGCACCTTGATGAACAGAATAACTAAAACAGCGTTAGTGGTAGCTACATTTTTCTCAGCATCTTCTTTCGCCGGCTACGAAGTCCAAATTGATGACACCTCGAAGTTAACTTTCGGTGGCTACTTCAAAGCCGACTTGCGTAATGTCAGCGGCGACCAAGCTTACCGAGACTTCTGGATTGGTTCGAGTACAGGCGCACCAGATACCAATAAAACCAGCATTCAGGCCAGAGAGTCTCGCTTCAATGTTAAGTACTCCAATGGCGAGTTAGCGGGATTTCTCGAGTATGATTTCTATGGTAGTGACGGTAACGCACTGGTTTCTAACTCATACGAGCCGCGTATGCGTCATGCTTTTATCTCTTACAAGAACTGGAAAGTCGGCCAGACTTGGTCAACCTTTATGCCACTGGCCTCTATCGCCGAGGCGCTGGACTTTGGTGGAGCGCACGTAGGTCAGGTGTTCATTCGTCAAGGCCAGATACGTTACACCAATGGCGGGCTGGAACTGGCGCTGGAAAACCCGGCGAACGCTACCGATGACAATCAGAGTATCCCCGATGTAGTGGCTCGTTACACTTTCAAAGGCGATTTTGGCCAGCTGGCCGTTGCAGCGCTGGCTCGCACCTTTGATGACAACGGTGTGGCTGGTCATGCCGATGGCACTCAGTTGGCTTACAGCATAAGCGGTAAAATCAATACCTTTGGTAAAGATGATTTCCGTTTCGCCTATAACGCGGGCGCTGCGGGTCGTTATATTTCACCTGGCCACAACGCCGGCGACAAGGTCAATGCTGATGGCAGTGGTGATCTGCTGGCAACGCAAGCCTACACCGTCGCCTACCGCCACTTCTGGACTGACGATTTGCGCTCTACCGTTTACTACGGCCACTCTGAAGTTGAAGATTTCAATGGTGTGAGTGCTGACTCTGATCGTAACCACTACGGCATCAACCTGATCCAGCAGCTTAGCAAGCAGTTAAGCGTGGGCGTTGAATTCGGTAACTATGATGCTGATATATCAGCCACTGAAACTGCTAACTCTGATTACATGCAGCTTTCTGCCAAGTACGTACTCTAATAATTGTGTGGCATGATTTATGGTGCTGATTTTCCTGGGGCCTGTTGATCTTTAATGGTTGTTTTACAGCTAGTTGTTGGTCATTTATGCAGGGCGGGAAATAAAGTACTTAAACTGGCAGTTTCCATCTGCCTATGAGAAAAAGCTCCAAAGGTCATCCAGTGGGATGGTTGGCCTTGCTCCTCTGACCATTTATATGAGGACAAAAACATCCCCTACTTAATTCCCACAACATGGCTGGTTCGCCATGTTTTTCCCCGGAGCATGACCCCGCTCCGGGTATTTTTTTCAATACGGTTACGCCCTGAGAACAGAGCGTGAATCGTGTTACCTGTCCAAGCCATGATCTATGGCATAACGTACCAGACCGGCCGTACAGTCTATCGCCAGTTTCTGTTTGATATTACGCTTGTGGGTCTCGACCGTGCGTACACTGACATTCATCTCCTGAGCAATGCGTTTATTGTTCATTCCCAGCGATATCAAGCGTAACACCAACTGCTCCCGCTGGGTTACCAGAGCTTGCTTGCCACTGGCGAGCTCCTGCGACAGGGTGTCTATGACCTCTGCACTGAAATAGCGCTTGCCGGCGGCAACTTTTTTTATCGCTTCAATCAGCTCCTTACCGGGGACATCCTTGAGAATATAGCCATCGGCACCGTAGCGCATTGCCGCCACAATATATTCTTTGTTGTCATGCATGCTCAACATCACCACCTTGCATGACATCTCCTGCTCTTTAATCAGCTCGAGCAGATACATGCCATCCATTTGCGGCATATTGATATCCATCAACACCAGATCGATCTCAGTATCCTTGAGAATAGCCAGTGCCTGAAGACCATTGTCGGCTTCTGCTAGCACATTAATGTCACTGTCGAGGCTCAGACGATGCCGCAACCCTTCGCGAAATAGGGGGTGATCGTCCACCAGAAGTACACGGATCATAACAGTCCCCCTGTGGCAGTATCGGCTCGATAACGTAATTCGCTCTGGGGAATACGCGCCACCAAGGTTACTCCTTTGCCAATAGTTGACTCCACCTTAAGCTCACCATTATAAAAACTCACTCTTTCCTTCATATTCCTCAGGCCTATTCCCTCAAACGGGGTCGATTTTTTCTCATAGCATTCATAGTTAAACCCTTTACCATCATCATGAATTTCCAGGGTCAGCCATCCCGGGGTGAGCCCGATCGAAATCAGCACATTCTGTGCCCCCGAGTGACGTTCAATATTGGTCAGCGACTCCTGCACAATGCGGTAAAGCGCGCAGCTAAGCTCGGTTGACAGGATCTTGCGCACCGATAATCGCTGCACCTTGACCTCGATACCGGTACGCAACGAAAACTCCCTGCCCAACTCTTTTAACGCCGCTCCCAGCCCATAGTCCTCGAGGATGCTTGGATGTAACTGATGCGAGATATTACGGATATCGAGCATAATTTGCCGTGTCAGTGTAATCGACTTCTCCAGTTCCGGGCCGGAATCACCGCCATATTCCTGTTTCAACTGGGCGGTTTCCATAGCAAACAGGGCCGCGGCAATAGTTTGGCTAACTCCATCGTGCAACTCTCTGGAAACCCGCTTACACTCCTCTTCCTGGGTCTGATAAATTCGTTCGTTGAGCGTTCTGAGCTTAGCATTTGCGAGTCGTTTTTCACCCACACGCATAAAGATGCCGCCGATAAACACGGCGCTGACCGCTAAGGTACCGATCGCCAGAGTCATGATGGAGGTGTTGCGGATATGGTGACTCATTGAGGTGCTTAACGATGCCGCTTCCTCATCGATATCATCAATATAAACGCCGGTGCCAAACATCCACTCCCATTGCCCTAACACCTCGGCATAGGCGAGTTTTTTTCCCGGTTGACCGTCATTGGAGGGCTGGTTAAACAGGTAGGTGAGATAACCGCCGCCTTTCCTCGCCCCTGAGATTAACTCCTGGATAAAGGGGACCCCGTTGTCGTCGGTCAAATCCAGCCAGTTTTTGCCGACCCGCCATTCCTGATCGGGTAAGACCAGGCTATTTCCATCGAGATCGTAGGCGAAGAAGTATCCGTTTTTACCGAAGCGCATCTCGGCCAGCATGGACTTAACTTCTTGCTGGGTTTGCTGGGGGTGTTGGTTGATCTTGTTCTGATTCTGCTTGAAATGCTTAATCGCGACGTTGGCGATCGCCAGATAATTTTTCAGCTCCTCTTTGCGGTGATCGATAATACTCTGTCGATAAACGTCGACCACCTGCTGGGAGAGATCCCGATACTGCATTTGAGTCACAAACAGCACCAGTATCAGAGATAGAATGAGTGGAAGCACGGTGATTAGCTGTAACTTATGGTTAATATTCATCGTTGACAACGACTCCTCAATATCCGGGTCTCTATATCAGGGAGTGCTCCCCGAAAACGGGGTTTATATTAACAGTTAATCAACCACCGAGTAGTAACAAATACCCATTTATATGGGGGTTAAATCAAAGACTGGGTGAATAATTCACCTTGGCAATGGCACCACAACCAGGCGCTCACAGTCATTAATATTAATAATATGCAGTCGGATTCATCAAAAAGCACAATAAAAATGAAGGTTTACAATCGGAATAAGTGGTCATGTTAATTTTCTGCTTCCGCTTCCGCGTCATTTACCGACCTTGCGATCGCCTCTCGACACTCATCGATAACACATTTCACGGTTAATCGTTACAAAGTTGATCTACATCATATCGCCAGTCGCCTACAATTACTCCCTGTAACGAGTTAACTCTCACTTAAGTAATAATTTCGTAACCACATGTATTATTTGGTTAAAAATAATGTTCACCCGATTATCTTCTCAAAAAATTGCAAGCCTGAAAAGGGGGGAACCGGCGTTTCTACGTGTAAACCCTTAGTGGCCTTAGGTGCAAACACGGATAAAAAATGCCCCCGCGAAGCCATATGATTAGCCTCAGATAAACAAGTAAGTTTGCCGGGCATCTGATCTTAGGTCACCGCTCAAGGCAAATGACAATAAAAAACGAGTCAACAAATCCGTTAGTGTCTGGAAATAACGCTAAGTAACAAAACAGGATAATAAGAGGCAAGCATGACCTTAATTCAACTACTCGCAAGTTTAACGCCGGTGATCAGCGTAATGCTATTTTTAGTATTGCTGAAGATGCCCGCATCACGGGCGATGCCCATCTCTGCAATTTTAACCGGCCTGGCCGCCGTATTTGTCTGGCAGATGGATACGACCTTTTTGGCGGCATCCGTCGTCGAAGGATTACTTGCCGCATTGACACCATTGAGTATCATCTTCGGTGCCGTGTTCTTGCTTAATACCCTCAAGTATTCAGGCGCGATGGATACCATTCGCGCAGGTTTCACCAATATCAGTGCCGATGCCCGCGTCCAGGTCATCATTATCTGTTGGTTGTTTGGTTCATTCATCGAAGGTAGTGCCGGCTTTGGTACACCGGCTGCTATCGGCGCTCCTCTACTCGTACTGCTGGGTATTCCACCCATTGCCGCAGCGGTTGTCGCCCTGATTGCCGACTCTGCCTCTGTATCATTCGGTGCCATCGGTCTGCCTGTCCTCTTCGGTATGGAGCAGGGACTGACTTCTGGTGGAGTTAACATGGCCGCCGAACAGATTGCTCAGCATGGTGGCAACTTTGCCGATTATGCTCAGTTTATTGCTATGCATATGATCACCATAGATATGGTGACCGGCACGCTTATCCCGCTGGTCATGGTGTCCTTGCTGACCGGCTTCTTCGGTCGTAACAAGTCATTCGCCGAAGGCTTTGCCATCTGGAAGTTTGCCCTGTTTGCGGGTCTGGCATTTACCGTACCGGCCTGGATCATCAACTTCGTTGCCGGCCCCGAGTTCCCATCGGTTATCGGTGCACTGGTTGGTATGGCTATCGTTATCCCGGTTGCCAAGAAAGGCTACCTGTTACCTAAGACTCCCTGGAACGATTTTGCCGAAGCACCATCCTATAGAGCTGGTAAGGTTGAAGGTAAAGCACAGTTCTCTCAGCTTGCCGCCTGGACTCCCTATATCATCATGGCGGCCTTGTTGGTGCTGTCTCGTGTTATTGCCCCGCTAAAATCATGGTTGCTGAGTTTTAACGTCAAGTGGACCGGCCTGTTGGGTACCGAGCTGGGTGCCGGATTCAAGACCCTGTATGCACCAGGCGCCTTCTTCGTCGTCGTGTGTATCCTGGGTTTTTTCCTGTTCAGAATGAACAAGAAAGCCATTAAAGAGTCTGTTACGGTTTCGTGCCGCTCTATGGTGCCGACTATCATCTCTCTGGGCGCTTCCGTGCCTATGGTTAAGATCTTCCTGAACTCGGGCACCAACGGTTCCGGGCTGGCTTCTATGCCTGTCGCCCTGGCCGATACCCTAGCTGGCAGCATGGGTGCGGTATGGTCCTGGGTTGCACCTGTCGTCGGTATCTTCGGTGCCTTCCTATCAGGCAGTGCCACCTTCTCCAACATGATGTTCTCCGGCCTGCAGTACAGCGTCGCCGACAGCATTGGCATGAACCAGGCTATGGCACTGGCACTACAGGGAATTGGCGCTAACGCCGGTAACATGATGTGTGTGATGAACGTCGTTGCCGCCGCTACCGTAGTAGGTATGGCGGGAAGAGAATCAGAAATTATCCGTAAGACTATGCCGGTAGCCCTAGCCTACGCCATGATTGCGGGCACCATAGCCTTCCTCTGGGGTGGTTTCTAAAAAGTGATACCCGATCAATCAGAGCCGTACATACCGGCTCTGATTGAGCTTAATCATAGCGAGTAAAGAGATATATCCAATGTCGATAAATTATAAAGCTGTAGTAAGTGATTTACGTAAGCAACTGGGTGAAAAACCTGTGACGGATGAATATGTTCGTCGCTTCGCCTGGTCAACCGACGCCAGCTATTTCAGAATTGTTCCTGAGGTCGTTGTTCATGCCGAGAACATGGATGAAGTTAAGCGTACTCTAGCCGTTGCCCGTGAGCATAATGCGCCCGTGACTTTCCGCGCGGCAGGCACCAGCCTGGCCGGTCAGGCCATTGGTGAAGGTATTTTGCTTATTCTGGGCCATGATGGTTTCAGAAAGATTGAAGTCAGCGACGATGCCAGGCAGATCACCCTTGGCTCTGCCGTCATAGGTTCCGATGCCAACGCAGCGCTAGCGCCGCTAAACCGTAAAATTGGTCCAGATCCGGCGACGATTGCCTCGGCCATGGTTGGTGGAATTGTGGCCAACAATGCCTCGGGTATGTGCTGTGGTACCGCGCAAAACAGTTACCAGACCATAGCGTCGGCCAAGTTGCTGTTCGCCGATGGCACCGAGCTTGATACGGGGTGTAAAAAATCTAAGGTCGCATTCGCCAAGTCCCATGGCACAATGCTTGAGGGGGTGCATCAACTGGCTCATATGACGCGACACAATCTTGTGCTTGCCGACAGAATTCGTAAGAAATTTTCCATCAAAAACACCACAGGTTACGGCATCAATGCCTTAGTCGATTTCAGCGATCCCTTTGACATCATCAATCATCTTATGGTCGGCATGGAAGGCACCCTGGCCTTTATCAACGAGGTGACCTACCACACGGTCAATGAAGCCAAGTTTAAGGCTTCGGCTCTGGCCGTTTTCCACAACATGGAAGATGCGGCCCGCTCTATCCCATTGATCAATGGCGAGAGTGTCGCGGCAGCCGAACTACTCGACTGGCCATCGATCAAGGCCGTTACCGGCAAACCTGGGATGCCTGACTGGTTATCTGAGTTGCCACCTCAGTCAGCTATCCTGTTGATCGAATCCCGTGCCGACGATGCCGATATATTGGATGTTTACACCCGGGATGTGATCACTAAGCTTGAAGGGTTTGATTTTCTACGTCCGATCAGCTTTACCTGCGATGCTGCGGTATATGGCGAGTACTGGGCCATGCGCAAGGGTCTGTTCCCAATCGTTGCGGGTGAGCGTCCCAAAGGCACATCGGTTATTATCGAAGATGTGGCGTTCGAGCTTGAACACCTGGCTACCGCCGCGAGTGATATTACCGCGTTAATGCACAAATTCGGTTATCCCGAAGGTTGCATCTATGGCCACGCGTTAGCCGGTAACTTCCACTTTATCATCACGCCAACTTTCTCGACTCAGGATGATATCGACAATTTCCATGCCTTTATGGATGAAATTGCCAAGATGGTGATTAACAAGTACGACGGTTCGATGAAAGCCGAGCATGGTACCGGTCGCGCGGTCGCGCCTTATGTTGAGATGGAGTGGGGGCAAGAAGCCTATACTCTGATGAAGAGCATCAAGCAGCTATTCGATCCTCAGGGGATCCTGAACCCGGGTGTCATCTTAAACGATGATCCTAAAATCCACGTTAAAGACATTAAGCCCTGCCCGGTAGTCGATGACTTTGTCGATAAATGTCTCGAGTGTGGTTTCTGTGAGAAGACCTGCCCGACCTCGGCGCTGAACTTCACCCCTCGTCAGCGTATTGCCACATTGCGTGAGATTGCTCGCCTGGAGCAAAGTGGTGATCAGCAGGCCGCCGATACCATGCGCGCCGCTGCCAAATATGATGTTATCGACACTTGTGCGGCCTGTCAGCTGTGCACCATAGCCTGTCCTGTCGATAATAAGATGGGTCAGTTGGTGCGCAAACTCAGAACCCCATCCATCAGCAGTGGTCAGCAAAAGTTCCTCGATTTTCAGGCGAATCACTTCGGCGCGGTAAATGGCGTGATCAGTACCGGTTTCGATATGTTGGGTGTGATCCATAAGATCACCGGTGACGGCATAACAGGAGCCATGATGAAGGCGGGCCGTATGGTGAGCAGCGAAGTGCCGTACTGGAATCCGGATTTTCCTAAAGGTGGCAAACTTCCTAAGGTTTCTGCAGCTAAGCCCGGACAGGAAACTGTGGTCTACTTCCCGGCCTGTGGTGGACGTACTTTCGGGCCCACGCCTGTCGATACTGATAAGCGACCACTACCGGAAGTTGTGGTGACGCTACTGGAGCGAGCTGGCTATAACGTTATAACTCCTGAAAAGACTCGCGACCTTTGTTGTGGCCAGATGTGGGAGTCTAAGGGAGACTTTAAGAATGCCGATGCGAAACGTCTCGAATTGATTCAGGCTGTTTCAGCCATGACACAAGGCGGAAAGTTTCCGGTGATCATCGATGCGCTGTCATGTACTAAGCGAACCTTAGGTGGCGATGCTGCTCTGACAGAGAAGGTGGAGATATTGGATTTGGTTGAGTTTATGCATGACAAATTGTTGCCTAAACTGATCATTAAGAAGAAGTCTCACGCCGCACTGCATCTTGGTTGTAGCGCCCGCACCATGAAGGTTGAACCTAAAATGACCGCAATAGCGGATGCCTGCTGTAACCAGGTGATCCGTCCGGCGGGGATAGAATGCTGTGGTTATGCGGGTGAAAAGGGTCTATACAAGCCTGAGATCAATGCCAGTGCACTGCGCAACATTAAGAAGTTGATCCCGGTCGATGTGAAGGAGGGCTACTACGCTAACCGTATGTGTGAAGTTGGCCTGACTCAACATAGCGGCGTCCCTTATCGTCATCTGGCCTACCTGCTCGAAGAGTGTACCCGTGGCTAACTATGACTAAGCTAGAATAAAAAAAGGGGCTGATTTCAGCCCCTTTTTTAATATGACAGTCACTTAGTCAATTGATAGCGAATTGCTGGCATTACTGTTTCAACAGGTTTGCACAGAGTTTGACGAAGTCTGATGAGGTCACAATACCTTCTACCTTACCTTGAGTGTCAACCACCGGAAGACAGCCTAGTTTGTTCTCGATAAAGTATTCTACGACGATAGAGAGGGGCTCATCATCGGTGAGTTTTTGAAAGTCGGTATCCATTAAATCTTCAACGAGTTGTCCCCGCTCTTTTCTGTCTAACGCGTTCCCGCCATATTTATGCATCATGGCCATCACTGTGCTGATCATCTTCTTGTGTGTAAGAATACCAACGAGCTTCGAATCAAACTCAGATATTACGGGCAGGTGACGTACCCCTCGGCTCTGCATCAGCTCATGGGCATCCTTCAAACTGGCCTTGTGGCTAATACAGACTATTTGAGTGCTCATAATATCACTTACTTTCATCGTTATTACTCCCTTGACAGTTTATCGATTCGCTACAGTCAATATAGCCTTAATTCCAAGTATTTATTAGACAATTTATCAAACAATAATTTATTTAGATCATTTTTTTGTAGCGAAAATGTCATCCCAGTGTTACAAAATAGATGCAAGTTAGACCTCTTACCACTAGAAGTGATATTAAAAATAAAGGAATAATAATAATGAAACGGTCTTTTTCTCGTCGGGATTTTCTAGCAATGTCGGCCAAAGGTGTGGGCGCCGCAGTTGTATCATATGGCTTAATGGGCTGCAGTAGCAGCGATGATGATGATACCAGTGTTAGCGCTGTCAGTTTTGTCCATGGCATCGCCAGTGGCGATCCCAGTCAGAGCGCTATCATTCTCTGGACTCGAGTGATGCCAGAGGTGGAGGGTGAGGTGAAAGTTGGCTGGGAGGTGGCTACCGATGAAGGCTTTACCGATCTGGTGACAAACGGTGAAACCACGACCACGGCAGAGCGAGATTATACGGTTAAGGTCGATGCCATAGGGTTAGCGGCGGGGAGCCGTTATTACTATCGCTTCTCCTCGGGAGGAGTTGTCACCGAAACGGGAATGACCCGCACCTTACCTCAAGGCGCCGTGGACTCGGTTAAGCTGGCGGTGATGTCATGCGCTAACTTTCCTGCCGGACATTTTAATGCCTATGAACTCGCGGCTCAGCAAGAGGAGCTGGATGCGGTGCTCCACCTTGGCGATTATATCTATGAATATGCCCGTGGTGAGTATGCCAGTGAGAATGCGGCCGAGCTAGGTCGTGAAGTGCTGCCAGAAGGCGAGCTATTTAGCTTAAGTGATTATCGCACTCGTTATGGCCAGTATCGTGGCGATGGCAGCTTGCAAAAACTCCATGCAAAGGTGCCGTTTATTACCGTGTGGGACGATCATGAGATTGCTAACGATGCCTGGTCCGATGGCGCCGAGAATCATAATGAGGGCGAAGGGGATTTCGCCGACCGTAAAGCTGGCGCTCTGCAGGCTTATTTCGAGTGGTTACCAATTCGTCCGTGGCGGGAAGGTAATCACGAAGAGATCTACCGTTCATTCAGCTTTGGCGATCTGGTGGATCTGCATATGTTAGATACCCGCGTGTTAGCCAGAGATAAGCCTTTAGACTATGTCGACTACATCGACCCGGCTACTCAAGCCATGGACAGTGCCAGGTTTATGTCCGATGTGACCAGCAGTGATCGATCTATGTTAGGTCAGGAGCAGTTGCAATGGTTGCAGGGAAGCCTGTTAACCGCAACGGGCAAGTGGCAACTGTTGGGTCAACAGGTATTGATGGGCAAGATGTTACTGCCGGCAGCTATCGCTATGCAGAAGTTGAGCATTGCCGAGTTTGCCGAGTTAGGGGCGATAGCACAACTCGCAGCCCGAGCTCAAGCCAGCGATCCAACTCTAACCGCCAGCGAGTACAGTTTCCTTATCGGCAATCAGCATAAGTTAACGCCTGAGGCGATGGCGTTACTACAGATGCCAAATGTGCCTTATAACTTAGATGCGTGGGATGGTTATGCCTATGAGCGTGAGGTTATCTTAGCCACGGCTAAGTCTAAGGCGTTAAATCTTGTTGTGATAGCCGGTGATACCCATAATGCCTGGGCTAATGAGCTTACCGACGCAGCTGGCGATGCCGTTGCTGTCGAATTTGCGACCAGTTCAGTCTCCTCTCCCGGATTGGAGTTTTACTTAGGGATCCCGGAAGATCAACAGGAGGTAACCGAAGCGGGGATCACCCAGATGGTTGACGGACTTAAGTACACTAACCTGCGTGATCGCGGTTTTATGGTGCTAACATTTACGGCAGAAGAGGTGCGCAGTGATTGGCATTACGTCGATACCATCTTATCGACGGAGTTCGGTGAAGATATGGATAAGCAATTTAGTGCCGTCAGCCAAATTGGCTCACCTCAAATCATGCCAGTCAGCTAATCGCATCATTACACTAATAAGCTCCTAACCAGCCACCCCTTCGGGTGGCTTTTCTATACAGGGACCTGTTTATCCCATCGACTACCTCCATGGATGGAAAGGTGTGGGGGTTGATACAGAGATAAAAAATAAAGTTAAAAATAGCGCCGCGTGTCTAATTTTTCACTTTATTTGCAGCACAAAACTCACTTTTAGTATAAAATTTGCCTCCAAAATCTGGTCGGTGCCTACACTTTAGCCTGTTAATTTTTTAACCGGTTATTTTGCGGTACATTCCTGTCTTTGGAATGTCCGCTCTCACCTGCTAAATTGACCTAATATAACAAGATGGGGACGGTCTGATGTCGGAAAAATGCTTTATTACAGCACAAGAGTTGCTTGAAGATTCATTTCGCTTAGCGGCGCAAGTTTATGAGAGCGGTTTTCGTCCGCAGTTCATTGTTGGTATCTGGCGCGGCGGCGCTCCGATAGGTATCGCAGTGCAGGAATACTTCGACTTCAAGGAGATTGAAACGGATCATATTGCCGTTCGCACCTCCTCTTACTACGGTATTAACCAGCAGAGTAAACAGATCAAGGTTCATGGTTTGCACTATATCGTCGAGAATGCGAATGCTGATGATGGGCTCTTGATTGTCGATGATGTTTTCGATTCCGGCCGTAGTGTCCATGCGCTTAAAGAGAAACTGGCTGAGTTGATGCGCTTTAATATGCCCAAAGATGTGCGTATTGCCTGCCCGTATTACAAGCCGAAAAATACTTCTGTACCGCTAAAACCTGATTACTACATCCATGAGTCCGAAGAGTGGTTGGTCTTCCCTCATGAAGTCTCTGGGCTCTCAGCGGAAGAGCTGGCGGAAGGTAAAGGCGATCTGAAAAACATTAAGCACCTGTTCGTTTAAGGTTTCTTTTAAGGCTGATGTTTACAGCGAGTGTTTAAAGCTTTTGTCAGGCCATCACCTAAGGTGATGGCCTTTTATTTTGGGACTAAGTGATCTTTCTCAGACTTATATCGATTAGTATCAGATCTTAAAACATTATAATCTGTCTATCTGTTCACTGAGCTGGTAAGACTTATCTGTGACTATGGTCTCCAGAGTTGCCACTCTTTCCTGCAACTTAACCAGTTCACCTTTTAGTGCATCGACTTCGCTGGTATCGACGCTGGTTTTTCTATGATTAAACTCTTTATAAGCCTTAACGCCAAACACTGCGACAATGGCAATGGCCATGACTTCAAATGGTCCCATAATCCTGATTTCCTTATTTTTCTGTCTTTGTATTACAAATATAATCGAATTGAAGTTACTTAATACAAAGTACAATACAAACTATGTGCCAATAATTAATGTTGTTTTATATCAGTTAATTACATTTCGATGTCGGTCTGTCTCTGCTTGTTATCGTAATAATATAGTGAATTTTGCGACTTTATCACCATATAAGCTAATGCAATAATTTCTCTTTGATGGTTACACAGCGTACCTCATTTTGGTGCGCTTCTAACAGTGCCCGCCAGGTCCCCATCGACAGCTCCGTGTGTTTATCGATAGCTTTCTGTAGTAGGGCGATGCCCGCATGGTCACATTGGGTCGGGATAAGATTTGCGGCATAGCTTCGCATAAAGACAGGATCTTTGCGCCCGTCTATCTCTGTTAAGTCGGCCAGTCTCTGCTCCGAAGTGGCGGCGCTCAACATTTTCTGCTCTTTAGGGTAAAGATGAGACATGGCGGTACTGAGCTTAGAGAAAGGCAATGCCTGATCATGTTCGATACGGTATAGCCAACGGCGCTTAATGCTGGCTTCTGGCCGCGATACTAGTGCCCCAATGGCTGCCTTCTCGCCGGAATCACTCTGATCGGATTTTTGTTCTATCTCGAGTAGTTTTCGGCTGCCGTTATGATCATAACGGTTGAGTTGAGTAATGATTTTCCATCGAGTGTCCTGATCCAACGTTAATCCCCGGATCGATGCCCTGCCTTGCAACAGCTGCTCAAGATGATCTAAGGCTTGTGGTTTACGTGAAAACTGAATATATGCATCGAACCAACGGCGCTGAAAGTCACTGTTGCCTGCGTTTGTCATGGTATTTCTGAGGCTCATCTGTGCCAGGCCTTTGAGTACTTTACCAGTGTAGCTTCGATGGATCGGAAGCATCTGCTCAAGATAAGACTTACTCTGATAGAGATTGGCTAACACCTGACCTAAGATGATGTAATCTTGCTCGTGAGGGAGGTTAATAAATACCGTGCCCAGGTACTTATCCAGTGGCAGTACACCACTGGTCACGCTATCCCACAGGCTTTGCCATAGCATAGACCTCAGCATGGGATCTTTCATCATATTCAGATTTTTCGTAGCAGTATCGAATGACTTGTCATCGAGGATGACTTTCACATAGCCCCAGTCCTGATAATTGGGATAGACAAGATCAGGACATCGGGATCCAATAAGACGTTTGACTTCGGTTCTTGCCCCTTTGTAGGTTACTGCTACCGTAACATTTCGATGAAGTTCTCGTCGTCCCTTGGTAAAGAGGCCAAGCGTTACTCTCTGCTCTCTTAATTTTGGGAGCTTATCGCTTGCGGGGAGCTGCAGCAGGGCGAATGAGGTGATGCGATTCGATTCGCAACTATACTCGGGCTTTATTGTGTTTACGCCGCCGTGGTTGAGCCACTCATCGCTCCACTGGCTGAGATCGCGTTTGGCTATGCTGCTCAGACTGGTAATAAAGTCTTGCAGCTCTGCATTCTGATAGCTGTATTGCTTCAGGTAGTGTTGCACGCCCTGTTTAAATACCTCAGCACCTAAAAGATGATTGAGCTGCACCAGTACCGATGCCCCTTTTTGATAGGTGATAGCATCGATATTATCGAAGGCGTTTTGAGCGGTGGGTACCGGCACTTCGATAGGGTGCGTCGTGATCCGGCTATCCTGTTCATAGGCTTTTTGTTTGCCCTTGGCGTAGAAGCTGCGCCATGCATGGGTAAATTCGGTGGCTTCTGCGGTGGCGAGTGTCGCCATGAAGGAGGCGAAACTCTCATTGAGCCATAAACCATTCCACCACTTCATAGTGACCAGATTGCCAAACCATTGGTGAGCCATCTCATGCATGATGACTCCGGCTAAGCTCTGCTTCTGAGCTAAGGTCATCTTATTCTTATACAGGAAATAATTTTCACTGAAGGTCACGGCGGCGGCATTTTCCATGGCGCCGTAGAGAAAGTCGGGAACCAGCAGCTGATCGTACTTGTGAAAAGGATAGGGGATCCCGAAGTAATCGTCGAAGAAGGTCAGCCCCTGTTGGGTGTAGGTAAACCAATCTTCGGGAGTGACTTGCTCAGCGACCGATTGACGAGCGAATAGGCGTAGCGGGTACTTACCACTGTTATCTTGCCACACATGGTAGGGACCGGCATGGAGCGAAAAATTATAGGGGCTCAGTTTAGGACTGGCCGGAAAATGCCAGCGGTTATTCTCTCCCGTCGCCGTTATGCTCTGCTCTTTCATGGCGCTGACAACGACCCACTCCTTAGGTGCGGTGACGGTTAACTGATAGCTTGCTTTCAGGTCGGGTTGATCGAAAAGGGCAAACATCTGCTGCGCGGCAGCGGGTTCGAAATGGGAGTAGATATAGACCTTTTCATCTATAGGATCGACAAAGCGGTGCAGCCCTTCGCCATTAGTGCTGTGCTTTCGTGTGTAAGCGACCTCTATGGTGTTGCTGCCTGAGATTAACAGGCCGGGGTTCAAGGTGAAGTAACTGCCATTGTACCTTGGATAGATCTTATGACCGTTGATGATAAAGCGTTTCACTGTGGCCAGGTTGAGATCTAAGGTCAGGGGGGAGTCTGTATCAGAGAGGGTGAAATTTATGCTTGTTACCCCGCTAAATTCACTCTGCCCGGTTAAGATGAAATCCAGCTGATAACTCACCTCGGAGACTCTCTCTGAGCGGGATTGAGCCTGCTGCTGGCTGATATAGGAGTTTGTTTCGCGGTGCTCTGATTGTGATTTTTCTGTGCTACTGCAGGAGATAATAGAGAGAGAGAGCATTGAGAGTAAACAGACACGCAGCAGATTCACAGCACAGATCCTTAGGCTTATTATTTTTATGCCGATACACTAACTTATTTTTGCACTATGTGCGATAGGGATGCCGAGAGTGGGTGCTTGTTAGAATAAATAGAAAGATGCCAGTCAGGGGCTGACTGGCATCTTAAAAAGATCTTTTAAACCTTGCGGCAGTGAACGCTATCGCTTTATAGCCTAAAGGTTATAAACCTAAGAAAGACTTAGACTTTACTTTACGGATCTCTTTCTCATCAGACCATTCGATAAGGCCGGTTTCGAGATCCATCAGGCGCATTGTCATCTTGTAGTAGACATCTTTGGTACTGCCATCTTGCTTAACTATGCTCGATAGGTTTCCGTACAGCATATATTGGGCTCCGATTTGACGGCCGAAGCTAATTGCTGTCGATGGGTCTACCATGCCAGCGTTGTTTTGATAATCCAGCTGCTTACGTACCGCATCGACCTTCGTCATGTCGATAAAGCGGAACTTACCCGAGCGCAGTAGTTTATTGCTGATCGAATCGGTGACCGATTCGGTGTCGATATGCTCAGAAGTCTTGTTTTTAATCTTATCGACAAACATGATTGGTCGATCGTTGGCAGTCAAAACCATAACCGGCGGGAAGGTCAGCATGCTGTCGACCATCTTGGCTGCAATGGCTTGAAGATCGCTTGAGCCGAAGTTTTCGTTAACGGTTTCCACTTCTGTGGCATCGCCGTATTCGACTTTAGATTGGCAACCTGCCAGACCAATGGCTACAGCTAGCATAAAAATTAGTTTGAAATGTTTCATAGTGAATTCCATTAAATGTTTATTAAATGATTATTGAATAAAAACGTGTGTAATTTCCAGTATCTACTGCCCAAACCAGTGTTGTTCTTCCACTTTCCACCTCTACCTGAGCGGGAGTTCCATTGTCCAATTGAACCGAATAACTGCCACTATTGAGATAGGTTCTTGCTATTTGAGCCTGCTTGGGAAGCGTGAGCCAGCTACGCCTATCGGCTTGCTCTGTGACAACATTAAAGATCTGCATCGCAATGACAGCGATATCGGTTTCGTTATGACGCTTCTTAGAGCTGCTCTCTACACTTCTGGCCATCTCTGACTTTGCATAAACTCGTGCAGCCTGACGAATGAGTGCGGCGGGTAGCTCCTCTTTGAGCGCTGTAATGGCCAAGGCATCTAAGTTCGCAATAGGCGCCGCAGTCAAGCTCTTGCCTAATCCCTTTATCTTGCCCGGAGATACGGGGCGAGAGTTAGAAGTATAGGTGGCAAGTGAGGCGGTTTGCCAGTTGCCGTGAATAGTAAATGGTACGGTTAAGCTTTGTTTTTCAGGTACAAATCCACGTTCAATTAATAATATGACCTCACCCTGACCTTTCTTGGCTGTTGTCACTTTACCCCAGCGACGCTCGAACTCATCGGCCTGTGGCATAGATAGCTGTTTCGCCAGTCTAACCAGATCTTTTTGCAGGTAGGGATTATCCGGCGATATCTGTGCGGCTTTACGGTAATCGATAAATGCATCGTTGGGCTCGCCTAAGATCTCATGTAATACGCCGGTTGTGTAATAGCTATAGGCGTTAAGAAATGAACTCGTGACAGTGCCTGCCGCCTTGCCGAGTTTGTTGACTTCGGCATCTATGGTGCCGTTAGCCATGGCCTGAACCGACTCATTGGATTTTTGGTATCTGGCCTGTTCGGAGCTTTGCAGATCATTACTGCGTCTCACCTCGACTAATGCGCCCTGTTGATCGCCACTAAAAATATAGTTTAACGCCTGATATTGGTGCAGCATCACACGCTCAAAGCCTGGCCCACGGTAGGGGATCACATTGTCGTTAATAAATAGGCTGCTGGCAGTCGCTCCCATATCGGTGACACTCAAGGTGGCCTTGTCGTCAAACTTGAGGTAACCGGTAACGGCTTGTTGGTAGTATTTTTTACTCGCTTCAAAGTCGCCGCTGATCTGTGCCACGCGGCCGGCTTCTTGTGCGTACAGGAGTCCATCGGCGCCGGAGATATTTGATTCGACCTCGAGCACACCTTTAATGGGATTGTTGGTATTGAGCTGTGCTTTTACAGGAGCAATTTGTGAGGGGTAGTTAATAAAAATGCTGTTTAGTGCACAGCCACTGACTAAAAAGCTAAGCAGAGGTAGCAGTAGCCACTTTTTCATTGTGGGGCCTCATTGCTGCTTTGTTCTTGCATTGCGGCTCTTTCGAATAGGGTGATCCCCTGGAGGTGGTCATATTCATGTTGAAAGATTCGGGCGATAAAGCCTGACAACCTTTGTGTATGCCATTGTCCGTCGAGACCTTGGAATTTTACTCGAACCCACAGATGCCTGGAGATCGGAAATCGACGTTCGGGAATCGATAGGCATCCCTCATCCCCAGCTTCTAATTCTTCAGAATACTCGAGTATATGAGGATTAATAACGACTGTGGGAGTGATATAGGGAGCGTCGGGGTACCTTTCATTCGGACGTGAGGCCATGATAAATAGCGCAAGACTTAAGTGAACCTGAGGCGCGGCTATGCCGACCCCCTTAGCTTGCTCCATGGATAGCAGCATATCATCGACAACACGGCCTAATTCAGGCGTGAAGTCAGTGATGGCTTGTGCCTCAATCGTAAGCACCTCTTCGCCGACTTGAGCAATGGCTAACATTTTGATCCTTCAATATTCATGTATCCCCAAACCACCTCAAGATGCAGGATTCAGCATGTCGAGAAGTGACAGAATTCAAGGCATGAAATAGTAGGACTAGTTATTCTAATTCAATATTTCATAACGCTGAAAAATGTTGCTTCTCGCCTTGCCCTTCGGGAGTTCCCGTAGAATAACTGCACTGCGTTAGTGATATCAACAAGGGAATAACCATTCTCTCAATCACTGCCTTGTTCATCTATCCTACGGGAGCTCTGAAACGAGCATCTTGAAGTAGCTTGGGTATATTGCATTAAACCACATGACATACAACTGCAACGCATTCAACCATGGTGTAGCTGAATCCAGCCTGACTCGCTTATCAACTAAAATCAAGGTTTATCACCAAACCACTTCATTCTGTCAGATTACGCCTACAGTGAAGTGGTTTGGATTCATATATATATTAATAGTGTGGTGGTGGCGCTTCTTCTGACTGGCTTGCCATATTGCTGGGTTCTACCGACTGCAACTTAGTAAGGAGTATACGCAGCTGCTGCTGCTGCGCTGCCATCAGGTCATTAAGCTTGATTACCTGTAGGTCCAGCTCTTCTATGGTGCCTTCTTGAAATGCTAGTTTCATTTCAAGATCTTCGACTCTTCTTTCTAATTGATCCATTTTTACCTCTAATGGACAGGTACTGGCCAGGTCTCGACTAGGCCATTACTGCTAATGCTGATGATCTGATTTGGATCGCTGTTAGCGACAGAGTATACAACGGCTCCTTTAATTTGGGCACGTTTGGTTCGCTGAACTTGCCAGTTGGCGATTTTTCGTCCGGTTTGTACATTCCATACAATGACCTCTCTCGCAGGCGTTCCCGTGATTAGCAAGGTGTCTTGATTTGAGAATCGAGCCGTTGAAAAGTTCATTTTTCGGCGAAGGATCTTTAACTGACTTATCGACTCTCCGCTTTTATTGTTAATAATCTTAGCTATGTTGGTGCTATCTCCAATGAATGACAGTGTACCTGACTTATTTAAACCAACGCTAATGATGCGGTTGTTCTGATGCCAGTCATGAATCGGTTGGCCTGTGGTGGCATTCCATAAGATAGCGTGCTGATCGTTTGAGCCAGTTAAGGCGAGTCTGCCATCGGCCGAAAGTGACACGCTGTTAACTTTTTCGGTATGGCCAAGGAATTTTATCAGTGAGCCGCCATTAGGGCGAAGTGACATGACGCTGCCATCGTTGAGGCCAATGAGTAGTGCACCGTTATTAGCTACGGCCACACTCTGACCCGAGGAGGGCAGTGACCACCAACCTTGAGAACTACCATCGGAAATGTTCCAAAGTGCGACCGAACTTCGACTCAGAGAGGCGGCAAACACCTGATTTGGCGATATTGAGGTGTCTACGGCGCTATTGTTGGCTTCTCCGTGGATCCAGGTAAACCTTTGTTGATTGGTTTTCAGATCCCATAATTGCAAGCCACTGTTGGCGGTACTTACCAGGGCCAGATCACCTTGCTCCGACAGGCTCGCATCGTAGCTGGGCTCGGTAATTAACTGATGAGTCTGTAAGGCTTTTGGCTGACAGGCGGTGATGAGCAGAGTACAAAAAACAAGCGTAAAGATTTTTTTCATGAACTTGCTCCAAAATCTGTTGTCTTTAGCACCAGTGTAATTACATTTATCGATACCCTAGCTACTTCTCGACGTGCTGAATCCTGCATTTCGAGGTCGTTTGGGGATATGCTCATGAAACATCGACAATGTAATTGGAATAACGTATTTAACTAGTATAAAGTGGTTCGCCTTATAAGAGTAAGGTTATTGTAACTACAAGAAGATGCTGAGGAAGCTTTAATGAAATCAATTTATAAAATCTCGCTGGTTGCGTTGGCCGTTATTGGTCTGTCTGCTTGTAACCAAGAACAAAAAACAGCTGAAACTGCTGCCAATGTCGAATTGAAAACAGAAGCACAGAAAGAAGCCTACAGCGTCGGCGCCTCTATCGGTAAGTATATGTCAGGTCATATCAAAGAGCAGGAAGAGTTAGGTATGCCTGTCGATCGTAGCCTTATCATTACTGGTTTTACTAATGGCCTAAACGATGAGTTGAAACTCAACGAAGAGGAGATGCAGACCGTTCTTCAAGGCCTTGATGAGAAGCTTAATGAAAAGCGTCAGGCACAAGCTGCTGCACTTGCAGAGAAAGCCTCGTCTGAAAGCAAGGCATTTTTAGATGCTAATAAGGTTAAAGAGGGAGTCGTTACTACTGAATCAGGCCTCCAGTATGAAGTTATGACTCCAGGTACTGGCGACAAGCCTTCGGCTGAAGATACCGTTGAAGTTCATTATGTTGGTACACTTACTGACGGCACCGAGTTTGATAGTTCAGTTGCACGAGGCGAGCCAGCTAAGTTCCCGCTTAACCGTGTGATCCCTGGTTGGACCGAAGGCGTTCAATTGATGCCTGTTGGCGCTAAGTACAAATTCGTTATCCCTGCAGAGCTTGCTTATGGTGACCGTGACACCGGCTCTATTCCTGCAAATTCAACATTAGTTTTTGAAGTCGAGCTATTGTCTATCGAAAAAGCGACTGCACCGACTGCAGAAGCGGCAACAGACGGTCACGCTCACTAAATCAGACTGACAAAGATTGAGCATTAGGCCTCGCTATCTTGATGGGGCTTTAAGATGTTTATATCTGTGAATCCTGAATAAATCGGCATCTGCTTCTGCAGGTGCCGTTTTTTTATCTGATGAAATGAGGATTTTTGGATAAGCACTTTGGACGTTACTTGGGTGTGCATGTGTTTATTCTTTTATTTTCAAGATGTTAGGTTGTTGTTTTTATGTGTAACTAGAGTGTCAAAACTCTGATATATATCACAATGCATATTTGATCACTTGTATCATTCTGGATTACAATTCTTGGATTCAGTGTCATTTTTTGTCATTTTTTGTCAATTTTGGAAAGGTCATTTATGAAAGTAGTTATCGTTGGAACCGGTTATGTCGGTCTCTCTAACGCGATTATTCTGGCTCAGAATAATGAAGTGGTTGCCTGTGATATTGACGAAGAGAGGGTTAATGCATTAAACAATCGACGCTCACCCATTGTCGACAAGGAAGCCGACGAGTATCTGGCAAACAGAGAGTTGAATTTAACGGCGACGCTGGATAAAGAGTCTGCTTTTAAAGATGCACAATACGTTATTGTTGCCACGCCTACAGATTATGATCCCGAAACAAACTACTTTAATACTTCGTCTGTAGAGTCAGTGATAAAAGAGGTGAACAGGCTGAACCCTGATGCCACTATCGTGATTAAATCGACGGTTCCTGTGGGATACACCAAGCGTTTAAGTGAAGAGTTGGCTTGTAACAATATTATCTTCTCTCCTGAGTTTTTACGTGAAGGTAGGGCTGTTCATGATAATTTATATCCATCTCGAATTGTCATTGGTGAGCGTTCAAAAAGGGCTGAAATCTTTGCCAACTTGCTGGTGGAGGGAGCCATTAAGAAAGATATTCCATTGCTCTTCACCGACGCCACCGAAGCAGAAGCGATCAAGTTGTTTTCAAATACCTATTTAGCGATGCGTGTGGCTTACTTTAACGAGCTGGATACCTACGCCGCGACACATGGTTTGTCATCGAGGCAGATCATCGAAGGGGTAGGGCTGGATCCCCGTATCGGGTCCCACTATAACAATCCGTCATTTGGCTATGGTGGTTACTGCCTGCCTAAAGATACTAAACAGCTATTGGCGAACTACCAAGACGTTCCTAACAATTTGATTAGTGCGATTGTCGATGCGAACGTGACGCGTAAGGACTTTATCGCCGATGCCATCATTAAGCAAAAGCCTGAAACTGTAGGTCTTTATCGCCTGATTATGAAGTCTGGCTCGGATAACTTCCGTGCCTCTTCGATCCTCGGGATCATGAAACGCATCAAGGCGAAAGGAATTAAGGTTGTGGTTTATGAGCCTGTGATGAAAGAGAAAGAGTTCTTTCATTCCGAAGTGATTGAAGACCTCAATGCGTTTAAACAGGTGTCAGATGTGATCGTTTCGAATCGTATGATGGATGAGTTGCTGGACGTTGAAGAAAAAGTCTATACCCGAGACCTATTCGGCTCCGACTGAGTTTTAGGTTTAATTTATGTGTAAAAAAATGCAGGATTAATCATCCTGCATTTTTTTAAGTTTTTCTGTGGTCGAACTAGCTTTTATCACTCGTCTGATTCTTATTTGGCAGGACAAAGATTAAGCCCAATAGTATCAAAAATATGCCAGTCCCTTTTACCCAGCTCAATGGCTCGTTGAGCCAGGGAAGATAAACCGCTCCCAGATAAACCAGTACATAACTGAGGCTAAGCAGGGGGTAGGCAATTGAAAGCGGGAGCCGCTTGAGTGCCATCACCCAACAGGCCATAGAAAGAGCGTAACAGCAAAGACCCGCTCCAACGGCCATTACAGGGGCAACGGCCAGAGAAAACAGGCTTGAGTAATCTTCCCCTTGCAATAGCATTACCACGTCTGACCATAACTGATTGAGCGTCCCCATTCCCCACTTCATGGACAGTTGTGCTACCGATATCAGTAGTACGCTCATCAGTGCCAGTAGCAGGCCGCGGATTGATAAGGTTAGATGAGCCATTGTTCACCCCCGGCTAAAAAAATAACTCCTAACATGATGAGCGTGATACCTATCCATTGCCTGACGGAGATGGGCTCATTAAATACATAGTGAGACAGCAGCAACATAATGACGAAGTTAATACTCAGCAGTGGATAGGCCATAGATACATCCCATACACTCAAGACGCCGAGCCAGGTCATCGCCCCCACACCCAGAAAGAAGACACTCAGGATTAAGGGGCGGGAAAACAGCTTCTGCAAAGGGCGAAGATCTGGTTGCATTGCAAATAACATGGCGGCTCGTTTCTGCCAGTATTGACTCATGGAGCTGGAAAATACCGACAGAACAAATAGCAGAAAGGTTGTCATTAACGCTTCGCTCGATCGTAATAAAACAGGGTGAACTTTCCTCTCTCTATACGTTTATCAGGCTCTGGTAAGCTTTGTGGCACATCCATCTCTCTGAAAAGGATAACCACGGGGACACTCTGTTTCTGGATAAATTCGTCGAGTAGCGATGGGGCGACATACTTGTGCTTAGCATCATCGTAACCTAGGCCATAAGTGACCTCACCCGTATTTCCGGTGAGATAGATATCGCGACGCTTAAAGTACCAGTTCAATGCAGACATGGTACTCGGGTAATCAGCAATCAGTATGGCATCATCACTGACTAAAGGGCTGACTTGCTCCAAAAAGCGACCGGGCATCTTAGAGTCGATACTGATGTTGGGTATTATGGCCCAAGCCAGCAAGAAGAGGCTGAGTGGCATCAACATATAGCTGGTTATTTTACCTTCTAAGCTCTTGGCCTTGATTGATATGTAAGCCAGGACAGCCCAGCTGCCGCAGACCACCACCAATAACCAGGGACGGTAAAACTCTTCGGCTTCGAGAGGTAAACGCCCCATATAGAAGAGGATAATGACGGCAACAGATATCAAGCTAAAGAAGGCACAGTTGATGACAGAACCTATTTTTAGTCCCTTCGCTTTGTTCTCAAAGGCGTTCATGATCCCCTGAGCCAAAATAATCGCCAAAGGTGCCATACATGGCAAGATATAGGTGACCAGCTTTCCCTTTGCAGCCGAGAAGAAAATAAAGGGGATCAGCGCCCAAAGCAGTGCATATCTCAGCAGAGGGGATTGCCAATGCCCTTTGAGATGCTTAATCGCACTCGGAGCCAGAAATAACCATGGCAGAGTGCCGAGCAGCAGGTAAGGCAGGTAATACCAGGCAGGAGAGGTGTGTTGGGCATCTTCGGCGGCGAAGCGTTGAATATGTTCAACCCAGAAGAAGTAATGCCAGTAATCGGGCTCAGCGGCGTGTATTGCCAAGGCCCAGGGGAGAGTGACGATAAGGGCGACCAACATCACCCACCAACCCCAACGTAATATATCGAGCAGCTGTCGCTGCCAAATCATAAACGGCACAACGACAATCACGGGCAGGGCTAATGCCAGAAAACCTTTGGTGAGCAGTGCGCAGGCACAAAAGAGTCCAGCCAGGCCATAATAGCGCCATCGCTGTGAGGTCGTCGGTGAATCTGCAGCATAGAAAAATGCGGTAAATGCGGCGGTAAGCCAGAGGTTTAGCATGCCATCCAGAACACTGTATGTGCCTAAATTGGAGACTAAGAACAGGCTGAGAAATACAGATACGGTGACCCAGGCCTGCTTTCGGTTAGCGAAGCGGCCGACGAGCAGGAACAAACAAAACGCGGCCCCAAGAGTGCTGAAAGCCGAGGCGGCGCGTACCGAAAAGTTATTCTCACCAAAGACCACCTGAGAGATGGCATTCATCCAGTGGCCCATCACAGGCTTCTCAAAATACCTAAGGTCATTGAATGTCGGTACTATCCAGTTACCACTATCCACCATCTCACGGGCTATTTCTGCATACCTTAATTCATCCGGTGACCAGAGATCACGCAATCCGAGTGGTAGCAGATAAAGCATTATAAAAAAAAGCGGTACAATGACCGCTAGATTAATTTTTGACTTATCCATTCTTCATCCAATTAAGCATTTTTTTGTTTATTTATCATAGAAGCTTGATGGCTTAACCAGCCTTCACGGCCATCGATCTCAATATTGAGGATCTCATCCAGAGGCCAGTCAATATCTTCATGATCCAGGAGCTCTACCATAGGGACGAACTCGATATTATTTTCTTTGGCCTGGATAACAAGCTCTTCAAATAGCTGAGCGCAAACAATGCCTTCAACTTCAGCATGTATGGTATACACGTTCAGGCCATCGGGTTTGATCCGTTTGATTATCTCTGCATTGTAATTAGAGTGATCTATGTTGTCTTTACCAACCAGCTCATCATAGGTAGGCAGAGTCACCGGGATTTGAGGTGCCATTCCCAGCTGTGGAATAAATATCGACTCCCCTCTGCAATCGCTGTTATAACGAAATCCAAAGCGTTGCTTCTGCTCTAAGGTGGCATAGGTACAGCGCCAGCCAGCTACTGCACTGCAGGGAACCGGCTTGCCGGTGAGCGTCGATAACAGCTGATAACCTTTGTCTATTTCGCTGTGAAGCTCAGCTGGGGTCATCACGTCTGTTTTCATCTGCCACTTGTGGTGATCCCAGGCATGAAGCCCTATTTCATGGCCTGCATCATCGGCTTGCTTGATGATATGGGCTAACTTCTTACCTATTATTGGGCCGGGCCACAAGGTGCCACGAATTAAGATATCCCATCCATATAAGCTTGCCGCTTTAGAACGCAGCATCTTTTTCAGAAATGCCGGACGCAGAAGACGCCAGATATGACGTCCCATGTTGTCGGGGCCGACGGTGAAGAAGAAAGACGCCGAGATATCGTGCCGCTGGAAAATTTCCAGCAGCTTAGGCACCCCTAAACGGGTGCCTCGATAGGTATCAACGTCGATCCTTAGACCGACCTTAGTTACTTTTTGTTGACTCATTTAGTCTCTTCAACAGCCGTTTTCAGGAAGAAGTCTAACGTATCTTCGATGGTTTTATCCATCATGATAGTCGGTTCCCAATTCAGCAGTTTCTTCGCATTTTTGATGCTAGGGCGACGATGTTGAACATCCTGATAGCCATCGCCGTAGAAAGACTGGCTTTCAACTAAGTTGTAACCGGCAAACGGTGGGAACTGATCGCGTAGTGGATGCTCTTCGAACTTCTCGACTAAGGTTTCGGCCATCACTTTAATGCTGGCTTCATTGTCAGGTGAACCTATGTTGATGATCTGACCATCGCAAAGTCCATCTTTGTTTTCGATCACCCTATACAAGGCTTCGATCGCCTCAGAGATATCGGTGAAACAACGCTTCTGCTCACCACCGTCAATCAATTTGATTGGGGTACCTTCGACGAGGTTCAGAATGAGCTGAGTGATCGCACGGCTAGAGCCGACGCGAGCAGAGTTCAAGCTGTCCAGGCGTGGACCCATCCAGTTAAATGGACGGAACAGGGTGAACTTCAAGTTATCTTTCTTACCGTAGGCCCAAATTACGCGATCCAGCAGTTGCTTAGATGTTGAGTAGATCCAACGTTGGCGGTTGATAGGACCTGTGATGAGCGGTGACGTGTCTTCGTCAAACTCCTCATCGGTACACATGCCATAAACTTCAGATGTGGATGGGAAGATGATACGTTTATCGTATTTAACACAGGCACGTACAATCTTGAGGTTTTCCTCGAAGTCGAGCTCGAAGACACGAAGCGGATTACGTGTATATTCGATTGGCGTTGCGATAGCCACGAGCGGCAGTACGATATCGCACTTCTTGATGTGATATTCGATCCACTCGTTGTGGATGGTGATATCACCCTCGACGAAATGGAAATCGGGATGAGACAGATGCTGCTCAATCTGGCTGGAGCTCATGTCCATCGCGTAAATTTCATACTTACCATCGTCGAGTAGACGCTTGGTTAAGTGATTACCGATAAAGCCGTTAGCGCCCATGATAAGCACTTTCTGGCGTCGGGTGGCGGCGATAACAGCACTGGCTTGTGGGCCAAAACGCATCCCTTCAACCAGATACATTTCGGCGGCGAGTTGGTCGCCACTCAGATATAAACCGTTTTCAGCTTGACCAGAATGAAGCACTATCGAACCTTGTGCACAGGCTACGGTGAGCGGCTTAGTCTCGACGATTGTACCCGGTGTCACATCATAGGTTTTCTCATTCGCAGTGGCACCCCAGATGGTGACCTTACGTTCACCGAGATAAGAGAATGCACCCGGGAAAGGCTCGGTTACGGCTCTGATCAGGTTGAAGATGGTACGAGAGTCATTGGCCCATTTAATTTCACCATCTGCGGGTGTACGGCGACCGAAGTAACTGGCTTTTGTCGTATCTTGCTCTGTCAGAGTGTGAGTACCGGCGATAATCTGTGGGATAACCTTATTCAGTAGTTCGCCCGCCAAAAGGGTCATACGACTGTGCAAGGTGGCTGCCGTATCGGCGTCGGTGATAGCCAGTGCTTCCTGAGCGACAATTGCGCCCGCATCCGGCTTGACCGTCATGGTGTGCAGAGTTATACCTGTCTCTGTTTCACCATTAACAAGTACCCAGTTGATCGGTGCTCGGCCACGGTAGTTAGGCAGAAGTGAACCATGTAGGTTGAAGCCGCCTTTAGGGGCGATATCCAGGATCTCCTGGCTCAGCATATGACGGTAGTAGAAAGAGAAAATTGAATCGGGTTGCATCTGACGGATTTTTTCAACCCATAGAGGGTGGTTAACATCCTCTGGTGCAAATACCGGGATACCGTTACGGGCTGCTAACTTGGCCACTGACTCGAAGAACACATTCTCATTGCTGTCATCGACATGGGTAAATACCGCTGCTATCTCAACGCCTGCCTCTAGTAGGCTTCGAACGGCCGCACAGCCGATGTTATGGTAAGCAAAAACTACTGCTTTCATGAAATAATCCTCTAAAAATCTAAATGGTAATAATCAAAATTAACTGTTTTTATTCTCGTCAGATATACGAGCGCCTTTGGTGGCTTCGCCTACCAATACATCCTGTACATAGTATCTGGGCCTTGCACGAACATCGGAATAGATCCGGCCAATATATTCACCCAGCAATCCCAGGCCGACAAACTGCGCACCGATAAAGATGAACAATATTGAAAAGAGTGGGAATACACCATCTACGCCCCATTCGGCGCCGTAAATCAATCTTAATAAGATCAAAAACATGCCAAATAGAATACCAAAAGACGCGATACCGCCGCCCACGATACTTAACATACGCAGTGGGGCGGTTGTCATGCTGGTCAGTAGATCAAACATGAGATTAATCAAATTCATAAAGCCATACTTTGACTCACCCTGAGAGCGCTCACTGTGCTGCACATCGATCTCGGCCGTATGACGCGCGAAACCATTGGCCAGAATGGGGATAAAGGTACTTCTCTCATGACATTCGAGCATCGCCTTGACGACATGGCGTCGATAGGCTCGTAGCATACAACCATAGTCATTCATCTCAACGCCGGTCGAACGCTTAACTAGCTTATTGATAAGTTTTGAAGGGTAACGTCGTAGTGCGCTATCCTGGCGATGACGTCTCACCGTACCGACTGAGTCGTAACCCTCTTCGGCTTTAGTGACTAAGTTAGGGATCTCTTCAGGTGGGTTTTGAAGATCGGCATCTAAGGTGATGATGAGATCGCCGCGAACATGTTCGAATCCCGCCATGATGGCGTTATGTTGACCATAGTTACGGTTTAAGATGATCCCTACTACATGGCTGTCAGGCTCAGCAGCTGCGGCTTCAATAATATTGGCACTATTGTCACGACTACCATCATCAATAAGCACTAATTCGTAATTTTTTCCCATGCTCTCTGCGGCGGCGCGGGTACGGCTGAGCAATTCTGGCAGGCTCGCTTCTTCGTTATAAACAGGTATCACGATCGATACGAAGTCGATTTTTTGATTGTGCTTCATTATTTATTTCCAACAATTTCAGAGATCGCAGCGACGACGCGTTCAACATCGCTAAAGTTCATATCAGGGAACAGAGGTAAAGAGCAGATCTGCTCACTATTGTGTTCGGTGTTCGTTAAGGGTTTTGTTATTTCACCAAATTTTTCGGCGTAATTTTCTCTATAATATTTCTGTGTGTGGCAGGCCTTAAAGTGGATACCCGCACCTATGCCACACTCTTTCAAGCGTGCAATGAGCTGGTCGCGATTGAGTCCGTAAATAAGAGGGTCGACTCTAATTATCATCAAGTGCCAGCAGTGACGGTGCTCATAGGAGGGAATGCTTAAAGGCGTTATGCCACCTACTGCTGTTAACAAGTCGCGGTAGTGCAGGGCTAGTTCGCCTCGTTTTTGGGTGATCTCATCGATGCGCTTCATCTGCCCTAATGCGAGTACGGCGCAGATATCAGGCATGTTGTACTTATAACCGGGTTCAATGACCTCAGCCTGCGGGGCTCGACCCTGTGTCTCACGGTCAAAGGCATCGACACCCAGACCATGAAACTTAAGACGACGAATACGCGCCGCGAGTTCGGCGTCTTGGGTGGTAAAGATACCGCCTTCTGCTGTAGTCACATTTTTGATGGCGTGCAAGGAAAAGAGACAGGTTCCGGTCTTGCCAATCGGGCGTCCTTTGTACTCACAACCTAAGGCATGGGCAGCATCTTCGACAACGGGGATCTTATAGCGCTCACCTAAGTCATAGATGGCATCGAGATCGAGAGATGCGCCGGCATAATGCACTGGAATGATTAGCTTGGTACGCTCGGTGATCAGAGGTTCAATCAGGGTCGCATTTGTCATCAGGTTATCAGCATCGACGTCGACAAACACCGGCTTAGCCCCTAAAAGCGTGATCATATTGACCGTGGATACCCAAGTCATCGAGGGAGTGATCACTTCATCACCCGGGCCGATACCTAATGCCAGTAAGACTAAGTGCATGCCAGCGGTCGCGCTACTTAAGGAAACGGCATGCTGGGCCCCGGTGTGTCTTAAGATCGACTCTTCGAGCTCAGCGCTCTTCGGGCCGGTAGTGATCCAACCTGAGCGTAAAACATCGGCCACAGCACTGATATCCTGTTCGTCGATAGCTGGACGGCACAGGGGTAAAAATTCATTACTCATAAACAACCTATAACACTGAAGAGACGCTCCGATAAGAAGTCGTCAATAGCCAATTTATTTACTAAAGCTGGTTTCATCTAAAATCTGGTTTTATCTATAGTTAAACCATGGATAAAAACACGCAGTATATCGTTTTCTCGTTATCAATAAATCAATAAAGTTGCAAACCGTAACTTACTTTGTCGTCTTTGTTATCTATATCGTCACATTCGGAGTGATAAATTGAAGTTACACCTTAAGTTCTTAATATCAAGCTAAGCAAGATTTTTGTTATTTACTGTGAACTAGATGCTTGGTATCAGCGTTGTTGTCGGCTAGTTCTCTGTCTCCTTCGAGTCAGTATATTCCTTCGTTTTCTTTATCACTTAGTGGCCGCCCAATAAGATATTTTCGACTCGCTTGGGTGAGTCAATAGTGGCTAACTTCCAATTATCTGCGATGACCAAAGCCGATAAGCTGGGTTCACCAAATTTATAACCGGCAATACGATTCCGCTCAGCAAGGGGAACCTGTCGGACAAAATCTTGAGTATCTTGTCGCATCGATTTGACGATATTAATCGGGGGATTAAGCGCGCCGAACAGACTGAAATAAAGCAGTATCGTTGCCAATGCTATCTTATAATAAAACGTAAACACCCCACGTTTCTTCCATAAAGAGAGCTGGTTAGTATCGAGATAAAAATTAAGAGTGAACGCCAGTTAAATTCTCCGAGATAAGCGAGCAAATTTGCCCCAAAGACAGATAAAAAGAATCAGGCTAAATATGACTTTGAGTGCCGGGGAATCTATCGATGAATTAACCGTCATGCTTATCACTCGAATAATCACTCCTGGCCTTGCTTCTTTTTCGAAGGAGGAGCGAATAGATTAAATAGGGTCAAAAGCTCCTGTAAGGAATACTTCACCGCGAAGGTTAGTAACAGCCCTTTGAAAAATACTTAAATCTAAACTTTCATTGTTTAATTATTGTTCGGTATTGGTTGAGCAAAGCTAAAGGTAAGTTCAAGCGGTTAAAAACACAAGTTTTAAATAATTCCCCCGTTCCAAATCACACTTTTTGGTTTATGTGTTACTGACTTCAAGATTTAGGTGTGCGTTTTTGGTTGCGCTTGTGTTTGTTTTTTTGTTTGCTTAAGTCTTAAGTGGTGAGTTTTCATAACCTAAGTAACGGCTGCTCATTGTTGTGAAAAGTTATTTTTTGCTTGTTAAACACGCAGTAAAGGTATTTAGGCTCATGTTTTGCAATTATTGTTGGATACAGTTTCGAGGAGAAGTTGCATCTTGTAGCTTATGCCGATAATTTTTGAGACTTACTCTTGTATGTTGTCATTAACACTCTAGAATTCTCATATTCAGAACATCCACCATTTTTGGGCATTACATGAGACTTTTGAGAGGTCTACGTGTAACTGGTCAAAATTTAATTAAGGTCATCAAGATGACAAAAATTATTACGCAAACCGATCTTGAGCAGGTAAAAGTGAATGCCGCTAATGCTCCCCGTAAAAGAGCGAATTTGAACCTTCATGATAGCTTGGATGCGAACGTTCAGCGTCTGTTTATCGCCACAGAGCCGGAGACCTATATCCGTCCTCATCGCCATAGTGAGAGCCATAAATGGGAGATGTTTCTTGTGCTTGAGGGAGAGATCGATCTGTTAATATTTAATGATGATGGCGAGTTGACCCAACGTACTAAAATGAGTCCGACTGAAACTCGAGTGGTGGAGATCCCCTCAAATACCTGGCACACCTATGTTGTTCAAAAGCCCGGAACCTTAGCGATTGAAGTTAAAGAGGGGGGGTATGAACCCACACCCGAAGAAGACTTTGCTTCCTGGTCTCCTGCTGAGAACACAGAGCAAGCCCCTGTCTTCCTGGAAAAGTTACGACACCTTCAGCCTGAGTAGGATTGGTATAATCTGAAAGGTTGGAATAACAATTTGTAGATGATGGCACATCTCACTGCGCATTGGGTTAGAATTAGATTAGATAAGTTTTCAGGTTTAAGATTATGGAATATGAATTTAGGCGCAATACCTTAACGGGAACCGTGCTTGCCACTTTTAGTATGGATCATGAGGCGCTGGGCTTTTGGTTTGTAGAGGAACTCGGTGAAGATACTGATAAATACGTCGAAATTTGTCAGGTAATAGCGCAGCTGCAGGCTAGTCGCCTCACTCAATGGAGATGGGTTGGCAAAGCATTGTCGATTGAACTCGACGATGAGCAGGCCAGGGTATTTGCCAATGAACTCGAAAATGATGAAGAGCTTGAGTTCGAGGAATCTATGTCGCTTTATGATGGCGAATCGGAGGCATTTTGTGGCTTAGAAGATTTTTATGACGTCTTGGTGAAGTGGCGAGAGTTTTTAGACGAGACTCGTTAATGACGAACATCTCAGATATTAAAGGCAGCCACTGGCTGCCTTATTGTTTATAAATCAATGGTTTGCTATTGATTTAAATATCTTACTGCCATCTCGGTTCTCGACTTGGCGTTGGCTTTTCTCAGCAGGTTCTTTACATGAACCTTTACCGTTCCTTCGCTAATGTGCAGTAGCTCTGAGATCACTCGATTACTTTTCCCTTCGGCTACCTGCTGTAAAATCTGCAGCTCTCTTGGAGTCAGGTTATTCAGCCATTCCTCCTCTTCGGCAGCATCTTTTAACTCATAAAGAAAATCTTCGACCGATTCGCTGATCACCCTGTGGCCCTGCATTGCATTCTTAAGCTTTTCCAGTAACAGATCCGGCTCAGTATCCTTTAACAGGTAGCCATCGGCTCCAGCCCTTACCAAACGAATAACATCTTGTTTTGCATCGGATACAGTTAGAATAACAATGCGTGATGTCACGCCCTCCTGGCGTAAACCATTTAGCGTATCGAGACCCGTCATTCCTTTCATATTAAGATCTAAGAGGACAATATCGGGTTCATTTTCTTCGGTGGCAGAAAGCGCATCTAAACCACTACCAGCCTCACCAAAGAGAGTGAAATCTGAATCGGAGGTGATTAGTTGGCATATCCCACGGCGTAACAGTGGGTGATCATCGACAACGAGAACGGAATATGGCTTACCCATTTTATATATTTCCTCCTGCTGAGGTGTGAACATCAGAGTCGTTATTAGTCTTATAAATCCAAAGCAAAGCTTTGATTGTATTTTTCATCTAAGAGGGTTCCTGCTGAGGTGGGAAGGTGAGCGTGACCGTTGTTCCCCCCTCAGGGTTACTGCTGAACTCTACTATACCCGATAAGCGGCTGGCACGCTCATGCATAATGCCTATTCCGAAATGTTGGTCCCTCTCTCTTAACTGTTCGATACCGACCCCGTCATCGCTGATACTAATTGTGACATCGGTAGGTGAACTCAAAAAGCAACGGATATGAATATGCTTCGCATCGGCATGTTTGATAGCGTTAAGAGTGGCCTCTCGTGTTAGTTGCAGTACATGAATATGTTGATGTGCGCCCAACAGCTGAAGGGGCAGCTTGTAGTCGAGTGAAATATTTACATCAGATTGGCTACGCAATTGTTCCAGCATCGCCTCTATAGCATGACTTAAATTCGGATCTTTGATGGTCAATCTGAATGTGGACAGTAGTTCTCTGAGCTGCACATAGGCGGTATTAACTCCTTCGTTGATCTCAGATAACTGCAGCTCAACTTGAGGGCTTCTGCAGGCACTGTCTAACCCCTTAGATAATAGGTTTACCTGAATCTTAAGAAATGAAAGCAGTTGGCCTAAGGAATCATGCAGTTCCCTTGCAATAACCCCACGTTCCTCCATTAATGCCAGCTGTTGTTTCTGCTCTCCCGCGCTGTAGATCACGATGGATCGCGCAAGCATGATGGCAAAGTTTTCAAACAGAGGATGATTTGGCTGTTGAGTGGAGATGACCTCCAGATAGCCAAGTTCATTGTCTTCGAATTTCAGGGGGAAATTGACTTGATTAGACGCCGCTAGTGGCCAACCACCATCGGCTTCAATGACCAGCTTCTCTTCATCGTCCTGACAGATGACTAAGCGCAAAAAAGAGTGCGGTTCATGGGCCCTTAATTGATTCAAAGCCTGCTTTAAGGTATCGATATCGAGTGTACCCGAGTGAAGCATGACCAGGTTATCGTAAAGCAGGGTGAGCTCGTCATTGGCACGTGTTAGCGCATGTGTTTTCTCTTTTACCTGTGATTCAAGATCTTTATACAGGGTCGAAAGCTCTTTGGCGGTGCTCTCTAAGGCATTACTCAGTGCGCTAAGTTCAACATAGTCGGTTGGTGGCATCTTTATGTCGAAGTTACCTTTAGAGATAGTGTTTGCCGACTCCATCAGTTTATGGAGAGGAGTCACGACTTTCTTCTTGGTAAAACGAACAGCTAGAAAAGCGATAAACAGCATTAAACCGAGTCCAAAAATCTGACTGGCTGCCAGGAGCTTTATTTTGAATGCGGCGTGGTGCTCCATCTCCAGAACCAAGAGATCTATGGTATCGACGAAATCCTTCAGCGCCGCCGCATAGAGACGCGAGTTTTCCTGTTGGATATAATATTTCATCACTTTCCACTTTTCGATAACCAGCAGGTATTGATCAGTGGATTCTTTCGAGCTGTACCAGGCTTGTGAACGCTTGAGCGCATCTGAGTAGAGGGTGTTTTCAAATTCCTCAATTTTCTCATCCGCCTCATCACTGCCTGAATTGGCGTAGAACATCAGGCGATAGCTTTGCATACGCAAAGAGCCTGAGGCGTTGATGGCTTTCGCATCTCCGAGACTATACGACAAATTGATTATGGAAAATGTTGCTAACCCGCTCGATAAGAGAATTAAAGTTAACATTAAACCTAAAATAGTCGATGTTAAGCTGCCTTTCTTCATTATATAAAAACTCACTAAATTAGTGTTGTTATGCTACTTTTTATGAGAGATCTAAATTAGTTAACTCTTGAGCTTGTTAACAAATACGTAAAAGTGTGAGCAACACCACATTTACATTTTGATCTACCGCATACTTTGCAACGGATACCCCCTTAGGGGTATATTTAAATTGTCATTAAGGGACTAACTTTGGCCTTGGAGATGATGTGGTTTTTAAGACTACTATAAAATAACACGGAGATGAGATGGTGAGAAATTTAACTAAAAAATCCTTTGCATTAAGTGCATTGGTCGCTGCGAGCTTAATGGCTTCTGGTGTGATGGCAAGCGATAAGACTGAGCCACGTAACGAAGAATATAAAGATAAGTTTTCTAAGCAATATAACAGCTGGCATGACACTGCAGAAAGCAAAGAAGTTGTTGATATGCTTGAAGAAGTGCCTAGCCTAGTCGTGTTGTGGGCAGGTTATGGCTTCGCCAAAGATTATAATGCTCCACGTGGTCACATGTATGCAGTGACTGACGTACGTAACACATTACGTACCGGCGCACCTAAGGCCGCTACAGATGGTCCAATGCCAATGGCATGTTGGTCTTGTAAGAGCCCTGATGTACCGCGTGTTATCGAAGAGCAAGGTGAAGATGGTTACTTCACTGGTAAGTGGTACAAAGGCGGCGCTGAAATCGTTAACACTATCGGTTGTGGCGATTGTCATGAAAAAGGTAAGTCTAAGTTACGTGTCTCTCGTCCATTCGCCGAGCGCGCATTTGAAACACTAGACACTCCATTTGCTAAAGCGTCTAAGAAAGACAAGCAGTCAATGGTTTGTGCTCAGTGTCACGTAGAGTACTACTTCGAGAAGACTAAAGATAAGAAAGGTTTCGTTAAGTTCCCTTGGGATCAGGGCGTTACTGTTGAAGCGATGGAAAGTTACTATGATAACCTGGAGTTTAAAGACTGGACTCATAAGGTATCTAAGACGCCTATGTTAAAAGCACAGCATCCTGGTTATGAAACTTGGAAGCTGGGTGTACACGGTAAGAACAACGTAAGTTGTACTGACTGTCATATGCCTAAGGTTAAGAATGAAAAAGGTCGTAAGTATACCGATCACAAAGTGGGTAACCCATTCGATCGTTTCGAAGAGACCTGTGGTACTTGTCATGAGCAGAGCAAAGAGTTCATGGTTAACCTAACTAAAGAGCGTAAAGTTAAAGTTGCTGACCTGAAAGCACGTGCTGAAAGTCAGTTAGTTAAAGCTCACTTCGAAGCGAAAGCTGCTTGGGATGCCGGTGCAACTGAAGCTGAAATGAAGCCTATTCTGACTGATATCCGTCATTCACAGTGGCGCTGGGATTATGCGACAGCCTCTCATGGTGTTGCTGCTCACGCTCCTGATGAAGCGCTACGTGTATTAGGTACTTCAGTAGATAAAGCGGCCGATGCTCGCATCAAGCTAGCTCAACTACTTGCTGTTAAAGGTGTTAAGCAACCAATTGCTTACCCTGATACTTCTACCAAGGCTAAAGCACAAGCTGCTCTAGGTATGGATATGAAGAAGATGAACGCTGACAAGGCTGACTTCAAGAAGAACACTCTTCCTAAGTGGGAAGCCGAAGCTAAGAAGCGTGAAGCGACTTACTAAGCGAGTTTGCTCTGTATAGAGTGATATAGAAAACCTGCATAGCAAAAGCCCTCGTCATTTGACGAGGGCTTTTTTATTTGTCTTATCCTGAGGTGGTTATACCGATTGGTATTAATCTATTTAATCAATCTCAGTAGCTGTTTAAATCTCTCTCCAACGGCCTTATTTTGTAACTCGAACAGCAGCGACTCCATATTGGTGATATGGGCTCCTCTCGCTTGCATCATCTCTATGCCTATCTGTTTGTTCTCGGATGTTCTGGATGACAGCGCGTCAATCACTAAATGAACACCAAAATCATTATCAAGCAAGTCTCTACAGGTTTGATAGACACAAACATGGGCTTCAATGCCGACTAATATGACCTGCTTGCGATCCAACTCCATCAGTTGCTCTGTGAACTCTTGGCTGCCCCAGCCGCTGAAATGTTGTTTGCTGATGGGATGGGAAGTTTCGATTAACTGTTCATACAGTATTGAACTCGTCTTACCTAATTTATCCGGCAGTTGCTCCAACCATAAGGTCGGAATATCGAAGAGCCTTAACCCCTGAATGAGCTTGAGCACCGTTTGATGTAATGACTCACTTCTCTCCATGACTTTTGCCAGCGTTCCCTGAATATCGACGACAACGAATACACACTCTTCGGGTTTTAACATAGGGGGTCCATACAAATTATTGATGAATTCATCATAGCTTCTACAGCGCACAGTCCAATAGCCTTTTGGTCTAATAGAGCATGTAATTTTTACTGCGCTAACTTTGTGCGCTTGCTGAATAAATGCACCTGATTGGTGCATAAAAATCTACAGAAAGATGTTGGTCATTATATAACTCATTAAAAGTTATCGTTTTGTTAACTTGGCCTGATGATTGAATTAGTCATTTGTAGAAGTGTGTAGAAACTAAGAATAATTTTATTTTGGAGGTTGGTATGAAACTGGTCAGTGCAATCATTAAACCATTCAAGTTGGATGATGTCCGTGAAGCCATCGCGGGTGTAGGGATTGAAGGAATGACGGTAACAGAGGTTAAAGGTTTCGGTCGCCAGAAGGGACATACTGAGTTGTATCGAGGCGCCGAGTATCAGGTGGACTTCCTGCCAAAAGTTAAACTCGATATAGCGACTAAAGCTGAAAATCTCGAGCTGTTAATTGAGTCCATTACCAATGCCGCACGTACCGGAAAGATCGGAGATGGCAAAATTTTTGTCACGGATCTCGAACAGGTTATCCGTATTCGTACGGGTGAGTCTGATAGCGAAGCACTTTAGAGGAGAAGCGTGATGGAAGATTTAGTTAAACTAGGTGTCACGGTTTCAGAGTTACGATTCGCGTTAGATACTTTTTACTTTTTAATTTCGGGTGCGTTAGTGATGTGGATGGCGGCAGGGTTTGCCATGCTTGAAGCTGGCCTTGTGAGGTCTAAAAATACGACCGAGATCTTAACGAAGAATGTCTGCCTCTACTCTATCGCTTGCGTGATGTATCTGATAGTTGGGTATAACATCATGTATGTAGATAATGGCGAAGGCGGTTGGCTACCTTCTATCAGTACCTTAATTGGGAGCCAGACGAGTGATGCCGACCATGCTCTTGAATCAGATTTCTTCTTTCAAGTCGTATTTGTAGCCACTGCCATGTCAATTGTCTCTGGTGCGGTTGCCGAGCGCATGAAGCTCTGGGCATTCTTGGCTTTTTCCGTCGTTATGACAGGCTTTATCTATCCGGTAGAAGGTTATTGGACCTGGGGAGGAGGCTTTCTCTCTGAAGCTGGATTTGTCGATTTTGCAGGTAGTGGTATTGTGCATATGGCCGGTGCGGCCGCGGCCATTGCCGGCGTACTCCTACTCGGTGCACGTAAAGGTAAATACAGCGCTAACGGTCAGGTGAATCCTATTCCGGGTTCAAATTTACCCATGGCGACATTAGGTATGTTTATTTTGTGGATGGGCTGGTTCGGCTTCAATGGTGGCTCGCAATTGCTGGTATCAGATGCTGAGAACGCAACGGCTGTCGCAAAGATATTCTTGAATACTAACTCTGCAGCGGCATTTGGGGCGGTATCTGCGTTAGTGGTATGTAAGATAGTTTGGGGAAAGGCTGATCTGACCATGATACTTAACGGCGCGTTAGCCGGGCTGGTTGCTATTACGGCGGACCCATTGTCACCTTCTATCGCCTTTGCCGGTGTCATAGGCCTTGCAGCTGGTGGTCTGGTTATCTTCTCTATTGTGGCATTAGATAGGGTGAAAATTGATGATCCAGTGGGCGCAATTTCAGTTCACGGAGTTGCAGGTTTCTTCGGTTTGATCTTGGTTCCCTTCTCTAATGCCGACGCTACTATTCTGGGCCAACTTTATGGTGCTGGTGTTATTTTTGCCTGGGTATTTGCGACCTCACTTGCAGTCTGGTATCTGTTAAAGCTGACTATGGGGATCCGCGTTAGCGAAGAGGAGGAGTATAAGGGAATGGATGCTTCTGATTGTGGCATAGATGCTTATCCTGAATTTGTTTCGGTAAAAAGCGCCCGCTAAATTCTAACTCTTGGTGACTAAAAACGGGGCTTATTGCCCTGTTTTTTTGTATGATGAACTAAGTGGGTGTTTTTCGTACTGGTTCGGAAGCAGGAGCATAGGGTATGTTTGATCTTTTAAGGCAGAAGCAAGTGATGCTTATCTGCGCTGCGGCAATAACTTGTATCGTTTCAGTTCCCACTGAGGCGGGGAAGGTCGTGGTACGAAAATCGAGTGAGCCTTTCGATGCCTTCGCGGTGAGAGATCAGGTATTGCGTGAGCATGAATGGCGCCAAGCATTGAGGATGCAGCAGCAAATTAACATCTTACAGTCATTACCTATAGGCTGCATACCTATGGTACGCCCCTATGCCTACTACTCCTGCGCCGGCAATTTCTACAGACCCTATCAATATCAGAATAATGAGCTCTATATTCAGATCGATCCGCTTGACTCTGAATCACCGTCATTAAACAAATAATTTATCTTATTTATGGTGAAGGATATGAGCCTGTTAACGTTTTGTAACCTTTCACGGTTGCTTATTCTTTGCTCGATGTCATAAGCTAGAGCTAGGGTATTGAAGTTTCTAAGTTGGATTCCAATGGAAAAATTCCTTTCAGTCATCAGCCTGCTTTGCTTACTCGTCCTCCAGGGATGTAGTGCCACTTCGCAGCGTACTTCAGTCAATAATATTGAAGCGTATTTTTATGATGAACACTTTGAAGATGTCGCATCCCTGCCTCAACCCGGTGATCTGTTTTCGCTGCCATCTGAAGCGACAAATGAGCTAAGGCGTGAGATGGCGCGGAAAAATATTAAACGCTTGAATAATGTGTCTGCTAACGAATGGTTAGCGGAATATATCAATGCCGAAGAGGGGGCCTTTCAATACCGTGACAATATGACAAGAGTCCCTAGTGAAACTTTTAATGAACGAGCGGGTAACTGCTTATCTCTGGTGTTATTAACTTCTGCTTTGGCCGATGTGCTTAAAGTCGAAGTTGAATTTCAAGAGGTTGATGTACCACCCGTATGGGATAAGCAGGGGGATTTCTATCTTGTTAACGGTCACATTAACCTGAGATTACTGCCTCCTAGAGATAGCGATACCGTGCATGTGATGAAGCGGGCTATTCAGGTTGATTTCTTACCCGAGCGGGCCGTACGGGGTTATGGTAAGAAAAAAATCAGTAAACAGACTGTGATTGCTATGTTTTATAACAACGTGGCTGCAGAATCTCTGGTTATGGGGGATTATGATAAGGCCTATGGCTTGTTAAAAATGGGCTTGCAACAGAAACCTGATTTCGTACCTGCCTTGAATACTTTGGCAGTGCTTTACCGGTATAAAGGTTTAGAGCAGGAGGCTGAAACGCTCTATAAACTTGCATTAGATGTGAACTCTAACGATATGAACGCCTTGTATAATTATGCGGTGATGCTTGGGGACCAAGATAGGTTGGAGGAGTGGGCATTAGTTCACAAAAGGCTGGAACTGGAACGAATTGGAAACCCCTATTATTACTATGATATGGCTCAGCAAGCCTATTTTGATAAAGAGTATCAAGATGCGTTGCTCTGGTATAAACGTGCGGTGGCTAAGGCCGATTACCGACATGAATTCTATTTCGGCTTATCTCGGGCTTACTGGAAAACCGGTGACGAACGACGAGCGCAGAAGAATATGGAAAAGGCCTTGAGTCTCACTCATGATGAGAATAATAAACTACGTTATCAGTCCAAGTTACATGCGATGAAGAGCCATTAGTTTCAGTTTCGATAAATACAGCCTCTATTTTTAACTGTCTGTGGTCAGGGATGAACGCAGCATTACAGAACCCCAATATACGACCTTTTTACTCAGCCGTTAAAACTCTTCCTTGGTTTAGATGCTTTGGTTTACATGAGATTTCAGGAATTCACCTTAGAGCATCTTCAGGTAACTAAACAGTTTGCTGCTTTTTGAGCCTTAGTTGGTCAATGCTTCTCTTATGCAAGCAAATAATGACAGACAGGAATGAAATATGGAATGCAGATTATAAAACCTTGTGAATTATAACTCTAATTATCAATCTGTTACCAAGTAATTTTGTTGATTATACATATCTTGATTGCATTGTGACCCAATACTGGATAAATTGAACTTAGTAGCGCTGTTGAGAGACCTTTGTTTAAACGTAGCCGGAGTAGATGAATTACTATGTATTACCAAAATGATGATGTTCGAATTAATAAGATTAAAGAGTTGTTGCCACCAGTCGCGATCCTTGAGCGATTTCCGGTGACAGAGAACGCATCGGCTACGGTTTTTAATGCGCGAGAGAGCATACATCAGATCTTGAGAAAAAAAGATGATCGCCTTTTAGTTGTAGTTGGCCCATGTTCTATTCATGATCCTAAAGCCGCCCTGGAGTATGGTCAGAAACTCGTTAAATTGCGTGAACAATATAAAGACCAGCTAGAGATCGTTATGCGAGTTTATTTTGAAAAACCGCGTACTACAGTTGGCTGGAAGGGGCTGATCAATGACCCTTACATGGATAGTAGCTTCAAGTTAAACGACGGCCTAAGAACTGCTCGTAAATTACTGCTGGATCTCAATGATATCGGTATTCCAACTGCCGGTGAGTTTCTCGATATGATCACGCCTCAATATGTCGCAGACCTGATGTGTTGGGGAGCGATTGGTGCAAGAACTACCGAGTCTCAGGTTCACCGCGAACTGGCTTCAGGATTATCTTGTCCGGTCGGATTTAAGAATGGCACTGACGGTACAATTAAAGTAGCCATAGATGCCATCGGCGCAGCGAGTGCGCCGCATCATTTCCTCTCGGTGACTAAGTATGGGCACTCCGCGATTGTTGAGACAAAGGGTAACCCTGATTGCCATATCATACTCCGTGGTGGTAAAGAGCCTAATTACAGTGCCGAACATGTTGCTGAGATCAGTAGTCAGTTGGATAAGGCCGGCCTAGAGCTCAATGTGATGATCGACTTTAGTCATGCAAATAGCTCGAAGCAATTCAAGCGTCAGGTGTTGGTTGGCGAAGATGTTGCGTCTCAGCTAGGAAGTGGTAACCATAGTGTTTTTGGTGTCATGATTGAAAGTAATTTAATCGAGGGGCGACAGGACTATATCGAAGGTCAGCCACTGTGTTATGGCCAGAGTATTACCGATGCATGTATTGGTTGGGATGATACTGAAAGTATCATGGAAACTCTCTCACAGAGCGTGAAGGCTCGCAGGTCGTCGAAATAATACGACTCGAAAGTAAAAAAAGGAGGCTGAGGCCTCCTTTTTAGTCAAAAAATTCTCATTCCACATAAAAACATGTACTATTAATTGGTTATAGACCTGAATTGTCTATAGTTTTAGTTGGATGAGTCTATTAATCCTGATTGTGATTAACCAGATATTCATTGGCTTTTGCAAGGCTGCCAAACGAAGCAATAAGGTTATTTTGGCCTTTTTGTTGAATATCATTATCGCCTGATTGGGTCATCATCCATATCCAAGTTTGGATGAGAGGCAGTGGTGGATATTGAGATTTTGATGAATCCAGCATGTATGTTTCCTTTAAATAGCTAATTAAGGGTGAGATTGGCTTCCCTTACCTTATTCGCCCGAATGATTTCTATACCTAAACGGTTTCATGATGAAGTCGGTATCAATATGCGACTTAGGTATAGATCAAAAGAATATCAAATTCTTTTCTTATGTATAACAAGATTTGCTTTCATCTGGCATATTTACAAATAAAAAAGTATTTTCTAGTTCTTTTGTATACTGAAAAATGAAATTTTGTCAGTCTAAAGTGCCGCTTTGCTGTTGCGGAGATTTTCTTCGTCGTTATTTTTACCGGGTGCTCTTTAGCTTAATACCGACCGTTATAACAAGAACTATCACCTAGCATTGCCACTCTTTTACTAAATGGAACTTTCATGCGCCCCTCTCTCTATTTTGATGGCCCTATAGATAAACTGAACTGGCAAGTCCTTAAGTTGCTCTGGCCGTATCTTTTCGAATTCAAATCGCGAGTGGGCTTAGCAATGCTATGCTTGATTATTGCCAAAATCGCCAGCGTTTCTTTGCCATTTGTATTGAAATCATTGGTCGATACTTTAAGTACGGCCTCAACGGAGCAGATGATCAGCGTGCCGATATCTCTGGTTATCGCTTATGGTTCGTTACGATTACTTAATACCTTGATCTCTGAGGTTAGGGATACGCTTTTTGGCAGAGTAACCGAGCGTGCAATCAGGCGGTTAGGGTTATCCGTTTTTGAACACCTTCACCGATTGGATTTAGAGTTTCATCTGGAGCGAAGGACCGGTGGCTTATCCAGAGATATAGAGAGAGGAACCAGCGGCATTAATTTTTTGATGCGTTTTATGGTGTTCAATATCGTGCCAACAATTTTGGAGATAGCCTTGGTTGTTGGGATCCTGTTTTATAACTATGGAATTGGTTTCGCTGCGATAACGTTAACTTCGGTGGCAGCATATGGGCTATTTTCCATTTTTGCGACTGAGTGGAGAACAGAGTTTGTTCGTGAAGCCGCCAGGGCTGATTCTCTATCCAACTCTCGTGCGATCGATAGTCTGCTTAATTATGAGACGGTAAAATATTTTAATAATGAAACCTATGAAGCTCATCGCTACGATTGCGCCTTGGCCGATTGGGAAGATGCAAAGCGGAAAAACCGCCTCTCTCTTTTTGCACTTAATGCCGGGCAAGCGTTAATCATCTCTGTTGCTATGACCTTAATGTTAGCGCTCGCAGCTTACCATGTTGTTGAAAACACGATGACCATAGGTGATTTCGTACTGGTTAATGCGTTTATGATGCAGCTTTTTATTCCACTTAATTTCTTAGGTTTTGTCTATCGTGAAATACGGGGGGCACTGGCTAATATTGAGAGGATGTTTGGTCTGTTGGATCGCGTACCTCTTATTGAGGATAAAGCCGATGCTAAAGATATTAAGCTTTCGCGTGGAGAACTGAAGTTTGACAAGGTGAGTTTTAGTTACGATACCCGGCCTATTTTGAATAGTGTCAGCTTTACTGTCTTGCCAGGGCAGAAGATTGCAATCGTGGGTGATAGTGGTGCTGGAAAGTCGACCATAGTTAAACTACTTTTTCGTTTTTATGAGGTGTCATCGGGGAGTATCTCTCTGGACGGCATAAAAATTGATGAATTAACCCAGGACGCGTTACGGCAAGCAATCGCTATTGTGCCGCAAGACACGGTTTTATTTAATGACTCCCTGTTAGAAAACGTTCGCTACGGTAGACCCGATGCGAGTGATGAGGAGATCGCTGCGGCGGTTAAGATGGCTCACCTTTCTCATTTTATTGAGGCTCTGCCCGATGGATGGCATACAAAGGTGGGTGAAAGAGGCTTAAAGTTATCAGGCGGAGAGAAACAGCGTGTTGCTATTGCCAGGGCCATACTCAAGGGCTCTCCTCTGCTGGTATTTGATGAGGCAACGTCTTCTCTGGATAGCCATTCTGAACAGGCAATATTAAATGCCTTGAAAGAGGTGGCAAAAGGCCATACTAGTTTGGTTATAGCCCATCGTCTGTCTACTATTGTCGATGCAGATCAAATTGTGGTGTTGAGTAAAGGCAAGGTCGTTGAAACCGGTGATCACCTATCCCTGTTAGCCAAGAATGGTTTGTATGCGAAACTGTGGAATATTCAAAATCAATGATTAGTTATTTTTTAACCATAGTATACCAATCCGTATTGATATTTGCTCATTCAGCGGCAATTCAAAGTTCTGTAGGTAAGGAAGGTACTTGAAGCTAATAGTTATTCTATATCGAAAGTGCCAGACGTAGCATAAAGGACTTTGCCTATTTGTTTTTAACATCAGCGCACTTTGTGAGTCTCTCAGTTTTCCCACTTCTGTGTTGCGTTATTTTCTAAGGGAATAGCCATTAGTTCAACAACGCGCCTTAAATTGAAACATCTGAGAGGCTCTGAATTGAGCACTCTTCAATGCGGATTGGTATAAGTCGCCTAATAGTTCAGCATAGGTTCAGCTTACGTTTGTATACTCATAAGTATTAACCAATAACGACTATGGCGAGATAATAGCGATGAAGAATATTCCTTTACAGGTCAACATTGAAGGTCAGGCGAGCAGCGTAGACACGGATTGGTTAGCCATTATGGCAACCTTAAAGAAACGTGGTTTACAGCAGGATGAACTGATGGGGGTATACCTCGAATTAACATCCGGAATGAGAGTCACGACACGCGGTCTCAGCTTAGCTAAAATCAATCCTAACCTGGAATTGCACGGTATCATTCGTGAAACAAAGTTTTCGGCAAACGATTATGCCAGTATGATGAGGGCGTAACCCCTATTCATCGCTAAGCCTGATGAGATGTTATTGTAGTGCTGATGTTGATATCAAGGTTAGCACTTTGATTTTTGTGGAATGCCTTTATTTATCTTAAGCAGCTATTTAGATCGCCAACCGTCGCAAGAAAAGTGTAATTTAGCCGGCTCTTCGTCTAACCGATGAAGCCTGATTATCTTGCCCTGCCTGAAGCAAACCGTCTCTCCTTCGATAACAGTTAGACGTTCGCAGTTTTGACAACTTAGAGAACGCTTCTTTGTTGATGGTATCTGGCTTACATATCCTAAACCCAATTCAAACTCCTCCATGTGCTTTCTCCTAACTGAATTCGTCAGTTACCCGCATCAACGGATTCTGAAGCATAAAGCTCGGCGCGTCTAGCATGAATTCGTTTTATATTTCTTGATCTATCTCTTGTTTGGTCGTGTTTGCTCGTTTATTTTATTAAGTGAATATTATTTAGACTCTTACACCTAAGCTATATGCCTGTTAACCATGTCTGGTTCAAACTCACTTTTCCGGCTATTCCTATTGTTGGCCATAAGAAGCATGTGATAACTCCACTTTATTGGTTTCTGACATCGAAAGAATGTACATATTCGAATATTCATCCTCATCGATAGAATCGATTTCTGGCCCGCCCAGAGCAGAGATAATTAATGGGAGCGTATTTGAATGACCTGCAACCAATACGTTACCCGCTTGGGCCTGAATTGTTTTTACGGTTGCGTCTATATGTGCCGTTATCCCGGAGTTAATATCAATAATTGTCACAGGTAATTTCCTCTGTTCACTCATTGGATGAAGCGTTTCCTGTGTGCGCTTAAACGGCGTGGCGATCAAGCCACTGAGCCGCGTCTTCTCGAGAGTGGAAAGTAAAGATTTTGCCCTTAACTCGCCTTTTGGGCTAAGACTCGGATCTTTGGAGGTCGATGCTGATTTCTCAGCATGTCTGACTAAAACGATGATTTTATCAGCCGTTGACGATATAGAGTCTTGAATTTCTTTAGCGTATAACCCGTTAGGGATCAGCGTAATAAGGCCGAGGCACAGAATTAACAGTCTCATCATGTTGCTCTTCTTATGTGAGGGGGCTTGTAACGATAGCTAATCGTAGCTCAATAAAACAGAAATTATTATGATTAAACACTAAAGTAGATTAAAAAATAGCCGATAATAGTTAAGTGGAAATATCTTTTGAGAGGCTGTAATGGAAATTCGTAATCATGGCGCAGAGGTGTCACAAGTAGCTCGCAGTAAAACCGATTCGGCAGAGAATCATGGTAAAACCGTGTCTGAAGTTGCCAGAGATAAAACAGCTTATTCGACAAGTAAACAACTGATGAACACGGCTATCATTTCGGCTCAGCAGGAAGTCAATCTAAGTTCCGGCGATGAACCTATGATGCTGTTATATCGTGCGGCCATCGAAGCCATCAACGAAGAGTTAGCGCCCACTATGGGAGAGAATGCGCTTCAGAATGCTTATGACAGTGGTGTTGATACTTCGCCGGAAGCGACAGCTGATAGAATTGTTGGGTTCGCGACTCAATTTTTTACTCTTCATCAGGAACAAAACTCCAATATGGATTTCGATGAACAGCTCAATTCTTTTATGGATATTATCGGCGGAGCTATCGATCAGGGGTTCAGTGAAGCCAAAGATATTCTGACGAGTCTGCAAGTTCTTGAAGGAGATATAGAGTCCGGTGTTGAACAAACTTACTCCTTGGTTCAAGAGGGCTTGGCGGCATTTAGAGACAGTTTTAGTCGTGGTGATGAGACCGAAATATAACCCTGTGAACATCTTATTCTAAGCCTCATTTGAGGCTTTTTTTATCTCTTTTATTAGCCACAATTTGCCGTTTATGTTAAAGATAAATCATATAAGATTTGTGAATGGGAGCTTTGAATGTGGATTGAGGGTGAAATCATTGAACGAATCGATTGGAATGACAAGCTGTTTTCATTAAAAATTAAAGCCGATATTGAGCCTTTTATTGCGGGTCAATTTATTAAGCTAAGCCAGATCATCGATGAAAAAAGAATTGGTAGGGCCTATTCTATTGTTAATGCGCCTGACAGTGATTTTATTGAGGTGCTTGCAGTTTCGGTTGCCGATGGGCAACTATCTCCCAATCTGCAAAAACTTAACGTCGGCGATGTTATAGATGTGTCGACAAAAGCCACAGGGTTTATGACCTTAGATGAGATACCCGTCTCCTCTTCAGAGGAAAAGCAGCTCTGGTTAATGGCAACCGGCACCGCAGTTGGCCCCTTTATTTCAATGCTAGACACCCTCGAACCTTGGTCGAGATTCGAAAAGGTTATTTTAGTGTACGGTGTCAGAGAGGCAAAAGATTTAGCTTATCTTGATAAGTTAGAGCAGATGAAGCTGCAATACCCTGAGCAATTCAAGTTGGTGCTCTCCGTCACGCGCGAGAACTATCCTGGTTCGATGAGCTGCCGAATTCCGGCAGGTTTACAATCCGGAGAAATTGAAGGAAATGTCGGCATTAGTATTAGCCCGGAAAAATCTCAAGTCATGCTGTGCGGTAACCCTGAGATGATCCGCGATGCGAATAATATCCTTTTAGAGAGGGGGCTAACTAAGAATCTTCGTCGTGCACCTGGTCAAATAACTCAGGAGAAATACTGGTAAGCGACAGCTTGAGTGCTTTTCAGCATGATCATTTTTACTTGCAACTCTCGGCTCAAAGGATTGATTAAATGAAACTCTTCTATTCAGATGCTTCTCCCTATGCTCGTTGTGTTCGGGTTGTTATTCGCTATCTTGAAATTGACGGTATCGATGAGTTAAAAACAGATCCCTTCGATAATAGTGAGGCATTGCTTCAAGCCAATCCTCTGGGGAAGATCCCCTGTCTTCAGCTCAATGATGGCTCAGCCATTTATGACAGTGAGGTGATATTACGCTTCTTTGATTTTGAATTTGGCAGGAGCCAATTGTTTGGAGCGGGTGTTCATGATTGGAGAAACGAAAGCCACTTTTCATTAATCAAAGGAATGTTAGACAGCGCCGTGGCATTAAGACAGGAGCTGATGCGAGAGGAGGGAAAGCGGTCCCTATTTTGGGCGGCAAGACATGAACAGGCCCTGTTTAGAGGACTGAAACAACTAGAGCGTTCTGGTGTGATATCAAGACCTCGTCTGGTTATTCAGCAGATCAGTTTAGCCTGTTTATTGGAGTATTTGGATTTCAGGCATCCCGATATTAGTTGGCGAAAGCTTGCGCCCGCGATCTCCAGCTGGCTTTCGGACTTTGAAACCGAACCTGCGATGCTCAGTACCAGACCCAGTTGAGACAAGCCTGCAATATAGTTGACTATCCATTGTACCTCCTATGAATCTTGGTTTAACGCTGAAGTTAGGCCCAGTTTTCTGCGCTATGTTAGGAGAACCGCTACCAAGTTAACATTTCTTTCGATACTGCTTGCTCATTTGTGATGGATTTATTACCCTTGTTGCGATTGATAATTGTTATCATTACTTGATTGCTGACAGTGTTGTGAGGGAGATGTGTAAATGAAGATCGCAAGAAGTTTGTCCATATTAGGCTTGGTTTGCTTAGCGTCTGCGGCTAATGCGGCTGAAAAGCTAACTGTGTATTCATATCGACAAGCATTTTTGATTGACCCTATTTTGGAAAATTTCACCAAAGAAACGGGTATCGATGTCGAGGTTGTTTTTTCCAAGAAGGGCATTGCGGAGCGCATGGTACGTGAAGGGAGACTGTCGCCTGCCGATATCGTACTGACATCCGATTTTTCGCGACTGATGGATTTAGTGGACAAAGAGTTAGTGGTTCCCGTACCGAGTGAGGTGCTAAAGACTAATATTCCCGCGAGTTTTCGCTCCCCTGATGATAACTGGTACTCGCTGACGATGAGAGTTCGAAATGTATATTCTTCGAAGGAGAGAGTGGGGAAACTCGCCATAGATTATGAGGACCTTGCCGACCCTAAATACAGGGGCAAGATCTGTACCCGAAGCGGAAAGCATCCATACAATATCTCTCTGGTTGCCTCGATGATTGCTCACCACGGTGAAGCCGAAACGAGAAGCTGGTTAGAGGGGGTAAAAGCCAATTTAGCTCGTAAACCTCAGGGCAATGACCGCGGTCAGGTTAAAGCAGTTAAAGAGGGCTTGTGTGATATCGCCCTAGGTAATAGCTATTATCTGGGGAAAATGCTTCAAGATCCAAAACAGGTACCCTGGGCCGAGGCCGTTGAGATTAACTTTCCTAACCAGAATAATCGAGGCTCGCACATCAATGTTTCGGGAATGGCATTAGCTAAATATGCACCGAACAAAGATAACGCCATCAAATTAATGGAGTACCTCTCTGGTGATGAGGCGCAACAAGCCTATGCTGAAGTTAACATGGAGTATCCCGTTAAAGCGGATGTTAAACCGTCTAAGTTAGTCGCATCATGGGGCGAGTTTAAAGCCGATAACCTACCTATCTTCAAACTTGCCGAGTATCACCAGGCTGCGGTGAAGCTGTTAGATCGGGTTAAATTTGATCTGTAATCATCCGTTTTTTTAATTCAATTTAGCCTTCCGTTGGGAGGCTTTTTATTTTGTGAGTGTTTTTCACTCTTTTAGAATTATAATCATTCTTATTTAAGTTTGAGTTTAGGTTTATAGTGGATAATTGAACTATAAATTACAGTGGATAAATCTTTCATCAATGCGCCTTGAATTGAAATGTCTGAGTGGCTCTGAATTGATAACATATTTAATGAAATTGGTATCCTCATGATCTTAGGTTTATCCAGAAGCTGGTCTTTTCTCGGTTATCTGATCGCAGCAATCATCACACTACCACTCGTTGCTATTATCACTCAGGCACTGGTGCCTGATGAAGCCGTTTTTGCGCACCTTCTCGAGACTGTGCTGCCTACCTATGTTGCAAATACTCTGTTATTGATGTTTTGGGTTGGCTTGGGAGCGCTCATCATCGCAATTCCCGCAGCCTGGCTAGTGGCTAAGTGTCGTTTCCCCGGAAGAAGAGTATTTCAATGGGCACTGTTACTTCCATTGGCGATGCCGGCTTATGTGGTGGCCTATGTTTATACCGACCTGCTCGATTATGCGGGACCGCTGCAAAAACTATTGCGTGAACTGTTTGTCTGGCAGTCGCCACAAGATTACTATTTTCCCGAGGTGAGGAGCTTAGGTGGAGCATCCTTGATGCTTTCACTGGTCCTGTTTCCCTACATCTATCTGCTCGCACGAACCACGTTTATGGAGCAATCTTCAAGCCTGCAGCACGCCGCTCGCGTCATGGGTTGTGGACCATGGCAGAGTTTTTGGCATCTGAGCCTCCCAATGGCGAGGCCTGCCCTAGCCGTCGGTGTCGCACTCGTGGCGATGGAAACCGCAGCAGACTTTGCAACTGTGAGTTATTTTGCCGTGCCCACCTTGACCACTGCCGTGTATGACACTTGGCTTGAATATGGCAGCTTATCTGCCGCCGCCAAGCTCTCAGCCATCATGTTGCTTGTGGTTTTCTCTATGATAGGTTTCGAGCGATTTGCACGCAGAAAGCAACAACTTTTTCAAAAACAAACGGGCGTTAATCAAGTTGAGCTATATGAGCTTAAAGGGATGAAGGCAAGGTTAGCCAGCGGCTATTGTAGTGCATTACTTTTCTTCTCATTTCTGCTGCCATTTATTATCTTGCTTCAATATGCGTGGGAGTATTTCGATCAGAGCTGGAGTAGTGCCTTCTGGGAATATAGTCTGAATAGCCTATATATCGCTGCGATCGTTAGTGTCATTGCTGTTTTCATCGGTGTGATCTTGATGTTTATTCGTCGAATAAGCCCAAGGAGAGCCGATCTGCTGCCTTCGCGTTTTGCGTCGACGGGATATGCGCTACCGGGAACGGTTCTGGCTATTGGCATTTTAGTGCCGCTGACCTATCTCGATTTCGCGGTGAACGATCTCTATGAGTATCTGGGTCATCGAGGCCCGGGTTTAATATTTACCGGTAGTGTATTTGTGCTCATCTTCGCTTTTTGTATCCGGTTCTCCGCTATCGCCATCGGTAGTGTCGAAAGTAGTTATAAGCGCATCTCGCCATCTCTGGATATGGCTGCTATCACCATGGGCTTAAAACCTAAGGCGCTATTATGGCGGGTTCACCTCCCCTTGTTGAGACGGGGCATATTCGCCGGGTTATTGCTGGTGTTTATTGAATGTATGAAAGAGTTACCCGCAGCCTTGCTTCTCAGGCCAGTCGGTTTTGAAAATCTGGCGACCTATGTTTTTCAATTTGTTTCAGATGAACAGCTGGAACATGGTGCATTGGCCGCAATTGTGATTGTATTGGTGGGCTTAGTCCCACTTATCTATCTTAACCACTCTTTGGAACAAGAAAGCGAATCGACCTAATTAGTCGGTTTACGGGGGGCGTTGTGATTTTGTTTTGTGACCCCAATAAATTCATCTTAACGGCTCTTTGGGTAAGTAAACGAATATGTCGACATTAAGTATTAAAGGTGTTCATAGCCATTATCAGGGGCAGCAGGTCTTAAGAGGCTTGGATTTAACTCTGGCAAAGGGGGAGATTGCCGCGCTTCTCGGGCCCAGCGGTTGTGGTAAAACAACCTTGCTAAGGGCGATTGCGGGTCTGCAACCTATCACAGAGGGGGAGATCTGTATTAATGGTCAAATATTATCCGGCCCCGACCGGTTTGAGCCAAGTGAGCGGCGTGGTATAGGCATGATCTTTCAGGATTATGCGTTATTTCCACACCTGAATGTCGCTGACAACATTTTATTCGGTGTTAAAGATGCAACCAAAGAGCAGAGGAAAGCCAGGCTCGATGAGATGCTTGCCCTGGTCAAACTCGATGGGCTGTCAGAGCGATTTCCCCATGAACTTTCCGGCGGTCAGCAACAGCGTGTTTCTATCGCCAGATCCTTAGCCTATGAGCCCGAATTATTACTACTCGATGAACCATTTTCAAATATCGATGCTAAGGTTCGAGGCGAGATGATGCTGGAGATACGGGCAATATTGAAACAACGCAATGTCAGTGCCGTCTTTGTGACCCACAGTAAAGATGAAGCTTTTGTTTTTGCCGACAAACTGGCGCTTTTCAAAGATGGTTATATTGTTCAGTACGGCACCGCCGAAGAGCTGTATACCTCCCCTAAGGACAGATATGTGGCCGACTTCTTAGGCAGTGGTAACTACATACCCGCATCGGTTACCGATGCCTTCAGCGTCGAGACTCCTCTGGGGAAATTAGTCAGTACCCGTGCTTTATCCCAACCCGTGAGTTATCACGGAGAGATATTATTAAGACCCCAGCAGCTTGAAATAACCGCCGATGAGGAGGGGGCTGGAGTCATAGTTGAGCGGCGTTTCTTGGGTAATGTTTGCCATTATCAGGTTCAGATTGCTCAGCAGTTTTATGAGGTTAAGAGTCAATTCAGTCAATTGGCGCCAGGTCAGAAAGTGGACCTTCATGCACAGCCACATTCTTTAGTCGTATTCTGAGTTAATTTACTTCCCCGCGTGTTAGCTTAGTAAGCTACCGGAGGGGTTATGCTTAAAAAATTAATAATTACTGCTGCCTTTTTTTCTATGGGAGTGTGCGCCATGGATAGAGTCACAGGCGAGTCATTCGCCACACGTTCAGAGGTCTACGCCACTAATGGCATGGCGGCGACAAGTCAGCCATTAGCCACACAGGTAGCGCTCGATATTCTTAAGCTAGGTGGCAGCGCCGTCGATGCTGCCATTGCCGCCAATGCTATGCTCGGGCTCGTCGAACCTACAGGCGCTGGGATCGGTGGCGATCTGTTTGCCATTGTCTGGAGCGCTAAAGATAAGCGCCTCTATGGACTCAACGCCTCGGGTAGAAGCCCCAAGAGTCTTACTTTAGATAAAATACAAGCCTTAGGATTCGACTACCTTCCACCTTATGGGCCTATTCCTGTCTCTGTTCCCGGCGCTGTCGACGGCTGGTTTGAGCTGCATAAGAGGTTTGGCAAGTTAGATATGACAGTAAATTTAGCGCCCGCAATCGACTACGCCCGTAAAGGCTTTCCAGTCTCTGAATTAATTGCTTATTACTTAGCGCGTAGCGCCACAAAGTTGGCCATATTCCCCGGGTTTAAAGAGACCTATATGCCAAGCGGGGCCATGCCGGAAGTCGGGGAGATTTTTAAGAATCCGGCACTAGCATCAACCTACGAGAAAATAGCGGAGCAGGGGAGGGATGCTTTTTATAAAGGAGATATTGCCAGGACTATTGCCAGCTATATCAAAGCGCAGGGAGGTTACCTCTCATACGATGATTTAAGCGAACACTCCAGTGAATGGGTTGAACCCGTTTCGGTCAATTATCGTGGCTATGATGTTTGGGAGCTACCACCCAATGGTCAGGGAATTGCCGCGCTGCAGATCCTCAAAACTCTGGAGCCCTTTGATCTAAAAGGGATGGGGCAAGATAGTGCCGACTATGTACATCATTTCGTTGAGGCCAAAAAGCTGGCCTTTGCCGATCGAGCAAAATTTTATGCCGATATGGCGTTCAATACTATTCCGGTTTCTGAGCTTCTGAGCGAAAAATACAATTATCAGCGCTCAACATTAATTAATGCTAACAGAGCCGCTAAGCGTGTCGATGCCGGTCATCCGGCATTGCAGCATGGTGATACGGTGTACCTGACTACCGCCGATGGGGAGGGCAACATGGTTTCTCTTATTCAGAGTAATTATCGCGGTATGGGTTCAGGGATGACGCCACCCGGTTTAGGATTTGTTCTGCAGGATCGTGGTCAACTGTTCGATCTGAAGCCGGGGCGCTTCAATAGCTACGCCCCGGGTAAGAGGCCATTTCATACCATCATTCCGGCATTTGTGACTAAAGACAATAAACCCTGGTTGAGTTTTGGGGTCATGGGAGGGGCTACTCAGCCGCAGATGCACGCCCAAGTTTTAATCAATCTGCTCGATTTTGATATGAATTTGCAGGAAGCGGGAGACGCGCCTAGAATTCTGCATACCGGCTCGTCTCAGCCTACGGGAGAGCAGATGTTAGATGGTGGATATATCAGCTTAGAGTCAGGCTTTGATATGAAGGTACGCAGAGAACTGCAGAAGAAAGGGCATGTTATTCGCGATAGTCTGGGTGCCTTTGGTGGATATCAAGCCATTTCGATAAATACTGAAACAGGTGTTTATCGAGGGGCATCTGAGAGTCGGAAAGATGGCCAAGCGGCAGGATATTAGTTTTTAATGTTTCATATTGATTTAACTGGTTCAAATAAAATGTTATTTGTGCGTCAGTTAATACCATTATTATCTAAAGTTATGGATAATGATGCCGAATATGAATTAGTGAAAAGGTAATTACAGAGATGGATAATCAGGCTATGCCACGTGAACAGTTGGGAGTGTGTGCTGAAGGAAACTTGCACAGTGTGTATTTGATGTTCAATGCCAATGAAGGAGTCGAATCTCAATTACGGCCTTGTATCGCTAATGTGGCTCAATATATCTACGAGCTTACCGATCAATATGCCGACAGTGCCTTTAATGGTTTTGTGGCCATTGGCGCAAATTATTGGAATAGCCTATATCCATCGGCTAGGCCCACTGCATTAAAGCCTTTTCCTGCCATGAACGCAGATACTCGTGATGCGCCTGCGTTAGAGTATGACCTTTTCGTCCACATCCGTTGTGACCGATTCGATATACTTCACTTGGTTGCCAATGAAGTTTGCCAAATGTTTGAAGGCTTGGTTGAGCTGATCGACGAAGAGCGTGGTTTCCGCTTCATGGACAATCGTGATTTGACCGGATTTGTCGATGGCACTGAAAACCCTAAGGGGCGTAGCCGCCAAGAGGTGGCACTCGTCGGAGTTGAAGATGAGGCGTTTAAGGGCGGGAGTTATGTCCATGTGCAGAAGTTTGCCCATAACTTGAGTAAGTGGAACCGATTACCGCAGAAAAAGCAGGAAGATATTGTCGGCAGAACCAAGTTAGATAATATTGAGTATGCCTCAGAGGATAAGCCATTAACCAGCCATATTAAGCGTGTTAATTTAAAAGACGCCGATGGTAAGTCAATGGAGATCTTAAGGCAGAGCATGCCTTACGGTACAGTAAAAGAGCAAGGTCTGATGTTTATCTCAACTTGCCGTAATTCAGTAAACTTTGAACAGATGCTTAAGAGTATGGTTCACGGTGACGGCCATGGAAATCATGATCATCTGCTGCACTTTACCCAGGCACTGACCGGCTCCTCTTTCTTTGCCCCTTCGCTCGATTTTTTGGAAAATCAGGCTGGCGAATAAAATTTGAGTGATTGAATTAGACACAAAAAATGCACTATTTTTAGTGCGTTTTTTTATGTCAAAAAGAAGGTATCTAGCTGAGTTATCGTTATTTATCGGTATCGGTATCGGGATCCCAGTAGTTCGTCGGGCGTTTAGCGTATATCTCATCGACCGCCCTGACTAAAACCTTATTATTCTCCGGGTAGACAACGACATCGTGCTTATCTCTATTGCCGATGACCAGAAAGGTAAATTCTTCATTCGAGTCATTTCTTAGGGTATGTGCAATGGCGGTATCGGCATTAAAACAGACATAATCTCCCTGTTTAAAAGGGTGGGGCTCACCGTTAATAAGCAAGGTGGCTTCGCCCTGTAGGGCATATAAGTGTTCCTCCTCTTTGGTATGGTAATGTGCAACTGTCGATATCTTTCCCGGGGCGAGGCGCTCCATGGTGACGCCGATTTTTTCGCAACCTACGGCATCGCCTATGTGTTTCTGTTGACTGGTATATTGAGCTGAATGTTGCCAGGATTCCCAGCAAATATCATCGACTTTAATTATTTTGGTTGTTGTCATAAAGTATCCTTAGCCCTAGATATAGCTTTCGAATCTCTAATTTCTCATGAATGCCATATTGGATACAATCAAATTTTATGGCAGGGATAGGAGAAAACAAAAAGAGACGCGAAGCGTCTCTTTAAATGTGAATACATTTGAATCTTGGTGGATGTTCAGCCAATTTCGATAGCAGCTTGTGAGCAGGCGTCACTAACCACAAGCCTGTAAGAGTTAGTCATTAAAATTAAACAGTGACTTAACCGTATCTAAGGTTTTATCTATCTCATTAATATTTGATGGCGTGATGAAAATTGTATCATCGCCGGCAATTGTACCAAGAATACCCTCAGGCTTTCCTATCGAGTCGAGAAGTCGTGCGATAAGCTGTGCCGCCCCAGGACTGGTTCTTACCACTATCATGGATTGGTTGTGATCGACATCCAATACTAAATTCTTTAGTGGGCTACCTGCTGTCGGTACTCCCAGCTCCGCCGGAAGGCAATAAACCATCTCTTGTTTCGCATTACGAGTGCGCACAGCCCCAAACTTGCTTAGCATCCTTGAGACTTTGGATTGATTAATATTTCCGTACCCTTCAGCCTGAAGGGCGAGGACAATCTCACTCTGAGAACCAAATCGCTCCTCTTTCAAAATTGCCTTAAAGGTCTTAACTAGGTCATCTTGACTTCTATTTGCTTGCATAATTTTATTGTTCTTTATTCAAAAATCATTGCCATGTTGAATATAACTGGTGTTTTTGTCAACAAATATCCGAGTTTTATGAATAAAAATGCAACTTAAGGTGTGTGGGGAGATGTATAAGTAAATAAATAGTAACCGGAGCAAGGAGGAGGGGGGCCTGGTAAGGATTCTGTAGTACTGAGGTGGAGCGTGCATTTGCACTTATGGTGCTTTATTGCGCTTATTTCGGTAGTTTTTTGATGTAGAACAAAAATTTATTCTAACCAAGACTAAGGGATAATTGAATTTTAAGCGTGATTACAGTAATGTGGCGGCATTGAGAGATATAGATCTATATCACAAATATCCAAGAAATGACGGAGATAACTATGAAAGTTGCTGTACTTGGTGCCGCTGGCGGTATTGGCCAGGCTCTTGCCCTACTATTAAAAACTCAATTACCTGCAGGTTCAAAATTGTCACTTTATGATATTGCTCCTGTAACACCTGGTGTTGCGGTTGATCTTAGTCATATCCCGACAGCCGTAGAAGTTAAAGGTTTTGCCGGTGAAGATCCCACAGCTGCACTTGAAGGTGCGGACGTTGTATTGATCTCTGCCGGTGTGGCTCGTAAGCCTGGTATGGATCGTTCGGATCTATTCAATATCAATGCCGGTATTGTTAGAAATCTAGTCGAAAAGTGTGCCGCTGCTTGCCCTAAAGCACTTATCGGAATTATCACTAATCCGGTTAACACTACAGTCGCCATCGCCGCTGAAGTATTAAAAGCTGCTGGTGTATACGATAAGAATCGTCTTTTCGGTATCACGACACTCGACGTGATTCGTTCTGAAACTTTTATTGCCGAAGCAAAAGGTCTGAATGTTGATGATGTTAAGATCAATGTTATCGGTGGCCACAGTGGTGTGACTATCCTTCCTCTTCTTTCTCAAGTTCAAGGCGTAAGCTTTAGCGATGAAGAAGTTGCAGCATTGACTACACGTATCCAAAATGCGGGTACAGAAGTGGTTGAAGCTAAAGCCGGTGGCGGAAGCGCGACTCTTTCCATGGGTCAGGCGGCATGTCGCTTCGGTCTGTCTCTGGTACGTGGTCTTCAAGGTGAAGAGAATGTGATTGAGTGTGCCTATGTCGATGGTGGCAGTGAACACGCTGATTTCTTCGCACAACCAATCCTGCTTGGCAAGAATGGCGTTGAGTCGGTACTGGCTTACGGTGAAGTCAGTGAATTCGAAGCCAATGCTCGTGATGCTATGCTCGATACACTCAAGGCCGATATCGTTCTTGGTGTTGAATTCGTTAAGTAATAATTACAGGACTTATACTAATCGGTATTAAATCCAAGCAAATAAAAAGGAGCCTCAGGGCTCCTTTTTTATTGTATCGAACATAAGGCGTAAGACTAGTTGCTACGCTCTACGGCAATCTTAGCTAATGATATCAGTGCTTGCTTGTAATCACTCTCTGGGATGACAGACAAGGCATCTATTGCCTTATCAGACTCCTCTAGTGCGCGCTTGAATGTATAGTCTAAGGCACCGCAGCTGTGCAATGCATTGAGGATCTCTTCAATATTCTGAGTACCATCCCCTTTTTCTATTGCCGTGCGGATTAACTCTTGCTCTTTTTCAGTACCGTGTGCCATGGCATAAATAAGTGGCAGAGTTGGCTTACCTTCAGCAAGATCATCACCAATATTCTTGCCTAACTCTTCGGTGTCGGCAGTATAGTCTAATAGATCATCGGTTAACTGGAATGCCGTCCCTAAGAACTTCCCGTAATCGGCCAGTGCGCTTTGCATTTCGATAGGGCTTTGTGCAAGTACACCGGCTAAACGTGTGGCTGCCTCGAAGAGTTTAGCTGTTTTACAATAGATGACACGCATGTAACTCTCTTCAGTCGTGTCAGGGTCATTACAGTTCATTAACTGCAATACTTCACCTTCGGCAAGCACATTCGTGGCATCGGCAAGTACTTCAAGGACTTCCATGTTGCCAAGTTCAGTCATCATCTGAAACGAACGCGTATAGAGGAAGTCGCCTACTAATACGCTTGCGCTGTTACCAAAGAGTGCATTGGCCGTCTCTCTGCCGCGGCGCAACATGGACTCATCGACAACATCATCATGCAACAGCGAAGCGGTATGGATAAACTCGATAATTGCAGCCAGCTTAAGGTGTGCTTCACCTTTATAGTCGATGGCACGAGCTGCCAGAATAGAGAGTAGTGGACGCATGCGCTTACCACCACCATTGATAATGTAGAAACCTAACTGATTGATTAGGGCGACATCAGATTCTAGTTGTTTGTATATTAGCTTGTTAACGTTTTGCATATCGTTATCGGCTAACTGACGAATGGCGTTTAAATCCATATATAGGCTCTGGTTTTGTGGGGCAGCAATAAAAAAGGCGGCCCAAATGAAGGCATGAATGTTATAATGAGATGGATTCTACCTAAGAAACGCCATTCAAGACAGCGTTAGAAGGAGATAGTGGGATTAATTCCGATCTTTTTTTATTCTTACTTAATTAGGACTTGTCAGGTGGGAGTTCTTAGCGTAAACTCCGCGACCATTGTCATTAAAGCTTTTATAACACCCCTGCCTCACATAATGAGCCGGCGTGTTTGAAATATCGGAGTAAAATAGCTATGTACGCTGTTTTTCAAAGTGGTGGTAAGCAACATCGTGTTGCCGAAGGCCATACTGTTCGTCTAGAAAAATTAGAAGTCGCTACAGGCGATACTGTTGAGTTTGACCAAGTTCTTTTGGTTGCTGACGGTGAGACTGTTCATGTTGGTGCACCTCTAGTTGCAGGTGGTAAGGTTGTTGCTGAAGTAGTTAGCCACGGCCGTGCTGAGAAAGTAACTATTGTTAAGTTCCGTCGTCGTAAGCACCACGACAAGAAAATGGGCCATCGTCAATGGTTCACCGAAGTTAAAATTACAGCTATCAACGCTTAATTAGGAGTCTAACTCATGGCACATAAAAAAGCTGGCGGTTCTACTCGTAACGGCCGCGATTCAGAAAGTAAACGTCTTGGTGTAAAGCGCTTTGGTGGCGAATCAGTTCTTGCTGGTAACATCATTGTTCGTCAACGTGGTACTAAATTCCACGCTGGTGTTAACGTAGGTATTGGTCGTGACCATACTCTATTCGCTTTGACTGACGGTAAAGTTAAGTTCGAAGTTAAAGGTCCTAAGAACCGCAAGTTCATTAGCATCGAAGGTTAATCTTTAGCTTCTGCTAAGATTGCTTATTAAAGCCCCGCCTTTGGTGGGGCTTTATTGTTTTAATGGGTTTACAAATTGTTTTTTGGCGACCTTGGATAGAAAGACGTATAATCCTTTTAGTCTGTGGTGCCAGGAGTAAGTATGAAGTTTGTCGATGAAGCTGTGATCAGAGTTGAAGCTGGTGATGGTGGTAGTGGTTGCGTGAGTTTCAGACGCGAAAAATATGTACCCGATGGCGGCCCTGATGGCGGCGATGGTGGTGATGGCGGTAGTGTATATCTGCAAGCAGATGAAAGTTTTAACACACTGATCGATTTCCAGTTTGAACGTTTTCATCGTGCCGAGCGTGGTAAAAACGGCCGAGGTCGTGATTGTACCGGTCATGGTGGTGAGGACTTAGTTCTCAAGGTTCCTGTTGGCACACGCGCTATCGACGAAGAAACTGAAGAGTCTCTCGGAGATTTAACTGCTCATGGTCAAAGAATGCTTGTGGCTAAAGGTGGTTTTCATGGGTTAGGTAATACTCGCTTTAAGAGTAGTACTAACCGTGCTCCAAGACAGAAAACTCTGGGAACGCCTGGTGAGGTTCGAAGCCTTAAGCTTGAGTTGATGTTGCTTGCCGATGTTGGTCTTCTTGGTATGCCTAACGCGGGTAAATCAACGTTTATCCGTTCGGTATCCAGAGCTACGCCTAAAGTCGCAGATTATCCTTTTACAACTTTAGTGCCTAACCTTGGTGTTGTTAACCCAAGACACGGTCAAAGTTTCGTTATTGCCGATATTCCTGGTTTAATCGAAGGTGCTGCAGATGGTGCGGGTCTTGGTGTTCGATTTTTGAAACACCTTGAGCGTTGTCGTGTGTTATTGCATCTTGTGGATATCGATCCGATCGATGGCAGTGATCCTGTCGAGTCGGCAAGAGCTATCGTTGGTGAGCTTGAAAAGCACTCACCAAAGCTTGCGAGCAAGCCACGCTGGTTAGTGATCAATAAAAAAGATCTGCTGCTCGAAGAGGAACTTCAGGAGCGTATCGACCATATCGTGAAAGAGTTAGAGTGGGAAGGCGAAGTCTTTACCATCTCAGCTTATAATCGTGAAGGGACCGAAGATCTTAGTTTGAAACTTGTCGACTTCATCGATTCACTTCCTGAAGAGGAAGCGGTGGATGTAGAAGCCGAAGTCGAATTCAAGTGGGATAATTATCATAAAGACAGTGATTCGTTAAACGAAGATTTTGACGATTCAGACGATGATGACTTCGATGACGATGACTATGATGTCGAAGTTATCTATCAAAGATAGTCGTTGTCTCCCTCTATCGATAATGTTTAATTGAGGCTATTTTTTTGAGACCATACTGTTCGAGATTAGTATGTACGCAGATACTCAAAATGATATAACCCGGCAGGTTGTCCGGGTTGCTCAACTCTTGTTGGCCTATGGCGCTGAATCGGAACTTGTCGAAGAGATAAGTCAGCGCTTAGGCTATGCACTGGGGCTCGCCGGTGTCGAAATATCCATCTCTTCAAACTCCCTCGTTTTAACCAGTCTGGTCCATGGTCGTTGTATTACGACGACTCGTCGTACTCGAGAGCATGGTATCAACATGACCATCGTCTGTGAGCTGCAAAGGATCTGTTTACTGACCGAAAAGGGCCTATACGGGCTCAACGAAGTCAGAAAACGTGTCTCACGCATAGAGCCCAGGACTTACCCCAAGCGTTATTTAGTGCCTATGATAGGGTTATCGTGCGCGAGTTTTTGTCACCTTTTTGGTGGCGATATAGCGGCATCTGTGATCACCTTTTTTGCTTCATCGATAGGGATGTTTGTCAGGGTCTCCATTGCTAAGCATCATTTTAACTTACTACTTAACTTTGCGGTCACGGCATTCGTTACCACCTTGATTGCTCAGCTTGGCTACCAGTTCTCTCTTACCGATACGCCTAAGCTGCCTATGGCCGCGAGTGTGCTGATGTTGGTGCCGGGCTTTCCCATGATCAATTCAATATCCGATATGGTGAAAGGGCATCTTAATGTCGGGATATCGAGATGGGGTCATGCAACGTTGTTGACTGTCTCTTCAGTGATAGGTATCACCATAGCTATGCAATTGGGGGGCTTGTTCTTATGATGGAACTTCTCTTAGCCTTACTCAACGATGCGTTTTTCTCAGCAATTCCGGCTGTGGGGTTTGCCATGGTGTTTAACGTGCCTAAACGCTTCTTGCCATACTGCGCAGTCGCCGGTGCGCTCGGCCATAGCTTTAGAACGCTTTTGTTGCATATAGGCCTACCGATAGAATGGGCGACATTCGCAGCAGCGGCTCTCGTTGGTTTAGTCACTATCGGTTTTGCTAAACGTCATTTAGCGCCACCCTTGATGTACGCCGTTGCGGCCATTATTCCTATGATCCCCGGAACCTATGCATTTAATACGGTGATAGCGCTCGTTCAGCTTACAGCTCAGTCAGAGATTAGCCCGGAATTGACCTCTGAGGTGATCAGCAATGGACTGAAAACGGTGTTTATTTTGGGGGCACTGTCTGTGGGATTAGCTATGCCGAGTCTACTCTACTTTCGTACACGCCCGGTCATTTAATCGATACCCAAACGACCTCGAAATGCAGGATTCAGCATGTCGAGAAGTGACAGAGTTCAAGGCATGAAATAGCGGGACTAGTTATTCTAATTTAATATTTTGTAACGCAGAAACATGTTGCTTCTCGCCTTGCCCTTCGGGAGTTCCCGTAGAATACCTGCACTGCGTTAGTGATATTGAAAAGGGACTAACCATTCTCTTCAATCACTACCTTGTTCACCTATCCTACGGGAGCTCTGAAACGAACATTTTGAAGTGGCTTGGGTATATACATTCAGTCTTTATTATTCTAAAAACAAAATTGGAGATATTATGAAAATTGCCATGATAGCGGCGATGGCTAACAATCGTGTTATTGGTAAAGATAATCAAATGCCCTGGCACCTTCCTGAGGACCTTAAACATTTCAAGGCGATGACATTGGGTAAACCCATTGTCATGGGACGAAAGACGTTTGAGTCAATCGGGCGTCCACTGCCTGGTCGTCATAATATTGTGATTAGCCGACAAGAGTCACTCAAAATTGAAGGGGTTACTTGTGTTTCCTCTTTTGAAGCTGCAAAAAAGGTAGCTGGTGATTGTGAAGAGCTGGTAGTTATCGGTGGGGGGCAATTGTACTCATCTTTACTCAAGGAGGCCGATAAACTGTACCTCACTGAAATAAACCTCGATGTGGACGGTGATACCTTTTTTCCACCATGGGACGATGCTAGTTGGGAGCTTCTTAGCAAAGAGACGGCAATTAATGATAAAGGGCTGGAATATAGCTTTATCAACTTGGTGAAAAGATGTTAAATTGTCGTAGTTGTTATGTTTCAATTTCAGGGTGGGGCATATAAAGATCATTGTTTGCTGCTCTACAGTATAAAAATAAATAATAATAAAGGAGTATCAGATGCGTCTGTTACCAACGACCCTTGCTGTGGTTATCGCAGCGTCTACTTTCTCTATTCCTGCACAAGCTAACGATCAGTTAGCGGCTAATATATGTAACTATGTGCAAACAAATGATAAGAACCGTTTACGTAAAAAATTAAAAGAAAACCGCGTAAAACTTCGCAATATCTATAGTGGTATCTCGTGTAATGGGGATAGCCTTCTTCGTACTGCGATGAAGAGTGGTTCAGATAAGGTAGGCACATTTGTCGCTAAACGCCTCTCTGTATCGGACTTAAAGGCAGCAGAAGCCGATGGAATGACGGTTGTGCAGTGGTCTGAGGCAAATGGACATAGCGGTAGTACGATTACGGCTGCAATTAACGAGCGTATAGCTGGCAGTTAGGCTTCAGAATTTCCATAAAAATGCCGGACTGAGTCCGGCATTTTTATGGAATAAACTTTTATGGAACAAAGAGGGTTAAACAGTAAATTCTCTCACCGAAGCTTGTAGCTCCTCGGCCAGTTGGGCCACTTGGTGACTCGATTGAGCCGTTTGTTCGGCGCCTGTTGAGGTCTCTTCAGAGATGGCTGCGATATGCTCAAGCTTCTCAGAAACCTGCTGACTGACAATGTTTTGCTCTTGTGCTGCGTGGGCGATATGAGTGCCTGAATCATGTGCTTGATGGACGGATTCACTGATGCTCTCGAGTGCAATGTTGGCCTGTTCGGTCTTATCGACACAAGAACTTGCCTGAGCACGTCCCATCTCCATGACAGAGACCGCTTCCTGAGCACCTTGCTGCAGTACCTCGATCATCTGCTGTATCTCTTGAGTAGAATCCTGAGTCCTTGAGGCTAAGCTTCTCACCTCATCTGCTACGACCGCAAACCCACGACCCTGCTCTCCGGCTCTGGCTGCTTCGATTGCCGCGTTGAGTGCCAACAGGTTAGTCTGTTCGGCAATGCCTCGAATAACATCGAGGATGGAGCCGATAGAGGCACTATCGGAGTGGACTTTATTGATCACAACCCCTGCCTTAGCGACTTCGTCGGCCAGCGCAAGAATCGTCTGTTTATTCTCATCGGCAATGGTTCGCATATGCAGCGCTTCGTCATCAGCCTGCTTAATCTGCTGCAGTGCATCATCGGCACTCGTGGTCACTTGCTGAGCACTGGAGCTTAATTCAGTCGTGGCTGTGGCGACTTGATCGACCTGACTCTTCTGCTCCTGAATACTGGCAGTCGTTTGCATTGTGATGGCTGACGTTTCTTCTGCCGCTGCGGCAAGCTGATTAGAGCGATCTAAGATCCCCTGGATCAAATTTCGTAAGCTATCAACCAATCGATTACAGTTTTTGGAGAGTTCGGCAAATTCATCATGACCGGTATCATCCAACTTATGTGTCAAGTTACCCGATGCAAGGATATTAAGGGCATTATTTACCTTGGCAAGAGATTGGGTGAGGGGACGAATAACTGCCACGCTCACAATAATAGAGACGATAATTGCCACGAGAACCAAGATTAGAGTATTGATGCTGGCAGAGTCGATATCACTAATGGCCTTAACACTCACCTCTTTAGAGACGGACTCTACTGCATCGGTTAAGGCTCTCATGTTCTGATTGAGATTTTGAGTATCTTTTTCGACTTGACTGAGCATCTGGTCTGTTGAAGACACAAAGTTCAATTGGCGTCCTTTTAAGGCTTGAATAGAGCCATTGCCTTCAAGCATCGAAAGCACTTTTTTTGCTTCGACATTGACCTCGGAAAGTAGGTCTTCGTCAATAAATTCTCCCCAATTACTCTTTAAATATTCAAGTTTATAGTCGATGTTCCTGATGAAGTAGTTTAGCTCCTGTGTGATGGTTTCATGTTGCTGCTTAGTACCACTATTCACTAAGTCGAAACTGGTACTGACAATACCACTTAAGCTATTATCAATATCACCTGCAGTTGCAGCAATTTGCTGCTCAACGGGATCTTTACTTATTTCAAGATCGATGAGATCCAATAAAAGAGAGGCCGTATCGTCAGCCGCCTCTTCAAGAGCTTCTAAATTAGAGGCTAAATTCTCTTGAGTCGCGAGCGCACTTTTCTTGGTTTGGATCATCTTCTTACCATCTGCTTCAAAACTTGAGTAGCTTTGACGCAAATCTGAAATAATCCTATTTAAATCAGTCTGTTTCTGTGCGCTTACGATATTAGATAGCGTATCTAATTCGTTGAAAAATGTTTGATTGTTTTTTGAATGCTTGGTTTCAATTGCCGGAATTTTATTCGATTTATCACTATGGTAGGCGGTTAGGAGTTGTGTCTCTTGAAGGGAAAGGCTCTCAACAAGATGGCCACTGGATTCGAGTGCCGGCAGGCTGAACTCTTGCAGTACCTGAGTACTCGTCTTGAGTTTACTATTGGTAAATAATGAAGCTCCCCCCAAAGCGATGAGTAACAGGGTGACAACACTAAACCCACCAATGACTCTAGTGGCGACATTCATTTTCATAGGGTACTCCAGTTATTATTATAATTCCTGTGCCAATCAGCTAGAGCTGTTGATCACGACTCCCTAGTAAAAAACTTTTAAAATTCAGGGCTTGGCTCTCTAGTTTGATTTTTATCGGCCAACTTCAGATTTAGTTTAACTCTTTTTTAACTTGTTTTGGGTTATTTTTTGATTGGATTCTAAATGCCAGAGAGTCAGATGCTCTCCCCAACAACAGCCCGTATCGAGAGCATGTATTGTACTTGACGGCACTTTGCCCATCACGGCGGCCCAATGTCCGAAGACTAATGTATGCGTGGAGTTAAGCAACCCTGGGTGCTCAAACCAAGGTGATAGATCGGGGTCTTCACACGCTGATGGAGGTAGCTTACAGTCAAAGTCGAGTCTCCCATCACTGTGCAGAAACCTCATTCGGGTCAGGGCATTGATGCAGTATATTTTACGCTCCAACTCAGACATGGAGTCGTGCCAGCAATTGGAACCATTAGTATACATATGACCGATAAGAGAGGTGAGGTAATCATCTGATCTGAGCGCTGCAGCGACATGATCCGCTTCCTCTCTTAAGGTTTCAAGACTCCACTGAGGAGGAACTCCCGCATGAGTCATCACCAGGTTGTGCTCAGGCAGCTCTTGGTAAAGTGGTTGCATTCGTAACCAGCCAATCAGAGAGCCAATATCGGGTGCAGTGAGTAATGGGCCGAGTTGGTCATTGGGGTTGGCTCTTTTAATTTTGGCATTAACCGCCAGAAGATGAAGGTCATGATTTCCAAGTACCACACGTCCTGAGCCTTCAAGTTCCCGAAAGTAACGTAGGGTTTCCAGCGAACCCGGGCCTCTTGCCACAAGATCCCCGACAGCCCAAAGCTGATCTGTTGATGGGTTAAAGTCGACTTTATTCAGGAGCAGCTGTAACTCTTCGAAGCATCCTTGAATATCACCAACAAAATAATGCGCCATCTATGTCGCCTCAAATAGGGTTAAAAAGTACATTTCAGTGAAGCATGCCAGGTACTGCGAGTCTGAAAGGAGGTATTTGCGCTTTAAAGCTCTCTCCTTCGCCGGTGAGCATGGTGTAGCTGCCTTGCATGATCCCCAAAGGAGTCTCCAGTACTGTGCCACTGGTATATTGATATGCACTGTCAGGTTCTATTGTTGGCGTCTCGCCAACCACACCTTCTCCACGCACTTCGCTATTATGGTTATTCGCATCGGTAATTGACCAGTAACGGCTTTTCAGTGTCACCGCTTTTTCGCCGAGATTAACGATAGTGATGGTATATCTGAACAGGTACCTTTCCTCAGTAGGGGAAGATTGATCTTCAATATATTCAGTTTTTACTTCGACCTTGATGGAGTCTTCTAGTGACGTCATGACTTTCCTTATGGCGAAAGAAAGGAGGGACTAAGCCCTCCTGAAATTTATGATTTTTAATCAATACTGATCAATAGCTATCGGCTATAGCAAGCCTATTTCCTGTCGATAACCAAGTTAGTCAGGGCTACATATTGCTGGACAGTGATCTGCTCAGGTCTGAGCGTAGCGTCGATCCCAAGATCAGCAAACTCTTCATCTGAGATCAGATGCTTGAGGTTATTGCGCAGCGTTTTACGGCGCATATTAAATGCCGTGGTTGTCAGATGTCTGAGCTGGTCGACATCTTTACATGGCCAAGGCTTTATCTTATAAGGCACGAGGCGAACCACTGCTGAGTCGACTTTTGGTGCTGGCGTGAAGCTATGTGGTGGCACTTCAAGCACTGGCATGACTTGGCAGTGATATTGCGCCATCACAGTCAAGCGTCCATAAGCTTTAGTTCCCGGGCTGGCAGACAGTCTAAGAACGACCTCTTTTTGCAACATGAAATGCATGTTTTCAATCTGTTCTGCAAACTCAAACAGGTGAAACATGAGTGGCGTGGAGATGTTATAAGGTAAGTTACCAAATACCTTCATCTGCCTGCCTTCTTCCACGAGCTGACTGAAATCAAATTTCAGTGCATCACCTTGATGGATGTCCAACTTGTGCTTCAGTGTTGGGTGCTCTTTGAGTCGCTCAACAAGATCTTTATCCAGCTCGACTACCGTTAACTTATCGATACCATTGGCTACCGGTTCGGTCAGGGCGCCGAGGCCCGGACCAATTTCAACCATCACATGATCATTATCGGGTGCAATAGCACCCACGATGCGGTTGATAACATTACCGTCGGTCAGGAAGTTTTGTCCGAAACGTTTTCTGGCTGTATGGCCTAAATGTACTTTATTACTCATTACTTATTTTCAACTACTCAGCATTGGCAGCCAAATCTATGGCTTTATTAAGTGCACAGACAAAGCTTCCAATGTCTGCTTGTCCGGTTCCGGCGAGTTCTAGTGCGGTACCGTGATCGACAGAGGTACGAATATAGGGAAGCCCTAACGTGATATTAACAGAGCTACCAAAACCTTGCGATTTAAGGACTGGCAAACCCTGATCATGATACATGGCTAAGATAACATCGGCATCTTCCAGATACTTTTTCTGGAAAATAGTATCTGCGGGCAATGGACCGACAATATTCATACCTTCGGCTCGTAATTCCTCGAGGGCCGGTATGATAGTGTCAATCTCTTCTCGCCCTAAATGTCCATCTTCACCGGCATGTGGGTTAAGCCCACAGACGTAAATTTTAGGTCGTTCAAGTGCAAACTTCTCAATTAAATCGGTATGAAGGATCTTCACGATTTGATGAAGTCTGTCGCGGGTTATTGCCTTAGATACATAGGCTAATGGAATATGGGTTGTTACTAAGGCCACATGTAAACCCGGTGCGGCCAGCATCATTACAACATCTTGGCAGTTTGCCTGATTGGCAAAAAACTCGGTATGTCCGCTAAACGGAATACCGGATTGGTTAATGATACCTTTATGCACAGGGCCTGTGACGACGGCATCAAATTCACCGTTCATGTTTTTTTCACCGGCATAGCGCAATGTTTCAACGACATAGGCACTATTTTTTTCATCAAGCTGACCGCATACCGATTCAGTGATGAGCGTAAAGGGAGCCAGTGTCAATGTGCCCGCTTCTTGAGCTTTAGGCTCCAGATTAGGCTGGTAGGGCTTTAGCTGAAGCGGAAGTCCAAGCTTTTTAGCTCTGGCGGACAAAAGTTCAGGATCGGCGCAAACAACTAGCTCAGCAGGCCAAGCCTGCTGAGCTAGTTGGATAACTAAATCTGGGCCAATTCCAGCGGGCTCTCCCGGTGTAATGGCAATTCGTTTAGTCGTCAATATGATTAACCTCGATTGAAATCAGCATCGAAAACTTCTATATACGCCTCAGATCTCATCTCATCCAGCCAGTTTTGTAGCTCTTCATTAAACTTTCGACGGAAGATAAGTTGGTGCGCCCGATTAGTATTAAATTTGTCTGTAGCATCCGTTTTTCGGCGCTCTTCGAGTTGTACTATATGCCAGCCGTGACTCGAACGGAATGGTTCACTGATCTCGCCAATTTCTAATGCATTCAAGGTTTGGGCGAATGCAGGAACATAAACGGAAGGATCGGCCCAGCCAAGTTCGCCACCTTTAGCCCCAGAACCTGGATCTTCAGAGTATTGACGGGCAAGGGCTGCAAAATCTGCATCGCCGGCACGTATCTGATCCACGAACTTATCAAGCATCGCCTTAGCTCTCTCTTCCGATAGGATTGGAGAGGGCTTAATTAGAATATGTCTTGAGCTGACTTCATCAACCTCTTTAGTTTGAAGTCCACGGGCATCTAGCACCTTGATGATATGAAAGCCTGCACCGCTTCGGATTGGACCAATGATGTCACCAGTCTTAGCACCACCCAATACTTCGGCAAAAAGCGTTGGCATTTCGTTGACGTTCATATAGTCCCAAACACCACCTTCGAGGGCCTTTGGACCTGCCGATGCGGCAATCGCAGTACGACGGAAATCATCGCCATCTTGGACACGTTTCAGTACCGTATTGGCGCGTTCACTCGCTTTTTGCAGTGCTTCACTGCTCGGGCTGCTTGGTACTTCAATCAGTATATGTCCGATTTGGAACTCAACTTGCTGCAGCCCTTGCTCTTCAATAAGTTTAACTAAGTTATTTATCTCTTGAGGTGAGACCTGAATACGGCGTTGAACCTGAATACGTTGTATCTCACCTAAGGTGATCTCTTCACGCAGCTGCTCACGGTATTGGCTCCAGCTCATTCCCTCTTCACCAATTTTCTCTCTCATCTGATCAACAGTAAGGTTTTGCTCTTTGGCAATATTACTGATGGTTTGATCCAGTTGGAGATCTCCGATATGCAAACCAATTCTGTCGGCCATTTGCATCTGTAATCGGGTCATGATCAAACGTTCAATAACCTGAGTTCTAAGCGCTTGATCTGATGGTAAAGCCTGTGCTGCTGAGCTGGCATTGGCTTTTACCGTCTTTAGCATACCGGCTATCTCACTCTCCAGTACAATACCTTCGTTTATCTGAACTGCAACACGGTCCAGGGGCTCTACTTTAGCTAGAACTGTGTGGCTCATTGCCAGGGTAAGAAAAGCAAAAATAAAATGTTTACAGGGTTTCATCAACAAAAATCCTTGGCATATTAACGTCTGGTGCGGCATTAAATGATGCCGGCTAAAATTCTATTATCAAGAGTTGGACTACAGGTCTAACTCATGGTTCATCGAAAAAGTAATTGTTTTACTAGTTTTTCAGGTAAAGCGGCTTTCGGTAATTAAACAGACCATCGTTAAGCATATCCGATACGCCTAATGGACCAGAGCCACCGAGCCCTTTTATTACAAAGTTGAGATATAAACCGCTCTCAAAAAGCTCTCTATTATCCAATACCGGATTATAATCCTCATCATAATTTGTCTTAATTCGATAATGATAACTTAAACGTATGGCCCAACAGCAGGATTCATACTGAAAGCCTGCGTAGGTTTCAACACTACGGCTCTCGTTAAGATCGTAATACCAGTTACCGACCAAGTAAAGACTATCATTCAGTGGCCATGCTCCCCGCATGCCCGCCTGTGAAATATTTACCGACTCGTTCGTGTTGCTGTTCAGCAGGTCGGGGACATAACGATAACTAAATTGTAATAGCTTGTTGGCACCCGGACGGAAGTCGAGGGTTACTTCACTCTTCTTATTCTCACGCTGCTTAGTATCATACTGAATTGCACCACTCATATACCAGTCCTGGTAGAGTTGAGTATTCAATTCGGCAGCTAATACTGAGTTTGACGTATTTTCCTGGTTAAACGTTTCACCTTGAAAAGTTGAATCCGCTATGCCGACCCGGCTCTCCTGAAAGTAAAATATCTGGCCTAAGCTGAACTTAAATTTTTCAATATTATGTTCATCAAATAGTCGTGTCGTTAGACCTAATGTCATCTGATTCGCATCGGCGACTCTATCCAGGCCTGAAAAACGTCGCTCACGAAATAACCCGAAGTAATCTTCCTGAAGCTGCGCCGTATCATAAATACCAATATTCGATTGGTCTTCATAACCCACGTAGAGGTACTGGAATTGAGGCTCTAAAGTCTGGCGATAGTTTTCGTTAAAGTAATCGGTAAATCTCTCGAAGTTGACTTGCCCATGGATCCGCACCTGTGGCAGAGTACGGGTCACGCTGCTATCGAGATCTTTATTGGCATCGATACGGGCATCATCTTGCCAATAGTAGGTTTGTAGCAGTTTTACTTCACTGGTCAACGACCCGGCTGGCCCATGAAGCGGGAACGAGATGCTAGGTTCAAAGTGAAGCCGTGTTGCCGTCGTTTGGTCACTTTCTTCATGTTCAAAATTAGTCACTTCACTCAAGAAATCAAAATCTAAGCCTTTCCAAATATCAGGAGAACGGTAGTTAAAACCAAATTGTGGCATCACCTGATAAGGTTTTTCATCTTCACCCAGCACTTTAATGTCTTGTACTCTGGCGTTGAAATCCCAGTTTTTTTCGAAATAGCTGACTTCACCAATTCGAGTCAACTGATTATCCGTTGCGCGCTGGACATCTGATTTTAAATCATTGAAATAGTTGTTATCCGATACGTCGGTGTAGTTTGCGAGTACACGCCAGTTTTCATCGATTGCACCCTGATGTTCCCAGTGGTAGAGATAACGGTTTGGTGAATTAGCTAACATATCATCGTTAGCTAAGTATTCAATATTGAGTTGCCCCTGCTGAGCATCACCGGCCAGATACCTGAAGTCGCTCTTTAAATACAGACCACGGGCAGACATATAGTGAGGCGTGAAGGTCAGATCATAGTCAGGTGCAATATTCCAGTAATAGGGGGTAGCCACTTCAACGCCATTGGTTGTACTGGTACTGAAAGTAGGAAACAGGAAGCCTGACTTACGTTTATCCGATACCGGTATCGTCATATAGGGAATATAAAGTACAGGCACATTACCTATTTTTAGTTTGGCGTCCCATAACTCGCCCCACTCCTCTTTACTGTCAATTTTTATCGTTTCAGCTTCGAGTAACCAAGAGGTATCCTCTGGAGGGCAAGTGGTAAAGTTGGTTTTGGTCAGGTGGAGATTGTTATCAGACGTGATCTCCAGCTTTTCTGCATCGCCATGGATCTGTTGGCCATGTAACCAGTATTGAGCCCCTGACAAGGTTGCACTGTTACTGCGCATCTCGGCCACGAGAGAATCGGCGGTGACGGTAAACATTTGATCCTGAAAGACCAGATTTCCATTAGCGTCTAAACGCTCCGCTTCTTGATCTAAAATAGCCTCATCGGCAGCGATATTACGCCCGCCCTGACTGAATGAGACATCACCGTTAAATTTGGCCTGTTTACCCATTTGGGCTTCTGAGCGATCAGATATGATGCGGATCTCCTGGAGATCTATCTTTCCATCGCTGTTTTCTTGCGGCGTCAAACGGGGAACCGGAGGCTCGACGATACACTGGGTATCGGAATTGGTTGTAACTGGAGTTTCTTCAGCCAAGACTAATTGGGGAAGTAGGCTTAGTGCCAATAAATAACGGATCTGCATCTTAAGTCGTTTAATATGATTTCTTAGTCTGGACAAGTATTGGTGAGAAAAGTTGCCGCTTCAATAAGACAACACAGCTAAATATCGAGATTGAGCTTATTAGCTGTTTCCATTTTGCTTTATAATAAAGCAATTTTCCCATAAGAGCCATGAGGTGCCCTTGTCAGATCCCAGATTTCTTGTTTTAAATGCATGGCTAAACCGAATTTTTGATACGCAAGTGACCCCGGAATTGATCTCCGGTGATGCCAGTTTCAGGCGCTACTTTCGGGTCCAGAGCGCTGGCAAGAGTTTTATCGTTATGGACTCACCACCAGAACTTATTCCGGTTATGCCGTTTGTTAAACTGGCAAACGCCTACCGGAATCAAGGGGTTCACACTCCTCAAGTTATTGAAATAAATGTTGAAGATGGTTTTCTTTTGTTGAGTGACTTGGGGGATGTGCAGCTGCTCTCTGAGTTAACCCCTGATAATGTTGAACGATATTACGGAAAAGCTCTGGCTCTACTGGAGAGGGTGAGTCGTGTCAGGGATAACGGTGAAATGCCATTGCCCCTGTACGACGGCGAATTTGTAAAACGAGAATTGGAAATTTTTACTGACTGGTTGATAAACCATCATCTCGACATTGAACTCGATGATGCCACGCAATCTATGTTGGATAGAACCTATTCAGTATTGATTAATAACGCCGCAGAGCAGCCCGTGGTTGGGATGCACAGGGATTATCATAGCCGTAATTTGATGCTGAAAAATGGCCAACTCAATGTTATCGATTTTCAGGATGCCGTATTAGGACCGATAACCTATGATGCGGTGTCTTTGCTCAGAGACTGTTATATTCGTTGGCCAGATGAGGTCGTGGAAAAGTTGATGTTAACGCATTTTTATCGGCTGATAGATGCCGGTGAGCTAGATAAAAACCTTCCTGTGAAGACCTATCGCAGATGGTTCGATCTTATGGGGTTACAGCGCCATATAAAGGCCGCAGGCATTTTTTCCAGGTTGAAATACAGAGATGACAAGCCTGCCTATATGGATGATATCCCGTTAACACTGGAATATATTCGCGATATTTCAGCGCGCTACCCAGAGCTGGTTTGTTTTAGTCATTGGATTGAAACTCTGATTATTCCAACTTTTGAGGAAAACAGATGAAGGCGATGATCTTAGCGGCGGGTCGGGGTGAGAGATTGCGTCCTCTCACCGACTCAGTTCCGAAACCGCTGGTCAGAGTCGATGGCAAGCCATTAATCGTCTATCACATTGAGCGTCTGGCCAAGGCGGGTATTAGCGAGGTTGTCATCAATCATGCCTGGCTCGGTGATAAGTTGGTTCAAGCATTGGGAGATGGTAGCCGATGGGGCATCAATATTCTCTACAGTGCAGAGTCCAGCGCATTAGAAACTGGTGGAGGGATAAAACAGGCCTTACCTTTGCTGGGGAATCGTCCTTTTTTGGTGATTAATGGCGATATATTTATCGACGACTTACCCGATTTTTCCGAGCTGGATGCGACTGAACGACTCAATGGCAAACTAGCCCATCTGTGGTTGGTCGATAACCCTGAGCAGCATCCCAAAGGGGACTTTCCTCTGAGAGATGGGCTGGTTTCGGCCGATATCCTTGATGATGAACCAAGATTGACGTTTTCAGGTATGGGGATTTATCACCCTTCACTTTTTGACAATACTCCGGATAATGGCTTTCCATTAGCGCCGTTATTAAGAGACAAAATGGCGTTAAGGGCGGTTTCTGGCTCACATTTTCCAGGCTTTTGGTGTGATGTCGGGACGAAGGAGCGTTTAGACAAATTAGAGCGTCGACAGCAAGAGATGAGGTAAGGTTACCGATATTGGTTATCGTCATCTCAATTTTTAATTTTTTAGTTTCAACTAATGTTATGAGTAAGGTTTATTGATGCGTATTTGGGGTAAATTTTTTGGCTTCGCTATCGGCTTCATGTTTGGTCGAATCATTGGTGGCTTGATTGGTCTCTGGTTGGGCCATCTTTATGATAAGAAAAGTGCCGAGCTTAGTGGCATCATAGGCAAAGGAGCCAATAGGCAGACACTCTTCTTTAATACCACCTTTGCCGTGATGGGGCACGTGGCGAAAGCCTCGGGTCAAGTCACCGAAAATGATATCCGTATCGCGACCTTGTTGATGGATCAGATGCAACTCAAGGGCGAGGCGAGAAAAGAAGCTCAGGTGGCGTTTAAAGAGGGTAAAGAGAGTGACTTCGATATTAAGGCTTGCCTTAAGACATTTCGACTCATCTCTATGGGACGTAAAGAGTTGTTGCAGATGTTTCTGGAGATCCAGATCCAGACGGCTTTATCTGACGCAAAACTCGATCCTAAAGAGCGCACGGTCCTATTAACCGTGGCTCAGGAGTTAGGATTTAGTGCCAGTCAGCTTGATGAACTGCTTAAGCGTTGGCAGGCTGAATTTAATTTCCACCAAGGTGGCAATAATCAGCAGACCACGATTGAAGATGCCTATGATCTACTCGGAATGTCGGAAGCGTCATCGGATCAGGAGGTCAAACGTGGCTATCGTAAATTGATGAATGAGCATCATCCCGATAAGTTGGTCGCTAAAGGTTTGCCGGAGGAGATGATGGAGTTGGCAAAAGTAAAAGCGCAGGATATTCAGGCTGCCTACGACAGAGTCAAGAGCGATAGAGGAATGCGCTAGCTAAGTGAAATAATTGATGGTACAACAGTGAAACTGATGACTGTTCAGCTGACTAGTTGGTTGACTACTGTGTGGTAACATAGGACATTATTGTCGTGATAGATTAAAAGGATTTGTTATGAAAATGAGAGACCACTTGCCGTTTTCGGTTTTAGTTGCGGCGTCTGTTTTTGTTACTACACCAGCTATGGCTGAAGTGTTTGTTGCCCCCTATGGCGGTTATAGCTTCGGGGCAAGTGAATTTACCATCTCTGCCGATAATACCAATGATCAGGGGTCGTTAAAGATCTCTGAATCAGATCATTACGGTTTCATGGCGGGGGTTACGACGAAAGACCCGGGAAATATCTATTTCCTCTATAGTCATCAAGGCACAGAGCTGAGGTCGGGGGGCAATTTCAGTCCAAATATTATCACTGACTTAAATGTGGATTATTTTCACCTCGGTGGTTCACTGTTCTTCCCTAATGGCAATTTTAAGCCCTATGTAACGGCAAGTCTTGGTCTGACTCAGATGCGTCCGGGTGATAATTACTCGACCGAATCACGATTTTCAATGGGTTTCGGCGCCGGTATCGAATACCAGATGACCGATGCCTTCTCATTGTTTGCCGACGCCAGAGGTTATGCCACATTCGTCAATAGTAGCAGCGCCCTGTTTTGCGATGGAGGCAATTGTCTCTGGTCTATCAGCTCCGATATCATGTGGCAGGGACAGGCGAATCTCGGCGTTAAGCTCAAGTTCTAGATTCTAGATTCTAGATTCTAGATTCTAGACTCTAGGTCCTAAGTATTAAGGTGAGAAATGAATATAATCGTACTCGATGGTTATACGTTAAATCCCGGCGATCTTGACTGGCAACCTTTGGCTAATATTGCCAAACAGGATGGTGAGGGACAATTTCACTGTTACGACAGAACCTCTGAGGCTGAACTTATCGGCCGGGCATCGAATGCCGATATCATCTTCACCAATAAAACGCCTATAACTGCTGAAGTTCTATCTCAACTGCCGAGCCTTAAATACATAGGCGTGTTGGCTACAGGCACGAATGTGGTCGACCTGAACTGCGCAAGAGAGCGGGGCGTAGCGGTGACTAATGTGCCCGGCTACGGCCCCGACGCCGTGGCGCAGATGGTGTTCGCTCATATCTTGCACCATACCCAGAGAGTGAGTATTCATCATCGTGCCGTGTCAGAGGGGAAATGGACTGACTGTGAAGACTTCTGTTTCACCTTGGCGCCGCTGCAATCCTTGCAGGGGAAAACCTTAGGATTGATGGGGTATGGCGCTATCGGCAGGCAGGTTGCGAACATCGCTTTAGCCTTCGGCATGAAGGTATTAGTCAATACGCGCACAGAACCCCTCGACTTGCCACCCGGTGTAAAATGGGCTGCTTTCGATTCTATGATACCTCAGGTCGATATCCTCTCTCTGCATTGTCCCTTGACCGAGGCGACAGATAAGATGATCAACCGCACTGTGCTTGAGAAGATGCGCTCGAGTGCCATCTTGATCAATACTGCTCGCGGGGGATTAATCGATGAGGCGGCGTTGAAACAGGCCTTAGATGAAGGGGAGATCGCAGCCGCTGGTGTCGATGTGCTCTCGACCGAGCCGCCACAGGCGGACAACCCACTGCTTAACGCCGTCAATATCAGCATCAGTCCCCATAACTCCTGGGCCACACGTGAGGCCAGACAGAACCTACTGAATATTGCGATAGGTAACTTGCAGGCTTTTTTATCCGAAAAGCCGCGAAATAGAGTGAACTAACAGTCCCCGGGCGACTTTGTCTGGGAAAACCATCCGGGAACCCTTGCGTGCATAAATCGACTTTTCTATAAGATAACTTCAACCTTACCGGCGCAAACCAGCGCCTTATCTATGGCGTTATCGATGCTTTCCCCGCGGGCCAAGGCGACACCCAAACGGCGACGTCCATCGATCTCAGGTTTGGCGAATAGACGTAACTGGGTGTCCGGGGCCTCCAGCGCCGCAGCCATGCCCTGATAGCGAATATTGTGAGATTGTCCCTCTGCCAGGATCACTGCCGAAGCGCTAGGACCATGCTGGGCAATATTGGAGATGGGTAGACCAAGAATAGCGCGTGCATGCAGGGAAAATTCAGATAGGTCCTGGCTGATTAAGGTTACCAGCCCGGTATCGTGTGGACGGGGAGAGACTTCAGAGAAATAGACCTCATCTCCCTTAATAAACAGTTCGACGCCGAATAAACCATAACCTCCCAATGCTTCGACAACCTTACGACCTATCTCTTGTGACTTGGCCAATACCTGAGCCGACATGGCCTGAGGCTGCCAGGATTCACGATAGTCACCATCTTCCTGCCGGTGACCTATGGGATCGCAAAAATGGATGCCATTAACCGCGCTTATGGTGAGCAGAGTTATCTCGTAATCGAAGGGGACAAAGCCTTCGACAATGACTCGACCGCCACCTGCACGGCCTCCCTCTTGAGCATAGTTCCATGCGGTGAGCACTTGGCCGGCCTCTTTGATGACACTCTGTCCTTTACCCGATGAGCTCATCACAGGTTTTACAACGCAGGGCATACCAATGTTTTCGATGGCCAGCTCGAACTCGGCTTGTGTATCGCAAAAAAAGTAGGGTGAGGTCGGCAGGCCCAAGGTTTCAGCTGCCAGACGTCTTATGCCTTCCCTGTCCATGGTCAGCTTGGTGGCTTTAGCGGTAGGCACGATATTGACACCTTCCGCTTCCATCTCAACTAAGGTTTGAGTGGCTATGGCCTCAATTTCAGGAATAACCAGATGGGGTTGCTCCTGTTCAATAATGTTTCTCAGCGCATCACCATCGAGCATATTGATAACATGAAATCTGTGGGCGACTTGCATTGCAGGAGCGTTAGGGTATCGGTCGACACCGATCACCTCGACTCCCATGCGCTGTAGTTCGATTGCCACCTCTTTACCGAGTTCGCCGCAGCCGAGAAGCATGGCGCGAAGTGCGTCATTTGAATGTGGTGTTCCTATCATTGTGGGTACCTTATTCTTTTTATACAGGTATTAGCTGTTAAGGCTAAGTTAGTTTTTTTCTGTTTTTGAGCTTATGTTTGCCCTTTTATCCACTATATTACATTGATGGCTGAATATAGTGGAAACAAGGGCTACAAGTGTGTAGTGGATCACTTTAGGGCCTCGGAATACTGTGTTTCTGCTTAAAATACCACTGGTATTGCTAATGAAATGTTGAGAGAATGTTTCTGAGGTTGGGGCTGTCTTAACCAATAAAAACAAACACCTAAATATGACCGATGACGGTGGATATACGGGTGTAAGGAGCGAGTAGTGTTTCTGGATTACTTTGCATTAGGTGTGATTTTATTTGTCGCAATTTTCATTTTTTACGGTGTTATCGTCATTCATGATATTCCCTACGAAATTGCCAAGAAGCGTAACCACCCGCAGCAGGATGCACTGCATGTAGCCGGTTGGGTGAGCCTGTTTACCCTGCATGCCATCTGGCCATTTCTCTGGATCTGGGCCACCTTGTATCGAGAGGATCGAGGGTGGGGGTTCAATTCTGTTATCGAACGCGAGTTGGCCCTGGAAGGTGAGGTGAAGCTGCTTAGTGATACCGTGGCTCAGCTGGAGTTACGTTTGCAATCTATCGAGCAGTCTGGTGAACAGCCGATTATCACCGCCGAATCACAAACCGATGTCGGTGAACACTCAACAAGTAAGACGGAGGTATAAGATGGATCTATTACTGATTCTTACTTACACGGCGATCTGTATTGCCATTTTTAAGGTTTTTAAAATTCCACTAACCAAGTGGACTGTTCCAACAGCAATTTTGGGCGGTATTTTTATTGTCGGTGCCTTGATTCTACTGATGAACTACAACCACCCCTATACGCCATTTGCGAAAGAGGTATTTGTTACTGTACCGATTAACCCTGCCGTACGTGGAATAGTGACGGAAGTTGAAGTTAAACCTAATGTCCCTATCAAGAAAGGGGATGTGCTATTTCGCATCGATCCACGTCCCTTTGAGGCTGTGGTTAAGCAGAAACGTGCGGCGTTAGTCTCTGCAGAGCAAGAGGTGCCACAGCTCGAAGCTGCATGGCAGGCAGCACTGGCCAGTGTCGAGCGAGCGACAGCGGACAAAGACAGGACTAAGTCGGCATTCGAACGTTATGCCAAAGGTAAGAAAAAAGGTGGTGCTAACTCACCATTTACAGAATTGGAACTCGATAATAAACGTCAACTCTATCTGGCATCTGAAGCAAGCCTCTCCGCGGTTAAAGCAGAAGAGCTAAGAGTCCGGCTCGCGTTCCAATCGAATGTCGATGGCGTCAATACTAAGGTTGCAGGGATCCAGGGAGAGCTCGAGAAAGCGCTGTTCGATCTGGAGATGACGGTTGTCAGAGCGCCGAGCGATGGCATGGTCACTCAGATGGCGCTGCGTCCCGGTATTGTGGCGGTACCTATGCCACTGCGCTCATTGGTGAGCTTTATTCCCGATGAGGAGCGGTATTTTGCCGGCGCTTTCTGGCAGAATTCATTATTACGCTTAAAAGAGGGAGATGAGGCCGAAGTGATCTTGGATGCGGCCCCAGGTGTCGTGTTTAAGGGACGAGTTGCCAAAATTTTACCCGCAATGGCCGAGGGGGAGCTACAATCGCGCGGTGTATTGATCTCCTCTATGGTATTAATGCCAAGGGGGAGGGCCATAGTCTTGATTGAGCTTGACGATCATGATGTGAAGGATGCATTCCCAGCAGGTGTGGCGGGTCAGGCGGCCATCTATACCGAGCATTTCTCTCATGTTGCTGTAATGCGTAAAGTGATACTGAGAATGCTAGGCTGGCTCAACTACCTGTTTCATTAGTAGCATTGGTTTACCCGCCTATTAACCTGGGCTTTCGACAATATAAAGGGCTGAAGATGATAATCTTTAGCCCTTTTTATCTGCTGCTTCTTAGCTGCGATTGAGATTACCAGCCAGACATGAAGAACTCTCTATATCTGTCTCTGTCTACATGGCCACAGGCGATCATCTCATCACAGGTTCGACCCGGTATATTGGTACCGGTTCCTTTTACCGCGTCCGGTGACATCAGATCCAGCCGTGCTAGCTGATAATCAAATATCTCAGAAAGATCGGGGCCTGTTACGACAATCGTTTCCATCTCACCTTCTGGTCTGGTACCGGTGTCACTAGCTGAGTAAGTGGGATCTTTGACAAGGGCCGCAGCCAGCTTTAGCTGCTGTTTTTGATCACTTTGCTCTGTATTATCAAGGTGGCTGAAAAAGTTGATGGTATCTTGATGGCCTAATTTCACTGCATGGCTAAAATATTCATCTGCAAGTTTTAGATCTTGTTCGGTAAGTTGTCCTTCAAAGTAGACCAGTCCCAAAAGGTGAGATGCTTCTGCTGCACCGTTTCTGTCCGCACCTCTTAGATACTTAAGGCCGCGTTCTCTGTCTTGATACTCACCCTCTCTCAGGTAGAGGACCCCCGCCTTATATTGCGCATCAGCATTTTCGAATTTTGCCGCTTTGCGATACCACTTAAGTGCTGACGATAAGTTTTTTTCAGTACCATAACCTCGGTAATAGAGTTCAGCCAGGGTGTACATCGCATCTGAATAACCACGACGGGTATACATTCGATATTGCTGAAAGTACTTGATACATTCGGCTTGCTGGCATTCAGGTACAAGCCCGTTTTTATCGGGGGAGGCATTGCTCTGCTGTGGTATTAAAAAAGCGATAGTGATGATCGTTGCGAGTGTGAATCCTTTCATTGTTTTTCCTTAATTTGCGGCTTATCCATAGAGCCTAGGTGAGTAATTAATAGCCTAAAAAGATAACCTGGTCAATGGGTGCCTAAATTAGTGAGATCTGTTTACATAAGCTGCTTACATGGAAGAACATGTATGCTGATCTAGGAGCGTTGAGTTGATTATTTTACAAAGGGACATGAGATTACCCTTTACTTTTTTAACGATTCCATACCAAAATGGAATGCCAAAGAAGCTCCCACTGAATGAACCGCTAATTAACGAAATTGGTATTAAAGATGCAAGATATCAGAGATTTAACAGCCGTATTAAGATCCAATACTCCGATTGTGGTTATCGAAACTTATGAAGAATATCGGGTCGTCGACCTGCTGAAAAAAGTCTCCTCCATTCTCTATCAACCCTTGTTTACCTGGAGCATTACTCAAGGCCTGACTCGCGTCGACCGCGCTATCGGGACTCAAAAGTTTAATAGCGAACCTGCCGATATCTTAGGGCAGATAAAATCGACCGAGCAGCAGGGGATCTATGTCCTGTGTGACTTTCATCCGTTCGTCGAAAATGCACCGAAAAATGTTCGCCTGCTGAAAGAGATCGCGCTCGAATATGAGTCTTTAAAACATACCATAGTGCTGGTGAGCCATGCCTTCGAGATCCCGCCGGAAATTAAGCGCTATTGCGCCCATTTTCGTATATCCCTGCCTAATACGGCTCAGTTACAAAATCTTATCTATGAACAGATAGAGCAAGTTAAGAGTGAAGGGCTTGTGCTGAATGTCGATGACTCCGCGGTATCTAAACTCGCCGATAACTTAAGAGGGCTGACATTTGATGATGCCAGACGCCTTGCCCATAAGGCTATTGTCGATGACGGGGCGATCACCCACTCAGATGTCGATATGGTGAACCGGGGCAAGTTTGAGTTGCTGGATATGAAAGGTGTGTTGCAGTTTGAATACGATACCAGCGACTTCTCTCAGGTGGCGGGTCTGCATAACCTGAAGAAGTGGTTACAACACAGAGCGCCTTCGAGTAAAACACAGACCCTTGAAGATCAGCCCAAAGGGATACTGCTGCTTGGAGTGCAGGGCAGTGGTAAGAGTCTGGCGGCAAAAGCCGTTGCAGGCATGTGGCAGCGTCCCCTGCTGAGAATGGATATGTCGGCCCTATATAACAAGTATATCGGTGAGACCGAGAAGAACCTGCGTCATGCACTAGAGCTGGCCGATCTTATGTCCCCCTGCGTACTGTGGATCGATGAGATAGAGAAAGGGTTAAGCAGCGGCAGTAGTGATGATGGAACCTCGAAACGAATTTTAGGCACTATCTTGACCTGGATGTCTGAGCGCAAATCTAATGTCTTTATGGTGGCCACTGCAAACGATATATCGGCACTACCACCCGAATTGATGCGAAAAGGCCGTATGGATGAGATCTTCTTCGTCGATCTGCCCGATGATGAGGTACGTCAGGCGATATTTCTTATACATGTCAGGCGCCGCCAGTTAGATCCGAACCGTTTCGACTTCGCTCAACTCTCTAAGGTGAGCCAGGGATTTTCCGGGGCGGAGATAGAGCAGGCGATCATCTCCGCCATCTATACGGCAAAGGCATCGGACAGAGAGGTGGAGCAGAACCTGCTCATCGAAGAGCTAATGAAAACCCGGCCTCTTTCTGTGGTGATGCGAGAGAAGTTACAGGCACTCAGAGATTGGGCTTCAGGACGAACTGTAAATGCGCATCAATAGAAACTCATAATATCTATTTAAGCTCTATTGTTATCGATTTTGTATCGTTTTTTTCTTCATCTATTGATGCTAACTTTTTCAGCATTGTTTTGTGAGTTATTATCTGTACAAATGGATTTATGACCTTTTTATACTGTTCGGTATTATAAACATAAGGATAATGAAATGAATGGAACTCAGCTTATATTCGGCCGATTGCTATTAAGCGGTCTGGCATTTACGTCACTTTCGGGGTGTGGTGTAAATAATAGTGAGCAGTTAGAAAGAGAGCTTTTAGTGAGCAAGGGGGTGAAGCAATATCCCTCTAGGTGCACACGAGTTGATGAGTATCAGTTTGAGCATTATGAGTACAACCATCACCTAGCTAGGACTAAAATCGTTCGTGAGCCTATCTATCCCGATAGTGCTAAAAGGCTTGGAGTAGAGGGGCATGTATCGATGGAGTTTGATCTCTCTGTTGATGGAAAGCCTATCAATATCACTCTGTTAGAATCATCTCCAGCTGGTGTTTTCGATCAAGCTGGGATTGAAGCACTATCGACTTGGGTCTATCAGGGGGAGATGTTGCCATGTCATGCAGTATCGCTTAGTTTTACCCTGCCTCCAGCGTGATGATTTTAATCTGTGATTACTGCGGGTATTTACACCAACGCTGAATGAAATTAGGGAGTTACATTTAAATTTAACTCCCGGTAGTGTTTTTTAAATTATTTAGTCTGCTTTTGAGGCGGAAATTGAGAAAGAATTTTTGACACTGTGTTGTGAGTATCTTCGGCTTTTTCTGCCCCGCCCGCATCGAAGTTAAACTTGTCTGTGCCGCGCCATATGAGCTTATTGCTCTGTGTGTCTATCACATCTATCTGTATGGTCTGGATCTTGGCTGAATCGCTGCCGATAGGCACTCCCACACTCGTACCTATGCTAATACCCCCATTGCTTCCCCAAGTTCCTGTCCCCAGCCCTATCGATACGCCGGAGTCTTTAGGCTTGTTCTCTACCTTAAAGGCGTAAGTGACCTTGAAACTGGGGTGATCTATACTCCTGACAAACCCTTTAGCCGTTAACGCATCGGTGATGGCATCGATGATTCTGGCCGAGCTGATGGGATCGTTAGTTTGAGTCGGTGAGAACTCGATAAATGTGCTTAGTTGGCTAAAGTCGTAACCTACATCATAGTCACTCTTTGGCTTAGCGGCGCAGGCAGACAATAATAAACCCGAAAGGAGTAAAGCGGATAAACGACTAAGTTTCATGTTAATTTCTCAGTGTAAGGGACTGATCCATTCAATGTGATATTAATGGATTCATTAATCATATCAGTTTTATACCAATCGGTATAAAGATGTGATCGCTCAGCGAGAATGTAGCGCTTCTGAGGCAAGGTCATTAATTGCTCCTGCATAAATGACATTTGCAACATCCGTGTTGTTCGCAGCGAGTGAAGAACATAGTTATTCTACGTTTTAGCTCGTTAGCACAGCATCATAAGTGCTAAAACTCGCCTTTTAGGAGTGTTTTTTGGCTGCCTACTTCTGCGTTGAATGACTTCAGAAGGGAGCACCATTCCCTCATCCATTCGCCTTGAATTAGTTTGCCAAAAAAACTCTGAGTAGATCACTTTCTTATACCGATTGGTATTAAGTGAATAAAACTTAGCCAGTTGAATAGTTATCAGTTATGTTTAAGGTATTACCTATTTTGATAATCAAAGGGTTTCGGCATAGTTTGGGTATGGAACAGTTAGAGTTTTTTGAGATCCCCAGCCCCTGTATCGGTATCTGTCAGACCGATGCGAGAGGTTATTGTAAGGGCTGTTTGCGCAATAGAGATGAGCGCTTTAACTGGCTCGAATTTTCTGATGCAAAAAAATATGATGTGATCCGTCTATGCAAACATCGTAGGCGTCGCAGGCAGCTTGCGATATTAAAGGCGAAAAAAGCCCAACTGGTACAGCAAAGAGCAGTGATAAACTCATCACTGGATTTTGGCGTCGGCGAGGAGATTGAACCCGGATCACCAATCGATGGTTTAACTTCGGATTGAGCCTATCTTAATATCTCAGGGTGATCCGGTGCGGTAAGCGTTAGCTAAGGCTGCTCTGGAGACCGGCTATTGAATCGATTTTGTTTAATTCACTTATGTTTTATCTGTTTCTTATTCTTAGCCTGGGCCGGTGTGGGCCAGAGGAGCGTGAAGCAGGTGTATCCTTCCCGGCTCTCCAGAGTCACTTTACCCTTGTGCCGTTCCATTATCCGCTTGATGATTGCCAGGCCTAACCCGTGGCCTTTATTACCATTTTGTACTGACTGACTGCGATAGAAGGGCTCAAATATTTTGCATTGGTCTTCAAGGGGGATTCCCTGGCCATCGTCTGTAACCGACAGTGATACCAGCGCTTGAGTCTGCTTTATCTCAACCTGAATGGATTGACGCCCGAATCGTTGGGCATTGGTGATCAGATTTTGTATCGCCCTTTCGATAAGAGAGGGGTCACCCATGAGATAGACTGGGGTATCGCTGTTTTCAAACACAATCGGGGCCGTGATGGTTGACGATAGCCTATCGACAGTTTGTTTTGTTAATACGCTGAGGTCACAATATTCGAGTTGAACCTCTTTACGTTGTGACTCAAGGCTCGCGTAGGTTAAGAGCTCCTGGAGCAGATTCTCCATCTCTTTCACATCTTGCTGCATATCGTTCAAAAAATCTGTTCTTCGCTGTTCATCTGAGTCGGGCTTGCAATATTGCGGCATTAAGGCCAAGGCAAACTTCAGTCTGGCAAGTGGGGTACGGATCTCATGGGAAACGGCGTTCGAAAGATGTTTCTGATTCTCGATAAGGGTACTGATCTGCTGTGCCATCTCGTTAAAGGTGATAGCCAGAGGCAGCACCTGAGAGCGAGATGATAAGGTTATCTGGGTGTCCCAATTTGCCTGACCAAACTCCTTAGTCGCATTTCTCAGAGTCTTAATATCCCTCGATAGTGGCCAAACCCAGATTAAGGCTATAAAGGCTAAAGAGAGGTAGAAGAATAGGGTGAATAACCCACGTAATCTCTTTCTGGGGTCTATCTCGATGGGACCGGCGACTAAGATCTGATCGTTTACTTTTACGAAATGCAGCTCATGGTCATCGTCTTGTTCGGTGATAAGCACACTGTTTGCTGTGAGTGAGCTTTGGTCTGATATCGCTATTTGACTGGCATCAATCAGCTTAATGGGGTAGTCGGGGTTTTGTTTTAACTCTTGGAGATAAAAATGGCGCTGCTCTTCGGGGAGCTTAGCCAGCAGCTGTGCCAAAGCGATAAGTGGTGCATCTAATGCACCACTCTCTTCGACATTATTCTGCCATATGCTATCGAGTGTCCAACCTATACCTAAAACACTGAGGCTTAGCAGTAGGTAAAGACTGATAAAAAGTCGTTTCAATTATTTTTCCATAATCAATATGTTGAACGATGTCTCGATAAGTCGTCCGGATAAATTCCTCTAGTTAGTCCAAGCTTCAGGGGCAAATAGATATCCTTGACCCCAAACGGTCTTGATCCTAAATGGCGTCTCGATATTATCGCCCAATTTCTTTCTCAGACGGGAGACCCTGACATCGATTTTTCTATCCTTACCGTCAAAATCAATATTGAGCAGATACTGATAGATATATTGGCGGCTCAATACCTGTCCTGCCTGTGAAGCCAATAACCAAAGCAGTTCAAACTCATGGCTGGTTAGATCGACTTCAATATCACCGAGCCTGATTGCCTGTGTGTGTGGGTCGATACTTAATTTACCAAAGCTCAGGCAGTGAGATTCAACCTTAGGTGGCTTAGCGTTGCGGCGTAACAGATTGTTAATTCTGGCGACTAGCAGCGCAGGATCGACAGGTTTAACTACGTAGTCATCGGCACCTAACTCCAGACCTTTGATCTGATCCTCATTTGAGCCAAGCGCACTCATGAGTAGAATGGGGCCGGCAAAGTAGTCGGGTAACTTTTCACACAGTGTCAGACCATCCATTCCGGGTAACATGATATCCAATAGAATAATATCAGGCTTGTAGCTGATTAACCGAGTTAGAACCGTATCTCCCCGGCGCTCAACTTCTACGTGCATTCCATGCGACTTTAAATAATCGACAATCAGGTTCGCGAGACGAATGTCATCTTCTACCAGTAAAACTCTATGGGTCGATTGAGGCTCTGTCATTAGAATAAACTCCATGGGTTGCGATAGCGTCGTCGAACTTTCGGCTCGGAAGCCGGTGTAACTTTAAGTTTGACTCCAGCTAATGTTTGGTGTGTTTCTTTATCGATCATTACAAATTGAATATCGTCAGTTGCTTTGATATTCAAGGTTAAGGAGTGGAGCTGCGCCGACTCGGCGCACCACTTTGTCATCTCTTTATAGTCAGATAAGATGCATATGGGCCTAAAAGGTTCATTCTCCCACTCGAGTACCACTGTGAGATCACAGGTCAATTCATCTTCTGAAGTGATGCAAAATTCGGGTGTCATCTTAAGTGTATAGCCTGATGTATCGTACTCATCTGCGGCCACGGCAAAGCTGCTCGCTAAGGCGAGGCTAATGCACCCAAAAAATATAAATCTAAATATCGACAATAACACCCGTCTTAAAACCTGTAGGCTGCGCCGACAAAAAAGGTACTGGTATAGTCTTCATTTAGCAGGGGACTTGCAACAATTTCGTCGCCGATATGTGTGTATCTGGCTAAAAGAAGCAGATCCCAATGCTCTGTTATTACATAATGACTCGTAAATTCGATTCCGGTATTGAGTGCTGACTTGGCTTGATAGGCCTGACTCCAGTAGCGACTCTCGCCGGGTCTGATACCATAGTAATAATCTACAAGCTCTTCACTCTTCCAATCAAAAGTGAGGGCCATTTCAAATTTCCAATCTTCAATCGCCAGGTTGTAAAGCCATTTGAGCTTAGCTTCCGTTCCCTGATGCACATTTAACAGATCATGGGCCAATGAGAGATTAATCGTGCCAGCACGGGTGTAGAAAAAAGCCTCTACACCACCAAAGTAGGTAAAGTGTCGCTTCTCTAATTCACCAACCTCAGGTTCCTGCGCCGCTTTTAATATCGTCGGTGAAGTTGCCGTCGAGGACAATAATGTTCTTGGCTCAAACTTATTGGTGCCGGCGATAAAGATATTTGAAGGGTCCCAGCGATGGAAATAGGCACTATCGCTGCTGAAACTTGTAGTCAGGTTTATCGTGAACTTCTCCTGTTCGGAGAGTGTGTAACCAAAATTCCCATTTTCGAAGAACCAAGAGTCTCCGTAATAAGCAAAGGTTGGAACTAAATAGATAGGTATATCGTCATAATCTTTAAGGGGATTGGTTCTGTTACCATAGCCAAGTGCGATGCCTACATCCCATCTGCCAATTTCGATACATTCAACCTTTTCCCCACAGGAGTCCACCACATCGGCCCAGGCCAATATGGGTAAAAGGATGCAGCTTAGCAGAAGCACTTTTAGCTTTTTCATGACGCCGTTTATATACTCATCACACAATTAACATAATGGGTCACAGAGTATCACTTCAAAGAAGAATAGGCAGTGATTTAATCAATTTTGATGCAAACTGATACAGCGTGGCACAGAGTGTTCTTAACTTGTGTTTGTTGTGTTTTTATTGTGATCTTTGCTTGTGTGTTTTTGTCGCTACTCTGTTTACATACAGATGACGATCCGTTTATTTTTATTACAATTATGCTTAAGCAAGGGCCTGTTGACCTTTCATGGTTTTTTTTGCAGCGAGTTGTTGACCTTTACTCTTAATCTATGAGAGTTAGGCGGAGCTTGTGTGGTGTAGTTACTCTACCTTCTGCATCCATGCTGTCGTACATAAATAAGCGATAACGTAGTAATTCTTGTTAAAAATGGCGGTCAACAAACGCTGCCCTAAGGGCTCATCTCAATGGCCTTATTGCTGCGTTACGAGCTTTTCGCTTAATCCATTAGGCATCATCGCTTGATGCCTTGCACTAAACCCATTGAGATTGAGCAAAATTCAAGCTCGAAAGATAAACAGGCCCTAGCAGTCTCATAGAGTATTTATCAATAAACCCGTTTCATCATAACTGGTTATAGTCTCAAGAAAGGATAATCTAATGGCACGAGTGCATTTTGACTGGGCAGATCCCCTGCAGTTTAACGCTCTACTCTCCCAAGAGGAGAGGATGGTTCGTGATAGCGTTTATGACTACGCTCAGGACAAACTCATGAGCCGGATATTGATGGCTAACCGAAATGAACATTTCGATCGTGACATCATGAACGAACTCGGTGAAATGGGCTTACTGGGCGCGACTCTGCCAGAGAAGTATGGTTGCTCAAACGTCAACTATGTGAGCTATGGCCTGATAGCTCGCGAAATTGAACGGGTCGATAGTGGCTATCGCTCGGCAATGAGTGTGCAGTCCTCTCTCGTGATGCATCCAATTCATGCCTATGGCACGGAAGAGCAAAGGGGCAAGTATCTGCCAAAGCTTGCCAGCGGCGAATGGATCGGTTGTTTCGGGTTAACAGAGCCCGATGCAGGTTCAGATCCCGGGGGAATGAAGACCAGAGCCGAACGCATAGAGGGTGGCTACCGAATTAATGGGGCCAAAATGTGGATAACCAATTCACCCATTGCCGATATTTTCATTGTATGGGCCAAACTTGAGGGCAAGATCCGTGGTTTTATTCTCGAGAAAGGGATGCCTGGGCTGAGTGCGCCGAAAATTGAGGGTAAATTTTCACTCCGAGCCTCTATTACGGGGGAGATTGTTATGGACAATGTCGAAGTGCCTGAAACGGCTCTGATGCCAAATGTGAAAGGATTGAAGGGGCCATTTGGCTGCTTGAATAAGGCTCGTTATGGTATCGCCTGGGGGGCATTAGGTGCCGCCGAATTTTGCTGGCATGCTGCTCGTCAATATACACTGGATCGGATCCAATTTAATCGGCCCTTAGCGTCGAATCAGTTGATCCAAAAGAAATTGGTCGATATGCAAACTGAGATAAGTCTGGGTCTCTTTGCGTGCTTGCAGGCGGGACGCCTAATGGATAATGATGCATTGGCTGTCGAAGCCATCTCTATGATTAAACGCAACTCCTGTGGTAAAGCCCTGGGTATTGCCCGTATGTCTCGCGATATGCATGGCGGTAACGGTATCTCCGATGAGTTTCATATTATTCGTCACGTTATGAATCTGGAGGCGGTAAACACCTATGAGGGGACCCATGATATTCATGCATTGATCTTAGGCCGGGCCCAGACAGGCATTCAAGCATTCTGTTGAGCCAGTGGTGAAACTTAGGCTTCTTTCCTCTGAGAGTGGATTCACCTAAGCGGAGAGGAGCCAAAAGGTAACCCGATTATGGGTCTAGCTTATCAAAAAGGATTCGAAGGCCACTTTCATAGTGGCAATTCGTTCGTCTTGATTGTCGATATTTAGATCCAAACTCAATGAACTCACTGCTGCTAGTTAATGACTTTGTTAACGGCTTCGAGTATCTCATTTCTCGTCGATGGTTTGAGAATATAGCCTTTTAATCCTTGCTCTGCCCAGGTCTTTATTAACTCTTTATTTTTGTTCCCGGTTAGCGCGATTATTGGCAACTCTTTTCCGCCTGATACCGATTTGATCTGTATGGTCGTATTGATGCCATCCAGGTTGGGCATAAACAGATCCATTAACACCAGAGCATATTGGTTGCTTCGAATCTTCTGAAGTGCATTTAAGCCATCTTCTGCCTCATCCACCAGAAAGTTTTCTTTAGCTAATACCCTGACTAACATGTCTCGGTATATTTGATTGTCTTCTACGACCAGAATTTTTTTAGGTTTTTGTATTTCCACATGTTCAATTTTAGAGGTGAGCATCGATGATTCAGATAGTGCCTCCGATACTGTTTGACGATCGGGTGGCAGCACTCTGGATAGATCGGCTAACTTAGCCTCCAATACCTCTATACCGACCTGCTTCGAGAGTAGCTGTTGTATCATACTATCCAGACTGGATTTTATGTTATCTTCCAGTTCGGCAAGGAGGGGCTCGACATGGGTCTTGTTAATATTTTCCATTAGTTTTTTCGAAGATAAATTTGTATCAAGTTCTTTATCTACGACTAAGTTTTGAGGCTCCTTCAGGCTCTTCTTACATATGGCTATAGAACCGAGCAGTGATTGCTTACATTCACTGCTTTTATCTATGAGTGAGACTAGCTCCTGGCCAATATTTTCGAGTTGCTCCTCATGTAATCCAGCATAATGGCTCGTTGCTTGACTGATGAGTAAGCCACTATGCACGATCATTTTTAAACGAAATTTTTCATATAGAGGCTGATAGACAAAATAGTTGTCGAAAATGTCTTTAATGCAACAACGAAATGCGGTAGCTGACTCACGATTTTTACACAGTAAGATACTGTAATGAGGGTAATCCAGGAATTTGTCTGAAATGAGCTTTGTATATAATTCGATGCTCTTCTGTACGGTTGTGAGCGCAAACAGTATCACAGAAGGTTTAAGGTTTTTTACCTTGTCACCAATTTCAACGTTTACCAGAATCGTACGATATTCCTCTACCTGATCGGCAATGATACTGGCCGCACCCAGAACATCTTCCTCATTTTCATAGATCATGATTACTTTTGGGTTACGGCATGCTAGGTGAGATTGTTTTGTCATTGACTATCACTCCATGTACTCGTTGCAATGCTTCTTTGACTCGTAAAATCAAATCCTTGCACTTAGCTTTATCCTGATCTAACCCTGACTGTTCCAGGGCTTGAAGTAGGTATGATGTTTGTTCTGCTCCAACCGCTTTTGCGGAAGTTTTTAGAAAGTGAGCTTCCTCTTTAATCTCTAAAATTCTGCTGTCGTTATACATGGTAACGATATTTCTAAGAGAGACTTTGGCCTGTTTTAAGAAATCGATCTCAAATTGCCTGATCATATCCGGCTCATTACCAATGAGTTCAATCATCACGTTTCTATTTAAAATCTGCAGCTGCTTTTCAGTCATTGCTGTACCACTTATCCATAATTTTTTTGAGATCCTTTAATAGTATGGGTTTACTGACAAAGTCACTCATTCCTGTTGAGTAACAATACTCAGCATCCCCACTCATGGCGGCACCGGTCACAGCTACGATTGGGATCGCTTTCTTATTATGCTCTTGTTCCAGATTTCGGATCTCTTTTGTCATATCGTAACCATCAAGATTGGGCATATGGCAATCAGTTAAGATCAACTTGTAGTCGATATTTTTCCAATGCTGTATACCATCGATGCCGTCTTCGGCAAGATCGCACCGATAACCTAATGTAGATAATTGTTCCAAGATTAATTTTTGATTGAGTGGGTTGTCTTCAACGACTAAGACGTCGGCTTGTAATGTCGATATTGTGTTCATGCTTGAGTTAACACTGAGCGGGTTAATATCCAGTTCATCCAAGTCTAAGCATAGTTCATTCTCGATAATATTTTGGACCGATGATATGAGTTGTATCTTAGTCATAGGTTTGGTTGGTAATATTGAAACCTGGGGGATTATTTTTCGTATCTTGCTCATCTCTTTTCGTGGAACGGCCAGAAGCAAGTTTGATTTGTTTATGTCTGATTGGGCTAGCGTTTGTAGTATTTTTTGTGAGGCAGAAAGAGACGGAATGAGTAGTAATACGACGTCATAGCAGGGCAGTGCAGCTTTAATACTCTCAGCCTTAGTACTTTCAGTTTCAATATTCTCAACTTCAATAAGTTCAGCCTCATAACTTGCAGCTTCTACAGTTTCTACGGCTGCACCTTCTGCTTGCAGATGTTTAACTATTACACGTTGAGAGGTGTTGTCGTCAGAGATATTAATAAGGGCGATGGAGGTCTTATCTAGCTTAGCGTGTAGCTGTGTAGTATCAGTTTTTGAGCGCCAGAAGGGCAACTCAACTGTAAAGGTTGAGCCTTGGTCAGGTGTGCTGTCTAGCTTAATCTCCCCCCCCATCATACTGGTTAAGTTGCCACTGATCGCTAAGCCCAGGCCTGTTCCACCGTATTTTCTGGTCGTTGAGCGTTGGGCTTGCATGAAAGGGGTGAATAATCTTTTTTGTGTTTCTTTGTCGATACCAATTCCGTTATCGATAATAGAGAAGCTTATTTTATAGATAATGTCGTTGTGTTCTGCAACGTTTGTGATTAAACGTATCTCTCCGGGTTTGCCCTCCACTGTGTGGGTGAACTTTATCGCATTACCCAGCAGATTAAACAATATTTGACGAACTTTCACTGCGTCGCCTTCGAGCAGACTGGGTAGCTGTGGGTCTTCGTAGATGTGCAGGTTGAGTCGCTTCTTATGGGCTAGAGGCAAGAAGACTTGAACCACGTTATCGATCACCTCTGTTAGCGAAAAGTCGCGCTGTTCTAGTTGCATCTTTCCAGATTCAATTTTATTTATATCCAGAATGTCATTGAGAATATAGATCAGGTTGGTCGCAGAGGTCGTTGCCGTTTCTATTAAGGACATGGATTCTGGATTTTGTTTTGAGAGGGTGAGTAGATCTAAGGAGCCGATAACTGCGTTCATCGGGGTTCGCAGCTCATGGCTCATCATAGACAGGAATTCGCTTTTGGCTTGACTGGCCCGTTCGGCCCGTACTTTGGCCTGTTGAAATTCTTGAGTGCGTTGTGTCACTCTCGCCTCTAGCTCATCGTTGGCTTTTTGTAGTTCGGCTTGAATTTTAAAGATCGGAGATTGATCGATGCAGATCCCATCGATTCGGCAATTCTGCTTGTCTCTGTTCTGCCCAACCTTGCCTTTTGCGTGTACGTAGATTACCTCGCCATTGGGTAAAATGGAGCGGTATTGCTGATCGAATAGCTCTCCGGTGGTTAAAGAGTGATCGACCGCGGCCATGATTCGATCCACATCTTCAGGGTGGAGTCTCTCCGCCCATTTTTCCAAATTTCCAATGTCGTCAGGATGCAGTGCAAACATATTATTTGCTCGACTATCCCAGTCCCACACCCAGTTATTCTCACTATCAATTTCTGCCCGCCAGTTACCGATATTTCCCACATCAAGAGCGATATTCTTACTCTCATTGGCGTCGTGTAATGCAAAAAGCGTCTCTTTGGCTTCGGTGCAATCGATTAACGAACCCGTATGTGTATAGCTATTATCTTTCGATAAAATGGCTTCGCTACTCAGTTCAAACCATCGCTCTTTTCCATCTGTCTGTGCTCTGAATTCGAGGCAAAACCGGGTTCCCGGTTCAAAAATGTCATCCAGATAGACATCGAGTTTATGTTGATCCCTTGGATCGAGCATACTTTTGAAGTGCAGCCAACCGAGGGATGTGTCCGCATCTAAGCCAATAAGCTCTTTGAATTTCAGTGAGAAATAGCAAAACCTTGAATGTGGGCTATATTCCCATATTCCAATATTCGCGCCTTTAATGGCATGGTTTAGCCTTTCCAGCTTATGCTTTGCCTGATATCTTTTAGCTCGGCACTCACCGCACCGGTTGACGATTAGCCAGTACTCCCCGGGAGTTAATGGGCTCTCATTGATACTGACATTGACACAAATATTTTGGCTATTAACTGAGAAAGTGGAGAAAAACTGTTTTTTTTCAATTAAATGATGAATGAAAATTGAACTGTTTGTAATACAGAGGTCTTTAAACAGATTAAAATATCGGTAGGCTACTTCTCCTGAGACCATCTCATTTGAAACTTTGAATTCATGTTGAAAACTGGAGTTTACAGATAGAATGGTGCCTTCTTTGCTGCAAACCATGATGGGAAATGGGGTGAGGTCCGTTGATGAAGTTGCGTACATAGTCCATTTGTACTCGTGCGAGTTAAATCCTATTGATAAGAATAGCAGTTATTGTCTTTTTAGCCTGATGAAGCATAAAAATTTTCAGTTTGTGGATCTCATATATATATCTATAAATGCTGCATTCAGCTTGATGCAGGCTTGATTGCGAAAATATCGCAGTTAAGCTGATCTATGATGTGCTCACTGGTGTGTCCTTTAAATTGGCTGAATAACCCATGATGTTCTCCGGCGCCAAGGATGACGATGTTGGCTCCATATTTTTCTGCCATATGGGGGATGATGTGATCCGGTAGCCCCTCTTCCAGATGTAAGTGGCTGTTTTCAATCTGATGAGTTCTGACGGAATCGACTAAGTCTATCCAGTGACGACTCTGATTATTCTGACGATGATGTTTCACCTTGGGGGGGGTTATCGTCATACTGATATTTTGCTCTAGAAAGCAATTTACAAGGTGAATGTCGCTACTGAGAAGGCTGGCAATATGCTCGGTTTCATCGAGTAGCTTTTGATTGAAGCTATTGTGTTGATGACTCGCATCGTCTGTCTCTATCGCGGTAAGGATATGGCCATTCTCCCTCCACTCATTTGCTCCAACCAGCATCACGGCAACGTCACTTTCTCTGAGTAGTCGCCATTCATCGGCAAATGAAAACTCATGAAAGAGAGGGTGATGGTGCTTATAGTTGAGAATGACGAGATCGTATTGTTCCTGCTCGAGCTCCTCCAATATCGCTTTGGAGACGCTGTTATTGAGACGAGTCTTGCTCTCTATTTTGATTCCTTGAGCACGGTATTGATCAATAGACTTTTTATGAATGAAAAACGGGTTGATGCTTGAACTTGAATGGGTCAGCCGGGAGAGTAGAGTATTCTTAGGAGTGACTTCCAGTAAAGTTAACTTCGCATGAGTTTTATCAACTAAAATTAGAGCCTTATGCAGAGCGTCTTGCGTCGATGAGCGAGTGTCGACTACGGCTAAGATATGTCTGTATGCAATCATAAATATGCTCATCTTATTTAGGAACCCTTGATAAACTGTAGACGAAACATCAGAAAATGAAGCGCGGTAAATAAGAATGATTTTAACTAAGATTACTCTTTTATAGTGCCCAATCGTCTAGATTTTTTAATAGACTGTTTGTATGGGATTTTTACTTTTGTTTTTAAAGAATATTCGGGCCTGTCGATAGACAAGCCCTGCAGTAATTCGATGAATAATGGAGGTGGGAAGACCGAGATCCTGAGCTCTTACTTAAGAGATCACGCTTTACTCTTGATGAATTCGATGGCCGCAGTATCCAGAGAGCGATTAGAGATATAACTCACGCCATTGGTATTTTTAATAAGAAAGCCTTTGTTGGTTATGGTGAGTTCACTGATATCACCCCACAAAATAGTGCTATCAACATAGAGTGACTCGCTGCTAATGCCTTGCTCATCGATAGTTAGTTTGACTTCATTACTCGCGGCCTTGCTCATCATCTGTCGCCATAACCACCAGGTCTTTTTGAACTTAACACTTAAGGCCTCTAAAGCACCTAGTCCTACAAGAAAGAGAGAAGCATAGGCATTCGCGCCAGTGAGCAATAACGCCGTTCCGACTAAAACAAATCCAATAGCCTTGTAATAAGCCCTGAGAGATGTATCGACAGTTACCGACTCATCGAAGCATTCACTGAAATAGGTTTTATCGAGAATATAATGACTGGTAAAACTAAAAGGAGAGTTCATTGGTATCGGCTTGATTGAGTTTGGCGTTAGTTTAACCGCAACCAATCTCAATTCAAATCTTGTATTAGTTACAAAGGTGCATCTAAACTCAATTGATAAGCGCAAACCAGCTAAGGCATAACGATGTCATTCGTTCCTAAGGGCTATGTTAATTACCAATCGACCTGTGTTTTTACCAGAACAAATGTGCCTAAGGTATTGCTGGAGCCACACTATACAAAGGTGGGTGTCTATGGCCAGCTCCATGTACTTTGTGGTGAGTTAAAGTTTTATGGTTATGCCGATAAAAGGGGAGAACCCGAGAAAGTAGTGCTGGTAAAGGCCAATGAAACGGCAATATCGCATCCTGAGTATTGGCATCGAGTCGAGCCTTTAACTGATGACACAGAGTTCGAGATCCGTTTCTTTGCTCACAAGGATTCACCGTTAGTTAGTAATATTGAGGCAAAGAAAAGTTGATGACTTATATTCATGGTCATCATGCTCAGTACTCTTAATGGGACGATAGAGGCATTAAGAGCCTGAGCAAGCGAATGTCGATTCTGAAGCGAGGTCGCCGGCGTACGTTAAGAGTTAAAAAGTTGCTTGAGCTGTTGGCATTTTTCCGATCGATTATCGACTGTACTGCCTCCCCAATCGGCTTCAACTTGATGAATGAGCATTTTTATCACCCGCTCGACTCTCTGCCCTCCCTCTTCAACCGTTAATGCGAAGTCCTCTGCACCATGGTTTATGCTGGTCTGATTTTTTTTCTGCCATGATTTAAAGTCACCCTGAAAAGAGAGATCACTATTTTCACGGTTACAAAATTTGGCCAATGGCTGGTACATGACTGATTGAATAAAAACCATCTCATCTGCAGAATAACTCGGCTGTACCTTCTCTGCGGCGATGGTTTGAAAAGTGCTGGCGACCAGAATTATTGCTAATAAAGACTTCATTCCCTTTTCCTTATATGCGATTTAATTTCTTATTATTTAAGATCTAATTTTGTGATGACTTTTAACATTTGAAACGTGAGTGTGGGCTAAATTGGAGAGGGGAACAATGATTGAGATCAATAACAAATAAAATGAATATTTTTAATGCATCTTAAGGGGTTACCTCGAGTGCAGACTCTGAAAGCTTGCTTATTTCCCATGATATATTATTTAAGATGATTACCCAGCCTGATTGAAATAGATTTAGTTTTTTGTTAAACCTGCAGTTAACAAAAGTTAACATGACATTTACACGTCAAATCGTTAGAGTGGTACTGTGTCATTTTCGACATAAGTGTTGAGTGAGATGATGAGTAAGGAGAGGGCATGTTGTTAGGAAACATAGCTGAACTATTTTTCTGGTTTTTCTGGGAGTTTTTGCTCTCATTCATCTTATATACGACGGGTGCAGTGGTCTTAGGTGTGCTCTCTTTCGGTCGCATACAAAAACCACTTTATTTCCCCGGCGTCTTCAATAGTGAAAAGCGTCTCGCGAAGAATGATTTCTTTTCTGTCTATATCTCGGGGTTCTTTTTCTATCTCATCCTGCTTACCTTGATTATCTGGTTAGGCTAGCTTCCTCATTCCTCATTCCTCATTCCTCATTCCTCGTTCCTCAATCCTTGTGTTAATCGTATCTATTTCGCTCAGACGGGATATCACTCAGATACTGTACAAACTCAACTTCATAGCCATTTGGATCTATGTAGTAAACATTGCGCCTGAAATCATCTTCAGCACCCTCTTTATCAATCGTATATCCTGCTGTATCCAACCGTTCGATGATGGCATCCAGATTATCGGTGACAAATGCGAAATGAGCTAACCCAATTTGATGACCCGTTAGATCGCGGTTTTCACCGACACCATCATTGTTGAAGGCTAAGTATTGGTAGTCGTCACCGAAATGTACCCAATCTCTGGGTTTACCGTGCCAGATTCCTTTACCACCTCCCCGAACCTGCCAGTGTGGGAATGCCGTTTGATAAAAGTGAAGGGTTTTAGGTATATCTTCAACGACTAAGTTTACGTGTTCGAGGTGTATCATGACTTGCTCCTTATGGATTGTATTTTTGTTAAATTGGTAGCCTCAATTTCATTAATCTTGTTTACTCGCCAGGGCGGATTTAAACGGTTTTCTCCAGCCCAGTAGAGCTTGATTTTGTTGCAACTGGGGTCGTGCAATACGGCTTCACGCCAAAGATATGTTTGCTCGGTTGGCATCTGGTCGAATACGAAGCCGCGTTCGATTAATTGCTGAACAAGTTCATCAAGCTGTTCATGTTCAAAGTATATAGTGCTGGTATTTTTCTCGCTTTTTTCCTGTAAAGAGAGCGAAAAACTGGCGTTGCCATCCAGACAGTGAAACCTCGCATAATGCGGGGTATCGACAATCAATTCGAAACCCATATTTTTGTAAAATTCGGTTGCAGCTTTCATCTCATATACCGGGAAAGTGACTTGATTCATCCTCATTACTCTGACCTCTTTAAAGGGTAACTTTAAATGGAAACTTTAATTGGGAAGACTACATGCCGTAGCAATATTCCTGTTGCTTGGGGTAGGGAGTCGACTCATGCCTCTTTCGGATCCCAATTAAAGCGCCACTGTATTGATTGAGCATATGTAAGCTGTAACCTATGCGCGCCCTTAAATCTATTTCACGTTGATCTTCAATGTTGTGCTTACAATTAAGGGAGGCGCTATCGAGAGAGGTATTAGTGTTGAGAACTTCATTCACATTTCGAATAATCAGATGGTCAGGGAGTGCAACCATTTTATTGTTTTTAAGTGCATTCATTCTGAGTTCTGCAATCGGGTAGGCACCGCTTATTCCACTGACAACCGAAACCAATAGGGCTGGCTTATGGGCAGTATCTTGGTTATCACACATCAATAGGAAGTTTTTCAGAAGTGGGGAAGCCATACCACCCCACTCAGGAGTGATTAGGATCAGCGCATCGGCTCGACGAACTTTATGACTAATCATGGTCCATGGGCTACCCTCTGTGGATTTACTTTCCGGCTCACCATCCCAAAATGGCAGATCGAAACGACACAGTTCAATATGGCTCACTTCTGAATAACCTGTCGCTGCCGAACTCATGTATTTCGCGACTTTAGCGCTCTGTGACTGAGCTCTTTGGCTGCCACTGACAATAAGTAATCTCATTTAAATAAACCTTTTTATTTACTAATTGTTTTATAATGTAGGTGCTTTACTAAATATTGTAAAGGGCCTACAAGATAAAAAGTAAATAAAAAAGTTTACTTAATGTCTGGATAAGTAATAATAGCGGTAAGGTAGAGAGGAAAGTGTTATGAAAACCAGTGAAAAGATCATTCAGCTACTTAAGACTCAAGGCCCGCTTACCGCTAAGGTGCTTGCCAGTGAGTTGTCTCTCACGACAATGGGCGTGCGTCAGCATATGCAAGCATTAGAGGATGAGGGAGATATCTGCTCTGAAGATAAAAAAGCGCCCCGGGGACGTCCTACCCGATACTGGTCTTTAACGCCAAAAAGCAATAGCCATTTTTCCGATCGACATGAAGAACTCTCAGTTCAGCTGATCGATTCCGTAATCAAGGTATTTGGCGATAGTGGGCTGGATAAGCTGATTTCACACCGAGAGCAAAGCGCCCTTGAGCTCTACCAACAGAGGTTAGCCGGGGAAGATACGCTTAACGATCAGCTCTGTGCCTTGGCCGAACTGAGATCGAGTGAAGGATATATGGCAACGGTTAACAAAGAGGGTAATGACTTTTGGCTGTTGGAGAATCATTGCCCTATCTGCGCCGCGGCGAGTCAATGCCTTAACTTCTGCCGCTCAGAGTTAAACCTGTTTCAAACCTTGTTAAAGGAAGAGGCAGAAGTGAGTCGTGAAGAGCATATTATCGAGGGCGCACGTCGCTGTGCTTACAAGATAACGCCGATTAAATAGTGGTAAATTATTAGATGGAATCGAAGCGCGCCAGATTAGACCGGTTTATCAGCGTCAATACAGGTATTAACCGTAAACATGTTCGGCTTATGTTGGCCAAAGGCCGTGTTAAGGTTGATGGTGAATTTGCCCGTGATATCGACCAAATCGTGGATGAATTTTCTCATATTTGTTTAGACGATATAGTGCTACAAGCTAACGAGGCCAGCTATGTCATGTTGCATAAGCCCGTTGGAGTGGTGAGTGCGACGATAGACGATATACATAGAACTGTGATCGATCTGTTAGAGCGAGATGATAAGGAGAGCCTGCATATAGTAGGGAGACTGGATCTCAACACTTCCGGTCTCCTGTTACTCACTAACGATGGGCGTTGGTCGAAGCAGTTAATGGATCCTGAGCATAAGGTTGGCAAACTTTATCGTGTTCATCTGCAGAACCCTCTGACTCCTGAGTATATTTCCGGATTTGCTAAAGGAATGTATTTTGAGTTTGAAGATGTTACCACCTTGCCGGCAGAACTTGAAATTATAGATAGCTATACAGCATTGGTGACTCTTTATGAGGGACGCTACCACCAGATTAAGCGCATGTTCGGTCGCTTTCGCAATCCGGTCATTGGGTTACATCGAATTTCAGTGGGCAACATAGTACTCGATGAAAGCTTAGAACCTGGGCAGAGCAGAGAACTTACACCTGTCGAAATAGCTATGTAGTCAAGTCAGTTAGCATTAGAACAATAATGTTTCGCGAGTGAAATTATCGAGATGATTTAAGGTTCAGTTAATCCAGATCATTCATTTAACATACATGATGTGCTATACCTATCAGCATGAATAGATAAATCCAATAAAAAATGACTAATCATGCACTCAAGAAGATCAGTGAACTCGATGTATTTTGTTTATTGGTATTTAAAATTATTTTTCAAACCGGTCATGCAAATACAGCAGCAAAAGAGCTGAATGTCTCGGCGCCTAAAATCAGTCGCTGCCTGACCATGTTACGGGCGACGTTTGATGATGAGCTATTCTATCGTCGTCAATTAGGCTTGAAACCAACCCCATTAGCCGAACATCTGTATGAGCCCATATGTCGATTTTGCGACTCGGTGGCTAAAATCGAACAGGTGGCGTTTGAAGTAAACCATTACGACTCAACTCCCACTCTTAATATCGCGGTCACGCCGGGCATCATGGCGAGTCTCTCTCTGATCTTATCCAATAATGATTCTCTTAATAGCATTGGTAAGATTCGGCTCCATCCCTGGAAAGATGACTCAGCCGAGTTAATTCACAGCGGAGGATTAGACTTAGGGGTGGCCTTCGATACCTCTTGTCACCATGATCTTAATTTTGAACACTTAGGTACCTTAGACTCAGTTTATCTGGCGGGAAATACCAGACATCCCATATGGGAGAGGCTTCCTCATTTGACCTTAGATGACATCTGTAAGCACCCTTTTCTCTATCTGGAAGGCAAAGGGTTCAATGACAAGGTGGACCCCCTGGAAGTCTATAGCCGCCAGTCGGGAATAGAGCTTCTAAGTGTCGAAAAGGTCAAAGGTAAGGAGCAGTGGTACAGCAACTTATTGACCATGGGGAGCCTGGCTTTTGCTCCAGCGGTAGAGGCTGAAATTTGTAAAAATATGCCTGGGATCCGTATCGAGCAGTTACCCGAAGAGGAGGTAGAGAAGCTTCATGGTAATATGCTGGCCCCACAATACTATTTAATAGAGAAACCGGCTTCCCACCGCCGATACACAGTTGAAAATAGAGAAATGATAATCAATATTATTAAGGGGTTACTGACTTCTTCATGATTATCGACTTCAATTCTACTTATCGAAATTACCTTTTGCAGATATTGAAATTACGATAACCGAATCTTTAAATGTCGGTCACAAGTTGATCACCGAGTTGCAACATTCCTTTCTAGTTCTTTTATATTTGATGTACTGCGATAGCAGGAAAAACTTATATAGGGACTGATGATGAAAAAATATAATAGCTCCTTACTGGCAATGGCACTGATTAGTGTCGTTGGCCTTACCGCGTGTGGTGATGGCGATGATGGTAAAGATGGTGCTCCGGGAGATCCTGGAACACCGGGTACACCTGGAACACCGGGTTTACCAGCGGGTTCATTTACTGACACTGTAAACTCAGCAGCTGATTTCGTACTGACCTTAGCGCCAGCCGATATCGTTGTTGTAGGAACTGAAGATTTCGCACTTAAATTCACCGTTACCGGTAAAAATAGCAAGGGTGACGCTGTCCCCTTTGTTGGTTTAGATAAAGTCGCGCTATATGTGACGAATCAGACCGTAAATACCACAGATACAGGTGCGCCAATGTTATGGGGCAATAATGCCCTAACCAATGAATTTGGCTCAAGCATGTACTGTACGCCTACAGGTATGGCAACGGCGCGTGGTGGAGCAGAAGTCGAGGCATGTACTCTGGTTGAAGACACTGAAAACCCAGGTACCTATACCGGCTCTTGGGTGCATGACGGTAATGCGCCTGTCGTATTGGCCGCTGGCGAGCCTAACTCGCTCTATCGGGTCATGATCCGCTCTTACAATGTGGTCGATAGTGAAGGTGAGGGAGTTGCCGATAAGTTACTTTCAACGCCTATGGACTTTAACCCGTCGACCGGAGCGCTCGCTGTCTCGGCTAAAGATATCGTTTCCAGCGCGGCCTGCATCAAGTGTCACACACAAATGGAAGGCTATGCTGAAGGTGATGTACGTATCGCCAATATCGGTGCTCACCATAACTATCAAAAAGTTGAAAACTGTATTGCCTGTCATAACCCAGCGTACGCTGGTGGACAAGACGATCCCGAGAAAGGCTTTAACGCCAACTTCAATGCGATGATCCATACGATTCATGCCGGTCACCACCTCGCAGATGAGCTAACAGGTGATGCATTAGAAGAGTTTGGCGAGATTGGTTTCCCAGCAGAGCTTAATGAATGTATGACTTGTCACGATGGCGCATCCGGCTGGAATGATAATGTCTACGCCGAAGCGTGTCAGGGATGTCATATGGATGTTGACTTCACCACAGGTGAAAATCATCTGGGCATTATTCCCGGAAGTGATGCAGCCTGTTCCGGTTGTCATGGTGCCGGTATCCTGAGTCCTGTGATAGCGCATAATGTTGGTGATAGAGATAAAGTCGCTGAAAAATTTGTGATTGATATCCAATCAGCTGTGATTGAAGCTTCGCCAACACTCGATAAGAGCTATTTGACCGTTACCTCTAAAGTGACCATGAATGGTGCGCTTGTAGATGCAACAATTTACGCAGCTATTACCGACTATATGACAAATGCTGGTCGTGGCTTCTTAATCGGTCGTCTTAATCCAGAGACTGGTGCTGTTGCCCATGGTTATGGCTCCGCAGGTAGCTTCAAAATGCCATTTACCGGTGGTGTAATGTCTGCTGGTATGCTGGTTAATAAGACTGAATTTGACACCGTAGATTTAGTTGGTCCTATCTATGCGACTGCAGAAGTACAATTATGCTCAGCAGACGATATGATTGTCGAATGTACTGCTAATGAACTCGCCGTTGCTAACAGTGCGCCAGTTCAATATTTTAACCTTTCAGACTCTGGAGCCACTGAGGTTACAGCGCGTATTGCCGACGCAGATAGAACGACTATCAGCGAAGCTAAGTGTAATACATGTCATGGAAATTTAACTCACGTTAAAGGATCGCATGGTGTTACAGAGTTTACCCAATGTATGGCTTGCCATAGTGAAAATCGTGGTGCCGTAGCTTCATATCACCCGATTGTTACGTTCAAGACCGACGAAGTCGATGCCGATGGTGATGCGATTTGGGAGACTGTAGAGGGGTTAACATTTGCTAACCGTGATTTAGTAACGGTTGCTCATAGATTCCACAGCGGTAATTGGGATGGTACACCTGCAATCTACCGCGACGCCGATGGTGAACTGCACGGTTATCCAGCAGTACAAACTAACTGTAGTGAGTGTCATAAAGATGGTGCAGAGCTCTTTGCCGCAGACGGTGGTCTGACTTCCGGTAAACGTTCTGTCCAAATTAGTGATACCGGGTTTATTACACCTGTCGCCGAAGCCTGCCGTAGTTGTCACGCTCACTCTGGAGCGGCTGCATTAGCTCACTTCAAGAGCAACGGTGCTTATGTTGAGGGCGACGAGGGTAGCATTGCTGATCTTCCAGTCGAGTCTTGCTCAACTTGTCATGGCGAAGGTAAGACCTATGGTATCGACAAGATGCATGCGGGGGTTGCTCACTAGATAGTAACTATAATATTTCACCCTCTGTGGGAGCTTCCCTGCTTCCCACAGTTTCCTTGCAATTTTTGGGACCTTCGGGTCCCTTTTTTAATTCATTATTCTACCTGTGCCCATCCATGTGCTCGTACCACATATATCCATTTAGTCGTATATCGAAAGTATCCAACGCAGCATGAAATGTTTTGCCCTTTGCTTTAAGCATCAGTCGCACTATGTGAGACTCTTCGTTTCAGATTGAAAGTCGGTGGGTTTCACTCAATGATGATTTTTCTTTATCATTCCGTGATGCTGGTCGCAATATTTCTGCATTTGAGATCCTTGTATTGGTAGCTGGCCGTTTCGATTGTTTAGGGGGTTCGAATATTGTGTTGAATCCCCCCTTGGTGGGCGCAAGATCTTGTTTATGGCTCGTTATGTGATCCGGTTCGTACTGGGGCGCTTGCTGCTTTTCAGGCTCAAGGTTGGTTCTTATTTAAGTGTGTGAAATTAATGGTTTTTTTTGCTCTCTGGCTATTTGCCTTTTAGGGCGAAACTTAGGTTTAAAACTGGTTTGTTTATATTTAAATAGCTTTAAATTCAGACGATTAGTTCATTGTCATCCTCTTTTATCTACGAGCTCATCGATTATTGTTTTTGAAAATCAAACACCTGTTTACTCGTTTGATATGTTAAATCCCTTCCACTAGAATGCGCCGCGCATGATCTATACCCAAACCACTTCAAGATTTTGGCTTGAGAAAATCGATAAGTGGCTTGGGTGTATTTAAATCAATTTAATTCTGTTGGAAAATTCCTGTAGGGGAAATCAATGTCGACGAAACTAGCTAACCCAGCACCATTAGGCCTTATGGGCTTTGGTATGACTACCATACTGTTAAATATTCATAATGCGGGCTTCTTCCCGATCGATTCAATGATTCTCGCGATGGGAATATTCTATGGCGGTATCGGTCAGGTCATCGTCGGTGGCATGTGCTTTAAGCGTGGCGATACATTTGGTACAACAGCATTCACCTCATATGGTTTGTTCTGGCTGACATTAGTAGGCCTGATAGTCTTACCTAAGATGGGACTGGCTTCTGCAAGTCCTGCGGGATTCATGGGCTGGTACTTGACGCTATGGGGTATCTTTACAGCGTTTATGTTTGTCGGCTCACTACGTTACCCACGTGCTAAGCAGGTAGTATTCGGTTCATTAACTATTCTGTTCTTCCTTCTGGCTGCCAGAGATTTTACCGGCAGCGAGCTGATCGGCACTATTGCCGGCTTCGAAGGTATCTTCTGTGGTGCCAGCGCAATCTACTTTGCCATGGCCCAGGTGCTCAATGCAGAGTATGGCCGTACTATATTACCGGTTGGTGAGTTAACGGCGAAATCGACTAACTCTTCTCAAGTAGAAGCTCAGCTAAAAGCCGCTTAATAAGCAGCTATTTAGCTCGGCTTCACTCGAAAAAAAAAGGCTGACATTTGATGTCAGCCTTTTTTATTTGAGCTAAATACTGAGATTAAGCTCGCTGCAATTTCAGTAACCATTTGCCATATAGGTAGATCCCCACGGCAGATATGGTGCCAATGGCGGCAATGATGTACCAAGCCATACCTATGTTATGGGTGTTATATAACAAGGTTGTTAGCGCTTGAGCCGGCTCGCCCGTATAGGCAACCAATGTGCTGAAGGCTTCACCCTGCGGGATGGCGCTCACCTCTGTGGCACTCATGCCACGCTCTGACAATAGATCCAGAGAGAAGATCTCTTTCGAGGCGTACATCTCATAGAGTTTAGGACCAAAATAGCCTTCAAGTGTCCAACCGATGCCTTGGGGTAACATGACAAATCCCAGATACATGGCTTTCTTGCCTTCCGGCGCTATGTTACCCATAAACTCATTCTTCTTGGGGCTTATCATCATCTCACCAAAAGAGAACATGGCAATGGCCAATACTATCATCCAAGCTGCATTGGTCGCACCCACTAACACGAAGGCGAAAATACTCAGCAAGCAGCCACCAAGCATAGCCGTCGTAATGCGGTATTTAGCGGTCAACGCCGCGACCAGGAAGCAGGTCGTCATGATCATACCCGCATTGAGGTTGAGCATGCCTTCCGGCATCACCCTAGTTCCGGTGTTGTCCAGTCCCAACCAAAATTGGAAGAAGCCATTTGAGGTGCCCTCCGGACCAAATAGGGAGGTGACAATGACGCTGGTGTCGACCCATTCGGCGATATGGATTGGCAGTACATCGAAGAGTGAATTAAACAGGAACCAGAAACCGGCAAACACCAGCATGTAGTAGATAACCACCGGTTTTTTAAGCTCATGCAGTGCATCTCTCCACAGTGCCTGTTGGTGAATTTCACCAGACTTGATTTTGCGGTTGCGTTCCAATCGCTCCTCTTTTCCCGGCTCTTTATAGGCGAGTAGAAAGAGGAAGTTGAAGGAGATAATCGCCGCACAGGCGTAAAAGACATTATCCCAGGAGAGTTGGCGCATATGCACCGCAACCAGAGGGCCAAGGAAGCCACCAATATTGACCACCTGATAGAAGATCCCCCAAGCCATGGAGGTGTTCTGTCTGCCGGTGGAAAGTACCAGAGTTCCCTGAATACCGGGTTTAAAAATACCGGTACCTCCAGCGAGTAATATGGCACCGAACAGGAAGCCATAGAAGCTAGGGAAGAATGCCATCACCAAATAGCCGCAGATCTTAATTATGGTGGAGGCAAAGATGGTCTCTTTATAACCGACTCTATCGGAGATCCCGCCGGTAAATACCGGGACAAAGGTCTGCATCATGGCCCAGAGAGCGATAATGATACCGTAGTCGTTCAGGCTTATTCCTAAGCCTCCTTCAGAAACTGGCGCCTTCGCATAAAGACCGGCACTGGCTTTTACGCCGTAGTAGGCAATTCGCTCAACGAGCTCCATGCCACCGACAATCCAGAAAATGTAACTTAAGCTGGCAATGGAGGCCCACATACCCAGCTGCTTGACTTCTCGCAGGTCATTACCTGCGTAAGCATCTTTGGAGTCGCTCATACCCTTCCTTCAAATTTTATATTATTTATAATTATTGGTTTAATTTTAATTGTTCGTGGTAATAGCGATGATTCAGATTACCGGAACGTTAATGATTGCTGCCGACACTTTACCTAATTTGATGAAAAACACCAAAGTGAATATAGATATTTAAACAGAGTTCATGTTTCATAACTTTTATCGTTTTTGTCTTAGCGCCGCAGGAGGTGCTCAAATATTGCAGGTTATGAGCCATACAGACCCGTTTAAATTGAAAAGTGTTCGTTCCTCTTTATGGTGTAGGAGTTATTTTTCAGTTAGCTTAACTGATTGTATTAATGCTGTTTATTTATTTACTGTTAGCTTTTTATGACTTTGGTGATTAACTTGGGAACATCTTGAATATGATGTATGTTTGATCTGTATATGAGAAATTGAACCAAAATCAATCGATGAGAAGGTATCTCAATTTGGCTCAGCGTGATTAACTTAGAGGAAAGATTAAACGATGGAAGAGACCAAGGTTGAAATTCGCCTCATTGTGGAGCGGGACCTCGAGCAATTCTTTGCCTACCTGAGTGAACAGTTAGCTGAAAACGGACGGGGAGCTAACCCGCTTTTCCAGCCCCAGTCACCAGACTCGGACGGGTTAACAAAAGAGATGGAGCAGCGCTTCACGTCAGGAATGATTGTCGATTTCCCGCAATCTGGCTGGCGACGAGTGTGGGGAGCGTTCGATAAGCATGGCGTCATCATGGGTCATATCGATCTTCGTGGTCATCCAGAGGCCCATACGCAGCACAGGGCCTTGCTTGGCATGGGCGTACATCGAGATGCCAGACGCATGGGATTGGGCCACAAACTGATAAGAAGCGTCAAGCAATGGGCTATCGATGAGGCTGAAATCGAGTGGATCGATCTCTGGGTGTTATCTGAAAACTTGCCAGCTATCGGCCTCTATCAAGCGGCGGGTTTTATCAAAAATGGTGAGCTTGAAGATATGTTCAGGATAGATGCCCGCTCCTATGCATATACCCGAATGAGCTGTTCGTTAAAGTGAACCGCTCACTAAAGTGTACTATTCATTAAAGCACCCTATTTAACAAAGTGCTTTATTCACGAATGTACTCTATTCACGAAAGTGCTCTACGGTAAATAACTCGACCTGCATATCATCGGACCAATGGTCGGAGGCCCAGCCTCCTTTACGTTTTAACTCTCTGATAAATTCATCAGGTTGGGGCAGTTGCTCCCATACCTGAGGAAGATAGACAGAGCGGTGAAAGGCATCGCTCAATACCACGCCGTATGGATGTTCTGCCAGGTAACGAAGCAGTGCATCCTCATCCCTGATCTTTAACGGGCTGAGAGGGGAGAGCACTGAGAGCTCAACCGTGAGCCGCTCCATTTGTGATGCGAGCAGAGGAAGAAATCGATTATCTTTAAAAGCGCTGCAACGCGCTAACTCGGGAATGCTCTTTGACAGGGGTCGACTCCCTTCGATATCTCCCATACAGCCACAGAGCTTTCCATCTAGAAATAGGGTGACAAAACAACCTGCATGGCGCGACAAGAGAGCATCTTGTGTCTGGCTCTCGATGTCTGATTGCTGTGGAATAAAATAATCAACCAGGGTCTGTCTGGCCAAGGCCAACAGCGTCTGTTTATCCTCTGTGGTGAGATTAATACAGGGCGAAGCTGGCATAACCTACCACCTTACTCTTATCTCCGGCGCTGTCGCCGGAGTTTAGGTAACATACTTGGTCAATGGCCAAGTCGTGCCGCTTAGCGTACATGTTCAGCCCATTTAGAGCATAGCAGCCACAAGCCTGAAGAGATGAGAGTTGCGTACTTAAGTTCAATATTTGCTCACAGGTCTGCCTGTCTATCCTGCAGGCCTCGTCATAGGAGTGGTAATGGCTGAGATCTGAGCTCACCACGATTAAGGTATTTTCCCGTTGGCTAAACAGCTCCAGAATATCGGCCACTACCGAGGGGGAACATTCACCCACCACGATAGGAAGCAAACTGAATCGTTCCAAACAGAGCTGCAGAAATGGTAGCTGTACCTCCAGACAATGCTCATCGAGGTGTGGTTGATCGGAGATGATCACACCGTCTAAGGCACTTAACGCCTCATAGTCTTGCTGCTCAATGGTTATTTTACCTAAGGGGGTCGCAAAGGTGTTGGCCTCTGGGAGGGCGCAACCTTGGAGGTAGACTCGGTGTGCCGGTCCCAGTAAGACCACCGTCTCTATCTTATTATCGTCAAGGAGCTGAGCGAAAGCGCGTCCGGCTACGGCGCCGGAATAGATATATCCCGCATGGGGAACGATAAGTGCCTTAGGTCGCGGCTTGTCGCTGGGATTCACTCCCAGCTCACGGCTATTTTTGTTAGTCGCGCAGAGGAATTGTTTGACTTGAGTCGTCAGTTCGGCGGGATCTGCTGGGTAGAAAAGGTCGGCCACGGCGGCTTGGCGTATCGAGCTTAACATTTGAACCTTCTTGAAGCATCTCGAAGCTTAGTAAACAAATTTAAACTAGGCTTTAAGTATAGATGATGTAGGAGGTCTGCGGTGAGTGCCGAAACCAATGTCATGAATAACGGTAGCAACATTGTCCCCACTAAGTATTGGCATCGATTAGACGATGGGCGTATCCAGTGTGATCTCTGTCCACGAGAGTGTCAGCTGCGTGATGGTAAACGGGGAGTGTGTTTCGTACGCCAGAATCTCGATGGCATGATCAAGCTGACCACCTATGGACGTTCGAGTGGTTTCTGTATCGATCCCATAGAGAAAAAGCCACTGAATCACTTTTATCCCGGAAGCTCAGTACTCTCATTTGGTACGGCCGGTTGTAATCTCTGCTGTAAGTTTTGCCAAAACTGGGACATCAGTAAATCACGTGAGTTCGATACCCTCAGCGCCAGTGCGAGCCCGGAGGCTCTGGCCCTCACGGCCGCGCGAATGGGCTGTAAGAGCATCGCGTTTACCTATAATGACCCGGTTATTTTTCTCGAGTATGCCGTCGATGTGGCACAAGCTTGTCATGAACATCAGATTCAAACCGTTGCCGTCACCGCGGGGTATATTAACCCCGAACCACGGATCGATTTTTTCAGGCATATGGATGCTGCCAATATTGACCTTAAGGGGTTTACAGAGCAGTTCTATCATAAGATCTGCTCAGGTCACCTCAGTGACGTGCTCGATACCTTGCTCTATGTTCGCCATGAAACACAGGTTTGGTTCGAAATCACCACCCTGCTTATCCCCGGTGAGAACGATAGCTCCACTGAGTTGGAGCAGCAGTGCCGATGGATCCATGACAATCTGGGGGCGGATGTTCCCCTGCACTTTAGTGCCTTTCACCCAGATTTTCATATGTTAGATAAACCTCGGACATCAGCCGATACCTTGAATCGAGCAAGAAATATCGCCCTTCAACAGGGGCTCAACCATGTCTATACCGGCAATGTATTCGATGTCGAAGGTGGCAGTACCTACTGTCCTGGATGCAAGAAGCAGGTGATAAACAGAGATTGGTATGAGCTGGGAGAATATCATCTAAACGCAGAGGGTAAATGTATCTATTGCGGGACTCAACTGCCCGGACGTTTCTCTGGTGCCCCGGGTCATTTTGGACGTAACAGGATCCCGATCACAATCGCTTAAGGTTTTGCGTTATTGGCTCTACTCTTCGTGTTGCTCATATGTGACGCGGCTCAACAATTTATACTTCCGTTTAACCTTTACCTATCCAATTAGAGGTATTGCTCTATGCTGGTCGCTATATGCGTACTTTTAAAAAATACGTACTGTTAAAAACAAACAAATAAAAACAAAAATCAAAGCTCTTAAATATTCTGAAAGGATCTTTTAAGGGGATAACGGGAGTCATTATGTCTGCGGCAGAACACCTCACAGGGAATGTTAGAGTTCAACACTCCAATACTCAAGCGACCGGATTGATGGATAAAATAAAATCGGTTAGATTTCAGCAAAAGTTAATAGCATTTCTCACTGTCATCTCATTTTTATTCCTTGGTTACCAAGGCGTGACGGCAATGCAGCAGGCGGGCTCATCGATAGAGAGTCTATACAATCAGGAGATGCAGCAGAGCATTCGTGCGACGAAAGTCCTTGAGGAGTTAAACGGTGCCCGTAGCGGTTTGCTACTCGCGTTTCAGCATGATCCTACCAACCCTTTCTCCGAGATGCATAATCATGAAGTCGATAAACATATCGGTGATACTGAGTCCTTCATTCGCCAACTTCATCAGATTATAGATAATGAGATATTGAAGTCGCCATTGGCCGGAGATGAACTGGCCAAGATAAAGGAGTTAGAACGATTGCTCGATAAGATTACTAATACAGGTTTTAATCCGGCTTTGGATGCACTGAGACAGGGGGATTACCTGGGATCGAATCGAATCTTACTGACACAGATTAATCCTCTGTTTAAAGAGATCACTGCCGAGACAGAGGCTTTCCTGACGTTAGAGACAGAAAAAGCGAAGATTAAGTTTGATGAATCCCAAGCGAGTGTCGCCACATTCATCCCTATGGTCATCCTCTTCTCCACTTTCAGTATCTTAGTCATTACACTCTCATCAACTTTACTGATCCGCAGGGTCAGTAAAGCGGTTGTCGGCCTGGAAAATACCGCGGTCGATATCGCTAATGGCGATCTGACCAAACGCATAGAGCTGGGCGGAGACGATGAGTTTTCACACATTGCAGAGTATGTGAATCAAATTGCCTACAGGTTTCAGCATGCGGTGCAAAATACCCATGATTCGACATCCAGATTGGCGAGCTCGGCCGAACAAAATTCTGTGGTATCGAATCAGACCCAACGAAATGTGGTCGATCAGCAGCAACAGACTCAGCTGATCGCAACGGCAATTCATCAGTTTACCGCGACGGTACGTGAGGTCGCTCAGAGTGCCGCTGCCGCCGCAACAACGTCGGAAGAAGCCAATGGCGCCGCCAGTAATGGTCAGAGTATTGTCGATGAGAGCATTAAGGTCATAGAAACTCTCTCTAAAGAGATGGACAGTGCGACCGAATCGATGAAACTCTTGTCGCAACATTCAGATGAAATTGGCTCTGTGGTCGATGTTATTCAGGGGATCTCCGAACAGACAAACCTGTTAGCACTCAATGCTGCCATCGAGGCCGCTCGCGCCGGCGAGCAGGGACGAGGCTTTGCGGTCGTGGCCGATGAGGTTCGTAATTTAGCCAAGCGGACTCAGGACTCCACGGAAGAGATCCAGAAGATGATCCAGCGACTACAGCAAGGTGCTCGTGACTCTATGGTGATGATGGAACGTGGCACCGAGCAGGCGAAGGTGAGTGTCGACAAATCACAGCAAGCCGGTGATGCACTGCAGCAAATTATGGCCAGTATCGAACAGATCAACGCCCTTAATGCGCAGATCGCGACGGCTTCCGAAGAGCAGAGCTCGGTAACCGAAGAGATAAATAAAAACATCAACAACATCAGCGATATCTCAGATCAGACCGCTGCGGGGGCCGAGCAGAGTAATGTGGCTACCCAGGAGTTAGCAGACCTGGCCGAGTCCATGCAAAAAGAGATCGCCCAGTACAGGGTGTAGCGTTATTTGAGCTGGAATTGAGAACATAGAAAGGGCTGTCGCAATGACAGCCTTTTTTTATATTGAGTGCGAGGTGCGAGGTGCGAGGTTGATATGACCCCGATATTCTTTATGTAGGAGCGGCTTTAGCCGTGAATGTTTCAGGTCAAAGAGTCGTAAGTTTTAAGTGGTAAGTAAAGCTAGTACCTTTCTTTGCTCTGTCTTTAGCTTCTTTAGCAACATCCCTAAGGCGCAGCCTTTCCAGTTCCAGTAAGACCGCCTCTACCTTATTATTGTGTGATAAGAGACATACATTTTTAAGATGTGATAAGGCTCAACTATTTTTACATTCCTTTTACTCTAAGCTACTTAATTGTAGGTAATGTACTAAGCTGATATCTATATTTGTATACCTAAAAATAATTATTATAAGTGCCAATATTTAGCTGGACTGTCTTAGATATTAATAGGGAATCATTATGTCTGCTTTAATCGCTCAATCAGGGAATGGAAGTGTTCAAAACTCCATCACATCGGGGTCTGGCCTTATGCAGCAGATAAGATCAGTTAGGTTTCAACTCAAGTTAATTGTATTTCTTACGGTTATCTCTTTTATACTTTTGGGGTATAAGGGGATCACAGGCATGCAGGGTGCGGGAGACTCTATCGAGAATCTCTACAGTCAGGGCATGCAGCACAGTATCAGGGCTGGTAAGGTGCTCAATGAGCTCGCAAGTGCACGCAGTGGGCTTTTGCTGGCATTTCAACACGACCCGAGTAGCAAATTTTCAGAGATGCATAATCATCCGCTGGAAAAGCACATCAAGGAAACTCAAGCCTCTATCAAGCTGCTGCATCACATCGTTGATAATGAGATTTTAAGCTCTCCTCTGGAAGCTGAGGAACGTGAGCAAATTAATCGATTAATTGAGCTGCTGGATAAGGTCACCATTTCAGGTTTCGAGCCCGCACTCGATGCGTTAGGAAGGGGAGAGTATGAGGAATCGAATCAGATATTACTGACTCAAATTAACCCTTTGTTTAAGAGTATCACCACAGAAGCTCAGTCATTTTTGGATCTGCAGATAGCCGAAGGGAAAGAGAGTTTTGAACAGTCTCAGGAGAATATGGCTTTCTTCATCCTGTTAGTCGCTATGCTTTCCTGCATCAGTACGCTGGTTATCAGTATCTGTTCTATTATGATTGTCAGGCGAGTTAACCAGGCGGTGACGCAACTTGAAAATACTGCGGTCGATATCACTAACGGCGATCTGACCAAGCGTATCAACCTCGGTGGAGATGATGAGTTTTCACATATTGCAGAGTTCGTGAATCATATTACTTCCAGATTTCAAAGCGCGGTGCTAAATACCCATGATTCGACATCCAGGCTGGCGAGTTCGGCCGAAGAAAACTCAGTGGTATCGACTCAGACTCAACGAAATGTGGTCGATCAACAACAGCAGACTCAGCTGATCGCAACGGCAATTCATCAATTTACGGCAACGGTGCGTGAGGTGGCTCAGAACGCTGCAGCCGCTGCAACGACGTCGGAAGAAGCGAATAACGCTGCCATTAATGGTCAGAGTATTGTCGATGAGAGCATTAAGGTCATAGAAACCCTCTCAAAAGAGATGGACAGTGCGACCGAGGCGATGAAGTTATTATCGCAACACTCAGATGAAATTGGCTCTGTGGTCGATGTTATTCAGGGGATCTCCGAACAGACTAACCTGTTAGCACTCAATGCTGCCATCGAGGCTGCTCGCGCCGGCGAGCAAGGACGAGGCTTTGCGGTCGTGGCCGATGAGGTTCGTAATTTAGCCAAGCGGACTCAGGACTCCACGGAAGAGATCCAGAAGATGATCCAGCGACTACAGCTGGGGGCCCGTGACTCTATGGTGATGATGGAGCGAGGCACCGAGCAGGCGAAGTTGAGTGTCGACAAATCACAGCAAGCCGGTGATGCACTGCAGCAGATTATGGCCAGTATCGAACAGATCAACTCTTTGAATGCGCAGATCGCGACGGCTTCCGAAGAGCAGAGCTCGGTAACCGAAGAGATAAATAAAAATATCATCAATATCAGCGATATCTCAGATCAGACCGCAGCAGGGGCCGAGCAGAGTAATGTGGCTACCCAGGAGTTAGCTAACTTGGCTGAGTCTATGCAGCAGGAGATCGCCCAGTATCGGGTGTAGCGTTATTTGAGCTGGAATTGAGAACATAAAAAGGGCTGTCGCAATGACAGCCTTTTTTTATATTGGGTACGAGCTGCGAGGGTGATATGACCCTACATTCTTTATGTAGGAGCGGCTTTAGCCGCGAATGTTTCAGGTCAAAGAGTTGTAAGTTTCTGGTCCGTCATCCTGAATTCATTTCAGGATCCAGCTTTGATGCTTAGAGAAAGTTGTAAGCGGTAAGTTATAAGTAAAGCTAGTACCTAGCTTTAGGCATTAAAAAAGGCAGCCTAATGGCTACCTCTCTTTGTTCTGTCTTGAACCTAAGGTTTATAAGTCAGGGCTTAAAACTCGAAGGCCATAAATGTTCCCTACATTGATTGGCATTTCCTTCATCCCTGTAGGTCACTTACAACTTCTTTTAGCTTTTAGCTTTTAGCTTTTAGCTTTTAGCTTTTAGCTTTTAGCTTTTAGCTTTTAGCTTTTAGCTTTTAGCTTTCAGCTTTCAGCTTCTAACTTCGCGAGTTCCGCTTTCTGCTCAGTTAGCTTCTCGATATCGCGCTGGTACTCGGCTTGCTTAGCACGCTCTTTCTCAATCACGGCAGCAGGTGCTTTCGCAACGAAGCCTTGGTTAGAAAGCTTACCTTCTATACGCTTAAACTCACCGGCCGCTTTCTCGAGTAGCTTGTCGATGCGGGCCACTTCTTTAGCCACATCGATAAGACCTGCCATAGGAATAAGCAGCTCCATATCACCAATCAATTGAGTGGTAGACATAGGGGCTGTTTCACCGTCGGCAAGAATCGTCATCGACTCAAGTTTCGCTAGCGTCTTGAAGAAGGTTTGGTTCGCCTCAAGGCGCGCCCTGTCCTGCTCACTCACGCCGCGTAGAAGGGCATTAAGCGGCTTAGATGGGGCAATGTTCAGCTCGGCGCGAATGTTACGTACCGCAGTGATCACTTGCTTCACCCACTCAAGATCTTCCATCGCCTGAGCATCGACCTTATCGGCTTGATATTCAGGGAACTCGGCTAACATCAGCGTGTCACCCTCGATGCCAGCGAGTGGCTGTACACGCTTCCAGATAGTCTCTGTTAGGTACGGCATCATTGGGTGCATCAGGCGTTGCATCTTCTCGAGTACAGTCACAAGAGTATGACGTGTACCACGAAGCTGAGCTTCTGTGCCACTTTGCATGACAGGTTTAGTCAGCTCTAAGTACCAGTCACAGAACTGGTTCCAGGTGAACTCATAGATGGTATTTGCCGCTAAGTCGAAACGGTAGTTTTCCATATGCTCGTCGTAGGCTTTAACCGTTTCGTTGAACAGACCGATAATCCAGCGATCCGCAAGGGATAGCTCCATTTCGCCCGGCTTGCCGTCAACTAAGATTTGACCGCAATCTAATGGCTCACCAGCTTTTTCGCTGTCTTGATCATCAGACTGAACTTCAGTGTTCATTAATACATAACGAGACGCGTTCCAGATCTTGTTACAGAAGCTGCGGTAACCATCGAGACGCTTCATGTCCCAGTTGATATCACGACCGGTCGATGCCATAGAGGCTAAGGTAAAGCGCAGTGCATCGGTACCGTGGGCTTCGATGCCATCGGCAAATTCTTTACGAGTGCTCTTCTCAATTTTTGCTGCAAGCTTAGGCTGCATCATGTTACCGGTACGCTTAGTGACCAGTGTCTCAAGATCGATACCGTCAATCATGTCGAGTGGGTCGAGTACGTTACCCTTAGACTTAGACATCTTATTACCGGCTTCATCACGGATAAGACCCGTAACGTAAACCGTCTTGAATGGTACCTGCGGCTTGCCGTTTTCATCTTTGATGAAGTGCATGGTCATCATGATCATGCGGGCAACCCAGAAGAAGATGATGTCAAAACCCGTCACCAACACATCGGTCGGGTGGAAGGCTTTAAGCTCTTCAGTATTCTTTGGCCAGCCCAGTGTAGAGAAAGTCCACAACGCAGAGCTGAACCAGGTATCGAGTACGTCGTTATCCTGGCTAAGCACCACTGAGTCGTCAAGCTTATGCTTGGCGCGAACCTCGGCTTCATCACGGCCAACATAGACTTTACCGGCTTCGTCATACCAAGCCGGGATACGATGTCCCCACCAAAGCTGACGTGAGATACACCAGTCGTTAATATCACGCATCCAAGAGTTGTACATGTTCTCATACTGCTGTGGCACAAACTTGATGTCACCATTATCAACGGCTTCCATCGCTGTTTTAGCCATAGGTGCAACAGAGACATACCATTGGTCGGTAAGCAGTGGCTCGATAACTACGCCTGAGCGATCGCCATAAGGCACTTTCAGTCCGTGTGGATCGATCTTACCTAGCAAGCCAAGCGTCTCAAATTCGGCAACAATGACTTTACGAGCCTCGAAACGGTCGAGACCGGCATAACGCTCTGGCAGACTGTTATCTAATTCGGTATTACTGGTGCCGTCGGTGTTAACCACTTCTGCAGATGAACGAATCGACGCATCGAAGGTTAAGATATTATACATTGGCAGCGCATGGCGCTTACCGACTTCGTAATCGTTAAAGTCGTGGGCTGGGGTGATCTTCACACAACCGGTACCGAACTCCATGTCGACATAATCGTCGGCAACAATCGGGATAAGACGGTTAACGACTGGCAGCAGGATGAACTTGCCGATCAGTGAAGCATAACGCTCGTCATCGGGATGAACCGCAACAGCGCTGTCACCTAGCATGGTTTCTGGACGCGTAGTTGCGACCTCTAAATAATCTTTGCCATCGGCAGTTAATGCGCCTTCGGCGAGCGGGTAGCGGAAATGCCACATGCTACCTTGCTTCTCTTTGTTCTCAACTTCGAGATCTGAGATAGCGGTGTGTAGGGCTGGGTCCCAGTTAACCAGGCGCTTACCGCGATAGATAAGGTCATCTTCGTACAAGCGTACAAATACTTCCTGTACCGCTTCAGACATACCTTCGTCCATGGTGAAACGTTCACGATCCCAATCAACCGATGCGCCAAGGCGACGTAGTTGCTTAGTGATAGTGCCGCCGGACTCGTTCTTCCAGTCCCAGATGCGGTCGATAAACTTTTCACGACCGAGATCATGACGTGTCTTGCCCTCTTCGGCAGCCACTTTACGCTCAACCAGCATCTGAGTCGCGATACCCGCATGGTCGGTACCGACCTGCCAAAGGGTGTTTTTGCCCTTCATACGCTGATAACGAGTCAAGGTATCCATAATGGTATCTTGGAAGGCATGGCCCATATGCAGACTTCCCGTCACATTTGGTGGCGGGATCATGATGCAATAGTTGCCCTGCGACTCATCGCCATGTGGCTTGAAGTAACCTTTCTCTTCCCAGCTTTGGTAGAGAGACTGTTCAATAGACTGCGGATTGTATGTTTTTTCCATGGGAGCGTATGCTTCTCAAACTAAATTAAGTGGTTGTTTTGCTAAATCCTGAGTGTTCAATGTAACTCCCAGGCTCCGATACTGCCGGTATCGCTCGCGAGCGATCGCCTTATGGCCGGTATCGTTGGCAACGAAATCGATAATCTGACCAAAGTTTACCGCAAATGAGGGGACTTGGTCTGCAAGATTAATCAGAAGATGGCGATTTTTATTGGGACCCAGCTTATCGAAGCCGATTTCAACCGGAGCACCGGTGGCGGGTCCTTCCCCTTTCAAATTATGGGGAACGAAAGAGCGCGGTTCAAACTGCCATAAAAGTTCATCGATGGCGTAAGCCTGCTCTCTATCCTGGCAATGAAGATAAACCAGTTGCTGCTTTATAAATGCCTGCTGAGCCAGTTCACAAGCCAAGTGAAACATTTGCTCTAATGCCGTTCCCGAGCTTCGAGGCTCAGTTGGCATAAGATAAAATAGGGTCTGTGTCATAGTTAGGCTTATTCAGCGGACGAAAGAGGAGATTTTACACAAAAACGGGGACGAGTTCAGCCTCTAATCTCTGTTTTATTTGTGGCTGCGGCTTTTATTTACTTCATGAAACTTCAAATGGAAGTTGTAGCCTTGTGGTTATCAATTGCTTGCAGCAGGCTTAAGTGCAAACACTTCTGCGACACGCTGTGAATATGTCCCTATACGCTCTGCGATTTCATCCCTGAAATCGAAGGTCACAGCCGCGTTTACACTGGCTACGATTACAAGAAGTTGTCTCTTCGATTGAACGGTGGCTCTGGGGAGTAGATAGTTTTAATGGTAATAACTATTATCGTTAAGTTAGAAAAAACACGTATTACATAATGTAATACGTGTTGACGCCTCCTTTAGCTTGTATTACTTTTCGTATTACGTTGCACTCATTCGATATGTAATACAGGAAGGTAAGTATGTCACTCTCTACACAAATAAAAAACATGATAAGTACCCCATCAGATTCACAACTGCTGTCAATTCGAATCCCGACAACTACAGTAAACCAATTGGAAGAACTAGCACAGATTCTAGAGAAAACGCGTTCAGAGTTGATAAGTACATTTATCGATGGAGGGTTGGAAGAACTTGAAAAGCAGTTATCGGATGCTAGAAATGAAAAAGCATTGGCAAGCGATACTAATACAGAGTCAAAGTCTCGTTATTTTCTGTTAAATACTAACTACAACAATTCACATCAAGACCATTATACAATGCTTGAAAATGAGGAAGCATCAGCCTTTTATGGTAACTGGAAAGAGAATATTGCTTACCTTGAAGATGGTGATGTCGTATTCCTCTATCAAAGTGGAAATGGAATTGTAGGTTATGGTTATTCAGACGGAAAGCTTATCAAAAGGGATCATGAAGGCAGTCCAGGTGAATGGTATTCTCGAAAGCTAAATAACTTTGTGCGTTTGGATAAGCCACTTACAGCAAAGGCTTGTAAAGATACAACTAAATCAAATTTCAACTTCAGAATGACAATGGTTAGCTTAAGTAAAGAGCAGGGTGAAGCACTGCTAAGCAAGCTTAATCAATCATAACTTTGTTGAGTGTGAGTGCTGACTTTTGCTAAATATAATTTGCCGATTTAGTGAACCGTACTGATCAGTCAAACGAGCTGTTACACTATGTGTTACACGCTCTGTTACACACGTTAGTGGTTACTTACTATGAAGCTCAATAAAATCGAATGTCATGAGTTGGCTAAGTTGTCTTATCGGCCAACTCATATTTTCAAGCGAAGAGAATACTTGCTTGTAAATCAGCAGGTGTAGATACGGCTGCGAGCTTCGATGACATGGATGTCATCGCAGAGCCCACAAGGATGTGCTTGCGGCGACTCGCAGAAGTGTCTACACATTCAGCTCACCGCAGGTGATAAATAGCCATGAAGGTACGGGTTTCAATAACCTACTAACAAATTAAGACGTTTTCATTAAACCTCGAAGCCAGATTCGGCTGTCGAGCAGGCAGCAGAAAATAGTCACCTTGCTGAGCATATAAGTAAATTTTGCCTGTTATGGCTGGGGCGGACCTACCTTTAATTCTTAGGAGATAAAGTCAGCTATGACTTGTTGTTTTTTGGGGTATCCCTTGCACCGGCCAGTCGGCCGAAAAATACCGATAAACCTATGGTTTTTCTGACATGCTCAGCCCAGTAAGCACCAATGAGAAATCCTACTGCAGCCCATATCGGTACGTTTAATGAGTAAACTTCTCCGGATTGCAGGCTGATCATGATACCGATAAAAGCGCCTATGAGTGTTGGTGAGCAGGCAATGGATAACCACAGTAATGACTGAACGAACAAAGCGACGAATCTCATCTATTATCCTTAATTCAGATGTTGTTGACATATTATGTCTTATGTTGGGTCGAATTTAAATCAATATAATTTCATCAACCTTCTTTAAGTGTGAAATCAGACGCTGGTAAGCCAGCAAACTTGCTGGTAAATTAGTCATTGGTTGAACTATCAGCCAAAGTAGTAACCAAACTGATTTTTTATTAATAGCTAAAGTAACAGCTAATCCAAGGAGTATTTGATGATTGTAGTTTCCCTTTACCGGGCAAACACCGCAAGTTAACCAACTTAAGTTAACCGTTTTAAGTTAACTGTTTTTAAGTTAACTAACTTAAGTTAAACCTGCATCTGCCCGGTAGTGAAGTTCACTTTTACCGGGGTCTTAGTTTTATATAAGTTTAAGAATCCCAGAATGAAAATATTCAGGCGCTTTGCGCTGGGGTCAATATGACAAAATCAAATCGTTTCGCCTCTATCCGTTCCACTAAAAAAACCGTTATCACACAGCCTGCTAAACCAGAGCCTGCCGTCGGGCACTCTGTTGAAAAAGAAGCTGTTGAACATTCAAATAAGTTAAGCCTGTCGCAGATGGGGTGGCGTGTTCACTTTCAGCACCAGCTAGCAGGTCTTGATTTTTCTGAGGGAAGAGTAGCGCGAATCTCTGCCCATCACCGTGGTCAGTACGACTTGCTCTCCGAACTTGGGGAAACCAGTTTAGCTGTCAAGAGTGACCTCCCGCCTATGACAGTAGGCGACTGGCTACTACTCGATGAACAAGGCAACTTTCTGCATCTGTTTGAGCGTGACTCTCTGTTTAGTCGTAAGGCGGCGGGGAGTAAGCTTGAGCGGCAACTGATAGCATCGAATCTGGACTGGGTGTTTATCGTTTCATCGCTTAATCACGACTTTAATATCAACCGTATCGAACGATATCTGGCGCTGGTCAATGACGCCAAGGTGACGCCTGTGGTGGTGCTGACCAAGCAAGATCTCTGTGATGATATTAGTGCCTATACCGAGCAACTCAGGGCATTGGACAGTAACTTGTTGATTGAAACTGTCAATGGTCTGGATGGCGATAGCGTGCAGGCGCTTAAGAGTTACTGCGGTAATGGTAAAACTGTGGCATTGATAGGCTCGTCCGGTGTGGGTAAGTCGACTCTGGTTAACAGTTTACTGGGTCAGGTAGAGCAAAGCACATCCGGCGTTCGGACTGATGATAGCAAGGGGCGGCACACGACCACGGGACGCTCCCTGCATCTGATGCCAACTGGTGGTCTATTGCTCGATACGCCGGGGATGCGCGAGCTGCAGCTGGCCGACTGTGAAGATGGAGTGAATGATACCTTCTCTGAGCTGGTCAGTTTAGCCGAGCAGTGTCGCTTTGGTGATTGCCAGCATCAACAGGAGCCAGGCTGTGCGGTACAAGATGCTATCTCATCGGGAAGTATGAGTGAGCGCCGCCTTGTGAGTTATCAAAAGCTGCTGCGTGAACAAGCACTAAACGGTGCCAGCATCGCCGAGAAGCGCGCCCAAGGACGTAGTCAGAGTAAGCTATATAAACGCATACAGGAGAGCTCGAGATCCAATAAGCGGGGCTAGTTAATAAGAGAGGCTATTGTCCCAATGGCCTCTCTTTGTTTGGCTTTTTTTGAGTATCGATAGCTCAAGCTCTCAGCCCTTGTATCCTCAGTCCTTGTATCTCAGTTCTCTTTATCTCACTTGTCTTTGACCTGCTTATCCGTTTGGAATTAATTCCATAAGTGGACTGAGTTTGCACAAGTTTTCCCTGTTGCAGAAGGCTTCAAAAGTCTGACCTAAATTCGTTGCCCACTATGAAACCCACTTGTATCTTAACATGTAACTAAAATGAGGTTTTTCTGATCTCAGCTGTGATGATTCGGTGAAACATCTCTGATTGCTTGTTCTTAAAATATGGGCTGAAATATCTATGCTGCTGAAACACAAAATAACGGGATTGTTTACTTCGTTATCATTTTTTATGGTGCTCCTCGTATCAATCGTTGCTTATCAAAATTTTGCTGAATTCAGTCAGGCCAGTTATCAGGCAAAGGTTGAAACGCAATCTAAGCTGGTGGCTCAGGCATTAGATGAAAAGTTAATGCGTTTTTTCGATGTGATCGATTCTGCCGCATTCTTCTTCGACGAAAATGGCGAGCTCGATCTTGAACGAGCCAACCTCACCGTTGAGCAGATAGCCAAAACGGTAAAAGGGGAGGCCGGTATCTATTTGGGTTTAAAAGATGGCACCCTGATTAGTGATGGTAAAGTCGTGGAAAATTTCAATGCGATCACGGCTAAGCGTGAGTGGTTCTTGAAGATTTTTGAAGGTGAGCATTACGTAGTTTCAAGGTCCTTTGTGGATGTCACTAAGAACGTCGAAGTGTTTGGCCTTTCTGTTCCTATCATGCACCAGGGGCGAACTTCCGGGGTCGTGTTAATCAACATCCCCGTTAAGTTATTCAGTGATTTCGCCGCCTCTCTTACCAGTAACAACCAGATGTTCGTCTACCGCAGCGATGGCTACATTTTATCGAGTGAGGATAAAGACAATATTGGTAAGAACATATTTGAAATACGCCCACAATACAGGGTGATATCAGAATTAAACAAGTCGATGACATACACAGCTTCCGGTTTGGGCGATTACTTCGTTACAAGCAATAAGCTGAAGGTTCGTAATTGGACTGTGGCTAGCTATGAAGCGGTGAAAGTCATAGAAGCTGCCAGTATGAATAACCTATATGAAGCTCTTATTTTAATTGCCGTCTCTCTGGTTGCACTCATGATCGTTATTTACCAGATGGTTATTCGTCTTATCTACAAACCTATTGGCGGGGAACCTCTGGAGATCTCAAACATTGTTAAGCAAGTGGCAGATGGTGATTTGAGTATGGATTTATCCTCTTCTGGCCAAGAGGGGATTTATGGCAATGTGATTGCCATGGCACAGAATCTTAGGGTCATTGTCACCAATATCAATGAAACGACAGGTGAACTTAATCGATCCTCTGTCTCCCTATCATCGTCAGCTGAGACTATGAGTAATGGCTCAAAGGCACAAACAGTGCAGCTCGAGCAGACTTCGGCGGCGATGAACGAAATGACCTCCACAGTCGATGAAGTGGCGCGAAGTGCACTGCAAGCGGCAGAGTCAGCTCAGGGCACTAATGAGCATTCCGAAGTTGGAATGAAGGTGGTAGAGGATATGAATGCCAATATCCGTTCACTGGTCAACGAGATGAACGATGTCACCCATGTCATCGAAAATGTTGAGGCCGAAACTGTCAATATTGGTAGTATTCTCGATGTGATTAAAGGCATTGCCGACCAGACTAATCTTTTGGCGTTAAATGCTGCAATTGAAGCGGCACGAGCCGGTGAGCAAGGTCGCGGTTTTGCAGTAGTGGCAGATGAAGTTCGAAGCCTTGCAAGCCGTACACAAGAGAGCGCCAATGAGATCTCTGTGATGATTGAAAAGCTACAAACAGAGGCTAAAAAAGCGGTAGATCAGATGGGGAAGAATGCTCAGCTTGCTGGACTGACCTCGACAAAGACTGAGGAAGCAAACTTATCGCTGACACAAATAACGACATCTGTTTCTGTCATTCTAAATATGAATGACCAGATCGCCACAGCATCAGAGCAGCAAACCCAGGTAGCAGCAGAAATTAACCAGAGTGTTCTGGAGATCAATGATTCGGCAAAAGAAACCAATAAGCACGCCGATAGCACTACGGAACTCGCACAAGAGCTGGGCGGAATGGCGAATACCCTAAATGGTATTGTGAGCCAATTTAAGCTTTGAAGAGAGCCCCAAACCTCCCTTTAATGTCATCTGTAGAAGCAGCCGTGATCGTTCGTGACCACGGCTTTCTAATACATGCTGTGACATGATGCAAATAGTCTGGTTTCATCTAGAATTTAATTATGAAGAGGACTCCGACTAAAATTTGTGTGCTTTATGATGGTGCCTGTCCCCGCTGTATCAAAGACCGGGATAACTATCTACGCCTGGCTGGAGGTCGAGCCGAAGGGGTGAGCTGGTTCGATATAATACCAATCGGTATAAAGATGTGATCGCTCAGCGAGTATGTAGCGCTTCTGAGGCAAGGCAACGAGTGAAGAACATAGTTATTCTACGTTTAAGCTCGTTAACACTGCATCAGGTGCGCTAAAACTCGCCTTTCAGGAGTGTTTTTGGCTGCCTACTTCTGCGTTGAATGACTTCAGAAGGGAGCACCATTCCCTCACTCATTCGCCTTGAATTAGTTTGCCAAAAAAACTCTGAGTAGATCACTTTCTTATACCGATTGGTATAACGACAAGGATGAGCAACTAAAGAGTTGGGGGATAGATCCCCGCAAGGCGTTGACTGAGTTACATGTGATTATTGGCTCAGATGAAAGCGTGGGGAAGCCGAAGAGGAGCAGAGGAATTACGTTCGCGGAACTTGATTCTGGTTTAGCCTTACCGGACGAGCCAATAGTATTATCCGAGCTGGATGCGTATATCGTACTAATGGAAAAGGTACCAGTGTTGAAAGCGTTAGCCTGGCTTATGGGGCTGAGCCTCGTGCGCCCCGCGCTGTCTGCTTGGTACCACAGGGCGGTGCATAAACGGCTTAAGCGTGAAGGACGCTTATAAGAGAGGATTTTGGTTTGTGGCGTTCGTGACGACCACTCCCCGTCGGCAACCTTGTCGAATTCAGTTATGGTCAACCTATAATACCAATTGCATTAAATAATTAATCAATTCAGAGCCCCCTCAGGATTTTCAATTCAAGGCGCATTGATGAGGAAATGGTTACTCCCTTTTAAGTCAATGCAAAGCAGAAGTGGGAAGCCTGAGGGGCTCACGTAGTGCGACTGATGTTTAAAGCAAAGGGCAAAGCCCTTTATGCTGCACTGGATGCTTTCGATATACGACTGCATGGATGCAGAAGGTAGAGCAACGCAGGAGCTTGTTGCCGAGAATAACTATTAGCTTCAATCATCCTACTTGCCTACAGAGCTTTGCACTCTCGCTGAATGGTCAGGTACTTAGTGCAATTGGTATAAGATAGACCTAGGCTCATGAAAACTTTCGGGCAAAGCAGGCAAATAAAAAGGGTGAACACCTATGTGTTCACCCTTTAGCTTGTTACTTAGTGCTCAACGATGAGTTTATTCCCCTTGAGGAACACCCGCTCGGTTGATCAGGAACTGAGTTAACAAAGGTACCGGACGTCCGGTAGAGCCTTTATTAGCACCACTGTTCCAAGCCGTACCGGCCACATCGATATGTGCCCAGTTGTACTTCTTAGTGAATCGGGACAGGAAGCAGGCTGCCGTGATTGCACCACCGGCGCGACCGCCAAGGTTGGTCATATCGGCAAATGGGCTCTCTAAATGCTCTTGGTACTCATCCCACAATGGCAAGCGCCATGCGCGGTCGCCACTTTGCTCACCGGCATTTAACAGCTCATGTGCAAGTGGGTTGTGTCCGGAGAACAGACCCGATGCGTGCTTACCCAGTGCGATAACACAGGCACCGGTTAAGGTTGCGGTATCGACCACTAATTCAGGATCGAAACGCTCAACATAAGTTAATACGTCACATAATACTAAACGCCCTTCGGCATCGGTATTGAGCACTTCAACGGTTTGGCCTGACATAGTCGTCAGGATATCACCTGGGCGGTAAGCGTTGCTCGATGGCATGTTTTCACAGCCGGCAAGAATACCCACAACATTGATAGGTAGTTTCATATCACACAGGGCTTTCATCGCACCGATAACACCGGCAGCGCCACCCATGTCGTATTTCATTTCGTCCATGGCTTCGCCAGGCTTGAGTGAAATACCACCCGAGTCGAAGGTTAGACCCTTACCGACCAAGACGATTGGCTTTTCGGTATTGTCGACGGCACCCTTGTACTCCATGACAGTCATAATCGATTCGTTATCACTGCCACGGCCCACAGCTAGGTATGAGTTCATACCTAGTTTAGCCATCTGCTCTTCGCCAAGCGTAGTGACGGTAAGCTCTTCACTGTTCTCGCCCATTTGACGAGCCTGAGAAGCGAGGTAAGCCGGGTTACAGATGTTTGGTGGCATGTTAGCCACATCACGACAAAGACGCATACCGGCAGATACTGCCATACCATGCTCGATGGCGCGTTCACCCACGGTCAGTTCGCGACGCGTCGGTACGTTAAATACCAGTTTACGCAGTGGACGACGAGTCTCACCTTTGGCACTCTTAAGGGCATCGAAATTGTAGAGACTGTTTTGAGTCGTTTCTACCGCTTCACGCACCTTCCAATAGGTGTCACGGCCTTTAACGTGCAACTCGGTCAGAAAACAAACGGCTTCCATTGAACCCGTTTCGTTCAGAGTCTTGATAGTTTTCGTTATGATCTGCTTGTATTGGCGCTCATCTAACTCACGCTCTTTTCCGCAGCCGACAAGTAATACTCGCTCACTTAGTACGTTTGGCACATGATGCAAAAGTAGCATCTGTCCAGGTTTTCCTTCTAAATCGCCACGACGAAGTAAGTTACTGATATAGCCTTCACTTATTTTATCAAGCTGCTCAGCAATACCTGAAAGACGTCGAGGTTCATACACGCCAACCACAATACAGGCCGAACGTTGTTTTTCCGGACTACCGCTCTTAACGCTAAACTCCATGAGCTCTCCTAGATTCTTAAAGACAAATTTTAATATTTATTAGATAATGTCTGCTTGCGCCCAAAACGGGCCTAAAATTGGTACACCAAAGTCTGTTTTTTTAGGTGTTTTTTCGCCATTTTTAGTTCATGGCTGGTCACAAAACTATCAAAAGTAGACAGTCTACATGAAAGTTTGACTGACACCAGCATAATTATAAGTTAAGAGACCGGATCCAGCCTGTGATTGTATTTAGATATTTGATTAGAGAAGTTTTTAAGGCACAAATTGCGGTACTTTTCGTGCTTCTGGCTATTTTTATTAGCCAACACTTTGTGCGAGTACTCGCAAATGCGTCTGATGGTGAATTTCCAGCTTCTCTGGTCATAACCCTTTTGGGCCTCAACCTTCCCTATCTTGCGGTTTTAGTCATACCTTTAAGCTTATTCTTAGGAATATTATTGGCTCATGGGCGTATGTACGCCGAAAGTGAGATGGTGGTATTACACGGCGTAGGTGTGAGTGAATGGTATATCACACGAGTCACTCTCTTGCTGGCCGTGATAAATATGCTCTTCACCGGTTACCTGTCTGTTTTTGTGACGCCCTGGGCCGAAGAGAAACAGAATCAGGTGCTGGAATCGGCTCAGTCTGAAGCCGGGCTTGCGGCAATCACCCAGGGTCGTTTCCAGACCAGTCCTAATGGCAGAGCCGTATTGTTCGTCGAACGAATCGACAGAGATAATCAACTCAATAAAGTCTTCGTTGCTCAACTTCCCGATCCCGAAGATGAATCGGGGCAGAGTAATATCGTCATGGCTAAAGGGGGCAGCGTTGTCGAAGACAGCTCCGGTGGACAACGCTTACAACTCAATGATGGCGTGCAGTATCAGGGCACGCCTAAGAAGGTCGATTTTCAAGTCGTTGAGTTCGGCGGCTACCAGATGCAGATTAAGGAGCAAGAAGTTGACGAGCGTCGTCGCAAGCTTTCTGCACTGCCCATCAAAGATCTGATGGCCTTAGATGGCCCGGAAGCGACGGCCGAGTTTCATTGGCGATTAGCTATACCGCTGGCTATCCCCTTAATGACACTGATTGCCGTCCCTATGGCGCGGGTTAATGTCCGTCAGGGTAAGTTTGCCAAGATGTTCCCGGCCATCTTACTATACCTCGGCTATTTCGGCTTGATGATAGCCGGACGAAAAGCCTTAGAAGATGGTGTGGTACCTGCCTATCTAGGCATGTGGTGGATACATGCCTCGGCCCTGTTCCTGGGGATATTGCTCTTGGGTAGGGAGCGGCCATCGGGGGCGAAATTATCGGGTATGTTTAAGCGTAAGAAGGTGGCAGTGTGAGGATTTTAGATCTCTATATTGCCAGAACAATAGTCAGCACTTCAGCCCTGTGTTTGCTTATTCTTACCGGCCTTTCAGGCATCATTAAATGGGTGGATCAGTTACGTTTAGTCGGGCGTGGTAGTTACACCATGCTCGATGCCGGTATTTATGTCTTGTTTCTTATCCCCAGAGACCTGGAGATGTTTTTCCCTCTGGGTGTGCTGCTGGGTGCCTTGATTGGCATGGGGATGCTGGCATCCAACTCTGAGTTGGTAGTGATGCAGTCTTCGGGCTTGTCTCGTTGGCAAATTACCCTCTCGGCGATGAAAACCGCCGTACCTCTGATGCTGTTGATTATGGCGTTAGGTGAATGGGGAGCCCCGGTTGCGGAGCAAAAAGCCAATGAATTACAGGCGACCAAACTCTCCGGCGGTAGCCTGATTAAATCCAGTCGCGGGATCTGGGCCAAAGATGGCGATCTGTTTGTTAATATCGGCGAAGTCGAAGATATCAATCATCTGGGCAACATTACCCTGTATGAGTTCGATGAGACGCTCTCTTTAGTGCGTACCATTCACGCCGAACATGGTGTCTATTCCAATGACCATTGGCGCTTAGTGGATGTGAGGCAGACCGATCTGACCGAAGATAGGGTGACACTCACCGACTTAACACTCTACCGTTGGGAGTCGACCCTGACTCCGGATAAACTGAGTGTTGTTTCGGTTAAGCCCGAATCTCTCTCGATTCAAGGCTTGATAGGCTACCTGGATTACCTCAAGGTTAATAATCAAGATTTTGCCCGATACGAATTGGCACTGTGGCGTAAATTACTGCAGCCGGTAACGGTGGGAGTCATGATGTTAGTCGCGCTCTCTTTCGTGTTTGGTCCGCTAAGAACTGTGACCATGGGAGCGAGAGTGTTATTAGGCGTCATCGCCGGATTCAGCTTCTATATCAGTAGCGAAATCTTTGGCCCGCTAACCTTAGTCTACGGGGTGCCGGCATTTATCGGCGCCGGAATGCCCGCGGTGATATTCAGTGCCGGAGCCATCTATTTTATTAGGAAATAGGAATCCTGAGCGACTAGACACCTAGGACACTCATTGCATGAGCTAATAGACGCCAGCAAAGCTGGCTGTTATACCAATCGGTATAAAGGTGTGGTCACTCAGCGAGAGTTTAGCGCTTGTGAGGCAAGGCAACGAGTGAGGAACATAGTTATTCTACGTTTAAGCTCGTTAACGCCGTATCGGAAGCGCTAAAACTCGCCTTTTAGGAGTGTTTTTGGCAGCCTACTTCTGTGTTGAATGAGTTCAAAAGGGATCACCATTCCCTCACTCTTTCGCCTTGAATTATGCAGCCAAAAATAACTCTGAGTTGACCACTTTCTTATACCGATTGGTATTTAATCTAAGACGACACTCACTTTGTGAGCTAATCGACACCAGCGTTGCTAGTTGTTGGAAAGAGGCATAGCTGAATATTTTCCAAAGAACCAGAATCTAACAGCTTGTCTTTATCCAATAGAGCGCAGCTCGTCGAATAGGCGTAGCCGTCCGCGAAGTGATAGGCCGTAGACCGTCTTCTCTACTTTTCCTTGGTCCTAAAAACGCTACACCCCATGCCAGTTACGCATCTGGTTGGCTTCCTTAGACAGTACGACCACTTCTGAGCGAGTCATCATATCCTGGAGGGCGAGCTTATCTCCGTTGATTAAGATCCACAGGTTACCTATGCCAAGCAGAGACCATACAAGTCTGGCGGAGGCGGTGATAACGCTCAGACTCTGGCCGTTAGGATGCTGAACCTTTAGTCTCCAGGCTCGCATGCCTAAAGTTTGGCCACCATGACTCCAAAAGGCTATGTAGAACAAGCCCACGCACAGTGCGATCCAGAATTGATAGATGCCTTTATAAAGAGGTGTACCATTGAGTAGATCTGAAACATGTTCAAAGCTTCCCATCTCAATCAGACCCGCCGAGGTGAGGGCGGTAAACACCCCAAAGCCGATGGCTCCGGCTATCATGTAAACGGCAACAGCGAGCAGTAGATCGTAGACTATGGCGCCGAAACGACGGAAGAAACTCGCACGGGGGAAATTAGCATGTTCGCTATTGGGCATTGAGCTTTCTTTCATTGATATTCTCTTAACTTCAATTGAGATCCAAGGCTGTTTATCCAGCCACTAAAGATGACTGGATAAAATGACGACGGGCTATGAATTTTCTTTCGGATCGTCTTTAATGTAATAGATATCACTAAAGCCCATTTTAGCAAACTCGTTATCTCTAAAATCTCTTACCGCCGACTTCCCTTTAGAGGTCATCATCACCTGCTGTTCCATCATATGATAGTTGGTCAGATCTATCCCTTCCGCTGCCGCGACAGCCTCATGAATATTATTGAATTTGTCATAGGCGAAGTTAATCTCTTTCGCTTGCTTCTTAAATTTGTAGGTAATTCTACGAGCCATAATATGTTCTCTAAAATAAGTTATTTAAAATTGCTATCAAATATGAGTATTGTATCGATTAAACTTGAGCACTAACCATAAGAACTTAGTCTTAAGAGCTTAGGCTTAATAATATAGAGTTAAGAGCTTAGTGCCAGCACCATATAGCAGGCGTCCGGAGTGTAGCTCCCGAGGCTCTTCTCTATAGGGTGAGCGATAAAGCCCCGCCCGTGCCAGTAACTATCCGCACCTTGCACCGCCACCAGTGATATACAGGGTAGGGCAAGTTTTTTGGCATGCTGGACTAAGGCCTGAAAGGCCAGTTTCCCCGCCCCTTGCCCCTGAACTTTCGAAGACAGGGCGATGTCATGTAGATACAGGGTATCCGGCTCTGTCGCAGCGACCAGAGTTTGTTCAAGGGAAGGTGGAGAGCCTGCAACCCAAGGGTGCGCGAGGCAATATCCAACAACCCGCTTATCAGACTCTATAACGAAGCAAGTTTGCGGCGAAACCAGCCATTTACTCTGCAATACTTCGAGCGATTCGGGTTCAATTTGCGGGTAGCACTCCTCCTGGATCAGTAATATGTCGTCCCAATCCGCAGAGGTTATACTTCGAAGTTGCATCTCATCCCCAAAATCGCTAGCTGTTGTGATGGCGGTATAATACGTTATTTCATCGGCCTTTGCTTTATTTCAGAGGCCTTACTTCAGGCGCCTTATTTCAGGTAGCTTATTTCAGCTACTCTACTTTAAATATCTTTGCTCCAGGTGCCGTTTGAAATAATCGGGGTTCAGAGTTTCACCTGTGGCTTGTTTTACCAGCTCATCAGTGCTTAACAGGCTTCCCTGTGACCAAATTTTCTGTTCCAGCCACTCAAAAATTTGAGCTATATCTCCCTGGGCAACCAAGGTGTCCACCGAGCCCAGGCTCGTTTCCATGGCAAAACGGAATTGTGCCGCATACATAGCGCCTAGGGTATAACTGGGGAAGTATCCAAGCTCGCCCACGGCCCAGTGTATATCTTGCATGCAGCCATCTTTAAAGTTGCCCTGGGTGTTAACGCCTAATAGCGAACTCATCTGCTGGGCCCAGAACTCAGGCAGATCGGCGACACTGAGACTGCCATCGATTAAGCCTTTCTCGGCTTCGAATCTGAGTAGGACATGACAAGGGTAGGTGATCTCATCGGCATCGACCCTGATAAGACCCGGATTAACCCGGGTGTAGATATTGGTCAGTTGCTCTGTTGAAAGTTGGCTACCTAAGTGTTTGGCAATTTGGGGTTGTAAATGGGAGAGAAATCCGCTGCCGCGTCCCAGCTGCATTTCACAAAACAGACTCTGGCTCTCATGGATAGCCATAGAGCGAGCATGACCGGCAGGCTGTCCTCGCCAGTTAATCGGCAACCCCTGCTCATATCTGGCATGGCCCGTTTCATGGATAACGCCCATTAAGGCGCTGGTGAAATCGGACTCATCGTAGCGGGTCGTCAGGCGAACGTCACCAGGCACTCCACCACAAAATGGGTGGCTACTGACATCTAATCGACCCTGAGTAAAATCAAACCCGAGAAAGTCCATCACCTCTCGTCCCAGTGTCTCTTGAGCCTGGCTGGAGCAAGAGTCGATATTAAACCTGTGCTCCCCGGTTTGTTTATGCTGAACTCGCTGAATAAGCGAGGGAAGCCAGGTTTTAAGGTGACCAAATACCGATTCGAGGTGCTCGGTCGTCATGCCCGGTTCAAACTTGTTCAGTAGGGCATCATAAGGTGATAAGCCTTGTGCCTGTGAACGGATATTCGCCTCCTCTTTAACGAGTGCCATCAAGGCCTCGAGATTAGGCCTGAACCCCTGCCAGTCATTATTCTTGCGCTGATCACGCCAGGCATGTTCGCATCGGTACGCGAGCTCTGTCTTAGCCTTAACCAGTGATGCGGGGATCACGTTGGCCTGAAAGAATTGATAGTTCATCTCTTTCAGGTTCGCAGCTTGCTCGCGAGTTAGCATCTCATCTTGAGCAAGTTGTAGCGTGTCGGCAAGGAAAGGGGCTGTTTTTAGCTCGTGAATATGTTTGGCTAACTCAGCCATCGCAGCGCCACGGGCGGCGCTTCCGCCGACTGGCATCATCGTCGCCTGATCCCAGTCACCCAGTGCACTTAGGTGCTCGAAATGAGAGATCGTCTGAAAATGTTTTGTGAGCGTGTCGTAATGGGAGCTTGGGCTAGGCTGGGTCATATCAACTCAATATTGGGTCATTTGAAGCTTATGGTACTGACTTTTAATGTAACAGCCAAACTCAATGGTGATGGGTTGCAGACAGAAATACCTGAGCCGGGCTTGAATTGATTTAGTGTAATTAAAAAAAGCGCCAGAGGCGCTTTTTTTATGGATGAAACTTATCAGATTTGGGCTTGTTGTCAGTCAAGTAACAGAGCCAGTGCCGGTTGCTCATTATTGGGGAAAACCTGATAGGCCTTATGGTGTTTGATTAAGCTGGCTTTCTTATCTCCCTGACTGAGAAGAAGCTCATGCTTGGCGGCCATTTGAGCTAACTTCTGTTCGTTAGCGCGTACAAACAGCGTGATAGGCTTAATGACATTCTTGTCCTTGATATACCCCTCATACTGCTTGTTAGATATCACCAGACTATTTTCTCCGTCACTGTCGAGTTTTAACTTAGTCGTGACCTCTTCATCTAAGATCACGACCCAGTCATTGGCCTTTAATTCAGTCAAAAAGTGCTCGAGAGACTGGCCAAGCTGCTGGTTGCTCATGGCTGCGCGATACTGATTATCGATACGCGCTAGCAGGGAAGGAAGCTGTGCGCCTGCACCCAAACTTCTGCCATCTCGGATCCATTGGGTTAAGTCTTTTGCTATCAACTTGGAAAATTGGCGCGCTTTCAATGCGCTCGCCATCCAACTGCAGAGAAAGTGACTCTCGGCTGCGGCAGTTTTTATGACGTTCCCTTTTGATGCGCGCTCTTCAAGGGCGGCTAGGCCTGCTTGAGCAAATTCAACGATGGCCTGATTATAGCTAGTCATTATTTGTTCTCTGTATCGTTAAGAAAAAATCACCGTCAAGCGGTGATTTTTAGATAAAAAGGTGTCACCCATGAAAGTAAGGTTATCTGATTTTCTTGACCTTAGCTGGCGCCTTGTTCGATGAGTTTTTAACTTTAACTCTACGACCCCCCAGATTCTTCTCTGCGATCATCTGTGCGCCGGTGTTATCTTCTCTTTGCTGTTTCTTGGCAAAACTACGGCGTTTCTGAATTTGCTTGATAAGCAGTTCTCGGCTGCCCACTTCATAACCCGGGACAGTGATACGGCGAAGCTGCTTGCCAATCAGCTTTTCGATATCGGCTAAGGTGCGCTCCTCTTCACGGCTGACCAGAGAAATAGCGACCCCTGATTTTCCGGCGCGGCCGGTACGGCCGATACGGTGCACATAATCTTCGGCTAAGAAAGGCAGGTCGTAGTTAACGACATACTCAAGACCTTGAATATCGAGGCCGCGAGCCGCAACTTCGGTGGCTACCAAGGCGCGTACCTTGCCCTCTTTAAATTCACGTAGAGCGCGGCGACGATTACCCTGAGCCTTCTCGCCATGCACTACAGCCGATGTGATGCCATCGAGGTTTAACTCTTTTACCAGCTTATCCGCGGCGTCGCGTGTCGCGGTAAAGACCAACACCTGTTGCCAGTTTTTCTTGCCGATAAGTTCAGACAGCAGCTCTCGCTTACGACGCTGCTCTACCGGATAGACCACCTGGCTCACTGTATCTGCGGTGCTGTTTTGGCTATCGACACTGATAAGTTTGGGCTTGACCAACATATCGTTGGCCAGTTTCTTCACTGCGCTAGAGAAGGTGGCAGAGAAGAGTAAATTTTGACGATTCTTATTCACGGCTTGAAGTATCTTCTGGATGTCGGCTATAAAGCCCATATCCAGCATACGGTCCGCTTCGTCTAATACCATAAAATCAACATTAGACAGGTTCAAGTTACACGCTTGAAGGTGCTCGAGTAAGCGTCCCGGTGTGGCGACTATGATGTCTGCACCACGTTTGATCTTCTGTGCCTGAGTCTCCAGCTTTACACCACCATAGATGGTTAATACCGAGACCTGCATGTATTTGCTGTAATCTTTGATATTGTCGGCTATTTGACTGGCCAGTTCACGGGTCGGTGTCAGGATCAGTGCACGGGTATTGGAACGCTGAGTTTCTGTTGGCGTGTCGAACATCTTCTGCAAAATAGGCAGAGCAAAGGCGGCAGTTTTACCTGTGCCCGTTTGTGCACTGGCTAATACATCCTGACCTCTGCGAATTGCCGGAATGGCTTCTTGTTGAACTGGTGTCATTTTCTGATAACCACATTCTGAGATAGCACGTAAAATCTCGGGAGCAAAACTAAAAGATTCAAATCTCATCTTGGGTTTCCTGTATTTAACCAATTCAAATGCCCTGCGAAGTTGCAGGCCAATGTCACCATAAACAATAGCCGTCAAAAATTGACGGCGGCGGAATATAGCAAATTTGCGTCGATTTTAACAGCAAATACTATCAGGTAAATCCAGGTATTGTTTAATTCTGCTCTTATTAACCGAATCACCTCGCATTGTGGTTGTTTAAAGGTGCGCGCAGTTTGACAGTTTTAGCTTGTGGTCTAGGCTTTATAACTCTTACAGCTTGGATTGCATGGAGGCAATATGACACTACTTGTGTGTTCTCAAATGGAAGCGCCTGATTATCTCGCCAGTTTTGACTCTCTTTCTCACTTGCTCTCTCACTTTTATGAGGGTGCGTTATGACGATTAATGTTCTGATCATCGACGATTCCCTTAGCTCTTGTCGTGTGTTGAGTAAACACTTTATGCAGTTGAACGTGTATCGAGTCGAGTACTGCAGCGATGGCCAGACGGCGTTACGGACACTGACCAAATACAGAGATGATTATCAGGTGATCGTGGTCGATCTTCATATGCCTAAAATGGATGGCATCGAGCTGTTAATCAGGCTCAGTAAGATAGGCTTCAAGGGCGGAGTGATCATCGCATCCGGTATGGAGAGCCGGATAATTGAAGCCGCTTCTCAGGTCGTCGTGAACTCCAGACTAAGGCTGTTAGGCGCCCTGATGAAGCCCGTCTGCTCCTCTCAGCTGAAGATATGTATCGAGCGCTTGTTTATGATGGACAGTGAACTGGCTCCTAAACAGCCCATGATGAAGGTGAAGGAGTTGCAGGAGGCGATTAATAGCGACAAGGTGATTCCCTATTATCAGGCTCAGATGGATGTTAAAACCGGTGAGATAAAAGGCTTCGAGGTGTTGTGCCGCATTCAACAGGGAGAGCAACTGCAACTGATCTCACCGAGCCGCTTTATCGATCTGGCCGAAGAGCATAACTTGCTCAATACCTTAACCGATAAACTCATCACCAGGGCGATGGATGAGTGGAGAGAGATAAGCCGGATGAGCTCCTGTGCCGGTAGCAGCATTTCGATAAACCTAACCCCGAACCAATTAGCACAGCGAAGCTGGCCAAATCGGTTGATGCGCTATTGTGAAGAGAAACAGCTCAAACCCTCGAAGGTGACCATCGAGATAACCGAAAATCAGGTGCTCAATAAGCAGAGTCAGCACTCGAGTATTAGTCGGTTAAGGATGCATAATTTTGGCGTGGCTATCGATGATTTCGGGACCGGTTATACCAATCTGTCACAACTATGTAAGTTACCGATTAGTGAGGTCAAACTCGATATGAGTCTGGTCAAAGGGATCCACTTAGATCCGCTGGCGCAAACTATTTTGAAATCTCTGCAGGATATCAGCCAGGGCTTGGGAGTGGATCTGGTCGCCGAAGGTGTCGAGGATATTCGGGATCTCAATTATCTCGAGAAGATCGATGATTTGCGCCTGCAAGGCTACTTAATCTGTCGACCAAAACCCTTTAGTGAAATCATGCGCTGGTTGAAGGCGCACGAGAAAGTGGGTTGCGGACAGGTGTAATAGGATCCCGGAGATCTCGTTCCTCGATTCCGGGATGACTACTATTAATAGGGGCTAGAGCCTGAGAACTGAAAAACTAGATAGCCTTCTGTTACTAAATAGTTTTAGTTGCGTTTGTCAGCCAGGCAAGCTCCTCACCCCGCATTAATGGCGATAGGGTATCGAATACCAATCTATGATAATCATTAAACCAGTTGATCTCGGCCTCACTTAAGAGTGCTTTATCTATTAGGCGTGAATCCATGGGGATCATAGTGAGTGCTTCGAACTCGAATATTTCACGTTCGGCGTTTGCTAAGGCTTCACAGTGACGTACCGTCACTAAGTTCTCCAGGCGTATGCCAAATTCATCGGCGCGGTAATAGCCAGGTTCATTTGAGATAACCATGCCGGGAAGCAGGGCGACATCATTACTGTTTTTGGCTACACGCTGTGGTCCTTCATGGACACTCAAGAAGTGGCCGACTCCGTGTCCGGTGCCATGGTCGTAGTCGAAGCCATGTTGCCAAAGGTACTGTCTGGCGAAAGCATCGAGTTGCTGCCCTGTGGTGCCTCTGGGAAAGCGCGCCTGATCCAGGGCGATATGGCCTTTAAGGACTAAGGTGACCATCTTCTTCTGCTCATCACTGACCTGACCTATGGCCAAAGTACGGGTGACATCGGTCGTGCCGTCGAGGTATTGAGCGCCGGAGTCGACCAGATAGAGACTGTTGTTGGTCATGGTTGCCGGGGTGCCATTGTTGTGGTTGTAATGGCACATTGCCGCGTTGCCGCCCACCGCTGAGATAGTGTCGAAACTTGGCTCACGATAGAGCTCATCTTCGAGACGGAAGGTTTCTAATTTATCCGATAAGACGCCCTCATCATAGAAGTTGCCAGCTGACACCTCCTTATCTAACCAGGCGAGGAAGCGACTGACCGCGACGCCATCGCGAATATGACAGGCTCGGATCCCGGCAAGCTCAGACTCATTTTTTTGTGCCTTAGGCAGTGAAACCGGATCGAAGCCGGCAACTAATGTCGCGCCCGCCTGCTGGGCAGTCAGTTGAGACCAGGCATTAGCCGAATTAGGGTCGGCTAGCAGCTTGGTGTCCGCTAGCTTATTGAGGGCCGATTTCAATTCAGTCTCATCGCAGAAGGTGACGCCTTCACCCACATGCTCATTGATGCCAGCAGGAAGCTTTTTAAGATCGGTAAAGAGCACCATATCACCATTGGCGTGCAGCAGCGCCGTGCCTAACACGATAGGCAGACAGGGGACATCGCTGCCTCGAATGTTCAGCAACCAGCAGAAGGAGTCGAGTGAAGTGATAAGCGCGGTATCGGCGCCCGCTTTGGCGACGGCAGCACCTATCTCCAGACGTTTTTGCAGACTCGTCTTACCTGCACTCTTAGCGTCAAAGAGTACGACCGGTGAACTTGAGGGCGCCGGTCTGTCCTGCCAGTGAAGGTCGACTGGATTTTCTTCGACAGAGACTAAGCTTATCTGCGCCTTTGCCAATTTAGTTTCAGCACTTTTTTGCCAGCTAAGGGGATGGAGGCGGGAGTCGTAACCCACGCGCGCATCGCGCGTTAAGGTCTCTGTGAGCCACTCAATTTGTGGTGTGTCAGTCAGGCTGAGATATTCAAACAGAGTGCCATCCACCTGCTGCTTAACCTGAACGGTATATCGACCATCGACAAAAATCGCCGCACTCTCTTTAAGCACGATAACCATACCCGCAGAGCCGGTGAAATGACTGATCCACAGCATGCGCTCGTTGCGCTCGGGGACATACTCTCCCAGATATTCATCGGCGCGTGGAATGATGAAAGCGTCGAGGTTGGCTTTGGTCATTTCTGAGCGGACGGCGTCCAGGCGAGCGGCGATTGTTTGTGTCATACATACTCCTGTTATCACTGACCGACTTTCGGGCGGGATGCATTGTCAGTGTTTATTCTAATGGGATTATTTGCTGCCGATTATCGCAGCTCAATGGAGGAGAGGGAAGTTGCTCCATTGCGTTTTTTTATTCAAACAAGCTACAGCTTGTAAACTTTGAAACATTTAACTTGTTACATTCTGGTGCAGATCAATTAGATTAACCCAATAGACTCATCACCCATCTTTTGGCTAAGGTCATCCGCCTCTTAGATAAAGTATGCATCTGATTTTTTACTGTAGGAGTTAATTAATGCCGTTTAATGTTTGGGTGCTGACCCTGGCACAAGCGTTCGCGATGAGCGCCGCACCTATGATGATGTTACTGGGAGGGATCGTCGGTATCGAGCTGGCACCCAGCCCGGCCTTAGCGACATTGCCGATCACCTCCATGGTTGTGGGGGTTGCGATATCGATATTACCTGTGACTCAATTGATGAAGCGTTTCGGGCGTAAAAAAGTATTCATCGGTGGATCTCTTTTGGCTGCGATGGCGGGCCTCATAGGAGCCTATGGGATAGGTGAACGTGACTTTACGGTCTTCTGTATCAGCGGAGTGCTGCTCGGCACCGCCGGGGCGATCGTTCAACAGTACCGTTTCGCTGCAATGGAAGCCGTGGCGCCCGCTTTAGGTGCTAAAGCTGCATCTCGGGTGCTACTCGGTGGGTTAGTCGCCGCATTTCTAGGCCCGGAACTGGCCCTGTTTGGCAATGAGTTAGTGGCCACTCCCTATGTCGGCGCCTTTCTTTTTCTGACGCTGGTTTGCCTATTAGCGGCTTTTACATTGATGTTTTACCGTGAGTCTGCGGCAATTAACCCCCTTCATTCGGAACGTTCTCATGCAGCTCCCAGACCTCTAGCGGTTATTTTGAGTCACACTCAAATCTGGGTGGCTATTGCTGGCGCCATCATAGGCTTTGCCATGATGAGTTTCGTGATGACGGCCACTCCCCTGCATATGCATCATATCGAACATCACTCTCTGGCCGATACTAAGTGGGTGATTCAGAGTCACATTATAGCCATGTATCTTCCTTCATTATTCACGGGGTTTTTAGTGGCAAGGTGGGGGGTATCTAAGATGATGTTGCTGGGCTTAACGGCCTATCTGGTGACTATCGTTATCGCCTTGATGGGTAATGAACTTCTTAATTATTGGTTGGCACTGGTATTGTTAGGTCTGGGTTGGAACCTGTTGTTCGTTGGCGGAACCGTGCTTCTACCCCGTTGTTATGCTCACGGTGAAGGATTTAAGGTACAGGCGTTGAATGACAGTTTAGTCTTCGGTTCTCAAGCGCTCGCCTCCTTGAGTGCCGGATGGGTTATTCATCAATTGGGGTGGGAGTTACTGCTGAGTATCTGTCTGCCATTCATAGCCTTTCAGCTTTTGTTGATGACTTGGTGGAAATTTAGTCAAAGCAATCGCTTGGAGGCTAATGCTAACAAATAAGGCCCTCTTTTCATTGTGGATTTATGTTAGAATTTTTGTTTCAATTTAGTATGCTTTTCTCTTTCGAATACGAAGAGAGCTGTGGAGCAGTTAATGCAAACAATAACGGTCGATATCGGTGGTACCACAGCATTATTTGAGATGCATCTTGATGGTCGAGTCGAGCAGTATAAAATTGCTACGGGTGACGGGTTTAATATCGATAGCCTTAATCAGCACTTAACGGAGTTAGAGTCTGATTATGGATTTAGCGAGTATGGGCTGGCGATAGCTCTGCCTGGACTGGTTCAAAATAACCGACTGCTGTCGAGCAGATCTCTGCCGAGGCTAAATGGCTTATCCCAAGTCGATATCTTGAGCCGAGCGAAGAACATTGTTATTTCAAATGATATCGATGCCGGCATACAGGCTGTTAGCGATCCTAAGCACCCATGTGAGTTATTGATCATGAGTGGTAGTGGGATCGGGATGTCCATTGCCTTGAATGGTAAACTGTTTACCGGGGCATCCGGTGTAGCAGGAGAGTTAGGGCATTGCCGGGTGATGACTGAATCCGGTGAGTTTAGCCTGGAGCAACTTGCCGGTGGTGTCTGTGCACGCACACGCGGGCTTAAATCACCCAGTGAGTTGTTTCGTGCAGGAAGTTATCTGGGGATGGGGATAGCCTGGTCCGTGAATCTGTTTAACCCTAATCGCATATGGCTTGCCGGTAGCATGATGAACAACGATGATTATTATAAAGGTTGTATCAGCGCACTCAATGATATGGCATTAACGGCCCCCTTATCTCAAGCGAAGGTATCCCGTGTTCATGATATGGAAACCTTAGTGTGCAGAGGCCTGAAGAAACTTCTCGCACAAACAGGGGATTGATCTTTTCTGCCTATTATCGACTCCTTGTCTAGGGAGTCGAGCCGATATAACTCACATTTTCGCATTTTACATTTAGAGCCAAGATGTTGAGTATGTTTTTATTAACTACTTATACCGATTGGTATTAATGTAATAGAACATTAACTTTCCCTCGAGTTGGTAATAATGAAAATAAAGTTGAAACAGATAGCCGTCGTGATATCGGCAGGGCTGTTGAGCACCTCGGCTCTTGCTCAGAGTGAGATATTTGCCGGACAGTCCGGCACAATATCTGACATCGGTGACGTGGTACAGATCCTGCTCCCGGCAGGGGGGCTGGCAGGAAGTCTTTGGATTGGTGACACCGAAGGTGCCTGGCAACTCACAAAAGGGGTCGCAACTACCTCGGCCATCACACACGGCTTAAAATTTAGCTATGAGCGACTCAGACCCGATGGTAGTGAGCACAACTCCTTTCCTTCGGGACATACATCGGCGGCATTTTCGGGTGCCGCCTATATTCATCACAGATACGGCAATGCCTGGGGGATCCCGGCATATGGTGCGGCTGCCTTTGTTGGGGCCAGCCGTGTATGGGCTAACCGTCACTATCTGGATGATGTCATGGCTGGTGGCTCTATTGCTGTGCTCAGTAGCCTATATTGGACCGAGCCTTACAACCAATCCGACTTCGTGATATCTCCTACCATAGGTGAGGGGAGCGTGGGACTCTCACTCAATTACACTCCGGGCAGAGCGGGGGCGAAATCTGACCTTAGCTCAAAACATAAGAGTGATTGGGGTAAGGTCGATAAGAGCTACCGTAACAGTTATGAGCTATTTATCGGCGGCGCCGATACCAATGAGAACAGCATTCAAGACGCAGGTAGTCAGGCTTTCGACCTGTATGACTTTAGCCGCGAAAGTGAACCTCATACCTACTCTTCAGCGAGAGTTAAATGGGGCATGGATGAGGCTCAGTATCTCTATTTTAGTTTCACTCCCTTCGAGTCCAGAGATACCAGTAAGCTCAACGAAGATATTCACTTCGGGGGGAAACAGTATCGGGCGGGCAAGGAGGTGGTTTCGGCTTACCGTCTATACGGTTTAACCGCGGATTACCTGTTTGAGTTATTGCCAAATAGTGATTGGAAACTCGATGTGGGTGCTGGCCTGAGCGTTAATCATCTCTCTATTCGTTTAGATGATATCGAAGGCGACAACTTGAGTGAGCGAGAGGATTGGTTTATCGCCCCGGCGGCCATGGCCGAAGTGGGTTATCAATTCACTGACAGCATCTCTGCGAATATTGGCTACCGAGCATCGATATCCGGTACGGCAGACTCTCAAGATGTGTGGGTCAGTTTCGATTACAGGTTCAACGAGCGCTGGGCAACCTCTTTGGTGGCCGGTCAGTTTGAGCAGCAGATATCGACAAACGAGTTAACCAACGACTTGTCTCTTGCCTATGGCGGTTTTACGGTTGCCTATGCCTTCTAGTCTAATCTATTAAACTATTAGTGAAATGCCAGTCGGTGCTCAATCGACTGGCATTTTTATATCGGCTCCAGAATTAATTGTTCGGGTGAAGTTTCTCCCAGGTTTACGACCTCATTATTTATTCCCTATTTGGCCTAAATTTAATCATTCTCTATCCGTTTGAATATTTTTCTACTGATACTTTGTATATTTTATGCTAGAAAGTAGTTCTGATTTCATGACTGGTTCCATAAGCGGATCCAGTCTTGAGTAAAATAGGTGTTATGCCTGGAGTTCAGGCGTTTTCCAGGTACAAAAATGAAAGGGTAATCAAATGACCTTAGGTGTAGGCGGTTCAACCGTAGAACAAGAGCTGGCGAAACTGACCGATATGACCGAAGGCACTCAGCCTATCGGTCATGACGAATATCAAGCTCGTATCGAGAAGGCTCAGGAGCTGATGAAGTCTCAAGACATTGAGGCTATCTATGTTAATGCCGGTACCAACTTATACTATTTTACCGGCACACGCTGGTATGCGAGTGAGCGTATGGTCGGCGCCATTATTCCGGCCAAGGGCGCGGTCGAATATATTGCCCCTGCATTCGAAGTGGACACGCTCGAAGGCTTTATGGTTATCGAAGGTAAGGTCAACACCTGGCAAGAGGATGAGAGTCCCTATGAGTTATTCGGATCTGCCTTGAACGAGATGGGGATCACGGCAGGTAAAGTCGGTATCGATGAATCCGCCGCATTTTTCATCTTTGACGGCGTGCGTCAGGCTCACTCAAATTTCGAATACGTTAACGCTAAAAGCGTGACCGCGACCTGCCGTATGATTAAGTCAGAGACTGAACTGAGTCTGCTTCAGCGTGCGAAAGATATGACGCTGGAGGTGCATAAGGCGGCGGCTCGTATTTTGCGTGAGGGGATCACGGTCGCCGAAGTTGAAGCCTTCATCAATGATGCCCATAAGGCGGTAGGTATACCGGCGGGATCTTACTTCTGTATCGTACTCTTCGGTGAAGACAGCGCGTATCCTCATGGCGTTAAGTCTCCTAAAGCCCTGGAGTTGAACGATACTGTCCTTATCGATACCGGGTGTCAGCTACAGGGTTATAACTCAGATATTACCCGTACATTTGTGTTCGGTACACCCAGTGCTCGTCAGCGTGAGCTTTGGCAGTATGAGCAAGATGCGCAAATAGCTGGATTTGAAGCCGCCAGAATCGGGGCCCCGTGTTCGAGTGTCGATGAAGCTGCGAGGGATCTGTTGGTCGCGGCAGGATTTGGCCCCGATTATGCGGTTCCGGGACTGCCGCACCGTACCGGTCATGGCATAGGCCTGGATATTCATGAGTGGCCCTACCTTGTGCGGGGCGATGAGACGCCACTGGCCGCAGGCATGTGTTTCAGCAATGAGCCTATGCTCTGCGTTCCCGGTGAGTTTGGTGTCCGTCATGAAGATCATTTCTATATGACTGAGCAAGGCCCGGTGTGGTTCACCAAGCCGGCACATTCTATCGATGATCCATTTGGGTATGAGGCTTAATATCGATTGGTATAATATGAATCGCTATAAATGAAAAAGCCCCGGACAGTGACCTGTCCGGGGCTTTATTTTTTTGGGTAAGATTAATCTATGCTGATTAATTCGACATCGAAGATAAGTACCGAACCGCCGGTAATTTTCCCCGCATTACGATTTCCATAGGCCAGTTCGCTTGGAATGAAGAAGCGGGTCTTCTCACCTGTAACCATTAACTGAACCCCTTCTGTCCACCCTTTAATGACTCTGTTAAGTGGGAAGTCGATTGGCTCGCCTCGCTCTACTGAGCTGTCAAATACGGTGCCATCGATCAATGTGCCATGGTAATGCACAGTTACAGTATCGGTCGCTTTCGGGTGATTGGTGCCATCTCCTTTTGCTAATACCTGATATTGCAGTCCTGAATCGGTTGTAGTCACCCCCTCTTTGAGCTTATTTTCACTGAGGAAAGCACCACCTATCTTGATATTTTCCTGTGCGGCTTTTTGATTATTCATCGAAGTGAAGTAGTAAAAAATAACTCCGGCGATGACGACAATAGCTAATAGAATTTTCATTATAATTTTCGGTTAGTCAGATTTCGATAATCATAATAACCCAATCTATTGTAAGAGGTAAATTTAGAAAACCAGATAACCGGATTCAGATGAAACAGGAAGTATTTGTTCCTCCCTTTTTTATCTTGCTGGCAAGGAGGGGCTGATGCATTAACAAATTGCCTGTTTCGATAGAGCAGTCCTAATTTTTGGGTATTATACCAATCGGTATAAAGGTGTGGTCACTCAGCGAGAGTTTAGCGCTTGTGAGGCAAGGCAACGAGTGAGGAACATAGTTACTCTACGTTTAAGCTCGTTAACGCAGTATCGCAAGTGCTAAAACTCGCCTTCCGGAGTGTTTTTGGCAGCCTACTTCTGTGTTGAATGAGTTCAAAAGGGATCACCATTCCCTCACTCTTTCGCCTTGAATTATGCAGCCAAAAATAACTCTGAGTTGACCACTTTCTTATACCGATTGGTATTACAGTAATTTAACCTGATGCAGCAGTGTTTGCCCCTTCGATGAGAGCAGCCATAACAAGGTGCCGTTGTTTAAAGCAATCATTAACCATAAGGTTATTCGAAAGCTCGTTTTCTGAGATTTATGCCTCAGCCACCTCTGGGCCAGCAGCGCTCCTGGCCAGCCACCAATCAGCGCCATCAGTTGCAGTGTGCTCTCTTTGGTGCGCCAGTTCCCCTTACGGGCTGCGGACTTATCAAGAGCATAGGCGATAAAGGTGAAGCCGCTAACGATTAGGTAGAAGGGCGCTATCTGATAGGGCAACATCTGCTGAAACAGCGCGGCGGCGATAAGCACCGAGAACCCCAGAATAAACAGTAAGCCAAGGGAGCTTCTGTGTCTCGGCGGCTTAGTAAGTTTTGTTCTCATCTCTTCATCTGTACTCGTTGTTATCTGTATTAGTTCGTGCCGCTACCCATCTGCGGCTGTGATTATATCAAGATTCAAGAGGTGTTGTGGGGCTGGTTAATCTGATATTGATTTTCCCAGTGTGATGATAAAATTTGCCCCCCCTATCGGTGCATCCTCCACCTTGATGCTGCCATCATGTTTATGGACAATCGATTGGACTATCGCGAGCCCTAATCCATAACCTCCCGAGTCACGTGAACGGCTGGGGTCTAGACGGGTAAAAGGCTCGAATATCTGCTTCTTCTTGCCCGGAGCGAGCCCTGAGCCATCATCCTGAATACTGATTGTTAAAGCGTTATGCTGGCTTTCTACCGTGATGAGGCATTTAGCGTAGGCGAAGCGCCCCGCATTTCTCAATATGTTTGACAGGGCTATTACCATCAATTTGATATCGCACCTTAACTGACACTGAGTCTCATCATCGAGGATAAATTGGATCTTGGGATAGAAGTGTTGCACTTTTTCTATCGCTCGTTCGATGAGCTCTCTGGTGCTGATTGAACTCCACTCCAGTTCCGCACCATCGTGTTGAAGGCGGGAGTAACGCAGTACCTGTTTGACAAGTTCATCGAGCTCTTTAATCGAACGCTCGAGTTGCCCCTTAAGCTGCGAACGCTTATTTTCATCGGCCTCTTTGAGTAACTCTATGGCGAACTCCATTCGAGCCAGAGGGCTCCTGAATTCATGGGCAACCCCATGGAGAAGATCCCTCTGTGTGATGAGTAACTGATCGAGCGCGATGGATTTTTGCCGATTAGTGTTAGACATCAGATCTGCCTGGGCCTGCAATGAGTCGATGCTTATCTGCGAGGGGACGGCTTGGCTCTCTAAAGAGAGCGAATCACTGAGGCGCTTCAGTGCTTTCTTATCTTGATAATCCAGCAGGGTAAAAGTGGCGATAGCCGTGAGCAGGGCAAACAACCAAGTGAAAATTTCGGCCGCATAGGCCAAGGTAATATCATCGATGGGGCCAACGGTTAATGCATATTGTTGTGATATCGGGTAGTAGATGAGCCCCATATCCGGGTCGATAATACCGTTATTGCCTATCGGAGAGGCGAGTTGATCTAAGACATCCTGAGTGAAGTTGTCCTGATCTCGTTTATCGAGATAGACCGGAGTGTTTAACTCAGCGGAGAGCTTTGCCGCCTGTTGTTGCCATAGACTTGGGCTGGCATCGTGAATACTGTTTTTAATCTGAGTCTGATACTCAAGCAGATTATCATTGAAGGTACTCATGGCGAGTCTGTCTATGGCGTCATAGAAGATAGCCTGACTCAGTAAGGCTGCAATACTGAAGCTGATTGATAACGCTATCGCCGCACGAACCGATTTAGTCATTCTTATCTCGCAAGTAAATATCCCCTGTTTCTGACCGTCTGGATAATATTCCCCGATTCGGCATGTTGGTTTAACTTATTTCTGAGTCTGGATATGCGCAGGTCTATCGAACGCTCGATACCATCATATTCAAAGTTGAAGATGGTTTGATGCAAGGTGTCCCGACTGACTATCTCACCGCTGTGTATGGCGAGTTGCAGCAAGACATCGTACTCGGCACCAGTGAGCTCAATCAGTTGGTTGTCGACACTGAGGGTTCTGTTTGCCGGGTTGAGCACAAAACATCGGTTGCCAAACTCTATACTTTCGAGCTTTTGGCGTTTCTTGTGTTTCTCAAGGTGTCTCAGTTGTGCCCTGATATGAGCGAGTAACACTCTGGGCTTAACAGGTTTCGCGAGATAATCGTCGGCACCGACTTCGAGGCCTGTGACCTCATCGATATCATCATCGAGTGCCGTCAACATGATTATCGAACCGTGGTAGTCCTCTCTGACCTGCTTGCATATGGTGAGCCCATCGACATGGGGGAGCATAAGATCCAGTATCACTATGTGTGGGTTCTGACTGAGGATCTCCTTCGCGGCGTTGAGGCCATCGTTAAGCACACTGACCCGGTAATCGTTTTGGATCAGATAGTCACGAACAAGCTCACAAAGCTCGATGTCATCATCGATAAGCAGTACGGATAATTTATTTTTCATTGACCTCTCCGAGGTAAGCCCTGTATTGCTACGGGGCCTATCTTTCTTGAATGCTTTAGTCAAAGTTTAATACGCTAGAGCTTCTTCTTACACGCCTCGAATATAACCTGATTATAAGATGTCATAAAGTGTATGAGCTGTTTACGTTTTTCTCTCTGCTCTGTGGTGGATATCGCATCTCCCGTTCCCGCCATATATTGCACACCACATAAAGTCTTGGCGTGCTCACTGTCATCTTGAGAGATACCCGGCAGGGTGGCTCTTCGTCCCGTAGTGGCATAGAGCCTTAAGTCGCCCAGAACCTGAGCATCCTTAACCGCCTGTGCGACCTGAGCCTCTACCGGATCGATGTTCGGATCTGAGTCTTCTGTATGGTTGCACCCACTAAGCAGAGCCAATATAAACAATGATGCTATTGCCATGAGTCGAGAGTTGTTTGCTCTGTTCATAACGCTCTCCTTCTTAAACTTCTTGCGCCGAGCAACGGAAGTAAAGTAAGTAACCAGAAGCCTAAGCTACCACCGGATGAATCACCACCCGTCTCGCCCTCACTGCCGCCTCCCGTTCCTGTGCTGGTGGCGTTAACTGTGATGGTGACGACTGCGCTGGCAGTGGCTTTCATTGAGTCCTGCAGGGTGTAAGTGATGGTTTCACTGCCTGAGAAACTTGCCCCTGGAGTGTAGCTTATCTTGTTATTGACGATAGTGGCTGTGCCTTGCCCCGTATAGTTAAGGCTTAACAGGGTGAGTTGATCGCCGCTATCGACATCACTGTCATTGCTCAAGGGGTCGATAACATTGTTCGATGAGCCCTGATTTACATTGCTGGCGTCATTGACCGCCTTGGGGGCATCGTTTACCGCCGTGACGCTAATCAGTGTCGGGAAAGCCTCACTCTCAATGCTGCTACTGTGTGCAATAACGAGTACGGATAACTCACCGTTAAAGTCGGCCGTCGGTGAGATGGTGGTACCGTTCACCTGGTAGTTATTTCCGGCTTGCAGGCTAAGGCTGGTCGCCGTGAGCCCCAGGTACTGATACATATCGGTCGATAACGTCAGTTCGCCATCCTCATCCATGGTGAGGGGAGCCTTGAGTCCGGTTATCTTGATTGTCTGCTCATTTGTCCCTCCGGCAACAGAGAAGTTACCATTATTGACTGCAAAGAAGATGTTGTCGGCACAAGAGAGTTTAATGCGAGCACTATTCGAGGAGACTTGAGCCAGACTGACCTCGTGACTGCCGTCGTTGTCGACGCCCATCGCCAGGTTGGTATCGAAGCTGGTTCCACCGTTGGTTGAAAGCTGAATGTTCACCTTACTGCATGAGATAGGCGCCGCAGCCGTACTGGCGACATTCCAGGTCACGAGCTGACTGTTATTGGCCCAACTGGTACCCGCGACCGGTTCGATAACGGCGAAGGCCTGATTCGTGTCGATAACACTGACTTTCATCGAATCTCTGGATAAGCCCTGATCACCATCTCTCACTACCAAACGAAAGTTGAGTTCACGAGTTGTCTTCGGATAGGTTTCGCCTATGGTCAGTTTATTGAGCAACAGATCCTCGAGTCTCGGAAAGGTGCGACTGGGTTGACTGGTCGGGTTCCAGACCCTGAACAGAGGGCGTTTACCGTCATCAACCTGCTCGGCTGCACTGGCGCTGGCTGGTCCCAGATCATATTGCTGCCAGTCATAGGACAGGGTATCGCCATCGGCATCGGTTGCGCTACCCGTCAACACAAATGGGGTACGAGCGGGGATGGTATAGTCGGCTCCCGCGCTGACCTCGGGATTTGTATTCGACGTCGTGCTGACTTGAGCACAGCTGCTACCACTGCCCGTGGTGATATGGGCCTGTATGACATCTATCGAGTGTGAATGGAAATAGGGGTTAGAGTTATTCTGTAGGTTTTGTTGACCACAGATCCCCGCATAGCTCATGACCGTAGAACCACTTCCCGGCTCAAAAGCACTGCTGTCGGCTCGGTTGCCATCGCAGGAGTCGGTCAGGCCGTTGAAAGTATGATCGGCGCCAAACTGATGGCCTAACTCATGGGCGACGTAGTCGATATTAAATGCATCGCCTGTGGGACTGGGACTGCCTGTCACTCCGTCCCCTTTAGCATTGGTGTCACAGATGACGCCCAGTGCCGCCAATCCGCCACCTCCGGTTCCGACCACATGGCCGACATCGTAACTGCCGTTGCCTATCGCATTATCTATGATCCCGGTATTGGCTTCGCCATCGGCATCGGTGTTGTCGAAGGGGTCGCTATTCGGATCGACAAAAATCAGCGAATCGTTGTTGGCAACCAACTCTAACTTCACCGCCAGATCGGCCTGATAAACATCGTTAACCCGATTGAGCATGGTGATGACAGCGGCGAGGCCCTTCTCCTTGGTTCCGCCATGGAACTGGGTGTACTCACCCGTGGCAGAGACGGCAATTCTGTAGGTCTTCAGTTGAGTCGCCTGAGCCTGGGCGTCCTTAGCTTGGGAAGCCATAGCCGCGTCCCTAAGGGCGTGGTTGGTGAGGGCCTGCTGACTATTATCTCTGATCTTCGGCGGCAAGCGTTTGGGCATATTGGCAAGATCTAGTGGGATGGCATCTTTGCGAAAGTAGCTGATGTAGCGAGCATCACTGTCCCGGTATTGAGGGTCGATAAAGACCGTTTCTTTGCCGTACCTGAACAGGCCGTGAAACCCCTGAGGCGTAATATCGAAACGGCCATGATTGTCCGGTTTACCCAACTCATGACCACTGAAGGTTTTAATATTAGGGTACTTTTCATTCAAGCCTCGCTCGACTATGGCTGAAGGCTTCAGCTTAAAGTTGGCAAAGTTACCATCGGGTAGAGGCAGGGTAACGATAACCGAGTCGCGGCTTGACAACATTATCTGATTCAGTGCGGCGATATTCGTGCTCAGCTGCACACTGGAAAGAGCCTGGCTATTTACCCGTGTGAGATCGTCTCTGTTAGCAAGCTTTTGCCATTCGTTAAACTGGCTCCCGGACTGAGTCCCGGCAACGGCACAATGCGATACAGCCGTCGCGATAAAGAGACTCAAAACCGTCAATACTTTTTTCATGGTGGTTCCCCTTTACCAAATGAAGAGTTATCACCTTAATGTAATAAGGGTGTTAACTTCCTTGGCAAATTGTAGCCGCTTTGCCTTGCTTGATACAAACGGATACAAAAGAGGAGTTATTTGCGGGTTTTAGCCTTATCCCGGTGTATACCAATTGGTATTAGTCCGCCCTACCATCGAAAGCCGTGGGAGCCTGCTGCGGCGCCCACCACAGCTATCAGGCTCAGGGAGAGCAGGAAGATGTGCATGTTATGCACCAAAGAGAAGGTTTTCTCGCTATCTTGTGCGGCTTTCTTTCGGAACCACTGATGTAAGAAGAGGGGTTCTAAGATAAAAAGCACCAGAGTGAAGACTGCCCATACCAATGTCATCAGGTGCATCCACCAGAAATGGGGATGAAGATACCGTTCCCAGCCATCGATAATATCAAGCATTATGTAGCCGGAAATACCGGTAGCCAGAGTGACAAATTTTGCCTGAAATGAGAACTTGTTCTCCAGAGTTTCAAACAGTTCCAGACGTTTCTCAGGAGAGGTGATGGCCTTGATTGCTGGCAGAAGAACTGTGGTGACGAAGGCAACGCCACCTATCCAGAGTACAACCCCGAGCAGGTGTATGGCGCGGGCTATGATGAAGTAATCGTGTTGTTCCATGAGCCTGGCGTGTCCCTAACTTGAGCCTGCTGAATCTTGCCAGAGTACTGGCTTTGCTCATCGAGTGCCATCTAATAGGGGAGATTTACATTTCCGCTTTTTGTTGTCGACGACCGTCAGATTCACTCGTTATCAGGCTCGGTTATTGCTCAACCTCTTTTAAGCATAACGCTTCTTGCTTGCCGTTAAGCGTCGACCCGATGTCGCATTCTTCATTAACAGGTAGAGGTTTATTGCGCCGGCAATCAACTCAACACCTTGCAGCAGATAAAATGAGAGATCGAACTGCCCGGCTTGTGCCCAGCTATTTAAGACGATTGCAGCAGGGAGCAATATTAAGGCGCCGTTGGCCGCGGCGCACTTAGTTCTCAATAGTTTCTGCTTGATTAATTTACTTCTATTCCCCTTGGCTAGCAGGTTACCCGTGATCCCTGTGATTGCCATAGCCGGAATTAAGATAAACAGTCCCGGGAAGACGATGCTGCTTTTTATCTGGGCGATAAAGGTGTGTGTTCCAAATAGCTCAGCCAGTAAGCTGAAGCTAAAGAAGGTGGCAATACAAAGTGTGGCCGTGATAGCGGCAATCAGGTGAAGTTTGGTTTTCATCGTTAACCCCGTGAATTCGGTTCGTCTGTTGATTTGACTCGTTTGTGATATAGGTGCTTATTTAAAACTGACAGCACACTGTCAATATTTGTAATTATGCATATGTGACAACAGGCTGTCAAGTTTGACAATGTGTTGTCGTTTTACTATTCTTGAACTCTTGTTGATGGCGAGAAAATATGACGAGGGCTAATGCGCAGAAAGATTGGAGTTGAAATGACAGAGCATGAAGGCTTTACGCAACTGGTACTGAGTGTATTCAGACTTAATGGATTATTGATCACCGAAGGCGACAGCTTGAGCCAACCATTGGGGTTAACCAGTGCTCGCTGGAAGGTATTGGGCGCCATTGAGAATGCACCGCAAACGGTATCTCAAATCGCGAGAACCATGGGGCAGACCAGGCAGAGCGTGCAGCGTATCGCCAACGAGTTGGAAAAGTTAGCGATTGTCTCGTTTGAAGATAACCCGGATCATAAGACGGCTAAGCTGATCCAGCGTACCGAGAGGGGAACTGAGCTGTTTGAACGACTAAGTGAGCTTCTTCCAGCCTGGAGTGACGCGGCATTGGAAGATATTACCGAAGAGGCGTTGGCGACAACGCTTAAAGTCGTCGCTAAGCTCGTCACTCACTTTGAAAAAAGTTGAGCAATAAATAGTTTACTTCGATGGTTTTGCCGAGATCCACAGCTTGATGTGACCCTGGACGACCACAATATCATTGTCATCATAGGCGGTCACGGGCACCAGCAGATCGCCCTCAACCCACTGCTCGGGTTTGACCTCTGCCACACAGCGAATATCGCTGCCCGCCTTGGCGGTGTAATCTAAGCTCATCCCTTTAGGTATCCATCTCAGGTGGCTAGGAATAGAGGCCTCCGCCATAACGCCCATAGCCATCTCGAGTCCGTTACAGATGGCTATCACATGAACGGTCTTAATATGGTTATGCACGGCGTGGCGCTTCTTGATTAAACATTCGCAGTAATGGGGTCTAAGCTCGGTGATTAAAGGTTTTATGGTGCCAAAGTAGGGCGCCATACGAGACACCATAAGTGAGAAGATCTTATTGCCATAGGGTAAACGGGTGACTCTATTGTAAAGCTTCATCACTTTGGTCGGTTTCTGCTGCGCCATCGATATGTTCCTGAATTATTCTTATTCTGGTCGGATGAGTTTAGACTAAATGAAAAACCGGCGAATAACAAATGATTAACAATCATGAGTTGAAAGAGGGCATTTTTTCAATAATGAAACAAACTTCATTTCCACTTGTCTCACTTTGGTACGTATAATGCTGCTGCTTGGTTGAATTAACATTAAGGACAGAAATTGAAATACCTGCTTATTTACCTAAAAGGCATGGCGATGGGCGCCGCCGACGTGGTTCCCGGTGTCTCCGGCGGAACTATTGCATTTATCACAGGTATTTTAGATACCCTGTTAGACAGTATTCGGCGTATTAATCCGACCTTAATCAAGGTGGTTAAGGAGCGAGGCATCAAAGGTGCCTTCATGCACATCAATGGCCCTTTTCTGGTCTGTGTCTTCGGTGGCATTTTAACCAGTGTATTCACCTTGTCAAAACTGATCACTTACCTGTTAGTGACTCATCCTATTCCTGTATGGTCCTTCTTTTTCGGGCTTATCCTTATCTCAGTGGTTCATATGCTGAAGCAGGTAAAAAGCTTTTCGTTGGTTCGACTTATCCTGTTTTGCATCGGTGTGGCTTTTGCTTGGGGGATAACGATGCTTAATCCCATCGCACTTGAGATGACTTACCTCAATATTTTTATTGGTGGTAGTATCGCCATCTGCGCCATGTTGTTACCCGGAATATCAGGCAGTTTTATTCTATTGTTGTTAGGACTTTATCCTACGGTATTGGCGGCAGCTAAAAACTTCGATATCACCATATTAGCGATTTTTGCGTCAGGCTGTGTCTTTGGCTTACTGACCTTCAGTCATCTATTGTCGGCGTTATTGAGAAAGTACCACGATGCGACACTTATCTTCCTGACCGGCTTGATGTTAGGTACGTTAGGCAAGATCTGGCCCTGGAAAGAGGTGCTTACCTGGCGCAGTAACTCCAAAGGTGAGCAAGTGCCCCTGTTGGAGCAGAATTTGTCACCGATGCAGTTTGAACAGCTAACGGGTCAACCCGCACATATTGCCTGGGCCGTTGGCGCGCTTTTGTGTGGCATCTTGTTGGTGTGGGGGCTGGAGCAGTTTGCTGCACGAAACAGCGTGGGAAGTGAGGATTAATACCATGGTCACTCCCGCGAAAAATGCAGTGTTGTTCTTTATATTGGCGGGTATCTCTGCTTGTTCAACCCTTGAGTTTGAACCCATAGGTGTCAATGTGGAGCCTGAGGCCAATGAGGTCATACTCGATTCTAAAGCGGATCCTATGGCGGGCGATAATGAACGTATCATCAATGAAGCCAGACAGGATGGCAGGCTGGAGAGAAACTAGCTAATAAGTGACTAGACCCTAGAGCCTAGTCACATATTATTTAACCCGCCTGACGGCTGTTATCGACCTGTTTCTTATCGTAATACTCGAACGGGAACAGGTTGCGGATCCGTTGGGTGATAGCGTCGTTCACATTAGCCGATATGTGGAGCCTGACTGAACCGGCTTTCTCACATCTGACTGAACAGGTAAGCTTCTCTGCCTTGGCAATTGCGCGGCACTCTTTTTGAAACTTCTCCGGGATCTTACCTTTATGGGAGGCTAATCTACCATCCTTAAAATGCATCTCAAAAATCGTGAGTCCCTTCTTACCGCTGAATATCAATTTATAGGCGAGGAAAATCCCGATAGCGATAAAAATAATCTTTAATACAGTAGGGGTCATTTAGTCATCCTTTTTAGACTCGTTTTATTAAAGATACTCCGGCTGTCACCGTTTTGGTAGTAGATTAGATCACGTTTAAACCAGTTTAAGTCAGTTTCTGCTAGACTCTGTAACAGATAAGGAACATTTTTCTCAATCATCAAAGTTAAGGATAACGCTATGCATCTATCGAATGCTGAGCAGTGGGCTCAACTATGTCATCGTCAGGCTGAGCTTGTTGAAAGCCTCTCTAAAACCTTCCCAGAACGTCGTGAAAATCATACCGATTTAGGTCTCTGTTGGCGAAGGCTGGAACAGCAGGTCTTACGTGGCGAAACGCCGCGAGTCGATGACTTAAAGTAGTGGAGTGATAAATGAAAAACCGCCATCAGGCGGTTTTTTTGTGAAAATAAGGGGGGGAGCTTGGCTGTTTTAGAAGGCGTAGGTGGCGGTGGCGAGTACCGTACCCTCATTTTTCCAGGCGCCGGAGTCAATCATGTTATCGCTGCTAAGGTTGGTATCCAGCCAGGCCAGTGACAAGCCTACGCCAGCAAGTTCTGTCGAGACGCCGATGGAGTAATCCATGTAATCTTCGCCCCAATCAAGATCTGCCCCATCGCCATAGCTATAACCCACATGGGCATCGATACTCCAGTTTTCGACAAATTCATAAGAGTAGTTGAGCTCGGTATAGTGAAGGTCAACATCAGCGTTGGCATAATCGTTGGTGTACCACTGTGATAAGTGGAAACCCGCAAAATAGAATCCTACATTGGCCTCTAAATATTTACTGCTCTCATCTTGTCCCGGATAGGTGTAGTAGGTCAGAGTGACATCGTACTCGAACTCCTCATCTTCACCGAAAGCACCCCAATAACCGGCGTAGATGTCTATCTCTACATCAGCATCATAGCTTTCATCATCAACATTACTCGCCCATGCACCGACGAAGAAGCCATTATCGGCGCTGTAATCGATACTACCCTGAACGGCAAAGTCACCGGCCGTTTGTGAGACTCCGCGAAAACGGTAGTCACTGGTGACTCCAATTTCGCCCGATACTTCTGCCGATACCATAGGTGAGATTAGCGCTGCAGCCAATGTAAGGCCGGTAACCTGGGCAATCCGTTTTTTATTGAATTTTTTATACACGGTAGTTTCTCCATTTTACTTTATTGACATAAATGACTGCTAAGAGTCCATTTCATGTGTACCAAACAGCAGCTAAGTTGCTGTACCTCATGGTGTCGATTATGAAACTTAAGTTTCAATTTTAAGATCTATCTCTTTTATCAAGATTATCAAATGTTCTGATTTTTTAGTTATTAGTCTGGAAGACCACATAGATTTTTTTACAGGTATCTAAGACCTCCCACGTGCCTCTGAATCCGGCTGGGATAACAAATTTATCACCTTTTTTAACCGTCATAGATTGCCCCTGACCATCGGTGATGACGCTGGATCCGGCAAGTATTTCGCAATACTCATGCTCGGTATAGCCGACCTTCCAGGCGCCTCTCTCTCCAGTCCATACACCCGCATCAAATTGTTTGCAGGGGCTGGAGTAGTGATTTTCAACCTGCTGCAGTGGCTCACCGGATAAGATCTTCTCCTGTTCCGGCTTAAAACTTTCGACGTCTGGAAGGGAGGTCGAAAAGTTAATGATTGAGTCAATATTCAAGGTCTGTCATCTCCATCAGAATTTGCATTTAGCGTTACCAACAAAGGTGCAGGCAAGGCTGCACCTTTGTGATTGTGATGATTACTTCATCGTCGGCATGACAAACTCTGCCTGAGCATTTTTCGGTTTTGGCCAGCGGGCAGTAATTGCCTTACGTTTGGTATAGAAGCGAACGCCGTCGGGCCCATGCATATGTAGCGGACCAAACAGTGAACGCTTCCAACCACCGAAGCTATGGAAAGCCATGGGCACGGGAATTGGCACATTTACGCCGACCATGCCTACCTGAACGTGATGACAGAAGTGTCTCGCCGCTTCACCGCTTTGGGTAAAGATGGCGGTGCCATTGCCAAACTCATGCTCGTTAATGAGCTCGAGTGCTTCACTGTAATCATCGACTCTGACGATGGCCAGTACCGGACCGAAGATCTCCTCCTTGTAGATGGTCATCTCAGGGGTGACATTATCGAACAGGCAGCCACCGAGAAAATAGCCCTGCTCGTGATCTGCAACCGTTAACTCCCGGCCATCGGCAAGCAGGGTCGCGCCTTCTGCCACGCCGGTTTCGACATAGTCGGTGACCTTGGCTAGATGCTGCGCGGAAATTAAAGGTCCCATATCCATCTCCGGAGTCACTCCGTTACCCACGCGCAGTGCTTTAATCTGTGGTAGCAGTTTTTTAACCAGTTCATCGCCTGAATTGCCTACTGCCAGTACCACTGATATCGCCATGCAGCGCTCGCCTGCCGAGCCATAGGCTGCGCCCATCAAGGCGCCAACGGCTTGGTCCATGTCGGCATCGGGCATGAGTAACATATGATTTTTCGCGCCACCCAGTGCCTGTACTCGTTTACCGTGTTTAGACGCCGTCTCATAGATGTATTCGGCGATAGGGGTTGAGCCGACAAAACTGACGGCTTGAATATCTTTATGAGTCAGCAGGGTATCGACCGCCTCTTTATCACCGTTGACGACATTGAATACACCATCGGGCAGACCCGCTTCACTCAGCAGTTCGGCCAGGCGCATCACTGAGCTGGGATCTTTCTCCGACGGCTTCATGATAAAGGTGTTACCACTGGCAATCGCGATAGGGAACATCCACATGGGAACCATGACCGGGAAGTTGAACGGAGCGATACCGGCCACGACGCCGAGGGATTGATTCACATGCCAGGCATCGACGCCTGTGCCGACCTGCTCGGTGTGCTCGCCTTTAAGCAGGTGTGGAATGCCGCAGGCAAACTCGACAACCTCCAGGCCGCGAATGATCTCGCCTTTGGCATCATCTAACACCTTGCCGTGCTCACGGGTGATAAGCTGTGCTAATTCATCGATATTATTCTCGACCAGCGCCTTAAACTTAAACAGGACCCTGGCACGATTTAGCGGTGAGACCTGAGACCAGCTCTTATGCGCTCGCTTGGCTAACTCGATAGCCCCGGCAACTTCGGCCGCACTGGCCAAGGATACCGATGCTGTTTGCTCTCCGGTGGCGGGTTCGAAAACCTGACCCGTACGCTCGCTTGTGTCTGTATGGCTGCCGTTAATGAAATGGGTGATCGTCTGCATCTTACTCAATCCTTTATTTCCTGCGCTGCAGGTATGATAATTTCGTGTCTATTCCAGGCGCTCATCACACCTGAAATATCTGTTTGTTCAACTTACGTGCCCGTTAACCCACGGCCCGGATAGCATCACCTAAGGTGTTGACTATCTGATCGATCTGCTGTTTATCGATGATCAATGGCGGGGAGATTGCGATAATATCTGCGGTGGCCCTGACTAAGGTGCCATTGGCAAAGCAATGTTCGAAAATGCCAAAGCCGCGTTTTCCTACTCCCTCTTCGCTGGGAGAGAATTGAATGCCACCGACTAAGCCAATGTTTCGTATGTCGATAATGTTAGGTAGCCCCTTGAGACTATGAACGGCCTCTTCGAAATAGCCTTCAAGCTCTCTGCTACGTTCGAAAAGTTGCTCGTTTTGGTAGATATCCAGAGTCGCTATGGCTGCGGCTGCAGCGACGGGGTGGCCCGAATAGGTATAACCATGAAACAGCTCGATACCATCCGGGCCTTGCATACTGGCATCGTAGATGGCGTCATCGATGAGTACGGCGCCCATGGGGATCGCTCCGTTGTTGAGCGCCTTGGCGGTGGTGATCATGTCTGGCGTTACGCCCCAGCGCTGGCTGGCAAATGCATCGCCTACTCGCCCAAAACCTGTGATCACCTCATCAAAAATCAGTAAGATGCCATGTTTTTTGGTGATCTCTCTGAGTCTTTGCAGGTAGCCTTCAGGCGGCAATATCACGCCAGCCGATCCCGACATAGGTTCGACAATCACGGCGGCGATGTTTTCTGCCCCATGAAGTGCAACCAACTGCTCCAATACGTCAGCTTTCTCAGCCCCGGTCTTAGGCATGCCACGACTAAAGGCATTGTTTTGCATATCTAAGGTATGTGGCAGATGATCGACACCGGGCAATAGCTGTTGACTGAATGTTTTACGGTTACCGCCGATGCCGCCGACGGATATTCCGCCGAAGCCGACACCGTGATAGCCAAGCTCTCGACCGATGAAACGCGTTCGCGTCGCCTCACCATTGGATCTGTGGTAGTTAATGGCAATCTTTAGGGCACTATCGACCGACTCAGAACCTGAGTTGGTGAAGAACACCTTATTCAATCCATCAGGACTGATTTGAGCCAGACGTTCGGCGAGTTCGAAAGCAATAGGGTGCCCCATCTGGAAAGAGGGAGCAAAATCCAACTTATGGATCTGTTTACTCACAGCTTGCGAGATCTCTTTGCGTCCATGACCCGCGTTACAACACCATAGTCCTGCCGTGCCATCGAGTACGGATCTGCCAGTGGTATCTTTGTAATACATGCCTTGTGCTTCAGCGAGCATTCTTGGTTTCGATTTGAACTGCCTGTTTGCCGTAAAAGGCATCCAGTAGTGTTCAAGAGACTGCGTTTCGCTTTGCATATTTGCCTGACTATCTGACATAGCATGTACCCCGATTCAGTATTATTCGTTGTTATTATGAGCGGTTGATATTTCGTATGCTATGTCAGAAATAATGAACATGAAAGCTTTTTGTTCGTTTATTTATAGCAAAATGTGTCTCTTTGTAAAATATATTGAAACTTTTGTTGAAAAATGATCGAGTAAAAGCGTAATCTGGTGCTCTGCATATCCTTTACTGTGCGAAGCTATCGTTATCAATTACCCGTTAAGAGGTCATCATGAGTACACCTACAAATCGCAATCAATGGCAAAACTTAGCCGATAAGTTAATCAGTGAAGGGGGAATTAAGTCCGATGCATTTATCGATGGCGAATACCGTCCTTCGGTATCGGGCGAGACCTTTGAGTGTGTGAGCCCCATAGATGGCCGGGTACTCTGTCACGTCGCCAGTTGCTCGTCCCAAGATGCCGATATTGCCGTCAATAGTGCAAGACAAGCGTTCGATGAGGGGAGCTGGTCGGCTCTGCCGCCGGTAAAACGCAAACAGATAATGATACGTTTCGCCGACCTGCTCGAACAGAATCAAGATGAGCTCTCTTTACTCGAAACCTTAGATATGGGTAAACCCATACGCTATTCAGGCTGCGTCGATGTGGCGGGTGCTGCACGTGCCATTCGTTGGTCCGGTGAGGCTATCGATAAAATTTATGATGAGATCGCACCCACGGCGCCAAATGAGATTGGCATGATCACCCGTGAGCCCGTTGGTGTGGTTGCGGCTATCGTGCCGTGGAACTTCCCTATCTTGATGGCGTGTTGGAAATTGGGCCCGGCTCTGGCGACGGGCAATAGTGTCATCTTAAAGCCTTCGGAGAAGTCTCCTTTAACGGCGATTCGCATGGCTCAGATAGCTGTCGAGGCCGGGATCCCCAAGGGGGTGTTGAATGTACTTCCTGGTTTTGGTCATACCGTGGGTAAGGCATTGGCCCTGCATATGGATGTGGATACCTTGGTATTTACCGGTTCGACCAAAATCGCTAAGCAGTTGATGATCTATGCTGGTGAGTCAAACATGAAACGGATTTGGCTGGAGGCCGGAGGCAAGAGCCCTAATATCGTCTTCAACGATGCCCCTAACCTGCAAAAAGCGGCCGAAGCCGCCGCTTCTGCCATTGCCTTTAACCAGGGAGAGGTCTGTACCGCCGGTTCACGCCTACTGGTCGAGGCGGGGGTTAAAGATGAGTTACTTGGCTTAATTGCGAAAGAGTTGCTTGCCTGGCAGCCGGGTCATCCGCTGGATCCAGAGACGACCTGTGGTGCCGTTGTCGACAGGCAGCAGCTGGACAATGTACTCAATTACATTAGAGCCGGAGTCGAAGAGGGTGCCGAGCTGATCCAAGGCGGCGGTCAGGTGATGGCCGAGAGTGGTGGCGTGTATGTCGAGCCAACCATCTTCTCTGAGGTGAATAATCAAATGACGATTGCTAAAGAGGAGATCTTTGGCCCGGTATTATCGGTGATCACCTTCGATGGCATGGAACAGGCGATAGAGATAGGAAATGACAGCATCTATGGCTTGGCTGCCGGTGTGTGGACCTCAGATATCAACAAGGCTCACAAGACGGCTAAGGCATTGCGTAGTGGCATGGTATGGATTAACCATTATGACGGCGGTGATATGACAGCTCCCTTCGGCGGTTACAAACAGTCGGGTAATGGCCGCGACAAGTCACTGCATGCATTCGACAAGTACACCGAGATCAAGGCGACCTGGTTAGTGTTGGATTGAGGAGTTGAGGCTCTAGGTCCTAGTACCTAGGTTCTAGAACCTCAAACCTCGCTATCAGGCTACTTATGCTCAGGGTTGAACTTATCCATCACGACCGCACAGACGGCGTCGCCGGTGATGTTAAGTGAGGTACGGATCATGTCAAATATACGGTCCAGGGCGAACAGCAGTGGCAGGCCGTCAATCGGGATCCCGGCTGCAAGCAGCACTGCAACGACCAGGAAAGAGGGACCCGGCACACCGGCTTGACCGATGGCGCCCAGTGTCGAAGTGAAGATAATGGCAGCATAGGCTGTCATGGTCAGATCGACATGGTACATCTGGGCGAAGAACATGGCGACCAAGCCATAGTAGATAGCGTTACCTGTCATGTTGATGGTCGCGCCGAGCGGCAGTACGAAGGCGGCCGTCGCCTTTGAGACATTGAGATCCTCTTCACAGGTTTCCATAGTGACCGGCAAGGTGGCCATAGATGAAGCAGTAGACAGCGCCATCGCCTGGGGTTTCTTCATCGCCGAGACAAACTTCATGGCAGGGACGTTTGAGAAGAACTTGACCACCAACGGGAAGAAGATGAAGGCATAGATAAGAATCGCCACTACGAATACGACGAATAGCTTTAGAACCACTTCAAGCGCCTGAAATCCGAATGAGCCCACAGATTCTGCCATCAGGCCGAAAACCCCTAGAGGTGCGATGACCATCACACAGTTGATCATCCATACGAAGGCATCAACTATGGTATTGAGGCCATTGATGATGGGCTTGGCACCATCGCCTTTCACTTTACTCAGAGCGATACCGAAGAAGATGCAGAAGACCAAGATCTGCAGGATATTCCCCGAGGTCATAGATTCGAACACATTGGTTGGGATCATCCCAATCAGGGTATCCATGGCACTAGGCAGTGCGCCTTGCTCCGCCGTGATTTGGGTTAGTGATTGACCGTGTGCAGTAAAATCCACTCCGGCTCCGGGTTTGAATATATTGCCCATGACCAGTGCGAGCGTGACGGCAACGCCCGAGGTAATAATAAAGAATGCAAAGGTGCCGATACCTATCTTACCCGCCGAGGGGCTGTCACCTAAGCTGGCTGCGCCGGCGATAATGGATACCACGACTAAGGGGATGACCAGCATCTTAACCAGATGAATAAAGATGGTGCCTAGTGGCCCAAATATGGCTGCACCTTCTCCCATGAAGAGGCCCACTAATGCACCTATTATCATGGCGATGACCACCTGAAGACCTATGTTGTGCATTAATTTTTTATCTCGAATTCCCACGCTCGCTCCGTTGTTGAACTGATCTGTTAAGCTTTTTTGAAGGGGCGTAAAGTTATCACACAAGTGCATCGGGCACTGTGAAACAGCACTTAACTAGGAGGTAAACTCATCCTTCTTCAAATAAACTCTCCTCTCATTGAGTTATTCTTAAAAAGTATAGGTAAAATTTTGTAAATCGTTAAAATGAATTCAAAATTAGTGGGGCTGATTTTGATATCTGTATTTACCGCTTTTTATTTGACCTCTTACTTTGATGCTTTTTCCTTATGGGAGCAGATGAAAGGTATAATCAGGCTACTTGTCTGACTCAGCTTTGTTACTGCTGATGTACTTCTTGCGTATTTTTTCCAGCTCTCCACGTTTTTCAAATGCTTCAAAAAGCGTTCTAAGCTTATCTACCGATATACGATCCAGACTCTTTTTTGATACCTGAACCCAAGGGGTTCGTTCTGAGACCACCAGAGGTTTGCCAAAGAATGTCTCGCTTTGTCCCTGTTGAACCGCGGCGCTGAGTATCGGATCCATTGGGCCGATAATGGCATCGACCCGATTGATCATCAGCAGCTTTATCGCCTGAACAAAATCTTTAGTTTCTACAGAGATAATTTCCGGCTCGCCATCTATGGCATCACTGAATTTAGCGCCTCTTAAATAGGCGAGTTTTTTCCCTTTTAAGTTTTCTATCGAGTCGAAAGTGCTTCCTTTTAAGCCGATAACAACGGTTTTGAGACTAGGTAAGGGGGCTATGTAAACGACGTAATCTTCAAGTTCCTCATACTTAAACATGATGGTCATGTCGGTTTTACCGGACTTGAGCTCAAACATAATCCTGGCATAGGGATAGACAAGGTTGTTAACCTGGTACCCCGCTTCTTTGGCTAACAGATTGGCAATATCGTAATAGATGCCGCTAAGATGATTTTCCCGCTCAATGCCATAGGGAAGAATTGCGATCGTCCTGATCTCAATTTTCCGGCTCTCTTGACTCTCTTCCCCCCAGACTGGGATAAACAGACCCGATAAAATAATGAAGGTAGAAATTAGAATCTTGATTTGTCGATTCACAATCATCTTTTTCACAGTCCTCCTATTTTTATAACACTACAGCTTGACGCCAAATGGTGGGCCCTCTTGATCAACTTAGTTGATATTGTGTAAATCGACAAGGTAGAACGGTGGGGATTAAAGAGAGAAGCACTCAATCAGAGTGCTTTCTTGTTTTGATTATGGGAGCTCTGCTTATTAAAGTTCGTGACGGTAGGGGATGCTTCTCTGTGCTCCGGGCCGGGTTACTGCTATGGCTGCGGCTCGGTTAGCAAACTCTACCGCATCACGCATCGCCAGGTTTTCACTCAACGCCACCATTAATGCCCCGTTAAAGGTATCGCCGGCGGCGACGGTATCCAGAGGTTTAACATCGACGCCGGCGACTACGCCTTCAAACTCTGAACAGCTTAAATATGCACCTCGGGAGCCTAAGGTGATGATCACCGTCTCAGGCCCGAGTTGATGAAGCATTTGAGCCGCAAGCCTTGCCGTATTTTCGTCGGTGACCTCAATCCCCGTTATCGCTTCGGCTTCGGTCTCATTTGGGGTGATAATGTCGACCCATTTGTAGATCTCTGTGCCGAGCACGGTTGCGGGGGCAGGATTAAGTAGGGTATTTGCGCCATGTTTTTTCGCCGATTTCAGCGCCTGAGCAACGGTTGTTGTCGGGGTTTCCAGTTGCACCAGAAACCAATCGGCTTGTGCTAATAACGTCTGGTGTTTCTCGAGTGCCTCAGTCGTCATACTGGCATTGGCACCCAGTGAAACCCCGATACTATTCTCGCCATTTGCGCCGACAAAAATCATGGCGGTGCCCGTGCTTAGCCCATTGACCTTAGTGATCCCATCGGGGTGAATACCGTCATCATGCCAACTCTGACACATCTGGTCGGCAATGCCATCGGCTCCCAGGTGACAGATAAAATCGATTCGATTGCCGGCTTGGCATAGTCTGGCGCAGGCAACGGCCTGGTTTGCGCCTTTGCCACCGTGTTCGAATCGATAATCCTTGCTCATCAAGGTCTGCCCGGGGGCGGGCAGATATTCGAATGACATTACATGGTCGGCATTGGCACTGCCTAAAATGACGAGTCTGCTCATGATTTCCCCTATTTACACTATGTCTATTGGTTATATGCCTGTAGACGCTCGACTAACAGGTAGGTAGACAGACCCTTGTCTGTCTATTTACTGTATGCCTGTGACGCTTAACTAATAGAACTACAGATTTTTGTCTGGCGATTAGTTATATGCCTGCAGACGTTCGACTAACAGATCGACAAATCCTTGTCTGTCCAGATTAAATAGTACTTTAGTATTGGGAGTATTGCCTGTCAGATGATGACGATCCACAACGGTCATCCCCTGAGTATGCTCACCTTTTGTCTCTATGCCTACCCAGCAGTCCTGAGCCTGAAACAGTTCCGGCTTAAGTAGCCAGGCAATCGTACAAGGGTCATGCAGCGGTGCTCCGGTAAAGCCCCACTTAGGATCCCTGTGATAGACGATGAAGAAATCCAGAAGCTCTGCCACACACAAAGCGATAGGGTTATCGATCGCGCGGATCCGCTCTATGTCTTCATCCATAATTTGCGCTTCATGGGTGACATCCAGGCCACACATAGTAATAGGTATGCCGGACTTAAAGACGATATCGGCAGCTTCGGGATCGACGTAGATATTAAATTCTGCGGCCGGGGTCCAGTTACCGATACCAGCGGCTCCCCCCATCAGGACGATACGTTCGATTTTATCGTGTAGCTCTGGATGGCTCGTGAGCAAGATGGCGATATTGGTGAGTGGGCCTGTCGGTACTAAGGTTACCGGGACCTGACTCTCTCTGAGTTTAGATGCCATCAACTCTATGGCTGTCATAGATACAGGCTCGAAGCCGGGATCGGGCAGTTCAGGGCCATCCAATCCGGTTTCGCCGTGAACGTTATCGGCGATGATCAACTCTCTGGCTAACGGCTTCTGGGCTCCGCCTGCAACCGGAATATCGCTGCGACCTAACAGGGTCAACACCCTAAGGGCATTGTTCAGGGTCTTATCGGGCGTCTGATTACCGGCGCTGGTCGTCACAGCAAGTGGGGTGAATGCATCGGTGCTTAAGGCGAGAATGAGCGCTATTGCGTCATCATGTCCCGGATCACAATCAAGAATAATTGGGCGTGCCATGGTCATACTCCTTCATTTGACAGAGATGCAGGTTAGCACGACAGATCCATCTGTGTTCTAAGGCACTTGTTGTTTTTGTGAGGCAAGAGTCAATAAAATTATAGTTAAGGTTAGCGTACGCACTCTGATGGTTAAAGTCAGGGTCACAAAAGTCATTCAAATTTTACAACCACATGATTAACGGGTCTATAATCTTTGCCTTATCCAATCAGTAAATCATTAAATAAATAGCAGGAACTGGATCAGACTATGACCGATCATTTCAAAGGTAAGTATGAGGTGGAGCTGAAGTATCGCTTAACTTCAAGAGCTCAGTTCCTATCGCGCCTTAAGGCGATGAACCCTGAGATCATGCTGGAAGATAATCTGGAGCAGGATAGTTATTTCGACCTGTCAGGTGGGGAGTTAAAAGGCCAAAACAAGAGTGTTTGTATCCGCAATATGCAGCCCTCGGGCATCAAGCTCTGGATCGTAAAAGGCCCTGAGCCTGACAGATGTGAGGCGGTGAATATTACCGATGATGAGAAAGCCTGCAGCATGCTTCAAACCATGGGGTTTAAGCGGGTTCTGGAGATGAAGAAGACCCGCAGTATCTATTTTCTGGGTGAGTTTCATGCCACCCTAGATCACTTGGAAGGGATAGGGGACTTTGCCGAGCTGGCCATCATGACCGATGATGAGCATAGGTTGGCAAAGTATCGGATGCAGTTGTTGGAGTTAGCTGCGAGTCTGGGGCTGGAATCAACACAGCTGGAGACCGGATCTTATCGGGAGTTAAAGGCTAACTCGATTAGCTTTTCTGGCTAGTCATCCTGAACTTATTTTTTGTAAATAGTAGAATCCAGCTTGGAGCTTGTACCTTCATGGGTATTAATCACCTGCGGTGAGTGCTGTATAGATATATACGAATGTCGTGATCACATGGATGTGAATGAACGACCTTATGTGCAGATACCTATGCGATACGCCGGCTCTTGATTTCAAAAGAGTCATCCATGGAGGCTCGACGATGGCAAACAACCTCCATGTTTAAATGCCACTTCGATATCCCTATCTCTCGCTCGGAGAGTATCACTTAGTGATACCTCGCCATGCAGTCAACGGCCACACTTGCATCTTCACCGGGTTATTTCATCTCCGATTAAACTTTCTTGCCTCTACCAGAACATCTGACCTACAAGGAAGTAGTGAATGCCGAAAAATGTTTGGAACATTTTCGGCCCTGTTTTCTATGTCCTCTGTCGTATCTACACTTAGTTATTTCAAAGAAGGTGGTCTCTTCGATGAGGCTTTGCTGTTAACCATAAGCTTTGCTATATCTAGGCATAAATAATTGTTTCAACATACGCGCATTTGCACGATACAAATCGTTATCTCATATCCGGTTGCCTGTCTTTTCCTAATCAATACCTTACTAGTTAGAATCTAAGCGCAACTCAATTTTATCCAGAAATGGTTTAGGGGACGTAACTTCTTTATGCCTAACGATGAGCCTGCAGGAGTATTGCAGGTTTATCTGTCTACTAATTAGCAATCTGAGTCACTTTTTACTTTGTTAGATGATTTTTCGTAAGACTTCACATTTTCAACCGAATAGATGTAACACTTTCCGAAACGCTCTTGCTTGTAGGTCGGATGATGTTCATCACCGGTGACCAAATCTATTGATTCTTCTTCGGTATGACTTTGTGCCGCAGTGCATTGAACTGGACCACAAGCCTTCCAATTTCCATTTGATGTTTGCCACGTAAGAACTAGACCATTAGAAGTGCTATCCGTTTTTTTATTCTTCTTTTGAATTGCCACCTCTTTTGATGATGTGGTTGTGGGTGGCAAAGCAGATTGGTGAGTATCGATATTAGTCATCGTCAGCGTTGATGAAGTTTTGCCTGCAGACTTTGCTAGTAACATGCTTTTTTGAGCTAAATCGCTCCTCACACTGGCTTCAAGCTTAGCTTGCTCATAAGCCTGCTGCTCTTTTTGCAATAGCCGAGCTTGTCGCAAGCTAGCCTGAAATCGTGCTTTCATTCTTTGGGTTTCACGTTCGAGTTGTGCATTAAGGTTATTAAGTGCACTGATTGACATACTGGCCCAGGCATTGGAGTCATCGATATAGCCATTTTCATCCACTTTAGCGAAATGACTGGCTTCTTGCGCTGGCCAGCCGCCCATAGCACGGAATGTTTTCAACCGTTCCCAATTCATACCACCGTTTTGAATTAACAAATCCATACCATTATTACCGTATTGGTTTTTGATATTGATATCAGCTCCCGCTGCAATCATCAGCTTGACATGACTCACCTTCTTCCAGCCTGCGATAGCTTCAATCATTGGATAAGTGCGGCTACTGTAACTATTTTTTACGGCTGGATTTGCCCCCGCTGCCAGTAAAGCCTTAACGACATTATCACTGAGCTTCTTTTCGACAGCAATATACAATAATGTATTACCGCTAATATCCTTGATATCAGGCGAAACCCCCATTGCCATTAGCTTACGCATCATTTGAGTGTTTGAGCTTTTAGTCGCGCGAAGCAATAAACCAGAAAGCTCATTTGCATGTTGCTTGTGCTGTTCATACAGAGGCAATAACTGATCCACCACTTCTTTTTGATTACGACTTGCCGCAACCGAAATCGGAGATGCGCCACTTTTTGTTTTAGTGAACGGATCGACTCCTAAAGCCAGCAGCTTTGTCACACCATCTGTAAAACCATTTTGCGCGGCAAGGAACAAGGGCGTCATTCCGTCTTTATTTGATCGGGTGTAATCCACTCCAAGATCAATGAATTTGGCTAATTGGGTTAAGTCTTGATTTCTAACGGCTAAGTGGATCAGGTTTTCACCTTTATCATTAGAAACATTTTCGACAGTGACCTTACCGTTATCAGCTTCACGGGCAATATCATTAAACTTATTCACCAGGGCGTAATTATAAACCCAATTGATTTGTTGCTGATTAAGTACTTGGTTTGCTTTTAACAGCTTGACAGCTAAACCTTCATAGCCTTTTTTAACTGCGTGATAGATGGTTGATTGTTCAAACTGAGTATCCGCAAAATCTTTCGCTCCATGATCGAGCAGCAACTGCGCTTGTTCCTCATGGCTTAACTTGATTGCCGTTGTTAATAAGCTTTCATGAACTAATTCAGGTCGATGATTAATATCTAAATCTTGGCGTAATAAAAATGCAGTGATATTCGGATTATCCGACCTTATCGCTTGCTTGAAAAGCCAATAATGTTCATCGGCGTAAGTAATAGCTGGTTGGTATTTGTAGAGCACCTTCAATGATGTAAAAGAATAGGTAATCGCTTGAGACTTGAGGTGCCAAGTGGCTTGGCCAGGCGTTAATAATTCAAGTAAATACTCCAATAATTCTGCGTTATCCTCGCGAATAACAGTGTCAAATGCATCGAGGGTATCCACAATCTTAGGATTGAAGTCTGTGGCATATATCCATTTTAAAATTGCCTGAGCATTATTTTCGACAGCCTGAATTGCCAATGAACTTCCCTGTTCATTAGGCTCATTTAATTGGGGGTATTGAGCCACTAGCTGTGCAAACTTGTCTGCATCATCATTTTTAATGGCTAAGGCCAGCATAAACTTGGCGTTAACCAGTCGATATTCAGTTTGAAGATGGGCAAACATTTGCTCTTTTGTTGGTGCTAACACTGCCCCTGCATCTAGTAACCATTTCTCTATTTTTTTATCACCTCGGAGTCGAGCTTGTGCAAGTAACTCGCCCTTTACATTGGGGTTAGCACCGGCATCTAGCAATAATTTTACAAAAGGTTCCCTGCCCCAAAAAACGGCATCGGTTAAAGGGTATCCAGTAAACCGAGTAGGTCCATTAACATTAGCTCCATACTCTATCAGTAGCTTGCTGATCTCATACTGCTCGGATCTAATTGAGTTGTACAAGGCAGAATGTGCAAGTTTATCATCGGGGTTATTATTTGGATAATTTGGAGAAATGCCCATTTCTAGTAGTTCTTTACTAATATCTTTATTCCAACTAGAAGCACGGCTTAAGGCTGAATATAATCGTTCATTACGTTCAGTTTCCGTTAATTTTTTTGAATTAACTAATTTGCTTATCTCATGCCGCGTGGCGATAGAATCTTTATCAGCATTAGCTTTTATCATTGAAAAAGAGGCATTTATACAACCTTGTAAAATCAACACCATTAAGCCTAAAAAAAGCCATCGAATGGCCTGTTGGCCGCTAACAATTACTAATTGCATACATCTTCCCTTGTTAGGTGTGTCAACACCTAATTAACACCTCTGTAATAATTTAACTTAATGTTGGCCACCGAACTTTGATTAATATCAGGCTCAATGTTGTTGACCAAAAGAGTTTGCTTAGATCGAAATGAAAGAGGCAGGAGGCCAGCATACAAAACGATAAAGTGAACGTTGCTATGACGCAAAATAGAAGGTGTTGTGAAGCGGCTTAGTCAAATTGACACTATTTAAGATCTGAAAGGTTTACTTCGTAACACACATTTATCCAAAACAGTGTTAATAAATTAAAGTCAAAATCGAAGAGATAATTTTCTCGAAACCAGAGTAAGATGCTGCTGGAGGCGGGTTGCAAGGCGAGGTTTCATAAAGTGAAACTCTATGAGCGGGCATTTGTATATGGACATACTTTATCGAACTGACATTTTAACAGGGAGGTTGTTTGAAACCGCAGAGCGTATATCCCTATACTGCATCCGCGGCAGGTGATAAATACCAATGATGATTTGGTACTTAGCACACTTACTAAATACCACATTTACAAAGTACCCAATCAGTCCAAAGAACCAATAAAAGATACTTCAAGCTTGTTATCTGACAAGCAGTGAGGGTATCAAAAGATATCCAAGAACCTATGGTAGAGCATCCCTGCTGCCAGCATGGGCGATCTGAATGTTGGCCCTCCGGGGAAGGTCATATGCTGTATCTTATCGAAGATATCGAAACGACCTGCCTGAGCCGATAATGCTTCAGCGATGAGTTTCGCCGCCATATGGGTGGCGTTGACGCCATGACCGGAATAGGCCTGGGCATACATGATGTTAGGGCAATCGGGTAGACGACCGATTTGAGGGAGCCTGTTAGCCCCTATGCCTATCATGCCTCCCCATTCGAAATCGATTTTAACCCCTTTTAGCTGGGGGAAGACCTTTTCGAGATTAGGGCGCAGCGCGGCCTCGATGTCTTTGGGATCTTTACCTGAATAGGTACACAGGCCACCGAATAGTAGGCGGTTATCTTCTGACAGGTGGAAGTAGTCGAGATCGATACGCATATCGGCGAAGGCCATATCCTGAGGGATGATATCTTTACACTGTTCATCGGTCAGCGGCTCGGTGGCCAGCAGGTAACTGCCGGCAGGGAGTACCTTGCCACCGACATAGCCGTCGAGTTGATGACCTATATAGGCGTTGCCCGCCAGCACCAGATACTGACAGTTCACTTCACCATGCTCGGTGATGACTCTAGGTTTATCTCCCTTGATGATCTTCTGCGCCGCACTGTATTCAAACATCTTTACCCCCAGCTCCCGGGCGACACGGGCTTCGCCAAGGGCTAAGTTTAACGGGTGCAGGTGGCCGCTATTCATATCGACCAGCGCCCCCTCATAGCAGTTCGAGCCTATGACCCGACCCATATCCTTTTTTTCTAACAGGGTGAAGCCTTCACCTCGTCCCTGAGAGACAAGATCGTCGAAGTCTTGTTTTAACTCCTTCATATGGCGGGGACGCATGGCCAGATCGCAATAACCCATCTGCAGGTTACAGTCGATGTTATGTTCGGCAACGCGTTGTCTGACAATATCCACCGCCTCGAAACCCATTTGATGTATGGCATTGACGCCATCATCGCCAATCACATTTTTGAACTGTTCAATATTATGACCAATACCACGAATAAGCTCGCCGCCATTTCTGCCTGATGCTCCCCAGCCGATCCGCTTCGCTTCCAGTAGTGCAACGGAAAAACCTTTCTGCGCCAGTTCGATTGCCGTGTTAATACCGCTGAAACCACCACCGACGACACAGACATCCACATCGATTCGCTCCCTGAGTTGTGGATGTTCATAGAGCTCTTTTGCCGTGTTTAAATAGTATGATGACGGATACATGTCACTGTGCACTGGACTCTTGGCTTGCATCATCTCTCCAAATTATAATTGTTGTTATTGAGTATTTATGGCCAGGAATTTATGGGATCTAAGACGGTATACTTTTGGTCTGAGTCATATATAATTCACGGGTGTTGATTATATTTAACATGCTTTTTTGTTTGATACAAATTACTATGTAATATAATTTGAACACTTTAATCAATATTGTGATTTTAACAGGAGAGATGCATTTGGATATTGGAACTAGCCTTAAGGCTGTCCGTAAACTAAAAGGCCTTTCGCAACGCGAACTTGCGAAAAGAGCCGGAGTGACCAATAGCACTATCTCCATGATTGAGAAGAACAGTGTGAGCCCGTCGGTAAGCTCTTTGAAAAAAGTGTTATCGGGGCTGCCTATGTCCTTAGTGGACTTTTTTTCTATGGAAGATAACGGTGGCAGCGAGCAAAAAGTGGTGTATCGCAGCGACGAACTTCTCGATATCGGTGATGGCAATTTAGATTATAAGCTGGTGGGCAGAGATTACCCTAACAGGGCGATGTCTGTAATGAGCGAGACTTATCCACCAGGCTCCGATACCGGAGAAGAGATGCTCAAACATGAAGGCGAAGAGGCGGCCATGGTTATCGAAGGTAAGTTTGAGCTTACCGTAGGTGAAGAGGTGTTTATTCTCGAAGCCGGAGACAGCTATTACTTTAACAGCGAGACCCCTCATCGATTCAGAAATCCGTTCGATGAAAACTGCCGTATCGTTAGTGCAACGACGCCGGCAAACTTTTAACAGTCTTGAACGGCCTTGTTTAATAGTCTTGAACGGCTTTATTTAATAGTCCTAAACGATGCCATTCTAAACATATCCTGTAACGCTTAAACTCGAGTCCGGCTTTAAGCCGGAAGCTTTATAAATCCGGAAACCTTATTCATTCGACAACAGTGTTCCGGTTTGTGGCGTTACGGGCGAATAATTTCTGTTGCCACTCTCTGTTGCCATCTGGTTATCCTTCTCCTTTCTTAAACCCTGCTAGTTCCTGTTTCTCGTGCTCTCCCGACTCCCCATTGTGCTGTTTCTCGAACAGGCTTTAAATTTACTCACCTCATTTTAGTATTTTATGCTGTTTTTTATCGAAAAACGCTCTGTTTTAACCCATCTGTCCGGGTTTTTTCTCTATTTCAGAATTCATGTATGTAAATAATATTGGTCAATGTCAACTGTTTTTTGTGATGTTTGTCATGGTCTGAAACTCGAGCAATTCTCGTCTGTTGGGAAAGAATTAACGAGCTGATGGTAACTTTAATATTTTGTTTGTTGGTCTATCTTGTTGATTTGATGTGTTGTTTGGTTTTCGTTTTTATGATTTTAAATTGTATTCATATCTCCTCTTGCCTGTGTTCAATTTTCAGTGTAGTGTTTGAAAAAGTGAACAGAAGGTTAAAGACTGTTCACATATAAGAACTCTTATAAGAGCTCATATAAAAACAAAAATTATAAAAACTAAAATATAACCAAATAGGTGATTTATGTCGGATGCAGGGCTTGCTGTCATTGGGGTGACGGCGTGCAACCAGGAGTTAGGCTTACATCCTTTTAATATAGTGGGCGAGAAGTACCTTCTTGCTATTGCTGATGCAACCAAGGGTTGGCCTTTGGTTATTCCCGCGCTGGGTCACTGCCCGAGTGAGCTTATTTTGCCTCGCTTGGACGGTATTTTGTTTACCGGCTCTCCCTCAAATATCGAACCACATCACTTTCAAGGTGAAGCAAGCGAAGCTGACACTCACCATGATCCCAAGCGAGACGCGACGACTCTTCCTCTGTTAAAAGCGGCGATAGAGGCAGGTATCCCTGTCTTGGCTATCTGCCGTGGGTTTCAAGAGATGAACGTCGTGTATGGCGGAAGCCTGCATCAAAAATTGCATCAAGTGGGCGGCTTTATCGAGCACCGCGAAGATAAGAGTACGGCTGTCGAGGTGCAATATGGGATCTCCCATGAGGTACAGATAGAACCTGGAGGACTGCTTCACGACGCATGGGGCCGTAGCTCTGCAGAGGTTAACTCTGTGCATACTCAAGGCGTAGATCGCCTCGGAGTTGGGTTACGGCCAGAAGCATATGCACCAGATGGTTTAGTAGAGGCTTTCTCTATTAAAGAAGCAAAGAATTTTGCGCTGGGCGTGCAGTGGCATCCTGAATGGAAGGTACTGAATAACGCTTTCTATACCTCTATTTTTAATGCTTTCAGTGATGCCTGTGAGCGCCGAGCAAAGACACGAGTGAGATAAAAATGAAGAAGTTAACCGCTTATTTAAACGAACATAAGATTACCGAAGTTGAGTGTGTGATCAGCGATATGACCGGTATTGCCAGAGGTAAGATCGCCCCTGTCGCCAAGTTTATCGATGAAAAAGGGATGCGGATGCCTGAAAGCGTCCTGTTGCAGACGGTGACCGGCGATTACGTCGAAGATGAACCCTATGATGCACTCTTGGATAGTGCCGATATCGATTTCGTCTGTGTCCCCGATGAGAATGCTGTCTTTCAGCTGCCTTGGACTATCGAGGCTACCGCTCAAGTCATCCATGATACTTACGACAAGATGGGTAACCCTATCGAATTGTCACCTCGAAATCTGCTGAAGAAAGTCTTGAAACTCTATGAAGATAAGGGCTGGAAGCCTGTCGTTGCGCCTGAGATGGAGTTTTATCTCACTCGTCGTAACGAAGATCCGGATCAGCCACTTATCCCACCGGTTGGACGCTCCGGACGTCAAGAGTCGGGCAGACAATCATTCTCGATAGATGCGGCAAATGAGTACGATCCTCTGTTTGAAGATATGTACGATTGGTGTGAAGTGCAGGGATTGGATATCGATACGTTAATCCATGAAGAGGGCACTGCCCAGATGGAGATTAACTTCAGCCACGGCGATGCACTCTCTATGGCGGATCAGGTATTCGTTTTCAAGCGTACGCTCAAAGAAGCCGCACTTAAGCATGGTGTCTGTGCCACCTTTATGGCTAAGCCTGTCGCAGATGAGCCGGGCAGCGCGATGCACCTGCATCAGAGTATTGTCGATGTGAAGTCAGGGCAGAATATCTTCTCGATGAAAGACGGCACTAAGAGTCCGCTCTTCTTCAGTTATATCGGTGGATTACAGAAATTTATCCCGGAACTCTTGCCTCTGTTAGCCCCGAATGTGAACTCATTCAGACGTTTCCTACCCGGCACATCGGCACCGATTAACCTCGAGTGGGGTGAAGAGAACCGTACCTGTGGCCTGCGTATTCCAGAGTCTTCACCGCAGAACCTTCGTGTTGAAAACCGTATTGCCGGCGCCGATTCGAACAGTTATCTGTCGATCGCCTCGAGCCTGTTATGTGGCTATATCGGTATGGTCGAAGATGTAAAACCATCGACGCCGGTTCAGGGAAGAGCCAACGAGTCACGTCAGAGTATTAGTCTTCCTCTGACATTAGAGGAAGCGTTAGGCGTCATGTCTGAAAGCGCTGCGTGTCGAGAGTATCTGGGAGAAGCATTTACCATGGGTTATATCGCGGTGAAGCAGGCAGACCTTGCCAGCTATAAACGCGTGATCAGTTCATGGGAGCGAGAGTACCTGTTACTCACCGTCTAATTTTCAGAAGGAGCACGCTAGTCGTGCTCCTTTATATTGAAAGTTAAAGATTAAAGAGAGTGTGACTGAAGATTCAATTGGGGTTGGATCGCAGGTTGATAATTGGAGGAATTGTTAGATTTCGTATCGGGATGCTTGTTGCCATTTATACGAGTGTACAAGGATACGTTAGCTGTAGAGCAGTAGCACACTGCCGATGCGGTTTTAAGGTGTAGCATTGGTTAAAAATTAAAACTAAATCCGGATATTACCGGTAACACAATGACAGACAGCGGTGATGTGACTCACGGCTGCTACGCTAAATCAAGGAGATAGCATGAAGCTTTTAAAGAAGATGACGACAATAGCACTATTGGGTGCGGGTGTGTTGGCAAGCAGTAATCTAATGGCACAAGAGGAGGTTCGGGTCTATAACTGGTCCGATTATATCGCCGAAGATACCTTGGCTAATTTTGAAAAAGAGACCGGCATTCGTGTGGTTTATGATGTGTTTGACAGTAATGAGGTCGTGGAAGCTAAGTTACTCTCTGGCCGCTCCGGCTATGATATTGTCGTCCCCTCTAATAGCTTCCTGGCCAAGCAAATTAAAGCCGGTGCATTTCAGAAGCTGGACTCAAACCTTCTGCCTAACCATAAAAACCTGAATTCAGATCTGATGACACAGCTTCAAACTGCCGATCCGGGTAACCAATATGCCGTGCCATACCTTTGGGGAACAAATGGTATCGGTTATAACGAGGCGAAAGTGAAAGAGGTGTTGGGTGAAGATGCACCGGTCGACTCTTTAGAGCTTATCTTTAACCCTAAGTATGCTTCAAAGCTCTCTAAGTGTGGTCTGTCGTTCCTCGACTCCGCCGATGAGATGGTACCTATGGCGCTTATCTACTTAGGTCTGGATCCTAACAGCAGCAATAAAGCTGATTTTAAGCGTGCCGGTGAAGTGTTAGAAGCCATTCGTCCACATATCACCTATTTCCACTCATCGCGTTACATCACAGATCTTGCCAATGGCGATCTCTGTGTCGCGGTCGGTTATTCAGGCGATATCTTGCAGGCTGCAACCCGTGCAGAAGAAGCTGAAAACGGCCATGTTATCGGTTACTCAATACCAAAAGAGGGCGCAAACCTCTGGTTTGATATGTTGGCCATTCCAGCCGATGCCGCTAACGTGAGCAATGCTCATACCTTTATCAACTATCTGCTTCGTCCTGAGGTGATAGCCCCTATCTCGAACTATGTCTCTTATGCCAATCCTAATGCTGCGGCTCAAGAGTTGGTCGATGAAGAGATCCGTAACGACCCGGGTATCTATCCGACTGATGAGGTATTGAAGCGTCTTTATGTGGGTGAGGTTCGTGCCTTAAAGGCACAACGTGCACTGACTCGAGTATGGACTAAGGTCAAGTCAGGTTACTAACACTCCTCGAGGGGCAAGTCACTCTTGCCTCTGTTTCACCTTTCAACACGTTTAAATTGCCGTAGGTGCCTGTAGATGAGGCGCCTTTTGTGGAGAAGTTATATGGCTAGTACCTCGGGCGTCACCAATAAACCAACAACAAAGACGCAAGGAAAAGTCCTGCTTAAGATTGAGCGGGTCAGTAAATTATTCGATGAAGTTCGCGCCGTCGATGATGTTTCATTAAACATCAATCAGGGGGAGATCTTTGCGTTATTAGGCGGTTCAGGCTCCGGTAAGTCGACACTGCTGCGCATATTGGCTGGATTTGAGAAGCCCTCAGAGGGCCGTATCTATCTGGACGGTGAAGATATTACCGATATGCCACCCCACAAACGTCCAATCAACATGATGTTTCAATCCTATGCCCTGTTCCCCCATATGTCGGTGGAACAAAATATCGCATTTGGTTTAAAACAGGATAAATTGCCTAAGGATGAGATAGCCGCCCGTGTTAAAGAGATGCTTAAGCTGGTGCATATGGAGCAGTATGCCAAGCGTAAGCCGGCTCAGCTCTCCGGTGGTCAACGTCAACGTGTCGCCTTAGCCCGTTCGCTGGCGAAGCGCCCTAAGTTACTCTTGCTCGATGAGCCGATGGGGGCATTGGATAAGAAGCTGCGAACTCAGATGCAGTTAGAAGTGGTCGATATTCTTGAAGCGGTGGGGGTAACCTGTGTGATGGTGACGCACGATCAAGAAGAGGCGATGACCATGGCCGAACGCATCTCCATCATGAACGAGGGCTGGATAGCCCAAACCGGCTCTCCTATGGATATCTATGAGAGTCCGTCATCTCGAATGGTGGCCGAATTTATCGGGTCTGTTAACCTGTTCGAAGGTGAGATTGTTGTCGATGAAGCGGATCATGCCATCATCGAGTCCCCAAGATTGGAACAGCAATTCTATATTGGTCACGGCGTATCGACCAACGTGGAAGATAAGAAGGTCTGGTTAGCCGTGAGACCCGAAAAAGCCCGCATCAGTCGTGAGCAGCCGCAACATGAATATAACTGGTGCAGTGGTGAGGTTGAGGATATTGCCTACCTTGGCGGCATCTCTGTCTATTATATCCGCCTCGCTAACGATCAGGTTATTCAGTCGGTGATGACTAACCGGGATAGGCGCTCCGATCCCCCCACATGGAAAGATAAGGTCTTCATCAGTTGGGAGGCCACCAGCGGTGTGGTCCTCAGATCATAGGAGGACATATCATGAAAAAACCACTGAAGTTTAGATTGCCAAAAGGCCAATGCTGGACGATAGGAGTGCCCTATTTCTGGTTATTACTCTTCTTCGCCCTGCCATTCGCTATCGTTCTGAAAATTAGTTTTTCGACGGCCGCCATCTCCATTCCGCCCTATGAGTCACTGTTCAATTACGCCGATGAATCTCTGCAGATCCTGCTGAACATAGGTAATTACCTGCTCATTTTCGATGACAGCCTCTACATCTATGCTTATCTGGGCTCATTGAAAATGGCCTGCATAACGACCTTAGGTTGCCTCTTGATTGGCTACCCTATGGCTTATGCGATTGCCAGGGCGCCGAAACAACAGCAAACCTTGCTGATCCTCTTGGTGATGTTGCCCTCCTGGACCTCTTTTCTTATTCGGGTTTACGCCTGGATGGGGATCTTGAGCAATAACGGCTTGATCAATAATTTACTGCTCTGGCTGGGGGTTATCTCCGAGCCCATTCAGATGCTGAACACTAATTTTGCGGTCTATATCGGCATCATCTACAGCTACCTTCCGTTTATGATCTTGCCTCTGTATGCCACCCTTTCTCAGCTCGATGGCAGCCTGTTAGAGGCGGCATCGGATCTGGGATCGAGAAGTATGAATACGTTTTGGAAGGTCACCCTTCCCCTGTCTAAAGGGGGCGTGATTGCCGGCTCTATGTTGGTCTTTATTCCTGTGGTCGGTGAGTTTGTTATTCCTGAACTGCTCGGCGGTCCGGATTCCCTGATGATAGGTAAGGTGTTATGGCAGGAGTTCTTCAATAACCGGGATTGGCCGGTCGCATCTGCGCTCGCCATTGTGATGTTGGGTCTGTTGATTATTCCGATAACCTTGTTTCACCGTTATCAGTCCAGAAGTATGGAGAAAGACGCATGAGTAGCCTAAAGGATAAGTTAAGTTTTTCTACCATCATGCTTTGGGCTGGAATGTTCTTCCTCTACATTCCTATGTTTATCTTAATATTCTACTCCTTTAACGAGTCGAAATTGGTGACCGTGTGGGGCGGGTTCTCCGCTAAATGGTACGGTGAGCTGTTTCGTGATCAGCAGATATTAGATGCGGTGTGGACCAGTTTACGGGTGGCATTTTTTGCCTCATGTATGGCTGTGGTACTCGGGACTATGGCGGCATTTGTGATGACGCGCTTCTCCCGCTCATGGGGCAAGACGACACTGTCGAGCATGATCACTGCGCCACTGGTTATGCCTGAGGTGATCACGGGTTTGTCACTGCTGTTGCTGTTTGTGCATATGGCCGACACCTTTGGTTGGCCGGCCGAGCGAGGGATGTTGACGGTATGGCTTGCCCATTCGACCTTCTGTGCCGCTTACGTAGCTGTGGTGGTATCGGCGCGTCTTCGGGAGCTGGATCAATCCATCGAAGAAGCGGCTCAAGATCTGGGGGCGACCCCGCTTAAGACGTTTTTCTATATCACGGTACCTATGATCTCTCCCTCTTTGATGGCGGGCTGGTTACTGTCATTTAGCCTCTCATTGGATGACTTAGTGATAGCCAGCTTTACATCGGGACCGGGTGCGACGACGTTACCTATGGTGGTGTTCTCCTCCGTTCGTATGGGGGTTTCACCTAAGATTAATGCCTTGGCGACGCTGATTATTTTAACCGTTTCCCTGATTGCATTTATCTCCTGGTACTTCGCTCGTCGAAGTGACAAGAAGAGCCTTCCGCCAGCCATGTAACGGGCTTAGAGGGTGAGAAAGAAGTTCAATAAGAGTAAAGATGTGTGTCGTCATGTGAACAGTCAGTGGTTCGACACACTTATCCATATAACTTGGTCTCAATAGCAAAGCCTCAGGTAAGAAGATAGAGGCAGACTGTATGGCCAAACAGATAAGAAGGTAGGGCAGAGAAATGAGCAGTGTACCTCACGCAGAATCCTATTATGCAGCTTCTGCAAACGATAAAGTTGAACGTCCTCAATTAGCAGACAATATTGAGGCCGATATTTGTATCATAGGCGCCGGTTATACCGGGTTATCGACGGCGATACACCTGTTAGAGCTTGGCTTTAGTGTCACAGTCTTGGAAGCCGCACGTATTGGCTGGGGCGCATCGGGCCGCAACGGCGGTCAGATAGTGAATAGCTTCAGCCGTGATATTGACTCGATTGAAAAAACCGTCGGTAAAGAGAACGGCAAGTTGTTTGGCGAGATGGCTTTTGAAGGCTCGCGCATCATCAAAGGGTTGATCCACAAATATAATATTCAATGCGATCTTAAAGATGGTGGTGTATTTGCCGCGATAAACCCCAAGCAGATGGGCCATCTCGAGGCACAAAAAACGCTGTGGGAGAAGCATGGCCATATGGGGCACCTGGAGCTGCTCGACGGCAAAGGGATCCGTTCCGTCGTCGACTCTGAGCGCTATGTCGGTGGTTTGCTCGACAAGAGTGGTGGACATATTCACCCGTTAAATCTTGCCTTAGGGGAAGCGCATGCGGTCGAGTCACTGGGCGGCAAGATATTTGAAGATTCGGCGGTGATTAAGGTCGAGCAGGGTGATAGCCCGGTGGTACACACGGCTAAAGGCTCGGTTAAGGCTAAGTTTGTGGTAGTGGCGGGTAATGCCTATCTGAATGGATTAATGCCACAGCTGCAGGCTAAGTCTATGCCTTGTGGCACTCAGGTGGTGACCACTGAGCCACTCAGTGATGAGTTGGCGGCGAGCTTGTTACCTCAAGATTATTGTGTCGAGGATTGTAACTATCTACTCGATTATTTCAGGCTGTCGGGTGATAAGCGCCTCATCTATGGTGGTGGCGTGGTATATGGTGCGCGGGATCCGGCCGATATTGAGGCCATAATCCGCCCTAAGATGTTGGAGACCTTCCCTCAGCTTAAAGATGTGAAGATAGACTACACCTGGACGGGGAACTTCCTGCTGACTCTGTCACGCCTGCCACAGGTAGGGCGTATTGGAGATAACGTCTACTACTCACAGGGCTGCAGTGGACATGGCGTGACCTATACTCATCTGGCAGGAAAGATATTGGCCGAGGCGATACATGGACAGGCGACCCGGTTCGATGCCTTTGCCAGTCTGCCTCACTATCCATTCCCCGGCGGCCATATGTTCAAGATCCCTTTCAGTGCCGTAGGTGCCTGGTACTACACCATGAGGGATAAACTGGGGATCTGATAAATACCGACCATGTCAAAATCAATCTGCCTCGAGCCTCTGTCGAGGCAGATCCTTCCATCAAAAAATCAAAAGCTTGCTAATTCATTTAATAAAATAGGCTTAGTGATGGCACTCGTCCTCAAGCCTGCTATTTTTAATATTATTGTATATAACTTCTCTCATTTTTTCGTATGCCATTTTGCCTGAACTTATCTGGCTTGAATAAAGCACCCTCTTGGAGAAACCGATGAAACATCTGCCCATCAGTACCAAGTTACTCTGGATCACCTCAGCGCTGTTTCTGGCAATTGTGACTATTTTATCCGTCACCTTGTGGTGGGCCTTGAGTGACAAAAATGCTGAGATTGCCAGCGAGGTGCAGGACGTGCTTCATCAAGAGACCAGAGCGAAACTGGAAGCCAGAGCCGGTGAGTATGGTGAGATGATTGCGGGGTTTATTAATGAAGCTTACCGCATTCCATACTCGTTTGCGGCAACAATAGAGCAGTCCTCGGGTACCGAGCATTTAACTCGGGAAGGGCTGGAGGTTAGTGTCGCTGCCGTGCTACAGAAGAACAGTCAGTTGTCATCCATGTATGCGCAATTTGAAGCCAATGGCTTCGATGGCAATGACGCTCAATATCTCTCGGGAGCGAGTCACAGTGTGGCGGGCGCAGGCAGTTTAGAGCTGTATTTCGTACGTAACGACGATGGCAGTGTCTCTCAGGAAGCCGTCGATGATGCCGCTGAGAAATATGTCACGACACTGAATGAGTTCGGCATTCGCGAAGCCGAATGGTATCTGTGCGCTAAGGACAGTAAGCGTCCCTGTTTAATGGAACCTTATCTGTATGAAGTGACACCGGGCCATAACGCCTTGATGACATCACTGACGGTACCGGTTCTGAAAAATGGTCAATTTATCGGGTTAGTGGGTATCGACCTTAACCTGCCGATATTTCAAAAATTGATAAAAGAGCTATCGGATGAGCTGTATCAGGGCAAGGCTAAGGTGACACTACTGAGCAGCAAGGGGTTAATCGTTGCGGCGAGTCACTATGACAAGAAAGCCAGACCGATTAAGGAGGCGATGAAGGCCGATTTAGCCGAGCAGTTGCAGAGTCTCCACAAGGGGGAGAGATATTTTGAAAATATGGATGAGATCGCGGTCGCCTATCCCATCGATATTCCGCTGTCTGGCAGTACCTGGTCGCTGGTGATCGAGGTACCCAGAGAGGAGGCATTTAAGACCGCCATGGCGCTCGATAACAAGATGCAGGCGATGGCCCAATCACTGGGAAGTCTACAGCTCACATTAGGCGCGATCGTGTCTGTTATCGCCGTTTTCAGTATCTGGCTGGTGATCCGCAGCATCATATCACCACTGAGGATGATCCAATCCAGAGTCGAAAACCTGGCCAGTGCCGAGGGGGATCTGACCCAATCTATCGAAGTCGAATCCCACGCCGAATTGATAGCCTTAGGCAAAGGGTTTAATGCATTTCTCACTAAACTCAGATTGTTAATCGTCGAGCTCAAACAGCTTGCAAGCCAATCACAACAGGAAAGCCTAACCGTGGCTAACATTGCGCAGCAAACCCGGGACAGTGTTAATGGTCAATACGGTGAGATTGAAAGTGTGGTGACTGCGGTGAATCAGATGAGCGCTACGGCACTGGAAGTGGCTAAAGCCTCGGAGCAGACCGCGACGGAAACCGATGCGATGTCGCGGAATGTGAAGCAGAGTGAGCATAGCTTAATTACTGCGATGGACTATGTGACCACTATGTCTGATGAGTCTATAGAGGCAAAAGATGCAGTTGGCCGAGTCTCAACAAGCAGCGATAATATCAGCTCTATTGTTGATGTGATCCGTTCTATTGCAGAGCAGACCAATCTACTCGCGCTCAATGCAGCCATCGAAGCTGCCAGAGCCGGCGAACAGGGGCGGGGCTTCGCGGTTGTGGCCGATGAGGTGAGGGCTCTGGCGTCAAAGACACAGACATCGACAGACGATATTACTCAGTTGATTAGTTCGCTGCAGATGGAGGTCAGCAGTGCCTCCGATGTGATAGACAGTGGTGCAGTAAAAGCCCAGCAGGCCGTGGCTCAAACAGAGGAGGCGCTGGCTTCGATCAACGCCATGGTTGCACAGATAGATGAGGTCTCGAGCCAGGTTACCCATATCGCCACAGCGGCGGAGGAGCAAAGTGCCGTCACCGAAGAGGTGAATAAGAATATAACCGGGATCTCTGATTCCGCTTCTGAACTCGCCAGGCTTGCCGGTGAAGCGCTGGATAGCAGTACTAATCTGGCCGGTTTAGTGAAGTCACAGCATGAGCAGCTGGGTCGATTGAAGACTTAAGCTTGATTCTGTACAAGGCTGGAAAATAACAAAAAAACCTTCTTTGTTGGTGATTATGATGTACATTAAATGTACAGGAAAACTTTACTCTCATTAAACAAGTCTGTCATTAACTAAGTCTGTCATTAACCAAGGTTGTTACTTTGAAAAAAACAGATACTTCCCACTACCGACACTTTCTCAAAGTGGTTGACTGCCAACAAGCCTGCCCTGCCCACACGCCGGTGCCCGAATATATTCGTCTTATCGCCGACAGAAAATACACCCAAGCCTATATGCTCAACTGGGAGTCAAATGTCTTTCCCGGCATTTTGGGACGGGTCTGTGATCGTCCCTGTGAGCCTGCATGCCGCCGAGGACGGGTCGAAGATGACCCGGTAGCCATCTGTCGCTTGAAGCGGGTTGCGGCCGATTATAAGGGGGATATACAGGCTCTGTTGCCGGAGATCCCCAGAACTAAGAATGGTAAACATATCGCCCTGATAGGCGCTGGTCCCGCCTCACTAACGGTCGCCCGGGATCTACTGCCGCTGGGTTACAAGATCACACTATTCGAACGTGATCTCCAGGCTGGTGGCATGATGCGAAGTCAAATTCCGGCGTTTCGCCTACCGGAAACTGTTCTCGATGAAGAGCTGGATTTGATTCTGCAAATGGGACTCAAGGTTCGTTTTGGTGTTGCCATAAATAGCATGAAAGCCATGCTTGAGGAGATATTTGATGTGGTCTTTGTGGGGACCGGGGCGCCGAAAGGTAGGGATGTCAGGATCCCGGGTCGCCAGGAGGCAAAGGATCATCTGACTCTGGGGATTGACTGGTTAGCCAGTGTTGCCTTTGGTCATACCCGAAGTATCGGTGAGCGGGTTATCGTTCTGGGGGGCGGCAACACAGCCATGGACTGTTGTAGAACCGCTAAACGCCTGGGAGGCAAACAGGTAAAGGTGGTGGTACGTTCGACCTTCGAAGCGATGAAGGCTTCCCCCTGGGAGAAAAGCGATGCTGCCGGGGAAAACATTGAGATCATCCCAAATCACACGCCCATAGAGTTCGTCATGGAAAAGGGGAAGTTTAAGGGCGTGCTGTTCGAGGAGCTGAAGTCCAGTTATGACGAGAAGGGCAAGCGTACGTTAACTCCAACGGGTAATACTGTGATGATGGAGTGCGATGAAGTATTGATCGCCATAGGCCAGGATACCGCCTTCCCCTGGATAGAGCGTGACATTGGCATCGAGTTCAATGAATGGCAACAGCCGGTGCTCGATGAGACCTCATTGCAATCGAGCTTACCAACGGTATTTTTTGGTGGCGATGCCGCCTTTGGTCCAAAGAATATAATTACCGCAGTGGCTCACGGTCACAAGGCTGCCATCTCTATCGATCTGCTATGCCATGGTAAAGACCCGGTCTTAGAAAGACCTGTCACTGATTTCAACCTTGTCAGCCAGAAGATGGGTATTCATGAGTGGAGTTACCATAATAAGATAAAGCTGGACTCACGCTATCCTGTGCCGCGTCTCGATTGGCAGGAGGCGATAGAGAAACTGACGAGTGAGGTCGAATTAGGCTATGACGAGAAGCTTGCCCTTGACGAAGCTCATCGTTGTTTTAACTGTGATGTTCATACCATCTTCAGTGAAGATATCTGCATCGAATGCTCCGCCTGTGAAGATGTCTGCCCGGTGGACTGCATTAACTTTATCCCGGCTCAGGCCGAGGAGACAGAGGTAAGAGATCCTATCGTCGTGAACAGGCTTAGGGTCAGTGATATAAATCCTGAGCAGGAACTTTTTGTATCAGCCCCCCTGAAGACGGGCCATTTGATGATCAAGGACGAAGATGTGTGTCTTCACTGCGGTTTGTGTGCCGAGCGTTGTCCTACCGGCGCCTGGGATATGAAAAAGTTTATCTTAAACAATGCGAAGGCCGCGATCGAATGACTGGGTGTGAGTCAATCTGCGGGGGATGTGCCGAGCGTTGCTGCCTCAAGAGGTGCCAGGGAGATGAAAAAGTTAATCTTGAATAATGTAAAGGCTACGATCAAATGACCCAATGTCAATCAATCAATGAATTTGTGGTGCGCTTTGCCAATACCAACGGTACCGGTTCTGCCAGTGCTAACAACATGTTCGCCAAGGCCATCATGCGAATGGGGCTCCCGGTAAGCGCTAAGAATATATTTCCATCCAATATTCAGGGTATGCCCACCTGGTTTGAGGTGAGGATCAGTGAGAAAGGCTATCTGGGGCGTCGCGGCGGAGCGCCAGAGATGGTGGTGGCCATGAATGCTCAGACCTTGAGTGAAGATATCGACTCGGTACGAGCCGGAGGCTATCTGCTGTATGACTCCAGCTGTATGTTACCTAAGCGTCTGGAACGGGAGGATATTATCTTTTTGGGGATGCCTATCTCCGAGATCTGTCGCACCGAGTACAGCGATCAACGTCAGCGACAGCTATTTAAGAATGTGATCTATGTGGGAGCCATGGCTGCTCTGCTTGGCCTCGATTTTCAGGTACTCAGGCAGCTGGTGTCGGAACAGTTTAAGGGAAAAGATAAGCTTATCCGTCCAAATCTGTATGCCCTGGAGCTTGGCTTTCAATTTGCGGCTAAACAGTTTAGCTGTCCGTTAGCCATACACCTTGAACGTCGGGATCTGGTGGGCGACAAAATTATGGTCGACGGTAACACCGCCTGCGCCTTAGGGGCGGTTTATGGTGGTGCTACTGTGGTTGGCTGGTACCCGATCACTCCCTCTACCTCGGTTATTGAGAAGTTTTCATCTTACTGTCAGCGATTGCGTATCGATCCCGCCAGCGGGCAAAAAAACTACGCCATAGTCCAGGCCGAAGATGAGCCCGCAGCCATAGGTATTGCCATGGGAGCCGGCTGGAGTGGCGCGCGGGCCTTTACCGCCACCAGTGGCCCCGGGATTTCACTGATGACCGAGTTTTTAGGCTTGGCCTATTTTGCCGAAGTCCCTCTGGTGCTTATCGATGTACAAAGGGCGGGGCCTTCGACCGGCATGCCAACCCGTACCCAGCAGTCGGATATGCTCACCTGCGCCTACGCCTCTCATGGCGATAGTAAGCAGGTACTCTTAATTCCATCGTCGCCATATGAATGCTTTGAATTTAGTGCCTTAGCCTTCGATCTGGCCGACCGATTACAAACGCCAATCATATTGATGACAGACCTCGATACCGGTATGAATCATCACATGAGCCGGCCTTTCGGGTGGGATGACGCCCATAAGTACGACTTGGGTAAGGTACTCGATGCCCAAGAACTGGACGAGATCACCGATTTTGCTCGTTATGCCGACATCGATGGCGATGGGATCTGTTATCGCACCCTGCCGGGGACCCACCCTAAGAAAGGTGCCTTCTTTACCCGTGGCACCTCACGTAATGAACACGCTGCATATTCAGAGAAGGCAGAAGATTACATCAATAATATGGAACGTTTGAATCATAAATTTGCCACCGCAGCCACACTTCTACCTGAGCCTGTTATTCAACTTAACGCTAAGTCAGCATCGGTGGGGTTAATTTTTTACGGCTCGACTCTGGAAGCGATTCCTGAGGCTGTAGCACTACTGATGGAGCAGGGCGTGAAGGCCAACACCATGCGTGTAAGAGGATTTCCTTTTGGTGCGCAGGTTCTCGACTTTATCGATAGCCATGATCAGGTGTTTGTTATCGAACAGAACAGAGACGGACAGCTCAGGACACTACTGTGCAATGAGTTGACGATAGACCCGGCGGCTATGACACCGGTACTCCATTACGATGGCTTAGCCATCACGGGTGAGTTTATTGCCGATTCGGTGCAAGAACAGTTATCGGCGCAAACCAATCGAGTAGCCGGCTAATGGAAAGGGATAGGGTATCGGAATAACTGAAATGGAAAGGGATAAAGTATGAGTTTTCAAAAGCCCCAGTTCAGACATCCACGTCTGGAGGTGAACGATCTAGGTTTAACTCACAGGGATTATGAGGGATCCTTGTCGACCCTATGTGCCGGATGTGGACACGACGCGATCACCGCCGCGGTGACTCAGGCCTGCGCCGAGTTATCACTCCCGCCTCATCGCATTGCAAAAATATCCGGTATTGGCTGCTCCTCCAAGGCGCCTAACTACTTTCTCAATCACGCTCATGGTTTTAATACCGTACATGGCCGCATGCCGTCGGTGGCAACGGGGGCGAATATGGCCAACAGAGACCTTATCTATCTGGGCATGTCGGGCGACGGAGACAGTGCCTCAATCGGCTTTGGTCAGTTTGCCCATGTGGTTCGCAGAAGACTCAATATGCTCTATATGGTCGCCAATAATGGAGTCTATGGTTTGACTAAGGGTCAGCTTGCTGCGACGGCGGAGCAGGGGATGAAAAATAAGGCCGGAGAGGCCTGTCTGTTTACCGATATCGACCTGTGCGTCAGTGCGCTGCAGTTTGGTGCCACCTTTGTCGCTCGCAGCTTTTCAGGTGATAAGGCTCAACTCGTGCCTCTTATCAAGGCGGCGATAAGCCATAAGGGCTTTGCCTTTATCGATATCATCTCCCCTTGCGTTACCTTCAATAACACCCCTGAGTCGACGCGCTCCTATGACTACGTCCACGACCATATAGTCACGGCGGCGATAGCCGATTTTGTGCCGGTGAAACAGGAGATCCGCTGTGAGAATGGTGATGCAGATAGCGAAGATATCTGTTTGCATGACGGCTCAATATTACGCCTCTCTCGAATTCAGCCGGATTATGATGCCCATGACCGTTTACACGCCATGGCCAGAATTGAACAGGTGAAGGCCGAAGGAAAGATATTAACGGGGTTAATGTATATAGATCCGGAAGCCGATGATTATCATGAAATTAACCAGACTACCGATACTCCCCTCAATGCCCTGAAGCAGGAGACACTCTGCCCGGGCAATCATGTTCTGCAGACGATAAATGAGAGCTTCAGATAAGAGGGAGCTGGAGAGCAGAGAAAGCCTTTAGCTTAAAGTGAGCGTCATTAGCTAAAGTGACAGGTTATAAGCTTGCGTTAGAGATAAGCCCACAGTCGGTGGGCTTATCTCATTACTGAGCATCGATTAATTTTCAATGGCATCTATTTTTTAACGGCAACCTTTTGCTTGATGCTTCCTTTAACGGGGCGGGCTATAATCGTTCGGATGACTAAGCCGAATGAAAAATTCTCACTGCTGTTCCAGGGCAGTAGTGAAACGAAGCGCGCCATGGCGCAGTAGCCAAAGACTACCTGAGCCCATGTGCCTATTGCCGGGATCCAATATATCCATCCAAGCCCCTCGACCTGCGCTAGCAACAGAAGCGACAGATACCAAAATCGAACCTGTATCGGAAATGCGGTAACACTTCGTTTCATAATGACAAAGTGAAGCAGATGAACCAAGGTAAGGGCTATGGCAAGCACAAAACCTATGGGGTCAGCGACAACTCCGTAGGTAAGCAGTGCAGCCGTTATCAGCCAATACCGCCAGCCGGTATCATTTAACTCAATCATGAACATCTGTAACTTCTCCATTAAATCCGTTGTTAGATAAGGTTTTTCTTATGGATGGTGATGTTACATTAGTTTTATCTTTTGAATAGTGGGTTATGTCACTAAAATTAGAATCTTAGCAATGCAAAAGAGCGGGAGGGGGGCCTGAATTGGATGGGGTAACTTTAAACAAGGGTGGCTTTGTAGGATCTATTGTATTTTATTTAGGCTGATTGAAATTAGAGCTTCAAAATATGGTGCTACCTTTGCTGATTGTATCAAAGGTGAAGAACACTGGTATTTTGTGATGCTCAACAAAGTAATGTAGCTCTTTCGTTAGCGCCATAATCAACGGGTTATTCTTCGCTATGAATGACCATGCAGCCATTTGTCTCGTCTAAGTTTGATTATGACGGCTTAATCACAGGCGTTAACTTCTCAATTTCTTGTCGCTTCACGGTTAAGATTCGATAGCGTCTATTTAGCTCCCATATCTCGCTGTCCTTGACTTTATTGCTTTTGATTGCATTGTCGAGCCGATGTTCAAGACGAGCTTTCGTTAGCGTCAGCGTTGCCAGTTTTTCAAAACACTCTTCGAGTTGGGACTCAAGTAAGGCCCGTGAAGCTTCGATGGTTGCAATGTTAGAAAGCTCTATCTCATTGTTCGGTTTGCGAGAGAATATCCACACCAACCAGTTTAGGTTGAACACTATAAATATTGCTGCAATGGCTTCTATGCTCATGTGTTTGCTTCTCGTCTTTTTTCTAAATGAAATTTTAGCTTGTTACAGTGCTGAAATTTATACAGTTTTACGTGTGATGCCTGTTGCTCAGTTGGGTTAGAGTCTATCTGCAATTTTCTTACATTTTTTGAGTGACAGTTTCCATGCTTTCTTCTTGGCTTTATCAAGCGCCTTTAGGTATCCGCCGTCACCAATTTGATCGATATGAATGCTGTTGGCCTCGGCCTTAAGCCTTCCAGCTTTGAGTTTATATCCAGGCTTATTGCCTAAACGCTTGGCGCAAACTTCGTACTTTCCGGCGAATGATGCCGCTACCTTCTCATCAAAGCCTGCTGTAGTACTCAATGATGCCATTCCAATAACAGCGACTAATAATTTTCTCATTTGGTGCTCCAACTCTTGATTTCTATGTTATTCCAGCGTGATTTCTCTCTTTAGGAAGGAGTAATGACTAGAAAATTCAATCTGGTGTTTACCTATGGGCTGAGCAATATAGACAGATATTGCAGCAAGAACTGTCCGCTATGAGACACTTGATGTATATTAGATATATCTTAGTGATAACACCGCATGATTAACTAACAGTGGTGTAGCAGAAGGGCATAAGCATTTGATTGACTCCAAATTGGCAAGCAAACTCCACTGGGCAACAGAACTGTCGTCAGACTTAACCAATAAACTCCTTTCTATTGCTCAGTTCAAAAATAAGATGAAACCGAGTGACTTGGATGACTCAAGTATTGCTCATCAAGGGATCAGCTTTATCTTAGAGGGCACAGTAACCATCTGCATGCAGACTCCTAACTTAAAAACGGTCAATAACATCGTTATGGGTCAAGGTGATTGGTTTGGCAGTTATGATATTGAAAGCGCGAGTTACACCCCATTTTTTCTAAACGAAATAGTCCCGCTCAGCCTTATCCATTTTAAAAACTCAGATATGCAGCTCTTGGCTAAGGACAATGTGGAGATGTATAAGTGGTTTCATTCGCATTCCTTCGCTGCAAAAGCTAAATGGCTACAATCTCAATTAATGATGAGCGAAAACATACTTTCAAGAGTTGTATACCTGCTTCTCGAACTTGCTGCACATATACCGTTTTTGATTGGTGAAACACCTAGGTTTTTTGTGTCACAACAGCAGCTTAGCAGGATAACGGGTATTGCACGTCAAAGAGTAAATGAATCAATAAAGCAATTAGAAAGGGAACATCTAGTTCATCTAGATCGTGGTTGTATCTACTTAAACGATATTTCGGGTCTCGGAAATAAGCTGGCAAATGTTGACCTGAGCATCAGAGACCCAAGAAAGTTAATCCATCGGTAAATCAATGATGTTTAAATGGTTTATCAAAAGGGAAGTGTTTCTCCTGGCTTGCTGTCTCATGTATCCCGTCGTAATGATTGTCAAATCAGAAAACAGTATTGGACTAATTATTAGGTGGTTGTTTGTCTGAAGTTATTCAAACTAAAACGCCAAGCCTTCAATGACTGAACTGTTCGCCTTTGAGTTTATTGCAGGCAGGGCAACCCATATCCCACTCAGGTTCTTCCATTAGTTAATTCACTACACCGTTTTTTATATTCTCTATGGTCTTTTGAACAACGATTGAATTGGCATCAGCTAGAAAACTAATGCCAATCAGTTCAAGTCAATTATATAAAAATGACTTGCGTAGCAGACTTAGGCCTATATAGGTGCCTTTCCCCTCAATTGTCCTGTAGCGGACATCCAGTGCTGAAATGAAGTGCTAGTGTCTCTGCACTTTTTACGTGAATTTAATAAAGCTTCAAATACTCAGGTTTATTTAATTGTTGAGTAAAATATTGCGATTAAATTCGAAGCAAAGTGAGCGCAGACCGCAGAGTTAATGATTGACTGTGCAATGAGCATGGGGATATCTGCACACTGTGCTAATGAATGATCCAACCTCCAGGGAGAAGCTACAGCTAATCCAGCGTACTACTCATCCTTCGACAACTAGGACTAAGCTATGACCCTAGAAGAATTAGAACGTGAATGCATGCCTCCCGAAAAGCGGGACGAAGACGAGACGCACGCGCAGCAAGATAAACCCCTTACTAACCCAGAGGAGTTAGAATAATGTTTGGCACGTTCAAGAAGCTGGCTTTAAATACCGAAGTGTACGCACTATTAGCAGCTAACGGCCTACGTGCCGCGGACCAACGCACCATAGTAGACTTCTCGCTGCGCCATAAGATATTGCCGACTGTAAGCTCAGTACCAGGAGCAACCAAGCGGGGCAAAGCCATAGCCGTCATCTACCTATCAGCATTTATGATGCACGCTGCTGAACCCAATCACACGAGCCTATCATTCGGCAGCATGATGCACGCTGCAATGGGTGACCACTTGAAGGTGGCGTCCATCGAAGAACGCGAAGCCCTAGCCGCGCCACTTGCCCTGTTCTTGGGGCCGATGTTAGATCCCGAGGTATCGATGTCCTTAGACCAATTACGAATCCACGTACTCGAATCATTTGCCTAGCATCTATGACCCAGCACATATGGCACCAGGTGCCATTCACTACTGTAGCATGCACCCGCTGCCGCACGAGGATTGTTACAAACTGCCCAACCTGTAATGGTACGCGCCTAATGAAACGGATCACACCGCGTGCAGGAATGATCCCAGATACCTCATTAAGCTGGTATCAGCTTCTATGCCTGAATGGTTACTGTTGAAATTCCACCAGCAAGAAAAGTGGCTAGATCTACTTGCAAAATTAAATTACGAGAAGGCTTTTTCATCCTAGTTCTTCCTAGTTATTGATATACGAAATATCAGCCTACATTTAACTAGCGCAATCCAGTTCAGTCCAGCGCTGTCGTGTAATTGTCTGCTCAGCAGGCAGGGTCAAAGTCCCCACAGCTCCTAGCCTTAAATATTGATCCAAGCATGCATATTTGCCATACAGTTCAAACTATCTTGTGGTAACTACAGACATCTTGCAACTCTATCATCCGCAGTATCGACGCCGCATACAATGCCGCATTACTCTCGCATTTATACAGCTGGTCGACCGCATTTATGTACAGGCCATAATATCTCTCAGTAAATTCCTTACTTGTGACTTGTTCCCCCAATACTGAAAAATCTTTAGTGTTCGAGAATGCGCTGATTCTGCCCTCGATGGTCTTCTTCAAAAATGTCAATCAACAAGAGTTCCTGGTGCTGAACTCGGAATAGTTATTAATGATAATAACAATATGATTGCGATAGATCTTTGTTGGCCAAGGCGTAAAGTTGCGGTATTAATCAACATGAATAATGCACAAGTCTTGAGGAGTCATGGCTGGAATGTATTTACCGCATTTGATGCGCTAAACAATTTTGAAGCGTTCCAGAGCAAAGTTAGATAAACAATTTGAGTGGAGTTAGTTTGTGACTTCGTATTTTAAGTTCCTGACTTCAGTTATTAATTACAACACTCATTCCCCATACGATACCAGCTAAACTATCCATGCATGCGAAAGCAACTGTTGTCTTTGGACGACACTAACTATTCGCATGTGATGGTCAAAGTGGCTTGGTCGCTTCAGTCCATAGGCAAGTAAGGCTTAGAGGAAAACTCTGTGTCGTCAAATTAGATAAATGATATCTTTCAGATCTAGTGTTCACTTTCAAAATCGGAGTGGGTTTGATAAGGGAAAGTGGGATTTATCTCGCTGGACATTGCCAATCTAAAGCAAACCGTCTTCAATGAGTGGCGTCCCGCCCTGGATATAAGGGAGCAAGGCGGGACGGTTGAGCTAGAACTTGTAATACTCGGAAAACGACTTCATGTCATCTGTGCCAAGTTTTCCCCAAGTCAGCTATCAGTCTGAAAACCATAAAAGCAGCAGATAGAAACTTGGATAAGTTCTGCTCAACATTAACTAAAATGAATACGATACTTCAGCAAAAACGATGCCGCCTTCAGCCTTAACTCCCCCCCAGTTTTCTCGATGTTTATACGAAAGGCTGGCAAGCATGGCTGAAGGAAGTTTGTAGTCGATACAAGCTATAGCTTGGTAGCCGTAATCTTTATAACCGATGCTTTGATGCTCAGAGCTTCGGTCGAACTGGCCTTCGTAGTAAAACTTTGCTGTCAATGATTTTGACAGTGGCATTTTGAGTTGAAGCACTGCTGCATATCCTGAGAATCCCGCAAACGATGCACCGGCATTCGGGCCTTCGTGCATTGAGCCATAGGCATACATGGCTCCTAAACCTGCAGTTCCTTTAACCGGTCCCAGGTTCACATCATACGAACCACCCAGGTAAAGGTTCTCTTCGAATGTAGCCTTATTGCCAACAGTGAATGACTGCACCCATGCATTGAATGGTGTGTTCCCTAGGCTGTAATCAAGTTTTAACCAAGCTTTAGTTGTCACATATCCATCACCGACTCCGGCTTCTGCAGTGTCTGTCGGGTTTTCAAACTTTAACCAGCCAATCATTGAACCCCAATCAGCAACGGTTACGTTAGTAAACCTAAAATACTCTTGGTCTTGTTGAGTCGGGTTATCATCGCCCATGTCTCCGATCATGTATTCATAACCGATACCGACAGAGTTATTTTGTACTATCACTTCAGCCTGAGAAGACGCAGAGAAGCAAGCAAGTGCAGCCGGTACAGCGATTTTTAGAATTTTATTCATCATTTTACCTTATAAAAAGGGCTCGAAAGCCCCTACTGCATTATGTTGTTATTGTCCGAACTGACTTGTTAGGTTCACTAGGCTTGCGCGGTAGTGAGGAGTGTTTGGCTTGTCTGACAGCACATCAATCTCAACTTTGACCTTGCCATCTTTGCGGCCAATCTCATTGATCTTACCGATGGTGCGCTCTCCACGGCTATAAAGATGGATTGAGCCACCGAAACCAAAGTAGGTATCACGGTCTGCCATGTACTCTACGTTTGATGTAATAGGGCTGTACCAGTCATACCCGCGCTCTTTACCATATTCCCAGACCTGCTCAATGGTCATGTTTTCTTCGTCAATCTTGTACTCAACGAAACGGCTGTACTTCATAGTGCCGATAGCTGGCTGAGTGTTACCACGGCCATCACCGTTATCAAATACAGTCAGGTTGCCGTTAGAGTTGTTCAACCAAGCTGTGTGCTGTGTGTAGGTAAAGTCGAAGTCACCCTCACAAACACCTTTCTCGGTACACTCGATCTTATTACCATTTGAATCCACAGGAGTTAGAACCTTCTTAGCAAGCTCCTTGTTCCAGCCTTCGCGTGGAGCCTGAATCCAGACAACTTCCTTATCACGGTTAATCTTTGCGACACCCTGGTGACGTAGCGATACAATGATTCCATCGCCCTTAGGGTCGTACTCAATAGAGTTGATATGAGCCCAGTTACGACCAGCGCCGACACCAGGAATATCGCCATAAGGTGCGTCAATGTCCATCTTGGCGGTCTCACCCATATGATCTATATCTACGTTCAAGCAGACTGCGCCCATGTCTAGCGCTTCTAGTAGAGCATCACGGTAAGGGTCAAGAATCGCAGCGATATTCCACACATCAACTAAGTTGCCATCTTGATCCATCTCTAATATGTGGTCACGGACGGTATGGACTGTGTCACCAACAGAGTTAACATAGTTGGCCTTAGCAGCACGAACTAGTGTATGGCCATTAGGCATGACATTATGTTCGTGAGACGCATCGACATAGCCACGGGGTAGGCGCTTGCCGTTGATCTGCCCAAGAAGGTTGAATGTTCCGTAGCTCTGGCCTTGGACGTATGTGTAACTTCCGTTGCCAGTATCCTGGAAGCCCATCAAGTACCCACGCTTCATAATATCAATAGTAGACGCATCATAAGTCGCGTCCTGGTTTAGCCACCAACGGATTTCACCTTCGGTATCTACAACGTAGGTTAGAGGGGGATTCTCGAATGGTAAGGCCCCCATAGCTGGAGAACCTTCGAAAATCCCCGCATCTTTACCCTTTTGTCCAGACCAATGGAGGTCAGAGCCCTGCTGATTAAACGTGTGAGTGTTCACAAGGTATAAACGGTCTTCGAAACCTTTAGCTACCTTCTTTACCTGAACCTCTTGAAGTTGCGTAATGTTACGGTTGTCGATGTAGTTATTAACGATAGATCCAGTGAGTGCGCTGTATGTCTCAGAGACCTTTTTACCGTTTATTTTGTAGCTAACTTCAACGACATTCTTGTAATCGGCGTATAGACCAAATACAGGGATACCGTCATGAGTGTTAAGGGTCTTCTGTCCCACTGGGTATTTAATATCTATACCGTTGCGGCCTTTACCTTTAACTGTGACAACTACATCAGTCGGGTGTTTGCTGCGGAGGTCAATCAGCGCTGTTAGAGGTGAGTTACCATAGGGGTTCACTAGCATTGCGCCAAGCTCACCGGCTGCAGGAGCTGGCTTAAATCCAGCGGCAGATGCGCCTAGTGATACTGCGGCTATTGCTGTTGCTATAACTGTTCTTTTAAGCATTTTTATCATCCTATTTTTTGGTTTTTATATGGCGTTTAAACACCAATTTGTGTTAACTAAATACCGGTTACGCGACAATCTTCTGCGTCTTCGATATCGATGTAATCAGTTGAATGGACTGTCACGATCCTGCAGGCTAGCCTGCCTGTGTCGCTTTTAACTGGTGATGCAGATAAAGCATCACCGCTAATAAGTACATCGTTAGAGCCTGGCGTAGATTCACACCCTGTCAGTAACGCCGCGAACGCGACTATTGCGATAAGCTTTTTCATTACTTCCTCTCTCTTAAAGTCTTAGTGATAAAAGCAACGGTTAGCGGCAAAGCACAGGCTATAAATACCGTGTAAGAGATGATGCAGTATTGAGCCATGTTGAGACCGAAGAACGTCCAGTCATCCTCGCCACAAATACCAGATGGAGCGAATTCGAAAGGTAGCCACTCATGAAGCGGCAAACCTAGCGGAAATGTGGGTTCTAAAGAGCAAGCATTAGCACCCTGACCAGATTGAAATAGGTCAAGCCCAGAGTCTGCGGCGTGTGAGGCTACATGCTGACCAGATAAAATTATTGCCTTGTCCATGCCATAGACGATTCCGTACCAAGCGAGTGCTATGCCTAAAGCTTTAACCACTTTGTTTTTAGGCGAGATGATCATCATCACGCCGGCTATCAAGATGCAGAACTGGCTGAATCGGATATAGACACAGTTTTCACATGGGTCCATCTCAAGGTACACCTGAAAAAATCCCATTGCAGAGCCAAGCATGAACACACATACACCGGCCATAATCGCCCAGACTGTGCGGCTTTCTTGCGTTGCTTCTAGTGTTAGTAGTGGATATGCCTTTAAGTCTGCAAACCACTGCTTAAGTTTATTAATCATGGTTAGTCCTAAAGGTATTTCTTAACGGTTTCGTCAAGGTTGGCCAATGAAGTAATAGTGCTGGTATCAATCATCTTGTTACCGCTAACGACAATGGCTGGTATGCCCTTTTTCTTGGCAATGGTTAGAGCAATAGTACGGTCATAGGCGAGCTTGTCTTGAGCCTCAGAAGAGTTAAGCGCATTCCTGAACTCCAATTGAGATATGCCAGCAGCTTTAAGCCCGATAGCAGCTAAATCACCTTTGACTGCAGTTGAGCCCTTAACGTTTTTCAGCTTCTTGTCATGCACTGCGGAGTACATGGCCAGCTTGGCTTTTTTGTACTTCTTGTGGCTAAGAGTTTGTGCGGCGGCTAAAACCTCGCAGGCCTCTATACCTAGTTCACCTTTGTTCTCTAAGCAGATTGCCTGGAACTTTGTACCGGCAGGAAGGTTCTTGATTAAGTTCGGAGTTACGGCTTTCTCGTACTTGTAACAGAACGGGCAGTAAACGGAGTAGACCTTCTGTACTGTGTTATCCAGTACTGGAGTATCGATTTTTATTACTTCTGCGGCTGAAGCTGTGAACGTCATAAATAAAGCCGTTGCAAGAGTTGTTAGTGATGCTTTCATATTGTCCTCAATGTGATAATTAACAGGAGGGTTAATTCCTGCTAACAATCATATTTTTTGATGAGATTCTTTTCTGTGATGTAATTTACTGCTGAAGGGAAAATTTTAATCTATAAAAAAGTGACAGCCGTCACCCAGTGAAAATCCTACATCTCAATTGCTAATATCAAGTTGAAACCTGTCACACTTCCGTCTTGTTTCCTTGAAATATACTGAGCAATCGTTCATTTATTAAATAAGAGTTTGATTGGGGAGAGCGAAATGCATAACCATTTAAAAACAAAATCAGTAACAAGAGACAATATTTTGGCTGAAGCTAAAGTGCTAATTATAGAGGAGGGGGTGTGCTCGTTCAGGCTGTCTCAGATACCACCAAGAGCCAAGTGTTCACCAAAAACATTTTATAGTCATTTCAGCTCTCGAGAAGATATTGTTGCAGCCCTTTTTATTGAGCATGTTAATGATATTCTTGTAAAAACAGATTTGTTAATGGACATGGATGGCTTGAGTAATAAAGAGAAAGTAATCTATACACTTATGTACGATATCGTTAAGTGCTGGTCGGCAAAAGAAGGAGATGTTTGCATTAACTTTTTAGGTGTAAACCCTCACGTATACGGAGTATCGAGTCCAGAATACGAGGGGAATATTAATGTGGTTTTCATTGAGTTAAAAGCAAGGGTTCAAGAGCTTTGGAGGAGGGCAATTAATAGCGGGGAACTATTATCTAGCAATGATGAGATAATAGATTGTATTTTTTCTCTGCGGACCATAGAGCGGGGAAGCATCGTAATCGGTCAGAATAAATTTTTACGCCAACACGGGCACGATAATAGGGTTGAAACCGTATTTGATTTACTGTGTATGGCCGCTAACACACTTAGATGGACGAGTAAGCAGCCAATGTCATTCAATAAAATGCTCAAAACGATCACCCCTTTAGTTGAGACAGCCACAGGAACAACTTTTAAACACTGCAGATTAAATTATGAAACGCTCAATGAGCCCATTGAGCTTTGAATAATTAATGTAATATTTACTACTACAGTCTCTGGTTCTAATTTTTAATAGACTAACTTTGTCGTTTTTTTATTCTCATTATTCTGCCAACCTATACCCACTCAGGTCCCTCCATTAGTTAATGCACTGCACAGTTTTTCAGACCCTTGATGGTCTTCTTAAAAACGATTGAATCAGCATCCGCTAGAAAATTAATACTAATCAATTTAAGTCACTTAGGTAAATATGGCTTGCGTAGCAGACATTGGTCAATATAGATGTAATTTAACCTAAATTGTCCGGTAGCGGACATTCGATACTGAAATTAAGTGCTAATGTCTCTGTGTTTTTTACGTGATTTAATAACTGGTTTAATACTCAGCCTTATTTAGCCATTGAATGAAATTTTGTGATTCATCCTCCCTAAAATAACCAGGTATAAAACTGGTTTGAAATGTAAAGGCTGTATAAGTTCATCCTTTCTATCCACTTTAATCTAGTCGATCAACTCCCCCCTTACATGGGAACAATATTATGACCGAAGCACAATTGAAGTTAATAGCGGATTATTTAGAGATGGACTTAAGCAAGGTGCAAGCCGCACACGAAGTTGTAGAGAACGGGGCAACCAAATATGCCGCAGAGAAGAAGTTCGGTGTGCCACCTAATACGCTAGGTCGCCACGTGACCAAGTACAAAACGTGCATGAAGTTCTTTGACGCACTGTGTGCCACTTACTAGTGAGAGCGTAGAAATGAAACGATTAATAATTACCGCCGTTCTAGTTTGTGTGCCGCAGCTCGCGTTGGCCGAAAAGGTGTCGTGTACGGTCGTAGGTGAGTCGGCCAAGATTCTCCACAACTTCCCCGCATTCACCATAGACAAGTCAAAGGGCACGGTGCATAGCCAGTATTCATCATGGGTGGGTGAGGGTGATGATTCCACCATTGTGCGCAACGAGGCCACTGGTCGGGTAATACGCACGGAAAACAGCGAGCATAGGACTCAGATCAACGTCAAATTTGACGCACCAGCTGAGAAGTTCCCTAGGCAGACAGTGGAGCTTGTGATCATGCCTATCTACCGTGTGGATGGCGCGAACTTTCGAGTGACTGAGGTGACATACAGAGTAGAACCATCTGACGTCGAGTATGTGTCACATGTTTACCAAGCCAACTTAAATTGCTTTAAAACTTATTAAACGGCCGCGCGTAAACTAGAACGTGACCCGATGGGCAAAACCTTCAAACTTGCCAAAGGCCACTTAGGAAACTACGTGGTCTTTTTATCACCTGAACCACCGCTTTTTCGAAAAGTGTGGTGACAGAATGGCGACAACTATCCCCGCGCCTAAACGAAAAAACCGCACACCAAGCTAAGTGCTTGATGCGCTGTCATAAATTGGTGGCCCCTCCCAGACTCGAACTGGGGACCTGACGATTATTATGCTGAACAAGAAGCATATTGGTTACAGGAATTAAAAAGTAGCAAGTTTACAGGCTTAGTGGATATTCGCAATTTAAGGCGCCAATGTCGTGAATTGCTGCTGGCCGAGGCGAGTGACACCTCGGTAAACCCCGCTATTTATATCAATCTCGGAGCACTATACGAACGGATAAACAACACCCGATACGTTGACTTTCACAGCTGGCAGAAGGAGCGTACTCAACGGGTCGCTAGCGCAGGTAAGAGAGCTCAGGGAGGCTGGCATGAGGAATTGGGCCTGCGCGCCTATTTTGATTTCTGGATCCACGGTCGACATCTGAGCTGGAAGGAGGCTGAGGCAAGATATTCTGAGATCATCCCACCTATTGCAGAGATCAAGCAAGCCCGCACTCTGACCAATGCATTGTTGGTGCAACGTAAGTTTTATCGCCAGTATGATGCCAGAGTGCCTGATTGAACTAGCATCGGGTAAGCCTCTTATTTATACGCCTTGATTGCCAATAAAAATGGCTGCAATGTTGCGGTCCTCCATCAGGTGAGTCTGGCTGGCGAAATTCATATCCGAGTTCCACCAGCAAAAAGAGGTGCGCTTAGGTTTTAGTGCCGTGATGAGTTCAGCTGGCGATATTCATTGTCCTAAATTGAATGTACTCTTGAATGGAAACTGAAATGTTATCTCAATTCTGTTGGCTATGTAGTTGATTAGCTGGAACTCGATCAGCAAAGACTATGCCTGAATGTTTTGGATAAACAACTCAATATCTATCAATTTTTGGTTTTATGGGGATGTACAGTGCGCTAGATGCCTGAGGGAACGGAATATTCATGAGGAGTTCATTTACGATCTACATCTGGTCGCCTACTGCAGTTATAAACGGTCAGGTAGTGGTGAAGTGAAAAATAAGATGAAACATATTAGGAGCATTGAGTCCCTTCCTTAATAGCCTTGTTGTGACGCGAATGTAATTTCACTCATGTAAGAGCATGGAAATGATGCAAGCACTGCGCTGCTGTAGGTAATAACAGTCGACATCGCTTGTACTGAAGAACACATGAGTAGCGTTGCTGCCATCGCAGAACGTAGGAAAGTCTTAGTCGCCATGATTTATAATCTCTGTTATTTGCAACGATACATTTCAAATGCACCAGTGATACGTCGACCACCTTCTTGGCTTACTACCTTGTAGTGCGTGCCCCCTTGCATGAATGTTTCATTCGATAGGTATTTGCGGATATTATTCGGATGCTGGGACTCAAAGGCATTGGTGCCAATCATCACACACGCCATAGATGTCGATGGTGGCAGGGGGAATACAGCCTCAGCACCAACGACATAGCGGATCTTAGATGTGCAACCTGATACGAGTAGGACTGCTGCGACTGCGAATAATAGTTTCTTGTTCATGGTGGTCTATGTTAAGTGTTAATCGGTCATCAGACCATTTGTGAAGTAGAACTAGGTCAATACTGATCGCCAAGTTCTACTTAGTGTTTCGGAGTGGTACTTCAATAGCCCATCCGCTGTTAGGGCCTTTGCCCCTTCGTAGGACAGTGACGAAAGCTCCAATCTCTTTAGTAGTCAGCCGCACCGATCAGATCGCCATCGCACTCATACAAGATGATGCCACTCCTCTCGCCTACGGTCTCAAGGGGTCATCGAAGTTAATTCGTGCCCTTTAGGCTGAGCAATATAGACAGATATTGCAGCAAGAACTGTCCGCTATGAGACACTTGATGTATATCCGCTATGAGACACTTGATGTATATTAGATATATCTTAGTGATAACACCGCATGATTAACTAACAGTGGTGTAGCAGAAAGGCATAAGCATTTGATTGACTCCAAATTGGCAAGCAAACTCCACTGGGCAACAGAACTGTCGTCAGACTTAACCAATAAACTCCTTTCTATTGCTCAGTTCAAAAATAAGATGAAACCGAGTGACTTGGATGACTCAAGTATTGCTCATCAAGGGATCAGCTTTATCTTAGAGGGCACAGTAACCATCTGCATGCAGACTCCTAACTTAAAAACGGTCAATAACATCGTTATGGGTCAAGGTGATTGGTTTGGCAGTTATGATATTGAAAGCGCGAGTTACACCCCATTTTTTCTAAACGAAATAGTCCCGCTCAGCCTTATCCATTTTAAAAACTCAGATATGCAGCTCTTGGCTAAGGACAATGTGGAGATGTATAAGTGGTTTCATTCGCATTCCTTCGCTGCAAAAGCTAAATGGCTACAATCTCAATTAATGATGAGCGAAAACATACTTTCAAGAGTTGTATACCTGCTTCTCGAACTTGCTGCACATATACCGTTTTTGATTGGTGAAACACCTAGGTTTTTTGTGTCACAACAGCAGCTTAGCAGGATAACGGGTATTGCACGTCAAAGAGTAAATGAATCAATAAAGCAATTAGAAAGGGAACATCTAGTTCATCTAGATCGTGGTTGTATCTACTTAAACGATATTTCGGGTCTCGGAAATAAACTGGCAAATGTTGACCTCAGCATCAGAGACCCAAGAAAGTTAATCCATCGGTAAATCAATGATGTAGTAGATAAGGGCATTTTTCCAACTTGCCGTTTTATATCTAGCCGCAATGACAGTCACCTTATAAAACAGTATTGGAATCTGTGGTTATTAGGTGAGGGGGGCAATGTGGGTCATGGATGGACTATTTATTGAACTTAGACGAGACCGCTCCTTTCCTAGGGCGGTAAAACCTAGACCCGGAATATGCCAGAAAAAATGCCGATAAGCTTAACTTATCGACATTTCCACTTTCGTGGGCTTTTTATTGCTTCATAACAGAGAAGTTAACGACTTATGAGTTATCCACCTCAGGTAGGCTCGCGGGAGCTGAATTTAGCTGTCGCTCTTTGTTCAAAAGCTTAGCCGCTACCCTGCGTAGGTCTTGCTCTGCTGAGTATAAACAGGGCAATAGTACGAGTGTGACAAGCGTACCAAACATGATGCCCCATAACATGGCCATGATCATTGGCGTCATAAAGGGGTTTGCTCCACCTAGTTCATACGCAGCTGGTGCCAGACCTGCGATAGTTGTGATTGAGGTGATCATGATAGGTCGTAAGCGCGTTGCCGCGCCATAGGCAAGCTGTTGATCACTGAGAGCTTTGGTTGATAACTCTTTTCGCTTACGGTTCAGGCTGTGCAGCATTACCGTTGAGTCATTAACTAGCACTCCCGTTAGACCTATGATACCGATTAACGCCAGCATGCTCAGGTCTAAGTTCTGTAGGGCAAAGCCGATAAATACGCCGGTAATACCAAACGGAATTACAGACATGATTAAGAAGGGCTGAGTAAAAGAGTGGAATAACAATACGAATAACAGGAACAAGCACAGCATAGATATGAGCGCCGCCGTTTCTAATCCGCCCATCGCCGCTTTTTCTTGCTCTAATTCGCCGCCGAAGAAGAGTCTCACCTTGTTATTCTCAATGAGCAAACTGCTGCTTTTTACATACTGAGCAATTTCATCATTTATTTGGCTTGTGCTTATCTTGTCGCGAGCGATAGAGGCATAAATGGTTATCGTCCTATCGCCTAAGTAGTGCTTAATAGAGGCCTCGCCTGGCTCGATTTTAAACACTGCCAAACTTCTTAAAGGCACACTCTTGCCAGCAGGGGTCATGATGCCAAGCTCCATCAGAGTCGCTAACTTGCCTTGATCTTGGGGCTGGAATTGCAGGCGATAATCAATTTTTTCACCGACCAGTTGCAGCTCATCAATGATCACTCCATCGAAGCCGATTCGTACCGCTTGAGTGACATCGGCAACGGTTAGGCGTTTATCTGCCAAGGCTTCGTGGTTTAGCGACAATCGGACAATATCTTTACCGGGTTTGTAGCTGGTCCAGTTATCTAACACCGCTGGGTGTTGCATAAGGAAGTCGCTGAGGCTATCGGCAACAATATAGCGTTGCTCGTCATTTCCTATCACCTCAATTTCGACAGGTTGACCCTGAACGGGTGAGTCATCCATAGGTTTAATGCTGAGTTCCTTAAACCCTTCCATCTCTTTCACGTCTTGACGCAGCTGAGCAATGATATCGTTGGAGTTGGATTTACGCTCCCCCTGGAGCTTCATATAGACTGTCAATAGCGCCCAGGCGGGGTTTCTCCCTTCGGTTGCACCATATAGATCCATATCATGGTGACCAATCTGCGCGGTTATATTGAGTAGGTCATAATCGGGAATACGAGTTCGCAGGTGAGACTCCAAAAATGCAATTTTTTCACGAGTTTCATTGAAAGAGGCCCCCTCCGGCAACTCCACTTTCACCCAAAATGCATCAATATCGGTTTCAGGGTAGAGATTAAAACGGATCATCTGTGAAGACACCGAGATAATCACCGCGGTTGCAAGGATGAAAATTGAAATCGTGAGGTAGCGACGCGCCACCGCTTTTTCAATAAATACCCGGTATCTGTTTTGAAGGTTAGTAACCCATTTTTTTTCTTTAGGTTTTGAGTCTCCTCCATGTGCCAGATGGGCGGGTAATAGTGTCTGACACTCGAAGAGCGAAGCAAATAAGATTAAGGTGACCATCATGGGTAATGCCCACATCAGTTTCCCTTCAATGCCCCCGAGAGCTGCCAGTGGAAGGAAGACCAATATGGTTGTCAGGGTGCTGACTAAAACGGGGAGAGAGACACTCGAGGCCCCTGCAGCGGCGGCTTCTTGCCAACTTAGGCCTAGTTCCCGTTTTGCAAAAATGGCTTCTCCAGTCACAATTGCGTCATCGACTAACATGCCCAGCATCAGAATCATGGCGTACAAAGTCAACATATCGATGTTGAGTCCAAACACCGGCATGAGTGCAAAGGTGATACAGAAAGCCACGGGAAGGCCCAACGATACCCATAAGGCTAAGCGGAACTGGAAAAAGATAAACAGTACAGCTAAGACTAAAAAGAACCCCATGACAGCATTGTTTTTAAGGACCTTAAGCATATCTTTGGTGAATCTGGAGATATCATTTACCATGGTGAGCTGCATACCGTCGGGTAAGGTCTTACGGATATCTTCGACATAATCTTTAACGGCGTTGGTGGCGATCATACCGTCAATTTGTGATTTTTTTCTCGGTAGTAGTGAGATCCCAGAACTGCCATCGCAGCGTGCTTCAATATCCCAATCTGAATAATCAAGAATGACGGTGGCAATGTCGCTGACTCTGACGTAGTTGCCTAAGCCGTTAGCACGAACGATGACATCTTCTACGTCTTTGGGGTCTTCAAACTGCCCGACGGTCAGTACTTTTTTATCTGCACCGAAAGACTCGATGGAGCCACCGGAATCGCGCAGGTTACGGCTCTGTATTGCGTTGATAATTTCGTTGTAACTAATCCCCAGACGATAGAGTTTCTCAGGATGAATAAATAGTTTCATCTCACGGTTACGGTATCCAACTAAATCAACGCCAGCTATACCGTCTACATCTCTTAAGCCTCGTTCGAGTTTTTTAGCCGTTTGGCGCAGGGTTTGCTCAGGTACCTCACCAGATAAACAAAGTTCAATGACCGGTACGCTTGAAGATGACAGCTCCTCAACCAATGGCTTAGTCGGCAAGTCTGCGGGGAGCTTAGATGAAGCTCTATCCACCGCTTTTTGAATGTCTGCAGTAATTTTACTATGGTCTTTTTCATCTTGGTCGAGATGGGCGACGACGACTGACATCCCCTCCATACTATTGGAAACCAGTTTATTGATACCATCAACATTTAATAACTCCTCTTCAATAGCAACGGTTACGGACAGTTCCATATCTTCGGAGCTAGCGCCGGGGCGAAAGGTGGTAATGTTTACAATGCCTAAATCAAACTTAGGCATTGTATCGACACGCATGGTGTTCATGCCGATGAAACCACCAACAATGGCCAGCAGCATTATTACGTTAACGACTAGCGGCCGGTTAACAAAAAAAGCATAAAAACGATGCATTAGTTATCGCTCCCGGGTTGAACTTCGACCGCCTTGTCAGGTGAAGACGGTAACTCATCACTACTCATTAATTCAGAAATTTCAACGGCTTTAACGGTTTTCCCATCGACGACATTATCTAAGCCTGAAATGATCACTCTGTCACCAACTTCAAAACCATCTAATATTGGTAACCCGCCTTCACTTAGGGAAGCCGCTATTACAGGCTCAACCAGTACCGCTTTATTATCTACAACCTTGAATGCGACATGTTTGCGGTTTCTGTCAACCACAGCAGATTGTGGCAGCAGTAATGCGTCTCCTACCGAGAGGCCTTGCATTGTAGTAATTGCGGTCATGCCCGCTTTTAATAAACCATCATTATTTCCTACGGTGAGCTTAACGGCAAAATTCCCGGTCATTGAATCCGCTTCGCCACCCTTGCTTTCGATATGTGCTAAATATTCCCTTCCTCTGACTCCGGGAGTTGTAACGATACTTTGGGCACCAATCTGTATTGCATTAATCTCTTGCTCAGTCACGTAGGTGAGCACTCGCATCGTATCGGTTACTTGTATGGTGACAAATGGAGAACCTGCAACCAAAATTTCACCCACTTCTACATTTTTGGCTATGACTAGCCCGGAAACAGGGCTAACGATATGGGCTCTGCTGAGACTGCTTTTAGCTAAATTTAAACTTACAGTCGCACTTTCGAATTGCGCCTGAGCAGCTTCCAATGCCGAGCGAAAGGTCTCCACTGTTTCCACGCTAACCAATTTCTGGGTAAACAGCTCTTCACGTCGTTGTGAGAGGAATTTTGCTTCCTTGAGCTTGATGCTTGCCGTTTGCAGTTGAGCTTGGGCTTGATTGACATGCATCTGTAGCTGCTCAATATCGAGTGCTAACATCTGTTGTCCTGCGACGACCTGTTGCCCCTCTTTAAATTCAACCTTTCTTACTTTGGAGGTAAATTCAGTTGATAAGGTTACGGATTCAGCCGCTTCCAGCACCCCAAAGGCACGGATATTTTGTTGAAATGTCTGCTGCTTAAGCGTTTGCACCTGTACTTGTGTTATTTTTGCTGGCTCGTTAACGACGGGAGTTTCGACTTCGGACCCACAAGCGGATAGGAAGATAAATAATAGGGCTGTATATGCTGGTTTTTTTATCGTTTTAAACATTGACGTCTCCCGTAGAGCTCGGTGTCCGGTATTTTTGATTTAACCTGTAACTCGTGAAACGAATGACAGTTAGCGAGTAGGAGTCATAACTATAAACCTCAAGCTGCTTATTATCATTTGATTAACCTAGCGTTTACTCCGCGTTTACCTGGATTTTGTGGGAAGCGTGATATAGATCAATGTTTAGTATCTCAACAGATTGTTTATTTTGGAAAAACATTAGTTTTAGTACTAATTTTCAGTTCTGGTTCTCGTGCTTGAGTTATGAGGTTCGAAGCCGCTTCAGCGATTCAGTGCAGGCTTGTGTTGATAACAGGTATTGGCTGGTGGGCTAACATTGGAATAGTTTCAGCTAGCATTGTCACATCTGTCTATTCATGGACAATATTGAACACATGGAATGTGGCATAACTGTTTCAGACACAAAAAAGCCTGCACGAGGCAGGCTTTTTCGTTTGAAACTATTGGCTCGTGTAACAGGCCCTTCCCATCCTCGAACTGCAAGGATGATGAACTTGATCCGCACCGCCTTATCATAAATGGCACTCCAAATATGATGGAATGGCTGCCTCGTTAATGTTCCGACTCAAAAAGCTTAAGTTTAACTGGTATCTCACCTTACTGAGCCTACATAGCATCCAGCAGCAAAAGAACCACAGTCACGATAACTAACAGCAAAAACAGAGTGACCGCAATTGGCCAACGCTGCAAAAAGTATTCACCGGCGTCGAACGCGTTTTGCCATCCCCGCTTTTGCCTGAGACCACCCCACCTGACAAACCATGATGCGCGCAGTCCAGGCAAAGTCTCGTTTCCCGTCCGCCTTCCCCAACGAATGAAGGCATCAGACCAGCGTTCAACTGCCAGTTCAATCCGGTTCTCCTTCCTCGGCCCGGACGCTTCCCCCCCAGCCTTGGACCATTCGAGCCCGGCGGTCATCAACGCCAGCCCCCATCCCACAGTGGTAACAAAGAGATGGGCCGAGTCGCCATACTGGTTCCATAGGGCAGGTTCGAGCAAACCCGTCCCCAAGCCCATAATAAAGCTTCCCGTCGCAATGAAGACAACACAGACAAGTCGCTGTTTCCATTGAACCCATAAAACCGACCGTATGGCATAAAGGATTGTAGCCGCGCCGATAGCCAGCAGCACGGCCCCCGCCATAGGCGCGGCGAGCTCACCCAGCGGCAACCAACGCAGGCCACCAAGCAAGCCTGTGGCGACGGGACCGAGCCACAACAGCAGCGCCATCGCCGGCCGAACCGAGCCATATGCCAGAGATAGCCATAGGTGTAATGGCCATAACCCTACTTTTAAGGCGATGCCGACAATCACTATCGACAGATAGAAAGATGATGAGCTTGATAGCGTCATTGCCTTAGCCAGGGTGGCGAAGTCTAGATGTTCCGTTGTAGCAGCCGCCATGATCATGGCCTCGAACAGCAGGATGTCCGCCAGGATCAGCAGTACCAAGTATATCCGCCCGGCGCGGCGCGTCGTCTCATCACCATGGGCAAGCAAGAGGCCAATACACGAGTAGCCCATCAGGGTCGTAAAGCCGAAGAAGACGGTCATATCCGTCGCCAGAACCGCGCCAATCTGCCCCACCAAAAATAACAGCAATAAGCTGGTCTGGGGGTTACAGGCATCGCGTTTGGTGGGAACAGGCAAAAATGCGGCCCCAACGCCCCACACCACCACCGACATCGCCAGCCACCAGCGGGATACCGCGTCGATACCCAGCCCGGCGCTCTGCCAAAACCAGGGTAGTTCAATAGCAAGATCCACAGGAATAAACACGAGCGCAGCCGCTGGCAACAGCGCCATATGGACCGGCCAGGGCAGACGAGTATGCAGTGCAGGGAACGCCAACAGCAGCGGCAAGCCAGGTGCCGATAAAAGCAGGAATGCACTCACTATGGCGTTCATTGCGCGAATCCTCGACTCACAATTAAACGAGCCCATTCCAATAGGTTGAACGGCGCAGACGCCAGTAGCCCCAGAGCCAATGTCAACAGCGCGGTAACTAGGGGGGGGACAAGTAACGTCCAGGCAGTTTCCTTGCGTCCAAAAGATCGTTCGGCTGGCCAGCTATCGGGAGGCGTCTTGAACCAGGCGGTATACAATATCGGCAGAAAGTAGGCGGCGTTGAGCACACTGCTCGCCGCAAGAATATATATCACCCAGCCTTGCCCGGCGTCCAATGCCCCCAGCCCGAGATACCATTTGCTGAAAAAACCTGCCAGCGGCGGCGCACCTATCATGCCGAAGGCGCCAATGGTGAATGCCGCCATGGTCCACGGCATCCGTCGTCCGACCCCGTTCATCTCGCTGATCTTGTGAATTCCCAGGGTCTCGGCGAGGTTACCAGCGCACAAAAAAAGGGTGATTTTCTGTACTCCCTGATGCACCAGATGGATCAGGCCACCCAGAGTCGCGATGGGACTGGCAAGCGCTATGCCTAGCACGATATAGGACACCTGGCTGACCGTCGAAAACGCGAGCCGACGTTTCAGTTCGTCCTGAAACAAGGCGCGCAGCGAGCCGTAAATTATGGTCGCGGCAGCCAGCATCGCCAAGGGCAATGTCAGCCCCAAACTGTTGGAAAACTCAATGCCATACACATAGTAAACGACCCGCACTATGCCGAATGCGCCCGCCTTCACCACGGCCACGGCGTGTAGCAGTGCACTCACGGGGGCCGGGGCAACCATGGCCTGAGGTAGCCAGCCATGCAGGGGGATCAAAGCCGCTTTTACGCCCAGCCCGGCAATCAACATGGCGAAGATTATCATCAGTGTTGGGTGCAAAGAGGCATCAAGCCCGGACAGGAAACCGCGTTCTGTGAACTCCAGAGTGCCGGCAAGCGTATAGAGCCACACGGTTGACAGCAGCAGCAAAGCCCCCCCCGCGATCGTATAGGCCAGGTAACTTTTGCCGGCCTTGCGTGCCTCCTCGGTTCCTCTATGTACGATCAGCGGATATGTACACAGGGTCAACAGTTCATAAAACAGCAGGAAGGTAATCAAATTGCCCGCCAGGGCGACACCGGTTGTGGCAGTGACACACAGGCTGAAGAAGCCGAAAAAGCGACTGCGGTAAGGTGAGCCCTCCAGATATCCAACGGCATAAACGGTAGTGATCAGCCACAGTCCGGCAGAAAGCGTCACGAAAAGCATCGACAGTGGCCCGGAGCGCAGTACCAAATCGAGCCCAGGCAAGAGAACTAGGCGAGTCTCGAAATGATAGCCATGTAATATGCCCCAAAACATGCCCCCGACCAGCACAATCTTAAGTAGCGCACCGGCCAGATTAAGCGTTGTGCGGGTGACTACACGATTCTCGGGCAAACAGAAAATCATCAGCCCCGGCAAGAGAGAGCTAGCGACGATCAACAAGGGCAGAGCCGTATTCCAATTCATCCGCTATGTCCTGTGCCAAAGGGGGAACCAATCTCCATAATTGCCAACGGCCAGGAAGTGAACAGGCCCAAAAGGACAGCCACCAATGCCAACACCAGAGCGCTCCACTCCATTGTGGTCGGCAGCGTTCCAGCTTGGCGCGTAGGCTCGTCCTGGGTAAAGACGTGTCCAATGACCTTGAACACATAGGCCGCGGCCAGTAATCCACCGAGGATAAGAATAATTCCCCACCACCACTGTCCCGATTCTATTGATGCCTGCAGTAATAACCACTTGGCGATGAATCCCCCGCTGGGAGGTAGCCCCATAATACTGATACCCGCCAGGGTAAATGCCGTCAACGTCAGCGGCAGACGTTGGGTTATCGAAGAGAGTTCCGCGATGCGATCATGTCCTCCCAAAACCAGAATATTGCCCGCCGCCATGAACATCGCCGCCTTGGCCATGGCATGGGACAACAACATATATAGCGCTCCCTTCCAGGCAAGGCTGGTTCCCAGCGGAAAAGCCAGGAACAGATAACCCAGCTGCGATACCGTCGAGTAGGCAATGAGCAATTTAAGCCGTGTCTGGCGCAGTGCCTGAATCCCGCCCCAAAGGACGGCCGCCGCACCAAGCAACCCCAGCAACTGAGCGAATGAGGTACCGACCATTGGAAAGATCTCCAGCCACATGCGCAGTAGAATATAGAAGGAAGCCTTGACCACCAATGCGGACAACAGTGCACTCACAGGCGTAGGAGCACAGGCATGAGCTGCCGGTAACCAGAAATGCATAGGGAAAAGCGCAGTCTTGAGAAGCAGGCCGGTACTTATTAATCCCACCGCAGCCCACACTGCAGGCGACGGTTCCGCCCGTTGCGCCAGTATTGCAATATCCAGACTGCCAAAACTGTGATAAAGAAAGGCTACACCCAGCAGATAGAACAAAGAGCCCAACAGGCTGATCAGCAGATAACGCATGGCAGAGGTCAGGGCTTCCGCTCCATCGGCCAATGCCACAAGGGCCACAGCCGTCAATCCCAGCAATTCCAGTGTGACATAGAGATTGAAGATATCTGAGGATAGGAACAGTGCATTTAGTGCTCCACACAGGAACAACCATAGCGGCCAAAAATGGTTCGCTTTATCGGGACTGAAATAACCGCAGGAATAGACGCTGATACCCAGTCCCACCAGCGCTGCCACCACCAGCATCAGCAGACTCAGTCCATCCGCGTAAAGATCGATACCCAAGGGTGCGCCCCAGCCACCAATGGCGTAGCGCTGCGCCCCCTCCTCTTCCAGTTGCCAACCCAGCCCCCACACACAAGCGACAACAGCCAGCGAAGTAAGCAGACCCAGTGATTTAGATATTGCCGGGAACAGGAAGCAAGCCATGCCCCCCGTTAAAGGTAAGATGATCAGCACCACAATCCACGGAACGTCCCCCAATATTAACTCCATAGGCAGCAATCTCAGCCGTTTCCAGTGATCAGTCCCGGCCCCTGTCGGGAAGTTCATTTTTTCCGGTTGCCCTATTTACCTTCAGCATCAAGATGAGAGCCAATGCTGTAGCAGACACCGAAACCACGATGCCGGTAATCACCATGGCATGCGGCACAGGGTCTGGCAAGACCTCCTCATTACGGGAAGACAGTGCCACCAGCACCAGAAATACGCCTGTACTCATCACATTGACAGCCAGTATCTTGCGCAGCAAATGAGCGTGAACGATCAAGGCGTTCAAGCCCAGAACGAACAAGCTCACACCAAGGAGCGCATAGAGGTAAACATAGCTCATTTGTCTGCTCCCCCCGGTAGGCTACCCAGAAACATGGCCGCCAGCGTAGCACCGATAGACAGCGTAGCCGCCGCTTCGATCATCAATATCAGCTCTCTGGCCACAGGAGACGGATACTGTAAGAATTCACCTCCTATCAGAAGTAAACCCGTACCGGCCACGACAAACATGCCCAAGCCCAAGATTAAAAGGAATCTCAACGGCAGTCCTGAGCATCTGTTGCCGATACGCCATCCGCAAAGCAGCAGCAATACACCCGCAGCCCCCAGCAGAGAACCGGCTTGAAAGGCTCCCCCCGGCGCGTCGGCGCCCACCCACAACAGATAACCGGCCACAAGAATCAGCACTGGAACCAGCTGACGTGACATGATGTCAAGAACCAGCCCCGGGCTTGATTCGCGATAATCAGGTATGCCGCCGAGTGACCACACGCCAAGCAGAGCCACCAGCAACACTCCCATCTCCAGCAAAGTATCGTAGCCGCGAAAGTTGAGCAGCACCGCAGTCACTGGATTAGACACGCCAGCAACCTCCATGTTGTCGACCAGCATTTCTGGCAGACCTTCCACAGGTTCAGGCATAGATAATACGGTATAACCTAGACCCAGACAGAGCATCAGCAACAATGGCAACAACCAACGACTCCTCTCCATATCATCTCTCCTGGTTTACCGTAGGGACAGTCTATCTTTCAAGCTTAAATTTCGTCCAATTTCAATGCTCTTACGTGCACGCCGCGAGCAATGTAGTCTCACGGCTTAAACAACTGGCTCGTAACACAACAATAAGAATATTGAGATGAACTGAAGGCTGCGATTATTGGTCGTTTTTAGTTCGAACTCATTAAGGTGATCAAGCATTTTTTGCTTACCTTTATTTTGGTTCCTCATTTGAATCATGTTGAATGTGTGACTGAACTTCCTCGCCGTCAGATGCTCCTATACTGATATCTTCGAGTCGCGCAAACGCGGCCAGCAACAGGGCACCAGTCAGGCCCGCACCAATGGCCGCTTCAGCCAGAGCGACATCCGGCGCATTGAGCCGCACCCAAGCTAATGCCATCAGCAGCCCAAAGCTGATAAATAGCACAATTGCCTTGAAAATATCCGGGCTTGCGAGTGCCAGCCAGGCCAGGCTGAATAAGCTCACTCCCAACAGGCCATCTAACACCCAGTTAAGTATGGTCAACGCTTCCACGGCTTGATACCTCGCAGCAAAGCACGCCTTGCAATCAAATGGGAAATGCTGGCGCTGGCGAGCATCACCAATACCCAAATCAGCAGTAGCTTGCCCACGGTAAACCAGTTTTGCACTTGAACGGCCAGCCCTGCGACCACCAGCCCCAAGCCCACGTTGTCAGCTTTGGTCAAGGCATGCAGGCGTGTATAGACATCAGGAAACCGCAATAGGCCCAGGGTGCCCGCCAGGAAGAACACGCCCCCGGCGATTAGCAAGGCGGAGGAGAGGAGATCAATTGGCGTCATGCTTTGTCTCTCTAACCCGCCAGGCACGCCGGATAAAAGCTACCGCAGTTACCGCCGCAAGCAAGGCGAATACCAGTGCCACATCACGTAGGGCCGGTTTGTCCGTCGCCTGAGCCAGCAATAACATTGCAGCCACTGATGTGGTGCCGAACAACTGTGCCGTCAACATGCGATCCGCGGCGGTGGGACCGCGCAACACCCGCCACATTCCGACAATGAGGTTCAGCAAGAGGAACAACGCCAGTGTGAAATATAGGGTTTGCATACGGATTTAATCGTCCAATATAACCGGCGTTTTAAAGCCTGGTGGTTTGATCGCGAGTACGGAGCAATCGATCTGATTCAGGATTGATTCCGCGGTATTGCCCATGATAAAGCCCGGTACACCTGTACGGGCTACCGTTCCCATGACAACAAGATCTGCGTCGATATGCCTCGCCAGCGCCGGTATTTCTTTACGAGCCCCTCCCTTTACCAGATGCGTTCGGGGTTTAAGATAATACAAAGTATCCTGCCCCATATTGGCACTCACCTCGCACATCAGATCATCCAGATTTGCCTCATGTTGTCGCCTAACTTGCTCGACACAGGCGTTGACTTCTCTTTCCGACGTACTCATGAATGCCCCATGGCGCATGGATCCCTCTCCTAACACATTCCATGCATGCACGATATGCAGCTCGGCAGCCTCGGCCAGAGCCAGAAAACTGGCCATTTCGAGTACCTGACGGTTAAGTGCATGTCGTGATTCCATCTCTTGCTGTAGGTGGGTGTCATCGACATCTACTGCGGCCAAGATGACCCGGTGGGCCTTTGGGGCCTGCGACTTGATTAACCAAACCGGACATGGACACTTGCGCAAGACATGCATATCGTCACTGCCAAATAACCGTTCTAACCAATCCTGATATTCAGGTACTTTGATCACCAGATCGCGGCCGTTGCGCAGAACCTCACGTATGATCTCCAGGAAAGGCGTGCCAACCAATACCTTAGTTTCGATCTTAATCCGCTTAGCGAACGGCTCGACGAATGCCTCCAGCCGTTGTTTGTGGATACTGACCATCGCGGCCTGCAAATCGGCTAAGCCAGAGCCACCATCAGACATCCCAATACCCACAGTGACATATGGCGCCACGTCAACCACAGTTAAACAGGCCTGATTATTCTCGGCCAGTGTGACGGCACGTTCCAGAGCTGATTCGCAGATTTTCACCGGTTCCAATACGCAAAGTATGTCTTTAAACCTCTTCATTTTATTCGTCTCCTTTAGCATCCTGCAGGGATATATCGAACATTCTGGCAACTATTGTTTCTAACGTCATGAGTTCCGATAACACATTTTTTCGTGTGTCGAGTACATGAACTTTCAGACTGTTAGCTCCTAACTCGACACTCAATGTACCAGGTAGCAGGCTGACCGTATTAACCATGAATACCCGGGACATTCCCGGTGGCAGGCGTAAGGGGAAGTCAACTAGGTCCGGGGCTATGGGCATTTTGGGGTGAAATGCGCGCCACGCCACATCGGCACCGCCACGCAGCGAGTGCCAAATAAAAAACGGCACGAAGCGTACAGATCCAACCACCGAACAGGAAAAAGGAGGCACCAGTACCATACTTATCAACGTAGCAATGAGCACTACCGGCGTACCAACCAGCCATGAGTTTACTGACCCCTCAGTGAGCATCCACCACATAAAGGTAAAAGCAACCGCACGAAACCATACCCTCCGGAAATGAATATTCATCAAATTGTTAAACCAGCCCTTACTAGATAGTCGACTCATTCCGTAGCCCCAAGAACCACTTCGCTGTCTCATGGGACACATCCATATACGGCGTCAATATCAGGGTTACTCCCGCCTTATCCAAACCAGCGACATCACCCGATCTATGAGCCGCAAATTCACTAAATATGCCATGGAAAAAGCTCATTTATCAGTATTGTTACTCTCATCGCGCCGGCGCAACAGCTTATCGGTCTCCACTAAAGTGTAGATGATGATTCCGCAGATTAGTACTATGCCTGGATGGTTAGCGTTGGACTCCACCAGCAAAGAAAGCAACGGGCTCTACTTGCAAAGCTAAATTATGAGAAGGCTGCTTCAATCTAGTTATACCTAGTTATTGATATAAGCAATATCAGGCTACATTTAGCTAGCGCAATCTAGATCAGTCCAGCGCTGTCGTGCAATTGTCAGCTCAGCATGATTAACCTCTCCACACCCCTTGAGCGTTGAATATCAACACGTTTCCTTACTTATCACATCATCGTAAGTTCTTGTTGGTTCAATGTAGCTCACGCTGAGCAGGTTTCTATATTCATAACGGCTGTTATCTGACTAAGGTTGAAGGCAAGGCTGGTATACCTTCCAGGTACAAAGCTTTTAGCCCTAGTCGCTTAAAACCGCGCGCCAAAAAGAAAGGCTGTGAGTAACAGTAAGCAGAGACTAGGGGCAAAGGTTATCTGTGGGTTTTGTCTTCGAAGTTATCGGTATGACAGGTGCATACCAGTTCCGATGGTATGGTTGTGGGGGCGTATAGCCCGAGTGATACCTGGGAAAGTTGACTATCAGAATGTTCCCGGTTAGGTAGATGGCTTTTGGTTCACTCATATTCGCTTCTAATATCGTAGACGTTGGTCGTTACAGAAATACTAGGATTAATTATTATCCAAATTTCGGGATATACCACATTTGCTGGTGGTTGGCTGTTATAAAGCTAAGTTATTAGGTGATTTGCACTTTGTAAACGAGAGCATGCTGTAGGGGGTTTTGACTAACTACAGTAATTATTTCAGATAAGGCGAGTGAGTGTTTATTGGTGTGGAATGATAAGCAAATTTCAGACACAAACACCACATTTATCCATCCCTGGAATGCGGCATAAGTGTTCCAGACACAAAAAAGCCTGCACGAGGCAGGCTTTTTCGTTTAAAACTATGGTGGCCCCTCCCAGACTCGAACTGGGGACCTGACGATTATGAGTCTGAATTTTCACTAAACTCCAGTGAACCACAATGTACTTCAATACGCCATTCTTGATGTTTAACTATATGATTTTTAGTTGTTTAAATTTACTGCTCTTGTTCATTGTTATTCATTGCGTATCTTGGTTATACTCTTAATCTGCTACATATTTGCTACACAGGATTGAGTTATGGCTATTTTGTCAAAAATTAATGCGACCTCGATAAAGAGTTTAGCTGTTGAGGATAAGCGGCTCAACGATACCGAGATTAAAGGCTTTCATGCACGAATTTCAGCTAAAGGGGCTATCTCGTATTACCTCTTTTACCGTCACAATGGAAAGCAAGTAAATTACCTTTTGGGTAAGGGGAGTTCAATCACCCCAACTCAGGCTCGTGATATGGCAAAATCACAAGCTGGTAAAGTTGCATCGGGTATTAATGTTCAGTCAGACAAGAAAGTCGCCAAAGCAAAAGAGCTAGCCAAAAAGTTTAACAAGTTTTCAGTCTATGTCGAAGAGAAGTATCACCCTTGGCTCATCGCCAACAGCACTCGAACAGCAGATCAAATCAAAAGTGTCTTACTCAACAATTTTAAAGAACTCGCTGATATGCAGTTATCAGAGATTTCGGCATGGCACATTGAGCAATGGCGCTCTAAAGCCAAAAAGCTCAATAAAGCTGAAGCAACGATCAACTATAACGTGAACACGTTAAAAGGGGCTTTGAGTCGAGCTGTTGAGTGGGGAATCATAGACTCTCATGAATTAGGGAAAGTGAAGGCTTATAAGCTTGATAACAATAGAACTCGCTACCTAGACCCATTAGAAGAGAAAGCCCTGTTAAGCACACTGACTGAACGTGACAAGCTTATAAAGTCAAAGCGTTTGAGTGCTAATGAGCACAGGTTAAAGCGTGGTTATCCTCAGCAACCATCTCTTAGTCACCATGCTTATGCCGATCACATCGAGCCAATAGTCATCCTTGCGATGAATACAGGTATGCGAAGAGGGGAGATCTTATCGCTCAAGTGGTCGAATATAGATTTTTCAATAAAAGTGCTAACGATTAAAGGCGAATCAGCTAAGTCTGGTAAAACTAGGCATATCCCTCTAAACAACGCTGCTTTCAATGTACTGACCAAATGGCGTGAGCAAAACGCGTTTACAACTTTTGTATTTGAAGGCAGCGAAGGGAAGGCGCTAACCGATTTTAAAAAAGGTTTTTCTAAGGTAGTTGCTGATGCAGAGTTACAGGACTTTCATTTTCATGATTTAAGGCATCACTTTGCGAGCCAATTAGTGATGAAGAGTGTTGATTTAAATACGGTGAGAGAGTTACTTGGTCATGCTGATATGACGATGACTTTAAGGTATGCTCATTTAGCACCAGAACATAAAGCGGCAGCGGTAAACCTGATTGGTTAATACAAGTAAGGGAACGACTTGAAAGCATATTATCGATTATCAGAATTGAATGAAACTTGTGGACTGTCTGATGCGGATATTCAGTATTTAAACACAGATACCGAAGTATCATTTTGCCTATACTGCAAATCAACAGATGTGCTTATTGGCGGTTGGGTAAAGGGCAAGTTTAGCTGTTTCGGCCAAGCGAAGTATGCAGGGCTTATTTCAATGACCAAAAATCAGCAAACTGAGTTGTTTGAAAAAAGCAAAATATATGTCGGCAGTTCGACCATATTACAACAAAACAAAATTTCCCATTATTCCACCGACTACCCGTTCACTGTTGAAATGCCAAATACCGTTATTGAAAAGTGGTTAGCTACTCCTTTTGATAAGATCCCCTTCGAATTCATGCCTTTTTACTTTTACCCTCAAGAGCGTACAAGCATGTTAAAAGAGTTTGAAAACATGTGTAAGGGCGTAGCAAGTAGCATGGATACATCAACCCCCTATGAGCCACCAAAGCCTCTCAAGAAAGAGCTATTTCATCATAGCCATAGCTTTACGCTAGACGATGCCTGCATCACTTCAGAAGAGCTTAAGAAAGCTAATAGCTATTTTTCTCGCAATATTCTGAGCAATTTAGAAGATGATGAGCCAAAACAGCTCGTGAATTCAACTCAAAAAAATAGCCGCCCTATAGACCTTTTATTGCAGACGATGCTTAAGCAATACCCTGATGAACAAGCAAATCAGATTTGGAATAAGCTAGGTGAAGATATTTTGAATGAGCCTAGATTGTTTGATACTGATGAGATTATAGATGAAATTGGCAGTGATACTTTGTACTGGTATGACATAAAGTCAGATCTTAAACAGATGAAGAAAAAGAGCTTTTATAATTTAATTAGGGAATTGAAAAAAACTTAGTCCTAGCACTCCTAGAAGGACTCCTAGGACTCAAAACGCCTTTTATTGTCCTCCATGTACTTAGAAATACATGGAGGCATACATGCCAACAGCAATACCAACAGCAGAAACCAAACGCGCACTATCAGAAATAGAAACTGCCGAATATATCGGTATGAGTCGCTCTTTCCTACGTCAGTCACGTATGGAGGGAAATCGAGAAAATAGAACCCCAGCTCCACCATTTATCAAAATTGGTCGTGCAGTTCGTTACCTAAAGGAAGATTTAGACCAGTGGCTTGATAGCTTCTACCGCATGGATCACCTAGGTCAGAGTGACGTAGGGGGTAAACATGCCTGAGCTAACGAAAGAGCAGCAGCGTTTACTCATTTGGTTATCATTACCAAGTACTCATTTTGAAATCTGTCGTGAGCTTGGTTCCTCCTACCGAAAAATGAATGGCTTAGAGAGCTATGTGGATTGGTTAGGTGATCGATATAAATTCGATAAGAGAACACTTCAAAGGCTTATTGATACAGGTTTTGTTACCAGTGAGTTTCTCTATCCATTTGGAATCAAGTATGAGCGTTATTACGTGACCGAAGAGGGTCGAGCATGTATTCATGAGATTAGGTTTGGAGCCTCTTAGCGTGAATAGCTTTAGAGAAAAAATCATCGTAAAGGCGATGAATGATAATGATGACATTTTATCGCCTTATTTATCGCGTGTGGATAAAGCTGATGCTCGATTTATCACTGCAAAATTGTCAACATTCTCTAACTTGATTAAAAGCACGATATTAAAGGAGGCCTTCGATAAACCAACAGCCTATACGCGTAATCGGCATATTCTAGATACGTCTACCACGCTTTATAAATTACTGCCTAAAAAATTGGCTCATATGTTTTTTTGTTTTGATGATGACATTAATATCAAAGCAAAAGAATGTGCGGACTATTGCAGAAGAATTGCCATCGACCCGAAAGCAATCAACTTTATTCGCCTTCACCACAATATTCCTGTTAATGCTTTCAGTGATGCACCCATTAACGAGGATGTACCTGTTAACGAAGATGTACCTGTTAACGAAGATGTACCTGTTAACGAAGATGTACCTGTTAACGAAGATGTACCTGTTAACGAAGATGTACCTGTTAACGAAGATGTACCTGTTAACGAAGATGTACCTGTTAACGAAGATGTACCTGTTAACGAAGATGTACCTGTTAACGAAGATGTACCTGTTAACGAAGATGTACCCGTTAACGAGGATGTACCCGTTAACGAGGATGTACCCGTTTACGAGGATGTACCCGTTAACGAGGATGTACCCGTTAACGAGTATCCTGTCGTAGATACCGAATCTAACCGAGTTATTACCGAAACAAGTCCCGAATTTGACCGAACTATTACCGAAACCATTTCGGGAAGTGACCAAGCTAATCCCGAATTTGACCGAACTATTTCCGAAACCAGTTCGGGAAGTGACCTAGCTAATCCCGAATTTGACCGAACCATTTCCGAAACCTGTTCGGGAATTGACCTAGCTAATCCCGAATTAGACCGAACTAGTTCCGAAATGAGCTCGGGAAGTGGTCTAGCTAATCCCGAATTTGACCGAACCATTTCCGAAAGCAGTTCGGGAAGTGATCTCGTTAATCCCGAATCAAACCGAATGATTCCCGAAACCAACCCCGAAACAGACCGAGTAAGTTCGGTTACTTCAATTGGCGAGCTGACTACAGGCAAACAAAAAATAGCATATGAGTATTTATCTCGTTACGTAGCAACCTTCAATATTCAACCAATAAAGCCAAGTAAAGCAACTCAACTATCAGGATGTATCAAACGCTATACCGATAATCGATGGTGGCTGAGAAAGATTCGCAAGCTGATAACTCAAGCAAATGAAAAAGCGGCAATACACCTAAATTTTGTTAACAGCAAAAGGCAGGTTTACGCCAGTAACATAACGACTAAAAACCGAATTGCTCAACGGCTGAGAAATGATGAGTTAATGAGTTCTAGCTTTATCATTAACGAACTCGGTCAACGCTATTCTTTAAAGGAAGTATCTGACTTAAACGTATCTAACCCTAAGATAAGAAAAGATGAGCTGATTTGTCGTGCTAGAGGTTTTGAAAACCTAGCAAAAGAAGAAGGCCATGAGGCGTTGTTCATTACTGTTACTTGCCCTTCAAAGTATCATCGAGCCTTCTCTAAATCTGGTGCGCCTAATCCCAAGTGGCAAGGATTAATGCCCGATGAAGCAAATAAGTACTTAAACCACCAGTGGAAAAAAACACGTGCTGAATTCAATCGACAGAATATAAACCCGTATGGCTTTAGAGTGGTTGAACCGCAACATGACGGAACCCCTCATTGGCACATGTTGTTTTTTATTGAAGGCGAAAAGCTCGAAGCGATGCAGAGTATCATTCGTCATTACGCCTTAGAAGTCGATGGTGATGAAAAAGGCGCTTTAGAGAACCGTTGTGACTTTAAGAAAATAGATCCTGCTAAAGGCTCTGCTACGGGCTATATCTTGAAATACATCGTTAAAAATATTGATGGTGAAGGGTTAGGAGAAGATAAATTTGGTAATGACTCTCTTCTCGTTGCTCAGCGCATAGATGCTTGGGCGTCTTGTTGGTGTATTCGCCAGTTCCAGCAAATAGGTGGTGCTAGTGTCTCTGTGTGGCGTGAGCTTCGAAGAATCCGTATAAAGCTCTTTGCTACAGATACCGAAAACCAAAACTCAGTGTTAGAGCAAGCACGTTTTGCCGCAGATAATAGCGATTGGCAAGGCTACACTACGGCTATGGGCGGGATCTCGACCAAACTCAAAGATAGGCCGATTAAACTGCATTACGAACTGAATGTTGATGAAGAAACAGGGGAGTGCTTACAGAGTTATTATGATGGTGAACTGATCACTAAAGTTAAGGGCTTATGGTTTGCTGGGCGAACTATCGTTACCAGACTCTATCAATGGAGGATAGAAAAAGCATAGGCATTTTCAGGTTAGATGCAATGCCTGATGCCAATGAACAGTGAAGCCTTAGACTTGAATGGTGAAAGCTTCGAATAATACATATCAGGTACCCCTCAACAGCAGCTTAAGCAGAAACTAGGCTGTAGCTTGAATCAAATATATCCAGAAACCTCTCTTTAATCTTTTGCTAGTCGCCTGCCAGAATGGCAAAGATGCTTTTACTTGGAGTTCTGTAAATAACTGTACTAATCACAAAAATCACCCAATGTTTATAGTATGATGAATTTAAAGAAATATATCATATAATTCGAGAAGGGAAGCCATGACCATTTTAATTGATAAAATCAGGATTTCTGGATTTAGAGGGATTAAAAATATTGAATTAGATTTACCAAGAGTTGCGGTATTAATAGGCCTCAATAACGCTGGTAAAACCTCAGTAGTCAAAGCATTTCAGCTTGCTCTAGGTGATTATTCAAGACATCTAACGGAAGAGGATTTCTTTATCGGTGAAGATGACAATCCCATAGATGAAATTTTGATTGATATAAGGGTCGTCCCCGTTGATGATGATGGTAAGAAAACCTCATTCTTTGAGGAAGAATGGATAGATTTTTTTGGGGAGAAAGTCCAGGCTGATGCTCTTGAAAATCAATTTTCAGCAATTAGAACGATATGTACTCCCGATGCTATCAAAGGTGGATTTAACGTTTCTAGATATTCTTTAGAAAGTTGGCCAGATTTTACAGATTGGAGAGGTGTTAGAGTCAATCAGAAAAAACGAATTCGTTCTGCATTGCAATCGTTACCATACTTCTCCATTGATGCTCAGCGAGATCTTCATTCAGAATTAAGAGAGAAAAACTCTTTTGTCGGTAAAATATTATCTAATATTAAATACAACGAAACCGATAAAGAAGCATTAGAGGGAATCATTTCTGATTTAAATGATGAAGCAGTTAGCAAGAGTGAGCCTCTTCTAAAGTTAAAAGAGCATTTAGAGCAATTGAATCAATCTTTTTCCAACTCTGGGAAAGCTGAAATAACTCCTTTCCCTAAGAAGATAAGGGATTTATCAAAACAATTTACAGTACATTTTGGTGAAAATGACAGTAGTTTATTTTCAATGGAATATCACGGGATGGGGACACGAAGTTGGGCTTCTATGTTGACGGTTAAAGCGTTTACAGAATTAGCTTCTGAAAAGTATGATGAAGAATCCGAAGCTTACCACCCCATACTTGCCGCAGAAGAGCCTGAAGCGCATTTGCATCCGAATGCACAACGTACACTCTACAAGCAACTAGTTGAGTCTAAAGGACAAGTAATCATAACGACCCATTCACCTTATGTCGTAGCATTAGCGGAACAGAGCAATTTGAGATCATTATCAAATGGAGCGTCTGGAGTTTGTGTAAGACAGTTAAGTAATGACATTTCTCTTGAGGATAAACGAAAGCTTCAAAGAGAAGTAATACATTCTAGAGGAGAACTGCTGTTTTCGAGGGCTTTAATTTTGTCAGAAGGTGAGACAGAAGAACAAGCATTACCTATTTTATTTCAGAAATACTTTAACTCAGAACCTTTTTCTCTTGGAATTAACTTTATTGGAGTTGGTGGGTCAGGTGCTAAATACAAACCTTTTTTGAGGTTAGCCAGAGATTTTGACATTCCTGTATTTATTTTTAGTGATGGAGAAGCTCCCATTATAGCCAAGCTAAAAAGTGCTTATGAAGAGATTTTTGGTGAAGTTGATTTAACAAATAGTCCAAATATAACCATCTTGAATGGAACTGATTTCGAGGGGTACCTGTTAGCCAGTGGGTATGAAGAGCTGATTAAAAAATCTATAACAGAACTTGAAGGCGCTGCTAAAATTACTACTTGGATTAGAAAGAGGCAAGGTACTGCTTTAAAGCCTGTTCGAGCAGGTGTTCCTGATTGTGAAGCATGTAAGCAACCAATTTTAGAAGCCCCTATTAGAGACTACTTAAGCGCTGATGGAATGCAAAAAGCAATTTTAGAAATATTGGATTCTAAAAAGCCAATGTATGCTCAAGCTGTTGCACAGGCATTATGCGAATTACCAAATGAAAATTTACCACCAAAAATAATAGAGTTTTTTGAGAAAATTAAGGCGAGGGTCTAAGCTATGATGCCACTATCAAATAATCAGTCGCTTGTTGTAAAAGCGCCGCTTGATAAGAATATACAAGTCTTAGCCTCTGCTGGTTCAGGTAAAACTAGAGTATTGACAGAAAGAGTCCGATTTATACTAGAACAAACTAAAAAAGATAGAGTAATCGGACTCACTTTTACCAACAAAGCTGCTGAAGAAATGATAGAACGATTATCGGATTCAGAAGAAGCAGCTAGTAGAGCATGGATCTCAACAATTCATTCTTTATCTCAAAGCATAATCGAACAATATGGTCACACTATAGGGTTACCATCTGAACTAAATATTTATGACAGAGATAAAGATAGGATGGAGATATTTTTACAATCCTTGAGAGATGATGGAGTGAATATTGATGAATATTTGGATGTTCCTGACTCAAAAGAACACCGAAATAGACAATCTATTATGCAAAAATATATGGATGCCTTCTCTACTATAAAACGAGAGTTTCTAACAGAAGATGAGGCTTTAGTCAAATTTGGAGGGCAAGAGCGGATTTGGAAAATATATCAGGATTATCAATCTGCATTATTGAATAGTGGAGGGATTGATTATGATGATATTTTATTTTATGGGCATCAATTATTATTAAAGTACGACTGGATTTCAAATATCTATAGGACAAAATATAAACATGTATGTGTAGATGAAGCTCAAGACTTGAATAGGGCGCAATACGAATTTATTAAAGTCTTTTGTGGCCAATCAGTGAAAAGTCTGTTAATGGTTGGAGACCCTCACCAAATGATTTACGGGTTTAATAGCTCATCATCAAATTTCTTATGTAAAGAATTTATCAATGATTTTGAACCTTTAAAATTCGAGTTGAAAGAAAATTATAGAAGTACGAAAGCTGTAATTAGTGTTGCAAATAAATTAAAACCAAACTCTCAAGAAGAGCGTAGTGCCGCGCTTGTCGGTGGAGTAACCTTCAATAAATCTCAAGATGAATTCGAAGAAGCTCAATGGATTACTAATCAAATTAAGTTTTTACTTGAAATGAAAAATCATGATGAGATAGAAGGTGAGATATCGCTTGATAGAATGGTCGTGATTGCTAGAAACCGATTTGTTTTTCCAGCCTTAGAAGAAAAGCTAACTAATGAAAATATTAAGTACTTTTTAAAGAAAGGTGAACGTTTAGCTGAACCGAGTTCACTCTTTGGAAAAATATTAGATTATGGTTTGAGAGTAAAGCTGACACCAAAAGACTGGGTTGATGGTAAAAAGCTATGTAAGTTACTTAAAATATCACCACCTAAAGATTGGGGGGATGAAAGACAATTATATAACTGGTCTATGAATATTGATTACAATTCTAATATTCAATTCCCAGAACTTCAATCCGCTCTATTGAAAGAACTTGATAATCTAGATAATGAAGAGCCTAAAATAAGAAAGTTTGTTTCTACATTTGATCAAAAACTCAAGAGTTTAGCCTCGTTAAGTGATAATGATAATGATAAATTAGAATTGGAAATGAGTATTTCGGAATTGAATGACTTTAAAGAATTATGGCTTAGATTTAAAATGAAAGGTGTTGGTGGTTCATTAAAAGCATTTAGAAACGCCATGGCGTTAGGACAAGTAACAGAAAGCAGAAGCAATATTGGTGTTACTTTAAGTACAGTACACACCATGAAAGGTTTAGAAAAAGATATAGTATTTTTAATGGGTATGTGTGAAGGCGTATTTCCTGACTATAGAGCTAATTCAAACAGTGAAATTTCAGAAGAACGAAATAGTGCATTTGTAGCAGTAACAAGAGCAAAAAGATGGCTATATATTTCTTACCCAGAAAAAAGAACTATGCCATGGGGAGATGTAAAATGGCAGCAACCTTCAAGGTTTGTTAAAGAAATGCAATAATTTTACAGGTAATATATGCCATGACATAGATGAAAATTATTTGTTCATAAAGAGTAAAATGCTTATTTTTTACTCTTTTATTTACAATTAACGAAACAGCGAGTTGATGCATTGCCATTTGCTACAAATAGGCTACACGTTAAAGTAGGTACCAAGCCGAGGTCAGTCTAAATTTTTGTATTTAAATTGATTTTTAAATAGTACCCCCTCTTGTTAGGGGGTTATATTTTCAAAGAGGTTTTGAGTACTATGCTCGATTTTGGAAAACAACCCTTTAGTGTACGACTGGAAGCAGAGTTGTCTTTGGCTATTTGTGATGAGTTAACCCAAAACTTCGGTTTTGTTCATGGAGGCGTTTAAAGCTACTTAGCTGATAATTGTATAACATTTTCAGCTGCATTTACTTTAGGTATTTGTGAGTAATATTGTTTATATTGAGTTTAACGCATCTTGTAAAACAATCTATACTTTTACCTCCACTTATTTCCAACAAAGCATAAAAAACCACCTAAAGGTGGCTAATAGTTATTTCTCTACTGATTTGGCTATAGGTATACCTTCAGGCTTACTTTCAACTTTAGGTTTATTTATACCTTCAGGCTTACTTTCAACTTTAGGTTTATTTATACCTTCAGGCTTACTTTCAACTTTAGGTTTATTTATACCTTCAGGCTTACTTTCAAATTTAGGTTTATTTATACCTTCAGGCTTACTTTCAACTTTAGGTTTATTTATACCTTCAGGCCTACTTTCAACTTTAGGTTTATTTATACCTTCAGGCTTACTTTCAACTTTAGGTTTGTTTATACCTTCAGGCTTACTTTCAACTTTAGGTTTATTTATACCTTCAGGCTTACTTTCAACTTTAGGTTTATTTATACCTTCAGGCTTACTGTCAACTTTAGGTTTATTTATACGTTCAATACTATCCTTAAGCATAATGTTCTCATTCTCTAAGGTATTATATTGTTTTTCTAAACCACTGATGCGATCATTAATAGTATCGTTACTGGTGATTTTTTGCTCTAAAAAATAAAGCCTAATACCACTAAAAATAATGGCAATGACTGTAAGGCCAATAGCCCACCTTGCTGTTGTAACTGATTTGTCACTGTTACTTTTTAATGCTTCACTAACTAATTTTTGTGATTCACTAATTTCCATTTGAGCTTCTGTAGATTCTTTTTGAGAATTAAATCTTCTTTCATTATCATCATGTTCTTGAAGCTTTATTATAACTTCAAGACCTTTAGCATTGACGGTTAGTTTATGATAAGCAGGGTTACCATACTCATCACTATCTTCGTTAGCAATAAACGGTTCCCATTTAGGATCTTCATCCAAAGGTGTTAATGGACTAAAACGTTCATCTAGCCTTATGCAATCAACTACACCGTATGTAACTAACATTTTCCGCATCTCATTTGCACAAAAAATGATACCGGCATCATATGAAGGATCATTAGAGCCTTTTGGCTTGAGCAACATATAACTTTTTACAAATTTTTCTAAGTCTGAGCCTTCTGCATGTAAATTACCAAATATTACAGTATTGATAGTTACTGAGGATGAATTAATGATATGCATCAACGCTTTTTTCCATGCGTTAGGATAATTAGAATCTGTACTCATTGTTGATAGCCTTTTTGTTACACCAAAAGTTTTTATTAGACACATCATATAGATACGCTAACTTAGCTTCAACTAAATACTCCCCAAAATTCTTCCCATCAAAAAAACATCAGCGACCAACCTCAAATAGTTATCACGTTTTATATTACGAATCTCTATCTCTTTACCTTTAGCTAATGTTTGTTTTGTGTAGTTCTTCGCTTGTTTGGCTAGTTGCTTTTCATACTCACATTTACCACGTATTTCAGGTGTATCAATGGCATTAACTCTAACAGGTATGTTTTCACCAATTACCAAAGGGGTAATCGGCAATATTGACGGGAAATGTATCACCATCATAAACACTGATTACTTTATCAACTACAGCCCAATAATCTTTAACTGTTTTTATTTATAAAAATATAACAAGAAAATAAACAAGGACACGTAACAGTTGGCTATGTTTCGCTCCGCTACACAATTATAGCCAACCATTACTTAGCCTGTTATTTTAGCGTTACCGCATAACTGATTGTAACGACTCCGTCAGACCGTTAGGCGTGTTCAACTATCTAAGTCTCTCAGCAAGCTGCTCAGGCGCATCATATAGCTCTTTAGGAGGCTTAGTTGGTGATAGGTGTGGATCATCGACTGTATTATGATTAGAGAGGAGCAGTAGCTAAAGCGGGGCGAATAAGTGTGATGTATAGATGCGTATTCCGGCGATTGCGATCACTCATTTCGGTTTAATCCGATCACCTAAATCATCTTTTCTCTCTTCCCCTTATTTTTACCCTAAGTGATCGGATTGCGCCAGTTTTCTCATCGATTCACCACC
>NZ_RXNU01000020.1 GCF_003966225.1 Shewanella canadensis
ATCTTACTAAGTCAGTAGGTCGCCGCCCCGTAACCTGTCGGATCACCGGAAAGGACCCGTAAAGTGATAATGATTATCATCTACATATCACAACGTGCGTGGAGGCCATCAAACCACGTCAAATAATCAATTATGACGCAGGTATCGTATTAATTGATCTGCATCAACTTAACGTAAAAACAACTTCAGACAATACAAATCAGCGACACTGAATACGGGGCAACCTCATGTCAACGAAGAACAGAACCCGCAGAACAACAACCCGCAACATCCGCTTTCCTAACCAAATGATTGAACAAATTAACATCGCTCTTGAGCAAAAAGGGTCCGGGAATTTCTCAGCCTGGGTCATTGAAGCCTGCCGTCGGAGACTAACGTCAGAAAAGAGAGCATATACATCAATTAAAAGTGATGAAGAATGAACATCCCGCGTTCTTCCCTCCGAACAGGACGATATTGTAAATTCACTTAATTACGAGGGCATTGCAGTAATTGAGTTGCAGTTTTACCACTTTCCTGACAGTGACAGACTGCGTGTTGGCTCTGTCACAGACTAAATAGTTTGAATGATTAGCAGTTATGGTGATCAGTCAACCACCAGGGAATAATCCTTCATATTATTATCGTGCTTCACCAACGCTGCCTCAATTGCTCTGAATGCTTCCAGAGACACCTTATGTTCTATACATGCAATTACAACATCAGGGTAACTCATAGAAATGGTGCTATTAAGCATATTTTTTACACGAATCAGATCCACGGAGGGATCATCAGCAGATTGTTCTTTATTCATTTTGTCGCTCCATGCGCTTGCTCTTCATCTAGCGGTTAAAATATTACTTCAAATCTTTCTGTATGAAGATTTGAGCACGTTGGCCTTACATACATCTGTCGGTTGTATTTCCCTCCAGAATGCCAGCAGGACCGCACTTTGTTACGCAACCAATACTATTAAGTGAAAACATTCCTAATATTTGACATAAATCATCAACAAAACACAAGGAGGTCAGACCAGATTGAAACGATAAAAACGATAATGCAAACTACGCGCCCTCGTATCACATGGAAGGTTTTACCAATGGCTCAGGTTGCCATTTTTAAAGAAATATTCGATCAAGTGCGAAAAGATTTAGACTGTGAATTGTTTTATTCTGAACTAAAACGTCACAACGTCTCACATTATATTTACTATCTAGCCACAGATAATATTCACATCGTGTTAGAAAACGATAACACCGTGTTAATAAAAGGACTTAAAAAGGTTGTAAATGTTAAATTCTCAAGAAACACGCATCTTATAGAAACGTCCTATGATAGGTTGAAATCAAGAGAAATCACATTTCAGCAATACAGGGAAAATCTTGCTAAAGCAGGAGTTTTCCGATGGGTTACAAATATCCATGAACATAAAAGATATTACTATACCTTTGATAATTCATTACTATTTACTGAGAGCATTCAGAACACTACACAAATCTTTCCACGCTAAATCATAACGTCCGGTTTCTTCCGTGTCAGCACCGGGGCGTTGGCATAATGCAATACGTGTACGCGCTAAACCCTGTGTGCATCGTTTTAATTATTCCCGGACACTCCCGCAGAGAAGTTCCCCGTCAGGGCTGTGGACATAGTTAATCCGGGAATACAATGACGATTCATCGCACCTGACATACATTAATAAATATTAACAATATGAAATTTCAACTCATTGTTTAGGGTTTGTTTAATTTTCTACACATACGATTCTGCGAACTTCAAAAAGCATCGGGAATAACACCATGAAAAAAATGCTACTCGCTACTGCGCTGGCCCTGCTTATTACAGGATGTGCTCAACAGACGTTTACTGTTCAAAACAAACCGGCAGCAGTAGCACCAAAGGAAACCATCACCCATCATTTCTTCGTTTCTGGAATTGGGCAGAAGAAAACTGTCGATGCAGCCAAAATTTGTGGCGGCGCAGAAAATGTTGTTAAAACAGAAACCCAGCAAACATTCGTAAATGGATTGCTCGGTTTTATTACTTTAGGCATTTATACTCCGCTGGAAGCGCGTGTGTATTGCTCACAATAATTGCATGAGTTGCCCATCGATATGGGCAACTCTATCTGCACTGCTCATTAATATACTTCTGGGTTCCTTCCAGTTGTTTTTGCATAGTGATCAGCCTCTCTCTGAGGGTGAAATAATCCCGTTCAGCGGTGTCTGCCAGTCGGGGGGAGGCTGCATTATCCACGCCGGAGGCGGTGGTGGCTTCACGCACTGACTGACAGACTGCTTTGATGTGCAACCGACGACGACCAGCGGCAACATCATCACGCAGAGCATCATTTTCAGCTTTAGCATCAGCTAACTCCTTCGTGTATTTTGCATCGAGCGCAGCAACATCACGCTGACGCATCTGCATGTCAGTAATTGCCGCGTTCGCCAGCTTCAGTTCTCTGGCATTTTTGTCGCGCTGGGCTTTGTAGGTAATGGCGTTATCACGGTAATGATTAACAGCCCATGACAGGCAGACGATGATGCAGATAACCAGAGCGGAGATAATCGCGGTGACTCTGCTCATACATCAATCTCTCTGACCGTTCCGCCCGCTTCTTTGAATTTTGCAATCAGGCTGTCAGCCTTATGCTCGAACTGACCATAACCAGCGCCCGGCAGTGAAGCCCAGATATTGCTGCAACGGTCGATTGCCTGACGGATATCACCACGATCAATCATAGGTAAAGCGCCACGCTCCTTAATCTGCTGCAATGCCACAGCGTCCTGACTTTTCGGAGAGAAGTCTTTCAGGCCAAGCTGCTTGCGGTAGGCATCCCACCAACGGGAAAGAAGCTGGTAGCGTCCGGCGCCTGTTGATTTGAGTTTTGGGTTTAGCGTGACAAGTTTGCGAGGGTGATCGGAGTAATCAGTAAATAGCTCTCCGCCTACAATGACGTCATAACCATGATTTCTGGTTTTCTGACGTCCGTTATCAGTTCCCTCCGACCACGCCAGCATATCGAGGAACGCCTTACGTTGATTATTGATTTCTACCATCTTCTACTCCGGCTTTTTTAGCAGCGAAGCGTTTGATAAGCGAACCAATCGAGTCAGTACCGATGTAGCCGATAAACACGCTCGTTATATAAGCGAGATTGCTACTTAGTCCGGCGAAGTCGAGAAGGTCACGAATGAACTAGGCGATAATGGCGCACATCGTTGCGTCGATTACTGTTTTTGTAAACGCACCGCCATTATATCTGCCGCGAAGGTACGCCATTGCAAACGCAAGGATTGCCCCGATGCCTTGTTCCTTTGCCGCGAGAATGGCGGCCAACAGGTCATGTTTTTCTGGCATCTTCATGTCTTACCCCCAATAAGGGGATTTGCTCTATTTAATTAGGAATAAGGTCGATTACTGATAGAACAAATCCAGGCTACTGTGTTTAGTAATCAGATTTGTTCGTGACCGATATGCACGGGCAAAACGGCAGGAGGTTGTTAGCGCGACCTCCTGCCACCCGCTTTCACGAAGGTCATGTGTAAAAGGCCGCAGCGTAACTATTACTAATGAATTCAGGACAGACAGTGGCTACGGCTCAGTTTGGGTTGTGCTGTTGCTGGGCGGCGATGACGCCTGTACGCATTTGGTGATCCGGTTCTGCTTCCGGTATTCGCTTAATTCAGCACAACGGAAAGAGCACTGGCTAACCAGGCTCGCCGACTCTTCACGATTATCGACTCAATGCTCTTACCTGTTGTGCAGATATAAAAAATCCCGAAACCGTTATGCAGGCTCTAACTATTACCTGCGAACTGTTTCGGGATTGCATTTTGCAGACCTCTCTGCCTGCGATGGTTGGAGTTCCAGACGATACGTCGAAGTGACCAACTAGGCGGAATCGGTAGTAAGCGCCGCCTCTTTTCATCTCACTACCACAACGAGCGAATTAACCCATCGTTGAGTCAAATTTACCCAATTTTATTCAATAAGTCAATATCATGCCGTTAATATGTTGCCATCCGTGGCAATCATGCTGCTAACGTGTGACCGCATTCAAAATGTTGTCTGCGATTGACTCTTCTTTGTGGCATTGCACCACCAGAGCGTCATACAGCGGCTTAACAGTGCGTGACCAGGTGGGTTGGGTAAGGTTTGGGATTAGCATCGTCACAGCGCGATATGCTGCGCTTGCTGGCATCCTTGAATAGCCGACGCCTTTGCATCTTCCGCACTCTTTCTCGACAACTCTCCCCCACAGCTCTGTTTTGGCAATATCAACCGCACGGCCTGTACCATGGCAATCTCTGCATCTTGCCCCCGGCGTCGCGGCACTACGGCAATAATCCGCATAAGCGAATGTTGCGAGCACTTGCAGTACCTTTGCCTTAGTATTTCCTTCAAGCTTTGCCACACCACGGTATTTCCCCGATACCTTGTGTGCAAATTGCATCAGATAGTTGATAGCCTTTTGTTTGTCGTTCTGGCTGAGTTCGTGCTTACCGCAGAATGCAGCCATACCGAATCCGGCTTGTGATTGCGCCATCCCCATAGCAGCCATCACATCAGTACCGGAAAGAGAGTCAGAAGCCGTGGCCCGTGGTGAGTCGCTCATCATCGGGCTTTTTGGCGAATGAAATTTAGCTACGCTTTCGAGTCTCATGCGCCTTCTCCCTGTACCTGAATCAATGTTAGGTTTCCGCAGAACACTGCGCCGGTATCGATATACATTTGGTTGGCAAACTTGAGTGGTTTCACTGCTGGCGTATGACCAAAGATGAACGTGTCCGCGCCTTTGATTTCTTTCACGATCCCGTTTTGTGAGTTGCTGATTCGTTCGCGGTTCCAGATTACCTGCTGATGATCAACTGGCTTTCCAAACTCGTATTCGTCAAAGGGATAATCGGCGTGGCAGATAACATATTTTTTATCTTTGCTCACCAGTTCGATGATTAACGGAAGTTCATCTGCTTTATGGGCAAGAGCTTTAGCCAGAATTTCTTTGTCGTAATCGAGATTAAAGAACCAGCCACCGCCATTAAGCAGCCAGTGATTAACGTTTCCACGCTCTGATAAGCCATCAATCATCATTTGCTCATGGTTTCCACGTACAGCTCTGAACCAGGGGAATGTGATTAATTCCAGGCATTCAACGTTCTCTGCACCACGATCAACCAAATCGCCCACCGAGATAAGCAGGTCTTTTTTGTTGTCGAATCCAATCGTATCCAGTTTGTTCATCAGGTTCGTGTAGCATCCGTGCAGATCGCCAACTACCCAAATATTTCGGTATTTGCTGCCATCAATTTTTTCGTAATAGCGCATCTCTTTCACTCCATCCGCGATGAACCATGAGAACGTCGTTGACGATGGCGTGCATTTTCCCGTCTTTATCATCAACGTATTTTCTGACCGTACCGCGACTACATTTCAGTCTGCGTGCTACTTCTGTCTGATTTCCGTATGTTTCAACGAGCATGTCTGGAATGGTTTTTACTGAGAACGTCATGCGGCCTCACTTCTGCTATTTCGCAGGTCTTTGAGTTTCTGTTGGTACTCTGCCTTGATCGCCTTGCACTCTTCGATAGTCCAGCGATGGCGGTTATGGTTTGATTCGATTTCGTCTACTGCTTCCTGCCCGATGCGGCTAATCAGTTCGACGCGATACGGAACGAGATTTCCGCTTTTGTGCTGGTTGCACACCACGCATTGCTTGTGAATATTGCGTTCATTAAATCGGAGTTGAGGTGCCGCAGCAGTTGTCCGGTAATGTCCGGCATCCCACTGAGCAGACGTGAGCGTTCCGCACGAGATACATGGTAAGTCGCGGTCTCTTTCTCTGATGAAGGCGTTTACGGCTTGTTGGGCTTGTTTAATCCAGTAACTGCGGGGCTTTAAGGCGAGTTTTCGAATCTTAAGTTTATCTTTCTGTTTCTGCTCCTCTCGTCGTCGTTTCTTCTCTGCTGCTTTTTCCGCTTTTTCGCGTTCTTTACTTCGTCGTTCGAGTGCTATCTTGGTTCCACACTCTGGAGAGCACCACCACTGATTAGCGAATGCAGGGTGAAACCATTCCCGGCATTCATCGTTTTTACATCGTCTTCGCGCTGGTTTAGCCATCATCTTCTTCCTCGTGCATCGAGCTATTCGGATCGCTCATCAGTTCTGCGCAGCAGTGCTCACACACGTGAACTTCCAGCACATGCAGCTTCTGACCGCAGTTAGCGCACGTTAAAGCTCGCTCGACGCTTTCTTGTTCGTAACTTCGATTTTGGTCAATCACCTTGTTTTCCTCGCACGACGTCTTAGCCACCGGATATCCCACAGGTGAGCCGTGTAGTTGAAGGTTTTTACGTCAGATTCTTTTGGGATTGGCTTGGGTTTATTTCTGGTGCGTTTCGTTGGAAGGTATTTGCAGTTTTCGCAGATTATGTCGGTGATACTTCGTCGCTGTCTCGCCACACGTCCTCCTTTTCCTGCGGTAGTGGTAACACCCCTGTTGGTGTTCTTTCACACCGGAGACACCATCGATTCCAGTAAGGTTGATTTGGTCGGAAGCGGTTATCTTCTTTGCATTCACCGCACCGATAACATCGCATCATGCAGCTTCCCTCCCGAAGTCGAAATCAAGCTGCCCTCCAAATATTTCGCATGACTCAGAACAAGAGCCGGTATCGAATCTTTTAGCTCGTACCATGTCCTGATACAGGGCTTGATAATCATTTTCTGAATACATTTTCGCGATACCGTCCAGCGACATTCTTCCTCGGTACATAATCTCCTTTGGCGTTTCCCGATGTCCGTCACGCACATGGGATCCCGTGATGACCTCATTAAAAACACGCTGCAATCCCTCCTCATCTTTGCAGGCAAGTCCGATTTTTTGCGTTGATTTTTTAATGCAGAATATGCAGTTACCGAGATGTTCCGGTATTTGCAAATCGAATGGTTGTTGCTTCCACCATGCGAGGATATCTTCCTTCTCAAAGTCTGACAGTTCAGCAAGATATCTGATTCCAGGCTTTGGCTTTAGCCGCTTCGGTTCATCAGCTCTGATGCCAATCCACGTGGTGTAATTCCCTCGCCCGAAATGGTCATCACAGTATTTGGTGAAGGGAACGAGTTTTAATCTGTCAGTGCAGAACGCGCCGCCGACGTATGGAGTGCCATATTTCTTTACCATATCGATAAATGGCTTCAGAACAGGCATTCGCGTCTGAATATCCTTTGGTTCCCATACCGTATAACCATTTGGCTGTCCAAGCTCCGGGTTGATATCAACCTGCAATACGGTGAGCGGTATATCCCAGAACTTCACAACTTCCCTGACAAACCGATATGTCATTGGATGTTCACAACCTGTATCCATGAAAACGTAATGCACGTCTTTACCTGCCCGTCGCTTTTGCTCCATTAGCCAGAGCAAATATGCTGACGTCCTGCCACCGGAGAAACTAACGACATTTATCATGCAGCCCTGTCTCCCCATCTCGCTTTCCACTCCAGAGCCAGTCTCGCTTCGTCTGACCACTTAACGCCACGCTCTGTACCGAATGCCTGTATAAGCTCTAATAGCTCCGCAAATTCGCCTACACGCATCCTGCTGGTTGACTGGCCTATTACCACAAAGCCATTCCCGGCAAGGTTAGGAACAACATCCTGCTGCTTTAATGCTGCGGTAAACACACACTTCCAGCTTTCTGCATCCAGCCAGCGACCATGCCATTCAACCTGACGAGAGACGTCACCTAAGCAGGCCCATAGCTTCCTGTTTTGGTCTAAGCTGCGGTTGCGTTCCTGAATGGTTACTACGATTGGTTTGGTTGGGTCTGGAAGGATTTGCTGTACTGCGTGAATAGCGTTTTGCTGATGTGCTGGAGATCGAATTTCAAAGGTTAGTTTTTTCATGACTTCCCTCTCCCCCAAATAAAAAGGCCTGCGATTACCAGCAGGCCTGTTATTAGCTCAGTAATGTAGATGGTCATCTTTTAACTCCATATACCGCCAATACCCGTTTCATCGCGGCACTCTGGCGACACTCCTTAAAAACCAGGTTCGTGCTCATCTTTCCTTCCCGTTCTTCCCTGGTAGCAAACCGGTAATACACCGTTCGCCAGACCTTACCTTCGATAACCAGAAGACCTGCCCGTGCCATTTTAGCCGCGGCCTGATTTATGCTGGTTACTGTTGCGCCTGTTAGCGCGGCAACGTCCGGCGCACAGAAGCTATTATGCGTCCCCAGGTAATGAATAATTGCCTCTTTGCCCGTCATACACTTGCTCCTTTCAGTCCGAACTTAGCTTTGATTTCTGCGATCTTCGCCAGAGCCTGTGCACGATTTAGAGGTCTACCGCCCATGACAGGAAGTTGTTTTACTGGTTCAGGGATCGCCTCACCACGGTTAATTCTCGCAGTCATATGGACAAGCTCATCTGCGGCCTTACGGCGTAATTCCGCATCAGTAAGCGCATTGGCCCGCATGTTCTGATACAGGTTGGTAACCAGCCAGTAGTGCGCGTTTGATTTCCACGGATAAGACTCCGCATCCGGATACAGGCCTCGCTTCCGGCAATACTCGTAAACCATATCAACCAGCTCGCTGACGTTTGGCAGTCCGGCGGTAACGGATGCTTCTTCCCGGCACCATGCAACAAACTGCCCGGGTGATGGCAGAAATGGTCGATTCTGCCGACGGGCTACGCGCATTCCTGCGTTAACCTGTTCCATCGTGGTGATCCCGTTTTCCCGAAAAGCCAGAACCCACTGGCGACGGATTTCGTTCACTTCGTTCTGGTCACGGTTAGCCAGGCTCGCCGGGAAAGTTGCCAGTAACTGGCTGAACACACCGTTGATGATCTGCGCTACCTGCTGTACCTGCGGCTTTTCGTCGTACTGTTCCGGCATGTTGTTGGCGATCCGACGCATCTGCTCACGGTCAAAGTTAACCATCTGTGCGGCGATGTTTTTCATAGATCCACCCCGTAAATCCAGTCTGTGTTTGTCAGGTCGAGTTTTGGTTTGCTGGCTGTCACGCCTGCCTGTTGCTTGTTACGGTTGATTTCGAGTTGGGTCCACTTATCGCGGAGTTTGGCCGGGCTCAGCACGTTACCGGACCAGAAGTTGTCCTGGCATGCCCAGCGGAACAGCACACACATGTCGCGGTGGTTACGTCCGTCACGTTCACGCATCAGGCGGATATCGTTAGCCCACCCAGCAAAATTCGGTTTTCTGGCTGATGGTGCGATAGTCTTCACCATGTCAAACATCCACTCTGCGGCGGTCAGGTCTTCTGCTGTCCCCCACTTGCTGCCGCTCTGAATTGCAGCATCCGGTTTCACCACAGAAAGGTCGTTTTCTGGCTGGTCAGAGGATTCGCCAGAATTCTCTGACGAATAATCTTTTCTTTTTTCTTTTGTAATAGTGTCTTTTGTGTCCCCCTGTTTTGAGGGATAGCAATCCCCCAATTTGAGGGATGTTTTATCCCTCGTTTTAGGGGATTTTCCCTCGTTTTGAGGGATGCACCATTCTGAGATGTTTTTATTTGGTCCAAACATGCCGCCTTGCTGCTTGATAATATTCATTCTGACGAGTTCTAACTTGGCTTCATTGCACCGTTTGACAGGTAACTTTGTAATCTCGCTAAGTTGAGAATCGGTGATTCTGTCCATTGGTTTATTCCACCCATAGGTTTTACGCAGAATGGCAAGCAGCACTTTAAACTGTCGCTTGGTCAGATCTGCGCCCGAATAAGCCTCAAGCAGCATATTTGATAGTCTGGCGTAACCATCATCGAGATCTGCCACATTACGCTCCTGTCCGGCAAAGTTACCTCTGCCGAAGTTGAGTATTTTTGCTGTATTTGTCATAATGACTCCTGTTGATAGATCCAGTAATGACCTCAGAACTCCATCTGGATTTGTTCAGAACGCTCGGTTGCCGCCGGGCGTTTTTTATTGGTGAGAATCGCAGCAACTTGTCGCGCCAATCGAGCCATGTCGTCGTCAACGACCCCCCATTCAAGAACAGCAAGCAGCATTGAGAACTTTGGAATCCAGTCCCTCTTCCACCTGCTGATCTGCGACTTATCAACGCCCACAGCTTCCGCTGTCTTCTCAGTTCCAAGCATTGCGATTTTGTTAAGCAACGCACTCTCGATTCGTAGAGCCTCGTTGCGTTTGTTTGCACGAACCATATGTAAGTATTTCCTTAGATAACAATTGATTGAATGTATGCAAATAAATGCATACACCATAGGTGTGGTTTAATTTGATGCCCTTTTTCAGGGCTGGAATGTGTAAGAGCGGGGTTATTTATGCTGTTGTTTTTTTGTTACTCGGGAAGGGCTTTACCTCTTCCGCATAAACGCTTCCATCAGCGTTTATAGTTAAAAAAATCTTTCGGCCTGCATGAATGGCCTTGTTGATCGCGCTTTGATATACGCCGAGATCTTTAGCTGTCTTGGTTTGCCCAAAGCGCATTGCATAATCTTTCAGGGTTATGCGTTGTTCCATACAACCTCCTTAGTACATGCAACCATTATCACCGCCAGAGGTAAAATAGTCAACACGCACGGTGTTAGATATTTATCCCTTGCGGTGATAGATTTAACGTATGAGCACAAAAAAGAAACCATTAACACAAGAGCAGCTTGAGGACGCACGTCGCCTTAAAGCAATTTATGAAAAAAAGAAAAATGAACTTGGCTTATCCCAGGAATCTGTCGCAGACAAGATGGGGATGGGGCAGTCAGGCGTTGGTGCTTTATTTAATGGCATCAATGCATTAAATGCTTATAACGCCGCATTGCTTACAAAAATTCTCAAAGTTAGCGTTGAAGAATTTAGCCCTTCAATCGCCAGAGAAATCTACGAGATGTATGAAGCGGTTAGTATGCAGCCGTCACTTAGAAGTGAGTATGAGTACCCTGTTTTTTCTCATGTTCAGGCAGGGATGTTCTCACCTAAGCTTAGAACCTTTACCAAAGGTGATGCGGAGAGATGGGTAAGCACAACCAAAAAAGCCAGTGATTCTGCATTCTGGCTTGAGGTTGAAGGTAATTCCATGACCGCACCAACAGGCTCCAAGCCAAGCTTTCCTGACGGAATGTTAATTCTCGTTGACCCTGAGCAGGCTGTTGAGCCAGGTGATTTCTGCATAGCCAGACTTGGGGGTGATGAGTTTACCTTCAAGAAACTGATCAGGGATAGCGGTCAGGTGTTTTTACAACCACTAAACCCACAGTACCCAATGATCCCATGCAATGAGAGTTGTTCCGTTGTGGGGAAAGTTATCGCTAGTCAGTGGCCTGAAGAGACGTTTGGCTGATCGGCAAGGTGTTCTGGTCGGCGCATAGCTGATAACAATTGAGCAAGAATCTTCATCGAATTAGGGGAATTTTCACTCCCCTCAGAACATAACATAGTAAATGGATTGAATTATGAAGAATGGTTTTTATGCGACTTACCGCAGCAAAAATAAAGGGAAAGATAAGCGCTCAATAAACCTGTCTGTTTTCCTTAATTCTCTGCTGGCTGATAATCATCACCTGCAGGTTGGCTCCAATTATTTGTATATTCATAAAATCGATGGAAAAACTTTTCTCTTTACCAAAACAAATGACAAGAGTCTGGTTCAGAAGATAAATCGCTCTAAAGCTTCAGTTGAAGATATTAAGAACAGCCTCGCAGATGACGAATCATTGGGATTCCCATCTTTTTTGTTTGTTGAAGGCGACACCATTGGTTTTGCCAGAACTGTTTTCGGGCCGACCACATCCGATCTGACAGATTTTTTAATCGGGAAAGGAATGTCATTAAGCAGTGGAGAGCGCGTTCAGATAGAGCCACTGATGAGGGGAACCACCAAAGACGATGTTATGCATATGCATTTCATCGGCCGAACAACGGTGAAGGTAGAAGCCAAGCTACCTGTATTTGGCGATATATTAAAGGTCTTAGGGGCAACAGATATTGAAGGGGAGCTTTTTGACTCATTGGATATAGTCATTAAGCCAAAATTTAAAAGGGATATAAAAAAGGTTGCCAAGGATATTATTTTTAACCCGTCACCTCAATTTTCAGACATTAGCCTGCGGGCAAAAGATGAGGCCGGAGATATTTTAACAGAACATTATCTATCAGAAAAAGGCCATCTCTCAGCGCCTCTGAACAAGGTCACCAATGCTGAGATAGCTGAAGAGATGGCATATTGCTACGCAAGAATGAAAAGTGATATACTGGAATGTTTTAAAAGGCAGGTGGGCAAAGTTAAGGATTAATTATCAGGAGTAATTATGCGGAACAGAATCATGCCTGGTGTTTACATAGTAATAATTCCTTACGTTATCGTAAGCATTTGCTATCTCCTTTTCCGCCACTACATTCCTGGTGTTTCTTTTTCAGCTCATAGAGATGGTCTTGGGGCGACATTGTCATCATATGCAGGAACCATGATTGCAATCCTGATTGCTGCCTTGACGTTTCTAATCGGAAGCAGAACGCGCCGACTGGCCAAGATTAGAGAGTATGGGTATATGACATCGGTAGTTATTGTCTATGCCCTTAGTTTTGTTGAGCTTGGAGCTTTGTTTTTCTGCGGGTTATTGCTTCTTTCCAGCATAAGCGGCTACATGATACCCACTATCGCCATCGGCATTGCCTCTGCATCGTTCATTCATATATGCATCCTTGTTTTCCAACTATATAATTTGACCAGAGAACAAGAATAACCCGGCCTCAGCGCCGGGTTTTCTTTGCCTCACGATCGCCCCCAAAACACATAACCAATTGTATTTATTGAAAAATAAATAGATACAACTCACTAAACATAGCAATTCAGATCTCTCACCTACCAAACAATGCCCCCCTGCAAAAAATAAATTCATATAAAAAACATACAGATAACCATCTGCGGTGATAAATTATCTCTGGCGGTGTTGACATAAATACCACTGGCGGTGATACTGAGCACATCAGCAGGACGCACTGACCACCATGAAGGTGACGCTCTTAAAAATTAAGCCCTGAAGAAGGGCAGCATTCAAAGCAGAAGGCTTTGGGGTGTGTGATACGAAACGAAGCATTGGCCGTAAGTGCGATTCCGGATTAGCTGCCAATGTGCCAATCGCGGGGGGTTTTCGTTCAGGACTACAACTGCCACACACCACCAAAGCTAACTGACAGGAGAATCCAGATGGATGCACAAACACGCCGCCGCGAACGTCGCGCAGAGAAACAGGCTCAATGGAAAGCAGCAAATCCCCTGTTGGTTGGGGTAAGCGCAAAACCAGTTAACCGCCCTATTCTCTCGCTGAATCGCAAACCGAAATCACGAGTAGAAAGCGCACTAAATCCGATAGACCTTACAGTGCTGGCTGAATACCACAAACAGATTGAAAGCAACCTGCAACGTATTGAGCGCAAGAATCAGCGCACATGGTACAGCAAGCCTGGCGAACGCGGCATAACATGCAGTGGACGCCAGAAAATTAAGGGAAAATCGATTCCTCTTATCTAGTTACTTAGATATTGGCCTTGGCTTTATCTCAATATTATATGGATCATAGCTGGCAACTAATTCAGTCCAGTAAATATCCTCAATAGGGAATAATATATGCTTTCCATTCCATCGGGAAAAAGTTTTGTTCAACACACCAAGCTCAATCAACTCACTAATGTATGGGAATTGTTTTGATGTAACCACATACTTCCTGCCTTCATTAAGGGCTGCGCACAAAACCATAGATTGCTCTTCTGTAAGGTTTTGAATTACTGATCGCACTTTATCGTTTTGCATCTTAATGCGTTTTCTTAGCTTAAATCGCTTATATCTGGCGCTGGCAATAGCTGATAATCGATGCACATTAATTGCTAGCGAAAATGCAAGAGCAAAGACGAAAACATGCCACACATGAGGAATACCGATTCTCTCATTAACATATTCAGGCCAGTTATCTGGGCTTAAAAGCAGAAGTCCAACCCAGATAACGATCATATACATGGTTCTCTCCAGAGGTTCATTACTGAACACTCGTCCGAGAATAACGAGTGGATCCATTTCTATACTCATCAAACTGTAGGGGTTGTAATAGTTTATCCGATTTCTCGCTGTAGGGGTACACGAGAACCACCGAGCCTGATGTGGTTAAAAGACAGGCACAATCTTTACTACCGCAATCCACTATTTAAGGTGATATATGGAAGAAGAATTTGAAGAGTTCGAAGAGCATCCTCAGGATGTGATGGAACAATACCAGGACTATCCGTATGACTACGACTATTGATAAAAATCAATGGTGTGGACAATTCAAGCGATGCAATGGATGCAAGCTGCAATCGGAATGCATGGTTAAGCCTGAAGAAATGTTTCCTGTAATGGAAGATGGGAAATATGTCGATAAATGGGCAATACGAACGACGGCAATGATTGCCAGAGAACTTGGTAAACAGAACAACAAAGCTGCCTGATAGTGGCCTTTATTTTTGGCATAAATAACAGAATAAACACTGCACTGTGTATTCATTCCAACGAGTGAATACACGGAGCAATGTCGCTCGTAACTAAACAGGAGCCGACTTGTTCTGATTATTGGAAATCTTCTTTGCCCTCCAGTGTGAGGGCGATTTTTTATCTGTGAGGATATGAACAGATGTCAAACATCAAAAAATACATCATTGATTACGACTGGAAAGCATCAATAGAAATTGAAATCGACCATGACGTAATGACAGAGGAAAAACTTCACCAGATTAATAATTTCTGGTCAGACTCTGAATACCGACTCAATAAACACGGCTCTGTATTAAATGCTGTATTAATCATGCTGGCGCAACATGCTCTGCTTATAGCAATTTCAAGCGACTTAAATGCATATGGTGTTGTGTGTGAGTTCGACTGGAATGATGGAAATGGTCAGGAAGGATGGCCTCCAATGGATGGTAGCGAAGGAATAAGAATTACCGATATCGATACATCAGGAATATTTGATTCAGATGATATGACTATCAAGGCCGCCTGAGTGCGGTTTTACCGCATACCAATAACGCTTCACTCGAGGCGTTTTTCGTTATGTATAAATAAGGAGCACACCATGCAATATGCCATTGCAGGGTGGCCTGTTGCTGGCTGCCCTTCCGAATCTTTACTTGAACGAATCACCCGTAAATTACGTGACGGATGGAAACGCCTTATCGACATACTTAATCAGCCAGGAGTCCCAAAGAATGGATCAAACACTTATGGCTATCCAGACTAAATTCACTATCGCCACTTTTATTGGCGATGAAAAGATGTTTCGTGAAGCCGTCGACGCTTATAAAAAATGGATATTAATACTGAAACTGAGATCAAGCAAAAGCATTCACTAACCCCCTTTCCTGTTTTCCTAATCAGCCCGGCATTTCGCGGGCGATATTTTCACAGCTATTTCAGGAGTTCAGCCATGAACGCTTATTACATTCAGGATCGTCTTGAGGCTCAGAGCTGGGCGCGTCACTACCAGCAGCTCGCCCGTGAAGAGAAAGAGGCAGAACTGGCAGACGACATGGAAAAAGGCCTGCCCCAGCACCTGTTTGAATCGCTATGCATCGATCATTTGCAACGCCACGGGGCCAGCAAAAAATCCATTACCCGTGCGTTTGATGACGATGTTGAGTTTCAGGAGCGCATGGCAGAACACATCCGGTACATGGTTGAAACCATTGCTCACCACCAGGTTGATATTGATTCAGAGGTATAAAACGAATGAGTACTGCACTCGCAACGCTGGCTGGGAAGCTGGCTGAACGTGTCGGCATGGATTCTGTCGACCCACAGGAACTGATCACCACTCTTCGCCAGACGGCATTTAAAGGTGATGCCAGCGATGCGCAGTTCATCGCATTACTGATCGTTGCCAACCAGTACGGCCTTAATCCGTGGACGAAAGAAATTTACGCCTTTCCTGATAAGCAGAATGGCATCGTTCCGGTGGTGGGCGTTGATGGCTGGTCCCGCATCATCAATGAAAACCAGCAGTTTGATGGCATGGACTTTGAGCAGGACAATGAATCCTGTACATGCCGGATTTACCGCAAGGACCGTAATCATCCGATCTGCGTTACCGAATGGATGGATGAATGCCGCCGCGAACCATTCAAAACTCGCGAAGGCAGAGAAATCACGGGGCCGTGGCAGTCGCATCCCAAACGGATGTTACGTCATAAAGCCATGATTCAGTGTGCCCGTCTGGCCTTCGGATTTGCTGGTATCTATGACAAGGATGAAGCCGAGCGCATTGTCGAAAATACTGCATACACTGCAGAACGTCAGCCGGAACGCGACATCACTCCGGTTAACGATGAAACCATGCAGGAGATTAACACTCTGCTGATCGCCCTGGATAAAACATGGGATGACGACTTATTGCCGCTCTGTTCCCAGATATTTCGCCGCGACATTCGTGCATCGTCAGAACTGACACAGGCCGAAGCAGTAAAAGCTCTTGGATTCCTGAAACAGAAAGCCGCAGAGCAGAAGGTGGCAGCATGACACCGGACATTATCCTGCAGCGTACCGGGATCGATGTGAGAGCTGTCGAACAGGGGGATGATGCGTGGCACAAATTACGGCTCGGCGTCATCACCGCTTCAGAAGTTCACAACGTGATAGCAAAACCCCGCTCCGGAAAGAAGTGGCCTGACATGAAAATGTCCTACTTCCACACCCTGCTTGCTGAGGTTTGCACCGGTGTGGCTCCGGAAGTTAACGCTAAAGCACTGGCCTGGGGAAAACAGTACGAGAACGACGCCAGAACCCTGTTTGAATTCACTTCCGGCGTGAATGTTACTGAATCCCCGATCATCTATCGCGACGAAAGTATGCGTACCGCCTGCTCTCCCGATGGTTTATGCAGTGACGGCAACGGCCTTGAACTGAAATGCCCGTTTACCTCCCGGGATTTCATGAAGTTCCGGCTCGGTGGTTTCGAGGCCATAAAGTCAGCTTACATGGCCCAGGTGCAGTACAGCATGTGGGTGACGCGAAAAAATGCCTGGTACTTTGCCAACTATGACCCGCGTATGAAGCGTGAAGGCCTGCATTATGTCGTGATTGAGCGGGATGAAAAGTACATGGCGAGTTTTGACGAGATCGTGCCGGAGTTCATCGAAAAAATGGACGAGGCACTGGCTGAAATTGGTTTTGTATTTGGGGAGCAATGGCGATGACGCATCCTCACGATAATATCCGGGTAGGCGCAATCACTTTCGTCTACTCCGTTACAAAGCGAGGCTGGGTATTTCCCGGCCTTTCTGTTATCCGAAATCCACTGAAAGCACAGCGGCTGGCTGAGGAGATAAATAATAAACGAGGGGCTGTATGCACAAAGCATCTTCTGTTGAGTTAAGAACGAGTATCGAGATGGCACATAGCCTTGCTCAAATTGGAATCAGGTTTGTGCCAATACCAGTAGAAACAGACGAAGAATTTCATACGTTAGCCGCATCCCTTTCACAAAAGCTGGAAATGATGGTGGCGAAAGCAGAAGCAGATGAGAGAAACCAGGTATGACAACCACGGAATGCATTTTTCTGGCAGCGGGCTTCATATTCTGTGTGCTTATGCTTGCCGACATGGGACTTGTTCAATGACACCTCAGCAGGAAAACGCCCTTCGCAGCATTGCCCGTCAGGCTAATTCTGAAATCAAAAAAAGCCAGACAGCAGTTTCCGGATAAAAACGTCGATGACATTTGCCGTAGCGTACTGAAGAAGCACCGCGAAACGGTAACGCTGATGGGATTCACACCGACTCATTTAAGCCTGGCAATCGGCATGTTAAACGGCGTCTTTAAGGAACGATGAACATGAAAAGCAAAATCATCAGGGAGCTACAGGCTCCTTTTTTATTATTCGCATTCACCCTCAAGCGTATTAACCAACAGTTCAGGGATTAATGAAAGATGGCAGACATCATTGATTCAGCATCAGAAATAGAAGAATTACAGCGCAACACAGCAATAAAAATGCGCCGCCTGAACCACCAGGCTATATCTGCCACTCATTGTTGTGAGTGTGGCGATCCGATAGATGAACGAAGACGCCTGGTCGTTCAGGGTTGTCGGACTTGTGCAAGTTGCCAGGAGGATCTGGAACTTATCAGTAAACAGAGAGGTTCGAAGTGAGCGAAATTAACTCTCAGGCACTGCGTGAAGCGGCAGAGCAGGCAATGCATGACGACTGGGGATTTGACGCAGACCTTTTCCATGAATTGGTAACACCATCGATTGTGCTGGAACTGCTGGATGAACGGGAAAGAAACCAGCAATACATCAAACGCCGCGACCAGGAGAACGAGGATATTGCGCTAACAGTAGGGAAACTGCGTGTTGAGCTTGAAACAGCAAAATCAAAACTCAACGAGCAGCGTGAGTATTACGAAGGTGTTATCTCGGATGGGAGTAAGCGTATTGCTAAACTGGAAAGCAACGAAGTCCGTGAAGACGGAAACCAGTTTCTTGTTGTTCGCCATCCTGGGAAGACTCCTGTTATCAAGCACTGCACTGGTGACCTGGAAGAGTTTCTGCGGCAGTTAATCGAACAAGACCCGTTAGTAACTATCGACATCATTACGCATCGCTATTACGGGGTTGGAGGTCAATGGGTTCAGGATGCAGGTGAGTATCTGCATATGATGTCTGACGCTGGCATTCGCATCAAAGGAGAGTGAGATCGGTTTTGTAAAAGATAACGCTTGTGAAAATGCTGAATTTCGCGTCGTCTTCACAGCGATGCCAGAGTCTGTAGTGTCAGATGATGACCGTACTCAAACATCGGGTTGAGTATTATCTTACTGTTTCTTTACATAAACATTGCTGATACCGTTTAGCTGAAACGACATACATTGCAAGGAGTTTATAAATGAGTATCAATGAGTTAGAGTCTGAGCAAAAAGATTGGGCGTTATCAATGTTGTGCAGATCCGGTGTCTTGTCTCCATGCAGACATCACGAAGGTGTTTATGTAGATGAAGGTATAGATATAGAGTCGGCATACAAATATTCCATGAAGGTTTATAAGTCTAATGAAGACAAATCCCCATTCTGCAATGTGCGAGAAATGACTGATACCGTGCAAAATTATTATCACGAGTACGGTGGAAACGATACTTGCCCTCTCTGTACAAAACATATAGATGATTAAACCCAATATTACATAACAATCCTCGCACTCGCGGGGATTTATTTTATCTGAACTCGCTACGGCGGGTTTTGTTTTATGGAGATGATAAATGCACTTCCGAGTCACAGGAGAATGGAATGGAGAGCCATTCAACAGAGTTATCGAAGCGGAGAACATCAACGACTGCTACGACCACTGGATGATATGGGCGCAGATAGCACATGCAGACGTAACCAATATTCGAATTGAAGAACTGAAAGAACACCAAGCCGCCTGATGGCGGTTTTTTCTTGCGTGTAATTGCGGAGACTTTGCGATGTACTTGACACTTCAGGAGTGGAACGCACGCCAGCGACGTCCAAGAAGCCTTGAAACAGTTCGTCGATGGGTTCGGGAATGCAGGATATTCCCACCTCCGGTTAAGGATGGAAGAGAGTATCTGTTCCACGAATCAGCGGTAAAGGTTGACTTAAATCGACCAGTAACAGGTGGCCTTTTGAAGAGGATCAGAAATGGGAAGAAGGCGAAGTCATGAGCGCCGGGATTTACCCCCTAACCTTTATATAAGAAACAATGGATATTACTGCTACAGGGACCCAAGGACGGGTAAAGAGTTTGGATTAGGCAGAGACAGGCGAATCGCAATCACTGAAGCTATACAGGCCAACATTGAGTTATTTTCAGGACACAAACACAAGCCTCTGACAGCGAGAATCAACAGTGATAATTCCGTTACGTTACATTCATGGCTTGATCGCTACGAAAAAATCCTGGCCAGCAGAGGAATCAAGCAGAAGACACTCATAAATTACATGAGCAAAATTAAAGCAATAAGGAGGGGTCTGCCTGATGCTCCACTTGAAGACATCACCACAAAAGAAATTGCGGCAATGCTCAATGGATACATAGACGAGGGCAAGGCGGCGTCAGCCAAGTTAATCAGATCAACACTGAGCGATGCATTCCGAGAGGCAATAGCTGAAGGCCATATAACAACAAACCATGTCGCTGCCACTCGCGCAGCAAAATCAGAGGTAAGGAGATCAAGACTTACGGCTGACGAATACCTGAAAATTTATCAAGCAGCAGAATCATCACCATGTTGGCTCAGACTTGCAATGGAACTGGCTGTTGTTACCGGGCAACGAGTTGGTGATTTATGCGAAATGAAGTGGTCTGATATCGTAGATGGATATCTTTATGTCGAGCAAAGCAAAACAGGCGTAAAAATTGCCATCCCAACAGCATTGCATATTGATGCTCTCGGAATATCAATGAAGGAAACACTTGATAAATGCAAAGAGATTCTTGGCGGAGAAACCATAATTGCATCTACTCGTCGCGAACCGCTTTCATCCGGCACAGTATCAAGGTATTTTATGCGCGCACGAAAAGCATCAGGTCTTTCCTTCGAAGGGGATCCGCCTACCTTTCACGAGTTGCGCAGTTTGTCTGCAAGACTCTATGAGAAGCAGATAAGCGATAAGTTTGCTCAACATCTTCTCGGGCATAAGTCGGACACCATGGCATCACAGTATCGTGATGACAGAGGCAGGGAGTGGGACAAAATTGAAATCAAATAATGATTTTATTTTGACTGATAGTGACCTGTTCGTTGCAACAAATTGATAAGCAATGCTTTTTTATAATGCCAACTTAGTATAAAAAAGCTGAACGAGAAACGTAAAATGATATAAATATCAATATATTAAATTAGATTTTGCATAAAAAACAGACTACATAATACTGTAAAACACAACATATGCAGTCACTATGAATCAACTACTTAGATGGTATTAGTGACCTGTAACAGAGCATTAGCGCAAGGTGATTTTTGTCTTCTTGCGCTAATTTTTTGTCATCAAACCTGTCGCACTCCAGAGAAGCACAAAGCCTCGCAATCCAGTGCAAAGCTTTGTGTGCCACCCACTACGACCTGCATAACCAGTAAGAAGATAGCAGTGATGTCAAACGACGCAGCTGACTTCTTTTCTTTCACGACTTCCCCACACCCAGCATGCATACCTTTCCGCCATAACTGTAGTGAATGTCTGTTATGAGCGAGGAGCGGAAGTTAACACTTATGAAAAATGGCTACGAAGTCCGTGGCTATCTATCGGCTTATTAGTACTTGAAACGCTTCTTCAGAAGCCTGAAGAGCTAATCGTTCGGCGATACTATATATGCATTAATAGACTATATCGTTGGTATAAACAGTGCACCATGCAACATGAATAACAGTGGGTTATCCAAAAGGAAGCAGAAAGCTAAATATGGAAAACTACAATACGATGCCCCGTTAAGTTCAATACTACTAATTTTTAGATGGAAAACGTATGTAATAGAGAGTAACTTAAAAGAGAGATCCTGTGTTGCCGCCAAATAAATTGCGGTTATTTTAATAAAATTAAGGGTTACTATATGTTGGAGTTTAGTGTTATTGAAAGAGGCGGGTATATTCCTGCAGTAGAAAAAAATAAGGCATTCCTACGAGCAGATGGTTGGAATGACTATTCCTTTGTTACAATGTTTTATCTTACTGTCTTTGATGAGCATGGTGAAAAATGCGATATCGGAAATGTTAAAATTGGTTTTGTAGGTCAAAAAGAAGAAGTAAGCACTTATTCATTAATAGATAAAAAATTCAGTCAACTCCCTGAAATGTTTTTTTCCTTAGGTGAAAGCATTGACTACTATGTTAATCTCAGCAAATTAAGCGATGGTTTTAAACATAACCTTCTTAAAGCTATTCAGGATTTAGTAGTATGGCCAAATCGATTAGCCGACATTGAAAATGAAAGCGTCCTTAACACCTCATTACTTAGAGGGGTAACTCTTTCAGAAATTCATGGACAGTTCGCACGTGTGTTAAATGGTTTGCCAGAATTGTCAGATTTCCACTTTTCATTTAATAGAAAAAGTGCTCCCGGATTCAGTGATTTAACTATACCTTTTGAGGTGACGGTTAATTCTATGCCCAGCACGAACATTCATGCTTTTATCGGGCGGAATGGGTGTGGTAAAACAACAATTTTGAATGGAATGATTGGTGCAATCACCAACCCAGAAAACAATGAATATTTTTTCTCTGAAAATAATAGACTTATCGAGTCAAGAATCCCAAAGGGATATTTTCGATCGCTTGTTTCAGTTTCGTTTAGTGCATTTGATCCTTTTACTCCTCCTAAAGAACAACCTGACCCAGCAAAAGGTACACAATACTTTTATATTGGACTCAAGAATGCTGCCAGCAATAGTTTAAAATCACTAGGCGATCTCCGCTTAGAATTCATTTCAGCATTTATTGGTTGTATGAGAGTAGATAGAAAAAGACAACTCTGGCTTGAAGCTATCAAAAAACTAAGTAGTGATGAAAACTTTTCAAATATGGAACTCATCAGCCTCATTTCTAAATATGAAGAGTTAAGACGTAATGAACCACAGATTCAAGTGGACGATGATAAATTCACTAAATTGTTTTATGACAATATCCAGAAATATCTGCTTCGAATGAGCTCTGGACATGCAATTGTTTTATTTACTATCACAAGATTAGTAGATGTCGTTGGCGAAAAGTCATTAGTTTTATTCGATGAACCAGAGGTTCATCTGCATCCACCTTTGCTCTCTGCTTTTTTACGAACATTAAGCGACTTACTCGATGCACGCAATGGTGTAGCAATAATTGCAACTCATTCCCCAGTAGTACTGCAAGAGGTTCCAAAATCCTGCATGTGGAAAGTCCTACGGTCAAGAGAAGCAATAAATATTATCCGTCCGGATATTGAGACATTCGGTGAGAACTTAGGTGTTTTAACTCGTGAGGTGTTTTTACTTGAAGTGACAAATTCTGGATACCACCACTTATTATCGCAGTCCGTTGATTCAGAGCTTTCTTATGAAACCATTCTAAAAAATTATAATGGTCAGATAGGATTAGAAGGTCGAACCGTTTTAAAAGCGATGATAATGAACAGAGATGAAGGTAAAGTACAATGAAAAAACTACCTCTTCCAGCGAGAACTTATAGCGAAATGCTTAATAAATGCTCGGAAGGTATGATGCAGATAAATGTTAGAAATAATTTCATTACTCACTTCCCCACTTTTTTGCAGAAAGAACAACAATATAGAATATTAAGCTCGACAGGTCAGTTATTTACCTACGACAGGACACACCCTCTTGAGCCTACAACCTTAGTAGTTGGTAACCTGACAAAGGTTAAATTAGAAAAGCTTTATGAAAATAATCTCCGAGATAAAAACAAACCCGCTAGAACATATTACGATGACATGCTTGTTTCATCAGGTGAAAAATGTCCATTTTGTGGTGATATAGGACAGACAAAAAATATAGATCATTTTCTTCCTATTGCACATTATCCTGAATTTTCGGTGATGCCTATTAATTTAGTTCCATCGTGCCGCGACTGCAATATGGGAGAGAAAGGTCAAGTTTTCGCAGTAGATGAGGTACACCAAGCGATTCATCCCTATATCGACAAGGACATTTTTTTTCGTGAGCAATGGGTATATGCAAATTTCGTTTCCGGAACTCCGGGTGCTATCAGTTTTTATGTTGAATGCCCGGCGAACTGGAGGCAGGAAGACAAACACAGAGCTCTTCATCATTTCAAGCTATTAAATATTGCTAACAGGTATCGTTTGGAGGCAGGGAAGCACTTGAGTGAAGTGATTACTCAAAGAAACTCTTTCGTAAAAGTTATAAGGAAATATAGTTCAACCGCAACGTTTCAGCAGCTACAGTCAGAATTTATTGAAGCAAATCTGAAACCTATTATAGATTTGAATGACTTCCCCAATTATTGGAAAAGAGTTATGTATCAGTGCCTAGCAAACTCGGAAGATTTTTTCAGAGGGATCTAGAATATGATGAAAGATAGAAAATTACGACGCTTATCGGAAGTGAACGAATACTTTTTATATGAGGAGGGCTGTTTTTACAAAATCCGGTAGTAACTTGCTAACCAATTCCTAGGCAGGTCATTGGCAACAGTGGCATGCACCGAGAAGGACGTTTGTAATGTCCGCTCCGGCACATAGCAGTCCTAGGGACAGTGGCGTACAGTCATAGATGGTCGGTGGGAGGTGGTACAAATTCTCTCATGCAAAAAATATGTAAAATCGGTAGCAACTGGAAATCATTCAACACCCGCACTATCGGAAGTTCACCAGCCAGCCGCAGCACGTTCCTGCATACGACGTGTCTGCGGCTCTACCATATCTCCTATGAGCAACGTGTTAGCAGAGCCAAGCCACAACTCTAATTTTAATACATAATGAATGATAATAATAATATTAAAAATTTCCTGTGTAACTAATTTACTATATGGTTTCTGATAAGAATCATTGCAAAGATCAAACAACTTGTATTACATTGACAGTTAAGCAGTTAATTTTATCACCTCTAAAATATATCAGCATCTAGCATGCAACCTATCAAAATGGAGAGTTTTATGACTAAAAAACCATGGGAAAGAAGACTTAAAGATTTATCGCACTTGCTCAAATGCTGCATTGATACATATTTTGACCCTGAATTATTTCGCTTGAATTTGAATCAATTCCTCCAAACCGCAAGAACAGTAACATTTATTATTCAAAAAAACAAAAACCAGATTATAGGATATGACATTTGGTATAACAATAATGTTATTGAAAAATGGAAAAATGATCCATTAATGGCTTGGGCTAAAAATTCTCGCAATACGATAGAAAAACAAGGCGATTTAGAAATGTATAGCGAGGCAAAGGCTACTCTTATTTCATCTTACATTGAAGAAAATGACATTGAGTTTATTACAAATGAAAGTATGTTAAACATTGGTATAAAAAAGTTAGTCAGACTTGCACAAAAGAAATTACCTTCATATTTAACTGAATCATCTATTATTAAATCAGAAAGACGATGGGTCGCTAATACGCTAAAAGATTACGAATTATTACATGCCTTAGCTATAATCTATGGCAGAATGTATAACTGCTGTAACTCTCTTGGCATACAAATAAACAATCCAATGGGTGACGATGTGATTTCGCCAACATCATTCGACTCTTTATTTGATGAAGCCAGGAGAATAACTTATTTAAAATTAAAAGATTACTCCATAAGCAAATTGTCATTTAGCATGATACAATATGACAATAAAATAATTCCTGAAGATATTAAAGAGCGTCTAAAACTGGTAGATAAGCCTAAAAATATCACTTCGACAGAAGAGTTAGTTGACTATACAGCCAAGCTTGCAGAAACGACTTTTTTAAAGGACGGTTATCACATTCAAACATTAATTTTTTATGATAAACAATTCCATCCAATTGATTTAATCAATACAACATTTGAAGATCAAGCAGATAAATATATTTTTTGGCGTTATGCAGCTGACAGAGCCAAAATAACAAATGCCTATGGCTTCATTTGGATATCAGAGCTATGGCTCAGAAAAGCAAGCATCTACTCCAATAAACCAATACATACAATGCCAATTATAGATGAAAGACTTCAGGTAATTGGAATTGATTCAAATAATAATCAAAAATGTATTTCATGGAAAATAGTTAGAGAAAACGAAGAAAAAAAACCGACTTTAGAAATATCAACAGCAGACTCAAAACATGACGAAAAACCATATTTCATGCGTTCAGTCTTAAAAGCAATTGGCGGTGATGTAAACACTATGAACAATTGAGTCATAGAACTTCCATTATTCTCCTGAAGATAATAATCGCCAAATAAACCAATACTCAGCTTTACAATATACTAACTAACCGCAGAACGTTATTTCATACAACGTTTCTGCGGCATATCACAAAACGATTACTCCATAACAGGGACAGCAGGCCACTCAATATCAGGTGCAGTTGATGTATCAACACGGTTCAGCAACACCCGATACTTCTTCCAGGCTTCCAGCAACGAGGTTTCTTCCTTCGTTGCAATTTCCAGATCTGCAGCATCCTGAAGCGGCGCAATATGCTCACTGGCTACCTGCATCAGGCTTTTTTTTGTTTCTTCCGCCTCCCGGATCCGGAACAGTTTTTCTGCTTCCGTATCCTTCACCCAGGCTGTGCCGTTCCACTTCTGATATTCCCCTCCCGGCGATAACCAGGTAAAATTTTCCGGTAACGGACCGAGTTCAGAAATAAATAACGCGTCGCCGGAAGCCACGTCATAGACGGTTTTACCCCGATGGTCTTCAACGAGATGCCACGATGCCTCATCACTGTTGAAAACAGCCACAAAGCCAGCCGGAATATCTGGCGGTGCAATATCGGTACTGTTTGCAGGCAGACCGGTATGAGGCGGAATATATGCGTCACCTTCACCAATAAATTCATTAGTTCCGGCCAGCAGATTATAAATTTTTATGGTCCGTGGTTGTTCACTCATTCTGAATGCCATTATGCAAGCCTCACAATATAGTTAAATGCAATGTTTTTGACGGTGTTTTCCGCGTTACCCGCAGCGTTAACGGTGATGGTGTGTCCGTGTGAACCAATACTGAAAGAATGGGCATGAGCACCGATAACAACCGGATGCTGGTGCGCACCAATACCAACTGTATGCGCATGTGCACCGGCACTCACGGCTGTACCGGACAATGAGTGACTGTGGCTGCCCTGACTGTCCGTTTTCGATAAATAAGCAATACCCTGTGTGCTGGTTCCTTTAACTGTGGATAAACTTCCTGTAATGGTTGCTGTTCCATACTGACTCCAGCCAGAACTGTTCATCCTTAAACCACTTGTGTGGGCATGAGCACCCGCGGCCCCTGTTGAACCGCTCAGACTGTGAGCATGAGCCCCCGTGTTATTCGTCGATTTGGTGCCGTAATCGAAACTGCCTGTTGTTTTCGTCCCGTAATCAAACGACGATGTGGTTTTCGTCCCCAAATCCGTACCGGATGCACTGGCACTGTGGGTGTGCGACTTAATTCCATCCTGTTCCTGAGACAATACAGCACGACCGCTGGCGGGTTTCCCCTTGATTGTCCAGCCTCGCATATCAGGAAGCACACCCGATGGATACGCGACAGCAAGTTTTGGGTAGGCTGATTTGTCAAACGCCTGCCCCTGCATCAGGACGTAGCCAGACGGAACGATATCTGATGGCCACGGGATCGGCGCACCTGCCGGAAAGGCCGAATTCTCACCGGCCCCAAGGTATTCAAGAACATCTGCAACGGAATTTTTTGCCAGAATATCCCTGCCAACCTGAGTCAGTTCAGTCAGGCTGGCGGCATCATTTTCCGCAAAATACGGTAATTTATTTTTCGCCGTGGAAAGCCCTGCCAGCGCCGTCAGTGTCGCATTCTTCGGTTGTTTACCCGCAAGCGCGTTAGTCATGGTGGTAGCAAAATCTGGATCATTCCCGAGCGCTGCGGCCAGTTCATTCAGCGTATTCAGTGCGTCAGGTGACGCGTCGATAACATCTGCAATCGCGGCCAGTACAAAAGCGGTGTTCGCAATCTGGGTATTGTTTGTTCCCCTGAGCGCGGTTGGTGCTGTTGGCGTTCCGGTCAGTGCCGGACTGTCCAGTGGGCTTTTCTGTTCGTTTCATCCATTACCACCTTAACCGCCTTTGGCGTTGCAGCAAGCGTTTCAGACGTGCTGTTGGTTGCACTGCTGAGCTGCACTATCCCCTTTCTCGTTGTGTCCGCATCCTCAAGCGCGACAGCTGAAGCTATATCTTCTGCACGTTTTGCCGAATTTTTTGCACGTATTGCCGCCGCTTCTGCCGCACTTTTGCTCTGCGATGCTGATACCGCACTTCCCGCAGCCTCTGTCGCCTTCGTGGATGCCGTTGACGCACTCCCCGCCGCCGCTGTTTTTGCGTCTGCCGCGGCAGAGGCGCTCCGTTCCGCTGCTGTTTCAGATGACCTGGCATTCGTCTCGGACGTTTTTGCCGCCCTGGCAGAATTTTCTGCCGCCGTTGCCGAGGAAGCTGCACGACCGGCACTTGATGATGCGTTCGTTTCTGATGATTTTGCTGCCTCTTTTGAGGCCACCGCATCTCGTGCTGAAGTGGCGGCCTCTGACGCTTTCGTGGCCGCGGTGGAGGCAGACGTGGCGGCTGATTGTTGTGACGCTGCAGCATTCGTTTCTGACGTTTTCGCCGCACCGGCACTGGTGGCCGCCGCGTTTTTTGAGGACTCTGCGGCTGCGGCACTTTTTTCCGCTTCAGTGGCCTTTGCTGATGCCGCTTCTGCGCCGGAGGACGCTTCCTGAGCTGACGATGCAGCCTGTCCGGCGGACGTGCTGGCGGCGCGTGCTGAGTCAGTTGCATCAGTCACAAGGGCCGCGACCTGAGCAGCTGATGCACTGGCATCGCCGGCTGATTTCTTCGCGTCTGCCGTACTCTGTGCCACCACGGACGCGTTACGCGCCACCTCTTCCACCATCAGTTCAAGACGACGCAGCACCTCCGGCCGGGCATCATCCTCCGTCATGGCACAGAGAAAATCATTCAGCGTCCCCGGTTGTGAATCTTCATACACGGTGATGGTCCCGGCGTGCGATGGTGGAAAACCGTCAACCTGCAGGATGACACTGTACTGACCGTACTCCACATCCATGCTGTAACGCCCGGCTTCATCCGGATTCTCTGAGCCCACCGTGTTCACCACCACCGTGGTGCTGTTACGTCTGGCTTTCAGCTGAATGGTGCAGTTCTGTACCGGTTTTCCTGTGCCGTCTTTCAGGACTCCTGAAATCTTTACTGCCATATTCACCCCACAAAAAAGCCCACCGGTTCCGGCGGGCTGTCATAACACTGTGTTACCTGGCTAATCAGAATTTATAACCGACCCCAACGATGAATCCGTCAGTACGCCAGTCGCCACTGCCGGAGCCTTCATAAGCAATATCAACAACGACGGACGCTGCCGGATTAATCTGTATACCTGCACTCCACGCCACTGAGGTATGCCGCATTGCACTTTCGTCCCTGGCAGTGGTCGTCTCTTTCATATACCCGGGAGTGATTTCCGTCTTACGGTAATCCATTGTACTGCCGGACCACCGACTGTGAGCCACTCCGGCCATGGCGTACGCACTGACCTGCTTACTGATTTGTAAAACCGGTCCGGCCATCACGCTCACATAACGTCCACGCAGGCTCTCATAGTGAAACGTATCCTCCCCGGTCATCACTGTGCTGCTCTTTTTCGACGCGGCGAACCCCAGGGAAGCCATCACCCCCACACTGTCCGTCAGCTCATAACGGTACTTCACGTTAATCCCTTTCAGATGACTCACACCGGTATCCCCGCCCGACAACGACGGCAATGTACCCGGTTTCACTTGAAAATAGCCCACCGTAAACGTACCATGTCCACCTTCCGCACGGGCCGGAGTGACTGTCACCGCAAGTGCGGCAAAGACAGCAACGGCAATACACACATTACGCATCGTTCACCTCTCACTGTTTTATAATAAAACGCCCGTTCCCGGACGAACCTCTGTAACACACTCAGACCACGCTGATGCCCAGCGCCTGTTTCTTAATCACCATAACCTGCACATCGCTGGCAAACGTATACGGCGGAATATCTGCCGAATGCCGTGTGGACGTAAGCGTGAACGTCAGGATCACGTTTCCCCGACCCGCTGGCATGTCAACAATACGGGAGAACACCTGTACCGCCTCGTTCGCCGCGCCATCATAAATCACCGCACCGTTCATCAGTACTTTCAGATAACACATCGAATACGTTGTCCTGCCGCTGACAGTACGCTTACTTCCGCGAAACGTCAGCGGAAGCACCACTATCTGGCGATCAAAAGGATGGTCATCGGTCACGGTGACAGTACGGGTACCTGACGGCCAGTCCACACTGCTTTCACGCTGGCGCGGAAAAGCCGCGCTCGCCGCCTTTACAATGTCCCCGACGATTTTTTCCGCCCTCAGCGTACCGTTTATCGTACAGTTTTCAGCTATCGTCACATTACTGAGCGTCCCGGAGTTCGCATTCACACTGCCACTGATATCCGCATTTTTAGCGGTCAGCTTTCCGTCCGGTGTCAGGGAAAAGGCCGGAGGATTGCCGCCGCTGGTAATGGTGGGGGCCGTCAGGCGCTTCAGGAACACGTCGTTCATGAATATCTGGTTGCCCTGCGCCACAAACATCGGCGTTTCATTCCCGTTTGCCGGGTCAATAAATGCGATACGATTGGCGGCAACCAGAAACTGGCTCAGTTTGCCTTCCTCCGTGTCCTCCATGCTGAGGCCAATACCCGCGACATAATGTTTGCCGTCTTTGGTCTGCTCAATTTTGACAGCCCACATGGCATTCCACTTATCACTGGCATCCTTCCACTCTTTCGAAAACTCCTCCAGTCTGCTGGCGTTATCCTCCGTCAGCTCGACTTTTTCCAGCAGCTCCTTGCCGAGATGGGATTCGGTTATCTTGCCTTTGAAAAAATCCAGGTAACCTTCCGCATCATCGCTCGCCCGACCGACGGCCTCCACGAATGCCGATTTGCCAACGGTGTTCACACTGCGGATATAAAAGTAATAATCATGGCCCGGTTTGATATTGATACTGGCGGCTATCCAGTACAGCGCCGTACCAAGATAACGCGTGCTGGTTTCAACCTGTCTGATATCCGCAATCTGCTTTTCCGAGAACCAGAACTCAAACTGTACCGTCGGGTCATAAACGGCAAGATGCGGCGTGGCGGTTATCTGAAAATAGCCCGGCGTCAGCTCAATCCTCGACGGTGCTGCCGGTGCGGCAATCCGGAACGATACCGACGCCGGATCGCCCTGCTGCCCCCACGCATTTACCGCCCGGACTGTCAGCCTGTAGTTCCCCAGCGCCAGTTGCGTGAAGCGGTATGTGGTTTCCGTCGTCCGGGCCGTGCTGACCAGCCGCTCACTGCCGTCGTCCGCTGTTACGGTCAGACGGAGCAGGAAACTCACGCCCTTCACCACCTTCGGTGTGTCCCATCGCGCCAGCACCTGATATTCCCCGCTGTCTGCAGTGACTTCTGCGGTCAGGTGCTGCACCGCTGGCGGCGTGACACCATTCACCGTGCCACTCTGTTCGCCGTCAAAGTGCGCCCCGTTATCCACGATGGCCTCTTTTTCCGGCACATGCTGCACGGCGGTGATGGCATACGTGCCGTCGTCGTTCTCACGGATACTCACGCAGCGGAACAGTCGCTGGCGCAGCGTCGGCAGCTTCAGCTCCCATACGCTGTATTCAGCAACACCGTCAGGAACACGGCTCACTTTTACCTTCACGCCGTCGGTGACGGACTGAACCTCCACGCTGACCGGATTGCCACTTCCGTCAACCAGGCTTATCAGCGCGGTACCGGAGGATGGCAGCGTGATTTCACGGTCGAGCGTCAGCGTCCGGGTCTGGCTGTTCACCGCCAGCACACGACCACCGGTGCTGATACCGGCATAGTCATCATCGCAGATTTCAATAACATCGCCCGGTACATGGCGAAGCCCTTCTGCGCCGACGCTGAAATCCACGGTCTGCGTTTCCAGCAGTTCTGTTTTAATCAGCCACAGCCCGGCGCGGTGTGCCTGCCCCCGGCTGGTACAGCCAAAGGCATCCATCTTCGTAACATTACGACCGTAACGGGCAATGGCCTGCGTATCTTCAACAAGCTCTGTCGCCGTCTCCCAGCCGTTGTTCGGGTCAATCCAGTTCACCTCAACGGCATTATGGCGGTCCTTCAGGGCGCTGAAGCTGTAGCGGAACGGCGCGCCATCATCCGGCATCACCACATTACTGCGGTTATAGGTCCACGTCTTATCCGACGGTCGGTCCTGCACGAACGTCAGCGTCTGCCCGTTCCATACCGGCATACAGCGCATCGCCGAGCAGAAATCGCTGAGCACATCCCACGCCTTACGCTGTGTGGTCAGGTACGCATTACAGGTGATGCGCGGCTCCGTGCCGCCAAAGCCGTCCGGCACTGACTGGTCGCAGTACTGGCCGATGACATACAGCGCCCATTTATCCACATCCGCCGCACCAAGACGTTTCCCCATGCCGTAGCGCGGATGGGTCAGCATATCCCACAGACACCAGGCCATGTTGTTGCTGTATGCCGGTTTAAACGTTCCGTCCCAGATACCGCTGTATTGCCGCGTCTGCGGGTTATAGTTCGACGGCACCTGCAGAATACGCCCGCGCAGATGATAATTACGGCTCACCTGCTGGCTGCCGAACTGCTCCGAGTCCACCTGCACGCCGACCAGTGCCGTGTTCGGGTAGCACTGTTTCACATCGATGATTTCAGTGTATGACGACCAGAGCGTTTTGTTCTGCAGCTGGTCTGTGGTGCTGTCCGGCGTCATCCTGCGCATCCGGATATTAAACGGGCGCGGCGGCAGGTTACCCATCACCACCGAGGCCAGATACTGCGAGGTGGTTTTGCCCTTAATGGTGATGTCTTTTTCCGTCACCCAGCCACCGTTACGTTGTATCTGAACCAGCAGGCGGACTTCCGACGGATTCCTGTCACCCTTTGAGGTGGTTTCCACCAGTGCCTGTACACCGAAGGTAAAGCGCAGACGGTCGATGTTTGCAGACGTAATGGTGCGGGTGATCGGCGTGTCATATTTCACTTCCGTACCCAGCACCGTCTCGGAGCCGGAGGATTCAAATCCCTCCGGCGGAGTCTGCTCCTGCTCACCAGCCCGGAACACCACCGTGACACCGGATATGTTGGTATTCCCCTCAGTGTCCAGCACCGGCGTACTGTTCAGCAGCACGCTTTTTAAGCCATCCACCGGACCTTCAATCGGCCCTTCGCTGATGGCATCGATCACACTCAGCAACTGCGTGGACTTCAGGTTGTCCTTCGCTTCGCGCGGGGTATGCCCCTTACTGCTTCCTTTACCCATTCCTCACGCTCCATAAATGACAAAACCGCCCGCAGGCGGTTTCACATAAAACATTTTGCATCAGCGACCAATCACCACAACCTGACCACCGTCCCCTTCGTCTGCCGTGCTGATCTCCTGAGAAACCACGCGTGACCCCACGCGCATTTCCCCGTACAGAACAGGCAGAACATTGCCCTGGGCAACCATGTTATCCAGTGAGGAGAAATAGGTGTTCTGCTTACCGTTATCCGTTGTCTGTATACGGGGAGTTCTGGCTTTCGGTGCCAGCATCTGCGCCACACCACCGAGCACCATACTGGCACCGAGAGAAAACAGGATGCCGGTCATACCACCGGCCCCAATGGCTGCCCCCCATGCTGCAAGGGTGGCTCCGGCGGTAAAGAATGATCCGGCAATGGCGGCAGCCCCCAGGACAATCTGGAATACGCCACCTGACTTGGCCCCGGCGACTCTGGGAACAATATGAATTACAGCGCCATCAGGCAGAGTCTCATGTAACTGCGCCGTTAACCCGGACGTGCTGACGTCCCGCCCGGCAATCCGTACCTGATACCAGCCGTCGCTCAGTTTCTGACGAAACGCCGGGAGCTGTGTGGCCAGTGCCCGGATGGCTTCAGCCCCCGTTTTCACACGAAGGTCGATGCGGCGACCAAATCGTTGTAAATCCCCGTAAAGGCAGATGCGCGCCATGCCCGGTGACGCCAGAGGGAGTGTGTGCGTCGCTGCCATTTGTCGGTGTACCTCTCTCGTTTGCTCAGTTGTTCAGGAATATGGTGCAGCAGCTCGCCGTCGCCGCAGTAAATTGCGGCGTGATTCGGCACTGATGAACCAAAACAGCACAGCAGCACATCGCCCGGCTGTGCCGCTGACAACGGCACCTGATACAGCCCCGTCGCCTCCAGATTATCCAGATAGAGATTCTGGCCGTTACGCCACCAGTCATCCTCACGATGAAAGTCCGGCATCTCAATCCCCGCCAGATGATAAGCATCCCGGAACAGTGTGTAACAGTCCGTCACACCGTGCTCAAAGCGCCGCCCGGTGAGATGCGGCACACAGCGGAACTTATGAATCGTCCCCCGGCAGACCAGCCACCACGGCAAATCACTCTGCACCTGCAGCCGCCGGTCGGCCTCACTCAGCCAGGGCAGACCACCGGGGTGGCTGTGGACCAGCGCCACAATCTCACCCTGCATTTCTGCCTGCAGCCAGTCTTCCGGCGACATACGGAAATACGCCTCCGGCTCACCGGAGATATTCACGCAGGGGAAATATCTTTCCCCCTCCGGCGTGCTTACCACGAAGCCGCACGACTCCGCTGGCGCACATCGCCGGGCGTGCGCCAGAATCGCTGATTCTGTCTGTGTCATGGGATTTACTGCGAAAGTTTGTTAATGGAAAGGAAGCCGCCAAAGTTGCCGACGTTATTGCGGAACTTACAACCGCTCAGGCATTTGCTGCATTTATCCTTCGTGATATCGGACGTTGGCTGGTCATATTCATCCGCGACAGCCGGACCGCTATAACCGCACTCGTCACCGCGATAGGTCCAGGTGCAGGTGTTGGCCAGCATGATACGTCCCGGAAAAACAGCGCCATCCGTTTCCGTCGGCGTGGACAGTACAAAGGAGGCACTCACCGCGCTCAGTTCGCTGCACTGCTCAATGCGCCAGCGGCTGATCACCTCCTGCTCCGGATCGGCGTAACTGTTTCCGTTGACGAAGTTCACCGCATCCAGAAAACGGGCGTAAACCTTACGCCGGACCACCGTTCCGCCGACCAGACTCTGCATATCTTCCGCCATCCCGGTGACCATACCGTACAGGTTAGAAACCGTCAGCGTGGGGCGCGTACTGGTGCCTTTGCCATTCAGTTCAAAACCGCTCCCCTGAATGGGATACGGCTGATACTGTCGCCCCTGCCAGGTGACCGGCTCACCTTTTTCGTTCTGCTCATTACAGAAAAAATAACGTTCTCCACCGACCTCTGTCAGGTCGATTTCCCAGAGCACCACGCTGGCCGACTGCTCCGCACGGGTGCATTCATTCAGTGTTTCCTGCCGGATATCCTGCATCAGTTCACCACCTGTTCAAACTCTGCGCTGAACTCAACACGCAGCATACTGACCCGCGACGACCATTTTGCGCAGGTCACCTTTATCTGCCGCCACTCATAAGGCGGCGTCCACAGAAAGGATTTCCAGCCCCCGTGCTCTTCCAGAAACGACTCCAGTACCGTGGCCTCCTCACGGGGGACAGAAAGCGTCACGCTGTACGTTTTCAGGTTGGCATTCAGCCCGGCAGGCGCTCGCTGAGAATAGCCATCACCAAAGCGCACCTTTCTTACAGAAGGGACCGAAGCCACATCCATACCGGGTTTCACTTTCCAGCGGAAGGTCTTCATCGTCCACCTCCGGAGAACAGGCCACCATCACGCATCTGTGTCTGAATTTCATCACGGGCACCCTTGCGGGCCATGTCATACACCGCCTTCAGAGCAGCCGGACCTATCTGCCCGTTCGTGCCGTCGTTGTTAATCACCACATGGTTATTCTGCTCAAACGTCCCGGACGCCTGCGACCGGCTGTCTGCCATGCTGCCCGGTGTACCGACATAACCGCCGGTGGCATAGCCGCGCATCAGCCGGTAAAGATTCCCCACGCCAATCCGGCTGGTTGCCTCCTTCGTGAAGACAAACTCACCACGGTGAACAATCCCCGCTGGCTCATATTTGCCGCCGGTTCCCGTAAATCCTCCGGTTGCAAAATGGAATTTCGCCGCAGCGGCCTGAATGGCTGTACCGCCTGACGCGGATGCGCCGCCACCAACAGCCCCGCCAATGGCGCTGCCGATACTCCCGACAATCCCCACCATTGCCTGCTTAAGCAGAATTTCTGTCATCATGGACAGCACGGAACGGGTGAAGCTGCGCCAGTTCTGCTCACTGCCGGTCAGCATCGCCGCCATATTCTGTGCAATACCATCAAAGGTCTGCGTGGCTGCACTTTTTACCTGCGACATACTGTCCGTGGCGCTCTCTTCCCACTCACTCCAGCCGGACTTCAGGCCTGCCATCCAGTTCCCGCGAAGCTGGTCTTCAGCCGCCCAGGTCTTTTTCTGCTCTGACATGACGTTATTCAGCGCCAGCGGATTATCGCCATACTGTTCCTTCAGGCGCTGTTCCGTGGCTTCCCGTTCTGCCTGCCGGTCAGTCAGCCCCCGGCTTTTCGCATCAATGGCGGCCCGTTTTGCCCGTTGCTGCTGTGCGAATTTATCCGCCTGCTGCGCCAGCGCGTTCAGGCGCTCCTGATACGTAACCTTGTCGCCAAGTGCAGCCAGCTGGCGTTTGTACTCCAGCGTCTCATCTTTATGCGCCAGCAGGGATTTCTCCTGTGCAGACAGCTGGCGACGTTGCGCCGCCTCCTCCAGTACCGCGAACTGACTCTCCGCCTTCCACAAATCCCGGCGCTGCTGGCTGATTTTCTCATTTGCTCCGGCATGCTTCTCCAGCGTCCGGAGTTCTGCCTGAAGCGTCAGCAGGGCAGCATGAGCACTGTCTTCCTGACGATCGCCCGCAGACACCTTCACGCTGGACTGTTTCGGCTTTTTCAGCGTCGCTTCATAATCCTTTTTCGCCGCCGCCATCAGCGTGTTGTAATCCGCCTGCAGGATTTTCCCGTCTTTCAGTGCCTTGTTCAGTTCTTCCTGACGGGCGGTATATTTCTCCAGCGGCGTCTGCAGCCGTTCGTAAGCCTTCTGCGCCTCTTCGGTATATTTCAGCCGTGACGCTTCGGTATCGCTCTGCTGCTGCGCATTTTTGTCCTGTTGAGTCTGCTGCTCAGCCTTCTTTCGGGCGGCTTCAAGCGCAAGACGGGCCTTTTCACGATCATCCCAGTAACGCGCCCGCGCTTCATCGTTAACAAAATAATCATCCTTGCGCAGATTCCAGATGTCGTCTGCTTTCTTATACGCAGCCTCTGCCTTAATCAGCATCTCCTGCGCGGTATCAGGACGACCAATATCCAGCACCGCATCCCACATGGATTTGAATGCCCGCGCAGTCCTGTCTGCCCAGGTCTCCAGCGTGCCCATGTTCTCTTTCAGGCGGCGGGTCTGGTCATCAAACCCTTTCGTTGCGGCCTCGTTCGCCGCCTGCAATGCCCCGGCTTCATCGCCGGAACGCTGCAACTGAGCAACATACGCAATCTGCTCCGCCGACACGTTATGGAACTGGCGAGCCATCGCCGTCAGCCCCGACGTCGGGTCTGTGGTCAGCTTCCCGAAGGCTTCAGCGACCTTGTCCACCTCCACGCCGGATGCAGAGGAGAAACGCGCCACACTCTGGCTGATGGACGCAATCTGAGCCTCACCGCTTACCCCCGCCTTAACCAGTGCGCTGAGTGACTCGCTGGTCTGGTTAAACGTCAGCCCTGCCGCCTGCCCGGCTCTGGACAGGACCAGCATACGATCTGCCGTCAGTCCCGCCTGATTGCCGGAAAGGACCAGCGTTTTGTTGAAATCGGACAGGGTTGAGTTGCCCTGATACCAGGCATACGCCAGCGCACCGGTCGCCACCGCCAGCGAGGTGGCCCCCACCATCGGCAGGGTGATCGCACCGGCAAGCCCCCTGAACATGGGGATCATCCCGCCGAAGGAGTCCTTCACCTGCCCCCCCTGTTGCAGCAGGATCAGCCACGGACTTTGCCCGCCTGCAAGCTGCGTGGCCACGTCGGTGAACTGTGCAGGCAGCATACGCATGGCGGCTTTATACTGCCCGACGGAAATCCCCGCTTTCTGTGCAGCCAGCGCCTGTCGGCTCAGCGACTGTTCAACGACTGCCGCTGTTTTTTTCGCATCACTTTCCGTACCAGAAAAATGACGCCTGACTCTGGCCATCTGCTCGTCAAATCTGGCCGCATCCAGACTCAAATCAACGACCAGATCGCCTACCGGTTCAGCCATACCGGACTCCTCCTGCGATCCCTTCTGATACTGTCATCAGCATTACGTCATCCTCCGTCATGTCCGCCACATCCGGGGAAGCGGGGATAACTTCATTCCCGTCCGGGCCAAAGCGGACACCTCCGGCAAGCCCTGCCGCTTTCTGCATCAGCACATCATCTTCAGGCTCTTCGTCAGCCTCGCGCCGGTTCAGCAGACTGAAATCCAGCGGATGCATATCCGGATCGCTGAAAAACAGGCTGAGCACGGTGTACGTCAGCCCGGAAAAGTGCATATCCAGCAGAACATCATGAAAATAATGGGTACTGTAAAAGCGGTGCCAGTCGGCATACTCCGTGGATGACATCCCGGCAAGCATGGCACGCCAGTCGGGTCGCCCCATCTCACGCGCCAGTTTCAGGGCAAAACTCAGCTCACCGTCGAACACTTTCCCGCAGAAACAGGCTCTGCGGGCCCGGCGTCCTCTGTCTGTTCAGGGGCATTATTCACCACAAACTCATACATACCAGACAGCCGGTACACCACGTTTTCAGCATGAGAAATTGCCTCCGTGGGCCAGGTGGTAAGCACTTCCTGCTCAATCTGTTTAACGGCTTCATTCATGGACGGCATCTGCGTCTTCTGCGGATGGTTATGCCACAGGGACATCGCCACCAGAAACGCGCCGGTTCTGATGGCGTCTTCCACAGTAAACTTCCGGTTGCTGTCTGACTCCGCCTGTTCTGCCTGCCGTTTCATCAGGGCGAGATGCTCAATGCGCTGCAGGGCTGACAGTTCAGAAAGCGTGACGGTCACACCGTTATGTTCAAATGATTCGGTTTTCAGGAACATCGCTGACTCTCCGGATTAACTGGCGGTGACGGTAATTTCTGCAACCGCAGCAAACTCACCATTACCGGATACAACCGGAATGTTGACCTTGCCTGCAGCAACGCCGTTCACGGTGATGGTCATACCACTGACCGACACGGTGGCTTTTGTTTTATCCGCAGACACCGCACGAAAGCTCTTGTCGGTTACGCCCTCCGGCTGGAAGGCCACGGTCAGCGTGGTGCTCTGCCCTTTCACCACCGAGGTGCTGGCAGGCGTCACGGTCATGCCGGTTGCCGCTGTTACCGTGCTGCGATCTTCTGCCATCGACGGACGTCCCACATTGGTGACTTTCACCGTGCGGGTGATCACTTCCTTCGCCGTCACCGCCTTACCGATACTGCTGACCCAGCCACGGAACACATCGACCGTGCCGTTCGGGAAGCGGATTTTATAGGCACGGGTATCGCCTTCATTAAACCACGCCAGCAGCGCCTGCTGCCCCTGCTCTCCGGGCATCCACGCCAGCGTGAAGCTGGTATCTCCGGCAGATTTCTGCCCCTGCCCGGTCGCAGTCCAGTCTGCATCTTCATCATCGAGATAGCTGTCGTCATAGGACTCAGCGGTCAGTTCGCCGGGCGTCAGGTCTTTAACTTTTGCCAGACGCGACCAGTCAACGTCTGAAAGCGGATTCGCGTAAGGGTCACCGCTCCCCTTATAAACCCACAGGGTGGTCCCGGCACCTTTCACCGGCATTGTAGGATTTGGTACAGGCATAGCGTCCTCACATTTCATAGGTAATGACATAAGTCAGATCGGCTGAACTCCACAAGCCCGCATCATCGTCGCGCCGGTAGTCATAGCCGCTGGCCACCATACTGGTGATCAAATCTGACAGTGCCGGGATATCGCTCATCACCGGATAAATCCGGGACTCCATCCACGCATCCAGCTCTGAATCCGGCACCTGAGCAGGCAGGAAAACTTCGATATGCAGCTCCGCCTGCCAGGTATCGCTGTCCAGCTCTTCGCCCGTGTATTCAGCGCCGGTGAGATAAACGGCAACTGCCGGAAAATCCGCCTCATCAAAAACAGCGGGGCGACCATCAAAAAACGTCGCCCCGGTGTCATGCTTCTCCAGTGCATCCAGTACGGCTGCACGGAGTTCAGTATGTTTCATCGCTTTATTACCATCCTCAGTTGATGCTGCAGCGCATAGCCCAGCTCTTTCGGAAGACGTTCACGCCGTATCCGCTCAATATTTTGTTTAAACGCCGTGGTCAGCGGCACCGCCATCGGGATTTTCACCACATCAATGGGGTAACGGTTTTTCCCAGCCACACGCTGCATGACATGCCACCGGCCATTTTTCAGTTGCTGAATAAACGCGCCGGGAATACGACGGTTACCCACCACAAGCACGCTGCCGCCACCTTTCAGGGATGAACGCTGCCCCTTTTTACGACGCCTGCGGCGCGAAAGGACAACCCGCGCATTACCCAGCTTGATTACGGGCAAATCCCCCCGGTTAACTTTGATTCTGGCCTGCGGATTTTTGACCGTGGCCCTTTTCAGCCTGGCCCTTTCCTTTACCAGTTTCCGGCGTACCTTTGTCTCACGGGCAACCTGTGACGCCGACTGCGATATCGCGGATGAAGCAACGCGGTTAATGGCCATTGCGGCGGCACCAGGCACCGCCGTTTTGCTGATACGGCTGAGGTTTTCAACGGCCTGCTCAAGACCTTTTATGGCCATACATCCCCCTTTCAGCGGCGACGGTTAACGGCAGGCGGTACGCCCCGTCCAAGCCAGAGATGACAACTTCCGCCATCATCCGGCGAAACCCGATCTACCCAGAAATTTTCCTCACCGATGGTCAGCGTGTCTCCACGCCGCAGCTGCCGCACCTCATCAGTCCGGACAAACAGGGACGGGCTGGAGCCTTCAACGCGCACGCCCTGTCCGGCATAGCTGATATTTTCAGGGTCATCAAAAACACCACGTATCACCGCACCTGACTGCTCACCGGATGTAATGGTGGCTGACGTTCCCATGTACCCGCGTATCGTTTCATCGGCGCGGGCAATGGCAGCATCGAACAGGTTATCGAAATCAGCCACAGCGCCTCCCGTTATTGCATTCTGGCCAGGCCGCGCTCTGTCATTTCGGCTGCCACACCGGCAGAGACACGAAACGCCGTTCCCGGCAGCACAAATGCCACAGGTTCATCCCGCGTGGCGTGAAGTGCATCAGTATGCAGCTTCACCAGTGCCACGACCGTGACCAGTTCAGACGTATCCAGAATCACGGTATCCGGCTGCGCTGATCCCACCTCATTTTCATGTCCGGTCAGCACATTTTCCCGGCTGAGAGGGGTGTCCTGACCGGCAGTTTCATCCGTGTCATCAAGCTCCTCTTTCAGCTCTGCCACACGGAGCGCCAGTTCTTCTTTCGTCCCCGTCAGGCTGACATCACGGTTCAGTTGTTCACCCAGCGAGCGGAGACGGGCAATCAGTTCATCTTTCGTCATGGACTCCTCCACAGAGAAACAATGGCCCCGAAGGGCCATGATTACGCCAGTTGTACGGACACGAACTCATCAGGGTCAGCCAGCAGCATCAGCGGTGCTGACTGAATCATGGTGAACTCACGCGCCGGATCGCCGGTGGTCACCCAGTTTTTCGGGTAACGGGCAGAGGCGTTAATGCCTTCGCGCTGTGCGTCCGCATCCTGAATGCAGCCATAGGTGCGCAGACCGCGTGCCTGAGTGTTCCCCAGCACCATCGTGTTGTCCGGCAGGAAGTTCTTTTTGACGCCGTTTTCCACGTACTGTCCGGAATACACGACGATGGCCACATCGCCATACATCCCCTTATAGGACACCGCTTTGCCCAGGTCTTTCACCGCTGTCTCCAGCTCGGAATTAGAGCCACGACGGGTATCCAGCTTCTCCTTGACGGCTTTGAAGGAACGGAACAGCGCCCAGCCTTTCGGATCGAACACGATGATATTCACCACACCGCTGGCGTTCAGCGCGTAGGCTTCGATATCGTCGGTCGGGTCATACGTGGACTTGTCACGCTTGCTCCACTCCGTGCCGCCGGACTGCGTGATGTTATTCTCCTCACTGCGGCCCATATCCACCTCAACCGGATCGAAGGCTTCACCGGTCATGGTGTATTTGCCCTTAAGCACGGCAGAAACTGCCTGCATCTCTTCGACCTGAGCAATGGCCAGCTCTTCGTCACGCATGTTCTGCATGATGATGCGACGGCGGCGGTAAGCCGGGTCCGCCAGATTCTGCGGATCTTCATCCGGCAGGCGACGCAGGGTCATCTGCGGATTCACTTCATGCTTCGGCTTGACATATCCCGGCGTAAATTCAGAGGTGGAGCCGCCACGGGAACGGATAACCTCACCGGAAACAATCGGCGAAACGTACAGCGCCATGTTTACCAGTCCCGGAATTTGTGAGAGATAGACTTTCTCCGTGGTGAAGGGATAGCTCTCACGGAAAAAGAGACGCAGAAACAGCGGATCAAACTTAAATTTCTGCTCATTTGCCGCCAGCAGTTGGGCGGTTGTGTACATCGACATAAAAAAATCCCGTAAAAAAAGCCGCACAGGCGGCCTTTAGTGATGAAGGGTAAAGTTAAACGATGCTGATTGCCGTTCCGGCAAACGCGGTCCGTTTTTTCGTCTCGTCGCTGGCAGCCTCCGGCCAGAGCACATCCTCATAACGGAACGTGCCGGACTTGTAGAACGTCAGCGTGGTGCTGGTCTGGTCAGCAGCAACCGCAAGAATGCCAACGGCAGCACCGTCGGTGGTGCCATCCCACGCAACCAGCTTACGGCTGGAGGTGTCCAGCATCAGCGGGGTCATTGCAGGCGCTTTCGCACTCAATCCGCCGGGCGCGGTTGCGGTATGAGCCGGGTCACTGTTGCCCTGCGGCTGGTAATGGGTAAAGGTTTCTTTGCTCGTCATAAACATCCCTTACACTGGTGTGTTCAGCAAATCGTTAACGGCATCAGATGCCGGGTTACCTGCAGCCAGCGGTGCCGGTGCCCCCTGCATCAGACGATCCAGCGCAGTGTCACTGCGCGCCTGTGCACTCTGTGGTGCTGCGGCCAGAATGCGGCGGGCCGTTTTCACGGTCATACCGGGGGTTTCTGCCAGCACGCGTGCCTGTTCTTCGCGTCCGTGAGCCTCCTCACAGTTGAGGATCCCCATAATGCGGCTGTTTTCTGCCGCAACCGCTGCGGTGATCTGCGCGTTCACGTCCGGCTGCGCCGCGCTGGCGTTCTCGCCCTCCGTCGCTGGCACCACGTCAGTAACGTCAGCCTGCGAAGCAGTGGCTGAAACAGTTGTTGATTGAGTCTCTTTGGTCATTCGCCCTCCTGAGAGACGGGATTTACGTGCATCCAGTGCATCACGCATGACGGTGATCGCATCGGTGCTGTTAACAAGTTCATCAGCCAGTCCGGCATCAATGGCCTCCTGACCGCTGTACACTGCAGCCTCGGTATCCAGCACAACCTGCACGGACAGGCCGGTATATGCCGACACCTTCTGCGCAAACATCTGGCGGGTTGCGTCCATCCGGGACTGCAGTGTCTCCCGGACGTCATCCGGAAGATGGCTGTAGGGGTTGCCATCCACCTTATGGCTGCCGCTGTAAATCAGCGTGATTTCCACACCCTGTTTCTCCAGCGCAGCACCGTAATTACTGTGAGCCATCATGACGCCGATGGAGCCTGTCCGGGCGGTCTGCGTGACCAGACGCCGGGAGGCGGCACTGGCAAGCAACTGACCTGCACTGCAGTTCATGTCGTTGGCAAGCGCCCATACCGGTTTTATGTCACGCACACGGGCGATGATGTCAGCGCAGTCAAATGCCCCCGCCACCATCCCGCCGGGCGTGTCCATATCGAGCAGAATGCCGTCCACCATCGGATCGCTGGCAGCCTGTTGCAGACGGGCGATAATGCCGTTGTAACCGGTCATCCCCGAGTACGGCTGCAGCGCCCGCGTCCGGCTGACCAGCGTGCCGGACACCGGCAGCACGGCGATGCCGTTCATGACCTGATAACTGCGGGCCTGTCGTGGTCCGTCATCATCACCGGATAATGCCAGCGTCGCGAGTGCCTCCTGGGCAGTCAGGCTGTCGCCGGACACCGCATCCGTCAGGCTGCTGATCCCAAGCTGGCCTGCAAGCGCACAAAAGAAAACCCGCGCATAGGCGGGTTCAAGCATCAGCGGCTCATTAAAGGCCATGCTGGCAATATGCGGGAGATTACGCAGCTCTGCTGTCACTCTTCTCCTCCTCTGTTGATTGTCGCAGCCCGGATTCAAATGCTGCAGCCGCCCAGGCGGGCGGTTTAAGACCGGCTGCACGGCGCTCCATCGTTTCACGGACCTGCTGGGCAAAAATTTCCTGATAGTCGTCACCGCGTTTTGCGCACTCTTTCTCGTAGGTACTCAGTCCGGCTTCTATCAGCATCACCGCTTCCTGAACTTCTTTCAGACCATCGATGGCCATACGACCGGAGCCTATCCAGTCGCAGTTCCCCCAGGCACTGCGGGCTTCCTGAAAACTGAAGCGCGCTTTTGAAGGTAACGTCACCACGCGGCGAACGATGGCCTCTTCCAGCCAGCACAGAAACATCTGGCTCGCCTGACGGGATGCGACGAATTTTCGCCGCCCCATAAAGTACGCCCACGACTCGTTCGCACTGGCCCGTGCCGTGGAGTAGCTCATCTGGGCGTAATTCCGGGAAAGCTGCTCATACGAGACACCCAGCCCGGCAGCGATATACCGCAGCAGTGACTGCTCAAACACGGAGTAGCCGTTATCCGTATCCTGAGCCGTCTGCAGGTTCAGTGAGTCACCCGGCATCAGGTGCGGTACTTTTGCGCCTCCCAGCCGGACCGGCGCTGCGGCGTAATACGCGGCAATTTCACCAATCCAGCCGGTCAGCCTTTCCCGCTGCTCCTGACTGTTCGCGCCCAGAATAAAATCCATCGCTGACTGCGTATCCAGCTCACTCTCAATGGTGGCGGCATACATCGCCTTCACAATGGCGCTCTGCAGCTGCGTGTTCTGCAGCGTGTCGAGCATCTTCATCTGCTCCATCACGCTGTAAAACACATTTGCACCGCGAGTCTGCCCGTCCTCCACGGGTTCAAAAACGTGAATGAACGAGGCGCGCCCGCCGGGTAACTCACGGGGTATCCATGTCCATTTCTGCGGCATCCAGCCAGGATACCCGTCCTCGCTGACGTAATATCCCAGCGCCGCACCGCTGTCATTAATCTGCACACCGGCACGGCAGTTCCGGCTGTCGCCGGTATTGTTCGGGTTGCTGATGCGCTTCGGGCTGACCATCCGGAACTGTGTCCGGAAAAGCCGCGACGAACTGGTATCCCAGGTGGCCTGAACGAACAGTTCACCGTTAAAGGCGTGCATGGCCACACCTTCCCGAATCATCATGGTAAACGTGCGTTTTCGCTCAACGTCAATGCAGCAGCAGTCATCCTCGGCAAACTCTTTCCATGCCGCTTCAACCTCGCGGGAAAAGGCACGGGCTTCTTCCTCCCCGATGCCCAGATAGCGCCAGCTTGGGCGATGACTGAGCCGGAAAAAAGACCCGACGATATGATCCTGATGCAGCTGGATGGCGTTGGCGGCATAGCCGTTATTGCGTACCAGATCGTCTGCGCGGGCATTGCCACGGGTAAAGTTGGGCAACAGGGCTGCATCCACACTTTCACTCGGTGGGTTCCACGACCGCAACTGCCCTCCAAATCCGCTGCCACCGCCGTGATAACCGGCATATTCGCGCAGCGATGTCATGCCGTCCGGCCCCAGAAGGGTGGGAATGGTGGGCGTTTTCATACATAAAATCCTGCAGGTCCCCTGCGTCGCTGTGTCATGCCGGTCTGCACTTCCAGCTCTGCAATATATTTTTTCAGGTCAGACACGGAAGTGGCCGTAAACTCCACCCTTCGTCCGTCTTTCTGTACTGTTGCCACCCGTTTACCTGTCATCAGGTCATGCAGTGCCGCACGGGCAGCGGCAAGTTCTTCCTGTCGCGTCATTCATCCTCTCCGGATAAGGCACGGGCGTAATCTGCCAGTGTTTTCTTGTTGGTTGCTGCACCATCCTCTTCCTGCAGGCTCGCCAGCAGCGCACTGAGATCCAGCTGCCAGCGGGAAATACTGATGCGCAGCGCCGCCAGCGCATAAACGAAGCAGTCGAGTGCCTCATTGCGTCGCTTTTTGCTGTCCCACAGTATTTTTTTCCTGCCATCCACCCATTTTTCGACCTGCTCTTCAGCAGTCAGCTGCTGCGCTTCGGTCAGATCAAAAATATCCGGGTTATTCGGGAAGTGAACGGCACCGGGAAGCGGTTCATCCCCTTCCGGCGTCAGTGTGAAGCGGTTATAAATCTGCTCTTTCGCGGTATCCGTACCGATTTCGGTAAGGTAAACCCCGTTTTTGTTTCGCTTACGTGGCATGCTGGCCACCGGCTTTCCGTAGACGGATGCCCCTTTAATGGGGATCACCCGGAACAGCCCATGTTTTTTCGAGCGTTCATACACAATGGTCGGGTCAATCCCGCCAGTATCCCAGCAGATACGGGATATCGACATTTCTGCACCATTCCGGCGGGTATAGGTTTTATTGATGGCCTCATCCACACGCAGCAGCGTCTGTTCATCGTCGTGGCGGCCCATAATAATCTGCCGGTCAATCAGCCAGCTTTCCTCACCCGGCCCCCATCCCCATACGCGCATTTCGTAGCGGTCCAGCTGGGAGTCGATACCGGCGGTCAGGTAAGCCACACGGTCAGGAACGGGCGCTGAATAATGCTCTTTCCGCTCTGCCATCACTTCAGCATCCGGACGTTCGCCAATTTTCGCCTCCCACGTCTCACCGAGCGTGGTGTTTACGAAGGTTTTACGTTTTCCCGTATCCCCTTTCGTTTTCATCCAGTCTTTGACAATCTGCACCCAGGTGGTGAACGGGCTGTACGCTGTCCAGATGTGAAAGGTCACACTGTCAGGTGGCTCAATCTCTTCACCGGATGACGAAAACCAGAGAATGCCATCACGGGTCCAGATCCCGGTCTTTTCGCAGATATAACGGGCATCAGTAAAGTCCAGCTCCTGCTGGCGGATGACGCAGGCATTATGCTCGCAGAGATAAAACACGCTGGAGGGGTCATCCGGCGTCCATTTGAGGCCAAACGGCGTCTCTTTGTCGCCAAATTTAAGATACTGCTCCTCCCCGCAATGCGGGCAGGCAACATGAAAACGCATAAAATGCGGGGATTCACTGGCTGCACGCTCAATCTGACAGGTGCCTCTCACTTTTGGCGTGGAGCCACGGATGGACTTTGGCCAGACCGAGCCTTCAATACGCTTGTCACCCAGGAACGTCGGAGAGCCTTCCTGTTCAATATCATCATCAAAAGCAGCAAGTTCATCATAACCCGCCACATCCACCGACTTTTCACGGTAGTTTTTTGCCGCTTTACCGCCCAGGCACCAGAAGCCACGCCCATTAGTGAAACGCTTCATGGTGAGCGTGTTATCCCGGTGCTTTTTGCCATACCACGGGGCCAGCGCCAGCAGCGACGGAATATCACGAATAGTCGGCTCAACGTGGGTTTTCATAAAGTTCTCGGCATCACCATCCGTCGGCAACCAGATAAGGGTGTTGCGCTGCTTATGCTCTATAAAGTAGGCATAAACACCCAGCAGCATTTTGGAATAACCGACACGGGCAGACTTCACCACATTCACCTCACGGATGTAGTCGCTGCCCATCGCATTCATGATGGCCCGCTGAAAGGGCAGTGTTTCCCAGCGCCCTTCCTGGTATGCGGATTCTTTCGGGAGATAGTAATTAGCATCCGCCCATTCAACGGCGGTCTGTGGCTCCGGCCTGAACAGTGAGCGAAGCCCGGCGCGGACAAAATGCCGCAGCCTGTTAACCTGACTGTTCGATATATTCACTCAGCAACCCCGGTATCAGTTCATCCAGCGCGGCTGCTTTGTTCATGGCTTTGATGATATCCCGTTTCAGGAAATCAACATGTCGGTTTTCCAGTTCCGGAAAACGCCGCTGCACCGACAGGGGGAGCCCGTCGAGAATACTGGCAATTTCACCTGCGATCCGCGACAGCACGAAAGTACAGAATGCGGTTTCCACCACTTCAGCGGAGTCTCTGGCATTCTTCAGTTCCTGTGCGTCGGCCTGCGCACGCGTAAGTCGATGGCGTTCGTACTCAATAGTTCCTGGCTGGAGATCTGCCTCGCTGGCCTGCCGCAGTTCTTCAACCTCCCGGCGCAGCTTTTCGTTCTCAATTTCAGCATCCCTTTCGGCATACCATTTTATGACGGCGGCAGAGTCATAAAGCACCTCATTACCCTTGCCACCGCCTCGCAGAACGGGCATTCCCTGTTCCTGCCAGTTCTGAATGGTACGGATACTCGCACCGAAAATGTCAGCCAGCTGCTTTTTGTTGACTTCCATTGTTCATTCCACGGACAAAAACAGAGAAAGGAAACGACAGAGGCCAAAAAGCTCGCTTTCAGCACCTGTCGTTTCCTTTCTTTTCAGAGGGTATTTTAAATAAAAACATTAAGTTATGACGAAGAAGAACGGAAACGCCTTAAACCGGAAAATTTTCATAAATAGCGAAAACCCGCGAGGTCGCCGCCCACTGACACTCGG
>NZ_RXNU01000021.1 GCF_003966225.1 Shewanella canadensis
TTACTCACCCGTCCGCCGCTCGACGTCTGATAGCAAGCTATCTCCGTTTCCGCTCGACTTGCATGTGTTAGGCCTGCCGCCAGCGTTCAATCTGAGCCATGATCAAACTCTTCAATTAAAGTTTTTTGTTTTACTCACTAACTCAACTAAGAGCGTGAGCAAAACGGCTCAATGAATTATACTGTTTTTCATCAATCCGAAGATTAATGAAGTTTACATATTGCTATGGTCACTCAGTGGTTCATCGAGTTAAATTTTTGATTGCTTCCAAAGAAGCAATTTCGAATAACTCAACACCTGTGAGTGTCCACACAGATTTCTTGTTTCAATTTGTTAAAGAGCGTTAGCATCAATCTTTCAGATGCTGCCGTTAGACGCTAGGTCGTTGGCTTGAGGAGGCGTATTTTACACGCTCCGTGGTTGGCGTCAAGTGCTTATTTTAAGAAGTTTTTCAAGCGATGATTTCTTAATCACTAATGTGAAAACCAATCAACACCCGAAGCCCTTAAAGCGCTTGTCACCTGAGTCTAATTCCGAAGAAGTTAAACTCTCTAACACTGCTGCAAGTCCCGTACTATCTAACCTTTTGACTATTTCTAATCTCAAGTAATTAGCTTAGTTGGCCTGCTGTGCCGTGTCAGTGGATGCGCATTATAGGGAGTTTAAGAAAGGGTGCAAGGGCTTTTTGAATGAATATTTCAATAATCGTATCGAACGTATACTGATTAGACGAAGTGACTATTTATAATTCGTTTACAGCACACTTTACGAATTAATTACGTCTTATGGATTGAATAAAGGGACCAGAGGTCCCTTTATTCAATCTAGATAATACTGATTTATGGCTTATCTATAAAACTTTGTATCAACTCTTCGGCTTTTTTGTCATCCCAATCGACAAAAGTGCGTACAAAGGCCAACAGTTCACCTTCTTTATTCAAAATGAAAGTCGCAGGAATTGTATCGAGTGGAAAAACACGACCTAACTCTTGCTTTTCATCATAGTAAGAATTGAACGCTTCCATTCCTAGCTCTTTCAAAAATGGTTCAACCTTATCTTTACCTTCAAGATCGATTGAGATTGGCAAAATTTCAAAGTCTTTGGAATCGAACTTAGCAGATAAACGTTCAATCGCCGGTAATTCACGAACGCAAGGTGGGCACCAAGTCGCCCACATGTTGACCATGATCACCTTACCTTTATATTGGCTGAAATCTACCGCATCACCTTTGCTATCTTTAAAGGGAACGACGTCTATAGCATATGTTTTTGGTAAAACATTAATAAGGTCAATACTGGATTGGCTCGCAGCTTCTGCTTTTTTTTGCATACCAGGGTAGGCAAATGCTGTACTTGCAGAGAGCGAGCTTAGAGCCAACAGCGAAACTGTTAGCACACTAGCTAACCGTTTCTTCATTTATCCGCTCGCTTAAGCAATTTATCTAACTCTTTTTGATCTTCAGCACTGAGTTCCTGCTCATCTACTTCAGTTATACGTTGCTTACGTATAAAGAAGAAGCCAATCAATAAGCCAAATAAGAGTAAAGCAACCGGACCTAACCATAAAGCATAGGTCTTCGCTTCCATTCTTGGTTTATAGAGTACGAACTCACCATAACGGCTGGTCATAAACTCGATGATTTCATCATCGGCTTTACCCGCATCAACCATCTGATAAACTTCAAGACGGAGATCCTGTGCAACAGGTGAATTAGAATCGATTAAGTTTTGGTTCTGACACTGGGGACAACGAAGCGAGTGCGCTAACTCTAGCGCTCGTTTCTGTTTATCAACAGATTTAAACTCATAAGTATCGACCGGAGTCGCAAAGGCCGATGAGATCAGTGTCATAGACAAAAGAATCATGCCGAGAAACTTAAAAATCAACTTGTTCATGATGCACCATCCAATTTAGCAGCAGCCTGAAGCTCCTCAATCATAGGAAATAAGGTTTCATTCCAGACACGCTGATCGATAGGACCAGCGTAACGATAACGAATAATTCCATTATGATCGACCAAGTAACTTTCTGGAGCACCGTAAACACCAAGGTCTAACCCTAAGCGGCCATCGTGATCGAAAATGTTAACTGTATATGGGTCACCCTGACGGTTTAGCTCACGAATCGCCATTGCTCGTTCATCACGATAGTTAATACCGTAGATTGGTAAGATATCTTGTCTTGCTAATCTCATCAGGTAAGGATGCTCATACTTACACGATGGGCACCATGTGGCCCATACATTTAATAATGAAACCTTTCCCTTTAAGCTCTCGTTTGTAATTAAATCACCGCGGTCTTCAAGACGCTCTAGCTGGAAAGCCGGTATCGGCTTTCCCTCAAGTGCAGAATCTAGATTCTGTGGATTAAGGAAGAGTCCCTTATAAAGGAACACTCCCATAACTAAGAATAATACCAACGGAATAAATAGTACTAGCCTCTTCTTCATACTTGCCCCAATTCAAGTTAAGCCGTAGCTAATTTCGCTTTTTTAGCATCAGCTTTCGATGCTTCTGTTACTTTCTTTGTACGATAACGCTTATCTGACGCGGCAAAGACACCACCGACCATCATAAATATGCTTCCGAACCATAACCAACGAACAAATGGCTTATAGTTAAGACGAACAGCAAACTGAGTTCTACTTAATGGATCACCCATTGTGATATAGAGATCTCTGAATAATCCCCAATCGATTCCAGCCTCTGTCATGTCCATAGTACGAACGTTGTACTGGCGACGATCTGGCCTTAGAAGGGCGACAAACTCACCATCTTTAGTGACCTCAACCTGCCCCTGTTGAGCGGTGTAGTTCGGACCCACAACATTCTTTGTCTCAATGTAGTTAAAGGTGTAACCAGCAAGTTCCTGACTGATCCCAGGTCCCATACGTACACTTTTCTCTATCGAGTAGTTTGAAACCATAGTTCCACCGACGACAGATACGGCAATACCCAGATGGGCAATGATCATACCCAGCTGGCTTCTTCCCATTCTGGCAAGGCTAAACGAACCATCTTTATCTTTGGTGATATCGAGGGCCGCTCTAAATGTGCTAGCAGTAACCCATGTAGCGGTACCAACCCCCATCATAACCCAGATATTAAATTGACCATCAGCAAGGAAAGGAGCGGCTACACCTGCAACCGTCGCGATAATTGCTGGCACTAATAGCTTTGCCTTTAACTCGCCAGGCTTGGATTTTTTCCAACGAATATTTGGACCAATTCCCATAAACACAAATAGTACAAGAACGATAGGTACAAACACTGCGTTAAAGTAAGGAGGTCCAACTGAAATCTTACCCATGTTTAGTGCATCGATAAGTAGCGGATACAAGGTACCCAGAAGAACCGTACCGCAGGCTACCGTCAGTAAAATATTACATACTAATAGCATGGTTTCTTTTGACTTAAGCTCGAACCGAGCAGGACTCTTCATCTCACTGGCTCTAAACGCAAACAACGTGAGCGAACCGCCGACAGCCAGCCCCAGAAGCAAGAGAATGAACATGCCTCGACTTGGATCTGCTGCAAATGAGTGCACAGAAGTCAAAACACCAGAACGTACAATGAAGGTACCAAGTAAGCTCAATGAGAAAGCGAAGATAGATAGCAATACCGTCCAGTTACGGAATGCGGCACGCTTCTCAGTAACAATAACGGAGTGTAATAACGCAGTACCGATTAACCAAGGCATAAATGATGCGTTTTCAACTGGATCCCAGAACCACCAACCGCCCCAGCCAAGCTCATAATAAGCCCACCAAGAACCTAATGAAATACCACCGGTAAGGAATATCCAGGCTGCAAGTGTCCATGGACGACTCCAACGTGCCCAAGCTGAATCCAGACTTCCACCCATTAAGGCTGCAATTGCAAAAGCAAAGCTAACAGCGAAACCAACATAACCCAGATACAACATAGGAGGATGGAAGATTAAGCCCACGTCCTGAAGCATTGGGTTAAGGTCGCGTCCTTCCATAGGTACCGGAAACAAACGTTCAAAAGGACTCGAAGTAAGGACCATAAACAGCGTAAAGCCGATCGTGATCATCGCCAGCACTGCTAAAACCCGAGCGGTGAAGACCTCTTCTAGCCCTTTACTGAAAAATGCTACGGCTGCTGCCCAACACGACAGAGCAAATACCCAGAATAGTAGTGAGCCTTCATGCCCACCCCATACCGCAGCTATCTTGAAGAAAATTGGCAGTTCCGAATTTGAATGATGAGCAACGTATGCTACCGAAAAATCATCAATAGCGAAGCTATAACCAAGAACAACAACGGATAAAAATATAAAGAAGAACATGCCATAACTTAATGGCCAAGCATAACGCACTAAGTATTGGTCTTTACGTGCAACGCCAATTAAAGGAACGCTGGCTAACAGGAAGGCGAATGCCAATCCTATTATCAACGATAAGTGTCCTAATTCAGGGATCATGGGGTTTCCTTAGTCCTATAGATGAATTGATCAAGTTAGTGCTTGATTCAACACACAAGAGTTTGCAGCTTACACTACTCAAGGTACATATTTTGAGTCATTTTAGTATTTGCTGTTGTATCTGTCTGCTTCTTTCGAACAAATATGGGTGACCTGTCTCATTCTATGCTCACAATAGTCACGGATACAGATGTTAAAAGCATCGGATTTTAAGCTCTGACCCTTAGGTGAAACTTAAGTTTCATCCATTTAAAAAAAATAGAAACGAACTGTGAACCAGTACCCAACTATCACCTTTTAAAGTAATGAACTTCTTATATTACTGTTCAATGAATAATCTTTCCGTATAATCCTATCCCTATCCCTGCGGTGTACCCGCATTTTTTGTAACTAATGTGAAAAAGAAATAATGACCACTCTCTGGATTTTTATTGCGCTTTTTGTGTTAGTCAGCCTAGTGCTGATTTGGTTTCCTCACTTTCGTCAGCAAAAGATGTTGCAAGCGGAAGAAGCAGGAGTACGTAAACAAACAAACCTCGAACTATTTAACAATCGTCTTGCTACATTAGAAAAAGAGCTCGAAGATGAACTGTTAGATAAAGTTGAGTTCGATGCCCTCAAAAAAGAGTTAGAGATAAGCTTGCTTCAAGATATGAAGCAAGGCACTGATGAGTCTTTAGTAAATAAAGTCCAGCCTAAAGGGCTATTGTGGCCGATGCTGATGTCTGTGGTCATTATCGGAATATCTGGATACTTTTATACAACTCTGGGTGCATACGCAAAACTCGATCAACCTCAACCAGGCGGCCCACACGCTGGAATGACTCAAGAACAGGTCATGCAACAGCGCTTACAGGCGATGGAAGAGCAGGTTAAAGCCGAACCAGAAAATAGTCAGTTACTGTTTAGCTTAGGGCATAGCTATATTTCAGCGAGTCGCTATGATGATGCTGTTAGGACCTTCGATAAGGCTATAGTACTTGTTGGAACTCATGCCGAGTTACTTGGACCAAAAGCTACGGCCATGTATTACAAAGGCAATCAGCAAATGACGCCGGCAGTACAAGCGATTATCGATCAATCACTGTCTCTGGACCCAGAAGATCCTTCTACACTGTTATTGGTGGGTATGGATTCGTTCTTCACTGCCAACTACGAAAAAGCCATCGAATCTTGGCAGATCATTCTCGATAGCGAGCGAAAAGATGTCGACCGCAGTGCCATCATCAATGCCATCGACAGTGCTAAAATGAGAATGGAAGCTGATACAGGTGAAATGCCAAACGATGCTGCACATGCCAACGTAAAAGATACGGCTAAGACTGTTAATGTCGAAGTTTCAATCGCACCTGAATTAGCAGATAAAGTTAATAGCTCTGATATGCTATTTATCTTTGCGCGTAGCACTGAGGGCCCTAAGGTTCCATTAGCTGCCGTCAAAGTGTCAGCTAAAAGTTTACCGACGACTATCACCTTAGATGACACAACCTCTATGGGTGGAGATGTGAAGCTAAGTGGTGCAAAGAATGTCGAGATTATTGCGGTGCTATCTAAGCATGGAACCGTTAAGCCTCAAGTCGGCGATCTTCAAGGGCATCTTGCATTGGTTAAAGTGGGTGACACGACTCAACTCTTAATCGATACATTAGTAGAATAAATAAGTCTGCTTATAAATAGTTCAAGGTCAGCTATGCTGGCCTTTTTTTGTCTTCAAATTTAAGACATAAAAAAACCGGCATCAGCCGGTTTTTTTATGTCTCTTGATAAGAGAACTACAACGAAGATTACTTAGACATGAACTCAATAGCGTTCTTGTAATCTTCATCTGTACAATCTGTACACATGCCACCTGGTGGCATAGCGCCTTTACCAGTCTTAACTGTAGATACCAGCGTATCCAAACCTTGAGCAATACGTGGCTCCCAAGCTGCAGCATCATGTGCTTTTGGAGCGCCAGCGATACCCATGCTGTGGCATACTTGACATGCCTTGTCGTAGATGGCTTTACCTTCTTGTGCAGATACGTTTGCAGACAAAGTCAATGCAGCGAAAGCAGTCAATGCTAACAATTTTTTCATGTTTGATGTTCCTAATGCAAATACTAACAAAGCTTCAATGCTGCCCTTTTAACTGACTAAGAGTTAAGGCAGACTATTTATTTAGCGCTTATAGGATACATTAAACTTCAATAAATCTCACCTTTTTGTGATTTCAATCAAAGCCTGCGTGCTATTAGCACGACTTGATACACAAAATAGAGACTATATTAGCAAATGTTGAAAAAGTTCAGTTAATCTTGTTAAAAGGTTCAATTTTCGGAAGCATATCAAATTGCTGACAGATAGAATCAACCATTACTAAACCCCTAAAAGGGATTGTGTTAATATCTCTTGTGTTAACATTCGGCTTGATATAGAGGACTCAGTGGCAGAACAACAAATAGCAAAGACCCTGCTTTCAGCCAATCAATTGACCTGTATTCGTGAAGAACGAATTCTGTTTGATGAACTTAGTTTTGAAATAACCGCGGGCGAAATCGTTCAGATAGAAGGGCCGAACGGCTCAGGCAAAACCAGCTTACTTCGCATCTTAGCCGGTTTATCTCGCCCATATGCCGGCGAAGTGTATTATCAGGGCGAAGATATTACCCGTAATAGAGATGAGTACAATGATGATCTTCTCTACCTCGGCCATCTGGCTGGCGTAAAGACTGAGCTAACCGCTGAAGAGAATCTTAACTTCAATTTAAGGATCAGCGGGTATGATGAGTTCGATACACGCGGCATTCTTGCCAAAGTTAATTTAGCTGGTTTTGAAGAAGCACTGGCGGGTCACCTTTCAGCTGGGCAGCATAGACGTACCGCTTTAGCACGACTATGGCATACAAACTGTAAAATTTGGCTATTAGACGAACCTTTTACTGCGATTGATAAGAAAGGTGTTGAAGAGTTGGAACATATCTTTCTAGACCATGCCAAGCGAGGCGGATGTGTCATCTTGACTACCCACCAGGATATGGGAATTATCGGTGACGATATACTTCGCAAAATTAGTCTTGAATATCGCTTTGTATAAGGTTTCATAATGAAGAAAGGCATCAGTTTTAGACAAGCATTTTTCACACTTTTAAAACGTGACTTACAAATTGCAATCCGCCATAAAGGCGATATATTTAATCCCCTGCTCTTTTTTATCTTAGTGGTGACTCTATTCCCATTGGGTATTGGTCCAGAACCACAAGTGTTGTCCAGGGTTGCACCGGGAGTCATCTGGGTCGCCGCCCTGTTAGCCTCTATGCTCTCATTAGAGAGATTATTTAAGGCAGACTTCGTCGACGGCAGCCTTGAACAGATGTTATTAAGCCCACAGCCACTGCCTTTAATGGTATTGGCTAAAGTACTAGCACATTGGATTTTAACTGGGGTACCATTAATACTGGTAGCTCCCCTATTAGCAGTATTGCTACACTTAGACGACAATAGCTATGGTGCATTGATGGCAACACTGGCTTTAGGTACACCGGTATTAAGTCTACTAGGTGCCATTGGTGTAGCCTTAACGGTTGGATTACATAAAGGCGGTGTTTTACTCAGTCTGCTTATCCTGCCTTTGTATATCCCGGTGCTCATCTTTGCCACCTCAGCAATCGATGCATCGAGTTTAAATTTACCCTACAGCGGTCATCTCGCAATCATAGGTGCGATGTTGGTCGGTTCATTAATATTGGCACCTTTTGCAATTGGTGCATCGCTAAGAGTGAGTACTAACTAAATGTGGAAATGGCTACATAGTTACGCGGATCCTGAACGCGCCTATAATTTATCCGGAAAACTCCTCCCTTGGTTCGCCATGCTGGCAACTGCCCTAGTAGGTATAGGTTCAGTCTGGGGATTGGTATTTGCGCCTGTAGATTACCAAATGGGTGATAGTTACAGAATCATCTTTATACATGTACCAGCGGCTTCTATGTCTATGGCAGCATATATGGCTATGGCAACGTCAGCATTTATTGGTCTTGTCTGGCAAATTAAATCCGCCGACTGGGCCGCCGCCGCCATAGCGCCTATCGGAGCCGTCATCACCTTAATTGCACTAATTACTGGTGCAACATGGGGTAAACCTATGTGGGGCACTTGGTGGGTCTGGGATGCACGCTTAACAGCTGAACTGGTACTACTTTTCCTATATCTGGGTATTATCTCTTTATATGCTTCGTTTGAAGACAAGGTTTTAGCCGCTAGAGCGGCCGGTATCTTGGCAATAGTTGGTGTAATTAATATTCCGATTATTAAATACTCTGTCGAGTGGTGGAGCTCATTACATCAGCCATCGACCATCCGAATCACCGAAAAATCGGCTATGCCAACTGAGATGCTCTATCCACTGCTGATAAATATTCTTGGATTTGGAATGATGATAGGTGCAATAACATTAATACGTTTCAGAGCCGAAATTCTAGCAAGAAATGGAATGCGCCCTTGGGTTCGGGAACTAGCTAAAGCCGAAGGAGTCAAATAATGCAGTTCGATTCATTAGCAGATTTTTTTAACATGGGAGGCTATGCCTTCTACGTATGGCTGGCTTATGGCGTTACCTTTCTATCGATAGGTATGCTCGTAACACACAGTCTCAGACAAAAACGTAAGGTGTTGGTGGGGATCTCGCAAAAAATACAACGAGAAGAGCGCCTTAAAGAAAACCGGAGTACAAAATAGTGAACCCTAGACGTAAAAAGAGATTAACACTGGCAGTTGCACTAATTGGCGGCGTAGCTGCAATAGCATCGCTATTATTATATGCACTCAACTCGAACTTGAACCTCTTCTACACACCTACAGAGATTGTACAAGGTAAGAAAGATACTGGGGTTAAGCCGGAAGTTGGTCAACGTATCCGTGTCGGCGGTATGGTTACCATTGGCTCGATGGTTCGCGATCCGGACAGTCTTCATGTTGAATTTGCCGTTCATGACTCGCTCGGTGGTGAAGTCATCGTTACTTATGATGATCTTCTTCCTGATCTGTTTAGAGAAGGTCAAGGTATCGTTGCTCAAGGCGTTTTAGTTGAAGGCGGTAAGCTTCAGGCAACAGAAGTTTTAGCTAAGCATGATGAAAACTACATGCCTCCTGAAGTGGCTGAAGCCATGGGACAGACCCATGAAAAGCTGGATTATAACGAAGAGCAAAAAAGTAGCTATTAAGTAGCCATGTTCGAACTCCTAAGAAGGCCTCGCGAGAGGCCTTTTTTATGCCTGACTTTCGATACCATGACAGCTGGTCTATAACTATAGAAAGCCTTTAGAAGACCGAGATAATGCGATACCTCTTATTCCTACTGATTATGATCCCACTAAAAATGATGGCAGCGTCAGTGTTGATCATTGAAAGTTACCATCAGGAATATGAGTGGGATAGGAACTATAATAAGGGCATAGTTTCAATCCTTGGTGATGAACACGATTACCATCATTCTTATCTGGATACCAAACGACTCCCACAGACAAGCTTTGCTAGCCAAGCTGAGCGCGCCTGGCAGCACTACAATGAGCTTAAACCTGATCTTGTAGTACTGGCGGATGATAATGCGATTAAGATGCTGCATAAACGTTTTGCGAAGACAAAGGTACCGGTCGTCTTCCTTGGACTCAATACTAACCCCCGAACCTATAACATACATAATCAGAAAAACTTTACCGGGGTACTGGAAAGGCCACTATTTAAAAGATCACTGCTCTTAGCCAATCAGTTATTACGCGAAAAACCAAAGAAGAGATTTCTAGTGCTTTTCGATAACAGCAAAACTTCGATTGCGTCGTTGGAACAGATCAGTCCATCTCTGGACAGTATTTCAATGGGAAGAGTGAGCTTGGACTTCGTACTGACGAGTAACATTAGTACGTGGAAAACAAGTATATCTGAAGCAAAAGTAAAAGGATACGATGCCATATTTATCGGCCTTTACCATACGATACGTGATGGTTCAGGAAAGCACCTGTCGCCCGAACAAGTCATAGCCTGGACCAGAGATCATTCTCCATTACCTCACTTTGGATTTTGGGAATTTACCATCGGCCCACAAAAGAACATAGGCGGTTATGTGCTAGATGGATATCTACATGGTCAACATGCCGGGAGATTGATAAAGCAAGTACTGGAAGGCGCATCACCAAGCTCATTATCATTTGTATTCGACAGTAAAGGGCTTTACCTTTTTAGTAAGAGCGGTGTTGAGCGTTGGGAATTGAAAATCCCCGATAAAATAGTACAAAAAGCAAAATGGATAGATTAGAAGATTTAAAATTCAGTATTCAAATTTTATGCATAAAAAAGCCGGGCATTCGCCCGGCTTTTTAAAATGAAATACCTTAATTACTCAGCAGAGTCATCAGCTTCAACAGCTTCAGCATCTTCTGGGCGACCAACTAGTTCAATAAACGCCATAGGCGCTTTATCACCAGTACGTAGACCGCACTTAAGGATACGGGTGTAACCGCCAGGACGTTCCTGGTAGCGTGGACCCAATTCATTAAATAACTTACCAACGACTTCAGCGTCGCGAGTACGAGCAAATGCCAAACGGCGGTTTGCAACGCTATCACTCTTAGCAAGTGTTATCAGAGGTTCAACTACGCGACGCAGTTCTTTCGCTTTAGCTACAGTAGTCTTGATCACTTCGTGACGGACTAATGAGCTTGCCATGTTACGAAACATAGCTTGGCGATGACTGCTGTTACGGTTTAGTTGACGACCACTCTTACGATGGCGCATGACCTAATCCTTATTACCTAAATCTGTACAAGTCTGGACTTAAAGGTCGTCTGCTAAACTAGCCGGAGGCCAGTTTTCGAGACGCATACCTAACGACAGTCCGCGAGAAGCCAAAACATCCTTAATTTCAGTAAGAGATTTCTTACCTAAGTTAGGAGTCTTAAGCAGCTCAACTTCTGTGCGCTGTACCAGATCACCGATATAATGAATCGCTTCAGCCTTCAAACAGTTAGCTGAACGTACAGTTAGCTCTAAATCGTCCACAGGACGCAACAGAATCGGATCGAACTCCGGCTTCTCTTCTTTCTGCTCTGGCTCAGTAACATCACGTAGCTCGACAAACGCATCTAACTGTTCAGCTAGAATAGTTGCAGAACGACGGATAGCTTCCTCAGGATCGATAGTACCGTTTGTGGTCATATCGATAACGAGTTTATCTAAGTCAGTACGCTGTTCAACACGTGCAGCTTCTACATTGTAGGCTATACGAGCGACAGGTGAGAATGAAGAATCCACCAACAAACGACCGATAGGGCGATCATCGTCTTCGGTTTGTGCACGGGCTGATGCCGGTACATAACCACGACCACGCTCTACACGAATTCGCATGCTGACATCATTATTACCTGTCAAATGACAAATAACATGGTCAGGATTCATGATAGTAACATCACCATCATGCGTGATATCTGCTGCAGTAACAGGGCCTGCGCCTGACTTACTTAAAGTAAGCATAGCTTCGTCTTTCCCTTCGATCACTACTGCTAAACCCTTAAGGTTTAGTAGGATCTCAAGGATATCCTCTTGCACGCCTTCCTTGCTACTGTATTCATGCAGTACACCATCAATTTCTACTTCGGTTACCGCGCAGCCTGGCATAGACGACAATAGGATACGACGCAACGCGTTGCCTAAAGTGTGACCAAAACCACGTTCAAGCGGCTCAAGTGTAACTTTGGCACGTGTTGGATTAACCTGCTCGATATCAACGAGACGCGGTCTAAGAAATTCTGTAACAGAACCCTGCATTGTGTCCTCTCTTTTGTGTTAACTTTACTTAGAGTAAAGTTCGACGATCAGCTGTTCGTTAATTTCCGCAGATAAATCACTACGCTCTGGTAGACGCTTGAAAGCACCTTCCATCTTAGTGTTATCAACTTCAACCCATGTTGGCTTTTCGCGTTGAGAAGCAACTTCTAAAGCAGCAATAATACGCGCTTGCTTCTTAGACTTCTCACGAATGCTAATTACATCATTCGCAGACACTTTGAATGATGGAATGTTAACAACGCTGCCATTTACCATAATAGACTTGTGGCTTACAAGCTGACGTGCTTCAGCACGAGTTGCGCCAAAGCCCATACGGTATACAACGTTATCAAGACGGGTTTCTAAAAGAGTAAGTAGGTTTTCACCAGTGTTACCTTTTGTACGTGCAGCGTCTTTGTAGTAGTTACGGAATTGCTTTTCAAGCACACCATAAGTACGACGAACTTTTTGTTTCTCGCGTAGCTGAACGCCATACTCAGACAGACGGGTCTTACGAGCGCCGTGTTGTCCAGGTGCAGTTTCAAGCTTACACTTCGAATCGATTGCTCTCACGCCGCTTTTTAGGAAAAGGTCTGTACCTTCTCTGCGGCTGAGCTTGAGCTTGGGACCCAAGTATCTTGCCATGTTCTTTCTCCAACTATCCTATTAAAAACGACGAGTTATACGCGACGTTTCTTAGGAGGACGACAACCATTATGAGGGATAGGCGTCACATCGGTAATATTGGTTATTTTATAACCAACCGAGTTTAGTGCACGAATCGCTGATTCACGCCCTGGACCTGGACCCTTTACAAAAACTTCAAGGTTTTTAACACCGTAGTCCTGAGCAGCAACACCTGCACGCTCAGCAGCAACCTGTGCAGCAAAAGGGGTAGATTTACGTGAACCACGGAAACCTGAACCACCTGAAGTTGCCCAAGATAGTGCATTACCTTGACGATCAGTAATGGTAATAATTGTGTTGTTGAAAGACGCATGGATATGCGCCATACCATCAGCAACCTGTTTACGTACACGCTTACGCGGAGAACGTGACGGAACTTTAGCCATTTCGGTTTACCCCGTTACTTTCTGATTGGTTTACGTGGACCTTTACGCGTACGCGCATTGGTCTTAGTACGTTGCCCACGAAGAGGCAGGCTACGACGGTGACGTATTCCACGGTAACAGCCAAGGTCCATAAGACGCTTGATGTTCATGGAAACTTCACGACGCAAATCACCTTCTACAGTGTATTCGGCAACTGCTTCGCGTAGTGTATCAATTTGAGCTTCGCTCAATTCCTTGATCTTAGCTTCTTCAGCAATAGAAGTAGCCGCGCAGATTGCTCTAGCGCGAGTACGGCCAATGCCGAAGATTCCAGTCAATGCGATGACTGTATGCTTCTGATCAGGAATGTTAATGCCAGCGATACGGGCCACTATGCACTCCTAAATAGTTAATGGTTATCTGTGAAAAGCCCGGTAGGATACTCGACAGACAACAGTTTTGCAAATAAAATTTTGTTCAGCCCGAACAGGGCTGAACAAATGTTTTTAGCCTTGACGCTGTTTGTGTTTAGGTTCAACACAAATCACGCGTACAACGCCACTACGTTTGACGATCTTGCAATTACGGCAGATCCTCTTCACGGAAGCTCGAACTTTCATTTCATCACTCCGAGAAAACTGTCTTAGCGACCAAAGCGATCTAAATTCGCTTTGTTAACTAGATTAGCCTTCTTCATTACAGACTCATACTGATGAGACATCATATGGGTCTGAACTTGAGCCATGAAGTCCATGATTACGACTACCATAATAAGTAGTGAAGTACCGCCAAAATAGAACTGTACTTTCCACGTAATTAACATGAACTCCGGAATTAAACAGATAAAGGTAATGTACAATGCGCCTGCTAATGTCAAGCGAGTCATAACCTTATCAATGTAACGCGAAGTCTGCTCTCCAGGACGGATCCCAGGAATAAACGCACCACTCTTCTTCAAGTTGTCAGCTGTTTCACGCGGATTAAACACCAACGCAGTATAGAAGAAACAGAAGAAGATGATTGCTGATGCATACAATAATGAATAGAGCGGTTGTCCTGGTGACACAGCAAGTGAAAAATCACTTAACCATGAAAGGGACTCATTTTGACCAAACCACTGAGCCAGTGTGCCTGGAAACAAAATAATGCTCGACGCAAAAATTGGTGGTATCACACCTGCCATATTTATCTTAAGTGGTAAATGTGTACTTTGCGCAGCAAACACCTTACGGCCCTGCTGACGCTTTGCATAGTTAACGACGATACGTCGCTGGCCACGCTCCACAAATACAACGAAATAAGTTACGGCAAATACAATAACTGCAATCAACAATAATACGAGTACGTTCAAGTCACCTTGACGCGCCTGCTCAGCCGTTTGGCCGATAGCAGATGGCAGACCAGCAACAATACCTGCGAAAATTAATATCGAGATACCATTACCAATGCCTCGTTCGGTAATCTGTTCACCCAGCCACATAAGGAACATAGTTCCCGTCACTAGACTCACAACTGCAACGAAATAGAAACCAAATCCAAGGTTTACAACTAAACCTGGAACTAGGTTTGGCAGACCCGTTGCGATACCGATTGCCTGGAATGTACCCAGGACCAATGTGCCGTATCTGGTATATTGACTGATTTTCTTACGTCCTGATTCGCCTTCCTTTTTAAGTTCAGCGAGTGCAGGATGCACGACAGTCAACAACTGCATGATAATCGACGCCGAAATATACGGCATGATTCCCAATGCAAAGATAGAAGCACGTTCAAGGGCACCACCAGAGAACATGTTAAACATGCCTAAGATAGTCCCCTTCTGCTGATTGAACAGCTCTGCTAATACAGCAGCGTCAATTCCAGGAATTGGTATAAACGAACCGGCTCTAAAGACGATAATCGCACCAATCACGAACAGGAGGCGAGTCTTCAGTTCAGAAAATCCACCTTTCGCGCTTTTTAAATCAAGTCCTGGTTTTGCCATCGACGTATTATTCCTCGATCTTTCCGCCGGCAGCTTCAATAGCTGCACGTGCACCTTTGGTTGCCTTCAGACCTTTTACGGTCACAGGGCGCTCAATGGTACCTGAAAGAACGATTTTAGCAAACTGTATGTTGCGAGTAACGAGATTCGCATCTTTCAGTGCATTTAAGTCGACAACATCACCGTTAACTTTTGCAAGTTCACTAATGCGAACTTCTGCTGTTACCAACGCACGACGCGAGGTAAAACCAAACTTAGGCAGACGAATCTTAAGTGGCATTTGACCACCCTCGAAACCGACGCGAACGCCGCCACCAGAACGAGACTTCTGTCCCTTGTGGCCGCGACCACAAGTTTTACCAGTGCCTGAACCAATACCGCGACCTACACGCTTAGCTGCTGATTTAGCACCTGCAGCAGGTGATAGAGTATTTAGACGCATCTTATACTTCCTCCACCGAAACCATGTAGTAAACCTTGTTAACCATACCGCGAGTAGAAGGAGTATCTTCAACTTCAACAGTGTGGTTAATTCGGCGCAGACCTAGACCTAGTAAAGTTGCACGGTGCTTTGGTAAGCGACCGATTGAACTTTTAGTCTGAGTTACTTTAAATGTTTTCTTAGCCATGGTGCATTAACCTCGAATTTCATTAACATTCAGGCCACGCTTAGCTGCAATTTGTGATGGTGACTTCATGTGCACCAACGCATCTACAGTTGCGCGAACGATGTTAATCGGGTTAGTAGAACCGTATGCTTTTGACAGAACGTTATGAACGCCTGCTACTTCCAATACGGCACGCATTGCGCCACCGGCAATAATACCGGTACCATCTGATGCTGGTTGCATGTAAACACGCGACCCAGTATGACGGCCCTTTACAGGGTGGTGCAGAGTACCATTGATTAATTCAACAGAAACAATGTTACGGCGAGCCTTTTCCATTGCTTTTTGAATTGCTGCTGGTACTTCACGCGCTTTACCATAACCAAAGCCAACCTTACCATTACCATCACCGACTACAGTTAGTGCAGTGAAGCTAAAGATACGTCCGCCTTTAACTACTTTTGAAACACGATTTACTGCAACTAATTTCTCTTGCAGATCATCTTTTTGTTGCTGAGCTTCGAATTTAGCCATTTTCATCATTCCTTAGAACTTGAGGCCAGCTTCACGAGCGGCGTCTGCTAATGCAGCTACACGTCCGTGATACTTGAAACCGGAACGATCGAATGCAACTACAGTCACGCCTTTTTCGATAGCACGCTCAGCAACGGTTTTACCCACTACTTTAGCTGCATCGACGTTACCTGTGTACTTTAGCTGCTCTGTTACCGCTTTCTCAGCAGTCGAAGCTGACGCCAAAACCTGTGAATCAGGGCTTATTACCTGAGCATAGGTGTGACGTGGTGTACGATGTACAACCAGACGATTAACGCCCAGCTCTTGGATCTTCTTACGGGCGCGTAGTGCGCGGCGTAAGCGAGATGTTTTCTTATCCATATCGCGTTACCTACTTCTTCTTAGCCTCTTTACGACGAACTTGTTCGTCAGCATAGCGTACACCTTTACCTTTATAAGGCTCTGGTGGACGGTAGCCGCGAATCTCAGCTGCAACTTGTCCAACTTGCTGCTTATCGGTACCAGTAAGTACGATTTCAGTTTGTGAAGGACAAACAGCTGTTACGCCGTTAGGGAGTTCATGTACTAGTGGATGTGAGAAACCTAGAGTTAAATCAATACCGTTACCAGCGATTTTCGCACGGTAACCGACACCAACTAACTGTAGTTTTTTCTCAAAACCAGCTGTTACACCAACAACCATATTGTTGATTAAAGCTCGAGCTGTACCCGCTTGAGCGGCATTTTTCACGCCTTCAATTGGGCTACACTTGATTTCATTGTCTTCAACAACAATAGAAACGTCAGCGTTTATTACTCGAGTCAAACTACCTTTAGTACCTTTTACGGTGATAGTTTGTTCGTTTAAAGTCACTTCTACGCCTGCAGGAATAGCGACTGGTGCTTTTGCGACACGAGACATTGCTTGCTCCTTTATGCTACGTAGCAGATAACTTCCCCGCCCATGCCATTTTGGCGGGCAGTACGATCAGTCATCAAACCTTTAGAAGTGGACACGATTGCGACACCCAAACCGCCCATAACCTTTGGAAGTTCGTCTTTACTTTTGTAAATACGAAGACCAGGACGGCTAACGCGCTGGATAGTCTCAACGACTGGCTGACCTTGGAAATACTTTAACGTAATTTCAAGAACAGGCTTGGCTTCATCTGCTACGGCGTAGTCAGTAATATAACCTTCTTCTTTAAGCGTTTGCGCGATGGCAACTTTTAGCTTAGCAGAAGGCATAGATACTGATACGTGGTTAGCAGCTTGGCCATTACGAATACGGGTTAACATATCCGCTATAGGATCTTGCATGCTCATATAAGCTTACTCCGTGACAAGTGTTTACCAGCTGGCCTTACGTAGGCCAGGAACTTCACCGCGCATAGTAGCTTCACGCAATTTAATACGGCTAAGGCCGAATTTACGTAAATAACCATGTGGGCGACCAGTTTGACTACAGCGATTGCGCTGACGCGCCGCGCTAGAGTCACGTGGTAGACCTTGCAACTTAAGGACTGCATCCCAACGATCTTCATCAGAAGTAGTTGGACTGTTAATGATAGCCTTAAGAGCTAGACGCTTTTCAGCGAACTTAGCCACGAGCTTGGCACGTTTTACTTCACGTGCTTTCATTGAACTTTTTGCCATTACGCTACCCTTATTTCTTGAATGGGAAGTTAAAGGCTTCAAGCAGAGCTCGGCCTTCTTCGTCATTCTTCGCAGAAGTAGTGATCACAATATCCATGCCGCGGATCTTATCGATTTTATCGTATTCGATCTCAGGAAAGATAATTTGCTCACGTACACCCATTGCGTAGTTACCACGGCCGTCGAACGACTTAACGCTCATGCCACGGAAATCACGAATACGCGGGATTGCGATATCAACTAAACGCTCTAAGAATTCCCACATACGCTCACCGCGCAGTGTAACCTTACAGCCTATCGGGTAGCCATCACGGATTTTAAAACCAGCCACTGACTTACGAGCTACAGTCACAACCGGCTTTTGACCAGCGATAGCAGTCATATCACGAAGCGCATGCTCCATAATTTTCTTATCTGCTACTGCTTCGCCAACACCCATGTTAAGGGTGATTTTCTCAATCCGAGGGACTTGCATGACACTGGTAAAACCGAACTTTTTTGCAAGTTCAGGACTAACAGTCTCTTGATATTTATCATGCAGTTTCGCCATCGTTTACTCCAATTACTTAACGAGTTCACTATTCGACTTAAAGAAACGAACCTTTTGGCCGTCTTCAAATCGGAAACCAACGCGATCAGCTTTGCCAGTGGCAGAGTTGAAAAGCGCTACGTTTGATGCTTGTATCGGTGCTTCTTGCTCAACAATACCGCCAGCTACGCCCAATTGCGGGTTTGGCTTCTGGTGTTTCTTGACAAGATTAATGCCTTCAACAATTAATTTACCAGTAGGAAGAACCTGAGAAACCTTACCGCGTTTACCCTGATCTTTACCTGCTAATACTATTACTTCGTCTTCACGACGGATTTTAGCTGCCATTTGAAGCTCCTTACAGTACTTCTGGTGCCAGAGAAACAATTTTCATAAATTGTTCGTTACGCAATTCACGCGTCACTGGGCCAAAGATACGAGTACCAATCGGTGCATTGTTTGCATTAAGCAAAACAGCTGCGTTCCGATCGAAGCGAATGACAGAACCGTCTGGGCGACGTACGCCTTTCTTAGTACGAACTACCACCGCGCTATATACATCACCTTTCTTCGCTTTACCGCGAGGAATAGCTTCTTTAACAGAAACCTTAATGACGTCGCCGATACCGGCATAACGACGATGAGATCCACCTAAGACCTTAATACACTGAACTCTACGAGCGCCACTGTTACAGGCTACATCTAGAGTAGATTGCATTTGGATCATTGTAAATGCTCCGCTAACGTTACTTACATCCCCAATTTTGGGGCGACTTTTTCGCCAATTTTTAACAATACTTTTGTCAAAAATGGCGCGCAAGTATAACACCCGATATTGAGAATAGATAGTGTTAAAATAAAAACGGCTCCCAAAAGGAGCCGTTTAGCTTAAAACCTAAGAAGCTTAGGCTTTAGATACTACTTCAACCAGAGTCCAAGACTTAGTCTTAGAAAGCGGACGGCATTCGCGAATAGTCACGACATCGCCAGCATTACACTGATTTTGTTCGTCATGTGCATGGATCTTAGTAGTGCGCTTAAGGTACTTCCCGTATAAAGGATGCTTAACCTTACGCTCAATAGCTACAGTGATAGACTTGTCCATCTTGTTGCTAAGTACACGACCCTGCAAAGTACGGATATTATCAGACATTATGCACCCGCCTTAGAAGTAATAATGGTCTTAACGCGCGCAATGTTGCGACGCACGATTTTAAGCTGATGAGTCTGAGTCAACTGACCAGTGGCGTGTTGCATACGCAGATTAAACTGCTCACGCAGCAGACCAAGCAGTTCAGCGTTCAGTTCTTCAACGCTCTTTTCTGTTAGTTCGCTCGCTTTCATTACATCACCGTCTTAGTTACAAAGGTGGTCTTAAGAGGTAGCTTAGCGGCAGCAAGAGCGAAAGCTTCACGAGCTAGCTCCTCTGTTACACCATCCATCTCATAAAGAACCTTACCTGGCTGAATTTGGCAAACCCAATATTCAACGTTACCCTTACCTTTACCCATACGCACTTCAAGAGGCTTAGAGGTAATAGGCTTATCAGGGAAAACGCGGATCCAGATTTGACCTTGACGTTTAATGTGACGTGTCATAGCACGACGCGCAGCTTCAATTTGACGAGCAGTTAGACGACCACGTCCAACAGCTTTCAAACCGAAATCACCGAAGCTTACTTCAGTGCCGTTCGCTAGACCACGGTTGCGGCCTTTGAACATTTTGCGAAATTTAGTTCGTTTTGGTTGCAGCATTGCCAGCTCTCCTATTTACCGCGAGGCTTACGCTTCGGCTGCTGTTTCGGCTCTTCATGCGCAGGTACAACGCCGTCTAGAACTTCACCTTTGAAGACCCAAACTTTAACGCCAATCACACCGTATTGGGTGTGACTCTCTGCAGTAGAATAGTCGATATCAGCACGCAGTGTATGTAGAGGTACTCGACCTTCACGATACCACTCAGAACGCGCAATCTCAGCACCGCCTAGACGGCCGCCAACTTGAACCTTGATACCTTTAGCACCAAGACGCATTGCATTTTGTACTGCGCGCTTCATAGCACGACGGAACATAACACGACGCTCTAGCTGCGAAGCGATGCCATCGGCAACAAGCTTAGCATCTAGCTCAGGCTTACGGATCTCAGCGATGTTGATTTGAGCTGGAATACCAGTCAGCTTAGCAACTGCGTTGCGTAGCTTCTCAACGTCTTCGCCTTTCTTACCAATCACAACACCTGGACGGGCAGTGTGGATAGTAACGCGAACACTCTTTGCTGGACGCTCGATAACAATCTTAGAGACTGATGCTTGCTTAAGTTTCTTTTCAAGAAACTTACGCACTTCACTGTCACTAGTTAAGTTATTGGCATAGTCTGACTTGTCAGCGTACCAGGTCGAGATCCAAGGCTTAGTGATACCCAGACGGATACCATTAGGATGTACTTTCTGTCCCATTGCTAACTCCTAGCGATCTGATACAACCACAGTAATGTGGCTGGTACGCTTAATTATACGATCAGCACGGCCTTTGGCACGTGGCATGATACGTTTCATAGTTGGACCTTCATCGATCATAATGGCTCCAACTCTTAGCTCGTCAATGTCAGCACCTTCATTGTGCTCAGCATTAGCGATTGCAGAGTCCAGTACTTTTTTAACAAGTACTGCAGCTTTTTTAGGGCTGAAAGTTAATATTTCGAGAGCCTTAGCAACAGGCAGTCCACGGATTTGATCTGCAACCAAACGACACTTTTGAGGCGACGTACGGGCAAAACGATGTTTAGCTAAAACTTCCATCTTATTCCTCCCGTATTAACGCTTCTTCGCTTTCTTATCTGCAGCATGGCCGCGATAAGTGCGAGTTGGTGAAAACTCACCAAGCTTGTGGCCGATCATTTCGTCAGTTACGAACACAGGTACGTGCTGACGACCATTATGGACAGCGATGGTCAACCCAATCATATTAGGGATGATCATAGAGCGACGAGACCAAGTCTTAATAGGCTTCTTGTCTCCCGCTTCCATCGCTTTCTCTACCTTCTTCAGCAAGTGTAGGTCAATGAATGGACCTTTCTTGAGAGAACGTGGCATGGCGAATCCTCTTACTTTTTATTGCGACGACGTACAATGTACTTGTCGGTGCGTTTGTTACTACGAGTCTTATAACCCTTAGTTGGAACACCCGTTGGAGATACTGGATGACGGCCACCCGAAGTACGGCCTTCACCACCACCATGGGGATGATCTACTGGGTTCATTGCAACACCACGAACTGTTGGGCGTACGCCTCTCCAGCGTTTAGCACCTGCTTTACCTAACTGGCGTAGCATATGCTCGGCATTACCAACTTCACCCAATGTCGCGCGGCAGTCTACTGGTACTTTACGCATTTCGCCAGAGCGAAGACGTAGAGTAGCGTATTCGCCATCACGAGCTACAACTTGTACATAGGTACCTGCTGAACGAGCGATCTGAGCACCTTTACCAGGCTTCATTTCAACTGCGTGTACAACACTACCTATTGGGATGTTGCGTAATGGCAAAGCGTTACCCACTTTGATTTCCGCATCGATACCAGACTGGATTGGATCTCCAGCTTGCATGCCTTTAGCTGCAAGGATATAACGACGCTCACCATCAGCATACAAAACAAGTGCGATGTTTGCTGTGCGGTTTGGATCATATTCCAAACGCTCAACTTTTGCAGGGATACCGTCTTTGATTCGTTTAAAATCCATAATACGGTAATGCTGCTTGTGTCCACCACCTATGTGGCGAACAGTGATACGGCCAGTATTGTTACGGCCACCACTTTTAGATTTTTTCGCCAACAGGCCAGCAAAAGGTTTACCCTTATGCAGGTCAGTATTCACCACTTTAACAACGTGGCGACGACCGGCAGAAGTTGGCTTACACTTAATAATTGCCATGATAATTCTCCTTTGCTTACTCAGCGCCGACGAAATCGATTTCAGCACCGTCAGCTAGAGTCACGTAGGCTTTTTTCCAATCTACACGACGACCCATACGGGCACCGGTACGCTTGGTCTTACCTTTGTTAACTAGAGTGCGAACTGAATCAACTTCAACTTCGAACAATTGAGCGACTGCAGCCTTAACTTCAGCTTTAGTTGCGTCGATAGCTACACGGAAAACTACCGTGTTGTCATTTTCTGCACAAACAGTACTCTTTTCAGAGATATGTGGTGCAAGAATAACTTTTAGCAAACGTTCTTGACTGATCATCCCAGCATCTCCTCGATTTGCTTAACAGCATCGGCAGTTACTAGTACTTTGTTGAATGCGATCAGACTTACTGGATCGATACCAGCTACGTCACGAACGTCAACTTTGTACAAGTTGCGAGCAGCCAAGAACAAGTTCTCGTCAATTTCTGGAGTAACGATCAACACGTCTTCTAGATTCATAGCAGCTAGTTTAGCTTTCAACTCTTTAGTTTTAGGAGCTTCAACGCTAAATGACTCGACTACGATTAGACGGTCTTGACGTACCAATTCAGAGAATATGCTTTTCAGCGCTCCGCGGTACATCTTCTTGTTTACTTTTTGGCTGTGATCTTGAGCTTTAGCAGCGAATGTTACGCCACCGCCACGCCAGATCGGGCCTTTAACAGTACCGGCACGTGCACGGCCAGTACCTTTTTGGCGCCATGGCTTTTTGCCAGAGCCAATAACTTCCGCACGAGTCTTTTGAGCACGAGTGCCCTGACGTGCGTTTGCAGCATAAGCTACAACTACCTGATGAACCAGTGCTTCATTAAAGTCACGGCCGAAGGTAGTTTCGGAAACTTCCAGAGCACTTTGTGCGTCTTTCAATACCAATTCCATTACTATCTCCTCAGACCTAAGCTTTAACGGCAGGTTTGATGATCAGGTTGCCATTTGTGGCTCCCGGAACAGCACCCTTAACCAGTAGCAAGTTACGCTCTGCATCTACACGTATAACGTCTAGATTCTGCGTTGTAACACGCTCTGCACCCATGTGGCCTGACATTTTCTTACCTTTGAAAACGCGACCAGGTGTCTGGTTTTGACCGATAGAACCGTTGGATCTATGTGCCAGTGAGTTACCGTGTGTCATGTCTTGTGCATGGAAATTCCAACGCTTAATACCGCCTTGGAAGCCCTTACCTTTAGATTGACCAGTAACATCAACTTTCGCTACGTCAGCGAAGATATCAACATTTAGCTCAGCACCAACTTCAATGCTTTCGCCTTCACCATCTGCCAAACGCACTTCCCACAAACCACGACCGGCTTCAACGCCTGCCTTAGCAAAGTGACCTGCTTCTGGTTTAGTGATGCGATTAGCTTTTTTGGTACCAGTAGTAACTTGAAGTGCGCGGTAACCGTCAGTTTCCAAGGTTTTCACCTGAGTAACACGGTTAGAAGCGATTTCAATTACTGTAACTGGAATAGACACACCATCTTCACCGAAGATGCGAGTCATACCCACTTTACGACCGATAAGACCGATAGCCATCTCGAAAACCTCTTATTAACCCAAGCTAATTTGAACGTCAACACCAGCCGCAAGATCAAGACGCATAAGTGCATCTACAGTCTTTTCAGTTGGCTCAACGATGTCAACTAGACGTTTGTGAGTACGAAGTTCGTACTGATCACGCGCATCTTTATTAACGTGTGGAGAAGTCAAAATGGTATAACGTTCTTTACGCGTTGGTAGTGGAATTGGACCACGAACCTGTGCGCCTGTACGCTTAGCAGTTTCAACGATTTCCGCAGTAGACTGATCGATCAAACGATGATCAAATCCTTTTAAGCGGATACGGATTCTTTGGTTCTGCATTGACCAGAGCTCCTAAAATGGACACATAAAAAATCACCCTCTTGCACTTCCAATGGGAACGCAGAGCGAGATGATTTAACCGTTCGACTCACAATCGGAGTCGCTGTTTTTTTGTGTTAGACCTATAGCCTAACTACGTAATTTCGCCTAATGGTTAAGGCGAAGGGGTATTATACTGATTTAAAGCTTCAGATCAACCCCATTGATTGAATTAGCATCAAATAGATGGAATTCAATAAAGTGGTGGCTATTATACGAATATAAACTTGAATTACCAGTTTTCTGTCCAGTAATTTCCAGACATAAAAAAAGGAAGCCGAAGCTTCCTTTTCTTTAGTGTCTTCTCAGATTAGTCGCTATTAAGCAACAATCTCAGCTACAACACCAGCACCAACAGTACGACCACCTTCACGGATAGCGAAGCGTAAACCTTCATCCATCGCGATTGGGCAGATTAGCGTAACAGTCATAGCAACGTTGTCACCAGGCATTACCATCTCTACGCCTTCTGGCAATTCGATAGTACCGGTTACGTCAGTTGTACGGAAGTAGAACTGTGGACGGTAGCCTTTGAAGAATGGAGTGTGACGTCCACCTTCTTCTTTTGACAGAACGTAGATTTCTGACTTGAAAGTTGTGTGTGGAGTGATTGAACCAGGAGCAGCAAGAACCTGACCACGCTCAACATCTTCACGCTTAGTACCACGTAGAAGAACACCACAGTTCTCGCCAGCACGACCTTCGTCAAGAAGCTTACGGAACATTTCAACACCAGTACAAGTAGTCTTAGTAGTATCTTTGATACCAATAATTTCTACTTCTTCACCAACTTTGATGATACCGCGCTCTACACGACCAGTTACTACAGTACCACGGCCTGAGATTGAGAAAACATCTTCGATTGGAAGGATGAATGCACCATCGATAGCACGCTCTGGCTCTGGAATGTAAGTATCTAGTGCTTCTGCAAGCTCAAGAATCTTAGCTTCCCACTCTGGCTCGCCTTCAAGGGCTTTAAGCGCAGAACCTTGGATAACTGGTAGGTCATCACCTGGGAAGTCATATTCAGAAAGAAGTTCACGAACTTCCATCTCTACAAGCTCAAGAAGCTCTTCATCGTCAACCATGTCACATTTGTTCATGAATACGATGATGAATGGTACGCCAACCTGACGTGAAAGCAGGATGTGCTCACGTGTTTGTGGCATTGGACCATCTGTAGAAGCAACTACTAGAATCGCGCCGTCCATCTGTGCAGCACCAGTGATCATGTTTTTAACATAATCGGCGTGACCAGGACAATCTACGTGTGCGTAGTGACGTGCAGGAGTGTCATATTCGATGTGAGAGGTATTAATTGTAATACCGCGCTCACGCTCTTCTGGAGCGTTATCGATCTGTGCGAAATCTTTAACTTCACCACCGTAAGTCTTCGTTAAAACTGAAGAGATAGCAGCAGTTAGAGTTGTTTTACCATGATCGACGTGTCCGATAGTACCAACGTTTACATGGGGTTTATTACGTTCAAATTTTTCTTTAGCCACGATATATTCCTTTCTTTTCAGAAATGCTCGGCTATAACCGAGCAATAGCAATTAATTTATACAAATATGACAAGCCGAGCTTTTAGCCACGAGCTTCCATAATCGCTTTAGCAATGTTTTGCGGTGCATCAGAGTACTTCAAAAACTCCATAGAGTATGAAGCGCGCCCCTGAGATGCGCTGCGCAAATCTGTTGCATAACCAAACATTTCAGATAAAGGTACTGTCGCGTGAACGAGCTTGACACCGGCAATGCCGTCATCCATACCCTCGATCAATCCACGACGACGGTTCAAGTCTCCGACCACATCACCCATATAATCTTCAGGTGTTGTAACTTCGACTTTCATGCACGGTTCTAACAGTACAGGGTCAGCTTCTAGAGCACCCTTCTTAAAGCCCATCGAACCAGCAACTTTAAAGGCCATTTCATTCGAATCGACATCATGGTATGAGCCGTCAAACAAAGTGACCTTTACATCCAAGAGAGGGAAGCCAGCTAAAACGCCGCTCTTCATCTGCTCTTGAATACCTTTATCTACTGCAGGTATGTATTCTCTTGGAACAACACCACCAACAATCTCGTTGACAAACTCGTACCCAAAGCCCTCTTCTTGAGGTTCCAGTTTCAACCAAACATGACCGAATTGGCCGCGTCCGCCTGACTGGCGTACAAATTTACCTTCGACTTCTACACTAGAGCGAATAGTCTCACGATAAGCAACTTGAGGTTTACCTACGTTACACTCGACACTAAATTCGCGACGCATGCGGTCGACGATAATATCTAAGTGTAGCTCACCCATGCCAGAGATAAGTGTCTGGCCTGATTCTGGATCAGTTTCGACACGGAAAGAGGGATCTTCTGCTGCAAGTTTTTGCAACGCAATTCCCATTTTCTGCTCATCGGCTTGAGATCTTGGCTCCACAGCAATCGTAATTACTGGCTCAGGGAACTCCATACGTTCCAGAATAACTTTATGATCTGCATCGCAAAGTGTATCACCGGTAGTCACGTCCTTAAGACCAATGGCAGCCGCGATGTCACCAGCACGTACTTCTTTGATCTCTTGGCGATCGTTTGCGTGCATCTGCACCATACGACCGATTCGTTCCCGCTTCTGCTTAACCGAATTATAAACGCCGGAACCAGTTTCCAATACGCCCGAATAAACACGCATAAAGGTCAATGTTCCAACAAACGGGTCTGTCGCAATTTTAAATGCCAAGGCAGAAAAAGGGGCATTATCGTCCGCTGGACGATCTGTCTCTTGATCTTTCTCGTCGATACCCTTAATTGCAGGCACTTCGACAGGAGATGGCAAGTAATCAATAACAGCATCGAGAACCGCTTGCACACCTTTGTTCTTGAATGCAGAACCACAGGTAGCAAGTACGATTTCGTTAGCTAGAGTCCGTTGACGAAGTGCTGATTTAATCTCTTCTTCTGATAGTTCACCTTCTTCAAGGTATTTCTCCATCAGCTCATCAGAGGCTTCAGCGGCTTCTTCAACGAGATATTCACGCATTTCGGCTGCTTTATCGGCTAGCTCAACAGGAATATCTTCATAGGTAAAGGTCGCACCTTGATCAACTTCAGACCAGTTTATGGCCTTCATCTTAATCAGGTCGATAACACCTTTAAACTCCTCTTCTGCACCAATATTCAGATGAATCGGTACACAAGTCGCTCCCAGACGGTTACGGATCTGCTCGACAACACTTTCAAAATCAGCACCCGCTCGATCCATCTTATTGACGAATACAATACGTGGTACATGATATTTATCAGCTTGACGCCAAACAGTCTCAGATTGTGGTTCAACACCCGATGAACCACAGAACACAACAACTGCGCCATCAAGAACACGTAGCGAACGTTCAACTTCAATGGTGAAGTCAACATGGCCTGGTGTATCGATGATGTTGATACGGTGCTCAGCAAACTGTGCTTCCATACCGCGCCAGAACGTAGTTGTTGCCGCAGAAGTAATGGTTATACCACGCTCCTGCTCCTGTTCCATCCAGTCCATAGTGGCTGCGCCATTATGAACTTCACCGATCTTATGAGATACACCGGTGTAGAACAGAACTCGTTCTGTTGTTGTGGTTTTTCCTGCGTCAACATGAGCACATATACCAATATTACGGTAGCGCTCAATCGGAGTTGTACGAGCCACGTTTAAACCCTCTCAACTAAGGCAAATGCCTTAGATATGTAGAATATGGAGCTGGCAAATGCCAGCTCCATCAGATTACCAGCGGTAATGAGCAAACGCTTTGTTTGCTTCTGCCATACGATGCACGTCTTCGCGCTTCTTAACAGCAGTACCTTTGTTATCTGAAGCGTCTAGCAATTCACCGGCTAGACGTAGAGCCATAGATTTTTCACCACGCTTACGTGCAGCTTCAACTAACCAACGCATGCCCAGTGCATTACGACGTACTGGACGTACTTCACATGGTACTTGGTAAGTAGAACCACCAACACGACGAGACTTAACCTCGACTGATGGGCGAACATTTTCAAGTGCTGCTTCAAGGATCACTAAATGATCTTCGCCTTTCTTTTCAGAAGCGGTATCAAGTGCCTTGTAAATAATCTTTTCTGCAGTCGACTTTTTGCCGTCCTGCATAATGACGTTGATGAACTTAGCCAACAACTCACTATTAAACTTTGGATCTGGTAGGATTTTACGTTGTCCTACAACGCGACGTCTTGGCATAACAATTTCTCCGTATGCTTCAGGGACCCCAAAACTGGAATCTCAATATAATCTAGCTTGGCCTTACTTAACGGAAAACGTTAAGACTTAGGACGCTTAGCTCCGTACTTAGAACGACCTTGACGACGTTCACTTACGCCAGCACAGTCTAAAGCGCCACGAACAGTGTGGTAACGCACACCAGGTAAGTCTTTAACACGACCACCACGGATTAGGATTACACTGTGTTCCTGCAGGTTGTGGCCTTCACCGCCGATGTACGAAGTAACTTCGAAACCGTTAGTAAGACGCACACGAGCTACTTTACGTAGTGCAGAGTTAGGTTTTTTTGGTGTGGTTGTATATACGCGAGTACAAACACCACGTTTTTGTGGACACGCATCCAACGCAGGCACATTAGTCTTGTCGACTTTTGGCGCGCGTGGCTTACGTACCAACTGGTTTACAGTTGCCATGTATAGCTCCGAATCAGTTGATAAACTCAACAGTAAGGTGTGAAAAATCTATATCCCACAGGTGTGGGACGCGAAATTTTAGAAAGGTAATGGCATTCTGTCAAGAAATAGACAACTTTTAACCGATAATAAGTAAAAAAAAGGCGCCAAAGGCGCCTTTTTAACATTTTACTTACGTTTTAGCACAAAATTAATCTGAACTTCCGGCAAGATTTAGAAGATCTGCCAGGTTCTGTTCCGCTTCGCTTGCGCTAATTGCAGGTGCCGCTTCGGTAGTTGTACCGGCTGCAGCTGCTGCATTACGTTTCTGGTGATATGAATAACCAGTACCCGCAGGGATAAGACGACCAACAATCACGTTCTCTTTAAGACCGCGTAGCGGATCACTCTTACCGCCCACCGCCGCTTCGGTCAGTACGCGTGTGGTTTCCTGGAACGATGCTGCAGAGATAAATGACTCTGTAGCCAGAGATGCCTTGGTAATACCAAGAAGCTCACGTTCGAAGGTTGCAGGTTGCTTGCCTTGTGCTTCAAGTTCGCGGTTTGCGATCTTAACACGAGCCACTTCAGCCTGTTCACCAGCAAGGAACTGACTATCACCTGCGTTAGTGATTAGACACTTACGCAGCATCTGGCGAATAATCACTTCGATATGCTTATCGTTAATCTTTACGCCCTGTAGACGATATACGTCTTGGACTTCATTAACGATGTAGTTAGCAACCTTATGAATACCACGGAGACGTAAGATGTCATGTGCGGCTTCTGGTCCATCAGCAATAACCTCACCACGTTCGACTTTTTCACCTTCGAACACGTTCAGGTTACGCCACTTAGGAATCATCTCTTCATAAACTTCTCCACCATCAGCTGGCGTGATTAGAAGACGACGCTTACCTTTAGTCTCTTTACCAAACGAGATAGTTCCTGAGTATTCAGCAAGAATAGCAGGCTCTTTTGGCTTACGCGCTTCGAACAAGTCGGCAACGCGTGGCAGACCACCGGTAATATCACGAGTCTTTGACGATTCTTGCGGAATACGTGCTAGCGCATCACCAACGTTAATCTGTGCATTATCGTCTTGGTTCACAATCGCGTTAGCTGGCAGGAAGTATTGCGCAGGAACCTCTGTTCCTGGGATCATCAAGTCGTTGCCATCGGCACCAACCAGACGAATCGCCGGACGCATCTCTTTACCGGCAGTAGGGCGTTGACCCACTTCCATAACCACGATTGAAGAAAGACCTGTCAGCTCATCGGTTTGACGTGTCATAGTGACACCATCGATCATATCGACGAACTTGATACTACCCGCAACCTCAGAGATGATTGGGTGAGTATGCGGATCCCAGTTAGCGATGATTTCACCGGCAGCAACTGGTGCATCTTCAAGTTTTTCCAGAACCGTACCGTAAGGAACTCTATAACGCTCTTTCTCACGGCCTAGCTCATCGATAATCGCAACCTCAGATGAACGAGAAACGATAACTAACTTGCCTACGCTGTTAGTCACGTGCTTAGCATTATGCAGCTTAACAGTACCAGCGTTCTTAACTTGAACGTTGTTCTCAGCTGAAGCTCGAGATGCCGCACCACCAATGTGGAAGGTACGCATCGTTAGCTGTGTTCCTGGCTCACCGATTGACTGAGCAGCAACAACACCGATAGCTTCACCTTGGTTGATGATATGACCACGAGCCAAATCACGACCATAACAGGCTTTACAAACACCGAAATCGGTATTACAGCTAATGACTGAACGTACGATCATTTCATCGACTGAATTTTCTTCCAACAAGTCACACCATGCTTCATCAAGCAGAGTGTTACGAGGTGCAAGTACCTTCTCAGTACCTGGATACATCACATCGATAGCAACAACACGACCAAGTACACGCTCACGCAATGGCTCAACAACATCACCACCCTCGATGAGGGGCTTCATTGTCAGACCTTCGAAGGTGCCACAGTCATCTTCGATAACCACGAGATCCTGTGCAACGTCTACAAGACGACGAGTCAAGTAACCCGAGTTAGCTGTCTTAAGTGCCGTATCGGCAAGACCCTTACGCGCACCGTGAGTAGAGATAAAGTACTGAGATACGTTTAGACCTTCACGGAAGTTCGCCACAATCGGCGTTTCGATGATAGAGCCATCCGGCTTAGCCATCAGACCACGCATACCTGCCAACTGACGAATCTGTGCAGCACTACCACGAGCGCCCGAGTCAGCCATCATATAGATGCTGTTGAATGACTCTTGCTCCTCCTCTTCACCATCACGGTTAATCACTGTCTCGGTAGACAGATTTTCCATCATGGCCTTAGAGATCTTCTCGTTGGCACTTGCCCAGATATCGATGACCTTGTTATAACGTTCACCGGCGGTAACCAGACCCGATTGGAACTGCTCTTGAATCTCAAGAACTTCCGCTTCAGCGTCAGCAACTAACGTGTACTTCTCATCTGGAATAACCATATCGTTGATGCCTACAGAGGCACCCGATACAGTCGCATAATGGAAACCGGCATACATCAATTGATCTGCAAAGATAACGGTATCTTTAAGACCTAGTTGACGGTAACAAGTATTCAATAGCTTAGAAATCTGCTTCTTGCCCATGTTCTGGTTAACCAGATCATATGACAAACCTTTCGGTAGAATACGAGACAACAGTGCACGACCAACCGTTGTATCAACGATACGACGAGATTCTGAACGCTCACCGTTTTCATCGATATTAGTTTCAGTGATACGTACTTTTATGCGAGCATGGATTGCAGCGAACTTAGTACGATAAGCCTTTTCGACTTCATCGATAGACTCAAACACCATGCCCTCACCTTTACCGTTAACACACTCACGGCTGGTGTAATACAGACCTAATACAACATCCTGTGACGGTGTGATAACCGGCTCGCCGTTTGCTGGCGAAAGGATGTTGTTGGTTGACATCATAAGCGAACGTGCTTCTAGCTGAGCTTCCAGCGTTAGCGGCACGTGTACAGCCATTTGGTCACCATCGAAGTCGGCGTTGTAGGCCGCACAAACCAAAGGATGAAGCTGAATAGCTTTACCTTCAATCAATACAGGCTCAAACGCTTGAATACCCAATCTGTGCAGTGTTGGTGCACGGTTGAGCATTACCGGGTGTTCACGAATAACATCGTCAAGAACATCCCAAACTTCAGGAACTTCACGCTCAACCATCTTCTTAGCAGCTTTAATCGTAGTAGCAAGACCACGACCTTCTAGCTTGCCATAGATGAAAGGTTTAAATAGCTCGAGTGCCATCTTCTTAGGAAGACCACACTGATGTAAGCGAAGTGTTGGACCTACGGTAATTACCGAACGACCAGAATAATCCACACGCTTACCTAGCAAGTTCTGACGGAAACGACCTTGCTTACCTTTGATCATATCGGCCAAAGATTTAAGCGGACGCTTGTTAGAACCCGTGATTGCACGACCACGACGACCGTTATCTAATAGCGCATCGACAGATTCTTGCAACATACGCTTTTCGTTACGTACGATGATATCTGGCGCAGCTAGATCTAACAGACGCTTAAGACGGTTATTACGGTTGATCACACGACGATAAAGGTCGTTCAGATCAGACGTAGCAAAACGACCGCCATCGAGTGGTACCAGAGGACGAAGATCTGGTGGAAGAACCGGCAAGACTTTAAGGATCATCCACTCAGGCTTGTTGCCCGATTGGAAGAATGCCTCAACAAGCTTAAGACGCTTAGTGATCTTCTTACGACGAGTCTCTGAGTTGATTGATGGCAACTCTTCGCGCATCATCTCAATCTCTTTTTCAAGCTCGATAGCACGTAGCAGTTCTAGAACAGCTTCTGCACCCATCTTAGCTTCAAACTCATCACCGTACTCTTCGAGTGCATCCAGGTAGTTTTCTTCTGTCAACATCTGGCCGCGTTCGAGGCTGGTCATGCCAGGCTCGATTACAACGAAAGATTCGAAGTAAAGTACGCGTTCGATATCACGCAGAGTCATATCCAGCATTAAACCGATACGAGACGGTAATGACTTCAAGAACCAGATATGGGCTACTGGGCTAGCGAGATCGATGTGACCCATACGCTCACGACGTACTTTAGTCTGTGTAACTTCAACGCCACACTTTTCACAGATCACACCACGGTGCTTAAGACGCTTATACTTACCGCATAAACATTCATAATCTTTTACTGGACCAAAAATACGTGCACAAAATAAGCCTTCACGCTCAGGCTTAAAGGTACGGTAGTTAATGGTTTCTGGCTTCTTAACTTCACCAAATGACCAAGAACGGATTAGATCTGGCGACGCTAGGCCAATCTTAATGCCGTTAAACTCTTCGGTCTTGCTTTGCTGTTTCAGAAACTTTAATAAGTCTTTCACGTTTCTCTCCTGAAGGAGTTAAACCGGGTGCCCCGCTTGAGCGGAGCACCAATTTATTGCCAAACTAGGTAAACCTAGATTTAGTCTTGATCCAACTCGATATTAATACCGAGTGAACGGATCTCCTTCAATAGTACATTGAAGGACTCTGGCATACCTGGTTGCATCTGGTGGTTACCGTCGACAATGTTTTTATACATATGAGTACGACCGTTAACGTCATCAGATTTAACAGTGAGCATTTCCTGAAGCGTATATGCGGCACCGTATGCTTCTAGTGCCCAAACTTCCATCTCACCGAAACGCTGACCACCAAACTGAGCTTTACCACCCAATGGTTGCTGAGTAACAAGGCTGTATGAACCCGTAGAACGAGCATGCATCTTATCGTCAACCAAGTGGTTCAGTTTAAGCATATACATGTAACCAACGGTTACCTTACGCTCAAATTCATCACCGGTACGACCATCAAACAAGGTGCGTTGTCCAGAAGTAGGAAGACCAGCAAGGGCTAGCATCTCCTTAATTTCTTTCTCTTTTGCACCATCGAATGCTGGAGTCGCAATCGGGATACCACCCTTAAGGTTCTTAGCAAGACGCAGTACTTCATCATCGCTGAACGAATTGATGTCGACGCGCTGTTGCACATCGTCACCAAGCTCGTAAACCTCTTTGATGTAACCACGAAGCTCTGCCAGTTCACGTTGCTCTTCCAGCATAGCAGTGATGCGATCACCGATACCTTTAGCAGCAGCCCCCATGTGCACCTCTAGAACCTGACCGATGTTCATACGAGATGGTACACCTAGTGGGTTCAGAACGATGTCAATTGGGTTACCATTCTCATCGTAAGGCATGTCTTCAACAGGGTTAATCTTAGAGATAACACCCTTGTTACCGTGACGACCAGCCATCTTATCACCAGGCTGGATAGTACGTTTAACTGCAAGGTAAACCTTAACAATCTTAAGTACGCCAGGTGCTAAATCATCACCTTGAGTGATCTTACGACGCTTAACTTCAAACTTCTTATCGAAATCTGCTCTTAGTTCGTCATGCTGCTCGGCAAGTTGTTCCAGTTCCGTTTGCTTAGCTTCATCGTCAATGGTTTGAACCAATAACTGAGAACGCGGAATGGCAGCTAACTGATCTTCGGTAAAGCCTGCATTGCGTAGAAGGTTGCGTGCACGTCCATAAACACCCTCTTCGAGGATCTGGAACTCTTCGCTCAAATCTTTCTTAGCTTGACCGACATGCATCTCTTCAATTTCAACAGCACGCTTATCTTTCTCAACGCCATCACGGGTAAATACCTGGACGTCGATGATAGTACCTTTAACTGAGTTAGGTACGCGAAGTGAACTGTCTTTAACATCAGAGGCCTTCTCACCGAAAATAGCTCGGAGGAGTTTCTCTTCCGGAGTCAGTTGAGTTTCACCCTTAGGCGTCACTTTACCAACTAGGATGTCACCACCCTTAACTTCAGCACCGATATAAACGATACCTGATTCATCCAGCTTAGAAAGCGCAGACTCACCAACGTTTGGAATATCGGCTGTGATCTCTTCACTACCTAGCTTAGTATCACGAGCGATACATGAAAGCTCCTGAATATGGATAGTCGTGAAACGATCTTCCATAGCTACACGCTCAGAGATGAGGATTGAATCCTCGAAGTTGTAACCATTCCAAGGCATGAACGCGATACGCATGTTCTGACCAAGAGCCAAATCACCTAAATCGGTAGATGGGCCATCGGCTAAAACGTCACCACGAACAACCGGATCACCCATCGAACAACAAGGACGTTGGTTAATACAGGTGTTCTGGTTAGAGCGCGTGTATTTAGTCAAGTTGTAGATGTCGATACCAGCTTCACCAGGAGTAAGCTCAGCTTCGTTAACCTTAACGACGATACGGCTAGCGTCGACATAATCGACATAACCGCCACGTTTAGCAGCAACTACAACACCAGAATCTACTGCCAATGTACGCTCAATACCTGTACCGACTAATGGCTTATCAGCTCTTAGTGTTGGTACAGCTTGACGTTGCATGTTCGCACCCATCAAGGCTCGGTTAGCATCATCGTGTTCCAGGAACGGAATCAGTGACGCTGCAACTGAAATGATCTGCTGCGGCGATACATCCATATATTGAATGTCACCAGCACCCATAAAGGTGGAATCACCTTTATGACGACAAGCGATGAGCTCGTCCATCATGCGACCGTTTTCATCAAGATCAACGATTGCCTGTGCGATAACGTAACGACCTTCTTCGATTGCTGACAGGTAATCGACCTGATCAGTCACAACACCATCAATAACCTTGCGGTAAGGTGTTTCAAGGAAGCCGTAAGAGTTTGTACGTGCAAAACTTGCTAACGAGTTAATTAGACCAATGTTTGGACCTTCAGGGGTCTCAATTGGACATAAACGACCGTAGTGAATTGGGTGTACATCTCGAACTTCGAAACCAGCACGTTCACGAGTCAAACCACCTGGACCAAGAGCCGAAATACGGCGCTTGTGAGTCACTTCTGAAAGTGGGTTGTTTTGATCCATAAACTGAGACAGTTGTGAAGATCCGAAGAACTCTTTAACTGCTGCAGAGATTGGTTTAGCGTTGATCAAATCTTGAGGCATTAGCTCATTAAGATCACCTAGGCTTAAACGCTCACGTACGGCACGTTCAACACGAACTAGACCTACACGGAATTGGTTTTCAGCCATTTCGCCAACACTACGGATACGACGGTTACCCAAGTGATCGATATCATCAACTTCATCATTACCATTACGGATAGTGATGATGTTTTTCATAACTGCAACGATATCTTCCTTAGATAGGATGCCTGTACCTTCGTCGTCATCAATGCTTAAACGACGGTTGAACTTCATACGACCAACTTTAGATAGGTCATAACGCTCTTCACTGAAGAACAAGTTCTGGAATAGGGCTTCGGCAGCATCTTTGGTTGGTGGCTCGCCAGGACGCATCATACGATAGATCTCAACTAACGCTTCTAAGCGGTTAGTCGTAGAATCGATACGCAGCGTATCTGACATGTAAGCACCGTTATCAAGCTCGTTGATATACAGTGTGCTTATCTCTTTAATGCCAGCCAATGATAATTTAGCTAGATCTTCAAGGCTTATCTCAGCGTTCGCTGAAACTAACACTTCACCTGTATCCGGATCGATGTAATCCTGACCAGAGATCTTACCAGAGATGTAGTCAACCGGTACTTCAAGTTCTGTAGTATTAGTCTTTTCAAGCTGACGAATATGACGTGCAGTAATGCGACGCCCTTTCTCAACAAGAATGCTACCTTCAGAATCTTTGATATCGTAGCTAGCAGTCTCACCACGTAGGCGCTCTGCAACTAGATCCATCACTAATGAATCTTTCTTGATCTTAAAATTAACGCGATCGAAGAACAGATCCAGAATATCCTGAGTAGAATAGTCTAATGCACGCAGAATGATAGAAGCCGCAAGTTTACGACGACGGTCAATACGAACAAACAGAGCATCTTTAGGATCGAATTCAAAATCTAACCAAGAACCACGGTAAGGAATAATACGTGCGTTATAAAGCACCTTACCAGATGAGTGGGTCTTGCCGCGGTCGTGATCGAAGAAAACACCAGGTGAACGGTGTAACTGAGATACAATAACACGCTCAGTACCATTGATAACAAAGGTACCGTTGTCAGTCATCATGGGGATATCACCCATGTAGACTTCTTGTTCTTTAATGTCTTTAACTGTGCCAGGTGCCGCTTCACGGTCATACAACACCATACGCAATTTAACGCGTAGTGGTGCGGAGTATGTAACACCGCGAATTTGACACTCTTTCACATCAAAAACAGGCTCACCTAGCTTATAGCTAACATATTGTAGCTCTGAGTTACCAGAAAAGCTTTTGATGGGAAAAACGCTACGGAAAGCGGCCTCAAAACCACGCTCACCGGTAGGATCTTGATCGGTGAACTTTTTGAATGAGTCCAACTGTATAGACAAAAGATAAGGAATATCCAAAACTTGTGGACGTTTACCAAAGTCTTTGCGAATACGCTTCTTTTCAGAATAGGAGTAAACCATGGGTTTCCTCTGATTGCGAGATGTGACCAAGACTGAAACAATCATTTGATTGAAACAGCACGTTTGCCCATCACCGTTGATGGCAAGAACCTAACCAGTAATCTCTGTTAGGAACTGCATAATCTGGCGACAAACGGTGAAAAAAAAATCGCCTACGCTTACAGCGCAAAAAAGGCCGACGGTTAAAAAACCGCCAGCCTTCACCCGATTACTCGGGCTTAGTAAGTTAAATTATAACTTACTTGATCTCTACAGAAGCACCAGCTTCTTCAAGGTCAGTTTTTAGAGCTTCAGCTTCTTCTTTAGTGATAGCTTCTTTAACTGCTACTGGAGCAGATTCAGCCATAGCTTTAGCTTCTTTCAGGCCAAGACCTGTAGCGCCACGAAGAGCTTTAATTACTTTAACCTTGTTCTCACCGAACGAAGTCATCATAACGTCAAATTCAGTTTGCTCAGCAGCAGCAGCACCGCCTTCAGCACCGCCAGCAACAACAGCAGCAGCAGCAGATACGCCGAACTTCTCTTCCATTGCTTCGATTAGTTCAACAACTTCCATTACAGACATTTCTGCAACAGCGTTTAAGATATCGTCTTTAGTGATAGACATAACAAAAAATTCCTATTGTTCTGAATTTAAGCAGCTAAGTATAAACTTAAGCTGCTTCTTCTTTTTGATCGCGAAGGGCGGCCAGTGTACGTACCAGCTTGCCAGCAGATGCTTCTTTCATTGTCATCATCAACTGAGCTATTGCTTCGTCGTATGTTGGCAGTTTCGCTAAGCGATCTATATCGGCTGCAGGGATTAAATCCCCTTCAAAGGCTGCTGCTTTAATTTCAAATTTCTCTTGTTGAGCGGCGAAATCTTTAAGAAGACGCGCTGCAGCACCTGGGTGCTCGTTAGAGAATGCAATTAAAGTAGGACCAGTAAACGTCTCGTTAAGGCACTCAAAATCAGTACCTTCAACAGCGCGCTTAACAAGAGTGTTACGTACAACTCTGATGTACACTCCTGCTTCGCGAGCTGCTTTACGCAGACCGGTCATCTCACCTACAGTTACGCCACGTGAATCGGCTACAACTGCAGATAAAGCACCTTTGGCAGCTTCGTTGACTTCAGCAACAATCGCTTTTTTGTCTTCGAGTCCTAATGCCATTGGCTTTACTCCTGGATTCTATCTAGGGGATTCCCTAGTAATTACCATGTTAAACACCTAAATGTTTAACGACTTACGGTGCTTATCCAGCAGAACAAAATCTATCTGGGGTCCGACACCGTCTACGTAGGAGATTAAGTCAGCCATTAGGCCGACACCTACGGTCTTGGACGGAAGTCTAAGATTTGACCATATAAATGGCTAAATTATAGACCTCAACCCACAAGGTGCGCGCATTATAGACTAATGCGCTAACCTTGTAAAATTACTTAGCGTCTTCCAGAGTACTCTGGTCGACTGCAACACCTGCGCCCATAGTGGTCGAGATGCTAATTTTCTTCAAGAAAACACCTTTAGCTGCAGCAGGCTTAGCTTTCACTAGTGCCGCAACAAGTGCTTCCAAGTTTTCTTTTAGCTTAGCAGTTTCGAAGTCCACTTTACCGATAGTAGTGTGGATGATACCGTTCTTATCTGTACGGTAACGAACCTGACCAGCTTTAGCGTTCTTAACTGCTTCAGCAACGTTTGGTGTTACAGTGCCAGTCTTAGGGTTAGGCATTAGACCACGTGGGCCTAAGATTTGACCTAGCTGACCAACTACGCGCATTGCATCAGGAGAAGCAATAACGACGTCGAAGTTCATTTCACCAGCTTTAACTTGTGCAGCAAGCTCGTCCATACCGACAAGTTCTGCACCAGCAGCAGTAGCAGCTTCAGCGTTAGCGCCCTGTGTAAACACAGCAACACGAACGTCACGACCTGTACCGTGTGGTAGCACTGTTGCGCCACGAACGTTTTGGTCAGATTTACGTGGATCAACACCTAGGTTAACCGCTACATCAACACTCTCAACGAACTTAGCAGTAGCTAGTTCCTTAAGTAGTGCAACAGCTTCATTGATGTCGTAGTTTTTAGTTACTTCTACTTTTTCGCGAATCAAGCGAGCGCGTTTAGTTAGCTTTGCCATTATATTAATCCTCTACTACCAAACCCATTGAACGCGCAGTACCTTCAATTGAGCGAGTCATCGCTTCAATATCAGCACCAGTCATATCAGTAGCTTTAGTTTCAGCAATTTCCTGAACTGCGCTACGCTTGATAGTTCCCACTTTTTCAGTGTTAGGACGACCAGAACCTGATTTCAGACCTGCTGCTTTAAGCAGTAGGAAAGATGCTGGTGGCGTCTTAGTTTCAAAAGTGAAAGAGCGATCAGTATATACAGTGATAACTACTGGAATTGGCATGCCTTTCTCGAACTTTTCAGTACGAGCATTGAATGCTTTACAGAATTCCATGATGTTAACACCTTTCTGACCCAATGCAGGGCCGACTGGTGGCGACGGGTTTGCAGCACCGGCTGCTACTTGTAGTTTGATGTAACCATCAACTTTCTTAGCCATGAGTATTTCCTCAGTATGGGTTCAAACGCCACCGACAACATGCCAGTTAGCTCCCCGAAAATAATGGGTGCGGATTTTACAACAAATCAGCACCCAGTCCAAATACTTTTTGTATTTAAATTAATCAGCTTTTTTCGATCTGACCGAAGTCTAGCTCAACCGGAGTCGAACGACCGAAGATCATGACAGAAACCTTAACGCGGTTCTTTTCATAATCAACCTCTTCAACGGTACCATTGAAGTCAGCAAATGGGCCGTCAGTAACACGAACGACTTCACCTGGTTCAAACATAACGCGATGCGTCGGAGACTCAACAGTCTCTTCAAGACGCTGAAGGATCGCATCAGCTTCTTTGTCAGAGATTGGAGCAGGACGATCTGAAGTACCGCCGATGAAGCCCATCACACGTGGGATGCTCTTCACCAGATGCCAACTTTCGTCATTCATTTCCATCTGGACTAATACATAGCCTGGGAAGAATTTACGCTCACTCTTACGGCGCTGACCGGCTCTCATCTCAACTACTTCTTCAGTAGGAACAAGAATTTCGCCAAAGTAGTGTTCCATGTTGTGCATCTGAATGTATTCATTCAGAGTCTTAAGCACACGACCTTCATAACCAGAAAATGCCTGGACTACATACCATCTTTTTTTAGCTTCAGTTGCTTCAGTCATATGAAGTGCCTATACGCCTGTAATAAAATTGACAATTCTCAGCAATACAGCGTCCATACCCCAAAGGATCAACGCTAGAATACCGGTCGCGGCTAATACAATAAATGTTGTATTAAGCGCTTCTTGACGCGTAGGCCAAACTACCTTACGTACTTCAATTTGTGCTTCACGAGCAAAAACAAGCGCTTGCTTACCTTTCTCAGTTTGAAGCGCAATAAATCCTGCAATAACGAAAGCTACTACTACACTTATTGCACGAACCAACACACTGGTTTCGCTATACATCTGATTGCCGACAATGGCGGCAGACAATAAGATAACGACTAGGGCCCACTTTACAATATCCAGAGAATTACCCTGGCTTTCAGTATTTGTTGTCATCGGTTAATTCCGTTACTCACTACGACCTGAGCTTGTGATCGGCTGTTTGAATTTCTGCAAATCCATCAACCCATTAAAATCCAACTTGCTACTCTAAACACCTAACCTAAGCTCAGAGGGTCAAAAATCGGCCATAGATTGTATTCTTATTCCGGCTACGAAGCAAGAACACTAGCGACCTTGGATCAACATAGCATATAAAAAAACAAAAAAAGGAAGCCGAAGCTTCCTTTTCTTTAGTGTCTTCTCAGATTAGTCGCTATTAAGCAACAATCTCAGCTACAACACCAGCACCAACAGTACGACCACCTTCACGGATAGCGAAGCGTAAACCTTCATCCATCGCGATTGGGCAGATTAGCGTAACAGTCATAGCAACGTTGTCACCAGGCATTACCATCTCTACGCCTTCTGGCAATTCGATAGTACCGGTTACGTCAGTTGTACGGAAGTAGAACTGTGGACGGTAGCCTTTGAAGAATGGAGTGTGACGTCCACCTTCTTCTTTTGACAGAACGTAGATTTCTGACTTGAAAGTTGTGTGTGGAGTGATTGAACCAGGAGCAGCAAGAACCTGACCACGCTCAACATCTTCACGCTTAGTACCACGTAGAAGAACACCACAGTTCTCGCCAGCACGACCTTCGTCAAGAAGCTTACGGAACATTTCAACACCAGTACAAGTAGTCTTAGTAGTATCTTTGATACCAATAATTTCTACTTCTTCACCAACTTTGATGATACCGCGCTCTACACGACCAGTTACTACAGTACCACGGCCTGAGATTGAGAAAACATCTTCGATTGGAAGGATGAATGCACCATCGATAGCACGCTCTGGCTCTGGAATGTAAGTATCTAGTGCTTCTGCAAGCTCAAGAATCTTAGCTTCCCACTCTGGCTCGCCTTCAAGGGCTTTAAGCGCAGAACCTTGGATAACTGGTAGGTCATCACCTGGGAAGTCATATTCAGAAAGAAGTTCACGAACTTCCATCTCTACAAGCTCAAGAAGCTCTTCATCGTCAACCATGTCACATTTGTTCATGAATACGATGATGAATGGTACGCCAACCTGACGTGAAAGCAGAATGTGCTCACGTGTTTGTGGCATTGGACCATCTGTAGAAGCAACTACTAGAATCGCGCCGTCCATCTGTGCAGCACCAGTGATCATGTTTTTAACATAATCGGCGTGACCAGGACAATCTACGTGTGCGTAGTGACGAGCAGGAGTGTCATATTCGATGTGAGAGGTATTAATTGTAATACCGCGCTCACGCTCTTCTGGAGCGTTATCGATCTGTGCGAAGTCTTTAACTTCACCACCGTAAGTCTTCGTTAAAACTGAAGAGATAGCAGCAGTTAGAGTTGTTTTACCATGGTCAACGTGACCGATGGTACCCACGTTTACATGTGGTTTATTACGTTCAAATTTTTCTTTAGCCATGGTATTGCCCCAATCAGATATCTTGGTGATGAAACCTACATATAACAAAAAATCCGATGCATAAATGTCATCGAATCAATTATTGTTGTCTGTAATTAGGATGTTTGAAAGTGGCTGGCACTGAAGGGCAGAATCTTAGAACCTAACCCTTTAGGGCGTGCTCATCAAGTCAGAGCACTGTCAGCGAAAATTGGAGCGGATGGCGGGAATCGAACCCGCGTTATCAGCTTGGAAGGCTGGAGTAATACCATTATACGACATCCGCGCAACCTACTTCAGGTTACCTAACTACCTAGAAAATGGTGGAGGGAGAAGGATTCGAACCTTCGAAGGCTGAGCCGTCAGATTTACAATCTGATCCCTTTGGCCACTCGGGAACCCCTCCAGAGAAATGGTGCCGGCACCAAGAGTCGAACTCGGGACCTACTGATTACAAGTCAGTTGCTCTACCAACTGAGCTATGCCGGCGTGTCATTTCGGTAGCGGATATTATGGAAATGTCGGCTAGAGTGCAATAGCAAAATCGAAAAAAAATGAAAAAAAGCCTTAATACCTGCCTTTTTGGTTACAAAAACAGCTTTGCGTTTGTTTTTGCAGCACGCAAACCGAGTATGCATAAACATCTCGCTGAAAGTCAGCTTTAATATTGTTCGAGATAATTTGTTAGTGTACTGTGCCTCCTCACAGGGAGAAAACCAATGACATCCGAAAATCCAATTCACAATGCACTGTATCTGGGATTCAACAGATCACAGTGGGCAGGATTAAGGGAATCGGTACCTTTAACACTCAACGAGCCTGAACTTGCTGATCTTAGGGGTATAAATGAGAAGCTCTCTTTGACTGAGGTCACCGATATCTATCTCCCACTTAGCCGTTTACTCAACCTAATTGTGGGTGCAAAGCAAAAAAGAGGCTTAGTGCTCAACGAGTTCTTAGGTCGAAAGCCCCCCAAGCGTCCTTACATTATAAGTATCGCCGGCAGTGTTGCGGTTGGTAAGAGCACGACCGCACGTATTCTTCAGGCTCTACTCAGCCAGTGGCCTGAGCACCCAAGAGTCGATCTCGTCACCACCGATGGATTCCTTTATCCGCTTGCTGAACTCAAGCGTCGCGGTTTATTGCAGAGAAAAGGCTTCCCTGAAAGTTATGATATGAAGATGCTGGTTGAATTCATCTCCAATGTCAAAGCGGGAAATGAACACGTCAAATCACCACTTTATTCGCATATCAGCTACGACCGAATTACAGATGATTACCAAGCCATCGAACAGCCAGATATCCTAATCATAGAGGGGTTGAATGTTTTACAATCGGGACAGGATTCGGCGGTAGGAATTCAACAGCCATTCGTATCAGATTTTGTCGACTTCTCAATCTATGTCGATGCAGAGGAACAATTGCTGAAGAAGTGGTATATCGATCGGTTTTTACAATTTCGCGGTGGTGCTTTCAGTGATGAAAAATCCTATTTTCATCACTATTCAAACTTGGCCGATAACGAAGCAGAAACAATTGCTGCCAATATTTGGGACAGCATTAACGGACCCAATTTGAAATTAAATATCGAGCCCACTCGCGATCGTGCACATCTGATCCTGCAGAAAGGATGCGATCACTTGATGAGCCAAGTTTTGTTGCGAAAGTAATAGGTAGCCAGAAGCGCTAAACAGCGCTTCTTAAACTTATTTCACCGCCAACAAAGGCTTCTAACCCATTATTTGTATCGAGTAGAATAGCTCCAGTCTCATCGATTCCGCGACAGATACCAAGCACCTGGTTTTCTCCCATCAATAACTTGACCTCTTTACCATAAAAGATATCTATCTCTTGCCACCTTGGTAAGAAGACTCTCATCCCATGAGATTCGAATTCGATAAGGTCTTGATGCAATTGTTTCTGCAGGGCCACCATCAAGTCGGTCTTATTCAAACTTGGGTCCTGAAGTGACAAGTCACTCCAAGGTTGATCAATCTTCTCACCCTGAGTATCAGACATGGAAACATTTATCCCGATTCCGATGACCAAGTGACAATGGCTATCCGCCTGCCCATTCATCTCTATCAATACGCCGGCAAGTTTCCTGTCATTAAGGTAAATATCATTAGGCCACTTGACACCTAGACCCTCGATCTTGAACGACTCCAATGTCTTTACTAAAGAACAGGCAACGACAAGACTTAAGCCCGCCGCCTGCGCCATCCCTTGAGATAAGTTCCAGTACATTGAACAATAAAGGTGACATCCATAGGGAGAAACCCAAGTCCTTCCACGTCTTCCTCTGCCGGCCGATTGATATTCTGTTACACAGATATCACCAGAGTTAAGCTCATCGACGTTCTTAAGGAGAAATGCATTAGTGCTCGAGATTTCATCGAAATAAAAACAACGTTGATTAATTGCTGATGTTAATTTCTTTTCATCTATGAGTGAAATAGCATTAGCAAGTTTGTAGCCCTTACCCTTAACACTATAGATTTCTACGCCATACTCTTCTAACGCGGAAATGTGTTTACCAATCGCAGTTCTTGATATTCCCGCTTGCTTAGCCAAGACCTCACCAGACACAAAGCCTCCGGAGTTAAGCGTGGCTATGATGGCGCGTTTTCTTTCCCATTGTTCAATCATCAATTAACTCCTGCTCTCCATAAGCTCCCATGACCCTAGGTTCGGCTTCTAAAGTCACATCGAATTTGTTTTTAATTGTCTCTATAACTTTTAATGCGAGCTTAAGGATATCTTTACCGCTAGCCTGCCCTCGATTAATTAATACCAAAGCTTGCTGCTCATGAACAGCCGCATCACCAACAGATGCCCCCTTTAAGCCGGCATTATCAATTAACCAGCCTGCCGCTAATTTTACTGAACCATCAGGCAAAGGATAGCCAACAAGCGATGGGTGTTTCTCAATCAACTCTTGGAATTTCGAAGATGAGATAATTGGATTTTTAAAAAAACTACCTGCATTTCCTATCAACCTTGGATCGGGAAGTTTTTCATTACGAGTACTGCAGATACAGTCAAAAATCTCCTTCGGGGTAACGCCTGTGTTTTCAAAGCGCTTTAGAGGACCATATGATAGGTTAGGTTGCCAATTTTTGGCTAACTTAATTCCAACACTGGTGATGACAGAAATCCCCTTTAAGACTCCCTTAAAAATAGATTCTCGATAGCCAAACTGACACTCATCCTGCTTATAACGTGTTAATTCACCATCACGGAGATCGAGAAATTCAACCCAATCGCAGATCTCCATAAACTCTACTCCATAAGCACCGATATTTTGAATTGGCGCAGCCCCGACCGTCCCAGGGATCAATGCCAGATTTTCTAGCCCTGGCATCGAGGCTGCCAAACAGTATTCAACTAATCGATGCCATCCTTCACCGGCTTCCACATTTAGATAATAAAACTCATCATCTTCATGGCAGACGATACCTTTGGAGCAAACCTGAACAACGGTACCCAGATAGTTTTCAGTTAATAAAATATTACTGCCGCCACCCAATACCAAATAAGGCTTCCCCTCAGCAAACAGCTTTGAGCATAACCTTATTAGTTCGCTTTTCGTGTCTACCGATATCAATTCACTACAGGCGTAGTCGACACCGAACGTATTATAGGGTTTTAACGAGCAATTTGATTTAACTGACATAGTCTGTGGTTTTATGGCAAAGGAATCATTGTAGCGCATTTAGAGTAAGGAAAATAATCACTATATAGATTCTCAAATACCCAATGACATGCACACTCGTTCGTAGCAGAAGATGATGACTCTCTATGTCTGAGGTCGTCCAAAAAAGAGCCCTACAATAGCGTCACGAAAACCGAGACGCTCGCCCTAATACTATTAAATATTATGACATCAAACAGAATCGTTACGTGATTACCGGGTCAATATCTTAAAGACCCGGTGTTGATAGAGGCGAAAAAAAATCAGACCGAACCATGCAGTTAAACATCTTTTTTGAGTTACGTATGCCGAATGGCATCTGGAACACCATGAGTCCAACTGAACTACGACGTGCAGGGAAGCACCAATGTCACGTAGACCATGGATTACGAGAGTGACCGCCCTTAGATTTTTCCAATACAACGAAAAAAAGCCTGCCCTATTTTTTGATAAAAGTGCAGAGGCTTTCGTCTTTAATTTTTTAAATAACAGATACGAAAAAGCCCTAACCTAATTCTGTAGAGAAATGGTTAGGGCTTATCGTAATGTTTGAGGGTGAATATGACGTAGTCATGTGCTTATGAACGCGAGGCATGTTCAAAAATGTTCCCTACATTTTTAGACATTTCCAATATCCATATCAGTCAGATGCCGAACTGGGCAGTTAAGCATGGATGCTGTTGGACGGGACGGCCGCGACATCTATAAATCACATATTCCAAAACGAAAAAAGTCTCTACATTTCTGTAGAGGCTTTCGTCTTTGTGTTGGCGGAGCGAACGGGACTCGAATATGCCTTCGGCACGCATGACAGGCCAACTATCTCTAACAAAAAGCCCTAACCAACTGAACGACGACATGCATGGAAGCATTAATGTCACGAAGACCATGGATGGTCGAGAGTGACCGCTCTGCTCGTATCTTTTTATTCCATAAATAACAGACACGAAAAAGCCCTAACATTTCTGCTAGGGCTTATCGTAATGTTGGCGGAGCGGACGGGACTCGAATGTGCCTTCGGCACGTGAGACAGGCCGCTTTCTATTCATAAAGAGGCTAACCAACTGAACTTCCGCTCTTTTGGTTTTATCCGCCACAACGAAAAAAGCCTCTACATTTCTGTAGAGGCTTTCGTCTTTGTGTTGGCGGAGCGGACGGGACTCGAACCCGCGACCCCCGGCGTGACAGGCCGGTATTCTAACCAACTGAACTACCGCTCCTTTAGCAAAGTGCTTACGCATAATGCTAAATTCTTTTATCGTCGCTAACTTGTCAGGGTTAGTAGACGTGCTCTCACTATAAGTGAAAACTTATTAGGCGCCTGGAAATGACCTACTCTCACATGGGGAGACCCCACACTACCATCGGCGCGATTGCGTTTCACTTCTGAGTTCGAGATGGGATCAGGTGGGGCCACAATGCTATGGTTTCCAGACTAATTTGGTAAAA
>NZ_RXNU01000022.1 GCF_003966225.1 Shewanella canadensis
ACATTTCTGAATTCATCTACTATAAAAGTAGAACCACCTCAGAAAAAGTGGTGGGCCGTGAAGGATTCGAACCTTCGACCAATTGGTTAAAAGCCAACTGCTCTACCAACTGAGCTAACGGCCCTTCCGGTAAATCATCCTGAATTTGCTCATTCACTTTAATGAATGAGTCCACTTTCAGAAGAGTGGTTTTGAATTTAATAACGAAAGCATGACTTAAGCTATTCACTTTCAAAGAAGTGGTGGGCCGTGAAGGATTCGAACCTTCGACCAATGTGGTAGTTAAGAGTAAAGCCAACTGCGCTCTTATTACAAAGCATCAACTGAGCTATTATCTTTCCAACCTTTCTTTATATTTAGCCACCTAAAGGAAGTGGTGGGCCGTGAAGGATTCGAACCTTCGACCAATTGGTTAAAAGCCAACTGCTCTACCAACTGAGCTAACGGCCCTTACTTGGTATTGCGCTTTGAATTTAACGACTTATGACTCAAACCTGAGTATCGTACACTTTCAAAGAAGTGGTGGGTCGTGAAGGATTCGAACCTTCGACCAATTGGTTAAAAGCCAACTGCTCTACCAACTGAGCTAACGACCCATCGAGTTCCGAAGAACTGAATCTACAGTTAAAACTTCTTAATCCGTAGACCCTCAAGCGACTCTGCCGCTCTAAGGGCGCCTATAATACCTTTTTCATCTTCTCTTGCAAGTGCAAATTTTGCATTTTTTGTTGTTTGCATGAAAAACAGACTAAGAGTATGTTTCTTGAATAAATTCAGATTAAAGAGCAGCCAACTGTTGCTTCGCAATACGTGCCGCGGCACTATTTGCGTACTCTTTGACGACTTTCTGGTAATAAACTTTAGCCGAAGAGATATTTCCTGTCTTCTCAGCGATCATTCCTAGCTTAACCAAGCTGTCTCCGCGCTTATTAGACTCAGCAAATTGATTAACTACAGTTTCAAACGCTTTCTTAGCCGTGACAAACTCCCCTTTGTTATATAAAAGCTGCCCTAACCAGTAATTCGCGTTAGCCGCATACGTTGAATTTGGGTAGTTTTTGATGAAACCACTAAAAGCCGGAATGGCTTCATCATACTTTCTTTGCTTAAGCACCAAGTTAACAGCATGCTCATAGCTTGCTGTTTCACCTAACGTTGATGAAGCAGAAGAGTTGACCCCAGGAGGTAAAGTGGCTGCCGGGAGCTGCGCAGGCTTAGCTGATAGATTGGCAATGTCATCATAGAGCTGACGTTGACGCTGCAACATCTGTTCAATTTGATAGCTTTGTTGCTCATTCAGACCACGTAGGTCAAGCACCTCTTGCTGCAACACATCCAAGCGCTGCTGCGTCTGAAACTCTGATTGCTGCTTCGCCTTTAAGATCCTTTCTAAACGCGCAATTCTTTCATCGTTTGAACCGCCGGTTACATCAGCAACCGGAGCGGGTGCAGCAATTGCCACACCTATACTGAGAAGAATTGCCGTAGTTAATACGGCACTTTTCATAAAAACCTTAACAACTAAATTAATAAACTAAGACAGCTCTACGGTTTATAGCAAAACCATCGTCTGTACGAGACATATCGAGTGGCTTTTCTTCACCGTAACTCACGATACTCATCTGACTTGGCAGTACGCCCATACCTTGAAGGTACTTTGCCACAGCTTTAGCACGTCTTTCGCCAAGCGCGATATTGTACTCTGGAGTACCACGCTCGTCGGCATGTCCCTCAATCATTAAGCGGACATTTGGATGTTCAACCAGGTAGTTACCATGAGCCTGTAATACTTCAGCAAATTGCATAGAAACAGAACTACGATCGAAATCGAAATAGATGACATGTTCTTTACGCAACTCTTGGTACTTCAAACGTTGCTGTTCTTCTGGCGTTAGTATTGGCGCAACACCACCGGTTTCTACACCACTACCCGTTGATAGTTCGCTTCCAGAACCTGAAGTTGAACTTGTCGCATCGGTTTCAGACTCAGAAGTTGAACTACAAGCGCTGATGGCCATGATAGGAAGAGCAACCAGCATCGCTTTAAACAGCTTATTGAGATCCATTTTTAATCCTTATTATTCTTTATCGTTAATATATTAGAGAAAAGGTGACCAAGAAGGTGATTTAACTTCCCCTTGACCCGTTGGCAGTCGGGCTTTAAATCGTCCATCCGTTGAAACCGCTGCTAAAACTTGCTTACCTTGATAGGTTGTTCCGTAAATCACCATCGTTCCATTTGGTGCTACACTAGGTGATTCATCGAGACGTGTCGATGTCAGTACCTGCATAAAGCGTGTTTCCAGATCCATTCTGGCAATATTATATTTACCATTTGTTCTGTTCACAAAGATCATGCTTCGACCATCGGGTAAAATTGAACCGCCTAAGTTCCACTCCCCTTCAAATGTCATTCTTTGTACCTTACCTGAGGCCAGTGTCACTTTGTAAATTTGAGGGCGACCGCCGCGCTCCGAGGTGAAGATCAAAGATTTGCCATCAGGAAACCAAGACGCTTCTGTATCGATAGCATAATGATTTGTGACACGCTTAAGTGCTTTAGTACTGATATCGATGATATAGATCTCTGGCTGGCCATCTTTAGACAGAGTCAAAGCTAGTTTTTTTCCATCAGGAGAAAAAACGGGAGCGCCATTAATTCCGTCAAAGCTGGTAATTTTACTTCGAGATTGCGTATAAATATCTTGTACAAAAATTTCCGCTTTTTTGTTTTCGAAACTCACATAAGCAAGCTTCCGTCCATCGGGTGACCATGAAGGAGACATCAAGGGCTCCGGAGAACGTAACAGCATCTGTTCATTATGCCCGTCGTAATCTGAAATCATCAACTGGTACGGTGACTTCTCACCATGCTTAACGACAACATAAGCGATACGAGTTAAAAAGGCACCACGGATACCCGTTAGTTTTTCGTAGATAATATCACTAATACGGTGACCATATTGTCTGAACTGAGCAGATGAAATAACGGTTTCACGACTATCAATCAAGAATTCCTGTTTTGCCTGAGGCCCCGTTCCTGATTGCATTTGAGCTTTGACAAGATCGACCAGGTCGAAGCTCACCAAATATTTATCTTCGCCATAAGGCTTAATCGCCCCCATGACCACAGCTTCGGCGCCAACGCTTGCCCAATCTTTAGCTTGAAACTGAGAAATAGCGCTGATGTTTCGTTGCGGTAAACTCAGCTCATCCAAGGTTTTAAAGGTACCACTTCGAGTCAGATCAGACATAACAACATCAGAGATCTGCTGCGGTGCGGGTCCCTGCCCTTGCCAGACAAAAGGAACCACTGCGATAGGCCTTGCCGCATCGATACCTTCGGTGATCACGATATCCAGTGCAGCTCTTACAGGTGAGCTTAATATAACCAGCCCTAAGACGAGCCATTTTCCCAAAGTCTTCATATCACGCCTTTTAGTTAAATTCAGGTTGAACAGTTAAATTAATCTCTTTTAATTTGTTATAAACATCTGGCTCACTCGACACAGGCAAGCGCCCGGCTTTGTTTATCGCCGTTTTAGTCGCTCTGCATACAACTGGGTCGCCCGACAATATTTTATTGGCGGTGACAAATCCATCATTAGCTAAACGAATGAAAATAAGACAGCTCTTACCTCGCATCGACTCATCAACTACAAGGTTTCGCTGAATCGTCGCTCTGATCATGCTGGTATAACGCTGAACTTCACTCATCACTTGCCTATTCCGCGTCTGAGACAGTGCAGCCTGCTCCGCGGCTAAGGCATCTTGCATCATCTGCTCTTGCTGTTGACGAGCTAGCTCCTCAGCTTTGCGCTTACGCTCGGCATCAGCCTTACGTTTACGTTCAGCCTCCTCTTTACGCTTACGCTCATCGGATGCTTTTTTCGCCGCTGCCTCTTCCTGCTTACGCTTATCAGCGGCTTTTTTTGCTGCCACTTCAGAGGCTTGACGTTCTTTCTCTTTCTGTTTTCGGTCAGCTTCAGCTTTTTGTGCTTTATCCTTGGCTTGCTTCTCTTTTAATTGAGCTGCCTTTGCAGCCGCTGCTGCATTTTTCGTTTCTATCTCTTTTTGCTTACGCTGTTTCTCAAGCTTTTTAATTTGAGCCTGTTCACGCTCTCGCGCCTGACGAGCTTTCTTAGCCTTAAGCTCTAGTTCGTCTTGTCTGGCTTTCTCTTTACGGGCCACTTCCCTTTTTTCGGCTTTAAGTCTCTCGACATGCTGAGCCACTTTTTTCTGATCCACTATAACGGCTTGTACCGCAGGCGCACTCGCCTGAGGCTGAGGTTTTGGTGGTTCAGAAAAATCGACACCCAATGCGAGAATAACTAACACGCCAATATGAATGCCAGCTGAAATCACCAGAGGTAACGTAAAATTTGCTTTATCTGTCACGACTACTCCTCAGGTGAATCTGTCATCAATCCGACCGAAGGCACACCTGCACCTTGTAGCGTCACCATGAGTTGAATGACCTTCTCATAAGCGATGGTTCTATCGGCTTTGACCACAACCGGGCGCTCCGGCTCTAGTTGAATAATGGCCCCAACTCTGATTGCGATCTCTTCTAAATCGAGTGTTTGTCGATCACTTGAGCTCCCTACATCCAGGAAATAATCCCCATCAGCATCGATTGAAGCCACTACAGGCGGTTTACTGTCTGCGGGTAAAGCCTCTGAAGAGGCTTTAGGAAGATCGACTTTAACCCCCTGAGTCACGATGGGAGCTGTCACCATAAAAATAATCAACAAGACCAGCATCACGTCGATGTATGGCACCACATTAATCTCAGCCACCGGACGTCGGCGCTTTCGCTGATAGCCCTGCTGCATTAGCCTTCATCCTTTTCGCTGTACGCTTGGCGGTGTAAAATACTTGAAAACTCCTCCATGAAGTTTGCGTAAGACATCTCAATACTATCGACCTGAGTGGTAAAGCGGTTATAAGCAATAACGGCAGGAATGGCGGCAAATAAACCCATCGCCGTTGCAATCAATGCCTCAGCAATACCTGGTGCGACCATGGCAAGCGTCGCATTTTCGACTGCTCCGAGCGCAATAAAGGAGTTCATGATCCCCCATACAGTTCCAAACAAACCGATATATGGACTCGTTGAACCTATGGTCGCTAGCAAAGGAAGGTGAGTTTCAAGCTTTTCCATCTCTCTTGACAGAGATACCCTCATCGCTCGATAACTACCATCCATCACCGCCGCAGGAACCTTGCCACTTAACTTATTTAATCTGGCATATTCCTTAAATCCGGTATGAAACAGGGCTTCCAGCCCTTCATTACCATCTTGTCGAGCGGAAATCTCTTTATAAAGCTTGTTAAGATCCACTCCGGACCAAAATTTATCTTCAAATTTAATGGAGCTTTGCTTCGCCGCGGTTAACAGGCGGCGGCGCTGAATAATCACAGCCCATGAGATCACTGACAAACTCAGTAAGGTTAACATCACAAACTTGACCAACAAACTGGCTTGTAAAAATAATCCAATAAACGAAATATCAGCTTCCACCGGTAAACTCCTGAGCAATATTTTGGGGAATGGCACGAGGTCTCATAAGAGATAAAGTGATACAAGCAACTAAGATGTTACCTTCACAATATAAAACGCCTTGCTTATCGACTAATCGTTGATTAAACATCAACGACGCTTTCTTCATCTTTGTGACAACAGTTTCTACAATAAGGTCCTGTTCGAACTTCGCAGGTTTACAAAAATCCAATTCGGCCTTCTTGACAACAAACGCAATATCTTCCGCTAACAGAGCGGTCTGTTTCACTCCCATATCTTTCAACCATTCGGTTCTGGCTCGTTCAAAAAAATTAAGATAATTTGAGTGATAAACAACACCACCAGCATCGGTATCTTCGTAATAGACTGAAATAGGCCAGCGAAACATGAGTATAAATGCCAATCAATGATTTAAAACAGAGGGCTACTATACCTAGCCCAAATGAAATTGTGAATGCTTCTCATCAGGCTGGGATCACTATCTTCGTAAATTTTTGTTCATAAAAAAGAGGAGCCATTGCTCCTCTTTTTAACTCATTTCACTTTTTAGTGATTATTGGATAATTTTTGCCGGTATTTTCAGACCAAAGCTATCAAAAAGAAAACTATAAATATCGGCAAATTCATCAATCTTCATGGCTGTTGGTTTACCCGCACCGTGTCCGGCTTTCGACTCTATGCGCATGATGATTGGGGCATCGCCTTTTTGCTTGGCTTGTACCATAGCGCCAAACTTAAAGCTGTGAAGAGGTACAACCCTGTCATCATGGTCCGCAGTCATTACCATAGTCGCAGGGTAGGCTCTCTCGCTAACATTATGGTAAGGAGAATACGCCATAAGGGCTGGAAATTGCTCAGCCACATCCGCACTACCATATTCACTGGTCCAAGCCCAACCTATGGTGAACTTATGGAAACGTAACATATCAAGTACGCCAACTGCCGGAAGGACTGCTGCAAACAGTTCCGGACGCTGCGTTAGCGTCGCTCCCATCAACAAGCCACCGTTGCTACGGCCATAAGCTCCTAACTTACTCTTGTTCGTGTAATTTTGATCGACTAAGTACTCAGCTGCAGCATAATAGTCATCAAACACATTCTGTTTCTTATCCAGCATTCCAGCTTGATGCCAGCTCTCTCCATATTCGGCGCCGCCTCTTAAATTCGGCACCGCATACACACCACCAAGATCCATCCATGCTATATTAGCAGGGCTAAATCTAGGTGTTAATGAGATAGCAAAGCCACCATAGGCATAAAGTAAAGTAGGATTGTCTCCGGTTTTCTTCAACCCCTTCTTATACGAGATCATCATAGGCACGCGAGTACCATCTTTACTGTCATAAAAAACCTGCTCCGAAATATAATCATCGGGGTTAAATGACACTTTAGGCTCGGTAAATAAGGTTGAGCTTCCCGTCTTAAAGTCAAAACGGTAAGTCGTTTTGGGTTGAACATAACTATTAAAGACATAATAGAAATAGTCTTTGCTACGCTTCCCATAGGGACCGGCAACTTTACCTTTTCCGGGAAGAGTCACATCTTGTCTCTTATCACCGCTCAAACTGAAGATAGAGAGCTTGCCGAGTACGTCGTGCAGATAACTAACAACCAAGTGATCGTTAATAATTGCAATATTGCTTATGGGATCGGTAGACTCAGGAATTATCGTGTGCCAATTAGCCTTATCACTCTTATTCACGTCTATCGCAATGACTTTACCGTTCGGCGCATCGAGATCTGTCTTGAAGTAAAACGTCGATCTGTCATTTCCCAGGAAGCTGTATTCAGCTTCAAGGTCGATGATCAGCTCAACGACATCAGCGTCCTTCTCCAGACTCTTATAGAAAAAGCGGTTACGGCTATCCGTTCCCTGAGAGATGGATAGCAACAAGTAGTCACCCGCTTCAGACACTTCGATTCCAAAGCCCCAATCTTTATTTTGTGGGCGCTCATAGACCAGCTTATCCTGACTCTGATCGGTACCGATTTTATGAAAGTACACTTTTTGATTGAAATTCACATCGGCAAGTAAGTTACCGCCGGCTGGAGCATCGTATCGTGCGTAATAAACGCCACCGTTATCCTTACTCCACTCGGCACCCGAGAACTTAATCCACTTAAGCTCATCATTTAACTTAGCACCGCTGGCAATATCGACAAATTGCCATTGCTGCCAATCTGAACCTGAATTTGAAACACCATAAGCTAAGGTATTACCATCACCGCTGACAGACACCCCAGATAAGGCAACCGTACCGTCAGTAGAAAGCGTATTCGGATCGAGAAGTACTTTCTCTTTGCCATCCGCTCCCTTTACAAACAGAACAGATTGAGCCTGCAGACCATCATTTCGGTAGTAAAAAGTATTATCACCGTGCTCGAAAGGCGCAGACACTTTTTCATAATTCCAAAGCTCGGTAATACGGTCGACAATGGCTTGTTTGTTTTCAATTCTTGCCAGATAGGCATGCCCGTCAGCCTGTTGCGCTTTTACCCAGCTTGTCGTTTCCTCAGACTCTACTTCGAGGTAACGATACGGATCCGCAACCTGTACACCGTGTATTGTCTCTATCGTGCTTGCCGGCGAGGGAATTTGAGGAGCTGAAACTTGCTTCTCAGTCGTTGTAGCCTGACAACCCATTAACGCGATGCCGACCCCAGCCATTAAAAGGTGCTGTTTTTTAAGTATTGATTTAAATACCATCATTGCCATCCTGATGCAGATATTATTTGAATTTTAGATATTGTTATTATTGGAGGGAAAACCTCAATTAACGAAGTACTATACAAGCAAAAAAAATGATGGCAATGAAAGAAAATTTTTAAGGAAACCCTAGTTACTAAACCCGGATTAATAAATCTGTAACATAGATTATTTATTTGAACCGTCAAATTATGCATAAATTTTGCTTAAACACCCGCAAACCAGCTGTACAATTGAATTTACCGACCTGGATCACACTTGCCTACATAAGAAAAACTAATGCTAGAATGCAATTTTTCTAGTTTGTTACTTTAGAGGACGAACCCTATAATTCACCTCGTTTTCTGGAAGTGTCTGCTTGGCAGATTTGAAAACAAGAACTCTTAATTCCCGTGTTTACACGTGAATTTTATCCCTGGTTCTTATGCTTGACTTCCTTCCTTCAATTTGTTGATTGCAATGCACATTTTGCAGCCCATTTAATTTATTAAGTGGGCTTTTTTTTATCCAAAATTCTTGCTTTGCTTTCCAAACTTTTAAACCTAAGCATACGTGTATAAAAAAGCCCAACACTAAGGTTGGGCATAGTCTGTTGCTTCTCTGTTTAGATATGAATATCTAAGGAGTTCTCGCAAAGCGAATCTACAGAGGTTTACTAATTCTAATAACGACTCGCCTGTTTCTGGAGCGTTCATCGATTGTATCGTTTGATGCCACATGATGGCGTTCACCATGACCGACGGTATGAATTCTCTCTTGTGTGATCCCCGCCGACAGGAAGAAGTTCTTTACAGAATCCGCTCTCTCCTCGGATACTTTTTGGTTAATTGAGCGGCCACCGTAACTATCGGTGTAAGCATCGATCAATACCAATTCAACCTCAGGATCGTAGGCTAGGTACTCTTGAATTTTAGCAATCTGCGCCTTGGCGTAGCGAGTCAACTCCGCACCACCAAACTCATAGGTCAAAACGGTAAACGCAATATCATCAAAACTGTACGGCAACAAACCCGCTAAGCAAGATTTAAATTCACCATATTTTCGGTTGAAGTTCACGGCCGATAACCCAACCGCAATTTTATTTGCTCGGTTATACCAGTCTGCATAATAGAAGGTGGGCTGCATCCCTCTCTCCAACTCGGCTAACATAGACCAGGCCGCATTTCTTGGTACTTCCCCACTAAAATACTTCTGATAACTGAGCTCGGTTATCTCTTTAGAGAGAATTCCGGGGCGCCACGCGGGAGCCAAGCTCATTAACTTAGCCTGAGTCACTTGATCTGGTTTAACCCACATATCTAAACTGAAATTCAGATTATGGTTTTTGCCTGCTGTGCTTGTAAATACCGCTTTGCCATAGGAGGGAATATCATGCTCAAGACGGCATATAATTGGGGTATTGTCGCTGAGCTTCCATTGGGATTGATCGAGAGAGGCAACATAATGACGCAACTCTGCATTAGCAAAAAAAGGCATACACAGTGTCAACGCCAACAATACTCTAAGCCACATACACAGCACTCTTATTAATTCTATTACTTAAAGCTATCGGCACATTTATCTATACCTTTAGCTCATAATATGAACATTCGAACATGACAGCAATACCCAGTTGCAGCATAATAGCGGCCTGCTAACTATTTGGACATTTTAATGAGCGAAATTTGCGACGCCAATAAATTAAATCACCGTTTTCGAGGCTATTTTCCCGTTGTCATCGATGTTGAGACAGCCGGGTTCAATGCCCAAACAGATGCGTTGCTTGAAATCGCCGTCACCATGCTAAAAATGGATGATGAAGGTGTACTCGGTTTAGACAAGACTCTGCACTACCATATCGAACCTTTTGAGGGGGCAAACCTTGAACCCGAAGCACTCGCTTTTACCGGTATCGATCCAACTAACCCGCTTCGTGGTGCTGTCAGCGAAAAAGAAGCATTCTTAGAGATCTTTAAAGAAGTTAAGAAAGCACAAAAAGCCGCTGGCTGTCACCGCAGTATAATCGTAGCGCATAATGCGGCATTCGATCATGGCTTTGTTTCAAAAGCTGTCGAACGTAACGGACTGAAAAGAACACCTTTCCATCCTTTTGCCACCTTCGATACTGCCACTCTGGCGGGATTAGCCATCGGGCATACGGTCCTTGCAAAAGCCTGTTCAATTGCCGGCATTCCCTTCGATAATAATGAAGCCCATTCGGCCTTGTATGATACCGAACGCACCGCAGAACTTTTTTGCTTAATCGTTAACCGTTGGAAGGCATTAGGCGGTTGGCCATTAGCCACGCCCGATGAGTCGACACTCGAAACTGAAAATGAAGCGTAACGAACTTACTGTAATAGCATATTAGTGCCATACACGAATGATGCGCACAAAAAAAGCCAGTGAATCCACTGGCTTTTTACTATCCAACTCATATCCACCTATCTCGACTCGACCTTTCCCACAAGCGTGGTGCCCCCATATTAGCCCCCTGAATATTCCCATGAGGCGCTTTAGCGACGAGTTTTGCATATTCCGAAGCATTCAGTTTTAGCAAATTCTCATGATCGCCAGACTCAATATAGACAGGTTCAGCGGTTAACAAGCTGTCATCTACCAGCATTGGCATTTGATAAGCACGCCCAATCGCCGGTATCGCGCCTTTAACACAATCAGGAAACAGATCCTTCAGCTTGCGCTCACTGACTAAGTGATAATTTTTACCCATAAGGTTGTCAACCTCGGCTAGTGACACCCGCTTATTAGCAGGCAATGAAGCCATCAAGTACTCTCCATCATCATCTTGTAACACCACAGCTTTACTCACCCTAGCTGCGGGTAGATGGGCAGAACGAGACGAATCGAGTGATGTTTGGGTGCGACGATGCTCCACATGTTCGAAATGTACATGCTCTTTATCGAGGTACTCATTAAGTGTGATTGCAATGGCCATAAAAACCTCCTTCGCTATAGAAAGAATAAGCTCCACAGTGGATTTGATCAAGCTAAGCCGCCCAATATTAACCGGGGCTTTGGCATTTATATGGGTCAGGAATTAAACAAAAAAAGAGATAAAAAAAGCCAGTTGCTAAAAACAACTGGCTTAATAAAAACTGTCCGAAAAGGCTAAGACCTTCCCATAATTATTACTCGATAAATATCAAGAAATTATAGAGCGTCAGCATTGTCAGTCAGGTAAGATGCTACGCCTTCAGGGCTTGCGTCCATACCTTTATCACCCTTCTCCCAACCCGCTGGGCATACATCACCGTGCTCTTCATGGAATTGAAGTGCATCGATCATACGCAGCATCTCATCAACGTTACGACCTAATGGAAGATCGTTAACGACCTGGTGACGAACCTGGCCTTCTTTGTCGATAAGGAAAGAGCCACGGAAAGCAACACCCGCTTCAGGATGCTCAACATCATAGGCTTTACAGATCTCATGCTTAACGTCAGCAACCAGTGTGTACTGAACAGGACCGATCCCGCCTTCAGCAACTGGAGTGTTACGCCATGCATTATGAGTGAACTGAGAATCGATAGAGACACCAATCACTTCTACACCACGTTTCTTGAACTCTTCAATACGGTGATCGAATGCAATCAGTTCAGATGGACAAACGAAAGTGAAATCAAGTGGGTAGAAAAAAACTACCGTTGGCTTGCCTTTAATCGCTTCGCTAAGGTTAAAGCTATCTACGATTTCGCCATTACCAAGTACAGCTGCGGCAGTGAAGTCAGGTGCCGGACGGCCTACTAATACGCTCATTTTATATCTCCATCTATGGATTGAAAAAACGTTTTTCGTTTATATCTTATGGCATTATAGGCAGTGTTTAGACAGGCACAAGCTATTTGGGATCAATATCACCTTTTTTAAATGATTATTCATCTTGGCGTATAATAACTCGCCTTAATGACCTTACGCCTATTGATGTTATTCACAGTTCGCCTCACTATTTTCCACACAGACTTAACATAACCGAACTTTTGTCAGATAAATCCTCTCTATACTGGACAAGCCTGCCCGGGCAGGCAAAAATGGCGCTTAATCTAACGGTAATAAAGAATTTATTGATATGAACGCAGTTGTCATCGCTGTTTGCCTAATGCTGGGTCTTAGTTTAGCCAGGGTAAATGTCGTCATAGCACTCACCATAAGTGCGCTTGTTGCAGGTCTTGTTGGAGGCATGGATCTTCAACAAACCGTAGATGCATTCAACACAGGCTTAGGAGGCGGAGCGCAAATAGCATTAAGCTATGCCCTTCTCGGTGCCTTTGCCGTTGCACTATCTCACTCAGGACTCACGACACTGATCTCTAAAAAGGTCATTTCGACACTTGGGAAAAATCACAACTCGACCAATATGAATCGGGTACGTTGGACGCTATTATTGTCCATACTCGCAATGGCAGTTTCTTCGCAAAACCTGCTTCCTATTCATATCGCATTTATTCCTATCTTGATCCCGCCCCTACTTCATGTCATGTCAAAGCTACAACTTGACCGTAGATTGGTGGCCTGTGTACTCACCTTCGGCTTAGTGACCACCTATATGATCTTACCCGTCGGCTTTGGTGGTATCTTCCTGAATGATATTTTGTTGGCTAACCTTAACAGCAATAACCTTCATGCGGTGCGAGAGCAGATCCCGACAGCAATGTTGATCCCGGCACTTGGAATGATCACAGGTTTATTGATAGCGGTATTTATCACATACCGTAAGCCACGTGAGTATAAAGAGGAGTTAATTTTAGCCGCCGAGCCCGAAGAGGGGGTCAATAGCCGCAATATCGCCATTGCCGCCGTAGCGATAGTCTCTACACTCGCAGTACAACTGATCACCGGATCGATGATTTTTGGTGCCTTAATTGGTTTTATCATCTTTAGTTTCTCCGGTGCTCTTAAGCACGTCGCCGATCAGGATGTCTTCAATCAAGGCGTGAGAATGATGGCCAATATCGGCTTTATCATGATCTCTGCCGCGGGCTTTGCCGCTGTGGTAAAGGAAACCGGCGATGTGAGCAGTTTAGTCAGCTCTTTGAGTGACATTATTGGTGATAATAAAGCGCTCGCCGCGTTCCTCATGCTGTTGGTTGGTCTGCTTATCACCATGGGAATTGGTTCATCATTTTCGACGATTCCCATTATTGCCACCATCTATGTCCCGTTAGCCATGAGTTTCGGCTTCTCGGTAACGGCAACCATCGCATTAGTCGGCACTGCTGCAGCGCTGGGAGATGCGGGCTCACCGGCATCAGATTCGACCTTAGGGCCAACCGCCGGCTTAAATGCCGATGGACAGCACGACCACATCAGAGACAGTGTGATCCCAACATTCATCCACTACAACATTCCTCTGTTGGTATTTGGTTGGATTGCGGCTATGGTGCTTTAAGTTAAGGTTCTAGGTTCTAGGTTCTAGGTTCTAGGTTCTAGGTTCTAGGTTCTAGGTTCTAGGTTCTAGGTTCTAGGTTCTAGGTTCTAGGTTCTAGGTTCTAGGTTCTAGGTTCTAGGTTCTAGCAAAAATGAAAAATAAAAAAGGAGCCAATTGGCTCCTTTTTGTTTAACGAAACAGAATTTCAAAACCAGAGTACTAAAACCAAAGCATTAAAACAGAGTCTCGATAATATCTTTATTTAGTTCCGAAAATCTTATCGCCCGCATCACCAAGACCAGGAAGAATATATCCCTGCTCGTTCAAACAACGGTCGATAGAAGCGGTATAAAGCTCTACATCCGGGTGTGCTTTTCTAAGTGCTTCAACACCTTCCGGAGCAGCAACCAAGACGAGTGCCTTAATTTCTGTACAACCACGATCTTTTAGAAGATCGATAGTTGAAATCATAGAACCACCGGTTGCCAGCATAGGATCGACAACCAAAGCGATACGTGAAGGCATATCACTGGCAAGCTTCTCGAAATATGGCACAGGCTCGAGCGTTTCTTCATCACGGTACATACCAACCACTGAGATACGTGCACTTGGAATGTTTTCAAGAACACCATCCATCATGCCAAGACCTGCACGAAGAATGGGAACTACAGTGACTTTCTTGCCCTTTATTTGCTCAATCTCAACAGGACCGTTCCAACCTTCAATTGTCACAGTTTCTGTCGCAAAATCAGCTGTTGCTTCGTAGGTCAATAAACTTCCGACCTCAGCGGCTAACTCACGGAAACGTTTAGTGCTGATATCTCCCGCACGCATTAGTCCAATTTTATGACGCACTAAAGGATGCTTAACCTCAACAACTTTCATCTTCTTCTCCTGATTTTTGACGTGTATAACAAGCAAATTCATACGATTTTAGATGATTTGTTCAAAATGGAAAACATAAAGTTTCAAAAACACGATAAATCGTGACCAATGTCTGTTCTATATATGAAAAACTTCGCTTTCGAGGCCTGTCACAAACTGTTAGAATAGCGCCGCATAAAATCCAATAACTATACTGTACCTACTGTACCCGAGAGGATCTTCGTGAGCACTCCTACCCAGCTGAGCTATAAAGATGCAGGTGTTGATATCGACGCCGGTAATGCACTTGTTGATAATATTAAAACTGCAGTGAAACGTACCCACCGTCCAGAAGTTATGGGCAACCTAGGTGGATTTGGTGCTCTTTGTGAGTTACCAACTAAGTACAAACACCCGGTTCTTGTTTCTGGTACCGATGGTGTCGGCACTAAACTCAGATTAGCCATTGACCATAAGAAGCATGACACCGTAGGTATTGACCTTGTTGCTATGTGCTCTAACGATTTAATCGTGTCAGGTGCTGAGCCACTCTTCTTCCTCGACTACTATGCCACAGGCAAACTAGACGTTGAAGCGGCCACCGCTGTCGTGAAAGGCATTGCTGAGGGTTGTGTACAATCTGGCTGTGCATTAATCGGTGGTGAAACAGCTGAAATGCCAGGTATGTATGAAGGCGATGACTACGACTTAGCAGGCTTCTGTGTTGGCGTCGTCGAAAAAGCAGACATTATCGATGGCACGAAGGTTGTAGCTGGTGATTCACTCATCGCCTTAGCATCGAGCGGACCTCACTCAAATGGCTTCTCACTCATTCGTAAAGTACTCGAAGTAAGCGAAGCCGATCCTCAACTAAATCTTGAGGGTAAACCACTTATTGACCACCTGCTTGAACCCACAAAAATCTATGTTAAGTCGCTACTCAAGCTACTCGAACAAACAGATGTTCATGCAATGGCCCATATTACTGGCGGCGGATTCTGGGAAAATATCCCACGTGTGCTTCCAGAAGATTGTAAAGCCGTAGTAAAAGGCGACTCATGGCAGTGGCCTACCGTTTTCAATTGGTTAATGGAAAACGGTAACATTGCTGAATTTGAAATGTACCGCACATTCAACTGTGGCGTAGGTATGGTTGTTGCCTTACCTAGTGACAAAGTTGATGCTGCACTAACGCTGCTCAATGCCGAAGGTGAAAAAGCCTGGCTAATCGGTGACATTGCCAAGCGCAATGGTGATGAAGAGCAAGTGGAGATCCTGTAATGTCCAAAAGCTGTCGCGTATTAGTATTAATCTCTGGTAATGGTAGTAATCTACAAGCCATTATCGATGGGTGTGATGATAACCTTGAAGCCGATGTCGTTGGCGTTATCAGCAACAAATCTGATGCTTACGGTCTTATCCGCGCCCACCAAAATGAGATTGATACCAGTTGTGTGATTGCTCATAAAGACGAAACTCGTGTTGAGTATGGCGCTCGCTTAAAACTTGCCATATCGAAGTACCAGCCTGATCTGATTGTTTTGGCTGGTTTTATGCGCATCTTAAGTGACGAGTTTGTACAAAGCTATGAAGGGAAAATGATCAACATTCACCCTTCTCTCCTGCCTAAGTACCCCGGACTCAATACACATCAACGTGCCATCGATGCGAGTGATAAAGAACACGGTGCCAGCGTACACTTTGTGACGCCCGAACTCGATTCAGGTCCCGTGATCCTGCAGGCTAAAGTGCCCGTTTACGGCGAGGATACCACAGAGGTCTTGGCTGAGCGCGTGAACCAGCAAGAGCTTGCTATCTACCCTATGGTCGTTAAGTGGTTTAGCCAAGGACGACTAAAAATGGCTGATGGTGCCGCTTATCTCGACGACATTCGTCTCGATGAAGCAGGCTATGCGGCTGACTAACGCTTCAGTCCGGTTGCATTAAAATAGCTATCACGCTATAAAACAAAAAAGACCTGAGGATTAGATTCTCGGGTCTTTTTTTATCTCTGCTCTTTCTCTAAGTCCTTTCTATACGCCCTTTATTTAAGTTCTTCATCAAATTTTTTATTTAAGTTTTTCACCTAAGTTCACTAAGACCAATAGTGATGTCTGATTTTAATTCTCCCTCTATTCTGGCTTCATATTTAAGGCTTATACCAATCGGTATTAAATATGGAGCATTAGCAAAGATATGTTTTCAAAGTTTAAAGATGCGCTACCGGGCATGATGACGCTGAGGCTCATCAACAGCTTTAACGAGATCGCCAGTCATTCCAGCAGCCATAATTCGAATACGCATTGGCAAAGCCTGGTCGATCATGGCTACAACTTCTTAATCTTCCCCAGCACAAGCTCACGATACGAAATAAGCAGCAGATATATCGATACAGTGCTTAGTCCTAGGGCATTCGGCGCCTATGTCAGCCTTCTGGTACTCAATCACTGGGCGACCAAGATGTATGAGATGGAGGACAGGCGATTATCCCAATACTTCAGCTACCACTTTCATGACTCAAAACGTTACTTGGTCGACCACTGCCAAGAGCTTAAGATTGATGCCTTCGAAGCTAACCTTGTGATTCGTTTAATCGAATAAAGCCTATGGCATGCCACGAATAACTAAACACCTTAATGATGCTTAGTATCAATTGTTTTGGGATATTAGCTATATCGATAAGCAATACCGGTAAAGATACAGGTGGAGCAAGCTTCAAATCATTGTTGGGAGGAATAAAGTGAAAATATCCGGCATAACACAACTACTCGAGATGGGTTCATCATTCGCAGCCTGTTGAAGGTTATAGAGCAGGGCAATTAGCACAACTTTATAACCATCTATCAGGAATACAGACAATGAAAAAATCACTTATCGCTTTATCACTCGCGCTCACCACTGCCTTTACGGCTAATGCAACGGTTACTTACCATGAGCCCGATGCCCAGATGGAAACCAACCTTAATGCCTATGGTGCCGGGGTCGAGAATTGGGAAGAGGCAAGGCTCACTCAACTGACCATGGCCGACTCTCACCTTTATCATCGCTATGCATTAATCCACAACAACCCAGAGAAAGCGATGGAGTTAAAAGTCATCGGTGGATTGGATGTATCGAAAATAATGCTGGACAACGTGATCCCAGGCAAGCAAATCAGCCTCTATGATGTGATGCGAGACAGGGCTTCTATTCAAAACTATGTCGTAATGAACAAGAAAGGCGAAATCATAGCCGAAGATTACTGGAACGGTACAGACAAAAATACCAAAAACCACATCATGTCGGCGCATAAATCATTCACATCGATGGCGATATTCATCGCAGAGCGTGAAGGCTTCTTAAAGATGTCTGATCCTATCGGAAAGTTCGCTCCAGAGGTCAAAGGAACTCAGTGGGAAAATATCCCACTGCAGAACTTTGCCGATATGAGCGCCGGTGTGGTAGACCTGCCCGATTCTCGTCCCGATTACCATTGGGGTTCCTATGGAGCCGGTACTACTGGCTCTTGGGACAGCAACATGCCATCGGTGATGGGTTATAACGGACTGCATGTCGTTGATGGTCATTTAGTACCTAAAGCCGATAACCTCGGCCAATTGAATACATTCAGTGACTATCTGAAAATCTTCGCGACCACGACAGCACCTAAGTATGCACCCGGTGAGGTTTATGAGTACAAAGATGTGAATACTGAAATGCTTGGCCTGGCGATTGTACGTAGCTCCGGGCTAACACTTTCTGAATTCTTCGAAAAGTACTTGTGGTCTGAGGGTGGTTTCACCTCTGACATGACAATGTACGTTAACCAAGCAAATGAGTCTGCAGCATCCGGTTCAGCCAACATGACTGCTCGTGATTTCGCTATCGGCTCTTTACTCATGGCCAATGGAGGTAAAAATCATCTGGGCGAACAGGTTCTTCCTAAAGCATATGTTGACGCAGTGATTAATGGTGATGATAGTGTGAAAGCTGCTTGGTCAAAAGTCTCTTACGAATACAAGATCTTCCCGACAGCTTTCTATAAGAACCAGTGGCGTACGGCTACGCACCCGGTAACCGGTCGCACTATCTCCACCATGATTGGTGTGAATGGTCAGTACTCTGCGTTCGACCATGAAAATGGTAATGTCATCTCTATCTCGGGGGCTTATCGTCAGCCCTCGGGACAACAGATGGTGATGTTGTATATGTTCGATACCATGTTCACCATCTTCGATAAGTTAGCCGCTAACGCTAACTAGTTGGCAAATAGCTCACAAAAACAGATAACGCCCTACCTAAGGCCAAGCTCACTGAGCTTGGCCTTTCACCACTCAGGGTGGCAACTGCCGACTTCCTCAAGCATCAAACGGGCTTCGTTATCGGCGAGGGTGCCTCACCCATGAGCTCTATAAAGCCAGCTTTGCCATCACCGTGGTGTAGTCAAAGTTGAAATTAAAAAAAACACCTAAAAAAGTGGCTTTATGCTGAAATTCAATTCTACTGAGTCTGTTTCTTAACCTTAAGAATAGTATCGATGGCCTGTGTCATAATAGACATGTTCTTAGCATCTAACTTTGAAGTTGGCTGCTGGCTTTCAAACAGCTTCATAATGATCTCTACTTTAAGTTTCTTGCTTTGCTCAAGGCGCTGGGCTCTTGTTAGAGCAAAGTCATTAGCTAGTGAAACAGAAATTTGCTCTGCAAGTATCGATGCTTTAAGCATATTCATTCTGTCTTTATTTAGTGAAATAATATGGTTTACAGTGAAGAACAACAACGCCAGAAAACCAGTCAGTAGAACTGTAGTTGCTAAGATTAATGGTGAGCGGCTGAGTAACAGCTGCCAAATGTTCGTGTCTTGTGCAGTGTTGAATGAACCTATCAGTGAAGAAGCCCTATCGTAAACTTCCCAAAAAATGAAGCTAGTGAATCCAATCAGAGTAAGAGCTAACAGCATATAACAGCCCAGCTGAATACGGCTTTCTTTCATATGACCACTTAAATCACGAGTGTAAGTGTCGGCTTTAGCCGTACCTTTAGATATTTTTTCGTGCACACTCTCCAACTCCAAGTGCTTAGATTTTATCTGTTGTTCAATCGTGCTAATACTGTTATTTAACTCAACTTCCTTTAAATACAAATTCTTCTTTGTAAGTATGGCTTCATTATTTTTTTTGAGTAAAACACTTACTTCACCATTAAGTTCATGCAGTTTTAAAGAGCTTGAATCCAAAGACTTTCGCTCCCTTGAAATATCTTCCTTAACAGATTTTAAAATCCCTTTATCCTGTGAAATAAATACGTCTAACCGGCCTTTTTCTTCTTGTAATGTTGAAATCTGTGTCGACAATTGATCGACCTCAGATCTTTTAGATTTTATTCTTTCTCTCGTTAAATTAAAATAATTCTGAATGCCTCCTCTGATGCTAGAAGCTACAGAGAACATTTCAGCTTTAACCTCAAGCAAATTTTCCATCACTTTAGAAACATCTGAAGGAGTAGTGCTGACAACTTCAACCGACACGATGGAAATAGGTAAATTAAAATAAAATCCAATTATCTGACTATTCACTTCATATACAATTCGACTTTTCTTCCTCCCATCGATGATAGGCTCAGTGGTTTGTAATTTTTTTGACGGTTCTTGAATATAAAAACCAGTAAGGTCACTTTGATGACCACTTTGAACTACAACCTCAATGGTTTTTACATAGTGAGCTCTGGAAAATAGTAGAACATATGGATTATTAGTAGCGGTATATGCAGCTTCAAAAAAATTGCTATTATTAAGCACATTCTCTACGCGTTTGTTCTTCCTATCTTCTTTTCCATCACCGTTATAGCCAATTTCACTTAGAGGCTGACCGTTACAAAGAAGCAATGAATTGTTAACATTTAACTTTGATACGATATTACTTTCAACTTCAGACAAACTACTTTGTAATTTTTGAAACTGTAATAATGAATATTCATTTGCAGTTTCAATTTTTTTCAAATGATCCAAAAATTCATTATCTTCTAAATTTTTTGCTCTGTCTGACATTCTTCCTTCTACACCCATCACCCTTTTCCCTCTTCTTTTAAGCTGGTAAGGGTGAAAGCCTCTGCCAGCCTGTATTCTTCTTATGCTGTCATGTACTCAGGCACTACATAACACAAAAATATTTAATAAATTCAGAAGCATGTTACACCTATTGATAACCATTGTGAATACAGGCTTTAAGGCTTTTCGAACTGAGAACTTCACTTTATTGAGAGACAAATTTCAGGTCCTGTAACCCAGGAAAGCACATCTCTATGCCCCCAATCACTCAGCCCTTTTTAATTTGGCATGATCCGGAACCCCAAACGTAAATCCCAGATAAAAGTCATTGTAATTGCGGCTAAATTGGCATTATATAAAGCAATCTGGTTAAACAAAGCACTGATTTCACAATTCAAGCGAGATCTATTAATGAAAAATATTATTTGCGATATCGACGGCGTTTTACTGCACAACAATAAACTGATCCCCGGTAGTGATAAGTTCATCCACCGAGTTTTAGAACAAGGTAACCCCTTGGTCATCCTGACCAACTATCCGGTGCAAACCGGCAAAGATCTGCAAAACAGACTCGGCGCTGCGGGCCTCAATGTCCCCGAAGAGTGTTTCTACACCTCGGCGATGGCAACGGCCGACTTTCTCAAGCATCAAACGGGTAATAAAGCCTTCGTTATCGGTGAGGGCGCCCTCACCCATGAGCTTTATAAAGCGGGTTTTACCATCACAGCAGTTTGTTACTAATTGCACTCGTAATATTGCCTCTCACACGATTTTAAAAGAACACTCGCTTATCATCTTAAACACATCAGATTTTTGTTGTTATAGTAAGGGTTACTCCGCTTAAGCAGGTCACCCCATCACAGCGGTTTGTTACTAATTGCACCTGTAAACCCTCTCGCTCAGCATCACAAACTCCATTTTAAAACAGTCAGTTACCTCCCCTATTTCATTGCCTTATTTGTGTATCTCGGTAGAATGTTCTTAATAGAACCATTTTGTGAGGCATGGATGGATAAGCAAGAAGTGACAGACTCTATGAAAGTAGAGATCATTACAGAGTTAAGCAGACTAAGAAATAGACTTATTGACGAAGTTGCTCCTGCATTTCAAAACAAGGGTTCAAACTTTGGTGCTCAAAGATTTGTTGCATGGAAAAAAGCAGTATCAAGCTTTTATGAAGAATCACTACCTTGTGAACAACTGCGATTTAAAGGAATGTTTAATACTTTTGTTTTGGTTATCAAAGCGACTGATTTAGAAACATTCTGGAATAATGATGGGAATCGCATGGTAGCTTACATGGATTCTCTTATGCTTGACATCAAAAATGGTGAGTATGATTTCACTCCAATCAACAAGGACGTTAAGCAAGTGGATATAATACCTGTAACACCTACAGTAAAATCTAAGAAAGTGTTTATCGTTCACGGCCATGATGGTGAAGTTAAATCTCGCACTGAAGCTTTTCTTCGAAAACATGGATTCGACCCAATTATTTTACATCTTAAAGCAAGTGGTAATAAAACCATTATTGAAAAGTTGGAGCACAACACAAAAGATGTGGGCTATGGAATAGTTCTATACACACCTGATGATATGGGTGAAGTAAAAATCAAAGCAACTGACGGAGACTTAGCACTTAGAGCACGCCAAAACGTCATTTTTGAGCATGGATATTTGATGGGACTTATTGGACGACCTAATGTAGCAGCAATCGTTGAAGGCAATGTTGAGCTACCTAGTGACATCAATGGTATTGTTTACATCCCAAATGGTGCTTGGGAGATTGATCTTTTAAGAGAACTACGTGAAGCAGGCTACACCATCGATCCAAATAATTTGTAGTTTCTTGACATATAAAACCCTTACTTAAACACATCAGGTTTTTGTTGTTATAGTAAGGGTTGCCTAAAGTTGTCAGGCGCGAGCATCACCGATATCAACCCCGACTTTGTCATCGTCGGCGAGACACGTTCCTATAACTGGGAGATGATCCATAAGGCAGCGCGCTTCGTCGTCGAAGGAGCCCGCTTTATTGCAACCAACCCCGATACCCATGGCCCCTCTTTTAGCCCGGCCTGCGGAGCCCTGTGTGCGCCCATCGAGCGTATCAGTGGTCGCATGCCCTTTTATGTCGGTAAACCCAGTTCATGGATTATCCGTTCTGCCTTAAACCATATCGAAGGCCACTCGGAAAATACCATTATTATTGGCGACAATATGAAGACTGATATTTTGGCGGGTTTTCAGGCGGGTCTTGAAACGGTACTGGTCACCAGTGGCGTCAGCCAGCTCAAAGATATTGAGCTGGAGCCATTCAGACCTAACCATATCTTTAACTGCGCAGCCGATATAGACATAGTTTAAAAGCTATAAGTTTAAAAACCATTAGTTTAAAAGCTTTAAGTTTAAAACCTATGGATATAATACTCAGCCCGTTGAGATAGCCCGCTTTTCAAAGCGGGCTATTGCCATTTATAAATCAAGCTACAGAGGTATTTTCCAGCTCTTACATAGCCAACACCATTCCAAGCCCCACTTCCAACACTATTATTAACTTTTATAACCAGCGATAACCGGCATTACTAAGACTCTTATTGATGTCTGGTTAAAGATACATTTGTAACATCTGGATATATTCTGAAGTTAGAGGCGTTTATGGGGAATTCTACATCTGTGTTTGGTTTTTTGTGGTCACTGTGTTCGATAGTCGCATTTTTTTGCATCAAATATACGGCTCACGGAACGATGAACTTATTTTCGTTAATTTGCGGCACGCTGGTTGCGTGCATAGGGTTAGTGTTAATCACACTTAAAGGCGACTTCAGATCGGTTAATCATCCGTAATAACATACTTGAACCGAATAAAGCACTTTATCGCTAGCTATAGAGGGGGGATATGAGTCAGCCTTCTCTTTGCTCTCTTGCTTGGCCTCTTACGTTGGTGCAACACAAGGTAACACTTTTCTGCCATCCCCCTCTTGTCAAAGCGGGCAATTTTCCTTCATCATGTTCGCCGACTATTTTAATAAGTCATTCTAAGTCAGAATAACAATAATAACAGGACCAATGATGCGATTACTGCTTCCGCTATCGCTGCTTGCATTGCTCAGTGCATGTAGCCAACACCCCAGCCAACCCCAAACTCTCAAGTTGGAAATCGACCCGCAAGTCGACACGGCAAGTGTCACTCAGGTCAGCTTCGATGAAGTCCAATTCAGAGAAGATATTAAAACCCTCTCCTCCGATGAATTTGAAGGTCGCGCCCCTACCACCCGTGGCGAGAAGCTCACACTGGATTACCTGACACAGGCCTTTAAGGCAATGGGACTAAATGGTGCAAATAACGGTGATTACCTACAAGCCGTCCCTATGGTCAGTTACACCGCATCGGAAGCGCAAGAGGTGAACCTCGCCGGACTGACACTCAAATACCGTGAAGATGTGGTACTGGGCAGCCGCCATGATAACGGCGGTGTCGATATTAAAGATGCCCCTCTGGTGTTTGTCGGTTATGGCATCTCTGCCCCCGAGTATGACTGGAACGACTATCAAGGTATCGACATGGCAGGCAAGATAGCCGTCATGCTGGTTAACGACCCGGGGTTTGCCAGACCAGACTCGGGCCTGTTTAACGGCAAGGCGATGACCTATTACGGCAGATGGGACTATAAGTATCTGGAGGCCAGCAGACAAGGCGCCCTGGGTGCCATCATCATTCATGACACAGCGCCCGCTTCCTACCCCTGGTCAGTGGTGGAAAACAGCTGGACCGGTGCACAGCAAGACCTTGTGCACAGTAAGGAGAAACAAGCTGAGCGTGTTCAGGTTGAGGGTTGGATTACCCTCGACGCCGCAAATGAGCTTTTCAACAAGTCCGGAATATCGTTAAAGAACCTCAGTGACCGTGCGGCAAACAGCCCTGTTAATCTGCCGCTTAAGCAGAGCGCCGACATTCAGTTTTCCAATACAGCTGAGTATGCCAACAGCTACAATCTTGTGGCTACACTACCCGGTGTTAAGGCCGCAGACGAGCATGTCTTGTTTACCGCTCACTGGGATCATATCGGCGTAGATGAAAATAAAACTGACGATAAAATCTATAATGGTGCACTCGATAATGCCTCTGGTACCGCAGGCATTATGGCCATCGCCCGTCAGTTTGCACATCAGGCCAAGACTGGCAACCCATCAAAACGCTCGCTCACTTTCATTGCAACGACAGGTGAGGAACAAGGCTTACTCGGCTCTCGATATTACGCAGCGAACCCCATCTACCCGATAGATAAGTCGGTGGCTGTATTTAATCTCGATAGCACCAACATTTATGGCAGAACCAGTGACTACACGATTGTTGGCAAAGGGAAATCTGAGTTAGAGCAATACCTTATCGAAGCACTGGCACCTCAAAATAGAGTGGCAACATCAGAGAGTCGCCCTGAATCGGGTGGCTTTTTCCGCTCAGATCATTTCAGCTTCGCACAGAAAGGGGTACCCGCAGTATTTGCTGGTGGAGGCAGCCAGCCTGTCGATGAGTCCACCAGAGCGTATAAAGCCAGAATGAAGGAGATAATGAAAGGCTGTTACCATAGCACCTGTGATGAATACCGCCATGACTGGGATCTTAGCGGTGCCCTCGAAGATATCGCCGTCTATTATCATGCCGCCGACTCTCTCGCCAACAATTCTGATTGGCCCGGTTATTATCAGGGAACCGAGTTTCACTCTTTACGAGCGGCAAAGTCTGATGAGAACAGAGTGACAGCTAAATTAGAAGAATAATTCTCTGTTAGTCTGCTCCAAAAGCAGGGAAGCTCAATCGAGCGGCCCTGCTCTTCTTAAGTTGTTTCTCCTGAATAGCCCTACACTATGCCCCGTTAGGTCATTCCCCCAAACTTCACCAACATAAAGCGAACGGCCAAGGCTTTGAGCCTGTTAGTTCAACTTTTAGACTGCCCGGTATATAAATCGCGCTAAATCGCTGTTTTTAGATATTGTTTAAACAATAATAATTTCATTGCTAATAATGAAATTATTAGCCCTTTAATAGCCGACAACCAAAGATAACCCAACAAAATCCACCACGCGTTGAGCTTTCCTCATTTTAGCCCGCGAAAGATCGGATTAACCAAGCTCAAAACCCCACTTTTATCGAAGATTTGTCAATTCCGCATTTGGCAAAATGTAAAATTGCTGGCACAGTAACACTCAATTGAGATTTACACCGTTTTGCTGGAGATAGCCTATGTGTTCAATATTTGCCATTTTAGATATTAAGTCTGATGCGACGCCACTTCGTCAGGTTGCGCTGGAGATGTCTAAACTACTTCGTCATCGCGGTCCTGATTGGTCAGGGATCTACAGCTGTGATAAAGCGATTCTCGCTCACGAGCGTCTCGCTATTGTCGATATTGAACACGGTGCTCAACCTCTGCTCAGCCAAGACGAAAGCATTATTCTTGCTGTCAACGGTGAAATCTATAACCACAAAGAACTCAAAGCCGAATTAGGCGATAAGTACAGCTACCAAACCAACTCTGACTGTGAGGTGATCCTATCCCTTTATCAGGAATATGGCGCAGACTTCCTGGACAAACTTAACGGCATATTCGCATTTGTTTTATACGATAAGACGAAAGATCTTTATCTGATTGGTCGCGACCATATGGGGATAATCCCGCTCTACACGGGTCTCGATGCAGAGGGAAACTTCTATATTGCTTCGGAAATGAAAGCCTTGATGCCGGTATGTAAAACTGTCGAAGAGTTCAAGCCCGGCCACTACATGACTAGCAGCGAAGGTTATGTGCATTATTATCAGCGTGACTGGCGAGAGTTTGATGCGGTAAAAGAGAACCCCGCCAGCGTTGAAGAGCTCAGAGATGCGCTTGAAGCCTCGGTAAAGCGTCAGTTGATGTCTGATGTCCCTTACGGCGTCTTGCTCTCCGGCGGCCTAGACTCTTCGGTTATCTCAGCAATCACTCAAACTTTTGCTAAGCGTCGCATCGAAGATGATGGCGAGAGCAGTGCATGGTGGCCACAACTTCACTCTTTTGCCGTCGGGCTTGAAGGTGCACCTGACTTGATTGCCGCCAAGAAAGTGGCCGATGCCATTGGGACGATTCACCATGAGATCACCTTTACCTTCCAGGATGGTATCGATGCGATCAAAGATGTGATTTATCATCTGGAAACTTATGATGTCACCACCATTCGCGCCGCGACACCTATGTACTTGATGGCCAGGAAAATTAAAGCCATGGGCATAAAGATGGTGCTCTCTGGGGAAGGAGCCGATGAGCTATTTGGCGGTTACCTCTATTTCCATAAGGCACCCAATGCACAAGCATTCCACGAAGAGTTAGTACGTAAGCTCGATAAACTGCACCTGTTTGATTGCCTGCGTGCAAACAAGGCAATGGCAGCCTGGGGACTGGAAGCACGTGTACCTTTCCTCGACAAGGAGTTCATGGATGTCGCAATGCGCATTAACCCGGAAGCCAAGATGTCTAAAGATGGCAAGATTGAGAAGCATATTCTTCGTCAAGCCTTCGAACATAAGTTACCTAAAGAGGTGGCTTGGCGTCAAAAGGAGCAGTTCAGTGATGGCGTTGGCTACTCCTGGATCGACGGCTTGAAAGAGTTGGCCGAAGAGAAAGTTGATGACCTTAAATTAGCGAATGCAAAATACAGGTTCCCTTACAACACCCCTGAAACCAAGGAAGCCTATTTCTACCGCAGCTTTTTTGAGGAGCTTTTCCCATTGCCTACAGCCGCTGAAACGGTTCCAGGCGGCAAATCGGTAGCTTGTTCGACACCAGAGGCCTTAGCATGGGATGAGAGCCTGCGAGGGATTATTGACCCATCGGGACGTGCGGTGCGCTCGGTTCATGAACAGGCCTATTAATCACTAGTTCATCGTGAGCGGTGGTAATCAAGGTTATCACCGCTTTTTCATATCAGTCACATACCGTTAGTGGATATGATTAATGGCCACAGGTTAAGTGTTTAGCATAAGCCGTTGCATTAATATCTATCACCTCTATAGTCAGGCTATACACAGAGACCGTTTCAACGGAAATCGAATCATAAACAGTCGACAGCAGATGTTGTTTCTGCTCATCCGTTCGTCCTGGCATGATCTTTATTGTGATATGAATAAAACTACCTAGATGGTTATCGCCCACCTGATAATCATCACAGCGAATCGCCCTGGTCTTAATAGCCGATCGTTCGAACAAGCCAGAGTTAATCGCACCATGATGGACAAGTTGAACAAACTGCTTAATATCAATCTCGTGCGCTAATGGCGCCGAATATTCGATGATACAATGGGGCATAAGCGACTCCTGTTAAACGGCTCTGATTAACCTACTCTTACTTAACTACTCTTGCTGAACTACTGTGACCAAACCCCAAACTCATTACCATTGGGGTCTTTAAAGTGAAATCTTCTGCCACCAGGAAAGGAAAATACCGGCTCAGTGATAGTGCCGCCAGCGGCTTCAACACCAGTAATGGATTCAAGCAGGTCATCTGAATAGATAACTATCAGCACCGAGCCTCTGTTTAGTTCGAACGAGTGAGGCGACAGGTAAAATCCCCCCGCGATCCCGGCTTGATTAAAACAGCTATATTCCGGCCCATAATCCGTAAAATCCCAGCCAAATGCCCGGTTAAAAAAGGTTTTAGTTTGAGCCAAATCTTTTACAGGAATTTCCAGATAGTTGATTTTGTTATGCTGATCCATTTTAACTCCATTAATAACTTCACAGACTCTTTTATAGCATAGCTTTATGGATAACAAAAAGGGAGCCGAAGCTCCCTTATATTTAACTGAATATCAGATCTTTAGCATTGCCGCTATGAAGCCAATGACCCCACCAAAAACGCCACCCCAAACAACCAACCAACCCAGGTGTTCTTTTATCATCTCTTGAATGATCTCTTTGACTAATTGCGGTGTCAATTCGTTGAGTCGCTGAGTGACAATTTCATTGATTTTTGTGCGCATATCATTGAGCACATCGGGCTGCTCTAACTCACTCTTAAGCAGGGCATAAAACTCTTCACTTTGGGATAGCTCAACCAAAGAGCTTTTCATCTTCTCGATAAATGGCTCCTTCAAGGGAGTAATGGCTTCACTTCCTCCAAACATAGCCAGCATGCCACCCAATGATGACTGCTCAACGGTGGTGACTAAGGCATCGAATGCCGGCGTCAAATCGACCTGTTCAATCACAGGCTGCAGATTGATATGAGATTCACCGCCACCTTGCTCCGACAAAAAGCGGTCTATATTTTCGTCGGTAAAAAACTGTTTCATCATCAAGTGAGAGATCCCGTCCTTGAACTCTTCGAAACGAGATGGGACGACACCTGAGCCATAAAGCCCCGGTACCTTCTCAAACAACATATGAATCGCAAGCCAGTTTGTGACGGCTCCGGAGAGTGCAAATAATCCGATACTGATGATAATCGGAGATGCAAAAAAATACCCTGCCATAACCAAAGCGGCTGCGATCAGGTTTGTAATAACGCTCTTATTCAAGCTACTAGCTCCAAAATTAACTAAACAGCTAATAATACCATAGAGTATTCGGCATTAATCAAATGGAGAATGATTCAATAGGCACAAATCCATCCCCTTCCAACCTTTCTCTGCGAACGGCGAGGACTTGAGTTTCATCGGCAAGCTCTTTGGCTTTTGCGACCAAGTCTCTGGCAATCCCTTGGCCACGAAACGACTCGGCTACATAGAGGTCATCAAAATACCACAAAGGTTTTAGTAAGCTGGATGAAAATGACGGGTATAACTGAATAAAGCCAACCGGCTCACCACAACGTAGAGCAATAAAAATAACCGAGTCATTTTCGAGTAACCTGGACTCGATAAACTCTTTCCCTCCCTGAGGATCAGACTCCTTTCCTAAACTTTTTCTATATTCATCGAACATGAGTGCTAAAGATTCAAGATCTTCATCTATCGCTATTCTTATCTGCATTTTCATTCCTTGAAATGGCGACCAACAATACCTTAGGCACGGGCAAAAAAGGTAACTTTAATCTAACCAGTACCGGTAACTTCTCTTTCTGTTACATCAGCTTATCATAGGTTAATAATTTTATTAGCGAAAAACAATATACTCAGCTTTATTTTAAAAGTTTAAAGCTGAACTACACTTTATCCATATATGTTGCTCATTAAGGAGCTGAAGATGGGCTCACCTTTCACGACACCAGGTGCATTGAGTTGGCACGAGCTAACTTCAAACCATTGTGAAGACTCAATCACTTTCTACGGAGAAGTTTTTGGCTGGGAATTTAAAACCATGCATCTGGGCCATGGCCCCTATCACATAATAGAAAATCAAGGAGTTGCAATCGGTGGGATCACACCCAACCCCTGCCCCAAACAGACAAGCCATTGGACAGGTTACATCACGGTAGAGGATGTGGACAGCGTCGCTATCAAGGCCAAGTCATTAGGAGGTGAGCTGTTATATGGCCCGGAAGATATTCCTCGCGTGGGCCGGTTTTGCTGGATAAAAGATCCCCAAGGCGCAATCATCGCAGCAATAAGTTACCTCAAATCGGCAGTAGACGATGACAATAAGACTGTATAGCTAATCCCGTGCTCGACTCCTGAGATCTTTATAGTCGAAAGATAGCACGTGCACTCTATCCAATGGTGTGCCGTTTAAAAATATCGTCTCTTGTCCCTTAGAGACAAAGCTTGGCTCACCACACAGGTAAAAACGATTCTGACTATCGCAAGGCATACAGACATCGAATGGGTGTCGGCTCATGGCAATATCAAATGGGTTTCCCTGCAGGACTCGATTAGAAAGATGTTCCTCTGAGTTATTGTCACTCTCTATACAGGCTTGATAAGTAAAGTTTCGATATTCCATCATCATTTTCAGCAAGGTTGAGTGCTGATACAACTCCTCGAAGTTTTTTGCACCATGGTATAGATAGATCTCTCCTCGATGACCATTGTCCAAAGCATCTCTGGCTATTCCATACACCGTTCCCAAACCTGTCCCGCTCCCAATCAAGATTAAGGTATCATCGACAAAATCTGTCGAATAACAGCAATCTCCCCAGGGGCCCTGGATCAGTAAATTTTCACCGACACTGGCATGAGTGAACAGCCAATCACTAAACTGACCGTTATATTTTCTTCTGACATGTAACTCGATAAACTCAGAAAGTGCACCATTGGTAACAGAGTAACTTCTGGTAAGGCCATCGAAACGGCGTAAGTTAATGTGTTGTCCCGCCCTGTGGTCTATTTTCTCCGCCGCCTCTATTCTCAATTTAACGACAGAATCAGACAGGTACTGTTTGGAATACAATTTAGCCGGAATAAACAGATCTTGAGCTAATAAAGATTTTAATTTAAGCCCCGCTGTTGGACGGCACTGACAGGAACACAGATAGTGGTTCTCCTTTAAACGGGATGTGAGCCCTCTTTGAGCCCCCGCCGTTAACTCCCCTTCAAGGTGCTGCACTAAGCAGGTTTTACACCGCCCTTTCTTACAAGAGAAGTTAACCCGATGCCCCTCTCTGAGCAGGGCATCTAACACGGTTTCATCGGGTAGAGCATCGACTCCTTGCCCATCAAAATAAAATTTTGTCATCAGCGCCTATACCAATCTTATTAAATATCGAGCTTAGAAAATTGATTTTAATCCGAGCAAGTAGGCTTTTATTTCATTAGATTTCTATTACAAATCTATTAAGTTAGCTAAACTAGCAACAGGATCAAAGTTATTTATAGATGATAAGGTAAGTATGTTCGCTATTAGGGAAAAATTCAGTAATTTCTCAGAGAAATTTAAACAATTACCTAAGTATCAACGATACCTCTCTATCCTGCTAACTTCATATTTTGTCTATTCGGGGATCTTAGGTCTAATTGTCCCCTATGCCGTCGAAAAGCAGCTCCCGGTACAACTTGAATCACTATTAAAAAGGCCGGTAAGTTTAGATGATGTCAGCATCAATCCCTTTACACTTAATGTAGTTTTGACCCACTTTAAAATAGATGAGACCGATAACCGTGAGTTTGTCGGTTTTGATACATTGGGCTTTGAATTGCGCTTTTGGCACTCTCTGTTCAATGGGGCAATCAGCATTAGCGATGTCAGCTTAACTCAGCCCTTCGTGTTTACCGAGCGTTTAAATACCAAGGAAAATCTGCAATTCAATTTTTCAGATATTCTGGCTGAACTTGCAAAGTCTCCCGAATCACCTCAAGAGCCATCGAATGAACCAATGAGCTTGCCCCATGTGATCGTTGAACATCTGTCGATTGCTAACGCTAATTTTTTATATTCAGATACGGTCACCGACAGCCAATTACATTACCCGGCGGTAGATCTTAAACTGAAAGGTTTCGATACCTTAACAGACATTACAAGCACCTCTTCGGGTAATCACTTTTCCATTCACTTTGTTGGAAAGCAAGGGGGAGATATCTCCACACAGGGACAGATACAGGTATCTCCGTTCAATATCGTCGGCGAGTTAGCATTAACCGCAATAAAATTGCCACACTTTTGGTCTTTTATCTCTGACGACTTTAAGGCGAAACTCGAAACCGGACAGTTGAATTTCCAAAGTCATTTTGAAGTAAAATCAAACACAACATCGAGTCAGGCACCTATTCAAGTGGTCACCAGCCAAGGGGCCTTCTCTTTAGAAAATATCCTGTTTACCCATGAAGACCGCCCTTTGGTGAGCTTGCCATTACTGGCCCTTGAGGGCATAGAACTCAATCTTGATGATAAAGAGATAGTCGTTAACCGTTTACATACCGAAAATTTAGACCTGAACGCCAGCATCACCTCCGATGGAATAGATATTGTCCCATTGTTCATCCCGAGCTTTATGGCTAATTCTGCCAGTGAAACAGGCTCAGTAAAGGTCAACAAGGCTGAGCATACAGGATCAGAAGACAAAGAGAGCGAACATTCAAGCTTATGGTCTGCGACCTTAAGTGAAATATCTGTAAAAGACTATGCGCTGAACATACAAGAAAGCCTGCTCACCGAAAATACGCCCTGGCGCATAGCGCCGATAAACCTGACAACAGGGTCAATACAGTCTGATTTCAATTCCCCTATCGAATACCGTTTAGACTTAGGTATTAACGCTCAAGAAGACTTAGGTATCAACGCTCAAGGCAAGTTAACATCGACGGGCAAGGTCGAGGTCAATCAACAGCACCTTAATGCAGATCTGCAGCTTACTGGTTTTTCGTTAAAGCAGCTGCAACCCTATCTGGCCCCCTTTATTAATATCACAGTCAAAAATGGTGAGCTCAACTCAAGCGGTCGCTTAGAAGCAAGCTCGGCCGATGAGTTAAGCTTTGTCGGTGATATCACAGTCAATGAACTGCTGGTTAAAGACAATCAACACAAAAAGACGTTGTTGAAATGGCAGTCGATGGCGATAGAAAAGTTAAACTTTGATCAGGGTAAACAGCAATTAACTATCAGTCAGATTAACTTCTCTCAACCCTACAGCCGCATCATCATAGCTGAAGATAAAAGCACGAACTTCCAACAGTTACTTGTGAGTACGCCGCCGACGCCTAAACCCGAGGCAAAGGAAACTCCCGAGATAAAAGCCGTTGAAAGTGCTCCTGAGCTATCAGAGTCTAATCAACAAGCTCCTTTGGATATAAGGATCGGTAAGATCACGGTCTCTGACGGTTCGACCTTCTTTGCCGATAACTCACTGACCCCCAACTTTGCGGCAAGTATTGAACAGGTAGAGGGAAGCGTGAGCCAACTGTCCTCGTTATCGGACAAAGCTGCGGTTGTCGATATAAAGGGAAAAATTGACAAATATGCCCCCGTCACTCTCAAAGGAGAGATTAACCCCTTACTCGAACAACCCTACCTGGATCTGGATCTTGACTTTAACAGTGTGGAGCTCACATCCGTTAACCCCTACTCAGGAACCTATGCCGGATATTATATCGATAAGGGGCAGCTTTCATTAGAGCTAAGCTACTTGCTAAAAGACAACAAGCTAAACGGCAGCAATCATATCGTCGTCAATCAGTTAAAGCTCGGGGAACCCAGCGATAGTAGCCTGGCCACCAGCCTGCCCGTTACGCTTGCCATCGCCCTGTTACAAGACAGACATGGTGTTATCGACTTAGGACTCGAGGTATCGGGCGATCTGGACTCTCCGGACTTTAGCGTGGGCAGTATTGTGATGACGGCATTTACCAATGTGATCACTAAAGCCGTTACGGCACCATTTACTCTACTCGCCGGGCTATTTGGTGACGACGAAGAGCTCGATAAAATTGAATTTGCTGCGGGTAACGCGCAGATTACTGATAAAGAGAACAGTAAGCTGGCAACGCTTGCCACCGCCCTTCTCGACAGACCTAAGTTAACCTTGAGTATTGAGGGCGCGATCAATTCGGCCACCGACAGCCGTGTACTGCAAGAGAAGGCACTGTGGGACAAACTGGCTCAGCTAAGCCAACTTGAGATTGAGGAGTTGCCGGAAGCACTCTCGCCGAGTACCTACCCGACACAAGGGCCACTATCCAAAGCGCTTATAGCCCTGTATGAAACTGAATTGATGCAAGATGCCAATGAACTTAAACAGCAAATCAGCAAGAGTCATGAAAAAGACTCTGCTCTTAGCGAGCCACAGCTACTGACTCAGTGGCATATAGCCCTCTACAATCACTGTCTTAATCGGCAGGTGGTCGATGATAATATGTTAGGCACTCTTGCAAGCGAGAGGGCGCAAGCGGTAAAAGCGCACTTAATCAATATCAATAAGGTTCCGGCAAATCGAATATTTCTGCTCGACAGCCGCGTCGATATCAATCAGGGCGCACAGGAGGCGCTACTGACATTAGGGGCAGATTAAAAGATTTAATAATTCTGTGACATGGGTTACACTCTGGCGGATTTTGACTTATTCAGAGGTAGCTCATGTTTATTGTTCGTTGGATTCTAGGCCGTATCATCCTAATTCTTAATTTCATTTTCGCCCCAAAGAAACGTAAGCGTCCACAGGATGAACAATCTAAAGTCGATGCCGCAACTAAGTTACTCGCGTTATACGAATACAAAGCCTGCCCATTTTGTGTCAAAGTTCGTCGCGCAATGCGTCGTCAAGGGCTCAACATTGAGACTCTCGATGCTAAACAAGATGACCACAAGTCAAGACTGGTCAGTCAGGGCGGTCACGCTAAAGTTCCTTGCTTGCGTATAGAGGAGAACGGTGAGACTCGCTGGATGTACGAATCTTCAGATATTATCAATTATCTGGATAAGCGATTCGCATAAGTGAAACGAAAATAGCGACCTCTCAGGTCGCTATTTAATCAGCTAAAACAAAGCGTTACTGCTTTTCGGCCATCATCCCTTTAAGTACCAAATCATGATAACTCACTAAACCTAAGATTTTACCCGCTTCGATCACAGGTGCCTTTGTGATACGAAATCGTTCAAACAAGCGAGCACAATAGCGGACGTCCATCTCAGGGCTGACAGAGAGTACGGGTTTGATCATGATCTCGTAGATATTCACCCGCTCCGGGGCTTTATCCTTTGCCAGCACTTTCTTGGCAATATCACTCATCAGTACCATACCGAACTCATCGTCTTCATTACGTTTATTGACGAGTAATACTCTCACGTCTTGAGAGCTGGCCAGTTCTATGGCATCGGCAACAGTATCAAGTCCATCGACCATGACAAACTTCTTCGTCATCACATCTGCATTTCGGACTATCTTTCGGTGGCTCATAAATCATCCTCAATATCTTTACTGATCTGTTGGACCTGATGGGCAACCCCAACGGCATCTTCGACATCAATCTGAATTGCGATCCCTTGACCCGGATTTATATCAAACCCTCCGACTCGATTGATCGTTTCCAGTATACTTCTGCTCTTATGTTCTTCGACTAAAAATAAAATCACATCCCGCTGAACATCCAAAGAGAGTCCCATAAAGGTCTTTTTCTTCTCCAGCCCTTCGCCTCTGGCGTGATTAATCACTGTTGCGCCAGTCGCACCCGCCTCTCTCGCTGCATCGAGAATATTATTGGTAGTGACATCATCTACGAATGCGATAATGAGTTTAAAGCGCATCTTTTTGCTCCTTTAACGAACGTCTCTTATTTAATTTTTCAACTATTTGTGCATATCCCATCACAGATATCATGGGAAATAAGCTGGCAAAAGCGATCAGACCAAATCCATCGATAAGCGGATTTCGTCCCTCAACATTTGTGGCTAAACCTAGGCCCAAAGCCGCGACTAAAGGTACGGTAACGGTTGATGTTGTCACCCCACCCGAATCATAGGCCAATGGCACGATGAGTTTAGGTGCATAAAAGGTCTGGATAACCACAATGACGTACCCTGCCATGATGTAATAATGGATCGGATCGCCCACGACAATCCGAAAACAACCTAACGCGATACCAAACGACACACCGATAGCCACCGAGATCCGTAAACCCTGTACACCAATGGCTCCAGCCGATACCTCATTCGCTTTAATCGCGACCGCAATTAACGAAGGCTCGGCTATGGTCGTGCTAAAACCTATGGCAGCTGCAAATATATAGACCCAGAAATAATCTTGCCAAACAGTAGGTGCATGAACCCCGGCTTCAGGGTGAATAAATTCAGGCGACGTCAACTGCTCTGCCATGCTCTCACCAATGGGAAACAGTGCCAGCTCAAGCCCGACCAGGAAGAGGCTCAGGCCAACAATCACGTAAACAAACCCAAGCGCAACCTGCCGCAGATTTGCTATAGGACGTTTTAACACCCCTAGTTGGAAACCAAACAGGATAACCGCAATGGGGATCACATCCCTTGCAGTCAATAAGAAAGTGGTAAACAGATTCGTTAGCATCTCCATCACAGCACCACCATCCCATAGATAAGCACGAATATCATCGGCGTTAAGCTGGCAAACGCGATTAAACCAAAGCCATCTAACATAGGGTTCCGTCCTTTAATGACCGTCGCTAAGCCAACTCCTAAAGCTGTGACAAGGGGCACAGTGATCGTTGAAGTGGTTACCCCACCAGAATCATAGGCGATGCCAATGATATTCTCTGGTGCAAAGCCGGTCAGAATCATCACTGTGACATAGCCACCAATGATAAGGTAATGAATCGGCCAACCCTTAAGAATACGAACAACACCGAGTAAAATGGCCAAGCCAACCGATATGGCGACGGTTAACCTCAACCCCATCGCATAACTGTCCATCGCCTCTTCTGTCATCGCAATGGCATTACCCTCCGCTGCGACTTGCGCGGCCTCATTTGCCACGGCGGTGAGCGCGGGCTCCGCTAATGTCGTCCCAAAGCCCAAAGAGAATGAGAAAATGACCAACCAAAACACGCTGCCCTTTCTGGCAAGGGCTTGTGCCAAAGATTCACCGATGGGAAACAAGCCCATCTCCAGTCCGAATACAAAAAATGTCAAACCAAAAACGATGAACACTAGGCCAATTAGAATAGAAAAGAGGTTATCAGGCGCTTGCTGTAGAACAAAAACCTCAAAAAATCCGACCACGAGAATGATAGGAATAAGGTCCTTAAAACTCGATAACAGGGATTGGAGCAGTTTTATAATTGCGGCCATCTAATCTCCGAATCATTCAATCTGAAAATGGAAAACTGAACACCAACATTCACCATAAACTCCCCTCTCCTTTGGGTTATGCCACACATAAATAGTGCCAGCGCCATGATAAATAGCAACAACTAAATAACAGAGTCACATCAATACTTGAGCGAAATCAAGTTGGCAGCAATTTTGATATAACTGTTCCATACCCGAACCAGTATCCAAACGAGGAGTGTAAAAAAATGTCAGTAAGCTGCTAACTTGCTTGCTTTTCAGTTATCCTGCTACCAATGGTGACATTTCATGGTAAATTTCTGCGCTAACTGTAAAGGTAACCCCTTTAGCGAAGATGTGAAGAATTAAAAGAGCGGATATGTTAAAAAATATAATAAAAATAATGTCGGTACTCATCGCCCTCAGCACCATCTCGGCTTGTGCCAGCCACAAAACCGATCCCGACGATTTTAAAAATCGGGTTAAAGACAGGTTTAAAACGGACATAAGAAGTAATGGCATAAAGCTATTCACCTATAAAGCCAAGCTCGAGATGCCTGAAGAGGGCAATACCGAGCTGGCTCATCAGGAACGAATCAAGGAGCTAAAGAAACAGAGTCGTTCTAAATCTGCCAAGCGCTCTATCTATACCCCGGACCTTTCAGATTGGACGGAACAGATAGAGCTGGGATTATCAAAAACATTGGACATGACAGGGTACTGCCGGGAAGGCTTTATGGAGTTAAGCAGAATGATTGAAGTCGGCCGCGCCGAAATTAGAGGTGAATGCAACGAAGGTGCCACCGATGAAGACAGAGAAAGGTTCTCCTCTTAGTTAAAGTCGGTGTGTTATACATGGGGAAAGCATCGACCATAGTAGCGCCAATAGCCTTCCCTTTTAGCTTTCAACCCTTTTAAGTGCGTACCAGGTGAAAGCTAATCATCCATAGTGTCTCTATCTCACCATAGATATCGGTAATAACAGACCTTAATTCCGGTAATGTCATATTTTCCTGCTCGGCGTGGATCTGGTTAAGTTCATCAAATTTGATGCACTCGACCGCGTCAATCAATACATCACAAAACCAACGGTCGGTTTCATAGGTCGAAACAGCAACCCGCTGTCCCGCTTTGTAATGAGACTCAGAGGCATCCCTTAATGTAATGGTTTTCGCGCCAGAGAGAATATCTTTCTCAAATCTTTGAAAAAAAGTGATTTTATTAGATGACATAGAGGCTCAATAAACTATTAATACGATAAATTGGGGTTCACTTTGCCAATAAGTGGTAAGAAAATCCATATTTAATGGCTTGACGGCCAAGATTAAGTTAAAATCCGCACCCGGTTTACAACTGGCCGACACTTTTTGAAGGTCAGAGATATGAAAGCACATTGCTAGAGAGCTTATGAACAAAAAACAGAAAATGATCAAGATGACGGCGAAACGTGCCAAGGCTCGCCTGAACAAGCATACAGCTCCTACCATCAAAAAGTATGTCTCTAAAGGTGATCGTGCAAAAGCATTAGCTCAAGAGCAAGCAGACGCGGCACTATCGGCTAACACGCCAAGCGACGTAGAGCAGAGCTCAGTCGAAGAGGTTCAGGACGTACAAGTTGAGCCAACGGATACAAAACAAGCTTAAGCTATATCTTTCTTGATATGATTTAAGACAATAAAAAGGGAGCCTAAGCTCCCTTTTTTAGCATTCAAATTAAGGTTTTTAGCTGTTAGCCAGCCCTGCTGTCTGTAGCATTCAATGATTTCGTCAGTTCATTACTGGCTTCACAATCCTGCTCTTCCGTTATCTGGGCCATCTGAGCACAGGAAGAGGACAATGGATTAGGGCTACTTGGCATAAGCTCACTATCCAGTAACTCCTCATCCGCCTTATTTACTAACTCCGCATCTCCATACTGTAAAGAGGTTTGTTTCACTTTATCGATCAACCTGAAGGCTGCTAACACCCCAAAAACAGCAAAAATGATAGACCCGATAACTTGCCCTATCAACACACCATATACACCAGCCCACTTAGCTCCGAAATAGACAAATGGTATGGTGCCGATCGTGGCTTTTCCCACATTAAAGAAGGTAGAGTATTTAGGTTTACCTAAATTATTAAATGAAGCATTCGCTACAAAGAGCGCACCGGAAAATATAAAAAATACGGAAATATAACTGCAGAAAAAACGGATGATGTCGGCGCTATCTCCCTGCATATCGAATATGGAAACAATCTGCTCTTGTAACAGCATCAAAATCAGAGAGACAGCGATGACATATAAGATGCAAAACTGTAGTGCCTTAGTGAGACTCTCTCTCACCCGGCTAAATTCATGGGCACCAAAATTTTGACCAACAATGGGGCCAATCGCACCAGACAGCGCAAATATCATTCCGAATGAAACGGGAATTAAACGCCCTAACACTGCCCAGCCAGCCACATACCCATCACCAAAATCAGCGATAGCTCGGGTGACAACGGCGTTGCCTATCGGTGTCGCCACATTCGTCAACATAGCAGGGCCTGCAATGGCAAATATCGGCCTTAAATCTGCCTTAAAACTATCGAGCTCAAACTCTCCGAAGAGTTTATGCTTTGTAATGACGCCACGAGCTGCGATGATAAGAACCGCAGTCCGAGCCAGTACCGAGGCTACCGCGGCCCCCTCAATTCCCATTCCCAGCGCAAAGATAAAAATCGGGTCAAAAACTAAGTTAACGCCACCGCCGGCTAAGGTCGACATCATAGATAGCTTAGCATCACCCACGGCTCTCAACGCCGCTCCTAACGCCATTGCCAGACAGATGATAGGAAGAGACGGCACCAGGATATAGAGATAACTCGCAGCCAGCTCAGCCGTATGGCCAGTCGCACCGACTAGGGAAAGCACCTCAGGAATAAAATAGGTCATGACCGCAGATACACATAAGCTCATGAGCAAGGTCACCACCGCACTATTGAGCAGTAATCTCTTGGCTACATCTAACTGCTTTGCCCCGATGGCGCGGGAGACTAATGCGCCCAGAGCGATGGACAGACCGATGCCGATAGATGTCGTAAAAAATGAGATAGTTCCGGCGTAACCGACGGCTGCGGCTAACTCTTGTTCGCCGAGCAGACTGAGAAAAAAGATATCGATTAAATCGACCACAAAAAGTGCCGAGATCCCGACTGCAGCCGTGGAACTCATCACCAATATGTGACGCATTATCGAACCTTGAACAAATTTAGCGACTGTCATCTATTTCCTTCGTTACCCATCTCATTAAACATCGTTCTCTAATTCACTACCACAATGGTCGCAATAGTCAGCGTTATTTTCATGACCTTTCTTTAAACAGTTGCTGCATCTCCGTAGGTCTTTATTTCGTCCCATCTCCTGAGATATTTCTACGGTTAAAATGCCTGTCGGAATCGCAATAATTGAATAACCTAACAACATAGTAAATGCAGCTATTACTTGACCCAAAGTGGTTCCGGGCGTGATGTCACCGTAACCCACAGTTGTGATCGTCACGATGGTCCAATAGATCGACTTAGGTATTGAGGTGAAGCCATTTTCAGGACCTTCGACCACATACATAATCGCGCCCAGCACCATGATAATCAGGCTGACAGAGAAGAAGAAGATAAAGACTTTACGCCCAGACTGTAACATAGCCCTCAGTAAAACATTGCCCTCACTAAGATATCGTAACAATTTAAGCACTCTGAAAATTCTAAAGAGCCTTAATATTCTGATGACTAAGGTGAAGTTGGCTCCGGGGAAAAACAGGGCCAGATAACTGGGCAAAACAGACAAGAGATCGACGACGCCATAAAAACTTCGGGCATAGCTGACGGGGTGAGCCGAACAATACAGCCTCAGAGCAAACTCTATGGTGAAAATCACGGTGAATATCCATTCAAATATCCGTATGATTTCACCATATTGCTCATGGATCCCTGCCATAGTGTCCAAGAACACCAAAGAGACACTGATAATAATACAGATTATCAAGGCGATATCGAAATATCGTCCAGCCTTAGTATCGGTACCAAAGATGATCTCTCGTAGTTTATACCTCATCGAAGTGTCGGGTATTTGATGATTATCTTGCTGCATGCGGACACTCTTTCCTTGATTGAGAAGATGAGGCTACGCCAATTAGCGCAGCAGAGTATTTTGCCACTTCTCATAGATAATACCAAACAGATTAAATTCCTCCCTGCCCTAAACCAATAATTGAGGTAAGATATAACTATTAACAGCGGTTTAATCATCGGACCCTCGACACCTGATGCACAAAATATTTATTCTAGTCTCATTCGTCATCTCGATAAGTTACTCGTTACAAATAGGCGCTGTGACCTCGTTACAGAGTGCGAGTTACAGTTCATCTAATACCAGCATTGGCAAAATCGATCTTGTTGTTGTCGACAAATCACAATCGAGCATGGCATTGATGCGTAATGGACAGATCCTACGCAAATATCGTATCGCAATGGGTGACCGTCCTGTGGGCCACAAGTTAACCGAAGGCGATCAGCGCACGCCTGAAGGCCGTTATCTGCTGGATTACAAAAAGTCTGATAGTGCATACTACCGCGCCATCCATATCTCCTATCCCAATGAAGAAGACAGTCTCAGGGCAAACGCATTAGGACTCGATCCCGGTGGACAGATCATGATCCATGGGCAAAATCCAAATTCATCTTTATCACCCGAAGAGGCACAAAGGTACAACTGGACCGATGGCTGTATCGCCATTACCAATGCTCAAATGGATGAACTTTGGCGCGCGATAGATGAAGGAACCCCGATCGAAATCTGGCCTTAACGCCCAATTTTTTACTGGAAATATACCCCTATAATGACCTCTCCAATCACATACCAGAACCTAGATGATGCATGGCCAAGCTTTAGTGACAGCATCACAGACTTCATCTCAGAATTAGGATTAGCTCAGCTTCAATTAGCCTGCGATCATGTGGCTTTAAGAGTCAATGACACAGATTCGGCCAAACGTTTGAGCCAGGATTTTGAACGGGTTGGCAATGTCATCTCCAACAATATCATCAATGGTCGCCCCATCTTAATATTTGAGCTTAATTCTCCCTTAATCATTGGCGATATGAGCATAGATTGTGTCGAGCTGCCCTACCCGGGAGAGAAAGCCTATCCGGTAGAGGGGTGGGAGCACATAGAGCTTGTCCTGCCTTGCCAGGCAACAACATGTGAAGCACTCAGAGATGAACTATTCAAGATAGCGCCACAACTCGAATCAGTCTTAAAGATGAAGACGGAGATTAAGGTAAAGATGAGCTCACCTCAGGGAGAGCATGAACGTCTTGCCAACCCTACGATAGCCTTTAAAAAAGGGAGTATCTGCATCAAGGTGCATCCCCATGGGATCAAAGATGTGATTGCTTCAGAGCAAGCCTAGCTAAACTGGACAGGGCTTAACTTAGCTAAAAAAGTGAGCACCAATTCACGTGCTCACTAATTCTTAACTTTCTAAGCAAGCGTTTTAACTGGTTATTCATAGAAGCTAATGTTATAGGTTCAGACATCAATTACATTCAGTTGAAATTATTTTGCCCACACCAGCCCTAATCATTCGCTCAAATAAGATAAATCGACGTTAAACTTCTAAGCTTTCATAATCACATATTTATTCAATACATCATCACTACTTACTCATCGGCAGAAAACTGTCGATTCGCTATTTAACATCCCCTTAGCAGCAGATAAAACCGAACTCTCTCCTGAGCCGATTCTCAGGTTAGTAATTGATTGCAAGACATATTTTAATGGAACCCTTTTCGTTTGCCCAGGCAGTAAACATAGTGTTTTTTCTTCTGTCACCAGTCGAAGTCACTGTCTGTTTTGACGATCTCGATATTCAGCTCAGTCGATGTTTCAGTTAAAAACAGGGCTCCATTGTTAAATTTCACCACGCCAAATGTAAACAACTTGCAGCAGCGGTATTGAAGCCATGCATTATAAATGCGAAAATAGTTCGAACTCTAATCATTACGACTGTAACCATATTCAGTTCGTCTACAGGTAACCCCTCCATGTCTCAGGCATCCATACAAGTTAAGCAGTACACCCCGCAGATCCCCCTTAAGCTGGTCAAAAATAATAAAGAAGATAAGTTTGCTGACTACCAGTCACTGATGGACTTTGATGTTGCCAGCCGCCCCTGGCGGGAAACATTGGCACACTCCTTTAAAACGGACAGGGAGCTCTCCAAAGTATTCGGCAATATAAATCCGGTCGAAGAGGACGTTTATAAGGTCATCGCCACCCGTATTACGCCCTATATTGCTCAGTTGATGGACAAGGACGATCAGGCATGCCCGATCCGCATTCAATACGTTCCTGAGCAAAATGAAATGGATGTAGCACCACAAGAGATGGGGGATCAGCTGGCTGAAGATGACATGATGCCTGATGGAACCTCTATCGTTCACCGCTATCCTAACCGCGTGCTCTTTCTGGTACACAATATTTGTGGCGCCTATTGTCGCCACTGTACCCGAAAGCGCATGGTGTCAGATCCCCTGAATGTTATCTCTATGGATCGGATCCGCAAATCTGTGGAATACCTGCGTGAACACCCGGAAGTACAGGATGTACTGCTCTCAGGCGGTGATCCATTGTTGCTGACAGATGACAAGCTGGACCAAGTATTGTCCATGATCCGTGAAGCAAGGCCAGATCTTAAGATACTGCGCATCGGCAGCCGCTTGCCAACTCAGTTGCCTACACGTATTACGCCAGAGCTGTGTCAGATACTGGTTAAAAACCGTGTCACCCTGCTCAATACCCAGGTTAATCATCCCAAAGAGATCACTCCATTGTTTGTGAAGCATATGGCAATGCTGCGCACCAGCGGCATTATGTTGGGCAACCAAAGCGTGTTGATCAAGGGAGTTAACGACAGCGTTGAAGTGATGCGTGATCTGGTCATGGATCTGGTCTCCAATGGTATTCGTCCTTACTATGTTTATTCCATGGATCCCGCTCCCGGTAACAGCAAGTTTCAGGTCAGCTACGACCGTATGCTGGAGATCTACCATGGCATCCGGGGCTGGGTATCGGGACCTGCCATTCCAACCTTTATCGTTGATGGCATTGGTGGTCTGGGTAAAATGCCGGTACAGCCGGAATACGTACGCAAACAAGTGGTCGATGGCGAAACCAAACTCTTAGCGACCAATTTTGAAGGGCGAAACGCCGACATGTCTTTCCTGCTGGGTGAGTAATAATGCATTATTTTGACTATGCAATTTTTGCCTGCTATTTGATTGGACTGTTAGCGTTTGGTTACTACCATTTTCGTCGTCATGAAACAGGTGAAGATTACTATCTGGGTGGGCGAAATATCAAAGCCAGGCACGTGGGGTTCTCCATCGCTGCAACGGATGTTGGTGGAGGCTTCTCCATCGGACTTGCCGGGCTAGGTTTCAGTATGGGTCTTTCAGGCGCATGGCTGCTGTTTACCGGTTTACTGGGAGCCTGGCTCTCAGCCGTGTGGTTGCTCCCCAGAGTTAAGTTTTTGGAAGGGAAACACGGACTGTCTACCTACCCGGAACTGCTCAAGATTAGATTTGGCACCAAAGTCGCCATGCTGGCGGCTATAATTTCCTGTATTGGTTACCTGGGATTCACCGGTGCGCAGATGCTGGCGGGGGCTAAGTTAGCTGCGGCAACATTACTGACCGAACCGGTATTGGGTATCTCTAACCTGCAACTCATGCTCTGGGTAATAGGCGGTGTGACCATTTTGTACACCGTATTTGGCGGCTTGAAGGCGGTTATCTACACAGACAGTGTGCAGTGGCTCATTCTCCTTGCGGGCATGTCGTTGTTTGCTTTGCCCTATGCACTCGATGCAGTGGGTGGTTGGCAGGGGCTGATGGACTCATTGCCTGCCAGTTACTTTTCACTAACTGCCATCTCTCCGGTGTTGGCCATCAACTGGTTACTGACCATTACCCCAATTTGGCTGGTTGCCATGACTCTGTATCAACGCATGTTCGCCTGCAGAGACACGCAAACAGCGAAGCGGGCCTGGTATCTTGCAGGCTTTCTGGAGTTCCCCTTGATGGCTGTCAGCGGTGTAATTTTGGGAATGTGTGCCAGGGTGCTGCTGCCGGATATGGAGCCGGAGATGGCAGTACCTGCGATGATCCGGGATCTCTTGCCTATTGGCATCACAGGGATCATAATTGCAGCCTACTTCTCTGCCATTATGTCGACTGCTGACAGCTGTCTTATGGCCGCTTCGGCTAACCTGACTCAAGACGTACTCAAAATTCCAGCCAGTCATTCCAAGACGGTTCGCATCTCAATGATTGCCACCGCCCTGTTGGGACTCGCTGCTATCTTTTTGGCGAGTCAGGCGAATCAGGTTCTGGACGCCATTTTGTATGCCTATGGCTTTATGGTTTCAGGTCTGGTTTTCCCCACCCTGGCAGCTTTGTTCTGGCCCAAGGTGAGCGCCAAAACAGCGTTGGCCTCAATGTTAAGTGGTGGGCTGTGCGCCATCGCCCTGATGACCGGCCTGTTGCCACTACCCGAGACTCTTACCACCTTAGGGCTGGATGTGAGCATTTATGGTCTGGCTCTGTCGGCGCTGATCATGCTTATAGGCTACAAAATTTCACCCGAACTAACGGCCGATGTACAAGATGTGGAGGCCAATTATGAGCGAAGTTAATCGCAGCTTGTTTGATACCTGTGATCTACTCGAAGGTGCCAGTATTCAATATGGTCCGAATAGCAGCCGGGTGTATTTGATGTCTATGAAACAAGCTGAACCGGCTCGTCTGCCGGCGGCCATGTATCAATTAGCCAAAGCACAGGGCTATGGCAAATTAATAGCCAAGGTTCGCCAATGTGAATCGGAGCACTTTTTCAACCACGGCTTTACCGAGGAAGCGCGCTTACCGGGATATTACCCAGCCATTGGAGAGAGTGAAGGTGGCAGTGCGAGTATCCATGAAGATGCGTTATTGTTAGGTGCATATCTGGACTCTGAGCGCCAAATAGATACCAAAGCGGCAGAACATGAAAAAGTACTCACTCTGGCCCACAATAATCTCTCCAAGGTAACGTCAGCTCCTCATTGGCAGGTTATCCCATTGGATGAAGTGTACGTTGAAGAGATGGCTCATCTGTATCGTGAGGTCTTCCCAAGCTACCCCTTCCCTATTCATGAGGCTAGCTATCTGCTTGAAACCATGTCCGATAACGTCAGTTATTTTGGCATCAAACACCAGGGCCGACTGATCGCCTTAGCCTCTGCTGAGCAAGATCTGGATAATATGGCAGTGGAGATGACGGACTTTGCGACTTCACCTGAGTTCAGAGGGCTGCAACTGGCGGCGGCACTATTGAATAAGATGGAATCTTGCATGGAACAACTGGGCTTTCGTCAGGCTTTTACCATAGCCCGTGCGGGTTCAGTTGGTATGAACAGGACATTTGCCAAACATGGCTACCACTATCAGGGACGGCTGATTAACAATACTCAAATCAGTGGCCAGATTGAGAGTATGAATATCTGGTGCAAACCACTATGTGTGGAGAAAACAAAGTAATCGGCCAACAATCATGGTAAACGAATAGTTGCGTCAGCCCTTATGAACGAGAGACATGGATGTCGAACGGGTCTTAAGATAAGGAGATTGTTGCAAACCACCTCTGCCAAAAAACGAAGTTCACAGCCGCGCTCACACAGACTCTGGTTTCGAAAAAAGCATCTCTTCGATTTAGTATCTTATGCATGTGATTACCGAGGGAGCCTGACGGAATAAAAGCCAAGCGACTTTGTCGTTCACTATATAGTCTAGCCTATCATGCTAGATTTCCTTATTTAGGGATGCAGCTCGTTTAACTCGCAGTGCTCTGGTA
>NZ_RXNU01000023.1 GCF_003966225.1 Shewanella canadensis
CTCTGATGGGAAAATTACAGCCCGTCTTATAGGTAAGAGTCGGGCTGGTATCTGTATAAATGATTTTAGCTTTGAAGTAACTGCTGCTGGATGAAGGCCCATTGCTGTTCGAAGTGTTCGGTTGGCTTTTGTTTGAACTCACTGCGAACGAATTGTGCGATTCTGCCCTCTGCGATGGCGAGCAACAGGTTGGCCAGAATGGCTTCGTCAAGATTAAAGCCTTTGCCCTCTCTTAGCGTTTTCTCGCGTAAAATTTGCTTTAGGTGAGTTTCAATTTTTGAATAAATGAGACTGACTCTGCTACGAAGGCGTTCATTCTCACCAAGCAGGGCGTCACCATTTAGCACTCTGGAGATCCCAGGATTGCGTTCGGAGAAGATAAGCAGAAGCTGCAGTAGCAACTGGCATCGCTTCATGGTGTCCTTCTCTTCCGTCATGATGAGGTTGATGCGAGATAAGAGTGATTCTTCGATGAAATCGATTAGACCTTCAAACATGCGCGCTTTACTTGGAAAGTGTCGATATAACGCGGCTTCAGATACGCCAACTTCGGCAGCGAGTTTTGCCGTTGTTATTCTCTGTCCAGGATTGGTTTCCAGCATAGTTGCCAGACATTGGAGGATATGTTCGCGGCGATTGATTTTTGGGCTTACAGCCATTTAGTTTTCCTTCACTCAAAATACGGCAGGAGCTAGGTGATCGCTTTGCCTTCGTCCAAAAGCGGATGCTGGCAATGGTTCACTTTTTATTGTTTACAGAGTCGAGGCCGATCTGTTCAGCCTCAAAGATGACGGTGTGTCAGGTTATTTGGTGCCAGAATGACCGAAACCACCTTCACCACGAGATGAGTTATCAAATTCATCAACGAGTTTAAATTCGGCCTGAACGACCGGAACAAAAACGAGTTGAGCCAACCTGTCTCCTATCTCTAAGGTGAATGGCTCACTACCTCTGTTCCAGCATGAGACCATTAGTGCGCCTTGATAATCAGAATCGATAAGACCAACCAAGTTACCTAACACTATGCCGTGTTTATGGCCCAGGCCTGAGCGAGGGAGTATCACAGCGGCAAGGCTTGAATCGGCGACATGAATTGAGATGCCAGTTGGAATTAGAATCGTTTCTCCGGGAGCCACCTGGATACTGGTTTCGAGCATGGCCCTAAGGTCCATGCCGGCACTACCGGGTGTCGCATAGGCGGGTAGAGGAAATTGAGAACCAATGCGTGAGTCGAGGATTTTTACTTCTATAGGAGTCTTCATGCGTTATCTATTCGCTTCGCTATCAGGGTGAGCAATTGAGTGGCTAAGGTTAGTTTATCCGTTGCGGGGAGATCTTGCTCTCCTTTTTCCCAAATCACTTTTAGTGCATTGCTATCCGCATTGAAACCGAGTTCTGGGCTGGACACATCGTTTGCCGCAATCATGTCGAGCTTTTTGCGGATAAGTTTATCCTTGGCGTAGCGTGCAACATCTTGAGTTTCAGCGGCAAATCCCACAGTAAACGGTCGTGGGGTATGACTCGCAACACCGGCTAAGATATCAGGATTTCTCACCAGTGAAAGCTGCATCTCAGTCGCTGATTTCTTTATCTTGTCTGTGGCGATATCGGCAACGCGATAATCTGCGACTGCAGCACAGCCGATAAAAATGTCATGGGAATCGACTTGGGCCATGACGGCATTGAGCATATCATCGGTCGACTCTACATCGACTCTGTTCACGCCTGTTGGGGTGGGCAGATTAACCGGGCCTGAGACTAAGGTGACATTGGCTCCCATATCGGCAGCGGCCTTAGCCAAGGCAAAGCCCATTTTCCCGGAGCTGTGATTCGAGATATAACGTACGGGGTCTATCGCTTCTCGCGTCGGACCCGCTGTGAGCAGCAGTGAGCGACCAGCAAGAAGCTTCGGCGCAAAAAACTGCTCGACTTGCATGGCTATTTCCAGAGGCTCTTGCATACGACCCGGACCTACCTCGCCACAGGCTTGGCTACCCGTAGCCGGGCCCCAGATGGTGAGCCCTCGCTCAGATAAATTCTTGATATTGTCCTGTGTTGCCTGATTGCGATACATCTGTTGATTCATCGCCGGACAGATGACCACTGGAGATTCGGTGGCTAAGCAAGTTGTGGTGATGAGTTCATCGGCCATACCCGCATTGATTCGTGCAATTAAATTGGCTGTCGCCGGAGCAACCACTACCAGATCCGCCCAGCGTGCCAGCTCAATATGGCCCATAGCGGCTTCGGCGGCGGTATCGAGGAGATCGGATGCGACAGGATATCCGGAGAGTGCCTGTAATGTCAGCGGAGTAATAAATTCTTTAGCGCTTTGACTCATGACAACACGAACGTCTGCACCACGCTCTTTGAGGCGACGAATAAGATCGGCAGATTTATAGGCCGCGATACCGCCACCTATGGCTAGTAAAATTTGTTTATTTGTCAGACTCTGGTTCATAAGAGATGGCTCATTAAGAGGTGAAATCAGTCGCTAAATTGAATTGCCGCCTAACATATCACAAACCTGGTGAAGTGGAGGACACAAGTTTTAAAAACTCGACCATACTCAAGAACAGATAAAAAAATCACACAGGGAGGTCGTGATGGGGATTAAAGATTGGCCCGATGGAGAGGGGCCAAGGGAAAAACTTTTAAAATTAGGTGTTGGACCATTATCCGATGCGGAGCTGCTTGCTGTCGTTCTTAGAAATGGCGTACAGGGCTTAAGCGCTGTTGAGCTGGCGCGGAATTTGATTGGCCAATTCGGCGGGCTTAGAGAGCTTCTCACTGCCTCTGAGATTGAGGTGTGCAGAATGCCAGGTATGGGGCCGGTAAAGTTTGCTCAACTTCAGGCGGCAGCCGAGTTAAGCAAGCGAATTTCCCAACAAAATTTAAAAAGAGGAAAAATATTGAGTGATCCTGATTTAACTCGGGACTATTTAATGAGACAATTAGCAGATCGTGCCTATGAAGTGTTCGCTATTTTATTGTTGGATAGCCAACATAGAGTAATTCAGTTTGTCGAATTATTCCGTGGCACCATAGATTCAGCCTCGGTATATCCGCGTGATGTGGTATGCCTGGTGCTTGAGAAAAAGGCCGCGGCCGTGATTGTCTGCCACAACCATCCATCAGGAGTTGCGGAGCCAAGTCTGGCCGATAGGCGAATTACTGAGCGATTGAAATCTGCACTCGAAACCATAGATGTTTCCTTGCTAGATCATATGGTTGTAGGCGATCGCGAGATAGTTTCATTTGCAGAGCGGGGATGGATAGATTAACTATCCCTTGATCTTTATTTTTAGATCCTGTATAAAATGCGCCCTCTGTTGTGTGCCTCAGGCGACGGCCATATTCGAGGTACATTAATGCTCGAGCGTTATATATATTGTTTTGGAGAAGTTTGACATGTCAAGAGTATGCCAAGTAACTGGCAAGAAACCAATGGTTGGTAACAACCGCTCACACGCGAAAAACTCGACACGTCGTCGTTTTTTACCTAACCTACAAAACCATCGTTTTTGGTTAGAAGGCGAAAAGCGTTTCGTTAAGCTACGTATCTCTACTAAAGGTATGCGTATCATCGATAAGAAAGGTATTGAAGTTGTTATTGCTGAACTTCGTGCCCGCGGCGAGAAGGTATAATAAACCATGGCTAAATCTAAAGGTAATCGTGAGAAGATCAAGCTAGTTTCTAGCGCTAAAACTGGTCATTTCTACACGACTGAAAAGAACAAGCGTAACATGCCTGAAAAGATGGAAATCAAGAAATTTGATCCAGTTATTCGTCAGCACGTTATGTACAAAGAAGCTAAAATCAAGTAATTGCTTGATTCTTACTTCGAGAAAGCCCCTGTTTCAGGGGCTTTTTTTTGCCTGTTTTTCTATGTTATGAACAAATACTTTTTGATTGTTACTCAATAAAAATTCATATTGCACACCTCTTGTTTACCTGCTATTTATTTCCATTCTCTCCTGTTTTTAGTTATTTACCCTATATTTCACAGTGAAAATAAATGCTTTATTATTGCATTAAAATGCAATAATATGGTTTTATTACCATGTCATACTTCAAATGACTGCATATTTGATGAATTAAGGTGAGATATTACTCGTGCGTACCACTGAACTCGTTGATGGATTTCGTCATTCTGCCTCCTACGTTAACTCTCATCGGGGTAAGACTTTTGTCGTGATGTTAGGCGGTGAAGCCTTGGCCCAAAATCAATTTCGCTCGATTATCAACGATATTGCCTTGCTGCATAGTTTAGGTATTAAGATTGTTCTGGTGCACGGTGCCAGACCACAGATCGATGAAGCGCTGGCTGAGAAGTCCATCACTCCTGAATATTATAATGGAGTGCGGATCACCGAAGAGGATGCTTTCAAGGTTATCAAGCAGGTTGTGGGTGGTCTTCAACTCGATATTACAGCAAGGCTTTCCATGAGTTTGAGTAATACGCCCATGCAAGGTGCTCAAATTAATGTGGTCAGTGGTAATTTCGTTATTGCTCAGCCCTTAGGCGTCGATGATGGCGTGGATTATTGCCTCAGTGGCAAAGTAAGGCGAATCGATGTTCAGGGACTTAAGGCTCAGTTAGGCAATGATGGCATAGTGTTACTTGGTCCGGTCGCGGCGTCGGTAACGGGTGAGAGCTTTAATTTAACTGCGGAAGAGGTCGCGACTCAAATTGCGGTCAAACTGAAGGCCGACAAGATGATTGGCTTTAGCTCTCAGAAGGGGATTCTGGATAATTTTGGTGAGGTGTTGGCCGAGTTAATGCCAAACGAAGCCCAGCAGATCCTCAATAATATTAATCAGGAATCTCATGTCTGCTTGGGGACCAAGGCATTTCTAAAAGCCAGTATCGATGCCTGTCGAAATGGTGTATCCCGTTGCCACTTTGTCAGCTATCTCGATGATGGCTCCCTGCTTCAGGAGTTGTTCTCCAGAGATGGCGTGGGTACGCAAATAGTTACTCAGAGCGCAGAACGTTTGCGCCGAGCGGGCATTGGTGATATTGGTGGCATTTTAGACCTTATCCGTCCGTTAGAGGAGAAAGGTATATTAGTGCGCCGCTCACGTGAACAGCTGGAGATGGAGATCGAACAGTTTATGTTGATTGAGCGTGATAGCTTAGTAATAGGCTGCGCCGCCTTCTATCCGTTTGAAGAGGATAATGCCGGTGAATTTGCTTGTCTGGTCGTGCACCCTGAGTATCGCGATGCGGATAGAGGAAGTATTTTACTCAACAATATCATTGGCCAGGCGAGGGTTAGAGGCTACTCACGACTCTTTGCATTGACGACCAGAAGCATTCATTGGTTCCTGGAGCATGGCTTCGAAATCGTTGAGGTCGATGAGTTACCGGATAAAAAGAAGCAGTTATACAATTATCAGAGAAAGTCTAAAATACTGGCTCTTGAGCTGTAAACAGGCAATAAAAAAGGAGGTGTGATCACCTCCTTTTTATGTCTGGAACATTTATGCCGAGAGTCCATGGATGGAACGCTATCGGCTTTATTGCCTGTAGCCCAGTGTCACAGATGAGACAGCCTTAGTTAATCTTGCCGTTAAAACAGCATCAGAGAAAGTTTCAGGACTCTCTCAGAGGCTTTTTACGCTTATAGAGCATATCGATGCTAAACAGGATCAATGCGCTCCAGATGAAAGCAAAGGTGATCCCTTTCTCCAGATCAAAGGGTTCTTTGTAGAGCGTAACTGCGAGAATAAACATGATACTGGGGCCGATATATTGAAAGAATCCCAGCATGGAGAGCGGAATTCTAACCGCTGCGGCGGCGAAACAGAGTAACGGTATGGTTGTGACTATACCCGCTGCCATCAAGAGTAGATTGTTAGGTAGGGTATTGGTCATCAGATTAGTTAGTGCGTCCCCCATATTGGCGAACAGATAGATCATAGCGATAGGAAAGAGAATCGCGGTCTCTACTAATAGCCCGGTCTTGGCATCGACATTGACTTTCTTTCGTAATAATCCGTATAAACCGAAAGAGAAAGCCAGACCCAGTGAGACCATGGGAATCGAGCCGAACGAGATTAACTGAACCAGCACTCCGGACCCGGCTAAGGCTACGGCACACCATTGTAACTTTCGTAACCGTTCGCTAAGAAAAACCATACCTAGCATGACATTAACCAGAGGGTTGATGAAGTATCCAAGACTGGCATCCAGCATGTGGTCATTATTCACTGCCCAGATAAATAGCAGCCAATTTCCTGCGATCAGGACGGATGTCAGTGTGAGTACCGCCAGCTGTTTCGGGCGTTTCAATACTTGTCTCAGCCTGGAGAACCCACCAAAGATGAACATGAGTATGGTCACAAAAACAAATGACCAGATCACACGATGGATCAAAATTTCAGTCGCTGAAACGTGATCGAGTAATTTAAAATAGAGGGCAGCAAAGCCCCACAAAGTATAGGCACAAAGCGCGAATGCGATGCCTTTGCGGTGTTCAGAGTCAAGCATGAATATAACTACAAAAGAAGAGAGAGCCCTATTGTATGCGTCATGACTAGCGGGCTCAACTTCATCGGCAATATATGTCAGAAAAAGTGAATCTAATTCATGTCTCGTAAAAGTGACACAAGGAAACTAAAGCTGACACTTTTACTCCTTTAAAAGAGGGATAAGCTCGCTTTAGGGCTTGCCAGGTCAGATAAGAGACTCAGTTTGCTCAACTGACAAGCATATGCCGACATTACCCCACCATGTATGTTCCTGTTCCGAAAGCAATATGAGAGCCTTGCTCATTGTGAAGCTCCATACGACAAACGGAAACTCGGTTGCCTGCACGTATCACAGTTCCCGTGCCGGTAAACTGCATCCCTCTCCCCGGCCTTAGGTAATCGACACGCAGGTCTATGGTGCCCAATGTTTGCAATCGAATTTGCAGGTCTTCAATGCTCCAGTCATCCCGGCTGGCAACCAGACCCGCAAAGGCTGTGAGACCACCGACAACATCGAGTACCGTTGCGGTGACTCCGCCATGAAGTATTTGCTGATGAATATTACCGATGAGCTCAGGCTTCATGTTGATAACGACCTCGACGCCATCGAGATCATAGCGCTTGATATCGAGCCCCAGCAAATTATGAAAGGGAACCTGTTTATCGAATACCTCGGCGACTTGATGAAGTGTCTGCTCTTGAATAGGGTTAGCCATAAAGTTCCCTCTTAGACCTGTTTGTTATTAGAGTAATTAATCTATCGCTTATGTATGCTGAAATGCAAATTTAAATACCGATAAGGGCAAAAAAGTACTGAATTTATTGGAAATTAACTTAGGGTGTCGACTGGGTATATGGTTATAGCGAGTTAATTCTGCTATTAAATCAGCCTGAGCATCGACGAGGTTATGCAGTAAAAACTGACGATGATAGCGCTGGTCTATCGTTATTTGACAAGCAATTTTATCTGATTGGTATTAGAATAGGCCCCCCAATTTCTGACTCTGATGGCCAATGGAACAAGCGATAGACGAACCTCAATTAGATCCGCTCTCTTCTACTCTGCAATCTGTTTTCGGCTACCGGACATTCAGAGAGGGCCAAAGAGAGGTGATAGAACAAAGCTGTTCGGGTTATGACTGTTTAGTCATTATGCCAACGGGTGGCGGAAAGAGTCTTTGCTATCAGCTTCCTGCTCTGCAACTGCCTGGATTAACCATTGTCGTGTCACCGCTTATCTCCTTGATGAAAGATCAGGTCGATAGTTTGACTCAGATGGGGGTTTCGGCTGCTTATCTTAATTCATCTCTGCCCAGAGAAGAGAGCGCCAAAATCTTACAACAGATGCACAAGGGCGAAATAAAGCTCTTGTATGTGTCGCCAGAGCGCCTCTTACAGGGTCACTTTATCGACAGGCTTCATGAGTTGCATATTTCGTTGTTTGCTATCGATGAAGCTCACTGTATCTCTCAATGGGGACATGATTTCAGACCCGAATACGCCGCCTTGGGAAAGCTTAGGGAGGTTTTTCCTCACGTGCCGATCATGGCGTTAACGGCTACGGCTGATCAGGCAACCAGAAAAGATATTTGCGATCGTTTAACCATCAATCCATTTTCGCTGCTTACCAGTTTTGATCGTCCTAATATTCGCTATACGGTGGCGGAGAAGCTCAATGCAGCGAATCAGTTGCGCCAGTTTGTTACGGATCAAAAAGGGACCAGCGGTATTATCTACTGTAGCAGTCGCCGCCGGGTCGATGAGGTGGCCGAACGACTGAGATTGCAGGGACACAACGCAGAAGCCTATCACGCAGGGAAGACACAGATAGAGCGAGCCGATGTTCAGGATCGCTTTCTTAAAGATCAGCTCGATATTGTGGTCGCTACCGTGGCATTTGGGATGGGGATTAATAAATCGAATGTGCGTTATGTGGTTCATTACGATATACCCAAGAGTGTTGAGGCCTATTATCAGGAGACCGGCAGAGCTGGACGTGACGGTTTAGATTCCGAAGCGCTGATGCTATTCGACCCCGCCGATATCGGTCGCGTTCGTCACTTGATAGAGCAGTCTGAGCCCGGGCCACAACAACAGGTCGAGTTCCATAAACTGAATACCATGGCCGCGTTCGCCGAAGCGCAAACGTGTCGTCGTCAGGTCCTGCTGCATTATTTTGATGAAAGTGCGCTTGAGCCCTGTGGTAACTGTGATATCTGTTTAGATCCCCCCAAACGCTATAACGGAATGCAAGATGCTCAGAAGGTGCTCTCTTGTATCTATCGATTGGATCAACGCTTTGGGATCAATCATCTGATTGAAGTCTTGAGAGGTTCTAAGGCTGCGACAGTGCTCGAACGTGGCCATGACAAGTTATCGACATGGGGAATAGGTAAAGATAAAAGTCATGAATTTTGGCTCAGTATTATAAGACAGATCATACATTTAGGTTTTGCCAGCCAAGATATCACCCGTGGTTCTTCGGTGAAGTTGAACCCTTCGGCCCGCTCAATATTGAAAGGTGAAGTTGAGCTGTTACTCGCAGAGCCGAGGATCGTACTGCAAACGACCAAACGAAGAGGGAGCAGTACACGCGCGCCATTAAATTATGACCGCAAGTTATTTGCCCGACTTAAACAGCTAAGGCGTCAATTAGCCGAGGAGTTGGATGTTCCACCTTATCTGGTTTTTAACGATGCCTCCTTAGCTGAAATGGCTGCCATGATGCCTACGAGTCCGGGAGAGATGCTGGCCGTGAACGGTGTCGGTGAGCGTAAATTGAGCCGTTTTGGTGGTGAATTCCTTGATGAAATTGCTAACTACTTAGCCGATAGTTAACCGTATCATCCTGTCGGTTCTTTATCGATTTTAGTTTGTCTGAGTTGTTGTATATGGGCACGTTTTATCAATGAGCTCAGGCCGTCATGTTGTTGCATGCGAGCATAACCAATTTTTGTTTTATTGCCATTCAATAAAGGCGTGATGATCTCCTTTATCTGCTCGATAACCCTTAATGTACCACTCTCCTTAGTATGGGGAAGCAATAGCAAGAGTTCCCCATCCTCTCTGTTTATCACCAAATCCTGATCTCGCAGTAAGTTCTCGATTCTGGAGATGAGTAGTGGAAGATCGGTTTGATAAACATCTGCAGTGTGAATGACGATGAGGCTTAGGGGATATCCACCCTGTTTACTATTACTGATTAACCGCTCGATTTTATGTTCTCGGCTCAGTGGTTCAATGACTAGTGGAGCCTGGATTGTTCTCTTTTTGTACCTGATAGTTATGACACCTAAAATAAAGCCAAATAACAGTGTCAGTAGAATTGCGATATAGCCGGACTTAAACCCGAAGCCAACGTTCATCGATGAGTTGCCTTGTAATAACTCAGTTTTAAAGACCTGCTGTTGTCTGCTGACTCTGGCATTTAACTGAAGCAGGCGAGTATCTTTGATGAAGTTAAACGAGTTCTCAGAGGCATCGAAACGCTTTAGTTGGTATTGGTGAGCCTGTTTAAAGTCTCCAATACTCGCATAATAGCTGCTTAATACTTGATAGCTGAGTATCAACTCTGCGTAGTGAGATGTTCGCAATCCTGCACTTATTGATTTGTTGATTAACTTTAGTGCTTTATCTGCGTTACCGCTTGCCAGCAACACTTCCCCTAATAAGCGCTGTGCTCTTAACTCCTCAATGGTCTTTTTCTGTTTTTTAAAGGTATTCAGGCTGATCTCGAGTAATTGAATCGCACGGATGAAATTTTTTCTCTTATATTCGAGTTGGGCCATCTCTGTGTAACTGATTGCCAGCTCAAACGCAGTACCTAATTCGGGAAGTAGCGTTTTGGCTTGCTGAATTAAGTCGTCACTCGAAGAGTATTGATTCAACTGTGCCATCTTAGCCATGTGGGTTGTAAGCACGACCCGGACCTTGCCTTGAAACTCCTTTGAGTCTGCGGCGCGTTCAATAATCTCAAAAGCTTGTCTGATCTTACTCTTCTTTGCCAGTAGCTTACTGAGTGGTAGCTGAATATAGATGAGAGGAGGCAGAGTCCAACCCTGTTCTTGATTCAGTGCATCAGGGTAAATATCGATAGCCAAAGTTAGATCTTCGAATGCGCTGCTATAGCTATCAACTTGTGTATCTATGACGCCTCTCAACCTTAGACCGTTGACTAAAGATTGTGGCTGTTTGAGCTCTCTGGACAACAAAATTGATGAGTCGAGTATGGGAAGGGCTTGCCTGAAGTCGCCGTAATTCGTAAATGCCCCCGCCATACAGTTCAGAAAGTAAGGGCGTGCCTGATCGAGTTTAAGGATCTTTGCTTTGGCTTCGCTGATCCTGGCTAGATTAATCGCGGCCTCGTTCTCACCTAGCTGTAAAAAGGTTTCACACCTGAATAGGGCAAGTCTGAGCTTTTCTGTTTCAGAGAGTTTTACCGGAGAGGAGATGGCTTCGAGATCGTTTATCTCAATTAACGCTGCACTTGGATATTGATAGAGGAGGGTATCGATCGTATCGAGTGGTATAGATGTACTCGCCCACACTGGCGCGAGCCAGAATGTCAGGCTTAGCACGACGATACGAAAATCCATTTTTGCCAGCTCCGGTTTATTTTTTTAGATATCCATGAAGTATTGCATTATACCGAATTTAAATAAGATGTTGCATAAAAATTCAGCTGAGAGTGATTGATAGATACTTGATTACAAAAATGGTGGTTCAAGGATGATAAATGGTTAAAGTCTAGTGAAAGCTATGGTATGCAGAGATTTTGGTGATATTAAAAATCGACTTGTCTGGTCTAATCTGTCGTTATTGAAAAGAATGGGGTTGACACCGGAAGGCTCACACGTTAAAAATTAAGTACTCGAACGATAAATGAACGCATACCTAGTTATGCTTATTTGATAAAAAATGAAAATTAAAAGTGCATTACTCAACCTCCTCATTCTCATTCTCGCAGATTCTGCGCGGAGGATGTAGTGTTGCACGCTCGATAGAAGTACCAGCATTCACAAACCCCGCGCTAACAACCGCGGGGTTTTTTGTTTTATAAGCGCCAATAATATAAGTATCCACGGAGAAAACAGATGTCTAACCGAGTGATTATTTTTGATACAACCCTACGAGATGGCGAGCAGGCTTTAGCGGCGAGTTTAACGGTTAAGGAAAAGCTACAGATAGCACTCTCATTGGAGCGTCTTGGCGTCGATGTTATGGAGGTCGGGTTTCCAGTTTCTTCTCCCGGCGATTTTAACTCGGTGAAAACGATTGCAAATACCGTTAAGAATAGCCGGGTGTGTGCCCTTGCCAGAGCGCTTGAAAAAGATATCGATGCTGCGGCGCAATCATTATCCGTTGCCGATCAGTTTAGAATTCACACCTTTATCTCTACATCAACGATTCACGTAGAGAGCAAATTGAAACGCTCTTTCGACCAAGTGCTTGAGATGGCTGTTAGTGCGGTTAAATATGCCCGTCGATTCACCGATGATGTTGAATTTTCATGTGAGGATGCAGGTAGAACGCCTATCGACAACCTGTGTCGCATGGTTGAAGAAGCCATCAAGGCGGGTGCACGCACCATCAATATTCCTGACACCGTAGGTTACACGATACCTAGCGAGTTTGGCGGTATCATCGAGACATTGTTTAATCGAGTCCCGAATATTGATCAGGCGATCATCTCTGTTCATTGTCATGATGATCTAGGCCTTTCTGTCGCCAACTCGATCACGGCTGTGCAGCAAGGTGCCAGACAGATTGAGTGTACCGTTAACGGTATCGGCGAACGAGCGGGTAACTGTTCACTGGAAGAGATCGCGATGATCTTATCGACTCGTAAAGATTCACTGGGTCTTGAGACCGGGATTAATGCCAAAGAGATACACCGCACCTCTAACTTGGTCAGCCAACTTTGCAACATGCCTGTTCAGGCTAATAAGGCGATAGTCGGTGCCAATGCATTCACTCATTCATCCGGTATTCATCAGGATGGTATGCTGAAATCACAAAATACCTATGAAATTATGACGCCTGAAAGCATAGGCTTGCATCGTAATAATTTGAATATGACCTCGCGTTCGGGTCGCCATGTGATCAAGCATCGTATGGCAGAGATGGGTTACGGCGATAAAGATTACGATATGGATACCCTGTATGAGGCCTTCTTACAGCTTGCCGATAAGAAAGGGCAAGTGTTTGACTATGATCTTGAAGCGCTGACCTTCATGGAGGCACAGGCTGAAGAGGAAGCCGATTATAAGCTGGAACAATTGGTCGTTCACTCAGACTCAACCGAAGATAATGCCACGGCAACCGTGAAATTAGAGATCGACGGTAAGACGGTCACTGAGGCTGCGACAGGAAACGGTCCTGTCGATGCGGCTTATAACGCGATTGCCAGAGCGAGTCAGTGCGAGGTGAATATCACCAGTTATAAGTTGAGTGCGAAAGGCGAAGGGCAAAATGCGCTGGGGCAGGTAGATATTGAGGCTAATTATAATGGGCAGAGCTTCCATGGTGTAGGGCTTGCGACTGACGTGGTAGAAGCGTCGGTTCAAGCGCTCGTACATGTCATGAACTTGACTTCCAGAGCCGATAAAGTGGCTGACTGTAAAGAAAAAATACAAAAAGACCGTAGTGAGCTGGGTGGTGTTTAACCCCTACGTGCCAGAATAGATAAAATTATAATTGAAGAGCAGGAGTTAGGTGTCGTATGAGTTATCAAATAGCGGTATTAGCCGGAGATGGAATTGGATCTGAAGTGATGGCCGAGGCGCGTAAAGTGCTGAGTGCTGTAGAGGAGCGGTTCGAGCTTGCTATTGAATATAGTGAATATGATATCGGTGGCGCAGCTATCGATAATCATGGTTGTCCGCTGCCCGAGGTTACTTTGAAAGGGTGTGAAGCGGCCGATGCCATCTTATTTGGTTCGGTCGGAGGTCCTAAATGGGAGCACCTGCCACCCAATGATCAACCTGAGCGTGGTGCATTATTACCACTTCGTGGTCATTTTGAGTTGTTCTGTAATATGCGCCCCGCAAAATTACATGTAGGTTTAGAGCATATGTCGCCGCTACGCAGCGATATCTCAGAGAAAGGTTTCGACGTGCTTTGTGTTCGTGAGTTAACCGGCGGTATCTACTTTGGTAAGCCTAAAGGGCGTCAGGGTGAAGGAGAAGAGGAAGAAGCGTTCGATACCATGCGCTATAGCCGCAAAGAGATTAGACGTATCGCAAACATCGCCTTCGAAGCGGCGCAGGGTCGTCGTAAGAAGGTGACCTCTGTTGATAAAGCCAATGTGTTGGCATGTTCGGTGTTGTGGCGAGAAGTTGTCGAAGAGGTCGCTAAAGACTATCCGGATGTCGAGCTTGAACATATCTATATCGATAACGCCACCATGCAACTGCTTCGTCGCCCTAATGAATTCGATGTCATGCTTTGCTCTAACCTGTTTGGTGACATAATCTCAGATGAGATCGCCATGTTAACGGGTTCTATGGGGCTGCTTTCATCCGTGAGTATGAACAGTAAAGGTTTTGGTTTGTATGAGCCTGCCGGCGGCAGCGCTCCCGATATCGCCGGGCAAGGCATTGCTAACCCTGTTGCTCAGATCCTATCAGCTGCATTACTGCTTCGTCATAGCCTGAAGTTAGAAAGTGCGGCAGTGGCGATTGAAGCGGCCGTAGGTAAAGCCCTTAGTGATGGTTATCTAACCGGAGAGCTACTGCCTGCATCGCAGCGAGCCAATGCTAAATCGACCTCTGAGATGGGTGATTACATTACCAAGCTGGTAAAGGAAGGTATCTGAGTCATGGCAAAGACATTATATGAAAAGGTATGGGACAGCCATGTGGTGGTTGAAAACGAAGGTGAGGCACCATTAATCTATGTGGACAGACATTTGGTTCATGAGGTGACATCTCCACAGGCATTCAGCGGTCTGAAGGTCGCGGGTCGCAAATTGCGTGCACCGGAAAAAACCTTCGCCACCATGGATCACAATACTTCGACTAAGAGTGCAACCCTCGATGCATTGAGTCCCATGGCCCGAATCCAGGTTGAAACCCTGCAGGATAACTGCAAAGAGTTTGGTGTTCGCCTGTATGACATTCATCATAAAAACCAAGGTATCGTCCATGTGATGGGGCCAGAGCTTGGGATCACTCTGCCTGGCACGGTAATCGTGTGTGGTGATTCCCACACCGCAACCCATGGTGCATTTGGTGCCTTGGCGTTCGGTATCGGCACCTCTGAGGTCGAGCATGTGATGGCGACACAGACATTGCGCCAAAACAGAGCCAAGACGATGAAAATCGAAGTGCGTGGTCATGTCGGAGCTGGAATTACCGCTAAAGATATCGTGTTGGCCATCATAGGTAAGATTGGTATGGATGGCGGTACTGGCTATGTGATCGAATTCTGTGGTGAGGCGATTGAAGCACTTTCTATGGAAGGCCGTATGACGGTGTGTAATATGGCTATCGAAATGGGAGCCAAAGCCGGCATGGTCGCTCCGGATGGGAGCACTGCCGAGTACCTTAAGGGTCGTGAATTTGCACCTAAGGGAGACGCATGGGAACAAGCTATTGCCGCATGGGCCGAGCTTAAAACAGATGAAGATGCCGTATTCGATGCAAGTGTGGTACTTGAGGCATCAGATATCGCTCCTCAGCTCACCTGGGGAACGAATCCGGGTCAAGTTGTCGCTATCGATGGCTTAGTACCAAACCCAGAAGATGAGTCTAATGCAACGGTTAAGGCCAGCATAGAAAAGGCACTGAAATATGTGGCGCTTAGTGCTGGAACTTGTATGACTGATGTGAGCATTAACAAGGTCTTTATCGGTTCATGTACTAACTCTCGTATCGAAGATCTGCGTGATGCGGCTCTACACGCCAAAGGCCGTAAAGTGGCCGCGGGTGTCACTGCGATAGTCGTGCCTGGATCTGGTTTAGTGAAAGAGCAGGCAGAAGCTGAGGGATTAGATAAGATTTTTCTGGAGGCAGGGTTTGAATGGCGTCTGCCGGGTTGTTCTATGTGCTTAGCGATGAATGATGACAGATTAGAAGCCGGCGATCGCTGTGCTTCTACCAGCAATCGTAACTTTGAAGGGCGTCAGGGGCGAGGCAGTCGTACTCATCTTGTGAGCCCTGCTATGGCTGCAGCTGCGGCAGTAGCCGGTCATTTCGTCGATATTCGTAAAGCATACTAGGAGCATCAGAGTCATGAATCCATTTACTTCACACACCGGGCTTGCAGTGATGATCGATAGTGCTAACGTCGACACCGATCAAATTATTCCTAAGCAGTTTTTATCTAAGGTGACCCGAGATGGCTTTGGGGTTCACCTATTTCATGATTGGCGCTATCTCGATGAGGCAGGCGATGAGCCAAACCCCGCTTTCAGCCTCAACCTGCCAAGATACCAAGGCGCCTCTATCCTGATCTCTAAAGAAAATTTTGGTTGTGGTTCGAGTCGTGAACATGCGCCTTGGGCATTAGCCGATTTTGGATTTCGAGCCATCATAGCCCCGAACTTTGCCGATATTTTTTATGGTAACTCCATCAATAACGGCCTGCTTCCGGTTCGTCTGACCGATGTTGAAGTGCAGCAGTTGATGGATGAAGTCGAGGCGAATGAAGGCGCAGAAGTAACCGTCGACCTTGAGGCTCTCACGGTTACCTCCCCATCGGGTTCGGTATTTAACTTTGAGATAGCCGGTTCGGCGAGGCATAACCTACTTAATGGCCTGGATGCTATCGGTTTGAGCTTGGCTTGTGCGGATCAGATAGCCCGCTATGAGGCACAATTACCGACTTGGAAAGCATAAAGAGTTTTAAGCGTACGTTTGTACAAGCTTGTTAAAACCGATAAGCCGAATGGATTTTTGTCCATTCGGCTTTTGTTTTAATTGAGTTTGCATGGATTTTAAGTAATTGAAAAATAATGGGATAACACTCTTGGTGTTGACATTGTGTGACAGCGTGAGACCTGACTAGTTATTTGTCCTGTGGTTTTAACTCTATTTTGGCGAACACTTGTTTCTATTATTTTTCCGTATTAAGCATTGATATATAACGGCTTTGTAATAAACATGATCTTGTTCAAATAATTTATGGCGACTCTTACTTCATAAGTGTTATAGCAAAAAACGTTTTAAAAGTCATTTGCTCTGTTCTGTCGTTGGTTTTTGTTGCAACTCTAGTGTTTTATACCGTTTAACCTTCTTTGCTTGCAAAGATATGCTGCATGGGTACACTCCCGCCCACAATGGTTTTGAGCTATTGCTCTAAATAACGCCAAGATCAATAAATTCAATAATGACTTTGAAAATGAGAGAGACAATGAACAAGCGCATTTTATCTATGGCCGTGGCTGCGGCGATTGTTGGATCGGTTACTCAAGTTCAGGCTGCAGGGTTTCAGTTAGCAGAATACTCAGCAACCGGGCTCGGCCGTGCATTCGCCGGAGAAGCTGCTATGGCTGATAATGCCGCGGCACAATTTCGCAATCCAGCCATGATGACTTATCTGCCTGGTACGCAAATGTCTGCGGGTGCGATCTTGGTCATGCCAAATATCGATATTAATGGAGAGGTGACTTTCATCGATGGCACAAATGCCACCTCTGCGACCGATATTGCCGATGATGCCGTTGTGCCAAATTTCTATGTGACTCATCAGCTCAATGAGCAGTGGTTCTTAGGCTTAGCCTTGGGCAGTAACTTTGGCATGGCAACGGAATTGGATGACAGCTTCCGGGGCACTCAGTTTGGTAATGAGGCTTCTGTTACTACCATAGAGATCAATCCAAATATCGCATATCGCATCAATGAGCAGTTCAGTGTCGGTGCGGGTGTTCGCTTCGTTATTGGCGAAGGTAGCATAGGGGCTATGAGTTCTGCCGATTCTGTATTGCCAACGCCTATGGGGAACCTGCCGGTACCTAAAGGAACCACGCTAAAATACATGGAAGGCGATGATACGTCTTGGGGCTGGCAACTCGGCGGTGCTTGGCAGATTAATGATAGTAACCGTATTGGCGTGAACTACCGTTCTGCCGTCGATCAAAATCTGGAAGGTGAGGCCAACGGTCTAGCCTTCAACCCAATGGATCCTAACTTGAAGTTGGATGGCGCCATGGAGTTATCTCTGCCAGCAACCGCTGAGCTTGCTTCTTTCCATCAGGTGACTGAGACGTTAGCCATTCATGCCAGCATTAACTGGACCGATTGGAGTTCATTTGAAAAGCTGGAAGCCGTTATTCCTGCCTTATCTGAGCCTACACAGCTGGTGAAGCAGGAAAACTGGAAAGACAGCTACCGCTTCGCTCTGGGTACTACCTATGATTTGAGTTCAAAATCGACCCTGCGTGCGGGTATCGCTTATGATAAATCAGCTGTCTCTGACGCCAACCGTACCCTGACTATTCCGGAGATGGATCGTTTGTGGTTGAGTGCCGGTTATGGTTACCACTATAGCGATAATCTCGACTTAGACTTCGGTGTGACATACATCTTTGCCGATGAGTCGCCTGTGGTTGAGCCTCGTCCAGGGATTGAGTCTGATCGTTCTTCAGCACTATTTGGCGGCACATTCAGTGGTACTACCAGCGGCAATATAATGCTGGTGGGGGTACAGGCAAGCTACCGCTTCTAACTGTATAGCGCTTATTGAATAAAGGGGTCAGGGCTTATGTTCTGGCCCCTTTTTTACACCTTTAAAGTACCTTCTCTATCAGCGAAGTAAATATTTTGTTAGCAAAATGAACTTCATAAGATTATATTCATCTAATGGATTACCCTATTAGCTAAGCACTTTAGAGCTTTATCTACGCTTTAAAGTGCAATACGTGTGTCGGACTTCATTGGGCCGATATGCCGTAACAAAATATGAGGTGTACAATGAGGTCTTATCTACTCGCCGCCAGTTTAACTTTCCTATCCTTTACCTCACAAGCAGCTCCGACCCCCACTGAAGTGGTCGAAAGCTTCATCCAGGCCTACAACAAGCATGACGTTGAATTAATGGTGCAGCATACGAGTGAGACTGTACGCTGGATGCATATCACAGGCACCAAAGTGGAGGTGGAAACATCAGACCGAACAGAGTTTGGTGCGGCGATGACCGACTATTTTGAGACTCTTAAAGATGCCAATGCCACCATTCTCCAGATCATCAATTCAGGAAGTTATGTTAGTACGGTCGAAAGAGTGACCTGGGATAACGACGGTGAGCATCTTAGCCAATGCAGTATCGGTACATTTAGGGTAAAGGCTGGAAAGTTAGCCGAATTTTGGTATTTCCCAGCCCATGCTTGTGATGAACAACCCCCACTGGAGACGATTGAAGAAGATGTTGTAGAGCCCGAGATCGGTGTTTTGCAAGAGACTCAACAATAATCATTTTTCAGGCCGTAATATTGACGGTAAAAGTGCGCGCAGTAATAGGGATCAGTTGTGGCTAAAAAGTATGTGGTGGCATTAGATCAGGGGACAACAAGTTCAAGAGCGATCATATTCGATCATGATGCCAATATTGTTTCTGTATCACAGCGAGAGTTTCCTCAGATTTACCCTCAGGCCGGTTGGGTCGAACACGATCCCATGGAGATATGGGCCTCACAGAGCTCTACCCTTATCGAACTGCTTGCTCGGTCCGGGATCCATGGTAGTGAGGTCGCTGCGATTGGGATCACCAATCAACGTGAAACGACCGTAATCTGGGATAAGTTAACCGGTAAACCAGTTTATAACGCTATTGTCTGGCAGTGTCGTCGCAGTAGTCATATCTGTGATGAGCTAAAAGCGCAGGGGCTGGAAGATTATGTGCGTGAGACAACAGGCTTACTGCTCGACCCCTATTTTTCAGGAACCAAGATTAAGTGGATCTTGGATAATGTTGCGGGCGTCAGAGAGAGAGCTGAAAAAGGTGAGTTACTGTTTGGCACTATCGATACCTGGTTGGTTTGGAAGCTGACAGAGGGAAAAGTGCATGTTACCGACCCCACCAATGCCAGTCGTACTCTGTTATTTAATATCCATACTCAGCAATGGGATAGTAAATTACTGGAAGCACTAGATATTCCAAGGTCTCTGCTTCCTGACATTAAGCCTTCTTGTGCGGTATATGGTAAGACCCGTATTGCGGGTGAGGGCGGTGAAATCAATATTGCAGGTATTGCGGGCGATCAGCAGTCAGCCTTGTTCGGACAGCTTTGTATCGATGAGGGAATGGCAAAAAATACTTATGGTACCGGTTGTTTCTTGTTGATGAACACGGGTAAACAAGCCGTTAAATCTACCCATGGTTTGCTCACCACTGTCGCGATTGGCGCCGATTGTGAAGTTAATTATGCCTTAGAGGGCGCAGTTTTCATGGGAGGCGCGACGATTCAATGGCTCAGAGATGAACTGGGCCTTATCAGGGATGCGCAGGATACCGAATATTTTGCCTCAAAGGTGGAAGATACTAATGGGGTCTATTTAGTCCCGGCTTTTGTTGGCTTAGGCGCGCCATACTGGGATCCCAATGCTCGTGGTGCTCTGGTTGGGTTAACGCGTGGCTCGAATCGTAATCATATTATCCGCGCCGCTTTAGAAGCTATTGCTTATCAAAGTCGAGATCTGCTCGATGCAATGGCCAAAGATAGCGGTGTCATGCTCAAACAGCTAAAGGTTGATGGTGGGGCCGTCTCTAACGATTTCTTGATGCAGTTTCAGGCTGACATCACTAATGTAGAAGTACAGCGGCCTGTCATTACCGAAACTACGGCTATGGGGGCCGCATTCCTGGCCGGATTGGCCGTGGGATTTTGGAGCTCGACCTCCGAGTTAAAATATAAAGCAGATATTGAGCGCACATTTATGCCATCTATATCAACTGAGAAGTGTGATGAACTGTATTCGGGGTGGAATGCTGCTGTTGCTCAAACGATTAAAGCTTGATGTTTTTACTCGACAGCCGAGGAAACAGACGACTTTAAGCGTATATCAAATCTGTGGTTTATTCGTGAGTTAAACATCAATATCGATATGGGGAAGGGGAGACTCGATGGCTTCTTGCTGCGCTTTAGCTAACTCTTCCTCTTGCTCTTTCTCCTTTTCTTTTTGACCACGGCGATCGCCCCGCGGTGAGTCGCGTCTGTCTTCAATTGCGTGGCGACGTTCAAGGTTTGGTGGAAGTTGTGACTGAGGGGCCTCATGGCTGTCTGCCGCAATACCTTTGATGTATTCTGTCTGTTCTACGACCCGCTTGTGCTTTATCACTGGCGGAACGGGGCGAGCCAGCATGGCGTATAGACTGTCTAAACCAACCATATTTCCTCCTTTCTCTTAAGTATATATTCCTTTATCGGCAAGCGATGGTCAATATTTATACCGCACTGTATGATTTTTAGTTAATTTTTAATGAGTTCACAGAATAGGAGGGGAAGGTATTTTAATTCCTGAACAAATTATGTCAGATCAGCAAAATCTGGGAATAAAATGGGACGCTATCACCACTTAAATATTAATTAATGATAAATAGAGTGTCGCACCTGTCTATTTTTTCTACTTTTTAGGGATGTAGATCCACTTTCTCCCCTCATTATTTCCTGTTTTTACAATATTTTAAATTTGCTGCTAACCCGCTTGAATGCTGGATTTATAAATAGTTCGCGCCCTTGACAAGGCTTGCGTTCTATCTCTAAACTTAGGTCTTGTGGGAAATTGTGGATATTTGTGGATCGCTTACTGTTTACGGCAAGGATAAGCTAACGTGTTTCGTGGGGCCAGTGCTATTAACCTTGATACAAAAGGACGGATCGCTATTCCAAAGCGCTACCGTGAGCCCCTGCACGCTGAATTTAATAGCCAAATAGTGATAACCGTTGATTTTCAATCTCCCTGCCTCTTGCTCTATCCATTCGATGAATGGAGCAAGATCGAAGCAAAATTACTACTACTCTCCGATACCCGGGCTACAGAAAGAGCCATGAAAAGGCTACTTTTGGGCTATGCCCATGAGTGTGAGCTCGATGGGAACGGTAGGATATTACTACCTCCACCGCTTCGTCAATATGCCAATTTAGAGAAGCGAGCAATGTTAGTGGGGCAGTTGAATAAGTTTGAACTTTGGGATGAAACTGCTTGGCAGAAGCAGATAGAGCAAAGCCGAGAGACGATTCAAAGCGAAGAGTTTGCTGATAATGAACGTCTTGCCGATTTCTCACTGTGATCAGTGAAGCTAAATAGATAGAAGAGAATGATGAGCCAAGAATTTGCACACTTATCGGTACTGCTAACTGAAACGGTAGCAGGCCTAAATATTAAAGAAGACGGTATCTACATCGATGGCACATTTGGCCGTGGTGGTCATTCTCGTGAGGTGCTTAAGCATTTGGGCGAAAATGGCCGTTTAATCGCTATCGATAGAGATCCTCAGGCGATTGCTGCAGCCGAACAGTTTGCCGATGATGCAAGATTTAGCATCGTTCATGGTGGCTTCGGTCAGCTGGCCACCTATGTGGAAGATCTTGGCTTGAAAGGCAAGATCGATGGCGTGCTGCTGGACTTCGGCGTCTCGTCTCCGCAACTCGATGATGCCGAACGTGGGTTTAGTTTTTTACGTGACGGTCCACTCGATATGCGAATGGATAACTCTCAAGGTGAAACGGCTGCCGACTGGATTGCTCGTGCAGAGATAGAAGATATGGCTTGGGTATTTAAAACCTACGGCGAAGAGAAGAACTCCAGACATATCGCTCGTTGTATCGCCGCCGATAGAGAAAAAACGCCCTTCTTACGGACCAAAGAGTTGGCCGATTTGATTGCCAGGATCAGTAAAAATAAAGAGCGCAACAAGCATCCTGCAACTCGAGTGTTTCAAGCGATTAGAATCTATATCAACAGTGAATTAGAACAGATAGATCAAGCTTTAGAGGGGGCATTAAGCGTGCTTGCTCCCCATGGACGTTTATCTGTGATCAGTTTTCATTCTTTGGAAGACAGAATGGTCAAGCGCTTCATTCGCAGACACTGCCAAGGTGAAAGCGTGCCACATGGCCTGCCAATAACAGAGGCTGAGATCAATAAAACCCGTTTACTCAAAAGTATAGGTAAAGCAATCAAACCTTCTGAGGAGGAGGTTGAGCGTAATACTAGAGCTCGCAGTTCTGTGTTACGCATAGCGGAGCGATTGGAGTATTAATGGCAGGCGAAATAGCAGTTTCATTGCTATTACCTTGCTTATCCAGACTCGAGGCTGTCGATAGAGGGAGCCTGATTTGAGTAAATCTCAATTGAATCTGCCTCGAATCGTTTTACTGGACTTGTGGCATCACAAGTGGGTGTTGTTACTCGCAATAGCCGTAATGGTGAATGCCATTGCCGTTGTATACACAAGCCACGTGAGCCGCAAGTACATCACTCAGTGGGATCAGATGCTGCAAGAGCGGGATAGGTTGGACATTGAATGGCGTAATTTACTTCTTGAGGAGCAGTCTCAGTCTGAGCACAGCCGGATCACGCGTATTGCGAGCAAAGAGCTCGAGATGAGCCGACCACTGCCTAAAGAAGAGATTGTGGTAAGAGTACCATGATAGATTCTTAATAAGAAAGTCAAAGAAAAAGAGTTGGTTAGCTCCATAAAGTTTAATGTGGAGTGTTGTTGAGGGTATAATGAGCAAACAGGCAAAGCGTAAGCAGAAACCGCAGTTAATCGAATGGCGTTTATATGTCGTTGTTGCCTTCGTATGCCTGCTGTTTACCAGTCTTATCGGTCGTGCTGCTTATATTCAAATCATAGAGCCGGAAAAGCTACGTCATGAAAGTGATATGCGTACGCTTCGTACCACCAGTAGAGAGGTACAGCGTGGACTGATCACCGACCGTAACGGTGAGATGTTAGCCGTGAGTGTGCCGGTAAAGGCGGTATATGCCGATCCCAAGGTCGTCCACGACCGTAATGGTTTTGTCGATATGCGGCGCTGGCAAGCGTTGGCCGATATTCTTCATGAGCCTAAAGAGAAGATACTGAAGCGGGTTCAATCAAATCCAAAGAAACGTTTTACCTATCTTAAACGTCAGGTCACACCGGCTGTTGCGGAATATATCAGTAAGTTAAAGCTACCGGGTGTCTATCTGAAATCTGAATCCCGCCGCTACTATCCAACCAGTGAAATCTCGGCTCAGTTAGTGGGGATCACTAACATCGATGATATTGGCATAGAAGGTATCGAGAATTCCTATAATGACTGGTTAACCGGTACCCCATCTAAACAGAAAGTACGTAAATCGAGAGATGGTCATGTCGTCGAACGTCTGGATATCGTGCAGGATGGAGATAGTCCAAACGACCTCGTGCTTAGTCTGGATCAGCGCATTCAGCAGTTGGCATACCGTGAGTTGAAAAAAGCGACGGAGATAAATCAAGCGACCTCGGCTTCTATCGTTGTTCTCGATGTACACACGGGGGAAGTATTGGCTATGGCTAATACACCATCTTATAACCCTAACTCCCGAGATAATCTTCAAGCGTTCAGAATGCGAAACCGAGCGCTTACCGATTCCTATGAGCCAGGCTCGACAATTAAGCCTTTTGTTGTTGCTGCCGCACTCGAAGCCGGAACCATCCAGCCAGATCAAATCATTAAGACCTATCCAGGCCGAATGAGGATTGGTGGCAAGGTTGTACGGGACTCCAGATATTATGGCGATCTCTCGCTTGCCGATGTGCTGGTGCATTCGAGTAATGTCGGCATGGCCAAAATTTCGCTTTCAATGCCAGTTCAGGAGCTATTGGGCGCTTACCAGACAATGGGACTGGGTAATTACTCCGGTATCAATCTTGCGGGTGAGAGTGCCGGGCTTATCCATGATCGCAGGCGTTGGTCTGAATTTGAACGTGCGACGCTTTCATTTGGTTATGGGCTTATGGTAACACCGCTTCAATTAGCCAGGTTGTATGCCACCTTAGGAAGTAAAGGTGTCTTATACCCCGTCTCTATCTTAAAGCTCAAGCAGCAACCCGAGGGAGAGCAGGTTATTTCACCTGAGATTGCACAGAGCGTGATGGAGATGCTCATCGGTGTCACTGAAAAAGGCGGCACGGCGACCAAAGCCCATATTGAGGGCTATCCGGTAGCAGGAAAAACGGGTACGGCCCGTAAAGCGGTTGCCGGTGGTTACGGTGAGGATTATGTTGCCATTTTTGCGGGTGTAGCCCCTGTACATAGCCCTGAATTAGCGATTGTTGTCGTTGTTAATGAGCCGAAGGGCGACAGGTATTACGGTGGTGATGTTGCCGCTCCTGTGTTCGCCGCAGTTATGTCGGGTGCTTTACAGATGCTTAATATTGAACCTATTTCGTCGAGAGAAAAGGTACGTCTAGCGGGTACAACGAGGAGAACTGAGTGATGCTATTACGTGATTTGTTAGCCCCTTGGTTCCATTATGCGGGTTCAGAAAGCTTCAATAAGCTGACTCTGGATAGTAGGGCTGTGGGCCCGGGGGATCTTTTTATTGCCATCCCCGGTCATCAAGCCGATGGCCGAAAATATATTAGTTCTGCCGTACAGCAAGGTGCTGTGGCATCTCTGGTTCACACCGATGATCCCGAGTGCCATGGAAAACTTGTCGATGATGAAGGAAAACAGATCTTATTCTTCCAGCTTAATCGCCAATTATCAGCTCTAGCGGCTCAAGCATATCCACTTAACGCAGAACGTTTAAAGCTGGTCGGTGTAACAGGCACTAATGGCAAAACATCGATAACCCAACTTATGGCCCAGCTGGTTGCCTTATTGGGAAAACAGAGTGCGGTCATGGGAACCCTGGGCAATGGCCTTTGGGGTGACTTAGTCGATAGCGGTAATACGACAGCCGATGCAATCACCATGATGGCTCAGCTTCAGGAGTTTGATGCTCAAGGCGCCGAGTTATGCGCGATGGAAGTCTCGAGTCATGGTTTGATTCAGGGAAGAGTCGAGGCTGTTCCCTTCGATGTGGCGGTATTTACCAACTTAAGCCGTGATCACCTGGATTATCATGGGACCATGCAGGCTTATGGCGATGCGAAGAAACTATTATTTAACTTTCCCTCGTTAAGCTCTGGCTTGATCAATCTTGATGATGAGATTGGTAAGCAATGGCTAGCCGAACACGATACGGGGAAATATACCAGTTTCAGTATTCATGGTGAGTCGGCTTCAATTGAAAACTCAAAAGCAATCTACACCCAAAATAACCATTTCCATCATCAGGGGGTCGATGCAAGATTAGTCTGGCCTGGTGGCCACGCCGATCTGCGCTCACCACTATTAGGCTCATTTAATCTGTCGAACCTCATTGCCGCGCTGGGAGCCTTGTATCTGCTTGACTTCGATATGCATGCATTAGTTTCCGTGGTGCCTAAGTTACAAGCCGTTGCAGGACGCATGGAGCGATTTACGACTCCGGGTGATGTCACTATTGTCGTCGATTATGCACACACCCCCGATGCCATCGAGCAGGCCCTTAAGGCATTAAGAGGTCATTGCGACGGTGAGCTTTGGTGTCTGTTTGGTTGTGGTGGCGATCGTGATAAAGGCAAGCGACCATTGATGGCGCAAGCCGCAGAAAAATATGCGGATAGAGTGGTGGTGACCAGTGACAATGCCAGAAGTGAGCAACCCGATGTCATCATTAACGATATTCTGGAAGGGTTAACCGCACCCGATAAGGCGTTAACAGAGGTGGATCGTGAAGTGGCTATTCGTCAAGTGGTGGCAAATGCCAAGGCGGGAGACTTAGTGTTACTAGCCGGGAAAGGGCATGAAACCTACCAGGAAATGGCTGGAGTTCGCCGGGAATATGATGAGCGTGCGCTGGCACGTGAACTTGCCGAGGCTCAAGTATGATCCCGTTAACGTTATCGCAATTGAGTCATCGATTAGATGCGCGCCTCATCGGTCCCGATACCGAAATTGCCCATGTTTGCAGTGATAGCAGAACCATTCCGTCCCAGACTTTGTTTGTTGCACTGAAAGGCGAGAGATTCGACGGTCACAACTTCGCACATCTAGCGGTCGAAAATGGCGCTGATGCGCTTCTTGTGACTCATGAATTACCTCTGGATCTCCCCCAACTGATAGTGAAAGACACTCAGAAAGCCTTGGGAGAGATAGGGGCATACCTTCGAGAGGTGATTCAGCCTAAGTCGATAGCGCTCACTGGTTCAAATGGAAAAACGAGTGTGAAGGAGATGGTTGCGACCATCCTATCCCAGAGACACAAGGTGCTCTACACTGCCGGCAATTTTAATAATGAAATTGGTGTTCCCCTTACCCTGCTCCGTTTGGAGGAGGGAGATGAGTTTGGTGTTTTCGAACTTGGGGCGAATCATCGCGGCGAGATCGACTACACCTCGTCACTGGTTAAGCCCGATGTTGCTTTAGTCAATAATGTTGCCTCGGCTCACCTCGAAGGCTTTGGTTCATTAGCCGGAGTCGCTGCTGCCAAGTCTGAGATATTTAATCATCTCAGTTGTGACGGGACGGCAGTGATTAATGCCGATGATTCATTCGCTCAGGTGATGAAAGAGGCGGCAAGTGAACATAAGCAGCTAAGTTTTGCTATTGAAGCTGCAGCCGATCTGCAAGGAAGCGAGCTCGAACCCGATCTGCTGGGTCGCTATTGCTTCAAGATGAATTACCTGACCCAACAAGTTTCAGTGACATTGCCCTTGTCTGGTCGCCATCAAGTGAGCAATGCACTTGCCGCCGCAGGGATCTGTTTAACCTTGGGCCTACCTCTGAGTGAGATCGTTTCAGGCTTGTCTTTGCTCGAGCCGGTGAAAGGTAGAATGTTACCAACTCAGCTCGGTCGGGTGCGAGTGATTGACGATAGTTATAACGCAAATCCTGCATCGGTTAGCGCTGCAATTGACTGGCTTCAAGAAATTGATGGATATCGCTGTTTAGTGCTGGGTGATTTGGGAGAATTAGGCGACAATGCGTCCCTTTTGCATACTGAGCTGGGTGAGCTTGCAAAAAATAGCGGGATAGATGCGCTGTTTTCATTGGGTGAACTAAGCGAAAATGCCAGTACCGCCTTTGGTGGTGTTCATCATCAAGAGTTTGAGCAAGTAGTGGGTAATTTAGTTAATAATATTAATCGGTTGCAAGGTAATGTGACGGTTTTAGTCAAGGGCTCACGCAGTGCCGGAATGGAACGCGTGGTTGAGGCCTTAATAGTTGCCTATGGGCGCGGGGAGTTTGTTTAATGCTGGTTTATCTGGCGGAGTATTTAACTCAGTTTTATTCTGGGTTTAACGTTTTTTCTTATGTAACGTTTAGAGCCATTCTAGGCCTGATGACTGCCTTGATATTTAGTCTTTGGTGGGGACCGAAGATGATTGAACGTCTGCAGATGCTACAGATCGGCCAAGTTGTACGAAATGATGGTCCGGAATCTCATTTCAGTAAACGTGGCACGCCGACGATGGGCGGTATTCTGATCTTAGCCGGTGTATTTATTAGTGTGCTGCTTTGGGGAGACCTTGCCAGCCGTTACGTGTGGGTCGTGCTATTCGTGCTTGCAAGCTTTGGTTTGATTGGCTTTATCGATGATTATCGTAAAGTGGTTCGAAAAGATACCAAAGGTTTGATCGCCAGATGGAAGTATATCTTACAGTCACTTGCCGCATTGATCATCGCATTTTATCTCTATGCATCAGCGGATTTAGTCGGAGAAACCCAGCTTGTAGTGCCTTTCTTTAAAGATATTATGCCTCAACTCGGTGGCTTCTTTATCGTTTTGGCTTACTTCACCATAGTGGGGTCGAGTAATGCCGTCAATTTAACCGACGGGCTTGATGGTTTAGCGATCATGCCTACCGTTATGGTCGCCGCGGCTTTTGCGTTAATTGCCTATCTTTCGGGTCATGTTCAATTTGCAAATTACCTACACCTGCCGTACCTGCCAGGTGCAGGAGAGTTGGTGATTGTCTGTACCGCAATCGTCGGTGCCGGCTTAGGTTTTCTCTGGTTTAATACCTACCCTGCACAGGTGTTTATGGGGGATGTAGGCTCTCTGGCGTTAGGGGCTGCACTTGGTGTGATAGCCGTATTGGTACGTCAGGAGATCCTGCTGGTGATCATGGGGGGTGTCTTTGTTATGGAGACGGTGTCGGTCATCTTGCAGGTTGGTTCATACAAGTTACGTGGACAAAGAATTTTCCGTATGGCCCCCATTCATCATCATTATGAGTTGAAAGGTTGGCCAGAGCCTAGAGTGATTGTTCGTTTTTGGATTATCTCTCTGTTTTTAGTTTTACTTGGCCTGGCCACGCTGAAATTAAGGTAGTCGGGTATGGATTTAGATAAGATATTGCAGTTTGTTGCTGAACTTTGCATCGTCAGAAAAGGGTAGCTGAATATGGTTAACCACAAGTCGCACCTGATATTGGGATTGGGAGCCACAGGCCTCTCGGTTGTGCGTTATCTGCATGGTCAAGGGATCACTCCCTTGGTTATGGATAGTCGTCAGAATCCTCCTGGTGCGGATACGTTGGCGGCTGAGTTTCCCGATGTCGAGTTGATCAGTGGTGGTTTCGACTGCCGATATCTGGTGCAGGCTACTCAGATCATTGTCAGCCCTGGCATCGCTATCGATACACCGGAAATCCGAGCCGCGATAGATATGGATATTGAGGTTATCGGCGATGTCGAACTCTTTGCCAGAGCGATCAAAGAGCGGGACGCTTGCGTTATCGGTATCACGGGGTCGAATGGAAAGTCTACGGTTACTACCTTAGTGGCTGAGATGGCTAAGGCGGCGGGTATCAATTATGCCGTTGGTGGCAATATTGGTATTCCTGTTTTAGATCTACTCCAGAGCGATATTGAGCTGTATGTATTGGAACTATCTAGTTTTCAATTAGAAACAACTCACAGCCTGAACTGTATTTCGGCTACTTGTCTTAATATCAGTGAAGATCATATGGATAGGTACAGCGATATCGAAGCGTATCGGCAGGCTAAGCTGAGGTTGTACTCACAAACCCGGTTTGCTTTGTTTAACCGTGAAGATGAGCAGACAGAGCCCAAAGATCCGATGAACCAGAACAGTTTCGGTTTATCTCTACCTGACAATGATGAGTGGGGAGTCTGTGAGGGCAAGATAGTACACGGTAATGCCGAGATTATCAGTCTTCAGGATGTTGCTCTGGTTGGCAGTCATAATCATGCCAATCTGATTGCGGCTATGGCGCTGGCTTATCAAGCAGATATAGAAAAAGCGGCAATGGTTGAGGTTGCTTCAAAGTTTACCGGGCTCGAGCATAGGTTTGAGACGGTCGTTAACCACAATGGTGTTGCTTACATTAACGACTCTAAGGCGACAAATGTCGGTGCTACTGTGGCGGCTATTGAGGGGCTGAGTCAGCATCTGGGAGATATCATTTTAATTGCCGGTGGTGATGGGAAAGGAGCGGATTTCAAACCTTTGGTGCCAGTGTTAAAAGCGGTGAGCCATCTCATTACATTAGGTAAAGATGGAGATAAGATCGCCGCCCTGTCCGAACACTCGATTAGGGTTAATTCAATGGCCGATGCGGTCAACAAAGCCGCCCAGTTAGCCATAGCCGGAGATATTGTTTTGTTGTCTCCGGCGTGTGCCAGTTTGGATATGTACAAGAATTTTATGGAGAGAGGCGATGATTTCCGTCAGCTAGCGGAAGGGTTAAGCGCCGAGGCGTTAAATGCGTAGCGAAGAGAGGCAACTCAACTTATTTGGCACCAGTGTGAATTGGAGTTGGCCAAATTTGTTCAAAGAGCGAGAAGCTCCCGGCATGCAGTTATATGACCGCAGCTTGCTGTTTGCTGTTTTGTCTCTGATCTGCTTTGGGTTTGTGATGGTTATGTCAGCTTCAATGCCTGAAGCGCAAAGCCTGACGGGTAACCCTTTCCATTTTGTTATCAGGCACTCTGCTTACCTTGTGGGCTGCATTGTTATCGCTGCAGTGGTATTGCGCATCGAGATGTGCCGCTGGCAACAGTTTAGTCCGCTCTTGCTATTGATCGTTGGCATCATGTTAGTCGCCGTACTACTTGTTGGTACGTCGGTGAATGGTGCGACCCGTTGGTTATCTGTGGGACCGATTAGAATACAGGTGGCTGAACTCGCTAAATTTGCCTTTACCATCTACATGGCAGGTTATTTAGTCAGACGTCATCAGGAGATCAGGGAAAATGCCAAAGGTTTCTACAAACCGATTGCCGTATTTGCGGTTTATGCGTTTCTGATCTTGATGCAACCCGATTTAGGTACTGTCGTCGTGTTATTTGTGGGAACGGTTGGCTTACTTTTCTTAGCCGGTGCCCGCTTACTGGACTTTTTTGCCTTGATATTGACTGGTGTGATGGCATTTGTGGCCTTGGTGCTTTTAGAGCCCTATAGGATGCGTCGAGTCACCTCTTTTATGGATCCCTGGCAAGATCCTTTCGGTAGCGGTTATCAGTTAACCCAATCTTTGATGGCTTATGGACGCGGCGATTGGTTCGGACAAGGTTTAGGTAACAGTATTCAGAAGTTAGAGTACCTGCCCGAAGCACATACGGACTTTATCTTTGCCGTTGTCGGCGAAGAATTGGGCTTTATTGGCATCATTGTGGTGCTGTCGGTGCTGCTTTTTGTTGCCCTTAGAGCGATCAAATTAGGCAATTTGTGTATTGAGATAGATAAGCCTTTCGAAGGCTACCTTGCTTACGCCATCGGTATTTGGTTCTGTTTTCAGACCGTAGTGAATGTGGGTGCAAGTATTGGAATGCTACCAACGAAGGGACTCACTCTACCTTTTATTAGTTATGGAGGCAGTAGTCTCTGGGTTATGACCGCCGCAGCTATGATATTGATCCGCATCGATCATGAGCGACGCTTAAGCTCTATTCAAGCTGTGCAGGGGAAAAAAAGTTAATGACAACGGTGAATACTGATAAACGTATTTTGATTATGGCCGGAGGTACTGGAGGTCATGTATTTCCTGCGCTAGCAGTCGCAAAATACCTTTGCCAGCAAGGCTGGCAAGTCAGGTGGTTAGGAACCGCTGAGCGTATGGAAGCAAGGTTAGTTCCTAAGCATGGATTTGATATCGATTTTATCGATATCAAAGGGGTGCGTGGAAACGGATTGCTGCGTAAGCTGGCTGCCCCCTTTAAGGTGATACGTTCGATCATGCAAGCCCGGGCTGTGATTAAAGAGTTCAAGCCTGATGTGGTCTTAGGCATGGGAGGCTTTGCCAGTGGACCCGGTGGTGTGGCTGCCAGACTATCGGGGATCCCCTTAGTATTGCATGAGCAAAATGCAATACCGGGAATGACCAATAAAATTCTTGCTCGAATTGCCAGTCAGGTTTTATGTGCCTTCGAAGATACGTTTGACAATGTAGAGGCTGAGGTTGTTGGAAACCCGATAAGAGAAGAGCTGATCGCCTTGGGCGATAGCAATGTTGACCCGGTTACCGATGACGCATTAAAGGTATTAGTCGTTGGTGGAAGCTTAGGCGCTAAAGTGTTTAACGACCTGATGCCGAGTGTGACTGCAGCGGTGAGTAAGACGCACTCGATTACCGTATGGCACCAGGTAGGTAAGGGTAACCTTCAAGGGGTCAAGGGTGAGTACCAACACCTTGGACAAGATGGCAGTGTTAATGTTGCCGAATTTATCGATGATATGGAAGCGGCGTACCGCTGGGCCGATGTCGTGCTGTGCCGCTCTGGGGCATTAACCGTCTCAGAGGTGGCAGCCGTTGGCCTACCGAGCCTGTTAGTGCCATATCCACATGCCGTCGACGATCATCAAACCAAAAATGCGCAGGTTTTGGTGCAGGCTGGGGGGGCATTTTTGCTGCCGCAGACAATTTTAGATGCAAATAAGCTGATTGGAAAGTTGCAAATTCTAGCCTCTGATAGAAACGAATTAGCTCAGATGGGCCTACGAGCAAAAAGTGCAGCGGTATTGGACGCAACACAGAAAGTTGCGAGCGTCTGCATCAGATTAGCTGGAAAGGATTGAGATGAGTAAGAATCAAGAGAAGTATTCACAGTTAAGAAGCATCATCCCGGAGATGAGAAGAGTTAAGCATATCTACTTCGTCGGAATCGGCGGTGCGGGTATGGGCGGAATTGCTGAGGTACTCGTTAATGAGGGGTACAAGCTATCCGGTTCCGATATCGCTGAGAATACTGTGACACAAAGACTTGTCTCTCTGGGTGCCAAGATCCATATAGGGCATCGAGAAGAGCAGGTACATGGCGCAGACGTTGTAGTGGTATCGACGGCGATTAGCGCCGATAACCCTGAGTTATTAGAGGCTCAGGCGTTGAGGATCCCGGTTGTCCAGCGGGCAGAGATGCTTGCCGAGTTAATGCGTTACCGTCATGGTGTCGCCGTTGCGGGAACCCATGGTAAAACCACGACGACCAGTTTAATTGCCAGTGTTTATGGACAAGCTGAGCGCGATCCTACATTCGTTATTGGTGGCCTGCTAAACAGTGCCGGTACCAATGCCAGATTGGGTAGCAGCCGTTACTTGATCGCCGAAGCGGATGAGAGTGATGCCAGTTTCTTACATCTGCAGCCTATGGTTAGCGTTGTAACCAACATTGAAGCGGATCATATGGACACCTATGGGGGAGATTTTGAAAAATTGAAATCTACCTTTATCGATTTCCTGCATAACCTACCTTTTTATGGCGTAGCAGTAATGTGTATCGACGACCCGGTTGTGCGCGAGTTACTGCCTAGGGTAGGCCGTAAGATAGTGACTTATGGTTTTAGCGATGATGCAGACATTCAAGCCCTCGACTTCGTGCAAGAAGCGTATCGCAGCCGTTTCATGCTAAGAAGAGCTGGAACTGAAGATATTGAAGTCGTGGTGAACTTACCCGGCCAACATAATGTGCTCAATGCGTTGGCTGCGATTGCCGTTGCTACAGAAGATGACATTGAAGATGCGGCAATTATACAGGCACTCGCAGATTTTCAGGGGATTGGCCGCCGGTTTGAACAATTAGGCTGTTTCGATACCAATAAGGGTGAGATGGTGTTGGTTGATGATTATGGTCATCATCCGAGTGAAGTTGCTGCGACGATTAAAGCGGCTAAATCCGGTTGGCCGGATAAACGTTTGGTCATGATTTATCAACCTCACAGGTATAGCCGTACTCGGGATCTCTACGATGATTTTGTCGAAGTCTTATCTCAAGTGGATTGCTTGTTGTTACTGGATGTTTACGCCGCGGGAGAGTCTCCTGTCCCCGGAGCCGATAGCCGTGCATTATGTCGGTCGATACGTCAACGAGGTCAGCTCGACCCTATTTTTGTCTCCGATAGTGAGCAACTGCTCAGTTTACTACCGGATGTTCTCCAAGCGGGAGATCTTGTATTGACTCAGGGAGCAGGAAATATCGGAACGATAGCTAAACAGTTATCTCAATCTAGCTTAGGTTTCGATTTAGCGGCTTCAGGAACGGGTAAGGAATAAATTTGAAAGATATCTCATTGCCGATGTATCGGATTTTGACCCCACGAATAAGGTCTATATAATGGCCGGTTTTCTGTGGTTCATTAGTATATTAACGTTTTCGTTAAAATCTAGATTAGGGTTGAATATCTGTGTCTTGGGCTGAGATAGGTCAAAGGTGGAAATTGAGGCTGGTGCAGGTCGATTGGTATCTGTGTCTTGGGCTCCTGTTTTTGCTCTTGGTAGTACTCAGTTTATCAATGGGAGCTTGGAAACTTAATCTGATTGTTAATGACGCCGAGGCATTGCCTATCGAGGCGGTGGCAATCAGAGGAGAGCGTGCCAGAACCTCTGATGAAGAGATACAGGTCGCACTGCAGGACTTAATGAAGAGAAGCTTTTTCTCGGCAGATGTCAATCAAGTGCAGGATGCATTAGAGGCGTTGCCATGGGTTTACCAGGCTTCGGTACGGCGTGAATGGCCTGCAAAGCTAAAGGTTTACCTGGTTGAGCAACAAGTCGTCGCTCATTGGAATGGAGATGCCTGGCTCAATATTCATGGGCAGGTATTTGATGCACCTAAAAGGTCTGATACTGGGCCTTTGCCTCTGCTTGCTGGCCCGGAAGGGCAATCGAAAGTGGTATTAACCACATATCGGCAAGTTAGCGAGTTGTTGAAGATAAATGGTTTCAAGTTAGACAGTCTAAGTTTGAGTCCGAGACATGCATGGCATGGTTCATTAGATAACGGAATTATGCTCGAATTAGGCAGAGAAGATAAAATGGCAAGGATACAAAGATTTATCAATGTGTATCCGACACTGGTTAAGCAGCCAAAGCCAGTTGCCAAGGTAGATTTGCGCTACGACACCGGATTAGCCGTAGGTTGGGAAAATGCACAGAAAGAGAGCCAGTAAATAATGACCAAGAATCAAGATAGAAATCTGATCGTTGGATTAGACATAGGAACCTCAAAGGTTGCTGTGATCATAGGTGAAGTGCTACCCGATGGTGAGATCAGTGTTGTCGGGTTGGGGAATCATCAGTCCAGAGGCATGGACAAAGGTGGTGTAAACGATCTCGATTCTATTGTGCGCAGTGTACAGCGAGCGTTAGATCAGGCCGAGTTGATGGCCGATTGCCAGGTTTCATCGGTATATTTGGGTATTTCTGGTAAACATATCGATTGTCAGAATGAAAATGGTATGGTCTCGATCAATGATGAAGAGGTCACGCAGGATGACGTCGACAATGTGATTCACACGGCGCGTTCGGTAAAAATTCCTACTGAGCGCCGCATATTGCACGTGTTGCCACAAGAGTATGCAATTGATGTACAGGACGGCATTAAGAGCCCTATCGGTATGTCAGGCATGCGTATGGAGGCGAAGGTTCATATCGTGACATGCGCGAATGATATGGCAAAAAATATTACCAAGAGTGTCGAGCGATGTGGACTTAAGGTGGATGACTTAGTGTTTTCTGCCATCGCCTCTGCGGACTCAGTTTTGACTAATGATGAGAAGGACTTAGGTGTCTGTCTAGTCGACATCGGTGGTGGGACAACAGATCTGGCGGTATATACCAACGGTGCATTGCGTCATTGCGCTGTGGTGCCAGTTGCCGGTAATCAGGTGACTAACGATATCGCAAAAATTTTCAGAACACCACTTTCTCATGCGGAACAAATTAAGGTTCAATTTGCCAGTGCTCGTAGCTCCATGGTTAGCCGTGAAGACAGTATTGAAGTTCCTTCTGTCGGTGGACGGCCATCCAGAACCATGTCCAGACATACATTGGCAGAAGTGGTTGAGCCCAGGTATCAAGAGTTATTTGAGTTAGTGCTCAAAGAGTTAAGAGATTCAGGATTAGAAGATCAGATCGCAGCTGGTATCGTCCTAACAGGTGGAACATCCTCCATTGAAGGGGCGGTAGATGTGGCTGAAGCCACATTTGGTATGCCAGTGAGAGTAGCAACACCACTACCGGTGAAAGGGTTATTTGAATATGTGGATCAACCTATCTATTCGACAGGGGTAGGCTTGTTACACTACGGAGCAAGAAGGGTCGTCGAGCGACAGTTCGAGCGTCCTGAGCGTCAAGGGGTTACCAGTCTTTGGAATCGGGTTCAAAGCTGGTTTAAAGGTGAGTTTTAATAGTTTAAGAATATGAGCGACAGGCTTAATCGATTAACTATTTTACATATAACGCAGGCAAAACGGAGAGAAGACCATGTTTGAGATCATGGATAGTCATACTGATGAAGCGGTGATCAAGGTCATCGGTGTCGGTGGCGGCGGTGGCAATGCCATCGAACATATGGTTAAACACAACATCGAAGGTGTTGAGTTTGTTGCAACCAATACAGATGCACAAGCATTAAGAAAATCTTCAGCAGGATCAACCATTCAACTTGGACGTGATATCACTAAAGGGTTGGGAGCAGGGGCAAATCCAGAAATTGGGCGCCTGGCAGCCGAGGAAGATAAAGAAAATATCAGAAATGCCATTAAAGGTTCTGACATGATCTTTATTGCCGCAGGTATGGGTGGCGGTACGGGTACAGGTGCTGCGCCAGTTGTTGCTGAAGTTGCTAAAGAAGAAGGCATCTTAACCGTTGCTGTTGTAACTAAGCCTTTCCCATTCGAGGGAAAGAAGCGCATGTCGTATGCCGATCAAGGTATCGCTGAGCTTGCCAAGTCTGTGGATTCGTTAATTACCATTCCTAATGAGAAACTACTTAAAGTATTAGGCCGTGGTACGTCATTGTTAGATGCTTTTGCCGCGGCAAATAACGTATTGCTAGGTGCAGTCCAAGGTATCGCAGAGCTGATCACTCGACCTGGTTTGATCAACGTGGATTTCGCAGACGTGAAAACCGTGATGTCTGAGATGGGTAATGCCATGATGGGTACGGGTGTAGCCAGTGGTGAAGACCGTGCGGAAGAAGCAGCAGAAGCGGCTGTTGCCAGTCCTCTACTGGAAGATATCGATCTTGCCGGTGCTCGTGGTGTACTTGTTAACATTACGGCCGGTATGGACATGAGTATTGAAGAGTTTGAGACAGTGGGTAACCACGTTAAAGCTTATGCATCTGATAATGCTACAGTCGTCGTGGGAGCGGTAATCGATCCTGAAATGAGCGATGAGTTGCGTGTGACCGTCGTTGCTACCGGAATTGGCGGAGAAAAGAAGGCTGATATTCAGTTGGTGACTAAACCTGCTCCGCGTCCAGAGCCTATCGTGACACCAGAAGTTCGTCCAGAGACAGTATCTGAAGAATTTATAGCTCAGCCAATGGCGACAGGAAATGTTGTGCCAGTTGCTCAAACTGCACCAGCACCAAAAAATGAAGCTGATTATCTGGATATTCCTGCATTCTTGCGTAAGCAAGCTGATTAAATGTAGTTTTGGTGTACAGCTTTTAATTAAGCAGTCTACGTTTTGCTAAGGCGACTTTTTTCAGTTTCGCGATGGTGATGGGTAGTAGAATTTTGGCTAATTTGCAAAGATATGTTAGCATATCCGACCAGCCGCGCCTGTATATAGAGAACTATCCTATTACAGGTTTGAGCTTTTTTGTTGAGATGAACGGGTAATAGAATGATTTTTCAAAGAACTGTTAAAGAAATGGTTAAAACCACTGGAGTCGGATTGCATTCCGGCAATAAGGTGACTTTGAGCATCAAACCCGCACCCGTTAATACAGGGATTGTACTCGTGCGTACCGACCTTGAACCTGCAGTGACTATTCCAGCCAAAGCAGATTTAGTTCGTGAAACGACTATGTGTACGGCACTTGTCAATGATGACGGTGTACGTATCTCAACAATTGAGCATCTGTTCGCAGCACTTGCGGGCCTAGGTATCGATAACGCTGTTATTGAAGTCGATGCCCCGGAGATCCCAATCATGGATGGCAGCGCCAGCCCATGGGTATTCCTACTTCAATCAGTTGGGATTCAAGAGCAAGCGTCGGCTAAGAAATACCTAAGAATCAAAAACACTGTGCGTGTTGAAGATGGTGATAAATGGGCTGAACTAAAACCCTTTAAAGGTTTTAGAGTCGATTTTGCAATCGACTTTAATCACCCTGAAATCGCCCGTAGTCAACAACACATGGTAATGGATTTTTCTACTTCAGCATTTGTGCGCGATATAAGTCGAGCGAGAACATTCGGCTTTATGCGTGATATCGAATACTTGAGAGCTAACAATTTAGCCCTGGGTGGAAGTATGGAAAATGCAGTTGTGCTTGACGAATATCGTGTCCTCAACCCCGATGGTCTGCGTTATGAGGATGAATTCGTTAAACATAAGATTTTAGATGCTTTCGGTGATCTCTATGTTGCTGGTTATGCCATTGTTGGTGAATTCTGTGCATTCAAAACCGGGCATGCGTTAAATAACCAATTAGTGCGTGCTTTGTTAGCGCAGCAAGATGCCTGGGAACTGGTCAGCTTCGAAAAAGACGAAGCACCTGTGAGCTTCTCTGTACCAGCAGGTGCAGTGTTCGCTTAATCGATAGATTAAAAGAACTCAGAGTTACTTAATTGCTAACGCTAAGATTGCCTTGAACGGCTGGCTAATGCAGCCAGCCGTTTTAGTTTCTCTGCTAAAGAACCCTCCGTATGTTCGGCCAATGCTTCAATATGGGAAGCTGCTGTTTCACTGATGTGATGTTGAGGGATTTTGGGCTTTGTTTCATACAAAACCAGACTCGGGTTGACTTTAACTTCGATAGCGGAGAGCATGGGTAGCGTTTCGGCTTGTAGCTGTTGTAAAATTTTGGCTTTCTGGAAGTTTATTCTTGCGGCCCATGCAGCTGAAGTCGTTTCAATAACAAGAACACCCTGTCGAAGATTCGCAACTTTTAGTTGCTGCGACACCGGACCTGCTAACACCTGTTTCACGTAATGATTCAAGTGTAATAGAAGTTCTGCTTTTTCAGCAAGATTAGGCATTTGCCCTTGCTGATGCAGTAATTGGCTTAGGTCCTGCGGGGGCTTTTTCATATGATAACAAAATGGCTTAATTAGGCTATGAGTGTAACAGTTTTTATTCAAGGTCGAAATGGCGCCTCTCGATGGCAGCCTGGTAAACGTTGGCTGTTGTTACCTGTTCTATTAATAGCAGCAGGTTCAGGTCTATACCAGCACAGTGCCAAACAAATTCTGCAACAGCAGACCAATGTCGATAATGAGCGAGTTGCGCGTGAAGCGCAAAAAGACGAGCTCATAGAGCTTAAAGGTGCGACTGAAGCCCAACTGGCTATGCTCGTAACCCATGTTGCCCGCATACAAGCGAAGGTGACGCGTCTTGAGGCTCTCGGTCAGCAAGTTGCAAAAAATAATCAATTAGAAGATCAATTTGATTTCTCTTCCGAAGTCGGTGTGGGTGGCCTGAGTGAATTAGGCGCCAATATCGAGCTAGACCAGCTTATCTCAGACATGGATAAGTTAGTATCACGAATAGATAATAATAATGTTCAGCTTTCAATACTTGAAACAGTATCATCTAATCTCCATATAGATGAAGAACGTTATATATCTGGGCGGCCCATCCAAAAAGGATGGTTATCATCGCCCTACGGTTTACGAAATGACCCTTTTAATGGGCGGAGAACTGTGCATAAAGGCATCGACTTCGCCGGAAAAGAGGGAACCAATGTGGTCGCCACCGCTGGCGGTGTGATCACATGGGCAGGCAGAATGTTTGGCTATGGTGAGCTTGTAGAGATAGATCATGGAAATGGTTTACGAACTCGCTATGGACACAATAAGTCTTTGTTAGTTACCGTAGGTGATGTCATCGCCAAAGGCGAGAATATCGCCAAAATGGGAAGTACCGGGCGCTCGACCGGACCCCATGTGCATTATGAAGTGTTGCGGGGTGGACAGCAGATAGATCCGCAGAAATTTGTCTACCGCAAAGCAGGTTAATATAAAATTAGGCTTTTGACTCAATCGGGACTTGGCCAACAACATAAAAAGTGGTTCAGATGTTTGGTAAAATACTGACAAAATTATTTGGTAGTCGTAACGATCGCACACTTAAATCTCTTGGCAAAAATGTCACACAGATTAATGCACTTGAAGATGAATATGAAAAGCTGACTGACGAAGAGTTAAAAGCTAAGACTACTGCCTTTCGTGGTCGTTTAGAGTCTGGTGAGACTTTAGATGATGTGATGCCTGAAGCTTTCGCCGTTGTACGCGAAGCGTCTAAGCGTGTTTTTGAAATGCGTCATTTCGATGTTCAAATGCTGGGTGGTATGGTACTTGATAGTAACCGTATTGCTGAGATGAGAACGGGTGAGGGTAAAACTCTTACCGCAACACTACCGGCTTACCTGAATGGTTTGACGGGTAAAGGTGTTCACGTTATTACGGTCAATGATTATTTGGCACGTCGTGATGCTGAAAATAACCGTCCGCTTTTTGAGTTTCTTGGACTCTCTGTTGGTATTAATGTCGCGGGTCTGGGCCAGCAAGAGAAGAAAGCTGCCTATGATTCCGATATTACTTATGGTACCAACAACGAATTTGGTTTCGATTATCTCCGTGACAATATGGCCTTTTCGCCACAAGAGCGTGTTCAACGCCCACTTCACTATGCGCTGATCGATGAAGTCGATTCGATTCTTATCGATGAAGCCAGAACGCCATTGATCATCTCTGGTGCCGCAGAAGACAGCTCTGAGCTCTATACCAAAATTAATACCCTTATTCCGCATCTTATTCGTCAAGACAAAGAAGATACGGAAGAGGAGATCGGCGATGGTGATTACTCTATCGACGAGAAAGCTAAACAAGTTCACATGACTGAACGTGGGCAAGAGAAAGTTGAAGTCCTGCTTACTGAACGCGGAATGTTGGCCGAAGGCGACTCCCTCTATTCAGCTGCAAACATCTCTCTACTGCATCATGTGAATGCCGCGCTGCGTGCTCATACTCTTTTTGAAAAAGATGTCGACTATATCGTCCAGGATAACGAAGTTATCATTGTCGATGAGCATACCGGTCGTACTATGCCGGGTCGCCGTTGGTCTGAAGGTCTTCATCAAGCGGTAGAAGCGAAGGAAGGCGTTCATATTCAAAATGAAAACCAAACCCTTGCATCTATTACTTTCCAGAACTTCTTTCGCCAATATGAGAAGTTAGCGGGAATGACAGGTACAGCAGATACTGAAGCGTTCGAATTCCAACACATCTATGGATTAGATACGGTAGTTATTCCGACCAACAGACCTATGGTTCGTAAAGACCATGCCGATCTTGTGTATTTAACTCCTGATGAAAAATACACTGCGATTATTGAGGATATTCGGGGCTGTCGTGAACGTGGTCAGCCAGTGCTTGTGGGTACCGTTTCAATTGAACAATCGGAACTACTTGCACGCTTAATGCAGCAAGAGAAGATCCCTCACGAAGTATTGAACGCAAAATTCCATGAACGTGAAGCCGATATTGTTGCCCAAGCGGGTCGAACCGGTGCGGTAACCATTGCAACCAACATGGCGGGTCGTGGTACCGATATCGTGCTAGGTGGTAACTGGAACATGGAGATTGAAGCGCTCGATAATCCTAGTGCTGAACAGAAAGCTAAGATCAAAACCGATTGGCAGATTCGACATGATGAAGTTGTTGATGCTGGGGGATTGCATATCCTAGGTACAGAGCGTCATGAGTCTCGCCGTATCGATAACCAGTTACGTGGTCGTTCTGGTCGTCAAGGTGATGCCGGTTCTTCACGCTTCTACCTTTCAATGGAAGATAGCCTGATGCGTATCTTTGCTTCGGACCGTGTTTCTTCAATGATGAAGAAGTTAGGTATGGAGAAAGGTGAGGCGATAGAGCACCCTTGGGTTTCTCGAGCGATTGAAAATGCACAACGTAAAGTTGAGGCACGTAACTTCGATATTCGTAAGCAGTTACTTGAGTTTGATGATGTAGCTAACGATCAGCGTCAAGTTGTTTATGCACAGCGAAATGAACTGATGGATGCTGAGACTATCCAGGACACAATCGTTAATATTCAGGCCGATGTGGTTAATGGTCTCGTCGATCAATATATTCCTCAGCAATCTGTTGAGGAGCTATGGGATGTCCCTGGCTTACAAACGCGTCTGGAGCAAGAGTATGGGTTGAAAATGCCTGTACAGGAATGGCTGGATAAAGAAGATGATCTTCATGAAGAAACGCTTCGTGAGCGAATTGTCGATACTTGGGTGAAATCATACCAGGCTAAAGAAGAGATGGTTGGCGAGCCAGTTCTGCGTCAATTTGAAAAAGCTGTCATGCTACAAACACTCGACGGTTTGTGGAAAGAGCATTTGGCTGCCATGGATCATCTGCGTCAAGGTATTCATCTACGTGGTTATGCACAGAAGAACCCTAAGCAAGAATACAAGCGTGAATCTTTTGAGTTGTTCCAGCAGATGTTAGAAACGCTGAAACACGATGTCATCAGTGTTCTATCTAAGGTTCAAGTACAAGCTCAGTCAGATGTTGAAGAGATGGAGGAGCGTCGCCGTCAGGAAGATGCCAAAATCCAACGTGATTACCAACATGCTTCAGCAGAGGCTATAGTCGGAGCTGAGGAAGCGGAAGCTTTGTCTGCACACACTCCCGTTGTACGGGAAGGTGAAAAGGTTGGCCGTAATGATCCTTGTCCTTGTGGTTCAGGCCGTAAGTATAAGCAATGTCACGGCAAGCTGACATAAGCATCTCTATTCGATAGAAGATTATGAAAGGCCACTCAATGAGTGGCCTTTTTCATTTATCAGACTAGCGCATGAGCGGCATGTATGAATAATATTAACTCCACGCTCCATATGTGCTGCCGTTTACCAGAATTTCACAGTATCTGTAATCCTGCTTGTTTGTTGGTTATTTCGACTTATTCAAGGTGTTCTGTGGATAAGGCTGGGGGTAATTGGTGGGTATTATGTGGCTATCTTAAAAGATCGAAAAAATATCATTTTTTCGATAAAAAGGGGTTGTGCTCTGCTCTGAGATCCCTATAATGCGCAACCACTGACACGGCACAGCAGGCATACAGCCTACATCTCGTAAGAGAGTGCAGTTGAAGTTGAGTTAACTTTTTAACGAAAGATATCTCAGGCAGAAACCCTTTAAGAGTT
>NZ_RXNU01000024.1 GCF_003966225.1 Shewanella canadensis
TTAGTCTGGAAACCATAGCATTGTGGCCCCACCTGATCCCATCTCGAACTCAGAAGTGAAACGCAATCGCGCCGATGGTAGTGTGGGGTCTCCCCATGTGAGAGTAGGTCATTTCCAGGCGCCTAATTAAGTGACGAAGCCACCTGAATAAGGTGGCTTTTTTGCGTCTGGGGTTTAATAAGATTTTGGCTGTTTAGCTCGAACTTATCAGTACAGATATCAGGTGACTTATCCACTTAGGAAGGCATGAATGCCTACCCCCGATGTCGCCCCGCCGCTGAGCGGGGTCCCCAGTTCAGTGACTACGTTGCTTCTCGCTACAAAACAGTTGAATGCTGCGCATCCAAAGCACTGGTTTTTCGCCCCCATGTGTCCACTTCGTGGATCGAGTAGGTCATTTCCAGGCGCCTAATAACGATAAAGCCCGTTGCTAACGCAACGGGCTTTTTTCGTTTTTAGTCTGGAAAGATGACCACTCGAACATGGGGAATAGATAGCGCATGCGAAGCATGCATCTTATCCATGTGATAGGCAGTAAATAGCTCCTGCATTTACTGCATTCCCTACATTCATGTAGGTCATAGGGGGGAACTGCTGCGCTTATCAAGCGAAGCTTGATGCAGCGGTGTAACGCGGAGGATTTATCCGCAGCTGACCATGACAGGCGCACTCCTTAATTAACACGAAAAAGCCCTAGCACTTCGTGTTGGGGATTTTTTCGTTTAACAGCTGTTGAAATGACCACTCGAACATGAGAGCTGGCATTGTTTAATTGTGTAGGACCGGCTTTAGCCGGGAATGGGTCGTTTAGTTATACAAGCTTTGCGGCTGAAGCACGCTCCTACAGAGAGGCTGGGCATTGTTCGATTGTGTAGGACTGGCTTTAGCCGGGAATGGCTCATTTCGTTATACAAGCTTCGCGGCTAAAGCGCGCTCCTACATGGGGGCTGGGCATTGTTCGGTTGTGTAGGGCCGGCTTTAGCCGGGAAGAAGGTATTAAATAGGCCTTGCATATTTTTTTGCTAACCCCTTCGCGGCTAAAGCACGCTCCTACAGAGGGAGCCGCTTATTTCTGGCACTACTTGTTTTTAATGCGAGCCTTGAAGGCTTTTCGTGTCTCTTCATCGGCCTGTTGGTACCAAAAGTCGAGTATCTGTCCAACATTAATCTGATCGGGTATCTCTTTGCTTTGAGTGGTGGCTTGCTTGTTTACCGATGACTTAGCTAAGGCTGTGGTAGCAACGACATCGGCGCTATGAACCTTAGCGGTCTGCTTTTCAACAGAAAAATGATTCACAGCGGCATTAGCTCCACTCTGGTTATAGAGTGATATTTCATCGCTGTAATCCCGGCCTAACTGTAACCCCTCTTTGGTTAGAATGTCAGTGTCGTAGTTTACTGCCTGGCCTTTATTATCTGAGAGCTTAATAGCGGGAGTTGAATTGAATTTGTCGGCATCACTACTGGATTTCAATTTAGGCAAGATTAGCTTGTAGGTTTGATTGCTCGCTTCAAAACTTAGAATGATAGCTTCCGATGAAAACCTTTTCTGTTGTCCCTGTTGTCTGAAGCTCGTGTTGTATTTAAGTACTATCTGGTTTTTTCCCTCGGAGAGTGTCACTGGAGAGTCTGATTCTGTGGCTTTGCCGTTGACTACCAATAACTCTGCAGAATTTGGAAAACTGAGGGTGGGCTCTGCCCAGGCCTGTGAGGCGAAGAGTAATGTTGTGATTGTGGATAGACTGGCCAATAAGGTGAGGTGCTTCATTTCAAATCCTAAGTTTTCGTAATTTTCATGATAAACCGCCCTATAAATTGTGCTTACTTTGTTGACGCAACATGCAAGGTTAAAAATTCATGCTGAAGTTTGTATCGGGGCGGTTTGTATAGAGAATAGTACAGTTTGTTGGAAAAAATACTAGCCGGAATATATTAGTAATTAAATACATTTAGTCTGTTTGATTAGAGATTTATAACAGTTTTATCGGATAATTGGCGCTATAATCTGTCACGTTTGTTTCCATTGGAGTTTGTTGTGCTTACAAAAATACTCGTTACTCTACTCGTGATCGCTGGCGCACTTTTTTATATTCGAAAGCCTGCCAGGGCAGCAAAGGCTGAAAGAACTTCTGATGTCGGGAAACAGATTTTATTTAGGTATGTTATTTATGGCTTGATCGCCTTATCTCTGCTTGGAAGCAGTGGGTACTGGTACTGGAATTGGCAAGATGGAAACGAAATTGTAGATGTTACTATTGTCTCTCCAAGTATTGCGAGTTCTGAAGTTTATCAGGTAAGAAAGAGAGACATCACCAACAATATGCTAACAACCGTTGATGGTATTAGCATCAGGTTATCGAATCAAGAACGTGTTATCATCGCGAAAAGCAAAAAACAGTAAAATTTAGTTTTATTCAAGTTTTTATATCTTTTCAATGGGGTTTATTAAGGTAGAATAGCCTCGTTTTTTACCCTGCGCTTTGTCATTTACTTTTATAGGCAAGGTGTTTTTTCAGGAGGCCTCCATGATAACTGCTTATGTCTACCAAGATCGCAAACTTACGATTAATGAACTACATATTCAGGATATAGTCCCTCCGGGTACGTTATGGCTCGATCTTTTTAAACCGTCCGATTCTGAGCGTGAATGGTTAAGTCATTATTCGGTGGAAGAAGTTCCTGATGAAGATGATATCAATGAGATTGAAGCATCTGCACGTTTTTATCAGAACAACGATGGTCTTCATATTAACTCACTGTTTCCTCAACGTGTGGGTCAAGATGTTCGTGGCGTAAACGTCTCTTTCAACTTGCGTAAGGACTTTCTGCTTACTATCCGTGAAGAGGATGTGGGGCTGATACGTTTATTACGTAATTATCTCAGACTCGGCAGGCTTGAAGTGACAACCCCTCAGGCGCTATTTCTTGAGCTGTTTAATCTCAAAGTTGATTACCTCTCGGATCTCATTGAGGACGTCTATTCTGTTGTAGATGGAGTTAGCGAGCAAGTATTCGAAAATGATGAACTTGATGACGTATTTAAGTTGATCACACTGCAGGAAGACTCAAATGGTAAGATTCGGTTAAGTCTGCTGGATACTCAGCGTTCGTTAAGATACATGCAGCGATATTATCGTGGGCAGCTTACCGATGATAACCTAAAAGATCTGCGTGAGATGTTGTTAGACATTGAATCTTTGATGCCGCACAGCCAATTTATCTTCGATAAGTTAAACTTTTTACTCGATGCTGCCATGGGCTTTAGTGGTTTACAGCAGAATAAGATCATTAAAATATTTTCAGTTGCAGCTGTCATTTTTTTACCACCGACAGTAATTGCAAGTGCTTATGGTATGAACTTTACCAATATGCCAGAGCTCGATTGGCGTTTTGGCTACCCTATGGCAATTCTGATGATGGTAGCGAGTGCAGCCGGAACGTATCTGTTTTTTAAACGTAAAGGCTGGTTATAACTTCTTAGCAGGCAAATTGAGTATCTCGGCATTATTCTGTCGAAACTCTATTGGATTGTTAATTATTGTATTTAAAGCAAGAAATTTTTCATTCATGATACTCATCGCCAGATAACACCTGTGATAAGGATTAGAGCAGCGAGATAATTGCTGCTCAAGGTGATGTTGCATCGATATCAACTGCTTCTTATTGGCTTCAGGGCAATGTTCAATAGCTTCATTGCAGAGTTTTCTTTGAAGTTCTTCCAGTTCATTCGGTTCGTTTTCTGCGAGCCATTTTAGACTATCGAAGTTTGGAAGTTGTGTCATATCATCTCCTCATTGAAGATACTGATACTTTCAACCTAGCGAATAGTTTGGCATTCGGCAAGAAAACTTAAGAATAATAGGGTGATTAATACAATTTTTAGTTCTAAGGACTAAAATCGCGACTGTCCGATTGGGTTATTCAGCCAATCGGTTTATACCAATCAGTATAAGAAAGTGACCTACTCAGAGTTTTTTTGGCCAACTAATTCAAGGCGAATGGATGAGAGAATGGTGATCCCTTCTGAAGTCATTCAACGCAGAAGTAGGCAGCCAAAAATACTCCTGAAAGGCGAGTTTTAGTGCATCCGATGCTGTGTTAACGAGCTTAAACGTAGAATAACTATGCTCTGCACTCGTTGCCTTGCCTCAGAAGCGCTAAATTCTCGCTGAGCGATCACATCTTTATACCGATTGGTATCACTGCTAGCTTTTACTATCGGAACCTAAGAAATAGCTGACTCTTTCTCTGGGATTCAGGTATTTAAAGATCTTCTCTGGTAGGGCGGCGGGGGGAAGGCATCGAACGATACTGAGTCCTTCGGCTTCGAGATCTACGATAGGAGCCTGATCTTTAGGAACCAGAGCATCGTAAGCAAGAATTCTCGGAAAGAGGATCTTATCTAAGTTTACCGACATCACCATAGCAAACTGACCCGATGATAACTCTACTATGCTGCCGGGCGGGTAGATCCCGAGCATTTTTATCATCTTGCCCGTGACTTCCTGATTCAACTGCGTTTTAAAGTTCTTAAAGATATGTCCCAGCGCAGCATAAGGCGTACGAGCTTTATTCTGAAAGTTAGGGTGACATAAAGAATCATAAAGGTTAACGACAGTCACCAACTGGCATAGCTTGTCTAAGCTTTCAGCCTTAAGCCCCTTAGGGTAGCCCGAACCGTCGAGATATTCATGATGGTTAACGACTATGGGCAGAGCCTCGGCTGGAAAGTTATCGGCGAGTTTAAGCAGGTCTGCGCCCATGTTGGGGTGCTGTTTCAAAAAATTAGTTTCGGGTGCCGTTAGCGGTGTTTTCTTTCTCAACAGCTGAGGTGGGACTTTTAGTTTTCCTGTATCGTGGAAAAGTGCGCCAATTCCCACTAATTCCATCTCTTCTTTAGTCCAGCCCAACTCTTTTGCCATCAACATCGAGAGGACTGCCACATTCAGTGAATGGTAGTAGATGGTCTCATCATTCTTGGCTTCGCCCATAAGGTGAAGCACTAAATTATCTGAATTAAGTAATTGATCACTGAGATCATTGATTAACTCTTTGGCATCATCGATAGCATTGAGGGGGCGATTACGCAGCTTAGAGACTAAGTTACGCATTTTGGAGATCGAACGGTCAAACTCCTTTTCAGTTTTTTGTAGATCCCGGCGCATTTTTTTCAAGCTCTCAATACGTTCGCCCTTATATTTGTTCATGTTTTTTGTCAGACGATCGAGTTCTTCTTGATTGATTTCGCTCTTCTGCTCTTTAGCTTCACTCTCATTTAATACAGAGACGTCGCTGCGTTGCAGATCGACAAAAACATGGGTGATCCCTAATTTTTTTATGAGTTCGATTTGTGCTTGTTGTTTGATTCTAAAGCTACTAAATAAAAAGGGGTGATCTTTCCATGAAACCGGCAGCCGGACAAAATTGCCCACTTGTAACTGTTCGACGGAGACTTTACGGTTTTTGTTCATATTATTCTTATAGGTCTTATGAGACGTCTCAATACTTCTACTGACAATTATTTCAGAATTCCATTACTTGTTGTAGTGGTATTTTAACTTAACCCCACGACTTTACAATTACTTAACCTATATGTAAGCATAGTTAGATTAGTCAGTAAGCAAAGATGGTTAAAATGGATTTCATTGAAGTATACCCTAATGCACTACCGGATGAGCTGTGTAAGAAATTAATTCGGGCATTTGAGAGTCATAATGGGGTAACAGAAGGTCGGACGGGTCATGGCGTCGATATCGAAAAGAAAAACAGTCGAGATCTTATGCTCGATAATTTTGATGATCTGCAGCCTCTGAAAAATGAGCTTTTGGCCCATACGCTAGCTTGTTCTACCGAATACTTTAAAAAATACTCTATGGCGTTAATGGGAGGCGTGTCGGTTCAGGTTGCGGATGAAAATGGTAAGGCGGTGACGCTAACACCAGATAATTTTGCTAATTACGGCGAACAAAGAAGCCAAGCTTTGGTTAAGTACCTTTATCGTAGCGGCATGATAAACATTCAGAAGTATGAGAAAGGTGTGGGGGGCTACCCCCATTGGCATTCTGAGCAGTTTCCTCAAGCGGGTCACAATGAAGCATTGCATCGAGTCGTGTTATATATGTTTTACTTGAATGACGTGGAAGAGGGAGGTGAAACGGAGTTCTTTTATCAAAACCGCAAACTGACTCCCAGGCGCGGCACTATGGTGATAGCGCCTGCCGGTTTTACTCATTCCCACCGCGGAAATACGCCTAAGAGTGGTGATAAATATATCGCCACATCTTGGGTGATGTTTAATCGTGCAGAACAATTATACCAATCGGTATAAAGATGTGGCCGCTCAGCGAGAATTTAGCACATCTGAGGCAAGGCAACGAGTGAAGAGCATAGTTACTCTACGTTTAAGCTCGTTAACACTGTATCAGATGTGCTAAAACTCGCCTTTCAGGAGTGTTTTAGGCTGCCAACTTCTGTGTTGAATGACTTCAAAAGGGAACACCATTTCCTCAATCATTCGCCTAGAATTAGATAGCCCAAAATAACTCTGAATGGACCACTTTCTTATACAGATTGGTATCATACCAATCTGTAAAGAGTTAAATCTGCAGGGGGGGTATAGATACTGAATTAATAGTTCAGTGCTAAGCCCCTATAAAGGGGGTTAGCACCTCAAGCGTATCTGTCGATTGAGATAGGATTAAATAGGGATAGTTATCCTGAATTTTGCACCTTCCAATTCAGACGTTTCGATGGACAATTTACCGTTGTAACTGATGACGATTTCGTTACATACCGCAAGCCCGATCCCTTGTCCGGCCTTTTGAGTATCGGCCCTGACACCTCTTTCAATGATCTTCTTCCTGATACTCTCTTCAACGCCTTGCCCGTCATCTTCGACTATCAGTTCAAACTCACCTGCGTCGTTGTAACTGGCAGAAACCCTAACCTGGCTGATACAGAGTTTGAATGCATTTTCCATCAGGTTGCCACACAGTTCCATCAGGTCACCTTTATCACCCGGGAATACATGCTCGATAGGAATATTAGCGGTAAACTCAACTTGCTTGTCACGGTAAACTTTAAACAACATTTGTGAAAGCTGGTTAACCAAGGGAGCGACTTGGGTTTGCTCCTGCTTCAACCCTTTGCGCCCCAACATGGCACGTTTCAGTTGATACTTAACCAATTGATCCATCTGACTCACTTGCTCCATGATTTTTTCACTGGTGGCCTGTTTGTCGAGTGTTGCGTCATCGGTAATGGCATGCACCGCGGCTAGTCGAGTCTTTAAACTATGAGCAAGGTCGTTCATCGCATTTTGATATCGCTGTTGCTGAGCACTGGATTGAACCAATAGTTGGTTTAGTGCCTGGGTGACGCCTTCTAATTCTACAGGGTAGTCTTGTGATAACTCCGTCGATTTTCCGCTATTAACGCTGTCCAGTTCATTTCTCATGCGTACCAGAGGACGCATTCCCCAGTATCCGGCACTGATCAGTAGCACTAGCGCTAAAGCCAACACCAAAGCTAGCCTGAAATAGGTTCGACGACTGAATTTATCCATCTCCTTCTCGAGCTTTTCAGCATCTTTCATCACCAACAAATTGTATTGGTTGCTGGCGATCTCAACCGACAGCAGGTAGATGAAATAGCCTTTGTTATCGGCAAGGTTCAAATAATAGGGTGGGGAGTCATTGCGGATCTCATCGAAACGTTCACAAGTATCAAACAGCCCTTTATCTACGGCAAGGGAAGAGGTCCAAACTTGCTTAAAATGTTGATCGCAACTGGCAATGACGTAACGTTCCGGGGTGTTGTTCTCATCGAGCCACTCACTGGTTTCAGGGATGAGATCGTGCTCTTTCAGCTCTGCGGCGACTTTGGGGATCTCGGCGATCAGCTGAGCCGTCTCCTCATTATAATTATTTTGTGCATGGAGGAGGTTAACTAACCAAGCCAGACCAAAGCCGACTAAAGCTATGATAGACAGAGAGGTGAGAAACATCCGCGTAAGCAGACGTTTCTTGGGTTTAAAGTTCAGACCGAACCTCATAAATAGGTGCTCTTTTTTAGACGGTTCTTAGAGTGATATACCCAAACTACTTCATGAAGACCACCACGGATGGGGGAATGTGGTTTATGCAAGAGCAATTAACCACCTAGAATACTGTAACTTCTCGATATGCTGAATCTTGCATTTCGAGGTCGTTTGGGTATACGGCATTAACTACAAGGTAAGTTAAATTTATAACCTTGGCCGCGAATGGTAACTACTGGGTTTTCAATTCCCCCTTTCGTGAGTTTTTTCCTCAGTCTGGAGACCATCACTTCGATCGTATTAGGGTCACCCTCTTTATCACCATAGATAACATCGAGTAGACGCTGCTTTGCGACGACCTCATGGCAGTGGCGCATTAAGTACTCAAGAATTAAGTATTCAAATGCTGTGACTTCCATGGGCTCGTTATTTAATGAAACTTGTTTGGCGGCGAGGTCCAACTCAAGCGCACCACTGGTTATTATGGGTTTTACAAAACCGGCACTGCGTCTGACCAGAGCATCTAGCCTGGCAACAAGTTCCTCTTTTTGAAATGGTTTAACCAGATAGTCATCTGCACCGGCATTGAGTCCTTCGACCTTATCTTGCCAGTTAACTCGAGCGGTTAAGATCAATACAGGTGCCTTTAACCCTGCATCTCTTAAGTTTTGAATTAAGCTGATCCCATCTTGATCAGGAAGACCTAAATCAACGATGGCAATGTCTATGGGATAATTGGTTGCTTGATAAAATCCCTCTTTTGCCGTGAGGGCTACCTGTACTTGGTTACCTAGTTCTGACAGCTGAACTTTAAGGTGGTGGGATAATAGGGGGTCATCTTCAACAACCAAAATTCTCATAATTAAAACGCCTTAATAATTCTTGAGGCCAGTTTACTCAGTTAAGTACTCTGTGCCAACTGTGTTATACCACTCCTGATACTTACCCGGGAATGATATGAATTTTTGTTCAATGCATTATTTTACTTGAAGTTAACTTAACCTAAGCTGACTTAAATATAGGGGAGATGTCACTGAGTTCAGCATTCATCACACTTTAAACCATAAAAGGCTATGTTTGTAGGTAGATTTTGGTTAAAATCCTGCAAAATTTTTACCAATAGGAAACATTTCATGAGGCTTTTACATATGGTCTGTTTAGCGTTGCTCAGCACGCTCTCTACCAGTGCTCTGTCTGCCGTTTTTACCTTTACAGCCATTCCTGATGAAAATGAAAGTCAACTTAGAACACGTTTCGAAAAAGTAGCCCTCTATTTAGAGAAAGAGCTAGGTGTAGAAGTAAAATATGTGCCGGTAAAATCCTATTCGGCAGCTGTCACCGCTTTTAGAAATAATCAGGTACAACTTGCCTGGTTTGGAGGCTTATCCGGTGTTCAGGCCCGTCGTTTAGTACCTGGCTCGTCAGCGGTTGCTCAGGGTAACGAAGACCAATTTTTTAAAAGTTACTTTATTGCTCATAAGTCTGCCGATCTAATTCCATCAGATAGTTTTCCTAATTTGAATGGTCTTACTTTCACTTTCGGTTCGAAAAGCTCCACATCAGGGCGTTTAATGCCTCAGTTTTTTATCGAAAGAAATTTAGGCAAGAAATCTGAAGATGTGTTTACACGTATCGGATTTTCCGGCGATCACAGTAGAACGATCACACAAGTTCAGGCTGGTGCCTATCAGGTCGGTGCGGTGAATTATAAGGTGTGGGAAACGGCGGTGGAAAACGGCACGGTCGATCTTGAAAAAGTGAATGTTATTTGGCAGAGCCCTGCCTATCCGGATTATCAGTGGACCGTACGAGAGGGGGTTGATAAAAAATTCGGTGCAGGTTTTAAAGCGAAAATTGAAGCCGCGCTTCTTGGAATGAAAGATCCTGATTTATTAAAAAGCTTTCCCAGGCATTCTTTCGTTCCGGCTGAGAACGCAGATTATGAGCCTATTGAGAGTGTAGCGAAAGCTATCGGTCTTATCGATTAGTCATACTCGGTCCTTTATGCTCAGAATTGAAAATTTAACACTCAAATATGAAGAAAAGCTGGCGATTCGTCAGCTTTCTTTGTCAATTAAGGCCGGAGAAAAGTTGGCTATTATTGGTACCTCAGGTGCCGGTAAATCGACACTCTTGGCTCATCTGTATCAATGCTTAAAGAATGATGCTGCCTATAGCTCTCAGAAACAGGGACTCGTAGAGGGGCTCAGCACCTATCACAATGTGTTTATGGGATCGCTTTCAAGACATCATTGGAGCTACAATCTATTCAACTTAGTCTCGCCATTTAAACTGCCCCTGTCAGAAGTGACACTGCTTTGTCAGGAGTTGGAGCTTGATTTTCCAGTGAGTAAGAGGTTGTCTGAGCTTTCTGGAGGTCAAAGACAAAGGGTCGCGCTGGCAAGAGCCTTGTATCAACAAAAAGATATATTTATTGGCGATGAGCCGTTTTCCGCGTTAGATCCTCTAATGAGTAGACGTTTACTCGACATGGTTTTTGAGCGCCATAACACGGTTATTATGGTCCTCCACGATAAGTCATTAGCATTAGAGCACTTCGACCGTATCATCGGCTTAAAGCAGGGACAACTTCATCTGGATGCCCGACAGGATGAGTTGAATTCACAACTTGTTGATGACTTTTATTCTGATGTTCCACCTCCAGCAGTGAGTCCTATTTTAACGGGCAGTGATGTTTAAGTCTCTGCCTTTCATCGGTTATTGGCAAAAAACAACCTTAAGCTTATGGTTGATTGCGGCACAGTGTTTCTATTTTGCAGATACTGAGATCATCTCTTTAGATCCCTGGAATGAGTTTCGCCTGATGGTTGAAGGCTTTATCCGCCCTGACTTTTTCGCTACCGAATATCTGCTTGAAGCTATGTGGCAGACGGTGAGTTTTGCGTTGCTCGGAGTGGTGTTTGGCTTGTTATGGGGAGCGCCGTTATCACTCGTCTATTCTAACCGTTTTGTTGCCACGCTATGTGCCCTGACTCGGTCAATACACGAGATTTTTTGGGCCTTGTTGTTTCTGCAAATTTTCGGACTATCTCCGATAACGGGTATTCTCGCCATAGGTTTGCCTTATGGCGCGACCTTTGCGCGTGTTTTTCACGATATCTTGCTGCAATCACCGAAAACGACAGTTCAAACCTTACCTTATGGTACTGACAAGGTAAGTCGATACTTTTACGGTCGAATTAGTCATGTTCTTGTGCCAATAATGGCGTATATCCGTTATCGTTTCGAATGCGCATTAAGAAGTAGTGCGGTGCTTGGGTTTATTGGCATGCCAACGCTGGGCTTCTATTTAGAAACGGCTTTCAGGCAGGGACATTATCATGAGGGAGCTGCACTCTTGATGTTGTTTATCGCATTGATAGGTACGATATCGCTTTGGTGTCGTCCCAGATTAATTGCTGTCTATTTTGTCGCGGCATTATTCACCTTACCGAGTATTCCGCCTGTCGATGGGGCGCTGTTATGGCGTTTCATTACTCAAGATATTCTTCCTCCGGCCTTACAGAATCTGAGCACTTGGTCCCAAATCGACCTTGGGGTTATGAAATCGCTATCGAATTGGAGTCTGGACTTATTGGTGGAACAAGCCTTTCCGGGCATGATCGTAACACTTTTGTTAGCGCTGGTATCTTTGGCCATGGCTCATGGTATTGCTGTTGCGGGTTCGGGATTGGCGTCAAGCTTACTGACTGGCAGGTTTATCTCAAAAGTTACTCACGCCTGCCTCCTCGTCATAAGATCTGTTCCGGAATATATCTTTGCCTTTATATTTATGATGTTGCTAGGGCCGTCGATGTTGCCTGCTATGTTAGCGCTTGCGCTGCATAACGGGGCATTAATCGCTTACCTCACGGTCAGACAATCGGACACGACTCAGGTCGGCCCCCATTATAATGGTCGAATCGATGGGTATTGTTATGATGTATTGCCTCAAATTTATCCTAATTTGATGGGACTGCTATTTTATCGCTTTGAAGTGATACTCAGGGAAACGGCCATTTTTGGTATCTTGGGAATAGCAAGTTTAGGCTTTTATATCGACAGTGGTTTTTCTGAGATACGATATAGCACAGCTCTATTTTTAATGGGATGCACAGCATTATTAAACATAGTCGTCGATATCATCAGCCGTCGTTTATTGACTGCAAACACAGGAACTCAGATAAGTTGTGCCCGGGATAGTGCCACCAGGGCGGACAGATAGGTAACCGCAAAGGGTAAGGCGCGTTATTTAATTTAGGGCTTAGCAGGTGAGATGATTACGTCTAAGTCGCTTAAGCTATTTAAACAAATTCAATTTAAACAACTTCAGTGAATCAGACGTAATTTTTATTCGGGATAGCCGCCGGAGTTAGTCGTAGGGATTAACTTTAGCTCTTTTGGTTATGACTCCGTTGCAGCAGAGCGCCGCAGTCAGTGTAAACAGGGTCACGGCACTCATGATGGCACCCAATCGATACCAAGGCTCCCCCATGGTGATGCGCATCTGAATGTAGTTATAACTGCTCATTCCCCACACTAACACTGCACTGATCACCAAGACGATTTGTAGCAACTTGGTGATGGCAGGATGTTTAAAGAAGAGCAATAAAGGCGCGCTGGCATAGGCGGCACATAAAATGACCTGTCCATAGCGCATAAAGTGTGCACCCAAAAGCAGATAGGCCAAGGTAATAATTGTTACACGCCACCACATACAGATATCCAGTCAACTTTTTAATGGCACCTAGAGTACGTTAATGACAAAGTGATAATCTATACCCTTGTTCACATTTTTTTAATTTAGTGCATCTTTAATTGCCCGTTTCTCCATGTCGGTCAATTTGCTAGCTTTTATGGCCTTTATCAGGTGCTCGACGTGTTTGTCTTCATTGCCATCACCGATAATAATGATGCGACTCCCATCGGAACCTATCTCATCGAAATCGATGTCAATATCATCGATATGCGACACTATCTCACTTACGTGTTGTTCGAGCGCCTCGATAACAACTTCAAACTCTAGCTCTTGCTGCTCCTGTAATACCTCAAAATCGAGCGCGTGAGCCTCTATCTCTGCGGCCTTGGCCTCTAACTTGATGGCTATTTTATGCATTTCAGCTTCTTTGCCCTCCATCTTTATCGCCAGTGCCTGAAGTTGTTTTTCAATTTTTGGGTCTAGCTCGGGAGTTTGAATGATATGAAATTTGTGTTCTCCGGCTTTATTCATCCGGCTCAATAGCTTTGCCAGTTTTTTACGTGACTCCTCAGGCAGGGGAGCGAGTCTGGACTCGATAATATTAACGTCTTTCAACTCCTCGGGGGTGAAAGTGAACTCATGTTTCTCATTATTCACCTGAACAGTCACCTGAGTCATCTCATTCTCATCTTGATTGACATGGGCAAGTGTTTCACTGTCTTCAAATTCGATGGTTCTCAGATTTATCGGTGCCGCGGTAAGTGTGAATGCCAGCAGGCCGGTACAAGTCAATAGTGTTGCGAGTTTGTTCAGTTTCATAATGTATCCCTTTAAGTGTGCGCTTGGTGTTTTATAACTGATTAGGTTTTGTCGAATCGCTAATGCCAATCGGTATAAGCGTATTCGTTCTCTTCCCTTTCGCTCTCTAACTGTTAACTCCCTAGCAGTTAACTTCCTAGTACAGCTAATACCGTGCCAACTGAATTTAAGACTTATAAAATAATGGGTTATGGGGTAAGTGTGATTGTTTTTTAGAAGGGGACTGCCTTATATCAGTATTTAATTTCCGCATTTGAGGATTTTTGTTAAAAATATGATAAATTTCATAACAGAGTTCGCGCTACAGCAAGGTTTGCCTGCTTGGTATTGTTTTTGTATAGCCAGTTAGAGTCCTGAATTATTTTGAGGTTTGCATGTCGATAAAGCGTTACGTTTTCTTACTTTTTGGAGCTTTGATTCTTTTACTGGCGGTAAGTCAGTTATTCATCTCTCAGTATTTCAAGTCAGAGCTTCAATCTGAGCTCAGCCACAGCTCTAAAGCCTTGTCTCAGAATTTAGTGAAGGTGTTGATTGATAATGTGGGTGATGAAAATGAGTTTTTTCGCGAGTTTGATGTTGAGGCGTTAGCCGAGATTGAGGAGGTGGCGGTTGCGTTTGCTGAAGATATTCGTGAGTTAGAGATTGAAATTAATGAGCTATCCATCGAGATGGAGCAAGAGCTTTCCTCCCCCAATCCTCCTCCACAGATCACCGATGTATATAGACGGGAAATTGCGGAAAGGCAGGTGGAACTTAAAACACATCTAAAAGCGATGGCTGAGCATGGTCGCGAGATGGAGAGGGCTGAGCGTAAAAACACCATTGAGATCCGCAAAGAGGCGGCCAGAGAATATCGGCAGCGATTGCATGATGCGGTCAGAGATGTCGAAATCCAGACTGATAATTGGTTAGATAGCGGCAGCATCGCTATCGTTGAAGGCGGTAAAGATGTCACGTTTACTATGACAAATGACTTTAACCTCTCTAACGAGAAGACAAATACCGAACTCGAACGTTTCAACGATTCTATGTTACTGCTTATCCTGGTGACATCTTTAGTGGCCTTGATGCTGGCTTACCTTCTGAGTCATTACGTCAGTGCTCCTCTTTCAAAACTTGCCGTGGGACACCAAAAACTCGGGGAGGGGGAGCTGGGTTATCAGCTTAAAGAGGAGGGAGTGAAAGAGCTGAAACAGATCTTAACCGGATTCAATGCCATGAGCCGAAAGTTGTCATTGCTCAGTGAAAAAGAGCACCTAATGAGTCAACAGCAGCAGTTGGCTGAGCTAGGTGAGGTGACTCGTGGCATTGCTCATAGCCTGCGAAATCCGCTACACACGGTTGGTTTACTGTCTGATGGAGTCGTCTTAGCCGACAGTGCCGAAGAGCGCTCACAGCTGATACTGAAGATCCAACAAAAAATATCCATGATGGATAAGAGCATCCAGTCATTGTTGACCCTGTCGAGTAATGAGGTGAACAGAAACGGTTCGGTGCCTTTGACCGCGATCATTCAGGATATCTTGCTGGAACTGTCTATCAACGGCTCCAAACCTGCGATCAACTTCGACTGTGATGATGCCAGTATCAGTGTACTCGGCGCAGAATCCGAGTTACGCAGTATCTTGCATGCCGTGATAATTAACGCTGTGGAAGCGACACCTGACGAAGGCGATGTCAGTATCGGATTAAAAGTCGAAGAGGAGGCTTATCACGTTATTGTCACTGACACAGGCAGTGGGATCCTCCCAGAGGTTCGTGAGCGCTTATCTCAACCCCATGTCACCACGAAAGCGGAAGGCACCGGGATGGGGATATACATTGCAGAGCGTCTGCTTAAGGGGCATTACGGTGGTGACTTAGTGTTTCAGGATAATCCCGATGGGGGCACGATAGTGACAATCAGTTTCAAACGACCCAGTGCAAATACCAGTATTGATGAGACATTAAAATGAAACAGCAACCCCTTAAAATTTTAGTCGTAGAAGATGAGCCCGATCAACGTAGCCTGATCACCAAGATGTTGGCCGCCAATGGTTATCAAATCAGCAGTGCTGCGAGCGTAGAAGAAGCCATTGTAATGATTAAATCGGATCTTCCTGATCTGGTTTTTTCCGATTGGAAATTAGGACAACTCAGTGGCATGGATCTGCTGATCTACGTCCGCCACGAACATCCGGACATGGGCTTTATCATAGCGACGGCTTACGGCACGATAACTCATGCCGTCGATGCCATGCAGGCGGGGGCCGATGATTACCTGGCTAAACCTTATCAAAGGCAGTCCCTGTTATTAGCCATCGATAAAGTGGCCAAATCATTAGTCTTGAAAAAACAAAACCGCAGGCTGACTTCCGAACTGTCCCAACAACAGGAACTGGTGGGGTTAGTCGGCAAAGCGCCCTGTATGCAGAAGGTTTACACTCGGGTTCAACGCGTCAGCGCCACCGATGCAACAGTGCTCATCGGCGGGGAGAGTGGGACGGGCAAAGAGCTCGCGGCTCGGGCCCTCTATCAGCTTTCACAGAGAAAACATAAACCGTTTATTGCGATTAACTGTGGTGCCATACCTGAGTCGCTTGCAGAAGCCGAGCTGTTTGGTGCAGAAAAGGGGGCATTTACCGGTGCAACAGCACTGAAGATCGGTAAGCTTGAAGCTGCCGATGGCGGGACCGTCTTTCTCGATGAGATTGGCGAACTGCCATTACTGCAACAGACAAATTTGCTTAGGTTCCTGCAGGAGGGAGTGATCAGTCGTTTGGGACAAAATGGGGAGATTAAGTTGGATGTCAGGGTCATTGCGGCGACCCACAGAGATCTACAACACGAGGTGAAAGAGGGGCGCTTTCGGGAAGATCTCTACTACCGATTGAATGTTGTGCCGATCCATATGCCGCCTCTGCGCGACAGACAGGAGGATATTGGCAGGCTGGTCGAACATTTTCTTAAGCTCAATAGCAGCCAATACAAGATGGATCTCCCCAAATTATCCGCAGCTACCATGAAACAGTTACTCGATTACCCTTGGCCCGGTAATGTCAGAGAGTTGGCAAACCGTATCGAGCGTTTCGTTTTGCTTGGCGATGAAGAGGAGATGGTTGAAGAACTGAGTGGCCAACCTCGACCCATAAACGCCAGCCAGTTTTCACTGCCCGAAACCGGTATTGAATGGGAGGCATTCGAGAAAGACTGCCTGGAGCAAGCGATGAATAAGCACCAAGGCAACCGAACTAAGGCCGCCAAGTTTCTGGGACTCAGTTACAAGGCATTCCTGTATCGGCTAGAGAAGTATCATTTGGTGTAGTTATGAAGTAGAGATTATTAACATACCTAGTGAATATTATTAATAATGTCGGTGTGATAAAAACACGCCGACTTATTAGTAAATAGTGTGAATTTAATTGCGAGTTAATATTGTTTTAAGGTTTGTGTTTGCAAAAGGGGGTTATTGATGCAGCGTACGGTTTACTTTATTGTTGTTCAAGGGTTTTAGTTTAAATATACTCTGTAAGTGTAATTATTAATTGTTTGGTATTGACATATGTTCTCAGGCTTTTATAATTCAGCTCAAACTTATTAGGCGAGGCCATTCCATGGACGTAGACTGTTTAAAGGGAACTAGCAGAAGCTGTATTGAGGCGTTGATTATAATAAAATGATCAGATTTGATTTATTTCAGTCCCCCTCCTTGTTTTTGTTTCTAGTGCTCCCCTGCCTCTGATTTTGTTACATGTGATTCAATTAACTGATTTTTCATCATGCTTAGATTTTAAGCCTTGTTTTAAACGTTAGGGTTTGAGTTCTCTCATTGTATTTCAACTTCTTAGCGGTTTACCTGCCCGTTCTGTCACTGTGTTTGAGTGGTGGTTTTTTAGTTTTCATTTATCAATTAGGAGTTTTTAATGGAAAGCGATATCCCTCCGAGTAGAGAAAACAGTCTAGGTGGATGTATGCAGTGAAACTAGTTATATATTTAGTTACCCTCTCTGATTTATCAATTCCCACCTTGCTGTTCACCTAATTACATTTACTAATTAACCTCTTCTTGTTGTTATTATAGGACAAGGTGATTACTGCTATCCATTAATTACTCTGTTGTTTAGTACGAAACGGTGAAGAGAAGTTTAAAATCCTATTTTATGGGAGGGCTTTACATGCCAGGTATTACAGCAAACACTTCAAATGTTATTAATGACGGTTTACTTTTTGATTTCGAACTATTAAATATAGGTCGTTCTCAATTTAAAAATGAAGAAACCAACAATCAATTAATTATTTTCATTCAAACAAAAAGTAGTGGTGTCATCCAGCGTTGGCTAGAGAATCAATCTCTGATGCATTACTTTCATATCTATAAGTGCCTGCCTAAGGCTGAGCAGGATGTCATTTATCGCGTTATGCCTGCTTGCTTTAAGAGCGATATGGAAAAAATCAACGCCGAGGCACACCCGGTTATCGCAGTCGCTGCAATAAGCCCTCAGCTTTGTTTTACTGGTGATATGCGGGTAGGCGAAGCTATCGACAAGATACTGCTAGCTTGTGACTCATTCGACGGTCGAGTGGTTTTCGTCATCGATGAACAGGGCTGTTATCGTTTCACCTTAGAATTACACCAACTACTTAAGCATGAGCAATCAACACTGTTAGCAGACATTGCTCATTGTGTTGAACCATGCCATGTCAGTACAGATAGAGAGATGGCTGTCACCCAACTACACCTCAGTGATTATGACCATCTACCTTTAGTCGACCTTTGGGGTAAGCCTGTCGGAGTTTTATATGCCAAAGAGGCGATGTCAGTATTGCGACAAGAGCAAACTCAAGATGTCGAAATGTTGATGGGCATTCAGGGGGATCACGATGATACACCCTATATGCAGACGACAGTATTGGAACACGTTAAGAAACGCATTTTCTGGATAGTAGGCTTATCTGCAGTTGGCATTTTATCTGGCATGGTGATCCAAAGTTATGATGATGCGATTATGGCACTGACTATTCTGGCGCTATATATGCCTATGGTTGCAGATACGGGTGGTAACGCCGGGAGTCAAGCGGCAACGGTGATCGTCCGATCTATGGCATTGGGTGAACTGAAGCTTAAAAATTGGTGCGATGTATTATGGAAAGAGTTGCGTGTGTCGCTGTTTATCGGTTTTGGGCTTGCGTGCGTCTCTTTTGCTAAAGTGTATTTTCTCTCCCACAGTGCTTATTTACCAGGCAATATTACTTTATCCATGCTTGGAAGTGCAATTGCATTAGCGCTATTCATTCAGGTGGTTACTGCGACGGTAATAGGCGCAGCTTTACCACTAGTCGCAAAGCTATGTAGACAAGATCCCGCCGTCATCGCCAGTCCTGCCATTACCACCATAGTGGATGTCACTGGTCTACTTATTTACTTCTATGTTACATCATTGATTTTACTTAATTAACCTTATACGGATTAGTTTGTCACTGACTTTACTCATTAGTATTACGTAGAGTCAGTCGTTCTCCAATGTTTCACGTAAATCAGCGACTAAGTTGATGACTAGACTCGCTTGTATGACTCTCTGTTGAAGTTTTGGTTTAGACCGCACCAAGGTGATGGATGTAAACCAGCACTGAGACAAAGTTGCGCTGAATGAACGGCTATATCCGGTGTGAGTTAGTTTGTTAAACCACCCGCCGCTGAAAACGGGTTGGTGTTATCAGATTGGCTTGTTTAAAGGGGGTTATTGATGTGCCTCTCTTCTCCGGGAGGCACCTCTCCTCATACCTCAAAAGTTCCTTCATTACTCAAGGATGCTGGCTATACTTTTACTCGAGTAAGATTCGTTAATCCTGCAAGGTAAATATCGAATGTTCAGTTATCGATAGAGAGTATTGTTATGTCAAAAAATCATAGAGTTGATTCAAACCATCAAGATAAAGAGATCCCCATAGCTAAGCTAAAACCCGGTATGTATGTCGTCTCAATCTCGAGCGAGAATGGGAGTGTCAGCGTTAAATCTGAAGGGTATGTGCTAAATGCCTCCAGTATTAATCAGTTGATCCAATCCGGGATATCCCATGTCGTCGTCGACCCCTCCAGAGAAAAGAAAACAGAAAAAATTGATAAAGTATTGCCGGATATAGGCGCGAGTGCTTTAGATAAGAAAAGGGAAAAGCCTGAGATCTCTCTCGAGCAAGAGATGAAAGCGGCGAATAAACTCTATGACAATGCGAAAAGTTTACAGCAGAAGATGATTCATGCCATCACCGAGGGCAAAGTAATCGATGTTGAAGGAATACAAGAAAGTACCAATGCTATTGTTGATTCAATATTCAGAAATCAAGATGCGCTCTCCTGTTTATCTCGTTTAAGGATTAAAGATGACTACTTAGTGGAGCATTCGCTTAATAGTTCGATCTTAATGACGATATTTGCAAAGCATCTGGATGTCGACAGAGCGACGATTGAACAACTCGCCCTTGGTGCTTTCTTGCATGATATTGGTAAGGTGATGATCCCCGATGAGATCCTCTGTAAACCGGGTAAACTCACATTGCCTGAATATGAGATTATAAAGAACCATGTGTCTTTGGGCGTCAATATTTTAGAAGATACGCCGCATATCTCCCATATGGTGATGAGTATGATAAAGGAGCATCATGAGCGCATCGACGGCAGCGGCTACCCATTACAATTAAGCGCCGACTCAATTTCAAAGTACGGCCGTATGATCGCAATCGTAGACAGTTACGATGCCATGACGGCTGAGCGGGTGTTTAAGTCCGGGGTTCATCCGATCACCGCGTTTAAAAACCTGATTAAAGAGTCTCCTTCCTGTTATGACGATGCTCTGGTAGAGCAATTTATTCAATGTTTAGGCGTCTATCCTGTTGGCACTCTTGTCGAACTTAACAGTGGCAAGCTTGGCCTGATTAGTCGATTAAACAAGAAGAAGCCGCTACACCCTTATGTTCGTGTTTTTTATAACACCCGATTAAAGCAAGCTATTGCAATGGAAGAGGTGGATCTGAGTCGTTCAAAATATAAAGACCAGATCGATCGCTGTATTAAACCTGAGGAATTTAACATTAACCTGCTCGGTTTCTTTAAAGCCGCGTTTCTTGATTGATGAAGCTAAATGGACAGAGGCGCGCCATCAAGAGGTTCTCTTAACATTAGGCTCAGAACAGCCCGGACACAATAATGAAGGCTACGCTGACAAACAGGAGTCCGGTGAGTAGGTTGATGACAGGCGTAGCCTTGCGGATCGTCTGTTGTATGGAGGGCTTTGACAATACTAATGCGATAAATACAAACCAGAATAAGGATAAAACCAGCAAAATAACGGCTGCGCAAACCTTTGTCGCCAGGCTCACTTCAGGGGTTATCATGGCAGAGAACAGGGTGATAAAAAATACCATGGCCTTTGGGTTAAGCAGGTTAGTGTACAGGCCCTGCATAAACCCTTGTGATGGCGTTAATTGATTGAATATTTTTGTCGTTTCTTTCTCTACGCGTCTTGCCTTAAAGTTCTGTAGGGTACTGATTATGGCATTTATCCCCATCCAGCCCAGATAACTTGCCCCTGCCAGCTGCACGATAATAAATAGGGTATTTGAGCTTTTAATCAGCAGGCTGACTCCGGTTAAACTCAACAGGGTGTGCAGCAAAATAGCAATGGAAATACCGACCGCAGAGGCAACGGCGGTCACTCTTCTCTCTTGGCTGGCCATTTTTACGACTAACGCAAAGTCTGGGCCCGGACTGGCCAATGCGACGCTGTGAATGACGGCAAGTGAAACGAGTAAACTAAGATCCATTAAATTATCCATAAAGTAATTATTGTAGTCATCATGCCGTGTCTCGATGCGCCGTGATAGGACAAAATTGCGCTGAATAAAAACAGCCATATCTGGTTTGAGTCGGTTTGAGTCAGAGTTGGTTTGAGTTAGTAGATTAAACCACTCGCCGTTGAAAATTAGCGGGGGTGATCAAATAGGCTTGCTTAAAGGCTTTATTGAGATGGCTCTGATCAAAGAAGCCGACTCGATGTGCGATATCCGCAACATTCCCACCTTTAATTAAGGCTTTTTTGGCATACTCGAGCCGCACCCTCTTGAGGTAAGCGTGGGGTGTCATTCCTATCGATTGCTTAAACCTCCTTAAAAACTGAAATTTACTTAACCCAACAGTGTTTGCCAGTGTTTCGAGTAAAAATTCCTGGCCCGGATCGTCATGAAACATGGCCATGACCTCCTTGATTTGGGACTGAGACAGAGCGTTATTATTGTCTGCGGTTTGTTCAGGTACGTTACCGTGGCGTAGAAAAAGCTCGGTGGTGAAGGCCATCATGCTGGTCTCTAACTGTAAACTACTGAGGTTGCTTTGATGCTGAGTCAACATCATATGAAGCTTTAAAAATGCCTGATATAGATGAGTATCATCGATTAAGGGGGTATGAAAGAAGCCCTCCGCTTGACTCATCTCCTGACTTATTTGAGACACATAATGAAGTGGAACAGACATCACATGGACTTGGTATCCTTCAGAGGTATAGCTTTGACCATTGTGGGTTTCGTCGGGGTTGAGGGTTGATATCAATCCCGGCCCCAAATGATAAGCACTGCCTCTATGGGTATATTGCTGACAACCGCTTGAAACCACACCTATGTGATAATCGAGATGTACATGTCTGTCGAACTCAAATTGCTTAAAATTGGCTCGGGTCAGCTCTCCCCCTGATAATGCAGGGTTATGCCAATATTGAATACTCTCTTTGTGCATAATGTTCATCTGGATTCGGTTAAGCGATCATTCTAACGTTAGCCTAAGGCGGTCTTCTAGTAAATAATTGCAGCGCCGATTTAAACCCCATCAGATAACCGTGTATTTCATTATTAAATAGCTCATAATATCTAACTGGCTAATTTGAAAACCCGATTGGAGCTCAGCTTGTGAAAGGACAGATTTTACGTGAAATGAAAGTACAACCTGCTATAGAGCCTGAATATGAGGTGCAAAGACGTGTTGCTTTTATTAAGTCTAAGCTGAAAGAGTCGTACACTCATACTTTGGTACTTGGGATCAGTGGTGGTGTCGACTCAACGCTTGCCGGTCGATTATGCCAGTTGGCCGTCGATGAGCTAAATGGGGAGAGCCAGCAGACCGGTTATCAGTTTATTGCCGTGCGTCTGCCTTATCATATTCAGAAAGATGAGCATGAAGCACAGCTAGCCTGTGATTTTATCTCTCCGTCGAAGCAAGTATCTGTAAATATCCATGATGGTGTCCTCGGGACCCACCATAACACGCTTAATGGCCTCGAAGCTGCTGGTGTTGACCTTGCTCAGGTTGATAATGTCGACTTTGTAAAAGGTAACGTTAAGGCCAGGATGCGCATGATAGTGCAGTATGAAATAGCCGGGTTGACCGGTGGACTGGTTGTCGGTACCGATCACAGCGCGGAGAATATCACCGGATTCTATACCAAGTGGGGAGACGGCGCCTGTGATCTGGCACCGCTGTTTGGATTGAATAAACGTCAGGTTCGTCTGTTAGCGGATTATTTAGGCGCTCCTAAATTGTTGGTTCACAAGGCGCCAACCGCGGATCTCGAGTGTGATAAACCTCAGCTAGAAGATGAGGCAGCCCTTGGGGTTACCTATGATCAGATTGATGACTTCTTAGAGGGTAAACCGGTCGATTCTGCTGTGAATGATAGACTCATAGGGATCTATAAAGCGACGCAACACAAACGTCAGCCAATCCCGACGATTTACGACTAGCCCCTGAGTTTAGGTGGTTTTGATGTTACTCATAGAGAAAGGCGCTATCGGCGCCTTTTTATTTGCTCTCGGGTCACTTCGATAAGTCTATTCGGGTATTGTCGATAGTCTAAGTAGGGCACTTTGAGTATTCGCTCGCCATCAAAATGTAACTTCTCTTCACTATCGAGAGGTATGAACAGCTTTTCTCTCGTCTCTGACTCCAGCAGTTTCTGTGAAACGCCGCCGACGATGAAGTGCCACTCAACCAGAGAAGATAAATGAGAAGCACCGACTAAGATCTGCTCATCTTGTTTTAGCAGTTGAGTATCACGATAGTGTTTCCAATTATCATCGGGTGCCGTAATCTTTGCCATAATGGTGAGGATCTTTCGCCAATGATTTCCATTGAGTTCGATGAGCTGGGCAACGGCACCGAGATGGTTGTGATGCCAGTTTTGAGGCATCACGGGGGGAGTCGGTAAATAAAAGCAAAACTTTGCTGATGGGCTACCTAAGTTATTTATGATGGGACGATCCAACATTATCTATACTGATACGCGATAGGAGTTTGATATAAGATACTCAAAGTGTGTAAGTTATACCAATCGATATAAGAAAGTGGTCTACTCAGAGTTTTTTTTGCAAACTAATTCAAGGCGAATGGATGAGGGAATGGTGCTCCCTTGTGAAGTTTTTCAACGCAGAAGTAGGCAGCCAAAAACACTCCTGAAAGGCGAGTTTTAGCGCATCCGATGCTGTGTTAACGAGCTTAAACGTAGAATAACTATGTTCTTCACTCGTTGCGAACAACACGGATGTTGTGAATGCCCTTTATGCAGGAGCAATAAAGGGCCTTGCCTCAGAAGCGCTAAATTCTCGCTGAGCGAGCACATCTTTATACCGATTGGTATTGGCAAATGGATCGGCTCTTTTCAGTTATCAGGCTTTCAATACCGTCTTCAAGGGAATTCATGAGAACGATAGTTATCGGTTCGACTAAGCATCTTATTCTGGCGCTCATTTATGCTTCGCTTGGGATCGCTATCGCATTGCTTACCGTCGGAGTTTGGTTGTTAAACTCCAGACCAGATCTTGATATTTGGCATACAACACAATTGACTTCTGAGTATGACAGAAGGCTTGAACTTACCGGTTTTACCGAGTATCAAGAGCTTGAAAAGCGGCTTTTTGAAGAGCTTGAGACCGAGATCTACAGTCACACTACAGGTCCACATTCATCAATATTAAATCGCTATGTACATGGCAGTTTAGCCGATCCTAAAAAGTGGCGAAATGATTGGAATCGAACTTACGAATGGCCGCTACCTGATGCCAGGTTTGGTGTTCTGCTGCTTCATGGCATGTCTGACTCTCCCTACGCCTTATCCCACGTAGCAAAGCATTTTAAGGGGGAGGCGCATCTGCTTGGTTTGAGATTACCCGGACACGGCACCATACCTTCGGGGCTGGTGGCGCTTGAGTGGCAAGATATGGCATCGGCGGTATCACTTGCTACCCGGCATATGCGAGAAGTACTGAAAGGGCGGCCACTCTATGTGGTTGGGTTTTCGACAGGGGCAGCCTTGGCGTTAAACCATGAATTGGAGCGACTCTCGAAAAACCAGGAGATGGATTACGCCGGGATGATATTTATCTCTCCGGCTATAGGTTTACCTCCCGTGGCAGCTGGAGCTAAGTGGCAAGCACGTTTAGGACAGATGTTAGGGTTAGAAAAACTCAGTTGGAATAGTATTCAAACGGAATACGATCCGTTTAAATATAACTCTTTTGCGGTGAATGCTGGTGATGTGGTCTATCAACTAGCCGAACGTAATCAAGCTATTATGGATAAGCTGTCGGCGGAGCAGTTATTGACTATACCGCCCATATTATCGTTTCAGTCTATCACCGACGCGACCGTCTCGAGTTTGTCAGTTATCTCCGATCTCTATCTGCGATTGCCTGATAATGGTCACCAGTTGGTGATGTTCGATATCAATCGAACCCAGGTGAATATGAGCTTGATACCCTATGATCCCTTATCTGCATTGAATGAGCTGATAAGGGGCCAAAATTTACAATTTGAGTATACCTTGATTGAAAACCTTAATGATTCAGATGAAAGCCTAAGTCGGGTACAGGCGACAAGTCACGTTTTTGATCGTCTCCCCACTAGCACATTGTTAACACAGAGATGGCCAAGAAATGTCTATTCTCTGTCCCATGTAGCATTGCCATACCCTATGGAGGACAGTCTCTATGGTCCGGAAGGAGTGCATTTTGTAGAGCGTGTTCAAATTGGTGCAGCCTCATCGAGAGGGGAGAGAGGCGTTTTGAACGTATCTGCCGATGAAATATTAAGACAGAAATGGAATCCCTTCTTCCCATATACTATCCAAAAGATTGATGACTTCTTGTTATCCCTTGATATTGAACCTTGATATTTTTACGCTGAGGGTTGGGTATCGGGGATTGAGATGATGACGCGATCCCTTCCTTGGTTCTTAGCATTATATAAATTCTGATCGGCCTCTTTAAACCAGGTTTCTAACGATTCACTATAACTCGCATTGGACACTATAGCGCCGATACTCACTGTCATGGTCATGCTTGTATTACCCTGTGGATTGTCAATTTGTAACTGACTGATCGTACGCCTGAACTCATTAAGGTGCTCTTCAATCATGAGCACATTACACAGGGGCAGGATTAACAGAAATTCCTCTCCACCATATCTGGCTATGACATCGGTATCCCGTTTGAAAAACTGCTTCATTTTATTGGCAATAACACGTAAGCATTCATCACCGCCTTGGTGCCCATAGGTGTCATTAATGTCTTTAAAATTGTCGATATCGAGAATCGCCAACGCCATGGCTTCATCACTTCGGTGACAAAATTCCTGTGTCGTACGGAATTTGTCTTCGGCATAGCGGCGATTATACAGCCCGGTTAACTCATCGCTTTCGGCGAGTGATTGAAGTTTCTTATTCACCTTTTCAAGTTCAAAGGTACGTATTGCCACTTTCTCTTCCAACTCTAACTGATGACTTATCAGTTGCTGTTTACTCTGACGCAAGCTTTGAAAAAGGGTCAGAAATTCGCGGGGAGACTCCTGATCGATATTATAATCGCTCGCATCTTGATATCCCTTTTCTGCAAACTTATTTGCCAAGATACTCAAAGGGGTGGTTAACCTTTGGCTGATAACGCGGGTCAGTATGATAGTGATGATAAGTGAAAGCATCAGGATAGCAAAAGTGGTGAGGTATTGAGTCTCTACTGTTTTCAATAGTGGCGCGAAGGGGTGAACAACATATAGCTGCCAGCCGTTGTTGAGTGTGTAGCTGGCATAGACAAATTCAGGGTTTGGGTTATCGATGTCGTGTAGGTTGAGCATATCTAAATTGGTTTTGTACTTTTTGCCACTCTTAGCCCTGGTGAATTGTGACAATGGGGCAAGACTAAGAGGAGACGATGCATAGATGACCCGGTCATTCTCGTCGACGATTATCATCGACTGTTGGTGATGATTATGGCTCGCGCTTTTTTTATCGATATCAGCAAAGGTCTTCAGGTTCAAAGAGCCTTCGATAATGCCTATGGGCTGATTTGTATTTTCACTTTGATAGATTGGCGCACTGACCGCGACGATGGGATCGCTGCCAAAACCTCTTCCTAGAAAAACGGGGGAGACGTAGGTTATCTGGTTGAAAAAAGCCTCCTGAAAGTAATGTCGGTCTTTAATATTTAAATTGTTAGTGTTTTCCTTATCATGATTAAGACGGGAAAAGGGACTCGCAGAGACGATTTTTGCATCGGCATCGGCAACCAGCATAGTGATGAAACCAGGATAACTTTGGTGAAGTTTTGAGAGTCGATTCTGCCAATTTTGACTATTCGTTTGAGACAGACTAAGCAATCTTGATGCATTATCTATCGCTTTCTTATGAGTATCGATAAATACTTCTGTGGCCAGACCTAAATGTGTTGCTGAGTCCTGTAAGCTTTGCTGAAGCCTAGCTTGCTGTTTTTCTATCATCTGGTGATTGAATATTAATGTCGAGCCTAGCAGAGAGATGGTGAGGACTAAGGTGAAGCTATAGGTGAGTTGTGCATTAAAGGTTCTGCGTTTTTGATCTTTTACCTTACCTTCTAAATTCCAAAGTGAAGAAAACAAGGTGACCACGAGTGAGCCAAGCGCTGCGTAGATTAAACCATTGACCCCTTGTTTAAGCGTAATAAATGAGATGTGACTCTCGGGTTGGTTGGAAAACAGAAGGATATAAGCGTAAAAAAGTGGCATACCGATGACCAGCCAATAACCAATGTCGGCATAAAGAGCGTAAATATCTTTTCTGCGGGCGTAACCCAGCCAGATGGCTTCCAGGCTAAATAATATGAATACATGCCAACTCCCCCAAGTGATAAAAAGACCAATAGCGCAAAGTATGGCAGTGAGCAGGGCGAACCAGGGGCCGAGCAGAATTGCCGAAATAACGACGACAATATTTCCTAAGATAAGCTGAACATTACCGAAAAGGGGGATAGGGTATAGGTTAGCCAATAGGCCCATCAGGCCTAGTACCAGAGATATTGTGAAATGTTGTCGATTTATTTTGAACATAAAGCCTTATAATTATTGATATCATGGCTAATTATAGATGCTAGCGGCTAAAACCAAGTTACTCAATATAAATGTAACATGTGGGGCGTTTTTGCTTAAAAAGCAGACAGCCCTAGTTCGATGCGTTCCGAGAGCAGGTGTTCATAAAGTGGATAAATACGAATGGAGATAAAAGTTCGGGGGGTCAACCGGAGACGATGATTTGCAGCCCGATCTAAGCCGCCGCTTGGTGAAGCCGGCAGCTTAATAAAGGCTCAGAATTTTTTCAGCTTATTTAGAATCTGCACGACTCATAAATTTATGCTCGGCAGTATTAATCTTAATCTTCTCACCGTTTGCAATATATTCAGGAACTTGTACCGAAAGACCGGTAGAGAGGATGGCAGGCTTAGTGCGTGCACTGGCAGAGGCGCCCTTAATGGAAGGATCTGTCTCAACAATGACCAGCTCGACGTTAGCGGGAAGCTCGATAGCCACAGGTGTCCCATCGACGGTAAGTACTTGCAGCCCTTGAGTCTCTTCATTAATAAAGAGGATCTCGTCTGCAATCGAGTCCTTATTGAAGTGGTAGGGAGTATAGTCAGCGATATCCATGAAAACATATTCATCGCCATCAATATAGGAGAAGCTCACTTCGTGGCGGCTTAGGTCTGCCAAATTGATCATCTCATCGGCTTTGAAAGTATGATCGAGTTTCGACCCGGTTGCCACATCGTACATACGCATGCGATATAAACTGCCACCGGAGCGACCTTGCGGTACAGAACGTTCAATGTCTCGGATGAGATAAACATTATTGTTAAACTCGATTGCGGTATTCTTTTTTACGTCACTAGCCTTAGGCATGATAAAGATCTCGAAAAATTCAGTGGCAGACAAAATATCATGAAGTTAGTCAGATACCAATCCAGCCTTGACCAAATCCAGCGGATTTGTGCACCAAAGCCCTGCGATTACCCTTTAATCTGTCGTTTATTCATCTTGCATTTTCGTTAATCAAATCCGTGTTATCTGACTAGGTTGAATAATACTCAACACTTGCGAATAATACATGCAAATAGTCAGTCGGAAAGTGCTTGGGTGGCGGTGACGCCAGACTCTTTAATAAACTCTTTATCGTGACTGACCAATATAAAGCTCCCCGGATACCGGTTAAGCGCTGCAGCGAGTAACTGTTTCGAAGCGATATCTAAATGATTGTCGGGCTCATCTAGCAAGAGTAAGGGAAGAGGGGTTTGATGAGTGACAATCAAAATACAGAGTTTCATCTTTTCTCCGCCACTAAGAACACCGACATTCCGGTTAACACTCTGCCCCCTGAATCCTATTCCTGCAAGTAGGGTTCGTGATCGAGTATCTGGGAGAGCCGGGCAGTAATGGCTGATATTTTCTAACAGGGATACCTCAGGCTTGAGCAGGTCAAAATATTGGTCCAGATAGAAGAGGGGGGCGTTTAGATAAACCCGACCACTTGCAGGTTCCAGCTCGCCTGATAATACTTTCATCAGGGTCGATTTACCCATACCATTATTACCTGACAGGTGGAGTTTATCCCCTGTAGACAATAAAAAGTTTAATGGGTTTACCCCTTTATAGGGCAGGATTAGCTCCTCGACGCGGATCTGGAGATGTTGTTTCTCTATGACCGACTGCATGTGTAATGCTTGGGGTTTTAACGTTTCTCTTTGCTGAGTTAATTGAGATATCGTTGCGTCATTCAGACTGAGTTGCTTATCTCTTTGGATTGCCCTGGCGGAAGCGGATTGCTCGGCTCTGTCACGCATGGTATTGAGTAACACCTTAGCCTGACTACCTGACCTTCTTAATCTTGTACCACCTGCGGCTCTCCTTTGCGCTTTTTCGTGACTCATTTGAGTTTGCTGTCGGATCTGCTTATGCTTAAGTTTTTCGTTGGCAAGTTTGCGGTCTATGGCGGTTAACTGGGCTCGCTTTTGGGCCTCATAACAGGTGTAATTACCACGGTATTGAGTTAGGCCTAAGGTATTTAACTCAAATATTACTTCGACATGCTTAAGCAGTTCACGGTCATGGCTGACGATGAGTATTCGTGCGCGTGATTTTTGTATCTGCTCAATGAGCCAGTTTTTCCCTTGGTTATCCAGATGATTTGAGGGTTCATCTAGAATGAGCAGTTCAGCACCTGAATTAAATAGTTTTTGCAGGCGTAATTTAGCCATCTCTCCACCACTTAATTGAGCGCAAGGGCGGTGGATAGAACGGGATAAATTGATAGCGCTAAGCTGGCTCTCTAAAGTCTCCCTGATATGCCAATTATCGCCTATGGTGTCGATATCCTCTAAGGAGGCTTGGCCTTGCTCTATTCTGCTTAGTGCGAGTAGCAGATGCTCTACCTCCATAAATTGCGCGATATTTTGCAGTTTCTTCCCGCTTGGCTCTTGCTGCCTGAAGTAGCCTAACTTAGCGCGACAAGAGACAGAGCCTAAATCTGGCTGGCATTCTCCCGCCAATATTGAAGCCAATACAGACTTTCCTGCGCCATTGCGGCCGACAAGAGCCGTTAATTTAGAATCAATGGATAATGAGAGTTCACTGAAAAGTCTCTCGCCTGTGTTTAACTTAAACGATACTCGATGAGCATGTAATATTGGCATAGCGCCTCCTGATAGCAACTTACAAAAGATGGATCAGGGGAGGCCTGTCTGCATAAGAAAGATCGTTCGTTCTTAGCAATTTGTTTATGCCTTAAGGATCTTCTGACTGAGACGACTATTAAGCTGTTAATAGCCGAACACGGACAATAGAGATACTTGAGCTGCGCCTTCTAACCCTGAGGTTCCATAAAAATTAAGATGGAAAACTTAGAGTTAGTTGTTCATCGAGGCGAAGACTCCAATAATAAGGATAGGAAAATTGACGCGCCAGTCTCAAGGGGAGAGTAGGCACTTATACCGATTGGTATTAGTGGGATGAATAGTAAAAGGCGGTGAATGAAAAGTAAACGTATTTTGTTCTTTTTAGAATATGGTCTGGCTGGCCATCAATTTAAGTTACAGACAAAATGGTGGGTTTGCTCGGTAGAAGATGCCTGCTGCACATATGTGGCTTTTAGGCCGGAAAGCAAAAAGGCAGAACTCTTTCGAATTCTGCCTTTTTAGAATGTGGTCGGGATAGCAGGATTTGAACCTGCGATCTCTTGTCCCCCAGACAAGCGCCTTACCGGACTAGGCCATATCCCGAATTCGCAATTTTTAGTTGCCTCTAAGCAGTTTTACTTGGGGGCTGCTTAGTTGAGGCAGAACTTTATCAACTCAATTACGCTTCTGCAAGCCCTTAGTGATGACTGATGATTTAATTGCTTAGTTTGTATACTTAATATGTGTTTCCGGCTATTTATACCACGATGTGCCGTTTGCCCTTAGCCGTAAAATCTAGTCGTAAAATCCACTGTCATGCACACTATCGGCACCGGCATGAGTTACCGGTGCTGGCTCAGTTAAAGATACGACTAATGATGATACATCCTACGGCCTTCGCGCATCACTTCGATAAGCTCTGGTGCACTCATTTTTTTGCGCAATCTTTTATCGAAGTTTTCATCATAGATACGGTATTGCCCGTGTCTGTCGATCACGGTGATCTCTGATTTTTGATAGATACCAAAGATACGGCTATCCCCGATATAAACCCAAGATTCGGTATCCGGTTCGAGTAAGCTTCTACCCGCGCTATAATCCGTTGCCGCATTGGTACAGCCCAACACTTGGGTCATCAATGTCGGTACTATTCCATAATGGCTGGTGCGGTAGTTGACATGTTTGCTCGTAGCTTGTCCTGGCCAATGAATGATCATAGGTACATGAACATTGGCTGGAGACATATTTCTTCTCGCTTCATCGGGATTACTGGTGAACAGCTTGCCGCTAACGCCAGTAATGATGACTAATGTATCGTCTGAAGTGGCTTCGAGCACTTCTTTTAGCTTCTGATCGATGAAGCTCAATGACTGCCTGTATTGATTGAACAATACCCGTTGAGCGGGTTTCAGCTTTTTATCGGCCTTGACGGTTTCTATGCCTAAGAAACCGACTGGAGTGTCGTAGGTTTCAGGAGAGCGTAAGTTTAACATTCCAAACCAGGGGGTTGTCTGGGTGGCTTGCCAGTTCTGAAATGCTGCAACAGATTGAATGTCCGCATCGGCATAACTGTCGTTTACTTTCGATGTGGTAAGTTCAAAATCGGCGAAAATCGCACCAGGTTGTAACTCAGACTCTTGGGTTGCGAACAGGCCTAATTGATAGTTTTGTTGCTTGAGTGTTTGCGTCAATACCGGGGTTGTATGGTTTAGACCGGCTGCATTGATGTAACTGCCCTGGAGTCCATAGAGGATGGAGAACATACCACTATCATATTGAGTGCCACCGCTTAAGTGCTGATGGAAAGACTGATTGTCTTCACTGTATTGGGTCAGGTAAGGCATGGTATTGACGTCGACCATGTCGGCTCTGAGATTATTAATGGTGATCAGTAAGATATTTGGTTGTGCTTCAGCACTACACTGCAATGGTGTTATCGGGTAGTTTAAGCTGCTTCTAAGATCTGAGCCGCGACGAGTCGTGTTTTTACCCTCTATACCATGGCTCTCCATAAACGAGCGTGCAGTAGCAGGGTAGGAGAGTGGGTAGGCGTCGTCCAATTGAGTGATCTCGGAAATATCGGCTGCATCGGCCCAGATATGGATCAGATGACTACTGACAAAACAGATACCGACGAAAGCCACCACCTTATTACCACAATTCACCTTATGAATTTTTTCAATTCGTTTCCAAAGGAAGTTGGCTAAGGTGAGTTCTAAAGCGATGATCCCAAGGGGTGTAATAATATAGGAGGTACCACGGAGCAATGCGTTGAGATCGGCCCAAGCCAGATCAAATACAAAGGGACTCAGATGGAGCCCATAATCATCATAGATGATGGTGTCATACAATAAGATACACAGGCTGAGCGTGGCAACGACTGCAGCAAACCCTCGTAATATTTTGGAGTAAGGCAGCAATAACGTGACCGGAAAAACCAGAACCAGATAGACGATGAAAGCTAAGAAACTGAAATGACCAATCGTGCTGATGGCAAGGTAACACCAACCCAACAAGGTTTCCGGATAGCCGACGCTATCGAGATAGCGGATCCCCACGATCATTGCGAGAAAGCCGTTGAAGAAGGCAAACCAATGTCCCCAACTAACTAGTCGTGATACGCGATCGCGTACCATCTCTTTTTTACGCTTGACCATGTGGCTCCGCTTACTGATTTAGATGCTGATGTATCTTAAGTGTTTTTTACTGTGATGTGCTAGTTTTTCAATCAGTAAAGACTGAATTAACCTTTAACAGATTGCGCAAGTGCCTTAGAAAATTGCTCTGCAACGGCAGCTCTCGCTTCTTGAGGAACTTTGCGAGCCAAAAGATCGGTGACGCAGTTTCCAAGCACCATGAGTCTCAGGTCGGTAGGGGCCTGGTGCTTATCAAGTACGGCGCTGACTTCGGCGATAATTGATTCAACTTGTGTGTTTGAATATTTAGATTGGATAGCCATATTTAAAACTGTTTCGCTTTGAAAGATATTTGGGGTCTATGATAACCGAATTTTCATAGGATCTCGATATCAATACGCAGAGTATATGCACTGAACATCGAGGGGCGGTATTCAATGAGTATTCAATTAGTATTCGAGTTAATACATCCAAGATCTTGCGCTTGAAGCGCTATCTCAATTGGGGCAATATAGGCACAAATTTTATGTTTGTGGATGGGGCTTTTACTCGTCTGCTACAAACTCCATTTTATGTGGCCGGTGTCTATTGTGTCATTAACCTGTTTTGCTAAAGGTTAAATGTCTCAGGCTTTACAAGCGGTAGTGAACACAGCTATCGGCTACTCAATCATTATTTTTATCGAGGCTTATGAGTATTAACGTCGAACAAGCAATTATTCACGCGATTTCACAAGACCGTGAAGGACAGTTAAGCTGTCGATTGCGTCCACAGCCGCTTCTTAACAGCGAAGCCGTTGAAGCCATGCTCGAAGAACTTCACCAAACTTATACTACCAAAGCAGGTAAAGGTTTTGGTTACTTTGGTACTCATGGCGAAGACGGCGAGGCCAATCCAAAGTTTGAACAGGCATTGACCGAGTACCGTAATGGTGAGTTAGGTTTTGTCGAGTTTTCAGGTCTTGCAGGCAAACTATTGCAAGAGGAACTCTCGAAATATGACTTTAGCCAAGGCGGTTTCTTGTTGATGTCTTGCTATACCCATATGACGAGTGACTACCTTTATGTCTCATTACTGAATGCAAAATCGTCAATGACGGTATTAGATGATATGGAGTTGTCGCAAAATACCCATCTGGATCTGAACAATGTGCAACTTGCGGCTCGCATCGATTTGACCGAATGGCAGGCCGATAGTGACTCAAATAAATACATTTCATTTATTCGTGGGCGAGCGGGGCGTAAAGTTGCTGACTTTTTCCTCGACTTTATGGGGTGTGTGGAAGGGGTTAATACTAAGGCGCAGAACAAGCAGCTGATGAATGCGGTTGAAGATTTTGTTGCAGGTAGCGAGTTGACCAAAGACGAGCGTCAGCAGTGTCGTGAGAAAGTATTCGATTATTGTACCGAGCGTTGTGATATCGGTGCCGATATCGAGATTAAAGATCTGGCTGATGAACTTGCCGATAGTGGCATGGACTCTTTCTATGATTTCGCCCAAAGTGGTGAATATGAATTAGAAGATGAGTTTCCCGGTGATAAGCCAACCTTAAGACAGTTGAAGAAGTTTTCCGGTACCGGCGGCGGAGTTACCCTAAGCTTCGATGGTGCGCACTTGGGCGAACGTGTGATGTATGATCCTATCTCTGACACCATCATGATCAAAGGGGTTCCGGCGAACCTCAAAGATCAGCTCGATAGACGCCTTAAGGGCGGTAATTGATAGAGCGGCTAATTGGTTGACACATAGAGGCCAATTAGCCGTCACTGTTGTTAAAAAGAGCGCCCTTGGCGCTCTTTTCGATCTTGTCCCTCATTAATCTGAATTCTTTGTAGAATTTTTCTTATTTAGTAGCCAACATGCCCCTATAGCCAATGAGATCGTTTGATTTTCACACTTTTTTATATCGGACAACGAAAACTTGTAAAAGCGGGCTAGAATTAGCTTGTAAACGACTCGAAAAAATCTATTCACCAAGGTAAACTTGCCAAATATGAAACGAGGAGACGTTCTTCTCTATTCAATGGATATTTTGTCCCTTGGCCATCGCCGATAGGACGTATACAGGTAGACTGTTTTTCTGCCTAGGAGAGTAAATGCAACTTTTTGTCAGAGATTTAACCGTAATCGATTTTTCATACTTATGCCCGATACGCGGTATGGTGGGCGAAAGCTGGACAGTCGATGTGCTCCTCGATGGTGCCTTAGATGAACAAAATATGGTTTTGGACTTCTCTAAAGTGAAGCGCACCATAAAAGACACTATCGATGATATTGCCGATCATCGATTACTTATTCCTACCGCATATAGTGATGTTCGCTGGCAACAGCAAGGGGATAGGGTATGGATGGATTTTAACAGCCTACAAGGTGACATCCATTTAGCCTGCCCTCAACAAGCCTTCGCATTGATACCGAGTGAAATTATCGATTTCGATAGTGTGAATACCTTCCTGCAGAAGGCGTTAAAGGAAGCCCTGCCTGACAATGTTGACGGTATTGCCCTGACATTGAGAAATGAGATACACGACGCCCCCTTCTATCACTACTCTCATGGCCTTAGAAAGCATGATGGAAACTGCCAACGCATAGCCCATGGACATCGAAGCCCGATAAATGTGTTTGAAAATGGCATGGCAGCCCCTAAATGGGATGAATATTGGGCCGAGCGTTGGAAAGATATCTACTTAGGCAGCGAAGAGGATGTGGTTAGCGTCGGTGAACTGACTCTCTCGCCTCAGGCTAAAGTGTCCGATGATACTCACTTTGGTTTCCATTATCAGGCGCCACAGGGAGACTTTCAGTTGGCCATGCCTAAGGCTCGTTGTGAGATCATTCCCCATGATACGACAGTAGAGTTACTGGCCGAATTTATGGCAAGTACCTTAGTGGAAAAGTCTCCCCAGAGTGAGTTTAAAGTGATCGCTTATGAAGGTATCGGCAAAGGCGCGATATCGGTAAAGGGCAACCAAGCCTAGAATAGTTTTTGTTGGAGCTGAATTTGAAATACCTGACGTCTGTGTCGCTGACACTATTATCTCTGGTGACGACGAGTCTGCTAATCTCATCTGAGGTAAGCGCGCAAGTGTTACTCACGGGGCAAATGGAGCAAGGCGCCTTAATTCGTGGTCAAGTAACACCGGGCACAACTGCATTTTTAAATGGAGAAGCGCTGAAGGTAACGCCTCAGGGGGATTTTGCCTTTGGTTTTTCCCGGGATGCTGAACTCAAACAGGAATTGAAACTCGTTTATCCCGACGGTTTAACACAAATTAAACCGCTATCGCTTCTTGCCAAAAAGTACAAGATAGACAGACTGACCGGGATCAGTAAGAAGATCATGAAGCCGGATCCTAAGGCGCAAGCGAGGGCGGCGAAAGACAGTAAGCAGGTGAAGGCGGCAAGGGCGCAATTTTCAGATAAAACGGCATTTAGTCAGGAGTTTATCTGGCCTCTGACAGGCAGAATATCTGGCGTCTACGGCAGTCAGCGTGTCTATAACGGTAAGCCGGGCAACCCTCATTACGGGGTGGATGTTGCGGCTAAAACCGGAACGGTTGTGGTCGCACCCGCCGATGGGAAAATCAGCCTTTCGGTGCCCGATATGTTTTACTCGGGTGGGACCATTATTTTAGATCATGGTTATGGCGTGAGCTCGAGTTTCCTGCATCTCAGTAAGTTATACGTTAAAGAGGGGCAGGAGATAAAGCAGGGACAACCCATTGCCGAGGTTGGTGCTACGGGTCGTGTAACCGGACCACACCTCGATTGGCGGGTTAACTGGTATCAGATGCGATTAGACCCAGTGACCATAGTGCCCTCTATGGCCACTGTGCTTAAACAGCAAAAGAGCCAATGACGCTGGTCTGAAAAGATTTAGCTAAAGCTTAAAGAAAAAGCCGCCTCTATGAAAATCGAGGCGGCTTTTTTGTCTGCTGTTCTTAATCAAACTGTTGTTTAACGTGTTGTTATTTAGGGGCAACTCAACTATCTTCTGAGATAACAATAAAGCCACGGCTATTTTGCTTATCTATTCTTGCCATTGCCTGCATCAGCTGTTTGCTCTCAACCCAAACCCAGGTTTGGAAGGTATTGGATACGTCCATGATAAGAAATGAATCAGATGCTGCATGGTACGCGGCCAATGGCGAAAAGTGGCCGTCGCCTCTTTGATTCAAGGGCTTTCTGGAGTAATTGATGATGACGAATTGCTCATTGTTGCTCAATGCATCGATGAGGTGCTGTTTAACCTTGATGCTGTACGTCTGGTCAAGGAGTTTATCTTCGGCAACATAGGTGGTTTGTGTTTTAAATTTTAATGATGCTGCCAGAGCATCAAGATCTGAAAGCTTCATTCCATAGTCACCCTCAGAGTCAGAGTCTGAAGGTGCCCCCATGATCTCTATTCGGGTCTTACCCTGGCCGGTTAAAATAGATTCTTGTGTATAGCGATGGAAAAACGGACTCCAATCTCCCTTTGGAAAGAAGCGCCTTTCCTGAGTACTGATCCGGCTTTCATCCAATGGGATGTCGGTGGCATCTCTGTCTACCCTCAGCGTGTTGGCCACTATGGCCATAGAAGCTACGCCACAAAAGACCTTATTTGATTGTCCTTCGAAGTGAGGAGTGAGTGCATAAAAATCGTGTTTAACTCTGGCTTGTTCCAGCCTGCTTATCCCCTCATTACTGTTCCAACTGACAAGTTCATCGGCGAAGCTTGGCGCCTGGTTGAGTAACAAACCAATGAGAAGGATTAACAGGCTAACAGTGGTTCTGCGTATTGTCGGGTTCATGTTCTTGAGTCTTTTAGAATTTAATTTATATCTTAGGGAGATCTGATTTACTAATCATTAATAAAGCTCTTAGAAAAGATTAGTGATAGAGAGCCAGGCAAACTGGCGTTTTTTACGCATAACTCACCGCTTGGTGAGAGTTCTATAGGAGCTTAAATGCATCCATCTAATAGCGCAGCTTTAATGGCTTTCTCGGCGCTGACCTCTTCATCAGTCTATGCACACGATCACCATGATGAGATCGAAATAATCTCCGTCATGGGGGCGAAACAGGCTCTATCTTCAAATAGCTCGGCGATGAAGATGGATCTGAGTCAGCTTGAAACCCCGGGCTCAATTTCGGTTTATAACCAGGATCTTATCGAGGCGCAGGGTGCAGTGTCCCTGGGGGAGGTGCTGAAGAATGACGCGAGTGTTTCAACGGGGAATGTCAGGAGAGGGCGCGAGCGTTTCTACATGCGCGGCTTCGTATTAGAGCCCGATCAGAGCTATCTGCGTGATGGTCAGTTTCACCTTTCGCGCTACTCTCAACCCATAGAGCTCTACGAGCGTATCGAAGTATTGAAGGGACCTTCGGCACTGCTATACGGTAAGTCGACGCCGGGCGGTATGATAAATTTAGTGACAAAGCGGGCTCAGGAAGAGGAGTTTCACTTTAACTTTCAGCAAGAATTTGGCTCGTTCGGCTATAACAAGTCGATGTTGGATGTAGGGGGAGCCCTGAACGAGAGTGGCAGTATCAGAGCCCGTTCAATTCTGTCTAAGTCGAGCGAAGACGGTTGGCGTGAATATAAAGATGGCAGCAAGGCGACTCAGGAGCGCTTTGTCGGTGCCTTGATGCTAGAGGCTGATCTCAGCGATGACACGGTATTGAGTGTTAATTATGATCGCACCGAAGATGAGGGGGGGATAGACATGGGTCCCCAACATATCAGGAATAAGACAAACGGTAAGTATGAACTGGCGGGAAAGTGAGACTACATCTGGGATATGCCATGGTCATCGCGTGACTCCAGTGTAGAAAATATGGGGTTCACCCTCAACTCATACCTCAATGATGACTGGACTATCAGCGCAGGCTTTAATCGGCAACGACATCAACGTCAGACGACAGAGAGCCTATACGGCAAGGTCCAGAATATGGATCTCGGCGTTGGTGAATATGCACTGCGTGGCAGAGACACCTACGAACAATACGATGTGTCGACCGGCTTCTTCGATTTTAAGGGGGAGTTCTATACCGGTGACGTACACCACAGAATGCTCATCGGCTCGAGCGTGGTCGATTATCAAAAAAGTGGTATGCAGAAAAAGTTGAAGATAGCCGGTAAGGTAAACATCAACGACGCAATCACTATTGGCAAGCCAGAGGAGCTGGATTATCGCAATGGCACAGCGCTGAAACAGGTTCAGCGAAAAACCTACGGCGTTTACATTCAGGACCTTATCGAATTCAATGACAGCTGGCACCTGTTGGCTGGTGTCAGGTTGGACAGAGAGGAGAGTCAGGAGGCGACCCATAACAACATCTTACCTAAGTTAGGCGTCATGTATCACCCGACACCAAATACGACTCTGTATACTACCTATAGCGAGAGTTTTGAGCCCAAAGATCCTGTCAGTGAAAGCGATGACATTAACTTTGGCAAGCAACTGGATGCCGAAAGAGGTGAGTCATTGGAAGTGGGCGCTAAGGGTGAGTTTCTCGATGGTACGCTCTTAGTTACAACTGCGGTTTTTGATATCGAAAAAAGCAACAAGGTGGTTACCGAAAAGAGAGAGAACCAACCATCCATAACGACTCAGAGCGGTAAAGTTCGCCATAAGGGGGTTGAGTTTTCGATCGAAGGTCAGCTGAGTGATAACTTATCGATACTAAGCTCTATGATGTACCTCGATGGTAAGATTATCAGTGACCCCAAGTTTGCGGGAAAGCGCTCTAAAGACACCCCAAAATTCAGTGCCAGCACTTGGTTTAATTACCGTGTGGGTGATAACAGTCAACTCTCTGTCGGTGCCATATATGTGGGTGAACGCTTCGGAGATACGCCTAACTACTTTAAGAAAGATGCCTACGTTAAAGTCGATATGGGCTTTAGCCACACCATTAACTTTGCCAATGAACAGCAAGGTATTATCTCGATCAATATCGATAATCTGTTCGATGAGGATTACCTGCGAGGTGGCTGTAATAACAGCGCGATGTTTGGCTCTGCAAGATCGGTAAAGGCCTCATTTCAGTATAAGTTTTAGTGTGTGGGATTTAAGCTGAGCGGTTAATATCACAAGTTTGTCAGCCTTCGAATGAAGGCTGTTTAACAGCCAGTTCGATATCCCTATCTCTCGCTCGGTGAGTTTCACCTTGTGAAACCTCGCCATGCTGTCAACGACCACTGCCGCATCTACACTTGGTGATTTCCCCTCTTCGATTAGTCTTTATAGCTAGGCTTCGTAGCTCGTTTATGCCTCAAACTGAGTTAACGTAATTACTCAGTTGCGGAGCAGCCCACTGAGCTTTAGATACTTTTCCGGCTCTTCTCCGCTTAGGTGAGTCGACTCATATCAAAGATCGTAAATAACATTATTATTTATAACACTTTTTTGTTTGTGAATAAGTGAATATACCTTGTCATCATTATCATCCGCCCTATTTAG
>NZ_RXNU01000025.1 GCF_003966225.1 Shewanella canadensis
CCCCACCTGATCCCATCTCGAACTCAGAAGTGAAACGCAATCGCGCCGATGGTAGTGTGGGGTCTCCCCATGTGAGAGTAGGTCATTTCCAGGCGCCTAATAACGATAAAGCCCGTTGCTAACGCAATGGGCTTTTTTCGTTTTTGGCTGGAAAGATGCCCACTCGAACATGGGGAAGCAAAGAGTCCGAACGAAGTGAGGCACAATACCCATGTAGAGTAGGGTGAGATGGGCGTTGTTGGCGAAGCGTAGCTTTGCGCCCATTGAGCGCGGAGGATTTATCCGCAGCTGACCATGACAGGCGCCTTTGTTTCAGGTTACAAAGCGCTTTCTACGAAGCAATTCCGCCGCCAAGCTTGGTTAGAAACTGCATCCATGCGTTTCTGACATTCGGCACATCCATGTGCCTAGACTCCAGCTTTGATGGCAGTCATGTAGCTCCTGCATTTACTGCATCCATGTAGATCTGATGCTGAACGCGGAGAGCTTTGCTCGAAGCTGGATATTGAAAGGCGCCTTTGTTGCAGACTAGACAGTGGCTACTCCTTATGTCAGTCGATAAGTGCTCCTTCAATATCGATACTTCCGCCATATCCTTTCTGTGCTTTGCCTGTCTTTTTAAGTGAACATATTTAGATTCAATTAAATAATGTCTAAGTGTTGCTATTCATTCATGGGTTACTTACTTTAGCTGAAAATATTTAAATGCAGATTTAAGGATATTCAATGAAGCTCGAGATGATATGTACTGGTGAAGAGGTGCTAGCGGGTCAGATTGTTGATACTAACGCTGCTTGGTTTGCCAATACCTTGATGGAGAAGGGCATTGAGTGTCAACGACGAATTACGGTTGGCGATCGTCTGGAGGATCTTATCGCTGTATTCAAAGAGCGTAGCACTGAGGCCGATATTATTATGGTCAATGGCGGCTTAGGTCCTACCAGCGATGATCTCTCTACAGAGGCAATGGCGTTGGCCATGGGAGTTCCACTCGTTGAGAGCAAAGAGTGGCGTACTAAGCTGGAAGCTTGGTTTACCAGAAATAACCGTGTTATGGCTGCAAGCAATCTTAAGCAAGCGTTACTACCCGAGGGGGCTGTAATGATTGATAACCCAGTCGGTACCGCTTGCGGCTTTGCCGTTAAACTTAATCGTGCATGGCTGTTTTTTACACCCGGGGTTCCTTTTGAATTTAAGCGGATGGTAAAAGAGCAGTTTATTCCTTTCGTAAAGGAACAGTTTTCAGTGTCTGAGTCTGTTTCAGTTAAGAAGCTACTTACCCTTGGAAGAGGTGAGTCTTCGCTGGCAGATGAGTTGGAAGTGATTCAATTGCCTGCAGGCATCACTCTGGGTTACCGATCTTATATGCCTTATATTGAGATAAAGCTGTTTGCACGTGGCCAGTCAGCCATAGATTCGTTAGCTGATATTGAAGCTCAAGTTAAAACGGTACTCGGAAATGGAGTTGTCGCTGAGAACATCACGACGTTAGATCAAGAGGTACATGAGCGGCTACTAAATTCTGGCTTAAGCTTGAGTGTCGCTGAATCTTGCACCGGCGGCATGATAACGAGTGGATTAATCGCGTTTGCGGGCAGTTCTTCTTATCTTCACCACGGCCTGGTCACTTATAGCAATGAAGCTAAGGTCAAGGTGCTTGGTGTTAACCCTCAGACTCTGGATGATTATGGCGCTGTATCGATAGCTACAGTTGAGGAGATGGCTAAAGGAGCTCGTGGTATTCTCGAGAGTGATTATGCTCTAGCCACAAGCGGCATCGCAGGCCCTGAAGGTGGAACAGATGAGAAACCTGTTGGGACTGTAGCCATCGCACTCGCAACAAAGTTTGGGGTTTACAGTCAAATGGTTAAGTTGCCTGGACGATCACGTGCTCTGGTTAGAGCATTAAGTACCGCAGTTGCTTATGACATGCTTCGGAGGACGTTGTTGGGTGAGGCTGTGATTGTTGATTACTCCTCTTTCTCTCGGTTTAGTAAATAGTTTGAAAATGCCATTAACGAGTCTTCGCCATTAATGGCATGTTAACCTATTAATTACTTATCAGTTATTTATCAAAGATCAGCTTAAGTTTGCCTGGCGAAACCTCTATTCTCTTTGTCATCTCGGCAATTAAAGCCTGATTTGAGTCTGAAGTATCCAGTACATATACTGGCTGAGTCTCCAGGAAATGAGTAAGAAAGCCCATCATCTGAGGAGCAACCTGTTTGACCGCTTTCTCAATATCTTTTGGATTAGATTCAATGCCGATAAGCCTGAGTTGTCTCAAATAAACACTGTGGCTTTGGGCATCGTACCAAGGCTCAGCTTCGAAGGTCGTCTTCATATCCGCATTAATAGGCAATAATGGGTTTCTTACCTTGACCACGCTGTCAGCAGTAACTGACATGATGCCTGGCTTATGCCCAAGTTTTACATCTATATTATTGATGCGCATCTCAATGCCAAAGAGTTGATTACCCTCTTTGGCTTCGAAATGTATCTCATCAGATAGGTAGCCTTCTAATTCACTCTCGGTGATGCTGTACTGACTCACACATCCAGTCAGCAACAGCATGAAGAGCGGGATAAGGGATCTAAATATCTTCATTAGCCGGTATTTCTCATGCCTGCCGCAACTCCAGCAATGGTTATCATCAATGCTAGCTCTACATTGGTCGATGCTTCCTCTTCTTTACGAGTACGAGCTAACAGTTCTGCTTGCACAAAATTAAGGGGGTCGATGTAGGGGTTGCGAAGCGTAACTGACTCTCTATTCCAAGGCGTATGTTCCATCAGAGCATTAGACTGGGTTAATTCTAAGACGGCTTTGATACCCGTCGCCAGACGAGTGCGAAGTGCTTCACCTAAATGATGAAGGTTTTCTGGTACTAAGCAAGTTTCATAATATTTTGCTAGGTTTGGTTCAGCCTTAGCATAGACCATCTCTAACATGGATATACGAGTCTTGAAAAATGGCCAATCTTGTTCCATCTCCTGCAATAATGCCATCTCTCCACGATCGCTTGCCGCTTGCAGGGCTTCACCGGCTCCAAGCCAAGCGGGTAACATCAAGCGGTTCTGTGACCATGCAAATATCCAAGGTATTGCACGTAGACTTTCGATTCCTCCATCGACTCTACGTTTTGCCGGTCTGCTACCTAAAGGTAATTTACCCAGTTCAACCTCTGGGGTTGCTGCGCGGAAATAGGCGACAAAATCAGGCTCGTCTCTCACAATAGCGCGATAGGCATCGACCGACTCTTCGGCCAGTTTTTGCATACAGGCACGCCATTCGGGTTTCGGTTCCGGAGGGGGGAGGAGCGTCGCTTCCATTACCGCGGATGTATACAGGGCTAGGCTTTGAACTGCTAGTTTTGGCAGTCCAAACTTAAAGCGGATCATCTCGCCTTGTTCGGTAACACGAATGCGGCCATCGACAGAACCTGGCGGTTGTGAAAGGATCGCCTCGTGTGCTGGTCCGCCGCCACGTCCAATAGTGCCGCCTCGGCCATGGAATAAGGTTAACTTAATCGCGGCCTGTCTGCTTACCTCTACCAGCTCTTCTTGAGCATGATATTGAGCCCAGGCTGCGGCCATCACGCCGGCATCTTTTGCCGAATCTGAGTAACCTATCATGACTTCTTGATGGCCTTTGGTGTAACCACGATACCAATCAATAGCAAATAGTGCGGTCATACAGCTCGAGGCATTATTGAGATCATCGAGAGTCTCAAATAAAGGAACGACCCGCATTGGGTGTGGACAGCCCGTTTCTTTTAATAACAATAAAACGGTTAAAACGTCCGACGGCTTGCTGGCCATGGAGATAACATAGGAGCCAAGGGCTCGAGCTGGTTGAGTCGCTATAAGGCGACAGGTACCCACGACTTCTGCAACATCATCACTGGGTTGCCAGTTGGATGGGATCAGCGGTCGTTTGCCTGTTAGCTCTCTCAGGAGAAACGCTTGTTTTTCACTCTCATCCCAATGGTTGTAATCGCCCATGCCTAAGTAACGGGTTAACTCAGCAATGACATCGCTATGGCGTTCGGCATCCTGCCTGATATCCAGCCTTAGCATGTGAATGCCAAAACAGGCGATGCGACGTAAAATATCTAACAAGAGTCCATTGGCTATCAGGCTCATACCTGAGTCTGTTAGACTTTTGTACAGCATTAACAGCGGCTCTTTAAGGTCGCTTTCGTGCCAAATTATCGAGCTTAGGTCTACTTCAGGCTTGTGACCTTCGAGACGCGCATTAAGGTAGTCAACGGTGTTACGTAATTTTTGTCTAAGGTCTTTAAGTACATCTCTATAGGGCTCAAGGCTATTATTGGTATATTCCAATAACTCTGCATTGGCTTCTTCCACCGAGAGGTCATTAACAAGCACGACAATATCTTTCAGATAGAGACGGGCCGCCGTGTGACGGTTACGATCGAGTACCTCTTGAGTGACTTTTGCGGTTACGAAAGGGTTGCCATCACGGTCTCCCCCCATCCAGCTCGAGAAGCGTACCGGGGCGATGTCCGTAGGCAGTTGCTTGCCTGTTCGCTCCTCTACTTGTTCGTTGAGTTGTCTGAGAAAATCCGGGATAGCCTGCCAGAGAGAAACTTCGATCGTGCTCAGGCCCCAACGCGCTTCGTCGACAGGGGTAGGCCTTTCATTTCTGATCTCATTGGTATGCCAAATCTGGGCAATCAATTGACGCAAGCGCAGGTGCTGTTGTTTCTTCTCTCGTTCGGTGAGCTGCGGATTTTCCAATGCAGCCAGAATATCGATCACCGATGCATATTTTTGAATGAGTGTACGGCGAGAGATCTCTGTCGGATGTGCTGTCAGTACCAAGTCGATATCTAAATTTTCCAGACAATCGAGCATCTTCTCTTGATCTATGTTGCTACTCAGTACTCGCCCTAAAAGCTGTTCAACCGGGTCAGGAACACAGACCAGTTCGTCACAGTTGCGACTGATTGTGTGGAACTGTTCGGCGATATTAGCTAAGTTGAGAAATTGGTTAAAGGCTTTTGCGAAGGGAACCAGTTCATTATCCGGCAGTGCAGTGAGCAGTTTGAGCATCTCGTCTCTTGCCGCTTCATCTCCCTGCCGAGAACTTTTTGCCAGTTGACGGATCTGCTCGATCTTTTCAAGAAAAGCATCGTCTAAATTGGTGCGTATTGTCTCACCAAGAATTTGCCCTAAGGTACCCACATTTGACCTTAAAGACGCATACATATCTGCCATACGTGCTCCATACCTGAATTCATGCTAATCAACCACAATACCCAGCGTCAGCGCCTAAGGTCAATACAACAATTACAGATAATGTAAACTTATGTGCTCTACATCACTCGGCTGTCATCTACTACCCGGGCTAAGTGCCTAAGCATAGTTTATTTACCTGAGTATGATATGCCTAAGTGTTACTTGATACATGCATGATAGATAAGCTGTTTTAATAGGGCTGTTGTTTGATCTATATAGGCAATGTCGAGGTACTCGTCGGGTTGATGAGCTTGCTCTATGCTGCCGGGTCCTAATACGAGTGTTTGACAACCAAGTTTAGAGATATAGGGGGCTTCGGTGGCATAATTGACGACTTCTGGTGTGCTTGCCGATAACTCTGCTACCAGACGGGTCCAGCTACCATTAGCATCGCTAGCGAATGATTCGGAGCCAGGATAAAGAGGGGCAACATTAATACTTCCGGGATACTTGTCATTAATTGGTGCGAGGTAATGGGTCACCATTTGTTCTAACTCTTCCAGTGCCAGTCCGGGCAGTGGGCGGATGTCGATATGGAGATCGCAGCATCCACAGATACGATTAGCTGCATCGCCACCATGAATATGACCGAAATTCATCGTAGGGTAGGGAACACTAAAAGCCTCCTCTCGGTAGTTATCGGCTAAGTGTTGTTTTAGCTTAAGTAGTTGCCCCATCACTTGATGCATGACCTCTATGGCATTAAGCCCTTTAGCCGGATCTGAGGAGTGTCCGCTTCTACCTGTAACTCTGATACCTTGAGTTAAGTGCCCCTTATGCATATACACAGGTTTCAAACTGGTGGGTTCGCCGATTATGGCATAGTCAGGGGCAATCGATTTGGCTGCCGCAAATGCCTTGGCACCATTCATGGTTGTTTCTTCATCGGCACTGGCGAGTATATGTAATGGGCGTTTAAATTGTGCCAGTGGCATATCTTTAACTGCTTCCAATACCAGAGCAAAGAATCCCTTCATGTCGCAAGTGCCTAGACCATACCAACGATTATCTTTTTCCATTAATTTAAATGGATCTTGGCTCCAACGTCCCTCATCAAATGGCACGGTATCCGTGTGTCCTGCAAGCAGTAAACCGCCTTTTCCTGTGCCGAAACTAGCAACCAAGTTATGTTTATTCCTTGTGTTTGGCACTGGCAGCACTGTGCATTGGAAGCCTAAATCATCAAACCAGTTATGCAATAAGTCTATAACACCTTGGTTGCTCATATCTTGGGAGGCTTCGAGGGCACTTATTGAAGGGGTAGCAATGAGTTGGCTAAAGCTGCTTTTAAGATCCGGGAGTGTCGTCATAAATCATCCGTAAAATATATATTCAAATATATTGCATAATTAGTTCGTTGTGATAGTCTATCAAACAGCTAAGACAAGTACCACACTACAGCGATTATTATTGAGAGTAAAAATGATGATTTCATATCAGAAAATTAACATAAAGGTTATGTCTACAGACTTCCTGCGACGATAAACTTGTCAAATTGGTATTTCTACCAGGGCTTAAGTTGTGCCCCTCTTTTTTCCTTAAAATATAGCACCCAAATTAAGAAGTCATAGATTATGAAAAGCATTGCTATCATTGGCGCCAGTGGATACACGGGCGCACAAATTACCTCTCTCATTAATGCCGATGAAAATTTGATGATTCAGGGCTTGTATGTATCGGAAAATAGTTTAGATAAAGGTAAGCCTTTGTCAGACTTATACCCAAGCTACAGTCATATTTCACTCTCTCTTTCTCCTCTCTGTGACGACGCTAAAATGCTAATTGTTGAGCAGGCGGATGCGGTGGTTCTTGCAACCGACCATGCCGTGAGCTTGCACTTGGCTGCATGGTTCTATCAAAAGGGCTTAACCGTATTTGATCTTAGTGGTGCATACCGTTTTTCAGATGTAGAACAATATCCTAAATGGTATGGCTTTAATCATGAATATCAAGATGTTCTCTGTGATGCTGTCTATGGATTAGCCGAGTGGAATAGTGAGCAAATCGCTAGCAGTAAGATGATTGCCGTTCCCGGCTGTTATCCAACTGCATCTCTAACGGCACTGAAACCTATTAGCACGTTTTTAACTGATGCATTTCCGGTTATTAATGCCGTCAGTGGTGTGACTGGTGCAGGTAGAAAAGCGCAGCTACATACCAGCTTTTGTGAGGTCAGCTTGACTCCCTATGGTGTACTGGGTCATAGGCATCAACCTGAAATTGCAACTCAGTTAGGACAAGAGGTCATATTCACTCCTCATCTTGGAAACTTTAAGCGTGGAATTTTGGCAACGATTACGGTGCAGTTAAAACCTGGAATTACCGAAGCCGATGTCGCTGCAGCATATGCTGTCTATGATGATGCTCCACTCATTACAGTCAAGCAAAACCAATTCCCTAGGATTGATGACGTTGTTAACACTCCAAACTGTCATCTGGGATGGAAGTTCGATCCAGAGACTCATTATCTCGTTGTTGCGAGTGCGATTGATAACTTGATGAAGGGAGCCGCAAGCCAAGCTCATCAGTGCATAAAGATTCATTTTAATTATTAATTTTCAGTTTCGCGAGAGAGTAACGACTATGTCAGTAAATAAAAGCACGTTAGTACTAAAGGTTGGTGGCGCCCTTATGCAATGCGAAATGGGCATGGCCAGGTTGATGGAGACGGCGGCCAAGATGATCGCCAACGGGCAGCAGTTGATTATGGTTCATGGCGGAGGTTGTTTAGTCGAAGAGCAGTTAACCGCGAATGGCATGATTACAGAGAAACTGGATGGATTGAGAGTGACCCCACAAGAGCAGATACCTGTCATTGTCGGAGCATTAGCCGGAACCTCTAATAAAATCCTTCAAGGGGCAGCGATAAAAGCGGGTGTGACCTGTGTCGGCATGAGCTTAGGTGACGGCGATATGGTTTCAGCTAAAGTTAAGGATCCGCGTTTAGGCTTTGTCGGTGAGGTCAGCCCGAAAAGTGCAACATACCTGGAGTTCATTCTATCTCAAGGATGGATGCCGATAGTCAGTTCTATTGCCATCGATGCCGCGGGTCAGTTATTAAATGTTAACGCCGATCAAGCGGCAACCGTGTTAGCCAAACTTGTCGATGGGAAATTGGTTTTACTCTCTGATGTTTCAGGTGTTTTAGATGGCAAAGGGCAGCTAATCAAGAGCTTAAACCGTGCTCAAGTCGAAGAGTTGACTCATATCGGTGTTATCGAAAAAGGGATGAAGGTTAAAGTGGAGGCAGCATTGGAAGTGGCTGAGTCGATGGGACAGCCGGTACAGGTGGCTTCATGGCGTCATGCCGAACAATTGATTGCGTTATCAAATGGCGAAGCGGTAGGGACACAGATCCAGCCGGATTAGCCTTTAGTTTAAGAAAAAATTTTAGGATGGTGAATGAAGTGTCATGGATCATCTTCATCCTATCGACATAATAGCGTAAGGCTTGGTCAGTGTATCCAGCCGAAGGAGAACAACGAATGAACCATCTACTATCGATAAAGGACTTAAGTCAGGAGCAGCTCAAAGATCTGTTGGCTCTGGCTAAGAAGATTAAAGCAAATCCAGCAGAGTACCGTAATGCGTTGGATGGGAAGAGTGTGGTTATGCTATTTGAGAAGCCATCTTTAAGGACCCGCGTTAGTTTTGATATCGGTATTAATAAGTTAGGAGGTCATTGTCTCTATTTGGATCAGCAAAATGGTGCGCTTGGTAAACGCGAACCCGTTTCTGATTTTGCTGCCAATATTTCGTGTTGGGCCGATGCTATTGTGGCGAGAACCTTTCTTCACTCGACTATTGAGGGGTTGGCTGAGCATGGAAGTGTGCCGGTGATAAACGCTTTATCTGATCTGTATCACCCCTGTCAGGGGTTAGCCGATTTCTTAACCCTGTCTGAGAAATTTGATGATGTCAGCAAGGTAAAACTGGCATACGTCGGTGATGGAAATAATGTGACGCATTCACTCATGTATGGTGCGGCAATTTTGGGCGCGACAATGACAGTTATCTGCCCTCCAGGGCAGTTCCCCGACGGTCAAGTGGTTGTGGAGGCCCAATCTTTAGCAGCTCAGCATGGCGGAAAGTTAATACTCACTTCTGACATTGAAGAGATCGCTCAGCAAGATGCTATCTATACTGATACTTGGATCTCTATGGGAGACGATTCTAACCTGAGTGATATCGAGGCTAAATTTAAACCCTATCAAGTTAATGCTGCAATGATGAAGAAAGCGGGTGCTAACTTCTTTATGCATTGCCTACCTGCATACCGTGGTGTTGAAGTGACTGCCGATGTCGTCGATGGCGAAGGTTCGCTCATTTTGCAACAGGCTGAAAACCGCATGCATGCACAAAATGCAGTGCTGGTGACTTTATTAGCTAAGTAGTAAACCCATATATCTCTTATTGAAGTTTTCGATAAGAAAAGCAAATAATTAGGATAGAAAAATGTCAATTGAATCAAAGAAAACAGATGTGAAGAAAGTGGTTCTGGCCTATTCGGGAGGCTTAGATACCTCGGCGATTATTCCTTGGTTGAAAGAGACCTATGATAATTGTGAAATCATCGCTTTCTGTGCCGATGTGGGCCAAGGTGATGCGGAGCTGGAGGGATTGCATGAGAAGGCTATCTCTTCTGGTGCGTCTGAGTGCTACATCGTCGATCTGAAAGAGGAGCTGGTGGCAGATTATATCTACCCGACTATCGCTACCGGTGCGATCTATGAAGGGACCTATTTATTAGGTACATCGATGGCCAGACCTATTATCGCTAAGGCGCAGGTTGAAGTTGCACGTAAAGTAGGGGCCGATGCCGTCTGCCATGGCTGTACCGGAAAAGGGAACGATCAGGTACGTTTCGAAGGTTGTTTTGCTGCTCTTGCACCCGACCTCAAGGTGATTGCCCCTTGGCGCGAGTGGGAGATGGTTAGCCGTGAAGATCTGCTGGATTACCTTGCCGAGCGTAAAATCGAAACGACTTCCTCTGTGACGAAGATCTATAGCCGTGATGCGAATGCCTGGCATATCTCCCATGAAGGTGGCGAGTTAGAAGATCCATGGAATGAGCCGACTAAAGGCGTGTGGACTATGACCGTCGCGCCTGAGGACGCTCCCAATGAGCCTGAGTACGTATCATTAGAGCTTGAACAAGGCAAGATCACTAAAGTTAATGGTGCATCACTTTCTCCTTACGGGGCTCTTACGGTGTTAAATGAGATCGCTGGTGCTCATGGGGTTGGCAGAATCGATATTACCGAGAATAGACTCGTGGGAATGAAGTCTCGTGGCTGTTACGAAACTCCGGGTGGCACAGTTATGTTTGCCGCACTAAGAGCCATAGAAGAGTTAGTGTTAGACAAGAGTAGTCGTGAATGGCGTGAGCAGATTGGTGCTCAGATGGCTCACCTTGTTTATGATGGTCGTTGGTTTACGCCATTATGTGAGTCCCTACTGGCTGCATCAATACCTCTGGCTAATTTGGTCAGTGGTGAAGTCGTTATTAAACTCTATAAGGGGCAAGCTCACGCAGTGAAGAAGCGTTCAGTAAATAGCCTGTACTCAGAAGAGTTCGCGACGTTTGGTGAGGACGATGTCTATAACCAGAAAGATGCCGAAGGTTTCATCCGCCTTTACTCTTTAGCCAGCCGTATCAGGGCGTTAAAGGCTAAGTAAGCGACATTTCAGGTACTACAAAAGATCTTCACTGTTTCGAAGAATAGGTTAAGTCAATAAATAGGGTGGGACCCAGAGCCCACTCTCGGTTAATTAAAGAAAGAGGAAGTCAGCATGGCATTATGGGGTGGAAGATTTAGCCAGGAGAGTAGCGCGCTATTTAAATTATTCAATGACTCATTGCCTGTCGATTACCGCTTGGTCGAGCAAGATATTGTCGGCTCGATAGCTTGGGCCGGTGCTATCACCCAGGTAGGGATTTTGTCTGAAGCTGAGTGTCAGCAACTACAACAGGCATTAAAAGAGCTATTGGGCGAAGTGGAAGAGAAGCCTGAGCTTATTCTGGCGTCGGGTGCCGAAGACATTCACAGTTTTGTCGAACTATCTTTGATTGCTAAAGTCGGGGATCTTGGAAAGAAGCTTCATACTGGGCGTTCACGCAATGATCAAGTAGCAACCGATCTTAAGCTTTGGTGTAAGAAAGAAGGCCAGCAGCAACTGTTGTTGCTTAAAGCGTTAAGGCAAGCGCTTTTAGAGCTGGCAGAAAGAGAACTTGACGCAGTTATGCCTGGTTACACACATCTTCAGCGTGCACAGCCAGTGGCTTTCGGACATTGGTGCTTAGCCTATGTTGAGATGTTTGAGCGTGATATTAGTCGTTTAGAAGATGCGCTCAAACGTGCGGATACTTGTCCTCTGGGAACGGGTGCACTTGCAGGTACTGCATATCCTATGGATAGGTATAAGCTGGCGGAATCCTTGGGTTTCGCGTCGCCGACACTCAACAGTTTAGATACTGTGTCGGACAGGGACCATGTAGTTGAGATCTGCAGTGATGCTTCAATTAGCATGATGCACCTAAGCCGCATGGCCGAAGACCTTATTTTCTTTAACAGCGGTGAAGCTGGTTTCATAGACCTCGATGATGAAGTTACATCCGGATCTTCACTAATGCCACAGAAGAAGAATCCTGATGCACTCGAGTTGATCCGTGGTAAAACAGGCCGGGTTTATGGCAGCCTTGTCGGTATTTTAACTACCATGAAGGCACTGCCGTTAGCCTATAACAAAGATATGCAGGAAGACAAAGAGGGCTTGTTTGATGTGATGGATAGCTGGGCTATCTGCCTCGAAATGGCCGCTTTAGTGCTAAGTGGTTTAAAGGTTAACCGTGAGAATACGTTAAGTGCTGCGCAGCAGGGCTATGCAAATTCTACCGAACTTGCAGACTATCTTGTGGCCAAAGGAATGCCATTTAGAGAGGCACATCATGTCGTTGGCGAAGTAGTGGTTAAAGCGATAGCGCAGAAGAAACCTTTAGAGGATTTTGAGCTGAAAGATCTGCAATCATTTTCCGAAATGATCACAAGTGATGTCTATGACTGCCTGACAATTGAATCATGTCTTGAGAAACGAGAAGCGCTCGGCGGAACTGCTTTACCTCAGGTCAGAGCCGCATTGGCAACAAAATTAGCCGCTTCTGAGTAGAAGTTAAAGAAATATAAAATTAAATTAAGAGTGACTGTCAAAAATAAGTCGTTAATTTATTTTAGATTTTAAAAAAAAGCGCGATGGAGATTTTACTCTATCGCGCTTTTTATTTATAAGCTTAGCTAAAAAGGTTTCTTACTGAATTTACTGGAATAGCTCCTCAGTGGAGTCTTCGATGAAGATGTCGTTTACCTCTTCAGCTTCTGTTGCGAATTCTTCTGGCTCTGTGCCTGATACAAAATACTCAAATCTACTGGTGTAATCGGTTTTGCGGCTTAACTTTCCGGTTGCCAGATCTATTCTTACAGAGACGATACCTTCTGGTGGAGTCGTCGGAATTTCAGGCGTACCGGATAGAGCCTTTTTCATGAACTCATTCCATCCTGGCCCAGCAGTCTTTGCCCCTGCCTCTGCTGCAGAAATTTGATCTTTTGCGGCATTAGCATTCCAGCTGGTTCTGCCCAACTCCTTACTATGATCGTCAAAGCCTACCCAAACCGTTGTGGCGAGTTTGGGGTTAAATCCACTAAACCAGGTATCCCGGGATTCGTTGGTTGTTCCTGTCTTTCCGGCAATATCATGTCTTTTTACGACTCTTGCCGCTCGCCAGGCCGTACCATTCCAGCCAGTCCCTTTGCTCCAGTTTCCACCGCCCCAGATAACACTCTTTAATGCTTCGGTGATCAGGAATGCAGTTTGTTCAGAGATGATCTGGGGCGCATATCTACTGTCTTTACCACCACAACTTGGCTCTTTTGCTTGAGCTGTCGGTGGCTGTAGCTCATCAGCCATAGAGGCAAAAGGATCATCTTTGGCTGCTTCTAACGGGTCTGGTTCGGGTTTGCAGGCAAGGGTAGGATTCGATTGTTCGATGATCTGTCCGTAAGAATCTTCAATGCGTTCAACAAAATAGGGTTCAACTCTATATCCGCCATTGGCAAAGGTAGAAAATGCGGTAACGACTTGAAGTGGGGTCACTGAGTTTGAGCCTAATGCGATGGACTCATTTCTTGGGATATCTTCGGCATTGAAACCAAATTTAACTAAAGTATCGATAGCCATATCCAGACCGGCATAACGCATCGTCCTGACAGACATTACGTTGATAGATTGCGCGAGCCCGACACGTAACCTGGTTGGCCCTGTATAGCGGTCTGGTGAGTTCTTAGGGCGCCATGCAGTACCTTGTCTGGTATCGGCGTTATTAATCGGTGCATTGTTGACTAAGGTCGATAGGGTGTAGCCTTTCTCCATCGCCGCGGTATAGATAAAGGGTTTAATATTTGAACCTAGTTGGCGTTTCGCCTGAGTTACGCGGTTGTATTGGCTGGTATGGAAACTAAAACCACCGACCAGAGTGCGTATGGCGCCGTCATGGGGGGCGAGGGACACAATTGCACTGGCGACTACAGGAATTTGAGCCAACTGCCAAAATTCACCATTATTGCGAATCCATACCTGCTCACCGACAGCGACAACTTCAGAGGCCATTTTAGGGGCTTTTCCCTGACGTTTATTAGAGATGAACTTACGGGCCCATTTTAGTCCTTGCCAGTCAATTTCCAACGTTTCGCCATTGGAGGAGAGCACTCGAACGCTTTGTTCACTCATACTTATGATGGCGGCGGGTAATAGGCCTTGAAATGCTTTGGTCTGTTTTAATTGGTCGATAATATCCTGATTATTCAGTGGCGTATCAGTCCAAAGAATGGCTTTCGGGCCGCGGTAGCCGTGTCGCTCATCATAGGCGTAGACATTGTTTCTCAGTGCCTGCTGAGCCTCTAGCTGAAGCGTGGAATCAATGCTGGTATAGATGTTGTAGCCACCGGTGTAAGCCTCATCTTCACCATACTTTTCAACTAAATAGTCTCTCGCCATCTCTGATATATAGGGAGCATAGAGATTAATTTCTGCCCCGTGATATTTCGCCGTGATGGGAGATTGGGTTGCCTCCATATACTGAGCCTGAGTAATGTTTTGCTTCTCTAACATGCGACTCAATACCCAATTACGACGATTCATCGCTCTTGCTGGATTACGAATTGGATTGGCTGCTGAAGGTGCCTGAGGCAGACCGGCGATCATTGCCATTTCAGGTAGGGTTAGCTGATCTAATTCTTTGCCATAGTAGACCTGTGCGGCGGCGCCGACACCATAGGCACGATTACCTAAGAAAGAGCGATTTAGATACAGCTCTAAAATTTTCTCTTTAGATAAGGCTTTCTCAATTTTTATGGCTAGAAAAATTTCTTTAATTTTACGTATGTAGGTCTTTTCACGAGAAAGAAAGAAGCCTCGTGCTACCTGCTGGGTGATGGTGCTAGCCCCTTGGCTCTTTTTTCCAGTGGTTAAAAGAATGAATGCCGCACGAGTGATACCAATAGGATCTATACCATGATGTTCGAAAAACCTGGCATCTTCCGTATCTAAAACTGCATCGATAAGAAGTGGTGGAACATTTTGAAAATCAACCGGAATTCTTCTTTTTTCACCAAATTGAGAGATCAGTTTACCGTCACTACTGTATATGCGTAATGGGGTTTGAAGCTTTACCGTTTTTAACGTGTTTACGTCCGGGAGTTCGGGCAACACATAAAAATATGCCGCAGCAATGGCGCCAACGCCTAAAAGGGCTAGGCTGAATAGAGCAATAATAATACGTTTTAACCACTTCACCGGAATATTCCAAAAAATTTTTGCAAGACCAATAGTATATAAGGCGCTTGCTCATTGGTGAAGTAAAAAAGGTTGTCAAAAAAATGGCAATTGTAAAACTCGGAAACATTCTGTACAAATATCTATAACGAGTTGATTTTGTGCTAATCTAATTCTTGAAACAATAACAAAAAAGTGACGATGGACTATGCTTTCAAAATTATGGAAGCGTCAGGCTCCGCAGATGGTTGGAATCGATATCGGTTCCCACGAGATTAAGGCAATACTGCTGAGTCAGACGGCTGATGGTTATAAAATTGTAAGTCATGCTGCAGTGCCCGTTAAAAAGGGTGCCGTTAATGATCACGAGATCCGAGATGTTGATGCGGTCGTTGAGTCATTGAAGCAGGTTAAACGCATACTCCCCAAGAGCGCTAAATTTGCTTCAGTTGCGGTTTCTGGCTCTGCCGTTATGACAAAGGTCATCTATATGGATGCGTCTCTCAGTGAAGAGGAGATGGAGAGCCAGATTGAAATAGAGGCTGATAATCTAATTCCATATTCGCTCGATGAAGTCAGCATTGATTTTGAAACCTTGAATGTGAATAGTACCGACCCGACTAAGGTCGATGTTCTGCTCAGCGCATGTCGGACAGAGAATATTGACGCCCGAGTCGATGCTCTCGATGATATAAATCTTGAAAGTAAGGTCGTCGACATCGAAGGTTATGCATTGGGAAGAGCCTATGAGATCGTTGCTGCTCAATTACCTGAGGGAGTCGAGAGTAAGGTCGTTGCCTTAGTCGATATAGGTGCAAACATCACTACATTTGCAGTTGTCGAGGATGGTGAAACAAGCTTTGTGCGTGAGCAGGCTTTTGGTGGAGAACAATTTACTCAATCAATTTTATCTTTTTACGGGATGTCGCACGAACAAGCCGAAAAAGCCAAATTGGAAGGTGATTTGCCACGAAATTATATGTTTGAGGTTTTATCTCCCTTTCAAACCCAGCTATTACAGCAGATCAAGAGAACATTACAGATATATTGTACTTCCAGCGGTAAGGATAAGGTCGATCACATTATTTTGTGTGGTGGTACATCTAAGCTTGAAGGGATGGCGAATTTATTGACGAATGAGTTAGGTGTTCACACTATCATAGCGGACCCATTTCAGGGATGCCTACATGCAGATGATGAAGTGAAAAGCCGATTGCAACCGGATATAGGCAAATATATGGTTGCCTGTGGTCTAGCGCTGAGGAGTTACTCTCAATGGCGAACATAAACCTTTTACCCTGGCGCGAAGAAGCGAGAGAAAAGCAAAAGAGAGATTACATCGGCATATTAGCGTTAGTTTTTCTTGGTTCTTCACTGATTGTTTTTCTTTCATTAAGTGTTCTTGACATGATGACGGATAATCAAAAGTCGAGAAATGCCTACCTGCAGAGTGAAATTCAGCTTCTGGAAAAACAGATCGCCGAAATAAAGCAGATACGAACACGGAAAAAAGATATTGAGCGCCGTACTGAAATTATTTTAAATTTGCAGCAATCCAGAAACTTACCGACTCATGTGTTAGATGAACTCGTACGTATCGTTCCACCTGGGATTTACCTTTCCAGTATTGAAAAGAAAGGGAGCTTATTGTGGATAGAGGGACGCAGTGAATCCAATAATAATGTGGCAAACATGATGAGAAAGGTGAAAACGTCTAAATGGCTACTGGATCCCAATATGCAGTCTATTGTTGCTCACAGCGAAGAATTGAGACAGTTACAGCGATTTAGTTTGAAAGTGACGATTAGTGAAGTTGATAGTATTGATAATTCAGACCAGGGAGCGAGTAAATGAACCTTGAACTGAGTCAGTTTAACGACATCGATTTTGAAAATATTGGAGGTTGGCCTCCATTCGTTAAAATTGTTTTTGCTGCTATATTGTCAATATGTATCTTTATTGCCAGCTATTTTTTGTTTGTTTCTGATGCGATAGATACGTTAAGTTTCGAGCAAGAGACAGAAGTAAAATTAAGAGATGATTTTAAGTCTAAATACCGACTCGCTGCTAACCTTAAACTCTATCGTGAACAGTTAGCCGCAATGGAATCTCAGTTTGCAGAATTACTTAAGATGCTGCCATCTAAGAATGAGATGCCGGGTTTACTCGATGATTTAACCTTTGTAGCGACAGACTCCGGGTTAAAGATTGAGAGTTTGGATTGGCGAGAAGTGATCCCAAGAGATTTCTATTTCGAATTTCCAATTAGCATGACTGTAAGTGGTGAATACCATGAACTCGGTGAGTTGGTCAGCGGTGTGGCTAAGTTGCCGCGGATTGTGAGTCTACATGATTTCGTGATTAAGAAATCAGATTCCGGTGGCTTAGGAATGGAAATATTGGCAAAAACATATCGCTTTAAAGAGGGGGCTGATTTACCTGCCGATATGAAAAAAGCGAAGGGGAAATAATAATGAAACTTCTTCCTTTATTAGTTTTTAGCCTTTTTTTGGTGGGCTGTGTTGGCGATCGAAGTGATTTAGAGCTATTTGTTACTACGACAAAGGCGCAGCATGTGGCACATATTCCGCCATTGAAAGAACCGCCAAAATTTGAACATTTTGAGTATCAAGCCGATTTAATGCGCAGCCCCTTCGTTCCTCCTTCACGAGAATTAACGGAAGAGGTCATTGATACGACAAAGGACTGTTTACAACCCGATCTTAAGAGACGTAAAGGACGCTTAGAAACTTATGCTCTGGATAACTTAAAGATGCGTGGGACATTAAGTGAAGTTGGGAACATCTGGGCCCTGGTAGAAACAAATGATGCTAGTGTTTATCGTTTAGGTATTGGAGAATACTTGGGTCTATATCACGGAAGAATTGCTAAAGTTACACCACAAACAGTCGAAATAATTGAATTAATTCCAGATGGTTCTGGTTGCTGGACGGAAAGACTCAGCAACTTAGAATTAACTGGGAAATAACAAGCGAAGGATGAGGGAATAATGGAATCTTCTGCCGCGAATAAAAACTTTTTTAATATGTCAGCGCTTTTTAGAGTTGTTGTGAGTTTAGCGCTAATTTCTGCAGGAACATCGTATGCGATGGCTGCGAATCGTCTAGTGGATGTAAAGTACCACTCTATCGTTGATCATCAATTAGAGCTTCAATTGATTTTTGAAAATGAAATCTTGGAGCCGGAAATTGAGTTAAATGCATCCCCTGCTGAAATTATTCTTGGCTTTAATGAAAGTGTATCAGGCTTAGAAAAAGAGTCTCTTCCAATAAATACAGTTGGAGTCGAGACTATTGAGGTTAAACAAGATAATAGTGTTATGAAGGTGGTAGTCGCACTGGATAAGGTCAAAGCTTATCAAGGAAAACTTGCCGGTAATGTTTATAGTCTTACTATTAACGATGAGGTGGCGAATAGCGCTACAAAGGAAACGAATCCATTTATCAATGGCGTTGATAATATTGATTTTAGAAGAACCTCTGACGGGGGAGGTGAGCTACTGGTTAAGCTGAATAATAGCTCTGTCGCGGCGAATGTGGAGCTGGTGGGGGCTAAGCTTGAATTGAAGCTGTATAACACTGAAATAGCTTCAGAGTTGCTCTATGTCATGGATGTTCAGGACTTTGCCACGCCGGTGAGAAGCTTTGAAACCTTTAAGGATGAGTTGACCACACGTGTGCTTATCGATATCGCCGGAAACTATGAGTATAACTATAAACAGGAGGGGAGCCTGTTTAGGCTGAGTGTGACTAAGGCTGAGCGAGTTAATGTCGTCAAAAAAGAGAAAAAGTACGACGGACGCTCACTGTCCCTGAATTTTCAAAGTATCTCTGTTAGAACCGTTCTTCAGATTATTGCCGATTATAACGATTTCAACTTAGTGACCAGTGATACGGTCGAAGGCGATATTACTTTACGTTTAGATGATGTTCCCTGGGATCAGGCTCTGGATCTTATCTTACAGACGAAGGGGCTGGATAAGCGCATTGAGGGAAATATCCTGATGATCGCTCCTAGTGAAGAGTTAGCCATTCGCGAGAGTCAGCAATTAAAAAATATGCAGGAAGTTAAAGAGCTTGCACCGTTATATTCTGAATATTTACAGATAAATTATGCTAAGGCGACTGACATCGCCGAACTGTTGAAAAGTGAAGACTCCAGTCTGTTATCTACTCGTGGTAGCGTTGCGGTCGATGAACGTACCAATACACTATTGGTGAAGGATACTGAAGATATATTAGAAAATGTTCATCGATTAATTGAGGTTCTGGATATTCCAATTCGTCAGGTGCTCATCGAATCTCGCATGGTGACAGTAAAGGATGATGTCTCCGAGGAACTTGGTATTCGATGGGGAGTGACAGATCAACAGGGCGATAAAGGCACTTCCGGAAGTCTTGAGGGAGCTGAGAGTATTTCAAATGGCATCGTACCCGCCCTTGTTGATCGGTTGAATGTGAATTTACCGGCATCTACCGGTGCTGCGAGAGTGGCTTTTCACGTGGCTAAGCTGGCCGATGGAACGGTACTCGATATGGAGTTGAGTGCGTTAGAGAAGGAAGATAAGGGAGAGATTATCGCCAGTCCACGTATCATGACCTCTAATCAAAAAGCTGCCTATATCGAACAGGGTGTAGAGATCCCCTATTTAGAGGCGAGCTCTAGTGGTGCCGCAACGATTAGCTTTAAAAAAGCGGTGTTGTCATTGCGTGTGACACCACAAATTACACCAGATAATAGAGTGATCCTCGATCTTGAAATTACTCAGGATTCTCAAGGTAAAGTCGTTGCAACCCCTTTGGGTTCGGCAGTTTCTATCGATACTCAGCGAATCGGAACTCAGGTTCTGGTCGATCATGGTGAAACTATTGTGCTTGGTGGTATCTATCAGCAACAATTGATTAACCGAGTGAGTAAAGTACCTGTGCTGGGAGATATTCCCTTTGTTGGCTTCCTGTTCAGGAGTACAACTGATGAGAATAATAGACAGGAGTTATTAATTTTCGTGACTCCAAAAATTATTTCTGAAGATCTCTAAATAGATAATGTTTCATGAGAAGGCCAGTGCTTATAGCGCTGGCTTTCTTCTATTCAAAAGACTAATTTTACAGAATGTGAGCATCACTGCTTGCCTTTAATGGTGTTTAACTGAGATAATCACTGGTCAAGTCTCAATAGAGCAAGGTAACATTTTAGGTCGGTTCTATTTTTTCGAATCGGCGTCGGCAAACTTCATATAAGATTCAGACGTAAAAGCAATGGCTGAGAAACGTAATATTTTCCTCGTAGGCCCTATGGGGGCTGGTAAAAGCACTATAGGACGTCATCTGGCACAGATGCTGCACCTAGAGTTCCACGATTCAGATCAAGAAATTGAAAGCCGCACTGGTGCGGATATAGCGTGGGTTTTTGATGTCGAAGGCGAAGAAGGTTTCCGCGTTCGTGAAACACAAGTAGTCGCTGACTTAACTGAAAAACAAGGTATTGTTTTAGCGACAGGCGGTGGTTCTATTCAGAGTAAAGAGATCCGTAATAATCTCTCTGCTCGTGGAATTGTCGTATATCTAGAAACAACAATCGATAAGCAAGTTGCTCGTACTCAACGAGATAAGCGACGCCCATTATTGCAGGTAGACGACCCAAGAGAAGTTTTGGAAAATCTGGCTGCGACTCGTAATCCTTTGTACGAAGAGATTGCAGATGTCATCGTAAAGACTGATGAGCAAAGCGCCAAAGTGGTTGCGAATCAAATTATTGAACAGTTAGGTTTCTAGGAAAAATGAAGCAAATTCAGGTTGATTTAGGTGTGCGAAGCTATCCAATAATTTTTAGCCAGAATTTGATGAGTTGTGGCGAGCATTTTGCTCGCTACCTCCAAGATAAAAATATCCTTATTGTCACTAATGAAACGATAGCGCCTCTTTATCTCGAGAAGCTGCAGATAATATTATCTTCATTCAATTGTGTTGACCCCGTCATTCTACCCGATGGAGAGCAGTACAAAACCCTTGAACAGATGGATAGTATCTTCACCTCCTTATTGCAACAAAACCTGGGCAGAGATACCGTTCTTATTGCCTTAGGTGGTGGTGTCATCGGTGATATGACCGGCTTTGCCGCTGCCAGTTACCAGAGAGGAATCGACTTTATCCAGGTGCCAACCACATTACTGGCTCAAGTTGACTCGTCTGTTGGTGGCAAAACCGCTGTAAATCATCCCCTCGGTAAAAACATGATAGGCGCGTTTTATCAGCCTAAGATGGTGATGATCGATATCGACTGTTTAAATACGCTCCCCCCAAGAGAGTTTTCTGCTGGGATGGCCGAGGTCATCAAATATGGAATAATCTGGGATGCTGAGTTTTTTAAATGGTTGGAAGATAATGTCGAGCAATTGAAGTCATTGGATGCTCAAGCGTTAATCTACGCGATTGGACGTTGCTGCGAAATTAAAGCCGAAGTTGTTGCTCAAGATGAAACAGAGCAGGGGGTGCGTGCACTTCTGAATCTGGGACATACTTTCGGACACGCAATAGAAGCTGAAATGGGATATGGTGTTTGGTTGCATGGTGAGGCAGTTGCTGCTGGCACAGTACTTGCTGCAAATACCGCATCTGGGATGGATTTAATTGATGAGTCAATTGTTTGTCGGATAATCAAGTTATTCGAAGCATTCGACCTGCCGGTTTCTCCTCCTAATTCAATGGATTTTGAAGATTTCATTAAGCATATGCGGCGAGATAAGAAGGTACTTAAAGGTCAACTCAGATTAGTGCTTCCTGAAGCGATAGGCCAGGCAGGGATCTACTGTGAGGTGAGCGATGAACTACTGGAAGCTGTTATTCGCTGCGCATAGTTTTGTGTGGTGCATGAGTGACACTTAAAGACTCAATTTTATTACCAAGTCAAGAAACCCTACTGCAACGACTACAGCATGTCAGTCTCTATGGACAACAGTTGCTGGTGGTTACTGGAGCCTATGGTTCCGGTAAAACGACTCTCGTTACCTCCCTTCTAAATGAGCTGGATGAATTTAGCTCAGCCCTGGTCACATGTCCAAAGCATAGTGACTGTAGTGAAATACGTAGAAAAATATTAGTTCAGCTACTGTCAGAACCTGTTTTTGATGATGAACTCCCTCTGCCTGAAACCTTATTGAGGCTATCAGGGGCTTTGCCTCAGGCTTCTTGTATTGTGCTCGATGATGCTCACTACCTTCCTATGGAGATCATTGCTGAATGTATTGTACTCAGTCAGTTATCAATTCCCGGTAAGTCTCTCTCGGTGGCATTAACGACTACGGCTGATTTTTTTGAAGACTTGGTCACTCAATTACCCGAGCAACAGCAGGATATTCTGTTATCTATCAATATAGAATCCCTCACATTCCAAGAAAGAGAGGCGCTCTACTACACTTTATTGAGCCGCAGTGAGCAGGTTCCCTTTACTCCCAGAGAGATCGTCAAAGAACAATTAGAAAGGCAGTCAGGCAACCCACAAGAGGTCGTCAATCTTCTGGAGCTGGCTCTACATGGCGAACCTGATATACCCGTTTCACGCCAGTGGAATAAATTGGCGTTAGTGGGAGTGATGATTTTACTCAGTTTTGTATTAGGGTATGTACTCCTGTCGGACGAAGGTGAAGAAGTTAACCTGCAGACTCTCGAAAAGACGGTGTTAGAGCCAGAACCTAAGCCTTCATTTTTATATCAATATGGCGAGCGGCTATTGGCCGGATATTTTATTGTTCATCAAACTTTACCTGTGGCATCTTTCGAAGAGATCGAATCCCTCTCTGAGGCTCAGGTTCAAGAAGATGCAACTCCGGAGCCTACGGTGAGCTCTGGTTCAGAGCCGTTAACAGAAAAAAAGGTAGAACCCGTTTTAAGTGATAGCACGAATGAAGCTTCGGTAATTGAGGAGTTTAAGGGGTTGGCGGATATTGAACCTGCTCAACTTATTTCGGCTGATATTGGGGAGATTGAGGCTGACAGTGGAGAAGCTGGCTTACTACCTGACGGGCTCAACAATGAACATATAATAACGGGATATACTTTGCAGCTGGCGAGTGTTCGTCAAACCAAATCACTCTATAACATCTTAGAAATGCTACAGGGGGAGACCGATATTAAGGTGGCTCGATATAAGCAGAGGTGGGTCGTGTTGTTCGGTCATTTCAATACTTCGGTTCTGGCACACAAAAAAGCTGAAGATATAGTGGCAAAATATCAGTTGAATGCTCCTTGGGTTCGTTCATGGAAAAATTTAGTTGATTATGAACTGCAAGATAGTCTTCCTGCTCGTGATATTCCTTAATAAACAGAGTACAATCGGTGACTTCATTTTTCTTAGCATTCAATCAATTTAGATGAGTAAAAAACAGAGAGCCTTTCTTAAGTGGGCTGGCGGGAAATTCAAACTGATTGAAGCACTCTCAGAGCATCTTCCTGAGGGGAAGCGCTTAGTGGAGCCTTTCGTTGGCGCGGGTTCTGTATTTCTAAATACAAATTACTCAAGTTACCTTCTGTGTGATATCAATCAGGATCTGATCAATCTATATAAGATTGTTCAGACTGAGCCTGAGCGATATATTGCGGCGGCTAAAGCGATGTTTGTACCTGAGATGAATGAAAAGGAAGCATATTATAGAGTTAGAGCCGAATTTAACTTAAGTAGCGACCCATTTCTTCGTTCTGTCTATTTCTTATATATGAATCGCCATGGTTTCAATGGTTTGTGTCGATATAATCGTAAAGGCGGATTCAATGTGCCTTTTGGTACTTATAAGAAACCATACTTCCCGGAAAAAGAGATTAGATTTTTCTCTGAGAAAGCTCAACGTGCTGAGTTCTGTTGTATTGGGTATGAGCAGGCTTTTGATTTAACGACTGAAGGTGATGTTGTTTACTGCGATCCGCCATACGCCCCCCTTTCAACTACAGCAAGTTTTACGACTTATGTCGGCGCCGGTTTTAGCTTAGATGATCAAGCCCTGCTTGCTCGTAAGTCTCGCCATACCGCGATTGAACGTGGTTTCCCTGTTCTAATCAGTAACCACGACATACCGCTGACAAGAGAGCTGTACCATGGTGCTCGATTCGATACGATTCAGGTGCAGAGAAATATCAGCCAAAAAGGCAGTGGACGCAAGAAAGTCGATGAATTAATGGCTTTGTATGATGACCGTTATCATAGTGAAAACGATTGAAGGCAAATAAAGATATTTGATGAAAGGGAGCTAAGCTAGTTGGATTGTTTCGCTTAGCCCAGTACTCTTCTAACGATAAACAGTAACGTGAATACTAAGGCTATCGCGAGCACTATGCCCATAATGATGAATGGGAGGGGAGAGCTTGTTTGGAAGTCTCGCTTTCTATTTTGCTCACTCTGGACACCGAAGAAAGCAGCCAAAGTACTGATCAACAAGTCCCAAACTTTTCGCAGCATAATCCTTAATTCTAAAAGCGATTTTGCTGGCTGTTTGCCGGGGTGACATCGTCCAGCGGACCATCGCTATGTCCGTGAAGTAGCTCGAGAAGATCGACGAAATGAAGCTGATTTGAACGACTCTTGCCGGCAAACCAATTTGTCCAATTGAGATCTTCCGATTGGCGTGCACATCGATTACCGGGGTGACTCGCAGGAAGGGCGGAGTTGTAGCTGGATTCAGAAGTCGTACTGCATGCACAGGCAGATAGAGCATCGGCAGAGGTAATGCTTTGAAAGCTCAGCGCCGTCACGGCAACAACTGTTGCTGAAGTGGCAATAAAGGCGGCCGACTTCATGCTTGCTGTGAGTTTAATCCTTTTGTTCATCATCTCTTCCTTTATCAAAGCTCCCTCGCAGGTCGGGTTATTATAGCAAAGCCGATTATATTTTGAACATTATTTTTTATGTGCTGCATAATATTGTACAAATGTATGAGGTTTTTGTGATTGATCATATCTAAATCCTTCATAAGCCCTAGAGGCTTAAGCTCGCAAAAGGTAGAATAGCGTATTTCTTAAACACTGTAGTGAGTTTTCTATGCGCCCATTTCTTATTGCTCCTTCTATCTTATCTGCCGACTTTGCCCGTTTAGGTGAAGATGTCGATGCTGTCCTCAATGCCGGTGCCGATGTGGTTCACTTTGATGTTATGGATAACCATTATGTTCCTAACCTGACTATTGGCCCTATGGTATGTCAGGCATTGCGTGATTATGGTATTACAGCTGATATCGATGTTCACCTGATGGTAAAGCCCGTTGACCGTATGATTCCTGATTTTGCTAAAGCCGGAGCTACATTCATCACATTCCACCCGGAAGCGTCTGAACATCTGGACAGAAGCTTACAGCTAATAAAAGAGTCAGGTTGTAAAGCCGGTTTAGTATTTAATCCGGGTACTCCACTGCATTACCTGGACCATGTTATGGATAAGCTGGATGTCATCTTATTGATGTCGGTTAACCCAGGTTTCGGTGGTCAATCCTTTATTCCATCGACACTGGATAAGCTGAGACAAGTTAGAAAGTTAATCGATGACAGTGGTTATGATATTCGCCTCGAGGTAGATGGCGGTGTTAAAGTCGACAACATTGGCGAGATAGCCGCAGCGGGCGCCGACATGTTTGTGGCAGGTTCTGCGATCTTTAATAAGCCTGACTACAAAGCTGTTATCGATGAGATGCGTGTCGAGTTAGCTAAAAGCGAGTCATAATTCATGAGTCGCTGGGGAAAACTTAAAGCTATCGCTTTCGATCTCGATGGCACGCTGATCGATAGTGTGCCGGATCTTGCTGCTGCCACCCAGGCTACATTATCTGAGTTTGAGTTGCCGAGTTGTACTGAAGCTCAGGTGAGAAGTTGGGTGGGAAATGGCGCCGAGATGTTGATGCGTAGGGCACTCTCTTTCGTGGTTGAACGTGAAGTGGAGCAATCTCTGCTCGATGACGTGATGCCTCGTTTCATGCACCATTATCAAGAACATCTTCAGCGATATAGCAAGTTATACCCGAATGTTTTAGCCGTATTAGAAGAGCTAAGTTCATCTGGGTATCCGCTTGCCATTGTTACCAATAAACCACATCGATTTGCCATTCCTCTACTGGAGGCATTTAATATCGATCACCTATTTTCTAAAGTGCTTGGTGGTGATTCCCTCGACAGAATGAAACCCGATCCTTTGCCGTTAACCCATCTTCTAAGCCATTGGCAGCTTGAGAGTGACCAGCTTTTGATGGTGGGTGATTCAAAAAATGATATTTTGGCGGCTAAAGCTGCGGGTATTACTTCGATAGGCTTGACCTATGGGTATAACTACGGTGAAGATATCAGTCTTAGCAGTCCCGATGCGGTCTGTGAACAATTTAGTGAAATTTTGACACTAGTAAATAATAGCGTAAAAGTAATGGAGCAAGAAAACGTATGACTAACCCCGCCAAACCCATAGTACTTAGCGGTGCACAACCGTCAGGTGAGCTGACCATAGGTAACTATATGGGCGCATTGAGACAGTGGGTTGCCATGCAAGATAGCCATGACTGCCTGTACTGTGTCGTGGATCTTCATGCCATTACGGTAAGACAAGATCCTAAACTTCTAAGAGAAGCTTGTCTGGATACGTTAGCGCTTTATCTTGCTTGTGGCGTCGACCCTAAGAAAAGTACGGTATTCATCCAGTCTCAGGTTCCACAGCATACACAGCTAGGTTGGGCGTTAAACTGCTATACCCAGATGGGTGAGCTAAACCGCATGACTCAGTTTAAAGACAAGTCGCAAAAGCATTCGAGCAATATCAATGTCGGTTTATTTGCTTACCCTGTTTTGATGGCTGCCGATATCCTCTTGTATCAAGCCAATGAGATCCCTGTCGGACAAGATCAGAAGCAACATCTCGAGTTGACTCGTGATATCGCGACTCGTTTCAATAATGCTTATGGTGATACCTTCACTATTCCTGAGCCATTCATTCCGGAGCATGGTGCTAAGGTGATGTCGCTGCAAGATCCTCTTAAGAAGATGTCGAAGTCAGACGATAACCGTAATAACGTTATCGGCTTACTCGAAGATCCTAAGAAGATCTTGAAGAAGATTAAGAAAGCTGTCACGGATTGTGATGAGCCACCAGTGGTTCGATTTGACACCGAAAATAAGCCAGGGGTATCTAATTTACTCAGCTTAATGTCGGGGGTCTCGGGTAAGAGCATCGCCGGTCTTGAAGCTGAATTTGAAGGCAAGATGTATGGTCACCTTAAAGTCGCAACCGGTGAAGCGGTTATTGAGATGATCGAACCTCTTCAGGCCAGATACCGTGAGTTCAGAGAAGATCAAACCTTCCTACATCAAGTGATGCAAGATGGGGCCGAGAAGGCTCAGGCTCGTGCAGAAGTCACGCTGAAAAAGGTATATGAGAAAATTGGCTTGTTAGTATAAGTCTGCTTCCACCTATCTCTGGACGGGACACTGCCCCATCCTGAAAAAGCCGACCACGTGTCGGCTTTTTTGTGTCTGGAATCGTTATTTACTCTGTATGGTTAGAAATCTGCTTTAATCTTATGACTGTGACTCGTGAGCATCATTTCTGGCCGCTAATCCATTCAATGAAGGCGGCGATGGCTGGCTCTTTCAGCCTTCGCTGTTTACAGCTGAAGTTGAATTCGAAGCCCGTGAATATGTCCGGTAGATCCAGTGCAATTAAACGTCCATTTTCTATGTCATTTACAACCATGAAGTCGGAGGCTAACGCGATGCCCTGTCCAGCGATTGCGGCTTCGATGGCGAGCAGTACATGACTAAAGATATGTTGCTGAAAATCGTCCGGGAAAGGCGCCTCGTTGGCCATACTCCAACGGTTCCAGTCTAGTCCCAAAGGCCCCTCATCAACCGTGAGTAATGGGTATCGCCACAAAGACTCAATGAGCACCGTTTCTCCTCTGGCGAATAGATCCGGGCTGCAAACGGGTATGAGTCGTTCCTTATGGAGTAACTGATGCCAAAACCCCGGATGATTACTCTGTCCGCTGATAAACATATCGGCGACGCTATCAGATAGCTCTGGATCGTCGGTGATCATATCCAGACGAATCTTGATGTCAGGGTAACCACGTCTAAAGTCACTGAGTCGTGGGATTAACCATTTCACCGCAAATGAGCTGTAAACAGCGAGTCTGAGCTCTTGGCGCTCACCACCCGATATCTGTAGGTTCAGATCGCTTAACTCATTAAAAATACGAGATAGCTCGCTGTAGAGTAACTCCCCTTTAGGACTAAGTTTCAGCTGTCTTCCCGCTCTTTTAAAGAGTTGCTCGCCAAAGTGCTCTTCGAGTATCCGAACCTGGTGAGAGACGGCACTTTGCGTGATACACAGTTCATCGGCGGCTCGGGAAAAGTGTTCCTGTCTGGCCGCGGCTTCAAACACCTGCAACGCGCGCAATGGGGGAATTTTTCGCATGATAAGTGACTCTCAATAATCAGACTTAGTATGAATCTAATTCATCTATGATTAAAAAACATCATTTTAGCTAACGTTTTGCGGCCTATATCATAAGCCTCATCTGTTGTTAGTTGTGTGAGCATGAAATGAAACGCGCAGTCGTTATAGGTATCGGAATTTTAGTCTTTGGAAACATATTTAGTGCGCTTTATGACGTATCGGTTAAGTGGTTATCGGACGATGTGAATGCCGCGACATTTTTACTCGTGCGTCAGCTTTCAGCGGTGCTGATGATACTACCGTTCTGGTTACGGGAGAGGGCACCGAGGAGTAATCATATTAAGCTTCACCTCTTTAGAGCCCATGTGGGAACGTTGGGTGCATTGCTGCTAATCATGGGACTCATGTCACTGCCTCTTGCCACCGTCAGCTCACTGTTTTACTCGGCTCCATTAATGATCATGCTGATGGGATACCTGTTTTTAAAAGAGAAGCTGGGTGGAGCACAATCGGTAGCGGGGGTATTAGGCTTTGTTGGTATCTTAATCATACTTCGGCCCAGTGAGATGAATATGTTCGGTATTGCCGTGCTGGTGGGGGCGCTGACATTTGCCATCAATCAGTTAGCACTGAAAAAGTTACCGGATACAGAGTCCCCAATAGTGACCCTTATGTTGTATAACCTATTTAGTGTGCCTATCGTCATAGTATTTACTATCGTCCAGGGAATATCGGGACTGAGCTGGGAAGTATTAGGTCTTGCCATAGTGAGTAATGGCTTTTTACTGTTTTATCAATGGTTAAGTGTACTCGCATACCGTAAAGCCAAGGCTAGCGAAGTTGCCATTGCAGAATATACAGGGCTCATATTTTGCGTTTTCTTCGGTTGGCTATGGTTCGATGAATGGTTAGACGGATTAAGCTGGGTCGGTGTTGGTTTTATCGTGTTGCCATCACTCCTATTGCCCTGGGTTTTTGCGAGGGTGAGTCAGAGACAGGTCACATCGCGTATCGCTCAGATGCACAATAATTAATTGCAATGAATGGCTGGGGTATCCCCCTGACTCTATATCGGGGTCAGGAACCGGGTGATTCGAATACCTTGATAACTTTTCGTACGCCGGCGGTATTTCGGGCGACATCGACAGCAAGGTCAATTTGATCTCTGGCTACGACACCAAGCAGGAACACTTCACCGTTCTCTGTGATAACTTTAATACGGGTGACATCTAAGTCATCGGTATTGAGCATACGGGTCTTAACCTTAGTCGTTATCCAGGTGTCATTGCTTCTGGTGGTGAAGGAGGTCGGATTACCTATCCGGATCTGATTATGGATCTTTCCGCCTAGTTTGAGTTTTTGAACCGCATGAATAGCCTTGTCTCTCAACATTGAGTTGGGAGATTGCCCTATCAGCAGTACATTACCATTCATGACCACGCCGGTTATATTGGCTTGGTTTTTTACATCTTCCAAGGTGGCGAGTTCGCTGGCAATCTGGAAATCTGCGTTGGTATCGTCAAGCTGAGTCGAAAAACTGCGCTCATCATTGACCATCATAGCGCCGCCCACCGCACCAACCATTACGGCACCGGCACAGCCCTGAAGAAGTAGCGCTATCGCTGCAAGTGAGAGCAGTCTGATCATTGTGTTTTTTCCTGACGCGATGGAATACGAGATGTCATCTTGCTATAAAAGACAAGATGACATTTAGAGACATTTGATGACAGCTTGCTTATTGTTGCTCATCCTGAGGGAATAGAGTGCGGTCGATATTGTCACACAGGCAATGAATGGCAAGCAGGTGAACTTCCTGGATACGAGCCGTGCTGTTAGAAGGCACACGAATTTCAACATCGTTGATGCTGAGTAAGCCTGCCATTGGACCACCATCTTTACCGGTCAGAGCCACGATAGTCATGTCACGGCTTAATGCTGCCTCAATCGCTTTGATCACATTGCCAGAGTGTCCACTGGTTGAGATCGCCAGTAGAATATCACCAGGCTGTCCCAATGCTAAGATCTGCTTAGAGAATATCTCGTCATAGCTATAGTCATTCGCGATGGCTGTGATCGTAGAGGTATCCGTTGTCAGTGCGATGGCTGGAAGGGGAGGACGCTCAACTTCAAAGCGGTTTAACAGCTCTGCCGAAAAGTGTTGTGCATCGCCGGCGCTACCGCCATTACCACATGCCAGAATTTTATTTCCACCTAATAGACAGTGGACCATCATCTCTGCTGCCTTAGCAATAGACTCAGGTAGTGCCTCTGAGGCATCGATCTTGGTTTGAATTGAGTGTGTAAAACTATCTTTAATGCGTTCTAACATGGGTAAATCCTTAATTTTAAATCTCTTGTTATCATGCCATAACAGCTTAAGGCACAAATCATTAATTTGGTTTTAAAAAGCATTAGGTAGCCATTGTATCTGGCCCGCATCTACAGCGATTAGATCGAATCGACAAATGGCATCGATATTGTTGAGCTGCATATAATGCTCCGCTGCACGTCTCAGTCTCTTTATCTGCCCTGAGCTTAACGCATTTATGGCGCCGCCATATTGGCTTTTTGAGCGATACTTTACTTCGACGAAGATCCACTCTTTGCCATTTTTCATGACGAGATCAATCTCCCCGAATTTGAATCGGACATTTCGCTCGATGAATGTCAGCCCCTGCTCTAACAGGTAATTCATGGCCAGGTTTTCACCTGCTTGGCCATGTTCTGCAGATATCGGCTCGTTGTTATCCATCATTGAGAACGTAAATTACCCCTCTTATAACGACCCCAGCTCAGTTCTCTATTTACGGTGCCATCGGGTGAGACGGATAACATACCGCTACGTCCGGAAAACTGGTAGCCAGGCAGGGCTCGCATTTGAGCAAGTTTACCTACAAGTTCGAGGGCATCATAGCCCATGATATAGAGACGTTTCTGACTATAGCTCCAAGATGGCCAAAGATCTTCGACTAACTGGGTCTCTTTACTGTTTTGTAGTAACCAAGGAATATCGCTGATATTGAGGTTATTGAGCTCTTGAGCCGTTTCACGCGAACTCCCTTCAACACGGCTCCTGCTACTGGCATATAGGGGAACCGGATCGGCAAAAACACTAAAGTTTACGTCGATGAAAGGTTTTAATAGCGGAAGATCACGGTTACCCGAGATCATATAGATAGCATCAATATCACGCCTCGAACGGAAGTCGGCTTCAATATTATTGCCAAGCAGTGCCTTTATTCGAGCAATACGCTCCTTGCTATCGATGACGCCTAAAGACTTCTGTACCGTGACTTTCATCTGATCGCCGGCATCATAGAAGTGAACTTCAGCGGGTTGCTGTGTCAGCTCGGTCCATACTTGATTGAAGCTATCGGCCATTCTATGCCCTACGGCATTATTACTCGCCAGGAGTAGTGGCATGGTGATGCCATCATCAAACAGCTTCTTAGCCGCATCACGCGCTTCGTTAGCGGGAGAGAGTGCGAAATAAAATTGGTTGTCGTCAGGGATGAAGTTTTCAATATGGTTCAGGTATAACTGTGGCACTCGCTGCACTGCCGCGTCACTCTGGGCTGATGTTGGCTTCGAAGTAGAAATCGGTTGCTGCAGCTGCTCGACTTCAGATTGCAAAAGTGGACCGATAATAAACTCAGCACCTGAGGCTATGGCTGCCTGATAAGCGGCTTGAGCCCCCTTAGCCGTATCGAAAAAGTTGATGGAAACGCTATCATCAGGGTTAACCAGATAACGTGACATTATCCCCTGTTTTACTGTGCTGGCGAGCGTTGCTCTGGCACCACTTTGCGGTAGAAGCACTGCGATGTTTTTAGGATTATAGGGCTTAACATTGAGCGCTTTTTCCAGATCCGTCGGCAGTTTGATTGCCGCTGGATGAGTGGGGTTCACCTGCTGCCAATCACCTAAGTGTTGAACCAGCTGATTGGGATCGATGGCATAGTGTTTGGCAATATAGGCTAGCTGTAACCAGCCTGCAAATACCGGACTGGCGCTATCTTGGCTAAACGTGAGTAAGGTCTGTTCATGCATAGGCTGTAAAATTCGCCAAATGCTATCATTCACTTCACTGGCTTGAGAGGCTGGAAGATATGAACTCAATAGACTGAGTTGTCTTACCTGCTCGATTGGCTGTTTAATGTGTTGGTATAAACGGGCTTTGAATTGATAAGAAGCCACCATCTGCCAGTCGGCAAGTTTCCACTGGCTTGGATAATCGAGCTCAGCGAGGGCATGATCATAGGTAGAAGTCAGCTCGAGTACCCGAGCCGTTAAGTATTTATGCTCGGCAAGGAGTTCAGGTTTCTGTACTAAACTTTTTTCGATCGACTTTAGCGTCTTATTGGCAGAACCTGCATCGCCATCATTAATGAAGGCGTGGGCGGCGAGTAAAGCATATCGATTCTGGACTTCCTGGTTATTTGATTTTGCAGCTAAAGCTAAGTATTCAGTAGGTTGCAGAGATGCGCTCACCAATGATACCTGTGTTACTGAGGGCTTTATCGGTGCTGGAGTTGTTCCGCAACCGAATAAAACAGCACTCAAAACTGCAATAGAAATTAATTTAGTTGTATTCAGTCTTTTCAACACACTTTTTTTCAACACAAGAGGCCACTCTGGTAAGATGCTGCCAATAGTTTAACCTTCTCTCACGCTTGACGAAAGTCTTGTGATAGTCAAACCGAGGTAGATATGGATCTGGCGGTCGCACTTTACATAGTTCCAACCCCTATTGGTAACTTAGGGGATATCAGTTCCCGTGCCATAGATGTGCTCAATAATGTCAAATTAATAGCCTGTGAGGATACCCGACATAGCGGTATTCTTTTGAGCCATTTTGGAATAGAAACAAGAAAAACAGCCCTTCACGATCATAATGAACGAGACAGAGCCGATTGGATCATCCAGAAGCTCAGTAACGGTGAGGCCGTTGCGCTGATCTCTGATGCAGGCACGCCGTTGATCTCCGATCCCGGCTACCATCTTGTCTCCGCAGTTAGACGTGCTGGCTATAAAGTGATTCCGCTACCGGGCGCATGCGCTGCGATCACCGCACTGAGTGCATCGGGCCTGCCGTCAGACCGTTTCACCTTTGAAGGCTTTTTACCTTCAAAAGAGAAGGGACGAATCGATAAACTGACCGAACTGAAAGAAGATCCAAGAACCTTGATCTTCTACGAATCCCCACACCGTATAGTCCATAGTTTAGAGTCAATTCTTACTGCATTGGGTGAAGATCGTGTCATTGTGATGGCACGTGAAGTGACCAAAACCTTTGAAACCTTCCTGTGTGGAACGGTTAAAGAGGTATTAGAGCAGGTGAAAGCGGATCCTAATCAGCAGAAGGGTGAAATTGTGCTGATGTGCCACGGATATCGTCTTGCCGAAGATGAAGGTATCCCAACGGTTGTGATCAATACATTAAAGCTGCTTTGCGAAGAGTTGCCTTTGAAAAAGGCGTCGGCATTAGCTGGACAGATCCACGGCATGAAAAAGAATGCCCTCTACAAGTATGGTCTTGAAAATGGCCTGTAAAGGTAGATTTTTAATCGGGTGTGTAAGAAAAGCTGGTTTTTGATGGAGTGTTGACTTGGCTTAGGCTATAATCCGCGCCGAGTTGGCCAGACAGTTGCCGCGTTCGCAAGAACGGGGAGGAAAGTCCGGGCTTCATAGAGCAGGGTACCAGGTAACGCCTGGGCGGTGTGAACCGACGACAAGTGCAGCAGAGAGGAGACCGCCTGCTTGATTTATCAAGTAGGTAAGGGTGAAAGGGTGCGGTAAGAGCGCACCGTGCGGCTAGTAATAGTCCGTAGCAAGGTAAACTCTACCCGAAGCAAGACCAAATAGGGTTCCATACGGCGCGGCTCGCGTTGGAACCGGGTAGGTCGCTTGAGCCTGTGAGCGATTGCAGGCCTAGATGAATAACTGTCCACGACAAGACCCGGCTTATCGGCCAACTCACCTACAATTTTTGCGAAAGCAAAACAATGACTTAGTGGCACCTCAACCTTGGGGTGCCATTAATGTTACACAAACTGATACACAAGCAAACCAGTCAAGTATTACGTCCACTACCTCTATATCTAGAGTTAAGAAGTCGAATTTATTACTTTCGGTATCGCTTACCTGCAAATATTGCTCTTCTAGTAAATCCAAACGAAATTCGTTTTAGCCTCCGTACCGATAGCTTAAATGAGGCATACTCTCGTTTGCATCAATTCCTTCCAATAATTAATTCAATCAAGCGTTATAGTTTTCAAAAAAGCTTAACTGCCGTTGAGCAATCTCACGTAAAAACTCAAGTTAAGCAGCTTTTAGGCTCTAGGTTTGAAATCATATTAGACACCCCACTTATTCAGGGGCACCCACTTGAAGTAGATTCAATGAGTGTTGGCCCATTATTTTCTAGTATTCATGATGAAATGATGGCCTATAAGAAGTCAAAAGGGCTTACAGACAAAATGTGTGAGGCTTACCTTAGATACAAAAATCTATTCTTGCTCATCTCTGGTGATAAGCCTGTTTCTCAATTAACTACTCGTCACTTTAAAGACTATTTACTGCGAATCTCTGATTTGCCTAGGAAAAATATTAAACCGTATAGCGCAATGTCATGGGAGGATATTGTAAATTTAGGTGCTGTTCCTGAAAGAGATAAAGTGGCGGCAAAGACAGCCAAAGAACACTTGAAATGGCTACAAGGCTTGTATGTTTTTATGAACTTCCAATTAGATATGAAGTTAGAAAACCCCACTAAAGCAATAAAAGTCAAACCTAAAACTGTTCGCTATGGTTCATTTGAAGACCACGAGGTGAATCAAGTTATTCAAAATTCTAAGGGCGAAGCGTGGCAATATTGGCTTCCAAGGTTAGCATTCTATACGGGCGCAAGAAGGGGGGAGTTGGTTAATCTTCAAAAGAAAAACATCAAATTTCATCCAGATTTAGAGCGTTACTACATTCAGATTACCAATGATGACAATAAAAGTTTGAAAACGGAGAATGCTCTTAGATTGGTTCCAATAAGCCTAAAAATCATCGATTCAGGTTTTATCGATTTTGTTAATAGAGTTGATAGCAATCAATCGTTTCTTTTTGGTGATACTAAGCTTGTTACGAACAGGATTACAGATTGGTTTAATCATAAGTTACTTGAAAATTCAGGTGTTAAAGTCATTGATGATATAGGGCAGAAGCGAGTTTTTCATTCTGCCCGTCATACATTTATAACTAAGGCTATCCAACAAAATGTACAGCCACAGTTAGTACAAGAAATTGTTGGTCACGATAAGTCTCAGGGCCTTGGTATCACAGCTAGATATACCCATCGATTCTCGCTGAAAGAGCTATTTAAGGTTATTGATTTGATAGTGTATTAGTGAGCAAGGACGTCAAAGTAGACCACCAGCATGCTGGTGGTTAAATCCATTGATCAAGTGATGGCTGACAAAGCCTATCCTAAAAAACTAATCTATAGGTTAGCTTATTAAATTTATGCCGAGTTGAAACACTCCATATGTGATAAGGCTAAGAAATAATAAAATTGATAAGCTAAAGATTATTCTCTTGTTAGTTTTATTGCGTCTTTCTTTTTCTAATGCAAGCTCAGCCTTATATTCTTTATCTCTAATTGAGGCTTCTCTCTTTTTCCTCTCTTCAATCTCGGTTTTTTCTCTAAGCTCTAGAGAACGCTTATCTGTTTCAAGTTCTACATCAGAAACAATCTTATTAAGCGAACTCTCAGTTAAATAATTCTCGCCTAATGTTTCGTATAGATGCTTTAGTTTTAAGAGGGAGCTTTCTAACTCCGAACCATTCAGCCTAGTTTTTAGAAAATTAACAGAATCAGTGACTTTATCAATGTAGACCTGGGCTTGCTCCCATTTTTCTTGATTAAATTTTTCTTCTGAAACGCCAGTATTTTCACTATTAGAATTTTTCAGATGTGCTGCGGATTCCTGTGATTTTAAAAGTTTCTCTTTGAATTCAATATCATTATTTCTTTCGGATGTTAAACATGCGAGCAACCCAATCACTGGACTGAATATTAAAGATATAAATAGAGTTGGAAGAAATCCAATGCTACGAGAACTGCCAATCATTCCAACTAAAACACTTAAAAAAATCCAGATAATGACGTACATAAATATCCTTTTATTGTTATCGAGGGTAAACCAACCATAATAATCAGTTTGCTGTTCTGTTGGGAAGGTTGTGTTTTTTAGGATGAATGGTTAACTATATTTAGCAAGCTTTTTCTATAAAAACAGTGAACAGCGCCTCTAGAAAAGTTGAACATTTTTACTTTATGTTTGTTTAGGGGCTTGTCCTGCATATAGCATCAAGTGGTCTCCTAACCCCCCATCCTCAGTGTAACCTTAACTACAGTTTTGATTACACTGTTCTGTTACTCCACTTTTCACTTAGATTGATTTGATTTTGTGTAATCTTTATCGTAATCTTAATGGTGTAATCTAACCCTCAAGGATAAAGAGTACATGTTGATTGCATACGCTCGATGTTCAACGCAAAACCAAAACCTTGATGCTCAACTTGAGCAGTTAAAGCATTGCGATAAAATCTTTAAAGAAAAATTGAGCGGAGGGAAAGGCGACCGTCCAGAATTACAACGTGCAATTGATTATTTGAGAGAGGGCGATAGCCTTGTTATAACCAAGCTGGACCGTTTAGCTCGCTCTCTTACTGATTTGCATAAATTGGTAGCCACTATTGAGGAGAAAGGTGCAACTCTCAATGTACTTAATCAGGCCATTGATACCTCAACAAGTAGCGGAAAGTTGATGTTTAGTATGTTGGGTGCTTTTGCTGAGTTTGAAAAAGACCTTATCAATGAGCGTGTGCAGGAAGGGTTGGATAGAGCCAAAGCTAATGGTGTTAAATTTGGTAAGCCACGTCGCATACAAGATAAAGAGCGTAAACGTATAGTAGAGCTTGTAGATGATGAGCAAAGTACGCTTACGAAGCAAGAGATTGGCGATATGATGGGCTGCTCTAGAAATCAGGTTTACAAGATTTATCGAGAAGAAAAAGCTTTGGTAAAATAATCTAAGAGCAAGCCCTCATCATGAGGGCTTTCACTATCTTCTTGGTAGGCTGCGTAAGTGTTTGCACACCAACTCCCAGTGATTAAACCGCCAACGCCAGTAGCGTCTTACCAATACTATTTTGGGCCTATTATATCGGTTGCTCATTAAGTTACTCCTTGACTGTATCGGGGTAGCCTAAGCCTGAAATAGATTCTATACTGTCAGCTCTCACACGTAGGAATAGAATCTTTTCCAGATTTAAACTTCTACTAAGAATAAGGTGGTTGAGGGTATTCTTGACCATCTTCTTCTATTTTTGGTTTTGCTGGTCTATCTCCTGTGTTTCTTTTATAAGTCGTTTCACGGCTAGTTTTTGCCTTCTTAAGACTCGCTACAAGTCTCTCTTTAGCTTCAAGAATCATATCGTCAGCACCACTAACTCTTTCTAGCACCTCGGCCTTCGATAGAGCACCATTTTTTATTTGAACAACAGTTTTGTTGTTTTGTAGCTTTAGCAAGGTTAAACCTTGTAAGCGAACTGAAACGTCAATTACATCTTTGATTTTTGACTCTTTAAAAATGACTTGAAGGTTGCTTTTACAGTCTTCTAAAGTCCAATCTGATGGGCTTTTATGCTCGTTAGTCACGGCAACGTCATCAAATAGGTTTATTGAACTAAAGACATTGTTAGTGGCGCTATCGTTGTTTAAGTTATTCATATTACTTTTCCTCGTTGTTTAAAATTCTATTTACAGAGCGTCTAGATATCCCTGCTTGTTCTGCTATCTTGGTAATGCTATTTTCTGGATTTGCTTTTAAGTGCATGTTTCGGAGTAATCCGATCACCGATTCCGGGATAAACCGATCACCTGTTTCGGTTTAATCCGATCACACATTCCGCGATAATCCGGTCATTTTAGGCATAACTCCGGAATACATGATCGGAT
>NZ_RXNU01000026.1 GCF_003966225.1 Shewanella canadensis
ATCCGATCATGTATTCCGGAGTTATGCCTAAAATGACCGGATTATCGCGGAATGTGTGATCGGATTAAACCGAAACAGGTGATCGGTTTATCCCGGAATCGGTGATCGGATTACTCCGAAACATGCAGCATGAGAACCCTTTATACATCTCACAAATGTTAGGGCACAGCGATACACGATTACTGTTTGAAGTCTACGCCCCTTATGTGGCTAACGCATCACGGCTTGACGGCAGCGCTTTTGATGCGTTAATGAAGGAGCAAGGGCTAGCGTAATACTCAAAAAAAATGGAAGCCACAGAAGATTTGTTGTCTTCACTGTGCTTCCATTTCATTTTGAGCAATTTATATTACGATTTAAGCGCGTACTGCTGTTGCTATATGCTCTGCTTGGGCTTGCGACATTTCAACATCGGTAGATTCGACCATGACACGGATAAGCGGTTCGGTTCCCGATTTACGTAGCAGCACACGGCCGTTATCGCCTAATACTGCTTCAGCTTCAATTACGGCTTGTTTAACGGCGTCAGAAGCTAGAATTTCATCAGCGTTGTTAGCGGTTAAACGTACATTGAGTAATACCTGCGGTAATTTGTTCATACCCGACACAATCTCGGCCAATGATTGCTCAGATTGTAATACCGCCTGTAATACTAATAACGACGCCACGACACCATCGCCAGTAGAGGCATGGTCAAGATGTAAAATATGCCCAGAGCCTTCGCCACCCATGCGCCATCCCGTCGCTTTTAATTGTTCAACCACATAACGGTCGCCCACTTTGGCTCGTTTAAACGGAATTTCCATTTCTTTTAACGCAATCTCAAGGCCGAGGTTAGACATTAACGTCCCGACGACACCGCCTGTCATCGTGCCTTGCTGTTTGGCAGACTTTGCCAAAATATACAAAATTTGGTCGCCGTCCACTACGTGACCATTGTGATCAACAAACATCACACGGTCAGCATCACCATCCAGGGCAATACCTAAATCAGCCTCGTGTACCATGACAGCAGTTTGTAAGCTGTCTAAGCTGGTTGCGCCGCATTCTGCATTAATGTTGAGCCCATCAGGCTTGTCATTAATACTAATGACCTCTGCGCCCAATTCCCTGTAAACATTGGGTGCGATATGATAGGCAGCGCCGTTAGCACTATCGACAACTATTTTTAGGCCAGCTAGTGTTAGGCCGTTAGCAAAAACGCCTTTGCAAAACTCAATGTAACGTCCGGCTGCATCGTTAATTCGCCTAACTTTCCCCAAATCTTCAGATGCAACACACTGCATCGCATTATCATTAAGTGCTTGCTCTAATAGTGCTTCAATTTCATGTTCTTGCTCATCATTAAGCTTAGTACCCGAATTAGAAAAAAACTTAATATCATTGTCGTAATAGGGGTTATGTGAGGCACTAATCACGACACCAGCATCGGCACGGAAAGTTGATGCCAGGTAGGCCACTGCGGGGGTTGGCATTGGCCCCACTAGGGCAACATTAATACCTGCTGCAGATAGGCCGGCTTGAATGGCCGACTCGAGCATATAGCCGCTAATACGCGTATCTTTACCGATCAACACTTCCTTTGTACCACTGGAAGCTAACACTTTGCCCGCAGCCCAACCTAACTTCATTGCAAAACTAGGCGTAATTGGAAACTCACCCACTTTCCCGCGAACACCATCGGTACCAAAATATTGACGAGACATATTCATCCTTAAAAAACGACTGAGAATTTATAAATAAATAATATATAAAACCAAATCGAAAATAATTTGACTTTATAAAAAATCACCACTTAAAGTTAACCCGGCTCCAAAAGTGCCATAACCTGCTTCTTAAAAATAGCGCCAAGCTTGTTATTTTTCGGGCCATATTCAACAAAAGCACTCATGTAGCCGAGCTTGTCGCCGCAATAGTTCGACTTACCAGTCATATGAAACGCTTCTACTGACTCAGACTCTATTAGCATATCTATCGCATCGTTATGCTGTATCTCATCTTCCGCTCCCAAAGGTGTTTTTTCTAACAAATCCCATATATTCTCGGACTAGACATATCGGCCAACAGCAGAAAGATTTGAAGGAGCCTCTCAACTTTGGGCTTTCGACCATTTTAGATATCGCAGTAGACAAGTAAGCACATAATCCAACACCATCGCAATCAGCAATACCATACTTATCTAAATCTTTTATTGGTACCGAACTTGCACTTCTGAAATTAGCCTGTGAAAAAATGGGGATCAAACATATCCTTTAGTATGCTTTGGGTTGTACGCACATTCAGATGATATTGACCAGCTAACACCGCAAGATAACTCTGTAATCTTGGCCCCATCTGTCCAGTGGGAACCGTATCCAGAAGTTTGCTTTTTGATGAGACTCCACAGCATTGGCTGAGGCCATGGAAGAGTTGATATTAGGTGATATGGGTTTGCGGTTTTGGTAGCTCAAATACTTGATGTAGATAGCTTGGAAATACATTCGGTTTAACCCGCCGCCACACTGCGAACAATGTCAGTGCGGGAAACAGGCAACCGAAACATCGGTTGGTTTTTATGGTGTTAAAGGCCGTAGCTTCCCCTCGAGGACTGGCTCAACGCCAACCATATATCGGCTTCGAGGAGTTTGAGCTTATATCGCTCCACCCTCGCTGCAGATATATTGCTGAGGGAGATTTCAATGAGTTCTTAGAGCTTGTCGTTCATTGGTCTTCATAGTCACGAAGCTCGTCCCATAGCCCTCGGATGAGCAAATTGGCTTCGCTGATACCTGAAAGCGGCTCTTGTGTAAATAGTTTCTTTTTCATGGCCACCTGTTTGAGCGCTAAAAAGGATCGTCCAATAGCTAACTACGAGTTGTTTGTCGGTCATCTAACGTTCATGTCAATTTTGGACTGGTGAAAGGTTACTAAAGATGCTTAATTAACAACTATCAATAACTACTAATGCTGTAAACTACTAAAGAAACTCAACCACTACGTTATCCAAACATGCTCAGACATTAACTAATGCAGAGTTAACAATCTTGTTCGCCTGTTACTCAACCCTCATATTTCCGGAAATTAATACTCACCAAACATGTGTCCAACCACACAAAAACCTAACTAGCGCCCCATTCCAAATAAGACAACTTTAACAGTAATAAATAAAACTTTAATATCAAGCCACATACTATGATGCTTAATATAATAAATATCGTATTTATGTTTCCACACAGCATCATCGACAGATGCCCCATAGGGATAACTTACTTGTGCCAAACCCGTTACTCCCGGTTTTACAGCATGCCTAAATCGGTAATAGGGAATTTCTCTTTCTAAGTCAGTAATAAATACCTCCCTTTCAGGCCTAGGTCCAACTATAGACATTTCACCTTTCAAGATATTAATCACTTGAGGTAATTCATCAACCCGAGTTTTCCGGATAAAATTACCAACACGAGTAACTCGAGCATCGTTCTTTGTCGCCCACTGAGCCCCACCATGTTCCGCGTCAGTACTCATTGAACGAAACTTAATAACTTCGAACTCAACATTGTACTGACCTGTACGCTTCTGTCGGTAAAAAATAGGACCCCGGCTTTCCAACTTAATAGCTAAAGCGGCAATTAGACCTATAGGTAAAGTAAAAAAAAGAAGCAGTAAAGCTGATGCTATATCAATAACTCTCTTCGCTAATTGAGTCCGCTTAGTCGATAAAATAGAAAAAGCTTTCTGATGCAAAAAGTATCCACTGTGAAGCAAGCGAACTTCTGTGTAACGAAGTCGCGAATCCAAATAGCTCACCAAAGGTTCTACCCAAGCCCCCAACTCTGTAGCCTTAACAAGGAATTGCCGTTGTTCAGCCTCTAAACTAGCACTTTCAAAATGACAAATTATCTTTCCGTGTAAGTCGCAAAGACTGTAGTCGTTGATGACTATATCAAAGCTATAATCCTCAATAATCCTGCCAATTTCCAACTCTCTATGAATTGGACAGTACACGTAGATAACATCCTGATTTAGGACCTGTTTCTTCGATTTAAACCGCTGAGCGCTTCCAATAAAGTGAACTTCTGGAGTAAATTCTTTTGTACTATGCTTTTCAACGTTAATCATTATTTTGTTTCGCTATAGTTTAAAACCACTAAAAATCACTTATGTGCTCTAATTATAAATAAGACCAAATTTCTAGTCATTAAAATCGATTGCTTCAGATGTAAAAATGAAAACAATTACTCATTCAACATGCTCACATTGAAACAGAAATTATTAAAAACATCATTTAGCAACTACAAATTAAAGACTTACAGCAACCCACCAGAAAACAACTTGTTGAAAAGCTTAATAAAAACCAAATAAAAAGGAGCTTTCTTACCGTTACGTTTCCAGGCATCTAAAACTTCTTTGTTGCCTAGGTAGATGCTTTTTACTCCTGCAGTGCTCTCACCACCCAATCTCATAGCGACTAAATCTTGATCAATAACTGAATGTTTGTACTTATTGACAAACAAAGCTCTCAACAAAAATTCATAGTCGGCCGAAATTTTGTAACTAGGGCAGTAAAGCCCAATTGAATCATAAACCTCTTTTTTAACATAGGTTGACGGGTGAGGCGGCTGCCAGCCTAACCCCCATTTTGCCCGATTGCTTAGTGGACTACAACGATAACGCCTCGCCTTTTTAGAGAAATCTGTATCGAAGTAATACAGGTGTCCAGAGACTATGTCAGCCAAACTTCGTTCGAATTCTTGTTTCACTGAAGATAAAACAAACTCATCAACATAAATATCATCAGCATTAATAATAGCTATATATTTTCCAGAAGCTAACGAAATAGCCTTATTCATCGCATCATAAAGACCATTATCTTTCTCAGAAATAAATTTCACTCTAGGATCTGTAACATTATTTAGTAGCTCAACGGTATCGTCCGTTGAACAGCCATCCATAATGATATATTCGAAGCATATATCTGTTTGTTGTAGGACTGATTCTATCGTTTCGCTAATAGTAGAAGCCGCATTATAGCAAACTGTGATAACACTAAAGTCAACATTGTCAGTTTTCATTAGTGACCTCTAATACCGCTGGAAGCTTCTAAATATTCAGTTGTTTGAATAATTTTACTCAATACGCGCTCAACAATTTCTTTTGCCAATTCAAAAGAAGCAGCTTCTACATAACACCTTAACTCTGGAGCGTTACCAGAAGGCCGTAAATGAACAATAGTATTATTTGATAGGACCATTCTCAAACCATCAGTTTCATCTGTTTCGACCACAGAAACATTAGAAAAACCTAACGAACGAAGCATTAATTCAGGGCTGTTTTTTCCTTCATCTATTACTAACTTGCTTTTAGAACGTTCAAAATTCTTTATACGATCGCTATGAGTGTACCGTAAAGGTAGTGCATTCACCTGTTGAGATATTTTTACTGTTTTACTCTTTGCAAGTAAAATAAAAGCGGGTAAAAGTGCATCTCTTGTCGGCAATGCCTTCAATACTTCTCCATTTAATTCAACATCGCAGCCTAATAAGAAACCACCGTTTGCTTCAAAGCCAGCTACAGTTCGATAATTGCTACTTAAGTTTTCAAATTCGGCAATAACATAAGGACTACCAATTTTAGTTCGTTGAATGTGCTTAAAATAACCGGATAATTCAATCGATGTATTGCAACTAACAGGAACGGCAAGAGCCTCAATATTCAACTCTTTACTGCAAAGCAAACCTAATATATCACCTCTCAACCAATTACCGTTTTCATCAGAAACTAATGGTCTATCTCCATCTCCATCTGTCGAGAAAATCGCATCAAAATTATATTTTCTTGACCAATCTAATGCTTTCTGTACATCTAGCGGCGAGACAGCTTCTGTATCGATAGGGACGAATTCGTCGCTTCTTTCCAGGCATGTCACTTTCGCACCTAGACCTCTAAACAGATTTGGGTAGAGATCTCTTCCGGCACTTGAATGTTCATATATACCAATATGAAGGCCTTCAAGTGAACTTGAAGAAAAAAGTGAACTATAACGCTCACAATAATATGAAGCAGCGGCTTCATTGATAACAAGATTAGGCAAACTAACGACAGGTTGGAAATTGGTCTCATTGTCCAAAATCAAAAATTCGTCTTGTTTTGAAATCTCACCATCAGGTCGATAAAACTTTAATCCGTTTCGGTCAAAAGGAATGTGGCTACCTGTCACCATAATTGCTGGTACATCCTCTTGCATACTTGTGTATGCAAGCGCGGGAGTGGGAATAACTCCATAGTAGGTAGTTGCGATGCCAATTTGATTTAATGCTGATGCACAAGACTGAGCCATTGCATAGCTACTAGGACGATTGTCAACCGCTATAGCGATTTCAGAAAATACAAAGCTCCGTTGCATTACTCGAGCAAAAGCAACTGCGAACGCACCACACACATTTGGGGTGAATTGCGAAACCAAACCTCTTGCGCCGCTAGTACCAAAAGAAACACCAGACTCAGATAAAACTATTTTAGAACTTATCACTTTTTACTTCCCTTCGATTCGCCCATATCGGTCTTCAAAACGAACAATATCGTCCTCCCCTAGATAAGAACCTGATTGCACCTCTATTAACTCTAGTGGCACCTTACCTGGGTTTTCTAAGGCATGAACAACACCAACGGGAATATAGGTTGATTGGTTTTCGGTAAGTAGAATGTCATTATCACCGTTGGTAACCTTGGCAGTTCCAGAGACTACGATCCAATGCTCCGCTCTATGATGATGCATTTGAATCGATAGTTTTTCGCCCGGTTTTACGGTAATGCGCTTAACCTGAAAACGCTCTCCATTATCAATGGAGTCATATTTCCCCCAAGGACGATAGACTTCACGATGATGTTGCCATTCACTGCGTTCTTCTGCTTTTAGCTGTTCTACAATGTTTTTGACTTGCTGCACATCAGACTGTTTGGCAACCAAAATGGCATCCTTAGTTTCAACTACTATTGCATCATCTAAACCAATCGTTGTGACTAACTTTTCTGTAGCATTAACGTATGTATTGCGCGTATCTATATTGATAACATCACCACGACAAACATTGCCATACTCATCTTTGTCAGAGACTTCCCATAAGGCTGACCAGCTCCCAACATCGCTCCAGCCACAATCCATTGGTACAACCACGGCTTGAGCGGTTTTTTCCATCAAAGCATAATCAACAGAATCATCAGGACAGGCTTCAAATGCCGCTTTATTGAGACGAATAAAATCTAAATCAGCTTGCGTGTCTGCCATTGCCTGTTCGCAAGCACTGAACATCTGTGGTCGATGGACTTTAAGTTCGGCCAAGTAAGTACTTGCTTTGAACAAGAACATCCCACTGTTCCAGTAATATTCACCTGATACTAAATATTCATTGGCTGTGGCTAGATTAGGTTTTTCAACAAATTGTGCAACCGTAAATCCAGTTTGTCCTTCTTGAGCATCACCGCGTTTAATGTAGCCGTAACCAGTTTCTGGTGCTGTTGGCACAATACCAAAAGTCACCAATTTATTGGCGTTAGCAAACGGAATAGCCTGCTCGATTGATGCGCAAAATGCAGCTTCATCTTTAATGACATGGTCAGCAGCTAAGACAAGCAATAGTGGGTCATCACCATTTTTTAATGCTTGAATAGCTGCTAGCGCAATAGCAGGTGCAGTGTTACGACCAACAGGCTCAAGAATAATACCACTAGTTTGAATTGCATCAGCACGGAGTTGCTCGGCAACAGAAAAACGGTGTTCTTCATTACAAATAACCAACGCAGGTAAATGTTCAATCCCATTTAAGCGCTTAGCTGTAGTTTGTAGCATCGAGTTATCACCCAACAAGGTCAGGAATTGCTTAGGAAGCTGTTGACGTGAAAGAGGCCATAAACGAGAGCCAGAGCCGCCAGCCATAATTACAGGTAAAATCATTGTTTCTCCTTTTTAAATGTGTAAAAGTTTTTCTTATCAAAATACCACTTGCTATGTGCGTGTACCTTTTTATCGGTAAGTAAAGTGGGGATATCGAACCATTGGTAACCACCATGTTGCACATCAAGTGGTAAGTTATCTAACTGACAATCAAGCTGTAAAAGGAGCGCGATGGCGACATAATGTGTTGTAACATCATCACCAAAAACATAATCGTTATAAAAATGGTCAAAGGGGCCGAGCAATGACGCCTGCTCAATAGTAAATTGGTGTCCGAGTTCAGCTAGCGTTAAGCGCTTAAAAGCATCCGCTAAACCTTCATTCTTTAAAATCCGGCCACCTGGCACAAACCAATAATCTTTAGCAGGCCGATTTAAGCGCTTACCCAGTAAGGCCTGCCCATTAGCATTAGTCACCACCAAATCAATGGATACAAGTGGTGTACTTGCTATTACGGTTGAAAATGTGAGTTTATCGAGAAACATCAGCACTCTACTTTCTAAAGTTGTCTTGATTCGCTAGAAACCACTCGTAAGTAGCCTTTAGTCCTTTCTCTAATTCAATTGTCGCATTCCAACCTAAAGCGCTTAAACGAGAGACATTCATAAGTTTGCGAGGTGCACCGTCGGGTTTGGAGGAATCAAAAGCAATGTAACCTTCGTAACCAACCACCTTAGCCACTGTCTGAACTAGTTCGCTAATGGTGCAATCTAAACCCGTGCCTACATTTATATGACTTAGCATAGGCTCAGTGTTCGCTTCATAGGTTGCCTGATCAAGGTTCATAACATAGATAGAGGCTGCGGCCATATCATCAACATGTAAAAATTCACGCTTTGGCTTGCCTGATCCCCACGCTACGACTTGGGAATCACCATTTAGCTTAGCTTCATGGAATCTGCGCAATAAGGCAGGGACAACATGCGAGTTTGCTGGATGGAAGTTGTCATTCTCGCCATACAAGTTCGTTGGCATCACCGAGCGATAATTACGGCCATATTGTCGATTATAAGACTCACACATTTTAATGCCTGCAATCTTGGCAATAGCATATGGCTCATTCGTTGGTTCGAGTGTACCAGTCAGCAGTGCATCCTCAGTCATTGGCTGCTCAGCAAATTTGGGATAAATACAAGATGAACCTAAAAAAAGTAGATCCTGGACTCCCGCTTCATGAGCACTGTGGATGATATTATTTTGAATGGTAAGATTTTCATAAATGAATTCTGCAGGGTACGTATTATTAGCAACAATCCCCCCTACTTTTGCAGCTGCAAGGTAAATTTGGTCAATCTTTTCAGCGATAAAAAAATCACGTACAGCCCGTTGATCAAGTAAGTCAAGTTCAGCTCGTTGGCGTTTGACAACTATCACATCGCCACGTTGCTCCAATTGACGAGCAATTGCTGAGCCAACCATACCTCTGTGACCCGCAACAAATATTTTTTTCATTTCAGAACCCATCAAACTGTAAAAACAGAAAAGCTGAAAGCAGAACTCTTTCGGCCTAAATCTAATATGGACAAATTACTCAACGGATACACTAATGTTATACCCATGACTTTTCAAAATAGCATGTTGTTTTGCTTTGCCTAAATCATTTTGGACCATTTCAGCACACATTTGCTCCACAGTAATTTCTGGTATCCAGCCCAGTTTAGCTTTAGCTTTAGATGGATCGCCTAACAACGTTTCGACTTCTGCTGGTCGGAAATAACGAGGGTCAACCTTAACGATAACATCACCGACTTTTGATGCAGGAGCATTATCACCTTCAATAGCGGTTATTGTAGCAATTTCATTCATCCCGTCACCACTGAACTCGAGGGTTATCCCTAGCTCTAACGCTGACATACGAACAAACTCACGAACAGAAATTTGTTTACCTGTTGCAATAACAAAATCATCTGCCACGTCTTGCTGAAGCATCATCCACTGCATACGGACGTAATCTTTTGCATGACCCCAATCACGGAGCGCATCCATGTTACCAAGGTACAAACACTTTTCTAAGCCCTGAGAGATATTGGCTAAGGCACGAGTAATTTTACGAGTTACAAAAGTTTCACCACGGCGAGGTGACTCATGGTTGAATAAAATACCGTTACACGCATACATGCCATAAGATTCGCGGTAATTAACCACTATCCAGTAAGCATACATTTTAGCTACGGCATAAGGTGAGCGAGGATGAAAAGGTGTGGTTTCCTTTTGAGGGATTTCCTGTACTTCACCGTATAACTCCGAAGTAGACGCTTGGTAGAATTTGGTTTTCTTTTCCATGCCTAAAAAGCGTATAGCTTCTAACAAGCGCAACGTACCAATAGCATCAACGTCAGCGGTGTATTCTGGCGCTTCAAAGGAAACCGCAACATGAGATTGTGCACCAAGATTATAGACTTCATCAGGTTGAACTTCTTTTAAAATACGAGTTAAGTTCGACGTGTCAGTTAAATCGCCATAGTGTAAGAAAAATTTTGGATTCGATTCATGACGATCTTGATAAATATGATCTACGCGTTGCGTATTAAAAGATGATGCTCGACGCTTAATACCGTGAACCTCATAACCCTTACCTAATAGAAGCTCTGCTAAATATGAACCATCTTGACCAGTAACACCTGTAATTAAAGCTTTCTTCATTTTTACTCCAAATTTTAATTAAATACTTTTAAAAATACTCTTTTAACGATTGCTTCCCAAGAATAAACCTCAGACAAGTGTTTACGTCTTGAACGCAAATCTTCATCACCTAAAAGTAACTCAGGGATTGAATTCAAACTATCAACATTCAGATCGCTAAAATCCTCTACATACAAATAACCAGATTTATCCAAACCTAATCCTGCAAGCTCATCTGATAAAGAAGACTGAGATAAGATTAAGTCTCCATCATAATACATTTGAATAAATTTCAACTTGAAACCAGACAAAAATCTATCCTCTATCAAACCAAAACAACGGTGAGTGTTTTTGTTTACAGAACAGTTTACATCTGAAACACCATTATTAATGAAATTATTTAAAATCACTGAATTTGGAATTAATGATGCTCGTTTAGGTAACCAAAGGGAACTTCCACACCGTCTAAAATGCTTTGTTGATAAAGATTTCATCTTTTGACTATTTGATATATAAACCCCTGGCGGTTCACATATAAATTTACGGTTGTACTTTTCTTCTGCTATACGCTTCTCACGATGACTCAATAACAAAACATGTTCAGATAAATCAAAAGCCCGCCGAAAAATACTTTCGGATGCGAATCGATATAAAAATTCTATATGGGGCTTACTTTTGAATTCAAAACTGCAGAATAAATTATGAACAATAAATAAATTAGGCTTTAAATAGTCACAAAGAGAACTCAAAGACTCATGAGACACTATGACAAAAGTGTCTTTTGCCTTAATTATATAATCATTCGAAAAACCAATTGGTGTTCGACTCCATACAGGAAATAAACTACCTAAAGATCTTTTAACATGAACGGGATAAACATTTACCTCGTAGCCAATATTTTTTAAAGAAACCACAAAGTTTTTATCGTATATAGCCTGTCCCTCATCTACACCATCAAATGGAAGACAAAAATAACTAATAACAATTTTATTTTTCAAGAATATCTCCACCATATAACAATTTAATAAATTCTGACTTATTTCGTTTTTTCAAGAAATCGATTCTTGATATCAAACTATATTGATAAAAAACATCATCAAGCAGGACATTAATAGTTTTGTTAATATTAGCTGCCGAAGATTCCTTTACGAATACATTTATTCCCAACTCAATAGCAAAATCACTTAAAACACCTTCAGAAATAAATAGTACTTTTTTATTATAAGCGACAGCGTTTATAAACATACCTGAAGATCCGAGATGATTGTCATAAACACAAGAAACAACATCTGAATTTTCGATATATTTTGCTAACACCTCGTCTGTTACACGTTGATTCTCCTGAAAAACTTTTAAGTTAGTCGTTAATAAATATGAATCCAACATTTCAGAGACGTCAACAGATTGTTCACCCACTAAAAAAACATGTATATCTTCAAAATTTGAGTCGCATAAAAGCTGTTCAAGAGCAACCAGTATCTTATCAATGCACTTTCTTGAATCTAAATACCCGGCAATTAAAACCTTAGGTATAGTAAGGGCTCTAGTCGTAACGTCGAAATCATATGGAATCAAGATAGGATCTGGCAAATATAAAAACTTCGATCTTAATGAAGGAATAATTATACGTTCAGGCTTCTCTAAATAAAACAACCTGATATTGAGAGCAGAAAGCAAATATATGGAAAGCTTACTTAAACAGACTTTAAAAAAACCAGAATTGATATTAAAGCCGTAATAAAAGATAGAGCTAACATTGACATTTTTAAAAAAAGCCGTCAATAGAGATTGAATAATATGCTTTTCACCATGCAAAAAGCATAAGTTTATTTTGTTACCATTGGTTGATGACAAAATTAATTTTATCAAAGCCAAGAAACTTTTAAAGTCAGACGTTAAGATAATATGTCCTTCATAATCAGACCTTTGTTTGAACATTTCAACATAGTTCAAAAAGTGACCATTTAGGTTTGGTACAACAAAATACATTTAAACTCCAAAATATACATTGTAATTATGAGAAAAACTTGGATTACACTCTCGGCGTCTAATAAACTTTGCAGGGACTCCACCATAAACACAGTTTCTTGGTACGCTTTTTGTCACGACACTGCCAGGCAAAATAACTGCATTGTCATCGATAATAACTCCTGGCATAATTAATACATAAGGAAAAACTACAACTCCATCACCAAGTGTTATTTTTGACCCGACGCTTTTAAAAAAGTCATCATCTAAATCATGCCCCAAACTAAACAACTTTGAGCCTCTCCCAATCATACAATTTTTACCTATTTCAACATGACAGCGAGAATCTATTAAAGATCCAGCATTGATTGTCGTTCCTTCCCCAATTTTCATACGAGTAGGTAAAATAAACCTTACAGCTGAATGTATCGTGATATTTTTTTCAACCTCAGAGTTGAACATTCTTAAAATAAAATTTGAAAATCTAAAAGATGGACTTAAAGACATCATAAAACTGACCAAAACACCAGGTAGACAATAAAAACGTTTTTTCAAATTACACTCCTAATATTGTTTGATATGGTAAATAAGAACCATTTTCTAGACTTGACTTTAACATCAAACTATAACTATAAAGAAAAAGCATAACAAGATAAAAAAACCAATGCCCAACTTTTAACTTGAAGAAAAAACGGGACCAAGTTAAAAAGCAAAATGGGATGTAAAAATACCAACATAACCGAGCTAAAGCCGAGTCAAAGTTTAAAAGAATGATATTCAATATAATACCGACTAGAATCAAATAATAGTGTTCTAAATTATCACTTTTATTCAGTGATATTATGAAAAGCAAAAAAACAGATAAAACTGAAAGCAAGCCATAACTGGATCCTGAATTATAAAAGCTCAATGTAGGGAAAAAAGGTATAAATAATGAAAATATTGAATCAAAATAAACTGCCAGAATAACGAGAGACGTTAAAATACATAGTTTAACGAGTCTATTTCCAAACCACAAAACAATAATCATCAAAAGAAATACTATAGCAGAAGAATGAAATCCAACCGCTACCATTAGAACTAAGAAGGCCTTAATGTCTCGTCTTAAATATAATAGATATCCTAAAATACAAAATGACAAAGCAACCTCTTGCCTAATTACTGAAAAAGATTCAATAAAGAAAAAAGGAAGTGAAATATAACAAACTATAAACGAAAGTTTACGCTCCAAATAAAACACTAACAACAAAGGAAGAATTGTAAGAAATGCATATATAAGGAAAACATAATTTACACTACCAAGAAACCTTGAAATATCAAAAATTAAAGAAGATAAATATTCAAAGTTATCATATCCATATTTGAAAGCCTTAGAATAGGACATATAATCCCATCCAACATCATACCTCAGAGCTAAAATTAAAAAAATAGTCAACAACATGTAGAAGCCAACCAGCATTTTCAATGACGATCTGTGCGTATTATATAATAGTAAAAATAAAAACATAAATGGCATATAATAAACAAAAACTGTCACAAATTGATACCTATAGCAAAATTATTTAAAGGTCATAAGGGATTATCATTTCTGGATATCGTTCACCAGCTTGTATATATGTCCTATTAATATATATAGGTTTACCATATGCTAATAAACGTTCTATTTTAGTAAGCCAACCAGTTGTAGGAGTCTGATACACTATTATTCCAATAGAGTCCAAGATGATATTATCTAAATGTTCATCTTTTAAACTACCAATAACTTTTACTTTGTCTGTAGACAAATGAACATAATCATCACTACCAAATCCAGAAATACACAATTTTTGATTTTCTACAAAATTTAACTTATCAAAATTTTCAATCAATTTTAACATACTTTTTAGTGTCGGCGGATTATAAAAACTCCCGAACGCGACAAAATATTGACCATACTCATTTTGATATTCATTTGATGTTTTGACAGGTTTAAATTTTTCGCTTGAACAATACTCCAATAAACTTACATTGTCATTGAATACTCTCGATATTTGTGCATCAAATTCAGAAATAACAACTATATTTTTTGCAGATAACATCGATCTTTTAATAAACAAATAACATTGGGCATCATCACTTAGATTCTGATTCGAAACACAAAACTCAATATTGTGAGGATACAAACTGAACTCTACAGACAAATGACAAAGAATATCACCTATAAAAATTGTATAATTAGCTCCCTGCTCTAAAACGATAGAATCGAATGAAAGTTTGTCAACATCTAGCTTTAAAATATAAACATAGCAGATAGTATATTTTATTTTATTCTTAAAGACTAAACCTTTTGTCCTAAACAGCAAATGGAAAAAATGTAAAAATATAGAAAATGGATGAAGCAAGATTTCTTTCTTAAAGTTTATCTCGCCTACACAAATATTTTTAACACCATTACTTTTTATTAAAAAATTATATATCTGTTTACTTCTTAGAGTTCCACCATTAGGTTCACCATTAAAATCAAACGCTGGGAAATACAAAATTGACACTTTACATATCCTTCAATTATTCGTCCATGAGGACTTAGAAACTATATTTAATTGAATACCATTTTCCTTGCACAGATTTTTTACATGTGGAATCAATTTACTAACTGTTTCAGCCTCACCATCTATCATCGTAACCTGGTTAACCTTCAAACCAATACTATATTTGATAAATAGCGACAAGTTCCTATATAAATCGTGTACCTTTGAAGATATCGAATTTCTTAACAGCGCATTGGCAACATCAATCTTTAATTTTCTGAAAAAATTAGTGTTAATTTGATTGACGTTAGCTTCGTTTTTCTTACACTCCATATAGTGGGTATTAATGCCATTGTTATCAGCTATATCCCATCCAACTGTAGTTATCGTACTAGGTTTACAATTAATCAAGAATGGTAAGACACATTCATACATTATACCTGGGCCCCAGTTGACTACCGGCCCAAAAATGAATTGCTGTCTAAATATTTCACTGTTGAAATGTGAAACGACATTACCAGCCATAGAGTCAGATAGGGTATCAGATGACTTTACTGTATATACAAGATCACTATTAACAAATCCAAACCAACGTTTTTCATAGGCACCTAAACCAAAAATAACCTTAGGCTTATCTTTCTTATACTTATACTTATACTTAATCAAATTTACTTCATTTAAAACATGAACATCACAAAGTTCACCGACAAATTTTACACTTTGTTTTACACAAAAAACAACTGGTTTATTATCCTTTGGATATCCATCATACACAGCTTTCCAATTTTCCATCGATGGACCGCATGTTATTACTAAAACATCTTTACCTAAAATATCAGATCTTAACGAATCTAACAACTCCTGTTCTAGTTGACCAAATTTTCTCATCATAATTTTATTAACTTTATCTTCTTAACATAAAATGGGCTAAGCAGGTTTAATATGCCAATATTTCTTGTGCTAGGTAAAACTAAATATAAGACAACACCACTTAAAATTAGAGTAAACAATGTAGCTAACGCGGCACCTAGCGCCCCATAGGCTGGAATAAAAATAAAATTCAACAAAACATTAACAACCAAACCAAACAACGCCCTTACTGGGGCTAATGATTGTCTATCATAAAAAACGAGCAACATACCATTAAAAACTGCTATAAATGAAAACGGAATACTCATAGCCAAAATAAAAACCAAACTAGTAATATTTACATACTTCTCACCAAACATAATAGTTACTACATCCGCCCCAAAAAAAATAAAAAACAAAGATAAAAATAATGATGCATAAAATGTCATACAAATATAGCCTTTTAAAACATCAATATATTTACTTTTATTTCTTTTCAAACCAACTAAGAAAGGTAGGGCAGTAGCACATATAGCTGTTGGTATTACACTTAATGGTTCAACTAACTTCAACACGACACTATAATCAGCTAGTTGTTCAGCAGATGCCAAAGATGCCAACATTAACTGGTCTATTCTATTATAGGCAAACACTATAAGTCCCGACACAAAAAGAGGAAATGTTTTCTTTGTAAAATACAACCAGTTCCTAAACTTAAAAATAAATATACGTTGGGCTTTATCTTCTCTAAAAATGTAAAATAGCAATTGAAAAGCTAACATTTCAAATGCTAAAACAAGAAACATAACCTCTATCGATTCTATATATAAGATAACAAAAATCTTAGCAAAAAACGATAAAAGAGAAACAATGAATCTAAATATAAACACCTTACGCTGTTTATAATCGCATTCAACATCCCAAAGTGAAGTTTCAAAAATATTGAATAAGAAAACAAAAAAAGATGAAACAACATAAATATTTAGATAACTTAGGGAATCTAAATATAAAAACAGAAAACCACTAAAAACAAAGAATACAATTAATTTGTTCACAAAAAAAACAACTAAAAACCTACGTTTAAATGCCTCTCCATATAATGATTTATATTTAATGTATATAGATCTCGAGTTAAATGAAGACAAGCTCCACAAGTTGAATAAAAGCATTGAAACAATCGAATACATAGCAATGTCTTTCTTATCAAAAAACCTTGCAATCAAAATAAAAGGTATCAAACCAAATAGAATTTGAATACCCCTTTCAGAAAGAGCCCACAGAGTATTATTCACAATAAAAACTCAAATAATTACGGTAATAAAGTATGTTATTTTATATTATGAAATTCAGGCTAATTGCTATATAACACCTTTCATAACTTCAATCACACTATAACCTTATAAAATTTTATCTTGACATATTATTCAATTTGCAACCAAATAACAATCAAGGCTTAGCACTTCAAACAAGCCTATTAGTTTACACTTTTAATTTTATTTAAAACGCGATTAACGTCTGATGGTACGTCAACAGCAATACTAGCACTATCCACTTTGATCATTTTCACTGTTATATCATTTTCTAGAAAACGTAAAATCTCTATATCTTCAACTTCTTCGATATCTGTTTTCTTATCATTTTTAGCAAAAAACTCTAAATGCTCTCTTGAAAAAGCATAAATACAGACTTGCTTGTAACCAAATGTATAACCTCCATTTTTGGTTATAGGGATTGGGGAGCGACTCATATAAAGTAAATTACCAGTTTTGCTTGCCACGACTTTTGGAACATTAAAAGATCTAAACTCTTCTTCTAATGTAATTTCGCACATAGCATTAATAACAGTATTTGGCATTTCTTGGTATTTAGCTAGTACACTCAGAATATCGTTCGGTTCTATCAAAGGTTCATCACCTTGCACATTAATGATGAAATCGCAATCTAACTGATTATTGGCTTCAGCTAATCTATCTGTACCAGTCAAGCACTGAGATGAAGTCATTAACACCTGAGCACCAAACTGTAATGCCACAGAACGAATTTTTTCGCTATCTGTCGCAATATAAACTTTCTCTTGACCAACTGCTGCACAACAACGTTCCCAAACACGCTGAATCATAGATTTACCTAAGATATCGACTAAAGGTTTGCCTGGAAAGCGACTTGATTGATAGCGGGCGGGAATGACAACCGCATATTTCATATTATGACTATCCATTTTTCTAATTATCCATGAGTACTTGTTGAGGCCAGTGCTCGATGACCTCGAATTGATGTTCTTTAGAAAGTAATTGCATGCGCATCGGTACATTCGAATAGGGAACATAACAAATGAAATCAATATTGTTTTCTTGGCTTGCATCAAAGTCAGACACTGCATCACCTATCATTAAGGCTCTAGCATCCGGTTGGCTTTGTAAAATATTGCTTAGAAGCTGCGTTTTAAGTGTTGGAGAGCCAAAAACATCAACAAAATACTTATCTAGACCACGAGTTTTGAACACTGCGCGAAGTTCACTTTGTTCCGACCCACTAGCAACAAACTTTTTACCCGGTAAAGTTTGAATCAAGTTTAAGAATCCGGGAGTAAGACTGGCAGTTAAGTAAAGCTCTTTACATTGATTTGAAAAATCACTAAGTATTTTAGCTTCAATCTCTGCTTTTTGCTCGCTTCTAAGCTCAAGTATCTCATTAACAAAATGAGTTACATGATGAAAGCGAGACTTACCAAAGTTATTTGCGAAATATGTTACACATTCTGTAACTAACTCAGACTTAAAAGAAAGCGCTTCTAGCGCTTCCTTCATAGCCTGCACCTTAAGTGCATTTGAGTCTAAAATCACCCCATCACAATCAAAAATATAGAGGTTGTAATTAAAGATTTGGTGCATATATAGACTCTTGCTTAATAGGGTAGCTTGTTGGAGTAAGTGCTTTAATTGTTAAGTCAGGAGCAAACACTTTAAATTTTGATAGTAAGTCGAACATTTCAGTTTGACGAATATCACCACGTTCGTATCCATCAACACCCACGAGGGAAACACTTTCCGCTTGCGAGTGAACGGCTATAGCCAAAGCATAAGCAGCAGTTAAATCATAAGGCACACTACAACTTTTATCTGACACCATAAATTCATCAGATTCGACATTAAGGCCATAATCTACAAACTCATTGGAAACATTTTTCAGTTCTTCATCGGTAAATCGATGAGCAGGCATAATCAATGGACGATCTAAACTTTTATATACATCATGCTCAGATAAAAATTTACTATTATGAGATACACAGTAGTAATTCACAAACTCAGAAGCTAAAGTACTAACTGCATTAATAGCGAGAACGATAGGCTTACGTTCTTCTATATAGCTCTTGATTTCAGATAGGTAACGTTCAAGGCTAGGACCATTGCTAATAATTAATAACTCTCTACCTTTGAACTTTCCGAGTAATAAATCTGTGCCGGATATTTCTTTTGAAGAGGTATCAAACGAGATAGCAGAGTCCATTACATCACCATTATAGGAGGTCGTACCTTCTAGCTGACTCAGATAATTTATGGCCCCAACGATTTCCTCAGTTCCGTAATGTTTATTCGAAATTAGGTTTTGGATATACGTTGGATGCACGTCATTTTGTGCACCAAGGAAATAAAGTAAACTGCTTCCCCAGCCACTATCCTTTTGCATTTTCTCAAAATATCGAATAACTAACTCGTAGACAGCATTAGGTTGGTAAGCACTTGTTTCGCTGTTAACTACAGCAAGTAAACTTTCAGTCTGTGCGTTACCCGCTCCACGTCCCATGCCAGTTACAGTAACGTCAAGCCAAGTTACGCCTAAGGTTTTTGCTGTTATGGTATTATCTAAAGCTTTACCCATATTGTTATGAGTATGGATGCCAATATCACCTTGCCATTGCATGCGGATCGCTTTAACAATACGCGTAACTTCGTCTGCATCCATATTTCCTAGAGAATCAGCAAAATAAAGAGAATCAATACACTGCCACTCAGAGGCTAATTTAGCTTTTTCGGCTATTAGGGCGTCAGATTTTCCACCAGCTTGCATTAAGTTATAGCCAACAATATAACCCTTAGCCTTTAATGCTCTAACAATAGGTCCAGACTTTTCTACTTCATGAAAATGTGCTGCAACCCGAACTAGCTTTATAGGACTTAGATCTGCATCAACAAACAGTGCATCAACAGCTTGTTCAACGGACATATCTGCTTCAAGTATAGTCTTAGCATCAACCATCACACCATATGTAGGACCAACTGGAAGGTTCAGTCTTTTGAGAAATGCCTCTGTTGTATAAGCAAAAGGGCCGTCAAATCCTGACTTGGGAAAATTCCTTAATCCTAGTTCTACGTAGTCAATCTTTGCTTGAGCCATTGCATCTAAATACGCTGTCACAACATCGGGAGTAAAATCCCAATTGTTATAATAACCACCATCGCGTAATGTACAATCAAGAATACTAAAGCTTGGCATAAATTTTCCTTTGAATTTAATAAATCATTAGTTAAATGTGATGAACTACGTACTCAAACTTATAGTTCAAATAAGAGGAAACTGAAATTAGTACACGGACGTTGAGGAGAAAAACCTTCACCGTATCTAAAGAAAAATTAGATTACTTTAATTGTTAATGATAAAAAGTGACGAGTAAGACATATCGAAAATAGAAAATTAATTTGCAGATTTATATCTCAACAATGAATATCTACACAACTCAATCTCAGCCCTTCAAAAGCACCTGAGACACTTTTAATCCATTTTGAGACAGTCGAATCTTCGCTATCCCCTATAAAGCCTAGGTTTCGCTGTTTTTCAGTAAACAGTCCCAATAGGCTCTTTTCTTTTTTATTTTTTACTTCAATCTTCTTTTTTAACAAAATGTCTTATCAGAACAATCATCACAGCCAACATACCACCTAACATTGTGCCTAACACACATATCAGAGCTCGTTTAGGTCCTGCCTTTTCTTCCGATACTAGCGCTGGATCAATCGTCTTAAACACATACTCATCTCTAACTTCGGCAAACATGATTGTTTTAGCCTGCTCTTCGATAAGTTTGTAGAGTATTGAACGAATATCTGCAACATTTGTTTGTGCTATTTGTTTATTCAAAAAATCACTGCTTCTATAAGCTTCAGTAACATCGCGATCTTTCATCGCTTTATTAATATCTTCAACTAACCAAGTCACCCATCGCTGGGCAACGGCAGGCGATAAATGCTCTACGGATACCGTAACCATGCCTGTATCCTTTGCCGAGCTAACAGATATGACTTTAGTAAATACTTTAAAGGCTTCTTGCATCGAAGGTTCAGGCTTAAATGGTGCTTTAACTTCGCGAACCCAAGTCTTAGTGCTTAGGCTATACAATTCTTCATTGTACGTGATTGTGTTGTCGCCTATGTTCCATTTTTCAGCGGCCATCAAATCAGGAAGGATATTGTGTGTTTGAATAAACTGACTGGTAAATTGACGTGATTTCATCACCTCTATGGCCATTTGTGTCTTGTCGACCCCACCTCCACCACTAAGATTAATGCCCGCCATACTGGCGATGCCACCGAACTGAGATGCTAATGCACTCAAACCACCACCTTGCTCTTCTGAGGCAGGTGCTAAGAGTGCTTCAGATTTGTAGGTGTTAGGCTGCATGATGGCAAAAATGACTGAACCAATAGCGAAAACTGCTGTGATGGCGATGATTAGCCACTTGCCCTGCCAGATGACACCAAAGAGTTCGCGTAGATCGATTTCGTCGTCGCTCGTTGTTTGGGGGTTGACGAATTGGGCGTCGGGGTAGTTTTTAATTTCGGTGGACATTGAAATTCTTCTCTATATTCGGGTATTAGAATCTAGGACGCTTCGCGGCTAGAGCGCTTTGCTTCTAGATCGCTGCGCTGCTATAAGATCAAAAGATAACTGCAGAAACCTTCCAAGGTTTAGCTCCGTGTCTGCTAGAGCGCTACGCTGCTATACAAGCGGAAAGTCAAAGTCGCCAACCGCCAAGTTAAATTAATCAAATTTTGTAATCAGCGTTATCTTCTTTTATCTGTGATTCCTTGTTTTTAATTAGAGTGCCTAGGATTTTGGCTAATTCTTTGGCTTCTTTTACCATTTCCATTGAGGAATGTTTTTCTAGATAGCCAATTTCGATTCCGATGTATAACTGGGTTACCAATTCGCCTAGTGAACCTTTGGCGTAATACAAGAAACGTATTTTCTCTTTAGCAGTTTCTCGCTCCTCGCCCTCAGCTATGTTTGAAGGTACCGAAAGGCCTGAGCGCGTTATTTGATCTTTGAAGCCCCAGTTTTTAACGGACTCAGTCACTTTATAGATTTCGCAAGAAAGTCGGGAGGCCCTTTTCCAAACATCCAGTTTCTCAAATCGCATACGGACTCCTTGTCTATAAAGCAGAGCGCGACGCTTCTAGGACGTGACTTCGTCACGGCGAGAGCGGCACTGCGTGCCTGCTAGATTCTATACAGTCAAGAAATAAAAGCAGAGTAATATGCTGCTTTTATTTTTGCTTTTATAGTAGGACAAAGTCCGCTCTAGTAGCGTAGCGATCTAGCCGTGAGCTTGCGTACGTCCTAGCCTTCTTTTTAAAGATTAGCGACTGTGGCGAATGCGACTGCTGTGTTGTAGATGATGCTGGTGACTTGGGTCCATAGGGTGAGGTTATCTTTGTACTCGGTATCGAGCGGTACAATGATGGTGTCACCAGGGTTCAGACTGTCTTCGCTGCTGAACCAGATTGAGCGATTTGGTAGCATCACTGAACCATTAGCCTTGATGACATAAGTTCTATCAGCATCGGCGCGTTCTCTCTCGCCACCTGACATAGCGAGATACTGATCTAAGGTTAACCCCTCTTTGTATCTATGAGTCGCAGCGTGCTGGACTTCACCCATCACAGCAATGGTTTGCTTGGTCGATGGTACATAGAGGATATCTGAGTCTTCTAGTTGAAGATTTGCTTGCTCTATGCCAATAGATATTGCAGATAGGTCAACAACAAGACGCCCTACCGCTTTAATATTTTCGAGATCCGTTAGCATCATCTGAGCATCAGAGTAGTTAATGACGTTGCCATCTTTGGATACACCACGAGTTGCTATATCTCGGCGTAGCTGATCGGCAAGTTTTTTAATCTCTAACTGCTCTTGTTGACGCACCGATTCACGCACAAATACTGACGATGGTAAGTAGGCGTATTCGGTAAAGCCGCCGGCACGGTGGATCACATCTTTAAGTGTTTCACCGCGGCGAATGTTGTACATACCGGGGAACTTCACTTCACCACGAATTTCGACTGACTTATTTTCCTGCCAATCGGGTGTCGTCATTACGGTTAAAATATCACGGCCTTTTAGGGTGACATTAGCGCTCGCATCATCTTGAAGTGCTTTACTCAGTTCAATATTGCTATGGCTAATGCTCGAACCTTCAGCCGTTGCTACAGTGCTGGTCAACTCGGCACGTACTGCGTACGCCCCCTCTTGTAACCCACCACCGGCAATGACAAGATCATGTAATTTTGCACCAATCGATAAAGGGTAAATTCCGGGGTGACGTACCTTACCATTGATCGCTACAACGCTGACACTATGTCCAGCCTGTCCTTGGCTGATAAGTTTAGTGACCACAGGATAAAGCAGTTCACTTCTGCTCATCACACCACTGAGTTTAATCAGATCTTTATCGTCATACATGTTCGCCAACATCTTGTTGACTTCACCTTTTATCGCACTGCTATTATCATCTAAATTCTCTTTTCCTACGACAACACCACCAATTTCAGCACGTTGTTGTAGTCTGTTTCTGTTTAGTTGATCGAAACCGGATTTAAAAATGTCAGTACCAAGCAGTGAATCACCAGATAACGCCTTAACTTTGGCTAAACGTTGCTTAACGAGCTTATTGAGCTCGTATCTGTTTTGTGCGGCATCGTTGTAATTAAATAGTATGACTCTATCTCTGGCTTGCAAAAGTAAGTCTTGTGAAACAAGCTTATCGTTGATCGCCTTAGCAGGTTGGAATTGATAAACCTCAATATCGCCATATTGATTTATCTCTCTTACCACAACCCCATAGTCCAGATCTGCGCTCGAGGCTAAATCTCCCCAAAGCGAAGGAAGCAGATCACTGATTTTTTGTCCTTGATACCACTGGTATTTACCGGGCCTGACTACGGCACCTATAACGGTTACCACATCTTCAAACTGGTTCGAGGCGCTACGGACTTTGACCAGGTCACCGGCTTGAACTTTAGTTTTCTTACCACTTGATGTCGTTAAATTGACATTGGTAATACTTTTTAACCCTTTTTCATCGAAATGCTCAACACTACTGCTCAGTGGATAAGCACCCGGTTTCAGTCCGGCTGCCATGGCAATAACATCGCCCATGGTTTCATTGTTTTTAAGTTCATAAATCGCAGGACGGCGTACTTCGCCCGTGACACTGACAGAACCACCAATCGATGGGATGAAGACGACGTCACCAGAACGTAACCTGAGATCACCTGAAGCATCACCGCTCATCAGTAGATCATACAGATCCATGCTGCCAACCAGTTTGCCATTTCGCTTTAACTTAATGTTTCGAAGCGAGCCAATCTCATTAATACCGCCTGCAACGAACAAGGCTTGAGTGATAGTCGATAGACTTGAAACTGTGTATGAGCCAGGCTTATACGCATCACCGGCAACAAAAATTCGGATAGAGCGTAGCTCACCCATAGTAATGTTTGACTGAATACCGATCATTTGCTGGCTGATACGAGATGATAATGTCTCACGCAACTCAGCAAAAGTCAGACCGTTAACGGTAATAGGCCCTAACTCAGGAAATTGAATCACCCCTTCACGGTTAATGACAAGATCATACTCCTTGTTATCTTTGCCATAAAGCTGAACCTTAATATTGTCACCGGGACCGACTAGGTACTCACTTGGAACTGGGACATCTGTTACCGGTGCAAAAGTAGAAGGTGCGCCCTGGAACAGTTCATAACCAAAACGTTTTAATTCGTTTTTATTTGAATCTTGCTGAAAATCGAGAGAATTTTTCGCTTGAGCAGATTGATTGATAACGGTATTAGTACTAGATCTAGGTGCAACAACTTGTGGGTTTTCTATTTGTTGTTGGGCTGTAGAGCCACCTAACATAGAAGGGTCTATACCATATTGTTTCGCGAGTCTTTGTTGCTCGGATGCTGGTAGACTCTTAAATTGCTCTATCATCTGCGGAGACGGCATAGCTGCTTGGGCTTGCGTGCCCAGCAGAACTAAGGCGCTGATGCCTGCTATAATTATTTTTTTGGTTTTGTGTAACACCGGCGTTCTCCATTAAGAAAGAGGTTTTGAGCTAAAGCGAAACTGCGAGTTGCGAGCTACGAATTTTAAGTAATATGTAAAAAGTGAAGCGGAACGGTCTATGACCTACGGAACGCTTTGCTTACGGGAAACAGTAACAGCGACGTGTTGCGAGTTACGAGTTACGAGTCAAAAGCTAAGACGGACGGTCTTCGACCTACTGAACGCTTCGCTTACGGAATACGGATAATAGTTTAGAGCTAAGAGCAAATGCGACCGGTCTACGACCTACGGGACGTGACTTTGTCACTACGGGTGACGGAAACAAGTGACAAGCAAAAATCTACGTTTGCTGAATTTTAGACACGCTACCGCCCATAGGTTACGGCCCCTAAACTGCCCTTCGCTTGATGCGAAAATATAATTTTTTAGTTTTCAATTAGCCCGCGCCATAGACGGCTGAGGCTAAAAGTGTTGATTTAAATAGGTATGACCAGTTAAAACCAAACAAAATCGAACACGGGATTATACCCGAACCAGAAGATAAATGCAGTCTAAGTTATGACCAAAACACCCCTTTAAACACTGTGACAAACAGGTAACCTAAACTACATATATTTAACAGCGATTTACACGGCACTAATTTAGTTCTGTTTACTTCGGCTTAATGCTGCTTTTAGGCACTGTGACCCGCTTTTGCTGCCCCATTATTTCAAACAATATATGACAACGCTTATCGCCACTTTTTTCGGCAAATATGCCATCTAAATCAACGAAAGGGCCTTCGGTAAAGGTGACCTTATCACCTTCAGTAAATTCCGGCTCAACGGCAGGTTTTAGTTGATTCAGTTCAACATCGGCTGACTCTGACAGCTCTGCAACAAGTTCCCGCTCGCGTAGTTTAATTGCATTAATAATTTCGTCGTCAATCGATGTCATCAGCTCTTTACAGCCAACAATGCGGGAAACACCACGGGTGGAGTGAATGCGACTAACGCTTGTTACTTGGGGATCAAAATAAGCAAAGAGGTAACAGGGAAATAATGGTGCTGTACGGACGCTACTTCGACCAGCCTTGACTGCTTTCGTCGCAATGACAGGGAGATAGGTATCGATCTGTTGTAGTGCTAAATTTTGCTGTGCACGAGCTTCGCCTCGTGGTTTGCAATATAAGAGATACCAAGCCTTCATAACATCCTTTTACGTTGTAGCTTTATATTCGAAATTAGAGTGTGAATTGGTAGAAACTGTGTTCTACCGTGTTTGGATGCCCTTTTAGTTTATGTGCTAAATTGACAAACTATAAACTACACCAAAACTATGACAAAAAGGTTTTAACCTTAATGATAAAAATCACGTGACATCCCATTCACGGCACGGATAGTATCAAACGATCTTGGCTTTTGGAACTGAAAAATTATGATTTGGTTTACATTAGATACCCCTTACAAAAAACAGCTCAATTAATAAACTGCTGTGTCGAGAAATTGCTTTATTAGCATATGTTGACGCCATATTTTCACAAATCAAATTTTGCAAACCAGCGGTATAATCTCTGCTGAATAGCCGAAAGCGGGTTAAAGATTCGGGGCTAAAGCCCCTCTTACATGTGGTGGCGGATAGACGCTAGGTTGAACAATCGTAGACTGGTTTAAAGATTCGGGGCTAAAGCCCTTCTTACATTTCAATGTCTGAATTTCAATCCCTGCCCTACTCGCTATTTTTACCCGTTAATTTGATTAAATTAACGCCATTCAGTTCATCTAAATTGACATTTGCAAGCTTAAAAGGGTATATAAGATGGGTTTCGTAGGATTTATAACTTCAAATAGTAAAATATAACAATAGTCTGTGACCCACTTGTTAGCGGCCTGAGTGCATAAAGTTTTTACAATCATAAGTTTAATGTAAATGAGTACTCAATTGGCATGTAAGGTTACAAGACTGTAAAACAAAGTAGTAACATTTTTCTGTGGCGACATTTGTCCCGCAGGCAATCACAAGCGAAGGTGGAAGACTTAATGAGCGTAGCAAAACCCCAGGGGACGATGCTCGGGCATCCGAAGGGATTGTTCCTGTTGTTTACAACAGAGTTATGGGAACGATTCAGTTATTACGCAATGCGTGCCATTTTGGTACTGTATTTGGTAGATAAAGTACAAACTGAAGGTGGTCACGGTTTAGGTTGGACTAGCGCCGACGCAATTTCACTTTATGGTACATTCACTGGTTTAGTTTATCTGACTCCCCTCATCGGTGGCTGGTTAGCCGATACCTATCTGGGTCAACGCCGCGCCATCATGATTGGTGGTGCTCTGATGGCAGCCGGTCAATTCATTCTTGGAACACCACATGCGTGGGTACCGGGAATGGAGACTCAAGTTTTCTATCTTGGTCTTGGCGTACTTATTCTAGGTAATGGCCTGTTTAAGCCAAACATCTCTACCATGGTTGGTGATCTCTATGAAGAGGGCGATCATCGTCGTGATGGCGCGTTCACTATCTTCTATATGGGTATCAACGTTGGTGCTTTCCTCTCGGGTATTATTGTAGGTTCGGTTGTTAGCGCCTATGACGGCAACTTCCAGATGGGCTTCCTCTGTGCCGGTATCGGTATGGTCTTCTCTTTAATCATTCAATTTGTCTTCGCACAACGTTTACTCGGTGATATTGGTAAATACCCTGCTGCCAAACTTGAGCAACAGAAAGCGGCAGCCAACGGTCAGGAAAATGTAAAAAAAGAGCCATTGACTAAAATTGAGCGTGATCGCATTAAGGTGATCATGGTTATGGGTCTGTTCACTATCATCTTCTGGGCAGGTTTCGAACAAGCCGGCGGTCTGATGAACCTGTTCACCAACGACTTTACCGATCGTATGATTGGTGATTGGGAAGTACCGACGACTTGGTTCCAATCATTGAACGCCATGTTCATCGTGATTTTCGCGCCGGTAATCGCTTCTATTTGGATTCGTTTAGGTAAAAATGAGCCTAACTCTCCGGTTAAGTTTGCCTTAGGTCTGGTGCTGCTTGGTATTGGTTTCCTATTCATGATTGGCGCCGTTCTTGAAATGGGTGGTAATCCGGATGGTAAATCAAGCATGTGGTGGTTAGTAGGTGCATACTTCTTCCATACTATGGGTGAGCTGTGTCTGTCTCCTATCGGTCTGTCTATGGTGACCAAACTTGCTCCACTGCGTATCGCATCTTTGATGATGGGTGCCTGGTTCCTGTTCGTTGCTGCTGCAAACAAGATTGGTGGTATCGTAGGTTCATTCATTGGACACGGCGGACCAAAAGAGGAGCAGCTTGCTAATGCAATGTCTATCTTCGCCGGTATCGCCATCACATCGGCTATTTCAGGTATCATTCTTTACCTTATGGCTGACAAACTTGTAAGCTGGATGCACGGTGCCGAAGGCCCACATCACACAGAAGAAGAAGCTCTGGAAGAAGAGATCGCAGTGACTGCGGAGCATGAAGGTATACAACGTTAGAAGAAGGTTCTAGGTTCTAGGTTCTAGGTTCTAGGTTCTAGGTTCTAGGTTCTAGCACCTTATCCGATCGCTTCAAACGAGTAAAACGCCGCATATGTATATGCGGCGTTTTTTGTGTAAAAAAGTATAAAGTGACGAGTTCCTAGGTACGAGGTATTAACCCCCCTGACTATTCTAAGGCTGGTAATTTAATCAAAAACATCAAACTTTGACTATCGCAGAGCCTAAGAACTTCTGTCTTCCTTAGGTCGATATCCTGCAGGGCATTCATGCACTTCACCTTTGCGTATTTTGATCAAAGCAGCCAGCATTGCGGATAACTGCTTGGTTTCATCTATCAGCTGTAATGCTTTAGTTTTATCGACTAAACCTATTTCAATGGCGATATATAGCTGTGTAGCCAACTCGCCGGCTGAACCTTTAGAATAATAGAGGAATCTTGCTGAATCTTTAGGTGACCCTCTCTCCTCTCCTTCTGCAATATTGGATGGGATAGAAAGAGCGGCTCTGGTGACTTGGTCCTTAAAACTACGATCACGACAAGATTCAAAGAGTGAATATACATTACAGACTAGACGCGAAGCGCGTTGCCAAACATCTAAGTTTTCAAAAGAATACTTTCTCATGTCACCATCCATGGTTATGTATAAAGGGCTGGTGCTACTTGGCCCTTAAAGCTTTCCGCTTATCCTAGTTCCTAGGAACTACTAACTCGACCCTTTTTTAAAATGACAACTGCACATAGCCGCCGGTGGGTATTTGGGTATCGTAGACGAGTCCATGGAATTGATTGTCGAGTAACATCTGCTTATGGGCGGGCTTGCTGGAAGAGATACACAGCTGCTCTCCAGGCATTAAAGTTCTAAACTGAGCACTGGGGTGCCCCCAATCCAATATTCCAAGCTGGAGAGAGTCTGAGAGCGCGAGAGGCGTTAATCCTTCGTCATTTCGAATGTAACAACGTAAACCTTGGCCGGCTTGTGCTATGGATGCGCGGTATTGAGTCAGCTCAACCACCACATAGACAATATCGATACAGATATCTAAACCTGATTTTGTCATGCGTTCATTGAGATAAGTGAGCATATTATAGGGTTCGATGATCGCCTGAGTGGTGCCATTGCGAAACAACTTCAGCTTTTGATTAACGAAGCTCTTAAGCAAGACGCTGGCAAAAGCCGCACGGTTATCCTGAGGGTGAAAATGAGCCATATACATCACAAGATGTTTATCGCCGACATTGACCGTATCGATAAAGTAAGCACTCACCTCATCGGCCTTAAACAGGCTGTAGTCAATTTTAGCGGTGAGATAGTTAATCTGTGACGGGGGAAATAACTGCTGCTGAACACTCTTTGCCGCTTCGGCATTTTGTTCTAACAGTGCCAGGTTATCCTGCAACTCCTGATAAGAGAGCTCTTCGATATCTTCGAGTTGAACATCTTTAGTGTGTTTCTCATCGAGGCTCTGCTTTATTGCATTTTCGATGAGAAATAGATCGGAGACGGGCTTAACTAAGTAATCACTCGCGCCAATACGCAGCGCCTCAACGACATCGGCCATGACCTGATTACCGGATATAACGATTGACGGTGTGCCGGGGTTTAACTCAGACATCTTCTTGAGCATGACCAAACCGCCCATTATCGGCATACTGAGATCGGCCAGGACAATATCGAATGCTCTTTGCTTAAACTTTTCCAGCCCCTGTTCGCCATCATCGGCTTCGATAACCGTCGCACCGCGGCTATCGAGAAACGATGCAACGATACGACGAAAAACAGGATCATCTTCAACAAGTAGAATGACTAAATCTTTTAGCGCCATTAAGGATCCTTTTTAGAAGGCTCGAATTCCCAGATTCTATGACCCGGAGCCTGGGGTATACCCAAGCTACTTCAAAATGCTCGTTTCAGAGCTCCCGTAGGGTAGCTGAACAAGGCAGTGATTGAAGAGAATGGTGAGCCCCTTTTCAATATCACTAACGCAGTGCAGGTATTCTACGGAAACTCCCGCATGGCAAGGCGAGAAGCAACATGTTTCTGCGTTATAAAATATAAAATTAGAATAACTAGTTCAGCTATTTCATGCCTTGAACTCTGTCACTTCTCGACATGCTGAATCCTGCATTTCGAGGTCGTTTGGGTATAAATATTCCCTAGGACCTTCTTTAATCTAATTCCTGCATAAACTCATCTAACAGCTCATCTTCATCGAGATCGACAGGTACATCACCATCATACACCTTATAGTCCATATGTTGGAAATAGGCTTCCTTAACAAAAGTATAAGGATCTAATGCATTATCGACTAGTCGCTCTTGATCGATAGCTACGGCCCGTTTATCTAGGTTCTCAAGCCCCCACTTCAACAAGGACTGCCACACCGTTATCTCCGATAAAGGAAAGTATAGGCCATCAACCCAGAACGACGCGACCTCTCTGGTCACATAAGGTCCTAAGAACGGCGCCATAAAGTAGGGGCCATTAGGTACACCGTAGTAGCCTAACACCTCATTGAATTCATCTTGTTTGCGGGGCAGGCCCATCATATCTGCGACATCGATTACACCGAGTAACCCCATGGTCGAGTTTATCGTAAAGCGTCCACCGGCATTTGCCGCCCAACCCCATTTACCCTGCAAGGTGTTGTTCACCAAGGTGCTGGGCTCATCGAGGTTAGTCACAAAATTATTGATACCCGTCTTCACGGGTCTTGGTACGTAATCTTTATAACCATGTGCAACGGGGCGATAAAAATACCTATCCAGGAACTGGTAGTTAAAGTCCCACATCGCTCGGTTAAACCCTTCGATGGGATCCCTTGGGTCAATATAGGTAACGGTAACCTCTGCGGTCGTGACTTCTGCATCATCCTCAGACGCAATAACATCGGAATCAATTCCTTGGATGCCAGATGCGATATCGGAATCGTCAATTTGGCCTGAGATGCTCTGATCTGAGTCAATTGGGGACTTGGTTGAATCTACGTGTATACGTTCGGCGTCCTGTCCGTATGTGTTTAACTGCGATGCTGAAATGGGCGCAACGCCAAACACTGCTATAACCAGCATTATCCATTTAAACTTCATATTTCTCTCTTTGGTAAAAACAACTGAATCCATTTCAGCTGATACTGCTTACGATTAACACAAACCAGATACTGTATTGATGCTAGATTTAAGAGTGAGTCTTAGTTGCTGGCGTGCCAACGACCTCAGCTCAAACTTCGCCTTTTACTTATACTCTTAGCAGGAAAAACTAAAGTAAGTCTCTGCTTGAGTCGATAATGAGTAGTAATGACAAAAAATGTACTAACCAGTTTATAACTAGACTACTCAGTGTGATTTTTGTTTATAAGGCGATAAGGATACTTGTCAAAAAAAATAGATCAAATTTATTATCGCGAAAATTGTAAGCACTAATGAAAAAATACCGGAAATTAGTCAATGTCAGAACCAGTCAACACACGTAATGGAAGCAACGCCTTACCCATAACAAGAGTCATTTCCGGTAGCCATTCCAGAGGAGATGTGGTGCCGCCACCTGAAACTCAACCTCAAACTAAAACAGGTGCTTCAGTGCCCAACACTGCTACTAACACTAGCCCAACGCCTCATTCGGCGCCCCCGGCAGGCGCTAGAACAGTCGCTCCCCCAACCGCCGATAAGAAGGCTCAAATGCCTTCCTCGATTGCTACTGACAGAAATCCACAAGTGAAAGTTGAGGTTCAGGGGTTAAGAGCAGCCGTTATACAGTTTTCTTCAAAGATAGACCAAATAACTTTAGATGGCACAAATTACAATATTGATTTTTCATCTTACTCGAGTCGCCGCACTGCGTTAAAAGCCGTAAGTTATCTGGTTAATACCAGTCAAGAGTTCTCATATTCTCAAAAAACACAAGCTCAACAACCACAGGCCCCAAAACCACAGGCTCAAAATCTGGCAGTCGAAAGTGCGGTTACCATTAAGGGGAAAGATTTATTCGCGGCTCAGTTGATATCCTTGGGTAAAACGATATCGACAAGCCTACCCACTAGTCTTAAAAGCTTGATCCAGCAAAATGGCATAGACCTCAGCCAATTAAAGCTACTGAGCTCCCGGCCCCAAGGGTACCCTCTCCCCACCGCCCAGTTCGAGGCAAAGTCGCTGACCTTATCCAATGGGTTATCACTGCCTCTGCCACAAGCCAGTCTTTCAGCACTTATAGCCGCTCAATCCTCTCCCACTCTCGTCGCCACTCCCAGGTTTGAGGTCATACCCAGCATTAGTTACCAAAACCAGCAATGGGTTTTACGGCTTACTCCGATCATAGAAACCAGCATAGTGGAGCTCACTTCTAACTTACGGTCTCAACCCTCGTCACGAAACATCGGGGAGATGGAGTCACAGTTAGTGTTAGCTAAGCCAGAATTATCTAAGCTGTACTCAAGCTTGATAAAAGTGCTGGAAAAGCTCCCCTACAAAGACTCGAATGGGTTGCCCCCTGCCAGTTCAAAAAATGCATCCGGTGCCAAGCTAACATCGGCTGGTGCTTCAGCTGAGGCTAACTCAACTGCAGGCTCCGCCAAAGCCGGCGCTAACATTAACCGGGATGCGTTGGCAAAATCGCTATCAAATCAACTCTCTAATGCTTCTGAATCTAAGGTATCGGGTTCACAGACCGATACCGGGCAGAGCAATAAGTCCCAGGCTAATCAGAACCTAACGAATCAAGCCCTGACAAGTAAAGGCCTGACTGATGGAGTGAGTAAAGGAGTCAATATCGCCGACTCAGTAAAGGGAGTGCTCGAAGAGATTAAGCTACAATCACCTAAACAGCAGTCACCTAAACAACTATCACCTGAACTACAGTCACCGAATCAAAAGTCAGAGCTGGTATCACACGCCACGGGTAAACAGGAAAAAGAGACCCCTTCGTCCGGGCTAAACAGAGATCTGATGTTAAGTGCTCTCAATAAGGCGTTCGGCAAAGCCGGAGGGCTCCCGCAGAGTACAGAGAAAGCCGCAGAGCCTCAAAGCTCTCTCGCGACTCAGTTGTTTAAACTCTTGCCCCAAATTCACCCCTCTATGTTGCGAGCCTTGGCACTACCTAGCAAGGTGCAGGAGGAGTTAGTGGGCCTGCTGCATTTACATTCATTTGTTGAGGTCAATGCAGTAGCCAGAGCATCCATGTCGCACATGAACTCTGTCTCGCTACTGTTTCAGCTTCTACTTGGTGTAAAGACGACAGGGTTAGCCGGTAAGCCCGGAAGCGGTAATAGCGCTAAACTCAGTGCGTCATCTCAAAAATATTTGCAAAAGCTTCAGGCTCAGCTGGGTGTCAACCAATCGCTCCTGTCCATGTTCGACAAGGCGGGGACGACTGAGACTATGGCGAAGTTAGTTAACAACCTGAACCTCTATTCCCAGGCCAGCAACGATAATAATGGGCAGACTAACTGGTACTTTACCCTCCCCTATTCGCTCAATCAGCATCAAGATCAACTGGAGGGACAGTTCACCAAAGAGGAAGCGAGCCAGGAAGATGACCCAGATTCAAATTGGCGACTGCAACTCAAATTTAACTTAGCTCAAGGGCCCCTTTTAATTAAGACCCATATAAAAGACAACCGCTTAGAGATGACATTTAACGGCGAAGATGACACCTTACTCAATAAGATTGACCTCCTGTTGCCACCACTTATGAAAAAGCTGGTCGATATCGGTTTAACACCCGATAAGGTAATAACGAAACGGACAAAAGTACCCGCGACGCTGCTCCCCGGCGATCATTATTTAGTTAAGATTAAGGCTTGAGGTTCTAGGTTCTAGGTTCTAGGTTCTAGGTTCTAGGTTCTAGGTTCTAGCAAATTATTATAAAGTGACAGATATGAAAAATGAAGATGATAGCTATCAAGAAGAGAACCCACAGACCGAACGACAGGCTGTAGCACTTGGGTTCGACGGTCAACACACACCTACAGTTACGGCTAAAGGTACGGGCCTGGTTGCCGAAGAGATAATAGCCTTGGCCGAAGAGGCCGGCGTTCATATTCATAAGAACCCACACCTCAGTGACTTTTTACAGCGCTTAGAACTTGGGGAAGAGATCCCCAAAGAGCTCTACTTTCTTATTGCCGAATTAATTGCATTCGTCTACATGCTCGACGGGAAATTCCCCGAGCAGTGGAATAACATGCATCAAAAAATTGTTGAGGAGGTTTAAGTGATATGACCCCGGCAACCTGATGTGACCCCCTAATAGTGGACACCTTACTATAAGCGATAAGGTGTCATGAAAATTAAGCCACGTAAAACCTATACGGCAGCCTTTAAAGAGGCAGCTGTTCAACAATCTTTAAATTCTCCCGATACAGTCATAGCTACAGCTGTTAAATTAGGGCTCAATCCTAAGTTATTAACTAAGTGGAGAGCCCATTTGACGTCCTCAAAACATTCTAAGAAGCCCA
>NZ_RXNU01000027.1 GCF_003966225.1 Shewanella canadensis
CTTAATAATGACACATCTATCACTCCACATTCTCCTGCTCAGGGGTGGCAGGAGGTATTAAATATGTGGATCAGTTTTCAATGCAAATTAGGGGGGAAAGTGGATCAGTTTTGGATGCAAACTAACACCATTGTTCAGACTCTAGTGTTGGACTTGCTTAATGCACCTAATACCAATCGATGGTTAAAATCTTTCAGCACCTATTATCCGGTAATTGATAGCAGAAGTAGCCCGATAGCTATCATAAGAGCCAAGCTGCAACTCAACAATAGACACAAACCATAGATCAAGCTAAATGGATCTGGTTTCATTAGTCGGCCTTAGAAGCTGTATGCGCAACCCAGAGCCACCGTTATTCCTTATAAGAAGACTCTACATAGTCGATAAGCAGAACGGGTTATTCTTATACATATGGGTGTTAGCCCCTGGATAGGGGCTAAATATGAAGCAAATTATTAAGCAGGCTTGAAGCCTGGCGTCACTAGATGACGCCAGGTAACGATCACCATGAGTAAGCCGGAACCGGCAAACACTGATAATCCCAGCGCACCGGATTGCGCATAACCTTCAATAAACGAAGAGCCACACCAGGCGATGCCAAACAAGATATCCAGGATTCCGATCAACAACAGAGGTATCGCATACCATTTAAGTTTAACCACCATATGGACATACACCATGACGTTGATTGTCAACATACTGATAATGCCCAGACAGAACCATTGTAAAGCTTCCATCACTCTTTCTCCTGTGTGTTAACCGGCTGTGCCGATGTTATTTTTCATAGAAACATTAGTACGCATATCGGCACCTGACTCCCAGAACTTCTCAACCTTGCCGGGAATAGGCTCGGCTCCCTGTCCCCCATACCCAAATGCAGGATGGGCTTCGGCCATAAATGCATGCAAGAATTTTGGCATCATAGGATTAACCGCCATCATCATCCAGTGATGCCAGAAGTCGGGTTCATTAAAGGTACAGCTGGCGATACAGTTCAGGCAGGAGGTATCGTTATCGACCCAGAAGTTGAAACAACGTTTTGAATCTGAATGCCATTTACTGACGCCAGAATGACTATTCCAGGTATAGCCCGGTTCATCACTGAACTCATAGGTAGGCTGAAAGGTTGGCTCATCGTCCTGACTGATGGCACCTGACGGGCAAGAATCGGCACACTTCTTACAGGTCTTGCAGAACTCTCGCACGCCCCAGGTACGTGGCTGATCGTAAGCATCTCCAAAATCAATATCGGTGAAGATCTTACACAGTCTCACTCTGGGCCCGACGCCCGGCATGATACAAGAGCCGAGACGACCTCCTTCTCCCATGCCAGCCAGAATGGCATAGGCCACCGAGTTAGCCAGATCGTTACCCGCACCTACGGCATGATAACCACAACCACGAATAAACTTCGCCATCTGGCAAGCCATCTTACCCATGTCGCTATATCCGTTACCCGTGGCACCTTCTGAGGTCCAGGATGGCGCTGTCGCCACGTTGTCATAATCCATAGGGGTGGCAATGACAATCACTGACTTGGGTTTGAATGGGAAATCTTTCTCCCAGGATAGGGTCCGTTCATCTTCCATGTCGTAAAGAGGATCGTAAACGAAACGTTTGTCGAATTTAGCAATACCTACACGGACCGCGCCAAACAGGCGTCCGGTCGAACGGATCATGTCTGCGGCACGTTTTCCGCTTCCCCAATCATATTGCTCTTCTTCTACGTCGGTTTGATCCCAGCTATGCAGGGGAGTGTTTGGTTGACCGAAGGCGGATGCACGGGATTTTGCAACAACCAGAGGATACCAGGCGGCATGACCGATAGCCCTGTCGGCCTGACCATATCCGGATTTACTATTATCGAAATGATCGCGGTTTTCGAATGTCTGGACCACATCATTAAAATTAAAGTCTTTCTTCCACAAATGTGAATACTGAACCGAACGCTCGGGATGATCTATCTTCGACAATTTTGGGCTAACCGCATGAGTCAATACCAGATCTCGTTGATCGAAGGGCTTAAAGTTGAGTTCATCGACTTCGATACCCGGTGTATTCGTCGACCCTTCCAGCGCCGCTTTCGACGCGCCTAATGCCACTCCCCCGGTCAACATAGCGGCGCCGCCACCGATAACAGTTTTCTTAAAGAAACTACGTCGCGACATGTTCGGCAGATCATCTTGTAGCTCTTGTGAGCTCCGGTTTTCAATTTGGTTTGTCATAATGCTTAATTCTCTTCATGTAACAAGGAGACAAAGTCTCTGTGAACAGGGTCAAACGACTTCAATCAGTTCAAGGTCAAAAATCAAGGCAGCATTCCCGGGGATCTTCGGCGTCTTACCAACCTGACCATAGGCCAACTCTGCCGGGACATATACTCGCCACTTAGAACCTGCCGGCATCATCTGCAGTACCTCAGTCCAACCGGGAATAACGCTCTGCACCGGAAACTCTACCGGCTCCCCTCTCTCGACGGAGCTGTCGAACACTTCACCATTGATCAACATGCCATGGTAATGAACGATGACATTATCGACCTGACCGGCAGTTCGACCCTCACCCATCTCTATGACCTTGTATTGCAGCCCAGAGTCTGTGATAACGACACCTGGTTTAAGGGCGTTTTCAGACATAAACGCCTGACTTCGGCCCGCTGTTTCATCAGCTTCGCGTTGACGAATGGCCGCTGCCTGAGCGGCGATATTTTTAAATGCCGATTCCACTTGCTGATCTGTGATGGGAGCAGCTCTGTCATGGAAACAATCCAACATTCCGGCAAAAACGGTTTCCATCTCCAACCCGTCAAAGTTGTGAGTTTGTAGATGGCGACCAAACTGCCACCCCAGCCCATAACTGACTCTCTGCTCATCATTGTCGAGCGGTACTGGTTTAGTGTCTGTCATGATGATTCGACTCCTTAGATTAGGTAAGTGTACTTAAACTGCTGTTTCTAATGTCCACCCGGAGCATCCGGTAAGGGTAGAATCAACCTTGCATCAGGCTTCATAAAACTCTGATGACAGGCATTACAGGCTTGAATAGTGGTCACTACGGCTTTCATACTGGAATTACCATCATGGTTTCGAACCGCTAAACGCAGACCAAGGGTGGCATTTTTAAGCGCCTTAGAGCGGCTCTGAAACTCCTCCTTACGTTCCAGCAAGTCATCACTGGCCTTACTTTCAGTGAAAGAATCGAACACAAAAAAGAAGTCGTTATACATAATGGATAAACCAGCTAAGGAATCGACTCGGTTAAGCATGGTAAAACCATTCCACGGTTTCTTACCGGTAGCAATGGCACCAGCATCCATCAGGCTAGCCCCCATGAGGCGGTGAACACCTTGGCGGGCTTGAATTGCCGCCGCAGGTTCGGCGTAGGGATCGGGCATTGAATTAGCTTCTGCCGCAACACTAAACAGGCTTGCAAGCAAAGTTATTGAGAGAACTGTCTTCTGCATTTTTTAGATTTCCTATCGACACACTGCCACAGGCAAAGCGCATGGGTCATATAGCACTGAATGAAAAACCGAAACGGGTTAACCTTCTGTCGCTAATTTGGGATAATGACCCAAAATCGCTTACCCAACGATATAAGTACCGACCAGTACATACGTTAGTGGCGATAATACCCCTCGATGTACCAGCTGGTACATAACGAGGTTGTAAAAATGTGACACATGGTCTGAAAATAGACAATTTTTGATTTAGAGCAACAACCACAATTTTTGTATGGGTATGTCAATGACCGGTAAAGTAACGCGCCAACGTTTTTCCAAGAATCAATGGTTGGAGGCTGGGTTAATAATGCTATCAAACCAAGGTGTTGATAAGCTAAGCATAGGTAATTTGTCTCGCACTGTCGGTGTCGCCAAGACCAGCTTCTACTGGCACTTTAAAGACAGACAAGATCTGCTCGATCATATGCTGGAGTACTGGGTGTCTGAATTTAATGCCGTGTTAACGGACAACCCGGATCTGCCACAACTTCCCCCTAAACAGCGACTGCAAGCCATAGCCGATACTGTAGTCGGACAAGATTTGGCCAAATATGAGTTAGCCATCCGCGGCTGGGCCAGCCACGACGAGGCTGCCATGGCGGTGTTCGACAATATTCACTCACGCCGAATGGCCGTGATTCAACGGGCCTTTGCCGACGCCGACTTCGATGAGCAGGAACAGAAGACCCGTGCAGAACTGTTTAACTGTTATCTTAACTGGGGCAAGGTCATGAACAACGACCCCCTATCATTTAAGACAACGGTAAACAGACTCATTCCCATGTTGCTTCAGGCTCCGGTTGAGGCTGGTTAACGCTAAAATGTGAATTCTTGAGCAATTTAGTCAAGTTTTACTTGCCAGAGTTTAAACAGGCCAATAATATGCACCTTAAAGGTATAAATAATTTGCAGCTTTGAGGTGTTTATGAGCGTTACAGACCAAACTGAGATCTCCTTATCTGAACAGCGTGTCGGTCAGCTTGTGGCCGATGACTTTCGCTATGCCCATGTATTTAGTCAATTTGGTATCGATTTTTGCTGTGGTGGGGGTCGAACATTAGCCGTTGCCTGTGACAAGGCCGGTATCGCATTAGTCGATGTCGAAACAGCACTTAGCAAAATAAACTCTGAAGGCAAAAAAGATGATGCGCTTAATCAATTGCCACTCGGTGAACTCATTGACTACATAGAAGCCAATCATCATGCCTATGTCAGAGAGAAGGCACCTCTGTTAATGGAATACAGCCAGAAGATGGTACGGGCACATGGTGAACGTCACGCAGAAATTAAACCTTTTGCGGGCTGGGTACGCGCATTAGTCAACGATCTGACTCCGCACCTGATGAAAGAGGAGAAAATCCTGTTTCCGGCCATCAGAGCCATGGCCGCTGGCGAAACCGTCGAAGGATGCTTCGGCCATATCGGCAACCCGATTAACGCGATGCAACATGAACATGACGATGCGGGTCATATGCTCGAGAAACTTCATGAGCTTACCAATCATTTCCAGCCGCCTGAGCATGCATGCACCACATGGCGGGTTTGTTACGCGACACTAGCCGAGTTCGAAGCCGATTTGATCCAGCATATCCACCTCGAGAATAATATCCTCTTCCCTAAGGCATTGGCACTCTAAACAAAGAGCGACAACTAAGAACAAAAAAGCCGGCTATTGCCGGCTTTTTTGTTAAATTGCAACCTGCTCCATGGTTGACCATAGAAGCGATGCCTGTTTTTGCTTTATTAACTGTTCAATCAACTCTCTTATCTTTGGCTCTGCATCTATAAACTTACTCATATTGGCCCCACCACGCCTTGCATCATAGATGGCCTCACCATCGAGGCGCCCATCGTGGTACACTTTTATCTCGGCGTACACCATATATAAAGCCAGATCCCAAGCCCAATTAGCAGTATATGTAGCGGTCCATTCACATTGATTGCTAGCATTGAGCTCTCTAACTATTCTGTAATCTATTTTTTTTTCTTTTAAAACAACTTCCATCTCTTTTAAAAACCCCTCCCGAACATCAGGGTTTTCTTGAATGCACACAACTGCAGTGTTATTTATCTGAATAGGGTCAATTCTCTGTTTGATCGAACATGCTGTACTAAGAAATACGATTAAAAAAGCAATTACTATTTTTCTCATGACAATCCTTATCTAATTACAATAGTTTTAAAAACGTTTATTTCATTACAAAGGCAGTAAACTCATCTAACACATTTAAAGCCATTACCTCTTGGAACCTAGTTCACAACTATAGTCCTATCAGCAGATAACCGCCAATAAGCGCGATCACGCCTCCCGACATCCGCATCAGGTTATACTGCTTGCTCACACGCTGCATCCCCATGCCCAGCAAAACCCCGACAATATGTATCGTCGCTGTACCGCTGATAAACCCAAAAGCATAGAGTATTGGATTAGCCAACTGCGGCATCTCGACGCCATGGGCATGACCATGAAATATGGCAAACACGCCCACAAATGCCATCACAAGTAGTTGAGGAAGTCGCTTATCGATAGCTAAAGCTATTCCCAACAATAGCACCGAAATTGCAATCCCCATCTCTACAAACGGAACCGGAATAGAAAGCAAACCAAGAATACCACCAACCAGCATAAATATGACGAACGCGGTGGGGACGGTCCAGATAGCCCTACCACCGAGTTGGGTGCTTAAGATTCCCACACACAACATGGCTAACAGGTGATCGAATCCCAGAACGGGATGGTTAAACCCCGTGATAAAACCACCTGAGGAGTGGAGTTCATGGGCCTGTACCGGCAGTGATGAAAAGAGGATGACAAACATTAAAACAGCTAAACGTATCATGACAACGAACCTATCCTTGATTAACTCACTCTGGAGGGACAAAGCAAGATACACTGCATCACCCAAGCATCACTTGATACATATCAAGCGATTGAAAGCTTAGGAAAGAAGTGCTGACAACTCAGATATATCGCCGATCTCTATATGGGGTAACATACCCGCGCCTTTGTCGACCCGAGTTCTGTCATAAGCAGGATTGAGCCATACCGATTGACACCCTGCCATTCTCGCCCCCTGAACATCGTTAAGATAGCTATCACCCACATGCAGTAAGGTCTGATGAGCAATATTCAGTCTTCGACATGCGGTGTAGAACATATCCGGGTAAGGTTTCTTTCTTGTTCCGTCACCGGGGTGGAGTACAAACTGAAAAACGGAATCCAAGCCTATCTTGGCGGCATCGACATTTCCATTGGTCAACCCTATCAGGGGATGTCTCTGACCCAACTCCTCGAGCAAACTGATAACGGTTTTTGATACGGTAAAGTTAGAACGATCCCTTAAAAAGTGTTCAAGCCCCTCTTTAGCTCCCACCTCCGCCTCCGCTCTGGAATAGCCAAAACCGAGTAACCCTTGCTCTAACATGATAAGTCTTGCGGCTGTGGTATCGTGAGCGAGTTCCGGGTGCTGTAGAAGCAAGGAGGTTTTTAACGCTATCCAGTCGGCCCTTTCCCATCGACAAGACTTACCGTATTCCCGATAGAGAAACGCCATTAATGATGCCTCTGCCCGTTTTAGGACAGGACGGTTATCGTATAAGGTATCATCGAGGTCAAAGCTAATTGCACGAAAATCTCGTGTCCTTATGTAAGAGTGGACCATCAGTTTTTTCCTGCTTTCGGTGTCGGTTTAACTTTAGCTTTAGCTCTCGGGTGTGCGCCATCATAGACTTTCGCTAAATGCTGGAAGTCTAAGCTGGTATATATCTGTGTCGTCGATAAATTGGCATGTCCGAGTAACTCCTGAACAGCCCTGAGATCGGCGCTGGACTCTAGCATATGCGTGGCAAAAGAGTGTCTGAGCTTATGGGGATGAACACGCATATTCAGGGCCTGTTCCTGCCCCCACTTAGTCAGTCTGGCCTGAATACTTCGATGTGCTAAACGTTTTCCTTTACCGGTAACAAACAGGGCATCATCTTCACAGGCGACAACTCCCTTTCTACACGTTAACCAGCATTCGATAGCATGCATCGCCATATTACCGACAGGCACGATTCGCTCCTTGCTTCCCTTTCCCATCACCTTGACCTGTCTCTCACTGAAACTGATATCCTTTACATCCAATGCAGCCAGTTCCGCCAGACGTAAGCCAGAAGAGTAAAATAGCTCCATAATGGCCTTATCTCGTACACTCAATGGATCATCGCCCTCTATCTCCAAAAGATGAGTGACGGAATCAAGATCCATGTTTTTTGGCAGAAGTTTATTTTGCTTTGGGGCACTCAGACTCATTGCCGGGTTAGCCTGAATAGCACCCTCTTTGAGCAGGAAGTCACAGAACTGTTTTATCGCAGACAGTGTGAGTGATATGGAACGAGCGCTAAGCCCTTGTCGGTGAATCTGGCTCAATGCTCCTTGAAGTTGCTCTCGGGTAACATCAAGCCATGAGGTGGTTTCATCCAGCCGCTTACTGACCCGCTCTAACTCATACAGATAGTTACGTACCGTATGTTTAGATAGTTGACGCTCTGCACTGAGGTAACTTTCAAATTTCTGAAACCATTCAACGTCCATTAGGGCCTGTTTATAATTTTGGCAATAAGTGATCTAAAAGCTGCTTAAGTTGATCCAACAGTAGATTATCCATCTCGGGATGAAAGTGCATCGCATCTTGGCTTGCAATAGCAAAAATCACCTGCCCACACTGCTCAGACAATCTGGATAATGCCACTGACCCCACGTCGCTACCGAACAGGCGTTTAGACTCTTCTATGGTCAGACGCCCGAAGTAATGCCCCTGGCTCAAACGTTTGCTCCAGATCCGCGACAGTTCACTATCGAGATCATGTACAGTAATAAGTCTGACGTGACTAAAATGGAACTGAGACTTTAGTCCTTCGGATAAGGCTTGCCTTAATTCTCCGAGATCTTCACATTGCAGTAATTTAAGCGACAGTGCCGTATTGAACATATAGATCATTTCATTACGCGAAGCCACTCCCATCAAGGAGGTGATCTCCTCCTCAAGCTGCTGCACCCGACTTCTCAGCATCTCCTGCTTTCGTTCAACCAGAGATACGGCTCCACGCTCAGCGTGGGGAATTCGCATGGCTAATAGCAATTCTGGATATCGACTGAAAAAATCGGGATTATCCAACAGATATTCACGTATTAGTATTTCGTCGAAGGGGGCTTCTTTTTTCACTTTAGATGCATCACTCATTGTTGTATCTGTCCATCATATACGTGTTCGGCGGGGCCAGTCATCCACAACGGCTTACCTTCCCCTTCCCAGTTAATCGTCAGGGTACCGCCGGGAAGATCGACACGCACACAATTGTCTAATTTTCCTTGTAGCAGCCCCACAACTGCAGCGGCGCAGGCACCCGTTCCGCAAGCTAAGGTCTCTGCAGCTCCTCGTTCATAAACTCTCAACTTGATATGTCCCGAGTTGATGATCTGCATAAAGCCCACATTGACCCCTTTAGGAAAACGTTCATGACGGGTAAGCAGGGCACCAATGCCTTCAACATCTGCAGCCTCAATGTCTTCGACATCCAATACACAGTGAGGGTTGCCCATGGAAACGGCACCAAACAAGAAGGTCTGCATATTTGAATCAGGAGTCGTCGCCTGAAGCAGGTATGTCTTTTCCATTTTCTTGGCATTGAATGGAATTTTTCCTGGTTCAAGCACCGGAATACCCATATTAACCGTCACATTACCGTCTCTTTCGAGCCTTAGTGTGATCTTGCCATTTGAAGTGCTGACTCTGATTTTCTGTTTATTGGTCAGCCCCTTATTACGAACAAAACGGGCAAAACAACGGGCACCATTGCCACACTGTTCGACCTCGCTACCATCGGCATTAAATATGCGATAGTGAAAATCCAGATCCGGATCATAAGGGGGTTCTACCAGTAGCAACTGATCGAAACCGATACCAAAATTTCGATCGGCAAGGCGCTTGATCTGATCAGGTGAGAAGAACACATTCTGTGTTACTCCATCGACCACCATAAAATCATTACCTAAGCCGTGCATCTTAGTAAAATGGATCAAGATAGATATCCTTTAAAATCTGTGTTCTACAGCTTGAAGCAGAACAAAAACAAAAACAAAACTGCAATATAGACAGTTTACGGCAGTAGTTGCTCACCTTGCCATAGCTGTGACAATTTTTCTCGTTCACGAATAAGATGTGCCCGGCTGCCATCGACCATGATTTCGGCAGCTCTGGGACGGGAATTATAATTTGATGACATAGTAAAACCATAAGCACCCGATGATCTAACCGCAAGAAAATCGCCGGTATCGAGATTTAATTCTCTGTTTTTACCTAAGAAGTCCCCCGTTTCACATACCGGGCCCACGATATCGTAATTACGTGTATCACCTTCCCGAGGCTTCACCGGAATAATGTTTTGCCAGGCGCTGTAAAGTGAAGGACGGATAAGATCGTTCATCGCACCATCGACCAGGGCAAAGTGTTTATCACTGTTACCTTTAAGGTAGAGTACCTGAGTAACAAAAATACCGGCATTGGCCGCGATCGCACGACCAGGCTCAAAAATAAGTTTTAGCGCTCTTCCGCCCAGACGCTCAAGCAAGGCGGCAGCGTAAACATCTGGCTGAGGAGGTGTTTCATCATCATAGGTCACGCCTAAGCCGCCACCAACATCGAAATGCTCAATGTTAATCCCCTGCTCAGCCAATCTATCGATTAAGGCAAGCATACGATCCATGGCATCGAGAAACGGCTGTATCTCTGTCAATTGTGAGCCTATATGACAATCCACCCCCTTAACTTTCAATCCAGGCAAACTGTTCGCTCGAGCGAAGATAGCTTCGGCTTCATCCATGGCGATACCAAACTTATTTTCTTTAAGCCCGGTAGAAATATAGGGATGAGTACCTGCATCGACATCGGGATTCACTCGCAAAGATACTGGTGCCACTTTCCCCAGACGCACCGCAACCAGGTTGAGTTGTTCTAGCTCTGCGGCCGATTCAACATTGAAACAGTGGATCCCCAGATTTAATGCCATCTCCATCTCGGCAACCGTTTTACCGACACCAGAGAAAACCACCTTATCGGGTGAGCCCCCAGCCTCGATCACCCGGGAGAGTTCGCCACCGGAGACAATATCGAAGCCACTGCCCAAACGTGCAAGTACATTGAGTACAGCAATATTTGAATTGGCTTTCACCGCATAACAGATGAGATGCGGATGATTCGCGACCGCACGGTCAAACGCATGCCAGTGACGCTCTAATGTCGCACGAGAATAGATGTATAAAGGTGTTCCGTAGGTTTGAGCTAGCTGGGCAACCTGGCAATCTTCGGCCTGTAGCTCATTATTTTTATAGAGAAAATGGTCCAAGAGTCTATTCCTTATTGCTTTCTTTCTTTGGCTGTTCTTTTGTTTGTTCCTGATTATCTTGTTTGTCCGGCGATTTATACAAGGGTCCCTTTTGACCGCACGCAACGATAAAAAGGCTACCAAGCAATATCAATGAACACACTCTCATTTTTCTCAACATCTTTCTGTCCAGTTTCTTAATAGCAATCGGTATGATAGCAATACTTACATCCTTACTGATGTTGCAGAGTTAGCCTTTCTACGTCAAGCAGATAAAGGACTAATACATGCTATTCCTGTTGTTTCATTCCAAATCAAAGCCAAGATGTGAGGCTTTTACAAAATTTGATTGGAGTGATGGGTTGTGATTGGTACTATCAATGAGGAAAACTACATTATCACTTCAACCAAGGATTAAGACCCAATGGCAATGACAGACTCTGAATTTCATCAACTGGCCGATGAAATGTTTCAAGCCATAGATAACGCCATCGAGCAAGCCATCGATGAACAGGATGCCGATATCGACATTGATGCCTCTGGAAATGTGCTGCAGTTAGAGTTTCCGGATACATCAAAAATTGTGATAAATAAACAGGAACCCTTGCATCAGATCTGGGTTGCAACCAAATTCGGGGGCTACCATTTCTCTTTCGTGGACGGTCGGTGGATCGATGAAAGAAATGGCGGTGAGTTTATGCCCTTCGTTATCGACTCTATTCAGCGTCAAGGTGACATCCAGCTTTCACTGTGATCCCCATGCTTAAATGACAACTCTGAATAAAGAGGCCATTAAGTCATCTGGCCTCTCTTATACCAATCCTACTAATTATGTAATCTTTCAGCGGGAGTTCAAAACGCTGTAGGTAAGGCGGATGCTTGAAGCTAATAGTTATTCTATATCGAAAGCATCTAACGCAGCATAAAGAGTTTTGAAACCCGCACTATGTGAGCCTCTCAGGCATTCCACTTCTGTGTTGCATTGACTTAAAAGGGAATAACCATTTCTTCATCAATGCGCCTTGAATTGAAAGGCCTGAGAGGCTCTGAACTGATCACCTATTTAGTGAGATTGGTATTAGCTGTCCATTTCAGCTAGAAGTCCATCTCAGCCTCATCCACCGACACACCGAAGGGGATCGCCCTTAGGCGACCATCGATCCGTATCAATCTGAAAAACTGTGGCAGGTTAAAACGCTGTGCAGAGGTATCCGGCTCCTCAAAGGCATGGTGATGGCTGACCTGACTCACCAATTCATCAACGTTAGCGCCTTGTTGAACATAGTGATTCAGCTCATTTTGTTCATTAAGCACAAACACATCTAAGCCATGTTCGCCTTGACGAAGAAAATATTGAATTGCACCATGAGCTGCAAAATCTTGAATAACATCGGGTATTTTTGTGAAAGGTTCATTACCAAGATCGGGTCTGGGTAACTCTATCACCTTCTTCATCGTGAGCTGTTGATAGAAAGCCTTGGCATCTTTAAGATCCTGAAAAACCATCCCTTTACTGTTAAAAAAGATCCCGTACTGTACCTTTCCGACTTTCAACGGATAGACCAATGTCGATGAACTCGATACTTGCAAGCTTAAACGAACCGCCCGTTGAACCAGCCCCGTCACGGTGCGCTCGAACTGAGATTTAAGCTTAGCCGAACAGCTGATGACCTCTATGGATATATCTTCGGCAGCCTGCCTTATGCCCGGTATGATAAACGCCAACGCATTTAATATACCCAATTCTCCCTCGTAATGGTGGCAATGCCATTCACCCCATGAGCTCAAACTGATGATGTCGATCGAAGCCAGCATGTTTTGCTGACGACGACCTAGGGAGAAGATATTGGCATTCATATAATCGACCATGATCTCCTGCCCTTGCCATTGAGCAGTCGGGTCGCTATTGAAGTTAAGCAGTAGTATCAGTTTTTTGTATCGCCACGGCTGATAAAGATCCATCTTAGACACGTGCTTCTCTTCAGACTCAAAGAAGGGAATCAATCGCTTGGCCGCCGTCGTTAAATATTCTGATTTCCCGCTACCGTTAGCAAACTCATACCAGGTCGTCACCTGAGTGGAAACACCGTTTAATGTCGCCCAGGCGAGTAATTTAGCTTTGCTTCTGGAACGGTAAACGGCTCTCTGGCCAATAAAATTTCTCGAATAAGGAGGGCAACGATACAGACAGTACTCATTATCATTGTGACTATAAATAATCGTCAAATCCGGCTCGGCAATGGAGTCACTCCAAAGACGATTTAGACTAATGATCTGCTGAGTATCGGCGCTGAAATAGGTATGAAGTTTTCGGGTCAGTAACCCTAACTCTGATAGCCTGAAACTTCCGTTTAGCTTATTGATTGAAGCAAATTGAATAAGAGTCTGATAACTGCCTAGCATAAGTTCATTGAGCTGCTCATTAAACCATTGCAGCTGGCCGCAATGCCAATCTTCACAGTGATCCAGTGTATCGATGAGGCTCTGTGACCAATTCCAGCTATCGACTAAACTTCTCAGCTTGTGATAACGCCAATCTTTAGCCTGTTCAAACTCACTCAATCGAATACCGCATTTGAGGTAAAAGCAACGACGAACAATCTCCAATCGACTCCAATCTTGCTGTTTTTCAAGATAGACTTCGATCGATTCATAAAGAAGATAATAAGCATCGTTCGCGGCAGAGAAATCACCATCTATGGTTCGCTGCCATACCTTTTCGCTAACCAGTAAGGTATCTGGGTATTCTGTGGCATACGCCTCGAGAAGCAGTACCTTGAGTAATGCTTTATGTGGCTTGTCTAAGCCTTTATAGAGTTGCCATAGAGAAGCACCGAAGTACTCGCTCGCGGGGATGTGGCTCACGTCTCCTAAATATAACAGCTCATCGGCTCTCTGAGCATTTGGCCACCAAGCGACGGTTTTACCCGCTAAACGGATTTGACTGCGATAAAATTCCTCAAGCAACAACCAATGTTGTGCACTCCCACTGTGTTCCTGACCTATAGGATGAAGCGATTCATCCTCGGATATTGATGCTTTTGAGAACTGTTCCGGATGAACCAGATAAATATTAACTTCCAACCCATATTGAGCAAACCAGGCGGTTAGAAGCGATGATTTATCCTCGAGTAATCGGCACTCCTCTTTAGTCAGTAAACGATCGTGCACCAGCCATACATCGATATCACTCTTAGGGTTCTGACCAAAGCTGGCCATGCTCCCCATACTGTAGACCCCTTCAATAGCAGTCTGCTTAACTTGATGCTGCGTTGGTTTGACTAAATCGAGCGTATCACAAGCGGCAAGTTCACTCTCTGAAGGGGCATAATTGAAGATCCCCGAAGGTGTCATGGAGCCGTTATAACCAGGGTAGCCAGCTCTATGATAATGAAATAGAAGCGGAATGAGTCTTAAGAGGTCTCTTTTAAGTGGGGAGAGTATCGCGAGTGCACGAGCCAGCCTGATCCGATTTAATCGTTCAGCGGTTTCGATAAATTGGCTCTGCTCATTGATCAAATGATTTGATTCCAGAAGGAAATAGAGAGTTGATATTCATGCTAGCAGCTTTATTCGCATTAGGAAATAAATGAGATCAAGATCACACTTTAAAGTCCTAAATAGTTGGGTGAACTTCAAAGAATCAACAGCCATATATTACATCTATTCCTGAGCAATGTTAGCATTGCTGCAACTAAGGCCTCTGATGGAATATCGAGCATGTCTCAAAACGTCATTCGAATCGCAACACGTAAAAGCCCACTTGCACTTTGGCAAGCAGAATTTGTGAAAGCTGAACTGGAAAAATTCCATGAAGGTTTGACGGTAGAACTTCTACCTATGAGCACTAAAGGCGACATTATCCTTGACACACCTCTGGCAAAAGTCGGTGGTAAAGGACTGTTTGTTAAAGAGCTGGAAGTTGCCATGCTTGAAGACCGAGCCGATATTGCAGTCCACTCGATGAAAGATGTCCCTGTCGATTTCCCCGAAGGCTTAGGGTTAGAGATCATTTGTGAACGTGAAGATCCACGCGATGCTTTTGTATCTAATAACTACAAAAATATCAGCGAACTACCTCAAGGTGCAGTCGTTGGTACTTCGAGCCTACGACGTCAATGCCAGATCAGAGCATCACGCCCCGATCTTGTGATCAGAGATCTACGCGGTAACGTAGGAACCCGTTTAGGAAAGCTGGATGCAGGCAATTATGACGCCATTATTCTTGCGGCTGCAGGCCTTAAGCGTCTGAAGCTTGAGGAACGCATTACCAGCTTTATCTCTGCTGAAGAATCCCTGCCTGCCAATGGACAAGGTGCCGTAGGTATTGAGTGTCGCGTCAATGACGAGAGAGTTAAAGCGCTTCTGGCCCCACTCGAGCACACAGAAACACGTCACCGTGTTATCGCCGAGCGCGCAATGAACACTCATCTGGAAGGCGGATGTCAGGTTCCTATCGGAGCCTATGCTGAGATCCAGGATGATACACTGACGCTACGTGGTTTAGTCGGTAATCCCGATGGTAGCCACATCATCGAAGCGACAAAGGTTGGTTCTAAGACTGATGCACAAGCAATTGGTGTTGCACTCGCTGAAGAGTTGCTCAGCAAAGGCGCTAAAGCCATTCTCGATGCCGTTTATATCAAATAGACACAGCCTGTACGGCTCGCATTAAGATGAAAGTACTTCTGACGCGCCCACAAGGGCGTAATCAGTCGATGATAGAGGCCCTGAATGAAAAAGGGGTCTCTCATGTCGTCACGCCATTATTGAATGTTCAAGCAACGGATATTCAGCTGCACCAATCATCTATCGAACAATTTAACCAAGCTGATATTGTGATTTTTATCAGCACTAATGCGGTAAAATTCGCATCTAAAGCATTAAATAACCAATTTCCAGACTCTGCACAGTTTTATGCCGTTGGTGAAGCAACCTATCAGGCTCTCCTAGCCCTTGGGATCTCTTCCCAAAAAGCGCCGCAGGAATGCCAACAGACCGAAGGGTTACTCACTCTCGAACAGCTTCATCATATTTCAAATAAGAACATTGTGATCGTACGGGGCGTCGGAGGAAGAGAGGCACTGGCCGAGGCACTCACCTTCCGGGGGGGCATCGTCAACTATTGGGAGGCCTATCAAAGGGGTTGCCCACAGCTAGACAAAAACAGTGTTATTCGGGGTTGGCAGAACGCTGAAATAGACACGATTGTCGTCACGAGTGGCGAAATACTTGATAATCTAATCAAACTTGTACCAAAAGAGCTATTTGCTTGGCTGCGTGCATGTCATATTATAGTCCCTAGCTCTCGAGTTCAGGAACAAGCCTTAGCCAACGGATTACAACACGTTACTAATGCCAAAGCTGCAAACTGTAAGGCCGTACTTTCTGCCTTAAAGTTATCTGTCTAGCACTGTAAAGCCTTATACTCGTCATCATTGTAGCTGTATCGCCTTCAAGGACTGTTTAATGGACAATAAAAAGTTAGATGAGAACGTTATGGAACCGAAAATAGAGCAAGGCTCTGAAACGGAGACTAATGACACGAATCAAGCAGTCAGTGAATCTTTACAAAGTTCAGCAGATAACCATGAGAAGGCCGATAAGTCCGGAGTCTCCTGGGGCTTCTTATTCAACCTTGTTTGCATACTGTTACTGACATTCGCCACATTAGGTGGTGGTTACTACCTATATCAAGAGTTAACCAAGCACAAAGATAGCGCTCAGGCGTTAGCTGTTGAATTGAAACAAGCCTTAAATGAGCCCTCCAGGCAGATATCGTCATTGCAAAGCCAACAGCAAGCGTTTTCCGGCAGCATAAATCAACAGATGCAGGGGTTAAGCGAAAGCCAAACTCAGCTTAATGAGCGTGTCGCAAAACTTGCACAGCGTAATCCAAATCACTGGATGGCCGAAGAGGCAAAATACTTAGTCAGAATGGCTGGAAGCAAACTCTGGCTGGAAAAAGATCCAAGCACGGCGGCGAGTCTGCTTAAATCGGCCGACGCTCGAATCGAGTCGATGAAAGATCCCTCCCTGACACCACTAAGAAAAGCATTGGCTCAAGATATCTCGGTGGTATCAGCTATCAAGAGCACCGATATCGCAGGTACGGTTCTAACCTTAGACAGTATGATTGAACTATTAGATCGGCTGCCATTGAACAGAGTTGAAGTTGCTAATGCGGCTAATCGTCTCGAAAGCCCCGAGATGTCAGCTTCCATTGATGACTGGAAAGAGAATCTGGCAAAATCCTGGAAATCCATAATGGATGATTTTGTCGTAGTACGAAAGAGAACCACTGATATCACACCGATACTCGCTCCCGATCAACAGTGGTATCTTGTCGAAAATATCCGTAACAAGCTGCTGCAATCTCAACTTGCCCTATATAGACAGGATCAGGTCAACTATCGCCAGTCTCTGACACTCGCAAGAAAGTGGATCTACCAATACTTTGATCTCAACGACGCCAAGACCAAGGAGACATTATCGGCTCTTGAGGCACTAAAAACACTTGAGATACAAACACCGACAATTAACCACTTTCAATCAACTGCCCTGCTTCAACAGTTGGTGATACACGGTAATCTGCTGGTTACAGAGGAAGCTTCCCTATGATTAGAATTATGATCTATCTTGGGATTATATTATTAGGCCTATGTATAAGCCCCTTTTTTGAAGGTATGAATGGCTACCTCTATTTTACCGTGTGGGATTATGAGGTAGAAACTGGTGTGGTGTTTGCCGTTATCGCTCTGATTGTTTTTTATGGCTTACTACAGATCCTAGAGTGGGCGATTATCTTCTTACTCAATTTACTGTTTAGTAGCCGATTATTACCAGAGAAATGGCGTAAAAAAGCGGCAAAAAAACATACTCTGATAGGGGCATTAGCCCTCGCTGAAGAAGACTGGTCAACCGCCGAGAAAGCGATGTCCAAGGGGGCGGAAAAGGGGGAACTCCCGGCTCTGAACCTGTTAGCAGCAGCGAGAGCGGCGCAACATCAAAATAATACTGAAGCCAGAGATGAATATCTGCTTCAGGCTGAAAACGAAAGATTAGCCATTAAGGCTGTCGGTACCACACGTACCCGTTATCTGCTTCAGCAAGGTGAGCTGGACAAAGCCAGAAAAGAGTTGGATAAACTTTCCCCTACCAGCAAGAGTAAACTCCCGGTGCTCAGGCTCGCACTCGAGTTATACCAGGCTCAATCTGACTGGCACTCGCTGAAGCTACTGCTCCCTATCATCAAGAAACGAAACCTGCTTTCAGGGGAAGAGTTAAATGAGCTCATCATTTCAACGAATACTTCTTTGCTCGTTTCCGCTCAACAAAGTAGTGAGCAGGATTTAGAGAAAGCCTGGCACTGGCTCAGCCGAGCCGAGAGAAAAGAGATGCGTTATCTGGCCATCTACTGTGTCGGTCTAAATCTTTATCAACGTAAGCCTGAGGCTCTCAAATTATTGATGAAACAATTAAAGAGCTCAACTTCTCCAGACTTGTTATCTGCTCTTGCTGAGATTATTTCACCAGCCGATGTTGAAGAGAGAAAGGTGATTTTCTCGCTTGAGAATAAATATGCTGAAGAGGTCAATTTCCAGATCCTTCTTGCTAAGCTGTATCAACAAAACAAAGAGTATCGACACGCGACCACATACTGGCAAAAAGTCTGCAATCTTCAACCCGACAAAATCTGCTGGCTTGCTCTGGCAGAATCACAGGAGCATTTAGGTGAGCTCAACAAAGCCGTGAACAGCTATAGAAATGCCGCTTCGTTTAGCTAACATCTATACCCATTTATAATAAGAAAACTACCTGTATGGTAGTTTTCTTATTATGGCTCAATACAAACGCACACAACTATCACCTAACGCACTGAATATATAGAACTATCATCCTTTCTGCCTTAATCCTTTCTGCCTTCTTTAAATTTCCCCTTAGTTAGCCGAAGTTTGACACACATTAAAACTGGATCAGACTTTAAGTAATCAGGGAAAAGTGTTATTTCCTGAACCTTCAACCCTTCTATTTTCGTTATAAATGAGCTTGCTCAGGGATGTAATTATGGGTGTTTCAATAGCTAAACAAGATGCCGTTGTCACTAACTTGGTTGGTCAATTAAAAGCCAAAGATGAACAGGGAAATGTCAGAGATGTAACGATAGGCGATCTTATCAAAAACGGTGAGCAACTAATCTTCTCATCAAGTGCACAATTTATTCTGGAGATGGCCGACGGCTCGGTCGTCGATGAAACAAACATCATATCGGAAGAGCCAAGCTTAGCTCCTACTCCTGAGGAGGAGCTAGCTACGGCGCCCGTGTCTACCGATGCGGAAATTGCCGCCCTGCAAGCTCAAATTTTAGCGGGTGAAGATCCAACAGCCGGACTGCCTGAGACCGCAGCTGGCACCGCAGCCGGAGCCGGTGGTAATGAAGGCACCGACTTCATCACCTTAGATAGAACTGCAGATGAAACGATAGCGGGTAGTGGGTATGATACTAGTGGCTTCGATCTGGCAACGGCCGCCGCCGTTGATGAGCCTATCATTGCTGAAGAAAACATTCTTCCCACATTAACGTCCAGCTCCATCACGCTCTCAGAAACAAATCTCCCTCAGGGCTCCTCTCCATTAGCAAGTGCTTTATCACAAGCGAACACAATTACACTTGCCGCCCCCAATGGAATATCCCTCTTAGTGATAAATGGCGTTGAAGTATTTACCAGTGGCGTATTTGCAGGCCTTACTTCAATAACTTCTGCGAGCGGAACATTGAATATAACAGGATATGATGCTGCAACCGGTATTCTTAGCTACAGCTATACCCTGAACTCAGCAGTCGATCATAGCGCAGCAGATATTCAAGCGGATACCTTTAACCTGTCGCTTACCGATATTCTGGGCAACAATACCACCTCAACGATTACCGCAAACCTGCTCGATGATGCCCCCAGCGGACAAGATGACTCTGGCAACATAGGAGAAGATGACGTTTCAGTTTCGGGCAGTGTCATCATTAATGATACTCAAGGCGCCGACTCGTCTACCGTTTCACAAATTACCAACTCAGATGGAGCCAGCTTAGCCGTAGCTCAGCCGACGAGTATTAGCGGCAACTTCGGAGCATTACAAATATCTGCCGACGGTAGCTATAGCTACCTGTTATCGACCCAGCTCGATGCGGTTCAGTCTCTCGCTCAAGGTGAGCAGGTTACAGATACCTTCATTTATCAACTCACAGACAGTGACGGTGATAGCGTGCCGGTAACGCTTACGCTCACCATAACCGGCACCAACGACACTCCTGTCATTACCACAGAAATAGGTGATGGAGCAGATCAAGGCACTGTCATTGAGTCAGGCAATGAGGATGACGGCACCATAGTGCCCGGTATACCACAAACCACGGGCACACTCACCGCAACCGATATCGATAACGGTGCGATACTGAGCTGGAGCGGCACAGCAACAGGTACATTTGGTAGCTTCGTTATCGACGCCGTAACCGGGCAGTGGACATACACCTTAGATAATCAGCTTGTCGATAGCTTTGCCGAAAACAGCGCAACTCAGGAGGAGTTTCTGGTTACCGTAACCGATGAATTTGGTGCATCGGCAACACAACTTGTGACCATCACCATCAACGGCACCAATGACTCACCTATTATTACCTCATCGGCTGCCGATGCAGCTGGTAGCGTCAACGAACAGCCCGCTGAAGGGGTAGTGCTCGATTCTGACACCCAAACAGCCACCGGAACACTCACCGCAGGTGATGTTGATACCGGGGCAGTCCTCTCCTGGAGCGGTGATGCCGATTCACTCTATGGCAGCTTTAGCATAGATCCGGTTACCGGCGAGTGGACTTATACCTTAGATAACCAAGCAGCAGAGATCTTGGCCGAAGGTGAAGTGGTACAGGAAAGCTTTTTAGTCACTGTTATAGATGAGTTTGGCGCCACCGATACCCAGACAGTCACGATCAATATTACCGGTAAGGATGAAGCCACGGTCATCGCTAATGACAGTAACACCATAGATGAAGGCTCTGTCGCACTCGGTAACGTATTAGATAATGACAGCGATGACGACGATCAGCTAACCGTCAGCAGCTTTACCGTTGAGGGAAACAGTTACAGCGCCGACACCAGTGTCGATTTAGAGAACGGTACCTTAGTCCTTAACAGCGATGGTACCTATGTCTTCACACCCGATACCAACTGGAACGGCAATGTTCCCATCATTACCTACACCACCAATACTGGTGCAACGGCAACCTTGACCATAGTGGTTGAGCCTGTCAATGATGCACCCGATGCATTTAATAACAGCTATAGCCTCAACGAAGGCGGCTTCACGAGCGGCAACATCATTACCGATAATACCGGTTCCGGTGTCGACAGTGACATCGATGGCGGCGCGCTAAACATCACCCATATTAACGGGGTTGCCGTTACTTTCATTGGCGGCACGGCAATTATTCCAATCGGCGATGGCACCTTAACCATCAACCAGAACGGTAGTTTCACCTATGATCATAATGGTGAAGAGCCCAGCCCAACCAGTTTTACCTACACGATTAACGATGGCTTAGGAGGAACGGATACAGCAAGCGTCTTCTTCAATATCAACCCGGTCAATGATGGGCCGTTTGCCGAAGATGACAGCTTCAGCGTCGATGAAGGCGCCTTACTGGCAGGCAACGTTATCACTCACATAGATAACAACGATGGCCTGCAGGACAGCGACGGCGGCGATGGTGGCATACTCAATGTCACTCAGGTCAATGGCGTCGATCTGGTATTTAACCTCGGCTGGAGTCAGGACATAGCGGTTGGTAACGGTACCCTGCGCATTCAAGCAAACGGTACCTTCGAGTATCAGCATAATGGCAGTGACCCCGAAGAGGTACCGCCAACTTTCCAATACACATTAAGTGATGGTGCTGGCACAGCTACGGCAGTGGTGACTATCACGACCAACGCCGTAAACGATGGACCGTTCGCCGAAGACGACAGCTTCAGTGTCGATGAAGGTGCCCTGCTCGGTGGTAACGTTATCACTCACATCGATAATAACGATACTCTACAAGACAGCGACGGCGGCGATGGTGGCATACTCAATGTCACTCTGGTCAATGGCATCGATTTAATCTTTGGCCTGGACGGCTGGAGTCAGGACTTCGTGGTTGGTAACGGTACCCTGCGCATTCAAGCAGACGGTACCTTCGAGTATCAACATGATGGCACCGATCCAGAAGAGACACCGCCAACTTTTGAATACACATTAAGTGACAATACGGGTACCGATACGGCCGTCGTAACAATCACGACCAACGCCGTAAACGATGGACCGTTCGCCGAAGATGACAGCTTCAGTGTCGATGAAGGCGCCTTGCTCGGTGGCAACGTTATCACCCACATCGATAACAACGATACTCTACAAGACAGCGACGGCGGCGATGGTGGCATACTCAATGTCACTCAGGTCAATGGCGTCGATTTAGTCTTTGGCCTCGACGGCTGGAGTCAGAACTTCATAGTTGGTAACGGTACCCTGCGCATTCAAGCAGACGGTACCTTCGAGTATCAACATGATGGCACCGATCCCGAAGAGACGCCGCCAACCTTCGAATACACATTAAGTGATGGTACGGGCACCGATACGGCAGTCGTGACAATCACGACCAACGCAGTAAACGATGGACCATTCGCCGAAGACGACAGCTTCAGTGTCGATGAAGGCGCCCTGCTCGGTGGCAACGTTATCACCCATATCGATAACAACGATACTCTACAAGACAGCGACGGCGGCGATGGTGGCATACTCAATATCACTCAGGTTAATGGCATCGATTTAGTCTTTGGCCTCGACGGCTGGAGTCAGGACTTCATAGTTGGTAACGGTACCCTGCGCATTCAAGCAGACGGTACCTTCGAGTATCAACATGATGGCACCGATCCCGAAGAGACACCGCCAACCTTTGAATACACATTAAGTGATGGTACGGGCACCGATACCGCAGTCGTGACTATCGCGACCAACGCCGTAAACGATGGACCGTTCGCCGAAGACGACAGCTTCAGTGTAGATGAAGGCGCCTTGCTCGGTGGCAACGTTATCACTCACATAGATAATAACGATACTCTACAAGACAGCGACGGCGGCGATGGTGGCATACTCAATGTCACTCAGGTCAATGGCATCGATTTAATCTTTGGCCTCGATGGTTGGAGTCAAGACTTCGTGGTTGGTAACGGTACCCTGCGCATTCAAGCAGACGGTACCTTCGAGTATCAACATGATGGCAGTGATCCCGAAGTGACACCGCCAACCTTTGAATACACATTAAGTGATGGTACGGGCACCGATACCGCGGTCGTGACTATCGCGACCGACCCGATTAATGATGGACCAGAGATTATCAGTATCGATTTAGCTGCGGTATCTGAAGAAGGTTTACTTTATGGAATCAAAGATGGTCAAGTACCGCCCAATGATACTACGGATGCAGTTTCTTTCGTCGGTACGCTCAGTTTCACCGATGTCGACAGCAACAGTTTTGCGATCTCTATAGATGACACCGATATTGGTCAGTACTATTCAGGAGAGGCACTAATTCACTGGAATTGGAGTGGTAATACCCTTACGGGGACCGCTGGTTCAGTGACGGTAATGACCATCGTATTTGCTACTGTAAGTGGAGCGGCACCTGACTTCAGCGTAAATTATACCGTTACTCTATTTGCTCCGGTGGATCATGATCCCGATAGCAATATCGAAGATGTACTGCCCCTAGCCTTTACCGTAACGGTTGACGACCAGAATGGAGGCAGTGCCGACACCACTCTCACCTTAAATATCGAAGATGACTCGCCAGTCGATGATGTCGATACTCAGGCAATACAAACGATAACCAACACTATCGGTCAGTACATAACCGGTGATCTGTTTAGCCCGGGGGCCGATGGCTTCGGAGGCGTAAACTTTAACGTTGCCACACAAGGGCTTCTCTACAATGGTATCGTTCTTACTTATACCATGTTTGGTAACACATTGAAGGCCATGGCACACGACACGGAGGTGTTCACCTTAACTGCTGTACCCGATGGCAATGGTCACTACGATTACAAACTTATTCTCCTGCAAGAAATCCAACTTGAATATGTCATCGGATATAAGTTAAACGATGCTCCGGCAGGTAATAACGCTGCATACTATGTTGATGTCGACGGCGAGGTCTATGCCAAAGATGATCTAGCGACGCAGGTTATAGCGACCATAACAGGTACAGGCAGTGTTAACTCGAATAGCCACGGTATCGGTATAGGCCCTAAAACCTCTGTTGATGCTGGTGAAGACATTAACTTCTATTACGGCATAAACGGGACCAGTGTCGCCGCGATAAGCCTAGGAACCGGTAACAATGGTAGCCACGACGGAACAAGTTACATCACCTATGTAATTAACTACGTTGGAGGAGGCCAGCAAACGTTTACCAATATACTCGTGGATGGCACATTTACTATTGAGGTGGGACCTCTCAATGGCTTTAATATTCAATCTATTAACATAGCGCATATGAATGGAGAAGAGTTCCAGGTTATTGAGGTATCTTCTGCTGGCGGTATTACCGAACAGCCTATTGATATCGATTTTACTTATACAGCAATCGATGCTGATGGAGATAGCGTCTTTGACCCCGACGGAGAACCAGGTGGTTTCACCGTCGTTGTAGAACCAGATACTGGCGATGACGATATCAATATTTTAGCTGGAACCGATGCCGAAGATACTCTTTTAGGAGGAATTGAAAGTGACTACATAATCGGCGGTACTGGCGATGACACGATCTCTGGTGGAGCCGGAGCCGATATACTGATTGGTAGTGAAGGCTCTGATACCATAGATGCGGGTGTAGATTCAGACCGTGACGCAATTATCTGGGAGGTGGGCTCTGCAGATGAGAGTATAGATACCATCTATAACTTTAATCCCGTCTACGATGTACTCAACCTATCTGATGTGTTAGTCAATGAATCGCCTGGCGATCTGGAAGACTTTCTCTCATTTAACTTTGTGGGTGGCAGCACAGAGATAGTCCTGGATACAAATGGAACATCATCAGCTGGAGGAGATACACTAACCATCCTGTTAGATGGGGTAGATCTATCGACCATCTATGGTCCAAGTCCAACAGAGATCATCAATGGGCTGCTCGATGACGATGCACTTATTGTTGATGTGCCATAATCAACTAGCGAGGTAAATACTGCATTTTTACAATATATCTAGCAGAGAGACGTAACGAAGCCACCATGTTTAGTGGCTTCGTTGTATCAGCCTAGCCGCAACAGAAGCTAACCCCAAGCTATCAAAATGCCACTTTGTTTAGCTAGCATCTATATCCATTTATAATAAGAAAGCTACCGATGTGATCGTTTTCTTATTATGGCTCAATCTAAATCAACATTATTCTCACTTAAGCATCTGAATACATCTGATTAATCCTCTCCGGAACTCAAAACCTTGCCCCATCAGTAAATTTCCCCCTTAGTAGCACAAGTTTGACACACAGTGAAACTGGATCAGACTTTAAGTAGTCAGGGAGAAAAATATTAAATTCCTGAACCTTCAATCCTTCAATGTCTGTTATGAATGAGCTTGCTCAGGGATGTAGTTATGGGTGTTTCAGTAGCTAAACAAGATGCCGTTGTCACTAACCTGGTTGGTCAATTAAAAGCCAAAGATGAACAGGGGAATGTGAGAGATGTGACGATAGGCGATCTTATCAAAAACGGTGAGCAGTTAATCTTCTCGCCAAGTGCGCAGTTTATTCTGGAGATGGCCGATGGCTCGGTCGTCGATGAAACAAGCCTCTCGCCGGACGACCCGGCCCTTCCACCGTCCCAAGAGGAGGGGTTAGCGACGGCACCCGTTTCCGCAGATGCTGAAATCGCAGCCCTGCAGGCTCAAATTTTAGCGGGTGAAGATCCAACCGCCGGACTACCCGAGACCGCGGCGGGTACCGCAGCAGGAGGCGGTGGTAATGAAGGTACCGAATTCATCACTTTAGATAGAGCAGCAGATGAAACGATAGCAGGCAGTGGATATGATACCAGTGGGTTTGATCTGACTGCAGCCCCCGTTATTGATGAACCGATCATTGCAGAAGAAAATATTCTCCCCATCTCGACTTCCAGTTCCATCACTCTTTCAGAAATCAATCTCCCCCAAGGCTCAGATCCATTAGCAAGTGCTTTATCACAAGCAAACACAATCACACTTGCCTCTCCCAATGGAATAGCCAGCGTATTGATCAATGGCGTAGAGGTGTTTACTGGTGGAGTATTTGCAGGACCGACAACAATTACATCTGCAAGCGGAACATTGACTATAACAGGATATGATACTGCAACAGGCATTCTGAGTTATAGCTATACCTTGAACTCAGCGGTTGACCATAGCGCATCAGATATTCAAGCAGATATCTTTGCCGTGTCTCTTACCGATATTCTGGGCAACAATACCACTTCAACTATTACTGCTAACCTGCTTGATGATGCCCCTAATGGACAAGATGATTCAGGGAACATAGGCGAAGATGACTCTACAATTTCAGGCAGTGTCATAGATAACGATACTCAAGGAGCTGATTCCGCTACTGTTTCACAAATAACTAATGCAGATGGTGCCAACTTAGTAGTAGCTCAGGCAACGAGTATTAGCGGCACCTTCGGGGTATTACAAATATCTGCCGACGGTAGCTATAGTTATCAATTATCAAACCAGCTTGATGCGGTCCAGTCTCTGGCTCAGGGGGAAAAAGTTACAGATACTTTTACCTATCAACTCACTGACAGCGATGGTGATAGCTCCATTGTGACGTTAAATATTATCATTACGGGATCCAATGACGCGCCAGTTATCACGACTGATGACGATATCGATGGCGAAGATGCTGGCTCAGTTGTTGAAGCGGGGAACCTTGATGATGGTACCCCATTTTTAGGTGTCCCCTCTGTTGGTGGCACACTAGCAGCCGATGATATTGACAACGGAGCAGTACTCACCTGGAGCATTGATAGTGGTGTTGGAAACCTAGGTAACTTCTCTATTGATCCTGATAGTGGCACTTGGCTCTACACCTTAAACAATGCTCTCGCTGATGGTCTAGCCGAGGGAGAATCTGCACAAGAGCTATTTAATGTTACGGTCACAGATGAGTTTGGTGGCACCGATACTCAAGTTGTCACCATCACAGTAATAGGCACCAATGACTCCCCAATTCTAACTGTAGATAGTTCTGGCAGTGTCACCGAAGATGCCAGTGATACTGTATTAACTAACAGCGGTGTCCTTAGTTTTTCCGATGTTGATATTAGCAATACCCATATCATTAGCTTCATCTATAACGGTGATATAAGTTGGAGTGGTGGAACACTTACTCCAGCTCAAGAGGCTGCTTTATCTGCTGGCTTCAATGCAGACACCAATAGTTGGGATTACAGTACGTTAAATTCAGAAACACAATTCCTTGGAGCTGGTGAATCGATCACCATGAGCTTTGATGTCACTGTGACCGACAACGATGGCGCAACCGATACAGAAACAGTCACCATTACTATCAATGGTAATAATGACGCGCCTGACGCACTTGCAGACACGAACGTTGTCAATGAAGGTATTGATGAAAACCATGCTGATTTAATAACTGGTAACGTTATTAGTGGTGAAAGCCATGGCACAGTGAATAATATTGACTATGAGGATGTAGCCGATACTGATACCGATATAAACAACCAAATTTTCAATATCGTCAAAGTCACCAACTTCGATAACTTGACCATAGGAGATGGCTCAGGTGCCATTGGCGAAGATGTATTAATACTAGGTCAATTCGGTACTCTGACTATCTCATCAGATGGTAGCTACAGTTATCAACTTGATGATAGCAACCCCAATGTCGATGCTCTCGGCAACGATGAAACAGCAATAGATGTGTTTACCTACTGGATTGATGACGGCAATGGTGGCCAAGCGAGTACCACACTTTCTATTACTATCATAGGTACCAATGACGGACCCACAGCCTTCTCCGATACCAATGTAGTTACAGAAATTGCTGGTGATCTGGAAACTGTCGCGATTACTGGTAACGTCATCCTTGGTGAAGACCACGGTACAGTCAATAATATTGAATATGGAGATGTTGTAGATACTGATCCTGAAAACCAAACTCTAACGGCAGTAGTCGTTCAGGGCGGAGGTACCCCATCAGTCGTTAATGAGCAAGGTGACACTGTTGTTGAAGGGCTGTTCGGTACGCTAACCATCTCCGCTGATGGTAGTTACAGTTACCTGCTTGATGATAGTAACCCCAATGTAAATGCTTTGGGTAACGACGATACTTTATATGATGAGTTTACCTATTGGATTGAAGATCCTGACGGTGCAGGCTCAAGTGCCACACTTTCTATTACCATCCTCGGGACCAATGATGGACCGACAGCATTTCCCGACACCAATGTAGTAACCGAAGGCACAGATGACATAAATGCAGCAGTAATAACGGGTAACGTAATTATTGGCGCAGATCATGGCACTGTGAATAATATTGACTACGCCGATGTATCCGATACCGACCCCGAAAATCAATTACTGACAGCTATAGAAGTACAAGGTGCTGGCAACCCTTCCGATGTAAGTGAGGTTGGCGACACAATTGTAATTGGACAATATGGTACGTTAACTATTTCAGCGGATGGCAATTATAGTTATCAACTTGATGATGCCAATGAGGCTGTTAATGCTCTTTGGATTGGCGACACTCTAAACGATGAATTTACTTATTGGATCGAAGATTCAGATGGTGCAGGCTCAAGTGCTACATTAACTATAACCATAAATGGAGCTAATGACAGTCCAATTCTCGATGCCGCCACCAATGGTGGTGTCGAAGAGACCGATGGCTCAGTGCTGCTAAGCACTCAAGGTACAGGCTACAACTACAGCGATGTCGACACCAATGAAACAGGACACACTATCAGTGCCACTAATACCAACGTCAGTTGGAATGGTGGCGTACTGGATGGTGCTTTAGCCAATACTCTGGCTGGAGGCTTTGATGTCGAGGTGACCGATCAACTTAATGATGACTGGAACTGGACTTATGAAGTCGATAACAGTCTGGTTGAATTCCTTGCCGATGGTGAAACCATCACCTTAACCTACAATGTGGTGCTCAGTGATTCCGCCAGTGACTCTAACATTCAAGCGGTCACGGTCACGATAGCTGGTACCAATGATGAGCCTATCCTCGATGCCGCAACCAATGGTGGTGTCAAAGAAACAGACGGCCCCGTACTGCTAAGCACTCAAGGTACAGGCTACAACTTCAGCGATATCGATACCAATGACACTGGACACACTATCGATGCCACCAATACCAACGTCAGTTGGGATGGCGGCGTTCTGGCTAGCGGTTTAGCCGAGACCCTGACAAACGGTTTCGATGTCGAGATCACCGATCAGCTAAACGATGATTGGAACTGGAGTTATGAAGTCGATAACAGTCTGGTTGAATTCCTTGCCGACGGTGAGACCATCACTTTAACTTACAATGTGGTGGTCAGTGATGCAGCCAGTGACTCTAACATTCAAGAGGTTACAGTTACCATCACTGGTACTAATGACGTCCCAACCATCAGTGCGACGCAATCCGCCGGCTTTGTTGAAGCCCTTGATGCTGCCGCTCAAGTCCTGAGCGACAGTGGTACCGTCAGCTTCGGCGATATCGACACCACCGATGTGGTGGATATTACCTTTGTCTCTGACGACAACATCACCTGGAATAATGGTGACAGTGAAATCATTGATGCCGGCTTGGCCAGCGCACTGGTCGCCGGCTTTAATACCGGCGTCCTTGATGCCGATGCCCCCGGCGATACCCCATGGAATTATGATACCGCCGGTTTAGATCTGGATTTCCT
>NZ_RXNU01000028.1 GCF_003966225.1 Shewanella canadensis
ATCTAAGAAGTGGACGATGCCGATTAGAAACTGGAAACCAGCACTAAATCGCTTTATTATCGAGTTTGAAGATCGAATAGCAGACTACATATAAATTAGGTAGTTACACAGAATCTGCTACAGGGTCGGGTGCGGCTCTAGGGGAGCCTCCAAACTCCCCCCACTCTTTACACCATATTCGATTCATTTTATTGCCGCTCTCTTTGTCTGAGATAACCGCTCTATATTTTATTCAAATCACTCTTTTTCTTTGTTCAAGTTAGCCTTTAGAAATGCTCGCGACTTTTCCAATGCCGTTTGGATCTCTGACTTCATTTCTGCGAGTTCATTGTAATCTTCGAAGAAATAGGTATCGACCAGGTGGCGAATGTACCTTACCGGAAGCTGGTTGAGTGTGACGCAGCAAAGATCTGCAAGATAATCGGCGGGTAACTCATCTAACAAGCCTTCATCGGATAATAGTTCTATTAAGAGTACTTCGTAATAATTTCGAATTTCTAGTTGCATAGAGATGCTCCATGATAATTATCGTAATTGCTATTAGCGAAAAAGTTACTGACCATTAGTTTGCTACCATAATCGATTTGCAGCAATAGAAATTTCACCCGGTCTTTTTGATAATTCTAGTGCCAGTTTGCGATAATACCAATCCTACTACATGTGTGCTCTTTCAGCGGGAGCTCAAAGCGCTGTAGGTAAGGATTATATTTGCTCCTCGGCTCTAGCATCCTCGGTAACTGCTCCATGCGTTACTCTACCTTCTGAATCCATTCAGTCGTGCTTTGCCCTTTGTTTTAAACATCAGCCGCACTATGTGAGCCTCTCAGACATTCCACTTCAGTGTTGCATTGTTGGGATCATAAAAGCAACGAAGAGGGTATAGAGGGATCAGGAGCAATTTGTCTTGTTAGTTGGGGTCTGATCAAGGTGATGAGTCACCTGTGTTTGGCCGTCGAGTGCTATAGAAAGTCAGGTGTCTGTACGGAATGTTTTGTTGTGAGATGATAACGCCAGCTTTAAGTGGCTGGCGTGTCAGAAGAGGTTATACCAATTGGTATTAATTAGAGTTGTTTAATCGCCCAGCTCATGAACTCTTTACGGGTTTCTTGATCTGCGTGTAACCACCAGTATTGAAGCATTTGTTGAGCGTGTGCAGCATCGCTTGCTTTGTCACCCAATGCTGGAATGGGTGTGATCCCTGCGTCAATAGGTGCAGGTTTACTGACTGGTGCTATGGGGGTTGTTGATGCGATAACGGCACCACCTGTTGCAGCAGTGGCTACACTGGCAACATCCTGGCCATTTCCGCCACCGAAGAGAGTATTTACAAATGAATCTTCAGTAAATTCGGTCTGATCGACTCTATAGCTCACCTGACCCTTATCGCTTCGTGTGATCACGACCTGGGGAGATTTTGCAAAAGTTTTTGGTTTTTTTACAAAATCGCCATCGGCAGGTTTTAGCCGGTATTCATGATCGCCATCAACGTCAATAGCGATGATAAATGGTGATGACTTAACAAAGCTTTCACCGTCACTAAAATCATCCTCAACCATGTCATGGTAACGAATTGCAATTTTATGAGAACCATTGCTCAGTTCAAGATCGGCCTTATGATTGAATAGGCTGGTCTCTATTTTCTTCCCATCGATGGCAAGGTATTCGAACGCCATTGGGATATGCAAGTTGGCAGCCAGAACCGATGAGGAACCAAGCAGAGCGATGATTGCGGTGATTGGCTTAAGTGATTTCATTGTTACTCCTTAACGATAATAATTCGGATATATACCCAAACCGAACGGATCTAGTATCTTCGATTGGTTTGGCTATAAGGGCGTTCAAACGCCTGAATACGCTCTTCTATATAACTGATAGCTTGTCGGCATTTCCCTAAACGTCGATGAACTAAGAGGATTTCATTTTGCATTTTGATTTTGTCAGCACTATGACAGTTTTCGAGTTCAGATTGCAAATTTTCAATTTTCTGCTCAAATTTTTGCACCCAATTATGGTGTTTATTTAGCTCATCATAGAGTTGATGGCTGTTCTGCATCACGCCTGCGGCAATCCAGTTGAAGCCACTGTCGTTATGGGTCTTTGTACGGCGACTTCGAGCTTGTGCGATACGTGCGGCTTTTTGTTGTTCAGCCGATTTGACCCCAAGTGTGGTTGTATTTAAGGCTCTTCTTACTGCTGTGAATCTATCTTGTATACGCTCACAACTTAATGCGATAGTGCTTGTCGATAACTTATTTCTGATTAACTTTTCTAACTGTTGAATACTCTTATTGATCTGCTCAATACAAGGCTTTAGTTCAGCACCGGTTTGAATGAAGAGCTCATCGTTAAAGCGTTCAGTATCCTGAAGTAAGCGTCTCTGCCCTTTGGGCAGTAAAGCGTCGTGTTGAAGCACTGCTTGCTCTAATTGCTTATGTTGGACTCTTAATCGTTTGAGTAGTTCATTTGTATTCAAAACCACGCACTCCAGGCAAGTTTTGCTGCGATCAATAGTACGATAGTGACAAACACGGGTCTGATGAACTGAACACCAAATTTTATCGCAGACCTTGCACCAATAAACGAACCTAACATCATGCAGAGCCCCATGGAAAGGCCAATCGTTAAGTTGACTTTTCCCAGTGCAAAAAAGATTAACAGTGAGGTGAGATTACTGGTGAATGTCATCGCCCTGGCCAAGCCACAGCTATGCAGAAGAGGGAGACGATGATAGGTAGTACTGCTGATTGTCCAAAAAGCGCCGGTACCAGGACCGGCAAAACCATCATAAAACCCCAATATTACCCCTTGGAGCCATTGTTTAACTGCAGTAGCCGGCTTTTTTAATGGAGTAAAACTGTTACAACCCATCGCATTTGGTTTTAATAGGGTATAAAGAGCAATGACGATGATAATGACAGGCAGCCATTTTTCTAACCAACTCTTGTCAATCAGATAGACGATAAATGTTCCACTCACTGCGCCGATAAAGGTCGCAATAAAAGTGTGGTACCAAAGATTTGGGGTGAAGAGGTTCTTTCGATAATAGGTAAATGCGGCCATAGATGAGCCAAAGCATGCCGCTAATTTATTCGTGCCTAAGGCTAAGTGCGGTGGGATCCCCACAGTAAGTAGCGCGGGGATAGACAATAATCCCCCTCCACCGGCAACAGCATCGATGAAACCTGCGATAAGGCCAATACCGGCTAATATGGCCCATGTTGAAGGTTCAAACAGTAAATCCAAAAGTATGCCTATTCTATTACGCGGCGAAAGGGAGGTAGAGCATCCAGTAATGATTTCCCATAACGTTTACTGACAAGACGCCTGTCCAAAATCGTGATGCGGCCATAGTCTTGCTCTTTACGAAGTAATCTACCACAACTTTGTATCAGTTTACGTGATGCATCGGGAATCGTCAGCTGCATGAAGGGATTGCCACCCTTTATTTTAATGTATTCTGCATGGGCCTGCTCTACGGGAGAGGTGGGCACTGCGAAAGGAAGCTTAGTGATGATCAGATTCGTCAGATATTCACCCGGAAGATCGAGTCCTTCAGAGAAGCTCCCGGTGCCAAAAATAATACTCGGCTCATTATCATCACAACGCTTCTTGTGATTAGTTAAAATTTCCTGTCTCGATGCCGTACCTTGTAACTGTAAACCTGTCTTAATCTTGCTTTCAACGATATCGGCTACTTTTTCCATCTGCCAATAGGAAGCGAATAGCACTAAGGTCGCTTGTTCGCCTTCAATTAATGTCAGGATCTGTTCTGCAAGCTCTTCAGTATAACTGTCATCGGTCGGCTCAGTTTTCATTTTAGGCAAGAAGAGTGTGGCATTTTGCTCGAAATCGAATGGAGAATCTAAGGCCAGATAACGGCTGCCATCATCGATAGAGAGACCTACTTGACGGGTGAAATGGTTGAAGTTGTTTAATGCCCTTAATGTTGCACTGCACAGTACAACCCCTGCCGCTTTATCCCAGAGTAATTTCTCCAGCATAAAACCGACTTCGATTGGAGAAGCGTTAAACAGGTAATCAGTTTGTTTTCCTGTGATGAGTTCAATCCAACGTGCCATAGGGGCACCCTTTGGATTATCCTCCTTCGCCATCATTTTCCACAGTTTCTGTAGGTTTTCTAATCTTTGCAACATGAAGCCAGTTTCTGTTAGCAGTTGCTCAGATTGATGTTTAGGGATATCCCCATCTTTAATCGCTTCACTGAGTAATACCAACATCTTATTAAACTGTTTCAGTGCCGTTGTCGAAACGGTGGCTAAGTTTTCAGCTTGTATAATTAGGGCTTCGGGCAATTTTCCATGTTCGAATCGAATACGATTTTCAGGGTTATCGAAGCGTTTCGTTTGAGAGTCGCAGTAGTGGGCTATCTGGTTTAATAAACCTGTTAGATCGGTTACATGATCTTGCATCGCCTGAACAGGAGCTATGATATGGTTACTTTTTATTTGATTTTGTAACTTGCTACTGGTTTTATCTATTTTATCTAACCAGTCAATAGCGCCGCGTAAGGTGGATTGTGCGCTTGAAAAGTCTCGAGCCACCATAGGCAAGTGATGGGCTTCATCGATAATATAGTAAAGCTCTTCGGGATCGGGAAGAATGACACCACCCCCTAATTCCAGGTCGGCAAAAAGCAGACTATGGTTAGCGATCAGTACATCCCAGTTGTCGAGATCTTCTCTGGCCTTGTGAAATGGGCAGTTTCGATGACTGGCCAATTGGCGATGACAACTGTGTTTATCGCAGGCAATCTGCTGCCATAAATAATCGGGCAGTTGCGAGGGCAAGGTATCTCGTTCACCGTTCCACTTCCCCTCATGATAGTCTTTTAACAGGACTTGTAATTGCTTCACCTGACTATTGTCAGGCTTTGTTTGCCACATCGCCATTTGGGTGCCGTTGTCGGCACCGATGAGCATCTCGAGTTTAGATAAGCAGACGTATCTCTGTCGTCCTTTTACCAGTCCGAAAGTAAAATCTAATTCAGATTGTGCGAGAAAGAAGGGCAGATCTTTGTGTAACAGCTGCTCCTGAAGGGCGACGGTTGCTGTGGCAATACAGACTTTCTTCTTACTGGCTAACGCAAGCGGAATTGAGCCTAATATATAAGCCAGCGACTTTCCGATCCCGGTTCCAGCTTCAACAACTATGATGCGTCTATGCTTATCGTATTCACCGGCGAGTGTTTTAGATATCTCTGCGACGATATAGTTTTGTTCCCGCCTGGAGCGGAAGTCAGGTAACGCCGCAGCAATACCTTTATATATAGTACGAATTTGAGTTTTTACGTCAGCAGATAACATGCGCATACAAAGAGAGAAATAGAGCTGTACATAATAACAGTGATTGCATAGCCTTAACTAGAATTATTTAGTTTATTGAGTAATACATTATCAGATTTGGTACTAGCACCGACTACCAACGAAATATGGATCAGGCATTGAGGCATGTTTAACTGTTATGAATAAAGAGAAAAACCCGAATATTGCACTAAAGGGTAGGGTGCTTTCACGGCATGTTGTTCAAGACTCAGCTTCATTATGGCTGCATTATTATGTGAAAACTGAAAATGGCCCGGTTTTGGTCAAAGTACCTCAAGCGGAATTTATCTGTTTTTGTTCCAGTGCTAACCTAACATCCTTGCTTTCAATACCCGCGCTTGGTGTGGTGAGAACCAAGGCATTACCCTTACATAACTTTGATTTAGAAAATGTCACTGCTATCTATTGTCAATCGAGACAAGGTTTTCGACATCTGATCAAAGGTGCTATAGACTTAGGGATCGCCCTTTTTGAAGCCGATATCAGACCCGAGCAGCGTTATCTTATCGAGCGTTTCATCGCTCTCGATGCCGAGTTTATGGGGCATTATGCAGAAGTCGCATCCTCCTCGGCCCTTCCTGTGTTCATCGCCCAGCGAGCCAGAACAAGCTCTCTCGATATCAAATTAAAATCAATATCTCTGGATTTTGAATGTAGCTTCAATGGAGAGCTATATTCGGTGGGACTTTATGGACGTAATGAAAAAGGCGATGAGTATCAAAAAGTGATTATGGTAGGCAACCAGACAGATCTGGGCTCAAACAAGCAGCCAGATGGAGAGTTTGCTCGAATTGTCGATGATATCCAGTGGGTGAGAGACGAAAAAACGCTGATTATCGAATTGATAAATTGGTTTTCCGACTATGATCCCGATGTGATCATTGGTTGGGCTGTGGTGACTTTCGATCTGGCCCTTTTGTATCGGAGAGCAAAACTGCATGGTGTTGCCCTTACTATTGGCCGTGGGGCAAGCGAACTTGGATGGAAAGTTGCCGATAAATATCGGCCTGAAACCCTGACTTTACCTGGCAGAGTCGTGCTCGACGGTATCGATTGGCTCAAAGCTGCATTTTATCGATTCGATAGTTTCTCTTTAGAATTTGTTAGTCGAGCCCTACTTAAACGCGGTAAAGCGATTCACAATGTAGAAAATCGTGGAGAGGAGATCACTGAACTCTTTCATAATAATAAACCAGCCTTGGCCCATTACAATCTTAACGATAGCCGTTTGGTCTGGGATATTTTTAAGAAAACCCAACTGTTTGACTTTGCAATTGAGCGTTCGAGGTTAACAGGGCTGGAGTTAGGTCGGGTCGGTGGCTCGGTTGCTGCATTTAATAATCTCTATCTGCCATATCTCCATAGAGCGGGTTATGTCGCTCCCTCCGGGGCAGCAAGCCAGGGACTTGAGAGTCCTGGTGGATACGTGATGGACTCGATGCCAGGTTTATATCGGGATATTGTGGTTTTAGATTTCAAGAGTCTTTATCCCTCTATCATTCGTACATTCTTGATCGATCCTAAAGGGTTAATAGAAGGGCTGTCATCACAGGAGTCCGATACTGTGGAAGGTTTTCTGGGGGCAAAATTTAGTCGTCGCTCCCCCATCCTACCTCAACTGATAAAAACGTTAGCCGAGCATAGGGAGGACGCAAAGGCTGAAAAGAACGCTCCGCTTTCTCAGGCGATAAAAATTATTATGAACTCTTTATATGGTGTGCTGGGATCGAAAGGTTGTGTATTTCATGATGCCCGCTTAGCCAGCTCTATAACACTTAGAGGTCATGAGATCATGAAGCAGACGCGGAAGTGGATCGAGGAGTTGGGCTACCAGGTGATTTATGGCGATACCGATTCAACTTTTGTCTGGTTAGGGGGGAAATCTTCTCAAACAGATATCGGCGAAATTGGGAAGCAGCTGGTGGAAATTGTGAACAGGAAGTGGAAAGAGAAACTTAAAGATGAGATGAAGCTCGACTGTTATCTGGAGTTGGAATTTGAATCGCATTTTGAACAGTTCTTTATGCCGACATTGCGTGGGTCATCGGAAGGGTCAAAGAAACGATATGTCGGAGCCTATACCAAACCCGATGGTGAACTTGAATTGATCTTTAAAGGCATGGAGCAGGTGAGAAGTGATTGGAGTCCATTAGCCAGAAGAGTACAGCAAGAGTTATATTTTCGTCTTTTTTCTAAACTTGATGTTGTCTCTTTCTTGCGCGGTGTTATTGATGACCTTAAACTTGGTAAGTTAGATGATGAATTGATATTTACGAAAAGGCTACGTAGAGACATCAAAGACTATACCGCTAAGTCATCACCTCATGTCAAGGCTGCACAAAGGATGTGCCAATATACCTCAGATGAACAATATTCGAGAAAGGGCACCAAGGTAGCGTACCTCATCACGCTTAACGGGGCTGAGCCGGTTAAGTTTCAAAAGTCAGCCATAGATTACAATTACTACATAGATAGACAACTTCAACCTATTTCTGATCCCATCCTTACCATATTGAAAGTAAAATTCGAAAATATTGCCTCTAATCAGTTATCGTTAATTTAATGGGGCGGATCTTAATGCTGTGTTGTATTTGTGTTGCGGTGCAGTGTATTTCTTGCTGCTAAAGGGTTTTAATGGTTTTTTTGCTGCTAAAAACCGCGATTTTTGTGACATTCCTCTTTGAGTGATTGCTAATATTTTGTTAGTCTCAATTGCAATCAGGAAGAAATAAAACAACGGAATGTCACAAAATAGAATCAAGCAGACTGAAAACATTAAGGTTAGACATCACATGAAAAAGACTCTAGTAGCATCCGCATTAGCAGCCGTTATATTTGTTCCGTCGGTATCGGCAATCGAGATCTATAAAGACGACAAAAATGCCGTTGAGATCGGTGGATGGATGGATGCGCGCATCATCAACACTCAAGGGGCTACAGAAGTGGTAAACGGTGCATCTCGCATCAATTTTGGATTTACCCGTGAAATGAGCGATGGATGGAAAGCATTCACAAAGCTCGAGTGGAGTGTTAACCCGTTTGGAAACAGTGACATTGAATATAACAATGACAGTGCTTTTTCTTCTGAAAGTGATGAATTTCTTCATAATCGTCTAGGTTATGTCGGTCTAGGTCATGATACATACGGTAGCCTGACAATAGGTAAGCAGTGGGGCGCTTGGTACGACGTAGTTTATAACACTAACCTAGTGAACACTTGGGATGGTAACGCGTCAGGTACTTACACATATAACAAAGCCGATGGTGCTATTAATGGTACTGGTCGTGGTGACAACACCGTTCAATACCGTAATGCATTTGGTGATGTTAGCTTCGCTCTACAGGTGCAATTAAAGCAAGATAGCTTTGATTTGACAGAAAGCTCGCTGGATAATAATTCAAACCCTTTCCCAACAGCTGATAAAAACTTCATGACTGGAAGCTCTACAGCTTCTACTAGTGAAACTATTGCAACGGTTGAATACAACAATACCGTTGGTGGTTCTATCACTTATGCCGCAACAGATATGCTAACACTTACGGCTGGTTTCAACTTAGGTGAATTTGACGGTACCATGGCATCGGGCGAAGGTATCTCTGAAACAGATTACATTTATGGTGCTGGTTTGACTTGGGGTGGATTTGAGCAACCAGGTTTCTACGCTGCGATCAACATCAACAAGAACGAGTTCCATGATACAGACAATATGGGTCGTTTGATGCATGACGCTGTAGGTCTTGAGTCACTGTTCAGCTATAAGTTTGACAATGGCCTTAAGCCTATCTTTGCTTATAACTACCTCAAAGCTGGTGACGCATACGAAGCATTTTATAATGATGGCGAATTTAAGCGTCAGTTCATCGTAGCTGGTCTGCATTTTGTTTGGGATGAGCAAACAATGCTTTATTTAGAAGCACGTAAAGATTTGAGTGAATTCAATGCTGGTAACCAAACTCCAGATGAGAGTGATGGTGTTGCAATCGGCATAAGATATTACTTGTAAGCTTACGATTTTACCTTTTGAAAACGCCCTTTATGGGCGTTTTTTATTTGACTAATATAGTGATAGCTTTATTTAGTTAATACCCGAGCCAAGAGGCAAGGGATATTGATTATGAGAGGACCGTTGAATAACTAATATTGCTATCTCTTTGACAGCCTGTCAGTGAGCTTTTATCATAATTTGAAGGAACACTTCTTTTATATAAAATGGGTAAACGAAGTCGCTACTATAATATTAGCGCAAGCTACATTTTGTTTTTACCAATCAAGTTAAGCCTGCTTTGTCAATCCCCAAACCCTATTCAAGCTAATTTCCAGGGATTGTTATAAAACGAGTAAAACATAGATTATTGCTCAATGCGTAATGAAATGTTTACACTTGTTGTGGGAGTGTTAACTGTAGATGTAACTGATTAAATCGCATCAAATTCTTCATTTCAGCAAGGTATACTCTCCTAGCAGTGTTATCAGCTTTTCTTTCTATATTTTAAATATCACCTCACCCTATGTGTAAGTCACTGTTTTATTGATGTATAACTTAATGTGGGGGCTATGGGGGTATTTAAAGTCAATCCGTTTAATATCTATTTTCTTCAAAAAAGCGCATAAAAATCTATCTAAAGAATTCAAATTATTACACTCGGTTGTATACAAAATAATCGAATGAGGATCACAGCTGTAAAAAACACTGCTTATATGTTGATTAAATGTTTCAGGTATGGTCTTATTTGTTTGCGAATGTAGTCAGGTGTAACACTTTGTGTTCATCTGGGTACATCTCATAATAAAATAAAAAAATAAAGTCCAGGGAGAAACAACATGTATAAGAACAGCTTACTAGCTAATTCAGTGCGTTTTGCACTAATTAGTGGCGCTGCGGCAACAGCAGCACTTACAGCTCCAGCAGTTTTTGCGGCAGATGAGTCTGCAGAAGTAGAAAGAATTGAAGTAACAGGTTCTCGTATTAAGCGTAGTGACCTTGAAGGTGCATCTCCTGTAACAACAATTACAGCCGATGATATGAAGGTTGAAGGTAACTTTACTGTAGCCGATGCGCTACGTAACAGTAACTTGAACTCATTTGGTTCATTCTCTGAAGCTTCAGGTAGTTCTTGGCAGTCTCAAGCTACTATTGATCTTCGTGGTGCAGGTTCAAGCCGTACTTTAGTTTTGATTGATGGTAAACGTTTCCCTGGTTCTCCAACTATGGGTGGCGCTTCTGCTAACTTGAACGCAATCCCAATGGCGGCTGTTGAGCGTATCGAAATCCTAACCGATGGCGCATCTTCTACTTATGGATCTGACGCGATTGCTGGTGTTGTTAACATCATCATGAAGAAAAACTACCAAGGCATCGAGTTTAATGTTGGTGGTGGTAGTCGTGACCAAGATGGCGGCCTGACAAGTAAAGAGTTTGGCGTCGTGGCAGGTTATGAGATGGACAAGGGTAACATTACCTTTGCATGGGATCATCAGGACCGTGAAGGTATTGCTGATGGTGATAGACCATACACCGCTGCAAAAATGACAGATCATGATGGCGATGGCATCATCCAAGCGTACAACGAAACAGATGGTTGGTCATATTTCGGTGCGACTATCGCATCTCCTGATTGGGCGACTACTCAAGCTTCACCTTTGTGTGATGAGTTAGAAGCATCATATGGTTCAGATGTTTTCCAAACTGTTGCTGCTGATTCTGATTGGTCTCCAGGTTCTGAATACTGTATGTATGCGTACGGAAACGTGTCTTACAACAAGGCTTCAGTTGATCGTAACACCGTCTATGTTGATGCAAACTACGAGTTATTTGAAGATGTTGAGTGGTTTGGTCGTATCATGTTCACTCAAAATGAGTCTTTTGGTCGTTATGCACCTCCTGCAGCGACATGGGATGACATGGCTGCAGATAACCCACACAACCCATTTGGTGAAGTCACTACGGGTCTATTCCGTTGGGTAGATATTGGAACACGTGATGGTAACAGCAGTGATTACAACCAAGATTATCTAACGGGTCTTCGCGGCACTATCAGTGCGTGGAATGATGCAACTTGGGAAGTCTACTACCATTACAACAAAGCAGATAACAAAGACATTGGCGAGTACTACCTCAGTAAAGGTGGTTTAGCGCACAATATTGCTAATGATATTGATTTAGGTTCAGCCGCAGGTGTTGCTAATATGAAAGCAACGACTCTTACTCAGAACAAGGCTGAATTCCATCAGTACAATGCGGGTATCGGTTTTGACGCATTTGAACTTCCTGGTGGTGAGATAGCTCACTTTGCAGGTATGGAATACTTCACACAAGATTACTCATCTGTCTATGATGCACAGTCTGAAGCTGGTCTGATTGGTGGTAGTGCTGGTAACTCTGCTGGTGGTGATCGCTCAGTAACAGCATTCTTCTATGAAGCTGCTTTGCCTATTATTGATTCAGTTGAAGTTAACTTGGCAGCTCGTTGGGATGAATATAGCGATTTTGGTGGCAACCTGTCTCCTAAAGCATCGGTGCGTTGGCAGGCGCTAGAAACTGTCGTAGTACGTGCGTCGTACTCTGAAGCTTTCCGTGCTCCATCACTAGATCAACTCTATGCGGCAACCTCTTTCAGCGCTGAAGATTCTAAAGATATCCCAATGTGTACTGAAACTGGTACAGCTGGTTGTGAAGAGAGACAAATCGATACTTGGTATAGTGCCAATGACGAGCTTGGACCAGAGACATCAGAGTATCTAAACTTAGGTGTTGCTTGGGATATTACAGATAGCTTTGGTGTGAAAGTTGATTATTTCAAGCTAGAGATTACTGATGTTATTAGTACTCGTTCTACCGAAGATGTTATCGAAGGTATTCATGATGGTTCAATCACTTCTGATGATACTTTCTATGTAGATCGCGCTCCTACTACTGATGGTTCATTAGGCCGAGTTTTGGAAGTGGGTACTGGTTACGATAATGGTGCAGGATTTAACATTGAAGGTGTCGATGTTGCTTTAAATGCTAACTTCGAAACTGGCGTCGGTGAATTTGGAATTAATTGGTCAAACAGTTTCATTCTTAGCTATGAAGAAGAGGAAGCCGTTGACGGTGAACTTAAGTTAGTCGATAACGCTGGTAAGAATGATAAGCCAGATTACCGCTCTGTATTTACGACTACTTATTCTATGGGTGATCATAGAATTGGTTGGAACATGAACTACACTGCTGGTACTGAAGAGCTTAAAGGCGAGACAGTCGATAAGCGTGATTCATGGTTAATCCACAATCTTTCGTATACTTATGATGTTGGTAGCTATGGTATTATCATGTTAGGTGTTAACAACTTAACTGATGAAGATCCAGTGTTGAGCTCTACTGGTAAGTATGAGAATCCAGAGTTGTACAACAACTATGGTCGCGAATATAAAGCTTCTTACACAATTAAGTTCTAAATATAGTATTTAAATAAGTTATAAATACAGTATTTAAATTGAAAAAAGACCCGCAAGGGTCTTTTTTTTTGATAGGTTGACAGGCAAATGCATTAAGAAGAGAAGAAAATGAATAACCATTGGAGTGATTATTGGGAACAGGGGCACTTGACCTCTTTTGGTGAGAGCTTTAGCAGTAACTATACCGGGGTGTTAAATGAGATATGGGCACCTCGATTCGAAGAGCTAACAAATGACTTTAAAGTATTAGATCTGGCTACAGGTAATGGTGCTTTACCCTTGTTGGTGAGCGACTATCTGAAAAACAGATCTATTAAGGGCGAGGTCATAGGTGTCGACTTGGCGAAAATTAAGACAGATATTAACGCCGTCAACCTGTCGGAGAATCTTAATGTAAAATTATTATCAAATATTGACTGTATCGAACTTCCTTTTGAGGATGGACAATTTGAGCTGGTCATATCTCAGTTTGGAATTGAATATGCGGACCTTAAAAAAGCGGTCCCCGAAGCTTTGAGGGTGCTTCACTGTAAGGGACGACTCGCTCTGGTTATGCATCATGAGAACTCGCTAATTTTAAGACGAAACCGCCGAATACTGTCGTTAATTAAGGCTGATGAAGTTGAGGGTATATTCAAGTTACTCAGTGGGATAGTCAACAAAATGGGAGATATGAAGAGTAAGCAAGATTTAGATAGAGCCAAGCAAGACCAAAGCTGTGAGGCCCTCAGGAAACAGCTAAATTCATCGGTCGGTGTACTCGTCGATAGGGATGAAGCGGCGCTTAAAGATTGTGAATTACTGAACTATGTCGCGACCCTGTTTCAGACTGGATTGTTTTGGAATAAAGATAAAAAGCTGAACTATATTGAATTTGCAAGGCAACAGCTAAAAACGCTCGATGTCAGACTATCTGAACTGGCAGATGCCGCGCAATCTGAAACCTCTTTAGCGGAGATTATTAATCTCATTTCACAACACGATGCTTCTTTGGACCACCTGTCATCGGTCGTTGATGAAAATAAAGATGTTTTAGGGTGGAATCTATTGATAACAAAACAATAATTACTGCAACTATGGGCTGAATTCGTGATTTTATTGGTTAAGTTGTTGTTTGTCATGCCTCTCGTTTTTTTTGAATGCGTGATCTGTGCTAAAGAGACTCGATCGCGCTTTGAGAGATAAGATTAAAGGATGTAATTAGGACGGTTTTGACAATAAATTTCCAGATATAGCAATGTAAATGTATACTGGTATAACCAGCTTTGGTTAAAAAGTTGTTAAATTCAAGGGTGCGGCGTTAACATTGTAAAGTTGCTAAAAAACAATTGCTTAGCCTTTGTCTTTGGTTTTTTTTATGAGCATCTTGTTAATGCTGTTTTTACTTAGTTGTCTAAAAAACTCCCTTTTGCTTGTTTTCCATCCTTTAAGCTCGTTTTCTACTAGTTTTAGACCGCTTCAATTGTTGACACAGGTCAACATTTTGTGAAATGATGCCAGCGGTGCTACGTCTTCGACGGCGTAGAAAAATAAGATAATAATTAACAATCACAAGAGAAAGACATACTTATAGACTGGAGATTCCTGCAAATATAAGCAGAACCCCATGTTGTTAATAAGTTAAACCTTTTTAATTTTACTTCAAATTGGTTGGGAACTATGTCCAAGGTAAGCAATAAAACAAAAATCGCTACAGCGCTCGTGGGCGCACTAGCCTTAGCCGGCAGTAACTTAGTGATTGCAGATCCTCTTTCTGACGTCCAGAAGGCTGACAGCAAAATTCACGCTGAAGCAGCAACATCTCAAAAGAAAGTAGATAAGTACTTTGACCAAGCTCAGGACATGGTGTTCGAGTATGGTTCAGTTGCAGATGAGCGTGAATCACTAAAATCTTATAACGATTACGTAGCAGGTCTGGTTGCAGACCAAGAATCTACGATGAAATTAATTCAAGATGACATCAATGGTGTCGACGCTCTTCGTCAAGGTGTTGTTCCTCTAATGTTTAAAATGGTAGATGCGTTAGAACAGTTTGTTCAGCTTGATCTTCCTTTCAACACAGAGACACGTATTGAGCGTGTAAACAATCTCAAAACTCTTCTTAACAGTGCCGAAGTTACACTGGCTGAAAAGTATCGTCTTATCCTGGATGCTTACAGCATCGAGCGTGAATACGGCGGATTTATCGCAGTTAAAACTGGTCAGTTAAAGCTTGATGGTAAAGAAGTCTTAGTTGATTTCTTCAACTTAGGCCGTGTTGCCCTTTATGCTCAGAGCTTAGACGGTAGATTAGCTTGGATGTATAACGATGAAACTAAAGGTTGGGATCAACTAGAAGATAGCTATCTTCGTGAAATCACCAAAGGTATTCGAATCGCACGTAAACAGGGTGCACCGGATCTATTCTCGTTACCAATTCCTGCTGCGGAGGCTGCACAATAATGAAGAAGTTAATTACTACAGCAATCGTTGCTGCAACCCTGGCTTTATCTTCAGGTATTGCTAGCGCAGCTGACGCACCTAAGTCTATTGACCAGCTTCTTAAGCAGGTTCAGACAGACCGCGCAAATGCTTCTAAGACAAACAAGAAGCGTGAGCAAGAGTTTAAGAATGAGCGCGGCGATAAAGCGGCACTTCTTAAGCGTGAAAAAAATGCCCTTGCTGCCGAAAGACAGCGCGGTAAAGATCTAAACCAAGCTTTCCTTGATAACGAGCGTAAAATCGGTCAGTTAGAGGAAGACTTAAAAACAGCTCAAGGTGACTTGGGTGAAATGTTTGGTGTTGTTAAAGGTGATGCGGGTGATTTCGCTGGTAAGCTAGCGGGTTCTAACATCTCTGCACAGTATCCTGGCCGTGATGTTTTCATCGCAGACCTTGGTGCTCGTAAGCAGTTACCAAAAATTGATGAACTTGAGCGTTTTTGGGAAGATCAGCTGTTTGAAATGGCTGAATCTGGCAAAGTGGTTAAGTTTGAAGGCGCGGTTACTGATATCGATGGTAGTGTTCGTAATACAACAATCACTCGAGTTGGCCCATTCAACCTTTTAGCCGATGGTAAGTACGTTGTTTTTAACGCAGACCTAGGTCTTATTCAGGAGCTTTCACAGCAGCCTGACGGATACCAGGTAAAGACTGTTGCATCATTTGAAGGTACAACTTCTGGCGCGGCAAGGCTTTACATTGACCCGGTTAAAGGTGTGCTACTGAACATCTTTACTCAGAAGGCGACTATCGAAGAGCGTATAGAAGCGGGTGGAACCATTGGTTACATCATTATCTGTCTGCTTATTCTCGGTGCTCTTATCTCAATCGAACGTCTAATCACACTTGGTATCGTTGGCGCTAAAGTTAACAGTCAGCGTAAGAATCTTGATAACCCAGGTAACAACGCCCTCGGTCGCGTACTTAAGGCTTACCAGGACAACAAAGATGTTGACGTTGAAACGCTTGAGCTGAAACTTGACGAAGCAATTCTGAAAGAGACACCAGCACTTGAGACGCGTATCTCTATAATCAAGGTTCTTGCTGCAATTGCACCTATGATGGGTCTGCTAGGTACCGTAACCGGTATGATTGCAACCTTCCAGAGCATTCAGTTGTTCGGTACTGGTGATCCTAAGCTTATGGCTGGTGGTATCTCTATGGCGCTTATGACTACGGTTCAAGGTCTTGTTGCTGCACTACCGCTTATGCTTATGCACGCTATTGTTATTGCACGTAGTAAGTCAATCGTACAAGTTCTAGAAGAGCAAAGTGCGGGAATTGTTGCTTCACACGCTGAGAAGAGGAAAGCCTAATGTTATTCCTGATGGATATCTGGGATTCCGTCAGGGGCTTCATGGCCGCCGGGGGCGACGTTCTCTGGTTAGTGGCTGGTGTATTGTTTGTCATGTGGGTATTGATGCTTGAGCGCTACTGGTATCTGAATTGGGTATCACCAAAAGAGCACAAAGCAATCATTAGCGCATGGGAAGCGAGAGAGGATTCAACCTCTTGGTATGCACACCGCATCCGTGAAGCTTGGGTATCCCAAGCGAAGCAAGATTTAACGGCACGTATGCTGCTTATCAAAACCTTAGTTGCAATCTGTCCTATGATAGGTCTGCTAGGTACCGTAACCGGAATGATATCAGTATTCGATGTGATGGCAGTTCATGGCACGAGTAATGCTCGTATGATGGCAGCTGGTATTTCAATGGCAACCATGCCGACAATGGCGGGAATGGTTGCTGCGTTATCAGGAGTATTCTTTAGTACTCGTCTTGACGCAAAAATGAAAATCAGTTTGGCAAAGCTAAAAGACAGTCTGCCGCACCACTAGAGAGAGATTGAACATGGCACGTAGAAAGCATTTTAGCGTAGAAGAGGAAGCTGAGATTGATATGACACCGATGCTCGACATCGTGTTTATCATGCTTATCTTCTTCATTGTAACAACATCGTTTGTTAAACCATCGGGTCTTGATTATAACAAGCCTGAAGCGTCTCAAGCGACGAAGAAGCCTTCAGCTAACATCTTTATTGGTGTGAGCAAGACTGGCGTTATCATGATGGAGAATCGTCAGGTTGATATCGAGCGTGTGACAGCAAACGTAGAACGTATGCTTGCCGAAGCACCAGAAGCAGCTGTACTTATTCAGGCCGACCAGGATGCTAAACATGGCTTAGTGGTTAAGGTGTTGGATAACGTAAAAGCGGCGGGTATTGATAAGATCTCTGTATCGGCGGGGGCTGATTAATATGCTGAGAGGAATAGTATCATTCATTATTGGTGGTGCTGTGACTTTTGCTTTGTTTGTTTTCATGGCGTTTTTGGTAGGTGGCGGTCCAACCCGTCACGATGCCTCGACAGAATCACCTGTCATTGAAATTACCATGAACAAAGATGATGCATCAGCACAGAAAAAACCAAGGGTTAAGCCGAAGCCGCCTACGCCGCCGGAGCAACCACCCAAGCCTGATGTGACTCCGCCTGACAGTTCATCTGACATCGACACAAATATGTCATTTAACATGGGTGGTGTAGCAGCGGGGGGAGCCAATACAGGCTTTAAACTGGGTAACATGATGACTCGTGACGGTGATGCTACACCTATCGTTCGAATCGAGCCTCAGTACCCAATAGCTGCAGCACGTGATGGTAAAGAGGGTTGGGTACAACTTAGCTTTACTATTAATGAGCTCGGTGGTGTAGAAGATGTTAAGATCATAAAGGCTGAACCGAAGCGTTTGTTTAATAAAGAAGCAAAACGTGCACTTAAAAAGTGGAAGTACAAGCCTAAAATAGTTGATGGTAAAGCATTAAAGCAACCAGGTATGAAGGTACAACTCGATTTCACCTTAGATAAAGGAGGCAGATAACGATGCGTAAAGTTAGTTTTAAAACGACTAGTATAGCAGCAGCTTTATTGCTCTCCTTAGGTGGAAGTTTAGCACTGGTACCAGCTGTTAATGCCGCTGAGAAATGTGAAATCGACACGCGTAAGTCTAAAGCCGTTGGTCAATCCGCAGCTAAGAAAGTACAAAGGTCTTTCAAAGCTTATCAAGAGGGCGACATCGACGCAGCGATAGAAGTTTTACTTGAAGCCGATCCTAATCATGATTTTGATAAAGCGTATATTGCCCGTATGTTGGGTAACTTTTATGCTGAAAAATCTCAGATGGGCACGGCTATTAAGTATCTTAAAACTGCCGTCGATTTCGATATTCTGGGTGGAACTGACACAGCTGCGACTTTGCGTCTTTATGCCGATCTCTTATTGCAAGAGAAGAAGTTCAAAGAAGCGATCCCGTACTACTACAGATGGATGGAGTTCACTTGTAAGCAAGACGCTCAGATCTATCGTCGTATCGGTATCGCATACTCTGAACAGAAGAACTGGAATAAAGTTCTTGAGGTTGCAGACAAAGGCTTAGCCATCAGTGACAAACCTGACAAAGGTTTGTACCAGATGAAGCTAACGGCTTACTTCAACCAAAAGAAGTATCCTGAAGCGGTTAACGTGTTAGAGACCATGGTGCCTCTCTTCCAGGACGATAAACGTCTTTGGGTTCAGCTAGCTCAGTTTTATCTGATGACTGAAAAGTACACCAAGTCGCTGGCCACTTATGATTTAGCGTATAAGAATGGATTTTTAGAGACTGCGGGTAACATTACTCGTCTGACTCAACTGCTTGCACAAAATGGTTCGCCATACCGTGCCGCGACTATCTATCAAAAGCATATGAAATCAGGACTGATAAAAGAGGAAGAGAAGACTCTTGCGATTTTAGCCGGTTTCTATCATACCGCTAAAGAGCTTAAAGAAGCTGCGCTGTACTATGGCAAAGCGGCTGATGCGGGTAATAATGGTAAGTACTACCTGCGTCAGGGGCGTATTCTTTCCCTCGATGGTAAGTCTAAGGCTGCTATTCCGGTTCTCAAGAAGGCACTCGATGCCGGCATTAAGCACCCAGGTGAAGCTCAGTTTGAACTGGCACTGGCCTATCTCACTAATAAGCAATACAAGTCAGCGTATAAGCGCTGCAAGTTAGCTGCTAAAGATGATAAGACAGCCCGTTCAGCGAAAGGATATATCTCTTATATTAAAGAGAAGGCACGAATTCACAACGTAACTTTGTAAATTCGTTCCAGAAAAAGGCCCCGAAAGGGGCCTTTTTATTGCGAAAGTTAAACCGTATAAATACGGGACAATTATTGTAAATGCCTAAGCTCAATGTTCTTATTTTTCTCACGTCCTAATTCATGGCTTAGACTCTCAACATCTTTAAATATAATCTCGATATTAAGATCTTGTTCGGGTGTGCAGATGCAGCCGGCGAGTTCATAATCCACATGGCTGGTATGTTGTCTGCCATATTCAAGATTGAACTGTTTAATCTTGTCTTCAATTCGTTGCAAAACAATTTGGGTACCTGGTTCATCGATGTTGAATAAACCTAAGGCAAAACTGTTATTGTTGAGCCTGGCCACCAGATCTGTTGTCCTAAGAATGGCTTCTTGCACTTGCTTCATAAAAAATTCGAGCAAATGAGGTTGCTTAACTGTTTCATGTATGTGCGGGCAAAGATACAATAACGCCAAACTCTGGTGATCTCTTATATGGCGATGCCACTCACGGTTAAACACCTCCATAAAGTAGGTTTGGTTGTAGACGCCGGTCTCAGGGTCTCTGAATCCTGAGTTACGAAATGAATAGATCATCGGTTACTCCTTTCCCATTAGCACAAGCTTTTTGGGAGGCTAATCACACGACCAAGTTATATCAATTGCTATAAGTATAGAAAATAACAAGCATTTGCACAGAATATTAGAGAGAGGGATTTAATGAAAAGAGCTTTACTTACAGTATCAATAGGATTGGTACTAGGCCTAACAGCTTGTTCAGATAGTGAAAAAGCAACTGGGATATCTGTTAATTCACCAGTGGAAATAGCGCAAAACAACCCAGCTAAAGCAGGTCAAGCTATTAAGAATCAAGCTGTCGAACAGGCTTATTTAACCCTCGTGGATAACTTCTTTAAAGACTACCTTAAACTTGAACCTATCTATGCGACGTTTGTTGGTGTTAACGATTACAATGACCAGTTTGGTGGTGATCTGACCGATGAGTACCTTAAAGCCCGCCACGAGTTTAATACCAGTTACCTGAAACGTGTCGAACAGATTGATAGAAGCCAACTCTCTCCCGATCTACAGCTAAGCTATGACATGTTTAGTTATGATAGAAATGTCGCCTTAGTCGATGAGACATTCCCGTCACGCTTTATGCCCATGAATCAGTTCTACAGTACTGTGATAAGCATGGTGCAACTCGGCAGTGGTGAAAGTGCTCAGCCTTTCAATACGGTTGAAGATTATGATAACTGGTCTTCACGTCTCTCAGGTTTTATCAACTGGACTAAGCTCGCGCAAGCGCGCATGGATGAGGGGATAAGAAGTAAAGTTGTCCTGCCTCGTATTCTGGTTGAGCGCATCATTCCTCAACTCGAAGCGCAGTTGGTAAACCAAGCCAGTGATAGTTTGTTTTACACTCCGGTGAACAATTTCCCGGAGAGTTTTACTCAAGAACAAAAAGATGAGATCACAGCAAAATACACTCAACTGATTAATAAAGAGCTACTGCCAGCATTAACCTCTCTGAAAGAATACTTCGCGACAACCTACTTACCGGCTGCACGAGCCAGCGATGGATGGTGGGGGTTGCCCAATGGTAAAGTTTGGTATCAGCACTTAGCTAATACCCACACGACGACCACTATGTCTGTTGATGAGATCCATCAAATTGGTTTAAGTGAAGTCGCCCGTATTCTCTCTGAAATGGACAAGGTTCGTCAGCAGGTGAAGTTTGAAGGCGATTTAACGGCATTTTTTGCTTCATTGTCATCTGAACCAAAGTATTTCTTCGGTGAACGTCAGGGTTTGATCGATGGCTATATGACGCTTAAAGATAAGATCAATGCCGAATTACCTAAATACTTTAATGTTATGCCTAAGGCAGATTATGTCGTTAAACCTGTAGAGAGCTTTAGGGAACAATCTGCGGCGGGGGCCTCATATGAGTCGCCAGCGGTAGATGGTTCGCGTCCGGGTGTGTTTTATATCAATACCTACAATCTAAAGGCACAGCCCAAATGGGGGATGACAACGCTTTCTCTGCATGAGGCAGCACCAGGACATCATTTCCAAATTGCCATTAAGCAAGAGCTTTCGGGTGTACCCGAGTTTCAACGATTCAGTGGCTATACCGCTTTCGAAGAGGGTTGGGCGCTTTACGCAGAATACTTAGGTATTGAGATGGGCTTATTTGAAGATCCTTATCAATACTTTGGTAAGTTATCCGATGAGATGCTTCGTGCCATGCGTCTCGTTGTCGATACGGGACTCCATGCTAAAGGCTGGACACGTGAGCAAGCCATTCAGTATATGAAAGACAATTCGCCAATGGCTGAGTCGGACATCATTGCTGAAGTCGAGCGTTATATGGCCATTCCCGGTCAGGCCTTGTCGTACAAAGTCGGTCAGTTAAAGATCTTGTCGTTGAGAGCCGAAGCTGAGGAAGCCTTGGGGGATAAGTTTGACTTAAAGTCGTTCCATGACCAAGTATTGACTTCAGGCTCCCTGCCTATGGCCGTGATGGAGATGAAGATCCATCATTGGATTGAAAGTCAGAAATAATCGTGTATTGTTTGATTATTAGACACAATTTATATTAAAGCTTTTTTTAAACCCAGTGAATGTTTTATACTAGCTGGGTTTATTTTTTAGTTCATTTGCTTTTACTTCAGATAGGTAAAGCAAACATAATTTATGTTAGGAGTTATAACATGGTACAAGCCACTGCAAGACATTTACTCGTAAGTACTGAAGTTCAGTGTGAAGAGCTTAAGCAACAGATTTTGGCTGGCGCCGATTTTGGTGATGTGGCTAAGGCTAACTCATCTTGCCCATCTGGCGCTCAAGGTGGCGATCTGGGTTCTTTCGGACCTGGAATGATGGTTAAAGAGTTTGATGAGGTGGTATTTAGTGCACCGCTTAACGAAGTGCAAGGTCCCGTTAAAACTCAATTTGGTTACCACTTGCTTGAAGTAACAAGCCGAGGTTAATAATCCTTAAAGGATTAGTACTATTATGCTCGAGCTTTATACCGACAGATTAAAAGTTCGCTCCTTGAATCGTGATGATTGGAGCGATTTTTTATCGATTCACCAGGATCCTATGATAAATCAATTTGTCAGACGGCCCGATGATATCGATACTCTGAAGGAAAAGTTCGAGCATAGATTGTCCCCCTGGTCCTATAGCTCAGGAGATTGGCTAACCTTAGTTATCGAAGAGCTGGAAACGGGTCGCTTTATCGGGTTTACAGGACTCTACTGTAAGAACCTTGATTTTGGGCATGCCGAAGTCGGTTACATGCTAGCGACAGAAGGCCAAGGTAAAGGCTATGCCACCGAGAGCCTTAAAGCCGTTATTGACTGGGCTGTCCTTAGTTTCAGTGTTCATAAATTTATCGCGCTTTGCGCCAAAGCCAATGTCGGCTCAGCCAAAGTACTGGAACGCAATGGCTTTCAATTAGAGGGGATACTCAGAGATAACTATAAAGTCGATGAAACCTGGATTGATGACTGTAGTTATGGTTTGCTCAGCAAGGATAGAATCATCTAAATCGCTTGCCTCTTGTTTGTCGTAAAAGCTAATTTCTTCCCTATCTTTCTCCCTCTGTATCTGACACCGCTTATTTGCATATCCAATCTTAGATAATTGCTACAGTTTGTGCTCTTGTGAGTGCTATAATCCCGTGAGAAATTTGATTAAAGGTAAATCGTGTGACAGCACAAATTGCGACCTTGGCATTATTGCCTGGTGAAGAGTTCATAGAGCTATACAAAATTTTGAAAGTCGAAGCTATGGTTGGCGGCGGCGGAGAAGCAAAATTCGTTATCGGTGAAGGTATGGTAACCGTTGACGGTGTTGTTGAAACCCGTAAACGTAAGAAGGTTCGTGCGGGTGAAGTTGTTTCATTCAACGATACTTCAGTTAAGATTGTAGCGGCAGAATAGAGCGGACGGAGTAAATAATGCAATTCCCAGATGATGATAATGGCAAAATGCTGGCAGCAATGGCTGATGCGGGCATCGATCTGACTAAGCAACTTGATGTCGATTTCTTCCTTGTTTTTGACGACCAAAGAGATGCAGAGTCTGCGACCGAAGAGCTGGCAAAGTCTAAGCTTGAAGGTGAGATGGAACTTCACTTAAATGATGAAGTCGGTAAGTGGGAATTGATAGTCTGTATCAATATGGTTCCACAGTACCAAGCTATTGTCGAACAAGAGGTGAAGCTTAATGAGTTTGCCGCTGAATTCGGGGGCGCAACCGATGGTTGGGGAGTCATGCAGCATCAAGAGGGTGATGATGAATTCACCGACGATGAGCATGAATGTAGCGATGACTGTAAGCACTAATTGAGCTGCTTCGCATCCCGATTAATGCCACTTGGTGGCGTTGTTATTGAGTGTTTTATTAGGTGTTTTTTTAGATTTAGTCAGCTAATCAATAAAATGTTAGAAATTCTGTATTAAGCCACCATTTAGGTGGCTTTTTTTATGCCCGTAATTCATCATTGGTCGTAATTAAATTTTTTTGATAAAACCTGAAGTTAACCAGTTTTACTCTTTATATATGCTCGTTTCATGTCAGGTAGATGCCACAGAGGGAGATAATAATGGCAAAACAGATAAGCTTCGGGACTCCGGTGAATGATGCAGAACGTTGGGCATTTTCATTGTTAGCCTCCGAGCTGCCGGAAAATTATATATTGCTGACCAACGTGGAGATCCCGACAAAATCGGGTCAGGCAATGGAGGTCGATGCGCTCGTTATAGGCGAGTGGGGCGTCTATGTTGTCGATGTTAAGGGCTATATCGGTAGGCTGGATGCGGGCCTGCATGCATGGTCACTCGATGGTCGCGAAGTCGATAACAGCTTAGCAAAAGCTAACTATGTTGCCCGAGTTCTGGCGGGTAACGTCAAGCATAAAATTCCTGTTGGTGTCTACGCACCTTGGTGCCAAGGCATGGTGTTTATTACCGGCCGTAAAGGTGAAGAGATAGAGCTTGAAAAACAACAAGGCTCACTTAGCATATATACGCCAAAGCAGATTGTCGCTGCGTTAACCAAGGAGTGGGGGCTCACTGCACCACGTAGTCATCAGGTTACCGATGAGCAGAAGGAGATGGTGCTCAAAACCATAGGTCAGGTTGCCCTGGTCGAGCAGCGTAACAATAAAATTCAGGACTTTACTAAGCTGAAATGCCTCTTCATCCAAAGTGGGTTAGAAGTTTGGCAGGCGGAATACAACCCGGGAGACTGGACCGCTCCATGGTTACTTAAAATCTTGATCCCAACCCAATTTACCGATCAGATCCAGTCACAAAATCATGAGACTCAACTGAGAGCCGAATTTAAACGCCTGCAGGCCTTAACCGGTTGCAGTGGTGTGCCCTATTGCGCTCCGCTCATTCAAGACGGAGAGCAGTTAGTACTTCCTATCCGTATGCCACGTGGTGTACCGCTGAATATATTGGAAACAGAGAGCCTCACAACCTATCAGCTGCTCGAGATCTTAAGACGTTCGGTATCAGGTTTACAGCAAATTCACCGTCGTGGCTTTACTGTCGGCGGGTGGACCAGCAATTGTATCTTCGTCTCAGATATGGGGGATGTCGAATTCATCGATATTAAGGATACCCTCAATACCAGTGAAGATATTCAGGCTTACGCCCACGGCTTCTTAGCTTTGGCCGAGCAGACTAAACAGCCACGTATCTATCAGTGGTATCAGGTGGCAGCAAAAGGGGAAGGCGGCGATCTCGATGCACTTCGCTGCGATCTCTCTGCGCTTATCGATAACGGCGTGTGTGATACCCTGCCAGAGAAACTGGAGATCACCGTCGGAGCGATAGTCGATCATCATTATCGGCTCGAGCAGTTCATTGCTGCAACCCAACACAGCCAATTTTGGCGTGCAAGGCATATACAGGGCCAGTATCAATGTGGCGTCTCGGTATACAGCAAGGTCGAGTCAAACTGGCCGACACTGAGTAACCTCTATCGCAGCTTATCCAAATTGCACCATCCTCATGTCGAAAATGTACTGGCCTTTGGTCAACTCCCACAAAGTGAAGAGCTGTTTATAGCACGTTCCTGGGAGTATGGCGCCTCTCTCGATGAGCTCAGCGATATTCAGCTGGGGCAGCCGGTGATGTGGTTTACTCAGTTACTGACAGGACTGCAATATATGCATCAGATGGATATCTATCATGGTGCAATTTGCCCCAAAAATATTATCTGCAATCAAGAGAAAGCCATCTTAGTTAACTTCGGCATCGGGCTGGATATTGCGACCAGTCACTATGCCAGCCGCTACGCCGATCCTAAGTTGTGGGCGGCCGAAGGGGATGCGGAGAAGGATCTCTATGGTTTGGTGGCGAGTTTTATCTCGACACTGGCGCCGGTTTCGCTTCAGGGAGACGGTGGCCAGGAGGGGATTATTCAGGCGCTGAACTCATTCGATAAGCAGTGGTTTGGTGAAAAGACCTTCGATACCTGTATGAAGGTATTAAACTTTGAATTTGACGTCTCTCAAGGCATTAATTATCAGGAAGCGTTCGATGTCGTTGAGTGTTTAGTGTAACCCATACTCAGATGCTAACGAGGAGAGGCTCTGTTTGAGCCTCTCCTTTTTTATGGATTATTCTGTGAGGTTCTAGGTTCTAGGTTCTAGAGCCTGTAAATAATTTTGTGTAACTACCTTTCAATCAGTACCCTACATGGGTCAATGGAAGGTAGAACATGAACAAAAAAGAACTAGAAGCATTCGCTAAGGAAGCTGCAAAAGGCATTAAAACTG
>NZ_RXNU01000029.1 GCF_003966225.1 Shewanella canadensis
GGTGGTGAATCGATGAGAAAACTGGCGCAATCCGATCACTTAGGGTAAAAATAAGGGGAAGAGAGAAAAGATGATTTAGGTGATCGGATTAAACCGAAATGAGTGATCGCAATCGCCGGAATACGCACTCATGCGCTGCAATATGTAACACCGCTGCAGTGTGGCGTGTTTCATAAGGGCGGCGAGGTTTTAACCCTGCCGCTTTAAGTGTTGGGAACCACAATTTACGGCTAATAAAGTGTGTCGAGGGTGGCAATCCTGTTGGGGCAAGAAAGACAAAATTTGAATTGTCTGTTTTTACTGCTTGAATGCGCTTAAAGGCATCATAAACGGTATCGCACATTTTTAACTCGCGGCGAGATTTAGGCGTTTTTACATCACACACCTCACCATTGACCCAGTTTTGACGGATGCGTATCAAGCGATGGTCAAAATCTATGTGATCCCATTCTAAACCATGCACTTCACAGCTGCGCATGCCAGTCCAAAAACGGATGATAAAATAATCCTTCCATTTTTGCGGTACCTTAGTGAGAAACTGACGTACCTCAACTATGGTCATCGGGTGTGACTCGGCCTTTTCTTCCTTGAGCGATTTGTATCGTCTCAGCGGATAATCAAACTTACACTCTTCAGCGGCAAGACTGATGATGGCCACTAACGGCCACAGTAAAAAGTTAATCCGCCGATTAGAAAGCAGACGCGACCCGTCTTTTTTCACCCCTTCCTTTAAATCTTGACGAAAGTAATCCACCTGGGCGAGGGTCAATTCATTCACTAAGGTATTACCAAAGTGGGGAATAAGGTATTTATCCAATACACCGCGCACGGTGTCTCGATAACTGTTTTTCCATTTGGCTTTTTGGCGCTCGAACCATTGATTGGCAAAATGATCAAAATAGGGATATTGACGATCGGGATGTAACGCCCTTTGTAGGGTTTCAAACTGAGCGACTTTGCGACTTTTAGGAAAATAGTCGCGGTACTGAAATGTGCCTAAATCAATTTCGGCATTCATTTGCTTGAGTGTGGCTTTAGCACTAGCCATGTTTTTAGGTGTGGCCATCAATTGGCTGCCTTCACGAAAGCGGCAACCATACAGATGAATGTCGAACTGAATACGCCCATTGGGGCGAATACGGATATGAGCCATGGTGATCTCCATCAAATAGATCTGTCCCTATCCGATGGAATTCGTTAAAATCTTGCCATCGGCTGGGGTGGGTTAATAGTCAGTGCAGCCGGTACGGGGTAGAGTGGTTACAGCCACTCTGCCCCAACTGCTTCTTTTTATAGGTTAACCTAGTCGTTACTTCTCACGAGTCAATCGCGCTTGTTAATCACGCTTTCTCATTGCGTAATAAGCCAACCAATCCTACATTTTCGTTTCTTTGTTGCTAATGACCAATATTGCTTAAATATGGACTATTGGTTAAAAACACATCTATTACTATAGCTGCAACTGTATATTTGTCCAGTACTAATAAAAAGTGCTGCTCACAAGTAATAATCGTAAGCTATAGCCATAAGCGTTAATCGCAGTGTTAATCAGGACACTGTGTTACCAAAAGCATATCGACATTTTCCGTGTTGGTAATATCGTTGATTGTTGATAGCAGTGTTAACAAGATAGTTGCCCGCTATAGTGCAGATTGATGTTAACGCCTAGGTAAAAGCCCCCACTGACACTGCTTCATCCCGGCTAAACGGTTTAGGCAGGCAACGCAATAAAATAGCCATTATGAACTTGCTATTTCGAGCTACCTTTAGCGTCTCGATTACTGATAGCTCAGTTTTTCTGTTCTAAAGTGCTTAAAGATAGGCTTAGTTAACCCCTGCTATACAATCACACATCTTCAAAACCAAACAAATCATCTTGGTTATCTTCATCCCCTGTTGTATCTTGTTGTTTTAACATGATCTCTAGCTTGGCTTTTGACTGCTGTACCAGCTCCATTTTTGGGGAAGCATATTCGATATCAGTGATACTTTGGTAAGGATCGGTATTATCTCTGTCATTATAAAATCCCAGCTTTAACTCACCTTGCTCATTAATTAATACCGTAATTTTCATTTGTTCTGCACTGGTAATATCTTTGATCTGCACACGACTAAGCTGACTTAGATTGATGCTGTATAGCGAAGGTTTATCGCATTCAATATGCTTGGTACGGATAAAACGGTTACTACCGGTCTCTTCAACTAAACTGGCAAGCATGACATAGTCTTCATCGATATAGAGTAGCGCTTGATTGGCTTTTTTTAGCGGCGTAATCGACAAGTATTTTTTGAGATCTTCCTTAAAATCAAAAATGTTGATGATAATTTTAACCTCGGTGCGATACGCTGTTTCTTTTTTCAATCGATATTCACGTAGTGATGCCAAAGAACTTGAGACAACTCGAACCCCATCACTAAATACCGCACGTTCATCATCCAGGTAATAATGGATTTGTTTCGCATCAGTTTCCTGACAAATGCTTTCCATTTGTACCACGCTCTCTTTGTTGAGCAATATGCTATGTTCTGTCACCATATTCTCTGGCAGTGCATAGGGCTTAATGCTGTTGTCACGCTCAATGCGGACGTTTTGTTGCTCTTTATTGAGCTCAAACACATCAAACGGTTGATAACAATCTGCTATCTCAAGGATCACCCGTGCTGAATCTGTAGGCAACGATTGGTAAGCTTGATTTTTATGTTGTTCAAGAAAGGCTAGATGGGCCTCAATTGGCGGTTTTGCTTGAATGTATAGGCGAGATACTTGCGCCATCAGGCCATTGAGTAACGGTAGCTTTTGCTGCTTATCATACTCAACTTCGATGGAAATGGGGGTCTGTTCTATAGTGTTCTTTAACTCCGCCTGCCACCATGTACTGAAGCTGCTAGCACATAATGACCATTGACCTTTTTTGAGTCCCCAGTCACTGCTAAGCGGCAACTGAACCATGAAGGGAAAGTCGCTCTGCCCCCCGATTAAATAGGCTACCTCTCGATTTTCTATCACCACTGTGACATAAGGAGTCAGATCTTTCTGATTGATAGCATTAACCAGATGGCTAATGCCTTGTTTACTGTCTGCATGAAATTCAAGTTTAGGCATGATTGGATCCTTTAAGCGGTGATAGTTGATAAATCAGCAAAATATTGAGTGAGCGGTCGCTGAAATATGGCGGCGGAAAATTGCGTGTGCAGGGTGATGTTAAGTAAGGTGTCCCCAAAAGGTATAACGTCATGCTGCACGTTGTCTTGCTTGCGAGCAAAGCTGCCTTTGACCAATGCGAGCTTATGGCTGTTAAGACTTTTTCGATTTTGTACTAAGGTCAGTGTCGCATTGAATGGTTTGAGTGCACCTTGGTGACACAAGGTTTGGAATGCCTTAAGCGTGCGTTGGTTACAGGGGCAATTAAATACGATATCTAGCTTACTTGGCTCATCCGGCCTTGCCGAACTCTCACTAACGAGCGCTTCAACAATAGTTGGGGACCCTAAGTGTTTAATCGCTGTATGTTGTTTTTTATCCAGAATCACCCCTTGGTGTTGCCCCAGCTGCTGCCAAGCTTGACTAAGGGCTTTTATATTGAGTTCGCCAGTTGTCAGCATACGCATCGCTTGGCCATTCATTAGATAAAACTCTTGCCCGCTATGCCATTGCTCTGGTGTATGCGCAGTCCATAGCTTCAACCACTCATTGTCATTCCATTGCTGTTTAAGCATAGAAACAGGCTGTTTGGGTGCGATTCTTTTTAGCAGTTGCGCCTCGCTAAAGCGTGGTTGGTAGTATTTTTTGGCTTGTTCGGGCAGTGCAGCATATTCAGGGCTGAGCTCTGCAAGCACCCTGGAGATATCATTCGAACCGGTGGGCATAGCTAAAATGTAGCGCAACTCATCGCGGCTGTAGTTACACTTTTGTGGTTTAAATAGTGGAATTATTCGCTCAAGCCCATGCAAGTAATGACGCCGCGTGGTGGCATAGTGAGCATGGCCAAATTGAGCGCTAATCACATCAAAAAGTAGGCTGTCGTTTACCTCGCTAAAATTACGCCCCTCTAACCAAAAACTAAAGCGTGCTAAGCAGTTTTGTTTAGTCAGCATTGTTTGCATCGCTTTGTCATCGAGTAATGAGGCTAAATGGTTATCTTCTCGCTCATATGCCAAATGCAATCCTTGCAGATAGGTGAGTTCAATACCAGAATGGCGTAAATGATGAAAACGTACTTGTTGACCAAACAACCCTTTGAGCACTTGAGTCACCGGGTATAAATAGTGACTTGCGCGTGAAGTGATGGATTCACCACATAAGGCCAATAATGGTTGTGCGTTATCACTCTCTGAATGCATCTTAATCACAATACGTACGAGCTTTGCAGCGACTTCAGGCATGACGATATATAAGTGGCGAGTTTGACGACTTTTTGTTTGCCCCTCTGTAGTCCCTGTAATAGTGAGCTGAAAACGGTTGTTCTGATTGACGACTTGATGAATATCGCCCACTCGAAGACGCAATACCTCACCTCGACGTAAAGCGCCGTAAAACCCGAGTATGGCTGCCACACTCGCAAACAGTCGTTGTAGAGCGTGACCATTGTTGGATGACAGTAAGTGCTCGATAACCTGGTGTAACTGCGACACGCTCAGCCTAAAAGGATCAATACGTGCAGGTAAGCTTGGCTTTTCAAATTGACTCAAATCAAGATGATCGGTTAATGGTTGCTGTGACACGCTGCGTAAAAATTGGTAGAAATGCCACGCCTGAGAGTCTTTGGCATTAAGCGTTTCAAATGCTTGCTGCGCCCAAAGGGCTAATTTATCGGGCTCGCAGGCCGCTTGATATGATAGCGGAGCAAGGTTTTTATAAAAGTTGCTGTAGCGGTCGACAGTATCCGCTGGTAGGTTGTCACGTTTTTTCCCGCCCTCAATAAATAGTGACTCACAAAAGTGAAATAGCAGCTTGGGGAGGATGTTATCTTGAGTCCAATTGGGCACCAATAGCATTGCTGTTGATAAGTTGTTTTTACGCCGGTAATACTTGATTAAATCTTTATGCGGCCAATGAGGCTTGCCCGAGTTTGATGAAATGCCACCTTGGTTTTCTTGTCGAGGAAATACGATAGGTTGATAGAGTGAGTTTTTGACTGCAAGTGGCAGAGTTGGGTTGTAGGTATATGCCAAAGTCGCTACATGGCGTTGAGGATCGGAAATATCACGCAACAACTCGGCTGGCACTTGATAATGATGATGCCACAATGATTGAAACGTGCGCTGCCACTTAGCAGCCGAACGCGGAGCTAGATAATAAGGCTGCGCTGATAACAGATGATTTAGTGCTTGTAGCAGTGCATTAGTCGTAGGCACCTGAGTTTGCTGCAGCATATATTGTTGTAATAGTCGATAAGCAAACAGCGGCAGTGGCAACCGGGTAAAGCTTGGTTGAGCGTCGTTAGCAAATGCGGCGATAGGCGTTGGGTGCGGCACCTTAAGGGTATATTGACCTTCAAAGAAATCAATGGGTTCAGCACTACTGAGAACCGCTTGCCAGTAACTCAATGGCAGGGGAGCGACCTCTATGTAGAGCACGGTAAGTAACCAGGCTAACTCGCTTTTATGTTCGCTCTTTGGCTCGGCGATATAGCGCTGGCGTTGTTGCTGGTAGCCTCGTAGTAATGTGCCTGCATTGTCGTTGAAGACTTGTATTTCACGCATCCACTTGAGTGCACTATCTTGACACCGCGTCTCTTGTTTTTGCGGTAGCGTCCAATCACAGACATCATAAAGATATTGTAAGACTTGATCTCGTGCTCGTTTAAGTCGACGTTGTCGTCCTGTGGGAATGTCGCTTATGGCATGATTTATTTGCTTGAGGCTGACTTCACAGAGTTGACGTTGGTGAGAGTGATGCTCAATCTGCAGACATACCCAATCGATATCGGTACGCTCTTCTATCACTAGCCCAAAATCGTCATGGTAGCGCTGTAGTGTACTGTAATTGAGCATATCACTAATCCTCCATGATCGGTGCCAGCTGCAAGAAATCACTAATGCCGTTAAGGTGTTTAGTGAGTTTTCTTTGCGATGCAGGGAAATGCGTATCACTGCCAAGGTGCTCACCAAAAGAGGAGTGGCCCATTAGCTGGTCAACATCTTGGGTGGATAACACTGGATCGAGTGCCGCTCTCGCGTGCTGGGCAAAAAAGTGCCGTAGTTGGTAGGGCACCACTCGATCGTGTGGGTAGCATTGAGACCAATGTACCATCATAAAGTGCCGCAGTGTTTTTGCTGTAAGCGGCAGAGGCTCACCCTGTTCATTGACCTGGAACCACAGCAGTGAAGATGGAGTATATTTGGGGAAAAATTGGTTGAGCTGACATTTAAGCTTTTCAAATCGCAGGAGTGCTTGCTGCAGATACTCTGGCAGCGTCACACTACGCCAGCGGCCTTTGTCGCTAACAATAGCGTATTGAAAGTTAAAGCAGCAAGCTTGCTCGAGCGTAATAGAATGAGTCGGCCGAACACCTGTTAATACGATGAACAATAATGCGAGTTCACTAGCGCGAAAATTAGCTAACTCACGTAAGGTAGTGGGGGTGTACTGCGGTTGAGTCACTTTCAGTGCTTGTTGGTGTAAATGACGGAAAAAATTCCTTACTTTGTCCACCTCCAACATACGCTGTGACCCAATAGCAAGTGCTGGCGTTTTGATATAGGTTTTGGTTGCCTTAGTGAGATCGAGGTGAAACGCTGCAATTCGACCAGCTACAAGTAAATGCTCGGGTAGTGGGTCATTTTTATGTAACAGTGAACGTTCATTTGCAGTGATGGGAAGCGGCACATTGAGCATCGGTTCGAGCTTCGGATCCATCAGTACATGACGTAGTCTATCTAGATACCGGGTTTGTGCGTGAAAGATCTCGTAACGTAGTTGCTCGCTGTCTTGGGATTGATAGGCACTGGCAGAGTGATGATGTAATCCTTCTTCACCGAGCAATGCACGTTTACTGAGTGTCGATAGGCCACTATCAAGATTGGCTAACGTTTTGAAGTAGCCAAAAAGTCCATCTCGGCGCATACGGTATCGACCTAATAACGAGGTTGGTGTACGCCATTTTGTTGTCAACCAATCAATGAAAGCGTCTTTTTCCTGGATAGACAGTTCCCAATGCTCGGTAGACTGGGTTAATGCATGGCTAAAATAGGCATTGAGTCCATTTGGCAAAGGTTGCCACTGCCATTTAATACCATGATGAGTGTCGTGTGACAGTGCATACTCGACCCAAGAAATATTATTCATACGTACTCGCCGCAGCGCATTGGCTCTGCATGGCTTACTGCCTGTGAGGATGTCTATCAAAGGGATATCGTCAGTCGTTCGGCAATCTGCAAGTTCGCCTGTGAGCCACAGATAGACAAAATAAAACAACTGTCGATCGTACGAGCTGATCTTTTTGCTCGCGGTAGGTTGTATGCGCGGTTTTAATCGATGCAGGGCGGTAAGTAGTGTTAAGGCTACGCTCATCGGCTCAGGGTAGACGCCACCGCTATTACGTTGACGCGCTTTACGTTTGATAGCACTTAGTTTACTCATGCTTTACCCTTATCGTCATTGTTGGCTAGCTTGTTGGTGTCTAACCGTATTGCAGATGGCGATACCCCTGCAAATAATGCTAATTGGCTTTTCTTTGGCAGATACTTGGTTGGTGGCGAAGGGTTGGATTTAGCGGTATTGAGTCGATAGGCCAGCGTTTTTAGTGTTGAAGATTGATAGTTGTATTGCAATGCTGGGAGCGTGAGCATTAATGTCGTGATTACCTGTTCTATGTTATCCGCTGAATGTTGATACTCACAGAGGCTGACTTTTTGTGATTGAACACTGGGATGTTGTCGCACTAGTGCAAACAATGGTTCGGGGGTTAAAAGCTGATAGTGATCTGGAGTTGTTGGTATTACATGAAGGGTTATTGTTTGCAGTAAGAGCTGTATTTCGTGCTCATGAAGATGCTCAATCACAGTGGGGCTGAACTGCGGAGTTGACTCCTCGCTGAGTAAACTTGCGACCAGCGGGTGGTACTCGAGGGTAAAACTGCTAATCAAGCGCTGCTTTGTTTTCATATCTGTTCCCCATGCTTTTTTTACGTCCTTTTGTCGTTCTACTTCCATTTCACATCAAACGTACTGGACCGTTTGTTGGCTAATGATCTGTCAATAAGACTGTTCTTATCATGACCTCTTAAAACCTCTTAAAACCTCTTAAAACCTCTTAAAGTTTCGGTAGCCCATCAGACTATCAACTTGATGGGCGAGCTTGTTTGTTTTGCTAAGTACCTTTCATATACAAATACTTACTATTAATCAATAAATTCAATAGATTAAATGTATTTTATTTTTATAGATGACTGTCTTTTTACAACATATGGTGTAAAGAAAATATTTTGAGGCAATTTTTATTTTTGTGATTGCATCACGCTAGCACTATTTTGAATTGTAATATTTGGGTCCTCGGCATCAGTAAATTATTAAAGGGTTACATTTCTCTATTGTTTGACATTATTTTTGTCACGCACCTACAATGCACTGTTTATTTATACAGTTGAGTGGTGTATAAATCAACAATGTTAATAATTTACTTGATTCTTGGGGGGAGTATATGAAGTTTGATAATGACGTTAGTCCGGAGGCTGTCCAAATTAGATTTAAAACGGTATTAACAATACTGGAGAAATGGGGCTGCAATAAAATACAGGTAAAAGAATTGCTTAGCCTAGGAAATGATGTTGGAAGTATAAACACAGATGCAATGCCGTTAACTCGAGCGCAAATTCTACGTCTCAGTTACATTCTTAATATTCATAATGGTCTAAGAGGCTTTTTCAGTAATGCAGAGAATCTTTATGGTTATATGACTATGGTCAATGATCGTGTACTGTTTTCGGGCGCGACTCCGCTTGAGGTGTTACTCAATGGGACGAATGAAGATTTTGACGCTGTAATGCATCACGTAGAACATTTATCGGTTCATTAGTTACCTTGGGGGAAAGCGTCTCAAAAGCCATTTTCGGACAAGAAAATGTCTCATGCTGCTCTCGCTTCATAGTTTAAGTTTTTGAAAGTGTGAGGTTAAAAGTGGTTGCTTTGGAAAGTGGGTAGAATAGGAAAATACGAACAACATCAGTAAATATACGGGAATGCCTGCCATTACCATTTGGGAACGGGTGGATCTCTACAAGCTTGTGCTGTATACGAGCGCAAAGTTCTAGATTTGAGTCGTGTCCATACTGTATCCAAAGCTTCGCATCTTCAAGAAAGTTTTGAAGGTTTTCTCGAACCAGGAGCGGATCGCATCCAATACTAAGCTCGCGAGTTCTTGTGCTTCCAGCCCACGTCCAAACATCGCCAAATAGATTTTGATGAAGATCCAGAATGAAATCAGTAGAGAAGATGGAATCAGCTGTTAGGTCTGTTCTGTGGCTAACCCACATCTGTCCTGCAAGTATGTTGGCTTGCTCAAGCTCATTAAGCTGCTCTCTTGTTGTGACATGAGCATGTTTCAGTCCTTCCATATCATCTGGTTTGAGCGGTGTTGCTCCTTCTGGCTCATCAATAATCAAAATGCTTTCTCTTCCTTGCTCTTCAACCATAGCTTGCGGCCACCATCACGCATGATTTCTTCAGCCAGGTCGTCAATCAAATACTGCTCCTTTTCCTTGCTAATGGATTGAGCTTCTAGAAACATATTCTTAGAAGTCTTTCTTACTTCCATTGAAGCAACTTTAAGAGCTTGCTCTTTAATCGTCTCAGACACTGCCTTCTTTGGCCTCAATGTGTATGAGAACTCACAATCTAAAGCATCTGCTAATTCCTTTAGCTGGTTTAGTGTTATATCACCTCCAGCCTCTCGCCTCTCAAGAACAGAGACTTTATTCCTTGTCATCCCTGCTCGTTCAGCGAGTTGAGCGCCTGACATATCAAGTGCTTTTCTAATCGTTCTAACCCACCCCTCTTTTGGTGCAGTAGGGGTAAATATATTAATCACACCATCCACTATTTCTCGGTACTGTCTAAGAACCGTCTTTTTAACGATTGCTTTTTGCTTTAATGGCTTGGTTTGAAAAGAGTACATAGTCACCTCACTTTCCATAGAGTATATAATGTGGTGTAATCAAATTAAGATGCACTTTCCAATTTTTGTATTTAATACCGATTACATAAACATGGTGTGTGTATGTGTATATTGATACATGAGGTTGGTTGTCGTATCCTATTTTGCTTGCAAAGCACCGATTTACGTACTTGATTGTTGATACGGAAGCGAGGTCTGCGTATTCATATTTAGATACATAATCGGCTTAAGTGTATTCAAAACTAATACGTAGTTCGAAAATACCGCTGTGTTATGGACTGACCTTGAGGTTAAGATCAGAGATAGCGGATCTTATCTGACTGGTTCGACTAACGGCTTTAACTTTGCCTTTAACGCCCTCGCTATATCTATGATGTCGTCTGTTCGATAACAACGTTGAGGTATTCGTTATGCGCAACACGCTGTACTCTTCGTATGATTAAAACATTTGTGACTATTCCGTATCAATCCTAACTCCTTTATCACATGAGATTTTTACATCTTTTTTGCGTGTAGAAAAGTATCAGCAATCGTAAGTGAAAGTATTATATTTTCGTAACTAAGGATAATTCCAGCGCGTAAGTGGTGGTAATTTAAATGTGTAAGTGAAACTAAATTTTATGCGTAAGTAAAGGTAGTTTGAATTCGTAAGTGAAAGTGATATGTTTTGTAAGTGAAAGTAATTTATTTTCGATTGATTAGCGCATATACCAAAGAAAAGGGCTCTGTTATGGCAAAGACCGGTAATGAAAAATTAGCTGACGCTCTTAGAGACGCTGCTGCGATAAGATCTGGAAACATAGTTAATAGTAGTAACCTCAAGCCCACTACACGGACACTTTTGGTCAGCGAAGGGTATATAAAACAGATCGTTCGTGGGTGGTACCTGTTTGATGCAGATGTATCCGTCGATAAAGCCGGAGAATCAGCACTTTGGTATCAGTCAATTTGGCAGTTCATTGGCCAATACTTGAAAGAGTCTTATGGTGATGATTATTGGTTAAATCCAGAAGCCTCGATCGATATACACACGGCAAACAACTCTCTGCCAAAGCAACTCGTAGTGTTTACTCGTGAGGGAGCTACAAAGAACATTCTCTTACCGAATGATATGAGCCTGATGGTGATCAAGAAGTCAGATAAGCCAACTGAAATTATTAAGTTTAATGGTGTGAACATTCTTTCTTTAGAGTTTGCATTAGCAGGTCTAGCGCCAACCATTTATCGCTCAAACCCTCTGGCGGTACAGATCGCATTGGGTAAGTCTGAAGTAAATGCTGTTGCCAGTAGTTTGCTGATAACTAAGAATATCCAATCAGCAAATCGTTTGATTGGAGCTTACTTGGAAATAGGGAGAAAGGCCGATTCACGCAACCTCAAAAATATAATTAATGCAGTCGGTTTGGGGCCACTTAAAGCAGTGAACCCATTCGAGGTGCCAGTAGTTAAGGTTGGGAATAAGCGCCAAGAATCTGCTGCAGCTATACGAGTTAGATTGCTTTGGCAAAAACTCCGCGACGATGTTGAACAGGTATTTGTTGACACCGCAGTTTCAGATTTCTTTCAAAGCTCGCTTGATGAATTACTGGATTCAGTGGATAAAGTGTATGTCTCGGATGCATATCACTCTCTTTCTATCGAGGGATATGTTGTGACCGAAGAGCTGATTAATCGGGTAGCGAATGGGGAGTGGGATACAGAGCATATTGTAGCCGACAAGCAGCAAAAAGATGCCCTAGCAGCAAGAGGCTATTACGAGGCTTTTCAAGCATTACGTGGCCTTATTGAAGAGGCGTATGATGAAGGCGCAGACGATTTAGATCTTGCGTACCTTGTTGATGTCAGTCTTACGCAAATATACACGTCGTTATTCAGACCATGCGTTACAGCAGGGATCATTAATGAGCGTGACTTGGCCGGTTACCGAAAGGGACCTATCATAATCAGGACGTCGAGACATATGCCGCCGCAGAGTGAACAGCTTATGGATTGTATGGGGGCTTTGAAAGACCTTATTGTCAGCGAACCGAATTTTGCTGTAAAAGCTGTACTGGGACATTTCTTCTTAGGCTACATACACCCATTCCCAGATGGAAATGGCAGAACTAGCAGGTTTTTAATGAACTTTATGTTCTTACTCGGAGGCTATAATTGGACAATTATTCCTGTGACTGAGCGTACTACGTACCTTGATGCGCTGGAGAATGCCTCGATAGATTGTAATGTTGCGCCGTTTGCTGAGTTTATAAAAGGCATAATGCCTGTTTAGGACCAGCTTAAGTGTTGGAATGTAATAAGTGATAACGTAAGGCTACAATGATTAAGGTATCTTGTGTCGCTTTATAAACCAATCTATGCTCATCAGAGAGCTGTTTAGACCAATAGACGGAAAGATTTTCTTTTAACCGTTCAGGTTTCCCGCTCCCCTCGAAGGAGGGCCTTTTACCATCTTTGATGAGTGTATTTATGCGCTTCAGTGTTTTCTTGTCTTGCTGCTGCCAATAAAGGTAGTCATTCCAAGCATTGTCTGAAAAAAGAATGTTCATTAATCCAATCACTCACGCTCTTGTAGCTGATCATCTTTGATACCTATTTAGCCCACCCTTACCATTCGTGGGAGCGTGGGCTAAATGAAAATCATAACGGGCTGATACGTCATTATCTACTCAAGGGCATGGAATTGGATAAAGTCACGGATGAAGAGATAACCTTGATCCAAAATAAACTCAATAACAGGCCAAGGAAATTACTTGGTGTTCTGGAACAATAAAGTTTGTACAGAGCGAAGAGTGTTTGTACACAAGAGCATTTTGGAATAATAGAGTTTGTACAAAGCAGGTGCAGCAACGGTTTCTGGTCAATGGTTGAAACCAAAGCTAACGAGACAAGGGCATGAAAGACGCTCTTCGTGTACAAACTTTATTATGCAACCAACTGATTTACCGTAGTAGTTGTGTACAAACTTTTTTATCTAATCTGTCGAGAAAACCCCGTGATCCGAGCGTAGCGAAAGTCGCGGGGTAATTCACACCAAGACGGCAAGTCACTGCGACGTGTCGCAGTCAATGGATATGGTTGGCCATCAGAGATTTGCCTGAGCAAGTCACTGCGACGTGTCGCAGTCAATGGATATGGTTGGCCATCAGAGATTTGCCTGAGCAAGTCACTGCGACGTGTCGCAGTCGATGGATATGGTTGACCATCAGAGAATTGTCTGGGCAAGACACTGCGACGTGTCGCAGTCGATGGATATGGTTGACCATCAGAGAATTGTCTGGGCAAGACACCGCGACGTGTCGCAGTCAATGGGTGCGGCTGACCATCAGAGATTTGCCTGAGCAAGTCACTGCGACGTGTCGCAGTCGATGGATATGGTTGACCATCAGAGAATTGTCTGGGCAAGACACCGCGACGTGTCGCAGTCAATGGGTGCGGCTGACCATCAGAGATTTGCCTGAGCAAGTCACTGCGACGTGTCGCAGTCGATGGATATGGTTGACCATCAGAGAATTGTCTGGGCAAGACACCGCGACGTGTCGCAGTCAATGGGTGCGGCTGACCATCAGAGATTTGCCTGAGCAAGTCACTGCGACGTGTCGCAGTCAATGGGTGCGGCTGACCATCAGAGATTTGCCTGAGCAAGTCACTGCGACGTGTCGCAGTCAATGGATATGGTTGGCCATCAGACATTTGCCTGAGCAAGACACCGCGACGTGTCGCAGTCAATGGATACGGTTGATCGTCAGAGAATTGTCTGGGCAAGTGTTCTTGAGCAATATAGTTTGTACAGAGCAGGAAGTGTCTGTACATAAGGGCATTTTGAATCAATATAGTTTGTACACTGTTAAATTAGGGCTGCTGTATCAGAGGCTTATAGGCAGCTAAGCACAAAAAGTGACTTTTGGGGCTTTCTCGATTGATTGGTTTTGTGGGATTTAGTGTACAAACTTTATTATGCAACTTACTGATTTTTGGTAGCCATTGTGTACAAACTTTTTTATACCAACACACTTGGTTATAAAACACCGAATGAAGTTTACGATGCACTTTTTTTAGTTGCATAATTAAGGGGTGTCGCACTGGCGACTGAAATCCGCGATTGACTCTTTGTATCATGATAACGTAATACCAAGCCTCTAGAACATTAAACAGTTTGTAAAGTGATAAAGCAGGTTGAAGATGAATATGGCTCTATTATCAAAGTTGATTTCTTCTAAAGAGTAACGATGGTAGTACAGAAAAATACTAGATGAACGCTGGGATAACATTGAAGTGTTGAACAATAGGTCAAAATATTGAATTAAAAGTATAAAAGAGTCGTGAACCATGAATTTAGGCCGAAATAACCCTTGCCCATGTGGCAGTGGCAAAAAATATAAACGTTGCTGTATGGACCGCGGGTCAAAACTGCATGCTGAAATGCTTGATGATGTCGAGCAAGTTGTTGCCATGTCACCCAATCTGACGTTCGATGAGCTTAATGTTGTCATCCAAAAGAGAAACGATGAGCGTAATAACCGCCCTGATCCAGACTTTTGTGGCTTATCACCCTCGCAAATGGGCAATTGGTTATATGCACCGTTCAATGAATTGGCTTGGGTGACGATTTGCACCCCAGAAGTACTCTCAACTAGCCCTGTAATGCGGTATTTGGCACTAATTTTAGACGAAGCCATGCAAAATGATGGTTCGTTTAAGGCCACCAGTAAAGGAAATTTACCGGCTAAATTAGTCAAGCAGTCCAGTGATTTTTTGCCTGAGTTTGCAGTGTCTCAATTTGAACGGCATATCAGTATCAGTGAATTTTCGGGCAGTAATGAAGATAAATTTAATGCACTACATTACACCCGGATCTTGGCAGAAATTGCCGGTGTTATTTATCGTCGTAGTGGTCGATACCATGTGAAAAAAGCGGCACAGAAGCAGTATCAAAGCCAAGGTATTCGTGCTTTCTTCAAGCCTATGCTGGAAGCGGCAACGATGAAATACAACTGGGGATACTTAGATAGCTGGGAGCATAATATCGATCTGAAAACTGTTTGGCTGTTTATGCTGTGGCGTTTACAAACACATGCTAGCGTTGAACGGTTGATTGATGACGTCGCCACGGCATTCCCCGATTTATTGCTTGAGTGCCAACCGGATGATTATTACACGCCAATGGAGCTACTGAGCACGCTAATTGAATCGCGCTTTATTGAACGTTTTTTACAATACTGGGGCTTTGTGACCATAGATCCAAAACGGTTTTTACCGCAAGAGCATGTATCACGAAAAGTGCAGATTCAATCTCTACTAACACAGACCTTTCAATTCAATACGCAGCACTAGCGAGTTATCATGAGTGAATATCAATACTATCGATTTGAATGTTTAGATGGCTATCTAGGGACCAAGCAGCGGGAGGCGTTGAGGGGGATTTCAAGCCGTGCCGAAATAACCGCGGCTTCTTTTCAGGTAGTTTATCACTACAGTGGCCTAAAGGCAGAAGCGTACGATGTTGTACTTAATTATTTTGATATTGGCTTCTATTACGCAGATTGGGGCTCCATAGATGTTTACATTAAGCTGCCCATTGGCACCTTACCAGATGCACTATTACAGTTTAGTCAATATGGTTTATCTGTTCACGAGTCAGACCAATGGCAGTTGTTAGTCTTTTCGATAGAAGAATACCACGAGTATTTTGATGATGAACAAGCGGATGCGTTTTTTCAGCATTTAGTCACGCTTCGGGCGGAATTGATGCAAGGTGACTGGCGCCTTCTGTACTTTATGTGGCTAAAAGCGTTTGACAGTTTTAATGACATCGCCGCGATGCCCATGCTTGAATTTGACTTCAATAACCTAACAAAGGCACAACGTGTTTTTGCTGAGTTGTTCGATATTCCTTTGGGGTTGGTAAAAGCGTTGGCTCAGGCATTAACTGCCAACCCAAGTCATCGTGCTAATGTGAGTTATTTTAGTGTCGATAATTGGCTTGCTGAGCTGACAGAACAAGAAAAAAACAACCTGTTAAAAGCCATATTTGAGCGGGGGCAGTTAACGCGTCAGCAAGCGATAGCCATGACGAAGAAAGAGCCAGTCAACAAACAAGTGGCTTATCAATACTGGCTGAACGCAAAAGTGATAACACCTTATATTGAGATGGCTCAGAAGCAATTTAAGCAAGAGCAAGCCGCGGTATTGGCACAACAGCGGGTAGCAGAAAAAGTGGCAAAAGAAGCTGAGCTTGCAGAAGTATACAGGCAGCGCGACCATGTTTGGCAACTGGCGCAAACACAAGCAAAACGTGCTTGTGCCAGTGGTTATGATCAAGCATCACGCGAGGTGCACCAATTGGCCGAGGCTTACCAGTTCAAAGGTGAGCGAACAGCCTTTGAGCTCCGCTTTAAACGTTTTGTATCGAACAACAATAATCGTAAAGCGCTGTTAAAAAGGTTACAAGATTTATCGCTTGGTGTGTGACGTTGCCACTAAGCCAGGATGATAGCAATCGCATGTTAAAATGAGAGCATAAGGCTATCTATATTATTCAACGCTTAGATTTGCCAATTCACAAATGTTGGACTATATTCCCATTATCTATTTAAAAATGGGAATATAGTCCCATAGTGGGTGATTATATGGCAAAGCGAGACTTACACAGTGTGCTGTTTCCAAAGCAGCGCAAAATCCTCACTGTATTTGGTGAAGATTTGTTGCTGGCGATGAAGCGACGCGGATTGACCAAAAAAATGCTCTGCGAGCGAACCGGGTTTGACCATAAAACCGTGAACAAGGTGTTTGCTGGTGACCCAGGTGTAGCGATTGGTACCTATTTGAAAATCATGGCCGTTTTGGGCATGGAGAGCAACTTCTCTGAAATGGCTGCGCATGACGAATTAGGCATCAAACTGCAAAACATCAAACTACTGGAAGGTTCAAAATGAGCCGAGCATTGGTAGAGGTGTACGCTGACTGGCATCCAATCGCAAAGCCGGTATTAATAGGTCAATTGGCATATAGTGATTCAAGTCGAGGTGGTGTATTTAGCTTTGCCTACGACAAAGCCTTTTTAAAATCCCCCTACTGTTTGCAAATTGACCCCTTGCTTACCCTGCATGCAGGCGAGTTATATAATGATGAAGCTGAAAAAAACTTTCGTGCCTTTTTAGACTCATCTCCAGATCGTTGGGGACGTATTCTTATGCAGCGAAGGGCGGCTATCGAATGTCGTAAAGGTATTCGGCCGAGTAATCGTTTAACGGAGCTTGACTATTTGCTTGGTGTGCATGATTCCTACCGCATGGGGGGAATTCGCTTTAAAAAAGCAGGTTCACCTCATTTTCTCGATAATAATGCCGAATTTGCTGCGCCACCCATGGCATCGTTACGCGAGTTAGAGCATGCAGCCATCCAAATTGAAATAGACGACAATATAGACAGCGAGGAATACTATCGCTGGTTGAAAATGCTGATTTCACCCGGCTCTTCTATAGGCGGAGCAAGGCCAAAAGCCTGTGTTACTGACGAGCAAAATCATCTGTGGATAGCCAAATTTCCAAATTCAAATGATACCTACGATGTCGGGGCGTGGGAGATGGTGTGTTATGAGCTTGCTTTAGCGGGCAGTGTTGAGATGTTTCCAAGCGAGATCCGAAAATTTTCGACTCAGCACCATACCTTTTTGACCAAGCGCTTTGATCGCATTGGTGACAAACGCCTGCATTTTTCATCAGCAATGACTCAGCTCCAGTACTACGATGGTGAGCATTCGCACGGTGCCAGTTATCTTGAAATTGCCGAATTTCTTTCTAATCAGGGGGCACAAACAAAAGTTGATCTTGCTCAATTATGGCGACGGATAGTGTTTAATATTGCGGTGTCTAACACGGACGATCACCTGCGTAATCATGGGTTTCTGTTAACTGATAAGGGCTGGAGGCTATCACCTGCTTACGATTTAAACCCTGTTGTGGGAAAGCAAGGCCTTCACCTGAATATTACCGATACAGACAATGCGCTAGACTACCAGCTTGCTTTTGATGTGAAAGATTTTTTCAGGCTTACTCAAGCCGAAGCAACGCAAATCTACGATGAGGTTTTAAAGGCAGTGAAACAGTGGCAACAGGTCGCCCAGCGATTAGGGATTAGCCGAGCAGAGCAAACGATGAAGCAAGAAGCCTTTAATGTGTGATCGGTGCCTTGAGCATAAAAGTGTTGGTTGATGGACGCATTGTAAAGTTCGAAGAACCTTAATCCAGTTTGCCACATGATGCCAATCAGTTGCCAGCTCGAGGACACAGCGCTATTTATATATTAGGACTATATTCCCATTACTTACTAAAAAGTGGGAACATAGTCCCGTTGCTATGTATTGGTAGCATCGACATAAAAGCAAAATGTGTCGATAAAACTGAAATATTTCGACATGACACTTTCGAGACGCAGCGCGTCTCACATTTTCATTACAGAACTATTTTTTGGCAAAGCGGGATTAACAAACCCCAGATCCATGTCAATAATCGACGTAAAAATTAAGTTTTATATAGTTGGCCGCATACCCCGTCGGATCTTTCCCTGCCAAGGGATTATTCATAATATACGAACTATGCGACCGGTATTCGTCGAGCTGAGTTGAGAAGGCTAATGGTCGATGACGTGGATATTGACACTGACTTGCTTAGAATCGATCAGGCTAAGGGGAAAATAGATAGGATTGTCCCTATCGCACTAAACGGGCTTGTGATTGGATAGTTCGATATGTAGAACAAATTCGCCCACAATTTCTCACGTTAAAGTCAGGTAGCGCATTATACCAATCAGTATAAGAAAGTGATCTACTCAGCGTGTTTTTTGGCCACTAATTCAAGGCGAATGGATGATGGAATGGTTGTTCCCTTGTGAGTCCATTCAACGCAGAGGTAGGCAGCCAAAAACACGCCTAACAGGCGAGTTTTAGCGCCTCAGATGCTGTGTTAACGAGCTTAAACGTAGAACAACTATGTTCTTCACTCGTTGCCTTGCCTCTGAAGCGCTAAATTCTCGCTGAGCGATCACATCTTTATACTGATTGGTATTAATGACAGAGGAGAAGCTTTTACTGATAGCCAGTTAACCGCATTGGTGTCGAAGTATGTTCGCCGTGCGGGTGTCGATAAGCCTGGCGCTTGTAATCTATACCGACATACTACGGCTATGCTGGAAAACGGTGCTGATATTCGTTTTATTCAAGAACTGTTAGGACATGCAGATATATCAACAACCCAAGTTTATGCGCATGTATCGATAGGCAAACTGCATGAGGTGTATTCAAAAAATCACCCTGCGGCTATGGTTGATGAGGTATAGGAGGAGAGTTAAGAAAGAGCCTGTAAATAATTTTGTGTAACTACCTTTCAATCAGTACCCTACATGGGTCAATGGAAGGTAGAACATGAACAAAAAAGAACTAGAAGCATTCGCTAAGGAAGCTGCAAAAGGCATTAAAACTG
>NZ_RXNU01000002.1 GCF_003966225.1 Shewanella canadensis
TTACTCACCCGTCCGCCGCTCGACGTCTGATAGCAAGCTATCTCCGTTTCCGCTCGACTTGCATGTGTTAGGCCTGCCGCCAGCGTTCAATCTGAGCCATGATCAAACTCTTCAATTAAAGTTTTTTTGTTTTACTCGGTCAAGAGCAAAACGGCTCAATGAATTATACTGTTTTTCATCAATCCGAAGATTAATGAAGTTTACATATTGCTATGGTCACTCAGTGGTTCATCGAGTTAAATTTTTGATTGCTTCCAAAGAAGCAATTTCGAATAACTCAACACCTGTGAGTGTCCACACAGATTTCTTGTTTCAACTTGTTAAAGAGCGTTGATATCAATCTTTCAGATATCGCCGTTAGACGCTAGGTCGTTGGCTTAGGGATGCGTATTCTACACTTCCCGTGGTTGGCGTCAAGTGCTTTTTTTTACAAAAATTTTTAATCGTTTAAAACGAGTTAAAAACTATTGTAAAACTTAGCGAACTTGTTGCCCTGACTCGTACCGGTCTCACTCCGCTTTACGCTTTGAAAGACTGCTTTGCCGTGTCAGTGGATGCGCATTATAGGGAGATTCAGAAAGAGCGCAAGCGCTTTTTAATAAAACCCCATCGAGCGAACGTTTTTCAGCCACCCCATGATAAAGCTCACCATATTTCTATATTTATTTACTCTGATTTCCTTACAGTTCGATATCTAAAATCACACTTTCTCCCTAGAACCCTGCTTTGTACATCGGGTGACGGTGTAAACGAATATCTCAGGAAATTAAGTCTGGCACATTTTGAAATTGCTGCACGTTAATTTCAAAAAATCTTTACCAGAATATTTGGCCTTCTATCACCCCTGTTATAAATCCGCTAACAGCTGAATTTATCCAAGACAAAAATGGTCATAGAAAGAGGGGCGGGAACGAAAAAGCTGACTTTATGAGCTATCCATATAGAATTAGGCTGATGCTGGTTTGAGGATACTCATTCTTCATCCTCTTTTTTCACCATAGAGTCATCATCAACTGTAGCAGGATGCTTCAGCTTACGAATACGGTAGATCGTTATAACAGGTCCGGATAAGGCATAGATATAGAAAATCGAACATAGAATTAGCGCAGGTTCTATCGAGATGAAAACAAATATTCCGACAACGATTAAAATGACAATAAAATTCACTTTACCGCGCCAGTCGAAATCTTTAAATGAGTGATAACGAAAATTACTTACCATAAGTAAGCCTGAAATTATCGTAACTAAAGCTAGCAGCCAACTAACATCAGAGCCTTCAACCCCACTTTGCTCACCAAACCAGATGCTCCCGGCGATAAGTGCAGCAGCGGCTGGACTTGCCAAGCCTTGAAAGTACCTTTTGTCTTCAACACCAACTTGGGTATTGAATCTAGCCAATCTAAGAGCCGCTCCCGCACAATAGATAAAAGCAGCAAGCCAACCGACCTTACCTAAATCAGCTAGCCCCCAATTGTAGGCTATCAAGGCCGGGGCAACACCAAAAGAGACCATATCTGCCATGCTGTCATATTCAGCACCAAATTCACTCTGAGTATTGGTCATCCTGGCAACGCGTCCATCCAGGCCATCACAGAGCATGGCAACAAAGACTGCAATTGCAGCAGATTCAAATTGCCCATTCATAGATGCAATTACGGCATAGAATCCTGAAAATAACCCTGCAGTAGTAAACAGGTTGGGTAGCAGATAGATGCCTTTACTCTTAACTGATTCTTTATCAAAATTTTGCATAATTTTAAAACACTAGTATCTTGTATGAAAAAGATACCATACTTTGGGTATCCATTGCTTTATCCATTAACCCAAACACTTATTGACTCTAGCTTTACCGGATATAGTTAAGGTTTCAGTTCATATTGGAAGGAATTATGTTCACAAAAACATTAGTACTCGTATTAACGTTGATATCGATTGGCTCTGCATCCGCAACGGTCATCTATAAGTGGGTAGATAAAGACGGCGTCACTCATTATAGCCAGCAGGTACCGGAAAATGCCTCGACAGATAAAATCTACAGTGAAGATATTGAACAGCAACCCATAGGTTTTATCGCTCCGAAGCCAAGAGCCGCAGAACCGGAACCAAGCGAAGAGGAGAAAAATGCGGCAAGGATAAAGGAACAAAATAAACAGCATGCAGCTGACATTTGCGACAATGCAAAACACAGCTTAAAAGTCCTTACGAGCCATTCCAAATTCATAAGTAAAGATGAAACAACGGGTGAGATGGTGGCAATGAGAGAGGAAGACCGTCAGACTAAAATTACAGCTCAACAGGAACGTATAAAATTGTTCTGTAAAAAATAGACAGTTTGATAAGACATTAAGTTACCTGTGCCATACTAATACCAATCGGTGTAACGCCGCCTAGACTCCATAAAGAAACAGACTCATACGAGTCTGTTTTTCATTCAAGTAGCCTGGTCCTTTCTTTGTATAGATTGAAAGCCACAACCCATAAGATACGTTACATTCAGAATAAGACCTAGGTTAGTCATTATTGCTCGAAGGCAAGTTCTGAACCCGCACAATCGATTTTAATCGGCTTCCCGGGTACCAGAGAACCACTTAATATTTTTTGAGCTAACGGATTTTCAACCTCTTGTTGTAAGGCTCTTTTCAATGGTCTGGCACCATAGATAGGATCGAACCCCGCTCGTGCAATGAGCGCTAAGGCTTCGCCACTCAGTATGAGCTCGAACTCTTTTTCCGCAAGACGTTGTCTTAGTGACTCTATCTGAATACCCGCAATATGCGTAATATGTTTCTCATCGAGAGGATGGAATACCACAGTTTCATCGATTCGGTTAAGAAACTCAGGTCTGAAGCTATGAACAACCACGTTCATCACCTCCGACTTCATTTCGCCATAAGAGAGTTCTGTAAATCTATCTTGAATAACATCGGAGCCAAGATTGGAGGTCATAATGACCACGGTATTTCTAAAATCTACAGTCCTACCTTGCCCATCGGTTAAACGACCATCATCCAGCACCTGAAGTAAAACATTGAAAACATCCGGATGCGCTTTCTCGACCTCATCGAGCAAAATGACAGAATACGGCTTTCTTCTTACCGCTTCAGTTAAATAGCCTCCCTCTTCATAGCCGACATATCCTGGAGGTGCCCCAAGTAAACGTGCGACAGAATGTTTCTCCATAAACTCTGACATATCGATACGAACCAATGCAGATTCAGTATCGAACAGAAACTTCGCTAAAGCTTTGCAAAGTTCAGTCTTGCCAACCCCGGTTGGGCCCAGGAATAGAAATGAACCGATTGGACGGTCAGGATCTGAAAGCCCGGCACGACTTCGGCGAATAGCGTTAGAAACCGCATCGACGGCTTCATTTTGCCCAATGACTCGAGAGTGAAGCGCTTCTTCCATATGAAGGAGCTTTTCTTTCTCACCTTCCAGCATTTTGGAGACTGGGATCCCTGTCGCTTTTGACAATACTTCAGCGATCTCAACATCTGTCACTTTATTTCTTAATAAGGTCATATCTTGCATCTCGGCTTGAGATGCCAAATCTAACTGCTTCTCCAGCTCCGGAATTCGACCGTATTGAAGTTCAGACATACGCGTCAAATCACTGGCTCGACGAGCCACATCGAGATCTAACCTTGCCTGCTCAAGATCTGCTTTTATATGTTGAGTTCCCGCCAAAGACGCTTTTTCAGTATGCCAAATTTCATTCAGTTCTGATGCTTTAGCATCGACAGTTCTCAACTCTTTACGTATCGAATATAGGCGACGTAGACTCGCTTCATCGGCCTCCTTCGATAACGCCTGCTCCTCCAACTTTAGCTGTATCGAGCGGCGCTCTAGTTTGTCTAAAGGTTCAGGCTTAGAATCTATCTGTATACGTATGCTCGAAGCCGCCTCATCGATAAGGTCAATGGCTTTGTCGGGTAACTTGCGATCGGAGACGTATCGGTTTGACATAGTGGCAGCGGCAACGATTGCGGGATCGGTGATCTCAACATGATGATGTAATTCGTAACGTTCTTTAAGTCCCCGTAATATCGCAATCGTATCTTCGACATTAGGCTCCTCGACTAACACCTTTTGAAAACGTCTCTCTAATGCTGCATCTTTCTCAATATATTGACGGTATTCATCCAATGTCGTCGCACCGACACAGTGCAGATCGCCACGAGCCAGCGCTGGCTTAAGCATGTTGCCTGCGTCCATTGCACCATCGCCCTTCCCTGCACCGACCATAGTATGCAGCTCATCGATAAATAAAATGACCTGACCTTCTTCCTGATAAAGCTCATTCAGAACCGCTTTTAGTCGCTCTTCGAATTCTCCACGGTATTTAGCTCCCGCCACTAACGAGCCCATGTCTAATGAAAGAACACGTTTGTTCTTTATGCCTTCGGGCACTTCACCATTGATAATTCGCTGGGCCAGTCCTTCGACAATGGCAGTCTTACCCACACCGGGCTCACCAATTAAAACTGGATTATTTTTACTTCGACGCTGCAGTACTTGAATAGTTCGACGGATCTCGTCGTCACGACCAATGACAGGATCGAGCTTACCCTGCTCTGCGCGTTCAGTCAGATCTACTGTGTACTTTTTCAGGGCTTGACGTTGATCTTCAGCATTGGGGTCGTCAACGTTCTTTCCTGCCCGAATTTGCTTTATCGTCTCTTCTAACAGCTCTTTAGTCGCACCGGATTTCTTTAAATTCTGTGCAAGAGTGTCATTTCCCTCAAGTGACGCCAGAATAAACAGTTCACTGGAGATGTACTTATCTTTTCGTTTCTGGGCTAATTTGTCACAAAGATTTAAGAGTCTAATCAAGGCCTGTGATAATTGAATATCACCGCCAGTCCCTTCCACTTGAGATAATCGTTCTAATTCCTGGTTGAGTTGTGCACGAAGTGAACTTACTCGTATGCCCGCTTGAGTGAGCAGAGGATGAATCGAACCATGATCTTGATTAAGTAGGGCCATCATCAGATGTATAGGTTCAATAAACTGATGATCACGGCCTAATGCCAATGACTGTGCATCGGATATTGCAGTCTGAAATTTATTGGTCATACGATCGAGTCGCATACAGCCTCCACAAACGAAAAGAACTAAATTCAATAATAAAAATATGGGGGCACAGGGTGATTTTTCAAGGTGGGTAACTCTTTATCTGTAAAAGCAAGTTACCTCTATGCCAACCAAATAAATGAAGCCATGCGACCAGTGGTTTTATCTCTGCGATATGAGAAGTAATCATCCGCGTTTTTAAAAGTACAGGTATCGGCCTGATAAACCTCAGAGACACCAGCTAAATTCAGTCGAAACTTTGCCAACCCTTGAAGGTCTGCAAGGTATTTCTGCTCAGTTGAAACTAAGGAGTTTTCAGTTCCTGGGGTAGAGAGAAGAGCTAAGGGCTCTTTTTTAATGAAAAAAACATCGCAGCTCGGATGCTGAGAGATAAACATCCTCCTGACCTCTTCGCCGACTTCGAAGGCATCGGCACTAATTGCCGGCCCAAGATAAGCGATAAGGTGTGCTTTATCAGACTTAAACTTATCGAGTGCCACCTCAATAACTCCATCACATAGTCCTTTCCAGCCTGCGTGAACAGCGGCAACTTCAGAGCCACTCCTGTCACAGAGTAACACTGGCAGACAGTCCGCGGTCATCACTACACATACCTGTTTTGAGCGTTCAGAATAGCTACCGTCGGCATTATGAACCGTTTTATGATCAGCTTCGATGACTCTGGTGCTATGAGTTTGCTCTAACCAAGCAGGTAAACCTGGAAGATCAAAACGCTCGTGAATGAGCGCTCTGTTTCTCAGTACTTTTTCTTCGCAATCCCCGACATGTAGTCCCAAATTAAGACTCTTGTACGGAAATTCACTTACGCCGCCTCGACGAGTAGAAAAAGCAATCCTCACTCCTTGAGGAATATGCCAATCTCTATTCTTTAAGAATGGTGCCATCGATTAAACAATCGATGGATTTTCGAGCGTGTCTTGGCGTAACGCCTTAGTCAATATGACCATATCTTCAGGCACGGGTGCCTGCCAGCTCATAATCTCGCACGTATAAGGATGTGCAAGTTCGAGCCTGATTGCATGTAAAGCCTGACGCTTAAAGCCCATATAAATTTCAAAGAACTCAGGCGAAACGCCTTTTGGTGGTCTGGGACGGCCACCGTACACAGGGTCACCGACCAAGATATGCCCGATATGAGCCATATGCACACGGATTTGATGGGTTCTGCCTGACTCGAGGCGCAATCTCAATCGAGTGTGAGCCCTAAATTTTTCAGCGACACGGTAATGAGTCATTGCAGGCTTACCATTATGCACCACAGCCATATGCGTACGCTTGGTTGGATGACGGTCGATGGGTTCATCGACTGTACCGCCAGAGATGATAGAGCCTTTTACTATGGCTTCATATTCACGAGTGATCTCTCTAGCTTGAAGAGCGGCAACCAGATGAGTTTGAGCCTCAACGGTCTTAGCAACAACCATAAGTCCGGTTGTATCCTTATCCAGACGGTGCACGATACCCGCTCGCGGTACCAATTCGATACCTGGACAATGATGCAACAAAGCATTCATCAAAGTACCATCACTATTACCAGCGCCGGGATGAACAACGAGTCCAGCCTGTTTATTGATCACTAGAATGTGATCATCTTCATAAACAATATCTAAGTCTATTGCTTGTGCTTCAGCTTTTGTCTCTTCGACTAATGTCGCTTCAACTTGTATTACTTGCCCTTCAAGCACCTTCTCTCTCGGCTTGATAGAAACGGTGCCATCAATGTAAACCCAACCAGCTTGGATCCACTCTTTGATGCGTGTGCGTGAGTAATCAGGAAACAGATCAGCCAAAGTTTGATCCAATCTTTGACCTGTTTGTGTTGCTGTTATCTCACTTTTTAGATTAATCTCTTGTGTCATAGGAACCGTACCCGCGTTTCGGGGTCCAAAAATGTGTGCTATCTGTTACAATCGAATTGTTTCTATTTTATATTGAAATGAAAAAATTCTTAACCATAACTTTAAAAGAATCGAACTTAAGTATGCATAAATTCGCTAAAGGTGCCGTAGTCGGCCTGTTTTCACTGGCCATAGCGGCCTGTAGTAGTAGCCCAGAAGAAGATCTAAAGGTAAAGAAATCCTCACCAGATATACTTTACTCTCAAGCAAGAACGTCCATGGAGCTTGGAAACTTCAGTAAAGCGGTACGCTCATTAGAAGCATTAGACTCTCGCTATCCTTTTGGCCCGCATAAAACTCAAGTACAACTCGACCTCATCTACGCTTATTATAAACTAGATGACGCTGCATCGGGTATCGCTAATATCGATCGTTTTATCAGACTGAACCCAACTCATAAAGATATTGACTATGTTTACTACATGCGTGGACTCGTCAATATGCAATCTGATAACTATATGTTCCACGATATGTTAGATATCGACAGAACAGACAGAGATCCCAAAGTAGCACAAGATGCCTTTAATGATTTCGACCGTCTAATCAAGTCATACCCTAAGAGTAAATACGCACCAGATGCAGCTAAGCGCATGCTTTACTTGAAAAACCGCTTAGCAAAATACTCTATCAACGTAGCTGAATACTATATAAAAATGAATGCTTGGAGTGCGGCTTCAACGAGAGCACAGTCGGTCATGGAAACGTATCCTGGCACAACATCGACAGAGCGAGCATTAGAGATTATGGCTGAGGCTTATGGTGAATTAGGCCAAGAAAAACTTAAAGAAAATGTCTTGTCGGTAATGAAAATTAACTTCCCAAATAATAAGATGTTGTCTCGCTAACCAAAGTATTAGCATGACGAAGTCATAAAATAGCTCCGGTAACGGAGCTTTTTTATGAGCAAAAATAACTCATCTCTATCATCCAGTACTAACCGATAACCTAACTTGCCTAATACCATTCATCCATAAAATATCAATTCCTCAATAATCCCCCCCTAAGAGATAACAAATAGCCTCAAAGTCCTACAGTGCTAACTTTTCACTCAAAAAGACAACCCGCCAGCCTAATTAGAGTAAAAGTCATCCAAACAAACGAGGAATGTAATTAAATTGAAAAAAGTTATTGACTCAAAAGTCTAAAAGCCTTTTAATAGCGCCCGTTGCCCGAATAGCTCAGTCGGTAGAGCAGAGGATTGAAAATCCTCGTGTCCCTGGTTCGATTCCGGGTTCGGGCACCAATTTTATCTTCTTTAGATATCTCCGACTCCAGACTCCCTCAATAAATTATTTTTTAATTTATGTTAAAGCAGTTTTCATCCATCTATTATCATTAATTTATTCCACAAGCTTTAGCGATTCTACTCTCTTGTACTCAAGCATCAGTTTATTACGCCCCGATAACTTTGCCTCATAAAGTTGCTCATCAGCTTGGGCGATCATTCTTTTCCAGCTAACATCTGAAAATGACGGATGAAAACGTTCATAGAACACGCCACCAATACTCACAGTTACCCTGTCATCGAAACAAGATTTAGGGTGATAGATATTTAACTCCCTCACTTTTTCGAGCATCCTTTTCGATAACAACTCCATTTGAGCAAAGTTATCCCCCTGAATGACGACACAAAACTCCTCCCCGCCATAACGTGTGACCAACTCCCCCCTTCGCCTGCATTCAAGCAATAAGGTTTGTGCAATCGAAAGGATGGCTTGATCTCCTGCTTGATGACCTAAGGTATCGTTGTACTCCTTAAACAGATCGATATCTATCATCAAGAAACCTATGACACCTTTTCCCTCTTTCCACTGCGTGAAGGCTCGTTGCGCGAAAACCTCAAGACTACGACGGTTAGCGATCCCCGTTAAGGGATCTTTATAGGACAAAGACTCCAGATAATTTTGATGCCGCTCTAATTTATCGACCATCAGATTGAAGGAACTTGTTAAACGGACCATCTCATCTATGTGCCATGTGGTCCTCATCTTGTATAACACTCCCCGCTCAGCCATTTTATCTAAAACTAAGCTGGCACTCCGTATCGGCCTTAATATCATGATAGAAACCGGAATCACAGAGCAAGACGATGCGATAATCAAGGTAATAAAAAGGAGCATTGATTCCGGTGTCAGAATTGAAGGTGTGACTCTCTCGTCATGAACCAATGATATTTTCAGAGTAGGCACACCGAAAACATCATTAATAAGCCATTCATGCTTAGAGGCCAGAACACCTATTTGAGGCATACTATTAAAGTTGGTCAGCCCTGAATATGATTTTTCAGGGTCTAAACCCTCTATATTAAAGTTAACCAGACTCAGCTGGCTGATCTGATCAACCAGACTATTATCTATCTCCCTCACCATCAGCAGGCTACCGGCGATCTCCCCAGCTCCATTGGTTGGTAACACGACGGCATTACTGAAATAGACCACAGTACCGTCTAAATTAATTATTCCGTTTCTTGTCGAGGGGAGCTGCTTTGTAATGATGTTCTCATCGGGTAACACTTGTCCAACCCAGGTTGTGATATCTTTTTGTAAGTGATGAGATGAAAAGTCAGGGGTTACGAAGTACTGCCACAGAAGCTTACCTTGGGTATCGAAGAGGTACGCTCCATCGATATCGGCAACTTCGAAAGTGTTTACGCTTAAATTAGACTCTATGAAGCCGGGCTCTCTGGAATCGACAAATTTAACCATCTCATCCCAGACAGCATAATCATAACAAAGTGTTTCTAGACTCTTTTGGGCAAACTTAATGCCACGCCGAACAGTAAGGAGTTCTTTTTCTTGCTGAGATCGTATCTGCGACTCAATAGAGGGCAAGTATACAAAGTGATAAAGCACACTCGCCGTAAAGAATGAGAACAACAGGATCACCAGGCCAAGCAAATTTAAAAAGTGATTTAATTTCATACACCCAACTCGGTTCAATCCATTTTTAAGCTTAGCCTAATGAGTCAATTTCAGGGTCAAATCTTAAATAAACTCACTGCTTGATGAAGTGATTCGGCACGAGACTGAACTTCACTCGTCGCCTGTGCATTCTCATCAGCAGCTGTCGCCGAGTCCTGAGCAATATCCCTGATAACCACTACATTCTTATTAACCTCTGAGGCAACCATACTCTGCTCTTCGATTGCAGCCGCAATTTGAGTGCTCATGTCCATGATATTCGTTACATCGACGTTTATCTGTTCGAGCAGGGTACCCGCTATTGCGGCCTGCTCTGCACTCTCCCCTCCCTGTCTCTGGGTCGCTTCCATTAACTGAACAATAGAGCGGGTTCTTGCTTGCAGTGTTTGAATGATCCCAGCGATCTCTTCGGTCGACTCTTGAGTCCTCATAGCCAAGCTACGTACTTCATCGGCGACGACAGCAAAACCACGTCCCTGCTCACCGGCACGGGCCGCTTCGATAGCCGCATTGAGCGCTAGAAGATTCGTCTGCTCGGCGATTCCTCTAATCACATCCAGCACGCTACCTATCGTCTCACTGTCTTTTTCCAACTCACCGACTACTTGCGCAGAGCCATTTAACTGTTCAGCTAATGATTGAATCTTCTCAATGGTCTGCTCGACACCGGCCTGCCCTTTTAGAGCATTGTCATGGGTATTTCCGGCTCTGTCGGCGGCTAACTCGGTATTTTTTGCAATCTCATCGATAGTCGCGCCCATTTCAGTTATCGCAGTAGCCACCATATCGGTTTCATTGAGCTGCTGGGCAACGCCTTCTGATGCTTTAGTGGCATTTAATGATAGATCTGAACATGAGTGATTCATGATCTGCACCGAATCTATAACTTCTTCAATCAGTTTCTGGAAGCTCTCAACCATAAGATTAAAGTGTTTGGCGATCTGCCCAAGTTCATCGTCTGAGGTTGCATCACAGCGGACCGTCAAATCCTTATTCTTTTCGATGTTTGAGATAGCAAGCGTGATACGTGTTACCGGCTCCATGATGCTGCGGATAATTAAGAAGGTGAAAGCACAAAGAATGATAGCAATCAGGATAAATACGACAATCCCCATCGTAAGCGCCGACTCTTGTGCCGCATTAATGGCTGTAACTGCTTGCTCTTTCAGTCGTTCGGAGTCCGCCTCTGCCGTAGCAATTGCATTACGCAGCTCCGCCATTCCACCATCACTTTTAGTTAACCCTAAGGCTTGCTCTTTAGCCACCAAGGTTGCGAAGTCCTTCTGGTAACTTGAGATGAGCGTCATGGTTTCATTTTTGACACTATAATCGAGCCCGGACTCAGCCAACGTCTGCTCGAATTTATCAATATTGCCTTCAAATTTGTCTACATAACTCATAGTCCGACGCAGCATAAAGTCTTTCTCATTACGCCTGAGCTGTAGCATTACCACCATCAGTTCAGGCTCATCATACTTTTTAACCAGAGTTTCAACATTACGAACGGCTTCTCTAAGAGTGCCATAGAGGCCTGTTTTGGGGGTAAGTCCAATCTCCTGCTGCAGTTGAACCACCTTTTTGAACGATTGTTCATAGTGACTCAGACTCTTCTCGAAACTCTGCAGGGCATCGGTCGATATCTCATAAATAACAAAGCTCTCTCTTAACGAGTTAATCACTTTTGCAATATCATCAGAATTTGACTGATGTTTATCCAAATAACTAAGCTCCAATCGGACAAAGAAATCCTTTTCGTCTTTGCGAAGACTCAGCACCTCTTTCTCTAAATCAATAACATTTTGAGCAGTATGAGACAGTTCATCCTGTATTCCACTGGAATATACTTGCAGACCGAACATGGCAAATATGGAGAGAATAGACACTGCGGCACTGAGCAGTAATTTATGACGAATGAGCATATTGGCGACCTTTATAAATGAGAGCACTCTAGTAAGGATAGTTGTAAATAAATAACAGGGCTAAGTTGGTTAGGCAACTAATGCAACTGCGGAGTTACACCACCACTGGTCACCGCAATAAAATCAGCATCATTAGCTAATATTAGTTATAAAACGCAATAAAATCATGCAACCCCTGCATTTTCATGTTTTATCCACATATTCCTCTTCATATCAAGAGTCATGTTTATCTGGATGCGACTTTAGCATACAATATCCAAAAGGATATTATGGAGTAACTATGCTAGTCATTGATGCAGAACAAATTCACCAGACACTTAACTTCCCGAAACTGATTAGTGCGCTTAAAGAGACCTTCTCTAAACCTGCAGGCATACCTCAACGACAAGTTTTCAGCTTAGATGAATCCTCTCCCCACAGCGATGCCTTTGCCGTGCTGCCCTCATGGAATGAGCAAACGATCGCGGTTAAAGCCTTTACCTACTTTCCAAATAATCCAAGCAAATCTGCAAATTTAGAGAGCCTCTATTCCAAAATAATGATTTTTGATCGTAAGACAGGTGTCCCGCAGGCTTTAGTGGATGGTACAAGCGTAACTTACTGGCGTACGGCAGCTATCTCAGCATTGGGAAGTGACTTTCTGGCAAGAGAAGACGCCTCTAAGTTGCTGGTATGTGGCACCGGTCGTCTTGCCTCCTTTATGGCACTCGCTCACGCAAGCGTCAGACCTATTACTGAGATTAAGATTTGGGGTCGCAACCCGGAAAATGCTCTCAAGATAGTCGATATAGTAAAAACCAGCCGCCCCGAACTCGACGTAAAAGTATGTGACAACTTAGAATCTGCCGTTCGTAATGCCGACATCATCAGTTGCGCTACGGGCTCCCCGACCCCGTTGTTTGACAGTGACTGGGTGCAGGAAGGTACACATACAGACTTTGTCGGTAACCATAATCATGACAGACGCGAATGCGACACTAAATTAATTTTAAAATCAGATGTATATGTCGACTCAAAAATAAATGTCTTTGCCGAGGCTGGAGAGATCCTGATACCTGTCGCCGAGGGGCTTTACAACACGAATGAAGTCAAAGGTGAGCTGGCACAACTGTGTGATAATCGACTGAAGGGAAGAACTGGCCCCAGGCAGATCACGCTATTTAAAACCGTTGGCACCGCTTTAGCCGATCTCGTCGGCGCACAAATAGCATTTGCAGAGATAAACCAAAGTAAATAGCCTGCAAAGAAGAGAGGACCTCCTCTCTTCCCTCTTCCCACAACCGCCTTAATTGATATATTACGCCCGCTTTACTTTCTACTCCCTCCTCTCCCACATAACGGATTTACCTTTCGGCAACATTTATTTAATATCCATTCAAACCTTTTTCCACTATGCCTATGTCTAATAGGTATCAAAAAGATTCAGTACTCATAACACAGGGAATATTGAGTGAATGCACAGATAGAGTTCATTGCAAACCAAGAGGTTTCAGAACTAGAGCTGATTGATAAGGCCAAGCAAGGAGATAAAGCCGCTTTCAAACAGATCTATTTGCGTCATCATAAAAGAGTGTATGGCCTTTGCTTCAGACTCTCCGGACAAGCTTATTTGGCAGAAGAAGCGACACAGGAAACCTTTGTTCGCTTATGGCAAAAGTTGCCTCAATTTCGGGGAGAGAGTCAATTTACGACTTGGCTACATAGCATGACGGTCAACCAGACATTGAGCAGCATTAAGAAACATAAAAGCTTTTGGGCCCGTTTCACACCCATGAGTGAACATACCGAAGCGAGCGGTGACAAACTGGAATATGAGAACTTTGACAAGCTATTACTCAAGCTTCCCGAACGAGCGCGTATTGTATTTATACTGTTCTCGATTGAAGGCTACAAACACGATGAAATCGCCGGTCTGTTGGGCATTGCCTCCGGCACGAGTAAAGCGCAGTACCACAGAGCCAGAAAGCTACTACAGGAGATGCTGTAATGAATGGCAAAGATAGCAAACTCGACGACTTGATAGCGAGCCTCCCAAAGGAACTCATACCGGAAAATGATCTGTGGGACAAGATCGATAAACGCCTGGATGCGCCTATTAGTCATATGACTAAGCGTTCCAGCCATAACCTCTGGCGTAATGCAGCAATAGCCTGCCTATTGTTAATCACAGCTTTTATCGGCCAGAAGTTTTTTAATCCGCTTTTACCACTTCCAGAGGTCGACTCAGCATTAATAAACACACTCTCAGAGATAAAAGCCCAACACGAGATTCAAATCGCACAACTTCAACAAACGAGTAAGCTGGTTAACTGGCAGAGCAGTCCATATAGCTCTCCAGTCGAAACGGGTATCGATCAACTAAGAGAAGCCGCCAAGCAAATTTATGAATCACTGAAACGTAATCCAACAGACAAACAACTCTGGCAATTATGGCTATGGGCCCAACACAGAGAGATAGAACTTCTAAGGCAGGGACAGAAGCTGCCTGTTTCACAAAATTCACAAGGAGCGACAATATGAAAGCCACTCAATTATTAAATTACTTCACCATCCCCCTCATATTAATGGCAAATATGGCTATCGCAGCACAATCTGTCGATAAGCAATTACAGGTAGATGACAACCTAAAACTCAATATCAAGGTACTGAGAGGTGAGGTAAAGGTGAGTTCTTGGGATAAGGATGAGATCAGCGTGAAGGGGACATTAGATGAACTCAGCGAAGGCTTTATATTAGATAAGCAGGGAAACCAGGTCACTCTCGAAGATAAAATGCCCCGTCACTTCAATGGTAATAATAAGAGTGGTTCTGATTTAACTATCATGGTGCCTAAAAACTTAACCCTGAACGCAGAGGGCCTATCCTCAAGCTATAATCTTTCCTCTCTTTCAGGAATCATTGGGATCTACTCCGTCAGTGGCAATATCAATGCGTCCGATATCGACAATCAGATCTTCATCCACACCGTATCCGGGAACATAAAAACGTCTAAATTAACCGGAAAGATTAAACTCGACACCATATCGGGGTCGATAAAAGATAAAAACAGTGATGGAGAGATAAGCTATAAGCTGGTCAGTGGAGAGCTTACATCAAATACCTCAGCTGAAAATGTCTCTATCGAGCAGATATCGGGAGATGCCAACGTTCAGCTGAAAAAAGTGAATGAATTAAAAGTAAAAACGATCAGTGGCGACATCACACTCGCAATGAACACTCTAAAATCAAGGGCGAGCTTAGATAGCGTGAGTGGCGATATAGAGTTGAACATTCCGAAAAACCTTGCCGCCAACTTCAATATCAATGGTGGACCCGGAGGTAAGATCAGAAACAGTCTGACCGATGACGAGCCAAAGAAAGAGAAGTACTCTCCCACCTCTTATCTTAAATTCCAAACGGGCAGTGCCGGCGCAGATATCAAAATTTCAACCATTAGTGGCTCAATCAAGCTCTCTGACTAAGCTCTGTCTCACTGGTAGTGAACCTTGTAAGCAGATAACAAAAGGCCTGCAGATGCAGGCCTTATATTAATTAACTTACTTAACCGACTTTACCTCTTCATCGGTAAGGTAACGCCACTCACCCAAATCAAGATCTGCATCTAACTCTATCGTGCCGACGCATTCTCTATGTAAGCGGGTGACTCTATTCCCCACCGCGGCGAGCATGCGCTTAACCTGATGATATTTACCTTCAGTGATAGTTAATCTTGCCTCATGAGAACCTAAGATATCCAATATAGCCGGTTTAGTCAGACCGTCTTCATTATTGAGCTGCAACCCAGTTGCAAACTGCTCAACCAATGAATCAGCCAATGGCTCAGCCGTTTCCAACAAGTAACGCTTACCGCACTCCTTCTTAGGAGAGGTGATTTTATGGGACCACTGACCATCATTCGTTATCAGCACTAGCCCAGTGGTGTCCGCATCCAGACGCCCTGCAATATGCAACTCTTCAGATTTGATGACATCTACTAATCCCAACACAGATGGATACTCTTCATCTATGGTCGAACAGATGGTATCGACGGGCTTATTGATCATGATAAAACGAGGCCCGATGATCGATAGCACCTCGCCATCGAGACAGATGGTATGTACATCGGTCACTTTAAAGCCAGAGTTCTTAATGATTTCACCATCGCAAGTGACATCGCCTCTATGCATGGCCTTCTTTGCTAAAGAACGGGTTAGCGAAGTAGATTCGCAGATAAATTTGTCTAGACGCACAATAGATCTCAGCTTTGAGTACAGAATTGGCGACATTATGAAGCCCAAGCTCACAAAGGGCAAAGTTTTGCTTGGCATCGATATCGGCTTCACACTAACCTGTATTCGTCAATATGAGCAGGAACAGTTATGAACCAGGAACTTAGCAACTATCAAAAAATGATTTCCGGTCAAGAATATAGCTACTTAGATGCAGAGATCATGGATCTGAGAAAGCAACAACAGGTGCTCAATCGACAGGCTAACCTCTCCTTCGATTATCAGCATGATGAAAAGCTGCTACCGTACAAGTCATCCGATGCCAACATTGTCCTGCCATTTTACATCAGCTACGGTTTACACATTCACCTTGGCAGTAGGGTATACATCAATAGCAATGTCACCCTGCAAGACAATGCTCCAATCCATATCGGAGAGCACACTATGGTTGGACCCAATGTGCAATTTTATACCGCCAACCACCCTCTCGAAGCCGAAAAGCGTTGCCAAGGCTATGAGACAGCCAAAGCCATAACCATAGGCAAGCGTGTCTGGATTGGCGGTGGTGCAATCATCCTTCCGGGGATAACAGTCGGAGACGAGGCGGTTATAGGTGCAGGCTCGGTAGTGACCAAAGATGTTCAGGCAAAGACTCTGGTAGCTGGAAACCCGGCACGAATAATCAAAGCGTTATAGCCTGATATATCCAAAATTCATGGTAGAGGAAACCTTTACTTACACAACTAAATGAGTAGAAACACACGGAAGTGCCCCTCAACACTTGTCTACACCTACGCCATACCATTAACATATGTAGCATAATGTAAGGGCCGCATTGACTTACTTAAAAAATCCAGTTGCCGTATCACCAAAGCAGTGGCGTTGGACATAACAACAATGACCCAAAGATGGGCAACCAGCAGATAAAGGAAGCATAATGAAGAAAGTACTCGTTGGGGGACTTTGTGCCTCACTGATTGTAGGCCTTAGTGCCTGCAATAATAAAGAAGCCGAAGTTAAAGCACCTGAAACCACTAAAACAGAGACTGCAGCAGCGGTATCAAAAGCACTGGGTTCAGGTATCGACTTTGCTAATTTTGATAAGTCAGTTCGTCCGCAAGACGACTTTTACAGCTACGTAAATGGCACCTGGATTAAGAATACCGAGATCCCGAGCGACAGAACCAGCGCGGGTGCATTCTATGATCTTCGTGAAAAATCCCGTGATGATGTAAAAGCCATTATCGAAGAGGTAGCCGCCACTCCTAATCTGGCAGCGGGTAGTGACGAGCAAAAAGTTGCCGACCTTTATCGCTCATTTATGGATATCGACACGCTTAATAAGCTGGGGACTGCGCCAATTAAGGGCGAGTTAGACAAAATTGCCGCCCTAAAATCGAAAGATGAACTGGTCAAATATTTTGCTCATAGCCAGCTAATTGGTGCTGGCACGCCACTAGCTTTCTATATCGATGTCGATGCAAAAGATTCAAGCCGCTACGCCACACACATCTGGCAGTATGGCCTAAGCCTTCCGGAAAAAGATTACTATTTCAATGAAGGTGAGCGTTTCGTCAATATTCGTAAGGCTTACGTCGAACACATCGAAAAGATGTTCACTTTAGCAGGCCTTGCTAAGCCAAAAGCCAGTGCTGAGAAGGTGTTAGCCCTCGAAACTGCCATAGCCAGCAGACACTGGGACGTGGTTGAGACCCGAGATAGCACAAAAACTTACAACCTGATGCAAGTTAAAGATCTCCCGACTCTGGCACCAGATATCGATTGGACTGGATACTTGACGACATTAGGTGTCGAGAAGCAATCTGACATCATCATCAATCAGCCAAGTTTCATCGAAGGCTTCAATGAAGTTCTAAAAGCGAATGATCTGACCACATGGCAAACCTACATGCAGTGGCAACTGCTCACGAGTTTTGCTGGCCAGTTAACCGCCGATCTTGATAGAGAAAATTTCGAGTTTTTCTCCAAAACATTGAACGGTCAAGCCGAGCAGCAACCACGCTGGAAACGCGGGGTGAGTACTGTAAACTCAGTGCTTGGTGAGGTCGTGGGTAAAGTCTACGTTAAGCGTCACTTCACGCCTGAGGCCAAAGAGCGTATGCAGGTTCTGGTTGAGAATCTACGTGGAGCTTACGGCGACAGCATAGACAACCTGGATTGGATGGGCGCCGACACTAAAGTTGCAGCAAAAGACAAGCTGGCTAAATTTGACCCTAAGATTGGTTACCCGGATAGATGGGAAAATTACGACAAACTGACGGTTAAAGCTGACGAGCTCGTCGGTAACGGTATTCGTGCGAGTCTACTCGGCCATGACAAAGAGTTGGAAAAACTTGCTGGCCCAATCCGTAAATGGGAATGGCATATGACCCCACAAACGGTCAACGCCTATTACAACCCAACCATGAATGAGATCGTATTTCCGGCGGCAATCCTTCAAGCTCCATTCTTTAATATGGAAGCCGATGATGCCGTAAATTATGGTGGTATCGGTGCCGTTATTGGTCATGAAATGGGCCATGGTTTCGATGATCAGGGTGCTAAGTTTGATGGTGAAGGCAACATGCGTGACTGGTGGACAGAACAAGATCTGTCAGCATTTGCCGCTAAGGGAAGTGCCTTAGTTACACAATATAATGGTTATGCTGTATTTGACGATCTCAACGTTAATGGTGAGCTCACCCTTGGTGAGAACATCGGTGATCTTTCAGGTGTGACCATAGCTTATAAAGCCTATAAAAAGTCACTTGACGGAAAAGAGGCCCCGGTTATAGACGGTTTAACCGGCGATGAGCGCTTCTTCATCGGATTCACTCAAATCTGGCGTGCGAAGATAAAAGAGGAATCTATGCGTAACCGCGTAGCGACCGATCCGCATTCTCCGGCTAAGTTCCGCTCATTGGGTGCCCTGTCTAACATGCCTCAGTTCTATACCACTTTCGATGTTAAAGAGGGCGACGCCATGTATCTCGCCCCCGAAAAGCGTGTAAAGATCTGGTAATCAACCTACTCTAATTTTTTCTTTTAAAAGAGCGCGTTAAGCGCTCTTTTTTTATCTAAAAACCGAGTTGACGCCTTTATGAACAAACATTAATTATCCATTCAGCATAGATTAAGCAAACAAAGCCTAAATTAACCTTATCGTTCAGTATTTCAGCGAGAAAAGAGGTCTACTTTATGTTTATGAATAGTATGAACAGATTGTTTCGTACATTTTTTATCTTCCTACTTCTTCTATCCACCCGGACAGGGTTCGCGGCAACTTACGAACTTCAAAATAACGTCAAAGAAAAAAGTGATAACTATGCCGTCAGGCAGTCACTGACCAAAAACCTAACCGGTCTGACGTCGATATCCAGCCTCCAATATCAGATCCCCAGACAAACCAGCAGCGATTTAGCCACTCTGTATGCTCAGGCCCAACCCGCACAAGATGAGCTAAACCTCATTATGAATAGCATCGCCGAAAATACTCACGGCTCCCCTCTACTCCCGCCAATCAAGAGTTTTGCAAGGGCACAAGAGAAGGTGATAACTAAGTTTAATGGTGATGCGAGTCAATTAACCGATCTGGCAAGAGCCACACTGGTTACTAATAATATCCATGACCTTATGCAAGCCTATGAATCATTGAGCACTAAAACTCAGATCGTTCAGGTCAAAAACCGTTTCGCCTCACCAAAAGAATCCGGTTATCGCGATCTCAATGTACTTATCAGACTCCCCGGTTCACAGATGATAGCCGAGGTGCAACTTCACTTAGACGAGATAGCAAAGATAAAGAGTGGTGCAGAGCATCTGGTGTATGAAGAGGTGCAAGCCATACAAGCCGCTGCTAAACATGAAAACAGACGCCTCAATGAGATAGAAACGGCGCGAATAACACGCCTGCGTCAGGCATCACATAAGCAATACCATAAAGCCTGGTTGCAATATAAGCGTATCGATGAGGCCGGTATCATTGCCGTAGCAGCTTAGAGTCCAGCAGCCTAATCTGGAGGTTAGCAGGTCCGCTTAACCTCCATACTTACTTATTTATAACGACTTATTCATAGCTACTGATTTATAGTTTTCCCCTTTCAATTTGGGACGAAACACAGCAAATACCTTCTCTTTTCTCTCTTTAGCCTTTAAGGGAAGCAAAACCACAATCTAAGTATTGACGCAAACGCTAACTAACAAAATAACATCAATCAGGATATACTTGTCCCCACTGAAACATAACCAGCGAAGAGACGATGCACGACATCATTGAGCAACTACAGGAACTGAGCGAAGCGGTTCCTATCCCTTTAGAACTCCCGACCTTTGAACAAATCGTGGTCGTTGAAGAGGAGATCCTCATGCCTCTACCTTCAGAGCTAAAGGAATACCTTCTTTACGCCAGTGATGTCATTTATGGAACCATCGAGCCGGTAACGGCCAGCGACCCATATTCACACACCTACCTGTCTGAAGTGACCGCCTATGCCTGGTCTATTGGCATGTCACGTGAATACGTAGCTATATGTCAAAAGGGAAATAGTTTCTACTGCATCGATCAGGAAGGTCAGGTCATGCTCTGGAGCGAAGACGATCCGGAAAGTGAAACCTGGGAATCATTCTGGCAATGGGCCGAAGAGGTCTGGATGCAGAGTTAAGTCTCAATTCCTAGGTTCTAGGTTCTAGGTTCTAGGTTCTAGGTTCTAGGTTCTAGGTTCTAGGTTCTAGGTTCTAGGTTCTAGCAAGTTAAAAATTTTTTTCGCATCAAGCTTGCGGAAATTATCTCTATTTTGGAAAAATCATGTCTAAAAATGTCGGCTTAAATGCCATCGAAATAAAATACCTACGCTTATCTGTAGGGCTAACTCCAGCGCAAGTTGCCGAGCTTTCGACAGCAACCGAAGAGGATGTTCTCGCCTGGGAAGCGGGTGAGAAACCGGTATCGGGTCTTGCAGAGAAGAAGCTACTGGAGATAGATGAAATCATCGAAATGCAGGTACTTAACACCTGTGATGGTATCGAAGAGCTATTTAAGAAAGAGCCTAAGCGTCGACTCAGCTTCGTGGTTTACCCAACCCAAGCTATCTATACCCAATACAATCCGGAATTCTTAAGCTCCCTACCACTGACCGAGCTGTATAACACCGCGGCTTGGCGTATCAAGAAAGAGTGTAAACTTGTTCTTGAAGTCGACGTTACCTTAGTCCCACTCGATGTCGAGGGCTACAAAGCTTATCGCGAGAAAGAGGACTTCAAAGAGAGCCGTCAAAGCCGCGCGAAATGGGCTGCAACTCAGCTATAAGTAGCGAGGTTCGAGGTTCGAGGTTCGAAAAGCGTAAATGAAAAGCGTAAATGAAAAGCATCTAAGTAGATGCTTTTTTTGTTTGCAATTAACCTGCTTTTTATTCGGCTCCAGCCATCTCTTTTTCGAGAGCTTTAGCCATCGCGGGCCTGGCTGTGATGCGATCGCGATAGGCGGCAAGTTTTGGCGGGATATCCTGCTCGAAACGTGTCGCCCATAACAGGGTATGAGCTAATAATATGTCTGCCGCAGAGAAGCTATCTCCTAACAGATAATCACTGTCTGGCAGCCAATTCTCTGCGATACCTGCCGCCTTATCAAACTCCCATTTAGCCACAGGTAAGATGCTGCTCTGACGCAGATTTTCGGGCAAGGCAAACTTATGTTTCCCCATAGTCCAGAGGGGCTGCTCTAATTCGCAGATAATAAAGCTCACCCACCTATGGTGTAGGGCAGAGAGATCGCTTCCTGCCTCAGGTAGCAGTTTCCTGTCGCCATACTTTTCCGCTAGGTGTAAAACGATAGCTGCCGACTCGGTAATAACCAGTTCATCATCAATCAGTGCCGGCACTTTACCGCATGGATTCACCGCGAGAAAATCCGCGCTTCGGCTATCCCCTTTGGCGAAATTAATGAAGTGATACTGCCAATCTATCCCAAGTTCTTCCAGCGTCCAGGACACTCGCAATGAACGGCTACGGGGAACACCATACAACTTTATCATGACACACTCCTTTGATCTTAATATCAAAAATGGCTTCTATTAAAAGCAACGTTCTATTTAAAGCAAAAAGAACGGCCTTTGGAAGACCGCATTTACATTCTCTTACCTTTTAATCATGAGAAGCCTTCCCACTGCTTTTATCCATTTCGACTCGATATATTAAAGATGAAGCGAGTCAATATCGTAGCCAGCCTCGGCAAACCGTTTAACAGGAAGGAGTTTAAGGACCTCCTTATCAAGCATCTCCCCCAATAAACAAGATTCTCACAAGGTTACCATTGGTTTAACAACAGCATCTTGTTAATCTAATTAATTCGCTTACTGAACATTTTCTGAGCCTAGTGAACTCAGGATATTAGAACAATGGATGATAAAAATGGATTTTAGACACCGGAAAAATAACACCACCGCCAATGAAACTGAATCAAATGGTTCCTCATGGAAAAGCTAGCCGATAACCCAGTTATACACTCAAAAAAACACCCGATGATGTCATTTAGAATGGCCTTGAAAGCATTGGGACCAGGCCTATTAATGGCCGCCGCTGCCATTGGCGCTTCGCACCTGGTCGCTTCGACAAGAGCCGGCGCAGAGTTTGGCTGGCAACTTGCGTGGTTAATACTTGCAGTCAACCTTCTCAAATATCCATTCTTTGCCGCTGGTGCCCGCTATACCGCGGCCACCAATGAGAGTCTACTCCATGGTTACTTAAAGCAAGGCAGAGGCTATCTACTCCTGTTTACCGGACTCAACACCATAGCTGCAATTGCCAGCACGGCAGGGGTAACGATGTTAACGGCAGCCATGTTGACACTTTTTATTCCGCTATCTATCGATATATTGGCGTTCATCGTCTTAATCTCCAGCTTAGTATTGCTCATTTTCGGCCACTACGCGCTACTCGATAAGCTCACTAAAGTGATCATGTTTTTTCTGACTATCACCACCTTGATTGCTGTCGCCTTAGCACTGAATGCGCCCTCTATCGTGAGTCCAGAATTTATATCTCCCTCCCCTTGGCAATGGGGGTATATCGGCTTTTTAGTTGCCATGATGGGTTGGATGCCAGCACCGATAGAGGTCAGTTCATGGAACTCTCTATGGTTATTGGAAAAACAGAAAAGCCAAACTGTCACCAAAGAGCAGGCCATCTTCGACTTTAACTTTGGCTACCTGATCACGGCCCTGCTTGCCATCGTATTTTTAGCCTTGGGCTCTTTAGTCATGCATGGCAGCGGTGAACACTTCTCATCATCGGGGGTTAAATTTGCGAGCCAACTTATCACCTTATACAGCCAGGTACTGGGCGATGAAACCCGCTACCTGATAGGAGCCGTTGCGCTTTTATGTATATTCAGTACCACAGTGACCGTTATCGATGGCTATAGCCGAACCCTGAATATGGGTTGGCAGCTACTGACTAATAAACGTGACTCACAAAAACGACTGACTTGGGTCATGCTAACCATCAGTGCGCTTGGGCTGGCCATAGTACTATTCTTTAAAGGGGCATTATTGCCACTGCTGGAGTTTGTCATGATATTGGCTTTCATGACCACAGTAGTGTTTGCCTGGTTAAACTATAAATTGATGACCAGTTCAGCCCTACCGGAATCAGACCGCTATGGCTTGAAGATGAAGTCTCTTTCATTATTCGGTTTGCTATATTTAGTAAGCTTCGCCGGATTGTTTATTTATTGGATGGCAACAAAGTAAGGAAGTAAAAAATGAAGTTAAGGATCAACTTAATTGCTTTGAGCCGGAGTGTAATATTGCTTGGTTTGTTAACCGCTCCAGCCCATGCCGATTTTCCACCGCCCGGGGATAACTCATCCGCTGAAAACTCCCAGAGCGAACAAGCCGGGTCACAAAAAATCGAAGCCTTGCAGAATCTTCCGCTCGAAAGTCGAGTCAGGGAGGCTATCGACAATTCGTTGCAACCCTTTAGCGGCAGCATCCTCTTGACGGAGGGGGGGAAGTCCTTACTTAGCATGCATAAAGGTAGAGGGATCAACAGACAATCCAGTTTTGTTATTGCCTCTCTCTCCAAACAGATCACCGCCACCTTAATACTGCAAGCCGTCGATGCCGGAAAACTACAGCTTGACCGCTCTCTTAACAGCTATCGATTCCAGAATGAAACACTGGTAGATAGTGAAGCGGGCTGGGAGCAAGAGCAAGAAAATGAGCAGCCTACAGGTTTTAATGCAAAGTTTGAGACTCGGCCCGAAACTGAGCCAGAGTCAGAAACTGAAGAGGGAAAAATATCCCAAGTCGATGAAGATGGGTCAGCGGACAGCTCCACTGAGGCTCCCCAAAGCCAGGCTAAAACGACTAATCCAGAGCTCCTCTATGGCACCTCGATGCAAACATCCCAAGAGCAACCTAGGTTCAACCCTAACCGGTTTGATGAGAGGATCACCCTTCATCACCTCCTGAGCCACACATCGGGTATCGATCAACTGGGCAAACCAAATCGTTTCGAGCCAGGTACTCAATTTCAATATTCAAACTATGGCTATAGCATCTTAGGAGAACTCCTTGAGCAGGTAAATCAACAACCTCTACCCCAGCAGATAGCCGATTTTAAACTGGCATATAGATTAGGCGGACTCTATGCAGAAGTAGGTGATATCGATGATATACGCCAACGTGCCCCCGCCCTCGCCATCGGTTTAACAGAGACCGCAAACGGGTTAACCCAATCGGACCTGACAATCACCGCGTCTTTAATTCCAGCTGGCGGGATAATCTCAACCACCAAAGCCTTCTCAGACTTTCAGATAAAACTGCATGGGGGTAAATTTATCAGCCCGAAAAGCTATCAGTTAATGACGACTCCTCACACCGAGATAGACTTCCTCTGGTCAGATATGAGCTACGGATACGGCCTACGCTTAAACTTTGATGATAACCTTACAGAATATAGCCATACCGGCTACCTCTCAGGCTATATGTCTATGACACTCTACTATCCGCAATTTAATTTAGGCTTAGTGATGTTAGAAAACATCTCACTGAACCTAAACTCTCTCGACAGGGTATTTGAGCTGCATAACCAGATTCGGGCAATCATCAGAAGCAGGTTAATATCGACGCAGATTCAAGATGTTAAATAAATCAAAGGATCAACGTTAAATTCGGCTATAATAGCAATCACAAGATCCCGCAGACGCGGAATCATCGAGATAAAGAAAAAACATCATGATTAACAACGATATTTTACGCCGCTTACGTTTCGTGTTCGATTACCAGAACGCCAAGATGATCAAGATCTTCGGTAAGGTAAATCACGAAGTATCTCAAGAGCAACTGCTCGACATGCTTAAGAAAGAATCTGAAGAGGGTTACCAGCCGTGTAACGATAAGACCATGTGTCTTTTCCTCGATGGTTTGATTATCGAGAAGCGTGGCCTGAAAGAGGGCGCTGAAATTCCTGAGCCGGTATCGCAAGTCAATAACAACCTTATCTTTAAAAAGCTAAGAGTAGCACTCGAGATGCGTGAAGATGACATCATCGGCACCTTAACTTTGGCAGAGTTTAACATGTCAAAATCTGAGTTAGGTGCGCTATTCAGAAAGCCGGGTCATAAACACTTCAAAGAGTGTGGCGATCAGGTATTGCGTAACTTCTTGACCGGTTTATCGCTGAAGTATCGCGGTAAGTAGGTCTGGTACCTAAGTTAAAACATAAGCACAGCTCAGGCTGTGCTTTTTTGTGGCTGATGATACCAGTTGCATTAAATAATTAACCAATTCAGAGCCCCTCAGGGTTTTCAATTCAAGGCGCATTGATGAGAAAATGGTTACTCCTTTTTAAGGAAGCCTGAGGGGGCTCACTTAGTGCGACTGATGTTTAAAGCAGAGGGCAAAGCCCTTTATGCTGCACTGGATGCTTTCGATATACGACTAAATGGATTTAGGAGGTAGAGCAACGCAGGAGCTTGTTGCCGAGAATAACTATTAGCTTCAATCATCCTACTTGCCTACAGGGCCTTGAATTCTCGCTGAATGGTCAGATACTTAATGCAATTGGTATTAGCGCGTTTTAAACAGATAAGAGAAAAATAATCGAAAATCAGCCTGCGAAAACAGAACAAAGATCACACTTTGTGTTAGTCTTTCCAAGCATAGAAAACAGCATCCTAAATAACTAAAAACATCATAAAGGTTACCCATGGACGATCACAAACGCCCGCTCTACCTTCCATTCGCAGGTCCAGCTATTCTCGAAGCCCCTTTGATCAACAAGGGCAGCGCATTCACCGACGAAGAACGAGTTTTTTTCAACCTGGAAGGCCTGCTTCCCCATGTGATTGAAACCATCGAGGAGCAAGCCTCTCGAGCCTATGACCAATACACTAATTTCACTAACGATCTCGACAAACATATCTATCTGAGAAATATCCAAGACACCAACGAGACTCTCTACTATCGTCTGGTTCAGAATCATATCACCGAGATGATGCCGATCATCTATACCCCTACTGTGGGGATGGCCTGTGAACGTTTCTCAAAAAACTATCGTCGTAACCGTGGCCTGTTTATCTCCTACCCAAATAAAGATCGCATCGATGATCTTTTAAATAACTCTACCCGTCAGAAAGTAAAAATTATTGTGGTCACCGACGGTGAGCGTATTCTGGGTCTGGGAGACCAAGGTATCGGTGGTATGGGGATCCCGATTGGTAAGCTATCACTCTACACCAGCTGTGGTGGCATCAGTCCCGCCTATACCCTACCCATCACACTCGATGTCGGAACCGATAACCCTAATCTGCTAGAAGATCCTATGTACATGGGCTGGCGCCATCAGCGCATCGGTGGCGAAGAATATAACGAGTTTGTCGAAGCCTTTATGCAGGCGGTACATCGCCGCTGGCCCGATGCTTTGATTCAATTTGAAGATTTTGCACAAAAAAATGCCATGCCACTGCTGGAGCGATATAAAGATCAATATTGCTGCTTCAACGATGATGTTCAAGGTACGGCGGCTGTCACCGTTGGTTCACTATTGGCGGCCTGTAAAGCGGCAAAAACTAAGCTAAGTGATCAACGCGTCACCTTCCTCGGCGCAGGCTCTGCCGGTTGCGGTATTGCCGAAGCCATAGTGGCACAAATGATCGCTGAAGGGCTCAGCGAACAACAGGCACGCACACAAATCTTTATGGTCGACCGCTGGGGCTTACTGCAGAATAATATGCCGACTCTGTTGCCATTTCAGCAAAAGCTGGCGCAGAAATGTGATGATATTGAAAACTGGGATAATTTCAGTGAAAACATCTCACTGCTGGATGTCGTCAACAACGCTAAACCAACCGTATTAATTGGCGTATCAGGCGCACCCGGCGTATTCAGTGAGGAGATAATCAAGGCGATGCATAGCCATTGTCCTCGCCCAATCGTCTTCCCGCTATCTAACCCAACGAGCCGCGTCGAAGCCACACCGAAAGATCTCCTGCACTGGACTAAGGGTCAGGCACTCGTTGCAACGGGTAGCCCATTCGAGCCCGTCGTCGTGGAAGATGAAACCTTTGAAATTGCCCAGTGTAATAACAGCTATATCTTCCCGGGCATAGGTCTGGGAGTCTTAGCCGCCGGAGCCAAACGAGTCAGCAATGAGATGCTGATGGCATCGAGTCGTGCGTTAGCCGAGTGTTCACCACTTGCACTCAATGGCGAAGGCCCACTGCTACCACCGCTGGAAGAGATCCACAAGGTAAGTAAACATATCGCCCTTGCCGTAGGTAAGGTTGCCATCGAGCAAGGACACGCCCTCCCCTGTACCGATGAGCTACTCGAGCAGTCTATCGAAGACAACTTCTGGACCGCAGAGTATCGACGTTATAAGAGAACGTCGTTCTAACTCTTTCGAGGTTCGAGTTACAGGCGTTATTGCAGGAGTGAGACATTATCTATGTAGGAGCGGCTTTAGCCGCGAATATTTTGGAGCTTCGAGCTTCGAGCTTCGAGAAAGATTAAAGCTACCAGGTAATATCGGTAGCTTTTTTTTGCCCGAATAAACCAAGAATATTCTTAACTAGCAGCAGGCTCTCATCGGTATAGAGCTATTTCCAGAAGCTCTAAGCTTCAATGATACTTATCGCTTTCCGCGGTGGGATCACCCAAACTTCGTTTGGAGTAAAGTCGTGGTACTCCGTACCACACCGGGCAAGGAGGACTGCTCGTCCTTATCCTCCTTGCATCCACCTATGACGCCCCAGCGAAGTTACATGCATTGAGTACGGGCCGAAGTCCGTTTTCAAAATAACTAACGTTTCCGATGGGGCGTCCATGCCCCCCGAAAACTAGCCCGACATCCATGTCGGTCTCACGCTATTTTCTTCAACACACTTCGGCAACTTCCAACGGGGAATAATGTACCTGGAGGCACAATGGTTAAACACAAAGAGTTGATAACTGAGAGTGATATTAGGCATCAAAAGAGGTGGCTAGTTCTACCCAGTTTTTATAATCACTTTTTGATTGCTCTAAGCTAGCTAATTCAACGCCTACAACATTTTGAACATGCGCAGATTTATTTCCGGGACCTGAAACAGTGTTAGTAATCTCATCGTAGTGATTTATATTTCTGCTACTGTGTAGTGTTTCGAGTTGAATAGATAATAACGCGCAATAGTTCATCGAGTGCTTCCCGTCTTCAAAACGAATTGAATAGCCCCTATCTCCTCTAGATACTACGCCATTCTTGATATGCTTAGAAATACTCAACTTTAATTCAATTGACTTCCCGAAGTCTTCTTTACGCATAATTGCTTGAATAATCCTAGGAACATAACAATAATCATCCATTCCTTTCGGATGTTTTTCATCCATAATATTTTGATAGTAATCAAAATATCTGTCATGAATAATCATTAGGGAGCATAGGAGTAAGATATCGATTTTTTTGGTTTCGAGAGTAAATATCACAGCCTTAACCTTATCGATTAGCTGTTCTGTTTCACGTAGAGGTAAAGAAAAAACGTCAGTTATGGAACCAATTAAGTAAGCCAGATACCCAATGTCATTATCAATTGATGGCCAAACGAGTTCACTGAGACTCCCGAGTTGTGCCTCAGTTAAATTGGCTAGTTTGTTCTGAATAAAGTCTACTCTTGGTTGCTCTTGCAACGTGCAGCGTCTTTGAAAGAATCGGCCTAAATATACATTTGCATTAAACCCATTTCCGTAAACAGCCTTTACGGCATGCTGAAGCTGTTCAGTATCCGTAGCAACGACAAAGATGACGTTAGGCATATCGAAAAAGTGCTTAATAACTTCAAGCATTTCTACTGCATAAGATGGACGGCACCTATCAAGCTCATCAATGAATATAAATGTTGGATTACTTTTCTCCGAACTACTAAGAGTGTCACTGATAAATGCAGTTATCGCTTTCTTAAAATCCTCGATACTTTTCAATTTTGCACTGTGATCTTTAATAATTGCAGCGACCAACTTGCCTGAAGCATCTGCAAAGTCTTTGCTCTCAAATAGGTTATCCTCTTCGCTTTCATCTATAACCTTATCTACATCTATACCACTGAGCTTCTTAACTACTGCCTTAGTGACTTCGGGAGTTGCTTGCTTACAAAACCCCCAAACTTTACTGCCAATATCCAATATTTTTTGTTCAACGTTATCCTGAGATTGATTACGGAGCTGTGAAATTATAGAGCTCACAACAGCTAACATGGGATCATTCGAAAAATCCTGTTTCCAAGCATCAATATAAACTGTTGGATGCCATTCATTTATAGAATCTTGCCAGCGTTTGAGGAAATAGGTTTTACCCGTTCCCCAACCAGAGTTTAGATTTAGCACATACCCTTTCGATGCTTCACCTACAAGAAAATTAGTAAGGAAGTTAGCATATCTCGCTCGCCCTAACTTATCAGAGCTAAATTCAGTACCACATTCTAGAGTGACCGAATCTTCCCAAGTAAACTTGTAGGTTCTATTATTTGGCATTCTATTATCCAGTTATCGTAGGCCACTAAAAAATATCACATTTATAACTAACTGAACATGTTGATTATTCGATAACAAACCTTAATCGAAGAGATAAACACCCAGGTGTAAACGCGGCAGTGACCTTCGGTTTCAGGGATGAAACCGCAGAGCGGCCAGGGATGGCTTCACAGCGTGTCACTGAAGTGTTTGCACATAAGCCCACGGCAGGTGATTAATTAAAATTGGACTTAGGTAGACAATAACCAAGATAAATACGAATAAAGTAAAATGAACCAATAAGAAAATATTAATCAGACTTGTTATTCGACAAGTCGCCAAGTAAAAGCAAGATACAAAAAAGGCCATGGTTTCCCATAGCCTCAATCAGCACCCTGTAAAAGGATTAACACCTCATACTAGGGAGATGATTACTTTCCGTCGATTACCGCACGAATGCTGTTAAGCAGGGCTCTGTCGGTACGGGATTTCTTCAGTTTCTTGGCGCTCTCTTTCAGTGACTCATCGGAGATACGGGCAAAGATACCGTTGTATTCCTTTTCGTCGATGGCCTCATCGCTGTCGGCCATATCAGAGATATCTTGAGCGACACGGCTCAACTGCAACCAGGCATTGGCGATATAGAAACCGTGAAAGTCTTCCCTTGGCAACAAGGCTTGTGCGCTCTTTGGCAGCGCTTCCCAACCTTTAGCAAACTTCTCATCATTGTCTTCGAGCAGTTCGTTACACAGATTGGCATAGGCCTCCATCAGGTTTTCAGGAAGCTGTTCCATAGGAATAACGGTGTTACATACGTTCAGTGAAACTTGCTCTACGCGCGCTTTATATTCAACAGAAATATCAGTCATAGTTAACTCGGTATCGTTTAAAATTATTCGTTTATGTACCCGACTCTGCATCGTCGAATACGGGTCAAATGCCAACCCTTGCCAGCATCTCCTTTAGAACTTTCCACTCACATACAGGCCGTAATTCCCATTCCCTGCAATTGGGGTAATGCTGATGCCTTTATAAGGGTCGGTAAAATACAAACCGGATAGTACGCCGATGGCGGCACCGACAAGTACATCTTCTACATGGTGTTGATCGCTGGCAACACGGGTGTAGCCAACATAAGCGGCTCCGACATAAGCGGGGATTGCCCACTCCCAACCATAGCGCTGCTGTACAAATGTCGCGGCGGCGAAGGTATCGGCGGTGTGGCCAGAGGGAAATGAGTCCATATCGGAACCATCGGGACGCTCTTTGTCTATCGCATATTTTAGCCCTTCGACAGCAATACGAGAAACCACACCCGTCTTGATAAGTTGCCAGCTCCCCTCAAAGTCATCTTCATAGACTAATGTCGCACCAAAAGTGGCGGCAGGGAGCAACAGGTGCAATATATCCCCGGACTTTTCCAGATTCGATTTCGCCATTGCCGGCCCACACATTAACAACAATATGCTCGCAAAAACTAATCTCACAACAGCAACTCACTCATGTTCGGTTAATTGAAGCGTGCATTTATACCTTCAGACCATCTCAAATGCAAAAGTCTATTAACCATAACACCGGCCAATAACACAAAAGTATACAGCTGCCTATATGTAGGTGTAGTATTACTCGACATAAAACTCATTGATTAAAACCTAATTGATGGTTAATGCATGCAATAAAAATATGCGAATGGGGAAACTCATATGCTAAGGTTAAATGATGAATAAGATCAAAGGCATTAGTTAAATAAAATGAAAAAACGATGGCTGAATAGAGTTTATTTTTTGCTGATGAATATCGGCCTCTGTTCTGCGCTTTTTTCACCCTCTTTGCTCGCCATTGAACAAACCAGTGTCGATGATATTCTGACCGAGATAGAGAGCGGTATGGTGATAGAGCCTGCCGAGTTAACCCGAAAGCTTGAGTATCTTAAAACACAAATATCCCCCGACGACACTCCCCATTACCTTAGATTACAAAGTGCGCTTTGCTGGAATCATGATCCTGCCGATGAGAAACAAAGAGCCCTGGCTATCGAGCTTGCTAATACTTATTTAGCATCTAACAAGATCAAACATGCTCCTGAAATCCTTACCGATATCAAGCTTTGTCGCGCCTGGTTCTATCAACAGCAAGGGCGTGTCGAGCTGGCATTGGAGGAATTCAACCAGGTCGTAGGAGATGCCTATCAACTTGAGTCCACTAAGCTTATCGCCGATGCACGCAGTGTCCGTGGAGCCATGTACTCATTTCAGGGCAATTTTGCCCTGGCATTAGAAGATCTCATCACGGCTCAACATCTTTATGACAGCCTGAAACTGGAATTTTGGGCCCTCTATAATCTGACAGAATTGGCGACCAGCTACCGAAGATTTGGCGATCCTCAGACCGCGATAAAATATTACCAGCAGCTGGAAACAAAATTTATCGAACTCGGAAATATGAATTCGGCAACCGGCATATTGACACAGATGGCCATAGCGCTAGAAGAGCTGGGTGAATATGAGCAAGCACTGGATAAATATCAAAGAGCTCACAAGTATTGGACAGAACAGGGAAGCGTGAGTGGTTCGAGTACTGTTGCCGTCAATATATCGGGTACATTACTCAAGTTAAACCGAATGGCTGAAGCAAAGGCCTACCTGACGGAAGCGAGTCACTCTATTAAACCGGATGACGAAGCCTTCTACAGTTTTATGAAACTATTCGAAGCTCAAGTCCATCTGATGCAAGGGGCCCCCGCACAAGCCTTGATTGCACTAGATGACGCTAAAGCCGCATTTTCTCGAGTCAAAAACACTCGTGGGATGGCGCAACTACTGCTCTTAGAAAGCCAGACCTATAGTACTCAACAGGATTGGAAACAAGCCTTTAGTTCCTTGGAACAGTATCTTGTATTGCATAATGAACTGGATGCAAAGCTGCAATCTAACCGTACGACAGAGATGCGTACACGTTTTAACACCAAACGAATTGAAACTGAAAATGAACGCTTAGTTGAATACCAGCGAATTAAAGAACATGAATTAAAAATCGTAAAGCAGAATAAACAGCTTGAATATGCGGTGCTGATTCTGGCATTTATTATCATATTAATTATCTCGTTCTTTGCCTTCAAGCAGGCCCAGAAATCGAAGCTACTGGAAGTGCTGGCTATGACCGATCATCTGACTCAGCTGCCAAACCGCAGGCATACCTATGCCACAGGTGAAAAGCTATTTTCAGTTAAGCCCCCATCTCTGGCAATAATCCTCTTCGATGCGGATAATTTTAAATCAGTCAATGATAACTACGGCCATGATATTGGCGATAAAGCCCTGAGAGAACTAGCCAAAATAAGCAGTGCTCATATGAGAAAAAATGACTTGGTTGGCCGGGTCGGTGGTGAAGAGTTTTTAATTATTTTACCAGAGACCACACTCAATCAAGCCACCGAGATAGCACAGAGACTCGTCAACTCTATCGCCAAATCAGACTTGAGTGATATTGCAGCTAACTTTGGTATAACAATCAGCGCAGGCATTGCCGCTCAGGAGAAGGATAAGAGTTTCTCAGAGCTGCTTCAACGTGCCGATAGTGCACTGTATCAGGCAAAGTCCGAGGGAAAAAACTGCGCCGTCAGCAATACAGGTTCAAACAAAACTGAGACAAACTAGAGAGTTCACCGTTCTCGCCAGATGATTTTTACCTCTCCAGGCTCGCTCAGCTCGCCAAACCATTGATGGTAAAGTTCGCTATACAAGCCTGACTCTCTGTAACTGATTAACGCGTCTCTCCACCTCGTAATAACCGAATCACTGGTACCTTTTGAAAAAGCCAGGTAAAGATCGATTTCAGACAACAGAAATACGGGTTTGACCCTCTCAGGTTTGATACCTATCTCAGAGAGCAGGCTAGTCACCGCGATATCGGCCTGACACCAGAACCGCACCCGCCCACGCATCAATTGTTTAGCGTTTTGCAGGGGAAAGCTGGCGATCAACAACTGATCCACTCCCGCCCGCCTTAACACACCCTCTCCCAAAGAACCGCGATATGCACCAATTAATCCGGCTCTCTTCACCTCCTCTATTGAATTTATCTCTATGGTATCTTCGGCTTTGGTGTAGAGAGAGATATTGCTTGTTAGAATTGGGCCAACAAAATCAAATTGCTTTCGACGCTCTTCATCGACAGAGGTGGCGAATAACATGACATTCGGCGTTGAGCTTGCTATAGAGAAGCCTCTCGCCCAGGGGAGAACCTCGACCGGATAATGGGTCCCCATTGAAACTTGTAACTGATTAACCAGCTCGACGGCAAATCCTTTGGCTATGCCATTATCTTCATATGAAACAGGCGCCCAAGGTTCTGTAATTAACCTTAATTGCGCTTCATCTTGTTCGGCAACAGCCCTGCTCCCAAAGAGATAATGACCCATAAGAAATGAGCACAGAATAAACGCAACAAAATGGCCAAAACACCTCATAAAACTCCATAAGAAAACAAGACGACTCAGATACCTGACTTAAGCGCCAGGCTAAATACTATCAGAGCAAACACAACTCAATGAGTAACGAGTATGTTAGCCAGCGCAGACTCGCTCACCACAGTAAGTTTAACCTAAACTCAAACCTAAGCGATTCCAACCTGATCGATAAAATTAACTAAAACAAAAACAGTCGGTAGTTCGCCCTCAACAATCCGCTCTCAATGCTAAACCCAAGTACTCCAGGTTACCGGGATAAAAAACGCTAATAGTGACAGGCTGTGAGCAAGATATTGGTGGTTCAGTAACTGGGAAGTATTAAAGTGAGAATAAGGTAATTTTTAAACTAGTATTGGCGGCTAAAATAAGCAGGTACTTGATATTAAGAGTTATAAGAAAGACAAAAATGAAAATTTTTGAATGATTTTGTAAATCTAATATATTGCGACACTTTTATCATAATGTTAACCTAGGCCCTCGAATAGCTTCGTATAATCCCAATGATACGGTTTGGGAGTTTCTACCAAGAACCACAAATTCTTGATTATGAAGTCTGTAACTTTATGCACTATCCAAAATATGTACTATCTCTATAGGTAGAATTATTTAATTCAATATATAGATAGTGTTCCTATTTAGGTACTATCCAATAAAGGTAGAGACTCATGAATTATTTTAACCTGCCCAAGATCGATCTACATTGTCACTTAGACGGCAGCGTTCGCCCGCAAACCATTATCGAACTGGCTCAAGAGCAAAACATTTCACTGCCAAGCAAAGATATCAATGAAATCAATTCGCTAATGATAGCTCCAGAGACATGCCAAAACCTTGAAGAGTACCTTTTGCGTTTCGACCTGCCCCTGTCCGTAATGCAAACAGAAGCAGGGATTGAGCGGATATCATTTGAGCTTTTCGAGGATGCAGCCAAGGAAAATGTAAAGTACTTCGAGGTCCGTTTCGGTCCACAGCTACATCAGCAACAGGGATTAAGCTTCAAGCAGATCATCGGCAGTGCCGTCAAAGGGATGCAGCGCGCCGAAGCTCAATTTAATATCAAGGGCAATTATATCCTCTCTATCTTAAGAACCTTTCCAAAAGATAACATTAATGCCGTTATCGATGCCGGTGCAGAGTTCCTGAATGAAGGGGTTGTTGCCTTCGACCTTGCCGGTGCTGAGCTTCCGGGCTTCTGCCACGACGTTATCCCCTACGCGAAATATGCCAAAGAGAAGGGCTATCGCATCACCATTCACGCCGGTGAACAGGGCGTTGGCCAAAATGTGCATGATGCCGTGTCACTACTTCATGCCGAACGCATCGGTCATGGTATCCATATCACAGGGCATCAAGAGGCTTACGACTTAGTAAAGGATAAAAACATCGGCTTAGAGACCTGCCCGAGCAGTAACATCCAAACCAAAGCGGTGAATATCTTAAGCGAGCACCCGATTCATGACTTCCACCAAGATGAACTGCCAATCACCATCAATACGGATAATCGCACCGTATCGAACACCACGATGACAGATGAGGTGCGCAAGGTGATGGAGGAGTTCAATCTGACTCGTGAAGATTACTTCAAGATCTACAGAAACAGTGTCGAGCAGGCGTTCGCGTCCGATGAGGTCAAACAGTATCTTATGCAGTTCGCCGAGTAGCGATTAACGTCACAGCCGGATAAGCAAATTAAGGGGGAATCGATAAACGATTCCCCTTTTTTATCGCCATGCATAAATATAGTTAAGTCATTCCAACCGGTATAAATCAGAGAAAGATAGTCCATGGCTCAAGTGGCCTCCCCCCTTTACAGCTTCTTTATTTATTGCTTTATGATTTACTGCTTAGCGCTTTTCTATTACCCAAAGAGCTTTTTTGACCCAGCTTTGAAGAAACCTCTCTTACCGGAAGCGATGGGTATGCCCCCATGCATAAAATGAGTACGCAACCCAGTGCCATAGTGGCCGACATGGCCCATAACACCTCGGTGTAGCGACCTAAACGGTCATAGGCTAAGCCCATGACGAGTGGACCAATACTGGCGCCTAATTTAAAACCTGTGTAGCTATAACCATAGATAACCCCGAAAGATCGTTTCCCGAAATACTGAGTGGTGAAATAGGCCATGGCATCAAATTCTGCACCTATAGCAATACCGATGAGACCTGTCGAGATTACCGCCATCTCTCCGGAGGCTCCCATCGAAAATGCCGCTAAGCCCAGGATAGGCCCAAGCATGAAGATCGCTACCACGTAAGGGGCGAAGAACTTGTCCATCAAGTAACCCGCAATCAAACGTCCGCCGACCACCGATATACCCAAATAAGCAAACGTCTCCACGGCTTCTTGTAGGCTGGCACCTCTATCCATCATCATAGGAACGAGATGAACCAGCAGGGTAGAAGTCGTTAACCCCGTGATAAAAAATGAGCCTAACATCAACCAAAAAGCCTTACTCTTCATCGCTTCTTTAGCGGTGTAACCAAGCTTAATATCTGTCTGTTCCACTCGCGCTTGACGCTTGGCACTCGCTTCATCATCGCTCAATGCACTGCCATCGGCGAGCAACCCCTTATCACTGGGTTTATCGGCTAACACAAACCTGGCCATCGGCCACACCAACAAAATGATTAAACCACCGATAGCAAGATAAGCCTGGCGCCAGCTGTAGTGTTCAATAAAGAAAGATGCGATCAGCGGCACTATAGCCGTCCCCACCCCCACACCACTTAACCCTATGCCCAGAGCAAGCCCACGTTGCTTATCGAACCAGCTCACGAGCAGGCGAGAATAAGTCAATGGCGCCGTGCCGGCACCAAGAAGAGGAATAAGGATACACATGACATAAAAGTGCCATATCGATGGGGTAAGCAGTGACATCGAGGCCATGACCAGGCCGAAGAGAAAGGTAGATGGCAACAAGATATTCTTAACCCCATATCTATCGACCAACATACCTGCATAGGGGAAGAAAAGGATCGCTGTGATACCGATTACGGTGGAACCGAAAGATATCTGACCTCGTGTCCAACCAAAGGTCTCTTCAAACTCCTTGATAAACGTACCGAAAGACATGGCAATGACGCTGTAACCAAGAGATAGGCCGATTACTGAGGTTAAGACGATCCACCAGCCATAAAACACTTTCCCGTTAGGTAGCGTTCCACTGCCACTTGAAGCTTTGCTCACGGTTCTATCACTGTTCTTATTATTAATGCTTTTCAAGCCAAAACCTGTTCGCTAAGGAGGTAAAAGAGCGATATGCCCGAAAACAGCCTCACATAGGGAGCGTTCGCCGGTACTCTAATTTTATAAAGAGTATAAAGAATATATGATTTACAATCACGTTACATTGGCTATCTCTTTGAGCTAATCAGGAAGAAATTTATAGACAGCACAAATACTGCTATCATGTCCCCGTATCCCTTAGCCTTAGTTACCTATGTCAGACACTCCCGTTAGCCCATCTAGTTTCTACACTCTCTCACCGAGCGATCTCACACGACTCGCACTGCAGATAAAACAGTGGGGCCAGGAGCTGGGCTTTGCCCAAATAGGGATATGCGACACCGACCTAACAGCGCAAGAGCCTCAACTGCAGCAGTGGTTAGACAATGGCTACCATGGCGGGATGGGCTATATGGAAAGCCATGGCATGATGCGGGCTCGCCCCCATGAATTACATCCGGGAACAACACGAGTGATCTCTGCCCGTATGGATTATCTGCCTCCGGAAGCGGGATTTGCCACTAACCTGAGCGATCCAAACTTAGCCTATATTTCACGTTATGCCGGCGGCCGCGATTATCACAAGATGATCCGCAACAGGCTTAAGAAGCTGGGACAGATGATAGAAGCTGAGTTGGTCAACCTGGGAGGCAGCAAGCCCGGTTTCAGACCATTTGTCGACTCGGCTCCGATCTTAGAGCGGCCATTAGCCGACAAAGCGGGTCTGGGATGGACCGGAAAGCACAGCTTATTACTCAATCAAGATGCCGGCAGCTGGTTCTTCTTAGGCGAGCTCTTCATCGACTTGGCACTGCCTGTCGACATTCCAGTGGTAGAGGGGTGTAATACCTGTGTTGCCTGCATCAAGTCATGCCCGACTAATGCCATAGGAGAACCCTACATTGTCGATGGCAGACGCTGCATCTCCTACCTGACTATTGAGCTACAAGGCGCAATTCCTGAGGAGTTCCGGCCTCTTATCGGTAATCGAATCTACGGCTGTGATGACTGCCAGCTCGTGTGTCCGGTAAACAGCAAGGCACCACTGACTAATGAGCATGATTTCCATACCCGGGATCCACTGAAACACCCCCAACTGCTCACCCTGTTCGGTTGGAGCGAAGCCGAGTTTCTCAAGATCACCGAGGGGAGCCCGATACGCCGTATAGGTCATAAGCGTTGGCTGAGAAACATAGCGGTAGCCCTGGGAAATGCGCCAGCATCAGAGAAGATCTTAGAAGGACTTAAGCAGAAAAAAATATCTGAAGAGGTCGATGAGATGGTTATCGAACATATTGACTGGGCACTCGCTCAACAACAAGAAAAGCAGGATCAAGAGCAAGCCAGCCCCAACAGAAAAACACAGCGAGTGATCCGCAGCGTCGAAAAAGGCCTGCCGAGGGATGCATAAATAAAGGTCCGAGTTGCCATGAGCTAGGTTCCAGAGCCTAGCAACTAAAACCTCGTTTTTTAATCTTCAGGTTCTAAAGTAAAACCTATCTTCAGCGTCACCTGCCAATGGGCGATTAACCCAGCCTCAAGATGTCCGCGAGTCTCGACGACTTCGAACCACCTAAGGTGCTGCAATGTCTGACCCGCAGTCTTGACGGCATTCTTTATCGCCTCATCGGAACTGATGGGTGAGGTTCCAACTATCTCAATGATCTTATAAGTATGGCTCATATTGAATCCGGGTATTAGAGAGTATATTCAGTAAATTAAGTATAGAAGGGATATCTCAACCTGCTCACCAAAAAGACTAAATTTGCCACCGATTTGAGTTTATTTCCCGAGGGAAGGTACTGAGTTCCTAGATCCTAGATTCGAGGTTCGAGTTCCTAGGTTCAAAACAACTTCGCGGCTAAAGCCGCTCCTACAAGATCTGCTTCATCCATGAAACGATAGACCAGCCCCTCCTCTTCATCATGCTCAACATATGTATGACTAGCAGATAAAAGATATTTACTTGAGTTTGGGGCTAAACACCAGTTAAAACTTAAATCTAATGTTTTATAAGGTAAAACACCTCCCAACAATATAAACGACTAAACCTTGTTATTAATATTGCAATTCACCTCATTGATTTGATATAGATTATACACATCAATATATTTACCGACCTCTGACTAAAAACATAAAACCACATCCATAATGTAGTTAGCCAGCTATTATCAAATTATCATCTACACTACTAAATATTATTTCAGTCACATCTAAAGTTAGATGAGCAACTCAATAAAATACGAGTTAGCCCCTGTTACATTAGGTCAACTACAGCAGATAATTTATTCCCCCCTCATTAATAAAAAAGCATCTCCATATCATGAGATGCTTTTCACTTTTACACTAAAAGATCAACAAGAGAGTCAGGACTTCCTGTTGCCCAGCCACTTCCAACCCTCAGAGGTTTTACGAACCTTACTCCCCTCTTTAAATGGTACTGATATAGTCCCCAAGTTCACCATGCCTTCGATGAAGTATTCATCTGCAACATTCGGATCTTTCTCAAACTTAACTAAAGAGACTTCATACTCTTTAACTTTAGCCATCTGACTATATAGAATCGCTAAAAATGCAGATTTATCGTAGCCATTTTCAACAAAATCGTCTGCGTAAAAGGCGGCAATGTTAGCCTTACTTTGACTCAGCAGAACTCGCTTAAACTTATCGAAGAAAGCGGTTACCTCCTCTGGTGGCACTACCAGCGGTGCCTTGTAGGATGACACTTTTTCTGCACCGGATATCCTGTCTCCGGCAAGAAATTTAATCACGTCTTGATGAAATTGCTCAGGAATATCGGTATGGATAAAGTGCCCGACATTAGGGTAAATGACCACAGTTGGCTCATTGCCTTTACTCGATAACTTATCATACACAGGCTTAATCACATCCCAACGTAAGCTCTGCTGACCACTAAAAATGGTCGTTGGAATAAAGGGCTCTTTCTCTCCATAGGTGATAAGCATTGGCGCCGTTATCTGATCAATCCTCTTCACCAGGCTCCGTGGATCTTCTACCCGTACTTCGACTCCCATCGAATAGATATCTCGGATATAGGTCTGTGCATAGACATCATACTCCTTACTAGAGTTATCGATCATATACTGACGGGCGTGAGTCACATAATCCGTCATGGGGGTTTTATTGATGAAGTAGCCGGAAGGAGAGTCCATGATAACCCCAGTCTTAGGGTTCTTGGCCTTAAAGTAGTTAAACAGTGCGATATCTTCTGCCGTTTTCGCTTTCTCTTTCTTCAGTGTGCTGCCCCAGATCCCTTCCCAACTCTCATAAGAATCTTTCTGCTCATCGCCAAAAAATGGCAAACCAGCGACACTCGTTGGGAACTCTTCCATGCCTCCCGATGCTTCAAGCACTATTTTATTAACTTGCTGAGGATATTCTAACGCATAACCCATCACCCACTGCCCCCCCATGGAGTGGCCAAGGAAACTGGCTTTATCTATGTTCAATTTATTCGCCAGCAGATCATGAATGGCGCTTCTGGTATCGTCGAGCGAACGTGTCACCGGGTTATTCAGGTTTCCTAGAATCGACTTACCATAATTGGGAAGGTCGGGCACTATGACTCGGTAGCCCTGAGTCAGTAACGCTTTCATCAGGTCGCCAAAATATCCACCATACACGCCTTTACCATGGATAAGTACGACGGTCTCAGGTGTGCTCTTGTCGCCGGCATACTCATCCATATATGCCACTTGCCATTCGACTCCCTTTCCATCTTTTACCTGCGCATACTGCACAGGAAAAGGATAGGCGACACAGTCTTGCCAATAGCTTCCCTGGCATTGTTCTGTCACGGTTAATGCTTGCATATTATTCACTGGATACTGAGTCGTTGCACACCCTGCAACAATACCGATAAGTGATAATGAGAGTAGGTGAAACTTGATACTTCTATTCATTTTATTGGTCCTAGTTATTATTTAATAAAAGTCAGAACTTGATGACTGATATCTTCAATTTGATCGATAAACAGTGAATGGCCACTGCTGGGGTAGGTTTTCAATGACACCAGCTCACCGCACTCTTTCAGCTCCCGATAGGTATTTAGAGCCGTGTCTACGGGAATAACCAGATCTTCATCACCATGTAAGATTAAGGTAGGTGTTTTAAATTGATGAATCAGGCTGTTTCCCTGGGAAACCCCATTAAAGTCATCACTTAAGTTAAAGACGGACAAGGAAAAATAGATATCTGCTAAATTCACTTGAGTCAGCACATCATCAAGCAGTAATTCATAAGTTTCTGCTGCCGGCTTCTTATGGTTGTAGACCACCATGTCCCACAGACCGCGTACGAAAGCCTTATCTTTATTTTCGAAGGCGGTAAATACCGGAGCAAACATAGGGTCGTTCAGTATGGCTTGTTTACTCTTTAGGTAGTCCCCCTGCCCTCCATTAGACTTAATCGGGTAACCGCTAACTCCTATGCTGCTCATCAGTACAAGCTGGCTTACTTTTTCTCTATGATCGATACAGTGCTGCATCGCAACACCACCACCGGTAGACCAACCTGCTATGGCATAGTGCTCAACATTGAGTTGATTCAAAAGGTCTGCAATATCATCAGAGAGTTCATTCAAACTGGAGATAGGCTGTTTATAACTCGACAATCCAAATCCACGCATGTCAGGAGCGATGACTCTTACTCCAGAAGAGATGGATTTGATAAACTCCTCAAGGTGAAAAGATGAGGTCATATTGCCATGCAGTAAGACCAAGACAGGTCCCTTGCCGCACTCACGATAATATATCTGTTCACCATTGGCTAAGATCACTTTTTCAGTTTTTATCTGTTGGCACATGGCTCCACTCCTAATATGATTCACTGAAATATGGTCCAATAATAACGTTATTCAAGGCATCTGGTTACCCTATTAACATCCCGTTAATGAAAAAAACAATCCCAAAAATGTTACGCAAAAGAGGCCTGTAAATGGTTAATATAATCGTAACTTTATTGATGATGAGGATGTTAGAAATGATTGATGGTTTAAAAATGCATTTATGGATATTACCTGCCCTATTAATATCTTCTTCGGCTCATTCGGTAGAGTGCAATAATCATAATGGATTTATTTGCTCTGATTCTAATTATCAATTTTCAGATAACTTCATAAACCAAGACAAGTATCCTAGCGGTGGATTTGGAGGGGGAAGCTGCCAGGCAAACAAAACACCGGTTATCTTTATTCATGGTAATGGAGACAATGCCATCGGCTGGGCACTCCCACCGAGTGCCACCCCAGAAAGCTACCCGCAAGCTCCCTTTTCTGTCTATGAGTCCTTCAAACAGGCTGGCTACAATGACTGTGAGTTATTCGGGGTAACTTATCTCTCTACTAAGCAACGACAATCCCCGCAGCTTAATTACCATGATGCGAGCAAACAGGAAACTATTCATCAATTTATCGATGATGTACTGGCGTATACCGGCCAGTCAAAGGTCAACATAGTGGCTCATTCTCTCGGTGTATCAATGGCACTTTCCAGCCTATACAAGCATCAAACCTGGAATAAAGTCGAACGCTTTATCAATATCGCCGGTGCCATTCGTGGGCTGCAATCATGTTTATATACCGGATACGCCAATACATTAGCACCAACCTGTGGCAGTCAGAACCTTTATGACGCTAACACCTTTGGGCTATATCCCGATAATGGCAGCTTCTCACCACTGTGGGGACAAAATGCCTGGACTGGCAATTATTACTCTCGCAGTATGCGCAACCTACCTTCGAAGCACCCGGAAAATCGATTCTACAGTTTGACGGCTGGCTTACATGATCAGATCCACTGCACGACAACCTCCGGCCGAAGTACATGTTCAAAAGGAGCGCTATTCACACCAGAAACAAATGTCATTTCCCAACTACAGCTGGGAGCTGGCACAACTGCAAGTGCACTCGACTTCAACTTCAGTGATTTGAGCCCCTATAACCTATCCGGTGGAGATCTGGATGGTGTCGGACACTTCAACAGCAAAATTAATAGTGGTGCCATCTTAGTGAAGATGCTGACAAGCGACTGTAAGGGTACAGCTTGTGCGGTCGACTACGTAAGTGGCCCGGTAATCGATGCGTTTTAATTACACCTGAATTAAATACCAAAATAGAAATACCAAGAATATAAATAAAACAAAATAGAGGGAAATAGATGATGAACAACAATAAATCCGGAACCAAGCTGACAGCCTTAGCCTTTGCTTGTTCTCTGGGAATGATGTCTCCAGCTTTACATGCAGTAACGGTTGAATTTGATAATGTCGGAACTGTAGAGTTTAAGGCTGATGCTTTTGTAAAAGCCTATAACGTCGATAACGGCGAAGGAAACTTCAATACTGGTGACGACGTTAAGGGCGCTCAATCTCAAGCCAGATTAACACTGAATTTGACGAACGAGAATGGATGGTCCATCAACACCCGCATGTTAGGTTTCTATGACTGGGCTGGAGATCGTCGTCACAGCGGTGGTTCGGGTAGCGACTACACAAGCGATAAGAATATCGACTCTCTGTCCTTAGATTTGGCTTACCTTCAATACAAAGGAGATGATGGTTGGTTATTCCGTGTGGGTCGCCAGGAAGCCAGTTGGGCTTATGGTTTTAACATCCAAGATGACCGCCGGGATCGTATCCTTGCTATGAAAACTATCATGACAGATGGTGGCTACCTTGGGTTAATCGGACTATACGATCTCAGATTTTCTGAAGATTTTTCACAGAACAGTGTCGCTCCGTTATCGACGGGCGATCTGAACATGTACACCATTGCCGCCATAGGTAACCAAAGTGGTCTCGACTGGGGCGTACTTTGGGCCTATTTCGATGGTGAATCGGCTCCGGATTTTCCTAATGAATTTCCTAATCCATACTTTATCGACAATTTCCATAACATCTCTCCTTACCTGGGAAAGACGATAGGCGATTTTTCATTCAAAACAGCGGCTAACTTCAACCTGTCTGACGCAAATGCAGAACAGGCGAACTACTTCTGGGGAAACAATAGCTGGGCAGCATTCGTAGAAGCGGGCTATCAGATAACACCAGAATTCCAAATACAAGCTCAAGTTGCCGGCATCGGTGATGGAGGCCAGGTGGGACGTGGATGGGATAGTTACTCTATGCTTATCAACAACTCTCCTCGCAACGAAATCAACCCTACCCGCACAGAGTTCTTCGGTGGTTTAGGTGACTTCAACGGAAATACCGGTAAAGATGGCATTATCTATGGTGTGCGTGCTAACTGGACTCCAATGGATGAGTTAACGGTGACCTTAGCCGCAGGTCGTATGGAACTAGATCTCTATAACGCCGATCTAAGCACCGTATTGCCCGATTTCTATAGAGATAATACATATGGTAACTTCTTTGATATCAAGGCCCTCTACGAGTTCAGTAAAGGCACTTCGGTTGAGCTACGCGCAGGGCACGCCGATGAAGATATCGATGATACTGCGGTCATGACCACACTCAGAGTCAGCTTCGGTTAGTAGCAAACGGTAAAAACAGCTGCTTTGGTCCAGGCTAAAGCGGCTTTTTATATCTTCAGCTACAACTTGTCCCCATCATAAAGCTAGTAAGGGCAAAATCATGGCCTGCCTCCTAACATTAACCTAACGGTGTCACTTTTTTGTTGGCCGCCATTATTTGTTAATTTCAGATGCATAAACTCAGAAAATCTATTCTATATTGCATCACGGGCGATACTTTTCAAAAAACAAATATATTACCTGCATAGATTTTATCTGCATGGAATAAAGTTATATCTAGCGCCCTATTAAAACAAACCTGAGAAATTATCAATAACACCGGGTGTAGTGCCCTAGCTATAGTCCTTAAATATAACTTCAACTCTATAGGATGTAGTAAAACATGTTTAACTCCAATTTACGTAATAAATTATTACTTCTTGCTTTGCTCCCATTTTTAATTTCAATTTCACTTCTTATTTCTGTTTCCTATGTCTTCGAACAGGCCTCGCTCGAAGACGATGTTGTCACTTTTAGGACTCAGTTAATTGATGAAAGAAAAAATCATATTAAAGAAGCAACCGAAATTGCTGCCGGGATAGTGGCTTATCAATTATCCCTAAAACCTCTAGGTGATGTTAACCAGGCATTACGCAATATTCGTTTTGGCAATGCAGGTTACTTCTACATCTATGACTCCAGTGGTAAAAATATTGTCCACGGTTTAAAACCTGAGTATGAAGGGAAAAATAAAATAGGTTTGACAGACTCAAGAGGTACAAAAATTCTTGTAGGCTTGCTCGATGCAGCTAAAAACGGTGACGGTAATTACTCCTACTTTTATCAAAAGCCAGGCTCTAGCCAGGAAATCGAGAAAATTGGCTTTACTATGATGCTTCCTAATACCGACTGGATGATAGGAACAGGTGTTTATATTGATGATATAGATAATGTAGTAGCCAATTATAAAGCCACTTCAACTAATCAGATGAAAGATAAATCTATTGGGATATTGATAATTGCATTTTTGCTAACCGGCACAACCGCATTATTTGTTATATTTACTGCACAACACATAGTCGTGCCGATTAAAAATATGGCAGCTAACTTAAACGACATAGCTAAGGGCGAGGGGGACTTGACCCGACGATTGAATATTAAAGGTGAAGATGAAATCGCTCAGCTTGGGCGTTCATTTAACCTATTTGTTGACAAGTTGCAGCATATTATTGGTGATGTCGCCTCAGCTACAGGAAAAGTGAGACTGGCAGCTAAAAATATCAGCGAGCAGACTAAGGTTATGTCGGGTAAGTTGATAAACCATAACAGTGAAACAGACCAGGTAGTAACGGCGATGAGCGAGATGTCGGCTACAGCAAATGAAGTGGCCCAGAACACCTCCTTAGTGGCCGATGCAACCCTTGCTGCTACCAGTGATGTCACCAAGGCACAAGGGTGTGTTGATAGCTCTTTAACCGAGGTCTCGTCCTTAATGATGCAAATTGACAACGCAGCAATCAACGTAAAATCTTTGAGTGAGCAATCACATAAGATCGACTCAGTCCTAACTGTGATTGGCAGTATTGCCGAACAAACGAATCTTTTGGCTTTAAATGCGGCTATCGAAGCGGCGCGGGCCGGAGAACAGGGGCGCGGTTTTGCAGTGGTTGCCGATGAGGTGCGTAACTTAGCCAGTCGCACTCAGGCCAGTACTCTGGAGATCAACGAAATGCTATCTAAGCTACACACCTCAGTCTCCCAAGCGGTTAAGAGCATGGACGATAGTCAGCAAAGCTGTATCCGCTCGGTGGATTCTTCACGGGCGATATCGGAGAGTCTAGGGGCGGTGACTTCGGCAGTAACTTCGATCAACGACATGAGTACTCAAATTGCCACTGCTGCGACAGAGCAAAGTTCGGTTACTGAAGAGATAAACCGTAACGTCTTTGCGATAAAAGATATAGTGAGCGATCTACTTCACTCCAGTGAAGATGCCGACAAAGTAAGCCAAACAGTATCTCTGGAAGGAGGTAATTTGAGCAAGTTGGTGGGACAATTTAAGATTTCATAAATTAATATAAAGAGAGGCAACGAGCTTAAACATTATTACTCCACGTTTAAGCTCATTAGCACTGCATCGAGTGTACAAAACTCTGAATGGAGCATTTTGTTATACCGATTGGTATTACACTAAATAAAACTCGACATGCAAGAAAAAATACTCCCCTTTTAGCACAAACTTATATTCAAGTTATTTTTTGAACCGAAAAAAGCCGTCCAGATAAAATGGACGGCAAAGGGGGCACTCTTTTACAGGTTTATGATGAAAGGAATTAATTTACACATCGTTTGATGATGACCGCAGTTCCCATTCCCCCACCTATACACAAGGAGGCAAGTCCGTAACTGCACTGCTGCTTTTGCATCTCATAGAGCAGTGTTGTTAATACGCGTGCTCCGGAAGCACCTAGGGGGTGACCTAAGGCAATGGCGCCACCATTAAGGTTAGTTTTATTATCAAACCAGTCGAGCGAGACGCCATGCTCTTCACTAAGGCCATGCATCACACCTATCGCCTGAGCAGCAAAGGCCTCATTTAACTCGAGGAGTTCTACCTTATCTAAAGGCATATCAGCACGCTGTAGCGCCTGTCTGATCGCAGGTATCGGCCCAAGTCCCATATATGCGGGATCGAGCCCCCCCTGACCGTAGCTCACTATCTCTGCCAATGGTTGCAATTGGTACTCATCGACCGCCTCTTGTGATGCGATAACAAATGCCACACCACCGTCATTAATCCCGGAAGCATTACCCGCGGTCACCGAACCATTTTTATCGAATGCGGGCCGCAGCTTAGCCAGACTTTCAATTGTGGCATCGGTACGAGGGTACTCATCACGATTAAACATCACCGGCTTACGACGAAGCATCACCTCAACTGGCACGACTTCATTTTCGAAACGTCCGGCCTCAATAGCGGCACAGGCCCTCTGCTGACTCCGAAGTGCAAACTGATCCTGAGTCTCACGACTAATCTCATACTTGTTAGCAATATTCTCGGCAGTCACTCCCATATGATACTGGTTGAAGACGTCTGTCAGTCCATCATGGATCATTGAATCAACTAGCTTTTGATCACCCATCTTGGCACCGAAACGGTTATTGCTGCTCATGAGGTATGGAGCACTAGACATATTCTCCATGCCCGCAGCGACCACGATCTCTGCATCACCGGCTTTGATCTTACTGGCCGCTTCTATAACCGTCTTCATACCACTGCCACAGATCATATTAAGAGAGTAGGCCGGAACCTCATCGGGTATGCCTGCAAAACGTGCGGCTTGTCGGCCAGGACCCATGCCCTGACCCGCACTCAACACATTACCTACTACCACCTCATCGATACAGCGAGCAGAGATCTCGGCTTGAGCAATCGCCCCTTTAATCGCGTGACCTCCAAGCTCAAAAGCTGGAACAGAAGCTAAAGTTCCACCGAAACTACCTAGTGCGGTGCGTTTAGCACCGACAATATATACCTTTCTCATACTGCCTCCTAGATCACCAAGCCGCCATCAATTTTTAGTGTTTGTCCGGTGATGAAGCTGGCGTTATCGCTGGCCAGAAACAAGACACCATCGGCGATATCCTGAGGCTTACCCATACGCCCCAGTGGTGTCTTCCCTTTCATGTAATCGAGTACTTTTTCCGGAAGTTCAATGGTCATTGGGGTTTCGATAAAGCCGGGCGCGACGCAGTTCGCGCGAACCTGAGCACCTTTACGTGCAAACTCTTTTGCCCAGCCCTTAGTCATAGTGATCACACCGCCTTTAGTCGCGGCATAGTTACTCTGACCAACATTGCCGTCGGTACCGACGACCGATGACATGGTTATGATTGAACCGACACCACTTTCAATCATCACAGGTGAAACCGCCTGAGTCATATTGAAGACGCCCTTCAAGTTGACATTGACCACCATATCCCAGTCATCTTCACTCATCCTGTCCAGAAGATTATCTCGGGTAATACCGGCATTATTAACCAACACATCGATGTTGCCATGTACCTCTTTCAATTCTGCCACCAGCATCTTGATAGCATCCCTATCGCAAACATTAAGCTGTTTAGCACAAACATTACTGTACTGAGTTTCCAGATCTACCATCGCTTCATGATTCATATCGCAGGCATAGACTTTTAATGCTCCCTGCTTCGCAAATGTTTCAACGATACAACGCCCAATTCCCTGCGCCCCGCCTGTTACAATACAAACTTTGTTAGCCAGCATAGTTCTACCACCTTTATTTAGTCATATAGGAAAGCCAGAGAGCGCCAAATAACCACGGCGATATCTGCTTTAATTTGCACCTATATTAGGCCTAGAACGGTTCGATGATTAGTATCAATAAGTCAAAACACTATTGCATATAAGGGATAAAATTCTTTTAAGAATAGCTAATTCGGGATAGTATATCGACGACTGAGGTAATTTCTTTTTTGTTACTCATATCTCTTTTCAAATATTGGTATCAATATTAAGCTACTTAACGTATCAATAATATATAGCAGTCATACTCATATGTTTGGCTATTCCCTTCTCTGCCCATAGTGAAACTTCTATGCTCGATAAAATCGTTTACTTTTTACACGTGGTTCGAACAGGTTCTTTTAGCGATGCTGCCAAGCAGTATGGAATTTCAGCCTCGGCGGGTAGCCGCTGGATTATTGAACTGGAAGAGAATATGGGGGTCAGCTTACTCAAGCGTTCGACCCGTAAAGTAGTACCTACACAGGCGGGAGAACGGTTATTCGATCGATTCTGCCATGTAAACACCGAAATTGATGACATCCTCACCGAAATACAAAACCTGGGTAATGAAGACCGCGGGGTGATCCGTATAGCGAGCACGCCACTTTTTGCCAAAAATTTCCTCAGCCGGATCGTAGGCGAGTATCTACGCGAGTACCCCTATGTCTCCTTTCGAATCGTTGAAACCGCTTATGATGTTGACCATATCGATGAGGTCGACTTCTCTATCAGGGCTAATGCTACTTACCAAGGCTACCTGGAAAAAGACAGCCTGCTGGTTAAACGCTCTCTACTTCAATACCCCCTAAAAGCGTGTTGCTCACCCAGCTATATTGAACAGTTTTCCTGTCCTGAATTCCCGGAGGATCTCAAGAAGCATAACTGCTTATATGCCTCAACTTTAGTCGGTGGCAATAAGTGGGTATTTGAACTAGACGGAGAATTTACTACCGTTGATATTGCTCAAACTGTTGAAGTGGAAGACAGCGAATTTTTGAAGACTGTGGCCCTAACAGGAGCTGGCATAGCCTACTTGCCAAATCAACTGATTAAAGATGAACTTGCTGATGGCCGCTTGGTGCCGGTACTCGATAACTATAGTAATAGCCAGTTTGAGTTCAGCCTCTATTTCAGGCCAAGAAAGCAGATGCCAACAAGATGTGTCAACTTTAAGGAGTTCCTACTCAAACGAGTTCAAGAGATCAGCCAAGAAACATAATAATCATCTAAAATTCCAGCCATTTGCCACTGGCAGCGACATATCTAAGCTCATACTCATGCAGTTAGTCATAGGGTAAGAGCTTAGATGATTCAATAGCCATATTATCGGCCCTTCTCTTCAAACTGACTATTATTCAGAAGCAACACCACACCGCCTTACATCCCAAAAAACTTAATGTTTCCTCCAACCGCAATTATCCCATTAATGCAATTATCTTTCCGAATTTCATCTATTTTCTCATCAATAACAAGATTATAAACTTCATTCATTACCTTAAAGCCACTTTACCTATGGGCTGTTGGTTTCTTGAATTATTCGGTTCTGAAGGAAGTTATTATGAAAGTTGATGTACTCACAGCCAAACAAGCTGCATCCCTAATCAAGGATGGAGATAAGGTGATTTTAGGCGGATTCATAGGTGCGGTTGTTCCTGAAGCGATAGAGCAAGCCGTCGGTGAACAGTTCCTTTCAACCGGGCACCCTAATAATTTAGAGATCTACTTCACCGCCGGTCAGGGGGACGGTAAAGACAAGGCCACCAATCACCTTTCACATCCAGGTATGGTCAGCATGGCTCTGGGAGGGCATTGGGGGCTCATTCCACGACTCCAGAAAATGGCCAATGAGGAGCAGATACAAGGTTATAACTTTCCTCAGGGAGTGATAGCACAACTGCTCAGAGATTCGGCAGCCGGTAAACCCGGCACATTGTCACATGTCGGCCTCGGCACCTTTATCGACCCTAGGCTCGGTGGCGGGAAAATTAACGCCATCACTACACAAGATCGCGTATCACTGATGACCATAGATGATAACGAGTACCTGTTCTATAAACGACTCGATGCCAATGTGGCACTGCTAAGAGGCACAACGGCTGATGAGAACGGCAATATCACCATGGAAGATGAGTGTCTGTTTTTAGAAAACCTGGCAGCTGCACAGCTTGTCACCAATATGGGCGGCACTGTGATAGTACAAGTCAAAAGAGTCGTCAAAGCTGGAACGTTAGCCCCACAACAGGTCCGCATTCCCGGGATTTTTGTCAATGCGGTTGTCGTTGCAGAGGGTGAAGCGCATATGCAGACATTCGCTGAGCAGATGAACCCCGCCTACTGCGGACGCGGAGACGGGAAAATAGGCAAACCGCAGCCGCGTCAACTGGATGCTAAGAAAATCATCGCCCGCCGTGCGGCGATGGAGCTCAGACAGGGTGCCATCTTAAATTACGGCATCGGCGCCCCCGAAGTGATTGCCAATGTCACCGATGAGGAGGGGATCACGGATCAGGTTATTGCAACGGTCGAGCCTGGAGCTATTGGCGGAACCCCGGCCGGTGGACTCAGCTTTGGGGCATCGGCTTTCCCTGAGTCTGTGATAACCCAAGATCAAATGTTTGATTTTTACGATGGTGGCGGAATCGATCAGGCTTTCTTGGGGCTAGCAGAGTGTGACATAAATGGCGATCTGAACGTCTCAAAATTCGGTCCTAAAATTGCTGGCTGCGGCGGATTTATCAATATCACCCAGAATGCCAAGCAGGTATTTTTCTGCGGCACATTCACCGCAGGAAAGCTGCAGATTGAAACGGGGGACGGAGAGTTACGAATCGTCAAAGAAGGCCAGATTAAAAAGCTGATTAATCGGGTCGGTCAGATCACATTCGCGGCCGATATCGCCAGAAAGAACAACAAACCGGTTCTGTATATCACCGAGCGCGCCGTATTTAAGTTGGTCACGGAGGGACTCGAGTTGATTGAGATTGCCCCGGGAGTAGATCTCAAGCATGACATATTAGATCAGATGGAGTTCTGCCCCACGATCGGCGCAGATCTAAAAATTATGGATAAGCGGATCTTTATCGACCGACCCATGGGGCTCACCCTTAACTCAAAGGATGACGACTTAACCGTATTCAACGCCGCCTAATTCCACCAACACCAGTCCCCCTTTAATAACAGCATTTAGGAGGACTGGAAGGTTCATTTTAAGCCATTGACTAAAAAGCATTAATCACAATGGCTTACTCTTTTAAACGGGTAAATACAATGAGATATACAATTAACCAGCTTGCTATCGGCCAGAATGCGTCATTTGAGAAGACCATAAGCGAATCTGACATACTGCAATTTTGCGGGATCAGTGGGGACATAAATCCAGTTCATGTGAGTGAGTTAGCAGGCCAGAAAAGCGTCTTTGGTCGGAGAGTTGCACATGGCATTTTAGTCTCCGGCCTGACCTCGGCAGTGCTTGGGATGCAGTTACCCGGCCCCGGAACCATCTACCTGGGTCAGGATATGCGTTTTATCGCACCGGTCTATATCGGTGACACCATACGCGCAGAAGTCGAGGTCGCCGAGATAATCACAAACAAGAACATAGTCAAGCTCAGGACCCGCAGCATCAACCAGCACAACAAAGTGGTTATCGAAGGCATGGCCACTGTAATGCCCCCCAAGGCAGATTAATTTTATATTCAGGAGTAAATGATGATTATTAAACCCATAGTTAAAGGGGTCGTTGCACGCAATGCACATCCAACAGGCTGCAAACAAGCCATTATTAACCAGATCAATTATGTAAAAGCTGAAAAGCCTATCGTTAATGGTGCTAAGAAAGTACTCATCTTAGGTGCATCATCCGGTTTCGGCTTAGCTTCCCGCATCTCACTGGCCTTCGGGGGCGCATCGGCGGATACCATAGGCGTATCGTTCGAACGTGGCCCGAGTGAGAAAGGTATTGGAACGGCTGGCTGGTACAACAATATCTTCTTCCGTGAAGAAGCTGAGAAACAGGGACTAATTGCGAAGAACTTTGTCGGCGACGCCTTCTCACCACAGACTCGAGAGCAGGTTATCGATTACATAAAGTCTGAGTTTGGTGGCAAGCTTGACCTTGTTATCTACAGCTTAGCAACGGGTGTAAGACCCGATCCGGTAACCGGAGAGCTGTGGCGCTCATCAATCAAGACAATCGGCGAGCCGGTAACCGGACCGACTATCAATATCGAAACCGATACCATGGAACAGATGACAGTGGGTACGGCGACAGATGAAGAGATAGATGCCACCGAGAAAGTGATGGGCGGCGATGACTGGGCAAGCTGGATAGAGATCTTATCCGAAGCCGATGTATTGGACAAAGGTTGTAAAACACTGGCCTATTCATATATTGGCGCCAAGAGTACCTACCCTATCTATCACCAGGGAACCCTCGGCAGAGCCAAGACGCATCTGCATGCTACCGGCGATATGCTTAATAATAAGTTGGCAAAGATTGGCGGAACGGCGCACGTTTCTGTGTGTAAAGCCCTGGTCACCAAGGCCAGTGTCTATATCCCGGCATTTTCCCCCTATATCCTTGCACTCTATAAAGTCATGAAAGAGAAGGGACTGCATGAAGGCTGCATCGAACAGATGCAAAGGCTGTTTGCTCAGCGGGTTTATGGTGATAAATCGGCTATCCCGGTCGATAACCAGCGATTGATCCGTATCGATGATTGGGAGCTCGATGCTGGCGTTCAGAGTGAAGTCGATAAACTGATCGCTAAAATTGCGCCGGATAATTTTGCCTTAGTAGGCGACTATCAAGGTTATAAAACAGACTTCATGCAGCTTAATGGCTTCGAACTGCCGGGCGTCGATTATCAGGCTAGAGTAGATTTTGACTCTCTGTGCCAACTTCAGCCTTAATCTTTTTATCTTCTGACTCTCCCGGTCTGCACACTTCAACATCTAAAAAACACCTGCTCAATTGAGCAGGTGTTATCTAAAGTTCACAAGGTTTAATCATGTCCAACAAACTCGTATTAGTTCTAAATTGCGGAAGCTCTTCACTGAAGTTTGCAATTATCGATGCCATAACAGGCGATGAGCAGCTCTCTGGGCTTGCCGAATGCTTTGGGTTAGTAAGCGCCAGTATTAAATGGAAAGTAACCGGAGAAAAGCATGAGGCCGATCTCGGTGCATTTACCGCACACCGTGAAGCCGTTGAATATATCGTTAACATCATCTTATCTGATGATCCACAGCTTAAAGAACAGATCCTGGCCATTGGACACAGGGTCGTTCACGGTGGAGAGAAATTTACTCAATCCGTACTTATCGATGAAACCGTAATCAAGGGCATTGAGAATTGCGCAAGCCTGGCACCGTTACATAACCCTGCACACCTGATTGGAATTCGCTCGGCTCAGGCTTCATTTCCGTCCCTTCCACAGGTCGCCGTATTTGATACCGCTTTCCATCAGACCATGCCAGAAAAGGCCTACATCTACGCCATTCCCTATAAGCTGTATCGTGAAAATAGTATTCGCCGTTATGGCATGCACGGTACCAGCCACCTGTTTGTCAGTCGTGAAGCTGCAAAGCTTCTTGGCAAACCACTCGAAGACACCAATATTGTTAGTGCCCACCTTGGAAACGGCGCGTCGATAACGGCGATCAGAGGTGGTAAGAGCGTAGACACCTCGATGGGACTAACACCGTTAGAAGGCTTAGTGATGGGAACCCGATGCGGCGATCTCGATCCATCTATTATCTACCATCTGGTTAATCGACTCGGTTACACCTTAGATGAAGTCAATCACCTGCTAAACAACCAAAGCGGCTTACTCGGGATCTCTGAATTGACCAATGATTGCCGGGGTATAGAAGAGGGTGTCCAGCGTGGGCATAAAGGAGCGAGTCTCGCACTGGAGATATTCTGTTATCGCCTGGCTAAGTATATCGCCTCATATACCGTGCCTTTACGTCGATTAGATGCCTTAGTGTTCACCGGAGGAATAGGCGAAAACTCCTCTCTCGTCAGAGAAAAAATCCTCAATTTACTGGAGGTATTCAGATTTGAACTCGATAACGAACGTAACCAAGCTGCTCGCTTTGGCAATCGAGGCAAGATAACTAAAGACAGTGGCCCTGTCGCTATGGTTATTCCGACCAATGAGGAGTGGGTTATCGCCCAAGACACAATGGCACTGATTAAATAATCCCACGTATCACTCTGATAATAAAACATGCTTATTAATCCAGAAATTCAGCGGTGACTGAGTTTCTGGAAAATATTCAGCGCAAAAGCTCGCGCAGTCAAAGAGGTCTCTATGTCTCGTAATATCATGCTCATCCCCATTGGAACCAGTGTAGGCCTGACCTCTGTCAGCCTGGGCTTAGTTCGCGCATTTGAACATCATGGGGTAAAAATTCGTTTCTTCAAACCCATTGCCCAACAAAGACCCCACGACAAGGGATCCGAACGGTCCACAACAATTCTGAGTAAATCTCCAACGGTTAACCCCCTCGAGCCCTTCTCTATGAAGTACGCCGAAGACATGATCCGGACCAACAAAACCGATATCCTGATGGAACAGATCATTGCCCGCGTCACTGAACATATCGAGACATCGGATACTCTAATCGTTGAGGGACTCGTACAGACAAGAAACCACCCATTTTCAGGTGATATAAATTACGCTATCGCAAAGGCCCTCGATGCCGATATCATCTTTATCGCCACGCCAGGCAATGAGACAGCAACAGCCTTGATGCATCGCCTTGAGATAGCGCATAACACCTGGGGTGGAGCCAAAAACAAGCGCCTCATTGGCGCAATTATTAATAAAGTTGGGGCGCCAGTCGATGATGAAGGGCGTACCCAACCCGATATGTCAGAGGTCTTAAACAATAGACGGCCACAAGGTCTAAATACAAGGAGCATGTTTAAACCTCTCGGTAAAAGTCCGGTTCGGGTCCTGGGAATTGTTCCCTACAATTTAAACCTGGTAGCACCAAGGGCATCAGATCTCGCCAAACACCTAAACGCTAAAATTATTAATGCCGGGGAGATGAATACCCGTCGCCTCCGCAAGGTCACCTTCTGTGCCAGAAGTATTCCTAACATGGTCTCACACCTACAAACCGATTCACTACTCGTCACCTCAGGGGATCGATCCGACGCCATCGTCGCAGCCTGTTTAGCCACGATGAACGGAGTGAATATTGGCGCCCTGTTACTGACAGGCAATTATGATCCCGAACCTGAAGTGATGACTCTATGTGAGCAAGCCTTCGAAACCGGTCTTCCGGTTTTCCTTGCCGATAGCAATACTTGGCAGACCTCACTGAATATTCAGCGCTTCAACTATGAAGTTCCTGTCGATGACGCGGTGCGTATCGAGGAGTGTCAGGAGTATGTCGCAAGTCATATCGATCCAAGCTGGATTAAAAGCGTGACGGAAAACTCACCACGTGAACATCGTCTTTCACCTCCGGCATTCAGATATAAGTTAACCGAACTGGCCAAAGCAGCCTGTAAAACAGTGGTGTTACCCGAAGGTAATGAGCCCCGAACAATCGAGGCTGCAAGTATCTGTGCCCAGCGCGGCATCGCAAAATGTGTTCTACTGGGTAATACCGAAGAGATCGAACGTATTGCCAAACAGCAAGGAGTGATTCTGGGAGAAGGGGTCACTATTATTGAGCCGGAAACTATCCGCGGACATTATGTTGAGCCTATGCTTGAACTGCGTCGCCACAAAGGGCTGACCGAAGTGGTTGCAAAGGAGCAACTAGAGGACAATATGGTGCTCGGCACCATGATGGTCGCTCAAAACCAGGTGGATGGCATTGTCTCCGGTGCGGTTAACACTACGGCTAATACCATACGACCTCCACTGCAGCTGATCAAAACAGCCCCAGGAGCCAGCCTGGTATCATCTATTTTCTTTATGTTGATGCCAGATCAGGTGCTGATCTACGGTGACTGCGCCATTAACCCCGATCCCAATGCCGAGCAACTCGCCGATATTGCCATTCAATCGGCTGAATCGGCCGCCGCATTCGGCATAGAACCGAGAGTCGCTATGATCAGTTACTCGACAGGTAGTTCAGGAAGCGGTTCTGATGTCGACAAGGTGCGTGAAGCAACCCATATTGCCAAAGAGAAACGGCCGGATCTCATCATAGATGGTCCGCTTCAATATGACGCAGCCGTTGTGCCAAATGTCGCACAATCTAAGGCACCAAATAGCCCTGTAGCGGGTCAGGCAACGGTATTCGTTTTTCCGGACCTGAACACCGGCAATACCACCTATAAAGCAGTACAAAGAAGTGCCGAGCTCATCAGTATTGGACCTATGCTACAGGGAATGCGCAAACCCGTTAACGACCTATCGCGGGGAGCACTGGTTGACGATATTGTCTACACCATTGCCCTAACGGCAATTCAGGCTTCACAAGGTTAATCTTGTGCAAACATTGTCGCAGCAGTGGTAGGCACACCTAATAGGCTAAGTGTGCTTACCACTTTGATTCGGACTTAAACTGACCTAATTAGCCTGACACTTGTATCGGCAATACAATTATGCAAAATCGGGAAAATAAACGCTGAGCATATTAGGTATGATTAAAATCAGTTCAAATAACCCAGCTTTTCTCAAGTAAGCCGAGATAAGAAACAGCAACGACCCCGGCATAGGAATAAAAATAGTGCGTAAAGTAAGCGAAAAACTGCAGCCTTGGCTCGAGAACTTTAACCAACAAATTGCCATACTCATTGAAAATGGATTCAAGCCTACCGCAACCAATGCCCGCGAAGGGTTGGCTAATTTAACCAAAGGGCTAGTCACTGATATCCCAGAGATCGCATGGGTGGGAGATGATCTGGTTATTAATGATGAATATAATGTTCCGGTACGTATCCACCACCCAGCACCGGAAAAAGCCTTACCGGTTATTGTCTACCTCCATGGTGGTGGACACATGGCAGGAAGTATCACAGTTTATGACCCCATCTGCCGCAAGCTAGCCAACGCGACACAACATATTGTTGTCTCGGTAGATTATCGCTTAGCCCCCGAATGCCGTTACCCGGCAGGTTTAAATGACGCCTATGCTGTGGTGCAGAATATCTGGACGACGCTTAATGGTCGCAAGGTAGAGTTCCAACCCAAACTATCTATCGTTGGCGATTCTGGTGGCGCCGCTTTAGTGGCTAGTGTCAGTGCAAAAGCCCAGTTCGATACCCAAGTGATAATCGATAAACAGGTCATGATCTATCCCAGTCTGGATTACACCATGCAGAGCAAATCTATTGAACAAAATGCAGAGGGTTACCTACTGCAGAAAGGTAAAATTGGCTGGTACTTCGACAACTACTTTAATGCTGGGGACGATCGTAGAAAAGCGTCACCACTGCATGGTGAGTTTACCCATGGTTTACCCGCAACATTGGTCTTTACCGTCGAATTCTGTCCCCTGCGTGACGAAGGTACAAGCTATATTGAAAAGCTCAATAAAACAGGCGTTACCACTAAGCTCATCCACTTCCCCGATATGATCCACACATTTATGAACATGGAAGATCTTGTTAAAAGTGAATGTGAATCAGTTTATCGTTCAATTGCTGAATTTTTGAAATAGGGCAATAGATGCGATAAGGCTTGAAGGCTAATACTAGAGCGAAGGCTCTAGGCTCTTCAGCCGCTCCAATATTTTATCCGCAACCCGAAACGCATTAGCATAGATGGTCAGTGTCGGAGTGACAGAGCCACCATTAGGCATAAAGCTTCCATCCGTGACATAGAGGTTATCGCAGTCATGCACCCGGCAGTTTCTGTCCAGCACAGAGGTGTCAGGGTCATTACCGAAACGGCAGCCTCCCGCGACCAGGTTGGATGTCGGCGAGGTAAACACATTGCCCCAGGCCTCATCGGCCCCCATGGCTTTCATCACCTCGACGCCGCGATCCACCAGATACTGAGCGACCTTCTCATCGTGGGGGTGAAAACCGGCACGCACCTTAGCGACAGCCTGGCCCCATTTATCTTTCTCATCAGGGTCTAAGCTGACATAACATTCGTCGTTAGTGAGCCAGTCACAGAACACCTCAAACTTAAAATCTTTCGATTGGGTAAAGTGCGCCTTAATCTTTTGCTTTAACGGCGTGCCCCATAACAGATTGTCCCCCTGCCACTTAAGTCCCGACGTCTCCGCAGTGGGTGATGGCGGATCGAACACAAAATCTAAGGTGCCCCCCTTTATCGGCTTATCTGATACCGACCTGTCATCTATGACATACCAATCCTGCAAGGCGCGATTGAAGAAGGGTCCCCTGATCTTGAGCTGCTTAGCCTCAAACTCTTTTAGCTTATCGAGTTTAAACACGCCATGACCCGTTCCACCTGCGCAGCAGTGCAGGTTCTTACCTACCTGCCCCTTGCTGTTACCTATGCCGTTGGGATGTTTGTGGCCGTTCGAACTTAATAACAGACGCGCACTCTCGATGGAGTAACAGGCCACCACGAAAATCTTGGCGGTGACACCTTGTGAGTGCCCATCCTTATCAAAGTAATCGAGGGAGCTCACGTTACCCGTATCGTCGGTGTTAAGCCGATACACTTTCGCTTGGGTGATGACCTCGCAATTGCCGCCTGCAACGGCGTCATCCAACAAGGCCGCCCGAGAGCTGGCTTTAGCACCGGAGTGACAACCATAACTGCCACAATAGCCGGAATACTCACAGCTCAAACGCCCATTAAAGGGCACCGACAGGATGCCTCTCGCCATGGGAAGTGGGTGGAGTTTAAGTGATCTGCAGGCTAAATCGAACCGTTGCGCGACCGGATGTTCCGCGGTGGGAGGAAAGGGGAAATCTTTGGTCGAACGCGGCTCCAGGTGAGGATGTTCAACCACCTTGCCCGACACCCCGACAAGCTGCTCAACTTTAGTGTAATAGGGTTCTAACTCGTCATAGCCGATTGGCCAGTCGACGGTATTGGCCCCCTCTATTTCACCAAACTCACTGACTAAGCGGAAATCCTGTGGCTTGAGTCGATGAAAGTAACCACTCATAAAGTTAGAGGCACCACCGACAATATTGCCGCCCCAAAACTGCGCGGTAGTCTCACTCGACCAGGTGCCGTCACCGATGGGCTCCTCTAAGGTGTGCCGCTCATCCTTAAATTGAGAGCGAAATACTCTATGACGTCCCAGCTGCTCATCTTTGAAGAAGTCACTTTCTTTAAACCACTTCCCCTTCTCGAGCACGCCAACCCTGTACCCCGCCTTGGCAAGTTCATGGGCCACTGGACCTGCGCCCACACCACTGCCTACGATACAGATATCAAATTCGTTAGTCTTTTTCATATGTTATGCAGCCTAAATCTGAAACCGAGAGGAGTTACATTAACTAAAGTCTAATTAGCTAAAATCTAAATAGGTTTTCCCTTCAACGGGCCTGGGGAAACCAGGCTGGTGCTCTAGCCACTTCCAGCCAATACCATCGGGATTACCGCCATAGACAGGATCCAGGGTCAGTGACTCGAGTAGATAATAGAGCAGTAACGATAACCAGTTTTCACCCGCCTGGGTTTGTGAAATCTGCTTCATCACCATATCTTGTTGAATGGGCGTTAGTTTTATAAAGCTGTCGCCCAGAGTCGCGTTTGACTGCTCCTCTAACCAGCCGACACCTTTGAGAATAAATGCCTTATCACCATCGGCTGCATTTTCAGGGTCGTCCAATGCCCAACTCAGGTACTGAAATCCATTAAGCTGTGTCGCCGAAGGGCCATCGCCATCATCGGGAAATAGCTGCAACTGCACCGCCTCGACAACCGCGCGGCTATAGGCATTGAAGTCTGCTAATGCTCTATCGCTTTCTACTTTATCCGGTGATTCTTGTGCCAGCCCGACACTGGGTTTAGCCCCAAGCAAGCCGAGCAACACGGCCGCGGCTCCGGTCTGCCTTAAAAAAGCACGCCGATTGAGCCCGGAATCATAGGCGCTGACAAATTCAGCTTTAATTGACCCATGCTCACGCTTAGCTGCCCCGACAGATGTGGGACCCTTGTCGTGATTACGCGAGCAAGCGGTTTGCTTTGCTAACTGACTCTTTTCTAACATGCTCTTTTCTAACATAAGCGGTCCTTGTCGCACACCGCTCCCGCCAACACCACAGGCTTCTCTTCACTGTCGGAGACTCTATTCCACTGTTCAATATTGGCCGCCAACGTATGGGTTATCCCATCCACTTGTTTTATTACCCCATTGATATCGATAAGGAAACCGGTAGGTGTTCCCATCACCCCGTATCTGTGGGTAATGTCGGCATTTTCATCGAAGGCGATAGCGTAATTAGCCTCGAACCTTGCCTGAAATTGAGATATATCGGCTAAAGAGTCACTCCAGCTGGTATTGATGGCAAGTAACTTAACCTGATCACCGAACTCACGCTCAATGGCCATCAACTGAGGCACCTTCTTCATACAGTGGCCACACCAGGTGTTCCAAAAGACCAGATAGACTGACTGCTTCCCCTTAAACTCACTAAGTTTGAAAGGAGCATTATCGATTTGATTGATGGTGAAGTTTGGTGCTATCTCCCCCACTTTTAACGGCTCGGCATTAACTGACAGGCTAAGGTTAAAAACAAGAATCAGAGCCAGGCTCCTGATAACCAAAGAACTTAGTTCAGATAATGATGAAATGACTCTACCCATGCGACGTTCCCCAACTCAATAACGAATACGGTTTCATATCAGGCCTCGACCACCTTATCACTATAGGATAAACACCAAAACCGACAACTTTACAGCTACATTGAATTAACAGACCGTGTTCTTCTACAAAATAATTCATGTTAAATCACTTTCTGGTTAAAACTTGATTGAGAACAAGATTTAACCGCCCACCCAAGGTAGTTTGTCACCATTGACTCCCCCGGACACTGATGATGAAACCAGAAACTAATCGAAATGAAAACAAAGAGGTGGCCGTGATAGGCGGCGGAATTATCGGACTCTGTAGCGCTTATTACCTACACAAGGCTGGTAGGTCGGTGGTAGTCATAGATAAAGGAGAGATTGGCAAGGCCTGCTCTTTCGGTAACGCCGGCTATATCACGCCCAGTCACTTCGTTCCGCTGGCGGCGCCGGGTATGATACAAAAAGGCTTAAAGTGGATGTTAAACCCTCAGAGCCCCTTCTTCGTGCGCCCGAGCCTCAATCTCGACTTTTTACTCTGGCTCTGGTCCTTCTCTAAAAAATGCACCAAGCAACACACATTAAATAGCCAAGAGGCCATCTTAGATATCAACCTTAAGTCTTTAGCCCTCTATGAAGAGCTCAATGCTGAAGATGCCCTTGAATTTCAGTTTTATCAGAAAGGTCTGTTAATGCTCTATAAGACAGATAAAGGGTTAAAGGAGGAGGCCGAAACCGTCAAGCAGGCCAACAGACTGGGCCTTAATGCAAAGATGCTCAGCCCAATTGAGCTTAAATGTTTAGAACCCAATATCGACTTCGATGTCATCGGGGCCGCCCATTACCCGGAAGATGCACACATCGCCCCCTATGAGTTACTCAGCAGTTTAAGAGCCTATCTTGAAGCCGGGGGGGTTGAGTTTATCGAACACGCAGAGGTCACTTCCTTTAATACCAAATTCCTCTCTAGCGGTGATTCACCTGCCGATAGTTCCGAACCAAACACGATCGTCTCGGCGCACTATACCAAGGGAGCAGAAAAGGGGGTTATTAGCGCCGATGAGTTTATTCTTGCCAATGGCGCCTGGTCAGGACAAATGGGCAAGACCTTAGGGTTGAAGCTCCCCGTTCAGGCGGGGAAAGGGATCAGCATCACCTTAAATAACGTGCCCAATAAGCAACATGCTCACGCGACTTTCGACTGTAAAACCCCCTTCATTCTCAGCGAGGCTAAAGTCGCGGTCACGCCATTTAACAATGAGATCCGCTTCGGCGGCACGATGGAGCTGGGGGTACTGGCCAATCAGGAGCGAAGAGGCATCAGCCAGAACAGGATTAAGGGATTACTAAAGTCAGCTGGTCGTTATCTGCCCGCATTCAAGGCTGAACATATCGACCAAAGCCAATTCTGGTCCGGCTTCAGGCCCTGCTCTCCCGATGGATTACCTATCATAGGTCGCTGTCACCCATACACTAACCTGACGGTATCTACGGGGCATGCCATGATGGGACTTAGTCTGGGCCCTATCTCCGGCAAACTGGTGAGTGAGATAATCACAGGCTCAAAAACCAGCGTCAACCTCGGCCCTTTCGATCCCAATAGATTTCACAGCGAAGGCAAAATAGCTTAATCTGGAGATGTCATCATCACAGCGACTCATCGCAGCGAAATAGGTATGAAGAGAAGAATCGCGTTCGGCCTCTGTTTACTCATAATGATAAGCGCCATCGCTTATCATTTCCTGTCTCCCAAAGTCGTGGTTGATAACCAGTCTGATAAAAGCTACTCGGCGTTAAATTTCTCTTTCCCATCGAACGACCTCTCCTTCTCGGCCATCAAACCGAGAAGCCACCAAACGATCTACTTCTCCCCACAAAAGCAAATTGGATTGATTACCTACCAACTCCTCTCTAATTCAGGTGATACAGTGGCACAAGGCCAACTAAGTTACATAGGCGACGAGAGTCCATTGGCAGAGCTAGGTACGACACTCAACTTCACCATTAATGAAAACTATGAGATTAGTTTCAAAACCGATTAGAAATAGAGGTAGAGGTAGATGCGGTGATCGATATTGACCACCGCATCGATTAGCTAAAAACAGGAACAGAAAAGCTTTTTTTACCCGGTAAATAGCATTCGCCACCACATGCCCGGCAGACTGGTAAACCCGGTGGTGTAATGTTTAAGCTCGCCATCTTTGAATACCATTATGGTCGGCGTCAGTTGTACCGACCAGTCTCTGGCAATGTCATTGCTCGAGTCATTAATCACCTCAAAATCATACTCTTTGTGCTTGAGATATTTGACCATCTTGTCATCGGCTCCCGAATTCATCGCGACCGTGACGACCGGATATGTCGTCGCCAGAACATCCACTGCGGGGCTAACGAAATTACACACAGGGCACCAGGTGCCCCAGAAGTACACTAATACAGCCTGGTCTTTACTCAAGGCGGCGATATCTAGGCTCTCCCCTTTCAGGCTAATCCCCGAGATATTGGGAAGATCGTCTCTGGGGATATCTTTGCCTCGCCACATATCGAGACCCGCGCTGAACACCATGGAAAACAGTATCAAGAGAGCAAGCTGCCTCCCCCAGCCCAGAACTCGCTTGAAAAAAGTCGGCTTAAGCTCAGTATCAGTATTACTCTTATCGTTCATCGCCACTCTCCCCCAGCCCTTATCCCTTAGCCTGGATCACTTCTTCAAGCTGCTCTTTTAGCACCTCATAAGTGACCAATCCCGGAATAACCGTGTCTCCAAATATCATGCTCGGCGTACCACTTAGCCCTAAATCTCTCATCAAGGAGACATTATCACGCACAACTTTAACTACCCGATCATCACTCTTAGTTAACCACTGCTCGGTATCCGTTAGCTTAGCCACCTTAGCGATAGCATCGGTGTCGAGTCTGCGTGGGCTGGACATCAACATATCCTTCAACGCGAGGTATTTGTCAGGCTCGTTAAGCCATACTTTTTGTGCCAGCTCGACCGCCTTTTGAGAGCCTTCACCCTGCAGTGGCACCATCTTAGTGATGACTCTTAGTTGTGGATAATCTTCGATTAATTTGTCCAGTGAAGGCTCGAGTTTCTTACAGTATGGACAGTTAAAGTCGGTAAAATAGACCATAGTGATGGCTGGATTTTCGGCACCTTTCCACGGGTCGGTTTGGGTCTCAAATAATCCCGCGTGATGCAGCTCAACCAGACTACCTCTGGCCTGGCTCATCTGATCCTCTTCACGCATCTGTAATGCAATAATGGCCTCCTTTAACAGCTCAGGATCGTTGACCAATGCATCTTCAACAATCGCCCTGATCTCCAATTTTTGCTCATCGGTAAAACTACTATGGTCGGCGTGAGCAAGCTGACTCATCATCAACTGTGATGAGAGAAAAAATACAGAACCGGCAACGGTGGCCAGCATGGCAAATTTAGCCTTACGGGATTGAAACAGCATATCGGTAACGCGATTAAAACTTGATAGAACTTTCATGATTTTCCTTTGGTATGCAGGACTGATGAAAAGCCCTGCACACACGATAGGTTCAGTTTAACGATTGAAGATGAATAACGTTATGAGATCTCACACCTTAAAGAAGCAGGGCTAGTCATATCTGAGCTGTCCGGAGTCCGTGTCACCCACAGCGGGCGTCGCCGCTATCGCCCTCGAAGAGGCACGCTCAATCGCCGATAGCACCTCATTGGTACTCAAAATTTCAGGTAGCTCTATCCCCTGAGGCGCATTGGGGCCATAGACCACATTAAAAGGCACACCGAAGCGATTATGACTCTGCAGGTACTTAGTGATAGGAGCCGATGGCTTAGTCCAATCCCCCTTCATAATCACCATATCCGCTTGCTTGAGTGAGCTATAAACAGGGTCTTGCAGTATCACTCCTGCCTTATTGGCCTTACAGGTGATGCACCAGTCAGCCGTCACATCGACAAACACCGTTTTGCCCTGTGCGACCTGTTGAGCGATCCCGGCTTCACTCAAAGGCGTCCAGACTAAGTCTGTGGGCAAAGGTCTGGCCCACTGCTCAGAGGTCATAAAGGCGGTAACGGCACTGAATAATATGCCCAGACTAATGCTGGCTATCACGGCGGCACTGCCATGTTTCTTTGCCATAAAGACAAAAAACATCAGCACCAATAACCCGGCGAATACCCACAAAATGCTAGAAGCGATAAAATTACTCAGCAGAGTGATTAACCACAGGCTGGTTATTAGCAACATGACCGAGAAGAACACCTTAACGATATTCATCCAACGACCGGGTTTAGGGAAGTAGTTCGCCACCTGCGGAAACAGAGCAACCAGCAGCCAAGGCAACGCCATCCCGACGGCAAGCGCAGTAAAGATAACAAACAAACTGAGCGTATCGGCACCCAAGGCAAAGGCGACCGCAGTCCCTAAGAAAGGGGCACTACAGGGCGTCGCCAACAGGGTCGCAAACATCCCCTGCAGGAAATGGCCCCGGTTATTGTTACCACCTGTGGTCGCCAGTTTGGTCTGCAGACTGGAGGGCAGGTTGATCTCAAATGTGCCGAGCATATTGAGGGCAAAGATTGAGGTCACGATAGCCATAAAGCCGATAAACCAAGGGTTCTGGAACTGAATGCCCCAACCAATCGCCTGTCCGGTGAATTTAAGCACTAAGATGAATCCGGCCAGCAGCCAGAAAGAGACTAAGATACCCAATGCCGATGCAATAAACTGCTGACGGATCTCGTTGCGCTTTAGTTCAGGTGCGGCGATAACCGTACTTAACTTCATGCCGAGTACAGGCAGTACACAGGGCATAACATTCAGTATCAGGCCACCAAGCAGCGCGATAAATAACACCTTAATGAGTGAAATATCATCCTCAATAATCTGAGTCGGTATCACTTCATTTGAATACTCAAAAGCCTGTTCACTATCGACGACCGTGACATTAAGCGTTTTGCCAAGCACCTCCGAAGCCCCTAACCAGCTCTTACCATCGAAGGTGGCAATGAGCTTAGTCGGCCCACTGTCACTCTCTTTCTCTTTAAGGGAGCTAAGGGTAAATACCGTATCGGGCTCGCCATCGATCAAGAGTTGAGGCTGTCGCCATTGACCCGCATCGAGCTCAACTTGCAGCTTGCTTTTCGCACTGTCCCAACCGATTTTAATTTGTGTTCCTACGCCATTTCCGACCTTCTGCGGTACCTTAGACACGGCTTTGTTATAGGTAAACATCGCCTCACTGTCGGCCCTCAACTCACTGGGAGTCACATCCAGTGATACCTCATAATCGGTCAGCACACAGATGGTAGTGCATGATGACAGGGTGACCTTGCCTCTCAATTGAGCGACATCATCACTATCATTTACGGTCAACAGCAGAGGAAAGCTTACATGATGCTTATAGCCCCAGGTTTGCAGCCCCAGCAGCGAGAAATGCTCAGGTACCGGCCATGACCAGTCGACACGCTTTAAATTGGTCGACTTGTCCCATTTGATGCCAGGTGCTATCCCGCCCTCACCCGGGCTACGCCAATAGGTTTTCCAATCATCTTCTAACTTAACCTCCAGTACGGCAGGCATGGTTTTATTGACTGAGTCAAACTCCCCGGTCAACATCAACCTCAGTTTCACCGGAGGATGGTTAGGGTTTTCAATCCAGGGGGTGGATTGCGCAAACGCCGAGCTCGATAACAGAATCAAACAGAGCGCGAATAGATTTTTTAGATACTTCAAGTTCATCTCCATTCCGTAGCGAATACAGAACAAGCAGAATAAATCCAATCGACGAGACTGGCCTTAAATAAACATACACTTAATAACAAGTGACTAATAAAAAAGCTTATATAGCAGGAACGACTAACAATTCGGGTCACAGGCAATAATACCCACAGGTATCAGAAAGTGACTCGAACCGGTTCTACTCCTGAAAGCGACAGAGTGTAAGATGAAGTCGCCGATATCTGACGAATGAGACTTTCTTGGGTACCCGATTTAATACCCTGACAAACGAAGGAGAGAGAGGAAGCAGAAACAGCAAGACTAACAGCGCTATGGCACTGGTGTCTTCCAGACATAAACGCATCGACTTTTCAGAGAGTTCACAGCGCTTAAACTCGAAGCTTTCGGCCTGAGAAGAGCTGGCCTCGGATGAGTTTGTACCAGAGAGCGCGGCATCAGACAGAGCTACATCGGATAAAGGGCTCTGGGATAAACCAGAACTAGACTCATTATCGCCTTCGATAGCACCGGGCTTTTTAGCACTGGGCTTAAAGGCTGCACTATACAGCACAGATAACGGCCCGGCCGTCTCTCCTTGTGCTCTCTCTAAATTAAGAGCCAAGTTGAATAATCCACTATTTTGAGCCAGACAAAACAGAGTTAAGATAGTGACCACTATCGCCGTCCATTTGGTTTCAGAGCGCTTAGCAAACGGCTTAGTGATGGTCCTCTCCTGAAAAATAAATAGGTAATATTTGCTGCATGATGATATGACCGGACTTAGTCGAAAATAGTTCATCTTAAACGGAACTTTCTCCTATTTATGGCCATGAGCGAACAAAAAAACAACGGTTGCAGAAATATTATCCATCGCTTAGGTTATCTTTAAAAGAGCATAAAAATTCAGCCATACCCACCTACATCCTGACTATTTATGCTCATTTGTCTCTAACTGGCCGTTAATCTACTAAAATATATAGAAAAAGAGAACCGCTGACTCACCTGACATTGCAGTGAGTCACACCGCCGAGTGAAACTTTATCAAGGAGAAGGTATGAGCAATCCTATCGTTGCAGATAACAAACCCAAGAAAGTCGAGCTCACCAAAGGAAAAGAGTATTACTTCTGCGCCTGCGGCCGATCCAAGAAGCAACCTTTTTGCGATGGCTCCCACGCCGGTACCTCATTCAAACCCAAAGCCTTTACCGCCGAGCAAGACGGCGATGCCTATCTGTGTGCCTGCAAGCACACGGGCAACGCCCCATTTTGCGATGGCAGCCATAAACAGTTCACGGCTAAACAGGTCGGCACAGAAGGTCCTGGGCCGAGCGTAGCGCCCGATAAGGATAACGCCCCCGCAGCCAAAGCCACCATCGAGGAGCCTACCGTAGAGTTTATTCATCAGCTCGCCAGAGATGGGTTAACTAAGCTTGGCCATCACGGCCCCATGACCTCCATGGGGGTGCCCCGCCATGAACTGCCCCACTGGGATGATATTCAGATCATGACAGCGCAGATGGCGACCAAACCTCTACAGGAAGATGAAACCGTCTCCACCGAACTGATTATCGGGCCACAGGCCAGAAAGCCTCTGAAACTGAAGATCCCCCTGTTTGTCTCTGACATGAGTTTCGGCGCACTCTCGGAAGAGGCTAAAACCGCGCTGGCGATAGGCGCCGAACTGGCGGGTACCGGGATCTGCTCGGGAGAGGGAGGCATGCTGCCCGAAGAGCAAGCCGCCAACCCCCGGTATTTTTACGAACTCGCCAGTGCGCAATTTGGTTATAGAGAGGAGCTACTGCATTCGATACAGGCTTTTCACTTTAAAGGCGGACAAGGCGCTAAAACAGGCACCGGCGGACACCTTCCCGGCATCAAGAACCAAGGCAAGATTTCACAGGTTAGGGGCATTCCCGAGGGAGAACCCGCGATATCTCCCCCCACCTTCAGAGAGCTGAAAAATTCATGCGACTTTAAACGCTTCGCGGATCGGGTGCGTGAAGTCAGCGGCGGTGTGCCCGTCGGCTTTAAACTCAGTGCCAACCATATCGAGCGGGATATTCAGTTTGCCCTCGATGCCACCGCCGATTACATCATACTCGACGGGCGCGGTGGTGGAACCGGCGCCGCCCCCGAGATGTTCAGAGACCATATCAGTGTCCCCACCATTCCGGCCTTAGCCAGGGCCAGGCGTTATCTCGATGAACAAGGCGCTACAGGCAGAGTAACCCTGATCGTGACCGGTGGCCTTCGAGTGCCGATGGACTTCGTCAAAGCCATGGCCCTGGGCGCCGATGGTGTGGCTATCTCCAACAGTGCGATGCAATCTATCGGTTGCGTCGCGGCGCGCATGTGCAACACCAACAACTGCCCTGCGGGTATAGCCACTCAAGATGCCAATCTGCGCCAACGCCTGAACGTGGACAAGTCATCACAACAACTGGCCAACTTCTTCAACGCTTCGATAGAGCTGATGCAGGTGATGGCCAGAGCCTGCGGACATAATAACTTGAGTGATTTCAACAAGGATGATCTGGCCACCTGGCACAGAGAGATGGCACTGTTATCCGGGATCAATTATGCGGGATTTACCCGCTTGGATTAATAGAATGCCACTTCGTGGCCAGGAGTTCCTAGGTTCTGGTACCTGGGAACTCCTGACTTCTCTGTTCTATCTTCAGCTCTGTCTTAAACTCGTTACTCGAACCTCGCCACTTCTTAACTTCAGCTCTTTCTTGAACTCAGGGCTCGTACTTACCATCCGTTTTAACTGAAACCGTTAAAAAAAATATTCATCAGATTTTTCATATATAATTCAAACTAATGCACTCACAAACCAGAAATTCAGATTGCTCACGGTTCACTTGGGGTTGAATGGGGTGAGGAATTAACATACAATTATGAGCCATAACACCATATGAACCACAAGGAGACATAATGGCGACCTATCTTTACACTCGGTTTTCTCCCAAGAATAAAGCGTATCAAGAGCAACTCGCTGCGATGACATCGTTAGCTCCTGAGGCTGAGCACTTTCAAGACAAAGTGCGTGGCGATGTTCCCCCAATGGAACGAACAGCATTTAGCCAACTATTTAAGTCTCTCGAATCGGGTGATACGGTAATCATTTGGTGGCTGACTGAATTTGGTCATGATTTCAGTCAAACGCTGCAAGTCATTACCAGTTTGTTGGAAAAAGGGGTGATATTGCAGACCGCGTGTGAGCCACTGGCATTTGAACCAGATTCTCCTCATCGTCATGCTTTACTAGCGCTGTTATCGGGTTACGGAAAAGTACAAACTCAGCGTCGCCTATTCGCCGCAGAACAAGGGCGAAAAGCACTCAAAGACAAACCTGAACTGTGGAAGCAGAAATTCTGCGGCAGACCTGCGGATAAAGAAAAGCATCAGCAGATCGCCGCATTGTTACTTGAGGGTCTGACTCTACAAAGTGTTGCAGAACAGTGCGACGTCAGCTTGTCTACGGTGAAACGGGTCAAAGCCAAGTTGAACACATTTGATGATGAAGGCAGCTTGAGACGAAGAGGCAAAACGCACTCATCTTCGGATGATGCATCGTGAGCAGACAGATTGAATTTAAAACAATTTTACTGGTTTGTTTAATCATCAGTGTCGGGCAATTTAGCATGGGCTTGGTGTTTCCATCACTGCCCTGGATAGCCAAAGACTTTGCGATTTCCCACGAACGGGCTCAGATATTAGTCAGTATTTACCTGCTTGGATTTGGCCCATCTCAATTTATTTATGGTCCGGTTTCCGATGCGCTAGGACGCAAAAAAGTGTTGTTGATTGGGCTTATGATCGCCATGATGGGTCTATTGATGATCATTTTCCTCAGCCATTCATTTACTGGAATGGTGTTAGGCCGTTTCCTGCAAGGTTTGGGGACGGGATGTTGTGCAGTATTGGCACGAGCTTCCACACGAGATCGCTTCAGTGGTGCAGAACTTCCGGTTGCAATGTCCTACATTGCAATGGCTGCATCGATTACGCCTCTGATGGCTCCTGTGATCGGTGGCTTCATCAACTTCCACTTTGGCTGGACTATGGTGTTCATCTCCTTACTGGGCTATGTCTCTCTCGTTTGGGCGATCATTGCATTGCGATTCCAAGAGACTGTCGGCCAAACCACTCAGATCCCATCACCAAGGAAGATGTTACAGCAGTATCGTGAGCTACTGAGTTCACGTTACTTCATGAGTTTCGCCAGCATAGGTTGGCTGAACTTCAGTTTGATGATCACCACGATTTCGGTGATGCCATTCATCATGCAAAACCAAATTGGTATGACGTCTGATAAATACGCGATGTGGGCGCTTATCCCTGCGCTCGGGATGTTAGCTGGTGCCAGCATATGTAATCGTATGCGCCCTATTATCGGCAGTAAGAAACTGCTGTTATCTACTCCAGTGCTGCATGTTGCTGCTGCACTATGGTTATTCTTCTGCCCAACTGAGCCTCTGTATTTAATGCTAGGACAGCTATTGATGATACTGGGCAACAGTATAGCCTTACCTTGCGTTCAGGCCATGGTGATGCAGCCATACAAGAAACAGGCGGGAGCAGCTGCGGCCATGTCCGGAGGCGGACAAATGGTGGTATCTTCCATCGTCAGCATGGTGCTGGTTCATTTAGGGTTGAGCCAAGCGTGGCACCTTTCTTTGATCATTGTGGTCTTTGCCGCAATCACGCTCAGTAATGTTCTCCGTGGTTTTGCCACCCCGGAAGCCTTGCAGCAAACCGCAGCAACTCAATAGCCCAAACGTTCTGAGATGAAATGGCTGTAAGTAACAGATAGAGCGAGAAGGTAACTCTCCTCACTCTATCCTTAACTTATAACTTACCGCTTCCAACTTTCTCAGCTCTATTTTTAACTTACAGCTTACAGCTATCTCTGCTCTTTCTTGAACTCGCGACTCGATGCTCGAACCTCGAAACTTCTCAGCTCTAACCTAACCTTCTTCTCAGTACCTTAGTCGCTTGTACCAGGTTCTGAAGTGCCGGCTCCACTTCATCCCAAGTGCGGGTCTTGAGGCCGCAATCTGGGTTAACCCAGAGCTGGCGAAGCGGGATCTTATGGGCCGCCTTCTCGATGAGTGTCACCATCTCATCCACCGTCGGCGTGTTCGGCGTATGGATATCGTAGACTCCGGGGCCAATTTCGTTGGGGTATTCGAAATCCTCGAAGGCGGTGAGCAGCTCCATGCGTGAGCGTGAGGTTTCAATGGTTATCACATCCGCATCCATGGCGGCGATAGCTTTGATCGTTTCATTAAACTCGCTATAACACATGTGCGTATGGATCTGAGTCTCATCATCCACGCCTGCGGCGCTGAGTTTAAAGGCATCCACCGCCCACTTAAGGTAGGTATCCCAATCGCTCCTCTTCAGCGGCAGCCCTTCACGGAACGCCGGTTCATCGATCTGAATAATGCCGATCCCGGCATTTTGAAGATCGATCACCTCATCTCTAATTGCTAAGCCGATCTGGGTCGCTATCTGCTCACGGCTGATATCTTCGCGGGCAAAGGACCAGTGCAAGATAGTCACGGGGCCGGTCAACATCCCCTTTACCGGTTTCTCGGTCAGACTCTGGGCATAGCCTGCCCAATCGACTGTCATAGGCTTAGGACGTGATACATCACCATAGATAAGTGGCGGCTTAACACAGCGAGAGCCATAGCTTTGTACCCAACCAAACTGAGTAAAGCCAACGCCTTGCAACTGTTCACCAAAGTACTCGACCATGTCGTTACGCTCGGCCTCGCCGTGCACCAGTACATCGATGCCCAGCTTAAGTTGACGCTCGACCGTATCTTTGGTCACCTGACGCAACTGGTCGTTATAAAACGTTTCGGTGATCTCACCTTTACGCCAGCGACTACGTAATCCACGAATAGCCGGGGTTTGAGGAAACGACCCTATGGTCGTGGTCGGTAGCAACGGCAATCGATACTTTTGCTGCTGCAGGGTCTGTCTGCCGGCAAACCCAGTATCGCGCTCATAATCATCACGGCTCAGCGCTGCGACTCTGCTGTTCACTTGTCTGTCAGCGGCCTCTGCCCGTGCGTTTCGACGCGAAACACAGGTGGCTCTGATCACATCGATTTTGGCTATGTCGCCACTGCTTTCGGGCGTGGTGAGTAATCTTTTTAACTGAGCCAGCTCAGACAATTTCTGTTTAGCGAAAGAGAGCTGCTGCTTCAGCGCCGGTTCCAGCTCCACCTCGACATCCAGATCTACAGGGGTATGCAATAACGAGCAGGAGGGCGCTATCCATACCCGTCCCTTAAGATCGTTCACCACTGGGGCGATGCGATCGGCAATCGAGTCGATATCTGCCGCCCAAACGTTTCGGCCATTGATCACCCCCAGTGATAAAATCTGCTCGGCTCTAAGGTTGGCGGCAAATCCGGCGAGTTGCTCGGGCGCAGTCACCAGATCGAGGTGAAGACCCGCCACCGGCAGGGCTGAGACCAGCGATTGATGATGAGCAATCGTACCGTAGTAAGTGGCGAGTAATACTTTTACCTCAACGTGTTGCAGCGCTTCATAGGCAGAAGCAATAGCCCCTTGCCAATCGCTATCGAGTTCAAGGGCTAAAATAGGCTCCTCCAGTTGAACCCACTCGACTCCCTGAGATGAGAAACGCGCTAAGATATCCCCGTAAGTCTTAAGCAGCTGAGGTAACAGGGTTAACTTATCGAACTCACCTCCCACCGCCTTAGCCAGATAAAGATAAGAAACCGGGCCTAACAGCACGGGTTTAGCCTTATAGCCTAATGACTGAGCCTCACTGACCTCATCGAATATCTGTTCATAGGCGACAGTGAAGCTTTGATCGGCTTCCAGTTCCGGAACGATATAGTGATAGTTCGTATTGAAGTATTTGGTCATCTCTGCGGCCGGGGCATCGCCTCCCGTTGGTGCGCGACCACGGGCAACCCTAAACAGAGTATCTAAATCGACTCTATCGGCCTGATCTTCTCCGCGGTGACGCTCAGGGATAGCGTTAAGTGTCGCACTAAGCGTAAGCACATGATCATAATAGGCAAAGTCGCCGACAGGCAGGAGTTCCACTCCGGCCTTGGCTTGCCATTCCCAGTGAGTGCTGCGCAGCGCTTTGGCAATCTGGGTTAACTCGGCTTGGGTTATCTCACCACGCCAATACTTTTCCTGAGCAAACTTGAGCTCACGTTGACGACCAATTCGGGGAAATCCTAGATTCGCTATCGTTACCTCTTTCAAAGTTTGCATATTGTATACCTTTTTGCTTTAATGTGAGCAGAATTCAGAGTAAACGCGCCAATAGCCTTGTTGTTGCTCGTGGTGATTTAACATCTGTCGATGCAAAACACACTTGGGCGTCTGGACGTCTAGAAGTTTATTGTGTTAGGCTATTTGCTGACAAACGAATTGATTTCAAGCGCAACATGAACAAAATTCATGTAGGGATAAACGGGTATATATATGATAGAGCTTAGACACTTACGAACACTAGTTGCCCTGAAGGAGAGTGGAAGTCTAGCTGGCGCCGCCAAGAAACGTTTCGTCACTCAGTCGGCTCTTTCCCATCAGATTAAAGAGCTGGAGACCCGAATTAACTCCTCTATTTTTGTCAGAAAGAGCAAACCCCTGTCATTCACACAAGAGGGAGCCAGACTGCTAAACCTTGCCGAGGAGATCCTGCCTAAGGTGATTGAAACTGAATCAGATCTTAAACAGGGACTCAGGGACGAACATAATCAGTTGGGCGTCGGTATCGAGTGTCACAGCTGTTTTCGCTGGTTGATGCCGGTAATGGAAGAGTTCAGAAACGCCTACCCTCAAGCCAATTTAGATCTCTCCAGTCGTCACCTGTTCGATTCACTCAATGCGCTCGAAATGGGAGAGCTGGACGTGGTACTCACCTCAGATCCGGTTCCCGGTCAGGCCCTTGCCTACCAGCACCTGTTCGATTTCGAGGTCAAACTTGTCGTCGCCAACGATCATCCTCTGGCATCATTGGAGTATGTCACCCCAAAGCAACTGGAGAAGCTGACCATCATCAGCTACCCGGTTCCCTTAGCGCGATTAGATCTGTATCGACACTTTCTTGAACCCGCTGGCGTCGAAGCGGGTGAGCAGCTTAGCTGCGATCTGACCATGATGTTACTTCAACGTATCGCCTGCAAAGACGGTATCGCGGCCCTGCCGACTTGGTCTATCAGCGAGTCCCATGGTTTAAACCTCACCGCAGTTAAGTTAGGCACAGAAGGACTGAAGCGTCCACTGTTCGGGGCCTACAGAAAAGATGGAGTTAATGCCGCCTTGGCACAGAAATGGCTCGAATTAGTCGCCATCGAAGGGATAGCGAAACAACATAAGTTGAATTAATTGAAGGTACGAGATCCTAGGATCTGGCAGTGAGTTCCTAGGATATTGCAATAAAGACAGGGCAAAGAAAGTTGCGAGTCGCGAGCTACAGCCTAATGCTCGTAACTCGAATCTTCTTTATAACGGCTTAAGCAGCTGATTTCTCATCGACAAGACGCGGCGAAGAACCAAACCTGGCGAGTTAGGATCGCGAGTCTGGCGTAAATTATGCGCTATCATGAATTCATCTTTCAGCTCTTCATCTAACCCCAGAGATTCGAACGCTTCTATGGTTAATGTCTGCTTTTGGTTATCGATGAGTGTCTTGATGATACTCAAGGGGAAAGACTCTTCCGACTCGGCATTCAGATAAGCAAATGCGGTCAGAGCGATAATCTCGCCGAAGACGCTGAACAGGGCTAAGGTTTGCACTTCATCGGGATTAATATCCACCCCTTCCATCTGATGCAAGCTGTCAACGGCATCGGCAGCGATACTCTCGGTCAGCGCCCAATATCCAAACACCAGCTTCTTATACGGCTGAGGTAACTCGTCGAGACGCTCTTTAAGATAAAAAGTGAATGCATAGCGATAGATGTTGACCTGACCTAACCTAACCAGTGCATCTTTGAGAGAGCGGTTCTTCGATGTATTACCACTGACAAAAGCGGCCGACTGGCTACGCCATAGCATATGGGCCGCTAATGCGGGATCTGATGACACAATATCGATGACATTACGAATATCACCATCGGCAATAATGGCTTTCTTTAACGGGATCAAAATACCCCGGCGACCAATTACTTGCTCTTCGTTACTAATAATTGCACGTACTTGAGTGAATACTTGATGCTCAAGATCTGTCATGAGAACTTTTTAACCTACTTTTTATGATGGTACGACACCATTTGTTATCGGGGAATTTACCCATAAAAGGGCTATCAGGGTCAAGTTGATTTCGTCTAAATGAATACTTTAACTCGATTTATCTGCCTTATGTCTGATAACAAGGATAATATCACTCCATGGGGCAAATAAAAAAGGTCAATATAAGCCTCGAGAAAATCCCCTCCCCCTGAAGTATGGTCATTTTATCGCCATAATCATAGGTTCTAAATCATAGGTTCGATGAATAATATCCCTTGAAACGATTCTCAGCGGTTTATAACGGCTTGAGCACACAGATAGGTGCTGAAGTTTTATTGCGCCACTCTTCTCTCCTGTCCAATATCAACCGAGTATAAGCCTATGAGTTTACAGGGCTTCAACCTGAATAAGGCGACGGTGTATCACTTCGGCTAAAGCCCTGTAACCCGCACCGTTAAGGTGAATCGTATCTGACTTCATTGCAGCTGTTTTCAATAGGTCCGTTAACTCATCTTCTATCAGGATCACCCCGTAGGTTTCGGCCAGCTCGCTGTAGAGCGCTGCCGGAGAGAGAAAGATACCCTTACGGGGAACGGCCACCAGCACCACAGGGATCGATCGTCTCTGGGCCAGCTCAATCATCTGCGCCAGATTAGCCTTAGTCTGGCCAATATTCTGGTTACGCAGAAAGTCGTTACCACCTTCCATCAAGATCAGCAGATCCGGTGAATCGTATTCTAAGAGCTGCGTCAGCCTATCCAGTCCTTGCGTGGTGGTCTCGCCGGATACCCCGGCATTGATCACCCGCTTCTGTGAGAGACCCGCCAACATCGTAGGGTAATCTTGCCCCCTCGCCGCCCCCTTGCCATAGGTCAGGCTATCTCCAAATGCCCAGATCTCGGCATCACTCGAAAGCGGCTCAAGCTTAGGGCCAGAGCAAGCCGAAAGCAGAAATAAAGCTATCGAGAACAATCCGGCTAATACTCTTTTCATTCTCTCTCCTTTGAACGTTAGTTTTAAGTTTTAAGTTAAAGATAGAGCAGCGAATAAACCGTAGCTCCTAGCTCAAATTTAACACATAAAAAAGCCAGACCTGAGGTCTGGCTTAAAGAAAAACCTAAGGCTCTTGAACCTAAGCTTTCTATCCTAAGTTCTCGTCCCTAAGTTCTAGTTCCTTCTTTAAAAGCGATAACTTGCCGTCAGACGCAGGGCACGTCCGGTACCCGCATAATAGCCATTGTAACTAACGCCGCCAAAATTACTGTAATAACCGGCACTGACATATTGCTCATCTAATAGGTTATCGACACGGAAGCTGGCAAGCCAGGCATCACGGGTATAGTTAACCGCCAGGTTAGTTAACCAATATGAGTCCAGCTTAGGGTCGGCATTGCCATTGTCACCCTCGATAAAGCGCTCTCCGGTGTAGACCAGTTCGGTAAACACCTGCCAGTTTTGATCTGCATCGATGCTGAAATAGCCACGGCCAGTGTGCTCAGCCACCCAGGAAAGCTGCTTACCTTCATTAACGCCATCGGTAAATTCGGCATCGATATAGTTGTACTCGGCGCCCAGTTGTACCTTATCGGTTAGCTGCCAATCCCAGTCGGCACTCATACCGTAGCGACGTGATGCATCGGCGTTCACATTGGCACCGGGAAAGCTACCACCAGCAGGGGTTTCGGCACTCGGATCGAATACAATCTCATCTTCAAGTTCTAAACGGTACGCACTCAAACGTAATGTGTGCGACTTAGGTGTCCAGTCCCAACCCGCTTCATATGAGCGACCCGTCTGCGGCTTAAGACCAACAACACTGGCTGGTGTATAAGCCTGCTCATCGACCTTAGCGAAACGGAAATTATCATCGGCGCGCAGATAGAGCCTGTGTGCGGTCGTTGGACGATAGTTAAGACCCAGCTCGAAGGCGTGTGCATCTTGATCTAACTCAACACCATTGGGATATGCAGCAGGGTCAACCAGTTCATCGGTCACTTCTGCATAGCGGCCACCCACAACATAGCTGAGACTCTTAGATAATGGCACGGTCGCTTGCACATAGGCACTGGCGAGTTTCTGAACATTGCCACGACCGCTGCTAAATTCAGACTCACCGCGGCTCAAGTCGATACCGGTGACGATATTCAAGTCACCCTTTTCGGTAGCGATATTAGCCACAGCTTTAGGAGTAAACTCTAACAGTGAGCGCGTGTCTTTTCTCGATGTGCCCCAATCATTAAGCCCGGTGATCAGGGTCTCGGAATAATTAAGATCGGCACCGAGAGACCACTCGTCGTTGAGTTGATACTTATATCCACTACGGGCAGCCGTAGTCATGTCGTGCATATAGCTATCAAATGCACCCGGTGACGTCGCATTCGATTGGCGAGGGTCTTCCTTAATCTGATCCTCAGTCAACGCCCCTGTCAACTCACGATCGTTATCGTAGTAGCTGGCCTCAACGAAAAAGTCCTGTGGCCCATCTTCATATTGCAGGCGACCTAATACAGACGAGGTCTTGTTGGCGTTGTGCTCACGATAGTTATCACCTTGGTTATAACTGGCCGCAGCGTAGTAACGCCAGGTATCACTGATGGCACCCGAGATATCACCTTTGCCTTCATAGGTATCGAAGCTTCCACCAGACAGCTGAATTCCGCCGCCTGCACTGTTTGGTGCCTTAGTGATGATATTAATCACACCGCCCACCGCCTGATCGCCATAGAGTACACCGGCACTGCCCGACAGTATTTCGACGCGCTCTATCTGATTGAGTGGGATGGCATTGATACTTGGTGCCGCAATATCAATATTATTCAAACGGCGACCATCGACTAGGATAAGGGTATTGTTAGCCGCTTGGCTGGCAGAAAAGCCACGCATGGCGAACACGGCGCCGGAATTCGAGTCCGAGATCTGTATGCCACTCTGTCCACGCAGCACTTCGGTCAGTGTCGTCGCGCCGCTCATCTCGATGGCTGCCATATCGATAATGTTCACATTTGCGGCAATATTAAGCGGTGTATTTTCACTGCGCCCGATGATGGTTATCACCTCATCCACAGTGTTAGTCACGCCGGCATCGGTTTGTGATGAATCGGCCGCGAAAGCCACTGTCGACGCTGACAAGGCCAGAGCACTGCCGATTAGCATGGCTAATTTTGATAATTTGTTTGATTGTCTAGCTTGAGTACCCATTTTACCTTTAACTCCTGAAAGGAAAACGGGGCAAAGATGTCACGACGAGGCCAAGTTCAGTTCACTGAATTCAATCACCCTATCGCATCTCGAGATCTGCCCGCCGAAATCTCAAAATCATCTAATGGGCCGGTCTCCGGACTGAGGCTATTCGGTAAGATCAAAAGACCTTTATCCGAGCAAGTAGGGGCTTTCTAACGCCCTTCCATTATCAGTGTAATAGATAGACGCACCTCACTTTCACCTTTCACCGTTGCGGGGGCAGTGCCAGATTTTCACAGGCTTCCCGATTATCCTTTCTCTCTCACTCAAGGCGTTTGCACTAACATTCACATCACACCAAAAGCAGACAGAGCAGGCACCACAAAAGATTGACAGCATAAATCTTGTTATTGATTTGCTCTAAAACGTCTCCGGATTAACAACCGGATCACGATTGGCCGCATTATAGACGTCTATACGTATAAATGTCTAATATTTGCGAGGAACAATAAATTCCTCATCCAGAATATATCAGCGACTGAGTCTCAAAGGAGAGATAGCCGACATGAACTCCCGGTGATTTAACGACTCCAAAGGCGGCTTATCTGCACTGAACACATCGCCACGTTTGGATTGATGGAGCAAATACAGATCGTCCACCCCGGATATCGCGGTGTAATGACCTATCTCTCCCTGTGGCACCGAAGCTGTGCCGGTAGCTGTTAAGCGAGTCGCCTTATGGGTATCGGGCATGCGGGTACAGCCTAAAATGGCACTAAATCCCTCAAGGCCATCGACCTCACTCTCACCCAACTTATTATAAATAACCTCGCCCTCACAAGTCTCTCTGTAGGCTTTAGCCAGCGAATCGAGAAACGCTTCAGGCTCAATATTTTCACTCAAGCCTTCAAAGCCCTGCACACAGAACATCGAAGACCAAGACCTTAACTCCTGGCTTGATGGAACAAACTCGGCGGCGTACATACCGGCCTGTTGCTCATTAAACGCAAGCTTCCACCCCTTGGGCAGATTAAAGCTCACCTCTTGACTAAAAATGGCCAATTCATGTTTAACTTCATCGCCGTCGAGAAAATCATCCAAGATTAATGCCTGACCGAAAACGGCAAGAGGGAGCATAGAAGTTGTGATCAACGAAGTAGATAGAAGTGCCGTTTTAAACAGGGCAGAGAGTGGCTTTAGCGACGGCCAATGACGTGTATAGAGAGTAGATTTATAGAGGGTAAGTATATCGAGAGTACGTGTATAGAGAGCTTTCATACTGATCATCCTTGATTAGCTTATGAGGTCGATCTTACCCCGAGCATTACAAATACTCAAAGAGGTTTACATCAAAGAGAGAATAAAACAGTTTGAGAGCGCATAAAAAAGACAAGGAAACGAATTCCTTGCCCTGTGTTCTATGCTCTATCCTCTAAAACAGGAGTTTCAAAGTGAGAACACCAATATGAGCACACCAATATGCCTTTCGCTAACTCCCCACTAACTCTCTAACTAAGTCCCCGTCATCTGTCCGGTATAGAGAATAAAGTTACGCAGCAATAACACGCCCACTAAACTAAAGCTGGCCGTTACCGCGACATAGGCAAATTTTCTATCGGCAGAGACCTTCATCCATAAGTTAAACGCCAGTGGCAGTGTCAAACCTAAGCCGACCACGCCTCCCCAGAAGATCCAGCCCCAGAAGCCTTCACCCAGCGCATTGAACGCCGCGACCTGACTTTGTCCACCTGACAAGATGAGTCCTGCGAAGAAGGTAAAGAGTATCGCCATCTCAATGAGTATCATGGGGATCTCTATCCCATGGATAAAGCGCACCTCGATACCATTCGGGTTTCCCTTGAGAAGTACGCCCACCAGCAAGGTCGCTGCCGCGCCGGAGGTGAGCCCCGATACCAGGAACAAGACAGGTAAAACTGGGTTATTGAGCAGTGGGAATCCGATTAAGGCCGACAGCAGGAATCCGGTGTAAGCGCCTAATGATAGCGATAATATGAGTAGTACCCCTGTGATCACATCTTCCCATTGCTGTAATTTAATCAAGCCTCTCGTGACCAAGCCCCAACGCCCCTCACACCACTGAACGATAGGCGTACAGAATATGGCCCCTATCCAGGCAAACAGCATCAGCTGATAGACCATCAATACCAACACGCCCATGGACATGACCGAAGTGGAGTTGTAAAACACCAGGATCTTCCAAAAGTCCAAGGGCTTAGTAAGATCGAGAACTAAAATACCTAAGCCGGCACAAACCGTAACGGGTGCTATCAGGGCGGCGGCTTGAATAAATCTAGACTGGTAGGCCTTTTTACCTAACTTAAAATGTTTCAACAATATGCCGAAAAATACCGCCCCTGCCGACAAGCCGGCCAGAAACAGGTAGATAGCGATAGGCCAATGCCAGACTAATCCATCGAAATGAAATGCACTCATAATACTATCTCCCCATCAATAGTCGGTACATGGAACAACTTAGGGCGGGTGCCTAAATCCGTTTTAGCTCGATACGTCGGTTTCGATTTTAATGTTTTGACTAACTCAGACTCAGGATCTCTGATATTGCCAAATACCAGAGCATGAGTCGGGCACGCCTCGACGCAAGCAGGTTGTTTGCCCTGCTTAAGCTGAGTCTCTCTGCAAAAATCACACTTGTCGGCCGTTTGAGTCACAGGGTTAATAAATCTTACCTGATAGGGACAAGCCGCAATGCAATACTGGCAACCGACACACTTATCTTGATTCACACCGACAATCCCTGTGTCTGGATCTATGTAGGCGGCGCCCGTGGGGCATACCTTTACGCAGGGTGCATCTTCGCAATGCTGACAAGATTTACGACTGAAACGGTAACTCTGATCCGGGTACTCACCAAATGGACCGGTTCGATTGATCACGACCCTGGAAACGCCATCAGGCACATTATTAACGTCACGGCAGGCTTGCTCACAAGCATTGCAGCCAATGCAGAGGTTTTCATCGTGCACCATGGCATATTTGATTGTTTGAGTTTGATCGACTGAGGCTCCAGCCTCAGATCCTGCCAGCTCTTTCGCCACAGAGTAGATAGAGATCCCCGCTATCAAGGTGCCGCAACCGGTAAGAAAATGTCTTTTTGAGATATCCATCATTGATACTCCCACTATTTAACGAGATGACACCCGCGGCAGAGCTGGCTGCGCTCTTTCGTCGTGATCCCAAGGATAGGATCGTATTCCACGTGCAGCTGATGACAGCTAGCGCAACTGATCTTGTCGGCATGAACATTGTGGGTCCAATCAGCCATGGCTAGGGTTTCATGATCATGACACTCGAGGCAGGTTCCCGCTTGTTCAGTCGCCGGGGTAGCACTATCACTTGTAAAACGTCGAATGTTCGACCCCTTCCTGGGATGTTTACCTCTCTGTCCATGACAAGACTGACATTGGATTGCAAGTGCGGTATTAGCATGTAGCCCAAACATGGCGCCGTTGCGTTTATGGCACTTCATGCAGGAACTTTGATTTATCGCCAGAGACTCATTTGGCTGCGCAGAGACAGGAAAAGAAGCTCCGGCCACGACTAAGTAGATGAATGATGGCAACAGGATTGTTGGCAACTCAATTGTTGGAAATACGGGCCAATAGCGGGATAACCTGGACATGATTTGTCCTTACATCGATAGATGAATGCTAAAATCTCGGTGGAATGTGGCACCAAACGGATTTGCTCGGCGCCACTATCGGCTATGCGGCTAGCGCGTTTCTGATGAGTGCTTCATCACAGTTCTTATCTTTATCTAACTTGATAAACTGCACTCCAGTGTATGACAAACACTTCTCGATAAACTCGACTTGATCGCTGGTGCTCTCTTCAGGATTCATCATCACTAACTTAACTGATGATGACTCATTATCCACGACCACATAATCGAGATGACAGTGCTCCATATACTCCTTCACCTCATCATGATTCTTAACGGCTTGGTCTATATCGACCACATTCACTAAAGAGGCGTCATAGAGCACGTCGTAACGGCCTTTAGCTATGGTTTTTAATGTCTTTAAAAACTGCATGGATTGCATATCGAGCAGATGTGGCTTGATGCTGACTTCTGTTGCTGCCATTTGTACGTCGGTTGTTTGGAAAAACTTAATACAAGTCATCACAAACGTCACGACAACTAATGGAACGATGACAAACAGGACAAAGTACATAAATGTATAACTGAGTATGACGGTGGCGTTCATGATAAACCTCCAAAACATCTGTTTATATTTAGTTTGCAATTAAGTATTGCTCTCAAATTAAAATATATGCAATTATTTTCACCACTTAATAATAGAAATAAACCCGCGATCATATTATCAAATAAGGATATTATCCATTACAGATTATCAGTAGTTATATATAACAATTCCACATATTACATATCTAACAAGCAAAACAACCAAACACATAAAAAACAACGAGATACGACAAACCAAAAAGAGTGAACAATAGAAAGCAAAAACTATTATTTTATTTTAACCATTTTATTAGCACTTATTCAATAATAGGTTTATATTAATTTATGAAATTCACATATTATCAGTTTTACAAATGTGTGTCGTAGGGGGATTAAAAATGCACAATCTAAAACTCGATACTTTAGATCTACTCAGCATTAATATTCTGGTTAATTTATATGAGCATCATTCAGCCACTTTTGTGGCTAAACAGATGAATATTCCTGCGCCAAAAATCAGCCGCTGCCTACAGCATTCCAGAGTTATTTTTAATAACCCGCTCTTTATCAGAAAAAAACACGGCTTAATTCCCAATGAATTTGCCAAACAGCTCTACCCCATCGCCAAAGAGATAGTGCAATGCTCTGAGCACCTGTACCAACTCCATGTCGACGACAGCAGTTCTGAAAAATCACATTTCACCATTCATGTCAGCGATCTTATCGTTCATCAACTTCCTCAACTACTGAAGAATGCTATCAAGGAAAGTCACTTAGATCTTAAATTCAGTATCAGCCCCAATTCGGACAACCTAATCACAGATATTATTGAGAATCGAATCGATATCGGATTAATTAGCGAGTCTAACCATGAATATCTAAAACAGATCGATACCCATGTCGATGCCGTGGCACTGAAACGGCTATCTCACCTCTATCTGGTATGCGATCTACACCATCCCCTGTTAAAACAGGAGATCACCTTAGAGTCCATCGCTCAATATCCATATGTGAGTATTTTGGGCAAGCCCGAACAAGCAACATCGGATCCATTTTTACTCTATTGCAGTCAGCACCAGCTCGCATATCGCCTGAAGAACGAGGATCTGATTAATCATAACTTCGATATTGAGGCACTCAACCAACATATAACCGATACCGATGCAGTCGCACTGCAGCCCTTCAGCAAAATCTATGATCATAGTAATCAAATGCCGAACTTACATGTTTGTCGATTATCAGAGATAGAGACCGAACGGCTCTACCTGTCAATTAACAGTCCGACCCTATATTTAGTCACTAAAAAAGGGCCGTTATTATCGAATATATCCTGGTTAGTTGACACCGTCGGCCATATCGTCAACCGCAGCATCCATTGACCATGAGAAACATCGAAAATGGGGCTTATGCCATATCTAACAGACGGGGGGTCTCCCCCTTCGAACTCTCATAGTGACCTTGAATATCGATTAACTTTTCTGTCAGTAATCTCGCCATACATTGTGCCAACAAGGGGGTCACCGAGCGGTGACAGTGCAAGAAATAACTCTCGGGCTGCAGCTCTATCGAGTCTCGCCATTGAGCCGAAACATCGACAAAACCAACATCTTCTCTGCCTTCGAAATACTCATAGGCCACGGCGGAACTCAGCACGCAGACATCATCAGATTTACTGGCATGATCGATGACCATACGCAGACTCGGACTCTTCAACGCGACCTGAATGTTGATCCCCTGTTCGTGTGCATACTCTTCGATTCGATGTGGTTTATTATTGTGCCAATTTGAATTAACCAGACCAATTTTAAAGTCAAAGATATCGGTCAGAGGATCGGCCGAGGACAGAATTGGATGGCCGACTCTGGCGATCAGGAAGAAATGGGTAATATCACCGATATTCACATCATCAACCATCTCATGTCTGATGGGCTCAATGGATATGCTGCAATCAATTTTTCCCTGACACAGTTGCTCACTCACGGTATCGGACCAGGGCAACACATTAACATTGACCCCGCCCTCGACACAGAAACATTGATGGGTCACGCAATTGAGCACCATCATGGACCATTGCTCATGGGCGGCCACTTTCAACTGGTAAGGAGCCACAATGGTATTACGTGTCGTCGATATCATCTTATCGTATTGCTCGAGAATGGATTGCGCCATGGGGTAGATACGCAGTGCAACAGAGTTAGGTTCAAATCCATATTTTTGACGGATAAAAAGCTCATCATCTAAGACTTCACGCAAACAGTTCAGTGCCCTGCTCACTTTAGATTGAGTCGTATGTAATCTATCGGCGACGGCGGAGCCATTTTTCAATTCGATTAGGCCAATTAACACCATCAAAGTGAAATAATCCAGACGATTCACCTTCTTCAACATTAACCACTCTCCTGAGGTAGACCCTTGTTATAAAAGTGTTGCTAACGGTGTCAGCAATGAATATAAAAACTCTGCTAACCAGCTTTGGCTCTGGGTTTAAGGCAATCGCAAAGTCGTCAGTTAATTAAATAATTCTAATATGTATCATTTTTAAGTAAACGAATTCGTGAAGTAGATCACACATCCTAAACCCTTACTTCATCAGCGACCTCTAATAAAAGGGCTATTAAAAGGTCAAATAAAGCGCCTGATGACACGCAAAAAAAAGTGCTAGAAACAAGCACCTTTAGCTCAGAGATACATCCGCTGGGGATAATACCAATCTCACTAAATAGGAGATCGGTTCAGAGCCATTGATAAATCTGAAGTTACAGGTTACAAAAGATAGGTATCAGACAATACGCATCGCGCCAATTCGTCCCCTGGATATGAAATGGGCCAGTATTTAATGGCTGGCATTTAACAGGAAGCCATCTAGCAGCACGCAAGAAAATTAAAGGAGATACCTTCGCATGGACAGTCAGATAAAAGCACGCACCCTAAAGGTTCCCCTCACCAACGTCTACGCCAAGGGCGATTACAGCGCTCAGCTACAACTGGGTAGCCGGGCACAGAGAGTTAACCTTATTCTGGACACGGGTAGCAGCACTCTAGTCGTGAACCAAAGCGCTTACCGTCCTCAAGATGACAACCTGCTGACCGCCACCAGCTTGGCTCAGGAGGTCAACTACGGCATAGGTGGTTGGGACGGCCCCGTGGTCACAACCCGGGTCGCGCTCTGTGAAGGGAAGAGTGAAGAGAAATGTGAAGATGAGATAGCGTTCGATACACATCAGCCACACCTTCACTTAGCCCACCAGCCTCTGGTGCTGGACGCCTGCCCCCTCGCTATCGTTTCCAGTGTTAAACAGCAACAAGCCTTTGGTGATGCCGATGGCATATTGGGGTTAGGCTACCATCACCTCAATAAGAGCTACGATCTTAAGTCCTATCTTGAAAGCCATCAACATTCACCGGCGGTAACCTACCCCTGGCCCTTCGCCGATGACAAAGACAACTGCCAGAGCGCCATTAGTAAGAGCAACAGCCAGAGCAACACTGACGACAATAATCACAATAAAACACAACCAGCTTTCAACAGCGAAGACCTTAAGCAATTTAAACAGTTTCTCTGGCAGCAGCCGGAGCAGGATCTCATCCCCTACTTCACCTCACTCGAAGAACACGGTCTCACCGCAAATAAATTTGCCTTCTATAGCCGGCGCTCCAGCATCCACGTCACCAACGGCGACTTGTCACCTCAGCAGCTGGCCAATGACCCGCTCAATCAGGGCTGGCTTATCCTCGGCGGAGGAGAGGAGCATACCGAGCTCTACCAGGGAGAGTTTCACACCATCAGGGTCGACCACGACATCTATTACAACGTCACACTCACCTCGATTCGCGTCGGCGATCAGATACCCATACCCGCTCCGGCGCTCGAGACAAAGTACTGCAAAAACTATTACAGCAATGCTATCGTCGATACAGGCGCCTCGGCCATCGCCCTAACCGAGCCCCTCTATCAAGCCATGCTAACGAGCCTAAAAGCCATATCGCCAACGTTTGCCCCCTTAATCGCGCCCTTTAAAGAGATATCCGCCCAGGAGCGAGGCATAGATGCCTCGTTCCTGGACCTAAGCCAATGGCCGGATATCACCTTCACGTTCGTGGGCGATACTGATATGAGTATTAACCGTGATCTAAATGAAGATGCCGTTTTAAGAGCCGGAACAGATGTCAGTGTTGGTACTGATAGGAGTGTTGCTCCTGATAAGAGTGCAGCTCCTGATAAGAGTGCAGCTCCTGATAAGAGTGTTGGTACTGATAAAAGAGTCGAAACGCAGAGCCGCTCCCAACAAGCCGTGAGCATAGTCTGCAGACCCGAAAGCTACTGGCAGCTCAACGCACCGGGTGAAGGCAAGGCCTGCTTTAAGATCTTGAGTCAACTTCCCAACTGGCCCAATCAAACCCTCTTAGGCCTCCCCCTGCTCAACGACCACCTGGTCATATTCGACCGCTCGGCGCATAGAACCGGTGTGATCCGATTCGCTAAGCAAAGATAGTCATTATTGGAGATACGAAGTGGAACTACTCATAAGTGAAAAGAGCAGAATTGAAAGTATATTAAATTCCAATGTGTTTACCACTGAGCGTCTGCTTATCAGGCCAATAGAGCCGGAGGATAAATTACTATTTCGTCAGTTATATACCGATAAAAAAATCATGCGTAACATAGCCGAGCCGATGACTATCGAGCAGGCAGACCGAGCCTTCGAGCTTTCGTTAAACAACAAAAAAAAAGCCAAGCCCAAACAGATGAGCTGGGTGATCACATCCCGCGATGATGAACAAGCTATAGGAATAGAAGGATTGGTCTGGCATGGCGAAGACAGGTCTCAGGCAGAGATTGGAATTATGTTGCTGCGTAAAGCAAATGGAAAACTGCTACCCGAAGAAGCCATGGGGGCATTAATGGAATACGCCTATCGTAAGCTAGAAATTGTTCGTATTAACGCCCAATTTTCAAACCGTAACCTGGCTACAGAGCGCTTCGTAAAAAAGCTGGGATTCGTCTTCAAAACACCATTAATCTCAACGGAATGTATTGAGATACCGAGTAAAACTTTCGATAAACACTGCTTCGCCGAAAAGAATCACTACAAACTCTAAAATCAAACTCAAGCATCCCGAGCCGACAAGGTGGTTAACACTTTTAAAACAATCTGATAACTGGTAGTTTGGTTAAAAAATAACAAGAACAATAAAAGGGACTTTTCAATGGCGGGTAGTTTAGCTTGTGTCGGCATAGGCATGACATTAGGGGCGCATATCTGCCCCCTGGCTAAGAGCTATATCGAGCAGGCCGATGTGGTCTTCTCCGGCGTCTCCAATGGCATAGTCGAACTCTGGCTTCAAGAGATGCATAGCGACGTGCGCTCCCTGCAGGTCTACTACAGCGAAGGCAAGTCCCGCCATATCACCTACCGCGAGATGGTTGATGCCATATTGACCGAGGTGCGCGCAGGCAAGAAAGTGGTTGGTGCCTTCTATGGACATCCCGGGGTGTTTGCCCACGCGCCCCATAAATCTATCGAGCTCGCCAAAGCCGAAGGATTCGATGCCGTCATGGTACCAGGGATCTCGGCGGAGGACTGTCTCATTGCCGATTTAGGTATCGATCCCGGCAAATTCGGTTGTCAGCAGTTCGAAGCCAGCCAGTTTATGTTTTATAAGCGCCGCTTCGACCCCTCCTGTTATCTGGTGCTTTGGCAGATAGGTTTAGCGGGCGATAAGAGCATGGCCAAGTTTGCCACAGGCGCAGCGCACAGACTGGTGCTGATCGAGCTGCTCGTCGAGCAGTATCCGCTGGATCATGAGGTGATCTTATATGAGGCCGCGGTATTACCCATAGACACGGTGCGCAAACAGACTCTGGCATTGAGTGAGCTGGCCGATGCCGAGATATTTATGCACACCACGCTGGTGATACCGCCGAGCCAAAAGATGCAGCCCAACCATCAAGTACTCGAAAGGCTGGCACAGATTGAGCGACAGCTTGAGGAAGAGGCTGTGTAGGACCGGCTTTAGCCGGGAAAGATGGAACAAACAGACCATCGCAGCTACGAGCTCCTACATAAGAGCTCGTAGCTTAAAATCTTAAAACAACAATAAGGAAGAGAAAGCATGTCAAATGTGATTGAACTGCTGGAACGTATGGGGCAAGACGCTAGCTTACAGAGTACAGAAGAGCAATGTATAGCCATCAAGAGTAGCGGTTTGGAAGAAAGCATTAAGGAACCTCTTCTTAAAAAAGACTTAATAAAGTTAAAGAAAGAATTAGATATCTGTCCTGATGTAGTTTGTATCTTCTTCCCAGCAGAGGATGAACCAGAAAAAGATTCACCGGAAAAAGAATTGCCAAAAGAAGACGAATCTGAAATAAAATCAGTAGCTAATGGTTAACTTGTTCTCCAAACGACTTAAAAGAGGTAGAATTTTTTGCCTCTTTTTGATGCTTATTGTCCATAACTCTTGGTCAGCACAGATAGAGGGGACCCAAAGCCTATTTAACCAAGCCGAACAAATCCGTAGTAGTGACCCAGTACAATTCATCACAATCATTGAAAAACTAAAACAAAGAGAAGAACTTTTAACTAAAGAACAATCTCACAATCTAAAATATTTAATTGGCTACAGCTTATCTTTCCAAGGAAAGTTTGATGAGGCATTAACGATCTACAAAAATATTTTAAGCTCTAATGCACAAACGACATTAAAATTGAAAGCTAATTTATCAATAGTAAATACATACGCAATATCAAAACAATGGCCAGAAGGCCTTTACTACCTATCTGACACTTTAAATACTCTACCGAAAATCTCAGATGATTTACTTATTCAGCGAAGTTATGCCGTTGCTGCAATATTTTACAACCAACTAGGTCAGTACGAGCTAGGTTTGAGTTTTGCGAACAAACTTCTACAAGAGTCTATTGAAGGTCGAACACTCTGTGTTGCCCATAACCTAAAATTAGAGTCACTGTTTAAACTCGATCTTCTAGAGGAAAACGATCCGCAGATCCGGGAAGGTATCGAGGCATGCCAACAAAGTAACGAAGTGGTGATGGTGAGCGCCATCTATAGCTATTTAGCGACCCTTTATCTGAAACAAAACAACCCACATCAAGCAATATCTATACTGGAGTCGAATTTCGATTCTCTGAAAACGACAAAGTATGTCCCATATTTGGCTATTTTTAATTCTCTTCTATCTCAAGCACATCATGATTTAGGCACCAATAGACAAGCAGAAGAGTATGCACTAGTTGCAATCGATGAAGCTAAAAATATCAATATTAGTAACTCCTCAGTCAATGCCTACAGGGTTCTCTACCAGATCGCCGAATCCCGTGGTGATCATAAGATGGCGCTGGAATATCACAAGAAGTTCGCCGAGGCCGATAAGGCCTATCTCGATGATATCAAGACCAAGCACCTGGCCTTTCAGTTGGCGGAGCATCAGGCCACGGAGCAGAAGAGCCGCATCGGATTGCTGGATAAACAGAATAACCTGCTCAAGATAGAGCAGAGGTTGGCCAGGAGTGAGGCGGAAAACAACCGCCTGTTTATAGCCCTGCTTATCGCAATTATTACCCTGCTCAGCTTCTGGGGCTATAAGTCATGGATGACACAGAAGCGCCTTAAACAGCTGGCCGAGTTCGACGCCCTCACGGGGGTATTTAACCGGGGGCACTTTACTCAGCTGGCCCAGAGTGCCCTGCAATATTGTGAGAATAGCGATATCTACCTCAGCTGTATCCTGTTCGACTTGGACAAGTTTAAGACCATCAACGACTCTTACGGTCACGCCTGTGGTGATTGGGTGTTGAAGAGGGTGGCAGATGTTTGTAAGGTGCAGGGCAGAAGCAATGATATCTTCGCGCGCCTGGGCGGTGAAGAGTTCAGTATCTTGCTGCCGGGCTGCGATCTGTTGACGGCGACTAAGCTGGCTGAAACCTGCCGCAAAGCGATAGAACAGATCGATACCAGAAACTCGGGCGCCAAGTTTATTATCACCGCCAGCTTCGGCGTCACAGATGCCAAACTATCCGGCTATGATCTCGAAAAAATTACTGCCGATGCGGATATGGCCATGTACTGCTCCAAGCATGATGGCCGCAACCGCACCACCGTCTTCGGTCGCGCTCTTGCTGACGAGAATGCTAATGTGAATGCTGGCGAGAATGCCGGGAGCGAGGCGAGCGAAAACCGTCAGGGTCGCCTGACGCTATAATCGTCGCAGACTTTATAATAGTCGCAAAGGCTTTATAATAATCACTGACGCTCACAGTGACCTTAACCGTGAATCAAACAAACGAACAAACTGGAAAGCATCGGCGTGAAAAACTCACCTAAGAATCACTCTCTCACGAAAAATAGCCTCACCCACAAGGTACTCAGTTTTCTGTCCAGCTACGTCTATGCATTTGTCGTCATAAGCGCCTTCGTTCTGGTCGAGTTTCTGCCCTATTACCTGCAGGAGAAAGCCTTAGACGAAAGCTTCAGTCAATCGGTCACAGGCATCGTTATCAGGGTCGAGCGCAACATCTTCGGTAATGCGCAGCGACCCGACTCTGACGATGAGAAGAGCTGTACTCTCGTTTACCGATACCCCTACGGGGATCACCTTTTCAGCGGTAGCTATCGACATAACTGCGCCGACTTCTCCGGTTTAAATAAGGGGGACAGTATGGAAGTTCTCCTGCAGGCCAACCAACCGACGAACTCAAAACCGGCATGGGTGGAGCTATCCCTCGGCTGGTTAAAAACCGGCACCTACCTGGGCTTCTTCTTTCTGTCACTGGGTATCATAGGCATCATTGCGCGCATCTCCGGCATCAAAAAAACCACGGATTAAGCGTCAATATCTGCCTTCGAGGCTAAGCCTTCCGTATTGGCCGCCGCCTTTTAAATCAAAATATCTCCACGCTATTAATTTCTTATGGAAGGTCATCTCCTGTACAGATAGTTTTTTACAGGACAGATTAAAGGTAAAAAAATCGTCTAAACTCAAAGGGGATGCTTAAGCGCCTGATCTTGCTACTCCGACACGAGTTAGTCGTTATAGCGCTAAGCCTATCGAATGCTGCTGACAATGATGAAAGGAGTCCAACGTGTTTCAGCAATATATCCGTCAATGTAATCAAGAGGTCCACAAGACCCTCAATGCCGCTATCGCAGAACTGGCAAACGCCCATCAGAATGTACTGACCCCGGAGCATATCCTGCTTGGATTATTGTCACTTCCGGGCTCTGAAGCCGCGCAACTACTGCAGCAGATATTGCCCGATCCTGAAAAAGATATCCAAACCCTAACCCAGGCCGTCTATCACGACCATGAAAATACTCCACTGAAGGGCGATACCACTCAGGTCGTCGCCACCCAGGAAGTCGAAGAGATTTTCGGCATAGCGCTTAGTGAAGCCAAGCGACTCGGCGATACGTACATAGGTACAGGCAGCCTGTTGCTGGCCCTGTGCGATAAGAGGGCCGGCGTCACCGCTATCCATCTGAAAAATCAGGGCATAGAGGTCGGCCCAGCTCGTGAAGCGTTGGTCAAGCTGAGAAGCGGCAAGACCTTAGACACAGCCGATGCCGAGGGCCGCAGCGATCCCTTAGACGAATATACCCAGGATTTGACCGAGATGGCCCGTAATAACCAGCTAGACCCGGTTATTGGCAGAGAGGATGAGATAGGACGAGTCATTCAAACCCTCTCCAGACGTAAGAAGAATAATCCGGTACTCATAGGTGAGCCCGGTGTAGGTAAAACCGTGATAGTCGAAGGGTTAGCCCAGCGTATCGCCAATGCCGAGGTACCCGATACCCTGCGTGATAAGCGCCTGCTCTCATTGGATCTCGCCGAACTGGTCGCCGGGGCCAATATGCGCGGAGAATTTGAGGAGCGTCTCAAGGGGGTCAGGGATGCAGTGATAGAGGCTAAGGGGCAGATCATTCTCTTCATCGATGAACTGCATACCGTGGTGGGAGCCGGCGCCGGTGCTGGCGGGCTGGATGCCCCCGCCCTGTTAAAGAGTGCGCTGGGACGAGGAACACTACAGTTGATCGGTGCCGATACCCTCGACGAATACCACAGATATGTCGAGGCAGATAAGGCTCTGGAGAGACGTTTTCAACCCATCTTAGTGCGTGAGCCCAGCATAGAAGAGACCATAGATATCCTCAATGGCTTGGCCGCTAAATATGAAGGCCACCATGATATAGAGTACCAGCCGGAGGCGCTGGAGGCCGCGGCCAGACTGTCGGAGCGTTATATCGCCGACAGACACCTGCCGGATAAGGCGGTGGATCTTATCGATGAAGCCGGAGCCGACAGGCACCTACACCTGCTGGCGCTGTCGAGACCCATGAAGGAGTTGGAACGAAAGCGTCAGGCGCTTCTGTCGGCCAAGCAAAAAGCTTATAACGAGCAGGCCTTCGAGCGCGTCGCCAACATGCAGACCGAGATCCTTAAATTAGAGCAGCAACTCTCGCTACAACGTGAACAGCAAACCACCGATATCGACAGAGAAGAAAAGTCGGTAAATCCTGAAGATATCGCCCGAGTGGTCGCCCGCCTGACCGGGATCCCGGCCGCCCGCCTGGCAGAGTCTGAGGTCGAGAAGCTGTCACGCATGGAAGATAAGCTGCATAAGCGCATCGTGGGTCAACAAGATGCGGTATCTGCCGTGGCCAATGCCATTCGCCGCAACCGCACCGGCATCAACCGGGGTCATCGCCCCATAGGTTCCTTCCTGTTTCTCGGCCCGACCGGGGTCGGTAAAACCGAGCTGGCAAAGGCGTTGGCGGAGTTTATGCTCGATGATGAGAGCCGTATCGTACGTCTGGATATGTCTGAATATATGGAACGCCACGAAGTATCCAAGATGATCGGAGCACCACCGGGCTATATCGGCTACGGTGAAGGGGGACAGCTAACAGAGAAAGTTCGCCGCAATCCCTACACCATCATATTGCTCGACGAAATGGAGAAGGCGCACCCGGATGTGTTTAATATGCTGTTGCAGATCTTAGAAGATGGTCGGCTCACCGATGCTCAGGGGCGCACCATCTCGTTTCGTAACACCTTGCTGATAGGGACCTCAAACCTTGGGTCTGAGTCACTGATAAGCGACCGCACACCGGTCGGGTTTATCTACAGCAAAGATCTGGATTATGAGGCGGCCCGTCGCACCGTGATGAACGAGGTGAAGAAGTTCTTTAAACCCGAGTTTCTCAACCGTCTCGATGAGGTGATCGTATTTCACTATCTGACTCAGGAGGATGTTCTCAAGATAGCCAAGTTGCTGATATCAGCGCTGTGTAAACAGATGAAAGACAACGATATCACCCTGCATATCGATGCCGCAGTGATAGAGCGTGTAGCTCAGGACGGCTTCGAGCCCGCCTACGGTGCCCGCCCGCTAAGACGAGAGATAGAGAAGCAGATTGAGAACCCCATCGCCTCGCTCATCGTCAACAATAAAAATATCCCGGGCAGTGAAATTCACATCAGTCTGCACCACAAGGGCAAGGCATTTAATTTCAGGATTGAACCGGGAGAGGAGAGCGAGTAAAAACAAGGGATACCAGTGAAGTAACACCAGGTGTGGCAGAGGATCAACCTTTTACGGACTGACCCTCTGCCACATCAGTTAGCACATCGACATCAGCTTGTTGGCTGAAGCTTAAATACGGCGTCCCTCAGCTGCTGATTCAGCTCTTCGTTACGCATCTTACCCGCTTCGATATCGAAATTATCATAAAAGCTCGGTACCGACAGACTGGCTTTGACATCGGCAGCAAAGTAAGGCGCACTGCCGCTAGCGGCTGCCAGCACGGTGGCGGCGCCGCCCGGTCCGGGAGATGTGGCAAGCAATACCATAGGCTTGTTCTGAAATACCTTCATATCGATACGTGATGTCCAGTCAAACAGGTTCTTGTAGGCCGCGGTGTAGGAGCCGTTATGCTCGGCAAACGAGATAATGATCCCGTCGACGCTGCCAATCTTGGCAAAGAACTGCTGCGCCAACTCGGGTTGACCCAACTCATTCTCTCTGTCCTGACTGAAAATAGGCATCTCGTAGTCGTTAATATCTAAGACCTCAATCTCGGCGCCCTCAACCAGTGATGCGGCGTAGGTGGCGAGCTGTTTATTGATAGATGCTGAACTGTTGCTGGCTGCAAAGGCTAATAATTTCATAGTGTCTCTCTCATCATCTGTTTATAGGGTTTGCTTTAAGTTTGTAACGAATGAATTAGTATCGAACGAGCCGCTATCTCGATTTGCTTATATCTTTGTGCTGGTATAAGAAGTTACTGCACCTGCATCCGGGCTTCTTCGCAGACCTCTTCACAGCCCTTTTCAGAGTCCGGGGTACTGGTGTAGATATAGGTACTGAAGATGGCGGCGCAGGCACAAGCCAGCCCCATAAAGGTCAGCAGAGCCACCGGCGACTGCGCGTCTGACAGACTAATCGCAGCGCTGAATAGGGCGCCTAAGGCAAACTGACTCAGGCCAAACACTCCCGATATCGCCCCACCCTGAGCCGGAAAAAATGACATGGCAGCCGCAATGGCGTTCGCCGATATCAGTCCCAACAGCAGGTTAAATATAAATACGGTCGCGACGATGGCAATCAAGGGGGCTTCAATCTGTGCCAGCATGAAGAACAGCAGACTCAGCGGGCCCAGCAGGGTACCTGAGATGACGGCCTTTACTTTAGGGCTGATATGCCCCAGCAGCTTCACACTCAATACACTGCCGATAATCATTCCCAGCGCATTCACTCCCAACAGGTAACTGTAGTGCTCGGGGCTCAACGAAAAGTGATTCATATAGACATAGGGTGAACCGGCCACGAATGAAAATAATCCCGCAAAACCAAAGCTTCCAACCAGGATATAAGCCAGTGGCAGTGGTTGTTTAAAAATCTGCACAAAATCCGATATCGAAGCGGCGCGACTACTCTGACTAGCCAGCTCTGTCTTCTCTTCTCCCTGCACCGACTTATCGGCCTGAGCATGAGTTAACAGGCTTGCCACGAAGGCAAAGATGGCTATTCCGGCTAAGGTGTAGAAGATCCATTGCCAGCTCGCATATTTTAAAATTTGCCCGCCGACCATAGGGGCCAACAGAGGGGCCACCACCACGGCAGCCATCACATAGGTGAGCACCCTGGCGCCCTTTTTCAGATCGTATTGCTGCTGGATCATGGCAAAGCAGACCACTGAGCTTGCCCCGCCGATAGCCTGAAATATGCGTGCAAGGTATAGGCCCGTCGCGGAATCCACCATAGGAATAGCCAGAGTCGAAAGGGTAAAAATCACTAATCCTGTCAGTAACAGGTTTAACTTGTGATATCTGTCGGCCAGCAGACCGAAGAGGGGCTGTGCTATTGCGAAGGCCAATAGAAATACCGCTACCGACATCTCCATCTGACTATGAGTTGCATTCAGGTGCTTGGCCATCTCGGGCAAAGCCGGCAGATACATATCTATGGCTAATGGAGACAGGGCGAACACCAATGCGGTGATAACGATAAAAGACACGGCTCTGTTATGCATCCTGACTCCACTGATTTATTAGGCTGACAATTCGATGACGTTAAGTGTATATTGACAGCCAAATGAGATTAATAACCTGAATTGATAAAGACTATTTCCATATGACTAGTAATAAGCTGTTCGATGGCATCGTAATATTTACTCAGGTGGTTAAATCCGGTGGATTTTCTGCAGCCGCCGAGTCCATGGGACACTCAAGTTCCTATGTGAGCAAAGAGATCAATAAGCTGGAGGCTCGCCTTGGAGTACGCCTGCTTAACAGAACCACACGCTCTATCGGTCTCACGCCCGAAGGCGAAGCCTATTATCAGCAGTGCCAACAGTTGATGGTGGATGCAGAGCAAGCAGTCGAGCTGATCACCCAACATGATGTCGACCCCAAGGGCAGACTTAAGATCAGCAGTCCCATAGGATTTGCCAACAGCTATCTACAGCCAATCCTGTCTGAATATATGCAGCGCTACCCTAACGTGAGTCTGGAATTAGATCTCAACGACAGACGAGTCGATGTGGTGGCTGAAGGCTATGATTTGGCGATAAGGGCCGCACTTCAATTAGAGGAGTCCAGCCTGATCTGTCGCAAAATATTTAGCTGTAAAGGGTATACCGTAGCCAGTAAAGCGTACATATCCAGACATGGGCGCCCCCACCATCCTCAGGAACTAAGCCGCCATCAATGCCTGTGCTACTCCAACCACAAGACGCCGGGTCGGTGGCAGTATAAAGACAGTGAAGGAGATCCGATACAGGTCGATGTGAGGCAAAAAGTGCTCAGTAATAATGCAGAAATACAGCTGGCACTAACACTAAGTGGACACGGGATCTGCCGCTTACCTAAGTTCTATATGACCGATGCCTTAGCGTCAGGGCAACTCGAGATCCTGTTTCCCGCTCTGCCCGCCCCGGAAATCGATGTCTATGTGGTCTATCCGAGCCGCAAGCACCTGTCCCCTAAGGTGAGGGCCTTTATCGACTTAGTCGTGGAAAAAATTCCACCGACCATGCTCGCCGACAGCCCATCACAACAGTAAGGGTAAATAGGCATAAGTGTTCTGACTGCCAGGGTCTAAAGCGTTCCCTTCGCTTTTTAGACATTTCCCCCTATTCCGACCCTATGCATATGGATCAGAGGTGGGAATGCCGATAAATGTCGGGAGCGTCATTGGCCCGTGGGAAATAGGCATAACTCTCTACTACAAGAATTCCAGGCACAACGAAGATTTTATGCCATCCCTAGCAAATCTTCATAAGTGTTCTGACCGCCAGGGATGGTGGAAATGCCTATAAATGTCAGGAACATTTATGGCCAGACACAACGAAGATTTTATGCCATCCCTGGCAAATCTTCATAAGTGTTCCAGACACAAAAAAGCGAAGCCTAAGGCTTCGCTTCTTAAAAACAGCTTTAAGTGGCTAATCTAGTCGCCAATCAAATCACCAATCTAGTCACCGAAGTCATCCAGTAAGATGTTTTCCTCTTCCACGCCCAGACTCTCGAGCATGCTGATGACCGACGAGTTCATGATTGGAGGGCCACACATGTAGAACTCACAATCTTCCGGCGCCTTATGGCTCTTGAGGTAGTTCTCATACAGGACATTATGAATGAAACCTGTGTACCCATCCCAGTTGTCCTCAGGCAGAGGATCGGACAGGGCAACATGCCAGACGAAGTTGTCATTCTCGGCCGCCAACGCATCGAAATCTTCTTGATAGAACACCTCACGAGTCGAACGCGCGCCGTACCAGAAGCTCATCTTACGCTTGGTTTTAACCCCTTTAAGCTGGTCGAAGATGTGCGAGCGCATCGGTGCCATACCTGCACCACCACCCACAAATATCATCTCGGCATCGGTCTCTTTAACGAAGAACTCACCAAATGGACCAGAGATAATCACCTTATCACCCGCTTTAAGGTTAAAGATATAAGAGGACATCTTACCCGGTGGCACACCTTCCGAAGGTGGCGTAGCAATACGCACGTTCAGCATGATGAGGCCCTTCTCATCCGGGTAGTTCGCCATCGAATAGGCACGCAACACATCTTCATCGACCTTAGAAACCAGATCGAACAGACCATACTTGACCCAATCGTCACGATACTCATCAGGAATATCGAAGTCTGAGTAGTTGACCTTGTGTGCAGGCGCTTCAATCTGAATATAACCACCGGCTTTAAACTTAACGTCTTCGCCTTCAGGAAGCTTGAGTAGCAACTCTTTAATGAAAGTAGCAGTGTTGCTGTTTGAGACAACCTCACACTCCCACTTCTTAACGCCGAAGATCTCATCTTCAACTTCGAGTTCCATATCGGTCTTAACCGCCACCTGGCAGGCCAGACGACAACCCTCTTTCGCCTCTTTCTTGGTGATATGGTCGAGTTCTGTAGGCAGAATATCCCCGCCACCGGACTTAACGATAACGCGACACTGACCACAGGTTCCACCGCCACCACAGGCCGAAGGAATAAAGATATCTTTGTTCGCTAACGCGCCCAGTAGCTTATCGCCAGCTGAGGTTGTAATGCTTTTATCTGCATCGTCGTTGATGCGAATACTGACGTCACCCGTAGACACCAGTTTACTTTTGGCGAATAAAATCACCATAACCAGCATACTCACAACCAGAGTAAACATGCCGATACCAATTGCCATTTCCATCGAATCTACCTTTTCAATAATTCGTTTTCTTTAAGCCCTGCTCTTTAAAAAGATCATTTACAAAGAACCTTTTAAAAGAACCGCTTAAATAGAAATACCAGAGAAAGCCATAAAGCCCAGAGCCATCAAGCCAGTAGTGATAAAGATGATACCAATACCCTGTAACCCTTCGGGTATCGCATGAAACTTCATTCTTTCGCGCAGTCCCGCCAACATCACAATCGCCATTGCCCAACCGACACCTGAGCCCATTGCAAATACAGCTGACTCAGCTAAGTTATAGTCACGGTTTGCCATGAAGATAACGCCGGCAAAGATGGCACAGTTCACCGTAAGTAACGGCAGGAAGATACCCAGAGAGTCATAAAGACTCGGGATATACTTGTCTAAAAACATCTCTAAAATCTGTACCAGAGCCGCAATCACACCGATAAAAGTGATCAGTTGCAGGTAGCTCAGATCCAGCTCAGCCATCCCCGCCCAGGCCAGAGCCCCCGGAGCCAGTACGTTGGCATAGATCAACTGGTTAAGCGGTACCGCTAAGGTCATCACCACGATAACCGCGACACCCAAACCGAAGGAGGTAGATACCTTCTTCGATACCGCCAGAAAGGTACACATACCCATGAAGAAGGACAGCGCCATGTTGTCGATGAAGGCTGCCTGAATAAAAAGATTAATGTAGTGTTCCATATCCCTTCCTTAACCTCGTTTACGCTGTATTACGTTAATCGTCCAGATCATTAATCCGATCAGGAAAAACGCACTAGGTGGGAGTTTGAACATCTCATTAGCCAGATACCAACCGCCGTTTTCAACGGTTTTTAAGATCTCATGACCAAACAGGGTGCCACTGCCAAGCAGTTCACGCACGAAGGCGACACCGAGTAAGATAACGCCGTAGCCCATGGCATTACCCAAGGCATCGACAATCGCTAAATGCGGCGGATTTTTCATGGCAAACGCTTCCGCTCGCCCCATGATGATACAGTTGGTGATGATCAAGCCGACAAACACCGACAGTTGACGAGATAGCTCGTAAGCCACGTCCTGCAACACCATATCGACGATAATTACCAGCGTCGCAATTACTGTCATCTGGGCGATGATACGCACGCTGTTGGGTATCAGGCGGCGGATCATCGAGATGATCATGTTAGAGAACACGAGTACAAAGGTAACGGCTATTGTCATCACCAATGCGGTTTGCAAAGAGTTACTGACTGCCAGCGCCGAACAGACACCCAACACCTGCATAGCAACAGGGTTGTTAGTGAAAATCGGGCTAACCAGTATCTCGCGAGTGGCTGCTGTATTAGTACTCACCTTAGACCTCCGAAGCTTTTAACTTGTTGAAGAAGGTTTGGAAGCCCTCATTGCCGAACCAGAACTTAATCGAGCGTTGCACACCGCGACCCGTCATGGTTGCGCCACTGACCGCATCGACACCGTGAATATCACCCTCTTTAGCGCCGCCTTTGACAACTTTCAATGCCACCTTGCCTTTCTCATCGAAGAGCTGCTTACCCTGGAACTTGGCCGTCCACTCGGGATCATTGAGAAAGTCACCAATACCCGGAGTTTCACCATGTTCATAGATGACAACATTTACTATGGTATTCATGTCGGGTTTTACCGCGACAAAACCGTAGATCATCGACCACAGGCCCTTGCCATAGATAGGCACGACCACACTAGCCAACTTGCCGTTATCGTCGAATACTTTAAATACCCGAACCTGATCGGCACGGCTCTTGATTTTAGCGGTATCTTTCTTCGGCTTGCGCGATGTATCAGGATTGATAGCCGCCATGCGGTCATCGAAATTCATCACGTTGTCGTCGGTACTTACAACGCCTGTGTCCAGCTCGACCAGCATAGGGGTAACCGATTTTTCAAAAATAGTACGGAAATCATTACCGCCCAGATCGACATCGGCCGCTACCAGCACGTACCGTTTAAGCTCATCACGCTTCTTAGCCAATTTACGCTCTTTGAGCAGTTCCGCGGTGCCGGTGAGCATAAACGAACACAGCAAGCACAGCGTGACAGTGAAGACCATAGTTCCAAGAACTGTATCTTTTTTAAAGGCCATTACGTTTCAGTCTCCGCTTGATATTCGCTTTCGCGACCAGATAATCAAAAATGGGTGCCCATAAGTTAGCAAACAAGATAGCCAACATGATGCCTTCCGGCATTTTCGGGTTAACCACACGGATAAGCACAGTCATAAAGCCAATCAAGAGACCGTAAGCCAGCTTGCCTTTACTCGTATAAGCGGTCGTCACCGGATCGGTTGCCATAAACATCATGCCGATGGCAAAACCACCCGTGACCAGATGCCAGGTCCATGGCATAGCAAACAATTCGTTCTTCGCCGAACCGACAAGGTTAAACATGACCGCAGTCGCTATCATGCCCAGCATGACACCGGCAACGATGCGCCAGTCAGCCAGACGGGTCAGGATTAAGAGTCCGCCGCCAATCAGCAGGGCTAAGGTACTGGTCTCACCAATCGCGCCCGCGGTAAAGCCGAAGAAGGCATTCCACCAGTTAGGATCGGTAAAGGCTTCATACCAGGCATAATCGGCAAAACTCATCTTGCCCGCAGCGGTATGAATTAAGGTCGTCGCACCGGAGAATCCATCGACGGCAACCAATTGAGCGACCGTAGAAACCTGCGATGGGTAGGCAAAGTAGATAAATGCCAATCCAGCCAAGGCAGGGTTCAGGAAGTTATAACCCATTCCACCAAACACTTCCTTGCCAATAACGACACCGAACGTAATCCCCATGGCCACCAACCAAAGCGGCGTCGACACAGGTAAGATTAGGGTGAACAATAAGGCGGTGACGAAGAAGCCTTCGTGTAGCTCCTGTCCCCTCACCTTAGCGAAAACCATCTCCCAGAACAGGCTGACAACCAGCGCGGTCAGGTAGATAGGAATGTAAAAACTGATGCCATAGATAAACAGGCCAATCAGACCCGTCTGCTCCGTCAAGCCACCGAATACCAGATTAAACGGAATAAGTTGCCATACATCCGGAGTTACCAGTCCACCCGCGACAGCAAGCTGAGCCTGCAAGCCTAAGTTGTACAAACCAAACAGGATGGCAGGTAGCAGGCATAAACCGACTAAGGTCATGGTACGTTTAACATCAATCGCGTCACGAACGTGCACTTTACCTTTAGTGCTACGACCATGAGCAACGACCAGCGAACGAAGGTAGCCCTTCATCGCATGCCCGGGAGCGTAGTAATCTTCCTGCGCGTCGGGCTTTCTATCTTTGCTACTCATTAACCTTCCCTCTGAATACTTAATTTGAATAGGTTAGAGACGTGCGAGGCCAGGCTCAGCACGTAGGACTCATTAGTTAACTCAGCCATTAACCTTCTCTTTCAATAATATCTAAGCAGGCACGCAGCTCTTTACCGAAATCATACTTACCGGGACAAACGAAGGTGCACAGGGCTAAATCCTCCTCGGCCAACTCTAACGCGCCCAGCGCCTGAGCCTCATCGGTATCACGAACCACAAGGTCACGAACCAGCAGAGTAGGTAAAATATCTAATGGCATGACGCGGTCTAACTGACCAAAAGCCATCATGGCGCGTGCAGAGCCGCCCGTGTGAGTCGTCATATCAAACAACTTCTTAGCGGGCTTAAAGCGCGATGTCATTGCGCGGGTGATAGAGAACTTTTCAGAGCCCCCACGAACCCAAGACAGGAGATGGTGCTCAGAGTCTTCAGTTAAGGCGGTTATTTGCACATGGAAACGCCCCAGGTAATTGTTAACCTCGGTAGCGGTATGTCCTGACAGAACCGAGCCTGAAACCACGCGCGAGAAGCCAGGTTTCAGTTCATCTTTAACTATCGCGCTTAACTCGGCGCCCAGTTGGGTACGAATCAAACGAGGATTAAGCACATCGGGGCCAGCAAGCGCCACGACACGATCGGTATAGAGCTCACCGGTAAGGAACAACTTGCCGTAGGCAATAACATCCTGATACCCGATATGCCACACGGGACGTTCGATGCTAACCGGTAAAATAAAGTGAATGTGTGTGCCCACTAACCCGGCAGGATGGACGCCACCGAAGCGATGAGTCTCAACCTGTGATAGCTCATGGCCAGGCAGTGATTCACCTTCGTCGTGACAAAGGTACACTTTGCCATCGGTCAAGCGAGTCAGGACAGACATACCCACTGCAAATGCTTGTTCATTTTCGGCAATTATCAGACGCGGTTCGGCTGCCAGAGGATTGGTATCCATGGCTGTCACGAAGATACCGGCAGCAGCGCTGTCGAGCAGAGGCACGCGGGAGAAAGGACGGGTACGAAGTGCAGTCCACAGACCACTCTTAACCAAGTTATCCTGCACCGACTGCCGACTCATCGACGATACGTCGCCGCTAGTCTCAAATATCTCTTGCTCGTCGCCTTGGCAGGTGATGACCACAGATTGCAATACACGGCGTTCACCACGATTGATTGCGGTCACTTCCCCACTGGCTGGAGCGGTAAAGAGCACACCCGGCGTCTTCTTGTCTTCAAAAAGTGGCTGGCCTTTTTTGACCCTATCACCAACTTCCACCATCATGGTGGGCTTTAAGCCGACATATTCTTCACCGAGAAGGGCCACATGCGATGGCCTTGATGCATTGTCGATTTCTTGCCGAGGTTCCCCGGCAATGGGCACATCTAAGCCCTTTTTTACTATTCTAATCTGGTCTGAGAAACCTGCCATCACAACATCAACCGTTAAAATTTTGGATAGTTAATAGTATATCTTTGTTAACTGAAGTTCAGCTAGTGGCGTCACATTACTCAGCCATTTTGTAACTTAGTAACATTATTTTACGCAATTTTGTGATCCAGCTTCACTATTCGATCTACCACGTGTTACCGATGTAGTTTTATAACAATAAAAGTAAAAATCAATCATCGCTGATTTAGACACGACTAAATCTATAAAAAAACTACGATTTGTTACATAGAATAGCTGAAGATTCGAGGGTAATTTTATTTATTTATGATATTAATAAACCTGAATTCGGGTTAATAAAGTTTCGAAGCCCACAAAGCTCCCAATATTTTCTGGTTCAACCGGATGCCTTTGATTGAAGCCCCTCCCTAACGCTGGCTTAAACAGAGGTCATTGCTAGAACAGATGCTAGAATGATAATAACATTCGCAACAAGTGTTACTATTTGAAAGTTAATACTTTAATTTAATTAGCCGTCTAACCTATAATTACCGGCACCAAAGCCCACTTTAATCGCCCACGGAAGAATATCTACGGTGAAGCACGGCGACATAAACTTACACGACTCAATTGGAATGAAATCTGTGTTTAAAAAAATGCTCTCTATGACCAGCTCCAGCCAGATGTTGGTCGCTATGTTTATCGGTTTTGCCACTGGCATATTCTTCGGCGAGTCTGTCGGTTGGCTTAGCGCTATTGGTAACAGTGTGATCTTACTGATGCAGATGACGGTACTCCCCTATATAGTGGTCTCACTAGTGGGCGGTATTGGTAAACTGCAAAAGAGCACCGCCATGCTAATCTTCAGCAGAGCCGGACTCATCATGTTATTACTATGGTTAATCGGGCTCATCACCGTCGCCTTAATGCCATTATCATTCCCCTTCGTAGAATCTGCCTCTTTCTTCAGCACCAGTACCATAGAGCCCGTCGCGGCAATCGATTACTTTAAACTCTATATCCCCTCAAACCCGTTCGAATCGATGGCGGCAGGTTATGTGCCCGCCATGGTAGTGTTCAGCATCGCCATGGGGCTGGCGCTTATCGGCATGGAGGGTGAGCATAAGCAACATATACTCATCTTCATGCACACCACCAGTGAGGTCTTTTCCCGTATCACACAGGGGCTGGTAAAAGTGCTGCCTATCGGTATTTTTGCGATGTCGGCATCGGCGGCGGGTACCATGGGGGTCGATGAATTTGCCAGCATGCAGGTCTACCTAATCAGCTATTTTGTACTTTGCCTGCTGCTCACCTTCTGGGTTCTGCCCTGGATCATCGCGTCTATCACCCCAGTCACCTTCGCTCAGGCCATTAGGATCTCAAAGGCGAGCCTGGTCACCGCATTTGCCACCGGAAACATCTTTATTGTGATCCCAGTGATTGTTGAGGAGTGTAAGCAGATCATGCGTGAGCATGACAACCTCAGTGAAGATGGCGCAACACTCATCGAAATCTTAGTCCCTATCGCGTTTACCTTTCCCAATATCGGTAAGATAACCGTCATCCTGTTTGTATTCTTTGCCGGTTGGTTCAATGGCACCCCGGTCGACCTTACCAGTATCCCCTCTCTGTCAGTCAGTGGTCTGCTGTCGCTGTTTGGCAGTGTCTATGTTTCCATTCCGTTTATGTTAGATCTGGTTCACCTGCCCTCGGATCTGTTCCAGTTATTCGTGATGGCCGGATTTATCACAGGAAAATTCGGCTCAATTACCGCTGTGATGAACCTGTTTGCCCTGACTCTGCTGACCGCCGCCCTGTTTCAAAAGAGCCTCAGGATCAGGCCGCCACAAATGGTCAAGATGGGACTGGGTATCGTCAGTGGGGTTTTACTGACACTGGTTGTCTGTCGTGTAGGCATGGGCATGTTTATTAATAGTCCGGCTATCACCAGCGAGGTGATAGCCAATATGCAGGTGGCAGATAAAGTGCCGACTAAGGTAAAGAAACAGTTTCCGGTCTTAGGCCAAACCCCCTCCTCTCCTGTCGCCGACATACAAGCTATTCGCACCCGAGGAGTGATAAGAGTCGGCTATACCCCCAGCAATGTGCCTTTTAGCTATTACAATAATGCCGGGCAATTAGTGGGATTCGATAGCGCAATGGCTACTAAGTTAGCCGAGGACTTAGATGTTGAGGTAGAGTTTATCCCGTTTCGCAAGGCTGAATTAGCCCGCTCTCTTGAGGCAGGCTTTTTTGATATTGCCATGTCCGGACTAGCCATGGATATCAGACAGATGGACCAACTCAGCTACTGCGAACCCGTGCTGGAACTTAACCTTGCCATCGCCACTAAAGATCACTTAGTGAACAAGTTCAAGAGCAGACAGAGCATCTTAGAGATGGAACAGGTAACGATTGCCTATGCCGAACACGGCGATGCGATTGAAGATGTTGCCGCAAGCTACCCTAATATCGAGTTTGTTAAAATCGAAGGATATAAAAACTTCTTCAGACAACAGGATGATAAATACGATGCCATGGTTATCAGTGCTCAGGCGGGGTCGGCCTGGACCCTGTTCTTCCCCGGGTATGGCATAGCCCTGCTGGAAAGCAAGGCTCGCTATCCGGTTGCTTACGCCGTGGCACAGAACAATCAATCCCTGCTCAATTACGTCAACAATTGGCAGCGCCTACGTAAGGTAGATGGCCATCAGGATAACTTCTATAACTACTGGATGCTGGGCCAAGGTGCCACCGTACCTAAGCCCCGCTGGTCGATTATCCGTGATGTGTTGCACTGGGTAGATTGATGGTTTGAGGATTGAGCCCTAATGTAAGAGCTGCTTTAGCTGCGAAGGTCTGTTTGTTCCATCCTTCCCGGCTAAAGCCAGTCCTACAATTTCGTGCGTCGAACCATCATATTTAAATCAACACGCCAGTAATGCAGAACCACTCTGTTTATAAAGAACAGCATCTAGCTTTTCCCTGCCTGTTCCTCGCTACTCGTTACTCTCAGCTTTCTTTGTTTTCATTGAGCTTAGGGATTCGAGCTCTTATGTAGGAGCTGCTTTAGCTGCGAAGGTCTGTTTGTTTCATCCTTCCCGGCTAAAGCCGGTCCTACAATGTCTAAAACTCTTAGATTCTTATACAAAAAAGCCGGGTATTAACCCGGCTTCTTAACTAACGCTTTTAACTGCTGTATTAACGCGTCTTCACATACGGTACACCGATAGACTTAGGTCCGACGGCGCGCCCGATAAAGCCCGCAAGCAGGAGTACAGTCAGGATATACGGTAAGACTTCGATCGCCTGTACCGGAATTTCACCCACAATCGGCAACTCTGCGCCCTGCAAACGAATAGCCACCGCATCGAGGAAACCAAACAGCAGACAACCAAACAATACCGGCACTGGCTTCCACTTACCGAAAATCAATGCAGCCAAGGCGATAAATCCCTTACCGGCACTCATGTTCGCGACGAAGCCGGCACTGTGCGCGGTAGACAGGTAAGCCCCGGCAATACCGCACAACACGCCTGCACACATCAAGGCGCGATAACGGATCCAAGCAACGGAGATACCCGCGGTGTCCACTGCATGAGGGTTTTCACCTGCCGCACGAAGACGCAATCCGAAACGGGTTCGAAATACTATCCACCAAACAGTAGGCACCATGACCAGCGCCAGATAGACCAGAATATTATGTCCGGAAATAAGCTCACTATAGAGCAGACCAATCACAGGCACATCCGCAACTGCATCGGCGCCCGGTAACGTGATAGGCGTAAAACGCTCACTGTCAGACAAGGCTGGAGTCTGACCGCCCAATCCAAACCAGAAACGTCCCAGCGTCACAGTCAGGCCCACTGCCAACATATTAATCGCCACACCCGAGACAATCTGATCGCCTCTGTGTGTGATTGAAGCAAAACCATGGATCAACGACAGACAAACAGAAACGCCGATGGCGGCGAGTAAGCCCAGCCATACATTGCCGGTGACAGAAGCCGTGGCCGCAGCAGCAAACGCCGCCGACAGCATCTTACCTTCCAGGGCGATGTTGACGATGCCCGAACGCTCGGAGAACAGACCAGCCAGTGCCGCAAGAATAAGCGGCGCCGATACCCTGAGGGTCGCATCTAAGATTAAAATCAGATTCTCATACATAACTTAGGCCTCCGCTTCTGCTTTGCCGAGGGATTTTTTCTTTCGATCCCAAAACACAAATAAACGCTCGGTTGGCTTCACTAACATCAAGGCCAACGCACCACTGAACAGTACCACTAAGGCCTGCACCACCTGAATCATCTCACGATCGATGTTCGGGAAATCAAACGCCAACTCTGCCCCGCCCTGATACAAGATACCAAAGAGCAGACTCGCCAATATGATACCGACAGGATGGTTGCGACCAATCAGACACACCGCAATACCGGTGAAGCCATAGCCAGCCACAAAGTCCAGCTTCAACTGCTGGCCATAACCTTGTACTTCGTTCAGGCCTAACATGCCTGAAAGCGCACCGGAGATCAGCATCACTATGATGACCAGTTTCTTATGGTTGATGCCGCCATACTCAGCTGCTGTAGGGCTTGAACCCATGGCTCTGATGGCATAGCCCCAACGAGTGCGCCAGAGTAATATCCAGACCAGAACACAACATGCCAGTGCGATAAAGAAACTCAAATTCATCGGCGATTCAGAGAAAGACAAGCCAAACCAAGCCGCTATCTCATGGAACATTGGCATTATCGCTGATTGTTCAAACACCCGCGATACCGGTGCCATCTGACCATCTAGCTTAAGCACGTTCACCATCAGGTAAACCATCAGCGCCGAGGCGATAAAGTTAAACATGATAGTAGTAATAACGATATGGCTGCCACGATAGGCCTGCAGATACGCAGGTATCAGCGCCCACAGTGCACCAAATGCCATACTGGCAACCATAGTGATAGGTAACAGCGCCCAGAATGGCAAGGCATGATCTAAGCCCAAGCAGGCGAGTCCCACACCTAAACCACCGAGATAAGCCTGACCTTCACCACCAATATTAAACAGGCCGGCAGAGAACGCCACCGCCACCGCTAAACCGGTAAAGATAAAGTTGGTCGCATAATAAAGGGTATAACCAACACCTTCCTGATAGCCCAGGGATCCCTTTATCATCACCGCCGCCGCCTCGAGGGGATTCACATCCACGGCAACGAAAATAATTGCAGAAAATGCAAAGGCGAAGAAGATATTGACCAAGGGCAGTAAGATGACATTCACCCACGCCGGAGTTTTGGAGTCGTTCACGGTTGACCTCCGTTAGTCGTTTGTCCTGCATCCGACTCGCTAAGCTCATCGGGTAATATATTGGCCATCATCATTCCAAGAATTTTCTCGTTCGCCTGTTCGGCGCTCACTTCACCGACGATATTGCCATCGAACATCACGATGATCCTATCTGCCAGTGCCATGATCTCATCGAGCTCCACCGACACAAGGAGAATACCTTTGCCCTGATCTCTGAGTTCGATAATACGTTTATGAATAAATTCGATGGCACCGATATCCACACCTCGGGTAGGCTGACCGATAAGTAACACATCCGGGTTCTTATCTACTTCACGGGCAATGATCAGCTTCTGCTGGTTACCACCGGAAAATAGCGAACTTCTAAGCTTAGGATCTTGCGGTCGTACGTCCCACTCTTCCATAAGACGTACACATTCTGAGGTGATCGCCTTAGGCTTATTCATCACCATACCATTGTAATCAGAGTGGTTTTGATGTCCTAATATGGCAGATTCTTCGGCGCTGAATGCTTTAATCAGACCCATGTCCAACCTGTCTTCCGGCACGTGACCCACACTAAGTTGGCGAACGCCGTCCGGCGAGCTGGGGTGCTCGGCAGAGATACGCGTGTCGCCGATTGTGATTGAACCACTGGTCGGTGTGAGTAAGCCTGCAAGGGCGTTAATCAACTGAGACTGACCGTTACCGGATACTCCGGCAACACCGACAACCTCACCGGCCTTAATATCCATGTTGACCTTTTTAAGACGATCGACTCCCATATCATCTGTAAAGGTCAAATCTTGAGTGGACAGTACAACCTGAGCAGGTTTAGCTTCAATTTTATCGACTTTCAGGCGTACCTTTCGTCCCACCATGAGCTCGGCCAGCTCTTCCTTATTCGTCTCTGCCGTCTTTCTGTGCGCGACCATCGCCCCTTGGCGCATGATCGAGACATTATCTGTGGCGGCCAGGATCTCTCTGAGTTTGTGAGTGATCAGTAAAATTGTGACACCCTGCTCACGCAGCGCATCGAAAATATGAAACAGGTGATCAGTTTCCTGAGGAGTCAGTACGCCCGTAGGTTCATCAAGAATAAGGATCTTAGCGCCACGGTACAGGGCTTTTAATATCTCAACCCTCTGTTGCAGGCCTACCGGCAAGTCTTCAATTAAGGCATCGAGTGGCACATCGAGTTGATAATCTTTTGCTAACCGCTCTAATTCTGTGCGGGCATCATGGAGGCTGTGCTTGAGCAGAGCACCATTTTCGGCGCCTAAAATTACATTTTCAAGAACGGTGAAGTTATCGACCAACATGAAGTGCTGGTGAACCATGCCGATGCCATGACTGATGGCCTCTTTAGAGTTGGCAAGCTTCTGGACCTCACCGCCAATCAGAATATCTCCGGCGTCTGCGGTATAAAACCCGTAGATGATATTCATCAGGGTCGATTTACCCGCCCCGTTTTCACCGATAATGCCATGAATGGTGCCGGGAGGAACTTGTAGATCAATATTTCGATTAGCATGCACTGCGCCGAATCGCTTATCGATACCACGCAGTTCGAGTGCAAAAGGTTTGTCGCTAGGGAGTGTAGACATAAATTATGTTTCTCTTTGCCGCCCCATGGGTACTTCTCAAAAAACTCTCCTGCTTGGGGCAGGAGAGCGAACTTTCACTTTTACGTATGCGGGTACGAATAGTCAGTACCTACATACGTATTCAACATTAGTACTTACAGCTATTATCAGCCATGTAATCGTGAACCTTAATCTCTCCGGCTACGATTTTAGCTGAAATCTCACCGATCTTAGTTTCCATTTCGGCAGTCACCAGGTCACGGTTATGCTCATCAATCGTCCAGCCAACGCCATTCTCTTTAAGACCACGGGCATCGATACCTGGAGTGAAAGTACCACCTTCGGCAGCCGTAAATACTTCAAATGTCGCCAAGCCTACACGCTTAACCATAGAGGTAAGCATTACGCCCGGATGTAGGTAGTTTTGGTTTGAGTCAACACCGATAGCAAACTTGCCTTCATCTTTCGCAGCCTGATAAACACCAACACCAGTACCACCGGCAGCGGCGAATACTACGTCGGCACCTTTAGTGAACTGACTCTTAGTCAACTCGGCACCACGGGCAGGATCTGACCATGCCGCGTTAGTAGAACCCGTCATGTTCTGGAATACTTCGGTATCTTTACTGATGTATTTAGCACCCTGCTCGTAACCACAGGCAAACTTACGGATCAGTGGAATATCCATACCGCCAACGAAGCCAACTTTATGACTTTCTGACTTCATCGCAGCCAATGCGCCGACAAGGAATGAACCTTCATGCTCTTTAAACACAAGAGACTTAACATTAGGTAGATCTACAACGGCATCGATAATCACAAACTCAGTATCGGGGTGCTTTTTAGCCACCTTTGTTAATGCTGAACCATACATGAAGCCAACAACAACGATTGGGCTGAAACCACGACGTGCAAGACGCTCAAGGCCCTGTTCACGCTGTGCATCGTTTGCCGGTACAAATTCACGTACATCAATCTTAGTTTGTTCGGTAAATTTAATTACGCCGTTCTGATAAACCGCCTGGCTGAAAGATTTATCAAACTTACCAGATGAATCATAGGCTACGGCAGGTTTAAAATCAGCAGCATTTGCGACAAACGAACATAGTGCTAATGACACAGCAGTCGCAGTCGTGGTTAGGATTTTCTTCATGATTGTCCTCGTTGTAGGTATGTAAGTATGTATATAGATATGTATATGGGCAGTAACTTTATAATTTTCGATTCAGTATTTTTTTTGCCCCTAAGCTCAGTTTGCTTTGTTGCAAAATTACCGGCTCAGATACTGACTTTGTACATTAACGAAGATAGAGCTTACAGCAGTGAAGTATAGAATGGCTAGGGCTAATTGCGCCTTAGTACCCATTCAAGCTAAGTAACTGGCATGATTAGCATTCATGTAATTTTAGAACGAAAAAGCAGGCTATTTACAGCATAATTCAGGTGCTGGTCTGGCATTGCCCTAACTTTACCACTGACCAGTAATTAAACAGCACAATAAACAGAGCACCTGTTCGTAATATGGGAAGGAAGAAAAAGCAGAATATAGAGATTAGACACATGCACAATCGCCAAACTAACAAACAAACCATTAACACGTGCGCAACCGCCCACTCCAACACAAGCGAGTCTGTTCTGAAATAGAGACAATTACCTTCAATGTAACAAAACTACATTTCTCTCGAATTTTAGCTTAGATTGTGACGCTAAACGGCCATGGCTAGTGGTTCCCTCCCCATTTCGACCATTTAAATGTTCCGAAAAAGCATAAATACCCAATTTTATTATTTTGGAAAAATGAGAGACGGATCCCGCCAGAACGCTCCAAATGACTTCTAAGAAGCTATTTCAATCGTTATAAGAGACGATTTCAAAACTTATGCCTTCCTTGAAACTGATAGTTTATTCTGCCGGAAGCACTCTCCTATTTAAGGCTTTGCTTAACTGAAGTGGACCCCATGTCATAAAAAAAGGCACCCTAAGGTGCCTTTGACTTTGCAGGAAAAACTTTAACTTTGGAACTTTACATCACCACATAAGCTCCCGGAGGAAACGCAGGGATGGCTCCCTCCGGGAACTTAATGTTTAAAGAGAGTGACCGTGGTGCTCCATGATCTTCTCTGGGCTATGACAGGTTGCACAAGCTTCTTTAGCATCTTTTGCCATTGCCTTATCTTCACCAATATATGCACCATTTAGTTCCATATGCGACATCGCCGCATCTGAAAGGTACTTCTGGTGACAACTCATACAAGCTGCAGCATCAGGAGAGGCGTAGTAAGTCAGTACAGGGTCTGTATTACCTTCGCTAGCAATAAAGCTAGGTACAGTATGAGCAGAGCCAGCGTTACGGCCTAATTCGAAGCCGTAATCCTTACCACTCCAGCCATCAACTTCAGCATGACAAGTCATACAGTCAGTCTTCAGGATAGTACCGCTACCGCCATGGCCATTATCATGTCCTTCAGCCTTGTGTGCCTTATACATAAAGCTTGAAGACTTCATTTCTCCCCAAGGTACAGGGGCATAGCCGACTTCAACAGCACCCAACTTCTTGTCATTAGTATGACAGGCGATACAGTTCACACCGTTAGCATCATGATATAGCTCTTGGCTGTGACAACCCATGCAAGTAGCTTCATCGATGATAGGACGACGCATCTCAGGACCGTAAGCACCCGCCTTGTATACACGGTATGGTTCAGTTTGAACATATGCAGGATATGCATCATCTGCAGTACAATCTGTACGTGCGTTAGTTGCTTCTGTGAAACAGACCTTAACTAATGGCAGGATTTCTAACGATCTGTCAGTAAGGATATCTGCTGGTACATCAGTTTGATATGTCTTGCTACCTTTCACTTTCTCAGTGGTAACATGGAACACTTTAGTGTCTGCATCGTAGGTAGTTGAACCATCACCCTTCAAGCTGAAACGTCTGTGATCGTAAGTTGTTCCAACCGTCAGATTATCTGTATCTAAAGACACAAGCTGCTCAGGATAATCATCTTCGATATCCCAGCTCACAACCATATATGGGTTGCTGTAGCCTTGTTTATAGATCTCATCTTCAGTGACCAGTGTACCAGCACTGTCCATAACCTTAACGTCAAACTCAAGTAGACCGTCAACGTTTAAGACAACATTGCTAACTTCAACACTGTAATCTTCAGCTGCGTCATATGGCTTCTTATGATCAGCATGAACCGCTGCACTGTGACAGTCTGTACAAGACAGGGAAGGGTTCTTATCTGACTTATGCTGTGCAGGCGAGTCTGTATGACAACCCGTACAGGCATTTGCATTAGCATTCGCTAACCATAGATCTTTGTCGGCTAACTCTTCATCTTGAACGTGACAAGCCGCACAGTCCATAAAGGGTTTAGTCGGGAAAGCCGGGTAATCGAATGCATGATCGCCGCCGTAGCCAGCGATGGTATAAGGCATAGGAACAACATTGCCCTCTGCATCTTTACCTTCACGCTCAGGTCCCATATGGATAGCGTGCACCATATGACCTAATTCAACTGAAACATCATTAGGATCAGAGACAATACCATTATGACATGACTGACAGTTTTCTAGATCAAGTCTACGACCACCGTGAGCCTTAAGGCTATCTGGCTGGTGACAAGTGTAACAAGTTTCAAGCGTCACTAACTCGCGAGTCTCTACACCCTCTGTCGCATTGGTTGATGGGATCCAGTCATAGTGAGCATTTTCAGCAAGTTCATGACCCGAGTCATATTCGAACTGCATCTCAATGGCGATACGCTGAGTCAGGTCGGCATCAAACACGATACCTGCAACGTCTTCAGCGGTCGTTAGATTAGTATTGAATGTATAGGTGTAGGTACCATCCTTGTTGTCGACTAAACACTCGGGGCAATCATTTAATTTCTCGAACCCTTGCTCGAATGTCGTCCCTGCATCATTGGTCGTTTCGTTAAGCAGTGACATCCACTGCTTTAGCTCAGAACCAGTGTTAGTTTGCAGTTGAGCGAGTGAAAAGCGGAAATCATGGAACTCATTCTCACCGGTCAGTCCAAATAGGCCGACCCCCTCTTTATTTGCCAGATCGAAATCGACAGTAATAATACCGTCTGCATACGCTGCGTTCGTAATATTTGCAGTCGCTTCAGCAGCCATATCGATATGAAGACCGGAAGTACCGGGCTGACCATTCTCGCCATTGCCACCATTTGAACCATCTGCACCGTTTTGCCCATCTTTGCCATCATCACCACAACCTGTGACCATCATTGCGGATGCAATTAATAGTGCTAGCGACGTTTTTCTTTTAGTTATAATCATTATATCTCCCTAATATGTAACCACCATGTGGTTCATATGAAATGCTAAAGATATTTCAGATGAATAAGTTTGAAGCAAATCACTTTGCAACACAGCTTGAACCCCAGTACAAAAAACTAACATACGAATAAATAACAGTGTTACACACTAATCTCTATAGGTTGTTGCAACACTTGATATTAACAAACTTATATTTAACAGATGTTCCGGCTAACATTCGATAAATGAAATTGCGAACAACGAATAATAGAAATGAGAGGCGTAGATATCATTAACGGATAAACTCAAGATCACAAAAACGTAACCTTAATTACATTTCATTCATTTACATGATATTGATCCTCGCATTGCCGCGTATTTATCCCTAAATTAGCTAGGTGTGTTTTATATAAATATAATAATGATGAGTAAGTTTAAGCAGAATAATCTCTTTGATATCCAAGTGTTTGTACTACTTTATGAGTCATTAAACTCAACATTAGTGGGCCAGGCTCTGAATGTACCCGCTTCCAAGATAAGTCGAAGTTTGAAGGCATTACGTCACTCTCTCGATGCCCCTCTATTTATCCGTAAGCAGCACGGCTTCGAACGCAGCCAGTTTGCCGATGAAATCTATCCGTCGATGAAGAAAATCATCCAGATTGCGGAGAATTGTAGTCGTCTCAATATTGAATCGGATAATACTCATAAGAAAGAAATTGTTATCGCCTGTCCGCCACTACTTTCATCAAACCTGAGTCGTCTATTACAAGATAAGGCGACCGAACATCAGAAAAAATACCTATTTAATATTAAACCTTGCACTGGTGATGTCGGCAGCTTGATAAAACAGAAAGAGATCGATCTGGCCGTCACCCACAGAGCCTATAATACCGAGCAGTTGCAATCGGATTTTATTGCCGAGGGAGAATCGCTATTTCTTGTCGGTAACAAAAACCATCCTATCTGGGAAACCGTCAACCCCACGGCATTAGATAATATTCTCAAGCAAGCCTATATCGTTATCGACATGCCAGAATTCAGTGATCTAAGGGATCCGTTAGAGTTCTACGCAAAAGATCAGGGAGTGGAGCTCAATATCGAAGCGAAAGTCAGTGCCCTTGCCGACCTCGGCGCACTGCTGGAAACCAGCAACGGCATGGCTTTAGTAAGCTCTTTAAGCGCAATAACCTTTCTAAATAAAAATAGTGATATACGTTCGATGAAGTTATCAAAAGAGCAACAACTCGAGCTTTGTCAGAGAAGCGGTCTTCCCCGTCATTATTTGACCAAAAGAAAGCAGAACCATCAAATCCCCAGTTGGTTACAGTTAGCGATAACACAATTTATATACGACAACGTCGCATTAAAGCCCTGAATAAAAGGAAAGATAAATGTCCATAGATAAGTTGCTGAATCTCAACTTACTAAGCATTGAAATATTTTGCCAAGTCTATCTAAAGCAGGCAGTCAATGATGTAGCCGATCATTTAGCACTGTCTCAGCCCAAGGTCAGTCGCGAGCTAAATGCTCTGAGAAAGGCATTTTCAGATCCACTTTTTATCAGGCAGAATAACCGTCTCGAGGCCACTGAGCTTGCTCACAACCTCTACCCTCAGTTGCTGGAGATGCTTAAGGCAAGCACTCAAGCACAGCAATACTTACATAATATTCAGCATCAGCGCGAACCAAGTTTCACGATTGCCACTGTGCCACAACTTGAGATTAACTTACCTCAAACCATTCTTAAAGCGGCAGACAAGAATAATACCAAGATAGATGTTACCCTCTGCCCTTGGACAAAAACCAGCATAGATGAGTTCCAAAATGGAGAGCTCGATGCAGCCATCACCTTCGAACCCGCCGATAGAAAGGGAATACTGTCAAAGCCCATCATTCAACACAGAGGCGGACACTTAATTGCACGTGAAGGGCACCCGATTTGGCACAACCCTGTTATCGATGAGATGATTAACTACCCGATAGTCAAGCTGATCACCATGCCCTTCCCCGCCAATAAATCACCCTTGGTAAACTATGCGAAGAGACAGGGAAAGAAGTTAGAGGTATTTGCCACCGTTTCAGATCTGGGAAGCGCCGCCAATACCCTATTGAATTCAAATGCCATCATCATTGTGGGTGTCAGGGCTGCGGTTAACTTTCTACAAAACATCAAAGGACTTCACGCTGAGATACTGGATTACCAACAAGATAAAGACATACTAAAAAACTTCAGTTATCCAACGACCTATTTATGGTTAAAACACAATCAGGAAGGTCAGGTCAGCTCACCTCAATGGCTGCAGCAAGCACTGGAAAAATTCATTACCGAGGCGCACAAGTAAACGAGGGTCGAGGGTCGAGGATAAAAAGATATGAGGAGAGACAGGCGCTGTAAATTTGTCCTCGGCACGAGCCGACCGAGGACGTTAAAGCCGGTATTACATCCCGTGACAGTCGGCGCACTCTGTCATCGTCAGCGTTGCTTCATGAATTTCCATATCCACCTCATGTGCACTGCCCATATCGTGACAGTCATTACAGGTACCCAGTGTCGCTTCCGCTTCTAAATGCACAGTCAGGTCGATTGTTTCATGGCAATCGGAGCAATCTGTAGCGGCAGCAGAACCTGCAAAAACAAGGGCAGTTAACAGAGTCAGGTATTTCATAAGTATTCCTTAAAGAATCGAAGATAAGATTATCTTTGCCAATTACTTACCATGTTAAGCATCATTATTAATTTAAACTTAATAAACTGAAAATTTCTGAATACTTGCTGAACAGATCGCCTCCCTCATATCAAAGCTGTGATCTAAATCATCAGGCAGTTTTTTATAATTGGTTGTACCTAAAATTAATAACAACTCAGTAATAAGGTATAAGTCTGGAGATGCATATAAATAGGTTCGTTACCAGTATCAGATTCTGGAGAGGCCCGCCCCGGAGGTATCCGTTAATTAATGCCGATAGACAATGCGGATAGATAATGTGCGATAGCAAAGAGCTATGCTTCAGTAATCCGAAAGTTCTGCCTCAAGTTAATCTCTGCTTGATAATCAAATATCAGGTTAAACTTTATCCCCCCAAATAGATGATTAATGAACTAAAATTATATTGTATTGTAATCGCTATTCCCCATCTTAAAGTGGACAAAAATTATGAGTGTTTCAGTAAAGTTATCGGCAGGTTCAAACTTCCCTTCGATAAGGGCCAATACACTCGATGGCAATACGATCACATTAGGGCGCGCTTATCATGAGGCTATATGGCAAATGGTGGTGATCTACCGTGGGCAACATTGTCCTCTATGCACAAAATACCTAAACCAGTTAGAAGGCTATAAAACACGTTTACAAAAAATTGGCCTTGATATTGTTGCCGTCTCGGCCGACTCCAAGACTCAGCTTGAGGCACATAAAGAGAAGCTAACCACTAGCTTCCCAATCGCTTACGGCCTGACTCAAGAGCAGATGCAGCAACTCGGGTTATATATCTCTATTCCTCGCTCTGAACAGGAAACCGACCATGACTTTGCCGAGCCAGGACTCTTCGTGGTTAATCGGGTGGGAGTCATTCAGGTCATCGATATCTCCAATAACCCCTTCTGTCGCCCGGAGCTTGAAGCCTTAGTCTCGGGCTTGGAGTGGATAAGCGATCCGGATAACGACTACCCGATCCGCGGTACTTTTGCATATTAAGCGGCACACCAACTGGCACCGAAAATTGTCAGCTTAGATTGAGATCTTATAGCCCAGAGTAGCTCTTAGCTTTCTATTATTCTTAATTTTTATCCTTCACGCCCTAAAGCTTCACCCAGGGGTTCAAAATATGCAATCAGTGCCAAGAAGATTTGCTGTCGGTGCTCCAAGTCAGGATAACCACCGGAATCGGCCAGTGATGAACTTAAGGTCTCGGCGACGAGATAAGAGTTATGTATCTCTGGGTGTGACTCGATACAGGCCTCGAAAGCGCGGGCCATCAGCTCGGTGGGTTTTGATAAATACTGCCGACCATATTGGCTATCTAATGCGACCGCTCTATCGACATAAGCATGGCTATCAGTGCCATCTGGAGTCAACAAAGTAGTGGCGAAAACCTGCTCTAGCCTTTGATTTAGTGGATGCTTAATACTCGTCACATCGGCCAGCCAACAACTAGTGGCAAATGCGACTCCTGATCTGCCGTTGCCTTTAGCCTTAAAAGCTTTAGCCGCAATATAGTGGTCGAAGGCGTGCCAAAACTCATGAGCCAGAGCACCTGCTCCCGCATTCTTGGCCAGTGCAAGCTCTCGGCCAGCAGGCATATAATGCGCCTGCACGCCCTGTTGCCCACCACTACCGAAAGCCAGATTGAGTGTCTGTCGAAGCCCAATGGCTTGAGGAGGCAGTTTCAGGATAAACGCTAAGTCGGCTAAAGAGTCAAAGATAAGATTGGCCGCCTTGTGCTTCTCATCCTCTTCGACCCAGCTGCCTATGCGAATATGATTCAGACCAAAGGTTTCTTTGATATCATGAAAACTCACCTGTTCACCGAAGCGGTAATCGGGGCCCTGACGTAGATACTCTTTATGTTTTAACACTCGCACTTCTTCGCTGACTAACGTGGCTCTGAATGCTAGTCTGAGGCAAAGTTTCTCTGCAGGCCAGTTTATTTCCCGTTAACCCCGTCACGCACTCTCAGATAGTGATTTTTGACTAAACTATCGAGCAACCTTTCGCACTTCACATGCTTGAAATTTAACGGTGTCACTAAGTCACCAAACAGAGGCAAACCACCACCTAAGAGCACAGGGATTGTGGTAATGATCATCTCATCGATAAGGTCCGCTTTCAGAAAATTTTGAATCGTCACCCCACCATCAATATAGAGATCTTTGTATCCCTGCCGGCGCAGTGTAACCAACACCTCATCGAGCGGCCCATTAACTATAAACACCTTATCCTCGTAACCTGCAGGGACCTGGGCCATAGTATTACTCAACACAAACACAGGTTTACTGTAAGGCCAGTCGATGCCAAAACTCAGCACCATATCGAAGGTATTGCGCCCCATAACCAAGGCATCGACTCTCCCGATAAACTCACCGAACCCCATATCTGAGCCTTCAGGATTTGGAATTGAATGTAACCAATCCACACTCCCGGCTTTATCGGCGATGTAACCATCCAGGCTCACCGCGATATACACTATGTTGCTCATCACTCTCTCCACAAATTTTATCGAGCCGAACAAACGTACCGATTCGATTCAGTAAACTTAATCACTTGGATTATTCGACATATTCAACTAAAATATTCTACACTGTAGAATTACATTTATATTAATGAGTATTCATAATGTCTGTCAAGGATAGAAAACGAGGGCGCCCCAAGGCATCGGCGGGACAATTGAGTCAAGAAGTCATTGGCGACAAAGCCAAGGAGTTAATGCGCCTTGAAGGCAAGGTGCCCAGTATTCGTAAGCTAGCGACTGCTTTGCAGGTAGATGCCATGGCCATCTATCACTATTTTGATAATAAGAGTGCACTACTCGAAGCTATCACACGTTCTTTGATTGAGGAGATCTATCAACCAAAAACATGTCAGCAATGGCAAGCCGAACTCAAACAGCTATCTTTGAGTTACCTCCGCTTATTACGGCAATACCCGGGCTTACTGGAAACCATGTTAGGCATGACAACAGATGGGCCAGCAGTGGTTTTTACCGAACGCTTTCAGACCGCAATTTCCCCACTTAATTTAACGGATGCAACCAAAAAACATAGCTTAGATCTTTGGGTCGACTATCTTCACGGACTGGCACTGGCTGTCAATTGTGCCCCGGGCGCTCATGAGGTTGAGCCACTACTCGAAGGTCCACTTAATTTCTATATGACGTCACTGGAACATATGGCGTCCACTTAACTCACCCGAACTACTGATTAAGCCAGCGATTCAGGATTGCCTCATAACGGCCATCATTTTTCAATATGATCAATCGTCTCTCAAACTCTTCGCTAATCTGCTTCAGGTCAGGATAATCCGAGTTTTTAATGAATGGCATAGGATAACCTTTAGAAAAAACCACCTGCTCGTAGGAGACTACGCTTCCTTCCAGGTTATTTTTATTAACTAAATATTGTCCGGTAATTCGGTCTTCAAGGAAGAAAGAGACTCTTCCACGCCCCAGCATCTTTACCGCATGACTCGGGCCCTTAACAATAAACAGCTGCTTGTTGTACACGTCATGTTTTTTAAGGTTTGGAGAGTATGTTGTCGTACCGTCTTTATAGGGAAATGTTTTCCAAAAAACATCATCATAGGATGCCCCCCGCCAAACACCAACCTTACCGCCGGATCTTGCCACCTCAGCATAGCTGCCGTTCGGGGCCAAAGCTTTATCTGATTTTTGTACGAAGAAAACAAATTCTGAACGCCACATATCTGTCTCTGGGTAATAGAGATAGGGTTCCCTCGGCGCCTTTCTGGATGTGGTAAATGCCGCCTCACCCTCTCCCTTTTCAATTTTGTGCCAAACTCTGGCCCATTTAAGATCGATCACCTCATACTCAAGCTCCATCTCCTCGAAGATAATATCGATAATGTCGACGCAAATGCCCACGACCTCGCCTTGGCTGTCAGCAAAATGAAAAGGGGGACGATCGTGAGAGAGGATCCTTAAGGGTCTGCTTTCCGCAACAACAAAATGAGGGAGCAGCAACAAAAGTGGCAACAGACATTTAAAAAGTAGGCGCATTGTAGGTATCCTTTGCTTACACCTCCATTGTAGTTCAAAAACAATAGCCATACTGATGAGTGGCACAAGCCTTAAATCCCTCTTTGGGTAACATTACAGATCCCGCATGAGAGAGCGCAAACTCACCTACCCAAAAAAGCCGATTTCTGGCATAATATGGCGCAGAAATAAGCTGGTAAATGCTTATCGTAAACCCTTAGGAAACCCAAATGACGCAGATCACCCTACTTACCCCCGACGATTGGCACCTTCACTTCCGTGACGGTGATATGTTAAAAGAAACCGTGCCAGCCACGGCCAGACTCTTCCAACGTGCTATCGTCATGCCAAATCTATTGCCACCAGTGACCGATACCAAAATGGTTATTGAGTACCGTGAGCGTATTTTGGCCGCGCGTCCAGAGGGCTCAAATTTCGAGCCTCTTATGACTCTCTTCCTGACCAATGACACCACAGAGCAAGACATCATAGAGGCTAAAGCGGCGGGTGTTGTGGCGGCTAAGCTTTACCCCGCTGGCGCAACCACCAACTCAGACGCTGCGGTAAAAGCCGTTGACGGCTTATTCCCAATTTTTAAGAAAATGGCTGAAATCGGCATGTTGCTGCTGGTTCACGGTGAGGTGACCGAGTCTCATATCGATATTTTCGATCGTGAAGCGATATTCATTGAGCGTAACCTCACTCGCATCGTAGACGCTTTCCCGAACCTTAAGGTGGTATTCGAGCATATCACCACTAAAGAGGCCGCCGAGTTCGTGATGTCAGCCTCTGATAATGTGGCCGCAACCATCACACCTCAACATCTACTACTTAACCGTAACGATCTGTTAGTCGGCGGCGTGCGTCCGCACAACTTCTGCCTGCCGGTGCTTAAGCGCAACATTCACCAGGAAGCACTGCGCGCAGCAATCGCAACCGGTTCGAGTAAGTTCTTCTTAGGCACAGATTCGGCGCCTCACGAGAAGCACCGTAAAGAGTCGGCCTGTGGCTGCGCCGGTTGTTATAGCGCCTGGAGTGCACTGGAACTTTACGCACAAGTTTTCGATGACTTAGGTATCATCGACAAACTTGAAGGCTTTGCCAGTACTCATGGCCCGGATTTCTATGGCCTGCCAAGAAACACCAGTACCGTCACCTTAGTCAAAGAGAAGTGGACGGTCCCGAGTGAGATCGTCTTGCCAAACGGTAACCCCATAGTGCCTTTCTTCGCCGGAGAAGAGATTAACTGGAAGGTAAAGAGTTAGGTTTTACGTGGTTTAAACTTAGTCTCAGATAGATAGAAAGATTTCAGAAAACAGAAAGCCCGCACTAAGCGGGCTTTCTGATACTCGGGGGTGGGACTCGTTCAGATCATCTGTTGCTATTTACTACAATTTACACAGGTGGCACCAACACCAATTTTTATCTCTTCACCTGCATCATGAACACCATACTGAAATACCACAGCCTCTTCATGATGTTCACAGTTGTGGCTTTGTACCGTGGTCGCTGAAAAAACAAAAACGATAAAAAACATCATATTCCCAAGCAAAATATAGGGAAGGTTCCCTTTTGTCTTTATGGAGATCACGAAATAACTCAACACATTAACCACACAGGTGATGCCCAGTAAAACCAGCACTCCCGTGACGTTATTTAAAATGTGAAAGTAATGAAGAATTGCAATCACTATGGTTAAACATGTACATATAGCCGGAGTTAACAGCAGCAACTTACTCATTTTTTCCAATATAAACCTCTTGTTTTATTTAATTATTATATCGACTACGTTTCTTCAAAATGAATCAATGGAGATTCAACAGTAAGACTCAATATCAGAACTTAACTTCCAACAGAAATGGCACAAGACCGAAAACAAACATCTCTGCAGCCCGTCACCACTTATTGAGCATAGCCATAACAATTGGTTCAGTTTGTTTCAAAGAGGTATCGGGATTAACGAAAGAATTTTGAATAGGATCACGTAACAAAAAAACAGAGATAAATAGGGGAACTAAGAGAAAAAAGGAGAGAGGAGAGACCCTGTTCACTATCGATACCCGACCGGGGCGCTCCCTATAGAGCTCGCGCCATAGACGCCTACGCCGCGAGCCACTGAGTTAACTGAACATATAGCTGTAGAGATAACCTGCGCCGATAGCCATACCCAAGATCACAGTAAGAAATGCGGCGATCATCTGATTCTTAAAGATAGATTTAAGCAGAATCACTTCGGTCAGACTCGCGCCCGCGCTACCGATAATCAAGGCCATCACAGAACCTAATGCCATCCCCTTCTGCACTAAGGCTGCACTCAATGGGATCACCGCTTCGGCTCGGATATACAGTGGAATACCGATAATCGCTGCCACAGGGATCGCGTACCACATCCCCTCACCCGCATATTTAGCAATCAGCTCTGTCGGGATAAAACCATAGATAAACGAACCTAGAGTGATACCCAGCAGCAAGTATGGAAATACCTGCTTGAAGTCTTTCCAGGTTGAGCGCCAGATCCGCAGCCATCTACTCTCAGAACTTCCCACCTTAGCGTCTGCAGTTCCACATGATGAGCCAGTGCCACAAGAGGAAACTGCTGCTGGTGAAGTGGTTGCTCCACAGCCACTCGCTTCCATTGCTAGTGCAGGTGCAGCACCGCAGCTTGTCACAGGTTGAACAGCTGACTTTGTTTGGCTGTCGCAACAAGTTGACTCGCTGCTAGTTTCAACTGCTGTATTCGTATCACCACACGTCGCTTTACAGCTTGATGCGTCGCTTGCTTCATACGCCTCGGGACGAACGTAACGCTCGAAGCCCAGTTTTTCCAGGACAAAGCCCGCAGTAACTGCCACGACCAAGGCTATGGTGAAGTAGAACACCGCCACCTTAATGCCGAAGGTCACCACAAACAGACCAATGATCACCGGATTGAGCAAGGGGCTGGAGAACAAAAACACCATCATGGGGCCGAAACCCGCCCTTGCTCTGAGCAAGCCTTTAAGGAATGGGATAGTCGAACAGGAGCAAAATGGTGTGATCGCACCGAGTAGCGCCGCAATCACGTAGCCTTTGCCGTTGCGGGAGCTCAAAATAGATTGAATTTTTTCCGGGGTAATAATCTCCTGTAACACACCAACAAAGTAGCTGATGACAAGAAAGAGGATAATCAATTCGGTTGCCAGAAAGGCAAACATATCTGCGGCCTCACGGGCCATGGTTAAGATTTCAGGGCTCATAATAGTATTTCCTACTCATTCGTTAATTCGAGACTTTCATTTCGAGAATGTTCGAAATAATAATTGAATTAATTTTCTTGTCAACCTATAATTCTAGAAAAGCCGAAATATATTATTAATAAAACACAACTAAGACTTCGATTAAACTAAGGTAGAGATGACACTATGATAGATAGTCAGACTAAAGCAGCGACCGAAGACGCCATCGAATGGGCTCTTTTACAAGGGCTTAGTTTAAAAAATGCACCAGACTCGGCGAGTCATGCCCCATTGAGTTTTACGCCCACCGCCATCGACAGAAAACGATTTGAGAACCTAAAGACAAGTGTGCCTCTTCTCGGACAAATGATTCACCGAGTCTCTGAGGATCATGCATTCTTGCTAAACGCCATAGAGCCAGTTGCTCACGGAGACCCATTTTTTGCAGCCCTGTTGACCATGCACCGTCAACTGAAAAAGACACCAAGGTTACCTCTACTCATAATGCGCAGCGACTTTATGGATGACGTAAAACACGGTCCAAAGCTGATCGAGTTTAATGGCATAGCAGCGGGCATGGGTCCATTCGGCCAGCGTATTCATGAGTTACATAGTTACCTGAAAAAGCAGTGGCCAGAGAGATATGCCAACTGGTCGCACGCTGATGAAAGTGAGCTTATCGGCAACCCAGCCATAGAACGGCTTGCCCAGGGAATTGCCAAAGCAACAATGCAGATTAAACGGGAATTTGACGATAAAGGTCCGCCGACATTCATGATGATAGTGCAGACCAACGAAGACAATGTGTTCGACCAACATCTTTTGGAGTTGGCACTGCAAAGTAAAGGAATAAGAACAGTAAGGCGCACCTTTCGTGAACTGCACGGACGACTCAGCAGTGGTCCAAAAAACCGCTTGCTGTTAGCCGGCGTTGGTCCAATCGACTGTGTCTACCTGCGGGCAGGTTATGACTATTGTGATTACGCCGCCAATGACATCATAGGCCAGGTTTGCTGTGAAGCCCTTACACAGACCCGCGTTTTTATCGAACAACACAGAGTCGCCGTTAATGCCACGGTCAGTCAGCAGCTGGCCACCAGCAAACGTGTTCAGATGCTGGTGACAGCCATGACTCCAGCCCAGTTATCACGATTTGGCTTAACTCTAGATGAAGCGAAAGCTGTCAAAGCTCTACTCGGTGAGATGTTAGCAGTAGATGAGCACAGCGCAGACTGGATGAGTAAACAATCGAGCGGTGACTGGGTACTAAAAAACCAGGGAGAGGGGGGAGGACACTGCATTTTTGATGAAAAAATACAGCCAACACTCCAAAGACTGAACCCCGAAGAGTATCAAGTGTGGTCGCTGATGAGACGATTGCAACCAAAACCGAGAGCAAACCCTGCTCTGCTGGTGAGAAAAGGTGAGCAGTCTGTTATTCTTGATCTGATCAGTGAGATAGGCATGTTTACCGTACATATAGAGGGAAAACCTGCTGTAGAAGAGCAAGGCTATGCGGGTTATCTTATTCGCAGTAAATCGGCCACGACAACCGAAGGTGGCGTACACTCAGGCATGGGAGTTTTAGACTCGCTGGCCTACCTGAAAACCAAGTAAACCAAGTAAACCAGATTTCAAATAGAACAGGAGTGTTGAGCAAACACTCCTATAGCCAACAGCTGGACACATTACTCCTCTTGCGTGCAGCACTCCTCGTCGATACAACACTCATCCTGCAGGAAACCAATCACGCCCTCGAGCTTATCAAACTCGGCGACACAGAACAGGGTTCTGCCTTCACGTCGCTGGGAGATGAGTCCGGCAGAAACTAAGCTGGAAATATGGTGTGACAAGGTTGAACCCGGGATCTTTAGCTGCTCTTGCAAACTGCCCACCGCCAAGCCCTGAAATCCAGCGCGGACCACTCGCTTATAGATGGTTAATCGAGTCGTATGACCCAACTCCTTCAACGCCTTAGCAACCACTTCAATATCCATCACGCCATCTGCCCATATCTAAACATAAATATATTTCGATAATAACAGAAATATGATTTTATGCCAATATTGACCATTGAATAGAGAGGAAAAAATGCCTTAGCGGCTTCCTACGGCCTTGTCTATACCACAGACTAGAGCGCAAAATTGTCCAGCCGAGACAACCTGACTGTCGGACAATTGGTATATCGCTTCGGTCGAGGTGAAACTTGGTTATGACTCTGAAGCCTTGACGGGTATAATTCACCTAACGAGTCTGACTGATACCTGAGTCAGTTTATTGAATACACGATGAGAGTTAAGAGAGATGGCAAGAACCGCTGCAGCACTGCACATATTAGTCAAACATAAAGAGCAAGCCGAAGATATTATCAAGCAACTGAATAAAGGCGCTAAGTTTGACGTGCTGGCCAAGAAGCACTCCACCTGCCCATCGGGCAAAAAGGGCGGCAGCTTAGGTGAATTCAAGAAGGGGCAGATGGTGCCGCAGTTCGATAAGGTCTGTTTCACAGGCGAACTTATCACCCCACACCTAGTCAAAACAAAGTTCGGTTGGCATGTGATTAAAATACTTTATAGGACTTAAGGCTCTAGAACCTAGAACCTAGATTCTAGGTTCGAGCCACGAGATGCGAGCTATTGGCGTTATTTGTAGGAGCGGCTTTAGCCGCGAATGTTTTGGGGCTACGCGATTCCAGGTTCCAGATTGATATTCCCCTCCAAAATACAAGCCCTTTCCTTTCCTCGCAGACAACTTGTTGGCGCACTCGCAGGGAACTTGTTCCCGCTCTCGTAACTCGAAGCCTAGTGAGCCTATTTAACCTTTTTTGTGTTTTTCATGCACTCTTTGGCATCCTTAGCATGCCCATTGGCCACTCCACACGCATCGGCATACCACTGTACCCTAACGCCTCTTACCGCCGTATGTTGCGGGCCTGCTTTACCATTCCAGGTTGACTCGAGTTGAGCCTTAGTGATGGCATTAAAACCGCCGAAACCTTGCCCGCCACCTCTGGCCGATACATAAGTGCTGGCTAACGCAATTAACACACCTACCAATAGATACCTTTTGTTTGTGAGAATGTTCATGTTTACATCCTTTAACATCATTGGCGCCAGAAGAGGACGCCCGCTCTTAGAAGGGAGATACTCATCTACCTTCTGTGCTCAAAAGCCTAAATGGGATATGAGCACGCCCTATAACAGGTAACCGGTCGCACATTTGCCTCAAGGTTTGGGGCTTAGTTGTACTTAGAGCTACAGTTAAATAGAAAGCGCGGGAGTTATCTTTATTACGTTTAGTTTCATTCCATTTGTAACAAAAAGAGTTCAATCCGCATCGATTCGCAAATCTGCCTTAGCTGTAAATACCAACAAGCATTCGATTTATTAGAATAAAACCACCGTTTTTTTTTACTTTTTCACCTAATTCACTACCGATAGAATCTCTCTCGCTAAGCTTCTCAGCACTAATACCGATTGCTATTAAACATTCACTGAATGAAAAGGCGTTAACATGATTTTCAAGAGAGTCGACCACGTAGAGATTGTTCCCCGAGACCCCCACGTCACCATAGGTTTCTTCGTTAATATTCTGGGTTTCAAGATTAAGAGTCGAACAAAAGTAGATATGCCCCCCATGCAGGAGGTCATTTTTCTGGAGTTGGGCGACACTGTCGTTGAGATCATCTCTACCCAGACTCCCGAACAAAAATCGGAGGCGGCTTGGCAGGTTGGTTATCGCGCCATAGCGCTTGAGGTTGACGATATGACGAAGGCGGTCAACTACCTCAAGGCTAAAGGTATACCGCTAGCCGTCGAGCCTGTCGATTTAGGCGACTCCTATCGCGCAGAGATACGAGATCCTGACGGACTGATTATCGAACTCAGGCAGTGGAAACGCTAACTCCCACTCATCGCAGTACGGGAAGCAATAGACATTCGGCCCCATCCTGAATGTGGCAGGCCTCCCTCCCTACTCTTCCTTTCCATTCAGCGTTTTGGCTCCCAAAGCCACCTCAGGCAATTTAATCATCTTAATCTCTTCAAGCCCGAATAGGGGGATCCGACATAGCAATGTGGGCGATAAAAGTTCATTAATAGGGTTTAGGTTCGAGATTAACCATTTTTAGTCTAAGTCTGACCATGTAAAGCCACTCTGGCTTGATTAACATAAGAGTCATAAAAAGGCTGAGTATGATTCAAACACTTGTTACCACTTCAATACTCCTCCCCATCATCAAATATCATCTTGCTAAGCCGAAAGGAGCTTTATATGGATAAAAAACATGTTGCAGTCATTGGTGCCACTGGCCAGGTCGGTACGCCATTAACTAAAGGCTTACTCTCACTAGGGCACCAAGTTACCATCATATTTCGCGCACGCGGCCCACACAATGAGGCCAAGTTAACAGAGTTCGAAACACTGGGCGCGACACTTGTCGAGTGTCCGGATATGAAAAATGTCAATGCTCTGACAAAGGCCCTTCGAGGTGTGGATACCCTTGTCGCCAGCGTGCCCGGCTCGAAGGAGATCATCCAGAAGTTTGAACCTCTCTGGCTTGAGGCGGCGGTTAAAGCCGGCGTAAAACGATTTGTTCCTACCGAGTTTGGCGCTCATACTCAGGCGCTTGAGATGGGAGATGGTGAGATCTTCGACCAGAAGAAAAGCTTCCATGATCTACTCATAAATTCAAGCTTAGACTGGACCCTTTTTTACAACGGCGGCATCTTCGACTATTTTATGCCAAATTTACGATTTTTCAGCAAGATCACCACATTCGGTGACCTGGATATTCCTATCTACACGCACGATATCGAAGATATTGGCTACCTCGCCGCCATGGCCGTGACCGATGATCGCACGCTAAATAAGTGTGTTCAGTTAGATTACAACGCCCTGACTCAAAATGAGATGTTAGCCCAGCTCAAACAAAACTGGCCAGACACTCAGTTTGAATATGAGCACTTCTCCACTGAGTACATCATCGAGCAGAAGGAGAGCTCGGGTGATGAGATAACGGCCAAGAAAGGGGCCGAAACAGACAAGGAGCGGTGGGGCATCAACTATGTTATCTATGTCATCGATAAGCTTGCCGCATTCACAGACCAGACTCTACGTGCCAGTGAAATCTATCCAGACTACGTGTGTAAGCGCCCTGAAGATGCGTTAAAGGATGAAAAATTTATCTTCGAAGATAAATAACGAATGGTTAAGAGATAACCTGGAGGTTATCTCTTTTATCATGGCAGAAAGTTTCAAGCAGAGATTACCCGTCGAAAGACACCAGCTTATTACTCAGCCTTTAATCATCAAACACCCCCTAGCGATAGAGCTTTACCCTACTATGAATACTTGGTTAACCATACTGCCTCCCTGCCTCGCGATATTACTCGCCATTACCACAAGACAGGTCTATGTGGCTATTTTTGCCGGTATCATGACAGGCTCGATCCTGCTATCGCAAAATATTTTACTCGGTGTGGCAAACAGCTTTAATGCGATAGCCGATACCTTTCAGTCATCAAGCTCGGTCAAAAGCCTGATCTTTATCCTGATGATTGGCGCCATCATTAATGTCATGAGGCAATCAGGCGGTATCGATGCCCTTATCTATCAAATATCCCACAAACGCCATCTGGTAAACTCCAAGCCCAGGGCTCAACTTATCACCTTCGCTTTTGGATTTTTGATGTGCCTGGAGGGTGTGGGGTCTATGATGTTGGTTGGACTAATCGGTCGGCCACTGTTCAATAAATTTAGTATCTCCCGTGAGAAACTGGCATTTGTCGCCAATAGCACCGGAGCCCCCTTGGCCTGGCTGATGCCCTTCAGTGGTGCCAGCGTTTTTCTTATCAGCCTAATCGGTGCTCAGGTGGAAAACGGCACCTTAACCGATAAGCCAATTACCTATGTTTTTGCCGCATTACCTTACCAAGTCTACTGCATAGCCATACTAGCCTTAGTGCCAATATTGGCGTATAAGAAATCCGATTTCACAGCCACTGAATTGAGCGACGCAAAAAAGACCGATTCAGCTCCTAACTCTCAGTCCGATAATCAGTCAGTTAGTCAGTCCATCGTTCAGTCTGCTCATCAATCAAACATTGGCATAGGGGCTATGTTGCTGCCTATCATCATCTTACTGGGCTCAATTTTTGTCATCAGTTTCACCACGGGCAAGGGCAATATTCTGGCGGGAGATATCAGTTCGGCAATCTATTGGAGCGGTTTTATCTCTCTTATCGGCACTGGCATCTATTTTCGTCTCTGTCAGGTTAAGATGGAGCAGTATATCCAATGGTGCATACAGGGGATGAAGCATACGCTGCCTGCGGTTATCATTCTGGTGTTGGCTTTTTCATTGAGTAATATAACTGGGCAACTCGGAACCGGAAAATACATAGCTGGCTTTGTCTCCAGCGAGTTACCTTTATGGCTGGTGCCTGCATCCATCTTTGTTATCTGTATCTTAATTTCTTTTTCTACCGGCAGCTCCGGCGCAACTGTAAGCATTATGACACCGATTATTATTCCCCTCGCCGTGGGGGTCGATCTGTCGGTACCTATCGCGCTTGCCGCGGTGATATCCGGGGCAGTTTTTGGCGATCAAAGTTCACCGATTTCCGACTCGGTCATAGTGGCGTCAACGGCAGCCGATTGTCCGCCAGAAAATCACTTCGTCACTCAGTTGCCCTATACTTTGGCTGTGGCGTTGCTTTCACTGGTATTTTACCTTGTGGTTGGCTTTAACACTTAAACACCTACACCTACACAGAAAGTATCTCATTTTCGGAGATAGAGATGGCGCAAAAGAGAGAGGCTTTCGCCTCCATGATAATTAGCATCTTACAGGAGTTGTTGTTTCGAAATGAAGATCCCAGAAGTTAGCTTTAACCATAGGAAAACGGCCAACCGCGAAATAGAGGTCATCGACTTAGAGGAGCTCTATGAGCGGGAGCATAGCTACTCTCCTCACCCCGGAGTGCCCCACAGAATACACTTCAACAACCTGATCTACATCGAAGAGGGCGAAGGCACTCACCTGATCGATTTTGTCAATTATCCCTACCAATCCGGCGCCTTTATCTTCGTTCAAAAAAACCAGGTTCATGCGTTCGATTTTAAGCATAAACCGAAAGGAAAATTACTGATATTCACCCAGGCATTTATTGATCAGGCGTTGATGAATATGAGGCTGTCAGACTTCACTCCGACACACCTGGCCTATTCCTACCAACCGATTTTCTTCCCCGATCCTGAGGTCATGAGCAGCAGTGAAAAGTTACTGAGTGAGATAAATAAAGAGCTGCTGCACCCTCAGTCTAACCCCTTAATCGTCATGTTCCTCTTCTCTTCACTGTCGCTGATGTTGCACCGGGTGATGCCTGAAAACCAACATGATAGATTAAACAAAGATCAGCAGGCTAAGTTCACTCGCTTTGTCGAGTTACTCGAAAATAACTTCCATCGCACACGAGATGCTATCTACTACGCAGACAGGTTACATACAACTTATAAAACCCTGAATCAGATCTGCAAGATGGCCACCAGCCAGACAGCTAAACAGCTGATCGACGCTCATACTATATTAGAAGCTAAGCGGCGCCTTATCCTGGATGGTTTGCCCACTCAACAGCTTGCCTATGAGTTCGGCTTCGAGGACGCCAGTAACTTCGTTAAATACTTTAAAAAACATACCCTTCTCACCCCATCCCGTTTTCAGAAACAGTTTAAAGGTTCGTAATTGACCATTTTCAGGCCAGCTCTGACCATGTAAGCCATGCCAAATTTCATCATAATTACCCCACACCAACGAGAGGTAATTATGATGAAGAAAAGTATTTCTGCGGCATTGGCCACCACAGTTCTGGTATGCGCGGCATGCTCCAGTCCAGTTTCAGTAGAGGAACAAACAATGACGCTATCTAACAAAGAGAAGGCCGTAGCCTTGCTCAACAGCATTGAAACCGGCGATCAAAAAGCCGTAGCCTATGTGAATCCTGACAAATACACTCAACACAATCTGGCTGTTGCCGATGGCTTAGCGGGTTTTGGGGCACTGCTCCAGGCACTTCCGAAAGGTAGCGCCAAGGTAGATATTAAACGCGCCTTTCAGGATGGCGACTATGTATTTACCCATACCGACTATAATTTCTTTGGACCTAAGGTCGGCTTCGATCTGTTCCGCTTCGAAGACGGGTTAATCGTAGAGCACTGGGACAATCTGACAGAAAAAGCCGCACCGAATCCAAGTGGTCGCACTCAGCTGGACGGTCCGACTACAGTGAGCGATTCAGATAAAACGGAGCAAAATAAGGCGTTAGTCGCAGACTTCGTCGACACAATTTTAGTCAAGGGCGACTTTGCCCAGCTTGGACGTTTTATCGATAAGGGTGACGCAAACTACCTTCAGCATAATTCAGCCATTGCCGATGGTCTAAATGGTCTGGGTAAAGCACTCGAAGAGATGGCTAAACAGGGCATCAAGATGGTGTTCACTAAAAATCATATCGTACTGGGTGAAGGAAGCTTCGTGCTCAGCATCAGCGAGGGGAGCTTCGGTGGCGAACACGTCTCTTTCTACGACCTGTTCCGTGTTGAAAATGACAAGATCGTCGAGCACTGGGACATCATAGAACCGATTCCAACGAAAGACAGATGGAAAAACAATAACGGCAAATTTGGATTTTAAGACCTTGCCAGTCCAAGCGGTTTCATCTTGGTACGACTCCATGGTTTAAGTAAGAGAAAAGGAAGAGGAAGAGGAAGAGGAAGGGAAAATGAGTCAAAAACTTAGAAATTCACAACATCTTTATCTCGAAGGAATAAGAGACGGCAAAGTAAGAGAAGCCGCTACCCAATACACGGGGGACAAATTTATCCAGCATGCCGCGGATATTAAAGATGGTGTAGAAGGTTTTGTTGAGTTTTACCAACCTTTTGTTCAGCGAGTCGGGATATTCGATTAATTCGTTCGATAGTCGATGGCCGGTATGTATTCCTTCATCTTACTCAAACTCTCAATGAAGGGAGTGAAAAGTGGGTCACTGCCAGCCTGTTCGATACCGATGAGAGTGACAAACTCATCGAACAATGGAGCCTGTCTCAGGAGTATGTGGAGGAGACGTTCTCTGGACGCACCATGGTCGACGGTCCCACTGAGATTGAAGACTCAGACAAAACCGAAGAGAACAAAGCGTTAATCGAGCAGTTTTGTCAGGATATTCTCATTGACGGGAAAGTTGATACGGTCACGAATTTTGTTTCAACTACGCAATATGACCAGCACAACCCTACTGTAGGAGACGGGTTAGAGGGACTGTTCAAACACATACAGGAGTTTAAAGCACAGGGCATTACGGCAAAGTATGTCAAGGTTCACCGCATCATAGGTCAAGAAAACTTCGTTGTCGCCCTAAGTCATACCATGCAAAACGATGATGACTGGTGTTTTTTCGACCTATTCAGATTGGAAGAGGGAAAGATTGTAGAGCATTGGGATATTCAGGAAAAATTCCATCCTGAAGTACAATGGAAAAACAGCGGGAAGTTCTGAGTCGAGCGACAATAACCCACAATGATTGGCATATGCCATGCCAATCATTGATTGAAGTTGTTGCCTCCAAGCAAGTGCAACTGTCACCTCATCGACTCAACCTTATAAGCTAACCCGTTAAGCTCAATCTAAAAAACTTAAAACTTAAAACTAAGCCAACATTAAGGAGCTGAAGACAATGAAAAAGTTAGCAAGCATACTGTTCATTATCATCGCTTTCACAAGCCAGTCATGGGCCCAGGAAAAAAAGCCTGAACACCTGTTAGATGGCACTTCGATGAACTATTACTATTCAAACGGTGGAGCCATCCACTTTGAAATTTATCAAGGGATGCTCAAATATGAGTGGGTAGCAGGACCAAGGAAAGGACACAAAAATAAAGACTTAGCCTATAGCTCCAGAAAGATTGGCCATAAGATGTATATAGTAAGCTGGCTGGAGGAGTCACATCCGGACTACACAACTCTCATCTTCAATTTCGATAATAATGTCATGTACTCTTCTGGAATATTTCGTTTCGGCACTCCGAAACAATTTACCCGCTTCGATGGCGGAATTATCGAAGAGTTAACTCTGGTAGAGAAATAGTCCGGCTAAGACGGCAAAACTTACACAGGAGTTGTGGATACGGCAAGGCTCATTCAAGGTGATAGCGGGAGCCAACTCCCGCTTTTCAGATGCAGCTCATTTTGACCTCTTGTGAGGAAAATGCATCGTGGTCACTTTTCCATTAAACCATTACGTATCAGCCCGCGCCTTACGTTCTTACATAACTTGGCAAAACGTGAGATTTCACCTAAATTCGGAACCTCTCCCGCTTCAATATTCGATTCCCAGTACATCATCTCTGAGTCGACGAGCTCGAGTAATTTCTTAGGACACCCCACACATGTGGTACCGCAAATCTGCGTTTCCGGAGCATCGAGAGGAAAATCGGTTCTGACATGCTCAATAATCTGCATCATAGCCGTTTTACGATCAGGTTTTTTATTCATCATTTGTCGCTCCAAACGCGCCTTAGACTTAGACCGTCAACTCACACAAGTTCTTCACTGATCTCCAGGCCTGAGCCCGAACCGCCAAGCATGGCTCCCATCAAAGCTATCGTCGATGACACCAGCATTACGATAATCACAGGTTGCACCATCCCCATACTGATAAAAGCTGCAATCGCGCTAACCGATGCTCCGACCGTACACTGAACGGCTCCGAGTACAGCCGATGCTGTCCCCGCATTATTGCCGAAATATTTCAGGTAGCAGGCACTGGCATTAGCCATTATTCCACCGTTGGCTCCGATAGCGATGACAAAGCCGGGAACGACAAATAATAGCCGCTCCGGTGCAATCAAGCTCGAGGCCAGAAGTGTTAGTCCACCGAAAAACTGCATCAACAGAAAGCCTTTAAGTAAGGTGGCAGGCTCAAATTTTGAAAGTAAGAAGGTATTCAGGCGATTCATCGCAATGAGGGTGGCGATATTCGCAGCAAACAACATCGAGAACTGCTCGGCCGACACACCAAAAAACCCCATGTAGATCATCGAGGCGTTGGCAAGAAAGATCATCATCACGCTATAAGCAAACGCCTGAGCTATCATATACCCGAGGGCACGCCTCTCCTTTAGCACCCCGATAAACCCTAACCCTCGATGACCACCCGTCGCCTTTTTAACACTGGCCGCCTCAGAGGGAATAAACGCAACTGCCAGTCCGATCACTAGCACAGCGGTAAGGGCGAGGAAGTAGAAGATCGCTCGCCAATCGGCAAGGGATAAAATTAATGTACCGACGCTCGGTGCGATAGATGGTGCGATCATAGTGATGAGCGCAACCAGCGAGAAGAGTTTTGCAGCCTCAGCGCCATTGGCGTTATCGCGTATCGTCGCAGGAACCCCTACGAGCGCAATGCCGCCCCCTACCGCTTGAACAGCGCGCCATAACCACAACATTTCGATACTGCTACTCGTGGTGAGCAATACACTGGCTAAAGCAAAAATGGCTAATCCCAGAACCATCACAGGTCGCCTCCCCTTTCGGTCAGACAGAGGGCCACCAATCAATTGTCCGACAGCTAATCCCAGCACATACAGGCTGACGGTTACAGACAACATGGAGATATCCACATTCATGCTCTCAGCCATTACGGGCATGGCCGGCAGGTAACTGTCTATAGCAAAGGGAGTTATTGCACATATGGCTGAAAGTGTAATGACCAGGGTTTTATCTAGATGGGTGGGGAACGCTCGCGTCATCGAGTACCTCTTATTTATCTTTCCGGAAAGATAATAACTAGATAATATCTTTCCAGCAAGATATATTGTCAAAATGCTTGCTTATTAGATGATGAAACCGTGAACAACAGCATTAAAGAGTTTAAACACTTGATGGCAGATAATTGGCCAGAGTGCGCCAAAACAGCTTACCCAGCCTTATTACGACTCGGTCGGGTCAGCGATATTTTCCAACAGACCATTCATGATTTTGTTGGAGATTATCAATTACAAAAAGCCGATTTTGGCGTGCTCTGCGCATTACGCCGTAATCCGGCTCCACACTGTCTATCCCCTACCGAGCTGTATCAAAGCATGCTTTTCAGCTCGGGGGGACTCACCAAAGTGCTCAGTCGTCTAAGCCAAGCAGGGTTAATTGAACGGTACGATAACCCTGAGGATAAGCGCAGCAAACTCGTTCAGCTTACCGAAAAGGGAAAGCTGCTCGTTGAGGAGGTGCTGCCGGGATTACACCAGCAAGAAAAGCGCATCTTAGAGGTCTTGAGTGCCGATGAGCTGGCGCAACTAGATACGCTGATGCAACGAATACTGGACCGCTATGAATTACCGTAAAGTATTCAGTTACTGGCTCTATAGTCTATAAAGCAAATACGTTTTCACTAAAAACGAACCTGCACGGGTTCGCTTTTAATGCCTATCTTTGCGCCTCTATTCACAGGCACATATGGCAGATTGTTCACAGGGCGCCGCTGCGGCGACCATGCACATACCGCTCTTCTTACCCGTACCAACACACCACGCATTACAATCGAAGGTATCAGGGTGACCAATATCATCTTTATGGCTATGAAGTACATCTTTGCCCGGGTTCGATTCGACCAATAAGCCGTTTGGCAGACAAGCCTCACCAAACAATCTGCCATTGGGCACACCCTTCTCATCGGTTCCGATATGACACCCGGCGACGCCTGGCGCAACACCATCACTATCTTTCCACCAAGTCTTCTGCCCCGACATCCAGTCGGCGGGTTTAAACTCAAATGTGCCTTTCGCGCCCGGCATATCCTTAGCCCCGCTCGAAGGCGCACCCTCGTGGTGAGCGGCGAACACGCCGATAGAGAGCGTCATGGCAACGAGTAATATAATACGTTTAATCATCTGAATAGGGGTCATCACTTAGGTACCTTTAAATAAAATGTTTTTGTCACAGATTAAATAGGCTGGAACACCTAATACGACTAATCGATTAATCCTGCCTTTCGCGGCTTTAATCGAGCTGGAATAAGCAGATAAAACAGCAATAGGCAGAGAAGAAAGCTCCAGATTTAAAGCTAGCAGCGGGTATTTCACTATTCAAGCTTATGAGTCTGGGGGCATAAATAAAAGCTTAGAAGTTAACGCGGGATTTACAACATTAAAAATGAGGATATAGATAAGATGAAATGGTCAACTGTAATCAACTTTACACTCAGCCCTCATTTGACAAGATGAATCTGTACTCACCCTTTATTAAACTGCAGCCCCTCTCAACCTTACTTACTATTAAAGGTTAAAAGGGAGTTGAAAGAGGCTTGAGCCTTAAATAAAGGCGAAGTAAAACATTTGCAGATAACAGCACCAAACGCTTTATCTCACTTGAGCGGCAACTTCCCAATCTGTCAGTATCTTCATTATTTGACGCGAGTCTTCTGGGGTTGCAGCGGGGCGTTGCAGTGAAGCGCTTCCCTGCTCTATCGCTTCTCTGATTAATCTAACCTGATAGAGGAAACCATTACCGTCAGCGGGTACCGAGATCGCTTTACCTTGCTGTTCATATTGAGTAATAACCAGTTGATTACCCGTGGCTTCGGCTAACCAGGGATTAGACACTAGCACTAAGCTGCCTTTACTGCCAAGTATCGTAAAGTCGGCATGCAGACCATAATCTTCCGCGGTATGAAGTTGACAGATAACACCATTAGCAAATTGGATGCTTGCAGCCGACTCGCAAATATTACCATCTTCTCCAACACGTCCCGATGCCGCTATACGGTAGTTATCGAAGATTCCGTCACCGAACGCTTGCTGCATAACTAAGTGCATAAGAGAGGCAGGGTAACAGCCTAAGTTATACAAGGCCCCTTTACTATCCGGATTCACGAATTGGGCGATAGAGGCGCAATAGACTCCATTGATAGAACGGATGTCGCCAATGGTGCCCAGTCGAATAATCTCACTTATTTTTCTGGCAAATGGGTGTGTGAGATACATCAATCCCTCTGCAAAGAAAACCTGATTATTTGCAACTGCTGCGAGCGCCTCATCCGTCTTCTTCATATCGATAGACAATGACTTCTCACACAAAATGGCCTTGCCGGCGTTGGCAGCTTTTATCACAAAGTCATGATGAAGATGGTTAGGTAACGCGATGTAGATGATGTCGACCTCATCATCGTTAATCAGTGCATCATAATCCTGATAGATGTTTGCGATATCGTACTTTTCAGCGAATTCCATCAAGGTTTTTTCAGAACGTCCAGCCACGCTATGCAGACAGGTATGACCCTCTTCAACAATGGCATCAGCCATGACTCCTGAAATAAAGCTTGTCCCAAGTATTCCCCAATTCAATGTCTTGTTCATGTTTTACTTCAGCTCTGTTAACAGTTGAGTTTCGAATGCCTGCACCAACTCAGTTAAACCGGATTGGATAAATTTTTGCGTATGTTCGGCCTGAAAATGTTGTTCGAAGGCGGCTTTATCTTCATAACGTTCCCAGAAGATGAAGCGGCGAGGATTTTCTCTGTCTTGCAGGGGGAGCGCCATCGAACACCCCTTCTCACTATTCATTCCCTCACAAAAGGAATGTATAGCCGCAACGGCCGTGTCGAGATCGATATCAGGCTTAACCTGCAGTTCCGCTGTAATAAATAAGCCTTGTTCAAACATAATTTGTCCAGATTAACCGAGTAGAGCATGCAATTTAATTGAATCCTTACAATTGATAAACTACCATCCGGTTAATTGTTTACTAACTATGAGTTGGGAATATGGATAAATTGAAGAGCATGCAGGTGTTTGTCAATGTGGTACAACATGGTAGTTTTTCTCGCACCGCGATAAATTTTACAATCACTTCAACCATGGTTGGTAAACACATTAAGTTCTTAGAGGCGCACCTTGGGACTAAGCTGTTAAATCGCACCACACGTAAACAGTCATTAACGGAAGCCGGACAGCTCTATTATTTAGAGTGCCAGCGAATTCTGGATGATATTGCGGAAGCTGAAAATAGTCTGCAAGCATTAGAAAATAGACCCAAAGGAAGGATACGCATTAATTCACCGGTAACCTTCGGCAATATCCTACTCGCCCCAATAGTGGCAGATTTTCTGCAACGCTACCCCGATATTAATGTTGAACTGACACTCGATAACGGCTTAATAGATCCTCTTCACGATCCAGTAGATGTGGTGATCCGCATCGGTGAACTCGCCAACTCCTCGTTAATCGCTCGCCAGATTGCCGTTTATGAAATGATGTTTTGTGCCTCTCCCGATTACCTTGCCCGCCATCAAGTCCCTCTTTCACTGAATGAGTTAGCGTCGCATCAATGTCTGGGATTCAGTTACGGAGATATTCAATCGAGTCTGGCGCTGCGTATCGATACTTCAGCATTTGATAAGCAGCATTCACGATTAACCTCAAATAGTGGTCAGGCTCTGAAAGTCGCAGCGTTGAAAGGTACAGGGATTTTACTGCAACCACGTTTACTACTCTCCGAAGAGTTAGGCCGTGGAGAGTTGATAGAAATATTGAGCGAACAAGTCCCCATCCCGACACCGATACACCTCATGTATAAGAGCAAGGCGCTGCCACTGAAAACACGGGTTTTCATTGAATTTGTGTTGACCGCGATGAACGCCAATCTCTAAAGGGATAGGCCGTAAGATCTATTGAACAAGTCGAAATCGGCAATTAACCCAAGCCAGCTAACACTTCACAGGCCTGCTGGTAGATGTCACCCGAACCTTGTAACCAGTGGATCTTACCGCCATGTTTTTCAATTCTTCTGAACCAGGTTTCCTGACGCTTAGCGTACTGACCGATAGCGGTATTCAGCCTATCGAACATCTCCTCATAGCTGATTTGCTCAGCGATATATTGGCTGACGAAGCGGTACTCGAGACCATAATATTCAAGCTGTTCGTGTGATACGCCGCTGTCCAATAGTCCCTGCACCTCTTCGACCATGCCCTGCTCGAAGCGCTCCTTTAATCTGGTCTTGATTCGCTTACGCAGGACCTTCCTGTCCCATTGAATACCGAAATAGAGCGGTCTTATTTCTGGAAGAGCCTTAGCTGGCTTTGGAGCTGCTTGTTTGTTTTTTGCTATTTCGATGGCGCGATAGAGTCTGGGCCTAACCGTTAGGTCGGTTTTTTCATATTGAACGGCATCGAGCTCCAGCAGCAGCTTCTGAACCTGTTCCAGTGGCTGTAGATCCAGCTCGGACCTCAGGGCAAAATCTTTATCCAGCTGAACAAATTCATAACCGGAAACCACGGCATCGACATATAACCCTGTACCACCGACGAGAATAGGCTGTTTATTGCGAGACTGAATATCGGTAAAAGCCTCGAAGAAATCTTGTTGGAATTGAAAGGCATTATATTCATGGCCTGGCTCGACAATATCGATGAGGTGATGTGGTACCTCACCATATTCGGCAAGATCCTTACCCGAGCCGATATCCAGCCCCTTATATACTTGTCTCGAATCGGCAGAGATGATCTCCCCCTCGAGTTGTCTTGCAAGCTCAACACCCAGGCGAGTTTTACCCGAAGCTGTAGCTCCAATGACCAGGATCAAGTTGAAATTTTTCATAAACAGACTGTTTTCCAATAACGGGCAGTAGACGAGATTACCGAAATTTTACCTTAGCCCCGTAAAGGCTCCAACAGGATTCTACTAATGAAGCGTGAAACTATGAGCCGGTAAGTAATCTTGAGTAACTTACCGGCTCATTTTAACCTGAAGCGCCGCCCTATTGGTGAGCGGCTAACGTAAACCTAGAGACTGATTGCCGTCTCTAAGGCGACACTCATCATCTCGTTGAAAGACTTCTGCCTGTCTTCGGAGCTGAGTTTCTCGCCACGTTTAATATGATCAGAGACCGTGAGTATGGTTAATGCCCTGGCATCCAATTCGGCGGCGACACCGTAGATCCCCGCGGCTTCCATATCCACCGCCATAATCCCCATATCCTCCATCTTGGCGAACAGTTCAGGCTGAGGCGTATAGAAGAGATCGGCCGAGAAAATATTACCCACACGAACCGACACATTCTGCTCGCGGGCCTTGTTTACAGCAGTTTCAAGCAGATGATAGTCGGCTATGGCGGCAAAATCATGGTCGCTGAACCTCATCCTGTTGGTCTTTGAATCGGTAGAAGCTCCCATAGCGATCACCACATCCATCATATTCACATCATCGCGAACGGCACCACAACTGCCGATCCGGATGACATTCTTCACATCAAACTCGCTGATGAGTTCATGAACATAGATGCAACAGGAGGGGATCCCCATACCATGACCCATGACCGAAATCCTGCAGCCCTTGTAGGTCCCCGTAAATCCCAACATGCCACGAACATCACAGACCTGTTTGGCATTTTCCAGGTACTTGTCGGCAATATATCTGGCTCGCAGAGGGTCACCCGGCATGAGTATGGTTGGAGCAAAATCACCAGGGTTAGCATTAATGTGGGGAGTCGCCATAACAAATTCCTTATCGCTTAATTGACTATTATCTGAGCAAGAAACATGCAGCGGTTCCTCAGGGCCCACAAAACAGGTTGAGGACACGCATTTGCTTCTACTCTCATTTACATTAAATACTAGTTAATTATTACGAGTTTGCGCTATTTGTTTCACCGGATGGTCTCATCGATAAGACAGGGGAATGCTCTACCCGGCCAAACGGATGAAGAGCCCACCACTGCTCGAGTTTCTGCTTTAGACCAGATGAGAGAGTTTCACTCTCGGTAACGATACCCGGCTAAGAAATGAGCCCGCTAACAAGCTCAGCGCGTATAACCATACATGTTATCAAAACCCGGGACTCTCGACTCCCAGACGGGAATATCCGCTCCTATGATCTCCTTCAGGGTCTCGATAAAGAGTGTCGTTTTTATCGCCGGCTCTCTGTGGGGGTATACAGCGAAAAATGTGCCAAAGTCGGCCAAATTAACGTCCGTCATGATTGGTACCAGTTTCCCCTCAAACACCTCATTTTCGATCGTCTGCGCCGTGACCACGGCCAGCATATTGCCCGATAACGCCGCCATCACCATCATCTCAACATCATTGACCCTATAAGCTATATCTAGCTGGATATGGGCAGCTTCACCATCAGCATCGAAATATTTTATCTTATCGAGCAAGACTCCGGGAGCCGAGTACACTGCCGCGGGCAGTTGCTCAAGTGCCTCTATGGTGAGTGGTTCTTTATGTCGTTTTAAAAAGTCCGGCGAGGCAACGATAAGTAATCGGTTTCTGGCAATTTTACGTGCCACCAGACTCGACTCCTTCGGCTCTCCGATGCGAAAACCAATATCGAATCCCTCGGAAACCATATCTACGACTCTGTCCTCCAGCCTTAGCTCAACATGGATCTGATGGTATCTTCTTTGAAATACCTCAACCGCTTTTTGAACGTACTGGCGACCAAAAAATGTTGAACTGCTGATCCTCAGCGTGCCCCTGGGCTCACTATGATAGTTCTGGGCAATTCGGCTGGTCTCACTCAACATCTCCCGCAGGTGTATCGCTTGCTTAACCATTTCTGCGCCCGCCGTGGTCAGCGACAGCGAACGTGTGGTTCTGTTTAACAGGCGAACATTTAGCTCATCTTCCAATTTTCCTATCTGCTTGGAGATAACCGACCTGTCTACGTTTCGCATATCGGCAGCTTTAGTAAATGAGCCTGACTCGACGACTTCGAGCAAGAGTAATAATCGACTCGATAGATCCATTCGTCCTCCTTTCGGAACTGCATCGGTCCATATTGGTGCCATATTGGCACCAATAAGTTTCCAATACGAGTATTTTTCATTACTTATTGCGCTTGTATATTGGTTGAACTTTCAGAAGCGGCAAAACAGCCAGCCTGGAACATCAATACATGAAAGAGGAAACAAGCATGAACACACTTAAAATTAGCAACACCGACGGCATCGCAACGGTGGTGATCAGCAACCCGCCAGTCAATATTCTCACCATAGAGCTGATTAACGAACTTAACCAATTCATTCTCTCACTCAAGGATGATCGTGACACTAAGGCGGTGGTATTCAGATCTTTCCATACAGAGTTCTTTATCGCCCACCTGGATCTGAATGTGATCAACGGGACACCCGGCGGTCAGGCGGCATCCATCGAGTTCAGTCACATGATCGAAAACATAAAAGCCATGAAGCAGGTCTCTATCGCCGTAGTCGATGGCGTGGCTCGCGGCGGAGGCAATGAGTTTGTGATGGCTTGCGACCTAGCCTATGGCACCGAGAATGCAGCATTTGCCCAACCTGAGCTATATATCAATATACCAACCGGCGGTCAGGGTGCAGTCCAGTTTGCCCGTCGTCTGGGTAAAGGCAAGGCGTTGCAGGCCTTACTCACAGGCATGGACTTCACTGCACAGCAGGCTGAAACCCTGAACATCATCACCCAGTTCGTGCCTAAGGCAGAGATTGAGGCATTTCTTGCCCAGGTGCTATCGATCATCGCCAAGTGGGAGATCCGTGACATCGAAATGTATAAAGAGATAATCGCCACCTCAATAAAGGATGAAGCCGCAGGCAGTGAGCTTGAATTACGCTACTTTCTTGAGCGGGCTAAAGAGAAGAAGACCCAGACAATTATCGCCGCATTTCTGAAGCATGGTGGTCAGACTGAGCGGGAAGCAAAAGATATGCTGGGGATTTTCGCAGACACAGCAGCAGAGCTCGCAAAGTAATCCTAACCAAGCATCTAAATTCATCAATCTCAACGGAGGCACCTTATGAGATACGAAGGTAAAATTTATCGACCACCACCGGAAGCCGGCGCCTATATTTTGCAGTGTACCGTTGGCTGCTCTTACAACAAGTGTACCTACTGCTCTATGTACAAAGATGTGCGCTATCGGGTTCGCACCATAGAGGAACTTAAAGAAGATATTCAGATGGCAAAACAAGCCTATGGCTCAGGAGTAGAAAAAGTATTCCTGAGCGATGGCGACGCCATTTCGCTGCCAACGGATACCTTGTTAGAGATCCTATCTGAACTCTATGGCGCTTTCCCTGAACTAAGCCATGTCAGTACTTACGCGGGCCCACAGAGTACGCTAAGTAAAACCCTAGAAGAGTTGACCCAGCTAAGAAAAGCCGGATTAACCATGACCTATCTGGGGGTAGAGTCAGGTTCGGATCGAGTATTAACAGAGGTACGTAAAGGGGTCAGTGCCAAAGAGATGCTAGAGGCAGGCAGTAGTATTGTAAAATCAGGAATAAAGCTGGTAGCTATGGTGATGGTTGGCCTCGGAGGCCGTGGCGAGCGCTCCCGTATTCACGCAATTGAAACGGCGGAGCTCATCAACCGGATGAAGCCGCACCTTTTAGGTACGCTAACCACAGTAGCTATGCCGGGCACGGTTCTACACAGACAGATGACCAGAGGGGATTTTACACTGCTCGATCCTTACGAGGTACTGGAGGAGATGAAGGTATTACTGGAACATATCACACTCCCGGATCTTTATATCGATGGCACCCATGCATCTAATCTAATGCCGATAAAGGGTATGCTCAAAGAGATCGCCCCTGATGTGATAACCGCTATCGATAATCATCTTGGGCGCAGGGATAACAACTTAATCGGTCAGGCATATATGGGACGATTCTAATTTGATTCTGAATTAACCCATTAAAGCCGTGATAACCACAATCACGGCTTTCTCGTGTCGCAAAGATACACAGAAAGAGTCATTGCCATGATGCCTCACATCTTCTCACTGAATCCAGTCAGTGTACGAAGAGGTAAAACCACCCACCACATCAGGAAGGTACCCTATTCACTTAACTTCGGCTTTATCAGTGTGCTTCACAATTCTGATATAGCCGTAATCACTCTCCGTTATCAGCAGGTTGCCTTTGCTATCCATTGAGATGGCTCTGGGTTCGCTGATTTTCATACCGGGCGCCTTGTAGGCTCGACGATCACCAGAGTGCTGATCATTTTTGCCGCCATCGACAAATAGGTGTATGACTCCATCCGGATCGACAAACCAGATCTGTCCTCCCTTATGTGTCGCTAAGAAGTAACCCCCATTAGGATGAAACCATATCCCCCTGACCTGATTCAGTGCGGTGTCAGTCGCCAGGCAGCCATCGCCACACCCCGAGCGTTTCCCCGTGCCGGCAACGATCTCTTTATCTCCATTCGCCGAAATTTTATAGACCAGATTCGCATCCCGGTCGGTGACAAAGAGCTCCCCTCTGGCATTCACCGCAAGGTTAGCCAGCTCATCGAACCCATCAGCGAGAACACGAATCCCCCTATCCCTGCGCCACTGTTTTAACTCAGAACCTGAAGAGTAATAGACCACAGACTCATCGTTACTGACCCATAGCCCACGGCCGGTTTTAATTCCCTCCTCATCCTTAAACATGGTGGTCACAGTCCCGTCATGGTCCACCCTCCTGATCATATCGTTGCCGGAATCTAATATAAAAAGCGCTTCACTGGCCGTTAGCCAGATACCATTAGGAAATGAAAGTTGAGTCTGGGTTCTTTTCAAACTGTCACCGTTAAAACCGGACTCATTGGTTCCGACATAGGTTGAAATCATCCCATTGAGATCTATTTTTCTGATCGCATGCGCGTCTTTATCGGCAATAAATATATTGCCATCTGAATCCGCTATCGCCTGATGTGGTCTCGACAGTTCGGCCTTTTTAGCCGAGTGGTTTTCAAAGCCTGTCTGCCAACCGTTATGATACTTCTCACCATGCTTCCCCCTTCCGGCGATGGTATCTATTATCGAAAATGAGTCAGAGAAGCTCTGGTAGTTAAATGTTTCAACAGCCTGAGATGGCAAAGAGGTTAAGAGAGTGGCGAGAACGAGCCCAATTGGGGACCCGTTTGTTACAGAAGTAGTCATATTATCCTCATGATTGGTTTACCGGTGACACACTCCCCCTTTCACTGGCAGAGCCATTGAATTAAAGGAATGAGATAGATTTAGCCAGTATATGGATTACAAAATAAAAGAATGAGACACAGATCTAGTTCAAACCTAATATGACAGACCACCGTAACAACCTAATCCTCTACAACAGTATGTCGGTACCACAAACATACCCAGCTTAAGCTCGAACTCTCCCGTTATTGTCGACTTGTTTACCATAGGACCATCTTCATAGAGCTCTGGCCGGGAACAAGTTTGACGCCGCCTATGATCGCGACTATATGAAGTAGAAGCACACAACAAAAGTGCCTCGACATACGGCTTGGCTCTATTCCCTGATCTCTGATTTTAAGTGGTTTTTAAACATGTCTGAACTCAGTAACAAACAGATTGCAGAGCGGTTACAGCACCTTACGACCCTAAGTATTGCACTCAATGACATCAAAAATATCGAGGTCCTGCTGGAACGCATCTTACAGACGGCAAAAAATATCACCCATGCCGACGGAGGTACTCTATACCGCGTCAGTGCGGATAAAAAATATCTGGAATTTGATATCCTTTTCAACGACTCTCTGGATCTTCACTTTGGCGGCACCCTGGAAAAGTCTGAACAGATGAGATCTATCCCGCTATCTCTGGACAACGGAGAGCCGAACTTAGAAGCCGTTGTCGCCTACGCCGCAAACCGCAAAGAGTCGGTCAATATCGAACATGTGTACGATACGCCCCTGTTTAATTTTTTAGGGATGCGCAAATTCGATGAATTCTATGGTTATCACTGCCAGTCCCTGTTAACGGTTCCCATGCTGGATCATAACTCCGAGTTGGTCGGCGTATTGCAGCTGGTGAACTCCAAGGCACCTTTCTCCCATCAGGTTCAACCATTCTCAATGACGGACCAGGTGTTTATCGAGGCACTCACCTCTCAGGCCGCGATTGCCATCACTAATCAAGAGCTCATATTACAGCTGGAGGATCTGCTCGAGTCTCTGGTGAATTTAATCAACATCGGCATCGATGAAAAGTCACCGAATACCGGCAGACATTGTCAGCAGGTACCTAAGTTAACCATGATGCTGGCCGATGCTGCACAGAAGACAGATGAGGGAGCATTAAAAGATTTTTCCATGTCGATGAGTGAACGATATGAGCTCTGGTTAGCCGGTATGCTGCACGACTGCGGCAAGATAACGACACCGGTTCATGTCATCGAAAAGGCGACTAAGTTACAGACTATCTTCGACCGTATTCACCTGATCGATGCCCGCTTCGAGATTCTCAGGCGGGACGTTGAAATTCACTATCTGAAAAAGCTGGCAGCCCAAGGAGCATCGGACCGATTATCCCGGGAGCTCAAATGTAAACTCGAACAATTTGAAGATGATCGCACCTTTCTGGCTTATGCCAATATCGGCTCTGAGCGTATGAAAGATGAAGATCTGCAGCGCGTCGCCTCCATCGCCAATTACACCTGGGTCGATCAACAGGGCAACACGCAAACGCTACTCAATGAGGAGGAGGTTGAAAACCTGATGATCCCGGCCGGCACCCTGACCAATGAGGAACGAAAAATTATTAACAACCATATCTCACTCACCATACGTATGCTCGAAACCTTGCCCTGGCCGAAACACCTGCAGCATATCCCTGAATTTGCAGGTGGGCACCATGAGCGGATGGACGGAAAAGGCTACCCCAGAGGCCTGCGCGGTGAAGATATGTCGGTACAGGCAAGAATAATGGCAATCGCCGATATCTTTGAAGCCTTAACAGCCAAGGACCGCCCCTACAAGACAGGGAAGACGCTATCTGAATCTTTGAGAATTCTGGGAAAATTTAGTCTCAATGGACACATTGACCCCGAGCTGTTCCATATTTTTGTAAAACAGAAAGTGTATCTCGAGTACGCCAATCAATTTATGGATAGTGCGCAAATTGATGAGGTCGATGAAACACAGATCCCCGGTTTCTTAAAGCCTCAATAAGCAGAACAGATGAAAAAGAGCAGCCACTTTCTCAACGCATTCAGCTTAGGCTTCCTGTTATTGGTACTCACCGAGGTGCTCTGGCTTAAGACGCTGGAGCCTCTGGAGTTTGGTCTTTCCGATTATTTCGTCAAGATACATGCCCGAAGCGTGCAACCGGATCCTGATATCGTGATTGTTAATATCGATGATGCCAGCCTGGCCCGTATGGAGAATCAGGTGGGCAGCTGGTTCTGGCCTCGCTCGGTTCATGGTGAGATGGTCGAGGGGATCAGCAAGCAACAACCTAAGGCCATAGTATTCGATCTCTCTTTCGTCGAACGGGATCTCTATCGAGCAGAGAGTGACACCCTGTTCAATCAGGCTCTCGAGGGTAAGCAGAATATCTTTTTCGCCATGGTGCGACTTGACTCAGAGCAAGATAAGAATGGACCCGAACTTGCGCTTATCGCCGATAAAGTTGGCTTGATCAGAACCGAAAAGGCGATGCAAAATGCCAGAGCCGCGCTTATGCCACCGCTGGCGATCGATTCTAAATTCTGGCGTTTAGGCACCGTGAACTTTCTTAATGACAGAGATGGTGTGGGACGAAAATATGATGTTTATAGGGATCTTTACGGCTGGTTATTGCCCTCTCTGCCAGCCCGAGTCGTGAGTGATCTCGGCTACGAGCTTCCCATGGTCGAGCATATTACACTCTCATGGCGTGGCCCGAAAAATCCCTATCGAAGGCTATCCTATGCCGATCTCTATGAAGACTTTAATCGGGAGATGCCCCTCAGAGACCTCAAGGAGTTAGCGAATAAAATTGTCATCATTGGCGCCGACGCCTCGGCGCTACATGATGTTAGAGTAACGCCAATCGATAGCCTCTATTCCGGCCTGGACATTCTCGCTACCGCCATAGATAACCTGAAGAACCAAAGCTATATGACGACACTACCGCTATGGAGTTACTTGCTGATATGTTTGGTCGCAATTATTGGCGTTTATGTTTGCTTCATGTTCAGGCTCAACGCTGTTCTCGTGGGACTCTCACTCTTGGGAGCAAGCGGTATAGCCCTGCTCACCAGCTACCTGTTACTTAGCTGGCAGGTCTTACTTCATATCTTAACGCCACTCTTATTGATGTGGCTCTATTACTTCTCTCTATCGCTGCGGGAGTACCTTGTCGAGCTAAGAGCGAGGAAAAAAACGGTCGAGCTCTTTAGCCGATTCGTCGACCCGGTTGTGGTGAAAGAGTTGGTCTCAAGCGAAGGCTTAAGCCGTGAAGGAGAGAGCCGACAGGTCTCTGTACTATTTTCAGATATTCGCGGCTTCACCAGCCTCTCTGAAGACCGTACACCACAGGAGGTAGTGAGCCTGTTAAACCGTTACTTTACCCTGCAGGTGGCCGTTGTATTTAAACATGGAGGCTCACTGGATAAGTTTATCGGTGACTGCATCATGGCCTTCTGGGGCGCCCCTCTGGACGACCCACAGCACGCCATTCATGCGGTCAATGCCGCAATGGAGATGGCTGAGGTATTGCAACAATTCAAGGAGGAGCTGGGGGAACAAGATGCCAACTTTGATGTTGGCATCGGCATCCACTCGGGCCCCGCCGTGGTCGGCCTTATCGGCTCGGAACAACGTAAGGAATATACCGCCATCGGAGACACGGTAAATTTAGCCAGCAGAATCGAGGGGCTGACTAAAGGGGTCTCCCGAATTTTAGTGTCCGGTGACACCATGGATCTGTGCGCTGACCACTTTGACTTCAAGCCCTACGGCTTCTATAAGGTTAAGGGGCGGTCACAAGAAGTTGAACTTTTCGCACCGGTAAGGAAAACCTGATGAAACGATTTTTAGCGGCTCGAAAAGCAGTGTCACTCTGGCTAATACTGCCTTTATTCACAGTCGCGAGTCCCAGCCTTGGACAAGATAAAGCAGAGCAGGAAAACGCGAGTCTGGTCCGGGAAACAGAGCTGAAACGCAAGCCATTCAGCGATGCAACCACGGCAACCACCCTACCCCAGTCGCTCAATATCCATGTGTTGTCACGGCAATCCAGTTGGTTGCAGATCCGGGCCCAAGAGCAGATCGGCTGGGTGAAGATGTTCAGTGTGCGTTTTACCGGTCATACAGAGTCGACATCAGATTCTTTTGCCGGTACCAAAGAGTTATTCAACCTCATCACCACGGGGAGCAGTGGTAGCACGGTCACGACCGCTTCTCGCGGACTCGATGAGAACAAGTTTTCAGACCCCACTCCTAACCCGGATGCGTTTGCAACCATGCAAAGCCTGGCAGTATCTAAAACTGAAGCCCACTCCTTCGCCAAAGAGCAAAACCTTCGTGAACAGCAACAGGATTATCTACAGATCTCAACGTCAGGTTCCGGAGGTAAGTCATGAATAAATTAACCACATCGATTTTACTCCTGAGCCTTGGCATCGCTTGCAGTGGCTGCGGGTCGAATCAGAGTTTTGTGTTTAATAATATCGATATAGGTAAGGGACTTTCGGCACTGGAGCATACCCAAGATGCCCTGACCGAGGTTGATGAAACTGCCGAAATTGCCCTGGGCCGGGAGATAGCCACCAATCTGCTTGGTGTCGCCCCCCTGCTTGAAAACCAAGAGGTGCAGCAATATGTCAACCGGGTCGGCCGCTGGGTCAGCATTCACTCCGATCGTCCGGAACTCCCCTGGAGCTTCGCCGTGCTCGATGACAACAGCATCAATGCTTTCGCCACGCCCGGTGGCTACATAGTGCTCACCAAAGGCTTGTTGCTTACTCTCAACAATGAGGCAGAGCTGGCCGGGGTACTCGGTCATGAAATATCTCATGTGCTGCGAAGGCACCATCTTAACGCACTAAAAAAAGCCAGTGGCATGAGTGCATTAACCGAGATAACCGATCTCATTTTAACGGCAAATGAGCAGAGTACCGAGTCACTAAAACTCATTACCGCAGGAACAGAACTCTATACCCGCGGATTAGATAAGGAAGATGAGTTTGAATCAGACCGTATGGGCATAGTGTTAGCCACCAGAGCCGGCTACGACCCTTATGGTCTGCCCGCCGCACTGCAGACTCTGGAGATGATAAATCCCAATGACGCGGGTATCGCCATGCTGTTTAAGACCCACCCATCACTGGATGAAAGACTCAGCCGATTAGATATAGCGATGGCCAGCGGATTCGAGCAGTATGAGAGTTTACCCTCAGCCAAAGAGCGATTTACCCGCACTATGGCTGGTATCTTTTCGGGGGGTAAGTAAAATAAAAAGCTAAAAGTTTGAGCGGCTATCCTTCAGAGTTGATGAATAGCGGGGTTAGCCATTCACTTTAAATTGGTCTCGTCCGGCTTGCTTCGCACGATATAGCTGCTCATCTGCAGCAATGATTAATGCCTCAGAACTCATACCAGATTGCCACTGGCATACGCCTTGAGACATGGTTACCCGTGGGCTGACATCTGAACTTGGATGAGGGAGTGCCCTGGTTGCTAAAGCATCTCTAATCGCCTTGGCAACCTTGGCTGCGCCTTGAAGGTCGGTAGATGGAAGTACAATCACAAACTCTTCACCACCGTAGCGGCTCACCAGATCCCGAGGACGCTTAACCGTTTCTGTCAGTACCTGAGCTACGGCAATGAGACACTCATCTCCGGCAGAGTGCCCGGCACTGTCATTGAAGCGTTTAAAAAAATCGATATCCATCATGATCAGGCTCAGCGGATTATGATTTCTTTCTGCGGCTCTGATCTCCTGTTCCACTATGGTATCGAACTGTCGTCGATTACTCAGTTGTGTTAAGCCATCGATTAATGCCAGCCGTCTGAATTGTCTGACTAATTTCTTGTTTTCAACATCTCGACTTACCGCCTTGATAAACCAGGACTCCATAATTTTCTGTCCGGTCGATACGATAGCGACGAAACATAATAGTTTGGTAATAGGAAACAGGGGCGATTGCGGATAAGCATTTAACCTTATCGCGCAGACACTGACCATCAGGGGCACTGTTGCGATAATCATTGCCTTCCTGTTGGGAAACAGCGCTATAGCCCAGGTCAGTATCAGGATGTCGAACATCGCTTCTATTGCAACGAGTGTTTCATCCATTCCATCTCTTAGTCCCCAGAAAACAAGCAGCCAAGTGAAATCAAATAGCAACAGAAAAATATAAAACTTATTCAAGTCTAATTGTTTAAAACCAGTCCTCTTGATGAGCAGGAAACGCATTCCAATGGTGAACAAAAGTGGAATAAACCAGGGAAGTGCCTGCCGTAATACTAAGAGCCCATCGGGTAAGAAATAGGAGTGGATAATGATCACCGAGAGCAACAATATAGACATCTTCATTACCCAGCCTACGGAGTTGAGCAGGTATAGCTGCATCTCTTTTATCAATTGAGTTTCAAATGAGGGAACCCGGGACTTCATTCAGATGGTGACCAATGTTTATTCACGGTTAAATAAAGTATATATGACCAACAGATATTGACGAATAAAAGGAATCAGGAATCAAGGGGGCTATAGAGTCGTGCGTTTGAGTTAATATTGCGACGGCTAAACGCGCCTACGCAACATCCCCCAGAGGATAGAGTTAAAGCAGAAATTAGGGATGACAACAGGCGAGCCAGCTAGGTATTAGCCGGCATGATAGGCATTAACAAAGTCTGAAAAAGTGGGTAAGCCGATCTCTTAATCTTAAGTAATCTGTATCAGCTGGGTTCTAATATACCCGTTTCCATATCGCAGTTTCGAGCCTTCAATGCTTTATTAGACTTAGTGAGGAGTGCATTTTCAGCCTTAACTTCATCTAACTCCTCCCGGAGAGCCAGGAACTTTTTAATCACTAAATTTTTGTCAGCGTTCGCCTTTTGCTCTCTCTCTTTTGTGGTCGCAAGTTGGGTTTTAAGGTCGGTAATCATAGACAGTAACCTGTCGATATCTTCATTCTTTGCAAAACGTTGATCGCTGCCGACCTTCAGCTCGGCGATATCGTCTTCCTCTAACAGGGCATGAGTTTTATTCTTCAAAAAATAATAGCCGAGTCGCGCCACATAAAAGAAACAGGTTATAGCCAGAACGATGAGGTAGTGATTATCCGCAACGGATGCCAGTGCCGCATTTGATCTTGTCAAAAGATCGCCGTTCGTGGTGAAGAAGCTGGTGAACAGTTGGTTATGCCATACAAACCAAATAACCAAATATGTGAGAATGAATCGGGGGGCAATCCTTTGATTTTCATTAAAATGAACGACTGCTTTTAATGCTTTAATAGACATAAAAATTCCTTTTTTTGGATAATGCCATTTTTAACCATGCCTTTCAAGAAAACCGACTTAACAATGGTTTACATAAGCATGTTTACTTACCCCATTTAATAAAAAATCCACTCGCAAGCTCCCCGCGAGTGGATCTCTTAAACTGTCACACAAAAACCAAACTAAATACTTTATAAGGCTTATCGGTGACTTAGGTTTTGAGCAGGTTCTGTGCAGCTTTAGTTCATTTTGAGTGGTAAATATAAAAAGGCCTCTGCACACTACAGAAGCCTTTTTGTCTATACTCGACAAGAAAGTAATAACTATAAGCAAAAGCTTTTACTGGTGGTCATCTTACTTACCACAAGCTGATTGCGCAGCCGCCTGCATGATAGTCAAAAACTCCCACTGGTTTATCAACCCCTGCTTACGGAAGGTTTTAGCTTCCTTCGCCATTTTGGAGACATACTGACCATGATTCTTCCAGCTAGTATTCTCATCAGCCCCCTCACAGGGAACGAGTTGAGCAATACTGCAACCGCTGGCGTTCACTGTGGCGCCAAGCTGAGTGTAAAGACACAGATCTGAGTCATCATTGACCTCATCATTGTCGGCGTCGAGATCACACACATCACCCAGTTCATCACCGTCAAAGTTAGCTTGGTCGGTATTAGGGATAAGCGGGCAATTATCTGACTCATTGTCAATCCCATCACCATCCATATCCGGATCACAGATATCGCCTAAGGCATCGCCGTCGGTATTAACCTGTTCAGGGTTGAAGTCGAATGGACAGTTATCCTCGTTGTAATCAACAATATCTTCATCGATATCCAGGCTACCTCTCTCCAGTAGCAGGCTCCAGATCCTGTAATCACTCCCCTCCAGGGCATTCAGGGGGTATTCGGGAACGCCAGCTCCATTCAGGCTACGATCGGAAATAAGAAGTGGTCCTGCATAACCTCCGGGCCTATGGTAAACACAACGTGGCCAGAGCACTGAGGTAAAGGTTGGGAGTGATTCAGGAACACATAGAAGCCCCAACCAGTATTCGCGCCAAAGCGTAGGCAGGAATGACTCCCTGCGCATAAGATCAGAGTAAAATGGAGCTGGAGCAAACACGGTATAGATAGAATCTAACCTTCCGGTAAAATAGCTCTCAAGTTCATCGATCCCTATGCTGCCGTCGCCATCTGTGTCAGTAACCCCATCATACCAACTCAAATTTCTCGCCGGATGCGACAGGTCATCATTAAACCTGACGTGTCCCCAGTCGGAAGAGCCCAATACCTCGGTCGCCACTATCTTAAGTACAGAAGAGACCACACGTATGGCTTCAACCTTTCCAACATCTTGAAGAGGGCGCGGCAGGCCTCGATGTCCGCCCATATAGATGTTACCCACCATAGTTTCGTGACTACCCGGAACCGTAAATACATCATAATGAGCCGCCGTTGGGGTGGGAAATACCGGGGCGAAGAACTGGGTACGCTCATCGACAGAATAGAAGCCCAAATACTCAACATCATCCGGAAGATTGAATACTTCCGAACCCATTCCTGCATCTCCGGGAACCGGGTCGAAGTTCAATATGTTGATTTTTTTGATCTTACTCTTCAGGTCAGCGTGCTCCACCTCATTAGAGATTGTGTGGGCGAAATGCAGAGTCGAAGCCCCGCCTCGGCTGAATCCCACTAAATTAAGTATGATACAAGGGGTCAAATCACATGAATCTGACACCTCCTGAGGAAAATTATCGATCACCTCCTCCAGTTTCCCTTCAGCTTCTGAAAACTTACCGTCCCAATCAGGCAGTGCGGCTTCGAGCCATGCAAAGCCATCGAGGATTTTCTTATGATGATTGCCACCATGGATCTGCTGTTCATACAGGGTCGCAATCGTTTCCGGCTCAGAGAATGGATGAAAAAATTCGGTTTCATTCCAATAATCCTGAGTCATATTTGTACCGGCGAAGTAGATGGTAACCACTTGCTCATCTGCTTGTGCATTAGCGACCAATGGGAGGCTCGCTAACAACATCGTAAGAATTAATATAAACCTCATAACTTACTCCTTTAAATTACTCCTTGCATTAGGTGTAAATCCCGAACTATTTTGTTCAACAATTCGTCTAAGAAGTATAGTTAACAACTGGCCTGACAAGTGTATTTAGAGGGCTAAACATTGATATAGAACATTAGAGGCGAACTTAGCCACACCCCTTGACACGAGTGACTTTCGGAATATTCAACCACTTAGAAACCACGGTAATTTGCCATATAAAAACAAGGTGTTTTATATACATGAAAAGGTAAGGTAAAAATGTCTTTTCCGACACTCTTCCTCCGAAAAAGATGACTGCCGGGTTCGATAATCGACCAGCATGTTCGACCCGCACAAAATCGGCCCGCTCCTCATAAAAAACCATTGACCCACAAGATTATCTTAAGCAGATTAGAAAACCAGATAGCGGCCAACATATTCAAACCAGCAATTGATTTACATCAAACTTCACCCAAAAATCTATGTTCCCATAGCACTGAATGAGTTAAATTTTAATCAGGGTCAGATGCCATTCTCGCTGTACCCTGAGTTCTTTGTTGACGTTAGCTGGCTCTCTGCATGGGTCGCCTATTAGTTCACGTTAATGCCAATAATACGATAAACGGATTTTTATAAAGCTTGCTTGCAAACTTGTAATTAACATCAGAGTTAGCTTTACTTATAAAGCGACAGCTCTGTTTATTAACTACCTAATTAAAAGGGGTTTTTATGTTAGGCGAAGATCACTCTCTTATAAATGAGTTTCCTGAATACCGAGATATTGTTGTTAAGCTTTCTCAAAGCAACGAAGCCTTTGCAAAAGGGGCCAAACATTACAATGCGCTGGATAAAGAAATTCGAGAGCTCGAATTAAAGGGCGCGCCAATCGATGATGAATCCATGCACCAATTAAAGCATGATAGAGCCGAACTGAAAGATTCACTGTTTCAACGCTTAGCGATTGAAAAAGCATAGCGCTTTAAATCCAAGGATACCTTACTAGCTCAAGAAATAAGCAGACCTGAGTATAGATCTACTCAGGTCCGCTTGTTTTTATGCCTCATCCGCGAAATACTTTCAAACCACACTTTTAAAAAGAGCGCGTAACCTTGGCGCTACAAATGTTTCATAAGGTTACATTAACTGATATCTTTGCTCCGCATACTTAGAAAGGATACTCAAATGCTGGAACAAAAGTTAAAGTCCCCCAAGTTTTTCAAATCAATCTCAATCGTTAAATTTATGCCACTTATTTTGCTGATTATCGCCCTGTTCAACTCCTATTTTATTGTCATTGAAGGCCATGTCGGCGTGGTAAAACGTTTCGGTGAAGCAAAGGGACAACAAAACCCAGGCTTACACTTTAAGATCCCCTTCATTGAAACCGTCGAGATGATCGAGGTGCGCACACGTAAAAATGCAGAGAAAATGGCATCTAGCACCAAGGAGCAGATGCCGGTCACCGTCGAAGTATCCGTTAACTGGACGGTTAACAAAGAGGCGGCACTCGAACTATTCAAACGCTATGGTGGCTTGAGTCAATTTGAACAACGTATTTTAGACCCACGTTTTCGCTCTGCCACCAAGGACACGATTCCACAATTCGAAGCGGAACAACTTATTCAAGACAGGGCCAGTGCGATTCAAGGCATAGAACGCCGTCTGGCCGAAGAGATGGAAGGCTTCCCGGTTGTGGTAGATAACATTCAAATTGAAAATATTACTCTGCCACAAAAATACATTAACTCGATAGAGATCAAACAGACCGAGAAAAACCTTGCGGCGGCAGAAGAGCACAAGCTCGAACGTCAACGCCTCGAAGCATTAAGAGAGGTCAACACCGCCGATGCCAGAGCTAAAGGGATTTTGAAGATCGCCGAAGCTGAAGCAAAATCCATTCTATTAAAAGGTAAAGCCGAAGCACAGGCGATTGAAGCTAAGTCGAAGGCACTAAAGGGGAACCCGCTGATTGTTAAGCTGACAGAAGCACAAGCGTGGGACGGCAAACTGCCATCGACTATGATGGGTGAAGGCATTATGCCAATCATGGATATCAGAGAAAAGTCAGACTCGAACTAGTCTTGGGCTACATATGCCTGAGATGGAGTGGAGTCGAGCCTGACTCCTCTTTTACCAATCGGTATTAACACAATTAATTATCAAGATGAGCACCAGGGTAAGCAGTATGAACGATAAAGTGTCATTCACCTCAAAACCTCTGGTCATGAAGTTGGCATTACCGTTAGTGGCGGCATTATTGGGACTCCTCATCGATCTCAATTATGACGCCTACGCAGAGCTCACTAGTTTCAAGCCCTTAATGAAACAGTTTTTAATCGTAATGGCTCTATTATATCTGATAAGAGTGTTTTGCAGTCTGGTTTATAACGGTGGCAATCTGGTTAAGCATTTAGTTCTTGCATCGAAATTCAGGAATGAAAAGCCTAATCTCCTCGACTCAATAATCAGTATATTAATTGTGGCATACGCGGGTGTTGATTTAGGCTGTGTAACCCTGATAGCGGTTTTGTATTCACTCAATGAAATCAAAAAACTATCGCCTAATAATGATCAGCTTGGATTAGTAAAAGAGTAATACCTATCGGAATATGGGCTGTAGCGAAAACAAAAAAAGGGATATCTTGATATCCCTTTTTTATCTCTACTCGCCCAGCCCTTTATTCAAGGGGAGTGATTAGAACTGGTAATGCATGCCTAACGCGAAGTTAGAGATATCGGTATCGATATTCTGTTGTCCGTTAGAATACTCTGAATCCAGCTCACCGGTCACAACATCATAACCAAGGCGAATATTCAGATTTTCGGTCAATGAGGCATTAACCCCTACGCCATAGGCCCAGCCGAAGCCAGTATAATCTTCATTCCCATAGAAACCGTCTTTTGTAACAACGGCCATAGACGCTAAACCGACTTTGCCATATACGGAAAATGTATCATTAATCTGATAGGTAAATTTAGGGGTAAATGCAAAGGTGCCGGCACCTACGTCTGTATAACTGTCACCCAGATCGCCTGAGACAAATAAGTTAGCCTCTAAACCAAACCACTCGTTAAAGTTATAACCACCGTATGCACCTAGACCTACACCAGTTTCGCTGCCTTTGGCTTTTAGTTTAAGCTGACCCAGACTGCCACCGACATAGAAACCTGTGTGGTCGTTGGCTGCTGCCACATTGCTTGATGCAAAAATAGCTAATAATGATACTGCCGCAATAGATAGTTTTCTCACAAAAGTCCCCAAAGAAATTATTTTTCGTTACACCTGTTTCGATATGGCGCGTAGGGTAATGCAATTCAGGTAAAAGCGTTAATGAATTCAGTGTGAATCTAAGGCGTGTTCAGCAAGCATTCAGGTTTCAGGAAAAGCCTGAGAACAAGTATTCAACATGAGACGAGTTTCACGGGAACTACAGCGACAATCTAATATTGATTGCGAAGGCAGTTACTTCACCGACAATGTCTAATCCAGGCTCTTCTTAGACACAATAAAGCCCCTATGATGCGGGCTTTTTACTGGCGAACTCTTAAGTGCGCAATCATACTGATGGCATAACCAACACCCCGGCAAACCTGTAGCTGATTTGCCGCATAAGAAGAGGCCTCCCATGCTGGTAACCTTTAAGACGCAGTACTATTCAAACATCACCCTGTTTGGGAACATCGCACTCACCTTTGTGAAAATAATGGGCCACAGCGGCACTGTACCGGGAGCAATTCGAGCGGAGGATGTGCCCGCGGCGCTGAAAAGACTCTCTAAGGCCGTCGAAGATGAACCAAACGCTTCTCCGCTCACCCCGCCAAGCTCCACAGATAATGAAGATGACGAGGACAATGAGCCGGTGGTGAGCTTAAGGCATAGAGCACTACCTCTCATTGAACTCCTCAAATCCGCGGTGGAGTCGGAATCGAACGTGATGTGGGAATAACAACCTTTGCTAACAATTCTTTGGTTGACATTTTATGGCAATCTTAGAATATGGATCCGTTTATCTAACTCCCCCTTAGCAAGGACGAAAATAGAACAATGAAAAAATCCTTAATAGCTATCGCGTTAGCCACGACTTTTTTAGCGGGCTGCGGCACTTCAGAGATCAACAACGAAGCGAAAAGTGAAATAACCAAGGTAACCCCCGGTAAAGCCGAGCTGGGTAGCTTCGGTGTCGATCTATCGGCGCGCAACGAAGCCGTTAAACCCGGTGATGACTTCTTTATGTATGCCAGCGGTACCTGGTATGACAACTATGTTATGCCGGCCGATAAGACCCGCTTCGGTGCATTTACAGGTTTGGCTGAGCGCAGTGAAAAACAGGTCAAAGAGATCATCGATGACATCGCTGGTCGCAACGACCTGAACGATGAGGAGCAATTAATTGCAGACTTCTACAAGTCATACATGGACACAGATACCATCAACAAGTTGGGTATCACCCCAATTCAGGGCACCTTAGATCAGATAGCAGCGATCGAATCTACCGATGATCTAACCAAGGTATTTGGTAATGCGTGGCTCACGGGCGCTGCATCTCCCATCGGTGGTGGAATGTGGTTTAATCGCCTCGATCCAAATCAATACGAGATGTCTGTCGGCGCCGGCGGCTTAGGCCTACCCGATCGCTCCTATTACCTCGAAGACGGCGAACGCTTTGTCAAAATCCGCACCGCCTATGTAGAACATATTGCCAAGATGCTGACCTTTGCCGGCGTTAAAGACGGTATAACACGTGCGACTGCGATTCTAGCCCTAGAGACTAAGATGGCCGATGAACAGTGGCCAAGAGAGAAACGCCGTAACCGCGACCTCACCCTGAATCAGGTAAAACGTGAAGACTTAGCCAAGCAGTACCCGGGGTTCAATTGGGATAGCTACTTCGCTCAAACCGGTTACCAGGTGCCGCAACTAAACATCTCGCAGCCCGATCCGGTAAAAGCCATGATTGCTTTGGTTAATGATGAGTCCCTAAGCGTTTGGCAGGACTATCTGACGTTCCACACCATCAGTAACAATTCGGACCTACTGTCTGAAGATATCTACGCCGCGAATTTTGCATTTTATGGCAAAACCCTAAGCGGTCAGGAAGAACCTAAACCTCGCTGGAAACGTGCCGTTGCAGAGATGTCAGGCACACAGTCTCTGGGCTTCGCCATAGGTAAGGTCTACGTTGCACGCTATTTCCCTGAGTCATCAAAACAGCAGATGGCAGAGCTGGTTGAAAACCTGCGTAGCGCCTTGGGCCAACGTATCGATGGTCTCGACTGGATGGGCGCGGATACCAAGGTCAATGCCCACGCTAAGCTTGCCGCATTTACCCCTAAAATTGGTTACCCTGACGTATGGCAGGAGTTCGAAGGGTTAACGCTAACAGGCGAAGATTTAGTCGGTAATATCGCTAACTTGCGTCAGTTCTTTAAGGCTGAAAGTGTCGCCAAAGAGCTGAAGAAGACTGACCGTAATCGCTGGGGCATGACGCCACAACGTGTTAACGCCTACTACAACAGCTCATTTAACGAGATTGTCTTCCCGGCTGCCATCCTCCAACCACCATTCTTTGACCCTAACGCCGACCCAGCCGTTAACTATGGTGGTATCGGTGCCGTTATCGGCCACGAGATGGGCCACGGCTTCGACGATCAAGGCTCAAAGTCTGATGCTAACGGCATTCAGCGCAACTGGTGGACAGACGAAGACCGCGCCGCCTTCGATGCAAAAGCCGATAAGTTAGCCGAGCAGTACAGCAAGTACGAGCCAATTCCGGATAACTTCGTCAATGGCCGTAACAGCCTGGGCGAGAATATCGGTGATGTGGGTGGTTTAGCCATGGCTTACCATGCCTACAAGCTCAGCCTGAACGGCAAAGAAGCCCCGGTAATAGATGGTGTCACCGGCGATCAACGTTTCTTCCTTGCCTGGGCACAGGTATGGAAAGAGAAACGCACCGAACAGAGCATGCTCAACCAGCTCCGTGGCGGCACTCACGCACCGGGCCGCTATCGCGCGCAGGCACCACGTAACCACGACGCCTGGTATAAGGCATTCGATGTTAAACCGGGTGACGATCTGTATCTGCCGGAAGACCAGCGCGTACGCATCTGGTAAAGGGTTTAAGGCTAGAGCTTCTAGGTCCTAGGTCCTAGGAAAAAATCTGTAAGTAAAAATGCCAGTCAGGGTTCTGACTGGCATTTTTTATGCGATTAGTTTAGTGATTTTTTAGCCACTCTTTTGGCCAAAAAGTCTAAAAAGTCCGGTTGTATTGCAATCCGACCATCATGGCGTTGGCATGACTCGTCGCCGTAAGATTGGTGGCCAAATAGGTGCCGCTGGCGATATCTATCGGGATCATAGGTTTCGACTCAACCACACTCACATCTTCGCCCAGTACATAGGTAAAACCAAAATCTAAGCCAGAGTCTGGCGTTAACTGGTAAGTGAAGCCGGTTGAGAAAAACTGCCTGTTCGAATCAGGTACCGAAATCGAGGTAAGCTTATCCTGCGCGCTGGTATCGTACAGATAGCCCGCCCTAAGGGTCCAGGCATTATTCAGGTAGTAAGTCGCACCGATAGCGTAGTGCCAACCATCTTTCCACTCATAACTATTAAGTGTGCCACTGGTCTCGGCCTCCAGACTTTCAAACGCGCTCCAACCTATCCACTGAATACTGTAATGCAGCGCGATATTGGTGTTTTCGAGGTGATGAAAACCGGAAAATTCAGCCATGTTTGGCAGGGGGATCAATACCGTATCGTCGATAGGGCCAGACTCGGCCAAATAGCCGGCGTAGTCGACATCCCCCTCGGTCTCCATTTCTGGACTGTAACGATAGGACAGACCAAATCGATTGTTATCATCAAGCTCATATACGGCGCCCAGATTAAACCCCACCCCCCAGCCTTTAGCATCGACAGTCAATAAATTAGTATTTGTCGGTTGCAGGCTCCTCTTGAGCTTGCCGGTGCTGGCAATGATATCCAACCCGGCACCAATACTGAAATGCTCATTCATGCGATAAGAGCCTGATAGCCCTAGGTTGTAACTCTTCACTTCACTCATACCGCCATACTCGCCGGCGATATAATCCTCACTGTATTCAGTTTTAGTCCCGAAGTTTGAATACGCGTTAATGCCCCAGGCGAACTGGTCATTAATCGGCATAATAAAGTGGATATTGGGCGCGATGGCGTTGTCACCCGCATCATCATAATTTGCGGATTGAGCCGAGCTATCGACTAACGCCCCCTGGCTATATAAATCGCGGGTATAAACCGCATCTTTAACTTCGACCATCGAGGTAATACTGATAAAGCCCGCCGACAATGCAGCCTCTTTAAACAGTGCCATAGTGGCGGGATTACGCGCCATAGAGGAGGCGTTATCGGCAATCACCGCATCCCCGGCAAATGCGCGCCCCAGGCCAGCATTAGATTGCGCATTAAGCTGAAACCCCGCGCAATATGCCTGTTGTGAAAACAATATCGTTGCGCCAATAATGACTGTTTTCTTCAATCGACTCATCTCTCTCATAGATTGCTACCCTCTGACTCCCGCCCTTTCCGAGCTTATCGAGCTTGGTTTATCGAACTTGCCTTAACTGAGTAAACGCAGCCATACAGGCCGACGCTAAAATAGAGCAAAAACACTACACTGATAGTATGCGAATATCGAACACATTAATGAAATTAAGGTCGTATTTTGGACGGAAAAGTAAAAAAAATTGTTGAATAGTGAAGCAGATGTTTCAGATGCGAGGAGTAGAGGAGCGAGGAGCGAGGAGCGAGGATATCTCGTGCCTCGAACCTTGCCTCTCTATAATGAGATAGTGGAATGAGGGGATGACGACTAGCCTGACACACCCGGGGTCACATCATGCTTAGTGCTTACACCATTGCGAACCATCTCTTTACCTGTGTCGAAGATCTCTTGGGTGATCCAGCGGGCATGAAGCAGTTTATTATTGTTATCGAATACCGCAACGAAGTGACGTCCATCTGCGTTGTTGGTTGCCATGCCCACACCGGCAACCCCGTCCAAGCCTAAACCACCATTTTCTACCGACAGTAAAAATCGCGCTAACTCTTCCAGATTATCGATAACATTCTGTTCGTTATTCATCTGTTTAATACTCTTATTTCATGTTCGCCCACGCGGAGCAAAGTCACTAACTGTAATCTGTGGCGTACTCTACAGATCATAGTCGATGATTTGAACCCCGCTGTAACCGCATAAACCAAAATTCAGCTCAACTCGGCTGATTCTCAAGCTTGCTGATTCTGCACCACTGACTCTTCAATTGGTTTGAGCCACTGATGGGATCCGATGGGGTCTGCTCTATGATGCCATTATAGTTTTTGCCACTTTCCTGCCAGCCATACTGAGCACACAGTACATTTTTCGCTAAGTCCGCATTAAGCTTGGCAACCGCAGTCATCTGGCCGATGGGGGTCTCAATAATGATTGTCTCATTGGCGCTAATCGACAGCTCTTGAGCCAGTTCAGTGCTTATCTCGACAAGCGGACCATCTGCACGGCGATTCAGCATGCCTACATTCTTATGTTGGCTATGACAATGTGCCCTGAATTTTGCCGAGGTGAGGATTAGTGGGTAGTCTGCATCACTGTGGATCTCAGGAAACTGAGGAACAGGAGAATATCCCGATTTTAGAAAACACTCAGAATAAAACTCCAGTTTGCCGGTGGGAGTATTAAAACCTTGAGTTCGATATTTCTGATATTGGGTTTTAAGTCCTAAGTCGATGCCGACCGGTTGTGCTTTTAACTCTGATAAGCTAACTCCGGTAGGCGCCAATACCTCTTCAAGGGCAGCATCGATATCTCCCTCCCAGAAGTGCTCTCCCAATCCCAATTTCCTGGCGAGTTCAAACACGATATTGGTATCCGACTTAGCCTCGCCCAGAGGTTCAATAACGGGTTTACGCAGCTGCAACAAGGATTCAGCCTGTTGAGAAACGAGGAAGCCTGCGCTTAATCCCGAACGTTCCCACGAACTGGATACGGGCAACACGATATCGGCCTCTTTAGCCGACTCATTCAAGAATAGATCCGCATGGACATAGAACTCCAACTCCCGCAGAGTCTCACGTACAAACGCTTCATTGGGTTTAGTTGCGATCGGGTTGCCGCCAAAGGCGATGAGGGCACGGGTTTTATAAGGCGCTTGATGTACCACACTTGAATGTAGATCGTTTGAGTTTACCCAACCCATTTTCCAGGGACCCAGAGGCTTGTCAGCCCCCAAAGCCTCTTTTTTCTGATCACTGTCCAGTAACGAAAACCCCATTAGATTATTAACCGGAGGCTTAGAGAAATAGACATTACCCCCTCGTTTATCCAAGCACCCTGTGAGTCCATATAGGCTCGCTATCGCCAACGTCGTCTGTGTTGCTTGTTGATGTTGGGCGGTACCCGTCCACGAGAAATAGCTCACCGCCTTGGATTGAGCCATCATCGAAGCCATCTGCTCTATTTGCTTTGCCGAAATACCGGTTACAGATTCGGCATACTCAAGGGTGTATTGCTGACATGCATCTTTATAATGAGAAAAAGCGGGCCGACATTGAATGCCATTAAGTTCTATTCTACCGTCCAAGGCAAGTACGGCCTCTTCTATCGAATCGCTTTGGTATTGCCGTGACTGTGGGTCATAAAGCACAACGGCTTTTGCTCGCTCATCCCAGGCAACCAATTGCTCTCGCTCCAGCTTGTTAGCACTGTTTCGCCCAAGATCTTCAACGGTCAACAGACTCCCGTTATCATCGCGCACTAACAGCGGGCCATTACTCCAACGACGAACAAAGCTTTGGTCATATTGGTTATTGGCGATCAACAAATTGGCTAACGCCATCGCCAGCACCCCATCGGTTCCTGGGGTGATCCGCATCCACAAGTCAGATTGATCGGCCAAGCCGGCCCTTCGGGGATCGATAACTATCAGTTTCGCGCCACGTTTTTGCGCCAGAGTCACTTGCAAAGCATGCGCAGGCCAGGTTTCTTTCGGATTAAAGCCCCATAACAAAATACAGTCAGTATTCTGATAATCAGGCATGCCAATGCCTTGCCCGAATACATAAGCATGAGAAAAATCTTTGTGCCAATTACAGTTTTCAGTCGCAAACAATTTATTGGGAGACCCGAACGCATGAGCCAGACGGTTAATCCAGATAAAGCTGTCGGCGATAGCCGTGGCGCTCGGTGTCGTTATGCCCCAACAAACAGATTTGGCACCACTTTGTGATCTGAATTCGCCGAGTTTATCGGCGATAGTGCCAAGCGCCTGCTGCCACGAGATAGGTTGCCAGCCGGGATTATCGCTCCCCTTGGGTTGAGTACGTTGCATAGGCGTGAGTAGACGGTCGGGATGATAAACTATCTGCGGCGCCGCTTTCCCCTTAACACAGACAACATCTCCGGTCGGATGACCCGCAAGATTCTGTACCTTAGTTAATGCACCATTTTTCACAGTAACCAGACAACCACAACGCGAAATACATTGAGCGCAATAGCTTGGAATTTGCAGCTCACTCATGACTTTCCCCTATACAAGCTCAAGAAGACCCTCTTCGATGTCCGCAGCTTACCTCTATTGCTTCTCTGTTCACAAATCCAGAGCGACAGAGTTTGAACTGCTCCCCCGTTAACCATCGCCACAAGCGCTTGTCGACCTTTAGCTGAACACATAAAAAAGACGAACCTTTCATTTCTTAATGCTAATTAACATGAGAAGCATTATTAATTTCAGTTAATTTGGGGGGGGAGATTAGGAGTTTCCCTACGCATTGAACCAGTTAGATTTAGTGGGTGATTCTGCTCAGCTTATGACCCTCATGAAGCGGTTCATCACTGGTAAAAACAGCTATATTTAATAGAGGGGAAACTACGAAGGTAAAACAGATGAAGTACTTCAATCAACTCCTCATAATCGCATCGCTGGGGCTTACCATAGTCTCTTCCGCCCAAACCTTGGCCGCGAATAAGGCCTCGGAAATAGCTTCCAAAGGCCAAGCCATAGCTGAGCAGAAACAGGCAATGAAAAACTTGCATGGACAACTGTCAGCATCCCTCCGTGCAGCAGAGCGACACACAGTCGAACTGACCACCAGTGAACTCAGCACCTTAACCACACCAGGGGTGGATCCCACCGGTCGTTACCGGGTCGGAGTACATCGCGCCGTCGGAAAATCGGTTTCACACGATAAGGCCGATCTGATTATTAATATTCCCGGCGCCTATGCTGTTCGACTGGAGCTGGCCCATGTGAAGGGTGTGGTTTCTGTGTTCAACGAGTCCGGCCAGGCATACCAGTATTCACAGGATGGCTTCACCCATACCTTTATCGGTGAAGAGGTCAGGGTTCGTGGCGCGGCTCATATAGAGGGCGCCGGTGCCGTCAATATGGGAGGGAACCTGTGTGACTTCAACGCTTCCTGTGTTGAGAACGCCGAATGTAAAAACATCGGCATGCCAGACAATATTCGTGATGTCCGTAACGCCTTTGCCAGCATACTGTTCAGATCCGGTGCTTTTTATTATGTCTGCTCCGGAGGCCTAGTCGCCGACAGCGACAGCGATAGTGAAGTCCCCTACTTTCTGACAGCCAGACACTGCGTCAGCAAAGGGCGGGAAGCTAACTCAGTCGAGACCTTCTTCCAATATACTCAGACCTGTTCTACAGAACCACAAGATTGTAGTACACAGCCCGACTCCAGCACAGTTGGTTCGAGCATCGTCAAGAGCGGCAGACAGGGTGACTATTCCCTGCTCCGGCTCTCGGATAACCCTCCTGACGGTTCTATATATCTGGGCTGGAACACAGACCCAATAGCATCCACTGACGAAGCCTACCTCTATAGGATAAGCCACCCCGGCGGCGCTCCTCAGGCATACTCAGAGCATTGGGTCGACACCGAAGCGCCAAACTGCAGCTCCTGGCCTCGGGGAAATTGGATCTATAGCCGCGATCTATTGGGTGCTACCGAAGGTGGCAGCAGCGGCTCGCCGGTGTTAAACAGTGATGCTGAGATAGTGGGTCAACTCAGCGGAGGGTGTGGCTTCAATGTCAATGACGTTTGTGACGACAGTAGTAACGCCACAGTCGATGGTGCTTTCGCCGCCTATTACTCAGATATTTCACAGTTCCTCGGAGGCGGCGACCCTGACCCCGGTGGTGATTGTACCGATGCCGATAGAGATGGCTGGTGCGTCGAAGAGGGTGATTGTGATGACGCTAACTCTGAAATCAACCCAGGTGAGAAAGACCGTGGCGGTCCTAAATGGAGCGATAAAGTAGATAATGACTGTGATGGCATTATCGACGGTTAACCCCACTCGGCTATCGCCTAAAACTACTATCACCTGAAACAGGGATAACTTCAAGCAGCCACCAAACTTCGGTGGTTGCCTGCCCCTTGGCTAGACCCCCCCCAAAAAAAAATTGACACCTTCCAAAGCTCCTAATCGGTTAGGTTTAACTATGGGTCGCACATTATGAGCTGTCCTAAGACCCGAATTCGACAGCAAAAACAGGTGTGATCTGCTTTCCATAATTAGCTCTCTTTTTCACCAAACAGCCAAATTTACACATGAACAACAAGACCACACTAGCAGAAGGGTATAAGATAGCGCTCACTTAAGGATAATAATTCTCATTACCACAACAAATAAGGTGAACGATGAACAAGCTCCAAGTTAGTGTACTGGCACTGGCGGTCACTTCAGCACTAAATGCTCAAGCCGAAGAGATCTCTTCAGCATCCAAATCCGAACAAGAATCAGCCCCGGCAAAATATGAAGTGATTGTTATTTCCGGCTCGCGTATGGAGCAAGAAATTCAACAGGTTGCGGGCTCAATCTTAGTCATTGACGAAGCGGCTATCGAAAAAAGCATGAGTAATGACTTTGGTAGCTTGTTCCGTAATGAATCCGCTGTCGGGGTAAAAGGCGGGGCAGGAAAACCAACCACGGTCACCATTCGTGGTATCGGTGGTAACCGAGTGATGATGGTAAAAGACGGTGTACGCGTCAATAACCAGTATGCCTCACCACTGGGACCAGGCGCCGAAGGTACCGGGCGTGGACTCACCGAAGTACAGAGCCTGAAGCAAGTGGAAGTCGTCAAAGCGGCGGCTTCTACCATGTATGGCTCAGATGCCCTTGGTGGTGTGGTAGTCATGCGTACAAAAGATGCCAGTGATTATCTGATGGGTGATGATACATACCTGTCAGTCAACAGTGGCTATAGCGGTATCAATAATGAGTACAGCGCCGGCTTTACGGCCGCCAACAGCGTAGGCAATTTTGAAAATTTACTCACCTACCAGCGCCGCGTCGGTGAAGAAACACAAAATTACCAGCAAGATCTGCCGGACTCTGATTTAGTGCAGGACAGCATATTACTGAAGAGTAAGTACCACTTCAATGACCACACCTCCTTGCAGTTGAGCGTCGACTATCTGGAGCAGAAACTTGAACGTTGGGAGCCGATGTTTGACGACACTTCAGCTTTAACGGAGCGAGTCGATACCCGGCGCGACACCCAGGTACTTAACGGTGCTTTGCAACTGCGCTCTGATAAGCCCAGTTCGCTGCATGATAGCCTGACCGTGGTGATGTATTACGGTGCGACTAAGCAGAACGAAGATCGTGATTACTACAGTTTTGACGGCAACAACCAGTCGACCAATGATCGCGCCAGAGAGTACATCTTTGAAGATGAGCGCCTGGGTATTAACAGCACCTTTAATAAATACATAGGTGAAGACAGCTATGGCCATAACATCACCTACGGGATGGATCTGGAGCTGTCGAGCATGTTGCGTCACCGCACCTATGCCGAACAAGATAGCGGAGAATGGCAAGTCAGCCATCCCTTTACCTTTGCCGATACCGATAGCCAACGTATCGGTGTTTTTGCTCAAGATGATATCAAACTGCTCGACGGAAAACTGAACCTGATAGCTGGGATCCGTTTCGACAATTTCGAAAACACGCCAGATAAATCTACCCTGACCTCTGAGCAAGACCCGGAGAACTTTGATGAAATGAGTGAAAGTTTCTGGTCACCCAAACTGGGGCTTATCTATCACATAACCGATGATGTCAGCGTTTACGGACAGTACACCTATGGCTACAAAATGCCGACCCCGGATCAGAAATGGGGCGAACTGGTGATCAATGAACCCGGCATGCCGATGGAAGTACTACTCAAGCCTAACTATGATCTGGAATCAGAACAGAGCAACACCTTCGAAGCCGGCGTTCGTGGCAGCCATAGCGATACCAGCTACGAGCTAACCCTGTTCTACAGTCAGGTAAAAGATTATATCGACTGGCAGTTCCTGGGCATGGACGTGTTTCCACAGATGAACCTTCAGTACGGCTACTTTAACCGTGAAGAGGTTAAACTGTACGGTTTTGAAGCCCAGGTGAATCAATGGATAGGTGATAGCTTAGAGCTGTGGGGAAACCTGTCTTACACCCATGGTGAAGATGAAAATGGCGACTATCTCAATAGCGTCAGCCCTATGCGCGGAACGGTTGGTGCCAACTACTATACCGAACTTGCGGGTATGGAAGCCGATGTGGCAACGGTCGTGCGTTTTGCAGATAAGATGGATCGTACAACTGATCTCGATATATTTCCGGGTATGGACACATTCAATAGCGTGTATAACACCCCCGGCTATGCCGTGGTTGATTTAACCTTAGGCCTGCGGATCAACGACAGCTGGAAGCTAAGAACCGGTGTGTACAACCTATTTGATAAAGAGTATATCGACTATGCCGATGTGGCTGGCCAGTCGAAATACCTGCTCAACTCACTGGGCACCCCGGATACCAACTTCACTCAACCTGGGCGCTATTTTAACGTAAGCGTGAACTATCAGTTCTAAGCGCTTAAGTAAACCGGCGTTCGGTGACTCTTGAATCAACGACAAGTGAATCAACGACCGGCCGAGTAAACCACAAGTGATGGCAGTCTCAAAGTCTGTCATCACTTACCTCTGTGAAAACAAAAGGCACGCAACAAGCAATACCGACATCTTCCACTTCCCCCCCCCCAGCAGCGGCTGCGGTCAAATATCTATACGCCTTAGATCTCCAAGCTGGCATTCTCGATACTTGTCTTGTTCAACAATCAACCTGGATAAAATGGTTAAATCTACCGTTAATTTTCATTAACTTTATTGGATAATAATTAGCACTCATCCTAAAACGATACAGGGTCGAGAAACTTCATTATAAAACTATCTTCTCACCATTTTTTACTAGACGCACATTTTCGAAATCATTTAAAAATTTATCACGATTAAGAGTATGAACAGGAACTAAAACCATAGGTGCAATTTTGCTTGAAAAATTCTGTAAATGCTCCAGGTAAGCATGACCACTGGTGTGTGCGTATTGCCATGACTCCTGATATTTATCGGCCATTTCTGCAAACTTCGATTGCTTACTTTGATAACCTAACCACATGGAATAGATAAGTTTAGGCCTAACGCCTTGTTCAACAAATGCATCAAGGTATCGCGTCATCTGGTATGGAGAGACTCGAAATACGTAGTCTGTACCTTGTAACTTATCAAGATTCACATGGCGATGGCTATGCCGTAGGAAATCGTCACCGAATTCGGCTTTAATGATGGCTAATTGGGATTTGGGAAATATCACTTTTAGATGGTCGTTGTTATGTGGTGGTAAACTTGGAGAATATTTCTTTAACGACTCTAGCAAGTAAAGTTGGTATAAATCGATGACCAACTTTTTACCTGTGCGTTTGGTCGCGTTATACAGGCTTACAATTCTGTCAATATTACCACCCGAGGCAGTGACAAAAGCCGGCTGGTCTCGCTCACTAAAGGCAGCAACCATTGCCTCTTCAACCGAGGCTTCGGTTGGAAACTGCTGCGAGTGCCCACCATCAAGGGTTGTTCCCTCAATCAGCATCAGGTCAGGCTGCTTAACATTGGCGTAGATATAATTACTCACCCGAGACTTTCGCCCATGCCCACGAAAATCTCCCGTGTAGAATACCTGTTTACCATCAACTTCGATGAGTAGACTGCAGGCACCAAAAGCTGAATGGTCCATCAAAAAAGCCTTAACCGTAAATGGACCTATCTGAAACGGTTTACCGGGAGAAAACTGCCGACATTGCTCAAGCGAATCGAAACGTAGTGGTTCAGGGTAAAATAAATTGCCAATAGTCATCATGGAATAACTACTATCTGACAGATATATCATCGAACTTTTAGGTAATGAACCAAGCAGACCATAGTGATCTGGGTGTGCGTGGGATAATAGATAAGCTAACGGAGGCTTAGTTTCTTGCTGTTGAATATCAAGTAAAATACCATTTTCTATCGATGGGCTTGCAACTAAGTCAGCATCGATCGATGCGCCTGTGTTATCCATGAGTGGAGCACCATAATCCAATACAATACTATCTTCACCATGGCTGATTTTTATGCAGCTACCACCTATGGTATCGGCCCCACGCAGTATTGTGACAGAGGTTTGTGGCATTATCACGGCTTCCCACTTTGCAATTTATAATCAGTACTATCAGTCATCACCTGCATCGTGACATAGTGTTCTCTTAGCTTCTTTTCATGACGTGACCAACTATTTTGTTTATCCTCTTCGTTATTGTAAATAAGTAATCTTGGCTCACAGTCTATCGTTAGCGGTAAGTGACCCGTTGCGACATCTTTAATAATGGGGGCCACTGATTTCCCTGCTAACTCCGTTATTTTGACCAGCACTTGGCAAGCTATGATATATGCTTTGTGTAATTCCCCTTGATGATCTCTATCAGTTAGAAACTCTCGATAACGTGCCAACTGTTCGAGTACTTCAGGTTCTTCACTATTGGTACGGCAACGTTTATCGGTCGTAAGTTTAGCCTCCCAAAATACTAAACTAGCTCCATCTTCATGCCGCTCCAATGACACTAAGTCAATCCGATACCCACTTCCAGGCAGCCCCATTTCCATATCAATAACATTGCTGTTTGCCGCTGCGACATTTTCTACAAAAGTTTTTTCATCACCGTTATGATCCTTAGAGCGTTTAATCCAATCTTCTAACGTTTTTCCGCCAAGGTATTGCGCACTATTTTCTGGCTTCTCTGGATTGATAAGCGAAGGATCACTTCCGGTTAATCTTACATATTTTTGCGTATTTACCCCCTCAAATACATATTTAACATGCTGCTCTGAATATAACGTTTTGTCTCGATTAAAGGCGACTTTCGCAATCGCTTGTCCTTTATGATAAAAATTGAGGTAATTTTCACGTACAGCTAATCGAAGTCCATTAGAAGATAACTCCTCACCTGCGGGTTTGAGCCGCAGCAGTAGTTCCTTCCACCATTCCGGTTTTGGGTCTGATAACTGGCTGAGAGCAAATTTTCGTGCAAATTGTTTTGTCATGACTATTTCTCACTTGCTGTGTTTAGATTAATAGAGTTGAAGTTAGGCTTTTCGGCACTAGGGTTATTGCCTGGGTTAGAAATAAACTTATTCTTAAACTTGCTAAAACGAGCCTTGGGGTGATGTACGTGACCACATAAAATGTATTTTGCCTGTAACTCACCAAATTGGATTGCGGCTCGGATATCTGGGCAGCCCCAATCATCCCCTCCTTGCTTAGCTACTTTTAACTTAGATGGGGGCACATGATGTAACAGGACATCACAATCTCTAAAATGATGAAAATTTGGATTTTCGTATGGTATACAACCAAATCGATAGCTACCTAAATCGATAATATTGTTATCAAGGTAGAGTTGGTTACTTTCTAGGTTTCGAAGCCAGTGTGCAGATGGTTGTTCATCATTTTCAAGCTGCAACTGGTCATGGTTTCCAGAGCAAATAAACGTGGGGATCTGAAGCGTTAATGTCCATTGCTTTATCCACGCAATTTGTTCCTCGCAGCTAAGCGTTTGATGCAAAGAATCATCAAGCAGATCTCCACTGATACATAACACATCATAATGGCATGCCTGTTCAGATATCCATCCAAATTGAGCTTGGTTAAAGTGGAGGTCCGATACGTGTAATAACTTAATCTCGTCTAATAATCCCAAGTTAAAAAACCTTTTTTATTCAATATCTCTATATATTCAAATGAAGTCGCGAGAAACTAAGCGTCAAGCTGTATTTATTTTATTTTTGCTGTGGGCATCACAAAACCAAGACTCATATCCGAAAGAGATAAAGTGACGAATCCGAACATAAAGAGCTGAAGTAAAGCTTAATGGCATAGTCAAATCTCGGAATTCGTAGATGACATCAGCGATGTAAAGTAAGGAGAACAGATCAAGTTAATAAGCTGGTCTCAAACTCGATAATTTCAGATGTCGTGCCATAATTGCTTGTAGTGACTGCTTTTTCTCCGGCCTAATACATCCGGCCCTTGGCAGAGGTGATGATGACAAAACAGATAAAAATAGTGGTAACCGGTGGGCCTGGTGGTGGCAAGACCACGGCGCTCGACCTATTCCGTCGCGAGCTTGGCGATACAGTTGCCATCGTCCCGGAGTCTGCGACCGTGCTCTTTTCCGGTGGCATTGGCAGATCCTGTGATGAGCAGGTGGTCAAGAATGTTCAAAAAACCATTTTCTCGCTTCAGCAGAATGTAGAAAACATCCAGGAAAAACAGTACCCCGACAGATTCCTTATCTGTGACAGAGGCACATTAGATGGCCTGGCCTACTGGCCCGGAACGGAAGATGAATTTTTTGAGGAGGTAGGCTCCACCATTGAAAAAGAGCTCAGTCGTTACGACGCCGTCATCTTCTTCGAATCTGCCGCCGCAAGCGGACGTGACATTCAGAGTAATAACCCAATCAGAAACGAGTCTTCGACTCAGGCAGCAGAGCTGGACAAAAAACTCCAGAGTATATGGTCACGGCACCCCTCCTACTACTTCGTTGGCAATTCAGAGTCCTTCGTAAAGAAGATTATGTTTGGAATAATGACCATCGAAAACGTGATCAACAGACACAACGGAGGGTATGTGGGACCAAGCTTTGTACCCACTTTCTCAAAGTAACTCGGTTCATATTGAAGCCTAGCCCGCGACCAACTCATCTAACAAGCCTGCGAAAGTGCATCCCTGCCCTTAATAAGGTTTGAAGCTAAACGCAGCTACCAAATAGACGACGTCAAAACCAAGCTCTTCAATGTGCTCCAACCAACAAAACTCAAGAGTAGTGAACAAGCTGCAAGTTTAGTGGCCGGCAGGCCATAAAACAAACAAAAAAGCGAACCACAAAAGATGCGTTTTCATCAATTCGCGGCTAAAGCCGCTCCTACATTAAATGAAGCTAGCCAGTTAACTTAGGTCCTATTAGTACCCGCTAAACCCTAGGTAGCCATGCGTGTCTCCATATACGAACAACGGTTTCCCCTATAAGAAGATCTGGTGAGTTTGTCTCTGCATATTTGATCTGTATCAAGTATTCATCCTGTACCCGCTTGAAGATAACTTTAGCCCACCTAGGCTTGAATATGACTAAGGTGAGGCTGCTGAAATAGTGACTCCCCCTCACAGCTTTCCATAACCCAAGCTGTCGTTTATCTATAAGGAATAACTTCTTTAACTACAAGGAAATTATACGATGAGCTTCTTTCAAATTACCCATGATCCATGGACACAAAACTCGATCACGACTCGATTATCGCGGCAACTGTTGGTAATAAGCCTTCTTTCGGCCTGCTACCTCTTCGCCTCAACAGGCCTGGCCCACGCAGCTAGCAGTGGAGACTGTGGGCAAGTCGCCAACGCCGTAGGAGAAACTGAAACTTCAATTTCATCTTGTATGGGTGAACTGCTCGACTCCCAGGAAAGTATGATAGAGGCGGTTGAGGGTGCGCTCCGCCAGACGCGAGCACTGAATTTATCGCCTTTCGGTATGCAAAAGAGCGTCATGGATGATGATCTTGGCGACAAAATACAATTCCTGCGTGACGAACATAAACGAGCAAAGCAAGCGAACGAAGCGGTGGAAAGTAATGATTATGATGAAATGTTAACCAAAGCCGATCAAGAGAAAGGCAAAAAGTGCAAGACATCGGATATGCCTTTCTATGATTCTCTGGCGGAAGATAATTATAGTCTGATGGGATATTCCGGCTTTGAAAGTGGAAATGGAAAAAATAAGTTAGGTAACGGAAAATGTGACTTTTTTTCGGCGATAAAGGATGACGGCACCGACGTCTGGATAAATGAAAGAGCGGAAAATATGTGCCAGGAAGTCTGTGCAGACAAAATGAATACCAATGGTTCTGGAAAATCCAGAAAGGAGGAGAGAAAACAGAGGGTCGTTGGTCGATTGACCGATGGCATATATACAGCCAACATGGCGACCGAGACCATCAATGGCGTGACGAATAACCTGGCCATACTAGAGAGGCAGTTAACCCCTCTAAGCGCTAGCATGTCCGCCAAAGATATTTGTGAGTCTGACTTTGATCTACCTGCCCTGCTTGAAATTATCGCAACAGGTGTCTCCATAGCGAACAGCGCGGTATCTTTCACGACCGCCGCACTGGAAACAGCAGAAAATAATGTCAAACCTGCAGCCAATCAGACCGTTGCAGGTTTTAATGCAGGCTCGGCTGTGGTTCCATTTGCCCTGGTAGCGGGTATATCCAAGATGGTTGGAGAGGTCGTCGGGGCCGTCGAGAAGGGGCTGGTTATCGCAGCACAAATTGTATCGGCGTCCGCAGACGATACCGCACAACAATGCTTGAAAAGCGTGAGAGATAATGGTGTAGATGTAAAAGCAGATGTGACTAAGCTAAAGGCGGATACAGCGTTACTTAAAATTAACGCGGCAAATAACAGCGCTGCTCTGGCACAAGTTCAGGTGGAAATAGAACAAATCAAGCAGTTATTAGAGCAAAACCAACAACTGCTATTAACCCCCCAAGGCAAGCGTGAGGGCTTTAATTAAATTGACCTAAAGGCAGAGGAAGAGTTGATAGATATAAAGGCTCAGCCAAATATTATTTTGCCGTCATCTGATGGCCACAACAAGCGAACCCTCAGGGGTTCGCTTTTTTTAGACCTTTAATTGAAAAAGCCTAAGCGCAGATATCTCCAAAGAGTTGGTCGGCTAGCTCTTGCAGGGTTTCGCCCTGAGGGTGTGTGTGTGCAAAGGTTCTTAAACCGTAAATTCCCATGGCTAAAAAGCGTGCCAGATGTTGACTATCACGTTTAGCGCTGAGCTCCCCCTTAGCTTGGGCCCTCTCAAAAACATCGGCGAGTCCCTGCTGCCAGCTGGCTAAGTTATCCGTAATAATTTTTTGCACCTCTTCATCTTGTTGAGCCATCTCGTTGAGCGCTTTAGTGAGCAGGCAGGCCTTCGCCGCTTCACCACTAATACACCCCTGAACGATGTTATCCAGATAGGCTTTCAGCTCGACTAATACTGGCCTGCCTCCAGAGAAAAAGCTCTGAAACTCTGCACTTCTGTCGGTTTTATATTGCTCTAAGGCCGCTAATAAAAGACCCCGTTTATTATCGAATGCACAGTAGATAGAGCCTGGGTGTAAACCTGTGGCTTTAGTGAGATCTTGCATACTCGTCTTGCCGTAACCTTTGTCCATAAAAGCGGTCATGGCGGATCTCAGCACTTTCTCTCTATCAAATTCTGCATTACGCATTGGCGGCTTATACTCCGGGATTTGGCTCATTAATCGTCTATTAACTGATTGTACTTAATTTTGAATGTTTGTTCAAAATAATACTTGAATGATCGTTCAAATAAGAATATCTTGAATGAACATTCAAGAATAAGAGGTCGCTATGACTGATAACCTATTTCAACCTTTTGCGCTCAACGAGACTATCACCCTACAAAACCGCATCCTGATGGCGCCATTGACTCGTTGTATGGCAGATGAAGAATTAGTGCCGACTCAGGCTATGGCTGAATATTATACTCGCCGCGCCGAAGCAGGTCTTATCATCTCTGAAGCAGTGCTTATTCGTCCCGATGGTCAGGGCTATCCTAATACACCCGGTCTGTTTACCCCGGCTCAGATAGATGGCTGGCGCGTAGTGACAGATGCCGTGCATCAAGCTGGTGGCAAAATATTTGCGCAGCTATGGCATACCGGCCGAGTCGCGCACCCTCACTTCTTTGAAAAATCAGGCTCGACTCAGGTAATAGCGCCCTCTGCCGTTGGCCTGGAGGGAAGTCTCCCCAGAATGCGTGAATTGACCTATCGAGTCCCTAAAGCGGTAAGCCATGATGAGATAGTTCAGTTAGTCGCTGATTACGCTCAAGCCGCGGCGAACGCAATAGATGCAGGCTTCGATGGTGTAGAGATCCACGGGGCTAATGGTTATCTTATCGATCAGTTCCTACATTGCGACAGTAATCGTCGCACCGATGAATATGGTCAAACAGCCGAAAATATGGCCCGCTTCCCCTTGGCCGTTGTGGATGCGATATCTGCCCGTATTGGCAGTGACAGAACAGGACTAAGAGTTTCACCTGGGGCTTATGTCAATATGGCCGGAGACAGTAAAGACCGCGCCGTGTTTGATTACTTACTCGCTGAGCTGGAGCAACGTGATTTAGCCTTTTTACATATCGGTATTTTCGACGATGCCATGGAGTTTGATTATCTGGGTGGCAGCGCATCGAGTTACGTCCGTAGCGTTTATAGTAAGACCCTCGTTGGCGTAGGAAGCTACAGCGCCAAAATGGGCAGCGCCGCCATAGCCGCAGATAAATTTGATCTGTTAGCGATCGGCAGACCATTTATCGCTAATCCCGATTATGTCGCCCGAGTCCGTGAAGGGGATGAATTAGTTGAATATTCAGATGAGATGCTGGCCAGCTTAGTGTGACTAATTTTGTGTGAAAAGTTAGTGTGAAAAGTTTGCGATAAAATCTCATCTCCGTTTTGAGGCAGAAGAGGTAAACCCTAAGGTTAACCTCTTTTTTGTATCACAAGTTCCAGACTCAGCTCTACTTGCGATCGGCTATGGCTTTTGCCATGGCGGCATCGGCAATCTCTTCGAGCTTGGCCAGATCGATATCCTTATGGGATTCACAGATAAACCAAGGCTCGCGTGAGTCAGGTTCCAGCATGATGCCGCTCTTAATCAGGTTATGGGCAAACTCGGTATACAGGTCGCTGTCGGTCTTCTTCCAGTCACGATAGTTATGCGGTACCTGGCTGCCAAAATGAATACCGAACATAGCATCGGGGCCGGCGAACCTGTGCTCGATACCGTGTTTGATAAATACCCGTGATAACACCTGTTGAATATCGACGCCGGCTTTGTTGATGGTGTCGTAGGCATTGGTTTCATTCAAAATTGTCAGCGTCGCTTTGGCGGCACTTAGGGCGATCATGTTGGCGGTATAAGTGCCACCGTGGGTGACGCCATTCTTCCCGAAACTGATCACGTCCATCACCTCCTTGCGACCACCGAAGGCGGCGACCGGATAACCATTGCCCATAGCCTTAGCGTATGTGGTGAGATCCGCATGGATGCCATAGAGTTCCTGTGCGCCACCTTTAGCGACACGGAAACCCGTTTTAACTTCATCCATAATCAAGAGGGTGCTATTGGCATCACAGATATCACGCAATTTCTGCATATATTCCTGGGTCGATGCAATGCTGCCACAATTGCCTAATATCGGCTCAATGACGATGGCTGCGATATCATTGCCAACACGGGCAAAGACTTCATCGATGGCTGCGAAGTCATTGAGAGGCACAGTTTCCAGGTGCTCGCGACTCGCTTCAGGAATACCGCCACCAAAAGCGGCAATCTTTGGCGCCGCTTCGGTTTCGCTGTCCCAGTTATCAACATCTGATTTCCACATCATCTCGTCGTATAGGCCATGAAAACCACCTTCAACCACCACAATCTTGTTACGATGAGTAAAACCACGGGCGGTACGTACCGCGCCAATCACAGCTTCTGTACCCGAGTTGGCAAATCTCACCTTCTCAATATTCGGACACATCTGCTTGATCAGTTCGACCACTTGAGAATCGAGATCAGTTGAGAAGCCGGAGATGGTGCCACGTTCGGTGATAGCTGCCACGACCTCTTGATCTACTCTGGTATCGCGATAACCCAAGATGATAGGCCCGTAAGCGAGACGGAAATCGATAAACTGCTGGTCGTCTGCATCGGTAATGGTGCAGCCCAGGCTGCTTTTAACGAATACGGTGTTCTCTTCACCCCAGTATCGGTAACTATCTGCCACGCCCAGAGGCATGTTGTTGTGGGCCTGTTTTAGCAGCGCGTTGGTAGCGGGTTTATTGGCATTGCTCATCGTGTCAGTCTTCATCATAAAATGTCTGGCACGTATGATACAGATCACAATAAGGCTTTACTATATTAGTCCGGCATATCGATAGAAGAACCATGAATATGGGCGGCATCGTTAACCCCAAAGGAGGGAGTTTTCATCAATTCGCGGCTAAGAGCTTATGGCCAACGGGCTCTTACTTACGGCTTATGCCTCGTGTCCCGTTCCTCGTAACTTATATTAATTAAACCTTCGCGGCTAAAGCCGCTCCTACATCAAAAGCTGACATGTGTTACAGGCTGATGCAGCTGACTCCATTGGCCACGTCGTCCATAGCCTTGGCAAAGCTCGATATGCCCGAAGAGGGGATGAACAGGTGGCGTTTATTGTGCTGCTTGCAGAAGCGCTTCAGGCGGTAGTAGGCGTCGTGACTGATGCAGTCGGAGGCACAGATAACCGCATCGGCTGACCACAGCAGGGCGTCCAGACGTTTACTACGGTCTTCGACGCCGCCATCGTGGTGGCTGAATTCGCCGTTGCAACGGGACACCAGCTCCCGGTATTGGTCAGTCATACGGTGCATACCGCCAACACAGAGAATTTTCTGCCCCTTGAGATCCGGACAATCGCGACAGCTGTCGGCGCTGCAGCCATTACAGGGAGATAGACTCTGCTTCACGAACCCTTCCAGTGCCCGGGTCTCCTGCTCCCGCTGCTGCAGTTTCTGAGTCAGATCCAGAATGTTGTCTTCACTCTGTTGCAGTTTCTGCTGCCACTGCAGCTTTTGTCTGTCCAGGATCTCGACCGAGCTGCTTTTGCTGGCCAGTTCGTTGCGCAGCTGCTGCAGTTGTGGCGCCAGTGCGCTGTGGTCCTCTCCCAGTTCAAGGCATTGATTGTGCTCTTTGAGGCGTAGGTTATCCGCTTTGAGTTCGGCCACCTGCCGTTGCAGAGCGTCCAGCTGACTCTCTTTGTTGGAGATGGTCTGATGGGCCTTCTGCTGGCTTTTATCCAGTGCTTTTCTCAGTTCGACCAGCTCTTTTTCAGCCTCGTGCAGACGTTTCAGATCTGCACGCTGACCGGCTCCAATCTGATGCGACAACATATGAATGGTTTCGTAGGCCATATCCTGCATGGCCAGATCACACAAGGGATGAGTCAACAGTGCCCATAGGGCTTCGGCGCTGGCCCCTCGATCGATATGTTGCAGCCAGACCTGCTTGAGTTCATCGCGACACTTGAGCTGGCCGAAACGCTTTATGGCGGCGGCAAACTTTTTATCCAGATGCTTTTGTACCGTCAAAGAGAGGCGGTGTTTGCTGTCGCAGTTGGAGACCACCCAGGTGTGCAGCCAGTAATCGCTTTTTCGGGCCTGCTCTTTGTCGACAACCTTCTGGGCCAACTTACGGATCTCAGAGGTGGTCAGGCAGGTACCTATGACCGGGCATAGCAGCTTGCTGGTTAATTCCCACAGTTTACGTTTACCCTTGAAGCTATTTAATACCTCTGCTCCTGTGGCAGTACCTGGCGCATCGCACATGCCGTCCCCCTCCCCTTATTCTACCGTGGTTCTATCGCGGTTATGCTTGCCCTTTGGCAATGATTGAGTCGTTAATGTCATCAGTGTAATGATTGCACCCGACCTGTCAATGGTAATAATTATCATTTAGATATGTAAACTTCTGGATTCCGACAGCTAGCTGCCAGCCCTTCTGATAGAGTCGCGCTTGCCGCGCCTTGAGCGTCTCTTTGGCGAACGCCCGCATTAACCTCTAACGACCAGCCCCTCTCAACCTCCCGTTAACCACAATTGTCACTTATTACATACAACTCCTTACATACCCTTACCCTAAACGCGTTTCAGATGCCCGATAATCGCTCAGCGGGATACGGCTCATCACAGCACTTTGAAATAATTTTTGAAACTGTGAAAACCATACATTTTTAAATTTTTAACGAAGGAAGCCAGCAATGATAAAGGATAAATTACCCCTTATTGCAACGACAATAATTGCGACCAGTATGCTAAGTGGTTGTGGTGGTTCTGGTTCGAAAACAGAGACCACAGGAACTGGAGTCACCGACCCCATCAAATCCTATAAGCCAATTGAGTGTAAAGCGATGCTGTCAGCAAGCCAGTTAGCGCTGTTAACACCGGGCTCTGGCTGTGGCTACCTTAGCGTGCCGGAGAAACACGCCCTATATGGTCAGCCGGCATCAGAAAAAAATATTGAGATAGCCGTGATAAAACTGGCCTCAACCTCGTCAGAAAAAAAAGCCGATCCGCTTGTATACCTGCAAGGTGGTCCTGGCGGAAATGCGAGCGCGAGTATTGGTCAGGTGATAACAAGTAACACCTTCATCAAAAACAGAGACGTTTACCTGGTTGACCAGCGGGGCACAGGCTATTCGAAGCCGGCACTATTTTGCACTGAGTATAGTGGTGAAGCGGGTACGCCAGAACAGCTACAGGCATGTAAAGCAAGGCTGGAAAAGTCCGGCGTCGATCTTAATGCTTATAATAGCGTACAGAATGCTCATGACTTTATTCAGTTGAGAAAAGCCTTATCAATTCCAGAGTGGAATCTGTATGGCATCTCTTATGGAACCCGCCTCGCAACAACCATAATGCGAGAAAACAGCGAAGGTACTCGTAGTGTTATTTTAGATGGCATGTTCCCGATAGAGGTGAACGGTATCTCTGACACGCCGTGGGCAAACTATGAATCTTTGAATCAGATAGTCAAAAATTGTGACAACACAGATAGCTGTCCTGCTGATGATTTCAAAGTCATTATCGAAGACATTATTGCCCGTATGCATAATGAAGGCATGGTGACTGAGAGTCGCGTATTCATTCAAAACTTACTCGAACTCATCAAAGAGCCGGTGATCATCAGCTACCTGTTAGCGGTTAATGAAGATACCAGTAAATATCAATCGGCCTTAGCATCGTTAATGGCCGACCAAGACGATGAACAAGATAGCGGTGAACGAGAAGGTAATGAAGGGAGTGATGAAGAGGAGCAGTTTTACGGCGCCATGGGCTTATCTACCGTCTGCGCCGAAGAGTACCCATTTCTTAACACCACGGCTCTGACTGGTGCTAATAGCCAGGGCTGGTCAGCGAGCACCCAAGTCGCGGTAAATGGCATGTACCATATGGGCTTCGATAAAGCCTCTTGCAAGGCGTGGAATGTAGCCGCGGCGAACGATATTGAGACACAAGCTGTGGCCAGTGAACTGCCGGTGTTAATACTCAACGGCCAAAACGATACCCAAACCCCGGCGGCCTGGGGTGCGCTGGTCGCTAAAAACATGCCCAATGCACAAAACATTACCAACCCTCAGGGTGAGCATGGGCAACTCATGGCTGGTTTTAGCTGTTTCGATACGCTGGCAGATGAGTTTTTAGCTAAGCCAAATCAAGCTGTCGATGCAAGCTGTGTCTCTGAGATCCCCGATGTAAGCTATGAAGGCGGAGACGGCGAGGAGAAATCGGCGAGCTTTACGTTTAAAAACAGTGATGACCGTTCAGATACCGTTTATATGAATGGCGTTATCGGCTCAGATACCTTAGAGGTGATGCAGACACTGCTTAACAGCTACCCGCAAATTAAGACCATAGTGATGCAAAATGTGCCGGGTTCTATGGATGATGACACCAACTTGTTAGCTTCGATGGAGATCAGAAAGCGTGGTATTGCAACACATATCCCAGCCGATGGCATGGTAGCCTCCGGCGGCACAGATATGTTCTTATCCGGGGTTAAACGCACGGCCGAAGCGGGCGCTAAGCTTGGTGTGCACTCCTGGAGTGATGGCAGCGGCAAAGTCGCACTGGATTACCCTCGCGATCACCAAGAACACGTTAAGTACCTGGATTATTATAAGGCGATAGGGATCGATACCAGCTTTTACTGGTACACCCTGGAGGCCGCCCCCGCCGATGGTATCCACTGGATGACAGCAGAAGAGATTGCTCAATATGGCGTACTGACAGAGTAACTGTTTTGTAGTTAGTAAGGCGCTTTTTATCAGGCGCTTTTACCAAGCGTCGGCATTAAAGCGTGCCGTTCTGGCCTCGCTCATGGTGCAATCGGTAGTGTGTATCAACTCACTCAAGGTGATGTTGGGGTTGTCGTTAATCAGACGGGCGAGCTTTACCTCTAAAGGTTCAAGCTTGTCGGTATGATCAAGCAAAGCGGTTTCAATCTTTTGGATAAGGTAACGAAATTCACCACCTTCCCTTTGCAACTGAGCCGTTTTCAATTGCGCCACTTTCAACTGTTCTGTAAACGATTGAATCTTGATGGCTTCACCGGATAGCCCCCAATTTCTGGAGCGACGCACACGCTTAAGCTCACAGTGATATTGCTTGGCAACAGTTTGAGCTTGCTTAACCGCCTCCCGCCCTATTCGATGAATAAGGGAGGGAAGTGAGATGGTGATGGCTTCATTCATGGCTGTGTTTATTCATGGCAGTTGAAGGTCTACTGTGACACCATTTTATCTACCATTTCTCCCCTTGCCAAAATTTTTACTCAGACCTCATTTATCTAAGCACGCTTAGTTATTTTTAAGTGCCATGCAAAGGGAAAAGATAAGTCAGTATTTTTGTCCCTATTTTCCGCCCGAACCAATTACCATATCGAATAGAAACTAACTGAATTCTATCGATTTACTATGGAAAAATATGTTCAATCAAGTAACGACTTAAACATTTATCACATTCAAAGAGGGTAAAATGAACAAATTATTAAGACATTCAGCCAACATACTCACTTTGAGAATGTCGCGAATAATGTGACTGGATTTCATCCTGGTATGAAAGATGAAATCGATGATATCTACCTCGATGGAAAGCCTGTTATCACCGAAATTGAGTTGGATGACTAACGTTCCTCCCCCTCCTACTTTAATCATTTGGGGTAGCCAGTTAAGTTTCTCAGCGCCACTTTTATCGTTATTTCTTTTCAGTTTCCCGTTTAACCAGAATAAAGGTCAGATACATTTTAGTAGGTAAAGACAACGCCATGCCGAAGGCCACACACATTGCGCTAATGATGATCCCTTTGACGCCCATAGCTTCAACCGTGTCGCTGTAGTTGTGGAAATAGATGCCGAGAGAGATCAGGCTAAGGCCGACAGCGATACAGCACTTAAGCAGCAAGATTAACTTGTCATCAGTCACCATCGTCCCTCCATTATTAGCATCACATTTGACTAATATAATAGATTGTTAAGCCCTGTTACAAGTTAACTAAGATCAAAGAGAGAAAGGCAGCAGCAAAAGACAAAATAGACCTGTCTCTTGTCTTTTCATCAATATTTCCCCTAATCGCTAAAAAGTGAATTAAGAAAAAAGGCCCACTTTGTGAAAAGTGGGCCTTTAGCGTTTTACTGCTTAATATTTAACAAGCTTATTAAGCAATTAGAAAACCAAGCATCGTATGTTTACTTGGTTACTGGTTTGCTGTTAAGTCGATATTGTAGATGGCAAAACCAAACTCATCAGTTAAATCAGTACGTTTGGTCAACGGACGTACTTGATTCTCTAAGATGAATGAATCGGCGATGTCACTGTCTTGAGTTTCGAAACGAATATCCAACTCAGTCGTTGTGTTAATCGTCACAAAGTCCCAGTTATTATCGGCGCTTGGATCAACTTCGCCATTCGCTTCGGTCTCGGCAGTGATGTATTGCGCCAGTGCTTCACGGTTGCTATCTGGCAACTCCATGATCACGTAATCAGGACCTGTACCGGCAAACTTACCACCGAATGCACGATAGTTGTTAGATGCGATGATGAACTCTTTCGCCGCTAACGCTTCACCTGTAAATACGGTTTCACCGTCAGTATAAGTCAGGTCGACGATACGGTTTGCACTAGCATCAACCACTTGACAATTACCATCAAACTTAGTCGGCTGAGTGACATCAATCTTGTAGGTTACACCATCGATAACATCGAAGTTATAGGTACGGTGTGTGTCCCAGTTGATCAAATACTGAGGTGCAGTTGTATTAGGGTTAACCTGGTTGAATTGGTTGGCGCTACACTCTAACCAATCTTTTAGTTCTACACCCGTAACTTTCAGTGCAACCATAGTGTTTGGATACAGATACAGATCCGCCGCATTCTTATAGGTCAAATCACCGGCCGGTACCTGGACATAAGATTGTGCATCGGCTGTAGTGCTGTGACGTCCGCCAGCTTTAAATGGTGCAGAGGCTGATAACACCGGAATATCTTTTAAATCATCAGTCAGGTTAGCTTTTACTTTGGCAATCTGCGCATCAGAGACAATTTGTACCGATGGATCATCTTGTACCAGAGTTAGGAAGCTGTACATATCAGTAGAAGCTTTACCAATTGGCTGATTAACATAGTTTAGCGTGCCTTGGTGTTCGAGTGCGACCGCGTCACGAATGGCAACATCCGCATCAACCAACTCTGGTGTATCTGCATTTTTGTCGTAGATCGGCGCAGCTTTAGCGGTACGGTCGATCACAACCCATGCACCGTCTTGCATCTCAAGTTTAAGATCCACAATACCTAAGTTATCACCCCAGCGACCCGGCATAACAGCTGCTACACCGTTGATAGTGCCTTTTTCTAAGTCAGCATTTTCCAGACCTTCGAATGTTGCCGACGGGAATACAGAATGACTATGGCCAAATGTGATCGCATCGATACCTTCTACCAGTGATAGCGCGTATGTGGCATTTTCGTCGTTTACATCAACTGGATTTGAAGGCGTACCCAAACCTGAGTGTGGAATGGCAACGATGACATCGGCACCTTCGGCTTTCATCATTGGGATGAATTTTTCAGCCGATTCAACAATCCCCATTACCGATACTTTGCCCGATAGGTTTTGCTTATCCCAGAGTAAGATTTGAGGTGGTACGAATCCGATATAGCCAATTTTAATGGTTTGCTGATCGCCATTGCTGTCGGTAACCATTTTTTCTTCGATAATATATGGGGTGAATAAGTTATCGCCCTTCGCTTTGCCTTCCCAGCAATCGGCTTCACATAGTACGTTAGCGTTAATGTAAGGGAAGTTAGCACCTGCAAGCGCTTCGCTTAAGAAATCTAAGCCATAGTTGAACTCATGGTTACCTATGTTACCTACAGAGTAGCCAAGCGTATTCATTGCTTTATACGCAGGGTGAGTACCACCAATGGTGTTATCACGCTTAAAGTTATCAGCAACGAAGTCACCCATTGGGCTACCTTGCAATAGGTCACCATTATCAACTAATACGAAGTTGTTAACCTCTGCACCTTGCAGCTTAATTTGGCTGGCAGTACGAGCGAGTCCAATGGTTGGATCATACTTTGTTTTGTAATAGTCATAATCCATGATGTTGGTATGAAGATCACTGGTTTCAAGAATACGAAGATCGACTTGAGCTGCAATTACAGCGTCATTTTTATCATCGGAACCACAAGCCGTCAGACCTAATGTTGAAGCGATGACTACTGCTAATACTTTCTTATTTAACATATTAATTTTTCCATCAATTAAAGACCCCGAGCCACTCTTCATTTTTTATGAAGATATGTCTCATCTTTGCTATCACGTTACTTTTTTGCTGCAACATTGATAGCGAACCGGCGACTATATGATGCGAAACTGTAAATAAACTTAATTCAGAGCGGTTACCCACACCCTTTACAATCTTTACACTTCCCGATCTTCCTAGGTTAATCCAAGCATAAATCCTCTCCTCATTGTGCGACTCATACCATTGAGCAGCACTATGATAAAAGGGTGTATCTTCTCAGCCTGCTGTTGCAAAAAAATGGGAGGGATATTCATGTCAAAGGCGTGCTCGGCATCTGATAGGTAGGACACCTGAATGCCTTGAATGCAAGAAGGTATGAGAAAGGCTTGCCTCCTCAAACATCCGAAATCAAATGTTTAAGGATAGGCAAGACTCAACCCACAATTGCGGGAGGGATACGGGGTTTATTAACTGATAGCCTATTCAGGGGCTTTATAACTAATATGTTGATGGAACCGCACAATGAGCTCTTCGCGTGATTTATCTAACGCTAACTCAGACGTAAGGCTCTTTAACGCATCTTCAACCCGATTCAAATAACGGCTGAGTCCGTCATCTTTAGAGTCTTTTACGCCTGCGGCGATAGTAAAGTTCACCGTTTCGACTAATCGATTACCGTCCCAATGGCGAATATATTGCAGCTCTTCGATATTAGGATCGAAGCCGAGCATCTGCACCTCGTCGGTACCATCGACCTGATCGAACTTACTGTTACGTACCAGTGGTGTTAGCCCATTAGCCACCATGGCGATCCGGTTAAGTTTGTTGCCGGATGCGGCCTGGATAAAGGTATCTTCCAGCTTCTTATACAGAGGCGTAAAGTCATCGGTATGAGTCGGCAATAACGCTTGCTTGAGCTTACGGCTTAGCGGTAGTTTTACCGTGACATAGCACAGTGAACCGTGACCGTCGGGGAGCGGACACTGTCTTGCTCTATATCTGTCGCTGATTGAACGTAGCTTATACCCATAACTCTCTTTGTTGCCTTTAGCCTTGGCGAACAGGTCATAAGAGAGATGTTGATGGTCGCGGATTTTGATTTTGAGATCTTTTTCCGGCAATTGAGGCATCAGCTTGGCGAGGAAAGACTGCACTTTTATATGAAAATTAGCCGAATTACTGCGAATTTCTTCACCCGTCGCTAACAATACGATCCTGATTTTACGTGCCCGGTAATCATCCTGACTATGAAGCGTTTGCGCTTCATGATACTCAGGATTATAGAAAAATATGATCTGTTCTGCGGTTGGGAAGCAATAGGCTTCGGTGTGAAAACGCACCACCGGTAACTTATCGTTAGTGATCACATGAATGTTATATAACTCTTCCTGCTCGGCAAGATTGAAAATGGCGCGGCTAAGCGTCTGATAACAGGTTTTATAATCGGGATAATGGGCCAGCAAGGCATCCGTTACTATGATTTCCGCGGTGATGTATTGATTACTTCGAACGTCCTTGGGTAGGTACACTTTTTGCTGATGCCTAAGGGCCATAAATACTCCTTGTGAAAAGTTAATCATATATAGCTTGGTGCCAATGGTAGCGGTAAATTATGACAAGAATACTGCTATAGAGCACACTTTTAGCTGAAGCTACATAATACTCTTCGAATATGATTTATTGCTTAAAATCGATATACAAAATATTCAATTTAGGGATAAGTATTCCCTGGCCTAACCTCCTAACTGTACGACCCATGCCATGTTAACCAAACAACAAAATCAGCATATTCAAACGCTTAACACCTGGCAGCACCAGTAACGGGGAAAGCGTCTTAACCTTAGTGGCCACAGGCCATAAGAAACATAAATCGATCCCGGCTAAAAGCATCGCCAAAATATTGGTAGTTCCCAGACGGCAATGACAAATTGAAAGGCACAAGTCCTGCCTGCGATCCGGGATAAGTAGATTTACAAAAAGCGAACTCTAAGACCCATCTCTTCATGACCTGCACTCACTATCAAAAGCTTATAACCAGCATAAATCACGAATGATAATTAGAAATTAAGGATGTGATTCACTAAAACGTCCGCCAACTAAATGGTACAGCCGTTTAATAAAATAGAATAAAGTTAACTCTGACCCGACTTATGGACTTATGGACTTATGGACTTATTACTAAATGAATAAACCCATAGGAATAGAGCCTTGTAATTACAATATCACTCGTCTCCTTAAGTTTGGCGGTGATAATAGGTGACTATGTTATTTAATTTGAAAACTTGCTAATAAAAAAGCCAGTCGACTTACATCGACTGGCAACGGATTTGAGAGTAATAGTGGAGAGGCTATTTATTTCAAATCAACAGGCCATTCTTTTTCAACGCGCTTCTCGATAAATTTGTCTTTCGAGGTTTTCATCGCTTCAAAATTAAGGCCTGCTAAAGGTTGTACCTTAGCTTTTGTATCGTATTTACTGCCATCATAAACATAATTAGGCGCATACTTAGTTAATAACAGATCGGCTTCAGCAATCGCTTCATCTAAAATCCCATTCGACTTTTCCAGCAGACGTACAGCTTCTGTAGGATTGTGAGCATGGATACCATGAGACGCTGTTGCGCTGTCCCAGAACCACTGTCCATGTCTGATTTTAGTTAATAAACTATCCATTTCTGCCGCTAACGGAGTACCTGCTTTTAATGCCGCTTCGTAGTTACCCTTAGCTTCACCAATGCTCTTACCTGCTTCGAGACCTTTAACCCCATTCGCAGACCAAATTGCCTGTGCTTTAAAGTGGGCTTCAGTCAAGCGGGGATCTGTGCCATCGGCGGCAAAACGCAGCTTTTTGATTTCAGCTTTACGCTCATCGAACATCTCTTCGAAATCAGCGCCCTCATGACAACTTAAACAGTTTTCAGGCAGTTGTTCAGCGTCAAACGTCACTTTATGATTGGAGTACTTAGCCCCGGCTTTATTGGTCGCCTTAGGCATATGACAAGTCGTACAACCAAACTCTAAGTGATTATCCATCGCATGTTCAGTTCGATCTGACATGTTTTCATATTCAGGATGTTGCGCTTTGAGCGATGGTACGCCCGAAATAGCATTGGTCCAGTCTTTGAAGTTACGCTGATCATAGTACGCAAGCTTGGCTTCAGCCGCGAAACCTTTATAGAGACCATCAGTGCCGGTGTAGCTCACGACCTCTTTATAATCAGTTTTCACACCTGGCACCCAATGATCCCAAGGGTAGCGAACTTTCTTACTGTCGGAACCTTCGAAGTAGTATTCAATATGACATTGAGCACAAGTCTGGCTGGCTTGCATAGTCTGTTTTTGATCAGCAAAGTCTCTGCCAATCGATTTCATTGCGCGAGCGGCATAGGGACGACTAATTCTGATTTCATCACTGCCTAACTCATGACAATCGGCGCAACCAATTGAATTAGACATTTCGTGGCCCCAGGTTGACCAGCTATTGTCAGAGAAATTAGCTTCCCCCACCTTGTCATACATGCGAGCGATATCGGGTGTTTTACAAGACCAGCAGTTAGCAGGCATTGCCTCGCCAACGACTTTACCATCATGGCCGACAACCGGATGCCCTGTACGCAGCGTTTTTATTATATCAGTCATCGCAAATTGATGACCCCTGGCACGATTATAATCTTTTGCAAAACCGTAGCCAGCCCAGGCGCTGACAAGGTTTGGATTAGAAGCTAAGAAGTCATCCAATTTACCCGATTCAGGGGTGGTCTCTTCTGTTTCAGCCCAGGTAGTATATTGTTCAGGGAACTGCTTTTTCCAATTTTCACTTTTATATAAATCGACTTCTGTTGCCACACTATAACCGGTAAATACGGTTGATAGCATGACAGCAATTGCCAGCTTTTTAATTTTCATGTTCATTCCTCATCGACATTTTTAATTTTTATTAAAAACCAGCTCATCAACAATTAAATTATATTACCCTCAATATTTAACCGTCCAACGAGCTTGAAACAATTAATATCACAGCAAAAACAACTGAACATAAAATTAAAGTAACAATGTGATAAACACCTAAGCAAATTAATTAAACATGTTACCGATCAAACTTTAACCCTGAATTAACTATCTCCTTATAGGTACGCGAAATTTATTAATTAAGTAAAGGTTACACCCAATTAAACGATATATCGCACATATAGCGATATATCGCGACCCAGATTGAAGGCCACATAAGATTATAAAAAAGTAAAACTAACACAATAAATATAAAGACGAGTAATAACAAGATCTTGCAAAAGGAAAAAGTCTTTTCTTATGAAACTTAAAATATTAACTTAACTTATCAAAAAGCAATGCAGATAGACTTCACAAATCACCATAAAAACAACGACCAGATCCAAATAAGTAGCAGAAAATAAGCACTAGCTATAGATAAATCAGGGCTTCCTACAGCACGTTTCTTAACTCAACCTTAATTTTCCGTTGAAACTAAATGAATAAGAACATCAACAAGCAACAAAGAAGAGTGAACCGGTAAAGAGGTCCTAGCCGACCAGCTCCTAACGATGATGAAAACGAAAAGATGGCACGAAATGATAGAGTTAGCATGCCTTAAGCCCAACAACTCTACCCACCGCCGTAATCTCCGACACTTGCAATATCCTTATAGGTCAGAAGCTACACCGATGCTGCAAATGGAATTATCTGTAACAGGGCTTAGCAACGCTTTATAAACCAAAATGAGCTGGCCCACTGGGAAACTATTATGGCCATGTTATTTGCTGATGTTATTTGCTGATGTTATTTGATCAGATAATGACGACAGGATCTAAGTATCTAAATCCTGACTTGGTATGATATCGGCCATACCCATTGCTGCTGGTTATCCTTACAAGAGCCCCCGGCAGACAGAATCAGACATACCCGCCTTTAATTACTCTTGCCATCAGTAAGGCTGCAGTAAGATGATGGCGGGTATTGTCATTAAGAGGCAATAAGATGAGCAAACAACCCCATATCGCGGTGAGCCCTGAACAGGTGGCCGAGCATGTCATAGTGTGTGGTGAGCCGGATCGTGTTAATCGCATCTCAGCCCTGCTGGAGCAAGTTGAACTGTTAGCCGATAACCGCGAGTTTCGGCTGATGAATGGCCTGTATCAGGGCAAGAAGATCACCCTGTGTAGCACGGGGGTGGGTGCGCCGTCGGCCATCATAGCACTGGAGGAGCTGAATCTTTGTGGCGCCAAATATATAGTTCGGGTCGGTTCGGCTGGGGCGCTGCAGCACGATATTGCCCTTGGCGAGTTAATTGTTGCCGAGGCTGCGGTGCGCGATGAGGGAGGCTCTAAAGCCTATGTGGCCAGTGAGTTTCCTGCCTGCGCCGACCGCCATCTGCTGGCTGGACTCGAAGCATATCTGGTTGAGAATAACTACCCGGCTCACATCGGTCTGGTGCGGTCCCATGATAGTTTTTACCGGGATGATGAGGATAGCGTGTGTCAGCACTGGAGCCAAAAAGGCGTGCTTGGTGCAGATATGGAAACATCCGCCCTGTTGACCGTAGGCAGGCTTCGTGGGCTGAAAGTGGCTTCAATACTCAATAATGTTGTTCTGTACCAGCAAGATGTTCAGGATGGGGTCAATCAATACCTTAATGCCGATACCGTGATGATGCAGGGGGAACTGGCCGCCTCCAGAGCCGCGTTGCACGCCCTGTGGTTACAGCCGTAAGAGAAGTTATTAGTTATTAGTGATAAGTACATCTGACCTCCATGGTCTTAAGTGTTCCCTACACTTCAAAGACATTTCCCATATCCCTATGGGGCAGATGGAGAGAATGCCGAAAATGTATGGAACATTTTTCGGCCATGTACAAATCCCTTCCTTCACCATCCATGGCGATCAGGGATAAGTACATCCATGTACAAAAAAACGAACCGCAAGGGGTTCGTTTTAATCACTTCGCGGCTAAAGCCGCTCCTACATTAAAAGCGTTTTACTTATAAAACGCTTCAACAGTCCCTTTAATTGTCATCATAAGCGGTTGGCCGCGACGGTCCAATGCCTTGTGTGTCGGGACTTTTACCCAACCTTCACTGATGCAATATTCCTCGACATCAAAACGCTCTTTGCCGTTGACCTTGATACCGATCTCGAACTGGAAAATTTCTTCCACATGGTGTGGGCTACGGGGATTGCCAGAAAGGCGATCGGGTAAAGTTGGTTTCGCTGTAGTGTCAGTCATGGTCGTGGCCCCAATTATAAAAAAGTTGAAAAATGGTATAAAAAATCGTGCGCTATTGTAGGCAATACAGGCCATATGCTCAAGCGCGGCAGTAATAAATGTGAGTGCCCTTCCCTCCCTACTCTTTAGACAATAGCTAAACAATAGCCAGGCAATAGCTCGTCATTTATCGCGACAGCATTTATCTCGACTCAGATAGAGCAAAGGCCGATACTCCAAAGACCGCTATCGGCACCGACCGACAGCTTGCCTCATGGTTCGCAAGTGGTGGAAACAATCCACTTTTATCAGCGCGTCAGGTAGCAGCGGACAAACCTTGTGATTTTTACCAAATCGGCGACAGCAATGAACTCATCGGTGGTGTGCACTTTAGACATCCCCGTCGACAAGTTAACCGTCTTCAGACCTTTTTCATTAAAGATGTTGGCATCTGAGCCTCCACCCGTAGGCTTAGTGACAGCTTCGATACCTATGGCTTCAAAAGCGGCTTTAATCGCAACGACGTGCGTGTCATCGTCCGAGATATGGTACGCATTGTAAGAACGACTCGAGGCAACCTCTATACCGGCGCCATGCTTTTGTGCCGCCGCTTCAAAGGTCGATACCATGTGAGTTACCTGCTTCGCCAGTTTCTCATCATTCAATGAGCGGGCTTCCGCTTCAATGTACAGCTCAGGCATGACGATGTTGGTCGCCTGACCACCTCGCACAACACCAATATTGGCGGTAGTTTCATCATCGATTCGACTCAGCTGCATCTGGCTTATCGCATCGGCAGCTACCGTCAGGGCATTGATGCCTGCTTCAGGTTCCAGCCCCGCATGGGCAGGTTTACCTTTGATGGTAATTTTCAGGCTTTGTTGACCCGGAGCCGTAGTGATAATGGTGCCAATTGGGCCGCCGGAATCAAGCACGATAGCTTGGCTAGATTCTATCTTGCTCATATCGAAGTTCTTAGCGCCGTGCATGCCACGCTCTTCATAAACGGTAAACGCCACTTCAATGGTCTTATGTGCTTCGCCGCTTTCTTGAATGGCACGAACCGCTTCCATCACCGCAGCGATGCCTGATTTGTCATCGCCCCCTAAAATGGTGTCGCCTTTAGCGCTAATAATGCCATCTTCAATGATAGGTTCAATACCATTACCGGGTGTCACAGTGTCCATGTGGCTGCTGAAAATAATGCTACCTTCAAGCGAACCCTGTAGCTTGGCGTAGATATTAAAGCCATTTGAAATAGTGCCAGGAACGCTAAGCTGAGTCACCTCAAAGCCCAGTTGACCGAGCTGCTCGACTAAGGTTTCAGCAACCGCTTTTTCATTGCCTGATTCACTGTCGATTTTCACCAGCGAGAGAAAGTGTTCAACCAGTCTTTGTTGATTAATAATTGTCATCTGTTTGCGACTTCTTTTCTGCGAAATAGACAAGAATCATAAACCCAAGTGAGACACAGGATAGATGGGTTACATCAAAGAAATGCCAGAAAGGAAAAGTGTGCAGACTCCGAGCCAACTTATTCCCGAGCCAACTTATTTCTTATTGATTGGTTATCAGTTGCTTTATCATTGTTCTCCATAGAGAATAACACCTGATTTGAGCGGTTTATTCAATAGTATAGATTTAGGAGTTTCAGTAGATGATGACAAAATGGGCGACACGTTTTTTACAGATGGCTGAACTCGTTGCATCCTGGAGTAAAGATCCCTCCACTCAAGTTGGGGCGGTGATCACCGAAAATAACCGCATTGTCTCATTAGGTTTCAACGGCTACCCCCATGGGATCTCCGATAGTGCCGAAACCGACAACCGAGAGATGAAGCTCCTGAAAACCCTCCATGCAGAAGAGAACGCCATTCTCCATGCCAAACGTGATCTGAGTAGCTGTGAGATCTGGGTGACCCACTTCCCCTGCCCCAACTGCGCCGCCAAGATAATCCAAACGGGTTTACGCGCCGTACATAGCCCGCAACCCAGCGAAGATTTCCTGTCGCGCTGGGGAGATAAGATTAAAGTCAGCCAAGATATGTTCGACCAAGCCGGCGTCCAGGTCGATTGGATGCAGGTAGAGCCTTCTGTAGCTGACTGATTAAAATTCCTCAGCAGCTTTTAAATCTCCAATTCAATAATGGGGTCAGAGTAATTTTACTCTGACCCCATTTATTTTAAGTAATTAATAAAGTCAGCAACAGGAAACTGGCTAATTTATAAGGTGATAACAGTAACCAAATATTTTCATCAAGAAAAACGACCTATAACAGCTAGAGACGCTTTAATAATTTTTATACTTAGTCTAAATAAAACACCAGCCAACTTATAAGTTAAGCCCACACTAAAGCTTAAAATAAACTTAAAAATAGCCCAAAAGAAGCTTAACCCAACATAAATCAAAACTTAATCATTTATTCAGCTAGATTAAATACGCATCTACGACGAAAGACAATCCCAACAAAAACAATGAGATGCAATAACACCTCGTTATTTTCGATGAATAAAGAAACAATATTCGAGTATACACTAACTAGCTCTTTGCTCTTAACTATTAAGGTCAATGAGTGACTATGCATAACAATGAAAATATAAACATAAACCAGGGATGAATAATTAACTTATTATTACGCCCCCTATACACAGGCTGCAACAGTAATATAGACAGGTCGAAATCTGGTAGGGTAAGCACCTGAATACTCCAGAAGTTAATTAAGTGTCGATATCGAAATTAAGACGCTAACCTTCGCAGCAACATTTAATCTTTATGTTTTCTATGTATTTACGACACTCGAATTTCTCTCACTCGAATAAGTTAATATATAAACAAGGAGTTTAAATGAAGTGCAGCCAGTTATTAGCGCTATTAACATTAGCATTGACATCAACTTTATCCTTTTCAGTATTTGCAGGCTCAAGTGATCCCACAGATGAGGAGCAAGCGGTACTTGAATCTTGTATGTCACTTAAGAATGCGCCTGAAGATCGCTCTGCAAACTCTTGTATTTACTATATTCAGGGGTTTCTGGCTGGTTCCTTAACCACAAAATCAGATTACGTATTGCGTGAAACATCGGGAGTATTTTTCGATAGAGCCTATCAAACTCGAGTAGGAAAACGCACATCGAAGGAGCAACCGATCCAGCTATGCCTGTCTAGAGATGACAATGTTGAGCACTTAGCAGAGCGCCTCGTTGGACATCTGTCCTACCCAATCGAATCGATGCAGTTGCTACACACGCAAATTTTCGATGCGCTTGAAGCTGAGTCTTCATGCTCATAAACCACTGTAAGACATTAACAAAACTGATTAGCAGAACTAGATATTGACCCTCAACCCAATAAGCATATTGGTAACGGTAAAAATGATGAATAACAGCAAAGCACTAAATAAAATACCACTAGAGGAGGTAAGCTATCAGATGCCGACCCACACACTCAGCCTCTGCTTGAGCCTGTCTCTCTTTTGGTGGATTAACTCAAACTACAGCAACCCACTTCTGCTGTCACTGGGGGCCGCTTCTATCTTGCTGGTTCTCTATATTGCACACAGGATGGATGTGATCGACCATGAGTCTCAGCCAGTTCACCTTTCACTGAAAATGTCTGGCTACCTGCTATGGCTAACCAAAGAGATCATTGTTTCCAATATCTCTGTGGTCAAACATATCTGGCTTGGCAATAGCAGTATCTCCCCCACCCTTGTCACGATAGATGCCAGTCAGCGCACAGATCTCGGCAAGGTTATCTACGCCAACTCCATTACCTTAACGCCGGGTACGGTAACTGTGGACTTAGTCGGCGATCGCATGACTATCCACTCACTACTCAAAGAAAATATCGACACCTTAAAAGCCGGCGAAATGGATCGCCGAGTCACTGAATTGGAAAACAGATGTTAACTGCAGCCACAATCGCAATTCTTGTTGTCATGCTCCTCGCAATCATTCGCTGCGTCGTGGGGCCAACGCTATACGATCGGATCCTGGCATTTAATATGTTTGGCACTAAAACGGTGCTGCTGATCTCGATACTGGGCTTTTTGATGGGACGACCCGAATTTCTGGATATTGCCCTGGTATACGCCCTGATCAACTTTATCAGTGTTATCGGCGTGCTGCGCTTTTCTGACTCTGTTGAGTTTAAGCACTCGCTTCAAGAGCAAACATCAACCAAAGAGGGTAAACAATGAACCTCTTACTCGAGATCGGCAGTGGCTTGTGTTTGCTGCTCGGCTGCTTTCTATGCCTATCCGGTGGTGTTGGCATCTTGCGCTTCCCGGATTTCTTTACCCGCATGCACGCGGTAGGTGTTACCGACACCTTAGGTGCAGGAATGATACTTATTGGCCTAATGCTACAAAATCCAGCGGGTTTGGTGCTACTTAAGTTGATGATGATTCTACTGTTCACCCTATTTATCAACCCTACTGCAAGTCATGCACTGGCCAAGGCTGCACTGCGTAACAACTTACAGCCCGTGCTCGACGAGTCAAGCAACCAGGGAGGAGACAAGCCATCGAAACTTTAGTTAATGTCGTTCTATTAAGCTTTCTGGTCGTAATCGCTATCGCCATTGTTCGGACAAAAGATCTGTTGGCCGTGGTGATGTTAACCGGGATCTACGGCTTACTCTCCGCGAGCTTCTTTGTTGTATTGGATGCCGTGGATGTGGCCTTTACCGAAGCCTCTGTAGGCGCCGGTATATCTGGCTTACTCATGCTGGCAGCTATCACCATGACTGGTCGCACCGAGGCCCCTAAACGTCATAAACCTTTGCTGGCTCTGCTAGTCGTGTTTATCACAGGTGGAATGCTGATCTACGGCACCTTAGATATGCCCTATTTTGGCAGCTTTGAAGCACCTGTTCATCAACATGTCGCCCCTCGCTATATTAATGACTCTATGCAAGAGGTCGGTGTACCCAATATTGTCACCTCGGTACTTGCCAGCTACCGTGCCTTTGACACCTTAGGTGAGGTCGCCGTTATCTTTACTGCCGGTATTGGTGTGCTGTCACTCCTGTCGCTGCCTCTACGCCGCAGGTCATCTCGCTCAGATCAGAGCAGCGATGAGAACAGCGAAGAGAGCAATAAAGATCAGATGCATGAGCAGCATATGGTGCTGCGAATTATTAGCAAAATATTGATCCCCTTTATCCTGTTGTTTGCACTCTATGTGCAGTTCCACGGCGACTTTGGCCCTGGGGGTGGTTTTCAGGCGGGTGTGATCTTTGCCGCCGCAATCATCCTCTATGCCATGTTATTTGGGCTAGACAAAGCTAGGCGTGTCTTTAATCAATCGCTGATCCAGCTGATCGCAGCTATCGGCTTATTGCTCTATGCCAGTGTTGGCGTGGCCTCGCTATTTAACGGCGGTAACTTCTTAGATTACAACGTACTCGCTGACGACCCAATTGCAGGCCAGCACTTAGGTATTCTGTTGATCGAACTGGGAGTGGGCTGCACAGTCGCCGCGGTGATGATCATTATCTTTTTCAACTTTGCAGGCCGCAGAGAAGCACAACAGCACTCTACTAAACAAAGCAGTACAAAACAGAAGGAGGGGGAGTGATGCTACTGGGACTCTATAACTACTGGATCGTGGTATTACTGATGATGATCGGTTTCTATATCGTTATCGCCCATGGCAACCTGATCAAAAAATTGGTTGGCTTAACGATTTTCCAGACCTCGGTTTTTATCTTTTACATCAGTATGGGCAATGTCGATAGCGGTAGCGCGCCAATCCTGGCAGAAGGAGTGAGCCGCTACTCTAACCCCCTCCCCCATGTTCTTATTCTCACCGCGATTGTGGTCGGTATAGCCACCACGGCTCTCGGCCTTGCATTGGTCGTAAGAATCAAAGAGTCATACGGCTCTATAGAAGAGGATGAGATTCAAATTCAAGATCAGCTTACTGAGGACAAAACATAGTGTTAGCCCATCTGCCTATTTTACAAGTTATTGTGCCGCTGATGGCAGCGCCTTTATGCTGGTTCCTAAACCGCTCCAAACTGGTATGGCTGTTTGCCCTACTGGTGAGCGCTTTTACCTGCCTCAATAGCATATTCCTACTGCAACAGGTGATGTCCTCTGGCACCATTATCTATCAACTCGGGGGCTGGGATGCGCCTTGGGGGATCGAATATCGCATCGATGAGCTCAACGCCCTTTTACTGCTGATCATCTCAGCCGTCGGTACTGTAGTGCTGTTTGCAGCACATACCAGTATCCAAAAAGAGCTGCCAGAAGATCGTCACACGCTCTTTTATAGCCTGTACCTGCTGTCAATAACGGGTATGTTCGGCATCGTCTCTACCGGGGATGTGTTTAATGTATTCGTATTTCTGGAGATCTCCTCACTATCAGCCTATGCCCTGATTGCCTTAGGCAAAGATAGACGCGCCCTTTGGGCCGCTTATCAATACCTGATAATGGGTACTATCGGCGCGACCTTTATTCTGATCGGCATCGGCTTGCTGTACCAGATGACAGGTACGCTGAATATGGATGATCTCGCCAATCGGCTTGCTGAGGTTAACCAAACACGCACCGTATTTGCCGCATTTGCCTTCTTAATCGTCGGTGTCTGTCTAAAACTGGCACTATTCCCACTGCATCTGTGGTTACCGAATGCCTACGCCTATGCGCCCTCAATAGTGACTGCATTTCTCGCTGCCACGGCGACTAAGGTTGCGGTTTACTTGCTGATACGCTTTAGCTTTACGGTATTTGGCATCGAGTTTTCTTTCTCCACCCTGCCGCTGCAGAACCTGTTTTTGGTCCTTGGGCTGGTCGGAATATTCGCGGCTTCAACGGCGGCGATATATAAAACCAATGTCAAACATATCTTCGCCTATTCGAGCATAGCTCAGGTTGGCTACATGATTATTGGCTTTGCCATCCACACCAGCACCGGGCTTATGGCCACCCTGCTGCACCTGTTTAACCACGCCCTGATGAAGAGCGCCCTGTTTTTAGCGTTAGGCGCGGTGATGTACCGCATCGGCAGTGTACAACTTAGCCAGTTCCAAGGACTGGGGCGACAGATGCCCCTCACCATGGCAGCCATAGTGGTAGGTGGCTTGAGTTTGATTGGCGTGCCTTTGACAGTCGGATTTGTCAGCAAGTGGTACCTGCTCGTCGCCGCCATTGAGGTGGGAATGTGGCCGGTAGCCGTGCTGGTGCTACTGGGTTCTCTACTGGCAGTCGTTTATATATGGCGAATCGTTGAAATAGCCTATTTCAAGCCCCCTCTGCCGGGTCGTGAAGCCGTGCAGGAAGCACCCTGGACCTTCCTCGCCCCTATTTGGGCACTGGTACTGGCCAACATCTATTTTGGTATCGATACCCGTCTTAGTGTGCAGGTAGCACAGGCGGCTTCTCAAAGCTTGTTTGGAATTAACCCATGAATCACTCTTTGGAGCTGTTGCTACAGCTAACCATTATCTTGCCACTGCTCGCCACCTTGGCGATCCTGGCAACGGGAAAACATCCCAACCTTCGTGAGGCTGTAACCATAAGCATCAGCCTTGCAGTTCTCTATTGTGTGATAAACCTATATCAAGGCCTCAGTGCTGGCGAATCTATCGAGGTGTTTTGGTGGCAGCTACTGCCTGGCTTGGAAGTGAGCTTTGTCGTTGAGCCCTTAGGGATGCTGTTCGCCCTGATTGCCAGCTTTCTATGGCTCATCACCACCCTGTATGCCATTGGCTATATGCGCGGTCACGGGGAGGAGAATCAAACCCGCTTCTATCTCTGCTTCGCGTTAGCCATAAGCGCAGTGATGGGACTGGCATTTTCGGCCAACCTGTTCACCCTATTTATCTTCTACGAAGTGTTGACCCTCTCCACCTATCCTTTAGTGACCCACGCAGGTACCGAAAAGGCCAAACAGGGAGGGCGCGTATACTTAGGGATCTTACTCGGCACCTCTATCGCCTTCTTCCTGTTAGCGATTATCTTGACCTGGTTTGTGGCCGGCACCTTGGACTTCACCCCAGGCGGCGTGTTTGGCGATAATGTCGATACCAGCTTGGTGGGAGCAATATTGGTACTGTTTGTATTTGGTATTGGTAAAGCGGCAATCATGCCGTTCCATCGCTGGCTACCTGCCGCCATGGTCGCGCCAACGCCGGTGAGCGCCCTGCTGCATGCCGTAGCAGTCGTTAAGGCTGGGGTGTTCACCATATTAAAGGTCTGCGTGTTTATCTTTGGTATCGAGCTATTGCCCACCCTGCCGACCACCGAGTTTCTGCTCTATCTAGCTGGCGCATCTGTCTTGCTTGCCTCAATAGTGGCAATGCGTCAGGACAACTTAAAAGCGCGGCTCGCTTACTCGACCGTGAGCCAACTCGGCTATATCACCATAGGCGCACTGCTGGCCACCTCATCTGGGGTTATCGGTAGCTCGATGCACATTGCTACCCATGCTTTTGGCAAGATCACCCTGTTCTTCTGTGCTGGTGCTATTTTGGTAGCAACCCATAAATCGAAAGTCAGCGAAATGCGCGGCCTCGGCTTTACTATGCCAGTCACCATGGCGGCCTTTTTTATCGCCAGCCTGAGTATCATTGGCGTGCCTCCCGCTGGCGGCACCTGGAGTAAGTGGTTCCTGCTAATGGGCACGATAGAGACAGGTTATTGGGTCATCATGATGGTGTTGATGGTGAGTTCACTGCTCAATATCGCCTACCTGCTGCCTATTCCCTATCATGCGTTTTTCCCTGGCAAGGGGCACCCAACGGCAAAGACTGGCATCAAAGAAGCCCCAATGGTGTCACTCATCGCACTATCTATTACCACCTTAGGTTGCCTCATCTTGTTTATCTATCCGCAACCCCTCTATGAGTTGGCTAAAACCATCTTAACTGTACCGGGAGTCAGTCATGGGCACTAACAACAATGACAAGCAGTATCTGTTTGATAACCCTAAAAACACTAAACGGGTTTTGCATCTACTTTATGCCTGCTGCGCGCTGCTTGTGGTGCTTGATTTTGTCATCCATCGCCATGTCTATCATAGCTGGGAAAACCTGCCAGCCTTCTACCCCATCTATGGCTTTGTAGGCTGTGTGGTCTTGGTGGTCATCGCTCGCTGGATGCGCACCTTTCTGATGCGCTCAGAAGACTATTACGATAAGCAGTATGACAAAAGTTATGGCAAGCATGACGAAAATCATGACGAAAACATTTTAGAAAATGCGGCTGATGAAAACACTCATAAGGGTGCAAACAATCAGGCTGAAAACAAAAAAATAGGTGATCACAATGTGGATGCTTGAGCTACCGCCCTTTACCCTGTTCTTTATAGGCGGGCTTATTGCTGCAATGACCCGGGGCAAACTTCGCGGTGCGATAATGGTGGCCATTCCTGTCATTAGCGCAATGCACCTGTGGACCGTGCCTGAAGGCATTCACCTGCAGCTGACATTTTTAGACTATGAGCTGGTGCCATACCGCGCTGACAAACTCAGCTTGATGTTCGGCTATGTATTTCATATCGCCGCTTTCATCTCCATTATCTACTCGCTCCATGTTAAAGATACCGTACAACAGGTAGCAGCCATGCTCTATGCAGGTAGTGCACTGGGCGCGGTATTTGCCGGCGATCTGCTCACCCTATTTGTATTCTGGGAGCTACTGGCCTTTACCTCGGTATTTTTAATCTGGGCGCGCAGAACATCTCGCGCTTACCATGCCGGTATGCGATACCTGATCATTCAAGTGCTATCTGGTGTCATCTTACTGGTTGGCGCGCTGTTTTATGCCGCTGAAACGGGCTCACTGGCCTTTGGTCATATCGGCCTGGAGGGCGTTGCTGGCTGGCTGATCTTTATCGCCTTTGGTATTAAATGTGCTTTCCCGTTTGCCCATACCTGGCTTACCGATGCCTACCCGGAAGCCACACCAACGGGTACTGTGCTCCTCAGTGCATTTACCACTAAGGTGGCCGTTTATGCACTGGCGCGCGCCTACCCTGGCACTGAGCTGCTGGTATACATTGGCGCAGCTATGACCTGCTTCCCCATCTTCTTTGCGGTGATTGAAAATGATCTCCGCAGAGTACTGGCCTATAGCCTGATAAACCAAGTCGGCTTTATGGTGGTCGGTATTGGTATCGGTACCGCACTGGCAATCAATGGCGCAATTGCACATGCTTTTAACGATGTGATCTTTAAAGGCCTGCTGTTTATGAGCATGGGCGCTGTACTACATATGACCGGCAGAATGAACGGCTCAGATCTCGGCGGCCTGTATAAGACCATGCCCAAGACCACGATACTCTGTATTGTCGGTGCAGCCTCTATCTCAGCATTCCCGCTGTTCAGTGGTTTTGTCAGTAAATCTATGGTGATGTCTGCGGCGCTTGAAAACGGTTATGACTGGATCTGGCTGATGTTGCTATTCGCCTCCGCCGGTGTATTCCATCATGCAGGGATTAAGATCCCCTACTTTGCCTTCTTCGCACACGACTCAGGCCTGCGCGCGAGCGATCCGCCGCGCAATATGTTGTTCGCCATGTTTATCGCCGCCAGCTTGTGTGTGGCCATCGGTATCTACCCTGCTGCGCTTTACTCGCTGCTGCCATACGATACGGGTTACAACCCTTACGATGCGACCCACGTATTGGCGCAAACTCAGTTACTGCTGTTCTCAGCCTTAGCGTTTGTTTGGTTAAATCTCAGAGGCATGTACCCGCCAGAGCTGCGCTCGACCAACTTAGATGTAGATTGGATCTACAGGCGAGCCATTCCCAATGTGCTGCAAAAAGTGTTTGCGGTAATTTGGCAGGCAGACGGCGCGCTGCGCAACGCTGTTACTAGTAGACTAAGTCAATGCCAGACCTTTATCGCCAGCAAGCATAAAGGCTTAGGAGGCTTACTCTCAGGCTCATACCCTTCAGGCAATATGGTGCTCTGGGTAGCCGTGCTACTGGCGTCCTATCTGTTTATCGGGTTTGTGAGTAAGCTATCTGTTTAGCGTAAGGCTCGAATAGAGAGCTCGGGTAAATAGTAATGAACACAAGCGGCTTGCATAGCGATATGCAAGCCGCTTTTTTATGCCTTAACCAACCATAAAACTTTAACCAGAACAGAACCCTAGTTTTAAATGGGGTCAGAGTAAGATAAATTTTGAGCTAGACTAAAAACTATACTTAAGCTGCAAAAGGAGTTTGCAGATGCCAAGAGCCCATAGGAACTGCCCAGTAAATATTCCCCACCATATCATTCAACGAGGTAATAACCGTCAAGCCTGCTTTGCTTCAGAAGAGGATTTTATGCTTTATGCCAAATGGCTAAAGCAATATGCATTTGAATATCAAGTTCATATTCATGCTTGGGTATTTATGACTAATCATGTCCATATTCTGTGCACCCCATTACAACCAAATGCGATTAGCCAAATGATGCAATCATTAGGTAGGCAGTACGTTCGCTACTTCAACTTTACTTACAAGCGTACAGGCACATTATGGGAGGGAAGATTCAAGTCTTGCCTGGTACAAACTGAACAGTACTTACTTCAAGTCTATCGCTATATTGAGCTCAACCCAGTAAGAGCTGAGATGGTCGCTGAACCTTCTGACTATAAGTGGTCAAGTTATCAAATTAATGCACTCGGAAAAAACTCAACTCTATGCACTCCCCATCAAACCTATCTGTCACTCGCGAGTAACCCCACTCAAAGGCAGATAAACTACAGAGCACTATTCAAACACCATATAGATACTCAACTCATTACCCAAATACGCAACGCCACCAACAAAGGCATGGCTATCGGAAGTGATAAATTTAAAAAAGAGATTGAAACTCTAACAGGGGCGTCCATGCGACCGAAAAAACGGGGAAGACCAAGCCTGAAGTAGCGACCGTAAATTAATTTTACTCTGACCCCATTTATTTTGACCCCATTTATTTCTTAAACCAAGATTCCATAAATTCGACAAACTTTGCTAATTTCGGCGGTGTATATTGGCGGCTGGGGTATAGCACATAGAAATTTAACTTGGGTAAGGAATTGTCACTGAATAACTCGACCAAATCACCGGATTGAATCTCTTTGGCACACACAAAACTGGGAAGAAGCCCAATACCATTGCCTTGCAGTATGGCTTCACGCAGAAAGATCGTGTTATTAGCTTTGATATTGCCAGAAACCGTAATTCCACCACCAAGAGGCAATTTATTTTTCCTGATAGCCAGACTATAGATATAAAAATTGTGTTGACTGAGTTCTTCCTGGCTATTAATGGGAGCATTGGCTTTGATGTATTTCGGTGTCGTCACCAGATGTAAGGAAAAAGTGGCAATGGGTTTACCTACGTAGTTTACATCAATGCCAGAGCTGGAAGCACGAAATCCTACGTCGTACCCCTGGGTAATGAGATCAACGGGATCATCACTCAAATCAACTTCCAATTCAACTTCTGGATGCTGCGCGCTAAATGCGCTAAACGCATGGCCTAAATCGGTTATTCCCAGCGTCATAGGCGCATTGATCTTTAAACGTCCTCTTGGCTGCCCCTGCATCTCCTGCACATAATCCTGAGCTTCCTGATGAGATTTCATGATCTCACGGCAACGCTCTAAATAGCCCTTACCGATTTCAGTTAACTGTACTTTTCGGGTGGAGCGTTGCAGAAGACGAGCGCCAACCATCTTCTCAAGCTTACCAATATCTTTGCTGATCAGGGAGTTGGAATAGTTCATCTCTTCTGCAGCTTGCTTGAAGCTACCAGTTTCAGCGACTTTAACAAATAAGGCCATTGATCTTAGGGTATCCATCTGTGTCTCCTAGACTCTAAATTCCATAATGGAAACTGATAATACACATATTCACGGTTTTTCTATCGAATTTTAGCTTGTAAGCTAGCTTCAAGATAAAAAACACCCAAATACATCATCTTTAATTGATGAATTGGAAATAACTTACCACGCTGAGTGGGTAAACGGAATAATAGGTGCACACGATGAAATTTTTTTCTAAATCTGTCTTAGCGAGTTTAATTTTTGCAGCCGGTAGCCAAATGGCTGCCGCTGAGAACATCCTTGTCGTTATGTCTGATAAAGATCAGCTAAAGCTTAAAGGAACTGATGTTTATCAAACTGGCTTCTATCTAAACGAGCTAATGCAGCCAGTAAAACTTTTTTTGGATGCCGGCCATGATGTGACTTTTGTTACCCCGAAAGGTTTAGCCCCAACCATGGATAAGGTGTCTGACAACGCAATTTTTTTTGGCGGTAATGAGCAATCACTGAAAGAGCATAAAAAATTGCTTAACTCACTGAAGTTGGTAGACCGAGTTGAGTCACCTGTGATCAGTTTGAGCCGTGTAGAGCAGATAGGCTATGACCGTTTTGATGCCATTTATGTACCCGGTGGCCATGCTCCTATGAATGATTTGTTAAAAGATAAACAACTGGGATCATTGTTAACCTACTTTCATAATAACCAAAAAGTAACCGCGCTAGTTTGTCATGGGCCTATTGCCTTGCTCTCAACGCTGCCAAATGCAACACAATTTTCATCCTCGTTAGCGTCAGGTAAAGCCACAGAAAAACCACAAGACTGGATTTATAGCGGTTACAAAATGACCGTGTTTAGTAATGATGAAGAGGAAGCTGGCAAAGGTTGGCTAGGCGGGGGGGAGATGAAATTCTATCCGCAAACAGCTCTAGAATTGGCAGGCGGAGAATATAGCCAAAGCTCAGAAATTTGGTATCCCAATGTAGTCATCGACCGTGAGCTGATCACAGGTCAAAATCCGGCTTCAGCGGTAATTGTTGCGCAAGAAATTCTCAGTAGATTTGATAAGTAACGACACAACAAAACAGTGGGGTTAGTGATTAAAGCCCTACTGTTCTCCATATGGCTGTAAGTAAGAGCTTTAGTATGAAAATCACGAAAATATCGACAGTGATTAATGAAAACCTTAAAAGCATCAATAATAATTACGGAGCTGAAATGTCTGAATATACTTATGAGCCACCGCAAATCTGGCAATGGAATACAGAAAGTGGTGGCAAGTTTGCCAGTATCAATCGCCCTATAGCAGGCGCTACACATAAATCGGACTTGCCCGTGGGTAAGCACCCCTTACAACTTTATTCGTTGGCCACACCTAATGGCGTTAAAGTGACAATTCTATTGGAAGAGTTATTAGCTTTGGAGATCAAAGAAGCCGAGTACAATGCTCATTTAATTAATATTATGGAAGGGGATCAATTCGGCTCAGGATTTGTCGAGGTAAATCCAAACTCTAAAATTCCTGCTTTAGTGGATAATAACGATGATAATAAACTTCCCATTTTCGAATCTGGCGCGATATTGTTGTATTTAGCTGAGAAGTTTGATGCTTTTTTACCCAAAGAACCGATTCTTAAATCACAATGTATGTCGTGGCTCTTTTGGCAAGTGGGCAGTGCTCCGTATTTAGGCGGAGGATTCGGCCATTTTTACGCATATGCACCAGAAAAGTTCGAATATCCGATAGAGCGGTTTACCATGGAAGTAAAACGACAACTTGACGTACTAGATCAACATTTGGCTAATAACAAATATATGTGTGGCGACCAATACACTATTGCTGATATGGCCATCTGGCCTTGGTATGGAGCACTAATACAAAACAAAGTCTATGAAGCCGCAGAATTTCTACAAACCCAATCTTATAAAAACTTGGTACGTTGGACAGAAGAAATTGGTAAACGGGCAGCGGTTAAGCGTGGGGTAATGGTCAATCGTGCTTGGGGAGAGTTGGACGAGCAGTTACATGAACGCCATAATGCGAGTGATTTTGAATTAAGAACTCAGAACAAACTGGTCGATGCCTAACAGCCTGTAAAGACAAAAGACGGGGCAGCCATAATAAATGGGGTCAATAAATGGAATAAATGGAATAAATGGGGTCAGAGTAAAATTTCCATTTCCCATAAAAAAGCGAACCATCTCTGGTTCGCTTTAATCCATTCGCGGCTAAAGCCGCTCCTACATCAAATGGAGCTAGCTAAATGGCGTTCCTCTACGACAAAGCCAAAAGGCCATGCTCACTTCCCACAGAGTTGGCCACAGCATTAGCCACAGCAAGCAATCTGTCTTTTATTCCCTGCTCAATACCCACGCCACCTTCAAGCAGATCATCTACCGCAATAAAGGCAATCGTCGTCAGGTTGCTGCTTTCATAGTGATACGCATAGCCTTTCTCTATATTCCAAGCCGCCGCGGCGCTCCCATTACTTGTATTACAAGACGCTCTAGCAGTCTTCAACTCTTGCATCTTCTCATCCAATGACCTGACAAGGGTAAAATCAAAGGAGAGGGCAAAATCTTCATTACTATACCAATCTGCTTTTAGTGCCTGAAAGTTGAGCCACATCTCCAGCTGGGTCAACAAGGGCTTAAGCGAACTTGAGAAGCGACTATCAGCCGCTATCGTAATGGGAAGTCCTTGCTGCAACTCTTCCAATGCTTGTGCTTCTGATTTTTCATTTGTCATGGGTAATGGCTCATTGAGCATTCTGATGATAAGAGTGATTTTGCTATCTAACGACCGCTGATGCAACGGGAAAAAACAAAAAGACAGGATAACCATATCTTTAGCCTAACAACATCAAACACCCTCGTAGATTACAACTGTCCCCGCTGGAAGTTGCCAAAGGGCTTCGCAGAAAATAGCGTAAACCACACACGGATGTGGGGCTAGTTTTCGGGGGGCATGGACGCCCCATCGGAAACGTTAGCTATTTTCAAGAAAGACCGGAGGAAGACAACTTCGCCGGGGCGTTAGGGTGGATGCAAGGAGGGCGAGGACGAGCAGTCCTCCTTGCCCTGGTGTGGAATGGAATTCCACGACTTTAGTGGCCGATAGGCCATAAGAAACAAGAATAGATTCCGGCCAACAAGCATGCCGGAATGACGGCTATAAAAACAAAAAGCGAACCATCTCTGGTTCGCTTTAATCAATTCGCGGCTAAAGCCACTCCTACAAAAGGTTTTCTACGAAAACCTATTCGTAATCTGAGATTGGTACACAAGCACAGAACAAGTTTCTGTCACCAAACACATCATCGATACGATTAACCGTAGGCCAGAACTTGTTTAGCTTAACCGCTGCCGTTGGGAATACGGCGGTCTCACGGCTGTATGGACGTGAGTCAAACTCTGGGTCCATGATGTCAGCCAGTGTATGCGGTGCGTTGTGCAGCGGATTGTTATCCACTGGCCACTCGCCTGACTCGACGCGCGACGCTTCGCCGCGGATAGAGATCATCGCTTCGATGAATCTGTCCAGCTCAACCTTAGACTCAGATTCCGTCGGCTCAATCATTAGCGTACCCGCAACCGGGAAGCTCATGGTTGGTGCGTGGAAACCATAGTCATTCAGACGTTTAGCAATATCCATCTCGGTCACGCCCGATGACTCTTTAAGCGGACGCAAGTCGATGATGCACTCGTGTGCAACACGGTCGTTACGGCCGGTATAAAGCACAGGATAATGCTCAGACAGCTTCTTCATCACGTAATTAGCGCTTAGCAGGGCAACCTGCGTTGACTGTCTCAGCCCCTGATGACCCAATAACTTGATGTACATCCAGGTGATAGGCAAGATGCTTGCGCTGCCGTATGGCGCCGCAGAAACCGCACCATTGTTGTCAGATTCACGACCGTGCTTAACCACAACGTGACCGGCGACAAATGGCGCTAAGTGAGCCTTAACACCGATTGGGCCCATACCGGGTCCACCGCCGCCATGTGGGATAGCGAAAGTCTTGTGCAGGTTAAGGTGAGACACATCTGCACCGATAGAGCCCGGTGTTGTCAGACCAACCTGAGCATTCATGTTAGCGCCGTCGAGGTATACCTGACCGCCATGCTGATGAATGACTTCACAGATCTCACTTACCGTCTCTTCATACACGCCGTGCGTCGATGGGTAGGTGATCATGATGCATGAAAGGTTCTCAGCCACCTCTGCCGCTTTCGCTTTGAGGTCTTCCATGTCGACGTTACCGGCCTTATCACACGCGGTAACGACAATCTTCATGCCAGCCATCTGAGCCGAGGCCGGGTTAGTACCGTGAGCAGACTGAGGGATCAGACAGACATTTCTGTGAGCATCGCCACGTGAGATGTGGTAATTCCTGATAGCCAGCAGACCGGCATATTCGCCAGACGCACCAGAGTTGGCCTGCATACACATGGCATCATAACCTGTGATATCCACAAGCCAATCGGCGAGTTCTCCGATTAGATCGGTATAACCTTCGCTCTGATCCAGCGGGCAGAACGGGTGCATGTTACCGAACTCAGGCCAGCTGATAGGCATCATCTCAGTCGCCGCATTCAGCTTCATGGTGCATGAACCGAGTGAGATCATCGAGTGGTTCAACGCCAGATCTTTGTTTTCGAGACGCTTGATGTAACGCATCATCTCGGTTTCGCTGTGATAGCTGTTAAAGGTCGGGTGAGTCAGGATGGCATCGGTACGAACAAGCTGAGCCGGAATTGAGCTGCTGCCAGCCTTGATGATTTCGGCATCGAGTGCAGCAACATCTAACCCATGGCCTTCACCTAAGATAACATCGAACAGCTCGGCGATATCTTCACGGAGTGTGGTTTCAGCCAGGCTGACACCTAAGATGCCATCTGAATCGATGCGCAGGTTAAGCCCTGCAGCCACGGCGCGGGCCGTGATAGCTTTGCTGTCGGTGCTTTTTAGAGAGAGGGTATCGAACCAGGTACCGTTAACCAGCTCAACGCCTTTTGCCGTCAGGCCAGATGCCAGAATATCGGTCAGGCGATGAATACGCTCGGCGATAATCTTAAGGCCTTGTGGGCCATGGTATACGGCATAGAACGACGCCATGTTGGCCAGAAGTACCTGTGCGGTACAGATGTTGGAGTTCGCTTTCTCGCGGCGAATATGCTGCTCACGGGTCTGCATCGCCATACGTAGCGCGCGGTTACCGCGGGTATCTTGTGATACACCGATAATACGACCCGGCAGTGAACGCTTGTGTGCGTCACGGGTAACGAAGAATGCCGCGTGTGGACCACCAAGTCCCATAGGTACGCCGAAACGCTGGGCACTACCGAAGACCACATCTGCGCCCATGGAGCCTGGCGACTTAAGCATCACCAGTGACATGATATCGGCGGCAACCGATACAACCGCCTTCTTGGCTTTAAGCTCGGCGAATAGTTCGGTAAAGTCGGTGATCTCACCGAAACGGTTGGTGTACTGGAACAGGGCACCAAACAGTTCGTAGTTAACCGCTTCATTTGCGGGACCGACGACAATCTCGAAACCAAAACATTCGGCGCGGGTTTTCACTACGTCCAATGTCTGTGGGAATACGTCATCGGCGACGAAGAAGATATTGGCTTTTTTCGCCTTAGAGACACGCTTGGCCAGTGCCATAGCTTCTGCCGCTGCGGTGGCTTCATCGAGCAGTGATGCCGAGGCCAAATCCAGACCGGTCAGATCCATAGAGACCTGCTGGAAGTTAAGAATCGCTTCTAAACGGCCCTGGGCGATCTCTGGCTGATATGGGGTGTAAGCCGTGTACCAACCTGGATTTTCAAATACATTACGCTGAATAACTGTTGGCACTTCAGTACCGTAGTAACCCATACCGATATAGCTCTTGAAGACCTTGTTCTTGTCCGCTATTTCACGGATATAGGCCATACCTTCGGCTTCACCACACGCGCTGCCAACGGCTAAGTCACGGTTAAGGCGAATTGACTCAGGTACGATCTGCTGTGTCAGGTCTTCTAAAGACTCTGCACCAACAAAGTTCAGCATCTCTTGCTGTTGCGCACTGTCCGGGCCAATGTGACGGCGGATAAATAGTTCGTGCTGCTCTAACTGAGTGAGGGTTTCTGTGGTCATGATAACCTGGTTCCATTTTTGCCGATATCCAACCTGTAGGGGGCGGAGTTACCGGTCTCATTTTTGATTTAGGATGTATGGCTATAACGAACAAAGCCTCAATCTAAGAGAGTGAGGCTTTGTTTTCAATCAAGGCTTATTCTTCGTCGATAACGGCTTGATAGCCTTCGGCATCGAGCAAGTTGTCGATCTCTGCAACATCGCTAGGCATGACGCGGAAGAACCAGCCGTCACCGAATGCATCGCTGTTGACCAGCTCTGGAGAATCTTCAAGCGCTTCGTTAATGGCAAGTACTTCACCCGATATTGGCGCGTAGATGTCTGATGCGGCTTTTACTGATTCTGCAACGGCACAATCTTCAGCGGCACTCACGGTATCACCAACTTCAGGAAGCTCAATGAATACCATGTCGCCCAAAAGCTCTTGTGCGTGTTCACTGATACCCACGGTATAGCTACCGTCTTCCTCTTTACGGATCCATTCGTGAGAAGAAGCGTATTTTAATTCAGTTGGAATGTTGCTCATTATTGTTAATCCTTATTCCGAGATCTAAATTTTATTGATAAGACAATATACTGATTTTTCGTTCGAATTAGCAGGTGTTTCATTCAAGTTTCAAGAGCTTGCGCACACTTGATGTGCATCGAAGACCACAGGCAACAAAAAACAACCACCACTAACTCTATTAAAAGGCTTGTTTACCGTTGCGTACGAAGCTTGGGGCAACTACTTTAACAGAGACACGCTTCTTGCGCATTTCGACTTCAGCAGTATCACCTATGCTTCTCGGCACGCGGGCCATCGCAATAGAGTAGCCCAATGTCGGCGAGAATGTACCACTGGTAATGGTGCCCTGCTGCTCAACGCCTTCGCTATCGGTGAAAAATACCGACATGCCCGAACGGATCACACCTTTGGCTTCCATGATAAGGCCAACCATCTTCTCGGTACCGGCGGCTTTAATCGCGGTCAGTGCTTCACGGCCGTTAAAGTCACGGTCCTGTGGCTCCCACGCAATGGTCCAGCCCATGTTGGCCGCTAACGGGTTAACCGTTTCGTCCATATCCAGACCGTATAGGTTCATACCAGCTTCTAAACGCAGGGTATCACGGGCACCTAGTCCACAGGGCTTAACACCGGCTTCTAAAAGACCTTGCCATAGCGCTTCGGCTTCGGCTTCAGGCACGATGATTTCGTAACCCGTTTCGCCGGTGTAACCTGTCGTCGCGATAAACAGAGAGTCGGCTTGAACACCAAAAAATGGCTTCATCCCTTCGACAGCAGCGTTTTGGTCAGCGTTAAAAACCATGGCCGCTTTCGCTTTGGCGTTAGGTCCTTGAACGGCGATCATCGCTAACTCTGGGCGTTCGGTGATTGCAACGTCGAAGCCTTTAACCTGCTCGGCAATCCAGGCTAAGTCTTTTTCACGGGTGGCAGAGTTAACTACGACACGGTAATGGGTATCGGTAAGATAATAGGTGATCAGGTCGTCAATCACGCCAGCATTATGGTCCAGCATACCGCCGTATAGCGCCTTACCGGGAACCTTAAGCTTAGCGACATCGTTCGCTAATAATTTACGTAGGAAAGCACAAGCATCAGTGCCGGTCACATCGACAACGGTCATGTGTGACACGTCAAACATACCGGCATCTTGACGAACGGCGTTATGTTCTTCGATCTGTGAACCATAGTTAAGAGGCATATCCCAACCATGGAAATCGACCATCTTGGCGTCAGATTCCAAGTGCTTGTTAAAGAGTACTGTTTTATTAGCCATTATTATCTCTTCTTTGTAGCCCTTTTCGGGTCTTTGCCTGGCGTAGGGAACTCACTGCCAGGATGTGATTGCAAAGATAGAACTTACATCTATTGCGTTAAATAGCATCAAAGTCATGTATCAAAATGCGGCGAAATTATACCCTGAGTCACAGTTTTGTATACAAGAGAATTTTCTAATCCGAACGATTAAACCATTACTTTTTCTCATGTTAAGCATGTAGTTTTTTTACATGCACTGAGACGCTTTCAAATAAAGCCATAACAACTTACTGAAAAAATTGGATTATTAATCCTATCCTACAAAATTACTATTCTGCTTTACAGAGTTTGGGCAGGCTGCTTTTATTACCCATCGCCTGTTGCATAAACAGTGTTTTCACAGGAGAAATATTATCGACCAAATTCAGGCCGAAATCGCGCAGGGCTTTCTTCACCGGATTGCTCCCTTCGAAGAGGCGTTTAAAGCCCTCCATTGCAGTGATCATCTCCAGGGCGTCGGCCTTTCTCCAACGCTCTAACGCGCGCAGATTGCCATAATCGCCGATATCTTTACCATCGAGTTTTAGCTCGCCGATAGTCTCAATAATGGCTGCCGCATCCAGGAAGCCTAAGTTGACCCCCTGCCCCGCCAATGGGTGAATGGTGTGCGCCGCATCGCCGGCCAGTAACAGACGATGACGGGCAAAGTGACGGGCATAACGCATTCTGAGCGGGAATGCTTGAGGCTCCCCTTCTAAGTGGCACATGCCCATACGGCCATCGAACTCGGCGGTAAGTGTACGCTCAAACTCCTGCTTGTCGGCGTCGAGCAGTTTTTTAGCCTTTGCAGGCGGCACTGACCAGACGATAGAGCAGAGGTTGGACTCATACATAGGCAAGAAGGCTAATGGCCCTTCATCCAGAAAGACCTGTCTTGCGGTGTCTAAATGCGGGATCTCGGTGCGTATACTGGCAACGATGGCGTGATGGCCATAGTCCCAGAACGTCATCGGAATTTTACACTGTTCACGTACCCAGGAGTTAGCACCGTCAGCGCCTATCACCAATGCGGCACTAAGGTTGTCGCCGTTGTCCAGCGTTAACCAGGCTTCACGCTCACCGAAAGCAATTTTCTCCAGGCGGTGATTCTCGAGGTGGGTAATTTCGTCAAACTCGGCCGCTCTTTTCGCCAAGGCAAAACTGATGTTGTCATTTTCGATGATGCTGCCAAGGTGCTGCTCGCTGAGTGAGTGAGCATCGAAACCGATTTTCCCCAAGCTATCCTTATCCCACACCTCCATCTTTTGATAGGGGCTGAGACGTTCATTGTCCAGGTAGCTCCAGGCCCCCAAATTTTGCAGTAATCGCTGGCTGGCCTTGTTGATGGCACTGACCCTAAGTCTGGCTTCGCCCGAGACGACATGAGTTTCGCCCGCATCGATAACCACGACCCGCAACTCTTCCATTGCCAGCCCGATAGCGGTAGCCAGCCCGACCATTCCTCCGCCGATAATGGCGACATCATAGGTTTGTGTACTCAACATTTAACCATCCTTAAAAGTAAATACTTATGATTCTGCAAAACTTGCGCTCAAAACTTATAGTCAAAGCTAATGTTTAAAGCTTTAGCGATTATGATCGCCACCCCATCGCACTACGCGCAATAGGCGTCTTCAGTGGCGGCAGCCATGACAATAACCTCAATGCCAGGCTGCGCCCTGCAACGAGCGGCCAATAGTCGTTAGAGAAGCCTCGAACCAGAAACTCAATATTTGTCATGGTTGTGCTTCGATCAGCTTCCCGGCTTTGCAGATATTGATGAGTCACTTGAGCGCTGCCAAGGTCCAGCTCATCGACAGTTTCGCTCTCTATGGTCTGCTTTAGTACTTCGAGTAAGCTCACCAGATCTCTCAGACCTAAGTTAAACCCCTGACCGGCAATGGGATGCAGTGTCTGGGCCGCATTACCGATAAAGACGGTACGGTGGTAGATAGGTCTGGGCATGTGCGAAAGTAACAAGGGATAAGAGTGGCGCTCGCCAATACCGGTAAACTGACCGGCGCGATAGCCAAATGCCTGCTGCAATTCGGCTAGGAACTCGGCCTTAGGCACTGACAATAAACGCTCGGCATCATCGGGCCTCAGTGCCCACACCAAGGAGACCCTGTTGACCCCTTTAGACTTGGCCATGGGCAGAATAGCCAGAGGACCGGAATCTGTAAATCGCTCGAATGCCCAGTTTTCATGGGCCTTGCCCGTTTTTTCATTGGCAACTTCGACATTAGCAATGACCGCAACCTGATCGAAATCGACCTGTTCGAGAGGCTGTTTAAATGCCTGTCTGACTTTGGAGTTAACCCCATCGGCAGCCACCAACAGTGATGTACTCAATTGGGTGCCATCATCGAGTGTCAGCAACTGCGCGTTAGCTTGCGCCTCAACCGAAGCAAGTTTAGCCGGACAATAGAGTTCAATATCGGTGTCTGCTATCTGCTTAAACAGCACCTTACCCACCTGCTCGAGTTCGATAACCTGACCCAGATGCTTTAGGTAAAAATCATCTGCATTGAGCTCGGTCATGCCAAAGTGACCGCGATCTGAGATATGAATGTTCTCTATCGGGGTGCCGAGATGGGCTATCTTTGGCCAAATTCCGAGTCGATTCAGCTCGAAGATAGAGCCGTGGGCGACAGCAATTGAACGCGCATCGAAACCAGGATGATTGTCATCGGGGCGATGAGCCTCGATAAGGGCAATCTTGAGTGGTCTTCGAAGGTCTTTAGCCAATTTTCTTAACCCTAAGGCCAAGGTGGCCCCGGCCATCGCACCGCCAACAATGGCGACATCGACAACATTAATTGTTTGGCAGGTATCTTGTTCAGTTTGAGCTTTCATTAAGGTTCTCTACTACACCAAAGCTTCTTATCCGGCATAACGTCTGAGTCACAAACGCTGTGCCGAAACTCGATAAGAGATAGATTTTTGTGTGTCGCGACTATTTGCTTATAGCCTATCGACTACCAACTGTTATTAGTGAATAACACCCGCTTCTTGCTCTGAGGGCTCAGGGCCAAACTCTGAATAGCAGAGCAAGGCAGCCATCTTAGAAAATTCCGTCAGCTCCATGTACGCTGACTCAGACTCGTCATCATCGCCAACATCAAATTCCACCAACGCAATTTCAGCAAGATCTTTAATAACCTCTTGCACATCACTCGACGCTTTATTCAGCTTGGGCTGAACCATGGCAATACCGGTCAGGAAGCTTTGCACCCATAGAGAAAGCGCCTCGACACGTTTAGCTAAGGGCTCCTCCTCTTCAGGAAGCATAGGCGTAAATCCAAAATCGGGATCAGACAATCTTGCCAGGGTATCCTGATAGAGCTCATCGATCAGTTGTTGCAGTGCATCCGGCAGGGGCAGACCATCATTCATCAGCTCCAAAAATGTACTATTCCATGCCTTTTTTGATTGCTCGACACCACCACAAATCAAGCCCACAAGCGCGCCATGTACTTCACCCGGCTGCTGACCAATTTCTGCCGCGTCGAGTGCTGCCATTAAGTTGTCTATACGTAAAGAGGGAGGGGTAGCCATAACTGTGTCCGAAAGCAAAATATACTGGTATACATGCTAGCAGAAGTGACACGTTCAACCAAGAAAAGCGATGCACAACACCGACATCTAAGCCTTTATGTATGGTTTTCGGGTTGAATAAGGTGGGAAGTTTCGAAAGCCCCCCTTCCTGTCACTCTGAACTTGTTTCAGAATCCAACAAAAGCAACGAGAGAACATTCGCGGCTAAAGCCACTCCTACATCATTCGCGGCTAAAGCCGCTCCTACATATATAGCTCATGCCACCTGCTCTTTGCCCTTTATTCATGCGCTATTTGGTTATCTAAACAAACGGTTTTGGTGCTAGCCAATCAGGGGCATCTTAGCGAGTTCCTCATGGATTTTGGGCGTTATTCATCCTGCTTTGGTTATCTAAACAAACGGTTTTGGTGCTAGCCAATCAGGGGCATCTTAGCGAGTTACTCATGGATTTTGGGCGTTATTCATCCTGCTTTGGTTATCTAAACAAACGGTTTTGGTGCTAGCCAATCAGGGGCATCTTAGCGAGTTCCTCATGGATTTTGGGCGTTATTCATCCTGCTTTGGTTATCTAAACAAACGGTTTTGATGCTAGCCAATCTGGGGCATCTTAGCGAGTTCCTCATGGATTTTGGGCGTTATTCATCCTGCTTTGGTTATCTAAACAACATTTAATCTAATCTTGGGCATCTTAGCGCTTACTCATGTTGCACTTTGCCATGCAGACCGATATAGTCCGCTCAAGAGCCAGAAGAAAGGACCCTTTGCGTCATGAGTAGCCACGCTATTGAAATTAGCTTGTTAGGCCGTACATACTCCATCGCTTGCCCGCAAGGACAAGAGGAAGCATTGCAGCACGTGGCACAAAACCTCGAACAACAGTTGAGTTCATTGAAAAACCGAACCAACAATTTGAGTCGCGAAGAAATTGCCATTATGGCAGCCCTGAATATCGGTTATGAGTTGTTGGAAGAACAGCAAAAAAATCAAGATTATATTAAGCAAATGGATGATAAAATCGGTTTGCTTCAGTCGACTTTAGAGAACGCACTCGTTGAGCGTTCGACAAAAGACGATTAAACTGTAGTTAGAGATAGAAGTTAGCGACTATAGTTAGAGATAGAAGTTAGAGACAGAATTTGAGACAGAGTTCTGGAATTTGTTTTCTGGAATGAGTTAAAGATAAGATTTTAATCAGTGTCCATTTATTGTGTTACCCCTTTACGGGCGTGACGCTTAGCTAAGAAAGAATTAGTTAACAAGATGGACCTGATAACCAGTTTTGCTCCCTGGGATTCGCGTCAGCCGGCAATGTCCCTGTGCCGATATCTACAAAACCCAGGGTGAATGTTTTATTGACATTGTGCATGCTCGGCTCGTATCGAGAAGCCTTAGGAGATAATCATTTACCCGCCTTGAACTACGGTTCAAGGGCTACGTTGGCAACGGTTTTTTGGGGAGCAATTTATTAAAGAAGGTTCTAGGACCTAGGTTCGAGTCACAAGATTCGAGCAACAAACCAGCCATCACCTAACCGTGATGGCTTTTTTGTATCTGGAGTTTTATCGAGCTATTACAATCTGTGAAGTATTCAAACAGCAGAGGCATTGATCCTGCTCTTTACAAAGAATGAGTTAAGAATGATGAGCAAAGCTCATGGTTATTAAGCCTTCGCGGCTAAAGCCGCTCCTACATGGGGGACACTCACTTCGGCTAGAATTGAATAGAATATGAACCCTCAAGCCCCACAAATAGAGGTTCTAAACAGGATGTGAACTCTCAGAGTCTATTCGCGAACTTCTTGCACTCTTTCTTTGATAGCAGCCATGCCTTCTTTTTCTCTTTCTGAAAAGCCGCTATATATCCGCCACCACCTAGCTTGTCGCGGCCAATCTCATCTGACTTAGCCTTAAGCCCCAACGCCTTGAGTCGGTATCCGGGTGTATCTTTAAGTTTCAGTGCACACACCTGATACTTAGCCGCAAACGAGGCGGCGACCTTCTCATCGAAACCCGCTACTGCCGTACTGGCAAAAGCCAGTCCAGCGGCTAACCCAAGCAGCGCCCCGGCGCCAGCGGGTACAATAAGGTATGCGAGAGAGATTTGCAGGCTTCCAATAAAACCAAGCTTACGGCCTTCACTCTTTTTTACTCGCCTATTAAGGTTTTTCATCGACCCTTTCCACTCCACTTTTAGCTAAATTTGTACGTCTTACGATTGTGACCAAAGCCAAAGCACTCTCCTTGCTCTTAAAAACAGGAGTTCTTCATAGTTGCCTTGTCAGTAATCAAGATTCATTATTTGAAGGGCGATAATATAGAGACTTGTCAGGCCAACAACTGTCCGCCACCGGACACTTGCTGTATATTTGCGCTATTTTTAATGCAGAGGGCTTGGCATCTGATGGGGTAGCCCCTCACTAGGGCACTCAGAGGTAGATGAGATAGCTTCATTTGTAGTCGAGCCTCTTCAGGAGATACACTGGTGAAAGGGATACACAGAACCAGACCAGAGAAAGAGAATCAATCATTGAAACCACAATTCTCATCGAGTCAATCGGCTAAAGCGACGCGCACGGCGCTCAGAGCGCAAGTACGCGATGCCCGAAGATGCATAAGTGATAAGGAACAACACAGCTTTGCCGCCACTGCGACGCAGTTAATACTTGCTGAACTGACTAAGCTCGAGGCTAAACATGTCGCCCTCTACCTGACCAATGATGGTGAGCTGGATACTCAGCCCCTGATCCGTGCCCTTTGGGAACAGGGGGTTAACCTATATCTGCCCCGCCTTCATCCTTTCACTAAAGGCAACCTACTCTTCTTCGCTTACACGCCCGAGACGGCATTGGTAGAGAATAAGTTAAAGATCTTGGAGCCGGTATTAGATATCAGTAAGATGATTTTACCCCATCAGCTCGATGCCGTTGTCACCCCCTTGGTGGCGTTCGACAACACTGGGGGCAGAATGGGTATGGGTGGCGGCTTCTATGACAGAACGTTAGCCAATTGGCAAAAAATAGGCAAACCCTACCCCATAGGTTTTGCCCATGATTGCCAGCAGGTCCAATCGCTCCCCAGCGAGCACTGGGATGTCCCTCTGCCTATGATAGTGACACCGACACGGGTGCTGAAGTTTTAAATGCGAGGTTTTAGGAGCGAGGGACGAGGTGCGAGTAGAGAGCGGAAACCAACAAAGAATAAGGAATAGGATGAAACTTCAATTTAATGTACGAGCTAACTTGGCTCTGTTGGCTCTGCTAGCGATAACCGTTACGGCCTGTTCGACTCAGGTCCCTGAACAGAAGAAAGACGCAGAGACAACCCAGTCAACCCTTGAGGTCTCTGAGCAGGCGGTGCAACTGCCGATTGGCGATAATAGCCAAAATGCTCTCGATTGGGATGGCACCTATTCGGGTATCACACCCTGTGCAAGCTGCGAGGGGATCAAGACCCTACTGACCCTCAAGCGCGATAATCGCTATATTCTGGAATCTGAATACTTAGGCAGAAGTGATAAGACCTTTATCGAGCAAGGGGTGTTTGAGTGGAACTCGACAGGTAGTAAAATAAGCTTGAAGCAAGAGCCCGCCAACGAGAAAACAGAAAAGCAGTTTCTGGTCGGCGAGAACCAGTTATTTTTGTTAGACAGGGCTGGTAATCGCGTTACCGGCACCTTGGCCGACAGCTATCGTTTAATTAAAATCAAACCTGCCAGGTGATAGGTTCACTTCCCTCAGATGCCAGTAAGGCATTGGTTTTGGAGAAATGTTTACAACCGAAGAACCCCCGATAAGCCGAGAGTGGTGAAGGGTGCGGCCCGGATAGAATATGGTGCTGAGGTGCGGTGATCACCTTGCCCTTTTTAATGGCGTGAGCGCCCCACAGAATAAAGACAATCGATGTCGTCTGTTGATTCAACAGTTCCAATGCATGAGTGGTAAATGTTTCCCAACCGGATTTGGCATGGGAGTGGGCCTTGCCCTGCTCTACGGTCAACACGGTATTTAACATCAACACACCTTGCTCAGCCCAGCTCGACAGATGCCCGTGATCAGGAGTAACAAACCCGTCGATGTCATCGACGAGCTCTTTATACATATTCACCAATGAGGGCGGCGTTTTAATGCCGTGCTTGACCGAGAAACAGAGACCGTGGGCCTGATCCGGACCATGGTAGGGATCCTGACCGATAATAACGACTCTAACCCTGTTTAGAGGGGTCAATTCGAAGGCGCTAAACACCTCATCTTGGGGGGGAAAGATAGCTTTACCCTGGGCTCGCTCGGCAGATACAAATGCCTGAAGTTGAGTGAAATAATCCTGCTGTTTCTCAGCCTCAATAAATGAATCCCAGTTCGAATGTTCTACCATATACCCTCATTAACGATTTAAACTCGATTAACACACCAACAAAAACCAGTAACAAACAGGCATTTACATCAGGCATGCACGACAAACATTACAACTATTATTACAACTATTTTTACAATTCTGACAAGCCTCAGATTATAAACCGATTTTAAAGTGTTATTATGGTCAGATTAAATAGCACTCGGTTTATTACAAGTATGTATTCTGGCTCACTGACCTCTTCCATCGCAAAAACTAAAGGCTTTACTCTGATAGAGCTTGTAGTGGTGATCATTATACTTGGAATACTCTCTGTCGTCGCGCTACCCAAATTTCTCAATATCTCTCAAGATGCCCATATTTCCACGGTTAAAGCCACGGGTGGAGCATTTAAATCAGGCATAAACCTGGCTAAAGCCGTATGGGCTACCCGCGTAGGCTCCGGCCCCGCCGATGATCTGCAGGTCTTCGGCACAGGCAAGGATGGCGAATTAGACTTTAACGACACCGGTTGGCCGGCGCAGCATTGGGAAACCGCAGATTCAAAAGGCGACTCACCTAAACTCGATAATGAGGCCGATTGCATCTCTGTCTGGGAAACCATTTTCGAAGGTGATGAGCCCAGCATCTCAGAGGCGGACAGCAGCGATGAAACCGACTATAAGGCTAACTACCTATCACCAGAACGATGCCGTTATGATTACTCGGCCAATACTAACCTGAGCATCAGCTACAACTCGATTGACGGCAGTGTCACTATCGACTCAGATCCAGATAGCTAATAACACCCAGAAATAACACACATAACTAAAACAACTAAAAGAGGGCTAGCGGATAACGCTCACCCGATAATCACTTGCATGGATGACAGAATGAACAACAGGTATTCCCCAACACAACGAGCCTCAGGCTTTACCTTAATTGAACTCGTTGTGGTAATTATCGTGCTGGGAATACTGGCGGTTATTGCGCTGCCACAGTTTATTAATATCAAGCAAGACGCTCAAATTTCGACGGTGGAGGGAACCGGAGGTGCTTTTTCTACGGGCATAAAACTGGCCAATGTGAAGTGGGCATCTAAGGGCTATTCAGGCCCCGTCGATAACCTCCAGGTCTATGACGATGGCAGTAGCGGTCAACTGGATATAAACCAGTGGGGGTGGCCGGCTCAAAGTTACCCCCCTTTCGAAGCGAGTCCACGACTGAACAATACCAATGACTGCATGTCAGTATGGCGCACCATACTGCTAGATGCACCTAAGGTATCCACCTCTGCCGATGTGGCTGATTCAGTCTATAGAGCGACCTATATCAGCCCGGATCAATGCAAATTTTTCTTTAATGAGCTGCCCGCACTTTCCATCTATTATGATTCCCGTGACGGTACGGTAACCACAGATTCAGATCCGGAAGTTTAAGAGGCAAAGCAAAGGCAATTAGAAGCTAGATGGATCCTGCTCTTTACAAAGAATGAGTTCAGGATGACAAGCATTAGCCCCGACATGTAGCGCATTCTAACCCAAAACATTCGCGGCTAAAGCCGCTCCTACATAGAGAATGTCGTAGCCCGTCACTCTTAGCTTGTAACCGATAGCGATTAAGATCGCATATAGTTCATAACAATGATTTATTAATGGCTAATTTAAGTTAGAATCTGGCTACTAAAAATTTATTACAGAGTGAGTGCACCATGTCAGAAGCGGGAAAAGAAACCACCATTTTTCAGTTAGCCGATCAGTTTATTGCCCTTGCAAACGAGCTAAGCGGTAAAGAGCAAGATGTTAGTAAGGTAGGCACGGCATTACGCTTTGCAGCTTCGCGTTTCAACGCTTTCGAAGCGGCAATAAAATCTTCCGATCTTGCGGCAGAGAAAGATGCGGCACTAGAGTGGTTTTCAAAAGAATACAAAGACATGCTTAACGATAACCTGGAGGATCACATCAAGAATCCACCAGTCTCTCAAGCTGAAAAAACTGAAGAGCCAGCTTAAGCTCAAGCTCGAAACTCGTAGCCAAAACAATGCCATCGTCAGTAGATAACTGCGATGGCATTTTTGTATCCGCCGTATGGGCCTGATTTAGGCTTAGTGCCGATGAGAGTCGTTATTCATTGCCCAAATAACTTAGATAGTAACGATAACCCGAATAGCCAGCAGGATGAGTACCACACCCGAGAGTTTATCTATGATAGCAGCCTTTGCTCTGAGCTTAGGCAACACCGAAGGGTGTGACAAGATAAGCGCGATAAAGGTGTACCAAAGGCCATCGATAATCAGTGGCGTAAAGACAATTAATGACTGACCAAACAGGCTGTCGGCAGCCATAACAAACTGGCTGAACAGGGCCAGGAAAAACAGCATTATTTTAGGATTGAATAACGAGATCGCTAACCCATCTCGTGCTGCCGCGAATGTTGCCGCCCTCGAATGACCCGCCGAAAGATCTGTTGATGAGGCACTATCGGAGCCATTTCCGGCATCTAATTTATCCGATATGCCTCCCTTAGAACCTAATGCTTTAACCCCCATCCAGGCCAGATAAAGTGCGCCGATAATCGCAATACCATTAAATACCATAGGCGCCTGTTTCAGCACGACGGCGAGTCCCAGCAATGTCACTAACGCATACAAGCCAATACCGATGGAATGCGCCCAGGCACAGAGTATGCCTTTACCACGGCCCCCCGTCAGTGTGTGACGCACAACCATCGCCAGACTCGGACCCGGCGACATAGCGCCCAAACAGCAGATGGCCAGTAAACTCAGCCAGGCAGTAAAACTCATAATATCCCTACATTTAATTAACAAAAGACTCACTCGTTCAGAGTTTCATCTCATGCACTTTTCTGGATGGTAAGAGCTGCGACAGGCTTTTGCAAGCGGCACCATGTAATCCACGACATTTCGCGACTCAGGCATTTAGCGTTATACTGGCCTCAACCATCTACTCTTTCGGTGTCCTATGACCGGTATTAATTTAAACGCCAGCTCGGCTCATGACGGTTTTCTGCCGGAAAACCAGCTCATTCTCAATGCGGTCAGCGAGGGGATCTATGGGTTTAATCTCGACGGTAACGCGGTATTTATTAACCCCGCAGCCGAGCGCATGACCGGATGGAAAAGTGGCGAGCTATTGGGGAAAAATATCCATGACTGTCATCACCATAGCCATCTTGATGGTAGCCATTACCCCAAGGAAGACTGCCCCATATATAACACCTTAAAAGATGGCATAGCCCGCGAGATAAGCCATGAAGTCTTCTGGCGCAAGGACGGCAGCAGCTTTCCTGTGCATTATACTTCGACGCCGGTTTACAAGGATGGTCACCTTATCGGTGTGGTCGCGATATTTCGTGATATTAGCATACAGAAGCAGACCGAGCAGTCACTCAGACAGGCTCTGCAGCAGGTGCAGGCGCTGTCAGAGAAGCTATCTTCTGAAAATCAGTATCTTCAACTGGAGCTGGCAGATAAAACCGGTGATGTTGAGATCTCTGGAACCAGTTCACAAATAAAACAGCTGATCGGACAGATTAAATTGGTTGCCAATACCGAGAGTACGGTATTGATCAGCGGTGAGAACGGGACCGGCAAGGAGCTGGTCGCCCGCAACCTTCATAAACTCAGTAATCGTGCAGATAAACCCTTAGTCTGTGTCAACTGCGCCGCGTTCTCCTCGAATCTGCTCGAGAGTGAACTCTTTGGCCACGAAAAAGGCGCCTACACAGGCGCGACGAGTCGCCGCAAGGGACGTTTCGAACTGGCGAATAACGGGACCCTGTTTCTCGATGAGGTGGCCGAACTGACTCTGGAGGCTCAGTCAAAACTCCTGCGGGTGATACAGGAGCAGGAGTTTGAGAGAGTCGGCAGCAGCGACACCATTAAGGTCGACATCAGACTCATCACAGCGACCCACCACGATCTGCTCAAGCGGGTTGAACAGGGGCTATTTCGCATGGATCTCTACTACCGTCTCAATGTCTTCCCCATTTTCGTCCCTCCCTTGAGAGACAGACTCAGCGATATTCCCGAGCTAGTCAGCCATATCATTCAAGAGCTTAATCGCAAGCTGGGCAAGAAGATCACCCGTGTCAGCCACAAGGGGCTGCAGAGGCTGATGCAACACACTTGGCCGGGCAATGTGCGCGAGCTGCAAAATGTTATCGAAAGAGAGTCCATCCTTTCTCAGAGTCAGGTATTGCAGCTGTCCCAGCAACTTGCTCCTGAATCGTCTCCAAATGAAACGGTAAAAAGCTCAAGCGATCAGAGCCTTGCCGCGATGGAGAAACAACATATTACCAAGGTATTGCAGGAGACCCATTGGCGTATCTCAGGCCCCACAGGTAGCGCAGCTAAACTGGGCTTGCCCTCAAGTACGCTTAGATCCCGCATGAAGAAACTCAATATCACCCGCCCCGTATAAGCTCAGGGCCCTATCTCTAGTACGAGCCTCTAATATGAGCCTCTAATATGAGCCTCTGAAATGGGCCCTTGATATGCCCCCCGGCCTATAGCTAAGGGCTTATAGTTAAAGTAGCTAAAGACTTTCAGCCTCACCAATCACGACATATCGCCAAAGAGTGATATGTCGTGATCCAGCATTAATCTAAAAAACATAAACCAACTTACTTTCAGTTAGTTAACAAGGTCACATTGTTGGCCTAAGCCTTGCTATATCTGCGTATGTGTAGAGTCTGATTTGTGTCATTTAGAGAAGTAAGATGCCAAACAATAAAAACGAACCCAAATACCAAACCACGAGTAACACCATAGCAGTCAAACAGATCCCGGTTGACCGATCTCCCTCCGGTAGCCATGGCGCAAATAAGATCCAGATAAAGGAACAGAAGGGAGTATTTCAGCAGATACGCACCGGGATGAACACAGGTCTGGTGTTGCTGTTTGTGTTGCTGCCCTTTATCTCTTACGGAGGCCGGCAAGCCATTTTATTTGATCTCGAAGCACAGCAGTTCTTCTTCTTCGGCACCAGTCTCTGGCCACAGGATTTCACCGTGCTGGCCTGGGTCTTTATTGCGGCTGCCTTCCTGCTCTTCTTCGTGACCGTATTCTGGGGACGCGTCTGGTGTGGATATCTGTGTCCGCAGACGGCCTGGACCTTTATGTTTGTCTGGATTGAAACCCGCATAGAAGGCAACCGCACCAAACGCTTAGCCTTAGATAAGGCCCCCTGGAGCTCGAATAAGATACTAAAGAGACTCGCTAAACATCTGACTTGGGGGCTAGCCGCACTGCTCACAGGTTGCGCCTTTATCGCCTACTTCGTTCCAGCTAGAGAACTCTACCCGGATATCTTTACCCTAAAGGCCAGCTTCTGGATTTCAGCCTGGGTCTGGTTCTTCGCCCTGTGTACCTACCTCAACGCCGGCTGGATGCGGGAGCAGATGTGCCTTCATTGCTGCCCATACGCCCGATTCCAGTCGGCCATGTTCGACGGCAATACCAAGACGGTGACCTATGATGCGACGCGGGGTGAGAGCCGTGGCCCCAGAAAACGTAAACAAGAGACTGATCTTGGTGACTGCATCGATTGCAACCTGTGCGTGGATGTCTGCCCTACCGGCATAGATATCCGCAATGGCTTACAGTACGAGTGTATCAACTGTGGGGCCTGCGTCGACGCCTGCAATGAAACCATGGATAAGTTCGGATACCAGCCAAACCTAATCGGTTATTTCAGTGAAAATGCTCTCGAAGGCAAGCCCAAACCCGTATACCGATCGACTAAGTTTATCGGCTACGGCATTGCCGCCATCATCATGTTTATTGTGATTGGCATAGATATGAATAACCGCAGCGAAATTCAGCTCAGCGTCATACGTGACAGGCAGGAGCTATATCGTGAAACCGTCGATGATATGGTTGAAAATAGCTATACGCTCAAGATTCGAAACAAGACCCAAGAGACACGGTATTATCGTCTATCTGTCGATAACCGGGATCTATTTCAGCTCTCCGCGCAACAGGAGTTAGTGATAAAGCCGGGTGAGCTGCTTGATTACCCGGTCACGGTACGAGCCGACCCACTCATGCTACCCGGCACGCCAAGTCCGATCATATTTTCGGTCTCTGAAGTCGGTCACGATGAGACTGCGGTTTTCCAGGAGTCTAACTTCTTCGGACCAATTTTTACGGCCAGTTGCAGGTAAACTGACATGCTTTATTCTGGCTTAAGTTTAACTATCTGAGCTTAGCTAACCGACCTAAAACGAATAAAACCTTGGCAAACACAACTCTCGCTCTCGGGATCTTCTCCCCTGAGCGAGTCTGTTGGGCGCCATCTCCATTCAGTTCATCAAATGACTAACGAACGTCTCACTCTAATTTGGCCCTCAAAGCTCCGAATCTAATCTGAAAAATCGCAAATAAACTCGATAAAAAACCACAAACTAAACGGGGCTTTTTCATAACCTTACCATCAAAAAAAGGCTAAAAAGAGTGATAAAAATCATCTGTTAATAACGAGGCGGCAGATGGAAAAAGTCGCTACCTAAAATAGTAACTAGAGTATAAACCCTAATTTTAACAAGATGATAGCCTTTAAAATTAATGTGATCTATTTCTCATTTTTGATTGACCTGTGACTGTTTTTAGCACTAATCTAAACGCCTGTTTAATTCTATAAAAATAAAAAACAACTAAACATTCAGATCAACGAGTATTCAATTTATTGAACAAGGGCAGTACCTATGGCATATGATTCAGATGTGAAACTTGACCTCACACAATACACCTCTCTTATCGACCTGATTGAGCAGGCCGCCACCCGATACGGTGACAAGACTGCCTATGCCTGCCTTGGGCATCACACCTCTTTTTCTGAAATTGAGCGCGACTCACGCTATTTTGCCGCTTACCTGCAAAATCATACCGGGTTGGAAACGGGCGACCGCGTCGCGATACAGCTGCCAAATATTACCCAGTTCGTTATCGCCGCCTACGGTACCATCAGGGCCGGCATGGTGCTGGTTAACACCAACCCCTTGTACACAGAGCGAGAGCTGACCCATCAATTTAATGATAGTGGTGCTAAGGCTGTGGTTATCCTTTCCGATCTACTGCCTACACTCACCAATGTTGTCGCCAATACTTGCATCGAAACCGTGATCTCCACCCATGCCTTAGATCTGATATCCCCTCAGGCGCAACCAGAGGTGCCCTTCGACACCAAGCTGTTTAATGACGTATTGGCAATAGGGGAGCAATCACCATTTAACCGGGTCACCAGTCATATCGATGATCTGGCGGCGCTACAGTATACAGGAGGCACGACCGGGCTATCTAAGGGCGCCATGCTGAGCCACAGCAACTTAATCGCCAACGCGATGCAGATTAAATCTCGTTTAGGGGAAAAACTTGTAGAGGGCGAAGAGATATTTGTCGCGCCGCTTCCCGTCTATCATATCTATGCTTTCATGGTGAATCTGGTGCTCTATTTCGAGCGTGGCTGCTGCTCGGTATTGATCCCCAACCCGAGAGATATCTCCTCGTTAATCGCTACCCTCTCTAAATATCCATTTACCGGCTTTGCTGGTCTCAACACCCTCTTCGTCGGCCTATGCCATCAGCCTGAATTTAAGGCGTTAGACTTCAGTCATCTGAAGATCACCATCTCCGGCGGAACCGCCCTGACACAGGCCGCGGCCAATGTCTGGCAACAAACCACGGGATGCACCATCTCCGAAGGCTACGGCTTATCTGAAACATCACCGGTCGTCTCACTCAATGCTCCCGGACATGAACAGCTGGGCACCATCGGTAAGCCTGTGCTTGGAACTGAGGTAAAGATCCTCGATAACGATGACAACGAAGTGCCATTGGGTGAACGTGGTGAGCTGGCAGTAAGAGGCCCCCAGGTGATGAGCCGCTATTGGAACAAACCGGGCGACACCGCAAATGTGATGACCAAAGATGGCTTCTTTAAAACCGGCGATATCGCCATAGAGACGGTAGACGGTTTTCATAAGATCGTCGACCGTAAGAAAGACATGATCATAGTCTCCGGTTTTAACGTCTACCCTAACGAAGTGGAGGAGGTCCTGGCCAGCCATGACGCCGTACTCGAATGTGCCGTTGTTGGCATAGACAGCGAACGCAGTGGTGAAGCGGTGAAAGCCGTCATCGTACTCGCCAATAATGAGGCAGACACCACCGAGGTGGAATCAACCATTTTGGCCTACTGCCGCGAGCAGTTAACCGCTTATAAGATCCCTAAGATAGTCGAGTTTGTGCCTATTCTGCCAAAATCTACCGTGGGTAAGATCCTTCGAAGGGAGTTGAGAAAGTAGGACCGGCTTTAGCCGGGAATTGGGACGGTTTTAGCTGAGAGATAAGATGAAAATCCAAGATCGCAGCTAAAGCAGCTCCTACATCACCTCTACAGTCCTTCAATCCAGGCCTTAATTTCAGGCCTGACATCCGGGCTAACCACCACTCCCATATGACTGATACCCGGTATTAACGTTACCTGCACTTGTTTATTATCGGGAGTCGATTGCACAATCACAGGCTGATATTTCTCTGCAAACATGGTTTCATCGGCAGTGCCCGCCAACACTAACAATGGCTGATATATCGCACTAAGATCGGCTTCGTAATCCCGTGGGGCGAACGAGGTATTGAGACGGAACGAGTAGGCTAAAGTTTCGGTGCCGTTTCGAAAGGCCTGAGGCATATTAAACTCGATACTGATTAAATTATCGAAACTATGGATGCCGATGTTATTGAGCATGCTCAAACCAATAATTCTGGCCGTATAGGGGGTTGCCCAGCCGCCCGCATTAGGCCTTGTCGTCGGCGCATTATAAAAAATGAATGGCGCAAGCAGCAGGTAAGCATCGGCTTGTTCTCCGTACTGTCCACCAGCGAAGCGTATCGCTAAGCCTCCACCCGATGAGTGCCCGCCCATGATGATGCTAGACTCGGGTGAGTCCTGTTTTATCCCGATAATCAGATCGGCAAGGTCATCTTCGAACTGGCCGATATAATCGATATCGCCACGTCTCTGCGGATTGACGCCATGCCCGCGCAGATCCGGTGTATAGACCTGAGCCAAGCCCTGCTCACTGATAAATTTGGCCAGCGGATAAAACTGCTGACTGTGCCAGCCGGAGCCATGGAGTAAAATTAACACCTTATCGGAATCGGAAGAGTAATACCGATATTGAAGTTGGCCCTCCCCTCTTGTGCCATAGCTTTGCAGTGGCGGCATATCGGCATAGTCGAGCTTCATCTCAGAAAAATCGATGCCTCTGCTCACAACATGTTCCTGCTTTTCTGCCCTCTCTTGATTTACAGTCTCAGGTTTTACAGCCTCTTCTTTCAGGTCACCAAAGTAGGTAAGCCCAAAGGCTATCCCCAGATAGATGACAATAGAGATAATCACCGAGGTAAAAACCCGTTTTAGTAGTTTTGGCATCCAATCCTCCTCATTCATATCGGCCCATTACGCTCGCTCGTACCCCGTGACTCTTAACACAGAGCTTCTGAGCCTTCGCGGCTAAAGCCGCTCCTACACTCCTAGCTCCTAGCTATACAGTCTCGGTGATCAGCTGCAGGCTGGCAAACTCGCGATACAGCTCACTCGAGGCCATCAACTCCTGATGAGTGCCACTGCCGATTAACAGCCCCTTGTCTAACACTAAAATACGATCCGCATTGAGCACGGTTGCCAGCCGATGGGCAATAATCAAGGTCGTCTTGCTTGCCATCAAGCTATCCAGGGCTTGCTTAACCTTCTGCTCGCTGATCACATCGAGTGCACTGGTAGCCTCATCCAGCAGCAGGATAGGCCTGTCGGCTAAGATGGCTCTGGCGATGGCGATTCGTTGTTTCTGCCCACCCGATAACCTGACCCCCCGCTCACCCAGATAGGTTTGATAACCCTCGCTGAAATCCTGAATAAACTCATCAGCGCGTGCGGCGATACAGGCCTCGATGACCTCCTCCTCACTCGCGTCCAATCTGCCATAGCGCACATTTTCCAGCACACTGGTGGCAAAGATGACCGACTCTTGCGGGACTAATGCGTACTGTTGGCGCAGCGTCTGAGGGGCCAGCATCGCGATATCGATGCCATCGAGCTCGATAGTGCCACTATCGAGCCGATAAAAGCGCTGTAACAGCTCAAACAGAGTACTCTTTCCGGCACCACTCGCGCCCACCAGCGCCACTCGTTCGCCGGATTTTATCTCGATATCCAGCCCGCGTATGACCTGAGAATCACTCACAATTGAGTCACCATTTTCCTGAATATTTGGGTAGGAGAAACGCACCTGTTTAAGGGTGAGTTCACCCGTCACGGGTTCAGGTAAAGCCTTAGGTTCGGCAACGGTTGGAATGTCGATAGGCGTTTCGACTAACTCTATCAAGCGCTCAGAAGCGCCGGCGGCTCGTTGGATCTCACCGATAACCTCACTGATGGTCGCCACCGACCCCGCTACCATCACCGCATAGAACATAAAGGCCGACAGTTCACCACCGGATATACTCCCGGTCATGACATCCTGAGCCCCGACCCAGGTGACCAGGGCGATTGCGAGTATGCTGAGAAACATCACTAATGCGATTAAAATAGAGCGGTATCTAATTCGCCCCTTTGCCGCGTCCATTACCGCTTCGACGCGATCACTAAACAGGGCTCTATCACGATCTTCATGGGTATAGGCTTGCACCGTATGGATCTCGTGCAGGGTCTCATCGACATAGGCCCCTAAATCACCGACCCGGTCCTGACTCTGACGGGACAGGTCCCTCACCTTGCGGCCAAAAAAGAAGATGGGACCTAACACCATAGGGACAGCCAACAATACCAGTCCGGTCAATTTAAGGCTGGTGATGGCCATCATCACTATGCCCCCTACAACGGTAACGCTCGCGCGTAGGGCCATGGAGAGACTCGAACCAACGACCGACTGCAACAAGGTTGAATCGGCGGTGAATCGAGATATCACCTCTCCGGTCCGCAATCTGGCATAGAAGCCCGGAGATAGTTTTAGCAGGTGGTCGTAGACCTTCAAGCGTATATCGGCGCTCACCCGTTCACCGAGCCAGGTCATCAGATAGAAGCGGCAGAAGATGGCGGAGCTGCTTATGGCGGTGATACCGATCACCAGAAAAATGATCTCATTGAGCCGGTCGCCGTTATCCTGCAAGAAGCCTTCATCGACCATCAGGCGAACCCCTTGGCCAAGTGAAAGCCAAGCCAGCGATCCGATAAACAAGAAGATAATGGCCGCGATGACTCGTAACTTATAGGGGCGAAGAAAGGCGCCGATCCAAGGTAACACCGGCCTTCTGGCTACGTAGGAACCTGAAGAGAGCGGCGTACTCTGTTTTGAGCTAGCGGTCATGGGTGAAGCCGAGGTCGTATCTTGACTCAATGGGTGTTCCTTACTTGGAGCAACAACTAAAATAGATAGAATAAGTTTATCTAACTCGCTCATTGAAAAAGTGCTTCGAATAAGCGCTTGGAATTAGTTTATCGAACCCGTTCATTTAACAAGCTCTTCGAATAAAGAGAGAATATCAAAACCCGTATATGAAAGTCGGTTTTGTTTGTATCAAAAAATGAGTGTCGTTTGACTGAACTTATCCTAATTAAAGTATATAGTCTTCTCTCATTCAGAATCGATACTAATTCAGAATCGATACTAATTCAGAGCAAGCAATAAACCTTATGGCAAAGAACATCTCGAACGAAACCCAAAACGAGGCGATGAAAGTTGCAAAAGCCACTCAGAAGCCTGGGCAGGCTAAGGAACAGACTAAGCTTATCGCCTTAGGCATTGAGAAAGGGATAGCGGAATACAAGAAACAGCAGAAAAGTAAGGCCAGAGACAGAGACAAGTCCCGCAAGCAGGAGATTAAAACCAAGGCACGCGCAGCAGAAGCGCTAGACAGCGATACGGCAGAGATTGAGACCAAATCAAACGTCCAGCTGCTGCCCTGGGGATTACTGGTTGTCAGCTGGATTGGGTTTATCGGGTTCTATCTCTTGAAGTAAGAGTTTAAAATAAGAATTTGAAGTGAGAGATAGCATCAAGTCACGAGTCAAAGATAAGGCTAAAACACAGGAAGCGAGTTCCTAGGTTCTAGATCCTAGGAACTTTGCTACTAAGCTTATCCCGCCCTCTGCGCACTTTGCGCATTTTGAACCAGCAAGCCTTTGAGCTCTGCTATCTGCGCTTTAAGCTCCACCACATCGGCGGCGCTGGCAGGTTTTTCGCTATCCTCTAAAGGCTCAGCGACTGCAGCCAAGTTTTTCGCCTCATCAGCTTCTTCTTCCGCTCGCATCGCTTGCGTTTCCTGGGTCATCACATCGAGTACAGCACCCACCATCATGTTCAGAAATACGAAGGCTGTCAGGAAGATAAAGCTAAGATAATAGATCCAACTCAGCGGATAGACCGTCATGGTTTCATACATTACAGAGGTCCATGATTCGAACGTCGACACCCTAAACAGGGTTAGCATAGCGACCGATACATCGCCCCAGAGAAAGTCATTGATATGGGCGAACAACATGCTGCCGATAGCACCATAGATATAGAAGATCACAAACATCAGCAAGGCGATATAACCCATGCGCGGAATTGCCTTCAGAAGCGCATTCACCAACATTCTCAGCTCTGGGATCATAGAGACTAGTCGTAGCACCCTGAAGATGCGCAACAAACGGGCGATGAGAATTCCAGCTCCACCAGCGGGGATTAAACTGCCAATCACAATCAGGGTATCGAAAATATTCCAGCCATTACTGAAAAACTTCTTAGGGCCATCACTCGCTAAGAATCGAATCACAATTTCGATGGCAAAGAACAGGGTAATACCCACATCCAGCACCACCAGACTCTTCTCCATCCAAGATGGCAGATGATAGGTGTGTGCACCGATCGACAAGGCTGACACTATGATCACGAAAATCACGAAGCCCTGAAAGGCCTTGCTGTTGTCAATCAGCTTAAGTTTGTCCTGTATGCCAGAAACGTTTGCCAGCACGGCACTCTCCTCTACATTGGTATTTGGTTATATAAAAAGGGTTGAAAAACTAATGGGAGCAGCAGAGGTAAAATACCAATCGGTATAAGGATGACTCGAGAAACAAAAAGCTAAACTCCGGCCTCTTCCGCAGCCGGCGGACTCTAGCAGGAGTAGCTTAAATTTTTATTAAAAATGAAAAGGCTAAGGTGCCGGGGCTGAGAGTAGTCAATGTAGGCTATAAAGCAGGATGGCTATAAAGCAAGAATCCTCAAGATAGAAAAAGATGGCTATAGGGTAAAAGGTAAAAGGTAAAAGATTAAAGCACTAAAATAAAAAGCTGGATCCTGAAACCAGTTCAGGACGACAACCAAGAGTTAACAAGATTCAAGCCCTGAAAGGTTCGCGGCTAAAGCCGCTCCTACATTGGTTATATCAAGCTCGCAGCTCGTAGTAGCTTTTGAACATTCGCGGCTAAAGCAGCTCCTACATGGAGAATGTCAAAACTCGTAGCTCGAGGCTTTATCAAGCCAAGATTTCGGTGATCTTATCCAGGTGAGTATCTACCCAGGCGCTGCTGATGGGTCCCCAGGTCTTGATACGATAATGCCCGGCGTTATTGCGCTCGCCGTCCTGGATAAACTGACACTCGATACCTATGTCCGAAAGCGCTGCAATAGCGTCTTGAAGCGTTCGTCTTGGCATACCTGTTAACTTATTCAAAGACAACAGGTTATGTTGCTCACTATCGATATGATGCGCAAGGTATAGCTTTCGTAGAAATGCTTTTTTCTGTTTTGAAACTTCAATGTCCAAATCGGCACCTTTTATTTAAATAAATCAATTATCAATAACGAATACTAGTAGGTATAGCCCCTATAAAAATACCACAGAGTGAAATTGTTGTGAAATATGTCAGTCTATAGAGAAAGATAACCTCTTCTTGATATAGTGATATTCGAAAATGAATAAAAAACCAGAAACGGATACTGGCACATGCCCCATGAAACGCCTGAAATAAAAGACAATTTACTTGATACCAAAGCCTATACCTCAATGAAAGAGCCAGCTCTGGAAGGAGATTCTGCGGTGATTACGGATCTGACGCCCTCGATTGACTCTGTCGATGAGATCTCTAATTTAAAGAGTGAGCCATTAGATCCCTATTCATTAGAGCACGGTCTATTAGACCACAGGCCACAGCCTCAGGAGCAGTGGCAAAGCTTCGACCAAATCCCATTGTCGCCGGTTGAGCCGCGCCATTACACACAAATACTCATTGAAACGGCGGCCATTTCAATAACCTTTATCTCTATCTTGTCGGTATTTCTCATTTTTGTCGCGACCATTCCCCTGCCCATCGCGGCAATCGTCATTCCCGCTCTATTACTGATAGGCTCGGCTATCACTTGGCTTAGGTACCTCAATGCCAAGGCAATAGGTTATGCGGTCTGTCCCCATGAACTCGTGATGCAGACCGGGATCATTTGGGTAAAGCGGATCTCACTCCCCTATACCCGACTGCAACATATCAGCCTGTCTCAAGGCCCGCTAGAGCGAAAGTTTTACCTGCGGACCCTGAAATGCTTTAGCGCCGGAAGCGGCAGTGCAGAGATCGAACTGCCCGGGTTAGAAAGTAAGACCGCAGAAAAGCTCAGACAACACCTGCTCAGCATGGCGGCAATCGCCATCAAAACCACTGCTATCGTGAATGAGAAGGAGGTGAATGAAGAAGAGGTGAAACGAGAGGAGCCCACAGTCGACGGGGCAGAGCAATAATATGAGTCCGTTACTCCCTCAGTGGAAGGGCCTGTCTCCATGGTCGATCGTGAGCTTTACCTTTAGCACCATTCGTATTCTGGTCACGAACGGCTACGCCATGGTGCCTTTCGTCTATACAGGTTGGAAGCAGGGGTTTGATTCTCCCTGGATGCTCATTGGCTTTGTCGGTGTATGCTTACTTATTCTCACCAGCGCTATTATAGACTGGGCCATGTTTCGCTATCGCCTGTTCGATGACAAGTTTGGTATACGCCAAGGACTCATTTTTAAGAAGGCTCATGAAATTCCCCTAAGCAAAATTCAAAACATCCGCCTGGAACAGCCCCTCTACTTCAGGCCGATGGGCCTCTATAGTTTAGTGGTTGAAACTGCGGGGTCGAAGAAAGATGAAGCCGTGTTAGCCGCGGTCAGTTACCAACAAGCCATTGAACTCAAACAGCGACTGGTTAACCCACAACACTCTTTCGATTCAGGGTCAGACAGCAGGACCGAAACACACCAGCACTCAACGTCAAATCAAACCGGGAAAGAGGCGAGTCAGACGAATAACCAAGCCCCCTTGGTATTGAAAAGAATGAAGTCACTATTACTGTTCGGCTTCTATCAAAATAATCTATTTTGGTTTGCCATTATCGCAGGCCCTATTATCGGTCAGTTTGATTGGGAAGCGCTGGCAAATACCGACCAAGCCCTGGGTGTGATGCATTGGTATGAGCAAGCCATCGCCGTCAATATGCTGCTCCAGTTTCTCTTCGCCAGCTCACTAATTATCGGCTTTTATCTGTTACTTTCATTAATCTCTATGGCGGCATCCGTACTCAAGTATTATCCCTATCGGCTGAGTTTAAGTGGAGATACACTGCATAGAACCGGCGGGATAATAGCTAAGCAAAACGATGCTCTGACACAACATAGAATACAGGCCATACGCTTTACTCAGCCCGTTATCGGACGCTTTCTCAAGCTATGGACAATTAACTTCAAGCAAGTCAAAGGAACCGAAGTTGAGCAGGTCGCAAAGAAGCATATGCTGGTCCCCAGCATGACAAGAGAGGCCATCGAAGCATTAATGCCTAAACTGTCGGGATTAGTCTCTATGAGTTCGAGGCTTCCTCACTCCTACTCTCGGATCCATCTTGGTTGGTTTTGGCGTCGAGGCTTTTTGCCGCTACTCATCCCCATGGTAAATACCTTATTTCTAGGTCTGAACCCCTTCACTGACCTGTTATGGTTTGCGGCCATCTGCTTTGTGATTGGCCTCTATTTGAGATGCCGACAATGGGGTTATCTGCATCAGGGAGATGATTGCTGGGTCCATACCGGTATGCTCGGACAGACCTGGCATCTTATCGCATTGAAAAAAGTCCAACATGTAGCCATTACCCAATCACCAAGCCAAAAACGAAAACAGCTGGCCAGCCTGGAACTGGGACTTGCCAGCGGAGCCCTGACCATCCCCTATATGCCCTTGGATGATGCCAGAGGTATCGCCGAACGGGCATTAGCGATAACAGCCAAAGATCATACGAACTGGATCTAATACTAATTGGTATATGGAAACACTCGATATAAAAAAACAAACAAGCGCTTGAATAGCCTAAACTTAAATTGCTAAATTATTGTCAGTAACAGAAAACAATGAACACCAGTAATTAAGTAGCCATATCGCAATCGACAGGAAGGGGAAACTTTCTTATGTCGGTTACGGTTCGTGCCAGCCAAGGAGAGTCAGACATTGAACACCAGCAATCAAGTTAATAGTCAAAGCATTATTAATATGACCCCCGATACCATCATTAACTTCTGGTTTGAAGAGATCGATCCAAAACTTTGGTGGGTGAAAGACACCCAGTTCGATTGCTTGCTTAGGGATCGTTTTAGCGAATTGGTCGAACAGGCCAAACGAGGAGAGCTATACCACTGGCGCACGACACCTGAAGGGCGGCTCGCCGAGATCATCGTGCTGGATCAATTCTGCCGCAACATCTATCGTGATACACCAGAGGCGTTCGCCGCCGATCCCATAGCACTGACCTTAGCCCAAGAGGCTGTGGCACTAAATATCGATAGCGAGCTTAAAGGCAAACAGATCCCTTTTCTGTTTATGCCCTATATGCACAGTGAATCCCCTCGCATCCACGAGGTTGCGATGATCTTGTTTAGCCGGGAATCGGCCAAGGGGAACCTGGAGTTCGAACGTCGCCATAAAGTCATAATCGATCGCTTCGGTAGATACCCTCACAGGAACGAGATCCTAGGACGAGCATCGACAGCGGTCGAGTTGGAATTTTTGTCACAACCGGGTTCAAGTTTTTAGCTGTAGCGCGAGTATCGGCTTCAAGCAACGAATGACAATTTAAGCAAAAAAGAGAGAACCCTTACCTTAGGTAAAGGTTCCGTCTCGACTTGATAGCGGTCAGCTGCCCTAGAGTCTAAAGCCCTAGAGCTTAAATTGGCTCACCTGTTCACGCATACTTTCCGACAGGCTGGATAGCTCTTCCACCGAACTCGTCAGCTCTTGCGCCGCCATGGTAGAGGTCTGCGCGATATCACTGATGGCAATGATACTTCGGTTTATGTCTTCGGCGACACTACTTTGCTCTTCGGCTGCGGTGGCGATCTGAGTATTCATGTTACTGATATTATCGACGGAGAGTACAATCTCATTAAGCGCTTCACCGGCCATGTTCGCCTTCTCATTAGCATCATAAACCTGCTCTGTACCAACCTTCATGGCGCCTACGGCTTCCTGAACTCCTTTTTGTAAACCATCGATCATAGATTCAATTTCTTGAGTCGATTCCTGGGTTCTCTGTGCCAAGGTTCTCACCTCATCGGCCACCACAGCGAAGCCTCGTCCCTGTTCACCGGCACGGGCCGCCTCGATGGCAGCATTTAACGCCAACAGGTTTGTCTGCTCGGCAATGCCCTTAATCACATCCAAAACACTACCGATATTTTGACTCTCACTGGCCAGATGGGTGATCACCTCAGAGGTCTGATCTATCTGCTTAGAGAGCAGAGACATGCTGGAAACCGATTGCTGAACGATACCATTACCTTTAGTCGCATTGCCTTCAGCATCTTTTGCGGAATCGGCGGCATTAGTCGCACTCTGGGCGACTTCGGCAACGGTTGCCGTCATCTCATTCATCGCCGCTGCAGTCTGCTCCGTTTCCGATTGCTGCTGATGCATTCTGTCATTGGTCTGCTGAGTAAACTCACTCAACTTTACAGTCGAATCTCCGACGGTATTGGCGGCGAGCGCGATAGAGTTAAGAATGCCACGCAGATGCTCAATCACCAGTGTCAGGTTAGTCGAGATCTGCCCCAGTTCATCGTCGTTAAAGGTCTTAAATTTAACGGTCAGATCAGAATCGACCCGGACGGTATTGAGTGTGGTGACAATATTATCTATGGGACGCATCACGGCATTGGTCACCCAGAGCCCGATCAAGACACTCGCCACTATGGCGATCAGCGTCAAGACGATAAAAATCTTCACAGAAGATACGTAAATTTCATCGACCCTGTCTTTCTCCTCACCCGCGACCCTTAACTGAAGGCTGACCAGCTCGGCAATTTTTCCGCTGATAGGATCTATCACATCATAGAGAGGCGCGATATCATCATTCAACTGACCCGTAGGCGCACCTTGCATGCCGTTGAGCTTATTAACAAGCCGAGAGATTTCTTGATTGGCCGGGGTGAATAATCGATTGGCTTCCTTAGCTAACCTGCCCTCCTCTTCGGTCAAGGTTGTCGCCATGTAGCCATCCCACTTCTCACTGATATTTCGGCTGGAGTCTGTCATTGCACGACTGGCTTCTGCGGCGCTGAACATTCCGGCATTGGCCTTGTTGACCGCATCGATAACCGAGACCGCGTAGTCATCCCCGATAATCTTAAGGTCTTCAAGAGGCACGACCCTGTCGTTGTATATGCTTACAACGCCAAGTTCAATCTCCTCCATCATGTTGACTGCTAAAACGCAGATGCTGATTAATAGAATTAACGGGACTAACAATCCCAGTGTCATTTTTTGTTTAATCTGTAAGTTGACCATCACACTGCCTACCGAGTCAGGTTTATCGCCTCCTTTGTTCCGGCTCAGCCATTCCATTTTTCGAGCCCTATTATTAAGCATAACAAACAATAAAAAATACTGGACAAATTTTGTACTAACCAACAGTCACTTAGCAACAGATAATTCTAATTTAAGTGTAAAAATGAATGCAAGACAAAGGATTACTCTATTCACTAAGGTTTAAACAGAAGAGGTAAAATATTGTTGGCACGATTAAAAGCTGATAATTAAGAGGTTTACTGTTAAATGGGGCTTACTGTTAAGAGTGAGTTTCGACAACTTTCACCCGCATGGATCCACCGCCTGACGCTTGTCTGCCGACCATTTGCTCTATCTGAGATATTTGCGCTAAAGAGCTGTAGCTCCAGTCTCTAGCGCAAACGGTATAATATTATTTCACCACCAACACAGGACATTCGGCCCCACCGGCAATGGCTTCAGCTACATTCGGGTGAAGAAAGTGGCTCAGACCTGTGTAACCATGACTGGCCATGACTATCATCCCGGCATTAACCTCTTTGGCCGCATCCAAAATTTGTTTAGTGGCATGTCCGTGGCGGATCAAGACCTCAATTTTTACCTCGGTATCCAGGTCATCTATCAGCTTTTGCATCTTTTCAGCAGCCTCTCCCCCCAACCGGGTCGCAAGCTCTTCGGATGTAACAGACAAGACCCGCGTGTGTTTATCACCAAAAGGCTTATCGATGACGTGCAATAAACGGATACCGACCTCATAATGTCGGGCCATCTCCATGGCATAACCTAAAGCATGAGATGCTGTCTCGGAAAAATCTGTGGGACAGAGTATTTGACGAGTACGCATTATTTTTCTCCTTTAACCCTGTTATTAACGACTTAGTACTAGTTAGTTTAAATCTAGATGACTTTCACCGATGCAACCAGTTTTAAAGTTAAGAATTCATGGATTTTAATTACCAATTGTTCGCTTTCATCACCTCAGGTAAAAGATCATAAACACCTAATTAATCTGAAACTAATTCTCTTATCCATGAGGAACGAGGAGCGAGGAACCTAGAACCTCGCGCCTAGGTCCTAGAACCAGCACCTTTTATCAATCCACTCTCTCAATCACCATAGCGATCCCTTGCCCCACACCGATGCACATGGTGCATAACGCCAGCTTTCCCTGAGTTCGCTCTAGCTGATAGGTCACACTGGTAGCCAGACGCGCTCCGCTCATGCCTAAAGGATGACCGAGTGCGATGGCGCCGCCCTGTGGATTTATCCTGGGGTCATCATCCTTCAGCCCGAGCTCACGGGTACAGGTTAATGCCTGAGCGGCAAAGGCTTCATTAAATTCGAGAATATCCATATCATCCAGAGTGAGTGAAAGCCTCTTTAGTAGCTTGCGGGTCGCAGGAACCGGGCCTAACCCCATAATTCTTGGTGGTACGCCCGCAACCGCCATACCCAATATTCTCGCCTTGGGTTTAAGGTTATATCGCTTAACCGCATCACCAGAGGCAAGCAGCAAGGCCGCTGCACCATCGTTAATCCCCGAGGCATTACCCGCCGTGATTGAGCCACCATCGAACAGGGGCCTTAACTTGGCAAGCTTATCCAGACTCGTCCCGCGCAGATGCTCATCTTGACTGAAGACCACAGGATCGGCGCGACGCATAGGAATGCTCACCTCGATAATCTCCTCTGCAAATCGCCCATCCTCCTGCGCCGCCGCCGCTTTTTGCTGACTCCAGAGGGCAAACTTATCCTGATCTTCCCGGCTTATGCCAAAGTCATTGGCCAAGTTTTCTGCCGTCTGGGGCATCGCCTCTGTGCCATAGTCGGCATCGAGTTTAGGATTGATAAAACGCCACCCCATGGTGGTGTCATAGAACTCGGTTGAGCGTGAGAAGGGTGTCGTGGCTTTGGGCATGACGAAGGGAGCGCGGGACATACTCTCGACGCCGCCCGCGATCATCAGCTCGGCTTCACCACAGCTGATCGCGCGAGTCGCATCGCCAATGGCATTAAGACCCGAACCACACAAGCGGTTAACCGTACAACCGGGCACTTCCTGAGGCAGGCCGGCCAGCAGAGTCGCCATTCTGGCAACGTTGCGATTATCTTCGCCAGACTGGTTAGCACAGCCAAGCAGCACATCATCGACAGCCTGCCAATCGACTCCCGGATTTCGCTCCATCAACGCTTTAAGTGGTAAGGCTGCTAAATCATCGGCCCGAACGGAAGATAATGCCCCACCGTAGCGACCTATCGGTGTCCTGACCGCATCGCAGATATAGACATCTTTCAGCTTATTTGAACTCATGTTAATGACCTTCTACAGATGAAAACAGTGGTTTAATCTTACGAAGCCCATCCAGTAAGACCTGAGTAAATTGGTTTATCTCTTTACCTGTCATCTCGGTCGAAAGCGTACCCGAACAGGTGTTGATCATCATAAATCCGTTATCAAACAGGTAGTCCACCAGCGCAGTTCTGATACGACTCTCCTTAGCGTCGGCAAAGGAGGCACGATAGTTCTTCGGCGGGTTAGCCTTCATATGAATTCGGAACATGGAGCCGTCACCGGTGACACAGGCGGGAACATCGGCTATCGCAATCACCTCACTGATTTGAGATCTAAGCTGCTCACCTAAGGCATTCAATTTAGCCACCGCTTCTCGATCGAACAGTGTCATAGCCGTCAAACCCGCCACCATAGTGACTGGATTAGCGGAGAATGTGCCAGAGTGAGGAAACAGCACCTTATCATTGAGAGGATTCATCACATCCATCACATCGCTGCGGCCAGCCAGTGCGCCGACCGGGAAACCGCCACCAATCATCTTGCCCATAGCCGTCAAATCGGGAGTCACGGGATAGTTATCCTGCGCGCCGCCATAACCGTTACGGAAGGTGATCACCTCATCGAACACTAACAGAGCATTGTGATTAGTCGTCCACTCCCTAAGCGCAACCACAAACTCCTGTGAAGCAGGAATAAGCCCCACACGATGAGGCAGAAGGTCCACCAGCACACAGGCTAACTCATCCTTGTGCTTATCTAAGATGGTGATGGCCCGCTCAGCATCGTTAAACGGGATCACTACCACATCCTTGAGCGTGGCTTCGGGTGTACCGAAGGCAACAGGCACACTATTGGGATTTGACTCATCTCCCCAATTAGCAGGACTGGCAGTCTGACTCACCTCGGCATGATCATAGAGGCCATGATAAGCCCCCTCGACCTTGGCAATTTTAGGCCTTCCTGTATAGGCTCTCGCCGCCTTCAGACAGCTCATCACCGCTTCGGTGCCAGAGTTAACGAAACGGATCTTCCCGAAACCCGCGTTGCGACTACACAAGTGCTCGGCATAATCGATCTCGACTTCGGTCGCTAAGGTAAATGCACTGCCTTTATTGAGTTGCTCGGTCACATTGGCGACAATTTTAGGGTGAGCATGCCCATGGATAAGGGCCGCCATGTTATTGGCAAAATCGACACGCGTCACACCTTCGATATCGGTGACATAACAGCTCTTTGCCGACTCGGCATAGAGAGGATTCGGGCTTCTGAGCACAGTATTACGGCTACAGCCGCCCGGCATCAAGGTTAGTGCCTTCCTGTAAAGTTCGGCGCTACGGTCGGGAGAGACTTTTTTATTGTCGTTATTATTCTTGCTATTAGTGTTATGGATAATGTTCTGGTTATCTTCCATTTTTCATATTCCAATTTACAAACTTTGTAGGGTTCTTGCTATTAGCTGGCACTATGGCTTTAGACTTTAGATCTAAACCATGGCGGCTTTAAACTATGGGCGAAGCAGTTCACAACCGGTGCGCTGCTGCACATAGTCAAAATCGACACCCGGTGCCAACTCGACCACCTCTAAACCTCGCTCCGTGACTTTGATAACGGCCAGATCGGTATAGATGCGACTCACCACCCCGCGTCCAGTCAGCGGGTAGCTGCAATGCTCGATCAACTTAGGCTCCCCCTGCTTAGTCGTATGCTGAGTGATGACAAAAATAGTCTTAACACCGGCAACCAGATCCATGGCGCCCCCTACGGCCGGAATAGCATCGACGGCACCCGTCGACCAATTCGCCAGATCCCCCTTAGCCGAGACCTGCATCGCACCCAACACACACACATCGATATGTTTGCCACGGATCATGGCAAAACTGTCCGCATGATGAAAATAGGCTGCACCCGCTATTGCGCTGACAGGTTTCTTACCCGCATTGATAAGCTCAAAATCTATCTCATCATCTTCTGGCGTTGGCCCCATGCCAAGCAAGCCATTCTCGGTGTGGTAGATCACCTCACGCCCCTCGGGAACGTAACGGGCGACCTTTTCCGGGATCCCTATACCTAAGTTGACATAGGCACCGTCGGGAATATCCTGAGCGGCCTTCTGAGCCATCTGCTCACGATCCCAACCGATCCGATCTGATGCATCTTCATGATTGTGTTGACTTATCTTGCTCATAAATAGACTACTCATGGTTAAATTACTCATGGATAGGTGACTCCGGCATTGACTAGCTTCGATTCTTGAGCCGGATTTTCGACGGTCACGATACGATTAACAAAGATGCCGGGGGTGACGACAACCTCGGGATCGATATCGCCAGCTTCGACACATTCCTGCGTCTGCACTATGGTGCACTTGGCCGCCATCGCCATGATGGGGGCAAAGTTTCGCGCCGTCTTGTTGTATATCAGGTTGCCATAACGGTCGGCATTGAGACTTTTTATCAGGGCAAAATCGGCTGTCAGACAGCGCTCCTGTACAAACTCCTGCCCATCAAACATTTCATGTTTCTTACCATCGGCCAGCGGCGTACCCACAGACGTCGCCGTATAGAAGGCCGGGATCCCGGCGCCTCCGGCGCGGATCCGCTCGGCAAGGGTGCCCTGAGGCACGAGCTCGAGCTCAATCTTGCCGGCCCGATAAAGATCGGGAAAGACCGTCGAGTTCGCGGTTCGGGGGAATGAGCAGATCATCTTACCCACCTGGCCATTCTCAATCAGGGCCGCGAGGCCCACATGGCCGCTACCTGTATTGTTATTGATCACGGTAAGATTGCGGGCACCGTGATCGATCAAGGCATGAATTAGTTCTATCGGACTGCCGGCCTCGCCGAAGCCACCTATCATCACAGTCGCACCGTCGAAAATATCGGCCACCGCATCTCGACATGAAGCTATACGTTTATCTATCATACTTACAACCCCTTATTAGCCTAAACGCTGCTGCAGCGCATCTGCCAGACCCGTCTCGATCTCTTTAAGCTCATCTTCGAAGAAGAACTTGTCGGTATCCAGTGGCGTGAGGAAGTCGATCTTATTCTCCTTCTCATCATATTTAGCCAAGATAACTCTATCCATCCACTCCATATTTCTGGCCTCGGTAAACTGCAAGGCGAAACACTTCTCGCCATTAACCACCGAGGTCCCCAGGATGGCTAATTTACCTGCCGATATCGTCATAGAGATATGGCGGGATGGGCGGTTGATAGAGGCGAGTGAGCGGTAGATACGATTAAATATCTTGCTCATATCGGCCAGCGGCGCCGTGTAGTAATGATGCTCGCCGGTTGGGCGTGCGCAATACATGGAGTGGAAGCCCACACACATCATGCCCAGAATCGTGGCCAGATCGATCCAATTTTGAGAGGAGCGTTCGACATCGACATTACCGGCTTCATCTTTAAACAGGCTGATATGGTTCATCATCGGACTCTGACTACGAATATTCACTCCGTGATTTTGCAGACGACGAATAGCCGCTATGGTGCTGGGGTTGAGCAGCTCGCGAGGCGTAGAGAAGTGAGCCATCCACGCCAGTTGTACGCCGTTGTCACGCATAGTGTCGAACAGCTCCAACATAGGTTCATACTTTTCAGTTAACACCATCTCAGGTTGGAAGGTCAGTGCCCGGGTAGCCAGGCGGACATTTTTAACATGCAGCAGAGAGGGATCTTCGATAAGCGGCATCACATATTGGCGTAAACGGCTCACCGGCATATAGCCGCCATCACCGCCGGTGATCAGAATATCGGTCACTTCAGGATGTCGTCTCAGGTATTCATGCAGCTGGGCAATATCTTTCTGGATAAACAAATCTTCATCACCACGAACCTGTGCGTGACGGAAACAGTAAGTACAGAAGGAGAAACAGTTTTGGGTGGTCTTATCAAACACCAGCTGGCACTGAGGATACTTGTGCTGGCTACCATCGAGAAACTCCAGCACGCCTTCATCGTTCACAAACCAGGGCTTATTTAACTGCTGATTGCCATCATGTGGGTTCGTCTTCTCCATGTAAGCGATAGCGACCTGAGTGCGGGCCTTAGCATCCGGGCTCCCGACATATTGCTGCGTCGTCTGCTCATCGATCATCCCTGGTTGCGGGAACACCAGCTGAAACACAGAGTCGGTTGGATAATCATCCCAGTTGATGCTGTTCAGTGTGTGGCGCGTCGCCAGGAAACGGTACACCTCGACAAATAGTTCACGCTCATCGATGACGCCGATATCTATGCCATTCTTATTCAGTATCGCGCAGACTTCACGAAATCCGGACAAGCCCGTGTAGTGATCTTTCTCATTAAAGAGAAACTCACGGCTTTCGAGAAAACCTGAGTGCTGGGGATAGGAGGCATGCAACCTGCTAAGCAATCCTGCCGGCAACAACCTCTCCTGGTTGATGATATTCATCGTCTCATCACTGTAACCGTATCGGGTCATTGTCTGTTCGACAGCGGCAGTGTTGACGACTAAATGCTTCTGAGGGGCTGAGGTGGTGATAATACGTTCGGCAGAGTTCTTATTGCTCATTATTATGTCCTATCAGTGACTTATCTCCCCTATCGAAAGGGGCGTTATGCTCTTCTTAAACACTTTTCAATATGAGTTTTAATAAGAGTTTTTAACAGATTTCTAAACAAGAGCTTTTAAACAAAAAGATAAAACGACAGCTCTCGGCGGTTGATTATTAACCATACATTTTTTATGGGTATTGATGAAATACAATCTTTTTATGTCACACATAGTTAAAACCTATGACTTAAGCTTGTTTGCATAGAAAAGCCTGAGTAGACTTGAAAGACAGAGAAGCCGCGAGAATAAGACAAGGCTAAGAAAGGGTCGAGTATCGAGGACAGGCAGAAACAAAGGCAGGCTCGTGACCCGTGACTTTTAGACATTCGCGGCTAAAGCCGCTCCTACATAAAGCATGTCGTAGCCCGTAACCCGTAGCCCGTAGCCCGTAGCCCGTAGCTTAATAGGATTTTAAAATGAAGCTCAGATCGATTAAATACTTTCAATCAGTGTATGAGCAGGGCAGCATCACAGGCGCGGCGCGTCAGTGTTTCGTTTCACAGCCTTCGATCACGGCTGCGATTTCACAGCTGGAGCAAGAGCTCAATATCGAGCTTTTCGTTCGTCATGCGGGGGGTGTCAGGCCAACTTCGGCGGCGGATAAACTCTACCCTCTTGCCAGAGAGATGAGTGATAACGAACAGTCAATTCTGCATCTATTCAGCGATGGACCCACACCTGTTCCCCTTCGTCTGGGACTTATGCGCTCCTTGGGGGCCCAGCGCATGAGTGAACTTCTCACCGAGCTGACTAAACGCATAGATAATCTGGAACTAACCTTGGTAGAACCCGATGAGCCCTGCGATGCGCGAGTGGTCTTATCTCAGTCTGCATCGAGTTGTGAGGACTTTATTCCAATCTGGGAAGACAGTTATCAGCTAGCCATCCCTAATGGCTGGCCACTCGCCACTAAACCACTTGTCTCTGTCGAAGATCTCGACGGTATCCCCTTTATTAACCGCACTCCATGCGATGCGCTGGATAGACTCAAACAAACCATGGCGGCTCTGGGCGTTCAGTTTCAGCCCAGAGCCAATATCCGAACCATAGAATATACCTGGCCTATGGTCAGTGCCGGTGTCGGCGCCGCCCTACTACCGGACTGGCAGGAGATAAAGCATAACGATGGCTTCGTGTTACGTCCCATTGCAAACGAGAAACTCATGAAGCGGATAGGGCTGGCCTATAATGCCAGCAGGATGGAAGAGCCACTGATAGCCTCGGTGATATCTGTGTGCAGATCTACGGCGAGACAGGGTTAACCTTGATTCTATACATTTTATAAGGATTTGATGCTGAACGAAGTTGATTTTGAAATGAGTTAAACTATTTCGTCGGGCTCTTCGGGGCATTCAAGCCTGATGCCTGAGGGCAGGTCCCTCAGGCATACTATTATTTAAGTCACACTCTTCTTTCAGGAATACTGTTCTTTCAGACACGCCAGAGTTCATTCAGATTACTGAACTCTGAGCGGGTATCGGGTCACTCAATTACTTAACGACCAGTACCGGACACTTAGCCTTATTCGCCAGCGCCTCGGCCACATTAGGGTTCAACATATGAGACAAGCCTGTATGACCATGACTGGCAATAACAATCATTCCAACCTCATTTTCAACGCTGTCTTCTAATATGTTAGCGAAAATATCGCCACTTCTGATCACAGGTGTCACACTCAATACGTTATCCAAAGCGGGTTCAATTTGAGCGACCAGCTCAGTGAGTTTTTCCTCTGAATAGGCTTCTAACTGCTTTTCTAGCTCTTCAGGACTCTCAACAATTATCCCGTAATTGTGTTCACCATAAGGCTTACTCATAACATGCAGCAGCCTGATATTTACCTGATATAAATTTGCCATCTCGATGGCATAACTAAGGGCATGCGACGCTGTCTCTGAAAAATCTGTAGGGCATAAAATTTGACGAGTACGCATAATTATTAACTCCTTTTTTTTTACTCATGAATCGCTCATATCATTCCATAAGACTTTATGGCCGTTTATTTCACTACCAACACAGGACACTTAGCACCATTGGCCACGCCTTCGGCAACATTAGTATGCAGAAAGTGAGATATACCGGTGCGGCCATGGCAGGCCATCACTATCATTCCAACATCATTTGTTTCTGCCTCTTCGAGGATCTGTTCCACGGGCAAACCACGCCTTATGACCGTTTCGATACTGAGTTCACTCTTAAGACCAGAAAGTAGCTGTTTCATCTTCTCGGCGGCGTCCTCCTCCATATTTTGAGCCAACTCTTCCGGAGTAATAGCTAAAATTTGGAAGTTCGCATCACCATATGGCTGATCTATCACATGCAGTAAGCGAAAACTGACATGATAAAAATTAGCCATCTCAATCGCATAACGAAGCGCGTGTGATGCCGTTTCTGAAAAATCTGTTGGACACAAAATTTGACGAGTTCTCATAATACCTCCATTAATTAAAGCATAGCTTTCATATTGAAATTTACACCCATGCACACCAATATATTGGTGATTTTACCCAATATTTATCTGGAAACAGCCTAAAACCTGGTCTGGAAATCTTTTACTTTAGCCAATCCAGCGCTTCATCTCTCTCTTCGAAGAACCTGATCTCCCCGGGTGTAAACCAATCCGCCATTTTAGACATCCACTCCTGCAGGCCACCTTTACCTAATATCGCCATCTTCTTAAACTCTTTAGCATGAGAGATGCCTAACTTAAGATCGTCCCATACAGCATGAAGCGACATCCCTTTAAACTCTCTCATATCGGTAAGCACGTGAATATCAGGCTCTCTTATCCCAATTAATGCCGACTCTAACAAGGGGACCATCTGCTCATAATCTTCATGGGTCAAACTACCCGTCACAATCAATGACAGGTAAAAATCATCCCCGTTACGTTCGATTCCAATCGAAATTCCATGTCGTTCATTACTCATCTACCGCTCCTTATACCAATTTCATTAATTAATTCATTAACTACGTAATCGGTTCCTTGGGGGTTAGGGTTAATCCCAATCAGTGGCACTGACAGCTCAAGTCTAGTTTTTTGTCCGGAAATGGATGTTGATCCCGATCACATTGCGCGCCTAATTCGAACGAAAATCAAACAGCGGTAGATCTTATTATTTAAATAAACTAATATAAATCCTGCAGACCGACTAATCAGTCGGTTTATAACTTATAACAAATGACGTGTAACGGTACTGAGCAGCATGAAGATGAGATAGGGTCTAAAAGTTACTTAGGGCCAGCTATATTATTGCTACTCATGAAGCTACGGCATGCCCCCTGCCAACACTTAAGCTGGAGAAGTAAACGAATGAATATGGCCATAAAGAGTGAGATCAGCTCAGAAACCGGATTAACAGAGCTATTAACACGACAGAGAGACAGCTACAGATCTCAACCCTCTCCAAGTTACGAGCAAAGAGTCGAGACGCTCAAGTCGCTAAAACTGGCCTTGCTCAAATTTCGGCAACCTCTGGCGGATGCACTCAATCGTGATTACGGCACCCGTTCGACCGATGACACACTTATCTCAGACATCATGCCCTGTATCAATAACATCAACTACAGCCTTAAAAACCTCAAGAAGTGGATGAAACCGAGTCGACGTCATGCAGGATTACTGCTCGCTCCCGCAAAGGTGAAAGTGCATTATCAACCTGTCGGTGTTGTCGGCATCATAGTCCCCTGGAATTTCCCGGTGATGCTCTCCGTCGGGCCATTGATAACTGCTCTGAGCGCGGGAAACCATGCCATGTTGAAGTTATCTGAATTTACTCCCGAAACCAATAAGGTCATAGAGGAGATGCTGGCAAGTATCTTCGATACCAGGCAGGTTGCCGTGGTGGAAGGTGAAGCGGATGTAGCGGCAGAGTTCTCATCCTTACCCTTCGATCATTTGCTTTTCACCGGCTCCACAACCGTAGGACATCACGTGATGCGAGCGGCTTCTGCAAACCTGACGCCGGTCACTCTAGAATTAGGTGGCAAGTCACCGGTCGTTATCGCGCCGGATATGCCGATAGCAACGGCTGTCGAGCGCATGATCTATGGTAAATGCTTAAATTCAGGCCAGATCTGTGTCGCCCCGGATTATGTACTGGTTCCTAAAGAGAAACAGGCTGAATTTATCCAAGCTTATCAGGCTAAGTTTAGCGCCATGTATGGCAAGGTTAGCGACAATAACGACTACGGCGCCATCATCAATCAGCGTCAGTTCGACCGCCTGCTCTCGGTACTCGAAGATGCCAAGTCTAAGGGAGCCAAGGTTATTTCGGCCAACGATGAAGTCATCAATACCGCTAAGCGAAAAATTCCCACTCAGCTTGTTACCCATGTCAGTGATGATATGCAGCTGATGCAAGATGAGATATTTGGCCCGCTGCTGCCGATCATCGGCTATGACACTCTCGATGAGGCCGTCACTTACATCAACGATCGCCCGAGACCCTTAGCCTTGTATATCATGAGTTTCGATGAGCAGGTTCAAGATAGGATACTTAACCAGACTCACTCTGGTGGCGTGTGTATTAACGAAACCGTGTTTCACGTCGCGGCCGACGATGCGCCATTTGGTGGAATAGGCCCCTCGGGCATGGGACACTATCATGGTAAGGAGGGGTTCCTGACACTCAGCCATGCTAAAACAGTATTAAGCCGAGGCAAGTTGAACACAGGAAAGTTTATTCATCCTCCCTACGGCAACCCGATTCAGAAAATACTTTATAAGATGTTTATTCGTTAAGAGCTTCTAGGTTCTAGGTTCTAGGTTCTAGGTTCTAGGTTCTAGGTTCTAGGTTCTAGGTTCTAGGTTCTAGGTTCTAGGTTCTAGGTTCTAGGTTCTAGGTTCTAGGTTCTAGGTTCTAGGTTCTAGGTTCTAGGTTCTAGGTTCTAGGTTCTAGGTTCTAGCAAGATGCTCGAAATCGTAAGCGATAAAACACAGCTAATTAATAGATAGTTAATAGGTAATTGATAGGCAATTGATGAGCAAACCAGATAAAAAACAGACCATCTTAGACACAGCCTTGACCCTGTTCGTCAGCCAAGGCTTCTATGCGACTTCGACCGCCTCGATAGCCAAGCAAGCGGGTGTGGCGACTGGCACTCTATTTCATCACTTCCCTTCGAAAGATGAACTGATGAATCATCTTTTTTTAACGATAAAGCAAGAGTTCGCCAACGAGATCCAGGCCCAGATAAAAGACAGCGGCGATCTCAAGCAGGATGCCGAGCACCTTTGGTGCAGTGCCATACAGTGGGCCATGGATAATCCACTTAAGCAGGAGTTTTTTCAGCAGTACTCTATGTCACCGTCTATCGCCATAGAGATCCGAGAACAGGCCATGAATGGCATATTAGGTTTCATGGGCGCCCTGCTACTGCAAGGCCAAACACAGGGGCTACTCGCGAGCTACCCACTGACCCTGATGCAAGATAACTGTCACGGCCAATACCTCGCCGCCACCCGCTACTTTTTAGATAATCCCTGCAAGTGGCAAGAGCCAGAGCACAAAGAAGCCAGCTTTGCACTGTTTTGGAATGCGATGGCTAAGAGCTGAAAAGGTTTTGAGGCTCGAGTCGCGAGATACGAGCTACGAGCTACGAGCTGTGCATCAACGAGCTTGATATTCCCCATGTAGGAGCGGCTTTAGCCGCGAATCTTTTAGGGTTCGAGTATCGAGCTTAAGAAAGAGCCAAGATAGTCTCGAGTTACGAGTTTCGAGCAAAAGCCAAATCGAAGAGAGAACTTTCTTGTAAATCAATCGGTGCAGATGCGGCAGTGAGCTTCGATGACAGGGCCGTTCAATGACATCCATGTCACCACGGCATTCGTGGATCCATTCACATCAGATGTCATCGCAGAGCCCACAGGGATTGTGCTTGCGGCGACTCACTGAAGTATCTGCACATACTTAGCCGGAGGCGTTAGATGACAATGAAGGTACGACCTTCAAACACACCATTAAATACCAGCAAGCTACAGAGAAAATGCAATCAACCTTCATTCGAAGGTAACCACACCCGCACACAAAGCCCTACATCGTCGCGGTTATGCAGGCTAATTCGGCCATCGTGGGCCTCGATGATCTCGCGGCACAAGGGTAAGCCTAAGCCGGTACCGGACTGTTTGGTCGAGTAGAAAGGTAACAGGGCCTGCTTGAGAACGTCCGGAGACATCCCCGCTCCCTCATCATTAATTTCGATACAGATCCCGGATGTGCCATCGACCAATATCGACGCTTCAACACTCAAAGTTATACCTTCTGAAGCGGACCCCGATTCGTGGGCATTCTTAAGCAGGTTAAGCAGTACCTGCTCCATCTGAATAAGATCTAAACTCCCCTGGGATTCGGGAAGTTTACCCACCAACTTAAACGCATAATGTTGACCCAGCTGCTCTGTGAGTTTATGCCAATCTACGACAGACTTTTTGGGCAGAGGCAACTTGGCGAAACGCGCGTAGTTGAAGATAAACTGGCTCAGATGGTTAGTGCGATCCTCAATGGTATCGAAGATCATCTTAAGTTTAGGATCGTTTAACTCCCGGGTGATCATACGTCCCGAGTTCACCATAGAGGCGATTGGCGCCACCGAATTGTTCAGCTCATGGCTGATGATGCGTATCACCTTCTTCCACACCGCCACCTCCTGCCTGTTGAGCTCATGAGTCATCTGCTTCAGCAGCAACAGGTGGTGGTATTGTCCATTAAGCAGGAACTGACCCCGAGATAGGTGCCAGGTTTCATCTTCTCCCTCATCAAGGCCTGCCAGACTAAACAGGCCACCTTTGGGATTTTGTAATGCCCGGGCAAGCTCATCACTCACGGATTCAAGCAGGGTTGTCAGGTTCAAACCTTCGATGCGCGTTCCCTGGTTAAACAGGTGACGGGCCGCATCGTTAGCGTAAATGACCCTCTGCGCATCATCGAGCAGTAGCATCACATTGGGTGAACTCTGGATAACCTTATCGAGCAGGAGTTCGCGCTGGTAGATATATTGACGTTCCTGACGCAGACTGGCAGCAGATTCATTGAAGAGGGTCGCCAGGGCGCTGAGTTGCTCATCGCCGCTAACGGGAATGCTGACACTGAAGTCATTATCTTTAAAGTTGAGTAAGCCGACTTCCAGCGCCATCAGACTCGTGGCTAATTTACGGGTAACAAAATAACTCATCGCCCAGGACAGTGAGATGGTGGCCAGTAAAACCAGTGCCAGCGCCCCCCACTGCGTACCTTGATCTTGAACAGGCTCAGACAAGAACAGTAAAGAGAGTAAAACACCCGACACGCTGGCAATCACAGTACCCAGTATCAGTTTAGTGCGTAATGCCAACCTCAAGTTAAAAGGTAATTTAACAGGCAACTCTATAGCCATAAGCGACTAACCACTCCTTTATGTTGTTGCTCTTGCAAGTTACTTATCGATACCAAACTTTTCCATACGCCTATCAACAGAGGGCTTGTCGACTTAGCCTTTAATATGAGAGCAGCCATTGCAAACGTTATTTATCGATACCAAACTTTTCCATGCGTCTATACAGAGCCTGTCGGCTGAGGCCGAGTGACTTGGCGACTCTGGCGATAATGCCACTGTGCTCGAGTAAAGCCTCTTCAATGCTCGCCTTGTCCAAAGGTTCCTTGTTCAGAGCCTCCTTGTTCAGAGCCTCCTTGTTCAAAGGCTGGGAACTTGTCGAATCGAGGGATTTTCCTGTGTTCATTTCGGCCAACGCCTGAGTTGAATAGGTGTTGTGGGCCTCATCCGCAGTGGGTTTATCGACACCCCCTGTTTGCTTATGCTCAACTTGGCTAAGCTCTGCCTGTCTATGCATAAGGCTGGCTCCCGAGCTCGTTATCAAGCCGAAATCTTCCACCGTTAACACGCTATCCTGCGCCAGTATCACCGCACGCTTGCAGACATTTTCGAGCTCTCTGACATTGCCCGGCCATTGATGCTCAACCAGCACCTGCTGAGTCTGTCTATTCAGTGAGAAGTTCGGGCCGATAAAATGGCCGACCAGAGGCAGAATATCGTCGCAGCGGGCATTGAGTGGCGGTAACGCCAACTCAATCACATTGAGTCGATAGAAGAGATCTTCACGAAAACGCCCAGTCCTGATCTCTTCGTCCAGCTCGGCATTTGTGGCACTCAACACCCGCACATTCACTTTGCGGGTTTGATGGCTGCCTAAGCGTTCAAACTCACCGGTTTGCAGCACCCGCAGTAACTTTACCTGACCCGAAAGCGGTAAGTTACCTATCTCATCTAAAAACAGGGTACCGCCATCCGCCGCTTCGAAGCGACCAATACGGGTCTTGTTCGCCCCGGTAAACGCCCCCGCCTCAGCCCCAAACAGCTCCGCTTCTAGTAGCTCCATCGGCAGTGCGCCAATGTTCACCTTGATAAAGGGTTTACTCTTAAGGGAGGAGTTAGCATGAATGATATCGGCCAGTTTATCTTTGCCGGCACCATTAGGGCCGGTGATAAGTACAGATACATCGGAGCGTGCTATCTGCAGCGCCAAATCGACACAGCGCTGCATGGCGCCACTGCCAAATACGATGCCACACAATTCCGCTCCCTTGATGGCGGACATGCGCTCATTTTCGACGCGCTTAAGCTGAGTATTGGCTTTTGAAAGTGTATGTAGCGAGATAAGGTTGTTGATACTGGTCAGCAACTTGGCATCCTCCCAAGGCTTCCCCATGTAATCTGCCGCGCCCTCTTTAACCAGCTCTACCGCTATCTCTAACTGAGTCCATGCGGTCAATAATATGATGGGCAACTGAGGCTGAAGTGCTCTGATGGCATAAAACAGCGCTTTGCCCTCTTCACCCGAGGTGGTGTCTTGAGTGAAGTTCATATCCTGGACAACCAGAGAGATATCATGCAGTTCTATCAACTCCAAAGCTGTATCGGGGGATAAACAGGTGAGCGGTCGATAACCGTGAAGCTCCAACATCAGTGCCAATGCATTACACACGGCCTGGTTATCATCGACAATAAGAATCGTATCCATATCTTCTTTGATAATCTCTATACCCGTTTAATAGTTGATAGTTAATCGTCGAGAGCACTTTCGTCGAAAGTGAATCGTTAAACATTGTCTAAACTGTTTTCAATGAGCTTAAAACTAACTGAAAGCGAAAGATAATTAAAGATTAATTCTCTTTCGCTTTCCATGCAGATAATTAAACGCTTCGCGTCGCGATTGCAGGCGATATTCTCGCCGCTTTTCGAGCCGGCAAAATAACCGCAATGGTCGTTAGCACAATAAGCCCGGCAACCGTCATCAGCGGATAGATAAGATCTAATTGAGGTAAGCTGTATAGGCTCATCAGCTGTTGTCCTAGCAGAACCGCAACAAACCCGCCAATCACACCACCCACAAGACAGATAATATAGTTTTCCACCAGAAAGAAGCTAATGATGTCACGCTTCTTCGCGCCTAATGCACGGCGGGTACCTATCTGCTTAGTGCGGCGTTCAATGTTGAACATCACCATCCCCGCCAGACCCAGTGAAGTGATAAGTAACAGCAGTACCACCATCATAGACAATACCGTCGCCATCAACTCATGGTTACGATAAACACGCTTTCTATGCTCACTAATAAGTGTAAACCCTTCAATAACGCGATTTCGATTATCTTTATGCAGCGTCGCAGGAATAGCCTCTTTAAGTTGAGCTAACGTCCCAACCTCAGCACGTACCAACACCTTAGTAAACACGTTAACCAGCTGAATATTTAAGATGACACTGTTATCCAGATATGAACTGTTAACCCAAGCGCCTTGTAACTTATCTACCACACCGATTATCTTGATTGGCATCTCACCAAAATCACCCGCATACATGATCTGGCCAATCGCAGGTTCATCTCCCCAGGTCTCTTTAGCAAACGCTTTTGACACTATGCCATGAGTCGCCAAGTCCGGACTGCCAGTCAAGATCTCCTCCTCATAGAAGTTACGGCCTTCTATCAACTCCACACCTAAACTATTAACGATATGTTCGTCGCCATAATAGATGGCAGCACCTTCTGTATCTTTAGCCGTTTCCTCACTGCTTCCTACGGTGTATCCCGATGACCAGCCACCACCACTCAATGGCACCATACTGGTTGTTGACGCATCAATGACACCTGGCAAGTCTCGGATGGCTCGGATATCACGCTGAATTTGAGACTCGAGATCAATGTTGGTATCGAAGGTATAAAGTCGGAAATTAAAAACTTGATCTTCGGCCGTGCCCGAATCTCTATCCATCAAAGCGATGCGTTCACTGATGATGAAGCTGGCATTGGCCACGATGGCGACCGATAGAATGATCTGAATAAGCAGCAAGATAGGGCCGCTCTTATTACGCATTAACGTACTCAAAATAGGTTTAATCTGTAACATAATGAATTCCTTTCTCTTACTCTACTTATTGGCTCTTCAGATGAACGCTAGGATTCGTCGAACAGATCCTCAAAGCAGGATAAGTGCCGGCAACTAAAGCCGCAAAGATGGCGATAACAGGTGCAATTAACCACATGCTGGTATCTAAGTGAGTCAAAGATTGCTCCAAGTCGAAACGCGAAGAGAGCAGCGATAATGAAACCCATGCCCACACTAAGCCAAGTACCCCACCACCGAAGCCTATCAAGCCCACCTCAACCATATGTTGAGAGAAGATCTGCGCACGGCTCGCACCAATGGCACGGCGTACACCGATTTCAGGCGCTCGCTTAAGAAACTTAGCCAGTAGCAGGCCTAACATGTTAACCAGACAAACCACCAGAAAGAGGGCGCTGAGGCCAACCAAAATCTTATTATCTTCAGGCACTACTTCATTGAGTTCCAGCCACTGGGCAACATTGGACAGCTGCGCAGCCGCTTCCGGACTATCAAAACGGCCTATAAGCTGTTGCTGCTCCACATAGCGTTTCAACCACTGAGCGTATTCGTCACGCTGTTTATCGTCTTGCACCTCTGCCCAAAATTGAATCCAATGCATCTCAGAATTTAAGCGTTGGCTGTAGTTATTAATTGACTCTCTTTTCCAGCTTTGATTATTTCCCCAGCTCTGAAACTCCTCTATAGGCGCTAACGAAAAGGGCACAAATATTTGCGCAGAATCTTTAAATGCTCCAGTGGTCACATCAAAGTAAAGTGGACTTGGGCTCCAGGTCTTAGTGACGCCGACGATTTGATAAGGCTTACTGTCCAGATATAGCGTCTTACCTATGCTGTCCTCGCCTGAAAATAACTGTTTATTAAGCACTTCATTGATCACGACTTGATAAAGCGCTTCGGTATCGACTCCCTTATCCCAGGCTTTACCGTAGATAAATGGCACTGAAAACATATCGAAGAAGTCGCTATCGGTCACTCGAACAGACTCTAACAAAGGTACAAAGTCAGGATCCTCGGTCTGTAGTGCTAATCCAGTGATAAACATCGCCGTTTGACGCACTGGGACATCACTCTTACGCAGATTATAGGCATCTTGGTAGGTCAATTGGTTGTTGAACTCTTTCCACGCATCTTTACCTTGGCTCCAAAGCTGCACTGCAACCAGTTTATCGGAGCGTTCACCCGCAGGATTCTCTGACATTAGCTGATACACATTCAAGGTGGTGATGGTAATTCCTATCCCGATTGAGATAGCTAACACCATCAAAAGTGACATCAAGGGCGTCTTCTTGATGCTGCGCCAGGCGAGATCCAGATAATAGAAAAACATAGTCTTCTCCTTAGCTCGCCACTTTGTCTTGATTTAAAGACACATGAGATTCTGTCACCAGATGCGGCTTTTCACTGGCTCGCTCGCCTCCTTGATGCCCTTCTCCACTTTGGTACATAGTAAAATCACACACTTGGCCATCGACAATCTGAATATTGCGCTGGGCACGACGGGCAAGTTCTGCGTCGTGAGTGACCATGATAATCGTGGTTCCCGCCTTGTTAATATCCTCTAACAGCTCCATCACCTGACGCGCCATCATGCTGTCGAGATTACCAGTTGGCTCATCGGCAAGGAGGAATCTTGGCTCACCGGCTAAAGCACGGGCAATGGCCACACGTTGTTGCTGACCACCGGAAAGCTGAGAAGGAAGGTGCTTCATACGCGCCGCAAGACCAACCTGCTCTAAGGCCTTTTGTACTCGGCGCTTACGCTCTTTGGCATTGAAACCACGATAACGTAGCGGCACTTCCACATTTTCGGCTAAATTAAGATCCGGTATCAGATTGAATCCCTGAAAGATAAAGCCTATTTTCTCATTACGAATTGCCGCACTCTTGTTATCACTCATATTTGAGATATTGACGCCATCGAGAAAATAATCACCCTGGGTAAAGCCTTCAAGCAAGCCTGCAATATTGAGAAAGGTCGTTTTACCCGAACCGGATGGACCGGTAACCGCAACAAATTCGCCTTCTGCCACTTCTAAATTAAAGTCACGCAGCGCGTGGGTCTCTACTAAGTCTGTTTTAAATACTTTGCTGATATTCTTCATCGATAACATGGTCAATATTCCCTATTTTTTATCGTTTAATTCTTTTATCTTTGTAATTGTAGGAGCAGCTTTAGCTGCGATGGACCTTCCCGGCTGAAGCCGGTCCTACCAGACTAAGGCCATCACTATTTTCTGTATAAACTCCGGGGCCTTCGTAGCAACATTAGTTCCTACATTAGCACCGACATTTGAGACCTCTGATAACGGCTCGGTCAGCTCTAAAACATTCAGGCCAAATACAAACCAATCACCGACATTCTGGGTCGAAACCTGTACCGCAACGAGCAGCAGCAATAGGGCTGTAACCGTTATAACCTTCTGTACGCTAAGAACTTTTCCCTCATTCATACTTTGATTTATTCTGTTCATCTTGCTCTCCTTAGCGAACCAGCACTTGCTGTGCTTTGTTAAATGGTTGAATACTCGAAATAACCCACACATCTCCAGCCTTACCGCCTTGTAACACCTCGATATGGCTCATACTGCGGGCACCAAGTTGAATTGAAGTTTGCTCAGCGATATCACCGTTAATGGCATACACCTCTCTACCACCACCGGTTGAAACAAATGCGCCGCGTTTAACCATCAAGACATTAGGTCTGTTCTCCAACAATACCCGCGCCGACAACCTTTGGTTTTGACGAAGGTGAAGACGATCATCTTGCTCGAATCGCACTCGGGCGGTCACTTCACGGTTTCTCACTTCCGGCGAAATCGATGACAACTCCCCCACCAGACTCAGCGATCCGAAGCTCAGCTCAACCTTCATACCCAGACCCAGCTCATCGGCATAAGACTCAGGGACAGCGAGCTCTGCCTCGAAGGCACTCAAATCGACTACGGTCAAAATTGGCTGACTCTGAGCGATACGCGCTTTCTGCTCCGTTAACCAGTTGCCGATAATGCCTCCCACCGGTGCCTCGATACTCAAGGCGGCAACCTGACGCTCAAGCTCTGTCACGACCAGCGCCTGACGGTTAACCTCAGCGGCTTTATTTTTAATCTCGAAAGTGAGTGTGTCTTTCATCAGCTCGGCTTCCTGCTTTGCATGAGCCGAAAGCAGCTTGGCCTTATAGAGGTCGTCTTTGCCTTTCTCAAAATCTATCTTAGAGATAAGCTTGTTAAGGATAAGCTCATCACCACGACGACTCTCTCGGTCGGCGGCGGCAAGGTCGACCTTAGCCATATCGATAGTCTGTTGTGCCTTGAGCTGTTGACGGCGGGCATCGAGGCGAGCACGCTCTAATGCGCTCTTCATTCCCTCTAACAGGGCTTCCTGCTGCTTCAGGCTATTGGTGAGTTTGTGGCTTTCGATAGTCGCGACCACATCACCCTTTTCGACGCGGTCACCGGGTTTAGCCAGTAGTGTGACCGTCCCCTGGTCGCTGCTATAGAGGATGGGGGCATTCGCGGCGACGATTTTACCCGTTGTAGCGATATCTCGTGTAAGTGTGCCCTGCTCCAGTGTGGCAAATCTAAGCTCACTTCGGCTAATAGACTCACTGACCTGACTGCCACCGACACTTGACCAAACCAGTCCCGATACCAGCAACACGGCGACACCTGCCAGCAGAGGCCATTTCAATTTTCTTGTCAGACTCGCCTCTATTACCGTGTCCTGTCCGCTCGTATCCTGAATCATCATCTATCCCTAACTGTCCGTTTGGTCACTATTGTTTAAATAGCGCTGAATTAACACTTACATTACAAGTAGCGTGCCAAAAACAATTAACAGCTTAATGTCAGCTACTTAGACGTTAACAGCTAATTTCAGACAACAGAAAGTGTCCGCGGACACAGGGGGAAAGTGTCCGATTTAAGGAAAAGATGTCCGATATAGGGAAAGTGTCCGGTTTTTTTAAACCAATAGTTACGAGTCGCGAGTTTCGAGGTCGAGGCCTGATATGACCCATGTAGGAGCGGCTTTAGCCGCGAAGCTTTTAGGGTTCTAGGTTCGAGTACAGAGCTTGATATGACCCATGTAGGAGCGGTTAATTAACTCACCTTAACCAGATCCAGTTGGGCAGACTTGAGCAGCTTACCGATATAGAGACCAAACAGCATGGCCACGACAAACAGGCCGAGATTAATATCGAGAGTGGCAAGATTCACAATAGCCGGACCCGGACAGATCCCCACCATTCCCCAACCAAGACCGAAAAGAGCAGCCCCAAAAATCAACTGGCTATCTAAGGTTTTCTTTTCCGGGAGGTGGTACTTAACATCACATACTGGTGCCTGATTAGTCCCGATTCGAGGCTTAACCACGAGATAAAATAGTGACATATACACGGCCAAAGCACCTGTCATCACCACCATAAGTGACGGATCCCAGCTGCCGTTTGAGATACGACTGACATCGAGAAACCCTATCACCTTGGCGGGGTCGGCAAGCCCTGACACCAACAGGCCCGTGCCAAACAGCACACCACAGAGTAGTGCTGATGCTTTCCTCTTCATAGAACTGGCTTTCATCATAGAACGGCCCATTATCCTTTCATTATTATTAATCACAGCGCCTATCAGTGGGTAAAGACTGCGGTACAGGCGGCTACAGCAATAAACAGGCAAGTGGCTACGATAGAGCGAAGAGATAACCGTCCTATGCCACATATTCCATGCCCGCTGGTACACCCGCGTCCCAAACTGCACCCAAGCCCAACGAGGAGGCCACCGATTAACAGCATAGGCCGGGATACCGAATCGAACTCGAAAACCGGTAAACCTAACTGCTCATATACCAAGGCATATATCACGCCCGTCAGCACTAAGCCGGTGATGAAAAACCACTGCCAGCTGGGGCCCGTCTCATCATCGGTGTTGTCTGACGACTTTTTATCAGTAAACTTTTTATCGGTAAGCTTTCTATCACTAAAGATGGCCGACGATACAATGCCGCTGATACCTGCGATACGCCCATTGAATATCATGAGCAAGATGGCAGACAGACCGATGAGAATACCGCCACCAAATGCGGCTGCAAACGATGATAAATCCAAAATTATCCCTCAGAACTTAGGCCGTGACCACTCGATGAGTCGTCGGTGTCACGCTTAAAAAAACAAACTCAATAAAATAAGTTCAATCATACAAACTCGCAAAATAAGCAGCTAATAATTATGGATTAATCCCCCTATAAATAAGCTGCTATCGATTGAACCTATTAACGACTAGAATTTAGCGTTAACCGTCTGGTAGGTCTTATACCCACCGGTAAGATTTTTCGCAGTAAACCCGTGGTTAACCAACATGCGATAGGCCACATGGCCACGCAAACCGACCTGGCAGATAATCAATATCTCCTTGTCTCTCGGCAGTTCTTCGAGTCGTCCTCTGAGCTGATCCACGGGAATATTAACAGCCCCCTCAACCGCTCCGGATTTCATCAGCTCACCTGGGTTTCTGACATCGAGCAGAATTTGCTGATCGCTCAGGGCATCGATATCGGCTGAGTGACACAGACGGGTCTCCCCTTTCAAGCTATTGGATGCGACAAAACCCGCCTGATTCAGCACATCTTTTGCCGAGCCAAAAGGTGGAGCATAGGTCAGCTCCATATCCTGCATATCGTACACGGTAAGTTCGGCCCTGATAGCCACGGCCATTACATCGATACGCTTATCGATACCATCACGGCCAATGGCCTGAGCGCCCAAAATTGTGCCGTCATCGGTACTGAACAGCAGCTTCAGTGAAACCGGGTGTGCGCCAGGAAAGTAGCTGGCATGGCTCGCACCATGTACATAGATTTTCTCGTAAGGAATACCGCTGCGCTCCAGACGTTTCTCGTTCAGTCCGGTGCTTGCCACCGCCAGATCGAAAACCCGGCAAATTGCGGTACCTTGGGTTCGATTATAGCTATCACCTGCTCCGAAGATATTGTTCGCAGCAATTCGGCCTTGACGGTTAGCGGGACCGGCTAATGGGATCAGTGCCTTCTCACCGGTGAGAAAATCAAACTCCTCAACGGCATCGCCCACGGCGTAGATGGAGGCATCGCTGGTTCTCATCTGCTCATCGACCACAATACCGCCGAGCTCTCCGATGGCCAGGCCAGCATTGACCGCCAAGGATATTTCCGGTTTTACACCTACCGCAGAGATTAATAGCTCGGTATCTAAAGACTCGCCATTACTCAAGAAGAGTTTCAAGCCGGAGCCTACCTGTTCGACACTGCTCAGACCGCAGTTAAGACGCAGATCTATGCCCTTATCGACAATCTCCTGATGCAGCATATTGGCCATCTCGATATCGACAGGCGCCATCACCTGAGGTGACATCTCCAGCAGGGTGACATCGATATTCAGTTCGTCTAGCGCCTCCATCATCTCCAAACCGATAAAACCACCACCGACAACCGTGGCATGAACCGGCTTCCTCTCCTTGAGCAAGGTTAAGATCCTGTCCATATCGGGAATATTTCGCAGTGAAAATGTCAACGGGGTATCCAGGCCCGGAATTGGCGGGACCACAGGAGCTGCGCCCGGAGAGAGCACTAAGGCATCATAGCTTTCCAGATACTGCTCACCGGTCACATGGTTCTTTACGGTAACGGTTTTGGCGACTCTGTCGATGGCTATCACCTCTTGGCGCACACGCACATCGACATTGAAACGAGACTTAAAGCTTTGAGGCGTCTGAAGAATAAGGGCCTTTCTATCGGCTATTTCACCGCTGATATGGTAGGGCAGTCCACAATTGGCGAAGGAGACAAACTCACCACGTTCAAACATGATAATTTCAGCTTCTTCATTTAATCGTCTGGCACGCGCAGCCGCAGAGGCACCTCCGGCAACACCACCAATAATCAGTAACTTCTTCATCTTTAACCCTAATACCATAGCAAGCCAATTTATCTGCGGCCTAGTTTATTACATCGCTGAGTACATGAGAATTCATTTCATTAGAAAAAGCTAACAGATATATGAAAAGGTGATCAAGGGCAAGTAAATTCGCTTCGATATGGAAAATATGACCCACATTGAAAAAGCCTCAACGAAGGTACAGAACATCATCGACCAGCTTTTAAACCCTAACAATCTAAAAGCTAAGGCTGGATCCAGCTCTTTACAAAGAATGAGTCCAGAATGACGGCTAAGCGTAATCCTAAAGCATTCGCGGCTAAAGCCGCTCCTACATAGTCCCCGTCATTCCGGCGATGCTTCTGGCCGGAATCTAACCTCCATGGTCTTAAGCGTTCCATACGCTTTAAAGACATTTCCCATATCCTTATGGGTCAGTGGAGGAAATGTCGAATGATGTATGGAACATCATCGACCAGCTTTTGAAACCTACAAATCAAAAGAATAACGCTGTCAAAATGCCTGAAAGAAGATGCCGAACGAGCAGAAGATGGCCACAAACCATGACAAAGAGCGCTGTGTCCCCTTATCCATAAGATACAGAACCTGATATACCATACGAGCGATAACGTGGACAACCGCCAGTAACACTGTTGTGTCGGTCACGTTTTGTGTCGCGATGACGGCCAATACCGAGAGGCCAAATATTAGCAGGGACTCGAAGGCATTCTGATGCGCCGCGACGGCGCGAGCCCCGAAACCGGTTAACCGCGACTGCTGCTCTCTGGGGTGAGAGTTATCGTAGCCACCCAATTTTGCCATAGCCACCGCAACCGGCCCCTTCGCAAGGTAGGGAAGCAGCATGGCAATAAACAGGCAGATGAGTAATGTCGTCATGGGAAAATCCTTTTTAAAAATGAAGTTTTAAGTCACGAGTCACGAGTCACGAGTCACGAGTCACGAGTCACGAGTTCAAGATAAGGCAAAGAAAACCATAGTCGATAGCAAACAGCTATCAGCGCGCCTTATCCAAAGCATCGCATAGAGATCTAACTCCTAAGATGGCACGGGGAGCGGCGCGATGTAAAAGATCGGCATTCAGCGGATAAATATGGTGATTTTTGACGGCTGGGATCTCCTGCCACGGGCTCCAGTCTACGCCGAGAATATTGCCCTTATCCTGACTCTGTAAGATCACTTCCGGCATCTTCAAGAGCACATTCTCCAGACTTAGCTGCGGATAATCGCTGTCGGCATCAAAGAATACATTCTCTCCATGGCAGACATCGATGATCTGCTGAATCCAGCTATTTTTGGCGACCGACATCAAGGGTGTGGACCAAAGCTGGTAGAACACCTTGACCTTAGGTTTAACCGAATTGCTCGCGCGCAACGCGTTAAGTTGCAATTGATAATCGGCGGCCACCGTAGACGCCTGTCCCTGATGCCCCGTTAACCCACCCAACTCTTCGAGCTCAGCGGCTACGGCCTCTAGTGTCTTAGGGTCGCTGTTATAAACCTTGAACCCCAATTTCTTAAGCTTTTCGATATCTTCGGCCTTGTTGCCGCTTCCCCACACCACGACCAGATCGGGGTCGAGCTCAATCACCCTCTCAATCTGTATACCGTGATAGCCACCGATACGGGGAATTTGAAGCGCCTCTTGTGGATAATCCGCATGCTCTGTCGTGGCAACGATGGACTCGCCGGCACCGATCGCATAGAGCATCTCCACCGAATGGGGCGACAGAGCAATAATTCGCTTAACAGGCGCCGCGCTTACCGGTATCGCCATCACAGATAGAGCCGGAAGGAAGATGGCTAATATGGGTAAAATTTTTCTTATCGCTTTCATCTGGTTCTCGTTTAAAAATAACAAGTTACACTTACTGCATCGCCCCAACCTCATCAGAGAGGTGTTCAACTGTTGAGGGAAGCGACTCTGCTTATCTCAAGCTGGTCACACTTTACACTCTCAACACAGAATCATCTAAAACGGGTTGACAGCTGTAGGATAGAGCAGTACTATCTGCCGTGCAAGCAGTTGAAAACTAGATATTTTAACTAGTTAAGTCATTCAACAGTTTGTCGTTGCAGATGTGGTGGAATTGGTAGACACGCTAGCTTCAGGTGCTAGTGCCCGTAAGGGCGTGAGAGTTCAAGTCTCTCCATCTGTACCAAAAATTCAAATCTTTTCAAGATCTTTCAAGTTACTTCCCCTCTATTTAATTTTTATCTTAAGCTCCCAACAGCCTATTTAACTTTTTGCTCAACGATTATCTTTAGCCACCCATCGAGCCCCTGTTTTCACAAGAGCCCCTGAGCATACGACTTTTTCTCAGAGACGCTGAAGGCTCTTATCTAAGAGACGTTGAAGACTCTCTAATTAAGTACTGCTGACGGCTCTGTGATTGGGGACTCTTTATAAGTTCAAAAGCCGGCGCAGACAATAACGTCACAACAAAGAACACGAAGAAATGTAATTTCAAACTGATCGCCTATCTCATTAAAAATCATGGGGTAAGCCGTCGAGCCCCAGCCTTAAATAAAGAGCCAGACCCTGAGCATATGCGCTCTCTACCTAAAACCGCTGAAGGCTCTATGTGATTGGTTGGAAAAACGATGACAATACCGCCCTCATTCTGAGCAGGCAGAAATTTAGTAGTCGAAGCCGGGCTGGGCTTTTATTCCTGCATCAAAGGCATGCTTGATGGGCTTAACCTCACTCACGGTATCAGCCATCTCAATAATACTTCTATGGCACGCCCTTCCCGTGACGATGACATGTTGCATCGGCGGACGATTCATCAATGCCTCAAGCACTCTATCGACCTCAAGGTAGTGATAGCTCACCATGTAAGTGAGTTCATCCAGCATGATGCAATCTATAGACTCATCTTTGAGTAACGTCTCTGCGGCTTCCCATGCCTCCAGTGCCGCTGCCGTGTCTTTCTCCCTGTCTTGGGTCTCCCAGGTAAATCCGGTACCCATAACGTGAAACTCGACTCCGGCGCCTTCGAGCAGGGTTCGCTCGCCGCATTCCCAGTTGCCCTTAATGAACTGAACCACGGCGGCTTTCTTGCCATGGCCTACGGCGCGGGCAATCGTTCCGAAGCCAGAAGTCGACTTGCCTTTGCCATTGCCTGTCAGCACCAGCAGTATGCCTTTCTCCTCCTGAGCCTTAGCTATTTTTGCATCGACTCCATCTTTAAGTTTTTGCTGACGCGCCTTGTGTCGCTCGGCTTTTATCTCATCGGCGCTCTTATCGGCATTCTTATCGACATTCTTATCGGCAGAGCGGGCGACTTTATTTTTTTCGGTCATGGTATTTCCGTATGTTTAAAGCTAAGAAGTTTCTAGGATCTAGGATCCTCTCTAATTTATCTATATCCAGGTGCTGCTCTATCAGATCGGCGAATCGATCGAGTTGCTGTTCACGAGTGGCATTGATATCAATCGGTTCAGGACACGCCATTCCCGCCCATTTCAGTATCAGCTCACACGCTTGCGGAGAGTCGAAAATGCCATGTATATAGGTCCCGAGTATCAGGCCATCATCCGAGACTAATCCATCATAAGCCAATGCATTGGAAGCGGGTTCACCAGCACTCGATTTACTCAGCTCCTCTTTCACCGACAGTGATATTGGCTGGGCGCCGGCACTATTTTGAGTATTCAACACCTGCGACTGGCCGCAGTGGATCTCATACCCTTCGAGGGGGGCTTGCTCCCCCAACAGAGATAAACGACCCGAGACCTGACGTAAAATTTTATGGGTTTTAAGCTCAGTCACCAGAGGCAGTAATCCTAAGCCTTCACTCTCGCCAACTTTGCCTTCTACGCCGTTGGGATCATCGATAAGCAGGCCTAACATCTGATAACCTCCACACAGCCCAAGCACCTTACCTCCATAGCGCAGGTGTTTCTTGATGGCGGTATCCCACCCCTGTTCACGGATAAAATCTAAGTCTGCACGTACATTTTTACTGCCGGGTAATATGATCAAGTCAACGTCCGGTAACGCTTTAACGCTTCCGGGCTCAGTGCTCTGCACACTGAGATAATTAAATTCGATTAAAGGGTTGAGCCTTAAGGGATCTAAATCGGTGTGGTTACTGATCCTGGGAAACACCAGAACTAACACTTTGAACCTATTCAGCTCCGGCTGTGACGATGGGTCAGAAGGAGAGAGAGTTAACGTAGGTGCAAGGGCATCTTCGGCGTCCAGATGTAGATCGTGCAGATAGGGTAAGACCCCCAATACCGGTTTATTCGTGTAATCCTCTAACCAATCCAGCCCCGATTGCAGCAAGGCAATATCACCGCGAAAGCGATTGATTACAAATCCTTTGACTCTGGCTTGCTCCGATTCACTCAGTAACGCCAGCGTTCCAACAAGATGAGCAAATACACCGCCTTTGTCGATATCGGCAATGATGATAACCGGACAGTCGACGGCCTCGGCAAAGCCCATGTTAGCGATATCCCCCTCTCTGAGGTTGATCTCGGCCGGACTTCCCGCCCCTTCAACAATCACCAGCTCATAGTTATCGGTTAAACGGGAGAAAGAGTCCAAAACCGCAGACATCGCCTTGACCCGATAGCCCTGTTTACCTTCTCCCCGCTCCCCTTGAAGGCCGAAGAAAGTTTGTGCCTCCATCTGATCGAGCGCCTTACCTTGAACGATGATCTGAGCGCCGGTATCCGAGCTGGGTTTCAATAAAATAGGGTTAAAATCGGTGTGGGCAGGCAAACCACAGGCAATGGCTTGCAAGGCTTGGGCACGACCAATCTCACCACCATCGATAGTGACCGCACTATTGAGCGCCATATTTTGTGGCTTGAAAGGCGCCACCCGCTCACCCCGACGGGCAAACAGCCGACATAGCCCCGCGGCCAAGGTGCTCTTACCCGCATCGGACGTGGTGCCCTGCACCATCAGCACTTTGGCTCTTGGCGTTTCAGGAATGTCTGAAATATCTCTGCTGTCGGTATTCATATCGTTCTTTCACATTTTTTATAAGAAAAATCTTCGCGGCTAAAGCCGCTCCTACATAGTAGCTCGTCATCCCGGCGATGCCCCTAGCCGGGATCCAGCTTTGGAAGCTACAAATCTAAAACATAGATTCTGCTCTTTACAAAGAACGAGTTCAGAATGACCAACTCCTAAATCTGGATCCTGAAACGAGTCCAGGATGACCCCCCTGAAACCTTCGCGGCTAAAGCCGCTCCTACATTAAGAATCTAGCCGCTCCTACATTAAGCGCCTTTTAATCGCATAGGCAGCCCGGCGGAGATCAGGACGACCGAGTCCGCGACTCTGGCGATCTCCTGATGTAGCCAGCCCGCTTCATCGACAAAGCGGCGATTCAAGGCTCCCAGAGGAACGATGCTGCAGCCAACTTCATTACTCACCAGGTAGATCTCACCTTCGAGGGTCGGCAGTAACTCCAGTAACGCCGCCTTGGCCTCGGGCCAAGGCCTGTCTACAGAGGGTGAGGCATCCAGGTTTTCACTGTTAGCTCCCCCCATAGGCTCTTGTTCAACTTTTTTCTCAGGCTCTTTCTCACATTCTTGAGAAGTGACGGAGTCGGCCGGTGGCTCATGGGCTAATAGCTGATTGGTCAGCCACAGCGTCATACAGTCGACAATAATGACCCGGTCTTTTCGGGCATATTGCGCCAGAGACTCAGCTAATAATAGTGGAGTTTCGACCGTTATCCATCGAAGCGTATCCTCGGCTCTGTCTTCTCGGTGCCGTGCGATTCTCGCACGCATCTCCTCATCGAGTGCCTGAGCGGTGGCGATATAGATACACTCATAACCTTGCGTGCTAAGCGCTGCGGCAGCATCGGTCGCATATCGGGTTTTGCCACTGCGAGCACCGCCCAGTACCAGGTGGATCATAGGGAGGTCACCAAGATCAGAATAATAAGATAGCAGAGCATTTCAGATATCTGCTGCCCGGCGCCCAGAGTATCGCCGGTATAACCACCGATTTGACGACGAAAGGCCACCACTAATCCCCACCTCAGCAACAGAAGTGCACCGATAAGGATCAGAGCCTGGCTCAGGCTTAGCAATAGTAAAATAATCACCGCTGTCCCAAGCGAGATAACCAGCTCATTGACACTCTGGTTCTGGGCTAAAGGCTTACTCTTACTGGTATCTGAGTCACTGACATATTGTTCGGTGAAGATAAAGCTGGCAGCAAAAACACGACTTAAACAGTGGCCCACTATCAAGATGACGCTCACCATGTTGGTATCAATGGCAGCCACTTCAGTTAATATTTGCCACTTCAGCAACAGAATAAATATCAGGGCCAGAGCGCCATAACTACCGAGACGGGAGTCTTTCATGATTAATAGTTTATCGGCAACGGTCCAGCCACCGCCGAAACCATCGGCGGTATCGGCCAAGCCATCTTCATGAAAACCACCGGTAAGCATGGCACTGGTGATCATCGCAAATATAATGGCTACCGATGCCGGCAACCAGTTAACGGCCAGGGCATAGACCGCGGCGCTTAACACCCCCACCAAGATACCGACCAATCCGAAGTAGCGGTTTGATTTATTCAGATTTTCGCTGTCTACCTTTACCCAGGCTGGCATCGGGATACGGGTAAAGAAGCCCATCGAAACAAAAAACAGTGTCAGTTCTCGACGAAACATATGTATAAAATTCCTTTTGAAACATTCGCGGCTAAAGCCGCTCCTACATGGTGGCCCGTCATCCCGGCGATGCTTTTAGCCGGGAACCAGCTTTGGGAACCCACAAATCTAAAAGCTAAGGCTGGATTCTGCTCTTTACAAAGAATGAGTTCAGGATGACGGGCCCATAATCATTCGCGGCTAAAGCCGCTCCTACATGGCGTTAGATCTCAATTCCGGCATCGCTGAAGCTGGCCATCTCATTATAGAAACCGGCGGCGGCTCGAATGAGTGGTAACGCCAATACGGCGCCACTGCCCTCGCCTAATCTCATCCCTAATCTGAGCAAAGGTCTGGCTTGCAGGTGCTCCATCATCAAGCAGTGACCCCGCTCATCTGATTGATGACCAAATATCATATAATCACGGACGTTCGCATTTATCTGCACCGCGACCATGGCCGCAGCCGTTGCGATAAAACCATCGACCACAACCAGCATATTTCTCTCCGCCGCGGCGAGCATAGCCCCCGTCATCTGTACTATTTCAAAGCCACCAAGGCAGGCTAAAATATTATAGGGATCGGTTAATTCAGCCTCATGAATATGCAGCGCCTGCTCCACCAGCATCTGCTTACGCTTAAGGGTAGCGGCATCGATTCCGGTGCCTCGTCCGACACAATCGACACCCTTCATCCCCATGACCGTTGCCATAATTGCGGCAGCAGAAGAGGTGTTTCCTATGCCCATCTCTCCCAAGGCGATAAGGTTACAGCCTTGCTGATGGTGAAGTTCAATGCGTGCACGCGCCATCTCCATCCCTTGCTTGACGGCTCCCAATGTCATTGCAGCCTGCTTGTGAATCGGCCTGGTTCCGGCACCCAATCTCTGATCGATAACACCTTCGACGCCCTCTAATGGTTGAAGGATGCCACAATCGATCACCTCCATATCCAAGCCGACCTGGCGACAGAAGACATTGATGGCTGCGCCACCGGCGACAAAGTTCATCACCATCTGTGTGGTCACTTCGCTTGGAGCAATTGAGACACCGGATGAGGCGATCCCATGATCCGCCGCAAAGACCAATAGCTTAGGGTTAATGATCTCAGGCTTATTTTTTCCTAATACCCGAGCTAGCTGTTTAGCTAAATTCTCTAATTCTCCGAGCGCTCCCAAGGGTTTGGTTTTATTGTCGATTTCACTTTGAATCTCATCATCAAACTCATGATTTGCCGGACTGATATTAAACATCTCTACACCCTAACTATTTTTCGTGTTTCGTTATTGTTTTAATAAAGCATTCGCGGCTAAAGCCGCTCCTACATGAAGAATTTACCTATAGATCCTGAAACGAGTTCAGGATGACGGCCAAGAGCGTTTAGCCAGCAGGCTCTACTTACCGCTTACAGCTTATGGCTAATGGCTATCTTCTGCTTCCCAGGATAAACAGGAAGAAGATGCTGCCTATGACGGCGGTGATGATGCCAACGGGTAACTCCTGACTGCTCAGCAGAGTTCTCGCTAAAACATCAATCCACACCATAAACAGGCCGCCTACTAAGGCGGTCGTAATTAGCGGGAATCGCCCCGGAAAGAGCATGCGTACCGTATGGGGGATCATTAAGCCCACAAAGCCGATACCACCACAGTTAGCGACTAAGATGGCCGTAATGAGGGAGCAAAGCAGTAGCATCTGCAGTCGCAGACGACTGACATTAATGCCTAAGGTATGGGCAGTTTCATCACCGGCCCGCATCGCCATAATTTGACGCTTAAACAGCAAGATGATCCCGGTAGCAGCACAGACAACGATGGCCGGAAATAACAAGCCTTCCCAACTCGCTTTTGCAAAGCTTCCAAGACTCCAAAACAGTACAGACGCGGCCGCCTGAGGACTGGAAAAATAGAGCAGCAAACTGGTTAACGCGCCGAACATGAATGAGATCGCCACACCGGAAAGCAACATGCGTTCAATCTGACTACTCATATTGCGTCCGCATAAGCTCAGCACCATGAGCACCGACACCCCGGCCCCGAGGAAGGCACCCAGCGGCAGACTGATCCAACTAAGCAACTCGAACAGCCCTGACCCAGCCCCCACGCCTGAGCCAGTGAAAAACGTAATGACCATCACGGCACCAAATGAAGCGCCAGATGAGATACCGAACAGATAGGGGTCGGCCAGCGGATTACGCGTCACCGTTTGCAGCACGCTACCGGCAACAGAGAGACCCGCCCCGGCAATAAAGGCCAGTAGAATTCGGGGAAACCTCAACTCCATAACGATACGCTCGGCGATGCCAGAGACCTCTGTCATACCAAATATGGTCACGCCGAAGGTGTTGTGTAATACGACATTAATCACATCATTGAATGAGATATCTGCGGCGCCAAAGCTGGCTGCGGCCAGCAGGGTTATCAGACTCAATAGCGACAATCCCGGCACCACCCATTGATGGCCGATATTGACTCGTCCGCTACTGGAGGTCGAGGCTGAATTTATCGGGCTAGTCTTCATCTTGTTTATGCCTTTTTATACCATCCCACTGACTCTTATCATGAGCACTTTTACCATGAGCGTTCTCACTATGAGAGTACCCATAAAAATAACTGATCTGAGGGTTACCATGCTGAGGGTGAGCTTGTGTGCTGCAACACACACCGAATACCTCGCTGATACGCTCCTCAGTGAGCACTGACTTAGGCGTCCCATGCGCGACACATCGACCATCATCGAGGAGTAATATCTGATCGCACATGGCACTGGCTAAATTCAGATCATGAATAGAGGTGATCACCGAGATCCCAATCTCACGAAGCAGCTCCATGACCTGGATCTGATAACGAATATCTAAATGGTTAGTGGGTTCATCCAAGATAAGCAGCTTAGGCTGTTGTACTATCGCCCTGGCGATCAGTGCCCGCTGCTTTTCGCCGCCGGAAAGGTGTTCATAGACTTGGCCGGCCTTATGGGTTAATCCCACCTTTTCTAACGCATCGGCAACGAGTCTTCTATCCGCCGAGGTAGTGAGATCGAACGGCCCTTTATGGGGAGTTAATCCGATAGCAACCAGCTGATCAGTGGTTAACTCAAAGTGATGGGGAGTGTCTTGCAGTACCACCGCAACTTGTCTGGCAAACTCTTTTGCCGAGAAGTAAGAAGTATTTTGCCCAAATAGGTTAATCGTTCCATTATCGGGCTTAATATAGCGATATAGACACCGCAGCAGGCTGGATTTCCCCGCACCGTTTGGCCCTATGATGCCTAACATCTCACCCTTGGCTAATGAAAAGCTGATATCGGATAGAATCACCCGGTCATCGGCATGCCAGCTAAGGTCGCAGACCGTTAACGCACACGCATTGTTAGCGCTATGCTTTTCATCGCGACTCTGTTTATCGCTATTATTTTCATCCAAGGTTAAAGCCTCTTCACGCTGTTTTTTCAAGCAGATAACCTCACCGATAACAAAATTGTCTGAAATGTCTGAAATGATTTGACGGACCGAACTGTTCTAGCTGATTTCGAAGAAAAAACAGGAGAGGAGAGGAACACGCGACGCGAAGCATACCGCAGAAACTCAAGGCATGACGCTACTGCACGAGCTGGCTTTCGTGAATCAATACGACAGGGTAAAGCGGTGAATAAACCAGCAACAAAGCGCAAAAAAGATAGCATGATACACCCCCTCGAGTTACCCGCTCGAGTTCTTTAGCGACAAAATTAGGCAGGTATCCTGACTTATGGTTTAAAGAAGGTTTTAGGATCCAGGCTCTAGTTCCTAGTTCCTAGATTCTAGATTCTAGGTTCTAGCCCCTATCAGCTTCTTTAAAACACTCACAGTTGCGGGTACAGTCCGGGCTCATGCTTTCGATTCGCTAAAGCTCCCGGTTCCCTTTTAAGTTTGAGTTACCCTTGTCTTAGCGACAGTGGCTCTCAACACCTGATTTTGCGATCCTCTCCACCCACTTAACAGCCGATGCTTGATGTCTAATGCTTAATGCTTTAGCTCTTGCTTCAACGCTCATGTTTCAAGAGCGGGCTTAAGAGTGAAGAGTGTCTGAGAGCGGTTATTATGCCGCTTTTATGACTTAAGGCAAAGCCTGACATCTGACAGAGATAAAATTCATGGTTCTCAATTTCACTCTTTTACAAGAAAGGGTCACAAGAAAGGGTCACAGGAAAAGCTCCCGCTCAGATTAAGATGAATCCCAGTGTAGTAGAGAGGTTTCCCCCAGCGTAGCAGGGGCAGATACGAGTGCGTTCCCTGTTCCCTGTTCCCTGCCCCCAGCCTCCTAGCCCGCGGCCAAGAACCTAGAACCTAGAACCTAGAACCTAGAACCTAGAACCTAGAACAGTTTATCCCCAATGCAATTGAGGAAAATGTGTTCCCTGGGCCGTGGTATAAACCGTGATTTTCACGATCGCCGCATAGGCCAGAGAGAGTTGAGTATAAAACCCCGCCGCACCGCTGACACCTAATGCCCGAGCCATCAAGTGACGTATCACTCCCGCATGGGTCACCAGCAGCAGAGATTCCCCCCGGTGTTGATTCAGCATCGACTCCCAGGCGCGATCGATTCTGGCCTCGAAATCCAGCATCGTCTCTCCATCAGGCGGCGTGCTCGCCCACGGGTTCTTCCAATAGGCTTCGATAGGCCCCGCGCTGGTCTGATACAGGCTCTCTAATGTTTCTCCGTCCCAATCACCAAAGTTCATCTCCTTAAACCCATCTTCGAGTTTAAGCGGCACCTCTCTTTTCAGGTAGAGCCTAAGGGCAAATTCACAACAACGACGCAGGGGGGAGCTGATAATGTGGTCGAAACTGATATCCGCGACTTCGATGGCATCAAACATCTGAATGCGGCCATTCTCACTCAAGGAGACATCCGTATGCCCCCTCAGGATCTGTCCTCCCTCACACTCACCATGACGCATAAGGTAGAAGGTCGTGGTGACCCCCGGATTAGGCGTTGGTTGGTCCGAACCTTCGTGATGTGATTCGTGATGCGCTTCGCTGTTATTCATCGTCATTGTCATCTTAATGGTCATTGTTCATCTGGCTGTCGAACAGGTCGATTATCGGAAATAATATCGGTTCACTCATTTATACCGTCTTTTCGAGGCGGAGAGAATAGTTTTACCTATCGCGACTCCAGCTTCTCCCCAGCGCGAAAAATATCACTCCTAAATATGCCCACCCAGATCCCGTTCAAGCTTGTGCAGATCCCTCGGGAAACGTATGTGATAACAAAGGCCATTATTGGGTGAGGTCTCGACCTCAACTTCTCCCCTGAGCCTCTGGGTAACCAGATTATAAATCAAGTGTGCGCCCAAACCGCTCCCGCCCTGATTACGTTTGGTGGTATAGAAGGGGTCGAACAGGCTCTTCACGCCCTCGTCATCGAGTCCGATACCATCATCGCGATAATCCATAAGCACCCAGTCATCTCTTATTTCAGCGGTTATGGTGATCTCACCCACCTGTTCGGGAAGGAATGCGTGCAGCAGGCTATTCATAATCAAGTTCGTTATGATTTGAGACAAAACGCCAGGGTAAGTGTTACAGCTTAAGTTGAATGCACACTCCATATTGATCTTATGGGGCACCTTCTTGAGTGTGGGCCTGAGCGACATCAATATCTCTTCGAGATACTCATCGATATCGAATTCCCGCAACTCCTCACTGGATTGATCGACCGCAACCCGTTTAAAGCTCTGAATAAGCTTCGAAGCACGGGCATTATTCTTAAGAATGATATCCATGGCTTCAGTGCAGGTTTGCATAAAGCCGTCAAACTCATCTTCACTGAGCTCGCCATCTGAAAACATTTTCTTAATCTCGATCACTTCATCATGAAGGTGGGACGCCGCGGTAACGCAGACACCGATAGGGGTATTGATCTCATGGGCAATGCCCGCCACCATCTTACCTAACGAGGCCTGCTTTTCAGTCTCAACCAATTGATGCTGAGCACGCTTAAGCAGATCCAGCGTCGATTGAAGCTCACGGGTTCTCTCCTCCACCAGTTTTTCCATCTGCTCCGAGTAACGCTGGGCAAACTGCTCTTTTTCTTGCGAGTAATTCAGTTGTTGCCTCAATTGGGCGGGACTGATCTTTAGCTGAGCCAGCAGCTGAGCATAATACCTTTCCAGAGTTTGACTCTCCTTCTCTGAATAGATGTTCGATTGGTTCACCACCATATGCGCCACCGCAGCGCCGGTGATACCACTGAGCAATCTCTCCGTCGCCCTCTCTAAGTAGGCTAACTGCTGCACATTAATCAGCTCATCGTCATTGAGTTCAGCCTCGACTAAACAGGCACTCACCTTAGCTTCAGCGAGCTCTGCAGACAGGTACTGGCTGAATATCCCTTTCAGTAACTGAAGTTTAGGCTTGAGCTCGATATTACTGGGTAAGGTATCCATAATCGCCTGATCTTCGACCACACGTTCGGCCATCACATCCATAAACTCGGCGTTATATCTTTGCTCCTCTCCCGTCACCTTCGAGAACAGGCTGCCGAAGACTAAGGCGATACAATTTCCCGCCAGAGACCACAAGGCTCCGTGGCTTATCTTATCCATCTCGGTACCCAGCAGGTGCTCGGGGTGCAACCAATAGAGCCCCCACGGCCCCAACTCAAGAATATCCGCATCTATCCAGCCACTCTTCATTATCGCCGGAAATATCAAACAGTAAGACCAGACAATGAAGCCGACCATCAGGCCTGCAATCGCCCCCTTGGTGGTGACCTTAGGCCAATAGAGCCCAGCCAACACCGGGGGAAGAAATTGCAATACGGCGGCGAAGGAGATCATTCCCATGTTCACTAACATGTATGACTCACCCAGGTAGAGATAGAACATCTGCCCGGCGCCCAACACAATAAACACCGCGAGCCACCGGGACTGAAGCAGGTACCTCTTTAAGACGCTACCCGGGCTGAACCATTGCAGCAGCGGCAAGACCAAGTGGTTACTGAACATGGTGGAGAGCGTCATGCCTGACACCATCAACATGGCCATAGAGGCAGAGAAACCGCCGATAAAGACGAACACGGTGAGCAGATCCTGCCCGGCAAGCATAGGCAGGGAGAGCATATAACTGTCCGCCGTTTCGGGCCCAAGCAGCAACATGCCCGCAGCGGCGATGGGGGTAATAAAAATTGTCATCAATATCAGATAGATGGGAAGCCACCACTGCACTCTCTTGATGTGTCTGGCATCGGGGTTTTCAACCACCATGACATGAAACTGGCGCGGCAGTAACATAAAGGCGGAGCCTGCGAGCAGCAGATAACTAAACCAGGTGACAAACTCGGGCTTAGACGACATCCCCTTTGCTGCCTCGGGCATCTTATGCTCCAGCTGCTCCAGGATGGCTAGGGGAGAGTCAAACATCACGAAACCGACAAACACGCCCACACACAGCATGGCCAGCAGTTTAACCAAGCCTTCGACGGCGAGCGCCAGCATCATACCCGGATGCCTCTCGGTCGGGTCAAGGTGGCGAATACCGAAGATAATGGTAAACAGGGCAACGCCCAACCAGACCAACCAGGCAATCTCATTGGCAGCGATGCCGTCTTCGGTCTCCAGAACGAGATCGATAGCGGTGTTGATTGCTTTGAGTTGTAGCGCCAGATAGGGAACGATCCCCACCATGGCGACGGTCGCGGCAAGGCCAGCAAGGAAAATACTGCGGTTGAATCGGGCCGAGAGAAAATCGGCAATGCTGGTGACCCTGTAGATCTGTTTTATCAGTAACACTCGTTGCATCAGGGGCCAAATGACGATCATCAAGAGCGTGGGTCCCAGATAGATAGAGAGCATCAATATGCTGGATCGGGTAGCGAAGCCGACGCTCCCGAAGAAGGTCCAACTGGTACAGAAGATGGCGAGTGATAGCGCGTAGACGACGGCACTGGTTGTCAGCTTTCTGGCTCGCTCGCTGCCGGACTCGGCCCATGATGCCAGTATATACAGGAGAGCCACATAGGAAAAAATTACCATCAAGAGGCTGGAGGCGCTCATCATAAGCCACCCCCTATTAGCGTTTCTGAGGCCGTAAATTCAGCTCTGCAACGTGCAACAAACGGGGCAAGAGCCTGATCATCTAAGCAACTCACAACCAAAACCTACTTAACCAAAGCAAACAAAAGCAAACAAAAGCAGAATTAAACACAACCAGATCAGTGTAATACTCAGCAGCGTGTCTGACAGGCTCAGAGTGAAATAAGTTAAGACAGGCCAAGAAGTTATAAAAATGGCCAACACCAAAGTTAATATTCTGAAAGCAGGCTGATTATTGATCTTCCTCCACACCATCTTCTCTCCAGCAAAGGTTCTGCTTAAAGCATAGTTCAGAGCCACAAAGAGTGGAAAAATCAATACCGACACGCCGCTCATTAAGCTGATAAAAGGAGCAGATATTCAATAAAAATGGTATAAAAAAGTCGACTCGACTATCGTGTGAGTCTGTTCTATTATAGACGTCTATACATCTACACGTATAAACATCTAAAACTCGTATTCGAAGGCAGGTAGAATTTATGGCCACTGGCACCCTAAGTAACTCAAGAAAAATAAGAGATATTGGCCCACAGATCAGCCAACAGCTAAAAGATAATATTCTGATCCTTGACGGCGCCATGGGCACCATGATCCAGGACCGCAAGTTTGAAGAAGCCGACTTTCGTGGCGAGCGCTTCAAAGAGTGGCCAAGCGATGTCAAAGGCAACAACGACCTGTTAGTGCTCACTCAGAGCGCCGCCATCAAGCGCATTCACAAAGATTATCTGCTCGCCGGTGCCGATATTATCGAGACCAACACCTTCAACGCGACCCGTATCGCCATGGCCGATTACGACATGCAGGAGCTCTCGGCGGAGATCAACCTTGTCGGTGCCCGCCTCGCCCGCGAAGCTGCCGATGAGGTCGAATCCGAGACAGGCCGAGCCTGTTACGTGGCCGGCGTATTAGGCCCGACCAACCGCACCTGCTCCATCAGCCCCGATGTGAATGACCCCGGCTTTCGTAATGTCAGCTTCGACGAGCTGGTCGAGGCCTATATCGAGTCTATCGATGCGCTTATCGAAGGCGGCGCGGATATCATCATGGTGGAAACCATCTTCGATACCCTGAACGCCAAGGCCGCACTGTTTGCCATCGAAACTGTGTTCGAGAACTTAGGTGCGCGTCTGCCCATCATGATCTCAGGCACCATCACAGATGCGTCGGGTCGAACCCTGACAGGCCAGACGACCGAAGCCTTCTACAACTCGCTGCGCCATGTAAAACCCCTCTCTATCGGCCTTAACTGTGCCCTTGGACCAAAAGAGCTGCGCGCCTACGTCGAAGAGCTGTCAAAAATATCCGAGTGTTATGTCTCTGCGCACCCCAATGCGGGTCTGCCAAACGAGTTTGGTGGTTATGATGAAACGCCCAAGCAGATGGCCGATATTATTGGCGAGTGGGCCCAAGAAGGGTTCCTCAATATTATCGGTGGCTGTTGTGGTACCACGCCGGCTCATATTCGGGCTATCCGCGACGCAGTCATTCAACACCAGGCCCGTCCACTGCCTGATATTCCGGTTGCTTGCCGCCTGTCCGGGCTCGAACCGCTCACCATAGATGAGAACTCGCTGTTTCTGAACGTGGGTGAACGTACCAACGTCACCGGCTCGGCAAAGTTTCTAAGATTGATCAAAACCGGCGAGTATGAAGAGGCGCTATCTGTCGCCCGAGAGCAAGTTGAAAGTGGTGCACAGGTCATCGATATCAACATGGATGAAGGCATGCTCGACGGCGTCGAGATGATGCACAAATTCCTCAACCTTATCGCCTCAGAGCCAGATATCTCTAGGGTACCGATAATGATCGACTCCTCTAAATGGGAGGTGATCGAGGCGGGCCTTAAATGTATTCAGGGTAAAGGTATCGTTAACTCTATCTCCCTCAAAGAGGGTGAAGATAAATTTATTCAGCAGGCCAAGCTGGTTAAACGCTACGGCGCCGCCGCCATCATCATGGCGTTTGATGAGCAGGGTCAAGCCGACACCAAGGCGCGTAAAATTGATATTTGTACCCGTGCCTATCGCGTGCTGGTAGACAAGGTGGGCTTCCCACCGGAAGATATCATTTTCGACCCCAACATCTTTGCCATTGCCACCGGTATCGAAGAACACGACAACTACGCGGTCGATTTTATCGAAGCCACGCGCGAGATTAAACGCACCCTGCCCCACGCAATGATCTCCGGCGGCGTGTCGAACGTGTCGTTCTCGTTCCGTGGTAACAATCCGGTGCGAGAAGCGATTCACGCCGTGTTCCTCTATCACGCGATTCAGGCGGGGATGGACATGGGTATCGTCAATGCCGGTCAACTGGCGATTTATGATGATATCGACCCTGAGCTAAAGGAGAGAGTCGAGGCCATCGTCCAAAACCTAGCTTGCACAGCCCTCGATGCCAATGGTGAACCGAGTAACAACACCGAACTCTTATTAGAGGTTGCCGAGAAGTTTCGTGGTGACGGCAGCCAAACGGTGAAGAAGGAAGATCTGGAATGGCGCAGCTGGCCGGTCAATGAACGTTTGTCCCATGCATTGGTTAAAGGCATCACCGACTTTATTGATGAAGATACCGAAGAGGCGCGAGCCGCAGCAGGCCGTCCGTTGGATGTGATTGAAGGTGCCTTGATGGATGGCATGAACGTGGTCGGCGATCTATTTGGCTCCGGTAAGATGTTCCTGCCCCAAGTGGTGAAATCGGCGAGGGTGATGAAGAAAGCCGTGGCTTACCTCAACCCCTATATCGAACTCGAAAAGACCCCTGGTCAGTCGAACGGTAAGATCTTGATGGTCACGGTAAAGGGCGATGTACACGATATCGGCAAGAACATTGTCGGCGTGGTGCTGGCCTGTAACGGCTATGAAGTGATTGATTTAGGCGTGATGGTGCCGGTTGAGAAGATTATCGAAGTCGCCGTTGCAGAAAACGTCGATATCATCGGCATGTCAGGGCTTATCACCCCGAGTCTCGATGAGATGGTGCATAACGTAAAATCGTTCCACAAAGCAGGCTTAACCATTCCATCGATTATCGGCGGGGCGACCTGTTCGAAAATCCATACCGCGGTCAAGATTGCGCCCCATGCGCCAACAGGTGCCATCTATATCGCCGATGCGTCCCGCGCCGTGCCTATGGTATCGAAACTCATCAATAACGAGACTCGCCAGGCGACCATAGATGAGGCCTATCAAGAATACGACATGATGCGCGAAAAGCGTCTGTCACAGGCGAAACGCAAAGAGATCACCACCATTGCGGCGGCCCGTGAAAATCGCTGTCAGCACGACTGGGAAAACTACACTCCGTTCGTGCCTAACCAGCTCGGCCGTCAGGTGTTCGATGACTACCCATTAGAGGACTTAGTCGAGCGTATCGACTGGACGCCATTTTTCCGAAGCTGGGAGCTTCATGGACATTTTCCACGTATTTTAGATGATGAAGTGGTCGGTGAAGAGGCGCGTAAGCTGTTCCATGATGGCAAGGCCATGCTTAAGAAAATCATCAGTGAAAAGTGGCTCACCGCCAAGGCCGTCATCGGCCTGTTCCCGGCCAACACGGTAAACCATGACGATATCGAGCTCTACACAGACGAAACCCGCAGTAAGCTTGAGATGACCACTCATCACCTGCGTATGCAGATAGAGCGTGTGGGTAACGACAACTTCTGTCTCGCCGACTTTGTCGCGCCAAAAGACTCAGGCGTTGCTGATTACATGGGCGGCTTCGCAGTCACCGCAGGTCATGGCATCGACGAACATGTTGCACGCTTCGAAGCCGATCACGACGACTACAACGCCATCATGCTCAAGAGTCTCGCCGACCGATTGGCCGAAGCCTTCGCCGAGCGTATGCACGAACGGGTACGTAAGGAGTTCTGGGGCTACGCCAGTGATGAGGCACTCGATAACGAAGCGCTGATCCGCGAGAAGTACAAGGGCATACGTCCTGCACCGGGTTACCCTGCGTGTCCAGACCACACGGAGAAGGGACTGCTTTGGGACCTGCTTAAGCCCGATGAGACGATCGATCTTAATATCACCGAGAGCTATGCCATGTTCCCAACGGCAGCGGTATCCGGCTGGTACTTCGCCCATCCTAAGTCGCGTTACTTTGGCGTGACCAATATTGGTCGCGATCAGGTAGAGGATTATGCGGCGCGTAAGGGGATGAGTGTGGCTGACACCGAAAGGTGGCTGGCACCAGTGTTGGATTATGATGTTGAGTAATCATAGGGTTACTCTTTAATTTTTGATTATCATCCCGGTGACGACATCGTCATTCCGGCGATGCTTTTAGCCGGAATCTATCTCTGTAGGTTTTCCAAACTCCGTTTGGAGAAAGTCGTGGAATTCCATTCCCTTCTCGCAATATAGAGTAGGGCAAGAAGGGGATCAACAGCAATCCCCCTCTTGCATCTCCCCTTGCCGCCCCGGCGAAGTTACATGCATTGAGTACGGCCCTCATACTCCAATGAAAATCACCTAACGGCTCAGATGGGACATCCATGTCCCCCCGAGCCTTAGCCATCATCCATGATGGCTATACGGCATTTTCATCTACGTATTTGGGCAACTTCCAACGGGGAATGTTGTAACCTGCGGCGTTGTTTGGAGTTGATAATGTCTGCTCTGCCCCCGTATATTCGTGGAACATAATTGCTCAAGCTTGATGTAGGAGCGGCTTTAGCCGCGAAGGAATATCCCATGACGTCCGGCGAAACCCTTCTGAGAAGCGAAGAATTTCCAACGGGGAATCTTGTAACCTGCAGCGGTGTTTGGAGTTGCTACAGTTTGCTCAATCCCCACATATTTGAGGAACATAATTGCTCAGCTTGATGTAGGAGCGGCTTTAGCCGCGAAGGAAAGTCCCATGACGCCCGGCGAAACCCACCTGAGAAGCGAAGAATTTCCAACGGGGAATCTTGTAATCTGCAGCGGTGTTTGGAGTTGCTAAAGTTTGCTTTGACCCTAAATATTCGTCGAACATAATTGCTCAAGCTTGATGTAGGAGCGGCTTTAGCCGCGAAGGAATATCCCATGACGCCCGGCGACCCCCTTCTGAAAAGCAAAGAGTTTCCAACGGGGAGTCTTGTAACCTGCAGCAGTGTTTGTAGTTGCTAAAGCTTACTCTAACCCCACATGATCTGAGGGGCTTTGTTATTGCCCTATTTGTTTCCCTGAATATGTGTCATCAAATATTTGGCATCTTTCCATACGCCGCCGAGTGTCGCTGAACCTCGGGTGTATAGCCAAGGTAGGCCAATAAAATATAATCCATCGACGTCTTTACTGACCCCACGATAATTGCTCGGGTAGTTCATTTCATCAAAAGAGATATCTTCAATCCAAAAGAAGTTAGGTTTGAAGCCTGTCGCCCAAATAATATTTTTGATACTGCTGATGCTGCCTTTTTGAAACTTGATACTGGTTTCATCGGCTGACAATGTTCTTCCCATATGAATCACATTAGTTTTGGCTAGAAGTGACTTCACGTCAGTGCCAATAACGGGCTGCACACCCTTGCTCAACCATTTGCCCATTTTGCTAAAACGGGTAACGGATAAAAAGCCGATTTTAGTGAACCACCACCACAGGGTTTTACCTAAAAATGACTGTGGGATAGCGGTGATTTTATCAGTACCGGAGAAGTGCACTTTACGTCCTGTATCTGCAATTTCTGATAAAATTTGCACCCCAGAATCACCGGCACCTACCACTAAACAGTCACCCTCTTGCAGCTGTTCAGGACTTTTATAGTTTTCACTGTGTAATTGAGTAATATTGTCCGCGATATCAACATGGCAAGCGGGAGTATAGGGCGTATGGAAGGGGCCCGTGGCGATAATGAGCTGTTTGGCTTGATAGCTTGCCGTACCACTGATTATTTCAAAAATACCATCAACTTTCTTTACCGAGGTGATTCTTTGATTGAATTCAATCGGCATCGAAAATTTTTCAACATAACTTTTTAAGTAGTCTGCCACTTCATATTTATTGGGGTAGTACCCTTTAGGAAACGGAAATGGCATACCTGGAAGGTGGTTGTATTCTGTGGGGGTAAAGAGCTTTAAAGAATCCCAACGCTTTAGCCAAGGTGCCCCAATGTGTTCATTGGCATCTAAAATTAAGTAGTCTTTACTGTTTTTGGATAAGTTATAAGCCATAGCCAGTCCAGACTGACCGGCCCCAATGATGATAAATTCTTTCATGGATCCCAAATGCGTGCATATAGTTATTATTATGTGCAACATTCTAACAGAACATGACCATTGAACCTGACTAATGGGGGAAATGGTCAATGGTCTTACTGTAAAGTTTGGCGTATCACTTTTGATAAACAAGGGGTTAAGCATACTAGCAGAGCAGAAATTAGCACTGCCATCCCTGGATAGATGTGACTGTCCCTGTCTTTCTATTCATCCAACACATTGACGATGGCATCGGCCAACCACGTTAAGGCGGGGCCTTTCGCCTTTTGTTTTGCCATCACACGATCAATCGGCACTCGCCACGGCTTATGATCAAAACTTAGATTCATTCGCACCATGTCACCCTGATGCTCATATCGCTCTGCCATATAAGCAGGAATATAACTCCATCCCAGCCCCTCTTTTACCATGGTGTTAACGGCATTAAAGGTATTTCCCCACCAGATATGTGAAGAGATACTAGGGCAGTGCGCCAAGGCCTGACCATCAAGGCCACGGATCAGCAATTGACGGTGTGGGATTAAATCCGCAACTGTGACTATGTCCATGTTAGCCAGTGGATGCGCCGGGCTCACGACGCCATTAAACGGCAAGCTACCGACATAACACAAATCCACTTCTTGCGGGAAATCGCTATTCGCAAACATCAACCCTAAATCGGCTCGCCCCGTATGCACTAGCGTTAACACATCGGGGGTTGAAACGGCGTAAAGCTCCAAGATGGTGCCAGGGAAACGCGTTGCAAAAGCATTAAGAATGCTGGTTGTCACAGGAAGCAACGCATCGTCCACCGCCATTTTTATCTGTGTTTCATGGGATAAATTCAGGGCGTTGGTCACCGAGTCAAGCTCATAAGTTTGTTGCAGAATGGCTTGAGCAAACGGTAATAATCTCTCACCGTGAGGGGTTAATGATGGTTTACGGCTGGTACGATCAAACAGCGTCGTATTGAGCTCAATTTCAAGATTTGCAATCCCCTGACTCACCGCCGACTGCACCTTGCCCAACTGACGAGCGCATGCCGAGAATGACCCTGATTGTGCCGTTTCTACAAACATTCTCAGCTGTTCCAAATTATACATATCACTTTTCCTGATAGTAACTAACTATCTTCTTTCGTAAATAATGATGATTATAGCAACCAAGAACCAGTGAACAACATAAATGAGATTTAGCATGAACACGAAAGAACGAATTTTTCACAGCGTATTATTTGAAGCGATTGCCTTAGTATTTGTTATCACTGCCGCCACTGTCTTTACCGATGCAGGAGCAAAGTCAGCGACAGGCTTAGCTGTCGGGCTGTCATTAATTGCGATGTGCTGGAATTATATTTACAACCTAGGCTTTGACCGTATATTTGGATATAACCGCATTGAGCGTACATTTAAAATGCGCATAGGCCATGGACTCGGTTTTGAATTGGGTATGATTTTTGCCACACTCCCCTTGATGATGTGGGTACTGCAGCTAGATTTTTGGACCGTATTTGTGATGGATATCGGCGTTGTCATTTTCTTCTTGGTATACGCGATTGTCTACAACTGGTGTTATGACTTGCTCCGTGAGCGTATTATCTGTAGCAAAGCAGAAATTAGCAGTGCCGTCCCTAGATAAATCGAAACAAAAAAATGCCAGTCTGTTTTTACTGACTGGCATTTTGCTTAGAGACGATCCGGAGGGGAGATGAATCGACTAGTTAGCGTAGCTCAATTGGCCACTCTTTCTTAACACGCTCATTGATAAACTCATCTTTAGCAGCTTTCATGGCGTCATAATCAAGACCGGCTTCCGGTTGCACTTTCGCCTTAGTATCGTACTTAGTTGCGTCATACACGTAGCTAGGCGCATATTTAGCGAGTAGTACGTCAGCTTCAGCAATCGCACCATCTAAGACAGTATTAGACTTTATCAACAGACGTTTTGCTTCAGTGAAGTTATGAGCATACATACCGTGAGATGCGGTAGCGCTATCCCAGAACCACTGTGCGTTACGGATTTTACCTAGCAGGCTATTCATTTCGGTAGCTAAATCATTACCGGCTTTAAGTGCTGCCTCATAGTTGCCTTTAGCTTCACCTATGGTTTTGCCTGCATCGATGCCTTCAACACCGTTCGCAGCCCAGATAGCCTGTGCCTTAAAGTGCGCCTCTGTCAGACGTGGGTCAGTACCTGTGGCTGCAAAGCGAAGGTTATTGATTGCAGTTTTTCTCGACTCCAGCATAGACTCAATCGCGCTGTCATCGTGACACCCTTTACAGCTGCTTGGTAACTTAGCAGGATCAAACTTAACGTTGTGGTTGGAGTACTCAAGCCCTTCCGCATTTTCAGCTTTCGGCATGTGACAAGTATTACAGCTGAACTCAAGATGGTTAGGCATCACATGAGATGTTCTATCCATTAAGTTCTCATATTCAGGATGCTGTGTTTTTAGCGAAGGAGTACCAGATATCGCGTTAGTCCAGTCTTTAAAGTTGATGTTATCGTAGTAGGCTAACTGAGCTTCGGCAGCGAAACCTTTATAAAGCATGTCGTCACCTGTGTAGCTAACGACGCTGGCGTAATCGGTTTCTACACCTGGTACCCAATGATCCCATGGGTAGCGAACCTTTTTACTGTCTGTGCCATCGAAATAGTATTCAACGTGACACTGAGCACAGGTTTGACTGGCTTGACCGTTGTGATCTTGCTCCTCGAACGTTAGGCCAACTTTAGTCATAGCACGGTCAGCGTATGGACGGCTTAGACGTAAGTCGATTCCACCCAACTCATGACAATCGGCACAACCAACGGAGTTACTCATTTCATGGCCCCAAGTGGACCAGCTGTTGTTAGCAAACTTGTCTTCGCCGACAAGATCGTACATGCGAGCAACGTCTGGAGACTTACAAGACCAGCAAGATGCAGCCATTGCTTCACCAACAACGTTACCGTCGTGACCGACAATTGGGCTGCCTGTTCGCAAGGACTTCATTACATCGGTTAATGCAAACTGGTGACCTCGGGCGCGGTTATAATCTTTCGCAAATCCATAGCCAGCCCATGCACTGACCAGATTAGGGTTTGCTTCCAGTAGATCTGTTGGCGTGCCAGATTCCGGGGTGTTCTCTTCGCTACTAGCCCAAGTAGCATGCTGATCAGGGAAGGTCTCCTGCCAGTTATCGCTGTTGTATAGATCAACAGGCCCTGATGTTGGCGGAACGATACAGGTATTGGTTTCCGTATCTAAAACGGTTCCTTCACCACACACAACCGGATCGACGGGCTCTACAGGGTCAACGGGAAGTACTTCACAGATGTTAGTATCCGGGTTGAGTAGCGATCCCTCACCACAGGTAATTAATTGTGTGTCATCATCATCGCTACAACCAACTAAAACAGCAGATACCGCAATAGCAACCGCAAGCTTTTGTAATCTCATCTTACTCTCCTGCAAGTGAATTTTATTCACTTTTTATGTAATTTATTATTGTAAGCACAGCGTCCTAAAGACGAGTCAACCTATAACAAAATGGAGAGCTTTTGGTAAACATTAACTTAACACTTGTGTGAGGATGGTCACTGGCATACCATTCAAATATCCCTAAAGAGGTATACAACTTACTGGTTTAAGATCAAGTTTTACACCTATTCTGATATATTCAGCAAAAGTAGTTAAGCCTAAGTTACTATACAAAAAGAACAAAATAACAGCTAGCTCATTTATTAACCGCTAATATAGTGGTATACAGCACGGTATCTGGGCTGTAGCATTATTAACCACCACAATTAGTAAGGATATTAAGTTTCAGTTAAGGATATGTTAACAGGGGTGGGATTGCGTGGGTGTAGACAAAGGCCCCTGCCAGGTGAATAGTTATGCGTAAAAACCAGATTGACAATCATGGCGCATGAAGGGTATGGCTACACCATATTCCCCTCTACCTCTCGCTCATAAGCACAATCATAAAAGGGGATTATTAGCCTTCCAACGGGGAATATTGTAGCTTTAGGCTTAGTTCGGTTTAACTGGATAAACTTTGCTCTGATCCCACTTATTTTTAAACTTCATGATGCTATAGTGATTCTAGTTACAAAATAATAAATTTCAGTTCACCATTCAGGGGTTACCTATGTTAAATGAGAATCATGCGCTTATTTTCGACTTCCCAGAATTTAAACAAGACATTGTTTATTTGAATTATAAAGACGAAGCATTCAAAAAATTATCCAAACAGTACCACCTATTAGATTATGATATTCGTCAGCTGGAAATTGACGGCAGTCCTACCGATGACGAGCATATGCACCAGCTCAAATTACAACGCGCTAATTTGAAAGACGTATTATTCCAAAAGTTAAAAGAACACCACGAGTAAACACGCGAGTCGCGGATTTCAGATAGTCATCCCAGTAGCGACTTCTTCATCCCGGCGATGCTCTTAGCCGGGATCTGTTCTTTCATGCCGTCATCCCGGTGTTCTTTTAGGCCGGGATCTAGCCTTTAAGCTTTTCCAAACTCCGTTTGCTTATTTTGAGAGAGTAGGCGTCGTGGAATTCCATTCCCTTCTCGCAATAAAGAGTAGGGCAAGGAGGACTGCTCGTCTGACGTGAATGGCCTTATATGTTCCCTACATAATAAGGCATTCACTCCATCCTTGGAGGTCAGATTCACAAATGCAGCGGTGGCATGGTCAAAATTGTTGTAACCTGCGGCGGTATTTGGAATGAAATAGGGAAATTATCTCGGACCCTGAGGGATCCTTGGAACATCATCAACCAGCTTTTTAAACCTACAAAGACAGAGCTTCGCGGCTAAAGCCGCTCCTACATGAAGGGCCACGAACTCAGGAAAGCCGCTCCGACATAGTAGCCTGTCCCCCCTGGCTCTCGCTCATACACTCATAAGCACAATCACGAAAGGTGATTACCCGCCTTCCAACGGGGAATTGTCGTAACCTGCGGCGGTATTTGGATGAAATAGGGAAAGCTTACTCTGACCACTTATGAATTAAACAGGCGCCTCTTCTTTAATGATATCGACAAAGAAAGATTTTAACGCTTGTTTGCTCTCATCATCTAATGATTGGCCCTCTTTGTCAGAGACAAGAAATACATTATCAACCTGTTCACCAACTGTGGTTATTTTTGCCGAGTGAATATTGAGTTCAAACTGCCTGAAACCGTTACAGAAGTGACTCATAAATTGTGGATTATCGAGTGCGGTAACGCTGATAAGCGTTCTATCCTTTTTACGAGAGTGCAAAAATTCGACTTTAGGCTCACTGACGAATGAGCCAATGTTGCTATTACGGCGTTGTTTAGGCACCTTTCTATTTTCAAACAATACTTGTTTCAGCCTTTGCTTGATACGGTCACGTCGCCCAGCGGTTCTTATTGGGTGATGATCATAATCCAGTATTTTTAAAGACTCCACCACATAACCATCTTTAGTCTTAGATATATTCGCTTGCTGAACTGAGATCTGTAGTGAAGCTAAGGTATTAAATAGTGTCACAAACAGGCCGGGCTTATCCTTCATGTAGACGAATAGATCACTGCTACCTTTAGTACTGCTTTCATCCAGCAGAATAAGTGCATGATCGGCGGGATGTTGCGTCATGGCATGAGAGTAACGGGCTATTTCACTGGGTTGAGCATTACTGAAAAATGAGAGCGGTAAGCGCTTCCAAAGCTGTTTGATCACATCAGGCGTTTCACTCGCCCCCATCAGTTCTAGTGCTTCATTTTTGTGTTCACGGACGACAGTTCGCTGCTCTAAAACATTTTCTAAGCCATTACGCAGCGCGAAACTTATCGACAAATAGAGATCTCGGAGCAAGGTTGCCTTCCAGTTAGTCCACAGATCATCATTTGTCGCCTTAATGTCGGCAACCGTTAAACAATACAGCGCATCGAGTCTGGCTTTAGTCCCTATCGCTTTAGCAAGGTTTTTAACTTCCGAAGGGTCATAGATATCTAACCGTTGGCAGGATAAGGATAACAATAGATGATTTTTAACTAACCAGGCTATCACCTTAGCTTGCGAAGGTTTTAGCTCATGAAATTTAGCAAATTGCAGCGCATCGACCGCCCCCAATTCACTGTGGTCGCCACCGCGTCCCTTGCCTAAATCATGGAACAAGGCCGCTAACAACAATACCTCTTTATTCTCTATCGCTTTGTAAACAGCGCTAGGCTGTACAAGAGACGGGTTTTCAGATTTGCCGTTCAGTGAATATAAGTTTTTCAGTAACTTATGAGTATGCTCATCAACGGGATAAACATGGTAGAGGTCGAACTGCATCTGACCCACAATTTCACGCCACTGGGGGAGATATGACGCTAAGATCCCATGTTTGTGCATTAATGATAGCGCCAGCCCCATGCCTTGAGGATGACGAAACAGCGAAATAAACTCTTTACGGCAGCTATGAAAATCTTGCAGATCGCCTAATAGTCGTCGTCTGACCTGACGTATTAACCGAATCGTCTGCGGCGAAATACCATCAATATCATTCGCGTTTTCTGCAATATGGATAAACAGAGCGATAAGCTGTTTGCGATCAACAAATACATCATCATGGCGAGCATTTATCTGTCGACCATTTATTTCGAAGTGTTGATTTAACGGGATAGATTTCTTGTCTGTTTGTACCAGGATTTCATCTTTAAAATACTGCAATAACATTTGATTGAGTTCGCTAATCCGCCTCATTGCACGGTATAACTGACGCATCATTTTTTCGATAGCGAGGTGACTGTTGTCTCCAAAGCCCATCAGCCTGGCGACATCACTTTGCAAACCTATAAGTAGTCGGTTCTCAGAACGCTGCGCCGCTGCGTGCAGTGCCCAACGCGTACGCCAGATAAAATGTTGTGACTCTAACAGTTCTGCATATTCGTCGGCGGTAAAGAAGCCGAACCGCCTTAAGGCCGCCATATCCTCTGCCGCAAAATACTTACGGGTTACCCAGATCAGGGTTTGGATATCGCGCATACCACCGGGGCTATTTTTTAGGTTAGGTTCCAGGCTAAAAGCACTGCCTTGCGCCTTTTGATGGCGTACATCTTGCTCGCTGAATTTCGCTTTATAGAAGGCTTCACTGCTCCAGAGGTCATCACCATAGAGTCTGTCTAAGACCTGATTCGCATGAGACTCTGGTCCCGATAAATGGCGGATCTCAAACAGTGAGGTAGCAATGGTTATATCTTCACACGCATTATCAATTTCATTCAGTGCTAGCACGCTATGGCCGAGCTCCAACCCAATATCCCATAGTTGGGTGAAAAACTGGCCAATCTGCGTGGCTTGATGAGGGCTAAGCTCTTGGGAAGATAAGACACACATATCAATGTCGGAGTGCAGGTGTAGCGTTTGACGGCCATAACCGCCTACGGCATTGAGAGATATATCTTCGTCAGCGAGATCGGCACATTTCCAGAGATGGAGAAGTAAAGTATCAAAGAAATCAGCGCGTAACTTTACTATCTCGTCGATAGCAATGTGGGTAAAGTTTTCATTAAAGTAGTTGTCAGCATCTTGGATTACTTTTTTATAATCAGTAATGCCCATTTCTGCATTGAATTGAGGTGATATATCAGGGTCTGACATGTTTCTCCTGTAGCTATTTGCACTGAGTATAATTAGGGTTTACTAGCTAGGATTTACTAGCTTTAGCTAGGCTAATTAAACCGTGATGCAATTGCCTTAAAATGAAGCAACAGGGTAGATGATCTGAGCGAAAATTACAAATCAACAACAGTGACTCAAGGTTCTTAACAGAGGGTTTTAACGGAGGGGTTAACCGTTTTTAACGGTGCCACTTATTCCGTCATCCCGATGTTCTTAGCCGGGATCTAGGATTTTATTCCGTCATTCCAGTGGCGGCATCGTCATTCCGGCAATGCTTTTAAGCCGGAATCTAGCTCTTTGGCTTTCCAAACTCCGTTTGGATTAAAGTCGTGGAATTCCATTCCACACCAGGGCAAGGAGGACTGCTCGTCCTCGCCCTCCTTGCATCCACCCTAACGCCCCGGCGAAGTTACATGCATTAAGTACGGGCCTCATACTTCAATAAAAATCGCCTAACGACTCAGATGGGACATCCATGCCCCCCCGAGCCTTAGCCATCATCCATGATGGCTATACGGCATTTTCATCTGCGTATTTCGGCAACTTCCAACGGGGAATGTTGTATCCTGCGGCTGCATTTGGAACTAACAATTTTGATATTTTTCATCCCCCTCCTCCATTTTTTTTCTACACTTTTTATTTATAAACTTAATGAATGCTAAATGTACTACAGCTAGTAAAAGGCTCACTATGTATAAAGCACTTATAGCAATCCTCATATTGAATATCCCTTTCCCAACGCTCTCTTCGGATGAATTTTGGGTAACTTCAGACAGGTTAAACCGGAGGACATGCCCTGCAACCTCATGCGGTGTTGTCGGCCAGCTTTTCTACCGTGAACAAGTTAAGGTGTTTGAAAGAAAGTCCGATTGGATTAGGATTACGAAATACTATGATGCCTTCTGCCAAAACGGTACTAGCAATTACGTTGACTCTGGCAACGCTCATTGCATACCTGAAAACGGAATTGTCGACGCAAAATTTGCAGAATGGGTTTCAGTAAAATACTTATCTTCACAGCGACCAACAGATCCTGGAAAAAATGCCAGCGGAGTAGCTAAAGCCATCGCTCAATCAGATGATTACCGTATATACCAACAAGCCTTCACTGTGGCGGCGGAGAGTTTAATTAAATCTAAAAAATGCACATTTTCAGAGCTAAAAGAGATAGGAGGATTCATCAAATCTTCTAAGTACAAAAACCAACCAATTTATTTCACTTATTGTGGTGGGTCTACTGCAAGTAACAAAATTCATCTCAATGCTGAGACAGGGCAATTATTCAAGTAAGATTCTTTCCCAGTTTCTAAGCTATCTTTAAAATGAGCAGTCATCATACCTATACGGCATTTTCATCTGCGTACTCCGGCAGCTTCCAACGAGAAATGTTGTAATCTGTTGCCTCTTTAGGACTTCATGAGGAAAGTTTACTCTGACCCTATTTATTGACTCTGTCCAACTAACTCCAATCACTAACGCATTAACGCATTAACGCATTAACGCATTAATATCTCCATATAATTTATATAAGTGGTGAGCTGACATATCTAATATAGGTTCATACATAAATGAATTAAGGTGAATATTTTCAGGAGTCATCAGGTTAACCTGATCAAGTAAAGCTATATTTTCAAGTTCAGTTGGAAATGTTTCAGAATATTTTGAAAACAATGCATACGTTTGGTTACTAGTTATAGCCTCAACAAAGACTGCATCATTAATTTTTCCAATCATAAAATCTTCAGCATTTAAACGAATAGCTATTGCTAATATTACTTTATCTTCCAGTTCTATTGAATCGGTAGCATGCTGAGTTAAAGCTTCACTTTGTTCAAATAGTTTATCCTTTACCAACATTTCACTATCAGCTAATTCAACCCTAGCCTTATCTTTAAACACATCTCTATAAATAATTTGTATATCCTTAATTTTAATATTCATTGTTTCAGGCTTAAGGTGTAGTAAAGACGTCAAAGTCGTATAATATTTATTTCGTCCATAGCAGTATTCAACAAGGTTTCTCACAAAAGGAATGCAAGCAAGCAAACAGACTTCACATACTCCCAATTTATTCTTCCAAGCATTCAATACATCATTTTGATATTTCTCTTGATTGAGAACTATTTTCTCATTAGTCCTCACAGCCATCAATCTATTCTGACGTTTAACACTTAAACGACTGCTTATAGTACGATGAAAATCAAAGTTATGAGTAAGCATTAAAAGGCTAAATGTTGAAAATTTTGAGATGTCTTTTAAATACTCTACGATTGCATACTTATTTTTATAATCAAAAGAATCAGCTATATCATCAATAATAATTAAGACATGATTTTCTTGTTGTTTCTTAAATTCAATTTCGAACAAAACATTCAATATATAAAGAGCTCTTTTCTCACCTTGACTAAGAGTTTCTAACAGACTTCCACGATTCACTTGCTGGACTCCACGTCCATCATTAAATTCAAATTTTATGACTGGTGCAGCATCATGTAAAATGACATCATCCTGATTATCCACGCTTAAATTAAATGGAACATTAAAACGACGATTAAATATTTCTACAACAGACTCCCAAATAGTTCTTTCTCTCTTAGCCTCACTAATGATATTGGCGATGAGCTCTTGATTAACTCGATAGGTATCAATCAACTCTTGCCAAAGCTCCGTATGTATCTGAAGGTAAGCTAAACATAATTTCTTTTTAAAACCAGAAAGATCTTGTAGTTCTGGTAATATTTCATGGTGTTCAGAAATGTAATCTCTAAATTTCTGAGTTTCAGCATTTTTTAACCTGCTATCAACTTGCTCAAACTTCTCTTTTAGCTCTGGGTCTTGAAGGACTTTCTCCTCTTCAGCTTCCAGAATTGCTTTTAAATCAGCATGAGACTCGATTTCAACCTTCTCACCACCTAAAGTAAGATTGACAGAATGAGAAGCTGAAAAAAATCCTGCATCACCAAGGTTCTTTGTAACTTGACCAGCTTTTTGATGATTAAACTTTTTAGTTAAAATTGGTGAGTCACGTATCAGTTTTTCATAAGTATCAACATATTCTGTTAGCTGTTGACAAAATTCACCTGAAGTAATAAGCGCAATAACTTTATCCGTAAAAATATCAGAGTATTTAATATCTTTGTGCATAGTAAAATCAGGATACACTTGGCCCTTTAACTCTGATACAAGTTCAAAAAATTCCTTTTCATTCCTTCCAAATGCTGAACATATGACAAACTCTACAGACTCTTTTCGACCAGTAATACCAGAACTTTTACTAATAGCCTTAATCAATAATCCGCGCTTTTCCTCTATTTCTTTTAATACCAACTCATACTGTTTTTTTAGATTCTCATTAACCAGCAAGGTTGATACTTGTTGAGAACTATAACTTTCATTATATGAATCAATAACCATGATCTGACGAGCTTCAATTTCAACATTATCAACTAAAACCACTCTGGTTGTTTCACGCGAACTAAATATAAGATCTTTACTATCTTGATTATCTTGAATGTCTTTAAAAGTTTTTGCCAAAGAAGTCTTAAGAGAGCCATTTGGTGCATAAAGACTATTAACACCATCATTTCGTTCGTTTTTTGAAAAGTCAAACTCGTGGCCTAATTTACTAATTCCGTAACAATTTTCAAGATCTATTTTTAGTCTATTCATGCTGTGTTAACCATTTTTAAAGTAGTAAAATAATTGCAGAGAAAACCACAGCTACACTTCAACTGGCCACCTTGGTTTAAAAGCATTTTGTGTTTCAACAACTGAAATGATATTCGAAATAAATAGGTTCCTTACCCCATCCTTCCTTATGTCATAGCAAAAGAGTTTTTCCGTTCCAGCAGTTACCCTATAGCTGTATGGCTCCGCCTCTCGAGTTTCAACTGAACCATCTTTTTCCCTTGCTGTGATCATTATTGTGTGAAGGTTCGTTCCTGCTGAATGCACTACATCTTTAATGCTCATAATAATTCCCTTAAAATCAGTAACCTGTGGACAATCTGGGCCAGATTAAGCTTTTTTGAACTTACCTATCCGCCGTATCTTTTCTAATCTAAACCTTTTATAGGGGATAGGAACCGGTATCTGGAGGTTTATTGATTTGTATCAAAGGCTTAACTTAGATGCATCTTAAGTATGGCACTGACTCTTTGTAAGAAAAAGAGAGTGGGAAACATCTTCCTGATGTGAGTTCCGCCTAAGCAGCTTACGCAATGGTTACCACAGCAGCCCTTTGGGGTTCATCCTTGTTTGCTTTTACGTTTATCTTTTCGATAGCTAACATAGCGTTCTGCATATAATTTGTTTAACAGAAAAGATACATCTGTTCTGCTTTTTTAATTTTTGCTCACTCTCCCCACAAGCTTCACGGCCTTCACTACCCCCACCTTTTCATAGTTAAAACCTCGTAAGGCATGACAGAAGAGACGAAAGAGAGCGCTACCCAGCCTTTAATGACGTCACGTTGAAGCTGTTTATTCTTGTTTATTTTATTTTTGTGAACTGTGCACCTGTATTTCAGCGCACACTTGTACACATAATAAGTAATCAGCAATATTACTAACGTATGACAACTGGAGTCTGCAATGAAAAATAGTGATTGCCCGCGCTCTGAATGTACTGAGTGCAGCCAAAAGATCGATCCGAGTTTGGCTATCTGCCCACAATGTCATACTGCGCAAGGGTTAGAGGCTTTAGCCGGAGTAGACCCGAACATTCAGATAAAAAATCAAAAACTCGCTATTTGGTTTGGTTTTTTATTCGGAATCATAGGCGTACATAAGTTCTATTTAGGTCAATACGGAATGGGTAGTTTGTACCTGGTATTTAGCTGGACTCTGGTGCCTATGATTATTGGCTGGGTCGATGCGATCCGCACCATGAAGATGAGCTCATTTAATTTTGAACAACGATATTATCGTAGGGTAGCTCATAATTATTGATCCCGAATAATCGGGATTTGGGATTACGCTGGTCGCGGATTGCTGATTGTCATCCCGGCGATACTTTTAGCCGGGATCCAGCTTTCGAAACCAGCAAAGCTAAAAGCTAAAGCTGGATCCTGAAACAAGTTCAGGATGACGGGCTCTCAAGCCCGTATCTCGAAACTCGAAACTCGAAACTCGAAACCTTTAAACTTCACGGCTAAAGCCGCTCCTACAAAAGAGCAAATCCCACCGTAAAAGATCGGCTATAGTACAGAGACAAGGGCTGCAATCGGGTTGCTTATGTCACCACCAATACTGTATTCATTGCGACGATGTCCCTATACCATGCGGGCGAGACTGGCCATCTTACTTTCAAAGCAGACGGTCATATTGCGTGAAATCGTGTTGAAGAATATCCCGCCACAGATGCTGGCGGTTTCTAAACATGCCCGCGTGCCGCTGCTGGTGTTCGATGACGGTACTGTGATTGAGGAAAGCCTGGATATCATGCTTTGGGCCCTGGCACAAAATGATCCCAGCGACTTGTTGTTAAGCTCTCAGGTCGATGCATTGCCTGCCATGCTGGCATTAATTGACCGAAACGATAACGTGTTCGTGCCAGCCTTAGAGCGATATAAAGCGGCCGCTCGCTACCATGACACCGCCCAGGAGCATTATCTTGACCAATGCCAGCCCTTTATATCCCACCTCGAACAACGCCTAGACGAACACCATTTCTTGATGGGAATGACACCGAGTTTGGTTGACTACGCCCTGCTCCCCTTTGTTCGCCAGTTTTCCCGAGTCAATCATCGCGGCTATTTACAGTCGCCACATAAAAATGTGCGCCGTTGGATGAATAGCCATTATGAGCAACCGATATTTTCTAAAGCCATGACGCCATGCCCTCTATGGCTGGATAACCAGGACATCGTCTTATTTGGCGGTCAATGAGCGACAGCTCCAGATTCTAGGTTCTAGGCTCATCGCCCATCGCCCATCGCTCATTGCTCATTCCTCATTGGTCCAGACTCAATCTCTGCCAAGGCGATTCGATTGGTGTCTTATTGCTGCCAATATCACAGCCCTTGGCTGTACTGGGCATGGGTCGAGACTGTCACCATGGTATCGAGCTGCGCTTTGGCTTCGCTGTCACCCTTGATTAGGTTTTCGAAGTGATGGATTAACCGGGCCTTATTTAATTCCGCCTTGGAGCCCGAGCCGATGTTGGTCAGATCGATAAAGAACTCATCGAACAGGTGTGAGAAATCATCGATGACATCCATATTCAAGAACTGCTCATGGTTATAGATGCTGGGATAACCGCCTTTTTGCTTGTCGACGGCAAAAGAGATCCCCTTCACATTGGTGATGGTGGTGGCTTTTTCACACTTGAGCATACAACCATCTTCGATAGCGGGCTTGTTGCAGCCGACGGTCTGTTGGAAGAAACACTGTCTGCTGGTCATCATCAGGATGGGGTGATAGATGCTGTATAACAACTTAAAGTTTTCCGGCCGCGCAATATTTCTGATCTGATTTTGGTTGATCTCGTTGGAGATAAACGCCCCGGCACAATTGAGCTCCTCCTGCAGGGTTAATAGCGCATAGGAGTTGGTCGTATTGAGGAAAGGCCCGGCTATCCAGCTGATGTTCATCTCATACGCCTTGTATGCCACCCCGGTGTTATTGGTGACGATTCGCGCAGGCTTGACTCGCTCAAGAATTTTGACCGCTTCGAGATAGTCTTTGCCTATGAGTACGGCGGGAAACCAGGGGATCAGCCTTGGATTTCTTAACAAGATATCTATGTACTTAGTGCAGTTTTTCTTGAAGCTTTCCGGTAGTTTAAAGTAGATATCGGCGTCGGTGACATCACAAAGGTGCAGGTCTTTCTCGTCGCTTATCAATAGCGATAGCGTGGGCGTGTCGGTCAGCTTGCTATGTTTTGTCAGCTTAGGCAGGGTGACCGGCGGGATCACTTCAACCTCGTCATTCAACAGGAAGGCGACCTGCTTTTTAATTCGGGTCAGCTCCTTAAACGGCATGTTGAGGCCGGCATCGAGGCCGCTGAAGTCGAATGCTTGCAAGGCGTACTTGCCCTGTTGCAGGCTCTTGAAGCGCTTTTCGATGGCGCTTTGATCTATCGCCGCTTGCTCGGACGCAATAAGCGGCATCTCAGATTGCACGTAAAATTCATGCTTGCCAGCGGTGACATCGACCGTTAGCGGCTTGCCGGCTTGTCCGCTAAAGCGGATAGTTAATGCTTGCTTGGCGATGCTTAAGTGCTGAATTTTTTCGACCACACGCGCGCCGATGACATTTTTCTCTTCAGAAAGGTCTTTTTGCACGGCCTGGATCTGCACCACAGAGATGGCGTTATGTTTATCGTTGGCATGCTGAAAGCTGTTATCGCGGGGGTTATCGATAAACATATTCTTGGTGAGATCGCCCTTTAAGAAGGAGTTGGTGAAATCACGGTTAAAGACCTTATAAAGGTTGGTGTTATCGGATAACAACTGGCCCGTTTCGACAAATTTATCTATCTGCTGGCGCCAGCTATCCACCACGGTGTGGACATATTGCGCGCCTTTGATGCGCCCCTCGATCTTCAGCGAGTCGACGCCGGCGTCGACCAGTTCCGGCAGGTCGAAATAGGCCGAGTTATCTTTAAGGTTCAATGGGAACTTGTTGCCCGCATTGGTGATCTCATATTCATCGCGGCAGGCTTGGCTGCATCGACCACGGTTGCCGGAGTTGCCGACACTGACCGAGCTCGAATAACACTGGCCCGAGAAGGCGATACACAGCGCGCCATGGACAAAGACCTCGGTAAGCACATCATGCTCATGGGCGAGTGTGGTGAGGCTCTTAATCTCACTGAGGTTTAATTCCCGCGACAGGTTGGCTCGGGTGGCGCCAATCTTGGCCAGAAAGCGTATCTGCCCCGGGTTGTGGGTGGTGAGCTGGGTCGATGCGTGTACGGCCAGACTGGGGAAGTGTTTCTTGACCAGATTAAATATCCCCAGATCCTGCACGATAATGCCATCGATGCCGATATTAACGATTTGATTGAGCAGCTTAACTAAGCCGGTGATCTCGTGCTCCAGGATCACGATATTCATGGTGAGGAAGACTTCACACTGGTATTGGTGTGCAAGCCCAATGATCCCCATCAAATCATCGAATGAGAGGTTAGTCGCCCGGTTACGGGCATTGAATGTATCCAGGCCACAATAGACGGCGTTTGCACCTGCAACAATCGCGGCTTTGATCGCATCGACATCCCCACCCGGTGCCAATAATTCAATTTTTCTACTCATCGCGACATTACCCATTTCATTGCTTAGTTAAATTTCCGGCGGGGATCCTACCACAAGCTTAAGCATAAATTAGGATTTACTGTTGTAACGGTATAGAAAAGACAGGACACTCATAAAAGAAAAGTGGGTGAATAGCCCCTTATTCAAAATAGAAGTGCGCAATGGCAGGCGTGCTTAACCACGCCGATACAGCGACATAAAACGTGGATGACTCGATTCATTCTCTATATTCGCGGGTAAATGATTGCCTGCAATCGATGAGCCATTTAACCCGTCAAATACCCAAGTAAAAGGTTGCGAAAGCCAGGCATGGCTGTACCATGAACTTATTGATGATAAAGATTTTTATCACGCCTATAGCTGATCAAGTTTCAATATTGATTGCAAGTACTAAGGGAAACACCATGACCAACAATGCTTGTAATCCAACCCGCCGAAAAATACTTAAAGGGTTAGCGGCCGCCTCATTATTAAGCCCTCTGGGGATTTCGCCTGCATTTGCTGCTGCCAAAAAACGCCTTTATATCGATGGCCTATCCTTTCTTCCTGAAAATCTAACCGATATCCGTGCCTCTAAACTCGATGCCTACCTTTGCGACATTTCAGCCATTGAAACCATCGAACAAGCCGACGGCACCATTAACTACAAGCGTACCTTCGACGCCTGTATGAGAAGCATTAAAGAAGCGAACCAAATCGTTAGCGCCAACCCCAACATATTAATGCCGGGGCTGACAGGTCAGGACATCGCGCTGGCCGTGGAGCAAGCGCGCACCGCGGTCTATTTTCAGATCCAAGGCGCCGATTGTGTCGAAGCCGATAGCGATGCCAACTCATGGCAACACCTAGATCAATTTCACCAGCAAGGGTTACGGGTATTACAACTGACGCACCACTACGGCAATCGCTTTGCCGGTGGCGCATTAGATAATGACGGTCATCAAGGGTTAAATAAGCCGTTAACTGCCGATGGCCGCCAATTGATCGCCGCACTTAACCAGCGCAACATGCTCATCGATGTCAGCCATTCGAGCCCCCAGACGGCGCTGGATACCGTAAAAGCCAGTAACAGTCCGATTGTACAAAGCCACGGCGCCGTTCGCTCTATCGTCAACAATGCCCGTTGCTCACCCGATGAGGTCATCCGTGCTATCGGTGACAGCGGCGGCGTATTCGGGGTGTTTATGATGAGTTTTTGGTTGACCAATAAACCCCTACCGACCATTAAAGATTATGTAAAACAACTCGATCGCGTCGTCCGTATCGGCGGCATAGATTGTGTCGCCATCGCCAACGACTTCCCACTTCGTGGCCAGGAAAACTTACTGGCACTGGGCAATAATAATGCCGAAGGCATCAAAGAATACTTACCTTGGTGGCACAGCTTAGCCGCTAAAAATGTGCTGGGATTTGAACACGAACCCACACATGTCGTGATCCCCGAGCTCAACGATATCGACCGTATGAGCCGCATCGACGATGCACTAGCCAAAGCGCGCTACAAATCCACCGACAGAGACCGCATCCTGGGTGGTAACTGGCAACGCGTGCTTAAAAACGTATTGGTATAAGCTGGTTTGCTATTGCCCTGCTGCGATATAGGTTATCGCGGCGGATCAATATTATTGTCGATACTGCAATTGAGTCGAAACCAGCCAGCAATGGAATAACGGTCTCGCTGTGCAGCCAGTACTTCGTGAGGAAACCCTTCACTTAAAAATACCACTAGCGTACCAAAGCCTAGTGTCACGCTAGCAGTGTTATCATCAATTACAGCTGAGGTCGATTGTTGATTTTGATAAATCACCAGCTCGCCACCATCTTCTGTAGACCAATGCTCATTAAGGTAAACAATCACAGTCAGCACTCGATTGCCTTCACCTGTAAATGCATCTTTGTGTTTCTTATAAAAGTCGCCTTTTGCATAGTGAGCAAAGTGACTTTCAAACGAAAATAACCCTAATAATAGCCTTCTATTCAAGAATGCTTGTAACGACCGGGCCCAGTTAAGCCACCCAATCTCCGCATCGCTGTCACCATTAATCCAACAGATCGCATCGGTACGCACAAAGTCATTCACCCTATGCTCAGTCGTTCGGCCAATGCCTGCACGTTTAAAGTGAGTGTCGGGCATGGTGGTGATGTGTTGCGCTAATAAATGAGTTAAATCCAGAGGAAGTGCCGCAGGGTTAATACTAAAGCCTTTAGTGGCGATATCATTGGCGATAGATTCAAAAAGAGATGGGTTATCATCTGTTTGAGAGGTTCGATGTGAAATCAATTACGTCCTGTCTTAGAAGATAAAATTAACATTAGTTATGTCACTTTAATAAACAGAGACCACCAACATACGCTAATAGTCGTGAATAAAGATAGGAGAATACGTTGCGGATGAACTGACGCTTTATAAGAATAAGAGTGTCACTCACTCTTCATAAGAGAGTGGATATCTTAACCTTAGCCATCTTGCTGATGAGAGTTCCGCCAAAGCTGAGGTCAGGGAGTATCGGGTAATCGATATCCCTGCCTCAGGCTTTGTTAGCCTTTACTTTGTGATCAGTGAGCTGAGGCCGACTTGCCGTGAGCCGCACGCATCTCTGCCGCTTTCTCTTTTATCTCCTGCAGATCTCTCACCATCTCACTCCAACCATACCAAAGCGCATAGTCGGGGTTGGCGTGGAATGCGCCCTGGAAGCCGCGCATGCGGTGCTTGAGGTGCATTTCAAACAGGGTTTGCTCGATAGTGGTCGGCGCATCCTGGAAAGTTAGCAGATCCGGGAAGGCATAAGCGTAGCTCTCAGGCTTAGCGATGATGCCGTCCTGATATAGTCCCGTGATGATACGAATAGCTTGTGCCAGCAGATGGTCGAGGTCGCGGATCAGCTTATCGGCATTATCGAGCTGGTTGCGGGCAAAGTTCGCTGAGTGACAATCACCGCAGACGGCCAGCATCTTATTGCGCTCCTTATCAAACGATGCCTTGTCCAGACGGGCAACATCGGCCGCCTTGATAACGTCGAGTCGTCCGGTGGGCTGTCCCTTAGGATCGAGCACACCCAATGCCTGCAAGATAGTGACTTGATCGGCTTTCCACTGTTCATCATCTTCAGGCAGTGGCAATCTCACCGCCAGGAAGCCCCAGGCAGTTCGCACTTCATGGTCACCATCGACCATATGACATGTCTGACAGGTTGGCGCTGGTGTGCCTTCGGGCAGTACGCCATTTTGCTTCAACAGATAGCGAACACCATGCTTGGACGATGACCACATCTCCCATTGCGGATGATCGAAGCCCATATGACAGGTCTGACAGGCCTGGGGTTGTTGCGCCTCTTTTACCGAGAAGGTGTGGCGGGTATGGCAGGCATCACAGGAGGCATGGCCGAACTTGCTGCCCTGCTCCTTGAGTTTGGCGATCTCGGCATCGGTTTTTATACCCAACTTATGACAGCCGGTACAGCCCTTCATCCCCTGATTCAGTGCCATAGGTTGTGCATGTGTGGTGGGCATGGCGTTGACCGCAGCCCATGCCAGGGCATGTTTACCCTTAGAGAATTGATCCAGGCGATCGCCATGGCAGCCGCCACAGGTTTCGGCAGTAATGGTGACCAGCTTGTCTACATCCTTAGCCGATGAATGGTCGCCCTCATGACAGGTATCACAGCTCACATCATTCTCGCTATGGCGGCTAAGTTGCCAGTCCTTAACCGCGTTGGGCGTAACCTCCTTGTGGCATGACACGCATTTATCGGCTGCATAAACCGACGTGCACAGTAGTAACATCAGTGAAACTAACAATCCCCTCATCATGTCCATCCTTTTTCTATGGTTATTATCGAGAGAAGTATAGTTAGCCATGCCCGAGTCGCCAGTTTGATCATGAAATTATTGAGAATTTTTATTTTTTCGAAGAAGCAGAGTTGAACTAGAACTATAGTGAAAAGTGTGCGAGGGAGGTATCAAGATAGAGTGCACAGCCATGTTGTTTCTAATCGCTCTGTCAGTCCAATCGATAAGTTCTAGATTGTCACAGAAATGAAATGGCATACTCCTGCTTAAGTGATTTCCTCTGTGTCAGTATTTTTCGCACCACATGCTCCGCCATGGGCGCTAGCCCATTTTGTTCGCTTATCTCTTCACTACTATGTGACTATCTGACTTCCAATCTTCTACCTTTTTATCTCGGCGCACAGGGTGGCACCGTTAATTAATTCCATACATTCACTACCAAAGATAATTACGGTTCCATCTTGAATTCTAACGACTATCTACAATACTAAAGAAGTGAAGTTTAACCACCTTGATAGGCTCCCGAACATCTCGATTAAAAATTGAGTTTTGCTAAATAACAGATAACAATTTTAGTTAGTATTTACTTGTAAGGATAAAAATATGAAAAAGCTCAGTACAGCAATGGTAATACTTATATTATCAGCTTGCGCATCAGCACCAGCTACATGGAAGGGAATGTCAGAGCGAGACATCAGCGCATGGAAAGATATCGGATTTAATGCTGAGCTAGCTCAAGCCTGGCATGGTGCAGGCTTTACACCAGAACAATCTAGCGAATGGTCAAAAGCAGGCTTCAAGCTCGATAGCGCCATGGAATGGAAAAATCAGTCATTTAATACTGAAGAAGCCAGTAACTGGCAAGCAGGTGGCTTTGATCTAAAGACGGCTATTGAGTCAAGAGAGAAAGGACTAAGTCCTGTCAAAAAATAGATGTAGATAAGTAAACGAAGCCGAGTAAAACCTCGGCTTTACCAATAAAATTTCATCAATTTATTCGTTGAACCAACACCAACCAATAGCAAAGTGCTTCCAAAAGAGAGGACATACCTCTTCTAATCTAAACGTACCGCCTCTTAATTTGCGACTATCACTTGCTTACATCTTACTACCCACAGCTTCTAACTATTTATTCACCTTTCGCAACTGTAGCTCTAGCTCAACATCGACAGCATAACAAGCACAAAACCTGTTAATAGTGAGTTACAAACACGGCAAACCGATTAGTAAGTGAGCATTCAAACCTATACTAACTGAATTTATAATCATTTTTAACGCATAATTATTGACTTCGTTTTATATCGGCTTATAGTCATTGCCAGTTGAGTATTTTGGTGAAGAGAGTTGAAGATGAAGAAGTCGATGTTGTTTGTGGGGAGCTTAGGTTTAGCAGGCGTGTTGATGTTAACCGGATGCGGTAAGAGTGATGACGTGCTTGTTGTGGGCACTAACGCGGCGTTTCCTCCTTTTGAATATGTCGGAGGGGTGAGCGGCGATGAGATCAAAGGCTTCGATATCGATTTAGCTCGTCAGATTGCCAAGGATGCGGGTAAGACATTAAAAGTTGAAAACATGAAGTTTGACTCACTCATCGTGGCGCTCAATTCGGGCAAGGTCGACCTGATCGCCTCCGGCATGACCATTACTTCTGAGCGTCAGGCGAGCGTTAACTTTTCCGATCCCTACTATGAAGCGACGCAGGTGGTGCTGGTCAACAGAGATAACACCAGCATAAAGAGCGTCGATGACCTAAAGGGGAAACATATCGCGGTGCAGTTGGGGTCTACCGGCGATATCATGGCCAAGAGTTACAGCCAGCAGGTCACCGCTTTCAACACAGGTTTTGAGGCCGTTATGGAGCTTAAAAACGCTAAGGTCGATCTGGTGCTGTTTGACAGCGAACCAGCGGCCAGCTTTCTGGATAAGAATCCCGGACTTAAAATGGTTGAGCTGGATTTCGAACCCGAGTTTTATGGATTTGCGGTCGCCAAGGAGAAAGTTGAATTGCTGCACAGCATCAACAACACTCTGACGACCATGAAGCACAACGGCGAGTATGAAGCCCTTGTCGCCAAGCATATGAAGTGAGCCGATAATGATTGATGCAATTAACGCTTCACTGTTTACCCCCATCGGCGAAGATGGCTTAATCGGTATCTACCTCATCTTAAATGGCCTTAAAGTCACCCTGATTGTGACCTTTTTTGCCATGATAATGGGATCAATATTAGGGGTGACGACCACCCTGATGAAGATGTCACCCAATTGGTACCTGCGTTGGCCGGCTAACCTCTATGTCAGCGTTATTCGTGGTACGCCGGTAGTTGTACAATTAGTGATCCTTTACTTTATTGTGCTGGCCGCATTCGATGTAGACAAGATCACCGCCGCCATTATCGCCTTCGGCCTCAATAGCGGTGCCTATATTTCAGAGATCATTCGTGCCGGGATCCAGGCGGTCGATAAGGGCCAGATGGAGGCCGCACGATCCTTGGGGCTGTCCCATGGGGCAACCATGAAAGAGGTGATACTGCCTCAGGCGATTAAGAACATTCTCCCCTCTCTGGGTAACGAATTTATCGTGTTACTGAAGGAGACGGCGGTAATAGGCTTTATCGGTGGCGTCGATCTGATGCGCGCCGGTGAGATAATTCGTAGCCGTACCTTCGAAGACAGTGTGCCGCTATTTACCTGTGCGCTGATCTATCTGCTGCTGACATATAGCTTCACCCTACTGCTGTCTAAATTTGAAACGAGGTTAAAGCAAAGTGATTAAGATTAATAATTTACATAAGAGCTTTGGCGATAACCAAGTGCTGAAAGGGATCGATGAGCAGATTAACCATGGAGAGGTGGTCAGTGTTATAGGCCCATCGGGCAGTGGCAAGAGTACTTTCTTGCGTTGCATCAACTTGCTTGAGCAACCGACTCAGGGGGATGTTCTTATCGATGGTCAATCTATCACAGAGCCTGGTGCCTGCATCGATAAGCTAAGGCAGAAAGTGGGCATGGTGTTTCAAAACTTTAACCTATTTCCCCATAAAACGGTTAAACAAAACATCACTCTCGCCCCGGTAAAGCTTGGGGTGATGACTGCGAAAGAGGCCGACGGCGAAGCCGAAGCGTTACTCGAGCAGGTAGGATTGCAGGATAAAGCCGATGCCTACCCGTCCAGCCTGTCGGGTGGCCAGAAACAACGGGTCGCCATCGCTCGTGCCTTGGCAATGAAACCTGAGCTGATGCTGTTCGATGAGCCCACCTCGGCGCTGGATCCTGAGATGGTGGGTGATGTACTCGATGTGATGAAATCTCTGGCTCACAAGGGGATGACCATGGTGATCGTCACCCACGAAATGGGCTTTGCACGAGATGTGTCAGACAGAGTCATCTTCATGGATGGCGGCGTTATCGTAGAAAACAGCGAGCCGGAAGCCCTGTTCAGCGCACCGAAAGAGGCAAGAACTCAGGCCTTTTTGAGTAAAGTGTTGAGGTAAGGTGTTGAGTTCCTAGGTAAGAGTTCCTAGGTAAGAGTGCTTAGGTAAAGTACCAAGATGACCTCCCCTTCTATCGAGCCATAATAGATAGGGGCGGTCTCATAAGATAATAAGTGGGGCATTGTTAACCTCCGCCAGCTCCCCCCCACCATAAGCTAACATCAAGCAACTATCCCCATCCTAGTTACCAACAACGCCATGAATATAGTGGCTAGAACGAAGCAACAGACAAGTTTAATCACTCCTTTATATGATCTCGGCTAGTACTGCGACCGGCCTCGTCTTTACTAAGCACTCTAGTGGTGTATAGAAATAAGATTTAATACATGCTGTCATCAGTGATTACTGAATTCCCTTTAAATAGGCACATATTTTTATGAGACACGATAGGCATATAACTAACTTGATAGATTCTTATTCACAAATAGATAATGACTTACTAAGTTTCCAAGGCAACCAGCTAGCTTTTTTCAAAGGAAGCATAGCTCCTAAATTATTGATTGTTGGTGAAGCTCCTGGTCCTCAGGAGAACATTGCCGGTGAACCTTTTGTAGGGCCTGCTGGCATTGAATTACATAAATCGCTCGATGAGATAAGCATCGACAGCTCGCATGTGGCCTTTTTAAATTCAGTTTTCAGAATGCCAATAGGTATTGATGGAAAGTTTAGAGCTCCGACAACTATAGAGATTGAACATTATGCACCTTTTGTTAATGACATAATTTTAAAACTAAAGCCTACTGTGATAATGGCTTGTGGAAATACAGCCTGCCAATCACTATTAAAAATGCAAGGAATAAATAAGCTAAGAGGTCGGTGGTTTGGAAATATTCTTCCAACATTCCATCCTAGCTATATTCTTCGAGCCCCTCAAAATCGATCAGTATTTTTAAAAGATCTGGTTGAATGTAAAAGCAAATTAATCTAATAAGAACCACTTATGAAAATGTTAACCTTACTGGCGGCTTTACTTTTAGCTAGCACAGTTCAAGCTAGCAACATTAGAAAAGACGAAATTAGAAATACTTGGTTATCCTCAGAGTTAACAAAAATTGCTACCGCTACCGCCAGAGCTAGAGCGGTTAAGACCAGTGAAGAAGCCGTAGAAATCGTTGAGTTTTTAGATAAGAAACTTATCCCTAAATATGACCCCTTGCTTGTGGCTTGTTTAAGAGAGTTTTCAGAAAATATTGAAAAAATTATACCTTGTATGGAAGATAGCTTAAGAACTAACAGTTCAAAATGGGCTGTGGTCGGTCCAGGGATGATTCGAAGTAGCGATATAACACTCACCTTTGAACGAACAAAACACTGGGTATATGGAAAAGTAACTTTTGGGTTTGAAAGTAGATTAGATAATCCGACATTTTATGTTGATGACGAAGAGATCGGATATTCACAAAATAGCTCTTACCGATTTACATACGATAGCAGAGTAACAGAAGACCTTAAAAAAGGCAGAAAACTTACTGTTAGGCAATTTGGAAAAAACGATAAAGTTTACTCACTAAAAGGGCTAACTAAAGCAGTTAACGAGAGTATTTAAATATGAGGAATAAGTAGGGTTACTAAAGTCCCCCCACTAAGTTAGCTGCTGTTCTCCATCCATGTTGCTACAGTTACAAGGCTGGCTCGATGGCAGTAACGCTGTTAAGCCTTACTGCCGGGGCAAGAATATCAGAGGTATTCTTCACACTCTTCGTTTTTCTTACAGTCCCTGCTTTCGCGCTCTTTAGCCTTTTCCTTAGCTTCACGCTGACGCTCCTCAGCCTCTAAGCGAGCTTCACGCTGGCGCTCTTTGGCGTCCTTTCTTACTTCAAGCTCGCGCTCCTCAGCGTCTTTGCGCGCCTCACGGTCATATTCCTTGGCATCCTTTCTCGCTTCACGCTGACGCTCTTCTACATCTTTGCGCGCCTCGCGATCATACTCCTTGTCATACTTTCTCGCTTCACGCTGACGCTCTTCTGCGTCTTTGCGCGCTTCACGGTCATATTCTTTGGCATCCTTTCTCGCTTCACGCTGACGCTCTTCTACATCTTTGCGCGCCTCGCGATCATACTCCTTGTCATACTTTCTCGCTTCACGCTGACGCTCTTCTGCGTCTTTGCGCGCTTCACGGTCATATTCTTTGGCATCCTTTCTCGCTTCACGCTCACGTTTTTCCGCAGCCTTGCGAGCCTCTTTCTCACTCTTTTTCTGCTCCTTCATCGCCTTTTTTTCAGCCTTATTTTCAGCCTTCTTCTCAGTATTAGTAGGCGGCTCGGCCATTGTGGCCGGGGCAATCATCATCAATGAGGTCGATACAAGTATTGCTTTTGCAAGCTCAACGGCTTTCATAGGGAAACTCCTTTTAAACTGCGCTATCGTTTTCGCTAGCGCCATCAACTAACGATATTAAAAACGGTTCTTTATGGCACTCACCTATAGAGAGTAGGCTACAAGCACATGTTAGGAGTATGTTACATTCAAAGCAATCCTGTGACTCATAATTTATCGGGCTAATGAGTCCACAAATAAGAAAGATCGAGTAAGCAGGAAGCAAAAGAGAGAGGAGTGACAGAGGTACAGACTAAACTCAACCTAGGGTTAACTTAACAATAAACTGTCAAAGGTTAACCCTAGCCAAGAATAACCCCAGCCAAGGCTAACGAGTAGAACGTTTTCAAACTTTGTCGTTCGACAAAAACAAAGCTGAGGGTTATCGGAGATACTTTTCGAGTTTCTCCTGTATCACATTTGGCATGATAGGTTTGTTGACGTAATCGTCGGCGCCGAGTTTGATAGCGAACTCCTGATCTGAGCTCTCGACCAAGGTGCTGATCACCACCACAGGGATATCGATGCGTGACGGGTCCTCCTGGAGGAACTTAAGGACTTGATAACCATTCACTTCCGGCATGGTGATATCGAGCAGGATAAGATCGGGCGTCTGTGAACTTAATATATCGATGCCGCCACTGCCGGAGTTGGCGGTCGTTACATCATAATCGTCGCCTAAGATAGCGAGTAAGACCCCGGTACACACAGGATCATCATCAATTATCAGGATTTTACTTTTGTCCATTTCGCCCACTCCAAACTATCACTGTTGCTTACATTGTATCCAAATTCAGGATAAAAGATACCTGCTAATCGAGACCGAACTATCGGAGTCGAAAGAACTCAAACTCATCGAAATTGATGCCATTCATGGCAAACTAATACAGCTTACTTATCTAACTTGTATCTAAGCTGACTTAATCTGATTTAGGCGACGCTATATGATGATTTTCACTAATTATCGGTTACTCCTACGACCTGCAAAAAACGTAAAAGTTTAATCTTTTGTTTTTAAAAGCTAAATTTACTGGCTCGGAAATTGCTTATTTTTCATTCGAGTTCATTTAGATCAAACATATACAAGCGAATATAATTTAAGTCAGAGGAGTGACAGCATGGATGTGATCCTTGAAGATCGTCCCATTGAACAAATACGTGAAGAGGTGATCGATCAGTTGATCGTCAACTACAGCCATGGCGTTATCTCGGCAGAGGCCTTCGAGCGCCGACTCGATGATGCGATGAACTCCTCCTCCCATCGAGAGATACTCGATCTGGTTGCCGATCTCTCCTTAAAGGCTGATACCGACTATAGCAATAAGAAAGAGCATCAATTTACGCCAAGCTATTCAAATAAAACCGAGGATGACCAGCTCAGTTTAAATTGTATTCTCGGTAATAATGAACGCAGCGGCCAGTGGCAGGTGCCTAAGGTGATTAATGTACGCAACATCTTAGGTGAGTCGACGCTGGACTTTAGCGACGCCATTTTTCAGCACCAGCATGTCACCATTAAATTAAATTGTGTTCTGGGCGGCGCCATTATCTATGTTCCGGAGGGGATCAACGTGGTTTGCAAGACCTACGGGATAGTGAGCAGTATAGAGAACCGAGCCCCGTCGCTGGCTAACCGCCAGGCACCTGTCATCACTATCGAAGGCAAGGTTGTTTTGGGTTCACTCAATGTTTCAATTAAGCGCACCATCAAAGAGAAATTTATCGAGTTTGCCAATAATCTGAAGAGTGCGTTCGATATGAAAGCGCGTTAGATACTATCGCTACAAACTGTCGCCGGAAACCATCACCGGAAGCAGGAGTGACATCGAGCCCATATCCTTATGGGTCGATGTCGGGGTGATGACTGTTAACGATTAGCCTCAGTCTTTTTTCGCGTCTGAAGCGGCTTCTATTCTGTCGATGGCGATAACGATGATCTCCTGACGTTGAATTTCCTGAAACGATTCATAGAAATAACCAAAGATGAGCAGTAGGGTGATCATCCCCAAACCAAAACTCATTTTAGTTTCGAATGTGCTGCTCTTATTCCCACTCTGTTCATGACCCGTATTGTTTGATTGACTCAAAATCGGTGCCTCATATGTTATCTGTAATTGCAGTGCCTGTGCGCCCATAGGGGCGTCGGTTGAGAGACGTCTGTTAGTAGACGTCTGTTAGTAGACGTCTGTTAGTAGACGTCTTTCAACAGGCGTTTTTCATGTTTCAGGCGTTCATAGTATTTCAATGCCTCATCACAGGACATCTCCCCATGGAGTTCGATGACCTGCAAAATTGCCTTCTCTACATCGACAGCCATGTGTGAGACATCGCCACAGATATAGATATACGCGCCCTGCTCGAGCCAGCCATAAAACTCCGCGCCCTGCTGTTCGATACGATGCTGAACATAGATTTTCTGTTGCTGATCCCGTGAGAAGGCAAGATCCATACGGGTCAACACGCCTGAGTCCAGATGTTGTTGCCACTCATCCCGGTAGAGGTAATCGAGCTCTTCATTACGGTTACCGAAGAATAACCAGCTCTTACCTGTATGCTTTTGCGCGGCGCGCTGCTGCATGAATGCCCTGAACGGCGCAACGCCGGTGCCGGGACCAATCATGATCATGGACGCATCGCCGTGTTCTGGCTGACGGAAGTGTTCATTCTCCTCGACGAAGATATTCACCTCGGCATTCAGTGCCAGTCGCTGACACAGGTAGCCGCTGGCTCCGCCCACATATCGATGACTTTCGACACCTTGACCCGACATATACTCGACCACGGCTATCGTTAAGTGAACCTCTTCACCAACGTCCGACTGACTGGAGGAGATAGAGTATTTTCTCGGCGTCAATCTGCGCAGAGATGACAGCAACTGCTCCGCCGTAAGCCGGGCCGGATAGAGACGTACCAACTCGAAGATCTGATGGCGACGTGCATAGTCACGCACCCCATCGAAGTCAGCCACTAAACCAAGTAGCTCGGCTTGTTGACTCAGCGTCGCATACTTTTCGATAAAGGCAGGGTGACACTGGGTCAGCTCATAATTTTCAATCAAGGCCTGTGAAATTGTTCTGATGTTGCCATCAACTTCAACCTCGACGTCGGCCGGGATAGACAAGTTGGCCAGCAGCGTTGCGACCTCTGTCTCGTCGTTTTTAAACCAGACGCTCAGCAGATCGCCTGGCTGATATTGGATCCCCGAGCCCTCCAGTGACAGCGCGATATGACGAAAATCTTTTTCACAGGCATCGGGTGCGAGTCTGTCATTGCATAACAGACGGGCCGAAAATGGACGCGCCTTGTTGTAGTAAGCCTGCTCCGCTCCCGTCGATTCGATGGGCATAACGGCATTGGCACAGCTGGCTTCCAGTCGATTTTGCAGCACCTTAATGACAGAAGTTATCCATGTGTCCGCCATGGCATCATAGTCGACATCACACTCAGCCCGCTCATGGAGGCGCTGTGCTCCAAGCTCGCTAAGACGCTCATCGAAGTCTATGCCTGTCTTACAGAAGAAGCGATAACTGGTGTCACCCAGAGCCAGTATCGAATAGGAGAGATCGGGTAACTGTGGGGCATTGTCCGCAAAGAGGGTGTGATAGAAACCCTCGGCACTCTCGGGTGGCTCACCCTCACCATAGGTACTGGTCACGATAATCAGGTGACTTTCGCGCTGCAGGTTATCGGTATCGTAGTCGGCCATGGACGCGATGCGCACCGGCAAGCTATTGGCATCGCAACTCGCTTTTAACTGATAAGCCAGATGCTTCGAGTTACCGGTTTGAGATGCAAACAAGATGGTAAGCGTGTCGGTCGCCTTGGAGTAACTATCGGCAATAATTTTCGAATCACTCGGCCGTCCGGTGACATTTTTCACTAAGATATTGCCTACGGTGCGAACCGTGGCATGCTGCAGACGCACCGCCTCGGATAGATACAGACCCACCGGGCAGAACAGGCGGCACCAGAACTGAGGCACAAAGAAGGAACCCAGCAGACTAAAGGGTAAGATGTACCATTGAATGCCCATCCCCTGAAGTGAAAACATCATGCCGAAGGGTTCGTAGGAACCTAAGGCCGGGTGGCGTGACAGGAAGATCAAGATAAGCGCCAACCAGCTCAGGCCATAGATGACGCGTCTGGCGTTTCTGGCCATGCCCGGTCGCAGAGCCAGCTTGATACCGCTTACTTTTTGCAGTAGATCCTGGATCACGCTGAAAGGACAGAGGTAACCACAATAGAGGTTGCGCCCCAAGAGGAGGATACCGCCCAGCACACCACCGACAATGATCCACCAGATGGGATATTGCCTGAATTCGGGAACATAGCCCATGGCGATACCAGCCAGAGTACCCAGACTAATCGAGGCATTCACATAAAACCCAACGAAGGCCAGGCTGGCAAAAGGTAAGATCAACTTAAACGGCTTGGCTATGTTTCTCGGCGCGTAGACGACCACCAGCACCATCAGGAACAGAGCCACCATCAGGGCTTCATTCAGCCCCGGCGACCACTCGACTTCATGCCAAGTCTTCTCGTATCCCAGATGGCTTTGAGCCCCTTTGTGCAGGGCCTCTGATATCGCCTTGGTAAAGCCCTTAGAGGACACCGTCGCGCCGGAAATACCGTCGACATCTTCCTCTAACAGGAAATTATCGGTGACAGATTTATTGATAAACTGCCGGAAAAAGTTGTTATTAATCAGTTTTTGCAGGTAAGCGGGGGTCTCTTTGTGCGACAAGACCACCACCTCTTTAATGCGGGCGGAGTTCTCACCTTTCAGGGCTCTCACCCCCAGCACAAATGGCCCGCCATAACCGGTGCCGGCGGCGATGACCACGGCCTCGCCCGGCTCGCCACCCGAGGCGTTACTTTGGTTGCTTTGGCTATCCTCTGAGGGCACAAAGACCACGGGCAGGCTGGTATAGTCTTTGGAAGGAACCAGGTTAAAGTTTGAGAAATGGCTCTTAGCCATCGTCAGGTAGTCGGGCTTCGCCGCGATATGCCCTATGATGAAGGCTAAGATCAATGTGCTCCATGCAAACAAGAGCCACAGTTTCTCGAGATGGGGGCCTAAGTTTTTTTTCATGAAAGTTGCTGGTTGTTTGTTCATCAGTGAAGGGTAATTAAGATAGCCTTAATCGTCTGTAAGCTAGTTCACATTTGCATTTTATCGGACTGCATTGCTATGACTTCCTGCAGTGATTTTTTCTTTTTTTAGCCCGTTATTGTCAGTTAACTTAAGTCATCTGAAAGTAGCGGTCGGCTGGGTCAGGAGGTGTGATGTCATCGAATACACACGCCTCCGACATTGCCTGCTAGTTTAGCGAGTGCTTCTTCGGCCTAATAAATGCGCGCCAGGTGCCACTGAATATCATCAGACCACCGAGTCCGAATAGCAGCAGCCCCATGGCACCGGATCTGGCCTCGCCTTCGGCGAATGAGGCCCATGACCAACCGAAGCACACTAATAAAGTGCAGGCTGAGATGAGCAGACCAAGGCTTGCCTTCCAGTCGAGTCGATAGTGACGCCCTAGCCATAAGTAACCGTTCCAGGCAAAAATAGTCAGTACTCCCATCAGATACCATTGCAATCCCATCATAACTAATCCTCCTTATTCCAAAACAGTTTGGTAGCCTTAGCCACATCCATATCGCCGTAACCGAACAGGGTGTCCATATCCTTCATAAAGGTGTGGACCGGACCTTTGGTGAAGGTGTTGGAGGCATCGATCAGGCGGTGGTGCCAGAAATCCGGCTTGTTCCACGGACATGACTTGATGCAATTGGTGCAGGCGACGGTATTATCGGCCCAGAACTTGAAACACTTCTTTGCATCATTGTAGAACTTCTTGACCCCGACTTGCCCGGCCCAAGCCAGATCCGGGTTGTCGGCCCCCTCGTAGGTGGGCCTGAAGCCAGGCTTGTCATCGAATGTGATGGCTTTCGAGGGACAACGGTCGGCACACAATTTACAATGTTCGCAGAACTCCATGATGCCGAAGTTGCGTGGCTTGTCATATTCGACAAAATCAAAATCGGTGATCACCGCCGAGATACGAACTCGCGGACCTAATCCCGGGGCCACCAGAGCGCCATTTCGAGCGCCTTCGCCAAGCCCGGCCATGATACCGTAGGCCACCTTGTTGATAGAATCATTGTGCGAAGCTACCGCCTTATACCCCAGACGCCGAATAAAGTCGGCCAGTGATCCCGCCGCCACCGCCATGTCGGTGTACCCCTTATTGACGGCTCCCACAGAGGCGGGAGACGGGGAGGTTCTAATCGCTTCATAATCCATCTCGTGCAGCATGACGATGACTGTCTTGGGCTTGAAGGGGTACTCGTCCCAGGAGACCTCCTTAGACTCGAAGATGTTGTACATGGGTTCGTAGTTCCAGCGTGGATCGTTATAAGTGATCCCCACCCGGGTCGCGCCGAACAGCTTAGCGGCGCGTTTGATTTTGGTGGCCGCCTCTTTTTGGGAGGTAAACTGCCACTTCACCGGCGCAAGGTTCTTCTGGGGCCAACCACAGATCCCCGGAGCGTTCGGCATGCCAAATTTTGCCATCTTGCCCAGGTATTCTAACGGGTGAGAGGCCGCACAGAAGAGTGCCCAGTCGATCTGCTGGTAACCGGGACGAGCATTGTCCCACTGCTCCGGGCTGCGGGTATAATCTGACGCGGCAAACATGCCATCCTGGAAGGACCAGCCCTCTTCGCCAATCAGCTCAGAAAATGCCTTATCCCTGTTAGGAAATTCGGCCCGGTTCTTCTCGGAGCCGCCTTGAGAAAAGATCCAGTTACGCTGATTAAATGGCTTGAGCACCTTGTCATCAATTGGCATAGGGAAGCCGCCCTCAAAGGGAACGCCCTCAACGCGATGGCTGATGAAAGAGCCTGCACCGCCCACTGCCGCGATACCGGCCGCCACCGCACTGAGTCTGAACATCTTACGCCGGGATGGATCCGCTGGCGCATCAGTGGAATTGTTATCCTTCTCTGTAGTCATAGGGTTACCTTAATTAACAACATGTTTATGCCGCCGGAGTATACCCTTGCTATTTGTGTGGTTTTAGTAGCGTCAGCCGAAACCGTTTATGCGCTTGCTGCATGACCGTTGCGCAGGAAGCGGGTCAGCTCCTCCATAAATACTTTTACTTTGGGGGACAAGAGTCGCCGGGACGGGTAGATGGCGTTAAGGATTAAGCTTGTCGCATAGGCACCGTCAAACAGCTTTATCATCTGCCGCGCCGGATCGGCTTTATCGATGAGAGGGGTGGGGCACCAGATCACCCCAATCCCCTGTAAAGCCCAGTCTAACGCCGGAGTGAATGTCTCAAATGTAGTCAGCGCATTGATGATGACCGAGTTGGACTGGCCGTTTTCGGTCCAGAGCCAGCCCTTGTCCTGTAGAAATGGATTTCGAACATACAGGCAGTCGTGCTGGCTGAATTGACGAGGATGTTCCAGTGTCGGGGCCCTTGCCAGATAATTGGGATTGGCAAAAAAATCAAACTTGTACACTTGCAGCGGCCGGGCTGTCATCTTGCGATCGGCGGGAAGAAAGAAATGCAGCATCAGATCCATTTCATCGCACTCAAAGCTCTCGGCCTGCAGTCGCACCGGGGAAACATTATAAAAGTTGAGTCTGATTTTCGGGTATTTTTGCAAAAAGTCCGCAAAAAAACGGCTGTCGATAGTTTGTAGTAGCCAGAGTGGAAGTCCCACGGTTAATAGGCCCGCCGGCTCCTCTCTGGTCTGCTGCACGAAACTCAAGGTACTGTCGAAATTGGCCATCAGTTGCAGACTGTGCTGCAAAAACTGCGTCCCAAGTTCAGTCAGAGTCACTGTGTGGGTCGTACGCTCGAACAGCCGCAGACTCAGGCTCTCCTCGAGACGACGAACGCGGCGACTGGCGGTAGGCTGGCTGATGCCTAATTGCTTGGCGGCGGCACTGAAGCTGCCCAGTTTGGCTACCAGGTTAAACAACTTGATCTCATCTAATCTGAGTTGGCTGGCCAACTCTTCGGGGGTACTTTGTTGTTGAGGGGGGCGTCTTCGTTGCATAATTTTAATCACTCCTGTGTACCCGCAACCTTCAGGCCTGATACCGAGTCGAAATTGTCTTTTTGTTTATCAGCGAAGGGTAATTAAGATAATTTGAGTCGTCAGTAAGCCAGTTCACATTTGGTTTCATCGGATAACATTGCTATGACTTACTGCAGTGACTTTTCTATAGCAAGCGGAGTGCTGACGCTGAAGGTCTAAAGTTAAGAGTTCAAACGAAGTCACCAAACTTACTTCTATTTTATCGAATAATTCTCGCACTTTTTAGCGATATTTGTTCGATACTTTAATTGTTACCCTGTGACTCATTAGTTCGCCCATTAGCCTTTTTAACAGTGAGGTTCGGGCCACATTGAGGGGTATTTAATGAGAGTCATCAATCAATTTTCCGCCAGACCCGCGATGGATGGTGATGGGGTGAATATTCGCCGGGTGGCGGATTTTAACAATCTAAGGTTCGATCCTTTCCTGATGCTGGATGAGATAAAGTCCGACGATAAGCAAGATTTTATCGGTGGCTTTCCGCCCCACCCACACCGCGGCATAGAAACTTTTACCTATATACGTAAGGGGGGCTTCGAGCACAGAGATCAGCTGGGTAATGTAAAAGCGATTCGGGCTAAAGATGTGCAATGGATGAGCACCGGAAGCGGGGTTATCCATTCTGAAATGCCTTTAGCCGATGCCGATGAGGGGCTGCACGGGTTTCAGATCTGGGTGAATATGCCCGCAAATCAGAAGATGCGTCCGGCAAGGTATGAGGATAGCAGTGAAACCGCGAACCCAGAGTCAACTAACGATAAAGGCGCTGTTCTGCGGGCGCTGGCCGGTAACTGGGCCTTTACAGGGCAAAGCAGCATCAGCGCGCCGATACAGGATCTGGCAGGTAAAGCCGCGATTGCGGATCTGATGTTAAGCCCCGAAGCAATGGCCGAACTGCAGCTGGACAGGCATGAGTTTGTCGGCCTCTATCTCTACGAGGGAACGCTTATCGGCAACAATGATGCCCAGGGCTCCCATAAGCACCCCCTTAACAATTATGCTGCGGGTCAATATTTGATCCTGGATAGTCAGGAGATACTCAAGCTTCAGGCAGGCGCCGATGGCGCAGGGCTTTTGCTGTTTGCCGGACAACCTATCAGGGAGAAGATTGTCCATATGGGGCCCTTTGTGATGAACACTCAGGCCGAGATAGAGCAGGCTATCAAAGACTACCAGGAGGGCCGTTTCGGCGAGATCCCGGTCTAACCCTTCATTAGACACAAGAGGCGCCAGCCTCTTGTGCATCATAACCTAAGTACCGCAATAAGTCGTGTAACGACCAAAACTCTCGGGCGCAGGCTTGGCGTAATCGTCGGCGTCGACCTGTGGAGTGTAAGGGGTAGCGAGCACGGCGATAAGTTTCTCAAATGGCTGGAGATCTCCTTCTTGCTCGGCAGCATCGATGGCATGCTCAACCAGATGATTTCTGGGAATATAGAGCGGATTAACCCCATTCATCATCTCTACGCGATCGGGCGTCGACAGGCTCTCTTGGGCTAGGCGCGCTAACCAGGAGTCTCGCCACAGATTAAATTTCTCGGCATCTTTGAATAGGGTTTGGCTTTCACTATTGCCACTTGCTAAGTCACTGGCAAGTTGACGAAACAGTTGGGTAAAGTCCACCTCCTGTCCCGACATGGTCTCGAGTAACTGCTCGCACAGTGCCAAATCGGTCTCCATTGCAGTCGATAATCCTAGCTTAGCGCGCATGCCGGTCAACCAGAAATGATGGAACTTGTCCCAGAAGCCGGTGACCGCTTCGGTAGCCTGAGTTATCGCCTCGTCTCTATCGTCATTTATCAATGGCAATAAGGTTTCCGCTAACCTCGCCAGGTTCCACTGCGCTATAACGGGTTGATTGTTATAGGAGTAGCGACCCTGTTCATCGATGGAGCTAAATACGGCATTAGTGTCATAGTTATCCACGAAGGCACAGGGGCCATAATCAATGGTTTCACCGCTGATGGTCATATTGTCGGTATTCATCACGCCATGGACGAAGCCGACGAGTAACCACTTGGCCACTAACTCGGCTTGTTTGTCCCGAACCGCACAGATAAAATCCAGATAAGGCTGCTGACTCTCTTTTAGCTCAGGATAGTGACGGGCTATGGCGTAATCGGCGAGCTGCTTAACCTTGTCTTGCTCACCACGGGCGGAAAAAAATTGAAATGTACCGACACGCAGGTGACTCGATGCGATGCGGGTAAGCACCGCGCCGGGTAGAAACTGGCTTCGCATAATAGACTCGCCGGTAGTGACGACGGCTAATGCTCTGGTGGTGGGAATATTAAGGGCGTGCATGGCCTCACTCATTATATACTCACGCAATACTGCGCCGAGTACCGCCTTGCCGTCACCACGGCGTGAGAACGTTGTCGGGCCCGAACCTTTAAGCTGCAGATCCAGTCGGTTGCCCTGTTTATCCAGTACCTCTCCGAGCAAGAGCGCACGGCCATCACCCAATTGAGGAGTAAAGCCGCCAAACTGGTGTCCGGCATAGACTTGTGCCAATGATGATGCGCCAATAGGTGCATCACTCCCCGAAAACACTGTCGCTAACTCCCCGGAGTCGGTATTGGTCAGGCCAATATTCTCTGCCAGGGGCGCATTTAATTTCACTAATTCGGGGCTCGGCGCCCTGTCCCCCTGGCAAGCAACATAAAAACCTTCCAGCTCTTCCGCGTAACTGTTGTCGAATGTTAAACCCAGGTCTATTTCCATGCTGCTCATCGTTATGTCCGTGTGGTCGAGATAATGACTCTTTGATACTCATTCCCCTACTTTAACCTAATCGACAACAGAAGGAGACCAAAACAGTGATCAAGATCACCTCATTTACAGCTTATGGCTATCGATTGGTTGAAACATTCGCGGCTAAAGCCGCTCCTACATGGGGAACCTTGAACCTCGTAGCTCGAACCTCCAAAAGCTTCGCGGCTAAAGCCGCTCCTACCTCTTACCTCGCCCCCTTATATTCAAGGAACTGACTTTCAGCAATATTTACCCTCATCAATGCTAAACCATCGACTATATTTAAACTCAACTTGTTTGAAACTCAACTTAGGTCGACAAATATCCATAGGAGACAAGAAGATGTCGATGATATTTCACCGGATCCGCACAGAACGTGGCTGTCAGTCTTACTTAATCGGCTGTAGTGAAACTAACTCGGCAATCATCATAGATCCTGAGATAACTCAGATGGAGCACTATCTGGGGTTGGCCAGCCATGATGGACTGGCGATCCATTATCTGCTCGACACTCACACCCATGCAGACCATTTCTCGGCGAGTAAATTGCTTGCAAATCAGTTGAACGTCCCGGTCATTATGCATTGCAACAGCCCGGCCCCCTTCGTCGATATGTACGTCGATGACGGTGAGATCATCATAGTCGGTAAACTCAGATTTACTGTGATGCACACTCCCGGCCATACCGCAGACTCCATATCTATAGTTGTGAAAGATAGGGTATTTACCGGAGACACTCTGCTCTTGGGGGGAACAGGACGAACCGATCTCCCCACCGGCGATCCCGAGCAACTTTACGATAGCCTCTTTAATGGTTTGCTCAAGCTCTCTGCCGATCTAAAAGTCTATCCGGCCCATGCCTATTCGGAGCGGACCCATAGCACTATCGGAGAGGAGCGTTCCAATAATCCCAGGCTGCAAAAAAAAGACAGAGATGAGTTCGTAACCCAGATGCGGGCATTAGATCTTAAGATGCCGAGCCAGCTGACCGAGTCGTTACGCACGAATTTAAGCGGCGGGAAAACCATCGCACAATTTATCAGTGATGCCTCAAATAAGATCTCATTTGTCTCACTGGAGCAGGTGCTGCGTTATAGCCAATCGATAGCGCCTAAATTTCTGTTACTCGATGTTCGCGAACGAGAGGCCTTCGACAAGGGTCATATATCCGGCGCAATACATATCCCCAGAGGACAGCTGGAGTTACGGGTTAACGAACTACTTCCCGATCCAACCCGGCGCATCGCCGTCTATTGTGAGTACGGCATGATCTCGGTCTTAGCCACCTCGACCCTGAGAGAGATGGGCTTCTTGCGCGCCGTAGCGCTGGATCATGGCTTAAACCTTTGGCGGGAGCTGGGTTACCCGTTAATTGAGAGCAGGAATGAGAGGAAAAACGAGCTATAGTACTTAACTCCCGGATAATTGATGGCAAAAACCTGATCACCGACGGCACAAAATTGTTTACTAAACAGACAAATCTGTTCTATAGTAGCGCCCGACAGTCTCCTATGTCAGGAGGCTATCGGGCATTCTTACAGTGAATAGCATGAGAGCAATAAGAGAGTAATACGGGACTCATACGAGACTCATATGAGAAAATAGCAGGAGCAGACGATGGCAAAACATCGAAAGTCCTCATCGCATATCGAACACGATAGCAAGCGAGGCACAATTAAAGACAACGCATTGAAAGCATTAGTCACCAGTGAACTGTTTAAGATGCGAACCGAAAGACCGAAGAAAGGCAAAGGTTCATATAACCGCAAACAACAAAAGGGGCATAAGCTGAAGGGCTTTGCCCCTTTTGATTTTTCGGCTCAGGCCTATTAGCTCTGTCTTCTTAACCGTCCCAGATACTCCCGTTCTCCTTTAGCCTTAATCCGACTCCCCAAATAGCGAAAAGGTTGACAGTTATCGCCTCGAACATCACTATGACTCGGCTCGCTATGAGTTAAAAGTTAGCAAAGCTAAAAAGTGAAAAACTAAGCCACTTAGAGTAGCGTTAACACCACGGTCGAGAGTTCCCTCAACATGGCTCAATGCCCTCTTTTAAAAACCTAAAACCATTTCCGGCTTGCCCTCCGATTCAGGCAAGTAAATTAGGAGTTAACAGCAATGCAGAGCCCAGTTCCACTCCCTAAGATGGTGCCATTCGCTTTTTTATCGGTCGTGCTCATCTGGTCAACGACGCCCCTTGGCATCGTATGGAGCAGTGCCTCGGTTCACCCGACCATGGCCGTGTTATTGCGTATGGTGCTAGCCTTGGTATTAGGCAGCCTGCTTCTGGTCATCTTTCAGATCCGCTTTCCCTGGACGAAAACCGCATTCAAGCTGTATGGTTTCTCTTCGATCGGTATCGTTGGCGGCATGTTACTGAGCTATTTTGCCGCACGATATTTAGCATCGGGTACCATGTCACTCATCTTCGGACTGTCACCGTTAATTTCGGGAATATTAGCTCAGAAACTCCTCGATGAGCCTAAGTTTGGCCCGATGAAATTGCTTGCGCTGGCCATGGCATTTATTGGACTGGGTATCGTCTGCTCCTCTAAACTCTCACTGAGCCCTGATAGCTGGATTGGCCTGCTATTGGTATTGACCGCCGTTTCCCTCTTCAGCCTGAGTGGTGTCTTGATAAAAACGGTGAAAATTAACATCCACCCCATAGCAAGTACAGTCGGCGCACTGCTGTTCTCAACCCCCCTGTTCACTTTGGCCTGGTTACTATTTGATGGAACTCTACCAGTCGATACCTGGCAGCTAAAATCTATCTGGGCCATTATCTACCTGGGCGTATTCGGTTCTCTGATTGGCTTCATCGCTTATTTCTATGTACTGCAGAACCTCAAAGCCAGCACCGTGGCCCTGGTGACCTTGATCACACCGGTTTTTGCCATGACATTAGGCGCCACATTGAATGGCGAAATGATCACCGACACATTAATCATCGGTGCCCTGTTCGTTATCACTGGTTTGGCGCTATATCAATTCGGGGAAAAATTGCAGAGGCTACTAAAACGAGACAGGATCAGGGGCTAGTTCCTATGTTCATCGGCGTCCAAGCTCCGTTATCACTGGTTTGGCGCTATATCAATTCGGGGAAAAATTGCAGAGGCTACTAAAACGAGACAGGATCAGGGGCTAGTTCCTAGTTCCTAGTTCCTAGTTCCTAGATTCTAGATGCTAGGTTCTAGAACCTATTTCTTAAGCCATCTTGGCATCGGAGAGGCCCACCGTTACCTTGCTGGTCAGCTGAAAAGTGGTTCCTTCAATCTCTTTCGCTTTATACATATTGTCATCGGCAACTTTTAATAAGCTACTCAGCTCTATGGCGTCTATAGGGAAGAAGCTCACACCGATACTAGCATCGATCACAAGGTTAAGATCCTGATATTGAATGGGTATGGCTAGCTCTTCGGTCAGCTTGTGGATCACGGTTATCACCTGTGTGGCATTTTCGATGGGCTCTAACCAGATAACAAATTCATCTCCCCCAATTCTGGCAATAATATCTGATGAACGCACCGTCTTTAACAGCTTTTGAGCGATCTGAATTAAGACCGCATCACCCGCAGCATGACCATGACAATCATTGATGACTTTAAATCGGTCCAGGTCGATGAAAAGCAGTGCCGCGCTCTGATTAGTACGACCGCAGCGAGCAATTGCCGTTTGCATCTGCTCCTCAAATGCACCTCGGCTATATAACTTGGTCAGACTGTCATGATTGGCCTGGTGCTGAAACTCTTCACGCTGTTGCTGCAGCTCTTTCGTTTGACGTTCGACCTCTAGTTGTAGCAGCTCTTTCTTAACCGTCGTCTCCTCCAGAGAGCGTTTCATTAAGTTAAATTGCTGGGCAAGAACCGAAAGTTCGTCGGTATCCTTGACCTCGATACGGCTATTGAGGTTACCCTTGGTCAGATCTTTTATCCCGAGAGTTAATGCATTGAGGTTAGTACTGAATGATTTAAGTGTAAGCAGTGTGAGTATAAGAACGACCGCCGAACCTACAATAAGCAGTATGACTACCGCATATAATATTTTTCGTTGTGATAGCTCAGAATCCTTTATTGCCAGCCTTTCTAATTTCCCCAGATCCTCATTCATCGATTGAATGGTCATGTTATACCGCGCGGAAAGCATACCAGCAGGTGAGGTGATCCCATGGCGAAAATTAGAGTCGAGATCTTTTTGAGACAGATCGAGCAGAGCACCAATATTAGCGTTCATTCTGACTAAATTTGCGACTATGGTATTTTTACTGTTTTGACTGAATAGCTCCTCATCTAATAAAGCTTTAAGCTCTTCATGAGCGACACGGGTTTGAGTCAGTGCATCCTCATCATGATATTGCTGCAATAGCCAAAGCTCACTGCTCATCAGATCAATTTTATGTTCGATGTCACTGACCTGATGCAACTCCGAGTTGGTCTGCATCTGTATCTCTTTAAGCGTGACAAAAGAGAGCAAGATGATACTTGTCAGCATTAGACTCACTATCAGTAATATCTTAAGACGTAAAGTTACTTTCATCTTCCTCTCAATTTATTTAATTATCTTGTCGCCCTCGGCTCATTAATCTATTCAGCTAGGGTAATCAAAGGTGCGCTGTTATAGGTCTGTCACTAGACCTCCAGCCTGCTCCAACGCCCTGCCATCGATCAACAACCTGAAGTCGGGCATCCCTTTCGTATCGACAACTGAGCCTGTTGCTATCGCCCACCTTGCCTGCGTCTGTAGGTTGGACAGCAGCACATTGCTCAATGAGAGCCTAAATAGATAATCGCTCCAACCCCACTCAAGCTCTGTCACCGGAATATGAAGAAAATCACTCACGATACTCTTAGCTCTCTTCGGGTTATCGGCAATGTAACTTTGCGCTTCATCGATGGCAGCCAAAACTCTCACATAGGACTCCATGCTATTCTCTAATGAGGCTTTTTGGGCTACCAGGTTAAATGAGAGGTTGTATATTCCCCTTGTCTGGAATTGGCTGATTTGATCACCATACTCCTTATTAAGCTGATAACCCAAGGGCTCCCAAATTGAGATGGCATCGACTCTGCCCGACAGTAGCGCAGGCCCCAACTCTGATGCATCCATAAATACACGATTAAATTTGACCTGTTTATTGCCGGTCAAGATCATGTACGCATAGATGAAAAACTCACTGGCACTGGACTCAACCATACCTACATTTTTCCCCTCCAATAGTTTAGCTTCTGTTATGGAGGCGCTTTTTAACGTGATGAGTTTGAGATCGTTATCCGACTCGACAAAACTAGCCAGCACGGTGAAATCTTGACGCAAGAAACTATTAAACATCACCACAGATTCGGAGCTGGTCGCCAGATCTACCTCGCCATTGCTCATCATGGTGAAACTACGATGACCACCTCGTACAGGCAATAGCTCTACATGAACCTTATGCTTATCAAACAGTGATAACTCTTGAGCAATAATTAACGGTGAACTTAATGGCGTAGTGGACATAGCTATCTTAATCGGGGCTGTAAATGCCTCATTTGAAGTTTCAGTTTGCACACCCACGATAAGATAGGTGGCGACACCAACAAAGGCTAATAACAGCAACAGTTTCTTTATCATTCTCATACCTATGCTGAACTACAATTCATTTAAAATTGTAGTTCAGGAAGTCAGTGGGTGCTTTTTCCTCTGTTCGCTAAATGAAGAAGCTCGCTAAAGAAAAGGTGCAGAGACAGCCTATCATTGCCGCTAAATACCTTGACCAAAATTAATCAGTTGAGAATACTCCACTGGAAAATGCTCGATGCAGCCATTAGTGACTTCAGGGGGCTCATCTTCAAACAGAGCTTTTACCTCCCAGAATGAATCATTAATCCTGCAAAAAGCATCGATCAACCTTGGATCAAAATGGGTACCGCGCCCTTCGAGCATAATGCTTTCAGTCTTATCGCGACTGAAGGCCCCCTTATAAACCCTCTTACATGACAGCGCATCGAATACATCGGCAATCGCCATGATCCGAGCCGCAATAGGGATATCATCACCCGATAAACCATTTGGATACCCGCTACCGTCCCACTTTTCATGATGGTAATGGGCAATATCCTGAGCAAATTGTAAAAATGTTGGGCCATCATTTTCTGCCAGCTCACTGGTTAACGTATGAATTGAGGAGCTAATCGCGTTACTGCCATAGGTTGTATGTCGCTTCATTATTTCGAATTCAAAATCGGTCAGTCTGCCGGGTTTCAGTAAGATATCATCGGGTATCCCCACCTTGCCAATGTCATGAAGCGGGGCAGACTTGTACAGTAAATCTATATTTTTGTCCGACAGAAAATCGTGAAAATCGGGATGATCTTGTAGCTCTTCTGCCAGCAGTTTTACATAGGTCTGTGTCCGTCTGAGATGCTGCCCGGTTTCGTTATCTCGAGTCTCGGCCAGAGTAGCCATACTGAGAATCGTTACATCCTTAATAACGGCTAGCTCTCGCGTTCGCTCCGCGACTCTTAGTGTCAGCGTTTTATTGAGTTTTTTCAGTTCCCGCTCGGCACACTTCCGCCCGACTGAAGCTCGGGCCCAAAACCAGATGAGTATCAAACCTATGGGGTAGATGATCAATGCCGGATACAGAAACTCCATCTTAGATAGGATTAAAGCAGGACCTAACCCCCAATAGGTATTAACTATGATGATCCGCCACTCATCGATAAAATGATCCCGATTGGCCACTTTTTTATCAATGTCTTTAATCGGGTGCACTGTGGCGAAGGTAACCAGGCCATCTGAATTCTCAACGCTGCCCTTCTCAGTCAGGGATATGGTCTGCCAAAGCTCCGGACTATCGGCACCGAAACTCTGTTTATGATTGAGCATAAACCCCCACTCCTGAGAGGGGTCCCTGCTCGATAGCCAGTAGCCATCCTTATTCAACAGTGCCCCCTCTCCCGGAGCAAACATCATCTGGTTTCTGAACTTGTCGAGCAATAAATTGGCGAAATAGTTTAGAACGATAACCCCTCTTAACTCTCCATTTTCATCTTTAAGTGGCTTAGCAAATCGGATCATAGGTTTCAGGGGCTGTTCGATGACGCCATTTTCCAGATTGAGATCGAGCGCCGAGATATACATCTTATCTGTAGTAATCGCGGCAGCTTCCTGAAAGTAGTATCGATTTGACTTGTCTTGCAACAGCTCGGGGACAACGGCGACCGCTTGATCACCGAAATAATCGATCCGAACCAGCTCCATTCCGGAGGGAGAGATAAGGCGTATTTGATCATAGAGTTGGCTGGTATTGGCTAAATTAAGAAACTCCCTCTCGATATGCGCTTTACTGTCATCGATTCCACTATTCATAAAGCTTTCAACATTTTCACTTGCGGTTAAAAATTCGAGGTGAGACATGACCGTAGTCAGATCATGTTGAGCTAAATTGGTACCGACCTCTATGGCGGCTTGGACTAAGGCCTGCTGCTTGGCTTGTTCGACATTAATATACAGGGAGTTTGCCAGCATTAATGCGGCGATATTGAGTAGGGTAAGGGGAATAAATAACGCAATAAAACGAGCCCGAACCAGTCGATTAAAACCAGAAAAGCGTTTATCCCTATCGCCGACTCGGTTACTGAATATCAAGCTCCACTCCTATCCTTGTGATATTACCAAGTGCTTCCATTGCGGCAGCCATCGATAGCCTTTGCCTACCCTCTTAAATCTAGTTCACAAAGTACCTTTAGGCCACTAATCTGCCCCCCAGAGATGGACTTGAAGTTTTTCCCATAACGCTAATATTGAGGGCCCGGTTTCAGGACTTGAACTTAATGATGTAAGTATATGGAAAGTATAAGGAAGGGGGATGAGCCTGCGAACAAACGAGAAAATATGGGGAATAGATGAAGCTGGATATTGGTGGCTATCTAGTTTGTCCGCTCATAGAAACAAGAACGGACACAAGAGTTATATTCTTGCTCGATTATTCATTTTGTTCATCGCTTGTAGTTTCTTTTGCAGTCGGGTGTCTAATTTGAACCACAAGTCTCCGGTTGGGCTTACCTCTTTCATCACGGTATAGCCCGAAACTTTCCCCACATAAAAACGAGAAAACTTGTCGGCAATAAATGAGGTTTGAGCAAACAGCTCCACCTCGCCTATGGGCTCACAGGTCAGATTTATGGGAGAGGTAGTGGTCAACTGAAAGTTAACGATCTCCAGGGGTTCTCCCTTCATCATCATCGACCGCTGATCCACTATATCCATCTGGTCGCGGTAAACCGTTTTTCCTTCACAAAAACCGGGGATCTTAACCCAGGAACCGATAACCAAAGGGAGTAAGTGGTCATGATTTTCACTATGCTCAGAGTTAAGATATGCGCTGATCCCGATCCCACTACCGATAGCTAAGAGGGTACAGGTGGTGACGGCAAGCTTAACTAAACTTGAAGGCATAGATTCTCCATGGCGAACCTAATCGGCTCAAGACAGACTCGCGCCGGTAAAAGCCAAGTCCAATCGACGGACACTCAAAAACATTGCCCACCAAGGTAGCCCAATGAATAGTAAACATCCAGAGATGGTTTCAAATAATGAGGAGTTTTAACTTTACAGTCCAATAGGTTAACTCAGAGAAGTAGCGCTAACCACTATAAACAGTCAGGATGATAAGCATCAATGATGAGTGAATTGGAATTTGCAGAATATTCCTCTGTTTGAAACAGAAAATAGGGGGATACCATCGCATCATCAACTCTACAAAGACCCTCCTTGGTCCTCGCCTCTCTGTGCCTCGCCCCTCTATTCCTCATGATCGAGATTTAGTTATATCCAAGCACAAAGTCTTTCTCTTCATTAATGATATCCGCCCTGTAATTAAGAGATTGATGGTTGGCGGCCATCTCATTACTCCCTAATAACTTAATGACATAGTCGACTCTGCAACGATAGTGGTTAGAGGTTTGATAGAGGTGTTGGTTAACCGTAAAGTTAAGCTGCTTTGGCATTGGCGCTGTATAAGACATATTCAGTTCCTCAGGTTATTCATTAGCACCTCAAGTGATACTTGTGAATGCTAACCAGTATCCAGATAAAAGCATTTACTATGCCAAGCGAGTAAAACGACATCTAGCCTCTTCATTGTCACCGACATACGGCAAGGAAAAACGAGAAACAAGTCGGGATAAGCGGCTGTTTTTGTTGAGATGAGTTGAGCATTCAACCTTCGATGAAAAATCGGGCCGATAAGTGGCAGGTTCATTATGTCGGATTAGGCCAAGGATAAAATCAGCGACACCGTTTCTCATTTTGCCACTCACCTTTTGCGGATGAGTTTTCATTTTGCAAAATCAAACCTTACCAGACAGCTTAATCGTCAAGCTTCGAGATAAATATCCGACTGATGTCTTTTCCCCATAGCTGAATTATTTTTCTTGTTTTTTCTTTATTCCAGAAACATTTTCCAAAAAGGATAATACCCGCACCTTCGATATCCCGGCGATCTTTGATATTGAACCTCTTGAATAAACTTGTCTGAAATTCCTCTATAGGAATACCGACATCCCGACTGTCAGAGGGGTTCAGCCACTGCATCGCCTTATCGATATGGGATACTGTGCCCCAATACATACGTGGCGCCCCATTTTCTGTTGGCTCTGCATCGGCAAAGTTTACGAAGAGATTTTTTGCACGCCAGCGGTACTTATCATCGGTATACACCCAAAGCTCTGACTCAGCCAGTTCGCTGCCTCTGAGCAAGCTGTGAAGAAGCTTCTCGAGCCCTTGAGTTGAAACTCGTTTGTCGTCAGGTAAATTTGGCTGACTCTTGCTTTCAGTTTTGCTGCTATCCTCTTTGGCACTCTCAACATAAGTGCTGTAAGCCTTATCACTCTCTCTTATCTCACTCTCACTCTGCCCCGGATCAGCTTGTAGCGACTTTTCCTTTGAGACAGATTTGGCACTCGCCTTCGATGCATCAATAGAGGGGCGCTTAGTGAAGTCGATGATCAAGGCGTCACTGTCGACCACCAGCTGATTAACCTCGATGGCATCTTGCTCCTCTCTGGCTTTAGCCTGTGAAGGTTTAAACTCTTTGCAATTCGCCTGATGATAGCGGGAGCCGAAGCAGGCGGCTTTACCGTCAAGCGACGCCTTACGATAATAGGCTTTCCCATGACACTGTGGGCAGATAAGCGATTGCCGATACCGTTCGATATCCACATCACTGAGCTTTTGAAACTTGAACACCGAATAGGTGACAGGTTCATCTTCATCAAACATACAAATGGCATCAAGCATAATGTCGACTCAAGGTTAAGAATTGCATAAGTTAGGTCTGTATCTGACGCCCACCAGTTAAAAGGGGTGGTCGACCATCACCCAGGTGTTTGTCCCTTCGTTAGAGTGAGCGATATCGGCCCTGACAACCAGCCCCGCCATTAACGCCCTCAAGGACACCCCAAAATCAAACTTCATATCCGTTAGCAGTTCATCGGCACTATACTCAGCACCGACCCTGCCCGCCTCGACAAACCCCACCAGCTGAAACCAATCAAGCTTCAGAAACCTGAGCCAGTTCACATCCTCAACGGGGTTGGACTTCAGAGTATAACGATATTCGGCGCTGCCATAGATGACGGCCTTATCATGGAAACGGTTCTGATCGAAACCTCGCATTCGATAGAAGCCTCCCAAGGTTGCAGCCTCATTATAGGGCGCATTATCTTTCACCAGCCTACTCCCATCCTCAGCATACTCTAATGACCAGGAAGGTGAGTACCCGGTCCAGAAGTTGAGGGCCAATATTCTTTGGTGAGCATACTCTGACTCACCAAAGGAAAAGTACTTACTCATATCGAGGTTAATAAAGGTCCACTCATGATCTGAATCGAGCCAGGCTGCATCATGGGAAATCGAGAAATATTGACTGCTACCCGTAGAGGGGTTAATTGAGAAATCGGTATTATCATAGAGAAGGCCCAATTCGATGGCGTGCACCGTGCCATCCAGATCCCCCTCCTCAAATTCGAAACTTTGATAACGATTGAACTGACGAAGTACTAAGACCGTTGCACCACTTTCCCAAGGGTTCCACACCTCCCCGCCACTGGGAGGAGAGATAAGTAGCCCATTCTTAAGCTTATATTCCACCAAGCCTTTGTCTGCCGTAGCACCTATGGGCAGGGTATACTCTAGCTTTATATCGAACCAATTTGAGGCTCCATCGGCTTCAAGATATTGAGTATTAATTGAATCGTTGCTACCGGGTAAGGGAAAAGCCTCGGGTGTCGGTATTATACCGCTCCCTGCATAGGCTCGCTGATCCGGATAATAACCCAGCATTCCATAAACACTGAGATATAAGCGCTCGGTGTGGGGCAATTTAAAGTTCCATACACCACCTCCGACCGCCTTACTCACCTCGCCACCGAATACGGTCCCCCCTATGGTCATTTGGTCTTGATAATAACCACTCAGCATTCCACCTACACCAAAGTTGAGCCCCATAGATTCGGTACTGAACAGATAGGGCAATATCAGGCGCTCTTTAACCCGCTCCGGGGTTTCACTGCGGTTAACCGAGGCTTTTACATTTGCTGCAGGCGCGGCCTGTAGTTGACCGGGAAAAATAGAGCCCCACAACAAGATGCCGGTGCAGACCGAACCAATAACCTTTCTCTTCCCCATAAGTACTCCGAAATCCTTTCAGTAACAATGGCATGTAAACGACGAAAAACTGATACAAGCATAATTATTCAACTTGCCACAGCCACATATGGGGCGCAACCGATATACCGAAAATTCAAATAATTTAGTGGCGAATTGAGATGGTTATCATCACAGGTGCATGGTCTGTACTCTGGCTATCGCGCTCAAACCTTGGGTTGATGAGATGCCTGTCATAGGTCTCATACCTTCCCACCTCGGCCAAGCTGCGACTATTTTTTATATCAAACTCACTCGAAAGCAAGATGTAATCCAGTACGGAGCCTTTAGCAAAGTAATAATGTGTTGAAGGCCGTTGTTGACAAGAAAGGCTGTACTGACTCGATTGATAGAGCTCATAAGCATCGTTAAGCCTATGGTCTCGCAGTTGGTGTTCAACTTCCCCCCGCAGAGGATCGGGTTTAATCCGGGTATCGACAGAGGTCAACGCACTTAGCACTCCGTCACTTAAAATATCATTAAAGTCTCCCATTAATACCATGGGATTGCCCGTTTGAGTGCGGCGCTCGACCATAGCATAACGCAGCAGCGCAGCCTCGCTGCCTCTTTGTATGCTCGATCCCCATTGACCCAATGCCTCAATGGCGAGCAGCTGGCCGACATTTCCGTCAGGTGAACCCGTTAGGGGTTTCGTCTGCCCGTTCAGTGCTTGAGCATCGAAAAGCGGACGCTTGGATTTAAAGTGCACGACGTAACAGTCACAGGGCCCTAATTTGGGCAGAGAGATGGTCGCCCTCAGCGGTTTTCGACTAAAACCAAAGTCATCCTGCAGCCCCATCATGGATGCCCAGCCATCACCCACGGTGACATTGTGAACCTCTGTGATGGGATAACGCGATGCTAAGGCGACGACGGGCTTGCTATAGATAAAGTCATCGACAACCTCGGGGGCATCTAACACGACAAAGTATTCCAACCCGCAACGCTTGGTTAATTGCGCCAGGGCATCGGGGGTAAAGACCTCCTGAAATCCAATGACATCAGGCTGATGCTCATCAATGTAAGTCGCGATCCAATCCAGCTTCTTCTGCCACTGCTCCTGAGTATAGATATTCTCAAATTCATAAAATGCCCCTGGCGGCTCAATGAAGTTGAACAGGTTGAAGGTGGCTATCTTGATAAGCTCTGACGTATCTGAGCCATTGGTCGATTGACTATGCAAGCAGAAACCTTCTATTCGATCACAACTGATTAATAGGGTTAGATTACAATGAAATGCCCGTAATGGCACTAGATGATGGCACTAGATGTCGAACTCAGGCATAACAAAAGTTCCCTGCAGATGATAAAGATTTCAAGGAGGGAACTCCGGTCACATCTTTGCACTGTGGCGCTGTTGACCCGATTCATTGCACGTTAGGATTAAAAACTCTCCCCCTCTCAACGTTTACTTTTTAGCTTTCATTCATCAAGGATCACCATGCAAGACACCTCAATCGAACGAGTAAAGCGGGCTTTTATTGCCGGGATATGGGCAACGCTCGTGAGTATAACGATTGGCTTTGGATTTAAAATTTGGTTAGCACAGTGGGTTGCCAAAGAGGATCTCGCGCTCTATCACACCGTCGTCGATATCGTCTCCTTGTCGCTGATCCTGATGACAGGTTTTCGCTCCTCCATGGTGGTGAGCTATTCCCAGACTCAAAATGATAGAGATATCACCAATATCTTTCGCTATAGCTTAATCGCCATGGTACTGCTCACCTGGGGAGTCGTGCTGCCTTACATAAAGCATAGATTACATATCGATGTGGAATATTTTCACTTGGTCGGGATCATCTTAGGAATGGGGTTTAAGGTCTATTTTACCAATCAAATAGCCATGTACCGTATGTATACCATCTCTAACAGAGTCACCTGGATGGAACCTCTGAGTCAGGTGGTGATCTTTCTGGCCAGTTTCTACCTACTCAAGCAGACTGCCATCGCTTCACTATTTTTCAGCTTAATGCTCTCCTCTATCACGATGGCGGGCTTTATGTTTATCAATCGACGTAAACAGGTAGCGACCACGCCTCTGGCCTCGGTAAATTTAGACCCGGACCTACGCAACTTTGTGAAGAAAAGCTTTACCGCATCGCTCGAGGCCGGGGCAAGTATATTGATGATCTATATCACCGTCCTGATGACCATAGGCCATTTCAGCATAGATGAGCTCGGTGACTTTCAGGTTGTCGTCAGGCCCATCATCGCTTATCTGACCCTGTTATTTGTCTTTCCGATATACCGATTTGTTTTCCCGGAGCTCGCTGTCTGCGTGCGTAAAAATGACCTTGAGCAGATAAAACAGATAAAGCGCTGGGTATATAAGCTTGCCGTTATCATAGGAGCCAGTTTCTTTACGCTTATGCTCTGCTTTAGTCATGAGATAGTGAGCTGGGTATTCCCGCCTCAATACAGCAAGGCCGCCCCCGTCTTGATGCATTTCTCCATGTTCTTCGTGTTTATGATGCTCAATGCCTACCAGTTAGCCTTCATTAAGGCTCATGGCCTGTTTACTCAGAGTTTGGTTATCAGGATCTGTGGGATCCTGGCGTTAATTGGCAGCTACTACATTTACAGTCGAATTACAGATAATGTCGTTGCGGTGATCTTGGCTCTGGGAAGTGGCTATCTGTTGATGTTTATCTTATCGAGCATAGTCGAAAGGCAGATCGTAAAGCGCGGTGACAAATTCGTCATTGTGTAAAGTGAGGCACGAACTTATACGGAATCTATGCTCTATCAAGCTAGATCCCGGATATCTTGTTCCTCGCCCCCTCTCCCCTCGATCCTGGGATGACGACTAGCCTGACGCAGGGGAGGCTCAACTCATCATTTATGTGAAACAGCACTGCTTTTGTGGCTGGCCTGATAATTTTCTTTATGGCTGATAGTGGAAATATCTACCGGCTTAGGTTTAAAGAAACAGACACGATTTCGACCAGAATTTTTAGCTTCATACAAGGCCAGATCCGCCTGAGTCGTCAGGTCTATAAGATCCGAATCTTGAGCCGGTGAGATACTGGCAACGCCAATACTGACGGTAATAAACTCACTGGTCAGTGAGGTATTATGGGGAAGACCCAGGCGTTCGATATTATATTGGCAACGCTTTGCAGGAGAGAGGCAGTCTCGGGTATCAGGCAATAACACGACAAACTCTTCCCCCCCATAACGGGCCACAAGATCGGTATTCAGATTCAGCGTCTGACTTAATGCCTGGGCGACTTCACGTAAGCATTGATCGCCGGCGAGATGGCCATAGGTATCGTTGTAGAGTTTAAAATGATCGATATCTATCATCATCAAGCCAATTTTCGACTCCTCTCTTATCGCTTTTTGCCACAATGCTTGCAGAGTCTCATCGAAGCAGCGTCTGTTAGGAATTTTAGTTAAGCCATCGGTTTGAGAAAGCTCTTCCAGCTTACGTTTGGCTTCATTGAGATCATGGGTTCTCTGCTCGACCTCACTCTCAATCAGCTCCGACCGCCTTAAAATCGCATAGATATAGGATGCCCCCAACAAGACAAAGAGTCCTCCGAATATCGCTATCATATAGGGCAATTTACCTCTTCGCTCAACGACATACCCCGTACTGGGAACGGCAACAATCGTCCACTGTCTACCACTAAACCGAGTCAGCGACTTTTCATAGGCAAAGGTTTGCTGCGATGAGTTCAGGGAGAGTGCTGCAGGGAAGTTTGAATAGAGGCTGCTGTCGCTATTTGATGTCCTATCTTCCAGGGAGAAGTAGATTCCATGAGCCGAGGTTCGCTTGATAGCACTATCAAACATGTCACCGATACGATAAACACCCAGCACATATCCACGAAGCTGGTCACGACGTTTAAATACCGTAGTGGGCTCCCCGGTGTATATGGGTACAAAGATACGGATCCCTTTTTGGTTCGAGTGATATTGAAGCAGGCTTATGCCAGGCGATGCCACCGACTGATCCAGATCTCGCGCCTTCTCCAAGGTCTCGACTCTTTTATCGCTAGAGGAGAGATCGAACCCCAAAACCACCTCATTACCAGCTATTGGCGCAACGTAGGAGACGGGGAAGTAGCTGTTCCTGTCGAGGGCGCGGATCATACCTTGGGGGCCCACTTCTGTAATTTCAAAATCGGGAAATTCGGCGCGTCTCGAATCCACATAGGCCAGCCTTTGATTCCCAAGCACTTTTGGCGCCCACTCCAACGCCTGAATATCCTGATGCCTGGCAAGAAAGCTTTGGGCAATTCGATTAAATTCGGCTGAACTTACGTCATCTGAGCTATCAAACAGCCCTTTAATGGCAAAAAGTACCTCAATATTGAGCAGTAATTCCCTCTCTAAGGCCGCCGCTTTATCATCGACGTCCTTGTGAAAATCCTGCTCAATTGCCTTAGTCTCTTCTTCATAGAAACTTATTCCCATATAGCCCGAAAGGCTTAAGCCTATCAAGATAGCGGTTAAGAGAATGTACTTTGAAAAAAAATTCATACCGTGAAAATGTATCCATGAAAACAGGCATTTAATCTACAGTTTACACGAGAGAAGAGTTGAGAGTTAACATTTCTTTCACATTGAAACGAAATATGGTTCATCTAAGCGATATTAACTCATCATCAAAAAGTAGTAGCTTTACAGTGTAAGAAAGTGGATTACTCCGGAGAATGGCCCTTGGGGGATTTAAAATCGATGATGTCGCCTTGATTAGTTTGGATGGCTTTATCGCCAACAATGACGCGATTCCTACCGGACTCCTTTGCCTCCATAAGAGCCGCTATTGTCCTCGAGATAAAATCATCGGGGTCACATCTTTGAGTCGGAATAATAGACATCACCCCGAGGCTGATAGTGACATACTCGGAAACCGATGAGCCTTCATGGGGAATATATAGCTTTTCTACATTCGAGCGACACTTATCGGCCAAAATGGCAGGTTCTTCTGTATTGGGCAACAAGATAGCAAGCGCTTCTCCACTATACCTGACCACCAGATCCGAGTTTCTGCTCGATGTATTCGAGAGTTCCTTAGTCACATCCTTTAAACACTGATCACCCGCACCATCGCCATAATGCGTCTTGTATGACTTGAAATGATCAATCTCTATCATGATTAATGACAACGAGCTGCCATCGCGAATAGCCCTCAGCCACTCAGTCTCGAATTGAGTATCAAATTGCCGACGATTAGCCACCTTGGTCAGTCCATCGATAAGGGCGCTATCCTTCAATGCCTGCTTAACTTTGTGCAAAGCTTGAGTACGTTCAAGCACTTCGGCCTCAATAAGAACCGAATGTTTTATGACAGCATAAAGATAGGCGCCGGCAAGCAGTATAAATAAGGTGCAGAAGCTGCCGCTCATCAAGGGCAGCAAGCTTCTGCGTTCGGCGATATAACCTAAGGTTGGTGTGGCCACAAGCGTCCATTGTCGCCCGCCAAAGCGGCGCAACGGCTTGCTGTAGTTAAATTTAACTAATGCCATATCTTGGGCTTGGTCGGTGGAAAAGTTGGCATAGAGTTGAGCCGCCTCGATACCGGTATTATCAATCAGGCTCAGGTTGAGCCCTTGTACGCCGGTATGTCTAACTGCGGTTTCAAACATATCACCGATTGGATACACGCCAAGCACAAACCCCAAAAATTTCTCTCGACGCTTGCTCAGAGTCGTCGGTTCTCCGTCATAGATAGGCATAAAAACAAGCACCCCTCGTTGATCTGAGGTCTCTTGAACCAACTTGATGCTCTCTGTTGCCAGAGACAGATCTAAGTCTCTTGATTTATTGATTATTTTTAATCTTTTTTCATTCGAGGCGAGATCGAACCCCAAGGCGACTTCATTACCCTTTACAGGCTCCGCATAGTAGACAGGGAAATATACGGCGCGATCAGAGGCCCGGACCATACGACCTTGAGACTCACGCTCAGTAAATTCAAAATCCGGATGCATACGCCTACCAGCCTGTTCATAGGCATCTCTGTGCTCCTGAACAACCTTAGGAACCCACTCCAGTGCCTGAATGTCCTTATGCCTAATTAAGAAACCACTCGCCAGCTTGTTAAACTCTGCCGCAGTGACATTTTCAGAACTGTCGAACAACCCCTTAAGTGCATATAGAGCCTCAAGTTTCAGCAAGAGTTCACGCTCTAAGGCTGATGCTTTATCATCGACATCTCTTCTGAAATCAGCCTCTATGGCCTGTGTCTCTTTTTGATAAAAACTGTAGCCAATCAAGCCGGAAAGCAGTATGCCAATCGATACTGTGAATAAGATAATATAACGCGCTTGGGGGTTAGATATGGGCATGACTAAGGCACTGTAGCCTTCCTAAAGTTGATGTACTCTTTAGGGCGGTGAAACTTGGATACACTATGGTCTCCTTAATGCCAACCAACAAGCGATAATGCTCTAAGCAGGAGCTATCCATGATAATTACTTGCCCTCTGCTGCAGATGAAAATCATCGACTCGCGCATCGAAACGATGGCAAAGCCTTATTCATTGAGCTTAGTTCCAAAAGGAGGGAAATCAAATGATAATCGTTTGAACTTTATCCCCAACCTAAGCACTATTCGGCCTGTATTCGCCCCCTTAAACATGGAATAACGATTATCTTCAATCATCTACCAGAGAAATGAATACAGCCAGTCTCAATACTCCGCTACCACGGGGATATATAAGGAAGATCTTCGTCTGACGAAGTTAAGGAGGAACGGCCCTATAACGAGTCTGAAGAGCTGCAATTTATCATTGAATCGGCTCTGGAGTTGCGAAGAGAAATTATCAAAAATAAATTGAAACTAATACGTCGATTATCGATATTGTTTATATAAAAGTGGAGAGTAGAATAACTGTTTTCCACCTCGCAGCTATCCAATGGAGATTGTAAATGAGCGAACTAAGCTACCTGACCAAAAAGCGTTATACCACCAAGGCATTCGATCCAACCAAAAAGATCGCTGCAGACAAAATCGAAGAGATTAAGACGCTGCTTCAATACAGCCCCTCGTCAACCAATTCTCAACCCTGGCATTTTGTGCTGGCGTCCTCTGAAGAGGGTAAGGCCACAATTGCTGAGTCGACGGTAAATTTTGGCTTTAACACCCAAAAGCTGCTCAATGCGTCACATGTTTTGGTTCTGTGTACAAAAGTGTTTATGGATGATCAACACTTGTCAGCCGTTCTGGAGCAAGAGGCCAAAGATGGTCGTTTTACCGATGAAGAGGCGAAACAGGGCCAGCATAATGGTCGCTCCTTCTTTGCAAACATGCACAAATATGAGTTAAAAGACGCTCAACAATGGATGGAAAAACAGGTATATCTGGCGCTCGGAAACTTGTTGCTGGGTGCCAGCGTGATAGATGTCGATGCATGCCCCATCGAGGGGTTCGATGCGACTATACTTAATCAGGTATTGGGATTAAGAGAACAAGGTTATTGCGCTTCAGTCATCGTTGCTCTGGGTTACAAGGCAGAAGATGATTTCAATGCAAAACTACCTAAGTCCAGGCTGCCACAGGAGCAGATCTTCACCGAGATATAAACTCCTGAGCCCCTGCCTGCGATATCTGTAGGGGCAATCACTCTGCCCACTTGTATTCCTAATCCTCTGTGTCATAGTCTGTTTAATCTTACTCTCTTGAATGAGAGGAATCGCCAGTTGAGGATGGATTCTGAGTATGCTTTTTGCCAAAAATTCAACGACGCTCCCGGCCCTTTCTGATTCGACATCAGTCGCCGACATCTCTGTTATCAAAGGTGATAACCCGCTTATCTGGCCACTGCTCAGCTTACTACAGACCTCAAATAAGAGCTGGAAAGTCCATCACCTGGCATCCGAATTACAAAATAAAGGCTTGATGCAAGATCTCGATGAGGATCAACAAAAAGCCCTCTTCAAACGCAATTTTCTGTTGATGAACGCCCTGTTTGAGCTCCAGGCTATGCTATTGCCACAACACTGGCTCCAGGTTAAAGCGATGGAGATCCAAATATTTCGAATCATCCCCAGCAATTTAGATTCCAGCCTCAGAGAAGATGATGCACTAAGAGAGTATTACCTTAACTGGATTAACTACGATACCTGTCCCAATATCATACAAGAGATGCTCGAGTCCTTCTGGAATAGATATGAAGATTATATCGGTACCAACCCAAACTTGATGCATAAGGGTCAGGCACTGGCCGTATTCGAGCTGGATATGAATGCTACGGACAGGGAGGTACGTCGCCAATGGCGTAAGCTGGCATTAAAGTGGCACCCTGACCGTCCCGATGGCGATGCGGCTCAATTCCGAAAAGTGTGTGAAGCCTGGCAAGCTTTAAGAGAGAAATATTAAAATCTCCCTAAAACCCCAACCTAAGTCACATTAGTAGGCCTGTTTCCTGTTGTAAATTCAGTCATAATTAAGCTTAAGCTTCTATGCTAAATTTAGCTGAATTTTTCAGGCACCTTTGCAGGCTCTTGCGATATTTAATCGAGCCGCAGGTCACTTTTGAGGACAAAAGATTGATTAAACATATTGCACTAGCATTAACATTAGCCGTTGCACCATTGAGCAGCTTTGCCGCACAGTTTGTTGAAGGTAAGCATTTCACTCAAATTTCTGATAAAGCACCGAGTGCCCAACCTAAGCTTACTGAGTTTTACTCTTTTTATTGCCATAACTGCTTCAACATGGAGACCCAGTATCTTGGCGATATCAAAGCTAACTTAAATAAAAACGTGAAGTTTGATAGTAAGCACGTTGACTTTATGAATAGCGAAATTGGTACCGAAGTCATGCGTTCATTGGCCGTCATCCAGGAGCTGGATGCAGGTGATAAGATGACTCATGCTATGTTCGCCGCCATTCAGGGTGATGAAGGTGCCAATGGTCATGGCCATGATCACGACCATAGTGCTCATGAGAAGCCTGAGCTGAACAATCGAGATGATATCAAGAAAGTCTTTGCCAACAATGGTTTCGATATCAATAAATATGATGCTATCGCCGACAGCAAAGCCGTGAACGACAAAATTGACTTGTGGCGCGTCCAGCAAAGAGAGTTTCGCATTCAAAGTGTTCCGGCATTTATCGTCAACGACAAATACGCCGTCAATATGGGACAGGTCCGTACTCTTGGCGAACTTATCGATCTGATTAACTACTTGGCCGTTGAGCATAAGTAATACCAATCGGTATAAGATAAGTTTCAGCTCACTGAATGCAAAAAAGGCTCCCGAAGGAGCCTTTTTTATGGGCGACCTTCACCGGCCTAGCCCTCACAAATGCTGGTTTAATGTTTGACGCCACTTTTCGAGTAATACCGGCCAACGCGCCGCCACTATCTGCCTTGCTTGACGACTCAAGCCCAGTGACGCATTCGACTCTTTGTTGTCACCAAGCAGCGCTTCGGCGCGATCAATCAATTTATCGATCGCTTCAACGATTTTTTCAGGGGTCAGCTCGGCAAGCCTTATCAAGTCCCCGGTTCGATTCAGTCCCAATGATTCGATCTCCTCGAGCTGCTCATTGAGTCCGTCGACGCCACTGGTGATAATGGTTTTTCCCGCGGTTAAAGACTCCTGACAAGTCAGGCCAAAAGGTTCCCAGCGCGACGGGATCACCACGGCATCACATCCGCAGAGGAATTGGGGCACATCATGGACCTCACCGACAAAGCGCACATGAGGCAGGCTCGCCCATTTTGCCTCGAGCTCCTCTAACTCCTCTCCCCCGCCTGCTAACCTGAGTTCAACCTTTTCAGGTGAAAGTTGACTCATAGCTTCGAGCAGGAGATCAAACCCTTTCTGGGAATCGAAGCGTCCATAGGCACCGAGCACGACGGGCCTACCAATGGGCTTCGCTGTCAGCATCAAAAACGGGGTTACATCCTTTGCCTGTCCCATCACAATGAGCTTGTTCGGAGCCGTCAGACTTTCCCTTTTCATCCAATTGGCTTGTGCATCCGACACAGCCAACACTCGAGTCATTAAACGGTAACAGAGCTTCAGCATCAGCAAGAAACGCCAAGGCTTGGCGACTCTATGCTTAACGAAGCATTCACTGTAGTGGTGCTCTTGATAGAGAAGTGGCGTTCCGATGTTAGCCAGGCGAAGCAGACAGAGGCCGGGGAGGTTTCGCCAGGAGCCCGCAGCATGCAGGCAGATAATATCGGCCTTATAACGACGGGGAAACCAGGAGTGTAAATTGAGGGAGAAAATTTTAAAGTCAAACGTCTGCTTCAGGTTTGATTCAGACAGGCTCTCGAGCGCCAACTTGACGCCACCCAATTTATTGTCATCGATAAGATGGATCACTTGCGGTCGCAAAGGCACCTCACAGACACTAAAGGCTAGATACTAGATACTAGATACTAGATACTAGATACTAGATACTAGATACTAGAGGAAATATAGCCTAATTAATCGCTTATCCACAGAGTGTAGATCAATCTCGAATAAAATCTAATAGATGCAGACCCGCTAAGACAATATGCAGCGCAATGAAACCGATAAAGCTCTTAGCCAGGAAAATGTGGTAGCCGCGCCATAAAAGTGCATCCGGGGTTCCCTGCAAGCAGTACCAGAGCACGCCGGTAAAACCTACGCCAACGAACACCAGCATACCCAAACCCTCGATCCAGCTGAAGAGCCCGCTACCACCGGCAATGGGGATCTTTCCCTTGTATATTCCCACAATGTCTTTCTTTATCTGTGAGAAGTCGCCCCTCAGCCAAGGAAAGTACTGACGCCATCTCCCCTTCAAGCTATTAGAGAGCAGAAAGGTGAAAGAGATGATAGCCGTTATTAGCCCCAGATAAACATGGGTTAAATCCCAGAAGGAGGCGCTCGTTCTCAAGCTACGACCGATTAAAATCCAACCACTGGTAATAATGAGGTAAGCCGATAAGATGATGATGAATAGGTGCTGAAGCTCATTTAACTTAGCGAATAACTTTGTAATTGCAGATACAGGCTTAGACATATGATGCCTCATAAATGAGCGAAATAGAATGTGATGAAGCTGATACCCGCGCAGCCCCTATTTAAAGGGCCCTAAATACTCTGGAGTTGGTCACTGAGTTAAAGTGCGTGAAACTCTTGAGCGTATGTCTCAACCTTAGTCCAGTCGGTATACTCAATCTTGGTGTTGGCATCGGTAGGACCTTTGGTGATCCACATGATGAAGCGAATAATATTACGATCCATTGCACCGTAACCTTGATAATCAATATTACCGGCAACGACTTTCAGCAAAGTAGGACGCCAATCTGTTTTCTCGAGAAATGCCCTCGTATATGGGTTGGTCTCGACGGTATTTTTTGCAGGCTTACGCGCCACCAGATTAACCGAAAAGAAGCTGGTAACCTTCTGTTCCAACATAACACGATTGTTAGAGATAAACTCATAAACGGATGGGTGGTGCTTACCGTTACGGATACTTGCACCTAAGATTACCTTGTCGAATACCACCAAATCGGGTACGTCATCGATACTCGATGCCGTCACAGTATTTCCAACAGTCTCAAGTTGTTGCTTTAAATATTCACAGATTTTACGCGTCTGACCATGCACACTTGAGTAGATAATTAAGATGTTGCTCACCAGCACCTCTTGAAACTTGATAATAATTGACTGCTATAATAATAAGATAAATACCGCTTAATTTACATGAAACAGATCACGGCAAACATTTGCAAAACCCGGGTTAATTTTACCTGCATCACAAATCCTTATTTCCATTCCCCCGGAAGCTAATCCGTTTGCCGACATAGAATGAACAACGGCCGCCTCAGTTACACTGAAACGGCCGTTATTTATCTGTTAAAAGTTGTTGCCGGGCGGTTTAGAGTGACATAAGAAACGCTATCACCTGCTCTCGCTCTGACTGGTTCAGCGCCATAAAGTCATCACGACTCTGCTCGCTCTCACCGCCATGCCATAAAATCGCCTCTTCGAGAGTGGCTGCACGACCATCATGGAGGAAGCCCGCCTGAGGGTTCACGGTTTGTGTCAGGCCTATTCCCCAAAGGGAGCGTGTACGCCATTCATTGCCATCGGCGAGAAAATCAGGACGCCCATCGGCTAAATCATCACCCATGTCATGGAGCAGCATGTCAGTGAATGGATAGATAGTCTGCCCCTTGAGCGCCTCAGCCATAGGTAAACCACCAATACTACCTGCTGACTTAGTCACGAAGCTCGCCTTGTGGCAACCGGTACAATTGAGCTGCTCGAACAAGCGAGCTCCCTCACGCACATCCAGGCTTTCAATATTGCGCCTCGCAGGTACCGCTAAGGTTTCGGCGTAGAAGACCACAGAATCACTAAACTCAGCGCTTGCCTCTGGTGCCCCGTTTTCATCTTCCCCGGTATCGGTGAAACCGGTTCGGGTCAGATAACTGTCGTGCAGCGCCGTACCGACGATGCTCTCATCGGGAAACAGTGGGTTAGTAATTCCGATATCACCACGCAGTGCACCTAAAGATTGCACTCGTACACTGGGCGTATTGGCTTTCCAGCCAAAACGGCCTAAAGAGACCGGGTTGGGATCGCCGGCCTGAGCCTTTACCGCATCGAACACGAAGTTAGCCCGACCGGAGATCTTATCTCCATCGGCATCATCGATATCGACCAAGGCTAATATATCGGCCTCGGGAATAGCTTCCAGTAGGCCTAGTCCGAATACCGGCATGCCATTTCGCCATCCCATCAAGACGTCATCTTGTAATAACTCAGATGTTACATTGGCACTGCTTAAGGTCTCACCCGGTGCATCATAAGGGTTTTCGACATCAAACAGGGGCTTTTTCAATGTGATACTAGTACCATCGGGATAGGTAACTTGCTTAGTCTCATAGGAGAGGTACACATCAGCCTGACCGCCAAATAGATTGTCTTCCCAATCGGGTCTGGCCTTCAATACACCACGATGAAACAGTTGACCGCCAAAATTTGGCACCCCGATGGGGGCACAATAGTTATTTGCCTCGGTTCCTAAGGTACATGGTTCGGCGGGCACTTTACTGATCCGCAGAAATAACCCGGCCTCAGAGCCCAATTTAATGCGATCTTTACCGGCAGGAACCATAGGAGTCGAGTTTCTCCCGTCACGCTGATGACATGAATTACAGTCGGCATTATTAAATACCGGGCCTAAACCATCGAGATCCGGGTGTTCACTGTTCGGCGCTGTGGTAAATGCCGTCTCGAAGCTGAGATCTCCCTCTAAATGAAGCTCTAGGTTTGCATCAGACAGGTTAGGGGCCGGCGTCGAAAAGCCATGACCCGACTCAGAGGCATCGAATGTGGTTGTCTCACCGCCACTGGCACTGATATCGGTATATGCCGGGTAGATTTTTTCATCCGGTTTAGGCTCAGGGGTATCATCACCCGAACCACCACAGGCGCTCAAACCGATACATAGCGCAAAGGCTAAACCTGGGTATCTGTGTGTCATCATCATTTTATCTCACACTGTTTTACTGTTCCGGCGACGGCACCTCTATCCTGAGATAGCCACCACCAGTGAACAGGTATCCATAAGTAAAAGGGAGGCCGTTCCTATGCCCCCTTCAATTTACTGACTTAAAAGAGCTTATAAATCGGGAATTACACTTTCCAATCGTTAAGCAAAGGCAATATGTCGGACTCTAAGCTGGTTTGCAGTTTAGATAAGGCATCGATTGCGGTTTGAACCCTAACGCGGCCCTCAACATCTGATATTGCCTGACGGAAAGGCATGTTGTTTGTACCTGAGATGGCCTGAATTTTAATGATGGCATCATCTATCTCGCTGCCAACACGAGCAGCTAATGTAGCATCGGCCGCTTTAACGAAATCGACAATCCCTTGCTTATCACTCGCGCCCGTTAACTCTCCCTGATAGACGTTACGAACACCTACGATGTTATCGCTGAAATCTGTTAGCGAGTTCCAGGAATATTGAGATTCCACCTTGGAAGTGTCCGCAGCCTCTAACGATACGCCGAATGGATCGGCAATTTTGCCATTACCCACCTCATCGACGATAGCTATCATGCCATTCACTAACTCCTGGATCACACCGACCTGAGAGCTATAGAAGGTGTTACCGTCACTGCCCGGGTTCTTAACCAGTTCGCCATAGGCCTTGCCACTTTGTCCGTCATGACTGACCTGCCATGCATCATCGAGCACCTTAGTGTAATCACGGAACACTTCCGCTAAGCCCATCAGGTACTCATTTTCGGCAGTCGTTAAGTCGGCGATCGCTTTCTCATTGTCTGCGACACCGTCACCAAACAATAGGTACTCCATGGTATGGAATCCCTGAACATCGTCGTTCCAACCCTTGATTGTATCGGCATCAAAACCTGAGTTGTTAGCCAGAACAGTGGTCAAATCTGTAGTATTCAATGGCCAGCTATCTAAGTGTGGATCGATACCTAAAGAGTCAACCGGACCGAAGATATGCGACTCACCTTGCTCCCAAGGTTGACGCGCCGCTTTCCACGCCTCTTGAGCGGCAAGCAAGTTCGCCTGCGTCGGCGTGTTGACCAATGTCTGTGTGGCCAATAACAGCGACTCACCTTTCATCGCCAGACTGGCATAACCACTGACTATCACGTCATCGGTCAGGTTTGTGATCATCTCAGTGGCCGCAAATGCAAACTTAGACTCATCGATCGGAGGGGTCGTATCGTCGCTGCCGGAACCACCGCAAGCCGCCAATGTAGAGATGAGTGCAAGTGCAATTGCCGAATATTTTAATGATTTCATGTAAAGCTCCATTTTTACTTAATGTTGTACTTCATGTTTGATGCGCGATATGACCTTAAGGATCACAGCGAGAATTGGTAACCGACACCCAGTGCGAAAAAGTTGGTATCGGGTATTGATGACACGGCGACCTGCTGGCGCCCGAACTCGGCCTTCAGCACGATCTCGGGGATCGGAAAGTAGTTAACCCCGACACTGGTCCAGGTATTTTCGTATCGCTTGGTGGCAGTGCCGGTCTCGACTTCAGCCAAGGGGTTTGAATAATCAATATTGGCAAAAATGGTGATTGGCACTGGCGTGAATTGACCTAAGTCGACGCCGGCTTCGACAAAGAAGGCTTCCGATTTTGAACCTAATTGTGCGAAGTTACCGGGCTTTAAACCTGGGGTGGTTTTATTTGATTGGGTAATGGCATCGGCATCGCTGAGTGTGCCATTGAGATATTGGCCACGTAAGATCCAAGGACCTTGAACGAATGCGCCTGAGACGGCCAGAATGCTCACAGTACCATCACCGGACACCTTGTTACTCTTATGGCGATTACCTGTGGTATTGCCGTAGTAATATGCAACACCGACAGCGGAGCCGTTCTTAAAGTTTCCGTAATCGAGACGCAGGGCATAGGCCAGATCATCGGCATTCACATGCTCGAAGCGCTTTTGATGGCCAGATGCAACCCAGTCATAGGTTCTGAAGTATTCTGAATTGAGTCCGCTAACAACCTGTGCCTGATAGTGAAAATTAGCCACTTCACCAAATAGACCGACACCGGTTTCATTCCAGACCGCAGGCATCATAGCCGCTTCACTGCGATGACGAAGCACGGTCAGGTACTGATCCGGTTTATGTAGAATACTCGACAGACCGATTGGCAGATGGATATTACCGAATTTAACTCCGAAGGCATCGCTGGGACGATATCTCAATTGAGCCTTCTCAATCATGACCTCACCACCGGCCTCGACCTCAGATTCGAACTCACCAAACTCATCGAAACCATCATATTCCAGGGCGGTACCTGTACCACCGTGCTCATATTCGATCTCGACTTCCATATCCCACTCGTCGTTAAACTGATAGCCAAATTCAGTCACAATTCGCTCAAGATCGAAACGACCACGACGCTCTGGCGAAGTATCTTGCACATTTTCAAAATACTCAGCGCTGGTGTAGTTCATGCTGCCGTATGACTTGAACTTAAACTTACTGAATTTACTCTCAACAAGCTCCTGCTTGGCTGCAGTGACCACTAGGGCCTGCTTCTGCTGCTCTTGCTGCTGCAGTTTTTGCTGCGCGGCAAGTTCTGCCAGATCTCGCTTGAGCTTATTAAGCTCAGCTTCCTGCTTCGCGATCGCCTGTTCGAGCTGTTCAGGCTCGGCTGCCAAAACCTGTGTACTACTCAGGCCTGCAAGACTTAGCGTTGTGATAGATAGAGCCAGCAAACTTAACTTAAATTTCATATTGTTATCCGCACTGAATTAACAGTTCCCCCTAAATTTGCAGACAAATTAAATCAAATGAGAATCATTTGCATTAAAATTTACAATAAGAATTACAGATTGGTTACATTTTTTGCAGCTAAATGGGATAAAAGCTGATAGGGGAGTTGTACAGATAATAAGCGTGTAGGAGCGGCTTTAGCCGCGAAGGTTTCCGGCAGCAAGGAAGGAGTCAGACATTCCCCACGTAGGAGCGGCTTCAGCCGCGAATGTCTTAAGGCATAAACCTTAGTTATTCGCACACCTGAAGCCAATGGAACCATAGATCCCTGCACCACTGATTGGCGCTTTGATATTACGAAAAGAGCTGCGTAGATTTAGTGCCGTCTCATCCCATGAGCCCCCCCTCACCACCTTACGGGGGGTGCGTTTCTGATCCGCAAGGTTCCCTTGGACATATTGTGCTATACCATCTTTCGCATACCAGTTCATGGTCCACTCTCCGACATTACCATGCATATCGAATAGGCCAAATGCATTGGCAGGTCTTGAACCTATCGGCCAGGTACGGTCCTCACCACAACCATCGGGTTCACCTGCTACGGAGCCCATGGTTTTACCATCATCCAAAATGGCTTGCTTACAGCTAACGGCATCTCCCCAAGGATATCGCGTTAAACTCGATGCACGAGCCGCCTTCTCCCACTCCGCCTCATAAGGCAGACGCTGGCCTCGCCATTGGCAAAAGGCCTGAGCCTGCGACCAATCGACGCAATTGATGGGATGATTATCCCGCCCATTAGCCCCTAAGTTACAGTATTGATTACGGTCATGATCTTTAGGTCTTTTGCACTTCCCCGCATCCAGACAGGCTTGATATTCACTGACCATAACTTCATGAGTATCTATGTAAAATGCAGGCACAAAAACGGAGACGCCACCGGGTTTACCTTCATCGGACTCACAGTCATCATCTTGGAATGAACACCCCATCTGAAATGACGATCCTGGCACAAAAACACCCGATTTCTGCTTAGCTGAGTCGGCGAAAACCGATGAACTCACTAAGAGTGCGAGCAGGCTTAATTGCGACACGATTAATCGCGATAACACTGGCAGTGGTAAGTGAGATAATTTCAAACCAGACATAACATCTTCCTTATGTAATTTCTGTAAACGGCCCTTCCTCATTGAAGCGCTCAATGGGCTGTTCAATTCAATGTTCAATTAAGAGTTCAATAAACAGCCGCAGTCATTATGAGACCTTACTCCCCTTAAGTTCCTTTCACTATAAAGTTAACTGTTTAAAATAAATACTACCAAGATAAGAATTAACTCATGTAAACTGATCGACCTACTAAAAATAATAATCATTAGCATGGAACGACACTATGAGTAAAAGCCCGAAAAAACTCCTTCTCTGGATGACTTTCATCATGTCTCTGGTGTTTTCGGTATGGCAGGTACTGTTAAATAATTTCGTTATCGAACAGGCACAATTCACAGGTGCCGAAATTGGCGTGCTCCAGAGTTTACGAGAAGTTCCGGGCTTTCTCGCCTTCACCGCCATCTTCATTCTTCTGCTTATCCGCGAACAAGCATTTGCGTTACTCTCGCTCGCCCTATTATGTGTCGGCGTCGCGATCACAGGCTTTTTTCCACAGGTCTTAGGCCTCTACCTGACAACCATATTGATGTCTGTGGGATTTCATTACTTCGAAACCATCAACCAGTCCCTGACACTACAATGGGTGGATAAGAAGGAGACTGCCGGCTTTCTGGGTAAAGCACTGGCATGGCGCTCTGCAGCGGCGCTGTCAGGCTATGCCAGCATCTGGCTAATCATGAGCTGGCTTAAACTGGATTATGTGTGGATGTACGCCCTGATAGGCTGTTTGGGCCTCTTGATGGTGATCACTATTACTGTGTATTTTCCCAAATTTGAGGTAGGAGAACCCCAGCATAAGAAGATACTTCTCAGAAAAAAATATTGGCTCTATTACCTGCTGACTTTTTTCTCCGGGGCAAGACGCCAAATATTTATGGTGTTTGCCGGTTTTATGATGGTTGAAAAATTTGGCTATAGTGTGAGTGAAATTACCACATTGTTTCTCATCAACTATGTCATTAACCTACTGTTTGCTCCAGCTATCGGTCGCTTCATCGGTCGAATTGGCGAGCGAAGAGCGCTGACGATTGAGTATCTTGGACTGATCATCATCTTTGTCAGCTATGCACTGGTTGAACACCCTGAAATGGCGGCCGCACTCTATGTTATCGACCATCTGTTATTTGCGATGGCCATAGCGATCAAAACCTATTTCCAAAAGATTGCCGATAGCAAAGATATTGCCGCCACTATGTCAGTTAGCTTTACGATTAACCACATCGCCGCCGTCGTGATCCCGGCCCTGCTGGGACTGCTTTGGTTATACTCACCTCAAGCGGTATTCTGCATAGGAGCGGGCTTCGCAGTCTGCTCGCTGCTTCTGGCCAGGAATATTCCAACGACGCCAACTCAGGGAAATGAAGTGAATTGGTCATGGAGCCCAAAAAAAACAGCACACAGAGTGAAGCTATGAGCCAATTTGGTTAAGATAGCGAGTATAATATTCGTTCGATAACATCCCCGTGGGTAGAGCATGGTTGAATTAGCAAGGATCAATGAGGCAAAGGCTGCACAGTCTGATGTGTCGGCCCGAAAAAAAGCGCTGCTATTGGGCCGCCAGTTAGGGTTAAGTAGTGAAGAGGGCTATCGCCCCAGCAGCGCCTCTGTTGCCGAACGGGCAGCCTTTCGTCAGCAAAAAGTATCCAGCCAGTACCAAGCTAATTTAGAAACGATTTATGCGATAGCACTCAGCAATACGCCTTCCGATGTAACCGGGGTCGACCTGGATCCGGACTGGGCACACCAATTTTTTAAAATCGCCGAGCAGATCCATAACCGCAAGATGCAGGAGTTATGGGGACGAATACTGGCCAATGAAATAACCACCCCAGGTAACTTTAGTTTAAGGACCTTATCGACCCTAAAGCAGTTAACCCATAAAGAAGCTCAGATATTTGAAAAAGCCTTGGGTATGGCGGTAAAGGTCAATAATGAATCACGCCTAAAGCTAATCATAGGCTATCGATACACTGGCGGTTTTGGGCAAATATTCAGAAAATCATCACCTATCAATATCGGTCTGTCCAATTTTGGCCTGCCCTACTCCAATATTCTGACCTTAGTCGATGCAGGTATTCTGCACCGAGGCGAGTTCGAGACCGGACTATTAAACAGCAAAACTCCCATGAGCTTCACCTTGCTCGATGAAAAAATGAAGTTAACCCCTAAGAGCGGTCATCTGCTGTTTAATTATTATCGATTAACGCCTATCGGTGACGAGTTAACTCAACTCATACACCCCAAGGCTGACACTGAATACGTAAAAGTCTTCAAAGCACTATTTTCAAAAGATTTTAAGATTGAGTGAGAACGAGTTAAAGGCAGGGAAAGACAGTTTTAAGTTTTAAGTTACGAGGGAGAAGCCTTAAACCGTAAGGCTTAAAGGCGACAAGCCCAGAGTTAAAGGTTTAAATCCCAAAACATTCGCGGCTAAAGCCACTCCTACATGGAAAATCTCACAAATCATAGCTCATAACTGATGGCCCTAGACTCGCTATGAGCTTGGGGGGTAAACCAGTTAAGCGTATCGGCAAGCTGAACCACCTCGCCGATAATCATCAAGGCAGGCATCTTCAATTCAGGATCTGCCGCGAGTTGTTCCAGCTCTCCCAGCTTACCGATAAAACGGCGTTGCTCGGATGTTGTCGCCTTAGAGACGATGGCTACCGGGGTCTGCGCACTTCGCCCTGCATCGATAAGCCCTTGGCTGATAACCCCCGCATTGAGGATCCCCATATAGATAACTAAGGTGTTATTGGGGTTGGCATAGTTTGTCCAGTTCATCGGTCGGCTGCCCAACTGACAATGTCCCGTGATAAAGGTTACGCCCTGAGCATAATCTCTGTGGGTCAGGGGAATACCCGCGTAGGATGAGGTGCCACTGGCCGCGGTAATACCCGGTACAACTTCAAACTCCAACCCGGCTTCAACTAAGCTTTGCAACTCCTCTCCGCCACGGCCAAAGATAAACGGGTCTCCGCCTTTTAAGCGCACCACATTCTTACGGGTAAATCCTTTAGTCACCAGAAGTTGGTTTATCTCATCTTGATTGGCGCTATGTTTACCGGCTCGTTTACCGACGGCAATTTTTTCAGCATCAAAGGGAACGAGTGACATGATCTCTTCACTGACCAGTGCATCGTAGAGAACGACATCTGCACTCTTTAGGATCCGGTAAGCCTTAAGTGTCAGCAATTCGACATCTCCCGGCCCTGCACCTACCAGCCAAACTTTTCCACCCGCTCTCTGACCCGGTAAAGTTACAATTTCCATCTCACAGCCCCACATACTATTGAATACAGTGAAATATAACGGCCAGCTTATAACTTAATAAATAGTTAAAAGTTAATATTTATAACTTATAGTTATTAGGGCGATTCTGTTCCAATGATATGACCTCAAAACAAAGCGTTTACTGAGTGCCAATATCAAGACTGACTTATTAACCATTAAAAAACAGTAGCTTGGATTGTCCAATAATTTAAAGCAGCGAAACAATTAAATGACAAGAATATTACCCCTCTCGACTTTGACACTAACTTATCTCAAATAATTCTAATCGAAAGGCTGAGGTAGCCGGATCCAAACAATCTTTACTCAGCATTTATACCAATCTGTATAAGAAAGTGATCTACTCAGAGTTTTTTTGGCAAACTAATTCAAGGCGAATGGATGAAGGAATGGTGCTCCCTTCTGAAGTCATTCAACGCAGAAGTTGGCAGCCAAAAACACTCCTGAAAGGCGAGTTTTAGCGCTTCCTATGCCGTGTTAACGAGCTTAAACGTAGAATAACTATGTTCTTCACTCGTTGCCTTGCCTAGAAAGCGCTAAATTCTCGCTGAGCGATTACATCTTTATACCGATTGGTATTATTGGCAGCGAATAGAGCCTGATGGCAGCGAAGGGCGCCGGATAGATGATGGCATTAATCTCCAATCCATCTGAAAATGTCAGGCTGTAAACCCAACTCATCGGGCAGTACAAAACCAACGATAAATCCAATATATCAATGAGATACAAAGAGCCAGCTATCCGCCAAACGCCATAACTTGATGAATGAAAGGGTTATGAATAAAGCCAGATAGACTACAATTGAGATACATAAGCTGAGTATTCATCACCCATCTTGTGTATCACATCCACTTTTTTTGAATCGGTTTTTGGGTCTGTTTTATCTGAAGCTTCTCGCAGATAGCGCGCTGAAGTATACATATCAAGGAGTGATATGAAGTTTGGATTTAAAGAGATAGTAAATACATTTGGCTTATGTTTACTGATAAGTACACTGCAGTTGGCGCATTTAACCCTCACCTCCACAGAATACAGGGTGAATCTGCGTCATGGTGAAATGCGCCACGATCTCCATATATTAGTTGATGAGATCAGGCAATATTCGGCATTTTCTGGCCTGGATAGCTCACGGCTGGAAAACATTGAGCGGGCAGTAGACTCTATTATTTATCGCTACCCCATCAATATTACCAGCGACAAATTCAAAGCCGAAGTAATAAAACTCATCGCCATGCTCGATGACCCGGGCGCAAACATCACCACGCATTTACAAGCTTCAGGCATCCTACCGTTACGGTTGAGACCCATGGGGGATACCTGGCTCGCGCTGAACGAGGACGAGCAACTGTTAGACCCGGAACATCCCTACATTACTCATATCGATGGAATTCCACTTTCTCGCTGGATAGATATCAGTTTACGTTTTATTCCGCGCTCCCTGAGGCTAAGTACTTCTCAGCAGACACAATGGCTTTCGCAACTGAACATGCTAAGAGCCGAGATGGGACTCACCGTTACCGATAAAGTCAGGCTCACCCTGACTGATAACCGAGATTCGAACATACAGCTGATATTAGCTGTGCAGACAGACTCCCCGCTAAAAGATGCACTCATCCTCAAAGACCCACTCGATATTGAAAGCCACGCCGCCCTGATTAGCATTACAGATTTAACCCGGTTTGAAACCAACCCCTTGGCGCTTAAGGAGTTACAACTTGCCTTTACTCACCCGTTAACCATCCTGGACTTAAGAGAGGTTACCGGAAACAGTGACAGGCTATTGAGGCTACTGGTAAGTGAGTTTGCAGGACCAGAGCAATTTAGTGGGAGTGATGAAGGCGATAGATACCTGATGGCGTTATCACAATATCGGCGCTCGACGGACTTTAAGGGCGATCTGCTCAGGCCGCTTAACTTTCTTCCTTTCGATGAGTTTAATTTCTTCGAGCAGCTTCAGTTTTCAGATATCAGCCACACGATAAACAATGAAAATGCAGCCCGTTTTGGGCACTGGTATGCCAGACGCTCTCCCGCAGTGGAAAAATTAAACACTAATGAAAATAAGGCTCATCGTCTCGCACTTTTAATCGGTCCCGAATGTCGGCAAGAGTGCGAATGGATAGCTTACGTAGCGAAGTCTTTGCCCAGAGTGACACTTATTGGAGAGAAGACCTCCGGAGACTTAGGCAAACGATACGGTTTCAGGTTACCCCAGAGCAATATCGAGGTAAGAGTCACTGCAAGTATTGCCTACAGCGCAAAAGGACAATTATTATCGGGTATGGGTACCCACCCGGATATCAGGCTACCAATCAATGAAACCATTCACTGGCAAGGTTTAGTCACTCTACTCTCACACGAGAGAAGGCCCGGTGAAAATAATCAAGCTGCTGTACCTGAACTATCGCTCAAACGAGTGGAAACAGCCGATTCGAAAAACTCAGCACCCATCGATTTATGGAGGCAAAGCTCCCCTTAATATTAATTAACGAGCGTCGGCCCTCTCTCAAAACACACGATGAGAAAGCCAGATATCAATTCAGGCAATGCTTCTGTTAATATTAGTTAAAACAGCCCTTAACTATGAGTACCTCAGGAGCAACCTAGATGTCCAATAAGGCCAAGCACCTGTTAACGGCAGATACCTTTAACCGCGGGGCACTGCGCATGACAGTCGCCTTGCTTCGTGGAGTCAATCCCAGATTGGCACTTAGCGTACAAAATCAGATGAGTGGGCCCCTTAATCCTCAATCGGATGCCAACCCAAGCCCTAAAGATAATTTCAGGTTAACGCTTAAGCCGATAGAAGTCAGGCATGTCGTCGAAACACTCAAGGCGAAGGGGGAGCATCCTAATGCAGACCCGGGCACAGAGATGCTTATCAAGGCACTGATCATTGACTGGGTAAACTATGCAAACTACCTCATTGAGCTAGAAAATAATCAAAATGCATAGTAGAGTAAATATTAGCAATGGCGAATGTGAGACACTCGGCTTCTGCGGAAAGCTTGTCGCCTCAAAAAATAATAAAACAGATAATGGAATATAAAATGAGTAGTCCAATCGGTGGCTTCTATCTGAATGCGCAGTACAGAAAGAAGGCTGAAAAATTTGAATTGTCGAGCAAGCCTAAATTAAATATCGCCATAGAGCTGCGGCTCGATGACTGCATCATCCTCAATGACTCCCAAATAAGTTTAGCCGACTTAGAGTGCCAATTCTCAACTTCTCAGGTAGCAATATATCTTCACCCAACGGTCGCTACCACTGGTATGATACGGCTCGATTGTTCAATAAAAATTGAACATCAAGATGACGATATAGCGCAAACGAAACAACAACTTGTAAATATTGAATCCGGCGAAACTCTTTCGACTCTGGTAGAGGGGAATGAGAGGATCAGATTAAAAACAAGCTGTAACATCTGTTAGCTTTGATTTTTTCAATGTCTTAGTTAAATTGGATTAATGGATTCAGGAGATAGTAATGATTAAACTGACTAAAATACTTATCATGTCTTTGATACTGACTTGCTCGGCCTATGTGCAGGCAAGCGATCTCAAGGTCGGAGACAAAGCGCCGGACTTTAAATTACAGTCCACCAACGGTGAATTCTATCAACTCAAGGATTACTTAGGTAAACAGACATTGGTGCTCGCTTGGTATCCTATGGCCAATACTCATGGATGCACACTCGAATGTCGTTCTCTCGTTCAAAAGGGACATTTAATCCGTGAGTACAATGCGGCATATATGATGGCCAGCGTCGACGACTTAGAAGATAACCAGGACTTTGCCAAGAAGCAGAAAGCAGATTTTCCGATGTTAAGCGATCCGACCAAAGAGACCGCTAAAGCCTATGATGTCCTCAACTTTGTTCGCGTAGCCAGTAGAGTGACATTTTATATCGGTGAAGATGGAACAATCTTAAAAATTGACGAAGATATTAACGCCGAAACGGCAGCGGAAGATATTGCAGCAACGTTGAAACAGTTGGGAATTGAAAAACAACAGTAAAGCAGTAAGAAACTAAGATGACGGTCTACGACCTATCGCTTCGCGGACGGCTTAGCCTATTCGACGGGCTTCGCCCTAACAGCGAAGCGTCATCTTAACTCCACCAGCGAAGCGTCATCTTAGCTTCACCAGCGCAGCGACATCTCGGCTCCACCAGCGCAGCGTCATTTCAGCTCCACCAGCGCAGCGTCATTTCAGCCCCACCAGCACAGCGTCATTTCAGCTCCACCAGCGCAGCGTCATCTCAGCTCCACCGGCGTAGCGTCATCTTAGCTCCACCAGCGCAGCACCATCTTAGCTCTACCCTTCTATCGACTCACGGATCCGCTCTTTGCGTTCCTGCTCTTCATCGAAGGCCGCTTCGATTTCAGCCAGCACTGAGTCAACATCGGCCGCTTTAGTGCTCTCTTTAAATTTCCCGGTCAACTCTGACTCAGGATTCAACTTACCCGACTCGAACAGTGCCCACATCTCTTTCGCATATTTGGTCTTCAGCAACTCTGGAGCAAACTGACCATAATATTGGGTCATATTATTAACATCACGCTCAAGCATTCTCTTGGCGTTATTATTCGCTGCCGCATCGACGGCTTGAGGGAGATCGATGATCACCGGCCCGCAGCTGTCTAGCAAGACATTAAATTCGGACAGATCGCCATGGATCAAACCAGCACAGAGCATACGCTGCACATCTTTCATGACCACTTTATGATGCGCCAGAGCCTGCTCAGTTGTCAGGGTGACATCGTTTAATCTGGGGGCAACAAACCCTTGCTCATCGGTAATGAGCTCCATTAACAGCACACCATCGAAGCAACCATATGGTTGAGGTACTCTTACGCCGGCATGAGCGAGACGAAACAGGGCATCAACCTCGGCATTCTGCCAAGCCTGTTCCTGTTCGTTACGACCAAACTTCGAGCCTTTCTCCATTGCACGAGCGCGTCGACTATTACGGCCTTTACGACCTTCACGATATTGAACAGCCTGTTTAAAGCTGCGCTTCTCGGCTTCTTTGTAAATTTTGGCGCATCGAACTTCACTGCCACTACGAACAACAAATACATCGGCCTCTTTGCCACTCATTAATGGACGAAGGACTTCATCAACTAAGCCTTCATCTACGAGAGGCTGAATACGTTTCGGAATTTTCATAGCGCCCTTATACCCTACTTAAGGGCTTGATGGAATATCTAAGCAAATTATCATTCAAAATAGATCGGTTCATGACCACTCAATACCTCGCCATACTGAAATGATTAATTACTACTTTTTAAACACTTAAGTTAGAAGCTCAAATGCCAGATCGTAAGCCTTGCCCAGATCGACGGTTTTTGGTTTTAACGCTTTAAATTCTAATGTGCGCTTATCTGTCGCCCGAACCGTTGCCGGATGCACGAGCTCGATACTCGATGGAGACAGGGCTAAAATCACACCTTCCATTAAAAATGTCCCCGCGCCTCCTGCCCCCTGACCTTTACTCGCACGTCGATTCAGCACTAGCTTGTCGATACCATGTTCGATGCAAAATGCCTTCACCTGTTCACCAAAAGCGACAACTTCATCCTGAGTCGGATTCTTAATTAAGGTGAACTTATTCGTTTTTGGAGCCACCAATTCATGAGTGGCACGTGTCCCGTTAAGGGTGACGATTCGAACCTCATTTGCTTTCAAAAACATTCCGGCAACTAACATATCGCACCTTACTTTTATACCAATCGGTATTAGGCAAAAAAAAGAGCCAGCGATGCTGGCTCTATCTGAAAGAGGGATGTTAACTTACTCTTCCGCTGGTGTAACTTTGTTATTAATATATGAGTCAAAAACGATGCCTTGCTCATTGATATCCACGCCCATTTTCACCTGCATATCATAATCTTTCATCATAGAGAGCTCTTCGGGAAGCGGCTCACCCGTCATCTCTGCCAAGGTCACAATTGGCGTGAATAACTTTTTATAATCTAAAGCGATATTGTACAAGCCATTATCGGTAAGCGGTTCGGCGGCCAACTGCTCAGCTATGGCCTTCGCCTTCTCACCATTGAACAACACCAAGTGACTGCCTTTCACAGCCATCTTAGGCTTAATGCCGTACTCAGGCGGCAGAGGAAGCAGGTGAGAGAGGTCGATAACGCTACCATCTTGGGGCAGTTGAATATTGGCTAACTCGGGAGCGAAAGGTTTCACCATATTAAACAGCATACTCGGATTATCGGCAGATAAGCTCACTATGGCATCGATACTCTCTAACCCTGGTTCGCCCTGCCCTGAAGCCGATGGTTCGGAAAATTTATAATCAATAATCGCGGCGCTCACCCCTCTGACTCCATTTGCCATGCCGGTAAACATGCCTAACATTGCCGGGCTCTGACCCGATAACTCCTGCTGAAACTCCTGCAGGACCTGACACTGGTATTGTGGCTGCAGTAGCTCATCCCAAACGGCAGTCAATGATGGAACCAGTTGGTTAAGTTCAATGCCTACTCCCATTGAAAACACTGAGTCACCAGGATTTTTAGCGTAATCGGGTATGAAACCACGCATTTTTTTAAGGGCATCGAGCAGGGTCTGATTCTTACTCTCTATGATCGTTGAGATATCGAAGCTGCTCTGTTTATCCTCGATATTGGTACTATTTACCCCAAATACCGTACGCGGCCAATTGGCGGTGATAGCAGAAAATTCTTTGTGACACTCAGGGGTTCTGAATTCGGCAAGCAGATCTTCCCCCTCTTGAGCAGAGAAAGCCGTTATCTGCTGAGCCAGTTGATTGCCCTCTTTCGTGGTAATTGCTTTGACTATCTCCTGATGATTCAGATAACCAATCGCTTCGTCGCTGAAACCATGAGTGTTAATGATCTGCTCAATAATTCCTGAATCGGCCAGTGACTGAGCCACGGGGCGTAAACCTAACGCCGTTTCCAGAGTTGGCTCATCGATAAATGCACTATTGAGAGTTACCGTCAGCAAGCCATCTTTTTGAGCAAGCAGGAGCTCTAACTTCTCGGGGTCACCTATATCGCTTAGGGTATAAACACGATAATCCAGCCCTTTCAACGTTCTTATTTCATGGCTATAACCACTGTCTAGCTCAGCCTTATCGAGTAAAGCCCATATCGCCTGAGGCTTTTCCACTTCAAATTTAACGACAGGCAAGATGCCCAGAGTATAGAAATAGCTACGGATCTGTTCCGACAACCCAAAGGTCTCGATAAATTGCTCACCGCTTTGCAGGCTGTCCATATATGAGCGGCTCAGGCTCAAGAGAAACTTAGCTCTCGCGTCATCAGACTGCTCTAACTCTGCAAAAAGCTCAGCTGGGGCCGTCTTATAGCTTTGGGAAAGAGAGTTCACGTAGGACTTGATTGGAAAAGGCTTCAGCTGACCGGAAAATAGCGGAGTATCGGCAGGAACAGAGGCCAAAACGGTATCAGACTGACCGGAAGCGGAACTTGGCTTGTCTTGACTCAACCAATATCCACCCGCACCAGCGGCGACTACGGCTGCTGCAATTATTATTTTCTTCATCCATCAAACTCCATTTAAAATTAACAATATTCGTGTCTACTTAACTTATACCAATCGATATTAAAGAGAACTCCCTGTAGACATAGGTTTTAAATATACTATAACGGGCGGGCAAAAGGGAGTGATGGAAAAGGGAAGCATAAACAGACTCTGAGATACGACCTGAATAGCCACGTCGGGCTATTCAGGTGTAACGGCTTTTGATTAAGCAGGCGCCAGCAAGCCAATCAAAACCACTAACTCATCTCAAGGAGTGAAACGAGCAAGGCTTTTGTTTGCTGACAGCTCTGTCTGTGACTCTTAGTGAGTATCATCACATGAATGACGATAAGCTCAAGGAAGAACTAAAAACCACTGAGTCCAACTCAACAGATGACAGACTCGATACAGAACAGCATTCTAAAACCATCTACGGGAACCACAAACTATAGACTAAAAAACGAACTGTGCATAAGTTTGTGAGTATTTATGTACAAAAAAATTAAAAAATAGAACTAAAGTATAACCTGAGTGGATAAAAACTCATTAAATTAGCCAGATGACAACGATGTCAGAAACACTCTTTTATCCACAATCATGAATTTATGCCGCTCATATCACTCAATGAATCTCCTTCAAAAAGCAAGAATAACCCCCTTATCAGAGTTAGATATCGAAATGCAGACCACACTCTCGCTTCAAACCGTTAAAACGCGTCTCCTCTTCGCTCATGCCCAGCTCCATTGGCTTGCTGGAATGCACATCTCCTACCGAGACATACCCTTTCTCCCAAAGGGGATGATAGGGAAGATCATGCTCTGTTAGGTACTCATGCACATCTTTATTACTCCACTCGAGGATCGGCAGAATTTTATAGCGCGAACCATGGATAGCGAGAATAGGGAGCGCCTCACGGGTACTCGATTGAGAACGGCGCAACCCGGCAAACCAGGTCCCGACCTCCAATTCACCCAGAGCCCGCTGCATAGGTTCGACCTTGTTCATCCTGTTATATTGATCAAGGCCATCTAAGCCCTTCTCCCAGAGCAAGCCGAAACGCGCCTCCTGCCAGGCCGGAGTCAGCGGCGATGCAAACACCTTAAGGTTTAGCTTTAATCGCTCGGTTAACTCATCGATAAACCGATAAGTTTCAGAGAAGAGGTAACCGGTATCCGTCAAAATCACAGGTATATCAGCCTTGCGCTCACTAACCAGGTGCAGCATAACAGCACCCTGTATCCCAAAGCTTGACGAAAGGGCATGATTTCCCGGCAGATAATCGAGTCCCCAGCTAACCCGTTGAGCCGGGGTTAGTTCAGACAAAAACTGATTAATACGCTCAAGCTCAAGCTTTTGCTCAACTTGAGGCGCGTTCAGTAACGCCTGAAGTTCATCGGAGGAGACGATGGACTTCACCTTTACGGAGTTAGTCATGGAAGTCCTTAGCGGCATCGAGAACCGCTTTCACTACGCCAGAGCGAACCGTGAAATTACCAAAGGTTTCGCCCTCTTCACGCTCGTTCACATAGCGAGCGAACAGTTGGTCGAGTTCAGATAAGATTTCGGCTTCCTGAATATTTTCACGATAGAGTTTATTCAGTCGAGTCCCTTCAAAGCTCGCCCCAAGATAGAGGTTATAGCGACCCGGCGCTTTACCCACCAGGCCTATTTCGGCCGCGAAGGGTCTGGCACATCCATTAGGGCAACCCGTCATACGGATAACTATGCCCTGATCGGCAAAACCATGCTTCTCCTGCAAGGACTCAACCTTAGTCAGAAAATCGGGGAAATAGCGCTCCGCCTCGGCCATAGCCAGTGCGCACGTTGGCAAAGCCACACAGGCGATAGAGCGGCCACGAGTTTCGGAGATAAGCTTGCCCATCAAACCGTGACTGCGGGCCAGAGCCTCGATCGCGTCTTTATCTTCCTCGGCAACGCCGGCAACGATAAAGTTTTGATTTGAGGTCATTCTAAAATCACCTTTATGGATTTTAGCTATCTCTCTTAAACCGGTTTGCAGTGGCTGACCCGGAAGATCTTTGATTCGACCCCCTTCGATGAAGAGTGTCAGGTGCCATCTGTTGTCGACCCCTTTGATCCATCCATAACGATCGCCGCGATCGCCGATCACCACGTCGCGTTTGGGTTCGAACTTAACGCCGGCGCGCTTTTCAACTTCAGCCTTGAAGGCTTCATAGCCATGCTTGACGATAGTGTACTTAAGTCGTGACTGCTTACGGTTAGAGCGGTTACCCCAATCACGTTGAACGGTCAAAATGGCTTCGGCAAATTTCAGGGTGTCTTCGGCCTTGATAAAACCAAAGTCATCGGCAAGACGCGGGAAGGTCTCGACTTCACCATGGGTCGACCCCATACCACCACCGGCGACCAAGTTAAAACCGACAAGCTCGCCCTCTTCTGCAACGGCGATAAGACCCAAGTCATTGGTGTAAACGTCGACATCGTTATCCGGTGGCACGGCAACGGCCATCTTAAACTTACGCGGCAGATAGGTTTTACCGTATACGGGTTCAACCTCATCCCCTTCACTGGTAGCAACCTTATCATCACCTAACCAGATTTCGGCATACGCCTTAGTTCTTGGAAGGTAGATATCTGACAGCTTTTTAGCCCAGTAATAAGCCTGTTCATGAAGACGTGACTCAACAGGATTTGGATTACACATCACGTTTCGGTTTACATCACCGCAAGCCGCAATAGAGTCTAACGCCTTCTTGTCCAGACTCTGGATCAAGGTTCTGAGGTTACGCTTCGAGATGCCATGATATTGAAATGTCTGACGCGTCGTGAGTCGAATACTGTTTGAACTGGTCAATGTCGATGAGATCTCATCGACACCTAACCACTGCTCAGGTGTACAGACACCACCGGCAACACGGGCGCGCAACATGAAACTATAGAGAGGCTCTAACTTCTGCTCCTTACGTTCATTACGTAGATCCCGGTCATCTTGCTGGTAAAAACCATGGAACTTGATTAATTGCTGGTCGCCCTCGCTAAATGCGCCGGTGACCGCCGTATCGAGCCCCTCTTCAATGCCTCCCCTAAGGAAGTCACTGTCGGTTTTCAGGTGTTCATTTATCGATAATTTCTCTTCAACATTTTCTACAGTCATGGCAAGGTCTCACTAATTATCCAGGTGTAACGCCCAATCTCAGGGCGTCACATCAATATTCTTAATCATTTCAATCACACTCAAGGGATCCGCACTCAGTCGAATCAAGCCTCGGAGCGATCAATAGACATCTTTTTGGTAGCGTTTATCGCTGCGTAGGGCTTCGAAATACGCTTCGGCCTCCCCTGGCGTCTTAGCGCCGAACTTAACCGCAACATCCAGTAATGCCTGATGGACATCTTTCGCCATACGCTCGGCGTCACCACAGATATAGAGGTGAGCACCTGACTCCAACCACTCCCATAACTCTTTGCCTTGCTCGGCAATACGATGCTGAACGTAAACTTTATGCGCTTGATCTCTGGAGAAAGCCAAATCGAGACGGGCGAGCGAACCCTCTTTAAGATATTGCTGCCATTCGGTCTGATAGAGAAAATCTTGTTCGAAATGTGGATTACCAAAGATAAGCCAGCTGTTCCCTTCGATACCCTGAGAAGACCTTTCCTGCATAAACGCCCTGAATGGTGCGACGCCAGTCCCCGGCCCCACCATGATCACAGGAGTCTCAGGATTTTCAGGTAATCTGAAGTGATTATTGGGTTCGACATACACCTTAATCGCCGTCCCCTCCTCCGCCTGGGCCAAGAATTGAGACGCACCACCGAATCGAGTCGTACCTTCATGCTCATCTTCAACCAGGGCAACGGTCAAATGAACTTCAGACTCAACTTCGGCCTGACTCGAAGCGATAGAGTAGAGACGAGGTGTGATAGGGCGAAGTAACTCAAGCAGTTGAGTCGCAGTGATCTTCACAGCATAGTCAGCGACGAGATCGGCCAGTTGGTTATTCAGCACAAAATGACGAGTTAACTCTTTATCTTCGACGGTATTAAGCAACTCCCGGTTTCCACTTAACGCAGCCCACCCCTGAACCAAACCCGGATAGATCTGAGTCAACTCTTTCTTCTCAATTAAGGCTTGCTTGAGCGACAGGGAGTCCTTGCCAACGGTCACCGGTGAGTCACCATCGAGTGCCAGCTTAGTCAAGATTTCATCGACTAAGGTTTCGGCATTGGTAAACCAGACACCTAAGGCATCGCCGACTTGATAGCTTAAGCCCGATTCATCCAGATCAATTTCGACATGGCGAACATCACGGTCCGAGTCCCGGCCCGTTAGTTTTTGGCTGACTAAGATCTCCGCGGTATAAGGTTTTTGCTTGGTGTATTCATTTTCCACTACAGAGGGTGCGATAGAAACCACACTCGCGCCGGAGGTCTGAATGAGTGGCTTAACCGCTTCCAGTACCCTCTCTTGCCACTGCTCCGCCGCAGACTCGTAGTCCACATCACACTCAACCAGAGGTTGAATCGAGGTAGCACCGAGCTTTGATAATCTCTCATCGAAGTCTTTACCTGTCTGGCAGAAGAATTCGTAGCTTGAATCTCCCAGAGCCAACACAGAATAGTTTAAGTTTTCAAGTCGGGGAGCGCGTTTCGATGCCAGAAACTTATGCAACTCTATCGCATCATCCGGCGCTTCACCTTCACCATGGGTACTCACGACCGCCAGCAGCAGCGTCTCTTGCTTCAACTGTCTTACTTTGTAATCCGACATAGAAGCTAAATTGACCGCATAGCCTTGCGTTCGAGCCTTCGCCGCCAGTTCGCTGGCAACGCCACGACCGTTCCCGGTTTGGCTACCATATAAAATCGTCATCGTTTGCGCGGGTTCAGTATCCGCAACATTTACAGTTGCTTGCCCGGCAGACGCCGACAGGTATCCTCCCACCCAAGCGAGTTGAATGGCACTCAGCTCAGAGGTGAGCTGCTTTAACTTATCGACCTGTCCTTGTGACAGGGGAGAAGCGAGTGATGAAAGCTCTTTTAACAACATGAGAAACGGCCCTATATCTGTGTAATATCGGTTAGCTTAGCGTCTATACAGAAAAGCAAAAAAGAATAAAATCTAATTTTTAATTCCTTTTTGATATATGAGTGATCAAATATCCGACAGAATAGGGGCAAAATGGCCATAAGCGGCTGCAAAACGAGTAGATTTCATACAAGTAAACAGAGTGGCGAATATAGGGGGAAGATGGAACCGCGCACGCGGTAGATGAGATAAAGTGAAACTAGCGAGAAGCCTGGCTCAACTATCAACAGAATAGTTTTGACACAAATAATTTTTTAACTTCCTGTTTTCATTCTATACTAGCATCACAAGTTCGATAATAATTAAAAAAAGATGAAACTTAACTCACTGCTCATTAGCTCTATTTTCGCGCTGACCCTCCCCAACATAGTGAGCGCTTCCTCCGAGAACAAGGAGAGTAACGAACTTGACGAACCATTGACTCAGGTTTACGCGACCCAATATCAAGCTGAAAATTGGGGTCTCGCGATGGGGGTAAGGCGGGGAGATATTCCATTTGCTGTCGACGATGATAGCGTTAACGATATTCTTCCTTTAATCAAATTCAGAAACGATTACTTATTTATCGATGGCATGGAGGCGGGCGCACATATTTGGAAGAATGAGAACCATCAGGTCAACGCATACACCCGCTTCAGGTTTGTCGATATCCCTTTAGAGCTACAAAATGAATCTCAGTCTCAAGCTTTCGATTTCGGCCTCCAATACCGATTTATCAAGGGACCCTGGGAAGCCGATGTCGCATTCATGGCCGACTCGAACAAACGCAGTTATGGTTATTCACGAACCAAATACCATTGGGAGTCCGGTGACTGGTACCTCAGTCCTTATGCCGAGTTGAATTGGAAGAGTGCTGATTTCAACCAGTTTTACTACGGCTTAGAACAATATGACACCTCAGGTGGCGTAGAGGTTAATGCCGGCGTCACCGCACGCTATCACCTTGTCAGTAATCTCTACCTGTTAGGCAAGTTTGGGGTGGGACGACTCGAAGATGATATCGTCAACCTGCCGACCATAGACAGCCAGTATCAATATGAATCATTTTTTGGTTTCGGCTTCTATCCCGATTCAGGCAAGAAGAGAACGCCCAATTCATACTCTGATTCAAACTCTAAATTCCCCCCTAAAGCTGACTCAGATGATGAGTTCATAAGAGTGGCCCATGGTTGGGCGACCCCATCGAACCTTAATGCCATCTTGTCATGGCAGACCAAAACCGATCCCTATAATAACCAGCTTACTTCGGTATTCTACGGAACTCGACTCACCGAAACCCTGTTTACTCTGCCGATAGAGCTTTATTTCACCCCTGGTGCTGTTTGGCACCACGACTCTGAAGTTCAGGGAAACCTTGCAGAAGGCGTGGTGGCAATTAAGGCATTCTACACCTTCGAGATCGGACCAAGGTGGCGCTTAGGTGTGGCAGAGGGACTCTCTTATGTCAGCAGCGTCACTCACATCGAAGGGACTGAGATGGAAGAGAAAGGCTATAAGCCCTCTAAGCTGCTTAACTATTTAGACTTTTCGCTAGATGTAAATATGGGGGATCTGTTTAAAAGTCGTAACTTAAGCAATATGTGGATGGGTTACAGCATTCACCATAGATCCGGCATTTATGAGAAAAGCTCTGCATTTGGCCGTATCGGTGGTGGCAGTAACTATCAAACCCTCTACCTTCAGTGGCATTTCTAACCCCAATGAACCGCTCATCCCCTCGACCAAATAAGCATTAATCTTTTTTGGTCGTGGACTCTACTGATAAGGAGCGACAGTTTTATCTTCTTATCGAAAAATCATCCCTTAACGCCCTGTTAGTTGATAACCCCACACTTTTTCTTATAGCCCTATTTTTAACAGGCTTCCCCAAATAAAACAGAATATTAACCTGACTTACATTAGCTATTGGCTCAAGCTGTATCACTTTGTCACTTGCATAAAAATTAAACATCTGCTTATATAAGTTCGGGCTTATCTAATAGTGACAGTGAGGAGTGGTTAACATGCAGGCATCGACTCTGGGTTCTTCTTTTGCAGATTTTAATGATAGAAGAGTCACTCAGCCCAATTTAGAGCAGCACTGGCACCGTCTTTCCACTGCGCAAAGATTCGCTTTCTATACCCTTGCAAAACTGGGGTATCAGCTACTGTTTGTCAGACAATCACAGAATGAGAAGACGGCGGTTGCAAGACAGGATGACAGGCTAGTCACTATCGATGATGAGGGGGATATCGACTTCAACCCGAGCCTCGTACTACGTGAGAATAGAGCTACGTGAAAACAGAGCGGCGTGAGAAGAGAGCCGCGTGAAACAGATTGCCAGCTGATATAAACAGATAACCATAAAAAAGGAGCCTCGGCTCCTTTTTATCTCTTAGACTTTTTATCTCTTAGACTTTTTATCTCATTGACTGATGTCTTACATTCTATCTACACAACTCGACTAAGCCGCCTCGGCTTCTGCGGTTTGAGCAAGCAAGGCTACCGCGCTTCTCCCTAACAGATCACTGACAAGCTTTCCCCCTTCGTCGCCCAGTTCTGACATTGCCGTTTCCCTGGTCTGACTGACCGCTCGAAATAGGGTGACTTCATTGCCGGAATAACCACACAAGCTAAAAAATAGTCTCAATATAGCAGCATGGGTTGGTTGCGCTAACGCCGCCATCCAGGACTGTTCTAGCTGAGTTAAACCGGAGAAGTCTAACCCACGAATAAATAACCGGGCAATATTTGGGTCTAACCGGGTCAAAAAATCGACTTTACGTGGGAAGTGGTGACTAATGCCTGTCCTGCTTATCCCCGTCGCATCGGATAGGGTTGTGTATGACATCGGCTCATAGCCAAGAGTAAGGATCTGATTTAGCGCCTCGTCCAGAATTTGATTTATCGTTTGTTCAGTTTGAACTTTTGAGCGCTTAGCCATTGCCGATCCTCCAATCTTATCGTTTATGATGCCTTATACCAATCAGTATAAAGATGTGATCGCTCAGCGAGAATTTAGCGCTTCTGAGGCAAGGCAACGAGTAAAGAACATAGTTGATCTACGTTCAAGCTCGTTAACACAGCATCGGATGCGCTAAAACTCGCCTGTTAGGCGTGTTTTTGGCTGCCTACTTCTGCGTTGAATGGCCTTACAAGGGAACAACCATTCCATCATCCATTCGCCTTGAATTAGTTGCCAAAAAACACGCTGAGTAGATCACTTTCTTATACTGATTGGTATTATATGCTATCAAAACAGGTTGGAGATTTCTTCAGTAAGGTGATGCATATACTGAATTTCTGACTCTCGTTCAGCAAAGGTTCAGCTAAAGTTCAGCTTGTTCACTCTGTTTCTCGGGCAAAACGTCATTGCCCGCCAACATCCTTTGCTCTCGCAACCAATGTTGGGCCGCATCCTCGCCCAACAGCTTAATCAGAGTTGGCTCGAGATAGTGCCCTAAATCAGGTTTTCGCCAAAACATATAGTTAGGTAACGGCTGAAGCACTTGGGTACTAAAGGTGCGATGGAGCAAGCTGGAAAACTCGGCGAGGCTATCGGGCTCAAGAAGTGCCAATTGGGGGAGGATATCGACCATCAAATCACTGAATGTCTCGAATGCCATCAACTCCTGAAGCGTATATCGGCTCAGTAGCTGGGACAGTACCGGCACCGTCCAGTGCGACATAGCTGTCACATTCTGCATCACATCGATGTTTCTTCGATGATATTGCTGCCAAATAAGCCCTAAGCTTCCTGTCTCTCGCGCCACTCGCCAGGCCAGATAACAGTCTGCCAGCCATTCATGCATGTATGGCGTAAGTTCATCAATTAAACCACTATCCAGCAGCTCCTTGGCCTCCAAATGACCCATTTCATGCCACAAGGTTAACTGATGCTGGTTTTCAAGATTAAAAGAGACAATAGAGCCGGACAAATTGACAGAGAGTGACTCGGGAATGTTCTCGGGCGAGGTAAGAATCAATCCGGCGATAGACCTGTCTTCAACCGCCATCACCATGGCGCCTCTTTGGCCCAATAATTGATTAAATTCAGAGAAGTTAGCAGGTAATTGGTGGCGAACAGATGAGGGTAACTGATCTAAACACGATTGAAGTGACTGTAGGTCACATATCATCGCCTGCTTTGAACCGATATCGGTCCAAAGCAAGCTAACACTCAGCGCAAGCGCTGAACAGATCACTGATTAGCCATGATATTTTCTATAATCGACGTCGTCGAAATGCCATCTTCAAAGCCCAGGACTTTCACGGAACCACCGGCGGCAATCACCTCTTTACCACCCGCAATATCCTCAACATTGTAATCTCCGCCTTTCACCAGCAGATCCGGCAATAGTCTGGAAATAATACGCTGCGGAGTATCTTCGGTGAATGGTACCACCCAATCAACCGAGGCCAAGCCAGCTAAAACGGCCATACGACGATCCGACTGATTAACCGGACGCCCTTCACCCTTGAGGCGTTTAACTGAATCGTCATCATTCACGGCAACAATCAATCTGTCACCTAACTCTCTGGCTTGTTTAAGGTAACTCACATGCCCTGCATGTAAGATATCGAAACAACCATTGGTCATCACAACCCGTTCGCCGCGAAGTCTCGCTTGCTCAAGGGCATAAACCAGCTGATCTTCGCTGACCGCGCCAAAGCCAGACTCGCCGTGATTAAGCGACAGCGCTTTAATCAATTCAATTCGACTTACCGTTGAAGTCCCTAATTTAGCGACGACGATACCGGCTGCGGCATTGGCGATAGCACAAGCCTGAGGCAGGTCGCTCCCCGCCGCTAAAGAGGTTGCAAGCGCTGAGATAACGGTATCACCTGCACCGGTCACATCGTAGACTTCACGTGCCACGGTAGGAATATGCAGCTCGGGAGCGTCGGCGGTAATTAAAGTCATCCCTTTTTCAGAGCGGGTCACTAAGATAGCCTCGATATCAAATTCGCTAAGCAGGGCTTGTGCCTTTTCAACCAACTCGGCTTCTGAAGAGACGCTACCGACAACCTCTTCAAATTCACTCATATTGGGAGTGATTAACGACGCACCACGGTAGCGGGAAAAGTCACTCCCTTTAGGGTCTACCAGCACCTTAACGCCTTTGGCTTTAGCCTTCTGAATAAACTCTTGAGGCTGAGTGATCGCCCCCTTCGCATAATCTGACAGCACAACCACCGCCACATTATCCAGTGCAGATTCAGACTGAGCCAGTAATGCCTTACTCTCATCCTCAGGGTAAGCCTCTTCAAAATCCAAGCGGATAAGCTGCTGATTTCTGGACATAACCCTGAGCTTAGTGATGGTAGGCTTACCCTCTACACAATGCCATTTAGGCTCGACACCCAAGGCCTGAATGCCGGTAGTGAGTGCATCTGCGGCCTCATCTTTGCCAACGATACCAGCAAGACTCACCTGGCCACCTAAGGTTGCCACGTTGAGCGCTACGTTGGCCGCCCCACCAGGTCTGTCCTCGATCTGTGAGATCTTAACCACAGGCACAGGCGCTTCAGGCGAAATGCGGCCGGTAGGGCCTGTCCAGTAACGGTCTAACATCACATCACCGACAACTAACACCTTTGCTTTTTCAAAAGCTGGTAGAGAAACCTTCATAACACTCTTATCTTTTTCAAAAATTAATGACCGATTGTACCTAATTTTGCCATTAACTAACAGGCACAGATAGGAGTGACAATAGCCGATCATTTTCCCACTTTTTGGTGTTAATTTACGTTAGAATACCCCCTTACTTTCCAATTTTTCGAGTTTACCGTGGTAGAGAAAGCCCAATTTTCAGCGCATTTATATCACCCCAAATACTGGCTGCTTTGGTTCGGTGTCGCTTTGATGCGCCTCACTCAACTCCTCCCGCTTCAGATACAGATGAAGCTGGGCGCCATGATAGGCAGATTGGCTAAGACCCTTATGGGCAGAAGGGTCAATACGGCCAAGCGAAACCTGGAACTGTGCTTCCCAAAAATGACAGTCGAAGAGCAACAGAGCTTACTCAAGCGTAACTTCGAAGAGACGGGTAAGGCTATTTTCGACACCATCAATGCCTGGTGGTGGTCGGATGAAAAGGTTCAACGTCATATGACCATCAAGGGTCAGGAGCATGTGGAACAGACCCTCAATGACGGCCACGGCGTTATTCTGTTTGCGGTCCACTGCCTGCCACTCGAGATGGGAGCCAGAATCTTCGGTCAGTTCCAACCCGGAGTTGGCGTCTACCGCCCTCACGATAATCCCGTGATGGAGTACCTGCAGGTTAAGGGTCGCCTTCGTTCGAATAAGGCCTTAGTCTCCAAGCGAGATCTGCGAAAAATGGTACGCTGCCTACGTAACCCGGATGTGATCTGGTATACCGCAGATCAGGATTTCGGACGCTCAAGTGCCACCTTTATTCCCTTTTTCGCCATGCCTGAGGCCGCGACCATCACAGGTGCAACGACCCTGGCACGTCTGGGCAAGGCCAAGGTGCTGCCTTTCAGCGTCGTGCGAAATGCCGATGATAAGGGCTACAACATAGAGATACTCCCTCCACTGGACAACTTCCCCGGCGAAGATGAGATAGCCGATGCTAAACGTGGCAACGGGATTATCGAACAGATAATCATGCGTAACCCCAGTCAATATATGTGGCTCCACCGCAGGTTTAAGACTCGTCCTAATAAGGACGACCCATCGGTGTATTAATCGCTGTTAGCGATACCAGCCCCGGAATTTATTCCGGGGCTTTTTTGTGACCTTGTTGTTATTGGCAAGTGTATTGGAGGTCTTACCTTCATTGGTATTTATCACCTCGTACGGGTCACCTTCGAATGAAGGTGGATTACATTTTTTGCTATGGTTCATTGATATTGGGTGAGCTATAGGATAGTTAACCTTTATGGTTATCTATCGCTTCCAGCGAGGGGATGTGCAGATACTTCTGTGAGTCGCCGCGAGCACTTCCCTGTGGGCTTCGGTTTCAGGGATGAAACCGCAGAGCGTATAGGGACATATTTATAGCGTTCCACAGAAGTAGCTACATCTGCTCTTGCTGCTAGCAATATGGTGATAAGCAAGATTAAAGTTTTACCATTAAGATACTTTAAATCTTGATGCTATCTGAAACACTTAAACTCTACTTCCTGTTCGCTGAGGAAGACTTCGGCTTTTTCGCCTTCAAGCATGGCCATGGTGGCCAGCATACCGGCGGTGACGCAGTTGGGGGCGAGGACGGTGACCGAACGTGGTGCCTTGAGCACAGGGTAGCCGGTTCTGGGATCGATGATATGACCGAAACGTTTCCCATCCTTTTCGATAAAACGTCGGGTATCACCACTGGTGGCCAGTGCGCCTTGACGAATTTCCAGCAGCGCCGCAGCGCTGTCGAGTCGTTGTGGATTCTCGATCCCCACTTGCCAGGGCTCATTACTCGCCCCTTTAGATATCGGGCAGGCGATATCACCACCAAAGTTAACCAGCACCGAAATAGCGGGCCACTGCTCAGCAAGCAGATAAGCCACTCTATCGACGGCGTACTCTTTCGCTATACCGCCAAAATCGAGGGACATGCCGGCGGGAAACTGCAGTTGATGCTCATTAAAGCTCACCTTAGAGAAATCGACTAACGCCCTCGCCTGCTCGATATCCGCAGCTTTGGGGATCTCACCACCATCGAACCGCCACAGTTTCATTAGGGGTCCGGCGCTGATATCGAATCGACCATCACTGAGCTGATGACACTGGTGGGCAAACTGCAGCAGACTCGCTGTTTCGGCATCGATGGGAGAGGCCTTCCCCGCTGCATGATTAATCTGCCACAGGGGGTTACCCTCGATGAAGCGACTGAACTTCTGTTCTATACGACGGGCCTCGTCGGTCGCCAACGCCATCATGGCACGCGTAATATTTTCATCTTGGGTAGCGATCAATAACTCACAGGGACTCGCCATCGCGCGGAACGAACCTAAATGTCCCCAGCTACGACGACTCAACTCAAAACCGGATGATGCTCTTTGCTGTTGAATACTCATGCTCCCGCTTTCAATTTCGCACTTTTTAAAAAGAGTAACTCACCTGTGCAATAATCGCTTTCACCTCGGGAAACAGATCGTGATCTTGCAACTGCCCGACTAGATCAAAGCCATTATTCTCAGGGTTTTGTTGGTAATACTCCAGTCGATAGCTCATCTCATGACCGCCGGAGAGACGCTGCCCAAACTTGAGCCCCAAAGTATAACTGGTCATATCACCGATACGGTAGTCGGCACTGGCATATTCGGGAAGAGGTTCGCCGGTCATCAGGAAGGGGCGATAAAAATTGGCGGCTTGTTGCTGATAATATCTCAGGTGCACCTGCCCATAGAAGCGCCCACTGAAATAGTAGCGGTAATGGGTCTCCAGAGTATGAGAGTTCAGGTCCCAATCATCGGTAGTGTAACGGTAGGAAAAATCGACAACGCCCGCATCCAGCGCCCCTTTCGTCATCATATAGAAGCTGTGTTTGAGACGAGAATCCGGGCGATTCTCATACAGATAACCCTGTGTTGTCCCGGTATCATCGACCTGACTCAATATTTTATAGGGATCAGTCATATAACCCGATACGCTGGACAGGCCGTAGTTTGCCTGAAACAGCCACCTGCGGCTCAGTACCTGAGTGACACTCAACATCATATCCATGGTTTTCTTATCTTCCGAGCCCTCCATGCGAGTCTGATCGAACGCCGCTCTATACTCCTCCTCGGTGTCATAATCGCCTCTGAGTACCATGGAAGAGAGAGCCACGGGTCTGCCACCGACCGGATCGACGTTATCTAAGGTATAGGCCCCCGATAACACCAGTGTGGTGTTGTCTTTATTGAAGCTGCGCTCTACCCCAGCATTGAGACCCAGAGAAAAATAATCAAACTCCTTAGAGCCATTCACACCCACATTGGTTTTCCATACCGGAGAGAGAATTTCCGCCCAGTTGGCGCTTGCCTGCACCCGGGTATCATGGAAGGTATCATCGAGAGGCGTTTCACCTGGGGCGGTTTGATATTGACCATCACCGGAGGGACGAGTAAAGGTTTGAGTTTCTGCTTGGGCGACGGCACCGGATGCCGATGCGCCGGTCAAACTATCCACTACCAGCTTCATATCCAGCAGAGACTCATCGCCAAACGCCTTCTGCACGTTACCGATAGCTTCAACGGCTTGCACTCTATCTTCCTCACCGTAGTACATGATGGCGGCATCGACTTTCCAGTCATCCAACGCCTCTTCACCGGCTTGAACCTGAGCGCTATGACCAAGCAGGCTACAGCTGGCAATCGCTAATGCTGTAGATATCTTTGGTCTGTTTTTTAATTGCATCCGCAGCCCCCTCCCGCTAACGAGCGACCACCACTGCTGCCCTCTTTACTGAAATAGATATGGTCATCGAGTGCCAGATCTAATTTTTCACTGTCCAGCGCCATGTCGGCTCTGGCCAGCTGATCTTTCTCCCATGGCTCGACACCGAGACTCGAACAAGCGGATAAACTGATAGCAATCACAATAGATATGATGGTTCGATTCATGGGTTACTCCTTCAGCAGTTCGACTATTTCATTCTCATAACCTGCAGATTTTTCTTCAAAAAAACCCAGGTGCGTTTGTACTAATTCTCCCTGACGATTGAAGATATAACTGCTCGGCATACCTTGCAGATCAAACTGGCTGGCGACATCGGCTTCGGGATCAAACCTGATATGAAAATCGGCGGGTAATTTTGATAAAAACTTCTCAGCTAATGCCCTGTCTTCATCTAAGTTAATGGCAACAATAGCCAATCCCTGTTGCTGATATTTTTGATGCATTGCATTCATCCAGGGAAAAGACTTACGACAGGGCCCACACCAGGAGGCCCAAAAATCCAGGTATACCACCTTCCCCTTAAACTCACTCAAGCTGACCAATTCGCCTTGAAAATTTTGTACCTGGTAGTCCAACGAAGGCGCGGCACTTAAGCTCCACGTCATAAAACTCAGCAACAGCAATAGTTTTCTCATTATAGCTCCTGACTTATTGCCACCATTAATTCGTTAACCAAATCGACACATAACGAACACATTAGTCTCACTCTAATCCGCTATCGTTAAAATTGAAATCAACCTTAGGATAAAATGGGTAATTTCAATGAAATATGCACCGTCTGCACGAGTATCTACATCTTTTTTTAGCCTAACCCAGAAAATGCTGAAGAAATGTCAACGCGAATTTAACATTTAATGAGCGGTGGGGAAGGTTTATAGCTGGGGAGAAGTGATGGGCAGACTCTTGCGGCACACTCAAGTTTAAGTATGCACGCATCTCGAACTACATTGAGTGAGTCTGAAGGATTCGTTTTATTGCAATGACCTATAATGAACTACAGTGAAGAGATCGAAACTAATCTTGAGTTTTTAACAGGCTAATAATGCCAGCCACATTGGAGAAGCTAAACTTCTCCATTATCTCTGTAACTTCCTTAATAAAGGTAGGTTGATGCTGACGAACGACATGATAGACCTGAAAACAGAGAATAATGTCACGTTCTGATAACCCATTATTTTTATTTGCAATAACGGCCAGATAACACCGCATAATAAAGCAATCTAACACAATCAACCTGAAGGCCGATTGTGGTTTATCATCCAGAGTTGTCGGGAAGTATTCGTGATACATATAATACAAGAGATAACGCTTAAATATATCTCCGTGCTCCTCTAATGCTGGGGAGGCGATATCGTTCCATGCACGGTTAATTCTATCGATATCCAGGACTCTATCCTCATTTAACATCTCTGAGATAGCATCATCGATCTCTCTAAACCTTTCCCCGCCGGCCCTTGGGTGTGCATCGATAACCATCTCATAAATTGCGGCGAATGCCTGAACCTGATGGTCACACACATAGGATAAACTTTGGTATTGCTCCTGCAGAACACCTTGCTCCGCTAGTAAAGACAGTTGTTCGAAGCGACTATCCAGTACACTAGCCGGAGACTCCTTTTGCCACACCTTATCGGCCGAATTAATCAAGAAACCTATGGCGAGTAACGCCTGCTGCCAACTAAGCTTGTCATTTAACAGCAGGTCGATGCTGTGATCGTAAGTCTTAGTCACCCAATCAGGGCTCGAATGAGGGGTAACCTTTGAACCAGAGAGCTTACGCTCAAAGATAAAGGCATCAGGGCTGAAGAGTATCAGCCTGGCAGCTTCCGGGCATGACAAAGAAAGACTGTCAAACTTATCATGCTCTCTGATGGCCGTGACCCTTGGATAAGTTCTGCACGTGGTACTGAGCATCTCTTCACCGGCTATAGAATGGATCTTACAGAGTTTGTTGCTGTCTAAAAACAGGCAAGCTCCCGTAGCATCGGTCTGGATTATGGCCCACTGACTATCACTACGTTTAACTTTCTTCAGGGCCGACTTAGCCAAGACTTTCAACTCAGGATGGGCCATTGTCTTCTTATAGCTTTTCTTATCGACATGGATGTTCCAGCCGACACAGCAGCTGTCTTCGCAATCCGGGCCTATACAGCTAAAATCACTGACATACTTAGGGGTAACAATGGCGCTATCCATACTGACTCTCTTAAACATAAGAAGGAGTTATAAGATAACAAAGTTGGCTAGCGAGTCAAATATGATAAAAACTTACCAACTCCCAGGTAAAAGCTTACAAATCATCGGGTAAACGTATACCAACCTTAGTGACCTCTCCCTGACTCAGCTCAGAGACAACCCAATTGAGTGATTGCCATTCAAATTGGTCCCCAAGCACTAACTCATCCCCCAAATGTTTAACCAACAACTCTCCAACACAGAGAGATTGCGCCTCGTCATCGAGTACGAGTCCATATATCGGGGCCAGGCTGGCTAATTGAATATCGACATCGAGAAAGAAGTCACCGAAGAAGCGGGGCAGCTCCTGCTGCATTGGCGCTTCACTGAACAGGGTTCCCAACGCATCGAGATCATTTTCATGACCCAGTACACACAAAATATCTCCCGTTTGCAGCTTAGTACTCCCCGAAGGATTCAACATCTCATTGTCACGGTACAGGGCCGCTATATGGGTGCCCACAGGCATGTTGAGCCTGCGAACGGGCTCTCCCACACACCATTTATGTTCGCTGAGGTGGTAGACGAATAACTCCCAGTCACTCTTAGGGTAGATGGCCAGTCCGGATCTGGAGATGGGGCTGGGCTTTGTCGGCAGTTCGACCTTAGCGAGTCTCGCTGCCCTGCCCAGAGAGCATCCCTGAACCAGCAAGGAGACCAAGACGACAAAGAAGGCGACATTGAAATAGAGCTGAGCATTAGGAAGACCCGCCATCATAGGAAACACGGCTAGAATAATGGGTACCGCGCCTCGCAGCCCGACCCAGGAGATAAACCAACGGTCACGGCTACTGAAACTCTTAAATGGCAACAGGCTCAGCCAAACGGAAATGGGTCTGGCAAACAAGATCATGCCGAATGCCAATGCCAACGCAGGAAGCGCCACCTCAGTCAGGTCCGATGGGGTCAATAGCAAGCCTAAGACCAGAAACATGCCAATCTGGCTCAGCCAGGTCATGCCATCGAGCACACTCAAAATGGTGTGCCTTGCCTGTATCGCGCGGTTACCCAGCAGTAATCCCAACAGATAGATAGACAAGATGCCGCTACCGCCCAGACTATTTGAGATAGCAAACACGATTAGTCCGCCGCTGAGCACCAACACAGGATATAAGCCATCGGCCAACTGAACTCGGTTGATTAATTGCCATAGCAACCAGCCTCCACCTAAGCCCAGGCACGCCCCCAGACCAAACTGTTTGATGAAGCTCATCACCATGAAACTTGCCGAGACCCCATCACCCACACTAGCGAGTATGGCAATTAAGGTCACTGTCAGAAAAACAGCCATAGGATCGTTGCTGCCAGATTCAATCTCTAGTGTCGCACCAACACGTTCGTTCAGACGCTTGCCTTTAAGCAGTGAAAATACGGCTGCGGCATCGGTGGAGCCAACGATAGCGCCCACCAATAATCCTTGTAATAAGTTTAGGTCGAATAGATAGGCGGCCATCATTCCTGTAAGGCCCGTCGTAATAGCCACACCAAATGTGGCTAAGGAGAGTGCAGGCCACAGGGCTACCCGGAAACTGGAGACGCGGGTACGCATACCGCCATCAAGCAAGATAACGGCCAGGGCTAAGTTACTGACCAGGTAAGCAACGGAATAGTCGTCGAAATGGATTCCGCCGGGGCCGTCTTCTCCCGCCATAATCCCCACACCAAGAAAGACTAACAGGATAGGAATACCAACACGTGAGGAAACCGCACTCAAAAGCACGCTAGCCGCAATTAACAGCGCACCAATAAGAAAAAAATGATTAATTGTTTCAGCGCTCACGACGACCCCTTCTCCGGTACTTGAACCTAATCTCTGATGCCTGCTTTATGAACATTACATTTATGAACACTACTTTATGAACACTGTCGTAAGCTCAGTTTTTATCTTGTAAACATCGAATGACTTTTAGCCATCCATTATACAATAGCAAGGGAGAGTAAAAATACAAATTTCAATTAATTTTAATACATAAAGAAAGAATCAACACCTTAGCGCACCAAAACACATCAAAACTTAAAAAAAACCTTTACAAACAACAAGATTAAAAAAAATAAAAACATTTAAATGGGTAACAAACCAGCCAATAACCTCACTAAGCGTAGGTTTATACAGAGAAGTAACACCTATCCATTCGAATGTGACATTTATATGTATATGTCCAAGTATAGCTAACTACGAGTAAGTATCAAAATGACATCCTGTGTCGTTAGGACACTAATTACCACTGTCCAAATGACATACACCAACCTGCCAAAAGCAGACAAATCAACTACAAAACAACAGGTTATAATTATGGCACAACAAATGCTAAATCTCTGATGCCTGATATCAATGACCGCGCTAAGAGGAAATATGAGCAAACTAAAATTAACCGCAATCGCACTCATCGCCGTGCTAATTGCTTCATTCACTGTACTACTGAGTATAGGCAGTGATATTTATCGAGAGAAACCCCCGATCCCAACGGCATTTGTCTCAACCAACGAACAAACACTCTTCAGTAAAGATGATGTCGAACAGGGACAGCTGGTCTGGCGCTCTATGGGCGGCCACCAGCTAGGTTCAATTTGGGGTCATGGCTCATACGTCGCTCCCGACTGGACTGCAGATTGGTTGCATCGTGAGGCGGGTGCATGGCTTAACATCACTTCGCAGGAACGTTTCAATCAAGATTTTGACTCACTTAGTAGCGAAAGACAGGCGGGATTAGAACAGCTATTGCGTGAAGATATTCGTCACAACACGGTTGTCACCAATGCCGACGATACGACTAGGGTGACCCTATCTAAGACTCGTATTCTGGCCATCGAGGAGATAAGCCAGCACTACCTTTCTCTGTTTGGAGACGATCCAAAGCTCTCTACGCTCAGAGAGCAGTACGCCATGAAAGAGGGCACAGTTCCTAGTTTAGCGCGTCGCGAACAGCTTAATGCCTTCCTCTTCTGGGGAGCCTGGGCTGCAATTACCGAACGTCCCGACCTTAATTACACCTATACCAATAACTGGCCATTCGATCCTCAACTCGGTAATACGCCAACCTCGAGCAATATTGTCTGGTCTATCCTGAGTATCGTCACCCTGATCGCCGGTATCGGCGGACTCGTTTGGTATCACGCCAGTGGTAAGCATGAACCTCTCCCCGAGCCTGCCGCTCAAGATCCTCTGTTTTTCAAGAAACCCACCCCTTCACAAAAAGCGGTCGGTAAGTACTTCGTTACGGCCATTGGCCTCTTCCTGTTACAGATACTCCTCGGAGGCATCACGGCTCACTATGCGGTAGAGGGTCAGGAGTTTTATGGCTTACCGCTGGCCGAAATTCTTCCCTACTCGGTCACGCGAACCTGGCACACCCAACTCGCGGTATTCTGGATTGCGACCACCTGGTTAGGCACCGGCCTGTATATCGCCTCCGCCCTCTCCGGTCACGAACCTAAGTACCAACGTCTGGGCGTCAACGTGCTTTGGGCCGCGCTGGTTGTGGTGGTTCTGGGCTCTATGGCGGGAGAATGGGCCGGCGTTCAGCAATACTTCGATCTGGACATGAACTTCCTGTTCGGCCATCAGGGTTACGAATATATCGATCTCGGCCGGGTTTGGCAGGTGCTGTTACTCGGTGGCCTGTTGATCTGGCTCGGGCTGGTGACGGCAGCTATCCGCCCGGCACTTAAAAACCAAGGCGAGATGAGCCCTGTGATCTGGGTCTTGTACTCCTCTTGTATCGCTATCGGCTTGTTCTACGGTGCCGGCCTGTTTATGGGTAAACATACCAACCTGGCGATTGCCGAATACTGGCGCTGGTGGGTGGTTCACCTTTGGGTCGAGGGTTTCTTCGAGACCTTCGCCACTTCGGTTATTGCACTCATGTTAGTACGCCTCGGGCTTATCCGTACCCGAAGCGCCAATGCCGCAGTACTCTTTACCACCTTGATCTTCCTCACGGGTGGATTAATCGGTACCTTGCATCATCTCTACTTTACCGGTGCACCCACCTCTGTGGTTGCCTGGGGCGCTATCTTCTCAGCATTAGAGGTCGTACCGTTAGCCATCATAGGCTATGAAGCGGTAGAGAGTTATCGTATGCGTCAGGCCGCGCCATGGATGATCCGCTACAGATGGGCCATCATGTTCTTCGTGGCCACCGCATTCTGGAACTTAGTCGGTGCGGGTGTACTTGGCTTCTTGATCAATCCACCCATCGCCCTGTACTTCATCCAAGGGCTGAATACCACAGCCACTCACGCCCACGCCGCCTTTATGGGAGTCTACGGTATGTTAGGCATAGGCTTGATGCTGTTCTGTACACGAGGTCTAACGGGTCAGATGCAGTGGAATGAAAAACTACTCAAAGGCGCGTTCTGGAGTCTGAATATCGGTTTAGCAGGCATGGTATTCATGTCACTGTTACCTGTCGGTATCACGCAGTTCTTCGCCGTCATCGAAAATGGCTACTGGTTTGCCCGCTCACCCGAGGTGATCCACAGCCCACTCGTCGAGACACTGGTCTGGATGCGCGTTCCCGGCGATGTAATTTTCGGTATCGGTGGTCTGTTTATGGGCCTGTTCTTCTTCGATATCATTAAGAAGGCTATAGGCTCTAAAACCCAGACTGTGGAGGAGGCTGTCTCAGCAAACGCTTAATTTACCACTATTTGTTCACTGTTGAGGGTCGTTCGCGACCCTCTTTTTTATTGACTAAATGTATTAATGACAACATCATTAAATGTCAATATGACAATCATGCCTCACTCAGGTATCTTACCCTCTCGCAGTGGACCGAACACACTATGGTCTGGCGACAAACAGCCAATGACGCAGAGCGTGCAAGGCAGTGATATAAACAACAGTGAGAAAACCCACCGGAGATCTAAAGCATGGCCTTGAGTCAAACAGAGCTAACCCGTATTGCACTCGATATCACCTCGGGTCTGTCTAATCGAGACCGTTTTTCTCGCCTTCTCGATATCATACGCCAAAACCTCAACTGTGATGCCGCAGCTTTGCTCGCCTTTCAGGGCCAGCAGTTTATTCCTCTGGCTATCGATGGACTCAATGCAGATGTGCTTGGACGGCGTTTTCTTGTTGATGAACATCCCAGGCTGGAAGCAATTGCCCGCGCCGGCGATGTCGTCAGGTTCCCCGCCGATAGCGATCTAGCGGATCCCTATGATGGCTTGATCCCAAATCAGGGGGATGAGCTTAAGGTTCACGCCTGCATCGGCCTGCCCCTCTATGCCGATGAGCGTTTAATCGGTGCCATCACTATCGATGGCTTCGATCCCGACCAATTTCAGAAGTTCACCAATAACGAACTGAGAAGCCTCAGTGCGATTGCCGCAGTCTCACTCAGCAACGCCCTAATGATAGACCGACTCGAAAAAGCGGCGTTTCAGTCACAAGACTCGGGCACGGCAATGAGCGTCAATATCACCACTGATAGCGATGTTGAGATGATCGGCCAGTCACAAAGCATGCAATCACTCAATGATGAGATTAAGGTTGTCGCCTCGACCGATCTTAATGTGCTTATCTTGGGTGAGACGGGAACGGGTAAAGAGCTTATCGCCAAGGCGGTACATCAGGGCTCGGAACGTAAAAATTCCCCCCTGGTCTACCTCAACTGCGCCGCACTGCCTGAATCGGTCGCCGAGAGTGAGCTGTTTGGCCATGTAAAGGGGGCCTTTACCGGCGCCATCAGTAACCGCAGCGGCAAGTTTGAATCTGCCGACAAAGGCACCCTGTTTCTGGATGAAATTGGTGAGTTACCCCTGACCTTGCAGGCTAAACTGCTCAGGGTCCTTCAGTATGGTGATATTCAGAAAATAGGCGATGATCGCAGCCGCAAGGTCGATGTGAGAATTATTGCCGCCACCAATAAAGATCTGAAACAGGAGATCCTGGCGGGCCGTTTTCGTGCCGATCTCTACCACAGACTCAGCGTCTTCCCGCTGATGGTGCCGCCACTGCGTGAGCGAGACGATGACATTACTCTCCTGTGTGGCTATTTTGTCGAACGATGCAGGCAAAAACTCGGCATAAAAAACTTAAGCCTCAGCCCAACAAGCCTGAGCCTTTTGAAACAATATGATTGGCCGGGAAATATCCGGGAACTGGAACACGCACTCCATCGTGCGGCCGTGTTGGCGAAGTCACAGGCGGTCAATGATCTGCCCCAAATTCTGCCTCAACACTTCGATATACCGGGACAAGCCCATATCAACAAGGCCCAACCCTCTGATGCAGTTTTGAGTCCTTTTCAAAGCTCACTCACGGGCAGTCTGAAGGATGCCACCGATGAGTTTCAGGCACAATATATTCGACATGCCTTAGCTGAAAACCGCGAGCAGTGGGCGGCAACGGCGCGTCAGCTCAAGGTCGATTCTGGCAATTTGCATCGATTAGCAAAACGGCTGGGACTCAAGAAGTAGCACAGTGCCAATTGGAATTAATCCCATAAAGCTGATATAAATTTGTTACCGATAGATTAAATAAGCCGTTAAATGAAAAAGGGAATTGTCTCAAGCGCTAAGGCCATCACAGGCCCAATGAATGGCCTGATGTATCATTCGATCACGGGTCTATTGATGCTGGTCACCTCGCTCACCACAGCGGCATTGTTTGTCCCTGTGGTCACGGCCAATGAATTAAATTTGCAACAGATGGCCGCCCCCCTGTATCGCACAGAGAAACAGATCACCTTTCATCGGCTAGACAATGGCCTTCAGCTCAGATTACTCCCTTTAGCCGACAGTCAGCTAGTTTCACTGGCCAGTCAATTCAGTGTTGGCTCCAGAGATGAGACCTCGGGTCAAACCGGCTATGCCCACCTGTTTGAACATATGTTATTCAAGGGCAGTGAGAATGCCCCGGGAGATAGCTACGCCCAAACCATGAGCGCATTAAGCGGGCAATTTAATGCATCCACCTTCTTCGATTTCACCAACTACTACCTGACGATCCCGTCAGAAGCACTGAAACTCAGCCTCTGGCTGGAAGCCGATAGATTTATTCGCCCGGCGCTAACGGATAAAACCGTCAAGAATCAGCAGGACACAGTGCTCGAGGAGATGGCGACCAGCATAGATAATCAACCCTACGTTCGTAAGGCGATGGAGTTTTTACTGACTCAGGCCAAAGACACACCCTATGGTCATGCGGTGATAGGCAGTCGGGAAGACGTTAAGAATGCAACTACTGAAGCACTCACAAAGTTCCATCAGACCCACTACCGCCCAGATGCCATGCAGCTGAGTATCGTTGGCCGTTTTCCTGACAGCACATCACAATGGGTGAAAGAGGAGTTTGGCCAGTGGCAAAACCCAGTTCAGGCACTAAAAGCGCCCCTTAATATGCAATTTGAGAACAGTCCTGTACATGCAGAGGTTATCGATGAAAGGGGGCCATGGCCCGCACTATTACTCGCCTGGCATACTGTTGGGCAGACGCACCGTGATGCCGCCGCAATATCTCTGTTAGAAGACTATCTTTTTCAAAATCGCAGCAGCTTGATTAAGCAGAGCGGATTAACCGATCCGGATCAACTGCTCACCTATTCAATCCCATTGACGATGGAGCAGATGGGAGTGACCAACCTGGTTATGGTCCCCAGAGCTAAAACCTCACTGGATAGGCTAGCCAACAATGTAGAACTGGCGATAAAGTCCTTGGCCACAGACGGCATATCCGACGAGGCCCTGTCTCAACTCAAGGCAAGCTGGCTCAACAAGCGATTGCAACTCATTGAAAGGCCATCACTACTTGCCAGAGCACTCTCGGCGACCTTAGCTCAAGATAGCTTAACGCCGTTAACCGGGCCATGGGAACGTATCAATGCCGTCAGTCCGACTCAGCTACAAGCCGTTGCACAAACTTACTTTTCTCAAGGTTATGTCAGGCTGGATCTGCTGCCACCTTGGTACATTCGCTGGACTAAGACCTTGCTCGAATGGTTTCCAACGGGGATGAGTGACACTCTGGAGGATCTCGTCTTATGATGACAATTGAGCTAAGTCAGTTCAGGGGGAAAGCAATATTACTCAACCTGATACTACTAATACTACTAATAGTGCCGATAGTCGGCTGCCAGCAGACAAAGTTAGTGTTCACCGACACGCAAGAACCTGTCATTTCTAAGTTTGTCCCCCTCAAAGGCGCACCTGAACTATCCCCTACCGCTAAATTGGCGGACGAGGATGAGAGCAAGCTTAGGAATACTCAACCTAGAGTCATGCCATTAACCCCAAGTTTCACGCTGCATCAGTTTCCTGCCAGTCACTCAGGATTGCATTACATCAATTTAGTGTTGATTAACTCACAGCGCCCATTTAAGGATATCGACGTACTCAACACCGCACTCTATCAGAGGGCAAGTTGGTTATCGGCCAAGAAACCGCTGTCGTGTATCGAAAGCCTGAAGGTAAGAGCTGGCATGCATAGCATAGCGCTGCAGATGGCCTGCCCAACCGAGGAGATAGGATCGGCACTCTCCATCTTGGCCGCGAGCTGGCAAGATAATGCCTTCGATGAGATAGATATCGATACCGTTCGAAGGCAGTTAAAACTAAACAAACATATCAGTGCCTTTACGGGCTCGGAGATAGAGAAGGTCTGGGCCAGAGAGATACTGGGTGAACGCCATCCCTATAACTTGGCCCTGAACAACCAAGAGCTGCTGCAAGCGCTCACACAAGCCGACTTAATCGACATACAAGGTGCCATATTACCGGACTCAAAATGGCACCTGCTCATTTCGGGTGAACATTCGGCTAATCATTCGGATAGCTCAGAGTCACTCGACAAGCTCGCGCTGAGTTTAGCAAACCAGCTACCGCAACTCCGTTCAACAGGCACACAAGCCGCGATCGACTCCTCAACAGTTAACCATGAGAGCTCAGGAACACTTTCGAAAAAACAGCTCTATCTTATCGACGCCCCCGGCGCCGTTCAGACTCAGGTCAGAGTCGGATATCGATTGCCAATCGAGTCTGGTCAGTTAAAGCTGAGTAACGAACGCCTATCCGGTGATCCCCTCACCTGCCACACGTTGGCAAGTTGGCTGGGCCGAAGTTTCTCTGGTCGCCTGTATTACGATCTGAGAGAAAAACGCGGCTTAACCTACGGCATTTACGGTCGATGTTTCGACAACCCTCAGTCCCGAACACTGAAGTTTTATGGCAGTACCCAACTTCAACATACCGGCGCCTTCGTCTCCGGCATACTGGAACATCTCAAACTCGCGATGAGCGAACCGGTGCAAGCGACTGAGCTCGACGCGATTAAGACCTTCGAGAAGAGTAAGCACATACTGGCTAACAGCTCCATGGCGGCGATACAGGCAAGTTACATCAAGCGGCTGACGTTAACTCAAAGCAATGGGGATGTGCTGCGTCAACAGGAGGCAATTGCCAGACTATCGGCTCAGAAGTTACAACTGATGGCGCAAGCCATCTTCGACTCACCGCCAACCATCTTACTCCGCGGCGATGCCGACCTCATCATCGAAGATCTTAAAAATAAACTCCCCGATTGGCAGATAAACATGATCACTCCCTAATATGAACAGTCCCAGACGAAGGGAGCTGATATACTCTCAGCCCCTTACCGAAGCAAGTATCATCTCATGACTTTATCGCCACTCGAACGTTACCGGAGACGATTAACCCAAGTAGGCTTTGCCTATGATCCGGTACAGGAGCGAGCAGCTGAGCAATTGGATAGCTTGTTTAAGCAGGTCATCGCTTTTCCTCACCCCGCCAAGTCAGCAGACTCAGGATTAAAGGGCCTCTATATTTGGGGGGATGTTGGTCGCGGTAAAACCATGTTGATGGACCTGTTCTGTGAGGCGGTATCTGACTCTGGGGCTCAACCACCGCTAAGATTACACTTTCATCGATTTATGGCTCGTATTCATAGGGAGATGTTGCAGGAATCGGGGCACAGAGAGCCACTAGCGCGTATAGCAAAACGCATCGCTAAGGAGTGCAGGCTTATCTGTTTCGATGAGTTCTTCGTCTCCGATATAGGTGACGCCATGATCTTGGGCAGATTGTTCGAAGCATTATTTAATCAAGGCGTGGTTTTAGTCGCCACCTCGAACACCCCGATCTCACGTCTATATGAATCTGGTCTTCAACGAGACCGTTTCTTACCCACAATAGCGCTACTGCAAGATCATAGCATTGAGTTTCACCTCAAGGGGGAGCAAGATCATAGATTACGTGACCTTGAATTTAAACAGATCTATTTCTTAAGCCAACAAGTTAACTTTGGTGACATATTTGACGAATCAAACGCTGGTTTTACCCATGAAAATGAATCATTACAGGTCTTAGGTCGCCCGATTCCAGTGATCAAAGCCAGTGAATCTCAGGCCTGGTTTAGTTTCGGTGCTCTGTGTGAAGGGCCAAGATCGCAGCTCGATTATATTGAGCTTGCCAGTCAGTTCGATACCTTGTTTGTCAGTGATATCCCCGTGCTTGGCGGCCGACCTAAATCTTGGATCCGTGCCAGAGGTACCGAAGACGGCGCTATCGCAACACAAACAGGTGAACGCCAATTATCCTATGCTGTTGGCGACGATCCTGCACGCCGCTTTATCGCTTTAATTGACGAACTGTACGACCAACAAGTAAACCTCTATCTATCAGCCGAAGTCCCCTTAGGCGAGCTTTATAGCGACGGTGCGTTAAACTTCGAGTTCAGAAGAACCTTAAGCCGACTGCAGGAGATGCAGTCGCAAGAGTATGCCGCAAACTCGAAAAGCGTGCTTTCTTAACTTAACCAATATTCAAACTTCCCCATTCAGAGGCTCTGAAAATCAGAGCTTCTCCTGGCAATGCTCCAGGCGATACATGCCCTTCAATAGAAACAGAGTAAAGATGTTGGTTTCACGTAATTTTTACTTCCAGTCCCCTCAGCTCAAGATAGTGAACTAGTATTGAAGATGTAGTTTTACCTTTAGGGGGCACAATGATTCAATTTTCCAGTATTCGACACCAGATCTTACTCTTTGGTTCTACAAGCTTGCTTGCTGTCGCCCTAGCCATCATCGGCTATGGCTACTTTTCCAACCAATCTCTGCGGCATGAAGTCCACGACAGTGTGTTGAGTCAGGCGCAAGATCAAGTGATAAAGAATATTAATTTATCCGCCCAGCAAGAGGCATTGAAAATCAATGCCGCATTCGACCATGCCATGGATATTGCAACCTCAGTAGCAGGGGGCCTGTTTCCAGAAGCTCCCGGTCTTAGCCGCGAGCAAGTCAACAGCATGCTTAAGAATCTGGTCGAAAATAATCATGATATTTTAGGCATATATACAGGATGGGAAGCCAACCGATTCGATGGGCTTGATTCCGGTAATACCAACAACCGCTACTCACTACCCGGTGGTAATTTCGCCCCCTATTGGACACGTTCAGCATCAGGCAAAATTGATATTCAACCTTTAAGCGACTTCTATTCAGAAAAGCTCTCGGCCACTGGAATAAGGAGCTCCGAATGGTATCTGTGTCCTATGGAGAGTCGCTCGCCGTGTGTTGTCGATCCCGCCTCATATGAAGTCCAGGGAGTCGATACGCTGTTAAGCTCGTTTGTCGCACCAGTTATACGTGACGGTCAATATGTCGGTATGGTTGGCGTCGATTACTCACTAAACTTCTTGCAGCAACTAGCAACACAGGCCGCCGATAATCTTTTTAACGGTGCCTCAAGAGTGATAATCCTCAGCCCCAGAGGACTTATCAGCGCCGATAGCCGCAATAAAAACAATATTAGCAAGTCAGCCAACAGCTCAGATATCGGCCAGCTACTTACAGACAGACAAAAACAGCAAGCTTCGATCACAGATAGCAGTATCATCGCCAGTAAAACTTTTGCCGTCACAGGTACAAATACCCAGTGGGAAATTTTAATCCAGGTCCCCAAAGAGCTGGCATTAGCTGAAGCCAATGCCATTGTTGAACAGCTGGAAACTGGCTTTGCCGCTAATCTTAGCGGACAACTCCTCGTAGGTTGTATCGCCGCCATTTTTGGCATGCTACTCATATGGCTCATGTCAGGCTCAATCAATCGTCCCATTCGTGAGTTAGTCGACGTGGTAGCCAACTTAACTCAATCGGGTGGCGACTTAACTCAAGAGATAAAAATATCCCGGCGCGATGAAACTGGCCAGCTCGCTACTCACCTCAATACCTTTATCGAAAACGTACGTTCCATAGTTTCGGATGTCGCAAATAGCATGAGCGAGCTCACCCACAGCGCCGAGCGTAATGCGGCCCTTTCAGAATCTGGCAGGGAACAGATCAGCACTCAACAGATGGAGATAGAGCAAGTCGTCACCGCTACCAATGAGATGTCATCTACAGCCCACAGTGTCTCCGATAATGCCCAGGTAACAGCTGACTCAGTTTCAACCACCCAAGAGTCTGTTTCAAAAGGCCAAGAGGTGGTTCAAGCCAATGCAGAGGGGTTGCAGTCTCTGTCTGAACACGTCAACCATGCATCTAATGAAATTATTGAGTTAGAGAAGCAAACTGAGAGTATTGGCTCCATCTTGGATGTTATTCGAAATATCTCAGAGCAAACCAACCTATTAGCGCTCAATGCGGCTATTGAGGCAGCAAGAGCTGGCGAACAAGGACGAGGCTTTGCTGTGGTTGCCGATGAAGTAAGAGTGCTGGCCACTCGAACCGCAGACTCTACCGATGAAATACAGCAGATGATTGATACGCTTCGAAGTAAGAGTAAGCAAGCTGTGAATACCATGAGCGAAAGTAGAGTGCTGAGCCAAACCTGCTTAACTCATGCGAATCAGGCCGTAGAAGAACTCAATGAAGTGAATAATCAGAGTAGTAAGATCCAAGATATGGCGCATCAGATAGCCAGTGCGGCAGAGGAACAAGCGGCTGTGACCGAAGAGGTAAACCGCAATATTGTCGCTATCAATGACGCGGCAGAATCTTTAGCTCAGGGGGCTGTGTCGGCTCAAGAGGAAAGCAGCAGCTCAGCCAGGCTCGTCGATGAAGTTAACGAAAAAATTAATCATTTCCGCTACTGATAAACGCTCAATATCAGGTTATTTAACCCCCCAATAAGGCTCGAGTTTCGAGCCTTATCTCCAACCTCAACTTGATTTCAATTGGTAAATACAAGGACATTCTTCCATAAAATTGTTTGCTTTTTTATCAAATAGAACAAGACTTAAAAGGAGTATTATAGAGACATGGGGGTTATCAATGAGCCAAAGACTGTTAATTATTTTATCTGCTCTGGCACTTCTTATCGGCGGCTGCGAACAAGACCCTTTGGTAAAACGGCAAGTGAAAGCTGTGGCTCCAATGAACCAAGAAAATACACTATTACAGATAGATAAGCACATAAGTCTCACACCCAGACCAGAAGAGACTTTCTCTTTCCCTATACAACTCGGTGAAGTCGGCCCCGCCGATAGTCTCTACTCCGGGCAGCGACAATATCCTTTTTATTGCATGACATTGGATGCCGGTCTGGGGCAACCTCTAGTCGATAATGAGGAAGGCTATGGAGTACCGGTCTACGATGGCAACGAGCAGATTATTGGCTACAGTAAAGACTGCCTCATCAGATCGAGATTGGATTACTACTATGCAGTGACTGGCGATGTAGATGATGACTACGCAATCAAACCCTACGACATAGATAACCCACCAGCAAAGTCCAGCATCGCGCATATAGAGGTTGCGGGGAAGCTCGTCCCTGAGATCTATCGCTTAGAAAGAGGCAGCATCAACCGCTACGTCTATCATATCGTCATGTTAGTGCCCGAACATGGCTTGGGTAACCGCAATATAAAACAGTTCTGGAACAAGAAGCTGCTCTATCAATTTAAAGGCGGCTCCAGCATCGGCTTCAGGCAAGGTCAGATTGGGGCGGAGCGATTTATCGGCAGACGGAGATCTCTCTTATCACAAGGATACGCAGTCATAGGTTCCAGTGGTAATAACACCAGCTACTCCTACAACATGCTCTTGGCCGAAGATATTGCCAGGAGAGTAAAGAAACAATTCACCTCCCTCTATGGCGAACCCATATATACCTTGGGCATTGGCGGCTCGGGTGGAGCATTAGCCCAATACCTGATAGCGCAAAACAGTGAAGGAATACTGGATGGGTTAATGCCGCTATACAGTTATCCGGATATGGTCTCGCAATCAATTTTCATACTCGATTGTGACTTGCTACAGCACTACTTCAATATTACAGCGAATGACAATGACAAGTGGCGGGACTGGGAGCAGAGAGAAAATATTGAAGGCATGAATGGCATCAATGATTTCGAGCACCCCTATACCTTTCTGGTACCTCTCAATCAACTGTTCGCAGGAGCATGGCCATCTATGCCTAACGGTAGCAGCGAATGCGTCTACTCCTGGTTTATCGCCTCAACTTTCTTCTATAACCCCAAGCAGGGCTATATTAAGCCCTTCTTCTCTGACGATGTGAAAGCTCAGGTAAATTGGACTTACTGGCAAGACTTAGCACAGATCTATGGGGTCGATAACAATGGCTTCGCTCGCACGACCTGGGGCAATGAGGGAGTTCAATATGGCCTGATGGCACTTCGCCGAGGTGACATCAGTATCGAAGAGTTTATTCACCTCAATCAATACATTGGCTCCTGGGTTCCTCAGGATAAGATGCAAAAAGAGACGGCGTTTACGCCATTGGGAATGAAATTCCCCTTGTGGTTAAGCCTTTGGAGTCGTAATAACATTACCGAACCTTCTCCCGATATTGCGAAGAGAAAACCTGCCGATCCGGAAGCGATCATTAATGGCTATCGCTATGGACAGATCTTTATCGGAAAGGCGGAACTGCCTATCTTAGAGATCCGCCACTACCTGGAAGATGAGCTCAATATGCATCATACGGCCGCCTCTTTTGAGAGCCGTCTCAGGATCCAGAGTTATCAGGGCCATAACGATAATCAGGTTATCTGGATATCCCACAAGGACTACACCCCACTCAGGGAGGGGGTTGAGTATTTAGATCGCTGGCTAATGAGCTTAAAAGCCTCTGATGACAAAGATCCTGTGGCTGCGAAACCCGAATCGCTACGCGATGCCTGTATAGGTAGTCGGGGAGAGATACTATTCGAAGGAGATAATGTGTGGGACGGGGAGTGGAACAACCGCTTACCGGGAGAGTGTAGTAAAATATTCCCTAACTACAGCAATATTCGGGTTCAGGCGGGAGGTCCATGGGCGGGCAGCATCTTTAAGTGTGGCCGGATCCCGGTTACCAGTGCTATAGCAAATGGTACCTATGGTGACATATCTATGACCCCATACCTGCAAAAGTTAACATCGATATTTCCTGATGGCGTCTGCGATTATAATCAAGGTGACATAGCCAGACCCGATATGGGATTAAGCCCTATGCTGCACGCAAAAAAGAACCCTAAGATCAGATACAGCAATCAGGCTCAAGCCAAATAACGATTGAACCTCAGTACAGCCCCTCATCCACAGGAACAGGGGCTATAACTAAGCTTATTCCAGCCTCAAGAGGAGCCATTCTTCTCCGCATTCGAAGTGCCCGAACCAACTGGACAAAGGGGGGATTGCAGTTATCCTTAATTATATCATTTCGGATAATCAGAGAAGCATAGATGAATAAATTGAATCTGCTTCATTCTGGCTTACTGATAGCCAGCATGCTCATAAGCTTGGCTCCCTCCCTAGTGCATAGCGCAGAAACCGACGCCAAAAAGAGCCACTCTCCTTCCGCCGTTCATTGGGAATACTCGGGCTCTGCAGGTCCCTCTAATTGGCACAAGATTTCGGATAAATTTGCACTATGCGGCAGCGGTAAACGTCAGTCTCCGGTCGATATTCAGTATGAGACACCCGCAAACCTCTATCCGCTAGTTTTTCGGCACCAGTCAATCCCCCTGCAGGTCGTTAATAACGGACATACCCTTCAGGCTAACTATGGCACCTTGATAACCAATGAAACAGTCAAGATAGGTGGTAAGAACTACCCAATAAAACAAAAGCCTGTGTATATCAGCCAAATGATGCTGGGAGATCTGCCCTATAAACTACTGCAACTTCACTTCCACACTCCCAGTGAGCATGCGATAAACGGGCGACGTGCGGCCATGGAGGTACATATGGTTCACCAGAGCGCAGATGGCAACTTAGCCGTTGTAGGCGTGCTACTTAGCCACGGGAAGCAAAACCCCATATTGCAGCAAATACTCGATAATGCTTCACCCACCATCAATCAGGTTAATGCACCACAGGGACTCACCATTAACACCTCAGTTCTTCTTCCGGCTAATCGTCAATTTTTTCATTACTCAGGCTCGTTGACGACACCGCCCTGCAGCGAAAACGTGAATTGGTTCGTCATGAAGAGTGAGATGCAAGTGTCGGATCAACAGGTTAAGCGTTTTACGCAGCTGATTGGCAATAATGCACGGCCACTGCAAGAGATAAACTGGCGCTCCATGCTGATATCCGAATAAGCGTACCTGAGGCACAAAAAATCAGGCGGCAACAAAGGAAATACTGATGAACAACCTGTCTTTAAAAGCAAAACTCCTGGGAAGTGCTGGCTTCCTACTTCTTCTGCTCATATTCAGCTCTGGCTTCGCTATCTATTCCATGAATAACATAGGCCATGAGCTGGAAACGATTGCAGAACAGGATATCCCTCTGACAGAAAAACTGGCGGCGATAACGACTCACCAGCTCGAGCAAGCGGTTCAGTTCGAGCGCGCACTCCATTACGGAAACCAGTTGCAGTCTGCAGAGGGGGCGGCGGCACACTTCAGAAAAGCTGTACAACGTTTTGATGCTGGCAGTGAAGAGATAGAGGCTGAGATGCATCAGGCCGATGCCATGATTGAGGCGGTGATAGTTGGTGCCTCAGGGGAAACGCTTCAAGAGTTTACAACATTAAACCTTGGGCTTAAAAAGGTAGAGGAGGAGCATATAGATTTTGTCGAGCATGCACATCAGGTGTTTATTCTGCTCGCCGAGGGTAATTTACATGCCGCAGAGGAGCTGGCCCAGAAGGTTGAGCACGAAGAGGACCAGATGGATCGAGAGCTCGAAGCCCTGCTAGCTGAAATTGGTCGATTTACCGAGGCCAGCGCCAGACACGCCGAAGACTATGAACACAATGCTATCGTCATGCTGATAACCATAGCAGGAGTCAGCATAACATTCGGCATCATAACGAGCTGGATCACGGCTAACAATATCATTACCGGAATACGCTCAGCCATCACCACGGCATCGGGGGATCTCTCTCAAAGCATAGAGGTGAAAAGTAGCGACGAGATAGGTGAACTCCTGACCGCCATGAACGGGATGCGTCAGAAGCTATTAAACCTGCTTTCTGATATCTCGGAGATGACGGTTCAGCTCTCAACAGCCGCCGAAGAGCTATCTATGGTCACAGCACAAACAAGCTCTACCATAGACAAGCAGCGTGATGAAACGGAGCAGGTTGCCACCGCCATGAATGAATTAACGGCCACCAGTCGGGATGTTGCGACAAATATTGCCCACACAGCAACCTCGGCGACTCACGCCGCACAAGAGACGGATAACGGTGCAAAGGTAGTTCAGCAGGTTATTGGACAGATAAATGAACTCGCCACTCAGCTGGAGGAGTCGGCTCAGGCCATTAATGAAGTCGAAAGCCAGAGCGGCGCAATCACCTCTATGCTCGATGTGATTAAAGGGATTGCAGAGCAGACGAATCTGTTGGCATTGAATGCCGCCATCGAAGCGGCGCGCGCCGGTGAGCAGGGACGAGGCTTCGCCGTCGTTGCCGACGAGGTGCGCACACTCGCCACCCGCACCCAGCAATCCACCGAAGAGATCAACGAGATCATAGGTAAGCTACAGTCCGGCTCACACAGGGCCGTATCTGTAATGGAGAAGAGTCAACATCAGTCACAATCGGCCGTAGATTTAGCCAGTCGTTCGGGGAATGCACTGAGTACCATCGCAGAAGCGATGGACAACATCAATCAGATGAGTGATCAAATTGCCTCGGCGTCTGAGGAGCAAACAGCCGTGTCTGAAGAGGTCAATCGCAATATTGATAAAATCCATAATATGTCTATCGAGCTTGCCACAGGCGCGACCGAAACGGCCAAGGCGGGACAGGAACTCGCCGAGATCAGTGCCAGATTGCAAACCCAGGTTAAACAATTTCAAACCTGATACCTGCTTAGCCGCTCTTTACTATCGAGCTGTATTGGGTTATCGACAAAAACCCAAAATCTACACTTGGCTTTCTGCCGTTATTCTTAAAAATGACGGCAGAAACCGGCTCTGGTTATTTTGACCTCTACCTGAATTAAGCATAAGATCCCTTATCCCTTGATAATTAAGAGCCTAATAACAATGGGATCGACCATAGATATCAGTTGGGGGCAATTAGCCCTGTTTATGTCAGTACTGTTTATTCCCCTGCTCATCAATCGAAGGTTTGAACTCAGATTAGGCCGTGATATCTCCATTGCGGTGATACGAATGACGGTGCAATTAATCCTGGTAGGCTTATACCTGGAGTTTCTGTTTGAGCTCAACAGTCCACTGTTAAATATGCTCTGGTTAAGCGTCATGATCCTCATCGGAGCGAGTGCGATCATCGGCGGCGTTAAGCTCCCCAAGCGCGTCTTGTACCTTCCCGTTTTTACCGGGTTAATTATCGCCATAACACCGCTTATGCTTATCCTGCTGGCCGTCTTATTAAAACCGCAGCCCATCTTCAGCGCGCAATACACTATCCCACTCGCCGGCATGCTACTGGGTAATAGTCTCAGTGGGAATATTGTTGCCTTGCAAAGATTATTTACAGCGTTTGAAGAGAAGCGGATGGAGTACGAAGGCGTCCTGGCCCTGGGGGGAAAACCGAATCAGGCGGCCTATCCTTTCGTTCAATCGGCCTTGAAGCAATCTTTAGCCCCTATTCTGGCCTCCATGACAACCACGGGGCTAGTTACACTACCGGGTATGATGACGGGTCAGATTTTGGGAGGTACCGATCCTATGGTCGCAATCAAATATCAGTTAGTCATACTGGTTGCGATATTTGTCATGTTAAGTGTGTCTGTGACTATTTCATTAGTCCTGTCGGTAAGAAGCAGTATTGAACCCACAGGGTTTATCAAGATCCATATTGGCAAGTCATAAAATGAATGAAAGGTATTAGGTGTTAGCGGGCATCTGATTTGCGCCTGCAAGCTGGATATTGAAAGACTGGGACTAACGATACTTAGAGATGATCTGCTCATATAGATTATGGCCATCACCAATAAATTCACTCTTTATCTCATCGATAGACAATTGCAACTTTTTGATTAGTTCAGGATCAGTGTCTTTACTGAAGGCATAATAGAGCTCACTCTCTTGAAGGGTAAAAACAGACTCGAATAAACTAGGGTCTAAACCCGAATTATGAATATTCCAACTGGCAACATTTTCTTCATAGGCCCACAGCTGAATGCGCCCTTTATTCAGCATCTTGAGCAGAGAGTTCGCACTGTGTGCCCGCTTAATACGTTTCGCTGGCACCCCAAAAGATAACAGCAGTTGCTCGCCGATATCATCCTTTATCGCACCTATGCTGTAGTTAGAGAGTTCATCTATCGATTGAATATTTATCTCACTCCCAGAGCGTGCTAACAACACTACCTGAGTTTCAATGATAGGTCCGACCCAATGAAATGAATCCTCACGAAGCTGGGTGCGAGTCGTCGAAAACAGTACCCGTTCAGGGCCAGCTAACGCCATCTTATAGGCTCTGGGCCAAGGTAAAAGCTGAATATTATCTCTGGGTAGCCCTTCACCCGCTCTGGCTAAGGCTGCACGCAGCAGATCGACCGAAATTCCTTTTAATTCTCCCTCTTCCTGATAATTATATGGCGGGTAGGATTCAGTTAAATACTCGAGCTCAGACAAACTGTTAGCCCGCGCGTTAAAGATAAGCGCTGCGATCCCTAAACATATCATCACGACCTGTTTTATCCGCACGTATAACCCCCGAATCAATCCCTAGCTTGAGTGTAGCAAGACAAACGAGAAGAGCAATATCTAAGCAAATTAGCTTAGATATTCATTAAGGATATAAAAACACTGAATTTATCTCTAAATAGTGCCAAACAGCTATGCATTTTAATACCCAGAGTTATTTAGTCATTAGGAACACTATTTGAACCGGTCTCGGGCTCAGGTTAAGTTATATACGATAAGTCATTTATACGAAGAGGGCGATCACACTACCTATGGTTGCAGCTGCTTTAAGGTACTGTCCTGCGGTATAGGAATCATCTTCCTTCTCTTCCACTTTATCGGGGTGATCCATGCCTAGCGCCCCATAAGCAAAAGACTTCACGCTTGCGGACTGACAAGTCTCATCTTTTTCTGTTGCATCTTCTATGTCTGGGGATGTGGGAGCAGATATCACTTCGGGTAAGTTAACGGTAGCAGGCATTGGAGTGCTGCCGCCCTGAGTTTGCAGCTTTACCGCTGTCGGGGACAGATTAACCGAACTATTCTCCACTCTGGGGTTTGTGGTTTGGGCGGCTTCCCTGTCCGTTGCCGAAATGGGGGCTTTATCGGTGCCAGCCTGAATACGATTTTCCGTGGTCGTCTGAGTGTTAGTCTGACGTTCTGCCTGAGAGGCATTCTGAGAAGATGGATTACTAATACCACTTATTATCATTACTTTAGCCTCAGAATTTCACCACTCATATTCGATAATATAATGCAAAACGCCATACAGTAAAACAATCATGGGCACAGACTCATGCTACAATTCGTATCAGCCCTCTGCTGAGTCAGAGATTAACTCCCCCCTCTATTCCGCCGCACCATTTAAAATCGATACTCAAACTTAAGCCCAATGACTTCGAAGCTACGATCATCAAGTTCAAAATGATCCCATTCTAATCGAATATCTGATTTGGGAGACACCTTAAAATTAAACCCCACTCCTAAATATGGCGATATTCCATCAGGCTCAAGGTTCTGCTTATTGTTGTGTAGCAAACCAGACTCCTGCTCCCAATTGAACGCCCCGACATTGACTAATGCAGATACCCCGGAGGCGAGCCGGAACCGGTAACCGACTCTGGCTCCCCAACCTGAATATAAGCGACTGTCTTGGCTCAGCAGGTCTCGATAGCCATAGTCCTGTGTCGCCCATACATCCTGAGAAGTGCTCCCTACGCCCCCCAGTTCGATATGATCTAAGTTCAACTGCCAACCTGAATTTTGCAGCTGTGATACGGGTGTGGTTGTTAACTCTCTATCGGCTAATCTGCTCATATTGAGCTCATTAATCAGCTGGCGAACCGAATCACTCTCGAGTAGATTGGCGAGTCGATAGTCCGTCATTGAAGTAACCAGCTGTTCAGAGCGGGAGGTACTGCGCTGAAAAAGTTCACTCGCCGACACATGGTGACAGAGTAATAAGAAGAGCAAAACGCTCAACCAGGCTGAAGGGAATATGCGTCGCTTAGACTTAAAACCTGAGTGTTCAACTTCCCCTTTAAGCTCATTGGGGCTTGAAACCGATTGTAGGCTCAAAATAGACAGGGCCGATGGAATATTAACGTCATTTGGGTTATCGATGAGCATCTCATCACTCCTCAACTAAAATCCTGTACAAATAATAAGCAATAGTTGGGCCAGCCAAATATGGTGGTGATAAGTATCAACTGCTTAGGGAGGAGTGAGGAATAAGATCAGATGCGGCGACAAATTCTTGCCACAAACTGCGATGCAGTTTGCGACAAGCAAGAAAGATAAACAGCCCCTAGAACTCGAGCACGTTTTGATAAATTTCAATCACCCGCTGCGCATGTAGCTCCACCAATTCCAAAGCAAGCTGTCCGGGCTTTTGTTGCAATGTCAGCCTGTGGTTCTCATCACGTAAAAACAGATACGCCTGAATGAGCTCCTGAGCGTCGAGCTGGGGCAAGAGGGCTAACTCTCCGAGAGTTGAAAATATTCTGATGTTATCAGACCAGATACAGAGTTCACTGTGCTCATTGGCATTAGCCAGCACCAGATATTGAGCGATAAACTCAATATCTGCGATCCCGCCAGCGCTCTGTTTAAGATCGAACTTATCCGGGCTCACCTTAAGCAGGTGATCTCGCATCTTCAAACGCATCTCTCTCACCTCCTGAGCCAGAGAACTCTTCTCTCTATGCAGCTGCAAAACCTCGGAGCGTAGTGTGCTAAAACGGCTGGATAACGCATTATCTCCAAACATAAACCTGGCTCTGACTAAGGCTTGATGCTCCCATGTCCATGCTTCTTCACGCTGATATTGACCGAAGTTCTCTATCTCACTCACAAGCAGACCCGAAGCACCGGACGGCCTGAGACGCATATCGACTTCATAAAGCTCACCCGAGGTCGTTCGGGTTGAAAACAGGTGTAAGATCCTTTGTGCCAACTTGAGATAAAAATGACCAGCCTCTATCGGACGCTCGCCATTAGTCTCTGTATGCTCCGGAAAACGTTCGCGGGAGTAACTGTGTAAGAATACCAAATCAAGATCCGAGCCGTAACCCAGCTCAATCCCACCGGCTTTACCGTAGCCGATAACCGCAAAGCCCATATCCCCCTCATCGAGATGAGTAGGAACGCCATGGCGGGAACTGACCTGTAACCAGGCTTGCATCACCACCTGCTCAATTATCGCTTCTGCCAGCAAGGTCAGATGGTCGCTCACCTGACTCACAGGTAATACTCCGGTCACGTCAGCCGCGGCAATTTTCAATTGCTGCGATAGTTTAAACTGTCTCAGCCCCTCCATCTGCTGCTCCATATCCTCTTCCGGCACACGTAACAGGTACTGACGCAGCTCACTGCCGTAATCATCTAATGAGGTCGTATCATAGAGTTGAGCCGGATCGATCAACTCATCGAGCAACATGGGAAATTTTGCCAACTGAGCCGAAATCCATGGGCTGGCACAACATAAACTCACCAGCTGTTGACGAGCGCCGGGATTCTCATACAAGAGCTCAAGATAGGTCGTACGGGTCAGAATCTGATCCAATACCTTAGACACAGGCTCAAAGGCTTTCGAAGGAGACACCAGCGGAGTCAACTCACGTAAGAGCCAGGGCATCAATTTATCTAAGGTATCTCGGCCACGGGGCCCAATGGAACGTTTAGCAATGGTGTCACGCCATGATTTCAGTATGGGCCAGAGATCCGGATCTTCGATAGACTGCTCGCTAATGAGCGCTTGTGCATGCTCATCCTCTTGCACGCTCCACAGCTGCAGAGTCCACAATTGTGATGACTCATCCTGCTCATTACCACCGACCGTATCATTAAAGTGTCGATGAATTTTACTCATCGCAGACTCGATATGCGTTCTGAGTTCGGCTTCTGACGCCATTCCCATGCAGTGACACAATCGATACCAATCCAGTCCATTGTCGGGCAAGGTCTGTGTCTGTTGATCACCTATGGCCTGGAGTAAGTTTTCTACTCGTCGCAATAACAGGTAACTCTGCTTGAGATCATCGACAGCCAAATATTCAAGCTGTCCTAAGGTATACAAGGTATCGATAGCGGCAAACAGACTCTGCTGACGCAGTGAAGGTTCCCGTCCTCCCCGGATAAGTTGAAAACTCTGCACCACAAATTCGACTTCCCGTATCCCGCCGGCACCCAACTTTATATTATCGGTAAGCTTACGTCGCCTGACCTCTTGGGTGATCAACTGCTTCATTTTTCGCAGAGATTCGATAGCCGAAAAATCGATATAGCGGCGATAAACAAACGGCCTCAACATAGAGTGCAGCTCATCAGAAAATGCCGTCCATGGACCCAAAGCACGCGCCTTGACCATGGCATAACGCTCCCAGTCCCGGCCCTGCTCCTGATAATAATCTTCCAGAGCACTAAAGCTGACCACCAGAGGGCCACTCTCTCCATAAGGGCGAAGGCGCATATCGACGCGATAGACAAAACCATCCACGGTAACCTGATGGAGTAGGTTCACCAGACGCTGGCCCATTTTAATAAAAAACTGCTGGTTATCTAAGGCGCGGCGGCCACCTTGTGTCTCCCCGTGTTCAGGGAAGGTAAAGATAAGATCGATGTCTGAAGAGAAATTGAGTTCACGTCCTCCCAACTTGCCCATACCGATAACCATTAAGGGTTGAGGATTCCCCTCGTTGTCACAAGGCGTTCCATATTGCTGACAGAGCTCGCGATAGAGCCAGTCACGTCCGGCAATAATCAGCGCCTCAGATAGGGCGGATAGATCGAGCAGTGAATCTTCGAGGCTCGCATAACCAAAAAAGTCTCGCCAGGCCAGTCGCACCATCAACCGATTTCGGTAGCGCCTTAAAATGGCTTTCGCTTCATCTTCGCTAGGACAAGGCTCCAGGAGTTCATGCAGCTCTTTATCGAAACTCATCCTTTCAACTCTGTCTGACAGTCCATCGAATAGGGCGGGGATCCAATCAGGATGTCGGCATAATTGCTCCGCGATAAAATCACTCAACCCCATGATCCGATACAGCTCGTCACAGCGTTGCTTGTCTATTGAGGTCGTGAGCTCAGGCCATGCTTCATTTAACCTTTGCCAGTAACGATCCGCAACGTCAGTGATAATGGCGGGTAACGGCTTGTTACTGATATTTTCCATGGTAATAATAATCCCTAACAATTATGACAATCGACTTATTATCAATTAAGACATATTATGTCTTAACTGTGACTAGCGTGTAACGACCCAGATTTAATCTAGTCACCGAACTGAGTTTAAACAAAAAAAGATTACTTTTTATTTCAAAGTAAGGGTTACTATAACCTAATGAAATACTAAGCTGATTATATTTTATCAGCCTCTACCGAATATAAATGGAGAAAACATGGCAGCGATGTTCATACGTGTTCTCACTCTTACATTGCTTTTAACCTTAGTGGGTTGCGGTGATGACAGGCCCGATCGCATTGCGCAATACCAGCAATTAGCGGGTCAGAGAATAGATTCACTCAATCAGATGCTCGATAGCGGTCAGATCCGTAATGCCACCCTGCTTAAGCAATACACGGGTATTCTGGCAAAACAACAAACTGAACTGGCCCCCTTACTCGATGAGCTGGCAAAAGATGCAACCACTAAAGGGCCTATGTTTACCTCTTTAGTGCGTCGTGTTCGCGAGCTGGGTGATGCTGGCAACTACATCGATCTCGATCAGCAGCTGGCAGAAGCCGAAAACATCTATCAAGCCGCCGATCCCAGTCTCTATAACGACATGCTGTCAGATCCACTCAACGTCGTCGCCGACATGTCAAATGGTGCTCTGGCGCGAGTCAACTCCATCAGTCGTGAGGCTGCGGCTCTCGCCAATGGATCCGAAGATTTTGGTGCGGGCAGCCAATTAGTCGGTAACCCGGGCTATGGCAGCTGGCAAACAGGCTCAAATGGCATGTCTTTCTGGGCCTGGTATGGCATGTACTCGATGTTCTCCAATGTGATGCGCGGCCCTATCGGCTACGATCGCTGGTCTGGTCGAAGAAACTACAGTTACTACAATGATGTAGGACGTTACCGTTACACCTCACCGAAACAGGCGAGTGCACAGAACAAAACCTTCGAGCGAACCAAGAAACAGTTCAACTCACAGGGGAAAAAATTCGACAGCCCCTATGCAAAATCACGCACAGGCTCAACAAGCTTATCGCGTCAAAGCACGAGTACACCCAAGGCGAGTTCGACAGGTACTCGCAGTAAAAGTGGCAGCAAGTTCCGTTCTAATTACTCTAAGAACAGTAACTTCCGCAATTCTAACAGTCGCACTACTCGCGGTGTACGCCGAGGCAAATAGATAAGGAAATACCATGACATTTTTTCAAAACTTCGGCATCACAACAGATCTTGCCATTATTTTAGTAATCGATCTGGCTATCGCCATTATTCTTTTAACCTTGATGCGTTACCTTCAGGGCTGGACAGCCAAAGTCGATAGCCGCGTGGAACTGGCTGAAAAAGACAACTTTGCCTTCGGGATAAGCACTGCTGGTGCAATCGCTGGCTTAGGCATTGTGCTAACAGGCGCGATTTCAGGTGAGGCAGCTGATTCTTATGTCGTCGAGGCGATTGGCATGAGTGCATACGGACTATTTGGCTTACTACTGATTAAGCTAGGTAGATACTTTCACGATAAGATTGCCCTTAATGAACTCAATAAAAACGAGCAGATCCTTAAAGGTAATATTTCGGTTGCGATTGTCGATGCCTGCGCCGCCATCGCCACAGCCATTATCATACGTGCGGTATTGGTCTGGGCCGAGGATCTGACTTTAGATACCTTCATCGCTATCTTCAGTGCCTTCGCCATTTCACAGATCATGTTGGTAGTGCTTACCCGCTTTCGTGAATTCCGCTACGCCAAACGAAATCAAGATGCCTCAATGCAAGATGCGCTGGTTCAAGGGCACACCGCGGTCGCGATTCGTCATAGCGGCTACATGCTGGCCATGGCACTGAGCTTCAACGCTGCCAGCCACTTCATCATCTATAACCCGGAAGCCTATGTAGCCAACCTTGTTGGCTGGTTAATCTTCTCAATAATCATGCTCGTCACACTTTCAGTGCTGATTAAGATAGTGAAAAAGTTGGTGTTATCGGGAATCCATTTAGCCCAGGAAGTTGAGCAGCAACACAATATTGGTATCGCTACCGTAGAGCTGGCAATTAGTGTGGCTGTAGCCCTTATTCTAACGAGCCTGATGTACTAGCCCAGTACTATTATACCAACACATAAAATACGGTTAATCATTTGATTAACCGTTTTATTTTATCCACAAGCGTTTGACTGTGAGATACGAGTGAGTGAAGTGACCAGTTCCAAATTAACCCAGCCTGATGCAAAGGACCAATCCCCAGCACAAGGCGCTGATACCCTAGACAAAGAACGAAAGTTAAGCTGGTTCGATGATACCTTACTGCTCGGTATCATGGCCGTATTAGCAGGTTGTGGCTTGATCTATGAATACCTGCTATCTCACTATGCAGGTCGCATCTTAGGTGCATTAGAAGCCGCCATCTATACCATGATAGGCCTGATGATCGTCTCCATGGGAGTCGGTGCCTTTGCCGCCAGGAAAATCCGTTGTGCCTTTACCGGTTTTGCCGTTTTAGAGCTCAGCGTCGCCCTGTGTGGCTCTCTGGCTATATTAATCACAGCAGCGGTTATTGGCTTTGGTCAGCAGCTGCCACTCATTATTGCCAGCACATTAGGCCTGCCACCGGATCAGCTACCCGAAGGTGGCTTTATCGGCTTGCTTCAGCATCTGAGTGAATACCTGCCCTATTTCTGGGGTGTACTCCTGGGTCTGATGATAGGCATGGAGATCCCGCTCATTGCGCGTGTAAGACAGTCTTTATGTGATGAACACCTGATGCACAATGCTGGCACCATTTACGGAGCTGACTATGTTGGAGCTGGTATCGGTGCAGCCATCTGGGTCAGCTTTATGCTTGCCATCGATATCCAACTTGCCGCCGCCTTAACAGCCAGCTTTAATCTCTTGGCCGGCTTTATCTTCATCTGGCGCTTCTGGGATCGAATTAGATTTGTTAAAACTCTACTTGTAGGCCATTTTATCGCGAGTGGCATTCTGTTGGTGTTGGCCTGGCATGGCCCGGGCTGGGAGCAGAATTTTAATAATCTGCTCTATAAAGATGAAGTGATCTATGCCAAATCTACTCGCTTCCAACAACTAACATTTACCGAGAGGCTCAGAGGCAGCGGCCTGGAGCCGGTGTACTCTCTGTATATCAATGGAAGGCTGCAGTTCTCCAGTCAGGATGAGCATATCTATCATGCGTTTTTAGTTCATCCGACACTGGAAGCCAGCGCACGGCATAACAAGGTATTAATCATAGGTGGAGGCGACGGTTTAGGGCTAAAACAGGTACTGAAATGGCAGCCTGAGCAGGTCACCCTGATGGATCTGGACCGGGATCTTCTCAAGCTATTTACCTCACATGACGCAGATATGCCCACTCGATTAAGCCAGACCCTGCTAAAACTCAATGGTGATGCGCTCAATGATCCCAGAGTCGAGGTCGTTGTCGACGACGCCTTTAATGGAGTCGATAAGCTGCTTAAAAGAGGCGATAGATATGATGCCATCATAGTCGACTTACCCGATCCCAGCCATCCCGATCTCAACAAGCTATACTCAGATCTTTTTTATAAGAAACTGAAGGAACTCTTAAGCGCTGATGGTGCTCTAACGGTACAGTCGACCTCGCCTTATCATGCCCCTAAGGCCTTTATATCCGTCGGAAAAACCTTGGCCTTGGCCGGCTTCAATGTCAGCCAATACCATCACAATGTGCCCAGTTTTGGTGAATGGGGCTGGAGCATAGCGACAGCATCGGGCAAGAATGCTAAAAACAGATTAAGCGATATTGAGCAGCTATCCATAGAGGACGATTGGTTAACACCGGGACTCATCAAGGGCTCATTCGAGTTCCCGGGCAACTTCTATCAGGAGAAGGATAAGATTGAGCCAAATCGCATAGGCTCTATGCAGCTGTACCAATATCACCAAAAGGCATGGACAGAAAATCAAGGCGTAACACTTTTCTAATATAGATAACGTTAGATTTGTTTAACCGAAATTGAAGGTACAGGCCATAAGCGGGCTCACCCCTCGCTTATGGCTGAATATTTGGGAACATGAACTGAATTCAGTGCATGACACTTTTCGAGAAATAGCACTTGACATATTATGTCCTGATGCTATCTTTAATCGCAGACATAATATGTCATAAGGACAAATATGAATATTCACACTATTGCCAACCACCTCAATGACCTTTGTGATAAAAGCCATACCGGCTTGCAATTTGATTGCTATCCAATCGACGGCGAAGTAGAGGTTTTACAAGTCAATATCGTTGGACGTGAAGAGATCCCAGTATTCGTATCGGTGACAGAAAACCAAGTTCTCTGCATCAGTTACCTTTGGGGAGAAGACGAAGTAAATCAGGACCGTCGTTTAGCGATGTTTGAGACAATGTTAGAGCTCAACATCCCGATGCCACTGTCATCATTTGCAAAAATCGATGATAAGTATGTGATTTACGGCGCACTGTCTGTTCGATCAGACATGCTGGAGATAGAACAGGAGCTTTCCGTTCTTTCCGATAACTGCCTGGAAGTCATCGACGAAATGGTCGAGTACTTAAAGTAATTTTTTATCAATTTTTTAGTCCCGGTTCAAGTCACCGTGACTAGGTAAAAGGAGCCACATTATGGGCATACTAAACAAAATTTTAACCGCTTTTCGTGGTGGTGCAACAGAAGTTGGTCAAGGCATCGTCGATGCAAACTCTACTCGTATCTTCGAGCAAGAGATCCGTGATGCGGAAAACCACCTGACAAAAGCTAAACGTGAATTAACTGACGTTATGGCCAAAGAGATGCAGGCCAGCCGCGAAGTCGACCGCTTAAAGCGCTCCATCAGCGAACACGAAGGCTATGCCACTCAAGCACTTGAGAAAGAGAATGAAACCTTAGCGATGGAAGTTGCTGAGAAGATCTCTCAACTAGACCAAGAGCTTGCTGAGCAAGAGGGTGCAAACGTTAACTTCACCGCTCATGCGACTCGTCTTAAAGATCTCGTACGCAAAACTGAGCGCCAGCTAACCGATTACCAACGTCAGCTGAGCATGGTAAAGACCACTGAGAGTGTTCAAAAGGCAACGGCTAGCATCACAGACTCTTTCGCAGGTAGCAGCTCTAAGCTATTAAATGCTAAAGATTCACTGGAGCGTATCAAGGCTCGTCAGCAGCAGTTTGATGATCGTCTGGTCGCAGCTGAGCAACTTGCCGATGAAAACAGTGATAAGTCACTGCACGCTAAGCTAGCTGAAGCGGGCATTGGCGAGCAAAAGTCTAATGCCAACGCTGTACTTGACCGCCTTAAAGCGCGCAAGTAAACATAGAGCAAAATGAAGAGATTCAGCATTAATCGCTTGAATAGATTCAATAGCTAAAAAGTAGCGCTTTTCTTATGACTAAGGAAGGCGCTATTTTCGTCTTAGCGTTAATATTTAACGTTACGATATGGCTCACCCTAAGACTGGGATTGTTCGAGCGAACCCAAGTTATATAATTAAAAGTATCAATAACCAAAAGTATCAGGAGTCGATGATGGGATTTTTAAAAGGCCTTTTCGGTAAGAAAGAGGCGCCAAAACGTCAACTCGATCACCCCTCTCATCTAATGGAGGGCGATATGATCTCCCTCGATGACAGTTTTGCTCTGCCGCCTCAACTCAGGGGACAACAGTTAAGAGTAGAATCTGTCAGTACTTATGAGTATGAGCGCAGTCAAAAGGCTGAATGGGTGCTTAAAGGGCATGGTCAAGAGACGCTTTTTCTTTCACTCGATGAAGATGATGAAACCTATCTGGCATTCTCTATTAAGATTAACCGCGGACAAGTTGAACAGATTTTCGATCTCGAACACTTTAGCGCTATCTTCGAAGAAGATGAACAAGCACAGCTTACGACTCAAGCTTTACCCAATGAGCTCGCCACACAATTTGAGCAGTGGTTAGGCAAAGAATATCATCAAGTTAACTCCGCGCAATTTGGTTACTTTCATCGTGAAGATTATCGTGGCAATAAGCCACCACAGGATGAAGATGGGGCAACAGGCGAGGCATTCGAATCCTACTTATTAATGGATGACGAAGAGAAATTTGCTATCGATGTCGAAGTCTATGACGGCGGTGAAACCGATGTCATGTTAACCTTGTATCGTCCATTGTCCGATATAAGAGATTATTGGCCAGGGAAGTAAACTCTTTAGAACCTAGGTTCTAGCTCCTAGGTTCTAAGTTAGATTTCAATTTTTAAGGTAAACGGTATGACTAAGCAGAAGAGCCCACTACCGGAACAATGGTTACAAAACCAGAAAGCAGCCAAGGCGACACAGGTGGCTTTCGATCTCGATGAGAAGTTCCAGTACTCTATTCGTAAAGCCGCGTTAGATTCAGGCTTTAGCCCGTCGGATCAAATTCGTACCATTTTGGGGCTTTCGGTGACCAAGCGACCTAAACGTCCCAGACTCACCGTCTCTCTCAGCCCTGATGATTATCTCCAGTTAGCTGAAAAATATGCCCTATCGCCAGAACAGCAACTCGAAATAAAAAAACACGTATTGGACGATCTCATCCACTTTGTAGATAAAAGCTAGTACACTCATGCAGATGCCTGCCATAAAATGGGTGGGCAATCTATAAAGTATAGTGATATTGGACGAGATAATGGCTGATAAAAAACGCTGGTTACTTCACCCGGAGCAGGCTCCAACCCCTTTTCAACTTGCAATGATGATGCTTTCACTGTTGTCAGTCATTGTTGTTCTTGTTCTCAGCTTTGCTTCTCTCGACTCAGAAACCAACCGACTTCTGCTCTTTGTTGATTTCAGTATCTGCATGATTTTTATGACCTACTTCTTTGTTAACCTGTTCAGGGCAGAGAATAAAATTGACTATATTAAACACAACTGGATCGACTTCGTTGCCAGTATTCCAGCGATAGAACCTCTGAGGCTAGCGAGGCTGTTCCAAATTTTACGAGTGATACGCCTGATTCGTATGACTCAGTCTTTAATCATCCCCATCATAAAGCAGCGCAGACAAGCGACACTGGCCAGTCTCTTAGTGGCTATGGTCACCATCCTGACCTTCGCATCGGTTTTAATGCTCATCGTAGAGGCGGGCGTACCAGACGCAAACATACATACCGCAGAAGATGCGATCTGGTGGACCTTAGTCACCATCTCAACCGTGGGCTATGGCGACTACTATCCGGTGACAGCTTCTGGCCACGTCATTGGTGGCGTCGTCATTATTTGTGGCGTCAGTTTTTTCGGTGTTATTTCAGGTTATATGGCCTCTTTGTTTATCGCACCGGATGAAGCAGAAAAACTTGAAACTCAAAGCCAGCAGATCCGTTGTGAACTGCATGAAGCACTGGCAAGAATGGAAGCGAATCAAGGTGTTTTGATGGAGCAAATTACCCAGTTGAAGCAGGAACTAGAAGAAAAGAAAGATACGCCAAAGCACTAATATCTGTACAAAAGAGGTCATGAGGTGTAGAAAGATGGCGCATCAGAGATACCTGACTACGCCCTCTTATCATCGAGCATATCTAGCGCCAGTAAGGCTCATTCTTTAACGCCGAACGCCTGGAGTGCTCCATCGCAAACAGCAGGCTATGCTCCTTATTAAGCAACCAATCCGAGAGATCGATATCATTAGCTTGGCTCAATTCGGCCAATTGTCGATATGCCGCTAACGTCCTTATACCCAAAACAAGATCTTGCCAGGGAGCCCTGAATAGATCTCTGGCTTTCGTCGGATAGAGGGCGCCATAAGCGACGCCGACAAAAATACTCTCATCGAGGGCACGCGCAAAGGATTGGTACTCCTGACTACTGAGATCTTCATCAGAGGGCATCAAATCAACGATTTTCTGCCACGAAGCTTCTTGCATTTTATCGGCAAACTCTTGCAGGTCGAGTCTTTTATCCACGACCTTTTTCCCCGCCTGAAAGCCAAGAAGCAGATCAACCAAAGCTAACTGAAGGCCGCCATAGCAAGTATCATTGAGCATGTTATCGATAAGATTAGGGATCGATAATGCTTTCAGTTGAGCATAGGTCAAGGCCGTTAACTGCTTCTTCTGAGGAAGTTTGGCGATTAATACACTGTTTTGATCGATAATTTCGACCAGACTCAAGCCCGTTTCAATAAACTCTAAATGCCCTTCGATACAATCAAACTTTGATGCTAACTTGTCATCGAGCAGATTAAATTGCGCCAGTGTACATCTGAGTAGACGAACACAGGCCCTAAGCCTGTAGCAAAGATGAGGGGCTTGCTCATCATCTTTAACACCGGATTCGAGTATCATGGCTTCAAGTAACTGCCAACGCTCGAGGCCGGTGCTCAGAAGCGCAATAAAGGTGTGTTTCAGATCTTGCTCTGGTACTAATGCAATAAAATCTAACGCCTCCAGACTCAGAGGGCTCGCCTGGGCGGCTAAACGGTATCCCCTCTGTGCCTTACTCGCCTTACCTAAACGTACCGGGACCTGCTCGGCAACCAATAAACCTAACTGAATGAGTGCCGATGTCTCACCTGCCATAAGTTCAAATTCGAGCTCACAGATAGGCTCTGATATCACTTCGCCTTCTCTTTTTACACTGACCTGCCCCATATCTAGAGCGAGCTCAATTAAGCTATCGCCGACATATATGTGCCATATTTGTCTGACAAAGTCTGTGTTGAACAAACAGACCAGCTCAGATTGCACTGATGAAACTTTAGACAGTTCAGGCCATATTTTTTCAGGAAATTGAGTGAGGTCAGGTGTATCTTGTTTGATAGCGACATTGAATTCCGGCCGCGAATGAATCCCGCCGATCACACTGCCGGCCGTTTTAATTGTCTGCTCTCTCTCACCATCACAACGTCTTACTCTTAGCCCCATATCCCATTTTCTAAGCAGAAGATCGGGAGTATCGAAATAACTATTGATGAGTTTCCTTACCCCCTTTGGCTCAGAGTGAGGTAAACTATCCAGTAAGCTAACCAAGGTTTCTTGTTGTTCTAATTGAAAAAATAATTTTAGTTCTATCTCGGCGTCCATTAGCCTGCTGCTCGCTTTTTCGTTATTGATAGGAGCGGTGATTTCCCCCTCTCCTAATGGTTGTCATTAAAGTTTAATTAAATTTTAATCAAAAAAACATCTATCGGGCCACGTGTAATATTACTGTCACAAACTCGCCGTAGGATGCGGTTTGCAGTTAAGATATAACTCGTTAGAATAAAAACTGTTAGTTTTAATGTAAAAACACAGTTTCAATACGCGGTCGCTTGGGTTAACATGCGCCCGCTTTTTCCAACAGTGGAATAACCTAAATAGGTACACGGCAATGCCAGTAAACTCTATTTTGGGCGTGTTTGCAAAATCGCCAATTAAGCCTCTACAAGAGCATATAGACAAAGTGCACGATTGTGCATCGATACTTATCCCGTTTTTTGAGGCTACGGTAGCCGGAGATTGGGATAAAGCTGTTCAACTACGTAAGCAGATAAGCTACGCGGAAAGAGAAGCGGATTCACTAAAACGTGAAATACGTCTCACTCTTCCTGGTGGTCTGTTTATGCCTGTCGAACGTACCGATCTTCTGGAGCTTCTAACCCAGCAAGATAAAATCGCTAACAAGGCAAAAGATATCTCGGGTCGAATCATCGGCCGTCAGCTTCTCGTTCCTGAAGCTATACAAGAACCCTTCAAAGCTTACTTGCAACGCTGCATCGATGCAGTATCGCATGCCAAACAAGCAATCAACGAGCTCGATGACCTGTTAGAAACTGGTTTCCGTGGTCGAGAAGTCGATCTCGTTGCAAAAATGATCGCCGAACTCGATAAAATCGAGGAAGATACGGATGATCTTCAAATCAAGATCCGTCGTCAGCTGTTCGCTATCGAAAACGATATGAACCCTATCGATGTGATGTTCCTCTATAAGATAATTGAGTGGGTTGGCGACTTGGCAGATCTTGCCGAGCGAGTAGGTTCCCGCTTAGAGCTGATGCTAGCTCGCGTCTAACAACAAAGTTATCAAGGTAACAACATGGTTGATGTATTAGTCACCAACGGCCCAATGCTTATTGCAATTGCGGCTGCTTTTGGTTTTTTAATGGCATGGGGTATTGGCGCCAATGACGTAGCCAATGCAATGGGAACCTCAGTAGGTTCGAATGCGATTACGATTAAACAAGCGATCATCATTGCGATGATTTTTGAATTTGCCGGTGCTTATCTGGCAGGTGGTGAAGTAACCAGTACGATCCGTAAAGGGATTATCGATTCAGCATACTTTGTTGACTCGCCTGAACTGCTTGTATACGGCATGATATCGGCGCTGCTTGCAGCAGGTATCTGGCTTATTTCAGCGTCAGCGCTCGGTTGGCCTGTATCTACGACTCACTCAATTATCGGCGCCATCGTTGGTTTTGCGGCGGTGGGTGTAGGCACAGATGCAGTTGAATGGGGCAAAGTTGCGGGTATTGTCGGTTCTTGGGTCGTAACTCCGGCAATTTCAGGTTTTATCGCCTTCATGATTTTCCAGAGTGTACAGAAACTCATTTTCAATACTGAAGATCCACTGGAAAATGCCAAGCGTTATGTGCCTTTCTATATGGCACTGGCAGGCTTTGTCATGTCACTGGTGACCATCAAGAAGGGTCTTAAACATATCGGCCTGCACTTCAGCAGTGGTGAAGCCTATGCAATGGCCTTTGGTGTCGCGGTACTGGTTGGTATTGCCGGAATGTTTGCCATCAAGCGTCTCAAGATGAGCAAGAGCGCCGACCTTCAGACTCAGTTTGGTAACGTAGAGAAAGTCTTCGCTATCTTAATGGTTGTTACAGCGTGTTGTATGGCTTTTGCTCACGGCTCTAATGATGTTGCGAACGCTATTGGCCCATTGGCAGCCGTCGTTTCTGTTGTCAACAGTGGTGGCGATATAGCGGGTCAATCTTCATTAGTCTGGTGGATTTTGCCTCTCGGTGCCGTTGGTATCGTGTTGGGTCTGGCTATCTTTGGTAAGCGCGTAATGCAGACCATAGGTAAGAACATTACTCACCTGACTCCTAGCCGTGGTTTTGCTGCCGAACTGGCTGCCGCCTCTACTGTGGTTATTGCATCGGGTACCGGTCTTCCAATATCTACGACGCAAACCTTAGTCGGTGCGGTTTTAGGTGTGGGTATGGCTCGCGGTATTGCCGCGATTAATATCGGTGTAGTCAGAAATATCGTCGTATCTTGGGTTATCACGCTTCCAGCGGGTGCAGGACTGTCAATCATGTTCTTCTTCATGATTAAAGGCATCTTCAACTAAGATTCGATTAAACTCGGCTTTTAGCTCGATAAAGATAGTTAGATAAAAAGGGAAGCCATCAGGCTTCCCTTTTTGATTGTCTAATTTCAACCACTGAGTTACATTCGCAAAAAGGCTCCATCCAGATGCCTTTTTCGTCGGCCCTAAATACTCAGCAATCTGTCCCAGCACTTCGAGCTATCGGTATCACGACATCCAACTAACCCCTACATCAAAGTCTTGCATCAAAGCCTTGCAAAAAGCCCTGCAAATCCCTAGCATGTGGCTATATTTCTTCGATGAGAATTCAAAGTGTTAAGATTCTTTGCTTTAGTGGGACTGATGTTACTCTCTCCCAGCCTACTGGCTGAAGGCCAACCCCGTTATATCTCAGACCAGGTGTACCTCTATCTTCATGGCGGTCCCGGAACCCAATACCGCATTTTAGGCAGCATTGAAGCTGGACAAGCGATTTCTGTACTGGGTCAAAAAGAGGGAGATTACTCCAAGATCATCGACCATAAAGGCCGCGAAGGCTGGATTGAAACTAAGATGATTAGCGCTGACAAGAGCTTCCGTGAGCAGTTGCCGGAAGTTCAAGCCGAATTGGAAAAAACCAAGGCCGAACTCGAACAGGTGAACGACGCAAGTGACACTAGCTTCCAAGAGCTTCGCACGCTCAAGAGCCAGCTCGCTCAGGCAGAAAAGTCTCTCGAGCAGGCCAGCACCGAGCGTGATATTGCAACGACTAAGCTTGCCAGCATTGAAAAAAATGAGCGCTTCCAGATGTGGCAGGAGGGCGGACTGATTGCCGCTGCCGGCCTTTTACTGGGTATTATCTTGGTCTATCTACCAAGACCCAGACGTAAGCAGAAGAACCGCTGGTAATACCAATCGGTATAACACCTGAGTTCAAGCCCTTTTTAAAGAGCAAAAGCCAGTGCACTTAACGCACTGGCTTTTTCTTTATAGGCAAATCCCCGCCCTCTAATGACGTCAGCTCACACACTCCACCGACCAGATCAAACAAAGTTCACATACCGCATCACAATAGTGTCCCTCGTCACATTTTGAATGTATAATTGCGCGCGAAGATGTCAGATTGTATACAAAAAATAACAAGCATCTTAATACACTTACCGAGGCAGCTTTTCGGTAAGATTTTTCCTCAAGCAAACTGTCCCTTAACCGGCCCAGATGGAAGCGATTACTATGTTCAAAGCGAGTGAAGTTCTGACTGGTCACTATGACCAAGCTAATCTCGATGAGCTATTTACAGCCATCACCAATAACTACATTGTCGATGAAGATGAATATCTATCTGAACTTATCAAGCTCGTCCCTTCGAGTGACGATGAAATCCAGCGTGTTACCAAGCGTGCCCATGATTTAGTAGCCAAAGTTCGCCAATATGACAAGAAAGGCTTAATGGTTGGCATCGATGCCTTCCTGCAGCAGTACAGCCTGGACACACAGGAAGGTATTATCCTTATGTGTCTGGCCGAAGCCTTATTACGAATTCCAGACGGCGCGACGGCCGATGCACTTATCCAGGATAAACTTTCCGGGGCTAAGTGGGATGAGCATATGAGCAAGAGTGACTCTACGCTCGTCAACGCCTCTACCTGGGGCCTGATGCTGACCGGTAAAATCGTCACCCTGGATAAAGATATCGAGGGTAAACCCAGCAGCCTACTGAACCGTCTTGTCAATCGAGTCGGTGAGCCCGTTATCCGACAGGCGATGTTGGCAGCCATGAAAATAATGGGTAAACAGTTTGTTTTAGGTACCAGCATCAAAGATGGCCTGAAAAACAGCGAAGCGAACCGTAAGATTGGCTATACCCATAGTTACGATATGCTGGGTGAAGCCGCGCTGACCATAGTCGATGCAGACAAATATTTTAGTGAATATTCCGCTGCCATAGCCGCCCTTGGCGCACAAACCTATGATGAGAGTCTGGCGCCGCGCCCCACCATCTCCATCAAGCTCTCCGCATTGCACCCAAGATATGAAGTTGCCAACGAAGATCGCGTGCTGACCGAGCTTTATGACTCCTTAATCAAGCTGATTAAGAAAGGGCGTGAACTCAATGTCGGCATAGCGATCGATGCCGAAGAGATGGACAGACTCGAGCTGCACCTGAAACTCTTCCAGAAACTCTATAACTCCGACGCAGCTAAAGGCTGGGGACTGCTGGGTATCGTGGTACAGACCTATGCTAAACGTGGCCTTCCGGTGCTGTGCTGGCTGACACGCCTCGCCAAGGAGCAGGGCGATGAGATCCCGGTTCGCCTCGTGAAGGGTGCCTATTGGGACAGCGAGCTTAAGTGGGCACAACAGGCCGGTGAAGCGGGCTACTCACTGTTTACCCGAAAGGCAGGAACGGATGTCTCCTACCTTGCCTCGGCACGATACGTCCTGTCCGATGCGACCCGCGGTGCTATCTATCCTGAATTCGCGACTCATAATGCGCAATCTGTAGCCGCCATTATGGACATGGCCGGTGATCGCCGATTTGAATTCCAGCGCCTGCACGGCATGGGACAGGAGCTATATGACACCCTACTCGCCGAAAGTCCCGATACCCGTATTCGTATCTACGCCCCGATTGGTGAGCACAAGGAGCTACTGCCTTATCTGGTACGTCGCCTACTCGAAAACGGTGCCAATACCTCGTTTGTCCATAAGTTGGTCGACCCTAATGTCGCCATCGACTCACTGGTGGTTCACCCGATAAAGACACTTCTGAAGTATAAAACCCTATCTAATAATAAGATCGTTCAACCCGCCGATATTTTTGGCGCAGAGCGTAAAAACTCAAAGGGACTCAACATGAATATCATCTCTGAATCAGAGCCTTTCTTCGCTGCACTCGAGAAATTTAAAGACACTCAGTGGAACGTCGGACCTTTGGTCAATGGAGAGCTCTTAAGTGGAGAAACGAAAGAGGTCGTCAGCCCATTCGATACCACCAAGCTAGTGGGTAAAGTCGCCTTCGCTAATAATCAGGCCATAGAGCACGCCTTAGCGGGTGCCGATAACGCCTTCTCAAGCTGGTGTAACACCCCGGTTGAAATACGTGCCAATGCACTACAGAAACTGGCCGATCTTCTCGAAGAAAATCGTGAAGAGCTGATCGCACTCTGTACGCGAGAAGCAGGAAAGAGCATTCAGGACGGTATAGATGAAGTCCGTGAAGCGGTCGACTTCTGTCGCTACTATGCCGTACAAGCCAAGAAGATGATGGCCAAGCCGGAGCTGCTTCCTGGCCCGACAGGTGAGCTGAACGAGCTGTTCCTACAGGGTCGTGGCATCTTCGTCTGTATCAGCCCATGGAACTTCCCGCTGGCCATCTTCTTAGGCCAGGTTGCAGCGGCTCTTGCCGCCGGTAACACGGTCGTGGCTAAACCTGCCGAGCAGACCTCTATTGTCGGTTTCCGCGCCGTCCAGCTTGCCCATGAAGCGGGGATCCCGAAAGAGGTACTTCAGTTCCTCCCAGGAACAGGTGCGACAGTCGGTGCCGCTATCACCTCTGATGAGCGTATCGGTGGCGTCTGCTTCACCGGCTCTACGGGAACGGCTAAGCTGATTAACCGCACTCTGGCAAACCGCGAAGGCGCGATCATCCCACTTATCGCCGAGACAGGCGGTCAAAATGCCATGGTCGTCGACTCAACCTCTCAGCCTGAACAGGTGGTTCATGACGTTGTCGACTCATCATTTACCAGTGCCGGTCAGCGTTGCTCGGCGCTTCGCGTCCTCTTCCTACAGGAAGATATCGCTGACAGAGTTCTGGAGGTGATGAAAGGTGCCATGGATGAGCTCACTATTGGCGATCCAAGCTCGGTCAAAACCGATGTAGGGCCTGTGATCGACGCCACGGCACAGGCTAACCTTAATGCCCATATCGATCATATCAAGCAAGTTGGCACCCTGCTTAAGCAGCTGGAGCTACCTGCGGGTACCAAGAATGGCCACTTCGTTGCCCCGACGGCAGTTGAGATAGATTCCATCAAGGTGCTGGAGAAGGAGCATTTTGGTCCTATCCTGCACGTGATCCGCTACAAGGCCGCCGATCTGCATAAGGTGATCGATGAGATCAACAGCACCGGGTTCGGTCTGACCCTTGGCATACACAGCCGCAACGAAGGCCACGCCCTCGAACTAGCCAGCAAGGTCAAGGTAGGTAATGTCTACATCAACCGTAACCAGATCGGTGCGGTTGTTGGTGTTCAGCCATTCGGTGGACAAGGCCTGTCGGGCACGGGTCCTAAAGCCGGTGGTCCGCACTACCTGACGCGTTTTATCACCGAGAAGACCCGCACCAATAACATCACCGCCATTGGCGGGAATGCAACCCTACTTTCACTGGGTGACAGTGAAGAGTAACCGCTTACTCTAAACAAGCAGTCTAAAAACCAGGCCAAAGTGCCTGGTTTTTTTATCTCTTCCATTTATCTTCTATACTTGAGCTATTAATTCCAATCTGTATAACCTTTCTTTTATCGAGGGAGAAAATCATGAGCGATGACATTCTAGACTTGGATGAGGTCAGTGAAATATTAAATAAGCCATCGGCCACCATTAAACGCTATGCCAGAGAAAACTTACTCACCAATGTTGGCGAAGGGGGTGAGCTTAAGTTTAAGAAAGATGAAGTGATGCGCTATCTGGAGTTTTCAAAGCGTCTGGGATAGCCCCGACAAGGGGAGAAACACTCTCCTCCCGGTCGGTTCATTGAAACACCTGATATTTTACGGTCGCTAACCTAGCTTATGGTGCAGGCTCGCGTAATAGTCATCAGTTGCTAACAGGGATTCATGGGTTCCCGAGGCGCTAATTGTTCCCTGCTCCATCAAATGAATTCGATCCATCTGCGCCATGGCCGTTAATTTGTGGCTTATCATCAATAGGGTCTTATCGGCAGCAAACTCAAACAAGAGGGCTAAGATCTCCCGCTCGGTGCGTTTATCTAAGCCTTCGGTTGGCTCATCGAGCAGTAACAGGGGAGCATCGCGTAACAGGGCTCTGGCGACACCGATACGTCGCTGCTCACCGCCGGAGAGCTGCCTTCCGCCCTCACCTATCCAGGTATCCAGCGGTTTCTCTCCCTGAGTCAATGTTGTCAATCCAACCTTGTTTAACACCCGGATCAGTTTTTCATCATTTACCGCCTGCGCTTCCCGCCTCAGGGCACGCGTCGCCAGTGGCTGAGTCGGCTTCTGAGCTAAGGTGAGGTTACTCCTTAATGTGCCGCTGAACAGATAGATCCGTTGGCTGATAAGGGTGATCCCCTCCCTAAGGGAAGTTTCGCCAAACTCGGTAATATCCCGGCCATCGACACTGACGCTGCCCGATGTCGGTTGCCACTCTCTCGTGATAAGCGACAAGAGGCTGGATTTACCACAACCGGTCTGCCCCAGGAGTGCGACTTTCTCACCCGCCTTCACCGACAGGTCTATGCCTCGAAGGACGGTATGATCGGACCCTTCATCAGTCTCGGTGTCTCGATTAGTGCTGTTGGGCTGATAACTGAAGAAGATATCTTTGAGTAGCAACTCTCCCTTGGTGACCTTAGTGTCACAATCCTGATTAAACACGATATCAGGCTTCTGTTCCACCAACTCATTGACTCGCTTAGCCGCGGTCACACAGGCAGAGAGATGTTGAAAAGCGCCTGCGATAGGCATCAGCATCTCGATGCAGGCCATGGTCATAAATACCATCATGGCGAGCATTGGCCCGGGAGGCACATGCTCTCCTACACCAGAAGCGGCCATATAGAGCATGATGAGCACCGCCACGCCGTGGCATAAAATCAAACAAGCCTGACTCAAGGCGGTGACATTGGCCATCGCCGACTGGCTATTTAGCATGGCGGTTTCAGCTTTAGAGAGCTCGACTCTGAATCGATCGCTTGCGCCGAACAGAGTGATCTCAGCCTGTCCCTGTATAAACTCCAGCAACTGCACCCTGAAGTGCCGTTTAGCCTCGAGTTGCTCTATGCCGGGTTTTCTCCCCAAACGGTAGAAGATGAAGGGAAGCAGCAACCATACCGCCAATAAGATCCCACACAATGTCAGGGCTAGCTGAGCGTCAAACCAGCCGACAAAAAGATATAGGGCCCCCAGCATTAATAGCGAGGCGGCCATAGGGGTCAGTAACCTCAGATAGAGATGATCTAAGGTATCGATATCTGCGACTAATCGATTGAGCAGATCTCCCTGCCTTAGCCCCTGCAGGTTCTTGGCACTCAGAGGCAAAAGCTTACGCCAGGTCCAGCTTCTCAGCTGAGTCAACAACCTGAAGGTCGCTTCGTGGGTCGCGAGGCGTTCGCCATAGCGGCTCGCCGTACGGGCAATAGAGAGGAATCGAACCCCACCGGCGGGGGTGAAATAGTTAAAAGTTTGCGCCGTCACAACCGTTAAACCCGCAACCGCGGCGGCAGAGAGAAACCATCCCGACAGTGAAAGTAAACCGATCCCTGCCATCAAGGTCGTAATGCTGAGGAGTAAACCGGTAAACATCATCAACCACTGATGTTTAAACAACTTTATAAAAGGAAACAGCGCCTTCATCGGTTAAGCCCCTTAAGGTTAGTAAACTCATCATTGCTCTCTTCCTGCATCTGCTTAAACAGACCCTGACTCTGGTTTAACTCATCGAAACTCCCTCGCTCAACGACGAGTCCCCTATCCAGCACTAAGATGCTATCCATCGTGTGCAGCTGATCCAGCCTGTGAGTCACCATCAGGCAAGAGGTTCCCGACATCGCCTCCCTGAGCGCCATCTGTACCGCTTGTTCACTGTGATTATCCAGACTCGCCGTCGGTTCATCGAGAACAAACAGGGAAGCATCCTGCCCCAGGGCGCGGGCCAGAGCGATACGCTGCGCCTGTCCCACCGAGACGCCAGATGCCTGTTCGCCTATCGGGTGATTCAGCCCATGGGTTTGACGTTCGACGAAGTTCAAGACCTTAGCTTTCTCAAGCAAGGCCATCACGGTTTCATCGTCCATATCGGGCTTGCTCATGGCGACATTGTCACGAATGGTGCCATGAAACAGCTGCGGGTCCTGCCCCAGCCAAGCCAGGTGACGTCGCCATAGAGGTTTATTAAGTTCATTAAGCTCGACTCCATTCACCTTCAAGCTACCGCGATAGGGAAGAAAGCCCAGCAGAGCATTGAGCAGACTGGTTTTACCGGCTCCGCTTGGCCCCACTACGGCCATATGCTTGCCCGCGCTTAAATTGAAATCTACAGGCCCCAATAACTGAGTACCGTCGGGACTGTCGACGCACAGGGCATTTGCCTGAATCGATATTCCAGCCCTGAAGCTCTCTGTAATTAGCGAGTCGGCCAGCCCCTTAGCAAGCGGTGAATCACTTCCCGACACTCTGTCAGACTCGACTTCATGATTTAACAGCGCCATCAACTCTTCGGCGGCACCTATCGCCTGCGCCTTAGCATGGTAGTGGGTACCCATATCTCGTAGCGGTTGATAAAATTCGGGGGCAAGGATCAGCACAAACAGACCGGTAAACAGGGTGAGACCCGCGCCATAATGGCCGAAATTCAGGTGGTCCAGATAGCTGAAACCAAAGTAAACGGCGAGTACGGCAATGGATACTGCCGCAAAAAACTCCAACACGGCAGAGCTTAAGAATGCCAGCCTGAGTACCGACATGGTCCGCTCACGGAACTCCTCGGATGCGGTTTCGATAGCTTCACTCTCTGCATCGCCGCGATTAAACAGCTTGATGGTATTTAACCCCTTCATTCTGTCCATGAAGTGGCCACTGAGTTTAGCCAGGGCACTGAAATTCTTTCGGTTGGCATCGGCGGCACCCATGCCGACCAGTGCCATAAACATGGGAATGAGTGGCGCCGTCAACAAGAGGATCAATCCGGCGGCCCAATTAATGGGAAAAACAACCACGAGTATGGTGAGTGGTATAAAGGCCGCCAAAATGATCTGCGGCAGGTAACGGGCATAGAAATCATGCAAGTCTTCCACCTGCTCTAACACGATACTTGCCCAACTCCCCGCGGGTTTGCCTTTAATGAAGCAGGGGCCAAGCTCGGTCAATTTATCTAAAACCGCGCCACGGATCTGAACCCTAAGCCGTCTTCCCGCCTCGAAACTGACCCTCTCTCTTCCATAGGCCAACCCCGCCCGGATAAAGATGAGTCCCACAAGACAATAGAATTGGGTAGCAAACTGCTCTTTGGGCAGTTCCAAAATGATCAGTCCATGCAAAATGGTCGCAATCAGGTAGGCTTGAGCCACTAAGGATAAACCGGTCAACAGACCAAATAGCACTGTCAAATTAAGATAGAAGCCACAGGCTTGTTTCTGTTGTTTTAACCAGGAGGTGAGTACTTTTTCTAACGATTTGTCCATGCTTCTCCGGCAAGATAGCGAGTCATGACTTAGGATAAGCCACAGGGTGATGGGACGCAGTATCGCAGGCATCGATAGAGGAATAAAACGCCAGCTCCGTAATTGTTAACGGATTCACAAAAATTGAGCTAGATCAATAAAAGAGGGAACTAAAACGAAATTCTTAGCTGTAATAATGGGTGATTACTTTTGTAGGGTGGAGAGTTTTTAACGGCAAGAAAGCTAGCCAGACAAGCCTACTATTCAAAAAGGCAAAAAAAAGACCGGTGAGCATCTGCTCGACCAGCCATATTTTTTGACTCAGACTATCTTTAATCAGACAGTGCTTTAATCAGACAGTTCTTTGAAAACTGATGACGTATAAGCGTACTTACTTAGACGCTTCATCTGAAGCATAGTCATCGCTATCTTCATCGAAATCCTTGGCATTGTCGCTACCATCTGCGACGTCGCGAGCATCACGCCATACGTCTGCCGCTAACTCTTTAGCTGCAGTCGCTTCTGTACGCACTTCACGTTGCTTAGCTTTACGCTCATTTCGTTCCATCAACTTATCGAGGAAAGATTTAAGCTCTTTCTCACCCCAAGCAGTGGCTTCCGCTTCGGTTGCAAAACCTGTTTTTCTTTTCGAAACGATTGTCTTTCTCGCTGTCATACGACGAGTAATTTCAGCGGCCCACACATCTTTGTCTTGCACTATGCGGTAATCGAATTTCTTGGTTTGTGTCATGTTACTTATTTCCTACAGATAAAGTCTTATCGCACACCGATATGGGTAAGCGTTAAGTAAAAATTATTTCCAGCTTCCTCTATCCCAAGGCTCAAACATTGAGTCACAGGGATAGAAATAAATATTTGAGTAGATTTTGACTTGGCGACATGTCGCTAATCATCAACCTAAATGTCTTTCGGCGCACCAATATCACATTTTTTGCAATCGAGTGTATATCCAAGCATAGACGTTCTACCCTCTTCAGTTATCACCCAAGGCCTCACCACCCAAGGTGGCATATGTCTAACATGCTGATTATGCCCGCATGTTAGCCTGGCAACCCATTGGTTTTCATCATCTTTAAGGTAACTAACAATGGCTTGTTTCATAACATACAGAGACTGAAGGTGAATGTGCCACCGCATTGATAACCAGTTTTGAAGCGCTCAAAGCGGGAGATTAACACGTACAGAGTTTAAACAAAATGCTCCTTGCAACTTTAATCTTCGATTTCGGCTGAAAGTGAGTTAATTAGTTCAATCTATAGCGCACTCAAGAGGCTCATATGATTTATGGACAAAAAACGCACAACTAAAGCGGTCGACTTCATCCATTCTCTGCTTATTAATTAGCTCTTTTACCCCGTATCCTGTAAGATGCACGCCCGCCAGAGTCACTGGCTCCATGAATTCTGCTGTTTTAAAGCACCGAGAGACCAATCTATGAGTTTTACCTCCCTGGGGTTATCAGCCCCAATATTAAAAGCTGTTGCCCAAAAAGGTTACGATACACCTTCACCTATCCAAGCTCAGGCAATTCCCGCTGTGCTGGAAGGCAAGGATGTTATGGCCGCAGCTCAAACAGGTACAGGTAAAACGGCAGGCTTTACTCTGCCACTATTAGAGCTACTAACCAGAGGCAATCGTGCCCAAGCCAAACAAGTACGCGCGCTGGTATTAACTCCAACTCGTGAGCTCGCGGCTCAAGTCGCCGAGAGTGTCGAGACTTATGGTAAAAACCTGCCTCTACGTTCGGCAGTTGTTTTCGGTGGTGTAGGTATTGGCCCACAGATCTCTAAGTTAGGTAAAGGCGTAGATATTCTGGTTGCAACTCCGGGACGTCTGCTCGATCTATTCAATCAGCGTGCCCTGAACTTCAGTCAACTGGAAGTGTTGGTCCTAGATGAAGCCGACCGTATGTTAGATATGGGCTTTATTCATGACATCAAGAAAATTCTTAAAGTATTGCCAGCGAAGCGCCAGAACTTGATGTTCTCGGCAACCTTCTCTGATGATATCCGTAAACTGGCCAAAGGCTTAGTGAACAACCCTGTCGAAATTTCTGTTACGCCACGTAACGCTACGGCAAAAACCGTCGAGCAGTATATCTATCAGGTCGATCAGAAGCAGAAAACCGCTGCGCTGATCCATCTGATCAAACAAAATGACTGGAAACAGGTATTAGTATTCAGCCGCACTAAACATGGTGCAAACCGTATCGCTAAGAACCTCGAAGCTAATGACCTCACCGCTGCAGCCATTCACGGTAACAAGAGCCAAGGCGCACGTACTAAGGCCTTAGCTAACTTTAAGAGTGGTGAAGTTCGCGTACTCGTCGCAACCGATATTGCCGCCCGAGGTATCGATATCGATCAGCTACCTAATGTGGTTAACTTCGACCTGCCAAATGTACCCGAGGATTATGTTCATCGTATCGGCCGTACAGGACGTGCCGGCGCCGATGGTCAAGCGGTTTCGCTTGTCAGCGGTGATGAAAGCAAGCTACTCAGGGATATTGAGCGCTTAATTAAGCAAAAAATTCCTCGCAAAGAAGTTGAAGGCTTTGTGCCGACTCAAGTTGTAGCCGAAACCGATCTTAATGAGAGAAAGCATGGTCAAAACCGTGGTCCACGCAATGCCAATGGCAGAGGCAATGGTCGCTCAAACTCAGGTTCAAGAAACAACGACTCTCGTAGCAGCGCTTCACGTGGCTCATCGCGTAATGACTCTCGTAGCGACTCTCGTAGCGACTCTCGTAGCGAAAGTAGTCAAGGTGGCAGAGTAGAGCATAAAGACGGTCAACGCAGTGGTGATTCTGCTCGCGGGCATAAGCCAAATGATAGCAATGCCAGCCACAGTCGTCGTAGCTCAGGCTCTCAATCCCGCTCTGGCAATAGCGCGAGTTCAGCAGCGACTAAGCCAAGTTCAAATAGCAGCATCTGGGGAAAGTAGTGCATAGGTGCGAGCCACGAGTACGGCACTTAGTGCCTACGAGAAAACTCGCTGCAGCCTGATGATATCAAAGCCGTCATGCTGAACTTGTTTCAGCATCCAGCTTTTGAAATTAGCGCTAAGTTTTAAGATCAAAATAAGCAGAGTTCACGCTCTGCTTTTTTTTTGCCTTCATGTTAGCCTCTCATTGAGTATTGCATCACTGGATAACCCAAACTTGGTGCCGGTTAAATACCATATTCATACTGCCAGCCAGCTAGAGTGGTTGTGTATCAAAGATGATACCCCTCGTTATCCCGACACTCGACAGGGGTAGTCAGTCGCATCACTGACTTAGGATGTTTTCTCTGCTGTGTTTGGTTTTACCCGGAGTATTGAAGGTCGTACCTTCATGGTTGTTTATCGCTTGCAGCGAGATTAAGTTTACCCTTCCTTCGTATCCATGGATAAGCTTTTCCAAACTTCGTTTGGACTAAAGTCGCGGTACTCCGTACCACACCGGGCAAGGAGGACTGCTCGTCCTTATCCTCCTTGATTCTTCATAAACCAAAGTACCATGACGCCCCGGCGAAGTTACATGCATTGAGTACTGGCCTCATCGCTTATGGATAAATTGCTATCGCTTCCGATGGTACATCCTGCACCCCGAAAGCTAGCCAGACATCCATGTCCGGCTCACGCAATTTATTCCAACGCCCTTCGGCAACTTCCAACGGGGACATATCGTAGTCTGCTGCGACATAAGGTTCACTCAAAGTTATAAGTGTCACCGTTAAAGTACATAATTATTGGCTAAATATAGTTAAACGAAGTGCCTACTGAGCCGGTTCAACTACTGGATCCGATTTTAATGTCTTGTTGGTACCACTTTCGACATGTTCATTTAATTGGGGCTTAAGCCTGTTATATATATCATTCTTAACATCTTCTGGTACATGAGACACGCACTCATCGCTACTACTGTCTTTAACCCAACTATTAGCTTCCAAAATACAGTTAAAAGAAAACCAAGACGCTACAACATATAACCAATCACCTTTTAAAATTGATGATAAACCAACAAAAAATACAGATATTAATAAAGCCTTAATAACCCATCGACTCGCATGCAGTAAAGCCATTGAAGATCCGAAGGTAGAAAACTGCATGTTATTTGTATTTATGTATTCTTTGTGGAGAGTGTGCTTTACCACATCAATTTTTGAATACTCATGAAAAAGATGTGCACCACTATTTTTTGCTTTCTTGAAGATCAATCTAACTAACCAAGAAGAAAACAAAAATACTGCGGAACCTATTAAACTCTGCTCGAAAGGTGAATAGCTATTTATAACTTCTAAAATTGAACTCAAACTGAACTCCTTTTCCTCTGCTACTTATTACCTGGTTACCTGATCTATATCTGGTAAATATCTACAATTAAAAGTGGAATTCTGTAGCAAAAAATAAATTATTGACGCCATAGTTGTTTTTCATTTTACACGGCGCACTTTGGCTGAAGTGCCCGCTACTTGCATAACTTGACAACCACCTGGATCATAAATAAGAACTTCTGGTCGATGGGCATATTTGTACTCATATTTGTAATGAGACTGCTGCCAAACTTGCCCGTTAACTAACTCATATGATGTATCTCCCTCCCAACCTTTGAACTCGCCATTCACTCTGCTTTTGATCACTCCATCTATTTGTCGAATTGGAACAATTTCATTTTGACCATCAACTTGAATATAAAGTCTTCCATTGCCTTGAAGAATATTTACTCGAGGACAATAAGCATAGTGATACCAGTAGTTGTATTCATCTTGAACCCAACATGTTCCATCCATTAGCAAGAACAAAACTTCGTCATCAAAACCTTCAAATTCTCCATCGATTTGAGAGACATGAATAATTTCATATCCGTGCATAATTTCTCCTTTTAGAAAAATGAACTAAAAATTGTCATTAATGGAAATAGCCAACTATTGTTATCATTATTTATTAGTTTGTCAGCCTTGAGGTCTCGATAGTGGCAATTGATTCAGGGCGTTACTCTTCCTTATAAATTCATCATGACATTTCTGAGCAGCCACTTCGTCACGATAATATGCAGCATCACCAGAAACTATCTCTGACATTCGAGGTGCATACCAACTAGCCTTCCCTTTGAGCAAAGTACCATCACCTTCAAGTTGTAAAAGCTGTGTAATTATTCCAATTCTTTGCTGGTCAGTATGGGTAAGATTTAAAGTAATAAAACGCTCAGAGATATTCCCTTTAATGTTGTAAGTTTTTAAATCGTCAAAGTAATCATTATTTGGAGAAAGTGAGTGGACTGTAGCCTTACCTGTTATAACTTCGCATTCTTGACTTAGCTCCATTAGTGTTTTTTGAGCATTGGCATACTGATACCAAGCCCCATCTATTTTTGTACCTTTGTACATGACATGGCGATACCAAGGTATAAAGCTACTTACAAAAAGATTTTTTATCATCAGCAGTATTGAAGCAGTAATAAGACCTGATACAACACTTATAATAATATTTTCTGTTTCCGACATACTTTCTCCCTGTGGTAAGGCTTGCAGCTACATAGTGTGCATTCGCAGCCTTCTTTCTCAAAGCTACATACTAATGCCTAATCATCTCGACATCACACTTTGTATCTCTTTGACGCTACGCCCATTTTTCGTCCAATTCAATAGTCATTTCTTCCATATTTTTAGCTATTTAATGAAAAAGTGCGCCATATCAAATATTGGAAAGAACCAAATGATATTTGGGGTTACAACAGCTCCCCGTTGGAAGTTGCCGAAATACGTAGATAAAAATTCCGTAGAGCCATCATGGATGATGGCTCAGACTCGGGGCTACATGGATGTAGCATCTGAGTCGTTAGGTTATTTTTATTGGAGTATGAGGAGAACAACTTCGCCGGGGCGGCACGGGGTGATCCAAGAGGGGGATTGCTGTTGATCTCCCTCTTGGTCGGGTGTGGACGGAACGTCCACGACTTTCATCCAAACGAAGTTTGGAAAGCCTCTTCCTGCCAAGACTGGCAAAAATCAATGGCAACAAAAAAGGGAGCGACCTTAATCGCTCCCCTTCAAAGTTGAAACCTAGTCTCAACTATCAGACTATCTCATTTCCCATGCACGATAAGTGCGGCCTTTGAGTTTGCCGTTGGTGATCTTATGCAGGGCACGCTTAGCGGCTTTACGGTCAACCGCCACGTATGAGCGGAATTCGGTGATCTTGATCTTACCGACCTCTGAACCTTGAATGCCATCTTCGCCAGTTAGCGCACCTAAGATATCACCAGGGCGTACCTTATGCTTCTTACCACCATCGATCTGCAGGGTCACCATCTTAGGTTGAGTCGGGAAGGTATCGAGCAGATTCTCAGGCGGCAAGGCTTCGCTGACGATATCACGATCCAGATACTCTTCTAACAGCTTGATCTTATAGTCATCGTCATAGGTGTAGAAGGTAAAGGCGGCGCCCTTGCTGCCGGCGCGGCCGGTACGACCGATGCGGTGAATATGCACTTCGGTATCGAAGGCGAATTCGTAGTTAATCACCATGTCCAGCGCTTCGATATCCAGGCCTCGAGCGGCGACATCGGTTGCCACCATGACAGAGGCACTCTTGTTGGCAAACTGCATCAGGGTGATGTCTCTATCACGCTGCTCCAGATCGCCATGCAGAGCCACTACACTGAAACCATCGTTGGCCAGAGTCGCGGCCACGTCTTTGGTCTCACGCTTGGTATTACAAAATACAACGGCGCTCTCGGGTCTGTGCTGCAGTAACAACAGACGCAGGGCCTTCTGGCGATCCTTGTTGCTATCTATCTGATAGAAATGCTGATCGATACTGCTACTGTCGTGTGTCGATGCGACCTTGACCATTACAGGCTCGTACATGATCTCTTCGGCGATCTTTTGGATCTGCTTAGGGAAAGTCGCACTGAATAGCAAGGTCTGACGTTCACGTGGCATCTGGGCCATGATGTAGTCCAGATCAGGCAAGAAGCCCATCTCCAGCATGCGATCCGCTTCGTCCAGCACTAAGGTATTCACATCTTCGAGGCTTAAACGCTCACGTGACAGGTGATCGATAATTCGGCCTGGAGTACCAACAATAATATGTGCGCCATGTTCTAAAGAACCGATCTGCGGCCCCATAGGTACGCCGCCACATAGAGTCAAGACCTTGATATTGTGAATACCACGGGCAAGAGTACGGATCTCTTTCGCCACTTGATCGGCCAACTCACGAGTCGGGCACAATACCAAAGATTGAATACGGAAACGCTTTACGTTTAACTTGTGCAATAGACCCAAACCAAAGGCCGCCGTTTTACCTGAGCCGGTCTTACCCTGGCCGATAACATCTTCACCATTTAAGATCGCAGGTAAACTCTGCGCCTGAATTGGCGTCATCGAGTCGTAACCCATTGTTTTCAGGTTATCGAGTAGTTCAGGTTTTAGCGTTAATGTCGAAAATGACATATTATTCTCTGGCGATGAAGAGTCTGAATTTGGCGTTACTTGGCTCAAGGTCTATTCCTATTTTTATCACGACGAAACACTCGTCATGAAAGCGACTATCTATAAAGAACTAATCAAATAGTGCATCATTCAATAATAGACTAAACAATAGTCAACCATTCAAATGTAAGCTATTGATACATCGCTGATATAAATCGAATTTATCGAGCTAACTATCATCCTGTGAAATTGATGATATTTAAGCTCAATAATAATGGCCGTGATTATAGCAAGGTTTGATATGAGTTGCTCGTATCCTTGCCCCTGACTCTTCAAACCGGAAGGCTACTAAGATGCCTCTCCTCTATATAAGGGAGACAAAACTAATGATTACTGGGGCTGCTCCCCGCGTAGCGTCGAACCGATTCTATCTACCCACCAATCAATGGCATCTCTGGCATCATCTGTCGAATCAATCATGGTGCTCAGGTCCTTACTGCCCGCTTTTCTATCGATAACCGCGACGATAGGCTTACCTGAGTTAGCATCGCTTATCATCATCTCAATCGTGGCACTACCGACATTGGTGTGCTCTCCGGTCACAACTTTAGAGATAGTGGAGATCCCGAGCCCAAAGGGAAGCAGGCTACTGGTGACCGCCAAGATAGGGTTAGGCGTTTCTATGTTGGTCAATGCAACGCTGATCCTTAATGTCTTTCCCTTGGGGCTATCCACAAGCTCAAAACGCGTCGCGGCCTTCTGTTTTATCTTTTCGACCAGATACTCAGACACGCCGATAACCTCCTGTTCCGATAGATTATCGTAGCGGGTCTTATCATCCAGAACTAACCAGACCTGATCGACGATAACGCTATCGTATTGCCCCAGAATCTCATTGAGATCTTTGATGCTCTTAATACCCGGTTTGGCCCAGATAAGGTCGCTGCCACCTTCCGGTCCCGGCCTGAAGTCATCGAAGCTTTTAAACATCTGTGATTGACGATAATCCTGAACGACACCACAGCCGCTTAATAGCATTACAAGTACACTTACAGCTAAACTCAGTGCGATTCGACAAGATTTCATAAAATTCCTATTTAACAAATTCAAAACTGATTTAAAACTAAGTCAAAACTAATAAAAGCACGACTAACTCAAGTGCTAGCTAAAGTGCTTCATATAAGCACGTCTACACAAGTGTCTAGTCATGGTAACACAGGTGTCTGAATTTCGCTCAATGAAATGACACGCCAAAAGCCAGCCCCTAACTCATTGCTACTCATCGAATCTCTTGTGAATCGCAGCATAGCTCCAGCTCTCTCTCGGCCTCTCTGCAGAAAAGTAGCAAAACAAGGCAAAAAAAAGCCCCGAATATTCGGGGCTTTCAGTAACGAGTCTATCGCGACACTAGGCTAAATGAATCTAGGCCGTAGCGAGCTCAGCCTCTTCGATCTTATTCGCATCTAAGCGCTTAATCACGACGCCATAGATAATCAAGGAAACGGCAGAAACCGTTGCGATACCGGCAAAGAAGTACCAGATGTAATGTGCATGCGATGCCGCAGACGCCCATTCAACATGGGTATCGAAGTTACGAGGATCCGGGCAGTATGCCTCTAACAGGTATCCGGACAGACCGAAGCCTAATAGCGAACTGATGAAGGAGTGCAGATGAGAAAAACCAAGGTAGAGCCCCTCCTCTCCCTTAGGTGCCTGCAGTGAGAAGTATTCGAGGAAGCGCGGTGAGATGAAACACTCAGCCAAGCCCTGGAACACGATACCGATAATCATCATAGCCGCAATAGGATGCATGCCTAAGATAGTTTCGGTGCCCGCAAACATATTACCCGATGCCATAAGCAGCGCCGAAAATGGCATGATAAACATACCTATAGTCATCGAAGAGAGCGCACTACGTTTGCTCATCATGGCAGTCACCAGACTGACCGACAGGAATACCACTAACGGGTTTACGTTGGCATACCAAGATGGAGATGACCCTTCACCCGCCATACGCAATACGTACTTAGGCATAGTCGCATACAGCTGATGCTGTACCATCCAGAAACCACTGATGATAACGGTCAGTGAGATTAATCGACCATTACTCAGTACTCTGGTAAGTGCAGCCCATATTTCAGCCAGAGACTTTCCTTCGCTGTTGGTCTCGGCATTCTTGAAGAAGATAAAGATACTGAAAAACGCGATAAGCGTCATGCTCGCCGCGAAATAGTTCAGGTTGATTAACCCGAGATCGCCCATTGACTCACGCAGAGGTTTAACCACAGTTTTACCCGAGAAGGCACCGATATTGACCATCATGTAGAAGATGGAGAAGCCTTTAGCGCGGTTAGCCGTAGTCGTACATTTAGCCACAGTAGCGGTGATCACCGCCTTGATAAATGAACCACCAATCATGATAACGATAAGAATAGGCACTATTGCCCAACGAATATCGGCCTCTTTCAGCCCGTGATAGGTCGCCTCTTTACCATATTCAACCAGTCCTTGTCCCTCTAGCAATGCAGGGAAGAGAGCTAGACCGGAGTAACCTATGGTAAGCAGACCGAAGGCCAGCAGTAATGCTCCCCTGAAGCCTATTTTATCTGCGAGTGCGCCACTAAAGGTCGGCAGAAAATAGAGGCCCGCTGAGAATGAACCGGCAAGCCATGCGGCCTCCACATCGCTAAATCCTAAGATTCGTGACAAATAAAGGGTGATCACAATGAACACGCCATAATAGGCGGCGCGCTCTAAAAGTTCGACACCATTGGCAATCCAAAACATCTTTGGAAAACCCTGCTGCGTCGATGAGGACGTATTGTTAGTCATTTTATTTTATTCCAGATCTGAAGTTGTTATCTGCATCAACATATTATCTAGCCCGTGATGACGCAATTGTGACAATATCTATTCTATCTCGATTCTATCTCTATTCGTCTGAGGCCTGAGTTTCGTGCCGATTGAAGACACGACTCCAACCAATATGAAACTCATATACATCGACTTCTGACCGATGCGCCCCGAACAAGGCCTGACATGCCCCAAAAGATTTAACGCGGGATTCTATCATGATTTTGTTAATGACAAGACAGTTAATGCGCCATATTGAGCGCGCTACACGCCAAACTTATTAACAAAAAGCCATGCCAACTAACAATAAATCTGAGTTAACATCTGATTGTAGGCGTATTAATGCTTGCTCAACCTTTCTACAGCAAATCGATATTTCTTCAGACAAGAGCGCCAAGCCTCGATTATCGGGCTAAATAGCGTTACCCTTTGCCCAAAGTAGCCACATGAAGACCAACCCAATGACTAAACCTAATATCAGCAAACAGCAACTCATCGACATGCTCAAATCCTGGGGAGAGCAGAAGATCACCGCGGATCAGCTTCAGGACTGGATGGTCACCAACTACGATCCGGATGAGACAGATATAGGCAAGGGTGAGCCGGAGTGGACTGTCGAAGCGATGAATATCGTGATGAATGAATATGAGATAGCCAAGCAGGAGAAGTTTCGCCTCGAAAACTACATGCTGGCCATCGAGTTTATTCAGGCCGATGAGTCACACTTTAACCAGACCCGTCATCTGTTTCTACGCGAAGGATTTAGCGATTAATTCCCCATTTATCAGCCTAAACTGAGAGCTAACTCTTAGCAGCCCCCCTAAAATCTAACGTTAGGGAGTGACTAAGCTATTATTTAACAACACTAATGCCCGCTGTCTCCTATACTTATTTCAGATTAGGAGACATGCCAATGTTAAAACTGAATATTCGCCGCAAAGTGGTCTTAACGACCTTAGCTTCCGTTGTACTTTCTATACTGATCATCAGCATCTATTCGCTCAGTACCAGCCGTAGTATTATCCTCGAAAGCACCCTGGAAAGAGAGCTGCCGGCAGTCTTAGGCGAGGTGGCTAACGACATTCACGCCCAACTCTTGATGCCGATAACGATCAGCAAGGTGATGGCAAATAACATCGACTATCAGGATGTAATTCGTCGGGGGGACACCCCGGATACCCATGAGGCGATCGACAATTACCTCACTAATATCCAGCAAAAGTTTGACACCATCACCGCCTTCCTGGTCTCGGGCAATAGCGGCCGTTACTTCATCCCCGGTGGCATACTGAAAACCATCTCCGAGTCCGACTCGAGCGACCAGTGGTTTTACAACTTTATGAAGAGTGGCAAACAGTACTCTCTTAGTTTAGATGTCGATGAGTCGAATCAGATCCCTACGCTGTTTATTAACTACTTAATGACGATTGACGGAAAACCCAGTGCCGTGGCTGGTGTGGGCCTGTCGCTTTCAAGTATGGCCTCCAGCATTAAACAGTACCATATTGGCACCCATGGTCAGGTCTTTCTGGTCGATGGCAACGGCACCATCAAGATCCACCCAGACAGCGGTTATAGCGGCAAGCAGTTGAGTAGTTTAGGTGAGATAGATACTGAATCACTGTTTAAAGAGCAGGATTTCGCCACCACAGAGTATTCCGATAACGGCAAAGAGATGTTGGTCGCGAGTCGATACCTGCCCGATATCGGTTGGTATCTTATCGCTCAGATCCCCCGGGATGAGATCTTTGGCACCTTAGACGACGCCACCTGGTCTGTGGTTATTATGGGCATCGTGATCGCCCTCTTCTTTATGGCTGTCAGCATGTGGCTGATAAACCACCTACTCTCTCCCTTTGGGGAGCTGGCTAAGATGCTTAAAGCCATTGGCGAGGGCGAAGGCGATCTCACACTCAGGCTCGATGACTCCCGTCAGGATGAGACCGGTAACATGGCACAGGGATATAATCACTTCGTCGACTATCTCAGCCGCACCCTGCAAAGCGTGTCGGCGACAGGAAGTGACCTCTTTGAGGCCGTCGATCGTATCGATAACCAAGCTAAGCATATGGAGCATGAGATAAACGAGCAGGTGAGCAAGATAGAGCAGATAGCGACCGCAATTCATGAGATGGGGATGACGGCTGAGGAGATAGCCGGGAGTGCTAATAACGCCGCAGAAAATGCCTCTGTCGCCGAGGAAGCCGTGGTACTGGGTAACAGTTCTGTTCAAAAAACCATTACCAGTGTGGCAACCATGAGCGAGCAACTGCAAAATACCAGCTCGACCATCAGCAAACTCGCCGAAGATGCAAGCTCCATCGATACCGTTCTCGAAGTTATCCGCGGGGTCTCTGAGCAGACCAACCTGCTGGCACTCAACGCCGCCATCGAAGCTGCCCGAGCAGGTGAACAGGGACGAGGCTTTGCCGTGGTCGCCGATGAGGTCAGAACATTAGCCTCACGCAGTCACGCCTCAACCGAAGAGATCCGCAATATTATCGAGCAACTGCAGGAGAGAACCAATGAAGCAGTCAAGGCGATAGAGCAAAGTACCGAGTTGAGTACAAACAGCCAACAGGAAGCGACCTCTTCCGGTGAGCACCTACAGAGCATCTCAGACAATATCAAGGCGATGAACGAGATGAGCGTACAGATCGCCACGGCTACCGGTGAGCAATCGAATGTGGTGGGGGAGATCAATCCCCATGTCACCGCTATCGCCGATATCTCCCGCACCAGTAGTCAGGTGGTGCAGCAGACCTCAGTCGATTGCAGCGATCTCAGGGAGATGGCAGTACAACTCAATGAGTTGGTGTCACGATTTAAGTTTTAAGTAGAAAAGTCCCGAGGTTCTAGGTTCTAGTAACCTAGAACCTTATTTTTAAGGCTTAAATACGCCTATCACATCGCCGGTGGCTTTCTTAGCCACCTTTTCATCGGTCTGCTGCTCACTGTAATCACAGTCGATACACTCTACCGTTTCGACACCGTTAATCTTAAACAGGACTATGCTATCCATCGCCTTACATTTAGGACACTTAGCACCGGCAACAAAACGTCTCTTCACTCTAGCTTCAGCCACTTAATTCTCAACCTTTGATTGGGGTCACTGCTCAATAGGCCCCCATTTTGCCATAAACAAAGCCAAATCGCCGTATTGTTCGTCACTTTTACTCTGTTTGTCGCGCAGTTTGTGGCTCCGTTTGTGGTAATGATGGTCATTTGTGAGATATCATCAGCCCAATTGTCTCCAGAACATCACCAAGTCGTACTCCATGATATCCATCAATCAAGCACAGTTGATCCGCGGCAGTAAAACGCTTCTGGATGAAACCTCTCTTACGATTTATCCGGGCCACAAAGTGGGCTTAGTCGGTGCTAACGGCACAGGAAAATCATCACTCCTCGCGTTAATACTTGGCAAAATAAGCTTAGATAAAGGTGATATTAGTCTGCCCAGTGGCTGGCAGATAGCAACAGTTGCTCAGGAAACGCCCGCCCTTGACGTATCGGCACTCGAATATGTTATCGATGGTGATGTTGAGTATCGCGAGCTTGAAAGGCAACTTCACCAAGCTCAGGCCGATGACAATGGTAATGCTATTGCCCACCTGCACGGAAAAATTGATGCCATTGGCGGCTATGCTATTCGCTCACGAGCAGCCAGCCTGTTAGCCGGCCTGGGATTCAGTGAAGCGGAGCAGTCCAATCCGGTCAGGAGTTTTTCGGGTGGTTGGCGTATGCGCCTCAACCTGGCTCAAGCGCTGCTGTGTCGCTCAGATCTCTTGCTACTCGATGAGCCAACCAACCACCTTGACTTAGATACCATGTATTGGCTCGAAGGATGGATCAAAGCCTATCAGGGTACGCTCATCTTGATCAGCCACGACAGAGACTTTATTGATGGCATCGTCACTGAGATCATCCATGTCGAAAACCATAAGCTCAACTATTACAAAGGCAATTATACCGCCTTCGAGCGGATCCGTGCCGAACGTATGGCGCAACAGCAGGTCGCCTTCGAGCGCCAGCAGAAAGAACGGGCTCATATGCAGTCCTTTGTCGACCGATTCCGCTACAAGGCCAGTAAAGCAAAACAAGCACAGAGTCGCCTCAAAGCATTGGAGCGTATGGCAGAACTGTTACCGTCACAGGCTGACAGTCAATTTCATATGGCATTTCTTGAGCCAGAAACACTGCCAAACCCTCTCGTCACCATGGAAAATGTGTCTGTGGGTTATGGCGACACAGAGATCTTAAAAAGCGTTCAACTGAACCTGGTTCCCGGCGCGCGTATCGGCCTGCTCGGACGCAACGGCGCGGGTAAGTCGACGCTGATTAAATTACTCTCCGAAGAACTCTCCCCGATGAAGGGAAAGTACGAGACCAATCCCGGTCTCAATATCGGCTATTTCGCACAGCACCAACTCGAGAGCCTTCGCCTCGATGACACCCCACTTCAGCACCTGTCACGGCTGGCCCCGACGACACGAGAGCAGGAGCTGAGAAACTTCCTCGGTTGTTATGGCTTCAATGGTGACATGGTGTTATCCCCCGTCCGTCCTTTTTCCGGCGGAGAGAAGGCCAGATTAGTATTGGCATTATTGGTATGGCAACGTCCTAACCTTCTGCTTCTCGATGAGCCAACCAACCATCTGGATCTTGAGATGCGCCATGCACTGACGATGGCGTTGCAATCATTCGAGGGGGCGATGATTATCGTATCCCACGACAGACACCTGCTCAGACTCAGTTGCAGCGATTACTATCTGGTCGACGGCGGTCAAGTGCGAAGTTTCGATGGCGACCTCGATGATTATCATCAATGGCTTCTCGATGCAGCCAAGTCGGCAAACAGAGAGGAGGCTAGCCTGGAGGCTAAACCTGCTCAGGATAAGAAGCTACAGAAGCGTTTAGAGGCGGAGTTGCGCCAAAAACTATCGCCGATGCGAAAGGTTCAGCTCAAGCTCGAGAAAGCGCAGCAAAAATCGAGTATCCGTTTATCTGAACTCGAAGAGATGCTGGCCGACATGAGTTTGTATGAGGCAGAAAATAAGGCTAAATTAACTCAGGTCTTAAGTGAACGAACTCAGCTCACCCAAGCATTGGAGGAGAGTGAGATGGAATGGTTAGAGGTTCAGGAGTCTATCGAAGAGATTGAACAAGAGGTTCGTTCAGCTCTCTGATACTAACTCAGACTATAGCGATGTTCATATCTGGGATAGAACATCGCCAAGACAAAAATGCATAAGGAAACGCGTTAAATGACCTATTTAAATCAATTTGATCTCTCTCTTTGGCTAATGTGTGACAGTTATTACCACCAGCATCAAACGCTCTGTATTCAGCTTCAAGATGAACATCAAGTCAATGTGAACTTACTCTTGCTCTCCTTATGGTTAGATAAGCAGGGCTACCTGTTAACCCCAACAGATTGGTCGCAGATGAAAGATGAGGTCCATCACTGGGAAGAGCGGGTTTTACTCCCCTACAGAAAGCTGCGTAAACTGAGTAAGAACAGTTTAATCGAGGGAGAGTATCAACAGATGCTTGAAGTCGAACTGATGTTGGAACGAAAATCTCAGGCACTAATTTTACATAAGCTTAGACAGCTCCCCCATGAAGGACAATCTTCAAACCTGAATGTCTTTCTGGACCTGTATCGGCTCGACGCGGATGAATATCAGCAGCTGGCAGCCTAGCCGGAAAAAGTAAAAAATATCCCCTACAGGAGTGAAGGCTTCACTCCTGTTCTTTTGCGCTACCCCTTGGTCAGTCGCTCGGCCAAACGTGTCGCGTTTCTGGCCGTCATACCATAGATAGACAGTTGTGGGTTGGCACCTAAGCTGGTGGGAAAGATAGAACCATCCATGACCGACATGTTTTCATAGTAATGGGATTGTCCATGGCTATCGACCATGGACATCTTAAGATCTTCCCCCATAGGACAGCCCCCCATCACATGCGCCGAAGCCACAACGGTTTTCAGCGGCGCCAACTCCATCGTCTCTATCTTAGTCTTGGCCTCGGCCCAGCTGTTTAGGTAAGGCATCCCTTCGCTGATCGGCAAAACCTGTTTAGCACCGGCGGCAAATTGCAATTCCGCCATGCTGGAAAACGCCCTTCTTGCCGCATTCCAGAACGCCTCGGTCAAGGGATAATCTAAGGTAAATCCTTTATCGGTCAGATGTACCTGTCCCCCCTGACTCTGCTCATGATAGCCGTCTCTGACCAGAGCTATCGTCACCTGAAGTTGATTAAAGTTGGCCATTAACTCGGCATGACTCTTACCGTAACCCAGTGTTTTAGAACCAATAAGAATAGGGTGAACCGGAGGCACCTCTAACTTATAACCCAACTGACCGTCTGCGCCGTCTCGCCAGACAAACTCATCGGAATAGATGGATTGGGGGGCACCACTGTGGGCATTAATGGGATCACTAAAAATAGCCCCACTCAACAAGCTTGGATGCAGGAAAGTACGCTTGCCGAGTATTTGATTTGGATCGGTGACGCCGGAGCGCATCAATAGTGTCGGCGTATGTATGGCGCCCGCCGCAATAATATAGTGCTTTGCCTTAAAGGTTAACTCCACGGAGGTAGGCTTTAGGTTCTCATCCAGAGCCTGAGCCTTAGCCGCGAAGATCCTCTCTTTATGATGCTCTAACTTTACCACTTTGGCCCGACTCACCAGAGTCGCCCCTTTTTCAAGCGCCGCCGGAATGGTGGTGACCAACATAGATTGCTTCGCGTTCACGGGGCAGCCCATGCCGCAATAGCCCGTGTTCCAGCACCCTTTAACGTTGCGCTTAATCACGGTGAAATCCCAGTTCAGTTTTTCACAGCCGGTTTTTAATGCATCATTATTTCTATTGGGCGCAAATGGCCACTCAGAAATATTCAGGCGTTGCTCCATCTTCTCAAACCAGGGATCCAACGCCTCCCTGGACAAGCCTTTAACCGACTTCTCTTTAGCCCAATAATCCAAGGTATTTTTGGGTGTTCTGATAGAGGTGGTCCAATTGACGGTGGTCGAGCCTCCCACGGCCCTGCCCTGAAAGATGCCAATCGCCTTATCTTTCGTTTTCATGGCGGCCGCTTGGTGGTAGAGATTAGGATAGGCGCGCCGCTCCTCCATATTAAAACTTCGGGATGATTTCAGTGGGCCTCCCTCAATAATAATAACCGTCAAGCCGGCATCGGTTAATATCTCGGCGGCAACACCACCACCAGCACCGCTGCCAACGATAACGACATCGGCCTCGAGAGTTTGACTCTCATTTAACAGGCTGGCATCGATATGTTTCCAGCCCGAGGCCAGTCCCTCTTCAATCGGATCTGCTATTACCACCTCTACTTCCTCCAACGACTTACTATTTTAGTTATAATTTTAAATGCGTTACAGCAATGCCAAGTCATTATTGCCTAGGCTTCTTGGCCCAGAAATGTCGGCTTTTCATAATTCAATCGACTCCAGTGCTCGGGGCAGGAGTAGTAACTTGCAATAACCAGCTCCCTGAGACCTTGATAAGCGGTCACCATCAAGTCTAAGAAACTGTTTCGCCAATACTCTAACATTGAGATCAACTCTTGCGGAGTACGCATCATCAGCGGCGTCATGCTACCGGTCAAGATCAGCAGCCCCAGCCTCTGCTCCAACATATCCAGTAGCTGTTCCAGCTCGACTCGCCCCTCTTCGGGCAAGATGGCGATTGTCTGCCCGATGGCATCTAAGGTGCGATTTTCGGCGGCGCGGCGAAGCGTTTCGACATCGGGGAGAGCCCCATCCAAAAATATCGGAAGAAGCGCGCTGAACAGCAATCTATGCTGGCTATCTTGTGATCTGTTGGCCGCGATAAATTCAGGCGAATAGATGCTGACCCCTAGCGCTAGTGATGCCGTTCCCACGAATGCCGATGTTAAAAAAGTCCGTCGTTTCATGCCCCGCCCTCTCTGAACTTTTCAATATGGATGAAAATCCAATCGAAAAAAAGAAACAAACAAATATGCTACAATGCAACTCACGTTAATAATTAAACACACGTTTTAATTTTCAGCAATAGCCAATATATTATGACGCACTCTTTTTCACCTCCATGGTGGGCAAAAAGCCCACATATTCAGACGATTCTACCGGTATTCACCAAGGTGGACAGACCAGTATTGAGTCGAGAACGTCTTGAGCTCAGTGACGGGGATTTTATCGATCTGGACTGGTTAAGCTTTCCCAAAGATGGGCAGAGTATTCTGGTTATCATTCACGGGCTGGAAGGTAGTGCCGAATCTCATTACGTACGTAGGATATTGCAAGAGTGCCGCGATAGAGGCCTATGTGCCGTCGTTCACCACCACAGAAGCTGTTCTGGAGAGCGTAACCGTCTGGCCCGAAGCTATCATAGCGGTGACACCCAAGATCTGCAGGCACATCTGACCCACTTAAAATTGCGATATCCAAACTCAAAGATAAGGGCCGTAGGTTACAGTCTCGGGGGCAACGTGCTGACTAAATATCTTGGTGAGCATGATGACTCGAGTCTCATCGAGCGTGCGGTTGTGGTATCGGCGCCGCTAAAACTTGCTGCATGCGCCAAGAGACTGGAGAGAGGATTTTCGAAGGTTTACCAAAGCTACCTGATAAAACAGTTGCAGCAGAAACTCACCGAGAAGGTCAAAGATAGGCAGCTTGGGGAGAGCATGCCTGTTTCTATATCGCAGATAGATGAGCTCAACACCTTCTATAGCTTCGACCATAGCGTTACGGCGCCGCTTCACGGGTTTACGGGAGTGGACGACTACTACCATAGAGCCAGTGGTATGGACTATCTAAAACATATTCGTCAGCCTACGTTAGTCATACACGCCGAAGACGATCCTTTCATGACCCGGGAGGTGATCCCTGCCGCAGATAAGTTGTCACCTCATGTGGTCTATGAGCTGCATAATCGCGGTGGACATGTCGGTTTTATCGAGGGTGGCACACCATTAAAACCCAAATACTATCTGGAAAGGCGAATACTCACCTTTCTTTCACAGAGTGATACCAAAACATGTTAGTCCCCTATGATGCACTGCAGCAGTTACCACATGAAACGTTAGAGAGTGTAATTAAAGAGTATCTCTTCTCTCAGGTCGAAGATGGCAGTTTTTCAGACACAGATGATGAAACGCTAAAACTCGCCATAAACAAATGCAAACAAGCTCTAAAGCAAGGAGTGTTAGTCGTTGAATACAGTGAAGATGATGAGTCGATTGCGATCCGCCAACATGATCACCTTCATAACTAGGTAGCAGCTAAATCACGTACGAGTTTGACCTGACAGGTCTGATTACCGTATAAATACAGCTCAGCGACTCATTATAAATTCAGGTTCCATTTAGGAAATTTAATGTCAGCAAAACATCCCATCATCGCAGTTACCGGTTCATCTGGAGCGGGTACGACGACAACGACAACGGCTTTTAAGCATATCTTCCGGCAACTCGGGATCAATGCAGCTTCGGTCGAAGGTGACAGCTTTCATCACTTTACCCGTCCAGAAATGGAATTAAAGATCCGTAAATCTAAAACCGAAGATAAAAATATCAGCTATTTTGGCCCCGAAGCGAACGACTTTGAAAAATTAGAGCAATGTTTCAGCGACTATGGGACGACGGGTCAAGGCGAAACCCGCGCATACCTGCATACCTTCGATGAAGCTGTGCCGTTCAACCAGATGCCGGGAACATTTACCCAGTGGCACCCGTTGCCGGAAAATACCGATATGCTCTACTATGAAGGGCTTCATGGTGGTGTAAAAACCGACATCTGTAATGTCGCAGAACATGTCGATCTATTGATAGGTATGGTCCCTATCGTTAATCTGGAATGGATTCAAAAGATCATTCGAGATACCTCAGAAAGAGGCCACAGCCGTGAAAAAGTCATGGGGTCGATCGTGCGTAGCATGGACGATTATATTAATCATATGACTCCCCAATTTTCTCGCACCCATATCAACTTTCAGCGTGTCCCGACGGTAGATACCTCTAATCCATTCAGCGCTAAAAATATCCCCAGCTTAGATGAAAGCTTCGTTGTTATCCGCTTTCGCGGGATCAAGAATGTAGACTTTCCCTATTATCTGAAGATGATCGATGGTGCATTTATGTCCAGGGTCAATACGCTTGTGGTACCGGGAGGCAAGATGTCTCTGGCTATGGAATTGATATTAACTCCCTTGATCAGAGATCTGTTAGAGAAGCGTCAGCAACTCTTGTTGCTCGATAGTGAACAGTGAATAGCAAAAGTCAGCCATTTTCATTTCAACTCAGGAAAGCTTAAGCTTAATTTAAGTATGATCGAGTAAACTTTCTCTCGTCGGGATTTCAGGCGAAAGACTGATGAGTTAGCATGCTCTTGGGAGTAAATTCCCCCATCTTGATCTGTTTGTTTCCTTGAGTATGCTGGCTATTCCCTTCAAAGAAGGTACGAGGATCAAGATAAGTTCCTAGGAACTAGAACCTCAAAGCTCAAAGCTCAAACCTCTCAGTAAATTCCAAAGCTCTAGGATCTCGAACCTCGAACCTCGAACCTTTTCAGAAAATTCCACATCCATGATTAATCTGCTCCTGATTTAAAATCAGTCCTCGGTATGCTGGATCTTAAAGAAGGCCACAGTTCCTAGGAGCTAGGGCCTAAAATCTCGCACCTCTCAGTAAGTTCCTTCAAAGAAGGTCCGAGGAACTAGCAACTAGCAACTAGAACCTCGAACCTCTCCGTAAGTTCCTAGGAACTAGAACCTCGAACCTCAAGCTTACTTAGCGACTCCCTTCTTACTAAAACGATACACCAGCAGATAGAGCACCGGCAGGATGACGAGGGTCAACAGGGTCGAGGAGACGATACCGCCAATCACCACTGTGGCAAGCGGGCGCTGAACCTCTGCACCTGTGCCGACGTTCAATGCCATAGGAACAAATCCAAGGCTGGCCACCAGTGCGGTCATGAGTACCGGACGAAGTCGCTGACTCGCGCCTTGCTTGATTGCCTCCAGCAGCTCGTGTCCCTGCTGCTTGAGCTGCTTGATAAAGCTCAGCATCACCACACCGTTTAGCACGGCAATGCCCGATAGGGCGATAAAGCCAATCGCCGCCGATATAGACAGTGGCATATCTCTAAGCACCAGCGCCAAGACGCCGCCGGTCAATGCCAGGGGCACGCCACTGAAGATGATCAACGAGTCTCTGATTGAGCCAAAGGCGCTATACAGCAGGCCGAAGATAAGCAGCAGAGTAAGCGGGACTAAGATCATCAAGCGACTCGATGCCGACTCTAACTGCTCAAAAGTGCCACCATACTCACTCCAATAACCACTGGGTAGCTTAAGCTCACTCCCCATCAGCGCCTTAGTGTCCTTAATGAAGGAGCCCAGGTCCCGACCTTCGACATTGGCGGTCACCACCACATGACGCTTACCGCTTTGACGATTGATCTGATTTGGCCCCACCTTGAACTTAATATCGGCCACTTCTCCAAGGGGCACATAACTGAGATCAGGATTGAGCTCTGTCGGCAAGGCGATAGGCAGACGCTCAAGCGCCCTGAGGTCTTGGCTGATGTTATCAGCCATACGCACCACAAGCTTAAAGCGGCGATCTCCCTCATAGATGAGACCGACAGGTACACCAGAGACTGCGGTTTGCAGCGCTTGCTGCACATCCACTATAGTGAGACCTAACAGGGCAAGGTGATCCCGATTAGGCTCGATAGACAGCGTTGGTAAACCAGACATCTGCTCGACACGAACATCTTTGGCGCCATCGAGTTTATGGAACAGGGCCTCGGCGCGATCGCCTGCGGCTTTAAGTGTATCGAGATCGTCACCATAAATTCGCAAGGCGACATCTGCACGAACCCCGGCAATCAACTCGTTGAAACGCATCTCAATAGGTTGAGTAAACTCATAGTTATTACCGGGGACCTGCTCAACATGTTCTCTCAGTTCATCGATAAACTGATCTTTACTCTTGGTAGGATCGGCCCACTGATCGCGAGGCTTAATGATCAAGATGGTATCGGCAACGCTTGGCGGCATGGGATCGGTTGCCACCTCAGGAGTACCAATTTTCGAGAACACATGCTCGACTTCATCAAGCTCACCGATAACCAATTCAAGTTTCTTCTGCATCTCGGTCGACTGCTCGAGGCCGGTCCCCGTAATGCGCATGGCGTGCATGGCAATATCGCCTTCATCGAGTTTAGGCAGGAATTCAGAGCCTAAGCGACTGAGTTGATAGGTGGTAACAACTATCAATGCTATCGCAGTGATGACAATGATGGCGGGGCGTTTAAGAGAGAAGAACAGCACCGGCTCATAGACGCTACGCGCTTTAGCCATCAGGAAGTTTTCTTTCTCGCTAACTTTACCCTTAACAAAAATCGCAATGGCGGCTGGCACGAAGGTAACCGAGAGGATAAGAGCACCGATAAGCGCAGCAACCACGGTAAATGCCATTGGATGGAACATCTTACCTTCGACACCACTGAGTGCAAAAATAGGCAGATAGACCAGCATGATGATCAGCACACCAAATACTGCCGGGCGGAACACCTCTTTTGTTGCATCGAACACCACCTTGAGACGCTCCTCGAGTGAGAGAAGTCTGCCGTATTGATGTTGAGCCATACCGAGTCGACGCAGGGCGTTCTCGACGATGATCACCGCACCATCGACGATAATGCCAAAGTCGATAGCGCCAAGGCTCATCAAGTTGCCTGAGACACGATTAGCCGTCATCCCTGTGATGGCAAACAGCATACTGAGCGGAATAACCAGGGCAGCGATAAGCGCCGCGCGAAAGTTCCCAAGCAAGGCAAACAGCACGACGATAACCAGTACGGCGCCCTCGAACAGATTTTTCTGCACGGTGGCGATGGCCTTGTCGACCAGACCCGTTCTGTCATATACCGCTTCTGCCACTATGCCTTCAGGCAGGCTGGCATTAACCAGCTCTAGTCTGTCACCCACCTCTTTAGCGACGACGCGGCTATTTTCACCCAAAAGCATAAAGGCGGTGCCCAGCACAGTCTCTTCACCATCTTGAGTCGCTGCGCCGGTTCTGAGTTGCTTACCGTAGAACACCTCGGCCACATCCCCGATACGGACCGGCGCATCGTCTCGCTTAGTCACGACAACTTGGCGGATCTCCTCCAGATCTTTAAGCTGCCCCGGTGAGCGCACTAACCACTGCTCACCATTTCTCTCTATGTAACCGGCACCAGCGTTACGGTTGTTACGCTCGAGCGCCCTGATCACATCATCGATGGTGACCTTAAACGCCAGTAACTTACCGGGATCCGGCGCCACCTGATATTCCCGCTCGAAGCCACCCAGACTATTGATCTCGGTAACCCCGGGCACCTTGACCAGCTGAGGGCGGATGATCCAGTCCTGAATGGTACGCAGATCTTCGGCGTTATAGGGGGTGCCGTCCTCTTTCAATGCACCATCGAGGGCGCGAATTGAGTAGGTAAACACTTCACCGAGTCCACTACTCACAGGGCCAAGTGCCGGTTCGGCATCCACAGGTAACTCACCACGGATCCCCTGAAGTCGCTCGGCGATCTGCTGTCTTGCCCAGTAGATGTCTGTACCTTCATCGAAGATCACTGTCACCTGAGACAGGCCATAACGTGAGATGGAGCGGGTATGATCCAGGTTAGGTATCCCCGCCATGGCATTTTCAATCACATAGGTGAGTCTCTGCTCAGACTCGAGTGGAGAGTAGCCCGCAATCGCCGTGTTTATCTGTACCTGCACATTGGTGATGTCGGGTACGGCATCGATAGGTAATTTTAACGTGTTGTAGACACCCAATAGCGCGATGAGTAGGGTCATCGCCAGCACCAGTAACCGTCGCCTTAACGCGAAGGAGATTATTGCATCCATAATAATTGGCTCCTAGTGCACGTGTTTAGCGGCATTTTTCATGATGTCCGCTTTTAATAAATAACTATTTTCGGTGACATATTCACTATCACTATCCAGTCCTGCCAACACTTCTACATACACACCATCGCTCTCGCCAAGTTTCAGCATACGCACCTCGAAGGTGTTGCCATGCTTTACAAATACGGCGGGATTTTCCATAAAGGTTTGCAGCGAATCGACGCGTACCGCTAAAGGCACCTGCTTAGTACGGGTCTCTATATCGGCCTGAATGTGCATGCCAGGTCGCCAGTGTCCATGCTTGTTATCGATCACTGCGCGCACACGGGCGATATGACCGCCTGTCATGGTTGGCGCTATGTAACTGATGGTACTGCGGGCTGAAGCGCTAACATTCTCGGCGTTGTGACTGGCTTCTTTGTGATCGTCACCTATCGTCACGGACTGACCCAGAGAAAGTTTATCTATGCTCTTGGGGAAGGCAGAGAGATCTATCCAGACACTCGACAGATCGCTGATACTGACTAAGGCGCGATTAAAGGTGTTGTCACCCAGGCTCAACAGCTGCTCGGTAACCTGACCGCTGGCCGGGCTCTTGACCTGATAAGCTTGCAGTGTGCTTGAGTTGCGCACGGTTGCGATGATTTGCCCCTTTTCAACTGAGTCGCCGATGCTGACATGAAGTCGTTCGATAACCCCGGCGTAAGGCGCATTAACACTGAACTGCTTATCGGCAATGGGGGCGACAATACCAAACAGAGTGTCGACGAAGGTGAGCTGTTTGCTGCCGGCTTGCTGAGTTTGAATCCCGGAAAGTTTCAGTAATCGGTCGTTGATCTCTGTCCGGCCAGTGTAATTTTCATAGTGCCAGTCGAAGGACTCACCCTTAAAGCCTGCGTGGACCTCCACCTCGAAAGAGTGCGGCTCCGAGACGCTCTGCTCACTCACCAGATAATCTTCTTCGCTGATAAAGCTTATTCTGTCTGTCTTGCCGCCGAGGCGGTTAAGCAGAAGCTTAAGTTTAATCTCGCTTGGGTCCAGCTTCTCGCCCTTATGGTAAGCATAAACGCGCATCTCCGGCGGGATCCCCGACTCGACCATAGTGATCTCGACCTCAAACTCACCACTGTGCAGGAGTCTGCCTCCATGTGGTCCCTCGGGAGCATGCTCCTCCTTCTCTTCATGGCCATGGCCGTGATCGCCGCTGGCCCAGGCTAAGTTTCCCGGCAGCAGAGTTGAAAGGCCCAAGGCCGATAGAGCGATAGCTGCTGCCATCAATGCAGATGAAAGCTGATTCAATTTAAAATTCATTATCTGTTCTCCGGTGCCACAAACGGCGTCATGTTTGAACGAGCATTTGAGCTAAGGTTTGAGTTTGTGGCAGTCATAGATTGTCCGGTGATGCGCTCGAGTTCGAGCCTCTGTTGATAGACAGCCACTTTGGCTTCGATAAGATCCCGCTCTATGGCAAACAGTTCAGATTGGGCATCGACCAGCTGCAGCACATTGGCTTGGCCCGTTTGATAGGCACCTTGAGTGTCTTCGAGTAACCGTTGAGCTAAAGGCAGAACTTGCTGCTGGATGCGGCTTGCTTGCCGGGCGTTATTGACCATGGCCTGATGGATCTCCATCAATGAAAGCCTTAACTGACCGCGGGCCAATTTTTGCTGCTCCATCGCTCTGTCTTCACTGGCTTTAGCGGCCAAAATATTACCCTGATTGGGGTTAGAGAGAGGAATGGGCATAGAGAAGTTGAACATCAAGGCACCATCGTCGAACCCCTCATAGCTTCGAACTCCCATCCCCAATGTCACATCATATTGCGCCTTAGATTCCTCCATACGGCGTCTGGCGTACATCAAACGCTCGACGCTTAACAGTTGCAGATATTGAGGAGCAGTTTCGATAGCGTTGAGCACGCTCGCCGCCGTGGGAAGCGTCGATGACAGGTCCAGAGTACCAAGGGCTCGAGTGAAGTGAGGTTCCTTCGACCACATGGCCGCTAAACGCAGTCGGGCAAGTCTTGTCTCGCCATCGAGCTGCTCCTTGACCGCCGTCGTTCGAGACAGGCGCAGAGCCATTTTAGTCACATCGGCTTGAATCACTGCCCCGGCATTGGCGCGGGATTCGATCGCCTCTAAAGCGCTCTGCTCAACCAAAAAACGTCTTTCGCTCCAGTCTTGCAGGGCTTGCAGGCGAAGTAGCTGATAGTAACGCCCGGTGGCCTCGGCCAGGATATCCAGACGCAATATCTCATATTCACTCAACTTTTGACGCTCTGTTGCTTGAGCAACATCGACGCGGCGCTGACGTTTTTCACCCAGCTCGATAAGTTGGCTTAATGCCAGAGTGATCTCGGCATTATCGACGCCTTGCCTCTCCCCCGTGCCCAGCACATTTTCGATTTCGACCGAAAACTCGGGGTTGGGCGTGATCCCAGCTTGTAGGGTCAGGGCTTCACTGACCCTGAGCTCATAGGGAAAGGTTTGCAGTTGAACATTGTTTAGCAAGGTTTTTTCCAGCACCCAAGGCAGGGTCACTTCGCCCTTGCCAGGCTGGGCTACACTCTTGCCTGCAAATAATGCAAGCACACACAGACTCACGGTGACCAGCGCACGTTGGCAGGCCACGAGTGTGATCTCTTGATATCTCTTCACGAGAATAAACTCCGGTTATCGCCTGAACACATGACGATGCGAGTCGCGTCTTATCGAAAATAGACACGGCAACTCACCTCAGCCACAACTTGTTGCAGGCAGATTTAATAAATAAAAATTATATAAATAACGTGGAGTTAACTATGAGGAGGGGGAATGGGTGGTGCGTATTTTCTATCTTGGTAACTTATAAGAAACGGGCTTTCGCCTTCGACTCGATTGACGTCACAGGCAAAGTGTAGCTCCATAGGTGGATGGCAGGAGGTATGAAAATCGTCATCATGTTCCTCTTGCTCGCTGGCCGCAGAGACATGACAGATGTGCCCCTGAACATGACAACAATCTTCCTGCTTTTCACCGAAAGGAGTCGCTTGAGCTGGGGAGCTCTCTTGTGAGGCAAATGCGTTAGTGTGGATATCTGACGCCACACAGGTTGGAAATAACTGAGACACGAAAACCACCAGCAGGAGAACCAGTGTCAACTTAGATTGTAAAACCTGTGTTGAAGCCTTCGTGTTGAACAAGCAATATTTCCTAATAAAATGACTATCAAGCTAAAGAGTAAAAAACTGAAGCCGCAATTCAGAGTGAGGCGGTATTAAACCAGAGTCAGGTTTTAAGATCTAGAAACAAGATATCGATAATGACTAATTTACACGAGTAAATAGGGTTTTCGTGATATAGCGCTAAGGTATTGAGTGATGACGTCATCAAATATGACCGAGGCCATCATCTTTATACCGATTGGTATTAGATGGCCTGGTGATTAAACGCGTGTGATCACATCAAGGGAACGATTTCGCGGAAAGGTTTATTCTGCTCATAGGTCTGAAGACGCTCCTCAAATTCACCGGTTCGATGTACCTCTTCGCTATGTTTCAGGGCATCGATGGCTTTTAGCTGCGTCATAATCGCCGCACTGTAGTCACCGGTTTCAGCATAAGCGGCAGCCAGATTATCCAGGTTAGTCGGATCATCACGATTCGCATCAACCAGGCTCTGTGCTAACTGCAGGGCTTTATCACCATTTCGGAACTCCTCTTCCGGACAGGTAGATAAGATCCAAGCCACATTCCCCAATGAAACTTCATCGCCGACCGAACTGAATCGGTCAACCGCTTTACCACAGTTCCGTTCCACACCATTCCCACCGGCGGCATAGATAAAACCGAGCCTGAATTGAGCCCACTTATTGCCCTGTTCGCTTAAAGAGAGATACCAGCGCTCTGCGACCGTAAGGTCACGTTCAATAATATTGCCTTCGAATGAGAGATCCGCCAGAGTCTGTTGAGCCTTGGGGTGGCCTTGTTCTGCAGCCAGAGAGACCCACTTAATCCCTTGTTGTTGATCTTGCTCTACGAAACGTCCGGACAGATACATGAGGCCGAGAAGAAACTGTGCTTCTTTCTCGCCTTGAGAGGCTTTCAGCTGAATATGGGCTAATTTACTCGCGGCCACTTCTGCCACTGGCTGAGGAATTGAAAATGCATTAGTTGTAGTACTCGTCAAGAGTAATATGACAAAACCAACGCCTACAAATAACGGATGATATTTCAAAAACAACTCCTATCGAAATCAGCATACGAACCAACCCGCAAAGGGGGTTTACTGTTGAAAAAACTAAATTGGAACAGCAAAAAAAGCAGTAAAAACTCAATACAAAACGCTCAATTCCTCTGAGTTAGCCAGATTTAACAGCCAAAGTCGAGAAAAAGTGTGTTTCACACTCAGTTTATGACAAATAAATATCGAACAAGTTCGACCTGAAACAGAGGTAAGATGTGATTAACTCGGCATTGTTAAACCAATCAATGCATATTTATACGGTATTAGTTGACTTATATCACTAATGTATCAAAATAAACATCAATATAGATAGCCTGTTACGAACATTCATTCTTTCTAAACCTAGATCTCTATCTAGGTTTTGTTGACTTAATTGACGTAAACTGCTTATTTAGCATATTCTTGTATTTACATTAAACTGTCGAGGAACATAGGCATGGCTCTGATTGGTAAGCCTAAACCGGATCCTACTTTGGAATGGTTTTTATCACACTGTCACATACATAAGTATCCAGCCAAAAGCACTTTAATCCACGCTGGTGAAGAATCGGATACGCTTTATTACATCGTTAAAGGTTCTGTCGCTGTTTTGATCAAAGACGAAGAAGGCAAAGAGATGATCCTCTCTTACCTGAATCAAGGCGACTTTATCGGTGAACTTGGTCTGTTTGAAGAGCAAGCCGAACGAACTGCTTGGGTACGTGCTAAGCAACCTTGTGAAATTGCAGAAATATCTTACAAGAAATTTAAGCAGCTTATCCAGGTTAACCCTGAAATTTTGATGAAGCTTTCTTCTCAGATGGCATACCGTCTGCACAGCACCAGCCAGAAAGTTGGTGATCTTGCATTCCTCGATGTCGCTGGAAGAATTGCTCAAACATTATTACATTTGGCAAAACAGCCTGATGCAATGACTCATCCGGATGGCATGCAGATCAAGATCACTCGTCAAGAGATTGGTCAAATTGTAGGTTGTTCACGTGAGACTGTGGGACGTATTCTTAAGATGCTTGAAGAGCAAAGCCTGATTCAAGCTCACGGTAAAACAATCGTGGTTTACGGCACGCGCTAAGCTAACATTAAGTTAGATTTAAGACAGCTTCGATAAAGTGGCCTGAGATAATCTCAGGCCATTTTTTTTGGAGATAATATTAATGACAAGGGCACGATTTGTTAGCTTTTTAGCTCTTGCGGCCTTAATGCCAATGACAGGACACACATCCAGCCTGATTGAACTTGAACATTATGAAGCTAAACAATTAGTTAGTTCAGGAAAAATTCTATCTCTCGATGTTACCCTCTCTAAAACCAAGCATTTTTGTGACGGCAAACTTATCGATGCGCACCTTTATCGTGAAGATGGAAAGTGGCGTTATGATTTGCAAATTAAGGCGCAACGTGGCCAAATCATAGATCTGAGTCTGGACGCTAGTACCGGACAGCCCGATCCCTATAAATCGTTACCCAATGACTGCAGAGCTTTTGAGAATTAGTTCAATGTTCCATTTGGGACAACGATACCATTTGATGACAGGTTAATATGAAACTACTGCTCGTTGAAGATAATGCACTACTCGTTGAAGAACTCGAAAAACAACTCAAGCAAGCCGGTTACGTTACTGATGTGACAGATAAGGCAGCCGAAGCCGACTACCTGCTAAAAGAGACAAATTACGATTGCGTGATCTTAGATATTGGCCTGCCCGATGGTAACGGTCTCGAACTACTCGAACGCTGGCGAAATCAAGGCATTAATACACCGGTCATCATGTTAACGGCGCGGAGTCAGTGGCATGAAAAGGTCGAAGGCTTTAATGCCGGTGCCGATGATTATTTAGGTAAACCTTTCCACACTCAGGAGTTGCTGGCAAGAATACATGCACTCATTCAGCGTGCTCACGGCAAAGCAAGCTTGCCATCGAAGGAGCTGAGTTTCTCAGGAGTTACACTCGACGAAAACCAACAATCTGTGATGGTTGGATCGAATTTATTTGAGCTCACGGCGATGGAGTTCAGGTTACTCAAGATTTTTCTGATGTCACCACAAAAACTGCTCTCAAAATCTCAACTCACAGATAAGCTGTATCAGTTCGATGATGAGAAAGAGAGTAATGTCGTAGAGGTCTATGTCACCCACCTACGTAAGAAACTCGGTAAAACGGCCATTGAGACACGACGTGGACAAGGTTACATCTTCCACGGCATCAGAGAATGATCTCGATTCGAACTAAGCTCAGTCTCTGGCTTACTGGGTTAGTCATCTTGTCGACGGTCGTTGGTATTATCTTTTTCGAGTCAATGTTGAGACAGGCATTCCACGATTCGATTATCGCGAGATTACAGGAAGATATTGAACAGCTTATGCTGGCGACTCACCTTCAGGGAGATGAGCTAACTATAGATCAAAGCCAGCTATCGGGCTTCTATAAGCCGGTATTTTCAGGCCGTTATTATCAACTTAATCTGCCGGACCAAGAGATCCGCTCGAGATCGCTTTGGGATCAGAAACTCGATATTAAGCTTTTAGAGAAGGGAGATAGTCGTGTCTGGCAAACCAAAGGGCCTCAAAATCATGATATCCAGCTCCTCTCTATCGGGCTCAGTTCTGACTCTCTCAATGTCGATGCCACCCTAACCGTTGCACAAGACCTGAGTATCGGACGTAAAATTTTCACTCAGATTTACGGCACAAAACTGGGTGTCAACCTGGCGATGTTATTAACCATGATAGCCGGCATCTTTCTGGTATTGAGACAATCATTTAAACCGATTAACCATATGCAATCGGCCCTATCAAAACTGAGAGAGGGAGAGATAACCTCATTGGAGCTGAATAAAATTCCTCCCGAGCTGCAGGGGTTAGCCTCGACCTACAATGAACTGTTGCAATACTCCAGCAAACAGCTCGAAAGAAGCCGCAATAATATCGGTAATCTAAGTCATGGGTTAAAGACGCCGTTGGCGGTGATGCAGCAACAGGTAGAGGCTTTGGGACTCAAAGATCCCGATACGGCGATAGCGCTTCAAAAGCAGTTGGACTTAGTCCACAAGATGATCGAAAGAAAACTCGCTGCCGCTCGGATCACCGGAGATATGTTACCGGCGGCTCAGATGCAACTCCCCAAAGATTTAAACGATCTTTGTCAGACATTGAGCAAGGTACATTTTCATAAGCAGATACAGTGCAATATCCATATTCCGGAGAAACTGCTAAGACTGCCCCTTCATAGAGAAGATGGTATGGAGCTCATCGGAAATCTACTCGATAATGCCCATAAATGGGCTAAATCTAGGGTGGAGATCAACGCAAGCATTGAAGATGACGTCATCAGCCTCATCATAGAAGATGACGGTCCCGGTGTCGCGAGTGAAGAGCTAGCTCAACTGACCAGTCGTGGTAAACGCTTAGATGAAGCCACCATGGGCCATGGCCTGGGACTCTCCATCGTCAAGGACATAGCAGAACAATATGAGATAGATTTGCAATTTACCCATAGCGAACGATTCGGTGGTTTAAAAATCAATTTAACTTTCTAACTCGATTCCGAGCTCTGTCTAGTCCTAAAATAGGTTGACGGCCTTTATTAAGCCAGTTGGAACTCCCGACTGGCTTTTTTATGTCAGGAACATTTATGCCCCCACACAACCGCCATGGATGGATAGGTGTGGTATTTATGTCAGGAACATTTATGCCCCCCACACAACCGCCATGCATGGGTAGGTGTGGTATTTATGTCTGGAACATTTATGCCCCCACACAACCGCCATGGATGGATAGGTGTGGTATTTATGTCTGGAACATTTATGCCCCCACACAACCGCCATGGATGGATAGGTGTGGTATTTATGTCAGGAACATTTATGCCCCCCACACAACCGTCATGCATGGGTAGGTATGGTATTTATGTCTGGAACATGTTTGCCCCCACACAACCGCCATGGATGGATAGGTGTGGTATTTATATCTGGAACATTTATGCCCCCACACAACCGCCATGGATGGATAGGTGTGGTATTTATGCCTGGAACATTTATACCCCCACACAACCGCCATGCATGGGTAGGTATGGTATTTATGTCTGGAACATTTATGCCCCCACACAACCGCCATGGATGGATAGGTGTGGTATTTATATCTGGAACAATTATGCCCCCACACAACCGCCATGGATGGATAGGTGTGGTATTTATGTCTGGAACATTTATGCCCCCACACAACCGCCATGCATGGGGAGGTATGGTATTTATGTCTGGAACATTTATGCCCCCCACACAACCGTCATGCATGGGTAGGTATGGTATTTATGTCTGGAACATATATGCCCCCACGCAACCGCCATGCATGGGTAGGTATGGTATTTATGTCTGGAACATTTATGCCCCCACACAACCGCCATGGATGGATAGGTGTGGTATTTATATCTGGAACAATTATGCCCCCACACAACCGCCATGGATGGATAGGTGTGGTATTTATGTCTGGAACATTTATGCCCCCACACAACCGCCATGCATGGGGAGGTATGGTATTTATGTCTGGAACATTTATGCCCCCCACACAACCGTCATGCATGGGTAGGTATGGTATTTATGTCTGGAACATATATGCCCCCACGCAACCGCCATGCATGGGTAGGTATGGTATTTATGTCTGGAACAATTATGCCCCCCACACAACCGCCATGCATGGGTAGGTATGGTATTTATGTCAATGCCATATTGATGCCGGGAGCATCATTGGCCCTTGAGAAACCTTCATAAGTGTTCTGACTGCCAGGGTCTAAAGCGCTCCCTTCGCTTCGAAGACATTTCCCCCTATTCCAATCCTATTCCTATGGGTCAGAGGCGGGAATGCCAACAAATGTACGACTATATGGATATAGGAGGTAGAGTAACGCAGGACGCAGTTATCGAGGGAACATTTGTGGCCAGACGCAACGAAGGTTTCTTCCCATCCCTGGGAAACCTTCATAAATGTTCCAGACATAAAAAAGCCACAGCACGGAGACTGTGGCTTTTCATTAATGGCTAATTGAAACGAGTAAACCGGAGAGCGTTACTCGTTTCTAAGTGTACTAACTCTTTAAAGAGTTGAGGACTATTTCTAGAAGATTATTTCTTCTTAGAGTAAGCCGCCGCTTGTTCACCGGCTAATCTACCGAAGGTGATGATATCAGAGATAGCATTACCACCTAGACGGTTAGCACCGTGAACACCACCGGTCACTTCACCAGCACCATATAGGCCAGGGATAATCTGCTTCTTAGCATTCATAACTTCTGCTTTAGAATCAATCATCACACCACCCATAGTGTGGTGAACACCTGGAGTCACTTCGATAGCGTAGTAGTTACCTTCATTGATTGCACGAGGTAAGTTTGGACGCTCGAAATCAGCATCTTTACCACTGGTAACGAAAGTATTATAACGAGCAACGCTTTCAGTCAGAGCCTTACCATCGATATTCTCTAGCTTACCTAGCTTAACAAGCGTATCGGCAGTAGGAGCGACGCCTAGACCAATATACTTATCAATTTTCGACAATGACTTACGTACTGAATCATCGAAAATCAAGTAAGCTGATTTGCCTGTTTGTTGTAAAATCGCAGCAGCGGCTTTATCACGAGTCGTGATCTCGTTGACGAAACGCTTACCTTCACGGTTAACCAAAATTGCACCGTTACCACGTACAGCTTCAGTTACCATCACACCACCTTTCACAGAAAGTGTTGGGTGAGCCTGGATGTACTCAAGGTCTACCATTGCTGCGCCAGCATTGCCGGCAACATCGATACCATCACCTGTTGCACCAGGTTGGTTAGTCGATACGAAGCCTTTCAGCTTAGGATCAAGCTTAGAAACACGTTCATTATTCTTAGCGAAACCACCGGTAGCCAGAATAACTGCATCGGCCTTAATCCAGTAGTAACCCTTGTACATCCCCTTAACTAGCAGGCCTTTAACGTTACCTGAGTCATCTTTAAGGATTTCGATACCACGTGTGTTCATACGCATATCGATATCACGCTTAACGGCGTTATCGTAAAGTACCTGAACAACGTGTGCGCCAACACCAGCACCACCTGTTGGACGGTGAGTACGGTTAACCGATGCGCCACCCATACGGCCTACATCACTTAAATCTGCACCCATGGCTGTCATCCAATCGACAGATCCTTTTGAGTGAGAAACCAGCACGTCAACGAGTGCAGGGTCGTTGATGTTACGGCCACCTTTCATGGTGTCTTTAGTCATCAACTCAAGGCTATCTTCGATGCCTTTAGCTTTTTGCTGATCGGTCCAAGCGGCATTCATACCACCGGCTGCAAGTTTTGCATTACCACCGATAACTGGCTCTTTCTCGATAAGAATTACTTTTGCGCCATGATCATGGGCTGAAACAGATGCAGAGAAACCCGCTCCACCAGAACCGACAACGACCACATCGACAGTATCTTTTGGTGCAAGGGCTAATGCCGCTTCACGCTCAGATTTATCTTTAGCAAGGTCTGCAATGCTTGGCTCATGACGTTCCCACTTGCCTACATACGGCATATCGAAGTCGAAGCTGTGGCAAGAATCACAATAGACCATAGATTTTTCATGGGCACTGTGACAAGAGGTACAAGCGATCTCTCCAGGGAAGTGAGAATCATGGGCATTGTAATGCTCATGTACCGTCTCTTCAGCGACCTCTTCCATGGAGCCGTGACAAGAAACACACTGCTCATTTTCATAAGTAAGGCTATCGTTAGATAGTTCACCATCCGCTGTATGACAGCTATCACACTCTTGGTTTTCAGCATGAAAGTCGGCAAGGTTATCTGCAGCAGTTGCGTTCGCTACCATTCCTGCGGAACCAATTAAGGTGGCCAGGCATATAGCTTTTTTAAAGTTTTTCATCACGTCTCCTAGCTTTTCAATAGAACAACTCATTTGTTTAAATAGTCGCGATATCTACAAGCTCATCTCTAGTATTTGAGCTGAGTTTTCTGACCCCATAAGAGTAGGATATTCTCAGCTTTCTGTTTCAAATTAATTTTGGGCGATCCAGGCATCTTGCTCAAGGTGAACAGAGATAGAGAAAACGAAAATCAAGCGGGCTTCACAGCTGAAGATATCACTCATGCAAAGATGCATAATTTAGCAAGCCGTTATGCAATTTTGCATAGGCCATATATGAATGGATCACAAAAAACCGATTCGATGACATTTACCGCCGATTAGCTCTTCCGCTAGAGCAGTATGTTGAAACAAATTTGCGTCCATCGCCACAGTTCATTAGCTATCGAACATGTTAAAATCACCGCTATGAAATATCTTCTTATATTAGTCATGGCACTCTGTTTCCATGCACCTTACCTGGCCGCACAGGCACAAGACTTGTCACACAAGAGTATTGTGTTTGGTGTTCATTCAAAAACGGCCCCGCTGGAGTGGCGTAACAATGGTGTTGACCAAGGGTTTAACCTCGAGCTAATAGGCAGAATTGGACAACTCATCGATAAAAGAATCGTTGTCAGACGTAAAACATTTCAGCAACTGCTGACCGATGTTCATGATCCAGACTGCCCTATCGACGTCATCGCCGTTGTCAGCCCGGTCAGCATAGACAGAAAGCTCAGTCAGTCTGATCCCATCTATGCCACCCATGCCAAGGCATACACATTGCAGGGGAAATCCTTTATCAACAGCTGGCACGACCTTGTCGGTAAGCGGGTTGCCATCAAGAAAGGCGCCTTCGTGGACGTCTATATATCGGGTCAGCCACAGGAATTTGAGCGAGTCGATGTAGATCTCTATGAGACCGGCTTTCAGCTGTTAATCAAGGGAGAGGTCGATGTGGTTCTCGCCGAGAACTTTGTCGCCAGACGTCTCCTCCCGCTTTATCCATCGATAAGAAGTTCCAGCGATGCACTCATATATGGTTCATTTAATTTTGTGAGTCACAACGTCAACGCGCCCCTGATGGGCCAAATTAACGATGCCCTCAGGCAGTTAAAACTATCCGGGGAATACGACAGACTCGTCAATAAGTGGTTTGGTACGGGTCGGGAAAAAGTCGATCTCACCTCCACCCAGAAGAATATGTTGTCTCTGGCCATCGCTGTGAGCATCATCTCGGCACTCGGCATGATATTCACCGGCTATATCAGCAGAAGTCTTCGAAAACGTACCCGTTCACTGAATCTTGAGTTAGCACAACGTCGCAAGGCCGAACATCAAATATCCAACCTATCTCAACAGTTTCAATCGGTGCTGAATGGGATCCCCCATGGCGTCACGCTATTCAATAGGGAATGTGATTGTTTGTGGAGTAATGATAATAATAATGACTTACTCAAAAACTCCGAATTTCACTTTACCCATGGTGAACCTTTCGAACTAAAAACCACCCTGCTTGAAGTCTTAAACAGTCAGAAATCCCTGACTGAAGATATGAGTTTTCTGGATCAATTCTGGCAGCTCCAAATTCACCCCATAGGTGAGGATCAGGCTGTCATCCTATTGGAGGAAGCCACGGAGCGTCATCAACTCAGACAAGCCAATAATGAAGCGAGCCGCTTAGCCTCATTAGGCGAACTCTCCGCCGGAATCGCCCATGAGATCAATAACCCTACTGGGATTATTATCCATTCCGTGGCTTTCTTAAATGATGCACTCAAAGATCTTCAGCCGGCAACCGATGCCTACCAGAAACAAAATCCTTTTTGGCTAATCGCAGGGTTGGAACCGGAACGCGCCCTACATGAACTGCATTATACTTGCCTCAATATCGATGAGGGTGCCACCCGAATAAGCCGGATCGTGAATGACTTAAAACGCTATGCCTTACCCAATATTGCCACCGAGCACCAAAGATTAAGCCTGAATGAGGTGGTACAGGTGTCACTGCGCTTGACGGCAAATCAGATTAAAATATTTAAAATCAGAACCCAACTTCACCAACCAGAGCCGATGATAATGGGCGATGCGCAGCAACTGCATCAAGTACTGATTAATCTTATTCAAAATGCCTGCCATGCATCGCCCCAAGATGATGGAACGGATACCGATGTCGGCATGATCACAATAGAAACCAGCATTGTGGATGGTAAAGCCTGTTTAATCATCTGCGATAACGGTTCTGGTATGGATCAAGCTACGCTACAACGTATAACAGAGCCTTTCTTTACGACTCGTCGCTCCTGTGGCGGCACCGGACTCGGCTTATCGGTATGCAGCAGAATCATCAAAGAACACAAGGGTGAAATGCAGATAACCTCTCGCCAGGGTAAGGGAACATGCATCAAACTTCTCTTTTCATTGGAGCAGCTAATATGAAACTCGCGCGAAATATTTTATTAGTCGATGATGAAGCCTCATGGCTGAGAACCTTAGCCGTTACAATCAATCGACTCGTACCCGAAGCGCAAGTCGATACCTGTGTCGACAGCAGGCAGGTCGTTAACCGTCTTACTGTGGGCGATTACGCCTTAGTGCTACTCGATCTGACGATGCCATTTCACTCGGGTGAGACACTGCTCGAGATGATCCGCGCAGACTTTCCGAAGACCCGCGTTATCATAGTAACCGGAGTCAATGAGGTCGATACTGCGGTTCGCTGCATCAAAAACGGCGCCTATGATTACTTTATCAAGACAGACAATGTTGACGACCTGGCCCGAACGGTACGCAGAGCCCTTGAAGTTGTTGGCTTGGAAAGAAACTACCTGCGGATAAAAGAGAGCTTCTTGAGCCGCACCCTGAGTCAGCCGGAGGCCTTCAATAATATTTTGACCTGTGAACCCGCCCTGCTGGATCAGTTCAGATATTTGGAAGCCGTCGCGCTAAGCCCCGAGCCCATCCTCATCTTCGGTGAGAGCGGTACGGGAAAAGATGAATTTGCCAAGTCTTGCCATAAACTCTGTTGTCCCGATGCCCCCTTCATCAACGTGAACCTTGCCGGGATCGGTACCGACGCGTTTGAACTACAGCTGTTCGGGCAGCTCCATACCCACGAAGACGGTCAGGTTTCCGCTCAGGCAGGCGTGTTACATCAAGTCAATACCGGACTGCTCTATCTCAATGAGATTGGCGATCTGCCCTTAGAAGCCCAGGCAAAACTGGTCGATGTGATCGAGCATAAACAGTACTATCCGATAGGCAGCGATCGCCCCTACCCGGTTAACTGTAAGATCATCACCTCGACTCAAAACGATCTGCTGGCACTGAATCAGGCCGGAAAGTTTCGCAGCGATCTGCTATACCGATTGCGTTCACACAAGATAAAATTACCCCCACTGAGAAACCGTACTCTAGATCTCTCTATGCTCATCAACCACTTTATCGCCCTGGCGGCTGAAGAGATGGATCTCGATGCCCCGCAGCAACCCGGAAACTTAGCGAGCCAACTGGCAGACTACGCCTTCCCGGGAAATCTTCATGAACTGAAAGGCATGGTCTTCGATGCGGTGAGCCGCAGCGATGGCGTTCAACTCAATATCTCCCCCTTCATGGAGGCGATAAAAGAGCAAAAAGGCGACCGTGAGTCTCCACAAAACGTTCTGGTTTTTCCAAAGAGTTTGCCAACCTTAGCCGAGATGAGTAATGCACTGATTAATGAGGCCATGAGCCGCACGGCAAATAATCAAACCGCTGCGGCGCAGATGCTGGGCATAAGCCAAAGTGCCCTGAGCAGACGAATGACAAAGGAGAAATAACGGTTAATCCAATCGATAATAAGCCCAGGCTACTCCGCACGATCTGAATCGGAGTTATAGAAGTGGGCTTAATCTTCGACAGGGCAAGTGATTATGAACTCAGTTCCTTGCCCTAATGTCGACCTTACTTTGATGTCACCATGAAGTTTTTGTTTAACTATGTTGTAGACAATACTGAGCCCCAAGCCACTCCCGCCATTACCGCGTTTCGTGGTGAAAAATGGCTCGAATATACTGCTGCAATTTTTTTCTGGAATGCCTTTGCCATTATCGGAAACCGTTATGGTTAGCAGGTCCTCGGTCATCGATGCATCGATAATTAACCCTCCATCCCGGTAACCGGTAAAACCATGGATTAATGAATTAAGGATTAAATTCGTAAACACTTGATAGAAGTCCCCCGGATAGGAGTTAACGACAATATCCTCCCGAACTCTATTGGATATTTCGACAGGATATTTTTTGGTCTCCGGAGACAAGCTGGTCAGTAATGATTCTATCAATTCGCGAAGTACAAACTTCTCTTTGTGAAGGTTCGTTTGCTCGACGGCCACTAATTTGAAGTCTCTCACCAGTGAAGCGGACCGCTTAAGGTTTTTCTCCAACAGGGTACACGCCGCTTTAATATCATCCAGATACTGTTTAAATACCGCTTCAGTCAGCTCGTCGCTACTGTAACTCTGCTCTAAGATGGTTAACTCCCTTAGCAGGAGCGAAGATGCCGTGATGGCAACACCTATAGGGGTATTCAACTCATGGGCAAAACCGGCAACCAGCCCCCCCAGCGCCGCCATCTTCTCCGACTCGATGAGCTGTGACTGCATCGCTTGCAAGTTTTTCATCGACAGATTTAATTTTTTATAACTTTCTGCAAGTGCAGCCTCTTTATTCTGCCGCAAATCAATCTCATTGGTTAATTCTAAGGTACGCTCTTCGACCTGCTGCTCTAACGTTTCTCTGGCCAGAGAGAGGGCATGAGACATCTGGTTAAAGCAGAGTGCCAACTCATAACTCTCCCTGAAGCCTTCAGGCTTTATTCTGGCGTCAGTCTCACCCGAGGTAATGGACCGGGTCATCTGTGTCATGGACTCGAATGGTTTAGCCAACATGCTTCCAAGCAAGCCAGAAACAAGCAAAACGCCAATCAGAACCACAAACAATATCAGCAGCCCCAGTTGAAAAATCTGATCGTAAACCTGAACGACCTCACTCATATCCTCCTTGAACACTAATCCCCACTGTACTGACGGGATATAACGTGAAGCCGCCAGCACTTCCACTGCGCGATAATCAATATCGACACCGATATGCCTTCGACCCGACAGAGCCTTAGAAAGTGACTCGGATAACGCCGAAATCGGTTGGGGTTCGCCTACGATCGCATCGGCATCATATTTAAGCTCGACCTGATAACTGAAATAATCTCCCTGTCTGGCCGCAACAACGACCTCTCTACTCGACCTTGAACCGCCTACCTCTAAGGTCACCTTCTGAATGATCTGACTGTCGACCTGAAGCACGACTATGCCTATCAGACGCCCCTGAACTAACACAGGAGAGCCTATAAATGCCACCGCCTGCTCACTCGGACCGTCATACTCAAAGCTCGATGAGGAGGACTCCAGAAAATACTTAGCTCGTTTTACAACAAAATTTAAGCCACTAACCGTCTCAGGATCAAGATTTACCTTTGACGGAAAATGGCTATTCATCCCTAACGAAAACAGGAGATCACCAGAGGCAGAGATAAGTAACAGATCGAGGTAACCATCATCTTGGTAGTGTTGGTATCGCTTCTTTAGCTCGGCCAGTAGTTGAGGATATTGCTGGGCCTGCTCACCGCCATGGCGATATAGAGGGGAGAGTTGAGAGAAGGCTTCTACCGTTTCGACCGACTGCGACAGACTAAATACATCCGAGATTCGTTCGCTTATATAGTCTTCAATCTGTTTCACCTTATTATCGGCAAACTGAGATAGGTGTACCTGCTCCTGTTGCAAGAAAGCGTGCTTGAAAGAACTGAGATATAGACCGGATAAGATCACAGTCGGAGTCATGACACTTAAAAGTAGCCAGACAAAAAGCATGGTCGATAAGTTATACCGTCTCATCGATACTTGAGCTCCTGCAGGCGTTGCAGCCAGATCGACCGGCTGTGATACTTGGGGAAAGGTGTGGGCCTGATGGGGGAATCACTTCGCCAGACTATTTCAAACTGTCCATCACTTTGTACCCGCCCGATGCGCACCGTTTTCCACAAATGTTGACTGCCCATGTCAACTGAGACGATACCTTGAGGTGCATTGAGACTCTGATAGCCTAGGGCATGTTTAACCCTCAGTGGATCGAAGGTACCAGCCGCTGCCACCCCCTGAACCCACAACTTAATACCGATATAGGTTGCCTCCATAGGATCGTTAACGACCCGCTCTTTACCAAAGCGCGCTTTAAACGCACTTACAAATTGCCGATTCTCAGGGCTATCGATGCTCTGGAAATAGTTCCAGACGGCATAATGCCCCAACATTTGATCGATGCCGATGGCTAATACCTCAGGTTCGGCAATGCTAAAAGAGACCACCTTGGTCTCCTGTAGCCCACTCAGGCCATTGAAAAATGCGATATTACTGTCACCGTTAATGGTATTGAACACCAGATCCGGCTTCAGCCTGCGAATATCTTCAATAGCACGAGAGATATCTGATGATCCCAGGGGCAGGTACATCTCTCCCAGAGGCTCAATACCACGGTTTTTCAGCTGATCCTTAATCAGCATATTAGCGGCTCGGGGGAAGATATAATCGGAGCCAAGGAGGTAGACGCTCTGGCCTATATTTTCCAGCGCCCAGTGAACACCGGGTATGATCTGCTGATTCGGTGTGGCTCCCGTGTAGATAATATTCGGCGACTGTTCCAGCCCCTCATATTGCAGTGGGTAGAACAGCAGATGCTCATAACGTTCAACAATAGGCTTAACCGCGATACGGCTACTCGAGGTCCAGCAACCAAAGAGTACCGCAACCCGTTCCTGAACAATGAGTCGCTCCGCCTCCTTTGAAAACTGCCACCAGTTCGATGCACCGTCGGCCAAAACAGGTTCTAACTGTCTTCCCAATACCCCACCACTGGCATTAATCTCTTCGATTGCCATGATAAGCACATCGACCAGATCTCGTTCACTGAATGCCATCGTGCCGCTCATAGAGTGCAAGATACCAACCTTTATGGTGGCATCATCTTTTGTATCACAGGCAACAATGCCCACAGCAAGAAGTATGGCTATCGCTAACCATCTCCACCTGCAGAGATACCCTTGAGGTGTGCACTCTCTTTCCATTGCCATAGGTCATTGTCGTAAAACTGGATTCACCAAGTTTAATTTTGGCAGATAAGTGAGGTTTATCCACTCGAAGGGAGGTGGGATGCAGGCAAAAAAAAAGCCCACAGAGTTAATCTGTGGGCTGTTCCGATTTTGACTTTTTGCTTTTAGCGTTCAGCGAATCATTTATGCCTGATTGGTTTCTTGAACCGGAAGGGCTCCGGCATCGCTCTCATCCTCGACACCTTTCTCGGTTTCATCGACAATAGTCAGGACAGCCGCATCACCAACCACGTTACAAGATGTCAGCACCATATCGATCAGCCTATCTAACGCTGCCACAATGGCGAATGCTTCTACTGGCAGGCCCATTTGGTGAATGAGCACACCTATCATCACCATTCCGCCACCGGGAACACCACCGGCTCCCACCGACAGCAAGAAGATGCTGAATAACAAGGCGGGAAGTTGATCCATCGCAATAGGTGCGCCAAAGGCATTAGCAACGAAGAAGATGGCAATAGTGATATAGATAGACACTCCGCCCATATTCATGGTCGCCCCAAGGGGGACACCAAAGCCCGCAATAGCACGCTTAACGCCTAACTTATCGGTCAAGGTTCGCATGGTCACAGGAATGGTAGCATTCGAGCTTGCAGTAGAGAGTGAGAATAAGATCTGTTCCCGGGTTTTAGCCCGGAACTCTTTCGCCGATACTGAGGTAAAGGCACCGACCGCCATCGGATAGACGATGAAGATCCACGTCAACAACAGGCCTAAAATAACGACCAGATACTCGAGTACACTCAGGAAGATACTCGCCTCGAGTGTTGCACCCAGCTTCAGCATCAAGGCGAAAACACCAATGGGAGCCAGCTGCATCACAACAGTAATAAGCTTCATCATCAGCTTATTGCCTTCCTGGAACCCTTGCACCAACAGGGGTACGGCATCACCCAGAGACTTAATCACACCGCCAAAAAGCAATGCCATGAAGATGACCTGTAGCATGTTACCCGAGGTGAAAGCCGCGACCGGGTTATTAGGAACAATATTAACGATGAGCTGAACCAGATTAGGGAGCTCTGTTGCGGTAATTTCAGCGCCCGTCCCACCTGACATATCTACACCTAAGCCAGGCTGCAGTAGCAGTGCCACCGTCAATGCCGCAAATATTGCGACTAGCGTGTTGATGATGTAGAAACCAAATGTTTTCCCGCCTAAACGACCGAAGCTCTTTAGGTCATCAAGCTCCAAAACACCACATACGATACTGACAAACACCAGCGGCACGACCAGCATCATGATCATATTGACGAACATGGTACCGACACCGGAGGAGAGTTCGACCACAGTACCGGAAAAGAAGCCGATATCGCCGAGAAGGTATTGAATAATGGAGCCGAATATTAATCCGGAGAACAGACCGATAAAGATCCGCGTAGAAAGTGATTTTGTCATATGCCTGCCTTCAATTCGGCACCTCTTTTTGCGTGCCTTTTTAATTCAACATCGGACACTTTTAGTGCAGATGCCTTTTAATTGAGGGAATGAGTTCCCTTCTTTGCAACCGATAGTGAATCATGCTGGCCACAATTTCAATCAGAATCGAAAATATGCAATTTGATACAATTTCATAACCCTCACATAAACAAGCATAAAAACACGAACAAACAGACAGTAACGCTGCCGACACCAATAATAACTTTTACATCACTACCATTTATGCAACACGTGCACCAGCGCGGACACACTTTCAATAGTCAATACGCCTGACACGCAACGCCGAAGCAGTGGATTACGCTGACAAATAAACGCATAGCAGAGCGGAAAGCCAGTAATAAGCTCACATCAGGATAGTTAGTTTGTTTTTTGGTTAAAAAAAAGCCGTTGATGGGGGAAACCTATCAACGGCCCTTACAGTGCACAAGTCCATATTAAGACTGAGTATTTAAGACAAGGTATTTAAGGCGAGGTATTTAAGACATAGTATTTAAGCCAGCCAGATCTCTACATCCCGAATAATGAAGTTACCTGTGTAGACCGGATCGGGCTCACCGATAGGCTCCAGCTCAAAATAGTGCCTGTGCTCCTCGGGAAGGCCTTCATAGCCACAGATAACCTGATATAACCAGCTTTCCCTCTCCCAAGGCAGGTTCTGTTCATCAAGGTACTCCAACGCAGATTGATTCCGTCCCGAGTCGATAACCGAGCAGAAATACTCATCGACGGCCAGTTTCAGCGGGTTATCCGGAATATCAAATTCTTCAGCCTGGCTCAGGGAGACACTGACATCATGCTCACGAAGCTGAGGATCATGATTCGTACGAGCGATGGCTTTAATGCGTGAAACGATATCTAACAGCTCGGGCTCATAACCTGTGTTATGTACATCCACCGCAGCCGGCGCCAGGATGGCTTCCGCGCGGTTAAATAGCGTGGGCAACTGTTTGTGGCTGACATGATCGACGGGCATGTAATCCGGATGCAGATCGGTATAAAGCAGCCACCCCTTAAGCAGACGGGTACGCCCTCTTATTTGGCGGAAGCGCCCGAGCAACTCGAGTAATCGTCCCTGCACCACACTGAGCTCCTGAGTACAATCACTCAGAGTCTCTTGCAGGCTAGTGACCAGAAGTTTTCGCAGTTCGCGAATATCACCCGCTATTTCACCCAACTCACTAAACTGGAACATCTCCAAGCCATTGAGTAGCTCTGTCACCTGACTCTGGGCTAACTCGTTTTCACGGATCTTGGCGTTAATGGTACCGACATAACCAAATTCGTTGTTGATACGACTCCACAGCACACGTATCGAGTATCTCAGCCCTTCGGCGAAGCTATACACGTGCTCATTCAAGTCGGCTAGATAGGCCTCAGAAGCACTATAATCGACGTTATGGCGTGCCTCTTTATAATGACCCGCCAAGGTTTTAATACTGGCTAAGGAGGAGCCGACATTGGAGTCTATCTGACGATTACGCTCATCACTCAGCGCCTCTTCGAGCACAGCGCGCACCGAACGCTTGAGACGTAACTCCTGATCCGGCTCAGGACGCCACAGGATTTCACTCTTACGCAGCTTTTCGATCGCGGCCGCGTTCTCTCCCCCTTCGGGTACGGAGCCCGAAAGGTAGACATCCATAACGAGATCGGCGTGTCTTCCCAACTGCTTAAGCAGCTTGACCCCGGCCTGATGTAAGTTTGTACTCATCTTAAACCAGATCCCTTTGGGTGGCGGTCTCAGCCTGCGCTTCCAGACTCAGCCCTTCGGTTTCATCGATAAAACGGATAACCTCATAGAGATAATCTAACTTGCCGGTGGCGATAAAGATCTGCTTCTCGGCATTGGGACGGGTAAGGTAGCCCAACTCGACTAAACGTTTGAACACCAATTTAATCTGGTTATCGACGTTGCTGCTGGTCGAGCCAAACAGACGGTAATGGCTTATCTTAGCCAGTTGCTCTCGAAATGCTGGCGTGTCTTCTATGCGGGTTTGCAGCTCAGTCAAACGTACCGCGGCGCCCTCAGACAGGGGGGCGTCTTGTCCACTGGACTCCTGTACCAGCACCAGCCACTCGACCAGCGGGATGAGTGCATTACAGATATCCCTGAACTGAGAAGAGATCACTTTACGCTCCGCATCCCCAAGCTGCAGGTAGCCACAGAAGAACACCTCGCCCTCCCCCGCCGAACCTATGGTCCGGTTTATCTGGTTCAGATAGGTTTCGACCCGCTCTCTAGTGGTTGAACTCTTCAGTGAACGCCAGGCTTCTTCATCGGTCGTTCGACAGATAAACTCTCCCTTAAGTAGACGTTCTATGATGGCGCCCGTTCCGACAATTGCGGTTTCTGTCATCTCACTCATTACACCGCCTCCCTTGCGAATCGTTTATTCAATTTATCTGCGATAGGGTTAGCCTGAGGCTTCACCACCTGAAGTTTCCGAGTCTGTTTATTGATGATGTAGCGGTTAGCGAACAAGTTTAGTACCTCAGATTCTGGGTTAGGGAAGGCGCCCAGAACGGAAATATTGTTGTTTTCACAGGCATCGAAAATCTTCTTCACGTTGGTATGATGCAAGGTGCCGAGTTCATCGATTGGCCAATGAATAGTGACATCCGAGCGGCCACGGAGCAGGCGGGTAAATGCCAGCAGGAACTTACATAAGATCAAATATGCCATACCGTGACTGGAAGACTCATTGAGCTGGCGATCGGTGCGGATCACCAGATCGCTGTTACCCTCTTTTAGCCTCAGCTCAATTTCGAGCAGTTTAGAGATACCGCCGGAAAGTGCGGCTCGACCGATAATATCCAGGGCCCGGCGCATACTATTGGTGTAGTTTTCACCGGGAAGCTCGCTGAATCCATCGGCTTTCCATTGACGGAAGGCTTTAACAAACTCCTCCAGCTCAGGCCAGAACTCCAGCTCGCTGATCCGTGAACGGATCTTAACCGCAGACTCGGATACCCCGTCGAGAAACAGCTCTTCACCCACTTCACGGGTGATCCGCGCACTTTGCGAGGCGATGCGGCGATCGATATCGGCCAGTACATCATAAAATGCGGTGAGATCGACACCAAAAATTCGTCCCTGCTCACGCAGCGCCATAATCGATTGCGGCACCATCACATTGAGCAGCTGTTCGAGTTGAGGGACCAGCTTGCGGTAATCCAACAGGCGGATCCCTTTATCGTTTACAAAGCTGGACTCTTCACGAGCCCGCTCCCAGGTCTCAGACAGACTCGAGCCTGACTTGCTGGCGATAACCGAGTCGAAATGCTCCACATACTGCTTAACCGAGCCTAATAAGCTGTCTCTTTTCAGTAGCTGGTCTTCACCCTGGCGCAGACGTTCGGTGAGGCCCCCCTGAGCATCATCATTATTAGCCGGCAATTTAAGCTCACTAAGCTTACGCATCACGCTACGCAGTTTAGTTAAGTTCTCCGATGCCTCTACCTGTATGGCATCAGATTGCTTACGCTGGCCATCCAGCTCCTGTCTTTTCGCTTTAACTTCATTGGCTTTTGACTTGAGTTGCTGCTCGAGATCTGAGGTTGCATGTTTGACTGTGCTCAGCTCAGTTTGCAACTTAGGCTTACGCATTAACCAGGTATGCTGATACCAATCTTCATATCTGAGTACCTCGTTACGACGCTGTTCAGCCTGACAGATACTCGACTCCAGCCCCCGGATCTCTTGCTTAAGTGCCAGGATCTTATCTTCATCGACACCACGAGATTTAAGCTCGTTCTTATACCATTGCTCACAGGCCTTGAGCTCGCTCTTAGCATGATCGCGTCTTTGTTGAATATTTTCCTTTGTCTGCTCCAGCTGAGTGTCTAACGCGCCAACCACCTCCTGCCAGTAGGCATTTTTCTCCATTCTGGCTTCTAATGCCTGCTCTTTTTGCTCTTCGAGCCATTCCTGGTGTTGATGCTTCAGCTGCTTGATATCACTGTCTAAACGGCTCAGTTGCTTCTGCGCTTCTGATTTTCGTTCCTTGAGTGCTTTATTGATCTTATCTTGCTCGGCGCGCTTATCATCGAACAGGCGGCGAAGATCGTCACGACTGTTCTTATAGGCCGTACGGGCAAAGGTCAATTCCCGGGTCAACCCATCCAATTCTGCATTGATGGCGACCAGGCTGTCTTCGGCCTCGGCCTGTAACTCTTTGGCGCCGACTAACGCCTCTTCGGCCTTAGCATGACGAATACGTAACTCTTGCTCAGAAGCCGCATATTCCGGCGACTCGATAGCCTTAAGATCCAGCTGAATTCCATAGAGGGCCTCTAAGTCATCACTGAGCATGGCTGGGTGCAGGTCGCTGCGATGTAACAACTCAGGGTTGATCACCTTACCTAAACTGTTCTCCCAGCCATCGACCTCTTTGCGTAAAAACTCAAGCAGTGTATGAGATTGAGGAAACAGAACATGGTGTAGTTCGTCGAGCTCACTCTCACGTTCAGTCACCCGAATACCGGCCAGACGCAGACTCTCATTGGCCTGATCTCGCTTGGCACGCAGTTTACGCTCCTCAATGGTGAACCTGTCGACCTTGGTATTGCAGACTTCCTGCTCTTCATCGGCCCGAGTGATCCGCTCATCGAACACGGCCAATGCCAGCTTTTCCTCTTCTGTATAGGTCACACTATCGACACGCACCTTGAGTTCGGCTGTCGATAACTTAAGTTGATATTCCTCTTGATGAAACTTTTCACGACCACTGTCCATCAGCTCGCGCCATTGACCGCCCAACGCCTCCAGCTCGCTTCGCCCCTGTTCACGCTGCTTGTCTCTGGCTTCGCGCTGCTTATCTTGAGCCTGATGCAGGTTTTCCAGCTCCCTGTTAAGCCCTTCACCAATTTTACTGCGACGGGCATTGTATGCCGCTTCGATATCCTGATGCTTCTCAGTCTGCAGCTTATGGCGCTCGGTCAAGTTCTCCAAACTGCCACGCCAGTTGGGCAGCTGCTCTAAGTCCAATTTGGCCTGTTCGATATCGGCATCTAAGAAGGCACCGTGTTGGTCTTCTATCGCGTCTAACTCATACTCACACTTGGCGACGTCCCCCTTCGCGGCAGACAGATCTAAGCTGAGCTCATCACGCTGCTCTTTCCACTCATCATCTAGCTGCCTTAACTCACCATTGAGCGCTTTGGAGAGGTCTTGGTTATGCTCCTGACGCTCCACTTCTGTAGTTTCATCTTTACTGTAACCACGCTTAAGACTCGAAAGGCGCAGCTCGGCACTCAAGAGTTGATTAAACTCCTGCTCAAGCTTTTCAAATTCCGGGCGGATCTGCTCGAACCCCTGAATCAACTGGCTGTCTCGTATCCAGGCTTCGACACGCTGAGGGTTCAGACGTGAACTCGGCGGATTAACTCCGTCCTCTTCCAAAATGGCGGCGATCATCGATTTTATCGTCTCCATCTTGCCCTCTTTCGAGTGCACCGCCTTGGCTAACTTTTCGATATGACGCAGTGAATGCTCGGGTTCACATAAAGAGAACTGTCTCGCGTAGGTGCGCAGCTCGGTGCGATTACTCCCCGTGCTCAACAGGGCACGATCGTTTTGAATTATGGCGCGAAATTCCCGGGTATTAAGCAGGTTAGTCACTGCGATGCCGGCACGCTTCATCTCCCTGCCCAGCTCCGCCATGGTATAGCAAAGCACTGTGTCGCCATTTTTTGACTTCACATAATCGTCAAGCTCGAACTCCTTCGCGATGAAACGATAATTAACCCCTTTACCATCACCGGCAGAAGCCAGAACCGCTTGATTTAACAAGCCATCGGCGCGCTTATATTCATAGATGATAAAACTTGAATCATGAGGCAGATACCAACGCTCAAAACTATCTCGGGTAGAGGGCACGACTCGACTTGGATACTCACCATAAAAAACCGGGACCAAACGCTGAAGCGTTGTCTTTCCTGAGGCATTGGTACCACAGATATTCGTGTGACCGTCGAGGGCGAGTTCCACTACGCCAGGTAGGTGCGTATCGATAAGCACAATTCGATTCAAGCTTGGCATTTCTTTCCTTATCCAAACGGAGCCTCTTTTGAGGCCAAAGCAGGCAATAGAGCATCACAAACACAGAGCCGGGGTCGGTTCTCTGCACTTTTCGTTAACCTTAGGGCTCACGTAGCGATCTTTTTAGAGACACTAAAATAGATCAAAGCGGCAGCGAGCGCAATCAAGTGCACGCAGGCAATGTTCAGTGAAGTTTAAAAGCGGGATCATACGCTAATTTGCATCAAAATGACGTTCAAGGAAAGAGCAATCGAAAGTGGCACTAACGGCCATGTTTATAGTAAAGATAAAGGAACTGAGAAAGAGAAGTAAACCAGAGTAATATAGCCATTTAAATTAAAGGTGCGAGCTTATATCCACCTATTCACTCGCACCTTTAACCTTGGCGACCTTAGCCCGGCATCACCTCGGCATTATCCACAAGCTTACTGTCACGCTTGGAGAAATAACGTACGGTTTCAGCGTGGATAACATGACGTAGGCCGATAATTGCTATCAGGTTAGGAATCGCCATCAGGCCATTAACGGTATCGGCAAGCAACCAGATCATATCCAGTTGAATGAAGGCCCCGACAGCAATCAGGCCCAGAAACAATCCCTGATAAAGCCGTAGGCCCCTGTCTCCCATCAAATAGTACCAACAACGCTCACCGTAATAGTGCCAACCTAAAATCGTGGTAAAGGCAAAACAGACCAGAGCGACCGTCACTAAGTACTGGCCGACCAATGCCGAACCACCGCTGGCAAAGGCGGCACTGGTCATGGCCGCACCAGCAGTTTCACCACTCCACACTCCGGTAATGATCAATACGAGTCCGGTCATGGTACAGATGATGATGGTATCGAAAAATGTGCCCGTCATACTGACCAAGCCTTGCTCTACCGGCTCATTGGTCTTGGCTGCGGCGGCGGCAATCGGCGCGCTGCCCAGTCCCGCTTCATTTGAGAACACGCCGCGGGCAATACCGATTTGCAGCGCCTGTGCTACCGTCGCCCCGAGGAAACCACCGGCAGCAGAGATAGGCGTAAAGGCTGACTCAATAATTAGCTGAAATGCCGGCAGAATTTGATCTGAAAAAGCGACTAAGATCCACACGCAGGCCAGAATATAGCCTAGCGCCATCGTCGGTACTAACCTCTGCGCCACATTGGCAATACGCTTAACCCCACCCAGAGTGACCGCCGCAACGAGCACGGTTAACACCAGGGCAGTTACCCAGGTCGGCACATGGAAGGCAATGGTCATGGCATCGCTGATAGCATTGACCTGCGCAAAGGTACCTATACCGAAGAAAGCGACGCCGACACCAAACACGGCGAACAATTTTGCCATCCAGCCCAGTCCCAGACCACGCTCGATATAATACATGGGTCCACCGGCAATCTGTCCCCTTGCATCTGTAGTGCGATACTTAACAGCCAACATACACTCGGCATATTTGGTGGCCATACCGAAGAAGGCCGCCAGCCACATCCAAAACAGCGCGCCGGGGCCGCCAATCTTGATAGCGGTGGCGACACCGACAATATTACCGGTACCGATTGTCGCAGAGAGCGCAGTACAAAGGGCGGCAAAGGATGAGAGGTCTCCCTTACCAGTCGCGGGTTTAAACAATAACCTCAGCGCTAGAGGCAGGCGAAATACCTGAATAAGCTTGAGTCTGACGGTGAGATAGAGTCCCGTACCAACCAAAAGGCATAAGGTAATAGGTCCCCAAACGATGGCGTTAACATTAGCCAGCAGGTCGGCGATTAAGAGTTGAAAATTCATACATTCCTCGAGTCTATTACCCAAGCCACCTCATGATGCGAGTTTCAGAGCTCCCGTAGGATAGCCGAGCAAGGCAGTGATTGAGAGAATGGTTGCTCCCTTGTCGATATCACTAACGCTGCACCGATATTCTACGGGAACTCCCGAAGGGCAAATCGATAAGCAACATTTTTCTGTGTTATGAAATATTGAATTAGAATAACTAGTCCTGCTATTTCATGCCTTGAACTCTGTCACTTCTCGATTTGCTGAATTCTGCATATTGAGGTGGTTTGGGTATTACTACTTAATTAATAAACGGAGGAGGAAAAGAAATGGCTGTTGAGCGACGCGCCGGACGCAATAGCAAGCCATATTCACCGGGCAATACAGCCAAACGGTAAAAATAGCCCACGACGACAAACGACAGGGACTGTGCAGTCATCCTCTCCTCTGTCCTTTTGCCTGAGCGTTTCGCGTCGATAGCCAAACGATAAGTTTGGCTATTGGTCAGTGAACGAATTCACTGTGACACTTTCGCCTTCGGCGCCGTAATACAGTTATTCAGATTTGAACAGTTGTTTACGATCTCTCCAGAGGCTCGTCCAGTAACAGTCCACGCCAATCACAATTGGCACCTGAAAGAGTATTTGGCTTAACTAAATAAATGTACTCAATTAAAAGTACGAGATAAAAAGCGCTAAACCAAAGTTGCCTCGTCGGTGTGGGGGCAATTCCCCACTCTCCTGCTACCTTCATCCGAACGGATTGCCAAATGCATCGTGAATAATCGCGATAGATTTGGCAGGTTGCACAGAATGCAGCAATCTAATGCTTTGCTCAAGTCGGTTAGATCACACTTTTACCTTAGATTCGACAGATGTGCTTTTTTTGGACAGAAAGAGAGGGGCGAGGTTCGAGATGCTAGGTTCTAGGTTCTAGATGCGAGGAAGAGGCCAGAGTTCTTTTATGTAGGAGCGGCTTTAGCCGCGAATCTTTAAACGTTTCGAGCCATAAGATAAAGACTTTCGATACATGGTCTGGATTCAGCTCTTTACAAAGAGTGAGTTCAGAATGACGGTAAATCAATGCATTCAGGCATTCAGGCTGGATCCTGAAACGGGTTCAGGATGACCAGCATGCAGACATTAAAAGCTGGTTCTGCGGCCTTCATAGGTATCGCACATACCTTGCACTTTATCTGCCTCATAGGGACGCAGGCCACTCATGACCAGGGTTTTCACTCCCGTGCCCACTAAGGTATCGCCGCTATGTAGCTCAAACTTCAGGGTGACATTACCGCGCTTACCGTCGACGATAAGTTCTTGTTCAACCAGTGAAAGTGTCACTTTGGTAAAATCGAGAGTATTCAAATCGAATGACATGCTCTCGTAGATAACCAGTGGACGTGCCGGGTTTATCATCACCTGATGTTGCTTCATCATAGGCACAAGCACATGAATAAAGTTCAATCCGGAAAAAGCCACATAACTACGGATAAAGGATTCTATCTGGGCTTCGCAATTTCTCACATCACCCTGTCGTTCAACACTCAGATAGTGCTTCTCTTTATCATCATGAACATCAAAGCTCTCGCCGACTGACTCTGGGAACTCCAACTTCACTCCATCTCCCACCATACCGGCGAAGGTAAAGCTCATCTTCTGACTTAAACCATATTCCCCTAACACCAAAGAAAATAACAGGTCACCTGGCACACAGAAACGCTTAGCACCTTCATCATGGATAGGATTAAAATCCTGAGCCACGATTTTTGCAAAGTCACTCGCCTGAGATGGGAGAATTGAGACCGATTGATTTTCTTTTTTATAATATGGAGTTAGGAACATAGTCACTCAAATAATTGTTGAAGCATAAAATAGCCGCACATTTTATATCAAAATCCCTTAAACACTCACCCGATGACTTAACGCTCAAGAATTTATAAGCCAAATACAGACTTTGGGCAACAGCCCTGACGAGTTAACAATTGTAAAGAAAGCTGAGCTTAAGTTAATTTTAATACAACCAGCTTAGGATGCGCATAGAAATGATAACCACTCTCATTAACAAGTTTAATAAGTCGACTTCGATTATTTTACCTTTGGTATTAATTGCGTAACGGAGATCTTATGCCTAACCCTAAAACCTTGTCACTCAGCCTGCTTTCCACGGCTCTACTCACCGCACTGTCAACCTCATCGTTCGCCCAGGAAATTCAAGGCGATGAACATGCCAGTCCGATGGAACAGATAAGTATCTTTGGCAAGCGAAACCCGCTCAATACCGTCCCGGGAAGTGGGCATAAGATCACTCAGGCTCAGCTGGATACCTTTAAATACACAGACATTATGCGCACCCTATCGTCGATCCCCGGTGTCTATATTCAGGAGGAAGATGGTTATGGACTGCGTCCTAACTTAGGCATGAGGGGCACGGGACAGAACCGCTCAGAGAAAGTGACCATAATGGAAGATGGCGTATTGGCAGCTCCCGCTCCCTACGCCTCTCCGGCAGCATATTACTTTCCGACCTCAGGCAGAATGCAGTCTGTGGAGATCCTAAAAGGCAGCTCAACGGTTAAGCACGGCCCGCGTACCACTGGCGGTGTGATCAATATGCTCTCTCGCCAGATCCCCGAAGAGGATTTAGCGGGTAAAGTCGACGTAGCAGCAGGCCAAGATGGTTTCGGAAAGCTTCATGCCTATGCCGGTGGACAGGGTGAACGTGTGGGGGCAGTTGTCGATCTATACCGCTATCAGGCCGATGGTTTCAGAGATATAAATGGGGTCGGCGGTAACACAGGCTTTACCAAGAATGATGCCTTGGCCAAGGTGATTATTCGCTCAGACAAAGACGCTAACTTTGAGCAGGTTTTGGAATTTAAAATAAAGTATTCGGATGAAACATCGAATGAAACCTATATGGGGCTAACAGATGCAGATTTTGCCGCCACTCCCTATGCCCGTTATTCGGCTTCCCAGAAAGATGTGATGAATACCGAACATAAGCAGCTGCAGATCAACCATATGATCGATTTCAATGATAATTTAACTTTAGGCACCACGGCCTATCACAATGACTTTAGCCGTAACTGGTATAAAGCCGATAAAGTAGATGGTGACAGCCTGAGCAAAGGCGGGATAGAAAACGCCTCAGCCTTCGATAAAAACCCAACCTCTGAGCCTATCGATGTTCGGGTTAAAGCCAATAACCGCGCCTATATTTCACAGGGCATTCAAACCGAACTGAACTGGTACCTGGATAATCATGAACTCTCCTTGGGCGCACGTTACCATGAAGATGAGATGGACAGATTTCAGTGGGCAGATCATTACGACTTAAACGCAAATCAGGTCATGACGCTCAAGGAGAGCGGCACACCGGGTACAGATTCAAACCGAATAGATAGTGCTAACGCCCTCGCCCTCTATGTTCAGGATAAAATCCAGCTGGGCAATCTCAATATCACCGCCGGACTACGTTATGAAGATGTCACCACCAATCGCCTCGACTGGGGTAAAGAGAATGTCGGACGTGACGGTGAGCCGAAAAAAGATATCAGCAACAGCTTCTCAGCTATATTGCCTTCACTCTCAGCAACCTATCAGCTAAATAGTGATTGGCTGGTACTGGCGGGCGTTCAGAAAGGCTTCTCTCCTGCCGCACCGGGAAATGCAGACAGACAGGAAGAGGAGAGCTGGAACTACGAGGCTGGTACCCGCTTCAACACTGGAGAATTCAGCACCGAAGCGATAGTTTTCTACAGTGATTACAGTAACATGCATGGTAACTGCACCGCGGCGCAAGGCTGTGACGACGAAAACCTGGATAACCAATACAATGCCGGTGAAGTTAACGTATCGGGCCTAGAGTTTAGCCTGGGATACAAGTTCAATGCATCGGGTAGCGTGAACTTCCCCGTCAAGTTAGCGTATACCTACACCAATGCAGAATTCACCAACAGCTTCGAATCCGACTTCGATCCTTGGGGCGATGTAGTTGAGGGCGATAAGCTACCATATCTTCCTGAAAACATGCTGTTTGCATCAGCGGGTATGGCTGGTGAGAGTTGGGAACTCACTCTGGCGGCTCGCTTCACCGATGATATTCGCACCACAGCGGGTCAGGGCAATATTATCCAAGATGAGTTAATCGAAGCCAAAACCATAGTCGATCTTTCGGGTCGTTACTTTATCTCCGAAGCTCAGGAGGTTTATCTGACGGCAGAAAACCTGTTTGACGAGAAATATGTCACCACGAAAGTCCATGGTTCAAACTTTTCGGGCAAGCCAATGACTGTAACAGTTGGATATTCGTACAAGTTTTAACCATAAATTTAAAAACCAATTAATTTTTTAAATCTTTAAAAAGGTGAGCTTAGCTCGCCTTTTTTATTATTTAAAATCGATTAATCCATTGTAAAACAAAGAAAACACCACGCTTAACATTAATACAAACTAGCATCAAAGTGATTTACCTTATATTTACACTTGTTGATCCCGATCAAGAAACTAAATGATAACCGTTTGCATTATCAACATCAGTTGTTAGAATCGCTCCAAATTTAATAACCCTAAAATAACAACAGGGAACAAAATGATGATGAAAAAGACACTGATAGCAACCGCACTCGTTGGCCTTTTCGCCAGCCAAACTGCATTTGCTTCTGAAGAGACTCAAGAGTTACGTAAAGTGATCGAGCAGCAGCAAAAGGTGCTACAAGATCTTGAGCGTCGTCTCGAAGCCACTGAAACTCGCGTCGAGAGAACAGCCGATGTAGTGGAAGAGGTTGCAGAGTCTAAGAGTGCGACAACTATCGGTGGTTATGGTGAACTTCACTACAACAATATTACCGATAACAAGTCTGGCAACGATAAGAAATCAATCGATTTCCACCGTTTCGTACTTTTCATCGGCCATGAGTTCAGCGAAAAGACGCGTTTCTTCTCTGAGCTTGAAGTTGAACACTCAATTTCCGGCGATGGTCAGCCAGGTGAAGTTGAACTTGAGCAAGCCTATATCGAACATGACTTCAGCGAGATGTTGACCGCTAAAGCGGGTCTGTTCCTTATGCCTGTCGGCATCATCAACGAAACTCATGAGCCACCAGCATTCTATGGTGTTGAGCGTAACCCTGTTGAGAAAAACATTCTTCCTGCAACTTGGTGGGAAGCCGGTGCAGCACTTAATGTTAAAGCCGCTCCTGGCCTTGCATTCGATGGTGCTATTACCTCTGGCCTGAAAGTCGACGAGTCTTACAAGATCCGTAACGGTCGTCAAAAAGTGGCTAAGGCAGATGCTTCAGATCTTGCTTACACGGCTCGCGTTAAGTACACAGGCGTTCCAGGTTTAGAGCTGGCAGCGACGGCTCAGTATCAGTCTGATGTGACTCAAAGCACAGGTGGTGTAGACACAGCTTCTGCAACGTTACTGACTGCACACGCTATCTACAGCATACAGGGTTTCACAGTTAAAGCCCTTTATGCACAGTGGGATATCGATGGTAAAGAAGCCGAAGCCTTAGGTCGTGATGAGCAAAACGGTTGGTACATCGAGCCTTCATACCGCATCAACGAAAGCTTTGGTCTGTTTGCTCGCTACAACGAGTATGACAACAACGCCGGTAACAGCGACGACACTACAATTGAGCAAACCAACGTAGGTATTAACTACTGGTTACACGAGAACGTAGTATTCAAGGCTGACTACGAGAAAGTCGGTGGCGCTAAAGATTCAGACGGTTTCAACCTGGGTGTTGGCTACCAGTTCTAATTATCTGAGTATGAGTACCTAAGTACTAGATACTAGGTTCCAGGTGCTAACAGCTATTGCCTTTAGCACCTTTCTCAGCTTTACCTTAGTCAAAATTTTTAAAGAATAACTGAGTCCATTATGAAGCTAAGCTCTGTGCTCCTTATCCTCTCCTCTCTGATTCTAAGCTTTACTGCTCATTCCAAGGGTGTTTATCAGCAACCTGAAGATTTTATCAGTCAGGCATTTAATGCACCCACTCCAAAGTCGAAAGTCTTTTGGATTGACGATGAAGCTCAGCAGGTTATCGAACAGATACTGGCACATAAATTCAAGAAAATGCGCCTCAGATATTGGCAACAGGAAGCCGAAACGGTTTGGATATTAGAGGAGATAGGTAAAGAGTCGCTTATCACTGTCGCTATTCACATCAAAGATAAGCAGATAGCCCAAACCAAAGTGCTCGTCTATCGGGAGAGCCGCGGCGATGAGGTAAGACATGATTTCTTTACTGATCAATTCAAATCAGCCAAACTAAGGGACGATCTTCAACTCGATCAGCATATCGACGGGATAACCGGGGCCACCCTGTCCGTCAGGGCTCTGACCAAACTATCACGCATTGCACTATGGTTGGATAACCATGTCACTAAGGGCTAAAAGCGTAAGAGGTATTTAAACTTACAGCCTATGCCCTCGATATGGTGCTTATGCCATATTAAGAATAAAGAATAAGAATAACTAAATGATTCATAAGCATCACCATCATCGTAAGAAAAGTCTCAGAACTCAAATAACCAAACAGCTTCGCCCCTGGCACCGCAGCCTTGGGGTCATCAGCGCGCTCTTCATATTACTGATGGCTCTGACCGGCATGCTGATCAATCATAGCAACCACCTATCCATCGATAGCGCCCATGTGGAGCAAAAATGGTTGCTGGATTATTATGGCATCACCCCGCCCAACCAAATCAATATCTACCAAACATCGCCACTTAAGCTTGCTAGTTCAGATAACCTTATCTGGATAGACAATCGACTCACCGTCGAAGCCGATTCATCGATTAAGGGAATGCTCTCTCTGGGCAGAATGCTGATCGCCGTCGACAGTAACAACCTCTACCTGCTCTCGAAAGAGGGCGAATTGTTAGAGAAACAAGATGCTGCGACGGGTCTTCCCCGTGGGATCCAAGCTATCGGCTATGATGAGCAGGTCTGGTTAAAGGCGAGCGATGGGACCTATTTGGCGGACGATGACCTTATCGAGTGGGAGCAGACTCAAACGCTCGCCCCTATCGCTTGGAGCAAGCCACTTGTTGAGGTTAGTGTCGTTAATGAACGTGAAATGATCGCCCTTCAAGCTCGCTCGAGCCACCTCACCTGGGAGCGCGTCTTGCTGGATATTCACAGCGGACGCTTCTTCGGCAGCTTAGGTCCCTGGTTTATGGATCTGGTGGCGCTGGCGTTGATCATCATGTCCATTTCGGGCATCTATATCTGGCAGCAACAGAAACCCAAAAAACTAAGAAAACGAAAGTAAATTCGTTTTATCCTTTATTGGTCTTAATTCATTTGGCATTGGATAGAAACAATGAAGGTCGTACCTTCATTGTTATCTATCGCTTGCTGCGGGCTTACGTGCAAGTAATCTCTCGGTACGCTGTAGACCCATCCCTGGGCGCTCTGCGATTTCATCCCTGAAATCGAAGCCCTCGATCTCACTTACACCGAATATTTTATCTCTTCGATTATCTAAACTCTCAATTTCGCCAACAAATGGTCGTTGCTTCACAGAAACCATGCTGATAAGTTACTAAAATTATTGTAAATAAGTTGTGCTCTGCGAAAAAGTTGCTGACAGTCGGCTGGATATTCTGTTAAGCCCTTTTTAAATGCATTAAAAGTATGATCTACTTTTAATTTTTGAGAGTTAATTATGAAAAATGTGTTTTTTTTGTTTTCCTGCTTGATCCTTCAAGGTTGTACGTATAACTCGTATACAACTAAGCTAGAAGAACCGATTAAAAGAGATGTGGTCAGTGAACAATATTTATCGTCAATAGATTTAAATGATAAAAAATATTTATCTGCGACTATTGGTGATGAATTATTTATAATGAATAGGTACATTACAGGAAAGAATGAAATAATTACAGTTAATGCTCCTACAGGCAAAAAATTTCCTCAAAATTCTACTTGGACTGGAACATATAAATATAATGATGGTAAGTCAGGTGACTTAATCGTTTATACAACACCTGAATATTACAAAGGAACTATTGGCGTTGTTCTTGATGAAAATGAAAATTTAATAACTGATAAGCCATTAGTTCAATTGGAAGGAACTAAAAAAGGTCGCAGATGGGCGTTAAATAAAACTGGTAAATTTTTTATTATTACAAATGATAACATAGATAACTGGGCTCTAAGATATGGTGGAAGAAACGAAGGTAAATATGTATTTGAAATCATAAATAAATTAGAATCCAATACAATCGATGTTCTACAAACAATCTACGTAACTGAGAAAAACTTTTTTAATGGATTCATAATCCGTAATGTACTAATAAAAGGTATTAGTTCAAATGAATATGGTGTTATTCAATTTGAAGTTACTGACACTCTGCGAGAAAAGGCCTAACAAATTGCTCAAACGGACGCAGTTACACTCGGCATTCTTGGTTTAAAGTGTAATTGTCTTTGTAAGTTCGACGAATGCGCCACTTAGCAAGGCGTGCTTATCAGGCCGTTACCATACATTTATGTCCAAAATCGTGTCAGAAAATAAAGCAAAATCGAAGAAATAAACACTCAGGTGTAAACGCGGCAGTGACCTTCGACAGCAGGGAAGCTGTCGCAGAGCCCACAGGGATTGTGCTTGCGGCGTGTCACTGAAGTGTTTGCACATTAAGCGAGCCGCAGGCTATAGATAAATTAGAAGTAAAAGGCTTCAGAAGGCTAACCCAATACGCATTCAGCCAAATGAAACCAAACAGAAATACTTAAAGGGCTTGTTATTCGACAAGCCCCCTCCGTTTCTATCCACCAGTGATTTTCTGCCACCAGGAGAGCGGGTCACCGCAGTTCTTTGCCGGGTGGTAACTGGACTCCAGCGCTGGCAGTGCAATCGAGTTCTCACAGCCCGCCTGTTTGGCTACGCCGGTGGTGCGCTCGAAATGACCGTTAACGACGCCATGAATCGGCGTTCTTCTCAGACTGATCGGTGGCCTGTCACCTAAGAAATCCTGATACACGGCCATGGCGCCGCTGCTGCCATAAAGCTTCGTCTTACCATTGTCATCACGGCCAACCCAGATAGCGGCGACATTACGTTCGTCGAAACCGGCAAACCAGGAGTCTCGGGAGTCGTTACTGGTCCCGGTCTTGCCTGCCAGCGTGGTGCGCGGAAAGGCTTTGCCGAGTCTGGAGGCGGTGCCTGAGTCCACCACTTGTGTCATCGCATATTGCACTAGGTAGTTAGTCGCAGGATCCAGTGCCTGAACCGGTGTTATGGGCGATGCCGGCAGCGGATTATTATCCATATCCAGCACCGAAGTGATGGAGCTTAGCTTTCGGTAACGACCGTTGTCGGCGATGGTCTGAAATACCTGCGCGACCATCAAGGGAGAACCATTAACCGCGCCAAGTAACATAGAGGGGTACTCAGGGATCTTATCCCGCCAACCCGCCTTATCTAATGTGGTCGCCACACTGCCCACACCAATGCTCATGCCTAAATTGACTGTAGGGACATTGATCGATTTTTTGAAGGCTGTTAACAGAGGGACTTCCCCCCTGAACTGCCTATCCACATTCTTAGGCGACCAACTCTTCCCCTGACCACTCTTTAGTGTAATGGGTTGATCTTTTATCGGCGTCGCCAGATTGTATCTATCGCCATGACTCAGCGCCGTGGCATAGACGAAAGGCTTTACCAAAGAACCGATAGGACGACGAATTTCGACAGCGCGATTAAATCCTTTATAACCCGGCACTTTGTCGCCAACCATGGCGGCGATACCGGCCGAGTATTTGTCGGTAACAACCATACCGACCTGCAGAGATTTATCACTCTTGCCTAAGCGTGCCATGGTCTTCTTAACCGCTTTTTCCGCGGCTTCCTGAGCCATAGGGTCTAGCGTGGTATAGACCTTTATACCGGACTGCTTAAGCAGAGAGTTGCCAAAGCGCCTTGCCAACTCATGTTGCACCACGGCAAAGAATGCCGGTAGCTTCTGATGCACAGGCTTATCCGCTTTACGAAGCCCCAGAGGGGATTCGACCGCCGCCGTGTACTGAGCGACATTGAGTTGATCCGCCTCCATCAACAGCCTCAAGACCAGATCTCTTCGCTGTTGTGCTCTCTCAGGGGAGCGCCATGGATTGTAATAGGAGGGTCCCTTAATCACCGCCACCAGAAAGGCCTGTTGCGGCAAGGTCAGTTCGGCAATCGGTCGACCGAAATAGAACTGAGAGGCCAGCCCCATACCGTGTACACCACGAGCCTTATCTTGTCCCATATACACTTCATTGAGATAGGCTTCTAATATCTCATCTTTGCCATAACGAAAATCGATAATCACCGCCATCAAGGCTTCTCGAATTTTTCGTACCAGAGAGCGCTGGCTGGAGAGGAAAAAGTTTTTGGCCAACTGCTGAGTCAGGGTCGAGCCCCCCTGCACCGTTCTTCCGGCGCTGATGTTAACCATCAATGCCCTGACTATGGCAAACGGGTTGATGCCATGATGTTCATAGAAGCTGCGATCTTCCACTAAGATAAGGGCATCGATAATCGGTTGCGGGATCTTTTCTGCGGGTACAAATAATCTGTCTTCACCATCTCCGGTAAGAATACGGTCGAGCAACACAGGTTCGAGATGGAAAATGGCTAACTGACGTCGATCTTTGTTTCTGGAAACCGAGCTGACTCCCTGAGAGTCGAAGGTGATCATCACCCTCTGCTCCACCTGAGAACCTTGTGGATGGAGGAAGGGGCGACGCCACAGATCGACCTTAGTTTTCGAGGCCGAAAACTCGCCAACCTGTCTTGGGTTAGCGACCTTGCGGTAACCGAGTAACTTAAGTTCGGCAATGAGCTGGTTATGACTCACCGCTGCGCCCGGATAGAGGGCCATGGAGCGGCTGAATACCTGTGCGGGCAGATGCCACTTCTGTCCCTCAAATTTGCGGGCGATGATCTGATCCAGGTAGATGCCATAGATAAAGACGGCCGCTATCACGATAAGTCCGCATTTCCAGCTTATCGACCAGATACGACGTCCCCAGCCCGGAGATGATGGTTTCTTCGATGCGCGCTTTTTACTTTTAGGCTTGGCTTTAGCCGTACTCTTTTTAGGGGCAGCCTTCTTAGCCGCTCTCTTTGTCGTCTCTTTCTGTGTCATCTTTATTCCGGTAAAACGATTTCAGCGGCCAGATCCCAGCCGCTAAGTAATTTGTAATAGGTATAAGCTGGATCCCGGATATTTCATTTCTCGACTCCGGGATGACAATATAACGAACGCTCACCTCACCATCATTCAGGTGAAAGAGTCACGCTCCTAGCTCTTTGCATTAAATGTCTTTTTCTTGGTAAAACGAGTCGGTAAGGTATTGGCAGGATCATCAGGCCAAAGGTGTTTTGGATACCTTCCTTTCATCTCTTTTTTGACTTCGACATAGGGTCCTTGCCAAAAACTGGCAAGATCGGCCGTTAACGCCAAGGGTCTTCGGGCCGGCGATAGCAACTCCATCGTCACGGTGAGCTTGCCATTGGCCAAAACCGGGCTCTGTGCCATTCCCAGCGCCTCCTGCAGTCTTACATTGAGCAGGGCTCTACCGCTATCATCATAGGTTATCTTCGCCTTCGTACCCGTCGCCATCGGCCAGTGGCAAGGAAGTAACGAGTCCAACCTACGCTGTTTATCCCACTCGAGGCAATTGAGCAAAAGAGTATAACAGTCAAGGGCCTTCAATTGTGACAAGCTTCGGACATCGCCTAAATAGGGGCCTAGCCAGTCATCCAGATTTGCCAGTAAGCTTGCATCGTCAATATCGGGCCAGCCATGTTCGCTATCGAGTTTTGCCGCTAACTTCACCCTGTTTTGTAGCTGCACCAGCTTATCATCCATATTGAGCAGACCCAGCCCCTTAGCAAGGATCTGTTCGGTGATGGCGGCTTTTATCTGACTCGGTTCAGGCTTCTTAGATGCCGTCTTGCTCAGTACTATTTGACCGATGCATTTCTGAGTCTCGGCAAAGAAGCGTCCTTTCGACTCATCCCAGCCACAATAGTTTTTGGTCGACACCAAGAATGAGAGCTGCTCCTTAAACGCCGCACTGTCAATCTCGGCGGCAAGGTAAACCCGGCCGGACGTTCTGCCTTCACTTTCCTGAAAATCAGCCACCACCAGCCAATCTACATGAGAGAGTGGATCGTTATCGGGCAGGATCACCCCGGTACCATTGGCCAGCTGATAACCCGACATTCCCCGACTTTTAGCGATACGATCGGGATACGCTAGCGCGAGCAAGAAAGCGATATCTGAACTGGCGGCACCGGCAATAATCTCAGACAGAGACATATTCACCTTAAGCTTCTTCATCCATCGACGTACCTGCTGCCCTGACTCTCCCTGACCGGCCTCTCTTAAATAATTGCCTATATCGGTGCCTTGACGTGAGCGGGAGCGAGACTCTAAAACACCGGCCAATAAGCAGGCTAACCCCGTGAGTTCATCGGAGCCTGTCCCAGTCGATAGAGATTTGGCCTTAAGCAGCATATGCGCCAATCTTGGGTGGCAGCCCAATTCATAGGCTTGCTGCCCATGAGCCGTAATTTTTCTCTGCTCATCGACCACGTCGAGCATCTGTAGTAGCTGCCAGGCTACCGATTCATTTGCCTGTGAGGGCTGAGTTAACAGCGGAAGTTCACAGAGTGACTTCACTCCCCAGCACGCTCCATCATGTACCATAGGTAAGAGATCTGTGTGTAGGATCTCGGGCTCATCGGCCTTTAATAATCGGCCCTGCTCCTCCTGACTCCAAAGACGCAGACAATGCCCCGGAGCCAAACGCCCCGCACGACCGCTACGCTGGGCAGCAGAGGCCTGACTGATACGCTTGAGCGATAGCTTGGTCACACCCGTTTTAGGGTTGAAACGGGCTTGCCGCTTATATCCACTGTCGACCACCATGGTGATCCCTTCGATGGTCAGACTCGATTCGGCCACATTGGTTGAGAGCACGATTTTACGTTTACCATCGTCTGCCGCAGCGATGGCTTTGTCTTGTGCCTTCGCGGGTAAATTGCCGTAGAGCGGACAGAGGGAAAATTGATTCAAATCCAGTCGGCTAGCTAAAAAGTCATGCAGACGCATGATCTCACCCTGGCCGGGCAGGAATGCCAGCAGTGAGCCGTTAGATAAGTCATCAGAGCCTTCACTCGCGGCGTTATCGCCCTTGAGCAAGTCCAGTATGCATCGTCCCATATGCTCTATCCACTGGGAGTGGGACTGATGTTGGGATCTGTTTTTTGAAGCGGAAACGGCGTTATAAATGATGTCGACAGGAAAGCTGCGCCCCTCGCTCTTCAGGGAGATGGCCTCGGGCATGACACTATCCAATGGCAGGCCTGAAAGCGTCGCCGACATGGCTAGAATCTTAAGGTCTTCCCGAAACGAACCCTGGATCTCAAGGGCCAGCGCTAAACCGAGATCTGTGGTCAGGTGGCGTTCATGGATCTCATCGAAGATGATCAACCCTATCCCCTCTAACTCGGGATCTTGCTGGATCATTCGGGTCAAAATACCTTCGGTGACGATCTCCAGCTTAGTTGTCGCCCTGCTGCGAGATTCCCCTCGGACCCTGAAGCCTATCTCCTCACCGATAGCGCAGCCTCGTTGACTCGCAATATAGTGAGCCACACTCCTGGCCGCCACCCGTCTGGGCTCCAGCATCAATATCTTACCTTCTATCTCCGCCCAATCGAGCATGGCCAAAGGCAGTGCAGTAGATTTACCTGCGCCCGTCGGAGCTTCGAGGATCACTTGATTATGCTGGCCAAAGGCCCTACGCAGAGGGTTGAGCAGACTATGTACGGGTAACTGTTCCAAGGAGATGACATCTGAATAACACACTGCGAACCAGTGTACTAGGATTGGGCTTTATACCCAAGCATCTGAACGATTCAATTCCCTACTGGGGAGCGTGATGACACAAGGTCTCGGTAACCAATGTAGCCCCTTTCCCGAAGCCAGCGAATGTAGATACAATCGACTCTATGAAGCGCCATCTGCGAAGATGGTTATGGCATTCACCCAAAAAGTCATATGATTTTGCTAAAATTAAGCACAAATAGTAATTATACCAATCGGTATTAAGTCTCAGATAACTGATTAAACTTACAAGAGAGTTCTTTCAGATGGAGCGGCTAATATGAAAAGATTATTTTTAGGCGTATCACCCAACGGGAAGCAGGTCGAACAACTGCTCAAGATCCAGGCAGCCCTTTTCGAAGCAGGGGATAAAGAGAGAGCTTTGGAGGGGCGAGATGCCGACAAAGACTCTGCTAGTCATTATCACACCTGTGTCGGTCGCAGCGTCAATAAACAGAATTTTCATATGACACTCGCCTTCTTGGGCCCCGTCAGCGATGAGATGCAAGCCCAACTGGAGTCAACACTGGACAGCTTCTACGCCATCAACGCAAACCAATGGCCCTCCTTCGATGTAGCATTAGATACGCTTACGCTGTGGCGAAAACCTCAGGTGCTCTGCCTCTCGGGAAAACCCGAAGACGAAAATTTGCAAATTGCGGTAGACAGATGCCGATATGCCGCCAGAGAGGCTGGTCTTTTCAGTGGGAAAACAGACAAACCGAATAAAAGCAGTGAACCTGCTTTCACTCCCCATATCACCCTGTTTCGAAAAGCAAAGAAGATACCTGATAGTCATCTGCCGCAAACGGGTTTGTTGCGAGCCCAGTTAATAGAACGCTCACTCATCCCGATGACACTGTCACCACAGCAGATGCATCTCTATGAGTCAGTTAACACCGCCGATGGAGTCGAATACCATATCTTGCGTTCCTGGACGTTAAACTAATACCAATCAGTATAAGAAAGTGATCTACTCAGCGTGTTTTTTGGCAACTAATTCAAGGCGAATGGATGATGGAATGGTTGTTCCCTTGTGAGGCCATTCAACACAGAAGTAGGCAGTCAAAAACACGCCTAACAGGCGAGTTTTAGCGCATCCGATGCGGTGTTAACGAGCTTTAACGTAGAATAACTATGTTCTTCACTCGTTGCGAGCAACATGGATGTTGCAAATGTCATTTATGCAGGAGCAATTAATGACCTTGCCTCTGAAGCGCTAAATTCTCGCTGAGCGATCACATCTTTATACTGATTGGTATAAATACCAATAAAGCAAATACTGACATTAAAAGAGCCGGTATCTTTTCAGACACCGGCTCTTTTAATTTTGTTAAGGTACCGCTTACTCAGAAGCGGCAAGTCTTAAGCTTAGTGCCTTAAGCTTAGTGCCTTAAGCTTAGTTTCTTAATCCTGCAGTAAAGCTGCGATAGTCAGCACGCCGTGTGTCGTTCCACCGGCCGCCCACAGTGCATTCGCGCTATCGGCAAAAGCCGACGCTAGATCCATATGCAACCAGTTAGCCTCAGGCGTAACAAAATGCCAAAGGAAGCCCGCTGCATTAGACGCTCCACCGGCACCGCCGCCCTTCATAGCTCGACTATTAGCGGTATCGGCATAGGCCGATGGACACATCTCACGATGCCAGGGATCCAGTGGCAGTGGCCAAACTCGCTCACACACTTCGGCAGCTTTAGCTTGCGCCATCGCCAACACTTCGCTCGATGGCGAGAAGATAGCGTTGTAGTTAGTTCCCACAGCCATCAAGGCCGCACCGGTTAAGGTGGCCGCATCGATAATTAAAGAGGCACCCGTTTCAGAAGCCGCTTGCAATCCATCCGCTAATACCAAACGTCCTTCGGCGTCAGTATTGACCACTTCGACAGAGACGCCATTCTTGTAAGTTAAGATGTCTCCTAGCTTATAAGCATGACCACTGATCAGGTTTTCGGCGCAACAAAGGATCAATTTAACTCGCTTGTTCAAGCCTTGCTTCATCGCAAGCCCCAATGCTGCCGTCACGGTGGCCGCGCCACCCATGTCACATTTCATCCCTAGCATGCCTTCAGAGGCTTTAATGCTATAACCACCAGAGTCAAACGTGATCCCTTTACCTACCAAGGCGACAGATACCGGAGCATCATCCCCTAAAGGGTTATAATCAAGCTCTAGCATAGCGGGTGCCCGCTCACTTCCACGACCAACGGCATGGATCCCAACCCACTTCTCTTCGAGCAGCTCGGCGCCCTCAATGATGCGATAAGTCACCTTATCTCCGCCTATCTCAGATAACCAATGCGCGGCAAGTATTGCCAACTTCACAGGCGCAAGATTTTCAGGCGTTTCATTGATTAATTGACGGGCAAAGCTGGCACTGTCGAGTCTGTTTTCCAGCTCGGTCTGCATTGCTTCATCCCCGGTCCAACGGATATCAGGGTTAGATTTTGCCGTGGCAAACCCTTGAGCAAAAGCCCATTGAGAATGCAGATCCCACAACTCGCCCTCTAATGAAAGTGAAGCGATACCTTGGCTACGCAGTTTACGTGCGGCTTTCTGAATTTGTCTTAGCTCATCTCCACCTTGCAGGTGAATAACCGCCTGGTCATTTTGGAACGTCACATCGGCTTTGCCCCAATGGGCGGCAGGAGCCTCTTTAGTAAGGCTCACTTTCATTAACTCTGTCATGCCTAATCCTTCCTTTTATACATCTTTTATAATTAGATTCTTACCCGAGCGACCTAAATAGCCAGATATTGCTTTGTCCGAAGTGTACTGCAAAGAAGTCGATACCGAAAGCCGTCACAATTGATAGTATTAAGCTAAATTAGCCAGAGAAAAAACGACTACAGGTAGAAATACCTCCACCAGTCTTAAGACAAAAGAGACATACTCGGACCAATAAGCTGATAGTCTAACTATCATCTGATATTCCTTAATGAGACCAGACCTGACTCATGCAGTTCACTCCCCCTTTCGAACAGGGCGTCTTACTGAGACGCTATAAACGCTTCCTCACCGACATTAAACTTAGCGATGGCAGTGAAGTCACCATACATTGCCCCAACACGGGTTCCATGAAAAATTGCCTCTTCCCGGGGGAAAAGATGTGGTTCTCCACATCTGATAACCCTAAACGTAAGTACTCGCGTACCTGGGAGCAGGCAGAGTCTGATGCGGGGCATATCATAGGGATCAATACCGGCAGAGCAAATCAGCTGGCAGAGGACGCTATCAGAGCTGGCGTGATCACCGAACTGAGCGGTTACAGCGCCCTCAAACGCGAAGTTAAATACGGCAGTGAAAATAGTCGCATCGATATTCTACTCAGCGACGATGCTGGTTTGACTGACACCACTATCGCAGGCACCGATTCCCCCGACACAGAGCCTGGCAAGCCAAACTGCTATGTCGAAGTGAAGAGTTGTACCTTACTCGAAGAGGGGCAAGGTTATTTCCCCGATGCCGTCACCACCCGTGGTCAGAAGCATTTAAGAGAGCTGATGGAGATGGTGAGTTCAGGCCACCGAGGCGTACTGCTTTTTGTGGTGCAACACACAGGTATCGACTCCGTTCAGGCGGCGGCTCATATCGACCCCGACTACGCGTCACTGCTGACTAAAGCCCATAATGCCGGAGTCGAAATTATCGCCTATAGCACTGAGATGTCCCCAAATGGGGCTTGCTTGATTAAATCCTGCCCTGTCAAACTCTAATTAGCAGCTAAAAGTTGAATTAATGAAGAATAGGGGACATAGTCAAGGAATAACGTCAAATGGACACAAAAAGTTTGCTTGGATTATCTGTTTCTGATATAGATATCGGCCTTAAAATACAAGCGTCCTAAAAAGCAAACGATTAACAGGAGATGGGTTATGCCAGAAGGCACTAAAAAACTCGGCGTGCTCGCTATCGCAGGTGTAGAACCTTACCAGGAAAAGCCTGGTGAGGAGTATATGAACGCAGATCAGCTGGACCACTTCAGAACGATTCTGGACGCTTGGCGTAATCAATTGCGTGAAGAGGTCGATCGCACTCTTAACCATATGCAAGATGAAGCGGCTAACTTCCCGGATCCTGTAGACCGTGCAGCACAGGAAGAGGAGTTCAGTCTTGAACTTCGTGCTCGTGATAGAGAACGTAAGCTGATTAAGAAGATTGAAAAGACACTCCAGAAGATTGAAGAAGATGATTTCGGATTCTGTGATTCTTGTGGCATCGAAATCGGTATCCGCCGCCTCGAAGCTCGTCCAACGGCCGATCAATGTATCGACTGTAAGACACTTGCAGAGATCTAAAGAGAAGCAGATGGCTGGCTAATCCGTCTCTCTTCACTGCATGAGTTAAGCGGGGTTTCAGGCCCCGCTTTACTATTTACCTCTATCTGCTCATTTATCCCTTTACCGCGCACCTCAATTATTAACGACCTTCTTGTCACACCTTTCCTGCCAGCAGCCCGATAGATCTTTCTTGTTAACTACAACCTAAACGTATTATGATCCTCACTGGTTTTATAACCTATCAACTATAGGTATCGTCGCTTTGAGTCATCCCCCTTACATTGGCCGTTTTGCTCCCTCACCTTCGGGTCCGCTTCACTTCGGTTCACTGGTAGCCGCAGTAGGCAGTTTTCTGCGAGCTCGATCTATGGGGGGTCAATGGTTGGTGCGAATTGAAGATATCGATCCCCCCCGGGAAGTGCCGGGTAGCAGTGATGACATTTTGCGAACATTAGTCGCTTATGGTCTGGAATGGGACGGTGAGGTCTTATATCAGAGTCAGCGTCTCGATGCCTATCAGGCCAGGCTCGATAGTCTGATGTCCAACGATCTCGCTTACTATTGTCAATGCACACGCAAACAGATCCACGCTATGGGTGGGAGCTATGATGGTCGCTGCGGCGCGCTGGAAACGCCTCTGGAAAGTGGGGCGATCAGAGTACGCAATACGATCGGCATAGATAAATTTCAAGACACATTAATGGGTGAGATACACTTAGATAAAGCCTTCGCAAAAGAAGACTTTATTATAAAACGCAGTGATGGTCTCTACGCCTATCAATTGGCCGTAGTCATGGATGATGCATTTCAACAGATCACCGAAGTCGTTCGTGGCTGCGATCTGTTAGAGACCAGCTGCAGACAGGAGAGTCTGTTTGCACTATTTGGTTTAACCCCACCAACCTGGCTGCACCTTCCCTTAGTCTGCACTACACCCGGCATGAAGCTTTCGAAGCAGAACCATGCGCCGGCTATCGACATAGCTGAGCCACAGACGAGCCTGAATGCCGCGCTTCAATTCTTAGGCCAGCCGCAGGTCGAGCCCAGACAAGAGATGAGACTGATGCTGGAGCAGGCCGTCTCACAATTTGATATCGAGCTCATTCCCAAGCAAACCGAGATAATTCTCAGTTAAACACTTACCGTGACTTGGGCGCCCTCTCAAAAGTGTTCCTCAGCTCACATTACGGCAAACTGAAACACTTAAAACGAAACAAAAACCACGAATATTGCGGTCGATAATTGATAGCTCTTCGGCGCTTTCGGCCGACTTTATCGGATCAATCATTAAAGATCGCAAAACAAATTCAAATCTACGTGAGTCAATGGTGATCAATCGTATACTCATTGAGCCATATTTGAGTTATCATAGCCGACTTATTTTAAATCGCAGTTCAGTCCCCAGTTCGAGGTGTCCCATTTTTCGCCGTATTAGCAAATTCTGTAAGCAGTTCTTTGATGACAGTCAAACAGCTGAAGAAACCACACAAACAGGCCTAAGTTTGGAGGTTGTCCCGAGACAAGATCACTCTATATCTCGCAGACAGATGAGCGAAAATGCCATAAAGGTATTATACCGATTGCATAAGTCCGGATTTAAGGCTTATCTCGTGGGTGGAGGTGTGCGTGACATCTTGTTGGGCCTACAGCCTAAAGATTTCGATGTGGTGACCAATGCCACGCCGGAAGAGATCAAGAAACTGTTCCGTAACTGTCGACTCGTCGGTAGACGCTTCCGTCTGGCCCATATTGTCTTTGGCCGGGATGTCATCGAAGTCGCGACCCTGCGTGGTCACCATGTTGAACATGTCGAGCAGGTTTCAAAAACCAATGCCGAAGGCCGACTGCTACGCGATAATGTCTATGGCACCATAGATGAAGATGCGGAGCGTCGGGACTTCACCGTCAATGCGCTTTATTACGATATCAGTGACTTCTCTATACATAGCTATGGCGGCGGTCTGGAAGATCTAAAATCGAGAACCATCAGGTTAATCGGCGATCCTAACACCCGCTATCGTGAAGATCCCGTACGTATGCTCAGAGCCGTCCGCTTTGCGACTAAGCTCGACATGACTATCGATAAAGGTGCGGCTGACCCTATCCATGAATTGGCTCCACTGCTGAAAGATATTCCTGCAGCGCGCATGTATGAGGAGATACTCAAACTCTTCTTCAACGGCCAGGCAACAAATAACTTTACCATGATGCGTGAGTTTGGCTTGTTTGCGCCACTGTTCCCTCTGGTTGATTCACAACTAGCGGATGAGCCAGACGGCTTTGCGGCGAAAATGCTTCAGGCTGTTATGGAAAGTACCGATGCGAGAGTTCGCGCAGAGAAGACGGTAACCCCCGCATTCTTCTATGCCGCCATACTCTGGTATCCGTTGAGTCAACGTGCCGATGATATCGCACTGGAAAGCGGGCTAAGCCTATATGATGCATATAATGCAGCTATGGGTGATGTCATGGAACAGCAATGCCGAACTATCAGTATTCCGCGTCGTTTCAGCACTCCGGCAAAAGATATCTGGCAGTTACAACTTAGGTTCGACCGAAACCAAGGTACACGCGCATTTAAATTTATCGAGCATCCTAAATTCCGCGCGGCCTATGACCTACTCCTGTTGAGAGGGAGCGCCGAAGGTGGCTCAGTGGCGAAATCTGCCGCATGGTGGAAGAGCTTCGTCGAAGGTGGCGAAGAGCAGCGCAATGTCATCGCGCGCTCGGCAAACAAGGGCAGCCGTAACCGTAATTCGAACCAACGGAAACGTCGTAAGCCTGCATCGAAGAAAACGACGAATCCGGCAGAGTAATGCCGTTAGTTTTTGTTGCTCTAGGGGCAAACCTAACCGACCCTGTGACTCAGCTCGATAACGCCTGTAAAGCGATTATCGAGCTGGCTTTATGCTCCTCAAATTCGACACTTCAAGTATCACCTTACTACCGTTCCGCTCCTATGGGAGAGGTGGTACAGCCCGATTACGTCAATGCCGTTGTTGGCTTTAATACGACACTCGAACCTATCGAGTTGCTAGATGCACTGCAGAAAATTGAGAACGAGCAAGGCCGGGTGAGGCTGGAGCGCTGGGGTCCAAGAACCTTAGATCTCGATATTCTCCTGTATGACAATCAAACCATAGACTCTCCAAGACTCACTATCCCCCACTATGGAATGAAACAGCGAAGCTTCGTATTAGTCCCATTAGCCGATATCGCCCCCCAGCTTTTGCTTCCTTGTGGCACAAGACTAGAGCGACTGATAAATGCCGAATTGACCGCAGAATTAGAACAAATTGTCAGATAAGATTGAATTTGGCTCTGTGTTGGCATATAAAAGCACACTATCTAAGCGCTAATATAATTAATCGATTTAAGATCATCACTATGTCTAAAATAACTAGCTCTACCCTGCTCAAATTTAAGCAGGAAGGTAAAAAGTTCACTGCACTCACAGCTTATGACGCAAGCTTTGCCAGCGCCTTCGATAGTGAAGGAATTGATGTACTGCTCGTTGGCGACTCTATGGGGATGGTGCTTCAAGGACATGATGATACGCTACCGGTAACGGTCGAAGATATTGCCTACCATACACGTTGTGTACGTCGCGGTATCGAGCGCTCCCTGCTTATCGCCGATATGCCTTTTATGAGCTACGCCACAAGCGAGCAAGCGATGACCAATGCCACCGTATTGATGCAAGCTGGCGCCAATATGGTCAAGCTTGAAGGCGGTCACTGGTTACTCGAAACCATCAGTAAACTCACCGAACGTGGCATTCCCGTCTGTGCCCACTTGGGGCTGACGCCACAATCGGTTCACGTTTTCGGTGGGTTTAAAGTTCAGGGACGCGACTCAGATAATGCCCAACGTATCCTCGATGAGGCCAAGGCCATCGAAGCTGCTGGCGCTCAACTGCTCGTTGTCGAATGTATCCCGGCACCTCTCGCCAAGACAATCAGTGAAGCATTGACGATTCCGGTAATTGGCATCGGAGCCGGCGCAGACACCGATGGTCAGATATTAGTGATGCACGACGTGCTGGGGATCTCCAGCGGCTACATTCCTCGTTTCTCAAAGAATTACCTGAAGCAAACTGGTGAGATCCGCGAGGCTATCCGGGCTTATATCGACGAAGTTGCACAAGGTATCTTCCCTGGCAGCGACCACACTTTTAACTAATCTCACGCTTACTCAGCCGCTTGTGAGCCCTAAGATTCACTAGCGGTTTGACTTGAGCGCATATGCGCTCTGATGAGTCGCAAGCATGTTAAGCAAAACAAAATAGTGCAGAGTTACTATGATCACCACTCAAGAAATCAGTCAGATCCGTCAGCAAGTTCGTGCATGGCATGCAAAAGGCGAAACCGTCGCATTTGTTCCCACTATGGGCAATCTGCATCTGGGTCACATCACACTCATTAAAGAAGCCGTCAAACGTGCCGATCACGTTGTCGCTTCAATCTTCGTCAATCCGATGCAGTTTGGTCAGAACGAAGATCTCGATGCTTACCCGAGAACATTAACGGTCGATCAGCAAGCCTTAACCGAAGCAGGAGCTGAGCTACTCTTCACTCCTACACCGGAGATAATCTATCCCAAAGGGATGGAGCAGCAGAGCTTTGTCGAGGTGCCCAACATCGGCGAGCAACTGTGTGGTGCGAGCCGTCCGGGACATTTTCGTGGCGTCGCCACAGTGGTCTGTAAGCTGTTTAATATCGTCCAGCCCGATATTGCCCTCTTCGGTCGTAAAGATTTCCAACAACTGCTGGTGATCGAGACCATGGTGGCAGATCTCTCTATGCCTATTGAGATAATTGGCGTCGACACCATACGTGAAGCCTCAGGCTTAGCCATGAGTTCGCGTAATGGCTACCTCAGCCAGGACCAAAAAGATAAGGCGGCGACGCTTAAGCAAACCATGGACACCATGTCTGTAGCAATACAGCAAGGCGAGTCGATTGCCAATGCGATTCAAAGCGGCAATAGCCAACTGTGTGAGGCAGGATTCAAACCTGATTACCTCGAGATACGCAGTACATCTGACCTGTCACCGGCATCCGGCGAAGATTCTTCACTAGTCATACTCGCTGCGGCCTACATGGGCGATACTCGCCTAATAGATAACCTCTGCTTCACTCGCTAAATAATTACTGCACTATCGAGGGCACGTTTCGTGCCCTGCTTAGCCCTGCATTTCCTGATAGCTATTTCTCTCACGATTTTCTTATTAATCCGGCTAAGCATAGACGCAACTCATCCTCAAAACACTGGTTTTATCAAGCAAGTTACGCCATAGTAGTATGCATAAAAGTAATCATAAATAAGGCTGAATGGATGTTCGAATAATACTCAGGTATTTTTCGATATACAGCCGGAAAACATGACACTCACCCTATGAGTGAGTCGAAAGCTGAACAGAGGATGTGTAGCCTGATGGCAAGAGTGATACCCATTATTTTTATCGGTCTGACTTTTTCAGGCCTGCTATTACCCGGCACTGCAGTGGCTGGTAGCATTTTTAAATGTATTAAGGATGACAAGGTCGTCTTTAGCCAAACCACCTGTCCGAAAGAGTTCAGTCAGCACCAGATCGAATATGATCTGGGGATCACCACAGAGATCGATTCAGATAAACCCCAAAGTTTTATCGATCCTCTATCTGCACTGCTCGATATGAAAACTATCTCGAAAGAGAAGCTGATGCAGCTGATCAACGGAGAGATGTACCGTTTAAAGCAGGAAAACAGCTATTTCGATATATTGAGAGCCAGCGAGATTCAGAAGATTGAGCGAAAGCGTTACTGGCAGAAACATGAAAAAGATGACCCCGAGTACCTTAAAGAGTTAAAGGAGATGCACCTCTATTTCAATGAGCTTATCTCGAATAACCAGAAGAGCATAGATCTCCTGCAAGAGCGCAAGGCGCTGATAGAAGCCGAAGTGGAGCCGCAATAAACAGTTGCGGGCTGCGAGCCACGAGCAATCAGCCACGGCATGCTTTTCGCGACTCGAGACTTTCTTAGCTCTGTCTTTAACTCGTGGCTTTCCCTTACTCAAAAACAGAAGCATTCAACATTTCGATGAAAAAACTCACTTATCTCACTCTTTTTATTACAGGCTTACTCCTGGGCTCCCTCCTATCCTATTTCACGCTGCAAAAGATCATCGCCAGTCGAGGCGGCATGGGGATGCACGGTTTTGTCGATACTGCACATGCAGTACTTAATATGCCAGAAGTGATGGATCTGCTCGTTTGTAGCAAACTCGCCATGAGTAATGGCCATAAAATCGATAACATGCGCCTCAACCTCACGTTAAATGAGCAACTTAAACCTATGGATAATGGCGAGATGCGTGCCTTATTCGTGTTGATTTACGTGAAGGGGTACGCCTTCGGAATCGCCGACGCTATTGCAGATAAAGCCACCGCCTTCGAGCAATATAGCTGCAACAGTCAATATCCTTGGCTGCTCAAAGAAAGTAAGAAAAACAAGTAATAAGAAGACGATATGAACCATGACGAGAACAGGCATATTCAGTGGCCAGCAATACTCATTCAAGAAGAACAAGCCGAGCTCGTCTATCTTGCATCGGAGCAAGAGTGGCGACTTGAGGAACAGAACCACATAGAGGAAATGAGTCGTCTTTTAGACGCATCGGGCGTCACCTATAATCTCTCCTTGGCGCAGCGTGCTCAATTGAAGCCAGACACGCGACTAAGCTGGCAAGTATCGGATGAACCTCTGTGTTTACCTCAGGTATTGGCTTTGGTCAGAGTGCATGCCAGTGTGTCAGGTCACTGCTGCACCGCCAAGCTGGGGGCTGAAACTATGGAGCAGGTTTTTGAGATAATGAAATATATAGAAGAAAACTAAAGGTTCGGGATCCAGAAAAAGGAGCCAGATATGACTCCCACCGAAACTCTAATCTTCTAACCTTCTAGCTACGTAAACCTATGCCACGGCTGATCAGATAATACGCCAGACTCCACAAGCCGACACAGAAGCCCACCATAACGGCAATCGAAAACGGCACACTGATATCGGCGTAGCCTAAGAAGCCGTAACGAAACACATTAATCATGTAAACCACGGGGTTCAGTGCCGACACACCTTGCCAGAAATCGGGTAACAGGGATAGGGAGTAGAACACACCACCGAGATAGGTGAGCGGCGTTAACACAAAGGTTGGCACAATACTGATATCATCATAACTCTTTGCAAATATAGCATTGATTAAGCCACCCAGCGCGAACAGAATCGAGGTAAGCAGCACTGTTATCGCCACTAAGCCCGCGTGATGCAAAGAGATATCGACGAAGAACATAGCGACTCCGGTCACTATGCTACCCACGCACAGCCCCCGCGCAACACCTCCACCCACATAACCGGCAATAATCACATAATGAGGCACCGGGGCAACAATCAACTCTTCGAGGTTACGCTGAAACTTGGCGCTGAAAAATGATGAAGCCACATTAGAGTAAGAGGCTGTGATCACCGCCATCATAATCAAGCCCGGCGCGATAAACTCCATATAGGTGACACCACCCATCTCACCGATCCGCTTACCGACCAGGTTACCGAATATCAGGAAGTAGAGCGTCATACTGATGGCCGGAGGTACCAGAGTCTGTATCCAGATCCGAGTGAAACGATTAACCTCTTTGGTTAAAATACTCTTAAATGCCGTGGCATAAAGCGCTCTCATATTCATAATGCCACTCCTTTATCCTGAGGTTGCTGATGCTTACCTTTCTCTACCAGCTCCACAAACAGCTCCTCTAAACGGTTGGCCTTATTGCGCATCGACAACACCTCGAGCCCTTGCTCGCTGAGTTGAGTAAATACCGCATTAAGACTCTGATCTTTCTCTACATCGACCTCTAAGGTATGAGCATCGCTTAAACGGCAGATGAACCCCTTAAGCATTGGCGTCTCTGTGAGATCCGTGCTCAGGTCGAGCACAAAGGTTTCAAGATTTAAACGGCTCAGTAACGACTTCATACTGGTGCACTCAACCAAGATACCTTTATCGATAATACCGATATTACGGCAAAGCATCTCAGCCTCTTCCAGATAGTGAGTCGTCAGAATAATCGTCACTCCTTCGGCATTAAGCTCCGTCAGGAAGGTCCACATCGAACGTCTGAGCTCAATGTCGACACCCGCCGTCGGTTCATCGAGAATAAGCAGCTTTGGCTCATGCATCAGCGCTCTGGCAATCATTAAACGACGCTTCATGCCACCGGACAGTGTCCGTGAGGGACTGTTACGCTTTTCCCAAAGATCCAATTGGGTCAAATACTTCTCGGCGCGCTCGAGGGCGACAGCCTTGGTCACACCGTAATAACCCGCCTGATTGACCACTATCTGCAGAACAGTTTCAAACTGGTTGAAGTTAAACTCCTGTGGCACCAAACCGATACAGAGCTTAGCCAACTCCAGCTCACTGTCGATATCGTGCTCAAACACAGACACCTTACCTTCACTCTTCTGCACCAGCGAGCTAATCACACCTATGGTCGTCGACTTACCCGCACCATTAGGGCCGAGTAGCGCAAAAAAATCGCCCTTTTTAACCTTAAGGCTAATTCCTTTTACCGCTTCGACTCCACCTTTATAGGTTTTCTTCAGCGAGTCGATAACTAATGCGTTCTCTGTATTTAACATTTTTCTTCCAGTGCAGTAAACCGATATCTGTATAACGAAAAACTCCCGCCAGTTGCGGGAGTTAATGATAAAGCGAGCGAGCTTATTCTTGCGGGATAACCTTCGCAATGTAAGGCAGGTTTCGATACTGCTCGGCGTAATCGATACCGTAACCTACGATAAACTCATCCGGGATGGTAAAGCCGATAAAATCGACTGGCACATCAATTTCACGACGCTCAGGCTTATCGAGCAAGGTACATAGCGCCAGACTCTTAGGCTCACGGAGTAAAAGCATCTCACGGATCTTATTGAGGGTGTTACCCGAGTCGATTAGGTCTTCGACGATAAGCACGTCGCGTCCCTGGATATCCGATTGCACGTCTTTAAGAATTTTAACTTCACGTGTACTGGTCATCGCATTGCCGTAACTGGATACCGACATGAAATCGATCTCAACATGGCCTTTAATACGGCGACAAAGATCAGCCATAAACACAACTGAGCCTTTCAACAAACCCACCATTAACAGGCGCTCGCTGTTAGCATAATGAGCATTGATCTGCTCGGCTAACAGATCCAGTTTCTCGTCTATCTCTTGGGTAGAGATCATCTCTTCGATGGTGTGTTTCATAGTACTCTCAACATAGTCTTAATTGTCGCTGTCACTGGCACTATGCTTATCATAGCCCCAGCGATTCGTTAATTCGTGTTCAACGCCCAAATGGTCAAGTATCCGGGCGACCATGAAGTTTACCAGATCTTGTATCGATTTGGGATCATGATAAAAGCCCGGAGCCGCAGGCATAATGGTCGCACCCAGACGAGAGAGCGACAACATATGCTCTAAATGTATAGAACTAAAGGGGGTTTCTCTGGGAACCAAGATCAATTGACCGCGCTCTTTTATGACCACATCGGCGGCACGTTCGAGCAAACTATTGCTCATTCCGGTTGCCACGGCCGCTAACGTTCCCGTACTACAGGGACAGATCACCATCTGCTTAGGTGCAGCCGATCCTGAGGCCGGAGGGGAGAACCACTCCTCCTTGCCCAGAACATGCAGCATTCCGGTGGTTTCGACGCCCTGTTCACTAAATAGCTCGAGCAGTTGGTCTCTTGCCTTGTCACTGTTAGCACTCAACTGCAAGCCATGCTCGGTAGCCATCACTATTCTGGCGGCAGAGGAGATCATCAGGAACACCTGATAATCGGCAGCAAGCAGACACTCCAGCAGCTTAAGGCCGTAAGGTGCCCCCGAGGCGCCGGTCCAGGCCAGACTGATAGATTTAGTTTTTCTTGGGTAACTCATTTAAAAATCTCAATTTACAAGAACCTAGATACTAGGTACTTAATTTAGCTAACAGCTTCTGATGCAAGCCACCGAAGCCGCCATTGCTCATCACTATGATGGTGTCACCGGACTTTGCCTTACTGGCCACTGCATCGATTATCTCATCTATTTGGTATAGCACAGTGACGGGCAGTTGGGCTTTATCCATCGCCGCCTGTACATCCCAACCGATATTATCCGCCTGATAGAGATAGGCCTCATCGGCAAGCTCCATCGAACCGGCTAAGGTATCCTTGTGCACACCACTTTTCATGGTATTCGAGCGTGGCTCTAGGATAATGGTGATCTTACCCTCACCGACCTTAGCGCGAGTCCCCTGCAGGGTCGTCGCAATCGCCGTGGGATGGTGGGCAAAATCGTCATAGACTTCAATGCCGTTCACCGTACCGATAAGCTCCATACGGCGCTTAGGTGGCAAAAACTTGGTGAGCGCTTCGATAGCCGCTTCAGGCTGTACGCCCACATGACGAGCCGCGGCAATCGCCATGGTAGCATTCTCGACATTGTGCTGGCCGATCAGACTCCAATCCAAGATGCCCAGGGAATCGCCATTAAAAAACAGCTCAAACTTATGGCCATCATCGGCAATAAGTTGAGTCGACCAACCTTGAGCTGGCGCTTGTTGCTCTATCGCTTTAGGCCCACGACTCTGACTCTTAGTATAGGTCTCCTGCTCGCTCCAGCAGCCCATCTCTATCACCTGCTGTACCGCCACACTGTCCTTCGGCCAGATAACTTTCCCCTGACCGGGTACGGTGCGTATCACGTGGTTAAACTGGCGTTGAATCGCTTTTAAGTCGTCGAAGATGTCGGCATGATCGAACTCCAGGTTATTGATCACCAGGGTACGTGGCTGATAGTGAACGAACTTGGAACGCTTATCGAAGAAGGCGCTATCATACTCATCGGCTTCTACCACAAAAAATGGCGAGTTACCCAGACGTGCAGATACACCGAAATTTTGCGGCACGCCACCGATCAAGAAGCCCGGCTCATAGCCACACTCTTCTAAAATCCATGCCAGCATGCTCGAGGTCGACGTCTTACCATGGGTTCCCGATACCGCCAGCACCCAGCGATTAGGTAGAATATGCTCAGCCAGAAACTGTGGCCCTGAGGTGTATTTAAGGCCGCGATTCAATACCGCCTCGACGCATGGGTTACCACGGCTCATCGCGTTGCCGACAACCACCAGATCCGGCGCATCATCTTCGTTTTTCCCGAGCTGACTCGGGTCGAAGCCCTGAATAAGCTCGATGCCCTGCTCTTCGAGCTGAGTGCTCATTGGCGGATAGACGTTGGCATCGCTGCCGGTAACCTTGTGGCCTTCGGCTCTGGCTAGCAGTGCTAGACCACCCATAAAGGTGCCGCAGATGCCTAAGATGTGTACATGCATGAGGTTGGCTCTGATGAGGAATAATCTGAGGGGTATTCTATCGCTTGGGGAGGCCATTGTCAGTTAACAATGGTTTAAATAACTTCTGTTTTAACTTTTAACTTTTGTGGTGTTTATTTGGGGGGAAAGAGATGTAGACCATAGCTACTATGGTATTTATTACCTGCGGTACGCTTACAATTGGTTTTCCAAACTTCGTTTGGATTAAAGTCGTGGAATTCCATTCCACACCAGGGCAAGGAGGACTGCCCGTCCTTATCCTCCATGACGCCCCAACGAAGTTACATGCAGTTGATTACGAGCCTCATGCTTACGGATAAATAGCTATCACTTCCGATGGTACATCCTGTACCCCGAAAGTTAGCCAGACATCCATGTCTGGACTCACGCTATTGATTCCAACGAACTTCGGCAACTTCAATGGGGACTCTTGTAAACCGAGACCGCATTTTTCATTTATAGCCTCAGTAGTACTAAACAACCTCACTACTAATAAAAATAGTATTAGACTCAGTATCTGAGGCCTCACACAAAAAGATAAACAGAATAATGAGATAGGAAAAAGTATGAGGCACATTCATGGCATTTGGTGTTAGGAGAAATGAAGCTACCAATTATCCATATTGATTGGTCTAACTTAGATGACCGTAAGCAGCATGATCTTATTCATGAATCATTTGCAGTTCATGGCTTTGCCATATTCGCCTTGTGAGGCCATAAGCACCCGATTATTTAGCCTATACGAATATTTTTGTGAGTGATCTACTTCACGGTTTGTTTTGTGAACTTACATGATAATCTCTAGTTATTAGCGTACGCCAATAACTAATAACTTTTTTGACTAACAAGAGCGGAGACGATCCATTATGCCCAGACCCAGAAAGTGTCGTCGTCTATCGGCCTGTGTGCCCTGTAGCATGTTTAAGCCCAATGGGATCCCTTCGGTCGAGTTAACCAAGATCCAACTGGAAGCCGATGAGTTTGAGGCGCTGAATTTAGGCGATGTAGAGAAGATGAGTCAGCTCGATGCCGCGGCCAAGATGGGCATATCCAGACAGACATTCGGCAACCTGTTGGCCAGCGCACGTAAGAAAGTCGCTACCGCTATCACCCGCGGACATGCACTGGTGCTGCCTCAAGAAAGCCAAGAGAGCTAAGTCGATACCAAACTAATATAGGACCTTAATAGGCAAGTATTAAGGTCTCACAAGGAATGATTATGATTATTGCAATGCCAATGAGTCGTGACCGACTCGCGAGCCACTTTACCAAAGCCCAACAGATCGGTTTCTTCAACGAACAGCATCAGTTAATCGGCAGCTTCGCCAACCCGGCCTTACAGGCCGAAGGTTGCAGCGCCAAGAAGGCGATGTTGGAGCTAATCATCAATAACAAGACCAACATCATCATAGTGCAGCACATCGGCGAGCGTATGCTCGTCAAGCTACTCGATGCGGGGATCAGCGTCAGCAAAGGCGATAGCTCTCTTTGCGTCGAAGAGCTATTGCAAACTACACGAAATCTGAATCTGCGTCTTCTCGATGCCTCACAGGGCAGAGCCTCACTCAATCATGAGAAGAAAGGCGGCTGTTGTGGCGGCCAGTCAGGAGATGGCAAGTCGGGTGGATGTGGTTGCGGCTCTCACTCACATAGCGATGACTCTGATGCTCACGGCAGTACAGGAAAAAAGGCCGGTGGATGCTGTGGTGGCCATGCAGGTCATGAACATGGAAAGTCTGGTGGGTGTGGCTGTGGCGGTAAAACCAAGAGCCGGGATGAATCGGTCATGAGCCAGATGGGTCGAGGTGACCAGGCTAACGCTTCACAGGAGAATGCAAGCTACGCAGGTTTTAGAAAAATGTAGTGTTGCCTGATAACAGTTGAAATATCTTGTATTTCAACTGTTCCCACTTTCAGCAGTTAGAAGGTAATTAACATCTTCAGATTCAGGTTCTATCTAACAGTAGATGCAGCAGATACTTCCGGCAGCCGCCTTGCGTGGGCATGAGGACCTGTAATCTATGGTACTCAAAACTCCAAATCACGCTTCATCATCGAAAAGCTACGCTTTAAAACGAGTGAAACACTAAAGTGCCCTCTCGGGAAACGCAGCCTTTATCTCCAATATCTCAGGCAGATGTTCAATAAACAGATTAACGAGCTTAGGATCGAAGTGGCTTCCGGATTGATCTTTTAGGTATTGAACCGAATCTTCGATTGTCCATGCATGTTTATAAGGTCTCTCGGTAGTTAACGCGTCGAATACATCAACGAGTCCGACTATTTGTCCTTCTATCGGAATGGAGTGGCCTTTAAGGCCCTTAGCATAACCAGAACCGTCCCATTTCTCGTGATGATATACTGCAATAGATTTAGCCATTTGAATCATCATCGATGGGTGGTCATCAAACAAGTCATTCGCTTTTTCAACGTGCTGTTTCATGACTAAATGTTCTGATTCGCTAAGCTTACCCGGTTTAAATAAGATCTCATCAGGGATCATTATTTTCCCCATATCATGCATGGGTGCGGCTTTTTCTATCATATACGACACCTGCTCTGTTAACCCAAGCTTTCGAGCCAGCACTCCTGAATATTTCCCCACTCTAAGAATATGTTGCCCGGTATTTTCATCATGCATTTCGGCAACCATAGCCAACTTATTAATCAGACATTCGGTCGCCTGCTCAAGCTCGAAGGTACGCAATTTCACACGTTTCTCAAGCTCATAATTGAGCCTGGACTGTAGCTTAAAAGCGTTCATGATATTAAGCTGATTGATAACCCGAAGTTTAAGCTCATACTCATTAAATGGTTTACAGATGAAATCATTTGCACCCAATTTCAATGCCTTAATTTGAGACTTTTGATCGCTCAAACCACTGACAACGATAACGGGTAATTTCTCGGGACTGTAAAGTATTCTGATTTTTTCGAGAATTTCATAACCGGTAAAATAGGGCATTTCCAGATCTAAAATAAGCAGGGTTACTTGACTATCCAATTCATTCATCACCTTACGCGGATCGGTGATTTTAGTGACATTCAACTCCATATCAATAGATTTTAAGATTTCAGCTATGATCAAAACATTAGTAACCGAATCATCACAGATAACGACATTTATCGTTCCTGGCTCCTGAGTATGTAGATTCATCAAACGTCCCTATTGCGGCTTGGTCATGCTCTTCAGCACACCAACACATACATGTCCTATGATTAACACTAGTTCTTTTTTGGGGCATCACAAATTTATAAGTGCATTAACTCACGTACCTACAATGAGATAGAAGCTATGTAATTTAAGAAAAAGTTGTGAATACAGAAAGAGTTAAATTGAATATCCTTTATAAACCGAATAAATTTTTGAGAGGAAATCTAACCCGAGGTGAGCTTGAAATCTCACCTCGGGCTGTAACGCAATGGTACTCTAAAGTGAGTTGAACTTAGCGGTAAAGTGTCTCAATACCGGCGGCTCGTAATCGAAGGTTAATCCCTTAAGCGACGCCGCCTGCTCTTTGATGGTGATGAGAGCATCGGCAACGTAATCCATATGATCATTGGTATAAACCCTTCGTGGAATCGTGAGTCGCATCAGCTCCATAGGCGACACCTTCTGCTCTGAGGTTTCGGGATCGCGTCCAAGCAACAATGAACCTATCTCTACCGCCCGAATACCTGCCTCGAGATAGAGGGCATTACACAAAGATTGTGCAGGAAACTGATGGGCTGGAATATGGGGCAACATCTTAGCCGCATCGACAAACACCGCATGCCCTCCCGTGGGATATTGGATGGGGATCCCCGCCTCGCGAAGACGTTCCCCAAGATAGGCAACCTGACTGACTCGATAGTGAAGAAAATCTTCATCGGCGCCTTCATGCATGCCTCTGGCCAGCGCCTCCATATCACGACCCGCCATGCCGCCATAGGTGACAAACCCTTCCATGGGCACGCATCGTGTCTGCACGGCTCTGAATAACTCTTCATGATCGCGCACACAGCAGAGCCCGCCTATGTTGACCATAGGATCTTTCTTCGCCGACAGGGTAAGCATATCGCCATACTGGAACATCTCACGGATGATCTCCAACATGGAGCTATCTTCATATCCTGCCTCACGCTGCTTGATGAAATAGGCATTTTCACAATATCGGGCTGAGTCGATAACGACAGGAATGTCATGTTTCTGAGCGATCTCATAGACGGCACGCATGTTCGCCATAGAGACAGGTTGCCCGCCGGAGCTATTACAGGTCACAGTTGTTATGATGGCGGCGATATTGTTGGCACCATAGGTGGCTATGGTGTCGCGAAGCTTATCGAGATCGAAGTCCCCCTTCCAGTCGTAGTAACTCTCGGTATCGAACGCCTTTTCGGTCACGACATTGAGCGCCTTACCGCCGTTCATCTCGATATGACCCGCCGTGGTATCGAAATGATAATTAGAGATAAATATCGGCTCGGTACCACCGCGTACCTGTTTCATCCGCTCTATCAGGCAGGGAAACAGTATCTGCTCGGCGCCGCGCCCCTGATGAACCGGCACGGTGAGTTTATAACCAAAGAAGTGTTCTACAGATTCACACAGGTTGAAATAGTTACGACTACCCGCATAGGACTCATCGCCCATCATGAGTCCCGCCCACTGCACATCACTCATCGCGCCGGTGCCGGAGTCGGTGAGCAGATCGATATAGACATCTTCGCTGCGAAGCAGGAAGGGGTTGAGACCTGCTTGGGTCAGGGCTTGCTCTCTGTCTTCAAGGTTAGTCATTCGAATTGACTCAACCATCTTGATACGAAAAGGTTCTGGAATACGTTTCATTGTTTAATCCCTTGTAGCATTTATACCAATTGGTATTAGTGCACCTACCGAGTCGATTAAATACCGCAACAATGTCAGCAAAATTGCGTGGCAGAGTTCGGCTAAGTAGCACGTTATTATTAACTGACTTAATTTAATTAGTTGAATTAGCTTAATTAGCTTAAGTGCGGGCTGATATGCAGCCAGCATCGGGCAGGACTAAACGTTGGGGAAATCGTAGGCGAGTTGAATATCGCAGTTGTACCAATGGAACAACACAGGCGTGTTGTTGGCGAGCAGTTTCAGCATCGGCGTCATCCTCCTTTGGCAAGTCGTTTATCTAAGACTAACCTTGAGTTGAGGTTAAAACAAGCTACTCTTGATGCGGGGTAAAATAGGTTCCCAGATAGCGTCTACCATAAAGCAAAATAAGCCCTAAGACTGGAAGTGCCATGGTATATTGCCCCCCGATAAAAAGGACATCGATAAAAATCAGTATCGACAGGAATATAACCTTCTCATCAAATTCTGACTTGATGTTTTCGCCGGTAAATGCCAATGAAACTATGGTGACACCCAATAGAAAAACAGCAGCGTTGAGTATACCCGCGACTCTCGTTTTTTCTAGCTCAACACTGTTTATCTGGGATTTTTGTGTGACACCAACATTATCGGCTCTGCGATTTAAACTCCCATATTCATTACTTCTATAAGCATTATTACGGTTAATTCCGCTTTTACTCTCCTTATCACTTCTCTCACGACTATCCCTTCCGACTGAGTGCAGATGATTAATCTTGGCTCTGTTGTAGATAGTCGCGGGTGACACTCTGAGATCGCCAAACTCTGACGCGTTATAGGCCAAGTCGGTGCCATACTGATGGGCTTGGGTTGCGAAAGAGACATCATCAAGTTTGGCACTATAAATACTGACGAAGATGTAGCAAAAGACAATAGCTAAGCCTAAAAGCAGATTTCTTTTTATAGAATACATACCGACCTCACCTTAGTTTTCGTTGTTTCAGGCACTCTCATCTGAAGCGAACGGCCTGCCAGATACCCGCTCAGTTTCTGGTTTAGGCTCGACCAAAAACACAAAAAAACAACCTATAAATAACACTTTGATATCTTACGGCGTAAAAGACAATCTATATTGACTATAGGTAACAATTTGATGCACCGGGAGGGGAGTCCCTAAAAAAAGGAAAAATAAAATATAAAGGAAAAATAAAACCCTTTCTTAAGTTGCCTGCGTTTATAACTTCAGAAATCACTTTTACCTTTCGCTTTTGGAGTTCCAAATAATGAAAAAATCACTATTAGCAGCAATCATATCCGGCAGCCTTATTCTGGCTGCGCCACAGCTTGAAGCCAGTGAACTCAATTTCCCTCACCTTGAGACGATAGGCGTCAGTGAGCTGGCCGTAGAAGCCGACATGGCCGAACTCAATGTCGAAGTCGTTATTAGAGATAAAACCGCCAAAGGCGCGAAAGATGGTTCAGATAAGGCCGTCGCTAAATTTATCGCGCGATTGAAAAAAGCGGGCATAGAGCGTTCGCTTATCCAGAGTGCAAATCTGAATCTACAGCCGCAATACCACTATGAGAAAGATAAGCCCGCCCAATTGACCGGTTACAGGGCCAGTCGTCGTCTAACCGTCACGATACAAGATTTATCCCGCCTCAACGCCATCTTAGACTCGGCATTAGAAGAGGGCATCAACCGGGTCAATAACATCGCACTCAAATCCAGTAAGGAAGATGAGTATGTGGCTAAGGCCAGACTCGCAGCCATCAAAGATGCTCAACAAAAAGCGCAACTACTGGCCGAAGGATTTGGTGAACAGATCGAGGGGGTTTGGGAGATCCGCTACTTCGAGCAACATCCGGTTCAACCTGTCATGCTACGTATGAATGCCAAAGGCGCGAGTTACGATGTAGCCGAGAGTTATCAGCAGGGGGAAGTGACGATTAGAGACCGAATAGAGGTGGTCTACCGGTTAAAATAACAGTTGGCTATTTTTAAAAACAGGAGCCGATGATAGCTTGAAATAAGAGTGTTCAGTCGGCTCTCTGTACCTCTAATTAGAGTGTAAAAAAGCCAATACTATCTCGAATACTATTGGCTTAAGAGATTAGCTAAGTTAACTGGCTCTGCTTCTTACTTTCATGCATCTTAAATTCGACGGCTTCGATCAGTTTCTCTGCATCGACCTCAGAGATCATCCCCTCATGAGATAGCTCCTGTATCATCTTTCGCTCTGTATTTAACAAGATACGCAATGCCAGATATGACTCGACCCGCTCGACCAGATGCGGTGATTTTTGCCTGAAATCATTCAAGGTATTCTTTGCAAATAGATTCACTTGCACTATCTGCTTCATAGCTTGCTCAAGCTGCGCAGGCTCCAGTGATAAACTCGGCGCCAGCGCTTGTATATACTGGCTCGCCTCGAATAACCCCCTGGCACTCTCAAAGATAATGATATGTTGTCTGTAGCTTACACCGCGAGCATAGGCGCCAATAAGGGGGAGCGAACCGCAGCGCAGGGACCACTGCGGAATTTTCCAATGTTTCTCTATCGAACTTCTGGGCCATATTTTAGGCGTACCATCGAGCGCTTTCTCTATGGCCTCGACCAGAATATGGGTTGCATCCTGACTGAGTAATCCCTTGGCAAACTGATTCCAGTAAAACTGTCGCTCCGATTCCAATAGCTTACGTAAAAACTCAACCTCAGTATCTAAACTCTGTTCATCTGTAAAAGGCTCACTGACCGTCACTATGTTGCCATCTACCAGGGGCCAGTTAACGGCTTTCAGATGTTCGTCGGCATGTAATCGCTCTCTGACCATGATAATTTCATCGGAGATCTTGTGCTGTACCTTGGCAAACGCCTGCTGCTTGGCCTTAGGGAGCCTATCTAAGCCTAACTTTGCCATCACGAAGCGCATGGATGATCCATTCACTATGATAGTTAATACCACGATGCCTGCACTCAGAAACAGGATTTGATCCCGCAGCTGAATATCCAGGGACTCGTTGGTGGCAACGATTAGAGCCAGGGCCAATGAAACGGCGCCACGCAGCCCGCCCCATATCAATACAATTGACTTCTCCTTCGTTAAACCTATCCCGATCCTGGCAAGAACAGGCATCAGGCCGATAATGACGACGGCACGGATCACTAAGATCCCGACAAAGATGACCGCAAGATATTGCCAATTTGCGAGATCGGCGATACCCAAGCGGGTAGAGACGACTAATCCAACCAGAAGAAAAATCAGGGTATTGAAGAGAAAAGAGAGTGTATGCCAAAAATGGTGCAGATGCTCCATCACCTCGGGAGAAAAGCGTGTTCGACCCGGGCCTGCATATATCAGGGCTAAGGTGACAACACTCACGACACCAGAGGCATGAAAAAGATGCTCTGACAGATAAAAAACCAGATAGGGCAACACCAATGTCAGCGCGATCTCAATCAAGCTATCGTTGAATATAGAGCCAATAAACTTAAGGCTTATCGCCGCGACCGCAGCCCCGATAAGCACACCGATTGAAACGACACGGAAGAACTCAACAATCACCTCCAGCGTATTAAATTCAGGTTTGACCTGAGTCGCCAGGGAGAGAAACAGCGTAAACATCACGATCGCCGTACCGTCATTGAGCAGCGACTCACCCTCGATTAATGTCTGCAACCTAACCCGCGAGCACATCTCCTTGAGCAGAGACACCACGGCAACGGGATCGGTCGCGCTCACTATCGCGCCAAACATCAAGGCCGTACCGAGAGACCAATTCCATGGCAACACCGTCAGGCTCAAGATGGCCGTAAATAGAGTACAGATCACCAAACCGGGGATAGCCAATACCGCAATTTGTGAGAACATACGTTTAAATAGATGCACCTCGAGAGAGAAGGCTGACTCAAACACCAATGCAGGCAGGAAGATAAACATGATGAGGTTGGCATCTAACTGGCTGGCTAAAACAAACGCCGAATTGAGTTCATTCAAGACTGGAATATGCGAGTCAACATTCAGACTAGTACCAATTAACATGCCGAGCAACAACAGGGCCACCGAGTATGGGATCGCAGTATTTTTCAGTAACCTGCGCAGTATTATTCCCAATAAAATCGCTATCACAAAAAAGACCAACAGCAGCAAGGTCGTTTGCATATGCATGACGCCACCTATCAAATTGCCTGACAAAAATTGTCGAATCCCTCTCTATTAAAAGTAGTCGTAAAAGCGCAATTACCCAAAGGTAATACCCATCAGTGTAAGATTGCCAACGGCATCACACCGGACATAACCCACTTCCAATCTCTTATCTGAAATTAGCCGCAGTGATTGAGTGCCGTCACAATTCAGAGGTCTGATCTGAACAGTTAAGTACAGTTTAAACTGACTAACATGTCCATATGTTGTACGATCACTTAGTAACACCTGAATTACAATTGATACTAATCAGCTAAGAACCGTTAATTCTAACCGAATGGATATCATAGTGAGCTAGCGAACTGTCTCGAGCTGACCCATATTTGATGTGGCCAATGGCAATGTAGCCAAAATCAAGAGCTAGAGAATGAATATAAGTAAAATATTAATAATAGTTCTGCTTTGGATATCTGCTTCACCGCTATTCGCGGCAGAGGTCACGGTGGCCTTCGGAGAGAAGATACCGCCCTTCTGTTTCCCTGCGACAGACTCGGGGATTGAACTAGAGGTGATAGGTGAGGCTTTGGCCCATCGCGGTCACGTACTGAAACCGGAATATTATCCCTTTGCCAGAATCCCGGTCACTTTTTTAGCGCGCACTGTCGATGCCGCCATGAGCGACTTGGGCCAGGATATGGAGTCGGAAGGCGCTCTCTACGGCGATCCGGCGGTGTTTTATGACAATGTATTTATCACACTAAAGGAACGAAACTTCACTATCGAGAAGCCGGAAGATCTACAAGGCTTGAGTGTGATTGCCTTTCAAGGCGCCGCAAAACGATATCCCCAATGGCTCCAGAGTGTTCAAGATTCAAACCTCTATTTCGAACAGAATAACCAGTCATTGCAGGCACTGACCCTCAACAGACAACATTATGATGTGGTGCTCAGCGACCGAAATATTTTCAAATACTTCACTTTACACCTACAACGGGAAAAAGGATTCAACCCCAAGCCTGTTGAGGAGCATCATTTTGTAGAACTTAATCCAATGGATTATCGACCTGTCTTTTGGGATGAACATATTCGAGATGACTTCAATGCCGGTCTAAAACACCTTAAAGAGACGGGGCGCTATCAAGAGATCTATGATAAATATCTGAAATGATATGAGCCCAACGATTACCTATAATGGCCCTCTTTAGCGTTGAAAGAGTAAATATAACAATCTGCTAAATAGACATTTACTGATTTACTTCAATAAGGCTCAAACGAGCCTTGCTATAATTCCTCCATCTGTATTAACGCGAAAGGCTGTTCAAATGAGTGCAAACCCCGCTTGCGAGCTGCAATTAATCTACCTTTTTGTCCATCTGGTCAACACTGGCGGGTTCTCACAGGTCGCAAAAGCGCTAAACATGCCTATCGCAACGGTGAGCCGTAAAGTGCATAAACTTGAGGAGAGCCTTGATACTCAACTCATCATGCGCAGCACCCGAAAACTGCGTTTGACCGAAGAGGGCGAAGCGCTATTTAAGCGTTATCAAGATGCCATATCTCAATTCGATAATTGTTCCGACTCAGCGATAAACAAACCGGAAGGAACGCTGAGAATTGCGGCGCCGGTATCGATAATATCAATGATATTTATCGGTGCGTTAAATGAATTTTCAAAGATGCACCCCGATATTCAACTGCATATAGCTCAAAATAATAACGCTATAGATCTGGTTGAAGAGGGTGTCGATATTGCTATCGTCGGTGGTGCTCAACCCGACTCATCCTGGGTATCGAACTCACTGGGTGTGCTCAACTATGGTCTGTATGCCTCACCAAGCTATTTAACGCAGGCCGCAGAAATCGACCACCCAAATCAGCTGAAGCAACACGCCTTAATCAAGGTGTGGCCCCTGTTTAACTGGACGCTTAAACACCGAAGTGGTGAAGATTTTTACTATGATGGCCCGGCCAAACTTACCTTAGGCGATCTGTATGGTGCAGTCCATGCCGCCGTAGATGACGGTGGCATCTTGTATGGACCCGAGTTATTTGTGAAGCAGCAGATAAAATCCGGCCAGCTGGTCGAAGTACTGCCTGAATGGACAGGAGAGCAGCGACGGATTTCCATGTTGTATCATCAACGTAGCCAGCAACCTCTTAAGGTCAAACTCTTTATTGAATTTATGCAGTCAAAAGCTCAAGATCTTTTTACGGTATAGAGGGATTAAAGCCAAAAATGGCGACTCAAAGATTAGAGTCACCACTGTATTATCAAGTTCACTGCGGCTAGCAAACCCTGAAATTCAGGGCAGAACAATCAAATATCGAATAGACGAAGGCGAAGCCAATTGCAAAACAACCGGAACTTCGCCTCTCTAACTTATGCCAGATATACGTTTAAGCTACAGGCTCCGTGGGCACCCACAACCAACGCCTGTTCGATATCGGCGGTTTTTGACGGGCCCGCGATAAAGGTACCGAACTCTCCCTTCTCAAGAGTGACCTTAGAGGCAGCCTGATGCATATTGGCCACAATCGTATCGGCTTCAATAACCAGAAAGAGGTTTTCACAGATAAATGGCGTGACTCTGTGGCCCAGGTTTTTGTTATTCACCCAGATAGCCCCATTCTCGGCCACACCGAGATCGCCGGGGATCACCGCATAATCGATATCTCTGAGTTCATGTGCAGTCTCTGTGACCGCTCGGTTTCCCTTAATGCCATCGACCATAGAGATAACTTGCAGCCCCTGAGCCATAAGCTCATCAACCTTCTGCTGCAACGCCTCTAACCCGCCTTCCCTATGGAGTGTTCCCGCCACGGTATTAAGGTTGGTCTCAAACTGACCCACAAGGTCATCAATTCGCGGAGCCACATTAAACACCGGCATAGCCTGAGGGGCGATGGCCGAGCTCTTAAGCGCATTCAAAATATAATCTTTACTCGACATCTTTTTAGCCTCTGTTTTTCTTAAACCAAGCTTCGAAACTTGAGTTTGGAGCGGTAGGAAGTTCACGATATTTACCCCAGGCGCCAGAGAAAGGCTTGAGGAGGCTACCGGGAAGGACTTTTAGTGCGGTGCGAGCAACACTCATCGAGCAGTTAAGCATAGTTTCGCTCGCCATAAAATTACCCACCAGAGGCATATAACTACTCTTGCCATAAGGGAGTTTACCGGCCTCGGCTTTCAAGCGACGATGATGATGAATGATCTTATCTAGCGGCACCTTAGTCGGGCAAACATAGGAGCAGCTACCACACAAGGTACACGCCCATGGAATAGAGTTCGTATCATCATTTTGTGCCCCGACAGCAATGCCGATAGGACCGGGAATAGTGTAGTTATAACTATGACCACCCGAGCGGCGGTAAACCGGACAGGTATTTAAGCAACCACCACAACGGATACATTTTAGAGATTCAGCCAATATCTTATCTTTAAGCATATCGGTACGGCCATTATCGACGATAATGACATGCATCTCGCCACCCTTCTGAGGGCCACGATAAAAGGAGCTATAGGTAGTGACCGGCTGGCCCGTTGCATTACGTGCCAAGGTTCTTAACAAGGCCGACGCACTATCGAGATCGGGAACAACCTTATCGATACCCATTGAGTGCAACTGCAGCTTAGGCAGGTTGGCTCCCATATCCGCGTTGCCTTCATTGGTACAGACAACAACGGCGCCTTTATCGGCAACGGCCATGTTAACGCCAGTCATTGCGGCATCGGCCGACAGAAACTGCTCTCTGAGATGAGCTCTTGCTGCGCGGGTCAGATAGAATGGATCGGAAGCGCCGGCCTCTGTACCTAACTTGTCATGGAAGAGATCACCCACCTCCTCCCTCTTCATATGGATAGCGGGTAGAACGATATGCGAAGGCGGATCACCGGCAAGCTGAATAATTCGCTCTCCTAAGTCGGTGTCGATCACCTCAATTCCATGTTGTTCAAGGTAAGGGTTTAAGTGACACTCTTCGGTTAGCATCGACTTTGACTTAACCAGTTTTTTCACTTTCTTATCGGCTAAAATCTTATGCACGATACGGTTATGTTCGACACCGTCTTTAGCCCAATGAACCTGAATACCATTTTCCAGACAGTTTTTCTCAAACTCTTCCAGATACTGTCCCAGATTCGTCAGTGTGTGTAGCTTCATCTCTGAGCCTATCTGACGCAACTGTTCCCACTCGGGCAGGCTACCGGCTGCGCGATCACGCTTTTCCCGTACCGTCCACAGGGCTTTCGAGTGCCAGTCGACTCTCGCTTCATCCCGACAAAATATCTCGGCCTTCTTGGCATGTACCGCTGAATTTTTATTTGACATAGTGAGCTCTCTATAGTGCGGCGTTAATCACCTGGGCGATGTGACGGATCTGTATCGGCAACTTCTGACGCTTAATCATGCCATCGATATGTAGCAGGCAAGAGGGATCGAAACCTACCGCGTAAGCCGCGCCCGTTGCCGCATGGGCCTGTGCCTTATCTTTACCCATCTTCCCGGATACGGCCCCTTCATCCAGAGCGAAAGTACCGCCAAAGCCGCAACACTCATCGCGTCTGTCAGGATAGACAATTTCAATCTGAGGGATCTGACTCAACACCGCCTCAACCTTATTCGTTCGAGGTCCCATCTGCTCACTGGGGGTAGCCAGATCCAACATACGGATCCCATGGCAACTCATCTGCAGACTGATTTTATGGGGGAAAGGCTTACTAAAGGCCGGGATAGGAGAGACATCATGCAGAAACTCGGTCAGTTCATACAGCTTGTCGATCACCGCCTGAGCTTCAGGACTGGTATCAAACTCATGAAAATTCTCTTTAGCAGCAACTAAACAGGAAGCAGCCGGACAAACAATCGCGTCACACTCAACACCTTTAAATGCATTCAATAACTTAAGGGTGGTTTTCTTCGCTTCATTAAAACAGCCGGAGTTAGTCATAGGTTGACCACAGCAGGTCTGCCCCTTGGGCAGTATCACCTGATGACCCAATTTTTCCAGCAGTTCTAACGTAGCGATGCCGACGTCTGGCATCATCTGATTCACCAGACACGGAATGAAAAGTGCAATTCTCATATAGCGTTCTCTTATTGTTGGCTGCCGCGGGTACCTGGCTCATCACTCAGTGACAATCGGGCCATTAGTCAGGTACATCCCCCGATGGCAGGGTTATTTAATAGCCACGAGTCTAGGCCTTACCCACATAATAAGTAGTGCTAATTTAGTAAATATGGCTCACAATATTTCCAAAAATGAAACAGAGCCCACTAATATTCTCCACGTATTCACAACAAACGATAGAATAGGTCTGGGTACACTTCTAATGTAAAAGCAAGGAGAGATAAGAGTGAAAGTCATCATGCTTCCCCTACTCTGTATCTGTATAGCACTGAGTTTGACAGCTTGCAGCGAACCTTCCACGGGGCAAACATCACTGTCGACAGATAGATTGACCAGTGATCGCGTGATTGCGGCTCAACTGTCCGATGATGCGACCATCTCGGCCCTACTGACCCGCAAGCATCATCTTTCGGTGTGGGATAACGATTCGAAAAGCTTGATTAACGAATGGAACGAGTCTGACTTCATCGAAGAGCTCTACCATATTTCACTATCGGGAAATAAACGCTTACTGGGCACAGCGGGCAAGCATCGAGTGTCGATTTTTGATATTCAAACTGGAAAGTTAACGGTGACCTGGCAGGTCGATGGATTCGATCCCGAGGCTAGAATCACCAGCCTGCACCTGAGTCATACGGGTAATGAGGTACTCATCGGGTTGAACGAAGGCTCGGTATTCACCGTAGACTTGGTTAACGACCAGATGTCCATGTTTTTGGTTCACGATGGACCAGTGACGCGTGTGAAATATGCGGCGCACAACCAGCAGGTGATGTCGGCATCACACGACGGTCACGTGCTGTTCTGGGCTGCCACCACAGGTAAGGTGATCCATGAATATATCAACCAATTCCGAATAACCAGCGTCTCTTATGATGAAGCGAATCGAAAAATATTTGTCGCCGATGCTCTGGATAATCAATTCATCGCCGACTCATTAACGACACAAGCCCTTAGCCGACTCGACTATCTGGAGCGCTACCGCTATTTTCGCCAGGCGCTATTTGTCGAACGTGGCAAGATACTGATCACCTCATCGTCTAAGCAGGAGTTGGCAAGTTGGGATGTTCAGACGGGAAAAGAGCTGGCAAAGTGGAACATCACCGCCTTCTCTGCCGGCACAACCGTGCTATCCATGGCTGCAGATAGCTCAGGTACCCTATGGAGCCTGAGCTCCGATGGCGCATTAGAGACCTGGGCTATTGAATCGCTTCATATCTCCCGCTCGGGACTATAAAGTCGTTGCGTCTTCACGCAACGACTTTATATCAATCGGTATGGGAAAGTGATCTATTCAGAGTTTTTTTGGCAAACTAATTCAAGGCGAATGAATGAGGGAATGGTGCTCCCTTTTGCAGTCATTCAACGCAGAAGTAGGCAGCCCAAAAGCCTCCTGAATTACTGCACTGCTCTTTTAGACTTAACATAAGGCAAGATCAGCAGAGCGATACCGACCACAAGGAAGGGAATACTCAACATCTGACCGGCACTCATGACCCAATCATCGGCGTAGACCGCCTGCTTCACTTTGACAAATTCGATCGCAAATCTGGCACCGAAGACGAGACAGAGGAATAGACCGAATATCGCCCCCTCTTTTTGCTTCATTTGGGTGTATTTGAATATTGCAGATAAACCGATGAAGATGGCCAGGTACGCAAAGGCTTCATACAGCTGCGCCGGATGGCGAGGCAGCATATCGACACGTTCGAAGATGATCGCCCATGGTGCCGTGGTCGGCAGGCCTAAGATCTCAGAGTTCATGAAGTTTGCCATTCTGACAAAGAAGCCAAATATCGCGGTAGCGATGGCTAATCGGTCGAGCAGATAGAGAAAAGGCATCTTCACTTTTTTATGATAATAGAAGAGCGCTAAAATTGCGCCTAAACCACCACCATGACTCGCCAATCCTCCTTCCCAGATAGCAAAGATCTTTAAAGGATGGCTGAAATAATAGGCCGGGTCGTAGAAGAAGCAGTGGGCTAGTCGGGCACCGACAATGATCCCCACAACACAATAGATCAGTAAATTATCTAACGACTCAACATCGTGTCCCTCTTTGATGTAGATGCGTTTCATCACCTGAAAGCCACATGCGATAGCCGTAGCAAACAGCGCACCATACCAATGTACCTTTAGCCCCATAAACGAGATTAATACAGGATCGATATTCCAAATAAAGTGGTCCAAATTAAGCCTTCCGATTTAAAGCGAGAAAATTGTTTATCTGACAGGAGTTTTACGCTGATACTCTTGATTAGGCAAGCATTGTGTAACTCTTAGCTAAGAGATAACCACAAACCTACCGAAGGTATGACCATGAACCTGGTCAGGAGATTATAATGAGTGCCTACTCAAAAATGGCCACCAGCATGGAATAGCCGGCTAAACGTGACCATTTTAGAGATACATCGACGTTAGAATCAAAGCTCTTTGTAAAACAGAACCGTCGCCTCATACTCACCATCTGAGCTCAATGCGAAGTTGGGGATCTCTCCCGCAAAACTATAACCAAGATTAATATACAGGGTCGAAGCGACATCTCCCTTACGCGTATCTAATACGATAAGCGTCCTATCTAACTCGAGCGCCAACGCTTCGAGCTTAAGCATGAGCTTCTTAGCTATCCCCTTTCCTCTGGCACTGGTTCGCACCATCAACTTCTCAACCTCGCCGCGATGCAGACCATTGCGCTTATCTGTCATAGATAGCTGAACACAACCTAAGATCTCTTCGCCATCACACGCCAGAATAAGCTTGCGCACGCCGGAGTTCATATCGGCTTCGACACCGCCCCAATAAATCATTGCATCAGCATGAAAAAAGGGGGTAATAAAACCCACCGATGCGCCGCTTTCTACACTGTCGATTAACAATGAACTCAACGCTTCTCTGACATCTTCACTCGAGGCTAACCCCGTCGTTTCGAACGACTCTACCACTGAGATATCCACATCCACTCCTTTGAATAATCCTGTCTGTACATATAAGAAATGCAGTACTTACTCTAATATTAGTTTAGCCCCATATTTTCACATTTTAACGCTCAGTGCTCTATTCCAGCCATTATTTGCTTGCTGCAGATACTCAAACCAGAGCCTGAAATAATTTCAGGATGACAGACAAGCCCTCAAGCATAAAAAACCATGGATTCTGAAACACGTTCAGAATGACGATAAAAGCAACAGGGTTAGTACACTTCAGGCATAAAAAAACACCTCGCCACAGAGGGACGAGGTGTTACTTCAAACTTATAAGCTTACGCTCGAGATTCGCGGCTAAAGCCGGCTCCTACAGCTCGTGGTGTCTGGCTAGTAGCCCTTAAACATTCGCGGCTAAAGCCGCTCCTACATGGAGAATGTCGTAGCTCGAGCCTAGAACCATTATGCTCCAGCAAGCTCATTAAACAGATTAGTGAACTTCTCTAGACCTTCATGGATAATCTCATCTGAGATAGTCAGAGCCGGCAGGAAGCGAATCACATTGCCATAGAAACCGCAGGCCAGGAGGATTAATCCGTGCTCTGCCGCTTTGCCGATAATCGCTTGAGTGAGCTCGGTATTTGGCTTGTCAGCATCTCCATCGACGACCAGCTCCATGGCGATCATCGCCCCCTGATGACGAACTTCACCAATCAGCTGCGGATAGGTCTTTTGAAGTGAAGTCAGGTGTTCATTGAAGATGCTACCGATAAGCGATGCTCGCTGAATCAGGTTCTCCTCCTCCATCACCTCCAATACCGCCAGCGCAGAGACGCAGCCCACGGGAGAGCCACCATAGGTACCACCTAAACCTCCTGGCAGAGGCGCATCCATGATCTCACTCTTGCCCACGACGGCCGCGATAGGAAATCCACCGGCGATCCCTTTTGCCATAGTCATCAGATCGGCTTCGACGTTCGCGTGTTCAAAACTGAACATCTTACCGGTGCGGCCAAATCCGGTTTGGATCTCATCGGCAATCAAGACGATGCCATGTTGATCGCAAAGCTGACGCAGCGCCTGTAAAAAATCACTTGGCGCGGCATAGAAGCCACCTTCACCCTGTACCGGTTCTACGATGATGGCCGCAACATCGCCAGGGGCGATATCCACCTTAAACAGATTCTCCAGCGCCTTAAGCGAATCCTTTACCGAGACATCATGAAAGGCCATAGGGAAAGGTGCATGATAGATATCACCGGCAAATGGACCGAACAGCTGCTTATAGGGGCTGATTTTGCCCGTCAATGCCATCGTTAAATTAGTTCGACCGTGGAAACCACCGTTAAAGGCGATAACCCCTCTGCGACCGGTATGGGCGCGGGCAATCTTGACACAGTTCTCTACCGCTTCGGCCCCGGTTGTCACGAAGATGGCTTTCTTCTCGCTATCACCCGGCGCGATTTCGGTAAGCTTTTCGGCCAATTCGACCGCCGACTCATAGGGGTTGATCATGACACAGGTATGGCTGAACTTATCTAACTGAGCCTTAACCGCAGCCACAATTTTAGGATGGCTGTGGCCGGTATTACATACCGCGATTCCCGTACCGAAATCGATATATCGATTGCCTTCTACATCCCATAGTTCGGCATTCTTAGCACGCTCGACATACACTGGATAGACATTACCCTGGCCACGGGGCATCACTTTGGCTTTACGCGCCTGTAAATTACTGTTGGTCATTACTCTTGTCCTTTAATTTGATACAGGCTCTAGGCTCTAGGTTCTAAATGCCTAGTGCCTAGCGATCTATTTATCTATCCAAACCACCCATGCACAGATATTTAATCTCCAGATAATCGTCGAGCCCGTACTTAGAGCCTTCACGACCATTCCCCGATTGCTTTACTCCGCCAAATGGCGCCGCGGCATTTGAGATAATGCCCTCATTTACCCCCACCATGCCAAACTCGAGCCCTTCACCGACTCGCCAGATTCGACCAATATCGCTGGAATAGAAATAAGCCGCGAGTCCATATTCGGTATCGTTGGCCATGGCGATCGCCTCCTCTTCGTTATCGAAGCTGATGATCGGCGTCACAGGGCCAAATATCTCATTACGTGCCAATGACATCTCATTGGTGACTCCGGTGACAATTGTCGGTTCGAAGAAGTTAGCCCCCACTTCGCTACGCTGACCACCGGTTAATAATTTGCCACCCTGGGCGAGTGTGTCTGCGACCAACTTGCTGACGCTATCCACCGCTGTCGATGAGATCATCGGGCCGATAGTCACCCCTTCACTGAGTCCATCTCCCAATGTCAGGTTCGCCACCGCACTGGCGAATTTATCGGTAAACTCCTGCGCAATACCTTTTTGGAGATAGATACGGTTAGTACAAACACATGTCTGACCGGCATTACGATACTTAGAGACGAGCGCCCCCTGCACGGCGGCGTCGACATCTGCATCATCGAAGACGATGAAGGGAGCATTGCCGCCCAGCTCCATGGAAACCTTCTTCACCGTCGTTGCACTCTGCGTCATCAAAATCTTACCCACAGCTGTCGAGCCGGTGAAGGTAAACTTTGAAACATCGGGATGTTGCGTCAACACTTCTCCCATGCCAACGGCATCTTCACCCACCACGACATTAAATACACCGGCCGGGATCCCCGCCCGCTCGGCAAGCTCGGCCATGGCCAGCGCCGACAGTGGCGTCAACGGAGAGGGTCGAACCACAAAAGTACAACCTGCCGCTAATGCCGCCGCCGCTTTACGGGCGATCATGGCATTGGGAAAGTTCCAGGGGGTGATAGATGCCACAACCCCGACAGGCTGCTTAATGACGATGATGCGCTTATCGCCCGATGGCGCCGGGATCGTATCGCCATAGACACGCTTACCCTCTTCGGCGAACCACTCGATGAAAGCGGCACCATAGCCAATCTCGCCCTTCGCTTCGGCGAGGGGTTTACCCTGTTCCAGTGTCAAGATCCGTCCCAGATCGTCTTGGTTTGCCATCATGAGATTAAACCAGGTTCTGAGGATGACGGCTCGCTCATTAGCCGATTTTTTAGACCAGGCCGGAAGGGCTCTCTTCGCCGCCAATACAGCCGCTTCGGTTTCATCGATACCGGCATTAAGCACATTGGCAACGACGTTATCGTTAGCAGGGTTGGTCACTTCGAAAGTAAGAGAGGAAGCAGTGGCTGCCTCGCTCCAACAACCATCGATATAAGAGCTGAGTTTAACCAAACTGGTGTCTTTAAGATCTTGCATATTCACTCCTGCAGCAATAGGTTTTGCCTTTCAAACTTGGAAGCTATAACTATTTTCTAACAGAAAGACAGTTACAGCTGCATTGATAAGGAAGTCGTCTTGAAAGCTCGCTTGTCCTGATAGACCGCAGGCGTTAAACAAGGATTTATCAAAAAATTTATCTATAAGCTTATAATCTCTATTGAATAGCAAAATGAACTCATGTTAAATACAAAACATTAAACCTTATGTTTTATTGTGGTCAAACTTTGAGTAAACATTCAATCATTCCCAAAGCCATTACCGAATACGACCTGCGTCTACTGCGGATTTTTCGCACCGTCGTCGAGAACGGAGGCTTCTCGGCATCAGAAGCCGAGCTGGGTGTCACGCGCTCGACCATCAGCGTGCACATGTCTAACCTTGAGAGCCGCATGAAGCTCAAACTCTGCAGCCGCGGACGTGGCGGATTCGCCTTAACCGAAGATGGACAGGCCGTCTATCATGCCTGCATAGAGCTGTTTGATTCACTCAACGACTTCTCTCTGCTGGTCAATGGTTTAGGTAAGGAGCTGAGCGGTGAGTTGATCCTGCTCTGCGCCGATCAACTCGACAACACCATGCAGCAGAAGCTTGCTCAGGTTATCCAATATCTGCACATCAAAGAGCCTCAGCTGCACCTGATCTTAGACGGTGAAGCCATTCACAATATCGAGCGAGCCTTATTGCAGGATAAGGCACATGTCGGCTTGCTACCCAGCTATCAGCAGATCGAAGGCCTGAGCTACCAGACTATCTTCAGTGAGCCTATTTATCTGTGTTGCAGTAGCAATCACCCCTATTTCAAACTGAGCGATGAAGAGATCACTCCCGAGATGTTAGCCCAGTCCCCATCCATACACCCGGGGATAGATATCGACTCTGAGGGGCGTGAGCAGTTGAAGAAACTTAATCTCTCGGCAAAAGCGTACAAGTTTGATACCAGAAAGACCCTGATACTCTCCGGCTGCTATATCGGCTACCTGCCACAGAGTTATATCCAAGCAGAGCTGGAGTCTGCTCAGATGAGGATCATCCACTCAGACTCGGCCAGTTATCAGTTTAACCTGTCGATGGTGTTTAAGAAGAGCCCGCGGGAAACCAGCAAAGTAGAGCTACTGAAAGCCGCGTTCGAAGAGGTTTTTAAATTGAAACCAACGGGAAACTCAAGATAGAACGACTAATACCAATCGGTATAAAGATGTGATCGCTCAGCGAGAATTTAGCGCTTCTGAGGCAAGGTCATTAATTGCTCCTGCATAAATGACATTTGCAACATCCATGTTGCTCGCAACGAGTGAAGAACATAGTTGTTCTACGTTCAAGCTCGTTAACACTGCATCGGATGCGCTAAAACTCGCCTGTTAGGCGTGTTTTTGACTGCCAACTTCTGCGTTGAATGGCCTTACAAGGGAACAACCATTCCATCATCCATTCGCCTTGAATTAGTTGCCAAAAAACACGCTGAGTAGATCACTTTCTTATACTGATTGGTATAATACCAATCAGTATAGGCCTAGATGTGAGTGAGGGTGGTGGTCAGGTCTGCTGACCGAGTGCCAACTTGATCCCGAAGCCGATAAACAGAGTACCTGCAATTTTATTCAACCAATGGCTCAGGGATGAACTCTGTTTTACTTTACGACTCAATGAAGAGGAACTCCACGCGAGAAAGTGACACCAAATCATGCCATTAAAGATAAATATCAAACCTAAAATGATAAATGACAGCGCTTTATTCGGGGAATCATAGGCGATAAATTGTGGCACGAAGGCCAGGAAAAACAGGGCTATTTTAGGGTTCAACACATTGGTTAAAAAACCTTGAGAGTAGACCCTATAGAGTGAAGTTGGCACTTGCTCTTTAACATCCTGTGTCGCAGATCCCCGGCGACTCAATAACATAGACAGGCCGATATACATCAGATAACAACACCCGAGCACCTTAATCACGGTGAAAGCCATCGCCGATGTCGCGAGTATTGCCGATAAGCCAAACGCTGCGGCCAAGATATGCACTAAGGTGCCGGTCGCTATTCCCCAAGAAGCCATCGAGCCGCCCCTGAAGCCCTGTGTCGCACTGCGGCCGACAATATAGAGCGAGTCGGGCCCCGGCATAATATTCAGCGCAATTCCCGAGAGCACAAACAACCAAAGATCGTTAATTCCCAACATACTCACCCTTAGCTTCCAACTGAAAATATTCCGCCTGGCAACGACTCGCCAGCATGAGATATAGCAAATAAATGGATCTCTGCATAGCTTTTAGGAAATTGAGTGGTGGGCATTTAGTGATGTGCATTTGATTATGGGCACTAGATTACCGATGGACACAGAGATAACTCTCCTCCCGGCACTCTTAGCTAGTCCCTGGATTTTAAACTATTCTCGCTCCACCAGGCTTCGATGATCTTCTCATAGCTGCCATCTCGCTTCATCTCAGTCAGGGCCTCATCAAACCTATCCCTTATATGAATGAGTTTATTCTCCTTAGAGAAGCCCATATAAGCGGACGTAGTCTGGATAATAGGCGATAACCTCTTGATATTTTTGCAACGTTTAATAGAGGTATTTTGCAGCACCTTGATCCTGCTGGAAACGTAGTGAATGGTATTTTTTTCACCGATAAGAATATCGATATCACCGGTACATAGCTTGAGCAGTAGGGTATCAAACTCAACATCGATACTCATATGCTTAATGACTTTATTGGCAACCGCCTCATCGAAAATAGTGCCATAACTGAAATCTTGCCTAGCGCCAAAATGATACTCACTCAGTGCCCTCAGATCCCCATCGAAAGTGATTGGGGAATCTTCGACGACAAACAGGGTTATCCTCTCCTCCATCAGTACGACCTGGCTGAAATCGATATAGGTCAGGCGTTCGGGGACAACCAGAACTTCGATTAAGCCATCGATTCTGCCCTCTTTCAGAAATTTCAGTGCTCTGGACCAGGGTAATACCTGTAACTTAATGGGCTGCTCTATACGCTGAAAGACGGCTTCGACCAGACGCACCGACACGCCATGAAACTGACCGTTATAGGTATACTCATAGGGGGGATATTCCAGTATCGCGATATCGAGCTCATCTTCGGCGATCGCCTGAAAATGCAGACAGCTAAACAAGAATAGGATTAACACTATGATGGTTTTTTTCATGACTCACCCGGATTAGAGCATCAGCCAATCGAGTGCTGGCAACAGATGCTCCCACCAAGTTTAGACCAAAATATCCCCAATCACCTTTCTCTGGGTGATGAATGAAACCAGATCTGACCCGCTTACTTTAACGCTAACTTTAACTTTCCGTTTTCAGCTCTGATAGCATAGATTCCTCGAACATATCGGGCGAAACCGACAGCCCCAATCCGGTTATCGTCTCTTCGAGCTGTGCGATATCCAGCTCTAGCTTAGGCATAGTGAGGGTATTATTATCAAGCAGGTAGACCTGCTTCTGGCTGGTGTAATAAAAACTCAAGGTAATGAGCGCATCGAGGTTATCTGCACCCGCTGCACTTTTGATGATTTTAAGCCGGCGATAGATACGGTTATGCAAAGCCTTGAGTCGCCAAACATAATAGACTTCGGCCAGAAACGGGTTGTCTTTTATCCGCCATAAACCGCCACCACATACCACTGCGGCTAAGATAACCCCGAGCAGGTTGAGATAAAAATTACCGGTCGATTCACTGGCAGCGGCATTAGCTAAACTCGTATCGACTCCGAAGATGGCAATCAGCGCTGTACCGAAAGCCAATGACAAAATGATCAGGCCGGCCACTAACCCCACGCTGACAATATTGAGATTCTTTTTATATATATTCTTATCAATTTCACGTAACTTCATTTATTCACTTTCTCTAAGATACAGGCACAGATGTGATTTAATCATATTAGCCATAGTATCCCAAGGGACACTTAAGACTGAATGAATTAGGTGATTGAACGCACATTTTTGTTTGCAAAAACCGAAAAACAGATTAGAAGTAAAAACATCTAGACGTCTAAATTGACAGGCGTCTATAAATCTCATATCCTCTCGACTATTGAGATGTACCATTCTGTCATTTTAGGCTCATCGTTGAACATGAGAATAATAAGGCAGTGTGTTCCAGCTAGGAGGGCAATGGGAACCAATGGTTTGATGAACGATGAAAAGAGAGAACACTTTGACGACTTCTACTAATACCCAAGAAACAGCAGCCAATGGCATTGTTCCTAACGCCTCATTTTTGGCACTACTTCCCCTTTTTCTATTCCTGGCCCTATTTATTGGTGCCGGCATCTACTTCCAGAGCCAGGGCGTTGATTTTGCGTTTTATCAACTTCCCAGCGTTATCGCGATTTTGCCAGCCATTATCTTTGCGCTCATAATCTCGAAACAGAAGCTCAACCAAAGCATAGATACCTTTATTGAAGGTATCGGTCATTCAAACATCATCGCTATGTGCCTTATCTACCTGTTAGCCGGTGCATTTGCATCCGTTGCTAAAGCAACCGGTGGCGTAGATGCTACTGTGGCACTGGGCCTATCTTTAGTTCCGTCAAACTTGCTACTGCCAGGGTTCTTCGTCATCGCGGCCTTTATAGCGACCGCCATGGGAACCTCTATGGGCACGATTGCCGCCGTGGCACCGATAGCGTTAGGCGTGGCTAACGAAGCCCAGATTGATTTGGCCATAATGGCGGGGGCGGTGATCTCCGGCGCTCTGTTTGGCGATAACCTCTCTATCATCTCTGATACCACGATTGCGGCGACGCGTACCCAAGGTTGTGAGATGAAAGATAAGTTCAGAGAGAACTTAATCTTCGCCATTCCAGCCTCTATCATCACCCTAATCGTCTTCACATTAGTCGGCCAAGGTCAGGCAGATGTGGCATCACAAGAGATAGATTTTATCAAGGTGATCCCTTACCTCACCATTTTAATCTTAGCGGTATCTGGCCTAAACGTATTCGTCGTACTTACTATAGGTATTTTATTGGCAGGTGTAACCGGCTTATTCACCATGGATTATGGCCTGATACTATTCGGTCAGGATATCTATACCGGTTTCGGTAACATGCAGGAGATCTTCATTCTCTCTATGCTCGTCGGTGGATTGGCGGCGTTAATGCAACAACAAGGCGGTCTTACCTTTGTCAGCGAGCAGATTGAAAAGCTGATCACACGTTTTTCTAAAGCCAAAGGCGGCGCATCGACTCGCGCATCGGAACTGGGCATGGCAGGCATTGTAGCCTTGACCAACGCTTGTGTAGCCAACAATACCGTGTCTATTGTTGTCACGGGTGACATAGCTAAAGACTTGGCTCAAAAACATGAGGTGACGCCTAAGCGCGCCGCCAGCATCATGGATATCTTCTCCTGTATAGTGCAAGGGTTAATCCCCTATGGCGCACAAGCACTGCTGGTCGCTTCAATCTTTAGCATCTCACCGCTGCAGGCCGTCACTCACGCCTGGTATTGCATGATCTTAGCCGTTGTCGCTATCTCTATCGTTATTTTACGTAAGCGAGTTGCTTAATAGCAGCTTTCTTACTGCAGTGAGCTAACCACAAAGCGGAGAAGGTTGCTGATAACAGGCACCTTCTCAGCTTTTAGCCCTTCTCTTAGCTCCTGGCCCTTAAACATTCGCGGCTAAAGCCGCTCCTACATAGAGATCATCGTATCTCGTAGCCCCTCGAAGCCCGTATCTCGCGACTCGCAGCTTATACCTATAGTGGTATTGTGATTAGTACTTAAATAGGGCACCTTATGGGGATAATTCAGCTAGACTATCTAGTGGTAAAGTCAAGTGTCGGTCACTAGTGATCCCGCTTGTTCCACTCAAAACGTTATGCCTGAAACAGATAAGGATATCTAATTCTCAGATATGAGACCCGGTAAAGGAGTGCAGATCGCTGCACTCCTTTTTGTTATTCACCGATAGAAAGCGAGTGCTGACGATGCAGACAGAACTCAATGTCCACTCTACCGATTACGATCTACACCGTTTGGTGATCTGGATGATCTTATCCGGCGCACTGGTGACCTCCGTCGGCATCTCTATCTCTGTCTGGGCCGAATATCAAAGAATTGGTATCGAAGTATTTTTCAGACGTGCCGATTTGCTGGGAGATTATATTCACTCTCCACTGGCCTACGTCTATAACATGGCCTTGATTAGCGCTGGCTCGTGCATTTTATTAGCCATGTATGGTCTGTATCAGCTCAAACTCGGCGACTTTAGCCACTACCTATCACTTTCAGGCTTCTGGGTCGGACTCTCAATTATCCTGATTGGAGTATTCCCGATTAACTACCTCGATGAGCACAGGCTGGCATCGACCAGCTTCTTAATCGGCACCTTTGTCCTTCACCTGCTGACCATCGCCACACGAATAAACCATAAAGAGATCTGTTCAAATTCACTGTTTGTGTTGGCTATTTTTGGTTTTATCAGTGCCTCAGGCCTTATTTATCAACTCGACTGGAGCCAGTTAGATTTTAAGCCCTGCCCCCACGACAAACTCGAGATATGTTGGGTGGCACTCAATATGTGGTTTCAGACCAATGTCACTATGCTTTGGTGTATCCTGCTGGCATTAAATGTAAGAAAGCTCGCTATAAATAATACGCAGGTGCAGACATCTAAATAGTCCAGATTCAAAAGCACCAGGAGATCATTCTATCGGTCGCCATTTAAATGCTAAAATCATCCACTGACTATTACTGCTCCCTCCTTCAATAGGCTCTATGACTTCATCTTCTATGGTTTCACCTGCAGCGTTTCACAACAATAATTTCAGAGGCGAAAACTTCGATGGAAAGTACTTCTGTGGCAAAAAAAGTCAGGCTCGCTAAGTATCTGGCTCTGACAGGTCTTTGCTCACGCAGGGCCGCGACACGTTATATTCGCGATGGCCAGATCATGATTGACGGGCGCGTAGCAAATCATGTCGATACCGTCACGCTCATTGAGACGCCCAATGGTACTACGAGCTGCAAAGAGTCACTCCTGTTCGACGGCATTAAGGTCGAGGGCATAGAGTCGAAACAATACTGGATGCTCAACAAATGCGTCGGCACCGATTGCCGTCTGCTGCCCGATGACTCTGATTCCCTGCTTCACCTGCTACCTGCAAGCCCCAGACTCTACCCGGTTGGGCGTTTAGACAAAGATTCTCGCGGCCTTCTTCTACTCACCAATGATGGAGATCTTACCCAACGTCTGATGCATCCGGACTTCGGCCATACAAAAACCTATCATGTACGCGTTGATAAACCTTTTGACGATCATTTTCTAAAAGAGATGGCTCAGGGAGTTAGCTACCGTGACGTCACTACCCTCCCCTGTAAGATGAAGCGTCTTGATGACGATAAATTTGAGATCGTCCTGACACAAGGCCTGAATCGACAGATCCGCCGCATGAGCCAGTCTTTGGGTTTTAAGGTAATCGATCTTAAACGGGTTCAAATACAAACCTTGGTACTTGGTGAACTAAACGAGGGAGAGATGAGAGAGTTAACTATGGAAGAGGTTGATAGGTTAAAGCAGACAACGAGTTCCTAGGATCTAGGAACTCGAATCTCGAGCTGCGAAAATCTATCTCACAACTCGAAACTCGTCGCTAAATGCTAGTGCACGATCTCCATCTCGGCTAACAAGTTATCTGCATTGTCCAGATACTTCATAACCCAAAGCATGTAGCGGCTATCGACCTGAATGGAGCGGTTAGTCTCAGGATCGTAACCCCAATCGCCGATGATACTCTCATACACACCATCGAACAGCAGGCCAACTAACTCGGCGCGGCCGTTCAATGTCGGTGAACCAGAATTACCACCTGTGGTATCTAAGGTCGACAGGAAGTTAACCGGTACAGAGTCCAGAGATTTCACGTAGAAGTCGCCATACTGCTTCTGCTTAATCAGCTCAAGCTGCTTAGATGGAGCATCGAAAGGGTTAGCTCCCGTATCTTTAGCCAAAATGCCTTCTAAACGCGTGAATGGCACAGCCTGCAGACCGTCCTGAGGCGAGTAACCTTTCACATGACCGACAGTCACACGCAGACTAGAGTTAGCATCGGCGTACACCGGCTTACCCAGTTCAGTGTTATAAGCGATGATGGCATCCATATACTGAGGACGCACCTTCATCAACTTACCCGCAAGCTCCTTATCTTTCTTCTCTTCCTTCATGTCAGTGTCATACATGGCAACGGCAAACTTGATGAAAGGATCATTAGATGCTTTAAAATCGGCAACCGACTTATCCAGCCAAGCCAGACGGGGATCCATATCACCAAGTGTTGTCTTGGCATACATCTTATCTAAGGTCTTAGACAGCTTCTTTTCGTCCAGCTTCTTACCGATACCGAACACTTTATCTAAGGCACTGATACGCTCGCTGGCTGGCAATACGGCATAACGCTTCAACATATCGAACAGTACCGCTTTATCGACGCTGGCAGCATAACGACGATCGATACGCTCCATTGAAGATTTGAAGCGGATCATGTCACGCTCCTGGTAACCCGGCTCACGCGCCATATCATCGAGCTGCTTCTCATTGGCAAGGCGATATAGCTTACGTGCCGTAGGCACCATAGTGGTGTAACGGATATAGCCTAAGATGGTATCGCGCGCCTGATGGTCTTGCCCCTCGACAATCAACTTATCCAGCTCTGCCAACGTCTTACCATATTGCTGCTGACGCTTACTGTCTTTGCTAATCCAGTTCGCCAGCTCAGACTCACGACCCTTACGGTCATCGAGCATGGTCGACTTGCCATAAAACTCGATCATAGAGGTGAAGTTCTTGGCATAGTTAGCCAGACCCGCAATCAGGCTCTCATACTTGATGCGCTCGTCGCTGCCTTCAGGCGCCGTTTCCTTGATGATCTCGATGAAGCGTTCGCGCAGCATCTTACCTTCAGGGTAAGCCCACTCAAACTGATTCTCGACTTCATTGGCGGTGCGGTAGCGGTTAGTACGTCCAGGATAACCGGCAACCATGACAAAATCGCCATCGCTCACGCCCTTAGCAGACACCTTCAGGAAGCTCTTTGGCTCATAGGGTACGTTGTCTTTACTGAAATCGGCAGGCTTACCCTGTTTAGATACGTAACCACGATAGAAAGAGAAATCACCGGTGTGACGAGGCCACATCCAGTTATCGACATCTCCGCCGTATTTACCCACGCTTGCAGCCGGGTTATACACCAGACGCACATCACGGATCTCAAGTTGCTTAACCAGGTAATACTCGAGGCCACCATGGAAGCTATAGACCTGACAACGATATCCATCTTCGGCTTCACACTCGGCAACTAAAGATTTCTCCTGATGCTCTATGCCCTGATAAAACGCATTACCAACCTTGCTCTCTAACCCTTTCTTAACCTTATCTGTCACGTCGGTTACGGCTTCGGTCACGTAGATACGAGAACCGGGTGTAGCCTGTAGCTCTTCACCATAAGACTTAGCCAGAAAACCATCTTTAAGCAGGTTTTTCTCGGGAGTCGAGTTGTACTGAATCGAGCCATAGGCACAGTGATGGTTAGTCACTGCAAGGCCTTTAGGCGAGACGAATGAAGCGGTGCAGCCACCCAGGCTGATCACGGCATTCATTGGGAATTCGGTGAGTTTCGAGATTGATTTTGCATCGATCTCCAGCCCTTTAGCCTTAAGTTCATCGGCCAAAGCAGGCAGTTGGTATGGTTGCCACATACCTTCGTCGGCTTGAGCACCAAAAGAGGCGGCGACAGCGACAGTAAGAAGCCATTTTTTCATTATATTAAGTCCGTTTTGAATTATTATTCGATCAATTTGCTTATGTTGATTGTATTGCTGGTATTGATTGCGTTGCGAGTTATCGCTTTGCTAAAAACCGGGCAAAAAAAAGCCGAGTCCAATATTTTCATATTCGAACTCGACTTTATCATAAGCGGCCATCGTTACGACAGCCCCTGAATTATTCCCTTACAAAGCTATAAGCCTGTACGGGCCTGTAAAGGGCCGGCTATAGGGCGACCCAAAGTTGTGACGCGATAATCACGGTGCCTAACACGCCTGCTATAGCCAACGCGGGGGTTCCACCCGCTACCTGATAACCATTCTCTGTTGCCTGTGGGCGTTGCTTTAACGCCATCACGATTGGCAGGAAGATGATCATCACGACCAAGGGAATAGCCGCAAAGCCCAGTACCGCCACGAACCCTTCCGGAATATAGAGCGCGCACAAGACCGGAGGAACGAAGGTGATCAACCAGGTTTGAATACGACCCGCAATGGTAGGTCTGGCTCGGGTTAACTCTCCGATGAAGTCATACAAGCTTAAGGTCACACCGAGGAAAGAGGTGACTAAGGCAAAGTCCGCAAATAGCGAGATACACTTACTCACCCATGGCTGAGCCGCAATATCCTGCAGAGAGCTCACCAGTGCCGGCAGCGAACCGGCAAAACCGTGAATGGCTTCACCGCCAACGGTACCCAGTGTTACCAATAACCATAAAACATAACATAGCAGAGGCAGGGTTGAGCCAATCAGGAGCACCTTACGCAGTGTCATAGTATCGCCGTCGAGATAGCGCACTAAGGTTGCGATACAGACGTGAAAACCAAATGAGGTAAATACCACAGGGATCGCTGCCATCCAGACATCGAAGTTCCCCCCTTCTATCGCGGCAACCGCCATCTTAGACGGGCTGATTTCAGGCATTAAGAATCCGACGGTAACGACCAGAAGTGCGATCATCAAAGAGAACAGGATACGTGAAACCTTATCGACCCAGGCCACACCAAGGGCGGCAAACAGTCCCAGCGTCAGAGTAAACATGACCACTGCAACTTGGTTATCTAACGCGACATCGAACATGGTTTCTGCTTTCAAAACCAATAGAGATGAACCACCAGTGAGGTATGCCGCAGTCAAGGCAAACAGTAAGCTTAAGAAGGAAGCCCCCTGAATAAGCTGACCTCTCTTACCCAAAACTTTACCAGTAATGGCATGCACATTGTCACCCACGCCGGTGCGAAGATTAATCTCCAGCATCAGTAGTGAGGTGTAAGCAGAGACTCCCCAAATAAGAACGAGTAAGAGTATGGCTGGAATGATCCCAAGAGCAGCGGTGGCCAGAGGCAACGCTAACATTCCGGCACCGATGGCGGTACCAGCAACGATAGCAATAGAGCCGAGCATTTTTAAATTCACAAAATTGTCCTGTTAGATTTGTATTTCAACTATTTTGGCGGGTCAAATTTAGAACGATTTTGAAGGAGAGATTTTGCAAGATATCAAATCAAGATTAACAGCCTCCAATCGAATCGGGTCTATCGACCACCATGATTTCAATTGGCCTCAATGGCTTAGTTAATCAATAAGTGAATTCACCCAATTAACTCAGCCACTGAGGCTGCATAAATCGAGAAGAAAATTGATAGAACTGCTGCATTACGACTCTATACTCTAAAAAATGATTGTAAGCGGACATTAACAGCTCAGCCCCCGGTGGGCAAGCCACTTGTACACAAACTAAGACTCGATATAAAGTTGTAACATCTTTATATCGAGTCATTAAAGTTAATAGACAAACCGCCCAGATCAACTGACCTTTGTAAAAATTGTTAGATTCCTCATAGATAACCCAAAGCCGCTCGAACGAGTTGCACTCAATCTAAGCTTTAGTATAATGCCGCCACTACTTCAGGGGAGTAGCTAACTATTTAGTCTGATTCAGTGATGGGTTCTATCAATATAGACGTGTCAGCAGGTTAAACAGAGTGAACATCAACATACTTGGCCACATCGCCATGGTGTTCACGGCAACAGGACTCGATGAGTCATATTGCCAGGCAAGACCTGAGTGCAGTTACCGCTTATTATTTATAATGAATTGGGGGGCGGTGGAACTGTGCTCGGAATTTTTTGCCCCCCAAAGGAATCTAATTAAGTGGAAGCTTTACTCGCATCAACTCTTACCGTTGCCATTGCCGAAATCGGTGATAAAACTCAACTGCTCGCTCTCATCCTTGCCGCCAGATTCAGCCACCTCAGTGGAGGGAAAACGGCCATCATTCTTGGTATATTCCTTTCTACGTTAGTGAATCACTTTGCCTCCGCCTGGCTTGGTCAATGGGCCATAGGCCTGATAAGTCCTGAATTGGCCAGATACCTGATTGCGGGTTCATTTTTTGCCATCGCACTCTGGGTTCTCGTTCCCGATAAGATGGATGAAGAGCAGAGCCGTTTCTATAAGATGGGCCCCTTTGTCGCGACCTTTATTCTGTTTTTTATCGCAGAGATGGGAGACAAGACCCAAATTGCTACCGTGGTGTTAGCGGCAAAATATGATGCACTGGCTATGGTGGTTATGGGGACGACTTTAGGCATGATGATAGCCAATGTTCCCGTGGTCATTGTCGGTCACTTAAGCACAGAAAAGCTGCCTATGACCCTGATACACAGAGGTTGTGCAGTGCTGTTTGCATTATTGGGTGTGGTTACCCTGTTCTTTTAAGTTTTAAGTTTTAAGTTTTAAGAAGAATAACTTACCGCTTATAGCTTATAGCTTATAGCTTACGACTTCTGTCTCTCTGCTATGTCCTAAAAAAGCCAGCGCTCCAAGCGCTGGCTTTTTCAATTCATCACACATTCACTGTTAAAACTTACAAACCTAAAGTCTGTTTGATGCGTTGACCGTAGTCGGCATCGGCTTTAGTGAAATGCTCGACCATGGTCTGCTGCACATCAAGCGTGGTCTGACTCAGGGTGCCGCAGATATTGCTAATCAAGCGCGCTTTTTCCTCTTCGGGTAAGATGCGATACAGGTTACCCGCCTGAGTGAAGTCATCCTGATTATAACGACTGTACCTGTCGGCTTCACCGTCGAGTCGCAAGGGTGGCTCGATAAACTGAGAGGTATCGCTCAACCCTTCAATGCGGCTATTTGGGCCCCCACTGTTCGGACCATAGTTTGCGGAAGCGTCACCGCCGGTCTGACTGCCATGATAAGGACACTGAGTTCCCGCCATCGCTCCGGCTCTTTGATGATGATTAGCCTTAGTCCCATGAGGGCAATTTACAGGTAACTGGTTATAGTTAGCCCCGATACGATAGCGCTGAGCATCGGCATAAGCGAATAGTCTGGCCTGCAACATCTTATCCGGTGAGGCGCCAACACCCGGTACCAGATTGCTTGGCGCTAATGCTACCTGCTCTACTTCGGCAAAGTAATTTTCCGGCATACGGTTGAGTTCCAACTCACCAATTTCGATCAGCGGGTAATCGGCGTGCGGCCATACCTTAGTCAAGTCGAATGGGTTGATAGAATAGGTATTCGCATCGGCCTCAGCCATTATCTGTACGTTCACCGCCCAACGAGGGAAGTTGCCATCGGCAATCGCCGCGACCATGTCTCGTTGAGACGAATCGGGATCGATACCCTTTAAAATATCGGCCTGCTCAGGAGTGAGGTTAGCGATCCCCTGCTTTGTCTTGAAGTGGAACTTAACCCAGAAACGTTCACCCTTATCATTCCACAGTGAATAGGTATGTGAACCATAGCCATTCATCTGACGATAGTTAGCCGGGATCCCGCGATCAGACATCAGCACAGTGACCTGATGTAAAGCCTCGGGGTTCAATGCCCAGAAGTCCCACATTGCCTGCGGATCTTTAAGGTTTGTCTGAGGGTTACGTTTTTGGGTATGGATAAAGTCCGGAAACTTAATCCCGTCACGCAGGAAAAAGGTTGGCGTGTTATTACCCACTATGTCGTGATTACCACGAGCGGTGTAAAAACGCAGACCAAAGCCCCGGGGATCTCGCTCGGCATCGGCCGATCCCATCTCACCGCCTACGGTAGAGAAACGCACGAAGGTCTCAGTCTGTTTGCCCACTTCATTAAAGTGATCCGCAATAGTGTACTCACTCAAATCTTTTGTCAGAGTGAAAGTGCCATAAACCCCGGTACCTTTCGCATGGACCACTCGCTCCGGAATACGCTCACGGTTGAAGTGAGCGAGTTTTTCTAACAGATGAAAATCTTGCAGCAGTACGGGTCCACGCTCTCCCGCCGTCAATGAGTTTTGATCATCGGCAACCGGCGCGCCATTTTGGCTGGTCAGGTAGTTGGTTTGCTCTGTCATATCTTGCTTATTCATGCTCTTCTCCAAAAATCAAATCTGCTCGTTGTGGCTCATTTCAATTAACCAATTTTCAATCACGTCGTAGATGGTAGGCATAGATATAGCTCCGTAAATTAATCATTAGGGCCATAAGCTTAAGAGTCATTGTAAAGTTAGCCTCTTAAGTCGTACCTATGTCGATGGAGTAATGATAGTCAAAGCAACAAAAACAACAAAGCGATTAAATAAGATGACCTTAATCGATTTTAACAGATGAGATAAAGATTAAAGATAACCGCGCTGTGTGATCGCTCGAATGTGTGAGTGAGTGTGAAGCTCGAAGCGCACGAGGGGAAACAACGGATATACTATCAACGAGTAATAGCAAATACCGCTAGATGCTAGATGCTAGATGCTAGATGCTAGATGCTAGATGCTAGATGCTAGATGCTAGATGCTAGATGCTAGATGCTAGATAAGGATAAGGATAAGGATAACAGTCAAGGCCCGCTCAGGCCTTGACTGCCATTAACTGCCATTAAAAGTAAGCTAGTCCGATTTGTGCTCATATTTATAGAGTCTTATTAAGTAATAGATATCTATAAGTACGATAAAGAAGTTGACCAAAGCTACGGGGATCGCACTAATCGCTAAACCATAGGCTACAAACAGCGCCGCACCTATGAGATTCCACCAGCGCAATTTCTTAATATTCGACATCATGAGTGAGATGGCGACCACGACCGAAGCCAGATAGCCTACCCATTCCCAAATTGTTGCGTTATCCATACGCTCTCCAGAATTTTATTCAAATACTACTGTTTCTATTATGACCAAAAGCCTGCAATTACGACAGTTTATTTCAATAAAAAACGGACATAGATGGTGGGGTATTTAACTCCACATCCCCCCAAGTGATGATTAACGTGTAACAACTGCGGCGGTCATCCTCGAGATGCAACACAATTGACCGGCACCATTATGAATCAACACCTCCCAAACGGAGCTCCTCTTACCTAAATGGACCGGTTTAGCCGTCGCCGTTAAGATACCATTACGGGAGGCTTTAAGGTGATTAGCGTTGATCTCCTGACCTACACAATAGAACTGCTCATAGTCGACAACAAAATTCGCCGCATAGCTGGCGACGGTCTCGGCAAGCACAACATTGGCTCCACCATGAACGATTCCCAGTGGGTTATGGACGTCGGGAGATGCAGGCATCGTTGCCTTCATATAATCATCACCAATCTCTGAAATCTGAATGCCCAAGGTCTTCATCAAGGTGCCTTTACCATGCATTCCCTCATCCATCTTGGCGCAATCTTCCAAGGTTACCGCTCTGAACCAAATCGACATTTTACATCCATCCTTTTTTAATAATGCTCCACAGTCTACTGTGTCATAAGCAAAATTTAAACAGGTGTTCGGGATTGAGGAAAAACGGTGAGGTGGTAAGTGGTAAGTGGTAAGTGGTAAGTGATAAGTGATAAGTGATAAGTGATAAGTGATAAGTGATAAGTGATAAGTGATAAGTGATAAGTGATAAGTGATAAGTGATAAGTGTGAAAAAAGGAAATGGTGTTCGCAACACTTATCTGACGACTTTCTTAGATCAACCTTGAACTTACGAATAACTCACTATTTTTAAGATGGCTCTCGAATACTCTTATTTTTTGCGCCGATTCGTTCGAGACGACCGACATTAGGTGAATATTCGAGAGCCGTAGGGCAACTTTTACAGTGGTTAACAGCTTATACCTTTAAGATTAAACAGGCGTTAACGGGCTTGGATATTAAAAGCCACTAACTCAGGTCGACACTGTTCTCGGATCTCGGATTGATTCTGAATCGCCTTTCCAAAATGAGTACAGCCAATCCTTTCCGCCAGCACTCGCGAACAAAATGATGAAAACTTCCATACATTTTTAATCAATTAAGCATCAAGATGTAGGCAGTTTATACAGACTTATATCTGGAGCAAGGGATCTGCATCACTTTGTCAGAGATAAATGACTTTTTTAAGGGGAAGAGCTATTTTTTCAACTCAAGTGTTCAAAAGAGGTTATCAAACGAAAAAACAAGAATACAAAACCATTTAAAAAAAGATACATAAACAACAAAAACAAAAAGATATGTAAAAATCCTTTACTTACACCAGTCTTTCAACAATGACTTAACTCCAAAGTAAAACCCCATAATACGATCTAAAAAACACGAAAAAGTAATTAAGTAACAACTTAAAAGTATCCACTTATTCTAATTTAAAGGAGCAAGCCTTATTCATACAAGTTTTAGAAACAAAGGCGTGCTTAGGCTAGCAATAAAAGAGATATGAGTTGGTAACACATGGAACTTAGGTATAAAAAAATAAAGCCCAACCGAAAGGTTGGGCTCTGTTTCGAGATCTAAGGTATCAGCTGATTAACCTTATTAAATGATAAGATTAACTGCCGCAGCCATCAGAACTTCTGGAGTTGATATAGCGAACATCTTTCGCTCTGTCATAGTTGATAGGATCGAGCGTCTCATGCTTTTTGATGAATTGATAAAGCATATCTGCATCAATAAAGCCGGTGTCTCTCGCCTTTTCCTTCAACTTGGGATATTTGTTACCGCCCGCAGCATTATAGCTAGGGAGGGTAAATCGATATTTATCCGTTAGCTTGAAGGGCTTGTCACCAACAGCTCTGATATCGACATCTTTAGCTTTACAGTCAACGGTCATCTTGATGCCGCTGAAGTGGGCAAAGCCTCCAGAGCCTCGAGTCTTAAGCGCAACCCTAGACAAATACTTCTTCAGTTCGGCCCCATTCATCTCAGTCACAGTCACACTGTTGGAAAAAGGCTGCACCTTAAGCACATCACGATAGCGAATAGGCCCTTTCTTGATGGTGGCACGAATACCGCCAGAGTTCATGATGCCGAAATCTGCTGGCACAGGAAGCTGAGTCTGAGCATGGGCTATCATCATCCCCAGAGGCGTCGCTTGGTAACGAACAACCTTACGCTTACCAATGAAATCCGCCTTTGCAACACCAATCTGCTCTCTCAACTTCTGCTGTCCATTACGCTGATAAGGGCGAAGCAGTTCAAGAGTTTCCTTATCCTTAGGAGTCAGCATATGAGGCGGATAGTAGGAGCCAAACTTGGTTTCTGCATTCACAGGCACCAACTCGTAGTTAGCCAGATGAAGTTCGCCGCCATAGTATTCAAAGTCAGCGCGCCCCACGAACTTGCCCCACTCGTAAGCTTGCATGATCCAAGTGCCATTCTTGCGATCCGGCTTACAAGGCTCATCACGACCCCAATCCTCTACATATTCACCAGTATCCCCTTCCATACAGACGGGTAATTGTGAGTGACCGCCAATAATGGCTTGGATCTGGCCAGGCTTTAGGCTTTTAGCTAGCGCCACATCGCCGGGCGCATTACTACCATGCCTACCATTTTCATAGTGACCCATATGGGTGAGACCAAAAACAAGATCCGGTTGATGCTTCTGCTCAAGCTCTGCCAAAATATCTTTGGCTTCTGTTTGAGGCGAAGTAAATTTTAGATCTTCAACAAACTCTGGATTACCGATTTCAGCAGTATGCTCAGTTGTCAGGCCGACTACGGCCAGCTTCAAACCTTGAACCTCAAACAGCTTATAAGGTTCGAAATAGCGTTGCCATTCACCATCGACTTGGCGATAGATGTTGGCCGATAACCAAGGAAATTTTGACCAGCCTCTCTGCTTATCCATCACCGTCGATGGGTTATCAAACTCATGGTTACCCACGGCCATGGCGTCATAGCCAAGGTGGTTCATGCCGATAAAATCTGGCTCGGCGTCTTGAAGATCAGACTCAGGTACGCCAGTGTTAATATCGCCACCTGAAAGCAGTAAAGTCTCCCCACCTTGTTCGGTGACCTCTTTGCGGATTTGGTCAAGTATGGTTTTTCGTGCAGCCATACCATACTCACCTCTTGAGCCTTGCCAAAAACGGCCGTGGTGATCATTGGTATGCAGCAAGGTGAAGCGCTTACAGTCATCACCAGCGGCTTGACAGGCGATAGATGCTGTCACCTTAGGCGCCTCTTCCACCTTTTTCTTACCACAGCCGCTCAATGCTAACGTTAGAGCGATAGCTGAGCCGGTAAGAAGCAGGCAAGAAGGACGGAGTGAAGTATTCATAATAATCCTTCAATATTATTCAGATAAGCGTTGTCACTTGCCTTAATGGCTGATTTCCCATGGTGAGAACAAAGCGCACAAAGCGAGGTTTAGACAACGTCTATACAGTTAAAAAAAGCAGCACCCAGAGCGATCCCGGTACTGCTTTTTATAGGCTTAACTGATGATTAGCCTTGGCGGCGACGCAACCACATTAGAGGTAGCAGCAGAGTCATAAGACCACCTAAACTACCAGCCCCATCAGGCTTAGTCCAACCCGTGTCTTCGGTGTTTGTCACTTCAATGCTAACAGACTTACTGAAGCTTTCTTCGCCAACAGTTGCCGTGAGCTCGAACACAAGAACTTGATCGATATTGACGCTAGGTGAAGTCACATCAAGTGTCAGACCTGTAGCGGTAAACACTGCCGTGTTTCCAGATACCTGCTTCCAGCTGTAGCTAGTACCTTCTGGAGCATCAGCAACAGTCGCTGTGATAGCAGTACTTTCGCCTTCGATCAGCTTGGTGTTACCAGCAAACGTCACATCCAGAGTCAAAGGCACGTTGGTCACAGGCAGGCTAACTGCTTTAGTGGTTTCCAGAGTGCCATCACTGATGGTCAGAGTGAAATTCAGAGCTGTGTCGGCTTTAACCATTGGCGCAGTCAAAGACAATATCGCCTTGTCGCCAACAACTGTCTTCTCTTCACCAACAATCTGCTCCCACTTGTAAGTAAGAGTAACACCTTCGTCAGCTTTGATTGCAGAGGCATCTATGGTGTATGCAGTACCTTCAGTTACATTCTCAGGAGTAACAATATCACCTTCGACTACCAAACCAGGGTTTGGATCGTCACCACAGACTGCACCATACACTTCTTGTACTAACTCAGGGCGGTCAATGAAGGGGTTACGGTTGCCCTGGTATTTGTATACCTGGTTGTTACGGTTCAGCTCGTAGGTATCAACAGCATCTAACTTGTTCCACGCATACAGAGTACAAAGCGTACCGATCAGCGGATCGCTATCCTCAGCAGTGGTAGTTAGACGATCTACTACTACTAGATCAGGCATATTAGTTGTAGCTGTATCGGTCCCTTGATAACGAGTATCCATATACATGATCATACGAGCTACATCGCCTTTCACCTCATCACGAGGCTCCCAGCAGTCCGTAGTTTTGTTCAGGTAGTTACCTGTACCTACACCGTTAAACTGAACCTCTTCACCAGTATCGCTACACGCACCAAAGTCATTGTTGCTTCGCGCAGTATTGATGCCTGGATCTGAAGGACGCAGGTGATGAGCATCGGTGTAGCCCCACTGAGAGTCGCTAGGGAAGCCATGACTCTTGGCCCATACGTGCTCACGGTTCCACTTACCCGCACCACTACCACTGGTTTGGTTGTCGTACTTGGAAATAGAAGCATTCGTGTAGATCTCAATAACATTCTTATCGTTATCGGGATCTTGATCAGCGTAGGTCAATACGCTCCAAACCTGCTTATAGCTCAGTTGCTTTTGACCTGTCGCAATAATGGTAGACAGGGCATTTTTAAGCTCATCTGCATTGGCAAAATCACCACTTAATACATCTGAGTAATAGATCTCACCATTGAACGTTGTAGGATCGGCAACCGGAGCAAGGATCTCACAGTTGGTACAAGGATTTGGATCTGGCTCTGGCTCTGAAGGACACGCGTCTTCACCGGCACAACCAAGGCCATCTGCAGTGTCTTTAGGTAGAATGAGCCACTGATCTTTAGAGGTTCCAGGGTATACGTCAGCGGTATTAGTATCACCCACTTTCACAGAAGCTTTACGCCGCAGGGTTTTATCTACAGTAGAAAAGTCACCATCAGTCCATTTTAGCTGCTCTCCAACCTTACCAATGCTATCAATAACTGCACCATCTTTGGTAAGCACCAAAGCATCATCACCGCTGAACTTACCAACAGTGTGAGCAGTTCCGACTTTAAAAGCTTCAGAAGCGCTTGAGTGGTGGAACACTAAGCTTTTACCAACGTCGAGTGAACCAGTAAGACTGACAACTGTGGAATCAGTGATCTCAGTCGCACCGTTAAAATAGATGGCTAACTTATATTCGCTGCCATCCAAATTGAGTGTGCTACCACCTACGTTAGAAACCTCAATCGCTTTATTATAGCTACCACCTTCGACATACTCGGTGATAAGCAGCACACCTGGCTCGACTACAAAAGTACAAGCATCTTCACCAATGCAACCAAATCCGTCGACAGTGTCCTTGGGCTGAGAAGTCCAGTCATTTTCGTCGAAAGTATCTTTAGCTACCATGGAGCCAGAGGTACTCTTACGTCGCAGCGTAACATCTTTACCCCAATCTTTGGGTGTAGGCACTGCACCAACAATATCAATGACCGTGTCACCATTTAATAGTCCAACAGCGTCGGTTCCATTCTGTTGGAGACCGCCAATCATAGCAGTTACGCTAGAGTCGAGGTTCAACACAGCATCAGTATGTCTAACAACTAAGATGCCTTTTGCCGGTATTTCCTGGTCTGTAAACGCGACCATATCTGTCGTAGTGGTTGCACCATCTTTGTAACGAACTAGCTTATAGCCATTTAAAGATTGTGCGGCGTCACCTGAGTTATAAATCTCAATCGCTTTATTGAATCCGCCGCCTTCAATGTACTCTGTAATCAATAAATCAGCATTAGCAGCAGTGGACAAGCCGCCCAAAACCATAGCAGTTGCTGCGGCAACTGCGTTCATTTTAATTCTCATAATCGTATCTCTTTTGAATCTTTGATGGGAAGCGCACTGCCCGAAAGCAGGCGCTTCATTGTCGAGAACAACGCTTATTTGCGAAGACGACGGCGCATAGCTGCTAGTCCGAACAGGGATAACAAGCTGATGAAGCCGGCGCTACCAGCACCACCATCACCGCCAGTGTGATCGATTTCTTCTTCTACAATGTCAGCAATCAAGGTGTCGCGGTTAGATACCTTAGCTAGGAAAGTTTGCTCAGAACCTTCCACAAGTTTGCCATCACGCTGTAGGCTTACCGTAACGTTGTAGATAGCAGATGGGGCTCCAAAGACCTCGAAATTCACCAAAGCTGTCGTGTCATTAGAAAGGACCACATTAGGAAGTACCATTTGGGTCAAATCTAAACGCTGTTCATCATCATCAGGACTCATACGGACGGTCGCTACATCCCCGACTTGAGCAGAAATACCAGTTGGGATCTGATAAGGAACCTTGATCAGCTTTCTCAGTTTTGGCAGGTTCATAGGCACGTTAGCATCCGTATCACCAGGCTTATAGCTAAGGCTTATCAATGCCGCATCGTGATCCGACGAGCGATAGGCGTCCCCTTTATAGAACTTATGCGCTCCAGTACCGTCGAGAGAACCTTTGCGGTTATTTTGGTAGTCATACAAGCCAGTCTCGGCAGCATTCACATGCCAATCAGTGGCATCAATCACGCGATCTTTCAGAGAAGGCGAGATCAAGATGTGGTCAAGCGAGCCTAGTTCGTCACTGTAAGAGTAACTCCAAGGCGTCTTGCCCTTCTCCTTGTAAATGTCACCGACGATATCGATGTAGCCGTAAGTCTTGGTGATAGTGGCTGCAGAGCCATCTTCGTTAAACTGAGGCTTAGGTCCAAGGAAAGTATGGCTAGCGGTAACGATCGTCTTGTTGCGTGGGTTCTCGGTAAGAACGAGTACTGGATCTTCTTTACCATAGGCGTTCAAATCACCAAGGATAATCTTATCCCCAAGCACGTCTTCCATCTCTTCACCCAAGTGCACGGCACCGGCTACGCGGAACTCAGCACAAGACCCTTGGTAATCCAGATCTGGCGCAGCACGGTTGCTCCAAGTCGTGGCTTCACCAAACTCAACACCTTGCCATTCTTCCCAACAAGTAGAGCCTTTTGACTTAAGGTGGTTTACAGCTAGCGTTAAACGCTTACCGGTTTGGTTAACGATAAAGGTTACAACCAAAGCGTCACGGTGGTAGTTCTGACCGTTCTCTAGGATCTCGTTGTTCTGATCTTTGATCACCTCACCTAAATCGTTCACTGTGGTAGGCGCTTTCTGCTGAGGCATAGGTATAACGCGCGTGCGCTCAATGCTCATCTTGCTTGGGCGATATATGATACCGGTAGCAATAGCATCAGAACCAATGGCGTCTAGGTTATCCAGCATTTGATTGCCGTTGTTGTCAAAACCAACAAACACATAACGGTTCTCAGTGGAGTTAGGGCCATTGTAATCACGGGCATACTCACTCACGTACTGGATGTTAACCTGGTTAACAATCTCAGCAATGGCACTATTATCGCCAAAACCGTTGTTTTCAATCTCCATCAGGGCCATGACATCGGCATCCTGAGCACGAATAACTTCTACCAGTTTGGTTCTCTGGTTAATGTATTCATCGTAGCTATCTGCGCCTCGGCTCTGACCAAAGTTGTTATTGTCGCCACCGAAAGGAGAATTAAAGAAGTTAAACAGGTTTTGACTGGCAACGCGGATGGCAAAATCATCTTCTGCCACAGTGTCTTTCAGATCAGGCTTATCAGTACGTGGTAAGTTGTGAATAAAGTTATCACTAGTCAACTGGTTAGTGATGGTCAGGCTATAATCCTGATCATACTTATCGGTTCCTGGGATCAGCTCAGTTTCGTATTGGCTGATCATACCCTGCGCGTTCACGAGACTATCGTCAATGCGGATATAATTGGTATGTGGGTCACTGTTAAAGCCAGCGTAGTAAGGCAAGACGATGCCGTCGGACTTAGTGGCACTTTCAATCACTAAACGATAGTCATTGTTTTGCTCATAAGCCGCCTTAGACTCAGGGCTTCCTGCAACGTGCAAGTGGTTGGGCTGCAAGTTAGGACGCTTATAAGCCGCCACCATGTTGTTGCGGTTATGCCCTTTGCTACTTGGAAGATAGTTGTAGCTGAAGCTGCGAGTAATACGCATATCTTGCTCGCCATCAGTCTGAGGATCCAGATCTGTAGGCAGATTAACCAGCATTCCTTCGTAACGCTCTAACGTCTTATCGAAAGAGCCATTATCAGAGCTAATAACCTGAATATCGATAGGCGCAGTTGGGACAGTAGTATCGGTAACGTTCCAGCCAAATTTCGTATCAGCAGACAGTTGAGTCTGACCTCCAACCTCAGCCACTTTACTGCCAATACAGACTGTTTGACCAACCTTCAGATCACCGGCGGCACTAGTGCTAACAAAGATACCATCGGAAGTCTCTGGGTTATTGTCTGAAACTAGGTTATGCAGATAGAAGCCTTCATTAGGAATCGTTTCCTTAGCAGAGATAATACCTTCTACGGCAACTTTTTCAGCTGATTCGGTTTCACCATCAGCAATCAGAGGCGACGTAAAGCCTGTACCCTGAACTTCGCTAGGAGACTTAATTTCACTCTTATCCGTTGGACAAGTGAAGATGTCCATGATGTCCTCAGCATCAGCTGCAGGCAGCTCGGATTTGCCTAAATCATCGGTCTTCATTGGCAAGATGTTTTGCCACTTAGTTGCATCGAAAGTGTCTGATTGAGCGGGATTGTTGCCATCAGCGGCTTGCTTACGACGCAGAGTAGTGTTCGGAGCCCAATAGTCATAGGCTTTCGCAGTACCTACACGATCGATGATTTTTTCTTCATTCTCGATATAGAAGCGGTCGTTACCATTTATGTAAAAATTCGAGTACTTGGCACCGCCTTCACCAACAACAACCATGCCGCCGTTATCGGTAATGGTTTTCTTAAAGGCAGCAGAGGCATCTTCATTGATAATGACCAGTGATTTGCCTGCATCTAGCGTAATATCTGTCAGCAACAGAGTACCGTCGCCTTTCTCCATTTTATTGGCATACTTTCCTGATTCACTGCGAACGAGGGTATCGTCAGTAAAGGTAAAGGCTGTACTGCCTGTATTGGTTATTTCTACAGCTCCTAATGTGGTGTCACTGCTTTGGGTCATTTCGGTGATCAGCAGATCTTCAACGCCAGCGAAGGCGCCCATGCTGATGGTGCTGGCAATGGCCAGCGATAAGAAACTTTTTTTCATAGTAAACTCTATAAAAGTTGAATTCAATTCGGACTAAAAGTACATGCGTGCGTAAGCGTAGGCAGCTTCAGGGGCTTCGCCGACTCGGCCTTCTAGAGACAGCACGATGTCACGGGCAGGACGATAGTTGAAACCTAAACTGGCCCACTGACGCTCTTTTCCGTACTCATAGGGTAATTTCGAGTAGTCATAGTTCGGACCGATCAGATCCCAGGCCCCATATTCTTCGTGGTTTACGGAGCTGATGATTTCCCAGCGTTCACTCAGGTCGTACTTGGCACTAACCGTTAATCCCTCATTGCGGAATGTTTGGTAATCTAGGTATACATCACCACTCTGCTGAGTCGCCAAGTCTTCATCTTCTATGAAGCCGTTGAAACCAATAGATAAATCTGGCATCAGTTTCAGGCGTACACCAAAACCTATCTGTTGCTGCTCACCATATCTACTGGCGCCGTTGGAGCCGCCGCGCGTTTCTAAGCCAACCACGACAGAAAGCAGATCAGACATCCACCCCATGTATCCGTTAACGATGTCACCTTGCAGAGCACCACTCTTATGTTCACCATCGTATGAGTAAGAAGCACCTAAAATAAGATGTTCAAACTCGGCTTGGTACTTAACTGTGTTCTCTTGGTCACCCGCTTCACCCGTTTCAACAGACTTGTTGAAGGTGAAGTCTCCAAAATGGTCGTAATCGTCGAATGCTGTGTCGGTTAGACCAACCTCGATCCACTGCTGATCGGTTAAGACATAGCCTATATACATCTTGTCGATATCCAGCTCAAACTCACCGTCTCCGCCAAGCCAGTTACGGCGTTGGTAATCCAATTCAAGACGATAAGTGAATTGTTCACGTCGACCTTCTACGCCCATAGTCGCAAAGCTATCATCTACATAGCCCTTGGTATCGTAGAACTCATCATGGTTATAATCTGCATGGGTATCAAAATGCCCACCTACGCCCACTTCGCCATATAAGCGAACGTGGTCACCTTGACTTTCACCATCTAGCATTACAGCGCTCACTGAACCAGCACTAAGCATAGTGACGATAGCGATTGCAATTGTTGATTTGTTTAACATTGCTGTTACTTCCGATTAGTAATTTGTCAGCCTATAATTGAAGGCCAAACTCAAAATTAAAAATGTTTATTAGTAAATCTTAAACCGCTGGCTGCTCAGGTAGGTGGAGCGGCACCGATTGACAGTGCCAACACTGACATTTTTTTAACATTATCCATTTATTCAACCCCATTTTTATAATACTGCCGCTAATTTTTATTAACGTGCGTTACTAATTGTTACAGAGTTTCATGACAAAAAAAAGATGGGTTAATCACATTTGGCAAGCATAAGCACTTGTTAAACAAAGAAAAATAAAGCAGGACTGACCACTTGACAGAACAGGGTGTGAACATGATGATTTTAGGCAGTAAAAATCATGTACTTAAGCAAGAACAGAGATATGTTTTTTTCGTATAAAATGATGCAATTATTCAAGAGATTTTTTTATGAAAAACTAAATTTAAATCACTAATCTGCTACTACAGGCTGAAAATAGTCAGCCTCCCCCATTAAAAAGCTTTAAAAAGGCTTTTTTCAGAGATAAAAATCGGCCGTTAATTGACATAACCGGGAAAGATTAGGAGCCCTTCCTAAGAACAGAGCTCGAAATGGCTTTGATAGGTTTGTGCCCAGCGCTGTTTTTCAATCCAGTCGACACGCGTGTTGATGATTGAGTCTTTCTGAAGGCGCGAGGCTAAGACCCCTTTCTAAGAGCATAGCTCGAACTATCTTATGAGCGTGAGTCTGGTAGGTTTGTGCCCAGCGAAGCAATTCGACACGCGTATTGATGATTGGGTCTTTCTGAAGACGCTATGCTAAGACTAAGAACCCTTTCTAAGAGCAGAGCTCGAAATGGCTTTGATAGGTTTGTGCCCAGCGCAGCAGTTCTACACGATTACGTGATTGAGTCTTTCTGAAGATAGATGAGATGTGTGCTTTCACCGTATGTTCGCTGATACAAAGATTATCGGCGATCTCTTTATTTCGGGCACCACTTGAGACTAACTGAATGATGGTACGTTCTCGTTTCGTGAGCATCTCCAGCATAGCCACCGTCTCTTGAGAATAATCGTTGGCACTGTCTAATCGCTTCACAAGATGACGAAACATCTTGCTTATCAAGGTCCTGTCATACCATAACTCATCGGCGACCATCTTTCTCAGACCGGTTAAGAGCAGATCCATACGCTGATCGGCATAGAGGAGCCCACGGATCCCCAATAACAGCGCAGTTTCAGGCTCCAGCTTATCGCGATCGACTTGATATAGAGCGACGGGGACATGAGGTACCAGACGAGAGGCCAGTAAAGGGATCCCTTTACTGTCGAGTGCCGCTCCTTCTTGTGAAATAAGGTAGAAACTATTAGCGTCCCTTTCAGGCTCTAAATCAGACACCTGTTTTACGATACGAGTCTTTAATCCGATAGATTCAGCCAAGATGGCTAAATGGCATGGGGCTGCTACTTGGTGCAAAAACACTAACCCATCAATTTTACTCATTCACTTCTCTCCCTGAAAAGTTACCTCTGTGTGCAGTGTATACCCAAGCCACTTCAAAATGCTGAATCCTGCATTTCGAGGTCGTTTGGGTATTAAGCACCGACACGCTTCCCTATCAATCTCAATGATGACTATCTTGAACAGTTTTAGTAAGTTTGACTAGCCCAAGTTGTAACAAAAAAGCGATAAAGGTTAAAGTTTCGTGAAGTCGTAACAATAAAAGCAAACTAACAATTGCGCCTAACAGCGCCATTCCCATATCTGAGGTTTGCGTATTCCAGATATAACCATAGCTTCCGGGCAATTATCCTATTCTCAATTGATCGATCTGCCTATCGTGAAGGCGTGACAATAAAAGTAAACTGACAATAGCACCCAACAGCGCCATTCCCATATCTGAGGTTTGCGTATTCCAGATATAACCATAGCTTCCGGACAATTATCCTATTCTCAATTGATCGATCTGCTTATCGTGATATCGTGACAATACAAGCAAACTAACAATAGCGCCTAACAGCGCCATCCCCATGTCAGATTGGGTGTCCCAGATATAACCTTGAGTGCCGAGAAACGCTTCGGCATCTTCACCGGTTAACAATGCTACCCACCACTCAAGCAGTTCATAGAAAGCCGAGAATGCGAGGGCGAAACAGACAGCCAGAAAATTGCACCAGTGGCCCAGCTTCACCACCTCCCTTCTGATAAATATCTCTCTCGCCAATATAACAGGGACAAAACCTTGAGCTAAATGGCCCAGCTTGTCGTAATTATTTCTATCTCCATCAACAAGTTGTGATATCCAATCAAAAAATGGAACCTCAGCATAGGTATAATGACCACCTACCATCAGGATGACACAATGGATCAATATAAGCAGGTAAGCCAAGGGGCTCATCGGGAAGCGATTGCGGGTAAAAAATAGCACTGGTAGAGCAATTAATGCCGGCAAGACCTCAAGGAACCAGGTGAACTGATCCTTCGGCCCTATAGCGGACCAGATCAGTACAGAGAAAAAAACGATTAGCCAAATGACGCGTTTATTCAAAATTGGAACCTCTTAGTACAAATTAATCATATTGTTTCATCACCAGAATAATGACTTTAGCCATCTAGCCCTCCACACTGAACAAAAATAGTGCTATTTTGGTTGAGCATTGACAGATCATAGCCAAACTCCACCATTATGCAGGGTTCTGCAAGTGAGCGGTGTTTGGTGAAAAACAAATAATATAATACCAATAACCGAAGAGGGTACCTAAATCATGGCGAAACATTCGCTGGACAAGGATAAGATCAAGATCCTGCTTTTGGAAGGCGTCCACCAATCTGCGGTAGATGTACTCGAGCGTGCGGGCTATACCAACATTGAATACCACAAAGCATCCCTCGGGGAGGAGGCACTCATCGCCTCTATTAAGGATGCACATTTTGTCGGTCTTCGTTCCCGTACTCAGCTTTCGGAAACGGTATTGAGTCAGGCTGACAAATTGGTCGGTATTGGTTGCTTCTGTATAGGCACCAATCAGGTAAACCTTAAGGTTGCTGAGAAATTGGGCATACCTGTATTTAATGCACCGTTTTCTAACACGCGAAGTGTTGCAGAGTTGGTATTAGGCGAGATTATCATGCTCCTGCGTGGCATCCCGCAGCGTAATGCTATGGCACACAGAGGTGGATGGCTAAAGAGTGCAAGTGGTAGCTTCGAAGCTCGTGGAAAAACCTTAGGAGTTATCGGTTACGGTCATATTGGTACTCAGCTTGGTATCTTAGCTGAAACCTTAGGTATGAGAGTGATCTTCTTCGATATCGAAGATAAGTTGCCTCTCGGTAACGCCCAACAGATCCACTCTATGCAGGAGTTGATAGCGCTTGCCGACGTAGTCAGTCTACATGTGCCTGAGACGCCACAAACGAAGGAGATGATCGGCGAAGCCGAACTTGCCTACATGAAGAAGGGCAGCATCTTGATCAATGCCTCTCGCGGAACCGTTGTCGATATCGACGCACTGGCATCGGTGCTTGAAGCAGACAAGATTGCCGGTGCGGCGATCGACGTTTTCCCTGTCGAACCGAAATCCAATGATGATGAGTTTATCAGCCCGCTTCGCGGCTTAGACAATGTCATCTTGACGCCACATGTCGGCGGTAGCACGCAAGAAGCTCAGGAAAATATCGGCATCGAAGTGGCCGGGAAACTGGCTAAATACTCAGACAATGGCTCGACCATGACTGCGGTAAACTTCCCAGAGGTATCACTGGCACAACATAAAGATACCTCTCGTCTGCTGCATATTCACCATAACCAACCTGGCGTGTTAATTCAGATTAACCAAGCCTTTGCAGAGAAAGGGATCAACATCGCGGCCCAGTACCTGCAAACGACTAACGAAATCGGTTATGTTGTGATGGAAGTTGATTCAGACCAAGCCGAGGAAGCGCTGGAGCAGATGAAGACAATCGATGGCACCATCCGTACTCGCTTGCTTCATTCACACTAACCCCTCTCTCGCTAAGGGCTTCTCCAAAGCAGGCTTTTGGTTATAACAGGACTGATATGGCGCGCTCAATTGAAAAATTGTGCGCGCCATTTATTTAAGTAATCTTCAATTGGTATTACAATCCCCCCCTCTCAACGCCTAATATTCCAGGAAAATGATATGACGACTTCAGTTTCTCAGCTCGATTGGAACTTGAATGATCCGCTTCCATCGCTTGTTTTTTCAGATCTAACTCACCTTGGACTCATGAGCATTACCGGTGAGCAAGGCCGTAGCTTCATTCACGGGCAAGTTACTACCGACATCAGCTCTCTCGAGAAAGATCACTGGTGTTGGGGCGCTCATTGCGATCCAAAAGGAAAGATGTGGGCCAGCTTCAGGACATTTGCCATCGAAGATACGCTCTTCATGATGATGCCCTCAGATACGCTCGAGGTCGACCTGCCACAATTGGCTAAATATGCCGTATTCAGTAAGGCTGAGCTAACGAATGCTAGCGATGACTGGTTGATTCTTGGCGTCGCGGGTGAACAGGCTCAAGAGTGGGTAACTAACTACTTTGGTGACATAGATAAAGCGGTGACTGAGATCCCCGGTGGCGCCCTGTTGAAAGACGGCGAACGTTTCATCATCGTCATCGAGAAGGCTCCCTCTCAGGCACTACTGACCTCAATCAATGCCCCTATCTATGAGTGCAAAGTCTGGCAAGCCCTCGAGATCCAGTCCGGTTACCCTAACCTTGCCGCCGCCCATCAGGGACACTTTGTGCCTCAGATGTGTAACCTGCAGGCCATCGGTGGGATCAGCTTCGAGAAAGGCTGCTACATGGGCCAGGAAACCGTAGCCAGAATGAAGTACCGTGGCGGCAATAAGCGCGCCCTCTATATTCTATCGGGCAATGCATCTGAAACCATAACTCTGGAGAGTAAGTTAGAGTTAGCCCTCGAAGATGGCTTCAAAAAAGTCGGCACCATCATCGAAGTTATACAATCTGGCGAGCAGGTACTGCTAACGGCTGTGCTACCAAACGATACCGAAAACTTGGCGAGTCTGAGACTTGCAGGTGATGAGAGCTCTTCGCTAACCATTCAGCCTCTGCCATATTCTCTGGAAGATGAAGATTAAGTTATAGGCTGCGAGTTGCGAGTTGCGAGTTGCGAGTTGCGAGTTGCGAGTTGCGAGTTGCGAGTTAAAAAAGAATAGATGATGAAAGGCGCACTAAATAAAACTTTAGTGCGCCTTTTTTATCCCACTCACACAGCTTTACATATATTTGCTGCAAGGTTAGCTTTATAACTTACTTATGCAGAATTCTTGGTGTGTTTTGAAACAAGCTGAACTGACAACTCCACAAAAAAAGCAGTTACTGAGCCAGCTCGAGGCGCAGCTCACTGAACTTGAGCAGCAGGTCATTGCGATTCACAGTCGTGGCGCTCCGGTTCAACTCGACCAACAAGCCGTCGGGCGGGTGTCACGCATCGATGCCATACAGCAGCAACAGATGGCAAAGGCAAACGAAATACAAGTAAGCCATCAGATATTACGTATCAAGCAGATCCTTCTCGATCCCGATGAGTATGGATTCTGCCACGAGTGTGGTGAGAGTATTGGCATAGGCAGACTCACTATTCATCCCATCGCGGAACTATGCATTCAATGCCAAGGGGAGCTGGAACACCTTTAAGAGGTGGAACTTCCACCTCCCTATTACTGGTTTTTTCATTAATATCAGATAAGATTAATTTTCTTATTCATCAAGTAACTAGCTCCAAATATTAGACTTTATCCAGCCCCACAACTATTCTCATATTAGTCAACCTGAGAATCGGTTCTACTGATGCGCTTTCTATATTTAATTCTTGTATTGTTGGCGACCACTCGAATATTTGCGGTGATCGCCAAACGTTTACATTTACCGCCCATTGTAGGTGAGTTGGTGTCGGGGATAGCGCTTGGATTTTTTCTTTACCACTTTCAAGATCTGTTTCCACTGCTATGGGAAGTGACCCAAGGGGAAGCGTTTGAGGCGCTCGCCGATCTCGGCATGTTTTTCCTTATGCTATTAGCCGGTGTACGCATGAGTCCGCTGGACTTTAAGAAGACGTCGAGTTCGGCGCCGGCTGTGGCGGTTGGCGGTATGTTGGTGCCCATCATCTCCGGCACACTCCTAGGACTGATGTTATTCCCCGAATCTCCCTATAAGATGGTTCAGAGTTGGTTCTTAGGCACGGCTTTAGCGGTTACTGCGGTACCCGTGACCATTCGTATGCTGATGGAGTTTAACAAACTGGATACGGCAGAGGGAAAAACCATCGTCGCCGCCGCACTTTGGGACGATCTGCTGAGTTTATTTATTCTTGCACTCCTGTTAGCCACTATTAAAAATGGCGGTGTTTTGTCCCTTTCTCCGGAACTATGGTTACCACTACTAGCAAAAGTTACCCTCTTCTTCGTTATTACAATACCGGTCGGTTACTACCTATTTCCGATAGTCGGTAGTCGCCTCAAGTTCACTAAAATTCCCGATGTAGATTTCAGTATGCTGTTGATCGCTGCGCTGGGATACGCGGTGCTCGCAGAGATGCTGGATCTACACTTTATTATCGGCGCCTTTGTCGCGGGCATGTTCTTCCACCCGGCGGTAGTGGAACAAGAGGTTTATGACCGTGTAGATGAGCAAACCTCTGGAATTACATCCGGCTTCCTTGCACCAATTTTTTTCGTGTCGATAGGCTTTCATCTGGACTTAACCGCGCTCGCGTCAATACCCGGGTTCGTCACTCTACTCATCGTTGTCGCCTTGCTTAGTAAGCTAATCGGAGCCGGACTATGTGCACGGGCCACCGGTCATGATACTCAGGAGTCGCTGCGTATCGGAGTGGCTATGAGTGGCCGTGGAGCGGTCGAAATAGTCTTGGCCGGCGTTGCTTTGAAAGCCGGACTCTTCAACCATCCAGACCCGACCCCATCGATCATCACCGGGCTATTTTCCGCTATCGTCATCATGGCAATAGTGACCAGTATCGTGACACCGCTGATATTAGCCTTTCTGATCCGCTGGCAGGAGAGGAGTGAACCATAATAAGTTGTGGTTTAATCTCAGCCCTATTGAATCAGTATTCGGTAACTTTGGAGTTACTTGGATCTATTATTTATCTTCTACGGCGGCTTAGCTTTCCAAACTTCGTTTGGATTAACGTCGTGGAATTCCATTCCACACTAGGCCAAGAAGGGCTGTACGGTCTCGCCCCTCTTGGATCTCCCCGTACCGCCCCCGCGAAGTTACATGCATTGAGCACAGGCCTCATACTCCAATAAAAATCACCTAACGGCTCAGATGGGACATCCATGTCCCCCCGAGCCTTAGCCATCATCCGTGATGGCTACACGGTATTTTCATCTATGTACTTCGGCAACTTCCTACGGGAATCACTGTTTCGGCAGGTGAATAGTTAGCTTCTCAAAGAGCTATGTCACTCATTGAGATTTGGACGAAGAACATATGTCGTAAATGAATAAATATTGCTAGATTGGTCAATACGTTATGATGAATTCAGTTTACACAGGATATGAGCCAAACATGGCGCAAGATAGCGTTGAGAGAACACTTTGGCATGAGCACAATGATGGTCGCAAAGAACTTAAAGAGACTCAATTAATCCATAAACCCATAGGGATGTGGGAGTCCATGCACATCAACGAGCAGTCCTCCCTGCCCACTCTTTCATTACAAGAATGGAATGGAATTCCACGACTTACCTCGGCCGGGAGGCCGAGTTCAAACTGAGTTTGAAAGGAGCTCCTCCTTATCAACTCTTGATTACAAGAAGCGAAGCCCCCTACCCACTACCGGATTCCTGACTTACCTTGTTCAGCAGTTGCTTCATTTCATCACTTTCCCAGTCGTACTCCCCCACGACTCTGGCGGCGATATATCCCTTCTGATCTATGATATAGCTGATAGGGACTGCAAATACCCCCCAATCATCACTGACAGTTTTATCTTCATCGACCAACATAGGCAAGTTGATGCCGGAAGTCTGCTGAAACGCTCTAATGTCATGCAGTGACTCCCCTACAGCAACAGCCACGACCTGCAGTCCATCTCCCTTAAATTCCCTGTGCAGACCAGATAAAGATGGCATCTCCTTGATACAGGGTCCACACCAACTGGACCAAAAGTTAACGATACGCACCTCCCCCTCATGACTATTCAGAGAGTAGGTTTCCCCCTGAAGATCATTGAGATGCAGTTTCGGCGCCATCTGCCTGGACTTGGGCTCATAGAGCTTGATCTTTTTTGCCGATGCCAGCGCGGGGTTGGCGTGACCCAGAGACATCATCATAAAGGCTGCGGAAGCGATAAATGGCCTGTTTTTGATAAACTTATTAATACGTCGTCTCATCAACACACCTTATTCAGCTACCGCCGACATCGAGAATATCAACAAATCTACACGCGCCTATCTCATCTTCAGAGTGGGGCGTGTAGCTGATTTACCTTGGTCTAATTTTACCCGTCGGCGTTATGCATCGACTCCCATTCCTTAATAGCCTCATCAACCATAGCTGGAGACCAAATTACCTTACCATCGATCAACAGCTCATCCACCAAAATGACTCTTAACTTTTTATTGATATTGCCCTTCACAGTCGCCATTTGCAGGGCATAACGTGCGGCGGTAATGCGAGGGACATTAGATAAGAAGTAATAACTTCCATCCTGTTGTTGCAGTACAAATGCAGATTCTAATTGAAGGTGGGGATCCAACTTGCTGAGCGGACAGGTATGCCCCGAATGTGCACAAGTATGGCCATTTATTTTTCCTGTGACAGTATCCATTTTTGCCACAGCTACAGCTGAAGCCGACGACAATGCTATGGCCAGCAAGCTCGCCATAAGCCCTTTAGTAATAGTGAACATAATATTTACCTCTGATTTAAGGAGCCTGAGTAAACAAGCAACTTAAACAGGCCCCATACTTAAATGTAGCAGAGTAAATGATAATCAACCACATTTAGGACTAAGACCATCCTTCTCTAAATTCGTGCATTAGAGGTTGAATTATTAGCTTTTAATTAATTACCCTCTTATATCTGTAAAGAATGCTGGACGACTCAATAAGATACCATTTCGCCGGGTCCATATTAGACTCTTGCCCATGGTTCGACGAAGGAAGCTGGGCCATGTAAAGAATGGTCGCTAACTTCAGAACAACGTAGAACTCCGCCCTTCATAGCAGTTGTTCCAAACTGTAAATAAATCAGTCTAGATAGGACCAATCGCCAAAAAACTGAGTTATGCTAAACCAGCCTTAGCACAAGGGAAGCAGAATGACCGAGCAGATTGTTCAACTCAAAGGGGTTAGCAAAGAGTTTATCGATGGCGGGCAACACCACCGGGTGCTCGATAACCTCGACCTGACGCTGAGAAAGGGCGATACCATAGCCCTCACAGGTGCCAGTGGTAGCGGCAAGAGTACCCTACTCAACCTGATAGCAGGTTTCGAATATCCCAACTCGGGTGAAGTGATTTTACTCGATGACAATACGGCAGCATGGAAAGACCATCGCTGGAGTCAATTTCGTCATCAACAACTGGGTGTCGTGTTCCAGCAATTTAACCTGCTAACACCGCTTAACGTCAGAGATAACATCGCCTTCCCCTTAAGAATGAACCGTAAACCCTGGAGCCCTTGGTGCGATAACCTCGTCGATTGTTTGGGGTTAACTTCTCTACTGAATCGACACGTCGATGCCCTATCCGGTGGTCAACAGCAACGTGTTGCTATCGCCAGAGCCCTGGCCCACCAACCCGCACTACTGCTAGCCGATGAGCCCACGGGAAATCTGGATCAGAGCGCCAGCCTGGAGGTGATGTCACTGCTAAAAACCTTAGCGAGCGAACAGCAAACCACAGTGCTTATGGTCACCCACTCTCTCGAGTGCGCCAGTTTCATGGAGAGACGCTGGCATCTGGAGTTGGGACGTATCCATGAATAGGCAACTGCTATTGAGTTGCAGGCTATGCTTATCGACCTTCAGTGCACACTATCGCCAATCCCCGCTGCAGGCGGGCTCGATATTAATTGGCATAATACTCGCGGTCACGCTGCTCATCGGTGTTCGTGCCACTAACGAAAGTGCCATCGCCAGTTATAGCGATGTCACAGAACTGTTGAGTCAGCAGGCCCATTACTCAATAGTCCCAATCGTTGGCAGCAAACGGCTCGATGAATCGCTCTATTTTGATCTCAGAACTCAGGGGTTCAGTAACGCCCTTGCGGTAGTTCAGGGGATATTGACCGACCAGGACAATCGCCGCTGGTTGGTGCAGGGGAGCGATCTTATTGCGGCGCTCACCGCGCTATCAAGCAATGTTAAACACGAAAATAAAACTAATAGTAAAACCAATAGCAGTAAATCGAATCACACCGAAGCGGACCTTCAAGCTTCCCGGCCGACTCTACTGAAAAACGAACTCCCACTTGCAGCCCTGATAGGCGGCGCCCCCATGGTGCTGATGAGTCAAGATCAGGCTAAGCAGTTCACCACAGAAAACCCATTTACGCTAAACGGCGTGATGCTTGAGGTGATTGGCGTAGATGATACGATGAACCTGGGCAACCGCCTGCTGATGGATATATCTCTGGCTCAGACGATATTGGGTCGCCAGGGAAGTCTGAGTTACATTGCACTTTTTGGCGATATCACAAAACAGAGAGGGCTGATAGAAGCACTCATCGAAGGCCATGGGGAGCTGAACGAGCGCGATGGCGGAGAGAGCATGACGGCCCTGACCGACAGCTTTCATCTTAATCTCAGTGCCATGAGCCTGCTGGCCTTCGTTGTGGGCCTATTTATCGCCTATAACGGTGTACGTTATAGCCTGTTAAAAAGACAGAGGTTGCTCACTCAGTTGCAACAACAGGGCATCGCCAAGGCCCCCTTGATGCAGGCACTTTGCTTCGAGCTGATGCTACTGGTGATAGTGGGCTCGGTGCTGGGGTTTGTTTTAGGCTTACAGCTCAGCCACTGGTTACAACCTATGGTGTCTGTCACCCTCGAGCAGCTATATGGCGCCAATATCTTACCGGGCAGATGGCAGTGGAGCTGGCTACTGCAAGCTATGCTGCTGACTTTTATCGCCGCCCTGCTCGCCTGTGCTTCATTGCTTATCGATCTCATCAGGCAACCTTTAGGGCGTAACAGTAACGCGTTCTGCCGGGTAAGAAGCGCCGCAAAGACGCAGAAGATTCAAATTATCACAGCGTCATTATTGGCTCTCTTTGCGGCGATATTGATGCCACTTAGCCAGGATTATCGTGTGACCATGTCACTGTTGGGGTTAGTGGTTATCGCTATTCCTCTGTCGCTGCCATGGTGTCTTGCTCGGCTGGTCTCCTGGCTTAACCTGATAGCACCCAAGGGGCTTATCGGCTATCAGATTGCCGAAACAAAAGAGTTACTCCCGCCACTCTCCCTCGCCATGATGGCCATGTTACTGGCCCTAACCGCCAATATATCGATGAACACCTTAGTCGGCAGTTTCGAGCTTACCCTCAAGAACTGGTTGGATGCGAGACTCCATGCCGAACTTTACCTCAGGCCCGGTGATACACAGATGCAGGAGGTGATCGCCGACCTCGAAGACAACCCTAAAATCGACTCAGTCTATAAACAGTGGAACCTGTTAAGTAAGGTCTCAAACCACCCCACCTATCTGCTGACTCGAGATCCGGTATCGATTAAACGCACCACAGTGCTAAAAAGCGCAATCGATGATCTGTGGCCGGACTTTTTTGCCGGTAAACACTTGCTGATGAGCGAGCCTTTGGCACTCAAACTTGGACTGGAGTTAGGGGATTGGGTCACCATTGCGGCACTGGATGATGCGAGCTTTACTCTGGGAGGGATCTATTTTGATTACGGTAATCCCTATGGCGAGATAATCCTGGCGCCTGTGATATGGCAAAATTCAGGTTTTAGCGACACGCCGACCAGCCTGGGATTGGCTACCAGTGAAGATATCGACACTCTGAAACTCGAGCTACAGCAGAGGTTCTCCCTCAGTGATAGCCAGATCTACAGTCAGGAGAGAATAAAGCGGCAGGCGATCGCCATGTTTAAACGCACCTTCTCCATCACTCAAGTGCTCAATAGTCTCACCCTACTTGTCGCTGCCGTAGGTCTGTTCAGTGCCAGCTTTTTACTTACCCAGGCACGTATGGCTCCGATGGCGAGACTCTACTGTCTGGGTGTATCCAGACGCCAATTAGGTTTTATGGTCTTTAGCCAGATGTGGCTCATCGTGCTGTTAACTTGTCTGGTCGCCCTACCGACGGGAGCGATACTCGGTTACCTGCTTATTAATAAGATCACCCTGCAGGCATTTGGTTGGACGATCCATATGGTGTGGGATTGGCATGCCTACGGCCAAGTGGTATTGCTTGCACTATTGGCAACGACCATCGCCATCGCTCTCCCCCTCTTTAAACTGATCCGTAAACCTCTGATCTCGAGTCTACAGAGTGACCTGTTATGATATCTCTACCCACGCGACCTATATCAAGCGTATTGGCGATCTTCAACCCAAGGCTCTTAGTGTTAGCTATCTTCACCTCCGCACTCCTGCTGGCGGCATGCTCAGAGCCGAAATCATCGAACAGTGAAGGGATAGATACACAATCGATGGGGGACCTGCTGGGCAATAAGAGTGAAGGCTTTACGCCTGTGTTACCTGGCAGGAGCATGACTTTCCCCGCCGATCATCTGGCCCATGAAGGATTTCGGCAGGAGTGGTGGTATCTGACCGCCAACCTGAAGACTGAGCAAGGAAAGCCATTGGGGCTGCAATGGACCCAATTTAGAATAGCGCTGAGTCCTCCCAAAAATGGATCTGAAGCTAATGACGACAACAGAGGCTGGGCGACAGAACAGCTCTATATGGCTCACAGCGCCGTCACTACCGAAACCAGCCATCTCGCCAGCGAGCGCTGGTCCAGAGCGCATCCGCAACTTGCGGGTGTGGACAGTTATCCCCTTACGGTTAAGCTTGATAACTGGCAGTGGCAGTCTCAGGGAGCAGATCTTTTCCCTGCCAGCCTGACGGTGAGTGATAACAAGTTTGCCTATCGACTCACACTTTCCAGCCACTCCCCCTATCAGCTTCAGGGAGAGAAAGGTTTTAGCATCAAGAGCCTTGATGGTTCGGTGGCATCTTACTACTACAGCCAGCCGTTTATTGAAGTTGAAGGCTGGGTTACTCCCAAGAAAAATAGTAAGGGTGAAGGAGATAGTGAGAGACAAAAGGTCAGTGGCAAGGCGTGGTTAGACAGGGAGTGGAGTTCGCAGTTTCTCAATCGTTCTCAACAAGGCTGGGATTGGTTCTCCCTCAGGCTGGATGATGGCTCGGCGTTGATGTTATTCCAGCTCAGAGGTGAGCAGAACTTCTACAGTGGCAGACGTATGTTCGCAAACGGTAGTGGCCATAATATTGAGTCAGGGATGATACAGATGACCGCCATCGACTGGCACCGGATAGGCGATAATCATTATCCTGTTAGCTGGAAGATAGCGATCCCATCCGAGCAGATTGAGATCACGACCCACTCGTTAAATCCCAATGCCAATATGCCCCTCAGCGTCAGTTACTGGGAGGGACCCATTAAGATTCAGGGTAGCCACGGCGGCGAGGGCTACATGGAGCTCACCGGCTATTAATCGAATGATAAAATAGAGCCAGATTGAAGAGAAAATTGGAAACTCACCTTAATCTCTTCCCCAAAGGTATACCACAGTAGTGGTAGTGAGTCTCGTCCGAAGTTGATAATAATTCTCAATACGATTTATTCTTTCTCGCCAGTGGGTTAATAGTCGATCAAGGTTATATATCCCAGCCTAAATAAGGCCTTTCTGAAACAAATATCGATTCTTAAATCTGCGACATCGATCACACATAAAAAGATGATCTCGATCTACTAATACCCCTAATACCTCTTGTTAGGTATACCCACATTTTTTATGAGGTCTAGACTCGATACTAACTTTGGCAGGTAGCTCTCCTAAAGCTTTCCCCCCCCATAGCGCTACCTGCCACTTCTTCGATTAAGGGTAAAGCAAGAGATGAGTCAGGAATACCATATCACCAGCTTAGTCGTGCATGCCGTACCGAAATCGGTGTCACAGGTTGAAACCAATATTCGAGCGCTGGCCGGTGCCGATATCCATGCAGTTACCGATGAAGGCAAGTTTGTTGTCACCCTCGAAGGTGAAACACAAGGCGCTATACTGGATAACGTCGAAGCTATTAATGCTCTCGAAGGGGTATTAAACACGAGTCTGATTTACCATCAAGTCGATCCAACAGAAGAAAGTTAAAATACGTACCGAGTACCTAAAATAAAATTGATTTATCAATAATTTGCAACAATATAAAAAAGAGTGAGGAACACCATGAGCATTAGCCGTCGCGAGTTTCTGAAAGCCAACGCTGCAGTTGCCGCTGCAACCACAGTTGGTGTCACTCTGCCAGTGAAGATAGTCGAAGCCGCTGAGCAGAAGGACAACATTAAGTGGGATAAAGCACCTTGCCGTTTTTGTGGCGTAGGGTGTAGCGTTCTGGTTGGTACCAATAATGGCAAAGTCGTTGCCACTAAAGGTGACCCGGAAAGCCCTGTCAATAAAGGCCTGAACTGTATTAAAGGCTACTTCCTGTCGAAAATCATGTACGGAAAGGATCGTCTGACGACACCGCTTCTACGCATGACAGATGGTAAGTACGATAAAGAAGGTGAGTTTACCCCAGTTAGTTGGGATACCGCGTTCGATACCATGGCCGAGAAGTGGAAACACACACTCAAGACTAAAGGACCGACCGCTGTCGGTATGTTTGGTTCGGGTCAGTGGACAGTGTGGGAAGGCTACGCGGCCTCTAAACTGCACAAGGCTGGTTTCCTCACTAACAACTTAGATCCGAATGCCCGTCATTGTATGGCATCTGCCGTGGGTGGCTTCATGCGTACCTTCGGTATCGATGAGCCAATGGGTTGTTACGACGACTTAGAAGCTGCTGACCATTTCGTCCTTTGGGGCGCTAACATGGCAGAGATGCACCCAATCCTATGGGCACGTTTATCTGATCGCCGTTTAAGCAGCCCGGATAGTCGTGTACATGTACTTTCGACATTTGAAAACCGTAGCTTTGACTTAGCCGATAACCCAATGGTTTTCCGCCCACAGACCGATCTGGTGCTCCTTAACTACATTGCTAACTACATCATTCAAAACGATGCGGTTAACAAAGAGTTCGTTAATAAGCACACTAAGTTTGTACTGGGTACGACAGATATCGGTTATGGCCTGCGTCCAGAGCATCCATTAGAGCAGAAGGCAAAGAACCCGGGCAAAGGCTCATCCACGCCTATCAGCTTCGATGAATACGCTAAGTTCGTTAGCACCTATACCCTCGAATACGCCGCAGAGATGAGTGGTGTAGAGCCTGAAAAACTTGAGCTGATGGCAAAGGCCTATGCCGATCCATCGATCAAAGTAATGAGCCTATGGACCATGGGTATTAACCAGCACACTCGTGGTGTCTGGGCAAACAACATGCTCTATAACATCCACTTGCTCACCGGTAAGATTGCCACTCCGGGTAACAGCCCATTCTCATTAACGGGTCAACCATCGGCTTGTGGTACCGCACGTGAAGTGGGTACTTTTGCTCACCGTCTGCCTGCCGATATGGTAGTGAAGAATCCTAAGCACAGAGCAATATCTGAAAAACTATGGCAACTCCCGGAAGGGGCGATTCCACCTAAACCTGGTTACCACGCAGTCCTGCAGAGCCGCATGCTTAAAGATGGCAAGCTAAACTGCTACTGGACCATGTGTACTAACAACGTCCAGGCAGGTCCAAACATTAACGAAGAGATCTTACCTGGCTTCCGTAATCCAGAAAACTTCATCGTTGTGTCGGATCCATATCCAACGGTTTCAGCTATGGCTGCCGACCTTATTCTTCCTACAGCAATGTGGGTCGAGAAAGAGGGGGCTTACGGTAACGCCGAGCGTCGTACGCACATGTGGCATCAACAGGTTAAACCACCTGAAGGGGCTAAGTCTGATCTATGGCAATTAGTTGAGTTCTCTAAGCGCTTCAAAGTCTCTGAAGTCTGGCCTGCCGAACTTATCGCTAAGAAGCCTGAATACGCCGATAAGACACTCTATGATGTGCTTTATGCTAACGGCGTCGTCGATAAGTTCCCTACGTCTGACTGTAAAGCCGATCTTAATGATGAGTCTGAAGCCTTTGGTTTCTACCTGCAAAAAGGACTGTTCGAAGAGTATGCTCAGTTCGGTCGTGGACACGCTCACGATCTGGCCGACTTCGATACTTACCATGAGACTCGTGGCCTTCGCTGGCCGGTTGTCGATGGTAAAGAAACTCTACGTCGCTTCTCGAAGGGTGATCCCTACCTGAAGGCGGGTGAAGAGTTTAACTTCTATGGTAAGCCTGATGGTAAAGCGGTTATCTTCGCACTGCCATATGAGCCAGCAGCCGAAGAGCCAAACGAAGAGTTTGATCTTTGGTTATCGACCGGTCGTGTACTCGAGCACTGGCATACAGGTTCGATGACGGCTCGTGTACCTGAGCTCTATCGCGCCTACCCTGATGCACAGATATTCCTTCATCCTGAAGATGCGAAGGCCCGTGGCCTTAAGCGTGGTGATGAAGTCGTTGTCGCCTCACCTCGCGGTGAAGTGAAGACTCGTGTTGAAACTAAAGGCCGGAACAAGCCGCCAAGAGGCGTGGCATTTATGCCATTCTTCGACGCACGCCAACTGGTCAACAAGTTGTTACTGGACGCCACCGATCCTCTCTCGAAAGAGACAGATTTCAAGAAGTGCCCAGTCAAAGTAATGAAGGCTTAACTCTTTTAACTGAAGATTTTAAGCAAAATTGCTTGAGCTAAGACATTGATAAGAAGGTTGTAAAAGGTCATGAGTAAGGTGAAACACACTAAATCAAATCCACGGGACGTTAACCGTCGCCAGTTTTTAGCCTCTACGGCTAAGGCGGGTTGTGTGATGGGTTTAGTGGGGCTGGGGATCACAGCAACGGCGACACAATCGCGACAGCTGGATCCTTTAGCGATCCGACCTCCTGGCGCCTTAGGCGAGGATGATTTTCTCTCGGCTTGTGTTCGTTGTGGTTTATGTGTCGAGGCTTGTCCCTACGACACCCTTAAACTGGCGCGCTGGTTCGATGGCGCAGCAACGGGCACACCCTATTTTACGGCGCGTAGCATCCCTTGTGAGATGTGCGAAGATATTCCCTGTGTAAAGGTGTGCCCATCGGGTTCACTCGATCATGGTCTCGAAGATATTGAAGAGGCAAAAATGGGTATCGCCGTATTAATCGATGAGAAAAACTGCCTTAACTTCAAAGGGCTTAGATGCGACGTCTGTTATCGAGTTTGTCCGTTAATCGACGATGCCATCACCCTGGAGCGGCAACATAACCAACGCAGCGACCATCACGCCATGTTCCTGCCTACAGTCAACAGCGACACCTGTACCGGCTGTGGTAAGTGTGAACATGTGTGTGTACTCGAAGAGTCTGCGATTAGGATATTGCCGGCACATATCGCCCTAGGAAAAACGGCTGAACACGATACTTATATCAACACAGAAGAGACCACACTCGAGATGTTAAACAAGGGCCTATCACTATGACCAAAAGCACAGTGAAAAAAGAGGCTATAACCGATGCAATGAACGAATCCTCTAATACAGGATTCGCTCAGGCGGCGATCGACGAGCTGGGATGGTGGCGTGCTCACAAATTCCTGTTTCTCAGACGTGCCAGCCAGCTAAGTGTATTAACCTTGTTTGCCATTGGCCCCTGGTTCGGCTTATGGCTCCTCAAAGGAAACCTCTCCTCCAGCGAGTTGCTCGGAACTGTGCCATTGTCGGATCCACTTGTGACACTGCAAGTCTTGATGACGGGCCATATTCCCGAGTTAACCCTGCTTTTAGGTGCCCTCTTTATCACAGTATTTTATGTGATAGCGGGTGGCCGGGTGTTCTGCAGCTGGGTGTGCCCTGTCAATCTGGTCACCGACAGCGCAAGCTGGTTAAGACGTAAACTGAATTTGCCTCGTTTAGGCGAGATGCCAAGAAATTTACGTTACTACCTGCTGGGTCTGGTTATTGTGTTACCTCTGCTAACAGGCATCACCGTTTGGGAATGGGTCAATCCGGTTCCGATACTCTACCGCGCCGTGTTATTCGGTGCCGGTAGCGGGCTGTGGATCTTGTTGGCTATCTTCCAGCTCGACCTGTTTATCAGCGAGCGTGGATGGTGTGGGCACCTGTGCCCCACTGGTGCTATGTTTGCCCTATTTGGCAAGCTCAGCCCGGTGAAAGTATCGGCCGTTAACGCCAAGGCCTGTGATAACTGTATGGATTGTTTCGATGTTTGCCCCGAGAGACAGGTGCTAAAACCTGCGCTTAAAGGGAAACAGATGATGATAACCGACAGTGATTGCACTCAATGTGGCCGCTGTATCGATGTCTGCGCCCAACGCGTTTTCCAGTATCAAAATAGAATTGCCCTAAAGGCGGAGAACAACCAATGAAGAAAGTACTCACTATAGCCGCGCTCGTCATGGCGCTTAGTGCCTGCTCTGGCCAGCAAGCAAACACTCAAGCGGAGCCGGTAAATGTCAGCTCACTTGGCAAGTCTGAGATCACCGATGTTCGTGTTGCCGATGCAATGCCTACGTATCCAAGGCGTGGCGCATCGATCGAGCGTGGCTTTGTCCACCAGCCACCTCTGATCCCACATAAGGCTGAATACGCCATCACAACCAAGAAAAATAAGTGTTTAAGCTGCCACTTCCCGGCCAAAATGAAAGCGACCCCTATCGATAAGTCGCACCTGTTGGCTACGGGTAAGCTAAATAACATCTATTACAACTGCTCTCAGTGTCACGTACCACAGGCCGAGAACAAACAGCAGCTAGTAGAGAACGACTTCTCGAATCAGTAAATGCTGAGTTGCGAGTTACGAACAAAAAGATATAAACAAAAAAACCACCTCGATTGAGGTGGTTTTTTATTGCTAGCTCAACCCGGAACTAGTCACAAACGACACGGTTTCGTCCCAGCTCTTTCGCCCGATACAGGCGGCGATCGGCAGTTCGATAGAGTGACTGCATCAAGCTGCCGGACTCGGGCCACTGCGCAATACCTATACTCGCCGTCGTCGATACCTTATGCTCACCCACACTCACAGCAGATCCTTCAATTACTTGCTGTAATCTTTGCGCGATCTCTTGGACTGATGCGTGATTGGTATCGGGCAGGAGCAAGCAAAACTCCTCCCCTCCGACCCGAAAGCCCCAGTCATTCTCTCCAATTGTCTGCTTTATCAGTTCGGCCACCCGCACCAGCACCTTATCACCGACCTCATGGCCATAGCTGTCGTTGACACTCTTAAAATGATCCAGATCGATGAGCAACATAAACAGAGAGGAGTCGGAGCTACTCTCATTCTGGGTTATCTGCTCAAACACAGACTCTAAATGCAACCGGTTATAGAGCCCGGTCAGGGGATCTCTTGCGGCCATATTCTGCAGCCGCTCCACCACCTCTTCCCGTTTAGATTCATATACGTGTGCCACGCCCCATATAGCTGCGGCACACAGGCCATAGTTTGCCATTGCCACCAGATGTATGTTGGGGTCATTTAGCCACAGACGCCAGCCTAATATACTCAGTCCTAATGACACATAACAAAGGGTGACAGCTTGACCGCTGCGACGACCAAGCAATAGATAGGAGAGGATGGGAAAAACAAAAATCCAGGCAAACAGACCCGAGCGGAAACTGGCGAACGAAATACCGAGTAAGATGACGCCATAGAAGGCAAAGAGGAACAGCAGAGTCCAGCGATGAAGATACTGAGTCGTGCGAACGACACTTAATATCCCCAATGAAAGTAGCGCAAGTATTAACTCGGTCAGGGCATAGGATTTCAGTCCTATTAACCAATTGAAGAGAGTGAAAATACTTGCGGCAGCGGCAATAACGATAAGGGTAACCCGAAATGCGGAACGTCGATATTCGAGCTCCTCAGACCACAATTTTAACACTTCCATACACCTTTAATTCACGAATTTAATAACTCTAGCAGAATGGTATCCCTTAAGGTACATCGGCCGATAAAAATATCTATCTAATAATTACTTACCTGAGTACTCACTCGCCAGGAACAAGAAAGCGAAGCTAACCTTTGACGCCGGTCAATTATTATTCAAACTTGATATCTTTATCTATAATTATTGACTATAGATCAAGAGATAAAGGCTAATACCAACTGGTATAAAGATGTCTTTCTTATACCGATGGGTATAAATCCAGTTCAAAGGGAGAGGATGTGGCATCGCAGGGACTCAGCAGTGAACAGGCACAAGCTCTATTGACAGAGTATGGCGAAAATTGTCTGCCAAAACCGTCAAGAAATAGCTTTGCCCGACTCTTTATCATCCAGTTTCGTAGCGCATTTATCTATGTCCTGCTGGTGGCCGTTGTCGTGTGCCTGATACTCGGCCAGCTTATCAATGCCTTTTTTATCTCTGTGGTGCTACTGCTCAATGCGCTGATTGGCACCATTCAGGAGTATTCTGCCCAGCAGGCTGCCGATGCCCTCGCCGATATGGTGCCCCAACAGAGTCGGGTTATTCGCGATGGCCATCCGGTTGTCGTCGATAGCCACTCTCTGGTGCCGGGCGATTGGGTCATGCTCAGTAGTGGAGACCGTATAGGGGCCGACATTGATCTGAGGCAATCCAGCCAGTTTCAAGTCGATGAGTCAGCCCTCACGGGTGAGTCCACTTCTGTCAGCAATAAGGAACAAGCCTTTGCCGGCACGCTGGTGACCCACGGCCGTGCGGAGGGTGAAGTGATCGCTACCGGAGTCAACACTCAGATAGGACAGATAGCCAAATTAGTCCATCAGGGCGTCGATACCAAGCCGCCATTAATGCAGAGAATCGATCAGTTTACCCTGCGTATAGCCATTGCCATAGTGATCATCATAGCGCTGATATTTAGTCTGACACTCATACGAGGCGCCGATCTGTCCGATGTGTTCTTGTTAGGGGTCGCATTAGCCGTCTCAGCCATTCCCGAAGGTTTACCTGCGGCGATTACTGTAGCCCTGGCTATAGGAATGAAACGCATGGCGAAAGCCAACGTGATCGTACGTAAGTTGGTTGCCGTTGAGTCTCTGGGTTCCTGCACCTTTATCGCCTCAGATAAAACCGGCACCTTGACGGTCAACGAGATGACCATAGGTCAGATCTGGCTTGCCAACGAACATAAATACCACGTTGCAGGAGAGGGGTTAGCCCAAAATGGCTTAGTGCATCGTCACGGACATGGAGTTCCCGTCACGGTGGAGGAGGAGATAGGACTAAAGCAATTAGCCCTGGTTGGGCAACTCGCGAATGAGGCACACCTGGTTTACGAAGAGGACAAGATCCATGCCGATGGAGACGGCGTCGATCTGGCCTTCCTTGTATTAGGACACAAGCTCAGGCTAACGGCCGAAGTTGAAAATCATACACAGTTAGCCCTCTTCCCCTACGAGTCCGAAAAAGGATTCAGTGCCAGCGTCAATGAAAGTAAACAAGGTACACTGATTGCCGTGAAAGGGGCGGTGGAGAAGGTCATGCCCATGTGTAACCTGACCGAAGAGATGAATCAGAAGATCCTGGATCAGACACACTGGATGGCCAGACATGGGTACCGGGTACTCGCATTGGCTCATGGGGCCGGGACTGCGGAAAGTGACGAGTTCACCGGGCTCGAATTTCTTGGCCTGGTCGCCATGAGCGATCCTCTCAGACACGATGCCATAGAAGCCGTGGCATCGTGTCACCAAGCACAAATAAAGGTCGCGATGATAACTGGCGATCATCCCGTCACCGCGCTGACCTTATCTCAGCAACTTAAAATAGTCAGCGAGCATGATAAGGCGGTAACGGGCAGTGAACTCAGCCAGGCGATGGCTCTTAGTGAAAGTGAATTCGATAGACTAGTGGCAAGTCACAGAGTGTTTGCCAGGGTCAAACCCGAACAAAAAATGGAAATTACTCAATCACTTATCAGACAGGGAGAGTTTGTCGCCATGACCGGAGATGGCGTCAATGATGCCCCTGCATTGAAACACGCTCATGTCGGTATTTCGATGGGACTGAGGGGCACCGACGTTGCCAGGGAAAGCTCCTCATTAGTGTTAACCGATGATAACTTCAGCTCCATCGTTAAGGGGGTCATCGAAGGTCGGATCGTGTACAACAATATCCGAAAGGTTATTTTCTTGCTGGTCAGTACCGGCGCTGCGGAAATATTTCTCTTCATCCTAAGCGTACTCTTTGCCTTACCCATCCCCTTGTTTCCACTGCAGATCCTCTGGCTGAATTTAGTGACAAATGGGGTTCAGGATGTTGCATTGGCTTTCGAACCCGCAGAGGGTAATGAGTTTTCTCAACCGCCGCGAGCCCCTAAGGAACCCATCTTCGATCGACTCATGCTGGAAAGGGTCTGTATCAGCGCTCTGGTCATGGGGTTAATCGCCTTCGGCCTGTTTGCAATATCACTCCAGATGGGGGTTAGCGAGGAGGCCGCCCGAAACCTGACCTTAATGTTGATGGTGCTATTTGAAAATGTACATGCGCTCAACAGCCGCTCCGAACATAGGTCACTACTGGTCGTCCCCTTCTTCAGCAATCCAATATTACTGGTGGGTATTATTGTGGCTCAGGGGATCCATATTGGCGCCATGTATACACCAGGCCTGAGCGATGCGCTACAGCTCAGTCCCATCAGTTTTTCCCATTGGTTGATTTTACTGGCCACCGCCTCAGTGCTTTTCATCGTGGATGAGGTGCACAAGAAGCGGTGGCGGATGAGGGCTAGTCTGAACTTAGCGGTGCCAGTAACTGATCATCGGCCGGAATAACCAGAACATTGCTGCGGATCCGGCAGAGAATGGACTCAGCCATATTACCAATAACATAGCCCAAGATGCCTTGGCGCTGACGGGCTCCAAGCACTAGGTAACGGATATTCAAACGACAAGAGAGTTCATAAAGACAGATATCGGGATCGCCGGCGATGATGTGAATACATTCAGGATCCATATTCAGCTTGGCCAACTGTTGCTTATGTTCCTGGTAGGCATCTTTAACTAATGTAGTGGTATTGATCAGGTCCATATCCCGCAACACCCTGGGTACTCTGATCACAAAAGCAAGGTGCAACTTACTACCGGTCGCTTTGGCTAATGCCTTGCCGTGACTGATAACGGCCTGATTGAGCTGCTGTTTAAGCACATTATCACTACCGAGATCGACAGCCATCAATACGGCATTTCCTCTATGAAGGGGATTATCAGTCAGTAGCATAAGAGGAATTTTTACGTGGCGGATCAAATTCCAATCGACAGGAAGATAGTGATCCGCATGGTGTACCGCTTTAACCATGAGATCGAAGCCATGACGAATCGAGTGATGACAGGCATGTTCGTGCAGATCTTTACTCCATACTGTGTGTACGGGCATATCTTCTGCCTTCAATGTTTTCAGCTCGTCCTCGATTTTAGCCGCGCGCTCTTTCATTATTTTCTGTTGGGCGGCGGCGCCGAGGCGTGGATTATAGTATTCCGCACCACTAAAATATTCGAAGCTATATGCAAAAACTTCGGCGCGTTTATCCATCGCTCTGGCCAACTCGACCCCCGTAGCAACTGCATCCGTGTGCGCTTCCTCTCTTTGCGAAATAATAAACACCTTATCCATTGTTTTCTCCAGCCATTATTACCTAGTTTTAGCTTAGACAAACAACTGCACTTACGCCTTAGAATGGTCGCAAAAAATGATCGAGATCAAACTGACTTCCCATTGAAAATGAGGAGGAAATATTGCCAATAGACAGCTTTGTCATCTCAATATTTTTCATGCTCATCTTCGGGCGTTTACTGAGTGAGCTCTGCTGCCGTGTGGGTGTCCCAGGGGTGGTTGGCGAGATGTTGGCTGGACTCATTATCGGTCCCTCGATTCTTGGGTGGGTTCATCCCCACAACACCCTCTCTGTTCTGGCTGAGCTTGGTGTTATCTTGCTGCTTTTCGATATTGGCTGTGAGACCTCAGTAAAGCGCCTCTACCACGCCAGTGGCAGATCGATCTGGGTTGCACTGGGCGGAATAGTATTCCCCGTGGTCGTAGGCGGGGCTTCGGCCGTCTACTGGCTTAACTTGCCTACATTTACGGCTCTGTTCTTTGGCTGCGCCTTAACTGCAACAAGTATCGGCATCTCGATAAGGGTGATGACTCAGGCTAATCAAGGTCAAACGCTTGCCGGCCAGGTTATTCTCGGTGCCGCGGTGGTCGATGATATTGTTGGTGTGGTATTGCTGAGCATACTGTTAAACTTTAACGCTTCAGGAACTCTGAGTCTGGTATCAGTGTTGATACTGGTCTTGAAGGTCGTTGGCTTCGTTTTCCTGGCCCCACCTATGGCCAGAGCACTTATCTACCTATTCAGAAGCGGGTATCCTCACACTAAGAGTAACGGCTATGAGGTTTTCGTGGTGATCACTCTAATCTGCCTGTTCGCTTGGCTGGCGCACTGGTTCGGTGCGCCGGCATTGCTCGGTGGCTTCGCTGCCGGAATGGCACTATCCCGCCAATTTGTGTTCCCAACAAACCGATATTTACCTAACCCCTTTCCCTTTACCCAAAAGTTAGAAGTATCGGCCAAACCACTCGTGGATCTCTTCTCCCCCATATTTTTTGTCTACGTGGGGATCAGTGTCGACCTTAGCCAGTTGGACCTGACTCTATCGGGCCTGCTAGTGCTTCTTTGGCTTGCACTTATTGCCATCGTCACTAAGCTGGCCTCGGGGATGGCAGCAAAGGGTCCCTTGCGGAGAAAAATTATCATCGGCTGTGCGATGATCCCACGGGGAGAGGTCGGCCTGGTATTTGCCGAAATGGGACTACAGCTGAATATCATTCAACCTAAGCTATTTACTGAGCTGGTATTGATTATTGCCATATCGAGCATAGTCGGCCCCATACTCCTCAAGTGGGCACTCAAGGGACAAACGGTATTACACAAAAAGCCGTGATTACACACAGATAGCTCCCAATCACAAGCGCAATATTTTTATAAAAACTCAAGAAGCTATCACCGTTTTAATCTATGATGGATTGGCAAACAATCACAGTACATAGTTTCTCAGTTATAAGACATTTTTTTGTTTATGCAGCTGAAGTTGTTTAACGTTTTTATTCAAGCCGGGGTCGGCGACTGAGCATAGAAAAGAGTATAGGCAGCTGATCCCAGGCTCAAAGAGAGTGACCGATGAAACACCAAAAACATGAAGCACAGTTATTAAAGTTAGCTATGGAGATCGGCGTTGGTTACGCAAAGAAGCGTGGCTTTGCCGATTTTGATAAAGGGATCTCACCCAAAGATAAAGTTGAGTGCATCTACCGCTTACTGGTTACCGATAAACTGATCCAACCGCTGGCAAAAGATAAGGAAGATGGACCCAATATGAAGCACAAACTCATACTGTGGATTAGCCGCCAACTTCCTGAAGACCATGAACTACTAAACTAATACCAATCGGTATAAATAAGAGTTTGATTACAGTCTCTTAATAAAAGCAGCTAAGCCTCAACTTGAGGGTTAGCTGCTAAATAAAGTTCACCAATTACAACCGGAATCAGATGACTTAAGTTATTTTTTCCAACCTAACTTCTTCTCGATAGAGTCAATCATAGATGCGGCGACATCAATTCCTGTTGCAGCTTCAATACCTTCCAACCCTGGTGACGAGTTAATCTCTAATAGTAATGGTCCCTTACTGGAACGAATAATATCGACACCCGCAACCTGAAGACCCATGGTTTTAGCCGCCTTAATGGCCAACTTTTTCTCTTCCGGAGTCACCTGCACAATAGAAGCCGTTCCCCCCTGATGAATATTCGCTCTGAACTCACCCGGAGCCGCCGTACGCTCTATCGAAGCAACAATCTTACCGTCAATCACAAAACAGCGTAGATCTTTCCCTTGTGCTTCCTTGATAAACTCCTGCACCAATAAGTTCGCTTTTAGCGACTTAAACGCATTGATCACACTCTCGGCGGCCTTTCTGGTTTCAGCCAGCACAACCCCTTTTCCCTGCGTCCCTTCAAGCAACTTAACAATCAGAGGCGCACCACCAACCATATCGATAAGATCGGTTGTATCGGCCGGCGAATTAGCAAAACCGCTCGTCGGAATATCCAGGTTGTTCTTCTGCAGTAACTGAAGAGAAAACAACTTATCCCGGGATTGAGTGATCGCTTCCGAGTTATTGAGCGCCATCACACCAAGACTTTCAAAGTGGCGAGTCAGGGCACAACCATAAAAAGTCATACTGGGACGAATTCTGGGGATCACGGCATCGAGATCATTCAGAATACGTCCACCGCGATAGTGTACCTCAGGCTCAGAAGCATCCAACTTCATATAACACTGTTTAACATTGAGAAAGTACATTTCATGGCCGCGTTGCTGACCCGCTTCCATAATGCGTTTATTACTATATAAATCCGGGTTACTCGCCAGTAAGCCTATCTTCAAACCACTACTGGGAACAACAAGCTTGCCATAGAATTCATCCACTTGCTCGGCAGACATTTCGCCTAAACAACAAGTGGCTGAAGGATCCACTAAGATCTTTTGCCCCATAGCCTCGCGGCCCAACAGCATGCGATAACCCATATTGGCGCGGTTAGTCAGTGTCAGCTCAATCTCCCAGGATTGCTCACCCAAATGAAGCTGTTCACGTACGACGAAACGCTTCTCGGTTTCACCGTTAGAACTCTTGACCACTCGTCTGTCGATAAGCTTAGATTCACACTGTAGAGTCACTTTTCGACTGCCTTGCAGCGGATGGACTTCATAGCAGACCCAAGTGCCATCTTCACGTTTAAACGTAGAGATATTGATTGCGTGAAGCGATGATGTCTTTGCGCCTGAATCAACACGAGCCTTGACAGCCTTAATGCCCAAACCAGGTAAAGCGCACCACTCTTCACTACCGACAATGATTTTATTGCTCATTTTTTTACTACATAAATAGGTTAATTAAAGCGCAAAAATACACCTCTTTTTTTATTTCACAAAGATATAAAAACTAATGGCAAAATAATGATTCAAATCAGCAGTTTAATTGGAAATACATTAGCTACCACCAAGAAAATTCATTACTTTTCGTATTGCAAATTCCTTACCAAAAAAATCAGATAAAAAAATACCCGTCACAGGGACGGGTATTTTTACAATTAACGTAAAGAGAGTTAACAGCTCATTAACAGCCTATTTTGCTCACTCTCCTTGACGGCGCATCACTCAACAGGCGAAACAACAAACAGTAAGTCACCTTGAGAGACCTGCTGGCCATTACTGTTAAGCACTCGCTCGATGCGATACTTCTTATCTTCAGGGTACAAGATTGCATCTTGACGGTTATACCCGGCTAAAGTTAGCTGAGAGAACATCTTCATAGCCTCTGTAAGCGCTAAAGTCTGATCTGCAGTAACTATGTCGCCTTCTTTAACAAAGTCGGCTTCACCAGGCGCTGGAGAGGTATAGAAGATACCTGCACCTTGTGCCATCACCTTAAGCTCATTACTCTCACCAACGCGCAGTGACGCGGTATCGACACCTACGGTTTCTGCAGCGGCTTCCATCTCGGCGATCAGCTCAGGTACATCAAGCTCTGCCATGAAGCGCGGTAGATAGTTAGTATCGTAAACCCCTTCATTGAAGGTGCCGTCTTTCAGGATACGAGTCAGCAGTGGAATGTTGGTCGCGATCCCTTTGATCACGACACTATTAGCCAAGTAATCATGTAGCTTGTTGATCACATCTTCACGACTTTCACCACGGCAGATAATCTGAGCGATTAAGCTGTCATAGTATGGCGAGACCTCTTTACCTTCACCGGCAATAGAGATGATCTCGATATCATCACGCTCTGGCATCATATACTCAGTGATCATGCCAGGATGAGGCAACAACTGTAGAACGCCATTGTTATCTAATGCGGCTTTCTCCGCAGTAACACGCACTTCGATAGCATAACCGATTGACTGAGGCTCAAGCTTTTCAATTGAGCGGCCCGCTGCGATATCGAAACCTGCACTAACGATATCGATACCCGATGTGGCTTCCGTTACCGGATGCTCTACCTGAAGACGTGTGTTCATCTCCATAAAGTACACTTCGTTAGCATCTAAGTTATAGATGAACTCAACCGTACCCGCGCCCATGTAATCGGTAGCATTACCAAGATCAAGCGTATATTGAAGTACTTTTTCTTTAAGCTCAGCTGGCAACATAGTCGAACCAGACTCTTCAACAACTTTCTGATTGTTACGCTGCACCGAACAGTCTCGAATACCCAGAACCTTAGTGTTACCGAATTTATCACGAAGTAACTGTACTTCGATGTGACGCAGTGAAGTCACATATTTCTCAAGATAGAGATCGCCATTACCAAATGCGGCCGCCGCTTCTGTAGAAGTCTGCTGGAAAAAGCCGATCATATCAGCAGAACGTTCGACAACCTGAATACCCTTACCGCCACCGCCTTGAACCGCTTTAAGCAGCACAGGGTAACCAATTTCATTAGCAACGTTTACCGCTTGCTCTGCATTGGTCAAGATACCGTGGCTGCCGGGAACAACTGGGACACCATGAGCTTGAGAGGTCTTAATCGCGTTCGACTTGTTACCCATAGTCGTCATGCTATGCACGCTTGGTCCAACGAAGTTAACACCGTTGTTGACACAAAGTGCAGCAAACTGCGGGCTCTCGGATAGGAAACCAATCCCCGGGTGAAGCGCATCGACGTTTTCATACTCGGCAACTTTCAATACCGAGTAGGCATTGAGGTAACTTTCATCGGAGGTATTACCACCGATACAGACTAACTTGTCGTTGCCTTTCAACATCTCCGCTGGCACAGAGGTCATATCCGGATCGGATGCCACCAATACCACATCGATATCATTGTCATGGGCCTTGCGGATCAACTTAACCGCGGTACAACCACGAGCGTGAACCAAGACCTTGTTGATAGGTTTCATCAACTCACGAGGATCGTCCTGAACAATCTCTTCGTCCGCGACCATCATCTCAGGTACCAAGGTAGACAGTGCATTTGCAATAACATCTTCAACCTGAGCCGTTGGCTTAGGCATCAGAGGATCGATACTGCTTAGCTGATCGTCGATGGTGTTACTGAATGGATTCGTTACCAAGGCGTCCATCGCACCCGGTACTTTCGACAGATAGTTAGACAGTGTCGCCGTCGATGGTAGATATGCAGGCACAACCATTTGACCGGCAAACGGCATATTTGTACCTGACAGGTAGTAGGTTTGAACCAGAGGATGAGTCACGAAACTCGCCTGAGCTCCACCGGTACAATCACCAAAACCAAACATCAATACAGGCAGCTCGTTATCACGGATGAAACGCGTGATACGGTCGTTCACTACGGCCATTGAGAATAGCGCCGCCGCCCCTTCTTTTGTCTGCATACCACCGGAACTGATGAAGCAGATAACGGGAAGTTTACGCTTAGCACACTCAATCAATAGCGCGCTGAACTTCTCGGCACTCGCCATATCGAAGGCACCGGCCTGGAATGCGGTGTTAGAGACGGCAACACCGACTCGCATCTGCTTGCCGCTGTGCTCAAAATCCGCCATACCTGTGATCAAGCCACAAGGACGGATCCCTTTATCCAGTGCATCTTCGATAGACAGACGGAAACCCGGGAAGTTAAGTAAGTTGGCAGACATCTTATCGCCATTCACTTCCTCGAAATCGGTAAAGAACTTCTCGGTAATATTTTCCCATGTCATCTTACCGGTACGCTTCTCATCACGAAGTACTTTCTGGATCAAGAGATCCTGATAACCCATGGTGAGACGGTTCCAGAAATCTTTACGACGACCGATGCGTACTGGGTTGATAGCACCCGTATATTCGCTACTCTCTTTCTCGCTGTCGAAATACTCTGGCAGCAGGCGCTCGAAGAAGTAGGTCAGGATAACGAAAAGACTGTCGTTCAACTGAGGGAAGCCGACACTCTTCCACTGCTCTGTTTTAGTCAGCAGTTCGGCGCGGTTTGACTGAGACATAAAAAACTTCAGCCACTTATAGAACTTGCTCTTATCATTCGCGGTATCTTGGGTCGAAATGGCGCGATCGATAGAGTCATGCAACAGGTTATCAACCGATGCACGAGACAGACTCTTAGACATCATGGCTTCTTTAGCAATAGAGGCTAAGTTACCCACCACATTGTCATAAAGCGCATTGAAGATAAGAATGTTATAGCACTGCCAGATGAAGTCTTCACGAAGTTCATCGTGAATCACAACATCGAGAACGGTTAACTTGTTCAGCTCAGGCCAATCCGCTTGAGTCACTTCTGATGGGAGCGTCTCAAGATAGCGGATCAATCCCTTAAAGTTGTTTTCAGCATTACCTTTCCAGCGATGATACAGGGACCAACCGATATTAAATAACAGCGCCTTACGCGCTTTCTTATAATTCTCTTTTGGCTCACCTAAGATCAAACGAGTCAGCATGTTACGTTCGGTAGAAACATCATCACGCTTAGAGACGAAGTTACCCCAAAGTTTATTGAGCTCTTCATCATAGACCAGCTTATCCGGGCTTGATAACCAAGACTGGAATACTCTGTCTTGCTCTTGCTGAATACGAGCAAGTAGATCACCTTCAGGTACGCTGACCTTAGAGAGGCGACCATATTGCTCTTGAGAGATGGAGTGAATACGACTGCGAAGCGTCAAATAACGCAAATAACGATAGGCACTACCAAACAGGTTCAGGTGCATCGTTGGATTGTTTGCAACCGCAAGCTCCGCATGATGTTCAAGCGCAGCCAAATTCTTAGACGGATTAAGGAAACGTGTCAAACTACGATCATAGTGCTCACGCAGATCACCAGATTCACGAACAAACTGGACAGCTGCTTGCTCTACCGCCTCTACACTACTGATGATAGCGCGGCGCAAGTTATGCTGGCGCTCATCTTTATCAGATGGAGAGAAATCGATGATGCCGTCGATACAACCTGAGGTGTATAGCTCTTCCGGCGATACACCAACAGATTTGGCACATTCCTGCCAAGAAAGATTGTACTTACGAGCGATGCTTTGCAGACCCTGCGGCTGAATCGTATTAAAAATACCATCACGAAGTGACAACAAGATGTTGGCCGCGGCTAATGGGATCGCTCCCCCCGAATAACCGGCACCAATCACGATACCAACTGTAGGTACGTCAACATTGGCACTCTCGGCAATAGCCTTAGAGATGGTGTGCGCTTGGTTTTGGCTGTTCGCAATTTCACCGGCGTCGGCACCAGGGGTGTCGATAAGATAGATGATAGGCATCGCCAGCTCGGCGAACTTACGAATAGCTTTACACGCCTCGAGGTGATGCTCTGGCATCCAGGCACCATTACCCGTTGTACGCTCTTGCGCGATAAAACCCAGGCGGCGAGTACGGGTACCGAAATTAAGTTCGATCTCCGCACTATAAAAAGAGCCCATATGGGTTTCGGCAATTAACTTACCTTTAAGATCCGCGATGACGCGCTTTGCGCCAGGACGGTTTTTATCTAATGTAGGCTGAATAACCTTAGTCACGTAACCATCGACATCTAACAGCTCTAACTCTTTCAAGTTTGACTGGATGGTATCGTCGTCTAAGAGACCTTTAATCTCTTCGGCCAGGCTCTGTTTACTGTGCTCAGGAAACAGTGAAAAATCTTGTGCCAAGTGCTCTGCTTTTAGAAAAAGCGGATCGGCAGATTGAGCTTGAGTCATGTTTGTGGGCTTATTGTTGCTGGTCATCAATTGATCCTCTGCTTAGCCTCTAGAATTTTTTAGCCAGTAAATATAACTTTGTTATAGTGTCAAATACCATTAAACTGCACTAGACGCTTTGTTCCATTTTTGAGACAGTGATAAAAACATGCCTGATCTGAATGGTATGATGCTGTTTGCAGCGGTAGTTAGAGCCAAAGGGTTCTCACAAGCAGCCCGCGAAATAGGCATGCCAAAATCAACCATAAGTCGTAAAGTCGCTCAGCTCGAAGAGCAACTCGGAGTACGGCTATTACAACGTGATACTCGAAATTTGAGCCTCACTCAGGTCGGTGCGCTTTTTTATCAGCACTGCACCAGTATCAGGGATGAAATTGAAGCGGCCAAGGCAACAATCGAAAACACCAATAATGATGTATCTGGCTTACTTCGCATCGCCATCCCAGTCTCTTTTAGTCAGGAGATTATCGCCAATCTGTGCAGCAGTTTCATGCGCCTCTATCCTAATGTTGAGCTCGATGTGCAATTTACCGATAGTGAGGTTGGCCTTGTCGGCGAAGGCTATGATATCGCCATCAAGTATGGGCCGTTGCAATCATCCGACCTGGTTGCGCGTTTACTCTTCGAACGTCAACCAATCTTAGTTGCCAGCCCCGGCTATCTGAAAGTTAACGGGACCCCCGCAACTCCGCAAGATCTTATGAATCATAGTGGCATATTACTCGGCACTTCCCGCTCGGCCCCTATCTGGCCACTGGGAAAAGGAGCCAGAAAAACCATGGTTAACTTTAAGCGTAAAGTCCGAGTGAATAGCGCCGTCATGGTCAAGCAATTGGCTCAGGATGACTTCGGCATCGCCATGTTATCTAATTCGGTATGTAAGAATGAGCTTGCCAGCGGCGCGCTCGTGCCAATTCTGCAGGAGTGGCCGATAGAAGCCTTTAAGGTCTATGGTGTCTATTCAAGCAGACGACAACTCGCCACCAATATCAGCGTCTTCTTAGACTTCTTTACCAAACGTTTCAGCAGCCATGAATCACTGCAATCTTTAATGGTGTGACCTCTTATCATTGGGGTGTACCCATGATTTGTGATCCATGTCGATAAAACCTGACCTCGATCATATACCCGAGTAATTTACTCAGGTACTATCACCCCTCGAAATTGTTCATTTGTTGATTGAGGATAGAATTATGAGTTGTTGCGGCGCCTGTGGCGGTCAAGATACAGAGAAAAAAGCTGAAGAGTCTAAGCAAGAGGAAACATCAGCTGTACAGCAGCATACACCTGAAAAGAGTGAGTCGAACTAAGGTTTCACTGATGAGCGAAGTCAGGTGATGTCGAACATCACCTCTTTTCTCTTAGTTAAGATAATTATCCAGCTTACTCCCCCTCTATTTACATGAACAAATTCCCCCCCATTTTCCAATGCTTTATTTGCATATAGCTGTCGTGCATACTGCTATAATAAACTCATGTAATAACAGCTGGTAGCGAACCTATTACGCGCCAAATCGATGGCGCTAATACTCAGTACCGAAACCAGACATCTCCACTAACAATAATTACGCTCCGTAGAAAGGAATGAAGTCATGACTAAATCCGTGATGGCGATTGCAGCTTTAGGCGCTCTGGCCTTTAGCATCGCCTGTTCAGCCGCCTCAAATATTATGACCCCCCTGAATATTGAAGAGCTGAGACTCGAAGCGGCGAACCAGACGATACCAGATGTTGTCACTCGCTATCAGGCCTTAGTTGAGAGTCTGGACAGCAAGTACCAACAGCAAACGGACGAACTTGAAATGACCAAGATGGTCGCTCGTCAGGGTGAAAGATTATGGCAACAAGCCGTTAGAGACGTGCAATCAGGCAGTGTCGATGACAGGCCGCTCTACTGGAGTCGCCTCGCCATGCAGCGTCAATTGAAGCGCAGTCGCCCCGCATTTAACATGGCCCCCTGGCAGCAAGAGATTTTACTGAACGCCGTTGAAAAATCTTCCAGAGGATTTAGCAATGTGCAATTCTCGAATGACACCGAAGTAAAAATACTGCTAACAGGTTTCGATCCCTTCTTCCTCGATCGTAATGTCGGCCAGAGTAACCCCTCGGGCTTAGTCGCCTTGTCCTTAGATGGTTTTGAATTTTCCGCTAACGGCAAGAAAGCACAGGTTGAAACTGTGATGATACCGGTTCGTTTTGCCGATTTTGATGAGGGAATCATAGAGTCGCTGCTCACCCCTATTTACCGTGAAAACAGTGTCGATATGATTATTACTGTCAGCATGGGCCGTGATGATTTCGATCTGGAGCATTTCCCCGGCCGGAACCGAAGTGCTGCCGCGCCCGATAATTTGAATGTGCTTACCGGTGCAAATAAGCAAAAGCCAATGGCACCTTTGTTTAATCGTAAAACATTAAACGGCCCGGAATTTGTCGAGTTTTCTCTCCCTGTGGCGGCGATGCAATCGGTAAGTGGTAATTGGAAAGTCAACGATAACCATAAGGTTACTTCGGTTGCTAAAGGTGAGTTTACCGCTTCAACGCTATCTGAACTTCAGAGCGAAACTTCGGTTGAAGGCTCGGGTGGAGGCTACCTTTCCAATGAAATATCTTATCGTGCAGTACTGCTGGGACAACAGTTTAATAGCAGTATTGCAGTCGGACACATACATACCCCCAGAGTTTCAGGCCACGACCCGAAAGTTGAAGCCGAGATCATGGCGCAGGTTAAAGCTATGGTCATAGCAGGTGCAACGGCTCTATAATTAGTCATACACTTGTGGTGCTCGGTCGTCCACCGAGCACCGACTATACCTATCGGTATTAATATAGAGCCTACGAAACGAAATCAATGAAGCGAATAGATGTTTAATTTCTTAAAATCTGTAACGAATACCAGTCCGTCTCCCGATAGCGTTTCTACTCCCAAGCCGCAAACACCTGCTTGCTATAAATTTGATGCAGAACTTCACACTCGTGTCGCTCAGCAGGTGCTGGAGTGCTATCAAATAGCCGAAAAGCATCTGAATCTTCATTTTCCACGTCCGCAGATCAACTTCAAACTAAGAGGAAGAAGCGCCGGAACGGCTCACCTGCAACTCAATAAACTCAGGTTTAACCCGGTACTGCTCGCTGAAAACAGTGATATCTTTCTTAAAGAGGTGATCCCACACGAGATCTGCCACCTGCTCGCTTATCGGCTCTATGGCAAGGTAAAACCCCATGGCAAAGAGTGGCAGTCCCTGATGATAAGTGTCTTTGGAGTTCAGCCAAGTACGACCCATAGCTTGGATACTCAATCAGTTGACGGAAAAAAATTCGAGTATCACTGTGGATGTGGACCCGTAAAACTCAGTATCAGACGGCACAACAAGGTTGTGCGAGGCGAGACTCAATATAGATGTAGGCGATGCAAGAGAGAGTTAACCAGGGCAGCTTAGCTGTACAGCTAACAAATAGAGCTGATTTGAACACCGACTGCCGGTGCAGCTGACAACATCACAATATTCTTCCACTGTCACCTTGATTCGACTCCCTTTCATCCCGTAAAATCCCGCCCAAGAGCAGAACACTGCCATCAACATCATACAGCGCTTAATAATACCTATCGGTATAATATGGCGCCATTTAGGGAAAGATAATTGAAATTGTTTGATAAATTGAACTCGGCCTTTCTACTGGGCCTTGGGTTAACTCTACTATTTTCTACCTCCTCGATAGCTTCTCCGTCTCATCCTAGCAGTTTCAGTCAAGCCAAGAGACTGGCAAAAGAGATCTATGCAGACTCCCTCCCTGCCACCAGCTTTTATTGTGGCTGCGATATCAAGATCTCGGGCAAGAAGTGGCAGACCGATTTCTCCCGTTGTGGCTATCAAGTGAGAAAACAGCAAAAGCGCGCGGCGCGGATCGAATGGGAACACATAGTGCCGGCGTGGGAGCTTGGACATCAACGACAATGTTGGCAGCAAGGTGGTCGTAAAAACTGTGGTAAGAATGATAAACTGTTCAGGAAAATGGAATCCGATCTACATAATCTGGTGCCCGCTATCGGCGAAGTCAATGGCGACCGAAGCAACTATCGATTTAGCCAATGGAATGGCCGGTCAGATCAATATGGTCAATGTGATATGGTTATCGACTTCAAGTCGAGAAAGGCTGAACCACCCAGCTATACGCGGGGGAAAATTGCCCGCACTTACCTCTATATGCAGAAAACATATAATTTTAGAATAGCGAAAAGCCAATTAAAATTGTTCAAAGCGTGGGATAAAACTTATCCAGTTGATACTATCGAATGCAAAAGAGACAAGGCCATAGCCATAACTCAGGGAAATCATAACCCTTTTGTTAAAAACCAATGTGACGCAATAGCCAAAAACCAGCGGGTTGCGGAGTAGGAAATAGATGAGAATCCCAAGAATATACCAAGCATCCACCTTTACGGTAGGTATGTCAGTTGCGCTCGATGATGAAGCGGCCTCTCATGTTGGTCGTGTACTGCGCATGTCCAGCGGTGAACAGGTCAGTTTATTTAATGGTGACGGTAACGAATATCTTGCACAAATAGAGTCGGCCAGTAAGAAAAATGTTCAAGTCACCATCCTTTCATCTGTCGCTAATGAAAGCGAATCTCGGCTACACCTGCATTTAGGCCAGGTGATCTCACGTGGCGATCGTATGGACTTTACCATTCAAAAGTCTGTTGAGCTGGGAGTGAATACCATTACCCCTCTTTTCTCTGAACGCTGCGGCGTAAAGCTGTCGGGCGAGCGATTGGAAAAAAAAATTCAACAATGGCAAAAGATTGTCATCGGTGCATGTGAACAGTCGGGTCGTAGTGTTATTCCTCAGGTGAGGCCAGCCATGTCTTTAGAGGCTTGGAGTGCCGAACAAACTGACTCTCTTAAATTGAACCTACACCCAAGGGCGGCGCACGGTATTGGCGGATTAACCCTTCCAACGCCAAGAGTCAGGCTGTTGATAGGGCCAGAAGGTGGCTTGTCTGAAACCGAAATATCGATGACAGAACAATATGCCTTTACCGATGTATTATTAGGCCCCCGGGTTTTGAGAACCGAAACCGCGGCCTTAACGGCAATAAGTTCACTGCAATTAAGATTTGGTGATCTGGGCTAACGCCCCCATATCCAATATGAACCTAATTTAAGACCATCAAAAATGGGTGGTACAAGGAAGCGACGTCATGATTAAGCTCGGCATAGTGATGGATCCCATCAGCGATATCAACATCAAGAAAGATTCAAGTTTCGCCATGTTATTGGCCGCTCAAAGCCGTGGTTATCAACTCTTCTACATGGAGATGCAAGATCTTGCCATGGTCAATGGTAAGGCTATGGCCAACATGCGTGAACTGTCGGTAAAGCAAGATCCCGATAATTGGTTCGAGTTAGGTGAGCCGGTAGATACTCCACTGTCAGATCTTGATGTCGTCTTGATGCGTAAGGATCCTCCGTTCGACACCGAGTTTATCTACGCGACCTATATGCTTGAAAGAGCCGAAGAAGAGGGTGTGCTTATTGTCAATAAGCCTCAGAGTCTGCGTGATGCCAACGAGAAACTTTTCACCGCTTGGTTCTCTGAATTCACTCCTGAGACTATGGTCACCCGCGATGCAAAGCGCATCCGTAAATTCTATAAGCAAAAAGGCGATATCATCCTCAAACCACTGGATGGAATGGGCGGCACACTGATTTTCAGGATTAAGGCTGGCGATCCCAATGTGGGCGTGATCATCGAAACCTTAACCGAGTACGGCCAGCGCTATGCGATGGCTCAGGCATTTATTCCGGATATCACCTCAGGCGATAAGCGTATTTTGGTCGTCGACGGCGAACCGGTTCCCTACTCTCTTGCACGCATCCCTCAAAAAGGCGAAACCCGAGGCAACCTAGCCGCAGGCGGCAGAGGCGTTGCTCAACCACTATCTGAAAGCGATTGGGCCATAGCACGTGCGATTGGACCTGAATTGAAAAAACGTGGCCTCATCTTCGTAGGATTAGATGTTATTGGTGACAAGCTCACCGAAATAAATGTGACCAGCCCAACCTGTATCAAAGAGATCGAAGCCGCCTTCGATGTCGATATCACAGGTATGTTGATGGACTCGATCGAAGCAAGATTAAAGGCCAGCTAGGACCAGATTAATGAGACCTACTTTACTCAGTTTAAAACGTTCTCTACTCACCGTGGCGGTATTATTTACCACCACGGCCTCGGCTTTTGTGTATGCCGACACCCCCACTCACACCATGATGGGCGACGCTCCCAGCGTCCCTAAAAATATCGTGATCTTAATTGGTGATGGCATGGGGCCGGCATACACCAGTGCGTATCGATACTATAAAGACAACCCTGAAACACAAGAGATTGAGCAGACGGTATTCGACCGACTCTTAGTCGGAACGGCCAGCACCTATCCGGCCCGCGTCAGCGGTTACGTCACAGACTCTGCGGCATCGGCGACGGCCTTAGCGACCGGAGTAAAATCTTACAATGGGGCGATATCGGTCGATACCGACAAACAAACTTTACCCACTATCATGGAGATGGCGAAAAAACAGGGGCTTTCAACAGGGGTCGCCGTGACTTCTCAGATAAATCATGCCACTCCCGCTGCGTTTCTTACCCATAATGAGAGCCGAAAAAATTATGATGAGATAGCCAGCAGCTACTTAAATACCGATGCTGATGTCATGTTAGGCGGGGGGCAAAAGTTCTTCCCACACGAGCTGATTCAACAGTTTGAAGCTAAAGGCTACCGGTACCTGTCCGACTTTTCTCAGTTGGACACGGTCACTGAGCCCAAAGTCATTGGTCTGTTTGCCGAAGTTCAACTGCCTTGGGCTATCGATGAGGTTGGTGCCCACAAGCTCAGTAAGATGACGACTAAGGCGCTCGAGTTGCTTTCCCAGAATGAAAAGGGGTTCGTATTATTGGTCGAGGGCAGCTTAATCGACTGGGCCGGACACAATAATGATATCGCAACCGCAATGGCTGAGATGGACGAATTCGCCAATACGTTAGAGGTCGTTGAACAGTACGTTCGACAAAACAATGATACCTTGATGGTCGCTACTGCCGATCACAATACCGGAGGCCTGAGCATCGGTGCCAATGGTGAGTACAGCTGGAAAACAGACATTATCAGAGCAGTAAAGTCGAGCCCGGCGAAGATTGCCGCTAACGCCATTAGCAGTGAACACTGGCAAGATGAGGTGATCTCTAAGCTGATATTTGAGCTAAGTGACAATGAGCTCACACAACTGTCTCGTGCTCGCATGCAGGGTCAGGATGTGATGGAAACGGCTATTAAGAAGCTTGTCGATAACCGCTCAAATACCGGCTGGACAACGGGTGGACATACCGGAATGGATGTACAGGTATTTGCATCGGGTCCGGCATCTAAACTCTTTAGCGGCTATCAGGACAATACAGATATTGCGCTAAAGATTATGAGTTTGCTTCCTAAGAAAGCCAAGAGTTCAGCTGCAACGACGCAGGTGGAAAGCAACAAATAAGCTATCTCAAAGCGCCCTGGCTTCAACTAGTCTGGAGCTAGATTAGCTCCCCAACTTACCCAGTTGGGGAGCGGTCTCTATCGGCCAGACTCGATCCCGCTCTATCTGATTTAGTATTCCAAACACTTTTTCCTCCTCTAAGGGCTTCGAAAAAAGGTACCCTTGAGCGAGCTCACACTTGGCATCGGCTAAGAAGTCACATTGCTGAGGGGTCTCTATTCCTTCTGCGACCACCGTTCGTCCTAAGTTATGGGCTAAATCGATAACCGTAGTCACAATATGTGTATCGGCGCCCCCCTCGAGTACTCCGGCAGTGAAACATCTGTCTATCTTGAGGACGTCGAAAGGCAACTGTTTAAGATAGCTTAATGAGGAGTATCCTGTACCAAAATCATCAATCGCAATCCTGACTCCCAGACGCTTGAGAGACTGCATTGCAGACAGCGCTAAATCTACCTGTTCAATCACGCTTTCCTCGGTCACCTCTAATAGCAGGCTTTCAGGAGGAAGATCATACTTAGACAAAATATGCTGAACGAGAGGAATCAATCCGGGATCCATGTAGTGTTTGGCAGATAAGTTGACCGCCATATACAGGTCTTCCCACCCCTGCTTCCTTAATCGAGATAAGATTGCCCCCGCCTCTTCCAGTACATAATTTCCAACCCGAATGATCGCCTCACTGTGTTCGATATCGGGAATAAAATCTCCCGGCATGATGAGCCCCAGTTCAGGGTGAAACCATCGTATCAATGCCTCGAAGCCTTTTAGTTTACTATCGGGTAAGGCGACGATAGGTTGCAAGAACAGGGATAGCTGCTTCTCTGCTATGGCGGCACCGATATCTTGCTCGATCATTAAGCGGTTATTGGCTTTATGCAACATCTCTTCGGTAAATACCCGATAATTACTCCGGCCCGCGTCCTTCGCCTGGTACATGGCTAAATCGGCATATTTAATTAGCTCTTCGGCCCTGACATTCATGCTTTTACAATAGGCAACACCAATACTGGTAGTCACGATCAACTTATGATTCCCGAGAACGACAGGCTGCTGTAGCGAGGCAAAAATTTTATGGATCACTTTACGTACATCCTGATCAGAACGGATCCCTCGCAGTAAAATAAGAAACTCGTCTCCACCTTGTCTAAATACCGTATCCATAGCCCGGACACTATTATTTAACCGGGTTGCCACTATCTTCAACAGCTCATCACCTTGTGTATGTCCTAAGGTATCATTGATACGCTTGAACTCATCGAGATCCAGATACATCAAGGCAACTTGATCATGAATACGTCCCACACAAGCTATGGTCTTTTTGAGCTCATGCATCAACATCGCTTTATTCGGTAGCCCCGTCAGCGTGTCGAGCATGGCTAACCGCTTGAGTTCGCAGGTATACTCATCGACCTCCAACTCCAAGTTTTGCAGCCTTTCCGCAAGTTGATGAGTCGCCGTATTGATAAGATCTACTTCATCGACGATTAGCGATGATGATTTCGGCGATAACTTTTTTAAGGTTTCAAAATCATGCTCTGCAAGTAGAGGGAGTAGGTTGGCATGCCGGCTCAAACTCACCACGGGAGCCCAAGCGACGAGAATGACGAGACCGCCGGATAACACAAGGGCAAACAGAAGCGTTCCCAGCATGCTCTCCTGAAACTCATTGAGTATTGTCTGCCAATCACTGATATTGTTGATAACTAAGATTGCCGGAGAGTTAGCCTCTTTAGCCAGGGGGAAAATCCAGATAGCGGAATATTCACCATTAACTTCATATATTCCGCCCTTAGTGGCAATCTGCTCCCAACTAAAATTATCGGCAATTTTTTGCAAGCTAGGCAAACTAGTACGTTTATTGCTTATGCTATATAGCTCTCTGGCCCAATAGTTACGCCCTACCGGGTGCACGATTCTGGGACCCAGCACAGCCAGTTCAAACGAGCCGTTAACCCTAAATCGAGCCAATATATCGGTCAGCCCTGACTCTAAAAACAGAAGGTGGGGCTCTCCCTGTAGTAAATTGGGGACCAAGACTTGAATCACACATTCACGATGGCACACGATGCGCCAATGTGGCTCGATACTCACCGAACTGCTCTCAAACCACTGCCTATCTTCGACATCGACCCGATTGCCGGCATGTGCCAGCACCTCCCCGGATAGCGACATCAGGTGAATAGTTCTCAACTCCCAGTACAGTTGAATATCCGGCCAACGCTTATCCAGCATCTCCTGATACTTGCCCACATCAAACTTTGCACCATCACGGTCTCCGTCGTTAACCATTAAGGCTATCTGTTGAGCCGCCAGCAGAGACTGATCAACCGTTAATGAGATCGAACTTTGAAGGTTTTGAGCCAATTTATTTTGCTGTGAAGCGAGTTGGTAACTTTGTTGATTAATCAATTGACGAAAGGTAAAGCCACCTAAGATCCCCCCTAAAATGGTCAACATAACCATGACAGCAATAAGCAGCTTCCACTTCAAGCTGATAAAGATACTTTTGGTATCGGGGGCCGTCATGGGGTTACCACTGGAAGCGATATGAGAGTTGCAGGGCAAACAGAGACCAATGCTTCGCCTGAGTCAGAGGGTCCGGAGTGACAATAGGCGTTACCCAGGAAGCACCTTCAACCTCATGATATTCGACCGCGAGTAACCAATCGTTGCTTGGAAACCAGCGAGCACCGAAAGTCCAGTCTTTCGTATAACCAAAGTAAGCGGGTGAACCGTATACAGCCTCGTAATTTGTCCCATCAGGATCGTCGGTGTTATCGATATGCTTATCATATCGAACGAATAACTCCACCTCATTCGGGAGGTATGCTCTAAGGTCAATATAGTAACCAACACTGGGGTCGTATAGGTCTTCAGCTTCTGTTGGGGCTACAAGCCCATTCGTCACTCTGTCTCCATTAAGATACTCGCCTGTCACTTCGAAATTTTCATATCTGAACTGCCCTGAAAACACCCAGTTTTTTAATCGGATATCACCAGGATAGTAGAAACCAGGCGCGGAAGGTTCAAAGCTAATCTCGGCATCGTAATAACTAACACCTAAACGTATATAATCATTTTGAAACTCAATATCCCCGGAGTAATAATCCTCTGCGCTAAACTCACCAAAATCTGTACTGCCCATCACATTACGATCTAAATCTTCGGTCACATTGACCTGACCGACCGAGATGTGCCAATCGACAACACCATCGAGCACCTGATGCATACCAAAGAGATCTCCCCCCTCGATATGCAGCTGCGCATCACGAAAATAATCGCTGTAGATAGACTGGGGAAGCATGATGCTCGGACGCGTAAACGGGACATCACGGGTGCTGGAGTAGAAACCCGTTTCATTTTTAAATCGTCCGGCACGAATGCCCAGCATTCCTTCTCCAAACTGATGGCTATACTCTGCAAACAGATAATCAAACATGACATCAGGCTCGGAAAGCGTCCCCCACTGCCTAAAGGTCAGTGCACTTGCAAATCGAACATGCTCTATAGGTTTCCACGACACGGCAAATGCGGCCTCAGTAATATCAAATGTGCTACTGTCCTCTCCAACGATAAATTGAGTATCTTCTGCAGCAACAAAACCTTGGCCAATAAATCCGCTTAATTGCCATTCTGAAGCGGTAACAACTGATGAGCTAAGTAATAGCAGGGAGCACAACGACAATGAGTAGTGCTTAACGGTTGTAAACATAGAAACCTCCCGCCACAGAAGCTGAGTCACCGACATAACCAATTGCCCCGGGAGTGCTCGATATCAGTTCTCTCATTTCAACTTCAGACTTTAAAATAACAGGTCTTTCACCGGTACCGGAAAAGACCAGCCGGTCCCATCTGCGCTGAAGCATATATGGCATCATATCGAGTTTTTGATAACAAAATTCTTTGTGTAGATCTGAACTTGGAGCGAGGATAAATACTTTTATTTTTTGTCCGTCCGGCCAATAGACTTTCTGCATAGAAAAAATCAGACGAAGTTCCTGTGCAGGTAACGGAAAATCGGTGGCCGAATCATTCACGATGACCTGAGCCGCACTCGAATGAGCACAGAAAAGATAAAATACTAACATCCATGTAGCCAACAGGCGCATTCTCCAGTCTCCTTACTATCCCTAAAACGCTTAACACTAATCCAGTTCGGAACCTTAAGGTATAGAACTCATATAATGCCTGTAGACATCAAAGTGACTCTTAAACTTCACTCATCTACAGCTTAGGCAAAAATTTCTTATGTCGCTCGATTATGGACGAATATTTACAGCTACTATTAAGTCAACGGAAGGTTAAAAGTGCAAAGCTTAGAATTACCACATCAAAACTTAAGCGTTAGATCCAGTGTAAAACAACTAGTTACAACATTTGCATACCCTTGGGTTCCCAAAAAATTGACAAGATTCATTGAGATAAATATGAGTCCAGAAAATTGGGAGGAGCTCACCTCACCGGGTAAGCCATTCAGGAATAATAGACGAATAAATCCAGTTGTTTTTAAGCTATAATGGCGGCCAAATTTTCAGACTCTGGCCAGTTGTGTTAACTAATCCATCTCAACTCATTCTTAGAAATAGCGGTCTATTTACCGATCAAAATGTATTAGTGCTTAACTATGAAGGCGACTTGCTACCCAAACAATTGTTGGAAAACGCTAAAAAAGTCACTGCACTATCGCTCGATTATCATCATCACCTGATAATGAGCCCATATGCCGAGCAAAATCTAGCACTTCACTTTGGTCACATGTTGCCTGATGAAGAGCAATTCGATACGGTGATTATCTATTACCCCAAGGCGAAGGCACTTGCTTCCTACCTGCTAAACTTAGCTGGCGTTCATCTGAATCAAAATGGCCAACTTCTGGTTGTCGGCGAAAATAAAGGGGGTATTCGCTCAATCGTCAAACAGGTACCAGATTACTTCGATAGCCCTTTCAAACAAGACAGTGCAAGGCACTGTTTACTCTATGTGAGTCAACTCATAGAGAAAGCTCCTCAGATTAATCTCTCGGACTGGGTACGTAATTATCAACTTGAGACCCCTCAAGGAGAAATTACAATTTGTAATCTTGTTGGAGTTTTCAGTGAAAAACGTTTAGATGAAGGAACAAAACTGCTCCTGTCTCACCTGCCTAAGATGTCTGGCCGAGTATTAGATTTTGGTTGTGGGGCCGGCGTTATAGCGGCAGCCTTACTCAAGGCACAACCTGAGCTAAAAGTTGAATGCGTCGATATCAATGCAATGGCGATTGAATCTTGCAAGCTCACCTTAGCAGCCAATAACTTTACAGCCGACACCTATCCTTCAGATGGACTGACTCAAACCAAGGGGCTTTTTAATGGCATCATATCTAACCCTCCATTTCACGATGGCTTGAGAAGTACCACCGACATTGCCAAAAATTTTGTAAAAGATAGTGTGCAGAAGCTAAAAAAGGGGGGCGTTTGGCATATTGTTGCTAATAGACATCTTCCATATAGTGATTCAATTTCGACTCATTTTAAGCAAGTCCATGTCTCTGCAGAAAACAACCGGTACAAGGTTTATTCAAACAAAATCAATAATTAATACAAATAAACATGAACAAACATAGCGGTATTAAATTTCGATGCCGCTCTACCTCAAATATCTCAAAATAATGCTCTACTTCAAACCTTACAAACTCCATTCAATTTTCAGACAGTTAGGACTTCATAGGTCAAACTTTATGCTGTTATACTCGAGTACTAGAGAAGAAGAAGAATAATAACTATTCATTGCATTGGAATTAACTATGTTGGATCCAGAACTCGTTGAACTAAGTGCTGACAATGTTTTTGTCGAATTAAGAATTACTCCTAATACCCATGGTCCAGTAACCGAGGAAGCTATTCTTGCGCTGCTATCACTCCCCGAATTTGAGCAGCTTTTCCCTTTAGAAAACATTATCCTGAAGGCTGTTATCGAAATAAACCAACTTTGTGGTCAGGACGATGGACAATTCGAACTGTTTTTTAAAATTGCAGAGCGTCGCAATGGAACAATAGAGATAGAAGTCAGCGAAGATAAGATGGAGTCAGAGATGCAACTTACCGCAGCCTGGGGCGGCGAGGAAGTAAGCATTCAGGATATCTTGAAGGCATTGAAGGCGAACAATGTCTGCATGGGACTCAGCAAAGTTAAAATTCAGACACTTCTCAAGCAGCTAACTCAACTCGGACCGGGAAAAACCTGTCGTAGCGTTATTGCATCGGGAAAGCCCTCTTTAAACGGTGACAACGCACTCATTGAAAGAAAAGTTCCACTTGCCAGAGAACGCCTGCTCCAACCTCAGGAGAATGAAGACGGCACTGTTGATATGCGTAATTTAGGCGCTGTCATCATGGTAAAGCCCGGCGATCTACTCATGGAGAAAAAACCGGCCACGCTGGGTATCGAAGGTTATAACATCCATGGTCAAATACTCTCCCCACTACCCGGTAAAGATACCTCCCTTACAGCCGGGGAAGGTACCGAATTATCAGAATCAAACCCTAACCTGTTACTCGCCGCGGTTCCGGGACAACCTGTTGAAACCAAAACGGGAATGCAGGTTGACGATGTACTCAATATCAAAGATGTCGATGTCGGTTATGGTAACGTCGAGTTTAAAGGCAGTATCTTAATCACAGGTGATGTTCACGAAGGCATGGTTGTAAAGTGTAGTGGTGATATCACCGTCATCGGCTTTGTCGATTCCGCGTCCCTGTTTGCCGACGGCGATGTTATTGTCAGTAAAGGGATCATAGGGAGACAGCTCAAAGAGAGAGAGCTATCCACTAAGATTAAAGCCAAGGGGCAAATATGTGCTCAATTCATTCAATACTCAGATTTGGATGCCGAGGGCGAAATCCTGGTGACTAAGCAGTTGCTACACAGCCATACACGAACTAAACAAAGACTAACGGTAAGCGATGCGAATAATCGCAGAGGAGATCTCGTCGGCGGTGTAGTAGAGGCCGCGAAAGGATTAAAGGCGGTGATCATTGGAGCAACTGCGGGAACTAAGACCGAAGTATTCTGCGCCATGGAGCAGAGTAACTTGAAAAACAGCATGAAGGAGCTGGATCAAGCGGTTAAAAGCATGGTCGTTGCTAAGTTAGATATTGAAGCTCGCCTTAAAAAGTTGCCACCAAAGAGTGAATGGCAAAATGACGAGATGATGGTCGAACAAGTGAAGATGATGGTTGAGGAGAAGAAGCGCATCACAGAGGAGTGGGCCAAGGAGGAGGTTGAATATGAGCTTACCAAGCAAGAGGTCGAGAGCTATTATCAAGATAACCGCATAGAGGCCCATAAACATATCTTTGCCAACGTCGAGTTGCATATCGGCCAAGCCTTTAATCGAACCCAACGTGAACATGGAACCTGTATCGTATTCAATGAGAATCAAGAGATTAAATTCGATTACAGTAACCGAAATTAACAAAGATCCCGAGCGGTTGATCACCTTGCACCAACCGTTCGGCCTTTGTGACACTCTTTATCAAAGCAAAAATACATTCTTTTCCCACTGATTAAGATATAGTCGCTAACGAACCATCACACCTCTCGCTTCCCCTAACCTTTCCATGCATAATCTCCTCCAGAAATATACATGCCGTTTGAAGTTAAGAGATTATTTGTGGAACTACTAAAAATTGATTGTTTAGGAAAGGAGCTGAGACTGGAAGGCTCTATGGCTGGCTGGCAACAGCTTTTTTGGGGAGACACCTTAGTATCGGTCAAACAGGCCAGTGCCGATAATGAAGGACTTAGAATCCACAATTTTGAGCTTACCAGCCAAGTTCAACAACACAAAACACGACCTGAGCCTGAAGCAACGCCTCAGGATGAAGACGATGTGACTCCAACCAGCATTAAGGTAAGCTTAGAGATCGACCTGATGTGGCAACCTTTTAATATCGACTATCGACTCATTAAAGATGAGGCCGTTATCGCAACAGGGAGCCGAAACAGTAAAGATATCGAGCGTCAGGTTCCGGTAAAGCCAGTTCAAACGAAAAAACAGTTCAGCTTAGTCGGACTGGCGTCCCTTGGCTTTAAGTTACTCAAGAGTGCTAAAGTCATCAAGGTGGTACTCGCCGGCGCCAGCATCGCTGCCTACTCCTGGCTATTTTCTTTCCAGTTTGCACTCGCACTTATCGCTTGCCTGGTATTTCATGAATATGGTCATATTCGTGCGATGAAGTATTTTGGAATGAAAACGAAAGGGATCTACCTCATCCCCTTCATGGGAGGCTTAGCTCTCAGTGATGAGAAGATAAATACCCGATGGCAAGATGTGGTGATCTCGATAATGGGGCCCAGCTTTGGCTTACTGATGTCAATACTCTCATTGGTGGCATACTGGTTAACCGGAAATGTATTCTTTGCCGGACTCGCCGCATTCAATGCACTATTAAACCTATTTAACCTGTTGCCCATTCTCCCTCTCGATGGCGGCCATATACTCAAGAGTATCAGCTTCTCCATGAACAGTATCCTGGGACTCGGAGCCTGTATCGCGGGAGCCGCGATCGGTGTATACCTTAGTTATACTCTGGGCTTAGCTCTATTAGGTTTCTTATTGCTGATTGGGAGTTTAGAGATCGTTTTTGAGTGGAAAACCCGTCACCAGAGCCACCTCTTGCCTTTAGACAGATATGGTCAGGTATTCTCAACCCTATGGTACTTCCTGACGGTAGGGGCCTTGATAGCAATCATCTGGTATCTGGCTGGTTCGGGTGACGACATGCTGGGCTTACCACTGAAAATATTACAAAGTTAAAGGTATACTTACGGGCGTGAATCATCACGCCCTACTCGCTAAAAACCACGCCACTAAAGTCCAAGCCACAGCTCAAATTTGACACTCCATGTTTGCCGCAACACGTATCATATGATAATAAATAACAAAGGAATTGCTTTGTATCAAACATGAATATTGAACGGCTAGATTATCACTCTTTAATTGTATTTGAATCCGTGAGTCGTCACCTGAACGCCGGCTTAGTCGCCAACGAATTAGGCATGAGTATTTCGTCGGTAAGCCGGCATCTAGGTATATTACGGGACATCTTTAAAGACGTACTGTTTATTCGCCGGGCTCAGGGTTTTGTATTAACCGATAAGGCGATACAGGTTTTACCCTGCGTGAAACAGCTTCTACACGGTTATCAGGTTCTCAAGCACAACCACACCCAATTTAACCCGCTGACCGCCAAGGGGCATTTTAAGATCTATGCCTACAACGAATTTACCTATGCGATAAATAAAGTCGTCAATGAATTCGTTTTGCCACAGGCGCCTAATTTAACATTTGAGGTCAGAACCCTGTCCAGCGACTGCAGCAGGGCCATCGAGCAAGGTGAAATAGACTTTGCCGTGGTGTATGAAAATTTTAAAGACCATAAAATCATCAGCGAGATGCTCTCCCCGACTGAAGAGCTGTTTTTAATCGCCAAGACCGATCATCCGGTTTTCGATGATGAACTTACTGTCGACAATCTATGCAAGTATGGTTATTTTGCGCTGGATAATTTTAACGACCTCTGCTCACCACTACTGAAGCAGATAGCTAACAAACAGGGAAAGAATCTTAATATCACAGGGGCCACAGATAATATAGCCGCACTGAGTCGTCATATTATCGATACGGGTTCAATTTCGATGAGCTGCAATGTATTTACCCGGGAGTACTTTGACTTAATTCCGGATATACAAACTTGTCCCCTCCCCCATGAGCTTACCGAACAACTACTTGATGTGATCAACGTAGGACGCAGAGTAGGAAATTATCTGATTTACTCCGAAATTAATCAATCGGCGACTCACCACTGGCTCAAGCAGCAGTTGTTTAACACCATCAGAGATGAATGGTATCTGGCGCTAAATTCTTAAAGCGTTAAATGCTGGCTTCATAAAAAATCCTCTATTTATCCGTTAATCAGATAAATAGAGGATATAGGGTAAAAGGTGTTGTAGAGCCGACAGGATGGGGGGGAACGACTTATCCGCCAGCTAAGCGCACAACAACTCACTCCTCAATGTATAAAAAGATGAATATTCACTAGCTAAACACAATTCGGGCCAACCTCATTACCGATAACGAGGAGGCCCTATCGTTTAATGACTCACTTTTACACCTTCCTTATCCCTACAGGCACACCGTGCCTCGCCGTCGAACCGAAGGTTCTATCGCGATAAAGACTGGCGCCTTTACGGGTTGGGTCGACGACGTTGAACGCATTGGGGCAGATCCCCGTACCACGCTCTTTAATCCCCGGACGCACCTTACCATCCACCTCGACGGCACTGGCACCGAATGCGGTATGGCCATAACCCATGCCGACGACGATAGTGCTCCGGGCAACCGTTTTATCCGCCTGAACTATTCCCTCTAAGTATTTGCCCTTAGGTGAAAGAACCTGAGCCTTATCGCCGGATTTCAGGTTATATTTAGCTGCATCATCCTGATGTAACTGAATATAGTTTGTATCTCCTAATGCTGTGATGCGAGGCAGGGAGACTGAATAGGGGCTACGCAGGTGCAACTTAAAGGTGGAGAAGTTAAACGGATAGTCTTTCTCATTCCAGTGCTCTCGAACCGCGCTGCCATCCCAGAAACGGTCAACATCATAAACAGGCAGACCATCATTGTACTCTCCGGTATAGGAGTCTTTTACTCTGGCTAATGATTCGTTATAGATCTGGAACTGAGTATCCATACGCATCGCCGCGTTGAAAAAGTCGCCTTCATAACGCTCATCGACACGCTCATAACGTCCACCACGAGTCAGCATGAATGCTGTTGGCCCTATCTCTTGCGGCTTTAAGCGTGCCTCGAACATCGGCAAAGCGCGATCGACACTGGTGAACTTAATGTCTTCTGCCGTTGGCGTAGGTAATACCGTGCCTGTATGAGCGATGTTTGCAAACAGCGGTACATAGAAATCAGCCGGCGTATTTAGCGGGTATGATCTACCTGCAACATCGGTAAATGCGTTATCGCCAAACCCCTTTAAGCCGATTGCTTTACTGACGTCAATGATGAACTGCTCCATATTGGCATGCTCACCCTTGGCAGTTTTAGCGGTTTGCGCTTCGACAACCGGAACACAAGCCACATCACCAATATATTCGCTGCCCCACATACGTGAACTTGCCCATGCTTCATATTGAAGCGTATCCGGGACAATATAATCTGCGAAAACATTGGTTTCGTTGATATAAGGGTCGAGCGCAATGATCAAGCCCAGCTGCTTAGGATCTTTGATGGAGTCTTCAACCTGATCTTGCAGACCTGAACAACCGTAAATAGGGTTGGTAGACCAGGTGATCCAGGCCTTGAAGTTGAACGGGTTTTTATTGGCATGGGCGACGAGCAACTCACCACTGTTATCTTGCACAAAAGTGTTGTTCCATGCCTCATTTGCCGGATATGGGTTCAGCCCTTGCGCCACTTTCTGCTGATACTCATGGCTCTGTTCATAATCACCGGAACGCTCGGCATTAAATCCGACCACCTCAGTGTGTTCGAAGTCCATCAAGTTATACAAGGGACCATCATAGATATCATACATGGTGGCATAGCCCACACCGCCCATATGCATCATGCCACCCTTAGCATTGTGCGCGCCGACCATAGTCGCCAGCATGATCATCGCAAAGGCAAACTGACCGCCATCGGTGGCATTACAGCCTGTATTGGTTTCAATAGAGACACTGCGACCATGGGAGGTAAACTCTTTGGCCAACTCCTCTATCTTGGCGACCGGGATCTCACAGCGCTTCGACAGATCTTGCATGGAGTGACTGTTGACGCGCTGCTTAAGCAGCGAAAACGCTGTTTCAACCAGTACCTGTGAACCATCTCCCAGTGTCACGCTCTCATTATAGAATAATGCTGCCGCCTGCTCACTATCACCAGTGACCAGTTTGCCGGTTTGCTTATCTATCACCATCTTCACTTCCGCGTCGCCTAATCCACAGGCCTCAGCAGTCAGGAACTGGTTATACAGAGGGTGTTTTTTATCTTTTACCACTAGGTACGTTGCGTTGGTGTAATTCATCTCACCGACGGCATCGGCACTTGCCTGACTGGGCGCCTCCAGATAATGCCTGCGGTAGCGATCATGATTAATGATGTACTGCAGCATAGCGAACATTAACGCGGTGTCACCACCGGATTTGATCGGTAGCCACTCACCATTTGTGGTATCAGTTTCCGAGGTTAATGAGCGCAGAATAGGATCGATGACCACATATTTAAAGTCATCACGATCGCTACGCGCCTTAGATAAACGACGAGAGCCTACATTCAAACCATTACCACTGGTGCCAGGGTTCGTGCCGATGAAGATAGCAAACTTTGACTCTTCATAATCGGCTTGAGGCAGCGCCATCTCATCGACGGCGTCGAAGCAACCCAAGGCACAGCCCGCAACCTGCTGGTGACCACAGTAAGAATCCTTGGTACCGATATTGGGTGTTCCCCATGATTCAGCAACGAAACGGTGCATAAAATCGGCCCGCGCACCTTGTTCTGATGAGGTTGAAACCAGCAACTGGTTTTTTACCGGACCAAAATCAGGGTAAGCCGGATTAGCCAATGCAGGGTTAGCGTGAATCGCCTTCAAACCTTCGACATGACCCTCACCGAAGAGATCTCCGCCATCAACGACCTCTTGCAGCAATTGTTCATACGAAATCGTTTGCCACTTGTTTTCACCACGATTACCGACTCGTTTCATACAAGAGGTAATGCGGTGTTTATCATCAAAGGCATCGGGAACCGCGTTACCACGACCACACAGTGTGGCCCGATTGCTTTGACTCAGACCACTGGCCGCAGAGAGCTGGAACATGGCATCTTTAGGCGATGTTTCCATTGTCATCGGTTGACCGGCATTATTGGTCAAGGTGTAAGGGTTACCCACGGCGCGTAACACCTTGTCGGTCTTGTTATCGATACTCAGTCGCGCACCACAGACATTGAAGCAACCGTAACACTTGGAAAAAGCGAAGCGCTGATCCTGGTTTTCAATCATCTTATTGTCCGCATCGAAGCGATACTCTGGCGTTAATGAAGTGGGCGCATATCTGTTAATATCTGCATCACTTGTTTTACTACTAGCCGAACTCAACACTTGGGTACTTGCTGTACCCGCTGTCATCACTGCGGCGACCGAGCCCGCCTTTAAAAAATTTCTACGATCCATGATGCTACCTCTGCCACAATTGAGGAGAATGTATACTGAACGCGGTGTTGCTCTCTTCTTGCGTCAAGCCAATATAAAAAACATTCGGTGAAGTCTGTTTGCTCGCCTGCAGCACCATAGGGTTACTCTGGCTGAGCAGATTGGATATTTCACTATTCACATCGTTAATATCACCGAAGACACGTGCACCACCGGTACAGGTCTCGACACACGCAGGCAGCAAGCCTCTGGAGGTACGTTGAATGCAGAAATTACACTTATCTACGGTACCCGTTGTCGAGTTAGTGAAACGAACCCCGCCATATGGGCACGCCTGGATGCAGTAGTTACACCCTATACACAGCGTAGAATCCACTACGACTATGCCGTCCTCTTCACGCTTGAATGTCGCGCCCGTCGGACAAACAGACACGCATGAGGGGGTCTCACAGTTGTTACACATGATTGGCAGATTGAATGCGTACTGTTTATCGCCAATTTCCGCACTGGTTTGAATAACCTGAGTGCGATGTTCATCGGGTTTGGTGCCATTTTCCATGCCACAGGAGACAACACAGGCTTTACAACCATTGCATCGGCTAAGATCGATCACCATGGCCAGTCGCTTTTTGCCCTGTTGACGAATGGCTGCAATCGCGTTGCCCGCTGGCATAAACATTACCCCAGTTGTAGCAATTGCACCGCCAGCCAATAGTTTGAGGGCTCTTCTTCTATCTAGCATCGTAGACTCCTAATAATACTGACCTGCGAGTAAAACCGAATAGCGCAAGCAAAATGCACCGATTAATATCAACACAGCTAACAGGTACTCTTTGCTATGAGATGCGATTGTCTTGCCGATGATTGACGTTACGTTCAGCAATAACGGCATAATTAATCCGATTAAAACGGCACCTATCCACCAGATAGCACCGGCATCACTCGAAATAGAAAGCAGGTTGTCTACTCCATTGAATATACTGATGTTGCGAATCGAGTAGGCAAACACACACACAGTAAGTAACTCGAGCGCCAACAGTGCAGAATCTGATTTAGCGAAGGAATGATTGGTATCTGTTATCTTGAGACGGGTTTTGACCATTAGCACCACCGCGGCGCCACAAGAGAGGGCCGACAGTAGAAAGATCACGACCAGAATACTGTTTGACCAAACCAGATTATGACTGATATCACCGATAAGTAACGCCGTATATGAAGCGACGCAGATAGCCAAGATCACATTAATCATTGCAAAGGATCTGCTATAGCCAGGTTGATTCGCTTTTCCTCTGAATGAGAAACAAAAGAGCAATGCAAAGATAATCGCCAAAGTCAGCAGCCAGGTCCCTATGCTCATCATGGAGCTTGGCTCGAACGTCATAAACAGGCGGTAGAAACGGAAGAATTTACTCATATCACCATGAGCAATCCCGTATTGGAATGAGGTTAGATCGAATACGATCATTCCCGTACCAATAATCAATAACAGTGTCCCCAGAATGGCACTTATCTTTGCCGTATCTAAGTGATGTTTATCTTCTATTTTATTTGACAGCACGAGACTACCACTGATAAACAGAGCTCCGGCTCCCGCACCGGCTAAAAACAGATAGGCTGCGACTAACAGCCCCCAATGAACTTCATTCATAAATATCCCTTATTATAATATTTATACCTTTATTGACGATTTATTACTTTCACTAAACCGACGACCAAAGGAAGCATAATTAATCTAGACCAATTTAAAACTGTAAAAAATAAACCGACCGTTGACAAAATAATACATAACATTAATAAAAACGAAAACAGCACTAAGTCACACAACGTTATTAAATATAAATTCAATTTATTTTATTAGACTCAAACCATGTTTTATGCATTTCGAAAAATACATTTCCCGAAATACAAGAAAACCACCCGCAAGATAAAAACCCTACATAACAACAAGATAACCACCAACACAAAATAAGGCGCTTTTATTTAAACAACAATTTAGACTTGAAACCATATCCAGCAAAACAGGAAAAGCATTTATCAAAAAGTAAAAATAAAAACTAAAATCACAAACAAATATAAAACTGCAAGCATTTCGATATTTTTACAACCCAACTTATTAAAACAAATTAAAATCTTGTAAAGTAAATGACGACAAACAATCGAACAATAACAAATATACTAACTATCAATTATAAAAACTATTTAATATAAGGGTTAATGATGAAAAAATTACTATTATCATCGTGCATCATGGCAATGGCTATGAGTGCCAGTCAGACTGTTGCTGCCGAAGAGAGCCAATTTACGACATCAGGAGTGATGATGGGGTTGAGCAACTACCTCTGGCGTGGACAGACAATCAGTGATGATAAGCCATCGCTCCAAGCCGATCTTATGGTCGAACACGATAGCGGCTTTTATTTAGGAACCTCCTTTGAGACCTATCGTTATGAGGACGCGGATACTGTGGTCAAGGATTACGAAATCGACTACTACGGCGGTTATTACCTGATGGCCACTGACGATCTTGGCTTTGGCTTCAATGCCATGAAGTATACCTATGGCGATGGCGGCGACACTGTGGAATACGCTCTATCGGTAGATTATCAGGCGATGAATCTGGCGGTTAATTACGATCAGGATGTAGAAGCTTGGTATACCGAAATAAATTACTCATTCCCGCTATTTAACGACAGCAGCCTGGTTGCACATGCGGGTCTGTTTACCGATGCCGAAGCCTATGAGTTTGATGACAATGGCAAAGTGGCTGACACAGCCTACGATGTCGCACTACGTTACAGCTATCCGTTACTGTCACAGCTGGATCTGATGCTGGAAGCCAGTTACCACGAGTTTAACGATGACCACTATATGGTTGGATTAGCGTATAACTTCTAATTTTCTGCATTAAGTAAGCAGTTCAAAGGGAAGCTATCACCAGCATTAATATTGAAAGAGATATAGAGATTGGAGTAATGGAGCTGTTTAATAGAGGCTCCATTGCTTTTTGATTGGAAAAAAAAGACAAATTTCAGACATAAAAAAACCTGCTAAAAAGCAGGTTCTTCCTTTCCCTAATAAAAGGGATTGGTACCGGAGGACGGACTTGAACCGTCACGCTCGAAAGCAACGGATTTTGAAAAGAACACCTCTAAAAATACTTAACAATATCAATAGATAAAAATCAAATAAAACACCTTTGCAAATTCTTTGCAAGAACAAGCGTTTCTCATTATGATGGATGAATGAGCAAACAAATCGAACGTCACAACATCTCAGACAAACTCTATGTCTACCTTCAGAGTAACAGTAAATACTGGTACTGCCGCTTCGTGCTGTACGGTAAATGGTACGTCAAGGCCACAAAGAAGACAGATCTGAATGAAGCCATAGCAATGGCTCACCGTATTTATATGGATTATGAAATACGAGCCGAAACCAATACATTAATCGACAGCAAACGCTTTAAAGATGTGGCTGAGAAAGCCATCGACCAGATGCAGAGTGAATTAATGCATGGCGGTGGTAAGGTCATCTACAAAGATTACATAGGTGCCCTGCGTAAGTACCATATCCCCTACTTCGATCGCATCTTCATTACTTCCATTGATCAAGAGAAGATCCGTGAGTTTGATAAATGGCGGATTGAAGAGTTCAAACGTATACCTGCTAAGTCCACAATCCAAACACATAACGCTGCTCTTCAAATGGTCTTCAAGGAAGCCATAGTAAGGAAGTGGATGATCCCAATGCAAGTCCCGGTACTCAACAGCGAAGGCTTAACTAGCCAACGTCGCGCTGCATTTTCCAAAGAAGAATACGAGAAAACTTACGATGCGATCATTCTGCTCGAAGAAAATAGCCGCAAAGAGAAAACACGCCAAATCAGAGAACTGCTTTTAGATTATATGGAATTTGCCGTACACACAGGTATTAGACCCGGCACCGAGATGGAGAGCTTAACTTGGGGTGATATTCACATGGAAACTGACGAGCACCATGTCGTTTTCTATGTGACCGTAACGAAGGGTAAAACAACCAAACACACAGGCACCAGAGAGATAGTTTGTCGTGATGAAATCTTCTCTTGTATTGAAGAGCTGCGTGAACGATTTCCAGATAGGAAACCATCAGATAAGTTATTTAGGCTTGCCGATGACTCAACGACTAAAGAGCTTGGAAAGGCGTTTGATAAGGCATTAGTTGATGTAGGATTAAAACAATCAGCACATGGTGTCCGAACACTTTATTCATTACGCCATACCTATATTACATGGCAACTGATGTCTGGTGACGTAAGTATGGAAGTACTGGCTAAACAATGCGGTACAAGTCTGCAAATGATTGAGCAACACTACAGTCATGTCATACCAAAGATGTTCTCTCGTGAGCTATCCGGTGTAGAGATTAGAAAGTCCAAACCTAAAAAGGCCACTCGTTCGCCAGCTGCTTTAGCGAAAAGCCATGCAAGGTTAGCAAAGCAGTTTAATGAGTGGGGACTTGAGTATAAAAAGCGTGGCTGTATCTAGTTAGCCTAGCTAGTGGTGACTCTCCGATTAACAGGAAGAACAACTAACAACGGAAAATATAACCAATTAAACTAAACAATGGAAGCTGTATATAAATGCCACTATATTTAATATCTCTTTGATATTAGTCACTGTTTATGTCAAAGCGTTATATATACTAAATTTATACATTAGAAGGAGTTGAGTAAAGAATGGAAGCTGAACATCATACAATGGACTGTGTCAATGAAGCGCCAGCCAGCGAACGTCTTGAGTTTATCAAAAATACCTATGTTCATTTAGGATATGCAATCCTAGCTTTCATAGTCCTTGAAGGACTACTGTTAAGCATGGACAGTGTAACAAATTTAGTATCTGCCATGACAGGAAAAAAGTGGAGTTGGCCGTTAGTTCTTGGGTTATTCATGGGAGTATCATGGGTAGCGGATAACTGGGCTCGTTCGGAGGTATCAAAAGAAACTCAATATGCAGGACTAGTGCTGTACGTAGTTGCAGAGGCTGTAGTTTTTGTCCCCTTAATGTATCAGGCTATGACATTTGCCCCTGATTTAATAGCTCCGGCCGGACTTATCACTCTCTTATTGGTATTCGGGCTTTCATTTACTGTTTACACAACTAAGACTGATTTTTCAATATTAAGACCGGCTCTAATGATTGGTAGTTTTGTTGCAGTTGGCGTAATTTTAGCCAGCATCATATTTGGTTTTTCATTAGGGATTATCTTTTCTGGCACAATGATTGTGTTTGCCTCAGCTTCAATATTATATACAACACACTCCATACAGAATGAATATAGGACGGACCAATACGTTGCCGCTTCATTACATCTATTTGCAGCAATCGCTTTGTTATTTTGGTATGTACTGAGATTTCTTATGCAGTTGAACAGTGATGAATAGGAAACAACATATGGAAACTTACAAAATCATTTTTAAAGGGCGCACTGTTGAAGGAAAAGACACGGTTAAGATAGGAATTCTTTTGGCTAAATTCCTCAAATTGCCAGAATCTAAAGCAAGCCAACTTTTTAATGGTAAATCCTATGCACTGAAAAAAAAACTAGATCATGAAAAGGCCAAACAAGTAAAGAGTAAATTGTCATCTATTGGAATCATTACAGAGATTGTAAAAGAAGTATCAATTTCAGAAGACGTATCATTTCAAGAAGGCATCAAAACAGGTACAAAAAATACAGATTTTGAAATTTTAGTCGGTGGAAAGAAATGCTGTAAACACTGCGGCAGTAATCTTGACCAAGAAACCAAGTCAGAGAATGATTCATTAAATTCTGTAGCTGATAAACTTGGCAACATTGATGCTAATGCGATTAAGAGCAAGTTAAAGGGTAAAGGAAGTGATATATCAAATGAGATAAAAATCCTGACTGACAAAAAAGGAATAAAAGGTCTTCTAGCATCTCCTTTGGGGCTTATATTATGTTCGACTATTGTATTATTTGGATTCATGTTTACAGGCTCAACATCAGGTGCTCCTAGCTGCTCTAACGGAGAAGTCAAAGACACCGTTGTAAATATTGTAAACAATACAATGATTAATCGATACGGAACTGACAATGCAAAGCTTTTCTCTTTTTCTGTTTTGATGATTCGAACTGTAGATACTAACGAGAATACTGGTGCACACGAATGTGCAGCACAACTCGAATTAACAAGAAGCAATGATAACTTTACAAATCAAACACCTATCGAATACACAGTAGAGAACATCGAAGGGGGAAGCGATTTTTACGTAAGCGTGTCTGGCTTGAGAGCTTTATAAGAGTAAAGATATTCATTGTTAACGCGGGCCGTGAGATAAACTTCTGCCAAGGTATAGGGTAATCCCACCCTATATATCATTGGAGAAGTATCTATGAAGAAAACTAAGGGAAGCACATAGTAAGCCATTTTTGTTGATACTCAACCTGGCTGCTCCCCCTTAAATAGTCATCTACATGAATAGTACCTGTACACTGAGATATGAACTCATTTGAAGCTAGTAAATATATGAATCAACTTAACGATAATGATTATTATCGTTAAGTTGGCAAGCCATTGGTAAACCGTACATTTTTCGACTTAATCTGGCTTAACTTCACGGTAACCGTAAGTTACAACCACTTCACAACAGGCTGTAATTCGGCTCAACCGAGTGAACTTGGAGCGATTAGGCTAATGTCATTCTAGAGCGGTCAAGTACGAGCATAATGATTATCATGAAGTCTCACGATGATAGTCTCTTAGCTTGCTGCTTCGCCCTCTTGATATCGCGTATCCAAATCACTGTTCCTTGAGTCATCTTCGATTCAAACAGATCGATAGCAGCAAAAAGATCGCTTAATTTTTTAAAGCCGTAGTTTCGCTGATCAAAAGATGCTTGATTGGATATATGTGAACCAATAGGACCAAGCCTAGCCCATCCATCATCTTCCTCAACAGCCTCTATTGCCTGCCTTAAAAGACTAATAAGCTTATTGTCCTTGTTCAGGCTTTTATCAAACTTAGGTAGCCCTTCGATACCTTGTTCTTGTTCGTATTCGTCTAGGTATAGGAAGCGGGAACAGCTGTTTACGAAAGCACTTGGTGCCTTACGCTCACCAAACCCAATTAAGAATTTACCGTCTGCAAGTGCTCTAGTTACTAGGGGGGTGAAATCGCAATCAGATGACACCAGACATATGATATCAACGTCTTTAGTGTAGAGGATATCCATAGCATCAATGACTAATGCTATATCTGTGGCATTCTTACCTTTGGTGAGATCGAACTGCTGGATCGGCTGTATGGCATACTCATGCAATACATCTTCCCAAGGCTTTATGTTAGGACTTTTCCAGTTACCATAAGCCTTGCGTATGTTCACTACACCGTACTTTGCCAGCTCTGACAGAATCACATCAATCTTCGCTGCTGGTGCATTATCGGCATCGATAAAAAGAGCAATTTTTTCCTTATCTTTCATTCGCATTCCTTGCTTTACAACCTGACGACTACTCATGTCATCAACAATACCACACCGCTAAATATGTCGGCACTAAATTTAAGTGAGGTAGATCAATACCATGATAATTACTGTTACCGTTAAGTTGGCTTTAACTAGACTATACCTCACTCATTAGTAGAAACCTGACCAATATATTTGAATTGATTCACCGTATTCTTTCATCGCTTCACTAATGAACGGTTTCAGCCCGACATCTGAGCTAGCTATAACCATAGCGTAATTTACAGGTCTCTTGCGACTGATCTCACCTTTCAAAATTTGAGCTTCTATCACTGGACGTAGATGTGAATTTAGCTTTTCAAGATCTTGACGGATCATTTTGATTTTTTGATTTGTGCTAAGTCTTTCAAACAGCTTGCTGCCTTTAATTTCAATAATTGTATTTAGACTGCAAAGCTTCTCATAATCATTTCGAAGTTTCTCTTGATTATTTACCCCAAGATTAAACTTTCCATTGAAACTAGTATCAAAAACAGCAAGATCTGGCACCCAATAGGATGCACGTGAGTCTGGTTTTCTTGCAAAGAAAAAGTAGACCTCACTGGCGCACTGTCTCTCGCTTAGCCCCATATTTCTTATATAGTGATAAAGGATTCCTTGCGCAAAAGTTTCATCTTTCGGCTCAAGCATACCGACAAACGCAAAATATGTAGCCCAGTCCAAGTTGTCAATATCAAAAGCATTTGAAACCTCCACCCCATTACCATCCTCCACACCCAGTGCTAATTCATACTGCGTATCGCTAGTTACCCAAAGGTTTGTAGGGCTACTACCTGGTGTTCCATAGACAAAATCAATAGATTTTCGATTGGCAAGGGTGGAGTATCTGTCAACATCATGTGGTGTGAAGCCTTTTTTAATATAAGCAGTCTCCAGACAAACAGAAATGGCATGCCTTGAGCTTTTGACACCACCTTTTAGGAATGCACTGAGCTTTTCAAAGTCTTTAAGTAGGCCACCACTTTTTTCTGCGCCAAATCGCCTATCGACCTCTTTCGCCTTGTCTAATGAATTGCGATAACTATTCGCTCCTGCTTTTAGCTCAATAGCTACACTTATTCCATTGGCCTCAATGACGAAGTCAAGGTAACCAGTCTTTCCATCTGGCAATATGACAGAAACCTCACGCTCTATACTCTCAACCTCAGGGTTCCTTTTTGCAGTGTCATAAATAATGCACTGATATAGACCTTCTGATCCACAAACATGCCTCGCTTGATATGATGCGGCGTTGATGATGTCAGTTACTATTTGAATACTCATGACTGCTACTCCCTAGCATATAATGCTTTAATATTTCTCGATTGGAGCAATGAAAGCTCACACACTGTTCCAAGGTTAATTGGTCTTCCACTTGTTAACCATCCTGACTCTTTTCATTTAAAAAAAATTAGGATGTATTTATAAATATGCCTAGAAGGTCTAGTTACAAACTTCGACGACACCATGATAATTGTCGTTACCATTAAGTTACTGCCACTGCTATACTTTCCGCATCATTAACAAGGATCGTTAAGGGATAGCATGGAGCACATAGATCTCGGCCTGATTTTGGCAATTATTATCGGATTATTATGTATCGCGGGTTCGATTCTGTATTACATATCATCAGGCGACTGAGCAACAACAAGAGCAGTCAAGTTTTCGCTCTCTTCCTCAGACTTCACCTTTCAGCCGAAATCGAGAGCGTTCAAAAACCTCTGTCAGCGAATTTTGCTATTTAAGTGAACATTCGGCTCATTGGTATTCAAATGTATGCGCTCCTCAAGGAGTTGCGTGTTGTATTCCAGCAGTTTTTGAATAAAAACATCAAAGAAACCTAGTGGTAAAATTAATGAGGTAACAACCGCTACTATCAGGATCTCCGCAAGCCAAGCACTCCCTACCAGATACGCAATGGAAACGACTACAGCCAGTATGACCTTAAACCATTTCACGTATGAGCATAGCTTCATCGCTGAGGCTATCTCTCCCGTCATCACTGACGATTTAAAGTTATCCATGCCCCCCCCCTCTTATGATCTCACGAGTTCAATCGGCTTTGAGTTTTTTGGCTGATACAGTGGGTGTGCAGGTTCACCAGACTTGTTCAATTTTAAACACTTAACACCATCGATTAATTCAAGTACTGTTCTAGACCGCCCTAAAAAAGTACCATCATTTCCCCAAGCAGCAATCACAACACCTGCACCATCAGCTAATTGTACAAGCCATGTGTCATTAGCTTCACCAATAGGATCTGGAGCAGATTTCATTACATTGGGCTCAGTTGCTCTAAAGGCAAATAGATTAGCCATACATAACCCACCATAGCCCCAATCACGAGCAAAATTGACACACCTTCTAATAGTTGGGTCATCCTCAACTTCATCAGCAGTAGAAGGGTTAAGGCCAATGAATAAAGCATATGGCTTATCTTCGTCCCAGGTTCTCCATAGAGAGTACCTATAATCTCGACAGTCAGACAATACAGCACTTTTAATCAAAATGTTCTTCCTCCAATGATCTCAATTTGAACTAGATTAATGATGCTACCAAGCATTTCTATGATTGGCCTTGCTCAATACCATGATAATAACGATTACCGTTAAGACTCTACTCTATGGTCAGAAGTGATCTCTTTTTTAGATATCACGTTCCAAGGTTGGCATATTATTTGTGCTTTGTTGGCTTGATCCACTTATCAACAATGTACTTCTCATCCATACCATGATTAATTCTGATATGAACGAATTTTGCATTATCACTAAGGGATACAGCGTTATTTATGTAATCAAAGCCTTTAGTGTTCTTAGCAAGATTACCCTCAAAAATCTCAGTACAGGTAATGTAGTAGTAATCATGGAGGGTATTCAACATTGCTATAATTTCTTGCTGAGTAAAACTCAACTTATGTTTGTTGATGATGGCTGGTAAGTTTATCGGCTCGATAATTTGGGCTTCATCGGGTGTAAAATACAGCAAGCCGGACTGACCAAATTCACGAGCCCTAAATTGTTCATTATTGCGAACCCAAAAAAGCTGCTCGTTAGATAGCCCCATACTCTTTAAGACTAAACTGGCAAATCTTATTTCTTCCAACGAAAAATTCGGATTGAAAATTAAGTTACTGAAAAATACGTTATATTCATCCTCAACGTCCTTATATTTACCAAAGTCAAATACCCCCAAACCATTTGGAGTTAACGTCGAATTAAGCTCTAGCTTTGGCCTTTTGACATTCTCCTGTACAAACCTTATAGGGTTGTTCTCTGTACCTACTTCTTCCTTAGCCATTTCGATACCGCCCTTTTGTTCACAATTTAGTTCCCTTCTTAACCAAGAATAATGCCCCACAGCCCAGTAGTCATCACACTTTTAATTTGTTAAGCAAACAATGCTACAAAAAATATGTATTGCCGACAAAAAACTTACGCCAAACACGAAAAGAAGTTGGTACTGAAATGCTCTGTAGCCCTTATGTATAAAGGGTTCCTAGTATAAAACTTGAAAAAACACATACATGAAAAATGGGCGGAAGCGATCGATGAAAAAGGAGAGCAACATGGGGTTCATTTAAAAAAAAGGGTAAGTAGCCATGTCACAGCAAGCCAGTACCAACAACCAAGTAACGCAAAACTACATTGGAAAATCAATACTTCATGGAGCAGAGAACTTCACACTATCAGAGTTAAGCACAACAGTCACCAAAGTTTTTAGTACTGATGGCGCTGAAAATGAAGAACTAATACATGCAGGAAAACTGGCTGTTGAAGCCGGTGGGTTGATGCGTAATGCTATATGGGCAGCCGCTCGTACTGAACAACCCAAAAAGTCAGGTTTGAGCCAAGGAGAGTACTTCTCAAAATATTTTGGACTGGAAGCCTACCAAGCGACGAAGGAAATAACCCGAGCGAAAGTGCAATCGCTACTTACTCCTTTAACATCAGCTCCTGCTCTCAATGATTCCTGTTTAGACGAGTTAGGCAAAATCAACAAAGAATTCGGTAAAGAGTTGATGTGCGACATTTACAAGAAATGCTGCTTACGCATTTCAAATGAAAATGAAAATGATCTACGTTTAACTAAGAAATTAATTCAAACAATACTTCAAACTGCTCTTAAGCTATCAACTGTAACCTCAAGCAAAGATCATCAAAATTCAGTGCAACCAGAGACCTCAACAGCAGAATCCAGCCAGTCTGAAACAACCTCTTGCTCCAATCAAGAAAAGCAAGACCAACCCGAATCCAGCCAGTCTGAAACAACCTCTTGCTCCAATCAAGAAAAGCAAGACCAACCCGAATCCAGCCAGTCTGAAACAACCTCTTGCTCCAATCAAGAAAAGCAAGACCAACCCGAATCCAGCCAGTCTGAAACAACCTCTTGCTCCAATCAAGAAAAGCAAGACCAACCCGAATCCAGCCAGTCTGAAACAACCTCTTGCTCCAATCAAGAAAAGCAAGACCAACCCGAATCCAGCCAGTCAATAGGACTCAAATCTGCACTTCAAAAAGAACAGGAGAAGATAGCCACACCAATACAACCCCGTACTCCTAAACTGCCTTCGTTTCGCAAAAAAGCACAAAATAAAAAGTCAAAAAAGAAAGCTATAAGTGCCTTACATACGAAACGAACACCATTTAACTCGATCAACAAACTTGATTATGAACAGATAACTAACCAGATTGGTGAACAAACTTTTCTAATCGAACAGAAGTTCGCTGATGCCAAAGGAAACTTACATAAAACCGAACAACTGCTTGCGGATCTATTAATCAACCGCGCAGATGCCTTACTTACCTGCAATCGCTTTGCTTACTTACTAAAAAAGTTTCAACCCAATGCTCGCAAAACCACCAAGCAAGCAACTGAGTTAACTATATATTTAGAAACTGCGTCATGCCTAAGAGCAGAGTTTATTGACGAAATTAAAAACCTAATTGTTTTGTAATCAACATGCGAACTCGTAAGTGATGGTTAATCGGCATCTACACACATGTGCCAGTTTTCCACTTCATTCGCTGTTCACCCACTTAATTACATCACGTTAAATTTGATTAATCGTCATAGATGCAGATAGACACCCATTGCACCTCTATTTAAGTAATTTATCTGCATATTCAAAGGTTAAAAACACTATGAAAATCGTTGATTTAGAGAAAGTAGTACAAAAACTAATAGATAAGCCTATAAATAAAACTTTAGTTAGCCTTGTCTCCTATATGTCCGGTAACGGTACAGGTAAAGCAAAGTTCATCAAAGCGTTGCGCAATAAGCGCATTTGCAGCTATCAGAGTAAATTGCTGAAAAAGTACCTTAAGCATCCTAAAAAGTACCTAACCCTAGAAATAGATAAACTTGACTTCACAGTCTCCTACAACAGAAAGGCGACCAAATTTATTAAGGCTATCACTTGTAAATCTAAAGGATTGTTACAGGTCAGTCCCAGTCTACAGCCATTTATCACAGTAGAAGCCGTGCGCCTAGATGCCATAAACAAGGCATGCCATAAAGATCAAAAGAACAGGCCTCATTACATATTGAAGTTTGAGGTGAGGGTTAAAGGAAAGCCTGAAGCCGTCCTATCGATTCACCTAGCTGACGGTAGTAAGAGTGACTACAAAGGACTGCGGTTTAGCTTTAATCCTCGTCACTTTAGTGCGTTAGAATTAGCTGCTGTCTTCAGTCATATCTACAAAGTGCTTGGGGCTGTTGAGTACAATAATGTGATGGCTAAAGCCAGAGTAACAAGGGTTGATGTGGCAGTTAACCTACCCGGTATATCATCAGTGTTTTTACTATTCATGCCACCTCATGGTAACTCTCAACACAGTACTTGTTACCCTGAAACTGAAGGCGCTATTTGTGAAACGTTATATATAGGCCCTTTCCCTAAAGATGACGACTTCGACCGTACTCGCAAAAGTAAGTACAGAATATACTGCTGGTTGCTGAATAAGCTCAAGAGTGGTTGCGAGCTTAATATCAGTGAGCATACCGTAGCCGCCCGATTAGAGTACGAACTTAACTGTTGGGATAACCAACGGGGTTTAATGCTAACGAACTTAAACGATGCATTGGTTAAGCTTGATTGCTTACAAATTATTGACCCACTCGACTTCCACCATATACCTGAAAAGTGGCACAGAGAGCTTCTGGTAAACAAGTCTATTTCTAATATTCGCAAAAGACTCAGTCCTATTAAGAAAAAACTAAACAAGCATAATGGGTTCAATCTCTTAGCTTTGAACAGTCGCTGGACAGCACAAGAACAAGCGAAGGCTCTCACTGAGTTGAAGTGCATATTGACAGCTCCAAAGTCCATGTTTAAGGAGCTCAGTGATGAAGCTTAACCCTGAGCAGAAAAAGGCAGCTAATTGCGATATCGCAAAACATGTAAAGGTTGTGGCTGGGGCAGGAACAGGTAAAACTCGCGTGCTAGTAGCGCGTGCAGTCCGCCTAGCAACATTCCATAAGGTTCACCTCAGAGAAATCCGTTTAGTCGCGTTCACTAAAGCGGCCTCCAAAGTGATGAACAAGAGAATTGAAAAAGCTTTAGGCCTAGGTTCTTCTAGGGTAGCCACAACATTCCATTCATTTTGCATGCGGATACTTAAGAATTGCCCGCAGTCTAAATTCGTTAAATTTACAATTATCAATGATAAAGAGCAATTGTCACTCATCAAGAGCTGCTTAAGAAAGATTGACCCTAAATCAAGTAACAAAGCTACTGGTGCTGTTGAAGTGATGAGTAAGGCACGCTTAAACCAAATGTGCCCTGTGCAAGCGCTTAAAGATCGCTACCGCTTCGACTCTAAACAAGCAGAGCAACTAGTAAAACTATATGCCACAGCGAAACGGAAGAAACTGAAATTTGATTACTGCGATATGCTGTTGGAAGCCGATAACCTACTGAACAATAAAAATGCTGCAAAATGGGTAGTAGATTATTGTCGTTACTTGTTGATAGATGAAGCACAGGACTTAAATGCTCCTCAATGGTCTATCGTTAACAGGTTAATCGCCAGTGGTAGTAAAGTTTTTTGTGTTGGTGATCCAGCCCAAGCAATATTTGAGTTTGGTGGGGCTGTTGTTGAAAAGTTTATTGCTTTTGATTCTAGGTACGTAGGAACTCAGGTACACCACTTATCTAAAAATTACCGATCCTCGCCAGAGGTAGTTGAGTTTAGTAACTGGTACAGAAAGCGAGTCAACAACCAGTTGAACTGTGTTATCACCACCCGAGCCCCTCACTCTCAGCCAGCAATAACTGACTTTGATAGCTTACAAAAGGCATCGATATGGCTTACCAATAAACTTAAAATAAAGCAGCTCGACGGAGCTAAGCTTAGTCATATAGCAGTTCTTATCCGGGTCGCCAAACAGGGAGATGTAATAAAAAAGGCTTTTGAGGAAGCAAAAATCCCAATCAGGAAGAAGGGGGTTAAGAATGGAGTTAGGATCATCACTGTTCACAAAGCCAAAGGACAAGAGTGGGATACCTGTTACCTTATTGATCCCAGACTGGTTGCTAGCCACTGGGGAGCATATTTGAACAATAAGCAAACAGAAAACTGTCTGTGGTACGTTGCAATCACCAGAGCCAAGAAAGAGCTGGTCATATGTAGCTCTACTTCAAGGCAGGTTGCATATAGTGATGCCAAGAAATCTGATAACTTCATAATTGACGATACCCCCAATAGACTGTTTCGCTTTGAAGATAACTCCATAACAGAGCAGGTATAGTTATCAGGCTGACAGTACACCATTACCGCTATAAGAAAAACTCATCGAACATAAGGCTCTGAAGACACTTAATTCATACTCTAGGGTACGTTTTAAGCTGCCTTTGGCAGCCTGTTTTTTCGTCGTGTGTAGTGATACTGAAAACCTTACAGGCTGCAACTTTCAACGTAATCAGACAAAACCTAGTCCACTTCTGGTTAGTGTACGTTACCGTGAAGTCAGAACTTTTAGGCTGCTATCACTGATTGAGACGGCTAAAAAACTTACACCACTTGTATTACTTGAATCGCTTACACCATTTGGATTGCTTGCATTATTTGTATCATTTGTACTATTTGCATTATTTGACAACGCGTTCACTATATATTATATTACAAGCATAAGTTACAAATGTAGGAGTGAAACAATGAGCAAAGTAATCGATCTTCCGGAAGGTTTATATCAAAGGCTTGCAAGTCACGCAGATGGTTTCGAAACCCCTTCAAGTGTTATTGAAAAAATATTAGATGCCTATGAAGGGAAAGAAGCTAAGGAAAACAATGATAATGAAGTCGTTATCTCTAGCAAACTGGATATAAATTTCTATCTAGGATCAGAAAAAGAATTTAAAGAAAAGTTTTTAGTAGCTAAGCGCGCGTTTGTGAAGCTTACTTTTTCAAATGGATCTACAGAAATCAAAGACTGGGTTTCTCCTAATTTTATCGAAAGCTCAAGTGTTAGTGGTAATTTGAGATCTGGGTACTTAAGAGGCTGGAAGAAAAAAGGTATTGTAAAAGCAGAAGTTGCTTTATCTAAATCTGAATTTAACACTTAACAGGGGAGTTATTATGTTACCAAAAGAAATCGCTCAGGCGGCAATCTCAGAATTAAACCAAAAGCTTACAAACGAAATTTTTCTAATCATTCAAGATAATCGTGAACTAATGCAGGCGTATTTAAAGGCAATTGAAACTGGTTCTGTTGAATCGGTAAATACAGCGATAGGAAAAGAAATCAAAGCAATATATCAACTTGAAGATTTTGATGGGCGAGAAGAGAACCCATCTTGTACGTTGATAAAAAGTCACCAAATGTTCAAATAGGTACATTACGAACATAGCTGAACTGGTAGAGGCCCACTCCCCCTATCAGTTTAAATGCTTACCTCTCAATGATGAAAGCACCGTCAAACGACTCAATAAAGGACTAAGAGATATGACAAAATTAATTTGGACGACTGAAAGTGTTAATGAAAAAGGCTATGATTTTTTACAAAGTGTATTAGCCAATATGGGAAGTGAAAAGTTTCAGCCCACTGTACGATTCGGCACACTGGGAACGGGTGACTCACCCAATTATCAAGTTAAAAAAGATCTTGGTGCTTTAATTGGTGTAAAGATCGAAGTGTTTCAAAGCAGAAGTGAACATCACAAACCATATACGGGAAAGGAAGTATTCAATGACGATAACCTTTCTGAAGAGTTTTCATATGCCGAAATCAAAGCAATGCTTCCTCAACGTTAATTAAAGCAAAACCTTTTCCCACTAGGCCTATATATAGGCCTAGTACTACACATAAAAGGTATAGGTATGAAAATCTTACATATCAGTGACCTTCACTTTGTTAAAAAGCATTTTGATTGGGTTACTCAAGTACAGGATGATTTTGATGTTATTTGCCTAACGGGTGATTTGCTTTGCGACAGTAATACCCAGAAGATTAAATTAGAGAGTCAGGTTGAATGGATAACTGAGTGGGTAACCAGCATCTACAAACCAATCTTTATATGCTCAGGTAATCATGATGCGGTAGGCGAATCAGAGAACCTTACAGACTTAGAAGCCTTATTCGATATTGATGAAGAAGAAGCCTTATGGGGTGATACTGAAGACCCAGTGATGATGACCCTGTAGCAGATTCTGTGTAACTACCTAATTTATATGTAGTCTGCTATTCGATCTTCAAACTCGATAATAAAGCGATTTAGTGCTGGTTTCCAGTTTCTAATCGGCATCGTCCACTTCTTAGAT
>NZ_RXNU01000031.1 GCF_003966225.1 Shewanella canadensis
CAGATTCAACCGTGAGTGCATTGCCGTCATCAAGACCGTCTTCAGTGACGGTACCCAGATCGCTATCGCCTTGACCGACAGTGATATCAGCCGGGTCATTAGCGCCCACAATGGTAATCGTTACGGTGTGCGTCGCAGTGCCATCGGCACTGGTGACCGTAATGGTGCGGATTTCAGTTTCGCCTTCAGGCAACGATTGCACCGCATCGTGGTCGTTGTTGAGAGTGTACGTCCAGTTGCCGCTTTCATCGATACTGAAGAAACCAAAGTCGCCATCAGCCACCTCGGTTTGGGTTTGGAATACGGCTTCGCCGGTATCTGCGTCGGTGACATCGAGTTTGCCACCAGTGACTTGTACGGTAGTTTCATTCTCATCCACCGCGCCATCTTCGGTGACCGTGCCTTTGTCTGTGTCGTTTATTGCAATAGTTGCAGGGTCATCTACTGGCGTGACTTCTAAAGTCAGCGTTGCTGTAGAACCTGTGTTGGTGGTGTAGGTGATCACAGGAACGGTGCCGTTCCAGTTGTCATTAGGTGTGAAGACGTAAGATCCATCTTCATTAATGACTAATGAGCCACCTTCGAGTTCGACAGTGCTGCCTGCGGTATAGCTTTCGCCGTTAACTTCGAAGCTGGCAACAGTGAGATCACTGTCGATATCGGAGTCATTATCTAACACGTTGCCTGTGGCGACACTGTCTTCATCGATAGTATTGCTGTCGTTAGCAAGCACGCTTGGATCATCTACTGGCGTGACTTCTAAAGTCAGCGTCGCTGAAGAACCCGTACTCGTCGTGTAGGTAATGACCGGGACAGAGCCGTTCCAGTTATCATTAGGGGTGAAGACGTAAGAGCCATCTTCATTAATGACTAATGAACCGCCTTCTAGTTCGACAGTGGTGCCGGCTGTATAGCTTTCGCCGTTAACTTCGAAACTGGCAACAGTGAGGTCACTGTCGATATCAGAGTCGTTATCTAATACGTTGCCTGTGGCGACACTGTCTTCATCGATAGTATTGCTGTCGTTAGCAAGCACGCTTGGGCCGTCTACTGGCGTGACTTCTAAAGTCAGCGTCGCTGAAGAACCCGTACTCGTCGTGTAGGTAATGACCGGGACAGAGCCGTTCCAGTTGTCATTTGGCGTGAAGGTGTAAGAACCATCTTCATTAATCACTAATGAACCGCCTTCAAGTTCGACAGTGGTGCCGGCTGTGTAGCTTTCGCCGTTAACTTCGAAACTGGCAACCGTGAGGTCACTGTCGATATCAGAGTCGTTATCTAATACGTTGCCTGTGGCGACACTGTCTTCATCGATAGTATTGCTGTCATTAGCCAGCACGCTTGGGTCATCTACTGGCGTGACTTCTAAAGTCAGGGTCGCGGTAGAGCCAGTATTAGTGGTGTAGGTAATGACCGGAACCGTACCGTTCCAGTTATCATTTGGCGTGAAGGTATAAGAGCCATCTTCATTAATGACTAATGAACCGCCTTCTAGTTCGACAGTAGTGCCTGCTGTATAGCTGGTGCCATTAACTTCAAAACTGGCAACAGTGAGGTCACTGTCGATATCACTGTCGATATCAGAGTCGTTATCTAAGACGTTGCCCGTAGCGACACTGTCTTCATCGAAAGTATTGCTGTCGTTAGCAAGACCACTTGGATCATCTACTGGCGTGACTTCTAAAGTCAGCGTCGCTGAAGAACCCGTACTCGTCGTGTAGGTAATGACCGGGACAGAACCATTCCAGTTATCATTAGGGGTGAAGATATAAGAGCCATCTTCATTAATCACTAATGAACCGCCTTCAAGTTCGACAGTGGTGCCGGCTGTGTAGCTTTCGCCGTTAACTTCGAAACTGGCAACCGTGAGGTCACTGTCGATATCAGAGTCGTTATCTAATACGTTGCCTGTGGCGACACTGTCTTCATCGATAGTATTGCTGTCATTAGCCAGCACGCTTGGGTCATCTACAGGAGTGACCTCTAAAGTCAGCGTTGCTGTAGAACCTGTGTTGGTGGTGTAGGTGATCACAGGAACGGTGCCGTTCCAGTTGTCATTAGGTGTGAAGACGTAAGATCCATCTTCATTAATGACTAATGAACCGCCTTCTAGTTCGACAGTGGTGCCGGCTGTGTAACCTTCGCCGTTAACTTCGAAGCTAGCTACCGTGAGGTCGCTATCTATATCTGAGTCATTATCTAAGACATTGCCTGTTGCGACACTACCTTCATCGATGGTGTTGCTGTCGTTAACGACAATGCTTGGGTCATCGACAGCGTTTACTACTATGGTCAAAGTGGCTGTTGAACCCGTATTAGTGGTGTAGGCGATAACGGGAACTGAGCCGTTCCAGTTCTCATTAGGTGTGAAGGTGTAACTACCGTCTTCACTGATGACTAAAGTTCCGCCTTCAAGCGTGACCTCAGTGCCAGCCGTATAGGTGTTGCCGTCAACTTCAAAGCTGGTAACAGTAAGATCGTTATCTACATCTGAGTCATTACCTAAGACATTACCCGTTGCAACGCCGTCTTCATCGATAGTCGTGATGTCATTGATTAACTCTGAGGGATTATCTACTACGCTTTCGTTGAGGTTGCTGGCAGCAGTAAATTCACTTTGGGTGACGCCATCTGTTGAAAATCCTGATGAAGCTATGGTTTCTCCGCCGCTTCGGGCTACAGAAACAAAATCTGTGCCGCCTTGGTTACCGGCAGTTCCTGCGCCAGCTGCTGTATCGGGGAGGCCTGCGGTGGGATCTTCGCCTGAAGCGATGAGGTCTTGCAGTGCTTGAATCTCGTCTAAAGCACTAAAATCGCTATCAGCCATCGTCTCTTCAGAATCTTGGGACGCAGATGATAGGTTGGAGTATGTTGTGCCATCTTCAAAAGCTATTTCAACCTCTGCGCCATCTTCAATGTACAGAGTAGAGCCTTTTGGTAGCTGTTCACCAGGAGCAATATTTTGCTTGCCATTAGCAATTTCTATCGTGACATTTCCATTAGCAAGCAAAACCTGTCCGTGTTGTGCAGTAACTAAAGATTTCATTCATAACTCCAATCGAGTAAACATTAACCGTGCAGCCCTGATAAAAACTTCACATCCAAAAGAGGCAGCAATACAAACATACGACCAGAAATCTTAACGTATGTATCTGTACTGGTCAATTTTTTGACAGTTTGGGGCCGTGAAATACCACTTTTGTATTAGCTTTTGATAAAGTTCGTGTTTTAGATACGACAAAGCCACTAAATATAGTGGCTTCGTTACAGTTGCTTAGCTCGGTTGAGTGCACTTTTCTTCGTTTTTAGTGTAAAGAGGTGCACCTTTATCCTGTTAGTTGATTATGGAACGTCAATTATCAGTGCGTCGTCATCGATTAAGCCTGCAATGATGACAGCGTAATCAGCGTTATCATAATCTCCATCAATAGTGACTCCATATTCAGTAAATAGATCGACTCCTTCTAGTGTGATTGTTAGGGTCTCTCCTCCTGCAGCAGATCCGTTAGTATCCAGAGATATTTCAGTATTGCCTGCGACGAAGTTAAATGAGAGGAAGTTTTCCAAAGAGCCAGCTTCTTCATTAACCAACACATCTGATAGATTGAGCACATCTTCATGGTCATAATGGAAGTTTTGAATAATATCTGTGCTACCGTCTGCGGAGCCTATTTCCCAGATGAGTGTGTCAATATCAGAATCAAGACCTGCATCTATGGTGTCTGAACCTTCTCCACCTATAAGAAGATCGGCCCCTAATCCACCTGTTATGGTGTCGTCACCTAAACCACCAAAGATATAGTCGGCATCAGCTGTGCCAAGGAGTACGTTTGGAGCGTCTGTTCCAACTATTGCATTGTAGTCTTCTAAATCTGGGGCAGGATTTAAGGTTATAGTGAAATTGCCAAATTCATCTACTTCGAATACATTGTCGCCATCAGTATCTTCGGCGGTGTATGTAAAGTCGAGGTCAATGGGGAGCTCAGTTATTATTCCGTTTGAGGAAACACCTATCACTTGGAAATCTGTACTATCATCAATCGCATGAAAGATTTCGATAGATAAAATGTTATTGCCGTTTAGTGCAGTTTCATTTATCTCAAAGGTGCCATCGCCATTCTCGCCATCAATTGTTCCAAGTATTGGATCTGACACTCCACCGCCAACATATGAAATGATGTAATAGAAATTACTGAAAACGCCGATGCCAGTATGATTACCATTACTATTGGCACCGAGCTCAATAATCGCGACACTTGTTCCATTACCATAATCAAATTTAATCGACTCACCGGAGTCAATGGAGGTCTTGTCACCGACACCAACACCATGATTATTGGAGTTGATACTTTCAGCTAATCCTCCATCGGTACCTGTCATTGTCGCGATGAGGTTTATCGCCTCATTACCTTGAGAGAAAATCTCACCATTGCCATCGACGTAGTAAGCATCATTGTTACCTGCAGGAGCGGTTGTCAGGTCATAAGAAACAGTGAAATTAAGTTGAATATCTTCAAACATTACCAGCTTATAATCATAATTTCCGTTTCCGTCAGGAACTGCCGTTAGTGTAAATACTACGGTAGTGCCGTCGGCTAATGACTTCGCGACAAGTGTGTTACCTACCATAGTGTAGGATAGTAATGAGCCCTCATGAAGAAGGTTGTCTTTTACGTTTTGAGTTACGTCAAAGGTTACGTTTCCGAATCTATCGGCTCCAGGTGCGAATAGATCCCCTGTGATATATTGACCTATAGCGTTATATATCTCGGGGGCTGCCAATGGGTTTAATTGATCAACTGGTGAGTCATCTTCAATATTAACAATGAATGTTGTATCTACACTGCTATTCAGTTCATCAGAAATATTGACCCCAAATTCAATAGGCATAGACAGTTCGGTGTTATCGTTAAATGGATGATCTAATGGAGCAAGTAAGAGCATGGTATAAATTACACTGTATCCATTATTTCCATCTGAGCTAACTGCACCTAACGTGACAGTCATAACAACAGTGCCTTGAGCTGTTCTTCCGGTAAGGATTGTTCCATCCCAAACCCAGTCGTCCACATCAACTCCGCCAGATGTAAGCCCGCTAGGTCCACTTAAGGTCAAAACAAACGTGTCACTATCTACATCTGTAAAACTGATGGTTCCATTTGCGGTTACCAGGTTAGTCGTATCATCTGGAACCGGAAGGTCATCAATTAAGCCATAGAGTAATCCCTCTTCAGATACATTTATTGCAGTCGTTGCATCTATTTCTGGGAGATCATTGGTACCTGTGATGGTAAAGCTGACAACATCGGTGGCGAACGCCCCATTATTATCGGTGGCGGTAATGGTGTAGCTGAAGGTGATGGTTTCACCGTCGGCGAGGAAATCCAGATCTAAACCGGCGGTAT
>NZ_RXNU01000032.1 GCF_003966225.1 Shewanella canadensis
CTGAATAGTGATTAAAACTATTCAAAGGATTATGTATAAAAATAGATCCGTCATTTTCCCTTGGTAATTAGCAAACCGACAAAATCGGTTGGTAGTTAAGGTACGACATAATCGCTTGGTGATCACAGACATAAGCTTTACTTGTTATCACGCTTTTGGACAGAAACGCGTCAGAGCTAAAACTCTAAAAATTAAGATTCGCATTAGGGAAAGTATTTCGAAACTCGGCTCTTGTTAAATGGCATGACTGGAAGTACAGCAGGCGCTTGTTAAGTGAATTTACGCCAAAATGACGTACTTGTTTTATGGCCATTATCGTCCTTGATAGAAACGTTATTTCTATTTTCTGTAATCCTTAGCGACTCACAGTTTCTTTGTAAAAGTTTACCAAACTGTGCATTAAACGAGTAATGCGCAGGAGTGCCAACATTGCTGTAGAAGCCACCAGAGTATTCCCTTAGAACATCTGCTGTCGAAAACTCTGAAGCATCAAATGCATCAATGATTTCCTGAATTCTAGGAACGCTAACCTCTATAATTTCATCCATTCTCTAATACCTTACTTCACTTAACGCAGAGTTAATGGGCACCTTTGTGGCGAAGCCTCGCTTGAAGCTGTCCAGCCCGAAGGGCGATCATTGCACGTTTTGTTATGCATTGCTTTCCACAACGTAAGGTTTCATTTTTTTAAGACCAAGCTTCATTAATATAGCTGATAGCATAAATAACCCCATGGCAATAAATGGCTGTTCAAAAGCCCATGAGCTACCTGGCCAATTCACGACGATTATGGGAATGAATGCAAACAACAGGATAAGCTGACCTATGGGAGGGTGAACCACTTTGGAATTACAGTTACTGCACACATATTCAAAGCCGAGCCCGTAGAGTGATTTTAAGCCTTCAATTTCAGGTTTACTTTTCTGAGTGCTACAGCTTGGGCAGATGAATTTTGCCAACTTTACTCTCCTGATGCATAACGTTTTAATATACGGCATGCGCGTTTTGCCAATGCCTGTTGTAAAAGTGTGCAAAGCTTTCTCCCGGTAAATTCAAATAAAAACAATTCACTACCTTAAATCGTTGTAAATCGTATCCAATACACTTTCGGGGGAAACTCTGTTGCACACTTACATCTTACTGAATTTACATCTATTTTTATTTTCACTCAATAGCAAACCGTGAACTGATTGCGCATAATTTGGAGATTATCCGCACAAAACCAATCATACTGTATAAAAGTACAAGCACTGGTTAACTAAGAGGTTATCGCTAGACGGAACTTATGCCTTTCCGACTAATGAGAAAAAGTATTACAAAGAGGTCAGTGCTGCATAGGAAGAATTACTGGAGATAACACATAATGGGGCATTTTCTTGTTAGCAACTTAACCAAGATAACCTCAATCGAAGAGAGAACTTTATTGTAAATCAGCAAGTGTAGATGCGGCAGCGGACGTTGATGGCATCGTCGAGCCTTCACGGATGATTCTTTTGAAATCAAGAGTCGGTGTTTCGCTGAACCTTCTCAAAGTAAAGAGTGCACATACCCTCGCCGGAGGCGATAGGTAAGAATGAGAGAATGTGAGAATGTGAGAATGTGAGAATGAGATTCAAACATATATCCCAATATCATTGAGCAAAAGGAAAAATGTAATCAGCCTTCATTCGAAGGCTTGCTAACTTTGGCTCTGCTGCGGACAAGATCAGCCAAAAAAAAGATTGGCATTACAGCCAACCTTCTATCATTTAGCGTTTGATTTGTTTATTCGTAATCAGAAGAGTAGGTTTCTTCATAAGTGTGTGAATAAAGCTCAAATAGATTGCCGAATGGGTCTTCCAGATAAACCATTTTAGCCGGCTTATTGTTATCTTCAGGGTGATAACGCATGATATCCATTCTCACTTTACCGCCAAATTTTTCAGTTCTTTCTATCACCCCATCAAAGTCCTCAGTTTGAAGACAAAAATGGAAAATGCCAATGCGAGAAAAATCAACTTCGTGTCGCTCTGCCCGTTCTTTCATTTCAAATAGCTCTATACCAATACCATCAGTCGTCACTAGGTGTGCAATGTTAAAGCCTTTAAAACCTTCGCCAAACACAGCAACACACATTCTACCGATTGCGGTCTCACGTTCTTCTTCAACTTTGGTATTACCCATTACGACTTTAAGGCCAAGAGCATTGGTATAAAACTCTACAGCTTTATTCATATCGCCTACCATGATACCCACATGATTCATTTTCATAATTTGCTCCAAACTCTGATGATTGTTTCGTAATTCGTTTTGATGAAGTGAGTATAGGTGCCGCAGGCAATTACATTAAATTATCAATACTTATAATTATGATAACTCTGCATTATGATCAATGGCGTGTATGCGTATAAATCTCGTGCATAGTGATTTGAGCCAGTATAGATGTGGCACAGCTTGGGTGCTGCAGTCGCGCTTACAAGGAAGAACTTTCAACGGTATCCATACCTAAAGACCAGTTCAGCATCCATGCACGGCACCCGCTGCAAGCGATAGATAACATTGAAGCCTAAAGCTTCAACCCTGCAGCCATTGCCAAATGAACCAAAAAGAAAATAAAACCAGCCTTCATTCGAAGGCAGCCCTAAGCTATAACCAAGCAAACAGGTCATACTGATCTGATAGCAGTTTCATACTCATAATCACCGACATGGTCACTACCAGAGGTTTGATGATTTTCGTGCCCTTCGTCAGTACCAGACGCGACCCCAGGGTGGCACCTAATGCCTGACCGATGAGCATGATGCCGCCAAGCATCCAAAACACCTTGCCACCGATGGCGAAAAAAATCAGTGACGCAATATTGGTCGAAAAGTTAAGCACCTTAGCGTGAGCGGTGGCCTTAGCCAGCCCAAAGCCCGCCAGAGAAACGAAGGCTAAGGCGAAGAAACTTCCGGTGCCCGGGCCAAAGAAGCCATCGTATAACCCCACTCCCAAGGCGGCAGTGAAGGCGAACAGCGTTGGCGTTAACACTCTATGCCTGTCATCCTCACTGATTTTCTTAGAAAGCAGAAAGTAGGCACCTATCGCCAACATCAAAAATGGCAGTAATACCTCAAGAAACGCGGCATCTATCTGCTGTACAGCAATAGTACCTAAAGCAGAGCCGATAAAGGCACAGAGTATCGCGAGCTTCATCTCCCCAAGCTTAACCATCCCCTTGCGGACAAAATAGAGGCTGGCAAAAAAACTGCCCCCACAAGCTTGAAGCTTATTGGTCGCTAAGGCCGCCGTCGGAGGCAGACCGGCCCACATCAGGGCCGGAATAGTAATTAAGCCACCACCACCCGCTATCGAATCGATAAACCCCGCTAATACCGCGACGGCGAACAGTAATGTAATAAGTTCATAGGAAAACTCGATTGCCATGTTTATTTATATTTATCTTATTATCGAATGCCGCTATTAGACGATGTTTGCACACGAAAGGCAAAGGAGTTATCTTCCCTTAATCGTGAGAAAATCTCAGCCTTAATTTCAATCTTGCATCTGACACCTGAAAGACGAGAACCTTAATGCATACCACATTACCTCCATTAAATTCGCTACTTGCCTTTGAATCGGCATCGAGACACCTAAGCTTTACCAAGGCCGGCAGTGAACTTTTTGTCACGCATGGAGCGATAAGTAAGCAGATAAGGGGCTTAGAGGAGTATTTGGGAGTCCCGTTGTTCTTAAGGCAACACAGAAAGCTGGTGCTCACAGATGAGGGCTTACGTTATCTACCACAGATACAGGCAGCACTTAAAACCATCAGTCATGCCACCGACGAGATAAAGTCACAACAGATGCTCACACAGAGCCTCTCGATTAATGTATTGCCGAGTCTAACGATCAATTGGCTGATCCCCAGAATGGAGGAGTTTAAACAGCGCTATCCTCACCTCTATGTCGACCTGTCCATCGGAGATTTTACCCTGGACTTTGACAAGAGCCCCTGTGATATTGCCATAAGAAGTGCCACTAAAGCTCCACAAAACTGTAATTTCATCAAATTAATGGATGAAGATCTTTGTCTGGTTTGCTCTCCTCAAATAGCAACAAGGCTGAAAACCTTAGAGGATATTAACCGGATGACGCTACTGAAGCACACAACGCGTCCGGAGCTTTGGCCCTATTGGTCAGAAAAGGTCGGCTTATCCTTAACCACGGATAAGAAGTTCGGTATGGAGCATTTTTACATGTTGAGTCAGGCAGCCGTTAGCGGCATGGGGGTGGCGCTTATCCCACGATTCTTTATCGAGGAGCAACTGGCTGACGGAAGCTTAGTGATCCCCTTCGAGTCGAGTTTTACCAGCCCCTATACCTATTATGTGCTGACTCCAAAATCAAAGAATTTGCCATTGAAAGCCAAGGCCTTTATCGACTGGCTGCTGGAAATTTTTGCCCCCTATAGAACCTGATGTGACCCCCTAATAGTGGACACCTTACTATAAGCGATAAGGTGTCATGAAAATTAAGCCACGTAAAACCTATACGGCAGCCTTTAAAGAGGCAGCTGTTCAACAATCTTTAAATTCTCC
>NZ_RXNU01000033.1 GCF_003966225.1 Shewanella canadensis
TACCAACCAAGTTGACTGGACACGCAGTCAATTAAGAAGTTTAACACAAGGCAAGATGTCAACTGATGACTATATCGTCAAATACAAGGCTCTATACCAACAGGCAGCAATTGATGAATCACATGCCATCTCTATTTTGGAAACCAACACCAGACGGAGCATCATAGCTCAAATCTTCAAGGAGGACAAACGGTCCTCTTCTTTATTTACATACCTCAAAGAAATCAGACGTGTCGGGGCCGCACAAGAAGCCCTCGACTTTGTTATGGGCTCCTCTTTCAGAAAGGTCGCATCACGCGATCCAGATGCTATGCAAATAGACGCCGCCCAGCGCGGATCGTCTCCTAAGAAAATGTCTTGCTATAATTGTGGTGGAGACCACGGGGTCAAGAACTGCCCCAAACCTCGTATACAATGCCCCTCATGCAAATGGCTAGGGGGTAAACACAAAAAGGAATGTGCCGGCGGCCGTAACGTACGTGTTGCCGAGCAGCCACAGGAACAGCCGAGAAGGGAAGCCCCACGGGGTCAGGATCCTTTTGCGGCTATACGCCACATGAACTATGACGAAATGCGTGCTTATTTCTGGGATATGAAAGATGTCCATGATAAGGGAAAAGGCCGTGCTGCATGAACAAACTGGGTGTTCATGCAGCAACATTTGACGATTATCTATGTAACCGATTTTCTGTCCATGAGGTTGAAGAACCTAGGGAAAGCACAGATGATACGGATACTTTTTCAAATTCTTTTCAATGCCAAACTGGGTCCTCTTCAGTGAAGGGGCTCGGCCGGGGCTTCAAACCGGTACTTAATTCAGTTTCAAACAAAACCCAAAAAAATACGCCAGATGAACAAATCCCAGACGAATTTTTCCTACGCACGTTGAACATGGAAAGGGAGATCTTAATGAAGATCAAAGTCGCACCCTCCCATGATAAGAAGTCTTTCATCTCTACCAACGCGCTGCTTGATTGTGGTGCTAATGTAATATTTGTCGATAAGAAGTGGGCTATGGAGCAGAAGTTGCCACTTACGCCCCTACGTCACCCGATCCCCGTATTTAACGTTGATGGATCAAAGAACTCGGCTGGAAACGTCACACACTCCGTCGAGGTAATTATAGATTATGAAGGACACAGGGAACGTGTTACCGCCGAGGTTACGGATCTAGGACGTAATCAGATCATCCTCGGTTACACGTGGCTAAAGAAGCACAATCCCGAAATAGATTGGTCTAAAGGCGAAGTCAAGATGACGAGGTGCCCCAGAAGCTGCCATCTATTAAAGGAAAAGAGTGTATTCCTACGTGTTTTAGAAAAAGAAGAAGAAGAGGCCGCCTACCATGCCTATGCAATACGTGCTAGTATTGAGGCGCCTCCTAAGATTGAGAAGACTATAGAAGAGATGGTGCCTAGCGCATACCATCAGTATTATGGACGGTTCTCTAAGGGAGAATCTGAACGCATGCCAGTCAGAAAACCCTGGGATCATGCGATCGACTTGAAGGAATCATTCGTTCCAAGAAAAGGAAGGATGATCCCCCTCTCAGTAGAAGAGCAGAAAGAAGTTTCTAGCTTCATAGATGAACAACTGAGGAAGGGTTACATACAACCTTCGAAGTCCCCGCAGACGTCCCCTGTTTTCTTTGTACCAAAGAAGGAAGGTACCAAACGCATGGTTCAAGATTATCGCTATCTAAACGAGCACACCGTCAAAAATAACTATCCGCTCCCGCTGATTTCCCAATTAGTGGATAAGCTTAAAGGAGCTAAATTATTCACAAAAATGGATCTACGATGGGGATACAATAATGTTCGCATCAAGGAAGGCGATGAGTGGAAAGCCGCCTTCGTATGCTTCCGCGGTGCATATGAACCCCTCGTTATGTATTTCGGTCTATGCAACTCGCCCGCCACATTCCAAGCAATGATGAATGAAATCTTTGCCGATATGGATGACGTAGTGGTGGTATATATTGACGATCTATTAATATTCACGAAGACCAATGACGTCAAGGAGCACGAAAGAATCGTGAAGGAAGTCCTGCGTCGATTAGAAGAAAACGACCTATTTATCAAACCAGAAAAGTGTACCTTTACGGTACCAGAAGTAGAGTTCCTCGGTATGATAGTAGGCCAAGATGGAATTAAGATGGACGACTCGAAGGTTAAGGCTATTCTGGAATGGCCTGCACCCAAGAATGTTAGAGGAGTTAGGAGTTTCCTCGGACTTGCCAACTTCTACCGAAGGTTTATCCAAGGGTATGCCCAAGTGGCTAGGCCCCTAAATGATCTTACAAAAAAGGATACACCCTTCGCATGGAAGGAGGCACAACAAGAAGCGTTTGATGCGCTGAAACAGAAGTTTACGTCCGCTCCAATCCTTGCATTCCCAGATGAAGACAGTCGCTTCCGTCTTGAATGTGACGCCTCAGACTTTGCAACAGGCGGAGTCTTATCTATTGAGAAGAATGGCTCATGGCATCCAGTTGCCTATGCCTCACGGTCTATGACCCCTGAAGAGAGGAATTATCCGATCGCTGACAAAGAAATGCTCAGCATGATTCAGGCTCTCGAAGGATGGAGACATTATTTGGAAGGTGCTAAATATGAGTTCGAGATCTGGAATGATCACAAGAACCTCCAATATTTTATGAAAGCACAAGATCTCAACCGTCGCCAAGCGCGATGGGCACAATATCTATCTAGGTTTAACTTTAAGCTCGTCCATAAGCCAGGAACCTCAATGGGGAAGGCCGATGCCTTATCAAGAAGAGAAGATCATATGATCGGCATCGAGGACGATAACAAAGGAGTAACTATTATTACGCTGGAGAAGATTAGGGCGACCATCTTGATCTCCGATGAAGGCGATAAGATCAAACAACAGATTCTTGAAGCTACGTATAAGCTGAAGGAATCAGAAGAACAGAAGCTATGTGAGAAGTTCCACATCTGTGAAGAGAAAGATGGAATTCTCTATGACGCACATCAACGGATGTATGTGCCTGACGACGACGGTCTACGGCAATCTATTATTACACTTCATCACGACACTCCGGTTGCCGGACATCCAGGAGTAGAGAAGACGCTTAATCTGCTACAACGCAGCTATTTTTGGCCTCTGATGTCACATCAAGTCAAAGATTATGTATCCCGATGCGATAGATGTGCACGTATGAAAGGGAGTAACCAGCCTCCTGCCGGTAAATTAAACCCCTTGGAAGTGCCAAGCACACCTTGGGAAGACATATCAGCAGATTTCACGACAGATCTGCCTGATTCCAATGGGTTCGACTCCATTCTTGTAGTAATGGACAGGTTCTCAAAAGAAGTCGAATTCATCCCATGCCTAAAGACGACGACAGCCCTTGACACGGCTCGTCTATATTTACAACATGTCTGGAAGGCACATGGCCTACCTAGAACGATCATATCTGATCGTGGACCACAGTTTGCAGCCGAAGTTATGCGCGCACTGTGCAAGCGATTAGGTATTACCCCTAAATTATCTACAGCACATCATCCGCAGACAGACGGTCAGACGGAAAGAATGAATCGAGATCTAGAACAATATCTTCGGTTATTCTGTGCAGAGAAGGAAGGAGAATGGGCTGATTGGCTTGCCATCGCTCAATTCTCGTATAACACTAAAAGACAGGCTTCTACTAAGAAGACCCCTTTCGAAGTTACGCGGTCATATGCTCCAAGAATGGGCTTCGAGCAACACGTGTCTAAAGCACCAGCAGCTGATGACTTTGCCGAAGAGATGGCCAAGACTTTGAAGGAAACTAGAGATAATTTAATTGATGCTCAGAAGCGTATGAAGATCCAAGCTGATAAGCACAGATCAAAGGCCCCTGAATATGTCATTGGGGATAGGGTTTGGCTCAGCACAAGTAATCTCCGCTTACCCCGCGCATCACGTAAATTAACCGAACGATGGATCGGTCCCTATGAGATCACCAAACTGGTGGGAACAAATGCGTTGACGCTTAAGCTCCCCAAATCTATGCGTATTCACCCTACGGTTAACATCTCACAGGTCAAGCCTTACAAAGAGCGCTTGCCAGGGCAACCAGTTGTTGCCCCTGGACCCATTGAAGTAACCGAAGGAAGAGAAGAAGAGTATGAAGTAGATTATGTGGTTGACTCACGAAAGAAGGGTAACCGACTCGAATATTTAATCCACTGGAAGGGCTATACAGATGAAGATAGGACTTGGGAACCCGCTGGCAATTTAGGAAATGCTTCCGACGCGGTCGCTGCCTTCCACCGGGCTAACCCCTCTGCTCCTCGTAAGCTAAGAATGGCTTACCTAGATTTCCTCACTCTGTTCAAGCCTTTCGATAATTTAACCGTCCCATCAGCCCGTGACACTCCCTTTGATCGTCTGGAAGTCGATCCTTAGGAGGGGGGTAGTGTTACGATATGCTTTTTCCCCTATTTTTCCCGCTATTATCTGACGCCTTTTGACTTAGAAACGTCTAAGTCCCTTTATCTTATCTTATCTCG
>NZ_RXNU01000034.1 GCF_003966225.1 Shewanella canadensis
TTTTACCAAATTAGTCTGGAAACCATAGCATTGTGGCCCCACCTGATCCCATCTCGAACTCAGAAGTGAAACGCAATCGCGCCGATGGTAGTGTGGGGTCTCCCCATGTGAGAGTAGGTCATTTCCAGGCGCCTAATTAAGTTAAATATGATAGTGCAGTGAATTTCATCTAAGATGAAAGCACGTTAGACTCAATCGTAGTAAGAAATTTAAAATATTGCTGATATGGCTCAGTCGGTAGAGCGCATCCTTGGTAAGGATGAGGTCCCCAGTTCGATTCTGGGTATCAGCACCATTTTAGTTAAAAGAATTTGTCTGGAAACCATAGCATTGTGGCCCCACCTGATCCCATCTCGAACTCAGAAGTGAAACGCAATTGCGCCGATGGTAGTGTGGGGTCTCCCCATGTGAGAGTAGGTCATTTCCAGACGCCTAATTTCTCGTAAAGAGAGTCGATAAAGCCCGTTGCTAACGCAACGGGCTTTTTTCGTTTTTAGTCTGGACCCTTTATTCCAAGAAGTGGCCACTCGAACATGGGCTGCATAGATAGTGCGTGCCAAGCATGCATCTTATACCAATCTGTAAAACTAACTGGTCATATTTAGCCAGCTCCTTGAACACATTTGAGTGACCCGATCTGCACTTTCATTGAAGGTGTTCCAAGCCTTGCAAGCACTGTCAACGATATCCTCATAATTCTTAAAGCTTTATTAGCAAGGCAGTGTTGTCGCATCCAGCTCCAGACTTGTTCGATGGGGTTGAGCTCCGGTGAATAGGGAGGGAGCATTTATAATGCTGACATTACTGAAGTCATCAGCAACATTATCTGTATGCCAGCCAGCTCCATCCATTATCACCACTGCCTGCCTGTCTGTTTCCGTGATCAAAGAGAGTTGCTCCAAGTGCAAGCGCATAACATCTTTATTGGTCCATGGAACAACTATTGCTTGCCCAATTCCTCGACTTGGGCACACAGAACTAAACAAGTAGGCATATTCGAATTGCTGTTGGAGAACCGCCCTAGGTCTAGTGCCTATTCGAGTCCAAACTCGAGTTGTCGTGTTTTGCTGGCCAAATCTAGCTTCATCTAGAAACCAAAAATCGACTCTATCCAAAGGAAGGCGCCCTGGGATCTTTGCGATCGTTTTTATTTTGATTTTTTTAAAATCGTCTTGAAGTTCTTCTGATTGTTTTGGATGTTTAGAGCGAGAGGTAACCCATGAAAAAACCATTTTATTCAATAGGTAATAGATAGAGTCCGGATGGTAGCTTTTGCCACACTCAGTTTGTATAAAGTGTTGAATATCAGCCCCAGTCAGTCTACCGCCTTGCTCGCTACTCGCACTGGTTTCAATATATGCCGCAAGTTGATTGCTCTGCTGAGTATTAATAAATGGTGGCCTACCAGTACGGGGTTTCTCCTCCAACCCTGCTAGCCCTTCACTTAAATAAATACTCACCCACTTGTTAACGCTGGTTCTTCTAACTTTTAAATATCTGGCAATGTCAGTACGGGACTTTCCATCTTGAAAATGTGAGAGAGCCTGTAAGCGTGTCTTCATTTGAATTGTTTTCTGCTTACTGGCAAGGGACTTGAAATCAATATCTTTAGGGTTATTCATTGGCTCAAATACTACCTAGTAAGGACATTCAATTAGATCACATTTTTACTTAGATTGGTATTATCCATGTGAAGGCCAAAATTGTTCCCAACAATTTAAGGCACTTCCCACATCTTTGTGGGCCAACGCGGAGAGCTTGCGACCTACACGATGTAGGAAGTGGCATTTATGCAGGATGCATTTAAATGGTCTTGAAGCTGACCATGACAGGCGCACTCCTTATTTAACAGTAGAGAAGCCACCTTATCAATGTGGCTTTTTTGCGCTTAGGCCTTTTAATAAATAGTTATAGCTACTCCCGAACTAGCCATTACTGTAAGCAGGAGACTTCTCCATTTATGTAGGAATGAATGCCTACTTCACATGCAGCCCGTAGCGACTTCGTCGATGTGGCCGTTAATTACCCCTTGGTTCTAGCATCCTGCTCCTCTCTCGATAATTGCTCCTGCAATATCCTACCTTTGCCCACCCATGGGCTCGTACCTCCTGAATGCATTCAGGAGGCACTTCTCCTTTTAATAAAGTCAGCATTTCCGCCATCTGATGTTTAGGATTCACAAAGGTCTTGGTGGCATGGTCAATCATGTTCCCGACATCATAATGTAATTTTCCACGTCCCTATGGTTCAGATACTAAAGAAAGGCCTTGGCGGTCAGGGTCTCCTTTCGTTTTATGCATTTCAGTAATTGATATAGACGGGCGTTGGAAGGCGCCTTGCTCTTTACTACAAAGTCGCTGACTGCAGTGCATTCAAAGCATACTTTTCTCACATCCATGTCTAACTTCCTGGTATTAGTCGCTATCCTCAAGCGCCTTCGCTCGTCCTTAATCTTTTATTCGGTAACGGCTATGTTGGTTACTCCCATTCTTATATCCATATAGGGACATATTTCCTTCATCACAGCCTGCAGGTAGCCTGAACTCTAGAACTAAACTATCAATTTCGTGAAATGCACTACGCTTTTCCCTGGTTCGTTTTAGTCTAGATACCGATATTTGCTATTGCTGATATCAATTTGAAGGCGCTAAGTCTGATCAATTAGTTACTTTTACATTGGTGATGATCCGAACCTAACTGAATGAATGGTGTTTGCTTGCCGTTTTTTGTTCACGTGTATGGTGGCAGATGGGCTCAAGTCACCTGTGTTTATCAAGGCTAAAATAGTGTAATGGTGCCATATAACGGATACCTGTGGGTAACTCTGTGTGCAATTGGTGCGTAAACTGTTCTTAAGCGCTTATTTGATGAAAACATGTATTTTTCAGTAATTAGCGCTTGTGCTCTGCCTAAAACTCCCTATAATTCGCTCCCACTGACACGGCACAGCAGGCCAACTAACTAGTCGAAAGGTTAGATAGGACGGGACTTGCAGCGGTGTTGGAGGGTTTAACTTCTTCGGAATTAGACTCAGGTGATAAGCGCTTTAAGGGATTCGGGTTTTGATTGATTTTTACATTAGTGATTAAGAAATCATCGCTTGAAAAACTTCTTAAAATAAGCACTTGACGCCAACCACGGAGCGTGTAGAATACGCCTCCTCAAGCCAACGACCTAGCGTCTAACGGCAGCATCTGAAAGATTGATGCTAACGCTCTTTAACAAATTGAAACAAGAAATCTGTGTGGACACTCACAGGTGTTGAGTTATTCGAAATTGCTTC
>NZ_RXNU01000035.1 GCF_003966225.1 Shewanella canadensis
CTTCGTATTCTTTCAGTTAAGCAAAACCATCTGCAAAACCCATCTGGGTTGTATGGTTAAGCCTCACGAGTCATTAGTACAGGTTAGCTCAACGCCTCACAACGCTTACACACCCTGCCTATCAACGTCCTAGTCTCGAACGGCTCTTTAGAGGAATTAAATTCCTAGGGATGACTCATCTTAGGACTCGCTTCCCGCTTAGATGCTTTCAGCGGTTATCGATTCCGAACGTAGCTACCGGGCAATGCTATTGGCATAACAACCCGAACACCAGCGGTTCGTCCACTCCGGTCCTCTCGTACTAGGAGCAGCTTCCTTCAATCATCCAACGCCCACGGCAGATAGGGACCGAACTGTCTCACGACGTTCTGAACCCAGCTCGCGTACCACTTTAAATGGCGAACAGCCATACCCTTGGGACCGACTTCAGCCCCAGGATGTGATGAGCCGACATCGAGGTGCCAAACACCGCCGTCGATATGAACTCTTGGGCGGTATCAGCCTGTTATCCCCGGCGTACCTTTTATCCGTTGAGCGATGGCCCTTCCATTCAGAACCACCGGATCACTATGACCTACTTTCGTACCTGCTCGACGTGTATGTCTCGCAGTTAAGCTGGCTTATGCCATTGCACTAACCGTACGATGTCCGACCGTACTTAGCCAACCTTCGTGCTCCTCCGTTACTCTTTGGGAGGAGACCGCCCCAGTCAAACTACCCACCAGGCACTGTCCTCAATCCCGATTCAGGGACCTGAGTTAGAACATCAAAGCTACAAGGGTGGTATTTCAAGGTTGACTCCAACAGAACTAGCGTCCCATCTTCAAAGTCTCCCACCTATCCTACACATGTAGGTTCAATGTTCAGTGCCAAGCTATAGTAAAGGTGCACGGGGTCTTTCCGTCTAGCCGCGGGTATACGGCATCTTCACCGCAATTTCAACTTCACTGAGTCTCGGCTGGAGACAGCGTGGCCATCATTACGCCATTCGTGCAGGTCGGAACTTACCCGACAAGGAATTTCGCTACCTTAGGACCGTTATAGTTACGGCCGCCGTTTACCGGGGCTTCGATCATGAGCTTCTCCGAAGATAACCCAATCAATTAACCTTCCGGCACCGGGCAGGCGTCATACCGTATACTTCCTCTTGCGAGTTTGCACAGTACTGTGTTTTTGATAAACAGTTGCAGCCACCTGGTATCTGCGACTCCCAACAGCTTAGAGAGCAAGTCTCATCACCGTCGGGAGCGTACCTTCTCCCGAAGTTACGGTACCATTTTGCCTAGTTCCTTCAGCCGAGTTCTCTCAAGCGCCTTGGTATTCTCTACCCAACCACCTGTGTCGGTTTGGGGTACGATTCCTACTAACCTGAAGCTTAGAAGATTTTCCTGGAAGCATGGCATCAACTACTTCAGTCCCTTAGGACCTCGTCATCAACTCTCAGCTTTGCAATTTAATGCGTGTACCCGGATTTGCCTAAGTACACAGCCTACAGCCTTAAACGCGGACAACCAACGCCGCGCTAGCCTAGCCTTCTCCGTCTCTCCATCGCAGTTAGCAGAAGTACAGGAATATTAACCTGTTTCCCATCGACTACGCCTTTCGGCCTCGCCTTAGGGGTCGACTCACCCTGCCCTGATTAACATTGGACAGGAACCCTTGGTCTTTCGGCGAGGGAGTTTTTCACTCCCTTTATCGTTACTCATGTCAGCATTCGCACTTCTGATACCTCCAGCGTGGGTTACCCCTTCGCCTTCAACGGCTTACAGAACGCTCCTCTACCGCTTGCCAGTAAACTAGCAAACCCATAGCTTCGGTGTATTGCTTAGCCCCGTTAAATCTTCCGCGCAGGCCGACTCGACTAGTGAGCTATTACGCTTTCTTTAAATGATGGCTGCTTCTAAGCCAACATCCTAGCTGTCTAAGCCTTCCCACATCGTTTCCCACTTAGCAATAACTTTGGGACCTTAGCTGATGGTCTGGGTTGTTTCCCTTTTCACGACGGACGTTAGCACCCGCCGTGTGTCTCCCGTATAGTACTCATTGGTATTCGGAGTTTGCAAAGGGTTGGTAAGTCGGGATGACCCCCTAGCCTTAACAGTGCTCTACCCCCAATGGTATTCGTACGAGGCGCTACCTAAATAGCTTTCGAGGAGAACCAGATATCTCCCGGTTTGATTGGCCTTTCACCCCCATCCACAAGTCATCCGCTCATTTTTCAACATAAGTCGGTTCGGTCCTCCAGTTGATGTTACTCAACCTTCAACCTGCCCATGGATAGATCACCGGGTTTCGGGTCTACACCTTGCAACTAAACGCGCAGTTAACACTCGGTTTCCCTACGGCTCCGCTATTCGCTTAACCTCGCTACAAAATGTAAGTCGCTGACCCATTATACAAAAGGTACGCAGTCACGGTCTCAAGAACCGCTCCCACTGCTTGTACGTATACGGTTTCAGGTTCTATTTCACTCCCCTCACAGGGGTTCTTTTCGCCTTTCCCTCACGGTACTGGTTCACTATCGGTCAGTCAGGAGTATTTAGCCTTGGAGGATGGTCCCCCCATGTTCAGACAAGATGTCACGTGTCCCGTCCTACTCGTTTTCACGTAAAGTTAGTTTTCATGTACGGGGCTATCACCCTGTGCCGCTGAGCTTTCCAACTCATTCCACTAACACCCTCTACGCTTAAGGGCTAATCCCCGTTCGCTCGCCGCTACTAGGGGAATCTCGGTTGATTTCTTTTCCTCCGGGTACTTAGATGTTTCAGTTCCCCGGGTTTGCCTCACATACCTATGTATTCAGTATGTGATACTCACTTATGTGAGTGGGTTTCCCCATTCGGACATCGTTAGCTCAAATGCTTGTTACTAGCTCGCCAACGCTTTTCGCAAGTTACTACGTCCTTCATCGCCTCTGACTGCCAAGGCATCCACCGTATACGCTTAGTCACTTAACCATACAACCCAAAT
>NZ_RXNU01000036.1 GCF_003966225.1 Shewanella canadensis
TGCGTATTCCGGCGATTGCGATCACTCATTTCGGTTTAATCCGATCACCTAAATCATCTTTTCTCTCTTCCCCTTATTTTTACCCTAAGTGATCGGATTGCGCCAGTTTTCTCATCGATTCACCACCCAATTCTATTCGGTGCCCGTTGTGGATTAAACGATCTAATAATGCGTCGGCGATCGTGGCGTTACCGATCATGTTGTACCACTCTTTTACGGGAAGCTGGCTGATCACGATTGTGCTGCTTTCTTGATACCTATCTTCCAGCACTTCCAGTAAATGGCTGGCTTGCTCCTGGTTCAGCTTTTCCATTCCCCAGTCATCGATTATCAGCAGTGCCTTTTTCGATAGCGCCAGCAGCTGCTTTTGATAACTACCATCCAGTTTACCCGAGCTTAAGTCATCCAGAAGTCGACTTAGGCGATAGTATCTGACGGTGTATTGTCGCTCGCAGGCTTGCTCTGCGATGGCACAAGCGACATAAGTCTTTCCGGCTCCCGTAGGCCCCGTGATAAGGATGTTTTGATGTTTGTGCAAGTAACTGCTTGTTAGCAGCTCACTCATCTTAGCCCGCATTAGGCCACGACCTTCCTTATAAATCAGTTGGCTAGCTTGAGCATTGAGCCGTAGCTTGGCTTGTCGCTTGAGACGTTGGATCTTAGTCTGGTCTCGATTTAACAGCTCGCATTCCAGTAGCAAGCCCAACCTTTCCTCAAAACTCAATTCTGCGTAGGTTGAGAGCTGCTCTCGTTGCTGCTCCAAGGCCTGCGCTGCATGACCTAACCGTAATGTTTTAAGTTGTTCATTGAGATGATCCATCAACCTTTCTCCTAGTGGTAACTGCTGGGGCCACGAACATTACTGTGCTCGATATTGGGCGTGCTGGTGTTATCGCTCGAGAGTCTTCCTTCACGGTGGTTGATGAGCAGGTTTTTGATGAACTTTAGATAGGGCTTGTCGACCAGTACCGCATCTTTACACGCCTGCTCTAAACGATTGTCGCCATGATGTCTGCTTAGATTGAGTAAGCCCAAACAGCTGCGGTAAGCCTGCTCTGGATGTGCCTTGCTTTGCAACTGTGCATTGACGACTTCGCGGGCGGCAGGGCCAATATTTTCGGCCCAACTAAGTAGTCGTTGTGGAGACCACTTTTGATGCTGATGATTGCTCGGCATATGCAAATCTATGGTGCTTTGGCCGTGTTCTTTGTCACTGCTAGGGTGCTGGGCGACTAGGTTTCCCTGGTGATAAATCCTGACCAGCCTTGAAGATGCTTCTAGCTCGACATGTTCACCAACCAGCTGGTGTGGCACTGAGTAGTAGTGTTTCTTATATTGGATGTGATAGTCAGGGCCAACCTTGGCGCGTTTAGTTTCGGTATAAAGATAGGGCTGTACGGGTAATGGCTTTAGCGCAGGTTTATCTAACATCTCAAATAAGGCCTGACGGCTGGCACCTATCTGCCGCATTTCACGCTGATTAAGATCATGCATTAAGTCACGGATGACGAGGTTCAACTCGGCATAGGTATGAAACACCTGATGGCGTAGCCGCATTAAGATCCAACGTTCCACTATCAACACCGCATTTTCTGCTTTGGCTTTATCCTTAGGTTTGTAAGGCCTTGCAGGCATCACTGCCGTGCAGTAATGATTGGCGAGCTTACGATAGCTATCGTTCAAGGTCGGTTCATAGCGGCAGGGCTTGGTAACAGCCGATCTGAGATTATCTGGCACTAGCAAGTGCGGCACGCCACCAAAGAACTCGAAGGCATTAACGTGAGCCTGCAACCAGCATTCAAGCCGTTGGCTTCTGCTGGCCTCCACATAGGTGTAATTAGACGCCCCCAGTGTCGCCACGAAGATCTGCGCTGTTCTCACTTCACCAGTATCTGGGTTAACGATGGGAACGGTTGGACCGCAGTAATCGATGAAGAGCTTGTCGCCTGCGATGTGGTGCTGGCGCATACTGCGCTTCTGCTTCTTAAACCAGCGAGTGTAGTATTCACAAAACTGAGTGTAGCCATAGGCACAAGCTTGGTATTGGGTGTGGTATTCCTCCCACAGTAGACGCTTTGTCATGCCTTTACGCTTCAACTCTTTGAAGTACAGAGCAAAATCAGGCATCACCTTATGCTGTGATGGTCCCTTGTCTTGATACAAAGCCTGAGTGAGTTGAAGATCTGATGTGCCATCGGGAAGTGGCCAGCCTAATTCGCTGAGTTTAAACCGACTGAGTATTTCAGAGACGGTAGAGCAACCGATTTTGACACAGGTAGCGATGTTGCGATTGGAGAGTTGGCAGTCGAATTTGAGGCGTAAAACCTCTTTGATTTTGGTCATAACTATTCTCTTTTTTGGCATTGTCGCTTCCGATGGCAATATTTGATGCCAATCATGGTAGCGACTAATTGATTTAAAAGAGAAAAAAGAATGATTCCGGGATAATCCGATCGGTGAATCCGCTTATCCGATCATGTATTCCGGAGTTATGCCTAAAATGACCGGATTATCGCGGAATGTGTGATCGGATTAAACCGAAACAGGTGATCGGTTTATCCCGGAATCGGTGATCGGATTACTCCGAAACATGCA
>NZ_RXNU01000037.1 GCF_003966225.1 Shewanella canadensis
TAATCGACCTGGGACTTTCTATCTGTACAGTAACACTTCTCAAAAGAGAATGGTGGTCGATACTGGGCTCGAACCAGTGACCCCCTCCTTGTAAGGGAGGTGCTCTCCCAGCTGAGCTAATCGACCTCGCTGTGTGGGGCCGTATTATAGGGAGGAACGATTTACTGTCAACGCTTTTTTGGATTAAAACAAGAGTGCGGCGTAATTTTACACGGATTGATGCATTGTCACTCAACACCTTGTTGGTTTGGTGTATTTTTATCCGGCAATAAACGCGCGCAGGGTAATAATGCAACAATTACTATCTGCAATCAGCTTATCATTACATTTATCACGCACTAATAGAGCATGGTAATTTCCCTAATCCTATTTGGCTGTTAGAATATGCGCCACATTCATTGGTACAGTCTATTATTTAGACTTTCTATATAGGTTAGTGTCCCATTATGACAACTAAGACGCGTTTTGCTCCAAGTCCTACTGGTTTTTTGCATGTCGGTGGCGCTCGTACAGCGCTTTATTCATGGTTATATGCTCGTGCAAATCAAGGTGAGTTCGTTTTACGAGTAGAAGATACCGATATTGAGCGTTCGACTCCTGAAGCATGCGAAGCCATTCTAGAAGGAATGCAGTGGTTAGGTCTGAATTGGGATGAAGGGCCTTATTACCAAACCAAGCGTTTTGATCGCTACAATGAAATTATTGCTCAGATGTTAGAGCAGGGCACAGCTTATAAGTGTTATTGCTCACGTGAGCGCATAGAAACTATGCGTGAGGAACAGGCGGCTAAAGGTGAACAACAGAAGTATGATGGTTGTTGTCGAGATAAAGCCCCCCGCGATACAGATGAGCCTTTTGTTATTCGTTTCAAAAACCCTACAGAGGGTAGCGTAGTATTTGATGACCACGTTCGTGGTCGTATCGAAATTTCTAATGACCTTCTGGATGATTTGATCATTGCACGTACTGAAGGTACGCCGACTTATAACTTCTGTGTCGTTGTTGATGATTGGGATATGGGGATCACTTGTGTGGTACGCGGTGAAGACCATATCAATAATACACCACGCCAAATCAACATACTGAAAGCGTTGGGTGCACCAATACCTGAATATGCTCACGTTGCTATGATCTTAGGTGATGATGGGGCTAAGCTTTCTAAGCGTCATGGTGCAGTCGGTGTTATGCAGTATCGTGATGATGGCTACTTGCCTGAGGCGCTACTTAACTATCTCGTTCGTCTTGGCTGGTCTCATGGTGATCAAGAAGTGTTCTCTATAGATGAGATGAAGCAGCTATTTAAACTTGATGATATCAATAAAGCGGCTTCAGCATTCAATACCGAAAAACTGAACTGGCTGAACCAACACTATATAAAGGAACTGGATCCTGAGTATGTTGCTAAACATTTAGAATGGCACATGGCAGATCAAAAAATTGATACGAGTAATGGTCCTGCTTTATCAGCAGTCGTCACAGCTTTATCTGAGCGCGCTAAAACGTTAAAAGAGCTGGCGGCTTCCAGTCGTTATTTCTATGAAGACTTTGAAGAGTTCGACGCTACTGCAGCAAAAAAACACCTTAGAGGTGTTGCTATGGAACCCCTTGAGTTAGTTCAGAAGAAATTAGCTGAACTTAGTGAGTGGACTTTAGAAGGTATTCATCAAGCAATTGAAGATACCGCTGCTGAATTAGAGGTAGGTATGGGCAAAGTCGGTATGCCTTTACGTGTAGCTGTTACCGGGGCCGGTATGTCTCCTGCTGTAGATTTAACCTTATTCTTGGTTGGAAAGACCCGTTGTGAGCAAAGAACCTCCAAAGCGATTGAATTTGTAGCAAATAGAATAAATTCCTAAAAAACGAGTTGACACTTTTGGGTGTGCTGCATAGAATGCGCCACGCACTTGAGACACAACGAAGCAAAAGCTTAGTAGCGTACTCAAAAGTGTTTTGTTAGTGAGGGGCCTTAGCTCAGCTGGGAGAGCGCAACACTGGCAGTGTTGAGGTCAGCGGTTCGATCCCGCTAGGCTCCACCATCTAACGACTCTTCTTAGTAGAGTTTAAACAATAAGAACCTACCCCAATGTCTAGTGGGAATCAGTAGGTAAGTTCGAATCCTTAGCCTTTGGATTTAGAATTATAGACAACTCTTTATTTGTAGAGTCTAAAGAATGAATGTCCGGGTCCCCATCGTCTAGAGGCCTAGGACACCGCCCTTTCACGGCGGTAACAGGGGTTCGAATCCCCTTGGGGATACCACTATTTATAATGATTAGACTTCGGTCTGGTTGTTCAAGCGTTAAGTTTTAGCCTACAAAACTTAATGAGTATTCACTCTTTGCAGAGTCTAATGCAGTCCGGGTCCCCATCGTCTAGAGGCCTAGGACACCGCCCTTTCACGGCGGTAACAGGGGTTCGAATCCCCTTGGGGATACCACTATTTATAATGATTAGACTTCGGTCTGGTTGTTCAAGCGTTAAG
>NZ_RXNU01000038.1 GCF_003966225.1 Shewanella canadensis
TGTTAGTTTGCATCCAAAACTGATCCACTTTCCCCCCTAATTTGCATTGAAAACTGATCCACATATTTAATACCTCCTGCCACCCCTGAGCAGGAGAATGTGGAGTGATAGATGTGTCATTATTAAGTGTTATACGTCGATGGTATTTTCGTGATGGGCTATCCCAGCGAGAAATCACTCGGCGCACTGGATTGTCTCGCAATACAGTGCGTCGTTATCTTAAAGACGACATTGCTGAACCAGCTTATCCTCAGCGTGACTCGCACGGCAAGGTAAAAGCATTCGAAGAAGTGCTCGTTAGTTGGCTTAAGCGAGAAGCAAGGCGACGACGCAAAGAGCGTAAAACCGTTAAAAACCTGTATGAAGACTTGCTACCTTTGGGCTATTCCGGCTCATATGACAGGGTTGCTGCGTTTGTACGTAAATGGCGCGAGGAGCAAAGGTTAGCTGCATCCAATCAAGTTTACGTGCCATTAGAGTTTGCCGCAGGTGAAGCCTTTCAATTTGATTGGGGCGAAAACTATGCCTTTATCGATGGTCGTAAAACCAAGCTGCAAGTCGCTCACTTTAAGCTCAGTCATAGCCGAGCTTTTATGCTGCGAGCATACCCCACGCAAAGCCATGAAATGCTGTTTGATGCTCATAATCACGCGTTTCGGGTGTTCAACGGTGTGCCAGAGCGCGGGATTTACGACAATATGAAAACAGCAGTTGATAAGGTGCAAAGAGGCAAGGAGCGCATTGTTAACCGTCGCTTCCTAACCATGGTTAGCCATTATCTGTTTGAAGCTGACTTCTGTAATCCTGCCGCAGGTTGGGAGAAAGGCCAAGTTGAAAAGAATGTGCGTGATGCGCGGTCGATTATCTGGCAACGTCTACCGCGCGTGAGCACGCTAACCGAACTCAACGATTGGCTAGAGGCGCAATGCATTGCCGACTGGCAATCACGCAAACATCCTCAGTTTACGGATAAAACTATCGAAGATGTGTGGTATCAAGAACAACGTCAATTGATGAAAGTGACCGCCCCGTTTGATGGTTTCATCGAGCATAGCAAAAAAGTATCCTCTACCTGCTTAGTCAGCTTCGAACGGAATCGTTACTCTGTGCCCGCAAGCTTCGCTAACCGACGAATTAGCCTGCGTGTGTACCCAAGTCGGCTGAGTTTTGTCGCTGAAGGGCAGCAGATAGCGGAGCATCCCCGCACGTTCATGGTGAGTCACGATGTACCCGGCAAAGTGATTTACGACTGGCAACACTACTTGCTGGTCGCACAACGCAAACCGGGGGCGCTTCGCAATGGTGCGCCATTTAATACCATGCCCGATAGCTTTAAGCACCTGCAATCCATTTTGCTGCAACGAGCGCGCGGGGATAAGGAAATGGTCGAGGTGTTATCGCTGATATTGCATCACGACGAAGCCGATGTTGTGAAAGCGGTTGAAATGGCCTTAGACGCAGGCTGCCCATCTAAACAACATGTGATGAACTGTTTAAGCCGCGTAATTACCCCACCACAGCCTGCACCCATCCCGATTGTTAACAGCCTGCAATTAATCACTGAGCCAACCAGCGATGCATCTCGCTACGACACATTACGAGGTAAACGCCATGCACACTGAAGCTCTATTACACACCCTTAAAACGTTGAAGCTACATGGCATGGCGAGCAGTATTACCGAGTTGAGCTCGCAAGATTCGCCAGCTTACAAACAAGCTTTGCCAATACTCGACGCACTAATAAAAGCCGAGGTAGCGGACAGAGAAGTGCGCAGTATTGCCTATCAAATGAAAATCGCGAAGTTCCCTGTTTACAGAGACCTTTACGGCTTCGACTTCAGTGAGAGTGAAGTCGATGAATACCTGATTAGAGGCTTACATCGTTGTGAGTTCATTGAAGACTGCCAAAATGCGGTGTTCGTCGGTGGCCCTGGCACAGGCAAAACACACTTAGCAACGGCACTCGGGGTGCAAGCCATTCAACATCACCAATACCGAGTACGGTTCTTATCCACTATCGAGTTAGTGAATACCTTAGAGCTTGAGAAACAAGCTGGTCATGTTGGCAGAATGGCCAACCGCCTAGCCAAGTGCGATTTGGTGATACTCGATGAGTTAGGTTATGTGCCGTTTAGTCAAGCGGGCGGCACCTTGCTGTTTCACTTACTCAGTAAACTCTACGAAAGCACAAGCGTACTTATCACCACCAACCTTAACTTCACTGAATGGTCGAAGGTGTTTGGCGATGCAAAACTCACTACGGCCTTGCTAGACAGATTGACTCACCATTGCCATATAATTGAAAGCGGCAATGATAGCTACCGATTCAAAGAATCAACTAAAAAATCAAAGGAGAAAAAGGCTAGAAAATAGACCATGATTATGGTCATATAACACCAATTGGGTGGATCACTTTTAGATGCAAATCGTGGATCAGTTTTACCTGCAAATTAACA
>NZ_RXNU01000039.1 GCF_003966225.1 Shewanella canadensis
CTGAATAGTGATTAAAACTATTCAAAGGATTATGTATAAAAATAGATCCGTCATTTTCCCTTGGTAATTAGCAAACCGACAAAATCGGTTGGTAGTTAAGGTACGACATAATCGCTTGGTGATCACATTTAGTATCTTATGCATGTAACACGATTTTGGACAAAAACGCTTTACGCACTTCAAGCGATTCTTACTTTTCGGGTAACTTTCAGTATCCAAACAAAAAATAATCACCGTTTCTAGCAATGACCTTTTTGCTTGGTTTCGTACAAAACCGAGCGTTGCGCAACAAGTTTGATTAAAGTTACATTTTTTGTCTGATTATGCTCGTTCATCCTTTGTTGACTCCATAACCACATGAGTTGTAATCATAGCAACGTGAGGGAGCATTCCAAGGGTGTCTGAATGAAATGCTTTGTAGCTTTTTAAATCTGTAGTTTCTACACGTAATAAGTATTCAAATCCCCCCGTCACGTTATGACACTCCACAACTTCGTGTGATAGAGAAATAGCAACTTCAAAATTTTTCTGTGCTTCACTTGTATGCGTAGAAAGACCAACTGTAACGTATGCAACAAAGCCACGACCAAGTGCTTTGTAATCAAGTACTACACGATAGCCTTTAATGATTCCTTTACTCTCTAATTCTTGAACACGGCGTAAGCATGCTGATGCAGACAGTCCTATCTTTTGTGCCAGGTCTGAATTTGTGATTTTTCCATTTTTAGTTAACTCATGCAAGATTCTGTCGTTATACCTATCCATACATCACTTTTGTTGTGTAACTCCCCAGATCCTCACAATATACGCAAGCACATTTAGTGTAAAGCTATATATAGTAGATTCAACAATCACACTAGTCATACTTTAGCGAATAAAGTCAATCAATGAATAATCTACCAGATGAAACGAAAAAACGATTTGTGGCTATTCTGAATAAAAAAATGGATGTCGGGCGTACACTCAATGTTCTTGGTCACATTAGCGTCGGCTTGTCGAACTTGCTAACGCCTGATGATGCGGCTTATGTTGACTATACGGATCGGGACAACAATCTACACAAGAATATATCTCATTACCCATTTATCGTTTTGAAAGCAGACAACTCAAATAAGATTAGGAAGATGAGAGAAGAAGCTATTGCCCGGGGAATTAAATTCACAGTTATTACCCATACCATGATTGAGGGGGGCTCAATGGTACAGCAATATAAAACAAAGGAAACGCCAGAATTAGAACTGAATTACTTAGGGGTATGCCTATTTGGTGAAACTGAAGTAATTCGAGAGTTGACAAAGAAATTTAGCTTGTACTGATAGGCTAAATATTGCGGTTTGCCTCGTAAAAAACATTCATAGAAACTTGGGCGTTTATTTAGCTGAGGCTTCCGTGCGTCTAAGATATCAACTTAATGTTCGATATATTAATGTAAACATATTAAGAGGAAATAAGTTTGGAGTACGTGCTATCTGTTACATTATTTGCGATCTCTTCTTCAGTAACTCCTGGCCCCAATAACATAATGGTTATGACATCTGGCCTTAACTTTGGTGTACGAAAAAGCTTACCTTTACTAACAGGGATTAGTATTGGTTTTACGATAATGCTCCTGCTTGTCGGATTAGGATTTGGTCAACTATTTGAGCTATTTCCTCAGCTAACTTTGACCATAAAAATTGCTGGTACTACTTATTTGCTTTACTTGGCTTGGCTAATAGCTAGAAGCAGCAGAATTGATGTAGTAAATCAGCAAACTAAACAGTTTGGGTTTATAAAGGGGGCGCTATTTCAATGGGTAAATGCTAAAGCGTGGGTTGTTGCTATTGGGGCCATCTCATCATTTACCACTGTAGGTGAGCACTTTATATTTCAGAGTTTAACAATTGCTACCACCTTTTTCTTCATGTCATTTCCTTGTGTTGGTGTTTGGTTATTGTTCGGTTCACTGCTTAGCCATCATCTCGAAAAACCTACTTACTTACGTTGGTTTAATATATCGATGTCATTACTATTGGTCGTGTCAACGTTACCTGTTATTCGAAATATTTGGCAGCAGTTTTAACTTGTTATACTTAGTGCAATATAAAGCAAAAAAGGTGCATTCGGTCTAGAGTGTTTAATTATTCACTTTAGGTGCTCATATCAAAATACCATTTTTGATTATTTTTGGGAGTTTCCAAGCACTTCTGATTGACAGTCAGCCATTAGGAAAAGGGCTCTTCTCCGCTTACATGAGCTTGATATTTGGATAAAAAGTTGAATGGGTATCAGGGACTGATGTTTGTCTGATCTTGAGTTTGAAGTATTCAATGTCTCGTACCCCTCTTGCCCTTCGCC
>NZ_RXNU01000003.1 GCF_003966225.1 Shewanella canadensis
TACAAAACTTAATGAGTATTCACTCTTTGCAGAGTCTAATGCAGTCCGGGTCCCCATCGTCTAGAGGCCTAGGACACCGCCCTTTCACGGCGGTAACAGGGGTTCGAATCCCCTTGGGGATACCACTTTTTCAAAATTTCATGCTTATATTCCAGTGCATGAAATGGGGCCTTAGCTCAGCTGGGAGAGCGCAACACTGGCAGTGTTGAGGTCAGCGGTTCGATCCCGCTAGGCTCCACCATTATTCTTATTGTTAGTTTTGTATAAATTAACGAGAGACATGAAACCACCTTAGGGTGGTTTTTTTGTACCTGAAATTTGTGTCCAAACAGAGCGTTCAAAAGAGTGTGATGAGACAGTGCATAGCGTGGGTAATAGGTAACATCAGCTTTCTAGCTGATATCGTTATGCTTATGGTATTCGTATCAGCAATATTCATCCGCCGACAGAGCTTTAACTTTCTGCCCACTGAACAGACGATTAATTAAGTTGATAGTTGAAAAAACCACCCAAAGGTGGTTTTTAGATTTAAAGATGAATGGCTGATTAATCGATACCCAAAAAGCCTCCGGTTTGATGCGCCCAAAGTTGAGCATAGATACCACCGGATTGAGTTAACTCATGATGAGAGCCCTGTTCGACAATTTTACCCTCATCGATGACAATAAGCCTGTCCATTGCTGCAATCGTCGATAAGCGATGGGCAATAGCGATCACAGTCTTACCTTCCATTAATTGATATAAACTCTCCTGAATGGCCGCTTCAACTTCTGAGTCCAGGGCTGATGTGGCCTCATCTAGCAGGAGAATTGGGGCATTTTTCAGCAAGACGCGGGCGATGGCGATACGTTGACGTTGACCGCCCGATAGTTTTACGCCGCGCTCCCCCACTTGAGCATCCAAACCTCGATTACCTTCCGGGTCACTAAGGGTTTGAATAAACTCATAGGCTTGAGAGTGTTTAATCGCTTTGAGTAACTCCTCTTCACTTGCATCTGGGTTGCCGTAAAGAATATTTTCACGAACGGAGCGGTGAAGAAGAGAGGTGTCTTGTGTCACCATGCCTATATGTGCGCGCAAGGAGTCTTGTTGTACGTTTTTAATATCTTGTTTGTCTATTTGAATCGAACCTTGTTCGACATCATAGAAGCGCATTAACAAGTTCACCAGCGTCGACTTTCCTGCTCCGGAGCGACCTACCAGGCCTACTTTTTCGCCGGCTTTAATATTCAGATTTAGATTATCTATGATCCCGCTGCTTTCGCCGTAATGAAAACTTACATCGGCAAAATCGATACACCCTTGGGTAACCGTGATTGGCTTTGCATCGATACAGTCTTCAATTTCAGTAGGTTTAGATAAGGTGTTCATACCATCGGTCACGGTGCCGATATTTTCAAACAATGAGCTGATTTCCCACATGATCCATTGCGACATACCATTTAGACGAAGCGACAGGCTGATTGCGATGGCGATAGCCCCTACGGTAATTGCGCTGCTCGTCCATAACCAAATAGAAACAGCAGCTATAGTAAATGCGAGAAGGTAATTGATAATCTGCACGCTGACATTGATGCCTGTAACCAGTCGCATTTGCCGATAAACAGTATTGAGAAACACTTTCATGCTGCCTCGAGCATATTCAGCTTCTTTTTGTGTGTGGGAAAACAGCTTTACCGTTGTGATATTGGTATAGCTGTCTACAATCCGCCCGGTCATGGTTGAGCGGGCGTCGGCTTGCTCAGTAGAGACCTTCTTTAGCTTAGGTAAAAACATGAATTGCAGGCTTATGTATAACCCCAGCCAGATCAGCATAGGGACCATTAGTCTTAGATCCGCATTCGCAATCATGACGACCATCGAGGTGAAATAAACCAAAATATATACCAGTACATCTAAGAGCTTTGTCACGGTTTCCCTGACAGCCAGTGATGTCTGCATGACCTTGGTCGCAATTCTTCCTGCGAAATCATTCTGGTAGAAAGAGACACTCTGTTTGAGCAGATACCTATGTGCTAACCAGCGGATTGACATAGGATAATTGCCAAGAAGTCCCTGATATACAATTAAGGCATGCAGAAGAACCAGGGTGGGGATGATGACTAATACCAAAACAGTCATTCCAATTAGCTTCTGACCTTCTTTCTCAAATAAGGTTTGAGGGTCATTAGCGATGAGCATATCAACCAACTGTCCCATGAAACCAAATAGTGATACCTCTAAAATGGCTAAAATCGCGGTTAAAATCGACATGAGGACAAGAGGAAGTTCAAATCCTCGGGTGTAATGACGACAAAATGCATATATCCCTTTCGGAGGTTGTACCGGTTCTTCAGGAGGCAGGGCATTGACCCAAGATTCAAATCGTTTAAACATCTATGTTCTCAATGATTATTATATTTTGCTAACACTGTTGTTAGCATATCTTAAAAATAAAACATTAGGTTAACATTACTGATTTATATAGAGTTCCGTTTTCCGCTAGTTTAGATAGTCGTTATTAAGTAAAGTAAGGCTTAATCATTTTCCAAATTACGGATTAGGCCCGCTTAAGAATGGATCATTACCTCGAAACCTTAACCGTTGAATCTTGCCGTAAAGCGAGACACTCAAAAGATGCCCGTTTCGATGGCCAGTTTTTTGTTGGTGTGACCACGACGGGAATTTTTTGTCGTCCTATATGTCCTGCTGTATCGCCAAAAGAGAAAAACGTCAGGTATTTTGATTCTGCAATTCGCGCCGTTAATGCCGGATTAAGGCCCTGCCTGCGCTGCCGCCCAGATAGCGCGCCAGATTCATTTGCATGGAAAGGGACACAAACAACAATAGAGCGCGCCTTGAGATTAATTGATACCGGTGTTATGTCTGGTGATAACGGATTGAGTATAGAGGCGCTGTCTGAAAGGCTGGGGATCGGTAGCCGATATTTACGTCAGTTATTCAATAAGCATTTGGGGACATCGCCTAAGAAGTATGCACAATTTCGTCAACTGATGTTTGCAAAACAATTATTGCATCAAACAGATCTACCGGTAATTCAAGTCGGCTTGGCTGCTGGCTACACCAGCATCAGGCGTTTTAATGAAGTATTCAAAGAAACATTACAATTAACGCCAACAGAGTTAAGAAAAAATAGAGGTAATAAACAACCGCTCGCGGTGAAGGACGTTAGCTCAGGTAGAGGGCTCTGTTTAAGTTTACAATTATCATATCGGCCTCCACTAAATTGGAGTCATCTGTCTGAATTTTATCAATTGAGAATGGTTGATGGAATGGAATGGCTGAATGACTCACAAAGCTATGGACGTACTTTTCAATTAGGCTCTGCTAAAGGCTTTTTTGAAGCCGTGCACTATCCTGAAAAAAATCGATTCAAGGTTACTATTCATTTATCAACAGCCCAAGATTTAGCAGTGCTTAAGGATATTGTCATGCAGATCCGTAGGCTATTAGATCTCGATGCGGATATGAATAAGATAGAGAGCTCGCTTGCATCAATCTCATTGATATGTGACCAGATGAATGAGGGGTTAAGGCTACCAGGTACCTGGTCTGCCTTTGAGGCGGGCTGCAGGGCGATATTAGGGCAGCAGGTCAGCGTCATTCAAGCCACCAAATTGCTTAATAGCATGGTAAAGGCAAATGGAGAGGAGTTGAGTCTGTCGGGTAGAACGCTTCGTATGTTTCCTACGCCAGCCAAGCTTGCCAAAGCCAATTTGGATGAGCTTAAGATGCCCGGAGCAAGGAAAGCGGCGATCAATGCCTTTGGTTTATATGTGGCCACCAACCCGGATGCCGATCTTGATGAATGGTTAACCATTAAAGGCATAGGCCCCTGGACGGTAGCGTATGCCAAAATGCGCGGATTAAGTGATCCCAATATTTTATTATGCACAGATCTGGTGGTTAAAAAGAAAGTACTCAAGATGTATGAACTGGATAGGTTATCCGTGAATACAACAAAGTCAGGATATCAACCTGATTCAATGTTGGGTGATGCGGTAGATTATGACACATTGGCAGAGTCACTTCGTCAGCAGGCAACGCCCTGGGGCAGTTATTTAACCTTTCAACTATGGAACCTGACATGACAGTATTAATCACGACCAAAACTGAAAAGCATCTAATTCAGAAAGACTGTGACACTCAAGGAGCCAAATTCAATATGGGATGTTTACTTGTCCCTTTACCCTTCAAAGAGAATGTCGCACCGCTTGCATCGAAAACGTTTTCAACTCCAGTCGGGGAGTTGCTCATTAAAGCCAATCAGTATGGCTTAAGTCACTTAAGCCTGGCTGAGGTTGAAGAGGTATTATGGGTAGATGAAAGTCACCCCTCACATCAGGAGGCTTTAGGGTACTTGTCCCAAACGGAGCTCGAGATTGGTGAGTATTTTTCTGGTTCGCGAGAGACTTTTTCTGTGCCATTAGCGCCTCAAGGTACGGCGTTTCAGAGGCAAGTTTGGCAAGCATTGCTTGAGCTTGGTCATGGCGAATATTGTAGTTACAGTGACATAGCGCAGAAGATCAATAGACCCAAAGCTGTCAGGGCCGTCGGCGCCGCAAACGGAGCCAATCGAATTGCCATCATTATTCCTTGTCACCGCGTGATCGGAAAAAATGGCAAGCTAACAGGTTATGCCTATGGAATAGAGATGAAGCGACAACTGCTTGGCTTGGAAGGCTATGCTGATCAGAAAACTATGACGTTTTAATCCGGGTCTGCTAAGGAACACTTAACGTTTGCTCTGTCTCCCATTCAACCAAGCTCGATAACAGTAAAACATAAGCTTTATAGGTGATTTTAGCGTAGAATATGTGCCATATTTATTTTATGGCACTCACCCCGAATCTATGACACAAGCTCACTCTTCACAAACACCACAGAACACCACCTTCGAACAATTAGGATTAATCCCTGAATTACTGACTCGTTTAACTGAACTTGAGTATGTGACTCCTACACTGGTTCAGACTGGAACGATAGCTGCGGTTCTGGAGGGCAAAGATGTGTTAGCTGGCGCTATCACAGGTTCTGGTAAGACAGCTGCGTTTGCGTTGCCATTAATACAAAGACTGTTATCAAAACAATCTACCTCCGTTAAGGGAAACCAGATTGGAACATTAGTTTTGGTTCCGACTCGTGAGCTGGCTCAACAAGTTGCCGAAAGCTTTAAGAGTTATGCGAAACTGATTAAACCGAGAGTAAAAATAGAGGCTGTGTTCGGTGGTGTTTCTGCCAACACCCAGATGCTTGCGTTGAGAGGTGGGGCGGATGTTCTTGTGGCGACTCCAGGACGCTTGCTTGATCTGCTTTCTAGCAATGCAGTAAAGCTTGGGCAGGTGACCTCTCTGGTACTCGATGAAGCCGACCGTATGTTAAGTCTGGGCTTCGAAGAAGAGTTAACGGAGATTCTGGCCAAATTACCTAAGCATAAGCAAACTTTACTCTTTTCGGCTACCTTCCCCGAAGAAGTTAAGGAACTGACAGACAAGTTATTATCGTCTCCGGTAGAGGTTCAGCTTCAAAGCGAAGAGAAGAGTACGCTGATACAACAGGTTTATACGGTTAACCGGAACCGTAAGACAGCATTACTCGGGCATTTGATTAACGAGAATGATTGGCGTCAAGTCTTGGTTTTTGCCAGTGCCAAAAATACCTGTAACCGTTTGGAACAAAAGTTGGAAAAGCTGGGCATTGCGGCGCAGGTTTTTCATAGCGATAAGGCGCAGGGGGCAAGAACCCGAGTATTGGAAGGATTCAAAAGTGGTGAGATCCGTGTGCTAATTGCCACAGACATTGCCGCGCGTGGTATCGACATTGAAAAGCTTCCAGTGGTGATTAATTACGAGTTGCCTAGAAGTCCTGCCGATTATATGCATCGAATTGGTCGAAGTGGACGAGCCGGAGAAGCGGGGCTAGCGCTCTCTTTGATTTCTCATGATGAGTATCAACATTTTAAACTCATTGAGAAAAAGAATAAGATCAGATTAGTGCGTGAACAGGTTGTCGGTTTTGAAGCCTCTGAAGAAGCGCCGCTTGATTGCCCATCCAGAGAGATAAAACCTATGGCAGCACCCGAAGGTATGGGTAAGAAAAAGCGAAAAAAAGTCCCTAAGGCCAATGCCGAACTGTGGGCCAAAAAGCCCTAATTTATTTGTTAAATATAGGGTGGTAGCGCCACCTTATATTTGAAACATTTTATCAATGTCATTAATAGTCAATTTGTTATAGGTAGAATTTATGCAGCATCTATTTTGGTTAGTTGAAGACAAAATTGCTGGACGCAGTGGGCCTAACAAGGAAGCGTGGGATCTGAAGGAAATTAAGCGTTCAGGTATTGGGGCTATACTCTCTGTAAATGGCGGAGAGGCTTGTGAGCCTGACGCATTTACTCAGGCGGAATTGGCGTATGCGTGTATTCCCTTTTCCAGTAATGTACCGCCTAAAGATGATGACTTGAACTTGTGTGTCGAGCAGCTTCCTAAGGCGCTGGCTTTTATTCGTGAATGTGAAGCTAAAGAAATGCCGGTGATGATCCATTGTCGTTCAGGTAAAGACAGAACGGCATTGTTAATGGCTTATTATCTGATGGAAAATGGAGCCGCGCCTTTGCATGCCGTCAGTCAAGTACGTGCCGCAAGAGACATTGCTTTTAGTGCTGAGGGTTGGGACCAGTTTGCTTTCGATGTACTTTATGCCTTACAGGAATAAAATTATTTAGCCGATAATTCAGGGCGTAACATCGGACAAGGATAGGTTGAGACGAATAGTTTGTTGAGGAGTAGCTTTAGATGAATAGGCTTTTAATTAATAGACTTTTGACTAATAGGCATAGGGATGAAAAGTAGAGTCATTGCCTGTTGGGCAGCTTTCTTTTGTCTGGGGTGCTTATCCGCCTGTGGCTCTTTACCCGATTTTGGTGATAAAGAGCCAAGTTATAAATTACCTGCTTCATCAAATGCCAATCTGGTTCAATTTACCGCGCCTCTCATCGTTAACCATCCTGCCCAAACTGGTGTCGTCCCTTTGACTCATGGACTCGACGCGTTTATAGCAAGGCTGGCCATCATTACCGCGGCAAGTACAAGCGTTGACTTGCAGTATTATATTTATCGCCCCGATGAGACGGGTAAGCTACTCGTTTGGCATCTGCTCGATGCGGCACAGCGAGGCGTCAGAGTTCGTATCTTGCTTGACGATTTGACGACCAAAGAGTTAGACCATGGTTTGATGTTGCTCTCGACGCACCCCAATATTCACATCCGCCTTTTTAACCCTTCATCTTCCAGAGACTATAGAGGGCTTGAGTTTGTTACCGGTTTTTCGCGCATGAATCATCGAATGCATAATAAGTCTTTGACCGTGGATAATTCGGCGACCATTGTCGGTGGACGAAATATTGGTAACGAATATTTCTCTAATAATGAAGATGTTGATTTTGGTGATTTTGACCTGCTTGCGATAGGGGAGGCGGTTGACGAGGTGTCTAATCAATTCGATCAGTATTGGAATGCTGAGGTCACAGTGCCTATTGAAACGCTATCGGACAAACGCTTTACCGAAGAGGAGCTTATCGATGCCGATGACTTCTATCGAGCCGAACGTTTAGCCTTTGAGTCGAACGAGTATCTGGGGCGTCTGGAGTTGAGCCTCTTTTTAGAGGAGCTGAGGGAGCAAAAACTCAAATGGTACTGGGGCAAGGCTGAAGTGGTGTTTGACCCTCCGCAGAAGGCCCAGAAAAAAGATGAACAGCTGTGGCTACTTTCAGATTTATCTACATTTCTTGAAAGTGCTGAAGAGGAGGTGATGATCGTTTCCCCCTACTTTGTGCCAACGTCGCAAGGCACTCAAGATCTGGTCGCGGCATCCCAAAGTGGTTTAAAAATCACTGTGGTCACTAATAGTTTAGCGGCTACCGATGTGCTGGCCGTTCACGCCGGGTATCAGGGATACCGCAAGGCCCTACTCGATGGTGGGGTTACAATCTTTGAGGTGAGAGTCGATCCTGAACATAAACCCTCGGGATGGATGGGAAGTTCGCGCACAAGTCTCCATGCTAAAACGTTTATCTTAGACAGAAAATCAACTTTTGTTGGTTCATTTAACTTCGATCCCCGATCGGCCTGGATAAATACCGAAATGGGGATGATATTTCATCAGGCTGAATTTGCAAATGGCGTTGTCACTGGTATCGAGGCAGGCCTTAAAGAGTCAGCATTTAGATTAAGTATTGAAGAGGGAGAACTTGTATGGTTTGATGATTTAAATGACGTAAAGCTTCATTCTGAACCCGGTGCGGGGTTTTGGCGTAAGTTTATGGCCGATTTTATTTCGCTATTTCCTTTTGAATCACAACTTTGATGACTATTCGCCCAGCCTTTGACCGTCGTCATCTTGTTTTTGCTGTGTTAGGGTTATACTTCAACTAATATTAACATTTTATTTGGTACGAAAATGAAGAGTAAGGCCAACCAATCCCAAGGCTTATTGCTTTTTCGTCTGTCTCAGAGACAACTATTCGCCCTGGGCACGCTAAAGATCCGGGAACTTGTTCCCTATACTCCTTTAAGTGTAATACCTCAGTCTCACCCTACGATCTTAGGGGCAGCGACTATTCGTGGTAATACTATTCCTGTTATCGATATGGCTGCAGCGGTCGGCTATCCCTCTCTTACAAGTGAAGAGTTGAAATCGAGTTATATCATCATCACCGACTGCCAACGAATGGTTATCGGTTTTTTAGTTCGTGCCATCGATAAAATTATTGAGTGTAACTGGCGTGATATAGAGTCTCCTCCAAATAATTTAGGTCCCAATGCCTATTTGACCGGGGTGACTCGCTTTGATGACCAATTGGTGCAACTACTCGATGTAGAACTGCTATTGTCAAAAGTCTTCCCACCTAGTCCTGAGATGAATCGCGCTATATTGACCGATGTTCAACGTGAGAAACTCAAGCCACTGAGTATTCTGTTAGTCGATGATTCTAAGGTTGCCCGTAAGCAGCTTTCAGATGCCCTGGATAGTATCAATATTCCTTATCAAGTGACCTCAGATGGACGTGATGCGCTATCTATTATGGAGAAAGCCGCAAGTGAGGGGACCCCTATCGATCTGCTGGTCAGCGATATTGAGATGCCAGGATTAGACGGTTATGAACTCGCTTTCGAAGTGAAAAATACGCCTGCGTTGGCCGGCGCCTATATTATTTTGCATACATCACTCTCCAGTGAGATCAGCGTAAGTCAGGCTCATCAGGTTGGTGCGAATGAGGCGCTAACTAAGTTTGATGCCCATGAGTTGATTAGTGCCATGTTAAGAGGGGCTGAAACTAAGGAATAGGGGCAACTCACTTCTATATTCTGAGGTCGCAAGCTAGAAGTCATGAACATGTTCTCGATGAGATCACGGGTCATGACTTCTCAATGTGAGATAGCGTTAACTTCCTGCTCAATTCCAGCTCTTTTTGTACACTCATTTTGTGATGTTGGAAACGTCGCGCTATAAGAGACGGGGAGGCGCAGCAGAGACAATTTCACATCATAAATACTGACAAAAGCTCTGTGCCGAGTTCTTATAGGAGACGTGATAAAATGGCTTATGGACGGGCTTGGGTATATACCTTGTTAACATTATGCTACAAACGGGTAATTTAGTCGGCTATTTCCACTCTATTACTAGACATCTTAAGTGAGTTTGGTTAAAACATCTTGTTAAGAAATATTAATTAAACTTATCTCTTCGATTAGTTTATGGCATCGCTTTGAAGGTGCCAGATGCTAACAAGCAACATATTATAATAATGACAGGCCAATCAATGAATCAAAAACAATCTTTATTAGCCAGACTGGCTAATGGCAGCTTAGTGCTGCAAATCCTATTTGGGATAATTGCAGGTATTTCACTGGCGACAATTTCAAAAGATTCCGCACACAGCGTTGCTTTTTTGGGTGAGCTTTTTGTCGGTGCTTTAAAAGCAATTGCGCCTATCTTAGTGTTCATTTTAGTCGCGGCTTCAATTGCAAATCAGAAAAAAAACGCTAAGACCAATATGCGTCCAATTGTTATCTTATATCTATTTGGTACCTTTGCAGCGGCGATGACCGCTGTACTTCTCAGTTTTGCCTTCCCGATCACTTTGGTGCTGACAACGGGCGCTGAAGGGGCTACACCACCGGATGGGATTGGTGAAGTGATTCATACTTTACTCTTCAAACTAGTCGATAACCCAGTTAATGCGGTTATGACCGGTAACTACATCGGAATTTTAGCTTGGGGCGTGGGCCTTGGTTTGGCTCTTCACCATGCCAGTGATTCAACCAAGCAGGTATTTGCCGATGTGAGCCATGGTATTTCACAGATGGTTCGTTTCATCATTCGTTTAGCGCCTATCGGTATTTTCGGGTTGGTTGCAGCGACATTTGCTAAAACAGGCTTCTCGGCTATTGCAGGTTATGGGCAATTGCTCGCGGTTTTACTCGGCGCTATGGCTATTATTGCGCTTATCGTGAATCCATTGATCGTTTTCCTGAAAATAAGACGAAACCCATATCCGTTAGTATTGACTTGCCTACGTGAAAGTGGTGTTACCGCGTTCTTCACTCGATCCAGTGCGGCAAATATTCCGGTGAATATGGCTCTTTGTGAAAAGCTGGAGCTTCATGAAGATACCTATTCGGTGTCTATCCCACTAGGCGCAACGATCAACATGGGAGGGGCGGCTATCACTATTACGGTTCTGACCCTCGCGGCCGTTCATACTATGGGGATTCAAGTCGATATTCTCACCGCGATTTTACTCAGTGTCGTTGCTGCTGTATCGGCCTGTGGCGCGTCAGGGGTTGCCGGGGGCTCACTCCTGCTTATTCCTCTTGCCTGTAGTCTATTTGGGATCTCGAATGATGTTGCTATGCAAGTGGTTGCCGTCGGTTTCATTATTGGTGTTATTCAGGACTCTGCCGAAACGGGTTTAAATAGCTCAACAGATGTACTCTTTACCGCCGCAGCTTGTGAAGCCGCAGAAAGAAAAGAGACGATATAATCTTAATAGATAGAAGGTTCCCGGAGTATTGGCTCCGGGAACTTTCTTATGTTCCAATGATTTAAAGACACCTCAGCTTCTCTGCAACTTCATCTCCTTGCTTTTCTCAGCCTATATTTTCATTCAGCGACTCATACATCGACGCATGCATTAACGGATATGTTGACACTGAGGGGAGCCTATTCTGTGCCCCCACTTCTTCATCGCTATATCATCAACAGCTAAAAAAGGCTGAAACCCCTTTATTGAAAGCGTTAGCCATTCTCTTGATGCGAATCTAGCCGTTAAAAAACAGGCCTGAAAATAATCATTGACCTACACTCATCGGATGAATTAGGTAAATTAATTCATATTGTCTAAAGTAATGCATATAAAGTGATTTAGATCGCGTTTTTATTTTATGCATGCGATACACTTTTTAATGAATTGTTTAGCTAAGTCGCCATAAACCCGATTTAGCCATATGGTGCTAAATAGATAGCATTATAGCTTGTAACTGCCACAAAAAATTAACAAAACATATTTCGATGGAGCTGAATTGAAAATGGATTCAATGGCTGAAGTATTACAAGATGAATGTAGTCAAACTGAAAGTCGAGAATTACTCGAGGTGATTAAAATGTCAGTAGTTGAAAAGCGACAACGCTTAAGTTGGCAGGAAAAGGATGTGGTCAGTCGAGAAGTTGTTGGTCGATGGATAGACGACCGTCATTGTGTGGGAGATAAGATCACACTTTATCGGCAAGGTAATAAAATTTTCCTTGAGACCTGGTACAGCGATGGTTGCCACAGTTTAGATGAGATGATGAGTACTCAAACTGAGGATGGGCTGAAGTTAGAAGATAAAGGCGGGAATATTTTCGGAGAGTACTTCCTGCTATCGGCAGAAAACCATCTACGTTTTTGCAACTCCAGCGAGTGTTTCTATACCGCTAAAGCGGCTTAAGCTCACGGTGCTTAGACTCTGCCTTTAAGAGCAGTTATATCCATAAGACTAGGTATGGTGCTGCCTAGCCTTATGTGAACCCTCATCTGTGATGGGGTGATGGTTGATTTGCGACCATTAACTGAAAGGGTGAGCACTATGAAAGGTCATTGCTTTACCTGAATAGGGGTGAGTAATGCTGAGTGACATGGCATGGAGGCAAAGTCTCTTCGATGCCGCGATAACCTTTTCATCGCCGTAAAAATCATCCCCTAAAATAGGGTGACCCATTGCCAGCATATGCAAGCGTAGCTGATGCGTCCGCCCCGTTACGGGCTTTAACTCAACCAACGTACTGCTTTGCCTATGCTCAAGCACCTTGAAATAGGTCTTAGAAGGTTTACCCTCCTTTGCCAATTTCTGTAGTGGAGGCCGCTCAGTGTCGGGTTTCATGGCTAGTTCTATCACCCCTTCCTCGTCTACGATATGCCCCTGAACTTCTGCGATGTAGGTCTTCTTACTCATCCTGTTTTGAAATTGTGTCTTGATATTGGACTCGGCTTTCTTGTTTAGTGCAAAAACCATAATGCCAGAGGTTGCACAGTCTAATCTGTGAACCAGTATCGCTTCAGGGTAACGCTGAAGAAGACGGTTGATTGCACAATCGAAGGTATTTGCAGCCCGGCCTGGATTTGAGAGTAAGCCAGAGGGTTTATTGATGATAATAATGTCTCTGTCTTTATATCGAATATCTAACCAAGGGATAGAAGGGGGGGTATAAGTAAATATCTGCATGAAATCTCCTGTTGCGGCGAATTCTAGCAAAAAGTGATCAGATTGAGAACGAGTAAGCGAGGTGTTTTGTTGCTTATTGCTAAGAGCTAAGCATGATGCAAAGCCCCAAAGCTCTATAAGTATTCTGCTGGTGTGTTTCGTGTCCAGATCTTGCTGTATGCCATTAATTGAGGGTAGAAGGTTCTAAAGGCTATCTCAATTTCGAGATCCAAGGTTTTCACAGCAGCAGCTGCACCTTTGAATATCTCAGGTTTTGATACCCGTTTGGCCACAGACTCGATGGTTTGGTTTAACCCTTTTCGGTTCTTATAGGCTACCAACCAGTTCTCGCTTCTTATTCTGGGCGCAAGGCTCTGAAGCGGTTCGGGCAAGTCTTCACAACTGTCGATGGCATCATAAGCTTTGAGGGCAAAGTCTTTCAAACTAACATGATGGTATTCGTCCCAGTACTTAGCCAACATATGGTCAAAAGCCAAATCGATCAGTATGGGAGCGGCTCGTTTGAGCTGTTTAGGGAATTTTGACTCTAATTCTTTCGTGAGCTCATGGGTATCTGTAAGTTGGTCTATCTGTCTGTGTAGCCAGATACCTTGCTGCAGGTGCTTGGGGAATCTCTCTATGTTTCCTTTAGCAAAGTCGCCTGCTAAATTGGCGGCGAGGCTGGTTTTACTATTATCTGCAAGATGTAAGTGTGCAAGAAAGTTCATGATGATTTACTAATTTTCTTGGTTAAAGCTCTATTTTCACGTTATCATGTGCATCGATGCTAAGAAAGCCTTTCTCCGACTTTAAATTGAGATTAGGGTTATTTCTTAAGGATGTGCATCACTCAATATATTCTCATCAATTATCGGTTTAAGGATCAAGGATGATGTGGAACTGGTTATCTAAATTTTTTGGTAAACAAGAACAATCTCAACGCAAACGTGTACGGATTGACATTCCTTATGAGCAACACAGTTATCGTAAGGAAGATTTTGACATCGATGATAATAATGTGACGATGGAAGAAGATAATATCGGGAACTAACCCATACACCTTGATCTTCTCGGTCTCTGCAAATAGACTAGCGCCCGATTCATGCTAAGTAGAGACTAACCATGCGCGTTACTGATTTTTCATTTGACCTTCCAGACGAGTTAATAGCTCGTTATCCAATGGCAAACCGGACATCTTCGAGATTACTTTCATTAGAGGGTAATACGGGTCTGCTTGTCGATAATCAGTTCACCGATATTTTGAACATGGTTAATCCTGGTGATCTTATGGTGTTTAATAACACTCGGGTGATACCTGCGCGTCTCTTCGGCCAAAAAATAACGGGTGGTAAGCTGGAAGTCCTTGTTGAGCGTATGCTTGATGACAAGCGAATTTTGGCTCATGTAAGATGTTCTAAGTCTCCAAAAGTTGATTCGATCATCTGTTTAGATGGTGGCTATGAGATGAAAATGCTCGGTCGTCACGATGCATTATTCGAGCTTGAACTTCAATCGGACAAGACGATTCTTGAAGTACTCGAAGAGGTGGGGCATATGCCGCTGCCGCCTTATATCGATCGCCCCGATGAAGATGCCGACAAAGAGCGATATCAGACAGTTTACAATCAAAACCCAGGAGCCGTTGCGGCGCCAACGGCGGGTTTGCATTTCGATGACGCTCTGTTGAAGGCGTTGAGCAACAAAGGTGTGGATACCGCGTTTGTGACTTTGCATGTTGGAGCGGGGACATTTCAACCTGTAAAAGTTGATAACATTCTTGAACACAAGATGCATTCTGAGTGGGCCGAAGTTTCACAAGAGGTCGTCGATAAAGTTGCGCAAACTAAAGCGAATGGCAAACGTGTTATTGCCGTCGGTACAACCTCGGTACGTTCTTTAGAAAGTGCAGCGAAAGCGAGTGAAGGTGAGCTCAAAGAGTTTTGCAGCGATACCGATATCTTTATCTACCCGGGATATGAGTTCAAAGTTGTCGATGCTATGGTGACCAATTTTCATCTTCCTGAATCGACATTAATTATGCTACTCAGTGCATTCGCCGGTTTCGATGAGGTAAAAAACGCCTATCAACACGCGATTGCTCAAAAATACCGCTTCTTTAGCTATGGTGATGCCATGTTTGTGACTAAAAAAGCGAACTAACGGCTAAATTTGGTTTAAAATACCCACCCATCAAAGAGGTGGGTTTTTTTTAACTTCTATTTTCTGGTAAGGGTTGATACTCGATTGTTTGCCCTTATCTCTAGTTATAACGATAGCTTTGTACTGTGTACAAACATTTATGGGTCAGACTGTTTCTCTGGCGAGGTATAAAATGAAATTTGAATTAGATACAACTCAAGGTCGCGCTCGTCGTGGCCGTTTAGTCTTTGAGCGAGGCACGGTAGAAACGCCTGCATTTATGCCTGTTGGTACTTACGGTACCGTAAAGGGGATGACGCCTGAAGAGGTTCGTGCAACGGGTGCTGATATCCTTCTGGGGAACACATTCCATTTGTGGCTTCGTCCTGGCGAAGAGATCATGCGTAAACATGGTGATCTTCATGACTTCATGAACTGGCAAAGACCTATTTTGACAGACTCTGGCGGATTTCAGGTATTCAGTCTGGGTGATATTCGAAAAATCACCGAAGAGGGGGTTCATTTCCGCTCGCCGATTAATGGTGAAAAAATCTTTTTAGATCCAGAGAAGTCTATGCAGATCCAGAACTCTCTTGGTTCTGATGTTGTGATGATTTTTGATGAATGTACACCGTATCCAGCGACAGAAGATGAAGCGCGTAAATCGATGCAGATGTCTCTTCGTTGGGCACAACGTTCACGCGATGAGTTTGATAAGCTTGAAAACCCTAATTCTCTGTTTGGTATCATTCAGGGTGGGGTTTATGAAGATCTGCGTGATGAAAGTCTTAAAGGGCTTGTCGATATTGGATTTGACGGTTATGCCGTTGGTGGTTTGGCTGTGGGTGAGCCTAAAGCTGACATGCATCGCATTCTTGAGCATGTATGTCCTCAAATACCAACAGATAAGCCGCGTTACTTGATGGGGGTCGGTAAGCCGGAAGATTTAGTTGAAGGTGTACGTCGCGGCGTCGACATGTTCGATTGTGTCATGCCTACACGTAATGCTCGAAATGGTCATCTGTTTACCACTGAAGGCGTTATTAAGATACGTAATGCACGTCATCGTGATGACACTTCACCACTCGATGATAAATGTGATTGTTATACCTGTAAGAACTACTCTCGGGCATACCTGTACCATTTAGATCGTTGTAATGAAATTTTAGGTGCTCGTTTAAACACCATTCATAACCTTAGGTATTACCAAAAGTTGATGGAAGGTTTGCGCGGTGCGATCGAGACAGGTACATTAGACGCCTTCGTTGAGGAGTTCTATACCAGTCAAGGACGCGAAGTTCCTGAAGTTCCTGAATTAACCGATTAATTTTTAACTCAAAATAAGAAGAGAACACTATGTTGATTTCAAATGCTTATGCCGCTGATGCTCCTGTAACTGGCGCCGGTGGCACCATGGAACTGATTTTCATGCTAGTTATATTTGGCTTGATATTCTATTTCATGATTTTCCGTCCACAATCAAAGCGTGTTAAAGAGCACAAAAACCTAATGGGCTCATTAGGTAAGGGTGATGAAGTACTCACCAGTGGTGGTATTTTAGGAAAAATTGCAAAAATTAGTGACGAAAATGACTATGTGTTACTGACTATCAGTGAAACAACTGAAATAACGATCAAGAAGGATTACATTTCGGCTGTATTGCCTAAAGGCTCTATTAAGTCACTTTAAGCCAAGAGGGCGATGGTGTGTTAAATAAATATCCAATGTGGAAAAACCTGATGGTGATGATCATTATCGCCGTCGGTTCTTTCTATGCAATTCCAAACCTCTTCGGGGAAGACTATGCGGTTCAGGTAGTGGCTTCTCGTGGTGCAGAGGTTACGGCAACGACCCAGTCGACCGTAAATGATGTTCTTGCAAGTAAGAACATTACAGTAAAGCGTTCAGAGCTTGAAAATGGTCAACTATTGGTTCGTGTGACTAATGGCGATCAGCAACTGTTAGCTAAAGAAGCGATTGCAGAGTCACTAGGTGATAAATACATCGTCGCCTTAAACTTAGCTCCAGCGACACCAGACTGGCTTGATTCATTAGGTGGAAGCCCAATGAAACTGGGTCTCGATCTGCGTGGTGGTGTGCACTTCCTGATGGAAGTGGACATGGGTGAAGCCGTTCGTAAGATGACAGAAGCTAAAATTTCTGACTTCAGAACCGATCTTCGCGGTGAGAAAATTCGTTATGCAGGCATTCGTAACAGTGCTAAAGGCATTGAGATTAAGTTCCGTGATGCTGAGAATCTAGCTAAGGCTGAACGTTTCCTCAAGACTCGCGGTAACGACATGGTGTTTTCCGATATATCTTCGGGCGACAACTATTTCTTAATGGCTAACTTGAGCGAAGCTTACCTTAAGCAGATCAAAGAGGAAGCGTTACAGCAGAACATCACAACGATCCGTAATCGTGTGAACGAGCTGGGTGTGGCTGAGCCTGTGGTACAGCGTCAAGGTGCGGAACGTATTATTGTCGAGCTTCCTGGTGTTCAAGATACGGCACGTGCAAAAGATATCTTAGGTGCAACGGCCTCTATTGAATTCCACATGGTGGATGAAAAAGCCGACGCAGCAGCCGCTGCAAGTGGTAGAGTCTCGCCAAGTTCTCAAGTGTACAATCGCCGTCAGGGCGGACAAGTTGTACTGCATAAGGCAGTTATGTTGACCGGTGACCATATTCAAGGTGCTCAACCGAGCTTCGATGAATACAGTCGTCCACAGGTGAGCATAAACCTTGATTCAAAAGGTGGTTCTATCTTCTCGAATGTGACTAAGGATAACATCGGCAAACCGATGGCAACCTTGTTCATTGAGTATAAAGATAACGGTGATAAGAATCCTGATGGTAGCGTGAAGATGCAGAAGATCGAGGAAGTTATCTCGGTTGCAACGATTCAAGCCCGTCTTGGTCGTAACTTTGTGATCACAGGTCTTGAGCATTCTGAGGCGCAAAACTTGGCCCTTCTACTTCGTGCGGGTGCCTTGATTGCGCCTGTGACTATCGTAGAAGAGCGTACCATTGGTCCAAGCCTAGGTGCTGAAAACATCCAAAATGGTGTTCAAGCGATGATCTGGGGTCTGGCTGTTGTACTTATCTTTATGCTGGTTTATTACCGTGGTTTCGGCCTTATTGCCAACTTAGCGTTGACGGCTAACCTTGTGATGGTTGTTGGTGTTATGTCGATGATCCCGGGTGCTGTACTTACGCTTCCAGGTATTGCGGGTATGGTACTGACTGTTGGTATGGCGGTCGATGGTAACGTACTTATTTACGAGCGTATTCGTGAAGAGTTACGCAACGGTCGTAGCGTACAACAAGCGATTCATGAAGGTTACGGTAACGCATTTTCAACTATTGCCGATGCGAACATCACTACATTTATGACTGCACTTATCCTGTTTGCTGTAGGTACGGGTGCTGTTAAAGGGTTTGCTGTAACACTGATGATAGGTATCGCAACCTCTATGTTTACTGCAATCGTGGGGACTCGCTCAATAGTTAACGCTATGTGGGGTGGTAAACGCGTGAAGAAACTGTCTATATAAGGGTCGTTGATTATGTTTCAGATTTTATCAATAAAAGGCACGATCAACTTCCTTCGCCATGCGGTTCCTATCAGTATCCTCTCTTTGGTACTGGTACTTGGCTCACTAACATCGTTAGCGACCAATGGGATTAACTGGGGATTGGATTTTACCGGTGGTACCGTCGTTGAGCTTGAGTTTTCTTCACCTTCAGATTTAGAAGCACTACGTGCTGAACTAAGTAGTGTTGAGACCGACGGCGCAGTGGTACAGAACTTTGGCTCTAGCCGTGATGTACTTGTTCGTCTCCCTGTTAAGGAAGGCGTAGCGACCGATACTCAAGTTAGCTATGTTATGGATGCTGCACATAAATTGGATCCACAAGTGGTTCAAAAGCGTGTGGAAGTCGTTGGTCCGCAGATAGGTAAAGAGTTAGCGGAGCAGGGGGGCTTAGCCGTATTAGTCGCTCTTATCTGTATCTTGATCTACGTATCATTCCGCTTTGAGTGGCGTTTAGCTTTAGGTTCTGTCGCTGCACTTGCGCACGACGTTATCATTACTCTGGGTGTCTTCTCGCTATTTCAGCTCGATTTCGACCTTACGGTACTTGCGGGTGTCTTGACGGTTGTGGGTTACTCACTTAACGATACTATCGTAGTGTTCGACCGAATTCGTGAAAACTTCCTCAAGATGCGTAAGGGTGAGCCTGAAGAGATTGTTAACACTTCAATTACTCAAACAATGAGCCGTACCATTATCACTACCGGCACAACATTAGTTGTGGTTGTAGCGCTATTCCTTAAGGGCGGCACGATGATCCATGGCTTTGCGACAGCATTGATGATGGGAATATTTGTCGGTACATTCTCATCTATCTATGTCGCGAGTTTCCTTGCTGTTAAGCTTGGAATTAACCGTGAGCATATGATGCCTGTTGAGATTGAAAAAGAGGGCGCTGATCAAGATGCGCTGATGCCTTAAGCTGCTAATTGCTACTTTAAAAAACCACCTTCGGGTGGTTTTTTTATCTCTTGAATTTAAAGGCTTGAGTGGCTCAGAACTGATCCGCTATTTAGTGAGATTGGTATGATTAGCACTCGACAGACTTGCCCGTTTGGCAGTAGGATGTTGACAGTCTGTCTCTTAGTCGAGATAACGCCAAAATTTGCCAGAAGAGCAGTAGTTGTTGGGAGAATTAAAATGGAAGAGCGTCGTCGTTTGGTTGCCGGTGGAAATTTACTTCAAGCTCATACCTGGAAAGGACTTTTAGAGACGAGTGGGGTTGAGGTAGAACTCAGAGGTGAAGCCCTGTTAGGCGGGATCGGAGAGTTACCCGTCGATCTACAAAATGTAGAGTTGTGGGTGTGTGAGTCGCAATATGAGCTGGCTAAGACTCAACTTGAGTCACTTAATGCCGATGGTCCTCAATGGCAATGTGTAAAATGTCATGAAATGAACGAAGACAGTTTTGAGCTTTGTTGGAATTGCAGTGCGGAGCGATGTGTCCAGCACAATTAATCCCGTTCTTATAGTTAGACATAATTAATCTAAACTTACTTATCTATCGCCTTTCCGGGAGACTGTAACATGCAACATAATTCTGCATTTTTAGCTTTGGTTGAGAGCATCTTACCTCAGATCACAGAGGTGACCGTTGAGGAGTATCAAAATGATGATTCTTGGCAACTTATCGATGTTCGAGAGGATCATGAATGGTTGAAGGATCACTTGCCTGCGGCGGCTCATCTTGGTCGTGGGATTATTGAGCGAGATATCGAAGTTCGTTATCCTGATAAATCGACGGCATTACTTCTCTACTGTGGTGGCGGCTATCGCTCAGCGCTTGCCGCGATGAACCTTCAACTGATGGGATATACCCATGTTGCGTCTTTAGCCGGCGGTTATAAAGCTTGGGTACAGAGACAGCTGCCCTTGATACAAGATTAGGAACCAAAGTTAAATGCAGTATTTTCCATTGTTTGTCGATACCTCTCAGTTAAAAGTGTTATTGATAGGTGCCGGTGAGGTCGCGAGTCGTAAGTTAGATCTCTTGGCCAGAACCGAGGCCGATATCTATGTTATCGCTTCCGAGATCTCAGCTGATGTGAAGGCCTATGCCGACAAGGGGCGGATTTCACTCATTGAACGTGCCGCTAAAGATGCCGATATCCAGGGTGTCGATCTGGTCTATCTCGCGACGGCGGACCAAGCCTTGAATACCCAATTGGCCGATGTGGCAAAAAATCGAGGGATATGGGTCAATGTCGTCGATAGTCCAAAGTTATGTCGCTTTATAACCCCGTCTATTGTTGATCGCGGACGTTTGCAAGTCGCGATCAGTACAGCCGGTGCTGCCCCGGTTTTTGCTCGTGAGCTAAGATCCCGATTGGAGTCCTGGCTACCAGGTTCACTGACTGAATTGTTTGATTTTGTAGCAGATAGAAGACTAGAGGTACAGCAAAAATTACCGGTATTTAAACAGAGAAAGTTGTTTTGGGAGCACTTTTTCAAAACCAATGGCGACAAGTTTGATGCTCAAACCCCGACTCATTACGACAACGCATTCCAAAATATCTCAACAGGTGGCGAAATTCTGCTGTTAGATGACGAGACTGAGGTTTCAATGCTTCCCATTGCCGCTATGCCATTACTGCAACGATTAGATCATATCTTTAGTATCGAAGCGCTACCTTTCGAGTTAAACGAGTTGGTGAGGAGAGATGCGAGTCGCGCTCTACTGCCTCCTTTAAGTGAACTTAGCAGGTTGTTCGAACAGGGTAAACGAAGTCTTATCTTTACTGATAGTGAGAAGTTAGCGCAATTGAAGGCACATTTTCCTATGGCTAAACATCTCAAAGCTGGGTCGCTTTAATCATCAAAGTCGAGTTTTTCAACCCTTTAATTTTATATGCTTTAGCTTCATGTGTGACCAAATAGGGTACACTAATGCCAATCTAGATTAATGATGTTAATACGATGGCACCTAAAGCAACAGTTTATAAAGTTCACCTTCAAATCGCAGATATGGATCGTGGTTATTATCACGATCATAGTTTAACCCTTGCACAGCACCCTTCTGAAACAGATTCCAGAATGATGGTCCGTCTGCTGGCTTTTGCTATGAATGCCAGTGATACACTCGAGTTCAGTAAGGGCCTTTGTGTCGAAGATGAACCCGAGCTTTGGGAAAAATCACTTATCGGTGATATAGAGCTTTGGATCGAGTTCGGACAGAGTGATGAGAAATGGCTTAGAAAGGCGAGTGGTCGTTCAAAGCAGGTACAGCTATTTGCCTACGGTGGCCGTAGTGTGCCCATTTGGTGGAAACAGAACGAGAAGACATTTGAGCGTTATAAAAACCTGAAAGTTTGGAATATTCCAGAGGATTCAGTCAAGGAGATGGGGGAGCTGGTTAGTCGAAGCATGTCGCTTCAATATAATATCAGTGAAGGACAAATTTGGGTCTCTAACGATACCGGAAGTGTATTAGTTGAGCCTGAGCTCTTAAAAGAATAAATCTCTCGCCGTAGATATAGCAAAAAGCCAGTCACATGACTGGCTTTTTAATGGGCTTAGCTAAATCGTTAAAGGTTAGACCTCTTCGATTACCTCTTCATCACCTTTGCCCTTAGTCTTGATGATAATCAATGAGGAAATGACGGCAGTAGAGACAAGACCCGCTATGGTTGAAATCGTGATAGGCAGTCCCGCACCTAAGGTGTGCGAGCTTAGCAAGAAGCTAATTACTACCGTAGTCATGAACATGGCCGGTGCCGTACAGATCCAGTGGAACTTGTTGTGTCGCAGTAGGTATGCCGAGGCAGTCCATAGCATCATAACAGCTGTCGTTTGGTTTGCGACGCCGAAGTAACGCCAGATAACGCCGAAGTCAACCTGAGTCAGAACTGCACCCATGATGAATAGTGGGATGGCTAGCATTAAACGCTTAGGTAATTCAGTCTGTGGCATCTTGAAAAATTCAGACAAGATTAAACGAGCCGAGCGGAAGGCTGTATCGCCTGAGGTAATTGGCAGAACAATAACGCCTAAGATAGCCATAAAGCCACCCACGGTGCCCAGAAGTCCTGTTGATGCTTCATATACAACGTTTGCCGGGTTACCCGCCATCCCTTCGTTCAGGCCTTCAACGCCGCCGAAGAAAGAGAGAGCAATTGCACACCAGATAAGCGCGATCACACCTTCACCTATCATGGCACCGAAGAAAACGAAGCGACCGTTAGTTTCATTTTCTACACAACGAGCCATTAGAGGAGACTGAGTCGCATGGAAGCCGGATACCGCACCACAGGCAATGGTAATAAACAGTGCTGGCCATAAAGGCATATCATTCGGGTTAAGGTTAGTCAGGAAGTCACGGGCTTCGAAGCCTGGTAATAGTGTGTACTCACTCGAGACCATGATGGCAATAGTCAGACCTATTGACATGAAGAGCAGAAGCGCACCGAAGAATGGATAGAGTCTACCGATGATCTTATCGACAGGAACGATGGTGGCGATAAGATAGTAGGCAAAGATAATGCCCAGGAAGATTGATACGTCCCAACCGGTAAGCTTTCCTAGTAGTCCAGCGGGCGCCGAGATAAATACTACGCCGACAAGTAACAGCAATATGATGGCAAATACATTCATAAAGTGCTTAGCACCTTTACCTAAATATTTACCCGCTAGGTTTGGTACTGATTGACCGCCATTACGAACAGATAACATACCGGAGAAGTAATCATGAACCGCACCGGCAAAAATACAGCCGAATACAATCCATAACATGGCCGCCGGGCCATAGAGAGCACCAAGAATAGGGCCAAATATGGGTCCCACACCTGCGATATTGAGTAGTTGAATCAGGTAGACCTTGCCCTTGGACATAGGCACGAAATCTACGCCGTCGGTTTTAGTAAATGCCGGAGTTTGGCGTTGAGCATTGATACCGAAGACCTTCTCTACGAAAGTACCATAGACAAAGTATCCACCGATAAGCAGGCCGACACACATTAGAAACCACATCATAATTACTATCTCCTATTTTGAGTTGCCCTCAGTGTAAAGAGATTTGATATTTAGAAAACTGGGGAAAAGGTGAGTGGTCGGATTGAGAGGGTTAGCGGTTTCATATCGACCCTGAGTGGTTTTTGTTTGTTACAGGTCTGGTGGCTTATTTGCCGAAATGTTAAGCGCTAAAGCGTAGAACTCAATAAGAACCGGCAATTATTGATGCTTTCGATACACATTTTATGTTATTTGACTCGACTATAAAAAACCAAACATCTGCTTCAGTGGTTTTAAGTAACGCCTCGAAACCGGAACTTTAGCGCCGGAGACTGTGGTGACTTCGGCGCCGGTTTCCTGAACTTCGATTTCAGATATTGCTTCAGGGCTTATCAGGTATTGTCGATGACATTTGACCAATGCCGTTTTTTCCTCGAGCACTTTCAGGGTTAAGTGGGTATGTGCTTGTTCCCTGTTGGTTGCTACATGGACACCACTGAGATCGCTGAATACAAACTCTACCTCTTTAATCGATATCACCTTTAGCTTACTTCCGGTATAGCAGGGGAGGTGAGTTAACTGTTCAGGGGCGATAATGCTGACAGATTTTGGTTGAAGATCTTTTTTGACCCGGTTTAATGTCTGTTGAAGCCTTTTTTCATCGATGGGCTTTAACAGATAATCGAAGGCGTAGTTATCGAACGCCTTGATAGCAAATTCATCGTAGGCGGTAACGAAAACGATACGCGGCATTATGTCGGGATCCAGCATGCCAATGAGTTCAATACCTGTGATCCTTGGCATTTGGATGTCCAGGAAGATCAACTGAGGCTTAAGTTTTGTGATCATCTGCAATGCTTCGATAGCATTACTGCATTGGCCGATAATCTCTATGTCTGAGCTTTCACTCAGTAGGTCGGCTAACTCTTCTCGAGCAAAAAGCTCATCATCGATAATTAGTGATGTGATCACGTCTGGGTTTCCGTATATGGTAGCTTAATGCTGACTCTGGTGTATTCATCTTTATGGCAATCGACATCGATACCAAATTCAGTGCCAAACTGATTTTGAATTCGTTTATGAACCAAATTCATCCCCAGACCCTCCGAATTGTTATCTGACTGGTATAGCCCCGCATTATCAATTACCTCTAATATTAATAAATCATCGCGTACCTTGCCAGTAACTCTTATAAGACCGTGCTCTAACATATGGCTGGTACCATGTTTTACTGCGTTTTCAATGATGGGTTGTAGGGTAAATGCGGGCAGGCGAAAATGAAGCAGTTGATCAGGGATATCAATCTCAACGTTTAGTTTATCGATAAAACGTGCTTTCTCGATGGTCAGATATGAATCAATATGTTCAAGCTCGTCCGAAAGTGTCACGAGTCCTGTGGTGCGTTTGAGGTTAATTCTTAAAAATTGAGATAATTGTTGGATCAGTTGTCTTGCCTTTAAGGGATCTCTTTTTATGATGGCTGCGATGGTATTGAGCGCATTGAAGAGGAAGTGAGGGTTAACTTGTGCCTGCAATAACTTTAACTCAGCCTGAGTGAGTAGATTTTGTTGACGTTCGAAGCGACCGAATAAGATTTGGTTCGATAATAATCGACCAATTCCCTCACCCAGCGTTCGGTTAATGTTGAGAAATAGCTTGTTCTTCGGCTCGTAAAGTTTAATTGTTCCAATGACCTCATTTTCACATCGAAGCGGGATGACTAAGCTGGAGCCTAGTCGACATTGTGCAGAGATGGAGCAAGAGTATGCCATGTTGACTCCATCGGCAAACATGACACAGTTATTATCTATGGCATCTTGAGTTATTTTTGATGATATCGGAGTGCCTGGAATATGATGGTCGGCGCCGGTTCCGATAAAGGCCAACAGATGCTCTCTATCGGTTATCGCAACGGCTCCAACATGGGTTTCTTCGATAATAATTTGGGCAACCTGAGTACTACTTTCTTGATTGAATCCCTTGGATAACACCCCAACGCTGCGTTCGGCAATTTTTAGTGCTTGAGTTGAGAATGCTGATGAGAGTTTGTCGAACATGGTTTTTTGATCTCTTACCATACTCATAAACAGGGCTGCACCGATAGAGTTCACTAAGAGCATCGGAAGGGCTATCTGTTTAACCAACGCCCATGCATCGGCAAAAGGTTGAGCGACGAGTAGAATAACCCCCATCTGAAGCATCTCTGCACAGAAGGTGACCAGGCAGACCAACAAAGGGGCGTATATCAGTTCACTCTTATCTTGCCTGCGCAAATAGAGGCTGATTATTCCCGCCGAAAACCCTTCGAGAGTCGTAGAAATTGCACAGGCTACATCGGTAAAGCCTCCCATGCTGTATCTGTGTAAGCCTCCCGTGAGTCCGACTAAAAAACCTGTAACTGGCCCGCCTAACAGCCCGCCTAAAACGGCTCCCATGGCACGGGTGTTGGCGATGGCATCGTTAGTCTGTTCACCGAAGTAGGTTGCCATGATGCAAAAGCCGGAAAAAATCAGGTAGATGAATATTTTGTGAGGCAGCCGAGTCGCGGCTTCTGCGAAAAATTTGAATAAAGGGGTCTTACTGACAAGGTAGACCAGCACTAAGTAGAGGCTCATCTGTTGGGTTAAAAGTAAAATCAAAGACATGAATAAGTATCCCAATGAGTCATGTTGGCATTCAGTAGCAAGAAAAGTAGAATTATCAATTCAAATTATGATTGAAATCTATCTGTGAGTGTAAGATCAAAGTTTAATTTCCGAAAATCATTTATAAAGGGATAAATAATTTATACCTTATATGAGGCAACCTATGTCGAACTCGGTACATGGCCATCAAGTCATGGAATTAATGTTAACCCTAGGGAAAGCGATTAGCAAAGAGAAGCTAAAACTCCTGATGCATGAAAAATTCGGAGAGAACGCTTGTTATCACACCTGTTCGGCCAGTGAGATGACTGCTGAAGAGCTGATAGCGTTCTTAGAAAATAAAGGAAAGTTTACTGAGTCGGAGCAAGGCATAGAGACTGCGGCTGATCGTATCTGTAATCATTAGAGCTGTTGTTTTATAAATTAATACTTCGCAGCGATGCGTATCACTGCGAAGTATGTGTCTCAATATAATCGCTGGTTAATGGTCGTCGCAGATAGCAATAATCGAATCTTGTTCAATCTTACTTTTATTCGAAAATTCATGAATTAAGATTCGGATCAGGCGTGATTTAGCGATTTTAGATTGGCTCGCAAGCTTATCCAGTATGCCAATCGATTCCTCTGTTAATGAAAACGTCGCATGCTTATAAATTTTTGTGGAGTGTTTATCTAACCCCTTATGTTTGCCTGTGGTGAGTTTTTTTCTGTTGCGACTAACCACACTGGGTTGTCCGAAGGCATAATTATTTGCGTCTTCGATAAAATCCTCGATAGAGACATTTTTACGAGGTGCTGTCTTCTTTCTTCGCTTTAGGTCAGTTAAGCTCATAGCAATTTTCTGGTTCTATAGCAAAAAGTTCATCCGCAATCGCGTGAATTTCCATTGCAGCCTTTCCTCCGGGATCAATCTCAATGACAGAGGAGCCTTGCTCTTCACTATCATCATAGATATTTCTGCTGAAAGTGACGGCATTTAATACTCTTAAACCGAAGGATTGCACAACCTCTTTCGCCTCCAGTATTCGTTTAAATTGGCTGGGAAGCGAAGGACATTGAGTCATCACGATAGTTGCGACCATCTTGGGGTTGACCATCTTACAGGTACTTAACATATCTTCCATATGAGGAAGAGTCTTAAGATCACGACGTTTAGGCCTTAATGGTAAAACCACATAAGTCGCTACCGACATGGCGGCTCGCATTGCAAGGTTATCTTGTCCACCACAATCGACAATGACATAGTCAAATCTTTCATCTTGGCTCAATAAGTCATTACGAATTTTTCCGTAGAGCTGGATACAGTTAATGGTTGGAAGGGTAGGATCGTCATTACGTGCCTGGATCCAGTCGGATGTTGTGCGCTGGGGATCGCAATCGACCATCAGTACGTTGGCTTGAAATTTTTGAGTAATATGAACAGCCAGATTCTGGGCCATGCAGCTCTTACCTGCACCCCCTTTTTCGCCACCCACAAGCAATATCATAAAAATATCTCCATATCCTTTCGTACCAATTACCCTTGGTTATTAAGTATGTTAAGTATAGAACAGACTCCCAGATACTGCTGAAAACCAGGAAAGCGTATTATTTTTCTTTTGAGATCAGTTGAAGTGCGATATGGAAACTGTTGGGGTTACATTCTGTTGTTCTGCACACTTGCCCTTTGACTGTATGCGCTTTGTCATTATCAGGATTGAATGTGATAGTTAATAGTTCACCCAGGTCGAAACCCTGTTTATAGTCAATTAGCACACCATGTCTGGCAAGATCGATACAGATCCCTTCGTCAGTGTTCAAAACACCTTCTTTATCATGCCAGGAGAGAACGATTCTTTCGGCTTCCATGTCAAGCCTTAAGGAAGTACGTCGCTCATCTAAGTCTTCAACCATATCACTCATCTAAGATCCCCTCTCATTGAAGTAAAAGTAACTTCTTTAAAAGTAGCATAATATATGTTCAATAAGGCAAAAAAATCAAATAGAGAATGCCTCTTTGTTACAGGCAAAAAAAACTCAGCCTATCTGGCTGAGTTTTTATAATATCAATATTGGCTACTGATGATCATCACTCTTTGGGTAAGGTAGCTTCAGCTGTCCCCAACGAATCACAATGACCGTAGAAGCTAATATCAGCGTGGACACGGAAATAGCCAGAATGCGCCAGTCATCCATCGCTTTCATATCTAATATGAGATAACGAGCCAAGGCAACGATGGCAATATAGAGAGGCATGCGGACAGGAAGCTTTCCTGATTCGGCATAATTTGCCACCATGGCCAAGACTTCTAAATAGATAAACAGTAGCAGTAGGTCGGCAAGTGCGACTCTTCCTACTTCAAATATATGGTATATCTCTTGCCCAATGGCAACGATCGTTGCAATTGCAATGATGAACAGAACGAAGTGTTCAACCGCTTTAATGCTTTTTGAACCGTATTGAATGTATCGTTTCCCCATAAAGACCTCTTTGCGTTTTTTTTGCAATGGTATCAAGTATTCAGAACTGTGCTAACTTATCTGTGTGACGCCATTCACATTAATACCATTATAATACAGTTAGGTAGGGCTATTAGGGCCGAAATTTTTGTGATGAAACTGTTATTAATATAGAAGGCATTAGTATTTTAACAAATTGTCGCCGAGGAACTGGGATGGATTTATGGTGGATTCGGAATTTTCTTTAAACGAGCTGGGCGCCAATTCTCGATTCTTTTCTAGTAAAAAATATATTGGCGCCCTGTTGTTTTTTGTTTAACCGGGTTTACCGTCTACTCGGGCTCTAAGTAAAATCGGGGTATAGTGATAAATGAATATGGCGAAAGAGAGCATCCAACAAACGATTGCTGCCTCGAGAAGCGGAAGATAATAACTCATCATTAATCCTGCCAAAATCCGAAATACCGTTGCCAGCACGATGAGTGCGAAGGCAATCGTCACTATTTTAGGCGGGGTTAAGTTTCTGCCTGTGTGACCTAAAGATACCCTTGCCATCATAGCTAAAATCATCCCTCCTAAGCCACCTAAGGTGATCCCATGCAAGCCTGCGGAGAAATTCTCACCCGTAGCGATAAGTAATAAGCCTAGCGGAATGAAAAAATAGCTCACATGGAGTGACCATAACAGGGGAACGCCTGCTGTATGTCTTCCTCCCCAGCGTGACCATCTTATCAGTAAGATTATCCCGGCAATACCTGCACTTATCTGAATAACGAGTGGCTGTTGAAATAATACTGCCAAGATAAGAAAAATAAGGCTGATAAAGGTGATGATTTCGAGCCAAACAATATTCGGGCTCCGTTGCCATTGTGTTGCTCTTTCGGTAAAAAATGGAATCACTCTACCGCCTATTAGCGCCACGACTGTAACCATGAGCAATATAGCGCTGTGTAGAGCCGTTTTAGTTAACGCAGGATCATTAGTTAGCAGACCGTAATAACTCATCGCATTGACTAACATCAGCATCAATAAAATAGGCACGAAGGCAAAATTTCGCCATTGCTTGACCTTTAATACCGATCTTGCCATCAAGAGTGCGGTTAATGGAGCAAAGGCCAGATCTATCGCCATGACGACTTCCAGTGATACCCACTCTTTATTAAGAAGCAATACTCTGGGTAACATCCAAACCAAGACCAGGATCATAAGGGATTTACCTTTAACTCCCGGTTGTCCGGTCCAGTTTTGTACCGCCGTTAGCAAAAAGCCTGCAATGATGGCAATAACGAAGCCAAATACCATCTCATGTCCATGCCACCATATTGGATCGCCATGAGGCGAAAACTGAATATGGCCAAAGAAGAAGCCTCCCCAAATGGTGATGGCCATAAGGCTAAACATGGCACCTAACAGGAAGAAAGGACGAAAGCCTAGTTTAAAAAGTGATAATTTGGGTTGTGTTTGAGTCGGTTCATCGATATTTAACATGACACTCTCTAATAACCTAGTAAATATGTCGGGTATTATAAGATGTATTTAAGATGCAAGTAAATGCTTTTGAATCCTTGAGACGATCTTTTGTTTTTAGGAAACTGTTTTTTTAGATACTTTAGTCTTTAAGAAAGTTTTATCTTTAAGCAAGTAAGAGGTGATAGGTGTTATACGGCTTAGTATCAGAAACAAAAAAGCCATCATAGTGATGATGGCTTCATATTTTACAATCTGTTCTGGGGGGATTAACGTTTAAGTGCTTCGCTTAGTAATGGGCGAGCAGTTTTAACGATTATTGACGTGGCTTTCGGTGAACCCGCAATAATATTACCCGATGCCATGTAGCCATGGTTACCGGTGAAATCGGTTACAGTACCGCCAGCTTCACGAACAATAAGCTCGCCTGCTGCGATATCCCAAGGTTTAAGACCAATTTCGAAGAAACCATCTACGCGACCCGCACCAACATAGGCAAGATCGAGTGCGGCAGAACCTGCACGACGAACATCGGCACATTGAGTGAAAATTTCAGTAAAAATTTTCATGTAAGTTTCAGTATGCTGCTTGGCTTTGAAAGGGAAGCCAGTAGCGATAATTGCATTGCTAAGATCATTTTGCTTAGAAACACGCATACGGAAGTCATTGAACTTTGCGCCTTTACCGCGAACGGCAGAGAAGAGTTCGTCGCGAATTGGGTCATACACAACGGCAACTTCTGTCTTGCCTTTGTATTGAACTGCGATAGAAACCGCAAAGTGTGGGATGCCTTTAACAAAATTGTTGGTGCCATCCAGAGGGTCTACAATCCATACGTAATCGCTGTTTTCGCCTTTATTCTCACCAGTTTCTTCACCAATGATAGTGTGATCCGGGTAAGACTTACGGATTTGATAAGTAATGGCAGCTTCAGCTTCTTTATCTACGTTTGTTACGTAGTCATTAATACCTTTCGCTGTAACCTCAACTTTGTCGAGTTCAGCGAAGGCACGTATAATCGTTTGGCCGGCAGCGCGGGCAGCGCGCACAGCAATAGTCTGCATCGGATGCATTACAATCCCCTGGATTTTAAAGAACAGATATAAAATAATCGGTGCGTATTATACCCCCATGGCCGTAAAGTGCAAGGTCTGTCACCTCGCTAACATCATTGAGTGATGTTGAGCTTCCCGGCATTTGAATTGCTAATTCTAGTGTATCCAGAAGGTTGCGCGGCAAGTATGTCAATTATTCTCATTTCATCAGCCGTTTTATCGCCATCAAAGCTAAAATATGTATTTGCGGTTGCGGAGAGTTAAATGCTGAAACCCCTTAGATGTTTTAACAAAAGAGGGCCTGTGATAATATTGTCATTATGTTCTTCTATCAAAGTAAGTAGTTTCATGCTCAGCAATATTCGTGTCGTACTCGTTGGTACATCTCATCCTGGAAACATAGGTTCCACAGCCCGTGCAATGAAAACCATGGGACTCTCTACATTATATCTTGCCGAACCTCGTGTTGCGCCCGATGGGCATTCGGTGGCTTTGGCTGCTGGGGCATCAGATATCCTGAAACATGCAGTTACTGTCGATAGCGTCGCAGAAGCCATTGCAGATTGCAGTCTGGTCATCGCGACCAGTGCACGTAGTCGTACATTAGACTGGCCAATGTTGGAGCCCAGAGAGGCGGGCGAAAAGTTAGTTGCTTCTGCTTTAGCGGGTCCTGTCGCCATTGTATTTGGCCGTGAAAATAATGGCCTCAGCAATGAAGAACTACAGAAATGTAACTATCATGTCGCGATACCTGCAAACCCGGAATATACCTCGCTTAACTTAGCACAAGCGGTGCAGATCATCTGTTATGAAGCGCGTGTGGCTCATCTTGCTCAGGTTAAGCAAGATTTTGAAAATGCCAAACCTGAAGGCTATGTTGAGCCTGTGTATGAATATCCTTTTGCAAAAGAGCGTGAAAACTTTTTTGGTCACCTCGAAGAGACATTGCTCAATACCGGTTTCATCGTTAAGCAGCATCCTGGTCAGGTAATGACAAAGTTGCGTCGTCTATTTAGTCGAGCCAGACTGGAAAGGCAAGAGATGAATATCCTGAGAGGGATGTTGACCTCTATCGATAAAAAAGTGGCACCAAAAGACAATAACGAAGCATAAGGAACGAGAATCATATGGGAGTTATCGCTCGACTTAAAGATGATATTGCGTCCATCTATCATCGAGATCCGGCAGCACATGGTACATTTGAGGTGTTATTAAACTACCCTGGAATGCATGCTATCTGGATCCATAGAGTGAGCCATAAGCTATGGAAGCGAAAGTGGCGTTTAACCTCCCGTTGTCTCTCTACATTTGCCCGTTGGATGACTGGAATTGAGATCCACCCCGGTGCGACAATCGGTGACCGATTTTTTATCGACCACGGAATGGGTGTGGTCGTAGGTGAAACTGCTGAGATTGGTCATGATTGTACCCTCTATCATGGTGTCACATTAGGCGGGACCACGTGGCAGGCAGGCAAACGTCATCCCACCTTAGGGAATAATGTCGTCATCGGAGCGGGCGCTAAAATATTGGGACCTATCACCATGAATGACGGGGCCAGAGTCGGTTCTAATTCTGTGGTTGTCAAAGATGTCCCAAAAGACACGACGGTCGTGGGTATTCCTGGCCGGGTTGTGTCAACGCCAAATGAAGCCAGTAAAGAAAAGTCCAAGCGACGAACTGAGATGGCTAAGAAGTATGGCTTCGATGCCTATGCCGTTTCGCCCGATAATCCCGACCCGGTTGCTAACGCGATTGGCCAGATGTTGGACCACATGCACCTGATGGATTCAAAGGTCCAGGAAGTGTGTCAGGCGGTTCAATCTATGGGCGGCAGTGTGTGCACCGATAAGCTTCCTGAACTTGAAGTCGATGACTTCAGTGATGTCGAATTAGCCGCTGCACAGAAGCGTAAACAGTCAATTGATGAGTTCGATCCCATAATCTGATCTTTTAGTGCGCTAAGTTGTAAACATTCATTGAATCTTTTAAGAGAAACAGGTTAAATACCCCACCAAAGTGGCAGGGTATTTTTTGCTAATGAATGCCCATTTATACCCTGTCTGGAAATAGACTTAATACTTGAGTAAATTATAAGGTCTAATACTTGACTAAAATAGTCAGGTATGTTTGAATTCCCTTATGCATTTTTGGGAGCTGGTTGCTATGAAACTTACATCGAAAGGTCGTTATGCTGTGACAGCCATGTTAGATGTTGCTATGCATTCTACATCGGGTCCAGTGCCATTGGCCGATATTTCTGAGAGCCAAGGGATCTCTCTTTCCTATCTTGAACAACTTTTCGCAAAACTGAGAAAGCATGGACTGGTTTCAAGTGTTAGGGGCCCGGGTGGAGGTTATCGTCTGGGTGCCGATGCTGAGGAAATTTCAGTTGGTATGGTCGTACGTGCAGTTGATGAATCCGTCGATGCTACACGTTGTCAGGGACAAGGTAACTGTCAAAGTGGTACGCGCTGCCTGACTCACTCGTTATGGGGTGATCTGAGTAAACAAATTTCTGATTTCTTAAATGGGATCAGTCTTGCTGGCCTAATGAATAAACGTGACGTTCAGTTTATATCGGTTAAGCAAGATGAATTGCAACAGGAACAAAGAGTAACGATATAAGTTAACTTTGTTATTATTAAATAATTTTTTGTACTTTGTTGAGCCCTTTTAGAGGCTGTAAGTACGGAGTGTGTGATGAAGCTTCCTATCTATTTAGATTATGCTGCGACAACGCCGGTTGATCCTCGTGTTGCAGAAAAAATGATGCAGTGCATGACTATGGACGGCATATTTGGTAACCCTGCGTCTCGTTCTCACCGTTATGGTTGGCAGGCTGAAGAGGCGGTCGATATCGCCCGTAATCAAGTTGCTGAGCTGATCAATGCCGATCCGCGAGAAATCGTTTTTACATCGGGTGCAACTGAATCTGACAACTTGGCGATTAAGGGTGTTGCTCATTTCTACCATAAGAAAGGCAAGCACATCATCACAAGCAAGACAGAACATAAAGCCGTATTGGATACTTGTCGTCAACTGGAGCGTGAAGGTTTCGAAGTGACCTATCTTGCACCTGAGTCTAATGGTCTTATCCCGCTTGAAACGATCGAAGCTGCGATGCGTGAAGATACCATTCTTGTCAGTATCATGCATGTGAACAACGAGATCGGTGTTATTCATGATATCGCAGCGATAGGCGAGCTATGTCGTAGCAAGAAGATTATTTTCCATGTCGATGCAGCGCAGAGTGCGGGCAAATTACCTATCGACGTTCAGTCGATGAAAGTTGATTTGATCTCTATCTCAGCCCACAAGATGTATGGTCCTAAAGGTATCGGAGCACTTTACGTGCGTCGTAAGCCACGCATTCGTCTTGAGGCGACTATGCACGGGGGCGGCCATGAGCGTGGTATGCGAAGTGGTACGCTTGCGACTCATCAAATTGTTGGTATGGGTGAAGCGGCTGCGATAGCAAAAGCTGAAATGACAACAGAGAATGCGCGTATCAGAACCTTACGTGACAGACTTTGGGATGGCGTTAAAGGAATCGAAGAGACTTACATTAACGGTGATTTCGAACAGCGCTATTGTGGCAGCTTAAATGCCAGCTTTAACTTCGTTGAAGGTGAGTCATTGATGATGGCGCTGAAAGATCTTGCTGTCTCATCAGGCTCGGCATGTACATCGGCAAGTTTAGAACCAAGCTACGTGCTAAGAGCACTTGGTTTGAATGATGAAATGGCGCATAGCTCAATTCGTTTCTCTATCGGTCGTTTTACGACTGAAGAGGAGATCGATCATGCAATTGAGACTATTAACAAGTCAATTGGCGACTTACGGGAGATGTCTCCATTATGGGAGATGTTTCAAGATGGTGTTGACCTAGATAAGGTTCAATGGGCACATCATTAATCCGGTTAAAACGAATATAGAGAGTGGAGCAGTACCATGGCTTATAGCGAAAAAGTACTAGAACATTATGAGAACCCTAGAAACGTAGGTTCTTTCGATAAAGATGATCCATCAGTCGTTACCGGTATGGTCGGCGCACCCGCTTGCGGCGACGTGATGAAGTTACAGCTAAAGATTGACGAAAATGGCATGATTGAAGATGCCAAGTTTAAGACTTACGGCTGCGGAAGTGCTATTGCATCGAGTTCTCTTGTTACCGAATGGGTTAAGGGAAAAACTATCGAAGAAGCTGCAGCAATTAAGAATACTGATATTGCAGAAGAGCTTGCATTGCCACCTGTAAAAATTCATTGCTCAATTTTGGCTGAAGATGCAATTAAAGCAGCCATCGATGATTATAAGTCAAAGCAAACTAAGTAATTTCCGGAGTTAAGATGGCTATAACAATGACTCCTGCGGCAGAAGAACGTGTAAAAAGCTTTCTTGTGAGTCGCGGCAAGGGGATTGGATTGCGCTTGGGGCTAAAAACATCAGGTTGCTCTGGTATGGCTTATATCCTCGAGTTTGTAGATGATTTGAATGATGATGATGAAGTTTATGAAATTGGTGAAGTGAAAATTATTATCGATGCCAAGAGCTTCATCTATCTTCAGGGTATAGAGCTCGACTTCGTAAAAGAGGGGCTCAATGAAGGTTTTCAGTTTAACAACCCTAATGCAAAAGGGGAGTGTGGCTGTGGTGAGAGTTTCACAGTCTAACCGTCAAAAGAATTGAGTCATGAACTATTTTGAGCTGTTTAGTTTTACACCTTCCTACGAAATTGATACCGCCTTACTTGCAGAACGCTACCGCGAACTGCAAAGGGCGGTTCATCCCGATAAGTTTGCTAACTCCAGCGAACAAGATAAACGTATTGCCGTTCAGCGTACCGCCCAGGTAAACGACGGCTTTTCGACGTTGAAAAATCCAATTTCAAGAGCCGAACATATTCTTGCGTTAAATGGATTTGATCTTCAACACGAGTCGACGACGGTTAAAGATACTCATTTTTTAATGCAGCAGATGGAATGGCGTGAATCCCTCGAAGATATCGCTCATAGTAGCGATCCCCATGAGATGATTGCCGGACTATACGAGTCATTTTCAGTTTATGCTAAGAAGATTGAGCAAGATTTAGCTCCATTGCTTCTAAGCGACTCTGAGGAAGCGCTCTCAAGAGCTGCAGACCTTATTCGAAAATTGAAATTTATGGCTAAGTTAAACATTGAACTTGAACGTGCGGAAGATGTTCTGTTTGATTAGGCTTAGGCATACTTTTCAGTTTGTTAATTATTTTTTATTTGATTAGCTTTAGCACCATATTGGCTAATACTTAGGTTGGAATTTTTATGGCTCTTTTGCAAATTGCAGAACCTGGACAGACTGCAGCCCCTCATCAACATAGGTTGGCTGTAGGTATTGATTTAGGTACCACAAACTCACTGGTTGCTGCTGTACGTAGTGGTGTTGCAAATACCCTATCAGATGAGAATGCCCAACATTCACTGCCTTCGATAGTTCGTTATACCGATACTGGCATCCAAGTCGGTTTTGAAGCCGAGGCACATTCGGCTAAAGACCCACAAAATACTATCGTATCGGTGAAACGTTTTATGGGCCGAAGTCTTGCCGATATTCAAGCGGGCGTACAAGATCTGCCTTATCATTTCCAAGCCAGTGAAAATGGTCTGCCCTTGTTCGTTACCGAGCAGGGCACAGTTAATCCAGTTCAAATTTCTTCAGAAATTTTAAAGCCGTTGATTTCAAGGGCTGAAAGCACGCTAGGTGGCGATCTTGAAGGTATTGTCATCACGGTTCCGGCTTATTTCGATGATGCTCAACGTCAAGGCACTAAAGATGCGGCAGCTCTGCTAGGGGTGAAAGTATTACGTTTATTAAATGAACCTACAGCGGCCGCAATCGCATACGGATTAGATTCAGGGCAAGAGGGTGTCATTGCCATCTATGATCTTGGTGGCGGTACCTTCGACATTTCAATTTTAAGGCTCAATAAAGGGGTGTTTGAGGTGTTAGCTACCGGTGGTGATTCTGCACTGGGTGGTGATGACTTTGACCACTTGCTACACCATCACCTCCTGCAAGAGTGGCAACTCGCTTCTCCATCTGCATCGATTAGTCGACAGTTATTGATTGAAGCAAGACGGGTTAAAGAAGCGTTAACCGATGAGAGCGAAGTGACAGCGACACTTTTATTGGATGATGGCGCGACACTCACTCATGTCGTGACAAAATCACTGTTTGACTCTCTTATCACAAGCCTGGTTAAGAAGACGGTTGCCAGTTGTCGTCGTGCACTTCGTGATGCAGGAATTAAAGCGGATGAGGTGCTTGAAACCGTCTTAGTTGGTGGTTCGACAAGAGTGCCATTGGTCAGAGAACTCGTCGAAGGCTTCTTTGGTAAAACGCCATTGACTTCTATCGACCCAGACCGGGTTGTGGCAATCGGTGCGGCAATTCAGGCTGATATTTTAGTGGGTAACAAGCCTGAGTCAGACCTCTTATTACTCGATGTTCTCCCTCTGTCACTGGGTATCGAGACCATGGGAGGCTTAGTCGAAAAGGTGGTTTCACGTAACACGACAATTCCTGTGGCTAAAGCGCAAGAATTTACTACCTTTAAAGATGGTCAAACCGCTATGGCATTCCATGTCGTACAGGGGGAGCGGGAATTGGTCGATGACTGCCGCTCTCTGGCGCGTTTTACTTTGAAGGGGATCCCGCCATTGGCTGCGGGCGCTGCACATATTCGTGTCACCTTCCAAGTCGATGCTGATGGTTTATTGAGTGTGACGGCGATGGAGAAATCCACGGGTGTGCAATCCAGCATCCAGGTTAAGCCCTCTTTTGGCTTAACAGATGAAGAGATCGGGTCCATGTTGAAGGATTCTATGGCGAATGCAAAAGAAGATATCACTCGTCGTATGCTTGCAGAACAGCAAGTAGAAGCTGCAAGGGTACTCGAGACGTTAAGTGCCGCATTGGCGAAGGATAGTGAGCTGTTAACGGCTGACGAACGTAATGCGATTGAACAGAGCATGGCTGTATTGGTTGAAGTTGGTACTCAGGATGATGCCGATGCGATTGAAAAAGCCATCGAAGCATTAGATGCTAGCACGCAAGATTTTGCGGCTAAGCGTATGGATAACTCTATTAGATTGGCATTAAAAGGCCAGTCAGTTGATAGTATTTAGATAAGAGATAGGTAAAGCGATGCCGCAAATTGTATTTTTACCCCACGAAGAATTGTGTCCCGATGGGGCTGTTATTGAAGCCAATGTAGGTGAATCAGTTTTAGATGTTGCTCTGAAAAATGGCATTCATATTGAACATGCTTGTGAGAAAGTTTGTGCATGTACTACCTGTCATGTCATTATCAGAGAAGGGTTTGATGAGCTTGAAGAGAGCGATGAACTCGAAGATGACATGCTGGATAAGGCGTGGGGTCTGGAACCTGAAAGTCGTCTTTCGTGCCAGACCAAAGTACCTGACTGTGACTTGGTTGTGGATATTCCCAAGTACACCATCAATATGGTGAGTGAAGGCAATTAGTTAATAGCGTGTAGTTTTAAATAAGGGCAATAGCATCGTATGTTATTGCCCTTTTTTGTTTATACCAATCGGTTTAAAGATGTGATCGCTCAGCGAGAATTTAGCGCTTCTGAGGCAAGGCAACGAGTGAAGAGCATCGTTATTCTACGTTTAAGCTCGTTAACGCAGCAACAGACACGCTAAAACTCGCCTTTCAGGAGTATTTTTGGCTGCCTACTTCTGCGTTGAAGGACATCACAAGGGAGCACCATTCCATCATCCATTCGCCTTGAATTAGTTTGCCAAAAAAACTCTGAGTAGATAACTTTCTTATACCGATTGGTATTAGTCTCTAAAAATGCTGTCTATACTTTTACTAAACTTAAAGTAATGCCGGAGATTAAGATGTCACTAAAATGGATAGACTCACTGGATATAGCATTAGACTTATTGGAGAAGCATCCGGATGTAGATCCTGAAAAAATCCTGTTTACCGATCTGCGAGAATGGATCTTAGCACTGGACTCTTTCGACGATGATCCCGCTCACTGCAATGAGCGTATCTTAGAGGCCGTACAAGCTAACTGGATAGCCGAAAGTTGAACGAGGTTACCATCTTCTTATAGGACCACATTACCTGTCTATTCAATCCTCGTTATACCGAGCACTTGAGCTGATAACCATTAGCATCTAGATATGCAGTGGCCTCTGCTTAACTGTAACTTTCGGTGGTTTTTTGAGAGAAACGTGCCTTCGATCTGCTTACTCAATATCACTCTTTGATGGATATCTCACACCTTGGACTATAAAGGTAGGATTTTCCCGATAAATTTCGTATAATCCGCGCGAATTAAAAACCTGATTATAAAAAAGGAAGCTTCTCATGGCTATCGAACGTACTTTTTCTATCATTAAGCCCGATGCAGTTGCAAAGAACAACATTGGTGCTATCTACAACCGTTTTGAAACTGCTGGCCTGAAAATCATCGCTTCTAAAATGATCCACCTAAGCAAAGAGCAAGCTGAAGGCTTCTATGCTGAGCACAGCGAACGTCCTTTCTTTGGTGCACTAGTTGCGTTCATGACTTCTGGTCCAATCATGGTTCAGACTCTTGAAGGCGAAAATGCAGTTCTTGCTCACCGTGAGATCTTAGGTGCAACAAACCCAGCTGAAGCGGCTCCTGGTACTATCCGTGCTGATTTCGCTGAAAGCATCGATGAAAATGCCGCTCATGGTTCTGATTCTGTTGCTTCTGCAGAGCGTGAAGTTGCATACTTCTTCAGCGCTGAAGAGTTATGCCCACGCACTCGTTAATTCGAATGCTGGATGAAGAAAAGAAGCCTAATGGCTTCTTTTTTTTGATCTTAAGTCGGCTTATTCGCTCTCTATCTCTATCTTCGTCAAATGCGGAGTTAAATCCTTTCTTTAAATCCTATACGATGCCATGTCACCTCAAAACAGTGCTTATACCGATTGGTATTAGATGCACTCGTTTCATCTGTAAACGCTCTTAGCGACCAACTGATATGTTTAAGGTTTAATCTTGATATCAGGCTCTGATCCTCATCTTGAAACGTTCCATAAACTGTCATGATTTTACAGTCTGATGGTCAGCTTTTGATAGATAAGCTGTTACGGAAATTAACGTAGAGACTGTGTAATGACATTAAAGCTTGCCTGGATATGATTTTATTCTTTGAGTTAGTCGTTTAAGTTGGAAACAGCTGTTAATAATATGTAATTGGATGCCCTTGTTGTTAGCTGAGTATATTGATTGGATTTGGTGTGCATGATGATGGATTTTATTTATTGTTTCTGCACGCTGGTGTGGGGTTGGTATATATTCTTCTTGTTATTTACGATGCCTGAATTTATTGCTTGCCCAGTTTTTCATTGAATTTTTACTTAACCGAATTCATACAGTCGTATCTTGTTGTAACAACCCTCCACCTCGTGAATCAGTATATTTTAAATATCACTAGTTTAATTGCTTTTATTTTAAAGTATTGATCTGGTGTGTTTTTTCTGTCGTTAAGGCTGCGCTGGTGCTGGTTTTGTTAATCTATTTGTATCAAATCTTTTCACTAAGGTTATTTAATTGTGATCTCTGTTGACTTGCGTAGCATATTTTAACAATATTTAAAGGGAGGTAGTTAACCTTTGGTTTACCTTTAGTTTAAAGCCTGAACAATAAAACAATAATTATTATTAAATTGTTACCTGCTTATTTATTGAGTGGTTAATGATGAGGGAGAAAATATGAACTCTTTGACCTTAACAGCAAAAGCCGTACGCACTACTTTAATCGCTGCCGCTGCAACCAGTGTTGCTTTCTCAGGATTAGCGTTTGCTGAAGAGCAGAGCGAAGGTGCTAAAGTCGAACGAATTGAAGTGACAGGTTCTCGAATTCAAAGAACCGACATGGAAACGGCAAGTCCGGTTACCGTGATTGATGCCAGCGCAATCAAAGCTGCCGGTGCAATTTCTATCGATGAAGTACTACAAAAGATGACCGCCACTGGTGGCGCAATGACAAATCCAGGTATCAATAATGGGTCTCAAGGTAACGCCTCTATCAATTTAAGAGGCTTAGGCTCACAACGAACCTTAGTATTGGTCAATAACCGCCGTATGGTTAATTCGGGTACGGGCGCCGCTTCAACGGTAGATTTGAACACCATTCCTGTGTCTATGATTAAACGCATCGAAGTACTAAAAGATGGTGCTTCTTCGGTATATGGTTCCGATGCTGTAGCCGGTGTTGTGAACATTATTCTTAAAGATGACTTCGAAGGTTTAGAGGCTAATGTTCAAACAGGTGTTTCCGGTCAGGGAGATGCAAACAAAACCAGTTTCGATCTCACCATGGGTGGCAGCTTTGACCGCGGTAACGTCGTTATGGGTCTGCAGTACATGGATCGTGGCGAAGCGAGCATGGCAGACCGCGACGCAACACAGTGTGACTATGCCGAGCGTGAAGATGCCAATGGCAATCTAGAGCTGTATTGCGGTGGTAGTTCATATACCCCTGGTGGCCATATTTGGGGACCTGAAGGTCGTGATTCTTTGCAGGGTAGTCTTGATGGAACTTGGCATGAATTTACCGACGATGATAAGTATAACTACAATGCGTCGAGTTACTTATATACACCAATGCAGCGTCTTAACCTGACTGCTTTAGGTAACTTCGAACTTACGGATTCGATTAATCTGTTCAGTGAAGCTATGTACTCTAAGCGCTGGTCTGAGCAACAGATGGCACCACAGCCGATATGGACTGACACATTCGCCTATACCGAAGCCATGGGAGATAGCCTATTAGAGCACGGTTACGAATATGGTGATGAATTAGACTATGGACGTCGTATGGCCGATGTCGGAAACCGTGAATTTTCTCAGGTTGTTGATACGGTTCGCGTTGTCGTTGGATTGGACGGTATGTTAGACAATGGTTGGATCTGGGATACCTCTGTTAACTACGGACGTAATGACTCGGTTGACCGTCTAGCAAACCTTATCAATATGGGCTCTGTAAATACTGGTATTGAAGAGGGGACGTTTAATCCACTAGATCAAGCTTCCTGGTCCCAAGAAAATATGACTGAGTATTTATATACCGAGCTTAATTCCGGTGGTAGTGAGATGTTTATCGTATCCGCTAACCTTTCTGGTGAGGTTTTAGAGTTGCCTGCGGGCTACCTGGGCTTTGCAACGGGACTAGAGCATAGAACGGAAAAAGCGTGGTTTATCCCTGATTCTTTAACATCGCAAGGTATGGCAAATGACCCTAAAGTCGAGCCAACGGGTGGGGAATATGATGTTACTGAAGCGTATTTAGAGTTAGCTATTCCATTATTGTCAGGCGTATTCTTAGCCGAACAAGTCGATCTGAGTGCGGCGGTCAGATATTTTGATTACAGTACTTTTGGTAGTGATAGCACCTGGAAACTGGGTTTGACCTGGCGTGTGACCGATGAATTTATGCTTCGTAGTGTAGCTTCAACGGCATTCAGAGCTCCATCAGTCGATGAGTTATATTCGGGTAAGTCACCCTCGTTCGATCAAGTTGAACATCCGGTAGGTCAAGACCAAGCGGAAGTGACGCGCGGTGGTAACCCTGATCTGACACCGGAAGAGGCTGAAACCTTTACCGCAGGTTTTGTCTATTCACCTTCATGGTTTGATGGTTTCTCGGTAACAGCGGATTACTATGATATCTCGATAACTAACTCAATTGCCTTGGTTGACTCGCAGTACATTGTTGATCAGTGTATGGATGCACAGGGTAACCCAATCAATACAGAAACAAGTCTGTGTCAGTCTGCCGATATCAAGATGGGCGGTGGTAATCGAATCATCTTTAACAACCAGCTACAGAACATTGGTGCTGAAAACACTTCAGGTATTGATATTAACTTAGCTTATGCCTTCGATGCTGTTGGACTTGCATGGACAACGAGTTTAGATTCGACTATTTTGCTCGAGAACGAATCTATTATCTTAGGTGAGTCTATCGATTATGCGGGTCTTATCACGTCAGGTAGTGGCGGGTTTGCAAAGTATAAGACTAATTTTGACTTAGGTGTAGAAGGGGATAGTTGGGGCGCACACTATCAGGCACGATATATCTCTGGAATGGACAGTTATGCGTGTCAAAGTGAGCCATCTTCTTGTTATGCACCATCGACAGATAGCATCATCTATCACGATGTTTCAGCTACTTACTTCCTTCCTCAAGGATGGACGCTGTCAGCTGGCATAAATAACTTATTCGATGAAGAGGCTCCATATTACACAGGTAATAACGATGCCAACACAGATCCCTACACTTACGATACGTTAGGACGCTATTTCTTCTTGCAAGCGAGCGTAAAATTATAATCTAGTTCGTTACAACATAAACATAAAAAGTCGGCTTAACCGCCGACTTTTTTATGTTGTAATTAACATAATCTGTAGCTGGCTATAACGATTAATCACAGGCACACGGAAGAGCAATGAGAGTTCAAAGTCGAAAGGAAAATCTCCGGCTTGATGAGGCTAATGCGTCAGCCTAAGCTCTTGTCTGTGTTCGTGCTCATACTGCTCGGCACAATTTTCACATCTTTGCTCTATTGGATCCTTGGCTAAACGTTCAGGCTCAATCACGCTTTCGCAATCAGAGCACAAACCATAGAGTCCAATATCTAATTGGCAGATGGCCGCATCCAGTTTCGTCAATTTTAAAAATAGCGGATTATCACATAAGGTGGCTTTGGTAAGTACCTCAATAATTTCGCAAAGAGAGGATGCTTCAGTGTCCAGAGATACCTGATTGATTTCTGCAAGCGCACCAATCTCTTTCCTGAGATGTGTTTCAAGCTGCGACAGTTCATGTCTGATATGGGATATGCTCACGAAAATATGCCTAGTTATTGACTTACGGACATTAAGTCTAAACAGGTGAGGCTGTTTGACTATGACTAAGATCAAGACTCAGTCATATTTTCTCCATGAAAATCCCTTATCGGCACAGATCTGACCTCTCCGGTTGGGATAATTTGTCCTATGTCAAAGAATAAGCGAACAAAATTACCATATCAGCCGACAATATGAGATCGAATGATTTTTATACTCAGGCTTTTAATGCCGCTAAAATATCGGTCGTTTGTTTCATGACTCTAACTTGCCTGAACAAGAGGTCGGCTTCTTCATACTGCAGGACGATAAACCTAAGCCACTGTTTAATTCGTGCCGGGTAGTATTTCTCTTTTGTACTGACTATTTCATATTCAGAATATTGAAGCAGAAGTTGCTTCACCTCATCCCATGGCATGATTTTCTGTGACCCTTTTAGGACGTGAGCAAGGTTGGGAACGGCTAATGCTCCGCGACCCACCATGACATCACTGCAACCACTCACTGTCTGACATTTTTGGTAGTCTTCCAGGTTCCAAATTTCGCCGTTGGCAATGACAGGAATAGAGATAGCCTCTCTGATTTGGTGGATATATTCCCAGTGAGCAGGCGGCCTATAGCCTTCCTCTTTGGTTCGGGCGTGTACTGTCAACTCTGTCGCTCCGGCGGCTTCAATTGCCTGTGCAATTTCGACACAACGGCTTTTATCATCCCAGCCTAACCTTATCTTGGCCGATACTGGATGATTATCTGGTACAGCCTCTCTCACTGACTGCGTCACCTGATAGATAGTCTCAGGCTCTTTAAGCAGGGCTGCACCGCCATTACTGCGGTTAACCATGGGAGCCGGACAACCAAAATTTAGATCTACGCCACGAGAGCCTAGCTCAATTGCGCGATTGGCATTTTCAGCCATCCAGTTGGGGTGTTGCCCCAAGAGTTGCAGTCGTACCGGTGTTCCGGCCTGAGTTTTGCTGTCGTTGGCCAGTTCCGCGCATAATCGATAAAAGACTTTCTCTGGGAGGAGTTGATCTACGACGCGAATAAACTCACTGACCACCAGATCGTATCCGCCTACGCTGGTGAGTAGTGAACGCATCGGTGCATCGGCAACGCCTTCCATCGGAGCAAGTATTACGCGCATTGTATAACTCTTCTTTGATTAACTAATTTTAAAGGTGAGCCGATTCTCTTGCGGATAACTCAGAGAAGGTCGCAGTCGACTATTTCTGTAGACCGTTTCCTTTTAGTATCAGGAGTCACGGTGCAGTCTGGTTATTCGAAGACCGAGTATTTTAGCACTCTGAAAGATAACGCCCCCCTTCAAACGGCCGAGCATTCTACCTTAAGCGTGCAGGCGATACAAAAGTTGCCTATGCAGGGACAAACCTCAGAACATTTTTTCGTAATACGATGCTTTGTTAGGCAAAACCCAAAAGTTGCGCTTATGCTAATAATGCGTCATAAGCGTGACCCCGGTAAAATTTTTGAAATAAATTTGAAGTGTGTCGGGTCTATTATTGCGAGCCAGCTAACAACATTTTGGTTGGTAACCCAAATCTAATATTTTTAATTTGAAAGGAAGACATTATGAATTTAGTTAAAAAGACCGCTATTGCTGCAGCCTTAGGCACTGTTGTTATCGGTTCAGCATTTGCTGCTGAGGTTCAAGCTAACCCATTCGGTTATAGTCAAATGGAAGCGGGTTACCAGCTTGTTGATAGTGAAGGCAAGTGTGGCGGCGATATGAAGAAAGGCAAAGAGGGCAAGTGCGGTGAAGGGAAGTGCGGCGAAGGCATGAAGAAAGGCAAAGAGGGAAAATGCGGGGAAGGCATGGCTAAAGGCAAAGAGGGCAAGTGTGGTGAAGGTAAGTGCGGCGAGGGGATGAAGAAAGGGAAGGAAGGCAAGTGCGGGGAAGGCATGGCTAAAGGAAAAGAGGGCAAATGCGGTGAAGGTAAGTGTGGTGAGGGCATGAAAAAAGGCAAAGAAGGTAAGTGTGGTGAAGGAATGAGTAAAGCCAAAGAGGGGAAATGTGGCGAAGGCATGAAGAAAGGCAAAGAAGGTAAGTGTGGCGGCGACATGTAAAGCAACCCGAAAGAGCGGTCACTTTGCCCATCGTATCTGATGCTGGCGTACGGGTGAGGCTTGTTGGTGTCATTAAGGCCGGTATCTACTGGCCTTAATCGTCTTCGGGCATCGAGTTTGTTTTATTTTTTGTTTTTGTCTTGAGTAAAGTGAGCATAATTGGGAGAGGCTATGAGTGAACAAGCCAAAGTTGGCCTTGGTCTAAGACGTGAAATGTTAGATGAGTTTTGCGACTCAATTCCTGAATCCATTGATTTTTTTGAAGTGGCCCCCGAAAATTGGATGACGCTAGGTGGAAAGTTTGGGCGACAGTTTAAGCAACTGACCGAGCAAAAGCCTTTTTATTGTCATGGTTTGTCATTGTCTATAGGGGGGCCATCGCCACTCGATATTCAGTTTGTTAAAGATATAAAAGCTTTTATGGATCTGCATAATATCTCTATCTACTCTGAACATTTAAGTTATTGTTCAGGTTCCGGGCATATGTATGATCTCATGCCGATCCCTTTCACCCAAGAGGCGGTCATGCATGTTGTAAAAAGGGTCAAGCAGGTTGAAGATATTCTTGAAAGGCCGTTGATTCTAGAAAATGTCTCTTTTTATGCGGCTCCGGGAGCTGAGATGACGGAGCTTGAATTTGTTAACGCTGTTCTAAGTGAAGCTGATTGTAAGCTCTTACTCGATGTGAATAACATCTATGTTAATTCGGTTAACCATCACTATGATCCCTGTCAGTTTTTAAGGGCTATGCCGACCGAGCGTATTGCTTATTTACATATTGCTGGCCATTACGAAGAAGCTAAAGATCTTATTGTTGATACTCATGGAGCCGATATTGTCTCGCCCGTGTGGCAATTACTCCAAACGTGTTATGAGGCTCATGGGGTGCATCCCACTCTTTTGGAGAGAGACTTCAATATTCCCACAACCTCTGTATTACTCAATGAAATAGATCAGATCCATGATCATCAGCATGCACAGTCAGGGCTACTATCGAGGAGTGCATAATGGGTTTTAGTACCGTACAGCAATCTTTTATGGACTATATAAAAGAACCTTCCAGACCGCTTCCGATAGGAACAGAAGCAAGAAGGATGAAGGTTTATAGAGATCTGTTTTTCAATAATATCGATGGCTTTATTTCCAGCGGTTTTCCCGTCCTGAAGAGCTTGTATTCTCACGATGCTTGGCAGGCACTGGTACAGGACTTCTTTGTTACTCATGACTGTCAATCACCCATCTTTGTCGATATTGCTCAAGAATTTGTCATTTTTCTTCAGTCAGAGTATGAGTTAAAGGAAGACGATCCCAGGTTTTTACTCGAGCTCGCCCACTATGAATACATGGAGCTGGTTATATCTATTGCTAAAGATAATCCATCCCAAGTGAAAATAACGGGGAGTGTCGCTACTGAGTGTCTTTGTCTGTCCGATACCGCTAAAGTTCTGCAGTACTCCTATGATGTTGAACATATATCTGAGCAGTACCAGCCTGAATTGCCGACGCCAACACCACAGTATTTCTGTCTGTATCGTGACAGTGAAGATGAGGTCGTGTTTTTAAGGCTTAATCCGCTAGCAGCCCAGGTCTTAGGTTACTTATCTCAGTCTGAAAGTGTTACCTTTGACACACTAGTGGCTTGGTTATTTTCAGCATATCCGGATATGGAAGAAAGTATACTCATTAAGGGATGTCGGGAGATGATAGAGGGCTTGGCGAATAAAGGCGTCATTAAAGAAGGTAAGCAATAACTCTCTGCACAGGAAGTATTAGCATAGGGGATATTAGCGGGAGTGGTACTAGTACAGGAGATACTTGCACTGGAAACATTGGTACTGAACATATGAGCACCGGAAATAGTTGAAATCCCCTTTCTATTCGACAAACATCACTCTATAATGACGCGAAAAATTGATCTAGATCAATAAATCCATCCCTGAATTTGAGTGAGGAAGTATGAGTCAGCCTTTTAAAGATCCATTTAATGTTTTTTATTTTATTGGTTTTATTCTAGTTTTATTATTACCGACCTTACCAGCTACCCTATCTTGGTTAAAGCTGACCGATTTACTCTAAGTTTAATCATTTATGCTTTGACCAATCTGGCTTATTCGGATCGCAGTGTCAAGGATGACAAAGCGTTCTCGTTTCGTATCACTTTAAATGGTTTTTTATTTATACCAATTGCATTAAGTACTTGACCATTCAGCGAGAATTCAAAGCTCTGTAGGCAAATTGATTTCATTTCGCAGCCACTCCTTATCAATCATTTCAAGTCTATAAACTCTCTAATCGTCAAAGCGCCATCTGTATTGGAATACTATGTCGGTATGTTATGCCAGAATGTTATCAAGAAGAGGAGCCCTTGTTCAGTCGTGGCCTGCTATTTCCGGGTATTCACCCAAGAGACATTCGGGTATTATGGCTCTTCATTATCGTTTCTGAGGAATAAAATGGCGTTGAAGCGTGGGGTATATTTAATTTGTGGATTGTGCAGTTTAGCCCTGGGTCTACTCGGGATCCCTCTGCCTATCTTACCAACCGTCCCTTTTATTCTTTTGGCCGCTTTCTGCTTCGCTCGTTCGAGTGATAGTTTACATCGATGGCTAATGGAGCATCCCTGGTTTTCTGATGCTTTGAGTCAGTGGGAAAGTGCACGTGCGATTCGAAAAGGTTTGAAACGAAAAGCGTATATTGTCAGTGGGCTAAGTTTTGCGTTGAGCATCGCAATTGTGCCTATTGTTTGGGTTAAATTTATGCTGCTTTTCTTTGCTATTGGTCTGGGACTATATCTTAGAAATATCCCGGAGTTAGAGGATTAATGCGCTGTCTAAAACGTTTTATATGCGATTTTTATTCGTGTAATATTCTCCATGAACCTTGTCGGTATTTACCTATATAATTTGTCAAAGTGTGACTTTATCCCTCGATTCTTGTTGGTATTAGCTACAGAGTTTGTTGCAACTCATGGTAAAGCGGCTTAAGCTTTACCCCGATTTTTTACAAGTCAGCTCCGAGAGCAGGCGAAACCAAAAGATGATATCGATGAATAACGACACCTTAGCAGTGATAAAACAGAGCATAAAAACCATTCCAGATTATCCAAAACCTGGGATCCTTTTCCGAGATGTGACAAGCTTGCTTGAAGATCATACCGCTTATAAGGCGACAATGGATATCTTGGTAGAGAAGTATAAGGACCAAGGGTTCACAAAGGTTGTTGGCACTGAGGCGCGTGGTTTTCTATTTGGTGCGCCTTTAGCCCTCGAACTCGGTCTGGGTTTTGTTCCTGTCCGTAAACCGGGTAAGTTGCCTCGTGAAACGATTTCAGAAAGCTATGAGCTTGAGTATGGTCACGATGTATTAGAGATCCATGTCGATGCTATCAATGAAAATGATAAAGTGCTTGTTATCGATGATCTGCTTGCGACAGGTGGCACAATCGAAGCCACTGTTAAATTGATCAGAAGCTTAGGCGGTAAGGTTAACCACGCTGCGTTTGTGATCTCTTTGCCGGATCTCGGCGGTGAGAAGCGCCTTCACGCGATGGATCTTGAACTCGTTAAATTGTGTGAGTTCGACGGCGAATAATCATCCGTAAAAATGTTCCTCGGTAGCGAGTTTTTACATGGCATGTTATTGTGCCACTATCCGAGGAGCATGCTCCCGAAATTGATAAAGTGACACTTTGGGGAGTTCCATGTCATATCAGGTGTTGGCCAGAAAATGGCGCCCTGCTACATTCGAGCAAATGGTTGGCCAGTCGCATGTTTTACATGCCCTAACCAATGCTCTTTCTCAGCAAAGATTACATCATGCCTATCTCTTTTCCGGTACACGTGGTGTAGGAAAAACAAGTTTAGCGCGTTTATTTGCAAAAGGACTGAATTGCGAGAAGGGCGTTACCGCTTCTCCATGTGGTCAATGTTCCAGTTGTACTGAGATCTCTGAAGGACGTTTTGTCGACCTCATTGAAGTCGATGCAGCCTCGAGAACCAAAGTCGATGACACCCGTGAACTGTTAGATAACGTTCAGTACCGACCCAGTCGAGGACGTTACAAGGTTTACCTTATCGATGAAGTTCACATGCTTTCCAGGAGCAGTTTTAATGCCCTGTTAAAGACACTCGAAGAACCTCCCGAGCATGTTAAGTTTCTGCTAGCGACGACTGATCCACAACGACTTCCTGTCACTGTGTTGTCTCGTTGTCTGCAATTTAACTTAAAGAGCTTAACGCTGTCAGAAATTGAACAGCAGTTAACCCACGTGCTTTCTCAAGAGCAATTGAGTTTTGAACCCCAAGCACTGAAATTATTAGCCAAATCAGCCAATGGTAGTATGCGTGATGCACTCAGCCTGACCGATCAAGCGATTGCCTTTGGTGCGGGACAAGTCAAGCTTACTCAAGTACAAACTATGCTGGGCAGCATCGATGAGCATCATGTTATTACCTTGCTTAATGCTTTGATTCAAGGTGATATTGAAAATCTGATGCAGGTGACGGCTAAGGTGCTCTCCTTTGGGGCTGACCCACAGGAAGTACTTCGTAGCTTACTTGAGCTGTTACACCAGATTACGCTAAGTCAGTTTGCGCCGGCCGCTGCTCAACTGTCTATTTACAGTGAACAGATCACCGCTTTCGCAGAGCAGATAAGTCCCGAGCAGATCCAACTTTATTATCAATTGTTATTGACGGGGCGCAAAGATCTTCCCCATGCGCCAGATCCCAAGTCCGGACTCGAGATGGCCCTGCTAAGAGCCGTGACCTTTGTGCCGGAAGTGCCCGTCAAGCGATGGTTGGTAGCAAATCCTGCAACGATTTCCATTCCTGAAGCGAAGCCAGCATCTCAGCTGGAACATGGAGATGTTAATACGAGCTCTTCACAGAGCCAGAGGCTAGATTGTCCCACCGTAGAGCCGACATCCAAACCTCCTGTTCCGGATCGTCAGTCGGTAGTACAAGCATCTAGTGTAGGTGTTTCACCGGTTAAGCCGCCAGTTACTGCCGATATGAATGAACAGCGCCCTGAGTCTGTCACTTCAGTTGATGAAGATGATATTTCAGGTGAGTCTTTAGATGATTCTAATTTACTCAATAGCCTGAACAGTGAGCAAGCCTTGATATTGAGCCAGGCTTCGAGTCATGGGATGGAGCAGGCTGTAGCCCTAGTGTCACCACCTGAAGCCGCGACGGCCCAAGATTTAGCATCAGAAGCGCCTAACAGTATTGAGACACAAGCTGTTGAAGTCGAGCCTAGCGCTAATACAGTACATAACGGTATCGAGTCTCAACCGCAGTTGGTGGAGTCCTCTGTTGCAGACAGTCAATCAGATATTACCAGGCGCACAGAGTCTCAGCTGGCACCAGAAAGTATGCCTGAGCCGAGTGTTCCTGAGCCAAATACTCCTGAGCAGGGTGTGACGTCGCCTGATTCCATGCCCGATGAATATTACGCCGCTCAAGCCGCTCAACTAGACGCACAAACTGATGCTTATGATGATCAACCGCAGCAGATGGATGAGTATCTTCCTTTCGACTCCTTAGCACAAGGGAGCCCTGGAACAAGCGATAGTGAGTTAAATAGGGGCAATAACGGCGCGGTTACATCACCCGTATCTGATGCCGCAGAAGATGATATTTTAGATGCCGTCTTGGCTGCCCGCGACTCATTGCTAACTGAATTGGTTGAGAGTGAGCCTAAGGAGAGTGGTGGAAAAAAGCCTAAAGCGGAACGCCAAGGCTTTGTGCCGCCGACTCGAAAACCGGCTCTTCGTGATCCCGAAAAACAAAATTCTGTCGATAATGGCCTGCATGATCTGAGTGACCAGCTTGAGACTCTGGAGAGTGAGGTTACCGAGAGTCAGATTGAAGACCTACCTCCATGGGAGGAGCAAGAATCGGCTGTCTCATTAAATGATGACTCAAAGGTTGAAACTGAGACGCCAGATAAGCCAGATAAGCTTCATTATGATGCTGCCACTGGGGAGGGGAGTCACCTCGATCAAGTGGGAGGAACTCAAAAGCAAACGCAGAGTCAAACCCAAACTCAAAGCGATACATCAACGGCTGCCTCAAACAGCAGTGAGTCACAGGTTTGTGTTGAGCAGATGCCCGCTCAAGTGGTTGTATCAGGCGATGGTGAAATCACAGGCCACGATATCGACCTTAAATGGTACCGTTTGATGTCGGCACTGGATGTGGGCGGAAGGGTCAGGCAACTCGCGGTTAATTCAGTTTGTCATGAGTTTATTTCCCCCATACCACTGTTATTGAAGCCCAATCAAAAGCATTTAGCTGCTGATATCGCCATTGTTCAGCTGGAAGAAGCCTTGAGCCGTGCACTTGGAAACGAAACCAAGGTGGCGATTGAAGTGGGTGTCGATGATGTACATGAGACACCATTAGAGATACGTCAGCGCTTTCATAGAGAGCTGCTTGCTCAAGCCCAACAAGGCTTGATGAGTGATAGCAATATCCAATGGTTGATGAGTCAGATGGATGCTGAATTTGAAAATGATAGTTTAAGTTACAACCCCGAATTGTTGAGTTTAAAAGGAAATACCATTGAGCTTATCGATAAGTCGAACTTTAAGACGCTAACTGAGTCATAAGTTTGTACGACTTTAATTGATTCTCAGTATTATTTTAGTAAGATGAGCCAACTTTAATCGACCCTTAATTGAAGAGAAATAGATATGTTTGGAAAAGGCGGTATGGGTAACCTGATGAAGCAGGCCCAGCAGATGCAAGATAAAATGGCGAAAGTTCAGGAAGAGATCGCACGTATGGAAGTGACCGGTGAAGCCGGTGCTGGTCTTGTTAAAGTGACAATGACAGGTTCTCACAGTGTACGTAAAGTGGATATCGATCCAAGCCTGCTAGAAGACGATAAAGAGATGTTAGAAGATTTGATTGCAGCAGCTTGTAATGACGCTGCTCGTCGTGTCGAGGAGAATCAGAAAGAGAGAATGGCTGAAGTTACTGGAGGCATGCAGTTGCCACCAGGAATGAAGATGCCGTTTTAATCTAAAAGTACCGATGTAGCTACCCTTTCGGGACTCCAGGAATTGCCAGGGGTCAAATAGGGGACAAAATGGACTCAGGGTTACCCCTTGGTCCATTTTTTGTTTTTGTGCCTGTTAGAATATTGGCTAGAGCGTAAATAGCGTCATTATGGCTGTGGCCAATATAAGTTGACCACAACATGGAGGTCAGTGAGATTAAAGAGCAACTCTACCTGGGCCTAACAATGGGCACAGGAAGTAAAAATCTTCTGCATCCATAACGCCATTTGGATTGGCATCTACCCACCAACGACCGCCATAATAACCCGTATCCGTAGGGCCAAACTCTGTTTGTACTCCCGTCGGACCATCCATTTCCAGATGCTGAAAGTTTTCAGTTTCGTTGTAGGGCAACTCTTTAAGTAGCAGCGTATCGTAATACAAAGCCTGAGAAGTGACGTAGATGACAGGTATTCCAGGTGCTCCTTTCCCCGTTGTCCGCTCCTTGGCTACTACGCTGGTGGTCGCCAGCCCAATAATGCTTGCAAGGGCAATTGTGGTTACTAGTTTAGATGTGTTCATAATTAATCTGTTCATAATAGTGCCTTCCTCTTGAGTCATTAATGTGCTTTTCATTAAGCTGGTTCACTAACCCTTTATGGGTTTGAAACAGATACGTCAGCCAAACCAAAATAGTTACAGGTGAATAAAAATAATTATTCTTATTATTCCTAAAGTGGGTTCAAATTTGAGTTGCGTTGGGCGCATTACGGTGGGGGAGCCATAACATGGCGATGGCAGCGCCCGTCGGTACCATCAGCAAGCCCGGCAGTATATGATAGGTGAGGATGTGTGAAGGCTCGTACATACAGGCGAGTTGCATATAAAGGGCTGGCATCATACCCGCTGCTAGGCTGACCGACATGGCCGTGCGTATGGGGCGCAGGGGATAGAGTCGACGAACGAGCAACTGACCTGACAAGATCAGTGGTAATGAATAGAGCATCGTTTCAAAGAAACAGTGACCGCGCTTACCCGCCATGGAGGGGTCCAGCGCCGGACTGCCCAATCCAATCAGATATTGGGCCAGCCACAATACCATCAGCATAATACCAAAGGCGAAAAATTTATCAGTTAAGGCACCCGGTATTGCGGCGCGAAAAGCCGATTGGCATATCCAGATTATCGCTGTAACTCCCATTAAGGACTCCAGCAAAAATCGGGGCTCTTCGACCAGTTGTGCAAATGCTCCGGGTCGAACTGGCCCCATCAGGTGGATAATCACAACCACAAAAATCGCACTCAAACAAAACCAGAACATGGCCAGCCTGTTGATATTAGGTGCAGGTGGCACAGGCGCCAAGTTGCGACTGAGGTTTGCGATTAGCAAGTCGTGCTTATTCATCAATCACGCGCCTCCATCAACAAAAGCAATTTAACTGTTTCTGAAAAGCCCTCGAGTCACCCAAAGCGACTCACAGTTAAGGTAGGCTTTATTATGGATACGTCAGCCAGGCTTAAAAAGTTACAGGGGATTAGAAATCATTTTTTACTATGGTTGCAGCGAGTATTTTTTATTTCCCGTTGGGCGTATCGCGATGGGGTCGCCATAACTTGGCGATGGCGGCGCCAATCGGTACCATCAGCAAGCCGGGCAGAATATGATGGGTGAGGATATGTGAAGGCCCATACATACAGGCGAGTTGCATATAAAGGGCTGGTAACATACCCGCTGCCAAGCTGATCGACATGGCCGTTCGTACGGGGCGTAGAGGATAGAGACGACGAATGAGGAACAGACCTGACAAGATCAGCGGCAGTGAATAGAGTAGTGTCTCGGTGAAACAATGATCGCGCTTACCTAACATGGATGGCTCTAGTGCAGGACTGACAAAGCCAATCACGTATTGGGCTACCCAAAATACCATCAGCATGATACCAAAGGCATAAAACTGCTTGGTTAAGGCACCCGGTATCGCGTCGCGAAAAGCCAATTGGCAAACCCAGATTATCGCGGCCAGCCCCAGTAAGCACTCAAGCAAAAAACGAGGCTCTTTGAGGAGTTGTGAAAATGCCCCCGGTCGAACAGGCCCCATCAGGTGGATAAGTACGACCACAAAAAACGCACTCAAACAAAACCAGAGCATGGCCAGTTTGTTGATATTCGGGGGAGGTGGAACAGGCGCTAAGTTGCGACTGAGATTTGCGATCAGCGAGTCGTGGTTGTTCATTATTCGTCAGCCTCCAATAACAGCTGTAATTTGTGGATAGCACGGTGGATCCGCACTTTGACAGCACTTTCTGATATACAGAGTTTTTCTGCTGTTTCGGCAATACTGTAACCGATGAATTTGGTAAGAATTAACGCCTCTCGGTGCTGTGGTGACAGTGACACGAGTATGTCGCCCTTGGAAATCTCATTTTCCGCTTCATTATGCTGGCAGCTCAGAGACAAAACCTGCTGATCGCCTCGATAGTCATTGATGACTTTTTGTCGATGAGTTTGATTACGTAACGTATCTATTGCCTTGTGGCGCACAATTGCAAACAACCATGGACGGAAAGGCCGTTGAGGATCATAGGTATGGCGAGCCTGATGTATAGCAATCAGGGATTCCTGCACACAATCTTCAGTGAAGTGCTGGTTACCGAAATGACTGCGCAGGAAATGGGAAATAACGGATGATAACTCAGTGAGTAATAAACGGTAGTCGGACTCGTTACCCGCTTGTGCGCTCACCATTAATCTTGACCAACGCTGTTCATCTGATCCCTGAGTCACTGCGATGCCTCTGGTTGAAGTTCCCAATTTAACAGGCCTATTCAAACTGAAACAGACCGAAGACGGTTAACAAGCTATGTGGATAATCATAGCAAAGAAGTTTAACCAATCAACTTTTGCAGTACACAGCTAAAATAAGCTATTGACGCCATAGTCGTTTGTTGGCTGTAATGGTGATAAACCTTCAGAGTCAATTGTTAGCAAAAGGACTTATGGGGTCAAATAGGGGGGCTAATTTTTAGTTCTGTATGGTACTCTTCTGTTCTGAAAATGCTATGAGGGCTGTAAGAGGTTGTATTCGTCACTTAACAGCACTGCTCATAGCTCCAAAAGTATCAGGCATGAAGATGCCGTTGAAATCCGGATGAAAAATGAAATTTAGCCCCCTTGTTGATGAACTGATCCAGTCATTGAAATGTCTCCCCGGAGTGGGTCCCAAGTCAGCACAACGTATGGCGTTTCAGTTATTGGAACGTGATCGTAAGGCCGGACAGACTCTGGCACAGGCTTTAGCTTCAGCGATGAGCGATGTAGGGCATTGCCGCTCTTGTCGTACCTTTACGGAGGAGAGTCATTGCCCTATTTGTGCCAGCAATAAACGGGGACAGTCTGATCTTATCTGTGTCGTAGAGACGCCTGCAGACGTGTTGGCAATCGAAGCGGGTGGTCATTTCAGTGGTCGATATTTTGTCCTGTTGGGTCACCTGTCGCCACTCGATGGCGTCGGGCCTGAAGAGTTAGGGTTATCCCGACTCGAAGAGCATCTTTGTTCCGGTGGGGTTTCAGAGCTTATCTTAGCGACGAATCCAACGGTTGAGGGTGATGCCACGGCTCACTTTATCGCAGATATGGCTAAAGTTCACAATGTCTCTGTGAGCCGAATCGCACATGGTGTCCCCGTTGGGGGCGAGCTTGAGTACGTGGATAGTACGACATTGGCACTCTCTTTTAATGGACGTCTGCCAATTTAACGTACAACGCGTACCAGTGCTTGACGGCGCAGGTAACCGAATCGAATTCCAGTGTTTGCTATGCAGGCGCTGGTTTTTTTTGATATATCGAATTATTAAACCTCATAACCCCTTTTCCCCTTGAAAAGCAAAATTCCAGCCCCATCTCTACTTGCATAAAGAAAAACGCTTTGTGAAATACAGAAGGAATAATCCATGTCACAACAAGAAACTCACGGCTTTCAAACTGAAGTCAAGCAACTCCTAAACTTGATGATCCACTCTTTGTACTCAAATAAAGAGATTTTCTTGCGTGAATTGGTATCTAACGCAGCCGATGCGGCAGACAAGCTGCGTTATGAGGCACTGACTAACGATGCTCTCTATGAAGGTGATGGCGAGCTGCGCGTTCGCATCAGTACCAATAAAGAGAAAGGCACAGTAACGATTGAAGATAATGGTATCGGTATGACCCGCGATACTGTTATTGAGCACTTAGGTACCATTGCAAAGTCAGGCACGGCAGATTTCTTTAAAAACTTATCAGGCGATGAGTCAAAAGATTCACAACTTATCGGTCAGTTTGGTGTGGGTTTCTACTCTTCATTTATTGTGGCCGATAAGGTTACCGTTCGTACCCGCGCCGCTGGACATGCTCAGGACGAAGGGGTGAAATGGGAATCGGCGGGTGAAGGTGACTTTACCGTAGACACCATAGTGAAAGAAACTCGCGGTACAGAGATCGTACTGCACCTTCGTGAAGAAGAGAAAGAGTTTGCTGACGATTATCGTCTTCGTTCAATCATTACTAAGTATTCAGATCATATCTCTGTTCCCGTTGAGATGTGGGAAGAGGGGACGCCTGCCATTGAGGCGACTGAAGAGCAAGAAGCGGTTGCAGCGACTGACGGCCAATGGCAATCGATGAACAAGGCGACTGCACTTTGGACTCGAAACAAGAGTGATGTGTCTAAAGAGGAGTATGAAGAGTTCTACAAGCATATCTCCCATGACTTTACCGATCCGCTACTGTGGAGCCACAACCGAGTAGAAGGTAAGCAAGAGTACACCAGCTTGCTTTATATCCCTTCGAAGGCACCGTGGGATATGTGGAACCGTGACCGTAAGCATGGTCTGAAGCTATTTGTTCAACGTGTATTTGTAATGGATGATGCTGAGCAGTTTATGCCTAGCTATCTTCGATTCGTTCAGGGTCTTATCGACTCTAATGATCTGCCGTTAAACGTATCGCGTGAAATTTTGCAGGACAACAAGGTCACGACGGCACTTCGTACGGCAGTGACTAAACGTGTGCTTGGCATGTTAGAGAAACTGGCAAAGAATGATGCTGAGAAATATCAGACGTTCTGGGCTGAATTTGGTCAGGTACTAAAAGAGGGACCTGCCGAAGATATGGTAAACAAGGAGCGTATTGCTGGCTTGTTACGTTTCGCATCGACCCACACTGAAGATGCAGCTCCTACGGTATCGCTTGCCGATTACGTGAGCCGTATGCAGGAAGGTCAGAACAAGATCTATTATATCGTTGCCGACAGTCATGAAGCTGCTGCAAACAGTCCGCACTTAGAGCTTCTTCGTAAGAAAGGCATCGAAGTTGTATTGATGTCAGAGCGTATCGATGAGTGGTTGATCAATCACCTGACAGACTTTGATGGTAAACAGCTTCACTCTGTGACTCGCGGCGATCTTGAGCTTGGCGAGCTGGAAGATGCCGGTGAGAAAGAAGCGCAAGAGAAGCTTGAAACTGAGTCTGAAGGCTTAGTTAAACGTATTAAAGATTCCCTGGGTGAGAAAGTGTCGGCAGTTAAAGTGACGACTCGTCTGACCGATACGCCAGCCTGTGTCGTTGCTGGTGAAGGTGAGATGTCTACTCAGATGATTAAGTTGATGGAGGCTGCGGGTCAATCTGTTCCTGAAAGCAAACCAACATTTGAAATTAATCCAGAGCATCCACTGGTTGCTCGTCTTAACGATGAGCAAGATGAAGCGTTATTCGCTCAGTGGAGTGATTTGCTACTTCAGCAAGCACAGCTCTCTGAAAAAGGCAGTTTAGTTGACCCTTCGGCCTTCATTAAGCTGATGAATGAGATGCTGTTAGCTAACCTGAAGTAATATTAGGGACAATATCAGCGATAATATCAGCGACAATATGAGGCAGGACGTCTGATACCTGAGTGTATATGGACAAGGTTCTGCCTCTTTTTTATACCTAAATAGAAGATCGTGGTTTATTAAGGCTCATCTCAAGGATCGTTATGGAAACCGTTTTGGAACTGACTAAAGAGAATATTCAGCAGATAGTAGATGTTTCAATGAAGCAGCTGGTTGTCTTATCTTTTTGGTCTCAACAGAGCCCCGAAAGTGTCGGCCTGTGTCAGGTGTTAACTTCGATGGCACAGAAGCAATCCGGGCGTTTTGTTTTGGCGAAGGTTGATTGCGATAGTGAGATGGAGATCGCTAACTATTTTCAAATTCAAAATGTACCGACCACGCTTGTTTTGAGCGAAGGAAAGCCTATCGATGGATTTGCCGGAAGTCAGGATGAAGGGCAAATATCGGCTATGCTCGACAAGCACCTGCCTGCAGAGTGGGAGTTGCAACTAAATCAGGCAAAGAACCATCTTGCTGTGCATGAATTTGAACCTGCGCTGGTGTTGTTAAAACAGGCGTTCGCCGAGTCACCCAATGCTGAAGTGGCTCTGGTTTATGCCGATGCGCAACTGATGGCGGGAGAGCTTGTTACAGCGGCCCAGCTCTTGGATAGTGTCGGCCTTGCCGATCAGGACAGTTATTATCAAAGTTTAAAAGCTAAACTTGCGCTTGCATTGGATGCGGCCGATACACCAGAGATAAGGCAGCTACAGCAAGCTGTCGAAAGCGAACCATCAAATATCGCAGTCTTGATGGAGCTGGTAAAAGCACTGCATCAGGCCAAACGAAACGAAGAAGCGCTGGCGTTGTTGTTTGCCCCATTATCGAAAGATATCGCGATTGAAAATGGCGATGCCAAAAAGCTGTTTTTGGAGATATTGACTGCGCTGGGGCAGGGTAATGCACTGGCCAATCAATACAGACGAAAATTGTACAGTTTACTTTATTAGGTCATGTTTGGTGTTTTAGTACAAAAGATCGACATAATTGCCGGTTAGTCATTTTATCGGTAAAAAATTCTTGTCTATCAGGCTAAAGTCTAACTAAATCCAGCCTAAAACTCATTCAAAACCCTTCAAAAGGGCGGCCAATTGTGCGAAGATCGCCGCCCAATGATAAAAACTATGTGAAATAAGAGGACTCTCGAGATGCGCATCATGTTATTAGGTGCCCCAGGTGCCGGTAAAGGTACCCAGGCCCAGTTCATCATGGAAAAGTACGGTATCCCGCAAATTTCAACAGGTGATATGTTACGTGCAGCGGTTAAAGCTGGCACACCTCTTGGTTTAGAAGCTAAGAAAGTGATGGATGCAGGCCAGTTGGTCTCAGATGAGCTGATCATTGGTTTAGTAAAAGAGCGCGTAGCTCAAGATGATTGTGCGAAAGGTTTCCTGCTTGACGGTTTCCCGCGTACGATCCCACAGGCCGATGCGATGGCTTCGAGTGGGATCAGTATCGACCATGTCGTTGAGATCGACGTACCCGATGAAGAGATCGTTAAACGTATGGGTGGCCGCCGTGTTCACCCGGGTTCTGGTCGTGTTTATCATATCGTTTTCAATCAACCAAAAGTTGAAGGAAAGGATGATGTGACAGGCGAAGAGTTGGCTATTCGTCCCGATGACGAAGAGAGCACAGTTCGTAAGCGTCTGGCTATTTACCACGAGCAGACTAAGCCACTCGTTGAATATTATGGCAAGGTTGCGGCAGCAGGCCACTCTACATACAGCAAGTTTGACGGCACTCAGAGTGTTGCTGCTGTGAGTGAGCAGATTGTTACAGCGTTAAGCTAACCACAATCTAATCGCTTGAGTCAAAGCCATGACTAAATGAGCTAGTTCTCATATTTTAAAAAGCTCACTTAAGTGGGCTTTTTTTATGGGGTTTTGGATGCTAGCCTAGATGAGTTTACGGGGGCCCATCTTGATGGTATTTATGTGTGGTTGCCCTTTGTGCGGGTTAGATATACAAGAGGAATTTCTATTAATAATGACTAAAATTGTGATTATTAACGGTTATCGGCATTGGTTTCTGTTATGCCGCTCTTCTGCGTTCCCGCAGACACGATTGCGAACATTCTTTTCGCTGCTATTGGTGGTTCCAACCGGTAGAAGAATTAACTATTAAGTACAATTGGTATTTTAAATGAATACAACGATGAGCGAGACAACCCCGGCATTTGGTGTACTCTTGGTGAATTTGGGGACCCCAGATTCTCCAAGTGCGAGTGACGTTAAACGTTTTCTTAAGCAGTTTCTAAGCGATCCCCGTGTTGTGGATCTGAATCCATTGATTTGGAAACCGATTTTAAATGGCATCATTTTAAATACTCGTCCCGCTAAAGTCGCAAAATTATATCAAGCTATTTGGTCTGATGAAGGCTCTCCGTTAATGGTGGTCAGTCAGCATCAACGGGAGAAGGTCGCCAGCTTACTGCAAGAGCAGCTTGGACAAGCGATCCCTGTGGAGCTGGGGATGAGTTATGGCAACCCCTCTTTGGCTTCCGGTTTAGAAAAACTGAAGCAACAAGGTGTCAAACGGATAGTCGTACTCCCACTTTATCCGCAATATTCATGTTCGACCGTCGCACCGGTTTTTGACGCCATTGCAGCCGAGTTTAAAGGTTGGAGGGATATTCCCGAGACCCGGTTTAATAAAGAGTACTATCAAGATCCCACTTATATTCAGGCATTGGCCTCCTCTGTGAAGTCTCACTGGAAGCAACATGGTCAGGCCGATGTTCTATTGATGTCCTTTCATGGCGTGCCGGTAAGATATGTTAATGAAGGGGACCCTTATCAAGCGCAGTGCCAGGCTACGGCACTCCTACTTGCTCAGGCCTTAGGATTGAAGGATGAACAGTGGAAGCTCTGTTTCCAGTCACAGTTTGGAAAGGAGGAGTGGTTAACGCCATATACTGACAAGTTATTGGAATCACTCCCTGAGAAAGGCGTGAAATCAGTCGATATTATGTGTCCTGCATTCGCCGCCGATTGCTTAGAAACCCTTGAAGAGATCTCTATCGGTGGTAAAGAGAGCTTTATCGAATCGGGTGGTGAACGCTATCGCTTTATTCCCTGCCTTAATGACAATGACCCTCACATTGAATTGTTAGCTAAGCTCATCACTGAGCAAGCATCTCAATGGGTTTGAGCTTAATTTAAAAAACTTGACTTGCTTACTGGTGAAATTCACTGTGTATGTTAGGATCTGCCGCCATTTATATTGGCTCTCAGCACGCCGTGGGTCAATATAGTGGTTGTGTTGCCTTTTAGGCCAGGCTCACATAAGCCAATATCCCTTGTTGCCAAATAGCGAGATCATAAAATGAAGTTTCCAGGTCAGCGAAAGTCCAAGCACTATTTCCCCGTAAAAAATCGTGACCCATTATTGGCGCAAATGACGCAACAGCCTCGACGCTTTCCAACATACATAACCGGTATCGACCAGACTTTGGTGGATATCGAAGCAAAAGTCGGTGATGAACTTCTTGAGCGATATGCGTTGCCTAAAGGTAACTCTACACTTATCGATGATGAAAAAGCCCATGCGCTGTATTCAGAGTTGAAAACCAATAAACTGGTCAGCGATGAGTTTGCCGGCGGTACCATAGGCAATACGGTCCATAATTACTCGATCCTTGCCGATGACAGATCTGTGCTATTTGGTGTGATGAGCAATAATATTGAGGTAGGCAGTTATGCCTACCGCTATCTGTGTAATACCTCTTCAAAAGTCGATCTTAACTATCTGCAGCCTGTTAGTGGGCCGATAGGTCGTTGTTTCACCCTTATCTCAGAATGTGGTGAGCGTACCTTTGCCATCAGTAAAGGCGCGATGGATAAATTGACACCCGAATATATCGATAAAGATATTGTTCAGGGGGCATCGGCCTTGATATTAACGGCCTATTTGATGAGAGCCTGTGACGGCGATCAGATAACTGATGCGGCACTTAAAGCCATCGAGTATGCAAAAGAAGCAGATGTACCGGTTGTATTAACTTTAGGGACACGCTTCTTGATCGAAGAAGACCCTAGCTGGTGGAAGTCGTTTATCAAAGATAATGTCACCATCTTAGCGATGAATGAAGATGAAGGGGAAGCCTTGACCGGTTTCAAAGATCCGTTACAGGCCAGTGAGGCGGCGCTTGAGTTGTGTGATCTGGTGTTAACTACGGCTGGCCCTCTCGGACTTTATATGGCGGGTTATACGGAGGACTCGGAGAAGAGAGAAACCACTCATACTCTTCTGCCAGGTATGATCCCTGAGTTTAACCGTTACGAGTTCTCTCGTCCCAAGTTAAAATCTGCCTGTGATACACCGATTAAAGTGTATGCTCATATTTCTCCCTACATGGGAGGTCCGGAGAAGATCCGTAATACCAACGGTGCCGGTGATGGCGCACTTGCAGCTTTACTGCACGATCTGGCATCGAATACGTTCCATAAAGCCAATGTTCCGGGATCAAGCAAACATATGCGTGATGGCTTGTGCTACTCATCGTTTTCTCAAGTTTGTAAATATGCTAACCGAGTGGCGTACGAAGTGCTGGCTCAGCATAGTCCTCGTCTGTCCCGCGGCTTACCTGAGCGTGAAGATAGCTTAGAAGAGGCGTACTGGGAAAGATAACCGGCACTAATACCTCTGTCGATGTAATCAATGTCAGAATGAATAGATAGAAGAAAGGCGTCCAATTGGACGCCTTTTTTATGTTTACCTAATAGGTATCTCGTCATCAGATATCGAGTTTTTGACCATCGCTATGATTTAGCGTGAAGTTGATCGTTGAAGTTACCAGCGGTCTTACCCGCTTGAGTATCATTGAAAGTCTCTTCGTTGAACTCTTTTTCTGATTTAGCAATGACCACGGTCGCCACAGTATCGCCGGTGACATTGACGGCCGTTCGCACCATATCCAGTAATCTATCGACACCGATAATCAATGCAATGCCTTCGACGGGCAGCCCGACCTGATTCAGTACCATGGCTAGCATGATAAGGCCTACACCGGGAACCCCCGCCGTACCGATCGATGCCAGAGTCGCTGTGACAACCACCATGGTGTAATCGGTGATAGTAAGGTCTATGCCATAGACCTGCGCGATAAAGACGGTAGCAACGCCCTGCATAATCGCCGTGCCATCCATGTTGATGGTGGCGCCCAGTGGCAGTGTAAACGATGCCACCTTGTTATCGACGCCCAATCTGTGCTCGGCAGTTTCTATCGTGACGGGTAGTGTCGCGTTAGAACTCGCGGTACTGAAGGCAAACAGCTGTACATCTCTCATCTTTCGGATAAAGGTGAATGGGTTTAATCCGGCAATGATCTTCAATAGGGATGGATAGACTACGAAGGCATGCAGCAATAACACGCCTAATACTACGAAGAAATATTTAACCACACTACCAAAGGTCTCTAATCCTAATGTCAGAGCGAGTTTTGCCATCAGCGCGAAGACACCATAAGGGGCGAGCTGCATAATAAGGGTCACCACGCGCATGATCACCTCATTAAGGTCGTTGAACAGCGCAGCAACACGCTTTCCTCGTTCGCCGATATGAGAGATTGCAAAACCGAAGATCACCGCAAAGAGGATGATCTGCAGCATATTACCTTCACTCATGGCCTGTAGAGGGTTGGTCGGAACTATGTTGATCAGAACCTGAGACAGGCTGGGGGCTTCTTTTGCGTTAAACACTAAGCCATCGCTGACCAGAGAAGCGTTGCCAGGATGAACAAGAATGGCAACTGAGATAGCCATAGAGAGGGCGATTGCCGTGGTGAAAAGATAGAAGGCGATAGTCTTACCACCTAGGCGTCCCAACTTGGACGGATCGCTCAATGAGCAGGTTCCGCAGACCAGGGAGATAAATACCAAAGGCACGACGATCATTTTCAGACCCGAGACGAAAATAGTACCGATAACGTTTAAGAATCCCTCGGTGACATAGTTTTCGATGAATGTGCTTTCAGGAAATAGGTTTCTAAGAAGTAGTCCGAAAAGTATACCGGCTCCCATACCGATAAGGATTTTGCTCGTCAATCCGAGCTTTCTTGCTTGAGTTAAAGCCATAGTGCTTCCTGTATAATTATTATGCTTTTCAATTTGCACAGTAAGCCTAGCAAGAAAGGTCTGGCGATGAAATGGCCAAATAGTTAAAGTTTTTCGCTATTTTAACGAAATAAAATAAGATAGTTATGGAAAAGTAGCGGGAAAATTATGTAATGTTGAGCTATAAGTAATAAGCGCTTTGCTTAAAATTACATTCTGAGTAACAGGGAGTCTGGCATGAAGTCAGCTTATCAAGTTTTGGTCGCATTTATCTGTTCGTTTTTTATCGTTGCTTGTAGTGGAGGAGGAGACATCGTAGATGATGGTGGTGGAGGGACTACTCCTCCCGCAACCATTACAGTTGAGTTAGCCGTTAATAACACTCAAGTGTCGGTTGCAGAACCCGCAACGATTACGGCAACGGTGAAAAGTTCGACTGGAGCTGCAGTTAGCACGTTAGTTTCTTTCACTCTAAACAATGACAGTTATGGAACATTTGCCCCCGGTACAGGGGAAGTGGCTACCAATGCCGATGGTGTGGCAACTATTCAATTGAATACCGCTGAGATCAACACCGGAGCAACAATCACGGCAACCATTTCATCCGGTGAATCGGCCTCTTTGAATGTCACTATGGTAGGTGATGGTGGTGAAGCTGGTGGCGGCGCTCAGGTCTCATTGGTGCTAACAGATACTTCCGGTAACCCAATTCAAACAATTAGCACTCTATCGCCAGGTAGGTTAACGGCGACAGTGACAGGAATTAATAAATCTGTAATTGTAACTTTTGAGAGTCCTATCGGTGATCTGCCTATTAAAAGCGCCGTAACCGATGCCGAAGGTAAGGCTACGGTCGATATCTATGCCGGTAGCTCTTTGGGGGCTGGTGAGGTAACGGCAAGTTTGTCGACTAATGAGGTTGGTAAAACGATTGTTGTCGTTGGCGCAACCAATGTTGTGATGGGAAGTGGTACCCCCTTCGAAGAAGGCGTCGCGGATGTAAGTACAGTTAATTTGTCTGCCGGAGGCACGGCAACCATCTCTGTACTCATTCAAGACGACCAGGGAACCGCGTTTACCCAGCCTGTTGATGTGAATTTCTCGTCAACTTGTGCGACGAAAACGCCGGCACAGGCTCAAATAAGCTCTCCTGTATCATCGAGTAATGGTGTTGCGACGTCGACCTATTTAGCCCAAGGGTGTGTGGGAGAAGATCAAATTCATGTTACCGCTGACGCTGGCGGCATCAGCCTATCTGCTGTTGGTATCATAAACGTGCTTCAAGCCGATGTGGGGAGTATTATTTTTGTCTCGGCCGAACCGGAAAATATTGGTATTTTAGGTACGGGAGGAACCGAGTCCTCAACGGTTAAGTTTCAGGTTCTTGATAAAAACAGTAATCCAGTTAGCAATCAGAATGTAATTTTTGATCTGAATACTAACGTCGGTGGCGTCGATATCAGCCCTGCTGCTGCGACTACTAACAATGAAGGTATCGTTCAAACCGTTGTGACCACAGGTACTGTGGCGACATCGGTCAGAGTGACCGCGACAGTGGATGATAACTCTAATCCGGTGATTTCTAGTCAATCTAAACAACTTATTATTTCTACAGGTATCCCGGATCAGGACAGTTTCTCACTTTCAGCTGAAGTGCTGAATGCCGAGGGCTGGGATCGTGACGGTACAGAGGTGAAAGTCACCGCACGTATGGCCGATGCCTTTAACAACCCGGTACCCGATGGAACAACGGTTTCATTTACTACTGAAGGTGGTGCGATTGAAGATGCTTGCCAGACTGTGAAAGGTGCTTGTTCGGTTACTTGGACGAGTCAATTAGCGCGACCTGAAGGGCAATCATTATTCAATGAGCAAGGACTTCAAATACGCAATCCTACCGCGGAGTTAGGATGTTATGTTCTTAAAGTTAATGAAGCTGATTCCGCTGTCTGTGATATTGCTAATAATGCACAGACTCGAGTCTACGGTAACATCTATGGTCAGAAATATGGCGGCCGCGCAACGATAACGGCAACGGCGATTGGTGAAGAAACGTTCCCGGATCTCAATGGTAATGGCCGTTTTGATGCCAGTGAAATGAGTGAGTTTTTAACTGGTAAGGATGTCACTGGCGAGTCATTCGATCTCGATGATGCATTTAACGATTACAACGAAGACACTATCTTTAACCCGCAACCCAGTGGTCAGTTAATAGGTCACGCAGGTGGTGCTTTAGAAGAGTTAGTCGATTTTAATTCAAATGGTATATTTGATTTAAAAGATAGCTTATACAATGGTGTGCTTTGTTCTTTACCGGCTCACGCTGGCTGTGCTGATGGTACTACCGATTCTAAATCTTTATATGTACGCCGAAGCTTAACTATGGTGATGTCAGGTAGTAGTGCTGTGGCTACTAAGCATGAAGATATTGTAATCGTTGATAAAGATGGTGTACATAATCCCGGAAGGATTACCATAGTAGGTAAAGGCTCTGCTTCCGTGTACTTTACTCTTTCAGATCTTCATAACCAGCAGATGCCGGCAGGAAGTAAGGTAAAATTTATTGCAACGGCTGGCTCCGTGGTCAGTGGAAGTGAATATATATGGCCGAGCAGTAACCATAATGGCGGTCGTGGTTTTTCTGTCACAATTAAAGGAGAAGATGAGCCAAACTCAGGAACCTTCTTAGTTCAAGTTGAGACTCCTAACGGGTTCGTGACTGAAGTTATCGCTATCGGAATTACGATTGAATAAAATCTAAGGTTTAATAAAAAACCCAAGGTATAACCTTGGGTTTTTTATTGGCCGGGTAAAAATTTTTGTAGCTAATTCCTACTTCTGGAACTGGTACACACTGCCCAGTTTCATTATCTGTGTCAGTTCATCCAGTGCGGTACGGGATTCGATGAGTACCTGCGGATCGGCCAGGTCATCGACGCTGAGACGGTCACGGTAATGCTTATCGACCCAGGCGTTCAGACGGGTAAACAGGGCATCATTCATCAAGGTATGCTGGTTAACCGCCGCCAGCTCCATGTCGTTCATCGCCACACGTAATCTCAGGCATGCCGGGCCGCCACCATTTTGCATACTTTGCTTCACATCAAAATAGTTAACCTGCTTAATCGGCGACCCTAATGTGACCACCTCGTTAAGATAGGCGTGAACGGCTTCATTCTCCTGGCAGTTAGTTGGCGCTATGATGGCCATCTCACCCGATGGCAGAGTGATGATCTGAGTATTAAACAGATAACTCTTCACCGCATCTTGTATGGCAACTTTACTGGTCGGGACTTCGATAAAGTGAAGTTCACTGTCGCCGAACTTATGTTTTATCTCATCGAGTTTGCGTTTGGTATTGAGAAAGGCTTGCTCGTGGTAGAACAAGACATTTTGGTTACCGACGGCAATGACGTCATTATGAAAAACGCCCTGATCGATGACATCCGGGTTTTGAGAGATAAACACCGTGTTCTCATCATCGAGCTGATGAAGACGGGCGATGGCCTGTGACGCTTCCAGAGTTTGTCTGGCAGGATATTTTGATGGTTTGGGAGCGGCTGGGTTCGTCGCTTCCTGGCCATAGACAAATAGTTCAACACCGGCATTGCCATAATTTTTGCAAAGGCGGGTGTGGTTGGCAGCCCCTTCGTCACCGAAGCTGCTGTGTTCCGGCAGATGTTGGTGATGGGCAAAGTGACGCGAATTATTAAATGTCGCGGCGAGGATATTGCCGGTGGTCTCTGGCTCTATGCTGCGGTGCAACTTATCAACCAGGTTTGCAGGCGTAAAGTGTAGCTTGCCATCATGGGTATCGGCGCTTGGCGATACGGTGGCCGCGTTGGCTGTCCACATGCTCGATGCGCTACAACATGCTCTTAGCAACGCAGGAGCCTCTTTAGCGGCTTTATTTAAAATTTCTGCATCAGTACCTGAAAAACCAATTCTACGCAGTGTGTGAAGATCTGGGCGCTCCTGAGGGGCTAACATGCCTTGGACCATTCCCATATCTGCGAGTGCCTTGGCTTTTTTCAAGCCTTGTTTAGCCGCCGCTCTTGGGTTTGAGGTGGCCGCCGCATTATTGAGGGAGGCGACATTGCCAAAAGAGAGCCCTGCGTAGTTGTGAGTCGGTCCAACCAGTCCATCAAAATTCGCTTCAAAGTGCTTCATTATTTTTCCTTTTAGGGTCGCGATATTTTTTTATCCATTGAAATAAAGGTGGGGCACATTATTTTCATTTTTTTACCGACAAGGCTGAGTGTAAATTGCCGATTGAGTCCCATATTTACCCAATATATTATTTTTCTTTGCTCAAAATGTATTAAAGCAGGCTCACCACAGGTGCAGAACAAGGCATAAGTGGCTATCATTGCGTAAATTCGATCGAATTATTACTCATTTTTACGCTATTTCGCGCTCAGTATACTTGAGGTATTTGGGTTAACAAGGTAGGTGAAAATAGCAATTTTGTGATTTTTGCATCGAAATGCACAACAATTACTTGCTAGATGACTAATAATGAAATATTAGTTTTTAATTACGCATTTATTTTTTCACACTTATTTTAGAAATAGTCCAAAACGGTTAATTATTGGCTCAACGATACAAATAAAAGAGGGATTTGCTTGAAAGTATCGAGACAACCCTCTATATATGGAGCCAATTGACAAATTTTGAGACTTTTTGGCGCAGATCATTCTATGGGTAAATCGCTAGTTATTGTCGAATCACCGGCCAAAGCCAAGACTATTAATAAATATCTCGGCAAAGATTACATCGTGAAATCGAGTGTGGGTCATATTCGTGACCTGCCAACATCATCCAGTACTGAAGCTAAAGTGGCGACGAAAACGCCGGCTGAAGTGCGAAAAATGGCTCCTGAAGAGAAAGCCATCTACAAGAGTATAAAAGCCAAGCAAGCACTCGTTGCTCGTATGGGAATCGATCCTGATAAAGGCTGGAAAGCCAATTATCAAACACTTCCCGGCAAAGAAAAAGTGGTTAAAGAGCTGCAAAAATTAGCCGAGTCCGCCGACCAAATCTTTCTCGCAACCGATTTGGATAGAGAGGGGGAGGCCATTGCATGGCATCTTCAAGAGGTCATTGGTGGTGATGCGTCACGTTATCAACGTGTCGTCTTTAATGAGATCACTAAATCTGCGATTCAGGATGCGTTTAGTAAGCCTTCGAGCTTAGACACGAATATGGTTAACGCTCAACAGGCGCGTCGTTTCCTCGATCGCGTTGTTGGTTTTATGGTCTCTCCACTACTTTGGAAAAAAGTGGCGCGGGGACTCTCTGCCGGACGCGTACAATCGGTAGCGACCAGACTCGTTGTCGAAAAAGAGAGCGAAATTAAAGCCTTCGTTCCTGAAGAGTTCTGGGATATTCATGCTCAACTGGAAACCCTCAACAATGCCGCATTAAAGATGCAGGTTGTTAAGTTTCAGGGTAAGGCATTTAATCCGGTTACAGAGTCACAGGCCCAAACGGCAACCTCGGCCCTATCTCAGTCAAGTTTTGTTGTCGCGGCTCGTGATGACAGAGCAACATCGAGTAAACCTTCGGCGCCCTATATCACTTCTACTTTGCAGCAAGCTGCGAGTACACGTTTAGGTTTTGGTGTTAAGAAAACCATGATGATGGCGCAACGTCTCTACGAGGCGGGTCATATCACTTATATGCGTACCGATTCGACCAACTTGAGCCAAGAGGCTCTCGATGGTGTGCGGGAGATGATTGGTAAAGAGTTCGGGGATAAATATCTGCCTGAAGCGCCAATTCGCTATGGTAGTAAAGATGGTGCTCAAGAAGCTCACGAGGCGATACGTCCCTCGGATGTAAGCGTACAGGCTGCATCCATGAAAGACATGGAGAGAGATGCTCAGCGCTTGTATGAGTTGATCTGGCGCCAGTTTGTTTCTTGTCAGATGACACCAGCTAAATATGATGCGACTCGATTGACCGTTAAAGCGGGTGAGTACGAGCTAAAGGCGACGGGGCGTACATTACGCTTCGACGGTTGGACTCGTGTTCAGACAGTTGTGAAGAAGAAAAACGAAGAGGATAACACGCTTCCTGTCGTTGCACAGGGTGACAAACTCGACTTGCAAGAGTTAATGCCTAAGCAGCACTTTACCAAGCCGCCTGCGAGATACGGTGAAGCGTCACTGGTTAAAGAACTTGAAAAACGTGGTATTGGCCGTCCTTCGACCTATGCAACCATTATCTCGACCATTCAAGACCGTGGCTATGTGAAAGTTGAAAACCGCCGCTTCTATGCCGAGAAGATGGGTGAGATCGTCAGCGAAAGCCTTGTTGGTAGTTTTAAAGAGTTAATGAGTTATGACTTCACCGCCAGCATGGAGCAAACCCTCGATGATGTGGCGCAAGGCGAACTCAAGTGGAAAAAGGTCTTAGATGGTTTCTACAAAGATCTGACGAAACAGATTGAGCAAGCCGAGTTGGCACCTGAAGAGGGCGGTATGCGTCCTAACGAGATGGTGCTAACGGACAACATTAAGTGTCCGACTTGTGATAGACCTATGGGTATTCGAACGGGAACGACGGGTGTATTCCTGGGCTGTTCCGGTTATGCCTTACCCCCCAAAGAGCGTTGTAAGACGACGATGAATCTCACTCCCGGCGAAGAAGCCGTGAGCGAAAATAGTGAAGATGCAGAGACTGATGCATTGAGAGCTAAACACCGTTGTGACGTGTGTGGGACTGCGATGGATAGTTACCTCATAGATGAGAAGCGTAAGCTTCATGTCTGTGGTAACAATCCTATTTGTGGTGGCTATGAAGTCGAACAGGGGCAGTTTAAGATTAAGGGCTATGAAGGTCCTATTATCGAATGCGATCGTTGTGGCAACGATATGGAGCTCAAAAATGGCCGCTTCGGTAAGTACTTTGGCTGTACTAACACCGAGTGTAAGAATACTCGTAAGTTACTTAAGAGCGGAGAAGCTGCGCCGCCAAAAGAAGATCCTATTCATCTTCCTGAGCTGAAATGTACTAAGTCAGATGGCTACTTTGTGCTTAGAGATGGTGCTGCGGGGATCTTTATGGCTGCCAGTACTTTTCCTAAGTCACGTGAGACACGTGCGCCGTTAGTGGAAGAGTTGGTCACATATCGTGAGCTTCTGTGGCCTAAGTACGCTTATCTGGCCGATGCACCCGTTACCGATGATGATGGCAACAAGGCAACGGTTCGATTCAGTCGTAAGACGAAAGAGCAATATGTTGCTACCGATGTCGATGGCAAAGCGTCTGGCTGGACATCTAAATTCATTGACGGTAAATGGGTTTCTGAGTCTAAGAAGAAAGCTAAGCCGAAGGCAAAGGCTAAGCCTAAAGAGAAAAAGTAACCAGCTAATTGATTAGCGTTTACTTTTGATTACATGAAAGCCTCGATTTGTATCGGGGCTTTTTTTATGTAAGAGCGGCTTCAGCCGCGAAGCTGTTGAGGCTCAATTATTTGTTGAAGTAGATTTTAGCACTATGTAGGAGCGGTTTTAGTCGCGAAGCTGTTGAGGCCCTATTATTTGTTGAAGTAGGTTTCAGCCCTATGTAGGAATGGCTTCAGCCGCGAAGATGTTGAGGCCCTATTATTTGTTGAAGTAGGTTTCAGTCCTACGTAGGAATGGCTTCAGCCGCGAAGCTGTTGAGGCCCTATTATTTGTTGAAGTAGGTTTCAGCCCTATGTAGGAGCGGTTTTAGTCACGAAGCTGTTGTGGTTCAATTATTTATGGCACAAAAAAACCAGCATAAATGCTGGTTTTAAATGAAGGTTTACAGGCTTACCACTTCTTCTTCGGTTGAAACAGGACATCGATATCCTCTTCATCCCTCTCCTGCTTGATTACTGGACTCGCTTCTTTCTGGGCACCCATAATTTCATCTAACATGGCTTTCGCTTCATCGACCTTACGGGCAATGAAAGGATCGTTTGGAGTTTGAGCCTTGATTGCATGTAGCGTTGAAAGCGCTTTGGTTACCATCTGTTTTGCTGAGCCGTACTGCTTCATAAAGCAGGCTGCTCTGCTCCTGGATAGCATAGAGTCGACATTGATCCTTAATTGAAGGCTATCGATGCGCCCCTCCTCTTCAGAAAAAACCGCGGGCTCAACTTTTCCCTTATTATGCTCGGCTCTCAGTATCGCTTTGAGCTTTTTAAGCACCTGAACCAGAGTCAGGATCTGTTTATCGTTATCGGGTAGGCGAAAACCTTCAATCGGAGGCGAAGTTTTGGGGTTGGATTGAAGGGTATCAATTTGAGCCTTGATATCGATGGCCCGGCGTTGATAATCTCCTGCCTGATTGGCAGCATTTTTAACGGCCAAGCCTAATGCATCCTGGACACGCTTATATAACACCAGAACAATTTGAGAAGAGCAGGGGAACATGCCAGTGTGAGACAAAACCTCTTCAGTTTCGTCAATTATAGCTCGCTGCCGTGCCAGCTCGGTTCTCCGCTCGGCTTCAGCACGTTCTTTCTGCTGCTGTATGATATTAATTCCGATAACGAGTAATAATAGCGCACCGATAAGGATCAGAACCAAAGTAAATATCATAGGTCTACCGTTAATTATGCAATTCTGTTAATGCTACTATAAATCAACACACTAGCATAGCTATCTTAGCTCATGAATTGACTAATGTCGTGTGATTGACTTTAACACTATGTTATATTCCATATTGATTTAATTTTTACGTTGTACTATAACTATTTATTATACTTAAATCCCCATTCCAGACCCGAGAAAGTGTCGTCAGAGGTCGAATCGAAGGAACAAAGATGAAGCTGCAGCAACTCAGATATATTGCAGAGGTGGTTAATCATAACCTTAACGTGTCAGCAACCGCGGAAAACCTTTACACCTCTCAACCTGGAATAAGTAAACAGGTACGAATGCTGGAAGATGAGTTAGGTATTCAAATCTTCGGTCGCAGTGGTAAACACTTAACCCATGTTACTCCTGCCGGTGAGCAGGTAATAAGTATAGCAAATAATATTTTAGGCAAAGTTGAAAGTATTAAAAAAGTTGCCGAAGAGTACACTAAGCCCGACCAAGGCGAATTAAATATTGCGACTACCGATACGCAAGCCAGGTATGCCTTGCCTAATATCATTCGTGGCTTTATCGACAGGTACCCGAAAGTAAACCTGCATATGCATCAGGGGACGCCATCTCAAATCAGCGAACTCGCGGCAAGAGGTGATGCCGATTTTGCTATTGCAACCGAGGGTATGCACCTCTATTCAGATCTGATTATGTTGCCTTGTTATCATTGGAATCGCTCTATCGTCGTTACCCGCGATCACCCTTTAGCGTCTCGCAGTAATATCAGTATCGAAGATCTGGGCCGTTTCCCGCTGGTGACGTATGTATTCGGTTTCGATCGTGAATCGGAAATTGAAAAATCATTTAATCGGGCCGGACTGGAACCCAGAGTCGTTTTCAGTGCCACCAGTGCGGATGTATTGAAAACCTATGTCAGGCTGGGACTCGGTGTCGGTGTTATTGCCTCTATGGCCATAGATCCAATTATGGACAGAGATCTGGTGGCTATCGATGCAAGTCATCTGTTTGCTCACAGCACGACTAAGATAGGCTTTAGGAAAGGTAACTTCTTAAGGACTTATATGTATGAATTCATCGAACACTTCGCACCTCATCTAACAAAAGAGGTGGTTGAGAAAGCGGTGGGTCTCAGAGATCCTCAATCAATAGAAAATATGTTTGCCGATATCGAACTGCCGGTTAAATAGTCGGATTTGAATCTGTAGCTGTAAAAACAGAAAACTCGCCAATGGGCGAGTTTTCTGTTTTAGCTGATATGATCAATTCGCTTAGCTAAAGCCGTGGCATTAACATTCTACGATATTTACTGCTAACCCACCCTTTGCCGTTTCCTTGTACTTGCTTCTCATGTCTTTACCTGTGTCCATCATGGTTTTTATGACTTTATCCAGCGAGACTTTATGATTTCCGTCACCGCGTAGTGCCATTCTGGAGGCGTTGATCGCCTTTACAGCGCCCATGGCATTTCGTTCTATACAGGGGACTTGTACCAAGCCACCGACAGGATCACAAGTTAAGCCTAAGTTATGCTCCATACCTATCTCAGCGGCATTTTCGACATGCTCGATAGTGCCACCCATAATCTCGGTCAGTGCTCCGGCGGCCATCGAGCAGGCGACGCCCACTTCACCTTGACAGCCGACTTCGGCACCGGAAATTGAGGCATTTTTCTTATAGAGAATACCGATTGCAGCAGCAGTTAACAGATAGCGGCAGCAGACTTCAATATCGACCTCTTCGACAAAGGCATCGTAATAACACAGTACCGCAGGAATAATTCCGGCCGCCCCGTTTGTTGGAGCCGTCACGACTCTATCGCCCGCCGCATTTTGCTCATTTACCGACAGCGCGAACAGATCCACCCAATCCAGAGCCGTCAAAGGATCGATATTACTCTTACTTTCAGCCTTTAACCTGCGATACATTGCAGGAGCACGGCGTCTTAATTTCAAGCCTCCGGGCAATATTCCCTCTTTTTGGTAACCACGCTCGACACAATTTTTCATTGTCTGCCAAATGTGCCAAAGCTGCTCTCTTACCTGACTCTCGGGGGCCACACTGAGCTCATTTGCCATCATGAGCGAAGAGATACTCAAACCATTTTCAGTGCATGCAGCCAGAAGTTCACTGGCACTATTAAAATCGTAGGGTGCAGATTGAATTGGCGCCGCAGGAGAGGCATCTTGAGCCTTGATTTCATCTTCGTCTAAGATAAAGCCACCCCCTACCGAATAATAGGTTCTCTCATAGATACACTTGCCTTTTGAGAGCGCAAATAGCGTCATGGCATTGGCGTGGGCGGGTAAGCTTTTACGTCTATGGTAGATGACTCCGGCGTCACGGCTAAAAATGACGTTTGTTCCATTCGCCATCTTCAACTGTTCTGATTCGCTGACCTCTTTGAGTACCTTGTCTATGATATTGGTATCGACGGTATCCGGGGCTTCGCCCATGAGTCCAAGGATCACCGCTTTGCCGGTGCCATGGCCTTTTCCTGTTTGGCCTAAAGAACCAAATAGTTCAGATCTTAATTCATCGGTAGATTCAAGAAGTCCTTTTTTATCAAGATCATTAATAAAGATGTTGCCAGCCTTCATAGGGCCCACAGTATGAGAGCTCGATGGCCCTATGCCAATCTTGAACATGTCGAAAACGCTTATCATGATGAAACCCTGTTTGTTATTGTTCTGCCCACACACTTCATATTAGATTAAATTTCCCTTTGTTATTAAAAATAGGTTTAAAATTCAGGGGAAATGGCTGCGGTATGATAATCTAATCTGCTTTGTGGCTGTTATATCTGAAAGTATCCCATACTTTTCTTCATGGCTTATCATGAGATTTTTTAATTAGCGCTTTCAGATTAGTTAAGCTAGGGCTAGGGTTCGGGTTACTCAAAAAGATTTAGCCACCTTTTGTTTTTTTCTGCAAAAAAACCATCAATTTTTTGGCTGGTTCTATTTTTCGTAATGTTAGGGAGTCTGTGTGAGTTATTTAATGCTTGATCTATTATCGACCCAAGCGTCAGAGGAGGAACTGTCACAGCTTCAGCACCCTATGGTCGGTGGCGTGATTTTATTTAGTCGAAACTACAGTGATAGAGCACAGCTTATCGACTTGATTAAGCAAGTGCGTTCCGTACGGCCTGATATTCTCATCGCCGTCGATCATGAAGGTGGCAGGGTACAAAGATTTAGAGACGGTTTTACCGGTATTCCAGCGATGGGGGATATATTGCCCTATGCCGATGGCGACAAGATGTTGGCCAAATCCTGGGCGGTAGAGCTCGGCTACCTTATGGCGATTGAACTCCTTGCCTGTGATATCGATTTAAGTTTTGCGCCAGTATTAGATTTGAATGGCATAAGCAAGGTCATAGGGAAAAGAGCATTTGGTAGCGAGCCGGATGTGGTTATCGCGTTGGCCGGTAGTTTTATCGATGGTATGGAGCAGGCTGGCATGGCGGCAGTCGGTAAACATTTCCCTGGTCATGGTAGCGTTGAAGCTGACTCTCATTTCAATCAAGCGGTGGATAACCGCACCAAGCAGCAGATTATCGAATCAGATATGCTGCCTTTTAAACAGCTTATTGGTCAGGAAAAGCTACATGGAGTGATGCCAGCTCATGTTATCTATCCTAATATAGATCCTAATCCTGCAGGTTTTTCCAGATATTGGTTGAAGCAGGTGTTGAGAAATGAGCTTGAATTTAAAGGTGTCATCTTTTCTGATGATCTTGGTATGGAAGGGGCTGGTGTCGTTGGGGGCTATAAAGCGCGTGCTCAAGCGGCGCTTGATGCAGGGTGTGATATGATTTTACTTTGTAATGATGCAGCCGGTGCGACCGAAGTATTAAACGAGTTAGTGTGGCCTGAAACACTTCCTGAACGGCCTGCGAGCTTATTAAAACCCAGATTACATGTCGTTACCAAGGCGTTAGAGGATGATGCTCGATGGGCAAGAGCAAAAGAGATTGCCGGAAAGTTTCCAAGTAATTAAAATTTACAAACAATAAAAAATTGATGTTGCTCAATATTCAACTTCAATAAATTAGATAACTTAATGTTCTGATATTTTTTATAGGTGGCGAAATGATCCTCTATTTACATGGTTTTGATGCAACGAGTCCCGGTAACCATGAAAAAATGCGTCAATTGCAGTTTATTGACAAAGATGTACGTTTAGTCAGTTACAGTACCTTACATCCTAAACACGACATGCAACACCTGCTTAATGAAGTGAGCAGGCAACTGCAGCAGTCTGATGATTCAGACCCTATCATCATAGGTGTTGGTCTGGGAGCTTATTGGGCTGAACGTATCGGTTTTTTAAATGGTATCCGTTCGGTGCTCATTAATCCGAATTTGAACCCTCAAGATAATATGGTCGGCAGAATCGATAGACCCGAAGAGTACTCCGATATTGCCGGGAAATGTGTGTCTGAATTCAGGGGGAAAAACCAAGGGAAAGCTTTGGTGATCCTTTCTCGTAAGGATCAAGTTAATGACAACCAAAGTGTGAGCGAGCAGCTTGGCGGATTTTACCAAATTTGTTGGGATGAAGAGCAGCCTCATAAATTTCCGGTATTAGCGAGCCACCTTCCTCAGATAAACTCCTTTAAGCAAGTTTAATTGTCTCGGGTACTACACTGCAATTACAGCGGTGTAGTACTGTTAAGGCTTTATCGTATAGGGCTACGCCGATTGGTATTATCCGACCTTAAAATCCCACTTTTTATGAAAAGCCCCGTTGACTTTCTATCTTTGCGTTAAATTCTCCGTTCGCACCTTTCTCTTCCTGAGAACAACCTAAACTCTCACTAATCGCTTCATGATACCTAACTGGTACTACAGTATAAGATACTGTTTTTGTCGGCATATTTACCATCAAAAAGATAAATGGCGTTGGTTTTTAGCTTAAATAACTGTTCGTTGCTTGCATCTTGATATTGGCAGTGTAAAGTGGCCTTCAAAGTTCTGGTGTGATACAAGTTGATACATAATGAATTTGTTTTCTCCCAGGCCTAACCAGTTTGCGTATGTCGCCCGATGCAGCTAACAAACTCTTAGTTAGCTGTTTTTTTTTGCGTAATACCAATTGCGTTAAGTACCTGACCATTCAGCGAGAATTCAAAGCTCTGTAGGCAAGTAGGATGATTGAAGCTAATAGTTATTCTATATCGAAAGCATCCAGTGCAGCATAAAGGGCTTTGAAGCTCGCACTACGTGAGTCCCTCAGGCTTCCCACTTCTGCTTTGCATTGACTTAAAAGGGAATAACCATTTCTTCATCAATGCGCCTTGAATTGAAAAACCTGAGGGGCTCTGAAGTGGTTAATTATTTAATGCAATTGGTATAAATTTTGCCCATTGCTCAGCTTTGCGTTATCTTCAAAAGAGTGGATATGAGGATACCAAGATGAAAAGAGTACTGATCAATGTAAATGGCAAGGTACAAGGGGTATGTTTCAGACGATTTGCGTTATCTAAAGCTCAAGAGTTGGGTTTGACTGGCTATGTGTCTAATATCGAGGACGGTTCGGTTAATATTCTCGCTCAAGGGGCATTTCCGTCCGTAGACTCTCTAATCGATTGGTGTCACATCGGTTCACCACAAGCTCAGGTCACCAGAGTGCTTGTCGAAGAGGACGAGGCCGATGAGATCTACCTCGACTTTTCGATTGTACAATCTTAATTTTTAATTCCGGTAAGTTTACTATTTTTTACTAGAGCTACCCGCCTTTAGCATTTGCTAAAGGCGAGAACATTGACAAATTTACCAAGTATATCTCTATTCAAATCGCCTTTCTCTATGGGAAGACCCGCTCAATTAACGTCTATTGAAACGGCTTCGGAGACTCTGTCTATAGGCTGTTCCATTTTTCTTATCTGCAGGATCATCCCCATATTCGGGTGATCAAAATAATGTATTTCATCACTTCTCACTCTGCGGTTTTGTGTCATCGGAATCGCAAAAAGAAATGGAGTGGTGACTGACTCAAGGGTTTCGTTGAGGTGTGTATTATCCATCATTATTCCCACCGTCTTAATGCCCTCTTTTCTGAGATTAAGTGCTGTCTCCACGTACAGGTAATGGTTCAGATAGATATTCAACGTACCATCAAGTTTCCACACGGGCTTAGGCGTATCATCGGACGGTGTTTCACCAAAAAAATCAAATTGAGGAATGAGGGATTCTGTTTGATGCGTCTGGACCGTTTGACCACTGAGTTCGTATCGTGATGCGTAATCCTGCCCCGAAAATAGTCGGACGGCCTTAGCTTTATGTCTTGGCAGCATAGATTGTTGCCATGTCATATGAAGCAGACTTTTGTTGCCGCGCTCTCGGGATAGTTTATTGATAATTTCCTGAAATTGATTCTGGCTGTCAGAGAGTAATACCGCAGGTCCTCCGGGAACACCATATTGGGGCTCCGGGGCAAAGATACTACTCGGAATTTGCGACAGGTGATTCACCTGTGTCGATTTAAGTTGTTGATTACATTCGTCTGCATTTGTCGCCCAATCGCGTGACGAGCATCCTTCGAGACCAATACTTGCTCCTGTAATATTGGTGCTGAATAGGGGAGAGATCAGATCGACAGCCTTGTTGGTTTTGGTCAACCGAACCTGTTGCGGCGCTTGCTCCTGTGGATCCGCATTGCTCCGTTCAAACAGGTAAACCTCTACCTCAAACCAACGCTCATCTTGGGCATAGGCTAGCTCAGTGAAAGAAAGAAAGCCCAATAGGACTAAAAGAGTTTGTCTTAACACATTATTCTCCAAGACGGTGTTGTGATAATTGCCCTAGTAACAACTTGACCAGGGCTAGCCTGTCAGAGTATGACTCTGCAGGGATGATGAATTTTAACTTACTCGGGCCATCCATTCGATAGTTTTGTGGTTGGCTCTGGAGTAATCCGATGATAAAACCAGGATCGACCTTATGATCATCGTTGAACTCCAGACTTCCGCCCTTAGCATGCATCTCGAGCTTTTTAATGCCTAGTGCCGTAGCTTGATGTTTATAAAGGGTTAACTCCATCAAGTTCTTGGTGGGATCTGGGAGTAAACCGAAACGGTCGATCAATTCCACTCTTAGTTCGTCCAGCGCCTGCTCAGTTTCACAGTTTGCTATCCTCTTGTAGAGCGATAGCCTGATGTTGACATCGTGAACGAAATCATCGGGAAGCAGGGCGGGAATACGAAGCTCGATTTCACATTGGTGCCTTAGCATCTGATCGAGTGAGGGTTCTTTCCCCTCTTTGAGTGACTTCACTGCGTCCTCGAGCATCTCCATATAGAGAGTGAAGCCAATTTTCGAAATATGGCCGCTCTGTTCATCACCTAACAGTTCGCCAGCCCCACGGATCTCCAGATCTTGAGTGGCCAATAAAAATCCGGCTCCCAGGTCTTCTAATGCGCCAATCGCCTCAAGCCGCTTGACTGAATCTTTTGTCATGCGCTTAGGGTGGGGCGTCATCAGGTAGGCATAGGCCTGGTGATGTGAGCGTCCCACACGCCCCCTGAGTTGATGCAGTTGCGCCAGACCAAACTTATCAGCACGTTCGATGATAATGGTGTTCGCAGAGGGGACATCGATGCCCGTTTCGATAATGGTAGTACAGACTAAAACATTAAATTTTTGATGGTAGAAGTCGGACATCACTTTTTCAAGTTCACGCTCACGCATCTGACCATGAGCCGTGACAACACGCGCCTCAGGAAGCAACTCGCTTAACTCACTGGCACGCTTTTCGATTGACTCGACATTGTTATGCAAGAAGTAAACTTGTCCACCACGTAAGATCTCGCGTTGCAGAGCCTCTATCACGGTCGTATCGTCATACTCCCTTATGAAGGTTTTTACCGATAACCGCTTCGCCGGAGGCGTTGCGATAATTGACAGATCCCGCATCCCGGACATTGCCATATTGAGTGTTCTTGGGATCGGAGTCGCAGTCAGGGTTAAGATATCGACATTGGCTCTTAAGGCTTTGATTTTCTCCTTCTGTCTTACGCCAAATCGATGTTCCTCATCGATCACCAATAATCCCAGATTTTCGAATTTAGCATCGGACTGGAGTAACTTATGGGTGCCAATAACAATGTCGACTTTCCCATTGGCTAACTCCTCCATAACATGTTTTTGCTCTTTAGCCGTTTTGAAACGCGACATGACCTCTATCTTTACCGGCCAATCGGCAAACCTGTCTTTGAAATTTTCGTAGTGTTGTTGAGCCAGCAGCGTCGTCGGCACTAATATGGCGACCTGTTTGCCGTCATTGACCGCGACAAAAGCCGCGCGCATTGCCACTTCAGTCTTTCCGAAACCTACATCACCACATACGAGTCTATCCATGGCTATCGGGGAGCACATATCGGTCATGACAGCGTTAATTGACGTTTCCTGATCGACGGTTTCCTCGAAGGGAAAACTATTAGCAAATTGCGCATATTCCTCTTCGATGACCTTGCAAGCATCTCCGGGTCTTGCCTGTCGTGTGGCATAGACATCGAGTAACTCTGCGGCGACATCACGGATCTTCTCGACCGCTTTTCTCTTCGCCTTTGCCCAGGTCTCGTTGCCGAGTTTATTGAGGTTCGCCTCTTCATCGGGCCCTACGCTATAGCGGCTGATAAGGTGAAGAGATGAGACGGGGACATAGAGCTTATCACCACCGGAATACTCTAACATCAGGTACTCGGCGATTAAGCCACCGGTATCTAAGGTTTCGAGTCCCTTATATCTGGCGACACCGTGATCCAGATGAACGATGGGTTGACCCACTTTTAACTCGGCCAGGTTTTTGACCAGAGCGTCACTGCTGATCTGCCTTTGCTTGTCCCGGCGTCGCTTTTGCGAAATCTTGTGTCCGAAGAGCTCAGTTTCACAGATGAGACTGAATTTTGCCCCACGTGATTTTTCGACAATACACCCCTTAGATAGGGGAGATACGATCAAGCCAAGCTTAGCGTTTGAAAGGACAAAGTCATCGAAATGGGCGAATAATTTGGGCTTTATGTCGATTTTACTCAGCAGCTCAAACAAGGCTTCACGTCTGCCCTCTGATTCGGCGCTGAAGAGTATATTGCCTGCTCCCTCGCTAAATTCTTGCAGTAAACTCAGTGGCTGCTTGAGTTTGTGGTTAGCAGTCACATCAGGTAAAACCTCGAGTTTTGCCTGATGACCTGACTCCTGAGCATCACCGACTTTAAGCAGTGTTCTGGGGTGTTGCTTAAATTCCGAGAAAATCTGCTCAGTGAGTAGATAGAGTTCTTTTGGAGATAATAATGGTCGCAGTGGATCGACTCGCCTATTCTCATAGCGGATCTCGATCTCCGCCAGGTGCGCTTTTACAGCCTGCTCCAGATCGCCAATGTTTACCAGTTGTGCATCACCGGGAAGGTAATCAAATAAGCTGGCTGTATCGTCGAAGAAAAGGGGCAGGTAGTTTTCTATTCCTGCGGGGAGCAGTTTTCTACTGACCATCTGATAGACAGATTCGGGCTCTTTAACCAGAGCCTCAAATCGACGGCGGTATCTTTGTCTGAACCCCTCTATCGCCGCATCGTTGGTTGGGAACTCTTTTGCGGGCAGCAAGCGTACGGAATCTATGGTGCCACTGGAGCGCTGAGTCTCAGGATCAAAATAGCGAATCGACTCTACCTCGTCGTCAAACAGCTCTATGCGGTAGGGCTGAGTCGATCCCATAGGGAAGAGGTCGATGATAGACCCCCTGACGGCAAATTCGCCATGCTCATAGACTTGCTCCACCATATGGTAACCGGTATCGACCAGTTGCTGTTTTACATCCTGCAGGCAGTAGTTATCGCCTTTAGTTAACAGCAGTACATTACCGGCCAGAAATGATTTAGGTGGCAAACGCATCATCAAGGTTGTAATGGGGACGATGACCAGACTCTGTTTTGCATTGGGGATCCGTGACAGGGTCTCCAGTCGCTGTGACACCAGGTCTTGATGCGGCGAGAAGTTGTCGTAAGGCAAGGTTTCCCGGTCTGGAAAAATCCATACCGGAATATCTTTATCCTTCAACAAATAGGTTAATTCAGTTTCCAGTAAAAGAGCCGTGGGAGTGTCGTTGGTCACAGCCAAGGTCAAGCCATCATGCTTTTGGACTATATTGGCTAAGGTGATGGCTTGAGACGCGCCACCTAAGGTAAATAGTGTTTGCGCTCTGGTTGCGCTTTTTACTGCTGGCGGAGTCAATACTGAAAAAGGTTTCATTAATAACAGGCAAAAATTAACGACAAAGATGCCTGTTATTGTAGAGGCTTACACTCATCAGTGCTAGGGGCTGTTGACCTTTCATACTTGTTTTTGCTGCTGTCTTATCCTGAAATTTACAGACTCTGGATGAAACTTAAGGCGCTTTCTGTGCTAATTTTCGATATTTCAGGTACTTCTGCTGTACGCTGAGGCTAGCTTTGACCAGCTGTTCGACATCGGAGTCGAGTATCTGAGTAAACTCTAATTCTGTTATATACCGGGCACTTTCAGCGGCATTACTCGCATCATCACTGGCGTCGGCAACTTGATTTGAGGTGACTTTTACAAAACACAGTAGTGCGATCAACTCCTCTTTGATATGCAAAGTGATCTTGTACTGGTTTCCGACTTCGAGCTCTGCATTACCAATAATTTTGATGCCACTTCCACCAAATGATAACCCATGATGTTGCTCTCCCTCGTGCTGTTCCTGCTCGATGACATGTTGCAGAACAAGGTCAATCTTTCTCGATTGAAGCTTAAGGTAATCGACAATTGATTTAGCTTCATCGTCGAAGTGTCTGAGTTGCATTAAACAGTCGGCTTCAAGCGCTTTAACATCACTAATCAGCAGCAGGCTTGTCGGCAACATAAACTTCAGCTCACTCTCTGATGGCAGCGGGGAGTCATCTGGCCATAGGGTCAGATAGACGGTAAAGTCATGCATAACACTAAAATAGGGCGTTGAATCAGTGAACAAGGGATTTCCTCTTGTTTTTTTGTAGCTATTACCCCTATTATCATGCGCATCTTAATGATTTAGCAAGGCTCTATAGTTAATGAGTCTGTGGGCAACTATGAATTTTGCGTTATCTGCACATATTGGGTTCCGTTATTGGCGAGCCAGAAAGGCCAATACGTTTGCCTCCTTCATCACATTTTTTGCCGTTTCGGGGATTTTACTCGGCGTGGCCGCACTCATTATTGTCAGCTCTGTGATGAATGGACTCGAAGGTCAATTAAAGCAGCGAATATTGGGGGCCGTTCCTCAGTTAACGGTACATGCGAGCCAACCACTAACCGATTGGGAAAAGCAGGTTCAGGGATTAAAAAACTTACCCGGAGTGTTGGGGGCTACCCCCAGTATTGCGACCCAGGCCATGGTTCAGTCGCAAACTAATATCAGTGCCGTTCAGGTATACGGTATCTACCCTGCTTATGAGCAAGAATTATTAAGAACAATGAAACGAAGTTTCAATGGCAGCTTCGATAAGTTAGAACCCAGACAATATCGCGTCATCCTTGGCGCAGAATTAGCCAGACGATTAGATGTTGTAGCCGGCGATACGGTGAGACTCCTTAGCGGTGAAGGTGTGGTGTATTCGCCGTTAGGACCCGTGCCTAGTCAGAGAAAGTTTATTGTAGCCGGCATATTTGAGATGGGCTCACAAGTCGACGCCAATCTTGCCTATGTCCATTATGAAGATGCGCAGCGGCTGATGCGACAAAAACCCGGTGAGATAAAACATCTCAGGCTCTATCTGGTCGATCCCTTCAATGCCGCCAGTTTAACCTCTAAAGTTGTCGAGCAGTTCGAAAAGCAGGGTATCGAGGTCACTACATCCGATTGGCGAGAGTCCTACGGCCACTTATTCAGTGCCGTTAAGATGGAAAAAAATATGATGTCACTGATGCTTAGCCTTATTATTGCCGTTGCGGCTTTCAATATTGTCTCGGCGTTAGTCATGATGGTCGTCGATAAGACAACCGATGTAGCCGTATTAAAAACACAGGGGCTGTCGACATTGACCGTGATGGGGATATTTATGATCCAAGGGTCATTGAATGCCATTCTAGGACTGATATCCGGTTTGTTGGTTGGTATCGGTTTATCGCTTAATCTCAATAGCATACTGAACACGCTTGGGATCTCAGTATTAGGTGCGGGCCAGTCATTGCCGGTGCAGATTGAGTGGACACAATTGGGCTGGATTGTTGTCGGAACCTTGATCATTACCTTTTTAGCCACCGTTTATCCGGCACTGAGAGCCGCAGGAGTACAACCTGCCAGCGCATTAAGATACGAATAAGTCATGCTTTTTAAGCAAATGCTTTTTAAACAAATAGTTTTAACCAAGATTAGACATCACATTCAGTGCTGGCAATAAAACCATATTGGCAGTGCGTTAGATACGATTAGATGAGTAACAAAATATGCAAGAGCTACTGTTAGAAGTCAAAGGGGTGAGTAAAAGGTATCACGAAGGGAGTGTAGATACTCAAGTGCTCAACTCTGTAGACCTGCAAGTATTCAAGGGAGAACAACTCGCTATCGTAGGCACGTCGGGTTCGGGTAAGAGTACTTTACTGCATATCATGGGGACGTTAGACAGCCCAACGAGCGGCAGCGTGAACATGTTAGGCGAGGACCTATATGCGCTTTCGGCTCGCCGTCAGTCAGCTATCCGCAATCAGGATTTAGGCTTTATTTATCAGTTTCATCACCTGCTCCCTGAATTTACCGCCCTGGAAAATGTCTCTATGCCAGCCCTGATACAGGGAAGAAACAAGAAAGAGGTCGAGTCTGAAGCTAAAGCCTTGCTTGAGAGGGTAGGGCTGGGGCATCGATTAGCGCATACCCCATCTGAGATGTCCGGTGGTGAGCGGCAGCGTACGGCTATTGCCAGAGCATTGATCAACAAGCCTAAGTTGGTACTCGCTGACGAGCCGACCGGTAATCTGGATGCCAGTAGCGGCGAAGCCGTTTATGAATTGATTCAAGAGCTTGCCACCCAGTTAGGCACGGCTTTTGTGGTGGTGACTCACGATACCAAGCTTGCAGCGCGGATGGACAGACAGGTTCAGATGAAGGATGGCGTTTTGCTTAACGGTGAAGGAATATCTTCATGAGTCAGTTGCTCTCTTTCTGGGTTGGCTGGCGCTTTTATCTGGCCCGCCAGTCTAATCGATTCATCAGTTTTATCTCCTTTGCTTCGACAGCGGGTATCGCCTTAGGCGTTGCGGTATTGATTATCGTACTCTCTGCGATGAACGGTTTTGAGAATGAACTCGAAACAAGACTACTCGGGGTCGTTGCACACGCCGAATTGAGTGGTGTCAATGAACCTATACACAGTTGGCAAGCCATCGCCAATGATGCTAATAAGATCCCCGGCATTGTGGCGGCGGCCCCCTTTATACGACTTCAAGGGCTAGTTCAGAAGCCGGGAGGGTTTCAAGGTCTCAGTATTCTGGGAATCGATACCATCGAAGAGGCGAAGGTATCAAAAATTTCTGAGTTTATGTCGGCATCGACATGGTCAAAATTGGCTCAACATGATGCGAATAATATCGTATTAGGCAAGAGTCTGGCCGAATCTTTAGGGTTAAACGTCGGCGACGCCCTCAGTTTATATATGCCTGATATCAGTGGTAAAAACAGAAGCGGCTCTCGAATTGGTGCGGCAAAAAGTTATCGATTTACCGTTGCTGGTGTGTTTGAACTCGGTGGATCATTGGATCTCACCACCGCCTATATTCCTATGCAATATGCCGCTTCAATACTTAAGATGGGCGACGATGTTTCAGGTGTCAGAATTAAAACTGAACAGGTATTCGATGCGCCAAGATTGATCAGAGAACTGGGTTATAGCCAGGAGCAATATCTCTACCTCAATGATTGGACCCGTACTCAGGGGAATTTGTATCAGGACATTCAGCTGGTGCGCGCCGTTATGTATCTGGTACTGGCACTCGTCATTGCGGTTGCCTGTTTTAATATCGTATCGACCTTAGTGATGGCCGTACGTGATAAGCAGTCTGAAATTGCCATTTTGCTCACTATGGGAATGAAGCGTATTTCAATCATGAATATCTTTATCGTGCAGGGAGCGCTAAACGGTCTTTTAGGCTGTGTGATCGGTGGAGGGCTTGGTGCCATTATTGCTGAAAATCTCAGTGTTATCGCCAAGACAATTGAAAGTGTTTTGGGCATTCAGCTGCTATCTGCAGATGTCTATTTTATTGACTTTCTGCCTTCACAGCTGCATCTGTCAGATGTGGCTTTAGTGATATTACTGGCCTTCATCATGAGTCTCATCGCGACGCTCTATCCTGCCTGGAAAGCCAGTCAAACCGCTCCGGCACGCGCATTAGCGGGCAGATAGACCACGTTATAGAAGATTGATAATTCGGGACGTCACATCTGTGTGATGCTCCCGGAATCCTCTCCCCCGCAATATCCTTTCTTGCTTCTTGCTTCTTGCTTCTTGCTTCTTGCATCTTGCATCTTTATCGAGGTTAAGGCTGAAAGAGCCTGAATCAAACTGTCAATTAGTCTTGGCGCGGCTCTGTTGAGCTTAATTTTTGCGCTTGATCCATTTAAACAATATGGAGTATTTCCACAGCGTTTTTATTAAGAAGAAGCCTACGATAGCAAAAATCGTCCCCAGAACCAGACAGCCTAAGAGAAATGGAGGGCCAATGGTCGATATTGAGGCCTCTACCCATTGCCAGGTGGCTTCGAAAGCAAAATCCTGTGTGGGGTGATTCAGGATTTTAGCGCCTAACAGGTAAGCCGCGTAGAACATAAATGGCATTGTGAATGGATTGGTTATCCATACCAAGGCCACAGCAATGGGAATATTGCAGTTGAAAATGATCGCTAATGCTGCAGCGAGCACCATCTGAAATGGCATAGGTATCCAAGCCACAAACAAACCTACCGCGAATGCAGCCGGCGCTGAACGTCTGTTTAGCGCCCATAAATTAGGCTTGTGGAGCCATTTTCCAAACATCTGCAAATGCTTGTGATTCTGCAGTGTTTCGGGTTTTGGCATAAACCTTTTAATTAATTTTTTTGGCATAAATTGTTATTGCTGTCTTAACTTATTCAGTATGAACCGATTTATGTTTGGCTTCAGTGCCATAATTCTCAGTGCGATGCTATGGCCGTCACTGCCACCTCTACTCTCGCTTCCCGCATTTGCGTTGAGCGGAATTATCTTGCTTAGGCGTCTGCCTATTATCGCGGGAGCATTGCTGGCTGTCGCTTGGGTATCAATCTATGCCCAGCAATTACTGACATGGGAACCGCTAAATACAGAGCAGAATCTCATCGTGAAGGGCGAAATCATATCACTAGTTAGTCAAAACAGCGACTGGCTTAGTATGGATATTCGGTTGTTGAGATCAAAGTCGAGTGAATTATTGTCAAAAAACTTACGAATAAGTTGGAAGAAAGCACCAAAAATAGAACTCGGAGAGCTCTGGGAGTTTGAGATTAAAGCCAAGCCTATTACCAGTGTACTGAACCAAGGGGGATATAATCAGCAAAGAGCGCTTCTGGGTCGTCATATTGTGGGGAAGGGGAGTGTGCAAGAGGGGAGACGATTGGGTGTCAGTCACTCGCTTAGGGCTAAAATCATCACAGAGCTCATGCCGCATCTCAAATTATTAGACAGTGGCGATCTGATATTAGCCCTATTACTCGGTGATAAGAGCCTTATCGATAGTCAGCGCTGGCATTCTCTGAGGGTGACGGGCTCCGGTCACCTAGTTGCGATCTCGGGACTGCATCTTTCGGTTGTTGCCGCCTGGGTTTTTATGGGGGCGTTTTCCCTGCTCAGTTATTGCTCGCCTCAGCTAGGTCGGCGTAACTTGCTGCTTGCGGCTATGTTATCTGCGGTGATCTGTTCGATGTACGCCTATCTTGCCGGATTTGCCTTGCCAACCCAGCGTGCTTTGGTGATGCTGCTGTTGTTACTGATACTAAGCATGATAAAACGATTCTCCTCGCCCTGGGAGCGGCTGTTAGCTGCGATGTTTCTGCTGTTACTCTTCGACCCTTTCTGCTGTTTGAGTGCCGGTTTCTGGCTCTCATTTTTAGCCTTATCGATTATTTTACTCACGATAAGTCGCACACCATTATCAATTTCAAATATTAATACCGAGCACTCGAGGTGGCAGGGCTTTAAGCAAAAGCTCACTCTTTTCTGGTCAATTCAATGGCGACTGAGCTTAGGTTTAGGGCTGTTACAAGCCCTGTTTTTTGGGGGTATGTCGCCTTATGGTTTACTGTTTAATTTTCTGTTTGTTCCCTGGTTCAGCATAGTGGTGATCCCACTATCTATCCTGAGCCTTGTTATGTGGGGCGCAGCTATGGCTATAGGATTTGAGCTAAGTGGTCTCTTCGCTATTGTCGATATCAGCTTGGCTCCAATGCTTTATGCTTTCACCATCTTCGAGCAGTTACCGTCGGCCTGGTTTCCTATCTCTGACAAGATGATTATGGCGTTTGCATTGGGTCTTATGGGCTTGTGGCTCATCACACATTCGATAAAACTAAAGTGGAAGCTCGTCTCTTTAGTTTTTCTCTTGCCTGCGTTGTTAACCCTATGGAGCCGACTCGTCCCTATGACTCACCATGAATGGCGAGTTCATCTGCTCGATGTAGGCCAGGGGCTCTGTGTTGTGATAGAAAAAGCGGGTCGGGCATGGGTATACGATACCGGGGCGGCCTATGGTGACAATTTTAGTTATGCCGAACGAGTCATTCTTCCCTTCCTCAATTCCAGAGGGATAAGCGATCTAGATTATCTTGTGCTTAGCCACGGTGATAATGACCATGCCGGTGGTGCCGATAAACTCATCGAAGCATATCCAAGTGTCAAAGTTGTCAGCGACCTTGTTGAGTTTTCGGATATAAATTGTCGTCCCAAAGTATTCAACTGGTATGGACTCAACATTGAAGTTTTGGGGCCGAAACAGGCCCGGGGAGGCAACGATGGTTCATGTGTATTGAGTGTAAGCGATCGCTATCACAGTTTGCTTCTGCCCGGAGATATTGAGGTGCGAGGCGAGTGGGCGATGCTAAATGAAGGTTTGTCATTACAAAGTGAAGTGCTTATCGCACCTCACCATGGAAGCCGAACCTCCTCTACTCAGGCATTTATCAAGAGTGTCTCTCCTGAGCTGGTATTATTCCCATCAGGGTTTAATAATCGCTATGGTTTTCCTAAGCAGGATGTCGTTAATCGATATAAAGTGAGTGGAAGTGAGATGCTTATCTCGGGAAAAGAGGGGCAGGTTAGCGTGATTTTCAAACCGGGGGAGCGGGAAATTAAATCATATCGGTCAGATCTTGCGCCATTTTGGTATAACGGATTGTTTAGGTTTGGCGAGTTGGCCGATCCAGAGTAGAATGCTCGTTTTCCATCTTTATAGAAGCATCAATGACAAAATCAACTAAAAGTGAAGTTTGGACCGTTTTTAGACGGTTACTCGGTTACCTGAAGCCATTAAAGGCAGTGTTTGCTTTTGCCGTGCTTGGACTGACAACATACGCACTTGTTGATGCGACATTCATTGCGGTCATAAAACCTTTTATCGATGAAGGCTTCGGTGGCCAAGCGGGTCAAGCGACCTCAAGCATCAATACTTTAGATCTGGGTACGAGTGGCGGCTTTAATGCCAACAATGAAGTTCTCTTTTATGCACCTTTTGTCGTGATAGGGCTCTTTACCCTGCGCGGTTTAGCTAACTTTGTCTCGACCTACAGTATTTCGTATATGAGTGCCAGACTCATTATGGACATGCGTCAGCAGGTATTTGAACATTATCTCACGTTACCCGTAAGCTATATGGACAGTGAGAATACGGGTAACCTCATCTCCAGAGTGACCTACGATACAGAGCAGATTGCCCGTGCGACAGGCAGTGCGATGATCACCATCATTCGTGACAGTATCACTGTGATTGGTATGTTGGGGATCATGTTTTATTACTCCTGGAAACTCTCGCTTTGTATCTTAGTCATCGGACCGATAATCGGTTATGTGATCGCTACGGTCAGCAAACGCTTCAGAAAAGTCTCTAAAAATATTCAGGCGGCAATGGGAAGTGTCACCGCCGCCACAGAGCAGATGCTCAAAGGGCACAAAAATGTGCTTTCATTCGGTGGGCAAGAAACTGAAGCTGCGCGTTTTTGGAAGGTCAACGATCAAAATCGTTATCAGACAATGAAGCTAGCGATGGCGCAATCTGTAAGCCAGCCATTGGTGATGATCATTGGGTCATTCGCCTTAGCATTTGTTCTGTATGCAGCCAGCATAGATAGCCTCAAAGCGGAGCTAACCGCCGGAACATTCGCGACCATTCTCGGTGCCATGTTAGCCATGCTTCAACCGATTAAAAACTTAACGCGAGTCAATGCCGAATTTCAGCGTGGTATTGCGGCATGTACGACGGTTTTTGAGTTATTGGATACCTCTCCTGAGGTCGATAACGGGACCTACCAAGTTGAGAGAGTCCAAGGCGATCTCAGCTTTAATCAGGTTAACTTCAGCTATCCCGGGCAAGAAAAGGCTGCGTTGAAGGATATTAACTTTACCGTCGAACAGGGGAAAACGATTGCTCTGGTTGGCCGCTCCGGTTCCGGTAAATCGACCATTGCAAATTTAGTCACCCGTTTTTACACCGGGCTGAGTGAAGGTAAGATCACATTGGATGGCGTCAATATCGATGATTACACGCTTACCTGTTTGCGGGACCAAGTGGCATTGGTATCCCAGCAGGTGACGCTGTTTAACGACTCCATTGCGAATAACATTGCCTATGCTTATTCTGGTGAAGCGACGAAAGAGCAGATCATTGAGGCGGCGACATTAGCTCATGCGATGGAGTTTATCGAGCAACTGCCTGAAGGCTTAGATACCCAAATCGGTGAAGACGGCGTGATGCTGTCCGGGGGACAGAGGCAACGTATCGCTATCGCGAGAGCCATCCTACGTAACTCACCGGTACTCATTTTAGATGAGGCAACATCGGCCCTGGATACCGAATCGGAGAAAGCGATTCAATTGGGGCTGGATAATTTAAGACATAATCGCACCTCGATTGTGATTGCTCATCGCCTGTCTACCATTGAAAGTGCCGACCAAATTCTGGTTGTGGATCAGGGGCAGATTATTGAGCGTGGAAACCACCAATCACTGCTCGAGCAAGATGGCATGTACGCTAAGCTTTATCAGATGCAGTTCGGCAGCTAAATGCAGGCATTTGTAAATCGTTTATGGTATCCGAAAGGTTTTTTAGACACTCAGTCTAAAGGCCTTTTTTTGCTGATAAAATTAATTCAACTGCTGTTGTGGCCACTCTCTCTCCTGTTTGCTGCGATAACCGCTCTGCGTCGTAGCTTATTTAAGCTTGGGATCAAAAAACAATCCAGATTACCTGTGCCTGTCATCGTTGTCGGCAATATCACGGTGGGGGGAAGTGGTAAGACGCCCACGGTTATCTATTTGGTTGAGCTATTAAGGCTACATGGGTACAAACCTGGGGTTATCAGCCGCGGATATGGGGTTAACTTTGAAGGGGTAAGAAGCGTATTACCTTCGATGGCGGCTCGGGATGTGGGTGATGAACCCGCCATGATCGTTGGCCGAACCGGAGTGCCCATGGTGATTGGTCGCAATCGAATCCATGCGGGAAAGCATTTGCTTACCCATTTCAATGTCGACGTCATCATCAGTGATGATGGCCTTCAACATTACGCTTTAGGGCGAGATATCGAGTTATTGATCTTAGATGGAGATAGACGCTTCGGAAACGGCTCACTATTGCCCGCAGGACCCCTTAGAGAAGGGCTGTGGCGCGTTAAACAAGTGGATGCCGTCGTGGTCAATGGCGGTCAGAGTATTGAGGGGGAGCACGCTATGAGCCTGGTACAGGGTGCATTAAAGCCTGTCGCCCATTCAAATGAACAAGCTCCGGCTCTCAATGACGCTGTGGTTGCCATTGCCGGTATCGGTAATCCACAACGTTTTTTTACCTCACTGACTAACGCGGGTTTTAATTTAAATCGCGTTAAGGCGTTTGAAGATCATCAAGCCTATTGCGAAAATGAACTCACAGAACTCTGCGGTGATCTCCCCATCATAATGACTGAGAAAGATGCGGTTAAATGTCGCGATTTTGCAAAACAAAACTGGTGGTATCTTCCCGTTGATGCGAAGCTATCCTCAAATTTCGATCGGCTGATATTAGATAAACTAAAACGTTAGCAGTCGTCATATTTATACCAAAAGGAATAACAATGTCGTTTGATAAAAAACTGTTAGAGATCGTGGCTTGTCCTGTGTGTAAAGGTAAGCTTGATTATGAGAAGTCATCACAGCGACTCATCTGTAAGGCTGATCATCTGGCTTATCCGATCAATGATGGGATCCCAGTCTTACTGGAAAATAAAGCCGAACGCTGGCAAGAAGCCGAATCTTAATTGTTTTTATCGTGGCTTGGGTTAACAGAGCTTAGGCTACATAATCTCGGCTTCGACATTTAGGTTATAAGAAATAGGTTATAAGAAATAGGTGATAAGAAAAACGCCACATTCGATGGCGTTTTTTTGTATTTATAAGCTTAGTCGGCGCTCTCTCCGTTAGCGTTTTAGTCCTTCATATAAGGTGGCTATCCATTTCTCTTCTGAAATAAACGACCAGCCCCAGTGCTTCCATTGCTCAGGTAGCCCCTTCTCTTGGATCTGCTGGAGTGCTGCCCCATCAGATAATTGACTCTCCATCCAATCGATCGACCCATCGAGCATATGCTTGAAGCGAATAAGATCGTCTTTAGTCGCAAGTTCCCCGTGTCCCGGGATCACCTTAGTCTGTGAGTCGATTTGGTCGATAACGATAGCCACATTGTCCCGGTAGCCCTTCACCGAACCGCCAGCTTTAAGATCAATATAGGGATACTTGTCTTTAAAGAACAGATCGCCCATATGGACTACACTCTTATCCGCCCAAAGCACAATACTATCCCCATCGGTATGACCGGGTCCCATATGAAGCAGCTGTAAGCTGTCCCCATTGAAATGGATTGTGGTGCCCTCATGATAAGTGATACTGGGTAGAGCGCTCGGCTGGTAGCTTGTGTTTGAGGATAGACGTTTAAGTACATTGTGATGGGCAAAAATAATCCCACTTATGCCGAAGAGGTTGTTACCTCCGGTATGGTCTCCATGATAGTGAGTATTAACCACGTACTTAGGTGAGCCGGGTTGGATGCTTGACAGGGCGGCGGTGATCTTATCCGCTAATGGAGCAAATTGATTATCAATAATGAGGATGCCGTCTTTACCCGCCGAGACACCAATATTGCCCCCTGAGCCGGTAAACATATAACTCGTTTGCGAGAGCTTTTGTGGTGTGATGACAACGTCTTTGAATCTGTCGTCATCGGCAAGAGCAAGTGGCGAAAGTAAACAGCCTATCGATAGCAATGTCAGTATTTTCGTTTTCATTATCTTAGCCTTGAGCTATGCCTTTTGGTTAGCTTATCATCAAATATCGCTTTGCATGACAATAATTTAACAAATGTACGCGATGAAAAAGCCAGTAGCTGATAGCTACTGGCTTTTAGAAAAATCATCTCAGTATTTTAGGGCGTGACAACCTATCTATTTTATCTTTTCATTATTGTGCCCATGGTAGCAGACGTTTGGATACGCGATCGGCCTGACCGAGTTTAATCGCCGCACGGAATCGCATTCTGTATAGCGCCTGATAGCAAAGGGGAACCAGATATAAGCTGGTCACGGTTGAGAACGTCAATCCACCTATGATAGCAATGGCCATGGGTGAATATGATGGACCGCCGCCACCTAGCTGGGTATCTCCCATGGCCAGAGGCACGAGTCCGAGCACTGTCGTGCCAACGGTCATTAACACCGGACGCAGACGTGAGTGACACACCTCACTGATGGTATCAGATAGCTTGTCTAAATCGGGTGAGAGCTGATTGATTTGGTCAACCAAAACGATGCCGTTGTTCACGACAATGCCCATCAAGATTAATATCCCTATCATAGCCATAATAGACATCGGGGTGCCGGTAAACAGCAGTGCCCAAAAGACACCGGTTATTGAAAACAGAATAGAGGTGATAATCGCAGTCGGTAGCAGTAAAGATTCAAACAGGGCCGCCATAACGATGTAGATCATCGCAATCGCAAGCAGCATATTCGTTGCCATTACCGCCTCATCTTCATCTTGTTTCTGAAAACCGCCTCTGAGGGAGTAGCCGTATCCAGCCGGAAAGTTTATCGTCTCCAACGCCTGAGTGATCTTCTCCTGCGCTTCTTCCGTGGTTAAGTCGTCAAGATTGGCCCCGATCGATAGCGCCGTTTGTCTGTCATAGTGTCTGATGGTGTCAAATCGAGGCAATATCTCAATTTTAGCCAAACTGTCCAGAGTATAAACACGGTTATCGATTCTGATCACCGGCAGTTGTTTCAATTTCTCAAGCGACAGACGCCATTGCTGTTCGAACGACATCTCGATACGCAGTTCTCCATTGGGATCGTGACGGAAAGAGCGTAGCTGCGTCCCACGAAGCGCCATAGAGATACTCGAGGCGACTTCATTGAGCTTAAGGTCTAGTCTGGCAGCCATCTCACGATCGACACGGATGACCACCTCTTGCTGTGCACCGCTGAGCTCAGATCTCACATCGGTTAACCCCTCTATCGAAGACAGTAACGGGATAACTTGTTCACTTAACTTAATCAGGTCGCTGGTTGAGCGGCCGGTTAGCGAGACCCTGAGTCCGTTATTGTCACTGCCCCAACCGAATTGTGGTTTAGCAATCGAAAACTTCGGAAAGCCTTCTCGTATGCTTTTCTTCAGTGCCTTCATGTCGATCTCAACATCTTCATTGAGGATCAGGGTCGATTGGCCGCGGTCGGCCGAGAAGTAGCTGTAAACAGAATCTATCTGAAACTTATCTTGATTGGCATAAAGATACTTTTCCATCTTGGTGATCATAGCTTCGGTGACATCTAGGCTGTGACGGCCTTCGACCTGATAATTGATGTAGAGTTTATTGTTCCCTTCACCGTCAGATTGATCTTGCTTAACCATGTTGAGTGGTAATGCCGTTGAGGCAAGCATTAACAGAGCGATGACGCCAGATATGCGCGGGTGAGATAAAATCCAATTCAGGCTGCGATGATAATAGCTTCGAAGCTTACTCTCCTTCTTCTGAGGATCGATCTCAAAATTCATACGGCTCAGCATGAGAGGCAGTAAGGTTTTAGCCACTAACAGTGAGGCGGCGAGAGAGATACAGATGGCAATTGCCACATGCTCGAGGAAGATGGTCAGCTCGACCTTCACCCCGAAGATATTGGGCAGGAACACGATAGCCGTAGTGAGCGTACCGGCGAGTACCGCGAGGGCGACTTTATTGACACCCGTGAGTACTGGATCATTGTCTTGCTCATCACCGGAGTCGATACCTTGTCCCAGAGATTGTCCCTCGGCTTGTGCCTGTTTCTCCTGCAATACACTCTCTGTCACCACCACGGCATTATCGATAAGCATGCCCACGGCCAGCAGTAATCCCATCATAGAGAGAATATTCAGGCTGTAGCCAAGCAGATACATGGCCGCAAGTGTCATGCATATCGAGATTGGCACAGAGGTCACGACGACTAAGGTCATCTTTAGGTTGCGTAAAAACAGATAGAGCACGGCAAATGATAATAGGGCACCGATAAGGCCTGCGGTGAGCAGGTCTTCCAGTGACGAGGTCACGCCATAGGCCTGATCTTCCATGACATACAGTTTGATGCCTTGAAACTGTTGATCTTTCTTCGCATTCTCGATGACTTTCATCACGCGTTTTGAGACTTCAACCAGGTTGGCACCGGACTCTTTAAATACATCGAGACCGACGGCATAGTTTTGATCTAAGTGACGACCATCCAGACGCTCCGGCAGAGAGAAGCTGACCGTGGCGATATCGCCTAAGGTCACGCCTGGGGTGAGGACTAAGTTGTTAATCTCATCGAGGTTTCTGAACTCTCCTTTAGGGGAGACCTGATAGACGCGGGAATCGGTTCTCAATATTCCGGCGCTGATGACAAAGTTTTCTTGCTGCAGCCTGCGCGTCAGAGCTTGAATCGAGATGTTACTCGCAGATAACTTATCCGCATTAACCCGTATCTCGATCTGTTTCTGTTCGACGCCATAGAGGGTCACCTGAGACACGCCCTCGACGCGCTCCAGGGGACGTTTGAGCTGCTTGTCGAGTAGATCGAAGGCACCGGAAAGTTCGCGGTCACTGGATATTCTTAAATTAAGCACCGGCATATCGGCAGTAGAGAACTGCCTGATAAAGACGCGCTCCACATCTTTAGGCAGCAGATGCCTGACGGCATCAATTTTCTCTCTGGCTTCCAGGCTCTTAGTGGCGACGTTTTGTCCCCACTTCATTCTCAGTTCAATTTCGGCGCCATTTTGTGAAGAGCTGGATCTCAGCTCTTCGATTCCGCTCATGGTCGCCAAAGATTCCTCGAGCACCCTGGTGATGTCGCGCTCTACTTCGGCCGGGGTAGAACCTTTGTAAGGCACCTCAATGTTAACCTGAGGCATGTCGATACCGGGAAACATCTCCAGGGGTAATAACCGGCTGGAAGCGAGCCCAAACAGTAAAATGGCCACGAAAAACATGCTGGTGGTAACGGGCCTCTTAATGGCTAAACGGGTTAAGTTCATGCCTGACCTCCAAGCGTTGCAGCCTCTGGGCTCGCGTCACTCTTCTTCACCTTGAACTCTTTGCGATCGAAAAGTGCATACAGTACTGGGATCACCACTAAGGTGAGCAAGGTTGACAGCGTCAGACCAAAAATAACCGTGATGGCCATCGGGGCGCGAACTTCTGACCCATCTCCCAGACCCAGGGCCATAGGCGATAAACCCAGTGCCGTCGTTAAAGTCGTCATGATAATCGGGCGAAGGCGTGATTTTGCCGCTTCAGATATGGCATCCATCTTATCGCGTCCCTCCTGCCTGAGTTGGTTAATCCTGTCTACCAGAACGATGGCATTATTCACTACGATACCCGCGAGCATGATAAGACCGATAAACACCACGACACTCAAGTGAGTCTGAGTGATATAGAGTCCGAACACACTCCCTCCAACCGCCATAGGTACGGCGATAAGAATAAGTAGTGGGTGTAATAATGATTCAAACTGACTCGCCATGACGAGATAAACTAAGAACACGGCCAACACGAGTGCGATTTGCAAGGATTGGAAAGAGTGCTCCATCTCCTCGTTTTGGCCACCAAAGCGGGCTTGAATCGAAGTCGGTAATGTCTGCTGAGCGAGAATATCTCTGGCTTCCAAAACGGCTTCGTTAAGATCGCCATAGGCCAGATTAGCGGAGACGATTGCCACTCGTTGCTGGCTGATACGGTTGATCGCCGATGGGCCCAGCTTTAAGCTGACATCTGCCACGGCGCTCAGAGCAATAGGATGGTTACTATCAGGGTTGACAATCATTGAGTCGATGTCGCTTATCTGATCGCGCTCTTCGATTGCACTTCTGACCAAAATATCTATTTTACGATCTCTTACTGTGTATTGGCTGGCAATGGTGCCACCGATGCGTTGTGCAATTCGGTTCGCGACCGTGGGCGCATCCATTCCCAGCGCGGCTAACCGCTCATGGTCAAAACGAATGCTAAGCTCAGGTTGACCGTCACGCAGACTGGTATTGATATCGGCAAATCGGTCAGAGTCGGAGAGGGCATCAACCAGATTGTCAGCGGTATTTTTCAGCTGAGCCAGCTCATAGCCGATCAACTCTATCTCTAACGGTGTTTTAAAGCTAAATAGCTCAGGATGTTGAATTTGAGCCTCCAGCTCCGGGATGCGCATCGCGGTTGTACGCAATACCGAAGCTACGGCATCAAAGGCGTTGTGATCGGCGAGTACGACCTGTAGGCGTCCCCAATTTTCGCCACCACGAGAGGTGTCCGACGTCATCAGGCCGCCACTACCCGCTTGGCTATAAGCGTGTTTAACATCTTCCCTGTCTTTAATCGATAGGGCGAGCTTGCGTAATATCTTATCAGTTTCAGTGACCTCAGTGCCTGGCGGTAATAAAATTTCGACATAAAATTCACCCTGGTTCATCGGTGGGATCAGCTCCATTCCCAATTTGGGAAACAGTGAGGCTGCACCAAGGGTGACTAGAATTGCGATGCTCAATGTCAGCACTTTAAACTTAAGTGCCTGAGCGAGCAGAACATGATAGACAGATTCTAACTTCTGGTAGAGCCAGTTGAAACCGGAGCTCAGTGGACGCATAACCAGCCCGGTTAACCAAGAGACGAAGCGACCGATGAGTAGGGCCAATGTCAGTAATAGACTCGGCAGATAGCTAAACAGCAGAACAAACGGGAAAGAGAACACGGTTGCACTGTAGTGCTTGAGCTTGGCGACTCGGGTTTCAGGCTTAGGTTTGACTACTTTCTCAACCATAGGTGGGAGTGCCTTAAATCCTTCCCGGGATGCCAACATAGGAATAGTGGTTAATGCCACGAGCAATGAGGCTAACAGTGCGAAGGTGACGGTCAATGCCTGATCAGAGAACAGTGCACCGGCCACGCCGTCGACGAAGACCAATGGCACAAATACGGCCAATGTTGTCAACGTAGAAGCGAAGATGGCTCCAGCGACCTCTTTGGTTCCTGTTACAGCCGCATCGAGTTTATTCATGCCAAGGGAGCGACATCGGTCGATATTTTCGAGGACCACAATGGCATTGTCGACCAATAAACCGACCGCCAGCGCTATGCCTCCCAGTGACATGATATTTAAGCTGATGTCGGCGAAATACATCATGTTGAAGGTGGCAATAACCGAAAAGGGTATCGAGATTGATATGATCAATGTTGGAATGATATCTCTCAAAAACAGATAGATAATTAACATCGATAGCAAGCTACCTATCAAGGCCGCTGAGGTAACTTCACTGACGGCACTTTCAATAAATTCTGATTGATCGTAGATAACCTTGAGTTCAGATTTACTGCCTTGTTCATTTAACGTCTCTAGTGCAGCAGTGACTTTACGGGCAACGGCCACGGTGTTTGCATCACCCTCTTTGTAGATAGCGAGTTCAATCGACTCCTGATCACCTATTCGGGTTATGTCGTTACGCTCTTTGTGTGCGTCGACAATTTCGGCGACTTCGAACAGTCGAACTAATGTCTGCGCGTCACGATACACAACGATTTGGCCTAACTCTTCGAGGGAGTTGAACTGGTTTAGCGTCCTGACCAGATACTCTTTGTCCCCTTGGATCACTTTACCTGCCGAGAGGTTAATATTTTCTTCGGCGATACGGTTGCGGATAAGTTCCGCATTTAAGTTAAGTTGAGTCAGCTTTTCCTGATTGAGTTGTATATGAACCTCTTGCTGCAAACCGCCGGATAACCGGACCGCAGCCACGCCAGATAATGACTCTAACTGTCGCTTAAGCTCCTCTTCAGCGTAGGTACGCATCTGCTTAAGGTCGGTATCGCTGGCATCGGGTACCGAAAGGGCCAGGCGAACGATAGGGTCCAGGTTTGGATTAAAGCGCAGCAGTAGCGGCTTTTTTACATCTAACGGGAGTTCTATGGTATCGATTTTCTCTCTGACATCCAGGCTTGCCATATCCATATCTGTGCCCCACTCGAACTCGAGTACGACATCTGACATGCCAGAGCGGGAGATGGAACTGATCTTACGCAGCCCTTTTACGATACCAGCAGACTCTTCGATAGGTTTTGAAACCAACTGTTCGACTTCAACGGGAGCCGCGCCGATATACTGGGTTCGAATTGTGATAGTGGGATAGCTCAAGTCTGGCAGTAGCTTTACCGCCAGACGAGAGAAGCCAACCATACCGAACAAGATAACCGCAAACATGAACATCCATACGGTGACAGGTCGGTTTACTGATGTTTTTATAATAGACATAGACCTTGCTCCGTTATTTAGTTGCAGATGCTAAGTCTAATGATCCAATCACTTCGACAAGGGATTGATCTTTCAGGTTCTGGTGGCCTCTGATGACGATCTGCTCACCGGGTTCGATACCTGCGATTATCTCTACGGTATCGGCCTCACGGTAACCTAACGAAACAGCGCGGCGGTTCGCGTTATCGCCATCAATCACATACAGGGCAAACTCATTATCCTGATTAACCACGGCGTTATATGGAACGGTAATAACGTTATTGTGTGTGTCATACCTGAGCTCAACACGTGTGAACATGCCGGCTTTTAAGGTGGCATTTTTGTTTGGCACCGACAGGGTCACTTTGAACGTACCGCTTTGAGCATCGACGACCGGACTGATACGAAGCACTTTGGCGTGAACCGTTTGATCTGTATGTTTGTTAGCAAAAATTTGAGCGTCTTGTCCTAAGCGAAGACTCTGTAGTTGTTGCTCCGGTAGGTGAACGATGCCATAGAGTTCATCCTGATTAACAACATAAAACAGTTCATCAAATTCTTTGGCCATATTGCCGGCTTTTACAAATCGCGTCGCTACCACACCATCGATTGGGGAGCGAACCATACTTTCCTGAACCTGAAGTGCGGCTAAATCTCGCTTGGCGAGAGCGGCCTGCAGGTTGTACTCGAGTTTGGCCATAGAGTCCGCGCTGAAAAACTCTTTGTTGCTCATCTTTTTAAGGCGGTTTAGCTCTTGCTCGATAATTTCAACTTCGGCTTGTGAGCGGGCAAGTTCAAATCTCTGTCTCTTTGCATCGATTACAGCAAGGAGTTGCCCCTTGGTGACCCGGTCACCCTCTTCAACGTTAATACTTTCAATTAAACCGGAAATACGTGTGACTACGTTAGCTTCTTGTGGGGCTTCTAAGGTCGCAGTTGTACTGTAAAATGAGGATACATCTCCCTGGAGGACGGTTGTAATTTCAACCGGTACCGCATATTTTTCCTCTTCCTTAACTTCCTCTTCTGCGCCACAGGCACTTAATACGGCGACTAATAGCAGTGGAAGGGCGATTTTGAAACAGTTATTAGCGCGTTTGTTTAGAGAGTCCATGTAAGTTTACCTATGTTTTTTGATCCAATTAACATCAATAAAGCACAAGTTGTGCCAAAGTTAATAACCTATGTTTTTCAGTGGTTTAAATTCGAAGATTGAGCATGGGTTAACTCGAATGCAAACTTTGTAGCGAAAATGTTTAAAAAATGATGTTTTTGACTATAGAGAGATCTGTGCGTAAATGGGTGACTGAAATAATTCTAATTGCAACAAAATGTACCAGAGCAATAACGGCACCTCTGCACAACAATGAGTAATACCTATCGGTATAAGAGAGATTGTTCAGAAAGTTTGGTGGAGGAAGAATCGATCATGATGAAAATACAACCCTGTTTATGGTTGCTTTGACCGCAAAGGAGTCGATTAGGGTCGCTCGCATTGAGCACACGTCAGATACAAAAAAGGCACTCGATGAGTGCCTTTTTTCAGGTTCTAGGTTCTAGCTCCTAGAAACTTACATTAACGATTCTCTTTTGAAACAAAGTCACGCTCTGCTGCACCGGTGTAAAGCTGACGGGGTCGGCTGATCTTATGACCAGGCTGATCCAGCATCTCTTTCCAGTGAGCAATCCAACCGACAGTACGCGCAAGTGCGAATAGTACGGTGAACATGCTGGTTGGAATACCGATAGCCTTCATGATGATGCCTGAATAGAAATCAACATTTGGATACAGCTTCTTAGAGACGAAATATTCATCTTCAAGGGCAATACGCTCGAGTTCCATAGCGACATCAAGTAGTGGATCGTTAACTTTCAACTCACCTAAGACTTCATGACAGGTCTCACGCATCACTTTAGCTCGCGGATCGAAGTTCTTGTAAACGCGATGTCCGAAGCCCATCAGACGGAAAGGATCTTCTTTATCCTTAGCTCGTGCAATAAACTCAGGAATACGATCAACACTGCCGATCTCTTCCAACATCTTCAAACATGCTTCGTTTGCGCCGCCATGAGCAGGTCCCCATAGTGATGCGATACCCGCTGCAATACATGCAAATGGGTTAGCACCTGAAGAACCGGCCAGACGAACGGTAGAGGTCGATGCATTTTGCTCATGATCGGCATGCAGAATAAAGATGCGATCCATAGCGCGTTCGACGATTGGATTAACTTTGTACTCTTCGCAAGGTACAGCAAACATCATGCTGAGGAAGTTGCCTGCGTAGCTCAAATCATTGCGTGGATAAACGAATGGTTGGCCGATAGAGTACTTGTAACACATGGCTGCGATTGTCGGCATTTTTGAGACAAGACGGAATGCAGCGATTTCGCGGTGACGCTCATCGTTGACATCCAAAGAATCTTGGTAAAATGCAGATAACGCTCCTGTGACACCACAAAGCATTGCCATGGGGTGAGCATCACGTCTGAAGCCTCGGAAAAAGGCGACAAGCTGTTCGTTCACCATAGTATGGTTTTTTACAGTATGACAAAAATTTTCATACTGAGTTTTAGATGGTAACTCTCCGTAGAGAAGCAAATAACACAGATCTAAATAATCTGAATCAATGGCAAGTTCACCAATAGGGTAACCGCGATGAAGCAGTATCCCCTGGTCGCCATCAATGTAGGTAATTGCTGATTCACAGGAAGCTGTTGCGAGAAATCCTGGATCAAAGGTAAAGTGACCTTTACTACCTAGCTTACTGATGTCAATAACATCAAATCCCGCCGTGCCCTTTTTGACTGGCAGATCGATTGATTCATTCCCTGGTAGTTCCAATTTGGCTATATTATCAGCCATACCCGTTCTCCTTACTTCATTCTTATGTGAGTGCGGCTTATCAACGACAATACTTTACAGTGAATCTAGATCACATTTCAATTTAAATAAGTGTTTAAATTCGTTAGACCATGGTCTTATTTTGCTCAAACCCCATGCTAGAACAGCAGCTTGGCAGATTTTTTTACCAAAAAAACAAAATTTGCATAATGTGATGTTTGTATTTGACATTTGCCCCTTGTATACTTGCTCCGGCTCTACAGAGCTGCATTCATTACTATTTAGTTAATACTTTTTTACATGCTTAATTAGTAAGATCTAAATTGTTAAATGTTTGTTTAAACTTTTCTTTTGCGCAGACCTTGATCGTGACCTGTGTCACGGTTGAAAATTGAACGAAAGCGTTTCGTATAACAAAAATATAGCTCAATAGAGCAGAGTGAGCAGAACGTGAAAAAGCAAAGACCTGTCCATTTAGATCTGCAGACCATTCGCTTCCCTGCAACAGCGATTGCGTCCATTCTTCACCGTGTATCCGGTGTCATCATGCTGTTTGCTGTCGGTATTCTAATCTGGTTGTTAAATGAATCTTTAGCATCACCAGAGAGTTTCGCAGCGACACAATCTCTTTTTGATAATTTGTTGGTTAAGTTTGTCATATGGGGAATTCTTACCGCTCTCGGTTATCACCTTATTGTTGGCGTTCGCCATCTAATAATGGATACCGGACGCTGGGAAGAGTTGGCCTCTGGCATCGCTTCAGCAAAGGCCGCGTTTGCACTGTCAATCGTGTTTTCAATCATAGTGGGGATTTGGGTATGGTAACTAACGCAGCAAGTCTTGGTCGCAGCGGTGTCCATGACTTTATTCTTATACGTGCAAGTGCAATTATCCTAGCCTGTTACACCATCTTTCTGGTTGGATTCGTTGCGTGTAGCTCTCCACTGACTTACGACGCATGGCATGGCTTATTCAGCGCATTGTCGATGAAAGTCTTTACCTTGCTAGCCCTGGTCTCAGTGTTAATTCACTCGTGGATTGGCATCTGGCAGGTACTGACCGATTATGTCAAGCCACTGGCTCTACGTGGTGTACTTCAGTTTGTTTTTGTCGTAGCGGCCTTCTCTTATTTGGCGGCAGGCATTTTGATAGTGTGGGGTGTTTAAGTGAGTATTCCAGTTCGCGAATTTGATGCAATTGTTATCGGCGCTGGTGGCGCGGGTATGCGAGCCGCATTACAGATTTCTAAAGAAGGTAAGAGCTGTGCGCTGTTATCAAAAGTATTCCCGACACGTTCTCATACGGTATCTGCGCAGGGCGGTATTACCGTTGCGTTAGGTAACGCCCATGAAGATCATTGGGAACAACACATGTACGATACGGTTAAAGGTTCCGATTTTATCGGTGATCAAGAAGCCATTGAATTTATGTGTAAAACCGGTCCTGAAGCGGTTATCGAACTCGAGCAGATGGGTCTGCCTTTCTCTCGCTTCGAAAATGGTACCATTTACCAACGTCCTTTCGGCGGTCAATCTAGAAACTTTGGTGGTGAACAGGCTGCACGTACCGCAGCAGCGGCTGACCGTACAGGTCATGCGCTCCTACACTGTCTTTACCAGCAAAATGTTAAGCACAAGACTGAAGTCTACTCAGAGTGGTATGCACTGGACTTAGTGAAAAACGAAGATGGCGCTATCGTCGGTTGTACTGCAATCGATATCGAAAGCGGTGAAATTGTTTACTTCAAAGCTAAGGCGACGGTACTTGCTACCGGTGGTGCAGGGCGTATCTTCGCGTCTACCACAAATGCTCATATTAATACCGGTGATGGTGTTGGCATGGCGATGCGCGCAGGCGTGCAGATGCAAGACATGGAGATGTGGCAGTTCCACCCAACTGGCATCGCTGGCTCTGGTGTACTTGTGACTGAAGGTTGTCGTGGTGAAGGCGGATACCTGCTGAACAAAGACGGCGAGCGTTTCATGGAGCGTTATGCACCTAATGCGAAAGATTTAGCATCTCGTGACGTGGTTGCACGTTCGATGATGACTGAAATTCGTGAAGGTCGTGGTCTCGATGGCCCATTAGGCCCACACTGTCTCCTTAAGCTCGATCATCTGGGTAAAGAAACGCTCGAAGCGCGTCTTCCGGGTGTGTGTGAACTGTCTCGTACGTTCGCCCATATCGATCCAGCCGATGGTCCTATTCCAGTACTTCCGACTTGTCACTATATGATGGGTGGCCTACCGGCTAAAGTTAGCGGTCAGGTGATACGTAAGAATACAGATGGCACTGAAAGTGACGTTATTGGTCTATTCGCCGTCGGTGAGATTGCCTGTGTATCTGTACACGGCGCTAACCGTCTGGGTGGTAATTCACTACTCGATTTGGTTGTATTTGGTCGCGCTGCGGGTCAACACTTAGGTAAAGCCTTAGATGAGACTGCAACACCAAGCGATGCGACAGAGGCTGACATCGCTAAATCCCTTGAGCGTCTCAATCGTTGGGAAGGCAATAAGGACGGTGAAGATCCTGTTCAAATCCGTAAAGATCTGCAGCTTTGTATGCAGCTTAACTTTTCAGTATTCCGTAGGGGCGACGCGATGGCTGAAGGCTTGAAAGAGCTTAAAGCAATCCGTAAGCGTTTGGACAATGCGAAACTGTCTGATAACTCAACCGAGTTCAATACTCAGCGTATTGAGTGTTTAGAGTTAGACAACCTGATGTCAACGGCGATAGCTACGGCCTATGCGGCAAACTATCGTACCGAGAGTCGTGGTGCGCACTCACGTGAAGATTATCTGGACCGTGATGATGAGAACTGGTTGTGTCACAGCCTGTTTGACCCTGCAACCGAAGAGATGGATCGACGACCTGTAAACATGGAGCCTAAGCTTCGTGATGCATTCCCGCCGATTAAGCGTACTTACTAAGGAAATTGAGATGAATTTGAATATCGCAGTTTATCGCTATAATCCTGATGTAGACGCTAAGCCTTACATGAAGGATTACACATTAGAAGTGGCTGAAGGTACCGATATGATGGTCCTTGATGCCTTGATTCTTCTAAAAGAGCAAGATCCAACGTTAGCTTTTCGCCGTTCATGCCGTGAAGGTGTGTGTGGGTCCGATGGCTTGAATATGAATGGTAAGAATGGTCTGGCTTGTATCACGCCAATCTCTACTTTTAAAGGTAAAAAACTAGAGATCAGACCACTGCCGGGAATGCCCGTTGTTCGTGATGTTATTGTAGACTTATCACAGTTCTACAAGCAGTATGAGAAGATCAAGCCTTACCTGATTAACGATGAAAAAGCGCCTGCGCGTGAACATCTGCAATCACCTGAACAGCGTGAACATTTAGATGGTTTATATGAATGTATCATGTGTGCTTGTTGTTCGACCGCTTGCCCATCTTTCTGGTGGAACCCTGATAAATTTGTCGGACCAAGCGGCTTATTGCACGCCTATCGCTTCTTGATCGATAGCCGTGATACAGCAACTGAAGAGCGTTTGTCTGAACTCGATGATGCGTACAGCGTATTCCGTTGTCACGGCATCATGAATTGTGTGGATGTCTGCCCTAAAGGCCTTAATCCAACGAAAGCAATCGGACATATCAAGTCTATGTTGCTGAAGAGAGCAGTGTAAATGCAGGACATAGAGCTAACAGCAATAATAATATAGCTCGGACTGAGTCACTTCTCATTTGAGAAGTGGCTCTTTTATGTAAAGGAATTACCGTATGATTGTGTACTTCTTGGACGAACTCAAAGAGTGCACATTTAAGACTTTGGCTAATACAGTGTATAAAGTTTGAAAGGAATAGAAATGCACCAAGGCATCATGAAAGCCTGGCTCGAATCATCACATCTAAGTGGTGCTAATTCGTCCTATGTAGAAGAGATGTATGAAGCCTATCAAGAAGACCCTCAGTCTGTTTCCCAAGACTGGCAAGTGGTGTTTGATAACCTCCCTTACTCGAACGGCGCGTCGAAAGATGTGCCGGAAGCAGCTCACTCTAAAGTACGTGATTATTTTCGTAGTTTAGCCCTCGAAGGTCGTCAGAAGGGCTCAGCCCGAGTGACAGATCCGGAAGTTGATGCTAAGCAAGTTAAAGTCCTACAGATGATCAACGCTCATCGATTCCGTGGTCACCAGAATGCTAATTTAGATCCTCTGGAGCTTTGGAAGCGTGATCAGGTCTCTGAACTGGATCCAGCCTTCCATGGTTTAACTGGCGAAGATATGCTGCGTGAATTCAATACTGGTTCATTTGCTCATGGTGGTGACACCATGCAGCTTGGCGAACTTGTTAAAGCCCTTAAAGCGACATATTGTGGCTCTATCGGTGCTGAATACATGCACATTACCGATACCGATGAGAAACGCTGGATACAGCAAAGGTTAGAACCTTCTTTAGGTAGAGCTCATTACGACAAATCCGTTAAAACACGTATCTTATCCGGCTTAAATGCCGCCGAAGGTATGGAGAAGTATCTGGGGGCTAAGTTCCCTGGTGCCAAACGTTTCTCACTGGAAGGTGGCGATGCGTTAGTGCCTATGATGCGAGAGATTATCTATCGCGCAGGTGAAGCCGGAACGAAAGAAGTGGTTGTGGGTATGGCTCACCGAGGTCGACTCAACTTACTTATCAACGTGTTAGGTAAAAAGCCTTCAGAATTGTTTGATGAATTTGCGGGTAAACACAGCGATGAACTTAATGGTTCAGGCGATGTTAAATACCACCAGGGTTTCTCATCAGACTTTGAAACGCCGGGCGGAAATGTTCACCTTGCATTGGCGTTTAACCCATCTCACCTGGAGATCGTCAACCCGGTTGTTATGGGCTCAGTTCGCGCTCGACTCGATCGCCACGGTTGTGAAGAAGGGCTTAAAGTATTACCTATCACTATTCATGGTGACTCTGCCATTACCGGTCAAGGCATAGTGCAAGAGACATTTAACATGTCTCAAACACGTGGCTTCAAGGTAGGCGGAAGCATTCGTATCGTGATTAATAACCAAGTTGGTTTTACGACTAACTTGACCGAAGATGTGCGTTCGACCGAATACTGTACCGATATCGCTAAGATGGTGCAGGCACCTATCTTCCACGTTAATGCCGACGATCCAGAAGCGGTTGCCTTCATCTCTCAGCTTGCCGTCGATTATCGAAACGAATTTAAGCGTGATGTGGTTATCGATCTGGTTTGTTACCGCCGCCATGGTCATAACGAAGCGGATGAGCCCAGTGCGACTCAGCCATTGATGTACGCAAAAATTAAGAAGCATCCTACGCCTCGTAAAATTTATGCCGATCGATTGATTGCCGAGCAGACCTTAGGTGCCGATGACGTCACCTCTATGGTCAACGATTATCGAGATGCGCTGGATCACGGTGATTGTGTCGTGTCTGAATGGCGTCCGATGACATTGCATTCGGTTGACTGGTCTCCCTATATCAACAGAGAGTGGGATGAAGATTATCCGGCTCAGATGTCGATGGCGAGAATCAAGAATTTAGCCGAGAAGATCAGCTATGTTCCTGAAGGTCATAAGCTTCAGTCCCGTGTAGCCAAGATCTACAAAGATCGAGCATTAATGGCTAATGGTGAAAAACTCCTCGATTGGGGTTTTGCCGAGACTTTGGCTTACGCGTCGATTGTTGAAGATAAGAAACGTATTCGTATTACCGGTCAGGATTCTGGTCGTGGTACCTTCTTCCACCGTCATGCGGTTCTGCATAATCAAAATGATGCGACGGCATATTTGCCACTTCGCAACATTACCGATGATCAGGGTCCCATCGATATTACAGATTCAGTCTTGTCAGAAGCCTCTGTATTGGCGTTCGAATATGGTTACGCTACCGCCGAGCCAGGTGGATTAACACTTTGGGAAGCGCAATTTGGTGACTTTGCCAACTGTGCTCAAGTGGTTATCGATCAGTTCCTGTCATCGGGTGAGCAGAAGTGGGGCCGATTATGTGGTCTGACGATGTTACTGCCTCATGGCTACGAAGGTCAGGGCCCGGAGCACTCGAGTGCTCGACTAGAGCGATTCCTTCAGCTTTGTGCTAATCACAACATGCAAGTCTGTGTGCCTTCTACTCCGGCGCAGGTTTACCATATGCTGCGTCGTCAGGTTGTCAGACCTATGCGTCGTCCATTGGTTGTGATGTCTCCTAAGTCACTGCTACGTCATCCATTGGCAGTATCTAGCATGGAAGAGCTTGCCGAAGGCTCCTTCCAGAACATCATCCCTGAGATGGAAAGCTTAGATCATGCAAACGTTGACCGTGTGGTTTTCTGTAGTGGTAAAGTTTACTTCGAACTATTAGAAAAGCGTCGCAAAGAGAATGTGACTAATGTCGCCCTTGTTCGTGTGGAGCAGTTATATCCGTTCCCTCATGACGATATGCAGACGATTTTAGCCGATTATCAGCACGTCAAAGATTTTGTCTGGTGCCAGGAAGAGCCTCAAAACCAAGGTGCCTGGTACTGTAGTCAGCATCACTTCTGGAGCTCAATTCCAGCGGGTGCCCTGTTAACTTACGCCGGACGTGAAGCTTCTGCTGCACCAGCCTGTGGTTACCCGGCATTGCATGCACAGCAACAAGAATCTTTGATTAATAGCGCATTAAAACTGTAGTAATAGATAATTTAAAAGGATAGCTCCCCATGAGTATCGAAATTAAGGTACCCGTATTGCCAGAATCAGTTGCCGATGCAACTATTGCTACTTGGCACGTTCAAGCTGGTGAACAAGTTTCTCGTGATCAAAACTTGGTTGATATCGAAACGGATAAAGTTGTACTCGAAGTTGTGGCCCCTGAAGATGGTCAAATAGCGGAATTCTTAGCCGAAGAGGGGGACACCGTCCTCGGTGAAGCCGTTATCGCTAAATTTGTTGCCGGCGCCGTAGCGGGGCAGGAAGTGACTAAAGCGGAAGCCGAAGCCGCGACTCCGGAGGCTTCTGAAGATGCTAATGACGCACTAAGCCCATCGGTACGCCGCCTGATTGCCGAGCATAATCTTGATGCCGGCAAGCTTAAAGGTACGGGTGTTGGTAATCGTATAACCAAAGAAGATGTCGAAGCTTTCGTTAAAAACGCAAAAGCAACGCCAGCTCCTGCTCCAGCAAGCGCACCAGCGGCTGTTGCACCGTTAGCTGAGCGTAGCGAGAAGCGTGTTCCGATGACGCGTCTTCGTAAGACGATTGCTAACCGTCTGCTTGAAGCTAAAAACTCGACAGCTATGCTGACGACGTTTAACGAAGTTAACATGAAGCCAATCATGGATATCCGTAAGCAGTACCAGGAGATCTTTGAGAAGCGTCATGGTATTCGTTTAGGCTTTATGTCTTTCTACGTAAAAGCGGTGACAGAAGCACTGAAACGTTTCCCCGAAGTTAACGCCTCTATCGATGGCGATGACTTGGTGTACCACAACTACTTCGACGTTAGCATCGCGGTATCTACGCCTCGTGGCCTGGTAACCCCGGTACTTCGTGACACAGATACGATGAGCCTGGCCGATATCGAACGTAATGTTCGTGAATTAGCCATCAAAGGCCGTGACGGTAAGCTAACTGTAGCCGACATGACCGGCGGCAACTTCACCATCACTAACGGTGGTGTATTTGGCTCACTCATGTCGACACCTATTTTGAACCTGCCACAAAGCGCAATCTTAGGCATGCATGCCATTAAAGATCGCCCAATGGCAGTCAATGGGCAGGTTGAAATCCTGCCTATGATGTACCTGGCACTATCTTATGACCACCGTATTGTCGATGGTCGTGAGTCTGTTGGATTCTTGGTTGCCATTAAGGACTTCCTCGAAGACCCAACTCGTTTACTGCTTGATTTATAATAATAGCGCAGTGACACCCTACTCATTATCTCAATGAGATAATGAGTAATACCCTCGTTACTGGCCCCAAAAGAGCCAGTTGGATTTGATAAGAAGTATACGGATAGATCATCATGAATTTGCATGAGTATCAGGCAAAAGCCCTATTTGCCGAATATGGTTTACCAGTGTCAGAAGGTTTTGCTTGTGACACACCTCAAGAAGCAGTTGAAGCGGCAGGCCGTATTGGCGGAGATATGTGGGTTGTTAAGTGTCAAGTACACGCAGGCGGCCGTGGTAAAGCAGGTGGCGTTAAAGTTACAGGCTCTAAAGATGAGATCAGAGCATTTGCTGAACATTGGTTAGGTAAGAACTTAGTTACTTACCAGACTGATGAGAAAGGCCAGCCAGTCGCTAAGATTTTAGTCGAAAGCTGTACTGACATTGCGAATGAATTGTACCTAGGTGCAGTTGTAGACCGTTCAACACGTCGTGTTGTGTTTATGGCGTCTACCGAAGGTGGTGTTGAAATTGAGACTGTGGCTGAAGAAACGCCAGAGCTTATTCACAAAGCCATCATCGATCCTCTAACGGGCCCTCAGCCTTACCAGGCACGAGATCTTGGATTCAAGCTAGGTCTAAACCCGACTCAAATGAAGCAATTCACTAAAGTCTTTATGGGTTTAGCGAAAATGTTTGAAGATCATGATTTTGCACTGCTTGAAATCAACCCATTAGTGATTACTGACGAAGGCAATATTCACTGTCTAGATGGTAAGATTGGTATCGATGGTAATGCATTGTTCCGTCAAGAGAAGATCCGTGACATGCACGATCCATCACAAGATGATGCTCGTGAAGCTCATGCGGCTAAGTTTGAACTTAACTATGTTGCACTAGACGGAAACGTGGGTTGCATGGTTAACGGTGCAGGCCTGGCTATGGGTACGATGGACATCGTAAACCTACATGGTGGCAAGCCAGCTAACTTCCTCGATGTTGGTGGCGGAGCGACTAAAGAGCGTGTAGCTGAAGCATTCAAGATAATCTTGTCAGATGACAATGTTAAAGCCGTATTGGTTAACATCTTCGGTGGCATCGTTCGTTGTGACATGATTGCTGAAGGTATTATCGGCGCAGTGAAAGAGGTTGGTGTAACTGTTCCTGTTGTCGTTCGTCTTGAAGGTACTAACGCCGATCTTGGTCGTGAAGTATTGGCTAGTTCAGATCTCGATATCATCGCAGCTACAAGTCTAACTGACGCAGCTGAGCAAGTTGTTAAAGCTGCGGAGGGCAAATAATGTCTATCTTAATCAATAAAGATACTAAAGTTATCTGTCAGGGTTTCACTGGCGGTCAAGGTACTTTCCACTCTGAGCAAGCTATCGATTATGGTACTCAGATGGTCGGTGGTGTATCACCAGGGAAAGGCGGTCAGGTTCACTTAGGTCTTCCGGTATTTAATACTGTGAAAGATGCCGTAGCTGAAACAGGTGCAACAGCATCAGTTATCTACGTACCGGCACCATTTTGTAAAGATGCGATTCTTGAAGCGATTGACGGTGGCATTGAGCTGATCGTTTGTATCACCGAAGGGATCCCAACCTTAGATATGCTTCAGGTCAAAGTTAAGCTTGAAGAGACTGGCGTTCGCATGATCGGTCCTAACTGTCCGGGCGTTATCACACCGGGTGAGTGTAAGATTGGTATCATGCCTGGTCACATCCATAAGCCTGGTAAAGTCGGTATTGTTTCTCGCTCTGGTACGCTTACGTATGAAGCGGTTAAGCAGACTACCGATGAAGGTTTTGGTCAGTCTACTTGTGTTGGTATCGGTGGCGACCCAATTCCCGGTACTAACTTCATCGACGTTTTGGAGATGTTCCAAAATGATCCGCTAACCGAAGCTATCGTAATGATTGGTGAAATTGGTGGTACTGCTGAAGAGGAAGCGGCTGAATATATCCAGGCTAACGTGACTAAGCCTGTTGTTTCATACATTGCCGGTGTTACTGCACCTGAAGGTAAGCGTATGGGCCACGCTGGCGCGATTATCGCCGGCGGTAAAGGTACGGCTGAAGACAAGTTTGCCGCTCTTGAAGCCGCAGGCGTGACTACGGTTCGTTCACTTGCTGAAATCGGTAAAGCGTTACGTACTAAGACGGGTTGGTAATCTTTATTACTCGTTAAAAAAGGCGCCTTTGGCGCCTTTTTTGTTACTTCAACACTAGATGTTTTTAATCTTGATAGGGCCTCTCGGCACTCATCAGGAAACATAATATACCGTTTTTAACTGCTTATTTGGCTTTTTGATGACAATTTTTTCTATCATCTTTCCCCTGTTGTCTATGGTGACTTTGGGTTATTGGGCTACGCATTTTCAATTTTTCACCAAGGCGCAAATCAGCGGGATTAGTAAGTTTGCCTTTAACCTGAGTATTCCTGTTTTTCTTTTTTTAAACATGTACCAGGCACCATTGGGTAAAAGTTTCGATATAAAGGTCTTGGCTGCATTTTACCTGCCAGTGCTGATTGTTTATCTTACAGGCTTCCTGTTTAGCCGCTACCTGTTAGACAGGAGAGGGGGCTCAGATGCAAGCAGTGGTGTGTTTGCCTTAGGTTGCAGCTATTCAAATACGGTTCTGGTTGGCCTGCCCATTATCATTGCGGCACTGGGCGAAAAGATGATGGGGAGTGTCTTTGCCATCATCACGTTTCATAGTGCCGTCTTGTTTTCATTAACCTTTATGCTTTCGGCAAAACACGCTGGTGGCGCATTCTCATGGCGACACTTTACCAAGTCGATGGTATTGAACCCTGTAGTATTGAGTATCACCTCAGGATTGTTTTGTAACGCAATCGCTCTGCCGATACCGGAGGATTTAATGGCTGCTCTGGCACTTATCTCACAGCCTGCATTAGCGTGTGCACTCTTTGTCTTGGGGGCTAATCTCAGTGTTTATAAAATTGCCGATGACTGGCTAGCCTCAATCGTAGCGAGTATATTTAAGCTATTGATATTACCTGCTTTGGTATATCTGTCCGCTAAATATTTATTACACTTGGAATCGCAGCTTGTTGCAGTTGTGGTGTTAATGAGTGCATCGCCACTTGGCGTGAATGCGTACTTGATTGCGACTCAACTGAAACAGCAGCAATCGACGCTGGGCAGCGCGGTTGTCTTGTCTACAGTGCTTAGCGTGTTTAGTTTTAGCTTTTGGTTATGGGTGCTTTTATGAGGACTGGATCATAGAGGTTGAAACCGCGATAGGCTTTACCTAATGATAGTTAATTCAAATTTCAGACACAAAAAAACCAGCCATACGCTGGTTTTTAATTCTAAATCCTAAATCTTAAGGTCCTAAGTCCTGAACCATTAGTTCGATGACACAGACTAAGACTTAAAGTCTGGTATCAGGTGTCGCCGTGATCGCACTCATCATTAGTGCAAACGCCATAGAGGTATAAGCTATGGTTGGTCAGCTTAATATTGTGTTTCATGGCAATCTCATCTTGACGAGATTCGATGACATCGTCTGAAAACTCGATAACTTTACCACAAGACAGACAAACCAAATGATCATGGTGATGCTGTGATGCCAATTCAAATACGGCCTTACCACTCTCAAAATGGTGACGCGTCACGATACCTGCATCATCAAACTGGTTCAGCACGCGGTATACGGTTGCAAGACCGATCTCTTCACCTATATCGAGTAAGGTCTTATACAGATCTTCTGCGCTGATGTGTTGATTTTCTGGTCCTTGCATCAGTTCTAGGATCTTGACTCGTGGTAAGGTAACTTTCAAACCCGCCTTCTTTAGCGCTAGATTTCCATCTGTCATTACTAATCTCTTGATTGCAGAACCATTAGCCAAGCCAATATCGGTTCATTTGTGAATACTGGAATCTATTATATGTGTACAAATTGAAAACATAAACCTTTGATCTTGCATTCTGATGGCTTAAATAAATAAATTGTATAAAACACCCTCATAATGGCGATTAAAACTGTTTTTTAAGCTTACATTTTGTATTGTTATTCTTAGCTTTATACCCAAACCACTTCAAAATGCAGAATTCAGCATGTCGAGAAGTGACAGAGTTCAAGACATGAAATAGTAGGACTAGTTATTCTCATTCAATATTTCATAACGTAGAAAAATGTTGCTTCTCGCCTTGCCCTGCGGGAGCTCTGAAACGAGCATCTTGAGGTAGCTTGGGTATATACTAATGACCAATATCCCGGAGAGACAATTTTAGGCAAAATTGTTCCTATCTACCTAAGCGATTTCGTCATATCGGGTTAAGAGTTCTCTGGGATAGATCAACAATTGTGCTTAACGGGTCTAATCTGTTTTTGACCTGAGTGTTGGTAGGCTTGATGAGAGTGAGCCATTTGATGTGACAATAATTATAAGGACTGAAGATGTATCGGCAGATAGTGGTATTAACCGGAGCTGGAATTTCAGCTGAATCGGGCTTGAGAACATTCAGGGATCAAGATGGGCTATGGGAAGAGCATAAAATTGAAGATGTCGCTACGCCGGAAGGCTATGCCGCAGATCCCGAGTTGGTCGAAGGTTTTTACAATAATCGCTGGAAGCAACTCCACGGTGGTGATGTTGAACCCAATAAAGCTCACACAGCCCTTGCCCGTCTCGAGCAAGAATTTGATGGCGACCTGTTAGTTGTAACCCAGAATATTGATGATCTCCATGAGCGGGCAGGCTCCCGCCGCTTGCTGCATATGCATGGTGAACTCTCCAAGGGACGTTGTCCGCGCTCCAGACAAACGTTTCTGCTGCGTGACCCTTTTGGCCCTGAGCATACCTGTACCTGTTGTATTCCGGCCCAGAGGCTGCGTCCACATGTCGTGTGGTTTGGAGAGATGCCGATAGGGCTAGATAGAATCCAGCATGCTTTAGATACCTGCGACCTCTTTATTGCTATCGGTACCTCTGGTTCAGTCTATCCGGCGGCTGGTTTTGTAGACACGGCCAACCATCATGGCGCACAAACCGTTGAGGTAAACTTAGTGGAAGCGGATCGTCATAGTCAGTTTCAATATCATCTTCAGGGTAAGGCCAGCGCCATCTTGCCTGAATTAGTCGAAAAAATATTGTCGGGTAATATTATTAGTAACAAGGAAATTAGTAACCAGGAAGATAAGCCTACTCCTGCTTTCTTAAATAATACCAACTAATGGAACCCACTTTCAGTAATGCACAAGCAATAGCGCCGAGTGAGCCTTTAAAGCTTGTCATCATCATGCGAGGGCTCCCCGGAAGCGGTAAGTCCCATTGGGTTGATGAGTTTATCTCCGGCCAAACACTTGAGGTGGCGGACAAGGTTCGGCGCTCGGGGCTTTTTTCAACCGATAGTCAGTTTTACCGGGATGGAAAGTACCGGTTTGATAGCAAGCGACTCTCTGAGTATCACCAGCGAAATCTTACCGGATTTATTCATGCCCTGTCGGTCTCTGTGCCGATAGTTATCTGTGACAATACCAACTTAGCCCGGTGGGAGTCGATGGCTTACGACGCGTCGGCAGAAGCTCTGGGTTATCGGGTTCGCTATGTGTTGATAGGCGATCCTCTCGATGAAGCCCATCAAGTCATCTGCGCCGAGCGTAATGGCCATGGTGTGCCGTTAGCGCAGATAAAGCGAATGGCGAGGCAGTTCGAAGCGTTTTAAGTTATTTAAGTCTTGTCGCTCAGCGTCGCTTTCGTTTTGTCCTGCAGATGTTGGAGGATCTGAGCCTTTAATTCATCGATTAACGTTCTACATTTATCTTGTTGAATATCTAATTCAACCCATCCATCCGTGCTCATCATATCGAGATTGACTATTCTCAACCTGTTTTCATCCTTATCATCGCAGGCCTGAGCCCACTCTCCGGAGATCCTGAAAATGCCTTGAGTCGTATGGATTCTGGTGATGCTAAATCGCTGCATATTTTTCTCTCCTATTTGCTTTTTATCTTAAGCACAAGCACTCGAAACTGTAAATCACAACAAACTTAAAATACTTGATTAAAGTTTGACCAGAATCAAGGGTTGTCCATTTTGCATATTCACATACCACTATATCTTGTGTATGTTTTTGGTTTAGGCACTATATATAGGTGTGAGTATGTTTAACTCTCTGCCCGCTCAAGTTGTCATGCAAGAGGTTCCCGGTGAGATTTCATTGCTGTTTAGCATTACCGGTTGTGATGTTGGCTGTAAAGGGTGCCACTCGACAGAGCTTTGGAATGAAGAGTACGGCGAGCCACTGAGTGAGGAGCGTTACAGGGCCTATCTCAATCAATATCGCGGCTTTGTCAGCTGTATATTGTTCTTTGGTGGAGAGTGGCAGCCCAAGCAGTTAAGCGAGTATCTGGCACTCGCTAAGACGATGGGATTTAAAACCTGTCTGTACACAGGACGAGAGCGGGTCGCACGGGAGATCCACGCTCAACTGGATTACCTCAAAACCGGTGAGTTCGATCATCAAGTTGGCGGGCTCGATAGTCCTGATACAAACCAGAAGTTTTACGATTTAGCTCAAAATAAAATAATAAATTATAAATTCATTAACGATTAAGGATATCAAATAATGGAAAACATACCCTCGGCCCTCATCGAAGAGAAAGTGCAATTTATACAAGATTACATCGATGCCGCTAATGCCGCAGATGGGTCTAAGTATGATGCCAACGCCAATGTCAGCAGTAAAAATTTGGCGACACTCGAGACCGAGCTGAATAAGGATATCAATATTGCGGTAAATCGGCGTTTGATGAAACGCCAGATCGCAACCTTATTCGATTCATCTCTGGCCGAGGAGTATGAGGCTAGCATCAATGAGCACTTGATCTATGCTCACGACGAAAGTTCTTTAAAGCCCTATTGTGTGAGCCTGTCTCTCTATCCCATGTTGCTCGATGGACTGACTAAACTCGGTGGTGAGTCTTTAGCTCCCTTGCACTTAGAATCTTTTTGCGGTTGCTTTGTTAACTTAGTATTTGCCGTCAGCGCACAATTTGCCGGTGCGGTCGCGACGGTTGAGTTTTTAACCTACTTCGACCATTTTGCCCGTAAGGATTATGGTGATGATTACACCGTCATCGCCAAAGACAAGATTGAGGCGCACCTGCAACACGTGGTCTATAGTCTGAATCAACCTGCAGCGGCACGTGGCTATCAGTCTGTTTTCTGGAACATTACTCTGTTCTCGGAAAATTTTCTCAATGCCATGTTTGAGAATTTTGTGTTCCCGGATGGCGATGCGCCCAATTGGAAATCGATCAACAAACTGCAGCACTTCTTTATGGACTGGTTTGGCAGAGAGCGAGAGAAGGCCTTGCTGACTTACCCCGTTGTCACCGCCGCGATGTTAACCAATCAAGGCCGGGTGGCGGATGTGGAATTTGCCGAGTTCTGCAGTGACCAGATGTCGAAAGGTAATAGCTTCTTTGTCTATATGTCTGACAGTGCAGACTCCCTGGCGTCCTGTTGCCGCCTGCGTAACGAAATCGCCGATAACAGCTTCTCCTATACCTTAGGAGCGGGCGGGGTTGCGACGGGCTCTATCAATGTTATTACGCTGAATTTGAGTCGAATTATCCAGCAAGGTAAAGATCTTCGGGTTGAAATTGAAAAGATTCAAAAGTACCAGGTGGCCTACCGCAAACTGATGGAGCACTATCAGGCGTGCGGCATGCTCCCTGTGTATGATGCCGGCTTTATTCATCTCGATAAGCAGTTCTTAACCATAGGCATCAACGGTATGGTCGAGGCCGCAGAGTCTCAAGGCATAGTGGCGGGCAATAACAGCGACTATAAGGCATTCGTAGAGCGCCAGCTTAAGATCATCTACCAGGCCAATAAAGATGCGACTAAACGCTGGGGCTATAAGTTTAATACCGAGTTTGTCCCGGCCGAAAACTTAGGCGTCAAGAATGCTAAATGGGACAGAAAAGCCGGCCTCAAGGTCAACCGGGATTGCTACAACTCCTACTTCTATCCGGTAGAGGATGAATCGATAAATCTGGTGGATAAGTTTGTGCTTCATGGTAAAGAGCTGACACAGTTTCTTGATGGTGGCTCGGCGCTGCACCTGAATCTGGATGAAAACCCCGATCCCGAGCAGTACTTCAAGATTTATCAGATAGCGGCAAGGACGGGGTGTAACTACTGGACGACCAATGTGAAGGTAACCATCTGTAACGCCTGCAATCACATAGATAAACGAACCTTACACGCCTGTAGCGTCTGCAACAGTCAGGATATCGACTGGGCTACGCGGGTGATTGGCTACCTCAAGAAGGTCACAAGTTTCAGTGAGCCAAGACAGAAAGAGCACGCGTTGAGGCACTATCATCGTGAAGAAACCAGATTGCAGAAAGTGAGCTAATAGCACTCGTTACGGGCTATTCGCAACTGCCTACTTATCACTGCTTCTGGTTAGGGGAGGTGCGATAACCGTTTGTTGAGAAATGTTATCGAAGCAAACTCAAAATATAAAGGACAAGGCCGATATCGATAATATCGCGCCTTGTCCTTTTTTATGGCTTTGCCATCGACACTTGTTGCCGGTTAACGACGAAAGGTAACCTCTTCGGTTTCTGTCAGATGTATCTGTGTGGTCGCGATCTGTGTCTGAGCCAAGACTCTGCCGTGACGTATCGAGAAGTGCACCGGCACCTGACGGCGAACGGCATCGAAACCATTGTCTGCGGGGAGAACGAGCAGGCTACCGGGTTTGCCCGGCTCGATACCATATTGATTCTGAATATTGAGCGTGCGCGCCGACTTGCTGCTGATAAGGGCCAGGGAGTCGTTTATCTGCTCGTACCCCATGATCTGACACACATGCAGGCCCATATGTAGTACCTGTAGCATGTTAGCCGTGCCAAGAGGGTACCAGGGATCGAAGATATCATCATGGCCGAAGCAGACATTAATATCTGCGGCTAACATCTCTTTCACCCGGGTGATGCCACGGCGTTTAGGGTAGTCGTCGAAACGTCCCTGAAGATGAATGTTAACCAGAGGATTGGCCACAAAGTTTATCCCTGACATCTTAAGCAGACGGAACAGGCGAGACGCATAGGCACCGTTATAGGAGTGCATGGCCGTGGTGTGGCTCGCCGTGACACGTTCACCCATATCAAATTTATGGGCCAGGGCGGCGACAGTCTCGACGAAACGTGACTGCTCATCATCTATCTCGTCACAGTGGACATCGATAAGCCTGTCATATTTACGGGCCAGTTCGAACACATAGTGCAGGGACTCGACACCATATTCACGGGTGAACTCGAAATGGGGGATAGCGCCAATGACATCGGCCCCTAATCTCACCGCCTCTTCGAGCAGCTCCTTACCATTGGGATAAGATAAGATCCCCTCCTGTGGGAAGGCGACAATCTGAATATCGACCCACGCCTTCATCTCCTCCTTCACCTCTAACATGGCCTTCAGGGCGATAAGGGTTGGATCGGATACATCGACATGGGTTCTAACATGCTGAATACCGTTGGCTATCTGCCATTTAAGCGTCTGCTTCGCACGGGATTTCACATCTTCGATAGAGAGCAGTGATTTACGTTCGCTCCAACGCTCGATACCTTCAAATAGGGTGCCTGAAATGTTCCAACTTGGCTCACCTGCGGTTTGGGTGGTATCTAAGTGAACATGAGGCTCACAGAAAGGGGCGATAGCTAAGCCGCCTTCACCATCCAAAATTTCTGTGGTGGCCGATTCGCTGAGAGTTAAGGTTTCAGTCATCACAGCTATGCGTTGGAATTTTCCCTCTTCAATCAAGATCTGATGCAGACCATCCTTGTCTTGAAGCCTAACGTTTTTGATCAGCATATTTGAAGCTGGCATCGTATTTTCCTTATGCATTTGGCGCAGTGTTATCAGTTGATTTTATTGATCTGTTGTTTGTCTTATGTTTAAGCACAGAGTCTAAAAACAGGTAGCTTACCGCCCCTGCGACGACGGCATTGATAGGGACGATGCCCGGTAACAGGTGGCCGGCCATAACCCCGATTACGACACCCGAAATAGCGGCCCAATTAACCGTTTCGAATTGAGCGTTGGCAAAGTCTTTGTACTTATCGCGGTTTCTCAGGAAATCCGCAATGATAATGCCACCGATTGGCGGTATGGCGGCGGACAGGAAGGTGAGCCAACCGACGAAGTTATTATATAACCAAAGCGCGCAAAGTGTGCCAATTATGCCGTTGGCGACAGAGAGGTATCGGCTTGGTAATCCGGTGATGTTGGAAAATCCTAATCCCGATGCATACAGGGCATTGTCATTGGTGGTCCAGATATTCAATCCCAGTATGATAATGGCGGGGATCAATAACCCCTGGGCTATCATCACCTCAGATATATCGGACTGTCCTGTTGCCGCGGCGCCTGCTGCGCCGAAGATAAACATCAAAGAGTTACCGATGAAAAAGGCGAACATGGTGACAAACACCGCATTCATGGGCTTCTTACCGAAGCGCACAAAATCGGCGGTCAGTGTGCCTGCGGAGATAAAAGAGCCAACCACTAACACCAGCGCCGTGGAAAATGCCATGGGTTTGTCGGGTGTGAATGCCATGAGCCCATCGATTCCTCCCATAGTGTCAACGGCTTGCAGTACCGAGAAACCGCCGAACAGGGTGATAGCGGGGACGGCAATGGCGGAGAGGATCATGATGGCGGCAATGCCGAAGTAAACGGTGGCGGTCATAAGCAGACCTGAGATAAGGATGAGGAGGTTAGTGTCTATGCCTGTCGCCTTATGAACCGGGATGGCAAACATGGCGACCCCAACACCGAACCAACCAACTTGTGTGCCGCCAAGAATAAGAGAGGGAAGCCAGGAGCCTTTTAAACCGAAGGAGTAACGAGCGAGGAGGTGGGTTGAGAGACCAGTTTGAGCGCCGATGTAACCAAGAAATGAAGTATAAATGCCGAGAATTAAATTACCGATGAGAACCGCGAGAATAAAATCATTGAAGGAGAGTCCGGTTCCCAGTGTCCCTCCCGTCCACATACTTGCCGAAAAGAAGGTCAATCCCAGCATCACCATGGTGAGAGAGAGAATACCTTTACGTGCCGATTGCGGAACCGACCCTAAACTATAATTGTTGTCGCCTGCCATCTGTTATCCTCAGTGGTTTGTTGGATAAATATTGTGGCTTACCTGAACGTTTCTCGTTTATAAATAAATCATATGGATCTTGTTTTATAGAGTCTCAGACAAACGGCGCGTATTCTAGTGGTAATAGAATATTTGTCAATCATGTTTTTAATATTAATTCAGGTTTATACTTTGTATTGTATGTGGGGGTTTTTAAGTTTGGTTTTTAATTACGTATCCTGTTAAATACGGTAGGGTGATATTTGTAATTATCGTTACTAATGGGCTGTGGTGGTTGTTTTTGTTGGGGTAGAGTTGTTAGTCCTTGCGTATGGAGTGTCGATTGTTAACTGCTTGGTAGGGGGGTAAATGTTAGGCACTAATATTGAGTGAAATTAGTCGAGCGCTAACCTTGAGTGACTAATCGGCAACGCTAACGATGAGTTATCGGACTATACCAATTGCTAATTTCCCAGCGTTAATTAGCCATCTGCAATCAGCCACTAGCTATCGTTTATCAACAATTGGCCAGCGGCATGATGCCGAATTCAATGCCGTACAGGCATCACTTTTTATTATTGCTTGCTTAAGTGACACTCTACCTTCAACTCACTGCAGATCCTGAATATGCCTTGTTTCATAGGCTCTATGTGGGAGGCAGTGTCAGTACTGGCATCGGATGCAAGGATTAGCTGAGAATGCTCGGCGTCCAGTTTTGATATTTTAATGCTGACAGCATATGAGTCTTTAGTTGTCTCCTTAACTAGCTCAATCACTCTTTCTCGCTCATCTTTCGAGGTGATCTCAAGTTCAGTGTTGTTCTCTATCGTATCTACCGCAACGCGATAAACATTATCGGCTTTCGCCTTTATATTGACCGTGGCGACCTTATGTTGTGAGCTCGTATAATAGATGATTGAGCCAACGGCTAAAGTGCCTAAGCCGGCGCAGCCGGAAAGTTGTGATGCGAACAGGATAATTAAAAGTAGACGTTTCATGATAATAAAATAATATGCTGGTAAGTTTGTGGAAAATACATTGTCATCAAGTGAGTGGCCAGAAAAATATTTTGTAGAGGTTGTTTGTAACGCTGGGTAAGTGCTATTTGTTACATTTGTGGGTGTTGCGTGTATTTTGTTTTGTTAGGTTTTAATATTTATCACGTTGTTCAAAGCCAAGATGTTATCTTGGCTTTGATTATTTAATGGCGTTAATTGATCATTAAAGCTAAAGGGGGAAATCATGCTCGTTGAGCGTTAACTATTGTCAGCCACAGCTGATTTTGAATAATTGAATTGGCTCTCAACTTTCCATACGCGGTATCTCAGCTCGCTCCCTTTGGGCAGATAGAAGACCTTAGCCAGGCGGCTATCGTAGTTAAGCTTTAGCTCGTCTCTGATCTGAACAAACGCCTCTTTGTCTTCACTTTTACGTAGGCAGGCCATACGTGTGCTCGGTCCCTCACTGATGCTATCTACCTGATAGTAGGTGTAGCCCCAACCTTTAACCGAGTGCTGCTTAAGCTCACCCGTTAGCATCTGCTGGTTACAATCGACCATCTTGGTTTGTCCGATCTGTATCTCAACCATGTAGTTCGACTCATCACTCAGTTCCGGCAGGGTCAAGATGTGCTGCTCCATACCTTCATCCGGCGTTGGGAACATCTTTGTCGCTTCCTGGCGTTGATAATCTGTCGATGAGAAGGCTTGGGTGGTGATCATATTCTGATTATGTCCACTTGGATGTGCCGGGCTGGTTGCCAATGCGTTAAATGAAAGAAGTGAAAGTGCCAAGGCGGTTGTTGAGAATGCGTGCTTAGCGGCTTTTAATGTCAATGAGTTCATGAATGCTCCAAAAAATAGATAGATGTGCTTGTTTAGATAACCTTATAAACGGCACAAAAAAGAAAAGGGGTTAATTATTTTAAAAAAAATCTTTATTAGCAAGATTTTAAAATCAGTTGATTCATTATTGGTTTGCACCAGTTTAAGGCGAAGGCACTGGTTTTGAGCAGGTTTTCGGATGTGATTTTTCTTATCTTATTGTTTTTAAAGGAATGAAATTCCATGGCATGAGTGCTGCATTTGGTTCGCTAGAGTAACTTATTGGATCCGGGGCAGAAATTATGTTGTTTGGTCGCAAGAATAGAAAGCCGATTGCTATACCCGCCAAGAAGGTGAAAGAGTGGAAATACACCACCTGTAATTATTGCTCTACGGGTTGCTCAATCGAGATAGGTTTAGATGAACAGCAAAAGATAGTGACGACACGAGGTCATGCCGGCGCTGATGTCAATCGTGGCAAGTTATGTATTAAAGGCATTCTTGAGCATGAGCTGTTTGATAGTCCCGGTAGGGGAACCGAGCCGCTTATTAGGGATAAGCATTTTAACCCCTTCGAGCCCACCTCCTGGGATCATGCGCTGGATACCACGGCCGAACAGATAAAACATATTCAGCAAAAATATGGCAGGGATGCCTTCGCAATTGTTTCATCGGGTCAGCTGCTGACCGAGGAGTTTTATACTTTAGGCAAGTTAGCCCGTGGCGTCATCGGCACCAATAACTATGACGGTAACACCACCTTATGTATGGCATCGGCGGTGAGCGGTTATAAACGTTCATTCGGCGCCGACGGACCGCCGGGTTGCTATGATGATTTTGAGCATACCCACTGTTTAATCGCTTTTGGATCCAACCTTCCCGAGCAGCATCCCATCATCTATTGGCGTCTTAAAGAGGCGTTGGAGAAGCGTCACTTCCCCTTAATTGTGGTTGACCCCCGCGTGACCATGCTGGCGCAATTTGCCGATATTCACCTGCCCATCACACCGGGCACGGATTGCGTGCTGATCAACGCCATGATGCATGTGATCATCAACGAAGGCCTGCAAGACCAGAGCTATATCGATGCCCATACTCAAGGTTTCGATGAGGTTAAGGCGCTGGTTCAGGACTACAACCCTAAGCAGGCGCAGCATGTGTGCGGTATCGATGAAGACACCATACGTAATGTGGCCCGCATCTACGCAAAGGCGCCGGCGGCCATGAGCATCTGGACCATGGGCATTAACCAATCGACCCATGGCTCAGATGGCGTTGTCAACATTAATAACCTGAATATGGTGACCGGTAATATAGGTAAGCCGGGGGGGACCAGCCTGTCGATAACGGGCCAGTGTAATGCCATGGGGACGCGTGAATGGTCATCTTGCTCCGGGCTGCCCGGCTATCGTTACCTTGAAAATGAGGCTGACAGGAATGAGATCGCCGAATTTTGGGGCATAGATCCAGAGTTCTTTCCCAAGCAACGGGGTCTCTCACAAACCGACATTTTTGCTGCCATCGAAACCGGCGAGATAAAGGGATTGTGGATCGTCGCGACCAACCCCATGACCTCTATGCCCAATACCGCGCGCATTAGAAAGGCGCTGGAGAAACTGGATTTTCTGGTGATCCAGGATGTCTATCAAGATGTGGAAACCAACCAATATTCTCACGTCTATCTTCCCGCTTCGGTCTGGGCCGAAAAGGAGGGGGTGCACACCAATACTGAGCGCCGGGTCAATCTTATTAACAATGTGATGCCCCCCTATAAAAACGCCAAGCCGGATTTTTGGATCTTCAATCAGATGGCTAAGCGGTTCGATAATGGTCAGATGGTCCATTTTCCCGAGACGCCGGAAGGGGCGTTCGAAGAGATGAAATACCTCTCAAAGGGCAGATTAGGCAATGGTCAGCCGAGGCTGTTAGATATTTCAGGCATGAGCTACGCCAAATTGGAGGCAGCCAAAGGGATCCAGTGGCCCTATCGAGAGTATGAGGTCGGCCTGAAGGGGAGCGCGAGACTCTACAGCGACGGTATTTTTCCGACTCCCAGCGGTAAAGCCAACCTGCTGCCCATCGCCTTTTATAACAATAACGAGCAGCCCTGTCAGGCATACCCATTCTGGCTCAACAGTGGCCGTGTGGTAGAGCATTTTCATACCCGCACCCGCACCGGAAAAATAGGCAACTGCAATAAGTTCAGTCCAACCGCTTACATGGAGATGAACCCCGATGCAGCGCAGGCCTTGGGCATCGAGCACCAAACCTATGTTCGTCTCACCAGCCGCCGTGGCGACGCCGTTGTACTGGTGCAGCTGACCCAGCGAGTACCGCGCAACATGGTGTTTATCCCGTTTCATTTTCATGACTGCGTGAACCGCTTAACCCTCGGACTGCTCGATCCTCATTCGAGGCAGCCGGCATTTAAGCAGTGCACTACCCGCATCGAGCCTATCTGTCAGGCCGAGGCCGCACGTATCAATGCAGAGCGACGCACGTTTTAACGTGATAAAAACCGGGCGAATTTAAGGAACGACATATGAGCAGAACGACCATTGAAGGCGCAACAGAGCTGGTATCTCCAAAGGATGGAGATGTGGGTGTATATATGCCCGAGAAAACGACCAAAGCTGCATCAAATCAACCCGAAGTCGAACAGGAGCAGAAGGGGCGCTCCAACCATTGGGAAGTGCGCACCCAGGAGCAGGCCTATGCCTATCTGCCAGAGCCCGATCCCGGGAATAAGAGCGAAATCGAAAACCGTTATGGCAAACGAATCGATCTGGTGGAGTTGACCGATAACCCGGCGGGGCGATCCTTGTTTATTAACGGTAATCCTGAGGTCGGTACGAATCGGGATCGTAACAAGCAACATGGCTTCTTCTTTACCGCCGATAACTGCATCGGCTGTCACGCCTGTGAGTCGGCCTGCTCGGAGAAAAATGATAATCCCGCTCATCTGGCATTTCGCTCCGTGGGTTACGTCGAAGGCGGTTCCTACCCCGATTATAAGCGGATGAATATCTCTATGGCCTGTAACCACTGTGACGACCCGGTCTGTCTGAAAGGGTGTCCAACGCGGGCCTACACTAAACACGCCGAGTATGGGGCCGTCTTGCAAGACCCTGAAACCTGTTTCGGTTGCGGATACTGCACTTGGGTGTGTCCTTACAATGCCCCGCAGCTGGATCCGGTTCAGGGACGGGTCTCTAAGTGCAACATGTGTGTCGACCGCCTCGAGGTGGGGTTAAAGCCCGCCTGTGTGTCGGCCTGTGTGGGTAATGCGCTGGATTTCGGTGTGATAGAAAATACACCCGAAAATCGTGAGCAGTGCAAAACCAGTATTCCGGGTTTTCCATCGCCCGAGATCACTCAGCCAAATATTCGTTTTCAGCAAACCAAATCGTTGCCGGAGGAGATGAGCCGCACCGATGATATGCCGGTTAAATACCGCAAAGGGAGCGATGGTCAGTATAAGCCAGTGGTAGACCAAAAAAACGGTAAGAAAATGCATTGGAACCTACCTAAGCTAAACAGCCGCGAGAACCCGCTGGTCCTGTTTACTCTGCTGGTGCAGGCGGCGCTGGGCACCTTTATCATCCCTTTTTCAGGTGCTTTATTGGGCGTAGAAAGCTTTAAGCAGTTTATGGCATCGAACCTCTTTCTGCCCTTGGTGCTCTTGTCGTTAGGGATGACATCGATGGGCCTGTTTATGAGCGTGACACATCTGGGTAGGCCCTTTCGTTTCTATCGCGGCTTCAATAACCTGCGTTACTCGCCCATGAGTCGTGAAGGGCTTGGCTTAGCGCTGTTTTCGGCCTTTCTGGGGCTTACCGCATTGCTTCTCGCACCATCCAATATCGGGGTAAATACAATGCTGGCCAGCTTAGGTTTAGGACTAGAATCAGAGTTATCTTCGCTGGTGGCAACTCTGCCCCTTGAGAGTGTCGTCGTTATCACCGGGCTATTGGCTAGCGCTTCGGGATTAGCGGGCCTGTATTACATGAACCAGTGTTACCAAATTAAGGCGAGGCCATTCTGGAACCATTGGCAGACGGCGACCAGCTTTGTGGGCAACAGTTTATCTCTGGGAGCCATGGTGAGCGGTGTGGTGATGCTTATCTCACTCGGTGTTGAGTCGCTTCCTCTGCAAGGTGCGATGGAGTCATATGGCGCGGTGTTTTTGGTTGGACTGGTTATCGAAGCCGTGGGGCTCTGGGGGCACAACCGGACACTTAACCGCAGTGAAGATGAAGGCGGCGCCGCGCATTACATCCAGTGCACCACTTTCGGTAAAACCTACCAGCTACGCAACGCGTTACTGGCGGTTAATATTCTCGCCGCGAGCGGCCTGCTGATATTCGGGGGCTTCTTTGAAGTGAGTGAGTCTCTGGCGAATCAATCGATAGTAGATGAATCGGTTTATCTCATTGTGTGGGCAAGCTTAAGCCTGATTAATCTGGTTACGGTGGTGATAGGCAGGGCGCTGTTTTATAACTTAGTGATCCCAACGACCATGCCCGGAGCCTTTTTCTGGAAAAACAAAGGTTTTGAGCAACATGCCAGAGACATAGGTTTAGCCGATAATCCCGCTACCGGGGTTGCACCACTGGCCCATTAAGCCTGAGCTTGCCTGAATAAGCGGATATAAAACCGTTGCCTAGTTATTGAGTTGAACTAGATGGCAGGCTTCTTATTCAATGAGCGAATGCATGCAGCTCATAGTGAAATGGATAATAAAGAATCATGTAAAGTTATCTGGACGAAATGAAGTAACCGTTTGAGAACCAAAGGAAAGCCAGTGCACGCTTTTTACTGGTCGGAGATGATAAACGCGCATTATACTTATCTATGTATAGATTTATCAGGCTTAGGAGCGAATATGAAACCTCATGGAGAATATAAAATTGAACTTATGAATAATATTGTTCATGTTTTCCCTTCAGGAGGGTTCAATGAACAAGGAATTATTCAGTTACATAAGAAAATAGCTTCGATTGCTCCGCATGATAAACCGTGGGCTTTACTAGAGCATCCTAAAAATATTGCCGGTTTAACTCCGGAAGCTGTTGAGGAGTTAATTAACTCTTATCAAAACCTAGGTAAGCTTAATTGTGTAGCGGCTGGCTTAGAAGTTTCTTCGACCTGGCGAAGGGTGTTTGAGACATTAATAGTGGGTAAAGTGGACATTCCAGTATACCTAAATAGTGATTCAGAAAAACTCGAACAGTTAATTAAACAGAAACTGGATTGTGCATAAACACATATGAGCCTACCGCAAGTCAACAGGCGAGTCTTACTATTTGTCTATTTTTGCTGCCAAATTTAAATCAATAAGCAAACTCATCTATTTCGTCGGTTATTTCGCAAACACAACTAACAGGGCACTGTTCTATAACCTAGCCATTCCAACGACCATGCCCGGCGCTTTTTTGGAAAAACAAAGGTTTCGAGCAGCACGCCAGAGAGATAGGCTTGGCCGTAAGCAGTAACTAAAACCAAGTAAAAGTAACAAAGAAAGTAACAAAGACACCCAAAATTGTCAGAGACAGATCCCTTGACTAAGCTTTAGTGAGAGTTGTTGAGGAGGGTTTGTTATGCCGACACCAAGGAAAGCATTAGTTAGTTTGGAAGACACTCCATATTATCACTGTATATCTCGTTGTGTTCGAAAGGCTTTTTTGTGTGGAGTCGATCGTTACACGGGTCAATCTTATGAGCATAGGCGCGATTGGGTTGAAAGTCGGCTGTTAGAATTGGCTTCTGTATTCGCTATTGATATCTGTGCTTATGCCGTAATGAGTAATCATCTACATTTAGTGCTAAGGGTCGATGATGAGTTGGTTCGACACTGGTCAGATAGGGATGTGGTGACTCAATGGCAAAAGCTTTTCAAAGGCGATAGCCTTAATTATGACTTTGTTAAAGGCGAAATACTTGAATCATATCAACAGATTATCATCAATAAACGGGTAAAAGAGTACCGTCTAAGGCTAATGGACATCTCGTGGTTTATGCGAGCATTGAACGAGCCTATCGCGCGTAAAGCCAATGCTGAGGACAAGTGTAAAGGCAGATTTTGGGAGGGAAGGTTCAAGTCCCAAGCGCTGCTAGATGAAACTGCTGTATTGGCCTGTATGGCTTACGTTGACCTTAATCCTATTCGAGTAAAAATAGCCAAGACACCAGATACTTCAGACTTTACCAGTATTCAAAAACGCATCAAAGCAGCCATGAAAGGTGAACAGCCCACATCACTGCTGCCCTTTGTTGGGAACGAGCGTAAAGAGTTGCCTAAAGGCCTGATGTTTAATGCCAAAGATTACCTGCAACTTGTTGATGATACAGGACGCATCATCAGAGATGATAAGCGTGGAGCGATTAGCCAAAGCTCACAACAACTACTGAACAGACTCAATATTCCTCAAGAAAACTGGCTGAAAATGACCAGTGAGTTTACCAAACTATTTAAAGGCCCCGTAGGGACCCTTCAAGAACTTGATGCGTATTGCGAACATTTAGAGCGCAAGCGAAGGCAAGGGGCAGCCAACTGTCACCGATGGCTTGATAGCGCATAACAACAGCAACAAAAAACGATAGCGATACCATTAACCAGACAGCAGTTTGGCTTTTTGAGTGTTTGCATTTCAACTAAATAGCCGATATTTTACAGATAGTTGGATATTTAGTTGAGAAAACAGTTTTCCATTGCAACGAATGCTGAAAGTCATCCAATAAGTCCTATCTAATGATGAGAAGCTACGAGATTAACAATGGATGTCTTAGTTGTTGCCTTAGTTGTTGTTAGTGCAGCGTTAGGCTCAATTCAGAACTATTAAGGAATGACCCATGAATCCATCTCCTATCAAGGAACTGATAGCTTTCGAAGATTTTGCAAAATTGGATATACGAGTCGGTACTATTACTTCGGTTTTAGAAGTCACCAAGTCAGATAAATTAATGAAGCTCATGGTCGATTTTGGGGACCATACTCGTTCCATTCTTGCCGGTATTAAACAAGAACGGGAAAACCCTCAAGAAATCGAGGGTAAGCAAGCTTTATTTGTGGTGAACCTTCCGGAAAGAAAAATGGCGGGAGATCTATCTCAAGGTATGTTATTTGATATTGGTTATGAAGATAAGCTCAATCCTTGCTTAGCTATGCCGGAAAGTGTAATGCTAAATGGAAGTCGAGCAGGGTAAGCCTAATTTGTGTGAAAGAGCCTATTGAACTGCTCAAACAGCTAGCAAGGCGTTTAAGGAACATAAAGGTCAATAAATGAAGCTTTTAACATATAGCTCAAGTCATATTGCAGAAATTAAGCAGCTGTTCACTCAGGTATTTTCAGACTCAGAAGGTGAGTCAGAAGGCTTGCTGATAGGAAACTTAGCCTATGAGTTATTGATGGAAACCGATCCTCAAGACCTTTATGGCTTCATTGCTATCGAAGATGAGCAGATCGTTGGTAGTATTGTCTTTACCAGGTTGGTATTTGAAAGTGGGGCCAATGCTTTTCTGCTCTCACCGGTAGCCATACACACCAGCTATCAAGGAAAGGGGGTTGGCCAGAAACTGATTCGATTTGGCATTAACCACCTAAAAGACCGTGGAGTTGGAGTCGTCTTTACCTATGGAGACCCTAATTTCTACTCCAAAGTCGGTTTTAACCCCATCACCGAGAAATTAGCTAAGGCCCCTTTAAAGATGACTTACCCGGAAGGATGGCTGGGTCAATCATTGGTGGGTGAAGCGTTTGAACCCATAATCGGCAACTCCTATTGCGTAGAGGCATTGAATAACCCTGAATATTGGTAAGTGCTCGAAAAACAAAATTGGGTATTCAACGTCTTGCTGTCGAGACGGATGGAGCGACTCGCTGTTTGTTTTGACGGCGTGAGTATGCCTCGTCCCTGAGGCTGTTAGTTTACAGCTTTCTTATCGCGGCTATCTCTTCATCATTAATACCCAGTGATTCCAGGAATTTTTGGTGTTCTTCAGGCTCCATATTTTCAAAGTTTTGATGCCAGGTGCGCATCGCCAGCTCATCAAATCCGGATGCTTTCATTATCTCTACCCAACGCTCTTTAGTTACCATGTATTCCTCCAGTAATTTTGGCTCTTGCAGTAAAGCAACAATGGCTTTCTGCTGATCTCTTAGAAGGGCTATCTCTTTTTCCAACTCATTGAAGTGATCTCTTAAAATCTGAGCCTGAGACAGACCTTGATTACGATCCAGCAAGGTGCCGATATTGGCTACAGGTATCCCATAGGAACGATAAGAGACGATGGTCTTCAATCGCTCAATCTCACTATCGCCATACCATCGATATCCATTATCCGAGCGGAGTGTAGGCGTTAGCAGATTTTCTCTCTCGTAATAGAGGATAGTTGCCCTGGAAATACCACATTTCCGGGCAAGCTGAGTTACTGTAAGCATAAAGTCACCAGTTGCCTGTCGAAGAGCTATCATCAACCCTGAACCTATAGACGGGTCAAATGAAAATCAATATAGTGCTTTAAATTTTATCATCAACTAGCTATACGTACTTATGTAATAACAAGGTATGGCTGTCTCGGTCGGCTCGATAGTTCAAAAAGATAGGTAAGTTGAACCATTTTTTTGAGAGCGCTTTCGTCGGTAGAACATTTATATCAGGTATTGATGAGGACGTAGCGGCATTTTCACCAAACAGGGCATTAGGTTAAGGGAGAGGGGATGATAGCGGAAACAGAGCGATTAGTGCTTAGAGAGTTTTCTTTGGATGATGTTGCCGGTTTTTTTGACCTGAACCTTGACCCGCAAGTACTTAAATATACGGGTGATAAGCCGTTTAAAAGCCACAGTGAAGTATCTAGGTTTATTCGGAACTATGAACAGTATGAAAAGAATGGCTTTGGTCGTTGGTCTGTTTATCTGAAAAATTCGAATGAATATATGGGATTTTGTGGGCTGAGGCGGTCAGCAGAAACCGGTGAGGTGGATATCGGATTTCGATTGATGCAAAGATTCTGGCATCGGGGCTATGCGTTCGAGTCAGCCAAAGCTGCTTTGGAGTTAGCATTTAATCGCTATGGCGTCGACAGGGTCACCGCCAGAGCCATGAAGGATAACCAGGCGTCCCATCTGTTGATTCAAAAGCTAGGCATGCAATTTGATTCGAGTTTCACTGAGTCGGGTGAGGAGTGGCTGAAATATGAACTTCATAAAGATGTTTGGTTGCGAAATAACAGTTTAAAGTGATTCAACAGCTTGATTCAGGACGCTTCTTGGTTCTGGCTTTTTTCGAACAAAGTGCCGCTAACAGGTAAAATGCCGCTGCGCAGAGCATAATGGCGGGGATGCCGGAATGCAGGGCGAGTCCGGCCGCAGCAATGGAGGTGAGGACCGAGGCGCATCCGTTCATCGCCCAGGCATAGGCTCGCTGCAGAGGTGTTGTAAGGAGACTGCGCATCCCCAGGGCGAACGGCACTCCCATCAAAATGCCCGGCACAAGCAGTAAAAGCAGGGCAGAAAGATAGCGAAGGAGTTCGGGTAAGCCCAGAAGGTAATCGAGAATCAGATCCATAAAGATAACAATCCCAAGGAGCACCGGGCAGAGGCTCGTAAGAGAGTAGATAACGGCATCTCTCCCCATTTTCTGAGACCACCACCCGCCGATTCCGGAAGAGAGCAGAATACCGGCCAGGACGAGGGTAAAGCTTATCACCGGGTTGGAGAAGAGCAGGATATAGGCCTTGATAAAATAGATCTCCACGAACATAAAGCCCGCCCCGATGGAGAAAAAATAGATCTTCTGCGCTACAGGAACCTTCTCTTTTCTCCCTCTGGTCAGGAGTCTGGGCAGAAGTAATAACAGGGCTGCGACGGCCAATGCCTCGAAAAAGACCACGGCAACGACAACCTCGCCTGAAAGAAGCATAGAATAGGGTCGGCTTCCCATGCTCCGGTATAGATCCCCCAGCCTGTCCCACTTGATATAGCGGCCGGGAAACGGCCGGTCGTCATCCTGCGGTGCCGTATCCAGCAGATAATCCTCGAAGAATTGTTTTTCTCTTTTTTCACTGTAATGCCGGATCAGCTGATCGATAGCAAGGTAATGATGGGGGAGCTCGGAAATATTGAAGCGATTGGCAAGAGAAGCCTGCATATCCCGGATATAGACGATGTCGAAATTTAGCTTTTCAGCAAACTCCATTGGAATATCCCTGTTTTGAATAGGATTTTTGCTGATGATCAGCGTGAAGATCCCCCAGTTTCTTAATAGAACAAGGTGATGCTGTGGATTTTTTTCACCGCGATCCCGCAGAACCTGCATTGCCGTGGAAAAAAGACGGATCGAATCGGAAGGAGGAAGAAGGAGTTTGCGCGAAATAATGATCAGCCCCTTGTCGGAAAGGTGATCCAGGTATTCGTTGAAGGCCTGTGTGGTGAAAAGATACTCCTGGCTGAGCGCCGCCGAGCCGGGAAGTGATGTTCCCCAGTTTTCCAGATGGATGATGTCGTATCTTCTCTGGGACTGTTTGAGAAATATTCGAGGATTTTCGGCTGTGGCGGGCAGGTTGTAATGTTCCCCTATGGCTCGGGCTATATTTGGACTCTCATGAATAACAGACAGCTGTGGGACTCTTGCTGCAAGGGCTGCGGGTATGCTGGTTCCTCCGCCCTTGAGGATAAGAAGTGCACTTTTGGGGGAAGTTACAAGCTTGTAGCCTACCGCCGGCAGGACGAAATCCGCAAACCCGAACGGCTCTGGTTTGCCCTCTTCTCCATAGAGAACCAGCTGCTCGTCTCCGTCCCGGAAAATAGATTTCTGCACGGGCAGGTCGCCGCTGTATTTGAGGCTGAGTCCCGGTGCGTAACGGATATAGGGGCTGGTTGCGGTTTCTATTCTGCCGGTTATGCTGCTCACCGAATCCGTTACTGTCGAGTGGGGAAACTGCAGGAGCTGGCTCAGTGATTTATAGGGTGAAGGGGTGACAGTCACCAGCGCGCCGCCCCATGGGGTGAGAAGCAGAGCCGCAGCCAGTCCAATAGCACAGACACTGATCAGGGGGGAAATCAGACTCCGGACTCGAGAACGGCGCCCGATAATTTTTTTACTCTTTATAAAAGCGGCAGCAGCTAGATAACACAAAGGGAGTAGCGCAAGGGATATCACGAGTTTTCCCTCTCCGATAAAAGGCAGAAACAGGGAGGGGATAACTGCTCCCAGAGCCGAGCCAGCCATGCTGGCAAAGTAGGTTATACCTGTTTTTTCCGGCTGCTGCAGATAAGCTGCCAGCACAATAAAACCTGCGAAAAAAAATGGAATGGCCAGAAGCGTATAGCTGATAAAAAGGTAAAAGGCCTGAATCGACTCCAGTGAAAGCCTGAAGTAGTCAAGGGGAAGTTTGTTTAGAATAATAAAGGAGATAAGTGTTGAGCAGCTGTAGAGAAGCACTAAAGTCGATGTCGATTCCTCTGAGGCAAAGTGATTTATCCACTCCTTCTTCCTTGAATCGAGAATGCTCAACAATGTGCCGCTGGCGGCAAAGCCGAAAAGCGCTATGCTGATCACCATAAAAGAGAGGTGATTCCACTGGCTGATCGAGAAGATCCTTGCCAGAAGTACCTCGAAGGCGAGAGAGGAGAGGGATACAAGGAAGACGGCCGCGAGAACCATTACTTTTCCCCGATGTCCTTCAATGCATGTCCGGTCATGGGAACAAAAAGAACACCGGAGATCTGCCAAACCCTATAGTCATCCCCCTTTCTGGTGACCAGCACCAGGTTCTGATAGCTGAAGGGATTTCCCAGAGGAAGCACCAGCCGCCCTCCGTCTTTGAGCTGCGCCAGAAGGGGGGGAGGGACGTGATCCACGGCGGCGGTGATCATAATCGCATCGAAGGGCGCCTCCTTTTTCCAGCCGAAGTAGCCGTCACCGCAGCGGGCCTGAATATTGGCATAACCCAGAGAGTTCAGAAGCTTGCCGGCCTTAGTGCAGAGTTTTTCCTTGATCTCAATGGTGAACACCTCTTTTGCGACCTGGGAAAGCACCGCCGCCTGGTATCCGGAGCCGGTTCCAATCTCGAGCACTCTTTCACTGCCAGTGAGTTCGAGTAGCTCTGTCATCAGGGCAACAATATAGGGCTGTGAAATGGTCTGTCCTTCACCGATCGGCAGGGGAGAGTCTGTATAGGCTTTGAAAACCAGTAGGTCCGGTACAAAGAGGTGTCTGGGAATTGCTTTCATTGCCGCCAGCACTCTCTTGTCTGTAATGTCGCGTGTGCTGAGCTGATTTTGCACCATCTTCTCCCTGGCGCGGAGATATTTTTCGGAGTCACCCGCGGGTAATGCCGCAATGCTCTGTTGTCCGAATATGAGAAGGGTAATAAACAGAAACAGTAATTTACCCATGGCGCACTCCCTACAGGGTTATGACATAACCCAATCACTATTGAGTATAGGAAGAATAAACGTTTAATAGAAAGGTTCGCCGCTTGTTACTCTTTTGATGGTTCAAAGCAGGAGTTTTATCCGCCGATATAGGACTCGAGTCTCAGGGGGCTTGAGACATTAGGTTTTGTTACATATAGATAAAGGTGTAATACATAAATAAGTGTTAGCTTAGATAGGTTTTCAAATCATAAGGAAATTGAGTGATGAATAGCCTACAGAAGATAGGGGGCGTTGCAGCACTTTTCGAGGCTGTTATTTATATATCGGCTTTTGTGTTTTTTGGTGCGATATGGGAATTTCCCGCGGATGCGAATGCAGTACAACAGTTTACTTTCCTGGCTGACAACCAACTAATCCTATCTCTGTTTAATTTGGCTATGTACGTCCTATTTGGAATTTTTCTGGCGGTACTGGTCTTGGCTCTTTATCAAAGAGTTAAAGACAAGGCCCCGGCTCTTTCACAGCTAGCTTCGATATTTGGCATCGTTTGGGTGGGTTTAGTCATTGCCAGTGGAATGATCGCAAATATCGGCTTAGGAGTGGCGATTGAGATCTCTGCTGATGATCCAAAGCAAGCTATGACTATCTGGTTGGTCATTAACACACTAGTCGAAGCTCTGGGCGGAGGAAATGAAATTGTTGGCGGGCTCTGGGTACTCCTGTTGAGTCTTGCTGCCTTAAGAGCCAATGAGTTTCATAAACTACTTAACTACCTTGGCGTGTTTATCGGTCTGGCCGGAATTTTTACTATCTATCCAGCCGAGATACTGACAGAGGTTTTTGGCTTAGGCCAGATCCTGTGGTTCGCTTGGCTGGGAGTGGTTATGTTAGTCAAGTCACCGGAGCTCGCAGGGGCCAGTGTCGTTGAGCCGGCCCGGTAAGTGCCAGGCTAAATTGGGTATTAGTCTTTTGCTACATTTTCAGCTACTCACTTTTACTATTTTCAAACCCTACTGACACTATGCTGTCAGTAGGGCGGGCGTATTCTTGTTGGTGAGTTATTCATTCAACAAGGAGAGTATTATGTTACAACAAGCACCTTTGGTTTGGGGCGAGATAGCCGTCGACAATATGGACCGAGCCGTCAATTTCTACGAGACAAATTTTAATGTGAGTTTTACCCGCGAGACCATGGATGGCATGGAGATGGCCATACTGGAAACCGAAGAGAGCGAAGCGGCCAGTATTGGCTTGGTTAAGCATGAGATGATGAAGCCCGGCACCGACGGAAGCCTACTATATCTGCATCTCAGCGATAAGCTAACGTCACTGGTTGAGAAGCTGCATCTGGCTGAGGTTAAGGTGCTGCTGCCCGTAACCCCGATTAAAGGGGGGGAGTGTGGATTCATGAGTATCTTTATCGACAGCGAAGGCAATAAAGTGGGATTGTGGTCTAAGCTTGGCTAACGCTGACTTACATGAAAATGTAAGCGTCTAAGTCACAACAAACAGGGAAACATAATCGATGGAACGTATTCACAAAAGCGCCCTGGGGCTCTCAGGGCTCATCACCCGGACCAATAATGCCGCGGAAAGAGAGGCTGAAACCGCCAGAATTGGCCCGTTATGGCAGCAGTACTTTGCCGAGAATGACGGCCATTTAGCTCAAGGTAAGCCTATGTACGGTGTCTACCATGATTATCAGTCAGATATGAATGGAGATTATTCTGTGCTGGTTGGAACCCAGGCGGAATCGGATGATATATGTGATATCCGCTTAGCCGAAGGGGATTACCTGAAGTTCAGCGGCAGTGGGAAAATGCCGGATTGTGTGGTTGAGCAATGGACAGAGATCTGGCGATACTTCACCTCACCCGAGTGTCGGCATCAACGTAGTTATCTGACCGATTATGAAGTTTACCCGGATACCACTGGAGTGGATATTTACATCGGTATTAAAGGCTAGACATATTTTTCTATAAATAACCAAAGCTATGAGCCGGGTTTAATCTCAGATTGAACTTGGCTCTCTTGTTTGGGAAGATGAGAGCGTTTTAAGTGCCCCTAAAGGATGACAATGCGCCGCGCCGATAGATTATTTCAAATCGTACAGATCTTAAGACATCGAAGGCTCACGACCGCCAAGGAGTTGGCTGAACGATTAGAGGTATCGACACGAACCATTTACCGTGATGTACAAGACTTGTGTCTGAACGGGATCCCCATCGAAGGGGAGGCGGGCGTGGGGTATCTATTGCGCCAAGAGGTGAGTGTTCCTCCTCTGATGTTTAATGAGGTCGAGCTCGAAGCGATACAAGTCGGAATGCGTATGGTGCAGGCGCGGGGCGGAAAAGAGTTAGCCAGCGCAGCCAGACAGGCGATGATTAAAGTGGAGGCCGTGTTGCCGACCCGGCTGCAGGAATACCAATCTTTGATGTTTGCCCCCGACTTCTATATCGACAGTGATGAGTTTAAGTTTCTGGATCTGCTCCGCAAAACCTCCAGAGAGCGGGAGTACCTGCAGATGGATTATAAAGATGCTAAGGAGGCGGTGACCCGGCGTGAATTACGCCCTCTGGCTATCTATTTTTGGAAAGGATTATGGACCCTGCTTGCCTGGTGTGAACTGAGAAACGATTTTCGCAACTTCAGGGTAGACAGGATAGTCAGCTTGACTCCTCTGGGACGCCATTTCAGCCTGACACCCGGTCAGGAGATGCAAGACTACATCGAGCTGATGGAAGCCGAGTATGGCAGTCGAAGCTGAGGTGTATGTTAACTTCGTGGAGTTATCTCATCGATTTATCGGGTAACAGAGCCCTTTGTGCGTTCTTCGTTTCGCTTTTGATAAGTATTGAGTTGGCTAATGTTGAACCAGCTCGATTGAGACATTACGAGAAAGGAGATGGGTTTATGCCATTGATAAAGTTAATACAGCGCCTGTCGCCCTTGCTGGTGTGTGCCTCACTCCTCGGGTGTTCCCTCGCTTCACACGAAACTCGTTCAGATAGCAAGCTTACTGCGACTATGACAATGACAATGGTGCAGGTATTGATTGATAACGAAGCGGGCGTCGATGGCTTAGATAATCCCAGAGCTGTAAAAATCTCCCCCGATGGCACTCATGCTGCCGTTGTCAGTGGTGACGATAATTCAATGGCTATTTTCGATATAGATGATGACTTTACCCTGACATTTAATCGAGTATTTAAAAACAATATCTATGGTGTCACGGGGTTGGAAGGGGCTTCGCAGCTAGCTTTTCTTCCAAGTGGTAATAAGATGTTTACCGTGAGCTTTTATGACAGTGCGCTGGTGGTCTTTGATCGCGGTGAAGAACATCAATATAGGTTCAAGCGCAGGCTGAGTGACGGGCTGAGTATTGAACGCATCTTTAAGGATACTGAGCCGCTTGGGGCTTTAGACACCCTCGGGTTATTAGGGGCCTGGGATCTCGTCGCTTCCGGCGATGGCCAACAGCTATATATTGCCAGCTATAAGAGTAATGCCCTCTCGGTGTTTGACGTATCTGGTGACGATTTGGTTTTTAATCGTTTCGAAGGAGAGGAGCCGGGATTAGGTGGCGCCGTTGGGCTGGACTTATCCGGTGATAACACTTTGCTTGCGGTCACAGGTTTTGATGAGCATATGCTGACACTGTATAACCGCACAATGGATGGTGAGCTGGAGTTAAGTCAGATTTTGAGAGGAGGGGATACGGGGATCCCTTATCTGGTTAACCCACAAGTCGTTAAATTTTCGCCCGATGGTCATTTTATCTATGTCGCCTGTTCGGGAAGTGACGCTATTGTGGTACTTAATCGAATTGAAGCAGTGTCCGGTTCTGGGACCAGGAAAGGGGAAGATGCGGCAAAGTATGCCCTGTTTCAGACCTTGACCAATGATGAACTCGGCGGTGGCTTGAAAGGTGCCGGTAGCTTGGCTATCTCATCGGATGGTTCAAGGCTCTATGCCGCCGGAGAGGCCGATAGCGGTGTACTCGTGTTGAGAAAAGAAAATGACGGCCGGTTGAGCCTTGAATCAAAACTCTTTGATACTGAGTTGGTAAATAAAGGCCTACCCGCCGGTGACAACAAAGACATTAATGTCCTGGTAGGAGTCTCGTCACTTCAGCTCTCAAAAGATGGTCAATACCTGCTGGTGACGTCGGCAAAGCAAGATTCACTGTATGTACTTAAGCTAAAGGCCAGCGTATCAAAATAGCGGATATTTAAAGAAGAGAGGAGGTAATAAAAAAGGAAGAGGCGTAAACCTCTTCCTTTGTCTTTGTTTTAGAATTTATTATCAACGAGCGAACCTCTGATGGCTGTGCAACAGGGGCTTTAGCAACCTTACGACAGTTTAAACTTACTCACGAGCGCGGTGAGTTGCTCGTTAGCCGCAGCTAGGTTATGAGTGCTCTCGGCGGCTTCAACGCCGTTTTGCGTGAGCTCTTGTACCGTTGCCTGAATCGTACACATGTTGCGGTTGATCTCTTCGGTGACCGAACTCTGCTCTTCGGATGCAGTCGCTATCTGCGAACTGAGATCGTTAATCAGAACTACAGAGTCAGACATGATATCTAAGCTTTCGGTGACTCTGGAGGTCTTCTCTGCCGCTTGTTGGCAACTCTTTTTCGTTACATCCATCACTTCGACGGCACTAGCCGCATCTTGAGTTAAACGGGATAATATTGCGTCAATCTCTGCGGTGCTGTCTTGAGTTCGCGCAGCCAAGGTGCGCACTTCATCGGCAACTACGGCGAAGCCGCGTCCCTGCTCCCCGGCTCGGGCAGCCTCGATCGCCGCATTGAGTGCCAGCAAGTTAGTTTGATCGGCAATGCCACCAATCACCCCAAGAACCGACACGATCTGCTGAGTATTGGTATTCATGGTGTGGATGCGAGCCGATGCCTCATCGACCTCATTAACTAACGCCATTACACTGCTGGAAGCATCGGAGACGATCTCTTTCGCAGCCATCGCCTCTTCGTTAGCACTTTGTGTGTTCGATGCCGTTTCAACCGCGCTCTGCGCCACGGTATCGGCGGTTGAACTCATCTCTGTGATGGCGGTAACAGCAAGCTCGGTTTCAGAGGAGTGGGTGGTCAGTGCAACGCTGTTACGCTCAGATTGTGCGTTAAGTTGCATGATATCATCGGTGATCTGAACCGTTGCCTGAGAGATCTCCAACATCATAGATTGCAGGTAGCCGATGAAGTTGTTTACCGATTGGCTGATATCGCCCACCTCATCATGAGAGTGAATATCCAGGCGAGAGGTCAGGTCGGCTTCACCGGTGGAGAGGGTATCTATCCTATCTTTGAGTATCACCAGCTCTTTGATTATATGGCTGACGACCCATACCGACATCACCAGTGCAATGATAAATAGCGCGGCGGCAAAGATTATGCTTTCAATGACCTTCTCGGTAAAAATCTCTTCGGTAGCATTGGTCAGGCTTTCCTGGATCACCGTCACATCACTCAGGTAAGCCCCCGTACCGATAATCCAGCCCCATTCGGGCAGGATGCGGCGCACATAACCTATCTTCTGTTCCGTCTTACCTGTTTGCGGGTTTTCAAACTCCATACGTACAAAGGCATCATCTTTATCCCTGAGGCTGACTACAGACTGCTTGGTGCTCTTTAGCGTTTTGCCGACGACCTCTTGCTTAGGATGCGCTAGAATCTTCCCTCGGTTGTCCTGGATCCAGAAGTAACCATTCTTGCCGTACTTAGAGGCGGTAATATTTTTAAGTACTTCGTCAATCATGTCCTGCTTCAAGGTGCTGACATATTCACCCGTGGCGATGACCAGGTTCATTGGCTTGAAATAGAAGGAGGCTGAGATCTTCTCCTCAACCTTGCCCGATGTCTCGTTGAGGAAGTAGTAGCTGGTAAAACCAACCTCCTGGCGTTTCGCTGCACTGACAATATCACGGCCGTAATAATTGCCCTTCTTGTCGGTCGAATCCTTCTCATTTTTGCCTATGTAGCTTTTATGAGCACCATTGGCCACATTCACTATTGAGTCGGCATCATAGGCGAAGATATAACGTCCATTATCCCAACGGTATCCATTGATGAAGGCAAAAACAGCTATTTCGGCTTCTTCATGTGAGGCGCTAGTGTCGTAGATGCTTTTTATGGTGTCGGTGAACGTTGTCAGTTCATCTTGCAAAGCCGATTTTATGTTCGAGACTTTAGATTGTTCATACAGACCTGATATCGAAAGGGTAATACTGTCTACCTGACCCTTTAACTTGTCGTTGATGAGTTCTTCGACCTTATCTGTGACATTTATTTCCTGCTCTTCGAGTACCGCAACTTCGGTATTTATCATGTTGACGATAAAAAAAGCACTGATGGCTAGTAATGCAACGCAAACCGTTGTAATGAGTTTTACCTTTATGGTCATTTTCATTGTATCTTCCGTTCCACATTTATGACTGGAGAAAATAAAAAAAAGCAGTGGATTCTATCGATCTGTTTCTGGTTGCACAATTGTCAGCTTCTGTATCTGTGATGTGTGAACTTGTTATTTGCATGCTAGCTGGTTGTAATTCGAAACTTAATCATTTAAACCTAATATTATCTGGATGTTAGCCGGTGACTTTTTAGTGATACATTGAGTTTTTAACCATCAAACATGTCATTTGTTTGCTTGTTTCGTGGTACAGAGAGTGAAAAGAGAGAATATTGATTCAAGCGCCTAGATTCGTAATGGCGTAAATATTGTCATTTTGGGAACCGAGGGTTCTACTGCAAAGTTATTGTATTTAAGCATTTGCTGTAACACTCGTTTTTGCTCTATTCGAGATGTTTGTCACTACCATGTCGATTTTAAGGTGATATATTTTTGCTGGTTAAAAAAACAACATGGCAGGAGTGCTTGTTAATATCATAAGCCCTGTTTTCAGCACGGTTACAAAGACTGCCGATCGTGAACATTCATTTGGAGATAAATCATGGAAATAATCAAGGGTTCAATACCTCTTGGTTTGATTGCTGCTTTTGCCGGTGCAGTCATACCTGTCTACGTTCTGGCAACAGGTTTACAGACCGAGTTACAGACAGAGATACACAAAGAGTTACCTGCGCGTGGGCCTATCCCCTTCACCGCTTTTGACCATGACGCTAATGGCTTCATTACCGCCGAGGAGTTCGACGCCACCCGCAATGCACGAATGGCGATGAAAGCCAGTGAGAATCGCCCCATGCACGGAAAGGGGAGCATGTGCTCATTTACGGATATAGATAAAGATGGCGATGGCAAACTTACGAAGGAAGAGCTCTCGAGTGGCCAGCATGCACATATGCAGGCGCGCCGTGAGATGATGAGGCAAGGCAAAGGCATGGGCCATGGGATGGGGATGAGTAAAAATATGCCCGCTTTCGCTGACTTTGACACCGATGGTGATGGAAAAATAGTAGAAGTAGAGTTCTCAGAAGCGCGTCAACAACGGATCAATGAGATGGAGCAACAGGGGAGGAAGATGAAGAATATGAATCACGCTCCCTCTTTCACCGATATAGACCTCAACCACGATGGTGAGATAAGTCGGAATGAGTTTGCGAGCCACCAGTCTGAGCGGCGTCAGAATATGATGTCAAAACAGTAATTTTAATATGTATAGGGCTGAAAGACGTCCTTCATGTCAGCACTAAATTCAGTCGTTTAACCAGTTGTTCAACCAGATGTTTAACTAAATTTAGTGCCCATGTTTCTCTTACGTGATCCAGCGCGTGCCAGACTTATTTACGACGCGTATCATTGAGCGGCAAGCTCCAGCAACTGGGGCAAGAATTTCTTATCTGTCGAGGCGATCTGCGTCTGCTCGACGAGTACCTGTTGTAGAATTTCATTGGTCGTCAACGGGTTTGCCAGAACGACGCGAAATACCACGGATTTCAGATCGATATCTATGTCATGACTATGTTCAGGATTAATACGGGTACGGGAGACGAAGGAGGTGCCTTGTTCACGTTGACGTTTCTGCACAAATTTAGTTAACCCATCGAGCAAGCGATTAAACTGCAATAATCGCTCAATATCGCCATCGGTCCTCGCTTGTTGCATGGCCGCCTGTACCGATTCTGGAACATATCGGTAGGTGAGCAGACACAATTCAGGTTCTGACACCAGTTCAAAATTGTCTGTTTTCTTGATTAGCTCGGCAAAGTAACGGGCTTTTTCAAGGCTGTTATTGATCAGTATCTCATAGCCGTCCCGTCCGATTATCTGCAAACAGGCGTGGACTAACATCGCCATGCCGGGACGAGATCCCTCCAGGGTCTGACTACCTAAGTCTTTTGAGCCTTTACGCAGAATGTATTCGGCGTGATGCTTGATGGCATTGGCGAAGGTGGGATCTTTGAAGATCACCATGCCTGCCCCCATGGGCACATACATCTGTTTATGGGCATCTATGGTCACTGAGTCGGCGCGATCTATCCCTTTAAGCAGGTGTCGGTATTTATTGGATAACAAGGATGCACCGCCCCAAGCCGCATCGACATGGAAGTGACAGTCCAGCTCCTCTGCCAAGGTGGCCAACTTATCTAACGGATCGATATTACCCGTCTCTGTGGTACCGGCAACGCCCACTATTGCCATGACCTTAATATTGTCACGCTCCAGCGCCTTGGCTGTAACACGCATCTTATCCACATCCACCCGGTTGTCGTTGGATGTGGGAATTTGAATGATGTTTTCCCGGCCAATGCCGAGTAGATCGGCGGTTTTACTCAAAGAGTAGTGGCCACGCTCGGAAACCAGGATAGCTAAATCGTTGTAACCATAATGACGTAACCCCTTAATCAGCCCCTGAGCCGCGATGCCTTTAAAGTCACCATCGGCTTTTAATAGCTGGTTGCGGGCGGTCCATAATGCCGTGATGTTGGCCACGGTTCCGCCGGAGCAAAAGGCACCGAGGGAGACGTTCGCACTGTGCATCCAACTTTGATAAAACGCTTCACTCTCATCATAGATGAGGTGATGCATCATACCCAAAACCTGCCGCTCGAGTGGCGTAAAGGCCTTCGAGGTTTCAATTTTAACCAGGTTCTGATTGAGTCCCACCATCATCTTGGATAGAGGTAATACAAAATAGGGCAGCGCCGAGGTCATATGGCCGATGAAGCTGGGAGCCGAGGTGTGCACCGAGTGCGCCACTAAGGTTTTCATCATCTCATCGGCATAATCAGAGACAAACTTTGGCGCCATGGGAATTTTGTGTTCCTGAAAGTCGCGCTCTATCTCGGTTAATGGCTTTTCGACCGCAACGACGCTCTCTTGCAAGAATCCCATTAAGTTTTGAGAGATGTTTTGTTCAATGACGCTCAGGGTTGAACCTGGGGCTTCGGGGATGGTGAAAATACGTAGTAACGCCTCTTCTGAAGCTTTTGCTTGTCTCGCTGTCATTGGGGGTGCCGTCTCTTACCTAGCGTGCCTTTTCTATAGACGTATCTATCGAATGCCGAATGCCAAAATGGGAAGTCACTTTACTTTATGATTTATAGCGCATCAAGGGGAAAAGTGAAATCCATTTCATCTTCTGCTAGGGGACGTACTATGGGTGGTTAATTCCACTTAATTAAGGAGGTGGTGTTATCCAGGGTTAATCTGACAAGTTCATGGCATACAGGGCCGCAATATTTTGAGAGCTTGTGTACAGATTATGTTTTGCATTGGCCAGCACATCTTCTAGGGGCATCGCCCTTGGCGTGATAGAGAAAATTGCCTTCATTCCATGCTCCAGAAGGACATTGGCATCATCACTGACACAGCCTGCGATGGCGATGACAGGGATCTGTTGTGCATTGGCGAGACGCGTGACTCCCATCGGAGTTTTACCGTGCAGGGTTTGGCTGTCGAGTCGTCCTTCACCAGTGATCACTAAGTCGGCGCCATTGAGTTTCTCGGCCAGGTTGACGGTTTGCATGACAATGTCGATGCCGGGTCTGAGTGACGCATTAAGGAAGGCCATCACGCCGAGTCCCATACCGCCTGCAGCGCCAGCCCCCGGGCTATGTCGCTTGTCTGTTATGCCCGACTGAGCAATAACATCGGCATATTGTGATAGCGCCTTATCCAGAGTGACGATCATCTCTGGCGTGGCACCTTTTTGTGGCCCGAAAACACTGGAGGCTCCCGTGTCTCCACACAGCGGATTATTGACATCGCAAGCGACCTCAAACTCACACTGTTCAATCAAGGGGTGGCGATCGGTTAGATCTATGCTGTGAAGTTGACTCAGCGCCGCACCGCCCACACTTAACACCTTATCATTACGGTCCAGAAGATGAATGCCGAGGGCCTGAGCCATACCGGCACCCCCATCGTTAGTGGCGCTGCCACCTAGACCGATTAAAATTCGTTGAATGCCACGGTTGAGGGCATCACAGATAAGCTCTCCCGTGCCATAGCTGGTGGTTATCTCAGGATCTCTGTGTTCGGCGCCGACATGGTGCAGACCCGAGGCGGAGGCCATTTCGATAATGGCGGTTTTCTTACGATTTGAAAGGCTGTTATCTGAAATTTCATCTACAGGAATGCCATCTCCTAAAATACCATAGTGAGCGCGGACCCGGTTGCCCAAGGGACCCGTCACCTCAAGTTCAATAATTTCCCCCTGTGTCGCGTCCACCATCGACTGCACCGTGCCTTCGCCACCATCGGCAACGGGCACCTTGATGAATTCGGCGTCAGCCATGACCGATTTGAAGCCGCGTTCAATTTCATTGGCCACTTCCATCGCACTCAGGCTCTCTTTAAATGAATCGGGGGCGATAACTATTTTCATTGATGTTCCTATCACGAGCTTTTGTATTCGAAAAAGTGGGGGGTGTCATATAAGCTTCGTTTCTGAATACCGATAACCGGTATTCAGAAACTCAGCGTTAAGTTAAATAAACGAGTTAGAGGAGTACCAAGCTTAGAACATACACTAATGTCATGGCCGTCAGGCCCTGAATGAGTGTCGCCATGGTTTGTGCCTTGTACGCCTGTTTAACGCTCATGCGGCTGAACTGAGTCACGACCCAGAAGAAGCTGTCATTGGCATGCGATACTGTCATCGCACCCGCGCCGATAGCCATTACCGTCAGGACGCGTCCCATATCACTGGCAAGGCCGATATCACCTAACATAGGTGCGACGAGCGCAGAGGTCGCAACTAGCGCAACGGTTGACGAACCCTGAGCCGATTTAAGCGCCGCGGCCACGATAAACGGCATAAAGATACCGATACCCAGTGCCGACAGCGAAGTTCCCAGGAAGGTACCAATATCCGTAGCCTTAAGGACTGCGCCGAATGCGCCGCCTGCACCTGTGATCAACAAGATAGGCGCGGCAACCACAAGCCCCTGGCTGATACGCTCGCTGAACTCTTTGACTTTATTACTCTTCTTAAGCAATGAAAGTGACAGGAACAGACCAATCATCAGGGCATTAACGGGTTGGCCTAAGAAAGCCAGCACATCGAACAGTATGCCATCGCCTAGAGGTGAGGTGGGGAAGTTGGCGATCGATCCCAGACAGATGAGAAGAATTGGCACAAAGATTGGGGCAAAGGCGCGTTTAGCACTCGGTAGTACGCCGTATGTCTCCTTCAATTTTTCGAAATCTTCGACGTTATTCTTAAGTTCCTCTGCACCCTCACCATCGGGTTCGGTATTGGCGAAACGGTTAGCCCAAAGTGTTCCTGCCAAGGCGGCAATAGCCGCAACAAAGACACCGACGAAGATGACCAAACCTAAGTTTGACTCCAGGCCTAAGTTACCCGCTGCAGCAATAGGGCCGGGGGTCGGGGGCACGAAGGTGTGAGTGGCATATAGACCGGTTGCCAGTGCGACACTCATGGAGACGCTCGATACCTGCATCCGGTTTGCCATCGACTGTTTAAGTGAGTTGAGGATCACAAATCCCGAGTCACAAAATACCGGGATAGAGACTAGGTAGCCGATGATAGACATGGTGAGTGTCGGGAAACGTTTTCCCAGCACCTTAATCACAACATCAGCCATGGTGATGGCGGCACCGCTTTTTTCTAAAATCGTACCGATAATAGTACCGAGCACGATGACCAGACCGATATAGCCCAGAATGCCGCCAAAACCTGAGGTAATTGTTTTGGCGATACTCGCGCTGGGCAGACCGTAGGCGAAGGCGGTCATAAATGACGCGAGGATTAAGGTTAAAAACGGGTGTAGTTTGAATTTTGAAGTAGCGATGACAATGAAAAGAATCACTGCCAACAAGATGATAATTTGGCTCATAGGGTGTCCCTGTTATTGGGTATTATTAGTTATTAGCCATGATGCGGGGCAAGAGTGGAACATTGAATCAAGTTCAACACAGACGCTTTTCCCTAAGGTATTTCAGGCTTTGGCCATTATCCTGTGATATGTACAATCTGGCTTCGTGTCTGGTCACGGAATTACGGGGTTTATTGGGATTGTTTTTGTGCGTATGCACAAAAAAACTTTTAGATGCTCGTTTATTGTGATCCAGGTTGGGCTTTTTTACAGTTGGATAATTTTTATAAACTGGAGTTATTGCTCTATTCCGGAGGGGAGTGTTCTTTTAAAAAGCCAGGTAACGATAGTCACCCGGCTCTGCTGTTATCCATTAGCCATGGCTGATAAAGCCGGCCTCTTTGCTGCCCGCCGTTATCCCTTTGGCAACACTCTTCATTGCCGACGTCAGCTTAGTGAGCTGAGCGGAGGTGATAACGAAAGGTGGCATGATATAGATGAGGTTGGAAAAAGGTCTAATCCATACACCTAAGTCGACAAACTCCTGTTGAAGCTCTGCGGTGTTCACCGTAGAGTTCATCTCGATAACGCCGATGGCGCCCAACACCCGTACATCTTTGACTTCTGGATAATCGATGGCGTCCCTGAGCTCTATCTTCATCTGATGTTCGATGTGTCTGATTTGATCTTGCCAATCATCTTGGGCGAGGAGATCCAGGCTCGCACAGGCGGCGGCGCAGGCCAGAGGGTTACCCATAAAAGTTGGCCCATGCATGAATACGCCGGCGGGGGAGTCGCTTATTCCTTGTGCCACCTCATCACTGCACATGGTCACGGCGAGTGAGATATAGCCCCCCGTCAGGGCCTTACCCAGACAGAGAATATCCGCTTCTACGCTCTGTCCATCAATCGTGGCATGCTCGTAGGCAAACAGTTTTCCGGTGCGGCCAAAGCCGGTCGCTATCTCATCGAGGATCAGTAAGACATTGAACTCATCACAGAGTTGACGTAGCCCGACAAGATATTCCGGGCTATAAAAGCGCATACCGCCGGCGCCCTGAAGAATTGGCTCTATGATCACGGCGGCAATTTCACTGTGTTGATTAATGAGCTTAGCGCGCATCTCATCGAGGTCGTGGCTTAACAGAGGCTCGTCAAATCCGCTTTGGGGCGCTGCGACAAATTCATGTTGGGTGACGCTGTCACCAAACATAGTGTGCATGCCGCCCTCGGGATCGCACACACTCATAGCGGCGAAGGTATCACCATGGTAGCCACACTTGACGGTGAGGATGCGCTGCTTCTGACTCTGGTTTCGGCCTTGCCAATATTGCAACGCCATCTTGAGTGCCACTTCGACGGCAATAGAGCCCGAGTCGGCTAAGAAGACTTTTGTCAGATTGGGGCTAGTGATCCCGACCAGCTTCTTCGACAGCTCGACAGCTGGCTGGTGGGTGATCCCACCAAACATCACATGGCTTAAGGTGCTGAGTTGTTGCTGCATTCTATCGAGAATGGCTGGGTGGCTGTAGCCATGTACGCAGGCCCACCAGGAGCTGGTACCATCGACTAAGACGCTGCCATCGTCGAGTGTGAGCTCGCAGCCTTGAGCCGAGACAACGCCGAACGTGGGTAAGGCCTGAGTCATTGAGGTATAGGGGTGCCAGATATGTTGTTTATCAAATTCAAAGTCGATAGGTGAGCTTTTTGCGTGATTTTTCGATAAATTAGTCGTGTTCATATTTTAACCGTTAGTAAACCTGTTTATCTGGTTGGCGTTGACAGATTACGACCTACAGGTATCCTAGGCAACATAAAAAAGAGATATATTGAGTGAGAAGGGTAAGTTAAATGTCTGATATACAGCTGCGCCACGATTGGAATCGTGATGAAATTGAAGCACTCTTTGCTTTACCTATGAATGATCTCCTGTTTAAGGCGCATTCGTTGCATCGTCAGGTATACGATCCCAATGAAATTCAGATCAGCCGACTGCTATCGATTAAAACCGGTGCTTGCCCGGAAGATTGTAAATATTGCCCTCAAAGTGCCCGTTACGATACCGGCCTTGAGAAAGAGCGTTTAATCGAGATTGAAAAGGTCATCACCGAGGCACGCAGTGCCAAGGCGGCCGGCGCCTCACGCTTCTGTATGGGCGCGGCCTGGCGTAATCCTCACGCACGCGATATGCCGTATTTGAAAGATATGGTGAGCGAAGTGAAGGCGATGGGCATGGAAACCTGTATGACACTGGGTATGTTGTCCGTTGACCAAGCCGAAGAGTTGGCCGAGGCCGGGCTCGATTACTATAACCATAACTTAGATACCTCTCCTGAGTATTATGGCGACATCATCACGACTCGCACCTATCAGGACAGGTTGGATACCCTTTCCAATGTTCGTGCTTCGGGCATGAAGGTCTGCTCCGGTGGGATCGTCGGCATGGGTGAGCAGGCGAGCGATCGCGCGAGTCTGCTGCAGCAGCTGGCCAATATGGAGCAGCATCCGGATTCTGTTCCGATCAATATGTTAGTTAAAGTGGCGGGGACGCCATTTGAGAATTTAGACGATCTCGACCCTCTCGAATTTGTGCGCACCATCGCCGTGGCCCGAATTATTATGCCTTACTCCCGGGTACGCCTGTCGGCGGGTCGTGAGAAGATGACCGATGAGATGCAGGCGATGTGTTTCTTTGCCGGTGCTAACTCTATTTTCTATGGCTGTAAGCTACTCACGACCAATAACCCGGAAGAGAATGAAGATATGACCCTGTTTAAGCGTCTGGGTCTGCATCCTGAGCAGGGCAAGTATGCCACCGTCGAAGATGATAAAGAGGTGATGGCTAAGGCGAGTGCTAAGGCCAATGCCATTAAAGATAAGCAAAGCGGTGCATTTTACGATGCCGGCGCACTCTAGTTACTGTGGTTAAACAGGCAGTGACTAAAAAGGCTGGGGCTGAAACTGTATCTGATGTTAACGGTGAGTCTAAGCTCAAAAAACACTCGTTATCCGATAAGATAGCGAACCAACAGGCTCAGCTTAACAATGCCGGCCTGTTGAGACGCAGACAAGCCTTAACGCCAATAGAGGGAGAGTCGGTAGGCTTTTCCTTGAATGGCAGGGACTACCTCAATTTCAGCAGTAATGATTATCTTGGATTGTCTCAAGCGCCACAGCTGCTCGAGTCACTCAATACCAGTGCCAAGAAATATGGCGTCGGCAGTGGATCTTCGCCTTTAGTCACGGGCTACAGTGAGGCTCACGCGCACTTAGAGCAAGCGCTCTGCCAAATTACCGGACATGAAGCGGGACTTTTGTTCTGCTCCGGGTTCAGTGCTAACGCTGCATTGATGAAAACCCTGTTCGGCAGCGGTGATACCGTGATTGCCGATAAGTTGGTTCATGCCTCGATTATCGACGGGTTAAGGGGCAGCAAGGCGACATTTATACGTTTTTTGCATAACGATATTCAAAGTGCCAATCGATTGATCGCTAAATATTCTCCCCAAGCCGTTATCACCGAGAGCATATTCAGTATGGATGGTGATATGGCGCCCCTCGAGGCGCTATCATCATCTTGCAAACGAAATGACACCTGGTTGATTGTCGATGATGCCCATGGTTTCGGCATTCAGGCCGCCCTGAGCAGTTATGTTCCCGCCAGCGCCGAACTTGCCGATGTGCAGGTGGTGACCTTTGGTAAGGCTTTGGGTTGTCAGGGGGCAGCGATTCTGGGCAGTCAGGCATTAATCGACTTCTTAGTGTCTAACGCCAGGGATTATATCTACTCGACGGCGCTTTCGCCGGCGAATGCCAGTGTCGCATTGGCGGCGGTAGAGATGACTAAAGGAGCCAATACCCGCGCATTAACCTTGGCCGATAACATAGATTACTTTAAACGGGCGTGTGCGTTAGCCAACATCGGGCTGACAGAGTCAATTACGCCAATTCAACCGCTGATCATTGGTGATGTCGATAAAACGGTGTCGATTGCTCAGCAATTAAGAGCGTCTGGGATCTGGGTCGGTGCGATCCGCCCCCCGACGGTGCCTAAGGGCAGCGCCCGATTAAGGATCACCATCACAGCGTTACATACACATGATGAAATTGATAAGTTAGTCAGCGCCTTAACCCTGACGCTTGGTTAAGATAGAGAAAGTACAACAGTTAAATGAATCATTGTTGAATGAGAGTGAGCATAAAGATTGATGAAACCCGAAGTAGTGAGTGATGGGGTCAAACCGATAGTCGATGACAGCGTCGTCGCAGAGCGATTTTCTGCCGCGGCCAAAACCTATCATCAACATAACTGTTTGCAAAAACTCTCTTGTGATGCCTTATTCAATGGTATGAAGCCTAACGGAACCTTGCTCGATATCGGGGCGGGGCCGGGCACAGATTTCAGTCAGTTTTCACATATCTCCTCTGTGATCGCGTTAGATATAGCCGCAGGTATGCTCGAGCAGCTCAAGATAAACTACCCGAATTATGAGACGGTATGTGCCGACGCTAAAACCATTCCACTGCCTAAAAACAGTATCGACAGCGTTTATTCGAACTTAGCCCTGCAGTGGTGTGATGATTTGGCCCAGTCCTTTCGCAGTACGGCAAGGGTGCTTAAACCATCCGGAGAGTATCATTTAGCCGTGGTGGCACTGGGAAGCTTAGCTGAGTTGACTCAGTTAGGATTCAGGACCAATCAGTTCCGCCCCTTGTCTGAAATAACCTCACAATTTGACACTCAAGAGTGGCAAATTAAATCGGCTAAGCTTGAACCTATAACGGTATTTTTCGATGATCTTAAGGAGCTACTCTATTCCATTAAAGGGGTTGGGGCTTCAATTCATGCCGATGCTAAAGTTACCAGTCAGTCCAGATCTGTGGTCAATCATGGCATACGTGGACGAGGCGACTGGATGAAACTTCTCGGACGAGCAGAAAAGTTAAGAACGCCACAAGGCATCCCCTTGACCTACCAGATAGCACTCATTCGCGCAGTAAAGCGATAAAAGGTAAATCATGATCTACTTTGTTACGGGTACCGATACCGATTGCGGTAAAACATTTATCTCAGCGGCGCTACTTAATCGAGCCAAAAAGCAGGGGAGAGCAACCTTAGGATTAAAGCCTATCGCCTCTGGCTGTGAAAAGACGGAAAATGGGCTTAGAAACAGTGATGCGCTGAGTTTAATGTCGCAATCGACAATCGAGCTGGATTACGCCGCTGTTAATCCCGTTTCATTTGAACCGGCGATTGCCCCACACATTGCCGCCAGCCAGACTGGCATCGATATCAGTCCCGAGTCGATACTCAATCGGTTGAGTGGTGTACTGGAGGGGCGGGATGACAGTGAGCTGTGTATCATCGAGGGAGCGGGAGGCTGGCGCTTAACCTTAGGTGAGGGGCATTTTCTCTCTGAAGTGGTTCAGCAACTTTCGGTGCCTGTTATCTTAGTGGTCGGGGTTAAGCTTGGCTGCCTGAATCATGCCGTACTCACACAAGAAGCCATCGAAGCCGATGGATTGAAGATCGCCGGCTGGGTGGCCAATATCGTCGATGGTGATACCCGTTGCCTCGAGGAAAACTTAGCCAGCCTACAATCATTAATGAGTGGACCCTGTTTAGGTGTCGTGCCTCACCTGCAGGATTTGAGCATTGAGACGGCCGCAGCCTACCTGGATATCGACTCACTGATCTGAGCCCGTCATGGTGCTCTATGCCATATCAACCACCTCTATCTCAGTGACGGCTCCGGTACAACCTTTGCCGATCCAGAATTATATTCAAGAGTGGCTCCGCTACATAAGTTTGTTAATATTATTAACATGGCGGAGACAAAAAGTTGAATAGTTATAGTGTTATGGAGTTTGCTTGATAGGATCCGTTAACTATTTATCATTTTTGCGATATAGCTAGTGAATAATGAATAAATTAATTGTTATCAAATCGGCTGTTGAATTCCTTTATTAGAAAAACAAGAAAAACATTTATATGCCTTTTGAGTATAATTAAATTTGTTTTTATTTCTCTTTGATTTTAAAAAATCATTTCTTTGATACTAAATATTATATATGTTGCACAGGGTTAATCATTTGTGGTTTGACTTGTGCGTTTCTCGTTATCGGCATTGTGATTAAGTTGCTGGTTGTTAAGGTTTTTTGTTGTAGCCCACTCTTTTTTATTCTGATATTTTCATTTCGGGTCTTAATAAAGAAGAAATAATAATGAAACTACAGAAAACGATATTAGCTGTTGCTTTACTTACTGCACTATCTGCGTGTTCGAGTGATGACAATGATAATCAGGCGGCGTTTAGCCTCACTATTGCACATGTCAACGATACTCACTCTAACTTCGATCCGGTCAAATCCAGCTTTTCCATGGGAGAAGAGGGCGATGTCGTGTTTAACGAGTTTGGTGGCTACCCAAGAGTGCTCGAGGCAGCCAACGACATAAAGGAAGATGCGGCAGAAGCTAAGGAACCATTGCTATTCTTGCACGGTGGTGACGCTTGGCAGGGAACCGCCTATTTCAAGTTAAATGACGGTATGGCCAATGCCGATCTGCTATCACAGATGGGCATAGATGCGATGGCGCTGGGTAACCATGAGTTCGATCTGGACACCACTAAGCTGGCTTCCTTTATCGATGCTGTAAATTTCCCACTACTCGCCAATAACATGAATGCAGACAACGATCCTGCACTCAGTGGCTTGTCTAACCTTCTTCCCTATCAGTTATTTGCATTTGACGGTGCCGTTAAGCGTAAGATCGCGATGATCGGTGATGCAACGGCGAGTGAGCAAGTGGTTGCAGTTGTCGGTGTTGTGCTCGAAGATATGCCTACGATTGCTACAGGTACTGGTGAGGCGACATTCTCGAGTGAGATAGAAACTACTCAAAATACCGTCGATAAATTAAAAGAGAAAGGGGTTAACAAGGTCATTGTCTTGTCTCATATCGGCAATGCGCGAGATGTTGAGCTGGCGGCCGGGACAACGGGTATCGATGTGATCGTTGGCGGTCATTCCCATACCTTACTCGGTGACTTTACCGACCTTGGACATGGCGATAATGGTCAGTACGCTCAGCTTGTCACCCAAAAAGATACCGTGGGTAAGACCTGTATCGTTCAGGCCGGACAATACGCACAAGCCATCGGTCAGGCGACAGTGAGCTTCGATGATAAGGGAGAGCTCCTGACATGTAATGGACACAATACCTTACTGTCTAATGAAACCTATTACAGCGACGCTATGCGCGAGTCAGGTAGCTTGCTGACAGGTGATGCCCATCAAAAGGTTGAGAGCTTCATCGACTCGAGCAAACAGATCGATGATGTCGATGAAGATGTCGCTCTCAGAGAATATATTGACGCGATCTATAAGCCAGAGGTTGAAAAGGCTTATGGTGAAGTGGTTGCTACTGTGAGCGAAGATATCATTCATGAGCGCCGTCCGGGTGACAAGGGCACCGATATGCACGGCTCCGATGTCGCGCCGTTGATCGGTGAAGGCATGGTTTACTGGGCAAACCAGGAGGCCGTTAATTCGGTGATCGGTAAGACAGTTCAAATTGGCCTGGTTGGCGCCGGTGGTGTCAGAACCAATATCGATGCCGGTGAGTTCAGAGAAGGTAATGCAAGTCTTGAGATGCTACCGTTTTCTAATTACCTTTCGGTATTGACCATTAACGGTGTGGTGCTGAAAGATCTGTTAACCACGACCATAGATGCAACCCTTCCGGAAGGCAGTCATGCGGGTAAATTCCCTTATGTGGGCGGCATGCGTTATACCTTTACCGAAGATCTGAAACAGCAAAGTGGTCATATTAGCCAACTGGAGTTAAATGTCGGCACCGAAGTCGAACCTAGCTGGGAAGCGATTCAGGACTCAGGTGAATATGTCGTTATCGTTAATAACTACAATGCCAGCGGTAACGATGGCTGGAATGCCTTGGGTGAGGCACAGCTTACGTCAACCGATCGCGTCGATATCGTGATAAGTGGCGATAACTACAAGGCCTACGCGGTCGATCATCTGACCTTCGATGAGGCCAGTGGCAAATTCGGTGTTATCTATGAGGGCGGTGAGCCGAGCTGTGATGATGGCGGTACTGATATCTGTAACACAGATGCACGCTCTTTCATCGATTATGCCGAGAATAAGAAAGTGTTAGAGACACTTCCATTCGAGTCAACGACTGTTATTTTCAAAGACTAAATAGGGTCTGGTTTACTCACTCAAAGCGCATTCATTCGAATGCGCTTTTTTATTTCCGATGTATTTATCCTCAGTATTTATGAGGCGCCAACAGATGCGATAGTTCGCTGCCGACTGGTATCGATATCTCCTGCTGCAGACCGCAAAACAGGAAGGCTTGCTTGTCGCCGATAAGTGATAACTTATCCCCCTGTCTCCATAATGCGGTTCCTTCCTGAATGGCGACGATGGGAGTGACAGGATCGACACAGGTAAATTCGAGTAATCGCTGTGCACGGGTTTCACCGTTGTGACCCGGGGGCCGGTAGTTGGTGTAATGTGGATTGAGTTGGAAGGGGAGTATCCCCAGACTATGAAAGGAGCTGGGTTCAACAATCGGCATATCATTGGTGGTTCGAATGCTGAGTCCGGCAATATTGGAGCCTGCACTCCAACCTATGTAGGGTTTGCCTTCACACACCTGATTGGTCAGGAGTTTAACCAAGTCGTGCCTCTGCAGCTGATGCAGCAGGTTGAAAGTATTGCCCCCACCAACCAATATTCCATCGGCTTGTTGGACCGCCAGCCTGGGATCTTCGTGTTGATGGATCCCGCTAATTTCGATATTGAGTTCGGCTAAGCTAGATATGACCCTTGTCAGATAAGTGTCATGGCTGATACTGACGCCGGCATAGGGGATAAACAGCCACTTCTGATGTTGTGGTTCGATTCGGGTCGCCAGCTCAGCGACCAAAGGTTTAATAAAGGGAATAGCATGGGCGAGGTACGGCGTGTCTCCTACACGTGAACTGGAAATAAGTAAGGCGTTTATAGTCATATTCAGTCCCTTCATTTTAAACCAGATTAACCCGAGTTAAGGTTAAATTATATTAAGCTCATCCATAATTCTCTAAGCCATATTAACAAAGATTAATGCCTATCCATGTATACAGCCTGTCGAGAGCTCGCACTTTTAAGATTAGCTTAATGTAAGCCTCCTAGACTGCACATTCTTTAAATTTAGTGGTTTTGTCGTGAGTCCGAATTGAGTTGAATTTGTTCAGTTATACATATTCTTACTCTTCTCCCCTTGAATTCTCGCTTTTTGGACATATTATGTCTTTAAGAACGCAAAATCTGGTACTCAGGTACTCTACAGGAGCTTAAATGAAGCGTATTTTTTTATTGATTGCGACGAACATGGCAATCTTACTTGTGGCCTCTATCGTAATGTCGATTCTAGGGGTTAATACATCGACCATGGGTGGCTTACTCGTGTTTGCTGCTATTTTTGGTTTTGGCGGCGCATTTATCAGTTTAGCTATCTCTAAATGGATGGCGAAGAAAACCATGGGCTGTGAAGTTATTACCACACCTCGTGATAACACCGAGCGTTGGTTAGTTGAAACGGTTGCCCGTCAAGCGGAGCAAGCCGGCATCAAGATGCCTGAAGTGGCTATCTATCAATCTCCCGAGCTCAATGCTTTTGCTACCGGTCCGAGTAAAGATAACTCGCTGGTCGCTGTGAGTAGTGGTCTGCTTTATGGCATGAGTCAGGATGAAATTGAAGGTGTCCTGGCCCACGAAGTCAGTCATGTCGCTAACGGTGATATGGTGACCCTGACCTTGATTCAGGGTGTGGTTAACACCTTCGTTATCTTCGCTGCACGTGTTGTTGCCGGTATCATCAACAACTTCGTTTCCAGTAATGATGAAGAGGGTGAAGGTCTGGGTATGTTTGCTTACATGGGCGTTGTGTTCGTGTTGGATATGCTATTTGGTATTCTCGCGTCGATGATCGTGGCCTACTTCTCCCGTATTCGTGAATTTAAAGCGGATGAGGGCGGTGCTCGCCTGGCGAGTAAAGAGAAGATGATTGCTGCACTCGATCGCCTGCGTCAGGGGCCGGAAACCGGTGCTATGCCGGCTCAAATGGCCGCATTTGGTATCAACGGCAAAAAATCGATGGCTGAAATGATGATGAGCCACCCACCTCTTGAAAAGCGCATAGCAGCGTTAAGAGCGAGCTAATCCTGAGTCAATAGGACCGGGATAAAAGCTGTCCAATAAAGAATAAACGGGAGCCTTGGCTCCCGTTTTTGTTTTTAGAGTAGGCGAGTAGTTATACCAATCGTTATAATACAGAGGTGATGCACTTACCCTATGTTCTCCGGTAATAACTGCATAATTATTGAATAGTCGTTGAATTGGTATAGAGAAGGTTAACCTAGTTGAAAGTATTCAATATTGCATAGGCTCAGCGTGATCTGTGTCACTTTAAATGGGTTGAAGTTCGATTAAACAAAGAGTTATTTGATAGAGCGCACGTTTTCTTCTGTCACCACTTGCTAAAGTAATATAAGCAGAAAAGTTGCGGTTTTGCAGTTCCTTAGCTATTTTATGCAAGGTCGTGCTAAGACTTTTGATAGCAAGATGGGGTTAGATCAAGAATAAAACTCCACTATGTTGTCTCTTAAAGAGGATATTTATAGTGAGCAAGAAAATTTTAAGTGCGTTATTTGGTGCAGGTTTAGCCGCATTGGCTTTATCTCCAGCGGCTATGGCTGAATCACAAGAGCTTGCAGAAATGCATGCTGAGATGGATGGTTGTGAAGCATGTCATGCCGATGGCGAGCCGTCTGCAGATGGTGCATATGAGTTTGAACAGTGTCAAAGCTGTCACGGTACTCTAGATGAGATGGACGAGGTTCATCAGCCACACGAAGGCAACCTTATGTGTGCCGATTGTCATGCTCCACATGACATGAATGTGGGTGACCAGCCAGCTTGTGATAGTTGTCACGATGATGGCCGTACTCCGGAATCTGTACTTAAGTAATACACTTAAGTCGTTTTCTACGGAAAATCATTTAAAACGCCAGCCTAGAGCTGGCGTTTTTGTCTCTGGGATCCGGTAAACATTCTTCTGCCTTAAATTGTTTTAGCTGATATTACAAATTCATACTTTCTTTAAATTTCCCCTGTACTGTTTTGGTGCAAAGGCATGCACTTTTGTTGTTCAACCTATTTATCCCTCTTACTCCTTCGATTGTTTAATCCTTATAAAACAGCGCTTTAACTATTGGCTCGTTGGTTGCAATACTCCTTTCATCGAAATAAAGCTCTCATCGACTGAATGGCTAGGCAAACCATTCAGCGAATAGGGGAGCATGAGTGGAGGCCTATTGTGAAAACTGCTGAAATCCTTGAACTGACCAATGTTTTGAAAGCTGAACCCCGGCAGAAGCCCGCCTATAAGCTGGCTATCGTCGGTGCGGGTTGTGGTGACATTGAGTTGCTGACACTTAAAGCGGCACGGTTAATTTCATCGGCCGAGGTCATCGTCTATGACGCACTGGTGAGTGATGACATTCTGAGCTTGGCACCCAAAACGTGTGAATTATATTTTGTAGGCAAGCGCTGTGGTCTGCCAAGTAGCACACAGGATTATATCAATGAACTCCTGTTAGGATGCGCGGTTCGAGGCTTGAATGCGGTGCGATTAAAAGGGGGCGATCCAAATGTCTTTGGCCGAGGCTGTGAAGAAGCCCTGTTTCTAGCCAGAAATGGCATTGCCAGTGAATTCATCCCAGGTGTGACCGCGGCGCTTGGGTGCGCCGCCAGTGCGGGGATCCCGTTGACACACAGAGGAGTGGCCAGATCTGTGACCTTGGTGACCGGTACTGTTTTTGATACCAGTGCACTTGGCTGGCAATCTTTGCTGTCGGCTCAAACCAGCTTAGTCTTTTATATGGGCAAGGAGCAGGCGGCAAACATAGCCCATGGTTTGTTGGATGCCGGCGCAAATGTTCAACTACCCGTGGCGTTTGTCAGTAATGGCGCACGAGCCAAACAAGTAATAACCTATGCCAACTTAGGCAATATGGCTGAAACTGCACGAAAAATAGAGGTTGCCGGGCCCACGTTAATTATTGTGGGTGAAGTGGTTTCTGTGGGTAAAGAGTTATCCGGTTTAATGGATAGCATTAGCAATACAAGAGCAGAAGCTGCTCTTGAACGCTTAGCGGAAGTTGGGAAACCGGTATGAAGCAAGCGTATCAGGCATTGATAAAAGCCTTAGGCCGTGGAGCTAAAGGTGCCAGAGCGCTAACCTTAAAAGAATCAACCTTTCTGATCTCAGGTTTTCATGAGGGCATCGGGAGCCAGGTTCAGCTGGCTGCGGCGTTAATGTTAATGCGGGTTCGGGGTGAGAGTGCGGCTGAGATAGCCGGCGTCGCAATAGGCATCAAGTCGACAATCAATGAACAGTGGCGCGAAGTTAAACCGACGATAGATTGGCCCTGTTATGCCGGTAAACGTGAGTTGTTGCCCTGGCTATTGTTGGCGGCCAAAGTGTTGGCGACCCAAGGTGAACGAATACTGCTTCATGGCGATCCTAAATCACTGAGTCATCGCAAACATATCGCCGCCTTTGTCTCTGCTTTGGATATCCCAAGCGTATCGACACCGGATGATGCCAAATCTGCACTGGATCATGGGGGGATCTGCTATGTCGATGCAGATAATATCTCGCCCCTGGTGGCTAAGTTTCGACATCGGCATCAAGAACTCGGCTTGCGGAGTCTTTTCCAAACGGCGATACGCTGCATAAATCCGGGTAACGCTCCCGTTAGCGTAAGAAGCTACTTTCATCCGGGAATGGATGAACTCCATGCCGAAATAGCCGAGATGATGGCTGGATACTCGGCTAATCAAGACAGTGACGATGGTCTAAGTCCTCTGTATGAAAGCACGACTCAGGAGCGAGTCGGAATTTTTAAAGGGGTGCAGGGTGAAAGTGAAGTCAACCCAAGGATCGCGACTGAGTTGACGATTGTCTCTAAAGAGGGGCGGGAGAAATGCTCAATTCCAACCCTGTTAGAGGGGGTGGTCGGGCTCAATACCTTAACTTCACATATTCAGTTGGAGGCAGAGCAAGCGCCCGCACTACTCGGTAATGTGTGGTTATCGAACCCAGGAAGTGATGAAGTTTGCCTATTTGGGTTTCAGCAACAAGAGAGCGCAGAAAAGCTGATGAAGATAGCCAATGCGAGTGTGATCGGGACCTTAGCTATGGTGTATCTGCTGAAGGGACGATGTGAGCACTTCAGTGATGCCGAAGAACTAGCAAGGACGAGCTGGTCCAGCCGTCATGGCGTTTTGACTAAACCTGCACTCACCTGATAAGGAAAGCGAGATGCGAATTTTCACCTGGTTCGATTCTAATTTTTGCCAACTGCTTGAATCGCGTGGGCTGACACCGGGTAACTCTCAACACCCTCAGCACTCTTTGCAATCGGTACTGGAGATGAGTGTAAACGGTGAGCATGATGAAATAATCTCACTGCCCTCATTGCGAGCCTTGGAAAGTATCTCTCTTTCACCTACAGGCGATCAATTGCTGTTTTTCACCGCGAGTCTGACAGAGAAAGATATCCGTTTCTTACTCAGGTTACTGCGTTTCTCCGCGATCCCTATGATAGTGAACGCCGCCGACTGGGAGGATGAGGGACTGGCGAGATTGCTCGAGTGCGGACGTGTCACCTTTGTTCCCGGCGAGCTCGACCACCAGAGAATTTTGAGCATCATTCAACTCTCCCGCCTGAGGTTTACGCTTGCATCTATGCAGGTAAAAAAAGTACTGGCGCTGGAGTCATCTCTGGAAGCGCAAAAGTTGCTCTCAAAGGCGAAATCTGAGCTACAGCGTCACGGCTTAAGCGAATCAGAGGCCCATAAAAGCTTGCAGAAGCGAGCCATGGAGAGAGGCATCTCCATAGAAAAGCTCGTTCATCAGTTATCTTAATCTCGACTCGCTTTATCAACTGTATCCCTTAATTTAAGTCATAGGAGTGCCAGCACCAAAATGGTGCTCCGGGGCTTTTTCAGTGCGCCACATATTCTGGTGTTGTATGTGGCTGTATGTTTAGTTGTTTTTAATCAGTTTCTTATGTAGTTTTGTTTTCTGGCATAGTCACTGCAAGTCTCTATACAGGCTACGACAGTGTCTTTAGTTGCAATGCATCTTTAGCTGCAATGTAGCTTGGTGGCATAGTACCTTTAGCTGTAATGCAAGTAGCGGCTGCAACCAACAACAATTCAGATCTTACCGGCAATGGCGCCATGTTCTCATAGAGGAGCATGGCGCCTTATTGTTTTTAAAGATCATGACTGAACAATGGAGAGTGCTTTATGGGGTGTATAAAAACCGGGCTGGATCTGAAACCAAAATTACTCGTTATAGGTAATGGCATGGTCGGTCATCACTTTATCGAGCAACTGTGCGATCAAGGGATGAATGAGCAGTTTGAGGTGGAGGTGTTTGGCTGTGAGAAGCTTCCGGCCTATGACAGGGTTCAACTCTCAAAGTACTTTGAGACAGGCAGTCCTGATGCGTTGATGTTGGCCAGTGTAGATGAATATGCGAAGCGGGGGATCAGGCTGCATTTAGGCAAAGAGATCGTTCGTCTGGACACTGAAAATCGAACTGTCTACAGCTCTGATGATGAGATTTGGAGTTATGACAAACTTGTACTTGCCACAGGATCCTACCCTTTCGTTCCGCCAATCCAAGGTAAAGATCGCCCTCAATGCCTGGTTTATCGCACTATCGATGATCTCGAGCAGATAAGCCGGGCAGCGCTGAGTGCCAACTCCGGCGTGGTTATCGGCGGAGGTTTATTGGGTCTGGAGGCTGCAAACGCGCTGTTAACCTTGGGGTTAGATACTCATGTCGTGGAGTTTGCGCCACAACTGATGCCCGTTCAACTCAATGATAAAGCGGGTGAGCTGTTATGTGAAAAAATTCAGGCCCTGGGTGTATCGGTGCACACCAGCAGGGCGACGACCGCCATCGTTGCCGGTGAACATGCCCGCCATCGAATGATGTTTAACGACAATACTTTTCTTGAAACGGATCTCATCGTCTTCTCTGCAGGCATTCGTCCGCAAGATACCTTAGCGCGTCAAAACTGTATCGAAGTGGGTGAACGGGGTGGCATTGCCGTGGACGACCACAGTTTAACCTCCGCGCCGGATGTGTATGCCATAGGTGAATGTGCACTCTGGGAGCAACGCATTTTCGGCTTAGTGGCGCCGGGTTACCAGATGGCGAGAGTCGCACTGTCCCATATTGCAGCGGGAGTCTCAGGTTCAGCGGCAACTCAGTTTAAAGGCGCCGACATGAGCACTAAGCTTAAACTTCTGGGCGTCGATGTGGCTTCAATCGGTGAGAGTCGAGGGTTTGAAAATGCACAATATGTGGAAGTCAGTGACAACCAAAGCGGTACCTATAAGAAGCTCTGGCTGGATGAAACCGGACAATATCTCAAAGGAGCCGTGCTCGTCGGCGATGCCAGTGATTATAGTCTGCTGTTAAACCAATACCTGTCCGGTGAAAAAATTGAAACGCCTGCGATCTCACTACTGCAGCAAGATAGTGATGCCCCGATGGCATTTAATGATGATGCCATCATCTGCTCCTGTCATCAGGTGACGAAGGCCGACATCGTTGAACGAGTCGTTGCAGGCGATCACAGTTTAGCGGCCATCAAGGACTGTACAAAGGCCGCATCGGGTTGTGGGGGCTGTGGTGCTTTGGTTCAAGAGATCATCAGCCAGACTATGGAGGCGCAGGGTTTAGAGACGCAGAAGGGCATATGCAGCCATTTCGAACATGACAGGCAGGCACTGTTTCACCTGTGTCAGGTCGACAACATCTCAAATTTCACCAGTCTGATCGGCAAACACGGAACAGTTGATGCCGCCAAACGGGGCTTAGGCTGCGATATCTGTAAGCCGCTGGCGGCATCAATTTTTTCTTCATTAGAAAACGAGTACGTCCTCGCCGTTGAACATGCCAATCTTCAGGACAGTAACGACGCCTATCTGGGTAACCTTCAAAAAGATGGCTCTTACTCTGTCGTGCCCAGAATTGCCGGTGGAGAGATCACTCCGGATAAGTTGATTGCCCTGGGGGAGATAGCCAAGCGCCATGACTTGTATACCAAGATCACCGGAGGACAGCGTATAGACCTGTTTGGCGCGGCCCTGTCAGAGCTGCCCACAATTTGGCAAGCATTGATAGAACAAGGCTTTGAGACGGGTCACGCCTACGGTAAATCACTCAGAACCGTTAAATCCTGTGTGGGGAGTACCTGGTGTCGTTACGGGGTGCAGGACTCTGTCGGTATGGCGATAGAACTTGAGAATAGATACAAGGGGCTGCGCGCGCCCCATAAGATTAAATTTGCCGTTTCCGGCTGCACTCGTGAGTGCGCCGAGGCGCAGAGTAAAGACATCGGAGTGATCGCAACGGACAAGGGCTGGAACCTTTATGTGGGCGGCAATGGCGGAATGCGTCCACGCCATGGCGATCTGTTTGCAACCGATCTCTCAACCTCTGTGTTGATGCAATACATAGACAGGATATTGATTTTTTATACAAGAACGGCTTCGAGATTGCAACGAACCTCCGTTTGGCTTGAGTCGCTAGAGGGGGGATTAGATTACCTTAAGTCGGTGATCATCGATGACAACCTGGGTTTAGCTGCAGAACTTGAGATTCAGATGCAAAAGGTCATCTCGACCTATCAATGCGAGTGGAAAACCAGTCTGGAAAGCCCCGAATTTCTGACCCGATTTAGCGAATTTGTTAACCCCGTGCAGGAACCCAATGCAGATGTAGAACAATACCGATATTCGAGAGGGCAACGATTTCCTGTCGATGCAAAAGGGGGAGCGGGAACTATTTCTGTGAAGAATATCGATCTCTGCACCGTCGATAACGATTTGGATGGTTTAGCTACTCGGGTCAGCTCGGCAGAGCTATTTGAAGTATCGGCCCAAAAGGAGTGTGAAGTATGAATTGGTTAGCTATTTGCGAAGAGAGTGCGCTGCCGGTGTTTGGCGGGATCGCAGCATGGGTAGAGGGTAAAGCCGTTGCCATTTTCAATCTGGGCGAGCAGGGCATATTTGCCATGGATAACACCGATCCTGCGACTGGCGTCGGCGTGCTGTCACGGGGCTTAATCTGCGATCTGCAGGGGGATATTTTTGTCGCTTCACCTCTGCATAAACAACATTACAGCTTAACAAACGGGCAGTGCATCGAAGATGAAAGCTTAAGTGTCGAGCTGTATCGGATCAAATGTGAGCAAGGCAAGGTGCTAATCAACACCGCAATTGTAGGGGGAATAAATGATGAGTAATGAAAAATTCAACCTGTTTTCTTTCTCCGGAAAGATGAAAATCATGCATCTCAGTTGGATGGCGTTTTTTATCTCGTTTGTAGTTTGGTTTAATGCCGCGCCCCTGATGGGGGTGATTGCCGAAAGCCTGGGATTAAGCAATGGACAGATAAAGACCTTGTTGATCCTCAATGTGGCTTTAACGATCCCGGCTCGGGTGATCATCGGTATGGTGACGGATAAATTTGGCCCCAGGCTGACCTATTCCGTCCTATTGGCTGTCTGTAGTCTGCCCTGCTTTATGTTTGCACTGGGCGATAGCTTCGAGCAGTTGGCGTTAGCCCGTTTTCTGCTGGGATTTATTGGTGCGGGCTTCGTGGTTGGGATCCGAATGGTCAGTGAGTGGTTCCCGGCAAACGAGTTGGGCACCGCGGAAGGGATTTATGGTGGTTGGGGCAACTTTGGTTCAGCGGCCGCGGCTTTCTCTCTACCGGTGATAGCCATCACTTTTGGAGGTGAAAATGGGTGGCGATTTGCCATAGGGCTCACGGGATTACTGAGCTTAATGTTTGCCTTCATCTATTATTTTAATGTCACCGATACTCCTAAAGGTTCAACCTACTTCAAACCCAAAAAAATCGGCGCCCTTGAGGTGACCAGTAAAGGTGACTTGCTTATGCTGGTTATTATGAAGCTTCCCATGTATGCCACTCTGGGTTTGCTGGGATGGAAGTTATCGCCTTCGGGCGTCAATATGCTTACTCAGGAGACCGTGAACCTGATTTACGCTGCTCTTGGTTTGATACTCTTGATAGACCTTTATCAAACTTACCAGATTAATAAGCACCTCTTCGATGGACCGGTACCCGAATTCGAGCGCTACGCGTTTAAGCAGGTGGCGGTGCTGAATGTGCTCTATTTTTCGACCTTCGGATCTGAACTCGCCGTGGTATCTATGTTACCCCTCTATTTTGCCGAGACCTTCGAGCTTGGTCTGGCGCAAGCTGGAATGCTGGCCTCTACCTATGCCTTTATGAATTTGGCCTCACGCCCGGGGGGCGGCTGGATTAGCGACCGTTTCGGCCGTAAACCTACCTTGATGATCTTAACGGCGGGCTTGGCCCTGGGCTATTTGGGCATGGCTCAGATCACCAGTGAATGGTCATTACCCTTAGCCGTGTTGATGGTGATGGGATGTTCCTTCTTTGTGCAGAGCGGCGAAGGTGCCGTGTTTGCTGCAGTTCCCCTGATAAAACGCCGTCTTACGGGGCAGATAGCGGGGATGACAGGGGCCTATGGCAACGTCGGCGCGGTATTTTTCTTAACGGTTTACTCTCTGGTATCGACTCAGGCATTCTTCTATGTCATCGCTGCGAGTGCCATCATGGGACTGATCAGTTTGCTGTTTTTGACTGAGCCCAAAGGGCATATTTCCGAGGTGAACGATAAGGGGGAAGTGACCCTGATCAGTGTGAACTAAGGTTAGTGTGAGCTCAAGTCAGGCTGAATTAGCGGGCAGTGTGAATTCAACAAAACAGTGGGAAAGTGATATGACAGCATCGGTACCTGTAAAATCTCACGATAGCCAAGCCCTCGATAGCCGAGCTATCCCCGCCTTATTATATGATGCCGCACTGCCACTTAATGGAGCATTAGTGATCGCCGTGGGTCAGTATTCATCAAGAGGTGTGAAGCCGGTAAATGAAGATGCCATCGGGATCCGTATTCCCGATGGTTTGATGCTGACCACCAAAGGCGCCGTGACGGTTATCTGTGATGGTGTGAGCGCTGCAGAGGCCGCAGAGCAAGCAAGCTCGATCAGTGTGAGTAACTTTATCACCGATTACTATTCCACACCTGACAGCTGGAGTGTAAAAAAGTCCAGCTCACAGGTGATCACCGCGTTGAATCGTTGGTTATTCGGTTTGGGACAAGATTATCGAGAGGCGCATCGGGGCTATGTCTGCACTTTTACCTCGCTCATCTTTAAGTCTTGCACCGCGCACTTGCTACATGTGGGGGATTCGAGAGCTTACCGGTACAGAGCTGGAAAGCTTGAGAGATTGAGTCGAGACCATGTCACTGTGCTGGGATCTGATAAGCGCTATTTGGCAAGAGCCCTGGGTTTAGATGTGAAACTTGATGTTGATTATAGAAAGCTGGATATGAAGGTGGGCGATCTCTACCTGCTAACCACGGATGGTATTCATGATGTGGTCAGTGATGTGGAAATGTGCTCCCGGATAACCGCTTTTAATCGACAATGGCAACGAGGGATTCAGCCAGTTGACCCTACGGACTCGAGTCACTTCGATGAGTTTTGTCGGCAACTTAGTCATGATGCAATCACACTGGGCAGCACGGATAATGTCAGCTGTCAGCTGCTCTTAATTGAACGTTTGCCGACTCAAAACATCGATGATCTTTATCAGCAACTCTCTATACTGCCTTTTCCACCGCCATTGAAAGAGGGGATGAAGTTAGACGGCTACCTTATCGAGAAAGTATTGCATCAGAGCCAGCGCAGTCAGGTCTATCAGGTGACTAACGAGCTGGGGGAACATCGCTGTATCAAAACCCCCTCGGTGAATTATGTTGATGACGCCGCATACATAGAACGTTTCATGCTGGAAAGCTGGATTGGACATAGGATCAATAGCCCAAACGTGGTCAAATTACTCGATAGGGACAGGCCTAAGTCTTCGCTCTACTATGTGAGTGAATACCTTAAAGGCATGCCATTGAGCCTCTGGATCGACCGAAACCCTAATTCATCGGTACAAGAGGTATTGGTGTTATTAAGGCAGATAGAGGCTGGTGTCAGGGCATTTCATCGCAAGGAGACGATACATCAAGACCTTAAGCCGGATAATATTTTATTGACCTATGAAGGCCAGATTAAAGTTATCGATTTTGGTTCCTGCCATATCAAGGGGATCGCCGAGATAGCTACCCCACTACAAAGAGATATCATTCTAGGGACGGCTGATTACTCTGCACCGGAAAGCGTTTTGGGTTACAGAGTCTCCAACAGCGCCGATCTTTTCTCTCTGGCGGTGATAGCCTTTGAGATGTTAACGGGACAACTGCCATTCAAAGGAAAATTAGCTCAGTGTCACAGCAAGCGTGATTACCAGAAATTACGTTACATTCCTTGTTATGAGCTCAACCCTATGATCCCGCTGTGGATGGACCCAGTGATAAAGCAAGCCTTGAGTATCGACCCCGACCAGAGACAAGGTGATACCAGTGAATTTTTATATGAGCTTAGTCAGCCCATCAATTCGATGAATAAAAAGGCGGCTAAATTTGATCTGTCTTTGTCTCTGCTCGATAGAAATCCGCTTCGTTTCTGGCAAGGGTTAACGGTCTTTTTTGGCTTAACCAGCTTACTGCTGTTATTAAGGTAATTAGCCGCGAAGCCTGTCAGCTGTCATCTTCAATTGGATGAGAGGGTGTCCTTAAGTCCTGCCAGTAGCGCCCCATAAATAGGGTTACAGAAATCGGCGACCTCATTTTCATTTTCAGACTCGTAGGTCGAGCTCCACTCAACCTGCGTGCCTTGTTCGGACTCGGTGAGTTTCACAACACCGACATAGTTATCCACCGCAGAGCTGGATACTGGGCCTGGTCCATCATCGATACTGTAAGAAAAAGTAAATGCATCGGCATCGAGACTGAGTAAAGTTTCATGAAACATATCATTCAGCACTCTTTTTGCGCCTACTTCATCTCCATTTTTATCGCCAACTTTAGCCACTGAGGTAATAACCTGTGGGGCCCAGGACATATCATGAAAATCGCAGATCGTTTTCCATACTGTTTTGATTGGAGATTTTATCTCTATCTTGTTGTAACAAGTACCCATCATCTTTTCCTTTGTGTGTTTCGAAACTGAAAGGGTACTTTTAAATATAGATGAGATTTTGTTGAAGCTAACGGCTTTAGGGATTGATAAGGGAATAATGGTTGGCTAAATTTGAATCAACCTTGTCTTTACTATACTGTAATAAAGACAATATAAGTCAATGCTTTATTATTGTGAGTTGATAAATGTATGAACCACACGATGGCGGCTATTTTAAAGTGAGCACTAATCTCTTTGTGAAAAAGTGCTGTGTGAAAAAGAAAATATAATAAGGAGTTGTATCATGAAACGGATTTTACAACGTGTCGTCCCGGTCATTGCCGCTTTGATGTTAATGACGGCATGTTCGAGTAACATTTCATCCGCTAGCTCACCCAAACCCGTTATGCCACAGATGAATGATGGCCTGTTTGTATCTAAAAGTGATGAGACTCCAGTTCCCACTCTCGAGCGTTTAATGGCGCTGACGTCGGAACAGAGAGAAGATCTTCACCAGTTTGTTCGCCGCGAGGATATTGCTCAGTTACCCAAAAACAAGCAAGTGCGTGAGTATTTGCTTACTAAGCTGGTCAACTTTAATTACGAGGGAATGAATCACCCTGCAAGTGTCGCGCTCGCAAAAGGGAGCGGCAACTGCATGACATTGGCGATCTTGACCTATGCAGTGGCCAGAGAGTTGGGTGTCAAAGCCGTGTTTCAGGTGATGCATACACAGCCTATGTTGCTGGAGGTTACCTCGGATCTAGCGGTAACTTCAGATCATGTCCGTACGTTTCTCTATGAAGATGATTCTGATAATAAGGGGTTTACTTTTTCGGGACGTAGTTATGTTGTTTTTGATTACTTTTCGGATAGATATGATAGAGGAGGAAAGAAGATTGGTGAGCAGCAATTTATCGGTATGCTCTATCGAAATCTTGCAGCCGATGCTCTGTTAGATGGAGAGCTTAATCGGGCCTTTGCTCTGTTAAAAGCAGGAGTTCAATATACCCAAGAGTATGCGCCACTGCTGAATATGTTGGCAATCGTTCATCGCCGCGCAGGGGATGATGAAACGGCTAAAGAGTTTTATCGATACGCGTTAAATGTCTCAGAGTCTAAGATCACTCTTTTGAATAACTATCACTACCTATTAACCATGAATGGGGAGGTAGAGGCTGCTGAACGAGTGAAGTCACAGCTATTGGCTCTCGAAGACACGAGCCCCTATGGTTGGTATTTAATGGGAAAGGAGGCCCTGGATGAGGGGGATAATCAGAGTGCTAAAATTTACCTGAAAAAGTTTCTACATAATACCCCTTATTACCACAGGGCATATTTTGATCTGGCCAAGGCACAATATGCCCTTGGCGAGTCGGCCGCCGCAAAAAGCTCATTATCTCAGGCACTCTCTTATGCCGAGTTGCCTGAAAGTCAAAGGCAGTATCAAGCTAAGCTCACTTGGTTAAATCAATAATGATTGAATAACTACGATGCTTTATATCTCCACTTTAAAGATGAGTAGGAAGAGAAGTGTAATGAGTCAAAGCTCTAAAGGTGAACACATAGTCTCTTCTTCTTGTCATGCGAATGGGTGATGACATGTGTGGTATTACATGAGCTAATTTTATCTTACCATTTGTATTAAATGGGTTTATCTGAAATTTACCTCTTTCTATGTAGCGCTTTAGTCTAGTTGAGTGGTCGAGAACGATCCTTTCGGTTACTTTGCTTTCATACTCCTGACGGATGCTCTCTCGATTAGATCAAGGGATACTTACTGACAATCAATGATATTGGACGGAGTGGGCTAGTTGAAAAGTGTTTGGATTAACGAATATGAATGAACTTGTTAAGTTCGCAAAAAATCCACTTTTATGTGAAATTTGTAGCTAGATTTGTTGTCTTAATGTAGCTTGTGTTGTTACTGGCCTGATTTGTGTTAACTGCCTATTTTGTTGCATGGAGTGCGATTAATGTTCAAAGTTACCCACTGGGTTGTCATTTCCCGTTCTCAACTTTTATGTGATCTACTCGAAACCCGCTGGCCCCAGGAATTTTTAGTCAAATTGTACAGTATCAGGCCTGAGTCGCTCGAATGTCAGCTGAGGGAGACGCAGTCATCCTTAGTCATTATTGATCTTGCCTCGATAGATGTGCAGGTCGCCTATCAACTGCAGCGGCACATAGAGCGTGAGCACCCTGGCCTTAAAGTGGTTTTTATCCACTTCCCAAAACAGTTAGACCTTAAATTTTTAATTAACTCCTCGGTGACGGCGGGTGCTTTTTATAATGATCTGTCTTTGGAAGCGATTGGAAAGGAGTTAAGCAATATTCTCAGGGGCAGGAGTTATATTCCTGCTGAGTTGAGCGTTTGCACCAGTGACGAAGAGGTCAGTCATGAAGAGAGTGAAAGCCTGACGATCCGCGAGCGTGAGGTGTTACAGGCACTGCTTTCGGGTAGTACCAATGTCGATATCGCCAATCAACTCTTTGTCAGTGAAAGTACGATTAAAACTCACCTCTATAGAGCATTCAGAAAAATTGGTGTGTCCAGTAGAGGGCAAGCCATCGCTTGGGCTCAGACCCACCTCCATGAGGTTCATGCTTGATATAGTGCATACCAAAACGACCTCGAAATGCAGGAAAGTGACGACTTTCCTGCTTTTTTTTGTCTCGAAAATGGTGATAAAGCTTAATGATGATCTGAAAAAGGATAAGCAATATTAAATGGCGGGAGTTACTAGTGAATAGTTGCGTGACTATACAGTTGTGTACTTGTTGTGTATACTTGCACACTCTTATTTACTCTTAGGGTAAATATTCACCGTTTAAGTTGAGGTTTTTAAGATGGTTAAGTCACTAACGGCTATTTTTAGCATGCTGATATTATATTTTGGCACCACCGTTTCTTTTGAATCTAATGCCGCGACAGTCGGCTGTGAACGGGCGGGTGGGGTTAAATGTCAATATGTGAGCCCTAAACGTGTAAAAAGAGGGGCCGTGATTGTTGTTCCTAAGACTCATCGCCATTATCGCTCTTATCATTCTCCTATGTTAACGGCTTTGGGAATTGCCATCATTTTGGATGCTGCGGGTAATGCGGTAACTGAAAAGGGACAGCAGGTTGTTGTACTGGGTGAGGGTAATGAAGTCAGTAATGTGTATGAGAAAGATGGCACTGTTTACTTGATTAAAGCCTAGGGTACGGTGATGAAAAGTACCAATGAGTTTACGCGTAATCTCGGGACTCTCGATACGCTGCTCACGATTTCATTGGCTATTTTGACTATGGGTGGTGGATTTACACTACTGACCATCTATGGCGATCAAGATTCCCTATGGGGCATATTAGCTCTGCTAACTTGATACTTAGAGATAAATGGGCGAGTTTCAAACTGCGCCCAGAGATGTTGGTACTAGGCCTTTTGAACTCTCTCTGTATTTAAGAAGTCAAACCCTTGCTTGAGGAAAGAGAACTCTTCAACATCAGGCAGATTTTGTACAGCTTTGAACATCTGCTCAAAGGCGGAGTCTATCATGAGTCTATCGGCCAGTTTCAGGTAGTTGTAGACAACAGGGCGCAATACAACGGTAAAATCACCGGTTAATTCTTTATATCTTTGCTCTTCAATCGCACATGTATTTTGCACCAGCTCACGCATGCATAGTGCGGCAAGCAGAGAGTTTTTATCACTGAAGGATTGATATTGAGCCGCTCGTGAATACCCAGCCTTCTTATGAACATCTGACATGTTCAGTGCTATCATTCCATGTTCTCTAATCAGATCGGTGGCGGCATTAAGTAATGCGGTTTCTTTGGCGGTCAGCATGGTGTTATCCCGGAAAAATTTTATCCATTAAATGCCTATCCAGAACCCTTGTCAATATATATGTATACACAATTGTGTAACTGTTGTTTTCTTGTTTAATCGCTGTTGTTTTCGTGGGTTCGGTTGTCGTTGATTGTAATTAATTGTTCGTTTAGCCAGCAAGTTCAGTCAGATATAATACCAAATCCTGGATTCGCATATACTAAGTGGATTATTTTAAGAAAGATGAATCTAGTGTGCTATTGATCATAAATCCTTAAATATAGGTATACTTCTATTATTCCCATCGAGTCGAGGACATTATAGTGGCCGAAGAAACCATATTCAGTAAAATTATTCGTCGTGAAATCCCTGCAGATATCTTGTTTCAGGATGATTTAGTCACCGCTTTTCGTGATATCAGTGCACAAGCACCGAGCCACATCTTAATTATACCTAACCATCTAATTCCAAGCGTGAATGAAGTTAAAGCATCAGATGAGAAAGCGTTGGGCCGCATGGTGACTGTTGCTGCTAAGTTAGCCGCGGAGGAGGGGATCGCAGAAGATGGCTACCGCTTGATTATGAACTGTAATAAACATGCCGGACAGGAGGTGTTTCATATACATATGCATCTGCTTGGCGGTGAGCCTTTAGGCCGTATGTTGAATCCTGACAGATAATGGTGAGTACGGAGTCATGAAGGTTAATCCTGAGTTTTTCCCCTTAACGCAAATTGCGACTCGTTTCGTCGATCAACTTGCGCAGTGTCGTCGTCTCAATCTGACCGTGCATGAGGCGAGTGAGCACCATGTATTGATAGAGCTGCCCTATAGCAGTGAATTGATTGGTTATCCCGATACCGGCGTTATCCATGGTGGTGTGATCACAACCTTGATGGATACGGCGAGTGGCAGTGCCGTAGTCTGTTCTATCTATGATCACTATCAGAGTTTAGAGCTATCACCGACTCTGGATTTGCGGGTCGATTACATGAAACCGGCACAGCCCAATAAGCCTGTGTATGGTTTTGCCGAGTGCTATAAAATATCGTCGAGTGTGGCCTTTACGCGTGCTATCGCGTACCAAGATTCTATCGATGATCCGATTGCTCATGCCGTCGGTTCATTTATGCGGATAAGTCCTGAGATGATAGGCGATAATTTTCGCCAGGCGTTGCTGGGCAAGACAAGTGAGCAGCCTAGGAATGTTTCGCTTCAGGCACAATCTCAAAGCCAGAACGAAACACACACTCCCGAACGTTCAGCCTTGTTAGACGTAAAGGAGATAGTTAAGCAGGCCACCGAGCTCAATGACTTCAGTCATCTGTTAGCGCATGTTCCCTATACCAACTTTATCGGTATGGCTGTCGAGCGTTTCGGTGATGAGTTGGTGTTCAGGTTACCCGCAAAGGATGACAATATCGGTAACCCGACCCTGCCTGCTATTCATGGTGGCGTGATTGCCGGATTTATGGAGATGTCAGCGATTGTTCAGTTGATGGTATTTATGAATACCTCAAAAGTCCCTAAGGTTGTTGATTTTTCTATCGATTATTTAAGGGCTGGTTACCATAAAGATACGTTTGCCGAATGTAAAATCACGCGACAGGGTCGCAGGGTGGCTAACGTTAGCATCGATTGTTGGCAGACAAGCAGGAAGAAGCTTATCGCTACGGCGCGGGCACACTTCTTGATTGATTAATTTCAAAACAGATAACTTTGATTGGAGCCGTATTGCTTCTGTGACAGAGAGAAAATTTACGATGAAAAAAACAGTATTGGCATTTGCCGCAGCGCTTGTACTCACCGCCTGTGCCCCACATACCTCAGGTATCATGGGAAGCTCGACCGGTGAGGTAAGAGTCGACAACCGAAGCTTTGCTAGTGAAGTGAGTGTCGATAAGATACAGGCTCGTCAGCAGGGTGACCTACTGCAGGGCTCGGGGATCATACAGAGTAAGGTTGCCACCGATCTGCGTCTTCAATATAAGTTCACCTGGTATGATGCCAGCGGGTTTACCTTAGAAGATGAAGCGAGTGCCTGGAAATCATTAAAACTCCACGGAAAACAACGCATGCAGGTGACGGCGCTTGCCCCGAATGCCAATGCGATAAGGTATGAGCTCTACGTGAGAAAAGCTTTCTCTAATTAAGCCTCCTTTTTCGCGCTCATTCAGGTGTGCTAATCGGGTGCTTTAATCGGTTAGCATCATGTTAATGTCGCTTCCTATTTTACAAAAAACGTCAGCATCGCTGACGTTTTTTTATGAAAATTCACTTAATGATGACATAAGTATGTCAATTACTTGTTTATCTCATGTATACTTGCCGGCGCCAAGGGGTGATGCCGTGCTGATAATGTTAGTGCCGTGTCTGAGATGTCATAAGACAAACCCTTTGAACCTGATCCGGCTAATACCGGCGTAGGAATGGGCCAAAAGTACAATTGTATTTGTACAACCTTTCTCGCTTTTCCAGTTGCCGGATCTCAAAATATTAATTTGGGGTCCTATGTCTATTTTTAAACCATTTACTTTTAAATCACTTAGTTTTAAATCTGATACGTTAAAACGCGTATCACCAGTCGCACTTGCCATCTCTACGGCATTGACCAGCGGCTATGCCTTTTCTGCAGAACCAGCCAATGAACCTACCGCCTCCGATGATATGGAAGTGATTGTGGTTACCTCTGATTTCAGAGGCGCTTCGTTAGACAAAATGCCGTCGAGTATTACCGTTATCGATCAACAGCAGATTGAGGATGAGGGGGCTCAGCATTTTGAAGAGGTGCTCAACTCGATTGCTAACTTCAACTGGTCCGGTGGAAGTTCGAGACCTAAATACTTCCAGATCCGTGGTGTCGGAGAGCAGGAGGAGTATCAGGGAGCACCTAACTCTTCGGTGGGATACATCATCGATGATATCGACATGTCCGGTCTTGGCATGATCTCCAGCATGTATGATCTTCAACAGGTTGAAGTGCTTCGCGGCCCTCAAGGAACACGTTATGGTGCTAACGCTCTAGCGGGTTTAATCTACCTTAAGAGTAATGATCCTACCGATGTCTTCGAGCATGGCGCCGAAGTGTCGATGGGTGATGATGACCTCACTACATTCAGTGGCTTTAGCTCGGGTCCATTGACCGATTCGGGTAAGTTACTCTATCGGGTATCTTTGCAGCAACATAAACAAAATGGTTATAGAGACAACCTCTATCTGGGCTTGGATGATACCAATGGGCGTGATGAGTTTACCGGACGTGCCAAATTACGTTGGTATGCGACCGACCATCTTGAGCTCGACCTTACCCTGCTTCATGCCGATTATAATAATGGCTACGACGCCTGGACATTGGATAACAATGGCTTCGATACGCTCACCGATGAGCCCGGTATCGATAAACAGCGCACCACTGGTAGCTCGCTGAAGATGACCTATTCCGGGGCAGAGTCATTCGAACTCGTCTCATTGACATCCTATGCGCAAACTCAGCATCATCATGGTTATGATGGCGATTGGGCCAACCCGGATTATTGGGGGGATCTGACCTGTTATGGTGAGGCTTGCCAGTATGATTACACCTGGAATAAAGAGGGTGAACGCAAAACCGTCAGCCAGGAGTTCAGACTGAGCTCAACCGAAGCCGGGCGAATTTTTGCCGGGAGTACCGACTGGTTAGTGGGGCTCTATGGCATGAAACTCGATGAAGATAACGATACGTTAGAGATCTATAACGGCTGGGAAGATCCATTAACGGCGGAATATGACGCTGAAAACCTGGCCGTCTTTGCTCAAATAGACTCAGACTTAGGCAATGATTACTCCCTTTCTGTTGGTGCCAGAGTCGAAAGCCGTGACAGTGAGTATAGTGACAGTGCCGGCGATGCGTTTAACCCGAGTGAAACGATGTGGGGAGGACATATCGCTCTGAGCAAGACCTTGAGTCATACTCAGCAGGCCTATGTCAGAGTCGCGCGAGGTTATAAAGCGGGTGGTTTTAATATGTCGCTGCCAGCCGAGCTGTCGGACAAGAAAGAATACGATACCGAGACCCTGTATAACTATGAAATCGGACTTAAATCCAACTGGTTAGAGGGGCAGGCGTCAACCAACCTGTCATTTTTCTATATGGACAGACGTGATCAGCAGGTGTCGGCCTCACAGCAGAACCCTGATGAGCCACAGAAATTTATCTTATATACAGAAAATGCAGGAAGCTCGCACAATTATGGCGCCGAGTTAGAGGGGAACTGGTACGCGACTGATAATCTAAAGCTTTATGCCACTCTGGGCTGGCTTGAAACCGCCTATGGTGACTATCAGTATCAGGATAAGTATGGCGGAACCGTCGACCTGTCGGGCCGTGAACTCGCTCACTCTCCTAACTTTACCTACAGCGCCGGAGCGACCTATCGCACCGATTCAGGTTGGTTCGCTAACCTGACGACCAGTGGAAAGAGTGATTTCTACTATTCAGACAGCAACGAGTCTAAGTCTGATGCCTATACTATCTTTAATGCACGTATGGGGTATGAGACCGATCTCTGGTCTGCCTATCTGTGGGGGCGTAACTTGTTTGATGAACAGTATGGCACCCGCGGTTTCTATTTCGGGAATGAGCCGGACCAAGATTGGGCTGATAAGCAATATATTCGTTATGGGGATCCGCGCCAGTTAGGGCTGACCGTTAACGTCAAATTCATGTAAGTCTGTCTAATTTTAACCACTAGATTATATAGTATTTTTTAATTTAATTGTGGCGGCTCTCTTATTATTAAAGAGGCTGCCTGAGGTCGATGAAATGAAATTAACTGCTGAGATAAGCTGTTACCCTTTACAAGATAACTACCTGGATCCGATCAGATGGTTTATCGGTCGGGTCGATAGTTATTCAAATATCGAGCGTAAAACCAATGCGATGGCCACTCAGGTCTGCGGTGAGTACAGCGATGTGATGTCTATGCTTGCTGTCGAGATGCAAGCGGCTCACGAGAAGTGGGGCAAGGCTGTATTTGTGTGTAAGTTTATTGGTGGTGAGTTGGATCTTTCTCACAGCGAATAACGAGAAACTTCCTGACAACATAGCCTCATAAACTCACGGCTATGCCGATGTGTTTTAATCGGTAGATGTGAGTTTATTTTTTAGCTGAGATCAGAAAATAGAAAGCGGATAGGGTAATGACAGATTTTTGGGCTGCATTGTTGAATACGATCGGTGGTGCTTTAGTTGAGGCAAACGCCTTGACTGCGTGGGAGGGCGTCGCGGTCGTTCTGGCGGCTGCATATTTAGTTCTTGCGATGAAAGGCAGTATATGGTGCTGGTTTGCCGCATTTTTAAGTACCGCCATCTACACGGCTCTTTTTTGGAAGGTGTCACTGCTGATGGAGTCGGTGCTGAACGTCTACTATATGGCGATGGCCGTATATGGTTTTCAGCAATGGTCCAAGGGAAAACAGGATGAGCATGGCAGTACGGTTATCTCCTGGAACCTTACCCGTCATACTCAGATCATCTTTGTGACGGCGGCAATCTCAGGTGTGGTCGGTTACCTGATGTCTAACCATACTCAGGCTTCTTACCCTTATCTCGATGCGGCAACGACCTGCTTCGCTGTCATGACGACCTACCTGGTGGCCAAGAAAGTGTTAGAGAATTGGCTATACTGGGTCATCATAGATCTCGCTTCTATCTATCTGTATTTACAAAAAGGGCTGATGCTAACGTCATTATTATTTATCCTCTATGTCGGTATGGCTATCGGGGGATACTTTTTATGGAAATCGACGATGCGTGAGCAGAACCAAGCACTCTCTTATTAGACCGTTTTATCAGGCTTCTTATTAAAGCGTCTTATTTAGTCGTCTTAATTAAAGAGCTTTATTGATTGGCTTTAACCTGAGTCATTATGATGGCAGTTTGCAGTGAGGGGCGTGATTGCCTGGAGCGTGAGAAGATGAATAAACCATGAAACCAGAAAAGCGCCTCCTTGCAGTGCTGCCAGCATCGGTTATCGATGAGATTAAGCACGTGGGGTTAAATTTTACTTCCGCAAATGATGTGACGCCTCTCGCTCATGGCTTGAGTAATCAAAACTATCTCATTAATGACGGTGAGCGAAATTGGGTTCTCAGGGTCAACTCATCGGCGAGCAGCCAACTCTGTGATCGTCAATCTGAAGTGAGAAATTGGAACATTGCCGCAAAGCAGGGGTTAGCACCAAAGCTCTATTTCGTCAGTCAAGATCATGCTTATTACCTTAGCGAATATATTCAGCAAGCCCCTGAAACACCATGGGGCAGCTTATTAACGGCAAAACCAGCGCACCCTTTGATCGATGAATCGACCCAATGGCCTGATGCTGAAGCCCTGTTGTTACCCTTTTTAAGAGAAATTTCTCGCTTACCAATACCTGAAAATATTATGGGTGTTACTAAGCAGTGGCAGAACTACCGCGATAAACTGGCGCTTATCGCAGCTAAGCTGTCGACTCACCCCAATGCGGATCTGGCGGTTCAATGGCAAATGAGTCACCTGGAATTGTTGGCATTAGAGGATGATATTATTATCTGGCTTGAACAACTCAATGCCTGTTCGCGCTCAGACCAATACAGTCACAGGGATCTTAACCCCCATAATCTACTGTATAAAGAGGGGAAGCTGTACTGTATCGATTTTGAGTATGCATGCAGCTCTCATCCTCTGTTCGATCTTGCGGGCGTCCTGTCGACCCATGCACTTTCCACTGCACAGCGTCATTATTTGATAGAGGGCTATCTGGACGGTCACCCCAACTTAACCTCCGATGCGAAGGCGGCACTGCCAGATGCAATAAACATCTATTGGGTCTTTGCCGCTTGCTGGTCTCTGTTGATGGCGGCCGACAGTAGCGATATGGCCTGTGTCACTCAAAATAACGACACCGGGGGGAACCCTCATAGTTCCCAGGAGTACCTGGATTGTTTCGACGATTTTGTTGCTCTCATAGGCTGAATCCGAACCGGAATTCTTGCACAAGCAAGAGCCATAATCCTATTCACCTGGGATTACATTTTCGGTCAATATTGTAATTATACCAATTTCAATAAATATCTATTCATTCAGCGGGAATTCAAAGCGCTGAAGGCAAGGCGGATGATTGAAGCTAATAGCTATTCTATATCAAAAGCATCAAACGTAGCATGCAGGGCTTTGAAACCCGCCCTGTGGGAGTATCTCAGACTTCCCACTTCTGTGTTGCATTGACTTACAAGGGAATAACCATTCTTTCATCAATGCGCCTTGAATTGAAAAGTCTGAGTGACTCTGAATTGATAACATATTTAATAAAACTGGTATTATATTAGTTATTTTAACAATGTTGACATAAAGTTAAATCCTGATGAAAGTTATTCCTCTCCATGATGGTCTATTGTGACAGTAGTGATAAAAAGGATTAGCGATGCCACTAGTTAAAATATATCAAAAGTTTTTAGGGTTACTTCAATACGTTGAAGGTCTGGCTCCTCTGGCGCTTAGACTCTATCTTGCGCCGGTGTTGATGCAGGCTGGATACAACAAGTTATCGCATTTCAGTGATACAGCCGCCTGGTTTGGTAATCCTGATTGGGGACTTGGCTTGCCTATGCCTGAGGTGATGGTGGGACTCGCTGCCGGTACCGAACTTTTTGGGGGAGGACTCCTGATCTTGGGGTTAGCCACACGCCTTATCTCTATTCCTTTAATGGTCACTATGTTAGTCGCCGCACTTTCGGTTCACTGGGATAATGGTTGGTTGGCCATCGCAGATGTTAACTCCTGGCTTGCCAACGAGCAGGTTCTCGCAGCGGGAGATAAATTGGCTAAAGCCAGAGAGCTGTTACAGGAAAATGGTAACTATGAGTGGCTGACGAGCTCGGGAAATTTCGTGGTGCTAAATAACGGGATTGAGTTTGCAATTACCTATCTCATTATGTTGATGGCGCTACTCTTTATGGGAGGAGGACGTTACACCAGCCTGGATTATTATGTCGACAGGTATTTTAATAAGAGAAATTAAACCTGCTTTTCCTCTGTCTTGATAACATTTTTGTAAATCCCACCATTTTGGTGGGATTTACGTTTAAACCTTTGTTATTCTGTTTTTAAATAGATAACCGATACCAATCGGTATAACAAGGACTGCATCTTGGACGCCATAAAATTACTGCTAACCCGACAGTCATCTCCTCGTCTTGTTGAACCTGGTCCCGATGAGACTCAATTAAAAAACATTTTGGATGCGGCCGTGAGGGTTCCCGATCATGGGGGCCTCTCGCCTTGGGAGTTCATCATCGCCGAGGGAGAAGGTTTATCCCGACTGGGTGAGGCCTTCCTCAATGCCGTGATAAAAAACGGGGGGGATGAGACCCTGCAAGGTAAGGTGAAAGGGATGCCACTACGTGCGCCTATGGTAATAGTGGTGGTAGCTAAACCAAAACCACACCCTAAGGTGCCTGAGCTTGAGCAGCTACTTGCAGCGGGCTGCGCGACGATGGCCATGCAACAAGCGGCGTTTGCTCAAGGGCTTGGCGGAATATGGCGTACCGGCGATATGGCATACGATGAGCATGTTCATCAAGCGCTGGGCCTCGAGGGGAGTGAGACAATTGTCGGCTTCCTGTATCTGGGGACTCCCGCACTGAAGGCACCGATAAAAGCGAGTCGAGAGGGGGCACATTTTGTTCGCTATCTCTGATCTGTTATTTCACGACTGATATCGACGGATAATTAGTCAATAAAAATGCCCGATTGATTCTCATAAACCGGGCGTTTTTATTGATAATAATTGGTGTTGTATCGCGTTAAGAGCCCGCTTTCCCAACATCCAGCTGTTCAAACCAATCCAGAAACTGAGCGACTTGTTCCCCTCTGAATATGCGTCCATGCTGAGGGCACATAAAGTCGATGTCGAGCTTTCTGACTCTTTGTATCCACTCATTTTTTGCACTGTTTGAGGGCATCCAGCGTTGATGGAAGAATTTCATCTTCTTGGTATGGGCCTCGAAGTCATCGACGAAAATATCGACATCGTGATCTTCCAGCGCGGCACCAATGTCACCACACATCAAAATCCTGGCTGCCGGATCATAAACATTCATATTTCCGGAGGAGTGCAGATAGTGTGCGGGGATAAAATGTATTTCTACTTGATCCAACATTAAACGACTTCCCTCATCGGGTATAGGCTCGTAGCTGATATTACTCATGCCAAAATGTCTGATAAAGCTCTCCCAAAGCCATGGCGAATAGAGCTTTGCGCCGGGCAGCGTCTGATCCCAGAGTCCGAGGGATGAGATGATGTCAGGGTCCTGATGGGAAGCAAAGAGGTGGGTGAGTTGTTCGAGCGGAATATGTTTTACGATATTGGCTAACATGGGCGCAAATAACTCGACTCCCCCCGGATCCATCAACAGGGCTTTCTTGTCGGTGACTATCATGTACTGATTTGTATCTATGATTTTTTCCGACTTTTCCGGATCCCGGCCAAAGTAGATCCATTTATGAGTGGGTGTTTCAACGATAAGCTGACTCTTCATCTATTGTGCTTCCCTGTCTGTGTGACTGAAATCGAGTTGAATATTGAGTGTATGAATTTAGTGTATGAACTTAGTTTATGCGGCTTCTTGTCCGCATGAACCATCGAAAAGTGCGATGGCATTATCGACTCGTTGCCGGATAAGGTTGGCAACATTGTCGACGCGATTGGCAACATCGTTAAAGGTTGCCTGATTGGCGACATCGACCCGACACGCCTCAATTCTGCATATGGATGCGAGGATATTGGCGGTTCTTAGGTTTCTCTTTAATTCATGGAGCTGCACCTCCATTTGGTTGATGAGATGCTGAAATGAATGTTGCAGTTGTTGATAATTTTTTGAGGTCTTCTCGACGGCAGGTGCGATGGTCGATGCAAATTTTGCCTCTCGAGCATTTTTCTTCGCTTTCTCAAAGTGCTTAAGTGCTGTCGCCGCTCTAGCGGTATCGGCAGCTAACTTACTGGCCTTGTGAGCCAGATTGTTAATGTCAGTCGCGGCCTTCATCGTGTAACAGGCTAGATCATCGATGAAACCGGTTAAGGCCTTAAACCCTAATGCGGCATTACCGACCCGGGATGATGCAGCCTGGGCATTGCTGGCGGTCAGGTTAATCTGTTTACAATAGGTTAATGTATGGTTGAGTTCGGCAGCAACAACGGCTGCAATGACGTAATATTGGCTGACTTGAGTTCGTTTCCTTGACATAGTTCGCTGCTTCCTCTGCTTGACTGAACAAAGTATAGTCTAATTATTTCATGTCAATATGTTGGAAATTCATTTGATTGTATTGGAAACATCCAGGTTAATTCTGCGTCATGTAGAGATCGCAGATGCAGATTTTATTTTGAGTTTACTCAATACTCAGGGGTTTCTTGAGAATATTGGTGATAGAGGAGTCAGGGACCTTTTACAGGCTGAAACCTATCTACTCGATGGCCCACTGGCCAGCTATCATCAGAATGGTTTCGGACTTTACCTCGTTGAGCTAAAAGAGAGTGGTGAACCGATAGGCCTCTCCGGCTTAGTGAAAAGACCACTGTTTGACAGTCCCGATCTAGGCTATGCACTCTTGCCTGCGTTTTGGGGGAAAGGCTTTGCGCTAGAGTCAGCTAAAGCCGTACTCCTTCATTGTAAAGTACTAGGGCTCAGGCGGGTGCTGGGTATAGTGAGTCCCGGTAACGAGGCATCGATTTCGGTGTTAGAAAAAGTGGGTATGTCTTATAAAGAGACAAGAGTCTGGGAGGAGGATAACTCGGAAGTACTCATCTATGGAGTCACTATTGACTGGTGAAGTCAGTCGGCAATTGTGTTAACTTTATTGATATAAATCAAAGTTGTTGTTTTTTTAACTCAGTTTTTTTGATTTTTGCCTAATCGAAACAGGGAGAGTGTTGTGAAAAGTGAAGTTCATGCTGAGTGTTTATCCGGAGAACATATCCTGCTCGAACCTTTGAGTTTAGAGCATATTCCCGCGCTTTCTCTGGCGGTCTCAGACGGAGAGCTTTGGCAGTTATGGTACACGAGCGCCCCTCATCCCGATGAGATGAAAGAGTATATCGAAACGGCATTAGCCGCGGAGAAAAAAGGAGAAGCATTAGCCTTTGCCGTACGGGATAAACTTTCCGGTGAGATCATCGGCTCGACGCGGATCTGCAATTGGGATCAGGCAAACAGGCGTTTGGAAATTGGTTATACCTGGTATGCCAAGCGTGCACAAAGAACTTCTGCGAACACCGAGGCCAAGCTGTTAATGCTGGAGTATGCTTTTGAAACGCTGGATGTCATGGCGGTGGAGTTTAGAACCCACTGGCATAATCAAGCCTCGAGAGAGGCCATCACCCGTCTCGGGGCCAAACAAGATGGTGTACTGAGAAACCATAAATTACTGAGTGACGGTACCGTCAGGGATACCGTGGTCTATTCGATTATTGATCGTGAGTGGGCCGCGGTAAAACAGAATTTGAAGTTCAGGATGCAGAAATATCACGTGTGATCAATAAGTACTATCCATAAGTACTATCAATAAAAGCTATCAATTATTTAAAACAATAAAAACCAAGGGATCTCAAATGCTGACTTCTGTACCTCATCTATCCATCTCCAATAAGCATAGAGTCAAAAATATTGTGCTCGTACTTTCTCTCTCTCTGTCGGTTCACCTGCCAGCCGCCGCAGCAGCCCCAGAGGCTTCAGAGGCTGAAATTGCGTTTAATCATGAAGTGCTCGAGTGTGCGTCTTATTATCAAATTAGCTCGAATGCGATCTCTCAGATGAATGCCCCACAGATGAAAGTCGTCGGTGAGCGTTTGTTGCAGTCTTCACTGGATGCGATAGCGTTAGCTGAGAAATATCAGAGTAAAGAGCAAGTCGCTAATACACTCTCGAGTGTCAAAGAAAAGCAGCTGGCATCATTGCCCAATAGTAAAAGTTTAGGGGGCTTGATGGGAAAATATAAAGACAGATGTAAGTCTCTGCTCGCCGACCCACAACAACGACTCGATTATTGGACCATGGCGACCATGTAATATCCTTCAGTTTCCTGTTTTCAAACCGACTCAGTTTATTAAGAATGAGCTTATTTGCCTGAAGGTGAGAATTTATTTGAAAGATTTAGATCCACTCTCCTGTCTATTAGGCAAGGTCAACCGATTAATGAGCGAAGGGAAGGTTAGATAATTTCCATGAATCTATATTTTATAGCTGCTGCAGGTATGGGACTTATTACCTGCGTAGGCCATTTCACCTATGGCGTTAAACATTTTTTAACGCCTATGCTGAATGCTCAGTTTGAGCCTGTGGCTAAAGCGGTATTACATTGTGTGTTCCATTATGTGTCAGTTTTTCTTGTTTTATCAACGTTAGTGCTCGCTTCATGTGGCTTCGAATTAGTGTCAAATATGCAGGGCTTTAGCCTTGTCTTGTTTGTGGCATTAAACTTTGGCATATTTGCTATCTGGCAGATCTATATTGCCTTTGTCAGCGATATAAAGACGCCATTTAGACACCTTTTTCAGTGGGTGTTATTTTTGGGGATCGCGACGATGACTCTGATGGGGGTCTACCTCTAATTATTCACCTTTTCGACCAACATGATTAACCTTTCTAACGTTATTTCCGCATTTGTTGCAGTTAGTTGAGAGTCATTCTTAACTAATTGCAAATTAATTAAATTCAATTGCTATTTCATTCACCTATCTGTCAATCTGTTGCGCAGATACCTGTCATGACTCGCTATATAAAACGCTGACATTATCAATTTGTCCTGAACTCCTATGGCTATTTTAGGTCGAAATTGGGTCGGGCTGGTATTCAATTTTGCAGGTGCAACACTGAGCCGCAAAGTGATGAGCTGTATTCCATTTTTTGTAGAGCTAAACATGAGCGTTAGTAAGAGATTCTTATGATAAAAGTGAGCGGATTAAAAAAAGAATACCGGATGGGAGAGACCTCTGTTTTTGCCCTCAATGGGGTCGATTTTACCATCAATAAAAATGAGTTTGTCGCGATTATGGGCCCATCAGGTTCGGGTAAATCGACATTGATGAATATCATAGGTTGTTTGGATAAACCCACTGAAGGGAGTTATCAGCTAAACCAACAAGAGGTTGCGAGCCTTGACGATGATGCCTTATCGGCGGTGCGTAATAAGGAGATAGGCTTCGTCTTTCAAAGTTTTCACCTTTTACCTAGGATGACCGCACTACAAAATGTCTTGTTGCCCCTGCGTTTTTCTAACCCTCCAAATGATGACCGCACCTATGCCAGTGAGTTGTTAACTCGGGTGGGACTCGGTACCAGACAAGAGCACCGTCCAAACCAGTTATCCGGTGGCCAAAGGCAGCGAGTCGCCATCGCGCGCTCGTTAGTTAATCGCCCCGCAATCTTACTTGCAGATGAACCGACCGGGGCATTAGACAGCAAGACATCGGTTGAGATAATGGCTCTGTTTACCGAGCTGCATAAAGCCGGGCAAACCATAATCCTGGTGACTCATGAAGAGGAGGTTGCCGCCTATGCGCAGCGGGTGATCCGTATGCGTGATGGTCATATTGTCGAGATAGAGGAGCGAGGTGAGTATGCGGCTTAACCGTAATGCCAAGGGAGTAAACTGGTGTCAGACCATGTTGATGGCCGCTCTTTTGCTGCCTTTTTCCCCTATAGGCGCAGCGAGTGAAGCCCCCGGCCTGAGCTCGAACCTTAGCTCGAACAAACCGTCAGTTGCTGAGCGCTTGTTATTGACAGGTAAGATCTCATCGGTGAAATCACAATCCTTTATGGTGCCCAAAGCAGGCGATGCCTGGCGCTATCAAATTCAATGGATGTTGCCCGAAGGCTCGATAGCCAAGCCCGGTGAAACCGTAGTCATCTTCGATAAGAGTCAGCTCGCTAATCAAATTGAACAGTTAGAGGCCAGTCTGCTGCGGGTGACGGCTCAAGAGCAGAGTCAGTCTATCGATCTGACCTCGAGCGTATTACAGGCCAAATTTGATCTTAAACAGAAAGTATCCGAGCTTGAGAAGAGTCAGCTCGATGCCGGTGTTCCCGCCGATTATATCGCTGCCAAAGATTATGCCGAAAACCAGTTTAATTTAATGAAGGCAAAAAGTGAGTTAGCTAAGGCTAAGCAATCCCTCAAAGAGGTATTAGATAAGCAGATGGCGAGTAATGCCCAGCTGGCCATAGATAAAAGTCGTGCAAACCTCGAGTTGGCACAAGCCTTAAATGGTTTAGAGCAGTTAGCGCTGAAAGCCGAGATAAAAGGCCCGCTGCTTTATGGTAGCGACCCCTGGTCGCAAAAGAAGTATGCGGTGGGCGATACCGTTCAGATAGGCAGGCTGATAGCCAGCTTACCCGCCATGGAGGAGTTAGAGGTTGTGGCGTGGGTGAATGAGGTTGATGTCGATAAGATCGCTATCGGACATCCCGTGACATTACGATTAGATTCGCAATCTGATATCAGTTTTAGTGGTGATATTAAGCTGATTGGCCGTCAGGCCCAGAAGCAGGTCGCCTGGGGAAGTAGTAACTGGTTTAAGGTGGAGATCCGTTTTGAGCCCGATGAGAGAGTCAAAATCATCCCCGGAATGAGTGTATTAGTCACCGCAGCGGGGCAGATATGATGTTTTCTAAAATGGGTAACAAGGGTCACACTCGACTAAAGCTGCTCGTCCCGACAGTCACTCTACTATTGCTAAGCGGCTGTGGCGGCGCGGCCGTGACCAGCGTGGAGCGAGGTGTATTGAGCCAAAGTATCGATGTCACGGGTGAGCTCGTTTCGGCCGATACCATCTCCATGATGCCGCCCGCATTACGCCGGGTGTGGCAATATCAGGTCAAACAGCTGGCACCCGAAGGCTCAGAGGTTAATCAGGGTGACATGGTCGCTCAACTGGATACTTCGGAGCAGACTCAACGTCTCTCGGTCAAGACGGCCAAGCTTGAGGCAACGACTCAAGATATTGAAACCTCTAAGTTACGCAATGCGAAAAGGCTCGAGGAGTTGAGACTCGAACTTGCCGAAGCCCGGATGAATTTCGAGAAGGCCCAGAGAAAATTCAAACTCTCTGACGATACGGTCGCCGCGATCGACAAAATAAAATATGAAAAAGATGCGGAGATCGCGAAGGATAGAGTCGTTCTGACCGAACAGAAGCTGGATCTCGAGGCCCAGAGCGCCAGACAGAGAGAAGCGATGTTGATGGGAGACCAGCAAAAATTTGCCTCTGAGGTCGATGCGCTCAAACGTGGGATCGCGTCTTTGACTCTGATTGCGCCGAGAGCCGGAATGGTGGTGTACGGTAATGATACTCAAGGGAATAAGATCAAAGAGGGTCAGTCTGTGTTTATGGGAGACACGGTGTTGAGTATTCCCGATCTCAACAATATGCAGGTGAACATGACGATTCCTGAGGTAGAGGCAAGAAGGGTTAAGTTGGGACAGGTGTTAAAAATTCGCCTCGATGCCAACCCGGATCGTCTCTTCAGCGGGAAGATCATCGAACTAGGCGCCGTCTTTCGTAATAAAAATCAGGATATCCCTTTGGTTATCTTCGATGCCGTCGCCAGCATAGATGAAGCGGATACTGAGCTTATGCGTCCGGGGATGACGGCCAAGATATCGATCGATATCGCCAACGATAAAGAGCAGCTGCTCCTGTCGCTGGATGCGGTGCATTATGATGCCGGTCAAGCTTACGTATTAACGCCGGGTCTGTTTGGTGAGTCAAAACAGCGGGTCACATTAGGCGCGATAGGCAAGGAGCTGGTGTCGATCACTTCCGGCCTCGAAGTGGGTCAGGAGGTGCTACTGCCATGATAGCCATATTCACACTAAAACAAACAGGAATGGGCACCACGGGTTGGGTTACAAGAGGTCAGCTATCTAAGGCATTAGCCTTAATCGGACTCTTGAGCTTGTCTGCCTGCAGTCAACAGGCCACCGATGGGGTGTTGACTATGGATGTACAACGCTCCGACTTTAATGTCGAGATCCCTGCCGTTGGTGAGTTAGAGGCCAGTCAGTCGACCGCGGTGACGGTGCCGTCGGGTCTGAGAGGGCCCCAGTCTTTAGCCTGGATCTTGGATAACTTTACGTCGGTTAAAGCGGGGGACGTTGTCGCACGTATGGATCCTACCCGTGAGACTTATCGTCTTAAGATGGAGCAGTTTGATTTCGATAAGCTCAGTTTCGACAGTCAGATACAGGCAGAGAAAGACAGGACCATCAGCCAGACACTGTCGACCGGAACAGAAATGACGAGCCGGGAGAAGGCGTTAGCCGAGCGTTATTTCAGTGAAGATGAACGCGTCTACACTAAGATAGAGATAATCGATCAGATGCGAAATCAAGACTATCTGGTCGCCAAGATGCACTATTTCGATTGGGGCCTGGATAAGCATGGTTCTCAAGCTCAGGCGGAGCAGGAGCTAATTAAGCTCAGGCAGAAAGGGCACTCGGCAAAAATTAATCGTTTCGAAAACAATCTAAACCAGATGGAGATCACCGCTCCCCATGACGGACTCTTCGTCTATCAAGCGGGCTGGGATGGTGCATTTCCGGTCGTTGGCGACATGATGTGGTCTGGTTTCCCCATTGGCCTGCTTCCCGATACATCTGTGATGCAAGCCAAACTCTTCGTGCAGGAGTCTGAAGCGGCAGGCTTATCTATCGGTAAAAAAGCCACCGTCTATCTCGACGCGTATCCGGACAGAGCGTTTATGGGAAAGGTGACGCAGCTCGACGCTTTAGCTAAGCCGAAAGAGAAAGACAGCCCGGTGAATTACTTTCAATTTACCATCAGTCTGGATAGTACCTCGGCAGACATCATGCAGCCGGGTCGTCAGGTGCGGGCGCAGGTGCACTCTCTGAATCTCAAAGATGTGGTGACAGTGCCCAATCAGGCGCTGTTTCAAAAAGAGGGACAATATTGGGTCTACCTGAAAACCGGCAAAGGTTTTATCAAGCAGCAGGTGACTCCCGGTAGTCGCAGCTTAAATCGCACCGTCATCACAGAAGGATTAGTCTCAGGAGATGTTATCGCCCTGACAACGCCGCCTAAAAGGAGTCGGGTATGAGTCTCTTGAACGAAAGCAGAGTCTACATAGAGGGCATTAAGCAAGCCTTCGATGAGATGCGCCATCATAAGCTTCGCACAGCATTAACCCTGCTGGGCATGATTTTCGGTGTCGGCGCGGTCATTGCCATGTTGAGTGTGGGGGAGGGAGCCGAGCGTGAAGCCCTTAAGATGATCGAATCCATGGGAGTCAGGAACCTGGTCGTCAACGCCAGATCCGCCGATGGAGAGGCGCTTAAGTCGATTCGTGAACACAGCATTGGTCTTAGTCTCAGAGATGTAGAAAGCGCGAAGGATACTCTGCCATTTGTTGAAAACTGGAGTGCCCAGAAGCAGGTAAAAACATTCAGCCTGTTTAGTCTGGAGGGGCGCAGTGATGCACAAGTTAAAGGCGTGACCCCGAGTTACTTCTCGCTCAGTGCACTCAGGCTCAGTGGTGGTAAAGCCTTCGATAGTTCGGATGAAAGTCATTACCGCCAAGTGGCTGTGCTGGGCCCGGAAGCGGCGAGAAGCCTGTTTCCTCAGGGGCAAGCTATCGGCAGCGAGATCAAGATAAATCATCAGTGGTTTACTGTGGTTGGCGTGTTAACCGACGCTCAGAGTGGTAAGTCAAAGATACAGGGCGTGAAGCTGGGCGGCGAACGAAATCAGGTCTTTATTCCGTTGGCGACGGCGCTTAAGAAGATGAACTTTAAGTCTCTGGAAGATGAATTGGATTCGTTTAAAGTGTCGATTACTGAAAATGTGGATCCCTCACTGGCTGCGAAGAGTCTGCGTCACCTGATTAACCGCCGCCATGGCGGTGAGAAAGACTATGACATCGTGGTGCCAGCCGATCTGCTGGCGCAGCACCAAAAGACTCAGCAGATCTTCAATATCGTTATGGCGTGTGTTGCCGGGATCTCTTTATTGGTGGGTGGCATAGGGATCATGAATATCATGTTAGCCACTATCATGGAGCGTACGGGAGAGATCGGTTTGTTGCGGGCACTCGGGGCGAGGCGTAAAGATATTGCACGTCAGTTCTTAATCGAGAGCATCGTCATCTCAGCCACCGGCGGCATCATAGGTATTGGTGTCGGTTTGCTGCTTGCTGTGGTGATATCGGCTGCTGCCGGCTGGCCTGTGGCTTGGTCACCCTTCGCCATCATTCTAGCGCTCGGTGTCTGCATGACAATCGGTGTCGGTTTTGGTCTGTATCCTGCCAAGAAAGCCGCCAGATTAGATCCGATTGTCGCCCTGCAACGAGATTAATAACCTCTTATGCTACCCATTATACCAATCGGTATAATGGGTAGCTCAACTCAAGCTAAGATCATTCAAGACCGCCAACCCTGCCTCGCTTCTCTGTTTACTCTCTCAATCCCTGTAAACCATCACAATCATAAAGTTTTCTGATGATTAGCGAGTGCTTTATAAGCAGAGCCTGAACACCTTTTAGACACTTACAGAATTGACGTTTGAAATTCCGGCAAAAGCGTTCGGTTGCTTATGTTTTATAAGGGCGTAACCGGCTTTTTGATATATCCTTACGCACCATTTTTTGCCTGACGATCCCGTTGACAGGTTTTGAGCTCGCCGCTCACCGATAAAGAAGTCCGTTATGTTTTACACCGAAAACCCAGCCGTTCGATACCCGAAAGGGAATTTTGCCATGTGGAGCGTTTACAGCTTTACGGGGGCATCCATCCTCGCCTCAATCGTCTTCTCCATGTTGTTATTTTTATCCATCGATGACGATCCATTTATGCAGGTGATGTTTGGCTCGCTTGCAGTGATTTTTGAGTTGGGTAAGTTTTTCGCCTGGTATGAAGTTGGCGAACGTCAGGCTCGGCGTAACTATAGTGGGATGATATTTGCTTTAGCCTTCTATGCTGTACTGGCTGCCATCTCAATAGGTGGCTCGGTAGGCGGAATAAACAGCGCCACCAATAAGGCGCAGGAGCATGCGAATGTTCATCAGAGCAAAGTGAACGCTTATAACATGCAGATTGACTCGATAGAGAAGCAGATCGAGCTTAATAACGTAGCGGCTGAGAAATATATTCAGATGGAGCGTATCGCAACTGGGGTTAAGCGTATTCAAAAAGAGAACGATAAACTCAGGAACGAACAGCGGCGCTTAGCGATGGAGCGAGACAGCTTGCCCCTGACAAGCCAGGGCTCGGTCATTGGCTTGATCGATAGTCTGGCCAACGCCTTGAATGTATCGACTCAGACGGCCCAATTAAGCTTAGTGGTTTTTCTCTCGGTACTGCTCGATTTTTTTGCCGCATTCTTCGTCGGACTCATAGGTGAAGAAAATCGATTCAGATACCAGTTCCGCCACACGAACCCGATGACCATTGATGGCTTCTCCATTCCGGAGCTGAAGGCCCCGGACCTGCTCAGTCATTTCAAACCACATCAAGCCAGTTCGATGCAATATGCCAGCGAAGTTGAAGATGTCACTGCTGCGCCAGTTATTTCAAAGAGCGCCTATGAAATGGCAATCGATGCCTTAACTGCAAATCAGGTTAATTGCAGTAAGCGCGCGGTCAGTAAATACCTCAATATCTCTACCGATGAGGTGGATCAGATATTTAGCCGCTTATTTAATGAAGGCATTGTCAGTAAGAAACCCAATAACCACTTTCAGTGGCATGGTGTGAGCGAGTCCATTGCTTAGTTAGTTATTGATTGATAATACGACTTTACCAGCTGCCTGGGATCACTTGGGCTGGTTGAGTCGTCCTTTCTCACCTTTCCATATCCTTTTCATTTTTACTGCCTTCTCAGATTAATCGAACGCTAATTCAGTTATTCAGACTTTACAAAATCCATATGTTCTGTATATTGAATATTGGATATTTTATCTGATTTGGTCGCAAACAGATAATGCTGTCATTCAATACCGCGGTGCCGGGTCGCTTGAACTCGGTTACTGCGCTCATCTATACCTCCTTGCTTTAAATTATTTTCACAGAATGTTTAACAAGGCAGGTTTAAAAACAATAAGAGAAACTATTGATATGATAAATAAACTGACCCTCTCGATCTGTGCCGTGCTGATAGGTACATCTTCATACGCACAGGCTAAGCAGCCCGAGTTCGCCGCTCACCACTGTAAAGCTGCAGAAATTAATGCTCAGCATTATAGGAATTTTCCTGATGCCTTACTGGAAGCTCAAATGCGGCAAGAGAGCATAGCTGCAGTTAAACAGGCTAGGCAGGATAATCGTCACAAGTCAGGGGATAGCAGCAGTCTTGTAGATATGTTGGCCATTTCAGACACTCCCGGATATGTCATTCCTGTGGTATTTCATGTCTATGGCACGGTTCATAATGGTGACACGGTTAATGATGCCGTCATCATCGATGCCCTCTATAAAACCAATGAAGATTTCCGGGGTCAGACTGCGGATTACGCCGACATCGATCCTGAGTTTACCGGTGTTAAAGACAGCTTGAATGTCGAATTTCGTCTGGCCAGTCTGGATCCCGACGGTAATCCCACTTCGGGGATCATCTATCATCCGCAATCTTCGGGTGCCGGTAACTATTCCAGCAGCGATGTGAAGAATGATCATTGGGATAACTACAAATACATGAACGTGTATATTCAAAATGATCTCTATGCCGATGGTGTGACCAATAACTCCGGGGTCGCCTGGTATCCGGACTCTGGCATGTCTGACGATGGTTTGGCCCGTGTTACCTACAATGGGGCTTATTTAGGTACGAACACAGATGAGAATTTCCGCTCTGTGTTAACCCATGAATTTGGCCACTTTCTCGATCTGATCCATACCTTCGAAGGTGGATGTAAGCGCGGCGCGGCTAAGCGTTGCGGTAAAACCGGTGATAAGAATTGCGACACGCCTCAGCAAAATAGTTGGCAGATGAACCCGGGAGATGGTGGGATCTTAAACTGTCTGGGTGAGACGATTAACTGGCAGAACTTTATGGCCTATTCGGATCAGTATGCTAATTACACTCAAGATCAGGTCGACCGCATGGTTAATGGCTTAAATAGCAATGCACGTCAAACCTTATGGTCAGCGTCTAACTTGGCGGCGACCGGCACCGCCGATTGAACCTTGTCATCATGCTGTCAGTAAAATAATTTATGGAAAATTTCGACCGCAAGGATGCGGTTTTTAAGAGTCCCCTTCAACACTAGCGTATCGACCTGATAAAACTCCAATAAGGCGACTGCACTACTCCCGGCAAACGGCTGCTCTCACGGCTCGATTTCACTTCTCAATTCCGTTTAACCTGTTAGAGTAGATACTCGACACCTGTCTTATGCTGGTCATTGAAAAATATCGAATTTTTCTACCGAAACATACCGGAAGCAGGTTAAAAGACTAATATCAGAAGCTAATACAAGCGCTTGTATCTGAGGCTAAGACAAGCGCTAATGTCAGGGAGAGTCACCATGGAACGCAACACTAAAAGCATGATTTTTAGTCTTCAGGTTATAGCGTACAAGGGCTATATGAAGGTTTTAAAGGTGGCGGCCAAGGTCATTCCAATGCCTAAACCAACCCTGTTTACCGGTGCCGGTTCATCACTTGAGTTGTGTGACGCCATGGCTCAGATGGGGATGAAGAGGGTGTTGATCGTCACCGACACTGTTCTGATAAAGCTGGGGCTTTTAGATGCGATTCAAACGAGTCTGTCGGACAATGATGTTGAATATGTCATCTATGATGGTGTATTGCCCGATCCGACTTATGCCCAGGTAGAGTCCGGCTTAGCCCTATATAAAAGCCATGCTTGTGATGCCATCCTGGCTGTCGGCGGAGGCTCGCCGATAGATGCTGCAAAAGTGATCGCCGCCAGGGTTAATAATCGCCGGGAGATCAAGAAACTAACCGGGCTCTTCAGAGTCTGGAAAGCGCCTGCGCCATTGTTTGCCATTCCGACCACTGCGGGGACGGGTTCGGAGGTGACTATCGCCGCGGTGGTTTCCGATCCAGTCACCCACAAAAAGACACCTCTCATCGATCCCAAACTTGTTCCCATGATGGCATCGCTGGACGCGTCGTTAATGACGGGGTTGCCCGCTCATGTGACGAGCGCGACAGGCATGGATGCACTGACCCATGCCGTAGAAGCCTTTATCTCAAAAAATGCCTCTGCCGATACCGATGCCTATGCAATCGCGGCGACGCGTCTTATCATGCAAAATTTATCAAAAGTGGTCCTCGATGGCAGCGATCTCAAGGCGCGGCACAATATGGCTATGGCCTCCTATTACGCAGGTCTGGCATTTACCAAGGCAAGCTTAGGCTATGTCCACGCCATCTCGCATAACCTGGGGGCCAAATATGGCACTCCCCACGGCTTAGCCAATGCCATCGTGTTGCCCTATGTACTTAATTACTCTAAGGCCGAAATAGTGCCACGTTTGGCCGAGCTGTCACGTGCCTGTGGTTTTGGCGCAGGTGGAGACACAGACGAGGCGTTGGGGCAGGGCTTTATCGAGCATATTCAGGAGATGCTCAAAGAGTATGGCATCGCTTCACAGCTCGATGTGTTGAAGCTTGAAGATGTGCCCGAGTTAGCCAAGGCGGCGTTAACAGAAGCCCACTTTAACTATCCTGTGCCAAAATATATGAATCAAGACCAGTGTGAATCTCTGATCAAGCAGATGCTGGTGGCTTAACCGGCACTGCTCAGCTATCAGGGGCCAGCGGATAGCTGAGCTTACTCATAGTCCTTGGTGAACTCGCCCGTAGAAGAGGGTGAGCTCACTCATAGAAAAAGATGCTGAATAGGCGTAATATGCCGTTCCTGTTTTTATGGTGAACTTCTTATGAAACTTTTTTTTGCCTCCGATCTCCATGGCTGCTTCGATAGCACTTCACAAATGATCGCCGCGTTCGAACGAAGCGGCGCCGAGCATCTTATCTTATTAGGGGACATACTCAATCACGGTCCCAGAAATGCGCTGCCATCGGGCTATGCACCTATCAAGGTTGCAGAACTGCTGAACCAATACGGTGATAAAATCATCGCCGTAAGAGGAAACTGTGACAGTGAAGTCGACCAGATGCTGCTCGATTTTCCTATCATGTCTGACTATAACTTAGTGCTGCTGCCTAACGGCCGACGTCTGTTTTTGACCCATGGTCACCTATTTAACAGTGATAGCAGTAACAGTCATAAGCATCCCCGCCTGTGCCCCGGTGATATCATCGCCTCCGGTCATACTCATCTTCCTGTCGCCGCACCCAAGGGTGAGTTTATCGAATTTAATCCAGGCTCTGTGACCATTCCCCGTGGCGGACATGTTGCCAGCTATGGATTACTTGAGGACGACACCCTATCGGTAATGAGCTTCGATGGAAAAGAGCTCTGCTCTGTGCACCTCGACTAAGTATCGCGGCTGCGATATCAATTAACTCATTGACTCGATTGTTTTTTCTGTGTTACTTGTTAATCACTGTTTGTGTTTAGCTTCGTGATAAGAAAGAGGGAGTAAGAGTGAAAACAATCGGCATGATAGGCGGAATGAGTTGGGAGTCTACGTTAAGTTACTACAAGGCCCTCAATGAGGGGGTAAAGCAACACCTCGGTGGGCTACACAGTGCGAAAATAGCACTCGTGAGTGTCGAGTTTGCCGAGATAGAGCGGCTACAACACTCGGGAGAGTGGGGCAAGACGGCAGATATTCTTAGCGATGCCGCCGTTTCGGTCGAAGCCGCCGGCGCCGATTTTTTCATGATATGCACTAACACCATGCATAAAGTCGCCGATGAGATCTGCGCTAAGGTGTCTATTCCGCTACTACATATCGCCGATGCCACGGCAGAGCAGTTAGTCAGTGACGGAGTAAAAAAGGTTGGCCTGCTGGGTACCCAATTTACCATGGAGCAGGACTTCTATCGTGGGCGCTTAACTGACAGGTTCGGTATCGAAGTGGTGATCCCAAATAGCGCACAACGAGAGCGCGTGCATCAGATCATCTATGAAGAGCTTTGTCAGGGGCAGGTGAATACAGCATCTCGTGAAGCCTACCTCGCTATTATTCAAGACCTACAAGCACAGGGAGCCGAAGCGGTCATCCTAGGCTGCACCGAAATAGCGCTGTTGGTGTCTCAGCAAGACACCGAAGTGCCTCTCTATGACACCACAGATATTCATGCCAAAGCGGCAGTTAAGCTGGCGCTGTCGTAGGTTTATAGTTATCTAAAGCCTGCGGCTCGTGCCGTGCAGGGATGCACAAATGTCGTGGTGGTAGTTCAATGATGTTCCCGACATCATCATGACATTACCCATATCCCTATGGGGCAGATGCCGATAAAGGACCCTAAAGTGCAGATACTTCTGTGGCTTGCTGTGAATACTTCCATGTAAGCTCGACGACAGCATCCATGCTGTCAACGGCCACAGCCGCATCTGCACCTGCTGATTTTAAAGAAAGTTATCTCTTCGATTTGGCTTTGTTGCTGGGCTTCGTAACTCATTTCTGCCCCAAAACGAGTTTCGTTATACTCAACACACTACAAAAATCACGAAATTATCCATAATAGAATATTGGAGCTAAACCTGCATATTTATGCTTATAAAGAGTTGAAAGAATACATCCTCACTAAAGTCACTAAAGTCACTAAAGTTACTTAGTTATTTTAAGAGATGATTTTAGTAAAAGTAACGACAAGTCGGAGCTCAAGCTACAAAATCAATTGAAAAAATAGATTCAACAGTACTAGATAGCCAGTACCACAAAACATCAATAGTGCATTGAAATAACAAAATAATGAAATCTGCAAGTAGCTCTATCATGGGGTTCTCCTCTTTAGGTATGGGTATATATTAAGCGAGATGTTTTTTACCTTTCATGAGTAATGTATTTATTTTCGGTTTAAGTCACTCCATAGGATATAGTCAATATGTTAAATTACTTAAAAACCAGAGCAGAGGAGTGAAGAAATGAAAGTCTTAGTCATTGAAGATGAGCCGCAAATAAACGAACAGATTTGTCAGTCTGTAGATGAGTCTGGCTGGGTGTCTGAATCTTCATGTGATGGAATCGATGCTTTGTACCGTGCTACGTCGGAAGAGTGGGATATGATTGTACTTGATTTGGGTCTACCGAAAATCGACGGTTTGACAGTGCTGAAAGGAATAAGAGATGAAGGAATTTCAACACCGGTCATCATATTAAGCGCTAGAAATTCTTTGAGTCAAAGACTAGATGGTTTAAATGCTGGAGCCGACGATTACTTGACTAAGCCTTTTGAAATGGCAGAACTTATTACCCGAATTCGTGTGTTGATTCGTAGAAGCTCGGGGAGCGCCTCCAATACAATTAAAGCGGGTAAGTTAATGTTAGATGCTCGCTCCTCTCAAATCGAGTGGAATGGTTCTGTACTTAATCTTACCGCACTAGAATTCAAAGTTTTGGCTTACTTCATTCACAACCAAGGTAAAGTTATCCCTCGACTCGAACTAATAGAGCACATCTACAAGCAAGACTTCGATCGTGACTCTAATACGATTGACGTTATTATCGGTCGCCTACGTAAAAAAACGTCGTCCTCTGTCATCAAAACTATACGGGGGCTAGGGTATAAATTATATGCAGAATAACACTTTAGCAACTCGAAGTATAAAGAGCCGTTTACTTCTTTCTTCGATTATATGGTTACTACCGGTTGTGTTGCTAGTCGCAATTTTGATTCCCCAAGTGATTAATGAGCATTTACATAGGAACGTGAAAACGCAAATTGATTTGTTAATTGATCTAATGGAAGAGAACTTAGCTCTTACTGAGGAAGGCGCTCTAGCTTTTGAACATAAAATGCCAGATCCTCGTTTTAGGAAACCATATGGAGGGCTCTATTGGCAAATAACAACTCCTACCTCTCAGCTCCTTTCACGTTCTTTATGGAATGAACCCGTCGTTAATAATGAACAAACGCGGGTGGGCCCAAAAGGTGAAACACTAATTTATATTGAGCGTCAGGTGTTTCTTGAAGGTTACCCGAGCCCAATCAGTATTTTGGTCGGTAGAGATAACAACCCAATAGCCATGACAACACAAAAGTTAATGAAAGATGTATGGTTGATTTTTATGGTTTTTATTCTATGTTTAATAGCCATTATCACTGTTCAGGTAGGTTGGGCTATTCGCCCTTTAGTTTCTTTGCAAGAAGAGCTTGAGAAGTTAAAAAATGGAGAAGTCACCTCTCTGACTGGACGCTTCCCTTTAGAGGTCTCCCCTTTAGTCGAGAGTTTGAATACCTTGGTATTTCACTATCAGGACCTATTGGAAAGAGCTCAAAATCATGCAGGTAACCTATCTCATGCTCTAAAAACGCCATTATCTATATTTAAGAATTTAGTAAAAAAGGTACCTGAAACCGAGCGAGCTGAATGGGATAAACCACTTAACGATATGCAACATTATATCGACTATCATTTGGGTCGTTCAAAAATGGCTGGTTCTCCTAATATTTTGTCAGTGAGCTCTTGCCCTGCTGAGCGCGTAGATGCTATGGAGCAGGCTTTTAACAAGGTTTATAGCGAACGAGGGATAGTTTTAGTTAATGAACTAGATAATGCCCTGTATGTTGCAGTTGAAAGGCGCGACTTGGATGAGATGCTAGGGAACTTAATAGAGAATGCTTATAAATGGGCAAACTCAGTTATTTCTGTGTCCTTAGCTAAAGGTATTAATGATGAAGTTACCATTATTATTGAAGATGACGGCCCAGGAGTTCCCGAAAACAAGCTTAATGAGATTACTCAACGAGGTTACCGCTTGGATGAAACAACGCCCGGTACCGGGTTAGGTCTAAATATTGTAGCCGAAATGGCACATAGTTATCGTGGCAAAGTTGGGTTCGAAGCGGGAGTTCGTGGCGGATTAAAAGCCTGCCTAACGCTTAGGCAGGCGAACTCTAAATAATGAATTGGTTTAATAAAGAAGAGTTAGTTCTCGTTCTATTGTGCGCGTTTCCTAGCTACGTACTGTATGTACTTACTGGATCATCTCTATTTGCAGTTATGGGGCTAATAGCAAGTTGCAGTTTCATCGTTTTTTATTCTATTCGGTGTGATGTTTTTAATCTAGTTCTACATTTATTACAAGTGTTAGTATGTTCACTTAGCCTTTATTGGGCTAGACATGATGCGTACCTATTTGCCATATGTGCATCTATAATATGTTCTTTTTATATCGGCTTTTCCAGAGGGGATAAGAAGCTAATAACTTATGGCACATTTGTAATGGTACCTGCGCTCTATGTTGCCAATGAGCTGTATCGTCAGGTTGATTCTGGACATGAGCAAGTTTTGTATAAGTATATCTTGTACTTTCCATTACTGGCATTACCCACCTTAATTTTCGCTACTGGACTTAGCTATTTAGATAAACGGCCATTACTTCGTTTTGATAAGTTATGGCAATTCGATTCGAATATAAACAAGGTGGTTGAAACATGGTTGACCGCCGTTGCGGTTTTCTTCTCCGTTGGGTTAACGATTTTAATTGCGGAGTACTACTCGATTGGTCATTATGAATGGATTGTTTGGTCTGCGGTGAGCGTAAGTACAGGCGAATCCATTGCAATGAAAAAAAAGGTTAAGCACCGAATATTAGGTACAATTGTCGCCGTTGGTTTTGCCTGTACTCTTTCATATCATAGTATAGAGTATGAGTTTTTGGGATTTTTGAGCGTTTTACTTATACCGGCAACCGTAACCTTGAATAACTATTTTTTTGCTTTTACGTTACGTAGTTTTTTAACCGTATTTGCTGCAAGCTCAATAGACTTTAGTGTGGAAAAGTTAGTCGCTGTGATTTCTGGATGTATAATTGGCTATTCGTTAGCGTTATTCATGGCACAGGTTCATAATAAATGGATGAACGAAAAAAAAGTACAGCAGTAAGCGGCTGAATTACAAATACATTATGTTTTGATTGAGACTAAACATAATGTAGATTTTCGAGTTGTTTTTATTTACTAAAAATGTCTGTTACCAATAGATATCAGTGATATTGGTGCTGGTTTTATGTGTTGTAGGGTAAATGGAATGCCAGTTATCGTGAATAAATAGGCAACAGCGGAGATAAGGTGACCAATTACTAACCACCATCCTGCTCAGAAAAACCAAACTGTATTACCTATCCAGCCCAACGGACTCGTTCCAATATCCATACGAGATGTTACACACGACTAATCGGCTACATCTAGAAACAGGAGCTGTTCATGTGTGGCTAGCTTGGCACCGGTATTTCGTCCGAGACCGACTCCTTTAGTGGCTATTCTTTCTACGGTAAGTGACGGCAGAATCTCAGAGTAGCTCAGCGCTAATTGAACTGTTGAGTCTTGACTGTTTGAGTCGATAACAATGACTTCAAAATTTTGATATGTTTGCAGGCTTAAGCTCTCTAACAAGCTTCCAATTCGCTTTTCTTCATTGAGTGTAATGATTATAATACTTATAGGTTTCATATAGTTTCCTGTGCTTTTTTCTTAATGAATAAAAATCAGTATGCCGAGGTGGGATTTAACCTTTGGTGAGCTTAAGATTTATATTCCATTTAAGTAAATGTGTAGGATGGCAGTTTAAAGTGACAGGGAAAGTGGAAACGTGAATAAAATTAGTTGGTTACTGGTGGTTTTTACCGGTTTGTTATCTGCTTGTGGGGTCAGTACTGATAACAAAACTTTGAGCGAACAGCAAAATATACTTAATAAGAATGTTGACAGTTACGAAACTCAGTTTCAGATAGAGTACCAACGCTTTATACCTGCATATTTTACAGCTGTAGAGAATAAGCAGCGCTTTGAATTTTTGCTTGAGTCTATGAATCAGAACCTATCTGAGGCGGAGCATTTGTCGTCTCTAGAACAAGCAAAGGTAGAGGAAATACTAAAAGAGATAAAAAGTAATTGGGACGAATTATCTACTATTGCTATCGCTATGGATGCCTATAAAAATCTAGACTCTAAAGTAGCCTATGACATTGATAAACCCACTACTTTATTGATTGCTGAAGGGATTGACTGGTTCAGTTATGACTTGGTGGTATCTATCAACCCTGATGACAAACTAGGCCAACTTTTCATTGCGCGTAATAAACTTTGGCTGGTAGCAAGAGTGACACTTTTTGATGCCTATTTAGTTAATTTGGTGAAATATACTTATCGTGATGAAGGAAGAAGACAGTTCGAGGTTGGAGATATTGACGCTGAAGCCGGCCAATTTGTAGAGGAGATGTACGAGGAAATTGTAAATCAAAGTATGTTTGAAGAAACATTAGATACGATCTTGCTCATTAAGGCAATGCCTGAAAGTGTGCATCTTACTAATGAACATGAGTTTCTCAATAAAGTACTTGCAAATAGCTATGCTTATCAACGACTACCGACTCTTTCAAATTTCGAGCAGACTCAAATAGCTATAGATATTACTTCTAATCAATTCGAAGATGGATTTTATGAGTTTGTTGATGATGCAGTATTTGTTATAAGTCAGGGAGTTGGGAATGTTTCAGGTTTGTTTGAATCCCGTGAAGGCAAGCTTAAAGGTATGGCTCAAAAAGAGATTGATAGCATTATTGAAGAGCTTCAACCATTGGATATTTTGCTCGAAAAGACCCCATTTCGTCTTACGGACAGCTTTATCCCTGGTCATTGGGGGCATGTCGCAATTTGGGTTGGGGGGAAACAAGCTATACCAGAGCTTAAAAGGTTAGGCGTTTGGGATGAATTACCTAGATTAGAGGCGTATGCACGTGCTAAACGAGGTTATCAGGGGCCTAGTTTTCAAGCTGCTATACAAAGTGATCAGTCAATTGTCGAGGCATTACGAGAAGGGGTAGAGATCAATAACTTAAGTCATTTTTTGAATGTTGATGACCTAGCTGTGGTTCGAGCAAACCAATTGACTGATGAACAAAAGCGGCGCTACCTTTTGCATACGTTTGCTCAGGTTGGCAAGCCATATGATTTCAATTTTGATGTGGAAACAAATAACGAAATTGTCTGTTCAGAGCTTATTTTTGAGTCTTTTAACGATGTATCTTGGCCTGTTGAGAAGACCGTAGGACGCTACACTATTAGCCCTGATAATGTTGCAGTAATGGCTGTAGGAGAGGATGCATTATTCTCTCCTACAATCATTTATCATGACGGTCTTCGACTAAATGATTTGTATCATCAGCAGAATTTTAAATTGTTACTCGAACAGAAATATGAGCAAATTATCAGTGATTCGACTGTAGAAAATCACTGATATTATCGATCATTGTATTGTAATGAGGGTTAAAGGTGAGCCGAGCGTGCACTTTGCCCTCTTCAACATGGCCGAAACGTGAATACCAAACCTCACTCTTTTTATCCTTACATTTTGCAGTTAGGGCCTCTGGTTGTCCGTTCCGACACAACCTGAATGTGCCTCTTGTCCCATAATAAGAATTAGCTGGAGAGAATAATGCAAACATGTGCGAACCTGTTGATATTTTAAGTGTCTCCGAGCGTACAGATAAATGCGAGGCCCTTTGTATAATTGGTGCGCGCTCACCAAACCATAACAATTTGCTACCAGGGTGTGTGAATGTATCACTAAAGCGAAGTTTAGCGTATTCTGCATCGATGACGGTATCATCTTCGCTTAACGCCATAAACACTGGCTTCGTGTAGCTTTCGCTTTCCAATAAACGGCGTACAGCTACTGATGATTTGTAATACTCACCACCGCCATGGAAGGTTTGAGAAGTATACCTTACAGTGTTATCTTCCTTTTCTTGAATAGCCCATGTCTTAATTTTGCTAGTTAGTGTGGAAAACTGTACAAACGATGAATAAGGCTTAAAGCCTGGAGAAAATAGTACGAGACCTTTAACGTCCTCATCTAACATCGCTTGTCTGGTTACGAGATTAGCACCTGTAGAAAAACCACCAAGCCAAACATTGTCATACTGTTTCAGCAATAAATCAGTGTGGTGTTCTATTATTGAGTACCAATCTTTTACGTTGGCTTGTAGCATATCTATTGGTTGGCTGCCGTGCCCTGGAAGTAGAATTGTACGAACGGTAAAACCCTGCTTTGAGAGTGACTGTGCTACACCTCGGAATGTAAAGGGAGAGTCGCCTAAACCATGCACCAGCAGTATTGCCCCATGAACATCTCCTTTGGGTAACATCTCAAAAGGACTATTGGCCATCAACTCAAACTGATGGTTAGATGAAAAGAAATATCGGTGATTAGAAAGCCAATGGGATGTGTGATTGACATACTCTTCAAAATTATCAAATCGATACGAAGGTAACGGGTGTTTCGTCGATTCATTATTTATTGTCACGAACAACACAAGTGAAATACCAACTGTAATACTTATTAAAACAAACCTACGAATCATTTATCTTACCTATGAATATTATGTATTTTCAATGGCCAACGACCTGTCATCAGCCTGAAGCGAGAGCCAGGTAAAGGGTGACAGCTTCAGGCTGTTAGTCAATAATGATGCCATCTAATCATATAGATCTTGTACCTGCCCCTTCAAGCAGCCCGCTCTTGCTCTAAAATAGATTGATATCGTGCAAGACAGTATAAAAACCACGATAGAGTGTTAACTCTAGGTGCTCGTCATAACTTAAGGGCCTACTCATACCATTTATCATTCACTTTAGTGAGTTCACTGTACCACCGCCGAATTTGATTACTAGCCGATAATTTGTCTGGTAGTTACCAAGTTTACCATTATGTTGCGCCTTTTCAGAATAGAACGGATACGGGAGAGGTGGAATTTTTGAACATTCCTAATGTATTCAGGTGTTTCAATGTTGTTTCGGTTAAAGGGTTTACTCGGAATCCAATTATGATAGTGCGTCGAGTAAAGTCTGTGAGAACCCATAATGGTTTGCTGATACTGATTTACACAACGATATGCCAATTAACTTCAAGTTTGCGAGAAAACTTGAATTGACAGAGATATGGAGAGCGAGATTAATAGCACTACAAAGTGCCTTAATGTCAGATAAAGGAGGGGGGGTGAATGCTTTATAATCTCATATTTAATAGGTGGTAGTCTTAACTCGAATTAGTTTTACGATGGCAATTGGTTTGATAAGTACTCAGCTTCGATGTTTAGCATTGGCACCAGATGGATAACTTCCTATGAAGTTGAAACAGATGACTAGATATTGGACACTGCATCCTTCCAGATAGCATAAAGCACCGAACGTATCTAGGTTCAGTGCTTTATGCTCCTTACCGCTATCCACTTAAGTATAAACGATGTAGCTTAAGCGAACGGCATTAAGCGTAATTGCAGGCTTTCAAGGTTTATAAAATAATGCCAATAGCAATGATGCGCTGTGCGACTTCCATATTTACTTCACTTCGAGTCTATCTACATCAAAGTACAACCCTACTTCTTCATAATCCGCTTCGCCGTAAAGAATAACGGTATCTTGTGGGGAGACATCACGTCCGTTAAATAGTGACTCATCGAGGTCAATCATGATGGAATCGGTGCCGTCATTGAAGGTATAGGTATCGCTATCAATTTGATTGACGATGTTACCTTGAAAAATGAATTCCATCTCATCAGCCTTCGCACCAGTGATCAGCATATCGAATAAGCCATCACTTTGGCTGATATCAGTTTGGGCTCGAAACTCTGTAATAGTGGTATATGGTACGCTCGACTGAGAGCTTTGAGCAGTAGAGCCTGTAAACTCAGCAAATGCATTTGCTGAAAGTAGAGTTGGAACAATCAGTAGTAAAGTCAGCTTTTTCATGGTTAAACCTCTTCTTTAAATTTTGTAATTAGGTGCGTTTTATGTGTTCGTTAGACGTTTAGTCGAATTCGATATCTAAGTCGTTATCGTTGTCAAAGTCACCATCAAATTCAGCGATATCTTCTGCGATGTCAAAGACCACATCGGCAGTATCTACAGCTACGTTGATGAGAACGAGTCCTAGGAAAATAGCGAGAATAGTTTTCATGATGTTGACCTCTAGAGTGAATCGTTGCTTAACAAGTTGAGGTCATAATAGCGGGGTGAGAATGTATAGATGGTGAGATGAAAATTTATATTCAGTTTAAGTTACTGATGTTGATATTTGTTAATTACCGAGTCTTGCGAGTTAGCATGAGAGGTAGTTCATTTTATTTTTTAGAAACAACTTATATTAAAATTAGCTTAACCTCCTCTCTATGTGCATCTCTATGCGATATCATTGGGACAAAACAGTGTGAGAATGGTGTATTAATAACCTAGTATATTGAAGTGAAAAGATGAGATGAGTTCTTTAAAACAACCTTCACTTACAGTTAATAATGACTGAAGTGGCATAGTTAATTTGGCTGCCCTTTGGAAATATTCATTGGTTATTTGATAAAGAAAAACCTCTTTCGAGGGGTCATATAAGCTCTATGAGATCATCTTAGTTTCAAAAGATTTAGCTGCGTCCACACCTGATTCAAAGAAATGAGAGGATTGGTTGCGCTGGCTAAGGAATATTTGATTAGCACTTGCGAAATTGTGGGTTATAAAGAGTGGACGTAGTACTTCGACCACCTCCAACAAGATAGCAGTAGCCAGCCCACATCGAGTTTTGAATTGTAAGGCAAAAGGCGTGGCTGTCTAGTATGTTTTGCATAAGCCTTCGGCGTGTAATCCATTTACAAGTTAACTTGCCCGTCGTTTCTTGCTCATAAACACACTCATCAGTGGATATGAACCTTTTAGCGGTGATTATTATAATCTGAGGATACATTGGGAGTGAGGAAAAACTAATGGTAGCCCTGCCTTTTAACCTTGTCATAGTGTAGCAGAGGTGTACACTCTTGGTTGTATATGTAACCATTCTGTAAGGCTTTTAACATTCCAGGAGAGTGTCATGAAAAAGAAACACCTGATAATGATTAATGCTGCAATACTTTGCATTTTGACCGCTTGTGGAGGGGGCGAAGAAGACTCAACACCACCTCCGGCAGGAGATTCTACGGCTCCGTATGTCGAATTAACTAGTCCATCTTCTGACGTTACCTATACATCAGCTCGATTTGTTTCCATTGCAGCTACGGCAAGTGACAATTCTGGCATCACTAAAGTCGAATTCATCAAAGATGATGTAGTTATCTTCGAAGACGATGAAGCACCATATCAATATCGATGGTCTTTGGATTCCTCATTAAATGCAGTGCATAGTTGGACTGCTAAAGCATATGATGCGGCAGGTAATACGGCAAATAGTGACGCGATTAATTTGATCGTTGATATTCCAGTAGGTACCGGGCCTGAAGATACAATACCACCGCGAATAGCTGAGATAGAATCGCCATCTGATGGCGCAAGATTCTCTCAAGGAGGTGCATTAACTATTAATGCTACTGCTGAAGATGATATGAATATCGGTTCAGTTGAATTTTATATTAATGGTAAGCTAGTTCAGAAAGATACAACACCTCCATACAGCCATACTGTTAAATTAACTTCAGCTAGTAATGGTTCTCTTACGTTACTATTAAAGGTTTATGATGAATATGGAAATAGTACCTTATCAGAAGAAAGAAATGTTACGGTTGACATTCCAAATAGTGGTGGAGAAAATCCTAATGAGGGTGTATGGTCATTTGCCAGTCAACGCTTAGTTGATAGCGCTATTAACGATTTAACGTTAACGTTAAATGATGATCTGACAGTTGAAACTTTAACTTATACATTTAATAGCGTTGACTATTCTATTCCCGGTACAGAAATGACTCGTTCAGGAGTAGATGTCGATACTGATGAAAACATTGAAATTGAACTAGATTGGGGCGATGACAATGGTATTACTTTCACTGGAATATTAGATTCTAGTAGAGATTATGTGTCAGGTTATATAGCTTTTAACTTCGTAGATGATAGCGATATTGAAATAGGAACTGGCTCTGCTTCAATTACGAAGGCATCAGTTCCAGGTACTGAAGATGATACCATTAGCCCAACAGTAATTATCTCTAACCCTGCAAGTGGGACAGTTGTAACATCAAGAGGTTACTTTACTGTTGAAGCACAAGCGGAAGACAACGTAAAAGTTGCAAATGTAAAGTTCTATAGAAATGGGGTGCTTCGTGGCACCGACAGCTCAACGCCTTTTACATTTGAGCCATTATTAACTGCTGCAAGTAATGGTGTTTATTCACTTTACGCTGAGGCAATCGATACCAGTGGAAATGTGACAAAGTCTGAAACGATTCAAGTTACTGTCGATATTCCTTCAGATGCTTCAAACGGAGATATTAGTGGTGTCTGGACTTTTGAGAGCATGAATATGGCGTTTGATTCCATTTCTGATTTTGAAGTTGAATTTGATAATGCTGGAGATGCAACAAGAATTTCCTATAATTACCGCGGCTCAAACAGAGTGTTCACAGGTAATGAAATCAACAGAGGTGGTGTGGATTTAGACTCTTTAGATTTTGATATTGAAATTGATTGGGATGGTGATAACTCACTTGTTTTCGGTGGAAGAATCAACAGCGCGAAAGACAGTGTCGACGGTATTGTCATTTATTATATTCAGGATGGTTTTGATTATATTTTGAGTGAAGGTAATGCGACTGTGAGTAAAAAGTAGAATAAACTGAAAACCCAACAAATTATACTGATATGTACTGGTGCTGTAGTCAACTAAAACCTACAGCATCAATGCTTTTATAGTTTTAATTGAAAATTGTATTTTTCAATTTATTAAAGAAATGGGTATTCAGTGTAAGGTCTATAATGTTTTTCGAGCAAGTTTAGTCAAGTTTGACCTACACCTCTACTGTGGCCCATACTCCTTTTAGTCACCCACAGATTATGATCAAGCCTATTTTATGAATCAAGACTACGTCTAAGTTAGTCTGGTCGATTCAATAGTTTCTACAGCTACGTTGATAAGAATGAGTCCTAGGAAATAACGAAAATATTGAGAATAGTTTTCATGATGTTGACACCCTAGAGTGAATCGCAGCTTAACAAGTTGAGGTCATAATACGATGTGGTGACTGTATCTATGGTGAGACATGAATTTACATCAGGTTTGATATTTTGGTGTAAGTTTTGTTTATATTTGTAATTTTCGGCTTTTCACCCGGTTGGTAAAAATTTTACTTTGCAAGAAAGTATGCATGGCAGCGACAATGGGTGAATGAAGGGAATAGAGAAAGCCAGCATAATCGCTGGCCTTCAAGGTTTTTAAAATAGTGCTAATGGCACTGATAAGCTGTGTGACTTCCATTTACTTCACTTCGAGTCTATCTACATCAAAGTACAACCCTACTTCTTCATAATCCGCTTCGCCGTAAAGAATAACGGTATCTTGTGGGGAGACATCACGTCCGTTAAATAGTGACTCATCGAGGTCAATCATGATGGAATCGGTGCCGTCATTGAAGGTATAGGTATCGCTATCAATTTGATTGACGATGTTACCTTGAAAAATGAATTCCATCTCATCAGCCTTCGCACCAGTGATCAGCATATCGAATAAGCCATCACTTTGGCTGATATCAGTTTGGGCTCGAAACTCTGTAATAGTGGTATATGGTACGCTCGACTGAGAGCTTTGAGCAGTAGAGCCTGTAAACTCAGCAAATGCATTTGCTGAAAGTAGAGTTGGAACAATCAGTAGTAAAGTCAGCTTTTTCATGGTTAAACCTCTTCTTTAAATTTTGTAATTAGGTGCGTTTTATGTGTTCGTTAGACGTTTAGTCGAATTCGATATCTAAGTCGTTATCGTTATCGTTATCGTTGTCAAAGTCAAAGTCAAAGTCAAAGTCAAAGTCAAAGTCACCATCAAATTCAGCGATATCTTCTGCGATGTCAAAGACCACATCGGCAGTTTCTACAGCTACGTTGATGAGAACGAGTCCTAGGAAAATAGCGAGAATAGTTTTCATGATGTTGACCTCTAGAGTGAATCGTTGCTTAACAAGTTGAGGTCATAATAGCGGGGTGTGAATGTATAGATGGTGAGATGAAAATTTATATTCAGTTTAAGTTACTGATGTTGATATTTGTTAATTACCGAGTCTTGCGAGTTAGCATGAGAGGTGGTTCATTTTATTTTTTAGAAACAACTTATATTAAAATTAGCTTAACCTCCTCTCTATGGCATCTCTATGCGATATCATTGGGACAAAACAGTGTGAGAATGGTGTATTAATAACCTAGTATATTGAGGTAAAAAGATGAGATGAGTTTCTCTAACTCGCCAGTGTCCAGAAATGAGTATGGCTGGCGCTAAAGTCGTGGGCAGTCCAGGCTGGACTGGCCCCTGAACCCCTGGCATTTCACATCCGTTTCACAAGTCACTACTTACATTAGCGCTACAGCTTAGTAAATAGAGTCTTAATCATGTCTTGCTACATTGAACTACAAAATATTAGTCAGTCATTTCAGGCTACTCAATCAAAGGTAACCTTGTTTAACAATCTAAATTTGCGAGTCGAGCAAGGTAAGTCTTACGCGATTACGGGACCTTCCGGAGCTGGTAAATCAAGTTTATTAATGTTGATGTCTGGCTTAGAGCAGCCAACTTCTGGCCAGGGAATCTATTCCAAAAATGGCCAAAGCCATTCATTAGCCTATTTGAAAACAGACATTGGCTTTATTTTTCAACAGTTTCATCTGTTGCCTGAGCTCACCGCACTCAATAATGTGGCATTGCCGTTAAAGCTGCGAGGTGATAAGCGGGCTATGAATAAGGCAAAGATATGGCTGGAAAAGGTTGGTTTACAACACAGAGAAAATCATAAGCCAAGTGAATTAAGTGGGGGGGAGCAACAACGTGTGGCGATAGCTCGGGCACTCGTTTTCAATCCAAATTTTATTTTTGCTGATGAACCAACAGGAAACCTGGATAAAGATAGCGCGGCCAGTATTGCCGATATTTTGTTTGATTGCTGCCGGGAAAACAACGCCGGGCTGGTTATTGTTACCCACAGTGACGCGCTGGCCAATCGTGCTCAACAGGTATTCTCATTAGCCGATGGCCAACTTAATAACCCGCTGGCAAATGTTGAGGTGGCATAATGTTATCCCAAAATCTTCGGCTTGCGTGGCACTTTTTCCAACAACAAAAATCGGCTTCCTATCAGAGATTGTTACGCTGGACACAAGGCATATTGATGATATTTATCATCACGCTAAGCTTGACGAGTAACAGCATACAAGATTATCTCCAAAATAATTTACAGGGTTTACTGGGAGCCGATGCGGTGATCAGTCAGCAGCCAATGCTGACACAACAGCAGCTATCAGCCCTGTCAAAGTTAACTAATAAGATAGCGACAACCCAACAAGTTAGCACGACTCTGACTCATGGGGCTCAATGGCAACAGGCGAAACTAAAAGCCGTCGATGATAGCTATCCATTGCAAGGAGAGTTATTAACGGCGACAACTCTGCACGGAACGGGACAAGTAACCAAAGGTGGCCCCAATACTGGAGATATCTGGTTAGACGCTCGATTGTTTGCAAGTTTGTCACTGAATATAGGTGACGTGATTGTCATCGCTGGGCAGGACTTTATCGTGTCTCGGGTGCTGTTGCACGAACCCGATCGTTTAATGGAAGGGCATACCGTTGCTATGCGCGCCATGATTAATCCGGCAGACATGAATGGGTTAGGGTTTTCAGCAGAGCTTATCCGCCACCGCTACTTAGTTAACGCCGATACCGAACAAACGAACCAGCTGATAAAGTGGCAACAAGCATACTTACCCGCAGCACAGGTTTATCACAAGAAGGGCAATCATCCTCTCGCCCTGTTTTGGAAACGAACCGAGAATTTTTTAGGGCTGGCATCCATCATTTTGTTTTTTATGGCAGCTATCGCCATTGAGCAGTTAACCCAAATACATATGAAAAAAGACCAGTACTTTTCGGCCATATGTATGAGCCTGGGCGCTTCTAAACTCACAGGGGTTCAGGTGTCGATGTTTAAGTGGTTATTGGGAATTGTCACCTTGTTGCCAGCCGTTTTACTGTTATCAACCGCAGCTCACTGGTCGATTGTTAACTGGTTAGGAGGCACATTTTCTGACTTACAATGGAGCTGGGATTTATGGCCCGTTGTGAGAACTGTCGCTGCTATTTCGCTTGTTTTCGCCGTATTTCACGCACCTGTGTGGTTTTCTCTGTATAAAAACTCAGTCGGGAGATTATTTCATAACAACAATTCCGGCCTTAGCCATTGGTTCAGTAAAATGTGTAGCCTGCTGGTGCTATCAGGCGTTGCGGTAAGCTATTCAGATAACGGCCTGCTAACCTTGATGATGGTCAGCGCAATCGTCATTACCATAGGGTTAATGATAATCATGAGTTGGAGCTCTCTGACCCTGGGAGAGAAGCTCACTCAGCAGATTTCGGGGTTGATTCCTTTTGCGCTATTTATGATGAAACAGCGCATTCTCAGTAAGAGCACACAGATCATTGGCGTGGGTCTATCTGCATTTATGCTGTTGTTTACCTTAATGCTGCTAAAAGATCTGGGGGCCAGCATGTCCTCTTATCAACGAGAGCACGACGGTAACGTTATTGTATCCCAGGCAACTCAAGGTCAAATGACCCATATTCAAACCTGGGCGAAGCAGAACGCCATAAACATTCGTCAGAGTAAACCCTATATGTACGCCAAGCTTATTGCAGTTAATGAGCAAAGATTAGCTGCGTTTACGCAAAAACCCAGCGATAGCTTAGCCACGTTATCCAATGCCATTCGACTGCATTGGACTCAGGTTATTCCGGCCAATAATCGTGTTGTTAGTGGGCAATGGTGGCAAAGCAACAGTCAAGATTGGCAACAGGTATCAATCGAACAGGAGATAATGACAGATTTGGGGTTAACCCTTGGCGATTCGCTAACCTTTGTTGTTGGCCAGCAAAGCATCAAGTTTACCATAGCCGCCAGTCATGAATTTAAACCCGGTGGCGGCTCTATGACCTTTTGGGTGCAGATGCCTCCTGCGGCACTCGCGCATATTGGTGGGGCTCATTTCAACATGGCGAGTATGGAGTTAAGTGATCAGCAATTTCATCTGTTGACGCCGCTGTGGCAAAAATTCCCCACATTGCGTATGACGTCGCTAAAAGAGATGACTGCTCGGTTCGATAACATTCTGGCCATGATCACTAAGGTGATTAGCGGGTTTTCGCTGATGATTATATTACTGGCTAGTGTTGTTATTCTCGCATCGGTTAATGCGCTGGAATTAAAAGAAAAAAAGAAAAACAGCATTATCATGAGCTTTGGTTTTACAAGGGGTACCTGTTTTAAACTCAATATTATTGAATGGTTAGTTACAGCGGGCATTACAGCCGCCGGGGCAATATTGGGCACCTATATAGCCGGGTTATTGATCTATCAATCTCAGTTCTCGTTGACTTATCAACCTGACTTTATCTGGTTGCTGCTTACGCTTTCGCTCGTTTTATGTTCGGTTACTTGCTTCGGTATTTATGCCAGTAGGCATAGTTTGCGCAGCTCGGTGCGAACATTAATGTCTGAGGCTTAACTATTTCACATCTGTTTCACGGTGAAGCCGTAACACTGTGCATAAATCATTGGAGGAGATATTGATGAAAGCCCTATTAAAACGAACCAAACAACTGACAATTAAGCTGGCGATGTTTATCACATTAACCGCTATATCCATACAGCCTGGTGTTGCCGCCGAGACTAAGAAAATTGTGATGGTGATAAGTGGCTATGGACAGCAGCAAGGTGAACAAAAACCGGGTTATGAATTTGATGAGTTTGCCAAAGCCTATAGGGTATTTAAGGACAATGGCATTTCGGTTGATGTGGCAAGCCCCCAAGGCGGCAAAGTTGTTGCCGACAAATATGACCCAGGCAAACCTTATAACGCCAAAGTGTTAGCGGATGCTGAAGCGATGGCAATGCTGAACAACACATTAGCAACCACAGCACTTAACGCGCAAAATTACGATGCTATATTCATTGTTGGTGGTAAAGGCGCCATGTTTGACTTACCTAAGGATGAAGCATTAAAAACAGCCATTGCTAACATCTATCAACAAAAAGGCAGTGTAGCGGCAGTGTGCCACGGGCCAGCCGCGTTAGTTGATGTAAAGCTAAGTGACGGTAGCTACCTGGTTGCCAATAAAGCAGTTAATAGTTTTACCAACCAGGAAGAGCAATTATTTGGCAAAAAATGGTTAAGCAAGTTCGAATTCATGTTGGAAGATAAACTCGTTGAACGCGGCGCTAAATTTCAATCGAGTGATATGATGTTAAGTCATGTGGCCATTGATGACCGCCTAATCACAGGGCAAAACCCGGTGTCTACTGTTGGTGTCGCAACAGCCTTGGTAACAAGCCTTGGATTAACCCCGGTTGATGCTGAACAATATAGCGAAGATAAAACCATGACGGTCATCGCTAAGTTTCTGTCAGGAGAGAATGAAGCGATTAATGAACTGGCGAGTAAACCAGAGCAGTATCAACTACCACTCGTTGGCATGTATGGTTTCTATTATCAAAAGTCAGCACAAACGGATCAGCAATTTGAACATGCATTAACGTTAATGATAGTTGCGCAAAAAACAATTAATAATCCGAAGTTAGATATGCAAATCGCTAAGACACAGCATAAATTGGGCAAGGTTGATCAAGCTAAAGCAACGCTCAATCAACTACTAATAACTAAACCTGATTTCAAACCCGCGTTAGACATGTTACAAACAGCATTCTAACAATAGACATATAGCAATGAGACAGGTGCCTCGACAGCCAAGATTGAGGAACTTGTCTTTTGTGTTTTGGCCTGGAATTGGAATGTCGGAAGTTTAACCAACCATGTTTGGAAATTGCTATGACAAGTAAACCTGCTTCACTTTCGATATTACTCGTTGAAGATCAACTTAGTGTCGCACGCAACATATCTGAGTACATGGAAGAGAAAGGCCATGTATTCGACTTTACCGGCCAAGGTCAGCATGGGCTCGATCTCGCCTTAGAAAATTACTATGACCTGATCATACTCGACCTGAACTTACCCGTGATGGACGGTCTTGAAGTCTGCCAACAAATACGAGCAAAGTCGGCGCGCCATATCCCCATATTAATGTTAACAGCAAGAGATAGTATCGAAGATAAGGTGTCTGGTTTTACCGCTGGGGCTGACGATTACTTAACAAAACCTTTTTCTTTACAAGAGCTTGAAGTTCGATGTTTAGCGCTTTCCAGACGTCACCTATTGCAGACTAACGACATACTCACCTTAGGTTGTTTAAGCGTTGATCGAAAGCGACAACAAGCCACGCGTGATGGAAAAGTACTTAATTTGCATGCCATGGGCTTTCGTATTTTGACAGAACTCGCAGAGGCTTACCCACAAGTGGTTAGCCGTTCAGTTTTATCGCAAAAAATATGGGGCGACGAACCTACCGAGTCCGATGCAATGCGCTCTCATATTTATCAGTTACGTAATGTATTGGACAAACCGTTTGATTATCCGATCTTGAAAACGGTACATGGTATTGGTTTTACTTTGGATATTAACAATGAATAATAGCTCGGTGAAATTCCATAGTCTCAGCAGGCGAATCGTCGCCCAGTTTTGTATCTTCACCTTAATAATGTCAGTTATTTATGGTTTGTTTAGTTTTGTGCTTTTATACAGCATCGAAGACACTTTTATTGAACGAGAAGTTACCCAAGAGGCAAGTTATCTCAGCAGTGAATACCAAAAAAACGGGGCGTGGCCAATAATCAGACACGATTATCTAACGCTACATTTCTCAAAAGACAGTTTTCCTCAAGATCTAAAACAACAATCTATCCGTCAACCGAATCGGGCTGAATTTTATGGTGAAGAAGGGCGCCATTATCACTTGTATCAGTTTCCACAATACCCGGGAACTTATCTGGTAGCCGAAGTAAGCCAAAAATTATTAGTGCGTCCTATTCGTGGCGAAGTGGTAACGTTTTTAGTATACAGCGGCATAGCGTTAACATTAATTGCATGTTTGATTGCTTGGCTGCTTGGCCGAAAAACGGCAAAACCACTGCGGGATCTTGCTGAACTGGTTGATGGCGTTGCCCCCGAGAATATTCCTGACAGTTTCGCTCACAATTACCCGAATAATGAGATTGGCATTTTGGCACGTACCCTTGAGCAATCGATGCGCCAAATAAGTCAGGCGTTAGAACGAGAAAAGTGCTTCACTCGCGATGTCAGCCATGAATTAAGAACGCCGGTGGCCATCGTTAAAAATGCAGTTGAGCTTTATAAAGAGAAAAACCCCATTACTGATGAATCTCACCGTCTCATAGATCGCATAGCTGACGCCACGATACAGATGGAACAGACGGTAACCACCTTACTCGTGCTTGCAAGAGAAGAGCACACCAATGCAGTTCAAGATTCAGTCAAGCTGCTGCCATTGATAGAACAAGCGATACTGGATCACCACTATTTACTGGCACAAAAATCTGTTGCAGTAAGAGTGGATGATAATTGTGATGCGAGCGTATTTGCTCAACAAGGAATGCTAAAAGTATTGTTGGATAATTTACTGAGTAATGCCTTTCAATATACAGACTTAGGTGAAGTTAATATTCGCTTTGTTGATAAGAAGTTAGTCATTGAAGACACGGGCCCAGGAATTGAAAAATCAATCACTTCACATATCACGGAACCCGCTGTAAAAGGGAGTCAAAGCACTGGTTATGGTTTTGGTTTATCTATTGTCAAACGCTTGTGTGAACACCAAGGCTGGCAACTAAACGTATCTAGTCACCAGGGCACAAAAATATCAATCGCATTTGTTTAGCTGCTTACTTGCTTAAACTCTTATCAGGCTTGCCGGTATATTGATAATCTGAATAGGTATCAGTGGAGGTTTCATCTATTTCAGAAAATAAAGCAAAGCGTCCTTTCATGTCCATCTTATGTTGATGAGGTAAAACGGCGCTATCAATCTTAATAAAACTAAAGGTCAGCGTTAGCTCAGAAATAGATGCACTAAACATAGGCGAAAACTCAGCACTATTGACGATCATTATCTCTTCTATGAACTGCTCTTGCTGATTGTAAGTTAATCTCCCTTGCAGTTTGCCTGCGGCATCATCGCCCAACCTAGCTAGCTGCACGGGAAAGCTCATAATAATAAGGCTCTCTTCATTGGTAACCAGCTGAAGTTCATCCAGGTTGATTAGCTCTCGTAGTTTTAGCGAAAAATTTCCGCCACTTCCTTTACTCTCTGCCTGTTTGCGTTTTGTCTTCACGAACTTCTCTTGCTCTTTCGCTGTAGGAACCTTGCCATTAGCACTGACTAAGACCCAAGGATTATCTATGTCTGCAGCTGGCGTATAGCGCTCAATACTCTGGGTAATATCACCTTCTTCATTTTCATAACGTGATAGATGATAAGACCAATATTCTCTCGGCGTTTGCTCAAACTCAACAATGGCCTGTTCTATTTTTTGCTCAAATTTTTGCTCAAATTCTTGTTCAGAAGAGGTTGTTTCTGTTGAGTATGCAGTGGTGATAAACATTGGTAGGGTTAAAGTAAGCCAATATCGGTAACGCATAGTATTCCCTTTTTCAATATAGAGAAAATAAGCGTATTGGCAGCAGTGTGAAAACGATGTGAAATATATGAAATTGTAATCTGTGTAGTGGGATAGATCATTAATCTGGGCAATGTTTCGAGAGTATCTTTACATGGCGCACCTTAAGTAGATGGCACCCCCGTAATAGTTTGTACACCATGTTCATTTATCCATCCGCTGATCAGTCTGGCCGGGGTGACATCAAAATAGATATTTCTCGGTTCGATATGGGGCAAGTCAGGTAAATTTATTTCGGTGGTATCCATCTCTTCCAAATGAATGGTTTCATAGGTTTTCCTGCTTTGTTTAAAGTTTTCTGCACAGATATAAAGCGGGATACCGACATCATGGGCCGCCAAGGCGGTAAGATAAGTCCCCGCTTTATTAACGACTGAACCGTCCGCCAAAATCGAATCGGCACCCAGTAGAACAACATCTGCTTTTGGCATGAACAAACCCAATTGTGCGTCAGTGATGTATTGCGTTTCTATGCCTGATTTCGATAGCATTTCGGCGACTAAAAGGCCTTCATTACCCGGTCTGGATTCAGTGATAATCGCGCTTATCTTTTTCTTTGCCAGCTTAGTAAAGCAGTTGATAATCGTAGAACTGATACTATGAGTGAGAACGACACTCTTGTCTGCAATCAGCTCGCAAACATGTTGAACAATGCGATCATTGGCTTGGCTGGATTGCATCATTAAACCGTTTGCTTTGACCAGTGCGACTTGCTTTAAGGTCATTAGATTTGATTGCGGGTTTTTGTTCTCATTCTTATTTACTTCCTGTCGCCAGGCATCGATGATATTGGTCAGCATAGCCATGCTAGGACGCGTTTGTTGCAGCTCAAGGGCAAAGGAGTTCAAGTCTTTCAGATAGGTCGCCGGCTCTGTCATCACACTTCGCTGACTATAGTCTGCAAGGGACTGAAGCGCCACGAAGGCAATTTTAGCAGAGCCACTTTGGTGGTCCGCAATGATTTTTTCCAGGCATGCTTGCTTGAATTGATTGTTCTCCATAAATCAATATTAGTTGATATTGCCCGCATCATCACGGTTTCAGGAGCATGGTTTCAGGATCATTGTTTCAGCATCGCTTTGTATGTAGTGCGGTTGTTTGCTGCAAGCAATAAACACCGATGACGCTAGGGTATCTGGCAAACAAACTATGTACCAAGCCTGCCCAATGAACCCAACCCCAAAAGATACTTGAAACTTGTTATCGGACAAGTGCCTAACCTTGAGTATTGCAATTTATCCTAACCCCGTTAAGATAATCTCAGGGTCGGCAGTTCACCCAGGCATCGCCACTGCACTTTTTATTGAGCGCAGCGCTAAACCTGCTGATAGCACTATGGATATCCAATTTAAGATTTCAGGCTACCTGAAGATTTGTGTGCCTTGTTTGGAATGGCGATCACTGACCCTTGAATGCTGCTGCATTCGATTATTAGGCACCCAGAAAACGGGTAAATCCTATGTCAAAAAATCTGACCCCTTTTAGCTGCGACGATATCTCTTCGTTGGCTAAATCGTTACGTAAACAGTTGCAACAACATGAGTCGTTTCCCAGCCATGTAGAGATGCTAAATATCCTGGCCAAGGCGACGGGTTTACAAAACTTCCAGCAATTGCGTCAGCAGCATGCTGAACAATTATCTTCGCAATCCAGTCTATCTGTCCCTATTCCTAAACGGCTGATGCCCTTTATGAGCGCAGATTACATCATGCATACCTGGCCTTCAAAGTATGCTATCCAACAACAAAGTTTATGGTTTTTCTGGTGTCGCTTTCAGTACCAGAAAAGCTATAGCGAACGGCAAGTTAATGACATCTTAAAGGGCTTCCTCGGTTTTGAGGATTTTGCTCTGATCCGCCGGGAGCTTTGCAACCATAAACTGCTTAAACGCACCGATGATGGCCGTACTTATTGGCGTGCATCAGCAACTCCACCCGAAGGTTTTGAGTCTCTGTCTGATTTCTGGCCTAGCTAAGTTTTGATTCAATCCTAAGTGCAATTGGCCTAGCCAATTGAAGAGTGATAGCCGAGGAGCGTTAAGTGAAGTTTCAAGTGATTAAGGAAGAAGATCCCATACTGGTGAATGAACTGGTTGAGGGCGTGCGGGCATATGTCCATGAACAGTTGGGGGATGAAATAACGCTCCCACTGTCGGTCATCAGCCGGGATGATAATGGTGAATTAATCGGAGGAGTTTCCGGGCGGACCATATACAGAAACTTCTTAATTGGGGTTGTTTGGGTCGATAAAAAATACAGAGGCACAGGACTGGGACGTCAGCTGATGGAGTTAGCCGAAGACGAGGCCAAAGGTCGAGGCTGCTTAGTTTCTCAAGTGGATACCTTGTCAATCCAAGCCCCTGTGTTTTATCAAAAATTGGGGTTTGAGATTATCGGGTCGGTACCTGAGTTCTCAGGCAGCCCTGCGCGCTATTTTCTGATGAAAACCTATGGTGAGACATAAGTATTTAGCGAAACATAAATAATCAGTGAAACAATAGTTAGCGAAACATAAGTAATAGGATAAGGCCCCTGTCGCTCTGCAGGCAGGGGCTGATTGCTAACGAACAGACGCATTAAATCTGCCCTATTTATTTCAAAAATCATGAGCTAGAGACAAACCTCCAGCTCACTTCTGTCAAAATCGTGATAACAAGTAAAGCTTAAGTCGAAGAGATAAACACTCAAGTGAAAACGCGGCTGTGACCTTCCGTGACAAGGATGTCACGGCAGAGCCCACAGGGATTGTGCTTGCGGCGTGTCACAGAAGTGTTTGCACAATCAGCGAGCCGCAGGCTATAAATTAATTTGAAGCCATGCCATTAAATATCGAGCTAAATTCCCACAAAGTCAGAAGAAAAGATACTTGTAACTTGTTATCGGACAAGTAAACAAACTTTTGTTCAAGAATGACTTTAGCTTTAATGCGATTCTCTGATTAAAGCATCATTCCGCCAAACGCAAACCCTAATGCTACTGAGGTCGATATGGTGACTAATCCTGGAATAAGGAATGGGTGGTTAAATACCATATTTCCGATACGAGTCGAGCCGGTATCATCCATCTGCACCGCGGCTAACAGCGTCGGATAGGTTGGCAATACAAACAGGGCACTCACGGCTGCAAATGAGGCGATAGCCGTGATGGGGGCCACGCCAATGGCTAAGGCTGCCGGCATCAATGCAGTTGTCGTAGCCCCTTGGGAATAGAGCAGCATAGAGGCAAAAAACAGGGTCACCGCAAGCATCCAGGGGTACTGATTAAGCACATCCGCAGAGAGTGCTTTAATGTCGTTAATGTGGCTGGACACGAAGGTGTCTCCCAGCCACGCGACACCTAGTACGCAGATACAGGCGCACATTCCTGACTTGAAAGTAGGCGCATTAGCAATCTCTGAGGCATCGATTTTGGTGAATGTCACAATTGCGGTCGCCGCCGAAAGCATAAACACCATGATCGCTTCATTGCGACCCAGGGATGGGTTTGGAATAAGATTTACCGTGTCTGAGATTAAGGTGGCGTAAACAATGACACCGGCAATGGCCGTGATAAAGATATAGGTGGCGGGTTTGGCTGTCGGGAGAATATCCCTTTGAGTTTTCCCCTTCAGTTTAACTAACCCCTTCTCGAGGCGTGCCCGATAAACCGGATCATCTTTCAGTTCACAGCCTAAGAAATTTGAGACGAAAGCCCCGGCCATACAGGCGATAAAGGTGGTGGGGATACAGATAGCCAGCAGGGTTAGGTAACTCACTCCCAGAGGCTCTAAAATCCCGGAAAAGAATACGACTGCGGCCGATATCGGGGAGGCGGTAATGGCTATTTGTGAGGCAACGACCGAGATCCCAAGTGGTCTCGATGGTCTTATGCCTTGCTCTTTAGCCACCTCGGCGATAACCGGCAGTGTTGAAAATGCCGTATGACCAGTGCCCGCCAGCAGGGTCATAAAGTAGGTCACGATAGGGGCGTAGAAGGTGATATGTTTAGGGTTCTTGCGCAGAAACGTCTCTGACAGATCGACCAGCCACTCCAGACCGCCCGCGACCTGCATGGCGGCGATAGCTGCAATCACCGACATGATGATGAGAATCACATCTACCGGAATATGGCCCGTGTCGACGCCCAAAAATAACGAGAGAACCAAGACGCCAGCGCCACCAGCCAGACCAATACCAATGCCGCCAATTCGGGCACCAAGATAGATAAACGCGAGGACAACGAACAATTCAACAAAAACCATAAAAAACCTAATTTGAAGCAGAGGGGAACACATTCCTGACTGGCAGGAGGTGAAAGTTCAGGTGAAGCTTATTAGGAGAGTTGATGCCGCTTTTACCTGCAAGGCGAGAGCTTACTCTCCTTGTAGCTTATGTAGGGATGTTTAATTAACTATTTGTTGAAGCTGTGAGTCTGCTCACGTGAGGGCTGTCTGCGGTGGGGGTAAACGCACACTTATGCCGATCACAGATAAAAGTACCGCAGTGGAGGGCGGGGCAGAGGTGTGGTCGTCAAGGGGTCATTATTAATAAAAAAGCCCGCAATGCGGGCTGTTATACAGATTGGTATTATCACTCGTTCATTATGAAGATGATCGGCGTTACTTTTTTACCCATTTACCACTCGAGTTTTTGATGTACTGACCTTTCTTGGTCGCTTTCATCGCTTTTTCGGCAGCCAGCTTGGCGACATCCGATACTGAGATACCATTTTTCCTGGCGATATTCTGATAATGGGTTTTACGCTTAGCGTTGACCTGCTTAGCGACAGAGTTGGCTTCAGGGTTACTCTGTACTATGCCCAGATAACCATTAGGCTGTTCGCCAACGAGACCCTGAGACTTTGCGTCTTGAAGGGAGATTGCAAATGCATTAAGGCTCAGCAGCAGACCTGCGGCGAGCACCAGTAATTTAGTTTTCATTCTGTACTCCTTAATTAACCGAACCGATTAAAATAACTCATCGTTGGTGAGTAATTCATCCAGGTCTTTATCAACCTTTATCTTGATTTCATGTTCAATCTTGACGTTGAGGTTGATCACTATGGGTTTATCGGGTGGCTCAATTTTGACCGTGGGCGTACAGCCGGTCAGAGCCAGGAGTGCAATCATTGCGCTTACGGACGTTCGTAAAACTGGCAATCTTTTCACTGGAAGTTCCTTTTATCCTAATCGGCCCAGACAGATGACAGCCGACGTTTCATTTAAGTCTATTATATTGCGCTTAAGATGACACTAAACTGAACGTTTATTTTGAGCATCAAATATTGGCCGACATTATCGCACCAACTCATCGATTCAATAAGTTGATTCTAACAATTATTTCAATGAACTAGTCCTATTAATCAGTTCATCGATTGCTCGATTTGAGTCTGCAGTTTATCGCCCACCTGTAGGCTCTTTAGCAGTTGGAGCATGTTCTCCTCTTGAGAGTAGTTCAAGTGGATAGGGCGTTCAATCCCTTTGCCTTTTCCTTTCACATTGACTTTAAGCAGGGCATCGCCAGAGGGTTCCATATCGAAGGTGCTGGATAACTCTGTATATTGGAGATGCTCCATGGTCGAAAATGCAAAGTCGAGATAGGGTTGAGATTGACGCATCTGTTCGACGGCCGGGTTGCCACTTAACGAGATCAGTCCACCCGGCGCTCGCGCCGCTAAGCGTCCACCCGAGACAGAGATTTTACCGTCAATAAGGTCTACCGGGAGTACACCATCGAAGATACCATCGGCATAGAGACCCACCTGTGGTTGAATGGCGATGAGCTCCGCTAAACTCAGGCCTTGCAATACCAGGTAACCGTGAGATTTGTCATGTAGTTTGAGACTAAATTCTGGCAGTAAAACCTGTCCGCCCAGGAGATCGCCTGTGGCATTAAGATGAATTTCGGCATCACTTAAGTTAGCTGCCACACTATTACTGACCTGGGTATCGTGACGTAATGGCTCACCGTCTGATGGTGCCAGGAGTGGCGCCTCGAGTTGCGTGTCATCTAGTGAGAGGGAGATATCTCCTTCGGCTTTGATGTTAGTGATTAACATTCCGGGATTAAATGCCGCGGCAGCGAGATCTATTTCCGGACAGGTGAAGCTGCGCTTATTTGCCCCCTGGCTATCTTGCAGAAGGTTGAGATGACAATGGGCTGACATGTTGACATCTTCGAAGGGAAGGTCGCTAATACTGCCGTTTAAAGATGAGAGCTTAGGTGAAAAATCAATATCAAACTGAGTGTTATTATTTGATTGAAATAATTGATAATTTGCCTTTAGCTGAGTCTGTCCGTCCATATAAATATTGGTTGGCAAGGTGTAACTGTTTTGAACCAGAAAGAGTAGCGTACTCAGCTCGGTATCCAGATCAAGTTTTCCCTGCAATAGCGCTTGATTCTCCGCGCCGGGTTTCAAGCTGTGTTCACTATCAAACTCCAGGCCATCGATTGACCAGTGCTCTAACGAGTCGAGCCGATAGTCATCCCACTGTAGTGCTTGCGTCAGGGTTGCCTGATAGAGGTGTAATAATTTCTGTTTTCTTTTACGCTTATTTTTAATATAAGTGTGATGGATTGCCAGTCCATCGACTTCATAACTCAGCCTATTTGCTATTTGTGACGTTTTTAAAAATTGTTCGAAGTCTGACTCATCCCTTGGCTCTGAGACGGGTGTAGGCTCTGTGCCAACTGACTCAGACAGAGAAGCCAGCTCAACCGAGGCGGAGCTTGGTTTTTCTAATTGAATGGCAAGTCGCGGCAATGAGACAAGATAGTGATCCTTTGAGCTTGTGAGAAAGGGTGTGTGGCTCAATTCTGTCTGTGTTTGCTCCAGTGATAGTCTGGGGAGCGATACCTTGAGCGTCTTGCTGCTTGTTTCAAGCGGATCATTATTTCGGCTGGTTTCGATCGCTAACCGCGTCCTGCCTTGGCTGCTAAACAGAATATGCTCGGTAGTGATCAGACTGTCGCTACTACTGTCTTTGCTATCTTGGTTCAGATCGGCATAGCGGATGGATGAGGAGTCCAGTGTGAAGGGCGCTGCGATGAACTCGAAGTCAACGTCAGGCTGGTCATTGTCACGGCCTCGATTGTTATGATTGCTATCTAAAGCAAGGTCGACTCTGAGATGACTCGGCTCTGATGAGCTAAAGGTCAGCGTTTCAGCATCAAACTCGATAATCTTAGATTTAGAAGAGGGGCGGAGGTGACGGTAAGAGATTGGGCCCAGGTGCATCGATAGCTTAGGGAGCGCTATCTCGAGTAGACCCGTTTCGTCGTAGCTCAGAGAAAGGTCATCTTGGAGACGGAGCCACGCCGTTTGATTGTTAAAATAAAAATTGGACTCGGGTTGGCTCGATGGTGAAGTTTGCCGCTGCTCCACACTTAACTGACGGGTGTTTATTTGTGCATTTTTATTGACGTTAAGTTCAATGGAAAAAGGAGAGATCGCCTCATTACTCACTGCTTCATTATTCGTCGTTATGGCGAACGCGCCATCTAATGCCATTGAAGATGCGCCCAGCGTAAGATCTGCTATGGCTTTATCTGCAACGGAGAGTGGTTCAACTAATAACTCATTGATCGACAAAGCTTGGCGTTGCTCTGCGCTCAACTGCCATTTTCCGCTCATACTCAACCGCTCACTGTTCGCCTCTCTGTTTTTATTGGGCAGAGACAGTGAGGTGTTATTTAGCGAGACGGTGACCTCTAATTTTGATTGAGCGATACTGAGCTGAAGCCGATCTAAGCTGATTGTTTTGTCTTGCAGTGAATAGATGAGTGGTTGTTTAAGGCTTAGCTGTATCTCAGGTGATGACTCTTTACTTAAGGCTCGAATTAACTGCTGCGTCTGCTTCTTAACTGCGCCATCTTGTATGAGATTGAGCAACACCTCTTGCTGAGCCGGGCTGGGGGCAAGGCTCAAGGTGAAGGGGAGCAGACTCAGTGAGAGATCGGCAAGATGGCCATTAAGCTCAAATTCAAGGTTCTTGTTGGTGCTCCCCTTTGCCGTTTCAGCATTTTCAGTTACACCTTCAGTTACATCAGCTGTTATAAGGCTCGAATGTGGCGCGAGCGTAAGCGACTCAAGGCTGCCAAGGACGAGTTGGGCGTCGGTGAGCGTATGATGTGACATCAATTGAGCGGTTTTCAAGTTAAGTTCGACATATGAATTCAGGCTCCCGCTAAGTTCGATATTTGCATCATCTATCCGCTGCTTTAGGTTGAGTAGGGGGAGCAGTGCACTATCATTTAACTCTTGAGCTGATAAACGGCTCAGGAATGAAGTTAGCTCATCGAACACCAAGCTGGTTGATATCTTCCAACGTTTATCTGTTAAATTAGCTTTCAGATTAAATAGCTGGTTTCCCTGATGGCTCAAACTTGTGTTGAGCTGGCCTGATTCATCGAGTTGCAGCTTTTCCATGACCAGACTCAGCCGCGCCGGGTCGATGCCGACCAGAGTCAATGAGGTTTTACCGATATCTATCTCAGGCAGTTGGTTTAGATCCAGCGCCAGTGTGGGCCCTTGCTCATCGAGGTTTTTGCCCTCTTCGGTGAGCACTGCAGGATTGAGCACCACATCGATTTGGCCCAGTGCTATTTTATCTATCTGATTTAGCGATAGCTGGTTTGTAAAGAGCTTAAGAGGTGAAAATCCTTTATCTAAATTAATCGCCAGATCTGTTATTGCGACCCGAGTGCCGTGCACCATTAGGGTTAACCGGGGGAGATGCCAAATGTTAAGTGAATCCGCTCTGATGCTGAGCTCAGTTATCTGGGTGTCATATTCAACGAGGTACTGGTTTGCCAACCTGATGGCCAGCCGTTCATAGGTATTCGCCACTATGACGAAGAGAGTCAGTAATAAAAGAGTGAAAGCCAGTGTGATTCGCTTTGCACGAGATAATTTCCGCAGCATCGATAGAGTATTTCGATATTGATGATAATAATCTCTGAGTTTAGCACGCTATAATTTCAAATAATTGAGATTTATACCAATTCGATGGGAAAATCGAGTGATAAATTTACGAGATATTGAGTGAGAAACATAACTCGGCAGGATTAAAAAAGGCCTTGTAAAAGGCCTTTGTGCTGTCACTTATCAGGTGAATTGAGTGATTAATTTTGGCGTGTTTATGCCTTCCAGCCTATTACGCTTTCCAACCAATTTTCGTGGTTAACGTGTGGGACTCATTAGGGGCTAGAGTCAGCTTGTCTTCTAATACATTAGCCGCTTCCAGACAGACCATACTGAGGTAGTCATCACAATTGAAGCGTGACAGGCGCTGTGATTTATCTATCCAAGGATTCCAGAGTACCGCGGACTGGCTGTTTTCACGGCTGATCTCGATAGTTCCATCCGGCGTATGAAGTAACTGACTCTGACTAAGCTTGGTATAAACCCGGTCAGTCTCTGCCTCGAATTTCACCTCATCTCCGGGCTGTTGATAGGGGCCTTCACCGAACTCAATGTACTGTGAGCCTTCAAAACCGCTGGCGGTCAACTGGTGAATATCATTAATCGGCAAGTAAGTATGCAATGCCTGAGTCAGGCTGACAGGCTGGTTATCCAGATTAGTATTGATTAAGGAGACCGTTAGTGTTTCTGCCAGGGTAAACATGACCTCAACCCGGGTGTCGTGTGGCCAATATTGGCGGTTCTCTTCAGTGATCGCCAGAGCGAATTTAAGCTCTACCGCTTCAGATCGCATCTGCACGGATTCGAGTGTCCATAGACTGGTGCGGGCAAAGCCATGTTGCGGCCAGTCTGGGGTGTCACTCATGCCAAACCAGGGCCAGCAGATGGGGATCCCGCCCCTGATACCACTTCCCGGTTGATAATCGTCGGCAGAGGAGACCCAGAGTAGGGTTTTCTCTCCTTTAGGTTGAAAGAGGTCAATCTGAGCGCCTTGCATAAAAATTCTCGCCTTGCACAGTGGCGTATCAACATCCACATATTCTAATCCGCTGGCGTGTTTTTTTGTCGTTACAGAACCCATCTATTTCTTCCTCATTCCCTAATGGCGACCTAATTAAGCGTTAGCTTACAGCGTTTTAATGGCTTTCATAAGGGGGAGTTATCTTCATTTTACGGTTACGCTGTTCGAGATCAAAAACAAACGAAGAAGAACAGGCTAATTTAGCGTAATAAGTAGACGCCTCTTGTAAAAATATAAATTTAAACGCATGATTGAAACCATCGTATGAAAGGTCAGAATATTTTTGTCTTAATATAAAAATAAAAGGAACAGGGAATGCCGACATATCAAGCCCCACTTCGTGACTACCAGTTTGTATTAAATGAACTTCTTAATATCTATGAGCGTACAGAGCTCAAAGGTTTCGATGAAATTGATGCCGAGCTAGCCGATGCAATTTTGCAAGGTGTGGCCGATTTTTCAACTGAAATTATGCTACCGCTCAACAGCAGTGGTGATGTAGAAGGTTGCAAACTGGTCGATGGTAACGTCATTGCGCCTAAAGGATTTAAAGAAGCGTATCAGCAATATGTTGATAATGGCTGGGGCACTTTGACCTGTGATCCCGAATATGGCGGTCAAGGTTTACCCGAAGCCATAGGTGTGTTTGCGACCGAGATGAAAACCGCGACCAATATGGCCTTTGCCATGTATCCCGGGCTCACACATGGTGCCTATGCGGCAATTCATGCTCATGGCAGTGATGCACTAAAACAGAAATACTTAGAGAAGCTGGTTACAGGTGAATGGACGGGTACCATGAACCTGACCGAGTCTCATGCCGGAACCGATCTCGCCTTACTGCGTACTAAAGCTGTCGAGGCTGGAGAGGGGCAATATGCTATCTCCGGCGAGAAGATATTTATCTCATCCGGCGATCATGATCTGGCCGAAAACATTGCCCACCTGGTACTGGCTCGATTACCCGATGCGCCGGCTGGTGTGAAAGGGATCTCTCTGTTCGTCGTGCCAAAGTTTTTGATCAATGAAGATGGCAGTCTGGGTGAAGCCAATACTCTGTGTGCCACCGGACTCGAGCACAAGATGGGTATCCACGGTAACTCAACCTGCGTGATGAACTTCGATGGCGCCATCGGTGAGTTGGTCGGTGATCCGCATCAAGGTCTAAGAGCAATGTTTACCATGATGAACCAAGCGAGACTCGGCGTTGGGGTTCAAGGACTGGGCGTGTCAGAAATCGCGTACCAAAATGCACTCGCCTATGCCAAAGATAGAATTCAGGGGCGCGGACTCAGTGGGGTTAAAGCACCGGATATGGCGGCGGATCCTATCTTAGTTCATGGTGACGTAAGACGCATGTTGATGTCGCAAAAGGCCTTCAATGAAGGGGCGAGGGCGATGATAGGTCAACAGGCGCTATGGCTCGATGAGGCCGAGCGTCACAGCGATCCGGAAAAAGCTAAAATGGCAAATAAGCTTGCCGCGCTATTTACCCCGATCGTCAAAGGGTTTGTAACCGATAGAGGCTTCAATGCCTGTGTCGATGCCCAGCAGGTATTCGGTGGTCATGGTTACATTCACGAGTGGGGCATGGAACAATTTGTACGTGATATTCGTATCTCTATGCTCTATGAAGGCACTAATGGTATCCAGGCACTGGATCTCGTTGGTCGAAAGATACTGTCCGACAAGGCAGCAACCTTGATGAGCTGGTCGGCTCTTGTGAAACAGCTTATCGAAGAGAACATGGGCAATGACGCAATGAAGCCCTATCTTTCAGGTTTGATGGATGCGTCAAAGGATCTGGAAAAAGCCACGCAATATATCGCCATGAATGCGCCGAAGAATCCGGATATTCTGGGTGCAGCCTCTATGCCTTATATGCAAATTTTGGGGATCACAGCACTAGCCTGGATGTGGACTCGCACGGCGTCGATAGCATTAGCGGCGCTGGAAACTGATACTTCCGAGAGAGAGTTTTATCAGGGCAAACTGAAAACAGCCCAGTTCTATATGGGTTATTGGACAGTGCAGACCCGCAGTTTGCGTAAGCAGATAGAGTCGAGCAGTGAACAACTGACCGAACTCGATGAGGCAGACTTTTAGTTTGTTTTGCAGGCGTCGATGATGAGCCGAATTTAGGCTGATTTAAGCGACAAGCATAAAAAAAGAGAACAGAGCTACTGGCTCGTTCTCTTTTTTTTGATTCGCTTTAACTACAGCCGTTCCGGTCTAAAGTTAACATTTTACTGAATGCTATCGTTGCCAGTCAGGTTACCAATTAAGACTCTAACGCTTGAATGTTTACATTATCTGGCTGAGCAGTAACGGATTGAGCTGTTTGGGTAACTTTTTCTGACTCATTGAGCTCGGTAACGTCTTCGGGAGCACTGAGCATGTACCTTGCGAGCCAAGCCGTAAGAGGAATGGTCAGTACGATGCCGACACTTCCGGCCAGAGCATGGATGATACTTAACGCGATAACGGGTGTATTGATAAACTGAGTCAGCGGCATATCCAGTCCCCAAACCATCATAATCGTGGTTAAAGAGCTGCCGGCAAACGCGAGTATCAAGGTGTTGGTCATGGTGCCCATGATATCACGACCGATATTCATACTGGCTGTCATCAGCTGCTTTGGACTGAGCTTAGGATCGGTAATTTTAAGTTCGTTATAGGCCGATGCTATTGATATGGCAACATCCATCACGGCGCCAAGAGCCGAGACCATGATGGCGACAAACATCAGCCAACGGATCTGAATCGGTTGAGTGGCCAGGTAGATAACATCTTCGCCCTTATCTAAGTAGATGCCGGAAAGGTGCGCAAACTCGCCAAATACCTGCGCCATAATACCTGCCGCAATGACGCCGAGCAGGGTGCCCCCCATGGCGCAGAAGCTCTTTTTGTTATAACCGGATACCAGAATAAAATTGACGACAATCTTTAACCCCATTAGGAAAATGGTGACTATTACCGGGTTCCAACCGGCAAAAATAGCCGGGATCAAGACGCCAATGATGAGCGCCGCGGTGAAGTAGAGTGAGATAACTGAATTCAACCCCTCCTTCTTACCGAAAGAGAGCAGCAACAAGAGGAAGGCAAAACACATCCAGTAGATGGCTGTCGAGCGCTTGTGGTTATAGGCCCAATACACAGTGCCGTTAGACGTATCTCTGATCATCATGATGAAGATATCGCCTTTGCCGACCAGGACATTATGTTGTCGGCTAAGAGGATTTTGTACTTCGACCACTTTACCAATTTCTTCTCCCTCTAATATCTCGGCGGTGAATACCTGCTTGCCGGTTAATATGGAGGGGACTCTGGCATCGGGAGCCAGATTATTTGAGATGACATCGACGACACGAGCCTCTACAAACTCTTGTTGCAGCGGCGTCTTAGGCTTTAAGCTGTCGCTAATACTGGGAGAGAAGTAGAAAATCAACGTCGAAATCAGCGCGATAAACAGGGTAAATCGATAGTTTTTTAACATAGGTTATGTATACCCATCCTACTCGAAGGTGCTCGTTTCAGAGGCCTTGTGCCAGTTCAATTCTAGGCGCATTAATGTAGAAATGGTTATTCCCTTTTAAGTTAGTGCAACAACGAAGTGGGCTTGCACAACGCCTTCTGCGATGGGTTTTAATGGGCTTTACTCTGTGTTATTGATTTATCTAAGGGAACGACCATTAGTGGCAATCAATGCCTTGATTAAAGACCATTTAACTCCCACTGAATCCTGCATCTTCAGGTAGGATGGGTATATACCGAAAGTTAGCAAAAATAATCATGTTGAGGCAGTTTAACACACCAATAAATACCGATAATGCCAGACTAACCAAAGCAAAAAAAAGGCCTGTTACCAGGCCTTTATTGAGTGTGATTTACTCAGTTACACAACCGGCATAATCTTTAGTCGGGTTGACAAAGTATGAGGTCGCGTCATTAACATTGACCGCGTCCAAAATCCCTGGGTACTTAGGGTTATCCGGGTCAATATTGACACAAATTTCTTTGCTTACCAGTCTATTCCACAGTGTCTGACCTGCGCCATTGTCTGTGCGTAGTAGGGTGATAGCGCCATTATCCTGGTACTGTTTAATCTCCCAGTTAGGATTAGTGAAATCACTGGCGTTAACGCCTTTGTTGGCAGCAACATATTCTGTCAGCATGTCACGGATAGCGTAGACTGGCTCGTTGACTGAATCATAATAAACATCATCACCGGTTGCCCAGCCAAACTTCTTGATGTTTGAACCCCAACGATAGCTGTTCAAGGCTACCTTGTAGGTTGCTGTCGCATCGAATGGCTTACCATCGATTTCGATGATCTCGATACGGCTACCTTCATTAGTTACCGTATAGTTTTCATCCATGGCAAATGAATCGCCAGCCAAGTCGACAACGAAGTCAATCTTACCGTCGAACTGATCGTACATGTAAGCTTTAGCACCTTTCTTAAAGGATACGGTAATGTCACCGTCTTTATAGGTATTAAAGTAAGTGTAAGACCACTCCATATAACGCTTGAGATTCGCTCCAGTCATATTAATACCGATAAGGGTATTGTCATATTTGTAGAGGTTAGTTGAATCTTTCTTAGCGTACTCTTGGCCATCAATCAGGTTAGAGCTGTCAGAGAATAGAGACGCTGCTGAGACTACGGCTTCAGACTTCTCAAGTTGGATCTGGTTGATGAAGTCCATCAACGGCGTATCCATGACTTTAGCGGTATGAATCGTTGAATATAGGCGACCCGTTTCGTGGTCGTAATCTTCATGTACGGCTTCATCGGCGCCGGTACCCGGGGTAAAGTCACCACCGACTAGACCCAGAACCAGTTGAGCATCGGCTTTAGAGATGTCATGAACATACTGGAATTGTGCGGTTGTTGTTTGACTTTCTTCGACATTTTTAGATGTAATATTGCTTAATGTCGTATCGACCATCTCCCACTTGCCGTCGGTGTTCTTCTTAAGCTTGATATCAGCCTTAGCCAGAGCCCAACCCCATTTACCAGGCTCGATGATCTTAACGCTTTGAGCGCGGTTAGATTCATCATAGGTACCTGAAAGTGTCTTATCTTCGGCAGTATCACCGCCTTCAACGGAGATATCGGTTGAAGTGATATCTTCACCTTCAGCCGCTTTTTGTATGCTTTCGATATAGGTTGCGTGTTCGTGCCCAGCTAGAATGACATCGAACTTATCGGCCATTTCAGCGGCTATCTTGTGAACACCTGCACCGCCTTCTGAGCTACGTCCGATATGGAAGGCACCGACGATAACATCTGGGTTGAACTTTTCGATCAACTCATCAACTGCTGCACGAGTAGAAGCTAGCTCTTCGTCAAACTTTAGACCCGCAAAGTGTCCGGGTGCAGAAGCTTCCCAGTTAGGTACGTTAGATGGTGTCACACCAACGATGGCAACTCTAGCGCCATCAACTTCAAAGACTTGGAAAGCACGAATGTAGTTTGCGCTGTTCTCTTCCCACTTGATGTTGTTCGATACAACAGCACCGTTGAAATGGTTCAGGTTACGGTCGATGAAGCTGCGTTCGAAGTTAAACTCATGGTTACCTGGAACCCAAAGGTCGAAATCCAGTGAGTTTAAGGTAGAAACGACAGGGTGAGTTGGGTCATCGTTGAAGAGTTGAGCCGAGTTGCCTTGAACGGTATCACCGATATCGATCAAGATCATGTTGGGGTTATTTGCTTTTACGGTTTCAAGCAAAGTTGAGATACGTGTTAAACCGGCATCTGAATCGACCGCATCGAGCGCATAATCATATCCAAAGATGCGGCCGTGGAGATCCGATGTTGCACCGATAGTAATGGTGACTTCGTCGACTTCGTTTTGACTCTTTACAACGATATCGGGTGTGTTTGTCAGTGTTTTACCTTGTGTGACTATAGGTGCATAACCACTGTCAGTATTAATTATTGTTTCATCATCCGAGCACCCAGCTAAAGCAGCGAGTACGGCTAAGCACAGTACACTGCGATTAGTTTTTTTCATTATCAACCCCGTATTATTTTTAATTGTGCATTAATTGCACATATATTGACTAAGGCGAATTGTAACTAGTTTAAATATTGCGATTAAAAAACAATCACAATATGTTTTTAATTCTCGGCAGATTGCAGTTATTCAATTTATTCTCACTTTACTTATTTCAAGAAAGTTTAAATCAGAGTTGGAATCATTTATTCCGAGAGTTAAATAATACGCCTCAGCGTTCGGTTAATTACCAAATGGTTAATTAGCTACTTTTTAATAACTTTTGATTAACCGTACTGGATTATATCGGCTTGAGTATTAATGATAGTGATCGGTTTCACACATAGCATGCTACAAAAAGATACATTTGCGTTGTAAAAATACACAGTTGAGAGTTCGGTAACCATTTTTCACGTGTAAAACGACTGGAGGCGGCATTGAATAAATAATATTAGAAATATTTTATGCTAATTGTAATTGTCTGAACATTTTGGGTAATTTACTTTTTTATCTTACACTGTTCTGATTCGTAAACAGTGAATGGATATTTTTCAACTCACAATAATTTTATATAACCTGATTATCGCTCAAAATATTTTTCATTATATTTTTGTGAGGTGAAGTAATCGATTATTTGCCGGCATGGGGTGATCCGCTGTCAATGTAAGACCTTGGTCAATTGCTAATGCCTGTATCCATTCAATGTCTCGAATCGCACTGCGATGGTCTCTCTCTTTTAACCAAATATCGAACCTGGCATTACTCTCACTGCTGTACTCGCCTGCGTAATTAAATGGGCCGTAGATACAGAGTTGTCCCGTTGGCGCTAAATATTCGCCTATGCCGCAGAAGAAAGCTTCAACCATCTCTTTTGACATGATATGTAGGGTGTTGGCGGTAAAGATAGCATCGATACTGTCTGAATTGGTTAATGGCCATGCCTTGGTGACATCCAATACCAATGGCGATTTTAAATTGGGAATGTCTGTCTGGGCTAGACGCATCTCTATCCCTTCGAGATAGTCCGCTTGGTCGCTGGTCTGCCAGATAAGATGAGGCAGGTATCTGGAAAAATAAGTCGCATGTTGTGCGCTGCCGGTGCCAATTTCTAATACATGGGTCGATTGCGCAAAAGCACGCTTAATGACGTCCAGTATCGGGGCTTTATTGTTTTCACACGATTGAGAGAAGGGTAACTGGCTCATAGTGACTGCTTACTCAGATTATTTGAGAGATAAAAAAGCACGGCAATAGCCGTGCTTTTAACTGTTCTATCAATAGCCAAATCGATAGCTAAATTGATAGCGATACCAGGAAAGCTTACTTAGCGAGTAGGCCACGGCTACGAAGCAGAGGGTCGATTCCCGCTTCTTTACCACGGAACTGCTTGTAAAGCTTCATTGGATCTTCGCTTCCGCCTTGTGATAACACGTTATTTCTAAATGCATCGGCGGTGGCTCTATCGAAAATACCGTTTTCTTTGAACGCTTCGAAAGCATCAGCCCCTAAGATATCAGACCATAGGTAGCTGTAGTAGCCCGCAGAGTATCCACCAGAGAAGATGTGTGCAAAATACGTGCTGCGGTAACGCGGCGCAATTTCGCCGATCAATCCCATCTTGCTCAATGACTCAGCTTCGAATGCCGCCGCATCTTTTGGCGTGAAGTCAGTGACTGTGTGCCAATCGAGATCAAGTTTAGTTGCGGCCATATATTCGACGGTAGCAAAACCTTGGTTGAACTTACTGGCTGCCTGGATCTTCTTAACAAGCTCCTGTGGGATCACTTCACCTGTTTTGTAGTGTTTAGCAAATTGTGCCAAGACTTCAGGTTGTGTCATCCAGTTTTCCATCACTTGAGATGGGAACTCAACATAGTCACGTGGTACAGAGGTACCCGCTTGTGAGCGATACTTAACATCGGAAAGCATACCGTGCAGTGCGTGACCAAATTCATGGAATAGGGTGCTGGCTTCATCGAATGTTAATAGTGCAGGCTCATCGCCAACCGGACGAGGGTAGTTCAATACGTTAACAATGATAGGCTTAGAATCTACGCCATTCATATTGTATTGCTGACGGTAGGAGTTCATCCATGCACCGCCACGCTTAGAGTCACGTACGTAGTAATCGCCCATGAAGATGGCCATTAGTGAACCATCTTTGTCGAACACTTCCCATGTACGTACTTCATCGTTGTACTTAGGCAGATCGGTACGCTCTTTAACTGTGATCCCGAAGAGACGATTAGCCGTGTAGAATACACCTTTTAGTGTATTTTCCAGTGAGAAGTACGGACGAGTCTGCTGCTCATTGAAGTCGTACTTAGCAACTCGGATCTTATCTGAATAATATGCCCAGTCCCAACCTGCCAACTTGAAGTCACCGCCTTCAGAGTCGATAAGTTCCTGCATTACGGCGACTTCAGCTTTCGCTTGTCCGAGCGCTGCAGGCCAAACCTTATTTAAGAGTCCATAGACATTTTCAGGTGTTTGGGCTGTACGCTCTTCGAGCACTAGATGTGCATGGGTCTTGTAGCCCATCAATTGTGCACGTTCGGCACGAAGTGCAGCCATCTTGGCTAGAAGCTTTTTATTGTCGTTAGCGTTGTCGTTATTACCGCGCTCGATGTAACCGTTATAGATTTTTTCGCGTAGCTCGCGATTATCGGCATAGGTTAAAAACGGTGTGATAGAAGGACGTGATGTGGTGAACACCCATTTCCCTTCATGGCCGCGCTTGGTCGCAGTTTGCGCTGCATTGCTAATCACATCGGCTGGCAGGCCTGCAAGGTCGGCTTTATTGTTGATGACCAATTCAAATGCGTTAGTTTCTGCAAGCAAGTTATCGCCAAATTCAAGGCTCAGCTTGCCAATCTCTTCATTCAATGTTCTAAGCTTGGTCTTATCAGCTTCGCTTAGGTTCGCTCCACCACGAGTGAATGACTTGTAGGTGTCTTCCAAAAGCTTAGACTCAGCAACGTCGAGGTTTAATCCTTCACGTTGTTCGTATACCGCTTTAACTTTTTGAAATAACTGATCGTTTAATAGGATGTCGTCACCGGCAGCCGAGAGTAGTGGTGAAATCTCTTTAGAGAGCTTCTGTAACTCATCATTTGTATCTGCGCCGGTCAGGTTATAGAAAACGCTGGCGACTTTCGTTGTCAGCTCTCCGGCAAACTCCATCGCTTCGATGGTGTTAGCGAAAGTAGGTGCATCCGGGTTATCAATAATTGCTTGAATTTCAGCTTTATGTTGTGCAATACCGGCTTTAAAGGCGGGTAGATAATGCTCAGTCTTGATCTTATCGAAATCTGGAATACCCATATAGGTATCGTATGGCTTAAAGAAAGGATTCGTTGCGTTATTTTCAATAATTTGTTGTGCAACGACATTCGGTGCCACGTTAGCTTCATTTGTTGCAGTAGTAGATGAGCTACATGCGCCAAGAGCAAAAGTCAGTGCGATAGCTGACACGAGTGGTTTGAGGGTTAATCCCTTCATATTTTTATCCCCGGTAGATTGTTTGAATATTGCTTGTGTTAATAAGTTTAATCACTGCGTTGGTGATCACAGTCAAAATAAAGACCGATATTTACTGTAGGTAAAAAGTCTTAATCTGACGTTAAAGTCTTTTATTTATCATGGTTGAAGGTGTCAAAGCTATCAAAATATTGTTTTGTTTGTAACAAATGTTGTGAAATAGGTGTTTTTGTACTTAATTCGGTTATTTTTATGGCAAACTGACTCAGATCTTTGAAAATAATAACAGATGGAAAACCATGAAACAGACAGCTGTCGTTTTACCTTTATTTCTCGCATCAGTACTGCCTCTATGTGCACAAGCATTAACGCCTCAATCGGAGTCTACGGCTGAGTATGCCGTGAAAACTTACGAAGCGGGAATGTTAGATTCATTAACCCGCTTGGTCAGTTACAAGACCGTTAGCGCTGAAGGCCTTACTCCGGATTCTCACCCTGAATTCATTGGTTTTAAGCGTGAATTAAGCCAATTGAGCCAAAAGCTTGGTTTAGACTACTCTGATCATGGATATGTGATCTTAATTGGTCTGGGTAACAGTAAAAAGAAGTTAGGGGTCATCACCCATGGCGATGTGCAACCAGCCAATCCTCAACTATGGCAAAGCAATCCTTTTGTGCTCGATATGACATCCAAACCTGGCAAGTTAATTGGCCGGGGGACTGAAGATGATAAAGGCGCCATCGTCACTGCTATGTATGCGATGAAGTCGATTCAGGACAAGGGATTGATATTAGACAGACGGATAGAGTTGATGGTGTATCTCGCCGAAGAGACCGATTGGGATCCGCTTAGAGCATTCTTGAAAACCTATACTCCGGCCGATATCAATATCACTATCGATGCCGAATACCCAGTGGTCACTGCGGAGAAAGGCTGGAGCAAGATTAACTTCGTTATCCCACCCCAAGCGATAGCCACTTCGGGTGATACACGTGCTCAGCTAATCTCATTTTCTGGTGGCGTTTTTTCGAGTCAGGTTCCACAACAAGCCTATGCAGAACTGTCGGGGGTGAGCGATGAGTTACAAACGGCCCTTAAAACGCAAGGGGAGCGACAGCAAGGCATGCAATATCGCTTCGAATCTGATGGAGAAGCTCTCACTATCTTTGCCGACGGCAAGGCGGCACATTCATCGGCACCCGAAGATGGTGTTAACGCGGTGACTCACTTAGCCGAGTTACTCTCGATTCATCACTGGCCTAGATCTCAGGCGGCCCTGACACAGAGTTTTATTCACGAGATGGTAGGGCTGGGGATTTATGCCGAGCAGTTTGGTGAGATAGGTTATAAAGATGACTTTATGGGGGCGATGACGTTAGCCCCTACAGTGATCAAGCAGACTAAAGATGGCACTGAAGTTGTGATGAACCTGCGTAGACCGACAGGGAAAACCCCAGAGTTACTCGACAAACAAACGTTTGTAGCGCTCAATGATTGGCAAGATAAGCATGAAATATCGCTCACAGATATAGATACTTATTGGGGGACGCCTATGGTGATGGATGATGCACCCCATCAGGAGACTTTGCTTAGCGTGTTCTCACACTTTACTAATGTTAAAGACCCTCAACCCGTTGCCATCGGCGGTTCGACAAACAGCAAGCTCTTTCCAAATGCCTTGAGCTTTGGCCCTACTATGCCGGGCGTCGAGTATACCGGGCACACAGAAAATGAATTTATGACCCATGAACAATTTATGTTGAATTTAAAGATGTATACGGCGGCATTCATTGAGTTAGCGGTCGAACAGTAATTGCTTCTGTTTCTGACCTGAGTGAATTGATACTTTAACGTTTCCCCGTTTGGGCCAGTCTTAGTTTGAATCCATCGCTAAGACTGGTTTTTTAGATGTGTAAACCATCTGTGCTATATATTCCAATAACAGACCGCTTATCATGCATTTAAATTAAATCTTATACTCTGGTACGTGAGTGTTAATTAGTTTGTTTTTCTACATTTAAATTGACAATAATCAATTATTTACTATGCGACATTTGTAACAATGCTGCTCATTCCTTCATCAGCTAATAAGAATTATATCAATGCGCAATAATCAGCCTGTGACGCAAAAGGAAAAGACCCTAACCGATAACTGTATCTTACTCTCCACGACCGATCTCGATGGCAACATTAAATATGCCAACGAAGGGTTTACCAGTGTCAGTGGTTACAGTTTCGATGAATTACACCGCCAGCCTCACAACCTGGTGCGACATCCTGATATGCCTGAAGCTGCATTCAAGTCGATGTGGGAGAGAATAAAACAGGGCAAGCCTTGGATTGGGGTGGTGAAAAATCGCGCCAAGAGTGGTGACCATTACTGGGTCAATGCCTACGTGGCGCCCGTCTATGAAGATGGAAAGATTCACGAGTACCAGTCTGTCAGAAGGAAGGCGACCGCGGCTCAAATTAATAGCGCCACGCGTATTTATGCCGACTTACAAGCTGGAAAGAAGCCTAAGGCACTCAGCAAAGGTCTATTGGGGTTTAGTGGTAAGCTATTTGTCTGTTTACTGCTTACTGTGCTGTTAACTGCGGCACTTGCCAGTTACTCGCCCCTTGTGGCAGTCATTGCGGCCGCTATTTTCGGCGCTATCGGTTTGAAGCTTATTCTTACCCCTTTTAATGCCTTGCTCGAGAAGGCTGTGAATATTATTGATGATCCACTCGCTACCGGAGTCTATGCGGGCAGGCAAGATGAGTTAGGTAAAATAAGTTTTGCCCTGCAGTTTCTCATTACCGAAACCGGCGGAGTTGTTGGGCGTATGGCCGATTCAGCAGGCTCAATAGAAGGGTTGAGTGGCAGTTTAAACGATACGATATCCAATACCCGTGAACGCGCCGACAGTCAGAGTCAACAGACGAACCAAGCCGCGACCGCCATGGAGGAGATGAGCGCGAGCTTTGCCGAAGTGAGCAGTAATATCCACAATGCCGCCGAAGAGATGACGACGAGTTATAAGGCAGCACAGGAGGGGCATGAGCGGATGGAGATGGTGATTGAAGCCATCAATCAATTAAACGATGAAGTCGGAAATTTCTCTGCCGTTGTGGCTTCTATCGAACAAGATAGCCAAGATATCAATAACGTACTCGAGGTCATTCGCGGCATTGCCGAGCAAACTAACTTACTTGCCTTGAACGCCGCTATCGAGGCTGCTCGAGCCGGGGAGTCGGGGCGTGGGTTTGCCGTTGTGGCTGATGAAGTACGTCAACTTTCTAGTCGCACAAGTGAGTCGACCTCTCATATCGAAACCATAGTGAGTAAATTCCGCGAAAGTACGCTCAAGGCAACTCAAACTATGGAGTCTGGCCAACGCAAGGCGGAGCAGTCTGTAGGACTAGCCCAGCAGGTCGATGAGTCTTTTGAAGAGTTACGTTCATCGATAGGTAAGATGAATGTGATGAGCGATGAAAATGCGTCTGCCATGTCACAACAAACAACGGTTGCGAATGATATCAGCCATTCTATCCAGGTGATCAATGAGTTGGCTCTGGAAAGTCTTGAACAGACACAAGATGCGACGGAGCGTGGTCAGCAAGTATCGAGGTTGTCGGCTAAGACTCATAATTTATCTAAACAGTTTTGGCGCCAAAGTGTGCAGAGAAACTATTAAAGGTACAGACTATTATTGAAATATAGATGGGGGAAGCATAATGCTTCCCCCATTTTTTATCGCTGTTGATTAATACCAATCGGTATTAAGTTAATACCCTGCCGTTTCGCTACCGGCACGTCTGGGATCCGATGCGCCGAAAATACCTTGCTCAGTGACCATAATCGATTGGGTCGAACCTATGGCATTGTTGACTTTTACCTTGTGCCCTTTGCTCTCAAGGAGCTCTATGGTGTCTCTGTTGAGACTCTGCTCGACTCTGAGGAGATCGGGTAGCCACTGATGATGGATCCTTGGTGCTGCGGTGGCCTCGGCGATATTCAGATCATGATCGATAACATTCATGATGACCTGCATCGTGGTGGTGATGATCCGTGAGCCTCCGGGGCTACCCGTGACGATAAATGGCTTGCCATCTTTCATCACTATGGTCGGGCTCATGGAGCTCAGTGGGCGTTTACCTCCTTCGACCGCGTTAGCTTCACCGCCAACCAGTCCATAACCATTTGGCGTACCGGGTTTCGCCGAGAAGTCATCCATCTCATTATTGAGCAGTATGCCCGTGCCTTTTGCGACCAGGCCAGAGCCATAACTGAAGTTCAGGGTATAGGTGTTAGAAACGGCGTTGCCCCATTGGTCGACAACGGAGTAATGGGTGGTTTGATCACTTTCATAGGCCACTAAGTTGCCAGGTTTAATATCACGACTGGGTGTTACCTTATTCATTTTGATTTGGCTGGCCAGTTTCTTTGCGTAATCTTTGTTGATCAGCGCCTGAACCGGTACGTTATAAAAATCAGGATCGCCCAGATATTCACTGCGATCCGCATAGGCTCGTTTCATCGATTCTGTCATCAGATGAAGTGTGGCCGCGGTATTGTGCCCCAGCTTATCGATGGGAAACGGCTCTAACATGTTGAGCATTTCGATGATGTGTATGCCGCCCGATGAAGGAGGAGGCATCGAGACCACCTGATAGCCCCGGTAATCACCTTGTACCGGTTTACGCTCGACAACCCGATAGTTTTTCAGGTCCTCGAGTGTCATAATCCCGCCGGCATCTTGTACTGCAGAGACTATCTTCTGCGCCGTCTCGCCTTGATAAAAGCCCTTGCTGCCATTGGCGGCGATAAGCGTGAGGGAGTGAGCCAACTCAGGCTGCTTGAGCGTCTCCTTGACACTATAATCACTGCCGTCGGCTTTATAAAATATCTCCGCAGAGCTAGGCCATTGGGCGAGGCGCTTCTTCAGGCCTGTGAGTGAAGTCGACAGGTCTGGCGTCACTTCTATACCCTCTTTGGCCATTTTAATTGCGGCTGCCGTGACCTGTTTCATCGTCATGGTGCCATATTTTTGCAAAGCCAGTTCCATTCCCATGACGGTGCCAGGTACACCAACGGCTAAGCCATGTTCGCGACTTAAGCGCGAGTCGGGATCGCCTTTTTCATCGAGGAAAATATCTCTGTGAGCCTTAGCGGGCGCCATCTCCCGATAATCGATGGCGATAGTCTTGTTGGGCTCGGCAAGATGTACCATCATAAAGCCGCCACCACCCAGATTACCGGCTCTGGGCAAGGTCACTGCAAGGCTAAATCCTACGGCAACGGCCGCATCTACCGCGTTTCCTCCCTGTTTTAATATCTCTACTCCTGCACGCGTCGCCAGAGCTTCCTGACTCGAGACCATGCCATGTTCGGCCCATATAGGTTGCACGGTGGCCATATGGCTATATATTGAAGGTTCAGCCGCCTGTATAGATGGCACATGCAGTGTTGCAGATATACTGAACAGAGGTACGGCTATGGACATGGCGACAAATAGGGTCTTTAACGGGCGCATGAATTATCCCTTTTAGTTTTTTTGATTAGTTATCAGTGCAATGTGACGTGAAAAAATAAAAAAAGCAAGTCAGCAAGCCAGGAGACGTTTTTTGAAAAGTATGGAAAATCAAGAGTTCAGAATTGAGTTTGCCGATGAGATTGCATCGATCCCTGCTGAAGAGTGGAACCTGTTGATGTCTGAAAAGGGAAAGGCTTGCTGTCCATTTAATCGTCATGAATATCTGTCGGCACTGGAAACGAGTGGTGCCGCGAGCCCGAAGACCGGCTGGACCCCCATGCATCTGACGGTTTTTATGGATGAGAAGCGTATCGCCGTAATGCCACTCTACAGCAAGATGCACTCCTATGGAGAATATGTATTCGACTGGGCTTGGGCCCAGGCCTATGAGCGTAATCAGGTACAATATTATCCTAAGCTGTTAAGTGCGATCCCGTTTACACCCGTAACGGGGGCAAGGCTTGGCATTAGTCAAGCATTAGAGACGACTCAGGTTGAGGCTGTCTGGTCTAATATTGTGAATGCCCTAAATCAACGACTCGAAAAAGATGGCTTCTCCGGTTGGCACTGTCTGTTTCTTCCCCGACAGCAGTCCGCTCGGCTGGCTAAGCGACAGGCACTGATGCGGACAGGGACTCAGTTTCACTGGTTAAACAGAGGCTACACTTCCTTTGAAGATTTTTTGTCTCGGATGAGTGCGAGAAAGCGAAAAAATATTCGAAAGGAGCGTGACAAGATCAGCCAATATGAGTTGAAATTCACGTTTATCGACGCCTGTAACATCACAGATGCTCAGTGGCAAAGTTTTTACCTTTGTTATCAAATGACCTACGCGAAAAGGTCGGGGCATTATGGGTATCTTAACCTGTCTTTTTTCAAAACCCTTGGGCGAACCATGGCCGATAGCGTCAAGTTGCTGATTGTTGAGGAGTCTAATCAAGACGTGGCAACAGCAAATCTAGTTGTTGCCTCTGCACTGTATTTTAAAAGTGCGACTCATCTATATGGGCGTTATTGGGGGGCATTGCAAGACTATGACGCTTTACACTATGAGGCCTGTTATTACACCGGCATAGAGTACTGCATTAAGCATGGTTTAGCCGTTTTCGATGCAGGGGCACAGGGGGAGCATAAGTTAGCCAGAGGGTTTGAACCGATGATCACCTATTCTAATCATGAGATTTCCCATCCGGCTTTTCGTGAAGCGATCGAGGCGTTTACCGAGCAAGAAACTGAGCAGATCAGACGTTACATGAAGGACGCTGTCAAGTTATTGCCATTTAAAGGTGAGGATTAGGCTTGTGGGCTTGAATACTTGAGGGAGAGTCGCCTTTAAGCTCTATGGCTTTGTTTGTCGTATTTTGAGTCTTGTGACGAAAAGCTAACTTAACACTAACCAGAAGCCCACACCTACCATGAGTGAACCTGCTATACGGTTCATCCATTTGATATTATCGCCTTTAGTCAGGAACACTTTCAGGCTCTTTCCGCCTGTAGCATAAGCCGTCATGCTGACAAATTCGGTAAACATGATCACACTTAATAGGGCAATGAACTGCGGGGCGAGCGCTTTATCTGCATTAATGAAAGGAGGCAGAAGGGATATCATAAAGGCCCAGCCTTTAGGATTTGCAATGGCAGTGATAAAGCCTTGAGAAATCAATGCGCTGTTGCTGATACTGCTTGATTGGCCGTCAAGCTTGGCCATTTTTCCTTTGGCCCGCCACATCTGCACGCCGATATAACCCAGATAGAGCCCACCCACCCACTTTAGTACTTCAAACAGTTGCGGGTAGTTGAGCATGATGCTCGCGACCCCCATAACAGCAGAGGTGGCCACTAATGCTACGCCAACAAGTTCTCCTATCATCATCCAAAAGGTACGTTTTACCCCTATGCTCATGCCCAGTGTCATGGCGAGCGTCATGCACATTCCCGGCGTAATCGATACGAAGAAGAAGGTTGGGAGGAAAACGGCGAGTAAAGTGAGATCTAGCATGGGTCTGATGGTGTCTATTATTCGATTCGGTGGCTCAGTGTAGATAAATAATCGCTGCGTGAAAACAAAAAACCAGCCAAGTTGGCTGGTTTTACTTTTAGTTAACTAAGTTTAAACTATTACAGCACACCGCGGCGCTGTTGATCTCGCTCGATTGACTGGAACAGGGCGGTAAAGTTACCCTCTCCGAATCCCTGGTTATTTTTACGCTGAATGATCTCGATAAAGATGGGCCCGAACAGGTTCTTAGTGAATATCTGTAACAGGTAACCCTCCTCGTCGCCATCGACCAAGATCTGATGATGTTTAATTTTTTCTCTGTCTTCTGTCACCTGTGGCAACTTTTCGAAGATGGTGTCGTAATATTCAGGGATGATATCTAAGGTTTTTATCGATGAGCCTTCCATCGCATCTAACGAGGCGACAATATCACGACTCCGAAATGCCAGATGCTGAACGCCGGGTCCATCATACTCTCTGAGATATTCATCTATTTGATTCTTGTCACTGCCTTTGCCTTCATTAATCGGGATACAGAAGCTGCCGTCGGGTGAACGTAGTGCATAGGAGATTAAGGCCGTTTGGGCCCCTTTAATATCGAAATAGCGCACTTCTGTGAAACCAAAAATATCTTTGTAGAAGTTGGCCCAATGATCCATCGTCCCTTTGTAAACATTGTTGGTCAGGTGATCGACTTCGATAAAGCCTTTCTCCTGAGTGATCACAGGCTCTTCAAGATCGACGAAATCGTTTTGGTAGATATTATTTTCACTGCCGAACAGGTCGATAAAGTAGATCAGGCTGTCGCCAATACCGTAAATAGCTGGATAGGGATGGTCTTTATTGTCGTCTGCTGCGGGTTTAGCGCCGCGTGCTACAGCACCTTCGAAAGCAAATTGAGCATCTTCTACACGCCAGCCCATCGAACAGATCGCGGGTCCGTGAGTTTTAGCAAAATCGGCTGAAAATCCCCGAACCTGATTGTTCAACAAAAAGTTAATGTCGTTCTGCTTATAATAGCTAATGTCTTTCGTTTTACTTTTCTTTAGTTTAGAAAAACCGAAATCAATAAACACTTGATGCATGAAATCAAGATCTGGGGTGGCAAATTCTGTAAATTCTATGCCCAATAAACCCAGTGGATTTTGTTCGCTTGCCATTGTCTTGTCCTCGTTTAATTTGTTACTACTCGCAGCCACTCTTCGATGACTTGCGGGTGACGCTGATGCTCGACTTAGCCGGTTATCACCCCTGGAGGCGGTAGCGGTTTCATGTATCTCAACAGATGCATGAAATTTCAGTTTTACCCATTAACTATTGTGGTCAACTGCTTCGGATGGACTCGGCAGTTTTAATTAATTTGTGACGCACCTATCAATTTAGTTGCTCAAACCAGCAAAAAAAAGAATAATAATTCCGGCAACTCAATCATAATTTTAGATTGTATTCTTAAGTTTACACTGGTGAGGTGGATATGCGGGTCGATGTGGATGCATTTAAATTGCTGGAGGTGTTGGTCGAAGAGGGCAGTTTCTCTAAGGCTGCAGAGCGTTTGCATAAGGCTCAATCTGCGGTGAGCTATCAGGTGAAAAAACTCGAGCAGCACTTAGGTGTAAACCTATTTTGTCGAGATCAGTACCGGGCAGAATTAACACCTGAAGGAAAAGTTATCCTTGCCGAGGGGCAAAAGTTACTGCAAAACCTTGCAAATATTGAACATTTGGCAAGCCGATTTAGTGAGGGATGGGAACCTAAACTTGAATTGGTGGTTGATGGTTCTCTTCCTATGGAGCCAATAATGAAGGCCCTGAAACGTATGGCATCCAATCAGATCCCAACAAAAATCCAGCTAAATATGGAGTTTTTAGGTGGCGTTCAGGCCAGGTTTGAGCGAGACAATGCGGACCTTATGTTAGTGAAAGACTATCGAACCGGGCCTAATTATCGTCCTCGACCTCTTCCTGATATTAAGAGTGTATTAGTGGTTAGCAGCGATCATCCACTCGCGGGTGAGAAGAAGGTGTCACTGTTTGATCTGCAACGATATGTCGAGCTGACGATTGAAGACTCATCACCCGAGAGCAATTATCGAGATGACCTTCAGTTTGGGGGTGACAAAGTTTTCTACCTTTCAGGCTTTATCATGAAAAAAAATGCACTGGAGATGGGGTTGGGATTTGGTTGGATGCCTGATTTTCTTATTCATGAAGAGCTGAATCGTGGAGAGTTAGTTGAAGTCGACTTTCAAGGCGGCAGTCGATATAGCTTTACGCCGCAGTTAGTGTCAACGATGGAACGCCCACTGGGTAAAGCGGGTCGGCTATTTACGGACTTAATTCTCGAAGAGTTTGCCAACGCGAGTTTATAATACCAATCGGTATAACAGCCAATGTAGTTGAGGTATCTCTGCTGCATTGGCAGTGCTGCTTACTCAAAGTTACGATATTGCATTTTTGCATTGCAAAATGAAAATAATGAACAAATTTTAAACCCATCTAATTGGGTTTGAAATATTATTTAAGCCTCATTTCTGCGTGGATTTTATGCTCTTGAAATATTCTCATCGACTTTTAGGTTTCAAGTGATTGTTTATGATATCAATAGTTAAAATGGTCAATTAAACCCTACCTCATACCGTTAAGCCTGAGTACAGCATGCCAGTTATATACTCGATACATGTTCAAAACTCGGATGAGTGGTATGGCATATGCAGCACATGGTTAAGCACTAAAGAGTGTTGTGAATATGCCGATAAAATATCATAACACTGGATAATCCGAGATTGTTGGAGGTGTTAGATGAACCATATATTCTTGAAGCATACATCGGGCATTTATGCTAAATACGTTAATGATTTAGCATGTGGTGAGAGGCCCATTTCAGTTTGTCGGATCCAGGAGTTCACGGATGATCTTGCCAAAAGCTCAATGCTATTGAGTGAGTTCCAGTGGGACGATTGGTATCATAATAGCCATTTAGTTGACAGGCCTGAGTATATTGCGGATGCGACGCTGCATGAGTGTAAGTTATTGCTAACGGCCATGACCCGATTAGAGCGATTCAGCCCGGGGGTGTTGGATAATATGCGCCGTCAGGGAGTACTGCTCGCGATTATTGAGCGCTTCAATAGTTTCCCATTCAAGCTAGTGGGTTAAAGCAAAACGCCAGCATATTGCTGGCGTTTCGCTTTGAGAAAATGGGTATCTTCTAATGATGCGGTACGCTATTTAACTAATACTATTTACCGAAAGGGACGGGCTTAGGTGTATTCGCATTCGATGGCGGCAGGATCGGTAACACTATCTTGGGCTGCTCTCCGGTAAGTGACTTAAGAAATGCTACCATCTCAACTGTCTCTTTCTCAGATAATTGCTGACCAAGCTGAATATCAGCCATTGTGTTGACCGCTTCCTCTAAGGTCCAGGTCGCCCCATCATGAAAGTAGGGGTAGGTTAGTTCGATATTGCGTAGTGTCGGAACTTTAAAGACATATTTATCAGCCTCTTTTCCTGTTACTGCGATTCGACCCTCTGCCGGGTTTTTAGTGTGGAATGGTTTTACTAGTCCCATCTTCATATACATGGTGCCACCAACTGCGGGTCCATTGTGACAGCTGGTACAACCTTTATTTTTAAAGAGTTGATAACCTGATTTTGCTTCGGCAGTAATCGCGTCCTGCTCTCCTTGAAGATAGAGATCGAAAGGACTGTTCGGCGTGACCAATGTTTTTTCAAACTCGGCGATGGCATCGGTAATATTGTCAATGTTGACCGAATTTTTCCCATAAATGGCTTCAAATTTTGCCTGGTAGGCTGGCATAGAGTTTACAGTGGAGACGGCAAGCTCATGGGTGTAACCCATCTCTCCAGGATTAGCGATTGGCCCACCGGCTTGTTCTTTGAGATCTTTTGCGCGCCCGTCCCAAAATTGTGCCAGACCGTATTCAGCATTCAAGACCGTAGGAGAGTTAATCGGGCCCTCTTGCCAGTTGTGCCCAATAGAGGTTGGAAGCGCATCGACACCACCAAGTGATAAGTTATGGCATGAGTTACAGGAGATAAAACCAGACTTTGAGAGTCGTGGTTCGAAGAACAACATCTTACCCAATTCAACTTTTTCCGGTGCCGTGATCTTCGCAGGTTTGATAATTTCAATCGGCTCTTTCGCTACGGCTGGTGCAGTAGTGATTGCTGCCAGGATAGCCAGACAAAGGGGAGAAACTAGTTTCATTTGAGACCTCACATTAAGACTTGTTTTTTATGTGGTTATTTAGTGAGGGTATCTTATTAATCTAAACGAAATTTAGATAACGCTTTGTTTCGATAGGGACTATCGTGGAATTGGATTGGGTTTTCGTGAAGAGTGTCTCGGTTCAGTTCGCCATTCTCAGGCAGGCTGGTCGTTTGACCCCTAAAAAATCGCATTTATGCGACTTAAGCCGTAAATGGTGCGACTACAGATTAAGACTTCATTTTTCTTAATAGGATTTTTCTATCCAGCCAGGCGGCCGAAGCACGTAGTTGACGTTGACTCTTACGCAGCCACACTTTCGCCCAAGGATATTCCAGACTCAGGATGGCCAAACCAACGGGAAGCAGCAACCAGGCAGGTCCGGGTAAAATTAACAGGGCCGCGCCCACTAAGGTGAGTACACCTCCGCTTATCGTTATCATTGTTTTACGTAACATTGGCACTCCAGTTTTGGCCTTCTGATTATTACTCTCTCATTATTGAACGCGCTTAGACCAGTCAACAATTGTAACAAAGCTTAATCTGTCAGCCTGATAAAGAAGCTATACTGAGAATTGATACTCTTTGAAGGGGCGTTAGACATCGGTGGGAAGAGGGCGTTAAGCGGCGTGCGCAACTACATATTTTTCATCGCTATTCTGTGTCAGTTTATGCTGGTTATCGGAAGTTTTGCCGTGCCGGAAGCAAAAGCCGACACACTTCATTTGACCTCGCTTCACTGGCCTCCCTACTCGGGCAGTACCTTAGAGAAACAGGGGGCGACTATTGCAATTACCCGGGCGGCAATGAGAGCGATGGGGCATGAACTCATTGTTGGCTTTTTCCCTTGGAGCAGAGCCATAAGGCTCGTCAATCGGCCCGAGTCTAAATATGTTGGATACCTTCCGGCCTATAGCTATCCAACAGATGAATTTATTTTTTCAGATCCATTAGGTTCCAGTCCTTTAGGTTTAGTTGAACAGCATCTGCATCCCATCAGCTGGTCCAGTCTCGCAGATCTTAATCAGTACAGGCTAGGTGTGGTGAGAGATTACACAAACACGGCCGAGCTAGATGCCATGATTAAGCTGGGAACCCAAAGGGTCGAAGTTGTCAATTCTGATGAGCATAACGTAAAGAAGGTGGCTACCGCTCGCATCGATGCCGCTGTTATCGACCTACACGTTTTTGGCTACCTGTTATCTCAAAAAGAGTTGAAGTCACTCGCGGGGAAATTACAGATAAACAAGAAGACGCTTGAAGATAAGCAGATGTTTATCGCATTTAGAAACACGCCTGAAGGCCATTACTGGCGAGATATGTTTAATGCTGGCTTATCGAAAATTGATGCCGAATTGATTCTGGATGAGTATATGTCAGAGGTGAAAACAGGCAGTAAGTAAGCTTGCTGCGTAAACGAAAAACGCCGAACTAATGACAATTAATTCGGCGTCTTGGTTATGCGGTTAATGAGTGACCGGGAGTGTGACCATGTTTTACCGAGTCACACGTTAAAACGTATTGTTTAAACACCGCTCTAAGCTTTGGTGACAACCGTCTGCCCAATAGGGGTTAAGCTTAAAAGCGCTAATTTCAGGTGCTGAATACCAAATGGGATCCCGATAATGGTAACGAAACATGCCAACGCATGAGTAATGTGACCTATTGCAAGCCAGATCCCAAATAGTAAAAACCAGACGATATTGCCTAGGGTACCAAATGCGCCAGTACCTATATCCTCACTGCCAGTCAGGCTCCTTCTGCTCATATGATCTTGCCCAAATGGCCAGAAGGTCATTTCACCGATGACAAAACAGGCTCGACCAAATGGTATGCCGATAATACTGATATAACAGAGTAAGCCCGCTACCCACCAGGCTAAGCCCATAACAAATCCGCCGAGAACAAACCATGCAATGTTAAAGATTAAACGTAATACTGCCATTAAAAACTCCTTATAAAGGCAAAAGTTAAGCTGCGCTATACAGTTAATAAGCTAGAAACGTGCCAATTAAGTATCATTATGAAATATAGGCGTTTTTTGTTTTTTCTAATATTACCTGTTAGTAAAAATTACCAGCTTTTAGTGGTTTTGCTCGATAGACTTACAGTGATAAACTTGTCAGTTCAATAGTTTAGGTTTCAGAATTATGAAATTAAGTCATACCCCAGTAGATTCCATTGAGATGTTTGACAGAGACATTTTTGTTAAACGAGACGATCTCCTGCATCCGGAGTTTTCCGGTAATAAGGCTCGCAAATTTGCCTATTTTCTTGAGCATGACTTCCCGGATGTTAATAAGGTTATCGGGTATGGCTCTGCTCAGGCTAACTCGCTGTACTCTATGTCAGCGCTCGCTAAGTTGAGAGGGTGGCAGCTGGACTTTTATGTGGACCATATCGCCTCGCACATAAAAACACAGAAAGAGGGCAATTATGTCAGTGCTTGCCAAAATGGCGCCAATATCATTAATCTCAGCGAGCAGAGTGATCGAGAGGGGCGCGATACCTTGACCTATATAGAGGAGCAAGTACTGCCTAATCAAGCGCGTGCAGTGTTTGTTCCTGAGGGGGGAAGGTGCGGCTATGCCGAATTTGGTGTGTTTAAACTTGCAGAGGAGATCTGCGCGTGGTTTAGGGAGCTGGCTCTTTCATCTCTCATCGTGTTTCTTCCTTCCGGTACCGGTACAACTGCGTTATTTCTCAATAAATATTTTGTTGGTTCGGGGTTAGATATTCGTGTCTTAACTTGTGCAGCCGTTGGCGGTGATGGATACCTGAAACAGCAATTCGAAATGCTCAGTGGTGAGGCGGCGCATCATCCTGAGATTGTTGCCATGCCTAAGAAATTTCATTTCGGTAAGTTGTATCGAGAGTTTTATGAGATGTGGAAACGGGTCTGCAATACAGGTATCGAATTTGAACTTCTCTATGATCCTTTAGGCTGGATGGCACTTGAGCACTATCTGAATATGACGGCGGATAAAACACCTATCATGTACCTTCATCAGGGGGGGCTACTAGGCAATGTCAGTATGTTGCCTCGATACCAACGTAAATATGGCGGCTAATTCAACATCTGCAGGGCGGTCTTAAATCGAAGTAAGAAGCTAGAATTTGTTGAGAGGATAGGATCAATCATTGAGGTTTTTACCGTTTGGTCAGGCTGAGTATCTGTGAAATTGATACAGCCTGAACCAAAGGTAGATGTTACTTTACTGCCTGATAGCTGATTTAATGATGTCAGTCCTATCTGTTCCCATTTTCCGGTGGAAGTTTGGGTCACTCGATACCAGTGAGAGGTAGTGTATCGATTGGCATTATTTTTTAACTAATTGTATTTCTTTATTTTATTACAAACAGACTCTTTATCATCCATTTCTTTTATCACTGTGATTTATTTGTTGCTTGATAAAAGCCATTTCATAAACGATAACGCTTCGGTGCGTTTAGAAAAGGTTTGTCTGTTTTTCCCTTGGCTATCGGTGAAAGCGATAGAAGACTTATTTAAAGAGATAGAGTCTACCGGGAAATTTACTGTGATCTCATGACCATTGATATTGTACGACATATGTCATATTCCTTTTTATATTACTGCAAACCTTTGCAGCATGTATTTAACTATAAAATATCCTTAGCATTTTTGCGAAAGATGAGTGTTATTTGTGTTTCGAGACTACTCATCTTTAACAGCTTAATCAAGCATTTATATCATCTTCAAATGTTAACGTTTGTAACAAGTTCGAATTGGATATGCTTAATCGAGTCAAATTAAATCATAAATTTATGACAGTAAAATGACGAGCTATTAGATGTTGAACCAGGTGTATTAATATATTTTGTGAGGCAGTGACGAGAGGAGTCGGACTAACAAAAGAAAATTACAAGGGAATCTCAAAATCGGTGGCCATTATATCGTCAACGCCGGCCATGTCAACCCGTATTTAAGATGAATGATACTATTTACTGGATGCAGGAGGTGGAGCAACGCAGGAGCTTGTTGCCGAGAATGACTATTAGCTTCAATCCCCCGCCTTGCCTACAGGGTTTTGAACTCCCGCTGAATGGTCAGATATTTAATGCAATTGGTATAAATTATAAAAACTGCCACTTTTAATTATAAGTGTTAGAATTTTTGAGTCTTTTGATTGCTGCTGGTGGATTTTATCATAGTCAACCCGCTTACTTGGCTAGTGTGAAGCCCCTTGGGGCCCTTCAAGCGGGGTTAAAGCAACGTTGGATAGCTAAAGGTAATCAACAGGGCGTCTCACTTCTCAGGCCTTTGACTACTTATTTGTTTTAATTAGATCTGTAACTCAGTTCTGTGGGTAAGATAAAGACTATAATTAACAAGTAATATTTTGGTTGCTAACCATTATCCCTTTACCTTGAGAGTTGTATTATGGCAAAAATTCTTGATTCGGTTGATCAACGTACAAAACTCGTTGGTGAAAATAGGTTAGAGCTTTTATTGTTTCGAATAAATGCCACTCAACTTTTTGCAATTAACGTTTTTAAAGTCAAAGAGGTGGTTAAGCTCCCTGCATTAAGCGCTGTGCCGGGCAGTCATCCCCATATCAGTGGGGTTGCCAATATTCGAGGTACCTCCATTCCGGTTATCGATCTGCGTGCGGCTATCGGTTTTCAACCTATGTCAGACGATCAAGAGTCAAACTTGATTATTACCGAGTACAATCGAAGTGTACAAGGCTTTAGGGTTGGAAAGGTTGAGCATATTGTCAACATGACTTGGGGAGATATTTTGCCTCCGCCTAAGACTGCTGGAAGCAATAATTACTTAACGGCCATTACTCGCATCGAAACGGAAGGTCATACCCAGTTGGTCTCAATCATTGATGTTGAAAAAGTGTTGGCGGAGATCATTCACTATGATATTCGTCTCTCTGACGGGGTTCTCGATGAATCACTGGTCAGCGAGATGCATGGTCGCAGAATATTGATTGCCGATGACTCGTCTACCGCTCGCAGGCAGATTAAAGAGACATTAGAGCCTTTAGGGATAGAGATCTTAGAAACTTCAGACGGGTTGCAGGCTTTGAATGTCTTGAAAAAGTGGTGCGATGAGGGGAAATCTGTTCAGGATGAGATCTTAATGTTGATCACAGATGCCGAGATGCCCGAGATGGATGGCTATAAACTGACTCATGAGATCCGTAGTGATAAACGCATGAGCGATCTGTTTATTACCTTGAATACTTCATTGAGTGGCAGTTTTAACAATGCCATGGTTGAAAAAGTCGGTTGTGACCGATTCATATCTAAATTCCAACCCGATCTACTCGTGGATGTGGTGCAACAGAAATTAAGAGAGATAGTTTAAGCTGCATTGTATTGATTAAAGGCCATAGTTTATGGCCTTTTTAAAACCAGGTATCACTATGTAGTGGCTGCCCTTGCTCCAGAGCGATATCTTTCAGCACCTGTTGCTTGACCCTTTTATGGGAAGCGATATTAATTCGGCTGATGCGAACGGCATAGCCAAATCGACTTCTGCCCACCTGTGACAGTACGGCTTCAAAAAACAGTTTATCTAACCCTAAGATACGGCTGTAATGGCTCACCGCTTTTGAAAGAGAGCGATATTTGACGCCATCAAACTCAAAGCCCTGCTCATAGTCGCCGTTATCCAGCGGAATACCATTAACACTCAGTGGCCAACCCGGTGCATTGACTCTTTCTTTGGCGATCAGGTACATCATCCAGGCACTCTTCTTGAACCCTTCGAATACTTTACAGGAGAACTCAGAGTCGATGAGCTCTTGCTCTGTCCAATTGATACCGATTGCCAGATGTTTAGCGTAGATCCGCATAAGCTCATCTTTCACTGCGATCTGACAGTCCCAAATCGAAGTTAATTGGTTCTGTTTGGCCAGTTTTAAGCACTCTTTACAGGCGGGGATACTCAGGCTCTGATGTGGAGTAATGGCTGTGGCGTGGTATTCGAAGTTACCGTTACAGGGCTCAGCGCAAAACCAACAGGTATGGCGATAATCGAATGGTATATCGATAAGAGATAGGGAAGGCATGGATATTAAGCTCGAGCATGGAGGGGGAGTCAGGCTTCTTAACCGTAATTTATCCTGTGAGGAGTGTTGTTAAGGTTAAGAAGCCACTTTCGCTCAGTAAGCGTTACTCAGCTTGTTTTATTCTTCTTCGATATTTACCAAAGACTGAGCAAGTACGATAGGATCAACTTCTAAACACTCTTTTTCGGCTTGCCAATCTGTGCCGATAAGAACGCCATCGTCGTTAAGATCTGACACCCAAAACTCCAGGAACTCAACCAGAGTGATAGAGACTGGCTGGTAGTTAGACCACTCTTCACTGCAATGTACTTTAGCATGCGCTTCAGTTGACCATAACGGCATAACATCAGTGTCTTCGTATTCAGAAGAGTCACATACAACCCAACCTTCACCAGTTTCATCCTGCAGTCCCCAGACGGCTTGGTGTTCTTTTACGTTTTCGATAAAGCTGGTAAGCAATGGATTTGTTTCAGTCATGTTAGGTCTCTTAGGTATGAATATTTAACCGACTCATTATACGGCATGAGCCGCATTCTCCAAGAAAATCTTTAGATTTAACCTGGCTAATTTTTGCAGAATAGAATAATTGCAATTTAATCTCACTTAATCGGGGATAAATACTTAATATATGCTGTCTGTATCGTTATTATGGTCTGTACTAACGGCTACAGGCCATAGCCATGATTTTCATTTTTATTGGGCCGATATCTTTTTTATGCATTCTTGGAGTATTCATTTTGATTAAACATGTCCCGTTAGCCTCCCTGTTATTTTTTTCAAGCTTATCTTCAATGCCCGCCAGCGCCGATGACTTTGCCTCTTGTGTTATTAAACTAAAAGAGACCGCGCAAGAGCAAGGGCTATCGAGAGACACCATAGACAACACCTTGGCAAAGGTAAAATATGTATCTCGAGTTATCGAATTAGACAAGAAACAGCCGGAGTTTAGCCAAACGTTCGATAACTATTTCAGCAAAAGGGTGACCGACTGGCGCGTGAAGGAGGGGAGAAAGTTACTAAAAGAGAACCGAGAACTCCTCAATGAATTATCACAGAAATACGGGGTGCCGCCTCAATACCTGATGGCGTTTTGGGGGCTGGAAACTAACTTCGGCTCTTATAAAGGGAAAATGCCGGTACTCGACTCTTTAGCAACGCTGGCCTGTGATCCCCGCCGTAGTAAATATTTCACCGGCGAATTGATGAAAGCCTTGAAGCTTAAAGAGGAGTATCAGTTTAAGTCCTCACAGATGGTCGGCTCATGGGCTGGCGCTATGGGCCACACACAATTTATGCCTAGTGCTTATGCAAAATATGCGGTCGATGGAGATGGCGACGGTAAAGCCGACCTTTGGAACAGCACCATTGACGCATTGACTTCAGCGGCAAACTTTTTGAATCAACTCGGCTGGCAACGTAATGAACGTTGGGGCCGTGAAGTCAAACTGCCCAATGATTTCAGTTATGGATACCTCGGTAAGGACAAGGCTCAACCTCTGGCCGAGTGGGTAAAACTTGGGGTGACTAAGAGTGATGATGCTCCTCTGTCTACACCGGATATGAACGCCGCACTCTATCTGCCTGCGGGACATACCGGCCCGGCATTTTTAGGCTATAAGAACTTTGATGTGATCATGCGATGGAATCGTTCTGAGTTTTACGCCATTGCGGTAGGGCATCTGGCCGACAGAATCAATGGGGGTGTTAGTTTGGCCGTTAAGCCACCCAAGCAGGACAATTTAAGTCGCGCCCGTGTCAAGTCGTTGCAGGCGAAGTTAAATGAGAAAGGATTCGATGTAGGAAAGCCTGATGGGGTGATGGGCAATAACTCCAAAACCGGTTTAAGAGCGTTTCAACTGAGTGTTGGACTGGTTGCAGATGGTTTTCCAAGTGAAGCGACCTTTAAGGCCTTAGGCGTTATTTAAGCCTGTTTGCATTAGCCACTCTCCATAATTAAGGTGTAATCACAATGATTGCACCTTTCTTTTTTATCAATTATATTATCCCTTTAATCGCTGTTAAATACCTATTGTCATTCGAATTCTGCCGACTGGTATGAATAACTGATATCTGAATCTGGAAGCTTGCAAAGCCTATGAACTCAATGGATAACCTTTCTCACGCTCAAAAACAGCGCCTCGCTTTTATCGACTTTAGTTTGCAGTATTTTGGGCAGGTATCCCGTCAGGATCTCATTAAGAAATTCGCAACGGGCCTTGCCGCCGCGACGCGTGATTTTGCCAGTTATCGAGAGTTTGCACCGGTTAATATGACCCTGGTGCATCAGACGAAGAGTTATCATAGAAAACCTGAGTTTAAAGCCCTGTTTCAGCATGAACCCGAAGGCATTTTACATGGTTTAGCGAAAGGCTTTGGTGATGGGCTGTCTCAGCCTATTTCGCCCAGTGAAATATGTATCGATGCGATTCAGTTGATCCACCCTGATACCGAAATTATTGCGGCATTGATGCGCGCTATTCAAAATAAGCGGGCCTTAAAAGTTAAATATGTCTCGGTCTCCTCGGGTGAAAGAGAACGTGAGATAGTGCCCCATGCTCTGGTTAATAATGGTCAGAGGTGGCATGTCAGGGCATTCGACAGGACTCACCAGGTATTTACCGATTTCGTGGTGACCCGTATCAAAGCCATCTCAAGTGCGAGTAGTGAGCCTAAGTTCAATGAGACTCAGGTAAAAGACACTCAATGGGATAATATGATCACTTTGAACCTGATCCCTCATCCAAGCCTAGATCACCCTGAAGCGATTGCACTGGATTACCAGATGCAAGATAACAAGTTGGAAGTGGTGACAAGAGCGGCGTTAGCGGGATACCTGTTAAGGCAATGGAGCGTAGATTGCTCAGCAAAACATCAAATTAGCTCAGGTGTTTGCCAATTAGCGCTGTTGAATCTGGACGTTCTCAGTCAGGTTGAACACCTTACCATAGTGCCCGGTGGCGGGCGATAATTTAGGTTAGGGCTAGAGAGTACAAATGAGTTTTGCTAAGCTGCGACTCAAAACAGAGTCAACAGACAGTTAAGGACATTTAATGAGCATTAAAAACGATATGGTTGTTCAGTTTAATTACACATTACGCGATGAACAGGGAGAGGTGTTAGAGACAAATGAAGGTCTCGATCCAATTGCGTATCTCCATGGCCATGACAACATGATGCCGGGTGTCGAAGATGCGATTAATGGTAAACAAGCCGGTGAGAAGTTTTCTGTCACCCTACCTGCGGCAACAACCTACGGCGAGCGTAATGAAGATTGTGAGCAGCGCGTATCAGTTAAGCACCTAGAGGGCGCAAAAATTTGGAAGCCGGGAATGCGTGCGCTAATCAACACAGATCAGGGTCAGCGTCAGGTGACCATTATTAAAGTGGGTAAGTTTATGGCGACGGTCGACATCAACCATCCGTTAGCCGGTCGTGAATTGACATTTGACATTGAAATTGTCGATGCACGTGATGCGACAGATGAAGAGAAAGCACACGGTCATGCCCATGGTAAGGGCGGTCATCATCACTAATAAATGAGTGTATGAAGAAAAACCAGCAATTTTTTGCTGGTTTTTTTGTTTTTATGAAGAGATAAAGGTTGGCGTATGGTTATCGAATTTTCACAAGGCAAAATTATTCTGACTCCTTTCGAAGTTCAGGTGAGGTTATCCACTTCAGGTACGACCATGTATGCCATGGTGGAGGATATTAAGTTCAATGACGAGGCCTTGATCATCAATGCCGATGCCGGCGCCGTCAGATGGAGCCTGAGACTAGACACGCTCGAGCAGCTTAACGCAATCCGCGAAGAGCTCGGCATCGGGTAATCAATATACGGGCCCTTAGGAACGATTCTGCTTCAAGCAACAGAACTCGTTCCGTAATGGCCGATTCGTATGGGCTTAGTATCGACTAGCGTTTGTCAGCCTTGTCTCGTCCATGCGGACTCAGGTAATCAATAAACGGGCCCTTAGGCACGATTCTGCTCGGATTAATCTGATCGTGGCTGAAATAATAGTGTTGCTTAATATGTTCAAAGTTAACCGTCGCTTTGATGCCTTCAACTTGGTATAACTCTCTCAGATAAGCTGAAATTGAAGGGTATTGCTCGATCGTCTGTCTGTTTGCTTTAAAGTGGCCCACATAAACAGAGTCGAATCGGATCAGGGTGGTAAACAGACGCCAATCGGCTTCGGTTATCGTCTCACCTGTTAAGTATCGCTTCCCTTGTAATATCTTTTCTACCTTGTCCAGGGCGTCAAACAGACTGTCGAAGGCTTCATTATACGCCTCCTGACTGGTTGCAAACCCGGCTCGGTAGACGCCATTATTTATCGAGGAGTAGACCCAGTCATTGATCTCATCGATATCTTCTCTCAGTGCCTCAGGGTAAAGGTCTATTGTGTTCCCGGTGAGGTGATTGAAGGCGGAGTTGAAGATTCGAATGATATCCGAAGATTCATTGTTCACAATCGTTTTCGTTTTCTTATCCCAGAGTACGGGTACTGTTACCCGGCCTGTGTAATCAGCAGAGGCGGCCTGATAGATTTGATACAGGAAATCTTTGCCGTTGAGCCGGTCGGTTTCAGCCCCTTTGATGTGCGAGGCTGCATCGCTCTGATTCGGGCCGGAGAACTCCCAGCCGTTATCTAACATATGGGGTTCTACCACAGAGACGCTGATATAGGCTTGCAGAGATTTTAGCTCCCTGAATATCAAGGTTCGGTGCGCCCACGGGCAGGCAAGGGAGACATAAAGATGATAGCGCTGCGCTTCGGCGATAAATTCGGGTTCGTTTTCATTCACAGACTCTCCTTCGGAGGTTATCCAGTGCCTGAACTGTGACTTCTCACGTACAAATTTACCGCCGTTCTCTTTGGTTGGATACCACTGGTCCTTCCACACGCCGTCTTGAAGTAATCCCATAACTTTTCTCATTATCGTCTCTTTGATGTATTGAGTGTAGGCGGTGATATTCAACAGGAAAAGCGAAAAGACTCGACAAGAATGAACGATTTTATTGAACGTTTGGGTCATAGCCATCGCTAAGGTATGATGTCGGTCACAAAATTGATGGCAAATTTAAAGGAAAAGAATGTCTACAAGAGTATTAGAGCGCATTACTATAGAGCCTGAATCAACCGCTACGGCTTGTGTGATCTGGTTGCACGGTTTGGGCGACTCGGGTGCAGGCTTTGCGCCTGTCGTACCGGCTTTAGGACTGCCTGATGATCACAGCATCCGATTTATTTTCCCCCATGCCCCGGAGCAGGCAGTAACCATTAATCAAGGTTATGTGATGCGAGCCTGGTATGACATTAAGGGCATGGATCTGCATAACAGGGCCGATATGCCGGGCGTGCTTGAGTCTGAAATTGCTGTTTGTGGATTAATACAGGAACAGATAGATGCCGGCATTCCTGCCGATAAAATCGTATTGGCTGGCTTTAGTCAGGGGGGCGTCATGAGCCTCTTCAGTGGATTAAGGTTTCCTGAAACGTTAGCGGGGATCATGGCACTGTCTTGTTATCTGCCGACGGCAGATCAATTACCCTCAGAGCTGAGCGAGGCGAATAAGGCGACACCAATTTTACAGCACCACGGTGAGCAAGATGATGTCGTACCTGTAACAGCCGGCAAGATGGCTAACGAGATGTTAATCACTAATGGTTATGATGTAGAGTGGAAAACCTACACTATGCCTCACACCGTTCTGCCCCAACAGTTGACCGACATCGCAAAATGGCTCAAAAGTAGATTAGCTTAAGTTAATGCTTGGTTAATAGAATGGTGTTTGGTGGTGTTGGTGTGTAACGACTTGTTCATAAATACAGACAATCGTTTTGAAACGCGTAAAGCGCTAACGCGTTGAAATAAAAAACTAAGCCTGGTGGGTGTACAGGCTTTTAAAAATTCCCTTCGCACCACCCTGAACCCCTGGTTCTTTCTGTTCTTATATGTGGACAATAGGTTATACAATATGCTTTGAAAATAAACATTTAGCCCACGTTTATTCATAAAGTTGACACAATTTCGATATATTCTTTGCTATGATGCTGTCAGCGAGATCATAGAATCCGTAATTGTAAAAAATGATGGTAATTAATTAAAGATAATCTAGGGGTTGATTGAATGACTAGTAAATTAATAAAAGGCTTAGTTGCCACAGCAGTATTAGCGGCATTAGCGGGTTGTAATAGTAATGATGATACTGTTGCACCAGAAAGTACTAAATTTAACTTAACAATTGCGCATATTAACGATACGCACTCAAGCTTTGATCCGACTTCTGTTGATTTTACAGCTCAAATTAATGAAGAAGATTTTAGTGTTCGTAGTTCCGCTGGTGGCTATCCTCGAGTAGCTACAGCATTAAAAAATGCACGTTCAGCAGCTAATGATTCCGGTAAGCCATTTCTTGCTTTACACGGTGGTGATGCTTTTCAAGGCTCTCTATATTTCAACGTACTTAAAGGTGCAGGTAATGCAACTTTGTTACGTGAGATGAATCTTGATGCAATGACAATCGGTAATCACGAATTTGATTTAGGCAATGAGCCATTGATTGAATTTGCTAATAAAGTCGATTTTCCTATTCTGGCGGCAAACCTTGATATTAGCGCTGACTCACAAATGAGTGATGTTTCTAATATCATGCCTTATATGATAAAAGAGTTTAATGATGAGAAAGTCGGTGTCTTTGGTCTTGTTCTAGAAGATATGGAAAGTATTTCATCTCCAGGTAAAGATCTTGTCTTCAAAAAAGAGATAGAAACTGCCCAAGCGACTGTTGATGCATTAAAAGAAATGGGAGTTGATAAAGTCATTATGGTAAGCCATATAGGCTTAGACCGTGATATCCGTATTGCAGAAAGTGTAAACGGTGTTGACGTAATTGTCGGCGGCCATTCTCATACTTTACTCGGCGATTTTAATAATATCGGTAATGGCAACGGCTCTGCGATTGCTGGTTATGCAGAGATGTTCACTAACCCTAATGGCACTACCAAGACGTGTATTGTACAAGCTGGTGACATTGCACAGGCAGTTGGTCAGGTTGATGTTAGTTTTGAAAATGGTGAGATAACTGTGTGTGAGGGTAACAATACCTTACTTATTGATAATGATTTTAAACATAAATATGACGGTGAAAATCGTGAAGCACTGACCGAAGCAGACCAGACTTCAGCTGAAAAATTTGTGTCTGAACAAAATAATATCGCCATCACAGAAGAAGATGCTCTGTTGCGCAGCATTATTGACATTGATTACAAACCATTAATTGAAGAGTTTGAAGGTAAAGTTATTGGTCAAGTATTTGATGCCAATGATCCAACCGATACTGGCATGTTAGATCATGTTCGCCAACCAGGTGTTGCACGCAAAGGTGCATCTTTACCTGTCACTGGTTCAGAAGCTGGCGCTCAAGTAGCTACTTCGATGGTTTGGAAACTTAATAAACAAGGCTATGGCGTTGATATGGCCATCACCAATAATGGTGGCGTACGTAACAGTATCGTTGCAGGGCCAGATGGATTGACTGCTGGATATATCGTCGGTTCGCTTCTTTACTTTAGTAATGAACTCGCCATTGTTGAGCTTAAAGGCGCTGATATTACTCAATTGCTTGAAGATACTATCAACTATTCGTTGACTACGTCTTCGGGATCTTTCCCAACTTTTGCTAACGTTGAGTTTACGTTTAACGGTCTAGCTGTTGCTGGTGAGCAGATTGAAGGCTTAAACATTTGTCCAGAAGGTGTTTCAGCGGGTAACTGTTCGGCGATTAATTCTGATACTGTCTATAAAATTGCGACAAATGCCTACATTGCTGGTGGTAAAGACGGTTACGAGATTTTTAATACTAAGAAACAGTCGGATGTTGTTCTTTCTGGATTTGTTGATAATGAGTCAATGATTGAATATGTCGAGGCATTGACATCAGAAGGTAAAGCATTGGAAGAAATTCCTACAGGCCTAACCTTTATAGCGCCAGCTGGATTCATAATTGACAACCCTATTGTTAAATCGGAAGACAATCAATAATCTGAACGCTGAAACGAGATTCTACTTTACTTAACTATTGATTGGGTTGAATCGAAATTCAAAGTGTTGTCTAACTAAAACTGCCGCTAATTAGCGGCAGTTTTTTTAAGTATTTATCAATGAATTATCAGTAGTGGCTAAATTGTTTATTTCATTTCAATCAGAAAAGTTAAGGCTATGGCTTGAAAATTATTTTTACGTCCTTATATCTAATAGTAGAGTCGCTCAACGAGGGCTCTACTACTTTTTAACTTTTAACTTTTAACTTTTAGCTCTGAGGAGTAAAAGTTGAATCGAATAGCGCGGCATTGTCGGCTAATTAAATTATATATTGCTTTATAAAAAGGATATACACATGCGTAATTATGATCTCACTCCCCTATACCGTAGTGCCATTGGTTTCGATCGTTTAGCCCAGCTTGCAGAGCATGCGGCCTCGAACAAAGGCAACTCAGGTTATCCCCCGTATAATATCGAACTGCTTAACGAAAACCGTTATCGTATCACCATGGCCGTCGCTGGCTTTACAATGGATGAACTCGATATCACCAGCGAAGGCGATAAGCTACTGGTAAAAGGTACTAAAGCCGAGCAGCAAGAGAAAGAACGTAAGTACCTCTATCAGGGCATTGCCGAGCGTGGTTTCGAGCGTACATTCCAGTTGGCCGATTACGTGACAGTGGTTGGCGCCAACCTTGAAAATGGCTTACTCAATATCGATCTTCAACGTGAGATCCCAGAGGCATTAAAGCCACGTAAAATTGAGATAGGTACTTCGAGACTGATCGATTCTGAATAGTTGGTATTAGTTTACGGCCTGGACTCTGTGAGCTAAAACTGATTCAAATAGAAAATGATTCAAACAAAAAGGGAGCCTGAGCTCCCTTTTTAGTACCTGACTTAGCACTTGAGTGCTGAAACGATTATCAGGCTCTCATCGCCTTCTCACCGCGGGCTATTCCTACAACACCTGAGCGTGAGACTTCAACGACTTTGGTGACATCACCGACTGCAGTAATAAAGGCATCGAGTTTTTCACTCGTTCCTGTGAGCTGCACCGTATAGAGATCGGCAGTAATATCGACGACCTGTCCACGAAAGATCTCCGCTGTGCGTTTAATCTCTTCACGCATACTGCCCTTGGCTTTTACTTTAACCAGGGCTAGCTCTCTCTCAATATGATCCGACTCGGTAATGTTTGATACCTTGAGGGTATCGATAAGCTTATGCAGCTGTTTCTCTATCTGCTCGAGTGCCGCTTCATCAGCCACCAAAGAGATGTTCAGACGAGATAACGTGATGTCATCTGTCGGCGCAACGGTTAACGTTTCGATGTTGTAGCCGCGCTGAGAAAAAAGCCCGACAACCCGTGAAAGCGCACCAGGTTGGTTTTCAAGTAATACAGATATAATACGACGCATTAGCTTTTCTCCGTTTTGCTCAGCCACATTTCGCTCATCGCTCCACCGCGGATCTGCATGGGGTAAACGTGTTCAGTTTCATCGACATTAATATCGACAAATACCAGCTTATCTTTCATGGCCAAGGCTTTTTCAAGGCCGGATTCAAGTTCTGCAGGATCGCTGATGGTCATCCCCACATGTCCGTATGCTTCGGCAATTTTGGCAAAATCCGGTACCGAGTCCATATAGGAGTGAGAGTGACGCCCGGCATAGATAATATCCTGCCACTGTTTAACCATACCTAAGAAACGGTTATTGAGGTTGATGATTTTAACCGGAGTATCGTATTGCAGCGCGGTAGAAAGCTCCTGAATGTTCATCTGAATCGAACCATCTCCGGTTACACAGATAACGGTCTCATCAGGTTTCGCCATCTTTACTCCCATCGCTGCAGGAAGGCCAAAGCCCATAGTGCCGAGTCCACCGGAGTTGATCCAACGACGTGGCTTATCGAACGGATAGTAGAGCGCGGCAAACATTTGATGTTGGCCCACATCGGATGCAACGTAGGCATCACCCTTGGTTAGCTTATGAAGCGTTTCAATTACTTGTTGAGGTTTGATTTTTTCACTGCTTTTGTCGTAAGCCAGGCTCTTACGGCTGCGCCAATGACTGATCTCACTCCACCAAAAGTCGATAGCTGCTTCATCAACAACCACTTCACCGCTCGAGTCCAATTGCGCTAGCATCTCATCGAGGATCTTTTCGGCAGAGCCAACGATGGGGATATCGACCCGAATGGTTTTCGAGATAGAGGAAGGGTCGATATCGATATGTAATATGGTCGCGTTAGGGCAATACTTGTCAATATTGTTAGTGGTGCGGTCGTCAAAGCGTACACCTATGCCGAAGATAAGGTCGGTATTGTGCATCGCCATGTTGGCTTCATAGCAGCCGTGCATACCAAGCATACCTAAGCTATTTTTATGGGTGCCGGGAAATGCACCCAATCCCATCAATGTGCTGACAACCGGAATATTTAACTTTTCAGAGAGGGCTAATATCTGCTTATCACATTCAGAGATAATCGCGCCACCACCGACATACAGAACGGGTTTCTTTGCTTTTAACAGCGCTTGAACGCCACGACGGATCTGCCCTTTATGCCCAGTTGTTGTTGGGTTGTATGAGCGCATACTGATGTCATCAGGATATTTATATTCATGCAATATGGCTGGATTCATGCAGTCTTTCGGTACATCGATAACCACGGGGCCGGGACGGCCACTGGCGGCGATAAAGAAGGCTTTTTTGATGATCTCGGGAATGTCTCTGGGATCTGTGACCAGAAAACTGTGCTTAACGACGGGTCTTGAGATACCTATCATGTCGCACTCTTGGAATGCATCGTTACCGATTAAGTTACTCGGTACCTGGCCCGAGACAATAACCAGTGGAATTGAGTCCATGTAGGCTGTGGCAATACCCGTGATCGTATTGGTGGCGCCGGGTCCTGAGGTGACGAGTACTACGCCGACTTCACCCGTTGCACGCGCATAGCCATCGGCCATATGTACGGCTGCTTGTTCATGACGGACGAGAATGTGTTCGATTTTTGATTTTTCGTGTAGGGCATCATAGATATCTAACACCGATCCGCCTGGATAGCCGAATATATGTTTTACGCCTTCGTCAATAAGAGATCGGACGATCATGCTGGCGCCTGATAGCTTTTCCATTTGTAAACCCTCATAAGTTACCGCTACGGTATGCAGTATCTCGCTACAGCGACGGTAATCGCTTGAATTTATGAGTTTGGATGGTGATCCTAAACTCTCGATATGTCGATTAACTTAAGGTATGAAGTTAACGTTCACCTTGTAAGGTGCGACACCTGTTTCAAATGAACAGAATTTCATCATATAAAATTAAGCGCGCAATTCAAGCCTTTTATTGAAAAAATAGAGATAAATGAAAAAAATTCACTGTTCATCATAGATCTTCATGGCTGATTGTAAGGTTATAAGTTGAAAAGTGATAAATATGTAGAGGTTAAATCTTAGTATTCAGGCAGGTGAGAACATCAGACAACACATGAACTCAGCTATTACAGAGTGTGAAAATGGCAGGTATGGCAAAGGTAAATGGTTACTTTTGTCCTAAACCGTAGGGCTAAAGCGTAAAAACGCCATAACGACTATTCTTACACTTAAACCCTGTCTCGATCTCAGCCTTTAATAATTATTACTCAAAGCTGGAATCTATTCTCAGATAAGGGTGTTATACCAATTGGTATTAACTCTGGTTTTGAACGCCCGTCGGTGCGTAAAACTGACACACTCCCACTAAGACCACTGCGCTCAGCATCAGAGCCGAGAAGGGCACCGCAGTCCCTGTATAAAACAGGGCTAATAATGGACCCGCTAGCGCACCGCATCCGAAACGTAGTGTGCCAATGACCGCGGTAGCCGTGCCGGTCTCCTGTTTAAATTTCATTAACACTATCGCGTCGGCATTGACTGACATCACACCAAGAAATCCCATGAAGGGAATAAGGGTCGCAACGGTAAAACTGAGACTTAACCCAAACCAATTTACCGTAAATAGCGCGGAACCGGCCAGCATGGCGAGTATGGTCGATACCCTGAGCATTCTCTTCGAACCATAACGACCTACGATACGGCTGTTGATCACGTTGGCCAACATAAGTGCGCCTACATTGGTACTAAACAGTATGGCGAACAGAGACTTATCAAGACCGAAAACCTCCATATAGACGAAGGGGGAAGCGGTGAGATAGCAAAAAAAGGCAAATGAGGTTAATACCCCACTGGCAATATGCAGTTTGACTCCGGGTTTAGTGAATACGACCGCATAGGCACCGAAGAAAGACTTCTGGCTGCGGCTTCCTTTATCACTGTCACTGGGCATTTTTAGCTTCCATAGCACCAGAGATAACAGGATACAGGCATAGAAAGCTAAGATAAAAAAGATAAGATGCCACTCGCCAAATTCTAAAATCAAACTACCCAGGCTGGGGGCTAATAATGGTGCCAGCATCATGATCAGGCTGACATAGGACATACCTTTGGCCGTATTTTCTCCATAGACCTCTTTTATATACCCTGGCACAACGACGGTTGCGGCTGCGCCGATAAATGCCTGGGCGAATCGAAGCGAAAGAAACGCCTCGATACTGGTGACAAAAGCCAATGCCAGACTGACAAGCATAAAGCCTGTTAAACCGATGATGACCAGAGGGCGTCTGCCTATTCGGTCGGCTAATGGCCCAAAACTGAGCATACCCAGCGAGTAACCCGCTAAATATAGACTTAAAGATTGCTGTACCGTGGTGATGTCGGAATGAAAGCTTGCGGCTAAGGTCGACATGGCCGGTAGGTACATGTCGATCGCCAGCGGTGTTATGGCCACGATTGCCGATAACATAGGGATCAATAGGGCAAGGTTTAAGATGGCTGAGGGTTTTGAAACGGTCTGCGCTTGAGTTGGATCTGTTTGCACTGATACCTCTTAAGATAAGAATAAAATCAAAATGAATAAAGATTGGTCATTGGATGACGATTTTTTACCGGAAACACTATCTAATACCGATTGGTATAAGCAGGACTGGAGCCTGTCATTTGTGAGAGCAAATATTGTACGGTTAATGATGAATATTAGCCATGGCTATTTATCCTTTTTACCCGATTTGAACATTAAAATTTGTAACTAAACTTTCGCTTCCAAACCTAGGGGGGGGCCCACAGGTTTAATATCGCTAAAGTTGTGCGATGATAAACAGATCAGTGTTGTCAGTTCCATCTGGTTTAGAGGTAGTTTTACGATTCACATCGATAACTTTAAACCCGCTTTCGTGCAAGCATCGGGTTAAATGTTCGGCCCGATGAAAGTGAGTGAAGACCCTGTCTCCTGAGCTCGACACATCAAATTTAGAGGCTTCATAATCGCCCTCCATGGTGCTGATATAGATGATGCCTTCGTCTCTCAATAAACCTGAGGCATCAGCTATTAGCTTTCTTGCATCATCTTTAGAAATGTAAGGTAAACAGAATCCACACATAATCGCATCGTACTTGCTATCTACCTTGTGAATCTCTCTGCAGTCCATCACATCAAACGTCGCGCCGGGATTGTTCAACTTTGCCAGTTCAACCATATTGGGCGCCAAATCGGTACCATGAATGGTTAATTGTGGACACAGGTTTAATAGGAGCCGACTGATATTGCCTGGTCCACAACCAATTTCGAACAGTGAGGGGCTGTCTTTATCATTTAGCCGCTGACAGAAAAGATCGAAGGTGTCGTCATAAAGCGCCATATCCATATATTTGTCTTGATATTTTTGGGCTAATTTATCAAATGTATTGACGGTAATGCTGTATTTATCCAACGGTATGACCTCAACGGAAATGGCATAAAAAGGTGTTTAACATGACATTAGATTTACAAGATACACCATCAAAATTCAAGTTATCACTTTCAAACAGCTTGTTTGAATATTAAATGATAGCCAGCTTCCGATATTCAGGTGAACTGCTGTGATATTTGCGCAGTTAACTTTTAGGATTTGTATCGCCGTTCAAAGCCGGATGCACTAAAACCATGCATCTTATGTTTTTTACCTATGAGTATTAATGGGTAGCCGGTCCCTCCCTTTTTCTTAAACTCCTTCATCCGCTTCAGCAGCTTCTCGACATCATATTCAATATAACGGATCTTGTTATTTTTAAAGTAGTTTCTTGCCTTTTCACAGTATTGGCACCAGGAGGTAGCGTACATGACGATTTTTTTCTTTACACTATTTTTCGGCTCGCCAGAGTCGGCGTTTTCTGTAGATGAAGTGAGGGCTGAAAGCTGAGTTGTCGGACTCAGTATCACATCGACAGGTTTTACATTGCTACTGATCGGAGGCTGATCGCCAAAATGGACATTACCATCACTATCCTTCCACTGGAACACCTCTGCGAACACAGTCACAGAGAATAACAGGGATATGATTGTAACCAAGATAATCGATGCTGTTTTGCCCATAATTAGAATTGCAATCCTTTGTCTATGGTTTTGTTATGCCCAAGCTAAATACAGCTCTGTCGACCGATTATTTAGATTCTTTCTAAAACTACAGCATTTCTTTATATTACTAAACTCATTTTCTGTATCGGATGTTCAGTGGCTGATTCGGGCTTGTTTAGAGCAATGAGTTAAACACTCACCAGGTTCCCTCGCTATCCCGGTTATCATTTCTGCTTTGTCTCTTTGCCGAACAGAAACGCCTCTTCACTCTCAAGCCAAGTGGGGTATTTCTTCATGATATGGGTAAAGGTCGTGCTTGCCAGATGGTGACTCAGCCATCGCTGCACATTAGGGTAGGGTGACGCTCTGAACCAGGGTTTGTTTACATGGGCAAATTGACGCACAAAGGGGAAAATGGCAAAGTCGGCGATACAGGGTTTAGATCCCAGCAGTTGTTCATGTTTAGCGAGTAGTGTTTCAAGTTTAGCTATAAATTGTTCACCCTGTTCTCGGTAATTTTCTTCGCGCTGCTCAGGGTGTCGATCGGCATATTTATACTTATCAAGCCAAGGTTTAAATTTATAATCGTTGGCGTCGATCAATGCCTTAGCTATCTCCTGCTTGTGTGGCTCCTCTATAAGCAAGAGATTGTCTGGATCATCGCGCTTCAGGGCCCATATCATGATATCCAGGCTTTCATCGATAACCTCACCATCTTGTAGAATCAAAACCGGGACGGTACCTTTGGGGGAGGCATCGAGCATGGGCTGAGGTTTATGTTTTAGGACTATTTCACGTAATAAAACCTGAGAACCCGAAAGGTAGATGCCTAAGCGCGCTCGCATGGCATAGGGGCAACGTCTGAATGAGTATAGGGTTGGCAGCGTCATATGAGGCTCATTTTTATTTGTGATTATGTTCATATGATGTGGATTTTTGGGTCAAAAAACAAATCTGTCCTTTGTCACCATAATACCCCTACATTTTGTCTCTGTTTGTTTATCTGTGACTCGGGTAGAATTCTCGGCTATTTTGTATGCCTGCTCACATTTTTGAGCTGGCTTATTTTGCACTGGGGATTAAGCTCCAGCGAGCAGTTGAGGTTGATATGTCCCAGGTTGTTGTGTGTGCGCTTTATAAATTTGTTTCTCTGCCCCATTTTGAATCGATACAGAAACCCCTGTTGGCGGTGATGGAAGAGTCTGGTATTAAAGGGACCTTACTGCTGGCCAGTGAAGGGATCAATGGTACGGTTGCCGGAAACCAAGCCGCTATCGACAGCTTGTTGGTTTGGCTGAAGCAGCAACCTGGACTCGATAACATAGTGCATAAGTTCTCTTTCGATGAACAGATGCCTTTCTACCGCACTAAGGTCAAACTTAAAAAAGAGATCGTCACTATGGGGGTCGAAGGAATCGATCCTCTGAAGGTAGTAGGCACTTATGTTAAGCCGAACGACTGGAACAAGCTGATCTCAGATCCCGATGTGTTGTTGGTGGATACCCGTAATGAATATGAGATCCAGATAGGGACGTTTAAGAATGCCGTGGACCCTAAAACCGATACCTTTCGTGAATTCCCCGCCTATGTGAAAGATAATTTGGATCCAGCGAAGCATAAAAAAGTGGCTATGTTCTGTACCGGTGGTATTCGTTGTGAGAAGTCAACGGCCTACCTGAAAGAGCAAGGTTTCGATGAGGTGTATCATCTTGAGGGAGGCGTGCTTAAGTATCTCGAAGAGGTTAAGCAGGAAGAGAGCCTATGGGAAGGTGAGTGTTTTGTATTCGATAATCGCGTTGCGGTAAATCATAAATTGGAAAAAGGTCAGTATGATCAATGTAATGCTTGCCGTATGCCAATCACTGAAAATGAAAAAGCGAGCGAAGCCTATGTTCAGGGGGTGAGTTGTCCCCACTGTATCGATTCTACATCAGATAAACAGCGCCGTCGTTTTGAAGAGCGTGAGCGTCAGATGCTTCTGGCAGCGAAACGAGGTGAGGCGCATATTGGCAGCGATGTCAGCCAGGTTATCTTATCGAGGCGCAGTGAGAAAGAGGATCAGAGACAAGCACAACTTAAGCTGAATAAAAAAGCTTAAATACAATATGTCGCCTACACTCCTTTGTAGCGTGAAAGGGTTATGCTGTATCGGGCGATAACTTACGCAGTATTTAAAAAAGCCATCTAGTGCTAGCACTAGACGGCTTTTTTATTGGGCTCCCCCCGTCCTAAATAAGGTTGTTACTGACTATTTAGTTCTGTTTATCTGAATCCTTTGATGACTCACCCTTACCTTTGTTAAGCACTCCATTGAGCAAGTCCATCGGCATCGGAAATAAGATGGTCGAATTTTTCTCACCGGCAATCTCGGTCAGGGTCTGTAAATATCTCAGTAAAATAGCATTGGGTTCCTGAGCAAGCTTAGTTGCTGCTTCAACCAGTTTTGCCGAGGCTTCCATCTCACCGGATGCATGAATGACTTTGGCTCTACGGGTTCGTTCGGCCTCGGCTTGACGTGCGATGGCTCTCACCATGGTTTCATTGAGGTCCACATGTTTTATCTCAACATTTGAGACTTTAATGCCCCAACCATCGGTACGTGTGTCGAGAATGCTCTGTATGTCGGTGTTTAGCATCTCTCTATTGGCGAGCATCTCATCGAGCTCATGTTGTCCTAGGACCGAACGCAGCGTCGTTTGAGCCAGTTGTGAGGTAGCCTGTAGGTAATCCTCCACATTGATAATGGCTTTTTGAGAATCGATCACCCGAAAGTAGATCACCGCATTCACTTTGACCGAGACATTGTCCCGGCTGATCACATCTTGGGTTGGTACGTCCATGACAACAGTACGCAGATCGACTCTGACCATCTGTTGAATAATGGGAATAACAATAATGAGTCCAGGCCCTTTCACCTTGTAAAAACGCCCGAGCAGGAAGATGACTCCACGTTCATATTCTCGCAAAATTCTAAATGCGCTCAATAGCAGTGCGACAACCAGAAATACTATCGCAAGGCTAAACATAGCGCCATTATGAAGGATGGGATCCATTGTCACGCTCCTTGTTGTTAGAACAATTCTCAACACCTGATGCAAGCTTGTCCTGAGTATTGTCGCTTGTTGCTTTCAAAATAAGGGTTAACTCTTTAATACTAACCACGGTGACTCCTTGGCCTTTGTATAGTGGGGTATCGGTCATTGCTGCCCAGCGTTCACCACCAAGTAATACATATCCCTGCGTATCAAAGTCGTCGAGCACCACCGCTTCTGCGCCAATGATGGCTTCCTGGCCACTGACAATGCTGTTCTTTCGTGAGCGCCACAGAAAGCTTAAGATGAAGAGGAAAAACAGGACACTGAAAGTGGTGACTGCGGCAATAACCGGAATAGAGATTTGAAATTGAGTCTGCTTGGTATCGATAAGAAATATTGAGCCTGTGGTGAAGGCAATAATTCCGCCCACACCAAATATGCCAAAGCTCGGCATCATGGCTTCGGTAATAAGCAAACCTATTCCCAAAAGCAGCAAAGCCAGACCCGCGTAGTTGATCGGTAAGAGTTGAAACGCATAAAGGGCGATGACCAGACAGATGGCTCCTGTGATCCCTGCGACGCCAATCCCCGGACTATAAAACTCGAGTAATATGCCGTAGATGCCCAGGATCATCAGGATATAGGCAATATTCGGGTTGGTGATGGTGGATATAAATTCGTTGCGCCAGTCAGGGATAACGGGTTTCAGACTCGCCTGTTTTAGTGACAGGGTACGCGGCTGATCTTTAACCTTTACTTCCCATCCATCCAGAATGTTCAACAGATCCTGAGGGGAGTCGGCAAGAAGCGTGATCACATTTTGTTCCAGTGCCTCTTTAGCCGTTAATGTCGCTGCCTCCTTAACGGCTAACTCTGCCCATTCTTCGTTGCGTCCACGTAACTGGGCCAGAGAGCGTATATAAGCGATAGAATCGTTGAGGACTTTCTTCTCCATCGCAGATTTGGTCGGTGCCTTGTCTTGGTCTTTGTCGTCTTTACCTGTCGGTGCGGCGGGGCCGCCTATACTGACCGGTGTTGCGGCGCCCAATGTTGTTGCCGATGACATGGCCGCAATATGACATGCATAGAGTATATAGGTCCCAGCACTGGCGGCACGTGCGCCCGGTGGATGTACCAGACAGGCAATGGGGACATCAGAGTTGAGTATGACTTGGTTTATGTCGCGTAAGCTGGAGACTAAGCCGCCAGGAGTGTCGATGACGATAATGACCAGAGGAGCAGCGTTGTGATTGGCGGCCTTAATCTCAGTCATCAGGTAATCACTCACGGCCGGGCCTATTGCCCCTTTAATACTTAAGACCGGCACCTCTTGCGTAGTGTCAGACACTGATGTTAACAGGACCGAGCTTACCTGAGCCTGTGCAAGTGCCAGGAAAAAAAAGGGAAGTAAAGCTGTTATCAGTTTAAGGAAAGTTAACCTCAAAGCCGATAACTTAGAGATAGATGCACACATAAGATAACTCTTCGATAGCATTATCTTTTAGTTTAGGCGATATAATACCAGTCGGTAGAAGAAAGTGATCTACTCAGCGTTTTTTTGGCAAACTAATTCAAGGCGAATGGATGAAGGAATGGTGCTCCCTTAGATATTATTTATGCCCATAAAAGCGTCGTTTGTTCAGCCTTAGCTATAATTAGCTTAGCGTCATTTCACGTTCAAATTACCAACGATGGGAGGTTATTATCATGGCCATAGCAATGACTCTTGAATCGTTTCTTAGTGACAACAAGGTTAAATACTCCCTTGTTAAGCACCGCAAGACCTTGTCATCTCTCGACTCATCGGCATCGGCGCACCTGCCGAGTTCTCAGGTAGTGAAAGCTGTGTTATTAGTCAATAACGAGGGCGATTTCCTGATGGCTGGCGTGGGTTCCGGCCATAGGTTATCTGTATTAAAAGTCAGTGAGCAGATGGGGGAGGCTTACCACCTGGCTGATGAAACTGAGCTGGCGACTCAGTTTGCCGATTGTGATGAAGGCGCCATTCCTGGGCTTGCCGAGGCGTATGGGTTAAAAATGATGTTAGATAATCGGTTATTCGATGAGGAAAAAGTGTATCTCGAAGCCGGAGATCACCGACATCTTATCGAGATCAATCATCAGCAATATACGCCATTACTGTCAGGTACCCTGTTAGCCGATATCGGAGGTACACCGATCGGTGCGCCGGAATTTGGCGATCTTGAGCAAGCCTGATTTGAAACATGGGTATTAGCGCAAGTTAATACCCCATTTTCTCAAAATTGAGTCAGGATCGTAACGATGAGCTTAACTTTTGTCATGAAATGACGCTTCCCCCTTTTTACTCCCGCCATAGTGTGCTATTTTTCACGGCTTTTTTATTTGTTGCTTTTACCTTTGGGGCGAGTGAATGTTTGTTGGTTTTGATTATGGTAGTGCGAATTGCGCCATAGGGGTTATGAAAGGGGATGGCGTCAGATTGTTGCCTTTGTCGGTGGGATCAAACTATCTGACCTCTACTCTTTATGCGCTCGACAGAGAGCTTATCGCAGAAGCGGTATATCAGCAGATGCCGACTCACCTGAAAGCCGATTATGCCAAAGCCCGTTCGGCTCAACTGAGCCGTGCTCGTCATGCAAGACGCGAGTTAGATTTAGATAGTGACGAACAGGCTGTTTTCGTCGGTGAACAAGCCGTTAAGGCATACTTGGATATGCCTGAGGATGGTTTCTATGTCCGTTCGCCAAAATCATTCTTAGGGGCTACAGGTTTAAGAGCCGATCAGGTGGCCCTGTTTGAAGATATCGTCACTATGATGATGCAGCATATAAAGCAGATTGCCGAGTCGAAACAAGGCTTAGATAGTCAACACGCCATTACTCACGCTGTTATCGGCAGACCCGTAAATTTTCAGGGGATCGGCGGTGAAGAGAGTAATAAACAAGCCGAGTTGATTCTTCGCCTGGCGGCAAAAAGAGCCGGTTTCGTCGATGTCGATTTTCTGTTTGAACCTTTAGCGGCGGGAATGGACTTTGAGGCGAGCCTAAACGATGACAAAGTGGTTCTGGTCGTCGATGTCGGTGGTGGTACTACCGATTGCTCAGTGGTCAAGATGGGACCATCACATATTAACTCAACCGATAGGACGGGTGACTTTCTCGGTCATAGTGGCCAAAGAGTCGGCGGAAATGACTTAGATATAGCACTGTCTATGAAGGCCTTCATGTCTCACTTAGGCCTAGGTTGTCATATGGTCAACGGTCTGCCTGTACCGAGTAAACCTTTCTGGAATGCCGTGGCCGTTAACGATATCAGTGCTCAACGTGACTTTTCATCATTAAGCTCTCGCAAGATGATTGAGGAGTTGATTAAAGATGCTAAGAAACCTGAGCTGTTAGAAAGGCTACTCAAGGTGCAGCGAGACCAGTTGGGTTATCGAATCGTTCGCAGTGCCGAGCAGGCGAAAATTAGTCTGTCGGATAATGAGTCTGTCACAATGAAGCTCGATTATATCTGCTCTAAGCTCAGTACCGATGTGAGTCGGGCCCTGTTCGCCGAAGCGGTAGCGGCGCCGAGCGCAAAAATCGAAGCCTTGATGCGAGAAGCGTTAGCGACTGCCGGCGTTGAACCCGACGTGATCTATGTGACCGGTGGTACGGCAAGAAGCCCGGCTATCTATAACAAGATCGCAGGATTATATCCCGCTATCCCTATCGTAGTAGGCGATCATTTTGGTAGTGTAACGGCAGGATTAACGCGATGGGCGCAAAAAGTATTTAAGGAAGGAAGATGAAAGTGTTGACGACGCTCGGCAAAATAACCGCTGCAGTCATTTTGCTGGGAGGCCTGAGTGCCTGCGGCGATGATGTAGGTAAAGTCAGTCTGGGGCTCTTTACCACTAAAGATGTGATTATCGATGCCAGGCAAGATCCTAAGCTCGCCGGTGTAACTTGTCATATCAGCCGTATCGAAGCCAACTTGAGTCTGGCCGATCCTTCTGACATGAGTATCTCTTGCAGACAGACAGGGCCAATTTCGGCGATGGAGATTGCCAATATCGATAAGAGCAAGAGTGGTGAAATTGTTTTTAAACAGTCACTCAGTATCTTGTTTAAGACGCTAAAAGTGCGTCGTATCTATGATGAGGACAGTCAAACGTTACTCTATCTCTCTTATTCGACCAAAGAGACCAAGGGTAGCCACAAACACGCTCTGTCGACCGTGCCCCTTTATGGCACCGATGCGTGGATTCAATCTGGTGTGCCGATTGAAAAGCCCTAAGTGCTGTTAATTCAGGAGCAATCCTTAGAGGATAACCAAGCCTCGTTTTACAGAGCGAAATGATTAAATAAAAAGGGCCGCATCACTGCGGCCCTTTCTTATGTCTAACTGTCACTTACTGCGGGGTCACTCACTGGGGAGTTACTTCACTCGCATACCAGGCTGTGCACCTTCGTGAGGCTCCAGTATCCACAGATCTTTGTTACCGGGACCCGCGGCCAATACCATACCTTCTGACATGCCAAAACGCATCTTACGCGGGGCAAGGTTTGCCACCACGACGGTGAGCTTACCTTCAAGATCTTCAGGCGCGTAGGCTGACTTGATGCCGGCAAAGACCTGTTTGGTTTCACCGCCTAAGTCTAACTCTAGCTTAAGTAGCTTGTTCGCTTCCGGTACATGTTCGGCCTTAGCGATACGCGCGATACGAAGATCTATTTTGGCAAAATCTTCGAAGCTTATCTCATCCGAGATAGGGTCACTTTCCAGTGGACTGCGAGTATCTACCACGATGTCACTGGTTTCAGCCGTCTTTTTACCTTTCTTGGTAGCCGTTGGCTCAGTGGTTGCCTGCAAGTTGTCTTTCGAGGCTTCGATGATCGCTTCGATGTTCTTCATATCGATGCGTTGCATCAAGGCTTTGAATTTAGCGATTTCATGACCGGCGAGATCGGCGCTCAAATTATCCCAAGTCAGTGGGAACTGAAGGAAGGCTTCGACATCATCAGCCAGTTTTGGCAGTACAGGCTTAAGGTAAGTCACTAAGATGCGGAAAAGGTTAAGTGCATTACTGCAGACCTGATGGGCTTCTTCTTGCTTAGCTTCATCTTTAATTAATTGCCAAGGCGCTGCATCGGCAACATAAGCATTGGCGAGGTCGGCCAAAGCCATGATCTCACGCATCGCCTTACCGAACTCACGATTCTCATATAACTCTTCGATCAACGTTTGCTTACCAAGGAAAGTCTGCTCAAGGCTGGTATCAGCAACTTTAGCTAACTTGCCATCGAAACGCTTGCTGATAAAGCCAGCGGTGCGTGAAGCTAGGTTAACCAGTTTACCAACCAGGTCTGAGTTAACACGCTGGGCAAAATCTTCAAGGTTAAGATCGAGATCGTCAATACGGTTGCTGAGCTTAGCCGCATAGTAATAACGCAGGTATTCAGGGTCTAAGTTGTCAAGGTAAGTACGGGCCTTGATAAAGGTGCCTTTAGACTTTGACATCTTAGCGCCGTTAACCGTGACATAGCCGTGAGCGAATACACTGGTAGGTTTACGGAATCCCGCACCTTCGAGCATGGCTGGCCAGAATAAACTGTGGAAGTTAACGATATCTTTACCGATGAAGTGATACACCTCGGCGGTTGAGTCTTTAGACCAGAAGTCGTCGAAGTTAAGATCTTCACGTCTGTCACATAGGTTTTTAAACGAACCCATGTAACCAATAGGAGCATCCAGCCATACGTAAAAATATTTACCTGGCGCATCAGGGATCTCGAAGCCGAAGTAAGGGGCATCACGGCTGATGTCCCACTGCTGTAGACCCTGTTCGAACCATTCGGCAAGTTTGTTGGCGATCTCATCTTGAATCGCGCCAGAGCGAGTCCACTCACTTAGCATGGTTTCAAATGCAGGCAAGTCGAAGAAGAAATGCTCAGAGTCCTTCATCACAGGGGTTGCACCAGATACGGCCGATTTAGGATCAATCAGATCCGTAGGGTTGTATGTCGCGCCACAGTTATCACAGTTATCGCCGTACTGATCTTCGCTCTTACACTTAGGGCAGGTGCCTTTAACGAAGCGGTCCGGAAGAAACATCGACTTTTCTGGATCAAATAACTGCGAGATAGTGCGAGTCTTGATAAAACCGGCATCACGTAACTTGAGGTAGATTTCACTCGAAAGTTCGCGGTTTTCAACACTGTGAGTGCTGTGGAAATTGTCAAATTTGATATTGAAGTCAGCAAAATCCTGCTGATGCTCTTTATTGACCTGAGCAATCATCTCTTCCGGTTCGATACCCAGCTGCTGAGCCTTAAGCATGATAGGCGTACCATGGGCATCATCGGCACAGATATAGTGACATTCGTGTCCACGAAGTTTTTGGAATCGTGACCAAATATCGGTTTGAATATATTCCAGCATATGGCCTAAATGGATAGGTCCATTGGCGTATGGAAGTGCGCTTGTCACTAGGATTTTACGTTGTGAATTTGCCATCTTGTCTCAAAATCAGTAAGGAGCCCAAAAAGAATGGCATAGATACTAACCGATCCCAGCGAGACTTTCATCAAAAGGTGATTTAAGTGGGTTAAATCTACACGAATATTCGGGTCATTTTCTGGTACACTTGGTCAAATTTTTTATAGGGGGTAGCACTTTTGTCTTCAGCTTCTCAGAATTACCGTCTCAACGACGATCTTCTCGGGCCAGTTTTGGCCATTTTGGACGCATATCAAGATCCGTATTTAGCACAAGGTTTGGTCAGTGCTGGCTGCGTAAACAAGTTATCAATGAACGGTAAACGTTTGGAGTTGGGTCTTTGTTATCCATATCCTTGCATGACACAGTACCGTGATACCGTTATGGCGATAACGAAAAAGCTTGCTGTGCTAGATGCAATCGATGAAGTGGAGTGCGAAATAGACTTCCAACCTGCCTCTATCTCTGCCATTGGCGGTGTTGAGCCGATTGAGAATGTGAAGCAAGTGATTGCCGTCGCCTCCGGTAAAGGTGGTGTAGGTAAATCAACGACTGCGGTCAACTTGGCATTAGCCTTAGCAGCCGAAGGCGCTAAAGTGGGCATCCTGGATGCCGACATCTATGGTCCCTCTATTCCGTTAATGTTGGGTGTGACTGACTTTAAGCCTGTCTCGCCTGATGGAAAAATGATGACGGCAGCGACAGCCCATGGCATTACGGCACAATCTATCGGTTTTATGTTAGCCGATGATGAAGCCGCTGTATGGCGTGGCCCTATGGCTGCCGGTGCATTAGCCCAGTTGTTGAATGAAACTCAATGGCCGGAGCTCGATTATATGGTCATCGATATGCCACCGGGGACGGGTGACATTCAACTCACTCTCTCTCAAAAAGTGCCGGTGACAGGTGCGGTGGTGGTGACAACGCCTCAGGATATTGCCCTTGCTGACGCCAAGAAAGGCATCAGCATGTTCCGCAAAGTGAACATTCCTGTGTTAGGCATTGTCGAGAACATGAGTTTTCACCTGTGTAGCGAATGTGGTCATAAAGAACATCCTTTCGGCAGTCATGGTGGCAGCAAGATGGCCGAGCGTTATCAGGTTCCTCTTTTAGGAGAGTTACCGCTTAAACTCAACATCCGTGAAGACGTAGATAATGGCACACCTACGGTTGTTGCCGACCCTGACGGTGAAGTGGCAGCACTTTATCGTGAGATAGCAAGAAAAGTGGGAGCTCAGCTTGCACTCACCAAAGTACAATCCAGTGTTTCAATCAGTATTTCAGATGACGAATAAGGTTTTATCAGCATGAATTCTCAGTGTGTCATTATCGGTATCGCAGGGGCGTCAGCCTCTGGAAAAAGTTTAATCGCAAAAACCATCTACGAAGAGTTGTGCCGTGATCTAGGCACCGACCAGATAGGTGTTATTGCCGAAGATGCTTATTACAGAGATCAGGGACATCTGTCGATGGATCAGCGGGTACTGACTAATTACGATCATCCTAAAGCACTCGATCATGAGCTTTTATGCAGCCATTTAACGGCCTTGAAGTCCGGTGAGGCGGTAGAGATCCCTACTTACAGTTATAACGAACACACGCGTATGGAAGAGACCATTAAGATGACGCCTAAGAAGGTGATCATCCTGGAAGGTATCTTGCTGCTGACCGATCCGGTTCTTAGAGATACTATGGATGCGAGTGTCTTTATGGATACGCCTCTGGATATCTGTTTTATGCGCCGCCTTTCTCGCGATGTTGCCGAGCGCGGCCGTACTATGGAGTCTGTAATGTCACAGTACACTGAGACTGTTCGTCCTATGTTCTTGCAATTTATCGAACCATCTAAGCAGTATGCGGATATTATTGTTCCTCGCGGTGGTAAAAACCGTATTGCGACCGATATTCTCAAGACTCGAATTCAGCATCTGTTAGCAAAATAATACGCTTTATACCCGAGCTATTTCGTGAAGGCCGCCATGGAGGGTGGAGATGTCGTTTATGTTGGGGTGACTAACGACCTTAAGTTGTGCATATTGGAGTCGCTTGGCTATAGAAAGCGAACCTACATTTTGATTCTATTTTCGTCACAGTAACGAACATAGTGAGCACAACCCAAGGACAGAGGAGTGTATGGGTTTTAAAGGGAGTAAGCGAATGGCTATATTTGCGCCAAACACAGGTTTGTGTGGTCATGACTGAAGTTTGGGTGAATGGGAAACAAGATTACCAGATTGACCCACTCGAACGTGGATTAGCCTACGGTGACGGACTGTTTGCGACCATGCGTTTCAGTGGTGGTGAGGTTTTGTTTTTACGGGCCCATTTGCAGAGGCTGACTCAGGGCGCGAAACGGTTAGGTTTCGACTGGTGCGCCAGTGATCCGCTCATTGCTCAGATTAAACACCTTGCGATGACCCATGGTGATGGCTGTATTAAGCTATTACTTGGCCGGGGTGTCGGCGGACGTGGTTATGCTGCGCCAACTTCCGGACTCATTACAGAAGTCATCTCTATACATGCTATCCCCAGCCATTATTCACAATGGCAAATTGCCGGAATATCGTTGAAGAGCAGCGATGTTAAGCTGGCACATCAACCCTTGCTAGCCGGTATTAAACATCTTAATCGTCTCGAGCAGGTATTAATAAAATCAAAGCAACTCGCTTCCGGTTTTGATGATTGGTTAGTGATGGATCAAAAGCACAATGTTATCGAGTCATCGATGGCCAACCTGTTTCTGGTTGATGGGAATAGAGTCGTCACACCAAGCATTGCTTTGGCGGGGGTTGCAGGAGTGATGAGAGAGCAGGTCATCTATGCACTCATAGAACGAGGTTTCGATCTGCATATTACTGACGTTAGCTATCAGCAACTGTCTCAATTTGAACATGGGTTTATTACTAACAGCCTGTTTGGCCTTGTCGATATTAACCGAGTTGATGATCTTACCTTTGAGCGGTCACCTTTTACAGATTCAATAAGAGACTCTTTGCACCTTACCTTATGAAAAAAATTGTTATAGCGCTTGTCGCAATCAGCTTTACTCTGCTTACTCTCGCTGGTGGGGTTGGTATTTGGGGTTATAAAAGCATTACCTTGTATAGCCAGTCGCAACTCAACCTTATTCAGGCTGAAGATCTTGAACTCAAACGCGGTACCTCATTTTCACAGCTTGTGACGACGTTGGAGAAACGGGAATTAGTGACCGATGGCTGGAAGTTGAAGGTATTGGCTCGTCTTAAACCAGAACTTGCTAAAATTCGCTCAGGATTTTACGTTATAGAGCCCGGTGAGACCGTTAACGAACTGCTTGAAAAGTTGGTTGAGGGAAAAGAGAAAGTCTTCAGTGTGACGCTTATAGAGGGTCAGAGCATCAATGAGTGGTTGGCGATATTGGAAGCCTTACCTCAAAGTCAGTTTGTTGATGATGTATTCAGGCGTGTTTTAGCCGATCAGGGAGATGAGTCAGGTCTGCCTGAAGGTAAATTTTATCCCGACACTTATCACTATGTTGCCGGTGATGATATTCAGTTAATCGTAACTCAAAGCTATAACAAAATGCAGCAAGAGTTAGCCGCCGCCTGGGCGCAACGGGCTGAGGACCTTCCCCTTAAGTCTCCTTATGAGTTATTGATCATGGCATCGATAATTGAAAAAGAGACCGGCAAGGCCAGCGAACGTCCCTGGATATCGGCTGTATTTGCTAATCGCCTCAATAAAGGGATGCGTTTACAAACCGATCCAACCGTGATTTACGGCATGGGAGACAGGTACCAAGGTAATATTACGCGCAAGGACTTAAGAGAGCTAACTCCCTTTAATACATATAGAATTAATGGACTGACACCAACTCCTATTGCGGCGCCAAGTGGCGCATCACTGCTTGCTGCGGCGCAGCCAGCAGACGTGAACTACCTCTATTTTGTTTCCAGAAATGATGGCAGCCACGTATTTTCAAGAACATTAGTCGAGCACAACCGTGCCGTAAACAAGTATCAGAGAAATCGATGAATAGCGAAAACACCAGTAAATTTATTGTGATCGAGGGGTTGGAAGGCGCAGGCAAGTCCAGTGCAATATCCCTTGTTCGGGACTTTATCGAGAAGCACACAGGTAAGGCTCCTGTGTGTACCCGTGAACCCGGCGGTACACCATTGGCTGAACGTATGAGAGATCTCGTTAAAATTGCCGATGAGAGTGATCCTCTCTGTGACGAGGCTGAGTGTCTTCTCCTTTACGCGGCAAGAGCTCAGTTAGTCGCCAACGTGATTAAGCCGGCCCTAACTCGTGGAGAATGGGTGCTTGGGGACAGGCATAACCTTTCGTCACTGGCCTATCAAGGGGGAGGACGGGGCTTGATGGAGTTAGTCGAGGTCGTGAGTCAAGCCACGCTGGGAGATTTTAAGCCTGATTTGACTATCTATCTGGATATCGATCCTGAGTTGGGGTTAAGTCGCGCCGCAAGCCGGGGTGAGTTAGACAGGATAGAGAAGCAAGAGCTGGATTTTTTTGAACGTGCTCGTGGGACATTTCTCTCATTCGCATCGAAAGATGATTCCATTGCCGTTATCGATGCAGGTCAAACGATGGCTGAAGTACATAAAGATATTCTTGCGTTATTACAATCAATGGAGTGGTAATGGATCTGCCTTGGTTGACCCCAGTTATCGGTGATTTTTGTGAGCAACTAAAGTCTCAACATATCGGTCATGCTTACCTTGTTGGGGTGCACAGCGGATATGGCGGTGAAATCCTCTCCTTAGCCTTTGCCAAGGCTGCGCTATGCCAGACGGTGACATCGCAGGGAGCATGCGGGTTCTGTAAAGCGTGTCTGTTAGTCGAAGCGAATAACCATCCGGACTTTTATCATATTGTGGCCGATGGTAATCAAATTAAGGTCGATCAGGTGAGGGAGCTTTGCCGAAAGCTGACCGCGACATCACAGCAAGGCGGGAGGCGCGTTGCCGTTATAAGCAACTGTGAAAAATTAAACCAGGCCTCGGCGAATGCCCTACTAAAAACTCTCGAGGAGCCCGGTAAAGAGACATTATTACTCCTACAGTCAGATACGCCTTCGCGGTTGATGGCTACCATAAGTAGTCGCTGTCAACGGATCCATTTTCAGGCACCAACACGCGAAGAGATCAAGGCTTGGCTACCACAGGGAGCGGGTGTTAAATCCGATGTAACCTGGTGTCTGCCGGTGATGGGCGGGCCCTTGGAGTTAGCTAATGCACTGGAAGGTGACCGATATGCCGCCTTGCTTCAGCTAAGAAAAGACTGGTCTCAAAGTTTGTCCTCTGGTCACCTGTGTGCTAATTTAATTAATATAAATGAAAAGCAAGTTTCTGATGCACTTAAAGTTTTATACCTACTTTTAAGGCAGAAATTAGTGAAACAGACAGAATTAGATGCATTGTTGAGAGTGAGAATAACAGAGTTCAGCGCGAAGGTGATGGCGACTTACCATCGTCTTTTACTTATGCCGAATGTAAATTATTTAGCCTTATTTCAATCATTTATATTAGAATACAACGAGATGGGTAAAAAGTGATCGGTTTATGATAGATCTAGTTGTTAATTTTGACACCCTACATCAGCTTTACCGCGCTTACATGCCCTTTATTAAGCCGGCAGGTTTGTTCGTTGCGACCACGGAAAGCCATTATCTGGGGCAAGAGTTAACGATAGCGTATCAACTTCCCGGCTCAACCTCTAAGCACCAGTTTGAGGGGGTCGTGGTTTGGATCAATCCATTAGGAGCCTCAGGTGGTCGGCCCGCAGGGATTGGTGTGAAAATATTAACGGATCCCGATACCCACAAGCACCATATTGAAAACCTGTTATCCAGAGAGCTCGCGTCCGGTGATTTGACCTGCACCATGTAGGTCTGTATCCTTCCATCCTCTGTTATTACTCAGCAAAATCCCGGCTAAATTAATCACTGCTTGGCTTTACTGATTAGATTTTTTTGTACCAATTAACTGCTGGAAGTTCCCGTGCTCATCGATTCTCATTGTCATCTTGACCGTTTAAAAGCGGCGCCCGATCATCAAAGTATTCAACATATCCTTAAAGAAGCTAAAAGCAGAGGGGTTGATTATTTCCTCTGTGTTAATGTCCGTCAAAATGGCTTCGAGTCTATGCGCGATAAGATGGCTGATTTTGATCAGGTGTTTCTTTCGGCCGGTGTTCACCCTCTGGATGTCCAAGAGGGGTTAGATGCCGTTCAGCTACAGGAGTTTGTAAAAGAGCCTAAGGTGATTGCCATAGGTGAGACCGGCTTGGATTATTTTTATGCCAATGAAACAAAGGCCCTACAGCAGACTTGCTTCGAGCAGCAGATCGAGCTGGCAGTTCAAGTCAATAAGCCTTTGATCATTCATACCCGTGACGCTCGTGAAGATACACTGAATTTTTTGAAAAATGGACACGGTGACAAGGTCGGCGGCGTGTTGCACTGCTTTACCGAAAACTGGGAGATGGCTAAGGCCGCTATTGATCTAGGTTTTTATATTTCGGTTTCGGGTATTGCGACCTTTAAAAATGCGGGTGAGTTGAGAACCGTCATTCGTAAGGTGCCTAAAGACAGGCTGCTTGTCGAGACCGATGCGCCCTATTTAGCCCCGGTACCTCATCGCGGTAAAGAGAATCAACCCGCATTCGTCAGGGATGTGGCCGAGTTTATTGCTGAGTTACGTGGCGAGAGCTTCGAGGAATTAGCTCAATACACCACAGATAACTTCTTTAATCTGTTTACCGATGCAGCCAAACTTGCAGGTCGATAGCTAATAGCTCGATAGTGAAATCTGTCGAAAAAAAGACAAAAAAAGACCCAAAACTATTCCAATTGTTCTGGGTCCAGGGGAATGGCTCTGTTTAAAGAGCCGTGCGCTACTGGTGAGATCCTCGCGGGAATTAACTCTCTGGCTATTAGTGTAGTAGAGAGTGAAAACTCCTAGCGAGAATATTACTATTTTTTAATATAGCTTTGTAACTAAATGTTTCAGACCGATGTACTTGCATCCGAATTGGCAATTTTATCCCGCACTAAATCTCTCGGAAGAGTGTTTTTAAGTCGGCTTCCCAAATGTTTTGCAACCCCTAATGCACACCCATGATAGGTCACTATCAGTTCTCCCTGAGGCTTACCGCCATCAACGAGGGGGATATCTCTTCCCATCAGGTACTCTATGGCCTGCGCTTGGGAGAGTTCATAGCCTGTCGATTTTTCGGCTAAGGCCACGATGGCTTCATGCCTCGCCTTAAATCCTTTTTTCAACCCATCGGCGAGCTTTAAGCCAATTCTTTGAAACCGCATTTTTCCGATCAACGTTTTCATACCGGCGGGAAACAACCAATACTCCAGATCTCGCACCATAAGCATGTCATCGGTGGGAATGTCGATGTCGAAGGTTTGTTTGAAATACTGGCGCAGTTCAAGCTCAACTTTCGAGGATATGGGGGTAAACGGAAAATTCTTCTGTCTCTTCGGCTCAGGTTTTTGTCTTTCAACATCGCAGGTCTTGGTTATCTTGGCGATGAAGAATCCCTCACTATCATAGATCTGTGGCCATACGTGAAGGAAGCCTTCATCCGTGCAAGCTTTGTCTGCGTCGGGGAAGAGAGTGGCAAGGGATTCAAACTCAACCGCCTCAGGAAAGGTGGATTTGAGGTGTTCACACACGTCTTGATTTTCTAATCTGCTCAGTGCGCAGGTGGAATAGACTAAAGTCCCGCCTGTTTTTAACGCCAGGAAAGCCGATTCAAGCAGTGCTTTTTGGGTTTCGGCGATGGCGCTGTTTTCCTCTAAGCCCCAATTATTAAGTGCTAAGGGATCTTTTCGAATGGTGCCTTCGCCGCTACAGGGGGCATCGAGTAATATAGCATCGAATTGGTCATACAGGTATTCACCGAATACTCTGGCATCGAAGTGGGTGAGGGCGGTGTTACTGATTCCCATTCTAAGTACATTAGCATGAAGTACTTTCACACGGCTCGATGAATATTCATTAGCGATGAGTAGACCAGAGTTGTCCATCATTGCCGCTATCTGTGTGGTCTTAGAGCCGGGAGCCGAAGCCATATCGAGTATGGTGTGTTCAGTCTTGTCTGTTAATGCCGAAAAGAGCGCTATGGGTGGTAACATAGAGCTTGCTTCCTGAATATAAAACAGACCCTGTAGGTGTTCTACTGTGTTACCTAACTGCACGTCATTGTCGAGTGAGATCCAAAAGCCGTCCTGACACCAGGGGATCGAGTCGAGTGTCCAGCCTTTAGGCGCCATCAATGCAATGAAATCCAGGGATGAAATTTTTAGGGTATTGATTCGGATGGACGGTCGCAAAGGTTTGCTGCTGTAGCTGATAAAATCATCCATTGAGAGGTGAGCAGGCATATCTTTAGCAATGCTCTTGATAAAATCTTGATTTAGTTGAACCATAGGACTCTGACAGTTATCTAGCGGTGTGTCTTTTAACGCGATTATACCATAGCATTTAGTGGCTCGCTCTTAAGCGAACGCCATTGAGGTCGTGAGCATCACGTTTTAAGCGGCAATGAGAGTGCTTGGGTTTGTTAATCTGATAGCGCAGATTCAGTTCTAATTAAAAGGAAGTCGTGTGTTAAATCGGATTTGGTTTTTTTTCTTTATGACGGCCATGCTGGCTATTGGCGTCCAACTCTTTAATGGTCAGCTGGATGTACTCTCCGTGTCAGTGACCGCACTATTTGATAGCTCGAAACTCGCGGCCGAAATAGCCTTGGGATTAATTGGTGTGCTCTCTTTATGGATGGGTCTGATGCGAGTCGGCGAGAAAGCCGGAGTTGTCGGTTTTTTCGCAAAAATTTTTGAACCCCTCTTGTCCAGATTAATGCCTGAGGTGCCCAAAGGACACCCTGCGTATGGCAGTGTCACCATGAACCTGACGGCCAATATTTTGGGCCTGGATAATGCGGCAACGCCTCTTGGTCTTAAAGCGATGCAAGATCTACAGACGCTGAACCCGCAAAAAAGTGTCGCAACCAATGCACAGATCCTTTTTTTAGTACTCAATACTTCGTCGGTGACCTTAGTGCCGGTTACCGTTTTTCTTTACCGGGCACAGCAGGGAGCTGCGGCGCCGGCGGATATTTTTCTGCCTATACTTCTGGCAACCTCTGCTTCAACCATTTCCGGGGTGTTGGTGGTTGCGATGTTTCAGCGTTTGTCTTTGTTAAATAGCGTGATCTTGGGCTATGGCGCGTTAATTTTCGGCTCAATAATGGCGTTGGTCTTCTATTTGGGGACACTAACCACGACGGCGATAGGAACGCTGTCTACCGCTATGGGCAACGGTATACTCCTGTTGCTAGTGTTTAGTTTTATTCTTGTTGCCGGACTGCGCAAGGTTGCTGTCTATGATGAGTTTATTGTCGGTGCTAAAGAGGGATTTGCACAGTCGATAAAGCTTATTCCCTACCTGCTTGCCATGCTGCTGGCGATTGCCATGCTCAGGGCATCGGGTGCCTTAGATTACCTGTTACATCTGATCTCTTCGATTGTCTCTGCAGTGGGGGGAGATACTCGTTTTGTCGATGCCCTGCCGACGGGAATAATGAAACCATTTAGTGGTTCAGGTGCCAGAGCCATGATGTTAGAGACCATGGAACACCATGGTGTCGACTCGTTTGCCGGGCGTTTGGCAGCGATATTTCAGGGAAGTACGGAGACCACTTTCTATGTGTTGGCCGTGTATTTTGGTGCGGTGGGGATCCGCAATGGTCGTCATGCGCTGGTATGTGGCTTAACGGCTGATCTGGCGGGTATTCTTGCCGCAATTTTTGTCTGCTATCAATTCTATGGTTAAAGGGGATAGGACAGCTGGTGAAAGGTGGTCAACAGGGAGGCTGCTGCGAACCCTGCTGCCAGTTATGGCTGAGTTTTTGATAAATTAAAAATGGTAGCTTACAGACAGCATAGGTCCGATAAAGCTGTATGACAGGTTGTAATTGGCAATATTAACGCCATCAATACCCGATTTTTGCTCGTAGTCGACATCGACCTCATAATAGTTAAATGCGGCGGTCATATGCCAGTTCTCGGATATTTCGGCTTCAATTCCGGCTCTCACATCTATCAGTCGCCCATCTAAGTCGTCGAGTTTTATTTGAAAGTACTGTGCGTGAGCCCTGAAACTGAATCCCGGTGAGAACTCATAAGTACCAAAAAGCCCTATGTCGGGAAGTGGCGCTGTTATTTTTTCATCTACAACATTCGGGATCGCGGCTATTCCACAATCATCGATATTTTCACCCTCGATACAGGCGCCGACAGTGCCTTCAAAGCCGGTTTTTACAAACATGGCGTGAAGACCCAGAGATACGCCCATGTTGTAGTTGTTGCCCTGATAGAAGCTATAGCCATAACCAATTCTGGCGATATCGATATTGAGCGTGGTCTTGAGCTGACTGCCGACTTTTACATCGAAGATTTTATCATCAAGATCGACCTGAAAAGGTGTCGATATACTTTGAACCTCTGCACTTCTATGTAGTTGTTTCCAATCTATAAATATTAGGTGTTTATCGTTGAAGTGATGAAATATTTCGAAAAAAGGGAGGAATTGAGATTCTTCAAGATTCAGATCTTGTTCGAAATCAATCTTAAAGTCTTCACCTAAAATGGGGTTAGTCACATCCATGCTGGAGTTAGAATTAGAGTAAAATCCTCCAATTCGAATCACAGTTTTGCTATCAGCTTCATTGACTAACTGACTATTATCCGCGGCTAAACAGGGGGTAGCAGCTATCAGAGCTAAAACTGAGATGCCTAATCTTTTTATCATTAAGGCGACTCCACAAATAATATTTTTACCATTTAAGACGACTCCACAAATATTTTTATTATTATTTTAAGTTATTGATTCTATATAAATGAATCTGCCTGTGACTTTTATACTAACATTTTGTTTCAATTTGTGGGTGATTTGTATCAATAAATGTAAAAGTAACCGCGTTTTTATTATGGGTTTGTAGGCTGTGTCGCTGAAATAGTCGTATTTGGGTTGTGAACTAGCAAGAGCCTATCGGCCAAGGGAGTCTCAGAGGGGAAAAGATAAGGGAAAAGGAGTCATCGAGTATGACTCCTGGTTCTAATTGGAGGCTTAAGTTAAAGGTATCGGCTTGTAAGTATGACTGCCCATGTAATGCCACATAAGGCCAGACTCATAAATACAGCGGCCGAAGCGACATCTTTGGCTTGGCCACTCAGAGGGTGGATCTCATGACCAATCCTGTCGACAACGGCCTCTATTGCCGAATTTAACAACTCTACGATGAGGACAATAAAGAGGGTTAAAATTAAAAAGAGTCGCTCAATTGTGGTGATATCAACCAACAGCGCTATCGGCAGCATAATAATGGCTAGCATCAGTTCTTGTCTGAATGCGGCTTCATGCACCCATGCTAGTCTGAGTCCCTGCATGGAGAAGCCAGTGGCCCTAAATATGCGTTTTAATCCGTGATTATTTTCAGGTTTCATAACATTCCATAAGTTTTATTTTAACGGGTGCTTTACTTGTCGAGCCGATTGCGCGTGAGTATATCACCGTCAATTGATGAGACAATCGTATTTTGGCCTCACCATTAGTGTATTTGCGGCATTTGTATGATTGAAGCAATCTGAAGAGAGTATAGTGTTGGTCTGCGCGTCACTACTTTTGAGAATAACAAGATATTTGGGGGAAATGAGCATCATGTTCTACACTGTTTTCTGTGGCGGGATTAAATCTTAACTTGCTGCAGAGCTGAAGGAAGCAGCTTGAGTCATCACACGAAGGAGCGTTCATAATGTCATATGCCCAAGCATGTCGGTTGTCCTTATCACTTATTCTCATCTATTTTTCCATCGGTCTTAGTGAAGCACATGTAAATGATATTCAGCTTGCTGTCGAGCAGCGGGCCGATGCGCCGATCAGTGAATACCTTGTTAGCGAAAAACTCGATGGAGTGAGAGGCTATTGGGATGGCACTCAACTGTTTACGCGTTCAGGAAGGCTGATATCTGCGCCACAGTGGTTCACTCGTGGATTTCCAGATTATGCACTCGATGGCGAGTTATGGATGGGAAGAGGGACGTTTGAGCAGATTTCGTCATTAATAAGAAGCAAGCACCCCAATCAGGAACGCTGGCGTGAGGTTACGTTTATGGTGTTTGACTTGCCATCGCATAGCCAAGTGTTTGCCGAGAGATATTCTATAGCAAGAAGGGAGTTAGCGACCCGCTCTATCTATTTATCGGTTATAGAGCAGAAACGTTTCGACAGTGTACAAGCGCTCGATACTTGGTTTAGCCGAGTCATCGAGCAAGGCGGTGAGGGTTTGATGTTACACCACAATCAATCTCTTTATCTTAGTGGAAGAAACAAAGACGTAATAAAACTTAAGCCACTTTATGATGCGGAGGCTCGGGTGGTGGCTCATCAAGAGGGGCAAGGTAAGTTTAATGGGATGTTAGGTGCTTTAGTGGTTGAAACTCCGAGTGGGATCCGTTTCAAACTTGGAACCGGATTTACCGTGAGTGAAAGGCGTGATCCTCCACAGATAGGCTCTTTGGTCACTTATCAATACTCTGGACTCACGCAAAAAGGTACCCCTAGGTTTGCCAGTTTTCTTCGGGTAAGATTGAAAGAGTGATGATTCTTAACTGGCAGATGTGATGACACAAATAACCTCCGTCCTCTTTGTATGTATGGGTAACATACTAGTCTGGCGTTATGCGTTTTAAAATCAATAGCTTGTGGTTGCCCGCATGTATTCGCCAACACCTCCCCAATACTAGACAACAGACACTTTCCGATTTCGGCATGCGGTAATCGTCACTGAGGTTGAGTTCATAAGCTTGTATTGGAATAGATCAAAGCAGGGATAAGGTCGCGGCTTCGCGCGGTCTATCTTTATTCGTTATACGAGCTTGAATTTGGTAATACGTATTAGCGTATTATGCCTCTTACCTCATCTAAGCACTCAATATATTGTTTTGGGGTTAGCTGGTGAGCTTTTTTAAAGGCTTTAACAAAGCTTTGTGAATTGCTGAAGCCTAGTTCATTCGTAATATCTTCTATTGCTCGGTCTTCTACTAACATGTTAGGTGCCAAAATATAGATAAGTTGATACTTAACAAGCTCTGAAAAGCTATAGTTTTCTTTTTGTAGCTTTCGTTGCAACGTGAGTGGAGCAACTCCCATAATTTGAGCAATAAATTCAAGTTTAGGGTAACCATAGGCTCTAGCATAGTCAACAGCCTCAAATACACACCGAGAAAAGTCGTTTCTGTCTGGCATATTCAAGTATTTCAACAATTGCAGATCTGATGCATTGTAGGCTGGTTTATTCATCGTTTTACTAAAGGTAGGCAGCAGAGAGATATCAAACCATACCTCTGTTCTTTTTGCATTCCAAACAATCGGACACCCAAAAATTTTTTCAGCTTCTCCTTTTCCTCCCAATCTTGAACCTGGGAGATGGATAACCAATGGCTCAAAATCATCACTACCATAGTGACGTAATACGTGTATAAACTTCCAAACAGCAACAAAGCTGTCAAGCAAGCGCTCAGATAGTACTGGAATTGAAGTATCGTAACACCACTTGGTAACTTGGCTTGTGCGTTCGGTATAGCATTTAGCCCCCGATTGTAAAATTGTTGCTAAATAATTGAACCGGACAATAGCTGTAAAGAGAACAGGCGAAGATAAAACGATATTTTTTAGGAGCGGGAAGTTGTTGAAATCAAGCTTCGAGCACCCCTTTGCTACAAATAATGGGTCATTAATGTGCTCATCCAGTATGCCAAAATAGCGGGTTATCTCGTTCAACGGCATTAGGCGCATTGGTTCGTCAATTAAACTTTGAGGCAAATTGACCTTTTTAATACATCCACCATAGTAATCGTCCATGGCTTTAAGGAAAAGCCAAAACATACCTGTACGGCCAAATGAGATACCTGAACTTCCTGTCATCTTATAACTCTCAATTGCTGAAACTTAATTAGAGTAACGGTAGCATTAAACGGTTGCAACTGCATTGTTGTAAAAGAAAACAGGTTCCTATAAGCAGAGGTTCTGTAGATTTATATTTCATTTTCAATGAAGCACTCTAAGTCTATTTTAGTCAGACTTAGAGTGCTTATTTATACATATTCGTTATTCTAGTTTTGAGCTTATAACGAGTGGAAATAGTATATTTGAGATTTCATTCTGATAATGATCCCCCTAACGACATCTAAGAAAGCCATAAAAGCAATTGGTTTTTCTCCAGAAATCCATGCTAGCCCCACCGCCCCCACAGGTACATCGCTACCTTCCGCTTCGTCTATTTTCAATCGAACAAAATGGTGTTTGTTATATGCATTTTTCACTGTGGTATTTCGGACAGCAGCTTCAACAGAAACCAAGCTCCCTTGTGACTCTCCAGTTGCTTCAATTATTCCCTCAACTGTCGCGTTGAAAATTTTGCCAGGATAGATAGCGCTAGTGAATTCTGCTCGTTGGTTCCTCCTTACATTTCGAAGAGCTTGGTGGTTGACACGCATAAGGACATACTTCTCATCTGTATACATATGAATTCGCGGTGCAGCCCCAACGTATTGCCCTTCACGCATTATAAAGTTGGTAACGTAACCATCTGCCGGAGCATATATTTTGGTATGTTCCAAATTCCATTCTGCTTGTTTTAGCGCTGCAAGTGTGCGTTCATGCTCAGCTTGAGCGTCAGTGACTTTTGTAATTGCCTTCTCAATTTCTTGTTGTGCTTGTATCTGCGCAGTACGAATTTTGTCGATATTATTATCTAGAGCTACGACTTCAGCAATAGATTGATTAATTGCAGCTTGTTGTTGGTCTAGTTTTGATTCTGTTACCGTATTCGGTACTATTTTATTTTGGGTCTTATAACGTTCTCCAGTTTTATTTTTCCAGTCTAAATCTTGATTGGCAGCAAGTAAGCGTGCTTCGGCGATTTTTGCATCGTCTTCAAGACTACTTGCGGCGTGTTTTGTTATGGCGACATCATTTACCGCCATATCGATAGCCGCAGACTTACTTTTCAACTCAGCTCTGGATTGAACGACAGATAGTCGGTAAGGAGCATCTTCGAGTTCATATATTAATTCGCCTTTTGATACGCGCTGGTTAGGCTCTACATAAATCGCTTTAACGTTTCCAGTTACTTGAGTAGAAGCCGGGCGTAGTTGAATATGGGGTGATTGAACAACGGAACCTCCTGACATATCCATCGGTGTATAATTAAGTAAACCAACCCACACAAATAGTAGCCATAACCCACCGCCAGCAAATGAAAACAGCTTTGTCCCCTTATTCCAAGGCATACCAACTAATCGAAGTATATAAATTAATAATGTCCAAACCGCTAAACCTTCAATCATTACTTTGATTCCTCTAACTGTTGAGTGCTTTCAACACTACTGGTATGCCATATATCTCTAATTTTTCTAACCGCAGATTCAAAGTCCGTAAATGCGATAATAACTGCAATGACCCATACCCAGTGCCAAATAAACCCAATCCAGGTGAGTACGGTTATTAATCCGAGTTGACGGTGTTCTGATTTGTGTGCTTTATCCATGGGTAATTCGTGTATTTTCCAAAAACCAATAGCAGCTAATACAATTGTTGCCACCATTACGACAAATGCCGCTATATGCAGGCCAGTATCTGCACTTGTTTCTACAAATGGCATCGATAATAAACTCATCGTCATCTCTCTCCTCAATTAATCTCCACTAATTATGAAGGGAAATGTTTTTTATTTTTAACTTTTAACCAATCCTATCTAAAGAAGTGATTGGAATGATATAAATGCTCCAATGTGTTCGTAAGTAGGGTTTAATCCAATACTTTATAGATGAATTGAACTGTTTTTACCTATAAAGAGGACATTAAAGATGAGTAAATATGAAACATCGAGAGAGTTATTCCAATTAGCGATACAGAGTTTAGCCAATGAAGGAAGCTTTCGAAGCCGCTTGTCGCGGTCTTTGTCCATTATCTCAGTAATCAACCCGGAAAGTGAGCTACCAAGCCATACCTATGATGAATTCCAAGCGCTTAGAAGTTTGTCACATATAAACAATACTGATGATTCAGACGATGTCAGTTCTTTGTATGATAACTCGTTAAATACAATGCAGATCTCTTGTGTTATCAATTCATTTGTTCATATCTATCGATGTTTAGAGAGTATGGAGGTTTCAGTGAAATAGGGGCTAATGTAAGTGTCTTATTTAGGGGTGATGCCGTCCAAGCTCTATGTATATGACATAGGCTAGTAAGTGCATCACTGCAAATATTCTATAAATAGTTACTAATCACCTGACCGGCTAAAAGATGATTCTCATTTAAGGTGGGGCATCGAATGAACACGCGATAGCAAAGCAGGAATCCCTTGAGGAACTAGTGTTAGAGAGATGGTGTCCCATATCGAACCTATCTGATGGGGTTATTCCATTCTCACACATAAAGTATTAACGATTTATATACTCTCCAAACAAACTCAACTCAGATTACTAACTCTGGATTGACGCTAAATACGTGATGTCTAACTATTTAAAATAGACTACTATCCATTAACCAAGCGAGTAAAATTTACCATGAAACAAGAAGCTTTGAATTCAGTACAGAATGCTGATGACAAAACAGAATCAGTCGTTCAGAAAAAGTTTCAAATACTTACACTAGGCATGGCACTGTTTTCATTGGTAATATTGATATGGTATATCGCAGCTGATCAAATCACACCGTTCACTGATAACTCTCGAGTTCGAGCGTTTGTTACTCCAGTCGCCTCTTCAGTGTCTGGGTATGTAACTAGCTTACCGGTTAAAAATAATCAATTGGTGCAGCAGGGGGAGTTAATTGCCAGTATTGACCCTGAGCCATATCAACTAGCCGTTGAGCAAGCCAAAGCAGAATTAGAGTTAGCAGGGAAGGATGTGGGAGTCAAAACAGCTCATGTTGCAACAGCGAATGCTAACTTTGTAGAAGCAAAAACACAGTTGAAGCTAGCCGAGCTTAATTACCAACGAGTATATTCAATAGGGCAACAGGGGTATGTCTCTAAGTCCGAAATTGATGATGCACGGACATCTTTGGAAAGCAAAAAAGCTTATGTTGCGGCGTCGCTTGCGGAGCTTGAACAAGCAAAAGTTGATGCGGGGACCAACTTTGAACATAACCCGACACTTACAAAAGCGTTAGCGAAGCTTTCTCAGGCCGAAGTTGATCTAAAAAACACCTCGATTTACGCTCCAAGAAAGGGGATTGTTTCTAACTTACGATATGACACCGGTGTTTATGTAAGTGCAGGCTCACCTATAATGACACATATTTCAGTGACCAATGTTTGGTTAGAGGGGCACTTAAGAGAGAATAACTTACAAAATATTCAACTCGGTAATGCAGTTTCTATCGTATTTGATTCAGCTCCGGGTAAGGTATTTCAAGGAAGAGTTCGTTCCATTAGTTATGGTATTCAATTTGATTCCAGCTCGATAGTAGGCCAACTTCAGGCTTCTATTCCCAAAACTGGATGGCTAAGGGATGCTCAACGATTTCCAGTAATCGTTGAATTTACAAGTGAGATCCCTCCTGGTATTAAACGGGAAGGCGGTCAAGCTGACATAATTGTGTTCACCCAAGATAGCGGCTTATTAACATCATTGGGTCATGCGTATATAAGTATTATGAGTTGGTTGAGTTATGTCTATTAATGCTATGAATACTTCTCGTGGTGATGGGTTTCTTAAGGATATGATTCGTTATGTGTTGGCTGTTATGGTCCCTGTAATCATTACGATGATTTGGCAATGGGAGCTCGCATACATTTGTCCTACATTAGTCACGGTATTAGTCGCTCCGAAAGCTCAGGTCTTATCCAAACATCAGGTGTATTCACTGCTACTGGCAATGTTGGGATCTTCCATCGTGAGTATACTATTAATAGGACTAATAAAGCCCTATCCAGTGGTGAGCATAATAGCGACTGGTTGGGTATTGTACTGGACTTTTCGTTTTCAGGCTAAAGGAGGGAGCTTGCTTGTTGCGTTATTATGGTTGTTGTCGACGTTGAGCTATCCTGCTTTTGCTGTGTTAGACATGCAATTTACCATCAATAACATAACCGGGCTGTTAACTTCTTACTCAATCGCGATCGCTGCTTCTATTTTCTGTTTCGCGCTCATTCCCAATAAAAACACAGTTAACCAGACAAGAAAAAGCGAAGAGTACAATGAACATGAAGTTTCCCGTTTTGCTTTACAAAATACATTAGTGTTACTGCCTTTGTTTACTGCTTTTATTATGTTCGAACTACAGTATGGAATACTGTTTTTGATCTATGCTTCGTTGTTGGTCACTCAGGGCAGTTTGAACCAAGGGTTAAAGAGCCTTGTTGGCTTAATGATGGCTAACGGATTGGGCGGGTTAGTCGCTATTATCGCATTTGAATTGAGTATCATGGCACCTATTGCTCCTTTTTACATGTCGGTAGTCTTATTATTCTCAATGATATTTACGTATAAAACCTTCACGAAAGGGGCTCTCTATTCGAGTGCGTTTAGTTGTTTTTTGATATTGCTTACAGATGTGACAACCACGATTGGTTATTCAGTTGATACGTTTTTCTATGAAAGGTTACTATTTATCGCTTTAGCTAACTTGTATGTACTTTGTGCGTTTATAGTATTAAAAGCTGGCAACGCACTTAAGTCGTCACCAAAACCAATATATAGTTAATCCTTGTTCGTTGTGATGAGACATCAATTGATTTTATTAGCGATGTGATCGGAATCCACAACATTTGCAAAGGCTTAAAGCTCGTATCTATATTTAACACATTAACAGTTCCGTGCTATCGTACTAATTATCAATAGCTTACTGTGCCTGTATAAGATTCAAACTAATGAGTAAGGTCAAAACTGTGGAGCAATCCAAAAGAGTTGGTGAGGGGGATTGTAGATGCTAACTGTTAATCAATGAATTCGGTAATTGACCGATTATATCAAAAACCTCCAAAAGCTGAGATATACAGTCTATTTTGATCTACCAGAGTGGTTTTAATTTATGATGTTATACATATTATAAAGCTTAGTAGGAAATAATGAAGTCAATAATATTATTAATATATAGGGTGAGGGAAAAGAGTGTAAAAGACTTTTTAATTTATTTATGAAAATGTTTTCAGTTTCAAAGTATACAGCAATGGGGTTAGTGTTAAGTTTTAATGAGGCGTGAGATAACTTAAATCGCATTCATACAATTATCATCATTGATTGGTGGGATAAATAAAAGAAAATTAGAATTGTTAGCAAATAAGTTGCTACCTGTTATTAATAGGAGGTGGGACTTGTTACTTTATTTTCTACTTTTACCTTATATGGAGTGACATGTTTAGCTTTGTTGGAACTTTGCTACAGCAGCTTTAGCTCTTTTCAAAAAATCACTGGAGTTTATATGAGAATTTTAATAGTTGGCGGCGTGGCAGGTGGAGCATCTGCAGCAGCAAGATCTAGAAGACTTAACGAAAATGCAGAAATCGTAATGTTTGAAAGAGGTCCAGTAGTGTCGTTCTCAAACTGCTGTCTTCCTTATCATATTTCTGGGGTTGTTGAAAAAGAAGAGACGCTAATTTTGATGAATCCTAAAAAGTTCAAGGCATGGTTTAACATAGATGCACGTGTTAACAGTAATGTCATTTCAGTCAATAGCGAAGAGAAATCAATTAGGGTAGAAAATACACTAACGGGGGAGATAACCACGGAACAATATGATGCCCTAGTTGTTTCACCAGGCGCTGGTGCGATAACCCCTCCATTCAATGGCCTAGATAAGATCAATTACTACAACTTAAAGACAGTTGCTGACGTTTCTAAGATTGTGTCTTTTGCTACTGAGAAACGACCTAAGCATATGACTGTTATTGGTGGTGGATTTATTGGCTTAGAGGCTGCTGAAAATTTACGCGAACGTGGCATTGATGTCACTATCGTAGAAGGCTCAGATCAAATTATTCCTTTTGTTGATCGCGAGATATCTTACTTTGGTCAAGCTGAACTGGTGAAGCACGGCATTGAAGTCATTACTAATAATCTCGTAGAATCTTTCGATACACGTAAAGTTATTTTGAAATCAGGCAAACAAATTGAAACTGACGGTGTCATTTTAGCAATAGGCGTTAAACCATCGACGGATTTCCTAAAAGGTTCCGGTGTAGAGCTGAGTGACAGAGGCTACATTAAGGTAAGTGAGCGCTATGAAACAACCGCAAAAGATATTTACGCCGCAGGTGATGCTATTTTGGTCAAAAACCAGCTTACAGGTCAAGATTTCCCCTTAGCGATGGCTGGACCTGCCAATAAGCAAGGACGCTTGATTGCAGATAGCATTCATGGTCGAAAGATCCTTAATAAAGGCTATATTGGCAGTGGTGTCGTGAAGTTATTTGGTATCAATATAGCCTCAACTGGCTTATCAGAGAAAATGCTAAAAAATACCGAAATAGACTATGAAGTAGTTTATGCCGCTCCCCCGGGTATTGTTGGCATCATGCCTGGTGCGCATCTAGTGTATTCTAAACTGCTCTTTGAAAAAGGAACGGGAAAAATACTGGGCGGACAATTTGCTACAAAGGGATCACCTGATAAACGTGCAGATGTGGTCGCTACGGCCATAAAAGCAGGCCTAACGGTTGAAGATTTAGCTGACTTAGAGCTCTGTTACGCGCCTTCGTTTGGAACCGGTAAAGATGTCGTCAATAAGATGGGCTATATTGGGTCCAATCTGAATGAAGGTACTTTTGAACAAGTGGCATTTACAGAGGTTCATGATCTACTACAAGCAGGCGAACAAGTTATCGATGTACGGGAAGAGATCGAATATCAGGCAGGTCATATTGAAGGAGCTGTCAATATTCCTATGAGTTCTATTCGTCAGCGTTTAGATGAGTTGGACATGACAAGAACAGTGTATGTTCATTGTCGTACAGGAGAGCGAAGCTACAATATGGCTATGATGCTTGGGGCAAATGGTTTTAATGTGAAGAATATTGCTGGTAGCTATGTTTTTGTTAAAGCCTATGAAGATATGATGCAATACAACAACCCGTTGCGTAAGAATATCCTCATTGGTGATTGTAATGCTTGTGCAAGTGAACTAGAAAAGCGTAAGTAATGGCGTTACATTTATAAATTAGTGAAATCAAGAAGCCATTCTAAGGCTTCTGGTTCTTTTATTGATAAATGCAGAGCAGGAAATGATAATTTGATTGTTAAATTATCAGCAAACTCAGTTTAAATCGGATTGTGTGGTTGGTGTTTGGATGACCATTTGATGTTGATATAAAAGCCAATATTTTGAGTATTGGCTTTTATATCTCTGAGCCTTTATTTTGCTAGAACTTAGAACTTAGAACTTAGAACTTAGAACTTAGAACTTAGAACTTAGAACTTAGAACTTAGAACTTAGAACTTAGAACTTAGAACTTAGAACTTAGAACTTAGAACTTAGCATATCTTACTTATATCGTTTACCCGCACGCTTTAATCTTTCAGCTTCCTGCTTAGCCTGTTTTTTTGCTTCTTTTTCAGCGACTAACTTAGCGACTTCTACTTTTTCAATATCGATCATCTCTGGGGTTTCCAGAGACAGATGGCCAATTTTTCCAGAACGGAACTCATGTAGTACAAGCTCAGAAACTTTATGAAGGTCGATGCGTCCACCGGGACGTAGCGCTCCTCTTTTACGACCTATGGCTTCGAGAAGTCCAATATCGGTATCGGGCAATTCTTTAAGTTTATAACGCTCAGCAATCGCTTCAGGATAAGCTTGTAGAAAGTATTCTGCGGCGAACATGGCGACATCTTCATATTCCATGGCTGTGTCTTTAATGGCACCAGTTATTGCCAGGCGATAACTACTTTTTTCATTATCTACTTTTGGCCACAAGATCCCCGGAGTATCAGAGAGAACGATACCGTTTCTCAAGTTGATACGTTGCTGCACCTTAGTAACCGCAGGTTCATTACCTGTCTTAGCGATGGTTCTGCCTGCGAGTGTGTTGATGATGGTGGACTTTCCGACGTTCGGGATCCCCATGATCATGGTGCGGATATCTTTTTCAAGTTTGTCACGGCTGGGAACAAACTTTCGACAGAGATCCGGAATGATCTTGACTTGAGCAGCCTGTAAAGTGGTAATCGCCATCGCTTTTACCCCTTGTTCACGCTCCAGGTATTCGATCCAACGTTGGGTTACTTCAGGATCTGCTAAATCAGATTTATTCAGCAGCTTAATACAGGGCTTATCACCACGGAGTGTTGAAACCACTGGGTTTTCACTACTATATGGGATCCTTGCGTCGAGCACTTCGATAACCAGATCGACCTGAGGCATGACCTCTTCAATCTCTTTACGTGCCTTATGCATATGTCCCGGGTACCACTGAATTGCCATTTTAACGCTCTGTATTAATTCTGTTAGGGGGATTTTACCTTGTTAAGGAAAAATTTCATCAACAAAAAAGCGCCAATAGGCGCTTTTGTATGCGGGTTACGAAAAGTCCAGCCCAGTAATGGCCGTGAATTCATGCATAGCCTGATGTGAGCGTGACTCCTTCTCTCTTTTTGAGAGAGAATTTATTGGGATTAGATAACCCCGAGTTCTCTTAATCGTTCCATCAGATAGCTGTCAGCCGTATATCTGCTGGAGAGAACGACTTCCGGTTTAGGATGTAAAAATAGGGGCAGCGAGACTCTCGCTTTAGAGGTATCGGCGCCTTCAGGGTTTACGACTCTATGTGTAGTGGAAGGGAAGTAGCCTCCGGAGGCTTCTTGTAACATGTCGCCGATATTGATGATGAGGTTACCGAAATCACAAGGCACATCTAACCAATTCCCATCTTTGGCTTTTACCTGTAATCCGGGTTCATTCGCTGCCGGCAAGATAGTCAGTAAGTTAATATCTTCATGAGCCGCAGCGCGAATGGCACCGAGTTCCTCATCTCCTGACATTGCCGGATAATGTAGAACGCGCAGTAAGGTTTTATGGCTCTCTTCTATCATCTTAGGCAGGGCGATAGAGTAATTCACTGCGACATCGGCAGGCGTGTGTGTTTCAACCCATTGCAGCAATTCGGCTGCCAACTCATTTGCCTGTTGATAATAGGTTAAGATGTTTTCTCTTAGTGAATCAGGGATCCGGCCCCATGGATAAACGTGGTAATACTCCTTGATATCTTTAACGGTATGACCCTTAGCCGTTTCAGATATTTCTGAGGGGAAAAAGCCATCTTGTGTTTCCGGTTTAAACATAAAATCATGTTTCTCCGGGCTATTGAAAAATGCCTGCCACTCTTGGTAGATAGCTTCTACCAGGGATTTATCTATGGTGTGATTGGAAAGTACGCCGAAGCCGGTGTCTCGTAAGGACTGTACAAATTTTTCTGCACTATCATGTGCTTGATAGTTAATTGTTTCTAGTTTCATCTCAATTCTTCTTGTTTTATGACCCCGGCGCATTCTAACCAGCAGATGACTAACTCGCAACTAAGTGTGATTGAAATCACGTTTTTATTGTCTGGTATCTACGCCAATGTTATTTGTGGGTTCAAATACTTCCATATTAATAGATGGATAGAGGAAAACGAGGTGAAAAAAATAAAGTCAGATTAATTCCGACTAAAATGATAGGGATTAGGTCGTTTGGGTATAGTTGTCGAGCGGGATTGTCGCTTAGGGAAGTGAAAGGGATAATACTTATATCGGGTCTAATGAATATGATTTTCTAAGGTAGAGATAGCGTCATGAGTAAATTAACCGAATTTGAACAGTTTGTTATCGAGGATAAAGGGACTGAACGACCTTTTAGTGGCGAATATCATCTGCATGATGCTAAAGGCGTCTATCTGTGCAAACGTTGTGATGCCCCCCTGTATCGTTCTGAGAGTAAGTTTAATGCCCATTGCGGTTGGCCGGCATTTGATGATGAGGTCAAAGGGGCCGTTCAACGAGTTGCTGATAGTGATGGCATTCGCGTCGAGATTATCTGCGCGGCGTGTGGTGGCCATTTAGGTCATGTCTTTGAAGGTGAGTACCTGACGGATAAAAATGTCAGACATTGTGTCAACTCAGTCTCTTTACGTTTTAAGTCGAGCGATGAGGTTAATTTGAAGTCCGAAACGAGTTTGGCGACATTCGGGGGTGGTTGCTTCTGGTGTATCGAGGCCATTTATTCTGAACTAAATGGCGTTACAGATGTAGACCCCGGCTACAGCGGCGGTGATGCCGAGACGGCTAACTATAGAGATGTCTGTGGTGCGTCGACAGGCCACGTCGAAGTGGTACAGATTAAATTCGATCCTGAAACTATCAGTTTCGATGAGCTGTTGGAGGTCTTTTGGATGAGTCACGATCCAACGACACTCAACCAACAGGGTAATGATGTGGGTCCGCAATACCGCTCAGTAATTTTTGCCCATGATGCGCAGCAAGTGGATAGCGCAAACCGCATGATTGAGCGGTTAACAGAGGCCAAAGCCTGGGACAGGCCTATAGTGACAGAGGTCACCGCATTTAAGTCATTTCACCCAGCTGAGTATTACCATAAGGATTATTTTGAGCTTAATGGTGAGCAGCCATACTGCCAGATGGTAATCAAACCTAAGGTGGATAAATTTAGACTGGCATTTGCTACTAAATTAAAATAATCAGGCATAAAAAAGGCGAGTTATTCACTCGCCTCTCTTCAGTATTGTCTCGCTGTGAGATAAATTATTAATCTAATTTATCGTCGGCAATTTTGTAGTGAGGATCTTCGATAAGGTTAACTTCAACCAGATCACCAGCCTTGTGTAGTAACTTCTTACAGTCATTACTGAGATGGCGTAGGTGCAGCTTTTTACCGTTTGAACCATAGCGCTCTGCAAGGGTATCGATGGCATCCAGTGCCGAGTGATCACATACCCGAGAATTTTGGAAATCAACAATCACATCGACAGGATCGGTATTTGAGTGGAAAAGCTCTAAAAACTCGGCGACCGAACCAAAAAATAGTGGTCCATTAAGCTTGTATACTTTCCAGCCATTAGCATCTTCGCTGATATCTACATTGATGTGCTTCGCATGCTCCCAGGCAAAAACCAGGGCTGACACGATAACACCGACGAATACGGCGAAAGCTAAGTCAGTAAATACGGTGACGATAGTGACCAGTATGATAACAAAAGCATCGTGTTTAGGTACTTTGCTCATCACCTTAAAGCTGGCCCATTCGAAGGTACCAAGCACAACCATAAACATTACACCGACGAGTGCTGCTAACGGGATCATTTCGATGAGTGCAGAACCGAAAAGGATAAAGGCGAGCAGGGCAAGTGCTGCTGTGATACCAGATAAACGTCCACGACCACCAGAGTTGATGTTAATCATAGATTGACCAATCATGGCACAACCACCCATGGCACCAAAGAAGCCACTGGTAATATTACCTACACCTTGGCCGATACACTCTTTGTTTCCTTTACCACGAGTGTTTGTCATCTCATCGATAACGGTCAGTGTAAGCAAAGATTCTATTAAACCTACTGCTGCCAAGATCAGTGAATAGGGAAGAATGATGTAGAGCGTTTCAAGGTTAAATGCAACGGCAGGAATAGAGAAGCTAGGTAGGCTTCCCGCTATTGTCGCATTTTCGTCACCACTCATGGATTTTAGAAAATCCAAAACGGTGCGGGTATCAAGATCTAAAAATACGACCATTAAGGTCACAGTCATGATTGCTGCCAACGAAGAGGGGATGGCAGTGGTGAGTTTTGGTAAGAACTGAATAATCGCCATTGTTAACAGCACAAGGCCCATCATCAGCATTAACTGGCCTTGAGGCAACCAGATTAATACACCATCGGCGTTAGGTACCTTAAATTGCCCAAGCTGGGCAAGGAAAATAACAATCGCCAGTCCGTTAACAAAACCAATCATCACAGGGTAAGGAACGATTCGAATGAACTTACCTAATTTCAGTAGACCAAAGGAGACTTGAACTAGGCCGGCTAGAACGACTGCGGCAAAAAGATATTGCACTCCGTGTTCAGCGACCAGAGCAACCATAACAACAGCCATAGCGCCGGTAGCACCCGAGATCATACCTGGACGACCGCCAATAAGCGCAGTGATAAGCCCCATAATAAAGGCGGCATATAAGCCCACCATAGGCTCAACACCTGCGACGAAAGCAAATGCTACGGCTTCAGGAATAAGTGCAAGTGCCACAGTTAAGCCCGATAGAAGATCGGCTTTGCTGCTGGCGGTTTTGTGACGAATGAGATCGAACATTTAGCCTCTGTTATAATTTTGTTGATTTAGATTGAATTGCGGCCGCGCATACTAACAAATAATCCGCTGTAAGAAAATAAAAAAGCCATGCTGTGATGCATGGCTTTCTTGTTAATACAGCTTAACTATAGGTTATGGTTTAGCCATTTCCGAGTTTGCCGTATTGGCCGTTCTGGATTTATCGCTCGGTGCAGCAGATTCTGAGGCAGCATATTGACGGCCTGAAGGCGTCGCAATATTTGCTCGGTTCTCTACAACAGGCTTAGTCATATCAGAGGTGACCATAGTGCCGAATCGACTCGAGCTTACAGATTTTGCTTTTGGAGCCTTTTGAATCTGTGGAGTAGTCTCAGTCGGAGTCGATACTTGCGTTTCAACAGGAGCTTCAACTTTAACCGGAGTCTCTGCTTTTACAGGAGCGGCAGGTTTAGCTGGTGCTGCCGCTGCTACAGATGCTTTGGCTTTAGCTGGAGCCTCAGTTTTAACAGGAGCCTCAGCTTTAACTGGAGTATCAGCTTTAACAGGAGCCTCAACTTTAACTGGAGTCTCAGCTTTAACAGGAGTTTCAGCTTCAACCTGAGTCTCAGCTTCAACCTGAGTCTCAGCTGCAGCAACAGATGCTTTAGCTTTCACTGGGGCTTCTGCTTTTACTGAAGCCTCAACTTTCACTGGCGCGACTGGTTTAGCAGGCGCTGCTGCAGCAACAGATGCTTTAGCTTTAACAGGGGCTTCAGCTTTCACTTGTACTGCTGGTTTAACTGGCGCCGCTGCGGCAACTGATGCTTCAGTTTTCACTGGTGCCTCTGCTTTCACCGGTGTGGCTGGTTTAGCTGGCGCCGCTGAAGCAACTGATGCTTCAGCTTTAACTGGAGCGGCAGGTTTTGCGGGTGCAGCCATGGCTTCAGATATCACCGTTGCTTTAGGTTTGGCTGGTGCCTGTGTTTTAGCAGGAACCGCTGGCTTTGTCGGAGCGGATGCTGCTACAGATGCCGTTGCTTCAGGCTTAGTTGCCACAGACTTAACTGGAGTGTCTGCTTTTAACGTATCTTCAACCAGACTCTCTGATGTATCAGGTTGAGCCGGAGTAGATACAGCGATAGAGGTGGCTTTAGTCTCATTGGCCTGATTTTCTACTTCAGTCTCATTTGAAACGAATGCCGGAGTTGCATCAGATGAAGATTCACCTTCGGTATCTTCATCGCGACGACGACGTTGACCAGCTGCGCGAAGATGGCGAGGGCTACGACGACTGCGACGTTGACCGTCACGTGGTTCACGTTGCTCTTTGTCATCAGTGGCTTCAACTTCTTCTGAGGAAGACATTTCAACCTGGTCGGCGTCTGTCACAGGTGTCGTTTGAATCGAATCAACGGCTACCGGTGCAGTCTGCTCAACTTTTGCTTCAACTTTGACTTCAAGAGTCTCAGTTTTAACAGTCTCTGTTAGCGATATGTCAGATACTTCGGCTTTAACCTGAGCCTCTTGTGTCGCTTCCTGTTGAGGTTTTGGCTTATTTGACTTTCTTGGTTGACGCTTTGGACGCGTGGTCTTTTCTTCACTTACCGTCGCAGTTGTCGGAGTTTCAGCTGAAATCTGGATCTCTTCAACTTGAGCTTGCTCATTCTCAACGCGGACCTTACGACGCATATTACGGCGTTGACGACGTTCTCTGGCAACTTCTTGCTTAGGTTGTTCTGCAGATTCAACTTCGCTTACCTGAGCCGGGCGACGAGGTTTATTGTCATTGCGAGGTTGACGCTTGGCTTGCTCGTCTTTCTCTTTGACTTGCTTCTCTACGTTGCTAGTGTCTGCGCTCTTATTGCGGTTACTGCGGTTATTGCGTGCGCCTTTGTCACCCGCTTGATCTTTGTCATCACGATTACGTCGATTGTCATTACGACGAGTGTTACGACGATTATTGCGGTTCTGACTGTCGCGGTTCGACTGAGGTTTCTTTTTTGGTTCCTCTTTTTTCTCTTCAGGCTTGAACAACGCGCTGATGGCAGAGAATAGCTTAGAGATTAAACCGGGTTCAGCATCTTTTTTGGACTCAGTTTTGACATCTTTTTTGATACTAGATGGCTTTTCAATTTCCTTTGCCGGCGCTGAGAAACCTTTCAGTGCAGGTTGAGGTGGTGCAGCACGTTCAAGTTTACGAGGTTCGTAAAGTTTTGCTTCAGGCTGGTCTAATAGCTTATAGCTGGACTCACTGATCTGATCATCTTTACGATGACGCACGACACGGTAGTCAGGGGTAGTCATGTTTGGATCTGGGATCACATAGACTTCAACATCATGACGCTGCTCTGTAATTCGAATGGCTTTACGCTTTTCGTTAAGCAGGAATGCGGCTACGTCAACTGGAACTGTAGCTTCAATTTGAGAGGTGTTCTCTTTAATCGCTTCCTCTTCCATCAAACGAAGAATAGAAAGGGCTAAAGACTCTGTCCCACGGATTGTACCTTGACCATGGCAACGAGGGCACAGGTGAGCTGCTGACTCTTCAAGAGATGGACGTAGACGCTGTCTTGACATCTCCATGAGTCCGAAGCGAGAGATACGACCCAGTTGAACTCGAGCTCTGTCATGATGCACAGCATCACGCATTCTATTTTCAACTTCACGTTGATGACGCACTGGTGTCATATCGATGAAATCGATAACAACCAAACCACCCAGATCACGCAGGCGTAGCTGGCGAGCAACTTCATCTGCCGCTTCTAAGTTGGTATTCAGTGCCGTCTCTTCAATATCACTACCTTTCGTCGCTCGTGCAGAGTTGATATCGATTGAGGTCAGGGCTTCAGTGGGATCGATAACAATCGAGCCACCGGAAGGAAGACGAACTTCACGCTGGAAGGCCGATTCGATTTGTGTTTCGATCTGGAAATGAGTGAATAGTGGCACTTCAGCGTCATATTGCTTAATGCGATCGACAAAGTCTGGACGTACCAAAGCAACATGCTGTTTGGCATCTTCAAAAATACGTGGGTGGTCGATAAGTACTTCACCAACATCACGACGAAGGTAGTCACGAATCGCACGTACGATGACGTTACTTTCTTGATGGATCAGGAAAGGGGCCGGACGGCCTTCAGACGCTTCTTTAATCGCAGTCCAATGATGCTCGAGTACTTTTAGGTCCCATTTAAGTTCGGTTGAATCTTTACCTACACCGGCAGTACGGACAATCAAACCCATACCTTGAGGTACTTCAAGTTCAGACATAGCCGTTTTAAGTTCGGTACGCTCATCACCTTCGATTCGACGGGAAATACCACCGGCACGAGGGTTATTTGGCATAAGAACCAGATAAGAACCCGCCAAGCTGATAAAGGTAGTTAACGCGGCACCTTTGTTGCCTCGCTCTTCTTTATCAATCTGGACAATAACCTCTTGACCCTCTTTAATCACCTCTTTGATATTGGGGCGACCTTGGAATGAGTATCCTTTTGGAAAGTATTCTCTGGCAATCTCTTTTAATGGGAGGAAACCGTGACGATCGGCACCATAGTCAACGAAAGCAGCTTCGAGAGAGGGCTCTACGCGGGTGATTTTACCCTTGTAAATGTTCGCTTTTTTCTGTTCGTGACCAGGACTTTCAATATCTAGATCGTATAGTTGTTGCCCATCAACAAGGGCAACGCGCAACTCTTCAGATTGAGTTGCATTAATTAACATCCGTTTCATTATGACGTAATTCTTCTAAAATAAGGTCATCAAACGATTTTTTCGGTGCATTACGGGCCTAGCATTATTAACAAGACCTCACGGTCGGTGTCTAGGCAAGGTGCGCATTTCTGTAAGACGCATTCGCTGCGTGTCGCATCCATTTATGGCTTATTTTTTAATATTTACAAAAACAAGGAATTCGTTTTAAACGTCAACCAACCCCATAAATTATTCAGTACTTTCCGGTAATGCCAAAATCGAATTAGTGTGCGTCTGATGATAAGTTAAAATTAAACTTCGAATTTTGGGTGCGTTTTTTAGAGAAACCACCTTGTAATGTGGCTTTTCCTATTTGTTTAGTCGTTAAAACTCATTTTCGGTTTTAGATTAATAAAACGACTTGCAAATCAATCATTTGCGACAAATGGAAAAGGTTTTTAGTCTCTACTTCTTGCACTAGTGATGGGGGATTTATGAACACTTTATTCACTGATTATCCCCAACCGCCGATGAAATATAGCAATAATCAATTAAATCAGCAAATGGAAAGACACAATATTCTTGTAACTTGATGTACAATACGCTTCCTGATGTACAAAAGGCGCGCCATGAATACCGAAGCACCCAAACTTAAAGTTCAGCTGGTCACAATCGACGAAGATAATGTTGGACAACGTATAGACAATTTCCTACTGACAAAACTAAAAGGTGTGCCTAGAAGTATGATCTATCGGATCGTGCGTAAAGGCGAGGTCAGGGTTAATAAAAAACGAATTAAACCAGAATATAAGTTACTCGATGGCGATATCGTTCGGGTGCCGCCTGTTCGCATGGCAGATAAAGACGAGCGTCCTGGACCTTCGGCAAATCTGACCAAAGTGTCTCAATTAGAAGAGCGTATTCTATTTGAAGATAAACACCTCATTGTCTTGAATAAGCCTGCAGGGCTTGCCGTTCACGGTGGCAGCGGTATCGATTTCGGCATTATCGAAGCCATGCGTTCGCTTCGGCCTACTCAGAAGTTCCTGGAGCTTGCACATCGCTTAGACAAAGACACCTCTGGCGTATTGCTTATCGCAAAGAAGCGTAGCGCACTGCGACATCTTCACGACCAACTTCGTTTTAAGAAGATGCAAAAAGATTATCAGGCTCTGGTTAAAGGGACTTGGCAAGCTCGTGATAAGGCCATTAAAGCGCCTTTACTTAAATTAACTCTCAAATCCGGTGAGCGTATAGTACGCGTTAATCAAGAGGGAAAAGAGTGTGAGACCCGTTTTAAGATTATTCAGCGCTATCAAGGCTCAACCCTCGTTCAGGCTAGCCCTGTGACGGGGAGAACTCATCAAATTCGTGTTCACTGCCAGTATACCGGTCATCCAATCGCTTGCGATGAAAAATACAGTGAGCAAAAGTATGATGACAGCATAAGAGCGCTGGGGCTTAATCGCTTGTTTCTGCATGCCGCTCAGCTTAGGTTTACTCACCCGGGAACCGAAGAGGTGATGATAGTCAAAGCGCCTTTAGATCCAGTTCTTATTAAAACATTAGAGAAATTGGTCAAAGTATGAAGCAATATGAGTTGGTGATATTTGACTGGGATGGAACCTTAATGGATTCTATCGGTAAAATTGTGGATTGTATGCAACAGACGGCGCTGACACTGAATGTCTCTATGCCTTCAGAGCAAGCCGTCCGCGATATCATCGGCTTATCTATGAGTGAGGCGCTTAATGTTCTTCATCCCGATGGGAGTTCGGATTTCCATGGTGAGATGATTGAAGTTTATCGCCAGCAGTATCTCAAGCTCAATACGACACCTAGCCCGCTATTCGATGGTGTCGAATCACTGCTAACTCAGCTTAACCAAATTGGCTACCAGATTGCCGTTGCAACAGGTAAAGCGAGAGCCGGTTTGAATCGGGTCTTGGGGGAGACGGGTTTGGACTCTCATTTCATTGCCAGCAGAACTGCCGATGAGGCGCAGAGTAAACCTAACCCTGAGATGATTTTACAGTTGCTCCATGAACTGAATGTAGCGCCGGGAAAGGCCGTCATGATTGGTGACTCAGTACACGACCTTAATATGGCCAACAATGCCGGTATCGATGCCATTGGGGTTGATTATGGTGCTCACGGCATAGAACAGCTGCAACAAGCGAACCCTAAGGTGATAATAAGCTCACCGTTAGAATTACTTCAGCATCTGGGACATTGAATCTGAGGAAGAGAGTTTAATTTATTTTGAATATCTCTTTCTACCCTTTCTTTTTGGCTGGAAGAGTTTATTAGTAACATCATTCTCGACCGATATAGAACGCTCCCTCCTGCTCACCCTAAGTCCGAATCAAGTTGCAGATTTTCAAAACCACATTTGGCTTTTTTCGAGTTATACATCTCTTTGTCAGCCTTACAGATGATTGCCGATAGATCGCTATCGTCATCATCTGCAATATAACTGCCGATACTGGCGCTAACTGGCAAGTGTTGCCCGTTTACTTCAATATTCATCCTTAGCTGGGTTAAAAGTCGTTCGCTAAGTGCCTCTAGCTCTGCTTGATAGCTGGATTGTGGCAGACCGTAGGTAAAACTTGCTAATACAACAAATTCATCGCCTCCTATTCGAGAAATAAGCTCATTGGAGCCTGCGCAATCTTGAATGCGAGTGGCAACGTCTACGAGCACTTTGTCTCCCTGATGGTGTCCGAATCTGTCGTTGATCTGCTTAAATCCATCCAAGTCAATATACATAACGGCTAACTGCAGTTGGCCCGCCTTCTGGGCGTTAATTTTGTGTTGGATCTCTTCGAATAACGCCCGTCTATTGGCTAATCCGGTGAGTGGGTCATGATTGGCAAAGTGCTCAATCTCTACTTTAGCAGCGTGGATCTCACTAATATCATGGGCAGAGACAATGACTCCTATTAGATTGCCACTCTCACTGTAGTAGGGGTTATGGTGAACATTGAGATATATGGGGGCATTTTGGTTAGGCGGGTGGATCCAAGTTTGTGTATTAATGGTTTCACCCGCTAATGAGCGATCCAGCAGAGGTTTTAAATGTTGACTAAATACTTCCTCTCCATGGATCTCTTCAACTGTTTTTCCTACAAACTCCTGCACGGCGCGACCAAACATGGTCTCGTAGCCCTTTGAGACAACGTGATAGCGGTAGTTAATATCGACAAATGACATAAATTGCTCTGAAACGGCGATCATCTGTTTATGTAAGGCAAGTTCACGGGAGATGAGCAGCCTTTTATACTCAACCCCGATCCTCTGTGCCAGCAGTCTGAAAAACTCCCGGGATTTGATTGAGTCTGCCTGAGGCTCTGTGTCCATGACTAATATGTGGCCTATGGGAGTGCCATCGTCAGCCAATATCAGCTCAGCCTGATAACTATTAGCCCCTAAATCTTTAATTAATTTAAAATTCGGAAATAGCGACTGAAGATCTTTGGGGTAAAGAATATGAGTATCGGGATATCTGAGTTGGTAAATTGTTTCGCAAGGAGAGCCTTTAAGGTTGAACTCAAAGCCGGGAATACTGTGTTTCAGATCGCAAAAGGCAACAACTTCAGCCATACCTCTGTTCTGTGAGGGTCTTCCAAACGCAGCCCACCGACACTGTGTCACCAGTGCGAGTGCCTTTAAGGCTCGTTGGAAAAACCGCTCATCGGTACAAGGAGCTGCGAGTAGCGCTAATGCTTCTTCTATATCTGTCATCAACCATTTCCATTGAGCAGTCCTCTGCTCGAATAACTATATTGTAGTGGCTATGGTAAGATTATTCCTTGTTTGACTTTGCCGATATGAATGAGCCTGTAAAGGCCCTAATTTAGCCTACCGTGGCTATTCATGATGGTCCAAGACCGCATAACCTTGACGAGAAAGCATATCGATGAGCGTTATCAAGGGGAGTCCGATTAACGTATTGGGATCTTTCCCCTCTAATTGATTAAACAAGGCAATGCCTAAGCCTTCGCTTTTAAAGCTACCGGCGCAAAAGTATGGCTGCTCTTTTTTCAGATAGTATTCAATTTGTGCTGTGGTTAACGCTCTAAAGTGAACCCGAAATGTTTCGCAGTGGGCTTCGCACTCACCGGTGGTGATATTGTGAAGTGCAATACCCGTATAGAAGGTGATCACTTGATCCGATGCTGCAGTTAACTGAGATACCGCGGCCTCATGATTTATCGGTTTGCCGACAATCTTGCCATTGATCACGGCAACCTGATCGGAGCCAATCACAAGTCCTTGTGTAAACAAGTCTGCACCGGCGCGGGCTTTATCTTTAGCTAATCGAACAACATGTGCTTCCGGCGTCTCTTGTTTGAGCGGAGTTTCATCAATATCCGGTGAGCAAGTACAAAAAGGAATGCCTAGCTTAGAGAGTATCTCTTTTCGATATGATGATGTTGAAGCTAAAATAATCTGAGATGGCATAAATAATGTGTTCCTGAAGATAAGAGTTGGTATTGTCCGAGAGGTGATTTTTTCACAATAAGCTAAGATTTAGTACCGGGCAGATCTGATTCGACTGGAAGTTTAGCTTTGTTTCATGTCGAACATCACTCTCTTTTGATATTTCTACGGCTTAATGTGCACAACCGCTTCTATTTTAAGCATGGGCTACTTGAGTAAATCTGGCCGCTTGGGTAAAATCTGCAATCCATCAATTTTTGTTTTTAGGGTCAGAATGTGTGGTTGATTTAGCTTCTTATTTAAAGAAGGTGAATTTTCCTTTGACTCTGAGGATTTCAAACTATAATATGCGCGCCTTATGCAAACAGTAAAGATACCGGTTTCAATTGATCCAATACGCGCTTCGGCGAGTCAGCTTTCTTATGAAGGTGTGATTCCGCATAAGCAATTAAAACGATTAAATGAGTTAAGTGCCGGCGACTGTTCCGATGTGACAGTGTCGTTGGAATGTGGCGTAGATATACAGGGGATAGTCTACCTTAAAGGGAAGGCTGTGACGGAGCTCACTCTGAATTGTCAACGTTGCATGACGCTATTTACCACTGAGGTTACGGTCGACTTCAACTTTAGTCCCTGTGGGAATGAAGATGAAATCGATGAGCTCCCGGATGCGTATGACCCTATTGAGTGTAATGAAATAGGCGAAGTTCGTCTGCATCAATTGATTGAAGATGAATTGATAGTCGCTATGCCTTTAATACCCATGCATGCTAACGAAAGTTGCAGTCAAGGTAGTCAAGACATAGTAGTAGGCGAGATCGAACCCGCTCAACAGGAGCGTCCAAATCCGTTTGCAGTGTTAGAAAAACTGAAGAGCAAGTAATCTAGGAGACAGGTCAAATGGCTGTACAGAAGAACAAAAAATCTCGTTCAAAGCGCGGAATGCGCCGTTCACACGATTCATTGAGCACGCCTCAATTATCAGTGGATTCAACGAGTGGTGAACTACACCTTCGTCACAACGTGACTGCGGATGGTTTCTACCGTGGTCAAAAGGTTATCAACAAGTAATTTGTTGCTACCTTTATGACTAATCTGACGCTTGCGTTAGATGCGATGGGGGGCGATTATGGTCCCCGCATCACAGTGCCTGCAGCCTTGCAGGCACTTCGTTTATATTCCTTTCTAAATTTTTATCTTGTTGGTAATAAGACAGACATTGAGAAATACCTTTCTCAGGTTGAGTCTGATGTTCTTCGACGCATTGAAATCATTCATACGACAGAAGTTGTCACCATGTCTGACCGTCCCGCACATGCGCTCAGAAACAGAAAACAAAGCTCTATGAGGCTGGCAATTGAGTTAGTCAGAGATGGCAAAGCCCAAGCCTGTTTAAGTGCCGGTAATACTGGTGCGCTGATGGCTATGTCAAAAGTGCTTCTTAAAACGCTTCCTGGTATTGACAGGCCTGCGCTTGTGAGTTGTCTACCCGCTGTTAATAAAACCCCGGTTTACCTTCTCGACTTAGGTGCCAATGTCTCTTGTTGTTCTGAAACACTCTTTCAGTTTGCCGTTATGGGTTCTGTGTTATGTGAGGCTGTTGATAAGAACCGTTCGCCCAAGGTCGCTCTGCTTAATGTCGGCATTGAAGAGATTAAGGGAAATGACCAGGTACAACAAGCGGGTCAACTTTTACAACAAAGTCCACAGATCAATTATACTGGTTTCATTGAAGGGAACGATCTCTTTTCTGGCCGTGTCGATGTGATTGTTTGTGATGGCTTTGTAGGTAACATCACTTTAAAGACATCTGAAGGTATAGCTCGTTTATTGGTACATCAATTAGAAAAAGGCCTTACCAAAGGTTTTTTTGTACGGTTAATGGCCAAAATGATCGCTCCCCGTATAAATTCTGTCCTGAATCAGATGAACCCCGACCACTACAACGGCGCAAGTTTGATAGGATTGCGCGGAATTGTAGTAAAAAGTCATGGAAGTGCCGATGAATCTGCTTATTTACAAGCAATTAGTCTAGCTGTTACAGAGGCACAACGTCGACTCCCTCAGATGATTGAAGAACGTCTCGAGTCGATTCTTTTAGACATTAATAACTGATATCTCCTTATATGCATACAAAAATTCTTGGAACTGGTAGCTATCTACCAGCGCAAGTGCGTAGCAATCAAGATCTGGAACAGATGGTTGAAACCACTGATCAGTGGATTGTTGAACGTACAGGTATTTCAGAGCGCAGAATTGCTGCCGCCGATGAGTCCGTTTCTACTATGGGCTATGAAGCTGCGGTAAAAGCACTCGAGATGGCAGGTGTCGATGCCAATGAACTCGATATGATCGTGTGTGGCACGACGAGCGCCAGTAATGCGTTTCCGGCGGCGGCTTGTGAAATTCAGGCAAAGCTTGGTGTTCATACCATTCCTGCGTTTGATATCGCAGCGGCCTGCTCTGGCTTTGTTTATGCGCTTTCGGTCGCCGACCAATTCGTTAAATCGGGTGCCGCTAAAAAGGTATTAGTGATCGGTGCAGATGTGTTATCCCGACTATGTGCGCCTGAAGATCGCAGTACCATTATCCTGTTTGGTGATGGTGCCGGTGCTGCAGTCGTTGGTGCTTCGAGTGAACCTGGTATCTTGTCTACACATATCTTTGCCGATGGCAGGCAGGCTGATCTGCTGAAATGTTCTTTTCCTCCTCGAACGGGTGAAGCCACAGAGGCGGTCGGTTACATGACAATGAAAGGCAATGACGTTTTTAAAGTTGCCGTGACTCAACTGTCACAGGTTGTCACAGATACATTACGAATCAATCAGATCGATAAATCTGAAATTGATTGGCTGGTTCCGCATCAAGCCAACTTCCGAATTATTAAGGCTACGGCTAAGAAGCTCAACATGAGCCTAGATAAGGTTGTTTTAACCTTAGCTAAACACGGTAATACCTCTGCGGCTTCGGTACCCATCGCTTTGGATGAGGCTGTCAGGGATGGCCGAATTCAGCGTGGCCAGCTGATCATGCTCGAGGCTTTCGGTGCCGGGTTTGCGTGGGGAAGTGCACTCATTCGTTTTTAACTCTTGCTTAAAACAGTAAGTATTATTTTTTGAATTGTCATAGGTAATAAATGATGGAAAATTTTGCTTTTATTTTTCCAGGTCAAGGTTCTCAAGCGATTGGGATGTTGGCCGACCTTGCTTCAGAGCATCAAATCGTTGTTGACACATTTTCTCAAGCGAGTGATGTATTAGGTTATGATCTGTGGGAACTTGTTAAACAAGGTCCAGCCGAAACGCTGAATGAAACAGATAAGACTCAGCCTGCACTGCTTACCGCGAGTGTTGCCATTTGGCGAGCCTATGAAGCTAGCGGTAAGGCTATGCCTACATTGCTTGCCGGCCATAGTTTAGGTGAATATTCTGCACTTGTTTGTGCGGGTGTGATCGACTTTATCGATGCCGTCAAACTCGTAGAGTTACGAGGTCAATTGATGCAACAAGCCGTGCCGGCGGGCAGCGGTGCGATGTTCGCAATTATCGGTTTAGATAACGAGTCTATTGCGAAGGCATGTGAAGACGCTGCACAGGGTGAAATAGTGAGTCCTGTGAACTATAACAGTCCTGGCCAAGTGGTTATTGCCGGAAGTAAAGCGGCAGTAGAACGAGCGGCGGCCTTGTGCAAAGACAATGGTGCAAAAATGGCGGTAGCCCTTCCCGTTAGCGTACCTTCACATTGTGAACTGATGCGTCCGGCAGCAGAAAAGCTAGCGTTGGCACTAGAGGCTATCGAGTTTAAAACACCCAAAGTAAAAGTGATCAATAACGTCGATGTTGCCAGTCCTGAAACTGCGACAGAGATCAAAGATGCCTTGGTCAGACAGCTATATTGTCCTGTCAGATGGTCTGATAGTGTGACTGCTATGTCTGAAACTGGCATCACTCATCTTTATGAGGTAGGGCCGGGTAAAGTGTTAACCGGGTTGGCAAAACGAATTAATCGATCGCTTACTGCAAAAGCGGTCAACGATGCTGCATCATTCGCGGCATTGACCGAATAGGAGATATTCATGAGTGTAAGTATAGATTTAACAGGCAAAGTGGCGCTTGTTACAGGTGCAAGCCGTGGGATTGGCCGTGCAGTTGCCGAAACGCTGGTTGCTGCAGGTGCGACAGTGGTAGGGACTGCGACGAGCGAACGTGGCGCTGCTGCTATTCAGGAATATTTGGGTGACAAGGGTTTAGGCTTAGTCCTTAATGTTACCGATAGCCAGTCTGTTACGGATCTTTTTGCTCAGATCAAAGAAAAATCAGGTGATGTCAGTATTCTGGTTAACAACGCCGGCATTACGCGTGATAATTTATTGATGCGCATGAAAGAAGATGAATGGAGTGATATCATAGATACCAACCTTACATCTCTATTTCGTACCTCAAAGGCCGTCATGCGACCTATGATGAAAAAACGTCATGGTCGAATCATCAATATTGGTTCAGTCGTCGGTTCTATGGGAAATCCTGGACAAACGAACTACTGTGCTGCTAAGGCCGGTTTAATCGGTTTTACAAAATCTCTTGCAAGAGAGGTTGCATCTCGTCAAATAACAGTGAATGCTATTGCTCCTGGATTTATCCAGACTGATATGACTGATGATCTGACGGAAGAGCAGCAACAAGGTATCTTGTCTCAGGTTCCAATGGAGCGTCTAGGACAGGCACAAGAGATCGCTAATGCTGTGGTCTTCTTAGCTTCAGACTCCGCTGCATATATCACGGGAGAGACTCTCCATGTGAATGGTGGCATGTACATGGTTTAAGGGTAATAGGTAAATAATGCGGTTAATTATTGATGATCCTTATCAAAATGTGTTTAAATTCGTGGTTAGACCACAAAAGTTAAGCTTGCATTGTTTGCCAAATTGAATAAACTACTCTCAATCTTGCGCAAGTGCGTAATTTGAATAGGAAAGAAACTAATGAGCAACATCGAAGAACGTGTAAAGAAAATCATTATTGAGCAGCTAGGTGTTAAAGAAGAAGACGTTAAGTCAGCAGCATCTTTCGTTGACGACTTGGGTGCAGATTCTCTGGACACTGTTGAGTTGGTTATGGCTCTGGAAGAAGAGTTTGACACCGAGATCCCTGATGAAGAAGCTGAAAAGATCACTACTGTTCAAGCAGCGGTCGACTACGTTTCAAAGAATCAGTAATCCTGAATTCTAGAAAACAGGCAGCATTTATGCTGCCTGTTTTTGTTTCTGGCTACTGGAATTTTTCGTTCAACTATTTCATGATTTGAACCCCACTACTTTTCGAGTTGTTGAACTCTGTATTTTAAAGTGGTTTGGGTATATATTTTATTCCTCTGGTTAGAAATTCTCCATCGCAGCGTTAAATCGCTGTCGTCGATTAACTCAATGTATATAGGTGAAAGTGTGTCTAAACGTCGTGTAGTCGTAACAGGACTCGGTCTGGTGACTCCTGTAGGGAATACTGTAGATTCTTCCTGGAAAGCCCTTGTTTCAGGTAAAAGTGGTATTGCGCCAATAACTAAATTTGATGCCAGCGAGTTTTCGACTCGTTTTAGCGGCTCGGTCAAAGATTTTGACGTCGAGCAATATATGTCTAGAAAAGACGCTCGTAAGATGGATCTGTTTATTCAATATGGTATGGCCGCCGGTATTCAGGCTGTAACCGACTCAGGTCTCGATATGGATAAGCTCGATCCTGCCCGCGTAGGTACGGCTGTTGGGGCTGGAATGGGCGGTATGCCGCTTATCGAACAAGCCCACTCCGCGCTGTTAAAAGGTGGCCCACGTAAAATATCGCCATTCTTCATCCCGAGTACCATCATCAACATGATCTCTGGTCATCTCTCGATTAAATACGGTATGACAGGGCCTAACTTTGCCGTTACTACAGCCTGTACTACCGGTGTGCATAATATCGGTTTTGCCGCCCGGACTATCGCTTATGGCGATGCCGATGTGATGGTTGCCGGTGGTGCTGAAGATGTGACTTGTCCGTTAGCCGTTGGTGGTTTCGGTTCGGCTAAGGCGTTATCGACCCGCAACGATGATCCGCAAGCGGCGAGCCGCCCTTGGGATAGAGACCGTGATGGCTTCGTTATGGGTGACGGCGCAGGTGTCATGGTTATGGAAGAGTATGAACATGCTAAAGCACGGGGAGCGACCATTTATGGTGAGCTTGTTGGTTTTGGTATGAGTGGTGATGCATTCCACATGACATCGCCTCCAGCCGATGGTGCGGGCGCTGCAGCGGCGATGGTCAATGCCATTCGTGATGCAAAACTTGCAAACGAAAGTATTGGCTATATTAACGCTCATGGCACATCGACCCCGGCGGGTGATAGAGCCGAAGCCGCAGCTGTTAAATCCGTCTTTGGCGATCATGCTTATGATCTGCTCGTTAGCTCGACTAAATCGATGACGGGCCATCTATTGGGTGCTGCAGGTTCAGTTGAAGCGATTATTACCCTGCTTGCACTTAGAGATCAGGTTATTCCTCCAACATTGAATCTGGATAACCCTGATGAAGGTTGTGATTTAGATTTCGTGCCTCACACCGCAAGGGATCACAAGTTTGATTACGGCCTGTGTAATTCATTTGGCTTTGGTGGCACAAACGGCTCTCTGTTGTTTAAGAAAGTATAATTGTTGAGTCACTCCTTAAAAAGCGCCTATGGGCGCTTTTTTTTTGCTTTTGTGTAAATCGGTTATGTCATAATTCAACCTATGCTAACAAGTGCAAGGGAAGGTGATAGCGCTTAGGTAACCTGGCTCCTAGTTTAGGTTTACACTTTGCAACCAGTTTGTAACATCATGATTAGTCGTCAGATTAACCAGGATCTACCGTCAGATTAACCTTAGTTCATCTCTATTGGATCTTGCTTTGGATAGGCAGATAATTGCGATCTGTAACTTCGGTTTTAAGGAACCTCACGTGTTAAATCTTACTGTACTTCCCCTACTGCCGCTTGTCGGTGCATTAACGGCAAACCTGAATGAGCTTATAAGAGGTGAAACTGTCAATGTGCACCCGAAGTTACCTATTGGAATGAAAACTTTCAGTGTTGCCGCCGCAGGCTTTGCTATCGTGTGGTTTGCCCTGTTGGTGACGGCCATTTATGCCGGAGGGGAGGCCGATAACATCGCTGGTATCGAGGTGTTGATACTGTTCTTGGCTGGCTTCATCATTCATTCGGGTATCCAAGCCTCGCGCTTACTGAATGAACGTGTTCAACTATGGGTTTACCGACTCGCAATTCCTTTTATTCTCGTTACAAGTTTTATCGTTCTAAAATTTGGCTAACTGATTAAAACATCGCTAAGACAGTCATAAATCTCATATTATACTTGTACGTCATTTACTATTTATGGCGTACACTTACAGCATCCTCCAATTGTTTCGAGATAAAAATGGCCGGTAAAGAGCGAGCGATAACCTTAAGGTTTCTGGCAGAGCCTGCTGATGTGAACTTCGGTGGAAAGGTGCACGGTGGCGCCGTCATGAAGTGGATCGACTTAGCCGCTTATGCGTGCTCGGCGGGCTGGAGTGGTAAGTACTGCATTACAGCCTATGCCGGCGGGATCCGTTTCGTGAAGCCTATTCATGTGGGTAATATTGTTGAAACGACGGCTAAAGTCATCTATACGGGACGCTCATCTATGCATTTGGGTATCGATGTTCGTGCCGGAGACCCTAAGAACTCTGAACGTCATTTGACCACTCACTGTGTGGTTATTATGGTCGCGGTTGATGATGCAGGACATCCCACCGAAGTGCCTGAATGGGTGCCTCAAACAGATGAAGACATTAAGTTGCGTGATTCAGCGATTCGGTTAATGGAGATGCGTAAAAAAATCGGGGCTGAAATGGAAGCTCATGTAACCTTAGCTTAATTAAATATTTTACGTAAAAGGCACCTTAGGGTGCCTTTTTTCTAACCCGCTTTTATAAAAAATGTACAGGGTGATAGACTAGCTCAGCTAAGAACTAAAACTAATAAGGGATAAAAATGGCAAAAGTAGCATTTATCGGTTTAGGTGTTATGGGTTACCCAATGGCAGGCCACTTGGTTAGAGAGGGACATGATGTCACCGTATACAACCGCACTGAGGTTAAAGCTGAGGCTTGGGTCAACGAATATGGCGGACAATCCAAATCTACCCCTAAGCTTGCCGCACAAGGCCAGGAGATTGTATTTATCTGTGTCGGTAACGATGACGATCTGCGTGAGGTTACCTTAGGTGAAGCGGGCGTACTCAAAGGAATGGAGGCGGGAACGATTCTTGTCGACCATACGACCGCCTCTGCCGATGTAGCCCGCGAGATAGGTGAAATGGCATCACAAGCCGGTATCGGCTTTCTGGATGCGCCAGTGTCTGGCGGACAGGCTGGAGCTGAAAATGGCGTGCTGACTGTGATGACAGGCGGTGATGTGGAAATATTTGAGCAAGCCAAACCCATTATCGATGCCTATGCTCGCTGTATCGAACGTCTTGGCGATATTGGCGCAGGACAACTGACTAAGATGGTCAATCAAATCTGCATCGCAGGTGTGGTTCAGGGATTGGCAGAGGGGCTTCATTTTGCTCGCAGTGCCGGACTCGATGGTGAGAAGGTTGTCGAAGTGATCAGTCAAGGGGCCGCACAATCCTGGCAGATGGAGAATCGCTATCAGACGATGTGGCAGGGAGAGTACAATTTAGGTTTCGCCGTAGACTGGATGCGAAAAGATCTCAATATTGCATTAGATGAAGCCAGAAAGAATGGCTCTCATCTGCCTCTGACCGCACTGGTCGATCAGTTTTACTCAGAAGTGCAGGCTATCGGCGGGAATCGCTGGGACACGTCAAGCTTGTTGGCAAAACTGGAACGTAATCGAAAATAATTATCGAAAATTAATACAAAAAAGGACTGCTTCGGCAGTCCTTTTTGATTGAGTTAAACGCTCTTATACCAATCGATATTAATTACTCTGGGTCGAGGACGATATGTTCAAGCTCTACGGCCGCAACAGCATGGAGAGCATCCATAGTCGCGCCAACCAGGGAGATTTTTCCACCTGCAGATTCGATCAATACCGCACGAGAGATCTCACAGAACTCTCTGTTATGTCTGGCCATGGTAGAAAGTGCCATCTGCATGGGTAACATAGAGGGGTTAAACGCCGCATTTTCGGCGTATCGGCCACAATAGGTCGCACCATCTTGTGTTTCCAGGACAACAGCCGCATAACTACTCGTATAAGGTGCATAGCTTAAGCTTGCATGGTCCAAAGCCTCGATGATCATAGGGTCTGAGCTGTCCAGGCTTAGCTCATGCTGCTGCTTGGTTAGCAAGGGCTCGGTAATGTTCAGATCGCTCGGGCCAAAGGCATAGGGCAGATAATGAGACAGTGGTTGAGTTTGTTGTTCTGGAAGGTGGATTTTCACCTTCTGGCCTTCAACCAGCTCGTTCATAAATTGGCGACAGTGGCCACATGGTGAAAAGTTAACGATGACATCTTCAATTTGACGTTCACCGCTCAGCCATGCATGACTGATAGCACTCTGTTCTGCATGCACCGAATGGAATAGTGCCTCACCTGTGAGTTCCATATTCGCGCCCATGTAGATATCACCACTCTTACCCTTGGCAATGGCACCGACATAAAATTCACTGATAGGCGGTCTGGCCAGTGCTGCGGCAACAGGAAGCAAAGCTAGAAGTAGCTCACTTTCCTCTAGTCCACTCTTGGTGATAAGCGTGTTTAGTTGCTGGGCATCGATATGGCCGGCAAAATCGGCATTCAACATGGGTACCAATGCATCTGATAGCGGTTTTGGCAACTCTGCGATGCACTTTATAAATCTATCTTGCATGTTAATGGTCCTATAATTGTTAAGATAATGAAAATCATTTTAGTAATCGTTTTACAATGATGATGAGATCTACCTCCCATTTATCTCAGTAAAATCCTACAAATTGCTAAGATAATGACATAAAGCTGTAAGTAATTTTTGTTTGTCTTCATTTTGAGCTGTTTCATTCACTAGATTTTCTAACTTCAACATATAATCGGGATCGTTGAGTCTCGACTGACAAAAATCACGCCACTTCATGGATTCCATCTCATCGAATGTCTCTGGGTAATTACGGCCTCGGTATCTGAATAGCATCTCTTTGAGTCTCGAATCATCGAACTCAAGCTCAAGTGCCGCAAGATTCTGCGGTGAGGTATGACGAATGATTTCCATCTTCTCTTTATCTGCAGAGCTGAAAAATCCGCCGCTATATAGCTGTAGGTCGGGGTCCGTTGAACCTGACTCATATTCGACATCGAAGACGGCGACTAATTTTTCTCGCAGCTCCGAGTGTTGCTTCAATAGTTTAAACTGCTCTCTGGCAAATGCCTTATCGATATTGAGTCTCTCGGCATTTTCATCACTGAGTGTCTTAGCGGAAGCGATAAAGGGACATTTATTGATGTGTATCTGTTTAACGCTGATAGGGAGTTCATCTTCACCAAGATCGGCTCTTCGCGTATACATACGCTCTCTGATCTGCTCGACACTGAGCTCGATAAGAGGTGAGATATCCATGGCTAAGTTAACGCAGATAATGGCATTTTTATTGGTGGAGTGATGTGCCACCGGCGCAATGATGGTTGTACAGCCATGGAGTGAACTGATTTTCGAACTGACATGTACCAGAGGCTGCATGTTAAGCACATCGATGAGTTTAGACACCTCTTGTTTACGTCTTAAGGTGAAGTAATAGTCGAATAGTTTAGGTTGCTTCTGTTTAATCAGCTTTGCCATATCTATGGTGGCATAAACATCTGACATGGCATCGTGTGCCTTTTCATGACTTAAGCCGTTGGCCTGGGTCAAATGCTCTAACTTAAAACTGGGTGAACCATCCTCTTTGACCGGCCACTCGATACCATCGGGTCTGAATGCATAACAGGCCCTGACGAGATCGATAATGTCCCAACGTGAGTTGCCTTGCTGCCACTCACGGGCATAAGGGTCATAAAAGTTTCGGTAGAAACCGTACCGAGAAACCTCATCATCGAATCGAATGGAGTTATACCCGGCAACGCAGGTATTGGGCTGACTAAAAAGATCATGGACTTTAGCCATAAACTCGGCTTCTGGGATCCCTTTCAGGTTCGCCAATTGTGGAGTGATCCCAGTGATTAAAATGGCTTCGGGTGAGGGGAGGTAATCATTGGCTACCTTGCAATAAAAAGTCACCGGATCCCCAATAATATTAAGATCCATATCTGTACGGACCCCAGCAAATTGGGAAGGACGGTCTTTAGACGGGTTCGCACCGAAAGTTTCGTAATCGTGCCAGAAGATGGTTGGGTTATTGCTGGGAGACATAGATAATTATTTTTGGAAGATACTTGCGACTAATCATAGCATTCTACTTATCGCTTTGTCCTTAATGGTGAGGCTAAGGTTCATAAGCAACCCAATGGGGCTGTAGCTGAATTATTGTGTCGAAACGATTTTGTTGTGAATGTGTTTTTAGCACATAGAAGGTAAAGGGGGATTGAGAGCGGTTTCATCGTGATAATGAAGCTAGTTTAAAATATAGCATGGTGGATATATGGTTCAATTTTAACCATTTTCATCGCTGGTACAAATAAACTAAGCCATGTACAATCCCTGACCCAATAGAGGTGTTGTACTATGTTTGAACCCCTGCTGACACAGCCTGAAATTTTAAAACTCGATCATCACTCCAGACTGATTGTCACCTTGCACGAAAGCACAAGTGACTTTAGCTTATTACAAGTCATGAATGGCCATATTGGTGAGTTCGTTATTGTCTCCATCAGCGATGACTCCTTGTCTGTCATGGTTCGATTGCCCCCTTTTCTTTCTATCACGGTGGAGCCATCGACTGCAGATATTAGCTCACTACTCGATGATAATAGGGCTGCATTGACAAGAAGTGCAGGGCAAGGGTGGCGTCTATTTAGTGCGCTAGGCATATCTCCAAAAATGTGTGCTGGGCAACTCAGAGAGGGCTTGTTCATAGACGTCGGTTTTAAGTCACAAGCGCAGTTCTCTATTGTACAGTCCAAAATGTGGCAAATTATCGCGTTAGAGCAAGACAATCGATTATTTCATGGGCCCAGAGAGCTTATGCGGGCGAGGGCGCTTGTCGCCAGAGCGGTTCAACATGAGCTCAAGACCGAAGAATTATTGCTCGAAATAAGCGAGTTAGAAAATGTCAGGAGCGATCTTTCTACCTTTAGTTGCAGCGAGCTGGTTAGACGTCATCCTGAGATCAGTGCTGAAGTGACTAAATTAGATGCGCAACTATTGAGAAAAAAACAGTGGTTGTCCCGCAGTTACAATCAATCTGTGGAGCGGGTGAGTTGGCAGTACTCTGCTAACCATGCTTCAATAAATGAATTACAAACACGAAAGCTGGAATATTATAAGCTGTTATCGACCACAGCGATTAACGACATGGTTCAACAACTGATTGTTGACGAAGAGTAAACCAATAAATCAACGGAAAAATGATGAAATATCGTTGTCCCCTATGTAAACAAGCTTTGTTACTGAAAGACAGAACCTGGTATTGCCCTGATAATCACAGGTTCGATTGTGCCAAAGAGGGTTATGTCAACTTACTGCCTGTACAGAAGAAGCGCTCCAAAGATCCTGGCGATAATAAGGAGATGATGTTTGCTCGCAGAGAGTTTCTCAATAAAGGGCATTACCAACTACTCAGCGACCGAGTGAATGAATTAGCCCTACAGCACGCTCATGGTGCGAAAGCCGGATTAGATATCGGTTGTGGTGAAGGTTATTACAGTCATCGTTTATATGATGCAATGTCTGAAGAGATGAATTTTTCACTTCAAGGCCTGGATATTTCTAAGTCTGCGCTGAAATACGCATCGAAAAGGTATTCAGATATCAGCTTTTGTGTTGCAAGTGCATTTGAAATGCCATTTGCGGATGAGAGTTTTGATCTGATGCTGCGTATCTATGCCCCCTCCTTAGATGAAGAGTTAAGGCGCGTGGCTAAAAAAGAGAGCATATTGATCACAGCCTCTGCTGGAAAGAACCATCATTTTGCGCTTAAAGAGCTGATATATGAGAAGCCAACTCCCCATATAACCGAGAGCAGTCAGATTGCTGGTTTTGAGCTGCTTCATCGGGAAAATTTGGAGTCGACTCTGGTACTCAGTGAAGGAATTGAGATCACTCATTTTCTTAACATGACACCTTATAGCTGGAAGTTGACCGACGAACAGAAAGCAAAATTGGTAAAAAATGGACTTAAATGCGAGTTAGATTTCAAAATTGAGGTTTTTAAAGCCATTTAATTAAAAACAAATGGGCGCACGATTAAAAAATGACCAACTATCTGTTTTTAGTGTTTTTACACCATGTTCACAATCATCTCAATAAAACCAAGCAACAGATAACAAAGCGAAAAGATGGTTTTCCGGTGATTTGATTGTTGACATGAGCAGAGAATGATTTATAGTAGTTGCAGCTCGAAGGTTGCATTTATTTTTATGTTCCAATACGATTTGTTCGTCCTGTTAACATAAGTAATACCGGCATTTTCAAGCTCTACTGCCGTTTAGGCTATATTTTATTTAAGTTACAGGATTTATATCATGTCTCAAGTTACTGGCGTTGTTAAGTGGTTCAACTCTGACAAAGGTTTTGGATTTATCGAGCAAGAGTCTGGTCCAGATGTTTTTGTTCACTTCCGTGCAATCAACTCTGACGGTTTCAAAACTCTTGACGAAGGTCAGAAAGTACAATTCACTGTGACTCAAGGTCAGAAAGGTCCACAAGCTGAAAACGTAACTATCGTTTAGGTTTGAGCCTTTGATTAGCTTTTAGCTAATCCAAAAGAATTTTTAAGAGCTGCGATTTATCGCAGCTCTTTTTTATGTCTGTAAAACAATCAAGATAAACCGAAGACACCCCATTATCCGCTCTCATCCTATTTATAACCTTCTCCTGAATTTGTAGAGCCCCACCAGAAACCTCTTTATTAATTCGTTCCTCAGGTATGAATTCAGCAATCTTCATAAGCTATTTTTAGATGAGGCTGTTCAGCGCACCTGAGATTAACAGTATCTAATCTAATAATGACTGAGTAATACCAATCGGTATAAAGATGTGATCGCTCAGCGAGAATTTAGCGCTTCTGAGGCAAGGTCATTAATTGCTCCTGCATAAATGACATTCACAACATCTGACCTCCAAGGATGGAGGAAATGTCTTAAGTATGTAGGGAACATACAAGACCATGTTGCTCGCAACGAGTGAAGAGCATAGTTGTTATACGTTCAAGCTCGTTAACGCAGCATCGGATGCGCTAAAACTCGCCTGTTAGGCGTGTTTTTGGCTGCCTACTTCTGCGTTGAATGGCCTCACAAGGGAACAACCATTCCATCATCCATTCGCCTTGAATTAGTTGCCAAAAAACACGCTGAGTAGATCACTTTCTTATACGGATTGGTATGACTGGAAGCGAGAAACGGATAAGTACCCTCAGGGACTTTCAAATTAGCTACTTTCAAATTAGCTACTTTCAAATTAGCGACTTTCAAATAAAGGGCGTTGATAAAGGATATGTCCAGGAGAATAAAAAAGGCATCACAGATTGTGATGCCTTAAATGATTGCAGTGTCTTGTCCTGGTATTAGCTTACTCTATGAAAAAAGTTTATCTTCAAGGGTTCTGCCTTTCAGCAATGCCCGGTATTTCCAACCGTTTTTCGATATAAGAGTAAAAAACTGAACTTCGATATCATGGATCTCTTCGGCGGAATAATGGATTAAATATTCATTTTCCTGCTTCTTAGTGACACTGTTTATACCAGTTAGGCTCTCAAGTGCCGAGACGAAAAGTTCATCTTCGCATTCTTGCATCGAAACCGTGAGATATTCATCGGTCATGTTTTCCTGTATCGAGACAGACTGCCCAAGCTTACCCTGATCGAGATAGAGCACCTGATCGCACAATTTTTCAAGCTCATCCAGATTGTGTGAGCTGATCACGAAAGTGATATCGGATGACAAGGCTCTGACTAGCTCACGTATCACCTTCGCATTTGCCGGATCCAGACCCGCCGTTGGTTCATCCAATAAGACCAGCTGAGGCGAACCAATCAGAGCCTGAGCGATGGATGCCCGTTTACTCATGCCATGGCTTAGCGATTGTGGTTTTTGTTCCACAACATGGGCAAGGTCTACCAGAGACAATACACGAAGGCTCTCAGCCTTTGCTTGTTTAGCCGTTAACCCTTGCAGAGTACCAAACAGAGTAAATTGAGTGATTAGATTCAGGTTAGGGTCCAGAGTGGCATCTTGTGGTAGTGACGCCACTTTACCAAGCAGTTTACGACTGCCGGGTTTCTCTCCCATGATTGTCACCGAACCACAGCTCGGTATTAAATAGCCACACAGTAAGCTGAATAGGGTGGTTTTACCTGCGCCATTGGGCCCTACAAGGGCTATCGGTGACCCGGACTTAAGCTCAATTGAGACTCCGTCTAGCGCGAGTTTGCTGCCATAGGATTTAGTCAGCATCTCACATTTTATCAGACTCATAATGAACTCCTTTTCATGTAGGTTCTACCAAGGAAAAGTAACACCAGAGTCTGGATAACAGGGATTGGAGCATAAACAAAACTGCCCATTCCTTGTGTATTGATCATCAAACTTAGCTGCGCACCAGGCAAGGTCCAGTGAAGGAGTCCGGCGATTGATGGAATGTAGTTATTGATTATGGCAAGTACGATGGCACTCACAGCCCAAAGCAGAATGGCGTAGATAGTCGCCTGCCTGGCGGAGTTGGCATACAAGGAGAGAATGGCCATCAATGCCGTGAAGGGGGCAAGAATAATGATCATATTGATAAAAACGATAACCCCGGAAGTGAGCGCCGGCAGAAGTAATGTTGCGTCACGTGACATCGCAAGGAGCACGGTGGCCAAAATAGTAAACAGGAGCAATAGCGTTTGAATCAGCATATGGCCGATGTATCGACCAAGGAACAAACTGTCGCGCCCCGTCCTCAGCGTGAGGAATCTAAACGTGCCTCTTTGTCTGTCAGATGCAAATTGGTCGGCTGAAACAAAGATACTGAAAAGTGGGAAAATATAGAGCGCCGATATCCAAAGTATTGCCATCTCGGCCACCTGCCATTGAAACAATTGGCTAATAGACTCTTCACCAAATACGCCGGCAATCAGCTGTTTAAAGTCTGGGTTGAGCAGGAAGCTGGATGCACTACGAATAGGGTACAAAAGGAGCAGTAACCACACGAGTGAGAATGCGACAAGCGCGATCAACCCTCTGGGGTTAAACAGTAATTTTTTTAATTCAAATTTGGCCAGTATGAGCGTATTACGCATCAAGCCCGAGTCAGCGTTAGGTTCCAATGTGATCCCTTTTGGTTTGCTATTCCGATTGATAGGTACGATAACACCCTAGAGCACCGATTAGTTTCATCCAACGGCACTCTGGTGATCTTTATTTTGTAACTCTTTCTGTTAGAGTCAGATTTTTTGTCGGTCAGTTAAGTAATTCGTGCAGTGCTTCTTTCAACATGACGACCTCTTTTTCTAATAGTGTCACCCGGGCCGATAACTTTTCCATCTCATCACTCGTATGTGGGCTGTTGTCGCTTTGTGGAGCTGGTGCCGATTGTTCCTGGATAGGGGCAGACACTCCCTTTGACTGTTCTGAAATTAACTCTTCGTAGCAAGAATCCCTTCTGCCGGGTTCTCTGGTGAGTTGATGAACGATGGCCGGATCGGCTTGCGCTAAAGTGAGCAATGTTCTCTCTACTGCGGCGACATCTTCGAAATTGTGTAATCGGTTACTTCTGGTCCTTAATTCACCGGGAGTTTGAGGACCGCGCAGAAGCAGGAGGCAGACGAGGGCATATTGAGCAGGACTCAATTGAAGGTCGCTAAACTCCGTATTGCAGAATCGGTGTTTATATTTGACCACTCTGGAGCCAAAACCGCTTTGGTCTGTGACCAGCCTTTGCTTCATCAAAGCGTCTACGGCCATTTGTGTTTCGGTTTCAGTCATCGACAGCACCGGCTCACGGCTCGACTTTTGATTACAGGCAAGGGTAAGCGAGTTTAAAGAGAGGGGATATTGCTCTGGAGTGGTGACCTCTTTCTCGAGAAGGCATCCGATAACTCTTGCTTCGTGGAGTGTTAATTTCATTTCAGGAGACTCATAAAAAAAGCATAACTTTGTTATAACAGAGTCATGCTTTTAATCAAAGCTTCGAATTATTATCAAGCATTTTACTGCTTGAAAACTAGTCGAATCGTCCTAAGTAACCTGAATTCAGGTTATACCAATCGGTATTAGACAACTCAATCGACCAATCTGATTCCATCGACAGATATGGTGATCTGTTTTGCTTTATATAAGCCACCGATACTCTTCTTGAAGGCTTTCTTACTCATAGACAGCTTGGCATAAATGGTATCGGCATCCGTCTTATCATTTAACGGTAGGAAACCACCGGCTTGTTTAAGCTTAAACATGATAGTCGTCGAATGTTTATCTAACTCTTCCTTGACCCCTTTTTGCAAGATAAGGTCAATTTTGTCATCACTGCGAACTTGTTTAATGAAACCTTTCATTCGCTGGCCGAAGCTTAGTGTGCGGAACACTTCATTTTTGAAGATCACGCCCCAATGGCTGTGATTAATTATCGCCTTGTAACCAAGATCCGTCGTGCCACCAATAATCAGATTCACCTCTTCACCAGCATCATAGGGAGGGGGTGTTTTGTCGAGAAATCTGTCGATTTTTGAAGAGGCTACAATGCGATCATCGACATGACTTTGGTAAATGTAGACAAGGTAAGAGCGACCTTCCTCTATTTCACGGTGTTGTTCACCGAAAGGAAGCAGTAGATCTTTGTCTAAACCCCAGTTTAGAAATGCACCGAATTGTCCGGTAGCGACGGCTTCTAAATAGGCGAATTGGCCAACTTCAGCTAAAGGCTTACGCGTGGTAGCAATGAGCTTATCTTCTGAGTCCAGGTAGATAAACACCTCTAACATATCGCCTAAGTTACACTCTTTTGGCATGACCTTGGTCGGTAGAAGTATTTGACCGAGTTCCTGTCCATCTAAATAAACGCCAAATTCAACGATTTTGACGACTTCGAGTGTGCTGGTTTTGCCTATCTGTATCATGGAGTTCTCTATTGCTTACGACATATCTATGGCTGCTGATTATAGTGGAAAAAGAGTCATTAATCTGTAAGTGATTTGAATCTAACTGGACTAATTGAGTGAAATTTAGTCGCGCAGAGTGCTCCGGCTAACTTTCATGGTAATCTTCATCGATATAGTGCAAGTTAAACTTCACAAATTATGTGATGCAACTACTTGCAAAATAGTCATTTGAGGTGTCTAATCGCGCTCCTTTAATTTGGTTATTTCCGTCTATAACGAATAGATTTAAGCTAGTATAATGATGTTTTACTGCATATTGACTGGTTCGACGTAAATTGATGTTTTGCGCCTAAAGACGAATAGCTTTGCTAAATTAGTTTTAAATAACAGTACCGACAATCAAGCACGGTACTACTCTATCTGGCTTATATACAGGTTTAAAGAATATGAGTGATTGGTCTATTAATGATGCCCGCACCGGGTACAACGTTAATTATTGGAGTCAGGGGCTTTATGGGATTAGTGACACCGGGGAAGTAACCGTCTCGCCCGATCCCTCTCACCCTGAATACAGTATAGGGCTAAATGAACTTGCCAAAGATATGGTCAAGTCTGGCGTTGCCTTGCCTGTGCTGATTAGATTCCCTCAGATCTTACATCATAGGGTAAACAGCGTTTGTCAGGCGTTCAACCAGGCAATACAAAAGTATGAATATCAATCTGATTACCTGTTGGTCTATCCGATCAAGGTCAATCAGCAGCAAACGGTTGTCGAAGAGATCCTGGCCAGTCAGGTTTCTAAAGAAGTGCCACAATTGGGGCTCGAAGCGGGTAGTAAGCCAGAGTTGATGGCTGTACTTGCCATGGCGCAGAAAGCCAGTTCAGTGATCATCTGTAATGGTTATAAAGATGTCGAATACATTCGTCTGGCGTTAATCGGTGAAAAACTGGGTCATAAAGTTTATATCGTTTTAGAAAAGTTATCTGAACTTAAGATCATTCTGGAAGAAGCTGAAAAGCTTGGTGTTACGCCTAGATTAGGTTGTCGGGTACGTCTTGCGTTTCAAGGTAAAGGCAAGTGGCAGGCCAGTGGTGGAGAGAAATCGAAGTTTGGCCTTTCGGCTTCTCAGGTACTTACCGTTATCGACTCATTGAAACAAGAGCAGATGTTGGACTCCTTGCAGCTGTTACACTTTCACCTTGGTTCTCAAATTGCCAATATTCGGGATATTCGTCAGGGAGTGAGCGAAGCCGGGCGTTTCTATTGCGAGCTTCAAAAGCTTGGGGCTAATGTTAAGTGCTTCGATGTCGGTGGTGGTCTGGCTGTCGATTACGACGGCACCCGTAGCCAAAGTTCCAGCTCGATGAACTACGGATTGACCGAGTACGCCAATAATATCGTGAGTGTACTTACCGATCTTTGTAATGAATATCAGGAGCCTATGCCAAGAATTATCTCGGAGTCGGGTCGTTTCCTTACGGCACATCATGCTGTGTTGATCACCGATGTCATAGGCACCGAAGCGTATAAGCCAGAAGTTATTGAGGGGCCAGAGAACGAGGCACCGCAGCTACTGCATAATATGTGGCAATCTTGGAGCGAAGTCAGTGGCAGAGCCGATCAACGTGCCTTGATTGAGATCTATCATGATTGTCAAAGCGATCTGAGCGAGGTGCATTCACTGTTTGCCTTAGGTCAATTGAGTTTATCTGAAAGAGCATGGGCGGAGCAGGTTAACCTTAGAGTTTGCCATGAACTTCGTGATGTGATGAGTCCGAAATATCGTTTCCATCGCCCCATCATCGATGAGTTAAATGAAAAGCTGGCCGATAAGTTTTTCGTTAACTTCTCGCTATTTCAGTCACTGCCTGATGCCTGGGGAATCGATCAAGTGTTTCCTATCATGCCGCTATCTGGTCTCGATAAGGCGCCTGAGCGCCGTGCGGTCATTTTAGATATTACCTGTGACTCAGATGGTACAATCGATCAATATGTCGACGGTCAGGGCATTGAAACCACAATACCTGTACCAGCCTGGAGTGCAGAGAGTCCGTATCTGATAGGCTTCTTCCTTGTTGGAGCATATCAGGAGATCTTGGGTGATATGCATAACCTGTTTGGCGACACTAACTCGGCAGTCGTACGTCTCGATGACGATGGCAGAACCAATATTGAATCGGTTTTGGCTGGAGACACGGTGGCGGACGTACTTAGGTATGTGAACCTCGATGCAGTATCATTTATGCGTACCTATGAAGAGTTGGTCAATAAGCATATTCAAGAAGCTGAGCGAGCGAATATACTCGAAGAGTTACAGCTAGGGTTGAAAGGTTATACTTACCTGGAAGACTTCTCATAGGGTAATTAGAGCAGGCTCATAATGGGCCTGCAACTGGGTAACTCAACTGTATGTTTTTTGAAGGTTCAGAAAAAAAAATTGAAGTGGTCGTATCCTCTACGACCCCCTCTTTACGCCAATTGGGCGATGGTTTTTGGGCAGCGATAGTCGCAAGCGCAAATGCAGAAATTCTCTCGAAGATGTCTAATGCTTATTGTGACGCTTACATTTTAAGTGAGTCCAGCCTTTTTGTCTGGGACCATAAGTTTCTGATGTTAACCTGTGGCACGACTACGCTTGTCGATGCGGTACTCCTGTTTGTTGATAAGTTGGGTGAAAACGCGATAGCGTCTGCCAGTTATCAGCGAAAGAGTGAGTCGCTTTCCCACCTTCAAGCAAGCAGTTTCGAATGCGACCTGTCACGGCTCAGAGAAAAACTCTCGGGACGCGCCTATCGTGTTGGCCATTTAGATACTCATCATCACTATATTTTTTGCGCCGACACGAAAGCGCAATGGAGTTTCCCCCAGAATAGTTGTGAGCTGTTGATGTATCACATCAAGGGCGATGTCGCCGAATACCTGAGAAGCGATAAGCAGTCGAGCAGAGGGATCAGAGATATGCTTAGGCTCGATTGTCTGTTCCCGGATTTCGTATTCGATGATCATATTTTCGAGCCCTTTGGTTACTCAATCAATGGTCTGTGGAATGAGAAGTATATGACGATACATATCACCCCACAGGAAAAGGGGTCCTATGTGAGTATCGAAACAAACTTGCACTTTCCTCAAGGCTCGTTCAATATATTCTCCGACCTGTTAAATATATTAAACCCTCGAAGTTGGGATGTTATCGGTTTCAATACCGAAATCACCTCAGAAGGTTTTCCCGCTTGTATATCGGTGGCGAGTTGTTCTCTACCGATCACCCCAAGTGATACTGTTTATTTCAATCAATATCATCAGCAGAGTAATGAAGTGCTGATCCCTGAATCTTTGTAATGATGATTCTTATTAATTTATGGAGCTTTTATGACCACAATTGCAGATAAACCTGATTACTCTCTCTATTCCAATGCATTTGGTTATCTAAGACAACCTTTAGATTTTAACCCTATTCAAAGCGATGCCGATGTTGTGATCTTGGGTCTGCCTTTTGATATGGCCACCACGGGTCGTTCTGGCGGCCGCATGGGACCTGGGGCGATTCGTCAAGCTTCGATCAATCTTGCCTGGGAAGAGACTCGTTGGCCTTGGGACTTTAAGCTTAGTGAGCGTTTGAAAGTTGTCGATGCCGGCGATCTGGTTTATGACTGTGGTGATGCAGCCGACTTTACCCAGCGTGTTGAAGACTTCGCGAGTGCGATTCTTGATGCCGATAAAGCCTTGTTAAGTTTTGGTGGCGATCACTTCGTGACACTGCCATTGTTAAGGGCGCACTATAAAAAACATGGCAAAATGGCGCTGTTACATTTCGATGCTCATACCGATACCTACAGTCAGGGGAGCAAGTACGACCATGGTACTATGTTCTACCATGCGCCAAAGGAAGGGATCATCGCACCGGAAAATTCACTACAAATCGGTATTCGAACCGAATACAATCATGACGACCACCAGTTCCAGGTTATCGATGCGGCAAATGCAAACGACATGACTGCGGCAGAGATCGTGGCGCAGATCAAGCAGCGGGTAGGGGATATGCCTCTCTACATAACGTTCGATATCGATTGCTTAGATCCTGCTTATGCCCCGGGTACCGGCACGCCCGTGTGTGGTGGCTTGACCAGCGACAAGGCGATGAAAATCATCCGTGGTCTGCGAGGCATGAACGTCGTTGGAATGGATGTCGTTGAAGTTGCCCCAGCATATGACAGCGCAGAAATAACAGCGCTAGCCGGCGCGACGCTGGGTCTTGAGATGCTGCATGTGTGGTGTGATTCGAACAAGTAAAACAACGAAAGGTGATATGGTTAGTATCACCTTTTATCTGAACAAGAGTAGGGACAAGCAGAAATGTCAAAGCTGAGTGATATCAGGCGTGAGTATACGCTTGGAGGGCTTCATAAAGAGGACCTTCCCGGCGATCCTATTGAGCTATTTTCAAAATGGATGGAACAGGCCCGCGACTCAGAGGTACTCAGCGATCCGACGGCCATGTCGGTCGCAACGGTAGACGCTGATGGTCAACCTTTTCAGCGGATCGTTTTGCTGAAGCGGTTCGATAAGGAAGGCTTTGTTTTCTTCACTAATTTAGAAAGTCGAAAATCGCAGCAGATAGCAATAAACTCGAAGGTGAGTTTATTGTTTCCGTGGCACTCACTGGAACGTCAGGTCGCGATCACCGGCGAGGCCGAGCCTCTGTCGACGGCTGAAGTGATGAAGTACTTTATTACCAGACCCAAAGAGAGCCAGATTGCAGCCTGGGTCTCTAAACAATCCAGTAAAATATCGGCAAGACAGGCGCTTGAATCTAAGTTTGCGGAGATGAAAGCGAAATTTAGCCAGGGTGAGGTCCCACTGCCTAAGTTTTGGGGAGGCTATATTGTTAAACCCACCAGTATTGAATTTTGGCAGGGTGGTGAGCATAGACTACATGACCGTTTTCTCTACTCTAAAGACGATGCTGATTGGGATATCTCACGGCTTGCGCCATAGACTTAACTATTGAGGGGAATTAATCGTTATTTCCCTTATATTTGCTCAATGAATTCATATCATTTACATATTCTCATTTTCATTCTTATACTTATAGCTGTGTACATTCGATTTTTATAAATTAGCGACTAACTACTTTTAGATAGTGAGGATAAGGTATGAGAACATTCGTTATAGGGATATTGCTTTTATCATTTGGTTTTATGGCATCGGCTACGCCGTGGTCTATTGATAATGACAGCTCAAATATCAGTTTCATTTCAACGAAGAAAGTTGATGTTGCCGAGATCAATCATTTTAAGACTTTTTCCGGTCAATTAACCGGACAAGGGCATTTTACCTTAACCATTGAACTTGCCAGTGTTTGGACCAATGTCGATATCCGTGATAGTCGCATAAAAGATATTCTCTTCGAAGTCGGTGCATTTCCTAAGCTTACACTGAACGCGACGGTCGATATGGATAAGCTCAAAAAAATTCAAGTAGGTGAGACTGAAGAGATGGAGATCGCTGCCGATATAAACCTGCATGGTAAAATGCAAACAAAGACACTTTTTGTCACAGTTGCTAAACTTAGCGAACAACGCCTGTTGGTTTCGAGTACACAACCGACGATTGTTAATGCTGCGCAATACGGGCTCTCATCAGGGATCGATAAATTGAGAGACATTGCAGGTCTCACATCAATTAGCAAGTCTGTACCAGTCTCATTTATTTTGAATTTAAGTCATTAAGCTCAAAGTACAAAGTAAAATCGAGACTCTAGGTCAAAACTGTTTCATAATGCCAAATAAATGTCTTTTAAACTGGATAATGAGCATAGTATCTACCATGCTCTAACTGAGTACATGAATAGGGTCGAAGATGGTTACAGATAAAGATGGGTATATGCATCTCATTCAGTTCCTCTCAGAGCATTTAGGGCTATTTGAGGGGAAAGAAGCTGCGGCTTTGACAGATGATACCGTTATGGAATTATTTGAAGAGCAGCTTTCTGCACAGATTATTATGGTGTGTGGCCAGAATCCATCGCTAACCTTTGCTCAACGTAATCAAGTTATTCGAGAGATTGACGCCATCGTCTATGATCTCGAAGAGATCTTGGCGAGCGTTGCAAACCGAAAAGCTACTCCCAAACAAACGTTATTTATCACCGAATTTTCTGGCCTGATCAAAAACCTGTTCGATCAGGAAATTTCAAAAGTCCTTATCACCGAGTAACTGTATAATTGCTTACAGAATTTTACACCTGGCAACTTGTGCCGTATGAAGAATACGCCTAATGTTGGATTAGATTCACATTAGGAGTATTCACCTGAATATGTGGAAAAATTCTTTCGAGCAACAACATTTTGTTGTCTATTTTGCCTTACTGGTATTTTGGGGGCTAGTACACCTCTTTAGCCACTATGCCTTTGGTTTAGGATGGGGCTTCTTTCCATTTGTGATCACTTTGCCCTTTATTCCATTTATACTTGTTTGGTTAGGCGTACAATTTTCACGACATTTCAAGCGTTATCAAGAGGGGGTATGTAGAAGCCTTCATGTATGTCATTGCTTCTGTACTGCCACTCTTTTTAGTTTGTTTGTATTTCATTTTGTGTATTAATTTCGGTTAGCAGATGCAAGGAGTGCGCGATGCTTAAATTATTAAGTGGCTTTGACCATGATACGGTCGCTATCAGGGCGTCGGGAGTGGTCACGGGTGAAGATTATGACCAAGAGCTGTTGCCTGTCATCGAAGATAAATTGAAAGATCATGCGTGCATTAAACTTTGGTACGAATTTGATGAAGCCTTTGAGGGTATTTCTGTTGGAACCCTCTGGGATGATGCAAAACTCGGTCTGTTTCATTTGACCGACTTTTATCGTGTGGCGTTTATTACTGATAGTCGGTTGGTCGCCGGAATGGCGAATGCATTAGCCTATATGATCCCCTGTCCGGTTAAGGTCTTCGAGCGAAGTGAAACAGAACAAGCTTTACTATGGATGAAAGAGTCAGAGACAAGCGAGACTGTTTGAGTCGTATTAAATGAAAGCCTTGTAGCTGGTATTAAATTTTTATCGTAAATTTTGTAGTGAATTGTAATTATTAGTTAAGTGTCGGCCTCGAGTCGGCATTTTTATGTTGGAATAATTTAAAATGTCAGGTAAAACAAGCCAGAATATAGTCTTTTGCCGATGTGTATTGTGTAGTATTAGGTTAGGTATTAAACATTAGGTATTAACATTAGGAATTAGGAATGCTGAAAAAAATTGGCTTTTGTATGTTACTCGTTTCAAGTACCTGTTGGGCTGGAGATAAAGCAATCATAGGTTCATCTGAGCTGATGTCGGTCGAACAGACTGGATTAAGTTATGAGGCCAGAATTGATACGGGCGCGGTGAATACCTCTCTTCATGCTTTCGACCTGGAAATCGAAGGGGGCAGTGAAAAGAAGATGAAAGACAATGTGGGGAAAACCTTGATTTTCACCACAGAGAATGAAGAGAGCCTTCAGAAACGTCTGCAGGCTAAGATTGTTAAAACCTCTACCGTGAGTAACTCTCAGGGTAGGGAAACACGTTATATGGTTGACCTTAAGGTCGGTTTCCCGGGCAAAGAGCGAAAAGTCCGGGTCAACTTGAGGGATAGAAGCCATATGGATTATAAGTTACTCATAGGTCGTAATTGGCTTAAAGATAAATACATAGTCGATGTGTCAGAAAAGAAAGTCATAGGGCCTATAGCGCCGATTAGTATTCTTGAGTCGGGTCTTACTTTTGAAACCCGTATCGACACCGGAGCCGTAGAGAACTCACTTCATGCCGTCGATCTCAAGGTGGAGAATGGTGAAAAGGATATGGAGAAGAATATCGGCAAACGCTTGAGCTTTACGACCGAAAATGAAAAAGGGGAGTCTCATCGGGTCAATGCGATGATCGTTGAAACCTCATTGATCCGTAATGCTCAGGGGAGTGAAATACGGTATATGGTCGAGTTGACCGTGGGCCAGCCAGGACAAGAGTATAAAGTAAAGGTTAACCTTAAAGATCGCAGTAAGATGAGTTATAAATTTCTTATCGGTCGAAATTGGTTACAGGGCCATTATATGGTCGATGTTTCGCTCTAGTTAATACCAATAAAAAAGGTGCTTTAAGCACCTTTTTTTATTGTGGCACTAACGTTTAAGCGGGAGTGTACAGATCACCCGGGTAAACGTGTTCAGTGCCGATTTGACTTCTAATGTACCGTTGAGTTCTGATCTTACCCAGGCATCTAAACTCGAGAGTGTGCCTGAGTAGATATTAGATCCCAGTTGTGAATTCAGGGCCGCCAGTTTGTCATCAGCGATCCCCTGACCATTATCTTCTACAGTGATGATTAAGTTATCAATTTCCTGCACGACCTCTATCGACACTTGCTTGAGTTTTTGCTGCCCGGGGAATGCATGAGAAAGACAGTTATTGATCAAGGAGTAAAATATCAGTAATAGATCCCATGAAGAGCGATTGATACTCAGTTTACTATCACAAACGACCCTTACCTGTATCTCTTGTTCGGTGAGCTGTGGCTCCATAACGACGAGGAAATGCGATAGATAGTGTGACAGGTTAATCGATTTAATTGCCATCTCTTTAGTCACAATCAGATGTTGGAAATGGCGTAATTTATTGGTATGTTCTGTCAAGCGACCGACGATCTCATCATAATTTTCCTGACTAATGCCCGCTTTGTATTTGCAGATGAGTGACAGTAACTTGTCTTGCTCTTGAGTGTGTTGCTTTATCAAAGTTGCGAACAGTTGTGGAAATAATTCATGATTTTTGACCTCCACACGCTGCAAATTATTGAGCTTATTGATGGTTAATTCGAGTGTGTTTGCCTTCTCTTGCAGCTGCAGACTCTCCTGCTTACTCATCAATAGCTGATGTGAATATTTTGCCAGCTCTAAATTGAGTGATTTATTCTTATCATGTAACTCCTGACTGATTATTTTTTGGGAGCCGATCTCAAACGCCATGCTGCCTATCGAAGTCATGGTGCCATCATCATCCTTAATCGGGAACTTAGTAACTTGATAAACGATTTCACCTTGCACCGAAGGGATAGGCTGTTCGAAGCTCTGTGGACTCTGTGTCTTTAAGGTGATGTTATCGTGTTTCAGAATTAACTCGGCAATATGAGGCGGAAAAATCTGGCTGTCCTTGGTTCCAATGATACTGTGTCTTTCAATACCGATAACTTCGCAAAATCTGTCATTGACTAAGATATAAGATCCATCGATATCTTTGATGCTAATGAGGTTCTGCGATGAATTCAGTAGCGAATTAAGCTGCTTCTTTCTCAGTTTTAACTCTGTTTGAGCAATCCTTTGAACGGTTAGCTGCTCCTCTAAGGCTAAATTACTGGCATCGAGGCTGGCGAAAGCCACCTCCAATTGATGACTTCGAGAGATAAATGCTTTAGCTAATTGTCCCAACTCATCCTTACTTATCGTGGCTTCTAACTCTAATTTTGCTAACTGGTTCCCCTGAAGTGCGTTAACCATTCTGGAAATGGGCCTGATGAACAGCTTATGTTGCAGCATAAACAGTAAAATCAGCGCTGCCAGTTGCATGAGTAGCAGGTAGATCCCCATTCTGGCGGCAATGATATTGGCCTTATCATTCATCGAAGAAAGTGGTGTGACGAGTACAATCTTCCAAAAAGTCTTTGGCATCATGAAGATGGATACCAATGTCGGTTCATCGAGAATAGGATCATGACCCAGCTCGAAGGAGGCCACTAATGAGGTCGATTTGGGCTTACCCTGCGCATTGAGGTTGATGAGTGCGGTAAGTTTTTCTCTTTGTGAAAAATGGGTGGTGTCCATCAAATCGGCTAGCTGAAATTGATTATAAGCAGGGTTCTCCAGTGACTCTTCAATCAACTTGGCGTCCAGTTTAATCAATCTTTCATTTATGGGTTCAAATACGGGGTGATTGGAAGTGAAGCTTGCAAAGGGTTTGAAGAAAGCACGCTTATCAAAAATTTTATTTCGATTATCTTTTTTGGGAGCCGCCAATACTCTGTTGCTGTGATCCAGAGCAAACATATAGCCATGGTTATCATTCATCGCCTGATGAAAAAAGTGACCTAAACCCAATAGCGTGACATCGACCGTAGAGACGCCCACGAATTGATGTTCAACCCACATAGGTACAGACGCTGTGATCATTGCTTCATTGGTAAATGGGTCGATATAGGTTTCAGACCAAAATGTGGTCCCACTGGGATAGAAGCGGGTAGGTTTGTACCAGCTCTCAGAATGATATCCGGGCCCATTTAGGCTGTTATAGTCATCGACCCGCTCCAGCTCCAGAGCCTTGTTTCTGGCCCAGAATAGACTATCGAGTTGTTTAGTTTCATCGAAGCTGCCCGGTTCCGGCCAGATCCCACCGCCGGAGATCAGATCATACTTTCCATTCTTGTCCAGCAGTGCAGGAATGGACTTCTCCAATACCTGACCGTCATGGCGGTATATCTCACCTAAAGAGGCGATAGAGACGGCCAGACTTTCTATTTTCGACGTTGTTTGTTGCAGCTTTGCAACTATGGCCAAGCCTTGGTTCTGGCTTAATGTGATCTGGGCTTGTAGCTGGTGGCTTTTCTCTATGGTGAAGAGTATCCATACACTGGATATGATGATCAGTGAGGCGATAATAAACTGAATAAAAGAAAATTTGACCGGTAAACTATCGCTCCAATGCAGAGCCTGCATTCTAGGTTTACTGATCTTGGAGTTGCCCATATATCTTTTCAATCCTCTTATGGCATCCGATTATGTCACTTAGCTTTATTCCGGCTATCAAAAGTTAGCTTATCGACTATTTTCATTGAATCGAATAACACGAACAGTTTACCGCTTGCGTCTGTCTAAACTGTTCGTGATCTACGCGTACCGACTCTCTTGTATTAATGACTAGATCTTCAAGCCAACAAGCAGATCATCTAACTGCTCGGCAGTGGCATGTAGCTCGTCACAACCTGAAACCGATTCGTTTGCCGATTGCTCTACATTGTGTGACTGATTGCGGATCTCCATCAGGTTAGAGGCAATTTCATTGGCAACCGATGATTGCTCTTCAGCGGAGGTTGCAATGAGTACACTCATCTCCATCACTTTAGAGCTATGGTGTGCAATTGCCTTGAGATCCTCACCCGTGTCCAGTACATGCTTTTTGCCATCATTGGCCTTATCTACGGTGCGCTTCATCACCTGAGTCAGGTTCTGAGCACCGGATTGAAGTGCTTCAATCATAGATTTGATCTCGACGGTCGCTGACTGAGTTCGTCCCGCAAGGGTTCTGACCTCGTCGGCAACGACGGCAAAGCCTCGTCCTTGCTCACCGGCTCTGGCAGCCTCGATGGCGGCATTGAGTGCAAGCAGGTTGGTTTGCTCGGAAATGGCGTTAATGGTCGTGACCACTTCATCTATCTTGGCCGCATTCTCATTGAGATCATGGACGGCGCTTGAGGCATTGGCTATCTCATTGGATAAACCGCCGATAGCGACAACGGTCGTCTCGATGTCTTTGGAGCCGGCATCAACCTGACTATTGGCTTCCTGAGTCTCGGCCGAAGACTGTTCGGCATTTCTGGCAACTTCAATCACGGCCGCAGTCATCTCCTCCATTGCGGTGGCGAGTGAGTCCAGATGCTGACGTTGATTTGCAGCCAATGACTGACCTTCCTGCGCATTTTGTCTGAAAGACTCTACGACTTGACGGATCTGTGTGCTGGCCTGTGTGATCTGTTTGACCAGGGTATGTTGTCTTTCGACCAGTGTATCTATGCTGATAGCCAGTAAACTGAACTCGTCCTTAACTTCAAAAAAGTTGAGGCGACTGGTGAGATCTCCGTCGGCGGCTCGCTTAAGGGCCATCACACTGGTGTAGAGTGCGCCTCCGACAAATGTCGAGATGTAGTAACCTGCGATTAAGATGAACACAACCATGAACGCGACAGACATCACAACAGATAGCCAATGTTCGTTACTGGCGAGACTCTCGAGAGGGGCGACGGTCGAGGTCGTGACTAATTGGTTGTTACTGACTCTACTGACCGACTGTAAACCGGAATTGGTCTCAAGGTTACCGCCTCCGCGCTGCGCGAGGCGCTCACTCTTGCCATCGAGCTTGCTTACGATTTTAGTATTGGCGACCCGGTTAATTTTCTGCAGATATTGTGCACGTTGTGCCTCAGGAATAAAGTCATAGCTGATATCAATCACTGAATTTATGCTTTGAGCCTGGTTCAGGCTTGCATTGTTATGCGTATCGAGCAACTCCGATTCAAATTGGCTGTTAAGCATAAATGCCAGACCTACCAGGGTGAAGATGGGAACGATAGCTAAAATAGCGAATTTGGTTTTCAGGGTCATATGGATAAGGTATTGATCTATCCAGCGGAATTTAACTTCTTTCATAAGGCTCTCTCTGTCGGTTATCTTAATTATTCTTTATTTATCGATGGCGCAACCATGGATAGCATTTAGGCATAATAATGGTAAGTTTTGCTTAGAATTTGCGCATTGACTCTTGTTTTTATGTTTAATTATAAGATACAGAGTAGATGTTACCTTGCTCCATTGCCGATCGCGAGTAAAACCGCAACATTCCAGTAATTAATTGGCAACAGCTTATCGTTCTGAAAATGGCATCTAAAAGGTAAACATCTCACTAAAATAGGGGTTTAACAGATAAAACAGTTAATTTGCGCTGGTCAAAAGGGCGGATGTCACGTAAAATTCGTGTCTTTTTCTATTTTCATAAAGAAAAATAGCTAGAACTACAAAGTCACGGCCAATGGGTCGCACGCACTGGAAGAGAAGATGTCACAGTTAACAGAGATCGTAGAACAGGCCTTAGCTGCCATTGAAGGGACCGAAGATTTAAAAGCCCTTGATGAGCTTCGTGTCGATTACCTTGGAAAGAAAGGTAAAATTACCGACATGATGAAGATGATGGGGAAGCTAAGTCCGGCCGAAAAACCGGCATTTGGCCAAGCTGTTAATCAGGCGAAACAAGCAGTACAAAAACAGCTGTCTGAACGAATAGACAATCTGAAGGCAAAAGAGCTTGAAGCACAGCTTGTAGCAGAAAGCATCGATGTCTCACTGCCGGGTCGTCGCATCGACAACGGTGGTCTGCATCCTGTGACTCGCACTATCGAAAGAATAGAAACTTTCTTTGGTGAGCTTGGCTTTAGTGTCAAGGAAGGTCCGGAAATCGAAGATGACTTCCACAATTTCGATGCCTTGAATATTTCTGAGCACCACCCAGCTCGTGCCGATCATGATACGTTCTACTTTAATCCAAAGGTGATGTTGCGTACTCAAACTTCCGGTGTACAGATCCGTACCATGGAAAATGAGAAGCCACCTCTGCGCATTATCTCTCCAGGTCGCGTATACCGTAACGATTACGATCAGACTCACACGCCGATGTTCCATCAGGTTGAGGGTTTGTTAGTTGCTGAGAACGTCAACTTTGCCGAGCTTAAAGGCATACTGCATGACTTCTTACGTAACTTCTTTGAAGAAGACTTAGAAGTCCGTTTCCGTCCTTCATACTTCCCGTTTACAGAGCCTTCGGCTGAAGTCGATGTTATGGGTAAAAACGGTAAATGGCTTGAAGTGCTTGGCTGCGGTATGGTGCATCCAAATGTACTGCGCAGTGTTGGCATCGATCCTGAAAAATACTCTGGTTTTGCTTTTGGTATGGGTGTTGAGCGTCTGTCGATGTTGCGTTACGGCGTTAACGATCTACGTTCTTTCTTTGAAAACGACCTACGTTTCCTCAAGCAATTTAAATAACGGAGCTGTATTAGCATGAAATTTAGTGAATCTTGGCTTCGTGAGTGGGTAAACCCAAGCATTAGTCGTGAAGAGTTATCCCATCAAATCACCATGGCTGGTTTGGAAGTGGATGGTATTGAAGATGTTGCCGGTGAGTTCAGCGGTGTTATCGTGGGTGAAGTTGTCGAATGTGGCCAACATCCGGACGCCGATAAGCTACGAGTAACAAAGATCAATGTCGGTGAAGATGAGTTGATCGACATCGTTTGTGGCGCACCTAACTGTCGCCTGGGCATTAAAGTTGCCGTGGCTATGGTCGGTGCAGTACTACCCGGTGATTTTAAGATTAAGAAAGCCAAATTACGCGGTGAGCCGTCGTTTGGTATGCTTTGCTCATATGGTGAGCTAGGCATAGACGTTGAAAGCGATGGTATTCTCGAGCTACCAGTCGATGCGCCAATTGGTGCAGACCTTCGTGACTACTTGAGTCTCAATGACGCCATTATCGATGTTGACTTAACCGCTAACCGTGCAGACTGTCTGGGTATGGCAGGTCTGGCCCGTGAAGTGGGTGTATTAAACCGTCAGTCTGTGACTGAGCCAACTTGGGAAGCGGTTAGTCCAACGATTGATGACGCTATCAAGATCGATCTTCAGGCGCCAGCATTTTGTGGACGTTATTTAGGTCGTGTGGTTAAAAACGTCAACGTGAAAGCCGAATCGCCACTTTGGATGCAAGAGAAGTTGCGTCGCAGTGGTATCCGCTCGATCGATCCTATTGTCGATATTACTAATTACGTGTTGATTGAATTCGGTCAGCCTATGCACGCGTTCGATCTTGCTCAACTGGCAGGTGACATACAAGTACGCATGGGAAGCGGTGATGAGAAGCTCACACTGCTTGATGGTAAAGAGATCACTGTTCCTGCAGATACTCTAGTCATTAGTGACCAAAAGCAGCCTCTGGCGCTTGCTGGTGTCTTTGGTGGCGAATACTCAGGCGTGAACAGCGATACTAAGGATATCATGCTCGAGTGTGCTTTCTTCGCACCTTTAGCTATTTTAGGTAAGGCTCGTCGTCTTGGTCTGCATACCGATTCTTCACATCGCTTCGAACGAGGCGTCGATCCTGAGCTGCAGCATAAGGTTATGGACCGAGCGACACGTTTGGTACTCGATATCTGTGGTGGCGAGGCGGGCCCTGTTGTCGAAGCTAAATCAGATGAGCATCTGCCTAAGCCTGTTGAGATCGTATTGCGTCGTAGCAAGCTTGACCGCATCTTAGGTCACCATATCGCTGATGCTGAAGTGACAGAGATCCTTGAACGTCTGGGCTTTGCTGTAACAGTGAATGGCGATACCTGGGAAGTGACAACGGCAACGTATCGTTTCGATATGGCTATCGAAGAAGATTTGATTGAAGAAGTTGCCCGTATCTACGGTTACAACAATATCCCTAACACCGCCCCTGTAGCATCGTTAAGCATGCCTGATCATAAAGAATCAGATATCAGCTTAAAGCGCGTTCGCAGCATGCTTGTTGCTCGTGGCTTCCAGGAAGCGGTGACCTATAGTTTCGTCGATCCTAAGTTGCAAAACTTAGTTCATCCGGGTGAAGAGGCGATGATATTGCCGAACCCTATCTCTGTTGAGATGTCAGCGATGAGACTGTCGATGTTTACCGGTCTTTTAGGCGTTGTGGGTTATAACCAGAGCCGTCAACAAAACCGTGTTCGTCTTTTCGAGACCGGCTTACGCTTTGTTCCTGATACTACTGCAGAATCAAATGTACGTCAGCAAGCGATGTTGGGCGCGGTTATCTCTGGTAACCAAAATGATGAACATTGGTCGATGGAGTCTAAAACGGTCGATTTCTTCGATCTTAAGGGCGACCTTGAAGCCATCATCGGCTTGACAGTTTCCGATGTTGAATTTACTTTTAGAAGTGCAACACATCCGGCTCTTCATCCGGGGCAATGTGCTGAAATATTAAGGAATGATCGAGTCATTGGTATCATTGGTGCGGTACATCCAAGCTTAGAAAAGCCTTTTGGACTCAATGGTAAAACAATTGTTTTTGAGCTCGAATTGGACGCTTTATTACATGCCGGCTTACCGCTAGCCCAGACTGTATCTAAGTTTCCTGCTAACCGACGTGACATAGCCATCGTAGTTGATGACAGTGTTTCTGCCGGAGATGTTGTAAAAATGATAAGAAAAGTTGGCCAAAATCAGTTGGTTGGCTTAAACTTATTCGATGTATACCAAGGTAAAGGTGTTGAGCCGGGCAAAAAGAGCCTAGCAATAGCACTTACATTACAAGACAACACTCGTACACTTGAAGAAAAAGAGATAGCTGAGATGGTAGATTCAGTGGTTTCCGCTCTCAAGTCCGAGTTCAACGCACTGTTGAGGGATTAAAGAATATGGCACTTACCAAAGCCGAAATGGCAGAGCATCTTTTTGAAACGCTTGGAATTAACAAGCGCGTAGCTAAGGAGATGGTAGAGACGTTTTTCGAAGAAATTCGTCAAGCGCTCGAAAGTGGTGAGCAGGTCAAGTTATCTGGCTTTGGCAACTTTGACCTTAGAGATAAGAATCAAAGACCGGGAAGGAACCCGAAAACAGGCGAAGATATCCCTATCTCAGCTCGCCGAGTCGTAACTTTCCGACCTGGACAAAAGCTTAAGAGCCGAGTCGAAGAGGCAAACGCGAAAAAATAATCGCGTTAAATAGTTACAGTTAAGGCCACTCAAGTAGTGGCTTTTTCTGTATATTTTTCTAGTGAAATTTATATCAATCTTATTCGCTTTCCTATTTACAGGTGAGAATTAAATAATCTTTCGAACAAATACAGCTATTTGGATCAAAGGGTTAATTGTCCGCTGTAGAAGTGTCTAGCATTGAAAATGCCATTACTCAGCTGTTGGTATTAATTGAGGTCATTTTTTTGTCAAGAAAGCCTAAGTATTTTGATCGTAGGTTCAAAGCTGAACTACTTCATCCCAAATATTGGTCAACCTGGTTTGGGATCCTGATATTAGTTATTTTTGGTTTGATGCCGGCCTGGCTTCGCGACCCTTTAGCACGTTTACTCGCTAAACTGGTGATGACGATTGCAAAGAAACCCATATCGATTGCTCGAATCAATGTCACAGCCTGCTTCCCTGAAAAAACATCTGCTGAGATAGAAGCATTACTCAAAGATAATATTGAAAACTTTGTCATGATCCTGCTGGCTCAATCTGAGCTGCTGGTACGCTCTAACGCTAACCTGCGTCGCAGGGTCAAGTTGGTGGGGTTTGAGCATGTTGAGAGTGCACTCGCGGTCGGTCAACCGGTGATCTTTATCATGCCTCATGTATGGGGCATCGAATATGCGGGCCTTAGGCTCAACCTCGACCTGCCTATGGTGAGTATGGCCAAGGCGCATCGTAATGGCCTGTTTGACTGGTTTAACAACCGTATGCGTAGCAGCCTTGGCGGCAACATCTATATGCGCGAGGCGGGGATCCGGGCACTCTTGTCTGAGCTTAAAAACAATAACAGCTTCTTCTATCTTCCCGATGAAGACTTAGGGCCGGATAAAAGCGTCTTTGCCCCTTTCTTGGGCACGGTTAAGGCGACACTGCCCGTCGTCGGACGTTTGGCTCAGGCCGGTAATGCTCAGGTGATGCCGGTAAAAATCGGCTATAACCAGCAGACTCGTCAATATGAGTTAACGGTTATGCCAGCTATCGAGCCCGAAGAGATGAAGGGAAAAGAGAACGAAGCGATTGCCTTGAACAAGGCCGTGGAGCAGGTGATCTTAGCCTATCCTGAGCAGTATATGTGGTTCCTTAAGGTATTGAAGACACGGCCCGAGGGTGAAGCGCCGCTGTATTGATTCAATAGCCGGTGCAGTCGATGCGGTGGCTGCTTTCATTGTATTAGTGAAAGCGAAAAGGTGAGATTTAAGCCATGGCTTAAACTCACCTTTTTTGTTGGTCTTTCACGGTAGTCATTCAGCCTGTTATACCAACCGGTATTATTGTTTTTTCATCTGCATAAAGCTCAGTACCGATAATAGGGTAAAGAATGCCGGGTCGCTCCAGCCAAAACCAACGAAGATGCCAGTCACTCCTGCATACAGAGTAATAATCACCCCTAAGCCATTCGAGATAGTCAGGGCCAGAAACAGATTTTTAGCCAGCTTACCGGCCTCAATCTCACGCAATAACAGGCTTATCGCGGCAATGCCTCCTAGAAATATTGACGTGTGCTGAGAGAGGAAATAGGCATATTGATCGTTAATCTCCACCCCATACATGGGCCACATCAACGTCGGCATAAAAAATAGTGCCAAGGCGAACACCGTATACACACTGCCGTGGGCAGTTAGAAATGTCTTGTTGTTCATCGTGCTCTCCTTACTTCTGCGCCTTCTTCTGCGCTAGTGGCGCGTGGTTAACCTTAGATAGCGTCTGGTTCACATCGAAAATCAGCCCTCTGACACCTGATATCCCCATCTTATTTAAACGAGCCGTATGCATCTCCAGATAGGCCTGTGCACTCGCTTCATCTTCAAACAGATACACCCCACCGCCGAGCTGCTTAGCTTCATTTTCGGTCCATATCTTCCAAATCATTCCCGGCTCATGGTTAATTGACTCGGCTAAGCCCTTAAGCATAGTCGCCATCTCCTCTCCAAAAGGGCCATTAAAACCAAAATCGACCTGTAGTAACTTTTGCATCTCTCTTCTCCAATATAAATTCAGCAAGATTGCTTAACGTGAGAGCGGGTATTCAGAAATATTGTTCTGCATCTCTCTGGCATAGGTGTAATAATACCTACAGAAATTGAACATAAAAGTTCATAAAACTGCGGTTATATGTGGAGAAATTCGACCGATGAGATTGAAAACTACACTGGATCAGTGGCTAACCCTGTATGAAATTGACCGAGCTGGCAGTATTCAGGCGGCTGCGACAGCACTGAGCAAGAGCCACACCACGCTCATCTATGCGGTTAAAAAGCTCGAAGGGCAGTTAGGCGTCTCGTTGGTGCAGGTTAAGGGCCGAAGGGCTGTGCTAACCGATGATGGCAAAGCGCTGCTTCGCCGGGCAGACTCCATGTTAGAGCAGGCGAGGGAGCTCGAAGAGATAAGCACTCAACTCGCCAGAGGGATCGAGTCGGAGATAACCATCGCCATCGATCACCTCTGCGATCGCAGCTGGTTATATCAACCTATGGCGGATTTCCTGGCACAAAACAGCAGTACCTCCATTCAAGTGGTCGAGACCTCACTGTCTAAAACAACGCAGATGGTGACCGATGAGCTGGCCGATATCTCTATCGTCACTCTGCCTGTTACTAACTACCCTTGTGAGGCCTTCGGTATCGTGACCATGCTCCCCGTGGTGGCCAAAAGCCATCCTCTGGCAGCAAAGCAGCCACTCTGTTCGGCGGACTTCACTACCACAAGTCAAATCGTTGTAAGAGACTTAGGCGGCACTCTTAAGCAAGTTGTAAAGCAAGCGGAAAAACAGGGTGTACAACAAGAGGCAAAACAAGATGTGGGTTGGCTTAAGTCCCGTCAGCGTATCACGGTGGATAATTTTGACCACGCCTGGCAAGCTGTAGAGCAGGGCGCCGGTTTCTGTCGCCTGCCTGAGCACCTCTTAAACAGCCGTAGCCACAGTAAAGGTATGGACAATATCGTTATTCTAAAAGTAGAGAACGCCGAACGCTATCAGGTGCCTATGCACTTAACCCTACCGAAAGGCGCCAAAACCGGCCCCGCCGCAACATCTCTTTATCGGTTATTGATGGAGAGTAAAAAGCTTAGGGAATAAGGCTGCAAGGTGAAAGCTAATCGAATCAGCCTCTTAGTTAGGCACTTAATTAGAGAAGCGCTTACTCATATTTATAGCCTGCGCCATATACAGAGTGAATGGCGCTCTCCTCTATACCTATTGAGGCAAGTTTCTTACGTACCTTCTTAATATGGCTGTCTATGGTTCTGTCACTGACGAAGTGGCGGTCATCGTAGATGATATCCATCAACTGATCCCTTGAAAATATTCGACCGGGCTGCTTAAACATGGCGCTGAACAGGTTAAACTCGACCTTGGTCAGTTCACACTGCATACCGGATTTAAACACTTTAAAGCCCTGTTCATCGAGTCGAATACCATCAATTTGAATATCGTTAGTGTTAGCAGATGCCTGATTGACCACTCTGCGTATCACGGCTTTGACCCGGGCGACCACTTCCCGTGGGCTAAAGGGCTTACAGATGTAGTCATCTGCCCCAAGCTCCAGGCCGAGCAAGCGGTCAATCTCCTCTACGCGGGCCGTGATCATTATGATGGGGATGTTTGAATGTCGGCGGATCTGTTTACACACCTCCAAACCATCGAGCCCGGGAAGCATAAGATCCAATAAGATCAGATCGCAGGGGTGACTGGCCAGCCACCCCTGTACCTCATCGCCGCGATGGAGTTGATGGGGCTCGAAGGATGAGTCACAAAGGTAGTCGGCCAACAGCTGAGCTATTTTCAGCTCATCCTCAACAATCAAAATTTGTTTCGCTGCTTCTCTGTTCATCCTGGTGCCTGTTGTCAGTTATTGCGATTAGTTACTAGAATTAGTTATTAGAGTCAGTTATTAGAGTGAGTACTTATACTCAGTTATTTGAGCGGAAGCGTGATATCGAACCTCACGCCACCTAAGCTTGAAGGCCTGGCGGTAATGGTACCGTTGTGCGCCTCGACGATGTTCTTAGCTATGGATAAGCCTATCCCCGAACCGCCCGAATTTCGATTTCGTGATGATTCGGTGCGATAGAGGCGATCAAACAGTTTAGTCAGCTGCTCCTGTGTCACTCCCGGTGGCGTATCGCTCCAGCTGATGATAACGTTCGGCCCCTGGATTTTTACTGCTACCTTGACCATGCCATTGGGATCGCTATAGGCCAGGCTATTATTTAGCAGATTGAGGAACAATTGATTCAGGCGGTGCTCATCGCCCTTAAGCAATACTTCATCTTGTTCATAGCTCTGTTCAATGTTAAACCCGGCGCCCTCTATGCTCTCTTTTTTACTCTCGATAACCTGGTCTAAAATTTCAATGAGATCGACATTTTCGAAGCGATAACTCAGCGCGCCAATGTCTGACATAGACAATTCATGCAGGTCATTGATCAGAAATGCTAACCGCTTAACCTCTTGGTAGAGGGAGTTGACCGACTCGGCCGAGTAGTCGCGGATCCCATCCTGAAGCGCTTCTAACTCCCCCTGCAAGATGGCGACGGGGGTTCTGAGCTCGTGGGAGATATCGGCTATCCACTGCTGACGGGCTTTCAAGTTACGATCCAACGATGTTGCCAGATGATTAAAGTCCCGGCCCAGCTCGCCAATCTCATCATCGCTCGACACGGCTATGCGGGTGGTAAACTCGCCCTTACTGATCTTATGGGTGGCATTGCTGAGTTTAATAATAGGTTTGACGAAAAATCGGCTCTGGATCAGGGCGATAAGCGCCGAAATTATTATGACGAAGATAACAATCCAGATTAAATTGGTCGTTAACTTATCGACAAACAATTGGTCGAGCTGCGAGGTGATATGGGTCGTTCTATGGTAGCCCAGGTATCCTACGGTATGATCATCCAGAGTAATGGCTATCCAGTTGATGGTATCAAGCTTATCTTTGCGGCCCAGCAGCAGTTGCTGATCCCTGTCGGCGATAAAAACTATTGGTGGTCTGGGCCGGGGCGGCCGCTCACCATTTGAGAGTTGCGGCCGAAATGGTGCCCGGTCAGGGTTGCTGTTTCTCGGCACATAATAGGTTTCGATAAGCGTTCGCCAGCTAGAGCGGCCTCGTTCCCGTAGCCAATGCCAATCCTGTTGCTTCTGGTACTCTCTGGCCACGGCGTCGACCATGGGAGCTAACTCTTTCTCCCGGTTTGCATCCAGATATTCACGAAAACTGCTGCCAAAAGAGAGGCTGCTGAGGATATAAATACCAAGCACAATAAAGATATTAGCCGTGATGATGGCTAAAAATAACTTGTGCTTAATCTTAAATTTCATCATATGACCATGCTTATGCCGGGTTTGTCCTGAATGACTTGTTTGTAATAAACCTGTTTCTTGCAATCAAAGTCGCTTTCAACAAAAGTACCTTGTTTTAAGGGCTTATACCAATCAGTATAAGAAAGTGATCTACTCAGAGTATTTTTGGCAAACTAATTCAAGGCGAATGGATGAGGGAATGGTGCTCCCTTCTGAAGTCATTCAACGTAGAAGTAGGCAGCCAAAAACACTCCTGAAAGGCGAGGTTTAGCGCATCTGATGCTGTGTTAACGAGCTTAAACGTAGAATAACTATGTTCTTCACTCGTTGCCTTGCCTCAGAAGCGCTAAATTTTCGCTGAGCGATCACATCTTTATACCGATTGGTATTAAACCAATCGGCATAAGCCATCTACTTCGATTCATGAGCAAGGCTAATTCAGCACTGCCAATCCGGGATAGTCACTCATATAGCGCGTCGCCTTAAATATCTCTGATCCATAGTGGTATTCCCACACGACTTCATGACTGGCGTTATATTCAAACAGGCGTCCCTCGGTGCCTTCACAAACCAAAGTATTGCCGTTCTCAAGTCGTTGGGCGCCCGAGATATGGTCGGCATAAAATTCTCCTGAAACGCCTTCGCTGTAGCTATTGACCAGCTCTCCGGGCGTGCAGTCCTCGCCATTAAAACAAAACTCGTCTACAGAGGAGTAATTGCCCTCGGGCCTGTTGGCACCATTGTTAAAGACCAAAATATTGCCTTCTCCCGGCGTACCAGAGTCAATGAATTGGGCGTCATGCTGCACAAATAGGGTTTGTTCGCCGTCACCGCCATGGGCCGGGGGATTGCCGACCCGGCTCACTATGCCTTGGCTGGCATCGCTATGGTCGATGACCCAGTATTCGCTGAAGTTGCGCACGCTTATCAATATTTGGTCTGCAGCGCTGTTGTAGTCGACCGAGTTCACATGGGTCCAGTCGGCGGAGCCTGAGCCGTTAAAGAAGTTCAGATCAACTTTATCGGTATGCTCGCCGATATCTGAAACATAAGTTTGGGTAATACTGCTATCTACATCTTGTACGACATGGTCCCAGGAACTCCAGCGCCAGACAATTTCACCGTCGGTGCAGCTGCTCTGTTCACCGGCCCGACATACTTCATAGACGGCGTCGGCCCACAGGGTATCGCCCGATACACTGGTTCTGCCCAATGCCAGCGCCTCTTCCGCGGTTTTAGCCTCCCAGACAATGGCCAGAATATTGCCATTGGGCAGAACCTCAACATCGTGATGGCTTAGATAGCTGTCGGTGGCCAGACTGGTGCTCCAGACAACATCGCTGTTCCAGTTCAGGATCTCTATGACCCCGGCGCTGCCACCAGTTTGCCCCGAGAACGTGGTGGGTTTATTGGTTATCGCGCCCGGTCGTAACAGCTCGCCACCGTCCATCAAATAGACCGACAGGCCAGGGCGGTAGTTGCTCTGCCAGCTATGCAAGGTATTCTTTTGCTGGTCTATCAGGTAGGTCTCGGTCGATTGCATCGGTGAAAACAGGGTGTAGCTCTCACTGTCGACCGCCGTATCGCTCGGCTCACTATCGCGTACACATCTGACCTTGTTGTTATCGCGCAAGATATCGCCCTGAGGCCCGTGGTAATAGAAGGTGCCGTTGACGCCGGTGCTCGATCCCGCGCCCGGGGTGGAGGAGACCGCAGTCTTATTGTTACTGCGCTGTGCCCCAGCGCCGTGTACATCCATTATTGTGCCATTCATATAGCCCAAGGCGCGGCCAAATGATACATAGGTGGCACTGCTGCCATTATCGTTATAGGTGGTATGGGTACTCGATGCCCAATAATAGCCCCAGTCATCTTCACCGGCTTCATTGTTAAATGAGCTGGCGTTAAACATCGGATCGATGGCCGCCTGGTTATGAGTATCCGGTGAGCGGCTGTAATCTACGATGCTCTGTAGCTCCTTGGCGTTGGGCAGTCTCCAGTCGCTGTGCGAGGCGGTGGTCGCGGCTTCACATTGCGCTATCGCATCATCCCAATTCACTGAGTCGCTATCATCTTGTTGCCACATCAAACCGGTGGCATCGTCACTAACTGTCTGATCGCCATTATCACTGAAATCATTGATGCCATAATCTGTGTTGCCGCTGACACAGCGCACATAGAAGGGCAGTCTTTCGCTGGGATATCCCTTGATGCGACCATCGACGAAGTTAACCCCAAAGGTGGTGGCATCGGCGTTCATGGTGGTGCTGACATATTGAGTGCTGGAGGCAAACTGGCCGTCGATGATCCGCTCGCCGCTGTCTACATCACCGAAAGCCCAATCGAAAACTTCATCGAGGAAAGCGGTTAACGCTGAGGTATCCGTGCCCTGGTATCCGCTTGGGTCTTTGCCGCTGAATTGGATCAAGGAGTATGACTCTTTGATGCTGGGCAGACGCCAGTCATCGCGTCCACCATAGGTTAAATTTTCGCAGTAGCTAACGGTGTCGCTCTGATAAAGCTTGTCATCACTGGTCAGCGAGCCGTCACCATTGATATCGCTGCTCTGTTGCCAGATAAGGCCGGTAATATTATCGGTAACGATTAGCCCGTCATCGCTGAGGGTATAATCGGGCTGGTTACCGCTATAGTCGGCGTCATAGCCGTTGCCTATACAGCTGGTGGCGTCACCGGATGTTGACTCGTAGCACTGGTTTTGATTGGTATCGACGATGGCATAGCTTCGGCTGAAAGGTGTCGTGCCGCTGCTGGTGCTGTTTATTGTCACCGAATCGACTGTACTGTCCAGATTGCCGTCACTGACAATCAGAGATATGAGGTAATCGCCGTCCATATCGGCTGTAAACTCAGGGCTCATCGTGCCAGCATTGTTCAGGCTGGCACTGCTGCCGGATGGCGCACTATCTAATGTCCAACGGTAGGTTAGGGGATCACCATCGGCATCTGAGCTGGCGCTGCCATCGAGCGTAACACTATCTCCTGTTGTGACACCTCTATCGATTCCGGCATTGGCAACGGGCGTATGGTTAGTGTCTGTCGCTTCGGCGGTAATGGTGATGGTATCGACACTACTGTCTGTACCATCAGATACGGTTAAAGCAACCACATAGCTGCCATCGGTGTCGGCGCTAAAGCTTGGAGTTGCGCTGCTGGCACCCGAGAGCGAGGCAGCGCTGCTATCGGGCAGAGAGGTAAATTGCCACTGGTAGCTTAAGGCATCACCATCGGCATCCGAGCTGCCACTGGCATCCAGGCTGATAACTGCAGCCGACATAACTGTTTGGTCGACCCCCGCATTGGCCACAGGCGCGTTATTACTTGTGGGGGGAACTATGGGGGCATCAGCCCCATTAGCCTCGCTGGAGTCGCCACCACAGCCGCTCAAAGCGACAGCTAACAGCGACGCAATGCAAACAGAAGTCATACTCTCAGCTGCAGTTGAGTGTTGTCTGGTGAATATCATTTGGTGCTCCTTATCTACTTCACCAACGAGTCTCGAGCTATTTGCTATCGCTCTTTGGTTTTTAAGTGTAAAGGTCAATGGCTGCTTTGCAGTGATAACCCTGGATTAGGAACACCATAACGACACAATGTGCAGGAAATGAGGAAGGGGGCGAGACAAGAGAGTTATAAGTGGTAAGTAGTAAGGTTGATATGACCCCTGCAAAGTGGACACATCAGAGTGGGCTGCTCTGATATAAAATCTTGCTAGTTGCCAAACCACTGGAGAGCTAGTATTTCATGCTTTTGAATAAAATCATTTTTCAGCACCATATAAACATTAATATTATTACCGCTTTTGGAAACAGCCTGTTTTTTAATAGCAGCATATTCTGTAGCAATTGTAGGGTGTGCAATTAGGTACTCTTTAAATGCTCTATGTCGATGTAGGTGCAGGTCATTCGTTTGAAATGTATGAACATGATGAGTACGTTGGTTGCCACCTTTGTGAAAGTACCGTCTGCCAGAAATACCATTTTCACCTTTAATGTTATAACCAAGTGCTTTTAAGTTTTCATTTGCAGTATCTAATTCCTTAAGCTTGGTAACCTCAATTAAAATATCAATAACAGGCTTAGCTGCTAATCCAATGACAGATGTACTGCCAATATGCTCGATCTTAACAGCATTGATACCAATCGCCTTGGTGAGCAAGGCTCTTTCAGTTTCAAACGTTTTCTTCCAGTTTGGATCATAGTCAACAACTTCAAGAACTCTATTGCTCAAGTTAATCTCCTTTGGCAACAAACACCGCTTTGCCTGTCCATTGCCCAGCCTTGATATGAGTGCCGTTTTCACTCACATATTGATTCTTACCGGCTTTAGTATCATCACCGCTCATTTTTCAAATGTTCGATGAACAATCGAAGTGGCATCATGGCTCGATATTCCCTTGGGAAATAGATATTCATGCTTGGCAAAGGGGCCTGATGCTCTGTCAGGACCTCTACTAACCTTCCATCTGCCAAGGCATCGGTACAGTAATCACGAAAGGTAAAGGTCAGCCCAAGCCCCTGAAGTGCCAGATCGATCGTGGCAGGTGATGAATTGGCAATCAGGTTGCCGCGAACTTCGACCGGATAGACGCTATCTGGTCCGGTGAAGATCCAAGGCGCTAATTGTCCTGAACTTGGAAACCGATAGCGAAGGCAGTTGTGCTTCAACAGATCCTTTGGGTCGCATGGAACACCATGTGTCTCAAGGTATTCAGGGCTTGCCACTACAGCTGTTTTCAGTGGACCGCTCAGGTTGATCGCAACCATGTCCTGTGCAATCAAGCCACCAAGGCGGAACCCAGCGTGTAATCCCTCATCCAGAATATCCGACATAGCATCGGTCATAGACAATTCAACCTCGATCTCTGGGTAATTTTTCTGAAACGTAGCAAGTTTGTTTCGAACCAACAGAAAGTAAGCAAACTCGGGTATTGCGAGCTTCAGGGAACCACGCTCATCGTGCCCTGCGGTTTGCGCACTGTACAAACCTTCGCCTAGCTGCTCGAAGGCCGGTCCGGTACTGCGGGCCAGTGCCCGTCCAGCTTCGGTTAGGCTGATCGAACGGGTTGTTCGGATAAACAGCGCGGTGCCGAGCTGCTCTTCCAGTTTTTTTAATTGATGGCTTACGGTTGAAGGTTTAACCCCGAGCTCTCGGGCCGCACCGCGCAGGCTCTTTTGGCACGCAATGGCGTTGAATACTTCAAGGGTGGAAAGGGGTAGTCGCATTGGTAGATTTCATTCACTAGAGAGGTTGATAATCGGTATATTGTTTACTTTAGTGAACCTAATTAAAGTAAGCAACAAGTAAACGACATATTTTAATCATCGTGGCGAACAACATCACCGCCACGAGGAAACACAACAGTGAGGCCTGCTTTATGGATATCCTTGTGCTAACCGCTCATCCAGATCTTTCTACCTCCACCGCCAATCGAAAGTGGTTTGAAGCCCTGTCAGATTTTGATGGGATCATCACCCGCGACCTGACGGCCGTAGGGGGGCCGGAAATGAGCTTTAATCCATCTGTTGAGCAGGCGCTTCTTGAGCAGGCAGATCGCGTGGTGTTGCAGTTCCCGTTCTACTGGTACTCTTCACCGCCGGTCCTCAAGGCTTGGATCGACCAGGTGCTACTCTTTGGTTTTGCCTATGGCCCCGATGGCAACAATCTGCGGGGAAAGGAGTTGGTGCTTGCAATCTCTACCGGAGGTCCGGCCGAAAGCTTTCAGCCTGGCGCATTTAACAGCTTTACCATGCCTGAACTTCTGACGCCCTTTCAGCAGACCGCATTGATGATCGGTATGAGCTATCTGCCGCCATTTGTACTTCATAGCGCGATGAGCAGAGACCAAACCAGACTCGATGCCAGTGTTCTCGCATTGATTTCCCATGTGACCAGTCCATGACTTAACTACAACGCCAAACAGCCAAACTCTGAATCACGGCAGTGATAAACGTCACAATCACTACAGGAAATCAAGTGAAGCCAATCATTCCACTTACGAGTGAAGGTTAAATAGAAATTCAAGATCTTATGGGGGTTTCACCCCCGCAAGTTGGCGTCTGAAAGTCCACAAGTTCGATTTGCGTTGGTGACGTCAACAGTACAAATGTGTGTTAGTCAGGGCACTAGCAAGCGCCTGCCTGGCAATTAAATCACCCGGTTACATAACTATCAGGAAAACCAAATGGAAAATTTTGACAACAAAGTGGTACTAATCACAGGTGGCGGAACAGGAATTGGGAAAGCCACGGCATCGGCCTTTATCGCCAAAGGGGCAACGGTGGTTATCACTGGTCGAAGACAGTCCGTTCTTGAGGAAACAAGCCAGGAATTGGGGCCGCAGGCCTACCCCATAGTCGGAGATGTCAGCAAGAAAGGGGACCCCGCTCGAATTGTTGAGCAAATCATCAGCAAATTCGGACGACTGGATGTTCTGGTGAATAACGCCGGAACCGGGAAGATGGGCCCGCTATCTGAAACGAGTGATGAAGATATTGAGAGCATTTACCGAACCAACGTGTTTGCGCCTCTGGCCCTTGTCCGCGAGGCAACAGTCCATCTTGCCAATAGTAAGGGGGTGGTGGTCAATATTTCATCCGTTGCGGCACAAGGCATGATGCCAGCCGTCGCGGCCTACGCGTCATCCAAGGCGGCCGTGGAGCATGCGACCAGACTACTCGCTGCTGAACTCGGCCCAATGGGGATAAGGGTCAATGCAGTCGCACCGGGTCTTACAAACACAGATATAGCAGCCGATGTTAAATCAAATGAAGAGATGCTGGGAATGATAATTGCTCAAACTCCGATGGGTCGCCTTGGCGAACCCAAAGACATTGCAAACGCGGTTCTATTAATGTCCGGCAGCGGTGCCGGGTGGATCACCGGGCAATCTGTGCAAGCCGGAGGCGGATTTTTGCTATAGAGCGTACTGAGATGAATCTTACTCTCAAATGATCCCGGTATTCATTTAGTTGAAAGCCCATAGTTGAAAACCCAAATTTAGGGTTTTCAACGGCCCCGGCTTTGAGCACTATTCAGGGTTCTACCTGATATGCTTCATTAGTATGAACACCTACTCAAATGGTGAGTAATAGTTGGCTAAAATAAGTGACGAAGTTGAAAAAACCAACTGTTATTTGTCCTTTTTAGTGACTTATTAGGCGATATCCTGCTTCGAAGCTTGCACTATCTTACGCTCCGCCGTGTACTCCCACCAAACCTTTGGTTCATCACCATTGATAAAGCATGTAACTGAAATAAACACATCAATGACACACGGATCATGTCTGCTACCTGTTAAAATGCAGAGCCTCTCGTACATTTCATACGGGTCCTGCCCCATGAGATCATTGGGTTTCTCTATACCAAGTAACTCAAGGTCAGCGGCGCCGGCCCTACCTATATTTGGAAGATCTGTAAGCTTCCTAATATTTTCACGGACAACTTTACTCGGATTCATGATTCGCCTAACGCCGCAAACAACAGCGCTTAGGTTTGGCGATGTTTTTGCTGGCTTTTGATTTTAGCAAAAACAATGACGAGCCGTTATGCGTCTGCTAACTTTGCTTTGTTATGTGCGTGCTACTTGGCCGTAGCATTTAGCGGCATGGCTTGGTTATGCTTTTATTTTGTCTATTTCCAATCCATGCAAGCACAAGGAAAAGTTGTAGGTTTACACCTACTCTATGATAAGATCCTTAATTATTTGTACTTCTGCACAAGTTCCATCATCCTTCCATTTTGCACACTCCCAAAAATGGTCATTCCAAATGACTTTCTCAGGATTCCACTTTCGGTTTTTATTAAAAACACACGTACAAGGTTCATCATCCGTATCTTCACCTATCTTGCTTTCATTAACTCTGGCTGATAGTGGCTGAGCAGGATTCTTTGTTTTTGTGAGTTGTTGTTTTAGTGTATCAAGCTCCTGCTTCAGAGAGCCTATATTTTTTTCTTGATGCCTAAAGTTCAAGATAGCCTTTTCTATTGACTCTTTACTGTCGTGCAGATCAAGTAGCTCCGCATTTAGCTCAACTTCTTTGGCCTTAATTTTTGCTTCCAGTTCAGGCATGCTAGTATCCGATGCCGATAATATAGGGGAAGCAAAAGCCAAAAACACTATGATGATCATTCTAAGTCCAAAAAACATAATTTTCTCTCAGTAAAAAGTCGATAGAACGTCTGTTCAACACGTTTATTATGTAGACCATACCTGAATTTGACGCCTTAAAACGAGAAACACTCGGCAAACTGAGAACGCCGAGTGTAATAAATGCCATATCAACGCTTAGAGCTATAACGATGATTGTTCATGAGCCGTAGGTCTCGTGAAACTGCTTATTCTCACTTTTAATTCTTTAATGTCGGAGAGAGGAGGTTATCGCTACTTTGAACAGCGAGTTTACTTGCCATATCATTGGCATGCCCTTGGGGCTTATTAGATGCTCCCTGCGGGTGAGGGAAGCATCGTCTTCTTACAAATGAACAGGCTGTTTCTTGTACTATGGCTTGTCACTGTTGCTTGATGCTATTACTTGATAGTTACCGCCTATGTTATTGACGCTTTAGCGTTTAGCTATATGAATTTACTCCTGAAACAAAGCTAAAAAAGGTTACGATCCCAGTTGAAGACTCTGTAAATGGTAGATTGCGCGTTGCTCTGAATCTCGATTTTTATCCGGGTCTTCTATGCACTCTATAGACTCAATCACTGCAAGATATTGAGTCGGTACGTTTGTCTCTTTCGCACCAATAACAACATGATTCAGATACCAGGAAAAAGGCTGTAATGATGAGTCTGTTTTAGTTGCACAGTATGTAAATACTTCAAAGATATCGCCAGCGTCATTTTGTACGTTGACGGTTTTTTCACCGTAGCCATAGCCTAAGCCTTCAGCTCTATCTAACGCTTCTTTTTCATCTTCATTGATTTCAAAAATAGCTCCTATGACCACATCGTCAATATTATTCGTGCGAAAAGCGTCGCACTTTCCAGAGCCATCTTTACCAATTTTATGAAAACGTAACTCATGCGCTTTAAGAACAAAAACACCAACCTTTTCAACACTTGGCACACGTTGTCGTAATCTCAAAAGTGACATATTTGAGCTATATGCAAAATACTTCACGGTACCTCCAAAGCCGGGCACCAGGTCAGACAGTCTGTCAGCGGGAAATCAGCTACACAATACGATCGCCGATAGGACTATTTGGGTCATCCTGTGACTTTTTAATTGATACCCCGTTTACACTGTCTACACCTTCGTTATCGAAGTGGCTTGTGATCATGAGTATTCCCAGTTCACCGGCGCGGGGACGGAAGATGATGCCGTTATTCCAGACCGAGGTAATAATGCCGTTGGACTCCATTATGGGAAAGTGCAGTTTTGGATTGAGTGTCCGGCGACCTTCTCTGTCTTTCCCTTCACTCTCTCCACTGTCTTCTCGATCTTCAGCTTTACCTTGCAAGACGAGCTCACGGTAAAAGGTAGCCCAGTTGGTGATGAGCGCGCTCTTGTTGTGCAGTAGGGTCAAGAACTCCGGGATCTCGGTGGCAGGCGTTCCCGCCCGATGGGCGCGGAAGGTGCCGTCAACATTGCGGATGGATTGGCGGATGAGGGCCGGGTTTTCTATATCGCCTCTGAAATAGGGGACGTTGGCTTCGTAATTACCTGCGTGTTGCTCGTTCAGCCCCTGAATGGATGGCTGTCGGCTGCGGAAATTGGCCAACATGATGTTCAAGTCTGCTCGCATCTCGCGAAAGAACCATGAGCTGATAATATCGTTACTCGAGATAAAGGGGGCTACATGTTCCTGCTTTGCTTTGGCTTTTTGCCGTGACAGCCATTCTGGCTCTATTTGGTGAATAGCGACATTTTGTGGTCGGCGGCGAGTTATCTTTGCGCCCAGATAATCTCCCATGATCCCAAGAGCCACACCGGGTGACCTGAACAGGGCACTCTCTTGCTCACCAACGACCTGCGTTTTGGCTGCTTCAAAACCGTCCACCCGCACCGGGTCGAGCGCCTCTATGTCAGTGTCGGCGCTTAACATGCCATACAATTTATAATAGGTGTGACCGTCTCCTAAGGTGTGATTCATAGAGACGACCAGCGCGAAACCAGCTTCAGTCATAGCCTGTTGCAGAGGCATGGGAGAGTCGGTATCTGTAGCTTCCGCTTTGACAGGAATCACCGCCACCTTAAACAGGGCCTCATCTTTATCGGTGGCAGGCTTTGAGCGCGCGCACTGCACAGGCAGCAATGCTTTTACCATTTCTTCATAGGGCATGGAAAGTGAAATGCTGGCATCTTCTGGTGCATATACAGTCAGATGTTGATCTATGCTGGCCTCAGGATCAAAGCTCTCGTTATAAGCGAGTGCAACCACGCCATTTTCGGTGCACTTCTTTACAATTCGGGATGTGAGCCAAGGATTTTTGTCCAACATCATCGCCAGACGCCGCCGTAGAAACTCAACCGGAGGAGCGCCTTCAAACAAGGTGAGGGTAGTCACAGGTGGCAGGTGCAGATTTTCAATTTCCCATTGGGTCAAGTTCAACGTTTCTCTGCCGTCGGGCTTAGCATGTTCATCCTTGTTCATTTGATACTCCCATCTGTAATTATTGAATGAGGAACTGTTGATTGAGGAACAGTTTTTTAGATTCAGTCGTTTCACATCCATTCTTAAAAGCCCTGCTGCTAATACTTGGTCATGTAACGCTAAATCAGATGCAAGAGGGCGTTTAGCAAACTCGATTTAGACACCTTACAACACAAAAAACGCTATAAACCAAGGTTGCCGCACACTTTCTCCTCATGATTCGCTTTCTTCTTAATCAACTTTTTTCTTAGTAACTTTCTTCATAATCGAAGGCTAGTAATCTTGATGTGCTTTTACTCTGAGGTGAATATCGATAATTTCAGCGTCAACGCCTGACCGAGCCAACTCGCATACTCGGTATGGTCCTTGAGGTCATCACCCGTCACCGGATGTAACAGCACCGATAAACCATTACGATGCTTGTCGATCCAAGGCAGGAACATATCGAACTCCTCACTGGTAAATGCGATCTCGAAACTCCATTTAGGATGCGGTCCGACTAACTTTGTATGCAAGTTACCGACGTACAAACCAAGTTGAGTATAGATCATGCATCTCAGTTCAATCGCGCGATCCATTGAGGTCTCATCGAAATACAGATGAGCGTGGTAATTCGAATGTATATTGGCTGGGAATGTCATAAAAATAATCCATTAATCTGCTTACTTGTTATCAACCAATTGCGCTAGCTCAGTACGACTGGTGATCGCTAATTTATCGTAAACACGATAGAGGTGATTCGACACAGTTGAAGGTGCCAAACTTAAGAGTTTAGCCACTTCTTTAAACGACAATCCCTTGCATATCTGCTCAACAATTTGCTGCTCCCGGCTACTGAGGAGATCAAGCGGACCTAATGGTCGTAAATTGACGACTACTAAATCACCCAAGGGTTTAAAAGATATTGCCAGTTTATTTATTTCCAGTGTTACAGGATCACTGTCAGGTGAAAGTTGAGGCATATCAAAAGGTAAAATCGTCGCCGCTCTTTCAGGGAAGTATTCATTGAGCAAGCTAACAAAACGCGGTTGAACTTCATGGAAACAGCCCAGGCGATCACAAATCGCCGAGGCTGCTTGTTGTGATGGTGATTGCGGTAAGTCGGCATGCAAATGAAGGAAAAAAGCATGTGAAGCCGCTGAGACTAAATGAAAAGTAAGATGCTGTTGTAATTCTTGCTCGGCTTGAGTGAACACCTGCTCGCGGTCAAAGCGGTACAAACTTAATAGGGAATATAAACCATTTTTATCTAAATGACCGGTAGCCAAAATACGTTCAATACCATAAGGCTGAAACAATCGTGTATATAAACTTGATTGGTAAAACATCTCATCACTAATTACATCCGACATATCGATCGGCTTGCTTAAGTTTTTGATAACCTGCTCTTTAATGGGGTTGATTTCAATGGTCTCAGTTAAGCGCTGAGCATAGTGTTCATCTAAACCAAGATGGTCGGCATAATGGAAATGTATACTTGCCTGGTTACCCGTCCCCCAAAATGCGGCGTCAAAATCAATCACCTGCGATAATTGCTCAAGCGCCCAAACACGATATTGATTTGGCGCAATACGCGCTGCAGAACGATAAAGGTGACTAATGAATTCATCTATATTAGCTGAACTTTCAACTTTCCTGTTGCCCATCATTTTCTTAAGTTAGCCCCATTGATAATCATAATTGTTGTGTAAATGACGCCCTCTGGCTGATAGATAATAGAGGTTATTAGGTCATATTTACTATGTATCACTTAAATTTCTTTTGCCAATATACAAGTATCCGTTTGAGCACTGAATAGAACTTATGAAACCTAATACTAATATCAAACCCGGTTTGCTTAACAATGAAATACAGTTTGCCGACCCTTTTTTTAAACAATTTACCCTGCGTAGCAATAAACAACCACTTAAGCTGACAGACGAAATCAGTAAAGACTACCAATTCCCAACATTTTATGGTGATGCCAGTTGTAGCATCGGGGTATTTTTATGTGACTATAAACAAGCACAGGCAATGTTACCTCACCCTAAAATGAAACCCGTCGCCATGCCAAAAGGCCGCGCTTTAGTCACATTTTCTTGTTACGAGTACCGTAATGTATTAGGCGTTGCCCCATACAACGAAGTAGCGATGACCATTCCGGTGATGATAGATCCAACAATAAACATACCGGTATTACCCATGGTAATGGATGGTTTTAGTAAGTTTGGCTATTACGTTTTTCATATGCCAGTCACCTCTTTAGAAAACCGCATTCGCGGTAACAGCATTTGGGGTTTACCTAAAGTCGTCGATACCATTGAAATTAATGTTAAAGGCGATATTGCCAAAACCACGGTAAATGATGAGCAGGGTAACGAATACTTTTCTTTGAAAGTACCCACCACAGGTAAGGCAACAAATTTTGATGTCAGTTCTAATTTATACTCCAAATTAAATAATCAGTTGCTACAAAGTCCAACGCAATTTAAAGCCTCTTTTACCGTTAATAAATATATGGATCGGCTATGGAAAAAAGGTGGAAAAGATCCCGGCGTATTAACTTTGGGCACCGGGCCATATGCTGCGATGTTACGCAAACTTGAAATTGAACCCCAGCCGTTTCAGTTTCGTCATACCCATCATATGAATGCTTGTTTTGATCTTCCTAACGAGCATTATCAAGCACCTTTTATCTTTAACAGTGAACAAAAAGGAGCATAAGAATGGTTAAAGCATTAGCAGATCAAACCATATTATTAGTTGGAGCCGGAGCGGTCGGAGCAAGCATTGCGGCGTGGCTAGCACCAAAATATGAGCACTTTTATGTGCTTGATCAAGGAGAAACGTTAGCAACTATCAGGCAAAGTGGTGTCTCCTCTTATCTACAACATCAAAAAGAGGTCAAAGCACAAACGGTCGTTAAAACCGTCGACAGTTTTCAGGACTGTCCCAAGCCCGATATTATTTTACTCTGTGTCAAAAATTATAGTTTGGCGGGTTTATCTCAAGCCATAATTAGCGCCTGTGGTGAAGAGTTTGCTCAACAGGTATTGGTGGTTGGTTTGCAAAATGGTGTAGTAAATCAAAAAATACTGCCACTATACTTTTCTAACATTGTATACGGCATAATTAGCTTCAATGCCTGGCTGGATTCTCCCGCAGTGGTTGGTTATCAAAGCAAAGGACCTTTTATTTTTGGCCGGCCTGACAATTGTCAGCAAAACAACATTGATTTGATTACTGCGTTATTTAATCAAGGAGTTGAGGCGCTTGCCAGTGAACATTTTCAAGATGCCGCCTTATCAAAAATGGTCATCAATCTAACCAACTCATTTACCACCTTAGTAGGACTCGGTTATAGAGAAATTGACAATCAGTCTTTATTTCAAAAAATACTCAGTCAGTTAACCTATGAGGGAGTAAAAATAGCAAAAGCATCCGGGCATAACGAATGCAAAGTGGGCGACATTCCCAGTTGGTTTATCATCAGTGCCAGCGCAAATTTACCCCAATTTTTAACACGAAAAGTATTTGAAAAAAATATCAAGAAGATGGTGGTTAGCAGCATGGCACAAGACATCATACAAAATGGCCGTAGCGATAATGAACTTGCCGATATTAATGGTCATATGCTGGCGTTAGCCGAAAAACACCAAGTTGATGCACCGTTCAACAAAGCCTTGTATCTACTGTGCCAGTCAGCGTTTAGTCAAGCGGATTTTAGCCCGCTCAGTGTTACCGATGTTTGGCAGCAGATGAATTTACACTAAGGCTGGAGGTTCTCAATCTGCAAATATAATAAGTGGGTCAGCGTTGTATTACAGACTATTTATAACGTTATGCCAACCACGAACTCGCGACAGCGATTGAGCCAGCTATTGAGGCTGCTATAGAAACAGGGAAGGTGGATATTACCCGGTTAAAGGAAATCAGACAGTTGGTACCGGAGGATTGCATCACCTCGGATATGCAATCTGAGGTGGTATTGTCGCCCATTACCAACGAATAGAAAACATGAGTGTGTTAAAAGCCTTGCTGGAAATTAATGAAGGCTGGACCTTATTGCCAAAAAGCCTGGTTCATGATGAATTGAAAACGGGAACGCTGGTAAAGTTAGACGTCAAAGAGTTGAACCAACCGGTATGTTTCCCGTTAAGTCTGTGGTCGTTTAAGTCCAAATGTCCAACGCCCGTCAGACAAGCATTGATGCAGAGTATTTGCCAAATCACAAATGGACTCGTCAACAAGTATCAGCAAATTTAATTGCTTATATGGATGGCGGCTAAGCTCTGGTATTGTAATTCATCAGAGGTCGTCATCATTTACCGGGACGCTGAAGCTTGCTTTCGTTAACTCCTCGTTATTGCTCTGATACCTTTAGGACCATTTTACCTACATGTTTCTTTTTCAAGAAAATATCTTGAGCCTTATTTATCTCTTTCAGTGGGAAAGTTTGCGCAACGATTGGGGTAATTTTATGTTGCTCGATGCAGTTAACTAAGTTTTGGAATACTTCAGGCTCAAGCACAGTGCAGCCGAAAAAGCTTAAATCTTTCAGATAAAGTGTTCTGACATCCAACTCAACCAAGGCTCCGCCAATCGCACCAGACACAGCGTATCGGCCGCCAGGTCTTAACAGTCGTAAAAACTGAGGCCACTGTTTTCCTGTGACTAGATCGATAACTACATCAATACTGTTTTCACCTAGCGCTTCGACTAAGTCAGCATCTCGCGATATTACTTGGTCAGCTCCCAGTTCCAGCAGCTGTCGGTTTTTACTTGGGCTGGTAATGGCGATAACATGCGCTCCGCGAGCTTTGGCAAGCTGAATGGCTGCCGAGCCAACACCGCCAGAGGCACCAGATATCAACACTTTGTCAAGTGACGTGACGTTCGCTCGGGTAAGCATATTCTCTGCTGTTGAATAAGAGCAAGGAAATGAAGCCAGTTCGATGTCAGACAGAGGGCTATTCACCGCATAGGCATGCTTGGCAGCGACCACCGTGTATTGTGCAAATCCTCCATCACATTCAGAGCCATAGTACCAAGGTGAGTTAAGTGGCTGGCTGTTGGATTCGCTAAGGCAAGGCTCGATCAGAACTCGTTCCCCGATACGTTTTGTACTGACGTTATCACCTACGGCAACGATAGTGCCACAGACATCTGCTCCTTGAATGCGAGGGAAAACTAGGGTGTTACCAGACCAGCTTGCATCAGAGCTACTGCCATCGTTTTTCGAGTACCAGGCTATTCTGGTATTGATGTCGGTATTGTTCACTCCAGCGGCCGAGACGCGGATCAGCACTTCATTTGGAGTTGGCGTTGGGACTGGAATATCATCACGGTATTGGAGCATTTCCGGGCCACCATGACCGATAAGCTGAATGCCCATCATGGTCTTTGGAATAGTTGTCATCATAAATCTTCCTCTAAAAGTTGTAATATCGCCTTTTGAGCTGATGTTACCGCCTCTTTACCCAGTAAGGGCCATGCGCTCGATACACCTTCATGCAGTAAAAACAGAGCCGTAGAAAGATCTTCTCTCTGGCTTTGCAGGCCTAAGAACTGGCGAACTTGTTCTTTATGTTCTTTAACTGCCTTACTGATAAGTGGATTGTCGGGAAAGGCTGCAATAGCGTTCATAGACAGACAACCGTGCGGCGCATATTCCTTCATCCATTGTTCAAGTTTATTAAAAATATGCAAAACAGACTCAACACCATTGGATGGCGACTCGTTAAGCAGAAAGGTGAGGTATCTTTGATGACGATACTCCAGCGCACCGACTATCATCGCTTCTTTGGATGGATAGTATTTGTATAGAGTTCGCAGGCTTACGTTACACGCTGTCTTTAGCTGAGCAACGCTCGGCTCGGCGAAACCATATTTACTGAACGCCTCTTCAAGACTAGCGGCTATTTGTTCTCTAAGCATAATCGACCTATGGGAAGAATACTTGCTCTACCAATAGGGTAGAGCGTTCATTCTACCCTTGTCAATACATTGTGTTAGATAGTAGTAGTGTGCGGTTGAGTTTGGCTTGCTTTTTTGGGGGTTCCCAGAGCAACTGAACATGAACTCTCATGAGAAAATTAAGTCGGAATCGATATGAACAGGATGTGAGTGAGCAATGGTTGTAACAGGAATAGGGGCTGATTCGGCTTAGAATGCTCACTCTAAGCCGTAGATGGACAGTTAAACATACGAGATTGTTTAAATTGCCTTTGTATTAGCGATTCCGCTTGTGCGAATTTTATTAACATTAAAATTCATTAAGTAACGTAGTACATAGCGAAACATCACTTTTTTTATACCAGACAAATTACTGCCATGTCTTGAATAGAACTCATCTGGCTGAGTGAATACACCAAAGTCATCGGCAATACCTTCGCTCTGTATATAGGTATCTTGCCCATTCCAATCGATATCGGGATTAGATAAGCATTTGGTCGAAATACCGTACCCTGAAAAAGATTCACTTTGGTTGGCAAAACGAGTTTGAACTTGCTTCAAGTAATCTTTATCCAAGATGTACCCCTCTAAGTTAATCCAGCGTCCATCTTGATAAACTTCCACCCAGCTATGAATAATACGTGCGGGTGCAACCATAAAAAGGTAGTCCGGGATCGCCCCTCGCTGTAAATCATTATAGATAGTAAAGCCATGGAAACGGGTAGATACACCTACGGCGCGAAGCAGTGCCATTAATAATGTTCCCTTGGTATTACATTGCCCGTAACCATCTTTTAATACTAGGCTGGCGGCTAAACGATCATCCTTGTTATAGCCAAAACGTATCTCATCTCGTACATAATGATAAATGGCACCAATAGCGTCATATTGAGACAAGTTCTTCCATTTTCTTTGAGCAACCAGATCTTGTATGTGGGGGTGATTGAAATCCAGCATCGACGTTGCTTGCAGATAATCTTTTGATAACTCGTTCATAGGTAACTCCTCACATTGAATATGTGAACAGAGTAACCAAGGCGCTAATTCAAAACTTGAATAAACTGGCTAACCTTGTCGAAAAATAGCGTTTGCCTGGCGAATAGTCATTCCAAAAGTCTTTCTAAACGTGCGGCTTAAATGTGCGCTGTCTGAGAACCCTGCTAAATGAGCGGCATCTGTCGCTGAGTCTCCATTTAATATCGCCCTTACGGCACATATCATTCGACACCACAGCAGATATGGTCGCCAAGGGATGCCCAGCTCTTCACTGAATAAGTGGAGAAAACGACTCTCCGATAGAGCGAGTGATTGAGCAACCTCAGACGCCCGCCAATTGTTAGGTTTGATACACTGACCATCCAGGCATTGGTGTAGTTCAAGCAATAGCTTCTTAATTCGACTATCCACTACTTGGGTTTCATTTTTGAGAGGGAATTGATTTGAAAGCTCTAACTCTTTGAATAGCGGGGAAAGTAGTACAGTTAAGTCATCTGTTTGTTCCGATTGTTTATCAGAGTGTTTAAAAGCCGATAAAGATGAGCTGAATCCCCTTGAAGGCTGACCTGCTAATTTTTGAGATAGTGCGACGCCTAACTCACTACTGGGTTCGACCAACAAGATCCAACCTTCATCCATTTGTAATTGATGCTCTACGTTAGAACCGATTAATATCGGTGTTGATATCTGCTTGTCATCTAGTTTGCAACAATTACCATCTCTGGGCCAGATTAGCTGAATAGCATGGTGGCGATGAGGGGAGGCGTCTATAGATGAGCCATATATGATCACGATACCAGCCTTGGCCCAAACATTAGACTTCATCACTTTTCGTCCCTTTAACATTTGACACTTTGTGCAGGTATTCTACCGGATTTCTCTTTTTAGATTGTACTCTTAACCACTTCATAGCAACGCTTGCCTTGAAAACAGGGTAAAGGCCGTTCCTACAACGAAATCGAACATGTAATCGAACATGTAATCGAACATGTAATTTACTATAAATAAGTGGCTTGGGCTTGTTCAACTCTGAATAAAGCCTAGTTAGGTGGTACATGATTTCCGCGCGTAGTAAACGAACGCGGACGTACCCAAAACCAACAAGCCAAAACAAGTAATCCAAATGTGGTGTAGCAAACGATAAACACCCACTCAGGAGCCTGATAATATAAAACTTCGGTTAGCCAATGAGATACAAATGAACCTGCATACACAGCATCGCCAGCCTTAGAACGGAGCGCCATTTCCCAACTTGTGAGCGGGCAAATCACGCCAAACCATGACTGGAACACGACAACCGCAAGACTCGTGATGTGGGCCACACGAAACCATGGATTTCTAACCCAGGACCACGAAAATAGCTTTCCGGTTAAGATCAGAAGCAGACCGAATATAACGAATCCAACAAAAATAACATGAGTAAAGAGCAAAGTTTCCGCTGCAAATATATAGAGCACCTTCAGTCCCCCCTAGCCACCTGCTTTTTATTGATACCTCCGGCTACCCGATTAAATTTTTTGGCTCCGCTGTATATGCATTAATAAAAACATGGGTTAGCCGACTTATGTGGTCAGGTGGGGCAGAATAGTGGGCAGGTGTCCTCTAATCGAGTTAACGTCCTGCTCAACGATATCTTTGTCGATCTCCAACGTAATAACCTTAGCGACGTTACTGCTCATCTCCTTGCGCAAGTGCCCAAGGAACGTCGGTGCGGCAACAACAATCAGTTGACTGAATTTCTGCGAATAATGTGCCGCCTCTAGGTATTTACAGAGCTCTCTGGCAAATTTGACCGCCTCATACTCTTTGGGAGCGGTTTTCCCACCAACAGAGTGGTGGCTATCAGTTGCACCACCTGCCTGACTTCCTGGCAGATCGGAGGTTAGCTTCTGTTCGTGCTGCTGTGCCTCGGGATGGATCATGTCTTCAATTTCACTTAATGCAGATTTTGTTGTTTCTGCGTTAAATAGACGTGCATGCGCGCTATCGGCTACCAAAATCCAACTGCTCATTATATCTCTCCCGGTAAGTTTATAATTAATAACCTATCCAAATTTAAAATTAGACAATTCGAGTCACCTATATTGTAGGCAATATCGGTCAGCTCGCCAGAGGCATACAGTCTGAATTATTCTTTATCAGTAAACTAAGCTTTCGGATAAGAAAAAGTATGAGAGGGGATAACACTCTTTGTGCCGTTGCTTGTTAGGCTTAAGCATGGGTCACCAAAGGGCTCGCTGTTACCACTTGCCATGCTTAACCAACTCTGTCTCTAGCAAATTAACCATTTGTTGGGACGCATCTGCAACCGCTTCCTCAATCGTTTCCGCCTGTTCGCTGATTGCAATTGGGTGTTCCCCGGCAAGCCTAACCTCCAGTAAACAGCGCTTGTCCGTCATTCCGGACTTGGCCGAGCTGTCCTCGTCACTTAAATGTACTTCAATGCGCGTTATATGATCACTGAAACGGCTTAGATCGGATCTCAAAACATCTTCGATACTTTGAGCAAGTGCTTCTCGTCCGGAGATGTTCTTATCTGTATTGACCTGGATTTGCATGACAATGTTCTCTTGTAATTTGAGTTTACGGTAGGCCTAACGCTTTACTATAGTGCGCATGCCGTTTTCTAACCCTATTGTCCAAACCTGTACAACTCTAAATATCTGAAATGCACAATATTATATTAGGTCACAAGTGAAAAATGCGCATAGTTTAGTGAGTTATTCCTTATAAACGCGCTCAAATAAATACGATTGCATAAGTTCACTGATAGATAAGGTTCCAATGCACGCTCAAAACCTATTAGATACAACAGAGGGAGGATATCTGTCTGTTTCATCGTCAGCGGTTCTACAGAACTTTACTCATTAGTTATTGTATGACAAATCCACAACGGTGCTTCAGGAATATACAAGAGTGGTCACACGAAAGGAGGTGTGAACGTGTTACATGAGATCCGTAACACGCTCATGGACAAAAGCTTGTTTGCTTGTCGGATAACAAGCTTGAAGTATCTTTTATTGGTTCTTTGGGCTGATTGGGTATAGGCATATGTGTTTGAAGCTTGTTCCTTCAATTTTGTTTATCGCTTGCAGCGTGCTTTAGTGCAAGTAATTTCTCGGTACGCTGTGAATATCCCTATACGCTCTACGGTTTCATCCATGAAACCGAAGTCCTCGAACTCACTCGCACCTGAGTTATTTGTTTCTTCGATTTGGGTTTACAAGTGCTCTCAAACTCGTTTCAGGACAAAACCTACTTAGGACAGAAGCGCTAAGAAGATTATCTAGAATAAGAAAATCTTCTTGAAGTGTTCAATCAAACTTAATTAGCTCCGATCCCTTTGACCTGTACCTTTGACCCTGACCCTGTTGTTGAGCTTTCATTGAGTGAAATTACTTGCTGGAAGCTGGAACGAAGAATCTTTTCCAGCGAATTCATGGCCGGGTGCTGATACCAGGTGCGGTGATATATAAAGCCATATTCGTATTCTATCGGATGACCATCGTTAGTGACTGGCCGCCAAGTTAATCCTCTACGTCGATATTCGGGATAAGCATTAGAAGCAAATACCAGATAATTGAACCGTTCGGCACAGCTCAGGGCTGCATGCATTGAGGGAACGGTAATGGCGGATTTCAGTGTTACTCCATGCCGTTCAATCACAGTATTTTCTTGGTTTTGAACGTTCGCCCCGGGATCGAGCAGGGCTACCTGAACCTTCTCCAGTTGGCCGATATCTATGCTGTCAAATTTGGCCAGAGGGTTGTCTGGGCGCAGGTACACCCCAATAGTTACCGAGCCTAAGCGGCGCTGAATGATGTTACCCGAGCAGTCAAAGGGAAAGCTATTAATACCTATTGCAAAGTCGCCTGAGTCCAGGTTTGGCATATTATCAATAGGCCATACATGACTCTTCAACTCCAGTTGACAGTCCTGCTCTTGTAATCCAGCCATAAGTCCAACGGTCACGGGCTCACTTAAATAAGTGGGGGCAAAGATGCTCAGGGTACCTTTCAATTTTCCCAAGGGACTGTCACTGGTTTTACACAGACAATCCTCAATGCCGGACAATAAAGGAAAAACTCTACTCATTAAGTCTTTCGCTAATGCAGTCGAGTGATACTGGCCATTGCTCAGAATAAACAGCTCATTATCGAAGTGACTGCGCAGCTGTGCCAGTCCCCGGTTCAGTGTTGAGCGGCTTATTCCCAAATGATTGATGATAGTGCTTGCAGTTTTATACTTGTCAATAATGAGTAAATACCGGAGAAGATTCAGATCTAAAGGTTGAGTCATTTTCTTTCGCCCCGTTGCTTAGGTACCACTGTCATCGGTGAATTGCCGATAATATTCAGTACGTGAGGTTGGGGTTCCACAATGTTGCGCTCTGGCTAACATCGTATGGTCGGCACGGCTCGTGTCTTTCATTGCATAATGTCCTCTTTGATTACTACTACTCACCCTTGGTAAGTTCACCTTTGGCATAGTGCTTTATTATTATATTTAGAGACTATTTTGAGTTTTCCGGTTGGGTTTCAGTTAGCTGGTGTACAGCCAGTATCTTAGGTGTAAACCATTGTTAAATAGGTTGTTAGTTTCCACACGATGATTGTCTTTATCTGACGATAGCAAGGCAGTGAGCGTCATATCTATGCGTTTATTCAAAGCAAAGAGCTTTACGCTTTCTGTCGTTGCTTCGCAACTCGTCAAACCATGAAAATAAACGTTAGCTGAAAGTAAATTAAAGGCGAGGAAAGTGCAACAACTAAGTTAAAGACTGTCGTGCCTGAGTCAATTTTGCGCTTAGGATATTCCAAATTTGATTAGTTATTTCAGGAATACTTTATATATCAGTCCATTCGGCAGAGTTTGACCGCCGATGAGCCGATATTCCTAACTAGCCAATATTGGAGTCTTTATGACAAAACAACCGAACAATCTGTTGGGGTGGTTACTCGGCACGGGGGTGGCCCTTTTGCTTTGTGCCATCAGTGTCGCAGTATCGTCCTATCATGGCGAGCAGGGCCGGGAAACCGTGTTGCTCTTTGATAGCTTGCCGTATCTGCCCATATTTGTTTTTGCCGTTACCCTGTTGACCGCATCAAAGTTGCGGCGCCCGGGCGATCGCATCGAAGGTGACCGGGTCCTGCGTCATGATGGTATCGCTCGATTAACCCATTGGACTACTGCCTTTGGTTGCCTGTTGTTGCTGGCTACGGGGATTGCTCTGGGCTTTCTGTTTATTCCACGTTTTGTGGTCGATGCAACTGCCACGGCGATTATGTTTAACCTGCATTTTGTCGGGGTTTTATTTTTCGTCTTTGGTTGCGGTCTGTGGGCCACCAATCAATTGGTAGAGCCCCGGCGCCTTGGCACACACCTACCGGACGAATCGGTTTGGGTGGAGTTGAAGAAGTCTGTGCTGCATTACACCCATATGCTGGGTATGACCCAAATTCATGTAGAAGCCCCGAAATATCACCATTCAGGACGCCTCGCCGGGTTAGTGATTATTGCCTCGTCATCTGTGGTTATCCTATCCGGTTTCGGGAAGTTACTGGCCCGCAGTGCGGACCTCAATCCGGACATTGCGGAGCTGATCAACCTGAGCCACGGCTGGGCAGCATTGGCACTCTTGCTGCTGATCCCCGTGCATGCGTTTCTGGGCGGAATAGCCCCCTGGGCCTGGAATACATTAACAGGCATGTTTACCGGTTATGTGAGCCGTGATTATGCCCAAAAAGAGCATGCAATTTGGTTCCGGGAATTAGAAGAAAAGCAGCGTCATCAGGAGTCGCAACAATGACCACGAACAAGAACAGCTTCGAAATGGATACCGGCCGGCGTCATTTCCTGGCCGCGATAGGCGGTGCGGGAATGTTGATTGGCTTAAGCGGTACTGCCTATGCCTTGCGCGACGAAAAAATCTATATAAAAACCTCTGGTGGGGCGCTGGTGGTCGATCTAAAAAAATGCATGGGTTGTGGCACCTGTATGACAACTTGTTCATTAGCTCATCACGGCAAAGCTTCGGTGTCCTTATCACGCATTCAGATCACTCAGGACGTGTTCAAGTCGTTTCCACAAGATATAGAGATGAGTACCTGTCTCCAATGTGACGATGCCCCCTGCGTCGCGGCTTGTCCGGTAAATGCGAATAAGGCCAGTGAAGACTTTGGCTTTGTGCGCGACATTGACCCGGTTAAGTGTATTGGCTGTATGCAGTGCATCGAAGCCTGTCCCCAAACCCCGAAGCGGGTGCAATGGAACCCGATCACCCGCAGCGCACAGAAATGCGATTTATGCCTCAATACCCCATTCATGGAGGAACAAGGTGGAATTGGAGGTGTCCAGGCGTGTAAAAAAGTCTGTCCTGTTGGCGCTATCGGTTTTATTACCGAGCTGCCAGATCAAAGCACCCCCAAGAGCTATGTAGTGAACCTGCGAAATGAAAACTGGGCCAAGACCGGTAAAACAATAGAAGACTGAGAAATTTCATGACTAAATTAAAAGGTTTTGCAGGCAAAATCCTGCATATTGATTTAAATAATCTGACACATCATGTTTTGCCGACACAGGATTATTATGAATGGGGCGGTGGCCACGGATTTGGGGCCAAGTTGTTTTGGGATCTGTCTGAAGATATCGAAGTCGTGACCGATGGCCGCGACCCGCGTAACGTCATCACTATCGCGGGTTCACCCTTCTCTGGGACGAATGTCCCCTCTGCCGGTGGCCGTTGTGAAGTGACCAACATGTCGGTGGGTTTGATCCCCCGTAACCGGTTTACCCGTTCCAACTTTGGCGGTCATTTTTCCTCTATGATGAAGCATGCAGGATGGGATGCGGTAACCGTCACAGGTAAGGCGCCTTATCCTGTTTATATTGATGTGCGCAATGACCATGTGATGATCCGGGATGCCAGCCATTTATGGGGCAAAGATACCCATGAAACCCAGCAAATTATTCAGGAGGATGTTGCCAGTGTCGAGGTGGCCTCCGGCTGGAATGGCCAATTAGACGGCAATAGCTTTGGCCGCACCACTCAAAAGGCCTCGGTGTTAACCATAGGACCAGCTGGTGAAAACCAATCGGCATTAGGCTGTTTGATTCATGGCGCGGGCAATGCGGCAGGTCAGGGCGGAAACGGTGCGGTATTTGGCTCAAAAAACCTAAAGGCAATCAGCTTCATCGGCACGGGGGCCGTAGACATTGCCGATCCCGAGGCCTTGATAAAGGCTCGCTTTAAAACCCGTGATTTTTATGCTGCGGATATTGATAAATCGGCTGAGTTTGCCTTCCCCAGCTTGGGGGGGAAACCCGAAGCCATCACTTTCTCTACCATGCCAACAGGGCATCGTGTGTCTTCATGCCATGGATGCGTCAATGGCTGTAAACAACGTAATGCCATCGGTTATGGCAATGAAGTGACTTGCCAAACCTCCGTCTGGTACCTGGGGGCGGTCCGTTCCTATAAATTTGGTGGGAATGCGAAGCTCAGTCTGGCCAAAACGGGTGTCGAGTTAACCGAAGATAGCCTTTATGCCGGTGATCTGGCCAATAAACTGGGGATCAACACCTATCCCATTATGGGGCTCATCCCATGGCTGCAAAAAATGCATGCCAAAGGGGAACTGGGTTCAGGCAAAGAGATCCATAGCGAACTACCCTATGAGCGCCTCGGTACCAGGGAATTTGCCGATCAGTTCTGTCAAGCTATTGCGACGGGGACCGATATCGGCGCGTATTTTATTAACGGAATTGTGCCTGGAATTCAACAGTTAGGGCACAGTGCCGATGTCGATAATGGCACACTGCACTACCCGTACTATGGCATGCCGGAGCACGGATATGATCCCCGTGCAGAACTGGAGTGGGGCTATGCCACGTTAATGACCGATCGGGACATGAACGACCATGGTTTAAACTGGATCTATTGGACCGTTAACCTTGCCAAGCTGGAAGGTATTGATTTCCCTATTCCCGCCGAAGTATTGGCAAGCCGGTTTGTTGAAAAAATGGCGCCATACGTACAAGCCGATGAAGTCAGTGCCATGGATTACGCCAGCCATAATATGTACTCGGAAGTGTTGGCTCGTCAGGTTCAATGGATAAATCATTATGGCCGCTTCTGGAAAAATTCTGCCTTGATGTGTGACTTCCGCTGGCCTGACTGTGTGAATACACATCGTGAGGATCTACGCGGTGCAACCGGGAATGATGAGGTAGGAGAGCATGTCTGGTGGAATGCGGTAACCGGCGAAGGTATCAGCTATGTTGATGGTATCGAGCGTGGTCGGCGGATCTTTAATCTAGATAATGCGATTTGGGCGCTGCAGGGGCGTCACCGTGATGATGCCAAGTTTGCCGATTATATCTATGATCACAAGATGACCCACAACAAGCTCCCCACCTACCTATGGCCAGCCACGAATGGAGCCGGTCAGTGGGATTACCGTGAGATGATGGGACGCCAACATAGCCGCGAAGGCGTGGAGGAGTGGAAGAGCCACTATTACCGTGCCGAAGGCTGGGATACTGCCACTGGCTGGCCAACGCGTTCACTGCTTGAAGGCATGAACATGAAAGATGTTGCCGATAGATTAGAGCAAGCGGGTAAATTAGGTAATGAGGAGGTATGACTATGACCCCAGAATTTGCCAGGAAAATTACCCGTAAACTGACGCTGGATGAAGAGCTGACGGCGGCAATTTTACGCAGGCCGCGGGGGATATTTTCTTGCAATATCTTCAGTCTTGCCGAGTTTCATTACTTTATTCAGGGGACTCGGCAGTCATTACCCTCGGTAAACTTTTCGCTGCTTGAACAATGGCTTAGTGAGACCATCGGGGACCAATTTTTGGCCGATCAAATCGCCGATATCGAAACCCAGGATGTGTGTTTCATTGATAAATGTAAGCTGACGATTCCAGTAGTGGAAGCGAGATTGCGGGAGGCTTATTCCGTCTTGCATCCTGAAAATCAAGACTTAATATAATTAAGGTATGTTCCTGGTATGGCTAAAATTAAATTTGGCCATACCGGCTAACATATCAAAAGAGCACTTTCAATTAAAGTCATAAGCTAAATCCTGAAGTCATTCGTGTAGTAAAAACAACCTAATACGGCACCTCCTAACGGATTTTAAGCATTAATAATACATTTAAATATCATGTTAAATGTCATAAGTGACGGCTGCGAGTTTGATAACAAATATTACTTGTGATTCTTGTATAAATAGTTTTGATGTAGAGATTGGCGTCTCTCTCCGTACTGGCGGCTAATTCAAAAATGCATCACTCATTTGTCAGAACTGAACCTTGAATTAATTGAGTATATAAATACAAGCCGTTTGGTTTGGTTATTGATATTTCCTTATGATGATAATGAATTGGAAAATAAAATGAAGAATGCTTTATTGATTACTTTGATTGGAACAATATTTATTTCCGGTGGCGCTGTAGCACAGGAACGCCACACAAAAGACCCGAGAAATGCTTCAGGAAAAATCGGTGTCGAAGTAGACCACCATGGTGAGTTGAAACTGGCCTTTGGTAACGGTGCCAAAAACTGGTATGGGGAAAATGAAAACGAAGTGATTTTTTTGTTAGAGTTCGAGACCGAATCGAATGACGGTCGATTTAGATTTGTAAATTTTGATGACCGTTTTGGGGGGATCTATGCCGATATTATTTCCACCAAGAATGAATCTGTACTGAATACTGTTGGATATATGCTACCGATTACCGCTGACAATGGTAACACATTGTTCTTTCCGAGTATTAATTACAGTTATCTGGCCGTAGATGAAAAAAATTCGCTACGCAGCGATGTCCCCAAGGAGTTTGGCGGGGGAAACAACAGCCATCTTTCCAGTTTAAACTTATACATTTTACACCCATGGAACGACACTCACTTTACATTTATTGAAATGTTCGGCGGCCACTCTTTCGACGGCGTGGAGATGGAGATGTATGATCTCTGCTGGACTCAGGGTATGAACAGTACAATTTTGAATTCCCCTGCAACGGTATATTTTAAGGGACAATACACACGAACTGAAGTGTTTGGTGAGTTTGCACCAAACGGCTCGATTAATGATGAAGAAACCACCTTCAGCTTTGGTTTGGATATTAAATTTTAAGTGGCTGTAAAGGGTAGGTTAACGATACCATTAAGATAACAATAGGTTGTGAAATTAGCAACCTGGTATGGGTGCTGTTCAAAAGTCAATATGAATAGCGTCTACTTACCTATACAGCTTAAAGTTAACTGTAATATTAGATTGTCGGAGAATCAGTCAACTCAGCAGTAGTAACTTTAAACATTACTGCACTTCGCTGACTTAATGCTAATAACCATTATTGATAGGTTGATAAATTAATAAAGGGGGCAGAGAAAGGCTAAAATTTAATTTAACCCGCCCCCATTTATTATTGAACAACAGAAGGGGATACGTCGAATAGTTTCACAATCCCCAATCCATTTTTGGCAGATGTTCGATAAACCACTCAAACGCCCGGCCTTGTTGGCCTTTATGCCAGGCGATATACAAACTTTGGTTTTGTCTGGGGATAGAGCAGGGCTTTTGAATTAACTCACCCCGGTCTATGTAGGGTTTGGCCATATGCAGGGGTAAAAAGCCGATGCCCAAACCTTGGACTTGAGCCGCGAGCTTTGCCTCCATGGTATTGACGCGGATCATCTGTTTACTCTTAAACACACCACTATCGCGAATGGGTAATATTTGTGAGGTGTCGGCTACCACGATGGCGGGATAATGGGTTAGTAAGTCTGCATCGAGCACACCATCAACAAATGCCAGAGGGTGATGCGGCGCAATGGCAAAGACAAAGGCGACTTCGCCAATCTTATGGGTTTGAAACAATCCTCTCGGCAGTTCACCCGAAGCGCCGATAACAATGTCGGCCCGGCGGCTGTGTAGTGCATCCCATCCGCCGCCTACCGCTTCAACGTCTAAGCTGATATTGACACTATGTTCAAGTTGATTGAACTGGCCAATCAAGTTAAACAGCGGCATTGGTGAAATAACGGTATCTCTGGAAAGGCGAATTTCAGCCTCCCATCCTGACTCTAATTGCTGTACCGAATCCACTAATCGGTTGGTGGCCAGTAGAATTTCTCGCCCCTGTTCCAGTACTAACTTACCCGCAGGGGTTAAATGTGCCCGCTGTTTACTTCTGTCAAACAGCGCGGTACCGATATCGTCTTCAAGTTTTTTTATCGTATAGGTCAGTGCCGAGGGCACCTTGTATAACGAAGACGCTGCCGCTGCAAAACTGCCTTTGCGATCTATGGCATCTAACGCCCGCAGAGCATCGATAGTAATGGCATTATGCACCTTAACTCCCCATCTCTTATTTTAGTTCAAATATTTTGAAGTTACATGTCAGTTTATTCCGATTTTTTATCCGGTCAAGCCCCAATATACTGTTTATCAACAGGTGAGGAAGCTCACTAACAGAAACAGACAAGATACAAAATTATTGAGGATACAAACATGAAAGCACTACTTAAGCAGCTAACACATTCGACAGCAGGTTTTAGTTCACTGGCACTTCGTCTGCCTGTTGGGATCATCTTTATGGCCCACGGTGCCCAAAAGCTTTTTGGTTGGTTTGGTGGATATGGACTGGAGGACACCGGACAGTGGATGGCTTCAATCGGCATTGAACCCGGCATATTAATGGCCTTTCTAGCGGGCAGTGCAGAGTTTTTCGGTGGCCTGTTCATTTTACTGGGCTTATTGACTCGCCCCTCCGCAGTCGTCTTAGCCTTTACTATGATTGTTGCCATTGTCAGCGTGCATCTGTCTAACGGCTTATTTATGTCGAACAATGGTTATGAGTTTGGTTTAGCACTGCTGGCTGCCAGCGTATCGTTAGCATTTTCAGGCTCAGGTAGAGTCGCTCTGGATAAGGTTCTGATGACCAAACTGTCTTAGTCATTTTTTTACGAGCCTTTTTTACTAGCTTTTTTACGAACTGTTTTAGTCACAGCAAGGTATCTATCGGGATAACGGGAGCTATATCATGATTTCATTACGTCCAGCTGATCAACGAGGCGAAGTCGACATTGGCTGGTTAAACAGCCAGCACACATTTTCATTCGGTGATTATTACGATCCGCAGCATATGGGGTTTTCAGCACTGAGGGTGATTAATGATGATTTGGTCACTCCGGGAGCGGGATTTTCTACTCACGGTCACCGTGATATGGAGATCATCAGCTATGTGCAATCGGGTTCGATAGCCCATAAAGACAGTGAAGGTAACATTAAAGTATTGTCTGCGGGTGAGTTTCAGCTGATGTCTGCCGGAAGCGGCATCACTCACAGCGAGTACAATGCTTCACAGACTGAGCCACTGAAGTTTTTACAAATTTGGATCCAACCTAATGCCTTAGGTGGTACACCCGGATACCAACAAAAAAACTTTGGACAGGCTGAAGGACTCACCACCATTGCATCGCCTTATGGGGAGAATAGGGGAGAAAAGGGCGGCGAAACGGGGGGAGAGAAGGGGAAGGAGGGTGGTGGCTTCGAACTGAAGCAAGATGCGACACTATCGCAATTAATTCTAGCGCCTAAATCTGAACAGGTTTATCAAATTGAAGCAGGACGTAATATTTATGTCCACCATGTTGCGGGTCAACTGTCTATTGAAGATAACCCGTTAATTGCAGGTGACGGGGCTAAAATAACCGATATGCAAGCCATTACCTTTGTGAACGCATCTGATAGGCAAGCGACGTCATTAATATTTAACTTGCCGTAACTTTTTATTTCAACGTCAATTTAAACATAAAAATCAAATGGTTCTGTTGTTTGGGTATCGCTAGGCTATGGGCTGTATGGCACATAGCCCAGTAGTATCCTCTGTCAGTGCAAATCGCCTGAATAAAAAAAGCTAAAATGTGAAATAGTGAAAAAAAGTGATCGCAGGTATTCAATCTACAAAATATTGGGCGTAGAATGCAGTTTCGTTTCATTCAGAGGATATTGATCACTGTGTTAATTACGCCGCCCTAACGTTCCGCCCTCCCTATAGCTTTCATTGCTACCTAAGCACCATGCTTATTCTTTGCGCTTGTTAATTCTTTGTCGTCTTTTTACGACTATTTTCCGCGCCAAAATTTTATCAAAGAAGCACGAACAACACTCCAGACTTAACTTCTGGTGCCTACTGCCGTGCATAAACTGAGAGTTCAATGTTAAAAAACTTTAAAACTGATTGGTTTTCCAATATCCGTGGCGACTTGCTCGCGGGTATCGTAGTCGCGTTAGCGCTAATTCCCGAGGCTATCGCATTTTCGATTATTGCGGGTGTTGATCCGAAAGTCGGGTTATATGCCTCATTTAGTATCTCGGTAGTCATCGCCTTTACTGGCGGCCGCAGCGGCATGATCTCTGCGGCAACCGGTGCGATGGCGCTGCTGATGATCACACTGGTTAAAGAGCATGGCTTAGAATACTTGCTGGCTGCAACCGTGTTAACGGGTCTGCTACAGATTTTAGCGGGTTATTTAAAACTGGGTAGCTTGATGCGTTTTGTGTCGCGCTCTGTGGTAACCGGGTTTGTTAATGCGCTGGCAATATTGATTTTTATGGCCCAGCTACCGGAACTGACCAATGTGACCTGGCATGTGTATGCCATGACAGTGGCTGGTCTTGGTATTATTTATCTCTTTCCATACCTGCCGATTATCGGCAAATTAATTCCCTCTCCTTTGATCTGTATTATTGCGTTAACCGCTATTACCATGTGGTTTAATATTGACGTGCGTACTGTCGGCGACATGGGAAATTTACCTGATACCTTGCCAATTTTCTTATGGCCCGATGTGCCGTTAAATCTACAAACTTTATTGATAGTATTGCCTTATTCCATGGGTCTTGCTGTGGTGGGCTTATTAGAGTCAATGATGACGGCGACGATTGTCGATGATCTGACCGATACCAAGAGTGATAAAAATCGCGAGTGTAAGGGCCAAGGTGTCGCCAATATGTTCACTGGCTTTCTTGGTGGTATGGCGGGTTGTGCCATGATTGGTCAATCGATGATCAATATTAAATCCGGTGGACGTGGACGTTTATCCACTTTAGCGGCGGGCTTATATCTGTTGATTATGGTGGTATTTCTTGGGCCTTGGTTAAAACAGATCCCAATGGCGGCATTAGTGGCGGTCATGATAATGGTGGCAATCGGTACCTTCTCATGGCGTTCGATTACCGATCTGAAAAAACACCCACTGTCGACCAACATTGTTATGCTAGCCACGGTAGTCATAGTGGTCGTGACGCATAATTTAGCCATTGGTGTGTTTATTGGTGTGCTGCTTGCCTCACTATTCTTTGCTAATAAGATTAGTCGTATGATGGTGGTCAGAGATGATGTTAGTGAGAGTGAGAGTGAGAGTGATAGCCGTGAATATCGAGTTATCGGGCAAGTCTTTTTCGCATCATCAGATAAATTTATCGAGTCATTCGATTTCAAAGAGGTGTTAGAGACGGTAACGATTGATCTGTCGGCAGCCCACTTTTGGGATGTGAGCGCGGTGTCTGCATTGGATAAAGTGGTGATTAAATTCCGCCGAGAGGGTACGCAAGTTAACCTCATCGGAATGAATCAAGCTACGAGCACTATCGTCGACAAATTCGGAGTGCACGATAAACCTGAAGAAGTTGAAAAATTACTGGCTGGACACTAATAGGATGAGACAAATGAAGAATATCGTCGCTTGTATAGATGGCTCAAAATTGACTCTGGCAACCTGCGAAGCCAGTGCCTGGGTTGCACAGAAGGTTAAGGCACCCCTTATCTTACTGCATGTACTCGATAAAACCACCAGACCTGTGGTGAGTGAATTGTCAGGACAGATAGGCTTAGGGACTCAAGAGGAACTCCTCAATGAGCTGGTGGAACTCGATGAAACTCGGAGCCGAGTCGCCCTTAAGCATGGTAAGCAATTGCTTGAAGACGCTAGGAAGTGGGCTTGCGCCAAAGGTGTCGAAGAGATCAGCAAATTGCAACGCCATGGTAGCCTGCAAGAGAGTCTAATCGACTTAGAAAGTGAGTTAAGGGTATTAGTGATTGGTAAGTCGGGTGAAGATCATAGCACCAGTAATACCATAGGATCACAGCTCGAAAGTGTTATTCGCTCCATTAAAGCGCATACCTTAGTGGTCAGCGATACGTTTATCACGCCTAACTCTTACATGATTGCCTTTGACGGCAGTGCAACCAGTGAAAAGCTGATTGAAAAGGCAATGAATACGCCTTTACTTGCGGGACTGGAGTGTCATTTGGTGATGGTGGATGAAACTGGCAATAGGAGCACGGCTTTCGATCAGGCGGGAATGCGACTTCGAGAAGCCGGGCTTAGCGTGAATGAGAATATTCTGTCCGGGCGTGTCGATGAAGCGCTGCTTAATTATCAGCAAGAGCAACAGCTGGACATGATAGTGATGGGGGCTTTCGGCCACTCAAAACTGAGACAATTCTTTGTCGGCAGCAATACGACCGAAGTGCTGGTTAAAAGTGCGGTTCCGCTACTGCTGATCCGTTAATCTCTATCTGAAAAAGTAGAGAGGGCTGAGACTGGTTAGTCTAAGCTGGAATCACGCCAACTCAACTCTCAGTTAAACAAAGCCGCAATTCCCTTCAGGGGGGGCGGCTTCTTTATATCGCTTGGTGATCACAGGCTTCTTTATATCGCTCTAAGCCGTTAGTGGACAGAATGTATGGTACGCCCCGTTATTGCAAATAATAAAGCAAGATAAAAGGGGTAGTCATCTTGAACGAAAGTAGAGAATTCCAAGCGAGGTGTGTGCGTATAAATGCCGATTTCATGCAAGTTAAAGCAGGCATGGTGATTCTGGCCACGATTCGAAACCATTCTTACTACCACGATTATTTTCAAGTTTCTGCCAAAATAAATATTGACCTGTCTAAAGCTTCACAGTTTATAGTTCGCTCATAAATGAGAGGAAACCCCATGTACCGTATTTCTGAATTGGCACAAAAAGTCGGATTGAGCCGTTCCACTTTGCTCTATTACGAAAAACTCAAACTGATTTCTGCCAAGCGGCAAAGCAATGGGTATCGCTGCTATACAGACAAAGATGCTCAACGTGTAAAACTATTACAGCAACTACAAGCTGGCGGACTAACCCTAAAAGAGTGCCAAGCATGCTTAAAGGCTCAAATCGACAGAGAGCTGCTACTTCATAGGCTTAATGTATTGGATGAAGAAATCGCCCAAAAACAAAAAGCAAGAGAGCTTCTTTCCTCAATGCTTGGCATGAACTCTATGAAGGAGTGGCACCAGTCAATGGAAAAAGAAGCTCCGTCAGCACATCTAGAATGGTTAATGAAACAAGGCTTCAGTGAAAAGAATGCCTTGAGGCTAAAGTGGCTTTCGAAAGATATGAATGAACATGAACAATACATGGCTGATTTTGAAGCTATTTTTCAAGGGTTAGATCGGCTGGGGCCAGGTGATGAAGGTGACTCTCTCAAAGCATTACGCGCTTTACCTATTAGGTCGGGCGATGCGCTAGAGATTGGCTGTGGAAAAGGAGTCACAACCACTTTGCTGGCAAAAAATTCAGCCTTCAATTTAACGGCACTCGATAACGATGAGTACTGCCTAAGCTGCCTTAAAGAGAAGGTTAAAGACCATTCTCTTGAACATCGAATAACAACGATTTGTGCCAGCATGACAGCGATGCCATTTGATCGGGGGCAATTTGATGTGCTCTGGTCAGAAGGCAGTGCTTATATCATGGGAGTCAAGCAGGCACTCAAAGGTTGGAAACCATTTATTAAGGCTAATGGCTACTTAGTTATTAGTGACTTGGTTTGGTTAACCGATAACCCAGATGCCGAAGCCATAGAGTTTTGGCAACAAAACTATCCAGACATGGCGACGAGCGAGCAACGAATCAAAGAGATGATGAAAGCAGGCTATGAGGTTATAGAGAGCTTTACACAGAGTGAACAGTCGTGGCGCAACTATCTGGATCCATTGAATCAAAAGATCACTCAGGTCGAAGATGAAGATTTCACTTCTAATTCACTCAATGACTTACGCAAAGAACTACAGATACACGAGCAATACTTAGGTCAATATGGTTACCAAGTATTTGTGCTAAAAAAGAAAGGTTAAAACATGAAAATTAGAGCTGAAAATCACTCAGACATTACAGAAATTGAAACACTTATTTATCGAGCGTTTGAGAACCATCCACACCATGAACCAGGTGCTAAACCAACAGAGCACTTGATCGTCAATAAACTACGTGATGCAAAAGTATTATCACTATCTCTAGTTTGTGAAGATCAAACTGGCATCATTGGTCATATTGCCTTTTCACCGATTCTTATTAATGGTGAGGAGTCTGTTTGGTATGGCTTAGGCCCAGTATCAGTGACGCCTGAGCGTCAAGGTGAAGGTATCGGTGGTGCACTTATTCGTGAAGGGTTATCACGACTTAAAACACAAGGTATTGAGGGTGTAGTGTTACTCGGCGAACCAAAATATTATGGCCGATTTGGCTTTGAGTCACAGCCAAACCTTACCCTTCCAGGTGTCCCATCAGAGTATTTCCTAGCTATATCGCTAGCCAACAATATTCCGACGAGCGAAGTTGCTTATCACTCTGCTTTCTTTGACAACTAAGAAGTAAAGAGAAATTATGAAGCGTTTTATTCTGACAGTTACATTTCTGGTATGCATGTCATTAAATGGCGCGAATGCTTTAAAGAATAACCCAGCATCTAAATTTGGTATTGCTATATCAAATGATGCTGAAAAAATCGCATATAGCGTTAACGGGAGTGGCAAAACATCACTAATATTTATTCACGGTTGGAGTCTGGATAGCAGGCTGTGGAAAAATCAAATCGGTTATTTTTCAGAAGAATATCAAGTTATTACTATTGATTTAGCTGGTCATGGAAATTCGTCATTCAATCGAGAAGAGTACACCATGATCTCTTTCGCAAATGATATTAAAGCAGTCATTGAGAAAGAAGGTATAGATTCTGCCATCTTGGTTGGACACTCTATGGGTGGTGGAGTCATCGCAGAAGCTGCGAAGTTAATGCCGAACAAAGTTATTGGCATTATTGGTGTTGATACTTCACAAAATGTTGCATTAAAGTTCTCACAAGATGATCTTGACCTAATGACGAAGCCCTTTGAAGACGATTTTCAAAGCGGAATTGCGGTATTTGTAAAAGACTCATTACCGAAAAACGTAGACGCAGAATTGCTCTATTGGGTTAGAGAAGACATGGCGTCAGCCCCTAGAGCTATTGCTATAAACCAGTTTCGCCATTATTTAGGCCAATATGTCAGTGGTGAGTCATATCGTGTATATGAGAGTATCAAGGTGCCAGTTGTACTGGTGAACGCTCGATTATGGCCAACTAACTCGGCAGAAAACAAGAAACATATTAAAGATTACAGCATTTACTACATTGAGGAGTCTGGGCACTTTCCAATGCTAGAGAAACCTAATGAGTTCAACAAGATCCTTTTGGAAGCTGTCAAGTCTGTTAAGTAGTTTGATCGATTAGGTTCGTTCCTATCGACTGCAAGTTACTTTTTTTACCTGAACTGCATGAGTTAGAGTGAATTCTCTAACTCATTTTTTCTATTTCTGACATATGACTTCAAGCAGCTTTGCATAACCATGCACTCTAAACATTTGGATATAAAGATACCCTTTCTGCACCGTTTTGGAAGTTTTTAAGCAAAGCTCTTTAGCTGCCAGTCATGAGGAAAAGTACTATGATTTCAGCAGCACGATCTGCTACCGAGCAATTACTTTAACTCGAAATGGGGCATTTCCAAGTTGGCCAAAACAATCGAACCTCAATCGAAGAGAGAAATTAACCCAGTGCAGATGCGGCTGCGGACGTTGATGGCATGGATGCCATCGTCGAGCCCACAAGGACTGTGCTTGCGGCGTTTCGCAGAAGTATTTGCACATCGCCCGCCGGGCAGGCGTTAGATAGATATGAAGATGCGGCTGTTAGCTTCGGTAGAGCCCACACGGATTATGCTATCTAAGGGCAAGTTCGGCATATATGTCCCCATCCAAATACCAAGTTAAAATTGAACCAAAATAGAAATGCAACCAGCTTCATTCTAAGGTGATGGAGCCTTATTCGGTTGAAGTTGAAGCTAATGATAAAAATAAAGCCTTAAAGGTTAACGCTTTCTGGTGATTTGTTAATACTTTGCTAGTCTCACTAGTAGTAGGGAAACAGGCCATAGAAGGTTTAACACTAGATGAAATACAATTTACTAGCAACGGCTTTAGCTGCCGTAATATTTGCCCCATCAGTTGCGGCAATCGAAATCTATAAAGATGACAAGAACACAGTGGAGATAGGTGGCTTCATGGACGCACGTGTCATCAATACCCAAGCCGCGACTGAAGTCGTTAACGGCGCGTCACGGATTAACTTTGGTTTCACCCGTGAAATGAGTGATGGCTGGAAAGCGTTCACTAAGCTGGAGTGGGGCGTTAACCCATTCGGTAACAGTGAAATAGTTTATAGCAGTGAGAGTAACTTCGAGTCTAAGAGCGGAGATTTTTTAAATAACCGCCTCGGTTATGTCGGTATTGGCCATGATACGTACGGTACCTTAAGCATAGGTAAGCAGTGGGGCGCTTGGTACGACGTTGTTTATAACACTAACTATGGCTTCGTATGGGACGGCAACGCCGCAGGTGTGTATACCTATAACAAGGCCGATGGTGCGATCAATGGTACAGGTCGCGGTGATAAGGTGGTTCAATACCGTAACAATTTCGGTGATGTGAGCTTCGCACTTCAAGCTCAGCTGAAACACGATATTTTTTATACCTGTGAAGAAGCACAAGATCTCGGCACTGATTGTGAAGAACGTTGGAAGGCTAACGAAGAGTCACAAGAGGTCCATTATGATTACACTTACGGTGGCTCTATTACTTATCTGGCTACAGATAAGCTCACGTTAACCACTGGTGTTAACCGCGGTGAGTTTGAAGTGGCTTTTAATACCGGTGAAATGATAACTGCAACCGATCTTATTTATGGCGTCGGAGCCACCTGGGGAGGCTTCGATAGTGAGGGCTTCTATGCAGCAGCTAACTTCAACAAAAATGAAAATCACGATACCGATAACCTAGGCCGTCTAATTAAAGACTCTTATGGTATCGAATCTCTGTTCTCATATAAGTTTGATAATGGTCTGCGTCCATTTATCTCCTATAACGTCTTAGATGCGGGTAGCGATTACGTTATTCAGCCAAACAGTGCCGATCCAAACGACGTATTTAAGCGTCAGTTCATCGTTGCAGGCCTGCACTATGTTTGGGATGTGAACACAGTGCTGTATGTAGAAGCACGTAAAGATTACAGCGATTTCACCAGTGATGACAAGGATATAGAGGAGAAAATGTCTCTCTCGGAAGATGATGGTGTAGCCGTAGGTATCAGATACACGCTCTAAGTGAATCGACACGTTAACATGCAATTGTAAGCATATAAATAATGCCGAAAATGCCCCCCACATTTTCGGCATTTACACATAAGTTCCAAGACGTATAGGTATCGGAGCAAACTTCGAAACTTTTATTCGAAGAAATAAATAACCAGGTGTATCTGCACATCCCCACGCTGGGAAGCGCTAAATAGCAACGAAGGTATAACCTTCACAAAAACTCTCCAATACCAACTCAACCAGAAGCTAAACCAAAAAATGTAATCAGTCTTCATTCGAAGACTCGCTAACTTTGGGGGGGCTTGATATTAAAAGGGGGACATTAAGGGGGAAGCGTACGTGGGAGCCAGAATCTCTTTGGCAAGAGAAAAAGCCGCAGCTTCATTTGCATGACGCTGCGGCTTATTACTGTTTATATCACTTCAACTTTGCTTGCATTACTTAACTTAACTTAACTTAACTTAACTTAACAGCATCAGAACCCTGTTGAGGCAAGCTTAGTCAGCAATCAGCTGATATTCATTGCGCAGAATATCGATGATCTCTTGCTTAGGGTTCTCGCTGATAGTCAGCTTCTCACCGATCACTTTCTCGGCAATGCCCACATAGGTGTTAGAGATATCCAGCATGACCGATTGCGGTAGCTTGTTATCACGAGCCAGGGCGAAACGCTCAGGCATACGCTCCTTGTTGAGCAGGATATCTGGATCCGGGAAGTGGTTGAGTAGCCACTGTCTGAAGCCCTCTTTAGACTTCTCGATTATCTGACCGTCGCGGTGAGCCGGACCATCCCAGATGCGTGAGCTGTCTGGTGTGCCCACTTCATCCATATAGATGAGTTTCTCTTTACCGTCGGCGCCATTAACGTATCCAAACTCAAACTTGGTATCGATGAAGATCTGATCTTGTTCGGCCAGTGCATCACTGATAACAGCGAAGCCCTCTTTGAGCAGTTTCTCGTAGAGATCGATATCTGAAGCATTGTGGAAGTTAAAGCCTTCCAGATGACGTTCGAGATCGCAGCGTGATACGTTGACATCGTCCGCTTCCGGTACGCCTTCAAGACCTGTCAGCACGCCTTTAGTCGACGGTGTGATCAGCAGTTCCGGCAGCTTTTGATCTTTCTCTAACCCTTCAGGCAGGGTGATGCCACAAAACTCACGTTCGCCTTTGGTGTAGGCGCGCCACATTGAGCCAGTGATGTACTGTCTTGCAATCGCTTCAACCATGACAGGTTGCGCTTTTTGTACTATCCAGACGAATGGGTGTGGCACATCGAGGATATGGCTGTCGGCTAAGCCTTTTTCTTTAAACAGCTTAAACCAGTGGTTTGAGATGGCATTTAACGCCGCGCCTTTACCGGGAACACCGTTGAGGCCATCTTCGCCTTTCCAGATACAATCGAATGCAGAGATCCGGTCGCTGATCACCATGATCGCGAGGGGGGTATTGGCCGGGACGTCGTAACCTTTGTCTTTAATAAGACGTGCGCTGTCTTGCTCTGTGAGCCAGTAAACGCTGCGAACTTTACCTGAATGAACGGCCTTATCTGTGCGGATAGGAAGATCATCATTAACTGCTAGAACTTTATTTGAGAGATTCATAGGGTACTATTTTTTTATTGGATGATTTCGGCGGGAATTGTAGCAGAACTTATATTTCCCAACACTATGTTAATCGGTGAATTGTCTGTTCTTGTAAACGTCTAAAGGGAGATTTTAAAGGACGTTTTCGGCTGCGACCTTCATCTTAGCCACCGAGTCGTAGCAATGATGGATTTCACAGACTATCTTTACTGTGTAGAACGATATCTGGCGAGTCATAATTTGTTGATAATTGGCGAGATTGGGACGTGGGTAAAATCAGTTAAAGGGATCATTTTATTTTATGAATATTTGCGCCAGCACGCTGAGCATTGAGGCATGATGACATCTGTTAAGTACCTTTTATTATTCATCACTTTATGTCTGGGAGTTTGCCCAGGCATAAAAGTGTGGGCGGTCGTTAGTGAGTCTGACAGTTCACAGTCTCTGGTTTTTGTGACCAGCCCTTATGAGCCTTATGTTATCGACGATGAGGGCAGGGTGAGCGGTATATTTCCCGATATTATTCGTGCCGCTTTCAGAGGCAGTTATATTCGCCCCGAATTTGATTTTCTGCCTTGGTTGAGGGGGGAGCATGAGGTTCAGGCCGGAAAGGCGTTTGCTACTTTCCCCTATCTGAAGACAAAAGCCCGAGTCGAGACTTTCGGGTTTTCGGGGCCGATTATCTATTTCTTTCCGAAATTTTTCTATAACCGTTCGCGTTTCCCCGATGGATTCGAGTGGCAGACACTGGCAGATTTCAAGGGATATAAAATCGGTGGCGTGCGGGGGTATTGGTATGAACAAGATTTTAAAGATGCCGGTTTAACCACTAGTTACGTCACCTCTGACAGGCAAAATATCGAGATGTTACGTATTAAACGTATCGATTTTACCCTTATCGATGAACTTGTCGGTTGGAACCTGATTAGAAAAACGGCACCGTCTTACCTTGGCACTTATGCAGTGGCTGCAAAGGCCGAAAGCAGCTCGGCATTCCACCTTATGATCTCACCCGATTACCCGGGAGGAGATAAGCTCACACAGCTGTTAAATATGGGGCTCAAGCGAATACAGCAAAACGGAGAATACCAGGAGATATTAGAGAGGTATCACGTTCCCGCCGATTACTCAGTTATTAACCAGAACGATTAAACACCTGCTCTTGTAGCTGCTCCCGTGACTAATATCGTGCTTACTCGCCCAAGTATGAGTGGATGATCTCATCGATTCTATGACTCTGTTTCAGTTTTAACACTTGCTGATCCACTTGTTCGATAAGTTTTTCAGGCACAGCATCGCTGAACGAGAGGTATATTGGATAGGGGGCGATAACCTTAGCGAAGTCGACTAAGGTAAACTCGTTGCGATTTAACCCTGCACTGTTGATGGTATAGAGGGCGCGGGTTTTCATGGCGACAAAGCCTATGCCGCGGCCGGTTTCTACCGCCTTGAGCGCGTTTTCGTGGCTGTTAACCTCAACCTTGAATATCAGGCCTGCCTTGATGTATCTGTCGAGTCCCGGGTAGGAAAACCCCTTGAGAGTAATGATGGTTTTACCAAACAGATCGTCGACTCGGTTTACGGTGAATGCCGAATCATCTTTCGTGACAAGCACATGAGAGACATCGAACAATTTATTTTTCGACAGGCGTTTGTTTTGTGCCTCTTCGCCGTGAATCGTTTGCCAGGCCGGTGAGCCATAGCTTATCCATCTGGGTGTGTGTTGTGGATCCATCATCAAGATATATCGCTTAAACGGGTAGGCGAGTGTGGTGACCTCTACTTCGCTCTCTTTGAGGGATGCATATACGATGTCACTGATGATCCCCTGGTGTACCGGTTCAGTATGATTAACTTTTTGACTAACGATCTGGAAGGGCTCGGCTTGATTCGATATGACAAGGTAGGTGAGCTCATCGGCTTGGGTTTGATTGCTTGATAGCGGGGATAGTATGAGGAGTGCGAAAAGCGTAAGCAGCAAAGGCCAGATTGTTTTAAGGGACATGATAAGCCAATTCCTTTTACGGCTGTGTTACTGCTTTTGTTTCAGCTTTGACTTAATGCCGTTACGTAACGCGTTTACAACTTTTTCATAAGTCATTTTATACTCCTTTTTTATTATTTTGCAGGTGGTTTATTAAAACTTTACGGTTTTATTTCAATGAAGGATATAAAAAGAGCACCCGAGGTGCTCTTACTGCGTTGAAAATCGCCTCATTGAATATTCGCCCTTCAGGCTTAGTTCAGGCTCGCCTTGTTATGACGTTTAAGTAAGTTTCCGGTGATATCTGCCAATTCTAAATCCTGATCTTCGAGCAATACCAATAGGTGATAGATGAGATCGGATGCTTCATCTATCAGCTCAGGTTTATCATTCGTCGCCGCGGCTAAGGCCGTTTCCAACCCCTCTTCACCGACTTTTTGTGCGATGCGTTTAGTGCCGCGTTCAAAAAGATGAGCGGTGTAACTCGACTCAGGATCTTCTCCTTTTCGCGAGGCGATTAAGTGTGACAGGTTATCGATAAAGGTATGAGCATTACCGTCCGGCCAGCAACTCTCTGTCTGCAGGTGGCAGGTCGGGCCATTGGGTATAACCTGTACCAAGAGGCTGTCGTTGTCACAGTCTTTATCGATGGCGATAAGCTCGAGGGTATTTCCCGAGGTTTCGCCTTTGGTCCACAACCGCTGCTTGCTTCGGCTGAAGAAGGTCACGCTTTTCGTCTCTATAGTTTTAGCCAGAGCGGACTTGTCCATGTAGCCCAGCATAAGGACTTTTCCCGTGAGGTGGTTCTGTACCACGGCAGGGATCAATCCCGCTTGTTTTTCCCAGTCGAGCTGGCTTGATAATTGTTCTGCGGTCACTGTCATGTCAGGTTTCCTGTTACTTCTCTCTATATCAATATCATAATACAGAGAAGAGCCGATAATTTGGGTTAGCGCCTGATGGCGATATTATTTTCAAATAGGTAGTTTTTAAGCTCGCCGATGTCGATGATGCCCTTATGAAAGACACTGGCAGCGAGCGCCGCATCGACCCTGGCCACTTCGAATACTTCTTTGAAGTGCGCCATGGTGCCCGCACCACCAGAGGCGATAAGGGGCACATCACAGATCTCACGAACCATGGACAGTTGCTTGAGATCGTAGCCCTGGCGCACACCATCTTGATTCATGACGTTGAGGACTATCTCACCGCAGCCGCGTTTTTGAACCTCCTGCACCCAGTCCTGGGTGAACCATTGGGTGTCTTTGGTGGCAGATTCATCGCCGGTAAACTGTTTCACCTTATAGCTGTTGCTGTCTGAGTCGAAGTAGGAGTCGATACCGATGACGATACACTGGCGGCCAAACTCATCTTGCAGACGTTCAATTAGGCTGGGATCGGTCAACGCTGGTGAGTTAATCGATATCTTATCTGCACCGAAGGCCAGTTTCTCTCGTGCCTGGGCGATGGTTTTTATGCCTCCGGCGACGCAGAAGGGGATATCGATACGCTCTGCAACCCGGCTTACCCAGGATTTGTCGATCACCCGGTCATGGGCACTGGCGGTAATATCATAAAACACCAGCTCATCGGCACCCTCTTCGGCGTACCTTGCGGCTAACGGCACGATATCACCGACAATTTCATGGTTACGAAACTGCACACCCTTGACAACTTTGCCCTCTTTAACGTCCAGACAGGGAACGATGCGCTTAGCTAGCATTTAGCTTCTCCCGAAGAGGTGTGTTCGTTGTCACTGTTATTATCATTGATCGAAACATTCGAGCATGGCGTTATTGTGGATTTGGCCAACATTGGATCGCCTCCCGGACGGTAAAGTTTTCGATTAAGAGTGCTTTACCTATGATAATGCCATCGGCGCCGCTTTCTTTGACCGCCGCCACATCATCGAGTGTGGCAATGCCGCCTGAGGCTTGCCAGTTGATATCCGGATAGGTTGCCGCTATCTCACTATACAAGTCGGTATTGGCGCCTTTCAGCGTGCCGTCGCGGCTGATATCGGTCACTAACGCGTGTTTAAGACCATAAGGTTTAAAGGCGTCGACGAGAGACTCTAAGCTCTTGCCACCACCGGACTGCCAGCCAGATACCGCAACAATTTTCTCGCCCTGCTCGTTGATATTCACATCTAATGCCAGACAGATGGCATCGGCGCCGTACTTTTTAAACCAGCTCTGTACCAGGGCGGTCTCTTTTACGGCCAGAGACCCGATAACCACACGCTTCACCCCGATCTCCAGCAGCTCGGCGAGCTGGGCTTCTGTGCGAATACCACCACCCACCTGAATATTGGCATCCAGGCCGGAAACCAGCCCGGCAATTAAGCGGGTTTGACGGGCATTGGGATCTTTAGCGCCGGTGAGATCGACAATATGAAGCCAGTTGGCCCCTTGTGTCTCATAGGATTTGAGTTGAGACAGGGGAGAGAGGTCGAAGGTAGTCTTCTGAGCGTAATCGCCCTGATACAGACGTACTACCTGACCCTCGATGAGATCGATTGCTGGAATTATCATGACTTCGGCTCCTGAATTGCAGCGTTAAGGCTGGCTTTGTCTAACGCTAAGAAGTTGCTTAATATTTTTGACCCGATAGCCGCGCTTTTTTCCGGGTGAAACTGTACGCCCATAAAGTTATCTTTGGCGATGGCGGCGCTGAACGTTTCACCATATTCACATTTTGCTATGGTGTAGTCGCTCAGCGGTACCCGGTAGCTATGAACAAAGTAGAGATAGCTGCCTGCCGGGATGCCCGAAAATAACGGGTGCGCTGATGGGGTGATCTGATTCCAGCCCATGTGGGGCAGGGGTTGTCCCTGACTGTCGAGCTCCTCAACATCGGTTGGGATAAGGCCCAGACATTCACAGTCGACCTCTCGCCCGCCATGCTCTTTCGATACCTGAGTCATCATCTGCATCCCTAAACAGACGCCCAGCACAGGTTGGGTTAATCCCTGAATTAACTCGACGAGCTTTTTGTCTTTCAACGAGGCCATCGCCGCACCTGCGGTACCTACGCCGGGTAGTACCACCCGGGTTGCGGCTTTAATCAGAGCATGATCGTCACTGACGATGACATCGTTGCAAATGCGCTCGAAGGCATAGCGCACAGAGCTTAGATTCGCGCAGCCCGTGTCTATGATAACGGTCGAATTGTCTGCTTGGTTCATAAGACACCTTTACTCGAGGGGAGCAGATCACCCTCAACCTTAACGGCCTGACGCAGGGTGCGGCCTAAGACTTTATAGAGGCTTTCGACCTTGTGGTGATCGTTATCGCCCAAGGTTTTGAGGTGCAGGGTGCAGCGCAGGCCGTCGGCGAAGGAGCGGAAGAAGTGGGGCACCATTTCGGTGGCCATCTCTCCGACCATCTCACGCTCGAACTCGCCATCAAACTTGATGAAGGGGCGACCCGACAGGTCGAGCAGACACTCGGCGCTTGCTTCATCCATGGGAATGCTGAAGCCAAATCGTGCGATACCGCGTTTTTCGCCAAGGGCCGCTCTGAGCGCTTCGCCAATTGCCAGCGCCGTATCTTCGACGCTGTGATGATCGTCTATCTCGAGATCGCCATCGACCTTGACGTCCATCTTGAAGTTACCGTGAGTCGAGATTTGATCCAGCATGTGGTCGAAGAAGCCTATGCCGGTGACTATCTTGCCTTTCTCTTGTGAGTCGAGATCTATGGTGACTTGAATGTCGGTCTCTTTGGTTGTTCTTACCACGGTTGCGATGCGGTTGCGGTTGAGTAGCGTATCGGCAATGGTATTCCAGTTGAGTGTCTCACGGTCATATTGCAGGCCCTGAATGCCCATGGCATCGGCGAGTCCCATGTCCGTTTCGCGATCGCCAATCACGGCAGATTGAGTGAAGTCGACCTTGCCGAGCGTCAGGTAATCTTTGATCAGCCCGAGTTTTGGTTTGCGGCAACTGCAGTTCTCATCGTTAAAGTGCGGGCAGATAAGCACGTCATCGAAGATAATGCCCTGACTGCTTAGGATCTGCATCATCATATCCTGAGGGGCATCGAAGTCATCCTTAGGAAACGAGGGCGTGCCTAAACCATCTTGGTTACTCACCATGACCAGACGATAACCGGCATTTTGCAATTTCAACAAGGCGGGGATCACTGTGGGTTCGAAAACCAGCTTAGCCAGGCTATCCACCTGCTTGTCGGTGACAGGCTCTTCGATGATGGTGCCATCACGGTCGATAAATAATATTTTCTGCTTCATGAACTCTCTACCTTCAATTTGGTTAAATGCTTTTTTCTTGTCATTTAAATAGCTATTGCGACCGTTATTACGACAATTGTTCGATGAGATAGTCGGTCTCTTCTTTGTTGCTAAAGCTGAAACGAATGCTGTTACTCAGGCGTGGATCTGAATAGGTTCTCGCGACTACGCCGGCCTTAGTCAGCTTGGCGGCCGCTTCTTGGGGGTCATCAAATTCCGCCAGCACAAAATTGCCGTTTGCCGGTAATACCTTAGCCCCGAAATCACACAAGGCATCGCTTAAGCGGGCACCATTAGCCTTCATATCGGCGACCTGTTCACGCATGACCTTGATCCCGTCATCGCTAAGCGCCGCGCACGCCAGTTCAGATACCGGCAGGGGAACCGGATAGGGGGCGATAACGCGCATCACCATCTCGCAGATCTGCGGGTTAGCCAGCATAAAACCGCAGCGGGCACCGGCGAGTGCAAAAGCCTTGGACAGGGTACGAAGCACCACTAAGTTATCATACTTTTCAATAAGATCGGCGACGCTATAGTCGGGACAAAACTCGATGTAGGCCTCATCGGCGACCACCAACCTGTCTGGCAGACTGGTAATCACAGTTTCTATGCTGGCCCTGTCTATCACCGTGCCTGTGGGGTTGTTAGGGTTGCAGATAAATACCAGTTTTGCATCGCCGACCTGAGCCTCTATCTCTGTGGGCAGTTGGTAGTTATCGGTCAGACTCAGTGCATTGACGCCGACATTAAAGGTTTTGGCACTGATGGCATACATGCCATAGGTGGGGCCAAAGCAGGCGATGGAATCGACACCCGGGACACAGAAGGTGCGAATGAGTAGCTCAATCGCCTCATCGGCGCCGCGCCCTGTGATTATGCTGTCCGTAGCCACTCCCGAGTAACGGCTATAGACCGAGATAAGCTCGGGTGGCTGGCACTCAGGGTAGCGGTTGAGTTTGTCGAGTCGGCTGTTATTAAAGGGCGACTCGTTGGCATTGATCCAGATATCGCCGCGTCCGCCAATGCGTCTGGCCGACTGGTAGGGCTGAAGCTCGAGCAGCTCAGGTCTGGCTAAACGCTGGGCCAGATTTAATTGAGCCGGATTTAATTGAGCCGGATTTATTTGGCTGGAAGTATTCACTGTCATCTCAAACTCCTTTAGCTTCAAAGGCTACATCTGACTGCAGGCTGGCAATGCGAATGGCGACCGCGTTTTTGTGAGCATCGAGCTGCTCGGCCGCGGCGAGGGTCATAACGGTTTGGCTGAGTCCTATTAATCCCTCGGCGCTAAGCTCCTGCACGGTAAAACGTCGGCTAAAATCGGCCAGAGACAAACTGGACACTGCGCGGCTATAACCATAGGTCGGCAGCACGTGGTTAGTGCCACTGGCGTAATCACCCACCGACTCAGGTGTATAAGCCCCTAAGAAGACAGAGCCTGCGGCGCGGATCTGCTTCAGAACTTCACGGGGATTTTGGGTTTGTATAATAAGGTGCTCTGGCCCATAGAGGTTTGATACCTGAGCGGCCTGCTCCATATTATCGACCAGTAGCGTGCGACTGGACTCCAGGGCTACCTGCGCAATATCGATTCTGGGCAGGAGTTCCAGCTGACGAGCGAGTGCCAGATTCACCTCATCTGCAAGTTTCGCACAGTCTGTGACCAACATGACCTGCGAATCCGGGCCGTGTTCGGCCTGAGACAGGAGATCGGCCGCAATAAACTCGGCATTGGCATCGCTATCGGCAATCAATAGCACTTCAGATGGGCCAGCAGGCATATCTATGCTCACCACGCAGCGACTGTCTTGAGAGACGATACGCTTGGCCTCGGTGACGTAACGGTTTCCGGGACCAAAAATCTTATCGACGGCGGGAACCGATTCGGTACCGAAGGCGAGTGCGGCAATGGCCTGCGCGCCGCCGACCTGAAATATCTCTGTGATACCACAGGCGTTAGCGGCATAGACGATGGCGTCGTTTATAGGAGGCGGACTGACCAGCACTCTTTGCTCACAACCGGCAATCTTGGCTGGCAAGGCTAACATGAGTACGGTGGAGATCAGCGGTGCACTGCCACCGGGAATGTATAAACCGACTTTTTCGATAGGCTCTGAGCGAAGTTCACAGCGGATCCCTTTTTGAGTATCGACGCTCACAGGCTCAAATTTCTGCGCCTGGTGAAAGGTGTCGATATTATCTATTGCCTGAGCCACGGCGAATTTTATCTCCTCATCGACTCGGGCACAGGCGGCATCGATATCATCCTCAGACAGCTTCAACTTTTCGATAATGACGCCATCAAACTTGCGGCTGTAATCTATAAGTGCCGCATCTTTGCTTATCTGTACTTCATTGACGATCGCGAGTACATCTTGCTCCAGATTCGCGTCACCAACCAGAGGTGAGCGAGAGAGTGCCGCCTTACGGTCGGTGTCGGTTAATGATGCCCAATTGAGGATCTGCATTGTACTACCCCATCATCTTTTCGATTGGCATAACGAGTATGGAGCTTGCCCCTAATTTGGTCAGCTCTTCCATGGTGTCCCAAAACAGGTCCTCGGTGCTGACGGCGTGGATAGCCACACGGTTGGTATCGTCGTTGAGAGGCAGCACAGTTGGGTTTTCGGCACCGGGAAGTAGGGCGACAATCTGCTCTAATGTTTCTGTCGGGGCGTGTAGCAAGATGTACTTACTCTCTTTTGCGCGCACCACACCATTGATTCGAGAGAGGATTTTATCAATCAGCGCCTGTTTAGCCGGTTCTTGAGGCTGTGATGATTGGATAATGCAGGCTTTGGATTGATAGATGACCTCTGTTTCATATAAGCCATTGGCTTCCAGCGTTGCCCCGGTCGACACTAAGTCACAAATAGCATCTGAAAGTCCTGCACGCGGGGCGACCTCAACCGAGCCCTTGAGCATACAGTCGTTGTAGGTGATCCCTTTTCTCTGCATGTAACGGCGAAGCAGGTTAGGGTAAGAGGTGGCGATTCGCAATCCCTCCAGCGATGCAGCATCTTCATAATTGAATTCGTTCGGGACGGCGAGAGAGAGGCGACAAGCACCGAAATCGAGTTCACGTAGCTTGATACAGGTAGAGGGCTTATCGAGTCTTTCGCGTTCTATCTGCTCCTCTTCGAGCACGTTCTCTCCGATGATCCCCATATCGACAACACCGTCCATGACCAGACCTGGAATATCGTCGTCACGTACCCGAAGCAGGTCGATAGGCATGTTGTCAGAGTGGGCTATAAGGCGTTGTTCGTTGACGGTAAATTTAACGCCACAGCTTTTTAGCAGCTTCATGGATTCGATTGATAGGCGACCCGATTTTTGAATGGCGATGCGTAATCTTTTTGATTCTGGCATTTTTCTATTTCCTGTAAGTTGATTCAATATCTGTTTAATTTTTTAATCTAAAACGTAAAAACCCCCGGAATTCCTTCCAGGGGTTCTTGATATTCTTGAATCAACCGCCGGAAGGAAATAGTCCTTCGGCAGTGAGCTTCCGAAGGCTACCGCATATGGTGATGATGATGGATAGTGTTCGAAAGCTGTATCATGTTCATCTCTCTTATCGTAAAAAATCTAATATCAGAAAAAATAAGCCTGTTGGCTAATATCTAAAAAATAAGCTTGTTCGCTAAGCTCTGTATTTAAACTAATCATTTTCTGAATCGATTGCAACCTCTTATTTTGCCCTATGAATATTCTTCATCTATAAGATATATCGTCAGGTTATCTTCGCTTTACTATTGGCAGTGTTCACATGGCAGAACAATGGGCTGCCTATTGAATTGAACCCCTTATCGGTTCCAAAACGCTATACTCCAGTGAATTAGGAGTGCTTGATGAGTGTTTGTTGAATTCTTTGTTGTTTATTTTGAGTTGGTTACGTATATATTCTGCATTTTTCGTAATTATAAGCTAACTGCATGTTAACGCTGTCGCCTCTCCGCTCGGTCTGACCGTATCAGAACTCTGCATCCTATCGTTTTGTTTGGCAGATAATCATATTTGGTGATCTTTCTTATTTTCGCCGGGTTAGGCGAGAGGCATAAGACAATTAAAAAGAAAACAGATCATCATCTGCGGCCTTAAGCAGAGCGTTTATAGCCAGTCACCTTTCGAGTTTATGTTATAGCGTCGCGTTGAATTTAGGTCGGTACAAATCCAAGAGCTTGGGACATAGCTTGCATAGGGATTTCACTTGTAGAACCAGAATAAACAGGGATAATACCGACTCAATCATCATATTAACCTCCAAAAATTCTAATAAGTGAACGCCTTGACTAACACAACAACCACAACGACCAGCAGACTGACAAAAGAGATCGCACTGGCGTTTGGAAGCGATGGCATGCTTGCCCGCCATATTCAAGGCTATAGCGCACGTGATGTGCAGGTTCAGATGGCCGAGGCCGTTTGTGATGCTATCGTCAACAAGAGCGATCTGGTTGTTGAAGCGGGCACAGGTGTCGGCAAAACCTTTGCGTACCTTATTCCCGCGTTGCTCAGTGGCAAGCAGGTGATTATCAGTACCGGCAGTAAAAATCTGCAAGAGCAGCTGTTTTATAAAGACCTGCCCAGTTTACTCTCCATGTTGGAGATCTCCCCTAAGGTCGCACTATTAAAAGGGCGGAATAACTACCTGTGTCAGGACCTGATGGAAAAGCAGCTTAATGGTTGTGATTCATTGGATCCTAAGGTGTTAGACGACCTGCTGCGCATTAACCAATGGGCGGGGCAGACCAGCGATGGTGATCTTGGCGGGTTAACTTCGATCTCTGAAAACGCCGATGTATTGCCGCTTATTGCCAGCAGCCGCGAAAAGTGTACCGGGAAAAGGTGCGATCACTATGAGGTGTGCTTTACCCGCAAAGCGAGAAGTCGCGCCATGGATGCCAAGATTATCGTGGTCAACCATCACCTGTTTTTTGCCGATAGGATCCTGAAAGAGACGGGGTTTGCCGAGCTGCTACCCGACTCTGATGTGGTGGTATTCGATGAGGCGCACTTGCTCAGTGATATTGCAGTGACCTATTTCGGTCAACAAACCTCCACCCGGAGTCTGACCGAACTGCTTAACTCCATTATCGAAATATATCGCAGGGAGCTGAGAGACTCACCGCAGATAGAGGCCTTAACCTCTCGCTGCATCAGTCAGTTAAATGATTGGCATCAACAAATGTTCGACCGCGATGGTTCTGATTGGCGTCAATTGATGGGTGACAAGGACCTGGCCGCCTGTTCATGGGGACTATTAAAAGAACTTCAGTCACTCGAGAGCCTGTTGCAATCTCATGTGGGACGCAGTGAAGATCTGGATGATGGCCTGGAAAAACTCAACGGATTTACCAATAAGTTAGCCCTGTTTTTTCAATGTGAAAACAATCAAGCTGCCTACAGTGTCGAGTATGGTCACCGTTATCTGACGTTACGTATCGCGCCAATCAATGTCGCTCGAGAGTGCGAGAAGCTGTTTGATGCCCAAACCAGCTGGGTGTTTACCTCTGCAACCTTGCAGATAAACCGAGATCTGACCCTGTTTACCAAGGGTCTTGGGGTAACTAAAGCCAGAGAGTTGATCTTAGACAGTCCCTTCGATTACCCAAATAATGCGCTTCTATGTGTGCCAAGGCATCTGTCGAAGGTGAGCAATCAGGAAGCTGCGGTCAGAGAGTTAGTCGATATTGCTTCTCAGGCTATTAATGCCGCTCAGGGACGTACCTTCATCCTGTTTACCAGTCATCGTATGATGAATGCCTGCGCAAGGGTGCTTCAAAGCCGGGTTGCCTATCCCTTGTTAGTGCAAGGTCAGGGTAGCAAACAGAGTCTGCTCAAAAAGTTTCGTCAACTGGGTAATGCCGTGTTACTCGGAACCGGTGCATTCTGGGAGGGGGTCGATGTGCGGGGTAAACTCTTGAGCTGCGTGATCATCGATAAACTGCCTTTTGTGTCACCCGATGATACGCTGTATAAGGCCAGAGCCGACAGTATCTCCCGTGAGGGAAAAGATCCTTTCTCGGCGATTTCATTGCCCCAGGCGGTGATCTCACTCAATCAGGGCGTAGGTCGATTGATACGTGATGAGAAAGACAAAGGTGTATTAATACTCTGTGATAACCGCATCGTTAACCGTCCATACGGTCAGGCTTTCCTGAACTCATTGGCGCCCATGGCAAGAACCCGGGACATGGGCAAGGTAGTTAATTTCTTGAAGCAGATAAAATAGTCACATAGGGAAAGAGGCCTTGAAGGTTTTAGTTACAGGAAGCGCAGGCAGAGTCGGGCGCGCCATCTATATCAAGCTGATGCAGCAACACCATGTGGTTGGCATCGACACTGCGCCGTGTTCAACGGTCGATTATGTAGGCGATATCCGTGATATGGCCCTACTCGGCAAAGCGTTAGATGGGGTCGATGTTATTGTCCATGTGGCTGCGCTACATGCTCCCCACGTCGGATTAGTGCCGGATAGCGAATTTGAATCTATCAACGTTAACGCGACTGAGTTGCTGGCGTTAGAGGGGCTGAAACACGGGATCAAGCATTTCATCTTTACCAGCACCACTGCGCTCTATGGACATGCTTCAACGCCTGCTGGCAGAGCCGGATGGGTCAATGAACAGGTTAAGCCTCAGCCTAAAACGGTCTACCACAGATCTAAGATAGCGGCGGAGCAGTTACTGGAGAATATCGCTAATCTGTTTAACTTGCCGGTGACGGTACTGCAGATGTCCCGATGTTTCCCCGAGCCAGCCGATCTGATGGCCGTTTATCGGTTAACCCGTGGCATCGACTTTCGTGATGTCGCCAGTGCCCATGCTTGCGCAATAGACAAGCGCCTGCCTGGTTTCAGACGCTATATTATTTCCGGCCAGACTCCATTTATTCGATCTTCTTGTGAACGCCTCTATCTCAATGCCGCCGGGGTGATTAGGGAGTCAGCTCCAACTCTTGCTCAGGAGTTTATAGGTCGTGGGTGGCGCTTACCCAAATCTCTCGATAGGATTTATGACTCGAGTCTTGCGCAGCGAGAGCTTGGCTGGCTGCCGAAATATGGTTTTGAGGCCGTGCTGAATATGCTCGATAGTGAACTGTCAGAGGTACTTCCTGTAAACCGCATCCGTTAGCACTATCTGTGCAATTAAATAATATTGGATATAAGAAAAAATGAGTTACGAAAACGCCTTTCATTGGATTATCGATTTTCTTGAGCAGGAGTCTGTTCCCTATATGATCATGGGCGGACTCGCGGCATATGCATACGGCTCCGATAGAGAGCTTTACGATGTCGATCTCTACCTTCCTCAGTCGGCATTAAAAAGAGTCACCGATTTTGGTGAGCAATTTAAGACCTTTGGCCCTGCCAGATACCGAGATGAATTCTGGGATATTGAGGGAACACAATTTATTATAAGTGGTGTAAAAGTTGAAATCACCACCGATGATAACTGCCGATTCTTTAGTGAGAAAGACTCTATGTGGATTGAGCTGGAGATCGACTTTGATTCTACAGTCACCAAAAATATTTTTGGTCGTGAAGTCGAAGTGATGAAGCTTGAAGATTTGTTAAGCTATAAAAAGCAATTAGCCCGGGATGTCGATCTGGATGATGTCAGCAGGCTGGAGGAGGTTATCCGATAATGAATAAATTACACTCAGATGACCACTGCTGTTTCTCGGTTTAATATAACCTGACAATAATTTGCTGGGAGAACGTCCATCAAAAAGTACCTAAAAATCCGAATGGCCTATAACTGAATGTCTTATGGCCGATTTATTACTTAAACATCTGGGTGTTCCCATATATGGAAACACCCAGATGTTTAAGTATTGGAAAAATGCCTGAATTCATGATCCTAAGTGTATCTAGTAACTTAATGGTAATCGTTATTAACATGGTATTCGAACCGCCCACACCCTAGGGGAAGCCTAATGAACAATTTAGACATGGCTTAGAGAACCGCCGGAAGAGGATGCACAGCTAGCTGTCAGGGGGGCGTGTTAGTTGAGCAAGATTAGTGTCGTTGCTTAATCGTCTGATGATATGTAATACAGAATTGAACTCGCGATACATAATAAACCGATAATCGCCAAAATCAGTCCGAGATCTATGTGCTCCATGCTATCCCTTAACGGTCCTTGTTAATGATGCTGAAAGTATAGCTGTGACAGTAACTTAATGGTAACGACAATTACCAAGGTATAAAGTTGAACTGGCCCCAGCAGTTTTTTAATGGGGCTGTTCATAACCAAAATTGAAGTGTCTATAAAAATCGGAGGGGCGGGGAGATCAACTGTTCCATAATTATTTATGTAGTTTGCAAGATATGAAGTCCGCTATATCGACTTCATATCTATGTGAATACGGCAGGCACTTAATTTTATATTCGGTTATCTACCGTTAAGGCGAGAACTTATTTTGTCAATCTTCTGCTCCAGAGCGTCAAAGCGTCTGTGCATGATTTTCGCCAGATCATTACTTTGTAAGCCGACTGCAACATTGATCATTTTGACTCCAGAATCATCGCTGGCTGTCCAGGCTCGGCCGACAATTTGCTCAATATCGTCCAATTCTATATTGTCAGCATTAACCGCCCGTCCTATGCCGTTATTCAGTCCGGAGGCTAGGATATAATCGCCGACTTTGACTACGCCATGTACTGCAGTATAGAGCTGCCCCAAAAAGCCAACCATTACGTAATTGTCTTGTACGTCCTGTGACGGCATATTGCCCAGCACAGCAGGGGCACGCGAAATCACCAATAGATGATCGGCACCTTCGGTGCGTAAACTGACTCTGCCGCCAGTCACACCGACAATAGTTCCCCAGCGTAATTGCACATTGGTATCTTCGAGCTCAAGCCATTCTGCGTAATCGGCCCCCTTGGTCGCATAACTGATGCCACCGCTACCATTACGCTCTATATGTTTCGCAAGTTTCATTCCGGCAACGGCGATATCGAAAGGACTGTTGGCGGCAAAATCCAGCAGGCCATTATCATAACCCCAGTTAAGATAGTCATTAATAACCCTCCCTTTAAAAAAGCAAGCTAACGCGTCATCTTTATCGAGAATATTGCAGATCGAGATTGAGGGGGGAGTGATATCATATGGAACACTAATACCAAAACTATCGATATCGATATTTGGTACAGGACTGGGTAAATCAATGAAAAAACCCGGGAAGCTAGTCACGGATTTAAATTTCAACCCCGTATCAACTTTAATCAAACCGCCTGTTATAAGCTCTGTAGGTGATTTAAACAAGGAGTTGACAGAAGGTGGCAAGGTGTAATCCTGATCTGCGGTAAAACCGCGAATTTCACCTGCAACATTGTTATTCTTGTCAAAAAAAGTGACAAATTTGTTCTTACCGCTGACGGGGTCATCGTGAGCCAGCTTGATGGCGACGCCATCAGCGCCACTACTGGAATTAGGGGAATCATTTTCAAACAGAGCAATATATTGTCCTCTTTGCTCGCTGTCGGCTTGATATTGACTGGTTGATTTAACATGTAACGCCGCTTGTGGGGATAAAGTACCTATACCCAGTTTATTGCCGCTGATGGTGCCTGAAACTTTCACAGTAGGAGTTTCCAGTCCCTTGGTTAGATTAGCTGGTAGATTAAATGTGACGGCCGATGAGGTAACTTTTATATCATCATTGTGAATGTTTACATCACCATTGCTGGCGTTAACAGTGATAGCAGCATTCTGAATATCGACATTACCATCGACGTCGATGGCGATAACATCTTCAATGGTGCCATTACGGGAATCTAGGCTATATTCTGGATCGATCACTATGGTGTAGTCACCCCTGTGTTTGGCTTTTTCACCTGTACTCACTGTCAAAATATAGGAGCCTTCAAGCTCAGCAATGTCTGCTGGTAGCGAGGCCACTAAGGCCTTGTCATCGTAACTGACCAATGCCAGCGCCGTAGTCGCAAGTTCTAATGTGGGTTGATCGCCATTTTCAAAGTTACGCCCGCTCAAGGTGATGGTATCTTGTACCAGATCGATGGAGGCGCTGTAAATTTCCAGTTGGGTGCTGTAATACACGGCCTTGATGGTCAAGACGTAACTGGCAACATCTTTGGTAGATGGGCCAGTTTTTACCTTGAGGGTGTAATCGCCATCTTGTATATCGGCGGTGAGTTCTGCCAAAATCTGGGAATCAGAATGGCTTATCAGTGTCAGTTCTTGTTCTGCTAGGAAAACCTTTGGATTGCCCTTGGTAGTAAAGTTTACGCCTGAAATGCCTATCTCTTCTTTGTCATAGTTTACCGCGATACTTTTGATTGCCAGTTCATTTTTCGCACTGGCGTTGGCAAAAGATACGCTCGACATGAAGATGAGAAGTGTGAGGAGAAACGATAGTGGATAATATGTTGATTTAAATCTAGACATTCTTTGTACTCCATTACATTTAAAGTTGGCTGAACAAAAAATAGACGATTCTTTTGCGTTGTCAATTTAATTACGAACTAAAAACTGACTATTTTAGGGGAGGGTTATATTAGAGCCTAAGTACTTACAGATAAGAATAAGTGACGCTTCTTTTGTGTGGAGGGTAATCGATCAATTCCAACTTAACGATAACAGTCATTATCGTTAAGTCGTTTAAAACTAGAGACAACAATGTACACATAAAGGAAAGGGTTGTGTTAATCCACAGGCCCCACCATTTCAATCAATGCAGCTTCATTCTTGGCCGTACCACGCGCATAACCTTCTCCGCAAACCATAAACCTATGGTCTTAAGTGTTCCGTGTATCGCTCTTTGGTGCATGCGATAGAGCGAGATATACACGAGCCTGGCGATTTTCCCCTCTACAAACATGCTGTTTTTTGTCAGGTTGCCCATCAGGCTGCCAACTGTGCTGAACTTGGATAGGTTAACCAAGGATCCGTAGTCGACATAGGTATAAGCTTCACGAGGTTCGCCATTGAGTTCATGGATAAGGTTTTTCTCTACACATTCAGCCATCTGATGCGCCGACTGCGCTCTGGGCGGGACAAAGCTGCCGTCGGCTTGTTTGCAGGCGCAGCAATCGCCGATGACGTAGATAGCTTCGTCTATGGTACTGATTAAACTTGGCTTAACCAGTATCTGATTCGCCCTGTTTAATTCAAAAAGGTCGATGGCTTTGATGAAGTCAGGGGCTTTCACACCTGCGGCCCATAACATCAGGTTTGCCGCGATTACGTCGCCATCGGCGGTGACAAATCCCTCTGATGTGGCCTCACTGATCCGGGTATTCTCCATCACATTGACGCCTAGCTTACGAAGTTCCCGCCTGGCAGAGCTTGCAATGCGATCGGGCAGGGCGGGAAGGATGCGAGGACCGGCTTCAATCAGGTGTATGTTAAGTTTCTCGGCGGTCATCTTGCTTAGACCATAGATTTTGAGCATCTCGGTGACATGATACAGCTCTGCAGATAGCTCAACGCCGGTTGCGCCGCCTCCCACGATGGCGATATTAAGCTTATTGTTAGAGTCTGATTGATGAACCCGGGTAAAGCGGTCTAATAATGCATTATGGAATCGATTAGCTTGCTGGTGGGAGTCGAGAAAATAGCAGTGGTCTTTAACACCGGGAGTATTGAAATCATTACTGACACTCCCAATTGCGATCACTAACTTGTCATACTCGATGTGACGCTCAGGCAGTAAGATGTAACCGGCATCATCGACAATCGGTGCCATGGTTAATTGCTTAACATCGGCATCTAACCCGCAAAAGGTCCCTAATTGGAATTGATAACTATGTTTGGCTGCATGGGCAGAATAAACGACCCCATCGAGATCTGAGTCCAGAGAGCCCGTTGCGACCTCATGAAGCAGAGGTTTCCAGATATGGGTACGATTCTTGTCGATTAATAGGATCTGGGCTTTCTCTTTCTTTCCGAGTTTGTGCCCTAATTGAGTGGCAAGCTCCAAGCCTCCGGCTCCACCGCCGACAATCACTATAACTGGCTTTGTCGTACTCATCGTTATCTCCCTAAATTAACAGCAACTTATATTGGAGTAAGTGTTCAATAAATGCACTAGTCAATAATCCCGTTTTTTATTTGATGTCCAGTTTATCCCTCTGTCTCGTTGTCGGTGGGATTGTGCTTGTTAGTGCTAAGAAATAGTATGTCCAGCACTGGCGGGCTTGGAGAAGAGGGCTATCTTTAATGGGGTATATGGATACACAGAGTTAATAAGGTCAAGCTTTAAACTCTGATAAATGACCTACAGCTCTTTGATAAACAGACTATTCTTAATCTATGCACTTCCCAATCAAAAACTTAATCATATAGCGACACCGAAACTTGAACTCAGGTATGACAGATAAGGAAGCTCAATTATGGAAGCGAGACAGGTCAAGAGTATTCGTGACGCGATGGCCATTGTTGAAGAGCGTAAATTAACTCATGTTAAAGTTGGCCTGTTCGATATCGATGGTGTTATGCGCGGCAAATATATGTCCAAAGCGAAGTTTATCTCTTCGTTGGAGCGGGGTTTTGCCTTTTGTGATGTGGTGCTTGGCTGGGACATGAAAGACCAGCTCTATGATAACGCTAAATATACCGGCTGGCATACAGGTTATCCCGATGCGCCGGTGCGCATATTACCCCACACCTGCCGGGATGTCGTGGGCGAAGAGGGGATGCTGCTCTTTATCGCTGAATTTGCTAAGGAAGCAGAGTCACTGTGCCCGAGGGGGGTATTACGCAGAGTCATAGAGAAAGCCGAGAAGATGGGGTTTTCGGCTATGGCGGCGCTGGAGTATGAGTTCTTCCTTTTTAATGAAACCCCGCACTCCATTCGTGAAAAAAACTTTCGCAATTTAGAAACCGTAACCCCGGACTGGTTCGGTTACTCCATGATCCGCAACTCAGTTCATTCAGACCTCTATCAAGAGATATTGTCGATGGCGGAAACCATGGACTTTCCCATCGAAGGGATCCATTCAGAAACGGGTCCGGGAGTGATTGAGGCGGCCATCGCTGTCGATAACGTAGAGGCCGCCGCCGATAAAGGGGCACTGTTTAAAACCTTTATGAAAGTGCTGGCACAAAAACGAGGGCTGATGGCTACATTTATGGCCAAGTGGTCTGGTGATTATCCGGGGCAGAGCGGTCATATTCACCTGTCGCTACAAAATACAGATGGCTCTTCGGCGTTTTACGATCCCAGTCAGGCTCACAACATGAGTCAACTTCAACGGCACTTTCTGGCGGGTCAACAACAGTTAATGCCTGAGTTTCTCTGCATGATAGCGCCTACCATCAATAGTTATTCGCGTATGGTCCCGGGGTTTTGGGCGCCAACCGATGCGACCTGGGGGGTTGAGAATCGCACTACTGCTCTGCGTGTTATCCCGGGTTCCGCCAGTTCTCAACGGGTGGAATATCGTTTAGGCGCCGCAGACGCCAACCCCTATCTGGCTCTGGCAGCGGCTTTAGCTAGCGGTTTGTATGGCATTGAACATCAGTTAGAGCCCGGTGAACAGATTAAGGGAAACGCTTATGAGCAAACCCATGATGCATCGATAGCCTTACCTTCCACGTTATGGGACGCCACTCAGAGACTTAAACAATCGAGCGCCGCAGAGCGCTTGTTCGGCAAGTCGTTTGTAGAGCATTACGCCATCAGTCGTGAGTGGGAAGAGCGTGAGTTTAGAAAGCATGTGAGTGATTGGGAGATGGAACGTTACTTTGAAATTATTTAGTTTCGGTTGGCGTTTCTCGATAAAAATCAATTTCAGTCAGAGGTAGCTCGGCGATGAAAAAATCTCAGCAAGCCAAGAATCGAGCAGAGTCTCAAGCCCTGTCTCAGTCTAAGTCTCAAGTAAAGAGTAAGGGTAAGAGTAAAGGTGACAAACCCGCCGCCAATGAGCAGCAGACCGTTTCTCCAATCGATGGCAGTGTTTATGTGAGTCGCCAACTTGCCGGTAAAGAACGGGTTAATGCCTGTGTCGACAGGGCGGTGCAGGCAAAGTTGAGCTGGCAGGCAACGGCGCTCGATACCCGTAAAGTGATATGCCAAAGGGCGATCGATATTTTGTTGAGCCATAAAGAGGAGATTGGCCTCGAGCTTAGCTGGATGATTGGGCGACCCATACGCTATACCGGCGGAGAGTTACATGGGGTTGCCGAGCGCAGCGAATATATGATCAGCGTGAGTGATGAAGCGCTCACTACCCTGACCCTATTGGAAAAGCCCGGATTGACCCGATACATCAAACGAGAACCCCTGGGTGTGGTGTTGGTTATCGCCCCCTGGAACTATCCTTTCCTGACCGCCGTCAACGCCATCATTCCGGCATTATTAGCGGGTAATTGCGTTATCTTAAAGCATTCGGCTCAAACTCCTCTCTGCGCCGAGCGCTTCTACCAAGCCTTTGATGAAGCCGGGTTACCCGAAGGCGTATTTCAATTTTTGCACCTGAGTCACGAGAGCACCACCGAACTGATTGGCTGCAAAGAGATCAACTACGTGGCATTTACCGGCTCGGTGGAAGGGGGCATTAGGGTTGAGAAGGCTGCCTTGGGGCGGTTTATTGGGGTGGGCTTAGAGCTGGGGGGAAAAGATCCCGCCTATGTGCGCCAAGACGCCGATATCGAAAAAGCCGTAGAGACCATTATAGACGGGGCTTTTTTCAATTCGGGCCAGTCTTGCTGCGGCATTGAGCGGGTCTATGTTCATCGAAGTGTTTATGATGAATTTGTCGCTCAATCGGTGGCGTTAACACTGCAATATAAACTCGGCCGAGCAGATGATCCCGATGCGACTCTGGGGCCTATGGTTCGGACATCCGCGGCCGATTTTGTTCGCGCCCAAGTGAAGGAGGCGATAGCACAGGGGGCAGTCGCGCATATCGATGAATCTCTGTTTGAGATGAGTCAGGAGGGGACGGCCTTTCTGGCACCTCAGATATTGACTCAGGTTAATCACCTGATGAGGGTGATGACAGAGGAGTCATTCGGCCCCGTGATGGGGATCATGAAAGTCAGTGACGATCAAGAAGCCCTCGAGCTGATGAATGACAGCCCATTTGGCTTAACCGCCAGTATATTTACCAAAGATATTGAAACCGGGATCGCGTTAGGCGAGCTAATTGAAACCGGCACCTTTTTCCTCAATCGATGTGATTACCTTGACCCGGCTCTGGCCTGGACCGGCGTAAAACAGTCGGGACGAGGGTGCAGTTTGTCTCAACTTGGCTTTGACTATTTAACTCGGCCAAAATCATTTTATATCAAACATGACTAAGCCGTTTATTGTTTGAACGGCGCAAATTATACCCAAACGACCTCGAAATGCGGATTCAGCATGTCGAGAAATGGCTTGGGTATATCAGGGAGCGATAGATGGAACTATTTGCAAATTGGCACTACCCGACGGCCATTACCGTTGGTGATACCTGTATCTCACTGATAGGGGAGAAGTGTCTTAACTTATCGATGAGTAAAGTGATGGTGGTGACCGACCCCGGCCTGGCAGAGCTGGCATTGGTGACAGAGGTATTGTCCCATTGCAGAGAGGCGGGGCTAGTCACAGAGCTGTTTTGCGATATACAGGCTAACCCTACAGGCGATAATATCAGACAAGGGATCGAGGCGTTTAATGCCGGTGAATTCGACGGTATTATTGCTTTGGGAGGTGGTTCAAGTTTAGATGCGGGGAAGGCGATAGCTTTGATGGCTAAACAATCTATTTCGCTGTGGCAAGCTGAAGACGTAGATGATAACTGGAAGATAATCGATGTGGATAATATGGTGCCTGTGGTTGCCGTGCCGACCACTGCGGGGACCGGGGCCGAAGTTGGCCGGGCATCGGTGATCACCGATACCGATGGTGAATACCATGTAAAGCGCATCATATTTCACCCTAAGATGATCCCTGCCACCGTCTTACTCGATCCCGGCCTAACGATGAAGTTGTCGCCGCAGATGACAGCGGCTACCGGACTGGACGCGTTATCTCATAATCTTGAGGCATTTTGCGCGCCTTTTTATCATCCCATGGCCGAAGGGATTGCCATCGAGGCCATCAGGTTGATTAAAGCATACTTGCCTGTTGCGTTCGAAGATGGTGAAAACATCGAGGCGCGAACACAGATGCTGGTGGCATCCAGCATGGGAGCAACCAGTTTTCAGCGGGGGCTCGGGGGCATGCATGCGCTGGCACATTCCCTGGGAGCACTTTATAACACACATCACGGCCTGCTTAACGCGATATTGATGCCCTATGTATTAAAGAGAAATCGAGGTGAAATAGAGGAAAGGATCACCCGTCTGGCCAGATACCTTGAGCTCGACTATCCGGGATTTGACAGCTTTCTTGAATGGGTCTTGCTGTTCCGAGCCAGGCTGGATATCCCCCATTCACTCGATGAGATCGGCATCACGCTAGAAGATGTTTGTTTAGTCGGAGAGATGTCAGTAAAAGATGCGGCGGCGGGAGGAAACCCGGTAAGCCTGACGGCCAAGGACTATTCCGAGCTCTTTAGTGATGCGGTTCAGGGACGTTTGTGATGCCAGGAAACCGACTCATTCGGAGATCTTGATGATCATCGGGATTTTACAATGTGATGATGTCAGAGAATCGCTAAGAGATAGACACGGGAACTACCCCGAGATGTTTACTGCTCTGTTTGGGTCTGTCGATGCGCAAATAGGGTTTAAGGTGTATCGGGTGACCGAGGGGATTTATCCTGAGTCGATCGATGAATGTGATGCCTATATCACGACCGGAAGCCGATACAGCGTCAACGACGATGCACCATGGATAGCCGAGTTTCAAGCCTTTATCACTCAGCTATATCTTACAAAGACGAAGTTTATCGGGATCTGTTTTGGTCACCAGATGATGGCGAAAGCACTGGGAGGGGAAGTGGTGACCTCCCCGAAGGGGTGGGGGATCGGAGTCATGATAACGACGATTAAACATAGGCCCACTTGGATGGAGATGGATGCGCAGCAACTTGCATTAGTGGTGAGTCATAGAGACCAAGTCACAAAAATGCCGACAGGCTCAGTGCTTATCGCGGGTAGTGAATTTTGCCCCTGTTACATGATGCAGATTAACGATCATTTCTTAGGGATCCAGGGTCACCCGGAATTTAGTAAAAGTTATGCCAAAGATCTTATGATGGCAAGACGCGACACCATTCCCGCTCAGCGGATAAAGAGGGGTATTGAATCATTATCTGTAGTGGTCGACGATGAGTTGGTGAGCCGAATCTTGCTGAGTTTTATAAGATAAAGTGACTGTGTCGTTGGTTTTTTAATCGAAAACGACATTTTTGATAAGGTTTTACAATTTTGACACTTATTGATGCACAGTTTCTTAGGTATAATCATTATTCTCTATGTGTTTACACATTGAGAAGGTAACTTTAAAACTAGTGGTTTGTATGCCGCTATTTTCGGATCTTAAGGCTGTGTTAGTACAGGCCTATTTGCTTGTGGTATTAGATGACTGATAAACAGAAAAACATTGAAGAATTGACCGTGTTAGCGTTAGACACCTGCACCGAATCATGCTCTGCAGCCTTGATTTCAGGTGGTAAGATCTATTCTGAGCAGGTCGACGCGCCTCGTGAGCATAGCCAGCGAATTTTACCTATGGTCGATTCGGTGCTATCTCAGGCGAATATTCAACTTCAAAATGTTGATGTAATTGCATATGGGCGTGGTCCGGGAAGTTTTACCGGTATCAGAATTTGTACCAGCATGACTCAAGGCCTAGCATTAGGCCAAGATCTTCCGGTTATCGGGATCTCTTCACTGCAAACGATGGCTCAGGCCGTGTTTGATGACCAGGGCGGAGAACAGTTTATCGCCGCCATCGATGCCAGAATGGGAGAAGTGTACTGGGGACAGTTCACTGTCAAGGATGGTTTGGTTGAGCTCATCGATGCCGAGCTGGTCTGTTCACCCGATGATGTGCCACTGACCTTGGATGTCAGTCAACCTATTGTGGTTTGTGGTACCGGCTTTGACACTTATCCTAATCTATTGAACCTGTCAGAGAATATTTCACTGGCTGAAAATGTTAAGTTTCCGGATGCTAAGGCGATGTTGGCACTGGCCAAAGCCGGTTTTGAACTTGGGTTAAGTACCGCTGTTGACGACTTAGCTCCCGTGTATGTACGCGATACTGTCACCTGGAAAAAGCTACCCGGGCGAGAGTAATCTCCTCGATTGGGTCATTGGCAGCATGAGCAGGGCAGCCTGAGCTAGGTTGAATGGCCGGGTTTAATGACTTGATTCAATGACCCGTGTTTTCAGTGACCGCTAAATGATTAATTTGATGATAGAGGACGAAGAGTAATGCAGATTCAACCAAATCTTTTTGCACCGTCTACGGCGAACACCGCGGGAATCTCTTCATCGAATGTGAAGCGCTCACAGGTTGAACCGACTCATCAGGTTGAGCAATCTAAGAAAAGCCAGGGCATTGAGGTCAGTCAACAAGTTACCCTTGGACAGACGGATGACGAGAGCTCGCAGCAACATGCGCTGTCTGCGCCTCCTCAGAATCCAGCTCCTGAAGAGCTGGAGTCGCGTTTAGGGGCAAAACTGGAGTATGAGCAACAAACACAAGGCGGTGACGGTGCCGTCGCTCATTATCTGGAAAATCAGCATGCGGCTCAAAGAGAAGCGATTCAACAGATGGTCGGTATCGATACCTATGCTTGACTCGTCAGCTCAGGGCATCAACACGGGCAGAGGAAGTCAAACCGGAGCACCCGGTCGTGGCCGCTTCTTGATTGAGTTACTGATGGCGCTGGTGATCACCCGTCTGCCTTTTATCAATGTACCGTTTAAATGGCTCGAAAGTTATTTTCATGAACTCTCTCATGGTTTAGCGACGCTGTTGACTGGCGGCGTAGTCAGTCATATTCAACTATTTCCTAATGGCGCCGGATTATGTTTCAGTCAGGGTGGCTGGCCTGTCGTCATCGGTTTCAGCGGCTACTTCGGTGCTGCGTTATGGGGTTATCTGATCTTTATTCTGGCCACCTGGCCAAAGGGGATCCGGATGAGCTTCGCCTTGTTGGGATCAGCCGTTATTGTCACAACCTTGCTTTGGGGCAGGGATCTGCTGACTATCTCTATCCTCGCTTGTCTCGCTGTCTTGTTTCTATTGCCGCTCAAACTAAGCCGTAATCGCTTTTTAGGGAGTGGCCTGCGGGTGATGGCTTTAATGATCATGCTTAACGCACTCGCGAGCCCAACGGTCTTGTTAGGACTGAGTGGCAAAGGGGATGCGGCCATGTTAGCCACTCAAACCTGGATACCGGGTTGGATATGGGTCATGGCTTGGTTGGCAATCAGTGCGATGATGATTTTCCTTTGTTGGCGACGGGTCGATAGTGCGGCACAAAGTGCAGCAGTTTAAATATACATTTTGAATCAATCTGAACTTGGATTTTAAACAAGCAAGCTGTTAGGTTTAGTCTTTACTTTAATACCATACAGGGAAGCAAAAAAATGGATACAAAGACTCTAGCGTTAGGCTTCGTCGTCACGGCCGGTCTAACTTTTGGTGCCATGGCTCATGAACACAGTGATGATACTCAAAGCCTGACTAATGCGGTGAAGAGTGAGTTCAGACAAGCGAAAAATATTGAGCGAGATGGTTTTCGTCACCCGTTAGAGACGCTGTCATTTTTTGATATAAAAGCATCTGATACCGTGGTCGAACTCTGGCCGGGAGGGGGGTGGTACGCCGAGATCTTGGCTCCTTATCTGGCGCACAGCGGCAACTATATCGGAGGTAATTTCGATACTAATCCCGATGATGAGAAACTGCGCAATGGTTACCGGGCTAAGGCGGGGAAAAAGTTTGAGCACTGGTTAGCCGATAACAGGGCCCATCTGGGTAATGCCACGACGGTGACCTTCGATCCACCCGGTTATTATCAACTAGGTAATGATAACAGCGTCGATGTCGTGCTGACCTTCAGAAACCTGCACAATTGGGCGATGAAAGGTTACCTGGAGCCTGTGTTTGTATCCGCTTATAAAGTACTTAAGTATGGTGGTACCTTTGGGGTGGTTGAGCATAGAGCAAATCCGGGAATGGATGCAAAAACCGGTTATATGGATCAGACACAAGTGATCGCCTTAGCCGAAAAGGTGGGGTTTACCTTGGTTGAACAATCGGAGGTAAATGCCAACCCCAAAGATACCAAGGACTACCCTAAAGGTGTGTGGACACTTCCGCCGCGACTGGCGTTGGACTCTCTTGATAGAGAGAAGTATCTCGCTATTGGTGAGAGTGATCGCATGACACTAAAATTTATCAAAAAAACTCAATAAATAACTGACAACAGAGGCTATATGTGGCAATCTTGCGCCCCCGAAAATGAGGTCGAGTTTCAACTGCCTCATATCCGACTGTCAGGTCGCCGATGGGGGGCGCCCGATAAGCCATTAATACTTGCCCTCCATGGGTGGCTGGATAATGCCAATAGCTTTGCGCCTTTAGCCGAAGAGTTATCCTCTGATTATCAAATCTTAGCGATAGACTGGCCGGGCCATGGCGGATCGGAGCATAGACCCGGTTCATACCCGCTGCATTGGGTTGATTACCTCTATGATCTTGAGCTCTTGGTTGAAAGATTGTCGCAGCGTCAGGTACCAGCTGCCATTATTGGCCACTCTCTAGGGGGCATCGTTGCGTCAGCCTATACCGCAGCCTTTCCCGAAAGAGTGGATAAACTGGTGTTGATAGAAGCGATTAGCCCACTATTTGAGGCTGCATCGAAGAACAATCAACGGCTGCGACATAGCTTTATCAGTCATGCCCGTTTTTTGAAGAAACGGGATGATGATCCGGCAGTTTATGACTCTATCGAGGTTGCCGTGAAAGCCAGAATGCGGTTAACTGGGCTCGAAGAGAGATGGTGTCGCTTGCTGGTCGATAGAAATATGCAAAAACATGATATTGGGGTCAGTTGGCGCAGCGATCCAAGGTTAAAATTAGATTCACCCATCAGGCTGACATTCGAACAAGTCGATGCACTGATGAGTGGCCATAGTTCCAGTACCTTACTTATTACTGCGGACCGGGGTTATTCGGAGCTGAATACGCTTTTACCGAAAGCAAAATTGTGGTTTAAACACCTTACCTGTGTCGAGCTTGAAGGTGACCACCATTTACATATGGGAAATGCCGTTAACACGGCCCATGTTATCAGCGATTACTTAACATCAATTGTCACTAACACAGATTGAAAAAGAGACTAGGCTTTTTACTCTATTTATGTGATGATGATCATAATTAAAACACCTGTATGAATCAGGTGAGCTTAAAATAAAAATTAAAGACAGTGTTATTGCTTGTTGTTTTACAAGCGTTTTACAGACTAGTGTGGTCTGTATCCACTGCATGTGGGATATTAGGAGAGATTTGTGGAACAGCTTTGGATAGATAACTTACCTGATGATGTACCATCGGAAATTGATGTAAACCAGTATGATTCGCTTGTCGATATGTTTGAGAAATCAGTGTCGAAGTATGCCGACCAACCTGCGTTTGTAAATATGGGCGCAACACTGACTTATCGTAAGTTGGAAGAGCGAAGCCGCGCATTTGCCGCCTATCTTCAAAATGAACTTAAGTTAGTCAAAGGCGACAGAGTCGCCATCATGATGCCTAACTTATTACAATATCCTATCGCGCTGTTTGGCATATTACGTGCCGGAATGGTTGTGGTGAATGTTAACCCTCTCTATACCCCAAGAGAATTGAAGCACCAACTGAATGATTCCGGTGCCAAAGCGATTGTTGTCGTCTCTAATTTTGCCCATACACTCGAGAAGGTCGTCGATCAGACTCCAGTCGAGAGCGTGATCCTGACCGGGCTTGGTGATCTTCTTAGCGCGCCGAAACGCACATTAGTAAACTTTGTCGTTAAGTACATCAAGAAGATGGTACCAAAATACGACTTGCCCCATGCCATCTCGATGCGAAAGGCGTTATCGAAAGGCAGAGGTCTGCAATACGTTAAACCTAAACTGGTTAGCGATGATCTCTCATTCCTGCAGTATACCGGCGGGACTACCGGTGTATCGAAAGGCGCCATGCTCACACACGGCAATGTGGTGAGCAACCTGTTACAGGCGGACGCTGCGTATTCGCCACTGTTGATCGACGGCAAAGAGTTCGTGGTGACTGCACTGCCTTTGTACCATATCTTCGCATTAACCGTGAATTGCCTGTTGTTTATGCATAAAGGCTCCAACAACCTGCTTATCACCAACCCAAGGGATCTGCCTGCATTCATCAGTGAGCTGAGAAAGCACCCTTATACGGCTATTACCGGAGTGAATACGCTCTTTAATGCTCTGGTTAATACGCCGGAGTTTGCCGAGTTAGACTTTTCCCAGGTCAAGTTGTCCATTGGTGGCGGCATGGCTGTACAGCGTGCAGTGGCCGATAAATGGCAAAAAATCACTAAGAACAAACTACTCGAAGGTTACGGCCTGACAGAGGCCGCTCCCTTAGTGACCTGTTGTCCCTATAACCTTGAAGCTTATAACGGTTCTATTGGCTTTCCGGTTGCCATGACTGATATTCAGGTGCGCGATGATGCCGGTAAAGTCCTGCCTCAGGGGGAGAACGGTGAACTGTTTGCCAAGGGACCTCAGGTGATGAAAGGCTACTGGCAACGTCCGGAGGAGACGGCAAACGTTATCGATAGCCAAGGTTATCTGGCTACGGGCGATATCGGCTATATGGATGAAAATGGCTTCTTTTTCATTGTCGACCGTAAGAAGGATATGATCTTAGTATCAGGTTTCAATGTCTTCCCTAATGAGGTGGAGGAGGTTGTGGCTATGCATCCAAAAGTGGTTGAAGTTGCCGCCGTCGGGGTGCCTAATGAGCTATCTGGTGAAACGGTGAAAGTGTTTGTGGTGCAAAATGATAAATCTTTAACCAAACAAGATATCATCACACATTGTCGTAAGCATTTAACGGGATATAAAGTTCCTAAACTGGTAGAATTCAGAGACGAGCTACCGAAATCGAACGTAGGTAAAATTCTGCGTAGAGAGTTGAGGGACGAAGTTAAGCCTAGTTAACGACCTCAAAAGCACATGAAATGTGTGTTTATCTCGCTTTCTTAGCCGGCTATCAGCCGGCTTTTTATTTTGTAGCATTTCATCTTTCGGGAGAACAACTTGTTAGCGTTTCAATATATAGATGACGATGCGAGCTTAACTGAGCTTGTATTGCAATATCGTCAGAGTCCTTTACTGGTCTTGGATACTGAGTTCGTCCGAACACGTACCTATTATGCCCGACTTGGTTTGATACAGGCTTACGATGGTAAAACGTTAGCATTGATTGACCCGGTTGCCGTCGGCAACCTGTCAGAGTTTTGGAGTCTGCTCACTGAGCCCGAAATTACCACGGTATTGCATTCCTGTAGTGAAGATCTTGAGGTGTTCGCCCGTAATGGTCAGTGTCAGCCAATTCGTCTGTTTGATAGTCAGATCGCTGCATCGCTATGTGGTTTCGGTCATGGACTGGGCTATGCCAAGTTGGTCGAACAGACACTGAATATCGCACTCGATAAGGGTGAATCCCGCACCGATTGGATGAAGCGTCCATTAAGTAAGGCTCAACTGAACTACGCGGCCAACGATGTCTATTATCTCTATGAGTTATATCCTCAACTGATTCAAAAGTTGGAAGAAACAGATAGACTGGATTGGGTATTCGAGGAAGGCGAGCGGATGACGCAAGGGCGGTTAACTCCGCCAGATCTTGAGCTGGCATATCTGAAAGTTAAGAATGCCTTTCAGTTGAGTTCTCAGCAGTTAGCTTTCCTTAAAGTTTTGGCTAAATGGCGATTAAAGAAGGCGTTATCACGAGATCTTGCCGTTGGATTTGTGGTGAAAGATCATGCCTTGATCGGTCTTGCTAAAAAACAGCCGAAGAATACGAATGAACTGAATAAGATGATTGAGCTGACGGATCAGGAGAAACGCATACATGGTAGAGATCTGTTAGCCTTGCTCGATACTGCCGATCTTGATAATCCGCCTAAGTCGATCGATGTGTTGGCGTTGAAGAATGGTTATAAATCATCATTTAAGACTATTAAGAACTGTCTGACGGCCCTGTCTGAAAAGCATGATGTTCCGATTGAGCTGCTTGGTTCGAAGCGGTATATTCATGAATATCTGCAATGGTTCTGGGACGGTAAAACAGGCGATGCTCCGCTGTTACTAAGTGGTTGGCGCGGTGAAATTGCTGCATCACCATTGGCTGAATTGGTTTTGTAAAAAAGTATCAGGCAAAAATAAACCCGCGATTATTAATTTAAACGCGGGTTTTTTATTGACCGAATTAATGGAGTCTTACTTTTCTTCGGGTAAGGTCACATTCAATTCGAGCACAGAAAGCTTATCATCATTTTGATCCAGTTGGACCGTTACCTGGTCCGGATCAATATGCACGTACTTTTTAATGACCTCTATGATCTCTTGCTTCATCTGAGGAAAATAGTCCGGTGCATCTCTCTCGCCACGTTGATGAGCTACGATGATCTGCAGACGTTCTTTGGCTGTGACAGCCGTATTTGGCTTCTTTTTACTTTTGAAATAATCGAGTAGAGACATAGTTAGCTACCAAATATCCTTTTTAAAAAGCCTTTCTTCTCTTCAGTTATAAAACGTAAAGGAAGTTCTTCACCTAACAAGCGATCAACACTGTCGCTATAGGCTTTGCCTGCGTCACTCTCTTGATCCATGATAACGGGTACACCAGAGTTCGATGCCTTCAATACGGCTTGAGACTCCGGGATCACACCGATAAGCGGAATCGCTAAGATCTCTTCGACATCTTCGACACTGAGCATTTCACCGGTCGTGACTCGACTGGGTGAGTAGCGGGTCAAAAGCAAAAACTCTTTAACCGGCTCTAAACTCTCTTCAGCGCGCTTAGACTTACTCTGCAACATACCAAGAATACGGTCAGAATCTCTGACTGAGCTGACCTCAGGGTTGGTTGTCACTATGGCAATATCCGCAAAATAGAGCGCCATCATAGCCCCGGTTTCGATGCCGGCAGGAGAGTCACAGATGATGAACTCAAAATCTTTAGCCAGATCATCGAGTACCCGACCCACGCCCTCTTTAGTCAACGCATCTTTATCACGAGTCTGTGAGGCGGGAAGTATAAATAAATTCGGGCAACGTTTATCTTTGATTAAAGCCTGATTAAGGTTTGCCTCACCGTTAATGACATTAACAAAGTCATAGACGACTCGACGCTCGCAGCCCATGATCAGATCTAAATTACGAAGTCCGATATCAAAATCTACAACGACAGTCTTGTGTCCCTTTAATGCCAACCCGGTTGCAATTGCGGCACTGGAAGTCGTTTTACCTACGCCGCCTTTACCTGAGGTGACAACAATAATTTGTGTCATGTGTTGTTCTTTCCTTTTCAATGTCTTAAAGAGGCAGTGACTCTATGGTAAGAGATTCACCATCGAGACGAATACAGCCACTTTTTGTTGTGCTGTTGGCCTGAATATTGTCTGTTAACCAGTATTGACCCGCTATAGAAACGAGTTCGGCTTCCATCGTTTTTGCAATGATGACCGCGTGTTTGTCACCAGATGCGCCCGCCATGGCTTTACCACGTAATGTGCCATAAATATGAATGCTACCATCGGCAATAACCTCGGCGCCGTTACCCACAGTTCCAATGACAACCAGATCTCCATTTTTAGCATAGATCTGCTGTCCGGAACGAACATTTTGTTTAACTAATTTAGTAGTCTTAGGTAACTGTGGTTGGGATTGAGCCTGTTTCCCCGATTTTATTATCGCCAGCCCTAAGGTTTTAGCCTGTTCAGACAAGGTGTTTATTGCCGCGGTGATCCCAACAATCACTAATTGTCGTGAAGTGAGAAGGTCTTTTAGTGCAGCAAGATTATAACTCGAGTCTGAAATTGAGCTGAGATTGACGACAAGGGGAGCGCCAATAAAAAACTGAGGGGCGATAGCAAGTTTGCTATCAAGCTCTTTCGCCACCTTTTCCAGATCAATGCTATTGATATGGAGTACAGAAAGCGTAAAAGATGAGCCTTTTAACTCTAGGCTAGGTGTCTGCATTGCGACATTGCTCTTTGTAAAATAACCAGACTTGGCGCTGATTTGCATTATATTAATGACCGACCATGTTATAGTGTGGTTTCGTTACTGGCAAGTTGAATAGTTTGGAAAATAGATAGTATATGATCTGTGCTGTATATAAGAGTCGACGTAAGGTCGACAGCTACCTTTTCGTTGAAAAGCGCAATGAGTTTGAGCGGGTACCCGATGCATTGATGGAGATGTTTGGCGAGCCTGAATTAGTGATGATATTACCCCTGATGAAGCGTGAGCATTTAGGCTTCGCAGATATCAAAAAAGTCAAAAGTGAACTTGCCGAAAAAGGTTATTACTTGCAACTTCCCCCACCTAAAGTTAATTTACTCGAACAGCATAAGCTGGAGATTGGCTACAGCCGAGATTAGAACGAGTTAGTGAATGGATAGCATAGAAGGGAGCAGCTATGGTTTGGAAGAAAATAGGGGCCGCGGTTTTTATCACCCTGTTTAGTGGTTCGGTGCAACTCGCATCGGCGCAAGACAGTCAAAAATCGCCTAGTTTCGTTGAATATTTAGATGCATTAAAACTTGAAGCAAAAGAGCAGGGCATTGAAAACGAAATTGTGGCGCGTGTTTTCCCTAAAATTAAGCCGTTTAAGCGAGCTGTATTTACAGGGAAAACTCAAGCTGAACCTAACACTTCTCTGGAAACCTATCTCCCCACGGCTGTGCCTGAATGGAAAGTTGAAAAAGCCAGATCCTTGTTTAAGACCCATAGCGCCGAGCTGGAAGCTATCGGTACAAAATACGGTGTCCAACCCCGGTTTATTGTCGCACTCTTGGGCATAATATCAGATTTTGGTGCCGACTCAGGTCACCTTCCCCTGTTATCTGTTTTGGCTTCCTCAGCCTATGAGGGGAGCAAAGAGGCTTTCTTCAGAGATGAGTTTTTTGCTGCCTTAAATATCATCGCTCAAGATAATATCGAGTTTGATGACTTGCAAGGCGCTTGGACCGGTCACATGGGACAAACTCATTTCACTGCAAGCCAGTATCTCTTGTTCGCCCAGGACGGTGATGGTGATGGCAAGAAAGATATCTGGAATAACACACAAGATACCTTCGCTTCATTGGCCTATTATCTCCAGCAAGCAGGGTGGAAGAGTGACGGAACCTGGGGTCGTCAGGTTCTCGTTCCTAAAGAGTTTGATCGCTCGCATTCTTCCCTCGAGATAAAGAAAACCTTCTCACAATGGTCCGCGCTCGGGGTGACGCGTTTTGATGGCTCTAAATTGCCTTCACGGGATGATATGCAAATTTCATTGATCATGCCCGATGGTATCATTGGACGTAAATACCTCGTTTATGACAACTATCGAGCCTTGCTAAAATGGAATGAATCCGACTATTTTGCCCTTTCAGTGACCTATCTTTCGGAGCGGATCAAGTATCCTGCGATAAAATAGTGTAAAATGGCCTGCGAAAGTGGTCTTTTTTATAGAATTTAATCATGTCGTTTTGGAAGAATAAAACCTTAGCAGAGATGGACACCCAAGAGTGGGAGTCACTCTGTGATGGTTGTGGTAAATGTTGCTTAAACAAGTTGATCGATGATGAAACCGAAGAACTTTATTATACGAATGCAGCCTGTAAATTATTAGATCCTAAAGATGGACACTGTGTCCACTATATTCAGCGTTTCAATTTTGTGCCCTCCTGCACGCAAGTCACCGTCGATAATGTCGCCGAGCTAACCTGGTTACCGGATAGCTGCGCATACCGTCGTCTGCATCTTGGTCGCGAGCTTCCCTCCTGGCACCCGTTAATTACCGGTTCAAAAGAGGCGATGCATGCCGCAGGGATGTCGATTCGGAATAAAGTAACCTGTGAAACAAAAGTGAAGTATATGGAAGACCATATCGTCCTATGGCCCTTAAAAGATATCGAATAAATCCAGAACGATACCCTCTACAGTTTGTTACCTGCCTTGCAATCGGTGCCTACCTTGGTGCCGAGCCCAATCTATTTACGTTAAAATAGTTTAAGCCAAAACACACTCAATCTAACCGTCATTAAACCAAATTTTAGCTATCTACCCAGACAACCAGGGTTAACAGCATCACTCATACTCTATTCAGTGTTTTGTCGGCAATGTTAGTCATCTATTTCTTTACACGCCTGTTAATGTTATCGCGAGTCTGTCAAACGCCTATCAGGTCCCTGGTTAAGTTTTAAAAATATTTAATGGCTAAATAGCCTGGTGATGTTTATTTGTTTTTGATTTTTTTTGGGGGATAGTTTCAAATAAGGCAGAGGGTGTTACGAATTGAAAGAGTCTATGCAGTAATATCGATCAAGACAATGTCTCCATGGCCATGGAGACAGCTATTTTTTGGTTTTACTTGCAGGGTTTTACTTCCCGGTTTTACTGAGTGCGGGGATCATAAAGATAGCCAGCGCTAACAGATAAGTTGAAAATGCGACAATCATCCATTGTCCCATAGTCACTCCCATCATCTGCCAGGGGATATCGCTACACATGCCCGATGGCATAAATACCGAAGGTAACCATTCATGTAGCGGCATCCAACTCGGGAATTCCGGCAGGAAAGAGCAGGTAGAGAACGGAGAAGGGTTCGTCTGCATATCCACTAACTCTAACGCCAGATTCAAGCCCCATGCGGCACTAATTCCCCAGCCCAGCACGGCGATAAAGCGCAAAAAACGATTCTTATAACCGACTAAGCCAATAAGTGCTGCGCCCAATATGCCAAAAATGGCCAATCTTTGGTAGATGCACATGACACAGGGATCGAGTTTCATTACATGTTGAAAGAAAAGGGCACAAAGCTCCAGCCCTAGGGCTGTGCCTGCAAGAATTAGCCAGGCCAGGCGAGATTGAGCGAATCGTGTCACAGGGTTCAAGAGGCTGATCTCCATAATCATAAATATAATAAAAAACGCCCGAAAGGGCGTTTTTGTTAAGACTTTGATGAACTAAAAAAGTTCAGATTAAATCTTAATATTACTCACTATTTTATGACTTAATGTCCGCTGACCGCACCAGCTGCATCCTTGACGGTATGATGCAATAGGATTTGCGTGTCATAGAAGTATTGCGTCATCTGCTCCAGGCCACCGAATTGAATGGCTAAGACGCCGACAATCGACAGAACTATGGTGTACGGCAGCGCCATCCACACCATGCGTCCATAGGAGAGACGAATGAGGGGGGCAATTGCAGACGTTAGCAAGAACAGGAATGCCGCTTGCCCGTTAGGTGTGGCAACCGATGGCAGGTTAGTACCTGTGTTGATTGCTACTGCAAGAAGGTCGAACTGATCACGGGTTATCTGACCCGATAACAGAGCGGCTTTAACTTCGTTGATGTAAACAGTACCAACAAAGACGTTATCACTGACCATAGACAGCAGGCCATTGGCGATATAGAAGATAACCAGCTGTGTGTTGCCTTCGTAGCTGAGTGCCCACTGAATAACCGGAGCAAACAGCTGTTGATCGATAATGACAGCGACGATGGCAAAGAATACGGCCAACAGTGCGGTGAAAGGCAGTGCCTCTTCGAAGGATTTACCTATGGCATGCTCGTTGGTAATTCCGTTAAATGCCGTCGCCATAATGATGACCGACAGTCCAATCAAACCAACTGAGGCCAGATGGAAAGCGAGTCCAACGACCAGCCAGATACCAATAAGCGCCTGAACAACCAGCTTTACCTTGTCATGTTTAGTTCGATGCGCGTCTTCATGAGCAGCAAATTCAGACAAGATGGTATGTACCGCTTCCGGTAATTGTTGACCGTAACTAAACACCTTAAACTTTTCGACTAAGAAACAGGTCGTTATACCGGCCAAGAAGACGGGAACGGTTACAGGTGACATACGCAGAGCAAATTCGACAAACTGCCAGTTAGCCTGAGCCGCAATAATTAAGTTTTGCGGTTCGCCCACCATAGTACATACGCCACCAAGCGCTGTCCCCACACCGGCATGCATTAACAGATTTCTAAGGAAACCACGAAATGCCTCTAATTCCTCTTCACAAAGCTGATGGTGACCATCTGAGGTATGGTCATGATCATCGGCGAAGCTCTTACCCGAAGCCACTTTGTGGTAGATAGAGTAGAAGCCAACTGCGACGGCAATGATAACCGCAATAACCGTCAGAGCGTCGAGGAAAGCGGACAGGAAAGCGGAAGCAACACAGAACATTAAAGATACAACAACTTTTGAGCGTACCTTAGTGATCATCTTGGTGAAGGCAAACAGCAGTAGTTGCTTCATGAAATAGATGCCGGCAACCATGAAGATCAACAGCAACAAAACTTCAAGGTTGGCCTCGAGCTCATGAAAGACCTGGCTTGGGGAGGTCATGCCGATGGCGACGGCTTCGATGGCTAATAAACCACCGGGCTGAAGTGGGTAGCATTTTAGTGCCATTGCCAAGGTGAAAATGAACTCAACAACCAGTAACCAACCCGCAATAAACGGATTTAGGTAAAAAATAATTGGGTTAATAATTAAAAAAGATAAAATCGCGATTTTGAACCACTTAGGAGAATTTCCCAAGAAGTTATCAATAAACGCCTGACTCATAGTCACAGGCATGGCACCCTCTCAAAATTGTTGATAGATATGATTATTAGATTTATTAGATTTAGTACTTCAATATATTTGAATCGAAACAGTTTAGCTTAAAGAGAGTCCTAATTTAATACCCTAGACTCATCTTCAACTTAAAAAAAGCTTAAAATGTGGATTTGAATAGCAAAACCATCTTAAATTATTGATCGATGGTCGATTCTGGAGTGTTTTGTGATCTTAATCGTTGATCTTGGCCACTATTATCCCAGAAAGGTTTCCATTTTTTCCGGCTCTGGTATGATCAGTGTCTTGAATACCACTTTTTTAAATTGGGAAAAATAACCTGATGACAATTGTCCAAAAAGCTCCTGTCGTGGCAAAAAACAGAGATATTATTGAAGCCAAAGGACCTGCGAGCTTTGCTGAGAAGTATATTGTCCGATCTATCTGGGAGGATAAATTCCCGCCAGGTTCTATTTTACCAGCAGAGCGTGAATTATCTGAGCTTATCGGAGTCACGCGCACCACGCTTAGGGAAGTCCTTCAACGTTTAGCCAGAGATGGTTGGTTGACTATTCAACATGGTAAACCGACCCGTGTTAACGATATCTGGGAAAGCTCTGGTCTTAATGTATTAGAAACCATCGCCGATCTGAACCCTGCGGGTGAGCCCGTATTGTTAGAGCAGTTACTTTCTGCAAGAACGAATATCAGTGCTATCTATTTTAAAGGTGCAGTTCGCCATAACCCGGAAAAAGTGATCGAAGTATTAGCTGGCATATCTTCTTTAAACGATGATCCTAAGGCTTATGTAGAATTCGATTATCAGTTGCACCATGACTTGGCTTATAACTGTGGTAACCCTCTTTATGTTCTGATCCTAAACGGCTTTAAAGGGTTATACAGTCGTGTCGGGGAAGAATATTTTGGGATAGATAAAGCCCGTGAGATTGCGCTGGACTTCTATGAGGCGCTTCTGCAACTTGCTCAGGAAAAGAATCACAATGCGATCCCTGGCTTAATGCGCAGTTACGGTATCAATAGTGGTAAAGTTTGGCAGAAATACAGAAACAGTCTGCTGGAAACTGCAGAATAAGCTGGTTATATTAGAAAGAATTAATCAGTAACAACTAAAAACCGCTTCATGATGAAGCGGTTTTTTTGTGACCTTTAATCTATATTGAAGTTGTAGTAGATATCCAGGGACTGTTCGACGCTGCCAGACACGGTTTCCAGATAGAGTTGAGATAACAGGTAATATCTTACTGTCATCTCATAGCCAGGATTAAACACTCCGACACCGTATTTAACCATAAGGTTCTCACCAATATAGCCGCTGATGGCAACCCGGCCATCATCGTTGGCATCGAGTTGTACATTAGAGAAGCCCACTGTCTCGATGAGCCCGGTAGCCGATTCGCCGATAAGGTTGACTGCGCCACCACCGAGTTGGTTACTGAGTGTTAATGCTGCCCCCATCATCAAGCTACTATTCTGATCGCCGTCATTGCTGTGGAATCCTGTCCCTTTGATGATATAGGAGAGGATCTCGGCTTGTTCTTTCACCGGTGATGAGAAAAGCGTCACTAAGGGTTTGAGTGGAGTGCCAGTGATCCTGACTCCGGCAATGACATCCTCATCCTTAATCTCTCTAACCGCCTCAATATTAAGGTTAGGGATCTCAATTGGGCCAATAAATTGTACTTCACCGGCATTGATTTTAAGGGTTTGTCCCATAAATTTGTAGTTACCGTCGATGACTCTTATATCGCCGTACAGCAGGGGAGGGCGAAAGGCCTCCTGTATGAGATTAAGCTTACCCGTTAGCTTACCTCTTAACCCCATCCCATCAATTCTAAGTTTATCCGCGACATTAATTTTGATGTTAGTGGTGATGGCATATGGGCTTTGCTCGACTTGTTCGCTGGAGATGCTGTCTTTGAATACGACATCATCGGAGACGGCGACACCGCCTTCAGGCAGTTGGCTAACCTTAATATTACCCGAGTCGATATCTATCGAACCTTGAATGTCGGCCTTATCTTTATCGAATTTGATTTTAAGGGCTGGAGAGGCCGTGATGATGGCGAGCGGCGGCTGGATGATAGCAAGCTTATCACCATCAAATTGAATGTCACCGCTGAAGCTCTCGCCTCTCCAGTCAAACAGACCTGCGACTTGTGCCTCTCCCTCTCCCATCTTCCACTGCCCGTCTAGTGTGGCTCTCTGGCCTGAGAGTGTAAGGTCGAGTTGGATATCTTCCAATGGAGTCGGGTTAGCAGCGGCCAGCAGGTGTCCATTTTCCAGTTGCACTTTTCCGGAAACATCCGGTCTGGCGAGGGTGCCGGATATCTCCAGCTCACTGGATATTTTTCCGGTCAGAGTTTCGAGTTGTGGCATTAGCTCCGATAGGGCATCGAGGTTTATTTGATCCAGTTTGGTGTAGCCGGATATCGCCCTGTCTGGGGAAACGCTTATCTCAAGCTGTCCTTCCCAACTGGCGATATCGTGTGAATCAAATTTAAGTTGGGTGGCAAGTTTATCTTTGTCCAGACTCGCTTGAAAATTGAGCATCCTGTAGCCGACATCGATAACACGGTTATTGTTGTTGAAACTCACCTGACCCGGGGCTAAATTCAGCTCTAAATAGCCTTCGGGTCTCGACTCTTCTTGCCACTTTATCTTAGAGGTTAAGTTAGCGGGGGCCTGCCACACCAAATTTTCCGGCAGTAATGGCTTCAATATGCCACCGATATCGCCATCGAACAGGATGCTGGCCTCACCGTTTTTGCTGAGCTCAGCCGGATCATTGAGACAAAGTTTACCGTTTTCGTTGAGCCAGCAAAAAGTGCTAACCAAGCCCGTTTGTTTGTCATTATTCCAGCTGACATCGATAGGCGCCTTCAGCGCCCATTCACCGAGTATCGACTTTAGGTTGAGTCTTCTAATTTGGGCTTCGAGCTGAGTCGTCTCGGGATCGAATTTTGAGTAAATTTTGGTATTGAGTTGCAGCTCACCGAAAGTTTGTAGCCCCAGCTTCTGTTTTGTTTCATCACCTTTAAAACCTAGGGTGACGGAATCAAGCTTGACGGTCGCGAGCTTCAGCTCCTTAGCCTTAAGAGAGAGGGCAAATTCCTGATTATCTTTGGGTCGATAAAACCCTTTGATTAAGGCTTGCTCAATTTTATGTTGCTGAAATTGCAGCTCGAACACCTCGGCTGAAACGGAAACTTGTGGATGCTCGCTCTCACCCGAAACATTGATGAATGCATCGATACTGCCGGATGACTCGGTATGCCAGAGGTTAAGATCCGGGATCTGCAATTTTGCGTTAACGGCCCAAGCCTCGTCGGCACTGCCGGATATGGACAATACACTCTGCAGTGCGCTGAGCTTTAAACTATCGGCTTTGAGGTGCAGTTTATCATCGATATTGATATCGCCGAGGAGGTGAAATGGATAGCCCTGAATTTCGCCCTCCAGATCTGAGTTTGCAATACCGACCTCCCAGCGTTTAGAGTCAACCCGGCCCTTGGTGTGAAATTGGCCACTGATGATGCTATTGGGTAGAGGAGTTTCAAGGTCTAGTTTGAGCTGTTGTAGCTTGAAGTCGACAGTGTTGATGTCGGCGTCCCAGCTTACCCCATCTTCATACTGTGCGCTGCCTGATAGCTCAGCCTCTCCCAACTCTCCTTCCACTCGCAGATGAGCGACATCCAGTTGTTTACCTGTATGTTTAAATTGGGTATCGACAGCCAACACGGGATGAAAAGGGGTCTTGATATTGCCTGAGAGGATGACATTCTGACTATTGAGATCCCCGTGGGTGGCAAGTTTTATCGCTCTGCCCGAATAGGCGGGCTTGTCCAGCGGCCAGCCAAATCCCTTACTCTCAAAATGAAGCTCATAGGGGAGGCTTCTCTTTGCCAGGCCGATATCACCTTGCAGGTTAAAGTTGATATGGCCCTTACCCGTCGCCGTCACGGCTAATTTTTCAAAGCCCTGAGAGACGTGGACCGAAAGCTGTTGCTGCTTAAGTCCGGGCAGTTCGGCTACACTGCGTGCATCGACAGTGGCTGAGATATCCATAGGGTAGTCATCATTGAGTGTGATCCCCCCCTTCAGATCAACCTTGCCATAGGTATGTTCAACATGCAGCTGATTGAGGTTCACCAGAAAGCTATGGTAACTACCGTCGAGTACGATGTTTTCGAAATAGTCATCGCGCTTACCGAGTTTCAGGTGACTCTTTTCCAGCACTGCATCGGTAACAAATACCGGTATCGGCATAAAGACGGCGGGCAGCTGTGCCATTGCCCAGCTGGTGTAACCGTCTTGAGTCGTTTGGTTTGCCTTTTCACCTTTGTCATCGTTCTCGTCAGCAGAAGATAATGGAATCGATACCAGCAGATCGTTACTGTGCAGGTAGTTGGCTCTGATGCCGGTCTGTTGCCATTGTGCCTGTGTTTGCAGGAGAGAGGCATTGAATTGCATATCGTTGACGCGCACCTTCACGTTGGCTAAATCCGCGCGTTTGAGATCGATGCCAAAAGGCAGTTGTATCTCCCGGTTCTCATTTGGTTGAGAGTCATTGAGCTGAGAGTCATTGAACTGATTGTCAGGCAGACCTTTATCTGTTTCATTGACAAGTTTAAGGGTAGCGCTCTCTTCATTACCCGGGCTTTGCGCACCGAGCTTGTCAGTGTCTATCGAAACCAACACTTTACTCGCTGCTAGCTCGTTGACACATAACTGTTTGCTCAGCAAGCACATGGGCCGCCAATCTAATATGAGGTCGTCAACATCGACCGCGATACCCTCCATACTCCAGCGAACATCGGTCGTTTCGAGGCGTTTGTTTAACGTTCCTGAGACGTAGGTGATATCGAGATCGGGCACAAAAATATCGGCAAGGGTAACCGTGAGTCTGCTACCTAAGGGGGTGCCCAGTAGTATTGCAAGGATGATCAGTATGCCCAGAGGCAGATAGACAATCGTCCGGGAGACGGCCTTAAAGCTTTTCCATAATGTACGTACAAGGCTATTCGGGCCGACGGCATCGGTGCTACCTGTCTGTGTATCTGCTTGGTTAATGTCGGTCTCTCTTGTAGGGGGCGTCATAGCTCCGCTCCCATAGTGATATGGATGCGCCAGGGTCTATCGACCACATCTGTCTCTTTCAAACCGACACCCAGATCCACTTTTATCGGGCCAATAGGAGATATCCAGTGAATACCTCCCCCCACTGAGACGATGGGTTCAATCTGATTAACATCGAATGCGTTACCCGCATCGATAAAGGTGCCAACGCGCCAGGTTGGTGTCAGATAATATTGATACTCAACGCTGCCGACCATAAGATAACGCCCGCCGACAACTTGCCTTGCCAGTTGACCATCGCTGTTGGTGTAGTCCAGGTGGGGGCCGAGTTCATGATAACTGTAACCCCTGATGCTCTGATCGCCACCGGCAAAGTATCTTAGGGAGGGAGGAATAAGGGCTAAATCCTCGTCAGCGGCCAGGTTAACTCCCAAATCGAGCCGTGAGACGATTCTATGCTTGTCGAAGAAGGTATCGATCCATTTGTATTTTGTCTGCAGCCGGGTTAACTGTATGGTGGAGCCTAAAGAGGGATCGGCGTACTCCAGGCTGTAGTGTTGAAAGAATCCGGATTTTGGGTCTAAGCTATTATCGCCACGTGTCGTCTTAGAGATACTGGTGCCGAACAGGACGAACTTGGGGTCATAATCGATATCCGATTGGTTGTAGAACTCTCGCATCCATTCAATCGAATAACTGAACAGCCACTGATTATCTAGCCTCTGCTGACGGATCACACCGAATAGACGTTTACTTCCTTCGAGCTCCCCCGTGTTATCGAACTGATTCTCCTCGGGGTCATAGACCTGAGTCACGCCATATTTGTCCCTGAGCATGCCGACCCGGATTTTCAGTTGGTCATCTAACGGATGGGTCAAAGGGATCGTATAGGTGGTGAGGAACTTGGGTTTATCCGGTGACCACTCGGCCGTGGTTTCCTGAGAGTGACCATGACGGTTGATTTGTGGGGTACGCCAGGTTACACGGACCCTAGGTTCCATGCTGTTATCGGTCGTGTTACCTATGTCGGCACCCAGACCCAGTTCGATAGAGTGGCTGGGCTTAGGGGTTAGCTCAACCTTAATAGGCACGGCTCCCCCTTGGGGTTTATCGATCTGGGGCAATACTTTAATGTTGGAGAAATAACTGGTATCCAAAAGTTCCCTGTTCAGACTGCTCAGTTTGCCAGTACTGAACAGAGAGTTGGTTTCGAAGGGGAGCAGCTCGTTTAGCAGCTCATCGTTTAATGTGTGTCCTTCGAAACTGACTGTACCTATGTGGTATCGTCTGCCTGAGTCGTAATGCAAGGTGATCTGCGCAGTGTTGAGATCGCGGTTAATGGTGATTGCCGAGCGTTTGTATTTACCGTCGAAATAACCTCGGGCCAATGCAATCGTCACCAATTGGGATTTTAACCGCTCATAGGTACCATGATTCAATACGTCACCGGGTTTAATCGTCACCGTATCTAACCAGTTGAGAATAAATTTGTCTTCGACAATTCCGCCATCGAAGTTGATATCGATCCATTGGAGTCGTGTCGGTTCGCCGGGTGCGATAGAGAGTGAGAGTGTCCAGGGGCCATCCAGTGATTGGGCGACCTCCTCGATTATCACACCATGATAGAAACCCAAAGAGTGGAGGGCGGCGGTAGTGTTATCTTCTGCATTAAAGATAAAGGCTCTGCGTTGAACCTTAGACTTAGGCAAAGCACCTAAATGCGCCTTGATGTTTTGGGTTAAAACATCGTCGACACCCTCAATTTTCAATGTTAACCAGTCATTGGCATGTGCGGAAAAGATGCACAGGAAATAGCCTATTAAAATGATGCTCAATGACCATAAACGCAATGAACTGTGTTTCAAAAATTCAGACTCTTTTTAGTAATGAACGAATGCGCCTCTATTGTCGCTAGATTATTGATCTCAGGCAAGTTGATGATTGTAATTATGGATGAAAATGGTTACAAAGAGTGCAAATAAAAAACAAAGGACCCTTTTGTGAAAAATAAATCGACTTTATTAGCATTGATCTTGGCGGCCGCTGCGTCTACCAATTCTGTTTGGGCGGATGAGAAGCCATTTTCGATTGCTATCCACGGCGGGGCGGGAACCATTACCAAGGCTAAACTTACACCGCAGCAGCAACAAGCCTATCGCGATAAGCTCACCGAAGCGGTCAACGCGGGATACAAGGTGCTTGAGAAGGGCGGGGATAGCGTGGTGGCTATTCAAGCGGCGATCAATGTGATGGAAAACAGCCCACTATTTAATGCCGGCGTCGGGGCCGTGTATACCTATGATGGCGCCCATGAGATGGATGCCTCTATCATGGATGGCAAGACCATGAATGCCGGTGCCGTTTCCGGAGTTAAACATATCAAAAATCCCATCAACCTCGCCGATGCCGTGATGAACCAGTCGCCCCATGTCATGTTGTCGGGTGCGGGCGCCGAAGAGTTTGCATTGACCCAAGGTTTTACTCTGGTACCAGCCAACCATTTCGACACAGAATCTCGTTATAAACAGCTACAAGATGCCAAAGTTAAATTAAGAAAAGCGGAGTCCGAACTGAAGGCTAAGTCGCCTGATTATCAGGCGTCCCTAAACGGTGTTCCGCAGATAGACTATCTGGATCTGGATTATAAGTTCGGTACCGTCGGCGCCGTGGCTTTAGATAAAAAAGGTAATCTGGCGGCAGGAACCTCGACCGGAGGCATGACTGCGAAACGTTTCGGTCGAATTGGTGACTCTCCGGTTATCGGTGCGGGCACTTATGCCGAAAATGGGGTGTGTGCGGTATCTGCGACCGGACATGGTGAGTACTTTATTCGTTACCATGTGGCGGGCGATATTTGCGCTAAGGTGAAGTACCAACAAAAGTCGATAATTCAGGCGGCGGATGAGGTCATCAACCAACGTCTCATCACGGCAGGTGGTACCGGCGGCGTGATAGCCATCGATCAGCGCGGCAATATCGCCACTCCATTCAATACCGAAGGCATGTACCGTGCAACACGTAAGAACGGCGAACCAGCAGATGTGATGATCTGGCGGGGTAGGTAACTCATGTGGTAGTGGCTTAACTGAGAACGTATATTAGTGTCGATTAGCAAGAGTTAACTGCATCATGCTCGTGAAATTGGTCTTTCGTTCGCATTGTATGGTTAGGCAAGAACGATTAAGCTGCGGTCGACCGCCACAGCTATGGCGGAGTTAATTCAGTCAAAATGGCTTTGGAAATATCTCGATGAATCGTACAAAGAAGATCACCCTCAAACATAAGGCTAAGACAAAGAAGGCCAAACCACGAAATGGTAATAAACCTGTCTATGTGTCCAAGGCCGAGCGTGAGGTATTGGCTACGCCCGAAGAGGCTATAAAATCGGTAGAAGCTTCCCAAGACTAAATCAGGGAGCAATCGAGCCAATCTGAGAATTCGTCAGGGGCTGAGTAAACGGAGAGGTAGTCCATTCCCTACTTATTTATAATAATATTCGACGGGTTGGCTTTGGGTCATCACAAAGCCAACCGTTTGTGTCGGGCACTTAGTCCGGATAATATCTAGCCCACGACCAAGCGCTCCTGAGACCCCAGCAGGGTCATAAAATCATCCGTGGTTTTAATCTCCAGCTCGATCTTCATAAAATCGGCCATAGCATAAACGCTGCCGTTAACATTTTTATCGTCATCAATAGCCATGCTCATTGAATCGGCAATCTGGCGGAACTGTAATTTATTGTTCGCCAGTGTCTGCAAGGCAGCTGTCTCGAAGGCATCGGTGTTCTCCTTGATCTGGAGGATGCGCATATCGAAAATTTCCTTCACCCGCGCGGCCCGCTTCTCGTCCTTGACCGAGAACAAATCCATCTTATCCAGCAGCCAAACCACGACCGTAGAGGCGATACCGGTGAACATCACCATCACTGCATCGGATAGCACATCCCCGAAAGGCAACTTGTTGATAAAGCCAAGCACTGACTCTTCGAAGGCGAAACCTATATAGGTCACCACGGTCGTGGCGAGTAATTTGGTAATCGCATCGGCTTTCTCTGCGGGAGATGACTCCCCCATCAAAATTTTGATTGATGCAAGGATTGCATTGAAGCCTTCCGTGATGACTTTCAACGCTTTTTTCAATATGCCGACAAACATATCGACGATGGCATTGAGCAGATATTTAACAAAATTCGCAGCCGCATCCTTGAAGCTCCCCAGGCCGATATTGAGCAGGTTTGTGGTAATGTATTTCAGTGCTCGTTTCATCCGAAAACTAAACGCCTCCAGACTTGATGAGCAGTCAGTGCCATGGGTGATGCCGTTTTGAAACATGTCCTTAAGCTCGAAGCTGACAGTTTTTACCACCAAGATAACTAGCTCTCCAACACCTGCGTCGATCAACTCGTCCTTGGCTTTCTTGCCTGCATCTGTCGCCGCGCCTTTCACCAGCTTGCTGTCTGACGTCAGCTTGGTGGCTACCTTCATGTTCAGGTGAGCCTCTACCGCGGTACGGGCCTCGGTCTCGCGCGCCAGGGCTTTATTCCAGGTTGCGTCATTGACATGGGTTTCCAGGCTGGCCAGGGTTTGTTTCTCAGCCGAGCTGAGCTTAGGCTTGGCCTTGAGGGTGTCTCGTTTCTGTTTGAGTTCGGTCCAGCTGGAATCCAGTTTTATCTTGTTTAACTTCTGACTGATGATATCGAAATTGTCAACGCTGCCAGCTGCGTCCCTAAGATCGCCGACAGACAAGGCTTTAGAACCTTTATATTCGTCGAAGAGGTGTTTAAGGGGAAGGTTATGGTCGGCATTATAGGTGCGTTCGACCCCATTTAATCCCTTCGCCTCAAGTCTGGCCTTATATTCCTTCGAATTCCTTCTGAGCTGCTTGCGCTCACCCATACCATTGATTTCTAGCTCACTGTAAACCGTTAGTTTCTCTTGCTTGTCATGTTGACTGGCAAAATATGCCTTGGTGTAATTCGTTTTCTTACCGACATCCTCCATATAGTTATCCGGCGTATCTGCAGCTGCATCTTTCTTATTCCGGGTATAACTGCCCTTATCGTCTCTATGACTGGCGGTGTCGGCATCGAGACGTTGTTTTTCGAGATACTGATCTTTTTTGGTCTCAGCGGAATTGAAATAATCGAAGCTGTTTATTTCGTTAACCAGCCGGGTGGCCGTGATACCACGCTTCTTCAGCCCCAGCTTCTTTATGCTGAGCAGGCCATCACACATGTTCAGCAGCAGGGGCTTGACCAACTCAACGGTGACGTTACCACCTTGGTCAAATTCATCATAGATCTTGGCCATCACCTCGAGTGAGTCGCGCCTGTCATGCAGCTCCATATTGATCAGCCGTTTGCTGACTTGCAGCGGCGAGCAGTCCTGTAGTTCGTTCAATACCTGCTCGGTGCCAAGCACCGGCTGGGCATATTCATCTTTTGTAGCCATTGGCCAGGTTCCTTATGCGGCGATAGCTTGAATAGAGGCCACTTTTTCAAACAGTGCCTTGGCCTGGCTGCTGTCTTTGGAGTTCAGCTTGCCACTCTCGGACAGGTATCCCAGATTCGCCATCTGCTTGAGCACGATGGAGAGGTTAAACAGGGCCTGAAACTCTTCGATATGGACGATGGGTATCAGTCTGAAGTCCAGTTTATGGGCAAAAATTTCGTCAGATTGGGCCATCTGTTTATGACGCTGGCTCTGAATGCCGTACTCGAAGCGATCCAACAACTTGCTGTAGTTGTTGATCAAGACATCGAAGTACTCCACCACGCCGTCGATAGATTTTGCCACCACGTTGAGCTGGCGCTGATGCGACTTCATCTTGGCAATCTCTTCATCGATACGCACCTCTTCTTCCTCCACCTTCAGCAGTGTCTGCTTGGCCTTCTTACGCGAATAAAAGCCCAGGGTCAGCACATAAGAGGCCACCCGCACCAAATCGAATTTATTAAAGTCGATCAGGAATAAATTTTCCCTGTGCTCAACCGAAGCTGTGGTTTTGGCCTCGAGTATTGCATCATCAAACAGCTCCTCAAACGGCTGGCCCTTGACGGTCACATTGTGCAGGCGATTGGCCAGGGAAACGAAACGCTTAAACTGCACTTGGTAGATATCTTGCTTAAAGCTGTTGATGGAGCTGACCCGGGAATCGATATCGGCAATAAGCTGCCCGCTGGCCTTGTCATACTCGCGTTTCTTCTTGTCGTATCTGTCAGTGATCTCCTGATATAGTTGTTCGGCCTTATCAAAGGTCGTCTTGCCCGTAAAACCATTCCAGCATTTAGACCCTTTTTCGATCACCTTGTTGGTGATCTTCTTTGCCACATCAACCACCTTGTCGACCACGCTGCTTATCTTACTCGAGGCCCAGCTTCCTAATCGTCCAAACATAGATTAATCCTTCATAATCAGGCCAAAGCCTTCGTGTACCAGGTCATTCATTGCCTCGACCCAGCGCTGCAGGCGCTTGAGCTCAAACTCTTCGATTCCAAATGCCGCCGCCAACTTGAGCATAAACTCGGTTTCAACGGTACAAAACTCATTGTCGGCCAGTACGATGCCGAACAGTTCCACTAGTACGATACGACGGTTTTTCACCTCGCTCCGAGTTAATAGCTTAATCACATAATCGATTTCATCCTGCTTCTTTAACTGATATGACGGCATGCCGCACTCATGGGTGAATGACTCGAAGATGGCTTTTTCCTGATCCTTATAGCTACCGTTGAGCCCCATGGCAAAATAGGCGAGTTCCAAGAAGTTTTTACGTTCTGCTACAGATAATTCACTTAAATACATGATGTCACCTTGCTCTAATATACTTTTTTAATTGGGTCTGCTTGTTTGCCATTGGCATCATAGACGTATTCAAGGCGCTGGCTGATCTCTCCAGCAGCGTCATAGAGATATTCAAAAGTCACCTGCTGATCATCGCTATACTCGATGCCCTTTACCAGTTTACCTTCATGGTCATAGAACATCTGATACTTGAGCTGCTCACCCAGCAGGGTGTCGCTGCTGTGCTTGATACCATTTTCATAATATACCTGAGTCACCTGGTCCGTGTGTTTGTCTTCAATCTTTACTACCTTGCAATCACCCAGGTGTTTGACAAAGTCCAGGGTATCGACTTTTAACTCGGTATGCTGAGCCAGCTCGTTGGTCAGTTCCACCAGGTTTTGCACCCGCAGATTTTGAATCAAACCCGAAAGGGTTTCCAGGTTAGACAACTGATGTTGCTTATGGATAAACATCAGCTTGTTAGATTCTTTTTCAAGTTCAACCTGAGAACGTTTAATGGCAGTATTCAGCTGGCTACCCGTATCACTGATACTGGCTTGGAGCAATGCTTGAGCGCTTGCGAGAGCCGCGACCACATCCGAGGAGGTCTCTTTATGCAGTTTGGTTGTCTTAGTCGACAAATGTTCCTGAAGTTGCTGCAGTAGGGTCTGCAACTGGCAATGCATCTTGGTATTTTCAGTATGTGTATCTTGAATTTTAGCCGTGACCAGCTGGTTGACCGCCTTGAAAGATTGTTGGTTTTTACTCTGGCAAGCCTGCTGGGCCGTCGTTATCTCCTCGACTCCGGTTTTGAACAGGTCTTGAATCATACCGGGTATAGCTTCAATGGCTCCAGACAGCTGCCGGTTCGCATCACTGGCCTGCTGCGACGACAGTGCCTGTATCATCTTGAGCTTATTGAATATTATTGCCTGGACTATGATGACCAGAGCTCCCATTCCTATCGTAGCTAAGAGTATGTGCGTTAAACTGATTTCCATAGCTTTTCCATTAGTTTACAAGCAAAAAATTGAGCATTAGACCAATGCAATAATTGGCCAGTCGTTATAAAATCCGAAATGACCAGTGAATAAGTTGCAACGAGGGAGTAGAAATAAATTCTGCAGCAATCGAGCAAAGATCCGACAGCATTCGTCCAACCTGTATATACAAGTCTTTACTCTACATTATTGATACGGCCAATAGTGTCTGGCTATGAAAATAATTTCTAAAAAAGTGATATAACTCAAGGAATAAGTGGGAATAAATTGGGTCAGGGTAAACTTATTGTCTAAACTGTTTCTATCTATCGCAAAAGGATGTTGCGTATGTCTTGATTATCAGGAGTTAACACTTAGATGTCGCCCTGCGTGTGATCCAAGGTTGAAACGATAAACAGGCATGTTTTGTATCTGAGCAGGACTTTATTGTCCTCGTTCGGTAAATTGGGATTAGCCCGAAGTCACAAGTGCCAGTCATGATAAATTTAATCTGCAACCACCCTTAAATAGCGATCTATTCCAGCAATTTGTCGAACCTGTGAATCTACACCTAGCTTAGTATCAAGTTAAAGCCGACTGTGGGGTCGGCTTATTGTATGCATTAGAGTCCTATGTTTACGGGAGGCATCTTTCAATTTTCGCAAACTTGAGAGTAAGCCAGAATGCAAACTCGCATGTAAACCTGAATTCAAGCGTGAACGTAAGGCTGGACAGAGTGTAGATAAGCTAATCTGTATTACTTCGCTCTCTGTATTTCACTCTTAACTTCTGTCTGTTTTACAAAATTTAAATAGAGAGCTAAATTGATTTTTGAAATCTCCGACTTTAACGATGTGATAGAGGTTGATTATGATGCATATGAAATTCATAAGAACAACGGGGTATGCGTTAATTAACAGAGCGTAGGTCACCATTATTGCACAACCAATCGAATTAAGGTAGCGAAGTAGGGTTACATTAGCGACCAGTAAGGATATTGCAATAACGGCCGAGCCCAAATAACCGATAAATTCATAGCTCATTATATTTACCTTTTTACAAAAACTAAATTTTTGATTGTTTATATTTAATTTATATAAAGATTGTGGCGCTTTTATTAAAATAACAGAAAGCCGTTTGTTTAACATAAGCACCACGCTAGAATTAACCCTTAAAATAGGTTTTTTCCATGATGGAAGCGATAGATAGCCTCCAGTGCGACCTCCGTTTCCTTCTCGATACCTTGTTCGAGCAGAATATTGCGTTTACCCCAAAAGTTTTCGCCTCGTTTATGGTTTGCGGCTACTGCACAGATGGTTGCACCTTTTAAACCGCGACGGTGACAGACGGTAAATAGCGCCGATGCTTCCATTTCAATATTCTTTAAATTGAGATCGATAAGCTTCTGGATCCATTCAGGGGTCTCACCGTAAAATGAGTCATCGGTTGAGCTGATCCCCCAGTGAACCTGATAGTCTTGACCGGTAGACATCTCTTTAGCTACGCGAATGAGCTCGGATGTGACCTCAAGATCGGCGACGGCCGGCAGGTTGTCCGGTACATAAAATTTTGATGTACCTTCATTCTTCATCGCTGCGGTGGTGATAACCAGATCGCCGATATTGATATCGTCTTGCAGGGCCGCGCAGCTTCCCAAACGGATGAATACCTTGGCACCGATGTTAGCCAGCTCTTCAGCTGCGATAGCGGTAGATGGGCAGCCCATACCAGTTGATGTAACCGATACTCTGACCCCCTTGTAATAACCGGTATAGGTCTTATGTTCACGCTTATGAGCAACCAACTCTACGTCATCCATATATTGGGCGATGATGTCTGTTCTGAATGGATCGCCTGGCAGAAGAACGTATTCGGCGACATCTCCCTCAACCATGCCTATATGATACTGTTTAATTCCATTGGTTCTTTCGCTTTTATTAACAACTGACATAAGTCACCTCTATGAATATTATTAAAAGATTGTGTTTTTAAATTGTTTTTCGGGAGCTGTTTCTGCGGATTTATGTTTTTAAGCCTTAGCAAATAAGATAATGGTTTTTGTTTTATCTTATTTGCAGAAATAAATTATCCCGTCGATAATAATATGGTATTAAAGTTGGCGGCTTTCATCTACTGCCAATCACTTGAAACAGTTTTTCCGTCTGAGAAGAGGAGAACTTTATACCGATTGGTATTAATACCAATCGGTATAAAGATGTAATCGCTCAGCGAGAATTTAGCGCTTCTGAGGCAAGGCCCTTTATTGCTCCTGCATAAAAGGCATTCACAACATCCGTGTTGTTCGCAACGAGTGAAGAACATAGTTATTCTACGTTTAAGCTCGTTAACACCGCATCGGATGCGCTAAAGCTCGCCTTTCAGGAGTGTTTTTGGCTGCCTACTTCTGTGTTGAATGACTTCAGAAGGGAGCACCATTCCCTCATCCATTCGCCTCGAATTAGTTTGCCAAAAAAACTCTGGGTAGATCACTTTCTTATACCGATTGGTATAAGTCACTTAATCAGGGTTCAACAATATTGTTTGAGGAGAGAAAAGAACGGTTGTATAAAAAGAAGATTATGCACACTTAATGGGTAGCGAAAGAATAGGGAGAATGTAAGGGGAAAGTGAGTCTGATTTTGCTGCCATCGAATATAGTTATGGCTGCGATCTAGGGTTTGATCTAATGGTTAAGCCATTTCGATAAGTTTTTGTCCCAGTAGGGCGGTTGGCCTATGACCTGTTTGACAAAATCTATGATAGTTTTTAGGCGAATTGGCAAGTTTTGGTATTTCGGGTAAACGGCATAGACAGGCATCTTTTGGGTTGGCTTCCAGTCTGACATCAGCGGAATGAGTTTTCCACTCTCCAGCTCATCGGTTAACAGATAACTAGCGATATAGCCTATGCCTCTGCCTGCCAGAACTGCGTCACGAATGGCTTCGGCCTTATCTACCCGATAATTTCCTGAGACTTGTACATCAAGCTGTTCTTCATCTTTTGCAAATAACCAGTGAGTGTAGCTGCGATTCTTACTGTGGTAGGTGACGCAGTTATGCGCCTTTAAATCGCCTGGGTGTGACGGTGTACCATGTGCCTGGATGTAGTCAGGGGATGCCAATAGTATAAAGTGTGTATCGACGATTCTTTGGGCCACATAACCGGTATTTATCTCTTCGAAAGTGGTGAACCAGAGGTCTATCTCCTCCTCTAACATGTCGACCTTATAATCAAACAGGCTAACTTCGGTGGTGAGTGAGGGATATTTTTTCTGCAGCTCATCTAATGCCGGTAACACGTGCAGAGTGCCAAATGAGCAGGAGAGTGCCAGGCGAACGTTTCCGGAAACCTCATCTCTGGAATCTGTCATCAGCGTGTTGGCGCTATGGATCAGACCCACTATCTGTTCACAATAATCGGCAAAATCTTTGCCTTCTTGAGTCAGAGCGAGACTTCTGGTGCTGCGATTGATGAGTTGAACGTTAAGCTTCTCTTCCAGAATATGCAGTTGCTTACTGACATGAGATACAGAGACTTCGAGTTTCTCTGCAGCCTTAGTGAGGCTCCCGGTGGTCGCCAAGGCGTTAAAGAGGACCATTTGGTAGGCTTCATGTTGCAGACCGTCCTTCATCTTTTAACCTCATATCGTAGAAAACTGGCGCCAGATATTAAATCATTCAGTGACTGACGCAAAATAAAACGGCGCATTTCATAGCATAAGAGTCATAAGAGCGAAGCCGTTTCATCTTACAGGCTTACAGCCCTTTTTTATATTGGGTATTGGTCGCGAGACCAATTAAGTGGTGCAGCTCAGCTTCTGCCTCTGTTCGACCTTCGAGCAGGCTTTGAAAAAGGTGCACTATTTTCGATTTATCCCGTCCGGCTCGGGTATTGGTTCTGATGTCTCTGAGATCGATAAAAAAGCTGCTGAACATATCCGGTATATCGCTCACTATCTCTGTATTGAGGAAGTGCTGACTGCCATACATGTTGTTGTGCTCGCCCATCTGCTTATCGATGACAAAAGCTGTCTCTTTTAAATTCATAATAGAGACAGATTTTTTGCACTCGGTCAGGCAATCGGAATCCATCGACTCTTTATGACAGCCGGTCGTCTGATGAAATAAACACTGTCTGCTGGTTAGCAATAAGATAGGGTGATAGATGCTGTAATACAGCTTCATGTCATCAGTGCCCGCAATGTGTTTTATCTGTTTTTTATTGATTTCATTGGATATAAATGATCCATAACAGTTAAATTTCTCCTTCATCGCTAACAGGCTGTATGAGTTGGTGATGTTGAGGTAAGGCCCGGCGATCCAATCTATTCCGTTCTCAAAGGCGGCTTGAACAATGCCGGTGTTGTTGGTGACGATGAGTTTAGGTTTAATCGCTTTTAACAGGTTTACACCCGCTCGATAGTCTTTACCGATAAGAATTGACGGGAACCAGGGGATTAAACGCGCATTGTAAGAAAACAGCTCAGTAAGTTGGGTGTATTGGTCGTCGATACAGTCCGGAAGCTGGTAGTAGATGTCTGTATTACAGGTATCACAGAGGTCTAAATCTTTAGGCGATGAGATAAGCACCGACAGACTCGCGCTGGCAGAGTGTCTCTGTTTCGGCAGTTTGGTCAGTGTTATCGGCTCTATGAGCGCTTTCTCATCATTGAGCTGAAACTCGACTCGATGCTTTAAAATGGTTAACTCTTTGAACGAGATTAACAGGTCTGAATTAAGCTGCTCGGTATTAAGCTCAGCTATCTCATGTTTTGCGTTGTTCAGGCTCTTGAATCTTTGTTCGATACAGGCGTGATCGAGCGTGTATTTCCCGGCTTTGAACAGATTTGTGTCTGAGTGAACACTAAAATCTTTATCTGGTGTCTGTACCAATACGGTTAGGCACGTACCTAATTCACCGGAAACACTGATTTTCAGGGGCGTTTTGGCAATGTTTAACTCTTTTATCTTCTCTTCGACGGATTGAATGAGAACTGTTTTTTCGTCATAGAGGGATTGCTTAACCGACTGGATCTCTACCTCAGTGTTATAACCTTTGATGGCGGTAAAATGCTGAACCGAGTTGCCTCTGGGGTTATCAATAAACATATTTTTATTAATATCACCCTTAAGGTAGGCGTTGGTAAAGTCTCGATTGAAAACCTTATACAGATCTTCATTGTCACTCTTTATGCTCTTGTGCTGGCAATAGCGCTGTATCTGCTCTCTCCAGCTGCTGACTACGGTATAGACGTAGTCAAATTTCTTAATACGGCCTTCGATCTTCAACGAGTCGACACCGGCTTCACCGAGTGCGGTAATATCAGAAAAAGCAGAGTTGTCTTTGAGGTTTAGGGGGAAATCTTTACCCGCTCGGGTCGTTTGGTACTGATCTCGGCATGGCTGACTGCATCGTCCCCGGTTGCCTGAGTTACCGCCATGGGCCGAGCTGATATAACACAGGCCGGAGAAACCGATACAGTTAGAGCCGTGAACAAAGACCTCTGTCATCATATCGTTCTGGTGAGAGATCTCTGTTAATTGTTTAATTTCGTCGATATTTAATTCACGGGAGAGATTGGTTCTGCCGGCACCCAATTTATTTAAAAATAGTATCTGGCCTTCATTGTGGGTGGTCACCTGAGTCGATGCGTGTACGTCAAAGCTTTTATAGTATCTGGAGAGTAGATAAAACAGGCCTAAGTCTTGAACTATGACGCCGTCGATACCTGTGTTGACCAGTTCATTGAGCAGGCGGATTAACGCCGGGAGCTCACTCTCTAAGATGATGATATTCAGCGTCAGGAATATTTGGCAGTTGTTCTTATGTGCCAGCCTTAAAATACCGTTTAAGTCATCGAATGAGATATTTGCCGCTCGGGTTCTCGCATTGAAATGATCTAAACCACAATAGATAGCATCGGCGCCCGCCACAATGGCGGCTTTTATCGAATCTATATCGCCACCGGGTGCCAGCAATTCAAATTGGTTTTTCATAGCGAAACAGTCCACTCGTCAGATCATTTTCTCGGGCGCGTATTCTACCTGTTACACGTATTGTGTGTCTATCGGATAGGGGGGAGTCAAGATTAAATGGTCGTGAGCGGTAAGGGGGCTGTTGCCCGCTAGGGGTTAACGGGCATAGGTGTGGGCTTTAATATCTGCGCTTAGGTTATTTTTTAGCGGTCAGTGTGGCTTGCTGTTTCATCACGCTATGCCAGAAGCTTGCACCCAACTCGCCGATAACCCGGGATTCACCGTTGAGTAGCATGGCCATACCGACCTTCAGGCGAGGAGAGTAGGCAACTTCTGCCACATAACCTGCTACCCAACCAGCATGATAAACGAGCTCCTCCCCTTCAAAATCATACACCCGCCAACCTTTGCCGTAGTGGGCGTCATTGAGATATTTTTTCCAGGCACGACGTCTTAGCTCTTTACTGGTGCGAACTCCGGGGGTTTTTATCTCCGTTAATAGTCTTGGGCTAAGTACGTCGGGGTTATTGCCCAAGTTTGCGATTAACCATTTAGAGATATCGAGAATACTGGCGTTAACCCCTGCCGCGGGCTCGACCTGATAGTAGTTAGGTTTTACTTTGACCTTTCTAAACCCGGAGCGGGTCTTAACATGTGGCTTCGCGCGGTTATCGCTGGACAGGAATTTGTCCATGCCGACAGAGGCCGAGGTCATCTTAAGGGGGGTAAATATCCTATCGGTCACTAAATCGGCGTAGTCACTCCCAGTTTGTTGTTCGATGACTGGCTGGATAAATGAGAAGGCGATGTTCTGATAGCTGTAGCACTTTCCAGGAGAGCACATGGGTTCTAACTTGGCAAACTTTGGGATAATTTTTTCGAGTTTACGATTAGCATTGAGAATATTGTCATAGCTGTTTGGCATCAGCCCGGTACTTTGACCTATCAGGTGGCCTAAGTTGATCTGTTTTGAGGCGACGGGATCGGCCAGGCTGAAGTCCGGCATATATTGAGTTAACGGATCATCCCAGTTAAATCGGTTTTCGTGCACCAGCATAGTGGCCAGAGAACCGGCAAAGGTTTTAGATACCGAGGCCAGTCGAAAGACGGTGTTGGCGTTGACATTCAATTTCCCGCCTTTCTCTCTCTTGCCATAGGTGCTTAACTTTAAAATTGCATCGTCTTCGATAATGACGAAGGCGCCACCAGGCACTTTATTTTTTTTCAACTTAGAATGAAACAGGGTTTTAAAGTCATCACTTATCCCCTGATACTGGGATTTAGCCTCACCGGACGTGGAAAATAATAGGCTAAAGAGGGTGAGAGTGATGAGTGGAACGGGCGAACGAAACATGGATAGCGTGGCTCCAATATGGTGATACTGCCTTTAAGATGCAGACACCCCTACAAATAGATCATAATTATAACAATAAACGGTGCGGATAAAATACAGCTTAATCATCGATGACGTTTGTATGACGGATTTTTGTTCATTACAGTTCTCTCTACAAGGCATAGCAGGCTTAGAAAGTGGTGCGCGATTGAAGTTATTTGCTTGTTATTTCCTCTTCAGCACTCGTCAGGGTAATTGCCTCAGCGGCTGAGCCATGTGAGTTTGTTATTGCAGCCACCTATTTTCATCGTTAGTCTGTATTGAGTTGTTTTTATAGATGAAATGATATGAAATTAGCCTTGGTGAGCGATGCAGGTAGCGATAATGGAATGGCTACGATTCATTGCGTTCTTAATGCACTTAGATCGAATATGACGCGTGTGGCCTATATTGCCTCTCAGCCGGATCCGGAACGGACCTATTACCGGGCAACGCAGGCTATCTACCGCCTGTTAGGGGTGGATCTAACTCTCTATTTAGAACTCGAATCGGGTTTCGATGCAAAGGTCGCCGACGCTATGTTCGGTTTCGATGCGATTCATCTATCCGGTGGGGATACCTTTAGATTTCTTAAATGGTTAAAAAAGCGAGACTTGTTTACACCTTTGCAAACTTACCTGCGTGATGGTGGAGCTGTTATCGGGGTCAGTGCCGGCGCTATGATAATGACGCCCTCTATCGAGAGTGCCCGACTTTGCGGTGATACTAATGAGGTGAACCTGGAAGATCTATCCGCCATGTCGTTGGTGCCTTTTCAGTTTGTGCCCCATGTAGACTGTGACACAAAGGATGCTTTCATGCTGTTCAATCAGCTTGTGGATGAGCATTCGGTTTTTTTGCCACAACTGGCTACCCCTTCGATTATGGCTTTGAGAAAACCTGTGAATGAGTACTATTTTTGTCCCGATGACGCGGGTATTGCGGTGATAGATGACGAGCTTATCGAGTTTGGTCAACCTCTTCTTTATCGGCCTAACAGTTAACTTTCAGGCTCAGGTATCACACTCAGCTAAATGTCATTGATAAAAAAACCGCCAGAGAGGCGGTTTTTATCGCTAGCTTTATGACTTATCGTTTATTGAGCGCCGCGTTAAAACGCTCGAATCCCGCTTCCAGATCTGCAATTAGATCGTCGGGATTTTCCAGCCCGATATGTAAACGTATCAGAGGTTTACTGCTATCCCATTTCGTGGCGGTTCTTAACTTATCGATGCCAAATACCGCTAAGATAAGGCTCTCAAATCCTCCCCAGGAGAATCCCATCTTGAAGTGGTGCATATTTTCGACCAGTGCCGTGACCGAGTTCAGGTCTCCCTCTTTGAGCACAAAGGAGAACAGACCATTTGAGCCACTGAAATCACGTTTAAAAAACTGATGGCCGGGACAGGTGTCGAATGCCGGGTGTCTTATATGGTCGACCTCGGGACGAGTGAGTAACCAGTTGGCAACTTTAAGCGCATTTTGCTCATGTTGCTGCATACGGATACCTAATGTTCTCAGACCCCGGTTGGCCAGGTAGACATCATCGGGTGAAGTGCATTGCCCCATCAAATAACTATTTTCTCTCAGTTGATCCCAGTGAGCTTCATTGGATGTAGCGGTACCCATCATAACATCTGAATGTCCGACAATATATTTCGTGGCGGCCTGAATTGAGATATCGACCCCCATATCGAAGGGTCGTGAGTTAATGGGGGAAGCCCAGGTGTTATCCAGCATGACGACGATATTGTGCCTGTGCGCAATTTCACTCAGTGTGGGAACATCCTGGACTTCCATGGTGATCGAGCCTGGAGATTCGAGGAACAACACCTTAGTATTTGGCCTGATGAGTTCGCTAATGCCGGCACCAATCATAGGGTCGTAGTAGGTGGTCTCGATGCCGAACCCCGCAAGCAACTTATTGCACAGATCCCGGGTTGGCTCGTAGGCGCTATCGACCATTAGCAGGTGATCGCCGGCTTTTAAAAATGAGAGCAGGGCACCGCTGATAGCGGCCGATCCCGATGGATAAAGCGCAGTCCCTACGCCACCCTCAAGTTCGGCGATGGCGGCCTGAAAAGCAAAGTGGGTCGGTCCGCCGCGTCTGCCATAGAACATCTCTCCATTGGCCCGGTTCTTGATGGCGAAACGCATCTCATCCATAGTGTCGAAAACCATTGTCGAAGCACGAAATACAGGAGGATTAATGACGCCTTTGGTCCATTTTTTATCTCGACCGGTACTGATTATCTGTGTCTCTTTTTTCATAGGGTACTGTCCACAACCGAAGAGGATTGAATTGTTGTTTAGCCATCTTAACATCTAAACGGCTAAATGGAAGTTCCATTTGGCCGCTCATTCACCCGTCTGCTAAATCACATTTATAACGTTGGCTACTCTTTGCAAAGCGGTAGGGAGACACAGATGGTGACACCACAATGGCTAGGGTCTTGAACTGTACTAAGCTCGCTGCCTTTTATCGACTCGCTGTCTTTTGTTGGCAAGCTAGTTCCCGAAATGTTTTTGGCCACAATACTGCCCTGATGGAACTCGGTGATAAGCCTTGCGATATAAAGACCTAAGCCAAGATGTGGCTTGTCTTGTGCCTTTTGCGCTCGCACTGAGACCATAGATTCGAAGATCTGCTCGCTCATTTTATCGGGCAACTCAGGCCCGAAATTACTGATGCTGAGCTCCGCCTTCTTGTGTTTGATCTCGAGTGACACTTTAATCGCTGTGGCCGGCAGACTAAACTCCAGTGCGTTGGCAATGAGTTTATCCATGAGCTGGGCGATATATTCCGGTACGCCATTCATGTTTAATGGCTCGTTTGGTATAGAGATGGCAAATTCCTGCTGGGGATAGGTCAGTTGATATCCTTGCATGCAGCCGCTTACCACTTTCGACAGTGGGAAAATGTCCATTTCGGCTTTCGAAAGGCTCTCCTCTAATCGTGTTGCCTCACTCATATTGTTGAGGATCATGCTTAATCGACTGACTCCCTCCTGAGCTCTGTCTACATATTTTCGGCTATCCTTGTCCAGTTGTTGCAAGCCTAAATGTTCCAGTGATGAGCGGACCACGGCGACCGGCGTCCTTAACTCATGAGAGAGTCTGGAGGACATATTTTCAAGGTAATGGGTATATAGGCCTAAGCGACTCACGATGCTGGCAAAACTTCTGGATAGATCGCCTATTTCATCACGTACTTTTGAACCTTGGATATGGTTTCTTATCCGGCCCTGGCTGTCGATGGCTTGCTCGGCCTCATCTCTGAGTTTACGAATTCGACTCGAGATGCTGGAGGCGAAGAAGAACAGGGCTAAGGTTCCCATGCTCATGACCGTTAATATGACATTGAACAGCTTCTCTAAGGCCTTGTTTCTCAGCGTGCGTATGCCGTGGGTGGTCTCTTCAGAGATCACCACACCCATGACCTTATCGTCGATCCAGATCGGGCTGGCGGCGGCGAGGATCACGGCCTTGTTGTCCGGGGTTAGTCGCCAGGTCGAACCCTGCTTTCCGGACAGTGCTCGCTGGATATGGCTACCTTCTAATACAGTTGAGTCCTGTAGGGAGTCGATAAAATCTTTAGGAGGCGTCGTCAATATCTTGTAATAGAAAGGGGTCAGGACATTGCGCTTGAATTGCCCCCAAAATGAGGGATCCGGCGCTTCTGTCACCGTCCGGGTCCAAACACTGCTACCGTTGCGTATATCACCGGACTTGGCTAATACGCGTCCATGTTTATCGACCACCCAGATCCGGGAGCTGTTATGGCTCATTCCCTTGATGATGCCTTCAATTTCGGGAGAGGGAACCAGCACTGTGCCGAGTTTATCGACATCATCGATAGCCGATGTGCCGACGACGGCATCGAGTCTGCGGCTCTTGAGATTATTCACATCGTGTATCGCAAACCCTAGCTTGCTGCCAACCATATCCAGAGGCATTCGCAGTTCGACATTATAGCCCTGTTTGGTCTTTTTCCATTTACCCTGAATTTGAATCTCAGGTTTGACCGGCGTGCTGAGGGAGGGGTCTTCGGGTAACTCGAAGGCGCTGATCCAACCGTCCTTAATGGTCGATATGATGTAACGTTTAAATACACCGTCGGGGGCGAGTGTGGCTATGGTCAGGTGATCGTTCTGATCGATTCGTAATGTGTTTTTGCCGCGATAGACGACGTTGGGATCGGTGACCTCGAAGAAGCTATAAAGGTAACCCGAATACTTACCCACCATATGGGTAAAGCTGACGGTTAAGGGAGTATTAGGATCGGCTTTAAATATCTGATGGTTTTTACCATACTCGATGCTTTTATGACGATAGGGAGCCCAATCTGACAGCTTACCATCGAGCTGGATCGGGCCTGCCAGTGGGTAGGCATAGAGATCTCGCCCTTGTTGAACCTGGGTTAAAAAGCTCGCCTGACTGTCAAAAAGTTTAGGCCTCTCATGCAAGGCGGTTGCCAGCGCCTGTGTCGTGCCTTCGAGGGTCTTTTCCTGCCCGTGTCTCAGGTACTTCTCCATCTCCCATACATATTGGTAGCCCAGCCAGGGGAGACAGAGGAGAAACAGGGAGAGGACCGCAACCTTAGTCCGAAGGCCTACAGGGAGGTTAAACATGCTTGATTAGCTCAATCGAGGAAAATAGGAATAAGCCCAAAGGTGCTCTGGTTGATCTAGATGAGACTGCCATGAATTACCCCTGAGGATCCCAGCGATAACCCATGCCGTAAACGGTATCTATACAATCAAATTTCTCATCTTGAGCCACGAATTTTTTGCGGATCCGCTTCACATGGGAGGTGATGGTGCTGTCATCGACGAATATTTTCGCCTCCTGCATCAACTCCTGACGGTTTTTAACATGACCGGGTCGCTTGGCGAGGGCATGAACCATCCAAAATTCGGTGACAGTAAGTTCTATTGGCACGCTATTCCAGTAAACCTGCATGCGGTTCGCGTCTATAGTCAATGCATCTCTTTCGAGTAAATTGTCATCTGACAGCGCTGTATCTTGAAGATCTGAGCGTCTGAAGAGCGCCGCAAGTCTGGCGATAAGGTGCGGGAAACTGACGTCTTTACTCAAGTAGTCATCGGCGCCAAGACGAAGACCACACACGGTATCGAAGTCACTGTCTCTGGCCGTTAAGAAGATGATAGGCAGATTACTGGAGAGGGCGCGCAGAGATTGACATAGGGTGAACCCACCGTCGATTTCATCCTCGAGTCCGATATCGATAATCGCCAGATCCGGCAATCGGGTACAAAATGCCTGCATGGCAGTGGGGCGGTTGGGATAGGCTTGCACACTGTAGCCTTGCTGTTGCAGTACCTCTTTATAGTTTTCCCGGATAGCCGCTTCATCTTCTACGATCGCAATACGTTTGATAGACATTAAAAAATAACCTTGATGTTGTGATTAGTATTGAACGCTCCGGAAACACCGCTTTACCTTCTGCGATTGCTATAGGTTTCACCGATGGCACGCCTCTATACCTTGCCTTATTGCCAGTGACTATACAGGAAAATCTGAGCGATAAAAGATAGCCAAGGCAATTGCCATTTTCTTGCCACAATTCATATGCGTAATGCCATTTTTCATCCCTTCCTTCGACATTTACATCTTGTTTAATACTCACATCGAAACGGCGTCGAGATAAGAACTACCGATGTCGACGACTCATTTATATTAATAACAAGATTAGGAAAAACAAAATGAAAAAGCAGATCATCGCAGCAATGGTTGTCAGCAGTTTAACTCTTTCAAATGTCAGTTATGCATCGGACACAAGCGAAGAGCGTCAGCATCACGAAGAGTTGATAGGACTCAGTTCCGGGATTGTGCTTGGTGCGGTTGTTGCCGGGCCGGTGGGGGCCATTATTGGTGCATTTACCGGCACCATCATAGGTAAGTCAGTCGGTGATGAATCTGAGCTCGACTCACAGCAAGCACAGCTGGCAATGCAGGAGTCAAAGATGAATCAACTCAGCGATGAGAATCGATCATTGATGGCTATCTCGAACCGATATGATTCGGCGCAACATGAGTTAGCCCAATTGAAAGCCGAAGATCAGCAAAAACTTGCCGAACTCTCGTTGGGCTTGAATGTACAGTTTAAAACCGGATCTTCTGAACTTGTCCCTCATTTCAAATTGCAGCTCGATGAGGTGGCCTATGCCATGTCACTCTCTCCCGAGTTAAGACTCGATTTGACCGGATATGCCGACAGGAGAGGGGACAGTACCTATAACCAGGCTTTATCTGAGCAGCGGGTTGCCGAGGTTAAAACCTATCTGGTCAATCAAGGGATAGATGAGAGCCGCTTGGACTTCAGGGCCTATGGGGCCAGCGCGCCGATGACAAAAGAGCAGAGCTTTGAAAATGACTTTTTCGACCGAAGAGTGACCGTCAAATTGATACCTTCTGAGTCTGAATTGACCGCGAACAACTAGTTCGGTTTTCAAGATAAAGGAATATGTGTATGAAAATTGATGTGGTATCTGTTACCCGCCAAGGAGCCCCCAACCGGGGGGCTCTCGGCTTCCTCCTTCTTATGGGCGCATTGCTGTTGCCATCGATGAATGTGAAAGCATCATTTGATGCCGAGCTCAGTCAGGGCAGCTTCGTCTATCGAGTGGCAGATCAGGACGGCGGATCGCAAGTCTCAATTTCGCTTCCCCTGGAAACTGACGTTCAGATGACGGTGTCGGGGTGGGTGAATCGGGTTAAGGTGAAACAGACATTTAAAAATCTCAGCGGCGAATGGCTAAATGGCAGCTATCTTTTTCCTCTTCCTAATGAAGCCGCGGTGGATAGTATGAAGTTACTCATCGGCTCCCGAGTCATAGAGGGGCAGATTAAGGAGCGGTTGGAGGCAAAGAAAATATATGAGCAGGCGAAGAGTGCGGGTAAGCGAGCGAGTTTGGTCGAGCACAATCGCCCCAACATTTTTAAAACCTCTGTTGCCAACTTAGGGCCCGATGAGCTTTTAGTTGTGGAGATAAGCTATCAGGAACTGGTGGACTATGACGACGGTGAGTTTAGCCTCAGGTTTCCTATGGTCGTTAACCCACGATATTACCCCCAAGGTGGCAGTAAGCAGCCTGACAATTTTCAAAACCAAGATTTTCAATATCCTGATTTTCAGTACCGAGGTACCACCGGAGATGATAGTTGGCTGGATAAGTTATCTGCTATGGAAGCATCGCTTCGTGGGGAACGTTACGGAGTCAGAAGCCACAATGCTCCTACGGTGAACATTCGGGTCGACCTCGATGCCGGGGTTGAACTCAGTGAGATCACCAGTGCCTATCACACCATCGATAAAATGCCGCTGGATAATACACGTTATCAGATCCACTTAGCGAGCCAGGTCGCAGCCGACAGAGATTTTGTATTGCGCTGGAAACCCGTAGCGGGAAGTGAGCCAACAGCTGCAGTATTTGCCCAAAAGGGACAAACTTACTCCTCATCATTGGCACAGAAAAACCTCTCAAAGCAACATGTAAAATCCGATCCGGAACTAACAGCAAAACCCGAGGCTGACTATGCACTGGTTATGCTGTTGCCTCCGTCGCTTGAGAAGAGCCGAAATCGAGTTTCGAGAGAGTTGATTTTAGTGATAGATACCTCCGGTTCTATGTCGGGTAGTGCGATGGAGCAAGCAAAAAAGGCGATGAAGTATGCATTGGCTGGATTAGGAAGTGATGACACGTTTAACGTTATTGAGTTTAATTCTGTGGTGAGCTCACTCTCAAAGGGGCCGATATCAGCCAGTGCGAAGAATATTGAGATGGCGAATCGATTCGTTCATTCGTTAACTGCCGATGGTGGTACGGAGATGGCGCTGGCGCTCGAACATGCATTGGGACAGGAGTCTGGTGGCTCCTCATGGCAAGAGACTGGGTTACAGGGTAAAGATGAGGAGTCGACGAGTCGATTACGGCAGGTATTGTTTATGACAGATGGCGCCGTAGGCAACGAAGCAGAGCTATTTAAGTTGATAAAACACCGAATTGGCAAGAGTCGTCTTTTTACCCTTGGTATAGGGTCTGCGCCAAACTCTCACTTTATGCAGAGGGCGGCCGAGTTCGGTAGGGGAACATTTACCTATATCGGTGATTTGGATGAGGTACAAGAGAAAATTCAGCGTTTACTCTATAAGATTGAACATCCACAAATTACCGACATTGAGCTCCGTTATCCTGATGGAACCATTCCTGATTTTTGGCCTGCGACCATTCCCGATCTCTATGCCGAGGAGCCTTTGCTGGTGGCTGTTAAAATGCCGTCTGATGAGTACGCCGCTTCGCCTGATAAATTGGTGATATCCGGCTCAATAGCCGGTCGTTATTGGCAAGATGCTGTCTCGCTCGATAATAAAAAGCTTGCCGCCGGGCTGGATCTTATCTGGGCCAATAAACAGATCTCTGCCCTTGAGTTAAGTAAAGATGGCGCTAATAACAGTAGAGTGAAGCAACAGATCACCGCGCTGGCGCTTAAATATCATCTGGTGAGCAGACACACCAGCTTGGTTGCGGTGGATATCACTCCCGTGAAGCATTCGTCGATTATTTCCAATAATGCTACCGTTTTACCATTAACGCCATTTGGTTGGAAACCGCCTGTGGGCAGCTTACCTCAGACGGGCACTGACAGCCGTCTGTTAATCACGATTGGGCTGATTTTATTGTGTTTATTGTGTGTCTACATGATGAGCTTTCGTATTGAATTGCGTATGGAGGTAGTGGAACGATTGACTGGAAAAAAGGTGGGTGAGCGTGATGCCTTATGAGATTCTCAAGAGTTTTACACTTAATAGCCATCGTTACTCTGTTAGCCGTCAGTACGAGCCTGATTGGCAAGGGGGTCTATATGCAAGCTAAGGCACATTTCGCTCAGTATCTGATCATGCAGGCATGGGAGCAGACGCTCAAAGACAGGCAAGCTCATAAACCCTGGAGCTGGGCCGATACCTACCCCGTCTCTAAGTTAACCTTTTTACCGGTTGCTAATGATTCAGTCATAGATTCAAGCCTGGATAGCTCACTCTATGTACTCGCTGGTGCCTCGGGTCGAAATTTGGCCTTTGGGCCCGCGGAGCTGAACGTGAACTCCCATGAACTCGGTGGTAGCCACAGTGGTAATCGAGTGATCGCTGGCCATAACGATACCCACTTTGCGATTTTAAATGGAGTAAATAAGGGGCGTTTAATTCAACTACAAGATGCAACCGGTAAGAAGGTTATCTACCGGGTGACGGGCAGGTCCATTGTTCATGAGTCAGATACCCGGGTACTTGCACCATCTGATGAAAGGCTACTCACCCTAATAACCTGTTACCCGTTTAACTCTGTTGAGGCGGGTGGAGAGCTGCGACTGGTTCTGAAAGCCGAGGCGGTTGCCGGATAGCTGGAAAATCAGCAGCCCTCATGTCTTAGAAGCCCCGGCTAGCAACGATTATAGAGCCGGGGTTAATTCGAGATGGGCATGACTCGATTTCGACCTAAACGTTTGGCTTCATAGAGGAGTTTATCTGCCTGTTCAATAAGCTGTGCATGAGTCATAGATGGCTGCCATTGAGCCACACCAAATGAGGCGGTGATATTATTTATTCTGGTATCTTTGCGCCTATCCTTAAGCGATACTTTTTCCAGACTTCGACGCATGGCTTCAGCGAGGTGTCTGGCGGTTCTAAGTTGATTGTTGGGTAGTAACACTGCAAATTCTTCACCGCCATAGCGATATATTTTTACACCGTCCCGACACGCTTCAGAGAGTCGTTTGGCCACGGCCTTGAGCACTTGATCTCCCAGCTGGTGTCCGTAATTGTCGTTAAATGCTTTGAAATGGTCGATATCTACCAATATTAAGCATGTTCCGTCAGGACTCTGATTGAGGATCCCTTTGAAGTCATCATCGAATGCCCGGCGATTGAGAATGCCGGTCAAGGCATCAAACAGTACATCTTTTTCGGATTGCTTAAGTTGTAACTTTAACGCTTCAATTTCTTGTTGAGCCTTGCTGAGCTGGCCTGTAAAAAACTCGGTGCTGGAACGGATATCATCAGATTCTTTAACCAGATTGCGGACAAGTCCAAGCACCTTCTCGAGACTCACGCCTTCCTCTTCGATTCGGTTTAGCTTGTCAAAGTTGCTGTCGATTCGGGTCTGAAATTGTGTGGCGTCGAGGTTAGTATCTTTCAATGATTGTGACAGTTCAGTTGCCATCGCCTCCAGGTTTTGGCGCATATCGATGACGTCGAGCTCCACCGGATCGGAAACAAACTCGCGGTAAAGCAGTTCAGAGTTTACTGGAGGGCAGGTTTGGTATTGTTCAACTATGATATCGAGCTGCTTGTTTAATGCGGGAGTTTGTTCACCAACATAGGCGTACCAGAGCGCGTAGTTTGTTGGAGTGGTCGGTATTTGATGTTTTAGCATCAATGGAACGGCTTTCTTTAGGTTCCGGGCCGCTTGCTGCATTAATTCTTTAGTCATATCGATACCTGAATTGAAAAAGCGAACCTTTTAATGGATTAGCTATTGGATCTATTTTAGAACATATACCTGCTGAGGACATATATCTAAACCTAAACCAGAACTGACGGTTCCGGTTTAGGTGTGGCACACGAAACTAAATCACGGAGCTGTCTGAATGGGGGCCCAAGATAACCATGCAGGGTTTAGTTTGTTATGCAAGGTAAATACAGCGTCAGCCGAAACTTGGTTGCCAGAGCTGGTTTGTGATTGTGTCGCAACACCGATGCCACCGGCCATGATGGTTTCCAGGGAGCCGGTTTCAACCTGAGCGCCGGAAAACCATCCGATATCGACTTTCACGCCAGAAAGATCCCAGAACTGACTGGTCTGATTTACCAAGTGGCGATACTTCTTCTCGATATGAGCCTGCATCCGGACACTATTGCCGGAATCTGATAGCTGGTAGCTATCCACTTCACCAATTTTGATCCCACGAAAGATGATGGGCGTGCCCGCCTTGACTGAGCCCAGGTTGATATCTTCTAAGGTAAATTGTAGCCAATCCTTCTTAGCTAGCACCGGAGCCGTCAGTTCTCCAAGAAACGTTTGACCTACTCGAGAACTCACTCCTGGCATCACACCGACATAGGGCCCTGTTAGCATCGTTTCCGGTGCCTTAATGCCCGATAGGGATATCTGAGCATCGACCAGATAATAAAGGGCATCCTCTTGGGTAAAATGTTTAGCGTAATCGCCATAAAGGTAAGCACTGGCTGTAACGCTGGTGAGATCTTTATTAAGTGAGACACTCTCAATCTCGCCGACTTGATGACCCTGGTAGCGAATAGGGGCCTTGGCGGATAATTTCACATCGGCCGGGAAGGTGAGGGTGATGGCTTTAGCCTGAGCTAAGGCCAATTTTCTGGATCCATAGAGATGGGTTTTACTACCCTTTGCATCGATATCGAGTAACCCTAAACTGATGCTGCCTTTCAATGCGCCTTGGATTGGAGCGACATCAATTTCGACCCCCGAAAGTGCAGCTTTTACCGACATGGCACTATTGCGCCAGAATACGCTGTTGGGCTTAATCAAGGTTTTAAATTGGTTCTGAATACTGACTCTGATAGAAAATTGTTCAGAACCAGAAAGCCAATCGATACTATCGACCCGACCGATCTGCATCTTCTTATAATAAACCGGAGAGCCTGGATTAAGGTCAGCCCCGTCCGGGCTCAGCAGGCTTAACTTAGTGAGGTTACGGTTGGCAAAGAATGCTGTCGCGTCTTGATTTGTGCCAAACAGGCGCAACTTGGCGTCGCTTTTAACTCGTTTCTTGCTGTTCCCCTGGACCAGACTAATAGCGCCCTTGGTCAGGGTGGTTAAATCCCGTGTTTGCACACTCACACCATCGAGTGATGCATCAATTGTCAGGGCAGACTCTGAGACAAAGTAACTGTTTGATGTGATCAGTTGTGAAAACTCCGGCCATATCTCAATCTGGTATTCAACACCTGTCAGCGCTTTATTAAGTTTGACGGCGTTAACTTTTCCGATAGGGATCTGCTTGTAGCGTACCTCAGCATCGGCACCTATACCCGGGTTCGTGTCAGCATTTAATGCCAAGGCAAGCTTGGTGAGCGCATCTTGATCCGGAGCCTGATCGAGCAGTGTGTATTGCTCGACGGCATCACCCGCACCCAGTGAAAACTTAATCACGCTACCGGTGATAAGCCTTTCAGGATGTTTGATACCCGATAGCGAAAGGTCAGCTCCCTCCAGCCAGAACTGAGATGAGGCAGAGAGAAGTTGTGCATACTCTTCATCCACTTTTGCCTTAAATCGAACACCAGTGTCGGTCAGATCCGATTGGGTTATACGTCCGACTTCTATGCCTCTGAAGACGATCTTAGAGCCTACACTGGCCGTTTCCGAATTATCTGCAATCAGTGTAAGTTCAACGCCTCCGAGGGCCAGCTCTTGATTATCATAGACTTGGAAACTTTGGCCATTAGTCGCTGCTTGTGCATCATCAGATGAACTGAAACTTAGCCCTCCGGCAAGAATTGCCGACAGGCTTTCAGACTTTACCTTAATACCTGAAAGAGAGGCGTCTATGCTGATTCCCGAGACATTCCAAAATTGCGAGTTAGTTTTAACCAAATGGGCATACTGTTTTTTGACAAACGCAGTCAATAATATGCGTTTAGAGCCTTCTAAGCGGTAACTGGTGATCTGACCGACTGGAATTTGGCGGTAAAAAAGCTGTGAACCAACATCCAACGAGCCTAAGTTGTCGCTGCTTAACTCAATGACCAGTCCGTCTGTGCCCGGTTGGACTGCAGGAGCGTTTATTTCAGCCTCAAAGAAGGATTGTGACTCTCCCTCACCGGGTTGAATAGCGATATAGTTTCCTGAAAAGAGTGCATCCAGTCCTTCAACACCCGTAATTGATGCTTTAGGGGCAACTAACCAGAACTTAGTACCATCGTTCAGAAACGGCCCTGCACGGTAATCCATCTTAAGGTCGACATTAACTCCCTTTAGATCATCATCAATACTGATATCGACAACTTTTCCGACGGTGAGACCTTGATAACGAACTAAGGTTTTTCCGATATCTATTCCGGTTGCGCTAGGGAAGTGTATCTGCACCTCAATTCCTGCTTCTTTTATGCTCTTGATACCCAGCCAGCCGCCGAGGGCTAGCGCAACCAGAGGTAAGAGCCAAATTGGCGAGAATAGCTTCTTTTTTACGACTTTAGGTGTTTCCATTTGCGTCATCTTTCGATTCCAATCGATCCCAGAGTAAACGAGTATCCAGCACTTTTGCTGCTAATTGGGTCAGTAATATGACCAAGGCAAAAGCAGTGGCTGCCGGTGCGGGTTTAGCATCTAACAACTGGCCCATATTAACCAGTGCGGCGGTTATTGATATAACGAAAAGGTCCAACATCGACCAACGTCCTATCCATTCAATGATATGAAATCCGATCATCAATTTCTGTTTAGATATTGGCAGTCGGAAACTGATAGCAATCAAATATGCAGTTAACCCGAAGATCTTTAGCATAGGGACCAGAATGCTGGCAGTAAATAGAATAACAGCGATAGGGAACATATCCGACTCGACCAAGTGGACGATCCCGGTAAAAATAGTATCGTGGCGGATCTGTCCTCTGTTGACCAACATAGTGATGGGGTATAGGTTGGCCGGAAACAATAAAATGGTCGCCGTGATCAGCAGGGCCCAACTTTTATGAAGACTCGAATGGTCTCTCATCACTAATGCTTCACCACACCGCTTACAGTGGATATCTGAATGAAGAGATAGTTTACCGCAAGAGGGACAGGGGGTTAGACCCATCGTTATGCCTTGCATCTTGTTATTGAGTTCACTCATCTAAAACACTCCACATATGTTCCAGATTGTACTCACGTTGAAGAAACAGAGTGACCAGAAATAACATTCCGAAGCAAAAAGTACCCATCCCTAAGAAAATATCTGCAAAATCTGAGAGTTGAAAGACCGAGACGAGAATACTGATCATATAAATTTCGAGCATGCTCAGTTGAGCCAACAGGCCTTGATAACTGAGTAGACGTTTCAGTATGGCACGAAAAAAGGGGGAGTTAAGACGATATTTGATGATTAAAATTTGACAGAGTACAGACAGAATAAGTAGTGCGGGAGCGATGACTGCTGACACTAAAACGGCGATACCTACAATCCAATAGCCTTGATTCGATACCGCCATAGCGCCTTCGATAATCGTCGTGGTTCTAATACTGCCTAAAAAGTGCAGCTCAAGCACTGGCAGCACATTGGCCGGAAGTAAAAAAAATAAAGCCGTTAAACACAAGGCTAACATACCGTCGACTGAACAGTATGGTGTGTCGTATAAGGTTGTATGACAGCGAGGACATAATGCACGGACGCCTGAAGGTAGTGCACGTTTTCTGATAACTAAGTCACAAGAGCGGCATAACACCACACTATTGTCAGCACATTCTTGTTCCATCGCCGATTTCAATCCGTTTTTTACACCCGTTATTGATACATGTCTTTTGCAGATGACTCACCGCTGTTGATTAAGCGTAGCACGCCTGAATCACATTCCATGGAAGATCTCTGTGTCGATAATCAGTCAGATACTATCAGATTTTCTAGAGTACTTGCATAAGAACTTGTTTTTATGAGACTCTGTAACTGTATATAAAAACAGTACGAGGGCAGTCATGGCAGTTATTACTAAATTTGTTGTGGTCAGAGAAGGGGTTGAGAAGATGACATTTACATCTAAAAAGGAGGCGGATGCCTACGATAAGATGCTTGATATCGCGGATCAACTCACTCCTTTCTTGACCGAGTCAGAGCTTGAGATAGATGAAAATACTTGTGAAAAGTTAAGTTTCTATCTGGCACAAAATAAAGAGCAACTAATGAATTTGTTGAAAGGTGTTGCGCCAAAAAAAGAATCTCCGCCTAAAAAAACGGCTAATAAAGCCGAATCGAAAAAATAAATTGTTAGGAAGTTTGTATGATAACGGAATTTTACTCATCACTGGATAGACAAGCCAAGGCACTACTCGATGGTGAAGATGACTTGATTGCTGCGATGGCAAACTTTTCGGCCTTGATAAATGACGCCTTAGATGATTTGAATTGGGTAGGATTTTACCTCTTAAAAAATAAACAGTTAGTATTAGGTCCATTTCAAGGTAAAGTGGCTTGCACGCGGATTCCACTAGGAAAAGGTGTGTGTGGAACGGCAGCTTCAGAAGGAACAACGAAGCGGATTGACGATGTGCATCAATTTGATGGGCATATTGCCTGCGATGCGGCCAGTAATTCAGAGATCGTGATCCCTATAATGCGTGATCACGAAGTGGTAGCCGTCCTTGATATTGACAGCCCAAGCCTGGCAAGATTCGTTGAAACTGACCAAGCGGGACTGGAAAAGTTGGTAAATAGCTTTGAAAAGGCGTTATTTGCTCAAACTACAACCAATTTATCATAATTGATGGTCGCAATCGTCAACGTCCCGTTTATAATAGGCGGTTCGAATGATAAGGGCGTCGAGATATTTCCATTCGTGGAATGAAAGCTTGGCGTTTGTTAATTGTAATTGCTAAGGTATGTTTGCTGTTTCAGTTCTGCGTATCGAGTTTCAGTATTGCTATTGGAGCTTGAACTTGGTCTAAGACAGACAAATATAAACGACTCTTGATGGCGTATCTTTTCGGTATGTTCAACTAGTGTCCCTTTTTTAACTGTGGAAGTAATGATGGAATCAACAGAGAAGTTGACCGACACCAACGCAATTCTTGCGTATTTATATGAAACATTTCCTTTGTGCTTTATCGCCGAGGGTGAAACTAAGCCATTAAAGATTGGATTGTTTCAGGATTTGGCTGAAAGGTTAGCTGATGATTCTAAAGTCAGTAAAACTCAATTGAGAATTGCCTTAAGACGCTATACTAGTAGTTGGCGTTACCTCAAGGGCGTTAAAGCCGGTGCACAACGTATCGACTTAGACGGAACCCCTTGTGGTGAGTTAGAGCAAGAGCACATAGACCATGCTCAGTCTACTCTCAAAGAGAGTCAAGAGAAGGCAAAAGCTAAGCGTGTAGCAAAAGCTGCCGCCGCTAAGAGCGAAGGTCAGGCTGCTAAGGCGAATAAAAAGCCAGCAAAGAAACCAGCTGCTAAACGTGCAAAACCTGCACCTAAGCCGGTTAAAGAGCAAGCTCCGGAAGTTATTTTAACACCTGCAGTGTTAAATGAGCTGAAACAAAATCAGCGTGTTAATGTCAAACTAGGTAAGACACCAGTTGCTGGCGTTATCTTAGACATTAAGAAAGAGGATGTTCAAGTACAGTTAGACTCAGGTTTAACCGTTAAAGTACGTATTGAACACATAATGCTGTAACTATCTCATAGTAAAGGAGTGACTTGTTGATGCGAAAAATTACCCTGGCTGCCTCAATCGCCAGTATTTTTGTAGGATTCTCGGCGTGGGCGTTAACCCCATCAATTCCATTCAGCGAGTTACCCGCACTATCGCAGGAACCGCAGCATAAAGTGGCCAGTAAGCGTGTTACTGGTCTCTTTACTCGTTCTCACTATCACAGGTTTGATCTTGATGATGTGTTTTCCGAGCAGGTATTCAAGCGTTACCTCAAGCAATTAGATTACCGTCGTAATGTATTGCTACAAACAGACCTTGATACTTTTGGTGTTTACTCCAAACAGTTTGATGACATGCTTAAAAGCGGTGATTTAACCCCTGCTTATAAGATGTTCGAACTTGTACAAAAGCGTCGTTATGACCGTTTCTCATATGCATTATCCCTCTTAGACAAAGAGATCGATTTTACTCTTGCTAATGATAAGTATCAGTTTGATCGTGCAGATGCCGCATGGCCGAAAGATGAAGCTGAGCTCAACGAGTTATGGCGTCAACGAGTCAAATATGATGCGTTAAACCTTAAATTAACCGGTAAAGAGTGGGATGAAATTGTTCCCGTTCTCGAGAAGCGCTATAACAATGCGATTAAGCGTCTTAGTCAGACTAAGAGTGAAGATGTTTTTCAGGGTGTGATGAATGCTTTTTCTCGCACCGTAGAACCTCACACCAGTTACCTCTCTCCCAGAAATGCTGAGCGTTTCCAGATGGAGATGAACTTAAGTCTTGAGGGGATTGGTGCCGTATTGCAGATGGATGATGATTATACTGTCATTAAGAGTCTGGTTGCTGGCGGACCCGCGGCAACGAGTGAAAAGTTATCACCCGAAGATAAGATTGTCGGTGTCGGTCAGGATGACAAAGAGGTTGTTGATGTCATTGGCTGGCGTCTCGATGATGTTGTCGAGCTGATTAAAGGCCCTAAGGGCAGTAAAGTCGTCCTACAGATTTTACCTAAAAAAGGTGGTTCTTCGGCTAAAACATTCGAAGTGACCATAGTAAGAGATAAGATAAGACTCGAAGATCGCGCTGCTACCTCAGAGGTGATAGAACCCGATGAAGGTCTCTATGCCAACCGTAAGGTTGGTGTCATCCAGATCCCAGGTTTTTATATGGATCTGTCTAAAGATGTATCTAAAGAGCTGATTAAGCTGAAAAAAGCCCAGGTCGAAGGTGTAATTATCGATCTGCGGGGCAACGGTGGTGGTGCATTAACAGAGGCTACACTCTTAACTGGCTTGTTTATCGAGCAAGGTCCGGTAGTACAAATAAGAGATGCCAATGGTAAGGTTTCGCAGAATCGTGATAATGACGGCCGTACCACTTATAGCGGACCATTAACTGTAATGGTTGATCGTTATAGTGCCTCTGCCTCTGAGATTTTCGCTGCAGCACTTCAGGATTATGACCGAGCACTGATTGTGGGTGAGTCGACTTTCGGTAAAGGTACGGTTCAGCAGCATAAGAGCCTCGGTCGTATCTATGATATGTATGAGAAGCCAATTGGTCACGTTCAGTACACTATAGCTAAGTTCTACCGTATCAATGGTGGCAGTACTCAGCTTAAAGGCGTTACACCGGATATTTCATTCCCGAGTGCTTTAGAGCCTGGTGAGTATGGTGAAGCTGAGGAAGAGAATGCATTGCCTTGGGATAAAGTGCCGGTTGCACAATATGGCACTCTGGGTGATGTTAGCCCTAACATGATCGGTAACTTGTCTGTTAAGCACGAGTCTCGTATTAAGCAAGATGTTGAGTTTAGCTATATTTACCAAGATATTGCCGAATTTAAGAAGCATCATGATGAAAAAACGGTCTCTCTTGTTGAGAGTGAACGTATTGCAGAGCGCGAAGCCAATGACAAGAAGCAGCTCGTTCGTCTTAATGAACGTCGTGTGAGCCAAGGCTTAGAGGTTGTTAAGTCGCTCGATTCAGAAGATACAGAAACTGAGTCGGATACAGACGAAGATGAACTGGTTACACCGGATGCTTTCCGTGATGAAACGGTTTATATCACTCTCGATATGGTCGATATCGAAAGAGTGGCGAAAAACGAATCAAAGTAAAACGAGTTAAATAATTAAAAACGCGCCTATGGCGCGTTTTTTCATATCTGTTACATCCGAAATTAGTTTATACCGATTGGTATTTTAATTTTATAAAAGGATCTAAGGCCTGTATATGACAACAATGAATGCGAAGTACCTGAAGGATTACCTGGCTCCCGCTTTTACCATCACCCATATCGATCTTGATTTCTATTTGGATGGGGCTGAGACATTTGTCACGGCGAAAAGTCAGGTTGTACGAAAAGATGACCAAGCGACGACCTTAGTATTAGACGGTGAAGGTATTGAGATTATTTCGCTAAAAGTGGCTGGTGTTGATACCGGCTATAGCCAGGAAGAGGCAAATCTCAGCATAGAGACACAGCTTGAAGAGTTTGAGTTAGAGATCGTGACAAAACTCGATCCTGAAGCAAATTCAAGCCTCGAGGGACTCTATATGTCTGATGGGGCTTACTGCACCCAGTGCGAGGCCGAAGGGTTCAGACGTATCACCTATTTCCTCGACAGACCCGACGTACTTGCTGTGTACAGCGTGAGAGTCGAGGCCGATGCCAAGGCATTTCCCTATCTTTTGAGCAACGGTAATCTACTTGAGCAGGGCGAGACTTCATCGGGACGTCATTTTGTTAAATGGCATGATCCGTTTCCAAAGCCTGCCTATCTGTTTGCCCTGGTCGCTGGTGATTTTGATCTGCTGGAAGATGAATTTGTTACATCAAGCCAACGGCCGATCAAATTACAGGTCTTTGTCGATAAAGGTAACCTTCATAAGGCTCACCATGCCATAGCATCGTTAAAGAAGTCGATGGCTTGGGATGAGTCCAGGTTCGATCTTGAATATGACCTGGATATTTACATGATTGTAGCTGTCGATTTCTTCAATATGGGCGCTATGGAGAACAAAGGGCTCAATGTTTTCAATACCAAATATGTGTTGGCCGATACGAGCTCGGCGACAGATGAGGACTATCATGGTATCGAGTCGGTGGTGGGGCATGAGTATTTCCACAACTGGACAGGAAACAGAGTGACCTGCAGAGATTGGTTTCAACTGAGCCTTAAAGAGGGGTTAACCGTGTTTAGAGATCAAGAGTTCAGCTCAGATCTCGGCTCTCGTGCTGTAAACCGTATACATGCCATTAAGGTGATAAAAAATCAGCAGTTCGCTGAAGATTCAGGACCCATGGCGCATCCAATACGCCCTGAGTCTGTGATCGAGATGAACAATTTCTATACGGTTACCGTCTATAACAAAGGTGCCGAAGTCATTCGTATGATGCATACCTTGCTGGGTGAAACGTTATTTCAAGCCGGTATGAAACTGTATTTTGAACGTCATGATGGACAGGCGGTTACCTGTGATGACTTTGCCGCGGCTATGACGGACGCCAGTGGCATAGATCTCTCACGATTTAAACGTTGGTATAGTCAATCCGGAACTCCGGTGGTCACTGTGACGGAGAACTATGATGCAGAAAAGGCAAGCTACTCTCTGGTTATTGAACAAGTCACTCAGCCAACGGCTGATCAAACCGAGAAGCTACCACTTCATATTCCGTTTGATCTGGAGCTTTTATCACCGAATGGCACCTCGATGTTGAGTCAGGTATTGAATGTTAAGGAGTCGCGTCAAGAGTTTATCTTTAATGATATTTCCGAGCAGCCAATATCTTCGCTACTACAAAACTTTTCGGCACCGGTTAAGCTTGATTTTTCCTATTCGGTCGAACAGTTGGTGCATCTGATGCGCTATGCCAGCAGTGAAGTGGCTCGTTGGGAAGCCTCTGTTGCACTTATCAGTCAATCTATTTGGGATAATGTTGCTAACTTGGGCCAGCAGCAATCGATGCACATCGATCCCCGAGTTACCGATGCCTACCGTGGTGTGCTTCTCAGTGAAGACCTCGATAATGCATTAGTGGCTGAAATTTTCACTCTGCCTTCGGTCTCTGCCTTAATAGAACAAACAGAGTCTGTCGATCTCGATGCGTTAGCGATTGCTAGGGCTTTTGTGGTTGAAGAGCTGGCAATGGCCTGTGAAGATGAACTACTTAGCCGTTACCGTGAACAGGCGAGTATCGATAATGCCGGTTCACGTGCGCTTAAAAATATTTGCTTGTTGTTACTGCAAAAAGTTTCTGAGGATCATCAGAGTTTTGCCAAAGTGCAGTATGACAAGGCAGAAAATATGACTGACAGTCTCGGTGCATTATTGGCGCTCAATGGTGAAGACTCCTCGCTACGCACCACCTTGATGTCTGATTATGAAACTAAGTGGAGTGAGACGCCATTGGTGATGGATAAGTGGCTCTCTTTACAGGCTACGTGTGCATCGGATACCTGTTTACAGCAGCTGAAAAGGTTAACAAAGCATCAATCATTTAGCTTCTCTAATCCTAACCGAGTGCGTTCGTTAATTGGCGCATTTGCGGCTGCAAACACGGTACAGTTCCATAAACTCGATGGCAGCGGTTATGAGTTTATAACCGACACTATCATCAAACTCAATACGTTAAACCCGCAAGTGGCGGCCAGGATAATTACGCCTCTTATTCAGTTTAAGAAGTTTGACCAAGCCAGACAGTTACTGATGAAAGCGTCGCTTAAACGGATATTAGGACTCGAAGACTTGTCAAAAGATCTGTTTGAGAAAGTGTCAAAAGCGCTCGATTGTAAGTAAAATACGCTTATCGATGATGACTCCCTGCAGTCCTAAGTGGGGAGTCATAATCTGTTGTGGTCTTCTGTGTTTTATTTAGTTAGTTTTGTTTCTCATTGTTTTAGTTTGAAAATATGACCTTTTATTTTTCTTTAAACGTAAGTTTTCACGAATTTCAACGCTATTATCAGGGGCATGTCGACAAAGTCGAAGTGCATGATAGCCATGGAAGGAAGCTTTGGATCAACGGCCGTCATTTTCGCCGGTTTTTAACTCGCTCCGGTGTTCATGGTAATTTTAAATTGGAGCTGACAGAAAAGGGAGAGCTGCTTTCTCTGCAAAAAATTTAGCTATAAGCATTAGAGTAATTACTTCAAACGAGTGATTAATTTCATATTGCCAATCACTCGTACTCCGCTTTACGTAATCCTTTGTTATCACACTACTTCTTCTTCCCTTTTTACTTGTAAGCCCATCTTCTTCCCTACTATTTAAATCAAGCGTTTAAATTATTGTTTTATTTTTAGCTAAGGTACTTAAATCTTTAGAAGATTTTCTCGAATTCCATCTTGCTCATCAGATGTAAATACTGTAACAATGGTGTTACCTGTAGGCTAACAAGATGTTGGTTGACATTCCTATAACAAGAATCCAGCAGGTTATGGAGAGAAGCTAAAATGAAAAAGGTTATAAACGGCTTTAACAAGTCGACGCTTACTTTGGGGATCGTAGCGGCACTCAGTATGGGAGTTACTTCCGGTGTCAACGCTGTATCATTTGATTGGGGAGAAGTTCAAGGAACATTCGATTCAACCTTCTCTGCCGGCGCGAGCTGGCGGGTAGAGGGACGTGACTGGGATAACAATATTGGTAAAGTGAATCATCCCAGGTTTGATTGGTCTAATTACTCTGCGTTCAATAATACTAAATATACCTCCGCCGAGATTTGGGCTCAACCTGGGTCATATTCCAGTAATGGCGACTTGGGTAATCTACTCTATTCCCAAGGCGATACAACGGCGGTTGTGTTCAAGGGTTTACACGAACTTTCACTGAAATACAAAAACTTCGGCATCTTCGCTCGTGGCATGTACTTCTATGATCAGAAAGCGAATAACGGCGACTATGGTTATAGCGATCCGTTAACGGGTAAAGAGTACGATCCTTGTATGGACTCGGAAGCATCGAAAGTACAATGTAAAGATGTGCGCTTGCTCGATGCTTTTGTTTACGGCGACTTCGATTTCAATGATGGGGCTAACCCGCTTACCATTCGTGTCGGTAACCAGGTGGTTTCTTGGGGTGAAAGTACCCTGATACCTCACGGCATCGGTGTGATTAACCCTGTCGATCTCAATATCCTTAATGCGCCGGGCGCCGAGCTTAAAGAAGCATTCAGACCTCAGGGAATGGTGTGGGCATCGTTTGGAATGACAGACGAGCTATCGGTCGAAGCCTTCTACCAATATGACTGGGAGCCTGTCTGGGTACCTACACCTGGTTCATACTTCTCGACCAATGATTTTGCCGGTTATGGTGGTTATGGCCAGAATGCTCAGTTAGGTTTTCAGGCGAACCCGGATATGAATCTGGAGTTCCTCGAAGCGGAATACAACAAACTTGCCCAGATGGTTATCTCAGGTGATTATGACTCGGCGACACTTGGCGCATTAGCCTTAGCCTATCCGATGAAGTCAACTCTGGTACAAGATCAAGCCAGTGCCAGTGATTCGGGTCAGTACGGTGTAAAACTGGGTTACTACTCTCCCGCTCTGGGTGAGACCGAGTTTGGCCTCTATTACATGAATTATCATAGCCGTAGACCTCTGATTAGCGGTACGACTGCCGACTTTGGTCAACAGGCGATCGCCAATGATCTAGGTACTCTCGGCGCGCTTGCGGCGACGGGCGGAACGGTTGACCGTGATGTGCTGCTTGGCTTAGAGACCTTCTCCAAGGCGCAGATCGAATATCCTGAAGATATTCAACTCTATGGCTTCAGTTTCAATACATTAATCGGTGATACTTCGGTTGCCGGTGAAATTGCTCACCGTCAGGATGAACCACTGCAGATTGATGATGTTGAACTGCTTTTCGCCGCTATGCCGCAGCAGCTGGCTAATGCGGGTATAGCCCCTGAGTTAGATGGTGTTTCACAATACACCTCTTATGTTAACGACGTGGGACCTGGTGAGTATGCAGAGGGCTTTATACGCCTGGATACCACTCAAGCCCAAGCGACCTTTACTCACCTGTTCGGTCCAACATTAGGCACGAGTAATTTGGTTATGTTAGCCGAGATTGGTGGCGTGTGGATCCATGATATGCCTGGTTTTGATGAGTTAAGACTCAATGGACCGGGGACTGCGCGTTCGGGTGGAAATCCGGATATGCCAGGCATCATCGAAGTTTTGCATAACGGTCCTGAGACCAACCCATTCCCAACTGATTTTGCCTGGGGTTATCGTTTAGTCGCTAAGGCTGATTACAACAACCTGTTTTCTGGTGTCAATATGTCTCCTCGTGTGATCTTCTCACATGATGTAGAGGGTATTACGCCCGATCCTATGTTTCTGTTCACCGAAGGAAAGAAATCAGTTTCTGTCGGCGTAAACTTCGATTATCAGAATCGTTGGGGTGCAGATTTCTCCTACAATAGCTTCTTTGGTGGCGTAGGAACGACTAACCAGATGTCAGACCGTGATTACGTATCATTTAACATCAAGTACTCAATCTAAATCACAAGGACAATAACAATGAATAAACTTGGGATATTGTCGGCGTCTGTGATGCTAGCACTCAGTGCGCCAGCCGCATTGGCTAAAGTTACAGATGCTGAAGCTGCAAAGCTTGGAACCGAATTAACGCCACTCGGTGGTGTTAAAGCCGGTAATGCCGATGGTTCGATTCCTGCCTGGGATGGTGGGATAACGTCCGCCATAGCAGGTTATGAGAAGGGGATGCATCATCCGGATCCTTTTCCTCAGGACAAGATTGAATTTACGATAACCAATGCCAATAAAGATAAATACAAGGCTCATCTGACCGATGGTCAGAGAAAGTTATTTGAACTTTATCCTGACACCTACAAGATGAATGTCTATCAGACCAGACGTACCGCTTCTGTGCCTCAGTTTGTCTATGATGCGACTAAAGCCAATGCGACCCGTGCTGAACTTGTATCTGAAGGTAACGGCGTTAAAGGTGCATCCATTGGTGTGCCATTCCCTATGCCTGAAAATGGTTTAGAGGTTATCTGGAACCATGTACTGCGTTTTCGTGGTGTGGATGTAGAAACTTCCCGTAGCCAAGCCGCGCCGACGGCGAGTGGTAGTTATACCTTAGTTGAAACCGCCGAGGAGATACGTTTTCAGTATTCTCGTCCGGAGATCACCTTAGATAAACTCAATGCTTCAAATACCTTGTTCTACTTTAAGCAGGTCGTGACACAACCGGCGCGTCTTGCGGGTACTGCACTACTGGTTAAAGAGACCATGGATCAAGAAGCATTACCTCGTCAGGCGTGGACCTATAACACAGGTCAACGCCGTGTCCGTAAGGCCCCTAATGTGGCCTTCGATACACCGGGTTCTGTATCTGACGGTCTTAGAACGACGGATGACTTTGACATGTTTAACGGCTCTCCTGTTCGTTATAACTGGGAGTTGATCGGTAAGCAGGAAGTCTACATTCCCTATAATGATTACAAGCTACATTCGGATAAACTCGAGTACGACCAGATTATTCATCCCGGTCATGTGAATCCTGAGCTTGTGCGTTGGGAAAAGCACCGTGTTTGGGTTGTCAAAGCTCAGCTTAAAGAGGGGATGCGTCATATTTATAAGACGCGTACTTTCTATATAGATGAGGATTCCTGGCAGGTATCGCTAGCCGATATCTATGATAATCGTGATGAGTTATATCGTGTTGCCTTTGCGCATGCTATTAACTATTACGAAGTACCGACACATTGGACTACGCTTGAGGTCTTCCATGATCTTCAATCCCGTCGTTATATCGCAATGGGACTCGATAATGAAGGCCGTATGTATAACTTTGATGCCAAGCTGAGTGAAGCTAACTTCACCCCTGCGGCGTTAAGACGTGCCGGTATTCGTTAATCCTCCGATACAAAAGGGGCATCGATAGGGTGCCCCTATATCTCTTAAGGAAGTCTGTATGTTGTTTAGCATGCTTCGATTTGTTTTTGTTTGTTTAATCGCTACCCTTTTTCTGTCACCTGTAGCTCAGGCGAGTGATGCAAACAGTTCAAGTAGTCAAATTCAGCCATTAGCCATCGAGTCGATCATCCTCGATATCGCGACTAAGGGCGCCACTACAGTTGCCGTCGGTGAACGCGGACACGTTTTCATTCTTAATGGTGAAAAAGAGGGGTTGTGGACGCAAGTTTTAACGCCGACGCAGGCCCACCTCACGAAAGTATTGTTTATCACTCCTGAACTTGGTTGGGCGGTTGGTCATGATGCGACCATTATTCATACCATCGATGCCGGCCTGACCTGGCAGTTACAGATGAGCTCGCCAGAGATCGAAAAACCTTTGATGGATATTCTCTTCTTTGATGAACTAAATGGTGTGGCTATAGGTGCTTATGGCTTGTTCTATAGAACGTCTGATGGCGGTCAAACATGGTTAGGCGAATACCATGAAGAGCTACTGTTTGAGGAAGATGTCAGCTATCTTGCCGAGTTAAAGGCAGAAGATGAGGCGCTCTATCTAAGTGAACGCAGTGCTTTGCTTCCGCACTTTAACCGCTTAAACGTGCTGTCTAACGGTCAACTCATTATGGTCGGAGAGCTTGGCTTAGTTGCCGTGTCAGACAATCAAGGCAAACAGTGGACCAAAGTTGACTTCATCTATGAAGGCTCCCTGTTCAATACCATTCAACTCAACAACACTATTTTCGTCATGGGGCTGCGAGGTCATATTTTCCAAACTGATCTCGATATGGGCAGCTGGAAAGAGGTGAAATTACCTGTCGAGTCTACGATTAACGGCGCTTTGCCGAACAATGATGGCGGGTTGGTTTTAGTGGGTAATGCCGGTGTGATAATTGATGTACCCGCTCAGGGAGAGAGTAAGATTATTCATCAGCGACAGGGAGAGAATCTCGTTGCTATTAATCAAGATCCACAGGGACATATTTGGGTGGCAGGAACAAAAGGCCTCTTCGAATTAAAATAATAATAGGATCCTTAAGATGTTAGATAAAATGGTTAATGGACTTGAATCCTATCTATTCAGGCATAGAGCATTTGTTATTCTTGTTTTTTTAGTCACGACAGTGTTCTTAGGCTTACAGGCAAGCAACCTTAAAATGGATGCTGCCTTTATTAAGAACATTCCGCTCAACCATACTTATATGCAGACCTACCTCAAGCATCAAAAACAGTTTGGTGGGGCTAATAGTATTATGGTTGCGGTTGAAGACAGGAGTGGTGATATCTTCAACGAGCGTTTCTTCGATGCGTTAAAGAATGTTCACGATCAGTTGTTCTTCATTCCTGGTGTCGACAGGGCACAGGTTAAGTCTCTGTTTTCGCCATCGACGCGTTTTACTGAGGTGGTCGAAGATGGCTTTGCGGGCGGCCCGGTTATACCGGCAGACTTCTCGACAACAACCGCCGGACTCTCCGTTGTAAGAAATAATATTGAAAAAGCCGGTATTGTAGGCAGACTCATTGCTGAAGATTATTCGGCGGCCATGGTGTCAGCTCAACTGATGGATTTTGACCCTCAAACGGGTGAGCCATTAGACACACTTGCATTTGCATCTCAGCTTGAAGAGGAGCTGCGAACTCAATACGAAAATGACGACATAAAAATTCACATTATCGGTTTTGCCAAGATGGCGGGTGATGTTGCCGATGGTGCCAAGGGAGTCGTGCTGTTTTTCCTGATAGCGATCATCGTGACCGCTATCATGGTCTATCTGTTTTCAAAATCGCTGATACTGACTTTTTTGCCACTCGCTTGTAGTTTAATCGCCGTGATCTGGCAATTGGGATTACTGACCGTGGTTGGGTTTGGTTTAGACCCGATGTCAATTTTGATCCCTTTCCTTGTCTTTGCCATTGGCGTGAGTCACAGCGTACAGATGATCAACGCGGTCAGGCGCAGGGTGGCCGATGGCAAGTCGACTAAATCAGCAGCAGCCTCGGCGTTCAGAAGTTTGTTGATCCCCGGTGGAATCGCGCTCTTGTCTGACACTGTGGGTTTTCTAACTTTGCTGGCGATTGATATCGGTATTATTCGGGAGTTGGCGATATCGGCTTCTTTAGGCGTTGGTGTCATCATTCTCACCAACTTGATTTTATTGCCCTTGGTTATCTCATACACCCAGGTTACTCCACCGAAAAGGTCTCACGATCCTTCCAATGATGGAATAAACCATATCTGGAAGAAGCTGTCTGCGTTTGCCACGACTAAATATGCCATCTGGGTGTTACTCATCACTACCGGGCTTTACGCTCTTGGCGCTCAGCAAGCTAGCCTGATGAAAGTGGGTGACCTGCAAGGCGGCGCGCCTGCACTTCATTTTGATTCTCGCTACAATCAGGATACTTTTTATATCACTGATAAGTTTTCAATTACTACCGATGTTATGACCGTGATTGTAGAAGCCTTTCCTGAAGCCTGTACTTATCATTCAGTTTTAACAGAAATTGATGAGTTTGAATGGCTGGTCCGTAACACGCCTGGTGTAGAGGCGACTGCAAGCCTAGCGTCTGTGGCTAAGCGCGTTAATGCCGGTTTCAACGAGGGAAATCCTAAGTGGCAAGTGTTACCACGTACTACGGCAAGCCTGGTACAAGCCGTTGGTCGAGTCCCGACCACATCGGGTTTGCTCAATGGTGATTGTTCTGTCATGCCTGTTTATCTGTTCCTAAAAGATCATAAGGCCGAAACCATTGAATTGGTGATCGATAAAGTTAAGACTCTGGCAGCTGAAATGGATTCGGAAAAGCTGAAGTTTAAGTTGGCTTCAGGTCCTGTCGGTGTCATGGCGGCAACGAATGAGGCGGTGGCAGAAGCGCAGTTACCTATGATGCTGTACGTGTATGGTGCGGTCTTTATTCTCTGTTTAATCAGCTTTAGATCGCTACGGGCTACCGTAGCTGTCGTACTACCACTTTACGTTGTATCAACATTAGCTCAGGCACTGATGACGCAGCTCGATATCGGTCTGGCTGTTAGTACTCTGCCTGTTATCGCATTAGGGGTGGGTATCGGCGTCGATTATGGCATCTATATTCTTTCTACTATGGCTGTGAGGCTTAGAGATGGGATGCCTGTTCAGGAAGCCTACTATGAGGCGTTGGTTGAAAGGGGAAGTGCGGTTATATTCACCGGCCTTACACTAGCGATTGGTGTGAGCACCTGGTTCTTCTCTGCACTTAAGTTTCAAATGGATATGGGGATTCTTCTAACATTTATGTTTTTAGTTAATATGTTAGGAGCCATAATTATTTTGCCGGCAATCGGCGCCTTCTTTTGGCGAAAACCCAGAGTAGAATAGGGATAGAGGGAGCTTCGGCTCCCTTTTTTATTACCCTGTTTTTTGCATAGTTACGCTCAAATGCCGATTGATTTTTCATCTTTAGCACAAAAATACCACTATTACTGGTTTCGCAGAGGATCTACCACTAAAATAACACTCGAAAAATGGCAAGTTTAGTAATAGACTTCGCGCATGACCTAGGTCACATTCTCCAGACCGGTCATTTGTACAAGCATCCCAAAAATTATAAAAGCGCTGCCATAGACCCTAAGGAAACAGCAACATGGCCTTGAAAGATGCAATGCCTTCAGTACTACTCGAAAATGTAGTTAACCTAATTCACTCTAAAGTTCCTCATGCACAATCAAAACAAGTAGAGCAGCTTGCTTCTTGTCTTTATGCCCATATGTCGAAAGACGATCTTAATGCCCGTAATGATAGTGACCTTTATGGTGCGGTATTAAGTTTATGGAATTCGGCAAATGTCACCCCTAAGGGGGAGTCCCATATTCGGGTATTTAACCCTAGCCAGTCTAAGCATGGTTGGCAGTCGACTCACTCGATCATCGAAGTTATTCAACCCGATATGCCATTCCTGGTTGATTCTGTCGGTATGGCACTCAATCGAATTGGTATCACGGCCCACGCTATTCTGCATACTCCTCTCTCAATAAAAAGAACTAAAGGGATGATTACGCAGGTTCACTACGGGGATGAGGGTAGCGAGAAACTTGAAAAGGTCGCTGTGTTCCTGATTGAGATTGATAGGCAAAGCAGTGATAAGGATATCAAGCAATTAGAGAAAGAAATTGAGTCAGTATTGGGTGATGTTGCAGCGTCTGTAGGCGACTGGGACATTATGTCTGCCAAATTGACAGAGACAATAAAAGAGCTCGATACTCGTCCTTACCCGGGTCATAAGAGTGAGCGTGAAGAAGCAATTAATTTCCTAAAGTATCTTAATGATCACCATTTTACCCTATTAGGCTATCGCAGATACGACCTGCACAAGGTAGAAGGTGATTTAGAGCTCATTCCTGATACTTCAACGAGCCTGGGATTAATGAATATTCCCGGCAAGCCAAAGCCTGAAACCGGGTTACTCCTCTCCCAGTTATCGGAAAGTGCTCGTAAAGAAGCCTTGGATAATAGCTTGTTGGTCTTGACCAAAAGTAGCGAAAAGAGTCGTGTTCACCGTCCAGCCTACGTCGATTACGTTGGCGTTAAACGTTTCGATGAAAAAGGGAATGTTATTGGCGAAGATAGATTCTTAGGACTCTATGCTTCTAATCTCTATAATCGTAGCCCTCGTGAAATTCCAATGTTAGCCGAAAAAGTACAGCGAGTGCTGGACCGCTCCGGTTTGACGCCGAGTTCTCACGATTATAAAGCCTTGATGCATATCCTAGAGACACTGCCCCGCGATGAACTTATTCAGGGGAATGTCGAAGAGTTAGCCCATGTCGCCCATGGTGTTCTGGAGATGCAAGATAGAGATAAATTGAAACTATTTGTACGTAAAGATGGCTTCGGTCGCTTCCTGTCCTGTTTGGTATACGTCTCTAAAGATAGATATAACACTAAATTACGTGAAGACACTCAGCGAATTCTGGGCCAGCACTTCAAGAGTGATTCACAAGTTGAATTTACCACTTACTTTTCAGAATCAACGCTCGCGCGAACTCATTACATAGTGAAAGTCGATAATAATAATATGGATGTGGATGTGGCTGCTATCGAAAACAATTTAATTGAAGCTGCTCGCTCTTGGGAAGATAAACTCAATGATGCATTGAGTAGTGCTCAGGGTGAAGAGTTAGGTAAGAGTCTTAGCAAGCGTTATATCAATGCCTTTCCTCGCAGTTATAAAGAGGATGTATTGCCAAGCTCTGCCGTTGTCGATATTCAGCACCTTGAATCTTTAAATGATGATCTGCAACTGGGAATGCTTTTCTATCAGCCACAAGAGACTGCACTTAATAACAGTAAAGTTCGTCTGAAGTTGTTCCATAAAGATGAGCCCATTCATCTGTCAGATGTTTTACCTATGCTGGAAAACTTCGGTCTAAGAGTGATCAACGAACGTCCTTATGAACTTAAGACGGCGGATGGCGCAACCTATTGGATCCTTGATTTCTTGATGACAGTGCAGGGCACGTCAACACAGAGCATCGCTGATAGTCAACTTCGTTTCCAAACCGCTCTATCTGAAGTGTGGAGAAAGAAACTTGAAGATGATGGCTTTAACCGATTAGTGTTAGCGACAGGTCTTGGTGGAAGAGAAGTCTCGATTCTACGTGCCTATGCGAAATATATGCGCCAGATCGATGCAACCTTCAGCCAAGCTTACATCGAAGAGACATTCACTCGCTATCCTCAGATCGCAGATTTTCTGGTTAAGATGTTTATGCGTAAGTTTAACCCGAAACTTAAGACTCGCACGCTGAGTAAGTTTGTTGAACAGATCGATCTGCGTTTGGAAGATGTGTCCAGCCTGGATGATGACAGAATTATTCGTCGTTACTTAGATCTTATCAATGCCACGCTGAGAACGAACTTCTATCAAGTTAGCGAAACTGGTGAAGTGAAAGCTTATCTTTCATTCAAATTTGCACCGGAAGAGATCCCTGAGATGCCTCGTCCTTTGCCTAAATTTGAAATCTTTGTCTATTCACCAAGAGTCGAAGGTGTGCACCTTCGTGGTGGCAAAGTGGCGCGTGGTGGACTGCGTTGGTCTGACCGTCGTGAGGATTTCCGTACTGAAGTATTGGGTCTCGTTAAAGCGCAGCAAGTTAAAAATACCGTAATCGTACCGGTTGGTGCTAAAGGTGGTTTTGTTTGTAAGCAACTGCCGACAGAGGGGGGGCGCGAAGCGTTCTTTACCGAAGGTCAAGAGTGCTATCGCCTGTTTATTCGCGGTCTGTTGGATATCTCTGACAATATTATCAATGGGGAAGTCGTTCCGCCTGCGAATGTCGTTCGTCATGACGAAGATGACCCTTATTTAGTCGTCGCAGCCGATAAAGGCACCGCAACCTTCTCTGATATCGCTAATGCTATCTCCGCGGAGTATAACTTCTGGTTAGGTGATGCTTTTGCTTCTGGTGGTAGTAATGGTTATGACCACAAGAAGATGGGGATCACGGCCCGAGGTGCTTGGGAGTCTGTTAAACGTCATTTCCGTGAGATAGGTATCGATTGCCAGACAACAGATTTTACCTGCTTGGCAGTCGGTGATATGGCCGGAGATGTATTCGGCAACGGTATGTTGTTATCTGAACATATTCGTTTGGTCACAGCTTTTAACCATATGCATATATTTATCGACCCTAACCCTGATGCAGCATCAAGTTATAAAGAGCGTGCGAGACTATTTGAACTCCCTCGTTCAAGTTGGGAAGACTATAACAAGGAGCTTATCTCTAAAGGGGGGGGCATATTCCTTCGTTCTGCTAAGAAGATCTCTTTGACCCCAGAAATGAAGAAGATGCTGGAAACTAAGAAAGTATCGATGACACCAACGGAGTTGTTGAAAGAGCTTCTTAAGATGAAGGTCGATCTTATCTGGAATGGTGGTATCGGCACTTATGTTAAGGCATCGAACGAAACTCATGCCGAAGTTGGTGACCGCGCCAATGATGCACTTCGTGTCAATGGTAATGAAGTTCAGGCCAGAATTATCGGTGAAGGCGGTAACTTAGGCTGTACTCAGCTTGGTCGTATCGAATATGCCAGTAACGGCGGACGCATGAACACGGATTTCGTGGACAACGTCGGTGGTGTTGACTGTTCTGATAATGAAGTCAACATTAAAATCTTACTGAACGCATTAGTTACAGATGGTGAAATGACGTTGAAGCAGCGTAATCGCCTCTTAATAGAGATGACTGATGAAGTCGGACGTATTGTCTTACAAGACTGTAAAGATCAAACCAGAACCATTTCGGTTACTCAGGTTCGAGGTGCTGAACAGCTTAAAGAGCAGATCCGTTTTATTCACTATCTTGAAAAAGACGGTAAGCTGGACAGAGGTCTGGAGTTCATTCCGTCAGATGATGAACTTGCGGAGCGACTCGCTAATGGTAAGGCGCTAACTCGTCCAGAGCTTTCTGTACTGGTTGCCTATGCGAAGATGGTGTTAAAAGAGCAATTGATAACGCCTGAAATTACCGATGATCCTTTCCTGAGTCAGCTGCTCATCGCTTATTTCCCTCAACAGTTACAAGAGAAGTACAGCGACCGTATGGTAGCTCACCCACTGCGTGCAGAAATTATTGCCACCTCACTCGCGAATGAGCTTGTGAATGATTTAGGCCTTAATTTTGTTCAACGTATGCAAGATGAGACCGGTGCCTCAGTAGCTGAAGCTGCCATTTGTTACACTATGGCACGTGAAGTGTTTGGTTTATATGATTTAACCAAAGAGATCACTGCATTAAATGGAGTTATTCCTGCAGTTGTTCAAGGTGAAATGCTACATCAAATTCGCCGAAATATTCGTCGCGCTTGTCGCTGGTTCCTACGCCATCGCAATCGCAGCCATAGTATTGAGCAAACTGTAACGTTTTATGCTCCAGTATTCGCTGACTTAAAGGCGAATGTACACAATTATATGGTCGAAGAAGAGGTCAACGGCATACGTTCAGAAATTGCTGCTTTAGTTAAAGAGGGCGTTACTGAAGATGTTGCTACCCATGTTGTTAATATGAGTACCTTATTCTCTGCACTGGATATATCACAAATCGCTGAACTTGAAGATAAGCCTGTAGCCTTAGTTGCTCAGACGTACTTCAAGTTAGGTGCGCGTGTTGAGTTACACTGGTTCTTAGATCAGATTAGTGCTCAGCCGGTAGCGAACCATTGGCAAGCGCTCGCAAGAGCGGCCTTTAGAGAAGAGTTAGATTGGCAGCAACGTTCACTGAGCTCGGTCGTACTTCGTGCCTGTACAGATACGTGTGATGCAGAGACAATAATCACGCAGTGGATCGACTCCAATGAGGGCTTGTTGGAGAGATGGTTCCACATGCTTGCAGACTTTAAGACTTCGCAGATCCATGAGTTTGCGAAGTTCTCGGTCGCATTACGTGAACTAAACCTTTTGATTCTTCATTGTGAAGGTCAAAAGTAAACAATAATAATTAAATAGCCCTGGCAAATGCCGGGGCTTTTTTCGGTCTAGGAGAAAACATGTTTTACAAAATTGCTCAAAAAGTCATGTTTCAGATGGATCCTGAGAAGGCGCATCATCTTGCTATAGTAAGTCTTAAGGCGACGGCGAATACACCTTTAGATTGTTTTTATGCGCAGAAGTTTACTCAAGCCCCTGTTGAGTTTATGGGAGTGACTTTTCCTAACCCCGTTGGTTTAGCTGCAGGGATGGATAAAGATGGCGAGTGCATCGATGGCTTTCATGCGATGGGGTTTGGTCATATTGAAGTGGGGACAGTAACCCCCCGACCACAACCGGGTAATGATCTGCCACGTCTGTTTAGACTGAAGCCTGCGAAAGCGATTATCAATAGAATGGGATTTAACAACAAGGGGGTTGATAATCTGGTTGCAAATTTAAAAGCGGCTAAGTCAGGTGCCTTGGTTGGCGTCAATATTGGTAAGAACAAAGATACGCCGGTAGAGCAGGGTAAAGATGATTATCTTATCTGCATGGAGAAGGTTTATGAATATTCGGCATATATAGCCATCAATATCTCATCTCCTAATACTCCGGGACTCCGTAGTCTACAATATGGTGATTTGCTTGATGATCTATTGGGATCATTAAAAGCCAAACAGAAAGATCTTGCTGAGAAGCATGGTAAGTATGTTCCGATCGCTCTTAAGATTGCACCGGATTTGTCAACAGAAGAGATTGAGAAAATTTCAGATTCACTGATCAGAAATCAATTTGACGGTGCTATTGCGACCAATACAACACTCAGTCGAGATGGTGTCAGTGGTTTGATGAACTCTAATGAAGCGGGTGGGTTAAGTGGTAAGCCATTAAATTCATTATCTACAGCGGTGATTAAACAGTTGGCTGATTGTTTAAAAGGTGAGATACCGATCATTGGTGTCGGTGGAATTAATACTGCTTCAGATGCTTTAGATAAACTCGATGCAGGCGCAAAAATGGTGCAAATATTCTCAGGGTTTATCTATCAGGGACCTAAATTAATTCAAGATATCGTTGAAGCTTATAGGGCTCGATAGTAAATAGATCTTTATTGGATCTACTTTTGATCGCGCGATCGCAATTGGATCGCGCATGATCAATATAACATATTGTTATTAAACTCATATTTTGAAAATATATTTTGATATTGGATAAATTATCATCTATTATCGAGCTGTACTTTATATTATGGGTAAACGTTATGTTATTAATGCCAAAAAGGGATTGGCAATGGATATATAACGATGCGTATGGTTTTTTAAGCGTTTCGTTAGGCTCAGATATGGAATTTCTGACCCCTTATAAATCTAAATCTTTAATCCCTGATGCCCAATCGGAATTAGAGTTCAGTGTCGAACACGCTAAATTTTATATTGAGTTTGTTGAGAGGCTCTCTAAGTCGATGAGTTTATCTGATGCGGCTAAGGTGCAATTGGCTCTTAATGCGACTGCTGCACATTTCTTATTAAAGCCTCAGATGCCTAAATCCTGGTTTTTCGATACAAGCACTATGTGTGTCTATAGCGAATTAGCTAAAGTTTTTCAACTAAGGTGTCAAGGGGTGAACGCTCAGGTCCTGGTGGTTGAAGCAAATATTCAAGCATCACTCGTTATGCTCTTATCAAATGAACTTTCGCTAAATGGCACTAAGTCATTAATGCAATTTGAGTGTATCAAGGTCATGAATGACAGATTGTACCCATTAAATATCAAGCGACATATTGTTGCGGCTTAACTAATTCCCAGCTGAGTTACCCACTACTTATTTTATCTCTGGTTACCTCTGGTTATCTTTGCGATGGCCAGGGTCTGACTTAATGTTTCCATCCTCTCCGAAATAATCAACCTTATTAAATCGCCATAAAAAGATGAGAGTCGATCTTTAATTTATCGTACGTTCACAGAACACAGAACACAGAACACAGAAAAATTAATGAAAAGTTTGAATCAATAGTTATGAATCTGATGAATTTATAATTAGCTGAATGGTGAATAAATAAAGGTACGGATCAAGAAAATGGCTAGGGAAGCGGATTTATTTTAAAGCAGGGTATCGACTTTGGTTTTAGATAAAAATTGGTTGCGGGAGCTGGATTTGAACCAACGACCTTCGGGTTATGAGCCCGACGAGCTACCATACTGCTCCATCCCGCGACTGTTTTTTATTAAAGTCTAATAGATGTTTTTATTCTTCTACTAAAGAATTGGTTGCGGGGGCTGGATTACTTTTTATTAAAGCAGGGCAACGACCTTCGCCTTGTTTTCATAAAGAGTTGAGCTCGAGTAGCTTTTATACTGCTCCATCCCGCGTCCGATAAACGCTGTAAATTGTTTTGATTCTATTTACTAAAGAATTGGTTGCGGGAGCTGGATTTGAACCAACGACCTTCGGGTTATGAGCCCGACGAGCTACCATACTGCTCCATCCCGCGTCCGGATGACCTATACACTAGATGAATGAATTTAAGTTTTGATTCTTTCAATCTAAGAATTGGTTGCGGGAGCTGGATTACTTTATATAAAAGCGGGGCAACGACCTTCGCCTTGCTTTCATAAATAGCTGAGTCCGAGTAGCTTTTATACTGCTCCATCCCGCGTCCGATAAACGCTGTAAATTGTTTTGATTCTATTTACTAAAGAATTGGTTGCGGGAGCTGGATTTGAACCAACGACCTTCGGGTTATGAGCCCGACGAGCTACCATACTGCTCCATCCCGCGTCCGGATGACCTATACACTAGATGAATGAATTGAAGTTTTGATTCTTTCAATCTAAGAATTGGTTGCGGGAGCTGGATTACTTTATATAAAAGCGGGGCAACGACCTTCGCCTTGCTTTCATAAATAGCTGAGTCCGAGTAGCTTTTATACTGCTCCATCCCGCGTCCTAGTTTCACTTTTAAGGATTTGCTAGATTTGACAATCTCAAACCCGCTCCCTCTCAAAGCGGGGCGAACTATAGCGATAAGATTTTCCCATTGCAAGCCACATTTACGATAACTCGATTGAACGTTCATTAATGAAGCTAAACGCATCGTGAACGTACAAACCTGCATAACCTAAGTGGATTTTTGAGCCACTTATCCAATAACTTTTTATCATTTGTCTCGTCTTCGGGTATAATGTCTGATTAATTTTTAATGTGTATCAATTTATCGATGTTAAATTTCTTTGCTGCGGCTCCTAGGGGCTACGAATATGCGTTATCACTTGAGCTTGCAGAACTCGGTGCTTCTGAAATAAAAGAGAGTGTTGCAGGTGTTTATTTTTCGGCTTCGCTGGAATTAGGATACCGGATAACGCTATGGTCGCGGATAGCTAGCCGTATTATTCTTGTTATCCACAAAGGCCCGTGTGAATCCCCCGAGCAGCTATATAATGCGGCTTATGGTATCGATTGGCAGATGGAGTTTAATCACCGTAGTACATTCAGCATCGATTTTCATGGTATGGGTGGCTTTATTAATAACACCATGTTTGGTGCGCTTAAGATTAAAGATGCCATCGTTGACCGTTTCCGTGACGATGACTGCCCAAGACCTGATGTGGCTCGTGTGGATGCAGATTTTCGAATCGATGCTCACTATCGCCGCGGACAGATCACTATCGGTTTGAATTTTTCTGGTCCGGCGCTCCATAAGCGTGGCTACCGTTCAACAACGGGTGAGGCACCATTAAAAGAGAACCTGGCTGCGAACATGTTGGTTCGTAGTGGTTGGCAAAAGACTCCGGTCACCCTAATGGATCCGTTCTGTGGTAGTGGTACTATATTGATTGAAGCCGCAATGATGGCTTGCGATATGGCGCCCGGACTACATCGTGAGCGTTTTGGTTTTGAACATTGGCACAGACATAGTGACAAAGTATGGCAAGGTTTGTTAGACGAAGCCAAAGCCAGAGCGTCAATAGGCAAAACACGTTGTACGACTAAGTTTTATGGCTCAGACATAGACTCACGGCTCGTTGCTCTGGCAAAACGTAATGCCGAAAATGCGGGCGTATTGGATCTGATAGAGTTTGACGTCTCAAATGCACTGAATGTTAAAGTGCCTGCTGAATCAGGTTACCTTATCAGTAACCCGCCTTATGGTGAGCGATTAGGCACAGTGACAGCGCTTTTACAGCTGTATTATCAATTAGGTGATAAGTTTAAGGCTGAATTTGGTGGTTGGAATCTCGCTATTCTAAACAGTGATGTTGAACTTTTATCCGCATTGAAGCTGAAAGCTGACAAGCAGATGAAGATGAATAACGGTGCGCTGGAATGTGCATTTAATCTTTATACTGTTCATGCAGAAAATACACGCCGTGTCGACCCAACCAAAATCAATCGAGACGGCGATGTCAGTGACATTGCGGTGCCTTTTGCTAACCGGGTCAAAAAGAATTTTAAGCAATTGCAGAAGTGGGCTAAAAAAGAGGGCGTCGATAGCTATCGTATCTACGATGCCGATCTACCTGACTATAAAGTTGCCATCGATAAATATCTCGATTACGTTGTGATCCAAGAATATACCGCACCAGTAGATATTCCAGAGTCTGTAACTAAACGTCGTCTTACTGACGTTTTGATCACCTTGCCTAGTGCTATTGGTATCGATCCCGAGCATATTATTTTAAAAACTCGTGAGCGTCAGAAGGGCACTAATCAATATGAGAAGATCCAAGCAAATAAACTTGAGCTAATTACCACTGAGTACGGGGCTAAATTTAAGCTAAACCTCAAAGAGTATTTAGATACGGGGCTTTTCCTCGATCATCGCCTCACGCGTAAGCTCGTTGGGCAAAAATCTAAAGACAAAGATGTACTGAATTTATTTGCTTACACCGGAACGGCTTCTGTGCATGCGGCATTGGGTGGGGCTAAATCGGTTAAAACGGTCGATATGTCAAATACCTATACCAACTGGGCTAAAGAGAATTTTGCCTTAAATGGGTTGAATGATGATAAATATCAGTTTGTTCAAGCCAACTGCATGCAGTGGATCAAAACCACTCATGATAAATTTGACCTTATTTTTATCGATCCTCCAACGTTTTCCAATTCAAAGCGCATGGAAGATTCTTTCGATGTTCTACGTGACCATGTTGCCTTGTTATCGAGTTTAATTAAGCTATTGAATCCTAACGGCGAGATTATTTTCTCTAACAATAAGCGTAAGTTTAAAATGGAGATCGAAGCATTAGAAGCATTGAATTTTACCGTTAAAAATATCGATAATCAGACGTTACCTTTGGATTTCAAACGTAATCCACAAATCCATAATACTTGGCTGTTGACCCATGCCGAGTAATCCATTTCAGTATATCTTGTTTCACACAGATGCCTGTCATCTGTGTGAACTTGCTGCACAGTTACTCGATCAAATTCAGCTTGAATATGAGAAGCAAGATATTTGCGATGACGATTTCCTTGCCGAGCAATATGGTATACGCATTCCCGTATTAAAACAGATTGATACCAATAAAGAGCTAAATTGGCCTTTTGATATTGATAATGTGAAAGAATTTTTAGGAGCATAACTTGAGTTTAGTTCGTATTAATAGTGGTTCGTTAGCGTATGGCTATACACCATTATTGCAAAAAGCCGATTTTACCATCGAACCCGGCGAGCGAGTGTGTATCGTTGGTCGAAATGGTGCTGGCAAATCGAGCTTAATGAAGGTATTGAGTGGTGATGTATTACTCGACGAGGGCGAATTTAACATAGCTACAGATGTTAAAGTGAGTCGTTTACAGCAAGATCCCCCTAAGGCTGATAAGGGGTCTGTCTATTCCTATATTTCTGCAGGTCTGCAAGAAGTAGGGGAGAAGTTGGAGCGTTATCATCAGTTGGCCCATGATCTTGGCAGTGCAGATCCTGAGCAGATGGAGCGTATGCTCAAGCAGATGGAGCGTTTGCAAGAGGATATTGATCACCTCAATGGTTGGCAGCTTGATAGCCGAATCAACCAGAACTGTGAATTATTAGGTTTAGACCCTGACAGTGCTCTATCTGAATTGTCGGGTGGCTGGCAACGTAAAGTAGCACTCGCCCGAGCGCTGGTTAGCGAACCTGATCTACTTCTTTTAGATGAACCGACTAACCATCTTGATATCGATACGATCGAATGGCTTGAGCAGTTCTTAATGAGCTATAAAGGTGCAATTGTTTTTGTGAGTCACGATAGGGGGTTTATTTCAAGAATGGCGACCCGAATCGTGGATCTTGATCGTGGCGTTGTGACCTCTTGGCCTGGAAATTATCAAGCATATTTAGATGGTAAAGTTGAATGGTTGAGAGTTGAAGCAGAGCAAAATGCACACTTCGATAAAAAACTAGCCGATGAAGAGACGTGGATCCGTCAAGGTGTGAAAGCGAGACGAACCCGAAATGAGGGTAGGGTACGCGCGCTTAAAGCACTGCGAGTAGAGCGTATGGCACGCCTTAATCGTCAAGGCTCCGCTAAGATGGCGGTTGCGGATACCGATCGCTCCGGTAAGTTAGTATTCGATATTGAAGATCTAAATTACAATCTTCCAGATAAGAATCTGGTTAAAAATTTCACGACTTCAGTCATGCGCGGTGACCGAATTGCGCTTATTGGACCTAATGGCTGTGGTAAATCGACATTAGTAAAATTACTTATTGGTCAGCTAGAAGCTCAGTCGGGGAGTGTTAAAGTCGGTACCAAACTCGAAATTGCCTATTTCGATCAGTACCGCGAAGCACTCGATCCTGAGAAGACAGTGGAAGAAAATGTCGGCGAAGGTAAGAAGACCATTACTATTAATGGTCAAGACCGTCATATTCTGAGTTATTTGCAGGATTTCTTGTTTTCACCGATGAGAGCAAGAACACCGGTTAAAGCACTCTCAGGCGGTGAAAAGAATAGACTACTGTTAGCACGTCTACTGCTAAGACCCGCTAATTTAATTATTCTTGATGAGCCGACGAACGACCTTGATATTGAGACCTTAGAGTTGTTAGAGTCACTACTTGCTGATTATCCTGGCACCTTACTTATCGTCAGCCATGATCGAGCCTTTATCGATAATACTGTGACTAGTAGTTGGTGGTTCACGGGTAACGGTGGTTGGGCTGAATATGTTGGCGGTTATCAAGATGCCGTGTCTCAAGGAGCAAAGTTTTATTCTGAGGAACCTCAAGAGACAAAGAGTGTCCAACCTGTCGAGGTTGAGGCCAAAGAGGTTAAAACCCCAGTAAAAGCTAAAGTTGAAAAGAAGCTATCGTATAAGTTACAGCGCGAGCTCGAATCGTTGCCAGCCACCATGGAGCAGTTAGAGCAAGAGGTTGAAGCTTTACAGGAAAAGATTAGTGCGCCAGAGTTTTATGCTCAGGATCAAGATAAAATTAACCTTCAACTCGAGCTGCTAGCCAATAAAGAGCAGGAGTTGGAAGTTTGCTTTGAGCGATGGGAAGAACTTGAGTCGCTCAAGTAAGACTAAAATAATAATGGGAATAGCGTTAATGAAGTTTAAACTGGATAAAGCCCTTTCATTAGTTGCCGTAGGCGTAATTGGTGTTCTTCAGGGCGCTCATGCCGCGCCAGTCTATGAAATTAAAAACATCGAAGATTTCGATCTTAACGGCACGCTGGAAAGCACTCGTAATGGATATGGTATGGCAGTCAATGCCGATAACAAATCTGTCGGAGTTTCAAAAGGTAAGAAGAAGCTCGATACTTCTGAAGAAGATGATAATGGTGTGATTGATATCGAAGATGGTATCGCCGATGCTGAGAAGATCACCTATTCTATCGATGAGCCGATTAAAGCAAACAACTTCACTTTTACCTCCGATGAGAATGGCGCATCGGGTGCCTGGATACCCACGTTTGATAGCGTGAACGACACTACGCCGCCAAAAGATACCGTTCCTGATGTTCCTGAGTCAATCAATTCTGTCGATGTTAATTACTACGACATAAATGACGCCGGAGTCAAAATTGGTTCCATGACCTCCCCGGAGCAGAAAGTCGAATACACAGGTGATACCGCCGATCAAGATTACTGGTATTACCGGGAGTTTGAAGAGCGAGGTTTTGCTAAGACTGCCAGTGGTAGCGAGATAGAACTATTACCCCCATTAACTGAATATGTAAAAGACAGCGACACGGTTAATGTCGGTGGGTATTCGGTGGCTACGGCCATTAATGCAACAAACCTTATCACAGGTTATGCTGGTACCGAGCTGTCAAAAACGGCAAAAGAGAAGCTAGACAGCTGTATATCTGGTGATACGTACCCGGTAGATGTGTGTATTCAAGATGAGCAATATCCCGATAACAATGGTTATAGCAGCATTCAGTATGATGTGCGTGCCTATGTGTGGCAATTGGGCGCCGATGATGCAGTGACTGAAACTAAAGAGCTACCATTAGGTCTGACTTCAACATCTGACACTGTGTTCAGAGCGCAGGGATTGGGCGTGAATGCCGAAGGAGTGGTGGTTGGTCGCTCTCACGTCTATCGCAACGATGATAAAGATAAACTCGCATATGATTCTGCATACTGGACAAAGAACGGTGACGGTAACTATGAGTATCACTGGATCTCAATGATAGACGATAGATTTAGTTCTATCGCCTATGACATCAATGACAGTGGCATACTGGTAGGTAGTTATCAGCAGTATCTGGAAGGTTATGTTCGTGATAAGTTTTTCTATTTCGACACCAATAATCCAGATAGTGAAATCGTCACACCTAACGACTTTTATAACACGACTTCAGATCTAAGCAGTAAAGCTAAAGACATCAACAATAAAGGTCAGGTCGTCGGATTTATCGAGACGACGCATGATAAAGAGAAGCCGCGTCCGAAAGAGGGATTTCTGTTCGACAAGTCGACCAGCGAGTTTAGCAACTTAAATAAGTTGCTAACCTGTGAGTCGAAAGGGTTTGTTAAAAACTCAGACGGTGACTGGGTGCGTAATAAGATAGAAGTTAAAGACGGCACCGGAGTGACACTGACCTATAGCAGTGACATCAAGGTCGTTGAAGCTAACAGCATCAATGAAGATGGCACCATTGTCGGCACGGCCTTTATTCGTAAGCCGCTGTATAAATACGATGTCGATGGCAATCTGGTTATCGGTGAAAATGGTGAAGCGGTATTTGAAGTTAATGGCTATGGCGACCCATTAACTTCTTATCTGCCTCGCATGGTGGTCCTGCAGCCCAATGGCGCTGAGGCTGATGAATCATTCGTCAATGCGAATAACTGTGTCGATGATAACGGTGATCCAGAGGATTATAAGCGTAAAGGGGCTGCCAGTTTTGCGTGGTTGTTCGCCTTACCACTACTTTGGTTCCGCCGCAGGTTTAAGTAGAACATAAATCTTAAAAAGTCGAGGCAAATGCCTCGATTTTTTTTGTTCAAAAAACTCAACAGCTTAAATAATAACCGTTAAAAATCGTTAAATATTGATTGATTTTGAGTTCAAAAAACTCTATTTATATTAAGTGAAGCTATTGCTTCTTTGTATGTAGAACAGAGGATGCTTGCATGAAGAGACAAAAAAGAGATCGTTTAGATAGAGCTTTTTCGAAAGGATTTCAGGCTGGAGTTGGCGGCCGCTCAAAGGAGAATTGTCCTTATTCGACACTTGACTCGAAGTCACAATGGTTAGGGGGTTGGCGTGAAGGAGTAGATGGCCGGCTAACTGGCTTATTCAATAAATAACGCAGCATTTTTGCCCTCCGGCCTCATCATATATAGCTATAAGTGAGTTAAGAGGGCATTTTTATGGACGAAAGAAAGTCCTTAGAAAGAAGATGTATCTGTGAATATACCCACTTTGAGATCTTTTGCACTGTAGATCTCACGTCCGTCAACTTCCATCGTTGCATCGGCAATACCCATTACCAACTTTCGATATACTTTACGTTTAATCGTCAGCTTATAAGTCACTTTTTTAGCATCTGGTAGTACCTGGCCTGTGAACTTAACCTCACCTACGCCCAATGCGCGTCCTTTGCCTTCAGCACCTTCCCAGCCCAGGAAGAAACCGACCAGTTGCCATAATGCATCTAAACCCAGACAACCAGGCATGACAGGATCGCCCGAAAAGTGACAGCCGAAAAACCACAGGTCAGGGTTAATATCTAGCTCTGCTACAATTTCGCCCTTACCGAATTCACCGCCATCTGCATTAATTTTGGTGATCCTATCCATCATCAACATGTTGTCTATAGGTAGACGTGGAGAGCTTTTACCAAATAACTCTCCATGTCCGCAGGCTATTAGGTCTTTTTTATTGAAACTGTTCGCTTTACTCATCGATATACTTCACTTCAGCAATTTTTAGAACTCAAGATTAGCGAACACGTGTAAGCTAAACAACTCCGATCAGCTGGAAAAGCTTAATTTTTCGACTAGCTTCGCAAAAAAACTTTTTTCTTCATCCTGATAACCGGCTAATCCAGCGAGACGGCCCTGAACTAATCCATATAGCGAATCTTCCGGGAAGTTATTATCTTTATCGGCAATCCCCGCGTTGATATTCATTAGTCGTTCAACTGCTTCATCGATATGTTCAATTTCATACAGGTGAAACTCACCCGCTGTAACGGCTTCTATCAGTTGTGGACTGAGGTTAAGTTGTTGAGTATTCGATTTCGGGATGATGACACCTTGGGTACCGGTTAAGCCACGACGTGAACATAGATTAAAAAAGCCCTCAATTTTCTCGTTAACTCCACCTATGGCTTGCACGTTTCCAAATTGATCGAGTGCTCCGGTTACTGCAATACCTTGATCGATGGGCTTTTCTGTAATAGCCGATATCAGGCAGCAATACTCGGCAAGCGAAGCACTGTCGCCATCGATCTCTTGATATGATTGCTCAAAGACGATGTTTGCATTCAAATGAAGAGGTGCATCTTTACCGAAGATCCTGTAAAGACAAGACGAGAGGATCATCATTCCCTTCGCATGAATGTTGCCACCGAGTTCAGATTTTCTTTCGATATCGGCAACCTCACCATCACCATAATGGACTGAAGCTGTGATCCTGGCCGGCTCACCATAACTGTACTCGACAGTTTCCAGCACAGTGAGCCCGTTTATTTGGCCGACCATAAACTTATCTGTGGGTAAGTTAATAAATTTGTCGTCAAAATTTTGAGCCGACAACATTTCAGAAGCATTATGCCTGCTCTGATGTTTTTTCAATGCATGAATAATGGATTCACCAGTGATCTCCTCTTGCCCAGAATAAGCCTTAGCCTGAGCTAACAGGTGTCCAATTTGCGACGATAGTAGTGAAAGTCTTTGTTGATGGTCGGCTATTCGGGCACTGTATGAGAAGAGCGGAACAAGGGCAGATTGAGACAGGGTGGTATCTACACTGGCTGTAACGGCTAATAACCAGCATGCATAATCATCTTCAGAATGATGGCCTAAATCGAGTTCGTTGACCATCTCTCCGAGTAACGGGAAATGTAATGAAAACTGTGGTTCTTCAACCCAGCAGAGACTAAATTGTGTACTGGATCCGACAAGTACGATTTTACAATTGAGAGGAAGAGCCGGGAGAGTGGAATGAACATGGTACTGTCTATGGGTCAGTATTTCTAAAAGGAGGTCCCATAACCCTTCACGTTTCCAGAGTGATTCGGCGCAAATAAATAGATAGTGACATTGTGCGAGCGCCCCGGGAATATATTGAGTCTTACTATTGCCCGTTTCATTACTGCTTTGAGCGAGTCTTCCGACGAGATCTGCGCGTTTAATGTTACCGGAAAGGTATTGATAGGGTTGATTTTTGGTTGAGAATATATCCCCAAGTGCGGCTGAGTCGTCGTTTTTCCAATCAAAGGTTAATTGCTTGTTGCTTATTGCTTTATGTAAATATTGATCTTCTTGAACACCCAAGTTAAGTGTGAGTGACTTGATGAATTCGCACCTGTCTATTCCCGGTAAATCAGCAAGGTACATATGCTGATTTGATGTTCTTGTCAGTAGCTCAAATGCATCGATGACTCTTTCCTGACCTAATAATAAACCTTGTTTATTATTTTTAATTTCAGAGAGAGTTGGAATTTTATGATGGGGTGACAATGCTGAAACTGGGATGACGTTTGGATTCATATAGCAAGTGCTACTTAATAATAAACAGATTAACAATATACAGATTTTAGCACATCTTGATCCTAGCCTATATCCTATTTGTTTTTTTAGTGGTTTATACCACAGGTATTTCTTCTGTTTTACGTCAATAATTAACCAATCTGGATAGAAGCTGGTCGCTTGAAGCCTTAAATAGAAATAATGGTTTACATCAAACTGGGATACTTATAATATTCGTTTCGTTCGGAGAGATGGCAGAGTGGTCGAATGCACCGGTCTTGAAAACCGGCACGGGTTTATAGCCCGTCTAGGGTTCAAATCCCTATCTCTCCGCCACATTCAGATGAAGCCCCTGCAGAAATGCTGGGGCTTTTTCGTTTAAAAAATATGAAATTGAACCCCAGGGTTCCTATTGTTTAAAGATAGCTATCTCTTCGCCATATTCAAGACGAAAGGCTCATCAGAAATGATGAGCCTTTTTTCGTATTAGAATGAGTTAGAGAAGGAGTTGAACCCTAGGGTTCCTATTGTTTAAAGATCGCTATCTCTCCGCCCCGATCGTTCATCGAGTGTAAGACGAAGGGCTCATCAGAAATGATGAGCCCTTTTTCGCTTTATAAATTAATGAATCGAAAGCCAGAGTGTTAACTGTTACCGGTAACGGGTTTGCCCAATAGCCCGCTGGATTTGGCCATATCGATAAACAGGCGCATACGCTGATTATCATAGGGGGTCCTGGGATAGATAGCCCATAGAGTACCGGGTGTAGCAAATTTGCCATCAAACAGCCTTACCAGCTGCTGAGATGCAAGATACTTTTCACAGACAAAATCCGGAAACCAGCAGATGCCGTGACCAAGCAACGTCATCTGTAAGGCTGCCTCGGCTTCGTCTAGTTTTAGATGGCTCTGTAACGCTAGCGAGCGAACGGTGTTGCCATCCTGCCATAACCATTGCCCGTTTTCGAGGTCTGTATAGTTAAGAATAACCAGTTCAAATTCGTTTAGCTCCAACGGAGTCTCAGGAATTTTTATGCTCGCCAAATAGTCGGGACTGGCGTAGAAATCTCTGTTCGTGATGGTCAAAGGTTCACTTATAAAACTCTTGTCATCCAGAGGTTTAGTATTGAACATCAGATCGAAATCAAACTTAGAGGCATCCGGTGCTGACCAGGTCGAGGTTAACTCGAGCTCGATCTTGGGGTATTGACGCACAAACTGAGACAATATGGGGCCTGCAATGGTGCGATTGAACAGTCCCAGAGCGCTTACTCTAAGTTTGCCGCTGGGTTCACTGCCGGTTGTTTTCATCCGCTCGGTGGCTTGCAGCCACTCCATTTCAATAGTCTGACAGTGTTGCAGGAATACCTCACCTTCCGGGGTCAGAGACAATCGACGGGTTGATCGCTGAAACAGAATGACGCCCAGATAGCTTTCAAGTTGTTTTATTCTTCTGGTAACGCTGGGGCGGGGAAGGTCATTCGCGTCCGCCGCCCGGGCAAAGCTACCGACTTTAGCAATCAGGTTGACCAGACGGATGTCGTCGAGTGATATTTGGTGCATACACGGCCTGTGGTTGAGGAGTTCGATCTGCATTGATAGAGATGATAGTAGCAACGAATCCCTTGAGTACAAAATTGAGAAAGCACAGTCTATCGCTGTACTTGGTTTATCTCGGCCTTATCGGCCAAAGTAGCGGTCGTCAATGGCCGATACTCTGGCCGAGTAAGGTACATACGTGCAAAAAGTGTTTAGAACTTCTTGTTAATGCCCAGACTGACAATGTGCACGTGGGCCTCACTCTCCCCAATAACCTGCTGACTGAATGGCATACTGGCTACAGGATCGAAGCCGTCTATGGCCTGATTCACCTCTATGTCACCGAAATCAAGGTATTGATAGCCGATGTTGAATTCGGTGCTGTCATTCAGTGCCCAGTCAACCCCTGCTGAGTAGGCGATAGTTCGATCTAAGGGGGGATCTATCTTATGGTTGCTCTTAGAGACCGCCGACTCGTCGTAGTTGACTCCCATCTTAAGGACCAGTGTCGGTGAAACCTTGTAGGCAAGGCCTACAGCGCCGCCCCAGGCATCCTTCCAATCGCGCGGAACTATGACTGTCGGGCCGTCCCGATGAACGATTCGGCTCTCCTTCATCTCAGACCAGTTGGCCCATTCGATATCGGCCAGCAGGGTTAGATTTGGGGTCAGTTGCTGATCCAGACTCAGGGTGACCAGATCCGCGAGGTTGAACTCTTGTGAGGCCTGATACTCGGTGCTTCCCATCTTGGTTTCGATGACGGCCGGACCAGTGACCTCATGATCGACTCCGGCGACATAGCGCAGACCGATCCTTGTATCTGCGCCTGGTCGATACATGGCACCCAAAGTCCAGGCGAGCTTAGTGTCATCCAGGTCCAGGTTTTCTGAAGCCTGGGGGAAGGGGGCGAGATCTAGCTCCCAGCTCATGTAACTGACTCCGGCACTGGCACCCACCGACCATTGCGGGCTTATTTGGTAACCTACAGCTATCTGGGCTACCGCTATCAAGACTTCTATGGACTCGATGAAATTGGAGCCTACCCAGTTTTCACCTGCATCGGTGGCCCCTCCTGCCGGTGAGGTCAGTGCGAAGCCGATACCCCAGTCTTCAGCCAGTGGTTGACCGTAAAAGAATGACCCTCCGCCGGTGAGACCGACACCGTAGTCAGTATTTTTACGGCGGTTGTCGAAATCATCATTGCTTCCGCTGGAACCTTGGTCGTAAAAATGAAATGAATCCTCAATCAATAACAAATTACCCTGTATCTCTGGATGGGAGAGATAAGCCAGACCAGCGGGGTTGTTGAAGGCGGCTGATGCACCAATATCTGCTGTCTGGCCAGCTCCTGCAGTTGCCAGATAAGCGGTGGTGGTCTGCTCTCGCAGGATACCACTGGCCGATGCGGTGGTCGTAATTCCCGCTGCCGCAAGTGCTAGCAGAGACAAATAGTTGTAACGATCTATCATAGTATCAATCCTTGTAAATTATTTCGAAATACAGTGTGCTTTTATTGTTGGAAATATTTATTAGTGAAACTCTGGCAAATATATACTTATTTGTTTAAATACATGATTTGTTTTGTTTGCTTATTGTGACTCGTGGCTAATAAATATTTTTCTTTTGAACTGAACGTTTTTCTATATGAAATAAAGAATTTCAATTCTGATAATTAACGGCGGTAGAACACAAGGAGTGATTGCTTATTATTCTTTCCTGACATTTTTGCAGCATATTTTATCATTCTATTTGGTTTCTAGTCCGTTTGACCTTGAGTGAGAGGTGGTTGAGACTCAGGGAAGACTGCGTGAGGGCACGTATTGACGAGAACTGCTACCTGGCCTGCAAAGCGGTGATCTGACTTGGCTTTTTATCGCAATCTAAGCGGACTGGGAAAACCAGCAATAGCAAGTGATAGGGGCCTTTTTAATTGTTTAATTATCAAAAGTGAAATTGTGAGTTGTTATTTATTGTCTATTTGAGATTTTCTGGTTGATATATTATTGGCTTCGAGTTTTCGATGATTTTGGTAATTGCATCTAATTACATATTGAATGGTTACTTATTGAATAGTTACCTGATTTTTAGTGTCTATTATATTTTTTTGGTGCTTGGGATGTGACAATAAAAATATTGTCTTGAGTGCTTTGATTGTGAGGTGATAATTTATGACGAATAGTAAAATAGTGGCTGATGATAATGCCAATGTGCATTCAGAAGGGCTACTGGATAATCCTGAGCGGCGAAAACTTTTTAAACGTGCAGCAATAGGCGGCGGTGTGGTACTTGCCTCAGGTTTGGGGGCATTCGGTGTTGGTAGGGCATCTATCGAGGGAAAGATCGACAAAAGCTGGCCGGATCTTGCCGATGATTTCAAACCATTTCCTCAACGTGACACTATGTGGTCCTATGCCGGTAGTCCACATTTGATGATGCGCCACCCTGAGCGAAATGAGCAGTTTGGTCGACTAGTTAAAAACGACTCGCGTTACAATTTTCAGCTTCAGGTACCCAGATATGAACATAAGGGCTGGGATAACTCCCGCCCCGGCTTCACCCAGCTGGATACAGCGCTGCAGCATGCCGGATGGTGTCCGCCTCACAAGTGGGATCTTCGCCTCGGTGCCATGGGAATACCGGATACCCAGTGGTTCTCATGGGACCAATCCGGCGTCGACCACGAGCAGTACCAGTTTGGAACCAAGCTGGAGGCATCAAACGCAATTCGCAGTGCCGCTCGCCTGTTTGGCGCAGTGCGCTGTGGCATAGCCAAGCGTGACAAACGCTGGGACTACGACCCTATCTACAATGCCGGTGCGACTGTGGAGATGATGGAAGGTGCGGAGCGGATGGGCGTCAGCAAAATCACCGATCCTCAGGAGATGGCCAAGGCGATGCAGGGGATGATGGAGCATTTCAAGCCAGAGGATCGTGAACTGAGCTGGGAGAAGGACTTTCCCTTCGAGCCCAAGACTGTGATCGTGATGGCGGTCCCCATGGACTACGACAATATGGCTACGGCACCGTCCCGCACCTGCGCAGGAACCGTAGGTGATGGCTACACCAAGATGGCCACGCTGGCATCCCAGATGGCCCAATTCATTCAAGGTCTCGGCTACCATGCCGTTGCCAGTGGCAACGATTTGGGTAATTCCGTTGCCTATGGCATCGCAGCCGGCTTGGGGGAAGGTGCCCGAAATGCTCAGCTGATCGTACCCGGATATGGCCCTCGTATTCGTCTGTGTAAGGTCTACACAGATTTTGATTTTGTCGAGCATGACAAGGCCCGTAGTTGGGGGATCACCGAGTTCTGTAAGACCTGTAAGAAGTGTGCAGATGCCTGTCCGAGTAAGGCGTTGGATACCCGTGAGGATACCAATTACACCTTCGGTGGTGAACATGCCGAACAGCCTGGTTATACCTGGAATAACCACGAGGGGATCAAGAAGTTCCACAGTGATTCGAAACGATGTTTCGATTACTGGCTTGAGAGTGATACCGACTGCGGTGCCTGTATTGCATCTTGTACCTTTAATGAACCTGATTATTGGCATCATTGGATGATTGTCGCTGCTAACCCATTCGTGCCCAGTGCTTTGCATGGTGCCATGTCAGAGATGCACCCGGCATTTGGTTATGGTTCGACTGAAAACCCTGCCAAGGTCGCTAAGTTCTGGAATACCGGTGAGGGGATGCGCGTTAACCCAACTAACCGTAATGTATTTGGCGCCGTAGGCCGTTCATAAGGAGTAGGAAATGGAATTATTAGAATTTTTTATCATGGGTATTTTGTTCACCCTCGGGGTGCAGGCGTTTGCCTATCTCTCTATTAAGGTCAAGATGCCCTGGTACGCTTGGGCGGGTCTCATTACCGGTGGACTGACTCTTCTGTTTGGCATCGGCTGGGCCGGAAGTTCATTTATCGAGAACGTGCCTCAGTCCGGCTCTCTCGGTTTGACCGTATTTTGTCTGCCAGGCTTGTTATTGATGGCATTCATAATCCGTAAGTATCTGCCAAAGGGCACTCGTCTGTGAACACCTAAACCCTGAATGTTTGGCTTGTGTCGACATCTCTGTCGGCGCTGGCCTGTAGGCGAGGTCGTAATGGCCAATGGTGTTTGAAGGGGGGAGTCGAGTCGATGACTTATTATTCCACTCAGTATTAAAGTGCTGGAGTTTTACCTATATGAAATACGGAACAGAGATTTACAAAGAGTGTAACCATTGTGGTGGTAGCCTCACTCTCCGGCCATTACTCGAAGTAAATGCGCGATGTGCAACACTGTGGAGTGATGGTTATGTCGATAGCCCTATGGTGCCGGAGCAGCCATTGCTCGTTAAGTGTGGACACTGCAAAGCCGAAGTCTGGTTACCCGAGTTGAAAGTATCTGCGTTTGAGTATGCTGACAATGCGCTTGAATACCTGACTTTGGATGAAGATGGACTGTGGATCCTGCTCGAGGAGTATAGGAAGCAACCCTCTGAGCATCAGTTGTATATTCGGCTGAAATTGTGGCAGCTGGCTAACCATAAGTATCGCCGTGAAAAGACTATTCCGGTTCAGTGGAGCAGTCGGGAACGAAGTAATATGAAAGACCTGCTATTGATACTGGATATGAATTCTGTGCAGGAACGATTATTGGCTGCGGAGTTGTTAAGGCAGCTTGGTGACTTCGAGGGTGCTGAGGGGCCACTGCAGGCACCACTTGAAGGGAATGCTTTTGAGGTGTCAAAGCAGCTTTTACAGCGCATTAAGCATAAACAGCAACAGGTGTTCAAGTGCTATCAGCAAGCATCGACTAATGAGCTAAAAACAAGTTACTGCGGTTAAGCTGCTGTTATCTGTGGGCAGGGATGCAAATGTTATTGAGACAAATTTACGAGGGTATAACTCATGAGTCAGGTTCCGTTATCCGCTACGCTGAGATCCTTATTGCAACAAGGATGTAAAGATCTTCAGGTAGAGGATATCTGCTATTGCTATGATATTCAGACGCCCTCAGATTGGGGGCGGAGAATGGACAGCCACAGACATCTGATCCGCAACTTCACTAAACGTCGAAAGTTATTTGCAAGCTCGGCGAAGGGGCTAAGCTTGTGGCGGCAAAAGGTATTGTTTTTAAAGAATATGGAGGAGGTCGTTGGCCAGCTCTACTGCCATGCAGTTTGTGTGTGGTCCAATAGGACACTGCCTCGTGGAATGAAGCGATATCTGGATAGCCAACAGATAGAAGGCATAGTGACAGTTTCAATTTCATGTCCCGTCTCACCTCAGCTGACAGGTCGGTTTAACCTCATAATGCGGCAAACAGAACAGGTTAACGATCTGCTGGACAGGATTGACGAGGTAGAAGTCTACTTGACTCGTCTGCAAACCAAAATTGCACTTCATCATGGAACTGAGATCAACCCCTTAGTTGATTACAACATTATCAGCCCAATTTCAGCATTAATCCTGACCCATCTTGCCAATGGAGCAGATAGGGAAGAGATATCATCACAGCTAAATCTGACTCTGCGGGGAATTGATTATCACCTCTCAGTGCTCAAGCAGACCCTGAATGCGCGTAATATTGCTCAACTGGTTCATGAAGCCGGTAAGCTTAGCTTAATATGAGCATTCGGTGAATGTGACCACTGAAGGATTACCGTATTGGCTATAGTTCAACGAAGAAAGCGCTCTAGCAACGGCTGAGCTGACTGCGGGTTTGTCGCGAGCATGCTGGACAACTTTCCGGCGACTTCACAAGTATCTTTAAATTGAGTCTCCTTAGGCTACACTTCAAAGCACTTATCAATAATCTTACGCTATATATAGGATGACATTATGAGTGCGAAACCAAGTTTTCAAGGTCGCTGTTTTTGTGGAGCGGTTCAATTTACAGTTACGGGTACACCAAATGGGATGGGCTATTGTCACTGTGAATCTTGCCGAAAATGGTCAGCAGGACCTGTAAATGCATTTACCTTGTGGGATCCAGAGGCCATTAACATTACAGCCGGTGCCGATAAAATTTCCAGCTTTAATAAGACTCCCGGTAGTACACGTAAATGGTGTCGTGAATGTGGCGGTCACATTATGACTGAACACCCGACAATGAATTTAATTGATGTATTTGCGGCAAGTATTCCATCACTTAAGTTTGAGCCGGGTATTCATGTTCATTATCAAGAAAGTGTTTTACCTATTAAAGATGGTTTACCGAAAATGAAAGATATGCCGAGTGAAGCCGGTGGTTCAGGCGAAACAATGCCTGAATGATTACCACTCTAGTGTTGGAGGTTATGTTATGAAGGACAATAACAATCCAAACTGTGTCTCTTCGGACAAGAGTGCACCAACTTGATGATCAAATGAGCATTCAATTGGAGGGTGGCAAGATAGGTATTTACACATAAGGGGCTGGGCGCTATTATATCGCTCGTTCGGAGAGATGGCAGAGTGGTCGAATGCACCGGTCTTGAAAACCGGCACGGGTTTATAGCCCGTCTAGGGTTCAAATCCCTATCTCTCCGCCACATTTAGAAAAAAGGCTACTCGAAAGAGTAGCCTTTTTTCGTTTAAAAGAATGAAGGAATTGAACCCCAAGGTTCCTATTGTTTAAAGATAGCTATCCCTTCGCCCCGCTCTTTCATCGAGAGTCAGATGAAGCCCTAGCAGAAATGCTGGGGCTTTTCGTTTTTAAAGGATATAGATGAGGAGTTGACCCCCCAGGGTTCCTATTGTTTAAAGATCGCTATCTTTGTGCCTCGATTTCTGAACGAGAGTCAGGCTAAGGGCTACACTTCCTTATTATAAATTTGAACTAGTCAATTAGTATAAGTCTGGTTGGGCATGATTAAGTCTTGAGCTATGATTTAGCTAGATAATTCAGAATATGATAGGTAGGTGGAAAATCATACACTCCAACAGGATAAGGATTAGTTGCTATGGTCCTTCTTCTTTGACTGTTATCTGTCAATAGTTTTTTTCAATAGTTTTCTTAAAATTCATTATGTTACATTCTCATAAATACCGCTTTCCTATTGGTCTCGAATGGGCTAGATTACGAGTAAATAAGATTGTGAATCTAGATTGGTTCATCGCTCTACTTTCTAAGGTAAATATCAGTTGATTTCAGTATATTTGGTCGATGATCATGAATTAGTTCGAACGGGGATCCGTCGTATCCTTGAAGATGAACGTGGAATAAAAGTGATTGGTGAAGCTGGTGATGGTGAAACCGCTGTCCAGTGGAGCCGAAGTAACGAAGCCGATGTTATTTTGATGGACATGAATATGCCCGGTATTGGCGGTCTGGAAGCCACTCGCAAAATACTTCGTTATCAACCTCATGCTAAAATTATTGTGTTGACTATCTATACTGAAGATCCGTTTCCGACAAAAGTGATGCAAGCTGGAGCATCTGGCTACCTTACAAAGGGGGCGACGCCTCCGGAAGTGCTTCAAGCTATCCGACAAGTCGCTCATGGGCAAAGGTATCTTTCGCCTGAGATTGCGCAACAGATGGCGTTAAGCCAGTTTAATCAATCGGAAGAGAACCCATTTAAAACACTTTCGGAGCGAGAGTTGCAGATCATGATGATGATCACTAACGGCGAGAAGGTCAATGATATCTCCGAGCAGCTTAACTTAAGTCCAAAAACAGTGAATAGCTACCGATATAGGTTGTTTGCAAAACTTGGTATAAGTGGGGATGTAGAACTGACTAGACTGGCCATTCGTTATAAAATGTTGGATACAGGTCAGTTTTAACCGACACTCTATTTGAGTACCATGTTTAATACTCTGTTTGAATACTATGCCCTCTACATTTGATTCAAAGTTGTTTCTAAAAACCGTCTCCTCATCGCCGGGTGTTTACCGAATGTATGATGAAGAGGGGACCGTTATCTATGTCGGTAAGGCTAAAGACTTAAAAAAACGGCTGACTTCCTATTTTCGCGTCAATCTGCCGAATGTAAAAACTCAGGCGTTGGTTTCACATATCGCCAATATTGATGTCACAGTCACCCACAGCGAAACCGATGCCCTTATTCTCGAAAATGATTATATCAAGCAGTATATGCCGAGATATAACGTTTTGCTTCGGGATGATAAATCCTACCCTTATATATTATTAAGCGATCACAAGCATCCAAGGTTAGCGTATCACCGTGGCCCGAAGAGGGATAAAGGCAGCTATTTTGGCCCGTACCCAAATGGCGGCGCGGTAAGGGAGAGCCTTCATTTGCTGCAGAAGATCTTCCCCATTCGTCAGTGTGATGACCTTTATTATAAATCTCGTTCGCGGCCCTGTTTGCAATATCAAATAGGTCGGTGCTGTGCGCCCTGTGTGAATAAAGTCAGCGATGAAGAGTATGCAGTGCAGGTCAAGTTGGCGAGTCTATTCCTGAAAGGAAAAGATCTGCAGGTGATGACTGAACTGGTTTCTAAGATGGAGACCTCTGCGCTGGCTCTGGAGTATGAACAAGCGGCGAGTTACAGAGACCAAATAGCTGCCTTAAGGAGAGTGGCTGAACAGCAAGAGGTGTCAAACACCTCCGGCGATATGGATGTTATTGGTGCTTACTATGCCTCTGGTGTTGCTTGCTTTCATCTTTTGTTTATTCGAGAGGGTAAAATATTTGGTAGTAGAAGCTATTATCCAAGTGTCCCAGCAGAAACGGAGTTAGATGAAGTTCTCAGCGCATTTATGATCCAATTCTATCTCAACTCAGATAGTCAGCGGACCGTGCCTAAAGAGATACTATTAAGCCATGGGTTTGATGACCTTCCGGAGTTGGAGCGGGCAATACAGACGGCGCTCGAGAAGAAGGTAGAGATTAAAACTAATGTTCGCAGTGAAAGAGCAAACTTTCTACGACTCGCGGTGACGAATGCAACAAATGCGGTGAACACTCGTTTGTCCCATAAAAATACGGTTGAGCAACGTTTCTTGTTACTTGAAGAAGCTTTGGAAGTGTCGACACTGATCCAACGGATGGAATGTTTCGACATCAGTCATACAATGGGAGAGAGTACCGTAGCGTCTTGTGTCGTATTTGATCGAGAAGGGCCCAATAAAGCGGATTATCGACGTTACAATATCAATGGGATCACGCCGGGTGATGACTACGCCGCTATGAAGCAGGCGATAACGAGACGATTTGATAAAATTGATAAAAATGGCAAAATCCCCGATCTGTTATTCATCGATGGTGGAACGGGTCAGCTTCGTATCGCACAAAAAATTGTAGATGAAAAGTTTGTCGATATCGACAAAACACCAATGCTCATTGGTGTTGCAAAAGGTGAGGGGAGAAAACCTGGCTTAGAGACGCTGATATATGGTGAAAATGAGCAATCATTCACTATCCCTGCTGACTCAGGAGCATTACACCTTATTCAGCATATTCGCGATGAATCACATCGATTTGCCATTACTGGCCACAGAAATAAACGTCAGAAAACAAGAAATACCTCCACCTTAGAGTCTATTGCGGGAGTCGGGCCTAAACGCCGTAAAGCACTTTTGCAATATTTAGGTGGTATACAGGAAGTTAAGGGCGCAAGTGTGGCTGAACTGGCTAAAGTACCCGGTATTAGTTTAGAAATGGCACAAACGATACATGATTCATTGCGAGGGTAGTAAAATTAAGGCAAGATTGTCGCTGCTTTTAAACTATTGGTTTTCTCATGCCGTTTAACATACCTATAGCGTTAACTCTTTTCAGGTTATTTTTATTGCCTGTTTTTGTGGTTATTTTTTATCTCCCATACTCTTGGTCGCCTTTTGTTGCCGCCTTTGTATTCTGGCTGGCAGCGGTTACAGATGCACTCGATGGTTATGCCGCCAGGAAGCTAAAGCAATCGACACGCTTTGGTGCCTTCTTAGACCCGGTTGCCGATAAGATCATGGTAACAACAGCACTCGTATTACTTGTGGCCGAGTATAATAGTGTATGGTTGACACTACCGGCGCTCTTTATGATTGGTAGAGAAATTGTTATTTCGGCATTGAGAGAATGGATGGCTGAAATAGGTAAGCGGGGCGCTGTTGCCGTCTCATGGATTGGAAAATACAAGACCGCAGCCCAGATGATTGCAATCATTGGTTTGATTTGGAAACCGAATGACTTCCTAACTTATGCCGCCTACGGTTTGTTCTACGTCGCAACCGTGCTAACTTTCTGGTCTATGATGAGTTACATTCTTGCCGCCTGGGGCGATCTCACTGCTGAATCGGATAATTAAAATGCAATGAGACTATTTAGTGTGCAAGCAGTCATTTATCATCAAATATGCGATTGACTCTTGTGCCTAAATCGGTAGAATGCCATTTCGCAGTCAGGGGAAAGCAGCAATGCAAAACCTACTGAAGATAAAAAAGTTTAAAGCGACATTAGCTCAGTTGGTAGAGCGATACCTTGCCAAGGTATAGGTCATCGGTTCGAACCCGATATGTCGCTCCAAATTCTCTCTTGAGAATTGCAAGAAAATATGGCGCGATGGCAGAATGGCTATGCTGCGGATTGCAAATCCGTCGATCTCGGTTCGACTCCGGGTCGCGCCTCCATATTAGATTGTGGTGAGTTTGTTTTTGAATAAGAGCAAACAGTATTAACTATCGATAATACGTATCATCAGAATCAACGAGTTTGCCCGAGTGGTGGAATCGGTAGACACAAGGGATTTAAAATCCCTCGCTGAATAAGCGTGCCGGTTCAAGTCCGGCCTCGGGTACCATCATTCTCTTAGAGATTGAGCATGAAAGCCTCAACGAAAGTTGGGGCTTTTTTGTATTCCAAATTCAGTATGTAAGAAGCAAATAATAAAATCCCTCGCGCCGTTGATATACACGTACCGGTGCTGGTCCGGCCTCGGGTACCATCATTCAAGCCCTGACTTATTGTCAGGGCTTTTTTGTATCTGCAGAATGATGTAGGTAATTATATGGATTTAGAATCCCTCGCGCCGTTGAAATACACGTGCCAGTTCACTCTCTATTACAAGAAGGGCTTCGGGTACCATCATTCTCTTTGATATGAACAGTAGCCCTGACTTGCGTCAGTTTTTTGTACCTGCAGAATGATGAAGGTGAAGATATGGATTTAAAATCCTTCGCACTCTCAATAATGCAGGGCCAATTCACTCTCCATGACAACCATAGTTTACAAGAGCGGTGAGCCATGTGCGAAAGTCCCAACACCTCATCGCTATGTAACTTTTGTTTCGCTGTTGTTACATTTTGCAGGCTTTCATGTTGAAGTATTCATGCACGGTAGCGATTAATTTGTGTTGATGGCTTTTAAGGAGGATTATCCCTCTGTTTCTCGTGACGCTGGAAACTCAATAGCGGTATAATGTATATCTTATTGGCTGTTAACGTGATTAAAGGTAATAGTGGTAATGAAGTACACCATTTCTAAGGGCTTTACTCTGATAGAGCTTGTTGTCGTGATCATTATTTTGGGAATTTTGTCTGTCGTGGCGCTCCCTAAGTTTATGAGTTTGGGGCAAGATGCACATGACTCGGCGGCTAAAGGTGCTTTTGGCGCATTTCGTTCGGGTGTGAGTCTGTACCACAGCTGTTGGGCCGCTTCGGGAGCCAGTAATCGTGTGGAAGATTTGGCTTGTTATGGCGATGGGACATTGGATTCGAGTAAGACGGGTTACCCGTTGAGTACGAAAAACGGTGGCGATGGCACTGTATTAACCGGAGATAATTGCAGGCAAATCTGGACAGGTTTGATGGAAGGGGATGAGTACGTGCTTAGAAACCTGGGGGCTGCCGATGATTTTGGTCCTGAAACCGACATAGTCTATTGGTATGCTGGTGGTCAATTATATAAAGGTGATGGTACGCCAAATGAGTCTACTTATTGTTTCTATGATTATATCTCCGATAATCGCTCTAAAGTAGAGCATTGGCAGCTTAGGTATGTACCAAGCACAGGTAAGACCTTGATCACCAGGGCTACTCAAAGTTCAAAGGCTCCTTGATTTAATTGTTATCTTTCGTGGCCGATGAATATAGAGCAAAGTTTTTTTGTTCATCGGCCCATCATTTTTTTGATTTATTCCGTTTCAAATCTCTTCTGTGTATTTTCCTCGCATGCCTTAAATTTTGCCATACTTGTATCAACTGCATCAGGAAAGTATGACGATTACTCACCCTGTGCTTGATATTAGAGAGGGGAATTATGGCGCTAAGAAATCTTGTTTGGTTGATATGCACCGGCTTTCTATTGGTTCTGTATGTAACTCCAGTTGCAGCAATGGACAGAAGCGATGCCGGGCTGAACTCTCTACGCTATCAGCTACAGCTAGTAAACTTAGTCAGACCAAGTAAGCAGTCTGAAGATTCCTATCGAATATTACGAAGCGGTACAGTGCAGGAGAAACTCGACAGAGTCGGCGGTATTCAAGCTGACTTGAAATATTTTTGGCAAAATAAAAATATTCCTAATGATGCCAATAGGCTAGATGACACAGAGGATCTTTACCAACGTGCCATCTCTTTAGAACCCACTTCGAGTGATTACCTTCCCGTTAGCAATAGACTGCGTTACTTGCTATGGCTAAGCGAGCATTATCCCTGGAAACCACTTGTTATTGGTGGCTGGCTTAAAGAGGGCGATTATCATAAATCGATACCTGAGATAAGTTTTCGGCTCAACATGCTAGGCGATTTAGATAGCTATGACAGAAACAACAAGCAACTGAACCGAACACTTGCAACTAGTTTACTGCGTTTCCAGCGACGACATGGTTTAAAGCAAGATGCGATAATAGGGCCTGAGACCTTGAGATGGTTGAATGCTTCGCCTAAGAATCGAGCGCGTTTATTAGCAAACAACTTCTTAAAAAAATCCAGTTACTTAGCCTCATTGGATAGTCGATTTTTACTGATTAATATCCCGGCATTTGAGATGGTACTCGTTGACCATGATGAGATACAGCTAAAATCCAGGGTCATTGTCGGTAAACCCTATCGTCAAACTCCCATGTTGAGTAGTCAAATATCTAATGTTGTTCTCAACCCCAGTTGGCGGGTACCCAGACGCCTGCTTTGGCGAGATCTATTACCTAAGGTGAGAGAGAATGGTAGCTATATTACTCAACGAAATTTTGATGTGTTCGATGCTAAAGGCGTGATCATTGAGAAAAGCCCTGATGAGTGGCAAGAGTTAGCCCAAGGCCGCTTTCCGTATCGATTGGTACAGAGACCCGGTGAAGAGAATACATTAGGGCGGTACAAATTTTACTTTGCAAATGACTACAATGTTTACCTTCATGATACCGTCGACAAATCTCTGTTTGAAGAGTCTAACAGAGCGTTGTCATCTGGCTGTATTCGGGTCGAAAATGTGGAGAGCCTGGCAAATTGGATGGCATCGAATTTAGTCAGGGATAAGCAAACCTGGGTAGATATGCAAGTTGAGAGGCAAAAAACACAATGGTTTTCTCTCGATGACTCCTTAGCCGTACATTTAGTATACTGGACCGCATGGATAGATAGTGAAGGGGACTCGCAATTTAGAAATGATATTTATAACCAAAATTCAACAGGTAACCTTGCTTTAATCGAAAATCGATAGTTCAAAGCAAATCCTCACGTCGTTATCGCTTGTCTCGTTAACTTGATTTCACCGCCAATAACGTTTAGTTTATTGGCATTCGTGATTAAAAAGTAGGCAGTGGTGGTAGTGTGTCAATAGTATGTCCAGCCCGTAGGCAGTTGTTGTTAGGCCTTGGTGGCGTTGCAATGTTTTCAATGATCCCCTCAAAAGTACAGGCAAGTCGATCGACTACAGGAGTGCGAAGCTTAGGTTTTCGTAACTTACATACCGGGGAGCGTGGGCAAGGAAGCTATTGGATAGATGGAAATTATCAAAGTGGTATCCTATCGGATTTCAGTCATATTTTAAGGGATCATAGGCGCAATGAGTCGGCCCCTATGGATAAACGATTATATGACCTCCTGTTTAAGTTAAAAGAATCGCTAAATGTGGATCAAGACTTTAATGTTATCTCAGGATATCGGTCGCCTAAAACCAATGCCATGTTAGCTTCAAAAAGTAATGGTGTTGCGAAGAAGAGCTACCATATGAAGGGAATGGCGATGGATATTGTGATCCCTGATGTAAAGTTGAGCCATCTGCGTGAAGCTGCCATAGAGTTAAAGTTAGGTGGAGTGGGCTATTATCCTCAGTCAGGGTTTGTCCATGTCGATACTGGCCCCGTTCGTACTTGGTAGGATGTTGAACTTAATTTTTTTGGTATTAAACAGTTTGTTAGTTGATTAATGCTGTGTTAGTATATTGCCGCTTCAAAAATCAGTCTTCGTTGGTCGAAAATGGGGACTACCTGAAATTTATTTTATTTAAGTGAGTAAACTATGTCTTATACTATCGCAGCTGAAATCCGCACTGAAATCGGGAAAGGTTCGAGCCGCCGCCTACGTCATGCGAACAAAGTTCCTGCTGTTATCTATGGTGCTGGTAAAGAGCCTATCTCTATCAAGTTCGACCATAAAGATATCATCAATATCCAAGAAAATGCTGATTTCTACTCAAGCGACCTAACTATCACTGTTGATGGTAACGACGTTAAAGTACGTGTGCAGGCAATGCAGCGTCATGCATTCAAAGGCCTTATTGAGCACATCGATTTCAAATTCGCATAAGTTGCGACATTGAAATTTAAAAGCGCCTATTGGCGCTTTTTTTATATCTGTAAACTAATACCTGATTCAGAAAGTCAGCGTTTTATTCCTCGGCTTGTTTATCCGGGCAAGAGGCTATGATAGTTAGCCCTCCCTCTTCGCTAGACTCTTCGAGTCTTACATCAAATCCCCAGAGTCTATGTAGGTGCTTCACGACTTCATGGCGACTTTTGGCCAGTGGTATTCTGTTAGTCGGTATATACCTTAATGTTAATGAGCGGTCTCCGGTAATATCCACTTTTTGAACTTGAATGTTAGGCTCTATGTTGGAGAGGTTATATTGTTGCGACAACATCTGACGGATATCTTTATACCCTTGCTCATCATGGATGGCAGAGACTGACAAGTAGTTTTTTTTATCATCGTCAAGAATGCTAAAAAGCTTGAATTGCCTGATTATATTAGGTGAAAGATATTGGCTGATGAAGCTCTCGTCTTTAAAGTTCTGCATTGCAAAATGTAATGTTTCTAACCAATCGCTGCCGGCAATATCAGGAAACCAAAGCTTATCTTCTTCGGTAGGAGACTCACAAATTCTCCTTATATCCACGAACATATTAAACCCTAAGGCGTATGGGTTAATCCCACTATAGTAGGGACTGTTGTAGCTAGGCTGTACAATGACATTGGTATGATTTTGAAGAAACTCCATCATAAATCTATCGGTAACTACGCCATCGTCATAGAGATGGTTGAGAATCGTATAATGCCAAAAAGTGGCCCAGCCCTCATTCATTACCTGAGTTTGTTTCTGAGGGTAAAAATACTGGCCCATTTTTCTTACTATCCGAACTATCTCTCTTTGCCAGGGTTCTAACAAAGGTGCATTCTTCTCAATAAAATAGAGAATGTTTTCCTGGGGCTCATCAGGAAAGTTGAAGGCTTCTTTTTCGATATCATCATGAGGCGTTAAGGGGATGGTTCGCCATAGGTCATTGACTTGGCTCTGCAGGTATTCTTCTCTCTCTTTTTGTCTTAGCTGCTCCTCTTTGAAAGAAATTTCACTCGGACGCTTATAGCGATCGACGCCATAGTTCATTAACGCATGGCAGGAGTCGACGATAAGCTCAACTTGGTTTGTTCCGTGGGTTTCCTCGCATTGACTGATGTAGTTTTTCGCAAAAACCAGATAGTCAATAATCGAACTGGCATCAGTCCAGGTTTTAAAGAGATAATTATTCTTGAAGAAGCTATTGTGGCCGAAACTTGCATGTGCCATCACAAGGGCTTGCATTGTGATGGTATTCTCCTCCATAAGGTAGGCGATGCAGGGATCTGAGTTAATCACTATCTCATAGGCCAGGCCCATCTGTCCTCGTTTATAGCTTTGCTCCGTTTCGATAAACTTTTTCCCAAAGGACCAGTGGGTATAACCTATTGGCATGCCAATGCCGGCATAAGCATCCATCATCTGCTCGGCTGTTATGACCTCTATCTGGTTTGGATAAGATTCAAGCTTATAATGTGCAGCCACTCTTTCGATTTCAGTTAAATAAGACTGAAGTAGCTCGAAGTTCCAATCGGGCCCGTCATCGAGTGGAGTTCTCTTTTTTTTAGCATCCATAGCGCCCCCTTAAACTGCTTGCTTCTTAAATAGTTCTCTAAATACCGGGTATATATCTTCCGCCTGTTTAATATGCTGGACGGCGATGTTATCAAACGACTTTTGGAGGTTTTCATACTCCCGCCAGAGTGTTTGATGGGCGCGGTTAGTGATCTCTATGTAACTAAAATATCTCACCACCGGAAGGAGGTTTTTTTCAAGGATCTGTTTACATCCGGGGGAGTCATCAGCCCAATTGTCACCATCAGATGCCTGTGCTGCATAGATATTCCATTCGCTTTCTGGATAACGCTCTTTTTGTATTTTATGCATGAGTTTTAATGCACTCGATACAATAGTGCCACCTGTTTCCTGTGAATAGAAAAACTCGTGTTCATCAACCTCTTTAGCTTGGGTGTGGTGGCGTATATAGACAACGTCAAGATTCTTATAGGTTCGGGTTAGAAAAAGGTAGAGCAGAATATAAAAGCGCTTGGCCATATCCTTAGTTGCCTGATCCATCGAACCGGACACATCCATCAGACAGAACATGACAGCCTGACTCGAAGGTATCTCGCGTTTGGCGAAGTTGTTGTACCTGAGATCAAACGTATCTATAAAGGGAACCCTGTCTATCTTCTGCTTTAGCTCTTCTATCTGCTCCTTGATGAGTAGAATTCTTTCCGCTTCTGCTCCTGGTGTATTTTCCAGCTCTTCAAGCTCTTTCTCTAGTAGGCTAAGTTGGGCCTTCTTCGAGGAGGTCATTGCAATTCTGCGGGCTAATGATGAGCGCAGTGAGCGTACAATATTGATATTTGCTGGCACACCATCATTGGTAAAGCCGGCACGATAGGTTTGGTATTCAACCAATTTGTTTAGACGATTATTTTGTAAGTTGGGTAACTCGAGATCTTCAAATAATAACTCAAGGTACTCATCCTTAGATATCTGGAAAACAAAATCATCTTCCCCTTCACCAGAATCGGACGCATCTCCCTGTCCGGAACCTTGCCCTGTGCCAGAAGGTGGTCGCTCAATTTTATCTCCTCTGGTAAATTGATCATTACCCGGGTGTACCCGCTCCTTAACACCTCCTTGTCCTTGATGAAAGAAAGGTTCACTAATGTCTTTCGTCGGGATCCCGATTTTTTCGCCCTTATCAACATCGGTAACACTGCGTCGAGTGACGGCATCACTCACCGCTTTTTTTATTTGCTGCTTGTATCTGTTGATAAATCGTTGACGATTAACCGTGCTTTTTCCCTTAGCATTGAGTCGTCTATCTATGAAATTCGCCATGCGCACCTCCCAAGTCATTGCAGGGAGCGGTTTATGCTCCCTGCATGTCTATTTTAAGAAGACTTTCTTACTCTCAGATACCACTCTGAAAGCAATCTGACTTGCTTTTCGGTGTAGCCTTTTTCCATCATACGATGCACAAAATCATCGTGTTTACGTTGATCATCGGTTGATGTTTTGGCATTAAATGAGATGACGGGCAGAAGATCCTCTGTGTTGGAGAACATCTTCTTCTCGATGACAGTACGCAGCTTTTCATAACTCGTCCATAATGGATTCGAGCCCTCATTGTTGGCACGAGCCCTGAGCACAAAGTTAACAATCTCATTTCTGAAGTCTTTAGGGTTACTAATTCCTGCAGGTTTTTCAATTTTCTCCAGCTCTGCATTAAGCGCTGAGCGGTCGAACAATTGACCCGTTTCAGGATCTCGATACTCTTGATCTTGAATCCAGAAGTCTGCGTAGGTGACATAGCGGTCAAAAATATTTTGACCGTATTCTGAATAGGACTCCAAATAGGCCGTCTGTATCTCTTTACCTATAAACTCAACGTATTTTGGTATTAAGTAGCCTTTCAGAGATTCTAAGTAGCGTTCGGCAATTTCAGTTGGGAATTGCTCCTGTTCAATTTGCCGCTCCAATACATAGAAAAGGTGTACTGGATTTGCTGCAATTTCACTATGATCAAAGTTAAATACTTTAGATAAGATCTTAAAGGCGAATCGGGTCGATAGCCCATGCATTCCCTCATCAACCCCAGCGTAATCACGGTATTCCTGATAGGATTTTGCTTTAGGATCTGTGTCTTTTAAACTTTCACCATCATAGACACGCATTTTTGAAAAAATTGAGGAGTTTTCCGGTGCTATAACACGTGACAGCACACTGAATTGAGCGAGAGTCTCCAGCGTCCCTGGTGCACAAGGTGCTTGTGAAAGTTCTGAGTTTGCTAACAACTTATTATAGATCTGGATCTCTTCAGAAACTCTTAAGCAATATGGCACTTTTACGATATAAACCCTGTCCAGAAATGCTTCATTTGTTTTGTTATTTCTGAATGTCGTCCACTCAGACTCATTAGAGTGAGCGAGAATAATACCATTATAGGGGAGAGCCGACAGGCCTTCGGTGCCGTTATAGTTCCCTTCTTGAGTCGCTGTTAATAGTGGGTGAAGCACCTTGATCGGTGCTTTAAACATCTCAACGAACTCCATCAAGCCCTGATTTGCGCGGCATAACGCGCCGGAGTATGAATAAGCATCTGCATCATTTTGAGCGAAATGTTCCAGTTGTCTGATATCAACCTTACCAACTAAGGCTGAGATATCCTGATTATTTTCATCTCCAGGCTCTGTTTTCGCAATGGCCATCTGATCCAAAATTGAGGGAAACACTTTGACTACTTTAAATTGTGATATGTCTCCGCCGTAATCGTGAAGACGCTTCACGGCCCATGGAGACATGATAGATTTGAGGTAGCGAGATGGAATGTTATATTCACTCTTTAATAATCCACTGTCCTCTTCAGGGTTGAATAGGCAAAATGGGTGATCATTTACCGGGCTTCTATCACCATTGGCACTTAACACATAGATAGGGATTTTTTGCATCAGGGCTTTTAATTTCTCGGCGAGAGAGGACTTACCACCACCCACCGGACCCAGCAAGTAGAGGATCTGTTTCGATTCTTCCAGCCCTTGAGCCGAGTGTTTCAGGTAGGCAACTATCTGTTCGATAGACTCTTCCATACCGTAAAAGTCTTTAAATTCCGGGAAACGAGAAATTAATCGATTAGAAAAAATTCGACTGAGTATTGGCTCTTTGGATGTATCAACGACTTCAGGTTCACCGATTGCTATCAGTAGTCTTTCGGCCGCCGATGCATATGCTGAACGATCATTCTTACAGATCTCCAAAAATTCCTGTAACGAATATTCCTCATCGAGCTTTTTTTCGTAGCGCTGTTGGTAATGCTCAAATATACCCATTTTCCACCCCCTGAAACGCCTAAATTAGATGAAAGCGATAACTGAAAACCAGTCTCCTAGTATTAATCTTAGACCTAATAACTGAAACCAGTATTAAAAAAGTCAAATGAAAACAATGAGAAACAATTGCAAATGCAACTGTTGCAACTGTGGGGGAGGGGCGTTTTATGTGGAGTATTACCAAAGGGGTATAAAAAAGGAGCTTGATAAGCTCCTTCGTTTTATGGTCTAAAAATTAGCTATAAATGTTAGCTTAGCTAAAATTTTGATTCACAAAGTCCCAGTTAACCAGTTCCCAATAATGAGCGAGGTAATCAGGGCGTACATTGCGATAATCGATATAATACGCATGCTCCCAAACATCCACTGTCATAATGGGTGTCACGCTGGCATCAGTTAATGGCGTTGCAGCGTTGCTTGTATTCACGATGGCTACAGAGCCGTCTGAATTCTTAACCAACCAGGTCCATGCACTACCAAAGTTATTAACTGCGGCATCGGTGAATTTTGCTTTAAAAGCTTCAAATGAACCAAAAGCTTCATCTATGGCTTTAGCAATGGCCCCCGTAGCGGCTCCACCGCCATTTGGAGACAAACAGTTCCAATAGAAGGTGTGATTCCAGATTTGAGCTGCGTTGTTAAAAATGCCGCCGGTAGATGATTTAATGATCTCTTCAAGGCTCTTTTCGGCGAGCTCAGTGCCTTCAACAAGGCCGTTCAATTTTACAACGTAGGTATTATGATGCTTACCATAATGGTATTCGATGGTTTCCTGAGAAATATGAGGTTCAAGTGCGTTTTTAGGATACGGTAATGCGGGTAATTCAAAAGCCATTGCGTTTCTCCACTCATCAATAGTTGTAATATGTTGCTTCTAGCGTTTATTCTATTTGAAAATGCCATTAAGAGTATGATTAATTTTGCGATTATAGCAATCTATAAAAACGGTTAACTGTATAATGAAAGCATTTGGAAAGACATTGCACCAATTTCCCTAAGGTTCTATTGGGTACTTTCGGTGAATTCGGTGCTTCAAAGCGGATCTCTTTTCACTTTTTGTATCCTGAGTAATACCTTACCTTGATAGGAATCGATATAACCCTATTAAAAGTAGGTTTTTGTTCTTGTCATACCTGAAGTACAATAGGGTCAGTTCATTAATCATTGTATGTGTAAGTTAGGAATTAAAAATGGAAACAAACGAAACCGTAGCGAAAATCAAACAGCAGATCGCAGAGAATCCAATCATTGTTTACATGAAAGGTTCTCCTAAGTTACCTAGCTGTGGCTTCTCATCTCAAGTTTCTCAAATTATGATTAACTGTAATGCTCAATTTGCGTTTGTTGACATTTTACAGAATCCTGATATTCGCTCAGAATTGCCTAAATACGCTAACTGGCCAACATTCCCTCAACTTTGGGTTGAAGGTGAGTTGATCGGTGGGTGTGATATTCTTACAGAGATGTATCAAAAAGGTGAGCTTCAAACATTGATCACCGAAACTGCCGCAAAATACCCGTCTGAAGAGCAAGCGTAATAGCTTGAAAACTCAATAATCTTGAGTTCCGTCATTTTGATGTCTGGCGATTATTGACTTAAGATTTGACATAAAAAAAGCCTTTCTCCCGAAAGGCTTTTTTATTGCTTGTCTGTTAGTGAACCATATTGTTGATTATGCCGTTGCTTCCTCTTTAGGCATAGGCAGTAGCAAGTTCATCGTGATCGCCACGATCCCGCACAGGCTTATACCTGTCAGACTGAATGAGCCAATACCAAAGGCCATCCCGCCAATACCGAACACCAAGGTCACACCCACAATACAGAGGTTTCTGGGTTCATTGAGGTCGACATTATTCTTAATTAGCGCATTTAAACCAACTGCGGCAATAGAGCCAAACAACAGACACATGATGCCGCCCATAACGGGTACTGGGATGGTTTGCATTAGTGCGCCAAGCTTACCGACAAAGGCCAGAATAATTGCGGTGATTGCAGTATAAGTCATGATCACCGGATTAAAGCACTTGGTCAGTGTCACAGCACCTGTCACTTCTGAATAGGTGGTATTTGGTGGTCCCCCGAAGGCTGAAGCGGCGATTGTGGCTACGCCATCGCCAGCGAGTGTGCGGTGTAGGCCTGGTTTTTTCAAAAAGTCTTTGCCAGTTACATTGGAAATAGCAAGAATATCGCCAATATGTTCGACAGCTGGTGCGATGGCCACAGGTATCATGAATGCAATAGCATGCCAGTTAAATTCCGGTGCAACAAAATTAGGCATTGAAATCCAACTTGCCGCCGCTACGGGACTGAAATCGACAATCCCGAAACTCAGACTCAGTCCATACCCGACAATGATCCCTGCGAGAATGGGCATTAATTTCACAATGCCTTTAGCAAAAATGGCGACACTCACCGTGGTTAATAGTGCCGATAGCGAGATGATTAAGGCCGTATTTTGATCCACGAGTACCAGACTGCCATCGCCACTCTTTCCCAGCGCCATGTTGACCGCGACAGGTGCTAGCCCTAAGCCGATAACAATAATTACCGGACCGACAACCACTGGGGGCAATAATCGCTTAATAAAATTATCACCTCTTAGTTTTATCAAACTGGCCAACATTAAATACACCGCCCCCGCTGCCATCAGACCGCCCATGGTGGAGGGGATCCCCCACGTTTGAACGCCATACATGATTGGGGCGATAAAGGCGAAAGATGAAGCCAGGAATATCGGTATTTGGCGTTTTGTAATTAATTGAAATAACAGGGTTCCAATACCTGCGGTGAATAAAGCAACATTGGTATCCAGGCCTGTGAGTAGAGGCATTAAGACCAATGCACCAAAAGCGACAAACAGCATTTGCGCCCCTTGAAGGGCAAGTGCAACATTTTTCATTATTATTCTCTTGTAGGGTAAACCTGCTAATGTTAACAGCATGATGACTATCTGGTCGCGGTCGATGTCACTGTTTGCCGATTATGTAGGTAATTTTTCAATGTTTTACCTCTTTTCATCGTGATTAAGTCAATTCAGATGATAGAGAAGTTGTGGTACAATTTTGATAATTCGTTTTCTTTAGAACAGTAGAACATGCTGAAAACCTTATTAAACTCATCGATCCTATTTGCGAGCTGTTTGTTATTACAAGCAAACATGGCTAATGCTGCCGAAGTTTCTAAACTTGATGAAAGTCTGGTACCCGTTGACTCTCGTTCTACTGCTGAGCGAAAACACGCTATCTCAACGGGTTTAAAGAGCGTCATATTAAAGAATTCAGGCTCTAAGTCGGCCCTAGCCCATCCAAGTATTGCCGCTATGGTGAAGCAACCAACAGCATTAATTAGCCAGTTTGGCTACCAAGACCTGGATGGAGAACTCTACCTTAAAGTCAGTTTTGACCATAAACGAATCATCCGCTTATTAAGAGAGGCACAGCAGCCTGTATGGGGTAAGCAAAGGCCACTGACATTAGCCTGGATTGTAGAAGATATTCCAGGAGAGAGAGTCATTGTTAATGATGAGTCTTTACTAGAGAGCCGTGATCTGTTTCAAGTGGAGTCAGAAGCTAAGGGAGTGCCGCTGTTATTTCCCTTAATGGATCTCGACGATAATATGAACGTCTCGGCGAATGATATTCGGGGAATGTTTGCCGATCAAGTTGCCGATGCATCTCAGCGTTATCAAGCAGATTATTTTGTGATGGCTTCTATCGACACTACCGCTGAACCCTTGAAATACAACTTGGCTCTATATCCGTTAGGCAAGGGGGAGCCTATGCATACTCCCTTGGTGAGTAAACGTGATGTGGTTGGTGATATAAATACTGCGGTGACAGAGATAATATCCACGGTAAGTGAATATTATGTTGGTCGTTATGCTATCGCCGATACCGGTGCCGAAATAGCTAGTCATGTGGATTTTATCGACATCACAGATATGAAACAGCTGGTTTCAATTGAGAAGTATTTAAAACAGTTGAGTGCCGTTAAATCTGTACAGCTTACTCAATTGAATGGGACCAGAGTGCGTTATACGCTAGAGCTCTTTGGCACCGAAGAGGACCTTCATCGTTTGATGAATTTAGAACCGAGAGTACAGGCACAAGAGCGCTCAATCATGGATCCCTTCGATACAGTAGAGGGCTCAGATCCCTTCACATCGGAAGAGAGCGTCGGCATAGAATATCGCTGGCAAGGATAGGCCATTCAAATTCATGGGTACTCATGTTAAAATGAGTATCTAAGTTACATCGCGTGAAACAGAGAAGTATTTGAGTGAAATCGAACTCACCTTTACAACTATCATTACCGGTACACCTGCCTGATGATGAAACATTTAATAGTTATTATCCTGCAGCGGGTAATGACGAACTCATTCAAAGTCTGCAAGCCTGTGCCGAAGGACGGGCAGATAGAAGCGTTTTCTTATGGGGGCCGGTCAAGTCAGGCCGAACGCACCTTATGCATGCCGCTTGTGCTCATGCGAACGATCTAGAGCGAAGTAGTTTTTATCTACCATTAGGCATTCATGCAAGCATATCGCCTATGCTTCTCGAAGGTTTGGAGCAGCTCGATCTTATCTGTATTGACGATGTCGATGCCATTGCGGGCCATCCCCTCTGGGAAGAAGCGATTTTCGATCTTTATAATCGCGTTTCAGAGCACGATAATTGTTCTTTGATTGTTAGTGCGAGTGTTTCGCCAAATGATTCAGGTTTTGCACTCCCCGATCTGGTATCTCGAATGCAGTGGGGATTGAATTATCAGCTGCAACCCATGGCCGATGATGAGAAGTTAGCCGCATTACAACGGCGGGCCGCGATGCGCGGACTACAGTTACCCGAAGATGTAGGACGTTTTCTATTGAACCGTTTAGCAAGGGATTTAAGAACCTTGTTTGATGTGTTAGACAGACTGGATAAAGACTCACTCGTTCACCAGCGAAAGCTAACAATTCCCTTCGTAAAAGAGATGCTTAGGCTGTGATTTTCGAAGTATCGATTTAAATTGTTTTAACAAAGCGCGATCCAAGATTGAGTTGCGCGACTGAGATCCGCTTTTCCCTAATTATCTATCTTATGCCTGTCGCCACTGACTCTGAGTTCAGGTATTACACTCTGTGTGTGACCAGCGACAGGGGCCAGTTTTGAGCGTCGCTCTGACTCTGGTGAGAGCGACAGATCCGGTGAAATCATCAAATTATCTAACCAGGATAAACCTTGAGTCATTTGGATCGGATCAGGAAGTTCCCCAACTAAGGTGTTACCATCGAGTTCGGGTAATATTTCATTAATCACTAATGCTGCTCTGGCTTCAATCGTATCCTCACCAATTCGGCCTCTCTGGCCCCAATCAACAAGAATGTTACTCGCAGTCGGGCTATCCGGTTTATCCGTTACACCAACATCACGTAAGATCTCATATCGATGACTCATCATCGCCTCTTCAAACAGCATCGCCGTATCTTCACGTTTGGTTGAATAAGCGTAATAATCTGTGGCCCTGTCCGTTGAGAATAGTTGGGTAATATCGGCTGGCGTGAAGGCTTTTTGGCTAGCTGTAGCCGACTGACCGCGGAAACTTACATTTGCCAGAGAGGTAAGTTCATCACTGTTCAGTGGATATTGAGCTGTAACCTTATCCGATACTAATTCACCCGCAAGGGAGCGTCTGTTGTAATGGTCGAGTAAGGTTCCGCCTTCGATGCTATCGTGTACGGAACGCGGAAAGAAATCATTTGCATGGGCGAGTTCATGATAAAGGAGAGAGGAAAGCTCAGGGGACAATTCAGCCATGGTTCTATGGGTGCGGGTCTCTCGTGGAACACTATAGGAGACGTATTGGTTATCTTTTACATAGCGCCAAGGCATAATAAAATTTAATTCATTGCCGAATTGACTTCGGTAATCAGCGGCCTCATTGATGACGTCCCGCTCCTGGGCAAGTAACCAAAGATCATTGGGATCCAGATAGATTGCCCCAGTTAAGGCCCAATAGAAAGAGGGGCGAATATCGTAACTAATCACGACTGCCGTTACCGATTGTAATAGTCTGGAAAAGTCACTCGCCGGATCCATTTCCTTCAGAAAAGCCTCAAAATTTTCCCCCATCCAATGATGAGAAACCAGTAATCGGTCTAAAATTTTACTCTTGTCCGATAGCGCTTGTGTTTGCCCGATTAATGGTAGCTGTTCTATGGTACAAGGTGCGGTTAGCTGGTTAGAGTAAACACAAGTTTGCAAACTATCGGAATAGGGGCTGCTGCTTTTGTAGGGATGGGTTCTGGCTATTGGTTTATCAAAATACTCGGATGTGATGACTTTTTCATGGGTAATGAGAGCAATTACGTCTGAATATGTTTGAACACCCGCAATAGTGGCTGTCGCTCTCAGCTGAGTTATCGTATCTGTGTTAACGCTGGGTGCAATGAATTGCGGGGTTTCGATATTACTGGTATCGAGGTTAAGATCCGGGCCCGCGGCGATACACCAGCTTAAATCGGATGGGATTTGACCATCGACTCTATCGATTCTGAAGCTGACGTTATTTCCTTCTACTACCTGATGATCCGAGCGAACATTTAATCTGTTTATTGGGCCTTCCTGAATCGTTAATTCAATATTTTGCTCTAATGCAATTTCATCACCGCTAACGGCAACGGAAAAAGTGTAACTCCCCGGCTTCGTTGCTTGAAACGCTAAGACCGGGCTCTTTATCGATGTTAAAATAAGAGCCGGGCCTGCTAGCTGTTGCCAACTGAAGTGTAAACCGTCGCTATCTTGGTTGTTTATTCTTGCGATGATGGCAGCCGACTGATCAAGCTGGTAATCCTCCTCAACTAAAAACGCTAAATCAGACCCCGTTTCGATGCTGGTTAACTGCGATTGCAGTTCACAACGAGGAATCGTGGGCATGGGCTCGTCATCATCTGAGCTACCACAGGCGATTAAGGATAATGTACTGGCTAACAGGATTGTTTTTAAGGTGTTCATTCCAGACATTTCCTCGAATTATTATTATTTTAAGTATGATTAGATGAAAATATAGCACGTAGTATGGGGTTCAGAAAGTGAAGATATATTGTTCGCTTAAAGGGGAGGTGGGATGAGAGTGATTTAAGAAAAACAAGCGCCATAAGGCGCTTGTTTTCAGTTTCTTGCTATTTTAAAAACTAATTTATCTCTTTTTACTTTGCTTTCTTTTTTAAGCCCAGACCCAATTCACGACCTCGAATGCGGGCGTAAAAAGGAAATCCGACCAGCAATGCACCTAGTAGCATGACTTCGGTTAGAGCAAATAGCAGATGTTCATCCGTGACATAGAGTAATGTTAATCCATGTAACATATATAAACAGATGATGAAACTTCCCCAGGCATAGGTATAAGGATTGCCGGTTAAGACGCCTTTTAGCGGCAGCAGGAGTGGTATTATCCACAGCGCAGTAAACGCGGGAGAGTATTCGCCCGTTATCCCTTTATTGATAAACCAAGCAATTAATAGAATGACCAGAGCCATATAACCTGCCCGGCATAATTTAAATAAGGTGTTAGAGCTCATTAGGTTACCTTAACTTATAATATTGAAAGCACGTTTTCAGGTGGTCGGCCAATGGCGGCTTTGTCATTGGCGAGCACAATTGGGCGTTCGAGCAGTTTTGGTGTTTGGATTATAGCCTGGATAAGTTGTGCTTCTGTGAGATTAATATCTGCTAAGCCTTGCTCTTTATATTCGGTTTCTTTGGTACGCATCAATTCGCGAGCACTGATATTGAGCTTTGCCAATAAGCCTTCGATTTCACTTCTGACTAATGGCGATTTCAGGTACTCCACAACTTGAATTTGACAGTCTTGTTCTTGTAACAACGCCAGAGTCTGACGGCTTTTTGAACAGCGTGGGTTGTGGATAATAGTGACTTGAGTCATTGGATCTACATCTTCATGTGAAATTTGTCGTCATCATACTTGAAAAGGTGAGCAAAGTCACAAAGAGTCATTGTGAAGCATACTGAAATTGTCGGTTTTGTTGTGTCTTTCTAGATAGTTATAGGATTTGCCCTTTAATGGTGTGAGTTTGGATACACTGGTCAAGCCATAGCTTTTTAGCTGACCTGCCGGAAAAAATGGGCGTTGAGAGTCTAGATTGGTTATTGCGGGCCCTGATAAGAAGGCGGTAACCGGTCAAATACCCGAACCGATGAGAGCATCAGTTCGGGTAACAGGGGGGGATTATTTTAACTCTTCTAAGGCTCTATTTGATTGTTTAAACTGACGAATTCGGGCTTCAATTCTTGCCAGTTGAAGAGGATTATCGGCTGATAACTTATAAGCAAAGTTTAATTGGTCGATGGCCCCTTTGTAGTCTGCGCCCAAAGCCATGGATTCAGCACTCACGAAATGCTCCATCGCTTTATTTCCCGTCTTTTTATAGGCATCTCTCAGTAAAAAGAGGGGGAGCTGATTTTGTCTATCCAGAAAAATCATATCCTCTAACAGAGGAATGGCTTTAGTCGCTTGGTTCGATTCAATATAAACATTCGCCAGATTGATGTTGACTACTTGCGAAGTGGGCTTTAGTTTTCTCTGAGTTTCAAGCAGTGCAATCGCATCATCCTTGGCTTTTCTTTCTATCAGAAGATCTGTCTTAGTATCTATGTAGAACAAATTATTTCTATCTTCTTTTAGCAGATTGTCGATGATGCTTTCAGCCTCATCGAAACGCTCGGCTCGAAACAGTGCTAAGGCTTTTCCATACAACGCGGCATTTTTAAATGTGTAGCTACGCTTTTTTAGTTGGGTGTCAAACAATGCCAACGCCGCTTCTTCGCTGTAACTTGAAAATCTAACCTGAATGCGGGCCTTAGCCAACTGAAAGTCGATGTTATCGGGGACGTACCTGTGAGGGTATTGAGTCGCTCGGTTTCTTGCCTCAGTGATACGAGATTCAGGAAGTGGGTGAGTCAACAGCATTTGTGGAGGCTTAGTCGTAAAGCGATATCGAGTGGCCAGCTTTGCAAAAAAGTCAGCAGCGCCATTTGGATCAAACCCCGCATCGACTAAAATTTGCATCCCGATCCGGTCGGCTTCCTTCTCGTGCAGACGGGTATAGTTTATCTTGGCTTGTGTTGCTAATGCTTGTGTCGTTGCTAACGCCGCCATGCCAGCCTGAGGTGCTGCAATAGTCAATAAGATAGCACCTAACATGCCTACCATGGTTGCTGTTGAACTTTTCTCTTGTGCTTCTAATGAGCGGGCTAAATGCCGTTGAGTTACGTGGGTGATTTCATGCCCTAATACCGATGCTATTTGACTCTCGTTGTCGGCATTAAGAAATAAGCCTGTGTGAACGCCCACATGACCCCCGAAGAAAGCGAACGCGTTGATCTCATCGTTTCTTAACAGGAAGAAGTAGAAGGGGGTCTTCACACCTGTGGCATGAGCAACGAGTTTGTCGCCTAATTCCTTGAGGTATTGAGTTAGAACCGGGTCGTTGAGTATAGGAGCCGATGAACGGATAACCCGCATATAAGCATCACCATAGACCGTCTCTTTCTCGAGACTGAAGGTATTAACGGCGGCTGTTCCAAGATCAGGGAGGTCGTTATTAGCTAGACTCAAAGGTGCGGTTGCACAAAAAACAAGTGACAATGCACCTGCGAGAAGAGATTTTGGCGAAGTTATTTTACTCAAACTGATCCTTAAATTAGGGCTATGTTGTCCTAAGAAGACAATGTAAAAATGTTCTGCATCAAATTGATTTTACCCGCAGAGTGAGTCTTAATCCATATTTGTTTTAGTATGAGCGACACAGTAAAACAAATGTAAATCCGTATTTGCTTACTCACTATATCAAGCACTAAGCTAGTGTTGAAAGTCTGTTTTAATTAACACTTTTTTATGAAACAGTTTAAAACTCAGTTTTGTTACATCGTTACCTCTTACTATCTTATGGCATAACTTGTGGTTTGCCGTGCAAGTTAGGATAATGGCTTAAGTTTATTCATAGCATGAATATTATGGTTTCTATTGATTTAACGGCAATACGTTGTCCATTAGCTTTAGTGAAAGTAAAACTCGCATTAAAACAACTTGAAGATGGAGAGGTACTTTGTGTCTCTTTATCTGACATTGGGTCTAGGCAGGATGTTCCCCGTTTTTTAAAAAAAGTCGGATATCGCTATTCTGAGGTAAGTAATGATGAGAATATGCTGACAATAAAAATATCTAATCTTCGTTAGAACGAGAATGTAAATTTCAGGAATCTTGAATGTTAAATTTATTAACTACTTGGTATAAAGAGCGATTTAGCGATCCTCAAGCGGTAACCTTAGTTTTTATATTGATGGGGATAGCCCTTGCAATTTACTTTGCAGGTGGGTTGTTGGCGCCATTATTGGTGGCATTAGTTTTGGCCTTTTTACTCGAGTGGCCCGTTGCACAGATGCTTAAGGTTGGTATGAACCGGACGACTGCAGCGTCGGCGGTGTTAGTCCTGTTCATTGGAACGATGTTGCTGATCACGTTTGGTCTTGTTCCGAGTATTTGGAAACAGGGGGTGGCATTAATCACCGATCTGCCAAATATGTTGGATAAGGGACTTCATACTGCGCAGAGTTATGTGAACCGGTATCCTCAGTTTGTGAATCCCGATCAGCTCGATGGCATGGTTAATGAGCTCAAGAAGATGCTCGATACTCAACACCTGCTCGATATTGGTAAGCAGATAATAGGCTATTCGGCTTCCTTACTTGTGCTGATGGTGTACGCGATTCTGGTGCCTTTATTGGTATTTTTCTTTCTCAAGGATAAAGACCAGCTGATAAAGGGCAGTAAAAGATTCATTCCTACCAATCGAGAACTCGCACGTAAAGTTTGGTATGAGATGCATCAGCAGATCTTTAATTATATCCGGGGGAAGGTGATAGAGATTATCATTATTGGCGCAGTGAGTTATGTTTTCTTTGCCATCATGGATCTCAGGTATGCAGCACTACTTGGCGTGCTGACTGGATTGTCAGTGCTTATTCCTTATGTAGGCGCGACGTTAGTGACCTTACCCATCGCATTAGTGGCATTTTTCCAGTGGGGGATAAGCCCTGAATTTGGATATCTGATGTTAGGTTACGGTATTATTCAAGCTCTGGATGGTAACTTACTGGTTCCGATCCTCTTCTCTGATGCGGTCGATCTTCACCCTGTGTTTATTATCGCCGCGGTACTTATCTTCGGTGGCCTGTGGGGAGTATGGGGAGTCTTCTTCGCGATACCTTTGGCGTCGTTGGTGAAGGCGGTATTAAATGCCTGGCCTACACCAAATTCTCAAGTCAATGGCGTCGAACCGAAAACCGAGTAGGCTCAGCCTAGGTATGGTAAAAGAAAGGGGCTTTGGCCCCTTTTTTTGTGGTCACTTTAACTCTAACAAACCGGCTTGGAACCTGCAGTTCGGCTGTCGAGTTGAATTGTCAAAAATCGATATGCTAGCAAAGGGACTGTTTCGCCGTGACCGCCAGAGAACGATATACTATGGTCGTTTGTTTGGCCTTAATGTTCCAGTGCTGCCAATAGAGAGGAACACGCTTTCTTTTCCCTGGTGTTATCTCGACAAGCACGCCTTTTTCAAGCAAAGGTTCTGCTTGAAGGTGCCCCACCAGTCCATACCCTAATCCCTGTATGATGGCGTCTAGAAAGCTCTCCGATGAAGGAATTTTATGTTCACGCCAACTCCCCGGGGACATCTCGAAATATTTACGCAGGTACTTCTCATGCAGCTTATCTTTGGTCGAAAAGACAACCGCTGGGGCCTTTTCGAGTGATGTTTGACTAATATTGATTGGGAAGTACTCTCGGATGAACTCTGGCGTCGCTACGCACAGGTACTCCATTTGTCCCAGGTATTCGCTACTGCATCCAGCCAGTGGCGCCTGAGTTGTAGTGACACAGCCCACAGCTTCACCATTTTTCAGCAGATTGTGGGTATAAGATTCATCATCGACAATCAATTCCAAAAGCCATTGATGGCGCTTAAATACTTCACAAAGCGCTGGAAGGAACCAAGTGGCCAGACTATCGGCATTAACGGCAATTTTAACTATGGTAGGGAGTTTAGGGTCATCGGCATCCATCTCAACACTCAACTCACTTTCGAGAAGCTGAACTTGTGAGTAGTGCCGAAGTAGTCTTTTCCCCATAGGTGTTGCTTCCACAGGGTTTGAACGAATCACTAAGGCTTGTCCAACTCTCTCTTCGAGCTGTTTAATTCGCTGGGACACGGCAGGTTGAGTGATACAGAGCACCTTAGCCGCGCGATCGAACCCTCCTTCAGATATAACGATTGAAAGGGCGCGTAGGTGTGCGTAATCGATCAAAGTAGCTTCTCCACAAATCAAGAATTTGTTATAAGTTTTACTTATACACCATAAAAAACATTAGTTATATTTATTTTTATTGTTTAGGTAAGCTTGCGATCAATTAGTAGTATGACGTTGGAACAACACAGATGCAGGCATTTATTCAGGGTGTAGGAATTGGCGGAAGCCTTATTATGGCGGTAGGCGCACAAAATGCGTTTGTACTTAAACAGGGGCTTAAGCGTTCACACTCTTTACCCATAGCCGCATTATGTTCATTGATCGATGCCTTGATGATAACGGCTGGTGTCGCAGGCCTTGGACATTTGATATTAGCCTTTCCTCTGATTAAGGATATTGCCAGCATAGGTGGGGCGATCTTCTTGCTGGTTTATGGTGCGAAGGCATTAAAGTCTTCGTTTAATGAGCAGACGATTTCGGAAGGGGCTACAAAAGGGACTGAAACACTTAAGGCTGCAGTACTGACGACATTGGGGATTAGCTTTCTCAACCCTCATCTGTATCTGGACACCGTAGTGTTGCTTGGTAGCATCAGTGCTCAGTTTGAAGGAGTGGATCGCCCTCTGTTTGGTGCCGGTGCCGTGTTGGCCTCGTTTGTGTGGTTTTTTAGTTTAAGTTTTGGAGCGAGATACTTAAGTCCGCTATTTCAAAACCCTAAAGCTTGGAGCTACTTAGATAGATTTATCTGCATGACGATGTGGACCATTGCGGCGGTCTTGATCTGGCCTTACTTGTAATACCAATCGGTATAAGAAGTGATCTACTCAGAGTTTTTTTGCAAACTAATTCAAGGCGAATGGGTGAGGGAATGGTGCTCCCTTCTGAAGTTATTCAACGCAGAAGTAGGCAGCCAAAAACACTCCTGGAAGGCGAGTTTTAGCGCATCCGATGCCGTGTTAACGAGCTTAAACGTAGAACAACTATGTTCTTCACTCGTTGCGAACAACATGGTCTTGCATGTTCCCGACATACTTAAGACATTTCCTCCATCCTTGGAGGTCAGATGTTGTGAATGCCTATTATGCACGACTATATGGATATAGGAGGTAGAGCGAAGCAGGATGCCAGAGCCGAGGAGCAATAAAGGGCCTTGCCTCAGAAGCGCTAAATTCTCGCTGAGCGACCACATCTTTATACCGATTGGTATAAAGATGTGGCCATTGATGGGAGCCTTTTTATAAGAGGCTCCTTAATAGTTTCATCATAGAATGCCTTCATACAAAAATGCCCGCTATCGCGGGCATTTTTGTGGGTATTATGGTCTGTTTAAGCATCTTTGAGATGATTAAGGACTACGTCGTGGTGTTCTTTCGTTTTGAACTTATTGAATACATGACTGACTTTCCCATCTTGTCCGATCAAGAAGCTTAATCTATGGATGCCATCATAGATTTTTCCCATAAGTAAACACCCTTGGAAATAACTTGGGACATAAAACTTGACAGATATTAATGAAGTCTACACTTAACAGTGAGTTAGGTTAATAATTTTTACTTTTGAATACTAATTATATCAGTTGTCATATTTTTTTGTAAACAGGGCTGTTTTTGACGCTTTTTAAAGTAGAAAACTGTCATAAAAAGTTTAGGCGGTGCAATGGTTCATAGCTTTCATAGCTGATTGTCATACGGGAGAGCAGGTTGGTAGTTAAGGTAGGCGTTGTTGCCTAAATCGAAGGAACCATTTGGTCGCTCTGTGATCTGATCTTGTAAGTACCAACACGAGACAGGCTACATGGGCAAATCCAAACGTAAAATAATTAACTGGAAACAGTACAACCAAGCATTAGTCAATCGAGGTTCGGTCACTTTTTGGCTGGATGAATCAGCCATCAATGCTTGGCACTGCAAAGCCCATCACGGCGGTCGTGGTAGAGGTTTTCAATTCAGTGATACAGCGATTGAAACCGCCCTCATGCTCAAAGGCGTATTTAAGTTGTCACTGCGAGCAACTGAAGGCTTCATAAACTCTCTGTTTCGACTGATGGATGTGCCATTAGCGGCACCGGATTACACTTGTATAAGCAAACGGGCAAAGACTGTTGAGGTTAAGTATCGTAACCCCTGTCGAGGCCCCGTTACTCATCTTGTCGTGGATTCAACAGGATTGAAAGTTTACGGTGAAGGCGAATGGAAAACGCGCAAGCACGGTAAGGAACGGCGACGCACGTGGCGTAAGTTACACCTCGCGATTGACGCAGATACTCACGATGTTGTATCAGCCGAAGTCAGCCTCGTTAATGTGGCTGATAACGAAGTATTACCGACAATGCTCAACCCGCTTCGCCGGAAGTTAAATCAAGTCTCAGCTGATGGTGCATACGACACAAAAGAGTGCCACAAATTACTGCGACGCAAAGGTGCAAAACCAACGATTCCGCCGCGTTCAAACGCAGGATATTGGGAAGATGGTCACCCGCGAAATGAAGCTGTTGAAGCATTGAAATCTGGGACGTTAAAGCAATGGAAAGATGACAATGATTACCATCAACGCTCGCTATCGGAGACTGCGATGTATCGCTACAAACAACTCATCAACTCCAAGTTAAGCTTACGTGATTACAATGCACAGGTAGGAGAAGCTTTGGCTGGTGTAAAAGCGATGAACAAAGTCATAGAGCTAGGTATGCCTGTTAGACAGACAACTCCATAAACACAGAAAACCTTGGTATAGCTGCATCTCAAGCAGTTATTTGATCAACAAGGCCGTTAAGGTACGACATAATCGCTTGGTGATCACACTCATCAGCATCTATAGCTATCTCACTTTTGGACAGAAATCGCTTAGAGTATTCAGTCTAAGTTGACTGGTGTTGATTAGAAAAAGTATCTCAAACCTTCATGAAGGCCATCCTTAACTAAGCAGTGGAAAATCGGATCACGAAAGCCTAGTTAAGGAAGGTAAGAATCAGAAAAAATGTGCTTGTTCTTTCTTTTATTAAAGCTGAAATGCCGTTACATTAGAACTATTAAAATCTTTTAGATAAGGATCGAACGTATCCTTACACATATGCCGAAGTTGATACAAAATATCATTATCGAAGCAATTTCCAATTTCAGAGATCGCCAAAATAGTGAACTTACAACTCAGTGAATAAAGTTCCGCAGCCTGACACTCGCTGATTTGATCTGAGACCATATCTCGCTCACCATCAATTCCTTTATCCAAGAATGTCAGTCCGGCATGAGTATATGCATTAAATGCTTGCCAGTATGCTGATTTAAACTGGGATAGGCATTTGTGTACATCTTTCCTCTTTGTACCGATTTCCTTGATTCGATTTTGAAGTGATCTCTCACGACTCTGAGAGGATTCAGAACCGCAACTATTACAACTATAAATAGATTGAATCTTGTCTTTATTATTTAAAAACTTAACTATTTGCTCATCATCTTTTGCGCATAAATGTAACCACATTCCTTTAACTAGTGATTCAAACTGAGTGCGAAGCAAGATATATGCAGGTTTCTGAATACTTGAGTTTAAAATTGTTACCAACGCATCATGATTTTGAAGCACCGTATTGAGCAATTGAAATGTATACACACTTCTAAGCTCTTGATTTATTTGCATCCCATATAAAACATCTCGAGTTTCATTAGTGATTGTATTATTGAATTTCATATTGAATACTCAAACTTATATCATCCCTGTTAATAGGTAAAATTAGCGGCTAAGCAGAGAAAATCAGATGTATCTTGTTACTTTAACAGCAGGAAAACCCAAATTCCTTCGACCATTTAGGAAAGCTTTGCTAGTCTAGATTCTTGATTAAAAAGATGAAATATTTCGGTTTTCAAGCTCACCTAATAACGTTGATGATAAGTATTTGTTAGTAGAAAACATCGACACATACTCTCCACGTTTTCCTTTCAACTTAATCAAAGTATCTTTAGCTGACATACATTCCAGTGTATCCAGAACAATCTCAATAGGAAAGTCTTCATGGCCGCCAGTGTCAGTTCTTCAGTATTATTTAATCTTAGTTATCCCTGCAAAGCGAGGGCACCCAATACAACAAGAACGATTACTATGATCCACAAATTCGATGATTTATTTTTCTTAGGCTCAGTTTTAAGAGCCTTTTGAATCGGCTCAAGGTCAACCTCAAGAGTTACTTTGTATTCACCATTACTTTGTTGGATTTCTTCTCTTGTTTCATTATCACGTATTAATTGAGCCTTATAGCGTTTGATAATCGTTTCCAGAGATATGTTCATCATTGCGCAACAACTCTGGGCTGTTTGAGTGTCTTTAATGAGATCGTAAACCTCATCTGGATCAGTCGTAAGTAGTGCGATCCTCGAAGTTTGTGGTCCATTTGAACCATATTCTCCCAAATAGTTTTTCTTGTAATAACCAGTGACCATTAAGCCTGCAACTAATTCATTTACAGGCGTTTTAGCTGAGCTGTCTTCTATACTAACGCGGTATAACATATCAGAGTAAGTCAGATTCAGTTTATCCCAATCTTGTTCTTGGGTTGATGTCACTAAATCATTGTTGAGCTTTCTCCATCTAGCATCTGGAATCGGGACTTCTGTTTCGTCCACTTTCCAGTTTACAGCGAGTTCTTTACGAGCATCTAGTATACCTTTATTGTATTTGTACCAGTCATCCCACGTACCCTCAGAGAATGCCATTAGCTCATCCAGCAAGAATAGATCCCCCTCTCGATAGAGTTTATACTCATTAGATAATGGCTCTTTCCTTGGGTATATTGGCTTTTTACATGATTTACACTTTGACTTACGTTTAGGGATTTTTTCCAGCTTAAAATCACAGTAAGGGCATTCTGATATCGATCCACACTCTGCAGCTAACGTTATTAACTTCTCTTTTCTTTTCATGGGGAACACTGTATTTGTTGAGTTAGTTTCAGCATCTTATATTCAGGTAACTAGGTCAAGTGAATAACTCCACCTAAACCCTGAAGGGATTGTGGGAACTGAACTCATTAATGCGGCACCTTACATTTTCAGCCACCTTTTTATTTATCACGATTGTAATGGTATAGATAATTTGGCCACTCACTTGAAGATTACATTAGGTTTTTGAGGGTAAATACAAATAGCTAAACTTCAAGATATATCCATTTCAAACTCGTTTGGGGCATAAACGTGTCAGCAGCATCTCACTTACACGTACCTGGACATAAATGCCTTAGAGATTAAGCTCTGAAAATGATTATTGGCATTAGGGAAAGGGCTCTTCTCCGCTTACATGAGCTTGATATTTGGATAAAAAGTTGAATGGGTATCAGGGACTGATGTTTGTCTGATCTTGAGTTTGAAGTATTCAATGTCTCGTACCCCTCTTGCCCTTCGCC
>NZ_RXNU01000040.1 GCF_003966225.1 Shewanella canadensis
TTTTACCAAATTAGTCTGGAAACCATAGCATTGTGGCCCCACCTGATCCCATCTCGAACTCAGAAGTGAAACGCAATCGCGCCGATGGTAGTGTGGGGTCTCCCCATGTGAGAGTAGGTCATTTCCAGGCGCCTAATTAAGTGACGAAGCCACCTGAATAAGGTGGCTTTTTTGCGTTTGGGCTATTTTAAGTTTCAGGCCCTGTAGCTCATGCTCAATTTCAATGTAGCCAGGTGACTTCCCCACTTAGGTAGGCATGAATGCCTACTTCACATGCAGCCCGTAGCGACTTTAACGGCATTTCCGCCATCCATGGCGGTCAGGGTCTATAGTTTCTATCTAGTTTCTTAGCTGACCATGACAGGTGCCTTCGATCTTAAGAAAGCTTCGCGGCTAAAGCACGCTCCTACAGAGGAGGGCTGGTTACGAAGTTCAAGCTGTATGTAAAAGGGGATAATACAAATCGGTATAAGGATGTGATCGCTCAGCGAGAATTTAGCGCTTTAGAGGAGAGGTTATTAATTGCATCCTTGGCTCTAGCATCCTCGGTAACTGTTCCATGCGTTACTTTACCTCCTGAATCCATTCAGTCGTGCTTAGCTCTGTTTTTATCCCCTAAATCCATATAGTCATGCACTCTTCTTTAACTAAATGCAGCATACCCGTCATTATGGCGGTCAGGGTTTATAGTTTTTCTCTGTTTTCTACTTATATTCGAAGCTGGCCATGACTGGTGTCCTATCTGTTTTGTCTGCTTCCTTTTATTAGATAGGTAGATGTTGATCTTTGGTTACCGCTTATCTTTGCATAACGGCTGGTTAGCCAATCTTGACTCTCGTTAATGCTTGTTACTGGATCTACAATTACCATGACGGTTGCCCTCGCTTCGAAAACAGACATTTTGATCTTACATTTATACGAAAAATCTTCCGTCTAGAGCGCCACACGAGAGGGCTTCGGCACGATTGTATTCTATGGTTCTAGATTTTAACTCTTGCTCCTAAACTATTCCTTCATAAAACACGGTATGTTTCTGCTTATTACCTATCATTTGACGCTCTTGTAGCAGGCTCGTTTTAGTTGCCAGGCCGATATTTGTTATTACCGATATCAATATGAAGCTTGTAAACCTGATTGGACAACCGCTTTGATCGTATAAGTTTCAGCATCTGACCTATTGAACAGCTTTAATTGATTGGATTTCAACCGTTAATGTGGTCGGTGAATACATGACGTGACTGATGCGTATGGGGGCTAAATCAGCATCAGTCGTGCTTTATATGTGTTAGTTGTGGGTAACTCTGTGCGCAGCTGGTGTGTAAGCTGTTCTTAAGTGCCTATTTGATAAAAACATCTATTATTCAGTAATTAGCGCTTGTGCTCTGCCTAAAACTCCCTATAATTCGCTCCCACTGACACGGCACAGCAGGCCAACTAACTAGTCGAAAGGTTAGATAGGACGGGACTTGCAGCGGTGTTGGAGGGTTTAACTTCTTCGGAATTAGACTCAGGTGATAAGCGCTTTAAGGGCTTCGGGTTTTGATTGATTTTCACATTAGTGATTAAGAAATCATCGCTTGAAAAACTTCTTAAAATAAGCGCTTGACGCCAACCACGGAGCGTGTAGAATACGCCTCCTCAAGCCAACGACCTAGCGTCTAACGGCAGCATCTGAAAGATTGATGCTAACGCTCTTTAACAAGTTGAAACAAGAAATCTGTGTGGACACTCACAGGTGTTGAGTTATTCGAAATTGCTTCTTAGGAAGCAATCAAAAATTTAACTCGATGAACCACTGAGTGACCATAGCAATATGTAAACTTCATAAACTTTCGGGTTTGTGAAAAACAGTATAATTCATTGAGCCGTTTTGCTCACGCTCTTAGTTGAGTTAGTGAGTAAAACAAAAAACTTTAATTGAAGAGTTTGATCATGGCTCAGATTGAACGCTGGCGGCAGGCCTAACACATGCAAGTCGAGCGGAAACGGAGATAGCTTGCTATCAGACGTCGAGCGGCGGACGGGTGAGTAA
>NZ_RXNU01000041.1 GCF_003966225.1 Shewanella canadensis
TTACTCACCCGTCCGCCGCTCGACGTCTGATAGCAAGCTATCTCCGTTTCCGCTCGACTTGCATGTGTTAGGCCTGCCGCCAGCGTTCAATCTGAGCCATGATCAAACTCTTCAATTAAAGTTTTTTGTTTTACTCGGTTAAGAGCAAAACGGCTCAATGAATTATACTGTTTTTCACAAACCCGAAAGTTTATGAAGTTTACATATTGCTATGGTCACTCAGTGGTTCATCGAGTTAAATTTTTGATTGTCTCGTGAAAGACAATTTCGAATAACTCAACACCTGTGAGTGTCCACACAGATTTCTTGTTTCAACTTGTTAAAGAGCGTTAGCATCAATCTTTCAGATACTGCCGTTAGACGCTAGGTCGTTGGCTTGAGGAGGCGTATTCTACACGCTCCGTGGTTGGCGTCAAGCGCTTATTTTAAGAAGTTTTTCAAGCGATGATTTCTTATACACTCTCGTATGTAAGGCACATCAATGAACCGCTTAAACCGCTTTTCACCTGATTAGCGTTTCTATTGAAAATCTAATCTCTAACACTGCTGCAAGTCCCGTACTATCTAGCTTAACGACTATTTCTAATCTCTAAGCATTAGCCTAGTTGGCCTGCTGTGCCGTGTCAGTGGGAGCGAATTATAGGGAGTTTTAGGCAGAGCACAAGCGCTAATTACTGAAAAATGAATGTTTTTATCAAATAACCACTTAAGAACAACTTGCGCACCAACTACACACAGAGTTACCCACAACTAACACATATAAAGCACGACTGATGCTGATTTAGCCCCCATACGCATCAGTCACGTCATGTATTCACCGACCACATTAACGGTTAAAAACCAATCAATTAAAGCTGTTCAATAGGTCAGATGCTGAAACTTATACGATCAAAGCTGTTGTCCAACCAGGTTTACAATCTTCATATTGATATCGGTAATAACAAATATCGGCCTGGCAACTAAAACGAGCCTGCTACAAGAGCGTCAAATGATAGGCAATAAGCAGAAACATACCGTGTTTTATGAAGGAATAGTTTAGGAGCAAGAGTTAAAATCTAGATCCATAGAATACAATCGTGCCGAAGCCCTCTCGTGTGGCGGTCTAGACGGAAGATTTTTCGTATAAATGTAAGATCAAAATGTCTGTTTTCGAAGCGAGGGCAAACGCCATGGTAATTATAGATCCAGTAACAGGCATTAACGACAGTCAATATTGACTGTCGTTATGCAAGGGTAAGCGGTAACCAAAGATCAACATCTACCTATCTAATAAAAGGAAGCAGACAAAACAGATAGGGCGCCAGTCATGGCCAGCTTCGAATATAAGTAGAAAACAGAGAAAAACTATAAACCCTGACCGCCATAAATGGCGGGTATGCTGCCTTTAGTTAAAGAAGAGTACATGATTATATGGATATAGGAGGAGGAGGTAGAGTAACGCATGGAGCAGTTACCGAGGATGCTAGAGCCAAGGATGCAATTAATAACCTTGCCTCTAAAGCGCAAAATTCTCGCTGAGCGATCACATCCTTATACCGATTTGTATTATCCCCTTTTACATACAGCTTGAACTTCGTAACCAGCCCTCCTCTGTAGGAGCGTGCTTTAGCCGCGAAGCTTTCCTCATTCTTGGTATCTGCTATCAAGACCTTTGTTAATCCTAAACATCAGATGGCGGAAATGCCGTTAATGCATGGATGAAATTAACGGCCACACTGTGTTGCAGCTTAAGAGCTAAGGCGTCTTCCAATGGTCAGCTTCGAGCTAGCTCTCCGCGTTCACCCCATGCATCAAACTTCGTTTGATAAGCGCAAGGGCTTCACCCTACTCCACATGGGTTTGAGCCTCACTACGTTCGGACTTTTTACTTCCCCATGTTCGAGCGGCCATCGTTCCAGACTAAAAACGAAAAAAGCCCGTTGCGTTAGCAACGGGCTTTATCGTTATTAGGCGCCTGGAAATGACCTACTCTCACATGGGGAGACCCCACACTACCATCGGCGCGATTGCGTTTCACTTC
>NZ_RXNU01000042.1 GCF_003966225.1 Shewanella canadensis
AATTGACTGTGTGCCCAGTCAACTTGGTTAGTAGTTCAGAGTAGTCCTTTGATGTCTGAAACTAGTTCAGCCCATGTATAGGCAGTACCCTTGGTAATGCATGTTTGGGCAAAAGGTCCAGCCTTAGCCCCTTTGAGTCGTGACAAAACTGCCAATACTGCTTCATGAGATTCAGGGGCGATGGCGTGCTCGTTTAGCTTGAGCCAGGCCCTCATCTTTGCCCACCATTCTTCAAACTTAGCTTTCGACCCATCATATTCTCCAGGGTCATTGAACACTTCAATCTTCTTAGAGTACCCTCCTCCTGAAGGTGCGGGTGCGGCAGCAGCAGGAGCATTCTCAAGTGCAGCAATTCGTCTTATGAGGTTATTTATAGTTCGGCTCTGCTCTGCCAATCCTTGGCGAGCAGCAGCGATCTTCTGTTCCCATTGCACATCAGGGTTGTCAAGCGTGTCCAAAACGGCTTGAGACATATTGATTGAAGCTTGTACGTAAAGATGCTTCTAAATGAAGAACTCGAGATCTCGATCGTAGATAGCCGGATCTTCCGTAAGTATATGAGGGGTGCGCCTAACTTCTTTAAGGGCGCGACGTGGACGTAATGTAGGGAGTAAGAATCTCGGCAGCCACTCGTTGTGCTGCTCCTGTCTGACAAACTTAGGGTTCTTCGGGAAGTATGTACGTCTGCCCTTTCTTGGGCGTGGTGCGGGGTATGGCGTAGGTGTGCGGTACCTAGCCCTTACTTCGTGCCTTTCACGTGGACCCTCTCTTTCCTCTACTATCCCTGCCTCTACCTGACGTATGTACTCGTCCACTAAAACTTCGGGAACGAATAGCCGATTGATAAAGTCTGGCAACTGGGGGTAGGCGGCTGGCGGCGCGTCGTTCGGATCTTCCGAAGCCGATTGAGAAAGGGGGTGAGATGAGTGAATAGGGGCGGGAGCGGCTACTTCTCCTCCTGGTATGAGGCAAGCGAGGTCCTTGTTCTTCGTCTGACCTGGCTTCCTGGTCTGCTCGTTGCCCTCCTTGACCGTCGTCTGACAACGCCGACTGCTCTCCGGATGTATTGAGTTGCTCTCCGCGCTCCCTTGCGTAAGAGGCGGGGCGATATACGTATGACCTGTATAAAGACACTAGCCAGTGCCACTAAGCGTTAGTCCGTGAGCCTTCTCTTCAAGTACGTTAAACGGTTTTACTTGTTGCTTGCGTTGGTCTTGTCCAGCAAGCATCGTAGCGAACAGAGTTAGTGATAAAGATCGAATCCTAGTGAAACACTCAGCCTCTCACATTGATAGGGGCGCTCACTAAGGCTGTTCGTCACTGGACAGTTGCTCTCAGACAAGGAGTACTGAGGGTGAAGGACAAGAGGATTCGATGCCTCTCTTGTCCGCTGTATTCGGGTATATATACTACATAGGGGTTTGTACGTATTTACCATAGATCTAGCCGATAACATAGAAAGCGTGAGGAAAGGGCATGTATCAACATAGCCATAGGGTAGATGAAAGTCCGGGACATGAGGGAAGCTCATGCGGAATGGAAGGGAAGCATGACATGAGGGAAACATATGCTGCCACGATCGTATATGCGATCGGTGCGTTCACCGTGAGGTGTGGCAGCCATTAAATATCAAATCGAATGGAGATGAGAAACATACGTAGACGGGGAGGCATAGATCCAAGGGGATCCGGGCATATGTGTGATCGGCATAGGGGCTGTCTGAGATAAGATAAGATAAAGGGACTTAGACGTTTCTAAGTCAAAAGGCGTCAAATAATAGCGGGAAAAATAGGGGAAAAAGCATATCGTAACAATTCAGATAGAGCCATAGTACCTACACATGGGTTGATAAATGCTGCAGGCCTAGACCTATATGTAGCAGCAGAAGCCACTGTACTAGCAAGAGAAAAGG
>NZ_RXNU01000043.1 GCF_003966225.1 Shewanella canadensis
TGTGATTACCGAGGGAGCCTGACGGAATAAAAGCCAAGCGACTTTGTCGTTCACTATATAGTCTAGCCTATCATGCTAGATTTCCTTATTTAGGGATGCAGCTCGTTTAACTCGCAGTGCTCTGGTATTCATCACCTCACGCTTCCAGATATTTCGTATCGTGCTACTGCTTACTGTAATGTCATGCTCCCTTTTCAGCTCAGTCATTAGTTGAAAGGAAGTACGATATGGATTGTTGAGTGTCAGCTCGATGATTTTGTCTTCTGTCACCTCAGGAATGCGATTTTTGCTTCTTTTTAAGGGCTTGTTGATACGCTTAAGCCCTAGCACGCCTTTTTCTTCCAGCACCTTTTGATAGGTATAGATACTTTGCCGAGAGCATCCCGCAACTTGAGCGGCTTTCGTGACGCTACCCAAGGTTTGGGCTAGCTCGATCACATCCAACTTACGCTGAACCTCCATTCCGAACTCAGAGCCTCTTGGTGGTTCTTCCAGCTCTGTTATATGAAGTTTTCGATGGCCAAAATAAACCGAGAATGCCCCATCAAACTGACAGCGAATTTCAAGCTTTTGATTGACGATAGAATATCGGATTGGAGAGTCAATAACGTACATCTTGTTGTTATAACTAAAGGTATGATCTCGCCGTACCTTCCGATATTCCTTGTGCACACAGATAGTATCTAAGTCAATATGCTCAGGAACGGCTTTGAAGGCTGACCACTTACTTTTCGCTTTCACGGTTATTTTCTGCTGCCAATATATGGGGATAAACACCTTCTGAAGATACTCATTCGCACTGTGCATATCCGTGATATTGTGAAGTCTAAGCTCAGGAACTAATCGGTCTTGGAACGTATCAAAAGAGCGTTCAACTCGTCCTTTTCCTTGTGGAGAATTGGCGAAGATGATTTCGATCCCCAACTCCTCACAAGCACGTTGCATCTGAGAGAAGTGACAGCGCTTAGGACCACCAAAAATCCCTGCTCTGTCGACGTAAAGCGTCTTAAAGAGTCCTCGCTTCTCGATATAAGCCTTCATGACTTTCATGCAACCTTCCGTCGTTTCTGAAGGGAAAAACTCAGCATGGATATCACTCGTTGCGTCATCGATGATGGCAATCAAACACGAGCGACTATCACCAAACCAACGATGGGGGCTACCATCCATTTGCAGCATTAGCCCAGGAGATTCCATACGCTCTCTGTACTTTCTTACTTGACTGCGACGACGTTTGGCTCGTTTAACATGTTTAATTTCGTGAGCCCAGCCTCGCAATGTTTCACGCTTAATACTCAGTCCTTCATTTTCAGCGAGCAATTCGGCAAGGTGCTGTAAATTGAAGTCGTAATACTTGGTTTGAATGAGGTGTAGAACCTGTTTTTTCAATGACTCTGGCGTTCTATTGATGGGTGCACGACCTTTATTTCCATGCACGACGAAGCGGAGCCCTTCAGCCCTATAACGACTGAGGTAGCGTTCTATTGTTCGGCGGGATTTATTGAGGAGCTGAGAGGCACTGTTGATGCTGATCTTACCTTGGGTGACTTTGGCGATCACATCAACGATAAGTTGGGAGCGAGAATCCATGATGATCATCCTTAATAACCCCTGAATAGTGATTAAAACTATTCAAAGGATTATGTATAAAAATAGATCCGTCATTTTCCCTTGGTAATTAGCAAACCGACAAAATCGGTTGGTAGTTAAGGTACGACATAATCGCTTGGTGATCACA
>NZ_RXNU01000044.1 GCF_003966225.1 Shewanella canadensis
GAAGTGGTGGGCCGTGAAGGATTCGAACCTTCGACCAATTGGTTAAAAGCCAACTGCTCTACCAACTGAGCTAACGGCCCTTCTTGGTAAATCATCCTGAATTTGCTCATTCACCTTAATGAATGAGTCCACTTTCAGAAGAGTGGTTTTGAATTTAATAACCAAAGCATGACTTAAGTTATTCACTTTCAAAGAAGTGGTGGGCCGTGAAGGATTCGAACCTTCGACCAATGTGGTAGTTAAGAGTAAAGCCAACTGCGCTCTTATTATAAAGCATCAACTGAGCTACTATCTTTCCAACCTTTCTTTATTTTTAGCCACTTAAAGGAAGTGGTGGGCCGTGAAGGATTCGAACCTTCGACCAATTGGTTAAAAGCCAACTGCTCTACCAACTGAGCTAACGGCCCTTCTTGGTAAATCATCCTGAATTTGCTCATTCACCTTAATGAATGAGTCCACTTTCAGAAGAGTGGTTTTGAATTTAATAACCAAAGCATGACTTAAGTTATTCACTTTCAAAGAAGTGGTGGGCCGTGAAGGATTCGAACCTTCGACCAATTGGTTAAAAGCCAACTGCTCTACCAACTGAGCTAACGGCCCGTCTTGGTAAATCATTCTGAATTCATCTACTTTCAGATGCTAAGTAGATCCACCTCAGAAAAGGTGGTGGGCCGTGAAGGATTCGAACCTTCGACCAATGTGGTAGTTAAGAGTAAAGCCAACTGCGCTCTTATTACAAAGCATCAACTGAGCTACTATCTTTCCAACCTTTCTTTATTTTTAGCCACTTAAAGGAAGTGGTGGGCCGTGAAGGATTCGAACCTTCGACCAATTGGTTAAAAGCCAACTGCTCTACCAACTGAGCTAACGGCCCTTCTTGGTAAATCATCCTGAATTTGCTCATTCACCTTAATGAATGAGTCCACTTTCAGAAGAGTGGTTTTGAATTTAATAACCAAAGCATGACTTAAGTTATTCACTTTCAAAGAAGTGGTGGGCCGTGAAGGATTCGGACCTTCGACCAATGTGGTAGTTAAGAGTAAAGCCAACTGCGCTCTTATTATAAGGCATCAACTGAGCCAACATCTTTCCAACCTTCCTTTATTATTTAACCACTCAAAGGAAGTGGTGGGCCGTGAAGGATTCGAACCTTCGACCAATTGGTTAAAAGCCAACTGCTCTACCAACTGAGCTAACGGCCCTTCTTGGTATTACATTTCTGAATTCATCTACTATAAAAGTAGAACCACCTCAGAAAAAGTGGTGGGCCGTGAAGGATTCGAACCTTCGACCAATTGGTTAAAAGCCAACTGCTCTACCAACTGAGCTAACGGCCCTTCTTGGTAAATCATTCTGAATTTGCTCATTCACCTTAATGAATGAGTCCACTTTCAGAAGAGTGGTTTTGAATTTAATAACCAAAGCATGACTTAAGTTATTCACTTTCAAAGAAGTGGTGGGCCGTGAAGGATTCGAACCTTCGACCAATTGGTTAAAAGCCAACTGCTCTACCAACTGAGCTAACGGCCCTTCTTGGTATTACATTTCTGAATTCATCTACTATAAAAGTAGAACCACCTCAGAAAAAGTGGTGGGCCGTGAAGGATTCGAACCTTCGACCAATTGGTTAAAAGCCAACTGCTCTACCAACTGAGCTAACGGCCCTTC
>NZ_RXNU01000045.1 GCF_003966225.1 Shewanella canadensis
ATTAAGGACTCAAAAGAGAAGTATAACTAAGGTGATTGCATTAACCATATGCATCAAGGCTTTCAACCACAAGGGTTTACCAGGTGGAGGAGTTATAGTCTCCTGAGGGTTTTTCAGAGAAGATACCCACAAACTTACTACAATGACTAATCCCAAGAATAAGATTTTCCACCATTTACCTCAGAAATGGTCATATCAAGGATAAGGATAAGTATTCCAAAACCGTTCAGATGAGATAACATACTACAAATGCATGAATAAGATATGAAATATAAACCAAGCATAACGGTATCAAATGCATCGAATACAGGCATGTACCCATACTACCACGGGTCTTAAGTCACCTTTGGAAAGGTCGTTTTGACTTCTGCCTCACAGACATATACTCAGAAATAAAAGTCACTCAGAGATGGTGTTTATCATTTTACCTATATGTGAGGAAGGAAGATGGACAATCATCACACATATATTAATAAGAACGGACTGGTGTAATGGAATGAACTTGGTCTCAAAGAATGGAAAAATTAGCCTTGCTTGAGATGTCGGGTTTTTCACCTTAGCACCTTCTCACTTACTCGCCACATCCTACCATATCAGCTTAGATCTACAAAGACAGTAATGGGTTGTAACTTGGCTTAGGACAGGGCTAGAAATGGAAAAGGCTTTTGTGAAATATTTTTAGAACATTCGGGCCTTCAATACTTGTGATTTGTAATAACAGCACATGGAGAAATTTTTGGAATTTTTCTGGGAAGAAGTGTTTCTCATATTCTTTTGGGAAAATTTCAATGAAGCTCTAGCCAATATTTTGGAATCTTCCTTTCTTTTTGGATTTGAAATGGTTTGGGAAGATTCTGGCTTTTTCTGGAATTTCTTCAAACTTTTTGATTTTCAATATTTGGTTCATCTCACTAGTTTGGATATTTCTTTATATTTCTCCTTTCTTCTTGTAACCACATAAACAATCATCCTTATGTTCCAAAAACAATGGGTAAAAGGACCTAAACATTCTAAGGGTTTTTTACTCCCATAATGGAGTTGGGTAAGGATAATGGGCTCAAGAAAAAGGCTAAGTAACAAGAAAGGCTCAGAATAGTCAATCCTAAGGGATAAAGCATCAAAGGGTACCCTAAGGTAAACAGGGTTTAACTAAATGTCTTTGTATCACTTTTAACTACTAATTATGCATGGTGATCACATCTTGAAATAAGCTACAAGACCCAAGTTTATATTACACCCACTTGATGTTAGCTCAAGGCTAACTGAAAAATGAATATGAGACTAAAAATAGACAAAACTGAGAGGTTGAGTCTTTTGACTCCAGATGTATGTAATAACTCTCCAAGAAAAGGACGGGTCTCAAAAGCTCACAGGGTTAAGTCTCCACATTTATTCCTCAAGTTTCTCCAGGTGTAATTGTATTTGCACATGTAATATGTAATAAATGCAAGTGCATGCCATGCTTATGCTCATGCAAATGTAGTATAAGACTCAACTACTTGGTGAAGCAATAAATGTCCTTAAACTTGAAAAAGATAGAATTCAACCATTATATTCATCATTGATGGTGTACTTATCCTATTTTTGGAAAAGTCTTTGTAACAAAGATTTTTGTTGATTTTTCTCAAAATTTTTGAATTTTTACACG
>NZ_RXNU01000047.1 GCF_003966225.1 Shewanella canadensis
TTGCAGTGCTGGAAGACAGCGGGACAAGTGGTGAGGCCAGTGACACAGACATGCTAGATACATAATATTTTTGTTTATGTATGGACTCAATTGCATTGGTTTGATATTTAGAATAGATTGTGTATGGGGTAGCAAAAAAACCAACAGAAAGACTATGCATGAGTCAATGACAAAGTATTCATGCCATAGCAAGTGAGCCATAATGTCTGGAGGACTGATGAAGTCGGCAGACAGTGTCCCAGTGTTGGTCTTGGTGGCCATCGGCGTGTGTCTCGGCCGAGAATGTCAGCTGAGCAACACGCCGAAGATGTACACCGATCAGGCTGCATCACGTGACACAGCATATGGTCAGTCTATTCAGTCCTGCAACATTTGTTCTTGAGTATGTACTGACTTATGCTGTTCTAGGAATGCTATATATTAAATCCCAAGGCCCTACTTTGTCATCAAGGTTTCAGTGGTAGTCTTGACGCCCTGTCGGCATGGGCCTCGGCTGAGAATGTCGGCCGAGACATGTGCCGACGGAATAACGCCGAGACTACAACGCTGAGACAGATGCCTCAAACTATATGAGGTACTTTTTCTTGTTCGAATGTGTGAAATATCTCCATCTGTGCCAACTATTTTGCAACATGATTATTGGTGACCGTGAAGAGAAGGGATCCAAGAGCCAGACATTACCTCGGCCAGCCCGACCTGTGACCATAGTTTGACCTTGGCTCATTCCAGTACAACTGGACCATATATCATACCCGAGTTTTAAAGAACACCGATGCCTTCGGCATTAGTTTCGGCCGACATTCTCGGCCGAGACTAATGCCGAAGACACCAACACCAATAAAGCTATACCAAAACCCCATGGTCAGGTCACAGGATTTCAGCCCATTCAACATGGAGAAGGAAAAATTGCATGGATTCACCATATGCTAAGCCTATGAACCATGGGCCCAGCCATACCCTTCAATACCAATATTATGTGGGCCCATCCATGGGCAGTGAGGTACTTAGACTTGGGCCCACCCATAGGAGAGGACCATATCATCTGGGCCCATTCATAATCTATGAGATTTTTTTTTTCACTATTATATTCTATAATTATCATTGTATAGTCACTCCATAGTATTCTAATGATTAATATGTTCCATATTCTATGGGTCAGCCCAACTGTACTATCTAGTCCTTATGCCATGGGCCCACTCATATGACTTGGAACATTGCTTACTCAGCCCACCCATAGGCCATGGTGACCAACTAACCATCAGCCCACCCATAGGTCATGGGTGACAAGTTAACATGGGCCCACAGTCAGCTGGCCCATAGGCTATGGGTTTTTGTCACCCTCAGCTGGCCATATAGTATGGGGATAAGCTATGACATGGGCTCCAACGTCATCATTGCTGCCATCACTGCGATGGTGGTGGCCACCGTCGTCGTCATTGTGATAGTGGCAGCGATGGTGGTAGTGGTGATGGCGACGGCGGTAGGTGGTGATGGTGGCAGTTGTTTGCGGTGGTGATGGTAGCGGCAACGATGGTGGCAGAAGT
>NZ_RXNU01000048.1 GCF_003966225.1 Shewanella canadensis
GTTAGGGGCTATAAATTTCATTACAACTGTTTTAAATATGAGAACTAATGGAATGGGATTACACAAATTACCTTTATTCGTATGGGCTATATTTGTTACTGCAATTTTATTATTGCTTTCATTGCCTGTATTAGCTGGTAAAGTTATTGTGCCAGCTTAAAATTTGACTATATGCTGGAAACTGTAATTATTTAACTAAATGAAAATAATTTAACACAATCAGCAGGAAACTCTTTAGGTTTATACCTTTTGGGATCCTTAGAGACTACACGCCATAATTTATCTTTTACTTTAGAAATAATTTTGAAATAAAAATAATTTTTATTCAAGGCCAAATGACAAAATTTTTATAGTTTAGATAAATAAGATATAGTCCGAACTACTTTGTGAAAGGTAGAGTATCTATTTAGAAGCAACTGATTCTAGCGACTTTAGGAGTTTGCCTTGTAGATCAACATAAACTTTACTAAATAAATGTTTAAGTAAGGTAAAATATGACTTTAAACTGTTTAATACCATAAAATTTTAACTTAATTTTTGTTAAATTTAGTCCTAATTAAATTATTTAAACCTTTTATTGTAGGATCAATAATTTTTATGATGTTTTTAAAAAAATTTAAAATCAAACTAAGCAAAATAGATTTTTTGTTAATTTTATTCTTGATTTATCAAGTAAGTTATATTATTGAAATTATTATTAATAATTTAATTTATTATAACTTAGGTATTGATTATATAATTAATATGTCTGATAATAGTAAAAATACTGGTGATATTATTCCTAGAAATAGAGAAAATCCTGATTATGCTAGATTAATCAGATATCTTTCTACTAATATAGCTGCTTTAATTGTTATAAGACCTATAAATAAAACGATAGGATTAACTATAGCAAATGCTGGTAACATTTTAGCAGATATAGTTTCTAATGAAGAAAGAGCTAATTATTGGATTGAGCAATATAATTTCTATCTGAAATACGGAATATTAAGAGGAGGACAATATGGTATTGGATCTTTTGAAAGATGTATTAATCCTTTTAATAATCAAGGAAATATTAATAATTCAAATACTTCTAATTTTATGCCTAATTTTGATTTTATTAAGGATTTTTTTTCACCAGTAGAACATTCAATTCCTTTAGAAACGTTAATAAATGTTCATTTTATCATGAACCTTGGTTTATTTATGTTAGTAATTTCTTTACTGTTATTAACTGTTTATTTTTATATTAATCTATTTATTTGATTAAATAAAGATTTCTTATTAAATAAAGTTAAAAATAAATATGCTTTAATGTATGTTAAATATGTTATTTTTAAATCAAGAATAGATATTATTGTTATTGGTATTATTACTTTTACTGTTTTATTTTTTATAGGATATATTTTACATTATTTAATAGTACATCCTATTGTAATTAGTAAATAAAAAATGGCAATAACTATGTTATTAACTGATAAAAATTTTAATACTAGTTTCTATGATCCAACAGGTGGAGGGGATCCT
>NZ_RXNU01000049.1 GCF_003966225.1 Shewanella canadensis
TTTTACCAAATTAGTCTGGAAACCATAGCATTGTGGCCCCACCTGATCCCATCTCGAACTCAGAAGTGAAACGCAATCGCGCCGATGGTAGTGTGGGGTCTCCCCATGTGAGAGTAGGTCATTTCCAGGCGCCTAATTAAGTGACGAAGCCACCTGAATAAGGTGGCTTTTTTGCGTTTAGGATTCAGTGATATTTTGAGTGTTCAGCTCGAACTTATCCGCATTGATATCAGGTGACCTCTCCACTTAGGTAGGCATGAATGCCTACTTCACATGCAACCCGTAGCGACTTCGTCGATGTGGCCGTTAATTGCATCCATGCATTAACGGCATTTCCGTCATCCATGGCGGTCAGGGTCTATAGTTTCTATCCAGTTTATATCCAGTTTCTTAGCTGACCATGACAGGTGCCTTCGATCTTAAGAAAGCTTCGCGGCTAAAGCACGCTCCTACAGAGGAGGGCTGGTTACGAAGTTCAAGCTGTATGTAAAAGGGGATAATACAAATCGGTATGAGGATGTGATCGCTCAGCGAGAATTTAGCGCTTTAGAGGAGAGGTTATTAATTGCATCCTTGGCTCTAGCATCCTCGGTAACTGCTCCATGCGTTACTCTACCTCCTATATTCATATAGTCATGCACTCTTCTTTAACTAAAGGCAGCATACCCGTCATTATGGCGGTCAGGGTTTATAGTTTTTCTCTGTTTTCTACTTATATTCGAAGCTGGCCATGACTGGCGCCCTATCTGTTTTGTCTGCTTCCTTTTATTAGATAGGTAGATGTTGATCTTTGGTTACCGCTTATCCTTGCATAACGGCTGGTTCGCAATATTGACTTTCGTTAATGCTTGTTACTGGATCTACAATTACCATGGCGGTTGCCCTAGCATCAAAAACAGACATTTTGATCTTACATTTATACGAAAAATCTTCCGTCTAGACCGCCACACGAGAGGGCTTCGGCACGATTGTATTCTATGGATCTAGATTTTAACTCTTGCTCCTAAACGATTCCTTCATAAAACACGGTATGTTTCTGCTTATTGCCTATCATTTGACGCTCTTGTAGCAGGCTCGTTTTAGTTGTCAGGCCGATATTTGTTATTACCGATATCAATATGAAGCTTGTAAACCTGGTTGGACAACCGCTTTGATCGTATAAGTTTCAGCATCTGACCTATTGAACAGCTTTAATTGATTGGTTTTCAACCGTTAATGTGGTCGGTGAATACATGACGTGACTGATGCGTATGGGGGCTAAGTCAGCATCAGTCGTGCTTTATATGTGTTAGTTGTGGGTAACTCTGTGCGCAGCAGGTGTGTAAGCTGTTCTTAAGTGCCTATTTGATAAAAACATCCATTATTCAGTAATTAGCGCTTGTGCTCTGCCTAAAACTCCCTATAATTCGCTCCCACTGACACGGCACAGCAGGCCAACTAACTAGTCGAAAGGTTAGATAGGACGGGACTTGCAGCGGTGTTGGAGGGTT
>NZ_RXNU01000004.1 GCF_003966225.1 Shewanella canadensis
ATCCGATCATGTATTCCGGAGTTATGCCTAAAATGACCGGATTATCGCGGAATGTGTGATCGGATTAAACCGAAACAGGTGATCGGTTTATCCCGGAATCGGTGATCGGATTACTCCGAAACATGCAGTATAGAGATAGTTAGCAAACTTAAATCAGTGAATCGTTCCAAATTTCCTCTCGTAACAATGTCTATTTTAGTAACCATCATCTGCTACATATTTGCTACACAGAACTCCAGATACGAAAAAACCGTAGTAGGTACTAACCTACTACGGCTTATCTGTATTGGTGGCCCCTCCCAGACTCGAACTGGGGACCTGACGATTATGAGTCGTATGCTCTAACCAACTGAGCTAAGGGGCCTACTTAAGGAAGTCGTCACTACCGAAAGCGAACAGAAGTATACGAGGTTTAAATGCCGTTGTCACCCGTGATCTTATAAGAAATCACAACTTTGAATTCAACTGCTTATCTGTTAATCAATAAGCCTTAGGTTTAGCCGAATTTCAATCAAAAAAAACCTGCCAGTTAGGCAGGTTTCATTATCACGTGATCTAGCAACTAAGAGTTACTCGTCCAGGAAGGACTTCAATATCTCTGAGCGTGAAGGGTGGCGTAATTTACGCAGTGCCTTCGCTTCAATCTGACGAATACGCTCACGAGTAACGTCAAATTGCTTACCAACCTCTTCAAGAGTGTGGTCAGTGTTCATATCGATACCGAAACGCATACGCAGTACCTTAGCTTCACGGGCTGTTAGGCCTGCAAGTACTTCATGAGTCGCGTTTTTCAAGCTTTCGCCCGTCGCCGAATCCAATGGTAGTTCGAGGGTTGTATCCTCGATGAAGTCACCTAAGTGCGAATCTTCGTCATCACCAATCGGCGTCTCCATGGAGATAGGCTCTTTGGCAATCTTCAATACCTTACGGATCTTATCTTCAGGCATCAGCATACGCTCAGCCAACTCTTCAGGTGTAGGTTCGCGACCCATCTCTTGAAGCATTTGACGAGAGATACGGTTAAGCTTGTTGATAGTCTCAATCATATGAACCGGAATACGGATCGTTCTTGCCTGATCGGCAATTGAGCGAGTGATCGCCTGACGAATCCACCAAGTTGCATAGGTCGAGAACTTATAACCACGACGGTATTCAAACTTATCAACCGCTTTCATCAAGCCGATGTTACCTTCTTGGATAAGATCCAGGAACTGTAGACCACGGTTGGTGTATTTCTTAGCGATGGAGATAACCAGACGTAAGTTAGCTTCAACCATCTCTTTCTTCGCACGACGAGCCTTAGCTTCACCGATTGACATACGACGGTTAATATCTTTGATTGAAGCAATCGCAAGCCCGGTTTCCTTTTCAATCGCATCAAGTTTTGCGCGACAACGACGAACATCCGGCTCAACCATCTCTAAACCTTCGACATAAGGCTTCTTAGAGGCGAGTTCTTCGTTAAACCATTCGATGCTACTCTCGTTACTGGTATATACCTTAACGAAATTTTTCTTTGGCATCTTAGCTTGTTCAACACAAAGTTTCATGATGAGACGTTCTTGAACACGTACCTTGTCCATCATAGCGCGCATACTTTTGACTAAGCGGTCGAACTGCTTAGGCATTAAGCGGAACTCTTTAAAAAGCTCGCCAATTTCGAATAGCGCTAAGGTAGACTCTGGATGGCCGCGTCCCTTAAGAGCGATGACCTTCAGCGTATTTTCATGTACTTCTCTTAGCTGAGTGAAGCGTTCTTTAGCTTCTTCAGGATCCGGACCTTTTGGACCTTCCTCTTCTTCATCTTCATCATCTTCTTCGTCTTCATCATCTAACTCTTCATCAGAGAGCTCCGAACCGACGTGAGTTGCCGTAGGGGCTACATCATCGGCATTAGGATCGACAAAGCCTGAGATGATATCAGACAATCTTACTTCTTCAGCTTCATAGCGATCGAATTGATCAAGGATCATGGAGATCGCTTGTGGGTACTCGGCAACTGAGGCTTGAACCGTGTTAATCCCCTCTTCAATACGCTTGGCGATAACAATTTCGCCTTCACGGGTAAGAAGTTCAACGGTACCCATTTCACGCATATACATACGAACCGGGTCAGTTGTACGGCCTAATTCGGCTTCTACCGTGGCAAGTGCAGCGGCAGCTTCTTCGGCAGCATCTTCATCGGTGCTGTCTTCAGACATCATGATTTCATCAGCATCCGGCGCCTGTTCGTAGACGCGAATACCCATGTCATTTATCATCTGGACAATATCTTCGATCTGGTCGGCATCGACCATATCTGCAGGCAAGTGATCGTTCACTTCTGCATAGGTTAAGTAACCTTGCTCTTTACCTTTGGCTAGCAACAATTTAAGTTGCGACTGAGGAGTGTGCTCCATAGATATCATCCAAGTTGGGTAACTGTTAAAACGACGCGCAAAACGTTGCCGCGCAAATCGTCAATTATAGCCTTGTGCGCTTCCTTGTGCCAGTCAAAGAGCTTACTTTTGAGACAGAAACTGCCTTAAATTTAGCCTTTTATGACTGAGATTAGCTTAGTCAGCTGAATCCTTTCTTCTTTAGTATGGTTCTGTTTTAGACTCAACTCCTGATAACGTTGTTCAATATATTGGTTGTTCAACCAAATCAGGGTCTTTCTAAACTCTTGCTGCAAGTTTTCATCCGCCACTTGATGATCCCATTGGGTCAGTTTTTTCAGGGTGCTGAGCTGTTTGTCGCCCCTGAACTGTTCAAGTAGTTGTGCGCTGTGTTTCACTTTCACACGAGTTTCGTCTAACAAGAGGATCAGCAGTTCAATGCCGGCCATCTTTAGGTGTTTAAGCGCTGGCTGTTCTGGCAGTCCTTCACCAAGACTAGGATGTTGTACCAGCAATGCGATGGCTAATCGCAATGGGGTTCCACGTCCTTTTAACGCTTTATTTTGAAGAGGCTTTACTTGTATTTTTGAAGAAAAACCAAGTTTCCGCTTTAGCTCTTCCGCACTGTTCATACCCAGTTTATAGGCTAGGTTTTCGAGCAATATACTTTGTAGAACAGTATCTTGTATCTTCTCTGTCAGAGTAATGGCTTGCTTGGCCAACGTCCCTTTATCTGAGCCATATCGCTTGGCTAAGGTTTCAAAAAGAAACTCGGGTAGTTCCTGCGCCTCATTAACCTGACTTTCGAATACTTCTTTGCCTACCTGACGAACCATAGTATCCGGGTCTTCACCTTCAGGTAGGAACATAAATTTGACTTGGTTACCAGGCTTAAGCAAGGGTAATGCCGTTTCAAGAGCACGCCACGCTGCTTCTACGCCTGCTTTATCTCCGTCATAACAACAGATCACTTCTTTAGCACTGCGCAGTAGTAGCTGAAATTGCTCTGCTGTGGTTGAGGTGCCTAGTGAAGCAACCGCATAGTCGACGCCAAATTGTGCCAGTGCCACCACATCCATATAGCCTTCAACAATGAGTACTTGCTTGGGATCTCTATGGCGTTGTTTTAGCTCATAGAGTCCATATAACTCATTGCCCTTATGAAATATGGGCGTTTCCGGAGAATTCAAGTACTTTGGTGTGCCATCGCCTAAAACTCGGCCACCGAAACCGATAACCCGGCCTCTTCTGTCACGAATGGGGAACATAAGCCTGTCACGAAATCTATCGTAACGTTTGCCATTATCGTTCTCTATCACCATTCCGGCAGTAAGTAACTTGTCTTGTGCATCCTGATTTTGACGGTAACGGCTTAATAAGCCATCCCATCCATCGGGAGCAAATCCAATATTGAAGTGTTCAACCACTTCATTGGATAGTCCGCGATGTGTTAGATAATCGAGGACCTTTTGTTTGTCATTATGTTGTCTTAACTGGTTCTGAAAATAGAGGCTTGCCTCTTCCATTAACTGATAGAGGTCGCGACTTAAACCTTCATCGCGTTTTGGACCAGTACCTTGCTCTCTTGGGACTTCAACACCCAATTGGCCAGCGAGATCTTCAATCGCATCGATAAAATCGAGTCGGTCGTACTCCATGACAAAGTCGATGACATTTCCATGGGCACCACAGCCGAAGCAATGATAAAACTGCTTATCTCGACTAACGGTAAAAGAGGGCGATTTTTCGCTGTGAAACGGACAACAGGCAGAATGATTCTTACCCGCCTTTTTCAGGGGTACTTTTGCGTCGATAAGATCGACAATATCGATTCGAGCTACTAGCTCATTGATAAAATCACGAGGTATCGCCATTAGTTTGGTAAATGCCGCCTTTCGCGAAGATAAAACAGAAACAATATAAACAAACAAGCCGTGCAAGAGCACGGCTTATTCACGCATCAAATTCTAATTACTTAAGTTTAGCTCTGATCATAGCGCCAATTGCCGCCATATCAGCTCTTCCTAAGACCTTAGGTTTTAACGCTCCCATTACTTTACCCATATCCGCCATGGAGGATGCGCCCATTTCAACAATGCTTGCATCAACTAGCGCGACAACTTCCTCTTCGGAAAGAGGCTTAGGCAGGAAGTGTTCAATAACTTGAATCTCCGCTGCTTCAATTGCTGCTAGTTCATCACGTCCGGCTGCACTATATTGTGCAATCGAATCGCGACGCTGTTTAACCATTTTGGTTAAGACCGCTATAGCTTGGTCGTCAGTCAGAGTTTCGCGGGTATCCACTTCAATCTGCTTAACGGCGGCTAGTGCCATACGAATAGTCCCCAAGCGCACCTTTTCTTTGGCACGCATGGCGTCTTTCATTTGGTCTTTTAGCTGATCAACTAGGCTCATAAGAGATTAGTATAAACGTACGCGACGCGCATTTTCGCGAGAAAGCTTCTTAGCAAGACGCTTAATTGCAGCGGCTTTAGCACGTTTACGTGCAGTAGTTGGCTTCTCGTAGAATTCACGAGCGCGAACATCAGCTAAGATACCGGCTTTTTCACAAGAGCGCTTAAAACGACGTAGAGCTACGTCAAATGGTTCGTTATCGCGTACTTTAATTATTGGCATACGCCATCACCCCTTAGGTGTAGTTGTTGGAGTCAATTACTCGACTCTAGTTTATTTAAAAATGGTGCGGAATTCTATACCGAGTTAGACCACTTTGTAAAGCCCATATTTTGATCCAAATTAAGATCTTTCCGGCCTGCTTTTGATCTTATTTAAGACTAGTCGAAGTTTTAAGGAGAATAAACCCTGATTTTATCGGCATTTTGTGGGTGTAACTTGGTATGAATGCTGGTTAAATTATTGAGCCTAGCTCACTATAATATTGCTTTTTAACTAATTAAGCTGTCATTTGGGCTTTTTAAACTAAAAATGTGGCGGGATTATATTGGTATAAGCCTGTAACAGCAGGTAGAATTAGCGCCCTATTTTGACTGCGTGACGGGATATGATGCGGGTTTTAGGTATTGAAACATCTTGCGATGAAACAGGGGTTGCTGTCTATGATGACGAGCAGGGCTTGTTGTCTCATACATTATATAGTCAGGTAAAGCTTCATGCCGATTACGGCGGAGTGGTCCCTGAACTGGCTTCCAGAGATCATGTAAGAAAGATAGTTCCATTGGTTAAGCAAGCGCTGGCCGATGCCAATTGTACCTTAGATGATATTGATGGTGTTGCATATACCAAGGGGCCCGGATTGGTTGGTGCTCTGCTTGTCGGGGCTTGCATGGGAAGAGCGTTAGCCTATTCCTGGGGGAAACCCGCTGTCGGTGTGCATCATATGGAAGGGCACTTGTTAGCCCCAATGCTGGAAGATGATGTGCCTGAGTTTCCTTTCTTAGCACTGCTTGTTTCCGGCGGACACTCGATGCTGGTCGGCGTAGAGGGTATTGGTCGATATGAAGTGCTTGGTGAGTCTGTTGATGACGCTGCCGGCGAAGCATTCGATAAAACAGCAAAATTGATGGGACTCGATTATCCGGGCGGGCCGCGTTTGTCAAAGCTCGCAGCAAAGGGAGAGACAGGCCATTATCGTTTTCCTCGCCCTATGACCGACAGACCCGGACTCGATTTCAGTTTCTCGGGGCTTAAGACATTTGCGGCTAATACCATTGCCAAAGAACCCGATGATGAGCAGACGCGCGCTAACATTGCCCGTGCCTTTGAAGAGGCTGTGGTAGATACCCTGTCCATTAAGTGTCGCCGCGCACTGAAGCAGACGGGTTATAAGCGTTTAGTCGTTGCCGGTGGTGTGAGCGCCAATACTCGTTTACGTACGACCTTAGCCGAGACCATGCAGGCTCAAGGCGGTCAAGTCTACTATCCTCGCGGTGAGTTCTGTACCGATAACGGTGCCATGATTGCTTATGCAGGTTTACAAAGACTTAAGGCCGGTCATATAGAAGACTTAGGCGTAAAAGGTGAACCTCGCTGGCCTCTGGATACGCTTCCACCTGTATAATCCTGAGGAGCTAGGAGCTAGGAGTTAGGAGCTAGGAGCTAGGAGCTAGGAGCTAGGAGCTAGGAGCTAGGAGCTAGGAGTTGTAAGTGATAAGTAAACACCTCATCTTTATCAAGTGGGGTGTTTTTTTATAGCAGTTGGTTTAAAGAGGGAAGAGTGCTTAAATGCCCTGACCGTCATTCTGAACTTGTTTCAGAATCCAGCTATTGGACTGAATTTTATAAAAAGAGTCTTTCGGCTTTCCTTGTCATCTCTTGTACCGCATTCTTTTGGGTCGCAACTCGTTACTAGCTCAACTCTTTCTTTTCCGCGAGACTTTAGACTCTTCGCCTTTGAGCAACCTGTGTATGTTATCCCTGTGACGAATAACTATTAAGGTCGATAGCATGGCGACAGGAATGGTAAATCTCTCGTCTAAAAACCAGGTATAGATGGGGGCGAGTATTGCCGTAGTGATGGCTGCCAGGGACGAATAACGGCTGATGAGTACCATTACTATCCAAGTTACCATCAAGGCCAGCGCAAGTTCATGGCCGATGGGGGCCATGGCACCGAATGCGGTTGCGACCCCTTTTCCGCCCTTAAACTTAAAGAAGATGGGAAAAATATGGCCTAAGCAGGCAGCGATAGCGATAGCACCGAGTGCGACCTGATCTATGCCTAACCTAAATGCGATGTAAGCGGGCAGTGCCCCTTTGAGCATATCAAAAAAGAGCACCATGGCGGCTGAGCTTGCGCCACCTATTCGTAGAACATTCGTGGCGCCAGGGTTGCCGGAGCCCGCTGTTCTGGGGTCGGGTAAGCCACGCAATCGACACACAAGCACTGCACTGGAGATCGAACCTGCCAAATAGGCGGCTAAAATCATTCCCAGAGTGAGTGTTGTTATGGTCAAATTGGTTTCCTTACCCTTCTTAAGGTATCATCGCGCCACAATTATTTTTACCCGATATTTACCGTTTATTACTCGTGAGTAATTCAGGGGATATCCGGGCAGTAAAATCTCTCTATAGCAGCTTATCCTACTTGGGTTTAAGCCTGTTAGAAAGAGAGAACGAACAATATCACTGATTAGATTCGGATTATAACCTCTTTATTCGATTTAGCTTATCTGACCTCAGTGATAAATGACCAATAATCTATGACTTCAATGAAATAAAAAATCAGAAACCGTCATAGACAGAATTCACATTCGGAGAAGTCATGGACAGGGTTTTAATACGACAGTTAAAGATAGAAACTGTTATCGGAGTTTATGAGTGGGAAAAAAAGATCCATCAAAGCTTACTCATCGATCTCGATATGGCTTGGGATAATAAACCCGCTGCGGCGAGTGATGATTACCAACATGCACTCTGCTATGAAACGGTTTCGAATCGACTCACAGCGTTAATCACCGAAAAGCCGATTGAATTGATAGAAACAGTAGCCGAAATGACCGCTAACTGTTTAATGACTGAGTTCGATGTACCTTGGGTAAAAGTGACGGTAATGAAGCCTGGGGCTGTACCTAGCGCCGCTGCGGTGGGTGTCGAAATTGAGCGGGGTCAATATTAAATGTCCGCGCGAGTCTTTATCAGCTTAGGCAGTAATATTGAACCTCAGCGTTACCTTAAGGCTGCCTTAAATGAGCTTAGCTATCATTTTGGGGCGCTCACACTCTCATCAGTTTATGACAGTGAAGCCGTAGGCTTCGATGGCAGTAACTTCTTGAATATGGTTGTCGCTGTCGATACCCATTTGAGTATTGCTGAGGTCGTTACTCTGTTTAAACGAATAGAGCGGGATAATGGTCGTCTGGTTGGGGCCAAAAAGTTTGCACCCAGGACATTAGATCTCGATCTGCTGCTTTATGATGATGTTGTGACTCAGGAACCTGTCGAGCTTCCAAGAGCCGAAATCACCAAAAATGCATTTGTGCTTTGGCCTATGGCTGAGATTGCCCCGGATTTGTTACATCCCCTGTTAGAGCGAAGCTACCAAGCTCTGTGGGATGAATATGATAAATCGGAGCAAAAACTTTGGCTGGTTCCGTTTGCCTGGTCACCGTCTTAAGTCTTAAGTTTCTGCTTAAACTCTGATTTTACTTTTCAGAGGCAGTTTTATTTTTCAGAAGTGTTTTTAACGTTTCAGATAGTATTTTTAAAGGATAACTATGGATACCTTTCAGGTCATCGTCTTGGCCCTTATTCAGGGCTTGACCGAGTTTTTACCGATCTCTAGCTCTGCACATCTCATTTTACCGTCGCAACTTCTGGGCTGGGAAGATCAAGGTTTGTCATTCGATGTGGCGGTTAATACAGGCTCCCTGTTTGCCGTTGTGATGTATTTCAGGCATGAGCTGTGGTCTATGTTCAGAGCCTGGACCGACAGTATTATTACTCGAAAGCAGACCGATGAGAGTAAACTTTCCTGGTGGATCATCTTAGCGACTATACCGGCCGTTATTGTCGGGTTTACCGCGAAAGACTTTATTGAAACTTACTTAAGAAATACCGCTGTCATAGCGACAACGACGATAGTGTTCGGCTTGCTTCTATGGTGGGCGGATAGGATGTTCAGGCCGGGATTTACTGAATTTCAGGTCGGTTGGAAAAAGGCACTGGTGATAGGTTTAGCTCAAGCAATGGCGTTAATTCCCGGAACATCACGTTCGGGAGCAACGATCACCGCCGCTTTAATGTTGGGACTCAGTCGTGAGGCCGCCGCTCGATTTTCATTCTTGATGTCTGTCCCTATAAGTTTAGGTGCAGCCATTTTGGTGACTAAAGATCTGTTATCCAGTGGCCAGGCGATAGATTATCAGGCGCTGTCTTTGGGCATTATCGTGTCGTTCGTGGCGGCTTATATTTGTATTCATCTGTTTTTGAAACTTATCAGCCGCATGGGGATGACCCCCTTTGTTATCTACCGTTTGGCATTAGGTGCAATCCTGTGTGCATTTATGTTTGCGTAAGCTGACTATTCTGCGAAGAGCCCTGTGCTCATCGTCATTGAAAGAGAAATTATGAAAAGTATCTATTTATGCCCGGTGTGTGACCAACCTCTGTTAATTCACGAGGCATCCCAGGGGCTGCATTGCTGTAAGAAACACCACTTTGATAAAAGTGAAAATGGGTATTGGATTTTTAGCCAGGCCAAGAAACCGCAGATCGACTCCAGACAGACAATGCGAGCCAAGCGATTCCTGCTTGAGTCGGGGGTGTTTCAGCCGGTTGTAGACAAGATTGAGGCGATGATCACCGCGGCAGACTTGGTTGAAGGAGAGGTTAATTACCTCGACTATGATTGTGGTGAAGGTTACTACCTACGTGAGATCAAAGCTAAGCTTGCCCAGAGTGTCGAAGGAAAAGATATTGCCAATAGACTGACATCCTATGGGATCACTGAAGCTGAGAATGCGATCTTTTCTGCCGCTAAGATTCAGTCGGAGGCGAGGGCCGGGTTTGATGCTGAAGATGCTGGCGTTGAATGTGATACAGGGTTGGATACGACCTTTATTGTCAGTACCTTGAAAAAGCTACCTCTTGCCAGTGAGAGTTTAGATCTGGTGACTCTGATTGATAAACAACTCAAAGGTAAAGAGTTGCATAGGGTACTAAAGTCTGGGGGCTTTCTGGTTCAGGTGTCACCGGCTCCCCGTCACCTATGGCAGATCAAAGAGTATGTTTATCCTGATATGAAGGAGAAAGCGCTTAATATCCCTCAATCGAGTGAACTGGAGCTACTTCATACCGAGCGAGTCAGCTTTAAACTCGCTATAGATGGTAATCAGGCTTTAGCGCTACTGGAGATGACGCCTTATGCGTGGCGAGCCAATGACAAGGTACGCAAGCAGATAGCGGATAATACCTTTGAGGCCTTAGAGATCGACTTTGTTATCACCCTGTCGAAGAAGAAATAATGACAGTGGGCGTTTTCTCCTAGGCTTTAGCGAGCGCTCAGGTTAATCTTTAAGCTCGGGCAATGCTAAAGACTAGGTCTTGCTTTAACGCTTCATTTCAGTGACGCGTAACCAACGACCCAAGATAGACAAACTTTTTTAAACAGAACAGGAAGTAGAAACACCGATGATGCGAGTAATGATGTGGTTCATCTTAAGCTTAATTCCTGCAGTGACCCTGGCTAATGTGTATCCGCTGCCAGAAAAGGGAAGCCGTCTTATCGGTGAGGTTCAGGAGCATGTGGTAGAGCAGGGCGACTATTTTCAAACCATAGCGAAAGAGTACAACATAGGTATTCTGGAGTTGATGGAGACGAACCCGGGTGTCGATCCGTTTCTTCCGACCGTGGGCTCAAAGCTTGTTATTCCAACTCAGATGTTGCTTCCCGATGTTCCCAGAAAAGGCATAGTGATTAACCTGCCTGAATTGCGTCTCTACTATTTTCCGAGAAATGGCAAAGAGGTACATGTCTTCCCCGTAGGGATTGGGCGTGTCGGTCGTGAAACGCCGGAGATGGTGACTAAGATTAAGTCGAGGATCCCTAATCCTAGCTGGACGCCACCGGCGAGTATACGTCGTGATCACCTCAGAGAGCGTGGGGAGGTGTTACCGCGCGTTGTGCCTGCAGGCCCCGACAATCCGCTAGGTAAATATGCTATGCAGCTCTCTCACGGAGATGGCAGTTACCTCATTCATGGCACCAATAAAGATTTTGGTGTCGGCATGCGTGTCAGCTCCGGCTGTGTTCGTCTGAATCCTGACGATATCGAATGGTTGTTCTACCAGGCTAAATATGGTGACTCGGTGAGAGTGATCAACGAAACCGTTAAGATCTCCTCTGAGCCTGATGGCAGCCAGATCATCGAGGTGCATTCAGCTCTGTCTAAATCTGAGTCAGATGTCGAGCGGGAGAAGGTGGTTTCGATGAAGGCGGGAGTAGTGAAATTTATTAGCCAGGACGGGATTGATAACTTCAAGGCAAATGATGCGCTATTAACTCAAAATGGCCTACCGGTGAATATTCGCTCAATGGATGATTCAGACAGTATCACACTATCTTCAAGTATTGAATCCGCGGCAAGCTCAGAATCTGCAACAAATGAGAGTGAACCCTCAGCCAGCTTATAGTCTTTGTTGATTGTTATTAATAAGCTTACGTGAAGAGAGCGTCCCAAGTGGGCGCTTTTTTATTGGCTTAAAACGGGTAAATATTTGAGGCGACGATCGTCATTCTGAGCTCATTTATTAGAGAGTTGGAACTAGCTTGAGTGCTTAGATTGTAAGCGAGAAGTTTTGAGTGGTAAGAGATACTTGAGAGTTATTGCTTTGGTTGGAAATGCGGTGTTGCAGGTTAGGATTGAGGGAGTAATTAAAGGAGGGGGGGGAGATATCGGCAACACTAATGCATTGCCGATACAGACAAATTACTTCTTGTAAAAAATCCAAAATGATGGTTTTTTAAAGTTTTATGTTGATTCTAATAAACTTTTATAACCCATATTTTTCATGGGCTTACATCATTTTAATGTTCCTTGTTCCTTGTTCCTTGTTCCTTGTTCCTTGTTCCTTGTTCCTTGTTCCTTGTTCCTTGTTGGTTGCATGGATCGCCCTAGGTATACTCAGTTGCGTGTCACTAAAAGGGGGAGTAGTCATGGCAGAGAACAAGCTGACAGCAGCAAAAATTAATAAGTTGAGAAAAGAGATCAAGGGGGAAGCCACGATCAATAGGATAGGTGTTCGCACCACCAGCCCCAAGCAACTAACATTTGGTCGATATCCTGACCTTAGTGTTGCTGAAGCACGCAAAAAGCGAGATAACTGTCGCCAGTGGCTTGCAGAAGGAAGCGATCCAGCAATTGAGTTAAAGCTCGGTGAAGCTAAAACACCCAAGCCGATTAGCCTTTGGGATGCCGTGAATTACTGGATTGAAAATTATGCTATTGATAATCGAAAAAATGTGTTAATTAACGAACAGCAACTCGATAAGTGGATACCTGACAAAGTATAACTACTGCCTGTTGACCGACTCCAAACACACAACATTATAGATATCTTTACTAGAAGCCGCGTAAAAGCCTATCCAGTTGCCGCATTCACCGTGTTATCCAATCTGAAGTTAATCCTTAGGTACTGTGCTAAACGGGGATACGTTAGAGCTAGCATTGAGCTATATGAGATTGATGTTGAAACGATTGGCGCTGGAACTCCGGAGAGTAAAGACAGAACGTTAATACAAGATGGCAATTGGCAAGAGCTGTTAGACCTGATCAGGTGGGTTGAAGCTGGGGGCATTGCTTACCTTATTACCAGCACCTTCTAAAGCTACTTTATACTTTTGGTTGCCGCACAAATGAAGTGAGGTTATCCAGAGTAACTGAGTGGGACTTAGATAAAAGGCTGTGGACAGTGCCAAGGGCAATTAGTAAGACTAAAACAGAAATTAAGCGCAGCATACCAAGAAGATATATTCCCTGGATTAGAGCACTGATCAAAAATGCCCAAGCTCAGGGAAGTGATTACCTGTTAGGCGAGGTAAAAACTGATAAGGCTGTTGCTGTGTGAGGTGGTTCTTTATATAAGAAACTAGGGCATGAACGTAAGTGGAGTCTTCACGATATTCGACGAACCGTTGCTACAGGGTTAGCCGACTTGGGAGTTATGCCGCATGTGATTGAATAACAGCGAGGTCATATCTTGAAGGGAGTGGCAGGGATCTACAATCGAAGTGATTACTTACCCGAAAAAGACACCGCTATCGAACTCTGGTTAGAGTGGCTCGAATATTTGATGCTACAAGAGGGGGAATGTTGTGTCGCTAGATAGGTCTTTAGGTAGCTGAAGAGCCAGCTTTATAACTTAATTATGCCTGCTAACTACTCCAATTAGCTTATCCCCATAATGTCCTTCAGGTAAGTCCAAGAAAATTAGAAGCTTACTACATGGCGGGCATTATAAGCTGCGTTTGCTGTTATATTTGATTTTTAACTACTAAACTTAGCCTTAAGTTCAGTCTTTTATGCTTACCATCTTTATTGTTTCAAAGTAATTAACTAAATATCTGTGGGGCATTTAAAATGCAAAATATCAAAGTAACTAAAGCTTTAAGAGGAGTTGAGTGTATGAATATTAAAGGCATAGTCGTAATGCTGGGTTTAGCTATTTTTTGTACATCTGCTGTTGGTGCTCCAGGAGGAAAAGGAAAAGATAAGAATTGGGCGATAACATTATTTGATGAAGCAAGTATAACTTGTGTAGAAGCTCCCGTTGATGCTGAAGTACCCGCTACAGGAACTATCATTGTCGGTCATACCTTTCCTCAGTGTTACAAGTACTCATTAGCTATTCCTGATGCAGCAAATCCAGGGGATAAAGCATTAGAGCAATTAACCTCCACTTTTAATTTAGATAAAGACGCGGAAAATGAGGTAAATGATTGCTCTATTGATGATTCCGAGGTATGTGATGGGGTCATAAACCATGATCCAGATGAATGTTCGGTCTTTGTTTCGCGTCCTGATAGTGCGGTTAAGCTTAACTCAGGGAATATTCCAGCACATCAGGATGAATTAATAGTTGTATCTGCTGATACGGGGGACGCTTGCACAGTAACCATTTTCGCCATTACCGATGGCGCTCAAGAAGGTGCAGTTCTTGTTGAAGTAGGCGACGGTGTGTTCGAGGTCGATCATTACGAGCTATTCTTACCAACTAAGTGTACGCCATTAAGAGAACATACCCGCTACGATTCCGATGGAGATGGCTCAGCAGATATAGTTGATGATGTATTACTGACCGGAAAGCTAGACGGTATTATTACAAACATCGAAGGCCTACCATTTGTTGAGTATGTTGGTCTCAACACAGGAACTCGAGCTTTCAGAGGTACAGATACGACTATGTATCGTGACACTGGAAATCGTAATGGTTCTGGCGCTTTTGCTATATTCCGGTCATTACAGTTAAAGCCAGATGGTTGTGATACGGACGGTGACACCGTTGAAGATATCGAAGACAACTTCCCGCTAGATCCAACTTTAAATTAGGCTTGAGTGTACAAATATGTAATGAAAATCGGCATTAACTCAGATGAAATCTAAGTCTTATGCCGATTTTTTACTATAACTGTAAATCTATTTTTTGTTGTTCTTCTTCCCAGTCGTTAATTATCTGCCCGTTGATATCATAATACTTTGGCGTTGGCCTGATATTAGGGTTCGATCCTGGCTCAGAAAATAAATTACCGTTATTCTCACAACTAGGATGAGCAAATTTAGGCGCAGCACCGTTGAAGATAGCCTCCTTATCTTCATCAGTGAAAGCCTTCACCTTCACCTTCTGGCTTCGACACTTTAGGCAAACTTCGAATTGTCGAAACGGAAAACGAATGACACGATTATTTTAAATGGTGTTGGTTAACCATTTGTTTTATCTATATAATATTATCTTATAGATAAGGGTGAGTTATCTTTTTTGGATCACAAAATGGATCACTCAATAAAAATGGGCTTTGGGGTTTACCAATAGGATGTGTTCAGCTATCAGTTAGCTCATAGGTGCATTCTTAAGTAGAGCAGAAGCTGGTGGCAGATATGGATAAACGAGATCTTCTAATGCGGAGAAAGTTTAAGGCTTGGTTTGGTGTGTGTCACTATGCGTGTCACATTTAGTCACCTTTAACCAAGCCTTTGGAACTAACTTAGTGGAAACTAAGAGTAATTCCCAGACAAATTACTTCTTGTAAGAAGAAGCAACGTTGTCAAGACGATCGTTTGCGCGCTTAGCTTCTGCTTGTGCGTCCATAGCAGCTGCTTTTGCATCTTTAACGTTTGCAGAAAGAGCACCTTGCTCTGACTTCAAAGAGCTAACTTCAGATGATAGTTGGTCAACTTTGTTGCCAAGGTTAGCTACGCTTTCTTCAAGAGCAGTCGTGTTTGCACAGCCACCTAGAAGGGCAGTCATTGCTACACCAGCAATCATCAGTACTTTTTTGTTCATTGGGAAATCCCTTTATATTAGGTTGGATTGGAATGAAGCAGTCGTAAAATACAACTGCAACTTGTTAATTATGTCATAGCTATTTTATTTTGCTATGAATTTTCACCCTTAGGTTTGAATACATTAGCGAATATTGGCTTAAATGCAAGCTGATCGAGCGTTTTTCGAACATTGACCCGAAGTTTTATGCAAATAAGCCAGAGATTGTATTCAGGGTGAAATCGTTTGATTAAGGTTTTGTTTTATTTCTGCAATAGCTTCAATACGTTTTAACTGCAACTGAGCTTTAATCTCTGCCCCTTTAAAGCCTGCTTCTATGATGGGTTTTACCGCAACCTTGTTCGCAGCCAGAAAACATTGCTTGAAGTAACCGGCTTGTGGGTAGGTTCTATCTTCCAGCCCCAATCTTCCTTTGGCATCGGCTTCACAGGCGATCGTTATCTGTTCTAGTCGTTCGGGTTTGCGCCACAGATCGGCCTTATCGAATAGCCTGACTAAGGTATCGGCTCTCAATTCCTCTATCTGATGAATGTTCTGATGAAGGTCACTGACCAGCAGGCCCAGATCTCTATATTCATTTGGCACTCGTACCCGAGCGCACAACGCCTTAATGGGGGCTAACCCTTTTTGACCATGGCCGTGATGTTTCGGCAGATGCTCTTTAGGGCTTAAGGCCTTACCCAGATCGTGAACCAGGGCGGCAAATCGAACCGAATTATCGTCAGAAAGTTTAGCGACCTGCTCTAACACCATAAGAGTATGAATGCCCGTATCTATCTCGGGGTGCCACTTTTCAGGTTGAGGGACACCGAACAGGGCATGGAGCTCCGGGAATAGTATGGCCAGCGCATCGCATCGATTGAGGACATCGATAAACACATGGGGGCTATCGGTTGCCAGGGCCTTGTCTAATTCCAGAAAAACACGCTCGGCAGTCAGGGCCTCGAGCTCTCCGCTGTGGCTGATTTGAGTCATCAGGGAGAGGGTTTCATCTGCGATGGTGAACCCTTGTTGGTGAAAGCGTGCGGCAAAGCGCGCCACTCTGAGCACTCTTAAGGGATCTTCGATGAAAGCATCGGAGACATGTCTTAATATCTTGTTGTGAATATCATCGACGCCGCCATAGGGATCGTATAACTGCCCCTCCTCATCTTGAGCGATGGCGTTGATGGTGAGATCGCGCCTGATCAGGTCCTCCTCCAGGGTGACTTCCGGGCTTGCGTGGCAGCTGAATCCACCATAGCCTACGCCGGTTTTGCGCTCTGTACGGGCCAGTGCGTATTCCTGTTGAGTCTTGGGGTGTAAGAATACAGGGAAGTCTTTACCGACCTGCCGATACCCCAGCTTGAGCATCTGCTCCGGGGTGGCACCGACGACCATATGATCGCGGTCTTTGACTGTAAGGTTGAGCAGGTTATCGCGAACGGCGCCGCCGACGAGGTAGAATTTCACTTTTGTAATTCACTATTCTTGTACTGGTAAGACTAATTTAAGATTATCACGCATTGTCTATCGAGCCGCAACAAAACCCGATTTAGGGACTCTCATTTATCGCTATTGGTAGAATATGCGTCTATTCCCCTCATATTTTCCTGCATTTTTTGACATGATGGACCGTTAGCTTTAGTTTGAACTGATTTTTTTATTCTCTAGTATTAGCCGGATCGGTATAAGGATAGATAACTGCATGTACAAGGCGTTTTTTGGATTAAGCGATAACCCTTTTTCTATCGCACCTAACCCACATTATCTCTTCCTCAGTGACAGGCATCGCGAGGCGTTGGCACACCTGACTTATGGGCTGGGAGAAACGGGTGGCTTTGTACTCTTGACCGGCGAAGTCGGTACCGGTAAAACAACGGTTTCTCGTTGTCTGCTCAACCAATTACCGGAAAACACCGACACGGCGTTTATTCTCAACCCTTCTCTCACCGAACTCGAGCTTCTGGCCACCCTGTGCGATGAACTCTCTATCGAGTATGAGAAGGATCCCAGCCTGAAGCAGCTGACGGATCGATTGAGTCACTTCCTGCTGGCCAATCACGAGAAAGGACGCAATACCGTTCTGATCATCGATGAAGCGCAGCATCTGCGCGCTGAAGTGCTTGAGCAGCTGCGTCTTCTGACAAATTTAGAAACGGACACGAAGAAATTACTCCAGGTTATCCTCATCGGTCAGCCTGAATTGCAACAGTTGTTAAGGCGACAAGAGCTACGTCAACTGGCGCAGAGGATCACTGCCCGTTATCACCTCCTGCCTCTGACGCTTGAAGAGGTTGGCCTGTATGTACAGCACAGGCTGCAAGTTGCCGGCCGTCATGAGCCCCTGTTCAACAGTCGCTCTATCAAGGCATTGCATAAATACAGTGGTGGTATTCCGAGACTGATTAACCTTCTGTGTGAGCGTGCATTGATGGCGGGTTATGCCCAGTCAAAAGTCCCTATCGATCATAAAATGGTAGCTTCTGCTTCGGCCGAAGTCTTGGGCGAAGATATTAAGGAGACTAACTACCTGCTTCCGTTGGGTGTGGCTACCGCTATTGGCCTGACTTGCGTGCTGGGTTACCTGATATTTAATCAGGTGAGTTTTACTCCAGAGAAAAGAGTCGAAGATCTGCAAGCTTCTCAAACGGCCCAACAGCAGGAGGCTGGTCAGAAAACAAGCCCGGCTAAGCTGAGTTCGAGTCAGCGGGTACTTAACGGTGCGATAGACAGCAGCCGAAGTATAGACTCCGCCTATGCCAGTATCCTTGGTCTGTGGGGCAAGGTGCCCTATATCGGGCTGACAGCCTGTCAGTCGGCTGAGCAGCAGGGATTGTCCTGTTTTCAGCAGCAGGGAAACTGGAATTCATTGATACGGTTAAATTTCCCCGCGGTTGTTTACCTTGTTGACGCTCAACAGCGAGCCTTTTACGGAACGGTCGTATCCAGACAGGGAGAGCAACTGTTATTGCAGCTCAATGAGCAACAACTTTGGGTCGAGCGAGACTGGTTTACCCGCCACTTCAGTGGCACCTTTGAGATCCTTTGGCAGGCGCCTTCGACTCAACCCAGAGAGATTGGTCAGGGATCTAACCCGGTACAAATCCAGTGGCTGGAGAATAGCTTGGCCCATATTGATAATGCGGTTCCCAGACTGGTCAACCGCTTCGACAGCCAATTAGAGGAGCAGCTTAAGCGCTTTCAACGTGAACATGGTTTAAGAGCGGATGCGATTGCCGGCAGCCAAACCTTAGTGCAGCTTAATCTTTATTTGAGCGCTCAAGGCCCAAGGCTGGTAGAAAGTAAGGGGCAATACTGATGTCCATATTACTCGAGGCCGTCACGCGAGCGAAACAACAGGAACTGGAGTCGGAACTCGATCCGGTATTAACGCCCAGGGCTCAGTACGATAATTTTTCTAAACCCAAAAATAACACACTGATGTTGTCGCTCATCGTGATTATATTGAGCCTGTTGGTCGTCATTGTCTGGCTGGCAACGAGTCACTTCTCGTCAGACAATACTCTCTCTGCTCAAGTGTCGAGTGAAGCCCAAGCCCCGGTGACTCGCTCCTCTGCACCGTTAAGCATCGATAGGGCATCTGTGGATGTAAAGACAAGTACGCCTGCCTCAGCTGATAATGACGTTAAATTAGCCGGAAAGGTTGCTCTGCCGTTAGCTATGGCTCTTCCTACCAAGCCTGTGGTCATTGATAATCGTTATCCTAAGGTTGCACCTGTTCAACAAGAGTCGGTGCAGCAAGAAAAGGTTAACGCTCTCGAATCGGTGCAGTTAAGTGTTAATCATAAAAGGGATCCAGCCCCTATGGCTGAAGAGCCGATTATATTAGGCGCGAATAGCAACCACAAAGGGCAAGAGGTGCTCGATGCGCTGAAGTACCAGGTGGATACGGCGGCATCGGAGCTTGGTATGAATAAGGCTTCTTCTCCGGCTGAGGCCGTGGAACAGAAGAACCAGTACCAGAATAAGAATAACTTATTAGCGGCATTTGAAGCCGCGCTTAAAGAGGTTGAGGTCCAAAAGTCTGTAGCAAGCCCGGTGACAGAGCCTAAACTCGACCCTATTCCGACCCCAAAAGCGGATGATTTACCTAAATACGGTCAGTTACCGGCGGGATTACAACTACAAGTGCCAGAATTTAATATTAACGCTCATGTGTATTCGAGCGATCCCATTAATCGTTGGCTTAATGTCGATGGCGCCGAGTTACAACAAGGCGATATGATTGGCGGCAAGTTAGAGGTTATAGAGATACGCCCCAGAGATGTGGTGTTGGCGATTGAGGGAACTCACTTTAAGGTACCCGCTATTTAGAAGCGATTACGAGGTTTGATATCTTAGTTTTAAGTTATCGCACCTCGCACCTCGCACCTAATAACTTGTACACCTATCCATAAAATTTATACGACAGCAGCAGGGTTAAGCCGTAACCTAAGCTATAACATAGCAACAGTGCAGGGACGTATCTAAGGTAGCTGACAAACGTCAGCTCTTTTACCTTACTCATGGCGATAATCCCCGCCGCCGAGCCAATCACCAGCAAAGAGCCGCCAACGCCAACCGAATAGGTCAATCCTAACCACTCAGGTGTATTGAGTATCGGCTCGGCCTTTAATAGTGCAGCGGTCAGAGGCACGTTATCCAGCAGCGCAGAGCCAATACCGGTAACAAAGTTTGAGATATTAGGGTCGAACTGGGCGTAGACCTGAGTCAGGAGATCCAGGGTGCCTATCTCTTTCAGCATACCGACTAGTAAGAGTATTCCGAGGAAGAAGAGCAAGGTGTCGTACTCGACCTGTCGTATGTATTCGAGGATCTGTAACTCCTCCGTATTACTTCGGGAGCTATGGCCAACGAGGAACATCACAGAGAGGCCTGTCAAAAATGTCAGCACCGGGGGAATTCTAAAGAGTACGTTTAATGCCATGGTCGCAACAATGGTTGAGAAAAAGATTACCGCAATCACCACATCGACCCTGTGATACTCCCGCTTTACCGGTGTCGTGCTGACATGGCCCTCGGCTTTCAATGAAAATAGCACGGCGAGTAACATTACACTGACGGCAGCCGGGACAAATAACAGCAGAAGCTCAGACATTTGAACATGTCCGCCGAGGAAGATCATTAAGGTCGTGACGTCACCGGTAATCAACGCCACTCCGCCGGAGTTAACCGCAAAAATAATCAGCACCGCCATGCGACGACGCATCTGACTATCGAGTTTGAATGTGGTCAACAGACCCAGTGATACCAGTGTGGCGGTGACGTTGTCACAAATGGCAGATAAGACCAGAGAGAAGAGCGCCACCTGCAACATCAGCATTCTTACCGATACTTTCTGGGGGAATAGCTTCTGCACTAAGATCTGAATCATGCCTTTGGCATTGAGATAGGCAACGAATGTCATTGTCGACATAAGAAACAACCAAAGGGTGGCGATTTCTAATAAGTTTTCGTTAAGTTCTGCTTCAACTATTTTTTCGTGAGCGGGATCTCCGGCACTCATAAACAGGACGACCCAAGAGATACAACCAAAAAACAGTGTGGTCTTGGCTTTATTCAGATGGGTAACTTCTTCGAATATGATACTTAAAAGGGCTAAAACGGCGAGAGATATCAGGAATAGGTAGAGCATAGATCAGTTCCTACAGCAGATTAATCGTTTACCCTAAAAGGTAAACAATAACTAAAATCAAGGTTTGATTAAGCTTGGTGTGTTAACGCTGCGGATTAGGCCATAGAGAAGATTAGAAAACAAGTGTTAACTGGTTCTTGTTTTAAGGAAAAGTGTGAGCCGGATCATTGCGGTTGTTTGCTAAGGGGTTTGAGTAAGGATTACCAGCTAAGTGTCATGTCTCGATTTCAGTTAGCTAGATGTTAGCCTGATATCAATGCTTATTTAGCCATCTTAGCAAACACGCGATCGGCAGCCGCTAATGTTTCTTCAAGCTCTTTCTCACCGTGTGTTATCGATAGGAGGAAGCCTGCTTCTGCCGGCACGGTTCAGGCAGCAATTAACGACAAGTAACAGGCAATAAAAAAGGACGCGAGATGCGTCCTTTTTCGATTTCAGCTAGCTAGATGTTAGCCTGATATCAATGCTTACTTAGCCATCTTAGCAAACACACGATCGGCAGCCGCTAATGTTTCTTCAAGCTCTTTTTCACCATGGGCCATAGACAGGAAGCCTGCTTCATAGGCGCTAGGAGCAAGGTATATACCTTCATCTAACATGCCGTGATAGAAGATAGGGAACTTGTCAGCATCACATTTAGTGACTTGCTCAAACGACGTGACTTTTTCCTCTTCGGTGAAGAAGAGTCCGAACATGCCGCCAACGTAGTTAATTGACATCGGGATGCCGTGCTTATTAGCCGCAGATTTAAAGCCTTCGGCAATACGCTTCGTCTTAGCGGCAAGTTCTTCATAGACGCCATCAGCACACAGCTCTTCCATCTGAGCAAGACCTGCTGACATAGCAATAGGGTTACCTGACAGAGTACCTGCCTGATAAACAGGGCCAGTTGGTGCGATAAATTGCATCACATCTTTACGACCACCGAATGCGCCTACTGGCATGCCGCCACCGATGACCTTACCAAGTGTAGTCAAGTCAGGAGTCACGCCGTAGTAGCCTTGTGCGCCGCTCTTAGATACGCGGAAGCCAGTCATCACTTCATCGATAATCATCAATGCGCCGTACTGATCACAGATTGCACGCAGGCCTTGTAAGAAACCATCTACCGGTGGAATGCAGTTCATGTTGCCGGCAACCGGCTCAAGAATGATACAAGAGATCTCTTCAGGGTACTGCTCGAATAGCGCCTTAACAGACTCTAGGTCGTTATAAGTTGCAGTTAGAGTGTGCTTAGCAAAATCTTCCGGAATACCTGGAGAGCTTGGCTGACCTAAAGTTAGTGCACCAGAACCGGCTTTAACCAGTAGGCAGTCAGCGTGGCCGTGGTAGCAGCCTTCAAATTTCAGGATTTTGTCACGGCTAGTGAAACCACGTGCCAGACGAATCGCACTCATGGTTGCTTCAGTACCTGAGCTCACCATACGAACTTGTTCCATCGAAGGTACCATCTCAATGACTTTTTCAGCCATCGTGACTTCAAGTTCAGTCGGGGCACCAAATGAAAGGCCATTTTCAACGGCAGCCAATACTGCTTCACGAATTTTCGGGTGGTTATGACCTAAGATCATAGGGCCCCAAGAGCCAACGTAGTCGATGTATGCATTACCGTCGGCATCATAGATATACGCGCCATCGGCTTTTTCGATAAAACGTGGTGAACCACCTACACTGCTGAAAGCACGTACTGGTGAGTTAACACCACCTGGGATGGTTTTTTTAGCCTGTTCAAATAGGGTGTCGGAACGGGTCATTATCAATCCTTAAAGTCAGTCGCCAAATTAAAAATCGGCTTTTCGTGAATACCAATTAACCGGACACTCGTATTTTTCTAGTTGCGTGTCAACGCCGAGTGTCAGTGCAAACAGTGCCATGCGGATCAGGAGTCCGTTATCTGCCTGTCTAAAGATGGCCAAATTAGGATGACTATTAAGGTCATTGTCTAGTTCGTTGGCCTGCTTGCGCGAGTCTCTAGGTAGCGGATGCATGATCACAGTGTTTGACTTGCAATGCTTTGTGTAAATATTGCGATTAAGACGAAACTTACCGCGATACTTGTTCGCTTCTTCTTGTGAAGGAAAACGCTCTTCTTGAATGCGAGTCAGGTAGAGTATATCAGCCTGATCTAAATTGCCTTCAAGTTGGTCTGTTATTGTGATCTTATGCCCAGCATTTTCAATGTCACTGATCACATAGTCAGGCATTGCTAACTCTTTCGGCGATACCAGTGTAAAACTTACGTTTTTATACATACATAGCAGACGAGAGAGCGAGTGAACCGTACGGCAGAATTTTACCAGAATGGCCGTTACAGTGGAATAAGTGGCTGAGTTATTTCTGCTCGCTTTTTGAGTGTTTCAGTGAAAATCATCCTCATGTGAAACTCTTAAGTTAAACTGTATCTGAAGTCTTTACGTTAAACTCTGGCTTTTAGCTCTGGTTTTAGTTCTGACGCTCTGCAATGGTTCAGTGGCGCTGATAAATAAGAGTTAGGACCATTTCTGCACTAATGTTTTCAGCCGTTATGGGGTCAACTCTGGTGTTAAATGCAGGGTGACAAGCTTGGGTGACAAACCAGAGCGATAAGTCAGGGTGACACTTATTGTTGAGAAAGAGGAAGGAGTGTCTTGTGCAATTTTTCTATATCTTAATACCTTTGGCTCTGGTGCTGATTATATACCTGGAGCGGAAATACATTAAAGAGCATGATGAGAAGTACTCAGGATTGAGTTTTGTGACTATGTCGCTCTTTGTTTCCGGGATCACCTGGTTCGCATCTGTCGTCGCCTTGTTATTGCTGGCGCAAACTTTTGTCGACCCCCCCAATAGCATCGTAGGCCATCTGGCGTTCGCGGCTTTCTTTGTTCTATGTGTCATCATTGCGGTACAAAACCGAACATACCGCCTTTATTTTGACGAGGCCAAAATAGTACGCACACGCTTCATAGGGGCACCTATGATATCGACACTAGCCGAACTGAAACGGGTCGAGCTTAAGTCATATTCAGACTCAAGCTCCGAGACCTACATTCTGACCTTCACTGCGGGTAAGCCGGTTAAGATCCCGATAGGCATGATGGAGGGCGAGCAGGTAGCTAAATTGAAGACACTGCTTGGGCGGTACATCAGGTAGTCGTGTCTATTTTTTGCTTCATCGCTGATCGTCTCTTTACGATTCATTTTACTCCTGTCATTTGAGTCTCTTACCCTAAGTGACTCGTGAGGCCATGGGATGGTGTTTTCTCGGGAACGAGACCCGAGAATTCGGTTAAATTATATCTATTCTAAAAAAGCCCAATCTTTAGCTGCTTTACCCTTGAAGTGCCCGCCATGACTCATGTATAACCTGTACTTCAGATTTTCTTATCGCAATTAAAAAGTAGAACTCATCAATGACGGTAATGTATCCAAATCTCACCGAAAACACGCGCTCAGAAACCGACCTATTGGGAAGTAAATCCATCCCCAGTGATGCCTATTATGGGATCCATACTTTAAGAGCTATGGAGAACTTTGAGATCAGCAATGAAAAGATTGGTGATTGTGTCGAGTTTGTCCGTGGCATGGTGAAGACTAAAAAAGCAGCCGCGATGGCCAATGGGCAGTTAGGTACCATTTCTCAAGATATTGCCGGTGCCATTGTCAGAGCCTGCGACACCCTGTTAGCCAGTGACCGCTTTTACGATCAGTTTCCTATCGATGCTTTTCAGGGCGGTGCCGGGACATCGGTGAATATGAACACCAACGAAGTGATTGCTAACATTGCATTGGAGCAGATGGGACATGTAAAGGGAGATTATCAATATATTAACCCTAACGATCATGTGAACAAGAGCCAGAGTACTAACGATGCCTATCCTACAGGATTCCGGGTTGCGCTGTTTGAACGGACTAATACTTTGCTATCCGCGCTGACGTTGTTAATCGATCTCTTTATGGCTAAATCTGAAGAGTTTAGTGATGTACTTAAGATGGGGCGTACTCAGTTGCAAGACGCGGTCCCTATGACTTTGGGCCAGGAATTTCGTGCCTTTGGTATTACGTTGCGAGAAGAGATTAAAAGCATCAAGCGCTGTCAGGAGTTGCTGTTGGAGATCAACTTAGGGGCCACGGCGATTGGCACCGGTTTAAATGCGCCAGCCGGATATTCAGAGTTGGCCATTGCAAAGTTAGCCGAGATCACCGGTCATCCCTTCGTTCCTGCAGAAGATCTTGTTGAAGCGACCTCAGATTGTGGCGCCTATGTGATGCTATCCAGTGCGTTGAAGCGATTCGCGGTCAAGTTATCTAAGATCTGTAACGATCTTCGCCTGTTATCCTCCGGGCCACGTACGGGCTTAAATGAGATTAACTTGCCTGAGATGCAGGCAGGTTCATCTATCATGCCTGCTAAAGTGAATCCGGTTATTCCAGAGGTGGTGAATCAGGTGGCCTTCAAGGTATGCGGTAACGATCTCACCATCACCATGGCTGCCGAAGCGGGACAGTTGCAACTTAACGTGATGGAGCCTGTGATAGGTCAATGCCTGTTCGAGTCTTTGTCATTGCTCGAAAATGCCTGTGTGACGCTAAAATCTAAGTGTATCGAAGGGATCACCGCAAACCGTCAGGTGTGTCAGGATTTCGTGCTTAACTCAATCGGGATTATCACCTATCTGAACCCATTTATTGGTCATCATGAGGGAGATATCATAGGTAGAATTTGCGCCGAAACGGGCAAGAGTGTTCGCGAAGTGGTATTAGAGCGTGGCTTATTATCACCGGAGCAACTCGATGAGATCTTCTCTATAGAAAATCTGATGAACCCTAAGTATAAGGCGCAACGTTTCGCACAGGTTACATCCGGTTAATCCTGATTCGTCGCTTCGAAGTTAGAAAACCGTTCACGTCGCGGGTAATATCCCGCGACACTTAGTCCGGTTTGACCGCTTGGCCAGCTTGTTTTCTCAGCTTCAATTGTCGAATAGTAAACTGACAGGATCAGCGATTAATCGTGTGGGATATCGCTGCTTTGACTCTATCGGCGTGTTCGACCACAAGGTGGTTGACGGTATCGACATTCCCCCCCTCGTTGGCATCTGAATTCATATTAAACGTGACGATGCTGTCAACTATGTTTACTTGAGCTGCCTTGAGTGGGTGAAGTGCAGATTCTAGGTAATCGTCCAGAGGCATAAAGTTAAACCCCTCTTCACTATAAGATTCTGCCGTTGCGCCAGCCGTTATTGAGAGTATCACTTTCTTGTTTTTTAACTTATCTCCTTCGGGGCCGAAGGCGAAATTATAGGTGAATACATCATCAAACCATTTTTTCATTATGGCCGGATAAGTCGACCAGTAGAGCGGGAATTGAAAAATTATCAGATCGGCGTCGATTAGCGCGGCTTGTTCCGTTGGAATATCAATCTTGTAATCCGGATATAAGTCATCGAGACAGCGGATATGAGTGTTATTTAATGCGCCGAGTATATGGATTATTTTTGAATTTGCCATCGACTCATTATGATTGGGATGACCTGAAATTACGACGATTTTACTCATGAACTTCCTCTGTATTGAACTGTTGCTGGCTTAGCTGGAATGATAACCGAAAATGTCAGATTTATGGATTGAGGAAGTTGCGATCGCTCACACTCTCGGCATTGAGATCAGCCCAGCCGATCACATCGACAGTGTTTTTATTGTTATCCAGGGATCACACCTGTCCGGACCGTATCTCTTGTTGCAAAGAGGTCCAACTGATCACGCCGACTATATTCTCGCTGTTGTCTTGATAGACATATACCTCACCGCGCCGATCTCGGGAGAGGATGCTGTAGACTTCATTTAGCGTTGCCGTATCGGGGAGTCCCTCGATGGGATGCCGAGTCAGGGCACTTACACTATCATAGCGCTGCATTTCGAGTTGTAGCATCTCCATCTGACCCTGAGCATTTCGGACTAATACTGAACGACCCGCGGCGCGCTTGAGGACCTCGAGTAGCAGTTCATCGTCATCCTTTACGATAACCAGCCTCTTATCCATCAATGCCCTGACGCCACGTTTCTGCAACCCCAGCTCGAGGGGGGAGACCTTATAGCCTAAACCCATTATCTCTAACTGTTGCAGGAAGAGTGATTTTGACTTAAAGCCTTGATGAGCGATGAGAAAGGCCGGGATGCTAACGAACATAGCAGGCAATATGATAGCGGGATTGTTTGTCATCTCGAGCAGGGCGACTAAGGCTGCAAGGGGGGCGCTGAGACAGACTCCCATGATAGCGGTCATACCTATGATGGTATAGAGGCCGATATAGGGAGCGACAGACGGGAATACGGCCGCGCTGGCAAGGGCCAAAATGGCACCTAGCAGTGCACCTATTCCAAAAATAGGTCCGATGATCCCACCCGGGATCCCAAGACCTATGGCGGCGATGGTAGCGATGATTTTACCAATCAACAGCGCGATTAAAAATAAAATGCTGGGGTGCTCGCTTATCGCTTGTTCGATGGCGAGCTCGCCACTGCCCAGCGACTCGGGCAGGAAGATACCGACGATAGTGGTGATAATCCCCGCCAGTAATACCCGGTTTAGCAGCGGCCAGTGTTGACCCGTGGCCGTAACCTTGAGTAAAGAGAAGTTAAATAGGGCGGCAACACAACCTAAAAGCACACCACTTATCGCCAGAACCGGGTATTGGGAGAGCGGAATATGGATAACGCCAATCTGCTCGTATTCGTGAATGTTGCCAAAGACGAGTTGCGATGATACTGCCCCGCAGATAGCGGCAAGTATGATGGGAAAGAAATAGTGAACCTTGTACTCGCGCAAGATCACCTCGAAAACGAAGATGACTGCAGCAAGCGGTGTATTGAAGGTGGCAGCGATACCTGCAGCAATACCACTGGCACACATGATGCGAACACTGTTATCTGGCAGTTTAAATTTTTCAGCTAATACGCTGGCGGTAACGGCGCCTAAATGGATCACCGGGCCTTCCCGGCCGACGGAAAAGTTAGTGACCAGAGCAAACAGGGCTTGGAAAAACTGACTGGGTGCCGATTGCAGAGGCAACTTACCGTGGTGAAGTTTAATTCTGTGTAAAACATAGGCGATACCCATCCGCCTATAGCGTTTAGATCCCATTCGTGCGACTAACCAGATTAAAATTGAGCCAATCAGTGGTAATAACACTCGCCAGTCGTCGATGATCTCAGTAAAATCCAGCTCACTGGTTTCTGTGTAGGTGTTTATCCAGATAAGTAATAGCCTGAACAGCAAGATCACACCCGAGGCCATCAGGGCAAATAACAGAGCGAGCAGAGAGAGTTGCAGACTGATCTTAGCTTGAGAGAGAGTATCTTTAAGTTCCGTTCTCTGGTATCTCAACCATTGGGTATGTGTCTTCTTTAATCTGTGTCGCACCTGAGCCTTCTATATATTGGGTTGCCCATTGCTGAAATGAGTCAGGGTTAAAATATAAGAAACTATTCAAACTATAAGAGAAGAGGTTGTTAGTTAATGCCAAATTATCATCGTTGGATCGATCGCATGCAAGTGATTGAGCGGAAGTTCCGGCCATCCAGTTTGTACCTGTGCCTGTTGGTGTTAGTCGCTTTTACCTTAGGTGGGGTGAGCTACAATCTGTGGTCTGAACATAATCAGCCTGTAGTAAAGAGTAACACAGAACAGACAGATACATTGGTTAAACAGTTGAAAAGTCAGGCTCAAGTCATGGCTTCTAAAAATCTCGAACTTACGATTGAGAAAGAAGCGAATGACAAGATGCAACAGCTGTTTTCCGTCCAGCATCAAAAGCAGCGTGAACTCGAGAGAGAGCTCTCTTTTTATCGCAGTATTATGGCACCTGAAAATAACGCCGATGGTGTGTCTATCAATGGGCTAGAGCTAACGCCAAACCTTTTGCCAAGGCAATATCGGGTGAAACTGATTTTAACGCAACTGCAAAAGCGTAAACAGTCACTCAAGGGGAGGGCTGAGATCAAGCTTGTGGGTGTGCTGGATGGTGAAGCGGTAGAGTTAGATTTGGCTAAGCTTGCCAATGTGCAACTCAACTTTAAATTCCGTTATTTTCAAATCTTAGATGCCGCCTTTACCCTGCCAGAAGGGTTTGAGTTATCTCATCTTAAGACTAAGGTTATTGTCCCTTCGAGCCGCTGGACCAAGGGATCACAGGCGGAAGTCGAGTTTGCTGCTGTGGATCTGTTACCGTCAAAAGCTTCCTCGGTTAAGCCATTTTCTGAACTTCAGGAAGCGGTTGTAGAAGAGAAGCTCGAAGAGGTCACTGAAGGTGAATCTGAAATCAGTGCGCCTTTATCGACCGGAGAAGCGGTAAAAACGGTAAAGTAAAACCATAAATTAATAGCCAGCACAGCGCGGTTTTATCACAGAAATCAGATCGGGTGCGCATATTACTTGAACAAAATGGTCAGGTATTGGATAATCCCGCTCAGCCAACAGATGTAAGAGGTACTCATGACTGAACAAACTACTGAACAAGCTGAAGATGCAATGCCAATCCAATTCACGGATGCCGCCGCTTCAAAAGTAAAAACCTTGCTTGAAGAAGAGGAAAATGATGCGTTAAAGCTACGCGTGTATGTGACCGGTGGTGGTTGTTCTGGTTTTCAGTATGGCTTTACCTTCGACGAAAAAGTTAATGAAGGCGATTTCACCGTTGAAAAACAAGGCGTTCAGTTAGTGGTTGACCCAATGAGCTTGCAATACCTTGTAGGCGGCGAAGTGGATTACACCTCTGGACTGGAAGGGTCTCGTTTTTTCGTGAAAAACCCTAACGCTACCACTACCTGTGGTTGTGGTGCCAGCTTCTCGGTATAAGCCCGATTTCAAAAAACTGATTCAAAAAAAGCCAGTTGTGTTAGCAACTGGCTTTTTTAATGCTTACCTATTACGGTTTATACCAATCGGTTAACTCATAATGTTCATATTTATCTTAGTGTTAAAGTAGGCTTTGACCTTCGGAGTGAAGGCTATCCATACCTGTAACATAGAGAACAGAATTAATAGCGCGAAGATGATGTAGTCGGGGATCTTCCCTTGCAGCTCACCGATTTGAAAGCTAGAAGGGTTACCCACAACTAAGTTACCGGGATCGTACAAGATCACTGGCAGCATACTCACTAAGGCAAGTTGGATTAGGGTATAGCCCCGCAGCATATACATCGCCGTTCTTTGGCGTCCAAGAATAGCCACGACCATCAACAAGGTGATAATACAAAAGAGTACCCCCTGTTTAGCTATGATGCCGCTGACTGATGCTACGGCGAGTATGGCACACAAGGCAGCGAGTCGTTTGGGTAGCTTAGGCTTCATAGGTTTAGTCGTTACCTGACTTTCTGAGGCTGCTGCATGTTGCTCATTTGCTTTAGCTGCCTCTTCAGTTGTGGAATTGGCAGAATTCGTAGGCTTAGCGGCTTGGTTCTCCACCCTGGTTCTCCTTAGTGACGTTGTTTTGGTGCCAGTCGCTGCTCAACTTCATAGGGTTCGATAACGACACCCAAATCTTCCTGAACCGGGAAGACTGCAACGAAAAGGTCATCATCTTGCATGCCTGGAACCCAACGTTCAAGCCACTCTGCCAGAGGGATCGACAAGGTAGTGCAATCTTTCCAATCATCGACTGCCCATAGCTTTGCAGCTTCTTCACTAGGCCACATAGGAATACAGTCTTCCTCTTCGGTGGTTAGCATGACACAACCATCATTGTCTTGTAGCGTCCAAAGGGTCTTATGCTCTTTAGCCTGCTCAATAAAATAGTCGTAGCGAGCTTCTGGAGTCATCTTGCTTGCATCTTTTGGGCTTTTGCTCATGGTGTCGTCTCTTTGGTTTGTTTGGCTATTGGCCGATTGCTGCAGATAATAGCATTTCGGGCGATGGAAATTAAAAGATTTTGGCTGGTAAGGCGTTTTGGAGGGGGGAAGTCGGTGAAAACTCCCATGTGAGAGTTGGGGTAATGGGGGCGTCGAGCTGTGGATCGGTTATCCGAAACTCGACGTTCATAGGGGGAAACCAGCGAATGAGTTAATTTTCACCCTAGTAACCATCCAATATGTTACTAGGGTGAGAAGGCGAGTGTTGAACACTTTTGCCTGCGAAACAGCCTGCTAAACCTAAATTCTGGGCTCCAGTAACAGCACGCTATGGCTGGCTTTCTCGGTATTGATCATCTCGATTAAGTTTGCCGCTATCTCAGTATTATCCATATGCCCGGCGAAGTAGTGACTGCCTCTGCCGTAGGCAAAAATTTGTACGTCGATGCCATCGTGACCCGAGGTTGTCCATCCTGTGTGAGTCAGGGTGTCTATGGCTGTCTTTATAAGTGTTTCAACTTTGTCCTTGGCTGTTTGAAGATCGCCCTTGTCTTGTTGAAGGTTGGCCAGGATCTGCTGCCTTAACTTGGTTTGAGCCTCAACGGATTGGGTTATGCCGATATAGTTAGACCAGAAAGTATTGAAGCTGTCAGGTTTATCCAAAACCTTTGGTGAAGTAATTAATATGTCTGCAATATCTTCGGGAAGCATAGTAATTGACTGTAATTGTTTACCTTTCCACTGGTACACCCCATTTCTACCGAGTGTCAGCCCGCCGGTGGAGTGATCTGCGGTCGCGACCAATAAGGTATCGGGATGATTGTCGATATAACGCTTTACCCTTTCTAAGGTGTTAGCGAAGTCGTGCATCTCGGTCATGGCGCAGACGATATCATTGCTATGACCACACCAGTCTATCTGACTGCCTTCAATCATCATCACAAATGGTTCAGATTGCGATGATAGCAGCCTCAATGCACTGTCGGTCATGGTGGTGAGTCTGAGAGGGTCGTCGCTGCCCAATGCGCCAGGCAGTCCCGATGGCGCAAACAGGCCCAATGCGGGTAGCGTCTCAATACTGTCTAGCTCGCCGAGCTTATCGATATACTGATAACCGAGTGCTTCGAACTCAGATGTCAGGTCTCGCTGCTGCCGAACGAAATACTTAGTACCGCCACCCAGCATAAGATCCGCTACGGGTTTACCCTTGATTAGATTTGTAAGGTAACTATCGGCGATAGCGTTGTAATTTCCTCGGCTCTCGTTGTGGGCCAGAAAGCTGGCTGGGGTGGCGTGATTTATCTGTGATGTCACCACTACCGCCGTTGTTTTTCCCTTGTGCTTAGCTATCTCTAGTAGGGTCGGTAGTGCATGGTGCTGATGATCGACCGAGATGGCGCCATTATAGCTCTTGGTGCTGGTGGCCAGCGCAGTTGCCGCCGCGGCCGAGTCGGTGACATAGGTATCATCGTCCGGGTAGGTACTTGCCATGCCTACGAGCAGGTCATCGAATATTGTTTTCTCGACAGCTTTAGTATCGGGCTTGTCAGAATAATATCGGTAAGCTGAGGTGTACGCCGGGCCCATACCATCACCGATCAGGTAGATGATATTTCTGGGAAGATGCTCATCTTCTATGACTATCTCTCTTGCTGTTGCTTGAGCCGTAAAGATGCCACTACTCAATATTGAGAGCGTTAAACAGGCTGTTAAAGCACGCATATTTATGTCCTATTACTCTGTCTTCAATGAAATGAGACGCTGGTTTCCAAAGCCGTCTCATCTTTATTTTTAGTTTTAGTTTTACTTTTAATCCGCAGGTGCTGTTCTAACCAGTTTTCCTGTTCCCATAGCATATGCATCAGAGACTCTTTGGCCTGATAGCTGTGACTCTCGAAGGGGAAGGTGACCAGTCTGGCATTGCCGCCCAGGCCCCTAATCGCTTTAAACAGTCTGGCCGATTGCATGGGGTAAGTGCCCGAGTTGGCATCCATCTCGCCGTGCATCAGTAGTAGTGGCTCATCAATTTTATCGGCATGGGTGAAAGGGGATATCTGCTGATACAGGCTCGGGGCCTCCCAGAAGTTACGCTTCTCATTTTGAAAGCCAAATGGGGTTAAGGTGCGGTTATAGGCACCACTTCTGGCGATGCCTGCGGCAAACAGGTCAGAGTGAGCAAGCAAGTTGGCGACCATGAAGGCGCCATAGGAGTGACCGCCGATGGCGATCTTGTCTCTGTCTGCGACGCCCATCTCGACTAAGGTGTCGATTGCCGCTTTTGCATTCGCGATGAGTTGACTGCGGAAGTTATCGTTAGGCTTCTCTTTTCCTTCGCCTACGATGGGCATTGCTACCCGATCGAAAATGGCAAATCCATTGGCAACGAAGGGTATCGGCCCCTTAGCGCTGATATAGTTGTATTGGTTGGGAGAGTAGTTGACCTGACTGGCCACCTCCGCATTCTTGTATTCTCTGGGGTAAGCCCACATCAAAACCGGGAGTGGACCATCTTTGGGTGTGTAGCCTGCAGGCAGGTAGAGTTTACCCGACAGGGGCAAACCATCATCTCTCGTGTAGGTCACCAGTTGTCGGCTGACTCCTTTAAACGCGGTTATCGAGGCTTTCTTCTGTTGCAATACCCGCTCCGTATTGCTTTGTACATCGAGCAGAACTAAGTGTGATGGGGTATCGCTCGATTGCCTATTGATGATGAGCCTGAGCGGATCGAGGTTGAGTATATAGCGAACACTTTCCAGCTGGTCACTTGCCGAACGCCAGAGCGTAGTAGAGTGTGTTGTAGATAGTTCAGTAGAGAGCTCTGTAGAAGGAGTTGTAACGCGCGTCGACGTCGCCTGGCTCACCGTCACTTGGCTTGGCTTCTCTTCAAGAAGAGTGCCCGCACTGACTGTTTCTGACGGGATCTTCGTCGATTTAAGGAAAGGTTGATAGCCTTCAGGGGAGGCCCCTAATCCATAGTGAAACACTCTTCCATTATCTAGGGCGAAAAGATGTCCTAGCCCTGATGGGCGGGGGTGCTTATAGAGACGACCGGGATCACTGTAGCTGTCTCTGAGTGCCTTTTGATACCAGAGTCGCATCGCTGTGCTCTTATTGGCTAAAAGTTTGTCAGAAACGGCTGCTGTGTCCAGGAAGCTGACTCTCATCTGCTTATTCGTCGAGTGCCGCTCTGTGATGAGTGCGAGTCGATTCTCGCCCCATTGAACGTTTGCAATTCGCCACGGGGTTTTCACTAAGGCTTTTGGCGCAAGGTTAAAGGGAGCGGTGATCTGTCTTAGTTGATCCCGGAACTGCACTTTTTTGTTGCTGTCTCCACCGTCGAGAGCCTCGACATAGGCCAGAGTATTGGGTTTATCGCTGCGCCAGTGAATTAATCTGGGGCCCTTTCTGACGGAGTCGCTGCCCGATGGGCGAAATTCACCACTTTCCAGCTCGGCCAGAGTCGCGAGTTTTTTCCCGGAGTTATGGAACATCTCCACCGATTGGGCAAAATCGCGGTACTTTACCATATGAGAGAAGGGGGGCTTGATGCGCTTCACCAGCAGGTACTTATCATCGGGAGAAAGACTAAAGCCGATGTTAATTGCAGGCTTACCGATTTTTATTACCTCACCATCGAGCATTATGATGCTCAGTTGACTGGTGGTCAGTTGACTGAATTGTGCTTCGTCCTGTGCATTCTTCAATAGATCTTGATAGGTTCGTCTTGGCGCTTTTTTACCAAGAGTCACACTTATATTTGGTCCGTGAAATTGAGGTGTTTGAGGTAAGTGTTCACTATCAACAGCAATGCTTGTCGCTAGGCCTTGGCTGTTATGCAGCCATTGGTATTTCAGCCCCAGACTGGCGTTGATGCGGGTCTTGTTTAGTTTGACACTTTGGCGAGTCGCTATCTCATATAGGTAGAGATCGGCACTATGATTTGATATTCCAATATAGCTGAGGAAACGGCTGTCGGGAGAAAATTTAACCTTAGTGACGGTCAGATCCGCTTGCGTGATTATGGTGTCCGGCTTTACCGAGTTATTGTTTAAATTGACCAACTCAATGCTACGATACTTGGCCTTGATACGGCTTGGAGTCAGTCGATTGGGTGATAACCTCAGGCCCGCTAATTTGAGCTCTTTTCTGGCTAAGTTTTCGATATCGGTATGTGACTCTGGCGTGAGTATCGCCAGCCATTGCTTATTATTCGATAAGCGGGTGCTCACTTTTTTGTTTTGTTCTACGATATCTTGTAATGGTTGAGAGGGGCGTTGGTATTGTGCAGCAATGCTAGATGCGCTAAAAAAAGCTATCAGGGCAAACATAAAGATGGGGTGAACCGGCATTTTCATCTCCTGATAAAAGGGATAGCAAGTTGTCAGGGAAAATAGCGCCCGGTATGGGCGCTGTTGTTGAGGCTTTAATCAACCCGGTAGTTTGACCACCGGGTGTCTTGGCCGAGTTTAGAACTTCTGTGAGTAACCTAAGAACAGGCTACGACCCTTTGCATTGTAGCTGCTGTTATCGTCTTCATAGAATGGCCAGTCGTTGTGCTTGTCGTTACGCACATCGTAAAGTGGTGGCATCTCATCGGTCAGGTTTTTAACGCCTGCGGTGAACTGACCCTCCCAAGGCGTATAATAAGATAGCGTGATGTTGATAGTCTGATAAGCATCTAATGTATCAGTCTCAATTGACTCTACATCCTCACCATCTGCGTCTGTGTACTCAAACAGATCGGTACCTACAGCTTCACCTGTGTAGTAATAAACAATGGTTGCCTTGAAGTCTTCATAGCTCCAGCTTAGGCTGGCATTACCCTTCCACTTAGGGAAGTAATCAGTTTCAGTCTGTTCCTCAACCTCATCTCCCTCTTTTTCCAGATACTCTTTCTTGAGGAGGTAAGAGGCTGCAAGTTTAAACTTAAACTCACCCGCCGCGGTTTCCGGGAATAGGTAGTTGAAGCTGGCATCGATACCCTCCGACGCTTCATAGGCGCTGTTGATAGGCCCTTTCTTCATACATTTAATGTTTTCAATACCATCATCATCGAATTCGTTGAGATAACCAACTTCAGACATCTCAGTACATTCGTTGAATTGACCTGTCATGTTGTAGGCTGGATCTTCTAACATCTCATAGCTCGAGATTGTTTTTACCGCGCCCTCTAGCTCGATATTCCACCAGTCGACAGTTAGATCTGCATTATCAGAGAGGTTTGCAACAATACCCACATTCCAGAATTCACCCTCTTCCTCGGTCAGGTTTAAGTTACCCGAGTTGTAAGAGATGTAATCATCTTCATAGATCTCATTAGGATCATTTGGATGTGGAACATCTACACTGCTAAATCCACGGGTTTGACCTGCATATAGACGATGCATATCAGGGGCTCTAAAACTCTTACCCCAGTTGGTACGAAGTAACACCTCATCGATTGGACGGTAGGTTAGACCTACCTGGGGAGTCGTTGCTCCGCCTACATCTGAATCGTCTAAGTATTGGTCATAACGAAGCGCAGCAGAAAGATCTAAAGATTTTATACCTGTCATATCGGCAAGTAGTGGGATCTGCAGCTCACCAGCAACGGCAACGCGGTCACGGTCGCCCTCACCACCCGTACCACCCATACCGATAAAACCGCCGCGCATGGTGGTTTCGTCTAAGGTATCTTCATAGCTTTCACGTGCCCACTCTGCAGTGGTTGCAAAACCAACAGTACCCGCTTCTAGTTCCATTAAGTCACCGGTAAATACGGCTTGGAACTGATGCATGCTAGAATCAGACTTCTTCGTTGAGTCCCCCATGAGCGCACTCGCTTGCTCTGAGGTCAATTCATTATTTGGGTACCATTTTGAAGGATCTGCGCTGTTTGGATCCATAGTGACGATATCGAGTAGAGCATCGGCGCTGACCATGTGGTGGTTCTGCTTCTCATACAGTGCATAACCACTTGACCAAGATATATCCAATTCGTAGTCACCGATAGTGCCGTTAGCACCGAAGGCTAGAGAGGCTTTCGTGTTCTGAGTATCGTAAGTACGTGGCCCAGGAAACTCCTCCATTCTGCGAGCTAGATAATATTTATTATCATCTTCAAACTCATACTTATCGTAGCTGTATGCACCCGAGTCCTCATCTTCATAAAGGTAGGTACCAAAGCCTTTCTCATCTTTATACTTAGTCGATTCTTTGTATGAGGCATTAAGCATTCCGTACAGCTGCCAATCATCATTAAGATCGAAGGTGCTGTTAACCACCAGGTTGATTCTGTCATATTCTGACTGAAGCCCGCGGTCGGCATACTTATCGTAATAACAGTCATATTTCCATGTTGGAATATACACACCCTTTTCGCCAAAACGCTCGCTACACTGCTCCTCGCTTAGGTTGACATATTTATCGTCATGGTAAACTTTTGAATAGTCAGTGACACGTGATGACCAACTTGATGGGGATGCATCACCGTATGGGCCTGCTCCCCAGCGAAGGTCACCATCTTCATTTTCATAATAGGCTGGGCTGTATAGGTCATCACGCTGATAGGTCTGGATTGCGCCAACCTGCTTGTATTCGAGCATGATCAAGGTTTGGCTGTTTTCAGTGTTGATGCCCTGAAGGTAAGAGAGGTCAAACTGCTCACCACCACCTTGGGTAGTATCTGAGTATTTTGCAGCTACTTTAGCGCCATCATATTGCTTCTTGAGGATGATATTGACTACACCACCAACGGCATCTGAACCGTAAATCGCCGATGCACCACCGGTAAGAATTTCGATGCGTTCAACTGCGGCAGTCGGGATATCAGAGGTATCGACGAAGTTTGAAGTACCACCTGCCGCCGATGGGAATGCTGCCTGGCGACGACCATTAATTAGGACGAGTGTTCTGTTTGCGCCCATACCGCGCAGGTTGACTGAGCTTGCGCTATCGGTGAAACCATCGCTGTCACCATTGAGTGAGCCACCATTATTCGCCACTGATGATTGAAGGACTTCAGAGATAGAAGATAGGCCGCTATTGGCGATATCATCTGCCGTGATCACCGTTACTGGAGCTACCCCCTCAAAGTCGGCACGCTTAATACGGGAACCCGTTACCTCAATTTTCTCAATCTTACTGTTTGCGCCGTCTGTCGCGGCAGAATCTTCTGCAGCGAGTAGCGACGATGGCGTCAATGCCGCCATGGTTATGGCTAATGTTAATGCCGATAATTTCATCTGTGGTTTCATCTGATTGCTGTCCTTATTTTTATAATTTACCTAAAGGTTTCACTCTACGGTTCGCAGTAACCGTCACAGAGAAACAGGCTTTTCTGGGGAGAACGGTGTCGATAAGCAATACAAGAAGTCGCAAGCTGTCAACTGACTCCAGTTGTAATTAATTTGTTACTCGCCAGCAATGCTTGGTGTGTCGTTTCTTTGTTGTTTATATATCTATTTAATATCTATTCTTTTTTAAATTAACTGGTTACATTATGTTTCATGCCTGCGTGGTTACTTGTGGTTCCGTGTTGGTTAGATGTAAAATGTTAGGGGTGAAGTTGAACTGCATTAAAAATTAGAATCAATGCCTTCCGGAGAGTGGATGATAAAGATAAGAAAAGAGGCTGTATTTAAGTTGGAAGGCTGTGAAGTCATGCCCGGTGAGAATAGCCTTAACTTCTGTGAACCTGTTCCGGATAGCGTGATACCGGGAAAGGTCTCTATTCAACCCAAGTTTATCGAGTTGCTGAGTTATCTGGCACGAAAACACCCAAATGTAGTGACCCGTGATGAACTCATCGACAACATCTGGGAAGGGAATGCCTATGTCGGTGCTAAGGCATTAACGAATGCTATCTGGCATTTGAGGAAACATCTCAATCCTCTGCTTAATGGCGAACAAGCGATAGAAACCGTAAGAAAAACCGGTTATCGATTATTGATTGAGCCCATATTTGATGCCTCAGATCTGGTGGATGACCCCCAAGTATTGCAAGTAGAGCAGGCTAAGGTTGAGCGCTTAAGTAAGCAGTTACGATTGGGGACGTATGCCATGCTTTTACTCCTGCTCTTTGTCGCTGGCTCCGCCGGTTTGCACCTGTATCAGGATAGTCAGCAATTGCGTCAAACTGAAATGGTGCAATTGACCCGTGCTGCGGGGGCTGAGTTGTATCCGGCCGTTTCGCCGGACGGACGCTGGCTGGTTTATGGTAAGAGTTCTAACTTGTATCTGAAAGACTTAGCGTCACCGACGCAGACACCCAAGCGACTGACATCGAAACGGACTCGTGAACTAAGGGCTATCTGGTCGCCTGATGGTAAGTCGCTGATATACCCCAGCCAAGATAGGGAAACCCGTGAGTGCCATATGAATCGCCTCATGTTGGAGACGAATGAAGTGAGCCATCTGTCTGAGTGTTACAGTTATACCTCTGCGTTAGATATCTCCATGGACGGTCACTCTCTTATCTATATATGGAAAGAGGAAGAGAGGGAGGATCTCGATGCAGGCCTATACCAGCTCGATCTCGATGCTGCTGAGCCTACTCCGGTCAGAGTCTCATGTGAGCGTGATTGTGGTTACCGGGATAGAGATGTTGCCTTTAGCCCCGATGGGAAGTGGATTGCCATAGCGAGGCGATATGGCACTATCTCTGAAGATATTTTTATACGGGATATTTTAACCGGCGAAGAGATACGCCTGACTCAAGGTTTAGAGGATATTCGTGGTTTGAGTTGGGGGCCGGATAGTCGGAAGCTGGTTTTCAGTACCGAAAACTCGGGATTCAGAGATGGCTTTGTTGTCAATATCGAGTCTAAAGACTTACTGCCGCTGTCGGTTTCAGGCTTCAGCTATCCGAAATTTATCCCTCACCGGGATGAGCTGGTCTATTCCAACTATATCAAAGATTTTAGTCTTGCCTATCTGGCTCTGGATCAAGATATTCCTTCGACCATATTTCCCATATCCCAGTCGGAATACAGTTATCGTAACCCCGATTACTCTTCGAAAGCCAAACGTATCGCCTATGTGTCTAACGAGACCGGGTTCAATGAGATATGGACGTCAGATCATAATGGATTAAACAGGGTGCAGCTTACCGATCTTAAAAGAAGGGTCGCCTTTCCGACATGGTCTCATGATGGCAGTAAAATTGCGTTTCTGGCTCCGGACGATAAGAATGAAGGGAATAAGATCCATATTGTAGACCTCTCCAGCGGCGGTATCAGCATATTACCTTCAAGGTCTTCAGATCATAGGAGGCCGAGCTGGGCGTGGGGAGATGAATGGGTGCTATCATCGACCAATGATGGCTTAACCGCCTTCTCACTGCACAACCATTCGCCCAAGCATCTGAGTACTATCGATGTACGTTTAGGCAAGATGACCGATGCAAATACCTTAGTATTTACCCGCTATGATGAATATGGCCTCTGGTCTATGGATATTTCGAATCCTCTACAAGTGGAGCCCTTGATTGCCATAGAAGACTTTAACGAGAGTTACAACTGGGTCGTGACCGACAAAGGGGTCTATTTTCGCGAGGTCAATTCAGGGTATCAGCTGATTAATTTCTGGAGCTTTAATACCGATCTCACCACGCCAATCTTAAAATTGCCCGCGAGCAGTTTGAGCTCTTTTGGGGCCATGAGCTATATTCCCGGCGAGAGACGGCTACTGATGACCCTGTCTGAGTATTCAAAACGTGATGTAATTAAACTTAAACATAAACTATTGCATTGATTCTGTTTAAAGGCTGGAGGCTCGTGCCGTGCCCCAGCCAAAAATATTATGCCGCGGGAAAGAGTGAGCCCAGTACACCTTCTCGGGAGGCGCCTGTCACGGCGGGTAGGTTACCAGAGAGACCTTGATGATGACGCATGGCAAGCCAGGCAAATGCGATTCCTTCGACCCACTGAGGGGCAATACCCAGATCCGAGGTTGTGCTGAGCCTATATCCGGGAAGTAACTTGTCCAGACGTGACATCAGTTCGGTATTAAACGCCCCCCCTCCGCAGACAAACATCTCCCCTCTGGGTGATAAGCCAAGGGTCTCTTTCGCTATGCTGTGGCAAGTGACATCGAGCAGGGTGGATTGAATGTCGGCTTCATTCAAGTAGCCGAATTCGGCGGCCTGTTGCTCAAGCCAGGCCTGATTGAATAGCTCTCGTCCCGTACTCTTAGGAAAGGGTTGAGAGAAGTAGGTATGAGAAAGCAGATGTTTCAGTAGCTTTTCATCGGTCGTTCCGCTTGCAGCCCAGGTACCACCTTCATCATAGGCTTGATCTTTTACCTGCTGTATCCAGGCATCGACTAAGGTGTTACCCGGTCCGGTATCGAATCCAATCACATCGTCAGTATTACCGGGCAGGTAGGTAAGGTTAGCTATCCCGCCGATATTGAGAATTATGCGCGGTGTGTCCGGACTGGTAAACATCTGCTGGTGGAAGGCGGGAACCAGAGGGGCACCTTGCCCGCCCAGAGCGATATCTTTACGCCTGAAGTCGGCGATAACATTTATGCCGGTTTCGACGGCGATGGTATTAGGATCGCCAATCTGAAGTGTAAATCCCATATCCAGATTCGGCATATGCCTGACTGTCTGACCGTGGCTGCCTATGGCTATGACTTGCTCTTTGGATACTCCGGCTTTGGCCAGGAGTTCTTTGACGGCGGCACCAAATAACAGGCCTACACTGCGGTCCAATTGACCCAAGAGGTTTATCTCATCGCTACCGGGCAAGCAGAGGCGTTGAAGATTTCGTAAGGTGTGTTTGGGGATGACTTGACTGTGTTTAGCGACGAGCTTTGGACTTGACGAGCTAAAATCGACCAGAACGGCATCGATGCCATCCATGCTGGTGCCCGACATTAAACCTATAAAATAGTTTGTATTCATTATTGTTATCCGTAATAGCCGGACTGATCTACTCGCTTTGCGACTATTGCGAGCAGGAGTCTGAACTGAAATTTTGAAATCGGCACCTGACATCGGCTCCGGGTCGAGTTGACCCGGGGTTGCCTAACGGGCGTGACCGACGTATTAGATCTTCTTAGTGTGGTTATTGAGATGCCAGGTAAACCTGTTTGTTACGTTGAAGTTTAGTCATGATCTGTTTGCTAAGCGCCATAAACTTAGGTTTATCTTTACTGGCAATAGGCAATGATTTGGGAAGTTTTATTGTTCTCGGGTTACGGTGAACGCCGTTGACGATAAATTCGTAATGCAGGTGTGCTCCAGTGACACGTCCGGTAGAACCTAAGGTTCCGATGACTTGGCCCTGCTTTACGGTCGCGCCCTGCTTCACTTTACGCTTCTTCAGGTGCAGATACTTAGTGGTATAGGTGTCATTATGTTTAATGAACACATAGTTTCCATTGTATTGGTTATAGGCTGACTTGATGACGCGTCCTTTACCCGCGGCTTTAATCGGCGTGCCCACCTTCGCCACGTAATCTACACCTCTATGTGCTCTGACCTTTCCCGTGACCGGATGAAGTCGTTTGGGGTTGAAGCTTGAGCTTACGTATTTAAAGTCGACAGGGGAGCGCAAGAAGGCCTTACGCATACTACGGCCCTCTTCAGAGTAGTAGTTACCATCGGTATAACGCACCGCCGTGTAGCGGTCACCCTGGTTACTGAACTCGGCCGCGAGAATATTCCCGTTTCTTAAGAACTCACCGTCGGCATACTCCTCTTCGAAGATGAGTGCGAAGTGATCGTCTTTTCTGAGATCCAGCGCGAAATCGATGTCCCAGCCGAAAATCGTGGCCAGTTGCATGATCTGGTTTGGCGTTAATCCTGCGCCGACTCCGGCATTCCAGAAGTTACTGCTTATGGTGGCACTGGCAAATTTGTTACGACTCTCTACCTGCTTGTCTGAGATGAGCTCTTTATAGCCAGCTTCATTTTTAGTGATGATGAGAGTAGAGATCGGGTTGAGCTGGTATTTAAGTTCGGCTAATTCACCCGCCGAATCTTTCGCGATAATGAGCTCCTCACCCGGCATGATTTTGAGCAGGTTCTTCTTTGCCTTAGGTAGCAAGGTTATCTCATAGACATCTCTGGAGCTGAGGCCTGCCCGAATGAAGAGAGCGGCTAAGGTATCTCCGCTTTTTACCTGAAAACGTTCAACATCTAAATTTTCTGCTTGCTTAGCCTTTAGTTTCGCCATTGAACCGTCAACTAGAGGTTCTATATCACCAGATTCGGTGGTTGAAGCGGAACGGCTCCCCGATGGCGGTGTGGGCTTGCGAAATGCCAGTGGGAGCTTTAATTGCTGAGCATTACGGGCTTCAGTATTTGATACTGAGTCGGTTGAGTTATTGCCGAGATCGATACTGCCTGAAAGCTGAGTATTGGTGTTTTTGGATGCCTGAGCATCATCGGCCGGGATAAGAAGAATGGTCAGTGTGACCAAAACCAGAAGTGTCAGCAGCATTTGATGCAATCTAGGCAGTAATTTTAATAACGTAATAACCTTTCCCATCGACCCCTTTCCCGTCACACTAAATAGCAATTTTTGTCGCTTATACCGATCCCCTTAGTGTACACACTTTCATTTGTGCTGGCTAACAAGTAACATGACTCTCTTTATTTATTCATAGGCTCTTTGGAGTAGCTGGCGAGATGGCTGATTTAGACCAAGCATTAGCAGAAATTAAACGTGGTACCGATGAGATTTTACTCGAAGCGGATCTGCTGGAAAAATTAAAAGAGGGACGTCCCTTACGTATCAAGCTTGGAGCCGATCCTACCGCGCCTGATATTCATTTAGGTCATACCGTTATCTTAAATAAGATGCGTACCTTTCAGGAGCTGGGTCATGAAGTTATCTTCTTGATCGGTGACTTTACCGGTATGGTCGGTGACCCAAGCGGTAAGAACAGTACTCGTCCTCCTTTGACGCGCGAGCAAGTGTTGGCCAATGCCGAAACCTATAAGCAGCAGGTCTATAAAATCTTAGACCCAGCCAAGACGCGTATCGAGTTTAACTCCAGCTGGCTTGAGCCACTGGGCGCCGCTGGTATGATCCGTTTGGCATCGAAGCAGACGGTTGCACGTATGATGGAGCGTGACGACTTTAAGAAGCGTTATGGTTCGGGTCAATCTATTGCGATTCACGAATTTATGTACCCACTGCTACAGGGTTATGACTCGGTGGCACTGAAGGCGGATGTTGAGCTCGGTGGTACAGATCAGAAGTTTAACTTGCTGATGGGGCGTGAGCTGCAAAAGTCAGAAGGCCAGAAACCGCAAACCGTGATCATGATGCCTCTGCTTGAAGGCCTCGATGGTGTCAAGAAGATGTCTAAGTCTGCCCATAACTATATTGGTGTGAGTGAGCCTGCCGGTGAGATGTTTGGCAAGATCATGTCTATCTCTGATGAGTTGATGTGGCGCTACTTCGAGCTGTTATCATTCCGTCCACTCGGTGAAATTGAACAGTTCAAGGCCGATGTTGACGCCGGTGCTAACCCTCGTGACATCAAGATTGCGCTAGCCAAGGAGATCATTGCACGTTTCCATGATGAAGCCGCAGCCGATGCTGCTCATCAGGAGTTTATCAATCGCTTCCAAAAAGGCGCCATCCCTACCGATATTCAAGAGTTAGAGATCGCAGTCGGTGAAGGGATAGCTATCGCTAACCTGCTTAAAGAAGCGGGTCTTGTTAACTCTACCTCAGATGCGATGCGCATGATCAAGCAAGGTGCCGCCAAGATTGATGGCACTAAGATTGAAGATACACGTCTTCAGTTAAGCGCCGGGACTACGGGCGTGTTCCAGGTGGGTAAGCGTAAGTTTGCCAAGATCACCCTGGTTTAAAGATTTGGGTTTAACGTCCTGGTTTAAAGAGCTGGGGCTAAGTCCTTAGCCGCTACAGCTTGAAAACCGTTAAAACGGCCTGTCTCTACAGGCCGTTTTTGATCCCGCCCTTGGTTAACGGACTCCATGCATCCCCCGCGTGAGTAACGGTGAGATAATAATGATGAAAGCGCCAAAGATGATGCCGGTCCACATTAAGAATTCAAATAGCTGTATGTAAGTCACTGTCGTCTGAGCTATGTCCATGCCTTGAGGGCTGGACATATCGATGGCCGTGAGTTGTCCTAAGCGCATCGCTAAGGTTTCCGATAGTGCCATAGCTAAAAACCAGACCCCCATAGATAGGCCGACCACCTTATGGATAGCCAGTTTTGTCACCGCAGAGAGTCCCACCGGCGACAGACAGAGTTCACCCGTTGTATGGAGCAGGTAGGCCAGTACCAGCCACCACAAGCTCATTTTTCCCGCTTCATCGGGGAAATGAGAGCCCAGGACGAGTACACCGAAACCTAATCCAGCCTGAATGATCCCTAAGCCAAACTTTACCGGGATATTGGGGTTTAACTTGAACTTGTCGAGCCAGACCCAAAATGCCGCAAAGGGTAGGGCCAGTAGCATGATAAATCCGGCATTGAGGGAGCCAAACTGACCCGCCGCTATCTCAATATTCAGGATATTGCGGTCGATGACCCTATCGGCGAACAGGGTCATCGAGCCGGCTGCCTGCTCAAACAGTGCCCAGAAGACGATCGTCGATGCGATGAGCACCATGAGTACGCTCATCTGGTGCATCTCTTCCCGGGAGCCTTTGAACGCGGCGTAGCCAATTAACCCTATGCCGGCTACCACTAAGACGACCTGCTGAGCGGCAAAGACCAGGGTTTCATGTTGGATCAACAGCCAGATCAGCCCCAGACTCAGCAAGGCTATGAGGTAGATCAGCTGTTCCTTATTGATGGGCCCCAGCACTTTCTCTGTCAGAAGTTGCGGATCGCCGGGTTCGGCTAACCCCTTAAGGTATTTTTGCCCCTTGAGGAAGGTAAACAAACCGAACAACATACCGATCCCCGCACTGCCGAAGCCATAGCCCCAGCCGAATGTCTCGCCCAGATAGACACAAATAATCGTCGCGGCGAAGGCACCGATATTGATCCCCATATAGAAAATCGTGAAGCCGGAGTCTCGACGGATATCGTCTTTATCGTAGAGCTGACCCACTATGGTGGAGATATTCGGTTTTAAAAAACCGACACCGACAACAATCAAGGCTAAGGCCAGATAAAAGATGTTAAGGGCGGCTAAATCACGAATTTGAATCGTTTCGGTCAACACCGTTCCGGCCACCAGAGTTGTGCCGTTGCTGAGTGTGATATCTGAGATGAGCTCTGTGCCGGCGGCGTACTGTATGGCCTGATGACCTTCAACCGCCATCAAAAAGTGCCCCATGCAGAGTAACACTCCGCCGAATATGACAGCCTTACGCATCCCTAAATATCGATCGGCCAACATGCCACCTATCACAGGCAATGAGTAAACCAGTCCGGCATAGGCCCCTAAGACCTCTAGGCCAGCACCATCGGAAAACAGGTGATACTTGGTCAGATAGAGGAGTAGCAGATACTTCATGCCGTAGAAAGAAAACCGCTCCCACATCTCGGTGGTAAAACAGATATACAAGCCTTTGGGGTGGCCAAATAGCTCGTCATTAGCTAGCGGACTTTTTTCGGGAAGCTCTGGAGCTGACGCCATAAACAGATCCTTGAACCATGAGTACAGAAAATGGCTGTAGTACTAATACTAGTCGATGGTTATGGCCGTGCGCTGTTTAGCGGACAGGTCGCGTGCTTATCTTGGGCTGGAAAAGGTCATTGGAAGGGAAGGGAAGGGAGGGGGAGAGGATATTTCTTGGCTGACGACAGGCCCAAGAGGGGCCTGCCATCGCTTGGGGAGCTAACCTTGTTACTGAACCGCTAACTGATCCGCCATGGTTTGGTAATCCATTAGATCTTCGTGTTCTTTGACTCTATGAGTATCCATATCTAGCTTCACGGTGGTGATCCCCGGAATGGCCAGATCGATAATTTTTCCGGGTTTGCCAAATTGATCACCGGGGCCCTTATAGTGATAGTTGCCGATCATCACGACCAGAGAGCCTGAGTTAAACATATGTTCAATATTGAACCCATATTCGAGTACGCCTTGATGAGCACGTTTCAGAAAGCTAAGTATATGACGTCTGCCGGTGTACTTTTTATTCGCGGTTCTGTCATTGAAAACGCTCTCCCGGTTGTAAAAATTGAACAAGGTTTTGTAGTCGTGATCGGTTAATGCCTGAATATACTTCACGGCCAGTTGCTGCTCGATGGGCATCTCCCCGGTGTTGGCCATCGAAGGTGCGCTGAAAAAAATAAAAATTAACCAGAGATATCGCAAGTTCATTGTTTGTTCGTCTTCAGATCAAATGCTGGTAGAGAAAGGTGCCATTTTATCGCGGCTAGCCTGATGGCCAAAGCTACGATTATTGCCAACACCAAGGCTTGTTTGTCGACAGCCCCTAAGTGAATACTCAGGCTGTAGCAGATCCCGCCTACGATAGATGCGGTTGCATATATTTCAGTCCTTAAGATCATAGGGATCTGGCGACATAACAGATCTCGAATCATGCCTCCTCCCACACCAGTTATCAAGCCCATAACGACAGCAATCATGCCACCCAACTCAAGACTGATGGCCTTCTCGGCACCTATTACGGTAAAGAGCGCGAGCCCTAATGCATCGGCTATGGGTAAGGTATGCTGTGGGACTTTCTTTGGTTTTCGCACAAATATCATGGTCAAAAGCACGGTAATTAATATGACGATGATGTAGTTGGGGTCACGGATCCAGAAAACCGGAGTCGTTCCCAAAAGGGCGTCACGTATACTGCCGCCGCCCACAGCAGTGACGGAGGCTAAGACTATCACGCCGAAGGGATCCATCCGATGGCGGCCCGCAGCGAGTGCACCGGAGAGTGCAAATACGGCGGTACCACACAGATCGAAAAAGTAGATCCACTCGCTCATTGATCCATCTCTTCAAGGTGGTAATTGAGTGCATCGACAGAGATACGGATCTCCCTGACCGATAAGAGCAAAGAGTAGAGCAGCAGTAACAGGCTACAACCGAAAATAAGTGAGCCTATCTTGTTGAGCCCGACATAGATGAAGATCATGCACACGACACATAGCGCGAAGCTCAATACGCCGGACTCCTGCATGCGTCTGATTATAATGATCCTTTGACGCAGATTTTTGAGCTGCTCACTATGAACCGGCTTACCGTTGTTGCTCAGGCTTCTGATCAGCGCCGCTAATGAGAAAAAACGGTTGGTATACGCCAGAAGCAGCAGTGAGATAGCCGGAAACAGGAGCGCTGGAGTGGTTAAAGATACATGAATATGTTCAAACAAAGTTGACTGCCTATAGCGGAAACTGGGAGTTAATAAGGTGAATAATACCAATGGATTTTGTGAATACCAAACAGATTAATTTGTAAATAAGAAGTAACGGGTCATTTGGCCGTCATACTATATGTGGAAATAGCGTAAACCAGCCCAGATAAGTGGCATTGATATCACGAAGAAGATCCAGATCCCATAGGTGGTATTGGCCAGGCTGATGGCCGATGTTATCGACTGTGCATCAGGTTTGGGGCCGTAGCTTAGCTTTACTGTATTGATCTTTACCCCGTTGAACTTAATCGGTCCCCCCAGCTCTATTTTCAGCACTCTCGCTGCAATGGCACAGGTATTGATGCAGTTATAGAAGGGCTGGGTATTAGGCAGTGGTTTAACCAGGCTTAGGATACTTTTAGGCCCCCCCTGAATCGCGATGCTGATATTCCATAACCAGCTGGGCACGATAAATAGCAGGGTACTCAAGAGGTAAACAGGTTTCCCGAAGTGGGCAAATTTGGGATTGATGGGAGGCCAGCAAAGTTCTAGTTGTTTAAGCATTCTGGTGATGAGTACCAAAGGAGCACCCCCTATACCGAAGAAGATGATCGTCGATACCGTGCCATATACCGGGGTGGTGACTAGCTTCTCTATGGTCGCCTTGGCAATACCCACTTCACTAAGCTCCTTGGTATCCCGGTAGAGCCAGGGAGAGAGGATGGATCTCGCTCTGTTTTTGTCTTCTTGGTATAACGCCTGTTTCACCTCGACGGCTGTCTGCTTAAAGTTCTCATCGTTCAGACAGATGTACAGGGTGATAAATTCAAAAAACCAAGGAAAAGCGGCGAGTTGCATCAGAAAGGTCATAATTGCCGAAAAGGGCAAGACCAATAAGATACAGGCTAAGGCACCGGCGATGAGTTGCTGAGATGGCGCTCGACCAGGACGGTTGACCTTGGCAGCGAGTTCTTTTGCCAGCAGCCCAAACCAGACGATAGGTTGATAGTCACGGGGGAGAGGCGCAATTTTCGATAACAGCAAGCTGATAATAAGGATCATGGCCCCTTGATAAAAAGGACTGTCATTGAGCAGTTGTGTAGCAAACTCAGGAACCATGATCTTTACCTAAATGGCATTAATAAATTATAACTGCTCTAGCAGTGCTATCACCATTAACGCTGAATGATGGCCCGCCTTAACCAGGTATTCGTCGAAATCGACTGGTGAGTCATTGTTCGCATTATCAGAAAGTGAGCGGATCACAACAAAGGGGACGTTGAACTGATGACACACTTGAGCTATCGCCGCGCCTTCCATCTCGCATGCAGCCATGGTTGGGAAGTGCTCTAACATGGTCTTAGTACGGACAGGGTCACAAATAAAGCTGTCACCGGTACAGATCAACCCTTCGATGGCTTTAACTTCGCCCAGGCTCGCGACGGCTTTTTGTGCAGCGGTGACGAGTGCGGCATCCGGAATAAAGGCGGCGGGCTGTTGTGCCATCTGGCCAATCTCATAACCAAATGCTGTGACGTCTACATCGTGGTGACGCACTTCAGATGAGATAACGATATCGCCGATAGCAAGCTCATCGGCGAATCCGCCAGCAGAGCCTGTGTTAATTATCGCGTCAGGCGCGTACTTTTCGATAAGTAATGTGGTTGCGATACTGGCGGTGACCTTGCCTATACCGGAACGAGTGACAACCACTTCTTTGCCTGCAAGCTGGCCCGCAACAAACTCGATACCCGCAATCGTTGTAGAGCTTGGGTTTTCCATTGACTCAACTAAATGCGCAACTTCTGGCTCCATAGCGCCAATAATACCGATTTTCATTTAATAACCTTTTTGACTACCTGACTGAATATGGGCGCTAATATAACATGGGGTATCGGGTTTAGTGAAAAACAACGGCATTGCGGTTTGTTACAGTTAAACAAGCTAAGTCTGGTACTGAGTGAATCGGCTAGCGGGTTCAGATCGGGTACTTAATCAGTTATTGTAGTGATATAGTCAATATTACCTGATGCTTCAGACGTTTGTGAGGTGACGGGCTATAATATCTATGGGACATACTTACAGGTCATAACGACTAAGCTCGCTATTATTTATCCATAATAGTTGTAGTTAGATAGAGATATCATGAATCGCTTTAAGTTTTAGTATTTTGGAGATGAAGGGAGAGTCAGATTGAGTATTCGCTTAAAGCTATCACTATTACTGGGCTTGCTTTTTTTTGCCGCAATTTTCAACTCAATTCTTACCTTCCAGTTAGAGAGCTACGGCGAGGAGAAGCTGAAGTGGGTGATCCATACGCACGAGGTGTTGAATGAAACACAGACGTTGTCGGGTGCGATGAAAGATGCTGAAACCGGCCAACGAGGGTATTTACTGACAGCTAGCTCGGCTTATTTAGAGCCCTATCATAATGGGGTATTAATCGCTAAGGAGAGCTTTATCAGGTTAAAAGCCCTCACCTCAGATAACCCCGCTCAGCAAGATACTTTGAACTTAATTGAAAGCCAGATGTTGCTCAAATTTGAGGAGATGGAGGAGACGATAGAGCTGGTTCAGGGTGATAATAACGAGATGGCCGTTCAAATCGTGTCCGACAACCGGGGTAAGCAATATATGGACAATATCCGAAGCCTCTTCGCTACGTTTATTAATGCAGAAACCCTGTTACTGGAGCAGAGAAAGGGAGATTTCAGAGAAAACAGAGCGCAGATAACTACCCTTATCATCGTTGAGATTGTCCTGTTTATTGGCTTGTTCTTCGTGACTATTAGTTTTTTACGGCGGAGCTTCTTCCATCCCCTGGAGCTACTGCTTTCCAGCGTAAAAAAATTAGAGGATGGGCATAAGATTGAAGTGAGTGACGTGGTTAAAAACGATGAGATGGGACACTTACTTTCAACTTTCTTTGTTATGAGTGAAAAGGTCTATCAAAGAGAGCAAGATCTCGGCTTCAAGGCTCACCATGATGAGCTAACGGGATTAAAAAACAGACTCACTATGCCCGAAGAGATAGAGACTGTGATTGGTGAATTACAACAAACCGGAGGTATGGTTGCCGTCCTGTTCATCGATCTCGACCGATTTAAGCAGATCAATGACCAGTATGGACACCATGTTGGTGATTTAGTGATTAAAGAAGCCGCTTATCGTATTAAGTATGCTGTACGCGATAGCGATACGGTATTTAGGGTCGGGGGGGATGAGTTTTTAGTTATCGTAAAAAGCATCAAAAACATTACCGATGTACATAATGTGGTCAATAACATTGTTGGTGAATTTAAGTCTCCGGCGAGTATCGAGGGGAAGGAAGTCGATATATCAATCAGTGTCGGTGTTGCGGTATCTCCTGAGGATTCGATGGACAGGAAAGAGATAATAAAATTTGCCGACGTTGCCATGTATGCGGCTAAGCAGGACATCGCAGCCTGTTACAGAATGTTCGATAAAGGCATGTTAAGACGTGGGAGCGATTCCGGATAAATAGCCAGGGCCTTCATATATCAAATAGAGACCCTGTATAGCCAATACCCGCCACAAAACTACATGAAACTTGTTATCTGGCGACCTCTACTCTTGTCACCTCTTGAGCTCTCTCTCTTTAGTCTGGGGGTGTTGAGTAAGACAATTTTTACAATCACCATTAAATAAAAAGCGGTATAACGCAGGAGCGTTATACCGCTTTATTTAAGTGCTTAGTAATACCAACCGATATAAGGCGTGCTTAGAAAGCAAAGGTGCGTGCCACAGATAATACCGCTCGGGTATCACTGGCATCGGTATCCATGGTGGTATCTTCCACTGCGAGATTAAAGTCGAAGCCTTTCCAGCTTGTCATATACTCGGCGCGGTAATGGTTATAGGCCTTATCACCATCCCATGCCCACTTGTCTTCATCGAGCGATGTTGAACGATCGAAACTGACGCGAATATCATGACCTTCGGCGACGCTGAAGGTGTGCGCCGCCATCATGATGTAGTGACCTGCATCTACACCGAAGTAATCCCAGGTGTACCAGAAGTTCAGTTCACTCTGCCCGACAGACGATGCATAGCCAAACTTGGTATACAGCTCCGGATATTGGTACTCATCCGAGAACGAGTCGCCATGGTAGGTGTAATATGCAATACCTGCATCCAGTGATACACGCTCCGTAAGCTGGAGGAAGTGACCGCCGTAAAAATCCAACTCCAGCCAGGTATCATCCCCCGAACCAAAATCGACGTTTGACGCCCAGGTTCCCACATACCAACCAGCATCGGCAGCATAATCCAGGCTGGCCTGTATTGCCGGGCTATTGTCTGTCTGGCTCACACCGTTGAAGGTATAATCAGAGACTGCTGTGACGGTTGAGCTAACCCCGGCCATCGCCGTAGTCGGCAAGGCTATCAATCCAAGTATGGCGAGTCGCTTCATTGTGTTATTCATCATTTCCCTTTTGTTTTTAGTTAGCTAATTCAATTTTACTGAAATCAATTTTGTTTTCTGTCGGTGAGTGCTCGATGGCCGCCACCTTGCGGTATTTCTTCGCCAGGATATAACCGAAGCAGCCTAAGATCAGGCTGATAGCCAAGGCGCCTACCCACTGAATTTGTAAGAAGTCCAACTTAAACAGCAGGGTTAATCCGCTCATCAGGGCTATGTTGCCAATGATGTATCGGGTCTTGCCGAAACGCTCTACCGTGAGGTTGAGGTTGTCGGTATAGAGTCGGATTAACGAATCCAGTGAGTTGATCACGAAGGTGATCCCCACAATGACCATAGCCAGATTATAGAAGCCCGCTGTGGCGATCTCGTTGGCACTGTAATAATAGAGCACAGTAAACCAGACCGCGATTGGTAGCGACGGGAATACCATCATGGCGATTAACACCTGGTAGGTTCTCATTCCACCGACAAAGCGTGCGGTAAACTGTCCGATCATAATGCTCCATGCAAACCACCAGAACAGGTAGAACTCATGGTAATCATTCATAGGTAATACGAAATGGTGCAGATTGCCAAAGTAATCGCCAATCAAGGCAAAGGTAGTCACAAACTCACCGATCCCCGAACCGTCAGACAAAAATGCGCCTGCCCACATTAATGCAATTAAGCCGATGAACATCCAGGTCGTTGCCAAGCTCAGGATACGTACGTAGCGAATGCTGGTGCTGGAGTAGACGGCAACGGCAATAGCGACAAATACGATAAGATAGAAGCTGCTGACAATGGTTTCACCGTCGCCCATCTCAGGCAGGTACCAAGGTAAGTTGGTGAGTAGCAGGTAAGCGGTAAAGGCACAGGTGCCGATAATCACTAAGTTATTAATGAACTTAATCAATGGGATCTCGAAGAATTTTACTCTTGGCTCGACTACACAGAAGTAGAAGCAGGTTAAAAAGTAAAATGCCCAGATCAGAAATGCCCAGAAGCCAAACTCGATAGCCAACGGGTTGCTAAAGCCGTATTCGGGACTCGCTGCTATATCTGCATAGCCACCAAATTCGGTTAGCGGGAACATTATCAATCCCACGTCTAATCCCGAGGTAAATAAAATGGCGATAAAGGTAAAGGTACGAACCGGCGTGACGCCGATACATTTCACATTACCCCAGCGATAAATCACAAAGGCGATGGCGGCGAAGGTGAATAATATCCCTATTGTAAGCCAAGTAGTCATTATTGAACTCCCGACTTAATCTTTCCGTAAAACATAGGTTTAGTTCCTTATTTTCGTTCTTTTTATGCCTGCAAGCAGCAAATTTTGGCTGCAAAAATCCCTCAAGCCTTAATTGCCGCTTTAACGACAGTTAAGGTTTGATAAATTAAACGTGGCGATTAGGGCCATTTAGCCTTATTGGCTTAGGCTGGCCTTAAGCCCAGGTGCCCGTTCTGTCTATTAAAAACAGATCAGGCGTGTTCTCTTTTGGGGGCGTGTAACCGCTGTTTCTGTTGCCATTGCTCTGCATAGGTCACCGTCGCACTGCTGGCTGGCAGTGGCGTCTTGCCCAAGATGAGATCGGCTGCTCGCTCTGCCAGCATGATGGTCGGCGAGTTAAGGTTGCCATTAGGTATGGTGGGGAAAATAGATGAATCAACCACCCTAAGTCCTTCAATACCATGCACTCTGGTTTCTGAGTCAACCACTGCCATCGCATCTTCTCCCATCTTGCACGAACAAGAGGGGTGATAGGCGCTCTCGACCGAACTTCTGACGAAGGCATCGATCTCTTCATCGGTTTGAACCGAAATCCCGGGCTGTATCTCTTCACCTCGGTATTCATCCAATGCCGGCTGATTGATGATCTCTCGGGTTAAACGAACGCAGGCACGAAAGCCTTCGATATCATCCTTATGGGACAGATAATTAAACTGAATACTCGGGGCAATATGAGCATCGCTCGATACCACTTTCACCGCGCCGCGACTCTTTGGCTTGTTGTGGCCAATATGGACCTGGAAGCCGTGTCCCGCGAAGGCCTCTTTTCCGTCGTAGCGCATGGCGGCAGGCAAGAAATGATATTGCAGATCCGGCCACTCCAGGCCCGCTTTAGAGCGAATAAATCCACAAGACTCGAAGTGGTTCGTCGCCCCAAGGCCTGTTTTGTTCAAGATCCAGCGAGTACCGATAAAGAGCTTGTTTAACGGGTCTATCTTGCCATTGAGCGAAATGGGCTTAAGGCACTTAAATTGAAAGTAGAACTCGAGATGGTCCTGCAGGTTCTCACCCACACCCGGCAACTCATGCACCTGCTCAATACCAGCCTTAGCTAAGGTGTTGGCCTCACCGATACCCGATAACTGCAGTATGTGCGGCGAGCCGATAGAGCCTGCCGATAACACCACTTCCTTGTTGCATTGCACATTGGTCAGCTTGCCCTTGCGCTCGAAACACACACCCACGGTTTTCTTACCCTCAAACAACACCTTGTGTACTAAGGCGTGAGTTATCACGGTTAGGTTTGCTCGCTTCATTGCAGGTCTTAGGTAGGCGTTAGATGTTGACCAACGCACGCCGTTTTTTATTGTCATATGCATAGGGCCAAAGCCCTCTTGCTGCGCGCCGTTATAATCACTGGTCGCCAAATACCCAGCATCGACCCCTGCATCGACAAAGGCTTGATATAACGGATTTTTCATTTCGTTACCGTTATTTACCGCGAGTGGACCTTCGACTCCACGATAGTCATCTGAGCCAAAGGCCCAAGTTTCCGCTTTCTTGAAATAGGGCAAACAGTGGGCATAATCCCAATCCTTGGCCCCTGCTTGCTGCCACTCATCAAAATCTCGGGCATGACCTCTGACGTAGACCATGCCATTGATCGATGAGGAGCCGCCCAAGACCTTTCCGCGAGGGCAATGCATGCGGCGATTGTCTAGATGAGGCTCGGCTTCGGTCTCAAACTGCCATGCATATTTTGGGGTATTCATGGGAATAGAGAGGGCCGTCGGCATCTGAATGAAGATGCTCCTATCGCTGCCGCCAGTTTCAAGTAATAACACTTTATTACTTGAGTCGGCAGATAAACGGTTGGCAAGTACGCAGCCTGCACTACCTGCACCAACGATAATATAGTCGTACTTTTCTGTTGTTGATTGTGTCATGTCAGCTCCTTAAAACGGACTTTCAAGAGGCTGCATACCAACGTATACGGCTTTGATTTGGGTATAGGCTTTTAATGTTTCGCTGCCATTTTCACGGCCAATGCCTGACATCTTGTAGCCGCCAACCGGCATCTCTGCAGGAGAGGCACCATAGGCATTGATCCAGCAGATCCCCGCTTCCATTCGATGAATAACGCGATGGGCGCGAGTAATATCTTGGGTAAAGACGCCGGCGGCTAAGCCTAAACGGGTATCGTTGGCACGAACGATCACTTCCTCTTCGCCTGTGAAGGTCAGTACCGACATCACAGGACCAAAGATCTCCTCTCTGCACAATGTCATTTCGTCATGGCAGTGGGTAAAGATAGTGGGCGCGACGAAGAAGCCGTCGGGGGCATTATCAGGTTGCAGGGCATGGCCACCGGTAAGTAAGTGCGCGCCTTCTGCTTTTCCTATCTCAATATAGCTGAGCACCTTGTCTTGATGGGCTTTGGAGATGAGCGCGCCAAAGTTAGTGGCAGGATCCATTGGATCGCCGCAGACGATGTTGTCTTGTGTCCGCTCAAGCAGTTTCTCAATAAAGCGAGGGTAAATCTCTTCTTGAACAAATACCCGGGTGCCATTGGTACAGACTTCACCTTGGGTGTAGAAGTTGGCTAGCATGGCTGCAGAGACGGCGTTGTCGACATCGGCATCGTTAAAGATAATCAGCGGTGACTTGCCACCGAGCTCCATGGTCACCTCTTTCAGTGAGCCCGCAGCGGCGGCCATCACTTTCTTGCCCGTACCTACTTCGCCGGTGAACGAGACTTTAGCTATATCATCATGAGTGGTCAGCCAGGCGCCTACGCGGCCATCGCCCTGGACGACATTAAAGACGCCATCGGGCACGCCTGCCTGAGTAAATATTTCGGCCAGTTTTAAGGCGCCAAGTGGCGTCTCTTCCGATGGCTTAAAGATCATCACGTTACCGCAAGCCAGCGCAGGCGCCGATTTCCAGCAGGCTATCTGCAGCGGGTAGTTCCATGCGCCAATCCCCGCACAGATCCCTAAGGGCTCTCGGCGGGTGTAATAGAAATCATCGCCAACTTGTTGCTGGTTGCCTTCGATACTAGGGGCAAGGCCAGCGAAAAACTCAATGGAATCTGCGCCGGTTACGACATCGACCACAGAGGCTTCCTGCCAGGGTTTACCTGTATCTTGCACCTCAATGGCAGCTAACTCGTCATTTTTCTCACGCAGGAGTGCGACGGCTTTTAATAGGATGCGACCGCGTTCGAACGTGGTCATTTTTGACCAGATGGCAAAACCTGTTTTGGCACTTTCTATGGTCGCGTTCTGAACACTCGCATCAGCGACCTCGACTAAATAGCTGACTTTTCCGGTAGCCGGATTAACGACTTCGAAGGTTTCACCTGTGTCATTGGAGAGATACTGTCCATGGACATAATTTTGATAAACAACTAACGACATCGATTTTCTCCATACTGCATGATCACTGCCTCGATGAAGGCTTTACATAAAATTTGGGCCTGTTCGAACTCTTTCTCGGAGGAAGCGCTGAGTGCGCTGCGTAGCCAAAAGCCATCGATCATCGCTGCAGTCTGTTTAGCTGCGGTGATGGCTTGGGCTTGGGGAAGTAATTTTTTAAAAGAGAACAAAAGGTTGCTATACAATCGCTGACTATTGATGTGTTGCAGCCTTGCAAGTCCTTGCTCATGCATGGCTTGTGACCAGAAACTCAGCCAGGTTTTTGTTGCGGGTCTTGAGCGTTGCAGCTCGGTAAAATTGGCATCAACAATGGCATGTAATCTCTCAAGCGGGAGCATGCTTTTGCCCGCTGTACGACTCAATAACGCTTGTTTGAGTTGATCAAGCAGGTATTTTTGTGTCGCTTCTATTAAGCCTTGTTTGCCGCCGAAATAATGGCTAATTAGCCCTGATGATAATCCCGCTAAGCCACTAATGGTATTGATCGTTGTATTGTGCAAACCATGACGTTCAACAGAGACCAAGGTTGCGTCGATTAGCTGCTGTTGTCTGACGGCTTTCATTGGCGGGCGCGGCATAAAAGGTTAAATCCTGAGTGCTATTATTATTAGTATTTTTGTTAGTTCATTTGTTAATTGAACGTTCAATTAATAACAACTCTAATGGTTAGAGCTGTAACTATCAACCTTTATTCGGGATTGCGACTTGTGTCACAGATTTATTTCGCTGATTTATGTTTGGATGGTTTTTGTGACAAGTAACTGTTTTTTAATGAACAAAATGCATGGTTTAATCTTGTTTAAATTAGTTGGATTCGAGCAAAATAAATTTTCGTCAAAAATTAGTTTTAACCGTAATCTTTAATCTGGCGTGAACCGGAACGTGGAGATCTTCCCTATAACGATTGGTATTATATCTTTAAACTCGAAGTCTCGTTTCCCCTCTGGAGATTGCTGGTATGTCGGGAGTAAAGCTGCGCATACTTTACCTCTTCAAGTATCGAGGAATTTGCTAGCTGGAGCTTCTGCTCAAACGAACTGATTTGTTCTCTTTTTATTACAAGTTTGAGGACCTATCACACTCATTGGTTGATTCATCTCGTATATTAGTTATCTAGTAATCTTTAGTCAGCTTTAGTTTACTCGTTACTTGCATCGGCTTTCGTTAACCGCTTATCGGTGGTTAACCGGGACTGAGACAGACCGATTAAGATAAGCTGATATACTTTCTACTATTTCATTATCTAACTCCCTTGAGTCCTACGCTGGGAGATAAAGAGTGAAATAGGCCGATATCGGCATACCAGATAACAGGACGATAAATTCAATGACAAAAAAAATCATATTAGACACAGATCCGGGTATTGATGATGTAATGGCGATCCTGTTCGCAGAGGCACACCCTGAGATTGAGCTAAAGGCGATCACCACTATTTACGGTAATGTGACCATAGAGGGAGCCACCCATAACGCTCTTTATTTGAAACAGAAATATCAGCTACAGGCCGATGTAGCCCAGGGAGCGAGTAAACCTATCGTCAGGCCGCCGGTTGGCCCAACCGTTGTGGTACATGGAGAGAGTGGTTTTGGTGATGTCGAAGTCCCTGCCGAGGTCGAGGGGGAAGCGGATGCCAGGCCCGCGTATCAATATATTATCGATGCCGTTAAAGCTGAGCCCAAAGAGATCACTCTGGTGGCTATCGGTCCTTTGACTAATCTGGCGTTAGCGCTGCAAGCCGAGCCGGAAATTGTCAACCTGGTCAAGGAAGTGGTCATCATGGGCGGTGCATTCGGGGTGAATGATCATCGTGGTAATGTGACCCCTTATGCCGAGGCCAATATTCATGACGATCCTCATGCGGCCGATATCGTTTTTAGTGCTTCCTGGCCTGTGGTTATCATTGGACTGGATGTCACCGAGCAGAGTTTCTTCACCGGAGATTACCTTGACAAGCTTCGCGTTGATGCCGGTGAAGTTGGTCAATTTATCTGGGATGTCAGCCGTTTTTATCTTAAATTTTATAAAGAGAAGGTCGGTCTGGATGCCTGCCATGTACATGATCCGTCAGCCATCGCCTATGTGATTGAGCCTGAACTGTTTACCCTCAGGGAAGGGCCTGTGCGTGTGGTGACCGATGGGCCGGCAGAAGGTATGACTATTCAGAAGTTTGATGGCCGTAAGTATCTTCATGACGAATGGGAAAAGCATACGCCACAGCGTGTTGGGGTTGCCGTGAAGGATGCCGAACTGCTTGAGATATATCGTCAGAGCATCATAGATTATGGTCAGAAAATGAGTTGATGGCATGAATGACATCGATAACGATTCGATGTAATAAATATCTTAAAATGTCTGAGGCGTAGTGTTTTCCACTACGCCTTTTTATTGCCAGCCTTCGAATGAAGGCTGGTTACATTTTCTCTTTTGGTTCATTGTTTTTGGAGTGCGTGCTTGAAGGTCGTACCTTCAATAGGGACTTATAGCCTGCGGCTCGCCTAAAGTGTGGATACTTCTTCGGGACGCTGTGAAGCCATCCATGGCCGCTTAACGAAAACATCCATGTTTTCGATACCCTCAGACGCATCCACACCTGGATATTCAAAAGAAGAGTTTCTCTCTTCGGTTAGGCTTTATCCGTTATCTAGTAAATTCTTATGCAGGCCCGATAAAGACCCACGTATCTTTTCATCGGCAGCTTTTGAGTATTTTTCTTCACTAAATGAAAATAATCCTACTTGCAACAATGGGTTGTAGGTAGTAGCTTTCCCTAACAGAGCAAGAAGCTAACAGGGGGTATCGTGCTGCTGTTGAATAAGCTGTTAGGGCTCAAAGGATATGTATGAGAAATTTACCTGAAGAATTATTTAGAGAAATACAGAAAACGATATGCAGACCCGAAGGAACCTTCACCTTTAACTATGAATCTTCGGATCTGTTTGATAAAAGCAAGCTTGGCGGGGTAATTATAGAAATCCCTTCTGGACAACATGTATTCCGTTTGGAGCGTGACAATCATTGTTGCATCCATTTTTATCACTCCAGTCCTGGTACCGGAACCAGAGTTGCAACTATCGATTTAAATGAATTGCAGCCTGCATCAACTGTATTTATGGCGTTTTCTTGGAGTCCTACCGAAATCAAACTACACATGCAGCCGAAAGCTTCAGGAAGTCAGTTAACAAGTTCTACTGGAGTACTTTCGGAAAAGCAATTCCGTGTTGGTACAGATGGTAGTGTATTCCAACTCGGCGATGCCAATGTAGATGTTATGGGAGTGAGCTTATTTCAGGATGGCAATCCCGTGATATTACCTACTGCCAAAGAAGCGTGGGAAGAAACAACAAAGGCAATCAATATCCTATCGACGGGAGAGTCGAAAGAGGGTTATATATATGAGGTCGTAGTAGCTAACTTGACATTAGCTATATTGGTAACGGGTTACGAAGCGTACTCTAAAAAGCGTTTTCTTGAGCTCGAGCAAGAGGGTTTGATAGCTGATACTTGTGCACTAATACAAGCGTTTTACCCAAAAAAAGAAAAAGAGGCGGGGATTGCTGAGGTAATTGATTCCGAGGCAAAAGAGGCAGGAATTTCGGTGTTACAGCATATAGTATCTAGAGGCATTATTAACTTTCAAAACTACAACGTATGCAAGAGGGCTTTTAACAAAGCTTATGGAATTAAATTCGGTGAGTTAGGGCTTGCAGGTGACACACTCAAAGATTTGCAATCATATATTCGTTATAGGCATAAGATTGTTCATGTGTCTCCCTCTTTGGCGTTGTTAAACCAAGAAAGAGTTCCATCAGAAGACCCATTTTTCTCTAACAAGCAAGTGGCAGGGCAAGCAGAACAGTGTTTTTCTCAATTCATAGAGGCGCTGCATAGTGCCACGTTACTATTACGACTACGACCAAAAAAAGAGCCCGAACAAAGCATTTAAGAGGGATTCTCAACGTTTGGCATTTTCAGTTTTAATTGGCTTAAGTGTTTACAGCACAATGGCTTAGTTGGGGGGGCGTTGTTTACCCCTTAATGCGGCGTTAATGCATCCAGATTTCAATAGTTTATCTATCCAAGACCTCATGAGCTAGATTCAAATATCCAGCTCATTCTTGTCCAAAATAGTACAACAACCTGAGAATGTAAATCGAAGAGATAAACACTCAAGTGTAGATGCGGCTGAGGACGTTGGTGGCATGGATGCCACCGTCGAGCTTACATGGATGTACTTGCAGCGTGCCGAAGAAGTATCTGCACATTCAGCGAGCCGCAGGCTATAGGCTAATTTGAAGCCATGCCGTCCAATATCGAATTAAATACTCACCAAGTCAGAAGAATAAATGAGAGATATTTGAAACTTGTTATCGGACAAGTAACCAAGTCGCTGATGAGAGATCACAGTCGTGCCGCTACGAGGGCTGCATCGGGCATATTGGCTGCGCCTTCACGTTCGACGGCCAGAGAGGCGTATGCGTTGGCGTACTTAGCGGCGTCGTGCAAGGTTTCACCTTTGACGAGCCGGGCAACCAGAGCGCCGTTAAAGGCATCGCCCGCACCTGTGGTGTCGGTGACAGCACATTTTATGGCGGCAACCTCTATGAAGCGTTCATTTTCATACAGAAGAACGCCCTGAGAGCCACGAGTGATGACCACGGTATTAACGCCCATCTGGTTGATCTTCTCTGCCGCCAGTTTGGCGCTGCTGAGGTCGGTGACCTCGATACCCGTCATTAACGAGGCTTCGGTCTCGTTTGGCGTGATAACATCCACAAACTCTAACAGGTCTGGTGTCTCCTCATGATAAGGCGCCGGATTGAGCACCACTTTCACTCCATGGTTACGGGCTATCATCATGGACTGCCTGATGGCATCTATATTGTTCTCGAGTTGTGTCAGAAATAGATTTGCGCCGACGATATGTTGCTCGGCTTGTAAGATCTCCTCCTGAGTGATTCTGGTGTTGGCACCCGAATGCACCGCTATCATATTTTCGCCGGTCTGCTCACAGACATAGATAAGCGCATTCCCTGTCGGACAGGTCTCAGATTCGACGATAATCGTATTATCAATGCCTGTGCCGGCGAGATGTTCTTTGGCAAAGTGGCTGAATTGATCTTTGCCTATCTTCGTCATGAAGGTGACGTTAGCCCCGGATTTTGCCGCAGCATAGGCCTGGTTTGCTCCCTTACCGCCCGCGCCGATATTGTTACTCAGCGAATGCAGAGTCTCGCCCGGTTGTGGGAAACGTTCCAATTTGGCGACGATGTCGACGTTAAAGGAACCGAGTATAAAAATCTTATTTTTCATCTTATTGACCCCATCGTTTATGAGGCTCTGGGTCATCAAATTTGATAAAGAGCTGCTGGCAGTTAACTGAGACAGTAAGCTATCCAGACAATATTTATCGGCATCGAATTCAGCAGAGCCTTGTACACCGCCATGAGTCCTTATCACTTGCTTTTCCTGCTCCAGATGCACCAGATCACAACGAATTGTCTTTGGCGTCACCTGAAGCAACTTGGCTAATTGTGCATTTGATAAGGTTTTATGTTCGCTGAGCAGTTTTAAGATAACTGTCAGTCTTTCATTTCGGCTTAGTTTGTTCATAGGATCGAATATACGCGTAGCGTTTCGCTGGGGCTGTGATTAAGATGAAAGCTTAGCATGTAAAACGCACCACTTGGTTCGTTTTACATGCAATCCCAGTTTTTCTGTTTAGCGGTTTGCGTTCAGTGGGCTTATTTATTGATTTTCTACCGGCAAAAAAAGGCGCATCGTTCGATGCGCTAAAATCACAAGTAAAAGGGTTGTAGGATTAATATTCGATACTAAGCTCCGAAATTTAGCTTCGAAACTAATCTTCGAAATAGTTGAGTATGCCCAGTGCGGCATCGCGTCCTTCGGCGATGGCGGTAACCACGAGATCTGAACCCCTTACCATATCGCCGCCGGCAAAGATCTTTGGATTGGTGGTTTGAAATGGGTTATCTGTCGCTTTAGGTGCAATAACGCGCCCCCATTCATCCAAGTCGACATTATGGTCTTTAAGCCAATCCGCCGGGCTGGGTTGGAAGCCGAATGCGATGATGATGGCATCGGCGTCGAGTAGGGCTTCGCTGCCCTCGATAACTTCAGCACGGCGGCGTCCACTATCGTCAGCGGCGCCCATCTGTGTTTCTACGCACTCAATACCAATAACTTGACCGTCTTGAGTCGTAATCGCGACCGGCTGTCTGTTAAAGAGAAATTGAACACCTTCCTCTTTCGCATTTTGTACTTCACGGCGTGAACCGGGCATATTTTCTTCATCGCGGCGGTAGGCACAAGTGACCTCTTTAGCGCCTTGACGTATGGCTGTACGAACACAATCCATGGCGGTATCACCACCCCCTAGGACCACAACCTTCTTATCATTGAGGTTAAGATAGGGTGACTCTTCATCAGACGTCCCCATGATGTGGTGGGTATTGCCGATAAGGTAGGGCAGGGCCTGATAGACACCTTGAGCGTCTTCGCCGGGTAAGCGGGCCTTCATTGCGGTATAAGTCCCCATGCCGAGGAAGACGGCATCGTACTCACTAAGTAAGTCATCGAATGGGAGATCTTTACCTATCGTTGTTCCTAATCTGAACTCTATTCCCATCCCTTCGAGGACCGAACGACGAGTCGCCATTACCGACTTGTCGAGCTTAAATGAGGGGATACCATAGGTAAGCAGTCCACCTATTTGTGGATTTTTATCGAACACGACTGCGCTGACACCGTTGCGCGCTAATATATCGGCACAGCCAAGTCCGGCGGGGCCCGCGCCAACAATAGCGACACGCTCTTTTCGAGCTGTAACCTGGCTTAGGTCTGGTTTCCAACCTTGAGCGATGGCGGTATCGGTAATGTATTTCTCGACATTACCTATGGTGACGGCACCAAATTCATCGTTCAGGGTACAGGCGCCTTCGCAGAGGCGGTCCTGAGGACACACCCGGCCACAGATCTCCGGTAGGGTGTTAGTCTCATGTACCAGATCTGCAGCCTCTAAGATGCGTCCCTGCTCCGCGAGCTTTAACCAGTTTGGTATGTAGTTATGTAGCGGACACTTCCACTCACAGTACGGATTACCACAATCTAGACAACGGTCCGCTTGCTCATTCACCTGAGTCTGAGCAAAGGGTTGGTATATTTCAATAAACTGCGTGGCACGCTTCTTAGCTGGGTGCTTAACAGGATCTTTACGATCGACTTCGATAAATTGAAAATCATTACTCATCAGTACTTACCCCGCTATCACTTTGAGTTCTGGTTGTGATTGCTCGAGTCTTAGTAGATCTGAGACTGGAACATTTTTAGGTTTGACCAATACGAAACAGTCGAGCCAATATTCAAAATCGGTTAACAGCATCTTTGCATGCTCACTGCCGGTTTCGACAACATGCTCCTCGATCAAGGCTTTCAGGTGTTGCTGATGTATGGGGGACGCTAACTTCTGCGTATCCACCAGTTCATTATTGACCCTGCGATGGAATCGTCCGAATCGGTCAAATACATAGGCAAAACCACCCGTCATACCAGCACCAAAGTTAACACCGGTTTTACCCAGAACGACGACAATACCACCGGTCATATATTCACAACCGTTGTCGCCAAGTCCTTCGACAATTGCCGTAGCTCCGGAATTTCTCACTCCGAAGCGTTCACCGGCGATGCCGGCTGCAAACATCTTACCGCCCGATGCTCCATAGAGGCAGGTATTACCAATAATGGAGGACCGTTCGCTCTGGAAGGTGCTGCCTAATGGAGGATGAATGGTGATCTTACCGCCAGACATGCCTTTACCTACGTAGTCATTACCATCACCACAGAGAGTAAGGTCGAGACCGGGGCTGTTCCATACACCGAAACTTTGTCCGGCACTACCATTAAACTTCAAGCGGATCGGTGCCTTAGCACCTTCCTTGCCTACTGTCTTTGCAATAAAGCCTGAAAGTGCGGCGCCAACCGAGCGATCTGTGTTGTTGATATCGAACCTTGCATCAATAGAGATGCCCTGTTCTACAGCTTCTCTGGTTTTTTCAAGGAGCTTGATGTTTAACCTGCCAGGATCCGATGGCGGATTGGTTTCTTGCCAGGTACGAGCCGAACCCTCTCGGATCTTCGGAGTGTATAAGATCGGGCTGAGATCGAGTCCCTGTTGTTTTAGTGTGTCGCCATCGAGTGCCTTTAACCATTCACTTCGACCCACGAGGTCTTCAAATTTTGTCACCCCCAGTGCGGCCATCCACTCTCTGATCTCTTCGGCAACGAATTCGAAATAGGTCATGACGCGTTCGGGCAGACCATGATAGTGCTCATTTCTGAGCTTTTCATTTTGAGTTGCCACACCGGTTGCACAGTTGTTCAGGTGACAAATTCGCAAGTATTTACAACCCAGGGCTATCATTGGAACCGTACCGAAACCGAAGCTTTCCGCCCCTAATAGCGCGGCCTTGATCACGTCTCGACCGGTCTTTAATCCACCATCGACCTGCAGCCTGATCTTATGGCGAAGGCCGTTTTTAACCAGAGATTGATGAACTTCTGCAAGACCCAGCTCCCACGGGCTACCGGCATACTTAACGGATGTAATAGGGCTGGCACCTGTACCGCCATCATAACCTGAGATAGTTATCATATCGGCGTAAGCCTTAGCCACGCCTGTTGCGATGGTGCCGACACCGGGTTCTGATACCAGTTTGACCGAGATGAGTGCCTTGGGGTTTATCTGCTTGAGATCGAAGATAAGCTGTGCCAGATCTTCAATCGAGTAGATATCATGATGTGGAGGCGGCGAAATCAGCGTGACTCCGGGACGGGCATTACGCAGCGCAGCAATTTCAACGCTGACCTTATGTCCCGGAAGTTGTCCGCCCTCTCCGGGTTTGGCACCTTGCGCGACCTTAATCTGTAGTACTTCGGCGTTCATCAGGTAGTGAGCGGTAACTCCGAATCTTCCTGAGGCGATCTGTTTAATCGCCGAGTTACGTTCGGAATTGAAGCGGGCCGGATCTTCTCCACCTTCTCCGGAGTTGGAGCGACCACCCAGACGGTTCATGGCTACAGCCAAGGCTTCATGGGCTTCGGGGCTAAGTGCGCCAATACTCATGGCTGCGCTATCGAATCTAGGGTAGAGCGTGTCGGCAGACTCTACGGTATCAATTTCTACCGCGTCCAACTTGCCGTTTATCTCGATGAGATCCCGCAGTGTCGCAACGGGTCTGTTGTCAACCAGCTCAGTAAATCGCTTATAGGCTGGATAATCTCTCTCTTTCAAGCAAGCTTGCAGAGTATTGACGACATCAGGATTGAAGCAGTGGTACTCACCACCTTCAACATATTTCAGTAAACCGCCCTGACTCAGTGGTTGATGTGCCCTGAATGCATGTTTATGAAGCAGTACCTGATCTTGTTCAAGTAGCTCAAAATTTGCACCTTCGATACGGCTCACTACGCCATTGAAGCACAAGTCGACCACATTGGATGCCAGACCGATAGCCTCAAATTGTTGGCAGCATCGATAGGAGGCGATCGTGCTTATTCCCATCTTCGACATGATCTTTCTCAGACCCTTGTCGATACCATGGCGGAAGTTGAGCAAGAGCTGACTCGTGTCTGAGACATTATTCAGTTTAGCGAGTGCCGAGATGGACTCGTAGGCTAAATAAGGGTAGATCGCCGTGGCACCGAAGCCCAGTAACACCGCAAAATGATGAGGGTCACGAGCCGAAGCAGTTTCTACTATGATGTTGGTATCGCATCGCAGGCTCTTATTGACCAGAACATGCTGAACCGCGCCGACAGCCATGGCCGCTGGGACAACCTGCTTGGAGTCTGCCGTGGCTCTGTCTGATAAGATCAGAAGAGTCGTGCCGGTGCGCGCCAGTCTTTCCGCTTCATCACAGATGCGTTTTACTGCATTTTCAAGCCCTTCGCCTAAGTCGTAGTTAAGATCTACCGTATTTGCTCGATAGTAGGTCGAGTCCAGAGCCATAAGCTGATTGAAATCGCTAAAAAGCAATACCGGTGAGTTAAACATCACCCGATAAGCGTGACCCGTAGTCTCATTGAATAGATTTTGCTCGCGCCCGACACAGGTCGAGAGTGACATTACATGTTTCTCTCTGAGTGGATCGATAGGCGGGTTAGTGACTTGGGCGAATTTCTGTCTGAAATAGTCATAGATAGTACGTGATTTCTTAGACAGCACGGCCATAGGGGTATCGTCACCCATTGAGCCAGTTGCCTCTTCACCTTTTTGAGCGAGTACCCAGATAACCTGCTCGAGCTCTTCACGTGAGTAACCGAAATGCTTTTGATATTGCAGTAGCTGAGCGTCGGAGAATTCACATACTCCTAGCTCCTCTTTAGGCATCTCTTCGGCCGGGGTTAATGTCCGACTGTTTTTGGCCATCCACTCTTTGTATGGGTGACGGCGTTTGAGATCGTTATCAATCTCAAACGAAGAGTAAAGCTGGCCGTTTAAGGTATCGAGTACCAGAAGCTCTCCGGGGCCAACACGACCCTTCTCAACGACTTCATCGGGTGCATAATCCCAAATACCCACTTCGGAGGCCAAAGTGAGTATTCTGTCTTTGGTGATCACATAGCGCGATGGGCGTAAACCATTTCGATCGACGGCGCAGGCTGCATGCCTGCCGTTTGTCATAACGATACCGGCAGGTCCGTCCCAAGGCTCCATATGCATAGAGTTGAAATCGTAGAAGGCTTTGAGCTCTTCATCCATCTCCGGATTACTCTGCCACGCTGGTGGTATCAATAGGCGCATGGCTCGGTACAGATCCATGCCGCCGGCTAATAGCATCTCAAGCATGTTATCGAGTGATGAGGAGTCAGAGCCTGTTTCGTTGACGAAAGGCGCGGCTTGCTGCAGATCGGGTAGCAGAGGGGCGTTAAACTTATATGCACGAGCACGTGCCCATTGTCTGTTACCTGTAATTGTGTTTATTTCACCATTATGGGCCAGGTATCTGAAAGGTTGAGCTAGTGGCCATTTAGGTGATGTATTGGTAGAAAATCTTTGATGGAAAAGACAGATAGAGCTCTGCAGCCTGATATCGGCAAGATCGAGATAGAATTCGGGGAGGTCTACAGGCATCATTAGGCCTTTATAGACAATGACCTGTCCCGATAAACTAGCAACGTAGAAGTCTTCATCATGGGGCAGTTGTTGTTCTAAACGGCGTCTGGCCATATAGAGTCTACGTTCGAGATCTTTCTCTCGCCAGCCAATAGGCGCATTAATGAGTACCTGATAAATCTGTGGCTGACTCTTCTTTCCTATCGGTCCCAGCACATCTGGATTAACGGGTACCTTTCTCCATCCTGCAACGCTGAGGGTCTCTTTTTCTAATTCTCGTTCTAATAAGACTTTAGCTTCATCGGCGAGCTTCTCATCCTGATTGAGGAAAAACATGCCGACGGCAAATTTACGGCTCAGGTGCCAACCGTTTTCCGCTGCAATGGCTTCGAAGAATTTTATCGGAAGTTGCATAAGCAGACCGCAGCCGTCACCCGTACGTCCATCTGCGGCGATGCCACCACGATGCTTCATGCGATCCAGACCATGTATTGCCGTTCTTACAATCCGATGGCTTGGTTCACCGTCCATTTGGGCTATCAGACCAAAACCGCAATTATCCCGTTCGAAACTGGGGTGATATAAGCTCATACAAAAACTCCCTAAAACTTTAACTAAATACTACTCGGGGGTAATTAGTATAGATATTCACCCGAACGATCCAAATTACCGCCAGATTGGCAAAAGGTCAAACCAAAAGATTGCATAAAACCTGAGTGGTTTATGCCGTTTAATACGTCAGATTTAGTGTTTGACGTTTACGTAAACTGTAAAATTGATTGTATAACGTTATGAATAAAAAGAATTTTAGAAAGTTGATATGTTCCAGTTTACGAAGTTGTAACAAGTTTGAGGTTTAAATTATTATCAGGAAAGTGATTTTTTTTGCACGTACAGTGAATGTTTTTGTGATTTAGAGTATGAGTAGTTATGCGCTGTAAGTGAGTTTTGTTTGGTTTTTATTATAAGTTAGTACTGGGTCACGTTATTTTTGTCTGACCGGGTATAGGTGAGATAATCCACAATCTTTGATATGACTCGAAGTTTCCGAATGGTAAATAGATTAGAATAGTGTAATTAAATGGTGTGAGTGAGTGCTTTGTGGGTCTGGATCAGTACGTATATACATTTGGTGTTTTTTGTAAGAATCAATTTGGTGAAAGACTAAGAAAGTTAACCATAGATGCCAAGTTTACCTGTCCAAACAGAGATGGCACCTTGGGTAAGGGGGGGTGTACCTATTGTAATGTCGCCTCTTTTAACCACGAACATGGCTCAGAGCTATCAATTCAAGAGCAGCTTAATCAAGGTCGAGAGAGAGTAGCTGGACGCTCTTCTAAATATATCGCTTATTTTCAAGCGTATACCAGTACCTACGATGAATACCAAGTGTTGAAAACTAAATACGATGAAGCGATTGAAGATCCTGACATCGTAGGACTTTGTGTTGGCACCAGGCCGGACTGCGTTTCCGATGATGTGATTGAATTACTGGCATCGTATCAAGACAGAGGCATAGAGGTGTGGTTGGAGCTTGGTCTGCAATCTGCAAAAGATAAAACACTCAAACGTATCAATAGAGGTCATCTTATGGCTGATTATATTGATACCGTCACGCGAGCTCGCGCACGTGGTATTAAGGTTTGTACTCATCTTATTCTTGGCTTACCCGGCGAAGAACATCAAGATTACCTGAATAGTTTAAACGCCGTTTTGGCGGCTGGCGTAGATGGGTTAAAGCTACATCCGCTGCATATTGTCGAAGGCAGTACCATGGCAAAAGCATGGCGCAACGACAGGATGAAACTGCTAACGGTTGAAGAGTATGCCTACAGTGTTGGTGAGATGATCCGCAACACTCCTAAAGATATTATCTTTCATAGGGTAACAGCCTATGCAAAGAAACCTATGTTACTTGCTCCCGATTGGTGCGCGTATCGCTGGAATGGCCTTGTAGCCATAGTGAATGATTTGAAAGCCAAGGGCGAGCAAGGAAGCTATTTGATTTCTAAGCTAAAAGTTGAATAAGGTATTCAAATAGGCTAATTAAATAGCAGATTAGATTAAACATTCGTTAAAAGATGGTTAAAAAATGATGGTTTTCACCGACATATTGCTCAATTAGTTGCGCCAGCAATTATAGCGGGTATTATGTGGTAAATTAGTCTTTAAACAGTCAAAATTTTTGAGAGGTGCCTTAATATGGCCACAGCTGAGATTGAATCAATATTGGATCTTAATACACTAGAGCAGTACTGCAGTGCAATTGGTGCGGGCACTTTGCTAAAGAGTGTCGTCTTATTTGAGCAGCTAATGCCGGAATATGTAGGAAACTTAGTTAATGCTAAGGAAGCTCAAGACAAAGATACTTTATGCTCCGAGGCTCATAAGTTTAAAGGTGCTGCAGGTTCTGTTGGTCTGAAGCGAATCCAACAATTTGCTCAACTTCTTCAGCACGGTGAAGATGCTGCCTGGGCAAACGAGCATGATACTTGGTTACAAGCGATTGTTGATAATGCGAGTCAAGATCTAGCCGAACTTAAGCAATACCTTGAATCTAAAGTTTAAAGCCTGATCCCATATTCTCTTCTATTTTCTTGCTGGATTTTTTACAAGAGAAAGAGAAGTGATAAAGCGCTAATGAAATCGAGTTTCATTAGCGCTTTTTTATTGCCCCCTGTCCCATATATTGTCATACCAGTGCGCAATATTGTTCACTATTGCCTCCTATAAGACTGGCCAAGGACCATGTTTGATTATACCGATTGGTATTCGTTATTCTCACCATCATTAGAGTCGCTGTTTATTGTTTTATTTAGGCAAGTATCACATTATCAACCCTTAATCGAATCCTAAACTCTACGTTTTGTGGTAGAGTTAAATAGAATATTTTGATGACAATTACTGTTGGTAATCGATTTTATGAAACATTTGCCTAGTTTAAAAAACCTCTTTTATTTGGTTAACTTACATCACGAGCAGAACTTTAATCGGGCTGCAAAAATATGTCATGTAAGTCAATCGACACTCTCCAGTGGTATTCAAAATCTGGAAGAGCAGCTAGGGCACCAGTTAATTGAACGAGACCATAAGTCCTTCATTTTTACTGCGATTGGTGAAGAAGTTGTTCAAAGGTCGAGGAAATTACTCACCGACGTCGATGATCTTGTCGAGTTAGTGAAGCACCAGGGAGAGCCGATGACAGGGGATATCCGTCTGGGCTGTATTCCCACTATTGCTCCCTTTCTGTTGAGTCGAGTCGTCAAACATTGTCAAAAGAGCTATCCGGATCTGACTCTTTTTTTAAAAGAGGACACGACTGAACGCCTAATTGATGCCTTGGGGAAAGGTGAATTGGATCTGCTGCTTCTTGCCCTACCCGTCGACACGAGTGGTTATCACAGCATGAAGGTCGGTATCGATCCGTTTAAACTGGTGGTACATGAAGAGTTAGTGGATGAGCTCCATGAGCCTTTAGATTTCAAATCTTTTCCTGACGAGAGCATCTTTCTCCTTCAAGCCGAACATTGTATTACCGGTCATGCTATAACTGCCTGCCAGCTGAGTGATAGTGCCAAGGTTAATCCATTTGCCGCGACAAGCCTGCATACTTTAGTGCAGATGGTAAATAGCAAGTTGGGTACTACTTTTCTGCCACAGATGGCCATAGATGCCGGCATATTAAATGACACCGAATTAAGTGTCATGCAACCTCCGGGAGATGCACCATATAGAGATATTGGCCTGGTTTGGCGACAGACTTCCAGCCGTATTTTAACCTTTAGAACGTTAGGTTTAGCGATTCAAAACCTGTTGGAAGGTAGGGAAGAGTAACCTTGTCACAAGAAAGTTGCTGTCAGTATTTTTTGGACCAATGACAGCATTTTTATGCTCTCTTAGAGAAGGTTCTAAACAGAAGCAATTGGATTAAAACTGCTTTTGATAACCGTTATGCCAAACGCTTGCTAAGGGCTTTAAACGCATTTAGGAGAAACACCATAGACTTCAGTCGAATGTTGTTTCCCCTTCAATTTAATCGGGCCTAAGTTGTTTAGAACATACAGGCTGCTATCTTTCTCAATTCTGGATTCTAGTGCGCCAGAGATAAGCATTCTCTGCCCGAGAGGGTTGCATTGATCTTGTAATCTCGCCAACGTGTTGAGTACGTCACTGAAGAAACTAATCTCCTGTTTCTGAACTCCGACTACGGCGGCGACGACTTGACCACAATGAGCGGCGGCTTTGAACTTAGGAACAAAACCATATTGCTCTTCGAAATACTGACGTTGCCAACTGAGTTGCTGACTGAATTCATAGTAGATATTGAAACTTCTATCTTTAAGGATCCCGTCTTCGAGCGGCCAATGTATTAAGACTGCATCGCCCATATAACGATAAATTTCGGCTTCATTATTCGTTACTGTGTCGGCAAGAAGGCTGAAACTATCTTGTATTAAACGGCTGAACCGATAGTCGCCTAATGATTCTGCATGGGTCGTTGAGGCAACCATATCCAGATAGAGGAATAATCTCTGTTCGTATCTCGGTTTATGGTATTTTCCAAGGCCAATATTGAGTAATACACGAGGTCCTACTAACAGCGCCATCTGTTCGATGAAGGCTAAACCCACTCTAACTACAACTAGGTATATAATTAGCGCCTGAAATGACGGACTGTAAAGTATATGAGCCGTTAACATCTGCCTCAAAGTGGCCATGTGGTTTTCTATGGCCCACATATTCAGGAATTGGGTTATGTAGGCAAGAGTTGTCGCCCCAAGCAGAAGGAATAGGCCTTTGAAGATAACAGAGAATATATAGGGAAGTCGGTTTATCGCGCTAAAATCGGCAATCAGGTTAGACATCCAATGTAAACTACCGAAGATGATCCCCATATAGATAGCTAGTGTGGCGAGATCGACACTGCCGGTTGCCCATTGTGGAAGTTCGGGTGCTTGTGCATATCGAAAAAACACAAACGCCGCCATGGCAATTCCCCAAGCGAAAATCGCAAAAATTAGTTTTTTTGCTTGTATACGTGCTTTCACTGTATCAGGGGTATCCTAATGCTTCGTTCTTTATTCAGGATGCGGTAGTTTATAGAAAATCCCCCTATGATTTCCACTAGTATTTGTGATCTTTGTCAAATGAGAGTGAGTTATATACATAAACAAGCTTAATTTACAAAAATGTGAGCCATGTAGATGGCTAGATGAAGTGATTATTCGTTTTCTATCTACTTAGAGGTAAGTCAAAAACATATAAATGAGTCTTATTCAGTGAGCGGGATTGTTATCGTCGATCATTTTTCACCTAATGCCATTAACTATTATCAAAGGGGAGGGTAACCAAAAAAGCGTGTGAGAATAGCTTGTGTAAACTGGGTTTTCAGATAGAACCCCCTTGGATTAGTCATAGTCGTAGAGCCATCTTGAGCAATACTTTGTGTGACTGAGCGACTGTTTGCCCCCTTAGGTCTAAGTTGAAGAACTTCTCCATGTCTTGCGGTTAGCTGTTGAACTTGCCCCAGAGAGATAAATTCCATTATCTCTTCCCAGTCCTGCTTTAAAAGTGCGATCTCATCTGAATTCGGTGTCCAGAGTATTGGCGTACCAATTTTCCTGTCTGTCACTGGTATCTGTCTTTCACCTTGTACTGGAACCCAAAGAACAGTTTGGAGTTTATGGCACACCACGCTGTTTTCCCAAGTTAATCCTTGAATGTTGACTAAGGGAGCGACTGTCACATAGGTCGTCTCCATTGGCTTGCCCTTACTATCGACAGGAATTGTTTTAAGTTCGATGCCCAGGTGCAGGAAGTCCTGCTGGGGCTTTGAGCCGGCAATGGCGCCGAGTTCATGTTCGATAAGTTGGCCAACCCAACCTTTATCTCTTTTCAAATTGAGTGGGGTAGATAAACCGTGTGAGTCGGCGAGTTGGCCCAATGTCAGACCCGCCATGTTATTGGCTCGCAGCATTAGCTCTTCGATACTGTGGGGAGGTTTTGGTGTCGTTTTCATCAAACCAATTTTACCTGAGATTTTTGAGATATCAATTAGTGGTTAAAAAACGCTCGCATTCTCCATTGTTGATAACGGTCACGAAAAAGCTTGGTTTAAGTTATTGATAAAAAACATAAACCGCAATTCAATTTTCAATGTTTACGCGGTTTTTATTCCCTGTATTTTTTTACCCCCTGCTTTTCCACTATAGTTATCCACAGATTCGTTGGATAACTTACACTTATTCTTGCACTAACTCGAAAATATTGAGATGTCAAACAGAGAATTAACCAATTTATTTCTTGATTTACGTAAATTTAGACTTTGCCTGTGAATAACCTGCTTAAATAAATTTCTGAGTTATCCAAATAATACTTACTGGTCAAAAAACGCCCGCGTGATTAATGTTGTTTACCGGGGTAAATAAATGGTGCGCCTAAGCGTTTGTTCTGTATTGTTATATTTGGTTTTGGTTAGAAGGTATGACTCGATGCAAGCTACCAAAATAATATCATATCAACCACTATAAATAAGTTTCGAACAGAGATATCCACAGATTTTGTGGATATAATCGATTTTTGAATTTCAGTTCTGTTGATAAAAGTTGGTGTTTTAGTTTTTTATCCAAGGTTCTTGTGTTATTCGGCATTTGCCGCCGGGCGTGCTTTGTGAAACAATCGTTGGATTAAAATGGTTAATTGACGGAGTCCATGTGATTGATAGTGACGGCTTTCGCGCAAATGTGGGCATCATTATCTGTAATCGCTTTGGGCAGGTTATGTGGGCTAGAAGATTTGGTCAACATTCCTGGCAATTTCCTCAGGGTGGGGTCGATGAAGGCGAAACACCTGAAGAGGCGATGTTTAGAGAGTTGTATGAAGAGGTTGGATTAAGGCCTGAACATGTTCAGATATTAACTTCTACCCGCTCTTGGTTACGTTACAGATTACCCAAACGTTTAATAAGGCAAGATAGTAAGCCTGTGTGTATTGGGCAGAAGCAAAAGTGGTTTTTGTTACAGCTTAATAGTAGTGAGAGTGCGATTGATCTGAATGCTTGTGGTCATCCTGAGTTTGATGACTGGCGTTGGGTGAGTTATTGGTATCCGGTGCGACAGGTTGTGTCATTTAAAAGAGATGTTTATAGAAAGGTGATGAAGGAGTTCGCTCCTACGGCACTCCCATTTCAAACGAGGGAACATCACCATAGCAGGAGAGGCAGACGACGTTAGTCATCGAATATGAAGTCATAGATCCGCGAAGTCTATAATGGGTATATATTAATAATATGGAGGTTTAAGTCGGTGCTGAAAACACTAAGAGATATTACCCAGGCCGTTGCGGCGGCTCAAGACCTCCATTCTTCGCTCGAGTTACTCGTTTCTCAAACTAAATCAGCGATGGCGACTCAATGCTGCTCTATCTATCTATTAGAGGGGCAGGAACTCGTCTTATCAGCAACTGACGGTTTAGATCCTGATGCCGTTGGCCAGGTAAGAATGCCCCTTTCTGAAGGTTTGGTTGGTTTCGTGGCCGAGCGCGAGGAACCTATCAATCTGGCGGACGCTAACCAACACCCTAGATTTAAAAGATTTGTTGAAGCCGAAGAGGAGAGCTTTAGGGCTTTTCTGGCTGTACCGATAATATATCAAAAAAATGTTCTGGGGGTTTTAGTCGTTCAGCAAGCCGACACTCGTCAATTTGATGAAGGTGAAGAGGCTTTCCTTATGACTTTAGCGGCGCAGCTCGCTATGGCGATAAGGCATCTGAAGATTAAAGCCGAAGTGAAGTGTTCTCCCGACCTTCTTCACTTTACCGGTATATCGGCCGCTAACGGTGTTGCCATCGCGCACGCATTGGTACTCGGTGGCCAGATAGCACTGGAGCAACCACAAAATCGAACTTCTGATGTTGGCCATGAAGAGTCCAGATTGAAATCGGCGATTGAAGCTTGTAAAGATACTCTGACTTCATTGTCACAACGTTTCGATCAGGAGCAGGATAACGAAGTTGTTTCCATATTTTCTGCACTGCAACAGCTACTCGATAATGCCAGTCTTGGTGGCGAATACATTAAAGAGGTTCGCGAAGGCTGGTGTGCTGTATCGGCGGTGAGTCGAGTCTCACTAAGATACATTGAACAGTTTACCCAGATGCAGGATCTTTATCTAAAGGAGCGTGCGGGCGATATTCGTGATCTGGGATTGCGGGTGCTTAGGCTGCTGATTGAACCTCAGAGGATGGAGCTAGAGCCCGATGTGCCAGTTATTCTTGTTACCAAAGAAGCCGACGCGACGATGCTTGCCGAGTTTCCACGGCATAAGTTAGTCGGTATTGTCACCGAGCTCGGTGGCGTCAACTCTCATGCCGCTATTCTGGCCAGGGCGCTGGGTGTGCCGGCGATTATCGGCGTCGAAGGGGTGCTATCTGCCGGTATCGACAAGAAGTTACTGATCATTAATGCCAATCGTGGACAACTGCTGGTCTCGCCAACACCGCCACTGATTGCCGAATACCGAAACCTGATCTCGGCCGAAAAAGCCTTGCAGCATAAATACGCTCAAGAGTTAGAACTTCCGGCAGAAACTCTGGACGGTAAAAGAATTCACCTGTACCTCAATGCGGGTTTATTAAGTAGTTTGGCTTCAGAGATCGCCAATGGCGCGGATGGCGTCGGTCTATATCGCACCGAAATTCCTTTCATGTTGCATCAAAGGTTTCCCAGTGAATCTGAGCAGGTAAAAGTGTATCGTGAGGTGCTGGAAGCTGCGAATGACAGACCGGTAGTCATGCGCACCTTAGACGTTGGCGGTGACAAGCCCTTGTCTTATTTTCCTATTAATGAGGAAAACCCTTTTCTGGGCTGGCGTGGCATAAGACTCTCCCTGGATCATCCTGAGCTGTTTCTTGTACAGCTCAGGGCGATGATACAGGCTGGAGATGAAAAAGATCAGCTGCATATCTTGCTTCCTATGGTGAGTAATCTAGAGGAGATCGATCAGGCTATTGCCTATCTTGAGCAAGCTTATAATGAACTTAAAACTGATGTTAATAAGAATATCGTAAAACCAAAACTTGGGATTATGCTGGAAGTCCCCGCCCTTCTGTATCAACTAGCGGAGGTGGCAAGACGGGTTGATTTTGTCTCTGTAGGCTCTAACGATCTGACTCAATACTTGCTGGCGGTGGATAGAAATAATCCTCGAGTGAGCACCCTGTATGATTGCTACCATCCAGGAATATTAAGGGCACTGAAACGCGCTCGGTTTGATTGTTGGCAATATAATCTTCCCGTCAGTGTGTGTGGTGAGTTGGCTGGTGAGCCTATCGGTGTGATTTTACTCGTTGCTATGGGATACGATCAGTTGAGTATGAATCAGGGTAGTTTAGCCAGGATCAATTATTTGCTTAGAAGGGTGTCTCATTCCGATCTCAGTGAATTGCTCCAGATGGCCCTGACGCTAACCTCTGGGAAAGAGGTTAGGGAGTTGGTCAGGGAATATTTCGAATCTCGAGAGTTAGGAGCAATTCTGAACTAGAGCGATGCCTGTCAATTAAGCTATTAACTCGACGTTAACTTGGTCTTTTGTGGTTTAGTTTTTAGCTTGTCTTCTTTATGTACACCAATGTAGGTTAAAAGGTCTATTCGTGGATAATTTAATTTGGTTTTTTATTAGTTGCCTAGGTTTAGGGGCGTTTGTAGGCTTTATGGCAGGTCTGTTAGGCATAGGTGGCGGGATAATCGCCGTGCCTGTGCTTCTTTACCTGTTGCCGTCGGCTGGGTTTGAACTGGGAGTTTTACCCCATGTGGCCATTGCGACATCTCTTTCCGCGATTATTTTAACCTCCTGTTCTTCGGCTTTAGCGCACCATAGGCGCGGTAATATTCCATGGCCCCTGTTTAAACCTATGTTGCCTGGGTTGATTTTAGGCGCTTCTTGCTCCGGATTTATCTCACACACGATTAGCGCCGATACCTTGCAGCAGATTTTTGCTATATTCGTGATTTTAATGGCGGTACAGATGGTATTTCCGCTACGGGTAGCTGGTGAAGAAAAGCCGATGCCCGCCGCTTCAACACTGTTTGTCGCCTCTGCTGCTATAGCTTCATTTGCCGCCTTGATGGGGATCGGTGGCGGTATACTCTTGGTTCCATTTTTAAGCTGGTGTGGCCTTCAGATGCGCAATGCTATCGGTTTCTCAGCGGCATCGGGCGTGTTTATCGCACTGTTTGGTAGTGTCGGGTATGTGTTGGCGGGATGGAATGTGACAGATTTACCGCAAGGGACATTAGGCTACGTCTATCTTCCGGCGCTTTTGGGGATCATCATCACCTCAGTCACTATGGCGCCTGTTGGTGTCAGAGCCGCGACTCATTGGCCTACGCCTATCCTGAAAAAGATATTTGCCGTATTGCTTATTTTTACGGGGATCAAGTTAGCCTTAGCTTGATTTCATGATGAGGAGCGTTCAGTTAAGGTGAGGGAATCACCATAGTGATTTCATTGCTGCATCCAAGTGGGATTAGGTCTTAGAAAGTGGTCGAGATTGAGTTAGAATTGGCGGGTTTATTTTTACTTTAATTCTTCATGCTTAATTTGGACTCTTCATGGCATTAAATTTTCCAACTATTGACCCTATTATTGTGTCGATAGGTCCTTTCGATATCTTTGGACAAACTTTTGAACCCGCACTGCGCTGGTATGGTTTCATGTATCTGGTGGGCTTTGTCGCCGCACTTTGGTTACTGAACCGCAAGTCAGACAGTTCAAATGGCTTATGGTCCAGAGAGCAAGTGTCAGATCTGCTCTTTTATGGTTTTCTTGGTGTGATATTAGGCGGCCGTGTTGGCTATGTACTTTTTTATCACTTCGACCTGTTCGTGCAAAATCCGCTGTATCTTTTTAAGATCTCTGAAGGGGGAATGTCCTTCCATGGTGGTCTGATTGGGGTGATCAGCGCAATGTGTTACATCGCCTGGAAGCAGAAGCGAACCTTCTTTGCCGTAGCGGATATGGTGGCTCCGGTTGTACCTATTGGCTTAGGTATGGGTCGAATAGGGAATTTTATTAATGGTGAACTTTGGGGTCGTGTTAGCGATGTACCCTGGGCCATGGTCTTTCCGAGTGGTGGGCCACTGCCACGTCACCCATCTCAGCTTTATCAGTTTGCGCTGGAAGGGGTTGCCCTGTTTATTATTTTATATTGGTTTAGCCGTAAAACCGATAAGGTGGGAGCCGTCTCAGGTATGTTCCTGCTTGCTTACGGAATGTTCAGAGTGATAGTTGAAACCGTTCGTCAGCCTGATGCGCATCTGGGGTTATATTGGGGAGTGATGACCATGGGTCAGATCCTATCCATACCTATGGTGTTATTAGGTTTGTATCTTATATTTAGAAAAGCGCCGGCAGAGGGTAAGTTGTAATGAAACAGTATTTAGATCTATGTAATAGAATTATCGATGAGGGCACTTGGATTGAAAATGAGCGGACGGGTAAACGATGCCTGACGGTTATCAATGCTGACCTAACCTATAACGTGGGTAATAATGAGTTTCCTCTGATCACAACCCGAAAAAGTTTCTGGAAGAGTGCGATTGCTGAGATGCTCGGCTATATTCGCGGTTATGATAATGCGGCCGATTTCCGGGCTCTGGGCGCTAAGACCTGGGATGCCAACGCCAATGAAAACCGGGTGTGGTTAAACAATCCGCATCGTAAAGGCGTCGATGATATGGGGCGCGTCTATGGCGTGCAGGGCAGGGCATGGAGTAAGCCTGACGGCGGCACCATCGATCAATTAAAGAAGATTGTCGATAATCTCAAAGCTGGTATAGACGACCGCGGAGAGATCCTTAGTTTTTACAATCCGGGCGAGTTCCATATGGGATGTCTGCGTCCCTGTATGCATACCCATAACTTTTCGCTGCTTGGAGATACACTCTATCTCAATAGCTTTCAGCGCTCCTGTGATGTTCCACTTGGACTGAACTTTAATCAGGTTCAGGTGTTCACCTTGCTTGCTCTGATTGCACAAATTACCGGAAAGAAGCCGGGAATGGCGTATCATAAAATTGTTAATGCTCACATTTATGAGGATCAATTAGCGCTGATGCGGGATGTTCAGCTCAAGAGAGAGCCTTTTGAGCCAGCTTCTTTGTCGATCAACCCTGATATCAAATCACTAGAAGATCTGGAGACCTGGGTAACGATGGACGACTTTGAAGTGTCGGGTTACCAGCATCATGAAGCGATAAAATATCCGTTTTCTGTTTAATGGGCGATAATGACCTTATCGTTTAATTAGCTGAAAAATCAGAGGTAACGAACATCAGATTGTTATAATAATCGGTATTCGTTACCTGCTTTATATGAATAAAAAACTTTACTCATATTCCTACCGAATCTACACCCTCCTGTTTCTACTGCAAATTTAACATTGTTCGCAAAATGAACGTTGATATCTATTCATTCACTGGTTACACTTAATACCTCGGAAATACCGATGTTTTTAGCTGTTGCAATCGAATATTCACGTTTATCGTATTACGATACACTCGGGTCATTAAGATATATTGGAGCAAGTTATGGAAAGGGCTATTAAGAATTTTTTAAGCCAGGAATCGGCGGGCGGCATTCTGCTTATGATTGCAGTTGCACTCGCAATGATTATGGCAAATTCGCCGCTATCAGGAATGTATCAGGGCTTCCTGGATACGGAAATGCAGATACGCGTCGGTAGCTTAGATATCGACAAGACTCTGATACATTGGATTAACGATGGCCTGATGGCCCTGTTCTTCATGCTTATTGGCTTAGAGGTTAAGCGTGAGTTACTTGAGGGGGCGCTATCGAGTGCGGCTCAAGCCTCTTTACCCACTTTTGCGGCGATTGGTGGCATGGTATTCCCTGCGGGCATCTATCTGTTATTCAACTACGGTGATCCGGTGACTCAAGCTGGCTGGGCTATTCCTGCAGCAACTGATATCGCGTTCGCCTTAGGGGTCATGGCCCTGCTGGGGAGCCGCGTACCTGTATCACTCAAGGTCTTCTTGTTAGCCTTGGCAATTATTGATGATTTAGGTGTTGTAGTGATCATCGCCATGTTCTACAGCACAGATCTTTCTATGTTAAGTCTGATAGTGGCAGGTATTGCAATTTTAGGACTGGTCGGGCTTAACCGGAAAGGAGTGACGGCCTTAGGCCCCTATGGTGTAGTAGGGCTTATCCTCTGGATAGCGGTATTGAAATCGGGTGTTCATGCCACCTTAGCGGGTGTGATTATCGCCTTCTGTATTCCATTGCGGGCAAAAGATGGCTGTTCTCCCTCTGAGAGTCTGGAGCATAGTCTGCATCCCTGGAGTACCTTCATGATCTTACCGATATTTGCATTTGCAAATGCCGGGGTCGATTTGAGCCCAATGAGCTTCGGCGATCTGTTATCACCTGTGCCTGTCGGTATCGCCTTAGGTCTGCTGTTGGGTAAGCCATTAGGTGTGCTTGTATTCAGCTATATTGGCGTGAAGCTAAAACTGGCTGTACTGCCTGAGGGGATGGGGTGGAAACATATTGCACCGGTTGCTGTGATGTGTGGTATCGGTTTCACCATGTCGATGTTTATCTCTTCGCTGGCATTTGTTGGTGATGCAGAAGCATACGGTGATTTTGCAAGACTGGGTATTTTAGTGGGGTCGTTCGCGTCGGCGATTATTGGTTACTTCTGGTTGGCTAAGGTATTGCCCGAAGTTGATGTAGTTAAAGCAAGCAAGGAGAGATAGCATGAGACTAATACTATTAACACTTACCCTGTGTTTCGGTTTTATTTCCACAGCTCAAGCTGAACAGTTGAATGCCTGCAATACCGATATTAAGAGTGAAACCTGTCAGCACTACCTCGAAGGTGTGGTCGATGGTGCCCTGATGTATAAGCCCAATGCGACAGGAGCTCGTATCGAGACCGATAGCTATGAGTCCAGAGCCCTTAAATATCGAAGTGGTAAGCGTTTCCAAGAAGCTAACCGAACATACTGTGAAGGTCGGATCCCGGACAGAAATGTCTTAGTCACCGGGCTTGCCGAGGCGTTTAATGCGGGCAGTATACAGAATGTTGAGATGCTTAATAATGTGATGTACAGCCTGATGGACTGTCAGAGACTTAAGTAACGTATTGGTGCAATTAGAGTAAAAGCTTATATGTCTCATCTAAACTACAACCATCTCTATTATTTTTGGATGGTTCATAAAAAGGGCTCGGTAGCGAAAGCTGCCGAGGCTTTATGCTTAGCACCGCAGACCGTTACCGGACAGATTAGGGTGTTGGAAACTCGCCTGAAAGGCAGCTTATTTAAGCGTGTTGGCCGCACATTGGAGCCAACTGAGCTTGGTGAGCTGGTATTTCGTTATGCCGATAAGATGTTTAGCTTAAGCTATGAGATGCTGGATATTCTCAACTATCAAAAAGATGAGAATATTCTGTTTGAAGTCGGTATTGCCGATGCGTTATCGAAAGCCCTGGCGAGTCGGGTGTTACTCTCGGTGGTACCCAGTGACGGCTCTATGCATCTTGCCTGCTTCGAGGCAACCCATGAAAGTTTGATGGAGAGGTTACGCGAGCATAAGTTGGATATGATCTTATCTGACTGTGCCGGTGAGTCGTTGAAATACCCTGAGATATTGTCAAAAAAGTTGGGTGAGTGCGGTATCGCTTTCTTTTCCGCCGAGCAATACAGCAAGCCATTTCCGGAATGTCTGGAGGAGGGGAAGTTACTTATTCCGGGTAAACGCACCTCCCTGGGGCAACAGCTGCATCACTGGTTCGATGAAAATGGCCTCAATGTAACCATCTTAGGTGAGTTCGATGATGCCGCCATGATGAAAGCCTTCGGTTATTTCAAGCAAGGTATTTTCGTTGCGCCATCCATCTATAAGCAAGATATTCTCTCCCATGGCATGTACCTGATAGGTGAAACGAGTGATATCAAGGAGGTTTATCATGTGATGTTTGCCGAGCGGATGATCCAGCATCCGGCGGTTAAACGCTTGTTAGAAACCGATTTCACCGACCTCTTCGAGGGCAGAGATCCACAAGTTAAGTTACTGTAATACCAATCAGTATAAAGATGTGATCGCTCAGCGAGAGTTTAGCGCTTCAGAGGCAAGGCAACGGGTGAAGAACATAGTTGTTCTACGTTTAAGCTTGTTAACACAGCATCGGATGCGCTAAAACTCGCCTGTAAGGAGTGTTTTTGGCTGCCTACTTCTGCGTTGAATGAACTTACAAGGGAATAACCATTCCATCATCCATTCGCCTTGAATTAGTCTGCCAAAAAACACTCTGAGTAGATCACTTTCTTATACTGATTGGTATAACATCGACTCTGTGACTTACAAGCGGTACACTAGCCAAAAAAAGTTAGGGAGCATTTGCGTGTCTGAACCGATGAAGATTGCCAGAGTAAGATGGGCGTGCCGTAGAGGTATGCTTGAACTTGATGTCCTGTTTCAACCTTTTGTTGAATCCCAATATGAGCAGTTATCCACCAAGGATAAAAATGCCTTCGTTCGTCTATTAGAGGGTGAAGACCCGGAGTTATTCGCCTGGTTTATGGGTCACGAGCAGTGTCCGGATCCCGAGCTTGCCGAAATGGTTATTCGTGTCCGTGGCAGAGCGGCTCCATAGTTTCAGCTTACACGCCTCATTCGATCAGCGATTATCGCTGGTCGTCTTCTGCGGTGTATGCCTTACCTCTTTTCTTGCTTGGCCCGATATCGATAATTCTTATTACTCTTTCGCTAAATACCTCTTCTTTACGCTATTAGTCCTGTTCTTTTCTTATCAGTTTTGGTCGCTAAACCATTGGCGTTGCCGGTTTTCTCTCAATGCAAAAGGCGAGGGAAGCTTAGATGAGAGGAATAATAGTGAAAGAGAAAGCTTTGTGCTTTCAGGTAGGAGGTTTGTTACCCCATTTGTCTCTCTGTTTTATATTCAGACCGATAGTAGTAAACGATTAATCATTGTCTGGTCAGATATGCTCGACGACACAAGTTACCGTCACTTGTGTCGCCTGCTTCTGAGCAATAAAAGCTAATTTTGGCGGTTTATCGATGAGATACCCAATCAGCTTTAATCTTATACGCCGAGCTTAATCTGGCTGTAGAATTGTCGGTGTCGGATTTTCAACTTGCTGAGGGTGGTCTATGTTGTAATGCAAGCCACGACTCTCTTTTCTCTCCATCGCACAGCGAATGATCAGCTCCGCGACCTGAACTAAGTTTCTTAGCTCCAACAGGTTATTGCTGACGCGGAAGTTACTGTAATATTCCTGGATCTCTTGTTGCAGCATGATGCAACGTCTCAAGGCTCGTTCGAGACGTTTGTCTGAACGTACAATTCCGACGTAATCCCACATAAACAGGCGTAATTCGTGCCAGTTATGGGCGATGACGACCTCTTCATCTGAGTTAGATACCTTGCTCTCATCCCAAGCGGGTAAAGCGCCTGGCATGGGGATTTTATGAAGCTGACTTTCAATATCTTCACCGGCGGCTCTGGCGAATACTAAACATTCCAATAGCGAGTTACTCGCCAGGCGGTTTGCGCCATGTAAGCCGGTATAAGCCACCTCACCAATGGCATAGAGTCCATTGAGATCGGTTTGTCCATGAAGGTCTGTCATGATCCCGCCACAAGTATAGTGTGCGGCCGGTACTACAGGAATGGGGTCTGTGGTGATATCGATACCGAACTCGAGGCAACGTTTATGAATAGTGGGGAAGTGCTTGATAACAAAATCAGCGGGTTTATGGCTGATGTCCAGATAGACACAATCAGAGCCCAGACGTTTCATCTCGAAATCTATCGCGCGGGCAACAATATCTCTCGGTGCCAATTCGGCTCGCTCATCGAAGTCCGGCATAAAGCGGCTACCATCCGGGCGGCGCAGGTAAGCGCCTTCACCCCGAAGTGCTTCGGTAAGCAGAAAGTTTCTGGCATCGGCGTGATAAAGGCAAGTGGGGTGGAATTGATTGAACTCCATGTTTGCCACACGGCAACCAGAACGCCAGGCCATTGCAATACCATCACCCGAGGCGATATCCGGGTTCGATGTATATTGATAAACTTTAGAGCTGCCACCGGTGGCGAGGGCGACAAAACGTGCCCTAACAGTTTCGACCTGCTCGGCATCCCGGTTCCAGATATAAGCTCCAAGTACACGGTTTCCCGGTCTGTTTAGCTTACGGGAAGTGATAAGGTCGATGGCATTATAGCGTTCGAGCACTTGGATGTTAGGATGTGCTCTGGCTCTATCTTGTAGTGTGACCTGAACTTCCTTACCGGTTGCATCGGCAGCATGAAGAATTCGTCTGTGACTATGACCCCCTTCGCGGGTAAGATGATAGGGCGCATTCGTCGAGTCACCGTCGAGGGTTTCCTCTTTATCGAACGCCACACCACACTGTATGAGCCACTCCATAGAACGTTTGGCATTCTCTGCGGTGAAGGTAACCACGGACTCATCACAAAGTCCGGCTCCGGCAACCAAGGTGTCGGCAACATGGGACTCTACGGTATCGTCTTCATCGAAGACTGAGGCTATACCGCCCTGGGCATAATAAGTTGAACCTTCACTTAGAGGGCCCTTGGAAAGTAATGTAACTTGTGATTTTTCAGCAAGATGCAAGGCTAAAGTGAGTCCTGCAGCACCGCTGCCGATAACCAAAACGTCAGATTGGTGTTCAACTACTTGTTTCATCAGGTATCATAGTCTGTTCAGTGAGTGTTAACTATGGTAAACCAAGATAAGAATTTTGGATAGATTACCGGTTAACAGAAATTAAATTCATCTCTATGCAATTTTTTTAGAACTTTTCGGAAGTAAGCTAGTCTACATATGTGAATATGATTCGAGCGACTGAGAAATCAGCATTTTAGATTTAGGAGTAGTCGGCTCGGATGAGTGGACAAATAAGTGATCAACAATTAGTTGAACGTGTACAGCAGGGAGATAAAAACGCTTTTAACCTTTTGGTGCTGAAATATCAAAACAAGGTCATGAGTTTGATTGCTCGCTACGTGCGTAATCAGGCAGACGTTGCCGATGTAGCTCAGGAAGCCTTTATAAAAGCTTACCGAGCCTTGCCCAATTTTCGTGGTGAAAGTGCTTTTTATACCTGGTTATACCGAATTGCGGTTAACACAGCGAAGAATCATTTGGTTGCACAGGGGCGACGCGCACCTGCAAATGATATCGATGCAGAGGAAGCCGAATATTACGATGGCAGCGACGCCTTAAAGGAGTTTGCATCTCCGGAGCGTTTGATGCTGTCGGATGAGATCCAGAAGGTTGTCTTTGACACCTTGGATACATTGCCAGAAGAATTAAAGATGGCTATTTCGTTGCGAGAGCTCGATGGTATGAGTTACGAAGAGATAGCGAACGTCATGGATTGCCCCGTCGGCACAGTAAGATCTCGGATCTTCAGGGCTAGAGAGGCGATTGATAAAAAGCTTCAGCCTTTGCTGGAGCAGTAGCATCCTTTAAATGAATACAGGTGAAAAATGGATAAATTAGGTCAGGAATGGGTATCCGCTGCCGTCGATGGTGAAATCGATGAGCAGATGTTAGCTGAACTTGCAGCTGATAAGGATTCACATGAGCAGTGGCGTGATTATCATATGATAGGCGACGCGATGCGTGGAGAGTTACCTAAGACTATACACTTAGACCTTTCTGCTAACATTGCTGCGGCAATCGAAAATGAACCCACAATCATAGCCCCCGTTAAGCGTGAAACGCCTAATGAGGTAAAAGTTAAAACGACGGGACTGAGTAATGTCATTCCTATGTTTAAACAATTTGGTCAGTATGCTATCGCTGCAAGCGTTGCTTTAGTGGCGGTTGTCGGTGTTCAAAATTATAGCCAACAAGAGAATGCGATCGATGCATCCCCTCTACCCGTGCTTAACACTCGTCCACTCATTGGCAGTGTGACACCAGTGAGCCTGCAAACTGGCCCCGTTCAACAGAATCAAAGTTTCACCAACGATCAGGTTATGGAGCAGCGTCAGCGCATTAATGCTTATATTCAGGATCACATGCTGCAACAAAGATTGAATAATGGGGTGCAAATAGACGACAATAGCCATAGTGAACTAGATTCAATCCCTGTGAATCATTAGTCTTATACCCAAACGACCTCGAAATGCAGGATTCAGCATGTCGAGAAGTGACAGAGTTCAAGGCATGAAATAGCGGGATTAGTTATTCTAATTTTATTTTCATAACGCAGAAACATGTTGCTTCTCGGCTTGCCCTTCGGGAGTTTCCGTAGAATATCTGCACTGCGTTAGTGATATTGAAAAGGGACTCACCATTCTCTTCAATCACAGCCTTGTGCACCCATCCTACGGGAGCTCTGAAACGAGCATTTTGAAGTGGCTTGGGTATATACCTATTTCGTTTTACTCGTAAGGAGTTAGCTTGCGTCTTATCCTATTGGGTTTGTTGTTTCTGAATTTCCCTGTGATGGCACAGGAAGTTATATCGGCTAAGGCTTGGCTGGAAAATATGAGTCAAGCCTTGCGTGAGCAAGAGTTTAAGATCTCCCTGATACAGCTTCAAGCTGATCATATAAGGCCATTAGTTTATATTCACGGTAAAATTGAAAACCAAGAAGTGGCTTTTCTCGAGCACCTCAATGGCCCGCCAAAAAATGCAGTCAGAGTTGGCCAGACTGTTACCTTTATTGAACATGACCAACCCGCATACAGTGTCGCTGCAAAACGCATACAAGGGCTCTTTCCGCCAGCATTTGCCGGTGATTTTTCCGCGTTAGAGTCGGGTTATCAGTTCGTTCTCGGTGGACGAACTCGCTTAGCCGGTCGTCCTAGCCAGTTAGTGCGCATTATTCCCAATGACGACTATCGTTACGGATACCAAGTATGGTTGGATATGGAAACATCACTTCCACTGCGTTATGACATGCTGACACAAGACAAGCAACTGCTTGAACAGATACTTGTGGTCGAGCTATTAGTGCTCGATGATGTTCCAGCTATTCTCCATGAAGCCTATAAACAGGAGTGGCCGGCCGTTGTCTCTCAATCTAAACGTGATACAGGAGATAATTGGCAGTTTAAATGGTTACCCACAGGTTTTGAGGTGTTGGTTAAAGATAGCCACAGACTCATGGGCAGTCATGAAGCTGTCGAATATATCGCCTTAAGCGATGGGATTGCCAATATTTCAGTGTATGTTGCAAGGGCCGGTGACGCTAAGATGCCCGAGGAGTTAGTGACACGAAATGGATTGTCATTAGCGACAGAGAGAGTGGGGAATGCTGAAATTGTTGCTGTGGGTAAGGTTCCTACAGAGACCTTGGTTCGCGTAGCCAAAAGCATAACGATTGAGTAACTGTGTCTTCGGGAGGTTAATCTTATGATGGAAGAGATGGCGAAGGTTATCCGGTGCGATAATCAGGGCTGGGTGACGGTTGAAGTCCAGGTCAAGAATGCCTGTAACCATTGTGATAATTCTGAGTCATGTGGAACCTCCGCCGTTTCAAAGGCATTTTCACCTAAGGTACAAGAGTTTTCAATTCCATCCGATACTCATTATGAGCCTGGAGAGTTACTCAGGCTTGGTTTGCCCGAGAGTGTTATTTTGAAGGCGGCTGCGCTGGTTTACTTAATGCCTCTGCTCGGTCTCTTTATTGGTGCAATGCTTGCCTCGCTGATATCCTATCAAATGGGGTTAATTAGCAGTGATCTCTTTGTTATTCCATTTGCGTTAGTCGGTGCTTTTCTTTTTTGGCGATTAGCCAAGACGAAAGCCCGACAGATGGAGTCCTTAAGTCAACCGATCATTCTCTCTCACTTAGGTCACTCCATTTAATTTCTGTAAAGCCACTTTTTAGCCTTAAAAATGAGCTTTATCCGGGTATTCGATTGGTATTAGTCCGTCGATCGGGTACAATTCGGCACTTTTGATAATTTCAACTTCGAGTAGTAATCAATCCATAACATGAAGCACATTAGAAACTTTTCGATTATTGCCCATATCGACCACGGCAAATCAACTCTCTCCGATCGTTTGATTCAAGAATGCGACGGTCTTTCTGAGCGTGAAATGGCAGCCCAGGTACTGGACTCAATGGATATTGAGCGTGAACGCGGCATTACCATTAAGGCACAGAGTGTTACTCTCGATTATAAAGCTCAAGATGGTGAAACATACCAATTGAACTTTATTGATACACCTGGTCATGTCGATTTTTCCTATGAGGTCTCACGCTCTCTTGCAGCTTGTGAAGGTGCACTCTTAGTGGTGGATGCCGGACAGGGTGTAGAAGCTCAGACTCTGGCAAACTGTTATACCGCGTTAGAGATGGATATGGACGTTGTTCCGGTTTTGAACAAGATAGACTTACCTCAGGCCGATCCAGATCGTGTCGCCGATGAGATTGAAGATATCGTTGGTATCGAAGCGACTGACGCGGTGCGTTGCTCTGCAAAAACCGGCATCGGTATTAAAGACGTGCTTGAAGTTATCGTTGCGCAAATTCCACCACCTGAAGGTGATCCAGAAGGGCCTCTGCAAGCTCTGATCATCGACTCTTGGTTCGATAGTTACCAAGGGGTTGTGTCACTGGTTCGAATTAAAAATGGTGTATTGAGAAAAGGCGACAAGTTTAAGGTTATGTCTACAGGACAAAACTATAACGCTGATCGCGTGGGTATATTCACCCCTAAACAAACAGATACCACTGAGCTGAAAACCGGTGAAGTCGGTTTTGTTATTGCGGGCATTAAAGAGATCCACGGTGCTCCAGTGGGGGATACCTTGACTCATGCCAAGCATGGTGCAGAAAAGCCTCTTGCTGGTTTTAAAAAGGTTAAGCCTCAGGTTTATGCGGGCTTATTTCCTATCTCGACCGACGATTATGAGAGCTTCCGTGATGCATTGAACAAGCTTAGCTTGAATGATGCCTCTTTGTTCTTTGAGCCAGAAACATCGTCTGCGTTGGGCTTTGGTTTCCGTATTGGTTTCCTCGGACTACTGCACATGGAGATCATCCAGGAACGTTTAGAGCGTGAATATAATCTGGATTTGATCACTACGGCGCCTACGGTTGTCTATGAGATTGTAAAGACGACAGGTGAAACTATCTATGTCGATAATCCGTCGGATCTACCAGCGATAAACAATATAGAAGAGATGCGCGAACCGATAGTAGAGACCAATATATTGGTACCCAAGGAATATTTGGGTAACGTGATCACCCTGTGTGTAGAAAAACGTGGTGTGCAGAAGAACTTGGTTTACCACGGTAATCAAGTGGCGCTAACTTATGAGTTACCGATGGCTGAAGTGGTCATGGACTTCTTCGACCGTCTTAAGTCGACCAGCCGTGGTTATGCATCTCTTGAGTATAACTTTATCCGTTTTGAGCCAGCAGACATGGTACGTCTGGATATTCTTATCAATGGTGACAGAGTCGATGCCTTAGCAATGATCATCCACAAAGGCTTGATCCGCTCTAAAGGGCTGGCACTTGTGAATAAGATGAAAGAGCTTATTCCACGTCAGATGTTTGATATTGCGGTTCAAGCGGCGGTAGGCAGTCAGGTTATCGCTCGTTCATCGATTAAAGCGATGCGTAAAGACGTAACGGCTAAGTGTTATGGTGGTGATGTTTCTCGTAAGAAGAAGCTACTTAACAAGCAAAAAGAAGGTAAGAAGCGTATGAAGCAGGTGGGTAATGTGGAAGTCCCACAAGAAGCCTTCCTCGCCGTGCTTAAGCTCAATGATTAACGGCTAATTCGTTAAGAATTGTTAATAGTGAGCAAAAAAAGGCGCCGCAGTTTGCGGCGCTTTCGTTACTAACGTATAACTGACCTATTCGTCTGTGATACGCGATTATTTGACCGCGTATCTATTAGAAATAGCATTATTTGTTTTAAGGCAGGAGTTAATTATCTATGGCAGCCTATTTTTCCCTTATCTTGGTATTAGTGACTCTGAGTAGTGGCCTGGTTTGGATGGCCGACGCATTGTTACTTGCACCTAAGCGTCGTGCAAAGCTTGCGATGGCGCAAGCGGTGGACGCAGATATCAGTGAAGAAGTCGCCGAAAAAATCACTCGTGAACCCGCACTCGTTGAGACGTCTCGTTCTATTTTTCCTGTGATCGCATTTGTACTTATTTTACGTTCGTTTATTTATGAACCGTTTCAGATCCCATCGGGTTCTATGATGCCAACACTCTTAGTCGGCGATTTTATCTTGGTTGAGAAGTTCAGTTACGGGCTTAAAGATCCTGTGTGGCGCAACCAGTTGGTTGAGAATAATAAGCCTGAACGTGGTGATGTGACTGTATTTAAGTATCCGGTCGACCCTAGAATAGATTATATCAAGCGAGTAGTGGGTCTGCCTGGTGATAGAATTGTTTACCGTAATAAACAGCTCTATATACAGCCGGCGTGTGGTGAGGGTGTAGAGACTTGCCCTGAACTTAAGCAGGTATCTCGAGAGTCGGTTAATCAAGGTGAATTTGCTCAAAACGGGACACCGCTACTGCGTTATACAGAGCAATTAGGCGAAGTGAGTCATGATATTTTGATCAATCCGAGTCGCCCCGATCCTTTGGGATATTACTTCCGTGAAGGTAACCTTCCTGTTGGGGAGTTCATTGTCCCTGAAGGCCAATATTTTATGATGGGTGACAACCGTGATAACAGTACCGATAGTCGTTTCTGGGGATTCGTACCCGAAGAGAACCTGGTCGGTAAAGCGGTTGCTATCTGGATTAGTTTTGAATTTGAACGAACGGCAGCCGACTTCTTACCAGGCTGGATCCCAACGGGTGTACGTTTCGAGCGCGTAGGTGGAATTACTTAAGATGGAACCGATTAAAAACATGCCTAGATTATGTCGAACTTTAGGTTATGAGTTCAACGACCAATCGCTACTCGAGCATGCATTAACACACCGCAGTGCGTCCAGTAAACATAATGAAAGGCTAGAGTTCCTTGGCGACTCTATACTATCTATTATTATCTCTGATGCACTGTTTCATCAATTTCCTAAGGCCACTGAGGGCGATCTGAGTCGTATGCGTGCCACATTAGTTTGTGGAAAAATGCTGGCTGAGATCGGTTTCGAGTTTAAATTAGGTGATTACCTGAATTTAGGCCCGGGAGAGTTGAAAAGCGGTGGATTCAGAAGAGAGTCAATCATTGCCGATGCCGTTGAAGCCATTATAGGCGCTGTCTACATCGATTCAGGTGTCGAAAAGTGTCGCCGTTTAGTGCTGAGTTGGTATGAGTCACGTCTTGCGACTATCCAGCCGGTAAACCAGAAAGATCCTAAAACCTTGTTGCAGGAGTTGTTGCAAGGTTTTAAAAAGCCTCTTCCAGTCTATAAAGTCACAGACATTAAAGGTGAGGCGCACGCGCAAACCTTTACGGTGGAGTGTTATGTTGAAGAGTTAAGCAAGCCGGTTATCGGTATTGCAAGTTCCCGTAGAAAAGCGGAGCAGCTAGCGGCTGCCGACGCTTTGGAGTTAATGAAGAGATGACCAAGAAAAACGCGCCAGCAAAAAATGAAGCGGGTAAGCAGAACGAACCTAGCTTAGATGAACTGTTGGCACAGATGAACAATCCCTCATCGGATGCAAAATACGATGTGACGTATTGTGGCATGGTAGCGATTGTTGGTCGACCAAATGTGGGTAAATCTACGTTACTCAACAAACTGCTTGGTCAGAAGATCAGTATCACCTCTAAGAAGCCTCAGACAACACGTCATCGCATCATGGGTATTCATACCGATGGCGCACGTCAGGTGGTGTTTATCGATACGCCTGGCTTGCACATGGAAGAGAAACGAGCCATCAACCGCTTGATGAACCGTGCTGCGGCCAGTTCATTAGCCGAAGTTAGCCTGGTGATCTTTGTCGTCGACGGCATGACCTGGACCGAAGACGATGAGATGGTTTTGCGTAAGTTGCAAAGCCGTGATGATGGTCGTAAGACAGTATTGGCGATCAACAAGGTCGATAACATCAAAGATAAGGAAGCACTTTTCCCTTACCTCGAAGCGTTGTCGAAGAAGTTTGAGTTTGATGAAATACTGCCGATTTCAGCGACTCAGGGCACCAATGTTCAGCGTATCTTAGATATGTCAGTCGAATCCGTGCCAGAGTCTCAACATTTCTTCCCGGAAGACTATGTCACCGATCGCTCACAGAAGTTTATGGCATCTGAAATCGTCCGTGAGAAGCTGATGCGCTTCTTAGGGGATGAGCTACCTTACGATTGTACGGTTGAGATTGAGCAGTTTAAGATGATGGAAAATGGCGTCTATCAGATTAATGCCTTGGTCCTTGTCGAGCGTGAAACACAGAAGCGTATGGTGATCGGCAACAAGGGCGATCGCATCAAGAAGATTAGCTCGGCTGCCCGCGTCGATATGGAAGTCTTGTTCGACAACAAGGTGTTCCTCGAGATGTGGGTTAAGGTTAAATCCGGTTGGGCCGATGACGAACGTGCACTTCGCAGCTTAGGCTATGGCGAGGAGTAACTCTCTTCGCACAATAATGCCTCTTGACTCGGTAATGATTCATTGCCGGGTTGATGGGCATTTTTTTTGCGTTAAAACTGGCTTAACGCCAGTGCCATTGAGGTTTATACCAATTCCATTAAATATGTGCCCAATTCAGAGCTACCTCAGGGCTTTCAATTCAAGGCGTATTGATGAGGAAATGGTTGCTCCCTTTTGAGGCAATACAAAGAAGAAGTGGAAGCCATGAGAAGCTCACGTAGTGCGGGTTTTAAAGCACTTTATGTTACGTACGCGGCTTTCGAGATAGAATAACTATTAGCTTCAATCCACCTACTTGCCTACAGCACTTTAAATTCCCGCTGAATGAGCAACTACTTAATGGAATTGGTATTAATTAATGTTGCGTGGTTATGTGCTGCACACTCGTCCCTTTCGTGACTCGAGTGTATTAGTGAATATGTTGGTCGATGGACAGGGGAGAGTCGATTGCGTCGCTCGTTTAGGGAGTGGCAAGAGCTCAATCAAAAGTATTTTACAACCTTTTCAGCCCCTTCTTTTTGAACTTTCCGGCCGCACCAGCCTTAAAAACCTCACCCAAGTCGAAGCTGCGAGTCCGGCTATTCCTTTAAGTGGCGAGGTGAGCTTTTCGGGATTCTATCTCAATGAGTTACTCGTACGCTGCACCAGTGTCGATCATGGTGGTGAGGCACTCTTCTTTACCTACCACAGAACCTTGATGGCGATGGCTGCCGGTTTCTGCCAGAGTCAGCTAAGGTACTTTGAGCTCGAACTGCTCAAAGAGATAGGCTTGATGCCGACACTTATCGTCGACATCAGCCAAGACGCCATCGAAGCCGATTACTACTATCGATTGCTGCCCGATGAAGGTTTTATCAGCGCTCTGGGCCCTAAGAGATCTCACTATAGCGGAGAGATGTTGTTGGCTCTGAATGAGCATAAGTTACTGCCTGCACATTTCAAACAGGCCAAACATTTGATGCGCCTCATGTTAGCCCCCTGCTTGGGTGATAAACCTCTGAAGTCGAGGGGGCTATTTAAATACCGACCGACATCACCGATAGCTAAGTAGGTTTACACTGGTTTTCCCCCGCGACAGTCGTTTTTACACTGGTTTTTCCCCGCGACATTAGTACAATAGCTTCAATAATATTTTGACGGCGTGAATACTGAATAACGCCGCCCTATCCCCCTATTTTCTGAGGAATTTCCATGAGCCGTATTTTACTGGGTGTTAATATCGATCACATCGCGACCTTACGTCAGGCCCGTGGGACATCGTATCCGGATCCTGTTCATGCCGCTGCGGTTGCTGAACATGCCGGAGCCGAAGGGATCACGGTTCATTTGCGTGAAGACAGACGCCATATCATTGACCGTGATATCTACCTGTTAGCCAAAACATTAAAAACGCGCATGAATTTTGAGATGGCTGTAACAGATGAGATGCTCGATATCGCCTGTGAAGTTAAACCGACCTATGTATGCCTGGTACCTGAGAAACGTGAAGAGCTCACGACAGAAGGCGGTTTAGATGTCGCGGGTCAGATGGGGAAGGTCGGTGCGGCTGTGCAACGTCTCGATGAGGTCGGGATCAAGGTCTCTCTGTTTATCGATGCCGATAAAACTCAGATCGATGCCGCAGTCGAAGTTGGCGCACCTCTGATTGAAATTCACACAGGTTGTTACGCCGATGCCGAAAATGAAGCCGAAGAGGCCAAAGAGCTGGCACGTATCACCGAGATGGCCAAATACGCTCACTCTAAGGGCTTAATCGTGAATGCCGGCCATGGACTTCACTACCATAACGTTAAGCCTATCGCTGCAATCCCAGAGCTCTACGAGCTTAACATCGGCCATGCAATCATCGCCCGCGCTGCTATCGACGGTCTGGCAACAGCCGTTAAAGATATGAAGCAACTGATGAACGAAGGTCGCAGAGGCGAGTAGGTTATTAGGCTCGAGGTATGAGTTCCTAGGAACTTCTCAGCTTTAAGGAGTTTTCATGATTGTTGGTTTAGGCACCGATATTGCCGAGATAGAACGTATCGAGCAAAAAGTACCGCAAGCTGGCGATCATGAGTCTCTGGTTCAGTGTCGCCTGGCCAAGCGCGTGCTGACAGAGTCTGAAATGGTGATATTTGTTGCCTCATCAAAGCCCGGGCGTTACCTGGCCAAGCGCTTCGCAGCCAAAGAGGCTGCCGCCAAAGCTTTAGGCACAGGCATTGGCCGCGGTGTATCATTTCAACATATCGAAATATCCAATGATGCTAATGGTGCACCAATCGTTAGTTTCAGCGATGGAGCGGCAGAAAGGCTCGCCCTTTTAGGTGGCGTTCGCGGACATATCTCGATTGCCGATGAGAAGCACTATGCGACAGCAACAGTCATTCTTGAATCATAAAGAGTTGAGTCTTAGGGATAAGACTCGATTATCCCTTTAAATTGTCATTTGAGGGTTAATTGAAAGTCGCTCCTTCAATTTAATCTATCACCTGCGGTGAGTGCTGTGCATGGATGCACTAATGTCGTGAAGGTAGGATGCCTAGTAAAGACCTGATGTGTAGATGCTACTGCGAACCGCCGCAAGCACGTCCTTGTGGGCTCTACCAAAACTTCCATGTTTTGGAAGCTCGCAGTTGCATCTACACTAGGTTTTCTAAAGCATGTGATTTGTAGTGGTCAACCATGACGATTAGATTGTGCTCGCGGCTAGTCACTGAAGTGTTTAACGATGGAGAGGAAAAGGTGAGGAGCGCCGCATGGCGGTTAGTGGCTGATATATGGAGTTATAAGCTTTGGTCTATCAGTCCTGGTTTATAGAGTTAGTTTTCTAGGCTTGGCTTTATAGGCTTTCGATTCTGTTGCGGCCATTGCTTTTGGCTTGATATAGCGACTTGTCGATGCGCTGAAATAGAGCTTCTATAGTGTCCTTATCTGTGCATTCGGTGACTCCGAAACTACAGGTAATATATAGACCGGGTTCTATCTCAAATTGGCTGATTAACGTTCTTAGTTTCTCGGTCGCAATGAGTGCTTTTTTAACTGTTAGTTCCGGAAATATGAGGACAAACTCTTCACCTCCCCATCGAGCAAAGAAATCCAGCTCTCTGATATTAGCGGATACCAGCTTACACAATTTTTGCAGGATATCGTCGCCTATCTTATGGCCGTAGGTGTCGTTTACATTTTTGAATAGATCTATGTCAAAAATGGCTAAGGAGAGGGGATGGTTGTATCTCCTTGAGCGTAATACCTCTTTTTTTAACTCTTTTTCAAAGCTTCTGCGATTAGCGATGTTGGTGAGAAGGTCTATATTTGAAAGGAGATCGACCTCTCTAATTTTCTCTTCAAGCTCCTGGTTTTTATTTTCCAACTCTTTTGCATTAATCTTGATCAAATTATCCAGCGACATATTGTCTTGTTGCAGGAGTTTATTTAGCTTGCAGACCTCATCTTCAGCTAACTTTTTATTATGAATATTATGGTGTGCGCCAATCATTCTGGCGACGGTACCATCGGCCTTATAAGCCTGGATCTTGGCCCGGTCGATTATCCATAGGTAACTGCCATCAGACTTTTTACAGCGGTATTCGATAAGGTATTGAGTCGATTGTCCGGTTATATATTGCTCGAAGTGTGCCATCACTCTCTTGTAGTCATCTGGATGAATGATATTTTCCCAGGTAAAAACGTTCTCTTGAAAGATTCCTACTTCATGGCCAAGCATGCGATACCATCCCGGGCTGCGGGTTACATGGCCTGTCTCACCGTTCCAGTCCCATGTTCCCTCGACGATTAAATCCAGGATAGCATTTAGGGTGGTGTCTGACTCTGTGACTTCACTATGTTTATAGGTATCGTTCATCTGTTACTTATATGTTGATTTTATTTTGTTTTCTTTAATATAGTTGAGTTTGTATGCCTAAAACAAATTAATCTTTTTAGTTTGTTATCTGACCTCAATATTGCTTCTCTATTTGGGCTCGCTATTAGTAAAGAAATGTCTGAAAATTCAGGTTAAACGAGACCATAACGCTATTCCGTTGAATTTTTACTCTATTAATGAATTCAGAAATACATTAGGTTAGTGATAAATGAGACTGGCGTCACACTTAATGATAGAGGTGAAGAGATGAAATCCGCCGAAGAGCAGTTATCGACTTATAAGAGTGTTCATTTGAACCCGAAGAATATTAAGACTCATTTTGTCGGTATTCCGCTGATTATCTGGTCTCTGTTCTTACTGCTCAATCTTATTCCGGTGAAGTTTTTTGCTCTGGATGTGCCCGCCATCAGTATCAATGTCGCGACGGCCTTTGCTATTGGCGTTCTCATCTATTACATCAGGCTGCATACTCGCCTGGCCATAGGGTTAACCTTGTTTATCATTCCGGTACTTTATACCTCGCATCTTGTGGCTCAGCTACAGGGGGCGGTTTGGATAGCGCTAGCCGTGTTTGTTATTGGTTGGGTGTTTCAACTGATAGGTCATCAATATGAGAAGGCAAAGCCTGCATTTGTGGATGACTTGAATCAGTTGCTTATTGGTCCGTTCTTTTTAATGGCCGAAGTGTATTTTATGCTTGGGCTCGAGAAAGAGTTAGATAAGCGGATAACGCCGATGGCGATTGATAAGCGACGGGTACTTGAAACAGAGCGCCGCGCGGCACGTAGATGATGGGTCGATTGGTATTACTGAAGGTGTTCATTTTAAAGTCCTAAATATGTAGATACATTTAGGACAGGAGATCCATCTGAACGTAAAAGGCGCCTGAGGCGCCTTTATATTTTTGGTCACATTGAACTGTATTTCCGGTTTAGCGTTTCTTGAGTGTTTCATGTTTCTTGGGGGCTATATAATACTGCGGCATCACCCTGACAGTTTTGACCCTATTGTCGGCTACATCTATGACTTCCAGAGGGTAGCCCGCGATCCGCATGCTAGTATTTGGGGCCGGGATCTCTTCGAGATACTCCACGATAAGGCCGTTTAGTGTCTTAGGACCATCGATAGGAAAGTCCCATTGCATCTCTTTATTCATCTCACGAATATTAATGCTCGCTTCAATTAAGAAACTGCCATCTTGTTGCTTGTTGATATCTTCGCTGGGCGTGGTGACCATGGAGGTCGTAAAGTCACCGACAATCTCCTCGAGGATATCTTCGAGGGTCACTAAGCCCTGAATGTCACCATATTCATCGACCACTAGCCCTATACGTTCCTTATTCTGTTGAAAGTTACCCAGCTGTACGTTGAGCGGTGTGCCCTCAGGGATGAAGTAGAGCTCTTTTACGGCGCGCAGTAGTGAAGACTTACTGAACTGCTCTTTGGATTGCAATCTAAGTGCATCACGAAGGTGAACGAAGCCAACGGCATCGTCGATATTGTCTCTGTATAACAGTACGCGAGTATGCGGGCTCTGAATAACCTGCTTATTAATGCTCTTAAACTCGTCGTTGATATTGATGGCGTATAGGTCTGAACGCGGCACCATAATGTCTTCAACTGTCACTTTTTCAAGATCCATGATGGATAGCAGCATCTCTTGGTGACGTCTGGGGATCAATGCCCCAGCTTCATGAACGACGGTTCTCAGCTCCTCCTGACTCAGTGCATCTGATGCTTTTATTGAGTGAATCCCGAGCAGATGAAGGAAGCCTGAAGTAATTAAGTTTACGGCCTTTACCAATGGCGAGAGGATTACCAGCAGCCATTTAAGGATTAAGCTTGATGGGAAGGCGATGCGTTCAGGGTGAAGTGCTGCAACGGTTTTAGGGGTGACTTCGGCGAATACTAAGACAACTAAGGTTAACACTCCAGTGGCAATGGCGACCCCCACATCACCAAACAATCGGATTCCAATGATGGTCGCAATAGCGGAAGCCAGAATGTTGACCAGGTTGTTACCGATGAGAATAAGCCCTATGAGTCTGTCTGGCCTTTCAAGCATTTTTATTGCCCGTTGTGCGCCCTTATGGCCGCTGGAGGCTAAGTGCTTTAGACGATAGCGGTTGAGTGTCATCATGGCGGTTTCAGACCCGGAAAAATAGGCTGAAATAATGAGTAGCACAGCAAGGATGATCAGGAGTGCGCTTGTCGATATCGCGTCCAAAAAGGAGCTCCAGTGTTGGGTGAGATCATGTTATAAAAACATAAAATAAGCGTAAGAAACTAGTAATTACAGCTAATCGGGGAAAGTGTCAAGTTAGCCTTATTGGTTAGGGAAAATTCAAATTACTGAATATCTGAACAAATAAGGCTTACTCGGGCTATAGCTTGAGGTTTACTCACGCCATCATTAGGTAAGAATAAGCTCTTTGACTATTCGTGCGCCAAAATAGGCGAGCGATAGCAGGGTAGCGCCGGATAGAGTATAGAGCACGGCGGTTCTTATTTTGCAGCCCACCCAATATTGCTGTGCAAGCATCGCAATATAGGTAAACCAGGCGATGATAGAGAGTATCGCCTTGTGTCCTTTTCCTTCTGAGAACATATCATCGAGGAAAATAAAACCAGTCGCTAGCGAGAGGCTTAATAGAATAACGCCGACGATGACCAAATGATAAAGTTGCTTCTCAACTGTCATCAGAGGCGGCATAGCGGGACTCATGATGAGTTTCTTACTCTTTAACTTATGTTGAATAATGGCAAGCTGTATCGCGTATAGCGCCGCGATCATCAAGGCGCTGTAAGCCATGAGTGATAACACCACATGAGACAGCACATCCGGATGAAGTTCGAAATGAGTTATATACTCAGGTGGAACAAGCCATAGAAGCGCAACGGAGATGATTGAGCAGGCATAAATCACGGGCACGACTATTATCATTTTTAGTCTGAATAACAGTATCGTGAAGGTGAAAGCGATAATCCAGTTCACCATAGATATTACATTGGTCAGGCTAAAGTTTTGACCGTCGCCGGTAAAAATTGCCTGAGAGAGTGCAGCGGCATGAAGTACTACGGCTATTGCTGCAAAGGCGGCAACAATGCGTCGATTAGGGCCGTCGGCATGAAAGAGGCGACTAACCACTAGCACTAAGGCAATGCAGTAAAATAACATGGCTGAAGCGGAAAATATGACCATTGAGTATTAACCTATCGTTTGTGTTTGCAATGCACCGATTGTTGACGATACAGTCAAATGTATCGAACAGGAAAAGTTCACATGTAAATCTTATTCCTAGAATAACACGAGCGACAACCAATTGTGCAGTAGGTTAGCGTACAAAAATTAGTTCTTTCTGAGCGTTAGGCCTAAGTTTCACACATTTCTAAGCGTCAGGATGGGCTTTATACTTCACATATACACTTCCCTTGTACAACTAGCATATACATCTCACATTGCTTTAGTGATATTGGCGCTGCCTTAGCCGATGGCGTAACAGACCTTCGAGCATTGGAGCGTCGAGCCATTTTCAGAACAGCGCTCCAAAAATCCGAGTATGGGCTGAGTTCGGGGGGATTAATCACTCCCCCAGTTAAGGCTTTATATTTTAGACCCTCCCTGCTACGAGCAGCCTATTGGCCATTTAGTCTTATATTGAATATTTTGCTTATACAAAGGGGAGAAATTGGCAGTATTTAGGTTTGCCCCGTGTAACGGTATTCATAGAATATCAGCACTTCATGCTTGATAGCGGCGAGTGCCCCCTTATCATAATTACTCTTATCTGGGGGAGTTGAGGGGCCCCACGCTGGCATCTTAAGTTGGCTTGGGTATATAATACGCGCCATCAATGTAAATTCTAAACGGTAAAGAACTCGATAATGTTTGAGAACCTAACGGACAGACTGTCACGAACGCTGAAAAATATCAGTGGTCGTGGGCGCTTAACTGAAGATAATGTTAAGGATACCTTACGAGAAGTGCGCATGGCGCTACTTGAGGCTGATGTTGCTTTGCCTGTTGTACGAGCTTTCGTCAACGGTGTAAAAGAACGTGCTGTAGGCTTGGAGGTTTCAAAAAGTTTAAGTCCGGGTCAGGCATTTATTAAGATAGTCCAGAGCGAGTTAAAAAACGCGATGGGCGAGGCGAACGAAGGGTTAGACCTATCGGCTCAACCTCCAGCTGTCATTATGGTCGCGGGTCTGCAAGGTGCCGGTAAAACAACCAGTGTTGCCAAGTTATCTAAGTTCCTACGTGAAAGAGATAAAAAATCGGTTCTGGTTGTCAGTGCCGACGTTTATCGTCCTGCGGCGATTAAACAGCTTGAAACATTGGCCGCTGAGGTGGAAGTCGAATTTTTCCCGTCAGACGTTAGCCAGAAGCCTATCGATATCGTCAATGCGGCCATGGCTCACGCCAAGCTGAAGTTTATCGACGTGGTGATTGTCGATACTGCAGGTCGTTTACATGTCGATGAAGGCATGATGGATGAGATCAAGGCGCTACACGCCGCGGTTAATCCTGTCGAAACACTTTTTGTTGTCGATGCCATGACGGGGCAAGATGCGGCCAATACGGCTAAAGCCTTTAATGAAGCGCTGCCATTAACCGGTGTCGTATTGACCAAGGTCGATGGTGATGCTCGAGGCGGTGCTGCATTATCTATTCGTCACATTACCGGCAAACCGATTAAATTCTTAGGTGTGGGCGAGAAAACTGACGCACTTGAGCCATTCCATCCGGATCGTATTGCATCACGTATCTTAGGTATGGGTGATGTACTGTCACTGATTGAAGAAGTTGAACGCGGCGTCGATAAAGACAAGGCGATGAAACTTGCTTCTAAAGTGAAGAAAGGTGGCAGTTTCGATCTTGAAGATTTCCGTGAGCAACTTCAGCAGATGAAGAACATGGGTGGCATGATGGGCATGATTGAGAAGCTTCCCGGTGTTGGGCAATTGCCTCCCGAAGCCTTAGCCCAAGTACAAAATGGCAAGATGACTAATCAGATGGAAGCCATTATCAACTCTATGACCAAAGGTGAGCGCGCTCGTCCTGATGTGATAAAAGGTTCACGTAAGCGCCGTATCGCTCAAGGTTCAGGCACTCAGATACAAGACGTTAACCGTCTACTGAAGCAGTTCAGCCAGATGCAGAAGATGATGAAGAAGATGTCTGGTAAAGGTGGCATGAAGAAGATGATGCGCGGTATGGGTGGCATGTTGCCTCCGGGAATGAAGATGCCGGGTCGCTAGAACAAACCACATTTATAAATTAATGAGCCCACAGATGCTAATATTGATGTCTGTGGGCTTTCTATTTACGTCGGTCTCAGCTGTATAATTCAGCTGAATAGCCGTAAATAAAGGTTAAAAAACATTGTCACCAATTTCCATTTTATTGGATAGACTTTAATCAGAATTGGTATATTTGGTTGCATTCGCTGGCGAGTAAGGTAAACTCGTCCGGCTTTCTATCTGGGACTCTTCGCGAACACGGGATCCCAGTTTTTATTTTTGCTTCATTTTGGAAGCAAATCATTAGAGGATAAAAGACGCATGGTTACCATTCGTTTAGCTCGTGGCGGCGCAAAAAAGCGTCCATTTTACAACATCGTAGTTGCTGATAGCCGTAATGCTCGTGACGGTCGTTTCATCGAACGTGTTGGTTTCTTCAACCCAATGGCTCGTGGCCAGGAAGAAACTCTACGTTTAGACCTAGCTCGCGTTGAGCACTGGGTTGCTACTGGTGCTGCTACATCTGATCGTGTAGCAAAGCTAATCAAAGACGCACGTAAAGCTGCTGCTTAATAGCGTTAAGGTATAGATTGATGAGTAGTAAACAAGAACCTGTTGTGCTGGGGAAATTAGGATCCAGTCATGGCATTAAGGGTTGGTTGAAGATCACTACCTATACCGATTCTGTTGAAGGTATTTTTGACTATTCACCTTGGTTGATAAAAGAGCAAGGCGAATGGCGCGAGGTTAAAGTGCTCCAGTGGCGTTTTCAAGGTAAAGCGGTTGTCGCTTGTCTTGAGGGCGTAGAAACACGGGAACACGCGCAAATGCTCACTAATTGTGAGATAGCGGTGACTCCAGAGCAGATGGACACCTTGCCGGAAGATGAATTCTACTGGCGAGATCTTATCGGTTGTGAAGTGATGAATACCAAAGGCTACAACATGGGTAAAGTTCAGGAGATCGTGGAAACAGGATCGAATGATGTACTCCTTGTTAAAGCTAACGCAAAAGATGGCTTCGGCAAAGCGGAACGTATGATCCCCTTTGTCACCGAGCAGTTCATCATTGAGGTGAACTTAACGGAAAAACAGATCACAGTGGATTGGGATCCGGACTTTTAAGTCGAGGTAGAACATATGCGGTTAGGGGTAGTAACCCTGTTTCCTGAGATGTTTCGCGCCGTAACAGACTTTGGAGTAACGGGTCGGGCCGTTAAAAATGGCCTGCTGGAGTTGCAAACGTGGAATCCTCGTGATTTCACCCATGATAAACATAAGACAGTGGATGACCGACCTTATGGCGGTGGCCCTGGCATGTTAATGATGGTGCAGCCTTTACGCGACGCTATTCATGCGGCGAAAGCTGCGACTGGCGACAGTGCGAAGGTGATTTATCTATCTCCTCAAGGACGCAAGCTGACACAGCAAGGCGTCGAAGAGTTAGCTAAGTCAGAAAGTTTGATTTTAGTGTGCGGTCGATACGAAGGTGTTGATGAGCGCATTATTCAGACTGAAGTGGATGAAGAGTGGTCTATTGGAGATTACGTGCTTTCGGGCGGTGAACTTCCTGCAATGACTCTGATTGATTCAGTATCACGGCTGGTTCCTGGTGTACTAGGAAAGAAAGCCTCGGCAGAGCAGGATTCCTTCTCTGACGGATTATTGGATTGTCCCCACTATACTCGTCCTGAAACCTTGGATAGTTTAGATGTACCGGCAGTGTTGTTAAGTGGCAACCACGAACATATTAGACGCTGGCGTCTACAACAGAGTCTCGGTAGAACTTTGTTAAGACGACCAGATTTATTAGAAAATCTAGCTCTGACTGACGAACAAACGAAGCTGTTAAATGAGTTTGTTGAATAAACGAACCCAAGTGGATAGTTACGATCGGTTATTTCTAGTATGGAGTTTATTTCATGAATAACATCATTAAAATGCTCAACGAAGAGCAAATGAAGCAAGATGTACCAGAGTTTGGTGCAGGTGACACAGTAGTTGTTAAAGTACGTGTTGTAGAAGGCGGTAAAGAGCGTCTACAGGCGTTCGAAGGCGTTGTAATCGCTAAGCGTAACCGCGGCGTTCACTCTGCATTCACAGTACGTAAAATCTCTAATGGTGAAGGTGTTGAGCGTGCGTTCCAGATTCACAGCCCAATCATCTCTAGCATCGAAGTTAAGCGTCGCGGCCGTGTTCGTCGTGCTAAGCTTTACTACTTACGTGAGCGTTCAGGTAAGTCTGCACGTATCCGTGAGAAGCTAGCTACTAAGTAATTTAGTAGTACGCAGTAAAAAAAGATGCAGTGTTCGCACAACAACCCGCCTTATGGCGGGTTTTTGTGTTTTAAGGGGGCAGCTTATGTAGGACCGGCTTCAGCCGGGAAGCTATTTTCATTTGAGTCCTATCGCGTATAACCTAAAACCTAGGTCCTTTCCCCTTCATTCCATGAATTTTCCTCTTGTTAGCAGTTCGCTCTTGATCTTATCTGAAAGCACAGGCATAGTTAGTTTTAACTTGTAATGGTGTAGCAGTACGCCTTTACGGTTTTAAGGTTGAACACAGGCTAGTAATGTAGCGAAGCTCAGTTTTTCAGAAGTCATCAGGTGGTAAGCATGCAACAAGATACAATTAATAATGTTCATATCAGTTCAGAGAAAGTATTAGTGACCCCGCAGGAGTTAAAACTTGAGCTCCCTCTATCTGAGCATGCCTATCATTATGTGTTAAATGCACGTAAGACCGTTGCCGATATCGTCCATAAGCGTGATAACCGCGTGCTTATAGTCACCGGTCCCTGCTCAATCCATGATATTGCTTCGGCGAAAGAGTACGCACTTAAACTCAAGAAACTTCATGATGAGCTGAGCGATGAGTTCTACATTCTTATGCGGGTATACTTCGAAAAGCCTCGTACAACGGTTGGTTGGAAAGGCATGATCAATGACCCGGATATGGATGAGTCATTCGACGTCGAAAAGGGGTTACGTCAGGCCAGAGAGTTGATGATCTGGTTAGCTGAGCTTGGCTTGCCGGTGGCTACCGAAGCCTTAGACCCTATCAGTCCGCAGTACATGTCAGAGTTGGTGACTTGGTCTGCAATTGGGGCTCGTACCACCGAGTCACAAACCCACAGAGAGATGGCGTCGGGTTTATCTATGCCTGTTGGGTTTAAAAATGGTACCGATGGCAAGTTAGGAGTCGCAATTAATGCTCTGGAATCTGCCGCCAGTGGTCACCGTTTCATGGGGATTAACCAGAAAGGACAAGTTGCCCTGTTGCAAACCGCGGGTAATCCAGACGGTCATGTGATCTTACGCGGTGGAAAAAAACCTAACTATGATTCTGTCAGTGTCGCCGAGTGTGAGCGTCAGCTGCACAGTGCAAATCTTAATGCGCGTTTAATCGTCGATTGTAGCCACGGAAATTCATCGAAGGATCATCGCAAGCAGAAGGGCGTATGTGAAGATGTGTTTGGCCAGATTTCAGCCGGCAATCAATCCATCATAGGCGTCATGTTAGAGAGTCACCTAAATGAGGGAAATCAGAGTAGCAATAAGCCCATGGACGAGCTCGCTTACGGGGTCTCAGTGACCGATGCCTGCATCGATTGGGAAACCACTGAACAGATATTGCGTGAAGGTTCGGCCTTATTATCTTCAGTTTTACCTACTCGATTTGATATGCTTAAGGTTGCCAATGCCTGATTTGGTTAGCTCATAGCTGCTTTGAATAGATATATTCTCTATATCTGATGACTTTTTTGTGATGGATAGATGATCGATGAATGAAAAAACAACGGCTGAACTGGAAAACTTAAGAGGCTTGATAGATGGTGTCGATCAACAATTGATCCATCTCTTAAGGAAACGATTGGATTTAGTCGCTCAGGTTGGCGCGGTTAAACACGGGGCTGGTCTTCCTATCTATGCGCCACAACGTGAAGCGTCAATGTTGGCTAAGCGTCGGGGCGAAGCGCAGAAGATGGATGTCTCTCCTCAACTGATTGAGGATATATTGAGACGCTTGATGCGTGAGTCCTACCTCAATGAGAAGGATGTTGGCTTTAAACAAGTGAATCCGGATCTTGGTCATGTCGTCTTGGTTGGAGGGGAGGGTAAGCTAGGTGGTTTATTCGCTCAAATGCTGACGTTATCCGGATATCAGGTCAAAGTGCTGGATAAAGATGACTGGTGCAGAGCGACAGCAATTTTCGATGGAGCCGGGTTAGTGATAGTCACTGTCCCTATCGCTATAACATGCTCTCTGATAAAAGAGAAACTTACCGAGCTACCACAAGATTGTATTCTTGCCGACCTTACCTCTATTAAGGGAGAGCCTGTTAATGCAATGCTCGAGGCGCATAAAGGTCCTGTAGTCGGTTTACACCCAATGTTTGGACCCGATGTCGGTAGCTTAGCCAAACAGGTGGTCGTGGTATGTCATGGTCGTGGGAGTCAAGATTATCAATGGCTGCTCGAACAGATACAGATCTGGGGAGCCCGTCTCGTAGAAGCCGAGCCTGAGCGTCATGATAAGGCGATGCAACTGGTTCAGGCTATGCGCCACTTCTCCTCCTTCGTCTATGGGTTTAACCTCTACAAAGAGGAGGCAGACATTGAGTCTCTGTTGCAGTTTAGCTCACCCATCTATCGACTCGAGCTGGCGATGGTGGGTCGACTCTTTGCGCAAAGTCCGGAGCTGTATGCGGATATTATCTTTGCCCAAAAAGAGAGTCTTAAAGCAATCGGGGATTATTTAGATAATTATTCTCAGGCTCTGTCACTGCTGCAATCGGGTGATCGCGAGGCGTTTGTGTCTCAGTTCAAAGAGGTCGCGCAATGGTTTGGAGATTTTGCTCCTCAATTCCAACGCGAGAGCCGGGCCATGTTGCAGTCGGTTAATGATATGAAGACTGACTAACTTACTTAAATTTAAATACTTTTATGTGTTTTTGAGAATTGGGAGCTAATGCTCCCTTTTTGTTTTACACCACCGCTATATTTCTAATGTTTAGAATATTCATACCAGTTGCATTAAATAATTAACCAATTCAGAGCCCCTCAGGATTTTCAATTCAAGACGCATTGATGAGGAAATGGTTACTCCCTTTTAAGTCAATGCAAAGCAGAAGTGGGAAGCCTGAGGGGCTCACTTAGTGCGACTGATGTTTAAAGCAAAGGGCAAAGCCCTTTATGCTGCACTGGATGCTTTCGATATACGACTGCATGGTCTATTTTTGTTCCATACAAAATATGACATTTCCTCCCTCCGTGGAGGTCAGATGCAGGAGGTAGAGCAACGCAGGAGCTTGTTGCCGAGAATAACTATTAGCTTCAATCATCTTATAGCCACATGGAAGTGGCGTATGTCTATATTGCAGGAGCAAATATAGCCCTTGCCTACAGGGCTTTGAATTCTCGCTGAATGGTCAGGTACTTAATGCAATTGGTATTATAATTTCCCTATCTTTATTAGGGGATTGTGAAGTTGATCTACTTCATAGTTTTCATCATTAAAACAAATATTGCTTCGAAGCTGACACTAATAGATTTATAATCAGCTAAAACATGCAAATAAAAAGCATGATTAAAACCAGGAGCAGTCGTAATGTTTTGTATTCAGTGTGAACAAACAATTAGAACCCCAGCAGGAAATGGTTGTAGCTATTCTCAAGGAATGTGCGGAAAGCTTGCCGAAACTTCCGATCTACAAGATCTACTTATCTATGTACTTCAAGGTGTATCTGCCTACGCGGTAAAGGCTCGTGAGTTCGATATTATCGACCATGAAATCGACACCTTCGTTCCTAAAGCCTTCTTTGCTACCTTGACCAACGTTAACTTCGATGACGCCAGACTCGTCGAGTATGTTGAGCAAGCTAACGCTTACCGTGGACGTCTGCAAGATGCCTATGAGACCGCATGTGCTGCTAAAGGCGTTACTCCTGCAGAGTTGAGTGCTCCAGCGCAATTAATTTTAGCTACTTCAAAGCCAGAGATGATCACTCAGGCTGCACTAGCTGCTCCGAATCGTGGCGACGTTCACGAAGACATTTTGGGCCTTCGCCTTTTATGTCTATACGGCCTTAAAGGTGCGGCTGCTTATATGGAGCATGCGCGCGTTCTTAGCCAGACTAATGATGAGGTTGCAGGTCAATTCCATGAGATCATGGCTTTCCTTGGTGAAGATTCTGTCGATGCCGATAAGCTTTTCGCTACATCAATGGATATTGGTCAGTTAAACTACAAAGTGATGGCAATGCTTGATGAAGGTGAGACAGAATCCTTCGGTCACCCAGAGCCTACTCAAGTGAACACAGTTGCGGTAAAAGGTAAGGCTATCTTGGTTTCTGGCCATGATATGGTCGACCTTGAACTTATCCTTAAGCAAACTGAAGGTAAAGGCATCAACGTCTTTACTCACGGTGAGATGCTACCTGCATTGGCTTACCCTGAGTTTAAAAAGTATCCACACCTGGTGGGTAACTATGGCAGTGCTTGGCAGAACCAACAGAAAGAGTTTGCTAACTTCCCTGGTGCGGTAGTGATGACCTCTAACTGTATTGTCGATCCGAACGTAGGCAGCTACGCTGATCGTATCTACACTCGCAGTATCGTTGGCTGGCCGGGAGTGACTCACTTAGTGGGTGATGACTTTACTCCGGTTATTGAAAAAGCATTAGAGCTTGACGGCTTCATTTATGATGAGATCCCCCATCTTATCACCATAGGTTTTGCCCGAAATGCACTGATGGCCGCTGCTCCTGCAGTGATTGATAACGTGAAGAATGGTTCTATCAAGCACTTCTTCCTCGTCGGTGGTTGTGATGGTGATAAGGCTGAGCGTAGCTACTTCACCGATATTGCGACTCAGGCGCCAGATGATTCAGTAATTCTAACTCTGGGTTGTGGTAAGTATAAGTTTAACAAACTTGAGTTTGGTGATATCAACGGTATCCCGCGTCTTCTCGATATTGGCCAATGTAATGACTCCTACTCGGCTATTCAGCTGGCTATCGCTCTGTCTGAAGCATTTGAGTGTGAGATCAATGAGCTGCCATTGAGCATAGTGCTTTCATGGTTTGAGCAAAAGGCGATAGTTGTGTTGCTGACACTCTTGTCATTAGGCGTTAAGAATATTCGTACCGGTCCAACTCCTCCGGCATTCTTAACCGATAATCTGCTTAAAATATTGGAAGATAAGTTTGGTCTTCGTAATACAACGACCGTTGAAGATGATCTTAAGACAATTTTAAACGTCGCTTAATCTGCAAGTAAATTAGCTGACCATGCTTGTATTTTGTCATTGAGACAGATGCAAGATGGTCAGTTAACTTTTCAATTTTTAGCCCTCAATTTCGATATTTATAAATTTATGGGAACGTCATGACTACCGATACGATTTCAAAACCATATTCTGATGAGTTGCAGCTAACCTCTCCCAGTTGGCAACATGGGGACGTTGAACTTTTATGTGTAGAAAAATGGCACGAAACCCATGATGTGATTAGCTTTCGCTTTCAAGGTGCTCAACCGGTAAAGTTTCAGTTTAAGCCCGGCCAATTTTTAACGTTCAAGACCGAAATAGATGGCCAGCTAACTTACCGTAGCTATACGATCTCTTCATCGCCCTCTCGTCCTTACTCTATCGTTGTGACGATTAAACGTATCGAAGGCGGAGTTGTATCTAATCATTTAGCCGATTCACTCAATGTGGGTGATACCATCACAGCAACCGGGCCGGATGGCGTATTTAACCTGGTTGATATTAAAGCCGACAAGTTTTTGTTCTTGAGTGCCGGCAGCGGTATTACGCCTATGTATTCGATGTCTCGTTGGTTAACCGATACTCAGGTTGGAGCCGATATCGCTTTCCTGCATTGTGCTAAGAGTCCAGAAGATCTGATCTTTAAGTCAGATTTAGAAAGAATTAATCACAATAATCCAGCCTTCAAGCTAAGTTTGATTCTTGAGTCCGGTGCAGAATTGATAGAGAGTAGGTTAGCCTGTGAGTCAGGTCGTATCAATGCCGATAACCTCAAGAGCATGGTCGAAGATTTTCACCAGCGAACAATTTTTGTCTGTGGACCCGAGCCTTTTATGAAAGGGGTTAAGTCTCTTTTAGAAGAGATTGGTTTCGATATGTCTATGTACCACCAGGAGAGTTTCGGTGGTGTCGCTGTGACCTCTGAGATGGACAATGGTACTGACTTGGGTGCAGTGACAGAGCAAACTGCTTTTATGCTCAGCATAGGCGAGCGTCGCAGAAGTATGAGCCAAGAGCAGAGCCTACTCGAAGGGATTGAAGCCGAAGGATTACCCATCATTGCAGCTTGCCGTTCCGGTGTTTGTGGGGCATGTAAGTGTCAGGTATTAGAGGGCGAGACCGAATCCAGTAGCCAAATGACACTGACCGCTGATGAAATTGCACAAGGTTATGTGCTTGCTTGCTCTACAAAAATGAAGTCTGACATTTCGTTAGCCTTGTAAAGCATTAAGTAATTTATATCTGCAGATTTGCGCTATGGCCAGTGACAACGTATTGTTAAAGATGAGTGTTATCTGATTTTTTGCATACCTTGTCACTTTGGAGCTTATCTATGATATCGACAACCTCTCAGAGACTAGCCATAGACGATCCAAGCTTAGCGCATCTATTGTATGCGTTGATGACCGCTTTTCCGCTTCTTTTCCTTCCAACCCTATTGGGGCTTATCATTAACCTTGGCCAGAAGTCTTCCTCTGCAGGCGCATTAGTTAGCTCTCACCTTCGCTGGCAGAGACGTTCGACAATCGGTTTTATGGTGTTGGGAGGGGTGGGCTTCTCTTTATCACAAATTTGGCTGAGTGCGATCATCTATCTGATTGCTACACTCTGGTTCTGCCATCGAATATTGAAAGGTTGGTTGAATTTAACCGATGGTGTTGCCATATAGCGCCCTAAAAATCAGATGCAAAAAAAGAGGACGTTGCAGTCCTCTTTTTTATTACCATTTTTTACTGATAGAGGCTTCTGAGGAGCTCACCATTGGCCGCCAGCTCATCTGTAAAGCTATTGGTGGCCGATGAGAAGTTGAGTATTAATCCATCGGCACTAAGCTGTTTTGCCGCATGAGCATGTGAGGCTAGTGTATTGGAGGTCGATGCATAACTTGGGTTAACGAGTATCGGCAAGTGGCTTATCGCTTTGATGTCCACTAAGGCGGCTAAATCCAGCGATGGCATAACCGAATCATTAAAGGTTCTGACACCCGACTCACATAGGATCACTTGTTGATTCCCTTCTGCCAAGATACTCTCGGCAGCCCCTAAGAACTCTTCGACGCTTGCCATGGTGTTTCGCTCTAAAATCACGGGAATATGTAAGGATCCGATACGTTTAAGCAGTGCTTGATTATTCATCTGCTTTCCCGTCACAAGTAAAATGTTGCCATGCTCAGTCGCAAGTTTTAATTCGGCCTCATGTTCGATAGAGAGTATGCATTCGAGGTCAAATTGATGTAATGCTCTTTTGAACTCGAGAACATTGGCCGTTGCATCTTGTTGTCGTGATAAACCTTCCAGCACAACAGCCTGAAATCCAGCCTCTTTTATTGATTTGGCCTTCTGGCTATAGAGGGCACTATCTTGTGGTAATGAGATTAACGCGATTGCGCCAAACTGCTTATCCCCGACTTGCAATTGGCCGCTGGTAATACGCGTGGCATCCTGTTTATACTTTTTGCAATATCTCATCAGCTCGTTTGTAGCGATAGGGGATTGCTCTGTTGGATCGCTGGCATGTTCGGCGCGGCTGGTATCGGGTTCTATCATCAGCTGACTATTTGAAAGCTGAGTAGGGTTAACTGTTTCGCAAGGGTAACAACCTAATACTTTGATAAAGCGGGTGATACGTTCAAGCTCTTTTAATGCGGACTGCATCGATTCACTGGAAAGGTTAGCATCGAGATCCAGGTAAAACATCTCTTCCCATGGAGTACCGGGAATAGGACGAGACTCGAGTTTACTCATATTAAGGTTATGGGCTTTCAGGACTAATAAGGCTTCCACCAAGGCACCGGGTTTCTGGCCGGTAGCCATAATAAGTGTTGATTTTGCAGGAAGCTGCTCGGGTACAGCGATGGCTTTTCTGGCGACTACGATGAAACGGCTTTGGTTGATCTTTTGGTTAGCTAAGTCCTGGGCAATCGCTTCTAATTGATAGAGTGCCCCGCCTTCTGTGCTGCCAATGGCTGCTATGGTCGGATCATCACTTTCTATGACCTTTTCCATCGCCTCTGCACTGCTGGAGCAATACTCAAGTTTAAACTCCGGGTGCAGGCTTAGGTAGCGGCTACATTGACTAATGGGTTGAGGGTGAGCATATACTGTTTTGATTTTACTGACATTGCCACTCGCTTTGGCCAGAAGGCAGTGACCAACTTCAATGGTGGTCTCACCAACGATAGCTAAACTCGTATGCTGAAGTACATCATAAACTTCATTGATCGATCCCGATGATGTGTTTTCTATAGGCAGAAAACCATAGTCGGCGTGGCCGGACTCTACCGCCTGTACAATCTCATCGAAGCTCTTACAGCCTAGGTCTTGCATGTCAACCTGACGGCGATCGCAATAACGATTCGCAGCTAGGTATGAATAGGAACCTCTGGCGCCAAGGTAAGCCACACAGTATTGCTGTTTTTGAGTGTCCGGGTTTGCACGGCCCTGAAGATAAGCTTGTTGGTTAAGCACTGAGTCTTCGATAATACTCTGATAGAGAGAGATGACATAGTGTGCATCTAACCCCTGCTCACGCCCTTGTTTGACGAGTCTGGCCAGCAACTCTTTCTCTCTTTGAGTATCTCTTATTGGCCGAATATCGACCTCTTTACTGCGAGCAACATCGAGGCTTAATTCGCGCCGCTTAGCCAGAAGAGCCAACAGATCTTTGTCTAATGCGGTTATCTGCTCACGTGTATGGTTCAAAGGCTGTGGTTTGTTCATGCGGTCCTCAATATCTTAACCAAATTTTGTTACAAAAAAGCCTCCCTAGTGGGAGGCTTTGGAATTTTTACTTTCGTTTTTACACCGAAATTCCGCCTCCCGAGATGGGTGGAATAAAAAAGAAAGTAAAAAAGTGAACGTTATATAATGTCATCACTATCAAAGTAAAGCCCGAGCTCTTTGGTGTCAATAGTATCTTGATAACTTTTACAGATAATTAAAAATCAAGTTTGATGGGGATTTAAAGGTGAGGTTTAAAAAGCGAGTTAAAGGCATAAAAAAGCGCACCAGAGGTGCGCTTTGGGTGGAACAAAATAAAAAAATCAAACTGCTAAATCCTCCTTTTAGTGCTTGAAACCCAGATCATATGCTTCATTAACTCTTAAAAAGTGAAGCTGGATATCAGGTTCCTGTCAATTAAACGCTTTAATTCAGGCGGAGTTGCTGTTGTCAGCTAATGTCCGGTTGCATCGCTTATTATAAGCTGCGTATCGGTCTCTAGTCCGCCTGTGTACAAGTTTACGTCTATCATCTTACGTCTAACATCTTACGTCTAACATCTTGCGTCTAACATCTTACGTCTAACATCTTGCGTCTAACATCTTGCGTCTAACATCTTGCGTCTAACATCTTGCGTCTAACATCTTGCGTCTAACATCTTGCGTCTAACATCTTGCGTCTAACATCTTGCGTCTAACATCTTGCGTCTAACATCTTGCGTCTAACATCTTGCGTCTAACATCTTGCGTCTAACATCTTGCGTCTAACATCTAACATCTAACATCTAACATCTAACATCTAACATCTAACATCTAACATCTAACATCTAGCATCTAACATCTTACGTCTAACATCTTGCGTCTATCATCTTACGTCTAACGTCTAACGTCTTACGTCTAACATCTAACATCTAACATCTAACATCTAACATCTAACATCTTACGTCTAACATCTATCTTCAAAGATATTTTACAAAGGGTGAAACTAAAACGACTACTTGGTACCGCTCCTTTTAGTTTTCGAAACCTATATCTGTTACTTCTGACCTCTTGATAAGGGAAGTGAGATCTCTAGGCTTGTACTCGGTCCTGCGTTATATGTTCAGGCGCGACTGCTGTTGTCAGCTTAGTGTCCATATGCCTCACTTATAAAAGTGGCATGCATGGTTTTCATGTTCGCCTGTATAAAAACTTAAAACTGCTCAGGGCTCCTTTAGCGTAATGAATCTTTAAAACTTCACCCTTATATAAGCGTAGCATGGTGAAGCATTTCCTGTTTGATTTCTGACATCTTCAGTTGGCAGAACATTGAGCCCTGCCGCTAGAGATAATAATTCAAAATATTAAGCTGCATATTCCTCTTCTAAATCCAGTTCAGAATCCTTTTCTGGCGCTTCCTCTTGTCGTTTGAGAGAGGCATTTCGTTGCGCTTCTGGCTTATGGGTGAGTTTGTTCAACTGTTTCTCTAGCTTTTGCCCCATCGCGTTAATTGCGCTATAAAGATCTTCATTTTTTGCTTGAGCAAAAAGCGTGCTATTCGGGATGCCGACGGAAGCTTCAATTTTAAAGAGTTGTTTCTCTTGAGTTATGATTACATGAGGATTAATCAACTGCACATCATGTCTGGAAAGCTTCTCTAGACGGGCTTCTATGCGTTCGCGGATAAGGGCAGTGACTTCAAGGTGTTTGCTTGTAATCTTTGTCATATGTCGAACCTTTTGTTGTTTCCTTGAATTCAGACTACCAATATCCTCCATGAAAGTCGTGATCTAAATCACGTTTTATCGCCTGTTTTATGCCGTTCGTCTTTTATTTGATCACTTAAGCAAATTTCTAAAATAACTGCGATAAAACGCTTGAAAAGGAACTTAAACAGGCTCATATTCGAATAGATAAGTTTAGTTACTTTTTTTATTTGCCTCATAAAACTGCTTCAAATATCATCAGCCACATAATTCACAAACGTCGTTCATTGAGTTTCAATTCGGGTCAGCAAATGCAAACAAAGATAAAAGTCTGGGATCTTCCTGTCAGGATTTTTCACTGGGGAATGATAGCCCTGTTAGGTGGCCTTTGGTGGACAGCCGATGCCGGGGAGATGGAGTGGCATCAGGTGTTGGCCTATTGCCTTATGGTTTTCATTATTTTTCGTTTGGTGTGGGGCGTTGTTGGCAGCGATACTGCTAGATTTAGTCAATTTATAAAACACCCTAAAACCGTCATAGGTTATGTAAAGCATACTAAGCAGGAGGGGGTATCGGCTAGCATAGGACATAACCCATTGGGCGGATATATGGTACTGGCTTTGATTGCTTTAGTGACGTTGCAACTCTCAACCGGTCTATTTTCTACCGATGAGATTTTCACAGAAGGGCCTTTGTACTCTTTTGTTTCTAGTGAAATCGGCGCCTCGATGAGTTGGCTACATAAAAAAATATTTTATGTCATGCTTGGTTTTGCGGCAGTTCATCTCTTAGCGGTGATTTTCCATGGTGTGAAAGGGGATAAACTTGTACGCCCTATGCTTAGTGGTTATAAGCAGGTGTCTGGGGAGCCGAATGTAGAGTTAACGTTTAAACCATTATTTATGGCTTTGGTGTTGTTGCTAGCCGTAGGTGGCGTGGTAACGAACTATTTAATCTGGCCGATAATCGATATGCTTTAAGTTGGATATACTAGCAACGAGCTACTTACTCGTTGCTTCGCTCTATTTTGAGCAGACTTTAACTCGAGTTTAGTCCTTCTTATACACGTCGTGACAGCCTTTACAGTTTTTAGCTGTTTTCATAAAGGCTTGTTTCAGTGCTTTTCTGTCGTCCGACTTCGAGGCAATGGCGAGAGCGGCTGAATCTTCCTGAAGTTGCTTCATCTTGGCATCAAAGTCAGACTTTTCAGCCCAGATCTTAGGTAGAGCCCCCGTTTCCCCTTTATCGGAACCTGCAATGAATCCCTCTAAGGGAAGCTTAGACAATGCAGCTACATTTTCGGCGCGCAGGCTGAAGACTTGAGCATCGAATGGCTTCTTTCCTTTTAACATGGCCCCCATGTCACCAAAGTTATATGCCAACATACTAAATGCAGATTGACGATAGTGAATAGCGTCATCGGTTTCTTTGAAATTGTTTGCTTGTGCTGTAGTCGCTAAAACAGAGCCTGTAATACAGGCGAGAATGGCTATTTTTAGGTTCTTTTTCATTTTATCGTTCTCACGTTTTCTTATGGTTATGTGACATTGCTCCGCCATTGTATTCTTTTTCTATATCGATATACCACCCAAATTTTCAAGCGTTTACATGTAAAGATGCAACAAATTATGACAGTTCCTCAGTCAGGATTTTGCTTCAGTAATCGAGAAGAATATCGGTAAATGGTTTGGCTTTTCTTTGATACTTGGTAAACTACACGTACTGTTGTGCCAGTACGTCCGGAGGGTAAATGAGAGCTGAATGGGGACTTGTGTTAGAGAAAGTGGTGAATCACCATGATCACAACGCATTGTTGGAACTGTTTGAATTATTGCTGACAGAAGATGAACGCAGCGCTATAGCGGGTCGACTTAAGGTTTTTCAAGCATTACTTAAAGGAGAGATGAGCCAGCGTCAGATCGCTTGTGAATTTCAAATTAGTATTGCGACCATTACGCGCTGCTCAAATTATCTTAAACATATGTCAGTTGAGCAGCGAGAAAAAATTAAGCATTTGATATTAGAGTAGGTTAATCGTTAAATGTTGGGATAAGTTTGTGAGTCGCGAAGACTATGACGTCTGTTTGATGAGCGTTGAATTAAAATGTAGAGGGAGTAAACCATTAAGCCTGTTCCGATCACTACTCCAAGCTTAGTCGGATATAGTTTAAATATCACTGTCGCTGCGAATAGATAGATAAAGGGAACAAAATTATAGACCGAGGTGGGGAGTTTGCCTGATTTTCGTTTTCTAACGGGATCCGTACGCCTGTTTTGTGAACGCATATTATAGATTTTTGAACCTAGTGCAAATACGATCATGGCAAAAAAGATTGCCGCTTTCTGTTCCAGCATCAAGATACAGGCAGTGCCTATGGAAATATAGGCAAAGGGTAAAATTTCATAAACTGACTTGGCGATCATAAACATTCCTTTGTTTGAATCACAGCGATCCATCGCGAATAAACATGAGTGCGTTATATAAGCACTAGCGCATTATAGATGAAAAAAAGCCCATATCACTATTTTTAGTGTTATGGGCTTAGAATTATTTAATATGAGTTGGTGCTAAATAATAACCCTCTCATCTAAATCTTGTGCGACAAACTAGTGTCTGCAGCCGCAACCGCCATTACCGTCACAGCCTTCTTTAGCTGGCTCATCCTGCTTGTCGCTGCAACAACCACCTTCATGACTGTGTTCATGGTCAGAACCGCCACAACAACCGCCTTCATGGCCGTGTTCGTGACCACCTTCTGATCCGCAACCGCCTTGAGCATGGATATGACCATGGGCGATCTCTTCAGCCGTAGCTTCACGAACATCAAGAACTTCAACGTTAAAGGTTAGAGCTTGACCGGCTAACGGATGATTACCATCGACAATGACAATATCATCTTTCACTTCTTTAACTTGAACCGGGCGTTGGCCCATTTCAGTTTCTGCGATAAAGCGCATACCAGGAACGATATCCTCAATATCACCGAACGCACTCAATGGCACTTCTTGTTTTAAACCATCATGATATGGGCCATAGCCATTTTCAGCGCTAACAGATACCTCAAGTTTATCACCGGCAACCTTGCCTTCGAGTTGAGACTCAAGGCCTGGGATCATATTCTCCGCCCCATGCAGGTAGAGCATTGGCTCGCCTTCAAAAGAGTCTTCGACCAATTCGCCTTTGGCGTTTGATAAACGGTAATGAATGCTTACAGCACTGTGTTGAGTGATTTTCATGTCGCCTCCAATTCAGAATGTGCGCGCATTCTATCTTGCTTTTTAATTGTTGGCGATGATTTGCATCAGCTTATGCGGTCGAGTTCACCTTAGCGCACTCATTATATATTGCATTGGAAAGAAGAGGCTTTCCAATTCGCAGAACTTGCAAGTGAGCTAATTGATTTTTTAATCAATATTAACGCAATAAAATTCACTTGCTCTTGTTGTACAGTAATGGGATAAAACGTCTATTTTACTCTGTTGGCAAGTACATCGTTGTTAACTCAGGTTTGTATCACCTTATTACGATTTTTTTATTTCAGTTTCAGGGTAAGTGCTTACTTAACAGCTTGTTGCGCCTTGCGTTTACGTTTACGTAATGGGTTGAATCGTCAAGCTAACTTATTCAATATCAGTGATATTGCTTTCTAATAATTTCTCACCTGTAAATAAGGTGCTGTGATGATGCGAACTGAGTTTTTTTTAAAGAGTTGCTAATAAGGGGTTGACATCAGCCCAAGAAAAAAGCAATTCTGTATCCATCGAACTTTAAACTCTTTTGGATTAAGTGATTTTCAAATGCATTGCCTGAATACCGTTGTAACCACCATTATTACAACCACCACGATTATTTTCGTGGGGGCAGGCTGAACACACTCTGAAAGAATGTAAATAATAGCCCGCTCCCATAACAAGGAGCGGGCTTTTTTGTTTCTTAGGTAGCGTGGTACAAGGAGAAAGTATGAAAGTTATGAAATTTGGTGGTACCTCGCTGGCAAATTGGCAACGATTTAATGCGGCTGCAGATATTGTGGTCGATACCGCTAAGAGTGAACCGGTTGCCGTTGTTTTGTCGGCGCCGGCGACGGTAACCAATGGTCTGCTTGAGATGGTCGATGTTGCAGTTAGTGGTGATGACTTTAAAGCTGTGTTATCTGGGGTTGAGCAAGTCTTCAGTTCGCTGTATCAGAATGCTTCCTCAGTATTGCAACCTCAACAGCTGGCCCCTTTAATGGAGCGTTTATCTCAGCAACTGAGTCTCTGGGAAAACAAATTACTTGGTGTCAGTCTTTTAAAGGAGTGTCCTGATTTTGTCCGCGCCGAAATTCTGGTTGGCGGAGAAAAGCTTTCTGCAGCCCTTATGGTGCAATTAATGGTTGCTAAAGGCCTCAGCTCTAACGCTTTTGAGCCACAATATCTATTTCTTGCATCGGGCGACCCATTAGAATCTTTGGTCGATATCGAGTCGAGCAAAGCACGCTTCAATCGAGTATCACTAGATGAATATCGTGTATGGGTGATGCCGGGCTTTACCGCCGGAGATAAAGAAGGTCGCACTGTCACGCTGGGAAGGAATGGTTCCGATTACTCTGCTGCGGTTTTAGCTGCATGCTTAGATGCCAGTTGTTGTGAAATTTGGACCGATGTTGATGGCGTCTATAATACCGATCCCCGAGTCGTTACAGATGCGAAATTACTTTCTCAGTTAAGCTACCAAGAAGCGATGGAGCTTTCCTATTTTGGTGCCAAGGTATTGCATCCAAAAACAATCTCTCCTATCGCTCAATACCATATTCCATGCTATATCAGAAATACCTTTAATCCAAAGGCCCCCGGAACACTCGTTTCTAATGAAGCCGATGAAAGTGGCTTGAATGTAAAGGCTATCTCAAATTTAGATCAGCAGACCATGTTTGATATTTCGGGACCCGGAATGAAAGGCATGGTGGGCATGGCAAGTCGTACTCTCGGCGCTATCTCACGCTCGGGGATCTCCATCTCTCTAATTACTCAAAGCTCCTCTGAATATAGCATCAGCTTTTGTGTGGCGACTCAAGATGCCGCTAAGGCAAAAGAGTCTCTGGAGCTTGAGTTTGAACTGGAATTAAAGAGTGAAATACTGGAACCAATAGAGATGAGACATGAGTTAGCCATCGTCTCGTTAATTGGGGATGGGATGCGGACTCATAAAGGGGTGGCGGGTAAGTTTTTCCAGGCATTGGCTCAAGCGACAGTTAATATAATCGCTATCGCTCAGGGCTCCTCCGAGCGTTCAATATCAACGGTTATCGAACAACGCAAAACCAAGCATGCGATATCGGCCTGTCATCAAAGCTTTTTCGATGTTCAACATTACCTCGATGTGTTCTTAGTTGGCTGCGGTAATGTTGGTGCCGGTTTACTCGAGCAGATAAAGCAGCAGGCTGAAATGTTGAAACAGCAACACATCACTATTCGTGTGTGTGGTATTGCAAACTCCAGGCATATGTTACTCGATGCCAAAGGTGTAGACCTCAGTGGTTGGCAGAATCTGCTGTCTGATTGTCAAACTGAGTGCGATCTGGATCTGATGCTTAAGTGGGCCAAAGAGCAGCAACTACTTAATCCAGTGTTGGTCGATTGTACCTCCAGTGAGTATGTGTCAGATAAATATCTGGATGTGATGAATGCCGGCTTGCATGTGGTCACACCCAATAAAAAAGCGAATACCCGGGATATCGAGTATTACCGCGCATTACGCGCAACGGCATTGAAACAGCGTAGACAGTTCCTTTATGAAACAACTGTGGGTGCTGGCTTACCAGTGATAGATAACTTGAAAAAGTTATTGTTTGCCGGGGATAAATTGCTCAAGTTTAATGGCATCTTATCAGGCTCACTCTCCTATATATTCGGCATGCTCGATGAGGGAATGACACTTTCGGAGGCGACAGGTATTGCCAGAGACAAGTGTTTTACTGAGCCCGATCCGCGTGATGACTTAAGTGGGATGGATGTGGCGAGAAAGGTGCTTATTTTAGCCCGTGAAGTAGGCTTAGATTTAGAGCTAAAAGATATTAACATCGAATCTGTTTTACCTGACTCTTTTGATGCCGATGGCGATGTTGAGACTTTCATGAGTAACCTGCCAAAGCTTGATCAGCAGATTGCACTCTGGGTAGAGAAAGCCCGCAGTGAAGGTAAAGTTCTTAGGTATGTGGGGCAGATCGATGATGATGGTTGCCGGGTTAAAATAGCCGAAGTCGATGCAAGCGATCCTCTTTATAGTGTCAAAGGCGGAGAGAATGCACTGGCATTCTATAGCCGTTACTATCAGCCTATTCCTTTTGTGTTGCGAGGCTATGGTGCAGGGACTGACGTTACCGCAGCTGGGGCATTTGCCGATCTTCTGAGAACATTAAACTGGACAAGGGAGATGAGCTCATGAGTCTGACTGTATATGCACCGGCCTCTATGGGAAATGTTGGCGTTGGGTTCGATCTGCTTGGTGCTGCACTGGCTCCAATAGATGGCAGTCTGCTCGGAGATAGAGTCAGTATCTCATCAATCGATAAAGGCATTCATTTGTCTCTCGCCGGTCGTTGGGCTGATAAGCTACCACAAGATCCGAAAGAGAATATTGTTTATCAATGTGCGGAGTTCTTTCTCGAACAGCTGGGTAAAAAGGAGGGCCTTTTACTCACATTAGAAAAAAATCTTCCTGTAGGCAGTGGCTTGGGTTCGAGTGCGAGCTCCGTCGTAGCGGCTCTGTATGCGTTAAATGAATATTTCTCTCACCCTTATAATGAACAAGATTTATTGAGGTTGATGGGGAAGTTTGAGGGCAAGATTAGCGGCTCTGTTCATTATGATAATGTTGCGCCATGTTTCTTAGGTGGGATGCAATTGATGTTAGATACCCCTGAGAAAGTGTGTGATGATATTCCGACATTTGAGAACTGGTATTGGGTTGTTGCATACCCTGGGATCTCACTATCAACCGCCAAAATGCGTGAGTTATTACCGAGTCAATACGATAAGTCTGTGGCAATCGATTTTGGCCGTTATCTTAGCGCATTTGTTCATGCTTCATACCGTCAAGACCCCACTATGGCTATTTCGGTGTTGAAAGATGTATTGGCCGAACCCTACAGAGCATCGGCTATCCCCGGTTATGAAGAGTCAAGAGTGGCACTCGCGGAGATTGGCATGCTAACGACCGGAATTTCTGGTAGTGGACCGACTCTGTTTTCGGTCACGGATTGCTTAGACACGGCAAACAAAGCGCAAGCATGGCTTGAACAAAATTACCTAGAGCAAGGGGGATTTTCTCATATCTGCCGAATAGATGCTCAAGGTGCCCGTTCAACGGAAGATATCTAGCTAATAGAAGGTATCTATGTCGGCCAAATGTGTTGCTCGCTGAATTAACGATTAAAATTTTTAAAAGGTATTAGAATCATGGAACTGTATAACCTAAAGCACCCGCAGCAGGTGGTGAGTTTTACCCAGGCCCTGAAGTTAGGTCTGGGAAAAGACAGAGGACTGTTTTTTCCGAAGCAGATCCCGGTTTTGGATGACGTAGAAGCACTTTTAGCATTGCCTTTTGTTGAACGCTGCAAAAAAGTACTCGGTGCCTGGTTATCATCTGAGATTGGTCAGGACAGGGTGGATAGCTTAGTTGAGAAAGCCTTTAACTTTGAGCTCTCTCTCGCTAAAGCCGACGACAAACGATACTGCCTCGAGCTGTTTCATGGTCCAACATTAGCATTTAAAGACTTTGGCGCCCGATTTATGGCGCAGTGTCTGAACGAGCTGGCCTCAAATGAAAAAATTAATATTTTAACTGCAACCTCCGGTGATACCGGGGCGGCCGTTGCCGATGCATTTTTTGGTTTGGATAATATACAAGTTGTTGTTCTGTATCCAAAAGGCAAGATTAGTTTACTGCAGGAAAAGATGTTTACCACGCTGGGTGGCAACATACACACAGTATCGGTCGAGTCAGACTTTGATGCTTGTCAGGACTTAGTTAAGCGATCGTTCGAAGATAGCGATGTTCGGGACGGCCTGCATCTGAACTCGGCTAACTCCATCAATATTAGTCGTCTGCTTGCCCAGATCTGTTATTACTTTGAAGCCGTTGCTCAATTTAAACGTGAGCATAAGCAAGATCCTGTGATTGCTGTGCCCAGTGGTAACTTTGGTAACTTAACGGCGGGATTGTTTGCCAAGGCGATGGGATTGCCTGTTAAACGCTTTGTTGCCGCGACGAACAGCAATGACACAGTGCCACGTTATTTAGACCAAGGTGATTGGCTTCCTCATGCAACCGTTGCAACTATGTCTAATGCAATGGATGTCGCAGAGCCAAGTAACTGGCCAAGAGTGGAAGCGATAGTCGATGCCATGGGGTGGTCGCTATCGGATATATCTGGTGTTGCTTTATCTGAGTCAGATACCTCTGGGGCTCTCAAAGAGTTAAATCGTGCAGGCTATCTTTCTGAGCCTCATGCAGCCATTGCGGCCCAAGCCTTAACCTTAACGATGTCCGATGATGAGAAAGGCATATTCTTGGGTACGGCTCACCCCGCTAAATTTAAAGAGGTGGTTGAGAGTGAACTAGGCATTGAGGTGCCACTTCCTCCGGCTTTAGCCGCTGTCGCTGACAAAGACATTTTGTCAGCAACATTAGAGGCTAATTTTACATCGTTGAAATCTCATCTGTTTAAGGTGCTGTAGCTTTTCACGGGACGATGCTTTTACGGGGCGACATAAAGAGAATTAGCCTCTTTTTCGTCCCGTATACCCAAACGACCTGGAAATGCTCGTTTCAGAGGCCTTGCGCGAGTTCATTTCTAGGCGCATTGGCGTAGGAATGGTCATCCCATTTTAAGCTAATGCAACAACGAAGTGGGCTTGTGCAAAGCCTTCGTTGATGGGTTTTAATGCGATTTATTCTGCGTTATTGATTTTGCTAAGGGAACAACCATTACCTGCAATCAATGCCTTGCCTAAAACGCATTAAATTCCCACTGAATCCTGCATTTCCAAGTGGCTTGGGTATATAACAAGTTGTAAGCGCTGAAATAAGTGTTGATTAATGTGTTGGGTTTTGTCGAAGGTTTACGGTTGTTGTTAACAAAGCTGGTAAGCTGTCTCGCGTGCTAACCCCCTCTATAATCTCTGTATCTGAATGTAATTCGCAATTGGCCCTCGCTGTGATCTTTCTCACAATTTTGAATTGTTAATTTTTATATCTTTTCCCCCGGTTTTTCAGACAGGTTCCAAAAGGGTGTTAAGATTTTTAATTGCTTTACTTTGTTGCTGTACGCTAAGTGCTTGCGTATCGAGCGATGAGACTCAACTTTACCATCGAATAAATGAAGCCTATGATTTTGAAGTGACTCATTGTGACAGCTTTGCCATGGTGACAGGCATTGGCAGGGGGGAGTTTGCATTGCGAGATGCTAAGAACAATGCAAAGAAACATGGTGAAGAGCTTAACGGAACACATATCGTCTGGTCGCAAATCGATCATGGAGATCCGACTAAGGTCGTCGCCGTTATCTATAAATGTTTGCTATAGAGCGACTCAAAAATAATAAAGATACCGTCGCATATTCTTGGTTGTTTAAAGCACTGTAATGGCTACAGTGCTTTAGCTTATGTTTAGCGTTCTTCGCTCAAACTACGTAGCCAGTTTATCTCATCTTCCCAAATATCTGAGTTGATAGTCTCTAATACCATAGGGATATTTTTTGTTGCCTCAAGATTCATTAAGAAGCTAAATGCCTCTCTGCCTATATGGCCAAGCCCAAGAGATTCATGCCTGTCTACCCGGCTATTTAACGGGGTTTTACTGTCGTTTAAATGCATGGCTTTGAGGTATTGATTGCCCACTATGTTGTCAAATAAATCAAAGCTCTCCTGACAGGCAGCTTCTGTTGTTAAGTCATATCCAGCTGCAAACATGTGGCAGGTATCTATACATATACCAACACGAGACTTATCCTCTACGCCATCAATAATCTGGGCCAGTTGCTCGAAGCTATGACCTAAATTAGAACCTTGTCCCGCCGTATTTTCAATGACTGCAGTCACGCTTGTCGAACGCTCTAAAGCCATATTTATCGACTGGCTGATCCTTGATAAGCACTCATCTATCTCTATTTTTCTCAGATGACTACCGGGGTGAAAATTGAGTAACGTTAAGCCCAACTGTTCACAGCGTTCTATCTCATCGAAAAACGCCAGTCTTGATTTCTCCAGCTGAGTTTCATCCGGATGACCTAGGTTTATCAGATAGCTGTCGTGGGGCAATATTGCACTGCCGGGAATATTAGCCTGTCTACAGTTATCCTTAAATTGTTCAATATTTGCCTGTGCCAGTGGGGCGGCTTGCCAGCGGCGCTGATTTTTAGTGAAAAGTGCGAATGCATTCGCCCCTATCTTCTTTGCATTGATAGGGGCATTCTCGATTCCACCGGCGGCACTGACATGTGCACCTATCCATCTGCAAGAGTTCATCTTCTATATTCCTGTTTAAAAATTTAGTTACAAGCTTTATGTCGAATAATGTCGCGAAATAGCCAAGCTTAACTATGCTATTAACAACCACTTAATTTGGATGATTGGTGAATAATCAATGGACACAAGGACAACTGGAACGGACTCTACAGTGTTTAATGAATTCTCTCAAACTGATTTCAACACCTTTTGGCCCCGTCTACTCGCTGAGCTTGGTAAGTTGCAAGCCAGCTTTATCAACGGTGAAGATATTCTATTACCACTATGCAGAATATTGGCCGATGTCAGTCAATCTCAAGCGGTATTAATTGTACCTAAGGATTGTCTCGATTTTGACGATATGCCTGCTTCATCAACCTGTTGGTGTCGTGATCCTGTTCGATACCTCACATTATGGAAAGAGGCAAAAGATTGGCCATTTGCAAACCAGGATCCCATCGTTCATCGTTGGCAATCATTTATCGTGTGGCCAGCGAAGGATGTCAACATTCAGGTCTTCTTCCACTCGTCGAGTGAACTATGGTTGTCATTCCTTATCGATTCAAGTGATCTCTTGTCCGATATTATTATGGGCATGCTTGTTCAGCAAACTGTTGACTGGCAGGAGAGGGCCAAGAGTCGGGTCGTGCAATCGATAGACAGTGAAATGTTTCAATCCATAGTGAGTAATAGTGAAGACCTTATCCTTGTCGCCAGCCGCTCCCCATTCGGTGTCCCCAGCATTATGTACGCTAACGCTGCGGCCACAAGTATCAGCCATTACCCTCGAACTCAACTTATTGGCAAGCCCATAACCCTGCTTTTTCAAAATCAAGTTTTCAAGGATGGTATGTCGAGCGGATATGATGAGAGCGAACTGCTACAGGCGATCAACACGAGAACAGAGTTCGATGGAGAGCTGGTATGCACTAAGGCTGATAAAGAAACTGCCTTACTACACATGCACCTTGTTGCGCTTGAAGAGCGCAGTGAACATGGCAGTTTATTCGCACTCGTTGGACGAGACATCACAGAACAAAAGCAGTTGCAGCAGTTGATGGCGAGAACGCAGAAGATGCAGGCAATGGGGCAGCTGGTTGGTGGTATTGCTCATGATTTTAATAACATTCTGGGGGTATTGAAAGGCAACCTTGAATTGATGTCACTGAAGAGCAGCGATGAGAAGGTGGAACGTTATCTGGGAACAGCATTTAAAGCGTGTCAGAGGGGAACGGATCTTACCCGGCGTCTATTGCAGTTTTCAAGACAGGAGCAGTTTAGTGCGCAGCCTTGTGACGTAAATGATGTAATTGAAGGGCTGGAGGAGCTACTCGGGAAGTCGTTGACGACACAGATTGAACTGGTTACCGAGGTGAAATCCAATCTTGGTAATATCTATGTCGATAGGGGGGATCTGGAGGATGCTCTGATTAATTTGGTGCTTAATGCCAAGGACTCAATGTCAGGAGAGGGGCTGATCACCATCAGAACCGATAAGTCATACCTCAGCGGTCTCTTACCTGGCATTACCGGCAGGCCACTGGTGGAATCGGGAGAGTATATTACTATCTCTGTCATCGACCATGGCAGTGGTATCCAGGCAACATTGCTGGAGAAGGTCTTCGAGCCATTTTTCACGACTAAGGATAAGAGTAAAGGTACCGGGTTAGGCCTCTCTATGGTCTATGGGTTCGTGAAACGTTCTAAAGGTTATATGAGTGTCATTAAATCGGACTCGCAAGGGACAGAGTTCAGGCTTTGGTTTCCTGTGGCTAAGAAGCTGGCTCGTCAGGAAATACAGTCAGATGAAAGGGGGGGGATACCGAGAGTCGCAAATAAGTTAAAAGTGCTCATCGTTGATGATGAAGAGGAGTTATTAACCGTTCTGACTGATTATTGTGAGTTACTTGGAATGGATGTTGAAGCCTATTCAGATCCGGTTGCTGTGAGAGAAAAGTATAAAGAAGATTTAAATGGTATTGAGCTTCTTATTACCGATGTGTTGATGCCTGGTGGAATAAATGGCTATGAGCTAGCCAATGAATTGTCATCGAAGGAGCCTATTCCCGTATTATTAATCTCAGGTTTTATCGGCGATATCGGTATCACTAATAATGCACAGATGCCTTATAAAGTACTACATAAGCCATTTGAGTTAGACGGACTGGTTACTGCACTGCAACAGGTCGGGATTAGCTTCACGCCGAGAGATGTTTAGTTAGACTTTAACCATTTACAGCTGTTTAAACAGAGTGATTACACAGGGTATGGGCCGTATTTTTGCAAGGAGAAATCTAGCATGGAAGAGATATTAGTTTGGGTTGTAGATGATGACGAGGACTATTGCGATCTTATTAAAGAGGTGATCATTGATGATTACCGGGTTCAAGTATTTAATGACGCCTACTCATATCGCGAAGCTTTAGAATCGGCTACACCAGATCTTATATTGATGGATATTAACCTACCCGATATAAGCGGGATCGAACTCTGTAAGGAGCTGACCGCTTCGGGTAAAGATACGGCGGTAATATTTGTGTCTGGCATGAATACTCTCGAAGAGCGTCTCAGGGCCTACGATGTGAGTGCAGTGGATTTCATTGCTAAACCTTTTGAGCTAAAGGAACTGGTGGCTAAAGTTCAGGCTGTTGCATCATATCAGATAAAAAAGCGTTCTTTGATGCAGGCTGAAACAATGTCAAGAAATATGGCATTTCAATCGATGACAGAGTCGTCACAATATGGTGCGGTCTTGCAGTTTTTCAGACAGTGCTTCCTATGTCATGATTATCAGAGTCTGGCGGATGCCTTCTTTGATTTGATGCAGCAACTTAACTTAAATACCTGTTTGGAGATCAGAGACGCCGAAGTGCATTATTTTGCGCCATCACATGGGGAGATCAGCCCCATCGAGGCCAACATTCTTGAACTTCTGGATAAACACGGACGTTTGTATGATTTTGGTAGCAGGACTATCTGTAATGACAAGCATGTCTCTTTCTTGATAAAGAATATGCCATTGGATGATGAGGTCTTATATGGCAGGTTAAGGGACATTATTGCGGTTATTGTAGAAGGGCTGGAGGCACGGGTGTTGGATATTGGACGGCAGCAGACTTTGAAACATGTCTTTATGGAGATCCAAGGGCTACTGGGGAGTATTAGTGGCGCAATTTTAGAGCATGACGAAAAATTCAGTGCTGCCCTGACAGGGATGACTGCGGAGATCCGTACCAGTTTTCATGTTTTAGATATGACAGAGGAGCAGGAGGATTACTTTGCATCTATGGTTGAAAGAAACTTAAAAGAGGCTAATTCGGCCGGTGAGGCTTTTTATCGCCTCCAGGGTTCATTGAATACGGTCAAAAATGTTGTTGAGTCCAGCGTTTCTTAAGGGCTGTTTTATTGATTTAGTTTTATTTCAGTTGATCTTAGTCACATCCATTTAACAATAGTCTTTGATATATTGGGTATTATTTCATCTATTTACTAATATTGTATATAACGATGTTCTTGATATGGAGATAACTATGCTTGCAAGGCTGAACAGTGATCATAAGCACATTGCCATTTTGCTAAATGTTCTAAAGGTTAAATATAAGAAGTTAGCCGAAGGTGAGGCTGTCAACTTTAATCTCATCAGGGATGTCGTTGAGTATATGCAAAGCTATGCAGAGCATAGTCATCATCCTTTAGAAGATATTATTTATAACTACTATCTGAAAAAAGTTTCGCAAGAGGATAACCCTAACAAATTGGCCGAAGAACATCATCAATTGATCGATGCTTCGGCCTCTCTGATGGCGACGCTGAACTTAATTTTAAGTGATGTGGTCGTGTCCAGAGAGCAATTAGTGGTCGATCTTAAAGAGTATGTTGCATTGCAAGAGCAACATATGAATTATGAAGATACTATAATCTTTCCGCTGTTGGCTAAGGAGATGGATAAAAAAGATTGGGGAAATGTTCAGGATCTTTGTTCATTGAAGCTTATCGATGATCCTCTGTTTAGCGATAATGATAACGTACTGTTTGAAGAGCTTAGAGATTATATTAAGGATGATGAGATCTTCTAAAAGTCGCTGTTTTTAAAACATATAACTCTTTGTTACAAGAAGTCCAGACACAAAGTAAATTTCTATCCATGACCTCCAGGGTCTGACGCGTTCCATTCGCTTCGAAGACATTTCCCATATCCATATGGGTCAGATGGAGGAAATGTCAGGAAGATGTCTGGAGCATCTCTGACCCATGGACTCTTTGTATATAAAGAGAGACATAACTCTTTATTACTAGAAGTCCAGACACAACGAAAATTTTAATCCGTCCATGGAACATTTACATAAGTGTTCCCGACACAAAAAAGAGCGCATAAAGCGCTCTTTTTTTGTGTGAATTCTTACTTATTTACATCAGGAGGTTATCGAGCTCGCAATTGAAATTGGTATCTATGTCTTGAAGTTCCTTAAGTAAGCGATGCTTCTCCTTCAACGCTTCAATCTCACGCCATTTACGCTTCTTGTTAGAGCTTCTTGAGCGACTCGGTCTTTCTACGACGGTATCTAGCGCACTACCATAATCTAATCGATTCATGGCAACCTCCTGTTGTTTTATTTTTTGTTCAACAATTTAATACCACACTTTTAAAATAGTGTGCAAGAAGAATGTTTCGAAAATGTTAAACTGGAATGAAGGTTTTGTGGCGATAAATATATAATTTTAGAGCTAACTATAAAGAAAAGTTGAAAATTTGGAGTTATGGGCTAGCGAATAAAAAAAAGCCAGTGAAAACTGGCTTTATATACGGTAGAGATTAGGGCTAGATTTTTTTCTGTCTGAACATGTTGATCAAGCCATTGCTTGAACAGTCCAGTTCAGTTGCGTCATTTTCTGCACTGAGTCTATCCAGGACATCATTACCTAATGTCTTACCAAGCTCGACTCCCCACTGATCGAATGAGTTTATCTGCCAGATTGCACCCTGAACAAAAGTTCGGTGCTCATATAAGGCGATTAACGCACCGAGTGTCTGTGGAGTTAACTTATCCATTAAAATGGTGTTGCTGGGCTTATTACCCTGCATCACCTTATGCTTTGCTATTACGCTTTTTTCATCAGCGGCTAGTTTGCTATCGGCGAGCTCTTTGAGTGCTTCTTCATATGAGCGACCTTGCATCAGTGCCTGGGTTTGACCAAAACAATTTGAGGCAAGCTGCACATGATGCTCTCCAAGAGGGTTATGGCTCTGAAGTGGCATAATAAAGTCAGCAGGGATTAGAGCCGTTCCTTGATGCAATAACTGATGGTATGCATGCTGGCCGTTTGTACCTTCTCCGCCCCAGATAACCGGTCCAGTGCTGTGATCGACCTCTGTGCCATCTAAGGTCACAGATTTACCATTACTCTCCATGTCCAGCTGCTGGAAGTACGCAGGTAAGCCTCTCAAGTAATGATCATAAGTTAAGACCACATGAGACTGAGCGTCATGGAAATTGCCATATAACAATGAGAATAGGCCCATGATCACCGGCATATTCTCAGAAAGTGGCGTATTAGCAAAATGCTGATCCATCTCATTTGCGCCACTCAGTAAGGCTCTGAAGTTATCCATCCCGATCAATAAAGCTATCGGGAGACCGATGGCTGACCAAAGAGAGTAACGACCGCCAACCCAATCCCACATAGGGAAGATATTGTCTGCATCGATACCAAATTCAGTGGCTTTTGCTACATTGGATGTAACAGCGACAAAATGCTTAGCAACGTCAGCTTGAGAGCCACCTTGTTCGATAAACCAGTCTTTTGCACTTAAGGTATTAGTTAGTGTCTCTTGGGTTCCAAAAGATTTAGAGGACATGATGAATAGTGTGGTTTCAGCATTGAGAGGCTTTAATTTCTCAACAATAGAACTCGCATCAACATTAGCAACAAAATGGCAATTTAGCTGCTTGCTCCAATAGGGTCTGAGTGCCTGTGAAACTATCTTTGGTCCCAGGAAGGAGCCGCCAATTCCGATACTGACAATATCGGTGATCTTCTTGCCCGTGTAACCTTTCCAGTTACCTGAGCTTACAGCATCGACGAACAGTTCCATCTGCTGCTGTGTCTCTTGAACCTCTTGAACAATATTAACACCATTAAGCATTATTTCTTGCTCAGGCTTAGCACGAAGTGCCGTATGTAGCACGGCCCGTTTCTCTGTCGTGTTGATCATTTCGCCATTGAACATGGCTTTGATTTTCGACTCGAGCTGAGCATCTTCTGCAACACTGAACAGGAGAGACATCGTCTCCTTGTCTGCCCTGTTTTTGGAGTAATCTAAAAACAAGCCACAGGCTGAGGTAGACATATGGTCGAAACGTTGAGTATCACTTTCAAAAAGTGTTCTCATATGAGCTAAGCCTTCAGTATGAGCCTTTAATGTTTTCCAGGCTGTACCTTGAGTCAGTTCGGTCATCTTAATCATCTCCCTAGCAGGCCAATTTCTCTTTCAGCATGACTTCGAGTTTACCTTGGTCGATAGCGAAGTTTCTGATCCCTTCGGCTAGTTTCTCGACTGCCATTGGGTCTTCGTTGAACTCCCAACGGAATTGAGCTTCAGTCAGCGGTTCTGCTGCATCAACAACTGTGTCTGTTGGAATGAGCTTACGTACGACTTCTGTTTGCGAATTTGCTAACTCTTCGAGTAGTGCCGGGCCAATAGTCAGACGGTCACAACCTGCAAGTTCGATGATCTCACCTGTGTTACGGAAGCTTGCGCCCATAACGACGGTGTTGAAGCCGTGGCGCTTATAGTAGTTGTAGATCTCTGTTACCGAAACGACCCCAGGATCTTCTACAGAAGAATACTCAAGGCCTGTGTCTTTCTTGTACCAATCGAGAATACGGCCAACGAAAGGAGAGATAAGGTAAACCCCAGCTTCTGCACATGCGCGAGCTTGAGCGAAACTGAATAGCAAGGTTAGATTACAGTTAATGCCTTCTTGCTCTAACTCTTTGGCGGCGCAAATACCTTCCCAGGTAGAGGCAAGCTTGATGAGGATACGAGATTTATCAATACCAGCTTCTTTGTAAAGCTTGATGAGTTTGTGAGCTTTAGTGATTGAACCTGCTTTATCGAAAGAGAGCCTTGCATCGACTTCTGTTGAGATCCTGCCAGGAACAATTTTTAAGATTTCTACACCAATATTGACCGCAAGCTTATCACCTGCATCTTCAACCTGTTGCTCGATGGAGTCACTTTGCGATTTCGCCCACTCGTTAGCATTGTCGATAAGGTGAGCATAATCTGGGATCTGAGCTGCTTTTAATATTAAAGATGGGTTGGTCGTTGCATCTTCCGGTTGGTAACGCTTGATGGCTTCAATGTCGCCGGTATCGGCAACAATAGTCGTAATTGATTTGAATTGTTCGAGTGTATTAGGCATAAAAATAACATCCTTCTTAAGAAGCAGCTTAAGGTTTGTGATTTGCAACAGGTATTAGAAGCGATCTTGATGATATTTCCAACCATAAATGAAAAAAAATTACAGGAAAGTTGTAAAATATCAGTAAAAAGGGTTTTTAAACGTAAGATTGCTAAATAATACTAGCCATAAATGAGTATTTGAAAGTATAGCGCTTAGGTTGCAATGGATACAGATAAAAAAACGCCACACAGAAGTAGCGATTTCTTATATAAATGTGAGCTCCGTTATTTTATCTGCGCTTCTTTTTTTACGCCTGTCACGTAATACGTCGATTGGCTTTGTTGGCATCGGCGCTGCGACCCTGAATAACGGGCTTGGTTATACCAAAACTTGAGTCGATGGAGTCTCGGGACACTGATCAAGCGAATCCATTACGCCATCATGATCAGGGGCGATAACGGCTCCGGGTACAGATGCAATCACGGTTGGAGCTGGTTTGCCGCAGAGTTTTTCAGGCAAAAAAAAGTGCACTCTAAAAGAGTGCACTGACTGTTATCAACTTATGACTTCTGGTTGGTTCTCTATCGAGTCCATACCCAGTTATCAAGGCTGATTGGGTCGACGCCGTTGGCCTTGATGTAGTTTCTATGGTCAACTAAGCGCTGTAGCATATCGGTTGTAATTGCAACATGCTGAGTTTCATCGATCACACCTTGTTGGAATAGCTTGTAAGCCATATCAATAACTAAGTGGTAACGAGAAGTACCGTTACGAACGCCCATATCGAATGGAGTGGTCGTTGAACCTTCCTCTTCATAGCCCTTGATTCTGAAGCGATCACTACCCTTATAATCGAATACCAGTTTCTTGATGGTGTTCGGGTAACCGTGGTAGTTGAATACAACGCCCTTATCGGCGGTAAATACTTCGTCCATTAACCATGGCTTGCTTTGGAAGTCGAGGCTACCTAGACCGCTGCTGGTTAATTCAGTCACACTGACGAAACGGATACGAACGCGTGGTAGTATCTCTCTGATTAATACCAGAGCTGCCATCGCTTCTTGAGTGACATAATCACCACAACCAACAAGAACAACATCAGGGTTTTCATCGGAAGCGAAGTCCCAAACCATGACACCATCTTTAGTCTGTTGACGGGCTTCATCAAGTGATAACCATTGTGGCAAGTCTTTCTTACCGGCAACGATGATGTTTAGCTTATCGCGATCGGCATAGGCACGCTCAGTGTAAACCAGTGTGCTGTTACCATCTGCAGGTAGGTAAGCAGAGATAATCTTAGGATGTTTCTCAAGCATAGCGCCCAGGAATGATGGGTTCTGATGTGAGTAACCGTTATGATCCTGACGCTCTAACAGTGACGAGAGAACCACGTTGCATGATGGTACCGGCTTACGGAAGTGTACGCCTTGGCTCGCATAGACATACTTACAGTATTGGTCAGCCATAGAGGAGACAACTTGTGAGAAAGCCTCATAAGTTGGGAACATGGCGTGACGACCTGTCACTGTATAACCGTGCATCATACCGAAAAGCAAGTTTTCAGATAGCAGCTCGATGACGCGACCATCGCGGGCCATGTCTTCATCCCACTCTTCAATAGGCCACTGCCACGCACGGTCTGTCTCTTCAAATACGGCTTGAAGCTGGTTCGAATAAGTTTCATCCGGGCTGAAGATACGAAGGTTACGTTGGTCACGGTTGAGTTTCATTGCATCACGCATCCACTCACCCATCTTGTACATAGATACGCCACGGGTACCACGAGGCGTTTCCGCACCGTAAGCAAGTTTAGACAGGTCTGGGTTGGCAAGTGCACGAACCACTTCACCACCGTAGCTTAGGTGTTGCTGACCACAAGTTAGCTGCTTAGGTGGAAGTAGGCTCTGGATCTCTTTATCGAAGATTAGCTCGCCTTTATCGTTAATTGTATAAAGTTCATCGAACTTATAGCTTGATAACCAAGTGTTTAGCGCTTCTAGATGACCTTTATCGGTAGCACACTTGTTGACGATAACCTGGTGAGATTCACAGTTACCTTCAAGCTTCTTGCCATTGTACTCAGAAGTACCCGTCCAACCTTTAGCGGTACGCATTAAGATGACAGGCCAGCGTGGCTTAACAATATCTTCACCGCTGCGTGCGCGTTTCTGGATATCGTTGATCATCTCATATGACGTGTCCATGGCATTTGCCATTTGAACGTAGACGTCTTCTTCGAGCTCATCGTCAACGATAATTGGGTGGTAACCTAGACCACGGAATTCAAGATCCAGTTCTTCGTGGCTCATACGACCCATACGAGTTGGACCAGAGATCTTATAACCGTTGATATGAACGATTGGCAGTACCGCACCGTTAGTGGCAGGGTCTACTAAACGGTTTGCATACCAAGAAGCGGCAAGAGGACCCGTTTCTGACTCACCATCACCAATCAGACAAGCTGCAATCAGGTCAGGGTTATCTAATACTGCACCCCAGGCAACTGAAAGTGAATAACCGAGTTCGCCACCTTCTAAAATTTGTCCAGGTGCTTCCGGGTTAGCGTGTGAAGGGTAACCATAAGCTGCAGAGAACTTCTGACAGATATCTGTGATACCTTCTTCATTGTATGGAATGATATCTGGGTAATAATGGCTAAGAGAGCCTTCCATGAAAAGGTTAGCTTGTACTGCAGGGAAACCGTGACCGGGGCCTACAAGGTAGACGAATGAGCGGTTGTTTTTAACAATTAGACGGTTGATGTTAGCGTAGACAAAGTTGATACCAGGGCAAGTACCCCAGTGACCTAATAGTCTAGGCTTGATATCTGTGTGTGCAAGTGCACGCTTATGCAGTACGTTCTTCTTTAGATAAATTTGAGATGTCGCTAGAAAGTTTGTAGCTCTTACAAATTTCTTTAACGCGCTGATCTCTTGCTGTTGTGACATAAATAACCCCATTTATAGTAAGCAAAAAGTTAACCAAAGCTCATGTTCAGTACTATATTTGTAATTTTATTACAAAAATGTGTTCTACATCTTATTTCGATAAAGTTATTAAATTTCTTAAATGTTGCCAGAAAGCGAGTAAATCCTTTGTTGAATCAGTTACAACAGTAACTTAGTATTGTTTATTCATGTGATTCTAGTGTTATTCAAATGCTTAACTGTGATCTGTGTCACATGGTATATTTTTTGTGGTGTGCTATTTTGCTGCATCGAATTCGGTGAGCATGATTTTGCAAAATCATGAAAGGACAATTCTAAAAGATAAATTCACCGACATTCTTTGATCAAAATGGGAAGGAAATTTTATAGTCAAACCCGGTCTAGGTAATCATTACCAGTCCGCTTTTGTCATGGGGATAAGAAATTAATTATGTTTGAGACTCTGATTAACGCTATTGAGACTGCAGTAAATGCCATTAACGGCTTACTGTGGGGTAGCGTACTTATATATGTACTGGTTGCTGCCGGTATACTCTTTACAGTTCGCCTTGGGTTTATTCAGTTCCGCATGTTTGGTCACGGTGCCAAATTAGTGATTCAAGGGCGCAATAAAACAGATGGGATCTCCTCTTTTCAGGTATTTTGTACCTCGATGGCTGCACGCGTCGGTACAGGAAATATGGCGGGTGTTGCCGTTGCTATTACTGTTGGTGGTGCGGGGGCGATTTTCTGGATGTGGTTGATTGCACTTTTAGGTATGGCGACGGCATTTATCGAGTCGACCTTAGCTCAGGTGTATAAAGTTAAAGATAGTGAAGGTCAATATCGCGGTGGCCCAGCTTACTACATGGAGCGTGGTCTTGGTAAACGTTGGATGGGAAGTATCTTCTCCATTCTACTTATCATAGCTTTTGGTTTTGCATTTAATGCGGCGCAGGCCAATACCATGACCGATGCGCTTAATAATGCTTTTGGTTTTGATAAAACTATAGTTGGCATAGTTATTATGCTTGCCTCTGCATACATCATTTGCGGTGGTTTAAAGAAAGTCGCCAGAGCATCAGAGCTGATTGTTCCCGTTATGGCCGTGGCTTATCTTGCCATCGCCCTTGTGGTGCTTGTCATCAATATCGATCAGGTTCCGGCGGCAATCTCACTAATCGTTAAGAGTGCGTTCGGGTGGGAAGAGGCTGCCGGTGGTGCAATGGGAGCAATGATGGCCGGTATTGCTCGCGGTCTGTTTTCAAACGAAGCGGGTATGGGCAGCGCGGCCAATATTGCAGCCTCAGCTACACCTAACCCAAATCATCCTGCATCCCAGGGTTTTGTTCAGATGATTGGTGTATTTGTCGATACTTTGGTGATCTGTACAGCTTCTGCCGCAATTATCTTGTTATCCGGAGTATTAAATAATCCAGATGGTCAGCAAGGAATTGGCCTTTTACAATTGGCCTTAACCAATGAGTTGGGTAGTTGGTCGGCTTACTTCATTGCCTTCGCGATTATCCTGTTTTGCTTCTCTTCGATTATTGCTAACTATAGTTATGCCGAAAGCAATGTTATGTTCTTGACTCAAAGTAAGAAGGTACTGTTTGTTTTCCGTGGCTTGGTGCTTGCGATGGTGATGGCGGGTTCTGTTGCTTCATTAAGTCTGGTTTGGAATTTTGCCGACGTGTCTATGGGGCTTATGGCCCTAGTTAATATTGTCGCGATTGTCATGTTATCTAAAGTCGCTTTTGCGGTGATTAAAGATTACGAGCGTCAGGTTAAAGCGGGCTTAACTCCGACTTTTGACAGCAGTCAGTTCCCTGAAATTGATGAGCTGGAGGAGGGGATATGGGTAATGAAGGAAAACAGCTCCGCTGAATCTTCTACCGAGAGAAACTGAGTATAATATTATTGAGCTGATGTTCGGCTGAATGGATTAGCACAATCTAAAAAACCACGCGAATTAGCGTGGTTTTTTTATGTTTGCATCAGTATGATAGCAAGCATTAAAGGCTTGTAAGGATTAGCGATGTTAGTTTTAGTTTCACCAGCGAAAACATTAGATTATGAAAATGAAGCAGGCACAAGCGAGCATACTTTACCTAAACTGGTTCAATATAGTGAACAGCTTATCGAAGAGTGCCGTAAGCTCGCGCCATCTGATATAGCATCACTAATGAAGGTAAGCGATAAAATTGCCGGTTTAAATGCGGCTAGATTTACAAGCTGGAGCCGGGATTTTTCTACTGAAAATGCCAAACAAGCACTTTATGCATTTCGTGGTGATGTCTATACCGGCCTGGATGCCGACACGCTATCTCAGCAGAGTATTGAGCGTGCACAGAAACACCTCAGAATTCTCTCCGGTTTATATGGCTTGCTAAGGCCATTAGATTTGATGCAGCCATACCGCCTCGAGATGGGGACCCGGCTAGCCAATACCAAAGGGACTAATCTGTATCAGTTCTGGGGCGATGTGATAACCGACGAAGTTAATCTGGCTTTATCGGAGCAGGGTGACCAGATTGTGGTGAACTTGGCGTCTAACGAGTATTTTAAGGCTGTTAAACCTAAACAGTTAAAAGGTTCTCTGATCACTCCGGTATTTAAAGATAAGAAAAATGGTCAATATAAGGTGATCAGTTTCTTTGCTAAACGTGCCAGAGGCATGATGGTGAGATACATACTGGATAATAATATTAAAACTTTCTCAGGGCTAACAGAGTTTGATTCCGCAGGTTATTATTACTGTGAAGCCGATTCGACTTCTCTGGCGCCTGTTTTCAAGCGTGAGGAGCAGTAAGTAAAGGGGGCTGTAGGGACTGGTTAGCAAATATATAGCCGGTTATTATTAGTCGGGAATAAAAAAGCAGCCAAAGGCTGCTTTTTTATGAGAGAAATTCCCCGGTTTATTTTGCTTCAATAATAACTGGCTTGAGGTTAGCACCGGTTGTAATTGGCCTGAGTTCAACTTCAGATTGTGCCATCAGGTAGGCAAATTGTGCGTAGGCTGCGACGTTTTGCTGCAGTGCCATCGGATCTATTTTGTCTAAAGTATCGTTTGGCGTATGGTGGTAATCAAAATAATCATGGCCATCTTGTCTGAGTGAGGCTACAGGGACTCCTTGTTTTGGTAGCATGGAGACATCAGGCCCTCCTGAAGCTGTATTACTACCTAACTTAACCCCATTACCAACCATAGGACTACTGACCGCGTGTATCGCTTCCAAAGCACTCTCGTTTACCCTGTAATCTATCTGATATATCCGCCCCGCACCAAAGTCTGACTCAGCAGCAATGTAATGTTTCTCCAGCTCATTTTTGTGGGCTTTGGCATAAGCTTTACCGCCTACAAGGCCGACCTCTTCGGCAGCAAAAAGTACCACTCGAACGGTGCGAGCTGGCTTTTGAGGGAGGTCTTGAATTAACTTGCCCGCCGCCGTTACTATGGCAACACCGGCTCCGTCATCGATTGCGCCTGTTCCTTCATCCCATGAGTCTAAGTGGGCACCGATTAACACTATCTCATCAGGCTTGCTGTTGCCGGTAACCTCTGCAATAACATTGTAAGAGGTCGCAAAACCATGGCTTTGTGATGACATGAAGAGATCGAGTACCACATTAGGATCTCGCTTTAGTATCAGATTAATAAGATCGGCATCCGGATTCGACATCGCCGCTGCAGGAATCTTTGCAACGCCATCCTTATACCTCATCATTCCTGTATGCGCCATTCTGTCATGGTCGGTTCCAATGGAGCGGATGACGATGGCTTTGGCCCCTTTCTGTGATGCGCTAATGGCTCCTCGGGAGCGTCCGCCAACCGTTTTACCGTAACCTTTACCGGTTTTGTGGCGCTCGGTGATATGGTCGATAAAGACAATTTTTCCTTCAACATCGCTTCTGTTAGCCCGCTTTAATGACTCTAATGTGTCAAATCTTATGATAGGGGCCCTTAAACCCTCTTTAGGTGTCGCTATGCTTCCCCCTAGTGCGGTTATTACTAATGGCTGAGAGAAGGGGGAGATCACTTCGGCTCGAGCCTCTCCTCGGGACCATACGGGAACTTGAACGGCTTCTTTGTATACCTTATCGAAACCCAGTTTAATTAATTTGTTCTCAGCCCACCGAACGGCGAGAAGGTCTTTATTGCTGCCCGCAAGCCTTGGGCCAACTTCAACTGTGAGAGATTCAACCAGATCATAAGCGAGAGGAGAGGCTAATGCGCTTTGCTGTAACTGTTTAGTTATTTTTATATTTGGTTCTTCTAATTGGATGCTTTGGCAACCCACTAACCCAGTGAAAAATAGGCTGATGAGCAGAGTACGACGATAGATTTTCATAAGTTTCCTTTGTTTTTATTACTTATGTCCCACTTTTGAAAACAATCTAGCAAAAAGTGTGCTTTATGTCCCGACTATATCTGTAAGGCAACGCTATATTAGTTCCGGGGATTGTTTTAGGAGAATTTGCGAGTAATGAATATTGAATTAATGCAGCAACGGGCAGATCATGCCGTTGTGATGTTGAAAGCTTTGGCGAATGAACGCCGTCTCTTTATCCTATGTTACCTTCTTAGTGAAGGAGAGATGTGTGTAGGTGAAATGAACAAGAAATTGGGATTAAGCCAGTCAGCTTTATCTCAACATTTAGCCTGGTTGCGTAAAGATAATTTGGTCGAGACCCGTAAGGAAGCTCAAACCGTATTTTACTCTTTGAAGAGTAAAGAGGTGTCGGAAATTATTAAGCTGCTGAATAATATCTATTGCCATTAGGCATGTTATTCATCTTCAACTGACAAAGTTTACTGATTTTGTCAGTTTTTTTATGCCTGAATTTTGATAATTAAGCTAATGGCAAAAAAAAGATATAAAAAAACCGGCCTAAGCCGGTTTTTTAAACGCTAATCTAAAATTAAGCAGCAAGTGCTTTGATCTTAGTGTTTAGACGAGACTTCTGACGAGCAGCTTTATTCTTGTGAATAAGGCCTTTAGTCGCCATACGGTCAACAATTGGTTGTGCAGCATTAAATGCTTCAGTAGCCGCTTTGTGATCGCCAGCATTAATTGCAGCGATAACTTTCTTTACGTATGAACGTAACATTGAACGACGGCTAGCGTTATGCTGACGACGTTTTTCAGATTGAAGCGCGCGCTTCTTTGCAGACTTGCTATTAGCCAAGGTGCAACTCCTAAATAGGGTTAGAGATTTTAAAGGTCGGGAATATGCCCTATTTTTGTCATTTTGTCAATGACAACGATTGAATCTTTATCTTAAAGATAAATTAATCCAATCAACTTGGCTATCTTCAACCTTACTCGTGTAATATGATGCGCAATTCTAACAGCTATTGTTGGAAGGTGACAGGGGGAAAATCAACTTTTTGAGACTACTCGCCTGAAGTTTTCAGCTCTATTCAGGGGGTTTTTTGAGTAAAAAATTGATTAAGTCGGGCATTATTGTCAGTGCAATGACCTTAGTTTCTCGTGTCTTAGGTTTAGTCAGAGATGTTGTGATTGCGAACCTAATGGGAGCGGGCAGCGGTGCCGATGTGTTTATCCTGGCGAATAAAATTCCGAATTTTTTAAGACGTCTGTTTGCCGAAGGTGCATTTGCACAGGCATTTGTACCAGTATTCACCGAGTATCAGCAGAAACAATCCGATGAAGAGGTGCGTCTGCTCATTGCTAAAGTTACCGGGACATTAGGGGTACTGGTCAGTATTGTCACTTTAGTCGGTGTTCTTGCTTCACCAGTGTTAATTGCACTGTTTGGTAATGGTTGGTTTGTCGCCTGGATTAATGATGAACCCAGCGGTGCTAAGTTTGAACTTGCCTCTTTATTGTTAAAAATCACCTTCCCCTACCTGTGGTTTATCACCTTCACGGCGCTGGCTGGCTCTATCCTCAATACTCGAGGCCGATTTGCCGTTTCAGCGTTTACACCCGTCTTCTTAAACATTGCGATCATCTGCGCGGCGCTGTTTGTTGCACCTGAACTTGAACAGCCTGAAATCGGTCTGGCATTGGGGGTATTTTTTGGTGGGTTAATACAGTTTCTGTTTCAATTGCCTTTTTTACTTAAAGAGAAGGCCCTTGTTAAACCATCTTGGGGATGGGATCATCCTGGAGTCACCAAAATAAGAACCTTGATGCTTCCCGCTATTTTTGGGGTGTCGGTTTCTCAAATCAATCTATTGTTTGATACCTTTATTGCCAGTTACCTGATGACCGGATCTATCAGTTGGCTATATTACTCAGATCGCCTACTCGAATTCCCCTTAGGCTTGTTTGGTATCGCTATTGCTACTGTGATCTTACCCGCATTATCTAAAAAGCATGTCAATGATGAAGGTAAAGGCTTTGAAACGACCATGAACTGGGGAGTGAAAGCGATACTATTACTTGGCATGCCTGCCATGTGTGGCTTGATAATCCTGGCCAAGCCAATGTTAATGGTTCTGTTTATGCGTGGAGCATTCACTTTCGATGATGTAGAGATGGCATCCTATAGCTTAATGGCTTACGGCAGTGGTTTGTTGAGTTTCATGCTGATCAAAGTGCTGGCCCCCGGTTATTATTCACGGCAAGACACTAAAACGCCGGTTCGGTATGGCATCATTGCTATGGTGAGCAATATGGTGTTTAACGTCATTTTTGCTATTCCATATGGGTATGTCGGCTTAGCTATTGCGACCTCTCTGTCGGCATTGCTGAACGCAGGTTTACTCTATCGCGGCCTGCATAAAGCTAACGTTTACCGGGTAAACAGGCAAACCGGGCTGTTCTTCTTTAAAACTTTATTGTCTTGTTTAGTGATGACGCTTGTCTTAATACAGTTTTTACCCGGTCAGGATATCTGGCTACAACAGGTGTTTTCACAAAGAGCAATATCACTCTTAGGCCTGATTGGCTTAGGGGCTGCAAGCTATTTATTGAGCATGATTTTGCTGGGAATTCGTCCCTGGAAGATAAAAACGGGACTATAAATAGCGGTTCAATGTAAGAGCGAGCAAGATCATTGCTGATTATCCATGTCAGCTGGTATATAATCCGCCCACTTAAGCTAGCTAGTTATTTAATGTAATGGAACTAATTCGCGGTATACATAATATTTTACCAGCACATCATGGTTGCGTTCTCACTATTGGCAATTTTGATGGGGTCCATCGTGGACATGCTGAAGTTATTTCGAAGCTAGTAAAGAAGGCTCGCCAATTGAAAGTTCCGGCGACATTGATGACCTTTGAGCCTCAACCACAAGAGATGTTTAGGGGCGAAAGTGCACCTGCCAGACTGAGTATTCTCAGAGATAAGATCTTCTTACTCGAAGAACTGGGTATTGACAGGTTAGTGTGCATTAACTTTAATGCAAAGTTCGCTAACTTACCTGCTGAAGACTTTATCGATAAACTATTGGTCGAATCTCTTGGGGTGAAGTATCTGGTTGTCGGTGACGATTTCTGTTTTGGTAAGCAGCGCAAGGGCAATTTTAATATGCTCAAGTCTGCCGGTGAACAGCACAGCTTTGCTGTGGTTAGTACCCAGAGTTTTCTTCTTGGTGATAAAAGAGTTAGCTCGACAGAGATCAGAGACTTGCTTGCCAAAGGCAAGATGGAGCAAGCCAGACGCTTACTCGGTCACCCATTTACCCTTTGTGGCAAAGTAGCGCACGGTGAGAAAATTGGACGAACATTAGGTTTTCCAACTGCCAATATTGCTTTGAAACGTCAAGTTTCTCCCGTTCGAGGAGTGTTTGCCGTTAAGTTGTATTGGGATAACAGCGATACTTATGAAGGCGTTGCGAATATAGGTTTTAGACCTACAGTCAATGGCCAAGTATGCCAATTAGAAGTACACATTTTTGATTTCGACGGTGACCTGTACGGGCGAACTGTCGAAGTCGAATTGGTAGCAAAGATTCGAGATGAGCAGCCATTCCAATCACTGGAAGCGCTGAAGAGACAAATTAACAATGACGCTGACAAAGCCAAAGCTCTGCTTGGCTGCGATGCAGGCTAAGCCCCTTGGCTAAATTAACGGTATAGGATCAATGAGCGACTATAAATCTACTTTGAATTTGCCGGAAACTGAGTTTCCGATGCGTGGTAATCTGGCTAATCGTGAGCCAGTGATGTTGAAGTCCTGGACAGAAGATGGGCTGTATCAACAGATCCGTGATAGCCGTATTGGCCGTAAGCCTTTTATCTTACATGATGGCCCTCCATATGCGAACGGCAGTATTCATATAGGCCATTCCGTCAATAAGATCCTAAAAGACATTATTGTAAAATCTAAGACACTATCTGGTTTCGATGCACCTTACATCCCTGGTTGGGATTGTCATGGTTTGCCTATCGAGCTAAAGGTCGAGCAGAAAGTCGGCAAGCCGGGACATAAAGTTACTGCTGCACAGTTTCGTGAAAAGTGTCGTGAGTATGCGGCTAAGCAGGTCGATGGTCAGCGTGAAGACTTCATCCGCTTAGGTGTCTTTGCTGATTGGTATAACCCCTATTTGACCATGGACTTCGGTACTGAAGCGAATATCGTTCGTTCATTGGCTAAAGTGATCGATAGTGGTCACTTGCATAAAGGTGTTAAGCCTGTTCATTGGTGTACCGATTGTGGTTCAGCTCTGGCTGAGGCCGAAGTTGAATACGAAGATAAGAAGTCTCCGGCTATCGATGTCGCTTTTGCTGCTACGGATAAAGCTGCGTTATTGGCTAAATTTGATGTGCAGGACTGTACCGGTCCAGCATCTATGGTTATCTGGACGACGACACCGTGGACATTGCCGGCAAACAGAGCCCTATCTGTTTCGCCTGAGCTTGATTATGTTCTCGTTGAGTTTGTAAAAGATGGCGCTACCTCGACAGTTATCCTTGCCGATGAGCTGGCCGAGTCTTGCATGGAGCGTTATGGCGTCGAGTCTCATAAGGTACTAGGAAAAGCTAAAGGGCAAGAGCTTGAGCTGTTGCGTTTTAACCACCCTTTCTATGATTTTGATGTGCCTGTGATCTTAGGCGATCACGTTACTGTTGATTCGGGTACCGGTGTAGTACACACAGCCCCAGGTCACGGTCAGGATGACTTTGTTGTCGGACAGAAGTACGGTCTGGAAGTGGCCAACCCTGTCGGTGATAATGGTGTTTATAAGGCAGATACAGAGATATTTGCAGGTCAGCACGTATTTAAGGCAAACGACAATGTCGTTGCGCTTCTTGAAGAGAAAGGCGCCTTAATCAAGCATGAAAAAATCCTTCATAGTTACCCACATTGCTGGCGTCATAAGACTCCAATCATCTTTAGAGCTACACCACAATGGTTTATCTCTATGGATCAAAAAGGGCTAAGAAAGCAAGCGCTTGGTGAGATTGAGAAGACTCAGTGGATCCCGGATTGGGGCCAGAGCCGAATTGAAAAGATGGTTGAGAACCGCCCGGATTGGTGTATCTCTCGCCAACGTACCTGGGGCGTGCCAATTACCCTATTTGTTCACCGTGAAACTGAAGAGTTACACCCGGATAGCACCTCTTTGATGGAGCGTGTTGCCAACAAGATCGAACGGGAAGGTATTCAAGCCTGGTGGGATCTAGATGCATCAGAGCTTCTTGGTGATGAAGCCGATCAGTACCGTAAAGTGACCGACACATTGGATGTCTGGTACGACTCAGGGTCTTCTTTCTCGTCGGTTGTTGCCTCTCGTCCTGAGTTTCAGGGTCATGAGATCGATCTTTATCTGGAAGGTAGCGATCAGCATCGTGGCTGGTTTATGTCCTCATTGATGATTTCGACTGCTATGAATGGCAAAGCGCCATATAAGCAAGTGCTTACTCACGGGTTTACCGTGGATGGTAACGGTCGTAAGATGTCAAAATCTATCGGTAATGTTATTGCGCCACAAACTGTGACGAATAAGTTAGGTGCCGATATCCTGCGTCTATGGGTCGCTGCGACCGATTACAGCGGTGAGATGACGGTATCTGATGAGATCTTAAAGCGTAGCGCCGATGCCTATCGTCGTATACGTAATACTGCACGATTCCTGCTTGCCAACATCAATGGCTTCGATCCTGTTAAAGATCTCGTGGCCGTCGAAGATATGGTTGCTCTGGATCGCTGGGTAGTGCGCCGCGCAGCTGCACTGCAAGATGAGCTGATGGAAGCTTACGAGCAGTATAACTTCCACGTGGTAACACAGAAGTTAATGCAGTTCTGTTCAGTTGAGCTCGGTAGCTTCTATCTCGATATTATTAAAGACAGACAGTACACCGCTAAAGGCGACAGCGTCGCTCGTCGCAGTTGTCAGAGTGCGCTTTACTTGATCTCTGAAGCTATGGTGCGCTGGATAGCGCCAATCTTAAGTTTCACCGCCGATGAAATTTGGCAGCTACTACCGGGTGAGCGTGATAAATATGTCTTCACTCAAGAGTGGTACCAAGGGCTTGAGTCGGTGACACTTGAGTCAGACTTGAGTGATGAGTATTGGGAGCAGTTGCTATCTGTCCGTGGTGAAGTCAACAGAGTGATTGAACAAGCTCGACGTGAGAAGCAGATTGGTGGTTCTCTGGAAGCTGAAATTACTTTATATGCGGACGATGCTTTGTCACAAGCATTAGCGACATTAGGAGATGAGCTCAGATTCGTTCTATTGACCTCAAAAACTGAGATTGTTGCACTATCATCTGCTCCTGCCGATGCTATCGAAACCGAAATGGTATCGTTAAAGCTAGGATTGCATAAAACAGAATATGAGAAGTGTGAACGTTGCTGGCATCACAGAGAAGACGTTGGTCAAGTGGAAGCGCATTCAACGCTCTGTACTCGTTGTGTGACCAATATTGAAGGTGACGGTGAAGTTCGTCAGTTTGCTTAAAGAGAAGTGTTAATACAAACGAAGTCGGAAGCGAAAGCTTCCGACTTTCGTTAGTAAACTCGCTATTTTTTCACTATTATCAGAGCCTATTTGATATGGCGAGGTGCCAAAGTATGCATAGAAGGAAACATTTTAATGCCAACTAACTGGAAAGAAAGTGGTTTGCGTTGGTATTGGATAGTTGTATTGGTGTTTATCGCCGATCAGGTATCGAAGCAATGGGTCTTAACCAACTTTGAACTGCATGAATCGGTGAACTTATTACCTTTCTTCAACTTTACCTATGTACGTAATTATGGCGCTGCATTTAGCTTTTTAAGTGATGCCGGTGGGTGGCAAAAATGGTTATTTACCTTTATTGCTGTCGCATTTAGCACCATATTAACTATCTGGCTCAGAAAGCAACCGACTAAGATGTGGAGACTAAATTTAGCCTATACCTTAGTGATTGGCGGGGCCTTAGGAAATCTGATTGATCGCCTGCAGCATGGCTATGTTGTAGACTTCTTAGACTTTTTCTGGAATACAAGCCATTTTGCAGCTTTTAATATTGCCGACTCGGCTATCTGTGTTGGTGCTGGTCTGATCATTCTTGACTCATTTATCGGTGATGATAAAGAGAAGAGTCAGAATGGGCAAAATGATAATAAAGCAGCGAAGGAGTAATACACTTGTCTGATCTACGTTCTATTTTATGTCATATGAATATAGTGCTTGAAGATGGCTCTACAGCCGACAGCACTAAGGCTTCTGGTAAGCCCGCTAGATTGAATATCGGTGACGATACCCTGAGTCCGGCTTTTGAGTCTCAGATAGCAAAATTGGTTGAAGGTGATAAGCACACCTTTACCCTCGAGGCAGGTGATGCTTTTGGTGAATCTAACCCAGATGCGATTCATCATATGGACAGAAATAAGTTTCCGGCAGATATGTCGCTCGAGCCTGGTGTTATCGTCAGTTTTGGCGGACCTGGTGGAAGTGAGATCCCCGGTATCGTTCGCGAACTGGCTGGAGATTCGGTTACCGTCGATCTGAACCATCCTTTAGCGGGTCGAACAGTAACATTTGAACTTGAAGTCGTACAGGTGCTTTAGAGTATGCAAGAAGCTAAGAGTCTGCAGATAAAACTGGCAAACCCCCGTGGTTTTTGTGCCGGTGTCGATAGAGCGATCAGCATTGTTGAACGTGCGTTAGAACTTTTCTCACCCCCTATTTATGTTCGACATGAAGTCGTTCATAACCGTTATGTGGTGCAGAACCTTAAAGATCGAGGCGCAGTGTTTGTTGAAGAGCTTAATCAGGTTCCCGATGACAGTATCGTGATTTTTAGTGCTCATGGTGTATCACAAGCCGTGAGAGCCGAAGCAAAACACCGTGGATTAAAGGTATTTGATGCGACTTGTCCTTTGGTGACTAAGGTTCATCTGCAGGTGACTCGTGCCAGTCGTAAAGGCATCGAGTGTATTCTGATTGGCCATGCTGGCCATCCGGAGGTTGAGGGCACTATGGGGCAGTATAATAACCCCAATGGTGGTGTGCTCCTGGTTGAGTCTCCGGCTGATGTAGAGTCCTTAGTGGTCAAAGATAAGGAAAACTTATGCTTTGTGACTCAAACGACTCTATCGATGGATGATACTAAGGATGTCATTGAGGCTTTACAGAAACGTTTCCCGGCGATTCAAGGGCCTCGAAAGGATGACATCTGCTATGCTACTCAAAACAGGCAAGATGCCGTGCGTAATGTCGCGGATGATGTTGACCTGTTTCTTGTGGTGGGTTCGAAGAACAGTTCTAATTCAAATCGACTGCGCGAGTTAGCCCAGAAGAGAGGCACGCAAGCTTATCTGGTTGATAGTTCAGATGATATTGATGCCGCTTGGTTCGATGGAGTCACCAAAGTTGCTGTGACAGCCGGAGCCTCGGCTCCAGAAGTGCTTGTTAAACAAGTCATAGACGCTGTCGCCAAACTTGCACCCAGCGTTATCACTGAGGTGGAAGGGCGTAAAGAGGATACCGTTTTTGCCGTGCCGGCAGAACTGAGATAATTTTTACTTAAGTAAATAGTATTGTTAACAAAAAGGAGGCTTAGGCCTCCTTTTTTGTTGCCTGAATTTCATACTGGATCTAATGGAGAGGATTTTTAGACACTAATATTACTAGCGCCTAACATTCGACTCATCTATGATTAACTAATGTTCTGGTTTTTTGCCTAACTTTAGGATTTTAAAAGGGTAAATTGATTATTTTTCGTCAAAAATATGACGAAATCGGGAGGTTTGACGATAATGCAGAATGAAGAGAGAGGCTTTTCTTTAATTGAGGTCATGGTTGCACTTGTGATCTTAGTTGTTGGGCTGGTTGGTGTATTCAATCTTCATATTGTCGCTAAGCGAGGTAGTTTCGAGTCCTTTCAGCAGACTCAAGCCTCATATTATGCCAGTGATATTATCAACCGAATGAAACTTAATCGAGACCAACTTGCCAACTATGCAGGGAACTATACAGGCGTTCCTGCTACCCCCTCAAAAGCTTGTACAGGAGCTGCTATATGTAGCACAAGCCAAACAGTAACGTGGGACCTCTATGAATGGAGAGCTTCCTTTGTAGGGCAAGCCGAGAAGGTCGGAACGACTAACGTTGGTGGATTGGACACTCCGACTGGTTGTGTCACTATCAATGGCAATACCGTCACTGTGGTTATGGCTTGGAAAGGAATTCGTTCTATTTCGGATGCTGGTGAAGCGGGTAGTTGTGGAAGCTCAAGTGATAGACGTCGACTCTTTACATTGCAAACAGTGATCATTTAAATGAAGAGATTAGCAACTAGTATGACAAGATTTCATAAAGGGATGTCACTCGTAGAGTTGATGGTTGCCATGGTCATCAGTCTTTTTTTATCGGCTGGCATCTTTACCATGTTTCTTATGTCTTCATCTAATGTGACGACAACAGGCCAATTTAATCAGATTCAGGAAAGTGGCCGTATCGCATTTGCTATTATGGAGCGAGATATAAGCCAGTTGGGGTTTATGGGAGACCTTACCGGTACGGACTTTATCGTGGGCGTGAATACCACCGTCGATGCCCCTATAGCTGCTACAGACTGTATTGGAGCAGGCTTAAATAATGCCAGTTTACCGAATAATCAACCCGCTCATTTTAGGCGTCTCTGGGGATATGAAAACGGTGTAAGCACTCAAAGTTTGGCATGTTTACTTAATGGCGTAAGAGATAAAACCGACGTTTTACAGATTAAACGCTTTATTGGACCGAGTGTTGCTGCTGGTGATTCAAATGGATACTACGTATCAGCGACTTCCAGTCAGGCTATATTTTTTAATAATGGTACACCTTCAGCTAATTTAACAAATGCCCGAATTTGGGAGTATCAACACCATGTGTACTTCATCGATAATGATGCTAATGGTATCCCGGTTCTAAGCCGTAAAACCCTTACCGAAAATGGTATGGGAAATGATGAGCAGCTCGTTGAGGGTATCGAAAACATGAGAATTCTCTATGGTTTTGATAACGACGGTGATAGCACTCCCGATAGCTATATGCCTGCAGATAGTGTGACCTCTTTGATGTGGGACAATGAAGGTTTTCAGCGTCTAGTCGCATTAAAAATGTATTTATTGATACGTTCGGTTCAACCGGATAATAGCTATACCAATGATGTTCAATATCAACTTGGGGACAAGGTTATCAATGCCCCTAACGATAATTTTAGGCGCAAAGTGATGTCGACGACAATTGTCTTAGAAAACCCAGTACTGATAAGAAGCTAATAGAGGTTGTGGATGAATAAACAGAAAGGTATTGCTCTATTTTTTTCTTTGATTGTACTTGTCATCATGACCGTGATTGGTGTTGCTTTAGCCGTAAACTCTAATCAATCGATGAGAATGGCTGGCGCAGGTTCAGAAAGGCTTGAAGCGAAGGCGGTTGCCGATGGTGGGCTCACTCAGGTAATTTTTGATAATACGGGAGCTTCTTTCGCCAGCCTTGCAGTTGAAACTACCGCGACTGCTTTTGGCAGCAATCAAGTGATCACTCCATTGCCGGAGACTGGCGTAAGAGATGTGGGTTGTCAGAGAACATCGAATGCAACAGGGGCTAATTTGGTTAGCTGTAGGCGAGTGCAAATAACGAGTACAGTGGCATTTGGTCGAGATGATTTGGGTTCGCTTACCGTTGCTTCTGGTGTAGAGCAGCAAGTGCTGACAGGGAATTAATGATATGTTTTATAAGAACTGTTTATGTGGTGTATTTACCGTTTTACTGATTTTGTCGGCAGGCACTTTTGCCGACGATACTGAACTCTATCTGATTGACTCTTCTCCTAAAACAGGTAAACGTCCACAGGTGTTATTTGTTTTTGATAACTCCGGGAGTATGTCGACGGAGGATCAAAATGCAGTGAGTTCTTATTGTTCGGCAGCTGAGAAAGCAAGTGAGACATGTGATTATGCCGATGGATTTGGTGATTATTTAGAGGGCTACTCTGGATATATCAATAATAAGGGAATTTATTGGAATGCTGGCGGAATTGATAATACCACTAGTATGCCTGTACCGGAGGACCCCAACGAAAGTCGTCGTTTTGAGGTGTCGAATAACAATTGTAATAGTGCAGTTATAGCACTGAATGAGCGTGGCAGATACACAGGTTATATTAGAGAGTTTAAGTCCAGCGGTAATACAGGGGCGTGGTTCTCATTAGCTGAGAACAACGGTCTGAATAAGGCGGCTTTGGTTGACTGCCATGAAGACATTCTTAAACCTGATCCTAAAAACCCTGGGAGTATCGTTAAGGGGAAGAATGTAACGAAGTTCGACGATGGTTATCCGATAGATCACAAAGATATGTATACCTCAAGTGCCACGGAAGCTGATCGTTTATTTAGTGAGGCTAATACAGATTTTGGTAAAGGCTCACCAGTTACTTTATATACACCGCATTATTTAGTTTGGTATCAGTGGGTAACAAAAACTGAAGAGGGGCAAAGTAGTGGTGGCACTGGGACAAGGTTGGAAGTTGCAAAGGATGCGTTGAAGACAGCTTTGACCGGTTTATCTATCCCTATCGATGCGGGGTTAGCAGTGTTTAATCTGAACTACCCACAAGAGTATGAGATTGATGGCGGAAGGATCGTTTCAGGTATTAAAGAGATGACGCCGACCAATGAAAGTACTCTTATCTCCTTGATAAATGGTATGCCTGCACAAACCAATACACCGTTATGTGAAACGTTATATGAAGCCCACCAATACTTTAGTGGTGGGGCTGTGACCTTCGGTAATAAAGACCGCAATGGACAAGGCTGGTATAAGATAGATGGTTATGTGCCAAATACCCCGCCAAGTATTATCAGTTCGGGTAGCTATACCACACCTTTTAAAAAGTGCCCTGATACCGCTTATATCATCTACATTACCGACGGTGCCCCAACGTTAGATAGGGCTGCAGACAGTGCTATCGCCGGATTAACAGCCTCAGCGACCAATGCTGGCAACTATGAGCCTTTTACCTTCACGAATTCAAGAGGTGATGAAGAGACAAGTTATATGCCCGCTCTAGCGGCTTATATGTATAACAATGATTTGGTGAAAGGTGTGAAAGATGCAACAGGAGTCGACAATCAGCAAAACGTACAATTATTCACCATCGGCTTTTCCGATGGTGCTGAAGATGCGGCGGCTTTACTTGAGGAGGCGGCATTTCGAGGTGGAAACCCCAGAGAGAATGATATATCGAAAGGCTATTACGTTGCTAAAAATGGTCTGGATTTACTCGAAGCTGTGGATGATGCCTTAAAGTCAATTTTGTCTATTGACTCATCTTTTACATCGCCCAGCATCGCCAGTAATAACTTTGATAAAACGCAAACCTACAACTCAGCCTATTTTGCTATGTTCCTGCCCGGACAAGGCCCTCGCTGGAGTGGAAATCTTAAAAAGCTAAAGGTGAATGGTTCGGGTGATATTGTCGGTCCCGGCGGTACGGCTAATGCGATCGATTCTAATGGTAATATTGCTTCCACCACGTGCACGTTTTGGAATACCTGTTCGGGGGCAAATAAAGATGGTAATAAAGTCACTGCCGGTGGTGTATTACCCGCATTGAGAACGGCGCTTAAAAATAGAAAAATATTAACTAATAGAGGTACCAGTTTAGTCGATATTGATAATGTATCGACCTCGACTATGTATTCACTACTGGGTAGCCCGATTACGGACTCTCAATCGACCGTCGTTCGAGAGCATCTCGACTGGCTCTATGGTGTGGATGTCGATGATGATGATAATAATGGCAGCTTCTCCGATGCCAGAGAAGATGTGATGGGAGACCCTCTGCACTCTAAGCCTCTGGCAATCAACTTTGGCCCCTCAACTTCAAGCTTAGATGTTCGGATCCTTGTTGGTACCAACCAGGGATTAGTGCATATGTTTAAAGACTCTGACAAAGGAAGTGGAGATTACTCAGTTGGAACCGTTACAGAGTCTTGGGCATTTGCGCCTGCTGAGCTGCTTAATCATATTCCAGCCCTAAGAGAAAACTTACCAACTGGCACTCATAGTGAGTACGGGATGGACTTATCACCTGTTGCCTATACTGAAACGGATTCTAGTGGCAAAGTTAATAAGGCGTGGGTTTACTTGGGAATGCGCCGAGGTGGTGTTTCCTATTATTCGTTAAATATTACTAACCCTGATAGTCCCACGTTCAAGTGGAAGATAGACTCAAATACGAGTGGTTTAGAGGACCTAGGGCAAACTTGGTCAGAGCCAGTAGTTACATTTATTCCGGGGGTAGAGGGACCGGTGCTCATATTTGGTGGCGGTATGGCTTCATCAGATGGGAGCGGTGAAACTGTGTATGTTGTTAATGCTGATACTGGTGAGTTTATCCATAAGTTTGCAGCTGCCGGAATGTATAGTGTCCCGAACAAGGTGGCGGTGTTAGACAGTAACAATGATGGTATAACTGACAGAGTATATGCAACAGACATCGGCGGTAATGTGTGGCGTATGGATCTACCTTCAGCGGATAAAACTAGTTGGTCAATATTTAAATTTGCAGAAATTGGTTCGGGAACTGCACCCAATGATAGGATGTTTTTTGCAGAGCCCACGGTGGCTCAGACACAAATCAATAATATTCATAGTGAGAATGGAGTCTTGTCTTACCAAAACCTTCCATATGATGCTGTTACGGTTGGTACGGGGAATCGTACTCATCCGTTAGATACTGTTACTAACGACATGTTTTATGTATTTCAAGATAGAGATGTTGTGAGCAAGACATTTTCTAGTGCCGATACCCCAGCAGCTTTGACACTTACAGATTTATATAATGTGACCTTATCGGCTCCATCATCTGAAAGTGATAATCTTGCCTTCGGTACAAGGAAGGGCTGGTATTATAATTTTGCAGGTTCGGGTGAAAAGAGCCTTTCTGCATCATTAATTTTCGATGGGAAAGTTTATTTTACCTCCTTCCTGCCACCAGTTGATAAAGAGGTTGACTTGGATGCGGGAGTTTGTGGCTTCTCTGGTCAAGGTAGGCTTTACGTATTTGACTTACATAAAGGAACGAGGACATCCAGTGAGCTTTACTATGAAATTGGTGAGCGGGTTCCTGATACTCCACAGATTGTCATCCCAGAGCCTGAAGAGGGTGAAGACTCTATAGCTTACATTATTGGGGTTGGTAAGGGGGAGTGTGAAAATGGTGAATGTAAAGGAACTGTAGAGTTAGGAAGTGGACTAACGACTAACCGAATCTATTATCATCTAGATGAGAGTAAGTAATGGAAAATATAAAAGGATTTACCTTAATTGAAGTTATGATCACCGTGGCGATTGTTGGGATTTTAGCGGCTATTGCCTATCCCTCTTATATTGATTATGTCATTAAAAGTGGTCGTTCAGAAGGGGTTGCTGCCGTGCTTCGTGTTGCAAACCTACAAGAGCAGTACTATATGGACAATAGAGCCTATGCGACGGATATGACAAAACTGGGGTTAGGTGCAACAGCTTATAAATCTGAACATGGATACTATGAAGTGACATCTAGTGGTACGAGTTCTTTCACCATCACCGCGAAGGCAATAGGAACACAAGCTAGTCGTGACTCAACATGCAAAACAATTACCTTAACCGATACTGGAGTTAAGGGCCCCAATACGGAGTGCTGGAAATGATGAGAAATATTGGATATCTCGGTAGTTTATTAGTAGTGGCACTTTCTATTGCTCCCGCCGAAGCTGCTTACCAAGAATATAAATGCCATGTGTCCAGTACAAAGAAAGGAGAACAAATAGTGTTCTACCGTTGGAAAGTTAAGGATCAGCAACTAAAAGTGGCTAGTTTACCTGGTAAGCAGTTAACAGATCATCAAGGTAAAAAATATTTTATAAGAGAAGTATTTGAGTGTGTCTCATTGGCAGAGGACTTTTCTAGTGAGAAAGCTAAGCGCCTTGATGAGAGAACATTAAGGTAGTGTGCGCTAAGTTGTTCTAATTGATATGTATATTCGTTAACCTGCTAAGTTAATAGCGTAAACTGCTCACGAGCTTAGCAGCTTTTTCCATCTTCACCGTATGATACTAGCCCACTAACGCTTACCGAAACACTTTTTGATAGGCTACTTTTCCCACCTGGACAGTAAATTAGAGTTGCACTGCTTGATAGACCATCAGGGGAAAATGAAAAGGTAGAACTTGATCCTTTTAGTCTATCATTGGGGTTAAAGTTATCGATTACGCGTAACTCTTTTTCACTGCTATCGGCTCTCGTTATATATACCCTTATTCCATTTCCCCAGTCGGTACCACATGAGGTAGCAGAGGCGAATGCACAAACATTTACCGTTGTACCATAGCTTATAGCTTGGTTTCTTGCGAATAGGAAAATATTGTTGATTTTTTCTATATTATTATTTACTCGTACACCTTCATACACTGAAATCAAAGATGGTACACCTATACCAAGTAAAATAGCCGCTACAGCTATTGTCACCATTACTTCAATGAGTGTGAAACCTTTTGATAATCGCAGCATGAGCTCTTCCTTTCAATTCTCTGTTAAGTATATGTGAGAACCAAGTAGTTTTCAGCATCAAATAGCAATTAATTACAGCCAAAATATTGGCTGTAAAGGAAATTTTGACAGAGGATAGAGGATAGAGGATTTTAAGGCTAGTTTAATTACATCGGATATTACTGTCTTTAGAAAAGCGTATTTTACCGGCTTGATTAATTATTACCGCCTTTGAATGCTCGCTAGATACTGAGCCTGGACAATAGCGAAGTGTCCCGTTGGTACCGGAAGCTAATCCATCGGGTTGAAATCGAACTGCTGAGCGATTGTAAGTGACATTATCACCTTGATGGAAGCGGTCTGTTGTCAGTAAAACTTGATCTGAGCCATCTATAGTATTGGGATCTCCTCTATCGATAAATATCGTGATCCCTATTCTCCAGTCTTGTGTACAGGCTCCCTCCAGCAGTGGGCAAGCTGTAACTCTAGATCCATAACTAATAGCGCTGTTTCTGGCTAGTTGTAATGTGCTTCGTATTGTTCGTATGGCACTATCTGCGCGGTAGGCCTGATATAGAGATGATAGTGATGGTATTGCTATGCTGATAAGTGTCGTTGATACAACGAGTGTTGTCATTAGCTCTATTAATGTAAATCCGGCATGAGTTTTCATGGTTTCCTCCCTGGAAAATTAAGGTGTATGCATCCGGCAATCACCGTTGAGCTACTTTAGAATCGGTAACTCAATACCTGAGTATAGCCGCTGATATGGGCCATGTTAGGAGTTATTTATATTGTTCTGAACTAAGAAAAATGCTTCTTTATTGTAAATAATATAATCGACTACAGTGTCCATGCCAGTCATGCTAAGCTTAAGGATTGAGAGATAAAACCCATTGAAGCAAGTATAAAGGAGTGTTTGATGAAGAAGGTCGAAGCCATTATTAAGCCATTTAAGTTAGATGATGTGCGAGAGGCGCTTGCTGAGATAGGGATCACCGGAATGACGGTCTCGGAAGTCAAAGGCTTTGGACGGCAGAAAGGTCACACTGAGCTTTACCGTGGTGCTGAGTATATGGTGGATTTTTTACCTAAAGTAAAAATTGAACTGGTTATTCAAGATGAGTTATTAGATCAGTCCATTGAGGTTATCGTAGATACAGCTCGAACAGGAAAAATCGGCGATGGTAAGATCTTTGTCACCGAAGTCGAACGTGTGATACGTATCCGTACCGGTGAAGAAAACGAAGAAGCTGTTTAGTCGACTCTTTTTCTGTTTTAGAAATACTAAGTACCGCAGAAACTTCTCTGCGGTATTATTATTTCTAATCCTTGAATCGTTTATTTTACAGCCGGATGGGACGAGGAGTCTCTTATCACTGGTTCCGGTATAAATATTTTTGCATCTTCAGAAGTTTGGGCACGTCTATTGGCGATTAGCAGCTCGGTTGCCATCTGAGCAATCTTCTGGTTTGGCTGATGTACGGTTGTCAGTTTTGGCCATGTCTGCCTCGAGAAAGGGCTGTCTTCGAAGCCAACAATAGATATGTCGTTAGGAATATCCATTCCTTCAAGTCTGGCCGCAAATAGCGCTCCGGCTGCAATTTCATCGTTACAGGCGACTATGGCAGTAGGTCTATCATCTCTTTTCAACAGCTCTTTAGCGCCTTTTACACCGGACTCGAATGAATATTCACCTTCAATAATATTATCTTTTTTGATGGCAATATTATTCACCTCCATCGCTTGAGTAAAGCCGGCCAGTCGCTCTTTGGTTGATTCATGGTGCTGATCGCCACTCAGAAAAGCGATATTTTTATGACCGAGTTCAATCAAATGTTGAGTGATAGAAACGGCACCATGCTTATCGTTCACCAGCACTGCCAGACCAGTCTTTGCATCGATTTTAGCGCCAGCTATAATACGTACATAATTTGCATCTATCTTATCTAATGCTTCTAATATTTTAGGGTCTTCAGATAGTGGTGGCGTCAACACTAAACCAGCTAGCCTTGCATGCTTTACCATCTTAGTTAACTCTTCACAGATGTTATCTGCTTTAGCGTTACATGGATGGATCAATAACTCATAGCCCAGCTCTTTGCACGAAGATAGAATTCCATTTTGCATATCAATGACATAATAAGCATTTGGGTTATCGTAGATAAAGCCGATGACATATGACTTTGTGCCCGCCAAATTTCTTGCTGCTAAATTTGGTTGGTAATTTAGTGCTTCGATGGCTTCATTGACCTTATCAATGGTAGCCTGCTTTACAGATGGTTCATTATTGGTGACTCGGGAAACCGTCTTTATTGAGACGCCTGCATATTTTGCTACATCGTTTATTGTGACTTTCATTCAGCTAAACACTCTTTATATCAGTGTATTACGCATTTCAAACTTAGGTGCTACAAGGTTCATAATTGAATGTAGACCTCAGCTTTACGAAAAACTAACTCTCAACTTGTTACTGGCTATAGTGCGAACTTTTACTCTGATTAGCAAACAAGAAATTTAAATCGTATATCCCTTATATAAAAATTTCTCTTTTGAAATGAATGCCAGACAGCTCTGAACCCCTTTGTAACACTCAGTTCTCAACTCGGGAGCAAACCTTCACGAGTGTAAAAAAAAATGTGCGGATCAATAGCTGCTTCTCGCTTTAAGTTATTTTGTTGTGGCGCAGTGGTTAATTTTTGTGTAATGTTTGTACCGAACATGACAGCGTTGTCATTCCATTAGGGAATGGTTATGGAAATTAAAAAAATAAAATAAAGTTATGGAAGGGAAATGAGATGCGACCATCTAATTTTAAGAAAACTGTACTAGCTACAAATATCGCCCTACTGCTTGGTACTGCAATGTCTATGTCAGCTGTTGCGGCTGACGCAGAAACAGCCGGTTCTGCAGCAGACGATGAAAATATTGAGAAGATCGAAGTGCGTGGTATCCGCGCTTCACGTAAAGCCGATATAAATAATAAACGATTTGCTAACGCTGTTGTTGATACCATCACCGCTGAAGATATTGGTAAATTTCCGGATAAGAACGTTGCAGAATCACTCTCTCGTATCACCGGCGTTGGTGTGAGTCGTGAATTCGGTGAAGGTGAGAAGATCACTATTCGTGGTTCAGGTCCAACGAAGAACCGCACCTTACTTAACGGTCAGAATGTCGCTACAGCTGATTGGTTTATTCTGGATAACCCTTCCCGTGGTTTTAACTTTACTCTGTTACCCTCTTCATTAGTGAAAACTCTAGAAGTTTATAAGTCATCTACTGCTGATATGGATGAAGGTTCTATCGGTGGTTCGGTCGTTATGCGTACCCGTAAACCACTAGAGCTGGATGCAAACTCAATTAATTTGAACTTGCAAGGACAGTATTCAGATACGTCTGGCGAAACAGACCCTCAGATCGATGCACTGTATTCATGGAAAAATGAATCTGAAACTTTCGGTGTGTTAGTTTCTGCGACTAAGCAAGATAGAAGTGTTCAGCGAGAGGGTCTTGAAGTATTAGGTTGGACGCCAGCTGATGAAAATGGCATGAGCGCGCCTAAAGATATTGGTAACCCGATATTTAAGCAAGACAGAGAGCGTCAAACACTGTTTGCTAGTCTTCAGTATGCTCCAACTGATTCACTCGATTTTACATTAAATGTCCTTGATTCGCAGATGGATGCGAACAACATCAATAGTAACTTGCTTATTCGTCCGCAAAATAACCTGGACTCACTGACAGATACTGCTGCAAACGGCTCTAATATTTATAAAGGTACGGTAGCCAGTGGTGGTTCATACGAATGGGATTTCATTAACAGGGAATCGAGCACTGAAACCTCTTCAATAGATTTAGAAATTAACTATGCTGCAGATTCATTTAGTGTGCATGCACAGCTAGGTAAGACAGAAGCTGAAGGTGGAACCTACAACGAAACATCTTGGAGTTTTGTTCCTAACGTAGACCCAGCGAACTCGGGATACTCTTTTGACCTTTCAGGTAAGCCATCGGTAAACATTGGTGTAGATCCTACTGATGGTTCTAAGTGGAGTCAAAATTGGACTTGGGGTGGTAATAAACCTACTACCGATGAAGAGACATATGGCCAGATTGATTTTGAAATCCCTGTAGAATTCGGCGCGTTTAGCTCTATTGAGACAGGTTTAAAGTATCGAGATCATGATAGAACACAGGGGCGTCAGGCATATAGTTGGCACTGGCAAAAAGCCGATGGTTCAACGCCTTATATGTGGGATATCTTTGAGCAATGCCCGACCTTGGATACTTGTGGTCAAACGAATGGTACACAGTCTGTTGCTGGTAATGTTGTCGATGGCAATGTCGTTGAACAGCTAGAGGGGGATCGTGACGCATTCATGAACCTTGGATTCGGTGAAGGAGCTGAATATGCAGTGCATAACAATTTAGCGGAGATCTGGGAGCTTAATGAGAAAATACTCGGTGGTTATATTAAGGGGAATTTTGATGGTGAAGGGTTCCGCGGTAACTTAGGTGTTCGAATTGTCCAAACGAAGCAGACAGCTTCCAGCTATAACTTTAGTGGCGATTCCTGGGGATTAGAAACCGTCGGTAGTGGTGAGTGGGAGACATATTTAACCCCTGCTTATAAAGAGTGGGTAACAGAAAAGCGTGATTATACTGAGATCCTCCCAAGCTTTAACATTGCATTCGATGTTGCCGATGAGCAAATTGTTCGATTTGCCGCGGCGCGCGTGATGGCTCGTCCTAACTACTCTGATTTAGCGCCAATCGTGTCAATTGGTGACCTAAATGGAGAGTTTCCGGTAGGTACAGCGGGTAATCCAAACTTAGATCCAGAAATTGCGGACCAGTTTGATATATCCTGGGAGTGGTACTTCGGTGATGCATCTATACTGTCGGCAACATACTTCTTTAAAGACATTAAGAGTTATCGTACTACCGGAACCTATGTAGACCAGTTTTATCATGAACAAGAAGATGAGATGGTAGATGTGACAATCAGTCGTCCGGAGAATGGTCTTGGCGGAACAACCGATGGTATCGAGCTTGGTTACCAACAGGAATTTGGTGATTTCGGTATTGCTGCAAACTATACCTATACCAATGCAGAGAGTGATCAAGACCGCGTTGATGGGCAGTTAGGCTCGGGCTTGGTCGAAGGTGTGTCTGAGCATATGGCTAATACACAGGTATATTATGAGAATGATACATTCGGTGCTCGCTTCATGTATAACTACAGGACTGATTGGTACAAGGGCGTTAGCTGGACTGGTGCCGAACTGTACAATGACGATTATGGTCAGCTCGACTTCAGCTCTAGTTACAACATAACCGAAAACTTCAAACTAACATTTGAGGCGGTTAACTTAACTGATGAGCAAGTGATGGAATATGATCAGACGGAGAACAGACTTATGTCTGTATACCAAAATGGTCGCCGTTATGTTCTCGGTTTAAATATGAATTTTTAAACTGTTTGTTATAGGTTGATTTCCCCTTCTAAAAACCAGTCTTCTGACTGGTTTTTTTATGGAAACTAAAACCTAACGCTCTTATTAAAACAAGTGACTACCTATTATTTTTGGAGACCTCTTAGGTTAGTGAGAAAAAGTTTACGATGAATGTAAGGTAAATGTAGATATTCTGTGTCACTTTGTGTACATTAACAAATGACAGCGTTGTCATCTGCTTGTGTGATAACGTGTCTGTAAGGTCTGCATGAGAAGGAAGAGGTCTCCTGATTCATGTTTTGGCAGATGTTTTAGGGCTTAATTTTCTATACATCTGTGTTTGTACTTTTAGTCTCTCCCCAGAAACTAGCATTAGCTAGGTGTTACACTCATTTGAGAATGTGCACCTAGCTTTTTTTCTGAGTCATGGTGATAGGGGATGTAATTGACCTTGCTTTACTACCGATGTTACTAGCGAAATAAATATAAAACCGAACACTCTTATCCTGACTCATATTTGAATATGGGAGGAATAAAAAAGGACTGCGATAATTAAGTTAGCTCATTCTGTTAATGAGAATGAGGGAATATTGACATTAAGAGGAAGATGATGAAATTTAAACTTATCGCGACGGCAATAACTTTACTGCTCACCACCGGTGCATGTAGCCAGAAGGTAACCCAGCCCACTGATGCCGAGACACTGATTAATGACAGTATGACTCAGCGAGCACTCAACCGACTCGGTGACGTTTTAGATATTAAGTATCGTTTAATCACTAATTATCCCGATGGCTGCTTAACTTCCGGGGTCGATGGACGCTGTTTTAGCGCCCAGATCGATCTCACTTCCCCCCTTGATATCCAGAGTAAAGACTGGGCGATATACTTTAGCCAGATGAGACCCGTTAAGTCGGTGAACAGTGAAGAGTTTACCATTACCAGGGTTAAGGGTGACCTTCACAAAATTGAGCCGACAGATGCCTTCAAAGGGCTGAGTAAAGGGGTCACTAAAACCATCGACTTTCGTGGTGAGCTTTGGCAGCTATCGGAAACGGATGCGATGCCAAATTACTACCTAGTATCGGGTGAGCTAACGCCTGCAGTGATTAAAAGCACTCAAGTCACTACCGATGCTGAGACTGGCATGGAGATCAGGCCATATAATCTGGCGTTCACCGATGCAGACACACAATATAAGCGAAGCGATACAGATAAGGTGAAGTGGGCGACACCTGAGGTGTTGTTTCTGGCAAACCAAGGGGTAGAGTCGCAGCCAGAATCGGCCGTGAACACTATTATTCCTACACCATTAAACATTGAGGTTACATCGACTGATAGACCTGTTTCTCTCGCTCTAGGCATACAGTTAAAGCTAAATTCAGTTGATGTTAGCGTAATTACAGCTGCACTGGAGCGATTAGCGCGTATCGGTGTGGGTCAGAGTGAGGAGGGGGTAGAGGTAAACTTTGAAAAAGTAACTGATGGGCTGGTAAGTGGAAGCTACCGGTTAAATATCGCAAAAGATAACATCAAGATCTCCGCCTCAGATGATGCTGGTTTCTCCTATGCGCTCGCGTCTTTGACAAGTCTTATCGACACAGACAAGCTATCTGTTAATACCATGAACATTCGAGATGAGCCCAGATATGACTTTCGTGGTATGCATATCGATGTGTCCAGAAACTTTCATAGTAAGCAGTTGATCTTAGATATGTTAGATCAGATGGCGGCATATAAATTAAATAAGTTACACCTTCATATGGCTGACGATGAGGGTTGGCGATTAGAGATAGATGGGTTGCCGGAGTTGACCGATATAGGCAGTAAACGTTGCCATGATCTGACCGAGACGAGCTGTCTATTGCCTCAACTCGGCAGTGGCCCCTCTGCGGACACCGCAGTCAACGGTTACTACTCAAAATCGGATTATATAGAGATCTTAAAGTATGCCTCAGCCAGGCAAATTCAGGTCATTCCATCTATGGATATGCCGGGGCACTCCCGGGCAGCCATTAAGTCTATGGAGGCACGCTATAAGAAGTTAATGACACTGGGTAAGGAGCAAGCCGCGAAGGAGTATCTATTGGTCGACTTCGATGACAAGACGGTTTACTCATCGATTCAATATTATGACGACAATACCCTAAACGTGTGTATGGAATCGACGTTCCACTTTGTTTCTAAGGTTATCGATGAAATAGCTAAATTGCACCTGCAAGCGGGTCAGCCACTCTCAATTTATCATATCGGTGCCGATGAAACGGCTGGCGCCTGGCTCGAGTCTCCAGTCTGTGAGGCATTTCTTGCAGACAATAATCAGGGGGTTAAATCGAGTGACGAGTTTGGCGCATATTTTGTCGAGCGAGTCTCAAATATACTGAGTAAGAAAGGCATCGAACCTGCAGGCTGGAGTGATGGTATGAGTCATACTCGCCACGAAAATATGCCTAAGCAGTCACAGAGTAACGTTTGGGATGTGATCTCCCATGGTGGCTATAAGCGGGCACATCAGCAGGTTAACCTAGGTTGGGATGCCATTTTGGGTATGCCTGAAATGCTCTATTTCGATTTCCCATACGAAGCGGATCCGAAAGAGCATGGTTATTACTGGGCCAGCCGAAATACCAATGAACGAAAGTTGTATGGCTTTATGCCTGATAATCTTCCTGCAAACGCCGAGCAATGGACTGATATCCAGGGGCAGGCTTTTGAAGCGGATGATACTGAGAAATTAGATGAAAATGGTAAGCGTGTCAGTGGACCAATCAAAGAAGGCATGGGCTTTGGTGGTATACAGGGACAGATCTGGAGTGAGACCTTAAGAAGTGATGCCGTCGTCGAGTATATGACCTTCCCAAGGTTATTAATCTTAGCCGAGAAGGCATGGCATAAGGCCGATTGGGAAGTGCCATATCAATATGAGGGGGCGGTTTATAATCAAGATTCTGCTTTCTTTACCCAAGAGATGCGTACCCGCCAATTGGCTCAATGGTCAATAATCGCAAATACACTCGGCCATAAAGAGTTATCAAAACTTGATAGGGCGGGTATCGAATACCGTGTTCCTACCGTCGGCGCTCATATTCATGAGGGTAAGCTTTTCACTAATCTGATCTACCCAGGGCTCGTTATAGAATATCGACTCGCTGGTGGGCAGTGGCAAGAATATCACTCTCCTGTAGCGGTCGAGGGGCAAGTTGAAGTGAGGGCCGTTGGCGCTGACGGGAAACGAAGAGGCCGCTCCCTAGTCGTAATGTAATATTAGTCGTCTTGTAACATTAGCCGTCATGTAATACCAGTAGCCACACAACAAAGAGTTAACAGGTGTGGCTTTGATAAAATAACAATCCTAGCCACGCTTAACTCCCTATCAGTAAGGTGTTCAGAGGAAAGTCGTATACAGATGCAATTAGGTTAAAAAAGTAAATGACAACGCTGTCATTTGTGTTGTAACATGAAGTTAACTTAATCGGTGACGGAACGTGATGAGAGTCTTTTACGTTCCGGATGAAAACTGTGAATGAGGTCTGTATGAGTGTGAACCAGACGACGGGGAAACCCTTGTTTATCGGTATTGATGGTGGTGGCAGTAAATGCCGGGCAACGATCTACTCTAGTGAAGATGCTGTAGTTGGTACCGGTGTCGCGGGGCGCGCAAATCCACTTCATGGTTTATCTAAAACATTTGAGTCGATTCAGGCATCTACTGAGCTCGCATTGAGAGATGCTGGGATGAACTTGATTGACAGCAAAACCTTAGTCGCAGGTATTGGTCTTGCGGGCGTTAATGTTCCCAGACTTTATAATGATATTGTTAACTGGGAGCATCCATTTGCCCATATGTATGTGACCACAGATCTGCACACTGCGTGTATCGGAGCGCACAAAGGTGGAGATGGTGCTGTTATCATTACCGGCACAGGTTCATGTGGCTACGCCAATGTTAACGGTAAAGAGTTATGCCTGGGCGGACATGGTTTTGCCTTAGGTGATAAAGGAAGTGGCGCCTGGCTAGGTTTACAAGTTGCAGAGCAGGTTTTACTTTATCTCGATGGTTTCGCTAAAGAGACGGCGTTGACCGAGCGAGTTTTGAGTTATTTTAACACTAAAGATGCGATGGGAATTGTTGAGCAGCTGGCAGGGCAGTCATCCGGCACCTACGCAAAGCTTGCTCGTATCGTTCTTGAGTGTGCCCATGCTAATGATGAGGTCGCGCTTGGCATAGTCAAAGAGGGCGCGGCTTATATCAGCGAGTTGGCGCGCAAGTTATTTGAAATTGAACCTCCTCGTTTTTCTATGATTGGCGGTCTTGCGGAGCCCTTAGCTCCATGGCTGGGTAAAGATGTGATTGCTAAGCTTTCACCCACACTGGCGCCACCGGAATTCGGAGCCGCCTATTATGCCCGTCAGCAGTTTCAGAAAAAATGATTTAAGTAGACTCAGGATCTAAATGAGATGAAGCAGACTTTTATTGCACAGCAAGTATTCGATGGTGAGACTTTTCATAGTGAATGCCCAGTTACTATTGAAGATGGGCATATTTTGGCATTTGATACCGTTTCCGGTGCAAAGGAAGTTAAATTAGATGGGACGCTCGCTCCCGGATTCATCGATGTTCAGGTTAATGGCGGTGGCGGGGCATTACTAAATGCAGACACCTCGGTCGAGTGCATCGAGACGATAGGCTCTGCACACGCTAAGTTTGGTACCACAGCTTTCCTGCCGACACTTATTACCGATGATATCGATGTGATGTGCAGAGCAGCCGATGCCGTCGCAGCTTCATTAATTAAAGGTAGTGCCGGTGTGTTAGGTGTGCACTTTGAGGGGCCACACCTCTCTATTCCCAAAAAAGGGGTGCACCCTCAATCTCATATACGGCGTATATCAGACGCTGAACTCGAACTCTTTTACCGGGATGACTTAGGCATAAAGCTGGTGACTTTGGCGCCTGAAAATGTCTCCGTTGAGGTGATTAAGGCGCTCGTTGACGCCGATGTCAAGGTCTGCCTCGGTCATTCAAATGCCGATTATGAAACGGTTGTTGCCGCCCTTGAAGCTGGCGCAACCGGGTTTACTCATCTGTTTAATGCTATGTCACCATTGGGTTCGAGAGAGCCGGGTATGGTGGGGGCCGCTATCGAAAGCCGCGATGCATGGTGCGGCTTAATTGTCGATGGACACCATGTTCATTCGGCGGCGGCTAAGGTGGCTATCTACGCAAAGCCCAGAGGCAAGGTGATGCTGGTTACCGATGCTATGCCTCCCGTTGGGCTGGACAGTGAAGCGAGTTTCGAGCTCTTTGGTACTCAGGTTATACGTCAAGGCGATCGATTAAATGCGCTCACTGGTGAGCTAGCCGGTTGTGTACTCGACATGGCTGGTGCGGTGCGCAATACCGTCAATATGTTGGGAATTGATTTAGACGAAGCCATAAGAATGGGATCTCTCTATCCATCGCAATTTTTAAATATTGATAAGCGCCAAGGCCAGCTATCTGTAGGCAGTCGAGCAGACTTGACCTTACTCAACCGTAACATCAAAGTTGAACAAACCTATATTGGTGGCGAACGTGTGTTTTAGTTCTAGCCATTCGTTGTTGAATTAGTTTAAGCCCCGGCAGCTATGCTGTCGGGGCTTTTTGTTATACAAAGCTAAAGAATAGGAAGAAGTAATGGAAGTTGCTCAAGCTAAGGTCTCCAAACGTCGATTAATGTCTCTCGATGCGCTTAGGGGCTTCGACATGTTTTGGATTTTGGGTGGTGAAGCCCTATTTGCAGGCTTGTTGGCCTGGACCGGTTGGCAAGGCTGGCAATGGTTTGACGCCCAGATGCATCACAGTGAGTGGCACGGATTTACCTTTTACGATCTCATCTTTCCACTATTCATTTTTCTATCGGGAGTGGCATTAGGATTATCGCCAAAGCGATTAGATAAGTTACCTATCGCCCAGAGAATGCCGCTGTATAAACACGCTGTTAAGCGTTTATTACTGCTACTTTTCTTCGGTATTCTTTACAACCATGGTTGGGGGACGGGAGTCCCGGTTGTACTCGATGAAGTTAGATATGCCAGTGTGCTAGGTCGAATCGCTTTTGCCTGGTTTTTTGCCGCTATCTTGGTATGGCATACCTGTTTGCGTACGCAAATAATCACCATGGTTGGGATTGTGATTGGCTATGCACTCCTGCAGTTATTTTTCCCGGTGCCTGGATATGGAGCAGGGAGTTTCACACCTGAAGGCTCTATTAATGCGTTTATCGACACTCATCTTCTTCCTGGGATCACATACCAGAACCGACCATTAGATCCTGAGGGGATATTATCAACTATCCCCGCCGTAGCGAATGCTTTAGCTGGCGTGTTTGTCGGACATTTTATCATTAAGCCTCATCCTAAAGGTGAATGGTTTAAAGTGGTTTATATGTTAGTCGCGGGTGCTGCCTTCTTGGGACTCGGTTGGCTGCTTGATTTCATTGTGCCGGTAAATAAGGAGCTATGGACCAGCTCATTTACCTTGGTAACCATAGGCTGGAGTTTAATTCTGCTCACTGTCTTCTATGCTATTGTCGATCTACTTAAGTGGCAGACACTGGCTTTCCCCTTTGTTGTTATCGGGTGCAACGCCATTATCATCTATCTTGCCTCTAGCCTTATTAATTGGAAATACATCGCACAAGGTCTCTTTGGCGGGGTCATCAATGTCACCCCCGCAGCGGGCCAACAACTGGTCGCCGTTATTTCACTGCTGTTAGTACAGTGGTGGTTGCTGTTTTGGATGTTTAGGCGAAATATTTTCATTAAGGTTTAAGTCTGTAGGGTTAGAGTTTGTTACTGATTTGACGCATTAAAATGAATGGGTATCCGTTATGATGTTAAAAGAATGAAATGACAGCGTTGTCTTTTTTGTGTTTCTGTTTTAACATCAGTGAAACAAAGCTGTTTGAATTAACCCGTGAATAGCGTTATTTGGTAGAGTTTAGCCACAGGTTTATATGAGTAAGTGAGATTAACCGTACCGTATTCCACAATTAAATATTATAAGAAGCAGGCTTATGGAAATGACATTAAATAGTGATAAGAAGCGCAGTAGCGTTATCCCGATGACGATAGTCGCAGTGCTCTTTTTTGTGCTGGGGTTTGCAACCTGGCTCAATGGCTCATTGATGCCGTATCTGAAACAGATCCTTCAATTAACTCCGCTACAAGCCTCATTAATTTTATTTTCATTTTATATTGCAGTGACCTTTACCGCGCTACCTTCAGCCTGGTTAATACGAAAAGTGGGTTATAAAAACGGTATGGCGCTGGGGATGGGCGTCATGATGATAGCGGGTTTACTGTTTATTCCCGCTGCTAAGACTCAGATTTTCGGCTTGTTCCTTTTTGCACAGTTAGTAATGGGAGCGGGTCAGACTCTACTTCAAACCGCTGTGAACCCCTATGTCGTTCGTATTGGTCCTGAAGAGTCTGCTGCTGCACGTGTAAGCGTGATGGGAATATTGAATAAGGGTGCCGGAGTTATAGCACCAATGGTATTTACGGCTCTTATCTTAGACAGTTTTAAAGATAGAGTGGGGACAGAGCTTACTCAGCTTCAAATAGATGAGATGGCCAATGGCTTAGTGATTCCATATCTGGGAATGGCCCTGTTTATCGGTTTATTAGCATTAGTCGTCAAGAAGTCACCTCTGCCTGAATTGTCTAAAGAAGATGACGACAGCGATGCCAACAGCAAAGGCCATATAAGAGAAGCACTGTCTCATCCTAACCTGGCACTTGGTGTGGCGGCGCTGTTTTTCTACGTTGCCGTCGAGGTGATAGCGGGTGATACCATAGGTACATTTGCCCTCTCTTTAGGTGTTGAAAGTTATGGTGTGATGACCTCATATACTATGATCTGTATGGTGCTTGGTTATACATTAGGGATATTGACCATTCCCCGTTTTATCTCTCAACCAAAAGCCCTGATGATCTCAGCCATACTGGGGTTACTGCTAACCTTAGGTATCGTACTTGGTGACAACGAATCTTACGCCATTGCAAACATCCTCTTAGTGCCATTTGGTGGCGCACAGCTACCTGATACCTTGCTCATGATTGCTTTTCTTGGCTTGGCTAACGCGATAGTCTGGCCGGCAGTCTGGCCATTGGCGCTATCGGGCATGGGGAAGTTAACCAGTACAGGTTCTGCATTACTGGTAATGGGTATTGCAGGTGGAGCATTTGGCCCACTATTTTGGGGGCTGACAAGTTCTGTCTCATCTCTGGGGCAGCAGGGCGGTTATATGGTGATGTTACCCTGTTACCTGTTTATCCTATTTTATGCCGTCAAAGGCTATAAGATGAAAAGTTGGTAGTTATTAGCGTTAGTGACTAACGTTAGTTTAGCAACAGTTATTAGCGATAGCCGTTAGTAAACAGTGAGTAGTAAACCGTGATTAGTAAACACAGTTAAACTGAGGAGCCTTTAGGGCTCCTTTTTTATGCCTTTGAATTACCCCGTCCTGAAATCTGTTGTATTAAGTGAGATGAGGCTGACGTGAGGAAGCATCTGGGATCTTTTTTGAAGCTGGCTGAATATAGCGGTAATGCTTGTGGAAGGAGGGCTGGCAATGAGCTCTCATCAGCCTTGGAAAGTGTAGATGAAACTGAGCAGTGTTGGTTGTTACGATTCAGGTGCCGGCACCAAGAGTCGGTTCTTTATAACAAAAGGGGACCTACTGCTGCTCTTAGAATGAGTAAGTCAATTGCTCTACCAACTGAGCTATGCCGGCTTGATCTTAAATAGAAAAGTATCCGATACAAAAAAGCCACTCAAAAGAGTGGCTTTATCGTATATGGTGCCGGCACCAAGAGTCGAACTCGGGACCTACTGATTACAAGTCAGTTGCTCTACCAACTGAGCTATGCCGGCTAAATATTGGTGCCCGAACCCGGAATCGAACCAGGGACACGAGGATTTTCAATCCTCTGCTCTACCGACTGAGCTATTCGGGCAACTAAACTAAGTGTTAGTCATCTACTCTAAGCGAGAGTATTAATCAGGTTGTTTATGACCCGTCTCGTTTGGAGTGCGCGTATAATATAGCGATGCTCTGGAGCGTGCAAGTAGTTTTTTATCAAAGATGTTCAACTTGTCAAAATCTGAACGATCACGCGATATTTGTACTAATAGCGAGCTAATGCTGGTGTATAACTGACCTATGAGTCGGTCTTATCTGTCTGGTTGTGCATATACGTCGTGGACAACGGGTAAAGCTGGTGATAAAACAACCTGCTTTACCCTTCGTTTGATCGGGCACAGCTTGAGTTACTCTGAAGGGAGAGGTTGGTTGAGCGATAATGTAATCGATTGAGGATGAAAAATGAATATGATCTCTTTCATTTTAATTTTGCTCAGCTCACTAGTCGAGCAATGACAAGTCCATTTTGCTTTAGCTTCTCAACTAATACTTATCAGATAAAGGTCATATGAATCACCTGTCTTATCTCATACCTCATACAAGGAGAATGAATTTCTGGGTGCTAGCGATTTCATATTTAAGATACAAGTAAGCTGATAAAGAGTGTGGCTTATTGCACTTCGCTCTTCACTTTTAACAAAGAGAACGAATATGGTGCCGGCACCAAGAGTCGAAGCTCTTGTGGGGGAGACCTACTGATAGTTAGTATTGAACATCTGAATTTTAGACATAGAAAAGCCCCGAACAATGTCGAGGCTTTTCTATTGTATGGTGCCGGCACCAAGAGTCGAACTCGGGACCTACTGATTACAAGTCAGTTGCTCTACCAACTGAGCTATGCCGGCATATTACTTTTAAACAGATTAACTCGGGAGTAATCTGTTTGATTACCAGTCGCAACTCAAAACAACTAAGTGTACCAGTGAATATTGGTGCCCGAACCCGGAATCGAACCAGGGACACGAGGATTTTCAATCCTCTGCTCTACCGACTGAGCTATTCGGGCAACTAAACTAAGTGTTAGTCATCTACTCTAAACGAAAGTATTAATCAGGTTGTTTATGACCCGTCTTGTTTGGAGTGCGCGTATCTTATAGCGATGTAATTTTTCCTGCAAGTGCTTTTTTGTAATCCAGCAACTGTTCGGTTAGTTAGTGTTCAAACTCGAGTCGATACCCAGATAATGGCTGCTTTATTCGTCTGCGAAGCCCCTGTTTGGGCTGAAAATGACTCACCTTACTGTAATAACACTTCATTGATTAATCGATATAAATAATGCCTGTAGTGTTACAAAATCATCAACGTTCTAAAAAATAGAACTTACAAGCCAATTTTTCGACATTTTAGAGTTTAAAAATAGAACGTATGATGAAGTGAATGATTTATCAATGAGGTTGGTTATGTTTCGCAACACAGCAAATTCCTATGGAAAGATCGCAATATTAATCCATTGGGTTTCAGCATTGGCAGTGATAGGGCTTTTTGTGGTGGGCTTTTGGATGGTCGATCTGACCTATTACAGCACCTGGTATAAAACCGCACCTCATCTACATAAGAGTTTTGGTGTGTTGCTGTTTATGCTTACGCTCTTCAGGTTAGTTTGGCGTCAGCTTAACCCTACACCCGCCAGTGACCTGGACCATAAAGCGTGGGAGAAGAGGGCGGGGAAGTTGGCACACTCAGCTATTTACCTGCTGTTATTGCTCATCATGTTTAGCGGTTACCTTATTTCGACGGCCGATAGCCGTGGCATTTGGGTATTTGAATGGTTTGAACTGCCCGGATTTGGTGCATTTATCGATGATCAGGCCGATATCGCCGGCTTAGTTCATCAGTACGCTGCCTATAGTCTGGTGGGTTTGGCACTGATACACGCTCTTGGGGCGTTAAAGCACCACTTTATCGATAAAGATTCAACGCTACTTAGAATGGTGAAAGTCGAGAGAGGTTAGAGACTCAATGGTTTCGACCTTAGCTTAGTTAGATAAAAGTTAAAGATAGTGAAAATTAAATATATTAATTGAAGGATAGATACAATGAAAAAAGGTTTATTAGCAACAGCATTAACAGCTTCTCTGTTACTGAGTGGCTCGGCAGCGGCAGCGGATTATGCGATTGATACTGAAGGTGCCCACGCTTCAATTCAGTTTAAGGTAAGTCATTTAGGCTACAGCTTTGTCGCAGGTCGCTTTAATGATTTTAAGGGTGACTTCAGTTTTGATGCCGATAAGATATCAGACGCTAAGGTCAATGTTACTATTAATACCAGCAGCGTTGATTCCAACCATGCTGAGCGTGATAAGCATCTTCGTAGTCCTGACTTTTTAAATACAGGAAAATTTCCTCAAGCGACATTTACCTCTACTTCGGTTGTTGACCAGGGTAATGGTGCATTCGTGCTTAATGGAGACTTCACTCTTAATGGAGTCACTAAGGCGATAGCGATAAAGGCAAATTCTATTGGTGAGGGTCAAGACCCTTGGGGGGGATATCGTGCCGGTTTCACCGGAAGCACTGAATTTGCGTTAAAAGATTATGATATCAAGATGGATCTAGGGCCTGCTTCTTCTCATGTTACCTTAGACTTGGTAGTTGAAGGAATTAAGAAATAAGTTTCCATACTTTGTCACCAGTCTTATCTCCAGTTTCCCCTAATAAAAAAGCGCCATTCGGCGCTTTTTTGTGTCAGGAACACTTATGTGAATTTCCCATGGATGGGTAGAAATTAACTCTGTGTCTGGACTTTCTATTAGTTACTCATCATCTTTTTGAGGGACGTAGCCTTCGATCTCTACCTCTTTTCCTTCAAAGAGGAAGTTGATCATCTGCTCTTCAAGAAACTTTCTATCATCCACATTCATCATGTTGAGTTTCTTCTCATTGATAAGCATGGTCTGCTTCGATTGCCAAAGAGCCCAGGCTTCTTTGCTGACGTTATCGAAAATGCGCTTACCCAGCTCACCCGGATAAAGTTGAAACCCGAGGCCTTCAGATTCTTTTTTCAGATAGACGCAGTTAACAGTGCGAGCCATGATTACTCCTTAATTAATACAGAACCTAAGCTGGCTAAAATTCGCTCTGTTGCAGCGGCTAAACCAACTTTAGGGGGATTGGGTAAGTTATACCAGAGTGACGGCTTATCTTCCATGATCTGGTTATCTCTCCAGCCGTCGACATGAATATAAATTGGAGTGATATCCAGATGAAAATGGCTGAAAGTATGCCTAAAGCCTGGTAAGTTTTCCATTTCAGCGGAGTCTAACCCATTTTCGACCAGATAAAGCTCTAATTCCTGGCGGCTTGGAAACTCAGGGAAGCACCATAAACCTCCCCATATCCCCGCAGGGGGACGTTTCTCTAGCAGAGTGTCACTACCTTTTGATAAGACCAACATGAAGGCAGTTCTTTCAGGCGAAATTTTCTTAGGTTTTTTACCCGGATATTCGGTTTGTCTTCCAGATAATTGAGCCTGACAATCTATTGCTACCGGGCACTGGGAACAAGCGGGTTTAGAACGAGAGCAGATCGAGGCGCCAATATCCATCATGGCCTGGTTATATTTCTGAACATTTCGTTGTGGAGTTAATCTGTCGGTTAACTCCCAAAGCCTGTTTTCGACTGTTTTCTTTCCAGGCCAACCTTCGATAGCGCCGTGACGGGCTAGTACGCGTTTTACGTTGCCATCGAGTATCGGATGATGCTGCGCCAATGAGAGTGAGAGTACCGCTCCGGCAGTCGAGCGACCTATGCCGGGAAGCGCCAGCACCTGTTCAAAGTCGGTTGGGAAGCTACCGGCGTGTTCATCGCGGATCGTCTGAGCCGACTTATGCAGATTTCGGGCGCGAGCGTAATAGCCAAGCCCGGTCCAGTGGTGCAGTACTTCATCTTGTGGTGCATCTGCAAGTGATTGAATGTCCGGAAAACGTTCCATAAACTTCAGATAGTAAGGGATCACCGTGCTAACTTGGGTTTGTTGCAGCATGATCTCCGATACCCATACTTTGTAAGGTGTCTTGTCTATCTGCCAAGGCAGGTGTTTGCGGCCAAATTTATCGTACCAGTCGACGATGCGGCTAGAGAAAGATCTGTTGCTGGAAGAGTTGGAGTTGTTTGACGGCATATTAGGAACATTTAAACTTGTCATCATTATATGACGCGAAGTCTATCTATCATGGCTAATAGAGACAAGCTATGTTTTTAACTGTAACGGCGAAATAGGGGCGTGCCGTTCGCACTGTTTGTGAAACTTGGTATACTTTGGTCACTTATTTACGAACAGTTAAGTATATTGGGCTTGCACTGATTGATGATCTTTGGATAATGCCCTAGTTTTCTATTAACCATGCCAAGATCGAGGGCGATAATGAGCGACGTGACAACTGCGGAGTTTAATGAAGAAGGTAAGTACCTTCGCAAAGTAAGAAGCTTTGTATTAAGAGAAGGCCGATTAACTAAAGGTCAAGCCGCCGCTATGGAGCAACATTGGCCAGCGATGGGTCTTGATTACTCTCCTGAACCATTAGATTTGAAAGAAATTTTTGGTAGAGATGCCGATACAGTGCTAGAGATTGGCTTTGGTATGGGAGCTTCTCTTGTTGAAATGGCGAAAGCCTCTCCTGAACTGAACTTTATCGGTATTGAAGTTCATAAACCTGGTGTGGGAGCTTGTCTGAGCGTTGCCGGAGAAGCTGGAGTGACTAACTTACGTGTCTTCCATCATGATGCTATCGAAGTACTGGAAAATAGTATTGTGAAGGGATCGCTTGCTCGAGTGCAGCTTTTCTTCCCAGATCCTTGGCACAAGAAGCGCCACCATAAGCGTCGTATTGTTCAACCAGAATTTGCGCAATTAATTCGCAGTACCTTAAAGCTCGGTGGTGTTTTCCATCTTGCTACGGACTGGGAAAATTATAGCGAGCACATGCTGGAAGTCATGGACGCTGCAGAAGGCTATAAGAATCAGTCGCTGACAGGGGATGTTGTAGAACGTCCGGGCCATAGACCACTAACTAAGTTTGAGGCCAGAGGTCACAGACTCGGCCATGGTGTATGGGACATAATGTTTGAGCGTATCGACTGAGTTCGTCGTTGACTCTATTTTTACGAATATTTATTAGTTATACCCAAACGAGCATTTTGAAGTGGCTTGGGTATAGTACTCTTTTTAAAAAATCATGTTAATTAAGGTGGGAATTACAATGGCAACACGTAGCCGTCGTTTGCGTAAAAAATTGCGAGTAGATGAGTTTCAAGAGTTTGGTTTCGATATCAACTGGACATTTGATGAGTCAGTTTCTGAAGAGCAGATCGATTCAGTGGTCGATCAATTTATTGATGAAGTGATTGAGCCGCGTGATTTAGGTTTCCATGGAGGCGGTCATAAGCAGTGGGAAGGTATTATCGCTACTCAGGATATTGGTAAATGTACCGAAGATGACCGTGCTACTGCGATTGCATTTTGGGAAGGACAGAAAGTTTCTGATGTCGTCGTTAGTGACCTATACGATATCTGGTGGAGCTAATGCCTGAACAGGCCTTGTTAGAGCAGGTGGTCGATAAGGTTCGGCCTCTGCTTGGACAGGGAAAAGTTGCAGACTATATTCCGGCCCTTGCGAGTGTCGATCCAAACAAGATAGGAATAGCAGTTACAACTATAGATGGAACTACGATAGGGGCTGGAGATTATCTCGAGCCCTTCTCGATTCAGAGTATTTCAAAAGTATTTAGCCTTACAATGGCTTTAACTTTATATGAAGAGAATGAAATTTGGTCTCGGGTAGGTAAAGAACCATCGGGTCAGTCGTTTAACTCTCTGGTTCAGGTGGAGTTAGAGCGTGGGCTGCCGAGAAACCCTTTTATTAATGCCGGTGCCTTAGTCATTTCTGATCTCATACAATCCAGACTAGGGGCCCCGAAGCACCGAATGCTTGAGAGTATTCGTCACCTCAGTGGTAACCAGAAGCTTATCTCAGATAAGGTTGTGGCTAATTCCGAATATGAACACAGCGCAAGAAATGCGGCAATTGCTTATCTGATGAAGTCATTCGGTAATTTTAACAATGATGTTGATACCGTATTACGAAGTTATTTTCATTCATGCGCTATTCGCATGAGCTGTGCGGATCTATCTAAGGCTATGTTATATCTAGCTAACCGTGGCAAAAATCTGACCGGTAAGCAGCTAATCTCTCCTGTACAAACACGTCAAATGAACGCTTTATTAGCCACTTCCGGTTTGTATGATGGTGCCGGCGAATTTGCCTATCGAGTCGGTATGCCAGGTAAAAGTGGCGTCGGTGGCGGAATTATTGCCGTGATCCCGGGTGACATGTCTGTATGTGTTTGGTCTCCGGAGTTAGATTTAAATGGTAACTCACTAGCCGGAACTGCTGCACTCGAAGAGTTCTGTCAACGCCTCGGACGTTCAATCTTCTAGTTTATCTTTCATTTTTCGGATTGTTTGGGGAGCTTTCGAGCTTAGTAAATTGGCCAAAAATTGGTTTTATTTACTAATATCTAACAGGCTGTCTTCTTAAAATTATAAGTAAATCCCTTTGTAATCAGCTTATTACCAATTTGGCACGCCTTGTGCTATATCCTTATATATATGAGATTTTGAGTTGGTGAGTGAATGTTTACCTCACTCATCAAAACTCTTCTGGAATAATAAATTTAAGGAAAAATTCGATGAGAAAATTAGCGACTTCTATGGGGATCTCTGCAGTTCTTTTTGCGGCTAGTACCATGACCTCTGTATCGGCTCATGAGGAGCATTCGTCAAACTCATATCAAAACCATAATAAGCAATGTGAGGTTGCACTAAATTATGACGTCGCCGTTGAACCTCAAATGGTCACGGTAAGTGAAGGTAGCTCAGAGGTATATCGAATTGAGTTAGATAAACTTTATGTCGATGGCAAAGAGGTTTCGCTAAATAGTAAGCAGAAGGCATTATTGACTCAATATTCAGATGAGGTCTCAACTCAGCTTCCAGAGGTTATCGCACTGGTGCACGATGCCGTCGGCATTGCCTCATCGGCAGCGAGTATGGCGTTAACACCATTACTTGGAGATTCCGCAGGCGCTAAACTGGATGAGATGATGGACGGTTTAGAGGAGCGAGTCGAGCAGGTTGCCTACCAACATGGTGATAAATTTTATCTTGGATCGACGCAATCCTCACTGGAAGATACCTTTGGTGAAGAGTTTGAAAAGGAGATGGAAGAGCTGGTTAGAAGCTCAGTGGGAACTATGATGGTTAGCTTAGGCAGTGAGATGCTTTCGGGAGATGGAGATTCTTTCGAGCAGAAAATGGAGTCTTTTTCTAAGAAAATGGAAAATGTAGGCCAAGATATTGAGATGCAGATGGAAGCGCAGACCAAAGATCTCGAAAAAAGAGCCGATAAAATGTGTGATAACTTTCAATACCTGATCGCCCTGGAGCAAAACTTAAGAGCAGAAGTCCCGGAGCTGAGCCAATATCGTTTAATTGACGCTCCTGCCAGAAAATTGCTTGAGTAACATCTTGATAAAAACCTGGACTATTTGTTGCCTCCCACCAATTATTGCAACAGGCCCGTATTCTCGAATACGGGTTTTTTTCGTTTTGTTTTTGATGGTATATGGTGCTATTTATCAGATTGATATTTGAGCTGAGCCTGCATAATCCTGCCTTCACACCTTGGTTGTTTTGACTAAGTTTGGACTGATCGCCTAGCATTGTCTGATGTAAAACTTAAGACAAAAAAAATAGGTATTAGAATCAAAGCACAAATCTTTGGTATACTTAGAAAAAATAAGAAAACTGACCTTTTTGCTAGTGAACTCGGTCAGGCGTCTGACTCTACTCTAGTGTGCTTTTATGAAATAAGTGACTGTTTTAAAAGGATTGTGTTTGATTCTTTTTGATTCGGTTTCCCTTACTTAATGTAAGTATTGTTAGTGTCGTAAACACCTTAAGGCGATTTACATGTTAGAACTATTGGAACCTATCGCAATTTTTACTCATGTTGCCCGTGCCGGCAGCTTTAGTTCCGCAGCAAGAAAATTGGGGATTTCTAAGTCCAAGGTGAGTACTCAAGTTGCCGATCTGGAACATAAATTGGGTGTTCAGCTTATACAGCGTACTACGCGAAGCTTGAGCTTGACCGAAGCCGGACAGCTATTATATACCCAAGGTGAAGAGTTACTCCGAGATGCCGAACAGGCCATTGCCAGTGTTCATAATCTTAATGATGCAACTCGTGGGGTACTCAAGGTGGGGATCTCTCAGTCCTTTGGTACTATGCATATAATTCCTGCTTTACCTGAGTTCATGACGACGCACCCAGAGTTGGAACTACAGGTGAGTCTGCTGGATCATAAAGTCGATGTTGTCAGTGAAGGCTTGGACCTACTACTCACCATGTCGGAGCAATTACCATTAGGTATGGTTGCCAGACCTTTGATGAAGTGTCAGTTTTTACTCGCTGCATCTCCTGAATATATCAAGTTGCATGGTCAACCGGATCGTCCCGAGCAGTTAGTCGATCATAACTGTCTTGTTTATCAAGGTGAATGGCATGAGCATAGTGTCTGGCAGTTTAAACAGGGTGACGATTATTGCGAAATTGGTGTATCCGGTAACTTCAGAGTCGATAATGCACCCGCATTAAAGTCTGCTGCAGTCAGTGGCTTAGGCGTGGTTTATCTGGCAAGTTATCTGCTTGAAGATGAAGTCGCAAAAGGGACCTTAGTTCCCTTGCTGCAAGATTGCCAGTTAACTCATCACCTGCCTCTACAGGCGGTGTACCCAAGAAGAAAGCATTTAGCTCCTAAAGTCAGCGCTTTCATTGACTTTATTAAAGGACATATCGGTTCTCCTCCTTATTGGGATGAGCCCTATGCCGAATTATATGCAAAACGAAAGTAGCCTCCTATTTAAATGAAAAGAGCTAAATGAAAGGTGTTAAATGTAAGCCGCTGATTGGGTAATAACTTATCCATCAATAGAATCAGTTTACAGCATTTATAGGAAACATTGTTTCCTATAAAGGATGATAAGCCTTACCCGCTAATTGGGTGAGGCTTTTTTACAGCTAAAACATAGGCTTGTGACTGGCCTGGATTGGTTATATATCACCAGCTTATTAAGGTGTTGCTAATGATTTGCGGGGATTTGTCTTGCGCTTTGTTCTTAAACTCATACAATTGTAACTAGTTGATTTGGGAAGATCTGACCCCCGTAAGTTTGTTAAGAATGACCCCTCTTGATTCATTTATGCAGATTAGCGATTAACGCAGCCCAAATCGATGCTGGCAGAGGTTTAAGAACTAAAACAGTGTCAGCCTTGAAACCATCATCCTAGTTTTGGTTTTACCCCGGTTTATACCGGGGTATTTTTCTTTAAGTGAAAAATTTGTCTTTCTGTATCCTACATTAGAGTTATTTACTAAGAATAAGTAAGATCACTAAATACGTTAAGATAGATCATTTGAAGAGTCAGCTTGATTTTGTACTTTTTAACGTCTTATTAAGTTTCAAAATTTATTAACTGTTTTTATTTAGCCAGTTGGAATTTCCAACTGGCTTTTTTATTTTCAGTTTCAGCCCTGAATTCTGATTCGGTTATCCTGGATTAACAGATACAGGTCGCTATTAACCCTCTCGGGAAACCCACTGATCTATCTGCTCTTCGAGTACGTCTAATGGCAGAGGCCCGTTTTGCAACACGAGAGTATGGAAATCTCTGATATCAAACTTGTTACCTAGGGCGTGTTTAGCCTTTTCCCTCAATTCGAGTATTTTTAGCATGCCGATTTTATAGGCCGTGGCTTGTGATGGCATGACTACATGGCGTTCAACCATCTTAATCGCATCAGACTCTGCGTTAGGTGTATTTTCAACATAATAATTGATCGACTCTTCACGGGTCCATCTCTTGGTATGCATACCCGTATCGACAACTAATCGGCAAGAGCGCCATAGCTCCATCGCGAGTCGGCCGAAATCAGAGTAGGGATCGGAATAGAGTCCCATCTCCTTAGGGAAAAACTCACTGTATAGCCCCCAACCTTCAATATAGGCCGTATAACCCCCAAATTTTCTGAATTTGGGTACTCCCTCAAGCTCTTGTGCAATGGCTATCTGCATATGATGCCCAGGTGTGCCCTCATGATAGGCTAATGCTTCCATTTGATACTTAGGCATGGCATCCATATCATAGAGGTTCGCATAGTAAGTGCCGGGTCTGCTGCCATCTGGAGTGGGTTGATTATAAAAAGCCTTACCCGCCGACTTTTCTCTGAATGCTTCAACGCGTTTGACAATCATAGGTGCTTGAGGTTTAACGTTAAAAACCTCGTCTAATCGCGAAGAGATGGTATCTATAAGCGTGATCGCCTGGTTTAAATAGGCATCACGTCCTTCATCCGTTGCGGGGTAATAGAACTGTTTATCTTCTCGCATGAATTCAAAGAAGGCGGGCAGATCGCCTTCGAAATTCACTTTCTTCATGATCTCGCGCATCTCGTTATGAATACGAGCGACCTCCTTCAGACCCAGTTCGTGGATCTGCTCGGCTGTCATATCGGTTGTCGTGGTACGTGCCAATGCGTTGTTATAGTACTGTTCACCTTGGGGAAATTTCCAAACTCCGTCACGGCTATCGGCCTTGGTTGCAAGTTCAGCGATATAGGAAATTAACTTCTCATAAGCAGGCTCAACTTGAGTTAACAGGGCTTGCTTGGCTTCAGTTAATAGCCGCTTCTTATCACTACTTTCTATATTCAACTTCTCAACTTTACGCTTGAAATCGGCCCAGATAGCGCTGTCTTCGCCGGAGTCGAATGGTGCACCTTCGATGATATTCTTGCTGCCGGATAGGACATGGGGAAATACGAATCGTGGGGCAATAATGCCTTTCTCCGCCCGGATCACCAGTGCTCTTTCCAGTTGGTTAAGGTATTCGGGTACTCCCTGGAGTCGGCTAATGTAGGCTTGGGCATCTGAGATATTGTCGATCTGGTGCTGATTAATTAAAAAAGAGGCGATCATCGTGTGGCCACCATACATCTGGTTGACCGGATAATTATGAAAGCGCCATTGATAGTCTTTAACTTCTTGCTTCAGTTTTTGATTGAGGAGATTAAAGCTGAGGCGCGTTTGCTCATCCAGCTTGGTGACATCAATCTGCTCAAGCTGTGTGAGATGACGTTTGGTGCGCGCCAATGATTTAGAGTCGGCTTCCTCACCTCTATCATCCCACTTGTCGTAGTCATTCTTGATACCTAAGCGAGTCTGATATATCGGACTCTGCATCACATTTTCCATGAAGATGGTTTCAAACAGTGCGTTGGCCTTCTCTGACTCATTTTCAGCTTTTTGAGTTATGGGTTCACCGGGGCTTAAAGGAGGTTGCGAAGGGGCGGCAATGGCAGGGCCGCCGATAATGGTGGTTAAAGCTAGGGCGAGTATGCTGTTTTTTGTTCTTATAGGCATAATTAGGATCTGTCTTAGTCTTATTGTTATTAAAAACTGAAGGCTAATCCTAATGAAGCTTTTCGTTAAAGTTTTGATCTAAGTGTTAGCAGATGTTTCTTAAGGAGCTAAATGTGCTTTTAGTTCCCTCAAAATGGTGGGACGTTAGCAAAATTGTGACAGCAGCTCGTTGACAAATAACTGACCCTTTGATGTTAATTCCCAATATTCTTCATTCTCAACTAGCAAGGATTTTGCCTTTGCTTTCGCAATGCCCTCTTTGATAACGGTACGAGATAGGCCGGTTCTTTGTTCAAACTCACTCTTAGGGATTGGAGAGATGAGGCGAAAACGGTTCATCAGGTACTCGAGCGCTCTCTCATCTTCGGGGACCTCAGTGGCATCGAAGGTATAGTTTTGTGCAGCCAAATATCCTTTTGGGTGTTTAATTTTGACTGTCCGGATTATTTTATTGGAATCCAAAAGCGTCACCTTTCCATGAGCGCCACATCCTATGCCGAGGTAGTCACCAAATTGCCAATAGTTGATGTTGTGTTGGCACTGGTAGCCGGGTTTGGCATAGGCGGAGATCTCATACTGCTCATAACCTAAGCTTGCCAGTTTTTTCTGGCCTTGTTCATAGATCTTCCATAGCGCTTCATCATCCGGCAATTGAGGCGGCTTAGAGTGAAACAGGGTATTTTGTTCTATGGTCAACTGGTACCAGGATAGGTGTGGTGGATTAAGTGCGGCTGCAGTCTCAATATCGGCCATAGCCTCATCAAAGCTCTGATTGGGGAGTCCATGCATAAGATCCAGATTAAAGCTGTTATAGCCAGCCTCAGAAGCTTTACGAGCGGCGACCCTAGCTTCATCTTTATCATGTATTCGTCCCAGTAAATTTAACTTGTCACTGGAGAAGCTCTGTACACCGATCGATAATCGTGTCACACCGGCCTGATAGTAGGCTTTAAAATCATCATGCTCTAATGTACCCGGGTTGGCTTCCATGCTTATCTCTATCTGCTCGCTGAAGGGGATAAGTAGAGATATCTGAGTCAGTAATCTTGCTATTTGAGCTGCATCAAAAAGTGAAGGAGTGCCACCACCGATGAAAATCGAGTGTAATTTTCGTCCCTGAACATATTGAATATCGTTTTTCAAATCAGCGATAAGAGCATCGATGTACGCTTGTTGTGGTAACTCTCCATGCTGACCATGGGAGTTAAAGTCGCAATAAGGGCACTTCTGCACACACCAGGGAATGTGAACGTATAGGCTGAGTGGAGGGAGAGTTAACATATAAGTGTGCCTTGCTGTTGCGTCGATATATTCATGTTTCGAAAACCCATAGAACAGGCTGGAGCCGTCGGAAGCCAATTAGGGAGGTGTTCAATTTCATGCTCCCTAAGAAGATCAAGGTTTAGTGGTGGCTTGGCTTGCATTAAATGAGTATGCCTTGCTTTTGCATTGCATCAATTAACTTTGACATCGCCTTTCCGCGATGGCTGAGGCGGTTTTTCTCATCACTGGAAAGCTCAGCTGCTGTGCACTGCTGCTCATTGGGAATGAATATCGGATCGTAGCCATGGCCATTTGCACCTTTGACTTCGAAGCCTATCCTACCTTCCCAGGAGGCTTGGCAGATGATGGGAGTCGGGTCTTTTGCATGGCGCATGTAGACAAGGATGCATTGAAATCTCGCCGTTCTGCCTTCTTGATTCTCTTTCAGGGCTTCCAACAATTTTTCATAGTTATCGGTTGCACTGGCTTCTTCTCCGGCATATCGGGCCGAATATATCCCAGGTTGCCCATCTAGCAGGTCAACTTCGAGTCCTGAGTCATCGGCAATCGCCGCAAGCCCGGTTACTTCTGCTGCATGACGGGCCTTAATAATGGCATTTTCGACGAAAGTAGTGCCTGTCTCCGGAACCTCTTCGACATTAAACTGGCTTTGAGGAAGGACCTCTACACCATACTGAGCAAATATTTCTGAAAATTCTTTAAGCTTGCCTTTGTTACCACTGGCGAGGACAAATTTATCCATGAGATACCTTTAAAAGACTGGAGTTCAATAGTTGGGCGCAATGATAACTAAGCAGAGAGGGAAACGGTAGTCATGATCACGTGAAATCGCTGAAACGACAGTCCGTGAAGGGGGGGAGATAAAGAATAACCTCCCGAAGGAGGTTATTGAAAACAGTAATCGGTCAAATCTAAAGTGGCAGAGCTAGCCAGAAACAAGATTTATTCTACGTAGAACTTCTGTTTGAACTTCAACTGTGTATTGAGTTTATTCTGATATTTGATTGCGATTTTAAAGTTGATCACCTGATCATCACGGTAGGGGACTTCTGCGACATAGTAGATAGCATCAGCTTCACGGATCTCCCTGAACTCTAGATTGATACGCGCATCCAGAAGGTTATTAGCAATGCCTGAAATTTCAACCGCAACAGGAGGATTCCCCTCTTGGCTGGTGTCGAGCACAGATACATTGATGATCCCCGTATAACTACTGCGTTTAATGCCGTACGACTTAGCAATAGTGGGAGTGAGAAATGTGCTGCCAAAGGCGACGTAGTGAATATCGAAGTTACCTACCTTCTGCTTCTGTTCTGCTGAAACGTTGCCGACGAAGGCGAGAGTGAGAATTAGTGCTGATAAAATAGCTCTGAACATGACTGGCTCCTGTGTTATCCGTTCTATCTACGTGGATGACTAAAGTATAGGTGTTTACATCATTAAACGCTGTTATACCACTCATTGTGTTACAAAAACATCTATAACAGGGCGTTGATAATCTGAGGGATAAGCCTGGGTGAAAGTATTTTTATCTGTTTATGCCTGCCTAATTGCCCTTTGAGGATCATGATATCCCCCTTAGGCACCTTAAAGGCTTTCGACAGGTATTTGATGAGGTGAGCGTTCGCCTTACCATCGACCGGAGGGGCTGTGATGGCTATTTTAAGCTCCTCTCCATGAACCCCTACAATCTGGTCCCGACTGGCTTTGGGTTGAATATAGAGATTAAGCAGCAGGTCATCCTGCTGCTTAGAGACGGGAAGCACTATACGTTTGCCCAGAAAGGTACATATTGCGCTAGCAAGATATTGACGAAGTTAAGGATGATCATCATTACGAGTAATGACAGGTCTAACCCGCCCATAGAAGGGAGCATGCGACGTATTGGCGACAGGAAAGGTTCGGTTAACTGTCCCATGACCATCTCAATAGGGTTATGACCTTGGCTGACCCAGCTTAATATGGCTCGAATGATCAGCATCCAGAAGAGCAATACTCCAGCCTCTTTAAAGACAGATACGACGGCAACTAACAAAATTGTTAGAATATCGATGGCTGCGCCGACGATGAGACTAAGGATAACAAATTTAGCCACGACGACCATAAGGGCAAGTAATACCGATGCCGTATCAAACCCACCTATGGAGGGGAGAACACGGCGCATAGGCGCGACAATCGGATGGGTAGCTTTTACAATAAACTGACTGAATGGATTGTAAAAATCGGCCTTAGCGAGTTGAAGCCAAATTCGGAGAATCACAACCATCAGGTAAAGATCAAAAACGGTACTGATTAAAAAACTTAATGCATTCATAAGTATGCTCTATTCTATAATGTTGAAAGTTAGTACTATCGAAATTAATATTGCTCAGCCATCTCTTGAGCGCGGGCGACACAGTCATCCATCGCTTTGCTCACCAGTCCTCTGATATTACCAGATTCAAAGGCGGCAATCGCCTGAGCCGTTGTCCCGCCTTTAGAGGTGACATTTTCCCTGAGTTGCGCGGCGGAAAGCTCCGGGTTTTGAATCACCATTTCGGCAGCACCAAGCGCGGCTTGCTGAACTAAGGCTCTGGCCTTGAGCTCATCCATTCCAGAGTTGGTTGCGTTAGCTATCATGGCTTCCATAAACAGAAAGAAATATGCAGGAGAGCTGCCTGCCAGGGCAATAACCTGATTTAGCTCCTCCTCCTTCTCTACCCAGACGATTTTGCCACCACTTAACATCAGTTGTTCACAGAACCGTTTTTGCTGTTCTGAAATATTGTCGCCAGCATATAACCCCGTCATACCGACACCAATTTGAGTTGGGGTATTGGGCATTGTACGGATAAGTTTGATCTCTTGTCCGAAATAATCGTTATAACGATTAGCGGTAATACCTGCGGCTATTGTAATAACGAGCTTTTTTGATAGGTCGAGCGTACTGAGCTGCTCGCAGACGGCCTGCATAAAATGGGGCTTTACACTCAAGACGATGACATCGGCCTCTTTGGCCGCTGCAAGGTTATCATGGGAAACCTGAATATTGAGGTCCCGCTTGAGATCGTTTAATTTACCGACGCTTGGGTTAGTCGCGTGAATGAGTGACGGAGTATAGCCGCTTTTTACTAGCCCGCTGGTAATGCTGCGGGTCATGTTTCCTGCCCCGATAAAACACAACTTCTTCTCAACCATGTGACATCTCTTATTATCTCTTCGAATTTCTTTAATAAATATTTGGGCTCGAACTCAATAAAACAAGCCCGGTAGGCTAATGAAAGCTAAAAGCCCGCAGGGATTGCGGCTCAAGCATTCAAGCTCTTCTCTCTTTCACCAAATATCGCACTGCCAATTCTAACCATCGTTGAGCCATGCTCTACGGCTTGTTCCAAATCGTTACTCATCCCCATAGAGAGAGTATCAAGGTCTGGGTAGATGGCTTTTAACTCCAGGAATAAACTCTGCAGTTGTTGGAACTCATCTTTTTGCTTGCGTTTATCATCTGTTGCCGTTGGAATCGCCATCAATCCACGCAGCATCAACTTTGGAAGGGCATCGATAGTGTTGGCCAGTACCATAAGCTCAGAAGGGACGATTCCTGACTTACTCGCCTCACCACTAATGTTAACCTGAATACAGATATTGAGTGGTTTTAGCGCATCGGGACGTTGGTCATTCAGACGCACAGCAATTTTATCCCGACAAAGGGTATGCATCCAATCGAAAAGGCCCGCAACGACCTTTGTCTTATTGGATTGCAGGGGACCGATGAAGTGCCATTGGATTTCAGGACAGATAGATTTCAGCTCGTTTACCTTAGACTCTCCCTCCTGGACATAGTTTTCTCCGAAAAGTCTCTGACCAGCAGCATAGGCCGCTATAATATCTGTAATAGGTTTAGTTTTACTCACCGCGAGTAACTGAATTTCATCGGCATTTCTTGATGAAAACTTTGCTGCGTGGGTAATTCGTTGCTGGGCGTTAGCCAGCCTGTCTGCTATTGTTGTCATGATGTAAGTTTTTTGATTGAATGGATATCCCATACTATGGAAATCACAGAGTTACTTGCCTTTAGTGTAAAGCACAAAGCGTCAGATCTACACCTTTCAGCGGGCGTATCTCCTATGATACGTGTTGATGGCGAAGTCAGAAAGATCAATCTTCCGGCTTTAGATCATCAAGGTGTTCATGGACTCGTCTATGACATCATGAATGATAAGCAGCGTAAAGATTATGAAGAACATTTAGAGATAGATTTTTCGTTCGAAGTGCCAAACTTAGCGCGTTTCCGTGTCAATGCCTTCAATCAGGCACGAGGCGCCGCCGCCGTATTTCGTACTATCCCCAGTGACATCTTAAGCCTAGAGCAACTCGGCGCGCCGGAGATCTTTAAGAAGATCTCCAGTTTTCCCCGTGGGCTGGTGTTGGTAACCGGACCAACAGGTTCGGGTAAGAGTACCACCTTAGCAGCCATGATCGATTATATAAATGATGCTCGTCACGAGCATATTCTGACCATCGAAGACCCGATAGAATTCGTTCACCAAAATAAGCAATGTCTGATTAACCAGCGTGAGGTTCACCGCCATACTCACAGCTTTAATGCAGCCTTGCGTAGTGCACTTCGTGAAGATCCCGATGTGATCCTGGTGGGTGAGATGCGAGATCTCGAAACCATTCGACTTGCGATGACTGCGGCCGAAACGGGTCACTTGGTTTTCGGCACTCTGCACACCACATCGGCGGCAAAAACCATTGACCGTATAGTCGATGTATTCCCCGAAGGAGAAAAGGGCATGGTTAGAACCATGTTGTCCGAGTCTCTACAGGCGGTAATCTCTCAGACCCTGATTAAGAAGGTGGGTGGCGGCCGTGTCGCAGCACATGAAATTATGATGGGAACCCCGGCGATTCGTAACCTTATTCGAGAAGACAAAGTCGCTCAAATGTATTCAGCGATTCAAACGGGTATGTCTCACGGTATGCAGACCTTAGATCAATGTCTGCAGAATCTGGTTAATCGTGGTCAAATTACTCGTGAAGATGCACAGCATAAGAGTGCAACCAAGCAAACTTTTTAATATCACCTGGATTTTAAGGCTTTATTATGGATGTTCGTCCCTTCTTAAAAATAATGGTGGAGCGTAAAGCATCTGATCTATTTATCACTGCAGGCTTTCCACCCAGTGCAAAAATTGATGGTGAGTTGAGACCCTTAAGTGAGAGCTCATTTAACCCCGCACAGGCACTGGATTTTGTTGAGTCTCTGATGACTGATGTACAGAAAACTGAGTTTCATGAGAGTCGGGAGTGTAACTTTGCTTTTGCCGCAAAAGAGCTGGGACGTTTTCGTGTCAGTGCCTTCTGGCAAAGAGAGGCGCCGGGCTGTGTCATGCGCAGGATTGAAACTAAAATCCCGGAAGTGGACGATCTGAAGCTTCCACCCATTTTAAAAGATCTCGTGATGAGTAAGCGCGGGCTTATCATTATGGTTGGTGGTACGGGAACGGGTAAATCGACCTCGTTGGCGGCGCTGGTGGGTTATCGTAATGCAAACTCTCGGGGTCATATCCTGACGATTGAGGATCCCGTCGAGTTTGTTCACGATCACCGCAAGAGTATCGTTACTCAGCGAGAAGTTGGTATCGATACCGAGTCATTCGATGCCGCCCTTAAAAGTTCGCTTCGTCAGGCTCCGGATGTGATCCTAATCGGTGAGATCCGAAGCCAGGAGACGATGGAGTTTGCGCTCTCATTTGCTGAAACCGGTCACCTGTGTATGGCCACTTTGCACGCAAACAATGCAAACCAAGCACTGGACCGAATCATGCACTTAGTGCCTGAGAGTAAGCATCAACAGCTGTTATTCGACCTTTCTTTAAACTTACGAGGCATTGTCGCACAGCAGTTGGTTCCCAAAGCGGACGGCACCGGTCGACGTGCAGCCATTGAAATTTTGATTAACACGCCAAGGATCTCAAGTTTAATTGCCAAAAATGAGCTGCACTCACTTAAAGAGACAATGGCAAAGTCAAACGAGCAGGGGATGCAGACTTTCGACCAAGCGTTATTGAATCTCTATACCGAAGGAGAGATAAGTTACGCCGATGCGCTCCATCACGCCGATTCACCTAACGATCTTCGCTTGATGATTAAACTTCAAGGCTCAGACCCCTCCAGTTCAGGTTTTATGGAAGGTGTCACACTGGATATGGATTAATCCTTTCAGTGTGAGTCATGATTTCGGATATAACAAAGGGAGCCTAGGCTCCCTTTTATTTAGGTGGGTGTTACTCGCCGCTTAATATAAACTCTCGAAATAGCTTTCGATAATCAATACCGCCGACATCGCATCGACTTGTCCCTTAGTTAGCGCTTTATAGCCGCCCATCTCAAAGAGTCTGGCTTTAGCATCGGCGGTAGTGAGACGTTCATCTTGAGTGGCAATTTTCACCCCAAATCGGCCATTAATACGATTGGCAAACTTTTTGGCTCTCTGCGTCATCTCCTGCTCTGAGCCATCCATGTTTAGTGGCAAGCCTACAACGACCAAGTCGGGTTTCCACTCCTCTATCAGCATCCCAATCTCTTCCCACTTTGGGATCCCATCGACTGCCTTAATCGACAACAAGGGGTTAGCGCTACCGGTGAGCGATTGTCCTATGGCGACGCCAATACTCTTAGTACCGTAATCGAAGCCTAATACCGTTATTGAACTCATAAATAACTTCTTAATAAATTGTTGGAATATGACTTTTAGCGCATCTAATCCAAGTGAGACTAATTGCTCAAAGCCTTACTTGATTAAGCATGGCCGGTTTGGTTAGACAACTGCCATATATCGAAGCCCAAGGATTCGGTGGCACATTGCCAACGATCTTCATATTCGGTAGAAAATAGCAGTTCAGCAGTGGCAGGAATAGATAGCCAGGTATTCTCTGCCAGCTCCTGTTCGAGCTGATCTCGGCTCCAACCTGCATAACCCAGTGCGACAATGAACTGCTCCGGGGCGGTATCGCTTCCTAGTGCCGACAATACATCTCTCGATGTGGTCAGCATAAGTTCGTCAGTGAGTGACTGACTGTTGTTCCAGATTGATTGAGGTGTATGAAGTACAAATCCTCTTTCTGGGGTTACCGGGCCCCCTATGAGTACTTTTGAGCCTAAAGAGGTGATAAGTTCCGGCTCCTCTTTGAGTTGCATCTGAAGCAGGAGTTCATTGACTTCGATACCGATAGGGCGGTTTATCATTATTCCCATCGCACCTTTTTCGTCGTGTTCGCAGATATAGATCACCGAACGTTCAAAGAAGGTGTCTTTAAGTGAGGGCATAGCGATTAAAAAGTGATTTTGTAAACTTTCCATTTGAGCTCCACTAAAGGGATTAGGCTAACTATGTTGAATATGGGACTTAACCGCCCGCTAATTTAACCTTGTAATTGAGCTTCTCTAACAGCGTTTTTAACAGTTCCCTATTATCAGTTTGAACCTCAATATTGAACTCTTTTACAGTACCGCCACAACCGCACTGTTTTTTTAATTTTTGCGCTAAAGCTTTTAGTTCTTTCTCATTTAATCCAAGTCCCTTAATGATAGATACCCCTTTTCCTTTTCGGCCTTTACTGTCTTTGTGGATCCTAATGATTCCATCACCAACAGGCGCTTGAGGCGTTTCAATTTCAGGTGAGATCCTGCCGATATCTGTACTATAAACAAGAGATACATTTGAGTCTTTTTTCATGAGAGCGTCATTAATTAGCGATGGTAAGGTGAGTTTAACAAATTGAAGAATCTTGTGGGAACTTAAAATAAAACGTGGAAATAAAAATGACCACACATGGTGGTCAATGGACAATTATCTATTCATTTGCAGGGATATAGATAAGTTGGAGCTTCCTAGGTTGCCTCAAACTGACACAAGAGGAAGTGCAGTTGGCAATAAAAATGATAAAACGACTTAAATTGCCTGTGCGACTCCTATTAAGAGTGAGATCGCGGTAATGGCCGCACAGGGAAGGATAAACTTATGAAGTTTTGGCAGCGCTATCGAGCAGGCTGTCAACACAAAGCCTATTGATGCTGCGCCATAACTGTTGGTGTCACCGCTGAGTAGAGAAAACATCAGCCAAGCCAATACGCCGGCCGGTAATATCAATAAACTGAGGTGGCCAAAGTCGACCTTATCAGAGTCACTCTCTGTTTGGGCTGTGGCTTTAACGGGGGCGAACATGTAAACAGCGGCCGAAATAAGAAAGGCGGTTGCAAACCAAAACATAGATAACTCCAATGGTGCGTGACTGATAATCATTATCATTAAGGCTTGCGCTGAAGTCAAGCTGAACGATACAAGTTTTAATATAAAATTGAGTTGTAGATCATAAGATTGCTATGTAAGCTGATATTTAATTATGGATTGTGTGAATTTAGGATTTGACGGGGTTTTAATATGAAGAAAGTTATAGTTGTTTTGGCTGCAATGGCGTTGAGCGCCTGCAGTTCGATGAAGACAAGTTCAGATTATGATCCTGCGGCTAACTTTAGTGATGTGAAAACCTATGCCTGGGTTGAACAGAAAAGCCAGGATACCAGTTACCATTTAGATGGATTGATGGATCAACGTGTGCGAGCTGCCGTCGATAGCCAGCTTTCACTCAAGGGGGTAACACTCAGCGATCCTCAAACTGCAGATATTTTGGTGAATTACCTCACCAAGGTAGATAAGAAGATTAACGTAGATACCTTCAATACAAACTTTGGATATAACCCCTATTATGGTTCACGATGGGGCATGAGCGGCTCTATGCATACTCAAACCACGGTTCGTGAGTATGAGGTTGGAACCTTGATCTTAGATATGATTGATAGAGAAACCGGAAAGTTGATCTGGCGTGGCTCGGTGGCCGATACCATCAGAGATAAGAATACGCCGGAAGAGAGGGTTGAGGTTGTTAACAAGGCTATTTCCGAAATGCTGTTGAATTATCCCCCTAAGCCAGAAGCGAAATAGCCTAGAGTTAATCTGTAATACCAATCGGTATAATATAAAGGCGAGCATAGTTATTATGCTCGCCTTTTTTCTACTCTCTGACTCGTCTTCTTTCTTGATGAGTTTTAGCTACTACATCGTGGTCTATTGTGAGACCGATTAAAAGTGGATGGGTCAATCTCCTATCCGTAGGGGGAATAATAAAAACAACGTATGACAAGCGTATGATAAATTCAATGGCAAATCGATGACAGGCGGGTTCATCGGGCCAAGGGGGAATGGGAATGGGGAGAGGCAAGGGCGATTCTCAAGCAAAAGACGACCCGAGGTCGCCTTTTGCTTGATGCTTTACTAAGGATGGAGTTTAGCTTCGTCTCATTCGTGCCACAAACATACCGTCTGTATCGGCTTCGAACGGGAATACGGTTAGCATCTCTGTTTCGTTGCCGGTGAACGGGTGGGTACTCGACTCTATGGTGAATTCACTCTGCTCTGCTAAAAAGGCATTAACCACCTCTTCATTTTCAAGAGGAGAGAGTGAGCAGGTGGCATAGACTAAGGTGCCGCCACGTTTTACTGCCTGACTGCATCTGCGCAGAATATCGAGTTGCAACTCAGGTTTGTCCTGAACCGCTTCCACGGCATCTATCCAGCGCATATCTGGGTTTCGACGCCAGGTGCCGGTGCAGCTACAAGGCGCATCGACGAGTACGCCATCGAAATGGGCGTGGGGTACAGGCAGCTCATCGGATTTCCAAGGGGAAACGGATATCCCCTTGAAGCCGGCGCGCTTAGCTCGCTTGGCCAACTCCTCTAAGGGTTTGCGACGTATATCGGAAGCTATGATACTGCCAGTGGATTGAACGTTTTGCTTAAGCATCAGAGATCTGAGTTGTAAGCTTTTACCTCCGGCGCCGCTACAGGTGTCCCACCAAAGGTCACTCTCTTTGGGCGCACAGATATGGCCAATCACCTGAGAGCCAAGATCCTGGATCTCCAGCTTGCCCTCTTTATACAGAGGTAAGCCATTAAGATTAATGCTCTTATGGCCTAAGTTAATGGTGTCACTGAAATAGTCACTGGATTTCGCCGGAACATCGACCCGGTTCAGCTGCTCAATAGCGGTGTCGGTATCGATATTTTGCGCCCGGCTCCAGATAGGAGGACGCGATGACAGAGACTGGACCATGGCCAATCGCTGCGCCGCATCTTCGATAGGGCAAACTTGCCAGAACCACTCTGGCACCAGCTCATCGGTATCAAATTTCAGTGGTGAAAATTGCGCATTCATCCATTCACACTTGCTGCTCACGCAAGGGAATGCAGTCGATGGCGCATCCGGACCTGAGCCATCGCTTGAGCTAGATTTAGAACCAGAGCCAGACTTAGACAAGTCGAGACCTGAAAACTCGCCCCAGGCTTGAATAATGTCATGCCAAGCGTGTGACTCAATGGTAGCAGTCGCGGTGAGCATGGAGAACCAGGCTTGACTCGACTGTGCTTCGCTCAATTTGCTTAACCAGCCCCACCAACGGAACATGGCAAACAAACTCTCACGGATCACGCGTCGGTCTTTAGAACCATGCTTCTTATTGATCCTGAAATACTCTCCCACAACACGATCGGCAGGTTGCTGCTTATCCATAACCTGATGAAACAGCAGATATATGGTATTGGCGTAGCTCAGCGCCCGCTTCTGAGACGTGGTCTCAGCCTGTACGTCTGTGATTGAGAGTAGATCTTTTGGGGTGGAGTTACTTTGGCTTGAGTTTAAGGAGTCGCCCATGGGTAGTTGCCTAGCGCTGGTATTTATCTGGGTGCAAGTGTAACAGAAGTTGGGCTGCCTTAGAATGAAGGCTGGTGGCATTTTTGTTTGGGGTTTTGGGATTGGGTAGTGTGTTTAAAGGTTGTTCTTTCATTGCTATTTATCGCCTCCAGGGAGGGGATGTGCAGATACTTATATGAGTCGCCGCAAGCACTTCTGACCTCCAGGGGAGGAGGAAATGCCGAAAAATGTAGGGAACATTTTCGGTCTTGTGGGCTCTGCGATTTCAAATAACCTCCATGTTTAACGGCCAGCTCGACATCCAGTGTCTCGTTAGAAAGAGTATCACTTCGTGATACCTCACCCTGTCATCGAAGCTCACAGTCGCATCTACACTTGGTGATTTGAAAAGAAAGTACTCTCCTCGACTCTACTTTATATAACGTTATCTACCCATATTTTATTTGGTTATTTAGCCTGACAATTTTTAATTGTGAAGGTTTGGCTATTGAGATAATAGAAAAAGGAGAGTAAATTCAGATAACTAAATAAGTTTATGTCGACAGTGCAAGATGTAGTGCGCCAGATAAGAATAGCCATTCTTATGATTGCTTGCAGGTCTAAGGCTTGTAAAGCGAAGCTTCCCTCACGCCGCTGTGTGGGGGGGGGAGGCTTCAAGGGCATGACAAGGATATGGAAAGTAAACTCACGGATAGAGTAGCGACAACCTCCTCTCTCCGACATTAAATAGTAAAGAGTAAGAGCAAACTGTTCCATGAGACCTTTGGGTCATGAACAATGATCGTTATGTGCAAGGCACTAATATTCGTGTATTTCATGTTTGGCAGTTATAATGTAAATGCAAAATATTGCGATGAATTAATACAATTAAACTAAAGAGAATATTATGAGTAAAGGTACAGTAAAGTGGTTCAATGCAGATAAAGGTTTCGGATTCATTACACCAGAAGATGGTGGTAAAGATCTTTTTGTTCATCATTCAGAAATTCAAAGTGGCGGTGATTACGCAACGCTAAATGACGGTCAAGCTGTTGAATTTGAAGTTGGTCAAGGTCAAAAAGGACCTTGCGCTAATAAGGTTGTTCCTCTTTAGTAGTAAGCAGGTAACAATCCAATAAAGTAAGACGAAAAACAGTTGGCTGTTTCGCTTCACTGCACAATATAGCCAACTATTTTTAGCCCCTTCATTGGGGCATTATCACATCTCCGATTGCCATACTTTTTCCAATCAAAATCTCATGAGTTAGAGTCTAAGCCCTAACTTAATTTAGTCAAAAATGTCCTAGTGATTACTTTTAAACTCAAATTGAAGAGATGGCTGTCAGATATGCTTCACAGCGACTCACTGGAGTATCTTCACATCAAGTCGTTCTCACATCTGAGTCATAGGAATATGGGATAGCTATTCTAAAAACACGATAAAGACTCATGTTTTACTTGATTTTTGCCTTGCTAAACGAGGTTTAGTGGTCATACTGCCTCCCACCTCGTTCAGTTTTCAACTGACCTACGGAATATTTGTATTTTTGCAAACCTGTTACTGATTATTGCCGAACCATTTTTGTCTGATTTTGTCGAGTTCTCCACTTTCTATGAGCTGTTTTTTGCCTTGTTCAAAAGCTTTAAATAATGTGTCACGCCTGGGGTTACTCTTGAGGGATGCTAAGTACTCGTGAGTAGAGTCGAGGATGGCGAGCTTTCGATATTTATGTTTCCAACCTGTTTGTTTTAAAAAATAGTCCCAGCTGTATTCGTAACCAAGGAGGGCATCAATCCGGTTTGACGCTAACATTTTAAATCCTTGTTGACTGCCGTTGACGTCATACTTGACTATATCTGTGGTTGAGTTCCATTTATCCCCATAGTTGAAAGCTCTTTTAACACCAACTGTTAATCCTTCTAGCGAGCTTAAATCTCGCCACAGTATTGTGCTGCCTGCATTTACATAAAGCGCAAAATTAATCTCGCTGATGGGTTCCTCTGAGTAATCAAATACCTTTAGCCTCTCTACGCTCTTTCCTGCAGGGAATAGAATGTCAACTTTACCGCTCTGCAAGGAATGCAATGCTCTGGCCCATGGCGTAATGGATAAATGAATTGAGTACCCCATCCTATGGAAACTGGCTCTGAACACATCCCAGCTATATCCGCTAAAGCCCACCGCATCTTGACCAACAGGAATGAACTGATTACTTTTGCTATCTTCAGTCGCGATACAGAAGGGAGCGTAATCACTTAATGTTGCAACACGAATTAGTTTTTCATCGGCGGAGGTTGAGTGGCTGATTAAAACTAAAATCAGGGAGATTAAGAGATGTCTGTAGTGCATATTATCTCCAAATAACGTCTTTGTTAGCATAGTGACGAATATTTTTAAATATAGCATTTGTGTACTACATGATACTTTTTTCGCGTACAAAGCTAAGGTATTGGGTAATAGAGGTGCCCACGGAAAGTAACTCTGGATACTGATAGATGAAAAATCAGTACCCACTATATAGCCAGATGCAAAAGGCCAACTTGCATTGTACAGAAGCACTCCGTAGGCGTACTTACCTAGGGCGCATGTGATGTGCCAGGTAGAGCAGAACATTTCAACAAACACCAAGCTGAAGTAACAATAAACGAGAGTAGCGGTAACATTCACTCGCCACTCGCCACTCAAAGCCTACTCGGTCACCATCTTTCGGATCTCCTTTGCTCGCTCTTCATCGTTAAGATCCGATGAGGGTGGGGTGACGATACCTTTCAGAGAAGCGGGTCGCTGTGCTAGCTCCTCAATCCAGCGCTGCAGGTGGATTAGCCCTGTGATATCTACACCGCTCCATTCAAAGGTTCTCACCCAAGGCCAGGTGGCCATGTCGGCGATGGTGTATTCCTCGCCCGCTAAATAACGGTTGTCGGCGAGTTGGTTATTCATCACCTCGAACAGGCGACGGCTCTCATGTTGGTAGCGATCGATGGCCGCGGGTATTTTTTCCGGGAAGTAGCGGTAAAAGACATTGGCCTGTCCCATCATGGGGCCGACGCCACCCATCTGAAACATCAACCATTGAATGGCTTGTGAGCGCTTCTTAGGATTAGCGGGCAGGAATTTCCCTGTCTTCTCGGCGAGATAAAGCAAGATGGCACCAGACTCGAAGACGGCAAAATCATCGTTATCTCTGTCTATGATGGCTGGAATACGGCCATTGGGGTTGATGGCGAGAAACTCGGGCTTTTTCTGTTCCGCTGCCATCAAGTCGATATGGTTAACCCGATATTCCAACCCCATCTCCTCTAATGCGATTGAGATCTTATGTCCGTTCGGTGTTGCTGCTGTGTAGAGGTCTATCATAATGGCTCCCAAATTTATTCGCTGACTAACTTGATTAATAGGTTTGATGAACTGGCCCGATTAACTAATCGTTGCGGCATTGACCTTTTGAACCGACGGGCGTTGCGCTATCTGTTGCTGCCATCGCATCAGATGAACTTGCTCGGCACTGGGCGTGATATCCAGATGCTTGATAAAACTGAGCATGACATAGGCGGTGATGTCTGCGATGGAAAAAGTGTCACCGGCGATGTAATGGTGTTGGCTTAACTGAGCCTCCAACGTGGGCAGGAAGTCGATCACTCTCTGGCGTGACTCATGCCCCCAAGCTTCAACACAGTTCTCTCTATCTTCATAGATCTTAGTGATGTTTCTGAAAGCCTGAAAACCGACGAACAAGCCCTGGAGTTCACAGATACGTTGCCACATTTCTATCTGAGCCTTCTCGATAGGCGTATTTCCAAACAGAGAGTGCTCTGGTGTGTGCAGCTCATCGAAGTAGCGGCAGATGGCGATGGATTCGCATAGGTGCTCACCACTATCCAGAGCAAGGCAGGGAATTCGACCATTGACGCTTTTGGCTCTGAACTCCTCGGTCAGGTTCTCGCCGCCGCGAACATCGACGCTTACCCTTTCGATCTCTATCCCTAATTCGGCAAGGAATATATTCACTCGCCTGGCGCTGGGAGTCGGGGCTAGTTCATACAGTTTCATTATTGGCTCTTCTCATTAGTGTTGCTTATTAGTGAAAGTAAACACTTTAACGGAACGATTGGTTAGGTTAGAATCTAAACCATACCAGAACGTTCGGTCAAGAATAAATTTAAACTAAAGCAGAGTAAAAAGATCTATGGCAAGAAGTTGTAATTTTGATAGAGAAGAGAAATTGGTTATGGCCATGGAGCTGTTCTGGCAGCAGGGCTATGATGCGACTTCGGTGGCAGACTTGGTATCACACTTAGGTATCAATCGCTTTAGCCTCTATAACACCTATGGGGACAAGCTGAGTCTGTATCGTGAGTCGCTTAAATACTATTTAGATCAATACTCCCAGCCAAAATTGGCACCTTTAGCAGAAAATGAGGGGATCGATGGGCTGTTAATCTATATTGACCGCTTCGTGGCGATTCAAAGGGAGCAAAAATATGGCTGCTTCCTACAAAATGCGATACTCGAAAAGATCGTCTCGGATGAGGTGGTTAAAGAGCAATGTGATCGTTTGTTCGATGGGATGCAGGCGGCTTTCTGTCAGTCATTAGCGTATTCAAAGGCTCATGATGAGTTAATAGAGGGAGTCGAGCCCCTTAAGGTAAGCCGGTTTATAATAACGCAGCTTCAAGGGATAAGAGTATTAGGTAAAGCGTGTCAGTTTGAAGTGATACGCGATGCGGTGGAACTCTTAGTCGATTACCTTAATGGACTCAAGGTGGTTGACAGTGAATGATGCGCTGCAAAACAGCGCAGTTTTTACTTGTAACGCCTGGTCGTTAGCGAGTTCAGATCAGTAATCCAGATCCAATGCGAAGCAGAGATAGCCCATCAACTTCTGAGTCAGCTTAAATTCATTGGCGCACCAATTCACAAAATCTTTGTCATATACCTGTTCATTATCTATGTTCTTGATAGCGATGAAATCTTTTCGTTTAAGCTCATCGATCATGGGATGGTCTTTATCATAGCCCCGTGGTGGCCGCACTAAGCTATCTCCCTCCATCTCAAACCCTCCGGCTCTCAATTGCGCCAGCGCCTTCTTATAGGCATTAGGATTTTCATCGAGACAGGTGCGGATCCGATTCAGCGCCTTCGAATCAGGGTGCCAAATTCCGGCACCGAGAAAGCAGCCCTCGTTGGCGATATGTAGGTATAACCCCGGAGCGTGAACATCTTTGCCCTGAAAATGCCTGAACTGAATGCCGACATTGGTCTTGTAGGGGGTCTTATCTTTACTGAACCTGGCATCACGTTGTGGCCGCATCAAGCTGCCACCCACTTTTTTCGGTACGGCGGTCAGTCTGGGAGACAGAGACAGAATATGCGGCTGCATGGCTTCGATGAATTTTAGCGCCGGTGTGCGCACCTCATCTTCATATTGCGTCTGATGGGACTTGAACCATTCGCGCTCATTGTTACTGGCGAGCAGAGATAAAAATGAAAAACTTTCCTGACTAAACATAGGGATACGCTACCCGATAACGGACTGGAATTGATAATGCAAAAAATAACACAGGAAGGGGGTGATTGGGAAAAATTTGCTGCTTGCGATTTGATGAACCTAAATGTGACAAAAGATATTAGATTATACTTACATTTGTTAAATTCGTGTTGCTCTATTGTTATGCTTTGTGATGTCTGTTAGTTTCTAAATCGTAAAGCCAACGATAATGTCGAAAAAGGCACGCTTAACAGTGAAAAGTGTTGCGGCATTATTCAGTTGCAATAGTAACTCTATACTAAAAAATAAATCGGAGAGACTTTATGAAATTATCTAAAATTGCGGGTGCGATCATTGCCCTGACAGTGAGCGTATCGACTACCGCAAAAGCAGATGACGATCGTTATATTATTCAAGTGGACAATAACAATAAAGGCATCGTTAAGGCGTTAGCAAACAAGCTTGGTGCTCAAATACATGTAGATGGAAATGGTTTTATTTCGGCAACTTTTGCCGGTAAAGATCTTTCACAGGTTAAAGGGTTACTCAATAACCCACACATTAAACTGGTCGAAGCGGATCAACGTCGACACCTGATGTCTGTCTTCAGTGATGACGCGGGTAATCCAATGACTGAGCAGGTAACCCCTTATGCGGTTTATCAGTCTCAGGCCGATCAGCTTACCTTCAATGCCAATGCCGGCATGAAGGTATGTATTATCGACTCGGGTCTGGATAGCACCAATGGTGATTTCGAGTGGAACAATATTACCGGTGACAATGACTCGGGTACTGGGAATTGGAATGACCATGGTGGCCCACATGGCACACACGTTGCGGGTACCGTAGCTGCTGCAGATAATGGTTTTGGTGTTGTAGGTATGGCACCGGGCGCCGATCTGCATATCATCAAGGTATTTAATGAAGACGGATGGGGTTACTCATCAGATCTGGCAAAAGCAGCGGATCTCTGTAGTGCTGCTGGTGCTAACATCATCAGCATGAGTCTTGGTGGTGGTGGTTCAAACTCTACCGAATCCAATGCCTTTCAGGCATTTACCGATGCGGGTGGCTTGGTCGTAGCCGCTGCCGGTAACGACGGTAACAACGTACGCTCATATCCGGCGGGTTACCCCTCAGTGATGATGATTGGCGCGAACGATGCCGATAATAACATCGCCGATTTCTCTCAGTTCCCAAGCTGCCTGTCTGGTCGCGGCAAGCGTGCGAAGGATGATGAGACTATCTGTGTAGAAGTTACGGCAGGTGGTGTCGATACACTTTCGACCTATCCGGCGGGTATGGCGACGTCGGCAAACATGACTGCCGATGACGTGGCTTACGCCAGCTCTGCGATGGAAAACTCTGGCGCTGTCAACGGTGGCACTTACTACATGGGGACAGCCGAGGCGACCGACAGCGGTGCTAACGGCAATATCTGTGTGATCGACCGCGGAACTATCTCTTTCCACGATAAAGTGGCTAACTGTGAGGGCTCTGGCGGTGTTGGTGCAATCATCATCAACAATGAAGCGGGTATGCTTTATGCCACTTTGGGTGATACCAATACCACAACTATTCCGGCGGTTGGCGCAGCCTTCGAAGACCGAGCTGCGCTGCTCGCTGCCGGCAGTGCGAATATCGATATCGGTACCTCAGATTTTGGTTTTATGAGCGGAACCTCGATGGCGACGCCTGCAGTGTCTGGTCTTGCTGCACTGGTTTGGTCAAATCATAACGAGTGTACGGGTACCGAGATCCGTGAAGCTCTGAAAGCGACAGCCATGGACAGCGGCGCTCCGGGTAACGATGTTTACTTCGGTTATGGTATCGTCAAGGCGGCTGGGGCCGATGCTTACCTGACGGCTAATGGTTGTGCCGGTAACGGCGGTGGTACAGAGCCTGGTGGTGACTTCACTCTTTCTGCCAGCGGCTATAAGAGCAAAGGCGTGAAGAATGTCGACTTGAGCTTTAGCGGCGCGGCAGGCAGCAATGTCGATGTGTATCGTGATGGCAGCATGATTGCTACTACTTCTGCAAGTTCGACTTATACCGATTCAATCACATCTAAGGGTGGTGGTTCATACACCTATAAAGCCTGTGATGAAGGAACGTCGACCTGTACTGCTGAGCAGACGGTTAACTTTTAAGTGATTAGTCGCCTCGACAGTGTGTTAAACCGTGCTCGAAGCTACTGAGCTTAATTAAAGTAAAATAAAAACCGCAGCCTTCGCTGCGGTTTTTTATTGTGAAAAGCGTGCGTGGTGCAACTCTCTGCTGCTGGTTCCAAGAGAACCGTGATTTTAAAAGATCACAGTCACCACCTCCGAGCAGTCTCCGCCGCCGGCGTTACACACCTGAATCGTATGAGTGGCACCGCCTTTTAGTCCGGTATCAAAATCGTAACTATAGGGTTCATCACTTCCTCCGCTGGCAAAGATAGCATCATCGTTATCGAAGTAGATATCGACATCCTGATATTGATACCATTGCAGGTCGATATGTTTAACGCCCTTAACCTTCCTGCCTGTGGCAGTGAGATTAATGGGGCTTGCAGCTTCGGTGGTGGCCGAAACGGTATTGGACTCGACAGAGCTGCCATAACCATTAAATGCAGTGACGCGATAGTAATAGGTCGTATCGGCCGATAATCCGCTATCGCTGAAATCGGTAACATTTGCACCTACCGAACCTGCGGAACTCCAGCTGCTTTCATCGATTGATCGCTCGATATTAAAGCCCGATTCATCATTCGAGGCATCTGTCCAATTGATATCTATCTGACTCGATGATATCGGCGTCGCACTTTGCAGAGTTGGTGTTGCCGGTACATCACCACCGAGCAGTGTCTCACTACTGATATAGAGTTGCTGGATAGTGACGGTATCTAAGCTTCTGCGCCCAGGGGTGTGATCCGTGTCTTCGACGCGAATACGAACTTCACCACTGGTGCCCTGAGGCATCAAGAAAGATGCGAGTCCCACATCGACACTATTCTGAATCGATGTAAACTCGGTATAGGCTCCGCCATTTACTGAGTAGGAGAAGCGCATCTCATCGCTGTCTGAAGAGTTTGTCATCCAGGCATTCAGATGTAGGGTCACTGTGTTACCCGGTGTCACATTAAATAACCAGGTATGTTGCAGATAGCTATAGCGGCTGCTTTTTCTGCCGCCGGACTCCCGCTCCCTAATTGTCTGAGCCGAGCTGTTATCGAAGGTGTCTGTGTAATTCCCTCCTACCGTACCCGAACCTAATATCTCGCCTTGTGCATATTGGTCCAGATAAGCCGGTGGTGAGATACTGACATCAGATAGTGTGATGCTATCCTGATCGCCTAAGTTATCGGTGACGGTCAGACTCGGAGTATATGTACCTTGAGCCGCATAGAGATGGCTCGGATTGGCGGAAGTTGAACCGTTGCCGTCGCCGAATAGCCAGGCATAGGTAATGGTGCCCAAATCATCCTGATCTTTTGAGCCCGTACTATAGAATTGAATGCTATGGGGGGCGGTTCCCGAATAACTGTCGGCATTGGCGACCGCGATGGGGGGGTTATTAACCACAAAGATGGCTAGCGTGTCCGAGTCTGTGAGGTTGTCGGAATCGGTAACTGTCAGGGTCACCGTATATTCGCCCGGCGCTTGATATTCGTGAGATGGACTGACTCCGCTAGCTAAATTACCGTCACCGAAATCCCAGCTGTAGCCTGTGATCCCGATATCATCGGTGGAGGCTGAACCTTCGAAGAACGCGGTGATTGGTGCATATCCGGGCACATACCCCACCGATGCGGCGACGGCCGTCGGGGCTTGTAAGTTGCTATCATTTTGCACGCTGCCATTTATGGAATACCAGCCTAAGCTGCCGTAATCACTGTAACCGGTAGAGAGATCGCCTTTACCGATGCCATCCACCTTCAGGTAATATTCACCGCCATTGGCGAAACTGCCGCTGATCGCCGCGGGTAGTGAAGAGCTGGGGTTATTGCTGGCTATCAGAGTGCCTGAACTGTTATAGAGCTGAGCCAGAATATCCAGGTTTGGGCTTACAGCGGATGGCGAGATATTCAGAGTGAAACTTCCCGCGCCGGCAGTGAAGCTAAACATGTCCATATCATCACGGCGTCGTATCAGACCACTGCCTTCGAGTATGGTCGTGTCGCCGTTGGGAGATTCAATTAACGCAGTTGCATTAGCGATACTGTCGCCATGGTCATCTAGCATCAAAGGCGCGCCGTAATTCTGAATGACTTGAATATCATCTTGAAACTGATTGGCCTGAGGATACTCGCCCTTACTCCACTGCACCAAAGAGCGGTAGTAGCCCACTCCCATGATGGGTGCCCAGCCGGTGGCGCCGGAGCCGTGGCCTTGGTAGTAGCTGGACCCACCATTCTGTCCATCGTGGCTAAGCCCAAGGTTATGGCCGGCTTCATGGGAAATAGCTTCTCCTGCGCCGACAACACTGGTATTAAAGACGAAAGCGGGTTTATAGCGATCTCCGTAATAATCGAAGACCCCGACATAGGCGAAACCGCCACAACCACAATTAGCAAAATTATCCTGAGTCATTACTACTCGGGTTCCATAGTATGGATCGTTTGAATCGCTACGGGTGATGGTGCTCTGTGGAGGCTCTTGTGTGGTGATATCAACATCGAAGGGGGCATAATCTTCGGCAACCTGTTTCCACATCAGGTAGATATAATCGAGCTCATTTTGAGTAAAGCTATCGGAGCTTCCCTCGCGGTTGTAGGGTGGGGAGACTATCGTACCTGTGTTATAGGAGGTGTTCCATTGTCTGCCTTCGGTGATATGCCCGTCAAAATCCAGATGGATTACCCGACTGGCCCCCGGGCGACTATGTAACATAAAGGTCTGTGACTCACTTAACACCGTTTCGGGATCGGATCCCGGATCGGGTTCTGCAAGATCCGCCGGTGCTTCCACTTCAACGTAGAAAATACGCCCCTGATGATCCAGCCACACACTGCGGTCTTCTCGTATCATCTTGGCAAAATCTGCGGTGCTCATTTCGTATGCTGCTGCCATGGCAGGCAGTTTATCGCCCAATAGCCCTATGGCGTGTTCGCCATTGGCGGGTTCGGGTAGGTTGACGTCAGGGAAGGCTCGGTGTTGAGCTCCGGGATTAGAAGGTGTTTCAGAAATCGCTTTTGTATTGGTGTTAGTCGTTGGGTTGGCTGCAGCGGCATCTGATCCTGATAAACCTGCTGCAGATAAGGACAGGCTTAGTAGCGCGACCCTCATGATGTTAGCTTTGTAATCCATTACCGTTCCCCTTATTTAAGCGGCCGATAGTTATCTTAAGTCTAGCAGAGGCGCGGGTTTGAAGCGTTTTGTTACATGTTTTCAATTCAAGTTGCGAATATCTTTAAGAATATTTTTTAGGAAAAGGTGATTTTTACTGAAAATTAGCGGTGAATTGATAGGTGCTATCAGTCTTGGAAGAGATAAAAACAGGCCGCAATCTTTTACGGCCTGTATGGATCATTGATGAACTATTCAGCTATGCACTTCGATAGAGGTAAGGGGCGATGTTGGTCACTCTCTTCGTGATAGACGAAGCACTGCTCGCCCTGAATAAAAAGTTGAACCACATCGGGCATCTCAAAGTTTCGACCCATAATAAGTTGACCACTGGGATCGGTATGAGGGGCACGACTGAGTGATAAGCGGCTACTTTGCATAAATGCATCGTCTGCAATCAGTACCTCTTCGGCCTTCAGGAGGCTGGCGATGGCATGCTGGAGTTCGGCTTTGCTGTCAGTCGAACTATCACTCAATAGTGCCGGGCTAGCCTCGCTAACCCTTAGGTCTTGGGCTTGCAGGGAGCAACCCGCGAGCAGAAGTAGTATTCCAGGTAAGTAGTGAATTTTCATCTGAACCTCTATTTTTGGCTAGTACTCTGGCTTAGTACTGTGAGCTTTGGGTTAATATACGGTTATTTAGCAGCACATTCTGCGTTCGAGTATCTTCCAAAGTGAAACCGGGATCGATAAACTGAGTTCGAGGCTTGGCTTTAGCCACTCTGCTACCTATTGCCGGGCATCGGCCATTAGCGCGATAGTAAAGGGCGGCACTGAGCAAACGCTCACTGGTATCGCCTAAGGCATGGCTGAAGTCATCGCTCAGACTACATCCGGGAATTTCACTGTCCAGAGTCGGGCTGGTGCTCGGGACAAAACCATCGGAATAGTCACCGAAGCCTTTATCGTTCTCGCCCTTAAACTGCACCGTAAAAAATGTCGTGCCGCAGTTTGGCGTCGGGTAGAAGCCATAGGGCTTACCGCAAGTCGTATCCCCAATCTGGATAACCTCCACATCGATGCCGCGCAGGCTGTTCATCAGTGCTTCACTGGCTGAGCAGGTATTGGCTGTCGTGAGCACAAACAGACGTGACAGGTTAAGGCTTGGCAGAGACTGGCCGGCTCCGAGCAGTCCGGTATTAAAGCCCAGACTCTCACTAAAAAATGGCATAGGTGTTAAGGCCTGGCCCGTGACGGGATCGGTATCGGGGTGTTTGTCATTGAAGGTGCTGCGTTCAAATATTTTACCTTGGGTTGCCTGATTGCCGGCAATCATATAGCCCAGTTGACCAGCCATCGCTAGCAGGCCTCCACCGTTATATCTGAGATCCAGCACTAAGTCATCAACCCCCGCGTCGCTAAGGGTATTGACGGCATCAAACAGGCCGCGCTCGGCGGTAGCGATATGGGAGTTAAACTGTAGGTACCCCACTTTTCCTGTAGTGGTTACTATTGTCGTAGTGTTCTGAACCGGGGTCGAGACAATTGTCTGCGCCGTCAGGGTCATATCACTGAAGGTCGTTTTATCTAAGTGTTGGAATGTGAACTGGGTCTGTTGGCCGGCAGTTTCGGGAAACAGGCCTCGGCTGAGTATCGCTAAGCTGGCGCTATCGGCCGCATCTTTTACATTTACGCCATCGATCTCAATGACCACATAGCCGCGGGTAATTTCCACGTCCGATGCCGGCGAGTCAGGCTCGACATAGGTCACGGTTATTTTTCGATCCAGAGCACCTTCGGCCTGCTGAATGTAGAAATGAGCGCCATAGCCCACGGAGGCACCGGACTGGTTTAGCTGATCCCACTCGCTCGTCGGCATTGAGAAGTGGAACTTATCTTTGGTATTGCCGGTCGCCGACAGCTCTTGGGTCTTTAATTGTTCGAAATAGGGGAGCACACCGAAAGGGGCCGGGTCTATATCGGCAATTTCGTTATACCAGAGGTAAGTGTCGTTACTCCATGAGCGTAACCAGAGTTTTTCCGTTAGCTCTGAGCCAGTCTGATTGGCGGCGCATTGTCCGGCAAGTTCACTGTCGGGAGCAAATACCCCCGCTACCCACTGCGGCGTCCCAGAGTTATTATCGCCACCACCGCAACCCGTTAAGATTAGCAGGGTTGAAGAGAGGAGCAGTGTCAGTGTTTTGCCAGAGAAAAACGTCATAAATAATCCCTTATTAAACTCATGTTTCATTTGGATACGAAATGATAAGTCTGTTAATTGCTTGTGGTGTCTGTATTTTATACCACAACTTCCTTTTTGCGTATGCCGCACTTACACTTCTTTTTGATGGGAAAATAAAAAGGCCTGAATACTCAGGCCTTTTACTATTTTGCTACCGGTTAATCTAGCCGTAAAGTGCTCGACTAATTAATTAGGTTTCATCTAGGTTGCTACACCTCTTCGAATATCAGAAACGGTGCGACTCTGCTAACTTGTCACTGGAGTGACACACAGAGCAAGCCTCGCCCGATAGTGTTACATCGACCACGACATTACCGTCGAAAGTGGCATTCACACCGTCTTCAAGCTTCACTTCAAAATCAGCCCCATTTTGGATCATATGGTTCTTAAGTGAATCACCGCCATATGGACCATGGCAAGACCAACATGTTGCGGCTCCCGGGCTGGTGGCAAAGAAATCGGCGTCGACTTCATGGGTATTGCGTGTGATTAGTGCATTCGACTTCTCAATCTCTTTAAGGTTGGCACTACCATCGACATGACACTGAACACAATCGTTTAAGCGTGCAGGGTACTTAAATACACGGTTTGATGCTTCACCCATATTTTGTTCTTCTCGGTTTTGTGCATGTAAGGCATGAACAAAGGTGTTCCATGAGATATGGTCGAGTACCGGGTCGGCTGGTGCCTGCTCCAGTGCCATATGACCTTTATCCCACTCGGCATTGCCTAAGTTATGACAAGCGACACACTGCTGCTCTAAGTCATTACGACGTCCGTGGTAACCGTACGCTTGATCGCCATGGCAGGATGCACAAAGTGCATTATCAACAACTTGGCGACGGCTATTATCGGTGAGTCCATCTAAGGTAAAGAAGACTGATTTAGAGCGAATACGCTCGACTAAGGTGCCATCAGGAGTTGGAGCACCGGTTTTTTCATCGGCCTTAACTTGTCCCTCAATCGCTAAGATCCCCGTCTTGAGATCGGTACCGATAGGGATGATCACACCGGTTGAGTTCTTCGATTTATCATCATCAAGCTGACCGGAAATGATGTAGCTGTATTCACCGGTTGCAGGGTTAGATGAAACAGGGTCAATAGATTCAAACTTGAAGTTCACCGAGTGGTTGGCTAAGCGACCTAATTCACCCGAGTCTTTAGTTTCAGTGGTTAACATGCGGTAGCCCGCTTCCATATCCCATGAAACAGAGGCGCGAAGGGCATTGAATACCTTGGCTTCTTTTGGACTGCTGGCTAATGGCGTGCCTTCACTGTCCAGAATTTTTACGGTAAAGGTAATTTCAGCCGTGTTGTAGGTGTTGCCATCACGAACAGAGGTGCCTTGTAGGGTTGAAACTTGGGTTACATCGACACTATAAGCATCACGTGCCGCTTTTTTCGCGTCGACCTTAGTCAGGTGATATTGGGCTACATCATGACAAGTGGCACATGAGAATTGCATCTCTGGACCATGCTTAAGTTCTTCAGACGCGTGGCAGCTTAAACAGGCTTTATCATTCGTGGTGCTTGCCAACCATTCAGCGCCATTTGGAAGGGCGTCGGTGGCTTCGGTGACATGGCAACTCGTACAATCATATGAGCTAACGACAAGATCGCCATCGAGGCCGTTATGCCAGCGGTGTGCTCGCTCAACCATGCTGCCTTTAGAGTCTTTTTCACCTGTTGTATGACAGGTCGCACAGGCTTGTACATTATTTGCATAATGTGGAGAGCGATCGTAGCTGTCATAACGGGCGTAGGCGATATCTGTATGACAAGCATTACAACTTGCTGTGTCGACCATTGAGCGGGTGGTTGTCACCGCCGAACCGTCTACCATAAAGTCCACTTCAGGCATGATGTCTTGTACACTGCCAATGACCGGAATACCGCCATAGGTTTGTAGGCGAACCATGAAGCGGTGTGGAAGATCTGGGTTAAATGTATAGTCTTTTCCACTCAAATCAAGCTCGTTTACGGAGGTGGTGTTGATTACGGTATAAGATCCATCTTGATGATCCGTTAAGCAGTCTTCAGCTTCGCTGGTACAGGTGACATATCCTAGGCCCTGGCGCTCGGTATAGCCTTGTTCCGATGTGGCCAGTTGTGAGCTCAGGAAGCGAACCGAACCGATACCGACCACAGGCTGATTGAGTTCATTTGTGATCTTAAAGGTCGCAGAACGCATGCCGGCATCATCGATACCATACTCAAGATACTCCAGGTGTAAGCTTTCGGCTGATTTTGCGATAATGATGCCACTTCCACCGTCGGAACCATCGGTACCATCTTTACCATCGCTACAACCCGCTATCATTCCAGTCATGATAAGACTCAGAACGAAGCTCTTGTTTATTTGATTTTTCATCATTGCTCCAAATAGAACGTGTTTTTATTATGTTGTTATTTTTTGTGACTATTATTAATTTGCAGGGTTTAATAATATTTTTAAGTCATACCTTTTAGTTTCTTTTATACCTATTTCTTGGTACTTCTGTATAAAGCGCTTCAAATATTAAACAAACATTAATATGTTTGTTTTTTCCAGAATGATTTATGTAATGTGAAATAGATCTTTACTTTGTAAAGGGGTAAGTTATTTGTCACTTATAGTAATGAGTGTGTTTATCATTTCTGAAGTGGATATAGCGTCGATAGAGCGTTGCGCTTGCGCACTCTAAGCTAACATGCTGTTTACTAGTTGTTTTGTTGCCGTGACCAATGCGCGTCGAAGCTTTCTTGTTTACAATTATTTTACGTATGCTTTTAATTGCTCATTATTAAAGGCATCTTGTTATGTAGTGGTAGCTTAATTTATGTTTTTTATGAAAACAAACTTCGTTTACCGGGCGTCGTACGTTAACTTCTATAAGTTTAAGTTTGGTTTGTTTATTAATATCTGTTCGAGAGTGAGGTCTGGTATATGAAGGCATTAGTCGTTTTATCTCTTTAGTCATCTGTTTTTAGCTGAACTATTTACAGGTCATTCGAGAGCATTAAGCCTGCATGAATTATCCCCTATAGAATCACTACTACTTAGTGCGTTTATAACGGATCATGGCCAGCTAAGAATAAAACTGCTTTAATAGTGACTAGTGTTGAATTTTCTCAGGATTGTTATGGCTGTTACCGTTTTGGATCTTATCTCATTTGTCTGTTTTATCTGTTGCTGGGTCGGTTACACCTCCTTTGCACGTCGTAAAGCCAAGACCACCAATTGCATCGCGCGTTGTCTGCACCAACATCGAATTCATTGGATGAATGAGTTGATGACCCGTGAGGTGAGAGTCGGTGAAGCGGCACTACTGGCCAATCTTGAACGCAATATTACCTTCTTTGCCTCGACAACCATGCTGATCCTTGCCGGTGTGCTGACGCTCTTTGCTCAGGTTGAGCGGCTAGAGGCTGTTATCGCTTCAATCCCCTATACGGCGACTCCGAATGATGCCCTTATTCAACTGAAATTAAGTTTATTGACCTTTATCTTCGTGATGGCCTTTTTCCAGTTTACCTGGTCGATGCGGCAATATGGTTTTCTCAATGTCATGGTCGGCGCCGCACCGATCGACCCAACGGGCGGCGCGGATGACAGACTTCGCTGTTATGCAAAACAGATGGCGATAGTGCAAGATCAAGCGGCGCATTCATACAACTATGGACTCCGAGCCTATTATTTTGCTATGGCGGTCTTGAGCTGGTTTTTCCATCCGGCCCTGTTTATCGTAACCAGTCTGTTTGTGGTCTATACCTTGTATGCTCGGGAATTTAACTCTAAGGCGGTGGTGGCCATCACATCGGGGATGCTGGTGTTGGATGAGCAGGAAGAGAAGAAAAAAGCTTCCCGAGTCAAATGAATAGCGATTTAGACTAGCGATTAAGCCTAGCTGTTAAGACTGGCCGAAAGACGTTGAGAGTAGCACGGACACTGGCATGGAGTTATCGAGGTTTAACTGTTAGGTTATGAAGCTTGATCTAGGCTGATAAGGATATTGTTATGCAGATAGATGGACATCATGGATTAACTTACATAGCGGCAAGGTTGGCAGGTTTTACGGCAGCGGATGCACAGATCATCGCCTATAGTGCCCAGTATGTTGATGATGCGACAAACTCAGGCGTTATCCGGTTCGATAACGGAGCCATGTATTCGAGGATCTCGTCGGCCCATAAGATGCTGGATTATCGCAACTCCGAGAAGTTAGCGAATCACAGGGTGTGGGCATCGTTTCACTTCTTGCCGGGTAATGGCGGCCAGCCTGCCGGGCTCAACCCTGACGGGAGCTTTATCAATAAGCTGGTCTGTAAGCCTGACAGTTATGTGGCAAGAGACATGTTGCGTCTCGCGATACAGGACAGAGAAAAGCCCTATGGGCTTCACCGTCTCGGTGTCACTATGCATGTCTATGCCGATACATTTGCCCATCAGGGATTTTCAGGCAATATCCACGAAATCAACAAGGTCGAAGATCTCCAGAGCAGCGATCCCTCTCTCGACCAAAGCTTCTTCTCGAAAATTGCGAACTTTTTCGTCAGTAGCGCCTTTCCTCTCGGGCACGGGGCGGCGTTAAGTCATCCGGACAGGCCCTATATTTCATGGAAGTATGTCAACGGGCTAGGGCAAACTGTCGAACGTAATAATCAAACCATTTTTTTCGATGCTGTAGATATGATGTGCCGGGCGATGCGATGTTACCGCATGGGCGACACCGACGTCGATCTCGACAGTGTTGAAGGTATTCCTGAGCCCGATGCGCTGCGGATAAAGTCTATGGTCAATTCGATTCGTGATGAAGACGGCGAGGAGCGTCATAGCAAGTGGCTCGAAGCGATTGCACTGGGTGAGTTTTCCTTCGGGCCCGAACAGGTCAGTTACATCGCTAAGGGGGAGGGCTCCTGGAAGCATCAATCCATAGGGCAGCTGGAGGCGGTCGATGAAGAGGAGGATGAGTTTGTCTATTCTGCATCATTTTTAACGTCAGATTGGAAGATGTTCCATGATGCGCTTCAGGCTCATAGGTTCGATATCTTGCATGACGTGTTACCTAAATATGGTATCTGCGCCGCCTGATCCTGACAGGCTGATATGGCATGATTCCTCTCCCGGGTAAGAGACTGTAGTATGGTTACCCGGCTTATCCGTAATCAATTACTGGAATGAATATAGGTCCGCCAGATAGTTGGTTTCAAACTCATCGGCGCTGGTCGGTTTGCCGTAGAGGTAGCCCTGACCATAATCACAGTCTTCACTCTGGATGAATCTATCTTGCTCCTGTGTCTCTACCCCTTCGGCGATAACATGAAGGTTAAGCTTCTTACCCATGGCGATAATGGCCCGGGTGAGCTCTCTATCCTGCTCATTCTTCTCCAGATTGGTAATAAAGCAGCGGTCAATCTTCAGGGTATTAAATGAGTATTTCTGCAGATAGCTTAATGAGGAATACCCGGTACCGAAATCATCGAGAGAGATACGTATTCCCTGTGCTTGTAGCTTTTTGATTGAGTCATGGGCTAAGTGTTCATCCTGTAACAAGATACCCTCTGTGATCTCGAGCTCTAATGAGGTGGTGGGTAATTGGTACAGCGTGAGCAGATCGGCGATATGCTCTGCAAAGTTGGGCGCTCTGAACTGCAGTGGTGATATGTTGATGGCAATTCTAAAGTCACTTTGCTGTAAGGCTTGCCAGTGAGCGGCCTGTGCAAGCGCACTATGGAGTACGAAGTTACCTATCTCGATGATCTGACCATTATGCTCGGCTAAGTTAATAAACTTGTCGGGTGGCACCTGTCCCAAGACCGGATTATGCCATCTCAGCAGAGCCTCTGCGCCGAGTATTCTATGGGTCTTTAAGCAGACTAACGGTTGATAGTTCAGGTATAGCTCTTGATTATTGAGAGCATCGACCAGATGGCTCTCCAGTTGATAGCGCTGTTCTATACTGGACTGAGTATCTTGATTGAAAAAGCTATAACGGGCTCCTTCGGTTTTACTTATGCTCATCGCAGCGCTGGATTTTTGTAGCAACTCCTCTGCCGTTGTTGCGTCGGTGGGGAACTGGGCAACCCCCATACAGGAGGGAACGGTAATGGTGAACCCTGCAAGAGAGAAAGGGGCGTTACAGCAATCTAATATTTTTGTTATCAGCTCCAGATCATTACTCACGGTTTTCTTATGGGAGCGGGCGATGACAAATTCAGAACCGGCAATGCGGGCGATTAAGGTATCTTTATCTAAGTACTGTTTTAATCTTTGACTAAATTGAGAAAGAACCTGATCGCCGATGAGGTAACCATAACTGTCGTTAATCGATTTGAATTTACGCAGACCGAAATAGAGTACCGTGACTGTTTCGGTCGCTTTGCTCTGTTTTAGCATCTGAGTGAGAGAGTCTATCAAGCCGGAACGCATAGGAAGTCCCGTGAGTTCATCATAGTTTTTTGAGTATTCGAGGCTAAATTCTGCCGAGGTTCGACTCTCTATCTCCCGGATAAGTTTTGTGCTGAGTTCGGCCAGTTCATGGGTTCTGAGTTGCACCCTAGTTTCCAGGAGTTGATTCAGGTGTCGCAGCTTTTCTTGCTGGTATAGGGTAGCAAGGTTGGTGACTACCGCCTCTTGAAACCGGGCTAACAGGTGCCTGAATTTTTGGCTGTAACTGTGCTCCTTATTGTCGAGCATACATATGGTGCCGAAGGGGATGTTATCGGGCCAGAGTAGGGGTAAGCCACAGTAGGCTATCATGCCGAGTTTTAGATCCGGGTTATGATCCCAGTCGCTGTCTTTTAAGGCGTTGGGAATATGCAACTCACAATTTTGCGCGATAACCGTTTCGCAGTAGAGACCGTTGCCTAAGTTATCGTTGTCGTGGCGACGACGGTAGGGGTTTCCGGTGCTCTTGCTCGATGCAAACACCTCCATCTTGTTGTCATTTTTGTGTATTCGCATGATGAGCACGGCTGGGGTGTCTACAATCTCAGAGATCAGATCCAGTGTCTGTTGCCAGCTATTGAAGATATCTTCGGGCACGCATATCTCGGTGGTATTGACCGATATATCATCAAGCAGATGTTCGTCTTGTAAATGCCGTTCCGCGGCCTTATTCATCATCTTGCAACTGTCCTTTGCAATCGATTCCCATTAGTAAACTATAGCTGTTATATTGAATACTGATAAGGCCTTAGCTTATGCTTTTAAAGGCTATTTTTGACTATTCATCCAGTAGGTTATGCGTTATTCATCTAAATCTGAGATAAGCTTATCGGAGGCTGGTCGACCTGGCTGCTTGATAGCCTATTAAAGGGGGGACAAGCAGCTAATATGTAGGATCGTAATGGTATGGTTATAAATGGGCATACCATTACGGATTGGTGTTAACCCGCCTGTTCCAGTGCCTGCGAGACATCGGCGATGATGTCATCGATATGTTCGATACCGACAGAGATACGTATCAAATCCTCACTTACGCCAGCCTTAGCCAGCTCAGTTGCATCTAACTGTCTGTGGGTGGTTGAAGCCGGATGGCAGGCTAGAGACTTAGCATCACCGATATTAACCAGACGCAGTATCATCTTCAGGGCATCGATAAAGCGACCACCCGCCTCTTTACCACCACCGGTCTGGTTCGATTTTATGCCGAAGCTGATGATCCCGGAGGCTCTGCCGCCCGTGATCTTGTGGCAGTTATCCTGAAAGGGGCTATTGGGCAATGCTGCGTAATTGACCCAACTCACCTTTGGATGTTGCTGAAGATATTCGGCTAAGGCCAAAGCGTTGCTGCAGTGGCGCTCCATTCTAAGTGATAGGGTTTCAAGTCCCTGAAGTAATAAAAAGGCGCTTTGGGGAGCGAGTGCGGCACCGGTATTACGTAGTGGTACGACGCGACAACGTCCGATAAAGGCGGCGGGTCCGAAGGCCTGAGTATAGACAACACCGTGATAAGAGGGGTCGGGCTCATTCAGTAGTGCGAAACGCTGAGGGTGCGCGGCCCAGTCAAACTTGCCCGAGTCGATAATCACACCGCCGATGGTCGTGCCGTGGCCGCCGATATACTTAGTCAGTGAGTGAACAACGATATCGGCGCCATATTCAAATGGCTTACACAGCACTGGGGTCGCCACGGTATTATCGACAATCAGAGGTACGCCATGCTTATGGGCGATGTCGGCCAGACGTTCCAGATCGACAATATTACCCGCCGGGTTACCGATAGACTCACAAAACAGTGCCTTAGTATTATCATCAATTAAAGCTTCTAAACCATCGAAGTCATCGAAGCCTGCCATGCGTACTTCCACTCCCTGACGCGGCAAGGTGTGGGCAAACAGGTTGTAGGTGCCCCCGTAGAGTTGACTGGTACTGACAATATTGTCGCCTACCTGAGTCAATGCCTGAATGGCGTAGGTTATCGCCGCCATGCCCGATGCCAGCGCTAATGCACCAATTCCTCCTTCGATGGCGGCCAGTCGCTGCTCTAACACATCAGTGGTTGGGTTCATTATGCGGGTGTAGATATTACCCGGCACTTTGAGATCGAAGAGATCGGCGCCATGTTGGGTATCATCGAAGGTATAGGAGGTCGTCTGATAGATGGGCACGGCCGCCGCTTTAGTCGTCGCTTCAGATTCATATCCATGGTGAAGTGCCAATGATTCGAGTTTCATATTGTCTCTTCCTATTCCTTTGAGTGAAAGTTGAACATAACAAATGGACGTCTGGAAGTCTAAATATTTATTTTGTAACTCAATAAAACAGTATAAGCCGTGAAAAATGAGCAATTTCACAATTATTTACATTACTTACATAAGCTTACTTACCAAGTGGCCGATAACAATGATACAAATACGCATCTTGTGTTGCAGTCATTAAGGGAGCGCTATGAACGTGTCAGGAATGAATTTGAATAATCCATCTTCCAGCGGGGGGATTAGCCAAGCTAAGGTCGAGTCTTCCACAAAACCGCTTGCTGAATCGGGAAGTGAACTCTCGCCTGTAGCGGCTTCTGCACAAGGCGATACCCGCGTCTCTATCTCCAAGGAGGGAAGGGATGCACTGGCCTCAGACTCGGGCGGAAAGCTACATGCCCAAGCTTCTCAGATACAGGCTCAATCGGCGGAGTCTTCAGAGAAGCCTAAGAAAAAAATTGATGAGTTGATAGAAGCAGTGAAGGAGAAGCTCGAGAAGCTTAAAGAGGAGCTAAAACAGCTGGGAAATGATAAGAGCGAGGCTGGCGAGAAGAAACGTAAGGCACTGCAGTCAGAAATTTCCGTCCTCACGGCTCAACTCATGGATCTGACCAATCAGAAGCTTGAGCAGGAGAAAAAAGAGCAAGCGGGAACCGCTTAACCCATACTGGAACATTTCTTCATAGCGAGCTGAACTGGGTTTAACCGACAACTGAATCTGGCTCCGCCCAACTCGCTGCGACTCACGGTTAAGTGGCCATGCATTCGCCTCGTTACCGATACCAATATCATGCTCTGAACCCGATATAGATAAGGGAGACGCATCTAAGCGGCTTTACAGAGCGGCTTTTCTTGTTTGGTCCATCGAAGAGCCCTTATTTCAATTTTTCTATTTTGTTCGTGCATTTAGGAGTACATTTGACGGAATTATCCGTCACCTTGTGTATGAGAAAGAAGAACTAAATGCATAACCCAATTATAAAAGGCACCCTGGTTCGTTGGAAAGACGACAAAGGCTTCGGTTTCATTGAGCCTGAAACAGCTTCAGGTACTGACAGTCATACCGATGTCTTTATTCATGTATCTCAGCTCAGGCACATGAGCAGGCGGCCACTGGAAGGGGATACCATCTTCTTTCAAATTGAGCATAAACCCGGCGGCAAACTCAATGCTATTGAGGCGCGCATCGAAGGTGTCGAAGTCAAAGCCGATGCGAATGTTGAGGGTCAAACAAGGGGAAAAGCTAAGTCCAGGTCTAAATCGACCTCTAAACTTAAGCCTAAACATGGCACGCCAATCGGCCCCATTCTCTATCGCATAGGGATCATGATGGTGGTGCTGGCCATCGCAAGCTTTGCTTATAATCGTGTCATCGCCCCCTTCCTTGCCAGCTCTTCAGCATCGTTTTTTGAGCAGCGAGAGGCCGTTGCAGCTAATGACTCATTGCAACTGGCCCAAGGCTCTATACAAAGTGGCTCTGTGCAGAAAGGTACTTCACAGATAGCTGAGGCATTTAAAAATCGGCAAAGTGGCCTGCAGGTTAGCAGCAGCGGGACTATCAGTAAGATATTGAGCGATGATAACGAGGGCAGTCGTCATCAGCGATTTATTCTACGTTTATCCAATGGGCAAACCCTGTTGATTGCCCATAATATCGACTTAGCACCGCGGATAGCGGGCATAGGCGTCGGTGATAATGTGGCGTTTTATGGTCAGTATGAGTTCAATAACAAGGGGGGCGTTGTGCACTGGACCCATCGTGACCCTCAAGGAAGACACCCCGGTGGCTGGTTAAAACATAAAGGACAAACCTATCAATAATGGCGCTCTGTTTATCCGACCTGTTTTGATTTAGCGGCTATTTCCTTATCAGGACTATTTATGCTCCCTTCGTCGATAGAACCGGGGTTGTGCTCCTGATATTGAGCAGGCAAAGCACAGAACTCAGCCCCGCCGCGAGCACTAACACCAGCCCCAGATTCTGCAGCCATCCCGCCAGTGCCAACCCGGCACCCAGCATCAGGTAGTAGGCCAGACCGAACAGGCCGCCGGCGCTTCCCGCCACCTGCTTATAATCGACCAGTGCCTGACTGAGGATGTTGGGGATGGCGATGCCGAACGCCAGTACCACACACACCATGGGCAGCAGGAAAACCAGGCTAGATTGCAGTAGGTAGACACCAGCTGCCCCAAGCAGAGCGAGTATCGATGCCAGATTGATGAGTGTCACAGCTTGCCAACCTCTCGACAGCAGTCGTTTGTTAACCAGGCTGCCTATCAATGAACCGAGCCCCAGAGCGATGCCGCTATAGCCAAACGCTATCGAGCTCATGTTAAGGTCTGCGAAGATAAAGGGGGCCAACGCGTAGTAGCCGAAGAGCATCAGGTTAAACAGGGCAACTAAGGTTGCACTACGCATCACTTGTCCATTGCATATCATCTGCTTAGCCAGCGGCAATAATGGTACCGGCGTTAAGTGTTGCGGGCGTGTCTCCGACAAGAAGCACTGGCCTAGCAGTAATAAGGCCAGGCTCAGGCTTAGCAGAAAACTAAATACGCCTAAGTGTCCCAGGTTGTGTGCGATAGCACCGCCTAACATCAAGCCCAGCACGGGGCTGATTGAGATCCCCATTCCCATCACAGAAAATACCTTGCCAAGCTCAGGGCCTTCGAAGCTGTCGCGTAACATGGTTTGAGTGGCGATGGAACCTACGGCCGCGCCAAATGCCGAGATGATTCTGGCCAACAACAAGGTTTCGAAGTTTCCGGCCAATAGGGCGATTAACGCGCCTATACCATAGGTGATTAATCCATAAATCATCGCTTTTTTACGGCCTAAGGTGTCACATAATCGCCCCCAGACCACCACTCCTATAGCAAAGGCAATAAAGTAGACCGAAAGCGTTTGGGATGCGGTTTCAAAGCTAACCCCAAATGCCTGTGAAATATGGGGAAGTGATGGACTATAGATGGTTTCAACGACCTGAGGAAACATCAACAGGGTTACCATTAGCCAAATTGGGGGGGGATTTTTCATCGGTTTATACTCATTAATACGGCTTCAATGGCGGTGAGTATAGAGATGAGACGGGTGTCCGGTTACAATAATAGGAACAGAAAACATCAAAAGTTAGACAGATGGCGTTTATCAAGCAGGAGAATCGCTTCGATGTCGATACCCTGGATCTGCAGGTGCTCGGTATCGCCGCCGATGTGGGCCGGCATGACTCGGGGATGCACAGGCATGAAAAGGGTCAACTACTCTATGCGTCACTCGGCTGCATGAATTTCACCCTGGATAACACTCAGTGTATATTGCCCCCGACTAAGGCGGCATGGATCCCGGCGGGGGTCGAGCATTGTGTTCAAATGCGCAATGTCGTGGCCTATCGCTCCGTCTATTTCGATACCAGTGCATTCCCAAATTTACCACTAGGGGTGAAGATCATCTCGGTAAATGCCTTGCTGCAGGCATTAATCGAAAGGATGGCGATGTGGGAGTGGGATAAGCCGAACCGGGAGCAAGTCGCGGTCACGACTCTGTTTATCGAAGAGCTGGAGTCTGCCCCCCAGGAGTCTCTGTTATTAGCTCTGCCCAGTGATTCACGATTGAAGTCGTGGTTATCTGCACTGCAATCCGGGGATGAATTACCTTTATCCCTGAAAACGATGGCGAAGGGAATTGGCGCGAGTGAGAAGACGATATCCCGAATTTTCAGCAGGCAGACCGGTATGCCTTATCAGGCGTGGCGGCAGCAATGGCGATTACATGGTGCCATCGAGCGATTAGCTCTGGGGAGCTCGGTGTCAGAGGTGGCCTTCTCGTTAGGCTTCTCCAGCGATAGCGCTTTTATCAGCTTCTTTAAACAGCATCTGGGTAATACACCTAGCCAGTATATAAAAGCAAAAAATGCCGATTAAGCCCTTGGATTATCCAAACTGTAGACCAAGGATACTAATCCGCATTGGTATTAAGAAAGAGCCCGATATTCAATGTGAATATCGGGGATTCTTTTTAAATGCTAGTTTTAAAAGCTCATTTTAACAGCTTATTTTAGAAGCTTAGTTCAGAGGTTTAGCTTAGCGCGTTGGCGATTACAGGCCGCCAAACTTGCCGTTGTTGTTCTTCCACTCTGAAATAGGCGCGATAGTTTCAATGACATCCCAGTGTTCGGCAACTTTGCCATTTTCGATACGAAACAGGTCGTAAAATGAGGTCTCTGCACCGCCCAGTGTTCCCTCGCTGATACTCAACACGAAGTTACCTTGGCCGAGGACTTTATAGTTCTTGGTATAGATCATCTCTATCCCTTGTTGGGCCATGGCTTCGAGCGCCGCGCCCAGGCCCGACACACCATCACCGATTTGAGGGTTATGTTGCAGGTAGTTGTCGCCATCGAAGAAGTTGGCCAGTTTATCGAACTCACCTTTTACCAGTATGGTATCGACAAAATCGGTTACCAGAGCTTTGTTCTCTGCCGTTTTATCTAGGTCGGTTACCGTCGTTGAGCCATCTATCTGGCTATGGCCGCTCGGGTTGGGGAGCTCTGATGTAGCGATGAGATTATCCCAGTGCTCGACAATGACGCCATCTTCGAAGCGGAACAGGTCGAACCCTATCTTGGGGCCGAAGAAGTTATAATCGGTATGAGTAAAAACGAACTCCTCATCTTCGAATGCGCGGATCACATCGACCCTGGCGCTGCCTTCGGGTAACGCCTGTAGTACGGCGCCAAATCCTGCCAGGCCATCTCCGACAGCGAGGTTATGTTGGGTGTATTCCAGAGGGTTGATATAGGAGATCGCCTGCTCATCGCCGGTTTCTATGCTGTTGAGTACCGCAACGGCCTTGTCTTTATTAGATAGCGTCATACTTTCCTCATTTGAGTTCGAATCATCGTTACACGCTGTCAGTGAAACTAACGCCACTACCAGTGCGCTCGCTATGGTCTTTTTCATTGTTTTCCCTCATCTCGATGTTTGTTTTTCTTGATGGGATAAGCTTAAACTTCTGCTTAAAATTACTGCAGGTTAATCGCGGCGAATAAATGGTGAATATCGAACCTTTGCGCTCAGATGTGATTCACAGCCTATATCATCCCCGAATTGCTGCTGAGTTTGTCTGCCTAACTTTTGGTGTTTTAACGCCTTTAGCCGTTAATCGAACCGGGTGGTAAGGGGAGTTGTCTATCCAGCTTAATCTCGCATTCGTAATATGCTCGGGTATAATGAGCCCACAGGCCAATTCAGTTTTATTTACCAATGTATTTACTATGCAGTTAAAACCACTATCGAAAGGTCGTTTTCATACGCTATGGCAGCAGGAACATGGCGAGGTCGAGCGGATCATGCTCGATTGCATCAGTGAAACTAAAGTGGTGCCGGCTCATCAAAAACTGATGCAGCAGGGACAGAAGGTGAGCTCACTTATCTTAGTGAAACAGGGTCGTGTCTCTTTAGGGTACAGTGCCCGCAATGGTCGCAGCTTTCAGCTCGGCACCATGGATTGCGACTCACAGCTCTTTGGCGAGATGGAGTTTTTTAGTGACTACCTGTGTCAGCTCGACATTATTGCCGAAGAGGATGTCGAAGTTGAGGTGATTTGTGGCGAGAAACTGCAGCTGGCGTTAACGAACAAACCTATGTTTGCGCTTTTCTTTGCCAGTGCAATTGCTATCGATTATCAAGACACCATAGATATCCTGACTCGTCGTATGTTATATCCTATTGCCTATAACATCGCTTATGATCTGTATCATCAACATCTTAATGACCAACCCGTCGATGGCTTTACTAAGTGTTACCTGGAAGCTGAGCGTTTTGCGACAACCGATCGCGTGTATCGTCGCTCGGTAAAGAAATTAGAAGAGTTGGGGCTGATCCAAAGGGATAAGGAGGGCATCGTTATCTGCGATTTCGAGGGACTCAAAGCCTATATCGAATAGCCTGCGTATCTGCTTATTCTCTATTTCTATCAATATTAATGTAAAAATGAAAAGCCCTGCAAATTTTTGGTAAAACTTGCAGGGCTCAGATCGTTTTCAGTTTAAGCAATCTTAGATAAGGATAAGCTACGCTGTTTATCACTCTGTTGACTGGCGTTCATCATCAACAAACTCAGCCGCTTGGCACGTCTCATCCTTATTTTTCGCATTCTTGCCTTAACTCGAATCGTTCTCTTGTTTCGCATGTCAGTACTTTACTCAACCAGTCATTGTTTAAGATTGCAGTTGCAGCAATTATACCTATTTAAATCGGTATTTCATCATTAACAAGTTAAGCAGTCGCTAATCTGTTTTCTGCTGTTTTACGGCGAGAGATGATCAGCATACTTAAAATCATGGCGTAAATAACCGGGATAGCATACATCACGGTCTGCAGGCCAATAATGGTTTCAAACATGGAGCTTATCGCCGGGCTGAACATGGCGCCCGCACTGCCGCTGATTAAAATAAAGGAGACATTTTTACTGCTGGCCTGTTTCACAAATGAGACGCCGTAGGCGATAAAGGAGTTATAGAGCGCCGCACAGACAAAACCGTAGCCATAAGTGAGATATGACATCCACTCAAGTTTATCTGTGGTGACGATCACACTGGTGATGATTAAGGCCAGAGCCATCATCCCCATCAGGAAGTTTTGAATTTTTACACGAGATACAATTACAGTGGAGATCAGGGCGCCAACCAAGGCCGCCGACCAGTATTGTGTGATGATGTTGCCCGCTTCTTCAAAAGGAATATCGAACTTCTCTTTGACAAACATCGGAGCCCAGGTCAGGAAGGTATAGAGTGCCAACATGCCGAGGAACAGACCGAGACCGGCACTGATTATTGAGAAATTCCATTCAGATTTTTCCACCTGATTCTTGCCGGACTCCTTATCTCCTTGATTTTCGCACAGGTCGAAATTCGTCATCAAGGCCATGATTGCCGTACCTAAAGCCACTAAACCTACGGCCAAATAACTGTAGCTCCATGACAGTGCATTGCTCAGGGCGTACGTGGTGATGAGCGGAAATACCACTCCGGCGACATTAAAGGTAGCATCCTGTACCACTAACATGGTGCTTTGGATCTTCTCTTTCCATACCGATACCACTATGGTGCCTGCGATACACAGACCCACACCGCCACACAGCCCGATAAGTGTCATGGCCATCATGACAACACTCAAAGATGAGGCGAAGTGAAGCGCCGCGGCGCTCAGGGCGATAGTCAGGTAACTCATCAGGGTGATGCGCTTAACGCCTATCTTCTCAATCAAGAAGAAGGCCGCAACGGTACCCGCCAAGGCGCCGCCGTTGAGAAGGGAGAAAATTGAGGCGACTTCATTAACGTTAGCCGAAAATTTCTCGGCGATAGGTTCAATCAACATTCCGAACTGGGTGGCAAAGCCTGCCATGATAAAGTTGGCGAGAAAGCTCAACAGAGTGAGAGATATTTTGTTTTTCATCATCGTTCCTTAGTGTCTTTTATAAGGCTCGCAGTTGATCCATTATTTGTTTTTTTATTGGCGAGTCTTAAACTGCCATTAATGGTATCGATATACTGCGAGCGTGAACTGATAAGGCGTGCCTTGTATTAGCTACATGCTGTCTCTAAAGCCAACTCAATCATTTGGTTAAATGACAGCTGACGCTCTTCGGCTGACGTCTCCTCCCCGGTTAGGCAGTGATCGGACACGGTTAGAATTGCTAAGGATTCGATACCCTGCTGGTGGGCTAAACCATAGAGACCCGCTACTTCCATATCGATGCCGAGTACCCCGAAACGCTCCAGTGCCGGGATCATATCCTCATCGGGATCGTAATACATATCGCCACTGAAGATGTTACCCACCTTGACGCTGATATGTTTTTCAACCGCTGAGCTATAGGCTTTATGCAGTAGGTCGAAGGTGGCCGAGGTGGCCATCTGGTAGCCGCTGCTGCGCTTTGCATTGGTGGGAGAGTCAGTGCCTGCTGCTTGAGCTAAGATCACATCATGTAGTTTTACATCTTGTTGCGTCGCGCCCAAGCTGCCGACACGTATGATACGTTTCACACCGAAATCATTGATCAGCTCGTGAGCGTAAAGCACCATCGAGGGGATCCCCATACCGTGGCCCATGACGGAGATACGCTGGCTCTTGTAGAAACCGGTATAACCTAACATGTTACGTATGTTGGTGATCTCTACGGCATCATCGAGGAACGTCTCGGCGATGTACTTGGCCCTTAATGGGTCGCCTGGCATGATGATGGTTTCGGCAAAGTCGCCCATCTGGCCGTTAATGTGTGCAGTCATCGAAATTCTCTCTCTTAGGTAATCAGGCATAAGTCATAAATTGACTCGATACTACGACCGACAGTGATAAGGCTATTAGGACAAAAGTCCGCAAGCAGAAATTAAATTGAGAATTTTGAACCGATACTAAACAGCAAACCGTGAACAGGACGCTTGGGAAATGACTTCTGAGAGACGCAGTTTCATTGAGTGAAAGCTGGAATTCTCCTACGGGAACAATTGACTCACATCTAGGTATTTTATCCCCGCGGTGTAAAATGGTACGAAGGGTTTCAGTGTAATGGTAAAAGATGAAAAAGTTATATGATGGCAAGAGGGTTAAGAAACAGGCTCTTATAGGCTGGTTGATCGCCATGACGGGTATTCTTCTGCAGTTTGTACTGGAAAGCTTAGTGTGGGGAGAGAGTCGACCAGATATGGCGGCCTACATCGTTGGTGTCCCCTTTGCCATGGGCGGACTTATCTTTAGCCATGCACTTTTCACCATTCTCACGGGGGAGGAGCGTCATCCGTTGGATCGCCAGGATGAAAACTTCGTCGATATCTATCAAGCCAATATGATCCGAATACGAAAGCATTTTAAGGTTTGTGCCGTCATTGCGGTGGTTGGTGTCGGCTTGCTGGTCCTGTTTTTTACCACTCACGTCCCTATTTTTGGGGCGGGATTTCCGGTGGTTATGCTCGGTATCTTCTATTACGTTTTTGGATTATATCGTTGGGGGCGGTGTCCGGCATGTCATCATGTGGCAATCGATAGCAGTGGTCGCTCCGTACAGTTGAATTTGTGCCAATGTCCCCATTGTGGCGCCAAGCTTGGCAGTGCAAAGAGATAAGCTTTTTGATCTGAATAATTAATAAAATGGCCTGCAGTTGCAGGCCATTTTTAGTTTATTAATCGAGATTATAGCGACTGTTTTACCTAGGCGTTAGGCTAGATCTTGTAGCTAAGACCGAACTTGAGTGTTCTCGGCTTGCCGACATTCACCTCACCATTCTCACCACCACCCAGATAGTCGGTATCGAAGAGGTTCTCGACCTTGAGTCTTAACTGCAGATCGTTCCCTGCAACGGGTAGCACGTAGCTGATCCCCGTATCGACGCTAGTGTAGCCCGATTTTTCGAAGCTGTTATCGGCATCACCGAAGCGCGCACCCTCGTAGAAGGCACCTAAGTTAAGTGCGGCGCGATCGGTGAGTGAGTACTTAGCCCAGATAGAGGCGGTCCACTCGGGGACATCTTCGGGGCGGTTGCCTTCAAACTCGTCATGAACTTCATACTCGGCATCGAGATACATGAGCGAAGTGATGAGTGACAGATCGTCGTTGAACTGGCCGATTGCGCCCAGCTCAAGGCCTCTGTGACGCTGCACGCCGCCTTGAGTGGTAATAGGGTTATCGGAAGTGCCTTGATTCACTATGATGTTGCTTCGTTTGATATCGAACAGCGCAGCGTTGAGACGCAGCTTACCCGACAGCAGCTCCCACTTGGTGCCCAGCTCATACATCTCGCCCATGATGGGATCCAGCTCTTTACCAAAGTTAGCATCTTCATCGTCCAGTACACTCCCCTGTGGCTCGAAGCTCTCGCTGTAGTTGGCATAGATAGAGGCGTTGGCGACCGGATGGTAGATGATGCCCAGCTTAGGCAATACCGAGTTGTTGTCGGCATCGGTCTTTTCCTGCTTATCGTAACGCATACCGAGGAGCAGCTGCCACCGGTCGTTGAGGGTGACTAAGTCTTGGGCGAATACACCGTAATATTTGTAATCTTCGGTCTCAGATTTGCCATCGGCATAGTCGAGATCCGGTTGCGGCACTATGACGCCGGTGCCGATATTGCCCGAGTCCATCTTACCTTTGACTTTCAATGAACTGTATTCGTGTTTGAGATAGTTACCGCCGAACAGTAGATCGTGTTGCATGCCACCGAGTTCGACACTGCCGACGATGTCGAAGTAGAATGCGTGCTGCTGCCAATCTTCGAGTTTGTTGTAAGGCTTGTTCTTGTAGCTGCCATCTTCGGGATCGTAGCTGCCTGTCTGGGGCTTGCTCTCCCAACGTTCGCGCTCGTTATGCTGCTTGTTATAGCCAGCATCTATGTTCCAGTCGTCAGTTAACTGATAGCTGATGTCGGCGCCGTAGTTTTCGCTCTGGGCATCAATTTTAGTCCAGGGCATGTCCCAAATCATCTCATCACCGCCGATGACATCACCTTGGTCATCGATCAGAGAGCCGCTGTCCTGGCCTGCGACTTCATCGGATCTGTCATAGTGCAGCGACAGGGTAAGATCATCGCCGATGTCGAAGTCGGTCATCAGGCTGCCGACGAAGAAGTCACTCTCCTGCGCGCTGCCGTCTTGATATTCGCGCCAGTTCTTGTTGTCTTGCTTCTCTAAGATGGCGCGGTAACGGACAGTTTGCGCCTCGTTTAAGCTACCGCCGGTATCGATAGTGCCACGTACTGAACCATTATCATCGCCCTTAAGGCCGAGTTCTAAAAATGAATCGTAAGTGGGTTTCTTGGTGACTAAATTAACTAATCCGCCCGGAGTCGATTGTCCGTAAAGCAGACTCGATGGACCTTTTAACACCTCGATACTATCGACCAGCGCCATAGGCAAACGGTACTTGGAGAAATGCTGGTGGCCATTCTTGAGTAGGTTAGTGCTCTCATCCAGGCTAAAGCCACGCAGGCTAAACCTCTCTCTGTCCGTGGTCACGCGGCCAATCGATACACTGGCATCGTTTTTCAGTGCATCACCTAAGGTCAGAATTAACTGGTCGTCCATCACTTCTGTCGGGATAACCGTCACCGATTGAGGCGTGTCTAACAGGGAGACATCGGAGCGCATCGCCGCATGGGCCTGATCGGTTTTATAGTGCTGTTGATAGCCTGTCACAGTAATGACTTCGATATCGGATTGAGCTGCAACTTGAGATGAGGCACCGTTTGTTCCGGCATCGACTGCAAATGCAGGGTTAGCACTTAGAATACCTGCGATAGCGGTCGCAATTAATTTGACATTGGTTTTCATTGTTTAAACCTAAATGGCTCAATGCGTGCTCTGCTTTTACCTAAGCTTGAGAGATATTCCGTATCATCTGTAACGCGCAGTAATGAGGTGTTGTGAGAAAGAGAATGTGGCGGGGATGGTAATAGGAATCAATCCTATTTGCAATTATCTGGGTGGCATAATTGTGTAAAGATCGATAGGAAATGCTTTTTTTACGCAAACAGTGACTCTGTTCACGGTTGAACTTTGTTCATAAAAAGCACTAAGTTAGTGTTTTTTATGGACAAGTTAAATGAGTATTTGTTCCGTGGCCCTTCTTGAACACTCCATAAAACAGTCCACAAAGCTATCCATAAAAGCTATGCGGTCAGGTTGATCTCTATTTCCTTGTCGGCTGCTGAAACCAGCCAGTTATCCAGTTTATCCACCGAGCCGATACCGTCCTCTTTTATATTGACATGCAGGGTATCGAGCGAAATTTCTGTGCCTTCCAGCAGGGCATCAATCGGGCCTAACTCCCCCTCGATTGGATAGTGTTGCTTATGCAACACGATAAAATCATCACCGTGTATCCTGAATATCAATGCCTCAGGAAATGAAAATATCAAGGATTGTGTCACATCGATAAGTATCTTATTGCCTTTTTCCCAACCTTTTTCTTTATTGTACTGGGTGAAATTGGTCAGTAAAATCAAGTTGATGCAGTTGTATGGGGCCTCGCTATGCTTGTCACTGTTGATCAGAAGCATATTGTTCAGGTAGTCACGATTATAGGCGCCGGTTAACTGATCTTTATAAAAGTAGACAAACCGCTCTTTCTCTATCTCATTTACCGGTAGCTGGTTTGATTTCGGGCTGGCGACACCTTTCAAGGCTATCTGAGCGGCCTTAACGACTTCAGCGTTAAACTGTTTACCCGCCAGCAGTTGAAGCTCTTCGAGTGCTGATTGAATCGTTTTTCTGCCCTTGTAGACACGATCGGTAGTCATGGCATCGAACGCATCGGCAACACTCATAATTTGTGACAGCATAGGGATCAGCTTCCCCTTCAGACCCTGGGGGTAGCCAGAGCCATCATAGTGTTCATGGTGATGACGCACTATCTCTGCAATCCCCTGGAAGATATCCACCCGCTTTAACATCTGGTAGCTGGTTACTACATGTTGCTGAATAATTTTACGCTCTAAGGGCGATAGTCTTCCCGGTTTCAGCAGGATTGAGTCGGGTGTGGATATTTTGCCAACATCGTGAACCATAGATGCGCGGTAGAGTTTATCTATGGCTCTGTCGCTGTAGCCCATCTGCTTTGCGATAAGAGATGCATATTTTCCAACACGTTTAGTATGGCCGGCGGTATAGCTGTCGCGGTTCTCTATCATGTCGACGATGGAAAAAATATGTTGCTCATAACTGGCGATTTTTTCTGAAATATAGCGCCTGGTGCGCCAGTATCCGAGTAAGATTGTCGCCACGCCGATTAACCACACCACGGCAACATAGGGGAGGCTGGCTTTCAGGCGTGAAACAGCACTGTCGTAATAGGGAGAGAGTGCAATCGACGCCGATATTCCACCACGCACATCACCAACTTTATAGCCTTGATGACCGTGACATTTTAAGCATCCCTCCTCGGTAAATAGCGGGATAATAAGCCTCATATGCTCCTGGCCATCGATGGGGTGGATTTCGTGATGGGGAGTTCTTGTATCTTCGATAATATTCAGAGAGTCAGATTCCCACTTATCGGCTTTATTGTCGGGGTTGAGTGGCGTATTACTGACTATGCGTCCTTTCGTTCCGTAAAGCTCAGAGTAGTTTTTCATCGTCTGCTTGATTGCGTAAGCAGGGTTCATGAGTGTTAACCATTTACCACTCTCTGTCTTTATATCTCGACTGGGGATATGAGCCAGATATGAGTTGGGTTGGGTATGTTCGGTTATCGGTACATAGACCCCACCGTGGGAAGTGACCCAAGAGCGGTAGGCCAGATCTTTTTTTATGCTTACAGTGGCTTCTTTGAGTGCCAGCCTTTCGGCATGACGATTTTCCTGACTAAACCAATTTATCAGGATGGAAACGATTAAGATCGTCCAGACTAAAAACAGCGTTACTACAATGAATTTGAGATACGTGACTTTAGTATTCACTCAACACTCCGTTCTTCCATGAAGCTATGCAACACTTGATTATCGTAAGATTATCATGACCTTTCTCTGAAAAATGCTTCGACTCTCTGTTTTTTAGGCATCAATCAATCGATTTTCCCCCACAATTTCACCTCCCTGATGGTGAGTGTAGAAAGGTTAAACGTCGTATTAGATTTAAGCAAGTAGAAAAAGGTCGAATAATTAGTATATCTATTTGATTTATTTGGTGCTGTTCGATTTCTTTAACTTGTTAGGTTAGGGGGCTGCATGGCATTAGCTAAGTCTGTTGGGCATGGTACGGACGCTCTTACCTGCAGTTTATCACTGACAGGTAAGAGTTGAGGTGTTTCGGTATGTTATTTGGCGCCTAATCCAAAGATGGGGGCGTCGTAGTCGTATCCTTCGTCTGTGTAGGCGGTGACGATGGCATCATCGACCAGGCCATCTTTTGCAATGACCTGTGTATTGAAGAAGTGGTGTATTTGTTTACGGCGGCCATGTGCCGCCCAACTCTCACCATCGGCCCATATTTCATTAAACACGATGGGGTAGTTAGTCCGGGTGGCGCTGGGATGGTCAATCTGACGTGTGAGCATATATTGAATGCAGCCTTGTTCACGCAGAGCATCTGGCTCGAGTGCCTTTAATACTTCAAACAATTCAGATTCTTTACCGGCTTTTGGGCGAAATTGTGCGATAACATAAACGCGAGTAGACATTGAATTGGCCTCTTTCCATAGTTAAGAGAAGGGTTTACTTAGAAAAAATGGGGTAATCCTGTTACTACAGTATTCAGGAATTTTAGCCCATAGTGACTCGTGATGGCTAATAGTTAAACTTAACATATGAATCAGGGTGATAGTGCCCTTGTTTCTATTCATGATGATATGTTTATTGTCGTTAGCCACTCGCTGAGTTTTATCTATTCTCACTTGTCAGTCGGCTTCGCTGTACTTCTAATACCAATCGGTATAAGAAAGTGGTCAACTCAGAGTTATTTTTGGCTGCATAATTCAAGGCGAAAGAGTGAGGGAATGGTGATCCCTTTTGAACTCATTCAACACAGAAGTAGGCTGCCAAAAACACTCCTGAAAGGCGAGTTTTAGCACTTCTGATACGGCGTTAACGAGCTTAAACGTAGAATAACTATGTTCCTCACTCGTTGCCTTGCCTCACAAGCGCTAAACTCTCGCTGAGTGACCACACCTTTATACCGATTGGTATTAATGTGGCTGGAGCAGACTAAATGATTAAGTGCTCTCTTTTATTTTTAACGCCATCCCATTCCTCTGCATCAGCCGGAGCCTCTTTTACCTCAGTGATCACGGGCCAAATTTGAGCAAGTTCGGCATTGAGTTCGAGATATTGCTCCATCCCTTCGGGTAGGTCATCTTCTTGAAAGATAGCTTGAGCCGCGCATTCGGGGACACAAAGGTCGCAATCGATACACACTTCAGGATTGATGGCTAAAAAATTAGGCCCTTCATGGAATGCATCGACGGGACAAACTGCTACGCAGTCGGTGTATTTACATCTTATGCAGTTATCTGTGACAACGAAAGCCATATTATTCTTCGCAACTTTGATTTGATTTCTGTTAAACTTCCGCTAGAAAGTCTAACTCGCAGTGCCGGGATCATACGGATCCAAACACGAATTTCAATGTTTTTCGATATCATCAAGTATGGCAAATTGACGTGATAAACATATGAAAATCGTCTGCTCAGTATACCGCACCACTTTGACGTTTATTTTTGACTATACCCAAGCCACTACGGAATGCATGTTGAAGTGGTTTGGGTATACAACCAAGTAACATAAATCTGGAAAAACCATGATACGCCTCTCTAATATTAAACTCGACCTCGATCACTCTCCAGAAGAGCTGACTCAAGCTATCTTAACCATGCTTAACATTGCGGCCGATGAGCTGGTTGAAACTGTGGTGTTTCGTCGTGGCATCGATGCCCGAGCTAAAAACCGTATCTTCCTGCTTTATACACTCGATGTCACCACATCGAAAGATGAAGCCCTGCTTGAGCTGTTTGCTGATAATCAGTCGATTAAACCAACGCCTGATATGAGCTATAAGTTTGTCGCTCAGGCGCCAGAAGATCTTGGTGAGCGCCCAGTGGTGGTTGGCTTCGGTCCATGTGGTATTTTTGCCGGTTTAGTGTTGGCGCAGATGGGTTACAAGCCGATTATTCTTGAACGTGGTAAAGAGGTGCGTGAGCGCACCAAAGATACCTTTGGGTTTTGGCGCACCAAGAAGTTAAACACAGAATCGAATGTGCAATTTGGTGAAGGCGGCGCGGGGACCTTCTCTGACGGTAAGCTCTGGACCCAGATCAAAGATAAGAAACATTATGGACGTAAGGTACTCAATGAGTTTGTTGCCGCGGGCGCTCCCGAAGAGATCTTATTTGTCAGTAAGCCACATATTGGTACCTTTAAGCTGGTGAGCATGGTCGAGAAGATGCGCGCTAAGATTATCGAGTTAGGTGGCGAAATTCGTTTCAGCGCTCGGGTAGACAATTTTCATATCGAAGATGGACAGGTACTCGGTCTTACTTTAGCCGACGGGTCTCAAATCAAGTCGAAGCATATCGCTTTGGCCATAGGTCACAGTGCCCGTGATACTTTCAAGATGATCTACGACAGAGGCATTTACATCGAAGCTAAGCCGTTCTCGGTTGGGTTCAGGATCGAGCATAAACAATCTGTTATCGATGAAGCTCTGTTTGGTAAATTTGCCGGTCACCCTATTTTAGGTGCGGCAGATTACAAGCTCGTTCACCATTGTAAGTCTGGCCGCTCAGTGTATAGCTTCTGTATGTGCCCTGGTGGCACTGTGGTCGCAGCAACCTCTGAGGAACATGCGGTAGTCACTAATGGTATGAGTCAGTATTCACGTAATGAACGCAACGCCAACAGCGCCATTGTGGTCGGTATCGATCCAGACGATTACCCAGAACATCCATTGGCAGGCATCGAGTTACAACGTCAACTTGAGAAAGCGGCTTATGTGCTTGGTGGTGAGAATTATGATGCGCCGGCTCAGTTAGTCGGAGACTTCTTAACCGGGACTTCCTCTGCCGCAATTGGTGGTGTAGAACCCTCTTATAAGCCGGGTATTAAGCTGACGGATATGACGGGCCTGTTACCGCAATACTGCGTCGATGCGATTCGTGAAGCTATTCCTGCCTTTAATAAGAAGATCCGTGGATTCGCCATGGAAGATGCAACCTTGACCGGCGTTGAGACCCGTACCTCTTCACCTATCTGCATCAAGCGTAGCGATGATTTCCAGAGTATCAACACCAAGGGGTTCTACCCATCTGGTGAGGGGGCCGGATACGCGGGCGGCATTATGTCATCTGCCATCGATGGTATTAAAGTGGCTGAGGCCATGGCCTTAAGTATCAATGAGCAAGCTGGCAGTAAATCAGCGTAGGAGATGTTGACTGGTTACAGTTAACCAAATCCAACTCAACTCAATAAGGGGCTTACATAGTGAGTCCTTTTTTATTGGCCTGTTATGGGCTAAATAATTTATTTTTGGACAGATATGCGGCTCGATAAATTTTTGTGTAAGAGTACCGATCTGACTCGCATTGAGGCGACGGCACGAATTGTTGCAGGTGAGGTGCTCGTCAATGGGCAAGCTGTCACATCGGCGTCGACTCAGGTGCATGAAAATAATCGGATCACCCTCGATGGGCAAGTGCTCACCCCACGAGCCTCGCGTTACATCATGATGCACAAGCCCCTCGATACTCTCAGCTCAAATGTCGATGGCGATTATCCCTCTGTGATGAACTGCCTCGATATCGATAAGGTGTGTGACCTTCATATTGCCGGGCGTTTAGATGCCGATACTACCGGTTTAGTCTTGGTCACCGATGATGGGCGTTGGTCGTTTAATATTATTAACCCTAAGTATCATTGTGAAAAAGTTTATCGGGTTAGTTTGCGCGATCCTATCAATGATGATGTTGCCGGGAAATTTGCCCGTGGGGTTCAGCTTCAGGGGGAAGCGTCACTGACTCTGCCGGCAAAGCTTGAGGTGGTGAGCCCCAAAGAGGTGCTATTAACCATCACGGAAGGCAGATACCATCAGGTAAAGCGCATGTTTGCCGCCGTGGGAAATCGGGTTAACGGCCTGCATCGACAGCAAGTTGGCGATATCAAACTGGATATTGGGCTCGGACAGTGGCGGTATCTGACAACTGAAGAGATTAACTCATTTTCTTAAAAATGGTTTCTTAGCGTATTATCTATAATTCTCGTAGAGTTTATCCAGCGCGATAGATAGACCATTTTCGGTCACAATCCTTATATGTTTTTTGTCTATCTCTCTGGCATTACTCACACCGCATGAGTGAGCGATTAACCCCAATCCGTAATGCATATATTTATTGTAGTTAGCCACTCTCTTGGTCTTATGTTGTACATTTAAACCTTGCTGTAAACGCTTGTTATGGGTGGTGATGCCTGTAGGGCAGGTGTCTTTATTGCATTGCAAAGCTTGAATACATCCAAGCGCAAACATATATCCGCGGGCGGATACAATAAAGTCGGCACCCAGAGCCAGCGCCCACGCGACTTTGGAAGGGGTGATCAGTTTACCCGATGCGATCACCCTGATGCGGCCTTTAAGCTGATGGCGCTCCAAGCGCTTAACCACCAAAGGCAAACTCTCTTTCAGTGGCAAGCCGACGTAGTCCATCAGGGATTGTGGCGCCGCGCCCGTTCCTCCATCGGCACTGTCGATGGTCACAAAGTCAGGGGCTGATTGAGCGCCGCGCAGATTAATCTCTGCCAGTAGTTCATCAAACCACTCAATCGAACCGAACACCGCTTTAAATCCAACGGGTTTACCAGTCAGGTCTCTTATCTGGCTTACCATATCGAGGAGATCACCCACACTTTGGATCTCTCTATGGCCATTAAGGCTGATTGAGTCCTCTCCCTGAGGAATGTCGCGGATACGCGCGATGTCGGCGGTGACTTTTCGGCCTGGTAACATGCCACCTTTCCCCGGTTTGGCTCCCTGACTTATTTTTATTTCGAACATTCTAACTTCCGGGTGAGCGGAAATTTGACTGAGTTTTTCTTTGCTTAACCTACCCTGTCCATCGTTGACGCCGTATTTAGCGGTACCGATTTGAAAGACGAGATCGGCTTTACCTTCCAGGTGGTAGGGGCTCAGTCCTCCTTCTCCCGTATTTAACCAGCAACCGCACAGGTGGGCGCCGTGGGATAGAGCCAGAACGGCAGGTTTAGATATGGCTCCATAACTCATACCAGATATATGAAAAATTGAACTAGAGGTGTATGGAAAGCGGCACCCTTCACCTATGGTTATCGGGCCGGGCGTCACGGCATCTTCCTCCAGAGTCGGAAAGGCACAGTTCATAAACATGATGGTGCCAGAGGGATCTAGACTGAGTGTTGAGCCGAAGGGAACGGTGCGATCGACATTTTTTGCCGCCTTATAAACCCAACTTCGTTCGGCGCGGTTGAAGGGCATCTCTTCGCGATCCATCGCCAAAAAGTATTGCCTGAAAAATGCACCTTGTTTTTCAAGTATGTATCTAAATCTTCCTATGACAGGATAGTTGTGACGAATGGCTTGTTTGTGTTGTCTGATATCGGCGATATATAGGCAGATAACGACTAATGCGCCGGTACCTATGACAAAAATGAACAGACTCGCGAGGAAATTTAAACTAAGAAGAATGAAGTCGCTCATCAATGACTCTCCTTTATCTGTATAGAGATATCGAGTACTTGTCTGGGAGCTTTCGCAGTTAGCTCTGATATCGCCTATAACCAAGTATTGAGTATAGCCTTACAATGAATAGAGACCGTTATTCTTCGAACTTAGTTGCAGGGCTCGGTGACATTTGATACTGCATCATATCTGTCACTGAGCCTTGTTATATCCACTCTTGCCGGAGAGAGTCATTCAACCGAGTTTTAATTATTGAGTGAAACGACTATCGAGGTCAGCTTTATACCGGTTGGTATTAGTTCTGTACTTGAGTGAGCCTCATCCCCTTTTTAGGTGGGGTCTGCATACACCTTGCAAACATATCTAAGTTTTTATCATATTGCGTCGAGTGAACATTCAAAATACCCAACATGCTATGGAAGATATTGTCGTGACTGAAGGTATCCCTCTTTGCATGGTCTTTAAGGCAAGTGGTATCAATATACTGACTGCGTTGCTCGGGAAACCAGGCTAACAAGGGGATATGTTTCTGCTCTTCTGGGGCGAATGCATAGGGAAAACCGTGTAGGTAGGCGCCGGATTCACCGAGCGATTCACCATGATCGGAAACATATAGCATTGAGGGTTGTACATCCTGCGGCAGAGCATTGAGGCTTGCGATGACCTTAGATAACACCAAATCGGTATAGGCAATCGTGTTGTCGTAGGTATTGAGCAGAGACTCAGGAGAACAATTTTGAATATCACTTCTTTGGCAGTCGTCCTTGAAGGGGCGAGTTTCGCTGGGGTAACGTCTGAAATAGGTTGGTCCATGAGACCCTATCATGTGCAGCACAATTAGGGTGGTAGGAGCGCTTAAGTGTGCAAGTTTCTCTTGGAGCGGTTCGAGTAGCACTTCATCTAAGCAGTATTCACCATCACATAGAGGGTTATTGGATTTTACATCGATATTGATGGTGGGCACGCGTTCACACACACCTTTGCAGCCATTGTTATCGACCCAAAGCACATCGACTCCGGCCAGCGATACGAGATCCACTAAATTTTGTTCATACTCAGCATCAAGATTATCGAAGTTACTTCGGGTTAATGAGGAAAACATGCAGGGGACGGACACTGCCGTTGCCGTTCCGCATGAAAACATCTTCTCAAACGATATCAGCTTGTATTTTGCGGTGGCACGATTTGTCGGCTTACCATAGCCGTTGTATGCGAAATTTTGGGCTCTGGCCGTTTCACCCAGCACCATGACGATCACTTTTTTATGTTCATCATCAGCGCTGTCCAGACTGGGATGGCTGTCCAGAGTCTTAAAGCTTCTAGGCTCGGTAAAATATTGGTCTCTTGTGTATTTAATACTGTCGACCAGGTATTGAAAGGGGATGGAAGATTTTTGTAGCTGTCTGTTATTACGCCCAACGGAGGCGTAGTTAGGGTAAAAAAGAGCGGCGATGATGAGTATTGACAGTATAGAGGTCGCGATTAATTTTATTCTCGATACTAAAGACTTTAGTCTCGGATAATGCTTAATTTTTACCAGCAGAATAAAGGCCGCCGGTAACACACCGGTAAACAGAAAGAATGCCGCAACATGCCAGTTCAGGTAAGACAATGCCTCGGCCGTATGGGTTTCAGCCGAGTTTTGGATCATACCGTAATCGAATACGACGCCATAACTCACCTTGGCATAGAAAACTAAAGAGGAGATAAGAGTCAAACCGATCAGGACGGGCTTTAGCATGGGTCTTGCTGAAAAAAGTGAAAACAGAATCGTACACAAGTTGAATGCCATAACCGGGACCGTGGCGAGAAATAGCAGATTAAAGTCATCTAAGGCCAGTACCCTGGTGGTCACCTCTTTCAGGAAAGGAAAGTTAAAGACCAGAGTAAAGTAGAGTGCAACTAATAGGATCAGTTGATTCGTGCTCAATTGGCATTTTGAGAAACGGTTAAGCAAAGATGACATGATTTAAAGCCCTAGGATAGCGATGAGTTGCGGCGTAATGTTGGTGCTCATCCTTAAGCGCAGGAAGCATATCATCGGCAGCAGGTCTGGAATGTAAGCGGTTGTCCGCCTCAGGTAAGCGTATGTAAGCGCCCTGTAAGGAGGCATTTATCGGAAAGCCAAATTGGAGAGGGTGAGCTAGGCTGTAATTAGCGATTAGACTAATGGAGCTGCGATGAATAGAGACCTTGTGATCTTCAGCAAGCGAGTAAGAGCGGTTTTTCAGAACGATAGAGATAAGATCGATCTGCCTTTCTTCTCTGGTTTTCCGAAGAACTCCTGCCGCGGAGCTTCCATCTTCCTTGGCTACTTACTCAATGCACGTTTTCCTGACTCAATGGTTGAGCTTATCCATGGTTCGAATCGATATAAAAATGAGCATCACTACTGGCTCGAGGTCGACGGCTATATATTCGATATCACCGCTGATCAGTTTGATCAATTTTCATCCCCCATCTATGCATCGCTAGCCAATCCGCTGCAAGCGTATTTCTCAGTTATCGAACGAAGCTGCGTGACTAAATCATATATGGGTTATGCTCTGGAGGAGACGCTAAAGAGTGATATTCTGAGGAACTTAAATGTATTGCTAAGTAGTTGCAAAATGCCCTTCTGAAATAGCTGGATTATTAGTTGATTTGGTGGTCAAAACGGGGAGTAGATCAAAAGAGCTTCACTAATATAAACAGCAATATTGCCTTACTCTTTATAATCGCTATATTAAATGTAACAAAAAATAACAATTAGCTAAAAGCTAGTGAGCTACCCGGCTGGATTAAGGGTCTTGATGAAGAGTAAAAGAAGAGTATTAATCACTGTTTACCTTTTCTTAGCGGTAGTGTTCTGTCTGCTGAGCGGGTCCGTTTATTTTCATTATGACGTAAACGATAAGGCACATTATGTCACCTCTGAGGCGTGCCAGCAGTGCCACAGTGTCAGATATGACTCCTGGAAAAATCAAACATTGCATCCCGTCATGTTTCATCCCATTAATAATCTGGATGAGATACAAGGTGATTTTGACATTGATAGTCCTGTCGTCACCTTCAAAAAAGAGGAGGTTGAATTTGTCATAGGTAATAAGTGGGAGCAGGTCTATGCCAGAATGATCGATGGAGAATATTATCTATTTCCTGCTAAGTGGCTGATAACGACTCAACAATGGGTCCCATATAAAGTTGATAGTTGGAGAGATACTCCTCTGTCGACTAATTGTAATGGTTGCCATACCACAGGGTTTAATTCCGACACCTATGAATTTTCTGAGTATGGGATAGGTTGTGAAGCCTGTCACGGGCAAGCGAGTAAACATGTAAAGCTGCAGCAGCGACTCGCCCCGGATACCATGTGTAGCCTTTGTCATGCTAATGATCTCCCGCCTGAAGATAAAGAGATCATAGTGTCGATTAAAAACTCCGTCTGCGGACAGTGTCATAGCCGAGGTCAGCAGAGTCGAGGGAACGAGCACATGCAAACCAGCTTTAATTTTCCGTTGAACTATAAACCCGGAGAAGCGCTGCCAGCCGATTATCAGCAATCAACGAAGCAAAACGACAGTAAAGGCAAAAATTGGTGGGCTACGGGCTTATCAAAAAACAGGCATCAGGAATTTGCGGACTTTTCGGTATCGGCGCACAGCAAGTCTCTTCGAAACTTGAAAGAGAAAATGACACCAGACAGAGGTGAACTCACCGATGAGTGTCTCGAGTGCCACTCGGCAGATTATCGGTTTGCAGAAGAGGGCAGTAAACCAACACTCGAAACGGCTCAGGAGGGAATAACTTGTGTGGTTTGCCACGATCCCCATGGATTAGACCGTGAATTTAAATCATTACATGTGAGTGCCGAGCGTTGTGGCTCCTGTCATCTCGATAGTTTTTCAAATAAGGCTGCCGATACAGGCAGGGCGCATAGCCCCTGTCCACCGAGTGCGGCGGTCTGTGCCGATTGTCATATGCCCTACATTATTAAATCCGGCGGAGCATTTCCTATTCGTAGTCATGCTTTTAAAATTGTACCACCTGCTGCTACTGAGGCACTGAATATGCCTAACTCCTGTCAGAATGGGGGGTGTCACGAGGATAAAACATTAGAGTGGGCTAAGCAGGCCTTCGATGAACATTATCCGGAATATACCGGAAATGAATAGGTTACCAACAAAGAGTAAGTTAACTAAATACTTTCCCTTCACGAAGAAGATAGGTTACAAGCTCACGGGGAGTTTCCTTGTGGCTATTCTGTTTGTACTTGCGGTTGGCCTGTTTTTCAATTTGAAAATGGTTCAGAGTAATTATTCACACCTGATGAATTCAGAGTTTCAAGGCATTTTAGATGCTCATGAGTTTGCAATGAAACAGTATGTCACCGCGTCCGAGACCTGGTCCAAGCATTTAGCGGATGAAAATGAGCTTAGAGGAATTTTAAGCCGTTCCGAACTGTCTGCAGCGAATACAGAACATTTCTTTATGGAACATGAGGTTGTTTTCTTCGAGAGCACATTTGTTAATCTTCTCGACAACAAGGGAAAGGTGATCTATTGCTCCCATCAATGTGAATATCTCGGGAACTCGTTTTTAGGCGTTGAACTTATCCGGCAGGTGAGAAGAGCATTAACGACTAAGAGTGCGATTGTCGGAGATAGCGACAAGTTTGCATTTTATGCTGCCAGCCCGGTATTTAAAAAGGGCTCGACGACCGAGAGTATAGGCTTTGTCATTGTTGGGAAAATTATTGATGATAATTACCTGTCGAATATTCAATTGGGTGATGATGACATTGAGATGGCTATCGTTCGAGACAGGGCGGTAATGGCCTCGACAATAAAAATCGATGGTGAACCGCTTATCGATATTCCTCTGCCTTATTTGGAATATCTGCAGCTATTAAAGAAAACTGATGCAATCATTGAGATCACGTTTTCAAAACAGAAGTATTTTGTAACCGCTAAAAATCTTGTTCAAATGAGTGGGGGTATGCCGGGTTCTATTTTACTGTTGAAGCCTCGTAAAGAGCTTGAAAGTATCGAGTCTGCACTGTTTTCTCAATATATGTACCTGACGCTCTTGTCTTTAGTGATCATAATTGTATTAGGTACAGTCATCACCAGACGTCTCCTATCTCCGGTGCTCAATCTAACAAAGGCCTCTATCGAGGTTGCCAGTGGAAAACAGGGGATAAGGGCCGAAATCCAGAGCAATGACGAGTTTGCCGTATTGGCCAGAAATTTCAATACCATGCTGGTAACCATAGAGGAGCAGCACAGCTTTATCCAAAAGCAAAATGAATCATTGGAGGAGCGGGTCGAGGAGAGAACACAAGATCTGCACCTTGTGATGAATGATTTGAAAAAGCTGACCGTTGCCGTTGAGAAAAGCCCTGTTGGCATGGTCATCACTGACTCAATGGGAATTATAGAGTACGTCAACCCAATGTTTACAGAGCTGTCTGGTTATTCTAGAGAACAGGCTGTTGGAGAAACTCCAAGGATATTACAGTCAGCGCACACCAGTGAAGACAAGATTAAACAGCTCTGTCAGCAGGTATCTCAGGGACATTCCTGGCGGGGAGAATTTTTTAATAAGACGAGTCATGGACAGCTGCTGTGGCATAGGGTGTTGATCACTCCCATTACGAATGAAGATGGCAAGATATCTTACTATTTAGGTTCGATAGAAGATATTACCGAGAAAAAAGAGAGCGAGGAGAAGCTAATTCAGCAGGCGACATTTGATACCTTAACTAAGCTACCGAATCGCTTCCTAGCCGAATACCGTCTGAATCAAACACTCTCGGCCGCCCAAAGAGATGGTAAGAAAGGTGCCCTGCTGTTTCTCGATTTAGATAACTTTAAAGAGGTGAACGACACTCTCGGGCATCACGCCGGGGACGAGCTTTTGAAAAGAGTGGCGGCCTTGTTGAATAATGCGGTCAGAAAAGAGGATACCGTTGCTCGCCTCGGTGGCGATGAGTTTCTTGTGATATTAAATCATATACAAAAACGTGAGGATGCAGAGTCTGTAGCCGGTAAAATTATCAAATTGGTCGCACAAGAACCTCTGATTGAAAATTGTTCCATAAAGGTGTCTGCCAGTATTGGTATTGCCGTTTTTCCTGATGATGCGACTAAAACTAAAAAGTTAATGCAAAAAGCGGATACGGCCATGTATGTGGCCAAGAAACAGGGAAAGAATCGTTTCAGTTTTTTTAAAGATGAAGATGAGTCAACCGTTTAATGAAAAGTATAAAAAACGTACCTAATGTTGAATTTCGAGCACCTAATATTCAAAAGTCGGGAGTCGAAATTTTAGATCTCGATACATTTTATAAGAAGCTATCTCAGTGTAAGTTCGACCCTTCAAAACCTCACCGTATAAACTATTTTTGCTTCATCTATATTACTGAAGGCGAAGGTGGGCACTTCATTGACTTCCAATATCACACCTTTCAGAAGGGAAGTTTTATATTCGTCAATAAAAATCAAGTGCATGCGTTTGATTTAGACAGCCGTCCTCAGGGAAAGATGATCAATGTAACCGAAGCGTTTTTCGACTCGATCCTGACCAATATCCGTCTTCCCCTCTTTACGCCTACCCATCTGGTGAGTTCGTATCAGCCTGTTTTCACCTTGAGTGACTCTTTGACCGAGACTTGTGATGCCTTGTTACTGGAGATAGGTAGGGCTCAAACCCCGGCTAACAGCGACCCCTTATTGATACAGTTGCTGTTTTCATCACTGCTGGTCGCGTTAGCTCGCGAACGGAAAAGCAACACGGAGCACCTGAGTGAGATCCAGACGATGCGCTTCAATCAATTTCTGTTATCCATTGAGGAGAAGTTCACTCAGACAAGAGATGCCTCGGCTTATGCGGAGATGCTTCATATCTCCTATAAGTCCTTGAACCAACTTTGTAAGCTGGCTTGTGAGCAAACCGCTAAACAGCTGATTGATGCTCACACAATTTTGGAGATTAAGAGAAGACTCATCATAGACAGCTCTCAGGTGCAGGAGATCGCTTATGAACTGGGATTCGATGATGTACCTTACTTCGTTAAGTTTTTTAAGAGACACACTTTACTCACCCCCTCTCAGTTCAAAGAGTACTCCAAAGCGAAATAACCCAGTTCTGGCTCCGTCTTGGATGCAACCTTTTATGAGGATGTGACCGGCTTGTGTGAGCCATTGCCCAACTTCAACCGCCCTGAATCTAATGGGGCCTCCTCACTCCGTTAGCCTGATACCTCTTTGAGTTCACATAATGACTACAAGGTTCGAAAAGCACCATTTTTAAGCCAATAAGTCTATGCCGAAAAGCGAACCTTTCTACTACTTTTAGGGTATTAAAATATGAGTTGGTGAAGAGTTAAATACGCTTCTCGCAAACAAATAAAACACCCAAACCTGACGGTTGTTTTCATATCGTCGGTGACAGCATTTTATAATGACTCGGTTGCTTTAAAATTGTCTGCGAACAGAGTGATAAAATTTATCATCCTTAATACATATTTTAATCTTAGATATATATCTTGGAGTTAACAACTGTTTTTCGAGGGTATATATCTCACACAATAATTAGCTCTAATCAAAAAGCGATACATGTTTTTTGAAAGAGAGTACTAACGATTCTACTATAAAAATAACATCCAATATATTAAGTAATAAATATATTAAGGGCATGTCATGATGAATATAAAAGATAAACACACACCATATAAGAAGCTAATACTTGCAGGTATGATCTCTATGTTGGTGGCTTGTGGTAGCGATAACGACGATCCAGCTCCACCACCAGAAGAAAATAATCCGCCGGTTGCTAATCCAAGCAGTGCTGAAACCACTATTGGTACCAGTATCCTGATCGATGCTTTGGCCAACGATACCGATCTCGATGGTGACCCATTGACTATCGAAACCGTGACAGTGACATCAGGCGCTGGAACGGCATTGATTCAAGATAATAAAATCTTGTTCGTGTCAGATAAAGTCGGTGCCACAATAATCAATTACACCATCTCAGATGGTAACGGCGGCGAGGCAGAGTCGACAGTCACTGTCGTGGTGCTATCAGATGAAGTAGCCCTGGCCTATGTCGGTTCCAATACCTGTATCTCTTGTCATACGGATAAGAAAACCTATTTCGAGACCGGCCATAACTTCAAGCTGACTAAGGTTAATGGAGAGAAGCCTATCTACCCGTTTTCCTCTATTCCTGACGGGATCCTGGAGTTTTTTGATACAAACAACACCTTGGGTAACCCTTCCAGCTGGGCCGATATAAGTTACGTTATCGGTGGTTACAAAAGCAGTACCATGTTCATCGACCAGAATGGCTACATCATGACCGGGAATGCGGTTGGTACATTCCCTGTTCCAGAGGGGACTGAAGCTAATGCCCACATGACGTGGCCCTGGAACCCGAATGATGCACCGGATTCACATGGCTATGATTACTGTGGTAGATGTCACACTACAGGTTGGAAGGATTACACAGAGGGCGCAGGCGATAATCGAAACCAGAACAGGCAGGATGACATGCCGGGAATGGGCGGCACGTTTGCTATGACCGGGGTTCAGTGTGAAAGTTGTCATGGCGCCGGTAGTGAACACGTTAAGGGCCCGTCAAAACATAATATTGTTAAACTCGCCGAGGCACGTGTTACTGGAGATTACCTTTCAGATGGTATGGGATATGGTGAGGCGGCTACCTGTCAGGAGTGTCATACCACCGATGATGCCGTCAGACGCTACCCGGACTATCAGTCTCCCTTTGAGCAGACCTTTGGTGGCGTAACCCTGAATGCACGCTTGCTGCGGACCTCTGGCTTTGGCCCCGAAGGGCGCCGAGATGGCCGTGGTGGAAGACATGCTGCGACAACCTTGATAGGTGCCGATCCGGATACAGGCGAGGCGATGGGCAAGAAGAAGGACTTCACCTGCTCAACTTGTCATAATCCTCACCGCTCTGAACTCAATCAGGACCAACCTGGTCATGAAGACGCGATGGTAAGACAGTGTACCGATTGTCATACCAAGGAGTTTGCCGACGTCCCTGGTAGCGAAATCGCTTCTGCCGCTCACGAGTTCATCGCCAAGTGCACCGATTGCCACATGCCAAGTTCATCTCACCTGCTCAAGATCGATCTCGAGGGGGCAAAGGACGACCCAAGACACTTCTCTGCAGATGGCGAGTACATGAAACCTTGGCTTCGTGCCTACGACAGCTGTTCAGGTTGTCATGCGGATGACTATGATGCTCGTGCCGCGAAGATAGGACAAATTCATAAGTATTAGTATAAGTATTAGTATTAGTTTTCCTGCAATTTCCTGAGGCAAACCCTCTGAAGTCAGTCCCTTGAGGTAAATCCCCTGAGGTAATTCCTTTGAGGTATTAGTCCAGGGCAATGCCAGTCAATCATATTGACTGGCATTTTTTGTTCTCTCACCTGCTGTTGTTTTTTCAATCGACTAAGGTCTAATCCAAACTTATCCATTAGATAGCCAAGATAGAAGTTCAGAGAGTCATGAAATAAGTTGGTGTGGTATGTTTACGATAATTTGCGCAATTTTTACCCCGTGATAATATCAAATAGATATATACGGGAGCAGACTATAATAAGATGAAAAAAATAATAAAATCACTTCTCGCCAGCAGCATCATTCTCAGCTTTAGCTCGTTCGCCGAAACGAGTTTAATCACCAATATCAAAGGTTACAGTGTCAATGATGGCAAGCTGACTCAGTTTAAGGCTATTGCGTTTAAAGGGGACAAGATCGATAGGATTTTCGGCCAAGATGAGCCGTTACCCGATGATGCGGATATTAAGCTTATCGATGGTCAGGGACAAACCATGCTGCCGGGACTGATAGATGCCCATGGGCATGTATTGGGCTACGGCCTCAGTCTGATGCGAGTACAGCTCAGGGGGGCTAAATCTGAGCAAGATGTGGTGGAGCGTGTACAGTTATTTCGCGCCGAAAACCCCGAGCTTAACTGGATCCAGGGACGAGGTTGGAACCAGGTACTCTGGCCTGAAAAGTCATTTCCAACGGCAGCCACCCTGGACAAACACTTTCCCAATACGCCGGTTTGGCTCAGGCGTATCGATGGTCATGCGGGCTGGGCGAACAGCGCTGCCATTAAGTTGGCCAATATCGGCGCTCAAACTCAGTCCCCACAAGGTGGAGAGATAGTCCGTGATGCTAACGGAGAACCTACCGGGGTGTTTATCGATAATGCCATGGATCTGATCACCGAAAACATTCCCTCTCTGACACGCTCTGAACAAAAGAGTGTGCTGCTAACCTCGATGAATGCACTGGCAAAGCTTGGACTCACCAGCGTTCATGATGCCGGCGTGGGGAGCATGACCCTCGAGGTTTATCGGTCGTTAGCCCAGTCAGAACAGATGCCGATACGCGTCTATGCCATGGTCTCGGCAGCTGATGAGGAGTTTGAGAGCTTGATGGAGAAGGGACCTTATCAGGATCCCAGAGACAAGCTGGTCATCAGCAGCGTGAAAATATCCTCCGATGGCGCCTTAGGTAGCCGCGGGGCTGCACTCATCGAAGATTACAGCGATCTCCCCGGTCACAAAGGTCTACTTCTGTACTCAGATGCCAAGCTGACAAATACCATGAAGATGGCAATGGAGGCGGGTTTTCAGGTTAATACTCATGCCATCGGCGATAATGCCAATAAACTCGTGTTAGATAATTATGAGCGCCTGATTAAACAGACCGGCACCCGGAATTTAAGACACCGAGTCGAGCATGCTCAGGTATTAAGACTCGTTGATATCCCTCGTTTTGCAAAGCTTAACGTCATCGCCTCGATGCAGGCGACACATGCCACCAGTGATAAGAATATGGCTGAAGAGAGACTCGGTAGTGAGCGTATTAAGGGAGCTTATGCCTGGCGGAAGTTGCTCGAATCAGGTGCGATTATCGCAGCCGGTTCCGATTTCCCGATAGAGTCGGCTAACCCTTTCTTTGGTCTGCATGCCTCCGCAACAAGGCAAGACCAGCAAAATTTGCCCGAGGGGGGCTGGTATAGTCAGGAGAAGATGACGCTTAGTGAAGCATTGAATAGTTTTACCCGTGATGCCGCTTTCTCAGCCCATCAAGAAAACCAAATTGGTCAACTCAAACCCGGTATGAAGGCCGACTTCATCTTAATCGATAGCGATATCTTTAACATTGAACCTGAGAGTCTATGGCAGACAAAGGTCAATCAAACCTGGGTAGACGGAGTGAGAATTTACTGAACGGGGAAGTCGTTTATTGGGCAAATAGCCAAGGGTCTAATAGTCTTCAACTCTGTTTCAGAACATAATTCTAACGAAGAGTTTGAGCTCTTAATTTGTTTATAGAGTTTGACCATCTATTTTGCTAAATGGTCTCAAAAATCTGTAAAGAAAACTTAACGATTTGATAGGGAGATTTATATCTTAAGTTATTGGTAAATCAGCTTAACTTTGTAAGGATAGCGAGAGCTATTGCCTTGTTATTGGACTATAGTTTTATTTAGCTAAACATTTGGCTTTAATAGAAAGGATCTCGAAAATGAAACTCTATAACCTGTTTATCAGCTCGTGCGTTTTATGTGGTTTGATGTTTGGCTTTACCTTTTCAGCTTACGCTGAACCCACCTCGGCCGAATATGGCGTGATCTTAAACCTCTCCGGTAAGCAACGTATGTTATCTCAGAAGATGTCTAAAGAGGTCACTCTGATAGGACTTAGTGTCGATGCCGAAAAAAACCTCTCCAATTTATCTGCCACCTCATCACTGTTTGATAAGACACTTAAAGGCTTGAAAGAGGGGGATGCCTCTCTTGGACTGCCGGCCACCGAGAGTAAACGTATCGTCCGCCAGCTCGATAAGGTTGCAGGTATTTGGGCCGATTTCTATCCTGTCATTCAATCTATCATCACCTCCAAGGCGGTGTCAGATGAGCAGCTATCAGTGATTGCCAGTCAGAATTTACCCTTGTTGAAACAGATGAATAAAGCGGTAGGTTTATATGAAAAAGAGGCGAAGAAGAGTGGACTGAAAGCGGCGCCAGGACTCGCTGCGACACTTAACCTTTCGGGTAAGCAGCGCATGCTGACTCAGAAGATGAGCAAAGAATTTTTCTTGATAGCTCTGGGCCATGACATTGAGCAGAATAAATTGAATTTGCTGGAAACCTACTCTCTGTTCGATCGAACCCTTAAAGGGTTAAAAGATGGCGACGAGGTGTTAGGTTTGCCAGGCACAAAACCTCAGCACATTCGCGAACAGCTGGATGTGGTTGGCGGCTTATGGGTGAAGTTTAAGCCATTAGTCGAGCAGGGCGCCGATTATAAAACGACAGCAATATCCTCGGCGCAAGTTGACGCCGTTGCTAAGTCTAATCTCCCACTACTCAAGCAGATGAATGCCGCAGTAAAGCTATATGAGAAAGAGGCGGCAAAATAGTAGAACTTAACTCAGCGGGGATAACTTTATGCTAATTAAAACAAAGTTATATGCAAGCGGCGCTCTACTTTGTGTTTTGCTTATCGGGATTAGTCTAGGCGCTTGGATCTCCTTTAATGGTCTGGCTCAACGTTTTGAGCAGGTCGTCGATGCGTCATCGAGTAGTGCAAAGAGCGCCGAGAAGGCGACGCAAGGCTCTGCCAGTGGAAGCCAGCAACTTGGCGTCGTCAATGCTGACATGATGTCGATTGTCGATGGAATCAAGCGTGCAAACCAAAGAACAAAACTTATCAGTAAGAAAGTCGATGATATCAACGTGACACTGACTGAGCTGATGGACACAATCGAAGAGCTATCGGAAGATGTGACCGACGATGATGCGCTGTCTATTCTGGAAGAGGTTAGCGATGAGATTGGTGATATCAGTGAGCGACTCAGACGTGAGGCATTAATTAATATTGTCGATTCGTCTAAAAATATGGATAACTTCAGCGTTCAAATTTCACAGCAAGCGTCTAAGGTCTCCGAGCTCGACGTTTTCTTGCGTCAGCAGGTTGAGGTGAGTCAGTCGACCATGGATACCAGCGCCGAAATTAAACAGCTGGCGACTGAAGCTTCTGGCGAAGTGCAGTGGCAGCAAAAACTATTTGTGTCTGCGTTAGTTATTTTGGCCTTGTTGTCTATGGCCGCCGCGTTCCTTATCGTGCGGGCCGTTATTCACCCTATCAACAAGACTGTGCACCTTATGCAGGATATTGCCGATGGTGATGGTGACCTGACACAACGGCTCGAGTCGGAGGGTGACGATGAGATGGCATTGATTGCCGGGGCCTTCAATCGTTTCGTTGAAAAAATGCAGGTGTTGCTAACCGATGTTACCCACTCAATGGAGGAGTTGCGTCAAGCCTCGAATCAAACCCTGCAAGCGATGACGGATGGCAATGAGGCGATGCACAAACAGCAGCAGGAAGTGGAACAGATCGCTACTGCGATTAATGAGATGAGTGTGACCTCTCAGGAAGTTGCCCAGAATGCTATTGGCGCAGAAAAGGCAGCGGTCGAAGTCAATGGGCATGCAGACTCGGGGAAGTTGGTCGTTAACAGTGCATTGAGTTCGGTTTCAAGTCTTGCCGATGAGGTACAAAGTGCAGTCGATGTTATTAATTCATTGGATCAAAAGTCTTCATCTATCTACTCTGTGGTGAATGTGATTCAGTCGGTATCGGAGCAGACAAACTTGCTGGCACTTAACGCTGCAATAGAGGCCGCCAGAGCCGGTGAGCAGGGGAGAGGGTTTGCCGTCGTGGCAGATGAAGTCAGAGCCCTTGCTGCGAAGGCGGAAAGCAGTACCAAGGATATTCGGGAGATCATCGATGAAATTCAAACTCTGACCAAGCAAGCGGTGACGGCAATGGAGTCGAGCAAAACGGTAAGCTCAGACACCTTGCTAGGTGCACAGTCAGCGAGTGAGGCGCTGGATGCGATAACCGGCTCCATGCATACCGTGACAGAGATGAATACTCAAATTGCTCATGCGGCTACAGAGCAAACCGGGGTCACCGATGAGTTGAATCAACGGGTGATTCAGATCAGCGAGTTGTCTAACCTGACATCAATCCAGGTGTCGAATACGGTTGAGACCTGTGAGTCGTTAAATCGAATAAGCGAGACGCTGTCTAATCAGCTGACTCAATTTAAAGTGTAGGTTAGATTCAAAAAGGAAAGCGTAAACGAAAACCGGGAGCCAAACGGCTCCCGGTTTTTATTTTAACGAGCTGTTTATTCGGGAATGCTGCAGTGGGCTCACTCTTAATCAGTCTTAAGTGGTTAAGTGCTTATGAAATACCGTGACCTTATGCCCCATATAGCTATCTCTTCCACGTTCAATCATGCCCACTTTTCTGGCTAATGCTTCGGAGCCTCTATTACCTAACAGGATTAAGGCAATGGCTTCATTGATACCAAATTGCGGGAAGGCTTCCAGTGCCTTACTTCCGGCTTCGAAGCCTATTCCTTTGCCCCAATATTCCGGAAGGTAGCGATATCCTAGCTCAACCTCGTTAAATTCGGTGACAAACTTTGGCCCACAAAAACCAATCACCTTTTTATCGGCTTTATGTTCGACAGCCCAGCGGCAATAACCTAACTCTTCATAGCTTGGCAGTATGACCTCATTCAGTATCTGCTCGGCTTGAGATATTGATGACATAGGTTCGCCCGGAATATAGGTCAATATCTCGGGAATGCTGTTAAGCAGGTATATGGCATGAGTATCCTGGTCGTTGAAGCGCCGTAACACCAGCCTGTCCGTTTCAGCAATAATCAAATCTAGCTCCCTCTCTATCCTTGATGATGGTTAAATTTAACCTATTTATAACATGTGCGCGGCTAAGAGTGATAGATATCTGCTCTTTCAGGGTTTAGAAATTTTGTAAGCGGGAGTGTTGACGGGGGGGGCTAATACCAGTCGGTATAAGAAAGTGATCTACTCAGAGTGATTTTTGGCAAACTAATTCAAGGCGAATGGATGAGGGAATGGTCCTCCCTTTTGAAGTCATTCAACGCAGAAGTAGGCAGCCCAAAACACTCCTGAAAGGCGAGTTTTAGCGCATCCGATGCTGTGTTAACGAGCTTAAACGTAGAATAACTATGTTCTTCACTCGTTGCGAACAACACGGATGTTGTAAATGCCCTTTATGCAGGAGCAATAAAGGGCCTTGCCTCAGAAGCGTTAAATTCTCGCTGAGCGATCACATCTTTATACTGATTGGTATAAGGATGAACTTGAGAGTTAAGACAAAGTTAAGACAGAGCGAAGTGAACCATTATTCCACTCTGTCTTTAGCCTTATTTTACAACCGCTTGATGAAATCGGTTACCGATCACGCCGCCGACAAGCAAAAAGATCAGGTAAATCCAGCCAGATAGCGACAAGTTAGCGATAGGGGTAAATAGGGCGCCAACATTACAGCCATTGGCGAAGCGAGTACCCAATCCCATCAGCAGGCCGCCTAAGGCGAAAAGTGCGAACTGTTTCGGTGAATGATTAAGCTTAAATGAGAAGGCAAATTTTCCCATGAAGAGCACGGCCACTAAGGTGCCTAACATGATGGCAAAATTTTGCACTGAAATCCCATGGCTGAAGAATGAGGTGGTAAACATAGCCGTAGGGCGATGAGTAAAGTTGGCAATATCATCGACACTGACCCCAAAGGCCATTAAGCCTTTAGCGAACCAGATCCCGAATGGCGTCGAAGCGCCCCATCCAGCGCCCGTGGACATCATCATCACACCAAAGATTAAGGCGATAACGAGCGCCGTGGTCTTCATCTCCCACAGGTTACCCAGCCACTGTCGATAGCTGCTGGTACTCAATAGGGTGAAGCCTTGCTCAGTGTCTCTTGCTGTCATGTTTTGACGCGCGGTCTCTCCATCGACACCTAAGAATGTCCCATTGGCGCGACGGTAGTTTTCATACTTCTTGGCACAAAACACCACTATTCCGGCGAGTATCATCGTCATTAGTACAGCCATAAAGTAGCCGTTTAATGGGCCCCAGCTAAATAGATCCGGCAGGTAGACGCCCTTACCGACGAAGCTAGCCGAAGAAAATGCCGTGGTGGTGATCCAGCTCTGGGTCGCCTGTAGTGGAAAACCTAAGAAAACACCGCCGCCAAAAAAGAGCAGTGTCGTTAACGCGCGGGGAACATCACTCACCAATTCGACCATTACACCTGTCGCGCAGCAACTCGACAGACTCATGCCTGCACCAAACATCACGCCCCCCAGGAGTAAGCCTAAGTTGATTGGATTAACCCAGAGATCATAATTATTGATATCAGAATTGAGCAATAACCCGGCATTGATAACAGCGGTCACCACGAACATCAGCATCAAGGTTTGTAAGAGTTGAGTCGAGCCGCGCCTGTAGGCACGATTAACACTCCCGGCAAAACCAATCGAGCCCTTGGCTAAGGCGAAACCAAGACTCAAACCGAACAGTAAACGTAAAAAAAGAGATGAGTCCTCAAGTAGTGTGCCACCTAAGACTAGGGTGACAATAAGGATTGAGACGGCAGATAGCGCTTGTTTTTTATTCATTAAGACAACAATTTTAAAGTAAATGAAGTAGATAACAGAGAAGTGACATTGGCTAAGTCGCCATGTTTCAACTGATAAAAACACAGGAGTTAAATGATGGGCGAATTGTCGTGATAACTAAGCCCCATGTCCAGTGTTTGATATGACCATTTAGTATATCTTGGTCGCTCTGGCTATATTGATTTAGAGTCGCTTAAGCCATTTTGAGACTCATTATTACAGGTTTCCTCTCTGGAATGGATTACTTGAGGGAGCAGGCAAGAGAGTTACCTCTTATCACCGAGGAGTTAGCAATGGCAGTTGCTCTATAGTGGAGTTCTTGTTGGTGAGGTGACAACTAGGCTATCTTTATTACTTCGATGGACAAAGGCGATTTCATCAACTAAAAGATCTTAAGGTGTATCGGAAAATTTAGCCGATGGAGAGCATCTTGAGTAATTGCATTTTGTCACAGAGTATTAAATCCTGGCATAGCGCTGCCATTCGTTTATTGGGCCGGAGCCTCTGCCTTGTGGGATTCCTGCTGTCTATGGGGCTAGTTATTGAGGGCGTTATTGGGAAATCTATGGCTTCAGAGTCACCAGGCAGGCCATTTAGAGTCTGTTTTGAGATGCAAGATAACATGCCTTTTATTCAGGGGGTACCCGAGGATGGTGTGGTAGTACTCGGTGAGCATGGGGTCTTAGCGGATCTGTTAATCCTTGCGGCAGAGCAGCACAGTATAGAGTTAAGCTTCTCCTTTATGCCTTGGAAGCGTTGCATTCAGCAGCTGGGTCAAGGCAAGGTCGATGGGATCATTGCCGCCATCTGGTCTTCTGAGCGTGACTCATGGGGCGTATTTCCTAAGATGGGGGAAGCGGTAGATAATGAGAGGGCGATCTGGTTTGTCGATTACCTCATCTATATTAAGTCAGGCTCTGGGCTCAATTGGGACGGTAGCAATTTTTCAGGTGTCCACTACGGTATTGCGGCACCACTGGGTTATATTGCGCATCAAAAATTGAGTGAGCTTGGGGTGCTGCACAATCAAAATCTCTCCCTTACCGATGGCTTTGCGCTATTGGCGTTGGAGCGTCTGGATGGTTATGTGGTTGAGGAGAGTATTGGCCGCCGGGTTATTAATGATCTGCAACTGACCGATAAGCTAGTGTCGTTAGCAACTCCTTTTATGCGTGTGCATTGGTTTATACCTGTTTCTCATCAATGGTATAAGGCTTACCCTGAGTTCTCATTGGAGTTTTGGCTTACCCTGAAGGGTATCCGGGAAACTCAGGGAGAGGCATTGTTGCAACATTATCTTGAGCTACCTCCTGAGCGAAATAAGTAGGGGTAAACTACTAAAGAGTAAAGGGCTTCAGAAACTATTAACCCTCATAAACTAAGCACTCTCTCAAATAGTAATATGTTAGTCTTGGCTGATGTCACTTGAATACGCAGGCTAGTCTCACCGTGGACACATTTACCGAGGTTGTTAATTTTTTCTCCGGTTTTGGCATCCCAAGTCAGGTGGTTAAATCACAACTGTCTCAATTCAGGTCGATCTCATTGAGCGCTGCAGGAGTGTTACTCGTTCAGGGAGCCGAACAGGACTATGGCTATTTTATCGTGTCCGGCACGCTTAGAGCCTGTCATTACGGTGAGAGTGGCCTTGAGCGATGCAAGGAATTTTATTTTGAGGGTGAGCTATGTTTCCTCTATTCAAGCTGGTTGCAGGGAGTGACGGCGCAATATCAAATCGAAGCTATCGCTGAGGCTGAAGTGGTAAGGATCCCTTTGAGTTTACTGGCATTACCCCAACTATTACCCGCTAAAGTCGCACTACTGCAGCAACAGCTGATATTCAAGGAGCAGAAAGAAGCACTGTTATTACTCAATACCCCGGAACAACGATATCGACACCTGCAGCAGTATTGGCCACATTGGGTGACTAAACTTAACAACATTCAAATTGCCAGCTATATAGGCATCAACCCTGTCAGTCTTTCTCGATTAAAAGCGAGAATTAAAAGCGAAAAATAAAGAGGTCACTTAACTTAAGTTAATTCCTCCTTTGCGGTTTCTCTCCATAATCCCTGCATTATTTTTATTATAAAATCCGTAGGAGGAAACTGTGTCGGCATTTCTTTGGTCTCAAGTTTTGATAGCCATCGCTATCATATTCGATCTGGTATCATTTCAATTTAAGCAGAGGCAACAAATTGTCTGTTGCTTATGTGTTTCGGGCCTCTTGATTAGTGCCCATTTTGTTTTACTCGAACAGTGGACCGCGGCAGGCTTGATGTTGCTGGCGAGCATTCGTTATTTCACCAGTATTTTTACCACCTCTAAGAGGTTGATGTTCCTCTTTCTAACCTGTGCCTTGATGATCACCGCTATGACGTTTACCGGCTTAATCAGCTTGTTGAGTTTTAGCGGAACGCTATTTCAAACCACGGCTGCATTTTGTCAAAGCGATCAACGTCTGCGGCAGCTAATGATTGTGGGGACTTCTCTGTGGTTGATTCATAACTATCTGGCTGGTTCGCCGACCGCCGTGGTCATGGAGGTGTTGTTTATTGGCAGCAACATCATCGGCTATTACCGATATTATGGGATGAGTCTGCGGCTGCAGGCTAGGTGCTGACTTTGTTCCTATAGATAAAATGACTAAAGAGAGAGTTTAAACTAAAGAGAAATACCGCCAATTGCGGTATTTCTTGATTGACTACATTGATGGGGGGCCGTTGAGGAACCATGGGATTTAGCCCCCGAGTCGACTCGTTAATCGCGGATCTTTGTTCGGGACCCGCTCTGTTGATGCCCCCCGCTTTTATGAGAGCTGCTCTTATTGGCCGAGGAGTGAGTCGGCCTGCTGGAGTTATGGCTCTTCACCTGCTGACGGCTCTGCTTTGGCTGTATAGAGCGTTGGGGTTGATGACTCTTTACCTGCTGATGGCTCTTCGCTGGCTGATGATTCTTTAGATCTCGTTGATGACTTTTCACATCTCGCTGATGGCTCTTCTTTGGCTGCACAGAATGTTGGGGTTGATAGCTTTTCACCTGCTGACGACTTTTCGCTGGCTGATGGCTCTTCACCTGCTTGTGGCTGGGTGTGTTGTGAAGCTTATTGGTAAACCGCTGTTCACGACTCTTACTTAACTGTTTATTTAGCTCACGGCTCTTACTTAGCTCACGGCTGTTTGCTTTACCGCTATGGAGTCGGTTGTTGCTCACGTTTGCGTGACTCGACTGATGACGTTCGGCTTTTCTTACCTGTTTGGTATGCGCCATGCTTGGGCGATGGCTATTATATCTTTGTTTCACATGGTTACTGCGGTAAGCAACGCCACGTCTATGTTGTGGCTTATGTTGCCAGCGCTGAGCCCCGTGACTGGTGACGATTCTGCCTCTGTGACGATAATGGTGTGAATTATGATGGTGCGTCACCACAATATGATGATTGCTCCAATGGAATGCACTGAAATAGAAGTTAAACCTGATATGTACGCCTGTGTTCCAGTAAAAATGTCCATAGGGGCGGCGAACATAATAGGGGTATGGTGCCCAATATACCGGAGGATAACGGTACCAGCGCCAATGACCATAGACGACTCTGGGATCGTAGTAGGGCACATAGATCACCTCGGGTTGTGCTGGCTCGATGACAATCTGATTATTAACCCGTGTGACCGAGACATTTTCCATCTCAGACAAGCTATCGGCTTCATCGGCTTGCTGTCTCAATGATTGAATGCTGGCGAGTAATTTAGCCTCATCTTGAAGGAACGCATCACCCAACTTTTGAGTCCAGGTTAAGTCGTTACTGAGTTTTTCCAGTACGTTCGGGAAGGCAAGCAGGGCGATGACACTGGGATCCCACTCTTTGCCTTCTGCCTTCGCCATTAATTGTTCGGCAGGCAGAAGCGTATTTTTACTCTGCAATCGACTGGCTTCCACCACTTCCAGCGGATAGGTTGCCGCGATGAGTATATGAGTTAGTAGACTGTCCGGATACAGGGCGATTGGGGCAAGCATCTGCTCTAGCTCAGCTTCACTGAACATCGATTGTGCACTGTCATTGGTTAATTCTTGGGCGCTGACATCTTGCATCAGTACTACCGGAGTGAACACTATCAATAAGGATAGGTAACACCATTGTATGAATGTTTTCATGTCGTCTCCAAACTCATTCTTATGACTTTAGAGACATAATAAAGAGTCGAAGATGAACACAAGCTGAAAGGCTTCCCTTGTAAGAGCGGCTTCAGCCGCGAAGCTTTCTCTAACAATATTCCCGGCTAAAGCCAGTCCTACATATAACATTCCCAGCTAAATGAAATTTTAATCGTTATTTTTTTGCCCCCAGCGGAAGCTTATCTCAAACTTAGCACCGCCCAGCTTCTCTGAGCTGGACACTGAAAGCTTGCCGTTATAACTGTCGATAAGATCACGCACGATGGCAAGGCCTATACCGTGACCTTGGCTGTATGAGTCGGCGCGAATGCCCCTCTCAAATATCTGGCTCTGTTGCTCGGGGCTTACCCCTTGGCCGTCATCCTCTATCGCTATATTTAACTGAATGTCACTCGAGGTGACGCTTAATAACACCTTTGATTTCGCGGCTTTGCAGGCATTATCTAGCAGGTTGCCCAGTATCTCGGTCAGGTCAGACTCATCGCCCTTAAATATGGCCTCACTATCGACTGATTCGGTGATCTCGATTTCGGGGACTCGGTAGATTTTCCCTAAGGTTCTGACGAGTTTTTCGCTGACAGAACTGACCTTAACCCCTAAGTGCCACGAAGAGCCCGCCGCGCTTTGGGCACGTTTGAGTTGATGGCCTATGATTTTATTGATCACACTTATCTGCTCAAAGGAGCCTAGGCTGAGATCTTTTTGACTCTGGATTACGGCTAAGGGGGTTTTCAGGCTATGGGCAAGATCTGACAGGGCATTTCGGTATCTTTTGCGTTGGTTCTGCTCGGTATTAAGTAAGGTATTGAGTTGGCGCGCGACGGCTTGCAACTCCGTCGGGTAGTCTGCCCCCAGCTGCATGGCCCGGCCCTGTTCGACATCATTGAGTTCCTGTTTAAATTTAGCCAAGGGCTTCAAGGTCCAGAGCAGCCAAGCCAGCTGCACGATACCCAGCAGTGCCATTAAGATCAGTAACCAGGTCCAGAGTTGGCGGGTAAATTTATCTATCTGCAGCTGAAAGTCGGCCTGATCTTTAATTATATGAATAGTGATGGGGAACTGCTGATTTTGCCTCTGCTCGAAACTGGCGCTGAAGCTGTAGATAATATGGGGTTTCCCCTCGAGGAGTATTTCGCCGAACTCACTCTGACCCGTTGCCGGATGGGGCAAGTGTTGAGGCGTTTCAGACGCGAGAAAGGAGTTTGATTGCCACAGCAGATGTTTAGCCGGTATTCCCTGAGTTTTATCTGGTGTCGATATCAGTGCATATAAGCCGGATTGAATGACATTAAATTGATTTTCAACCAATAGCTCTGGCATGAGTAAACGATTATTGTCTACTTCGGTGACGGCTAACACTGAATAGAGGTAAGCACTGAGTTCATTTTTAGCGGCGCTTTTCACCTGTTGCTTGAAGGCGTCGTTAAGAGTGAAACCAATCAAGGGCAGCAGGACCAAGATCAACAGCAGGGCACTGACAACCAGTCTGGCCTTGAGTGAGTTGAGCAGGCCATTTTTTGAGGGCGTTGCTGTCTCTGATTGAGCTTGAGAGGACGATTTATTCATCAATTTTTTCTGTTTTTTGCATATGAGTCAGGCGGTATCCCTGTCCCCTCAGGGTTTCGATAAGGCCAAATGTGTTATCCGGATCCAGTTTCTTTCTCAATCTTCTGATAAAGACTTCGATAACGTTAGAATCCAGATCGAAGTCTTGATCGTATATATGCTCCGTGAGTACGGTTTTAGATATGACTTCGCCAGGGTGCAGCATAAAGTATTCAAATAACTTATATTCTGTGCCGCTTAGGGTGATCACCACATCACCTTTTTTGACTTCTAAACTGCTGGTATTGATGCTGAAGGGGCCATTACTCACTACTGGGCTGGCCTTACCTGCCGAGCGACGGATAAGCGCCTTGAGTCTGGCAACTAACTCCTCGGGATGAAACGGCTTAGTGAGATAATCATCGGCGCCGGCATCGAGCCCCTCAACCTTATCTTGCCAGCTGTCACGGGCCGTTAAGATCAATATTGGGAAGTCTATCTCCTGCTCGCGAAGTGTTTTTATTAGTGTGATGCCGTCGAGCTTAGGTAAACCAACATCGATAATCGCCGCATCGTAACGGTATTCGGTGCCTTGAAACAGGCCAATTTCACCATCATCGGCCACATCTATGTTGTAATTTGCGTCCACTAAGTGCTGTTTTAAATTGGTCTGCAGCTCAATGTCATCTTCTACCAGAAGTACTCTCATGGTTTCATTCCTTAGTCATAAAGTGCTTTCATCTTTGATAAAAAGATATGAAGCTAATTTCTGCGAACGCTGCCGGTTTTGGCATCGACAGAGACGTAAAACACCAGCCCCTCGTTCGATATCAACTTAACTCTGTAACCCGGGTGACCATTGACTCGACTCGATTGTGCCTTGAGTACTTTTCCCTGATATTGACGTTTAACTAACTGAATAGCCTGTTCACGACTTCTGACTTTGAGTTGTTGGGAGGATTTTTTCGATGTCTGGGTGGCGATGCTCATCGAACCGGCGCCAATCCCTGGTAGTTGGGCACTCGAGGCCTGTCCGAAAAACGGAATCAGAATACAAGTTGTGAGTACCAACATGGAACCAAATTTCATTAAATGCCCCGCTCAGTGCCAGGATAGTTGTTATAGGCTAGTGTAAAAGATCCCGTCATATTAAGAAACCAGCAATGGCCTTATCCTGAATGCCTGTTATCTCTTTCCTTTATCCATCTTCATATATCAATAACCGATCCCAGATGAACGTTAGCTGAATTTGTCTGCTGGCTCGAAAAGGGGGCTTTATGTAGTGGGATTAACTGTTCAATTTTTAGCGTTCAGCTTGTGTTCACTTTGATCCGGCTCTAATGACCTCAACAACCGAAAAAAATTAATGAGGCTTTGGATATGAACAGTTACTCGAATATGAGCCAAAACAAGCAAAACATTCTGAACGCAGATGAGTATAGGTCGGGGGCTAACCGTCTTGGCTCCCGATTGCTAAAGTCAGGTGTGTTTGGTGCCGCAGTGTTAAGTGTTATTGCGCTGAATTTATCTATATTAGCCCCCGCCAATGCCGACACCTTGAATCAAACCCTGCTGTTAGACGGCACAGGCTTGGTTCAACAAACCTTCTCAGTTGGACGCGAGATGAACCCTGCTCAATCAGCTCTGGGGGAAGGTGTGAACCTTGATGCTAGTGTTCAAACTGATAATGAGTTGCTGCAGATGCTAACTCAGAAAAAACTGCAACTGCTGACAAGCAGTGAAGGTGTTAAATCAGACGGTATGAGAACCAGAGAGGAGGTGATATTAGCCCATAAAAACGGTCAAACCTCCTCTAAGTATGCCAAGCAAAAAATGGCTGGTGAAGTCGCTCAATTTGCTAATCCTATATTCCACGAATTTTCTATTTATGAGGCCAGTAGTCGATTGTTTACAGACAATGATCTAGACGGTTTCTACCAGACGTTCAGTGTGACCTTCGATGCTGACTTAATCGGGTTTGGCAGTTATGAACGTGCCGATGTCTATGCCGAGCTATATCTGAGCCGCGATGGGGGCCCTTGGGTACACTACTATTCCACCGACATCTTCACGATTATTGGGGATTCGAGTGATGATGACTTTGAGGTGTTAACGACGCTACATACCGGCTATCCGGCAGATTATTATGATGTGCTGATCGATCTTTATGAAGTGGGGTTTGATGATATTGTTGCGACTCTCAGCTCGGACGATACCGATAACCTCTATGCCCTGCCGCTGGAAAGTAGTGACCGTGATGATATCTATATCGGCGATAGCAGTAGTGAGGGGCATGGTGGTGGATCACTCTCCTTGTTTGGCTTATTTATTCTGGGCTGTCTATCGCTCAAACGCCGCTTATTCTGAATTCAGGCGGAGCAAACGCTATCTGCGGGAGCTCCCCCGTTGAGGTCGTGACTCTTGGTTTGATTGCACTTTATTCGTTATGAGCTTGGCATTAAAATGTCAGGCTCATCTGTTTTAAGCTGTTAGAACATCTAAATCGCGAATTTATGTGAATAGGATTAAAGAGTTGGATAACTTCTTAAACCTGTTGATTAACACTTAAGCAGTTGGTTTGCCTTTACATTGTAAAAGTTCACGATAAATCCCGCTAAAACCGCCATACAACGCACACATTTGTATCATTGTCAGAAACAGGTGTTGCGATCTAAATGCTAATCGTTATCATTCGCCTTAATTATTTAAAGGGAATGATAACAGATGAATCAATTTCGTTTTTCACTACTTGCAGTGGCCTGTGCTTCAACATTTTTACCTATGACACTTCACGCTGCACAGGCACAAGGGCTGGAAAACACGGATGTTGAGCGTATTACTGTCTATGGAAGACAAAACCAGGTGGTCATGAATTCAGGGCTTGCAACAAAGTCTGATATGTCTTTGATGGAAACACCTGCGGCGGTTGTTATTGTCGATGAGGAGCTGATTAACGCTCAGGGCGTTAATAGCCTGCAAGACTTAGTGCGTAACATCAGTGGCGTGACTCAGGCGGGTAACAACTATGGTATCGGAGATAACCTGGTTATCCGTGGTTTAGGCGCAAACTATACCTACGATGGTATGTATGGCGGTGCGGGTCTGGGCAACACCTTTAACCCAACGCGTTCACTGACTAATGTCGAGTCGGTCGAGGTGCTTAAGGGACCCGCGACCGGGCTTTATGGCATGGGCAGCGCCGGCGGTGTGATCAACCTGATTGAGAAGAAACCTCAGTTTGAATCTAAAAACGAGATTGGTGTCGAAGTCGGTCAATGGGATACTTATTCGTTAAGCTTAGATAGTACAGGCGGTTTGAGTGATAAGCTGGCATATCGCGTCGTGGCTAAAACGGCACGTAGCGACGGCTACCGTGATATCGGCACCGACAGAGATGAGGTGTACAACTCTCTTAAGTATGTGTTTGACGATTCTCAGGATCTGATGTTGTCGGCATCCTATATCAAAGACTCCATTGCCGTTGACTCTATCGGTCATCCAATCCGAATTTACAATGCCGACTCAGTCGGTGGAAAAACCGCAGGCGAAGCAAACTGGGAAGATCTGATTAATGACCCTGAGGGTAAAGGTATTCAGCTGACCGATGAGCAGCGCCAACAGTTGGCGAACTCGTTAGCCGCCAGCGATGGGTTAACCCCTTATGAGTTTGGTCATGCGGGCCTTATCTCACCGATGGCGAAAGATAACGAAGGTGAAGAGTTAAGGTTTAAGCTGACCCATAATATCTTCTTCAACGACAACCTGTTCCTGAATCAGCAGCTGCAATACCGTGATTACACTTCAGGCTTCTCTCGCCAGACGGGCGCCTACAACTATGTGTACTGGAACCGTCGCGGCACCATCAACGCCGATCCCCGTGCCCCTCTGGTCGAAGACGGTGTCTTGTACCCGTTTGCCGCACGTCGTCAGGAGTACCGTCAGGTATCTGCCGATGAGACCTCATGGCAGTATTTCGCCGATCTCAGATATGACTTCGAGCTCGCAGGTATCGATAACGAGCTGTTAGTCAATGCTAACTTCGAAGACCGGAATATTCGCTTCAAGCAGTACTCTATCTATGACGCCGATAAGGTGATTAAGAACAAGGCGGGTGAGGTTATCTACCGGGGAGCACTGCCTTATATCTACGATATCCGCAAACCAAACTGGGCCGAAGGGAGCTTTGAGGATCACGATCCCCTGATGACCAGCAACTACAATAAGAAGGTCAATGCTTGGGGTGTCGGCCTGCAGCATGTCGGCTATTTCGACTATGGTTTCACGACTCGCATCGGTGTTGCTTTTAATGAAATTAAGCAAAGCTATGAGCACTTCGGTGTCGATGAGCGTTATCGCGCCAGCGCAGCCGAACCGACGCCGGAGCAAGACACGACAGATAATGGTATCACCTATAACTTAGGCGTCACCTATATGCCGACGGACGATCTCTCCTTCTTCGTTAACCATTCTAAGGGCCGCACGGCTTACAGTATGTTAGGTGGTATCAAAGGAGATGACTCAGACAGACAGGATTCAGAATCTGTTAGTGATGATCTGGGTATGCGTGTTAAAGCGTTTGACGATCAGATGTTGACCTCACTGGTGCTATTTAAAAGTGCAAGAACTAATCTACGTTACACCAATCCAGATTACGATGCTGGGGTAACCGGACCCGAAGTTCCGCAATACTTTTACGATGGCAAAGAAGAAACGACAGGTGTTGAGCTGGATATGAATGCGCACCTCAATGATCAGTGGGCGATAAACGTCAACGGTGTCTATCAAGACACAGGAACGGGAGGGCCGGTAAAAAAAGGTGTGCCTTATGTTACAGCCAGTGCCTGGGTCACCTATGGCGCCGAGTGGTTCTCGCTGAGCAGCCCGCTTGAGATCAGCCTTGGCGCGAAGTATGTCGATGAGCGTAGCACTAACTCAAGCTCATTCGGTATCCCGACCGGATATGTACCTAGCTACACTGTGGTGGATACCGCTGTCAGTTATCAGGCCGACAGCTGGAAGTTACAGCTTAACGTGAATAACCTGTTCAACGAGACCTACTACAATAAGGCGATGTTCTTAGGTGGTATGCCGGGTGAGGAGCGCAATGCTAAGGTGACATTTAGTTATCAGTTGTAGGCTCCTAGTTTCTAGTTTCTAGTTTCTAGTTTCTAGTTTCTAGTTTCTAGTTTCTAGTTTCTAGTTTCTAGTTCCTTGCTATAGGCCTCTATCTGTAGAGGCCTGATGTTTATTCACTCACTAATTCCTAATTAATTAAGCCGCCCACTATTGTCGTGACTTAGTGTTTCATCTGTGTCGCTAAGGCAAAACGATTCCAGGCGTTGATCATAATCACCTGCATCATAGCTTCTGCGAGCAGCTCCTCTCCTAATTTATCCAGACACGCCTGATAACTCGCATCGGATACCCCCGAGTCGGCGATTAATGTCATGTCATCTGTTAATGCTAATACCGCACGCTCTTTGTTATCGAATAACGGAGACTCTCTCCAGGCCGATATGGCAAATAGCTTTTGCTGTTCAATTCCGGCCTCGAGTGCTTCGGCCGTATGCATCTCGATGCAGTAAGCGCACTGGTTAATCATAGATGCACGTATCTTAATCAGCTCTTTCAGCTTAGCGGGAAGCGCCGTTTGTGAAAGGTAATTTTCAACACTAAGCATGGCGGTAAGTGCGGCAGGTTGTGTTTTAGCCAGATCGATACGTTCAGTCATGTCATCTTCTCTATCTTGATAAAGTGAGTCGCTCTATTGCGATGACCAAATTGTGCATTATTCGATATTAGGGTGGAATAGCTGCTGAAGCTGAAATAGTTTTGCGTAAAACGCAAAGGTGAGCGATATTACTAGGTATTAAAATTGACAGATGTCGGGATAAACAGATGTTAGATTTGATTAAGGTGTTCCATCAGGTTGTCGAGTCGGGAAGCTTCTCACAGGCAGCACAAGCATTAAACATGGCTCCCTCTTCCGTTGCCCGCAATATCGATAATCTGGAAGCCCTGATACAAACCACGCTCTTTAAAAGAAGTACTCGTCAGCTGATTTTGACCGAAGAGGGGAGTTACTTTTACAAACAGTCGGGCAAGTTAGTGGAAGATGCCGATATCTTGCTGGCAGAGATGCGAGGGGCTCGGGATACTCCACAAGGAATGTTGAGGATCTCTGTCTTCGAAAGTTTCGGTAACCTATGTCTGGCACCGATTATTCCTGAGTTTTTGCAGATGTATCCGGATGTGCAAGTTGATCTAGACCTCGACAATAAGCTGGTGGATCTTCATAGCGACAATGTCGACCTTGCCATTCGTATCGGTGTTCCACAAGATAGTGGTTTAAAAGCTAGAAAACTACTGGAAAATCGTACCCTATTGACAGCATCCCCTTGTTATTTAAATCAACATGCAGTTATCACACAGCCCGATGATCTACATGGGCATAATTGTTTACTCATCAGTCAGGAGAGGCAGAGGAATCATTGGTATTTTAACAAAGGGAAAAGCAATCGAAAGGTCTCAGTTAAGGGGAATTTTATTTCTAAAGGAGGCTCTCCCTTGTTAACTGCAGCTTTAAAGGATTGCGGGGTACTCTTGTTATCTGAGTGGATGGTTAAACCTTATCTTGAGAGTAAAGCGCTAGTGGGAATTCTACCTGACTGGACAGTGAATCATTGGGAAGATGGCAGTGGTGAAATTTTTGCTATCTATAAAAGTGCTCAATATCCTAAGCCTCATATCAGAGCTTTTTTAGATTTTCTGGTGAAAAAGTTAGGGCAAATATAGTGTCACGAAATAACGAGTAATTGGCTGATTATTTTTCATTAAGAAGAAACGGAATATGGAAATTGAATGGGAAACAATAGATTATTTAAATGTCACCTTGCCACCTATCATTTTAAATGCCGGTGTGCCTCGAACTAAGGTATCTCTGCCGAACTCTTGTCCGCAATTGGGACAGGTGCAAGGCGTTTGAGTGTAGTCCTCGACAATGCGCTCCTTGAAGCATTTCACTAAGGCGCCTTTGCCTCCCTTTCGATACTTAAACAGTTGGATTTTACACTTAGCGCAGAAGATGTCGACGGTGCGGGAGGGGCCTTTCTTATTGGGTTTTGCCATCTTTGAGTTTAATTTAAGGTCGGTAAAATTATTATGTCCATTGTAATAAAAACAGGGGGATTACGCTAAAGTTAGCTATCATTTTCTAATGAGAAGATCTGTGATCTACTGAATAGGATCTCAGCTTTAAATAAATCGTACCGATCCCCCATTAACAAAGTACCCAATCAAGTTTAAGGAAGCAGTATGCCCCCTATTTTAAATATCAGGAAACCGACGTCTTCAATTGTACTTACACTTGCTGCCTCCGCAATCCTGCTCAGTGCCTGCAGTAACTACGATCCCGTTCCCGTTGAGAAGTGTAATGAGGTGGTTAAACACGCAAGAAAAGTGCTGGGGAGTATGGCGCCGGATAGCAGGACCATGATGGCTGACTGCAAAGCGGCATCGGATAGTGAGCGAGGTTGTGTGATGGCGGCAAGTAAGAAGGGGGCGCTTGCTCAATGTATGTAGGAGAATAATTCCCTGTATAGGTTTTATGCTTGATTGAATCGAAAGCGAGGTAATTAAGCGCTTTCTCGATGCCTATTGGTTAACCGAATCGTGCACTCATTCTGGCTCCCAAGTCGAGAGTTTGGGATCCAGAATAAGTGAGAAGTCGCCTTTACTTAGGCGGTCTTAAATTGATCGACCATACTCTTGAGACCTAAGGAGAGCTGGCTTAGTTCGATACAGGCTTGAGCGGTTTGGCCAGCTCCGGTTGCCGCTTCCGATGAGGAGACGTTGATGGTTTCGACGCTACGGCTGAGATCTTCGGTCACCGAATTTTGTTCGCTGCAGGCACTGGCTATCTGAATATTCATCGCCGCGATCTGTGTGACAGCTTGTTCAATCTCGGAGATCTTCTCACCCGTTGAGTGGGTTTGTGCCACGCAGCCACGGATCATTTCACAGCTCTGCTTAGTCGCAGCTCCAGCCTCGACGGCGCGCAGTTGCAGCTTCTCGATGATCTCGACTATTTGACGGGTCGAATCTTGGGTTCTTCCTGCCAGTGTACGGACTTCATCGGCGACGACGGCGAAGCCGCGTCCCTGCTCACCGGCGCGCGCCGCTTCGATGGCCGCGTTAAGGGCCAGCAGGTTGGTTTGCTCGGCAATGCCACCGATAACATCGACCACCATGGAGATGCTCGCAGAGTCTTTCTCCAGCTGAGCCACCATCAGTCCCGCATTTTCGATAACTTCAGAAACCTGCTGGATCTCGATGATGTTCTGTTGAACCTCTTGATTGCCCTGATCGGCACGCTCGGTTGCCGAATTTGCCGAACTCGAGGCATCTTCGGTATTCATGGCGACTTCATTGACGGTCGCCTGCATCTGCTGCATAGCAGTGGCAACCATAGTGATCTCATTTTGCTGCTGTGACATGCCCTGAGATGACTGCTCAGAGATGGCGCTCACCTCTTCGATTGAGGAGCTGAGTTGCACCACGGCGCCGCCTATCTCATCGACCAGCTCACGCAAGTTTTTCTGCATGCTGATACAGGAATCGGCCAGTTGTCCAAGCTCATCATTACCCATCTGGTTCCGGTCTATCTGATAGGCTAGATTTCCGTTAGCGATCTCTTCGGCCATGGTCATCACGGCGCGCAATGGATTGCGAATTTGTCGTCCGAGGAAGAGGGTCATCAAGGCCATCAGGGCAAAAAGCGCCACTACGCCGACATAGGTTTTTATCGTGGCGGTGCTGACACCTTCCAGCGTACTGGTGCGGTCGTCATCGGTACGCGCTACATTAATATTAGTGAGCTCGGTTAAGGCGTCTTGCATCCTATTAAACTGTTTATATGAACTCAATAGGTATGTGTTTGCGCCTGCCAGATCATTTTGCAGAACGATGTCGTTGAAACCACTCTGAGCACTGAGGTAATCTTGCCAGTTGCGTCTCGCTAATGTGAGTGCTTGGCGCTCATCCTCTGTCTGAATACTCCTTTCATAGGTGTCAATCATGTCAGTGACATCATCAATCATGTTGTCGGTCGTCTGCATCCAGCTCTTCATCTCCGGATCGCCAATACTGGGCAGGAAAGAGAACTGATCCCGGCGAATGAAGATGGTGACAAATTTTATTTTCTCAACTAACAAGACATTAGGTAGCACTTCGTCAGTCAGCGTCAGGATATTATCGCGTGTGTTATTCAGTCCCGATATAAACAGCATGCTAAGGGCTATTACTGCCACGGCGATGCAGCTAAAGGCCTGTGCGATTTTGTTATTAACCGATAAGTTTTTAATATTCATCATAACCGGAGATCCTCATTCCTTTGGTGATAAAAAAAAGCCTTCGATAGGGCGAAGGCTGGGTCATAAGATGTCCATGTAATGTGTCGAGATGAGAACGTGTTGACCCTTAAACTGGAAGAGGAGCAATCAACCTGGGTGTAGTTGATTGCCTGCCTCCTCCGTGCTTGTGCTTAGAAGTAGTAAGCCATGGAGATGTTGAAGCGCTTGTCCCAATCATCACCGACTTCTGGCAGACCGATATGGTCGTTGTTTGCCGTTGAGAAGGTCATGTTCTTACCCATGATGAAGTCGATTTGGGTGTAAGTAGGACCTGCTGCGATCGCGGCGCCTAACACGTTTTGCATACTGTCATCGTAGGTTTCGTCGGCAACATCCGGTGTCATTAGGCCGAAGTCATTGTAGAACTTTACGCTACCCCAATCGGTCGGAATCGTTTTTGCCAGGTTGATACTGTATACCTGTGCCTTAGAGGCAATTTCATACTGCCAGCTGACCACTGCGATGGCGATCTTGTTGTCATCCGCGCTATCTGCCGCATCATATTCATACTGCATGGCTTGAAGTTGCAGGTTCCAGCCATGGAACTTGCTGTCAAGGCTAGCGGCAACGGCATATCTGTCGCCATTGTTACCTGTATTAGCGTTATAGATCTGACCAACTTCAACCGAGCCACCAAAAGTGGTTGAGCCGCCCTGGTGTTCCATGGTGTAGGTTTGGCGCAGGTTAAGCTGGTTTGTCTCTTCGTTGTTATACTCGGTACCGTTGATAGTGCCGGTATACAGGTCGGCTGCGTACTGTTTGTTTTCGCTTGGTCCATATTCGGCGCTCTTATAGAAGGCCATATCTGTGTGCCAACCGTTTTTCTCAAAGGTGGCTTTTACACCAATATCATAGTCGTCTTCGAAACCAAGGTAGTAGGGGAGGCCAAACCAATAGCTGTTAGAGATATATCCCAGGTTGCCAAATGGCACTTGGTTAATACCGAACTGAAGTTCCCACTCAGGATTGAAATCGTAGAAGCCGTAGCCATATTTGATATAGTTAGTGTCGGCAGTGAAACGGTAATCCGACTTTAATCCCCAGTTACCATGCTTACCGTCAAATCTTAGTGACGCCATGTTAAATGTCAGATCACCACCTTTATCTTTTGAACTCTCGCTGTAATCTTTATATGAGTAGTTAATACGCACGCCACCGTGGATATTAATACCATCTTCTTCAGCCGCAGCGACAGTGTTGAAGCTACTTAATGCAATCGCGCTTGCAATAAGAGAGATATAAAACGTTTTGTTAGTTTTCATCATCATTATATTCCAATTGTATTTAAAGTTGTTAGTACTTAGTGTGTACTTATATTTAAAATGGTTTGTACTTATATATAAAACAGTGTGGGTAATTAAATACAGGCAAGTAATCCCCCCCGGTCTAATCACAGGTTATATTTAATTCATGGGTTCCGTACACGTTCGACATCCTTTTCGGCTTGCGCGGACATCCTCCTCTTATTAATTGGTTTTGCCTTAATATATATATCAATATTTCGGCTGGTAAATATTTAGAACTACAGACTTAAAGTTTAAGAGTATATTTCAATTCGATAATTTCTTGAGTCCCGTACCTTATCTGTACATATTTTTAGATGTACGGGACTCTTTTAATATCTTAGATAATAATTTATCTACTTACTTCAACTGAAGCTGTGAAATCAACTGAACTGGTTGTTTCTAATGTTAATCCTTTTGTTTCTGGTGCCATGAACACTGAAACAACTAATCCGATCAGTGATATGGCTGCACCGACAAGCAATGTCGATGATATGCCATAGGTGGCCATATAAACGGGCAGAGCATAAGTCGAGACTATGGTACCGATTCGGCTAAAGGACATCACAGCGCCAACGGCTGACGCCCGTATCTCTGTAGGAAACAGCTCATTTGGATAGAGCCACTGCAAGATCCCTGGACCACCTGAGAAGAAGGCATAAATGGCAAAAGCGCCTACAATCAGCCAGATGCTTGGATTTGGCACGATACCAAGTAGTGCCAGAGAGGCGGTCATAATACCAAAACTGCCGATCAAAAGTGGTCTGCGACCGATAGAGTTCAGCCAGTACATCGCAGGAATACACCCGGCCATAAAGAATATACTGATAACGATATTGCCCAGGGCTGCATCTTGCCCCTCAGTAAATCCCAGTAGTTCGATTATTTGAGGTCCAAATGTATATATGGCGAACATGGGAATAACCTGACAGCTCCATATTGTGCCGATGAATATAATTCTTTTTAAATAAACAGGTTCAAAAAGTTTACTATATTTGGTCTCTTCTGCCTCTTCGAAATTAATATCGACATCGTTGCCAAAAAACTTATGCATTATTTCCTGGCACTCTTCCACACGGCCTTTCTTAAGTAACCATCTTGGTGATTCAGGTAGATGAAAACGTCCGAGTAGAATAACGAGACAGGGGATAATTGCGCTACCAAACATATATCTCCAGCCGTCTTGTACATCGTAGAGAAGATAGCCAACCATGTTGGCAGCAGTAGCACCGACGTACCACATGGCAGCGATGAAACCCATTGTGAATGCGCGTTTCTTAGTCGGTGAGAACTCGGCAACCATAGAGGTCGCGATGGGGTAATCGGCTCCGATAACGATACCGATTAAGAATCGTAAAATGACTAGCTCTATGGGTGATGAGATAAACATGGTTGCAAATGAAAGTACTGCAATTGCAATAATGTCTATCATAAACATCTTCTTACGACCAACTATATCTGCCACATAGCCAAATAGCGCGGTTCCGATAAATAGGCCGACCAGCGTCGCCGCACCAACTAAACCTATCCATTGTGCATCTAGTCCTAATTCAGGTGTAAGTTGTTGAAGTGCAAGTCCAATAATAACTAATACATAGCCATCTAAAAATGGACCGCCGCTTCCCCAAAGCATTATTTTTCTATGAAGTGGAGTAAACTCCATATCATCGAAGTTTTTCTTTGATTTCATACTACTAACCACCAACTTTATTTGTTCTATTAAGAATGTTCGCGACTACCATAGTAGCGAATGGTTATAAAGACGCGTCAAAATCATTATCTAACTAATTTTAACATTGCGAATGTTCACCGAATCAGATAACCCAATACCAAAAGTTTACAACATGTACATTTAAATAACGGTGATATAACCAATAGTTTTGATTATATTTTTCAATTTATTTGAAATTTATATTGATACACTTTAAATTTAAAGGTAATGCTTTGTTGGGTTAAGCTTTGTTTTCAGCTCTTACCGCGCATTGAACAAATAAGCCTATGGGCTTTATATTTTAATATTAAGTTGTTCGTTTTTATAAAACAAACTTATGCGCTTATCAATCAAGCTAAATGCAAATATTTTAAAGTTACTGTTTGTTATATTTGTAAATCAATAACTTTATCAAGGTGACTCTATACTGTAGGGAGCAGAAATAGGGGGGTTCTATAAACACCCATGTTCAAAATGGTTACCCATAACGGTATTCGATGCCAAATGTTCCTCTTGGATATTCCCATTTTTCTAAAATGGTATCACCACAAAGAAATTTACAGGTACCGCATTCCAGACAACCAGCAGAATCGAAACGGATAGACCCGTCATCTTCAAGTTTGTATAAACCGGCGGGGCAAGCATTGACCAACTTGCGATACTCACCCATATCCGGATTATTTTTCAAGATAATATGAGGATGACCTTCATCTACGTGAAATTTATTGACGCCAAGTTTAACGTCTACATTGACTGTTTTGGTCATATTGCAGTGACTCCTTTTATGCCATCTTTAATCAGGTTCATATAACCCACCTCTTTACAGTGCTTCATGATGGTCTTTCGTAGTGGTTGCGATTCGCTGCCATCTACTGTGAACATGCTTTCCATTATGTCGGCAACCATCTTCGGATACTGGTTGAAGATCCGAGGTGTTTCCATGAAAGCAGGCAGGTTCTTATAGAGTTTCAGATCTTTCATCAGGAAGCTGTCTTCCAAAAGGGTCTGATATGAAGCTAAACCTGCTGCACTGAAGTCCTTGCTTTCACGAGCCGCTAATACGGCTTTCGCTGCCGCTTCACCGGAAGCGATGGCAAGATCCATTCCGCGAACGGTGTAGCCGATGTTTAAACAGAAACCCGCTGCATCGCCAGTGATCAATACGCCATCATCGACCAGTTTAGGGACCATATTTAATCCAGCTTCAGGTACCACATGACCCGAGTACTCGAGTAATTTACCGCCTTCAATTAATGGCTTAATGATTGAGTGATTTTTGAAGTCTTCCAGCATTTGTGGAATGGTTTTATCAGAGCTGCCTATGCCGTGTAATCCGCATACGATGCCCAATGATACTGTGGTTTTATTGGTGTAGATAAAACCACCTCCCATCAGTCCATTTGATGGCGAGCCGGCGAATAACCAGGCCGCACCTTCATCATCTGAGAGATTAAATCTGTCCTGAATCACCTCTTTTGGAAGTTCAATCAGCTCTTTTGCACCCACAGCCATGGCGTCCGCGTTGACTTTAGGTTTTACCATGCCTAGCTTTTCACCCAGCACAGGGTTAACACCTTCGGCCAGAATGACGGTATTAGCCATCAACTCATCACCGTCGGCTTGAACGCCTACGACTTTTCCATCTTTAGTAATCAGCTCATCGACACGAATACCGGTAATAAACTGGGCACCCACCTCTTCGGCTTTGGCCATTAACCATTGGTCAAAGTCACCTCTTAATACGGTATAAGATTCTTGAGCCGGTGTTTGCGCCCGGCCATTATGATAATCCAGGGTGACGCCGGTATCATCGGTCAGGAAGGTGACTTTTTCTTTAGTGACTTTTCTTTCAACGGGTGCTTCTTTAGCAAAGCCGGGAATAATTTTCTCCAGACTATGCGCATAGAGTCGGCCACCGGTCATGTTTTTGCTACCGGCAAAGTTTCCGCGCTCAATAACGAGAACATCCGCTCCCTCTTTTGCTAAAACATAAGCGGCAACGCATCCAGCAAGCCCTGCTCCTACGATAATCGCGTCAAATGCATCTTCTGACATACAAATTTACTCTTCACATAATTTGGTTTTTAACACCGGACATCTCTTTGTCCGGTGTTAAGTGGGGAGATAAATACAACCCGATCTTCAATTAACCTTTAAAAGCGTTGATCAGTGCCGGGACAACCTTATTAAGGTCACCGACAATTCCGTAGTCTGCATACTGGAAAATTGGGGCATTCTTATCTTTGTTTACCGCAAGAATCGTCTGTGAACCCAATGCGCCGACCATATGCTGGATTTGACCAGAGATGCCCAGAGCTAGATAGAGTTCTGGTTTTAGCATGACGCCTGAAACACCGATATAACGCTCGCGTTCCATCCATTTCTCTGTTTCTGCAATCGGGCGAGAACAACCCAGCTCTGCACCAAGTGCAGCACCGAGTTCGGCAACCATTTGAAGGTTTTCTTGTTTGCCGATACCGCTACCGATAGCAATGACGCGTTTTGCTTTACCTAAGTCGACACTTTCGCCTTGCTTAGCACGACGTTCGATACACTTGATAGAAGATTTAGGCTCGATGAATGAAACCGAAACCGCTTCACCTGTTTTCGAGTTGTCGGCTTCGGCAGCTTCAAAAATGCCGTTTCCGATAGTGATAAGCGCAATAGGTGATACGATTTTTTCTTCACCGATAGCCAGACCGCCGTAGACCATGTGCTTGGCCGTGACGCCATCAGCCACAGAGACTTCAGAGGCATCGTTGATGACACCGGCTTTAAGTTGCACACCTAATTTTGCAGCCAGTGCTTTGCCGCGCTTGGTTGCACCTAACAGCATTAAGGTGTTGGTGTCGCCATTAGAGATGGCATGAGCCATAGTCTCGGCATAATCTTCAACGATCTTGCTGGTGTCTTTTTCACCCAGGTAATACACATGGGTTGCACCCAGTGAGTATGCCTTGGCGATCTCATCTTCTGAGCCAATCACGAAAGCTGACACTTTTTCGCCTAGCTGAACACCGCCGGCGATAACTTCAGGTAAACGGGAAGCGACATCACTAAATACCCATACATTAGACAGTTTGCTCATCATTTTTCCCCTTACTTAAGTGCTTTGCGCAGGTGTTCTGCAAATTCTGCGACTTGATCTTCATCATCGCCGTCAATAATGATCTGCTTACGTTCGGCCTGTTTTGGTGCCAGTACTGAAACAGATTCAACAAGAGCCGGAATTTCAGCAAGCTCGAGATCTTCGGCACTTAACTTAGTTACCGGCTTTCTGCCTGCGGCTAAAATGGTCTTCATCGATGGGATTGATGGGTCATTGATGTCGGCTGAAACAGAGATAACAGCTGGTAAGGCGATCTCAAGAACTTCAACTTCATTATCCAAGGCTCTTTCAACGGTAATTTTACCGTCTTGGGCCGAAACGATTTTGCTGACGGCGTTGATGGTAGCGACTTCCAGTAACTCACCAAGTTGTATACCCACTTGTTGTGCGTAGAGGTCACCAGAACCATCACCACAGATAATCAGGTCGAAACCATTTTTCTGCGCAGCCGCAGCCAGTACACGGGCTGTTTGATGGGGTAGAGCCTGTTCAAATTTCTCGTCAACGACCACAGTCAGATCATCGGGTCCGCGAGAGAGGATGTCTTTGCGTGCTTTAGGGTTATCCAAAGCCTTACCGCCTATGCTTAAAGCGGTGATCTTGCATTCACCGACTAGAGCTTTGATCTCTACCGCTGCTTCTACCGCATTGAGATCGAATTGATTGATCTTTGGGGCAGCTTTGCTTGTGTCCAGAACACCGTCAGCTTTCACTGCGATATCTTGCTCTTCAGGAACTAATTTGTAACACGTAATAATTTTCATTATTTCTCCAGTTTAGATATTACATACTTCTAAATTTGATATATGGCTATATTCGCTATGAATTCACCTATACAACCTCAGATAATGTTTTGACGGTCAAACCGCTGCATACTTATTGTTTGTTGCCAATCCGGCGTATCAAGAACGTTAATCTCTCGGTGTTATAAATAAATCATTTATAGCGACTGCAATGTCTCTGTAGCCTGTAGTTTAAAAGTATATTGTTTTATTGCCGCATGTTGACTTAGTAAGTTGTGCAATTATATGACTAGAATTATTAACGCTAATGTTAGACGGGTCACACTTATTAATAGTGTCCTGTTAGTGTTTCTAACGTTAATATTAGTAGTTCTAATGCCCTTCACTTAACAGGTGTTTTAGCTCTTTAAATACAAGGGTTTTTAGTTGGCGTAATAATAATATTAGCCCAGCTAATGATGTCATTTGTTAATGCTTTCGTTGTGTTTTTTAGTGTTTCTAATAGTGATATTAGTACTGCTAAAACCATTCATTAGTAGAGCTAACATCACTATTAGAAATACTATTTAGGAGGGGCGGGATTGAGGTGTTTCCTGTTAGTTTATGGTCTATGATTCTCATCTTTCAATAAAACCTCTTGTGGGTAAATCATCTTTAAAACAGTGTGTTAGTTGGTGGTTGTTGTCGTTGCTACCTCCTGCCAGCTAGTAATGTTCTTACGTCTTATGGCTTTGTTATACCTCCTTTCAATCTCCTCTTTACCCCCTATTTTGTGATGGGAATAACACTATTTTTTAAGTGGTTTTTTTCGTTTTTTTTCTATTTCAAATGATCGTGATAACGATCACTGAATAAGAAGTTAAGGGCATGCATTATTCTGCCGTCAACTAAAGAATATTAATTAATAAATTATCATTGTTTAATTATTGGTTATTGTCTGTTGGTAAGAAAATGAAAAAGGTGTGTTAGGTTATTTTGATTTGCGTTTTTAACCATTCTTAATAGTTAGTCTTAATAGTCAGAGCTTTAATCTGACTGGCTATAAGTTAATACTAAGTGTTGATAAATACACAGATTGAAAGAACTTCGAAACCTTAACTATTATCCTCCTAAAAAAAAGAGGGAGATGTATTAAGATGAATGAAAAAACTTTGGATGTAGGTATCACTGAAGGAACAAAGAAGAAGGTCACCATTGACCCGAAAATCTTCTTCCCGTCATTGATTATTGTCATGTTGCTCTCTTACTTGACAGTAAGAGATCTGGATGCGGCTAATATTGTTATTAAGGATGTATTTCACTATTTAACCCACTCATGGGGCTGGGCATTTGAGTGGTACATGATCGCAATGGCAGTAGGTTGGGCCTGGCTGGTCTGGGGACCTTATGCAAATAACCGTTTAGGTCAAGAAACACCAGAATTCAGTACCGGAAGTTGGGTCTTCTTGATGTTCGCGTCTTGTACCTCGGCAGCCGTACTGTACTGGGGATCGTTAGAGGTCTATTACTATGTGACTTATCCTCCTTTCGAACTTGAGTCCCTCTCGGTTCAGGCGAAAGAACTTGGTGTCGCTTATAGTCTCTTCCATTGGGGACCTCTGCCTTGGATGGGTTACGGCTTCTTTACCGTTGCTTTGGGTTACTTCCTTTATGTTAAGAAGATGGATGTGGTTCGCCCCAGTGGCACATTAGAGCCAGTTTTGGGTAAACATCATAAAGGTATTCTCGGTACGATTATCGATAATATTTATGTGGTCGCACTGATTTTGGCTATGGGTACGAGTTTAGGCTTGGCGACACCTTTGGTAACTGAGTGTATCCAATGGTTATTCGGTATTCCACGTACCATTGAAGTCGATACTATTGTTATCTCAGCATGGATTATCTTTAATGCTGTATGTGTGGCTTTCGGTTTGACCAAGGGCATTAAGATTGCCAGTGATCTGCGTAGCTACCTGAGTATCATCATGCTTGTTTGGGTGTTCCTTATTGGCGCAACCAGCTTCACCGTTAACTACTTCACCGAGTCAGTGGGTGTGATGCTTGATTACTTGCCTCGCATGCTCTTCTATACAAGTTCTATCAGTGAAGGCAGCTGGCCGCAAGATTGGACCGTGTTCTACTGGGCGTGGTGGGTCGTATACGGTATCCAGATGTGTATCTTCCTAGCTAAGATCTCTCGTGGTCGTACCGTGCGTCAACTTTGTCTGACAATGGTAGGTGGTTTGACTGCTTCTACTTGGTTCCTTTGGACCATTCTGGGCAGTAACACCATGAATCTGATGAATGAAAATATCATTAACATGCCTCAACTTATTGCTGACCATGGAGCCCCAAGAGCGATCATCGAAACCTGGGCAGCGCTACCGTTCAGCACTATCACGATGTGGGGCTTCTTCATCTTATGTTTCCTCGCAACAGTCACTCTGATTAATGCCTGTTCTTACACTTTGGCAATGTCTACCTGTAAGGGAGCCGATGCCGACAACGAGCCACCAGTCTGGGTTCGTGTAGGTTGGTCTGTACTCGTAGGTGTCATTGGTATCGTGTTGTTGTCACTGGGCGGACTTAAGCCTCTACAGACGGCGATTATTGCCGGTGGTGCGCCACTGATTATCGTCAATGTCATGATTATCATCTCCTTCTTGAAAGATGCGCGTAAAAACAAGTGGGCCTCATAGTGTTGGCTAATGAGCCAGCACTTGAGCCAAGTAATAGTAATTTATAGGAATATACGATGGATTTTAAATTAAGCGACGAGCAAGAGTTATTCGTTTCTGGTATTCGCGATTTGATGGCGAAGGAGAACTGGGAAAACTATTTTGCAGAGTGTGATGAAAATAGTCAGTACCCGGAGAGATTCGTCAAAGAGTTAGCCGAGATGGGAATCGATAGCCTGCTGCTTCCAGAAGAGCACGGTGGATTCGACGCCGGCATGGTTACCCTTGCCGTTATCTGGGAAGAGCTGGGCCGTTTAGGTGCACCGACTTATGTCTTGTATCAGTTACCAGGCATCACCACGATTCTGAAACACGGTAACCAAGATCAGATAGATAAGATCATGGCGCTACGTGGTACCGGTAAGCAGATGTGGAACTCGGCCATTACTGAGCCTAGTGCTGGTTCTGACGTGGGTAGCTTGCTAACCACTTATAAAAGAAAGAATGGCAAAATTTATCTTACTGGTAGTAAGTGTTTCATCACCAGTGCGGCGGGTACGCCTTACATCGTGGTTATGGCCAAAGATGCAGATTCAGAGAAGCCAATCTTTACCGAATGGTTTGTGGATATGTCAAAGCCGGGCATCAAGTTAGGCAAATTACCTAAGCTTGGTTTGAAGATGGATAGCTGCTGTGAACTTCAGTTCGATGAACTTGAGCTGGAAGAGTCAGACATGTTTGGTGAAGAGGGCAATGGCTTCTTGCGTGTTAAGGAGGAGTTTGACTCTGAGCGTTTCCTCGTAGCACTGACCAACTATGGCGCTGCTTACTGTGCATTTGAAGATGCGGCTAAGTATGCCAACCAAAGGGTTCAGTTCGGTGAGGCTATCGGTCGCTACCAGTTGATTCAGGATAAGTTTGCTCATATGGCTATCAAGCTTAACAGCATGAAAAATATGGTTTATGAAGCCGCCTGGAAGTGTGACCAAGGCACGATGACATCTGGTGACTCTGCAATGTGCAAATACTTTTGTGCCAATGCTGGTTTCGAAGTTATCGATTCTGCGATGCAGGTTCTTGGTGGTTATGCTATCGCCGGCGAGCATCGTATCAGCCGTATGTGGCGTGACATCCGTGTCGACAGAGTGTCTGGCGGTTCAGATGAGATGCAAATCCTGACCTTAGGTCGTTCTGTGCTTAAGCAATACAGATAATTAATGCTGGGTTAATCCGTACGGCAAGGCCTCCACATATCTTGTGGAGGCAAATCAAATTCTTGCTCTGTTCCTGAAAACGCGCATTTGTCTTCATCACGTTTTCAAGATCCCGTACGCCTTATCTTCAAATCCGTTTGAGTCTTTATTAGAGATTGCCGACGCTATCGTCGTGCAGAGTCTTAGTTTGAATATAAAAGAGAAGGGTATTATGTCAAAGAAATTAACCACTCCTACGTTCGGCCCGCTAGCTGGGGTTCGGGTTGTATTTTCCGGTATTGAGATCGCAGGGCCATTTGCAGGCCAGATGCTTGCCGAGTGGGGCGCTGAAGTCATTTGGATTGAGAACGTGGCTTATGCAGATACCATACGAGTACAGCCTAACTATCCAGAGCTGTCTCGTCGTAACCTACATGCCTTGTCTCTGAACATCTTTAAAGATGAAGGTCGTGATGCTTTCCTTAAACTGATGGAAACCACCGATATCTTCATCGAAGCGAGTAAAGGACCTGCCTTCGCTCGTCGCGGTATCACAGACGAAGTCTTGTGGGAACGTAACAAGAAACTGGTTGTTGCCCACCTGTCAGGTTTCGGACAGTTCGGCACCGATGAGTATACCAATCTACCAGCTTACAACACGATTGCGCAGGCATTCAGTGGTTACCTGATCCAGAACGGGGACAAGGACCAGCCTATGCCGGCTTTCCCTTATACCGCTGACTACTTCTCAGGCATGACTGCGACCACTTCAGCTTTAGCGGCCCTTTACCGCGTTCGTGAAACGGGTGTCGGCGAAAGTATCGATATCGCCATGTATGAAGTGATGTTACGCATGGGTCAGTACTTCATGATGGATCATTTCAACGGTGGCGAGATGTGTCCGCGTATGACCAAAGGTAAAGATCCATACTACGCAGGTTGTGGTCTGTACACCTGTGAAGACGGCTACATCGTTATGGAGCTGGTCGGTGCGATGCAGATTGAGGAGATGTTCAAGGATATGAATATTTCTCATCTCTATGGTACTGAGGAGATCCCTGAAGGAACTCAGTTGATCCATCGCGTCGAGTGTCCTTTCGGTGAGCAGGTGGAAGATAGCCTGGATGCCTATCTCGCAACTCGCACCATCGAAGAGGTGTTAGCCAGATTCGCTGAGCTTAAAGTGGCCTGCGCTAAAGTGCTGACGGTTCCTGAGCTTGAGTCTAACCCACAATATGTGGCTCGTGAGTCTATTACCGAGTGGCAAAATATCGATGGCAAGACCTGCAAGGGTCCAAACGTGATGCCTAAGTTCAAGAATAATCCAGGTCAGATATGGCGTGGTATGCCGAAACACGGCATGGATACCGCGGATATCCTAAGTGACATTGGTTATTCACAAGAAGAGATCCAAAGTTTAAGTGAAAAAGGCTTGGCCAAAGTATCTGGTAGTAAGTGAGGCATTGATAATGGATATCGTTGGTAGCAAAACAATAAGATGCATGTGGGAAGAGCGTGCGCGTAAATATAGTGATAACACAGCGTTAGTTTTTGAGGATGCTGCTGGCGATGTCCGAGAGTTAACTTATAGTGCACTGAATAATGAAATTAACAAGGCTGCAAATCTATTCCTTCAATTAGGTATCAATAAGGGGGATAAAGTAGCCGTACAGTTATATAACAGCCCTCAATTTATATTCTGTTGGTTTGGATTAGCAAAAATTGGCGCCGTTATCGTTCCTATTAATACACAATATGTCTATGGGGAATGTAAATACATCATCAATAAATGTGATGTGAAAGCGGTGGTTATTGAAGAGGAGTTTCTGCCTACCTTTAAAAGAATAGAGCAGGATGACGATAATTCAATAAATAATATCTTAGTGACAAGGGCGGCAAGTACAGAAGTATCGGGTGCCATTAATTTCGATCTGCTTTTGAGCCAACAGTCTACTCAGCTAGAGAAGATGGTGCCATTAAGCAGTGACGATGTGGTCGAAATTTTATGTACTTCAGGTACGACTTCCAGACCTAAGGGCGTGGAGATCACTCACTGTAATTTACTGTTTGCGGGCTATTACACGGCCTGGCAAACAAACTTGAGAGCCGACGACACCTATCTGACTATGATGCCCAGCTTTCATATCGATTTTCAGTGTAATGCGGCTATGGCAGCGTTTACTGTTGGTGCGCGTCTGGTCATGCTTGAGAAGTACAGTGCGCGTAAGTTCTGGAAGCAGGTTTGCGATTACAGGGCCACTATCACCCACAGCATGCCGATGATAGTTCGGACCCTGATGTTGCAGCCCGTTATGCCCAATGAACGTGAGCATTGTCTGCGTGATATGTTGTTTTTTATGCATATTTCAGATCAAGAAAAGGTAGATTTCGAAACGCGATTCAAGGTTGAACTGTTTAATTCATATGGTATGACAGAGACCTTAGTCGGCCTGATTGGCGACACGCCAGGTGAAGAGCGTCACTGGCCGTCTATCGGCAGGCCCGGACTATCCTATGAGGCCAAAATTACGGACGAAAATGGCGATGAAGTTTTGCCTAATGTCGTCGGTGATCTGCGAGTCAAAGGTGTTCCCGGGAGAACCATACTCAAGGGTTACTATAAGGACCCCGAAGCGACGGCGAAGGTTCTGACAGCCGACGGTTGGCTCTGTACCGGCGATAAAGGTTATGTCGATGAGAGAGGGTTATTTTATTTTGTCGATAGAAAGACAAATATGATTAAACGCTCCGGAGAGAATATTTCAAGCAGTGAAATTGAAAAAGCTCTTATGTCGCATCCCGATATTTTGGATGCAGCAGTTATCGGCGTACCCGATCATATTCGTGATGAAGCGGTTAAAGCCTTCGTTATTTTTAATGAGGGAGTGTCTTTGAGTATCGATGAAATTCTAAATTATTGTTCTGAAAATATGGCGAAGTTTAAAGTTCCATCTTTCGTTGAAATAAGAGAGTCATTCCCAAGAACCTGTACTTGTAAAATAGACAAGAAACTTCTTGCGTGACTTTAAGTTGAATTGAGTGAATTAATCTTTTAATGAGAGTCATCTTTGATGGCTCCGAATGGAGTATTAGCATGAGCGAATCATTACACGTCACCCGAAATGGCAGCATTTTAGAAATTACCTTGGACAGACCCAAGGCGAATGCCATCGATGCAAAAACAAGTTTTGAGATGGGTGAAGTCTTCCTGGCATTTCGTGAAGATCCTGAAATGCGCGTCGCCATTATTACCGGTGCCGGTGCACGTTTCTTCTCTGCAGGTTGGGATCTGAAAGCTGCGGCAGAAGGTGAAGCACCGGATGCAGATTTTGGTCCTGGCGGTTTTGCAGGATTGACCGAGATCTTCGATCTGGACAAGCCAGTTATCGCCGCGGTGAACGGTTATGCGTTCGGTGGCGGTTTTGAACTTGCACTAGCTGCAGACATGATTGTTTGTTCTGAAAACGCCAGCTTTGCTCTACCTGAAGCCAAGTTAGGCATTGTACCGGACAGCGGCGGAATGTTACGTCTGCCAAAATTGTTGCCACCTGCCATTGTCAATGAATTGATGATGACTGGCCGCGGTATGGACGCCGAAGAAGCATTGCGTTGGGGCGTCGTTAACCGTGTGGTTGAAAGCGATAAATTGATGGAGACGGCACGTGAATTGGCTCAGCAAATAGCTCAAGGTGCACCTTTGGCCATTGCCGCAATTAAAGAGATCTATCGTGAAACCAGTGAGCTATCGGTAGAAGAGGGTTATCGCCATATCCGCACCGCAAGCTTGAAAAACTATCCGTCAGTATTGCGTTCAGAAGATGCTTCAGAGGGACCTCTGGCCTTTTCTGAGAAGCGCGATCCTGTTTGGAAAGGCCGATAATCTAACGATTAATTGCCTTAGTACAAATCTGTGGGATCTGGTGCTCCCGGTCCCACAGTTATCCGTTCAAATCTTAGTTTCATCTTGTTGTATCCATATCCTATGTGCTTTTTAGAGAGTCTCTGAAGGGACCACTCTTCAAAATATCAGATGTTAGTCTTGGTAGGTAAAAGGAGTTTCAAATGGCGTTAAAGTTAGAGATGCAGGGACAGACTTATGGTCCGTTTATTAATGAATATACCGAAAGGGATGTCATGCTGTTTGCACTGGGTTGCGGTGCGGCTTGCGACGGAAAAACAGATTTAGACTATGTGTATGAAAAGAATTTAAAAGTATTACCTATGTTTGCGGCAATCCAAATTGTCGACGCCGAAGTGACCAAGACCATAGATTACGGTTTCGAGTGGGGCGGCTCACTGCACTGGGGATTCGATCTGCATATTCATCAGCCATTACCAAGGCATCCCGGTAAGTTGAGTACCAAAGTATTGCTAAAAGGCCTGTTCGACCGTGGTGAAGGCCGCGGCTGCCTGGCTCAGCATATAGGCGAAACCTTCGATGAAGCCGGCACTAAACTCTTTACTAATGAGAGCTGGGATTGCGCCCTCTATGACGGTGGTTTCGGTGGTCCCAAGGCGCCCAGAGACATCGTAGAGATGCCGGAGCGGGCGCCGGACTTTGAAATTGAACAAGCTATCCCGCTGAATCAGGCGCTTATCTATCGACTATCCGGCGACGACCATCCCCAACATGTCGATTGGGAGTATGCCCGGGAATTTGGTCACCCTAAGCCGAACCTACATGGCGTGAGCACGGCCGGTGTTGCCTGTCGCCACATTATTCAGGCGATGTTTCCCGGCGAACCTGAACGCTTAACCCGTTTTAAGACCCGTCTCACAAAATCATTATATCCGGGTAGCACAGTGAAGACCCAAATATGGAAGTGGGACGATAACTGCATTCATTTCAGAATGGTGGATGCAAACGACCCGGAGATGGTCTATCTGAACTTTGGCTTGGTCGAGTGGAATTAGTCGAGTGGAATTAGTCGAATAGAAATAACCTGATATACGTTTTTATGGTGAGCTCAATGATCCCGATCAATATCGAAGACCCCTCGATATTCCGAGCTCACCAAATTTTTAACTCATTGGTATAAGAGAAAGTATCCGTTAATTCTTTGCGCTTTAAGTCAGAGAGTTAACCGCTAATTTCTTGGATAACGAAACAAAGTAATTTAAATACCCTGTTATAAATTGAGTGATTTTAATGCCCTGTTATGGTTTTGAAAGAGTGAAGGCTTAAGCCGATGGCAAAATTGACGAGCCCGGCTAAATGTATAATAGAAAAATGAGAAATTTTAATGGCTTGTTATGAATTTGAAGGCTTAGTGCCTGTGGTGGATCCCAGTGCGTATGTTCATCCGACTGCGGTATTAATCGGTGATGTGATCGTTGGCGCCGATGTCTATATCGGACCAAATGCGTCGCTGCGTGGTGATTATGGCCGGTTGATTTTAGAGAAAGGCTCCAATCTGCAAGATGGCTGCATCATGCATGGTTACGCCGGTATGGATACCGTGGTTGAGCAAGACGGTCATATCGGTCACGGCGCCATCTTGCATGGTTGTGTGATTAAGCGAAATGCCCTCGTCGGCATGAACGCGGTGGTGATGGATGGCGCAGTGATTGAGCGTGATAGCATCGTCGGTGCAATGAGCTTTGTAAAAGGAGGCTTTAAAGGGGCGCCACGGCAGCTCCTACTTGGCTCGCCCGCTAAGGTAGTTCGCCAGGTATCGGACCAGGATTTGCATTGGAAAGGATTAAATACCCTGGAGTATCAGCTATTAGCGGGTCGCTCGTCGAGATCAATGCAAGAGGTCGAGCCGCTGACTCAGATTGAGGCAAATCGTCCACGCTTAACTGGGTCAACCGAAGTACAGCCGAAAAGTTAGTGTAAAGCAGGCCGGTTGATCTTTGGTTGGTTTGGGCTTTGGCTGGTTTGAACTCTGGCTAGTTTTAACTCTGGCCAGTTTGAATAAGGTTATACGCTTATCGAAGCGTCATAGTTTCCATGCCGCCTGACGAGTTTGATTACTCATCTGCTCTATTTCAACAGGTTCAATTGATGATTATCAATCCCCACATCATTTGATTCTGTTGCTGTTAGTGATTGTCAGGCGGCATACCCTTTTATTGTTCAAGTAAGAATCGCAGAGAATCGACACGACAGGCAAATTTTGCCAATGCGTATAATTTGAATAGCATACATTTTAGATAAGGAGAGGAGCATGCCGCTCGATCCAAAAGTTGAACAGTTTTTGCAAGAGGTGCGTGACTCGGGTGCCCCAGCTTATGAAGATGTGACGCCGGCACAGTCCAGACGTGAAGATCTAGCCGCATTAGCCACAGCAACACCAAGCCGTAAACCGGAAAGTGTTTCTGCCGTTGAGCATAGATTTATCCCGGGGCCGACGGCGGATCTGCCTATTCGTATCTATCGTCCCGAAGGCGTTGAAGACTCGGCGGAGTTGCAGCCCGGGCTTGTCTTTATTCATGGCAGCGGCTGGGTAGTATCTAACATTGAAACCAATGATTCGTTCAGCCGTGCGCTGGCTAATCGCACCGGAACCGTGGTCATTGCAATTAATTACCAGAAGGCACCGGAGCACAAGTTTCCTATCCCTATGGATGATTGTTATGCCTCGACGCAATGGGTGTTCGAGTACGCATCTCAACTTGGTTTGGATGTGAATAGAATTGGTATTTTAGGTGACAGTGCCGGTGGTAATCTTGCCGCCGCAGTGTGTTTGCGCCTGCGCGATGAAAATGGTCCTAAGTTGGCTTATCAGGTTTTAGTCTATCCGGCTGTACAATACGGGTGGCATACTCCTTCGGCTGTCGCCAACGCCGAAGGTTATCTACTGCAGCAAGCCAGTATGAAATATTACTGGAATCATTATATACGTAGCGAAGCCGATGGAAAAAATCCCTACTGCTCGCCCCTCGATGCTGCCGACCATAGTGGGTTGCCACCGACTTTCATCTATACCGCCGAATATGATCCCTTGTGTGACGATGGCTGTCATTATGCACAAAAACTTCAGGCATGTGGCGTACCGGTAAAACATAAGATGTATGACGGCGTCATTCACGGTTTCATTAAGATGTTGGGTGTGTTCGATCAAGCCGATGAGTTTCTCTATGAGGTTAGCGAAGACCTGAGTGCAATAATCGGTTAGTTCAATATCGTGTATATCAAGTGAACCTTGATTGCTTAATTAAGCATCTATGTATTAACGGTCAACTGAATTCAGTTGGCCGTTTTTGTAACTAACTGGTAATAACGTTCAAGTTATCAGTGTGTGAACAATATTTTTATTAGAGTGATAGTCTGTAAACTGTCGATATTGTTTTAACAATCTAATTGAGTTAGCTTATGTGTTGAACTTATGGTTATAATTTTATTCACATTTTTATTTATAATTATATTTCTTTTCACAATTAAATCGCTATGTTCATTTGCAATAACATTTATCTTTATATTGGTGTTCACGTTATTGCAAACGTTTGTGAGCCCGGTCTTATAATTAAAAAATCCCACCCTATTTAACTAAGATGTAACACTTTATTGTGCGCCTCATTACATATTTTAAGTAAAAGCTTATGGTAACCTTCTGTAAGGTATTTCGATATGTAGCTAATTATGAATAATAACATTCCGTTAAGAGCGCTTCAGATTTTTGAGTCTTGTGCAAGATTAGAAAGTTGCTCTCTTGCTGCTAATGAATTGAGTATTACTCAAAGTGCAGTGTCTCAACAGATTAAACAGCTGGAAGATTACTTCTTAGAGAAGCTATTTTATCGAAATGCAGGAAAAATCAACCTGACCGAGGCAGGCCTTGAGCTTCGGCAGAGACTGTCCCCCGTTTTTTATGATTTAAATAGTGTCTGTGCCAGTCTGGTCCCGACTATGTCTGGTGAGGTCAGGGTGCACTCTTATACTTCTCTCGCGGCCAGATGGTTGGTTCCGAATATGGAGAAGTTAAGAAGGCAATATCCTGAGCTCAATATTAACGTCGGCATGTTTCAAAATGACATTGAAATGAGCGATATGATTGCCGATATATTTATCGTGACTCGGGAGTCTCAAGATGGTTATGTTTTTAAACCGCTAATTAAAGAGACGCTTATTGCATTTTGTAGTCCTGAATATCTTGAAAAGTCGAAAGAAATTACCACGCAAAATTTACACGAGCACTGTTTGCTATTTTCCAAACATAAAGATTATGGCCTGGATTGGGATAGCTGGTTCAGGGATAACGGTGTCGAAATGAGTTCGACTCAGAAGAAGTTAGTGTTCAATCATAATATGCTTGCCGTTCAAGCCGCTATATATGGAGAAGGTATTGTACTGGGAGTTGAACAAACCTTAAGAGTCGAAATTGAATCCGGTAATCTGGTGAAATTAGATCTCCCTTCATGTTATTCAGGTTTTAATTATTCGATAGCTTATAAGGCATCGAAGCAGCGCGATGCCAGGATCATGAAAATCGTTGATTGGATCTGTGATAAATACCCCAGAGTGACCGGTGCTAACTAAAAGAGGGTCATGATTGAGCATTCAGCGCATGCGTCGTGTGTGAATATCATACCAATCTCACTAAATAGGTGATGAGTTCAGAGCCATTCAGGCTTTTCAACTCAAGGCGCATTGATGAGGAAATGGTTATTCCCTTTTAAGTCAATGCAACGCTGAAGTGGAATGCCTGAGAGGCTCACATAGTGCGGGTTTCAAAGCCCTTTATGCTGCGTTAGATGCTTTCGATATAGAATAACTATTAGCTTCAAGCATCCGCCTTGCCTACAGCGCTTTGAACTCCCGCTGAAAGATCACATATTTAGTAGGATTGGTATTAAGTCATTTACTGCTGATTTTTTGCTCTTTTTGTATTTAACATCTAAGTAACTTTCGCTATGATAGACAAAAGCATCTGTTAATCATGGCGTTAGTTAATGTTTAGAATAATAAGAATATTCCTGCTCGGAGCCTTAACACTCACTTTTCTCGCCGCAACGGGCATCTACCTTGGGCTTCACCTGAGTTTACCTAAGTTGTCGGGTCAATGGGAGAGCGGGGGCATTGCGTCTGATGTTAAGATTGAACGAGACCGATTAGGTACTGCGATTGTGAGCGGCGATAATCGCCGTGATGTGGCATTTGCATTAGGTTATGCCCATGGTCAGGACCGTTTTTTTCAGATGGACCTGCTTAGACGAAACTCCGCGGGCGAGCTCTCGGAAATATTTGGTGAAAAGGCGTTAAAGCTGGATGAATCTCGCCGTTTTCATCAGTTCAGAAAACATGCAGAAAACACAGTTGCCAAGATGCCGGTAACCGAAAAGTTATTGTTGCAATCCTATGCTTATGGCGTCAATGAAGCCTTAAAATCCATGCCCGTGTATTCATTTGAATACCTTCTCACTGGTGCGACTCCCTCTCCATGGAAACCTGCCGATAGTCTGTTGGTCATCTATAGTATGTATCTGGACCTGCAGGCTAATACGGTTAAGCGTGACCTGGTGTTAGAGCAGATTAAACGAGTTTATGGTGAGGAGATGTTGGCGTTTATTACTCAGCCAAGCTCCTTTCAAGCGGCGCTCGATGCCAGTATTCTCCCCATGGAAGATGTCAGTATTCCGAATATCTCTCCCGAATTGATGGCGAGTGCAGTCAATCAAACGATTGAAGAACCCCTGGATATCGGCAGCAATAACTGGGCGGTAACCGGGGCGCTAACCGAGTCGGGACGCGCCATGTTATCGGATGATATGCACCTCTCATTTGCTGTACCTATCATCTGGTACCGTGCTCAGCTTAATTACCCTAACCCGATAATCAAAGAGAGTGTGCAGGTCACTGGGGTCTCCCTGCCCGGTGCGCCGGTCATTGTGATCGGCAGTAATAATAAACTTGCCTGGGGATTTACTAACGCCTATATCGACACGGCCGACTGGATAACGTTAGCCGCCGATGAACCCACTGTATTTGAGACTGAACAGATCCCACTCCCCGATGGCAAGCACCATGAATATCGTATCGAGATGTCTCAATATGGACCGGTTCGCACTGTTGGCGGACAGAGATATGCGCTGAGCTGGGTGGCCCATAAAGACTATGCGGTCGATATGGACTTGATGGGACTGGAGACGGCAACAGATGTGGCCGATGGTCTGGAGGTGGCGACAACAGTTGGGATCCCGGTACAAAACATGATGATCGTGGACGGGCAGGGCAACGCCGCATGGAAACCTACCGGGGCGATCCCATCACGTACTAATCCATCAGATGTCGCTCAAGATGCCTCAGAGTTCCAAGCCAAAGGGTGGAACCTTGACGAAACGTCGCTTCCCTGTGTGCTCAACCCTGAAAATGACCGTCTTTGGAGTGCCAATGCACGGGTGATGTCGTCGAGCGAACAAGCCAGATTTGGTGATGGCGGATATGCGCTCGGTGCGCGTGCGATGCAAATTCGCGATAATTTACAGGCGAACTCTCATTTCGATGAAGCCGCATTTTATCGGTTACAGCTGGATAATCGTGCGGAGTTTTTAAAGCCTTGGCACGGCTATCTGCTTGAGCTGCTCTCGACCCAACCTAAGCGTTTTGCAAAAGATATTCAGTATCTTCGAGACTGGCAAGCATGCGCCTGCTCAGGCTCGGTAGGCTACACCTTAGTCCGGCATTTCAGGGCGAGGCTAATCGATGCCAGCTTTGCACCAATCGAGACAGGTTTAGGCAAACATCATCTATCTCTTTCGGTGGTTAAACGTTATCTGGAACCTGGAATGTGGCAGTTAATCGAGGAGAGACCTGAAACCTGGTTAGCCGATGGTTATGAAAGTTGGGATGACTTTGCTATCGATAGTTATCAATACGCAACGGCTGAGCTCTTGAGTCTTCATAGTGACTATGATGATCTGGCTGACCTGAGCTGGGGCAAGGTTAATGCCCTGAAGATCCAGCACCCATTCAGTAAGCAGTTGCCAATACTCAGTTCATGGTTAGATATGCCTGAAATAGAGGCCTTCGGTGACACCTTTATGCCAGCCGTGCAGCGCAGCTCTTTTGGCGCCTCACAGCGTTTTATCGTACAACCCGGAGCCGAGGAAAATGCCATAATGACTATCCCCGGTGGTCAGTCGGGCCATCCGTTATCTGATTATTACCGAGCTGGATTCGATGAGTATGCAAAGCAGGAATCCACGCCTTTGCTACCGGATGAGGTATTACAAAGGATTGTTATCACACCGGTTCGATAACGCCCTATAGCCTGACGGTTTGTTGGGCAAAGAGATTGCTAATAAACCACTTTTAACCGCTTTACATTGTCAGTTTCTGTCGATCTGTTGAGGTTTTGCGTCTGCTTGAAAATTATTTGTGTCAGACAAAACATCTTCGTTTGAACACTTGTGGTGAATAGATATTCGTATTTAGTATTCTTTTCAAATTTATCGGCTAAGAAAGGGATGTTTAAAGGTGCTTTCTCTTGCCCGCTACTTTGTAAGTAAGTGCAATGATTTAAAATATGAAATCAGACTCTGTTAAGCTTGGATACAAATAATTACATTAGAGTCGGCAGCGCGATGAAGAACACCTGGATTACTGCACTCATCTTGAGTGCTGTTGCATTATCAGGTTGTGACAAAGATGTCTCATTTCAACTGGATGCGGTTTCAGAGTCTGAGTTTAGCTCTCAAGACAGTGATGACGTTTTATTTACCTGTTATCTGCGAGTATACGCCACTAACCATCTGGAATACGGCGTTAAGGTTGGACCTCAAATCACGGTGTTTACCGATTCCGGCGCCCATCGATTTCGTATTGATTCCTGGGGTGACGACTGGGAGTACCTGATCGCCAATGACGAGGGGGAAGGTGAGGGGAACAGGCAACGCTTGTACTTTCGCGAGGAAAATGAACATCCTATGAGCTGCGCTAAGCTTGCCCAAGCTATCGACAAGAAAGCCTTTACACTCGAACTCAACCGTTGTGAGAAGGTAGACCAATCACCTGCCAGCTGTAACGTCGCCCTCGAAGTGGCCAGTGATGGGGTCGAACTCCACAATGCCCAAGAGAGATCACAGCAGGCGCATCAGGGGAGTACGAACTCACCAGTTCGATCATAAACACGACTTTCTTCCTGAGCGAACTGAAGCCAAAGTCGTAATCCTCAAAACCAATATTCAGTCTGTTTCACACGCTTACTTACGGTCTTCCCCCTTGCTTTCGTCTGTTGCTCGTTAATGCGAGCGGTAAATAACTATTCATCTTCCTAAGTGCAAGGTTCTCCCTTTTAAAGAGATGCGGCAAGGTATAGATGTTAATTTTGTCGATAATATTTGTCATCTCATTAACAAATCCATTGACATTGTATCCATTAAAAGTGCATAAATATTGTCTGGTGTAGTCGAGTTTCGTGAAATTGCAACACGGAAACTATTTATCTAAAGCAGTCTTCAGAACTGATGGGATAAAGAGCGCGATGCCAGAGACCTTATAATAAAAATGGAAGCAGTATGATGAACACAAGATTTCAACCAGATGGATTAGCGCTGGCCATCGCCTTAGCTTTAACAAGCTCAAACCTTTACGCGGAAACATCCGAAGTAACACAAATCGATGCGAACGTAGAAAAAATGTCCGTACTTGGAAGCCGGGTATCGAGCCGTACGGCGACTGAGTCAGCTGTTCCCGTCGATATTATCAGTGCCGAAAGCCTAAGCCGTGGTGGCTTTACCGAATTGGGTCAGAGCCTGCAGGCGAGTGTTCCCTCATTTAACTTCAGCCGAACTCAAGTCTCAGACGGCTCCGATCTGTTTCGCCCGGCAACGCTGCGCGGACTCCAGCCCGACCAAACTTTAGTGCTGATTAACGGTAAGCGTCGTCATAACCAAGCTATTTTCGGCCTCAATGGCACCGTTGGCGCAGGCGCTGCGGGTACTGACATGAATGCTATCCCGCTTATTGCCCTGAAAGATGTGCAAGTACTGCGTGATGGCGCCGCGGCGCAATATGGCTCAGACGCCATCGCCGGAGTGATTAACTTATCACTCAAAGACATCACAGGTGAGACTTCCGGTTACCTGCAAGGTGGCACGACGGGTGAAGGGGATGGTGACAACTATTCTATAGGACTCAATACCGGATTCGATCTCGGTGATGATGGCGGCTTTATCAATTTGTCATTCGAGTATCGCGATGCCGACGGGACTAACCGTGCCCAGCCCGATATTGGCGGTTCATCCACCATAGCACCGGGGACCCTGTCCGATGATGTTCGTTGGGGACAAGGTAACGCCGCTTCCGAGTTTGAATCGGTTTTTTATAATGCCATGATGCCGGTGGGCGATGTCGAACTCTACTCTTTTGGCGGCTACTCTAACCGTACGGCGCTGGGTAATGGCTTCTGGCGTAACTTCGATGAAGCGGCTAAAAACATAGCTCAGGTGTATCCGGATGGCTTCCTGCCGCGTATCTATAATGAAGCACAGGATATCTCAGTCGCCGCGGGCGTACGCGGCGATATCAACGATGATTGGCAGTTCGATGTCTCGGGTGTTTATGGTCAAAATCGTTATGACTTCGATTCCAGAGATAGCATCAACGCTTCTTATGCGGCCGAGTATCTATACAACAACTCTGGCGCTACTGATGAAGATATCGCGGCCAACTCCGGGCCTACATCGGGTTATTCCGGTGGTTTTCGTTTCGACCAGACCACATTTAATGCCGATGTCTCAGGCTTTGTCGAGATAGGTCGCGATGCCCCGCTCTATGTTGCGTTTGGCACCGAATACCGCACCGAAAACTATGAAATTGTTGCCGGTGAATTGGCATCATATTCCTGCGGTATCTCTAATGCCGATAGCGCCTTTCCGTCGGTCATGGATCCGGATGTCTATGCAGGGTGTGGATTTCAGGCATACCCAGGCTTGAGGCCCGATGCCGCAGGTCAGGCCGACCGTAACAGTTATGCCTTCTATCTGGATCTCGAAACCCAGTTAACTGATACCTGGTCTCTGGGCACGGCGGCTCGATTCGAGGAGTTCTCCGATGCGGGCAGCGATCTGGTGTGGAAAGTCTCATCCCGCTATGAAGTGACCGATGACTTTGCCCTTCGCGGCGCGGTGTCTACCGGCTTCAGGGCGCCATCCTTGCAGCAAAGTGCCTACACGGCCTACACCACCAACTTAGGTCCGGGTGGTGTGTTGTCTGACTCATTTACAGCCACCGCAGGCTCAGATTTCCCGTCGGCCTTAGGGGTCGACAACTTAGAGCTTGAAACCTCCGAAAACCTAAGTCTGGGCTTCGTCTTCAATGCGACCGAGGAGATCTCGGTGACCTTAGATGCGTACAAGGTCAAGATTAAAGACAGGATCACCTTGGGCAGCCTGCTCTCGGCCGATGACGTGGCCTTTAGCCCTGACGCGGTGGCGGCACTGAATGCGACAGGCGCCGATCAAGCTAACTACTTCTCAAACTCGGTCAACTCGACGACGCAAGGGCTCGATCTGATTGTGACCTATCAAGCCTCCCTGTTTGAGGGCGATTTCAATGCCACGCTGGCAGGGAACCTTAATGAAACAGAGATCGATAGTGTGAATACGGCAGACGGGATCCCGGAGGATGTGGCGCTGGACGATCTTCAGCGTAGCTTCTTAACCGATGGACAGCCGAAACAGCGTGCGACCTTAACCTTCGATTACAGCAAAAATGATTGGCGCGGTATGCTTAGAGCCAACTACTTCGGTGAAACCAACGTCACTTACTTCGGTAACGACCATATCGGTCTGCCCGATGAGTTATCGCCAACGGGCTCGTTCCTGCCAACCAGCGTAGTGGAAGCCGCCGTGCTGGTGGATATAAATCTGGAATACCAGTTCACCGAATCCTTGAGCGTCTCAGCGGGCATCAATAACATCTTCGATGTCACCCCAGATGAGCTGGGGGCGAATGAATCGCTCGATTTCATTACCAATCAGGCCTTTCAGTACCCGGTGCGCGCACTGCCTTACGGTTTCGATGGCACGACCTACACGGCAAAAGTTAACTTTAGCTTCTAGGTTACTTACTGGAGGTTAACTTAAGGGGGGGAACCCCCGTCGTGATAAAAGCCATCGAGGAGACTCGATGGCTTTTTGCTTTGAATTGTTTCGAACAGAGATTGGGCGTTACAAGCTAATACCTTTGTTGCTCAATGTTGTGTTTATCGTTCTTTCCTTAGTGGTTTTCTGAAGGAGCATACAGTTAGCCTAGTTATTTCAGGTTAATGATTATTTTAATTGTTTTCTTATCAGCGCGTTAGCTAGTCTGCATAACCGCCCGCTTTAGGGGGTGAATCACAGCTTGGAAATGGTTCCAAAATGACAATTCGTTAACATATTTGCATTAAGGATTATTTGAAATACCAGTTTAGTGATTGAAAACACGAAACATACCGTACGGTTAATTTACTATGTGGGCCGTTATTTGCTGGTCACTTAGGGTCGCATATCTTAAATCCAGCTTATTATTTTCCTGACGGCGATTAACCTCGTTGGGCAGCCAGAGAGTCTATTAGAGAAAAATGGATATTTTCAAACTCATTACACCTATATCGTACTGGGTATTAGCTACTTTATGGGTGGTTATTATCGGTATTTATCTGCTAAAACTCAGACAGTTAAAAGCTGTTGATGGGGCTGTAAGCAGAACGGTTACGGTTCTCCTTATCATCCTTGCCATTGATGCCTTCAGGACCATCGTTGAAAGTGTCTATTTCGGATTGTATTTCAACTCGCTGTACGGACTGATACCTAAGAGTATTGCCGATCTGCTATCACAACCCGCTTTGCTCATTATTCCGAAGCTAATCAACATTTTTGCTGGCGTTCTAGTCATCTTGCTTCTCATCAAGCGCTGGGTACCAAGAGATATTCATGAGCGTAAAGAAGCATTGCTCGCTCTTCATGTAGCAAAAAGCGCATCAGTCAATAACGAAAATTTGTTTAATTCTATTTTTAATGGCGTTACCGATAGTTGTATCTTTGCCGATTCAGAACGGAAAATTATATCAATAAATCAAGGTTTTGAATCAATGCTTGGCTATGGTGTTGATGAGCTGGCGGGGAAAACAGCATCAATAATTTATGAGAGTGATGAAGAGTATGAGCGACAAGGTCGTATTCATTTCAATCTGGCAGCGAAAGAGAAAGTCACGCCTTATGAAGCGAACTATCGGCACAAGGACGGCAGTATCATTGTAGGTGAAACCAGTAGGATTGTTATTAGAACTCTTGATGACCAAATTTTGGGCTACGTTGGGTTTATCCGGGATGTCACAGAGCGCAACAAAGCTGCGACGGCATTACAGGAAAGTACGGCGATGCTCTCCCATCATGTTCAGAATACCCCGCTTGGGTGCATCTCATGGGATAGCAATTTAAATTGTATCGAGTGGAACAAATCAGCCGAGAAGATATTCGGATACTCCCCTGACGAAGTTATTGGTCATTCTCTATTAGATATATTGGTGCCTGAAGAAATTAGAGATGATATCAATAAGATCGATAAGGCATTGTTTAAAGAGATGAAATGCACCAGAAGTTCAAATGAAAACATTACAAAAGATGGCAGGACCATCATTTGTGAATGGTATAGCACCCCGATCGTGGGTGTGAACGGTGAAGTCATCGGTGTGACATCACTGATTCTAGATATTACCGAGAGCAAGCAAGCAGAACTAAAGCTAAAACATGCCGCCAGCGTATTTACCCACACAAACCAAGGCATCACCATCACGGACACCTCAGGAGTCATCATCGAAGTTAATGATGCTTTTAGCGCTATTACAGGCTACGCGCGCGATGAGGTGATAGGGCTGAATCCGCGGGTCCTTCAATCCGGACGGCATTCGCCTGAGTTCTATAAAGAGATGTGGGACACTCTTCAAGCGGATGGACATTGGACTGGTGAGATTTGGAACAAGCGTAAGAATGACGAGATCTATCCAGAGATGCTTACTATCAGCGCGGTACTCGATGCTACCGGCAAGGTGCAAAACTACGTCGCCCTATTCAACGACATCACAGCGATTAAAGATCATCAGGAACAGCTGGAACGCATTGCTCATTATGATACGTTAACCAACTTGCCAAACCGCACACTATTGGCTGATCGTCTAACGCAATCCATGGTGCAAGTCCGGCGACGGAAGTCATCCTTAGCGGTCGTTTTTCTTGATTTAGATAAATTCAAAGATGTGAATGACGCTTACGGTCACGACGTCGGTGATAAATTGTTAATTGTTATCTCACGTCGCCTGAAGGAGGCTTTACGCGATATCGATACGCTGGCACGAATAGGTGGTGATGAGTTTGTCGCCGTGCTGATGGATATCGAAAAGGGTGAGGATTGTGAACCTGTATTGGAAAGGCTGTTAGAGGCTGCCTCTGGCTCAGTGACTGTGGAGGGAATTATGCTGAAAGTCTCTGCCAGTATGGGGGTCGCCATTTACCCACAAGATGGCATAGATGCAGACCAACTCCTGCGTCATGCAGACCAAGCCATGTATGTAGCAAAGCATGAGGGTAAGAACTGCTATCACTTGTTTGACACTGCACAAAATATTGCGATGCAGATTCGGCATGATGATTTGCAGAGTATGCGCAAGGCTTTGGATCAAAGTGAATTTGTGCTGTATTACCAGCCCAAGGTCAATATGAGGACGGGAGCAATTATTGGTGCTGAAGCCTTAATTCGATGGCTCTCCCCTGAGCGTGGTTTAGTTGGACCTAACGAGTTTTTACCTGCAATTGAGAATCATGTTATTAGCATTGAGGTCGGCGAGTGGGTCATTGACACCGCACTGGGTCAAATCGCGGCATGGCAAGCGCTGGGGTTGGATATTCCTGTCAGTGTTAACGTTAGCGCACTTCAACTACAACATGATGGCTTTGTCACTCGCTTGGCAGCACTACTGGCAGCACACCCGGAGGTTGCTCCGAGCTCTTTGGAAATAGAAGTACTTGAAACGAGTTTGATAGACGATGTAATGCAGGTCTCGGCAACCATGCTCGCCTGTATTGAACTGGGGGTGACCTTTGCTTTAGATGACTTTGGTACGGGCTACTCTTCACTGACTTATCTAAGACGATTGCCGGCGAGTTTGATTAAGATAGACCAAACCTTTGTGCTCGATATGCTGACGACACCAGATGATCTGGCGATTGTTGAGGGGGTTGTGAACTTGGCTAAGTCATTCAAACATAAAGTGTGTGCGGAGGGGGTCGAGACCATCGCGCATGGCACTGCACTATTACAAACGGGCTGTGAATTAGCGCAAGGCTATGGCATTGCGAGACCCATGATGGCTAAGGACATTCCAGAGTGGTCGGTTAACTGGAAGCCAGATGATGCATGGCGAGAGTTTAGTCCTCATGTGTGATGAAAGAAGCTGAAAATTAGCCACCCATGTTAGTTGGCTGTGACTAACCGCAAGAGCGTGCGACCTTAACCTTCGATTACAGCAAGAATGATTGGCGCAGTATGCTAAGGGCCAACTACTTCGGTGAAACCAACGTGACTTACTTCGGTAACGACCATATCGGCCTTCCCGATGAGTTATCGCCAACGGGCTCGTTCCTGCCGACCAGCGTAGTGGAAGCCGCCGTGCTGGTGGATATCAATCTGGAATACCAGTTTACCGAATCCTTGAGCGTCTCTGCGGGCATCAATAACATCTTCGATGTCACCCCAGATGAGCTGGGGGCGAATGAATCGCTCGATTTCATCACCAATCAGGTCTTTCAGTACCCGGTACGTGCACTGCCTTACGGCTTCGACGGCACGACATACACGGCAAAAGTTAACTTTAGTTTCTAGATTCAGCTAAGGGGGTGACCCCTGTCTAGATAAAAGCCATCGAGGAGACTCGATGGCTTTTTTTGAATGGTTCAATGCTGATTAAGTGAGTTGTAATTAATCGCTTCCGTTATGTTCCTACTACCGTCACTCCCCAATGCTTTTTATCTTTGTTATTCCCGCGGTGTTTTGGGCGGGAATCCAGTGAAGACCACCCCAAGTTTCAATAATTTTCGGTCCAAAAATGCTGTAGAAATTATCATCTATGTTGAAGAAAGTGATCTTGTTGGCAAATTGTTAAAATGGTCGGTGATTAAAGTTGTTGTTGCTTGAAATATAACCATTTTTAGGTAGTGTAACTTGTTGCTGGGAAAGTAAACAGGTCTGAATGACGGAACCTATGACTCGAACTGGTTTCTGTGGCTACTTATCAAGTCGTATCATAATAATTAAAAAGGAATTTTAATGAAAAAGCTCTATTCAATTCTGTTCTGTATCTTGTTGTCCAATACATGCTTTGCAGATGATGGCAATATCAACAATAATACTAAAGAAGATATCAAAAACAGCACCAAAACCAGCTTCAATAAAACCCATACCTTAGGGATAGGATTCGGTATGCTTTCAGGAACGATGGAGGTTGATTACGTTCCAGGAGATCCCGATAGTGATAGTATTAGCTTTTCAGAAGAGTATTTTTATCAATTTCACATCGATAACAACTGGGCTGTAGCCGTTGGATATCAGGAAACATCTTCAGGATTTTGCATTATCTGTACTCCGTTAAACGGAGGCTCTGAAGCACGTTATGTCGATATAACCAGAGTAGATAATATTTACATCACAGCACAATATACCTACCCGATATCTCAGCGCTGGGCCATATATACCAAGGTTGGATTCAACCGTTATGATCTGGATTATGAGGATGGCAGGTATACAGACATTATTCCGCCATCCAGAGACGATATTGGTGTAGATTTAGCCGCTGGATTAGGCATTAAATTCCAAGCATTTAATGGTTTTGGGATTGGGTTGGATTATAAGTACTTAGGTGCAGATAAAGTGCAGACTAAAGTAGGTGTTCTAACCATTAGTTATTCGTTTTAACAAGGCGTTTTTGTAGGCCTTCATTACCAAGAGGTTTATGGCACAGACAATAGATCTGTGTTTTTGTGTGGCAGCCTAACTATGTTCACTGCACAACAATAGCTAATACACTTAAGCCCCCCAACACTGTTTATTGGCACTTAACCAGGCCAGATACTGCACAGAATGTCACTGCAGAGCTTTATCTGGCCTAAATTCATTTTAGCCGCGTAGACCCCCTCTACTTCATAGTTATACTAATTGCTATTGGCCTCTCCTTGACTCTGTTATATATTGATCGGGTGTATCAAAAACGAACCCAATTAATGTCAAAGTAGCAATAAATACAGAAGTATAGAGAGGTCCTATGAGCAAGTTCGAATTCGCCCCCATGCCCGACAATCAAGGCTTTTTTGGTGAGTATGGCGGGCAGATTATTCCGCCTGAGCTAAAGAGTGCGATGGATGCGATTAATCAAGCCTACGAAGAGATTCGACAGACTCAAGGCTTCCAGGATGAGCTGATGCAGCTGTTCCAGGACTATGTGGGCCGTCCAAGCCCCATCTATCATGCCAAACGCTTAAGCGATAAACTCGGCGGCGCGCAGATCTATCTCAAGCGTGAAGACCTTAATCACACCGGCGCCCACAAGATCAATCACTGCCTGGGTGAAGCACTGCTCGCCAAATACATGAACAAGAAGAAGGTGATTGCCGAAACCGGCGCCGGCCAACATGGTGTCGCCCTCGCCACAGCCTGCGCCCTTGTGGGGATCCCCTGTGAAATTCATATGGGTCAGGTCGATATAGAAAAAGAGCACCCTAATGTCACTAAGATGAAAATCTTAGGCTGTAAGCTGGTACCAGTCACTCAAGGTACAGCCACCTTAAAAGATGCTGTCGACAGCGCCTTTGTGGAATACCTGAAGAATCCGAAAGATTATCTCTATGCCATCGGCTCTGTGGTGGGTCCTCATCCTTTCCCTAAGATGGTACGCGACTTCCAAAGCATTATCGGTCGTGAGGCCAGAGAGCAGTTCCAACAAAAATTCAATAAACTTCCCGATATCATCACCGCCTGTGTGGGGGGCGGCTCGAACGCCATCGGCCTGTTCACCGCATTTTTGGATGACAGCGAGGTGAAAATTGTCGGCGTCGAACCTGCCGGCAAAGGGCTGGATACCACAGAGCATTCGGCTACCCTCACTTTGGGCACGCCGGGCGCCATTCATGGCTTTAAATGCTACGTATTGCAAGATGAAGCGGGTGAGCCACTGCCGGTTCACTCGATTGCCTCTGGCTTAGATTACCCGGGAGTCGGCCCCCAGCACTGTTATCTCAAAGATATTGAGCGTGCAGAGTATGATTCAGTCACCGATGAAGAGTGCTTAGATGCCTTTATGACACTGTCGCGGGTCGAGGGGATTATTCCGGCTCTGGAGAGTGCCCACGCCGTGGCTTGGGCGATGCGAGAAGCCGCCAAGCTACCAAAAGAGACGCAAATCTTAGTCAACCTGTCTGGCCGGGGTGATAAAGACGCCGACTATGTAGCCGACAAGCTTGGTCTTTAACTGCAGGCTTTTTCAATAAGATCTGACTACTGGATTTGTAACATTAGCTAAAGGGATGAAGTGTTCACTTCGTCCCTTTCTGTTTTCTACTCATCTCATAGTAATAACAGCCCGAAGACACCGAAAATGTTTCCTCTTAAACATGTTGCATAGCCTGTGTTTTATACTCTATAGGGGCTAGCCAAGATGTCGAGTAATAAAATCGACACAGAGCTTAATTTTGGGGATTTTATACTTTGCTTGTTGATACAAGAGGAAAAAATTTAAGTTTGGGTTTTGGCGTAGCAACCAACTTAAACTCCCCGTTGGAAAGTTGCTTAGCTACCACACGTTCCTGTGGAGCATTTCCTGCCCGAATCGCGATATCTATGGATTCTTTACCTAAGTTGATTAGATCATCGGAGAAATCCATATCTAAAATCATAGAGGGGCATTCTTGCCGGAATTTTGGTTTGCTGATGAATACAGATAGGCTGGTTTGGGATACTTTCTTCATGATAGATAGCCTCCCGCGTTGAGTCGATGGCCCGACAAGGACTGCTCAAAAGTCAGCTAAGAGATATTCAGCGGTTCGATTCAAATAAAGTCGATTCAAATACAGTCGGTTCAAATAAAGTCGATTCAAATACAGTCGGTTCAAATAAAAAAGCCGTCGGCATTTTTGATGTTCGATGGCTTTCTGTTTTTAGTTAAAATCCAGAAGTTAACAACTCGTTCTCTTTCACATAAATCATGATGAGTCGACGAGTCGTCACGCCGGAATCGAGGAACGAGATATCCGTGATCCAGCAGGTCAAAAGAGCCTTAGATTCCGTATAAGTTCGTCCCTCACTTTACGAAAACCGAGCAGATGTTTACCGCCATTATGTCAAAACACTATCTCATAAAAGGCATACTCGTTTGCGCTTAAGGAGTGAAGAAGCAAACAACACTCAAGTGTGCCACGGGTTAAAGGCGCAAAGTGCCGAGCCTGCCCAGATCTGCTAATCCATCTCTGGGCTCGCTCTAGCAAAACACCTGCCGAGATCAACATCCAAGTGCACTATTACTGCTAACTCATATTGCTAGCTTATTTCTAATCCTCATACTTGATTTGTTGATGCGGTGTTGAGTCTGGGGGAAATTAGTGGGCGAAGAACAAGTAATCGGAACAGGGAGCGGATCAAGGAGCAGATCAAGCAGTAGGTGAAGTAGTTAGTTTGAAACATCAGCTAAAAAACTTAGTTAGAATCTATGGCTAAAGTAAATCCCAAACTGGTCTAGCTGGGTTTCATTCAGCTCAAAATGGGTCCATTTTAGCTGCACTTCCGAAGTTCTAGTGACTTGATAATTGAGCTCTATCCCACCATAGGGGGATATACCGCTTTGTTGTCCCGAATCTACAGAGCCTAGTGTAGAGCGTGACTGTTCCCAGTTAAACGCACCGGCATGAATAAGCGTCGTAAAATTAGGTGACAGTACTATTCTCTTGCCGACCTTAGTGCCCCACCCAAGATATTGATAGGATTCATCGATTAAGCGATTGATGTAGCTGGCCTCCTCACCAAAGAAAGCGTTAGCCATCAATGACGATTGCGCTCCCCCAAGCTCAACCCCTTCAAATGCCACTTTCCAGTTTGAACCTTGTTCACTGCCTGTAAACGCGGAGTTATTAAATAAAAAGCTACTGGCTAAAGAGTTGCGAAGCGCTGATTCACTAAAGAAAGAGTCATTAATCAATGAATTCACATAGCGGCTAATGTCTATTTCTGTGTGACGAGTAAAGAGTGCCGGCTCGCTGTGAGTGGTAGAGGAAGCATAAGCCTCGGAATAATCGCTCACTGCATAAGCCTGAGAATCTATGGCCGCCAAATGAAGCATCGAATCATCTGCCTCGGCTTGATTGCTCAGAGTAAATAGCGCGCAGAATAAGGTTAACCATAGGGGGTAAAGCTTACAGGTTTGCAACTTGACTCTAACAGGCGCGTATTTCTGCTCTTGCGCTATCTCATTGGGCAACACTGGGATAGTTGAACTAAAAGAATCATTAGTGTGGATAAGACTCATATACTTCCTCTCATAAAACTTGACGTGTTCAGCCAAAATATTAGGTATGAAGCGCAAGTCAGAACTACACTTTCAACACTTAAATTCAGGCATAAATGCGCCATAACACCAGGCAGCTTTGTGTTTCAAACCCTTATGAAACGATTGTTTTTAGCGGTCGAAAAAGCGTCGGTATGTTTTGAAGTATTTAGGTCTGGGAGAAAAAATATTCAAATTAGTATTATAGGTATTTGAATTGACGACTCGACTAAATTTGACAAGATTATACCAGTTGTACGTTTTTTGTACAGTTCGGGGAGTAATTAAATTTAAGGACTGTTGCGCACTGAGGGTTCGTCAACGAGTTTATCGGGGAGTTTTTCCCCATTTATGCGGTGCTAGGAGCCTAGATATTTCATCGTGATGCTGTGTCGTTATTTCTGGCTGCTTAACGAAACCCCTGTGTTTTTGATACCTTAAACCGTAACTAAAATGCCCCTCTTTTGCTTCCTGTCATGAGATTTTTATGGGAGCCTGCTTTCGAGGTATGCTTTATTGTTAGCCATAGACCTGAACCTAGATTGAATAAAAATCGAGCGCAAATTGTTTTTGGAGGGGCAGTGAAAGGTGTTCGCTATATGTATAGGTAATACAATGTTGCCAGTGAAAATCTAACTGGAGTCAATGAGCCACTCATTGTTAGTGGGCAAGTTTTTGAATTGGAGATTGTAGGTGAAAGGTTCGAATTGGATGTTTCAGAAAGCGGGAGTGCTTACACCATCAATTCGGGGAGAGGGATATTTTGAATTAATAGCTTATTGAAGCCTGATAACCAAGCCCACATTGTTAACGCGCTAAAGGCCCTTAATTAACCATTTACGTAATTAACCCAAGACTATTGCCTAAAAAACACCGATAATCCCCCCATTAGTAGGCATGCCCGCCGATTTACAGTGCACGACTCTGGACAATATTCAATGGAAATCAAAGTTAATTTTCTCGACAATCTTAGACTGGAAGCGAAGTTTGATGATTTTACCGTCACCGCAGATCAGCCTATTCGCTACAAAGGCGATGGCTCTGCTCCCAGCCCTTTTGATTATTTCTTAGCATCATCAGCGCTTTGTGCGGCCTACTTTATCAAGGTGTACTGCAAGGCGCGTGATATTCCTACGGAAAACATCAGACTGTCACAAAACAACATTGTTGACCCGGAAGATCGTTACAACCAAATTTTCCAAATTCAGGTAGAGCTGCCTGATGATATTTCAGAGAAAGATAGAGTCGGCATTTTACGTTCGATAGAACGCTGCACCGTTAAGAAGGTGGTACAGACAGGCCCTGAATTTAAGATTGAAACGGTTGAAAACCTCGAATCAGATGCCAATGCCATGTTGATGGGACAACCCGATGGCGATGTCAGTACCTACATCTTGGGTAAAGATCTGCCGCTTGAGCAAACCATCTCCAACATGACGGGTATGTTAGCCGATCTCGGTATGAAGATAGAGATATCTTCGTGGCGCAACATTGTCCCTAATGTGTGGTCGTTACATATTCGCGATGCGGCATCACCTTCGTGTTTTACCAATGGTAAAGGTGCCACTAAAGAAAGTGCGCTTTGCTCGGCACTCGGTGAGTTTATCGAACGCTTAAACTGCAACTTTTTCTATAACGATCAATTTTTCGGTGAAGAGATTGCCAACAGTGAATTTGTTCATTACCCCAATGAAAAGTGGTTTGAGTTAGAAGACGACGATGCATTGCCGGCGGGGATCTTAGATGAGCATTGTTTAGACATTTACAACCCAGATGGTGAGTTGGCGGGTTCTAATCTTATCGATACCAACTCAGGCATGGTTGAACGTGGTATCTGTACTATTCCGTATGTTCGCCATAGTGATGGTGAAACGGTGCATTTTCCGTCTAACTTAATCGAAAACCTGTTCCTGAGTAATGGTATGAGCGCGGGTAACAACCTGCAAGAAGCCAAGGTGCAGTGTTTATCAGAAATTTTTGAGCGCGCCGTTAAAAGACAAATTATTGAACAAGAAATTGTCTTGCCTGATGTACCTATGCAAGTGTTAGAAAAGTATCCGAGTATCCTGGCTGGTATTCAAGGCTTGGAAGTACAAGGCTTCCCAGTTGTCGTTAAAGACGCGTCCCTTGGTGGTCAATTCCCGGTTATGTGTGTCACGCTGATGAACCCAAGAACGGGTGGGGTATTTGCCTCTTTTGGTGCGCATCCAAGCTTTGAAGTGGCGCTAGAGCGCAGCTTAACCGAGCTATTACAGGGTCGAAGCTTCGAAGGTTTAAACGACGTACCTAAACCTACTTTCGACAGCATGACGGTGACTGAGCCTGAAAACTTTGTCGAGCACTTTATCGATTCTACCGGTGTTATCTCTTGGCGTTTCTTCAGTAGCAATCATGACTATGATTTTTGCGAATGGGATTTCTCCGGCACTAACGCAGAAGAATCTGAAAGCTTATTTGGCATATTAGCCGATATTGGCAAAGAGGCTTACATTGCCGAGTTTGATCAGCTCGGTGCCTCGGTGTGCCGTATTTTGGTACCTGATTACTCAGAAGTGTACCCGGTTGAAGATCTGATTTGGGATAACACCAATAAATCGCTCGATTATCGTGAAGATATCCTGAATCTTCATTCACTTAATGATGACGAGTTAGCAGGTTTGGTAGAGCGTTTAGAAGAGAGCCAATTAGATAACCAAACTGATATTCCAACATTGATTGGTATCGTATTTGATGAAAATACCCCATGGGGTCAGTTGACGATTATTGAGCTTAAGATACTTATCTATCTTGCATCGGGCGAGCTTGAAAATGCCATTGAGCTTGTGGGTGAGTTCCTGCAGTACAATGACAATACAGTTGAACGTGGCTTGTTCTATCAGGCAGTCAATGCGGTGTTAGAAGTCACCTTAGATGAAGAGTTAGAACTTGAGCACTTTATTCATAATTTCGAAAGAATGTTTGGTAAAGAGACCATGGATAACGTGGTTGGCTCAGTGACCGGTGAGGTGAAGTTCTTCGGGCTGACTCAAACCAGCATGAAGCTTGAGGGCATAGAGCCACACCTGAGACTTATTGAAAGTTACAAGAAATTGCATCAAGCTCGTAAAGCCAAAGCGGTGAGTTAATCTCAGCAATTTGCATTCAATTTGTATTCAATTTGTATTAGTTTGATACAGATAACAAGCCCGTCAATTGATGGGCTTTTTATTAGCCCCATTTTATACCCCTTAACGACCAAAGTCTGGATATGCAGTAAAGTAGCCCAGTGTTTGTGACGATAATTTGAGCATTGAACGCCAGTAATAAACAGGATATGTTGTTAATTGATAACGAGGGCTATAGTTATCACTAGACCTACAGCTCGTGAAGCATGGTAGTTAGGTGCCATAGCAAGGAGGCTACATGCCAAAGAAAACTGTCGTTGGTGAATTCGAAGGTAATAAATTTGTACTGGAAAATACTTGGCTAAGCGGTGCTAAGCTCTTTCATGGAGGTGAGTTAGTGGCATCAAACAGTGAGCAGTTTGCTTTAGATAAGAACAAGGCAATTATGAGTGCAAAGGTTATGATTGGCGAGGTTGAGAGGTTAGTTGAGGTTTTTGCATATGCAATATTTACAGTGAAGCTACAAATTAGAATCGACGGTAAAAAAATTGCCGGTGACAAACTCTAAATACTCAACTTCTACAGCAAGCGTTAAGAGGTTATTCGGTTTTAAACTGAAGATGCTTCAAATAAAAAGCCATCGGCATTTTTGATGCTCGATGGCTTGTTCTCAAATCGTATTCAAGCACAACTGTCCTGACACAGAGGAGTCTGGCGCGTACTCAACAACGCGGGGATCTGCTACACTGGTTTTGATTATTTTTTAACTTAAGATCAATTTGTTATGCAGCGCCCACCACTACGCCAAGCCAAAACTATCGATAACGTTTTTAATAGTGCCTATTGGCACCTTGGCCAGCAAGATTTTACCATTAATGAAATTCGCACCAAGCTTGAGCGTAAAACCGAAAACCAAGAATGGATTGATATCGTACTCGCCAAACTAATAGAGAACGGTTATTTAAAAAATAACTATGACTTTGCTATACGCTATTGCGAGTTGGCCTTTAGTAATGAACTCGGTACTGGCGCGATAAGACGTAAGTTACAACTGCGCGGCGTACCCGCTACAGAGATTGATACCGCTATAGAGCAAGTGATGGATGAGCAAAAAGTCGATGCCTTTGAGATGGCCACATCCAGGCTGCTAAGCAAATATGATAACTTTTATGGCACCAACAGAGAAAAAGTCTATGCCCAGATGGCCACAAAAGGGTTTTCCCGATTAGAAATCGACCACGCATTATCACAACATCCAGAACGTGAAACATTGCGCAGTAAATTAGCCGTAAAAGCAGACAAAGCCGACTTAACAACTGAAATAATCAAACTATTTAATAAAGGTAAAGGCGAAACCCTCATCCTGCAGGAATTAAAGCAGCGACTGATTGATGTGAGCGATTTCGAAGATACCTTGTATCAATTAATGCTAACAGGCGATATCGATTTTTATCAAAGCTGTAAAAATGAGCTGGCTAAAAAGCGCTATGACTTATCGGACTATAAAGAAAAGTCGAAAGCGTATGCGTATTTATCCCGTAAAGGGTTCGGCAGTGATGAAATAAAAGAGGCAATGAATCCGGATGATAACTAACTAAAAAAACATCTCAGACCTCTTTATCTATTTCTACTGTTTATCTTAACCGTTGCAGTACCACGGTTTGATCGAGAATTGCTTGAAACGGTTCGTATTCAATTCCACTGTCAAAGATATATTCAGTGACTAATGTGGTGGCCATGCTTAGTAACTCTTCTGACTTCCAAGGTTTCTCAAAATAGCTCTCGACTCTGGCTCGATTGATGGCGGCAATGGTGTCCTGATGGGTTGCTTGGCCGGTTAATAAGATCTTTTTAGTCTGATGATAACGGCGCTCTTGAGAGATCTCGGTGAGAAACTCCACCCCTGTTTTTTCAGGCATGACATGATCAGAAATAACCAAGGCAATATACTCACCCTCAGCATCAAGATCGTCCATAACCTCCAGCGCTTCAATCGCCGATTCACAATCTTCGATATTGAAAAAAGCGGCTAACGGAGAGAGATCTTGTAGCACTGCACTCAATACTTCACGTTGGTCATCAACACAGATTATATTAATTTTTTCCATCAGTTCCCTCGATTTCCTGTGCAGGTACAGGCAGTTTTATCCTGAATATGGTTTTTTCATCATTGCTCATTACCGCAATACTGCCGCCGTAACTGTTTACAATTCGCTGAACGATTGAGAGCCCAAGCCCCAGCCCGAAAGATAACCCACCTTTTTTGGTGGTAAAGTTCGGTTGAAATATTTTTCTTCGTGTTACTTCATCAATCTCAGGGCCATTGTTAGCAACCGTTATTTGTACCATATTGCGTACGTGACGAGTGGATATCTCAATAGCTGGCTCAGAGGTATGACTTAACACATCACTGGCATTTTTAATAATGTTGACCCAGATTTGCACCAGCTCGGTTGAACTGGCTTTCAGCTTCGGCAACACCGCGGGGCTTATTTTTACATTAATGCCACGTAAACTATTGTGCAGCAACGCCAGCGCTTTATTGATGCTATCGTTAACATCCAACCACTCTTCCGTATCCGTATCGGTTCGGCCTAATTGTTTCACCGACTTAACAATACCCACCGAGTGCTTAGAAGCGAGTCGCATATCATGCAGATCCCTACCGATCTCCCAATAGCGCAGAGCTTGTTCAATATCGGTTAACCACGATCTGTCGATTTCACCATGAGGCACTGCGCGAGCAAGCTTTCGGGCGCTATCACGGTCAATTCGATACTCTTTCATCAGCTCTTTTGCTCTGGCTCTAACCTCTGATGAACTCGCCTTCTGACCATAAAGTAAACCATGATCGAGAAATTGCCTAGTATCCGGGTGACACTCTTCGATCAGATCAAATACGACTGTCTGTAATCGCTCCGTTTTGCTGTTAATAACACCGACCGCATTATTTAACTCATGAGCAATGCCCGCGGCCAGCTGCCCTAACGTGGTCATCTGCTCGGCGGTATTTAGCTTGTTCTGTACCGCTTCGCGCTCAACCGCTTCCATGCTGGCTCGGCGCTGTCTGCGCGCTAACTCTTTAACTATCACGGGTGTAAATTGAGCCGTTAGCGGGCCATATTTTTCTGGCGATACCACAGGTGTCGAAGTATCAATCCAAGCAAGCTCGCTGTTCTCTTTTGCGATCACAGTCGTTGACGCTTCGAGAGTTTCTGCAAAAAAACTGTGCACGCCAATAAAGGTTCCAGCGGGTGCGGTAAACACCTTGGTCTTTCTGTCTTTGGCTGTGGAAGAGAAAAAACCTTCTAACTCTCCAGATTTTACCCAATAGAGGCGATCGTTATAACCCGCCTGTTTTAAGACTACCTCGCCTGCAGGAATCGTTATTTGACGAAATGGATTCTCGAAATAATCTTCTATGAGTCGTTGTAGCGTCACTTTTTCCATTGTTACTCTCTAAAGGATATAGCGCTAGGCTACTATCCGTTTCGCTCAGGGTTGTTTATTAAAACAGACGCTCAGGGCTGTTTATTTAAAACAGATGCTCAGGGCTGTCCAATAAAACCCGTGATGTTCAAGATCCACACCATCACAAAGCTCAGTGAGACACCTAATACGCCAAGAATTATCCCAATTTTTGCCATCTGGTTAGTCTGAACGTGGCCTGTTGCATGTGCCAATGCATTCGGTGGCGTACTAATTGGCAACGACATACCGAGCGAAGCGGCGAAGGTAACAACTAAAATCAATGTTATCTCACCTCCGAGCGGCGTTAATGATGTCATCGACGTGCCTAAAGCCGCCATAATTGGCATTAATAAGTTCGCGGTTGCCGTATGTGACATAAAGTTAGCCATAATCAAACATAGCATCGCCGCCCCTAGCAATACCACATATGGTGAGAAGGCATCAAATGGGATACTGTGAACCATCAAGCGTGCCAGTCCTGTTTTATCGAGCGCGAGCCCTAATGCTATACCACCCGAAACCAGCCATAAAACATCCCAAGAGATCTTCTTAAGATCCTCTTTATTGATAATGCCGGTTAAAGAGAAAATGGCCACAGGGATCAAAGCAACGGTGTAAGAATTCATGCCATGACGAGATCCCATCAACCATAATCCGATGGTCATAATGAAGGTGATGTAAACGGTAATCGCTTTTGGCGTTTTTAAAAATTTCCCCTTTATTTTAAGCTCTATCTTCTCTTGCTTAGCGGGAAACAGATGGTTAATCAGGAACCAGGAAGCGGTCATCATCACCACCACAAATGGCACACCAAACATCATCCATTCACCAAAGGTAATGAGGTTATCGTCCACTAAATATTTAAGGGCAATAGCATTAGGAGGGGTTCCGATTGGGGTGCCGATACCACCAATATTGGCCGCAACAGGAATGCATAATGCGAACGCAATTTTACCGGGATCTTTCGGACCAAACAGCGCGATAACCGGGGTTAAAATCGACAACATCATCGCTGTGGTGGCGGTGTTCGACATGAACATCGAAAAGATGCCGGTGATCAGCATTAAACCTAGCATCACAAAACGAGGTTCACTGCCAAACGGCTTTAATAACACCCTGGCCAAGTTGATATCCAAACGATATTTGGTTGCCGCCATCGCTAAGAAAAAGCCACCAAGAAACAGCATAATGATTGGACTTGAAAAGGTCGCCATTATCTCGTTGTATTTTAACAATTCACCAAAGTTGCTTTGATCTTCGCCTAAGCGGAAAAGGATGAAACCTTTATCGGACAGCAGCAATAACTCTAATACGATAATAACTACGGATGTAGCATAAATTGGAATAGGCTCCATCACCCAACACAGAGCCGCCAATAGAAATATCGCAATCACTCGTTGTTGTATGATCGTTAAACCATCAAGAGGGAAAAAGCTGGTGGGAAGGGATAAAACAATCAGAGGGATAAGAATGGGGATTATGTACTTCAAGTATTGGCGCATACAATGCAAATTCCTTCTTAAACAAACGAGGTCTTTTACTATATAAACAAGTTGTTTACATAATAAAAGAATTATCCATTAAACATAGATCTGCTACTTGGCGTCAGATCACCATTTAGACAAACCGCAAGAAAATGTGGGGATTCGTCAGACTCTGCCCCCACTTTCTATAGCGATACCATTAACCTGGCGGTATTTTGCTATTTAGTTTGTTTGCATTTCGGCTAAATAGCCGACACTTTACAGGTAGTTGGAGTGATGGTTTGATTGGTAGGTGGACATTTAGTTGAGAAGACTATTTTTTATTGAATCGTTTATATCAAGGCGTTTCTATGAAAGAGAGGCAAAAGGTCAATCACTGCTTAACTTTCATCCTCTTTTGCCAGTTTTCCAGCTTTTACGTTATCTTTAATTTCCTTATTGACTAACTTTCGGCATTCAGATTTTTCAGAATTACTTTGAGAGCCGGTTTGAGAGTGGCACAAACCTCTAGCGACCAATTCAGATGCCAAGTTTGAGCAACCTGAACCCATTAACACCATGAAACCTATTGCGATAAATCCATTAACTTTTACCATTTTTCATCCCTAAAATTTCAATAAGTCTGCGTATTCCAGCGGTTGCGATCTTTTTGATTTAAACCAATCACTTAAATCATCCTTGTTCTGTCCCCCCATTTTACCCCAAGTGAACGAATTGTGGCAGTTTCCCCAGCAAATGAACGTAGATATCCATTGTTAATTAATAAGTTCACAATAATAGCAGTTAACTTATAAGCCATTTTCAGTTACTAACTGGAATTATACAGCCTAAGTTCTTAAGCCCTTTATAACTATTTAACTGTGGGTGGCACCGTTAATTCTCAGGTTAAATGCTTCCAGCGCCGGACCTGCCCAGATCTGGTAATCCATCTCACGGCCAACTTCACCAGAATTAGCCCCGCGGCTGGAAAACCCAAGATACCAGCGGAAGATAAGCGCCTATATTGGCTAATTTTGACACAGAAATGCTCAATCTCTATTCTCTCAGGCCATAAAGACCATATGGCCTCGCACTGGCTGAAGCTGCTTGACTTTATAAACACCAAACCTGATTAATTGATTCGGTGCCAATAAGCCGCACCCTAGAGCAGATGTTGGGTGGCCGGCTCAGCTGCCTGTTATCAGGAAGTGGCATTATATTGCGACGGCAACGGCTCCCCAAACAATTTGTTGTAACGCATGAAGTGAATGAAGGCTTGGGTTATTGACGGATAATACTGGCTTCTGGGATAAATAGCGTAAATCTGCACCGGATCGGCATATTTGCCGTCAAACAGGGCAACTAAGCGTCCTTCTGCGACATATTGCCGGCCCAGGAAATCGGGTAACCAGGCAATACCACAATTGTTGAGGGCCATATGCATGGCCACTTCCAGCTCGTCACATTGCATGCGGCTTTCAATCTTCACCTTATGACTGAGTTCATCTTCATACCATCTCCAGGTTCCGCTCTCAGATTCATGTTCAGGATCGTAACACTCGATGGTGTGGTAAGCACCCAGCTCGCTCGGGTGCTGAGGTACGCCGTTTTTTGCGAGGTAGGCAGGACTGGCAAAGAACGGCCAGTGACACTCTATCAGGGGGTCGCTGATAAATGACTGTTCCTTTATCGGGGAAATATGCAGAATGAGATCCGCGTCGAATTTATTGGCTTCGGGTCGGCCATAGGAGGTTAGCAGCTTGAGATCGATCTGCGGATACTGGGTGATAAAATCCGTCAAACAATATTGCGCCAGACGTCGGTGGATCAGATCCAAACTGCATACCGTCAGCTTGCCCTTTAGCTCGGCTTTCTGATTATGTATCTCACCTATTGCTTGGATCCAAAGCTGTTCCATTGCCATGGTATGCTCAACAAAACGTCTGCCTTCATCGGTTAACTCGAGTTGTCGGGTTGTGCGTTTAAACAGCGAAATCTGTAAGATTTCTTCGATAGACTTTATCCGTCGGCTCACACCAGGGCGAGTCAGGTTCAGCATATCTGCCGCTTTGGCGAAACTGCCTTGACAGGCAATCATGTTGATGAGCTTAAGATCGTCGACTGAGATGCTGGTCATAGTTGTTTAAGAGTTCCGGGAGCTTCAGGCACGGGTATGTCGATCACCCTCTGAGGGTAGAAAATTACATACAATAGCGGTCATCATAAACAAAATCTCTTATCTTTTTTTATTGTAGGATTTGTCTCATCCAGATAATAAATATATTTGATCTTACAATCAATGTGGTAGCACTATCTCTGGATGCCTTTAGACGAAGGGATCTTATTTAGTCTATTTCGTACCTATTTCGTACCTATCGGTGTTGGGTTCCCTCCCATAGCCGGCTATGGGTTGTGAAATGCACAAAATGAGAAAACGGTGCCTGATTAAGATGGTGTCATATCATAAATACTTTAAAACAGAATGATATGTTAACACCACCTCTTGTTCAGACTTATTATATGCGCGTAACCCTTACGGCATTTTTTTAGCCGGCTTAATAAACTTGCGCCAGGTGTAGGCCCCCAGGAACAGTGCTAGTAAGCCAAAATTAAGCAGGCCCATAGCGCCTGACTGAGGCTCACTTTCTACAAAAGATGCCCACGACCAACCGATACAGATCCACGCGAATCCGAATGCGCCGATTATGCCTAAGTTGGCCTTCCAGTCGAGATGATAGTATTGCCGCAGATGCAGGTAGCCCCATAACGCCGCTGTTGTTAACATTCCCATCAGGTACCACATTAATCCCATCATAATTTTGCCTCTCGCTGTCAAAGTTAAATTTCGATATCTTTACCGGTTTTCCAGAAGCTCTGCACCGCTTTCTCATCGAAAGTGTTGCCGTAACCGTAAAGGTTATCCATGATCTTCATAAAGGTGTGGAGCGGACCACCGGTGAAGCTATTGGAGGCTTCGACCATTCTGTGATGCCAAAAATCCGGTTTATTCCACGGGCAGGCTGTAATGCAGGCACCACAATCGGTGTTACTTTCTAGCCAAAATTTGAAGCACTTCTTGGCATCGCTATAGTACTTCTTGACCCCTAGTTGGTGATGCCATGAATAATCCGGGTTCTCGCCGTGTTCATAGGTCGGATTCCAGCCGGGTTCGTCATCGGTGCTAATGGCATCTGCCGGGCAGGCATCGGCACACAACTTACATTTGCTGCAGAATTCCATGATGCCGAAACTTCTCGGCTTATCATAGCCCTCATCCGGTAACTCAAGATCGGTGAAAATTTTGGCAATCCTGACTCTGGGGCCGAGGCGTGGGGCGATTAACTGACCATTTCGCGCCCCTTCACCTAAACCGGCAGAAACGGCGTAAGCCACGCTGTTAGCTAAGTCATTGCCGGCGACCACAGCCTGATAACCCAAGCCATGCAGGAAGCTTTTCATGCTAGAGCCGATAAATGACATCATAGAATAGCCGTTGCCTACAGTGGCCTCTGATATTTTCGAAGGGGCTGTCGCCATGGCCGCATAATCCATGTCAATCAAAAGCACGATGACCGATTTGGGCTTAAACGGGAACTCGTCCCAGGAGATATCCTTGCCTTTTTGAATATCAAAGATTGGATCCCAGTTCCACATCGGATCGTTGCGTGTAATACCGCATCGCACGGCACCATAAAGTCGGGCGGCCGATTTGATCGCTGCGGAGGCGGCTTCCCCCGATTCAAACTCCCAGCGTTCAGGCGCAACCTGTTCAACCCGTCCGATAGGGGGCGGCAGATCAATCGGCCCCTGATACCAGCTGTTGACGCCATTATCCGGCAACATCATATGTTGGAACGGTGCCATCACTCTCATCGGTGCCCAACCGCCCCAGGAGAGTGCGTTTTCCAGCTGCGACATGCCGGGCTTATCTCCCATCTCTTTAGACTTCTTCAGGGCATAACTGATATCTAACATGCTATGTCCAAATTCCTGGGCGTGTTCCTGGAAGCCCCAGTTATTTTCGAAGGTATGGTTTCTGGCAGGATACTTCAGGGCTAGTTCCGGGCTGAGAGCATAGGTAAAGATTGAGTTGCGCTGAGGAAAGGGTTTGAGCACGTCAAGATCTAAAGGAACCGGAAAGCCATCATGTTCAATGCCTGAGATACGATCGGCGACGAAGGCTGCCGATGTGCCGGTAACTGCCGTTGCCGCGATACCGGCACCAATTTTAAACAGATTACGACGTGATTGATTGACACTTGCGTCGTCAGTGACATCGGTAATTTCAATTCGCTGCTGATTTTCCGGTTGTGCCGGTTTTTTTGAAGTCATCATTTATTTCCTTATTACAGATAAAACCCTGTTATGGATAAGGGAATGGTAGCGATGATAATTCACCCGATAAATGCAGCCGAAGATAATAGACTATTACCAAAAATGCACTAATAGCCGAGGGGGAGGCTGCTGGGTTGTTTCAAGTGTGACGATCCGGTTAACACAAATGGGCAGAATAGAGAGATGGAAGCGGTCTTATTAAACTAAAAATGACCACTGACCACCGAAGAAGATTAACTGAGTTTTGTTCAAAAGTGTGATGAAGACCTAGATATTACATTTTCCGAGCCACTCGTTATGCTGGCGAGTACAGTGTCGGACTGTTTTCCACGCTTCCCTTATCAATTGAGCTGGGACCGCCACCGAGGGAACTCAGGACTGGGAGCGATTCGATTCCCTCGGATAGGCGATTTTATTACCAAAAAGGTTAACTTCATCACAAAGAATTGAGATAAATCTTGCTTACTCGCTCTGGTGTGTCGCCTTGTTTTAATTTTTGTTTTTGCAAATAACCAACTTGCCACCCGATTAATGCGCTACTTAGTGATTTGGATCATTTTAATGGCAATCGCCTGCGTGCTCAGAACCCAATTTCAAACATTGTTCCATTTAATGGAAATTTAAATCTCAGCTCGGACGGCTATTACTTGAACGTTTTCAGGCCTAAAATTCTCACACAATCTAACGGCCTGTCCGATAACGCGCGGCGAGTCTTTTTAAATTTTGATTGCTAAATGTGGAAGAATCATGACGACAAAAAATATCTCTCAGAATGAAACAGCCAATGAACAGCTAGAAGCTGACTTAGACAATCCCGAACGTCGTACGCTTTTAAAACGTGCGGCTATTGGTGGTGGGGCAGTATTAGCGGCGGGCATGGGCAGCTATGCTGCCGGCAAATCGTCCGTTCAAGGAGTTCCCGATCTTAGCTGGCCTGTAGTTACCGATGATTTTAAATCGTTTCCGCAGCGCAACACCGTTTTGTCTTATGCGATCAGCCCGCAACAGATGATGAGGCATCCCGAACGCAATGAGCAGTTTGGTCGCTTAAACAAAAACAATCCTAACTATAACTTCCAGGTGCAGGTGCCTGGCTATGAATTCAAACCCTGGGATAACAGTCGTCCGGGCTTTACTCAGCTGGATCATGCCCTGCAACATTCGTCTTGGTTCCCACCCTTCTCGACAGAACTGCGTCTGGCTGGCCTTGGTACACCCAATTCCCGTTTTTACTCGTGGGATCAGTCCGATGTAGAGCTGGAACAGTATCAGTTCGGCTCAGAAAAAGAGGCCTCGGATGCGATCCGCGCCGCCGCCAAGCTGTATGGTGCGGTGCGCTGTGGTATCGCTCGTCGTGACAAACGCTTCGATTACGATCCTATCTATGATGCTGGTATAACCACTGAAATGATGAATTCGCTGGAGAGTCAAGGGGTACACAAGCTCCGCGATTACAAGCAAGTGGCCGGTGCCATGCAGGAGGCGATGAAGGAATTCAAGGTTCAGGACAGAGAGTTGACCTGGGAGCATGATTTCCCGTTTGTGCCCAAGAGCGTCATCGTCCTGGCTGTGCCGATGGATTACGACAACCTGGCAACGGCGCCAAGCAGAACCTCAGGTGCTACCGTCGGTGATGGCTATACCAAGATGGCAACGTTGGCCTCAAGTATCGCTAAATTCATCAAAAATCTTGGATTTCAAGCGGTGGCCTGTGGCAATGATCTAGGCAGTTCCGTAGCTTATGGCATCGCGGCCGGTCTGGGCGAGGGGGGGCGTAATAACCAGCTGCTGGTACCTGGGTATGGCCCACGTGTGCGTATCTGCAAGGTGTACACAGATTTTGAGTTCGTCGAGTATGATCAGGCTCACACCTGGGGAATGACCGAATTTTGTAAGAGCTGTAAAAAGTGTGGCGAGGCTTGCCCTAGCCAAGCTATTGATATGAGCGACGACACCCACTTCTACTACGATGGTGAGCACTCTGACCAGCCCGGTTATGCATGGGGCAACCATGAGGGGATTAAAAAGTTCCATACCGATGCCAAAAAATGTTTCGACTACTGGCTGGAAAGTGATAACGACTGTGGTGCCTGCGCCGCCGCCTGTACTTTCAACGAACCAGATTACTGGCATCACTGGTTTATCATGGCGATCAATCCATACACACCGAAATTTATTCACAGCCTTATGGCAGAACTGCATCCGGCCTTTGGTTACGGTTCGACTGAGGACCCGGCGAAGGTGAAGAAATTTTGGAAAACAGGTGAAGGTATGCGAGTAAACGAAACTAACCGCCACGCGTTTGGTGCGGTCGGCAAAGCGTAAAGGGGAGTACAGATATGCAATTATTACAGTGGTTTTTAATGGGGATCATGTTCACTCTAGGATCGATAGGGGTGGCATATCTTTCAACTAAAGTGAAGATGCCTTGGTACGGTTGGTCAACAGTGATCATAGGTAGCATCCTTGTTCTGTTCGGCATAGGTTGGTCCGGCGCTTCTTTCCTGGAAGGCGTCGCCCAGTCTGGCGCGATGGCGCTGATGCTAATGAGTATGCCTGGCGTGCTGATGGTTGTTCTGGCTTATCGTTACTTTGCTACGCAAATTGTAAGTAAGTCTTAAGCAAGCTGTGAGTCATAACAATGTTATCGGTGTTGGTGGTCATAATCCCAACGCCGATTTTTTTACACAATATTCAGGAGTCGATAATGATAAACCAATGGCAAGTTAATAGTGAGCAAGCCTACGCCGAACTGGAGTTTGGTCCGCCTGTTTATAAGGCCTGTGTACACTGTCAAAGTGCAATCGAAATTATCCCATTGCTGTCAGGGAACCCTCTGGGGGGAACACTTTGGAGTGATGGTTTTCAGGAAACCGAACAGATGCCGGTTCAGGATTTACTGGGTAGATGCCGGCACTGTAACGAAATCGTTAGTCTGGTTGATCTGGAGCCATACCCAACGCCAAAAGTCCCCTCGGACAACGACGATTGTTCTTATGTGTCACTGACCCTGGGGGACTACGAAATGCTGTTGCAGCAACTCGGCGATATTGCCGAAGAGTATCACGCCTATCTAAGGATCAAGTTTTGGCATCAGCGCAATGACCAACGCCGCCATTCAGACACCAGCATGCCATTAACGGCGCAGGAGCAACAAAACCTGCAGCAGCTGTTACCCCTGCTCGATAATGTCGATGCTGAGCGCTTACTTAAAGTGGAAATTTATCGGCAATTCGGAGATTTTGAGCAGGCTAAACGCGTGTTATCAGACCCATTCGATCATCGTGTCAGTGACGTGGTGCAGCGTTTAAGGCAATTGGTTCGTGATAAAAACTCTCGCCTTGAAATGATTTACTCCGGCGAGGCTGCACGTCATTCGGCAGCTCCTTGTAACGCCACATCGACTAAACCAGCTTTCAGTGGGGGGGGCAATGATTTTTAATTTAAACATCCGTAAAAAACTGATGATATCGGTTTTTATTCCGATTATCGGTTTGTCCGTGATGGCGATTAAGGAGATAGCGACTAAAAAACGCGAATATGATGAGGCTGTCTCCGTTCAGCATATCGTGGAACTGTCAGTGAAAGCCAGCGAGCTGCTGCACGAAATCCAGCAAGAGCGAGGCATGACGGCTGCTTTCTTGGGGACGCAGGGGCATGAATTTGATGCTTTACTGCAAGCACAGCACCAACAGACAGACAGTGTGAGCCTTGAATTTCAGCAATTCGTCGGTAGGTTTGACTTTACCCCTTTTGGTACCGGATTGCAGGTTCAGGAGCGCAAGATTGACGATGAGCTGGGCCGTGTTGCCAGGTTAAGGGCTCGGGTTACTGATTTGAGCATCAACGTCGATGAAGCCTTGGACAAGTATGGCAGGTTAAACACTCAGTTGTTAAATATGATCTCCTCGGCTGCGGCACAAAGTGCGAATGATGGCCTGAATAAACAGATACTTGCCTATTACAATCTGCTGCAAGGCAAGGAGCTGGCCGGCGTCGAACTGGCTGTATTAAGCCATACCTTTGCCCGTGACCGCTTCGACGGGGGGATGCTGAACCGCGAGATCACACTGCTCAGCCAACAGAATACTTATTTTAAGTATTTTTATCTGCTTGCCTCGGAAGATATAGCTGCATTGGCTAAAAACATGGAAAATCAATCAGCTATGAGGAAGGTCAAGCTGATGCGTCAGTTGGTCCTGCAAAAAAGTACCCAAGGCGATTTTGGTGTGTCGGTTAGGCATTGGTTTAAGGTTGCAACGCAAGGTATAGGCGAGCTCAAAGAGGTTGGAGATGGTGTTGCTTCTGCTATCAGAACTCAGGCGCAAGAGGCGGCATCAACGGCATTAGTCCAAGCGATACGCCAGGGTATATTCCATTTTATCCTGGTGACTCTGGTGGTTAGTGTCAGCTTTATGATAGTGCAAAAGCTGTTGCTTCAGATCGCAAGTTTAACAACGACAATCAAGCAGGTTGCAGAAGCGGGGGATTTATCCCTACTGGTGCAGGTGGTTACGGACGATGAACTGGGACAAACTGGCAGAGTTTTTAATCTAATGATTAGAAAATTTGCTGAGACCATGGCTCAAGTGAAGTTGTCCAGTGAACAACTGGCGGCCGTGGCGGAGGAGGCATCAGTGGTTTCGGTTAAGGAAAACCGGGTGCAGACCAGCCAGCAAACGAAAACGGAGTTGCTGGTCTCTGCGGTAGACCAGGTGTCGACTTCGGTGCTGGAAGTGGCGCACAGCGTAAATGTGGCGGCGGAGACGGCGCAGAAGGCGACAGAGGCCTCATCCGAAGGGAAAGCAGTCGTAGCTAAAACGGTTCAGGCTATCGACATAATGTCGAGTATGATGAACGAGATACAGGATGACGTTAGCGATTTGGCCGAACAATGCAATCAGGTTGGTGATATCCTGGATGTGATCCGGGAGGTGACCAAACAGACCAACCTACTGGCCCTGAACGCCGCCATCGAAGCGGCCCACGCCGGAGAGCAGGGACGGGGGGTCGCCGTGGTAGCCGATCAGGTACGTTTATTGGCGCAGCGTACTCACGACTCAACAGAAGAGATCCAGCAGATGGTCCAAAACCTGCAGCAGGGGGCGCTTAAGACGCAGGCATCTATGGCTAAAGGGTATGTTCAGTCTGATTTCGCCGCCAATCAGGCACGGCAAGCTGGCGACGCCCTCGAAGACATATTTACGGCGGTGATCCACATTACCGATATGAGTCACCAGATCGCGTCGGTAACCAAAGAGCAAAGCGTCGCTGCCGGGCTGGTGTCACAAAACCTGACGATTATCTCGGATACGGGTAGAGAAAACGTTCGCGGGGCCAACCAGCTGATGACGTCCAGTGAAGAGTTGGCGCAATTGGCGGCGTCGTTAAAAAAACTGGTCGAACATTTTCACATAGGCGTATAAAACATTGGCAATAAAGCCTGTCTCTTATACACAAGTCCCCCAGCTCTTTAGTTGGGTTTTTTTTAACTATTGTTATCATAATAGAACCGAACATTATACTCAGTAACAAGATGATTTTTATGTTAATTTCCAATACAGAGATGGTGCCCGCTAGAGTCCAAACGGGAGCGGTTGAGCGATACGCGGTCGCGTTAAACAACTAGCGGTTTTCATCGGAAGCAGACTCCAGCGCGTCTATGTTCTGCTGCATAGTTTGCTCTAGGTATGACAACATCAGGCGAATTTTTTGCGACGGGAATCGTCGGTCGTGATAGACCGCATAGAGGGGCGTGCTGCTTTGGAAGCGGTTATTGAACAAGGGTTGTAAGGCGCCTTGCTCAACCAAGGGGTTAGCCAACATTTTTGGCAACTGAGTGATGCCTAATCCAGCTTCGGTCAGGCGAAGCACCAATTCCGGCGAATCCACAATAAACTTAGGTGATAGCTCAAGCCATTGCTGACTCTCGCCGTCGTCAAACTTCCAGCGCGGGGAATCGCTCTGCTGGAAGCTAAGAAAAATCTGATCATGTGCCGCTATCTGTTCCGGCGTTTCGGGGGTTCCTGCGCGCTTGAGATAAGCGGGACTGGCATAATAGCTGCTTTGGAACTGGGCAATCCGCTTGCCAATCAAGGTAGAATCCTGGAGTTCCCCCGGGTTGAGTAATAGATCGAAGCGCCGCTCCGATATGTCATTCGGGCTGGACTCCGGAGTACGCAGCTCCAGTACCAATTGCGGATACTTAAGACAAAGCGCGGTGATCTCCCGGGTGAAAAAAGAGTTGAACATCACAGGCGCAAAGACACGCAGTCTACCTGATGCATGCTCTTTTTGCTGGTCCAGCATTAACTGGGTATCTTTCACTTCATGCAAGATGCTCAACGCTCGTTCATAGAATTTTTCGCCCAGCTCGGTCAGTGTAAAGTGGCGTGTCGTACGGTGAAGTAAACGCACGTTCAGGTTTTTTTCGAGTTCACTGATCCGTCGGCTCAAGGTGGACTTGGGAATACCGCAATAGTCGGCTGCCCTGGTAAAACTGCCGTGCTCCACGACCCGGACAAACAGTTGCATGTCGTCGAAGTTCATTGAACGCATTTGGTTAAGTCCTTGAATAAAAATAAAACTCTAATGTTTACCTATGGGGTCCGTGATATATAACGCGACGGCGTGAAATCAGGACGGTGAACCTATGTCTCATGTATAAAAAATGCCGACATGTTCGGCTAGATTATACCCTTTTTCATTTAAATTTTGTACAGATAATAATGAGTTACCATTAATGAAGGGCAATAAGCCAATACCATCGCATGGCGCCGAGAGCCTAAAGAGTGCTTGACTATCTGAGGCAGAACACAGAATAAGAGTATGACTGTAATACAGATCGTAGACTCTTTTGAATAGCCTACTTTAAGGTTAGCTTAGGGGAGGCGGATCATCTAATTAAGCCATCGGCACTATTCATATCTAAACTAGAAGTGCTCGATGGCTTTTGCTTTTGCTTTTTCTATTTCTATTTCTTAAACTTAAAACTTACAGCTTCTCTTTTTTCTAAAAGCCGCTCAAGGCTGACTTTCTTCAAAAGCCGCTCAGGGCTGACGCTTTTCCTCGCAACTCGAAACTCGTAGCTGCTTTTAACTTCTTTAAGCCATTCTCTGTGTCGGCTTCCAACGCAGTAACTGAGACGGTAACTTAACCCCTTGAGCGGTCAACGAGTTAACGCGGTTGAGGTAAGCGGCGCCATACATCAAGTGCTTAGCCAGGTCGACCGCATTACGGTCTTGGTAGTTATCTAAGTAGCTGCCCTTGGCCCACTGGTTGAATGCACCCAGTGCCGGACCTGCCCAGATCTGATAATCCATCTCACGACCCACTTCACCTGAATTAGACCAGCGGCTTGAAAGTCCGAGGTACCAGCGGAAGATAAGCGCCATCTTACGCTTAGGGTTACCCTCGGCGCGTTCAATTTGCTTAGGGTCACGTTCGTTGAAGTGAGCAACAGTGCCGGCCCAGATATCATCGAGACTCGAGCGGAATACCTGCTTCTCAAGTTTCTCACGCTCGTCAGTCGGAATAGCTTCGATAGAGTCATAGCGGGTGTAAAGTTCATACAGCTTGTTCGCGCGCATCGGGAACAAGGTTCCGCGCTTCACGACCTGCAGTTTAACGCCCATCTCGAACATATCGGCGGCGGGGGCCATGGTCACATCGGCCATTTCGGTAGTGGCAAGCAGCTTACGGGTATGCTCGCTGGCACCGGCTTCGACACAGGCCTGGTTGATTGAACCGGTAACGATATAGGCTGCGCCCATATTGAAAGTGGCCAGTGCCGCATCGGGAGTACCGACGCCGCCACCACAACCTACACGAATTGGCGTGTCGTATTGGTATTTGGCTTGGATCTCCTCTTTGAGCGCCAAGATTGTAGGCAATAATGTGACTAAAGGACGGTTATCGGTGTGACCACCAGAATCGGCTTCGGCGGTGATGTCATCGGCCATGGGAACGAGCTGTGCCAGTTCCATCTGCTCAGGGGTAATAGAGCCGTCATCGACCAGCTTTTGCAGCATCTTAGCCGGTGCAGGCATCATGAACTTCTCAGCCACTTCGGTGCGGCTCACTTTAGCGATAACCTTGTTAGCAACTTGGATATTGCCATGGGAATCACGGCTCAAACCCGCGGCGCGGTAATAGACAATCTGTGGCGTAAGACCAAGAAATGCCGAGGCCTCGACGGTGCGAACCTTATGCTTTAGAAATAGCTCGACACTGCCACGTTCGAGTGCCGGTTCGCTTGGGCTATGAATAAGATTGAACATGTATGGGCCGTTTGGTAGCGCGGCCTGAATGCGGTTAATCGCGGCCTCAACGCGGCTAGGAATAAGACCCGCTGCACCAAATGAACATAAAATGCCAGCTTGACCCAGTGCAATCACCAGCTCTTCAGATGAGATGCCGTTGGCCATTGCGCCGGCATAATAGGCGTATTTTACGCCGTGTACGCGGCGAAAGTTACTGTCGCCCAGGCTTTCTGTGCCTAGGGCCGGCGCGAATGCGCTGACGGGCAGTGAACTGCTGTTTGCGGCTTGCTCGCCAGCGTCATCTGAAACAACTTTAGCGGTTTGTGCAAGACCAAAGCCTTTCTCACTGTGGTTGACGACATAGCAGCCACGGCTGAAGTCTTTGAGCTGCTGTTCGATCGCGTTAACATCGAAACTGATGTTGGCATCGATAACCTGCCACGGCCATGGAGATAGCATTTCACTTGTTGTAGTAGGATTCATTATATTTAAGACCCTTAATAATTCTATTTTTTAGTTGAGTCACCTTGGTCACTCAACTGTATATATGTGTGATAAATGGAGGGCTCAACGAGTCCTCCATTTATCAATTAAGATGCTTCTTCGATACAGATGGCTATATCTGCGACTTCATATATGCGCAGGCCATCTTTACTCAAGCTGGCGTTACCCGTGATCACTTTCTTACCATCGACATCTTTAACCGATGTGATGCTGACATCCATCGACATCTGCTTGTTCAGCGGGTTGATTTGACCGCGGTACTTCCACTTGATATCAGACAAGATCTGACCAAACTTTGGATTCTTAAATCTGGCGCCTAAATCTTTGGTAATGGCGTAAGTCTGCATGGTTTCGATAATCGCTTCAACACCCAGAGAGCCAGGCATAACCGGATCTTGGTGGAAGTGGAACTGGAAGAACCAATCGCTTGGGTCGATAGTACGTTCGGCGTACAGGTAACCAAGACCTTCGGTGCCACCATTTTCAACAATTTCGACGCTATCGATAAAGTTCAACTGCCCGCCGGCTAAGCGGTAGTGTGGCTGACTGGCTGGTGCGTTAAAGTGACGGCTGCTCTTGTCGAGTAGGTTCACCTTATGATCCGCAGCTACGCCATTAGTCACATGCCAGGGCTGGGTGACCTTACCGTTATCCAGACCTAGCTGGTCTTTGAGCGCATCACCCTTAAAGTAACCAAATACGGCCTTACCTTCATAGAAAGGCACGCCATCTGTGCTCAGCTCGAAACTGAAGCTTTGGATGATGTTCGTGCCAGCCATTACGGTCGATAGCAGACGCGAGTCGTTACGGATCGTCTTACCGCGTAGGTCGACATTGCGTAGCATCTTGCCGTTACCATCTAAGTTACGGAAGAAGAGCTCAAGCCCGGGGAAGCCAAGCGTGGTGCCCATGTAGCCGGAGATGAAGCCATTTGGCTGCAATGATATTTCCATCAGGATGGAGTACGGCATGGTGGCTTCATGGTTATTTTTGTCAAAATACCAGGCATCGGTTGGCACTTCATATTCGGCGATACACGATGAAGGCTTCTTGAAGTCGCCACGCTTACCGTTTACTTCGATAACACGAGTCGTCACCTGCAGATCGCCACAAGGTGTACGTGGTGGGATCATGCCGCGGTAGATTGAGAACTCAGGGCCGAAACAGTTTTCGATGTTACCGGTCGCAAACTCAAACATGTGATACGGCGTAAACGGCACGGTATCGGGTACACGGTTCGGATAATCCGGCGTAATGGGTGCCTCGACATGGGAGATGGGAACCACGCCCTTGTTCGGCACTTTGGTCAAATCCGGAATTTGTGCCATCAACGGCGCATTCTTAGATGCTGGTTTGTACTCTTTATTTAGGGAAGCCGCAGGCGCTTTGTGAAGAGACGCTGCAGGCGCTACCGTCGTGTTTGAGGTTAGACGTGGGTAGCGGGTACACTCATCTTCCTCTTTAATCATCACACCTAAGTTCTGGAAGTCGACAACGGCTTTACCGTTAAGCAGGATATCGATATTCGCTTTTGCGTAAGGCCGCGGGCTGAAACCAATTTCGGTCACTTCCATGCGATATGTCAGTACGCCTGATTGTGGCAGTACTTGTCCGCGACAACGAACCTGCTGTGATGCATTTTCCAGTGGCTGGAAACGACCATTCTTAGTCTGGGTGTGCATACCAAGGTGCAACATATAGAACTGTAGCAGCTGACCACAACCTTCGGCCATAAGAGAACCTGCCATTACCTCGTCGCCCTGGAAATGACATGGGAAGTACCAGTGATCTGCTTCGAGCTGTTTTTGACCTTCGATAAGGCCAAGACCCCAAGTGCCGCCGTTGCGTTCAACTTTGCTCACCTGCTCGATCATCAGGAATTTCTCCGATGCGAAACACAGTGAAGGTTGAGCCGGGCCTGCGTGATTTGGGCCGAAACAGCCTTCGATATCGGCAGTCAGTAGCTTATGGATATCGCCATAGCTGAAGCTGGTCTTAGGGCAGTCAAGTAACGGGTTGAAGGTCTTCTTAACGACAAGTGCACGTGCCTTAATCTCATCTTCGGTGCGAATAACGCCTTTACCGTCGGCAAGCTCCTCATCGGTGAAGAAGCCGGCGCAGCCACCATCCATCTTGAGGATCATGGTGTCGCCAACGAAACACTCGTAAGAGAAGAAGAACAACAGGGTTTCGCCGTTACGGGCGTAGTTGTTGATCTTGATATCATAACGTAGGGTATCGCCGCCGCGTGGCAGGTCGGCCAGGAAGGTGAGGGTACAATCGAGTAGTCGATAGACGCGCTCACCCTTGTTTTCGAAATCGATGCCTAAGTAACTAATTAACATCAAGTCGCACTGACCGGATTCTACCGCTACGGCCCATGGGATCTGACCATCGACTAGGTAAGGCGCATCTAGTGGAATATCATATTCAGTGGTCATCGAACAAGGTTTGAACTCATTCATGGTCGCATCAAGCTTAGTGACACGAGAGACCAGTAGATAATCTGTGGTTGGTAGACGTACGCGACGTGAATAGCTGTCGATGATGGCGTAATCACTACCAAATACATTGGCGATATCACCTTCGGCATACTCGACGAGATCTGCATAGTTCCAGATACATGGCTTAAGCTCAGGCGTCGGCGCTATGTATGGTGGTACGTTGGCGTGATCAGGCGACAGTTGTTTAAGAGCCGCCGCAGGCGCTTCTTTAGCAAGTGTATTTGCATATGAAACAGGCGCAGGGATTGACGTTACACTCTGCTGAACTTGTGGTGCAGCACTGCCAGTTACTTGAGCTAACTGCTGCTTAAGCAGAGCGTCAGCGACTTTCATACCCGCTGAGCGACTCTTTAAAAATGCCTGATGAGCTTCTTGAGTGAGCAGCTGATTTTGCTGGAATGCCGCTAAATCGCCTGCTGAAACGTCTATTGTCTTACTAGGCGTTGTAATTACTTTATTTGTCATAAGGGTACCTAAAACTGGAGTAGGGCTTACAGGTGCTGCTAATTGGGGTTCTGTAGTTGCAGGTGCAGCCAATACAGGTGCTACTTTAGGAGCTGTGCGCGAGACGATAGGCTTTTGCTGCTTCACAACGGTAGAAGCGCAACCTTGAGCTAGCTTGCCTTGAATTGAGGCTAGAGCTGCAAGTGGTGTATCGACGATATGTTGGTAGATATCACGACCACCTAAGGTGACCTGCTTGAGTAGCTGGTGCTTAGCGTCTGATTTAAGCTCACTGCTTAAACGAGTAGTAAGTGCGCTGTTTTCGCTCGCGGTTTGGCTGATTAATAGCTGCGAGATTTGATTCTCACTGCTACAGGCAACGATTGCTCGGCCTGCATTGTGCTGAGACTGATTCTGCTGGGACAGGTTAAGCAGGCCATGAAGTAGACCCGCCATTCCTGCAGCAGCAAAGCTGTGACCAATACGGCTATCGGCGCTGGTGCTAACAGCTGTTGGGAATAGATTGCTCACTGGTGCAGAAGAGATACTGCCAGGGGCGATATTTGTCTCAACTACCCTGATGGTGTTGATATCAACGCCCGCTTGAGTCAATAGGTTATCGGCAACAAGGTTAGGCTTAGCTGCTTGTCCAAAGGCAAGTGCACTTATCTGTCCATAAGAGTTTTGTCCGTAAGAGTTCTCTCTGTCAGAGCTTGTGGTATCACTTGGAACCAGTACAACTGCTCCCGCTCCTTCACCGACATTCCAGCTACCACTGTTTTGGGCTGCGCTTGCATCGATAGATACGGGCTCGACACTGTTTTTCAGTATCACCTGCTCAAAACTTCCAGAGAGATCAACAGCAGCGATAACCACAGCATCTAGTGCTTCGCTGGTCATCATATTCTGCGCAACATCGATACAGCGGCTCACCGACTGCTCGGCGGCAGAGATAGTAAATGCTGGACCATTGAAATCCCATAGTGAGGCGATTCGAGAGGCCATGATGTTGCCGATAAAGCTGGTGTACTGGTTGAGCTTCGCCGCATCGAGAACACTATCCATTGTGATAGCTTCTAATGCTTGGTACTCATCACCGGTTAAGGTGACGCCTAGCGCTGACAGGCTCTGCTCAAGTTGAGTGTGCAGGTTAACGCGGCCGCGGAACTGGTGAAGTTCAAGCTCAGTTTCCATAGCAACCAGTACTGCAACTTTTTGCCCTGGCTTTAACTTGGCATCACGAATTGCTTCGTCGGTGACTTTCATCAGCATTAGCTGCTGTGAGATCAGGCGATCATCTTCATTAGGCGGCAGCTTGAAGCGCAGGAAGTCCAGGTCGAAACTGTCGACATAGGCCCCCTTGGGCGCAGCGGCAAGGCCAAATTCAGCTAGCAACTCTTGATGTTTCTCTAATCCTTTCCAGCGTTTCTTAGGTAGCGAGATAAAGCCGTTGCTGTTTGATGCAACAGCATCATTGAGCTGGTTTATGCTGCTAAGAGGACCAAAGTGAGAGGCAAGACCGCTTATCTTCATCGCCTGTGGCTTAGGTGCAATAGCCAGCTGATGTCTAGCGCCTGCTGTTTGAGCTACCGCAGCTTGATTATGTGAGTAGGACTCTAATAGTAGGTGAGCGTTACAACCGCCGAAGCCAAATACCGATACACCGGCATGGCGCTTATCGTTACCCGCTTTTGCTGGCCATGGCTGTACCTGACTCGGCAGAGTGCCAGCATCAAATAGGTTGTTGGGTGAAGATATCGCATCGCTAATATTAATACTTGGCGGCAGTGCTCCCTCTTTCATGGCGAAGATCATCTTCATGATCCCCGGCATGCCAGCGGCAGTTAGCAGATGGCCTAAGTTAGACTTAGCTGAGCCAATTAGCGGCGCTTTGGTGCCAGCTAACTTGTCTTCGAAGAAAGTCTCCATCGAGGTAAGCTCAATCTTGTCACCCAATGGCGTACCCGTAGCGTGACACTCAATCACTTCGACATCTTTTGGCTCGATATCACTAGCAGCGTAAGCACGTTCGAACGCTTTTACCTGACCTTTAGGATTTGGGCTAAGTACAAACTGTCCCTTACCATCGTTAGATAGGCCAACACCACTGACAACTGCGTAGATCTTATCATTGTCGCGCTCGGCATCTTCAAGACGCTTTAGTACGAGAACGCCAGCACCTTCGCCGGCGAACAGACCTTTACTGTCGCTATCAAATGGTACCGATACACCGTGATCGGGGTAAGCGTGGAAGATGGAGAAACCCATGTTGATAAAGAAGGGATCCGCACCCGATACTGCGCCTGCTAGCATCACATCGGCTTTACCTGCACTTAAGTAATCACAGGCAAGTTTTAGCGAGTAGACTGAGCTTGCACAGGCTGCATCTAAACTCAGTTGTGCACCGCCGAGGCCTAAAGCATCAGCAACGACCTTTGAGGCGTTGTGGGCAATAGCACCGTTGGCGTTATCTAAAGCAGTTTCGCTTTGACTGCGCGCGGTATGGGCATTAGTTGGGTTTAGCTTGAAAGCACTTGTGCCTAACTTATCTTGCAGGGCCTTTTCAACGGCGTTGTGGTAGATAGGCAGAAACAGATCGTTGGAACGAGTTGTTGGGAACGATAGGGTGCCCATGATGATACCCGTACGAGCAAGCGAGTCGCTCTGTAGGGTAATACCCGCATCAATCAGTGCTTTTCGGCTGGTGTCTAGCGCCCAAAGGAAGCTGGTATCTAATCCGGTCAAGCTTTCACTTGGCAGCTGATAACCGCTAGCATCGAAGCTGAAGTTCTCAATGTAGCCACCTTTATCACAGTAAAAGCGGTCTGATTGCCCCTGAACACCTTGGTAATCGCCGCTGTTTGCACCGAGTTTTTCATTGGTTAAGGTGCTGCGTGAATCTCGTTTATCGAGCACGTTCTGCCAAAACTCTTTTGGGCTTTTGGCATCAGGGTAGAGCGTAGCAAGACCGACTATAGCTATCTTGCTCTGCTTAGCGGCCTGTTTGTCTGAAGAAGACATTAAACTTCCCCTTGTAATGTTAGATTCGACATCGGTTCACTCTTGAGCTGCTTGGTGGTCGCTGTTTTCTGCAGTTGAGAAAGCGCGATTTCACGATTTAATCCATCAATAAGTGGCTGAGTTGTGAGTGGAACTCGATGACTAATAAGTTGGCCTAATGCTTTAAGCAGGGTAGTGATATCATCACCGCCCTTTGCATTGACGGGCACAGTGCAGTATGAAGAGCCATTAGCGGCAGTTGTATTAGCTTCTGTCGACTCGCCGCCGCATTGGCGATCTTGTTTAGCGATCTTGTCGATAAGCGTACAGTTTTGTCTATCTGCGCCTAGCTCGACAAATAGCTTAACGCCTTGCTTCTGAGCACTGTGAACAAGCGCTGTGAAGTCTAAGGTGTTGCAGAATGTATCGGCGATTGAGCGGGCAACAACTTGACTGTCGAGACCACCATTAGCATTTGATACTGTGCTATCACCTGAAGCTGCACTGATAAACTTGATTTGATTTGGCAGCACCTCTTCAAGCGGTTGGTTGTAGAACTGCTCTACATTGCCGCGCTCTTCCATCGCTGGAGTGGTATGCATGGCTGTGACTCGGTTCGCTGCAATACCGCGCTTTTTCATCTGTGCTAATAGCGCTCGGCACTGAGTCTCACAGCCTGCAATAACACAGGTATCACCCTGAACTATGGCAAGGTAAGCGTGGGGGAAATCAGGAAGAAACGCCTTAATGGGCTCAGCGGGTGAGCGCACGACAAAGCTATTCCAGACAATATCGGCATCACTATTGGTTAACTGCCACGCTTTGCGCACTGCAGTGAGCTTACCGGAAATCGCACTGGTAAATAGGGGATCGGTTTTAGTCTTCTCAATCAAGGCGTGGGGAGCGTTCCACACACCAAGGCTTGCCCACATCGATGCTTCACCCATAGAGTAACCTAAGGCAAAGTTCGGCGTGATATTAAACTGTTTCACTAGCAACTGAGTCAGTAGGTAGCTGCTACCCACACCTGCAATAGCCAGATCGCCAAGCTGCATCGCTGGGGTCACTTTAGGATCTAAGTGATAGATAGCATCGGCTTGAAACATCGACTTTAGATCACCTTCACGTTCGAGCTGTGAATAGAGTGATGGAAAGTATCTGTGTAGCTGACTAAACATATCGCTATAGACAGTCCCGACGCCAGGGTAGACAAAGGCAAGACCACTTTGGTCTGCTCCGCCTAAAGGCTCAGCAGTAAAATAGCTGCCTGCTGGCGTCTTGTATTGTGAAGCGTACTGACCATTTTCGCTCATTACATTTGGCAGTGTTTCACCCATGGCCGTGATCTCCTGAAGCATTGCTTCAATTGAACTAGCCTGGAGTGTAATGGCATACCTGCTGATGCTAGCGGTATCACTGTTACTCTTCTCATATGAGACGAGGTTATCGCGCATTTGTGTTAGCAGTGAACCGGGCTCTGTAGTGAGCGCTGACTTTATCTTTGTAAGCTCGCTGAGCAGTTCAGCTTGGGTGTCAGCGCAAACAACAAACTGTAATCGCTTAGTATCGATAATCGATTTTGGTGCGATAAAGCCTGTGCCTTGGGAAACCACGAAGCTGATGCAACTAGCCGAACTGCTCTTTGATGAACTGTTTTGTAAAGAGCTGGTCAGGTTAATGGCTACCACACGTGCTTGATGGTGATCGGTAAACCAGTAGTGACTCGTGGCCTGTTTAGGGCCAATTGACTCTGTATCTCTATGGTGTGTACGAGAAGCAAGATCTTTGATTAGCGTACACACGGCATCGAACTGCTCGGTGCTATTTAGCTCAGGCAGGTCGAAGCGCTTGCTGACGCTGTCAGACTTACGCTTTGCTTGGCTTAACGCCTTAGCCATAGAACTATCTGCAAGGGAGTAGGCAGCAAGGGTCGTGTCAGTAAGCGCAGGGTCAGCTGAATCAGACTCAGCTTGTATCTGCATTGCAGCAAGTTGCGCATGGGGGTGAATTCTATTTTGCGCCGCTTTTAGTGCATGCATCATCAACAATGAGCTTGATGGCGTTGAGATTTGCACTATCTTACCTTGCTCTATCGACTCGATAGTGGCTGTTAAATTAGCTTCGAAATCATCGACCTTGATAGAGACAAGCTCAGTTGTCTCTAGCAATTTCGAGCTATGCAGATCAGGCATTAGCACTGACAGCTGTTTAGCCATCTCAGGCGTATCAAGAGACACTGCATTTAAATCTAGTGATGCTGGAAGCACCAAGAGTGCGATGCGCAGTGGCATCTCACTCTTGATAACTTGATCACTGACGCTCGCTGCTGAATTAACAGGGGGTGTCGGCTTGATCATTAGGCTTGCTCTCCTTTAGCGCTTTCGTTTAAGAAAGCGCTATTGAGGTTCTTGCTGATAGTGACTTTCGCCCCTTTCATCATCGCGCTAAGCTCACCATTTTCATGGTAAAGCGCGACATTAGCCTCAAGTGAACGAGCGCTGGTCTTAACGACCTCTAGCTCTAGCACTGCCTTATCACCAAATGCCAGCGGCTTGTTTGAGATAAATTCACCGATAGTGGATGGCAAGCTAGCTGCACCGTATTTAAGTCTTGCCCATACAAGCATCGCTTGAAGAAGCAGATCTTCTGCAAATGGCTGGCTGCCACCAATATGCTGCGTCGCAACAAACTGGCCGCAATCAGAATCACTCACCTGTGGTAGCTGGCAACTGGCTAATAGGCCCGCGTCATCAAACTTAAACACCTGCTGTATGCCCTGCAAACGTGGCCCGTGGAATAGGGTTCCGTTGCTATAGAGCTCAGCAGCAGTTGTGACGGCATCACCAAGTTCGGTAAACGATTTTGATGCTGCATCAACGTCACCCTTTGCACTGGCTAGGGTTGCCTTGTACTGCGGACGACCCTGACTGCTGATTAAAGCATTCATTTGGTCATTACCACTAGGCTTAAGCTCTAAGGTCATCTCTTGAACATCACAGCTGTCAAAGATGATCCCCTTGAGCAGCTTGTAGTCGAGCACTTTAACTTGAGTGCCAAGCATCTCGCTCGCCGCCTCGCGCATCCACTGAATTGCACAGACAGTGGGGAGCACTGGATTACCGCTAATGCGGTGGTCTTGGATAAAGACCATCACATTAGGGTTTAAGGCTCTTGTTAGAGAGACAGGTGCTAGCGGGCGCGATGCAGTTAGCACCTCACCCGCATTAAGCTTTTTTACAGTAGAGCCTTCAGCGTTATTTGAGTCCTGTTCGTCGCCGCCACCTTGCATAGAGGTACCGATAAGCAGTTGAACACCAGTTGTACTCAGTAGCTGAGTAGCAAATAGTTCTGCACCTGCCTTTAACGGGATAACGTACACGCCGCGGTCGGTAAACATCTTCTTAAGTGCATCGGTAACCATACCGCCATCCCAAGGACCCCAGTTAAAGCTCATCACTTTAGCTTGTGGGTTGCGGGCAGTGAACTGCAGCGCTGTCTTGTTAAGGATGTCGTTTGACATTGCGTAGTCGCTTTGACCTGTATTGCCGTAGAAACCTGCGGCAGAAGAGAACATCGCCAGCAGTTTCACCTTGCTTGAATCGAGTGCTGCAAGCAGGGCTTTAAGGCCATTGACCTTAGTACCGTACACGCGACCTAACTCTTCAACTGTCTTATCTTGAATATGCTTATCGGCAAGTACACCGGCACCATGGATAAGACCTGTGATCTCATTCGAGCGACCTTTAAGCGCTGCTGTAATAGCGGCTGTGTCGGTCACATCCATGCTGACATACTCAGCACTTGCGCCAACTTGGGCAAAAGCTTTAAGGGCTGTATTGATCTCGATAGAGCTCTTAACAGTCCAGACTAATGATTCAACCTGCTTAGGGGTCGGCTTATTACCTGTAGAGAGAATATGCGCAATCGCAGCGGGTTTTAGCTCGCTTACCTGCTTGTTTTCAGCCCATGTTGGGATAGCAAGAAGCTCGCTACGCCCAGCAAGGATAAAGTGAGACTTTGCGCGCGTGGCTAAGGCAAGGGCACATTCGAAGGTCACACCTTTTGCTCCCCCGGTCACCAGTATTTTATCAGCGCTGGTTAGCGATGATGCTGCATGTTTACTGCTCGCATCGCCTGCTATTAAGGTTGTACGTGAAACGTTACCTTTAGCGTCGAGTGAGATACCCACTTCTGGCAGTTGAGCCTTGCTATCGAATAGCTCAGCTGTGATTGCATCAGCAAGGTTGGTTGCATCTAAGCTGGTAGCAATATCCAGAGCGCGGCAGAAGACTGTTGGCCACTCATGGCTCAGTGTCTTAGTTAAACCTGCTAGTGCGGCTTGGTTTAGCTCAGCATCTTGTAGCTGCTTAGTGTCTAAGTAACCAAAACCACCATCGATGCGGCTTACTGTGATAAAGCACTGACGCTTATCAGTCGATACCGTCAGCTTAGGTTGCAACAATTTAGCCCAAAGGAACGCTTGGCTAACGTGAGTGAAGCTTTCACTGTTTAGGTTAACTGCATCGCTTACGTTGCTGGTATTAGCTTCTGGCTGCAGGTGAATAAATCCACTAATTTGGCCAAGTTGTTGCTCTATTTGAGCAATAACACCATTGATTCCAGACTCATCAAGACTCTTTGCCTGGAAGCTTGCGACATCACTACTTAGTGGTGATTGAGCTGCGCCCTTAGGTAGACGTACAACGGCTACTTTAAGACCTTGCTTTGTTAGTTTCTCAGCTAATACGCCTGCGTTGTGACCATCATCGGTGATCACTAGGGTTGCGTCTGCGGCGAAACAGTCGTTAAGTATGTCCGCCGCATTAAGCTTTTTTAGCGCTACCTCGCTGTGAGGAGGAAGCTGTACATTTGAAGCAATTGAGTCAGCTACTGACTTTACCGCGTCGGTTGCTGCTGCAATAGTTGAACCTAAAGTTGCAGCGCCTGCGGCGGCACTTGTAGATAGCTTTGAGTTCATATAACTAACGATTTCGCCCAGTGTACGACACTCGGCAAGATCTTCAGGGTTTAGCTCTGGAAGCCCTGGAAGCTCATCTTGAACGGTACCTAGAATTTCTACACGCTTGATAGAGTCGATACCCAAGTCTGCTTCCATATCCATGCTTAGTTCAAGCATCTCAGTGGGGTAGCCAGTCTTATCGGCAACCACTGACATCATAGTGCCCTGCACTTTTCAGCAGAGAGGTGCTCTGCTGAGAGCGAGCCTTCAGCGGCACTTGTATTAGTTCCTGAAGGAAGTTTGCTATTCATGTACGAAACGATTTCACCCAATGTACGACACTCGGCAAGATCTTCAGGGTTTAGTTCAGGAAGGCCCGGAAGCTCATCTTGAACGGTACCTAGAATTTCGACGCGCTTGATAGAGTCGATACCCAGATCGGCTTCCATATCCATGCTCAGCTCAAGCATCTCTGTCGGGTAACCGGTTTTCTCGGCAACCACTGACATCATAGTGCCTTGAACCTGATCCGCAGAGAGACCATTTGCTACAGGAGCTGTACTTACTTGAGGAGCAGGCGCCGCGGCGGCACTTGTATTAGTCCCTTCAGCTGGCAACTTGCTATTCATATAAGCAACGATTTCACCCAATGTACGACACTCGGCAAGATCTTCAGGGTTAAGCTCAGGCAGACCTGGAAGCTCATCTTGAACTGTTCCTAGAATTTCGACGCGTTTGATAGAGTCGATACCCAAGTCTGCTTCCATATCCATGCTAAGTTCTAGCATCTCAGTTGGGTAGCCCGTCTTATCGGCAACCACTGACATCATAGTCGCTTGTACTTTCTCTGCTGAGAGTGAGCCTTCAGCGGCTTGTGAAGGTAAAGAGTCTGTGAGGCTTGTGCTTGTTGCTGTAGAATTTCCTGCAGGAAGCTTAGAGTTCATGTACGCTACGATTTCACCCAGTGTACGACACTCAGCTAGATCTTCAGGATTTAGCTCAGGTAGTCCTGGTAGCTCATCTTGAACGGTACCCAGAATTTCGACGCGTTTGATAGAGTCGATACCAAGGTCCGCCTCCATATCCATCTCAAGCTCTAACATCTCAGTTGGGTAGCCAGTTTTCTCAGCTACAACAGACATCATGGTTGCTTGGACTTTCTCTGCTGAGAGGCCACTCAGTTGAGGAGCTGCGCCTTCAGCTGGAAGCTTAGAGTTCATGTACGCTACGATTTCACCCAGTGTGCGACACTCGGCTAAGTCTTCAGGGCTAAGTTCAGGCAGACCCGGAAGCTCATCCTGTACTGTACCCAGAATTTCAACACGCTTGATAGAGTCGATACCTAGGTCCGCCTCCATATCCATCTCAAGCTCTAACATCTCAGTTGGGTAACCAGTCTTCTCGGCAACTACTGACATCATGGTTGCTTGGACTTGTGTTGCAGAGAGTGAGCCCTCAGCGGCTTGTGAAAGGGCTGCAGCTGCACTTGTATTAGCAGAGCCTGCGGCGCTTGTTGCTGTTGCTTGAGAATCAACTGAAGGCAACTTACTATTCATATAGCTAACGATTTCACCCAGTGTTCTACACTCTGCCAAATCTTCTGGGCTAAGCTCTGGAAGGCCTGGAAGCTCATCTTGAACAGTACCTAAAATTTCAACGCGCTTGATAGAGTCGATACCAAGGTCCGCCTCCATATCCATCTCAAGCTCTAGCATCTCTGTTGGGTAGCCCGTCTTCTCGGCAACCACTTCAAGCATGGTAGCTTGAACCTTCTCAGCTGAGATAGTTGCGCTTAAACCAGCTAGTGCAGTTGGCGCCGAGACGGCAACAGGAGCGACAGGTGCTACTGTTACTGTTTGTACCGGTGCTGCTTGAACCACTGCGGGTGCTGTAACTACAGGACGTTGGACTTGAGCTACTGGTGCCGCTTGAACTGCAGGTGCTTGCACTGGAGTCGCTTGTACCTGAGCCACTGGTGCTGCTTGGATGATGGCTGGTTGAGCGGCAGGAGTGACGTTCTGGGTAGAGATAACAGTCGACGTGCCGTTAAGCATACTTAGCGCTGCGTTGTTGCTACCGGCTTGCATCTCAAGGAACTGAGTGTGGCTTTGCACTGTTTGAGCTTGAAGCTGGTGGAATTGCTCCATTGAGCGCTGTAGGCTCTCAGGGATAGCAACGCCAGAACCTGCAAGTTTAGTTTGCTCAGTCATCAAGGTTGTGAAGGTCTCACCGTACTGCTGTGGGATCTCCAGGAACTGTTGATGAAGCTGGGCAGCTTGCTGCTGTGCAGCGAAGAAGTTAGTTAGTGCATCACCGCTTACGTTAAGAGCTGCTGATGGCTCTCTAGTTACAGCTGTTGGTGTCACTTGATGAGAGTGAGCGTTAGACTCTTGGTTACTAGACACTTGCGTATTCGACATTGGTACTGCAATCTCCACAATCTTTTCTACTTCTACTATTTTTTCTACAAGCTTTTCGACTTCAACCACTTTCTCAACTTCAACAACTTTTTCAACAAGCTTCTCTTCGACAATCGTTGAGCTAGTGACTGTGCCGGTCTCTAGTGACTTGGCCATCTTAGCGCGGGTTGACTTGCTGATATGGTTGACAGCGTTAAGCGAGATGCTCATTGGAGACTTCTTCTCTGGCGCAGCGATATCGGCTTGGTAAGGATCGATATTATCGAGCTTGATACCTGCAACAGCCAACTGCATCGCAGCTTGCTTAAGTTGTAGGTCGCTATCGCCTTTAGGGCTAGGGTTGATAGAGATGGCGCTAACGCCAGCCTTATCTGCAAGAGTGCCCTGAACCAGCTTTTGCAAAATGTTCTTAGGACCAAACTCAACGAAAACACGTGCGCCGGCGTCATACATGGCTTCAAGCTCAGCTGTAAAGCGTACCGATTGAAGCATATGCTTCTTGAACGAGGCCTTAATCTTCGCGCCAGTCGTGTCGTAAAGCTCACCTGTAGCGTTTGAGTAAAGTGCGCGAGTAGGCTTGGTGAACTTAGCGGCATCAATCGCTTTAGCAAATGGCGCTTGGGCGTGTCCTACTAATTCGGTGTGGAAGGCGCCAGATACAGGCAAGTTGATCGCTTTGTAGCCAAGTGAGCTAAGTGCTTTAGCCGCTTCGCCAGTTGATGCCGTTGGGCCTGCAATGACCGATTGTGTCGGTGCATTGTAGTTAGCTACTTTTACACCATCGAACTTGGCGATAGTGGCTTCAACGGTCTCAAGATCGGCAGCAGACTTAGTGATGATGGCAAACATCGCGCCAGTGTCAGCTTCTACGCCATCTTTGGCTGGCGCTTTTGTTGCCATGGCATCGCCACGGGCAAATGCCAGCTTGTAGTAGTCATCAGTTGAGATAGCGCCAGATGCGCAAAGAGCAGTAAGCTCACCAAAGCTGTGACCGGCAACCATATCGGCATTGAAACCAGCAGCGGTGAATAGCTCGTACTGACCCATAGAGATGGCGCCGATAGCACTTTGTGCATTGGCAGTGTTAGTCAGTACCGCTTCTTGTGCTTTAACATCATCTCTGTTGAAAACAGGCTTTGGATAAAGAGTCTGTGAAAGCGGGGTCTTGTCATTTGCAGCAAAGACTTTATCAGCGGCTACAAACTGCTGACGCATCTCTGGGTAGTAACAGGCAAGATCGCGACCCATGTTGAGGTACTGTGAACCTTGGCCAGCAAATAGTGCGGCAACCTTTCCTTCGATAGCAGATGCGCGGTAGCTGGTGCCACCGGGTAGCTGCCAGCCTTCTTGGGTAGCAAGAGTGTCACTAGCAAGCTTAGCGACAGCTTGCTTGATCTGTGTTGCGAGCTCTTCGCCTGTATTAGCCACTAAACCAATACGAGGTGCTTTAGCATCGATCTCACGAAGAGCATAGTCAGCTGCGGCATCTTTCAAGTTGAACCCAGCTTGAGCCACAGACGTTTCTAGTGTGTTTAGTTCGGCTATCAGTGCATCTTTGCTTGCGGCGCTAACAAGGAAGCTTTGTGCAACTTGGCGCTGACGATATTTCGCTTTCTCGCTGTCATCGCGACTATGTTCTTTAGTGTACTCTTCCAATACGAAGTGGAAGTTCGTGCCACCGAAACCAAATGAGCTGATACCAGCGCGGCGCGGCGTACCGTCAGTGCGTGGAAGCCAAGGACGAGTCTCGGTATTGAGATAAAAGGGTGATTTTTCAATCTCAAGCTTAGGGCTTGGCTGGCTGATGTTAATCGTTGCCGGCAACACTTTATGATGCAGAGCCAGTGATGCCTTAATTAGACCCGCAGTACCCGCGGTAGATTTAGTGTGACCAATTTGAGATTTAACAGAACCAAGTGCAATATGTTGCTTAGTGTCGTTGCCATCGGCAAATACTGAGCAAAGGCCTGCAAATTCAGCCGCATCACCGGCAGCTGTGCCTGTACCGTGTGCTTCGATAAGACCCAGTGTATGAGGCTCAAAACCAGCGTCATCATAGGCACGTCTCAGGGCTTTAGCCTGACCTTCGGGGCGCGGCGCATAGATAGACTTGAACTTACCATCTGAAGATGAACCCACACCTTTAATGACAGAGTAGATACGGTCACCATCGCGCTCGGCATCTTCGAGACGCTTTAGCGCTATCATGCCGATACCTTCACCGATCATCATACCTTTCGAGTCGATATCGAATGGCTGAATAGTTTCGTTGGTGGTGAAAGCTGGAGTCTTTGAGAAGCTCATGTACATCGAAGGTGAGTTATCGGTACATACACCACCAGTGATCATCATCTCTGAGCGACCTTCAACAAGCTCACTCAGTGCCATACGCATTGCGGCGAGTGAACCTGCACACGCTGCATCGACCACACAGTTCATGCCACCAAAATCGAAACGGTTGGCGATACGACCTGAGATAACGTTACCTAAAGAACCTGGGAACGAGTTCTCTTCCCAGTGAACGTACTGGTCCTGAAACTTCTTGATCAGCATTTCGCTATCTTCGTCGCTGATGCCACTGTTAGCGAAGACTTTCTTAAGTACAGGGTACTGCAGACGCGCCGTTAAGCTGTGACTGATCTTCTGCCCGCCGCCCACACCGAGCGTGATACCAATTTTGTCTCTGTCGTAACCTTCAGGCAGATGTGCGTCGGCCAAGACCTCTTTAGCAACAATCAAAGAGAGTAGCTGCGATGTATCGGTTAGCTCAAGGATGTTTGGCGGCAGGCCAAACTCCATTGGGTTGAAATCAACAGCTGGCAGGAAACCACCACGCTTACAATAACTCTTATCCGGCGTGCTCTTGTTGGCGTCGTAATACTCTTCTGGTTGCCAGTGAGTCGATGGCAGTTCGGTGATGGCATCGATTTTTTCACTAATCAGATCCCAGAACTTGTTCAAGTAGCGAGAGTTAGCAAAAATGCTGGCCATACCTACGATCGCGATAGGCATATCTTTAAGACGCTTATTGAGTCTTGAATCAGCTTGTGAGTCTTGTACTTGCTCAGTCGCTTTAGCTGACTGTTTATCACTCGCTAAAGGCTTCTTTGAAGGTTTAGAGGTTTGGCTCATTATGAGTCTCCGCTGGGTGCCTGATTTTCAGGCGTCTTGTTGTTAGTTTCAACGTGTTCCGTGACAGAGGTATGACTGAGTCTGGCTCCGGGGAAACGCTGTAAAAAGGTGTGGTAGTTGCGAACGAGCAACTTACGCAGATGAAACGGCCCATGTTTTAGCACATAGGCGATGTATCGATTCGTGGCTTGGGTATTGCCATCTTGGTATATGTCTAAATAGATCCAGTCGCTGCTTGGGTCGATGCCAAGCAGTATTGAACTCGGTTGCGCTTCGGTTAACTGAGGTGGGATAGTGAGAGACACTACCTGAACCACGTTATCGCCATCGGGACTCGGCATTGCCAATGTCTCGGCGAGTGTTTCGAAGTGAAGTGTATAAGTTTGAACATCACTGCCTTGAATGATGGGCAGTTGATTGAAGTATCGCTGGGTACGTGAGGGCTCTCTATATCACTCACCCGTGATACGCCGTAGCGTTTAAGACATCTTGCTAACCCGGAGCGAGAAACATTGGGGTTAATAAAATTTTGAGTTACCCGAAGGAGTTTATCGAGTGGCATCTTAAGCTGATACCTCAAGCCTACAACCACGTACTCCTGAAGCGGTGTCAGTGTTGTATTGAGGTGGTGGGGCGTATTTGGCGTATTTTCGACAGAGTCACGTTTGCGCCACTTACGTACCGTTGCTTCACCTATGTTCAACACCTTGGAAAGTTGCGTGATTGAAAGGTCAGATTCTTGGATGAACCGACGCATTTCGGGTGTTGTGGTGGCATTGCGGTGCCGAGTCTCGGTCGCGCTTTGCGTACGTTTATCCGGATTTGAATTTTCCGGACTCATATTTTTTCGAGCTTGCTCTGCCATCGGTTCAGCGCTACTCCGCTAATAATCTACTGGGACTAAATACGACTTTATGACCGGGGGATCCTGCAGGAGTTCCCTGTTTATCGTTATTTATAGGGTGTTTTTTGACTAATGGTTGAGCAGACTACCTGACCTTAGGGTACAACACAATCACCTGGGACTTAATATTTCCTCTTTAGAATGTTTTGAGCTTACACTTGTACGCTATGTGTGTGATTTTTGTTTAAAAACAGGTAGGGAAAATAAAGCGTGATCTAGGTCAAATAACAGTCACTGGTACAAGTCTATACTCTATGGTAACAACTTAATTTTCTTCACTAGTAGCTTGCTACTTTCTATTAGCAGCAATGCAAAGGTTTAATCCATTTGACTTAATTTAATGACATGAAGGAGGCCACTATGGCTGAGTTTATAACCGAGCAGATCAGAAATCTGGCGGTGCTCGGACACACAGGATCGGGTAAATCCTCTCTACTGGAGGCATTACTCTTCCGCGCTAAGGCAATAACCCAAAAAGGCAGGGTGGATAAGGGCACAAATCATGCTGATTTCACTGCCCAAGAAAAATCCCATCGCCACAGTTTAGAACCCTCCTTCTTAAATCTAGATTTCGACAACCATCATATCAACCTCATCGACACCCCCGGCATGCCAGACTTCTTTGGCCGAGCACTATTACCCCTACCCGGCGTTGAGTCAGTCCTGTTGGTGATTAATGCATCTACCGGCATTGAGACGCTGACCCAAAGGGCATTCGAAGCGGCTCGTACCATGGGTAAGGTGGTTTTGATTGCGGTTAACCATATTGATGGCAATGAAGAGAGGTTACCGGGCTTGCTCGAAGATATTCAGCGGCGATTCGGACCTCGTTGTCTGCCGGTCAATTTACCGACAGCATCATTAGATGATGTGGTTGATTGTTATCTTCATTGTGAAGGTGGCGCCGGTGATTCCTTGTTCCATTCTGCGATGTCGGCAAAAGATGATCTTATCGATACGGTACTCGAGGAGGACGAGGAGTTGATGGAGGTCTATCTCGAGCAGGGAGAGTCTCTATCCCCTGAGCAGTTGCATGCGCCACTGGAAGCCGCGTTGCGCATGGGACATCTGGTGCCAGTGTGTTTCACCAGTGCAGAGCAAGAGGTCGGTATTGGATCACTGCTGGAGATCATCACTAAGTTGATGCCAAGTCCGTTAGAGGCTAACCCGCCTCAGTTTGTGAAAGGTATTGGGAGCGAGCTTACACCTGTAGATGTGACTCAAAATGCCAGTGACCATGTACTCGCCCATGTATTTAGGATCTCCATCGATCCCTTCTTCGGTCGAATGGGCGTGTTCCGCCTCTATCAGGGTACGGTCACCGTTGGTATGAAGCTGTTTATTGGTGAGGGACGTAAACCGTTCAAAGTGACTCATATATTTAAGTTACAAGGTGATAAGCAGATTGGGGTACCACAAGCCGTTCCCGGTGATATCTGTGCGGTGGCAAAAGTGGATGAACTTGAAGTCGGCGCCGTGTTGCATGACAGTCATGATGAAGATCAATTTCATCTCCCTGAGCTCAACCTTCCTCAACCTATCTTCGGTTTAGCCGTGATGCCCAAGCGCCGAGGCGATGAACAGAAGATTGCCGAAGTCTTGCATAAGTTGGTTGCCGAAGATCCAAGCTTAAGTCTGGCGAAGAACGATGCGGAAGGCCAAATGATACTTCAGGGGCAGGGGGACCTGCATCTTCAGATCGCTATAGAAAAAGCCCATGACGTGTTTAATGTCGATATGGATACAGATAAACCCGCTGTCGCTTATCGTGAGACGATTACCGACAGTGCTACAGCACGATACCGCCACAAGAAACAATCGGGTGGCTCTGGTCAGTTTGGTGAAGTCGAGCTGACGGTAGAGCCTTTGGAAAGGGGCGCCGGTTTTGAATTTGTCTCTAAGGTCGTGGGGGGCTCGGTTCCCGGGCAGTATATTCCCGCCGTTGAAAAAGGGATAAAAGAGGCCATGATTTCAGGCGCCTTAGCAGGGTTCCCTATGCAGGATATCAAAGTCTGCTTACTCGATGGTAAGCATCATAGTGTCGACTCGAAAGAGATAGCCTTTGTGATGGCGGGTAAGAAGGCGTTTCTCGATGCGGTTGCCCAGGCAACGCCGGTGATATTAGAGCCGGTCGTCGAGATGGAAGTGGTTGTCGCGCAGGAACACGTGGGCGATATCACAGGCGATATCAGTTCCTGTCGAGGCATGGTGTGTGGTACCCAGGCTCAGGGGAATAGTAAAGTCGTTGTTAGCGTAGAGGCGCCGCTTGCGACCGTCGATGACTATTCGACCCGACTTAAATCTATGACCGGAGGGGATGGTCAGTTCAGCATGACCTTTGCAAGATACGATATTACCCCGGAAAATGTGCAGAAATCCTTAATCAAATCGATAAGAGAGGTCGCTTAGCGTTGAGTTCATTTATTAGCTTTGGTGATTAGGATAAACCGCAGAGGTTAATCTTCTGAGCTTGTGTTGAAGCTGGTTTTTAAGCTAGTGTTTTAGTAAGTCTTTATATTAGGGCCGCATAAAAGTGTGGCCCTATTTTTTACAACTCAGCCTAGCTTATCAACTTTGTATTAATTTTTATGGGGTAAACATGTTTAGAGTCCTTGCATTACTTTTTATCAGTTTTAACTGTGCTTCTGCCGATGATGTTTTCAATATTGATAGAGTTGTAAGTGAGAACATTGAGATTGAATTCACGAATGACTACGAAATCCAGCCAGATATAAGCGATTTTGATGTCGTCAATTACGTGGTTATGAGTAACGAAAATGGTGTTCGAAAGGCTGTAGTCACGCTTAAAAATGTCTCTTCTGGCAGTCGGATTTTTCAAAGTGAACAGATGTTGGCATTATTTGCCGACGGCGAAAGACGTGCGCCGGAAGCCTATAAACAAAAATTTAAACGTGAAGAGACCATTTCGATGACGCTCTCCTTCGGCCAGCGCTTATTTCCTATTCTACAAATCTATACTCGACAGTAAAACCAGTCGGTGTTGTTCCATCGTCAGGCTAACGAAGATAGGTGAGCCTGACGATGATGTTGTTCCCCCTGAAACATTAATTAAATCCTGGAGGAGGATTAGACTGAAAGAATGAATACCAATAGTCATCAAATTAGCCGTAAAATCAGTCACAAAAATTTGTCTTCAACAAAACTTCATCCCGATCAATAAATAATCATTTATTCTCTTATCCCATAGCTATAGCTGTTTAGATTTTCACCTGATGCGCTATAGTACTAATGCAGTATGAACTTTATTGATTTTTTTAATTAAAACTGACTATTGGGATAATCAAGATGGATACTTGGCGGAGTAAAAAGGGGCTGTTTTCTTTGGTCGTGGCGGTGCTTCTCACTACGCTTATCTCTGGTGTGGCATTAGCCGAAACTGCATCGGGTATCGTAGACAAGTCAGATGAACAGATGCGCGGCGATTCGAGCTATTCGGTGGCGACCATGAAGATCATTCGCCCCGACTGGACCCGCACCATGAGCATGAAAAGCTGGACCAAAGGTCAGGATCTGTCATTGGTCCTGGTTACCGCTCCGGCGAAAGACAAAGGTAGTGCATCTTTAAAGCGTCAAAAAGAGATGTGGAGCTGGATCCCGAGCATCGAACGAGTAATTAAAATCGCGCCTTCTATGTTGAGTCAATCCTGGATGGGATCAGATTTTACCAATGACGACCTCATCAATCAGTCCTCTATTGTGGTGGATTATGAGCATAAATTAATCAAAGAGGAGCTGTTCGATAACGATAATACCTGGGTTATCGACGCCATCGCCAAGCCCGACGCGCCTGTGGTTTGGAGTAAGGTGAGATTGTGGATATCGAAACAGACCTACCTGCAGCGTAAAGTTGAATTTATCGATGAGTTTGATGAGCTGGTTAATACCATGGAAACCTATGATGTTAAGGAGCTGGGCGGTCGCAATATTGCGACCCGTATGACGATGGTTCCAGCTGACAAACCCGATCAAAGAACCGAGTTAATCACCCATGAAGCTCAGTTTAACTTCGATATTGGCGATGACTTTTTCTCGCAGCAGCAGATGAAGGCGTTAAGGGATTAGTCTAATGCGGTCCTAGTGCCTAGGTTCTAGGAACTCGTTCCTTTTAAAGGACATCTTATGTTAATCAAACTGGCTTGGCGAAATCTGTGGCGGCAGAAGCGGCGTACTATTTTAACGGCTATGGCGTTGGCGTTGGCACTGCTTCTTTCTCTGTTTATGCGCAGTATGCAGGAGGGGAGTTATGCCAATAACATCGAGAACAGCGCTAAGTTTTCAACCGGATTGATTCAGCTACAGCATGTTGAGTTTGAGGAGAGTCAGAGTATTGAAGATCTCCTTCCTGCAACCGATGAGTTTATTGCCGCCGCCCGAAAACTGGATGATGTGGAGCGAATACTACCCAGACTGGAGTCATATGCTTTAGCGGCTGCCGGTGATAAGTCAAAAGGGGCCATGGTGCTGGGCGTTATGCCAGCCCTCGAAGATGAATACTCAAGTATCTCCGATAAAGTAGTCGAGGGTGAGTTTATCAAGGCCGATGATAAGTCGGTGCTAATCGGTCAGGGATTGGCCGATTATCTCTCTTTGACTGTGGATGATGAGCTGGTGCTGTATGGACAGGGCTATCGGGGCCAGACCGCCGCGGGGCTTTACAAGATTAAGGGAATAGTACATTTCCCCCTACCTCAGCTGGATAACCTGCTTATCTATATGCCGCTGCCACTGTCGCAAACACTGTTTAGTACGGGTGATCAGGTTTCTGCATGGGTTATCGATACCCGGGACCTTACCCGGCTCGAACAGACGATGGCCGATCTGAAGCGTGAATATTCAGCCACTTTGCTAAAGAACACCTCGCAGCACTCTTTACTGGATAGAAATGGGAAGAGTCAGGTAAATGTACGTGACTGGGAAGATCTCGCTCCCGAGATGGCGCAGCAGATCGCCATGGATAAGGCGGGAGGCATTTTTATGATGTATCTGCTTTATGGTGTGGTGGGGTTTGGACTCTTTGCCACTATTTTAATGATGACACTTGAGCGCTATCGGGAGTTCGGCGTGATGATGGCCACCGGGTTAGTAAGGACCAAGTTGCTTGGTCTGGTGATACTTGAATCGAGTTTTATCTCGCTACTTGGGGTCACGATAGGGCTGGCGCTCGGGACCCCTCTGGTGGTGTGGTTTCATTATCACCCGATTCAGTTAACCGGCGAAACAGCCCAGATGATGTTGGAGTTGGGCTGGGAACCGATCCTTCCTATGCTGTTATCACCTTGGCTGTTTATCGATCAGATCCTTATTGTGCTTGGCTTAATGTTGCTGTGCTTACCTTATCCCCTGTGGCGGATCTATCGGCTCGATCTGGTTACCGCGTTAAAGGGAGGTGGCCATGTTAATTAAACTGGCTTGGCGTAACCTATGGCGCAATAAATTACGTACCTCGATTATGTTGTCTGCGATGGCTTTTGGCTTAATTGGTGTCGTCACCATGATAGGTTTTATGAACGGCATGTATGGCAATATGATCGATAATGCCATCTCCTGGCAGACCAGCCATGTGCAGGTTCATCATCAAGGTTTTGTCGATAACCCGGAAATTAATCTGACCATTGTTGAGCCTGAGCGGATCACGGCCGATCTGGCTAAGATGAGCGAAGTCATCGCCTGGTCTGAGCGATTTATTGTTGATGGCATGGTGGCCTCGGCGCGCTCATCCCGTGGTGTGCGAATTAATGGTGTCGATATCGATGCCGAAGCCAGGGTCACGCCGATAGCTACCAGCGTTAAAGCGGGTAGTTGGTTACCCAGTGAAGGGCGGCACCCGGTTGTGGTGTCATCAAAAACGGCACAACGCCTGCGGTTAAAGTTAGGCTCTAAGGTCGTGATCACCTTCAGTGATGCAGACAAAGATGTCACAGGTGCAGCCTTTAGAGTTTCAGGTATTTTTAGCACTCCTTCCACTAGTTTTGACGATGGCAATATCTATGTGAGGCGGTCCGATCTGATGGCGATGGCAGGTATTGAAGGCAGTCATGAGATAGCTGTGTTACTCGATGACAGCAACAGCATGTCAAATGCCTTAGCCATCATGGTGAGGGACAAAATCCGGTTAATCACCTCTAATGAGAACAGTGTAAGAGACTGGCAGCAGATACAACCTATGTTGGCGTCAATTATCGCTCAGATGGGACCGAGCAATGCCATCTTACTGGGCATATTTGTGTCAGCTATGGGGTTTGGTGTGGTCAACATCATGTTGATGTCTGTGTTTGAGAGAACCCGAGAGTTTGGTGTGTTGATGGCCGTGGGTATGCAGAAGCATAAGGTGTTTGCACTGATTATATTTGAGACCAGTTTGCTTGGTGTAACAGGGGCAACCCTGGGATTGGTGTCGAGTTTAGCTTTAGTCGAATTGCTGCAAATTACCGGTATTCCTCTGGGTAATATGGCGGAAGGGTTGGGCGCGTTTGGTGTCGATACGACACTGTATCCGCAGGTCGCCGCTAGCGAGTATCGTTACATCTTTATCACTGTAGTGCTGGTCTGTGTGTTGGCGGCCCTGTATCCGGCGAGACAGATTTTGAAACAACGCCCGGTCGATGCCATGGCAGAGAAGCATTGATAACACAGACAGAAATTAATTGATCATTGCGGTAGCGGTTTAGAAGAAGGGAGAGAACGGGTATGAGTATTCAAACGACTCAGCTTCGTAAAACTTATAATCAGGATACGGATTTTCCTGTTCATGCGGTTAAGCAGCTCGACTTGAATATTGAACAGGGAGAGTTTGTGGCTGTGATGGGGCCGTCAGGCTCAGGTAAAACCACGCTGCTTAATATGATTGGTGGCATAGATATCCCCAGTGCCGGGACTGTGGTCATTGACGGTATCGATATTTGCTCACTTAAAGATCAAGCGCTTATTGCCTTTCGGCGTGACAATATCGGCTTTATCTTTCAGGACTACAGCCTGTTGCCGGTATTAACAGCCCTTGAAAATGTCGAGTTTGTGATGCAACTGCAGGGACATAGTGAGAAGGAGTGCAGAGAGCGGGCTATCGCCTTGTTGAATCAGGTCGGTCTTGGCGATCAATTACATAAAATACCATCTAAACTGTCAGGCGGGCAACAACAGAGAGTGGCCGTCGCCCGAGCGTTGGCGCCTAGCCCGAGATTTGTGATGGCCGATGAGCCAACGGCTAATCTGGATGCTAAAAGCACGGCGGAACTGCTCGATATAATGCAGCAACTCAACGAGAAGGAGGGGACAACCTTTATCTTCTCTACTCATGATCCCAGGGTGATAAAGCGCGCCAGAAGGGTGATCGTATTTGAAGATGGTCAGTTAACCGAGGATAGAGTGCAATGAAGCCTGGTTGGGTTTGTTGTTTATCTCTCATAGTGGCATTCGCCGCTACACAGAGCCGAGCCGCTCCCATTCCCGGCCTCGAGCCCGCCTCGAACTGGGATCTCGATGGTTATGTGAAATATATGGGCACTGGTACCTTTCCTGATACCGGCTCGGATCTCAGCGATCACCTGTTACATCAAAGATTCAACTTTGAATATCGATTCGACAGTTCGTTAAGAATCAATATCGGCATGAGAAATAGAGTCTTCTACGGGGATACTTCGAAAACACCGGGTTATGGAGATTTAATCGAGTTTGACCCGGGGTATTGGGAGATGTCATCGACTTGGATGGATAAAGATGGCTGGGTCGGCAATAGCCAGTTTGATCGTGCATCTGTTAATTGGGCACCAGGGGATGACTGGCAGGTGAGAGTGGGTCGGTTTCGTATCAATTGGGCCATGGCAAGCTTGTGGAACCCCAATGATATTTTTAATGCCTACTCGATATACGATTTCGATTATGAGGAACGAGCCGGCGCAGATGCGGTGCTGATTAGCCGAAAACTGGGTTTTGCCAGTTCTCTGAATCTTGTGTATAACCCCAATCAGGATAGCGACCTCAATAGCTATGCGGCGCGATACCTGTTTAATTCTGATGGTTGGGATATGCAGGTCTTACTGGGTAAATCAGGCTTCGATCGCATCTTAGGCGCGGGCTTTGCGGGTGATATATCCGGTGCGGGCTTTCGCGGGGAGTTTACCTATTTCGATCCTATCTATGATTATTGGCCAAGATTGGCTGAAGTTGAAAGCGGCATAAATAGGGAAGTATATAATGTCTCCGACAGGGGGGCGCTTTACACGCCTATGTCAATACCCCCTTCTCTGTCAGCTCCTTTGCCTGATGAGTTGGAAGCGACCAGTGTTTCGACACTCGAGGCCGATTACAGTTTTACTGGCAGGCGTAATTGGTTGATCAGAGGCTCTGTTCTGCATATATCAAATCCGACAGAGTCAGATAGCGCCTTGCTTTACCTTAATCTGCCGCTGACGGCCAGAACCTTGAGCTTTACCGATTGGACCTATTATTTCGATCTTGGTTTCGATATCTCTTCCCTTAGCCGCGTAACCTTGACGACCAGCTATTATCAAGATGGCTCCTATTTTGTCGGAGCAAATGGCAGTTATTCCCTGGCCGATGACTGGCAGCTATTGATGGTACTGCAACGCTTCGATGGCAGTAGCGATAGCTTGTTTGGGAAAACGGCGGCAACACTTGGCTTTATACAGCTTAAATGGAGTTTTTAGCGGCAAGTTTTCTTCGGAAGGGGAACTGGCTTGGTGAGAGGAGAGAATATAAACGTCTTTGATTGAGCCGACCCCCGACTCATTTCAAAGACGCTAAACTATCTGCTAAAAAGGTGTGAATTTAGCTGGGATCACTCTTTGTCGTTCAAGTGTTTGACGATGGTTTCAGCCGCATCACTTTCGCTGGCTTTCTCTTGAGTGCACTCGATATTGGCGGTTGGAGTAATGCCGGTAGCTTCTTCTGCGATATGTAACCAGTCCGGGTGCCAATAGAAGCTGGCTCCGCCAATAGTGCTCCAGTTACGTACTCCGCCTTTTTCACCTTGATAAATCAAATCTTGTATTTTATATGACATTGTTTAACCCCGATAAATATTTGTTATTAGAGTGTGTCACTCTGCTCTTAATGGGAACGATTGTTTGGGAACTGGGTCACAAATAGGGCTTTTAACTGGATTAATTTGAATTTATGGAGGAAAGTACCAACTTAATCTGCTACCGATGCTTTGTAGTCGGGAGCGTGGCCAGGAGACTGGCCATTTCCCAGAGAATTAGTCTGGATATTAGTCGTGTGGGCGGCTTAAGCGACGAATAATCTCTTCATGCTGTGGATATTCGGCCAATAAACTTTCCTGACTAAAGAGCTCGAAGTCATCGAAGGTAAATCCGGGAGAGACCATGCAGCCTACCAGTGAGAAGCCGGGTCGATTCATTGCTGAGCCGAAGATACAGCCCTTAGGCACCAGAAACTGTGGTCGTTCTCCTGCAGCAAGATCCAGCCCCAGCTGCGCCGTCGTTAATTCTCCATCCTCGGAGATCATATAGATGGTTAATGATTCCCCCGCATGGAAGTACCACATTTCGTCGGCAGTTAAGCGATGAAAGTGCGAAACTTCTCCGGTTCGAAGCAGGAAATAGATACTGCTCCATAACGACCTGGTTTCGTCGAAACGGCTCTGAGAAGTAAAAGAGGAGTGATAGTAGCCCCCTTCGACATGTTGTTCCAATGCTAATGTCTGGATGAACTCATCTGCTGTTTGCATACTTGCGGCTCTCGATATAAATGGTTTTAATGAGTGTATGTCAGAGCTCTATCAAACTCAGCATCGACAGCAGAAAAGTTAGAGCTGTCATCAAGTTTCATTTGAGGACGGGGATGTCCAGTTCTAAATATGCGGTAAGTTAGCTGGCTAGCGTCAACTAACCAACTAACCAACTAACCAACTAACGCTTGATGTTAACCGACGAACCATGACTCGACGAGTTCACGGGTAGGGACACTGCCTTTGTGTATCAACTGCTCATCTATGATCACCGCGGGTGTCGACATCACCCCGTACGCCATGATTTGTGATAGATCCTCAACCTTCTCAAGATTGATTTCTACACCGTTTGCCTCGGCTATCTCTTTAATAATCTGAGCAGTTGTTTTGCAGTTGGTACAACCTGAACCTAAAACTTTGATATTTTTCAAAATACTATCCTAATAAGTGTGGAGAGAAAGCATTGAACACCCAACCAACGAGAGTAAAGGCAGTCAATAAAACAACAAATAGAGTGGCTAACAGACGCCATTGCATGACCTGTTTTAGCAAGATGAATTCGGGCAAGCTAGCAGCGACTGTACTCATACAAAATGCCAGCGTGGTACCTATGGGCAAACCATTGATGATAAGGCTTTCCATTACCGGTATAACCCCTGTGGCGTTAGAGTATAACGGGATCCCGAGTAGTACGGCAGCAGGTACTGACCACCACTGTCCCTGACCTAAATGAGTCTCTATCCAGCCTGCGGGAACAAAGCCATGAAGCGCCGCGCCAAGTCCCACGCCGATAAAGACCCACTTCCATACCCGTCTGAAAATTTGAATCGTCTCCTGTTTCGCAAACTCATGTCGCTCTTTCAGCGTCAGTTTTTGAGTTTGGACCTGATGAGCTTCGGTATTTTGAGTTTGTTGGCTTTGACCACGTTTTAAGGCGTCGGCGGCAAAAGATTGTAACCAACGCTCAGCCTTGATCGTATCGAGAAACAGCCCACCTAACATGCCCACAGACATGCCTACAACAATGTAAAGCAGGGTGAATTTCCACCCCAGCAGGCTCATTAAGAGTAATACCGCGACTTCATTGATTAAGGGGGATGTGATTAGAAATGCCATCGTGATCCCAAGTGGGATCCCCGCAGAGGTGAAGCCTAAAAAAACAGGAATACTCGAGCAGGAGCAGAAAGGCGTTACCACACCGAACATTGAGCCAAGCATATAGCCGACAAAGCGATTTTTACCTGCCAGGTAATCGCGAACCCGCTCGACATCTAACGAAGCCCGAATGACCCCGATGACATAGATCATCACTATCAATAGCACAAATATCTTGCTGGTATCTTCTACAAAGAAATGTGCCGCATCGCCTATCTTAGTCTCGGGTTGCAACCCGAGCAGATCGAATACCAGCCAGTTGGCAAATTCGGTAAAAGTTTGGAACATCGATGACCCCATTACATCTGTTAGTTACATTTAACTCAGACTAATGATTAGATTGAAATTCATTAAGCCAGAATTTGATTTACCTATAAGACGAAACTAAGTCGCAAAGGATGCATAAAAAATAAAATAATTTTATTTTCTTGGTGTGTAGCAGCAAACGTTTTGATTTTCATCCAGTTTGACTTGGCAGGAGTGGCTAAGTTGTTGCTTAAGTTTTAAACGAGCCCTAAGCAGACGTGACTTTGTTGCCGAAAGGGTGAGTCCGTGGCGGGTGGCGAATTCCCGTTGGCTCATACCATTAATGTCACACTCTTTGAGTAATTTACTGTCTTGGGGGGCGAGTTCATTTAATACCCTAGGTAAACAGTGAGCTAATTTGTCGATGACATCTTTATCGGTAACAGGAGACTGAGGCTCCTCGAACTCCACACCTTCAACCACAGGTAACACTTGCTGTTTCCTGGCATGGTCAATCACCAGATTCCCAGCGACTCTAAATAACCATGCCTTGGTATTTCGAATATCGCAGAATGCCTGTTCTTGGTCCATGGCGCGAATAAAGACATCATGTAATATGTCTTGAGCCAATGAGTCGTCACGGGTTTGGCTTTTTAACCAGAGTGACAACGGGCTCTGGTGTTCAAGCCAAGCTTCCATCAAGCAGGGCATGGTGTTGTTTTCATTAGGGGGCAAACTCGGTTCACTCATTAGGCTTACAATCGCGCCAACTTTAATCTGATCATAGGTAAAAAAGTAACATACAAGCCAGATGATGCATAACCCTGTCTTTGAAAAGTGAGAAGAGAGTGCAACCGAGGGAAATATGGAAGGCCCAGCAGCTCTCCTCTCCTTTCCCCCCTAACCCTTATTTCAGAGCCCGAGGCTATTTGTTTAGTGGGCACTGCCGTTACGGGCCATGCATACAGGGAAGTGACTAGTTGGCTTAGCTAATGCTATCGCCAATGGCTATGCTGAAACACCTCTCTTCGTGGCCGACTGCCAGATTGACGACATCGGCGTCCAACTTACCGTTATTGGTAAAGGTTTCTAAAATTTTACGTACCTCATCTAATTTCATCCCTTCTCTGTATGGCCTGTCTTGAACCAGGGCCTGAAAAATATCGGCCACGGCAATGATCCTGGCCTCAATGCTCAATTCTTTCTTGTTGGGATGGAAGGGATAGCCGGCACCGTTGAGTCCCTCATGGTGGAAGGCTGCCCAGTGAGCTATTTCATCGAGTCCATCTATATGACGAAGAATTTCAAAGGTTTCGTAACTGTGCTGCTTCATGATTGAGCGTTCAATCTCATTGAGTGGCCCGGGTTTTTCTAAAATGCTATCCGGTGTGTGCAGCTTGCCGAGATCATGGAGTAAGCCTGCAACTTCAACTTTTTCGCACTGTTCAGCGGATAAACCATAGATTGACGCAAGGTAACGGGCAAGCTGAGCAACCCTTATCGAGTGCTGTGCGGTGAAAGAGCTCTTCTGATCGACGATATAAGCCAAGATTAATGATAGTTGTTTGAGCTGAGCGATGCTTAATGACTGGCTGGTTTTCAACTGTCCCATGCTCCATGTATAACGGGTGATGTGACGGTTTTCTAATGCGATCCAAAAGGCTTCAGATGCTTCTAGCTGTGTGAAAGCATCGATCAGGTTAGGAGCAAAATAGGTACCGGAATAATTAACGATGGCTTTTACTATCTCTTTTCTGGCAAGCAATATATCGGATTCATAATGTTTGGCTGCCATGATATCGATGCGATCGGAAAGAAAGATGAGGTTGGCCATGCGTGTCTCTTGTTGAGTAAGATCTATTTGTCTTAGCTGCTCCCAAGGTGTGTGATGATACAGAATCGGCGTGGCAAATTTTGACAGCGGCTCAAAATCTTTTAATAAACGATACCCAATTTTGCAGTGGATATCGGCGTCACTCCAGTCAAAATAGTTGACCAAATTTGTATGCATCTGCTCGGTGGAAACGCCGCAATCGTGGAGTAACCCCAGTTCAAACGCATACTGGATCTCACCGTCACTGAAACCGACTTGATGCCCGATTTGGCTGGCGATATAGCCCACACGTTTTCCATGATTTGTATCGTTCATTCCGACTTGAGAAACGGCGGTCTCAATCGCAATAATCATCTGACGAAGATCTATCTGTAACTGTGAAAGTGAACTCATTACATCACCTTGATTTTATAGCACTTATACCAACGTGTATTACTACAAAATTCCATGTGAATTGTTTTCTTATTGAAACGAAAACTACTCCAAAATGTATATTATTGAGTTTAGTTCAATTTTCTATTCTTGTGGCTTTCTTTACTCCGGTTAGATTAAGCACTCAGCTTGAAGTGAGAGCAGGCTTTTTGCAGTGACGAACTCGACTCCATCAATTGATGACATTGATTTACCGTCTCTATCGCCGTTTGAGAGGTCGAGTGAATAACATTGTCAATATCATGTAATCCTTGATTGAGCTCGATTGCCGCAGCAGTATGCTCTTCGGTGCCTTGGGCGACGAGCGACATCTGTTCAGCGGTCTCATTCATCTGATTGACGATCCTATTGAATGTCGCTGCACTCTTGAGTGAGTCGTGCTCGCCTGTGCTAATTTTACTTATGATCTCCTTGATTAATATTGAACTACGCTCCGCCGCCTCACTCGAACGTAGCGCCAGATTACGTACCTCCTCGGCGACCACCGAAAATCCACGCCCGTGCTCGCCGGCTCTCGCGGCTTCTATCGCGGCATTTAGAGAGATAAGGTTGGTCTGTGACGCTATCTGAGTAATGTCAGCCATGATCTGCTCAATTCTGGATCCGGAGTGAGCGATCTCTTGCATGGATTGAGTTAATTTTTCCATGGACTCCAACCCAAGCTTTGCTTCGCCTAAGGCCTGTTGAGAATGTGAATGCAGACTCGAGACTGAATCAGAGTTTAAGGTGATCTGACTTTCGATCTGATTCATTGCCGCACTTGTTGATTCGATTGATTTTGCTTGAATGCTGGTTCCGTCGGCGACCAGATTCCCGTGCTGAGCCAACTGCACCGAACTGTTATCTATTACACCGGCTTTAGTAATCACGTTAGCAATAATTTGGTTAAGGTCACTTTGCATTTTTTTCAATGAATGACCTAGTTTATCGACACTACTGCAGGGCACTATGTTTCCGGTTAGATTGCCGTTAGCGATATCACCTGCATGAGAGATATGATTTTTTTGCACCTTGATCAGCCGTTGCAGAGCATTGGCGATTTGACCTAACTCATCCTCTCTATTGAGTAGCTTTACCCAAGGTGTCTTAGAAATTGATTGGAGTTCAATATCTCCCTTTGCAAGATCATCGATAGCCGATACTAAAAGGTGGATCATTGTGGAAATATGATTGATTAATACTATTAACACGCTTAAAACGACGATTGCAGTCAATATGGTTATGGCTAAGCTTGAGTATACCATTCGATTTTCGGCTATGAGGATTGGTGACTGCTTACTACCCGATATGACAATCCAGCCTGTATTTTCTTCTCTCTGTATCCAACCCGTGTAGGGCTCACCACCCTCCTGCCAGTCGATGAGTCCGGTCTGTTTACATAGGGAGGAGTATTGTTGGCTTCTATCACGCACTAGTTCTGAATTCGGGTGGGCCAGAGGGGTGCAGTCACTGTTTAAAATAAAGCTTAAGTTATCCTTATCTTGCGCCGTGATATTGATGTAGCGATTGTAAAATTCGCCCAGAGGTAAGCTGATAAATAGCACGTCCTCAAACCTGGTCCTTGCCGATATAGTCAGTAAGGGCTTACCGTCAATACGGCTCAGTCTGGGCGGGGCAACATAGAGGTCGGCACCCTGTTTAATTTCATTGAAGTAATTCATTTTATGATAGTCAGAGCCGATACGCTCAGGATTACTGGCCGATATCGCAACTCCGTTGGTGTCGAGCAGTGCGGCGTTTCTAAGGTGGAAGTTCGTTGCAAATTGGGTTAAATTTTCCGAGAGCTCTATTGCATCATTGGGGCTTTTTTTTAGTCTACTTACTTCGGGAGCATTTTGAGCCAGGGAGGTCGCGAGTTGAGTGTTTAGAAAATACCAATTACTCAGGTTTTTAACGAGCAATGCATGGGACGATTTCACTTTTACTTCGTTGAGTTGGTGGATCTGTTGACTCGACTCCTGAGTCGAGAAGAGTGTCACGCCCAGTAAACCGACTAAGATCACCGGGAGAACACAACGAATAAATTGCCCTTTTATCTGCATCACACACCTCAAGTTGATTTTTATGTAATGGCTTTTATTTTTACATGTTACAAGTGTTGATTGTATGATCTAGTCGAGATTAGTTGTTTTTTCTTGCTGTGAATTCGGTTTGAGTTCACAGTTTTATACTTGTCTGAAAGATTATAAGGCGACTTAACGAAAGCAAGATGAACTGTTAATATCGACTCACTTTTAGCAAGCCACTTTTAGCCACCCACTTTGGAGTTCGTTTGGCACCTAAATTATTACAACCTTGTTCATTGCCGACAGTTAAGCTCTACTTTTGTCCTCTGGATCTCTCCTCGATGAACTTTGCGCAAGCTCAAATGATTAAATCTTGGCTGAGTGAAGATGAGTCGGTAAAGGTATCGCGTTATATTCAGCTCACTGCACGGGATAAAGGGTTAATGGTGCGCGGATATCTGCGTGGTATCTTGTCTATCTGCTCAGGGTATAAACATGATGAGCCCAAAGCTGACAAGGGCATAGCCCCCGGCGATTGGCGCTTTCAATATGGAGAGAAGGGCAAACCAAGCCTAGTTCCTGAGCAGAGGGAGATGACGGGGCTGGAATTTAATATCAGCCACAGCGGTGATTGGTTAGTCATCGCCGTGATCAAACAGTCATGGTATGAGTCAGGCTCTTTAGGGGCTAGGTCGATGGCGGAGAATGTCGAGCTTGGTGTCGATATCGAGCGTTATCGGACAAGCACCAATATCTATCCGATATTGAATCATTACTTTACTCAAGATGAGTCTGAGTCGTTATTGGCGTTGGATGAACATGAACAACGTGAGCGATTCTTCGATCTCTGGGCGCTGAAAGAGTCTTATATTAAGGCTAAAGGCTTAGGTTTAGCCCTGTCGCTTAAATCATTTAGTTTTGGGTTTAGCCAAGTAACAGACCATGAGTTAGCCCTATATGAAGATAACACGCTTATCGAAACATTAAGTTTGATGAGTAATCTAAATCTCAACTTCCATAAAGAGGTGTCTCTTACAGAGTCCAGGCAAGATACTGTCAGCAAGTCAGCGAGTGATGAGTGGTCACTGTTTTTAGGACGGTTAAACTCAGAGTATCGTTTCGCCGTCAGTATCGGCTCTGCGGGGGATTTTGGTTTAGAGGCGAATAAAATGGATCTGAGTCGTTTGCTGACTCGATATCAATAAACCATTACTTCGAATAAATTAAGAATAAAAAAGAGCAGGGAGTTTAGCTATTACCAAAGGGTAATCGCTATCAGTCCTGCTCAAAAGGGAGCGAGAAGAGCGTCTTTTGTTTAATGTATGTCCTAATTAAACAGTATCTCTGCTTTTATATTCAAAAACAGAGCCGACCCTCTAATGCACTTTTTGCCTGGTACTGTGAACTACTTACAACTACCTAGCTGTAAGTAGTTTTACCTAGTGCTTTTGCTTAGTACTACCTATTTAGTACTTTCTATTAGTACTTTCTATTAGTACTTAGCTTGAAGCGTTAGCCATAGCTTATCTGTATCGTTTGAGAAGCCATAACCGGCATCGGCGCCGCTAAAGCTGGCATACTTAACACCAACACTGTAGTGCTTAGCGAATGGGTATGTTGCGGCAACGCCCCACTCTTTACCCATGTCGATGTCGCCGTAGTCAGATTCGAACTTGTGGTATTTGGCCAGTAACTTAAGACCTGCAAGTTTTGCAGTTAAGATAACATGCGTATCTACAATACCATTTTCCCAGTTACCCTTGCCGCCGAATAGGAACTTATCGGTCCAACCGTTGAAGGCATGTAGGGTTGCCAGCGGAGTGATAAAGCCGGCTGCGCCGTCATCAGATCCCAGTACTTCGTAGCCAACTTTAGCGCCGAATGCATCGAAACCAATTCCTGCGCCTAACTTGTAGTAGTTTGCAGTATATTTAGTTGGGTTATCCCCGCCTTCAGACTGCTGGGCATATTCAGCTTCATAGCTAAGCTTAATCGCGTCCAGCTTCAGCTTTCCTGTTGCACGAACACCATAGGTATCGGTAGAGAAAGCAGCAACGTTGCTGTTATCAATCAGGTATGCGTAACCTGTGATATTGGCAATATCACCCGCTTTATAGTTCAGGTTGAGTAGGCTAGTTTCGTTTGTGTGCGACTCTTTACCTGAACCTTCAGGGAAGATGCGGTTTACATTATTCACATATGAGTAGTAAGCCGTTAAATTTTCAATCGCAGTATTTTTTACCGAGAATGCATCGTAAGTTTGTTCATTCTGACGGAAGCCTACACCACCAACGAAACGTTGGTTGTCCAGCAGGATACGCTGACGACCATATTTCAATAGTGTTTCTGCAGGCGCCTTATAACCAATGAAGGCTTGGTTAATTTGTGTGTACTCATAATCGGCAATGAGTGGCTCATTGTCGGTTGAGCGAACATCGTCAACTTCTGCTAGCGCGAAGAAATTGTAGATATCGCCCGTCTTGTAATTTAAACGAGTACGGATTGTTGTTTGGTCTTGTTTATCAACAGTATCGACATCGGCTTGTTCGAAACGTAAACGGAATTGAACTTTAACAGCAGAGTCATCAATAAATGCTTTCTTTAGTGGGTCAACAGTGTCAGCTGCGACAGCGGAAGAAGCTAAACCAGCTATGATTGCTAGGGTAAGTGCACGAACTTTCATTTTACAGTCCTTTTGTTTCATTATTGTTTCGTCATCATCTCATGAGTGTTATACGCCTTGTTGCACCATGGTTTTCTTGATCTGAAACAAGTCTGGAGATTTTTTCAGAACTATAGTGGTTAATTGTGATTAAGATCAATAGCTTGTACTTACAAAGTGGTACTACTAAAGGGGTATTTTATTAGCTTGTGCTAAAGTAGTTTCCGGTTAGTTGTTTGGTTTTTGTTGATGCCACTGCCGGCAGCGTAACAAATATCTCTTTTTGCTGACAGGGATCTTTTTTAGAGGTTTTATGAATTGGTTACGCGAATAGAGCATCTGCTTTGAATGGTTCAATATGTATAGAAAGATATAATAAAGCCCCTGAACATCCTTGTTATCTGTCAGGGGCTTTTGGGGATAGGTGACACTTAATTAAAGAGGCTTCAGTTAGTGAGCTTTCAGAGGCACAATTTCGAATTCGCTGTCAAATTCGACTAAGGTTGACGCAATTTTGTTAAAGGCTTCTTTGTCACCTGCCATCTTCGCCTTACCTTGGTCTAACAGCGCTTTTATCTTCTCTTTTCCCAATAAGATGCGAGTGATATCGGCTTGGTTGACGGTTAGTGTAGCATCCGCTTTCTTAGCCTGACTCACCTCGATGTTGCTCAGATTGCCGTTACTCATCTCGATATAGAGTATTTTATTATTGTCCGGAGTGACTATGTTCATGGTTATTAGTCCAAGTTCGGCAGCTTTCAGGCTATCGACTTTTACGGCTAAGAAGTCAAACAGGGTTGGCAGATCCATTTCGCTGATGACATCGGCTGAAGCCGTTTTTGGAGTGCCTGGTTGAATACCGACTCTTAGCTCTTGAGCGCCAGTCAGATAGATATTTCTCCAACCCGCTCCCTCGGCTTGATACCCTAACTGCTCATAGGTATCGGCAAGGAGTTGACGCGCACTTTGGTTACCGGGATCGGCCATCACAACCTTGTTGAGTGCAGTGGCGACGAAACGGTACTCCCCTTGAGCAAAATCGGCCTGGGCTTTAGTCATAACGGTCTCTGCACCACCCATATATTCGACAAATTTCACCGCTTCCGGATGAGTCGGGAGGGGATTTAGGTTAGCCGGGTTCATATCAAAGTATCCCAGGTACATGTTGTACACCGCTTTCGCGTTGTGGCTGTATGTGCCGTGGTAGCCATTGGTATGCCATGCCTTGAAGATTGACTCAGGGATAACCTCTTGGATCGCATCACCTATGTCTTGAATCGTTACCCCCTGATTGGCCAGACGAAGCGTTTGATTATGAACGAAACCATAGTTATCACGTTGTAGCCTGAGGAAATCATTGATCTCTTTATTTCCCCATATCGGAGCCGAGTGAGAGGCAAACAGGGTCTGAACTTCACCGCCGAAGGCATTGATCATCTCATTGATATCTTTCGACCATTTCTGGGAGTCACGGACTTTAGCACCGCGTAGGGTATAGACGTTGTGCATGCCCTGATAAGTGAGCTCTGCTGTCCATAGCGCCTTCATCGAAGGGATATAGGTGATCATCTCTGATGCCCCTTCGGTGCCAGAGGCATCCATAAAGATCATCTCCAGGCCATCTATGGTCAATGTTTCCCATTTTCCGTCGCCATTGAGGGTGTAATCGGGTTTAACATAAGTGATCTCACCTTTTGATATGCCCTTCCCGAGCGCCGCATCGACGATGCCGTGGTTATGCTTACCCAGTGTAGCACCATATTGATAGGCGGCTCGACGGCTCATGGCGTTGCCGGCTAGCACGTTTTCATCGACGATCTCTTTAGTGATGTTGTCTGATCCATACACTTTGACATCGGGATAGAGCTCCTGCACGCCACGAGCGCCGCCGAAGTGATCGGCATGGCTGTGAGAATAGATCATCGCCACAACGGGGAGTTCGCCGTCTTTGGGAAGATTTTTCATGGCAAACTCAAGAGATAGCTTTGCCGCTTCCTTTGTTAGCAATACATCGTAGGCTATCCAGCCGTTCTCACTGCGGATCAAGGTCAAATTCGAGAGATCGGTACCACGCACCTGATAGATGCCGTCACGGACCTTATATAGGCCATTTGCCACCATGTTGAGTTGTGCCTGACGATGTAAAGATGGGTTGATCGAATCCGGAGCTTTATCGGTGAGATATTCGAACTCAGATCGCATGATGGCTGCTGTTTTCTCGTCAAGCTCGGCTATCAGGTTTTTGGAAGATTGATCAAACGCTGCTTTATCGGCGAAGTTCAGCGTCTTAGCCATCGCCTTATTGGCACTGGCTGTGTGCTGGGTTGCATCTTTACCTTCATAGCTTACGCTGATGTGATCATGTTCATGTTGAGCTGCGATAGTGTTGAAAGAAAAGCAGGTCATGATCGATATGGCAATAAGTGATTTTTTCATAATATGTATCCTTATCAAGGTAAGTTGATGTCAGCGGCCTATCAAGGCTACTGCAATATTTCTAACTGATGGAGCAAGTTTAACCAGCTTGAATTGATAAATAATTAGGGCTAACTTGAAAGGTAGTATTTATAATATAAATATTACAGGGGGGCGTCATACTTAATGACCAAGAATGTGGAGTTTGCATTGTCACAACAAAAACAGTTTGATCTCAACCTTTTACGTGTGTTTGCTACGGTATGTAGAACCGCATCTTTCAGCCGTGCAGCCGAAGAACTCGATCTCACTCAATCTTCGGTGAGTAATGCGATTGCTCGTCTAAAGCGTACCGTTGGTGAGGAGTTGTTTATTCGTGTTGGCAGAGGGATAAAGCCTACTGCTGCGGCAGTAAGCCTTTATCAGCAGTTTGAAAATCCACTCTCGAGTATCGAGCAGACGCTTTTAGGGCTAGATAAGTTTGACCCCCTGTCTAGTCAACGAACCTTTCATGTCTATGCCAATGAAACCATGATTGGTTTATTGCATCGAACGGTAGAACAGCGGCTGAATTCAACGGGTATTAAACTTATATTTCGAGAGACGCCGGTTCAGGAGCAACAGTTACAGTTAGATCTGCAACTTGAGAGGGTAGATTTAGCGATAGATATGATTAAACCCGATTTGGCCTCTTTTACTAGCCAAGAGGTTATGACTGATAAGCTTGTTTGTGTTGTCAGAAAAGATCATCCGAGGATCTCGGGCTCGATTAGCCGTGAGCAATACTTTGCAGAGAAACATATCATTCTCAATATGAAGCGGGGGAATTTGAGTGTAGTGGATTTTCTTACCGATGAGGTGTTGCCTGCAAGGGCGGTGTATTCAGAGCAAGCTTCGATACTTGCCATGCTGGCGACAGCGTCAAAGAGTGATGCAATCACTCTAGCTTCTTACTCTTATGCTAAGGAGTATGCTGAGCTATTTGGCTTACAAGTGCTGTCATTACCAATGAATGTAAACCCTATTAAATATCATATGGTGTGGAGCAGTAAGCTAAGCCGAAGCCCTGCCAATATTTGGTTAAGAAGTACACTGTTGAGCTTGATAGAGTCGAGGGAAACAATATCTCATTGAAAAGTGGAGCTATGTTAGGGTAAATCTAGTCATCCTGGCTATAAAGATATACTTAAACCAAGTACTCGGAGGGGGATGTAAATGGCGCAACACAAGCAATTCGATGTGAATCTTTTAAGAGTCTTCTTAGCGGTATGCCGTACAGGCTCGTATACCTTAGCCGCGGATGAGTTAGATTTGACCCAACCCTCTGTGAGTAATGCCATCACGCGCTTTAACGCCGTTATTGGAGAGGATCTATTTGTTCGTTCAGGTCGTAATATTAAGCCCACGGCTATGGCTAATTATCTCTATGAGCAACTTAATGACTCATTTACTAATATTGAGCAAACTATTTCAGGTTTAGAGGAGTTTGATCCTAAAACTTCAGAGCGCCAGTTTGTTATTTTTGCAGGGGATGTGGTTACGCATTTTTTACAGCCAGCGCTAGATAAAATGATCAAAGAGCTTCCTATAGAGATCGTTTTTCGAGAACCACCAGATCATGATGCAGACATCATGGATAAACTCTATATGGAGCAAGCAGATCTAGCCCTTGATATGCAACTTCCCATAGATTTCAGATTCGAAAAAAAACTGATCATGAGCGAAAAACCTATGTGTGTTTTGAGAAAAAATCATCCTCGTATTGGAGATGAAATCTCTTGGGATGAGTATTTTAATGAAAGACATGTTGTGATAAAAATGAGGCGCTTCAATCTAGCTGCTGTTGATCTATTGACCGATGAAGTGTTGCCCCAACGAAAGGTGCATAGCACTAAGTCTTCTTTATTAACCGCTTTTGATTCGCTCTCATCAAGTGACAGTATTTGCATCAGTCCCAAGCGATATGCAGAGGAGTATCTTGAGATGTTTAACTTAAGATTAATTAAACCACCCTTTAAAATACGCAATATAGATATCGAAATGGTTTGGAAATCAAAACACAACAAAAATCCAGCCCATATTTGGCTTAGAGGACAGATTGGCAAACTTGTCGAGCTCAAGTTTAATGAGCATGGCTAATGACCTTAGTTTAGCTTTAACTAGGCTTATCCCCTAAATGGTTTTGTTCGAGATCTGTGCGGGGCTTTTGAACAAGCCGCTAATTCATAGGCCATGTGAATGTGTTAACACTATCTGGCGATAATTATCTTATGTGAACTCATCGTTAATATGAACATATTGAATATCACTTTGAATTGTTCGGAGTGAGAGTATTCATTTTTGGTTTGAGCATATTGCTTGCCATTTTTTATATTTTTGAGAGAACACATTATGAACCCTACAAAGACCACACTTGCTAGCGCGATACTTTCTGTTTTTTTTCTGTCGGCTTGTAGCTCTACATCTACGGTAAAAGACAACACAGATCCAGATTTTTCAAATCCAGGTCTAGAGCTACCCATTGAGATCCCTGCAACGCCACATAATCCTATCGAAACCAGCCCTGATAATGACTTACCTGAAACAGATCCAGGCTTTAATCTACCTGATTTTGGTGATACTCCAGATTGGGGGGCGGATAAAGAGCGTCCCGATGTGGGTGATAAGCCTGCCGATAACTCTCCAGAGTTTGATGACGATGGTGGCTGGACAAATGACAGTAAGCCGAAACCTGATGTAAACCCTTATGAGCTCGTTATTAACGAAGAGGATGGTCAGGCTTATATCTATCGTAAAGAAGACGGTATGACCATGGCTATCATTGAGCCCAATGGTGACGGCACTTACACGGTACGAGATGGTGCGATGTCAGGGGATAATACCTATGTTATCTTCCAACAAGATGGTCAGCTCCGCATTGATTGGGACAAGTCAGTGATTGATGCTGGCTGGGGCATTGAAAAACCGGCTAAAAGTGAGCGTCTAACTCAAGACCAGCGAGAGAATATTAAATCGACAATGCACAACTTCAAATTAAAGAGTCAGCTTAAAAAGCGTTAGTCATTATATTTATAAGTAGGGGTAATGAGTCATTACTTCCTCTTATTCGAGACATATCCGACTTCTTTCTGGAGTCGGTATATTCATATTTATGTATCGAGAGCCAGATGAATAAGCTGTTAACTTATGCTACTTTCACTTATGCGACACTCATTTCTACTACTGTTTCTGCCACTTCCATTGCCAATGATATCGAACTCATTTTCCCTCCTAAAGGTATTAGCATAGAGCAAGGATCTGAAAGTGAGCCTTTATATAAATCTGTCGGCTTAGATGTGAAAATTCATGATGGTGCAGCCGTTTACACACTAAATGGAAGTTTCGATATTGGTGATACTTGGCGTGTATTTGGTGAGTATGACAGTAATGAATTTTGGGAAGCGGGTGTGGGGAAAAGCTTCTATAACACATTTATGTTTACTGAATTGACTGCCAAAGTTAATCGCACCGGCTACAGTGCAGGTATTTTTGCTGGTATTCCTGTGAGCGAAACGGTCACCTTGATGGCTGATGCTAATTACAACTGGTATACCGATGAGTTCAGATTTGGATTTAATCTCGGTGATGATCACCAAGGCGAGCTAGGTATTATGCCATCAGATACTGTCGATATAATGCTTGGAGCGTCTTGGAGTGCCAATGAACGATTGAATATTAGCTATAGCTACAACCATGTTTATGATACTCGTGGGGGGACTAGCTGGGTAACGGTTTCTGGGCTTGATGTCGATAGGCAGTGTTTCTTAGATATCAATTGCAATAAGGGCAATTTTAACTATCACGATATTACTCTGACAACTCAGGTGTGGAGATTCTCTCCTTATTTTACCTATACGTATTTTGCTGATAGAGAAAACGTCTATGAGTTTGGTCTTTCATTTAAGTGGTAGTTGAACATTTTCGAGATCTAGCGTTTTAAGTCCAAAGAGCAGGGCGGTATAAAATTATAGAGCAGACAAAGAGCTGCAAAGCTCTCATATTATCTCTAGTGGTTTTTTGTTGATTACTAGGGATTTTTTTATAAAAAAAGATGAGGCATCGCTCATCTTTTTAGTCGTTAACCAGATGTTTGCTTAACGTAAACTACTGTCTAGCTAGACGGTGGTTCTCTGGTGGATTCTCAAAGTCACTGCGATAGGGGTTGATGTCCAATCCGCCGCGGCGGGTATAACGTGCGTATACCGTTAATTTTGCACAGTTACAGAAGCGTTTCAGATCCACAAAAATTCGTTCTATACACTGTTCGTGGAACTCATTATGTTGGCGGAATGAGATAAGATAACGCAGTAGTTTCTCACGATCTATCTTAGGTCCCTGATACCGGATCATCACACTTCCCCAGTCAGGCTGAGAGGTGATGAGACAGTTAGATTTGAGCAGGTTCGAGTTGAGCGTCTCCGCAACTACAGCCTTGTCATCCGTGCTGTCATGCAAATACTCGGGGTTAAAACTGTAATCGTTGACTTCAATGTCGAGATCATCAATACAGGTTCCGGGTAGCTCAACGACACGCTGAGTGGAAAACTGTTTTGGCTCGAGTACTCTGACTAAAACCTCACCTTCAGCACATCGGCTCAAGTCATCAGCCAGCGTGGTTTGAAGCTGGTCTATGCTGTCAAATTTAGTTTGGTTAAAGGTGTTAAGGTAAAGCTTGAATGATTTAGATTCGATCAAGTTCTGACTGTCATAACTTAGATGAAACTCCGCTATCGCAACCATAGGTTTGCCTTTGGCATTGAGCCATGACAATTCGTAACCCGTCCAGATATCGGTTCCATGAAAAGGGAGCGTTTCATTTAGACCAATAGCATCACGGTTAAGTTTACGGGGGACCCCTTGTAGCAGAGATGCATCGTACTCAGCCTGATAGCCTGTCGCTTTACCAAGCGTTAGTTCAGAGAGAGCTTCTGCACCAGTATAAGGATCATGAACTTGTGTCATCAATAGGTTTTCCATGTCAAAATAGCCCTACATTATACTTAAATTTTGGGCATCTGCTAAGTGTCTTCTTTACCTGCATTAGATAATTTTTTTAAAATATATCACCAAGCTTACTTAGAACAGCTAGGTGAATCTCCTCGGTATTATCCCCAAGGTGAAGATTCTGTCTGTATCGAGGGGGAGTTTGATGCCAGCTCGAGTCTCGATGATACGGTAATGTGGCGGCCGGTAAAAAGGCAAGAAAGCGGCTCTTTTCACAATGTCGACAGGGCTCTGGAGATCACTTTACGAACAGAAATCAATGCTTTTTTTGGTGAATATTTTTCGGCACCTCTGATATTTAACTCCAAGTGGGGAGAGGGCGAGTTATTACAAGTCTGGAACGAAACTGATTTTGAGTATTTGCAGCAGAATATGATTGGTCATCTGATGATGAAGCGTAAGCTGAAACAAGCGCCAACCTGGTTTATTGGAGTGTTGGGTGATGGCGATAGGATGCTAACCGTCGATAATAGTGATGGCAGTGTATGGGTTGAGATACCGGGTGATGAGCCCTGTGAAAAACTAAGTGACAGTTTGGATGAGTTTATTGCCTCTTTAACACCGAGAGTGGCTCCGCCTGAGCTTCATATAGAGGAGTCTATGCCTGAGCTTGATCATCCGGGGATCTGGCAGCGTATCAAGTTGATGTGGCGTAATTTAAGAGGTCATTAGATCCTAGGAGCTAGGTCCTAGAATCTAGCACCTTCTTTTAAAGATGATCCCAAGAGATATTTGAGACAATCCTGCAATCGTCACAACGGAAATGAAACATATCCAGAAGTGGTTCGTCGAGTAACCAGTCTTTATTTCCGCAACGTGGACAAGGGCGCGCTTTTTCTGAAGCCAGGTTATCTCCGCCAACGCGATAGAGGTAGTAGTAGGTCGGAATTTTTGTCAGATATTCAATTCGACCTCTTAAATCCCAACCGCGACGAAATAGATCGCTTTTCGGTGATGTTAGCTCCTCCAACGCCGCAAATTCGGCTTTTGTGGCTGCAGCCATCTGCAATTCATCGCAGGCTTGCCATTCAGTTTGCCAACGAATAATGCGCTTGTGATCACCGTTAAATGTCGCCGGAAGTTGATACAGGGGGATCGGTTGCAGCGTGTCACCATTACGAACCGGAGAGCACATATGCACATAACTCGTGTACAGCAGCTGCCAACTGGGTGTTTCGGTACTACTTACCTCTGAATTAATATCTTGCCCGATATACTTTTCTCTTGGAGCCAGAAGTTTAGCTTCCGTTAACTCGCTCAGAGCACGCTCGACCCAAGGGCTATTGAATCGTTTGGCCAAACTGCTCTTCTCAGGCATAAGGAGCCTGGCTTTAAACTCACCATCATTGAAGGCAACGGCGAACTCCCGCCCTAATACTTGACCATTAGCTCGATATGCTTCAAGTAATCCATTGATCGCTTTCTCGGCGGCGGTAATGGTGGTGTTGTCAAAACATTCAAATCTTAGCTCAACAACATGCATTACTTTTCTACCTTATGGTTTTCTTCCAAAAACGTTAATCTCTCATTCATCTCTTTATAAGCAGCCTTTAATTGCATGAGTTCTTTTTTTAGTTCAGCAATTTCAGAATATTCACCTTTTGGCTTAGCTTTTTCCTGCGTCACATGTATCTCAGGAAGTTGATCGATTAAATCCTGTGACATAGATTTATACTGCTGTAACCCTTGTATGAGGATCGGCATCGGGACACTGTTACCAAGCTTGGTTTTGATCAGTGCAAGGCTGGGGGTTTTGCCTGAAGTCGCAATAGATTTTGCTGCGGCTAATACCTGTTCTAATGGGCTCATAGTTAGTTAATTTTCTCATTGGTTAGTCGATATTACTAACATAAAAATTGTTGAATAAATAAAAGCAAATTAAAACAGTATGATACAGATTTGGCCTGCGATTTGCTTTGTCTCTGTTCATCATAATAATGAAACAGGATGACATAGTGAAAACAAATTTAATTGGTTTAGTATTTATTGGGGTAGCAAGCTTAGGCCTAACAGGTTGTGTGCTCAATGTTGGTGACGGTGAATCCGGCTGGGATAACCAAGCGAGCTGGGAGAAATCGCAAACGAATAATAGAGCTAATTTGGCCAGGTTGAATATGGGTATGAGCCGAGATCAAGTGCAGGTATTGATGGGGCAAGCGGATTTCAATGAAGCTTATATTGAGGAAGATAAAGAGGTCCATGTACTCTTTTATCGTACACAACATATGAATGGCGATGGAAAAACCACAAAAGACGAATGTACTCCTGTGGTTATAAGCAATGGTGCGCTAGTAGGTTGGGGTGAAAAGGCGTACGGTAATATCTAGGGCCTGTTGACCTTTCATGGTTGTTTTTGCAGCGAGTTGTTGACCTTTACTCTTTATCTATGAGAGTTAAGCGGAGTGTGGTGTAGAGCAGCTTGGTAGCTGCTCCTGCGTTACTCTACCTTCTGCCTCTGACCTCCATGGATGGAGGAAATGTCTTATTTTGTATGGAACAAAATAGACCATGCAGTCGTACATAAATAAGCGATAACGCAGTAACTCTTGTTGAAATTGGCGGCCAACAAACGCTGCCCTACGGGCTCATCTCAATGGGCTTATTGCTGTGTTACGAGCTTTTCGCTTAACCCATTAGGCGTCATCGCTCAATGCCTTGCACTAAACCCATTGAGATTGAGCAAAATTCAAGTTCGAAAGATAAACAGGTCCTAATCACTTTCTTAACTGGGTGTCTAAATGGTCGATAAGTTCTGACCATTGGGCGTCTTCTTCTATAGACTCCTTCAAGAAACTTTTTTGTGACTCATTCCAAATATCAGACTGAAAAATAAGTACTTTATCAGGAACGGTGTGACTGCTAATAAATTTCTCGATACTCTCCTCACTATTTTCCAAACCGAGTTGTTCGAATAGGTGGCTAAGGTCTTGCGGCGTTGTATCCATCTATGGCTCCAGACTATGAATTAAGGTCGTAATAACAAAAAGACTTATATTAGTATGGAACAAACGCCATAAAGTGACTATTTTTAAAGCGATACGTGATTAATATTTACACTATTCAGCTTGCTTGCTACATTGTTAGATAATTGATCTGGATCAAAGGTTAACATTGATGACAAATGAAGATAACCAACAATTAGAACAGTATCGAGCCGTTTATCTCACTGCTGAAGATCTGCGAGTTGCCGCTTCTATACTCTATAACGCCTACCATGATGATCCGTTTTTTATCGATGCCCTGTATGGGGGCGATCTTGCGATGTACGAACAGAAGTTAAGAGGGGCGATTCGTGAAGAGTTGAACGAATTATGGCAACAGGAGCAGGCCTTAATCGGACTGTTTGATGACGATCGCATGATAGGTGTTGCTTGTATTGTTACACAGCAAGTGCCTTTAGGGGAGGCGAGATACTGGCATTGGCGCTTAAAGATGTTGATCAGTACGGGTTGGCAATCGACTCAAGCCTTAATGAATAAAGAGACCTGCTTATTAGAGCATCTGCCCAGTCCCTGTTGTGGAATTTTACAATTTATCGCCATATCACCGACCGAGCAGAATAAGGGCTTGGGAAGCCAACTTGTTGAAGCCGTCTTGAGTTGGTGTGAAGAGCAACCTGAACTCGATGGGATAGGGGTGTTTGTAAGTGAGCCCAGTCATGCACAGCTATTTAGTAAGCATAGTTTTGCCCTTTTAGAAGCCATATCGATAGGAAACGTAGAAGGGGAGTTACTCTTTTATCGGGGACACGAAAATGAGTAATTTCATCTGTTTATTCAATTAGTTTGCTTTGGCTTCACAAAGTTATCAAATCGGTGATCTCTGTATGTTCAGATGCGTGTGTAAGAGATCTCTCACAAAACCGCAGGTTAAGTTACTCCATATTTGAGCTGTATCGATGTCGCTTTAAAATATTCATTATAATTCAAAGGCTTACAGTGTGCTTCTGAATGTGATAACAATTAACACTTGTAACGCTTATCTTTGTTTTTAAGTTATGCCAGCTTATTTTGTTAAAGTCATTTGAATGCCGTGATACTTGTTTGATAGCTGAGGTGTCTCTATCGGCTAGAGTTATATTCATCAGTGGGATCCTTGAAGCAGAATTGAGGTATTGGACCCTGAGAACCTGATCTATATCCAAAATACAGAGGTATAATCAAAAAGAACAGCTAGATAGATGAGGAGAATACGCTAACGGATGGCGAATATCATTGCGGAGATTGCAGAGTTGATAACCGATAGTAATACAGGGCTATTACTCGTATAGAAGTTGGTTTTTCTTCTTTTATCGAATTTACCAAAGGAGTATTTATTTTACCTATATCCAATCTGCCAGTCTTCTTGTGAGAGATCTCTTACATGAGTGTGAGATATTAGAATTGTTTACGTGTAGTAAAGCCTTACCTTCTTCATTTTATCTAAGTAAGACAGTTGTTTACGATAAACTTCTAAGTAAACATTAGTTTTCACGAATGTTAAAGTTTAGTATTTAACCCGTTTTTATCTCAATTTCCTCTAAAATTTAACTCGTACAAGGAAATATGTAAACGAATGGAAGCGATGGTCAGGATGATCAAAAGTGACTGATGGAACAGCACTGAAAGGAACCTATCAAGGATGAGGCACTCTAGGATGGCGTGCCAGACCTCAACTAGGGAAGGCTAAACAATCCAGGATGGAAGGTTTACTGTCTGGAAGACAGATATTACAGGGAGTGTATTGAAAGGATGCAACAGGGATGTGATTGGATAGGCTTACGGAGTGAGCCAGCTCAGTAAATGGATAACTGAGAACAAGGATGAGTAACTACTTTTATAGTAGATACAGGGAAAAAATGGAGTTTGTAGGGAAATACACGGAAGACGTTGGACACGCTTACGGATGAGCTAGCTCAGTAAATGGATGACTGAGAACAAGGATGAGTAACTACTTTTATAGTAGATACAGGGAAAAAATGGAATTTGTAGGGAAATACACGGAAGACGTTGGACACGCTTACGGATGAGCTAGCTCAGTAAATGGATGACTGAGAACAAGGATGAGTAACTATTCGATTGAGTAGCTACAAGGAATAAAAGGATTTATAGGGAAATACATGGATGAAATTGGACACGCTTATGGAATGAGCTAGCTCAGTAAATGGATAACTGAGATCAAGGAAGAGTAACTACTTTATATAGGTAGATACAGGGAAACAGGATGTTACATGGATGATGCAGGGAGCACATTGAACGCATGGAAGGTGCAGGGAGCACAATAAATAGCGGGATAGCTTAGCAAAAAGATAAAGGGCGCGACTCCATACGGGGCCGCGCTTTTTCTTTTATCCGTAAGATTTAATTTTTAGCTTACAGGCTATAGAATTTATTTACACTTCCCTGAATTACAACTACCGCGAGAGCCACAACTGCCTCCCACTGAGCCGCGAGCTTCTGGTGCCTCTAGCCATTCGGGCTCAGGGAATATTGGCCATTGTACTTTCTGAATCTTTTTTCCGTGCATCCAAATATGAGCCCGATATTGGTTAATGCCGTCAGTACTAAACTCGAGAATATATTTAGCTTTCCAGGTAAGGCCACTGCTGCCACCTATGCTAGGTCTTGCCGACTCCATTGCAATAGCAAGTAGTTGTACCTTCTGTTTCTGGCATTCACGTTCAGCAAATACCCGGCTAAGTTCGGCCATCTGTCGAAGTTGCCAGAAAAATGCTGCAATAACAACGAGTGCAACAATAAGTAAAAAGTCTGTCATCATGCTTTTGTAACCTTAAATAATCCACCAATGGCAGCAGATAGCTGCGGACTTCTATTCGGGTTACGAAGCTCGGCAAGCATTTGAGTTCGTAACACTGGGATCACCACAATATCAGCAAAGATTTGATTAAAGAAGTGCTGTTCCTGCGACGCGAGTGCTTCTAAGTAAATTGTGCGGGTTGCATCGTGTTTAAGTACTGTCCAGTTTCTGGCGGCTATGGTGATCAACGCATCGGCATTGAGTAACTGAGCTTCGGCCAGATGTAAGACGGCCTCTTGAGTCAGTGATGAATGTGATGCCAGCGCTCTTAGGTAATAGAGTTTAATTGTCTTATCAGCAGCGATTAACTTAGCTAATATGATTTCAGCCAGTTTTTTATCTATTGTTAAATGCTCCAGACACTGACAGATTGCGATCTGTACTTCTGTCGAGGCATATTCAAAACAAGCTTGAAGGTGTTTAAGGTGATCTAATTCATTGGAACGAACACAGATGTCCGCAATGCCCTGAAGCCCAATTTCTTGCCAATTTTCCGCCTTCACCTGCCCTGAAATATATTGGTAGGCAAACTCATATTGAGGTGAGGCTTTATCACCTAGCTGCTTACGTACCAAGGCGTTAAATATGGCGAGTTTTTCTGCCGAAGGTTTAAATGCAAATGGGTGGTTTGCCAATTTCTGCTGCTGTTCTTCTGACAGTGTCTGAGCCGGGTCTCGTCCAAGAGCCTCCACAATCATCTTTATAAATTGGGTTCTTGGTGCTGGTGATAGCAAGCCTCGTTCATCTAATGGTAATTTTAAAAACCAGATATAGTGTTGTTGGCTGGCATCCCAAAATACGATTGCAAATTGAGCATGTCCTTGTAGCGGGGATGGATAAGGCGAGTTCAGGTTCTCTATTTCGTTAAACGCCATCATATCGATGTGCTGGACTCTTCTTCCCATATCATAGACTTGGAATTGTGTATTAGCTGTTGTCAGGAACTGGCTGAGGGTCGTTATCTGTGTCATATGGCTGCCGTAACATCGATGTTCTACTATTTAATGGGGCTATTATACCCAAGCTACTTCAAGATGCGAGTTTACGAACAGCCATGGGATAGCCGAGCCTGCTTGTGATTTTTGCAGCGCTTCTTCCCTTATCGATAGATAGTGAGAATATAAGTGAGATGGTATAATGGTTTGCTGAATAGAGTGGCCAGAGGCTAAAAATGTGTTCTATATGTCTCCCCCCTCATTTGTGTTGATTAGAAGGTGTGTTAAGTGCTCTATTTAAAGACGATTGAATTACTTGATAAATTAGAGGGTGAGCTTAAGCTGCAATTACTATGGTCCTCAGAGAAACCCTCACAGGAAGCCATGAATGATAACTCGCCTTTTAGTTGTGAGGCGATGTCATTTGAGAATTGGGTTCAGTTTATTTTTATACCTAAGATGAAAGATTTGATAGACAGAAGTCAGTCTTTACCCACCAATATTGCAATAGCACCTATGGCCCATCACGTATGGAGTAGCAAGCAAAACTTACATACTTTGATTTTTATTTTTGACAATTTGGATACATTGCTCAGTGAACAAAGATAACATGTTAGAAGAGACAGTTGAGAAAGATCTATATTGTGCAGAGTCTCCGGAAACTGTAGAAGATGCTGACGAAGAGTCTGCGCCTGAAATTGAGATTTTGTTTGAAGATGATGATGTGGTGGCTATTCATAAACCGGCTGGTCTGTTAGTGCATCGCTCTTATCTTGCACGTCGCGAGCGTTTTTTTGCAATGCAATTAACTCGCGATAAAGTGGGTTGTCATGTATTTCCTGTACACCGACTCGACAGACCGACCTCGGGGGTGTTGCTGTTTGCCAAAAGCAGCGAGATGGCCAACAAATTGTGTGAGCAGTTTGAAGCTAAAACCGTAGATAAGCATTACTTAGCCATTGTCAGAGGGAATATGCATGAAGCCGACACCTTAGATTATGCGCTTAAAGTGGAGCTTGATGATCACGGTGATAAAGATGTTGATCCTAATAAAGCGGCGCAAGAGGCGGTAACCAGCTATCAGCCCCTCCTTAATACTGAAATTCCCTATCCGTCGGGACGATATGCATCGAGTCGATATGCGCTGGTAAAGTTAACGCCGCATACCGGGCGTAAGCATCAATTACGTCGTCATATGGCGCATTTAAGACACCCCATTGTCGGCGATACTACCCATGGTGATGGTAAACAGAATAAATTTTTCAGGGAACACTTCTCGATGAACCGGTTATGGTTGATTGCTAAGCATCTCTCTTTCGACCACCCAAGAAGTGGCGAGCGTATAACGATTGAAACAGAGCTTGAGGAGCAGTGGTTCACCTTGTTTGACGCGTTTGGCTGGGATGAAGATAAGTTAGCGACGGATAGATCTTATTTAATTGCGTAAGAAATAAAACGGCAGCATATATTGTCTGTTTAGCGGTGACAGTTACGAGGTTGGGCTTGCAAGGCTTCTTAATGTGTTCAGAGCACCCATAAGAACATGAGTAGCCTACAATCAATAGGTTACTCTTTTTTTAATGACTTTTATCTCTTGTGCCTTTACTTCTTATGGCTTTTATTTCTTGTGACAGGTTTCATGGTGTTGTGTGGTTTTATCATCTGAATGCACGGATTGTGAGGGAGCATTCAAGGTATTGCCGGATTGAACCGTTCGAAAAAAACACATGCGTCTGATGTGAGCTGAGCGATGAAGATGTTTCAGGTGCTTTTGGCGATTAGAATGGCGCATCTTATTGAGTCCTTGAAACTTCAATTGAATCAGTTGGCATGATGCTGTCAATAAAGTATTGTTTGGATTATAAGTCTAAATTGAACACAGAGCGATCTGAAATATGAGAAAAGTGAATCTGATTTTTGGAACTGTCTATGGCAATGCTCAATTCGTAGCTGAAACCTTATGTAATGAGCTTCAATGCGAAGGTCGAGAGGTGGCATTGTTTCAGCATGATGAATTAGGTGGTTTCATTCCTCCGCAAGATGAAGTTTTATTGATTGTTTGTTCAACGACGGGGCAGGGAGATGTTCCGGAAGACATACTTCCTTGGTTTGAAAATATTAAAACTACGGCACCTTACCTTCCAGAACTTAGGTATGGTGTGATCGCCCTTGGCGACTCTAGTTACGAAACTTTTTGTCGGGCAGGCATACAGTTTGATGAACTGTTCACTGAATTAGGTTCGCAGCGAATTGGTGATATTTTAAAAATAGACGCCTGTGAAACAATGGAACCAGAGGTAGAAGCAAAGGCATGGCTGCAAAGCTGGAAAGATCTAATCGACATGGAAACCGTTGCTTAAGTTATATTAATCAGCATTGGTTTAAATTTGCGCAAAGACTCAGTCAGGCGTTGTTGATCCCTATTGCCATTTTACCCGCAGCAGGGGTCATGATTGGTTTGGCCAGTAACCCCATCCCATTTATTCCTGAGCCGTTGTCGGTACTCATGTTAACTGTGGGTAATCTCATTTTCACCATGATGCCTATGTTATTTGCCGTCGCGGTATCGATAGGTTTTTGTAAAGATCAGGGCATCGCTGCATTCAGTGCTGTATTTGGCTTTGGTGTATACCTCTCAAGCATGGCCGCCTTGGCTGAAGTGTATCAAGTGCCAACTCGTACCCTGTTGGGGGTTGAGACCATAGATACCGGGATTGCCGGAGGAATGCTTGTTGGGGCCGTAACATGTTTCGCGGTAAATCAAAGTCAAAAGTTACGTCTTCCGGCGGTTTTTTCTTTCTTTGAAGGAAGGAGAAGTGCCCCTCTGTTAATGATCCCTTTCAGCATCATTCTTGCCTATCTGCTTATTCATATCTGGCCGTCGATGTCCTTATGGATTGAGCGGTTTTCCAATTGGGTCGTATATCAAAAGCCTGCTGAAGCCTTTGCGCTGTATGGTGCAGTAGAAAGACTACTTATCCCATTGGGATTACATCATATCTGGAACGCGCCGTTTTATTTAGAGATGGGACAATACGTCAAAGATGGGGAAGTGATAAGAGGTGAAGTGGCTCGGTACCTTGCCGGAGATCCGCTTGCCGGAAATTTGGCTGGTGGTTACTTGATAAAAATGTGGGGGTTACCTGCAGCTGCTCTGGCTATCTGGCGTTGTGCCGATAGAGGTCAGAGAAATAGAGTCGCTGGCATTATGATATCTGCAGCCTCTGCTAGCTGGCTTACCGGTGTTACTGAGCCTATCGAATTTGCGTTTATGTTTATTGCACCTCTGTTATTTTTACTGCATGCCTTGATGACGGGGCTCGCTTATGCGGTATGTATTACGCTTGAAATTCATCACAGTATTGTATTTTCCCATGGGCTGGTTGATTTTTCTCTGTTGTTTGGTAATGCTAAAAATAGCGAGTGGTTTTTGATTTTAGGACCATTGACGGCAGTGATTTACTACCTGATTTTTAGAGGGGCTATTTTACTCTTTAACCTCAAAACACCCGGACGAATGGAGCAAGAAAACAAACCTCAAGCCGGCTTACTGACGATTGTCAGGGCGCTTGGAGGGGCCGATAATATCCTCGATTTAAGTGCTTGTTTGACTCGATTAAGAATAAGTGTAAAGCAACCTTTATTGGTCGATAAATTAAGGTTGAAACAGTTGGGTGCCAAAGGGGTTGTCGTTGTCGGCAATGGTGTGCAGGTTGTTTATGGTACTAAGGCCGAAAGTATACGCCGACTATTACAAAGATATATCGATACACGTTCATAATTATATTTGTAAACATTTATTTTAACTTTAGTTTGGGGAAATGGAGATGGAACGTAAAGTATTGATCACCGACTGTGCTGATGCACAGGGGTTAATAACGAAAATCACTGGAGTATGTTTTAAGCATCATTTAAATATCATAAAAAATAGTGAGTTCGTTGATAATGCTCAAGGACGATTTTTTATGCGAACTGAGCTTGAAGGAGACTTCAATGATGCACTCATTTTATCCGATATCGATGAAGTGTTACCTGAGTCAAGTCACGTCAAATTAGTCAACATGGCTAAGAAACGAGTGGTTATTTTAGTGACTAAAGAGGCGCACTGTCTCGGCGATATTTTGATGAAAGCCTATTACGGTGGTTTGGATATTGAAATTGCCGCGATTGTCAGTAATTACGATAGTCTGAAACCGTTAACGGATAAGTTTGATATTCCTTTTCACTATATTTCTCATGAAGGTGTGTCTCGCCTCGAACATGAGGAAATGATGAGTAAAGTGATAGACAAGTATCAACCAGATTACCTTGTTTTGGCAAAGTTTATGCGTATTTTAACGCCTGAATTTGTAGAGCAATTCCCCAATCGAATTATCAATATTCATCACTCATTTTTACCAGCATTTATCGGTGCGGCTCCTTACCGACAGGCTTGGGAGCGTGGGGTGAAAATTATTGGTGCAACGGCCCATTTCGTTAACAATTGCTTAGATGAAGGGCCAATAATTAAACAAGATGTCATTCCTGTCGACCACAGTTATAGCGCTGAAGATTTGGCCCGGTGTGGGCGAGATGTTGAAAAAAGTGTACTAAGTAAGGCGTTACAATTGGTATTGCATGAAGAAGTGATCGTGTATGGGAATAAAACTGTCGTTTTTTAAATCAGAGATTGGTATCTAATTATGGCTAAGTGTTGATATGAATTCTGGACGTATCTCAAAGTAACAAATTATGTGTCTATCGTTATTATCTTTTACACTTTAACTCTGAATCTGTAATGGGTTTCTTGATAGTTTAAAATAAAAAAACAGCCTCATTTGAGGCTGTCTTCATTTTTCTGACCAATAATAAGGCTTAATAGTTTACTGCCAATAACTCGTCTGAACTATAAGTCATAGCCAAATCTTTAATCGTTACTTGACCTTTCATATATGGCGCAATCTTACTGGCTGTTCTATCTGCACCATGACTCAATGCAAATTGATGATAACTCTGTCCATTACAGACTAAGCGAGGGAAGACTCTCTGCTTGTTAATACGATAGCCTTTCATCGTATCGTTGAATTTAAACAGACTGTTACTGGCTCCTGCTTTACAAACTTGTATCAATGTTTTTTCAATCTGAGGAGACATGGCTGCTGAAGCATTAAAAGCAAGTGGGGTCAGGATTATAGCTGCGATAGCAATGAACTTTTTCATGGTCGCTCCTAGCGTCTTTTATTCAGGGTGTGTTATTGAGTAAAGACCCTTTTCGGCTGAAATGCTGTAAGCGATTTGTAGCTAAGTGTATCGAAATGTGCAGTTGGGATCAGACTGTTTCCCTGAGTAACAATTTGTGTATTTCGACAAATTGGCATAAAAAATACTACCTGAATGGGCATAAAAAATCCCACCTGAAGTGGGATTTTGTTTGTCTTGCATTAACCCTTGAAGTTCAGGGGAAGGGTGGGGTTAGTCAACGATTCTTAACAGTTCGTTGATACCCACTTTACCGCGAGTCTTAGCGTCAACTTTCTTGACAATAATAGCGGCGTAAAGATTATAGGTTCCGCATTTTGAAGGTAAGGTCCCTGAAACGACGACCGAGCCAGCCGGCACTCTTCCGTAATGGACCTCACCTGTTTCACGGTCATAGATACGTGTACTCTGTCCAAGATAAACGCCCATGGAAATAACGCTACCCTCTTCAACGATTACGCCCTCAACGACTTCAGAACGTGCACCGATGAAACAGTTATCTTCGATGATAGTTGGCCCTGCTTGTAATGGCTCCAACACGCCACCAATGCCAACACCGCCAGATAGATGAACATTCTTACCTATCTGAGCACAAGAGCCCACAGTGGCCCAGGTATCGACCATTGTACCCTCGTCAACATAGGCACCAAGGTTCACATATGAAGGCATTAGAACCGTGTTCTTGCCGATGAAAGAGCCTTTACGTACCGTGGCTGGCGGAACGACGCGGATAGCTTCCTCTTTGAAGCGAGCTTCATCGTAATCGGCAAATTTCATGGGAACTTTATCGAAGTATTTCGTTTCGCCACCATCGATAACACCGTTATCGAAGATACGGAAAGAGAGCAGAACGGCTTTCTTTAGCCACTGATGTACGTGCCATTGACCATCAATTTTCTCAGCAACTCTAGCTTCACCTTTATCAAGCATGCTAATTACTTTTTCTACATCAGCACGAACGCTCGGATCTACTGAGTTAGGGCTTATTTCTGCGCGAGCTTCAAAAGCTGCCTCTATGCGTTGGCGTAAAGCCTCCATTAACGTCTCCCAATTGTGTTATTGACTGAATCTGGTTTAAAAAAGTTATATCGATCGGTATTATATACACAAGCCACTAAAAAGTGCTGCCGAGATATGAATATGAAAGAGTGAATTAGAATAACTCACTCAGAATTCATATATTGGATGCACTGTTTGTTTGAGTCCTGCTTATAGATTGTACTGCAAGTGTTAATATTGAGCTGGCTTTGTGAGTGCAGTGATTAAGTTCTGTCTCAACATCTCTTGTTGAACTTCATTAAGCTGCTCACCCTCGGTATTTTGCAGTATAAAAAAATCTTCTGCTCGCTCACCAATGGTAGTTATTTTTGCTGCTGATAATGTGACTTGGCATCGATAAAAAATATCTCCCACTTTTGCTAAAAGCCCCGGGCTATCGAGTGCTATAAGCTCCATCATGCTGGTGCCATGGCGCCGAGAGGGCAAAAAATTGACCTGAGTTCGCACGCTGAAAGGTTTCATTTTCCGTGAAAGCTTCTTAAATTTTGGCAGCTTAGATGTGTCACTGTTTAGCGCTTTAATGAGTGTCTTTCTAAGCCCTTGAATTCGGGATATCCGCGATACCGGGCTACCATCCTGCTCTAAAATGACAAAAGAATCTAGCACATATTGATCTTTAGAGGCCATGATTCCGGCGTCGTGAACATTGATGTTTTTGTTGTCTAGCACGGCCATCACGGTCGCGAATAGCTTGGGCTTATCTTTTCCATAGATGAACAACTCAGTGCCACCTCTCGTCGTGTGCTTAGATATTATGACCAGAGGTTCATCTTGCTTATGTTTAAGAATGGCTTCTGCGTGCCAGGCTATCTGATTAGGCTGATGGCGTAAAAAATAATCGGCCTTAAATCGCTGCCATAATCCATCCAGGCTTTTCTCTTTCACACCACGCCTGAGCAACTCTTTTTTCGCCTTTGCCTGATGCTCCCTGACTCGAGCACGAATATCGACGGGCTTCTCTTTGCCTCGGGCTAACACGCGTTGTGTGGAGAAATAAAGATCCCGCAGTAAAGAGCCTTTCCAATTGTTCCAGGTCTTTTCATTGGTGGCACAGATATCGGCAACGGTTAAGCAGTAAAGGTAGCTCAGGTGTACCGCATCTCTGACTTTATCAGCAAAGTCGGCGACCACATCGGGATCGGAGATATCGCGTCTTTGCGCGGTGACAGACATCACCAAGTGATTTTCAACTAACCATGCAACCATTCGGCCATCGTGATCGTTGAGCCCATGGAGTTTACAGAAATCGAGTGCATCAACAGCTCCGAGTTTACTGTGATCGCCGCCACGTCCTTTCCCTATGTCGTGAAACAGCGCCGCCAGCACGAGCAAGCCTTTTTTCGGCAGTTGGTTGATGAGCACGGAGCCTAATGGAAATTCATCTTTCTGTTCAGTTTGAGCGAAGCTCTCAATATTCTGCAGGAGTCTATGGGTATGCTCATCGACCGTATAAGCGTGAAAAAGATCGAATTGCATCTGCCCCTCAATATCTCGCCAGGCGGGTAGATATGAAGATAAAACACCATGTCGGTGCATCAAGGACAAGGCGGCGATGCCTCTGGGATGACGCAATATCTCAGAGAAGACCGCTCTGCATGCTGGGAGGTTCAACAGTGGTTGCGTCTGGGCGCGTCGGGCCTTCCTTAAGCTTCTCAAGGTCGGGGCATAAATACCCTGAATATTGGAGTTTTTTGCCGCATGGAGAAACAGCGTCATTAACTGGACCGGGTCATCAAAAAGGTTTTCTGTGATACTTTCTATAAACTTACCACGCAGTTGAAAGTCGTCGTCGATCTTTTTAATTTCAAGGGCTTTAGTATGACCCAGAGTGGCACGTTTAAAAAGCTGAAGTAGCATCTGGTTCAGCTCCATCACACGCCTTACGGTGCGATAGTAGCGTTTCATCATCTGCTCCACACCAAGTTGTGTCGCATCTTCGTAGCCCAGAAGGTCTGCCACTTGGCGTTGAAGATCAAACAATAAACGGTTTTCATCCCGTCCGGAGATCAAATGCAGCGCAAACCTTAATTCCCATAAGAAGGACTGACACTCGAGCAGTTCATCGAGCTCATCGGACTCGAGAAACCCATGGCCGACGAGCGCTTCAATGTTGGCAGCATCAAAGTAGCGCATAGCAACCCAGGAGATGGTATGGATATCTCTTAAACCGCCAGGACAGGTCTTGATATTAGGTTCAAGATCGAATGCGCTTGCCTTAGCGTGGCGTGCGATCTGCTCGTCACGTTTGGCGATGTAAAAATCACTTGCGGGCCAAAAGTCATCGGCTCTGATACTCAGGTGTAAAGATTGATACAGTGCCTGAGGGCCGCAAAGTAATCTTGCTTCGAGAAGATTAGTGGCTATGGTGATGTCGTGTCGCCCTTGCTCAAGGGTTTGAGCCAGGCTGCGAACACTGTGACCGACCTCCAGGCCTGCATCCCATAAAAAAGCGATATATCGGCTTAATGCCTGCTCGGCTTTGGGGGATAGTTCTGTCTCAATCAAGAAAAGAAGGTCGACATCGGATTGGGGGTGTAGCTCGGCGCGGCCATAACCTCCAACGGCAATGAGCGCGATGGGAAATTGATCTAACTGATGCTCTTGCCACTGTTGCTGTAACAATTCATCGACGAATTGGCATCGTTGTGCGACTAAGTTTTTGATCGACTCCTCATGACGAAAGTGGGTGAGGAGGTCATGGTTTTGTGAGAGTAGCTGAGCTTTGGCGAGTTGAGCTGATTCCGTGGTCATCGATGCCCTTGAGCTGGTTAGTTCACTGGCTTAACGTACAAATAGATAAGCCAGTGCGGATTATAGTTCTAATAAACTAGTGATTAATCACTCTTGGAAAGTCCTCTTCTTCACGAAGAGTAAGTACTTCGACTCCGGTTTTAGTGATCAGCAGTGTGTGTTCCCATTGAGCTGATTTTTTACCATCTGAGGTCGTTACTGTCCAGTTATCATCTTTATCGAGAATACAAGTATGGCGACCGGCATTGATCATAGGCTCGATAGTGAAGCACATGCCCGGGCGTAGGACGGTTTTGTCGCTGTTTTTATAATGCATGACTTGAGGCTCTTCGTGGAAACCGGCGCCAATGCCATGACCACAATAATCTTTTACAATGCTGTATTTTTCAAGACCTGTTTTCTTCGTCTTAATAAATTTCTCAACTATGGTACCGATTTCGCCTAGTTTCATACCTGGACGAACCTTACGGATGCTGGCATAGAGGCTCTCTTGAGCGATGCGGCAAAGACGCGTATCTTTAGCGCTGACATCACCAATCAAAAACATCTTCGAAGTGTCACCGTGGTAACCATCTTTGATGACCGTGATATCGATATTAAGAATATCGCCATCTTTTAACGCGCGTGAACTTGGGATCCCATGGCAGATCACTTCATTGATTGAAGTACAGATAGACTTTGGAAAACCGTGATAGTCGAGAGGGGCTGAGGTTGCGCCATGTTCTTCTGTAAATTTAGCGCAGATGTCGTTCAGTTCATCTGTTGTAACACCCACTTTAACAAAAGGTGCCACCATCTCTAAAACGTCAGCCGCTAATTTGCCAGCTGCACGCATTTTCTCGATCTCTTCTGCACTCTTTATTACTATACTCATTTAACTGTCTCTCGTGTGTCTTTTCATGGCGATTTCGGCGAGCATATTTTACATCAAAAGAGAGCGAAAATTTGTGTTTGCTCTCTTAATATGGTATAAAGCGCGCCGTTATGTTTGACTCTAACCCGTTTTTGGCTGATGCAAGATACTCTCTATTCAATAGGATTCTATTCAATAGGATGGAGATTCAAGCAAAATGCTTAAGCGGTTAAAGTTAAGATGGCGGCCATTATACATGGCTATTTATTAAATACTAAATCACACACGTTTCGACACATTCTTCGGGGTGCCTACATAGGTCGAAGATATGGGAAGCGTGGAGGTCTAACCCCCAACAATTTAAGGTAATAAAATGACTACAGTTTCAATGCGCGACATGCTACAAGCCGGTGTTCACTTCGGTCACCAGACTCGTTACTGGAACCCAAAGATGAAGCCTTTCATCTTCGGTGCTCGTAATGGTGTTCACATCATCAACCTAGAGCACACTGTGCCTATGTTCAATGAAGCACTTGCTTTCATCAGCAATGTTGCATCAAAGAAAGGTAAAGTTCTTTTCGTTGGTACTAAGCGTGCAGCAAGCGAAGCTATCAAAGAATCTGCTATCTCTTGTGAGCAGTTCTATGTCGATCACCGCTGGTTAGGCGGCATGTTGACTAACTGGAAAACAGTTCGTCAATCAATCAAGCGTCTTAAAGACCTTGAGAGCCAGTCTGTAGACGGTACTTTCGACAAGCTTACTAAGAAAGAGGCGCTAATGCGTACTCGCGAGCTTGAGAAATTAGACAAGTCTCTTGGTGGTATCAAGAACATGGGCGGCCTACCTGACGTTATCTTCGTTATCGGTGCTGACCATGAGCATATCGCTATTAAAGAAGCTAACAACTTAGGTATTCCAGTTGTAGCTATTGTTGATACTAACTCTTCACCAGATGGTATCAACTACATCGTTCCTGGTAACGATGACGCAATGCGTTCTATCCGTTTGTACACTCAATCTGTTGCTGCCGCTGCTAAAGCTGGCCGTGGTCAAGATCTAGCTGTACAGGCTGAGCAAGACGGTTTCGTCGAAGCTGAATAATTTGGTTTGATGCTAAGCATCTCCAAAATTAACTAAGCGACATGATAGGAAAACAGGGGCGCTTTTCACCTTAGGTGGTAACTGCCCCTGTTTTATATCAATTGAATTTTGAATTATCTGTAGAGGATTTAACAATGGCAATTACTGCTGCCCAAGTTAAAGAACTTCGTGACCGCACTGGCGCTGGCATGATGGATTGTAAGAAAGCATTGACTGAAACTGATGGTGACATCGAACTAGCAATTGATAGCATGCGTAAGAGCGGTGCTGCAAAGGCTGCCAAAAAAGCAGGTAACATCGCTGCTGAAGGTACAATCCTGATTAAGAATGGCGAAGGTTACGCTGCACTTTTAGAAGTTAACTGTCAAACTGACTTCGTTGCAAAAGACGCAAACTTCCTGGCATTTGCAAACGCTGTTCTAGAGGTTGCTGCTGCATCTAAAGTCACTATCGAAGATTTGAAAGCACAGTTTGAAGAGACGCGTGTTGCACTCGTTACTAAAATCGGTGAAAACATCAACGTTCGTCGCGTTGAGTACATCGATGGTGCAAACCTTGCTTCTTACCGTCACGGTGAGCGCATCGGTGTAGTTGTTGCTGGTGAAGCTGAAGAAGAGACACTAAAGCACATTGCAATGCACGTTGCTGCTTCTAAGCCTGAGTTCGTTAACCCTGAAGATGTTCCAGCTGATCTTGTTGAAAAAGAGAAAGCACTTCAGATCGAAATCGCTATGAACGAAGGCAAGCCTGTAGAGATTGCTGAGAAAATGGTTTTCGGTCGCATGAAGAAGTTCACTGGTGAGATCTCTCTTACTGGTCAAGCTTACATCATGGAACCTAAGAAAACTGTTGGCGCAATTCTTAAAGAGAAAAAAGCTACGGTATCTAACTTCGTTCGTTTAGAAGTTGGCGAAGGTATCGCGAAGAAAGAAGAAGATTTTGCTGCTGAAGTAGCTGCACAAATCGCTTCTACTAAGGCTTAATCTCCTTATGTAGCACCCCTAAGGCCGTAGCATTTGCTGCGGTCTTATCGTATCTATTTCCCTATCGGCATCAATTCAGGACAATAAAAATGAGCACGAATCCTAAACCTGCATTTCGACGTATTCTTCTAAAGCTTAGTGGTGAAGCCTTAATGGGCCAAGAAGGCTTTGGTATCGATCCTAAAGTATTAGATCGTATGGCTCAGGAGATTAAAGAACTGGTTGAGCTCGGCATTCAGGTAGGTGTTGTTATTGGTGGTGGGAACCTATTTCGTGGCGAAGGACTGGCACAAGCTGGCATGAACCGTGTTGTTGGTGACCATATGGGTATGCTTGCAACTGTGATGAATGGCCTGGCTATGCGTGATGCTCTGCACCGTGCTTATGTCAATGCTAGACTGATGTCTGCAATTCCTTTGAAGGGCGTGTGTGACGATTATAACTGGGCTGAAGCGATTAGCTTATTAAAGTCTGGTCGTGTAGTTATTTTTGCTGCGGGAACGGGTAATCCTTTCTGCACCACAGATTCTGCTGCGTGTCTGCGTGGTATCGAAATTGAGGCCGAAGTCGTCATTAAAGGAACCAAAGTAGACGGTGTCTATTCAGATGATCCGGTTAAGAACCCAGATGCAGTAAAATACGATGAAATGGGTTACGATGAAATTCTCGACAAAGAATTAAAAGTGATGGATCTGGCAGCATTTACTATGGCTAGAGATCACAATATGCCATTATTGGTATTTAATATGAATAAACCTGGTGCCCTTCGTCGTGTAATAATGGGTGAGCAGGAAGGTACAATGATCAAGGCTCAACCAGCCGAGTGATAAAGACTCCGGTAGCTGAAGCTGAGTGTTCAATAAAAGAATAAGCAATTAGTGAATTAGAAAGGATATTTATCGTGATAAACGAAATTAAAAATGATGCAAAATCACGCATGGAAAAGTGCGTTGAATCCACTAAGACCCAAATGGCTAAAGTTCGTACTGGCCGTGCACACCCAAGCCTATTAGATACAATTAAAGTCTCTTATTACGGTTCAATGACACCGCTTAAGCAAGTCGGTAATGTATCGATTGAAGATGCACGAACTCTTTCTGTCAATGTTTTCGATAGTACGATGATCAAAGCCGTTGAAAAGGCAATTATGAGTTCTGACCTTGGACTTAATCCTATGTCTGCTGGTGCAACTATCCGTATTCCACTTCCGGCATTAACGGAAGAGCGCCGTAAAGATCTGATTAAAGTCGTACGTGCCGAAGCTGAAAATGGCCGTATCTCTGTGCGTAACGTTCGTCGTGATGCTAACTCAGACGTTAAAGCTCTTGAAAAAGAGAAAGAGTGTACAGAAGATGATGTTCGTCGTACTGAAGATGACGTTCAGAAATTCACCGATGCTCACATCAAGCAGATCGATGACATATTGACTGCAAAAGAAGCAGAGTTGATGGAAGTCTAATCTAGGACTAAGAAACTAGAGTTCAGACGCCGTGTAGCGGTATACTACACGGCGTTTGTCTATTTTAAGGGTTGTAATAGATGTCAATCGACTCCCAATCTAGTTCAGTATTCACTCCTGAGGAGGTCGCTGAACTTGTGAAACTGTCAACTCCCAAGCACGTAGCCATCATTATGGATGGAAACGGACGTTGGGCACAGGCACAAGGGAAACCCAGAGTGATGGGGCACCGAGCCGGTGTAAAGGCTGTACGTCGTGTAGTGAGCACTGCCAGAGAGATGGGAATCGACTCGCTGACACTGTTTGCCTTCTCGAGCGAAAACTGGCGTAGACCCGATAAAGAGGTCACGCTGTTGATGGAACTGTTTTTTACTGTTCTACAACGTGAAATTAAGTTACTGCATAAAAATGGTGTAAGGCTAAATATCATCGGGGATATTAGTCGTTTCCCGGAGCGTTTACAGAAACAGATCGCATCGGCTGAGGCGAAAACTGCCGACAACTCTGAGTTGATTCTTAACGTTGCGGCGAACTATGGAGGCCGTTGGGATATCATGCAGGCGGCTCAAACTTTAGCTAAAAAGGTCGAGTCTGGTGAAATGAACAGCAGTCAGTTCACCGAAGAGGCGCTAAATGAACATTTATGCATGCAAAATCAGCCTGAAGTTGATTTAATGATCCGCACTGGCGGTGATTTCCGTATCAGTAATTTTATCTTATGGCAGGCTGCCTATGCCGAGTTGGTATTTACCGATACTTTATGGCCGGACTTTGATGAAAATGCGTTCAGGCAGACGGTAGCCACTTTTGCATCTCGTCAGCGTCGTTTTGGCTTAACGGGATGCCAGATCGAATCTATGCAGGCTCAGAAATAATTTTTAGAGGGATATTTTTTGCTAAAACAACGAATAATAACAGCAATCTGGTTAATTCCCTTGGTTTTGGGGGCTATTTTTTGGCTTCCTACGGAATACTTTTCATGGGCTTTGATCCCTGTATTCCTGATTGCGGCCAAGGAGTGGGGACAGATAATTGATAAACGCTGTCAAATAACACAATGGAGCTTTACCGTCACCATAGGTGTATTACTGGTCGGGTTAAATATTTTTGTGCCTACGGATGAGCTTTGGTTTAAAGGGCATCTTCATCCAGTCTACCTTTCGGTTATCTTAATCGGTGCAATGTGGTGGGCAATCTCTTTTCTTTTAGTCCTCTCATTTCCGAAGAGTTCGGCGATGTGGCAAAAAAGCCACATGTTCAAGTCGATGTTTGGACAGTTGACGCTAATCCCATGCTTTGCCGCATTAATCGCCTTGAAAGGCTTAAGTTCAGAGGCGGCTCCCTATTACGGTGGAACACTCGTCTTTTTGGTTATGCTCGTCGTTTGGGCGACTGATTCCGGGGCGTATTTTGCGGGGAAAGCATTAGGTAAACACAAGTTGATGCCCAATGTGAGTCCGGCTAAAACCATTGAAGGCTTACTGGGTGGTTTGGCAACCAGCATGATTGTTGTTTTCGGTATCATGACAGTTTCTCCCGAACAAGAGCTTGGGCTGGTGGTCGTTGTCACTCTATTCGTCGCGCTTGTTTCCGCTGTCGGTGACCTTTCCGAGAGTATGTTCAAACGAGTAGCCGGTATTAAAGATTCAGGTACAATTTTACCCGGGCATGGGGGGATACTCGATCGCATCGATAGTTTAACTGCCGCGCTGCCTGTGTTTACTCTTATCTATATTGCATTTTGGATGTAACCCATGCAGAGAATGGTAATTTTAGGTGCGACAGGTTCTATTGGCTCTAGTACGTTAAGTGTCATAGAAAGCAATCCAGATGCCTACAGTGTGTATGCTTTGGTCGCTAATACCAGTGTCGACAAAATGCTCGAACTGTGTGAGACACATCGCCCTCAAATTGCTCATATGGTCGATGGACAAGCGGCCAAGTCACTCAAGCAAAGATTACCTACAAGTCTGAATGTTGAAATCACAACTGGCGAAGATCAACTGGTTGATATCGTCAGTGCAAGTGGTGTAGACAGTGTGATGGCTGCGATTGTGGGCGCAGCGGGTCTAGTGCCTACATTAGCGGCGGTTAAAGCCGGCAAACGTGTATTGCTTGCCAATAAAGAATCATTAGTCATGTCTGGTCGACTCTTTATAGATGAGATTAGGCGATCGGGTGCTCGGGTTCTTCCCGTCGATAGTGAGCACAATGCGATTTATCAGGCTCTTCCAGAGTCTCTGCAGAACAACATAGGTTACTGTGAGCTTGAGAAAGCAGGTGTTTCTCATATTCTCCTCACTGGATCCGGTGGTCCGTTTTTAACCTCTGAGCTTGCTTCTCTGGCCTCTATGACTCCTGCACAGGCTTGTAAACATCCTAATTGGTCGATGGGGCGTAAGATCTCTGTCGATTCAGCGACCATGATGAACAAGGGATTAGAGTATATAGAGGCGCGTTGGTTGTTTAATGCAGCCGATGAGCAGCTTAAAGTCGTTATTCACCCACAGAGTGTTATTCACTCTATGGTGCAGTATTTAGATGGCTCTGTTATAGCTCAGCTTGGTAATCCCGACATGCGTACGCCTATCGCTCACTGCATGGCGTACCCGCAAAGAATTCAATCCGGAGTTGAACCTTTAGACTTTTTCAAAGTCGGACAGTTAAGCTTCTTAGAACCCGATTTCAATCGTTTCCCCTGTTTAGCATTGGCTATGGAAGCTTGCAAGCAGGGGCAAGAAGCGACTACGGTTGTCAATGCCGCCAACGAAATATCTGTACAGGCATTTTTAGAAAATAAGATTAAGTTTACCGATATTGCTAAAGTGAACGAAGCCTGCTTAAGTCAGGTTGCACCGCAGTCGTTGAACAGTATTGAAGATATTATTAGGTTAGATCTTCAATCGCGCACCTATGCTGCAGAATGGGTTAATAAAATTTAAGTAATCTCTGAGGAAGGGAATGATAGATTTTTTATGGAACTTGGGTTCCTTTGTCATCGCTTTAGGCATGCTGATCACGGCACACGAATATGGTCACTTTTGGGTCGCCAGGCGTTGTGGCGTTAAAGTCGAACGTTTCTCTATCGGCTTCGGTAGAGCAATTTGGCGTAAAGTCGGGCAAGATGGCACGGAATATGTGCTTGCCATGATTCCACTCGGTGGTTATGTCAAAATGCTCGACGAACGCGTCGAGGAAGTACCTGATGAATTAAAAGACCAAGCGTTTAATCGCAAAAGTGTTTGGAAACGAATCGCAATTGTGGCAGCGGGTCCCTTAGCCAACTTTATTTTTGCTATCTTTGCCCTCTATTTCATGTATTTAATTGGCGTCCCGTCATTAAAACCAGTTATCGAATCTACTCAGCTTAATACTCCGGCTGCTCAAATTCAGGTTGATGAGCCTATGCTTATTACCTCTGTTGGCGGTAACACGGTTAGAAACTGGGAAGAGGTGACGTATGCCCTAGTGGGACATATTGGTGATCCTGAGATTGATATCTCAGTGTCTCCTATGAGTCGTAGCAATGATTATTCTGACACTGAAACCGTATCCAGAGGGACTCACTACACCTTAGATACTAAAGCTTGGCAGTTTGACCCTGAAAAGGAATCACCGATAACGTCTCTGGGATTAGGTATATTCAGACCTGAAATCACCCCTACTTTAGGTTTAGTCTCCCCTGATGGTGCAGCAGCTGCGGCTGGCATTGAGGTTGGAGATACCTTAGTTGCGCTCAACGGCGAACCTTATGGCGAGTGGGATGATTTTGTCTATACGATTAAGTCTTCACCTAACCAAGCCGTACAGGTCACAGTAAGACGAGATGGTGAGCAATTACAGTATAAAGTGATACCTCAGGCGCGTGAAAACGCTCTAGGGGAAATGGAGGGGGTGATTGGTGTTGCTCCTACTCAGGCCGAATGGCCGGAGAATATGCAACTACAGCTAGAGTATGGTTTCATTGAGTCATTCGGCGTTGCAGCAGATAAAACATGGCAACTTGTCGTCGTCAGCATTAAGATGATTGGCAAGTTGGTTACCGGCGATGTGTCGGTGAAGAATTTAAGTGGACCAATATCGATTGCACAAGGTGCAGGAAGTAGTGCTAACTATGGTTTGGTTTACTTTTTAGGTTTCCTCGCATTGATCAGCGTAAACTTAGGCATTATTAATTTACTGCCTTTGCCGGTGCTCGATGGAGGACACTTGTTATATTACTTCGTTGAAGTGATCACAGGCAGGCCTGTACCCGAGAAGATACAGGAAATTGGATTCAGATTTGGGGCAGCTATGCTGCTAATGTTGATGAGCATAGCGCTTTTCAACGATTTCTCCCGACTCTGAGCAAGACACACACATAACTAGAAGCGTCTATGAGATTTAATAAACTTTTTGCCTCGATGGTATTAGTCGGTGCGTCTTTATCAGGGAACGGTTGGGCAGAAACATTCCAACCTTTTGAAGTAACCGATATACAAGTGCAAGGGTTACAGCGTGTAGCTCTTGGTGCCGCGCTACTGACCATTCCAGTTAAGGTCGGTGATACGGTTGATCAAGTTAAACTCCAACAAGCAATTAAGAGCTTGTATGCCTCGACTAACTTCGAACATATCGAAGTGAGTCGTGATGGCGGTGTATTGGTGGTCATGGTCAAAGAGAGACCGACAATCAGTACAGTGACATTTGAAGGCAATAAAGATATTAAAGATGAACAGCTTCAGGAGAGTTTAGATGGCTCCGGGGTGAAGGTCGGTGAGTCATTAGACCGTACCATGTTATCGGGTATCGAGAAGAGTCTTCAGGATTTCTACTATGGTGTGGGTAAATACGGAGCTAAAGTTGAAGCTCAAGTTATTAACTTGCCTCGTAATCGTGTAGAGCTAAAGTTCAACTTTACTGAAGGGTTAGCCGCAGAGATTAAACAGATCAACGTAGTTGGCAATGAAGTCTTCTCCGATGCTGAACTTATCGGCATGCTGGAGCTTAAAGATTATGTCGCCTGGTGGGATCTGTTTGGTGAGCGTCGCTATCAGAAACAGAAACTTCAAGCCGATCTCGAGACGGTAAAATCTTTCTACCATAACCGTGGTTATATTCGCTTCGATGTCACCTCTACACAAGTTGCGATGACGCCTGACCGTAAGGGCCTCTACATCACAATCAATGTCGATGAGGGTGAGCAGTATAAGGTTACAGAAGTTAACCTGACTGGCGACCTGATGGGACGTGAGAAGGTGATGAAGGGTATTCTTCCTATTAAAGAGGGAGATATGTATAACGGTGCCGATGTGACATTTGCCGAAGAGATGTATGGCAAGTATCTGGGCCGTTTCGGTTATGCCTATCCGGAAGTTAAGACCTATCCGGAAATTAATGATGAGACGAAAGAAGTTACTCTTAACGTTAATATTCAACCGGGTAAACGCGTCTATGTACGTAATATCAACTTTACCGGTAACCAGGTCACCAAAGACGAAGTATTGCGTCGTGAGCTTCGTCAGATGGAAGGTGCGTGGTTAAACTCGGCGCAGGTTGAGCAATCTAAAGCCCGCCTGAACCGTCTTGGTTATTTTGAAACCGTTGATACTGAAACGGTTCAAGTACCAGGCACCGATGATCTGGTCGATGTAGCCTTCAATGTAAAAGAGCAACCATCGGGTTCATTTAATGCCGGTGTCGGTTATGGTACTGAATCAGGGTTGAGTCTGCAGTTTGGTGTTCAGCAGAGTAACTTCTTAGGCACGGGTAATCAGGCCGGGATTAACTTAAATACTAACAAGTATTCTAAGAACGTGAATGTCTCTTATACCGACCCATACTTTACCAAAGATGGTGTTAGTTTAGGTGGTAACATCTACTGGAACGAGTTTGACGCACATGAGGCCAACCTCGAGCGTTATAAGAACAGCTCATACGGTATTGCGCTTAACTCAGGTTTCCCGATCAACGAAACCAATCGAATTAACGGTGGTATCGGTTACCGTCATAACTCGATCTCTGAGATCTCGGCTTATGAGCAGGCGCTGCGTTTCTATAATATCTACCGTGACTCAGACGACCCTAATGCCGATCTGGCTTTCGATAACTTCGAGGCTAACTTAGGTTGGTACCGTAGTACGCTTAACCGGGGCACCTTCCCATCGGATGGTTCATCTCAGCGCTTGAGCACTAAGGCGACGATACCGGGTTCAGATCTGCAATACTTTAAGGCAGATTTTGATACCAGCTTCTACTTTCCAATTAATCGAAGTCACAGCTTTGTTATGTTAACTAAGGCTCGTTTCGGTTACGGTAATGGTTACGGACAGTTTAACGATAACGACCAGATATTACCTTTCTGGGAAAACTATTACTCAGGTGGTAGTACCTCGCTGCGTGGTTTTAAGTCTAACTCAGTGGGTCCACGCTCATTCTACCTGTATCGAGGTAGTGAGCCATGTTCTCCGGATCCTTCGGGAGATGGCTGCTCCCTGCCGGGCGATCCTAACTCTATTCAGGTCAGTGATGGTCGCTCAATCGGTGGTAATGCAATTGCAACAGCCAGCATTGAGATGATTGTGCCAACCCCATTCTTGGATGAGGCTTACACCAATTCAGTACGTACCAGCTTCTTCGTCGATGCCGGTAACGTATGGGATACCGAGTTTGATTATGACTCATACCGTTATCTTCCTGCACACGAGTTTGATAAGCTTGAAGATTACGCCGATCCGAGCCGGATCCGCGCATCTGCGGGTATGAGCGTACAGTGGCTGTCGCCGATGGGACCTATGGTGTTTAGTCTTGCTTGGCCAATTAAGGAATACGAGGATGATGAAACTGAGATATTCTCATTCAATATTGGTAAAACTTTCTAAATTAAAACTAAGTTAAATTAAGAGTAATCAGCAAGTTTTGCTGAATTCAAGGAGTCTATTTTGAAAAAGATGTTTAATCGCGCGATGATGGTTTTGGTTCTTCTTGCTGCACCTATTGCGGCACAAGCCGAGAAAATTGCAGTTGTTGATATGCAAGCCGTTTTCGAGCAGTTACCACAGCGTGAAACGGTAAGCAAAACGCTTAAAACTGAGTTTGGTGACCGTGTTGCCAGCGTTCAAAAGATGCAGGAAGAGTTACGTGGCATGCTAGAGAAGCAGCAACGAGATGGTGCGCTTATGAGCGAGTCTCAGAAGACTGAGATGGTTCGCAAGATGGAGTCTATGAAGTCAGAGTTACAACTTAAAGGTAAGGCGCTTGATGAAGATATGCGTCGTCGTCAAGGCGAAGAGCAGAACAAGCTTTTAGTTAAAGTTCAGCAAGCAATCAACAAGATTGCAGAAGCTGAAAGCTATGACATGGTGCTTCAACGCGGCGCGGTTATCTATGTTAAGCCAACTGCCGATATCAGCAGCAAAGTCGTTGACGCACTCAGTAAAGGTTAATGGCAAAGGCTAATTATTGATGAAAAGCTACACCATAAAAGAGTTGGCTCAGAAGCTTGGCGGTGATATTCAAGGTGATGAGAATCTGGTTATTTCCAGTGTCGCTACCTTGGAGAGTGCCGGAGCAGGCCAACTCTCTTTTCTGGCAAATTCAAAGTACCGTACTCAATTGGAATCAACCCAAGCGAGTGCGGTATTGATCTCTGCTAGAGAGGTCGAAGGTTATACCGGTAATGCGATTGTTTTAAATGATCCATATGTTGGTTTTGCCCGTGTATCACAGTTATTGGATACCACACCCAAGGCTGCGGTAGGCATTCATCCATCTGCAATTATTCATCCAACGGCTAAGCTGGGCGAAGGGGTTGCAGTAGGTGCTAATGTTGTTATCGGTGAAAACGTCATCCTTGGTGAGCTGGTACAAATTGGTGCCGGCTCAGTTGTTGGCCAAGACAGTATCTTAGGCTCGGGTACGCGTCTGTGGGCGAATGTCACCATCTATCATGATGTTCACCTTGGTCAGGACTGCATTATCCATTCAGGTGCTGTGATTGGTTCCGATGGCTTTGGTTATGCCAATGAACGTGGTCAATGGGTTAAAATTCCACAGACCGGTGGCGTTAGGGTGGGTGATCGAGTCGAAATCGGTGCCAGCACTACGGTCGACCGTGGTGCGATTGAGCACACAGAGATCCATGATGGTGTGATACTCGATAATCAGGTTCAGATTGCTCATAACGACATTATTGGTGAAAATACCGCCATTGCCGGCAACTCTACCATTGCGGGAAGTACCCGGATTGGTAAGTACTGTATCATTGGTGGTAACAGTGCTGTAGCGGGCCATCTGAGTGTAGCCGATGGCACCCACATCTCCGGTGCGACCAATGTCACCAGTATTATTCGTGAACCTGGCGTGTACACTTCGGCGACCGTGGCTATGGATAATAAGTTATGGCGTAGAAATACAGTAAGATTTAGACAGTTAGATGAGCTTTTTCAACGAGTCAAAAAGCTTGAAAAATCGAATCAAACAGAAAAATAACTGCCACGCGGCAGCCTAAGGAAAAATTAGTGTCAGAACAATTAAATACCATGGACATCAAAGAAATTATGAACTCTTTGCCCCATAGGTACCCATTTTTATTGATCGATCGTGTATTGGACTATACTCCGGGTGAGACGCTTCATGCGATCAAGAACGTCACTATCAATGAACCTTTCTTTCAGGGGCATTTCCCGGTTCAGCCTGTGATGCCTGGTGTTTTGATATTAGAAGCCATGGCCCAAGCCACGGGCCTTTTGGCTTATAAATCGATGGAAGCTGCGTCAGAGGATTCTCTCTATTACTTCGCAGGTATAGATAAAGCAAGGTTTAAGCGTGTGGTCGAGCCTGGTGATCAACTACACTTTGAAGTCAAGTTGATTAAAGAGCGCCGCGGGATTGGGGTGTTCACTGGTGTTGTTAAGGTTGATGGTGAGTTAGTTTGCTCGGCTGAGATCATGTGTGCTCGTAGAGAGATCAAAAAGTGATAGATAAATTAGCGTATATTCATCCTGATGCAAAAATTGGTAATAATGTCACTATCGGACCTTGGACCTATATTGGTGCAGATGTCGAGATTGGTGATGATTGTTGGTTAAGCTCCCATGTGGTAGTCAAAGGGCCAACGGTTATCGGCAAAGGCAATAAAATTTTTCAGTTCGCCTCGGTAGGTGAAGATTGCCAAGATAAAAAGTATGCAGGCGAAGCTACGCGACTCATCATGGGTGATAATAATATCATCCGTGAATCGGTGACGATTCATCGTGGAACGACTCAAGACAAGGGTGAGACTCGTATAGGCTCTAACAATCTGTTTATGGCTTATGTGCATATCGCTCATGACTGTGTCGTTGGTAACAACGTCATCATGTCAAATAGCGCATCAATTGCCGGACATGTACATGTGGGAGATTGGGCCATTCTTGGCGGCTTAACGGGTGTGCATCAGTTTGTTCATATCGGTGCCCATGCGTTTACTGCGGGTTACTCTCTTATCCTTCAAGACGTACCACCTTTTGTGATGGCATCGGGTCAACCTGCTATTCCTCGTGGGCTGAACAGCGAAGGTATGAAGCGCCGCGGATTCTCGAAAGACAGCCAGATGGCAATTCGCCGTGCCTATAAGACGCTATACCGTAAAGGGCACACAGTCGATGAGGCCATAGCTGCTTTGGCTGAAGAGTCTGATGATGAGCAAGTTAAGCTGTTAATCGACTTTGTTACCAGCTCCAGTCGTGGCATTATCCGCTAGTTACAAATATAAAAAGTATATCGAAGAGCCCGTAAATTTACGGGCTTTCTATTTTATATTCATCTGCAATTCAGTGGTGAATACACGCACTGAATTGACCTATGCTGATGCAGATTGGTATTAGCCGATTTTTAAACATTTAACCTAAGATCTGATCCTATGAGTGAAACAACACACCCCACTTTTGCCATGGTTGCCGGAGAACTTTCCGGAGATATCTTAGGCGCAGGCTTAATTAAAGCATTGCAACACCAATATCCTGATGCGCGTTTTGTCGGTATTGGCGGGCCGCGTATGGAAGCGCTGGGTTTTGAGTCTATCTTCTCATTCGAAGAGCTTGCGGTAATGGGAATTGTTGAAGTACTTTCTCGCTTACCGCGTCTATTGAAAGTCCGTAAAACCTTGATCGATGAGATCTGCTCCATCGAACCTGAGTGTTTTATCGGTATCGATGCCCCGGATTTCAATATCGGCTTAGAGTTAAAGTTAAAAAATCGTGGCATTAAAACGGTTCACTACGTTAGCCCCTCAGTCTGGGCCTGGCGTCCTAAACGCATCTTCAAGATAGCTAAAGCCACCAACATGGTGCTATCTCTGCTGCCATTCGAAAAGGCCTTCTACGATAAACACAATGTCCCTTGTACTTTCGTTGGACATACATTGGCCGACGACATTCCTTTGATTAGCGACAAGGCCGCAGCCAGAAAATTGTTGGGGCTGGATCCCGATGCTGAGTACTTAGCCGTGCTCCCCGGTTCCCGAGGCGGCGAACTGAAGCAACTGGCTGAGCCTTTCGTTAAGGCGGCCAGTCTTATCAAGGATAAGTACCCGGATATACGCTTCGTTACGCCACTGGTTAATGCTAAGAGACAGGCACAATTTGAAGAGGCTCTGAAACTCCATGCACCCAATCTTGAGATAACCTTAGTCGAAGGACAATCTCGGGAGGTGATGGCGGCCGCTGACTGTATCTTATTAGCATCGGGTACAGCGACCTTAGAAGCCATGTTGGTTAAGCGTCCTATGGTGGTGGCATATCGTGTTAACGCCATGACATATAGCATTGCTATACGTATGATGCAGATAGATAAGTTCTCTTTGCCTAATCTGCTGGCGGGGGAAGATCTGGTCACTGAGCTTATTCAGGAAAACTGTACCCCAGAGTTAATTGCTGATTCAGTTTGCGAGCAGTTAGATAAAGATTTCGCTCCGCTCCATGACAAGTTTATGGCGTTACATAAAAAGTTAAGGTGTAACGCCAGCGAACGAGCAGCCGATGCTGTGGTTGCGTTGATTAATTCGTAATATTAATATTTAAGGTACTTGGTATTATATGGCAGTTTTTAAAGGTATTACGCCTGAGCAGATAGAGAGTCTGTGTTGTGAAATACACGCCGGAGTAGACGAAGTTGGCCGTGGTCCACTCGTGGGGAATGTGGTTACCGCTGCTGTTATCTTAGATCCTAATAATCCTATTAATGGACTGAATGATTCTAAGAAATTATCCGAAAAGAAGCGTGAACTCCTCTTTGCCGAGATACATGAAAAGGCACTGAGCATAAGCGTGGGTCACGCTACGCCTGAAGAGATAGATGAGCTTAATATTTTACATGCGACCATGTTGGCAATGCAGCGTGCTGTGGCAGGGTTAGAGATCAAACCGTTATCAGTATTAGTCGATGGTAATCGCACTCCTACTTTTTATCATGGTGAGCAAACAGATAAAGCCATTGAAGCCCATGCTGTGATAAAAGGTGATGGGCTTATTGCTGCAATCAGTGCCGCGTCGATTATTGCCAAGGTCATTCGCGATAGGGAGATGGATCTGCTCGATATGGAGTATCCGCAATACGGTTTTGCTAAGCACAAAGGCTACCCAACTAAAGCACATTTCGAAGCCCTTGCATTGCATGGGGTACTTCCTGAGCACCGTAAGAGTTTTAGGCCAGTTAAAGAACGCATTGACCAGAGCTAGTCCCCGAACTTTAACGGCTTTCATCTAATGTTGTTCCATTCATTTGCAAGCTAGCTAGGTGAGATTGACTCTGTTAATCTCTATTTACTGTCCTAAGCTATCCCCAATTTATAAGTATATAGGTACTATGTCTGATCCCCGTTTCGTGCATCTGCGTGTTCACAGTGACTTTTCTATGTCAGATGGTTTGGCAAAGGTAAAACCAATTATTGGGAAAGTTACCGAATTAGGTATGCCAGCAGTGGCATTGACAGATCAGACTAACCTATGTGGCTTAGTTAAGTTCTATGGCGCCTGTCACGGAGCCGGGATCAAGCCGCTAATCGGTGCCGATTTTTGGGTTCAGGTACCCGGGATCGAGAAAGAGTTCTGTGCCATTACCGTTCTGGCAATGAATAATGACGGATATAAGAACTTAACCTTGTTGATCAGCGACGCCTATCTCAGAGGGCATATCAACGACAAGGCGGTCATCGACCAGGAGTGGTTGGCTAAATACAGTGAGGGTCTTATCTTGCTCTCCGGAGGAAGGCAGGGCGATATCGGTAAGGCGCTATTAAAAGGCAACCAGCCTCAAGTCGAATCCTTAATCGAGTTTTACCAGACACACTTTGCCGAGAGATATTATCTGGAGCTATTGCGTACCGGTCGTCCCGATGAAGAGCGCTACCTGCATATGGCAGTTGAGTTGGCTGAAGAGAAAGGGCTGCCTGTGGTGGCTACCAATCAGGTGGTCTTTAATTCTCCTGAGCTATTTGAAGCCCATGAGATCCGTGTGGCTATCTCTGATGGTTTTACTCTGGCCGATCCTCGCCGTCCGAAGAAATACAGTGCCGAGCAGTATTTCAAGAGTAGCGAACAGATGTGTGAATTATTTGAAGACATTCCGGAAGCGATTGAAAATACGGTTGAGATAGCTAAGCGCTGCAATGTCACCGTGCGCCTCGGCGAGTATTTCTTGCCTAACTTCCCTACAGGAGAGCTGAGCATTGAAGACTTTCTGGTCGAAGTGTCTGAGAAGGGGCTCGAAGAGCGATTAGAGTTTCTCTTTCCCGACCCAGAGGTGAGGGCGGAGAAGCGTCCGGAATACGATAAGCGTCTCGATATAGAGCTTAAGGTGATTAACCAGATGGGGTTCCCCGGCTACTTCCTCATCGTGATGGAGTTTATTCAGTGGGGGAAAGATCAGGATATTCCCATCGGTCCGGGTCGTGGTTCTGGTGCCGGGTCTCTGGTTGCATACGCTCTCAAGATCACCGATCTCGACCCCTTGGAATATGAGCTGTTATTCGAACGATTCCTTAACCCTGAACGTGTTTCCATGCCGGATTTCGATATCGATTTCTGTATGGATAGGCGAGATGAGGTGATCGACCATGTGGCCGAGCTCTATGGCCGAGATGCGGTATCTCAAATTATTACCTTCGGTACTATGGCCGCAAAAGCGGTTATTCGCGATGTAGGACGTGTCTTAGGCCACCCCTATGGCTTTGTCGACCGGATCTCCAAAATGGTACCCGCCGAACCCGGTATGACTCTGGCGAAGGCGTTCGAGGTGGAACCTGCGCTGCAGGAGTCATACGACGCCGATGAGGAGGTGAAAGACCTTATCGACATGTGCCGCACCTTAGAAGGGGTAACCCGTAACGCGGGCAAGCACGCCGGTGGTGTGGTTATCTCACCCACCACCATTACCGATTTTGCGCCAATTTATTGTGACTCTGAGGGGCATAACCCGGTTACTCAATTCGATAAGAACGATGTCGAGACCGCGGGTCTGGTCAAGTTCGACTTCTTGGGGTTGAGAACCCTGACGATTATCGATTGGGCGTTGCAGATGATCAACCCCAAACTGAAGAGGCTGGGTAAAGATCCTGTGCGTATCGAGTCGATTCCACTGGACGATCCTGCCAGTTTCAGATTGTTGCAGCGTTATGAGACGACGGCGGTATTCCAGCTGGAATCCCGGGGAATGAAAGATCTGATCAAACGCCTACAGCCGGATAGTTTCGAAGATATGATCGCTCTGGTGGCTCTATTCAGACCCGGCCCGTTGCAATCGGGCATGGTAGATAACTTTATCGAGCGTAAGCACGGTCGAGAGGAAGTATCTTTCCCGGATGCCGAGTATCAACATGAGTCTCTCAAGTGGGTACTCGAGCCCACCTACGGTATTATCCTCTATCAAGAGCAGGTGATGCAGATCGCTCAGGTCCTCGCGGGATACTCGCTGGGTGGGGCGGATATGCTCCGTCGTGCTATGGGTAAGAAAAAGCCCGAAGAGATGGCCAAGCAGCGTGGTACCTTCGAAGAGGGCGCGATTAATAACGGTGTCGACGGTGAACTGTCGATGAAGATCTTCGACCTGGTGGAGAAATTCGCGGGTTACGGGTTTAACAAGTCTCACTCGGCGGCTTATGCACTGGTCTCTTACCAAACTCTCTGGTTGAAGACCCATTATCCGGCTGAGTTTATGGCGGCGGTAATGTCTGCCGATATGGATAACACAGATAAGATTGTTATTTTAGTCGATGAGTGTGAGCGCATGGGTATGCCTCTGCTACCGCCTGATGTTAACAAGGGGCTGCTAAAATTCAACGTCGATGATGAAGGGAAAATTGTCTACGGCATCGGCGCGATTAAAGGGGTGGGTGATGGGCCGGTAGAGTCAATTTTGTCGGCTCGAAAAGAGGGTCCATTTAAAGACCTATTCGATTTTTGTGCTCGTGTGGATCTGAAAAAACTCAATAAACGCATCATGGAAAAGCTGATCTGTGCCGGAGCCCTGGATAATCTGGGTCCTCATCGCGCAGCGATGCTAGCAACTTTGCCCGAGGCGATTCGGGCGGCGGATCAAAATGCCAAAGCCGAAGCTATCGGCCAACATGATATGTTTGGTCTGCTCAATAGCGATCCTGAAGATGTGAAACAGCAATTTGTCGAATGTGCACCTTGGCCCGATAAGGTGTGGTTGGAAGGCGAGCGGGAGACATTAGGCCTGTATCTGACTGGCCACCCGATAAATCAGTACCTGAAAGAGTTAAAGCATTACACATCGGGACGCCTCAAGGATGTGCACCCTACCGAGCGGGGCAAGACCATGAAGGCGGCGGGATTAGTGGTCGCGACCCGTGTGATGATGACTAAACGTGGCTCGAAGATGGGGCTTGTGACGCTTGACGATAAGAGTGCTCGTTTAGAGGTGATGTTATTTACCGAGGCGTTCGAGAAGTTTAATCATCTGCTGGAGACAGACCGCATCTTGATCATCGAAGGTGAGGTGAGCTTCGACGATTTTTCCGGTGGAAACCGTATGACGGCCAGAAATATCATCGATATGGGTGAGGCCAGAAGCCATTTTGCCAAGGGTGTCGAGGTCGATATTGATGCAGAAGTTATCGATCTGCCCTGGTTGGAGACATTTAAAGAAGCCGTTGAACCATGGAAAAATGGTGCCGTGCCCGTGGTCGTTAATTACGCGCAATCTCAAGCCAAGGCTCAGTTCAGGCTTGGTGAGAGTTGGCGTGTAAACCCGACCGATGAGTTGATGCTGGCGTTGGAGACCTTAACGGGGGCCGGCAAGGTGAGGATCCTTTTTTAAGATGAGTAATCGCGCTCCAGCCCCGGAATTTGATGCCAGCAGTTTAATCGCCGACTGTGTCGCTAAGGCGTCTGTCGACTCCGGCTCTCAGTTAGTACTCGCTTACAGTGGCGGGGTCGATTCAGAGGTGTTGGCGCAAGGCCTAGCCAGGTTTGCCAGGCACAATCCTCAATATCGTTATCTGTTGGTGCATGTCCATCATGGGTTGAGCTTAAATGCCGATGCTTGGGTTAGTCATTGTCAGTCACAGGCTGTTAAATATCACCTGCCTATCGAAATCAAACAGGTAAAGGTAAAGATGGGTCCCAGGCTCAGTATTGAAGCTCAGGCCCGCAGTGCCCGCTACGAAGCGATAACTTCCTTGATGGCACCGGGTGATGCCCTGTTAACCGCCCATCACTTAGATGATCAATTAGAGACCGTTTTGCTTGCACTCAAGCGAGGGCTGGGGCCTAAGGGCTTGTCGGCCATGGGTGAGGTGCAGGCATTCGATAAAAACAAACAACTGCTCAGGCCACTACTGTCGATTAGTCGCGAACAGATTGAGGCGCTGGCAGCCAGTCAGGCGATATCTCATATTGAAGATGAGAGTAATCAAGACAGTAAGTTCGATCGTAACTTCTTACGTCTGGAGATCATCCCCAAGCTTAAGGCCCGCTGGAGTTCCATTGCCGTGACGGCAAGTCGAAGTGCCGCCTTATGTGCCCAGCAGCAGGCAGTTATCGACGAGGAGGTGAGTAAACGCTTACCTTCATATATTGTGCCAGTCAGCCAGGGCCGCGGCACCGCTCTGGAACTATCAGGCTTAAGTGAACAAGGTGCCAATTGGCAGCTCTTGCTGCTCAGGGGCTATATCGAATACCTTGGCTTTGCGCCATTATCGCAAGTTCAACTGGAGCAGGTGTTATATCAGTTACTCGATGCCAGAGTCGATGCTAAGGTCGAGCTCAGATTAGGTGATACCCTTGTCAGGCGCTTCAGGGGGCGGGCTTACCTCTCCTCTGTTGAAGCTGAGCATGCTGAGCGAATAAAGGCATCGGTATTCGAGTGGGATTTAACCTCCTTGCTATCACCCGATTGCGCAGAGATAGGAGATGGCGTTAAAACACGTAATCGTGAAGCTGAGCTGTACTTATCAGTCTCAGAAATCAAATCGTTACAGGCTCGCAAGTTAACTCAATTCGAAAGGGTTCGTTTGCCGCAGATTGATGAGCTTGTCTCTGTTCGTTTCGCCATTGCGGGTAGCACGCGGTGCTCTCCCCATAACAGGCAGAAGGGACGGGAGCTTAAGAAGTTATGGCAGGAGTCTGGCATTCCTCCTTGGGAACGAGAGAAGGTGCCGTTTATCTTTTACAATAATGTGTTGGTCTGCGCCGTCGGTTATTGGATTGAGAAGGCGTTTTTGTGTCGGGATGCGAGTGCTGGTTTGAGCTTTAAAATCGTAACCAGGAACTAGTAACTTAATGTTCCCTTTTACTCACCGTCAATCCTGAAACATCGTCGTCCGGCCGCCTTGGCTCGATACAGCGCCCTGTCGGCGCGTTCATACAGTGCCGATGGCACCTCACCGTTTATCCATTGAGAGACACCTAAACTGGTTTGGATCTCATATTTCTCAAACAAAGGTAGCGATGACATGGAGGATAATATCCGTTCACATAAGATGCTGGCGGCCTGTTTGTCCCCGCGCACGACGACGACAAATTCATCCCCACCGATACGAAATGCCTGATCGGTATTGCGAATCGCACTGGTTAATAGTTGGCCAAATTCAGACAGCACGTTATCGCCAAATTGGTGGCCATAACGGTCGTTAAGCTTCTTGAAGTTATCTAAATCAAGTACAACTAATGAGAGATCGTTACTATAGCGCTCGGCTGTAGCAATCGCTTTCTTCAGGCTCTCCATATAATAGTGACGATTACCTAGCTTGGTGAGAGAGTCGTACATGGCCTGCTGAGACATCTCATGGAACTGGGTTGCATTGACCAGTGGCAAAAGCACAAGAGTCTGCAGTAACTGTAATCGCTGTGCTTGTGACGGCGTTAACGGAGACTTCAAGCTGTATTGAAGGGTTGCCGTCTCACCAGAGCATTCCTGTTGTTGCTTAATAACTAGCCCCTGAGGTCTTCCCCAACTAAACTGATAATGTTTGTAGTTGAGCTTTACACCATGTATAGGCAAATGTTGTCCCATGACTTTGCCGAAACAGGCAAAAACTGTCCTGGGATCTAAACTTTCGTGTAGTTGCTGAATAATTTCCACTAAATCGAGTTCAGTATTATCAACGCCGTATAATTCAGGTTGATACTGATACTCTTCGGGATAAAACTCAGTCGCTAGGCCAAAGTCCATAATTAGTACTCCATCAATGCCAGTCTTGTTGAGGTTAAGAAACCTCTCAATTGAATGTTTACTAGCAATTAGTATGCCTAATATTTTGTTAATTAAATTTGTCTTTATTTGTCATTGAGTTAATCTTTCTGTAGTCAGTGCTAAAAATGATGTGTCAGTTATTTGACTTGGAGCCAAAATTTAAATGGAACACAGTTTTCTTATTCAAATTCTTTTGATGCTTGTGGTGGCAATTATCTCAATTGCGCTGCTGAGACGGGCAGGATTGCCTGCTATCTTGGCCTACCTCCTCACGGGTGTGATCAGTGGTCCCTCTGGTTTCAACTGGTTTAGTCAACATCAGATGCAATCTGTTGCCGAGCTCGGCGTCGTGTTACTCATGTTCAGTTTAGGTCTGGAGTTTTCTCTACCCAGGTTATGGGCGATGAGACGCACCGTATTTGGCTTGGGTAGCGCCCAAGTTGTCGTGACTACGGTACTGGCCACCGGTATCTCATTTTTGGGATCACTGACCTTAGTTGAATCTGTCGTGGTCGGCTCGGCCATCGCACTCTCTTCCACGGCAATCGTGCTTAAGTTACTCAATGAGCAAGGCTGGTTAAGGCGGCGTCACGGTGAGCTTTCTGTCAGTGTCCTGTTATTTCAAGATCTTGCCGTTGTTCCTCTATTAATTCTATTGCCACTTCTGGCCTCTGGGGGAGAGGTGTTGTCGGCGAAGACCATAGCTTATGCCATGGTTGAAGGTGTCTTGGCCTTCGTTGCTTTGATGGCTTTCGGTAAGTGGGGCCTGCCGCGTCTATTCGATGAAGTTGCCCGCTCACGCTCCAATGAGCTATTTATGCTCTCGACCCTGGTGGTTGCGCTGTTAACCGGCGCCTTGACTCAATGGCTGGGTTTGTCCATGGCGCTCGGTGCCTTTATGGCAGGTATGTTGCTGGGAGAAAGCCAATATAAGCGGCAGCTTGAGGCGGATATCAGACCATTTCGTGATCTACTGATGGGGTTGTTTTTTATCTCTATTGGTATGTTGCTCGACTTCACGCTCGTTTTTCAGTTCTGGTGGCAGATCTTAATCTTGCTGGTGGCCGTGATTTTCGGCAAAGCCTTAGTGATTTTCGCTTTGTTAAGAGCCGCCCGTGAATCATTTCGAACCTCAATGTCGACGGCCTTGAGTCTGGCTCAGGTGGGGGAATTTAGTTTCGTGGTGTTGGCGTTGGCGGTTAATTACCGACTTCTCGATATCGCCCTAAGCACTAAGCTGGTTATGGTGGCCGTGCTGTCAATGGCGGTCGCTCCCTGGTTGGTGAGGCACAGCGTCGATGTCGCTCGTTACCTGCAGGGTGTTAGACCTAAAGCCGAGAAGCCGCCAGCCATTGAGCCGAATATAGAGCATGAAAACGATCTGGTATTAATCCTGGGCTATGGCCGCGTCGGGCAAACTATCGCCCGATTCATGAAAACGGAAGCGGTACCATTTTTGGTACTTGATCTGGATCCCACCCGAGTATCGGAGGCGAGAAAAGCGGGGGAACCGGTTTATTTTGGCGATGTCTGTAATCGCAGCATTCTTAAACAGGCCAAAATCCGGGAGGCAAAGCTGATTGTATTGACCTTTAGTAATGGCCGGATCCTCGAGGAGGTGTTACCCCTGTGTCGTCAACTGGCCCCGGATTCAAAAATATTGGTCAGAACCCGTGACGATACCGGGATGGAAGAGCTGGAGGCTGCGGGAGCCAGCCAGGTTATCCCCGAGACGCTTGAGGGCAGTTTGATGCTCGTTTCTCAGGTGCTGTATCAGTGCGGCGTTCCGCTGACGAGAATTTTAAAACGACTGGAATATGAGAGACGAAACCATTATCAGTATCTTCATGGTTTCTTTTCCGGATCCGAGACCGACTTCACTCTTGAGCACCTGCACGCCGTCGCGCTGCCGAAGGGAGCGAACGCCGTAGGATTGACCTTGGCCGACATTCCCTGGGAGAAACTTAGGGTCGAGCTCCGGGCCGTGAGGCGTTCAGGCTCAGAGGTTGAAAGCCCGGAGTTAGATTGGAAAATTCGCCCGGGTGATACCTTGATCATTCTCGGTAAACCGCGCCGAATAGAGAAGGCTGAGCATTTCTTGCTGCAAGGCTAGGGGCTAGGGGCTAGGAGCTCGGGGCTACGGAATGAGTATGTTTCACTATTTTTATTGATAATACTAGCGCCCTTGTTGGTATTACAGGGGCGATATGTGCGTAGAGTCACCTTAATATTAGCGGAAGCCGCCGGTGGCCGCGGTGGTTGTCTCGGAGATAATGGAGAAGGCTGAACACTTTTTGTTGCACATCTGCACTGTTGCAGAGATAGGTATAGGAATAAGGGGTATGTTGCACAATTTTATATTAATCTTGCTGGCGCCCTTGTTGGTATTACAGGGGCGATATGTGCGTAGAGTCACGCCCAAGCTACCGGAAGCCGCTGGTGGCCGCGGCGGTACTCTTGGTGAGGGGAGGCGACTTAGGGTGCTCGTGGTGGGCGATTCGGCTGCAGCCGGCGTCGGTGTCGATACTCAATCCCAGGCCTTGTCCGGTTGTCTGACGCGTGAGCTTGCCAGACAGTATCGGGTTGACTGGCTGCTTGTCGCTCAGTCCGGTAATAGAACGGAGGATCTTATCCACACGCTGAAGCAGTTAGACCCCTGCGAGTTTGATGTGGTGTTAATCTCTTTAGGGGTCAACGATGTGCTCAGTCCGTTATCGGTGAGCCGCTGGATAGCGCAACAAGAGAGTTTGATTGAGCTGCTAAAGACGCAATTTGCCGTGAAGCACATTTTACTTACCCGCGTTCCTCCGATGAATCAATTTCCGGCCCTGCCGCAGCCATTGAGATGGTGTTTGGGACAAAGGGCTAAGGCATTCAATATCCGTCTCACTGAGCTAAGCCTGGGTGATGATGACTGCGAGCTGGTTAATATTGAACAGGCCTTAGAACGTCAGGATATGGCGGTGGATGGTTTTCATCCCGGTGGCAGGATATATCGGGTGTGGGGTAAGAGCGCCGCTGGTTTGATCGCCCGGCGCGCCGATCTATAGCGCTGAACAGTTTCTGAGATCAGTTGCTGCTATCGGTTTACAACAAGAATCGACCGGGCTAACTATTCCAAACAATCTATTCCAGAATATTTATTCTGAGCTATTTATCTATCTCAAAAAAGTCCCGGATCTCATCGATCTGACACATGGCATCCTGATAACCTAAATCGATAAGTGCACTGCAGTAAGCCTTTTCGAATAGCAGGTAGGAGACGATACTCGAATCTGTCTGTTGCTTAATCCCTAAGGGTCTCAGCATAGACTTAACCGCAAAGGGCATCTCATGATAATACTGGGAAGCCAATTGACTGAGATCCTCACTGGGTTTGATGACTAAGGTTTCAATATTAGTCAGCGGGAGCTTTTCGCAATCCTCTTTGGGGATGAGGGAGAGGGTGTTGTTGACCCGCTCGAGCCGTTCGAGATCGCTGTTAAGCGTGTCTGAAAAGATGGTATCGAGCAGGTGACCTGTAATCGTCGCGGTTTTGGGGTGATGCTCTAACTCTTGGGGCATCTGTTTATGCGGACTCTCGAGGTTGATCACCATGATTTTTTTTGCCCCTAAGTGAATAGGGCTGCTCAATGGCGCGAGTTGGTGCACCGATCCGTCTCCGTAATAACCCTGATTGAGCTTAATCGAAGGAAATATGAGTGGGATGGCACTGCTTGCCAGCAGGTGCTCTGTATTGAGCTGGGTTCTTTGTCCTCTTCGTCTATCCCTGTGCCACTCCTTGATATCTCGACTGGCTTGAAAAAAGGTGATCGATCGTGACGTGTTATAGCACGAAGCATCTATGCTGAGGGCGTTAAGTGCACCGCTGGCAATATTTCTGTCTATTCGAGCAAAATTGATCAGCTGATTGAGTTGCACTCGCAAGGGGTCGCTATTAAACAGGCTGCCCGCATTGGTGTTTACCCTATCCTCCTGAATACTCATCAGTAACATCCTGCTTAAATGGGCCAAGATACCGACCGCCGATGAGCTGTAAATTTTACCGGTATGAAAATTACGCCATACCCATTCCAGTTTTCGAACGCCGAGGTGGAAGCAGGAGGCATGGGTCGCAATCGAGGTGCCATTGATGGCCCCGGCCGACGTTCCACAGATGATTTTAAATGGGATCCCATGATTTCTGGGGTAGAACTGCACTATCGCTTTAAGCACACCGACCTGATATGCCGCACGCGCACCACCACCGCCAAGAACTAATGCTGTTTTATCAGGCAAAGTAATCTCCTAATAGTCAATGCGTTGTGTTGAAAAACCGTTGTGTTGAAATCATGGTAACCTCAATCCAGAATATGTGAGACTTTGTTAATGTACAAGTGGCTGTGGGAAATTTAATCACTTTTCAGGTTGTTGGACCCTTTTCTAAGCCACCATCAATGCTGAAAAAGCTAGCCAGGCCGATAAAACAGGCCTGATTCGATACTCAGGATCTAGTTAATAAGTCTATAGCCGATGTCGCTAAGTGTGCAGTTTTTGTCTTTTATATTGAGCTATCTTATTGTAATTAGATGGGGTTGTTCTATTTTGATATCAATATCATCCCCGTTACGCCCGGTTGTTATTCTCAGGGTTTGCGTTAGACTGAATTTCGCTCATTAACGAGGAGTTAACAATTTTGCAGCCACTTAAAATAATAATAGCTGATGACCATCCACTGTTTCGCCAAGCCTTAATCAATATATTAGCGCCTAATTTCGACGATGTGATCCTCTATGAAGCAGAAACCATTGTGGAGTTAGACCAGCTATTATCCGAGCATGATGATGCGGATCTATTGCTGCTCGATTTGAATATCCCTAAAGCTCATGGTTTCAATACCTTAATCAGTATCCGAAACTGTTTTCCTCAGATGGGGGTGATCGTGATCTCGGGTCAGGAAGATAAAGTTACCGTGTCCAAGAGCATGTCTTTTGGGGCCGCAGGATTTATTCCCAAGTCGACTACGGCAGCTATGATGTTAGCGGCGATACAGAGCGTACTAGCCGGTAAGCAGTGGCTACCCGAAGGTTGCAGCGACTTTGATGCGGTAGAAGCCGATAGTATGAGCAGTAAGATCATGAGCCTTTCACCGCGTCAACATCGAATTTTAATGATGTTTGCCGATGGAATGTTAAATAAACAGATCGCTTACGATCTCGGGCTATCGGAAGCCACTATCAAGGCTCACGCCAGCGCGATATTTTTAAAGTTGGGAGTTCATACCCGTACTCAGGCGGTGATAGCCATGAGTCAACTTCAGCTGGATAAAGCCACTTTCTCGCTCGAAGCGCAGTAGTTTTTGCGTAAGCTTTGCGCCAGTGTCGCACTCATTAATGCCCTCAATGCTATAGGCTTAATGATTTTACGCAGGTAGCCATAACCCATCGCCTTCGCCTGCTGAACCACGGCCTCATCTATGGTCGCGGTGATTAATATACCGGGCAGGGGCAGATCTGATAGCCCTTGTAGCTCTTCCATCAGGGTGAGTCCATCCAGGCTGTCATCGAGTTGATAGTCCACTAGCATGATATCTATCTCACTGGCGTGTTTCTCAAGTTGTCGCTTGGCCTGCTGCACTGAGTTTGCGCCGTAGACCTTACATCTCCAGCCACTGAGCAGCTCCGTCATGCCGGCGAGCACATTGGGGTCATTGTCGATACACAGCACATTGACGCCATGCAGAGTTAAGATGTCGGCTTCACTCTTCTCTATCTGGGCGGCCATCGGCGCCGCGATATCTAAGGTGAGACTAAAGATACTGCCTTGACCGACACGAGAAGAGAGGGTCAGCTGCTGCTTTAATAGTGAGGTCAGTCCCTGAGCGATATTGAGTCCCAGACCTAGCCCGTTGACCCCCAGATGACCGGAGGGCTGTAGGCGGGTAAATTGTTCAAATATCACCGCTTGTTTATCCAGGGGGATCCCGGGTCCATTATCTACGACTTGAATCTTGAGTTTGCTGCCATGTCGGCGACAGCCCAGAAGAATTTTCCCCTCTCCGGCATACCTGAAGGCATTACTTATCAGATTTTGCAAAATTCGCCTTAGCATCACCTTATCGCTTGAGACCCAGATCCCGGTATTGATATGACGGAACTCCACATTAGCGCTTGCGGATATTGCGCCGTACTCATCGACGATGGAGTCTAAAACCTCCTGAAGTGGAAAACGCTCAATTTCGGGAACCAGGGTGCCACTCTCGATGCGAGAAATTTCATTGAGATCCAGCAGCAACTCATTGGCCACTTTAAGGGAGTTATCGATGTAACCTATCTGCTGCTTCTGTTTTTCAGATAGCTGACTGCTCTGTACAAAAGCGGAGGAGAACAGGCGCGCCGCAGACAGAGGCTGCAGCAGATCGTGGCTGCAGGCCTTCAGATACTGACTCTTCTTCTGGTGGGCTTGCTCCACTTTTTGAATCGCATCGGCAAGCTCTGCATTGGTTTGCTCCAGACTCAGGTTCGCCTGTTCCAGTTTCCTGGTGCGTTCATAGACCCGGGCTTCGAGATCAAGATTTTTCTCTTTCAGTAACTTTTCGGCTTCCCGGTACATGGTAATGTCCGAGAAGATCATCACAAATCCGCCATCTGGAATGGGATTTCCTTCAATACGAATGGTCTTGCCATCGCCCTGGACCCGCTCGGTACTATGGCGGCTACCCTGACGTAAAAACGTCAGTCGTCGTTCGACTTTCTGTCCGATATTCTTATTGAACTTGCCCCCATGACTCAGGTTGTACTGGATGAGCTGCTTTACCGGACAGCCGATATAGATGAGGTCATCCGGGTAGTCGAACAGCTCCAGATAATGCTTATTCCAGGCAACCAATTTAAGATCGCTATCTATTACCGATATTCCTTCACTGGCGTTTTCGATGGCGCTGTGAAGTACCGAACGGCTGAACTCCATTCTGTGGCTGGAGGCATCTTCGACAAGCTGCGCGACCTCGTTGATGGCTATGTCCCGGCCATTAAGGGCGCAGGAGATCACCAGACGGGCAGAAGCCGAGCCCATCACACTCGCCAGCATGTTTTCGGTATAAAAAATAAGTGCCTGATTATGGCTGTTCTTGTTTGAGGGGAGCGATTCTTGCTGGCTGAAAAAATCCCTGAACCCTTGCTCGGCTCGCTCTTCACCCACGAAACGAGCAACCAGCAATTCGAGATCTTTAGGTTTGATATTTTTTTGGATCCCGGAGGGCAAATTATCGATATCCGGTCTCTGAATAAAGTGCTCGTTCTGCATCTGCTCATGTACGCTCTGCCTGGTGAGCAGTGAAACCAACCACAGCATAAGGATGTTGACGAGCAGGCCTATCAGGGTTGCCATGGTCGTCATCGAATATTCGCTGCCGGCCAGTGGATGAGGGTAAAAGCCCAGTTGAGGGAGCATATTGAGTACAAGCCAGAGGCTGAAGCCACTGGAGATCCCTAAGATAGCGCCGACCAGCGTCACCCTTCGCCACAAGAAGGCGGCAAACAGGGTCGGACCTATCTGGGCTATGGCACCGAATGCGACTTCACCTAAGGAGGCAAGCGTGTCAGGCGGTGCCAGTAAAAACATACCGTAACTTAAGAAGATGACAAGCAACACCAGGGCCTTACGTATACTCAACAGGTGTGAGCGAAAGCGGTGAAAGTTGGTACTTTGAATATTGCTGAATTTAAACAGGGTCGGGAATACCACTTCATTACTCAGCATGGTGCTCAAGGCTATCGTGGAGATGATGACCATGGAGCTTGCCGCAGAAATAGCGCCCAGAAAACTGAATAACCCCAGCCAGGCCTGACCATTGAAGGCTGGCAGAAACAGCACATAGGCATCACTCTTGAGTGAATCACCATAGAGCAGGTTACCGGCCTGTCCCAGCGGGGTGGCGAAAAATGCGAACACTAAAATGTAAATCGGGAAGGTCCAGCGACTCCATATGGCATGTTTCTGCTCTTTTAATTCGACGATGAGTACCTGAAATTGTCGGGGCAGACAGAGAAATGCGGAGAGGACGATAAAGAGCAATCCAAACATTGAGACCAGATTCGGGTAATTAAACTCGGTTGATGCCGGTAAGCTCTCATTCGCTAAGTTCCATATTTGCAGTGGAGAGTCGAACAGAAAAAATGAGACAAATATACCGACAGTCAGGTAGGCGATGAGCTTGACGAAGGACTCGAAGGCGATCGCTAACATCATTCCCGGGTGGCGTTCGGTGACGTCGATGGCCCTGACCCCGAAGATGATGGTAAAACCTGCCAAAATAACACTCACCACGCCGCCTATCTGCCACGAAGACATGAGATGATCTTGGCGCAAGATCTCGTAGGAGTTCACGATGGCTTTCAGTTGCAGGGCGATATAGGGCAAGGTGCCAAACAGGGCGACTAAGGTCACGATGAAGGCCAGCAGTTGTGATTTTCCAAATCGGGCCGCGAGCAGATCGGCGATAGAGGTGATGTTAAGCTTGAGGCTGACGCGTATCAGCCGTTGAATAAATGGCCAGGCAAAAATAAACAGCAGTATGGGAGCAATATACACCGGCAGGTATGAAAATGAGTTACTCGCCGCCTGCCCGGCGGTCCCTAAAAAACCCCACGAGGTGCAATAGACTCCCAGAGAAAGCGCATAGATAACCGTGTGTTGTCGATTAACTAGCCTGTCCCGGTACCTGTCACCCAGAAAAGCCATCAGGAAGAGTAAGCCAATATAGCTGATACTTATGGTGACTAACAGCCAGTTGGGAAACATACGCTTTAATGAACCTTATTATGAGTTTCTGTCCATCGATACGAAGTCAAAAAACCTGTTTGTTATAAAATTTAACATATCATATTTCCACGGTTATTTATCTCTAATTACTATCGACTTAAGTCTTAGTCCCTTCGTCTTGCGACTTATGGATTAAGACTGCTGCACTAATACCTATTCCCAATTGAGTCAATGTCGAGAATTCTCCATCTTGGCTGCAGACATTAAAGGGGATAGAAGATGCTAATTTCTAAAATTAAAAAAATCGCGATAGCGGGTTCCATGTGTGTTTGCGCCAGTTCAGCCATGGCGGGATACGACTTCGAAGTGGGTGAAGATGGCAAGATTAGCTTTGGTGGTTACATCAAGGTCGATGCACGTTATGTCAGCGGTGATGTCGCCTATCGGGATTTTTGGATAGGTACGGGTACACCGCTTTCTGAGGACGCATCGCAGTTCAGAATTTTTGCCAATGAGTCGCGATTCAATACCAAATATGTTCATGGGGATGTGACCGGCTTTATCGAGATGGATTTTCTCGGAGGCGGCGGTAACCAGGTGGTCTCGAACTCGGCCAACCCCCGTATTCGTCACGCTTTCATCAAATACAAAGGGATCACCGCAGGCCAGACATGGACCACGTTCATGAATACCAGTGCGATTCCTGAGACCGCAGATTTTGCAGGGGCAACCGTAGGATTGGCCTTCATTCGTCAAGGGCAGGTGCGTTTCGATGCCGGTAATTTCCAGATCTCTATCGAAAACCCTGAGAGTGTCGGTGGCGATACCGCCAACGATGATCTCCCGGATGTCATTGCTCGCTACAACATTAAGGGCGACTGGGGCAACGTGTCTGTATCGGCATTGGGCCGCAGTCTCAATACGACTATGGGCAATAGTGAAACGGCGTTAGGTGGTTCGATAGCCGGCCGTATCAAGACCTTTGGTAAAGACGATTTCAGGTTTCAATTCCATGAGGGTGAAGTGGGCCGTTATGTCGGCGTAGGTACCGCCTCAGATCTTATCGGAGAGGAGGTTGAAAGTACCACCTCCTATCTTGCTGCATACCGCCATTACTGGACCGACACCCTAAGAAGCACCGTCCTGTACGGCCGTGTAGAAACCGATATTGCGGATGCAGAGCGCACTCAATGGAGTGTCAACCTGTTCCAAAATTTGACTCCCCAACTTGCCGTCGGATTTGAAGTCGGCAACTTTGAAATGGGCGATAAGAATGTTGACTCTGATTATGCACAGCTATCGATGAGATACGCACTCTAAACGCTCCATTTTGGGGTGGGGCAACCCACCTCTCTTTTTAGATACATCGCTTTAAGAACGACTAGCGCTATTGCGAGTGGCCAGGCAAAAGTTAACCCTGCTTCTCTCAAGCGATACAGGGCTAGTGTCAATCAGCACTGTGACATCACTATTGTGTCGTTAATGAATGGAACTTAAGTTCAAGGAGTACGGGTGTGACAGAAACTATCCTGAAAATAGACCAGATATCCCTCGCATTTGGTGGTGTTAAGGCACTGACGGATGTGAGCTTTGATGTAAACAAAGGCGAAGTCTTTTCCATCATTGGCCCTAACGGGGCGGGAAAAACATCGATGTTGAACTGCATCTCCGGCCGTTATCGCCCTAATAAAGGGGCCATTCATTTTGATAACACCGATGTGACCAACTTAAGGCCCAATGACAGGGCCGATCTGGGCATTGGCCGCACCTTCCAGAATCTCGCCCTCTTTGGTCACATGTCGGTGTTGGACAACATCATGGTTGGCCGCCATCACCTGATGAAGAATAACTGGTTAACCGGCCCCCTCTACTGGGCATCTCCGGCGCAAAAAGAGGAGCTGACTCATCGCCGACAAGTTGAAGAGATCATCGACTTTCTGGATATCTCCCATGTGCGTAAATCGATGGCAGGTACACTTTCATATGGCCTGCGTAAACGCGTCGAGCTGGCCCGCGCTATCGCCCTGAAGCCCAAACTTATTTTGCTCGATGAACCTATGGCCGGAATGAACCTGGAAGAGAAGGAGGACATGGCGCGCTACATACTCGATCTCAATGAAGAGTTCGGTATCACAGTGGTCATGATTGAACATGATATGGGCGTGGTGATGGATATCTCTCATCAGGTCATGGTGTTGGATTTTGGTAAGAAACTCATCTGTGGTCTTCCCGATGAGGTGATGGCAGATGAACATGTGAGACAGGCTTACCTTGGATTAGAAGAAAACGAGCAGTTACAGGAGGTGGGCTAATGAATATGCCAAGCCAAGCGTCATCCAATCGATTCGATATGGGCGACATGGATACTTTTCCAAAAATCCTCAGGCATAACGCCACACTCTGGCCCGATGATATTGCCATGCGGGAGAAAGAGTTCGGGATCTGGAGTGAATTTAGCTGGTTAGATTATCACAACCGGGTGAAATGGATGACCCTGGCCCTGTCATCTATGGGTATCGAAGCAAACAGCACCATAGCCCTGCTGGGAGACAACAGACCCGAGTGGGTATGGGGTGAAGTTGCGGCTCATGCCATGAGTTGCTTCTCTCTGGGGGTCTATCAGGACTCATTGCACGAAGAGGTGGCCTATCTTCTCAACCGAAGCAATGCCAGTGTGGTCATTGCCGAAGATGAGGAGCAGTGTGACAAGCTACTTGAGCTCGAAGATAGTATCCCCAGTGTCAGATATATCGTCTATTGCGACCCACGAGGCATGCGCAAATATGATGACCCACGGCTTATCAACGTCGAAGATATTTATGCGTTGGGCCAGCGAATCGATAAAAAGACGCCCAGGCTCTACGATGCATTCGTAGATGCGGGCAAGGCCGAGAATATCGCCATCTACTGCACCACTTCCGGCACCACCTCGAAACCAAAGATTGTGCTGCTTCAAGGCAGTAAGTTTATCGACCACTGCTGCTCATACTTGCGCGCCGATCCGCGTGCGCCGGGTGACAACTATGTCTCCGTATTGCCTCTTCCCTGGATCATGGAGCAGGTGTATACGGTGGGCCAGGCGCTGATCGCCAGGCAGATAGTCAACTTTGTCGAAGAGCAGGAGACCATGATGGCCGATCTGCGTGAAATAGGCCCCAGCTTTGTCCTGCTGGCCCCCAGAGTATGGGAAGGCATATTGGCCGACGTGCAGGCGAGAATGATGGACTCCTCCCGTCTGAAGCAGGCGCTGTTTAATTTCGCCATGAACAGGGCGCAGAAAAGTTTACAGCAAGGGAGAAAGTCCCGTTTGGCCGATCTTATATTGATGAGGGCGCTGCGAGACAGACTCGGTTTCTCATTCCTGAAATCCGCTGCGACAGGTGGCGCCGCCATGGGCCCGGATACCTTCAGGTTCTTCCAGAGTATCGGTGTACCACTGCGTCAACTCTATGGTCAGACCGAGATGTGTGGGGCATACACGATTCATCAGGAAGACGATGTGGATTATGACAGCGTCGGTGTCGCTTTCGATAGCGCCGAGGTCAAGGTTATCAATTGTGACCGTGAAGGGGTGGGCGAGGTGATCGCCAAAACCTTAGGCATGTTCAATGGCTACCTGGGTGATCAGGAGGCGTTTGACGAAGACGTGAAACAGGGATGGATGCATACGGGAGATGCGGGCTATTTTAAGCCGTCGGGGCACCTTGTGGTTATCGACAGAATTAAAGATCTGGCCAAAACGAGCCAAGGTATTCAGTACTCACCTCAATATATAGAGAACAAGCTTAAGTTCTCCTCCTTTATCGGAGAGGCGGTGATCCTTGGCAAAGAGAAACCCTATCTGTCGGCCATCTTATGCATACGTTTCAGTATCGTATCTAAGTGGGCCGAGCAACGCGGCCTCGCCTTTACCAACTACACCAACCTGTCATCGCTGCCCGAAGTCTATGAAAAGTTGTCTGAGGAGATTGAGATAGTGAATCAGTCACTACCGGATGCCCAGAAGATCAGTAAATTTATCCTGCTCTATAAGGAGCTCGATGCCGATGATGGCGAGTTAACCCGTACCCGCAAGGTCAGGCGTGGTGTGATAGCCGATAAGTATGGCGACATCATCTCATCTATTTATAACGATGCACCTCATGTGGATATCGATACTGTGATCACCTTCCAGGATGGCAGTAAGTCCCGAATTCAGACCCAGCTTAAGGTGGCATCGGTTATCGAGACGACAAGCGTATCCGAGACAGAAATAGAGCAAAGGAGAGCGTCATGAATTTTGAATTACTACTGCAACTCATCATCAACGGCCTGATTGTCGGCCTCTTGTATGGCGTTGTGGGCATGTGTTTTGTCTTGGTCTATAAATCGACTCAGATTGTTAACTTCGCCCAGGGAGAGTTCCTGCTGGTGGGGGCTTGGGTGTGTTGGGCGTTCCTAGTCTATATGGAGCTGCCATTCGTAGTTGGTTTTGTGCTAACTCTCTGTTTTATGGCCCTGTTTGGTGTGTTGCTACAGATGATAGTCCTGCGCCCCATGATAGGTGAGCCCATTATCTCGGTCATCATGGTGACGATCGGCCTGTCGATATTTTTTCAGTCATTAACGAAATGGATATTTGGCGTTTCACCGCAGAGCTATCCCAAGGTCTTCGATACTCACTCAATCTCGATCTTTGGCCTCAACGTTGAACTGGCTTATCTGATGAGCACCATCATAGCCCTGTGCATCATGGTGGGTTTCTTCTTCTTCTTTAAATACTCAAAGCATGGTCTGGCGATGCGGGCGACGGCGTTCGATCAGCAGGTGGCTCAGAGCCTGGGGATCTCGGTTAAGCAGGTCTTCGCCATGAGTTGGGGCATTGCGGCCACGGTTTCGGCAACGGCGGGCGTGGTGATAGGCATGGTTAACGGGGTATCAGACTCATTGTCTGCCATCGGTATCAAGGTGTTCCCGGCGGTGATATTGGGTGGATTAGACTCCATCGTGGGTGCCATCGTGGGCGGTGTGATCATCGGCGTTCTAGAGAACGTTGCCGAGTTCTTCGACAGTCAGTACTTACACATAGGCAACATGTATGACATAGCGCCGTTTTACGTGCTGTTAGTGATCCTCTGGTTTAAACCCTATGGCCTGTTTGGTACACGGGATATCGAGCGTATCTAGGCTCGTGTGAAGACATTCTCAGGTAAATTCAAGCTCGAAATATAAACAGGCCCTAGCAGGCTGTAAATACAGTTCAAGGAGTTTTTTATGTCTAGTTTGGCAATGCGTCCATGCGGGGATTTCAGGACCAGTTACAAGAAAGACAACACGATATTTGAGACCAAGACAATACGATTGATGGCCATACTAGCCATCGCAGCCGCTTGTCTGGCACCTCTGGTTTTGGATGGCTACTTTTTAACCCTGTTTATCCAGATCTCTTATCTGGGAATAGCGGCGCTGGGACTCAACATCTTAGTGGGTTTCACCGGACAGATATCTTTGGGTCATGGTGCCTTCTTTGGTTTCGGTGCATTTGCATCAGCTTGGCTCAATACCAGCTTCAATATCCCGGTAGCCCTGTGCATCCCCTTGGCAGGCTTCTTAACTATGGCAGTAGGCATGTTATTTGGTATGCCCGCCGCACGTATTAAGGGACTTTACCTGGCGATTGCGACTTTGGCGGCCCAGTTTATTATCGAAGACTTTTTTGCCCGGGCTGATTGGTTCTCCGGTGGTTCATCGGGCTCTATGGCGGCGCCGGTGAACCTGTTCGGTTTCGAGTTCGATACAGACCAAAGCTTCTACTATATCGCCCTGTTCGCCCTGATCTTTATGTATATCTGGGGCTGTAACCTGATGCGCAGCCGGGATGGTCGTGCGTTTGTGGCGGTACGTGACCACTATCTTTCGGCCGAGATCATGGGGGTGAAGTTAAACAAGTATCGCCTACTGTCATTTGGCATCTCCTCTTTCTATGCGGGGATCGGCGGGGCGCTATACGCGCACTACCTTGGTTATGTGTCGGCAGAAGGTTTCACCATTTTTATGTCGATACAGTTTCTGGCCATGATCATCATCGGCGGTCTGGGCTCGATTAAGGGAACCTTGATGGGGGTCATCTTCATGGTGCTTCTGCCTGAGATGTTGGAGACGGGCGTCGGCCTGATGAAATACACCGACTGGGGCAATATCCCTATGGTGACCGACGGTCTGGCCTACATCAAAGAGATGGCAATCGGTCTGGTGATCATCCTGTTCCTTATTTTTGAGCCAGAGGGACTCGCCCATCGATGGGCGCAAATAAAGAACTATTGGAAATTTTATCCATTCGCTTACTAAGAGGTCCGTTCGTTTCAAGCAGTGTAAAAGCAAGCCGCAGAAGGACTTTGTTAAGTAGCCGAAGCCATTTGCTAACGATTAACTCGTAACTATAAGTTTCAACTACAAACTTCTAACTATAACAAGTACCGGCTATCAGCCACTATTTTGAAGGAATATGACATGTATAAAAAATTGATACTCGCCTCATCCATCACAACTGCCATTTGTGGTGTTAGTAGCCAGGTCAGCGCCGAGGAGTCTATTTTCGTCGGCCATCTTGCCGATATGTCCGGCCCGACAGCATTTGTGGGGAAACCCTACGCCGATGGGGTGAGAGATTCACTCGCCTACATCAACTCCCATGGTGGCATAAGTGGGACTAAGCTCGAATATGAGACCATAGATTATGGCTACAAGGTGCCTCAGGCTATCGCCTCATACAAAAAGTGGCAGTCACGTAAGAATATGGTGGCGATGCAGGGCTGGGGAACCGCCGATACCGAGGCACTTATCTCTTTTGCCGCTAAAGATCATACGCCTATCTTCTCCGCTTCCTACTCGGGACATCTGACCGATCCTAAGGGACTTAACCCCAACACCAAAAAGCCTGCGCCTTACAACTTTTTCTATGGGGCGTCCTATTCCGACTCTTGCCGTGGTCTGGTTCAGTGGGCCGCCAAAGATTGGCAAGCCAAAGGGGTCAAGGGTAAGCCTAAATTTACCCATATCGGTGCTAATCACCCGTTCCCGAACGCGCCTAAGGCCGCTTGCGCCGAATATGCCACTGAGCTTGGATTTGAGGTACAGCCTGCTGTCGTTATTTCGATGAAGCCCGGAGATTTTAAGGCGCAGTGCCTGAGCCTGAAGAGCTCGGGAACTAACTATGGCTATATCGGTAACTTAGGTGGCTCGGTGCAGTCACTGGTTAAATCCTGTAATACGGTTGGTACCGAGATCCAGTTTATGTCCAATATCTGGGGCGGTGACAAGCTGGTATTTAAAGCGGCAGGCGAGGGGATTAAAGATTATATCTTTCCGACCATGACGCCATTTTGGACCGATGAAGTACCGGGCATGAAGTTGGTGCGTGAGATCTCAAAAATGTCTGACAGCTCAGGCAGTAAAGAGCGTCTGCACCATTACATTCGCGGGATCTGCTCAACCTTCTTTATGAAAGAATCGATGGAGTGGGCCAAGGCAAACGGCGGTGTAACCGGAGAGAACGTCAAAAAAGGCATGTATGCCCAGAAAAACTGGGTGCCTAAGGGGCTAGAAGGGGTGTGTCTGGCAGCGACCTGGACGCCTGAAGATCACCGTGGCATCAACCAGGTGAATATCTATAAGGGTAACTTCAATGGCGGCGATATTCGCGTCGAGAAGGCCGACCAGGTGACCCTTGAACGTCGTGTTGACTGGTTAGGTTATTAATCTTATTGGGGCGTAATTTAATTGCGCCCCCCATTTTTTAGGGGGTATGTATGGCACAAGCAGCACAGATCCAAAAGACGCCACCCGTGTTATCCATCAATAATATCGAAGTTGTCTACGATGATGTTATCCAGGTACTCAGAGGCGTGAGCATTGAGGTTCCGCAAGGCAAGATAGTCACTCTTTTAGGGCCAAATGGCGCCGGTAAGTCCACCACGCTTAAGGCCATTTCCGGATTACTGAGAACAGAAAATGGCGATGTCACCCGGGGCGATATTCGTTTCATGGGTCAGCAGATAGATAAAAAAAATGCCGATGAAATTGTTCGCTCCGGTGTATTCCAGGTGATGGAGGGACGCCGTATCGTTGAAGATATGACGGTGATTGAAAATCTTAAGCTAGGTGCTTATACCCGAAGTGATAATATGATTAATCAGGATATCGAGATGGTATTCAGTTATTTTCCTCGCCTCAAGGAACGTACGGGGCTGGCCGGATACCTCTCCGGCGGAGAGCAACAGATGCTCGCCATTGGCCGCGCCCTGATGGCGCGCCCTAAGATGATCTGCCTCGATGAACCCTCGATGGGGTTATCACCCCTGTTGGTGAAAGAGGTGTTCGGGATCATAGATAAGATCAACAAGGATCAGGGGATCACTATGCTGCTGGTGGAGCAAAATGCCAATTATGCCCTGAAGGCCGCCGATTACGGCTATATCATGGAGTCCGGAAAAATCGTATTGGACGGGACCAGCGAGCAACTGTTGAGCAACGAAGATGTGAAAGAGTTCTACTTAGGTGGCGGTAACGAGAAGAGAAAAAGTTTCAAGAATTTAAAGTCTTATAAGCGTCGTAAGCGTTGGCTGTAACCTTGGCTGTATACAAAGAAGGATGATAAGAGGATGGTGTTATGAATAGCGTATATGATCCTAAAGAGCTGCAGAGTCAGACCAGACGAGAGGGTGACCTGCTCGCGCGTTTACCGATTCTTCTGGCTTATGCCAAACAAACGTGTGACCACTATCGGCGTACACTCAGTGATATCGATGTGACCGCTATTTCGAGTCGGCAGTCATTAACCTCTCTGCCTGTCACAAGAAAATCGGACCTGATTGGCCTGCAGGCCAAGAACATGCCGTTTGCCGGGCTTAATGCGTCAAGCTCGACGCCGAGCCGAATTTTTCAATCTCCCGGCCCTATCTTTGAGCCCGAGCATGATAGCAAAGACTGGTGGCGAATGGGCGCCGCCTTCTACGCAGCAGGTTTTCGCGCGGGAGATCGGGTGCAAAATTGTCTCTCTTATCATCTCAGTCCCGGCGGTTTTATCATGGACTCGGGGGCTAAGGCTTGTGGCTGTACGGTGATCCCCGCCGGCCCGGGGCAAACGGAGCAGCAGCTGGATATTATCGAGCTGCTCAGACCCGAGGGGTACAGTGGCACACCATCATTTCTGAATATTTTACTGCAGAAGGCGAAAGAGCAGGGACGGGATATCTCCCCGATTAACAAGGCGCTGGTATCGGGTGAAGCATTGACACCGTCACTGCAAGCCACATTTACCGCAGCGGGAATATCGGTAAGTCAGGCCTACGCGACCGCCGATATAGGTTTAATCGCTTATGAGACTTGCCCGGACAGTGGTTTGGTGATCGCCGAAGATATTCTGGTTGAAATTGTCAGGCCTGGTAGCCAGGAGGTCGTCGCCGATGGTGAGGTTGGTGAAGTGGTGGTGACCAGCTTTAATCCTGATTACCCCCTGATCCGCTTCGCCACCGGCGATCTGTCTTCAATCATGCCGGGAGCCAGCCCGTGCGGCAGAACTAATACACGCATCAGAGGCTGGCAGGGACGCGCTGACCAGACTACTAAGGTCAAAGGGATGTTTGTCCATCCCGAGCAAATCGAACGTGTCAGGCTATCTCATTGCGAGCTAACTAAGGTGAGGTTAGTGGTGACCAATATCGATGAAAACGATCAGATGACCCTATATTGCGAGGTGAGTGATGCCGAGCGCACTGATTTCGAGTGTAGTGATATCGATATGGCTCGAGTTGCACAGACGATGAAGGCCATCACTAAGCTCACGGGTTATGTTGAGTTTGTCGGCTCGGGCAGTCTGAGCGATGACGGTATCGTGATTGAAGATCAGCGATAACCTGGCTGCTTAGCGAACGTTTAGAGCTCGCTTGAAGCATAAAAAAACGCCCTCAGGTTCAGACCTGAGGGCGTTTTTACTGACTCTTGTTTTAAGTCGTTTTAAGCCACTAAGCTTAAGTCGTTTGACTTTGAGCAAGTGGCTTAGACTAAGTTTATTACTTAGCAGACTTAAGGAAGTCGATAATTTGATCGAATGGGATCTCTTGCTTCTCACCCGTGCGGCGGTTCTTATATTCGAACACACCGTTATCGATATTACGATCGCCAATCACGACAACGTGTGGCAGACCGACAAGTTCCATATCGGCAAACATCACACCGGCGCGCTCTTTACGGTCGTCGAATAACACTTCGAAGCCTGCGTCTTGCATGTCTTGATAGAGCTTCTCAGCCATATCTTTAACACGATGAGACTTATGCATGTTCATCGGTAAGATACCGACTTTGAACGGAGCAATCGCATCGGGCCAGGTGATACCACGGTCATCGTGGTTTTGCTCAATCGCAGCGGCAACTATACGGCTAACGCCAACACCATAACAACCCATCAATAAGGTTTTCGCCTTACCATTTTGGTCGAGTACATTGGCGTTCATCGCTTTAGAGTAGTTATCACCCAGCTGGAAGATATGACCCACTTCGATACCGCGAAGCAGTGCAATAGTACCTTGACCACAAGGGCTGGCTTCGCCTTCGATGATGTTACGTAGATCGAATGCTTCAGTCTCAGGAAGATCGCGTTCCCAGTTGATGCCAAAGTAGTGCTTATCATCTTGGTTTGCACCGGCGCCGAAATCGCTCATCACTTTAACGCCATGGTCGATATAGACAGGGATCTCGAGGCCGACAGGACCGATAGAACCAGGGCCTGCACCAATAGCCTTACGGATATCGGCTTCGTCTGCAAACTCAAACGGAGCCAGTACCGCAGGGATCTTCTCGGCCTTGACTTCGTTAAGGTCATGATCGCCACGAACCACAAGGGCGACCAGAGGTGCCTCTTCGGTCGCGCCTTTTACGATAAGGGTCTTAATGGTCTTTTCGATGGCGATGCCGTGATGCTCAACCAACTCGGCGATGGTCTTAGCATTGGGAGTGTTAACCAGGCTCATCTCAAGCGTAGGTGCTTGACGAGTCTCAGTAGGCATCGGCGCTTCGGCTTTTTCGATATTGGCCGCGTAATCGCTCATCGTCGAGTAGGCGATCAGGTCTTCGCCACTGTTCGCCAGTACGTGGAACTCGTGTGACATGCTGCCACCGATAGAACCGGTATCGGCAATTACAGGACGGAACGAGAGTCCCATGCGAGATAGAATATTGTTGTAAGCCTGGAACATAGACTCGTAAGTCTCGTCCATGGTCTCTTGATCTAAGTGGAAAGAGTAAGCGTCTTTCATCAGGAATTCACGTGAACGCATCACACCGAAGCGAGGACGTACTTCATCGCGGAACTTAGTCTGGATCTGGAACAGATTCAGTGGCAACTGCTTATAAGAGTTAACCTCTTTGCGCACGATATCCGTGATCACTTCTTCGTGAGTCGGGCCAAGAACGAAGTCACGGTTATGGCGATCCTGGAAACGAAGTAGCTCGGGACCAAATTTTTCGAAGCGACCCGTTTCAACCCAAAGGTCAGCAGGCTGAACCATCGGCATCAGGATTTCAACAGAACCGGCTTTATTCATCTCTTCACGGACGATAGCTTCTACCTTGCGCAGTACACGAAGTCCCGTCGGCAACCAGCTGTAAAGGCCTGAAGCGTTACGACGGATCATGCCGGCACGTAACATTAATTGATGACTGATCACCTCTGCATCTGCAGGGGTCTCTTTTTGTGTTGAAAGCAGGTACTTGCTAACGCGCATTACCGATATCCAGTTGTTGAAATAAATAGGGCGACATTTTAGCATCTGTGGGGTTTCTGTCTACCAAGTTTATTGCCCCTTGGGATGAAGGGGCGTTTCATTTTTTATTGGTTACTCTTGGTGTGATGGGTATTGGAAAGTTTTTTGAAGGTCGTACCTTCATTGGGGGTTATAGCTTGCAGCTGGCTTATGTGCAGTTACGCCTTGGGACGGTGAATAGAAACCTGAGGTTTCTGAGCTCATGAACGAGAGGCATGGATGCCGAACTGGCTCTTAGATATGGATATCGTTGTGAACCCATCCTTGGGCGCTCTGCGATTTCATCCCTGAAATCGAAGCCCTCAAGCTCACTTATCACCGATTATCTATGTTTCTTCGATTCCAGCTTTAAGGTGAGAAGTTGTGATTCTTGCCAAATAAGACGCGATAAAAAGATGCTTAAATAAGTTACACAGGTCACATAAAGAAGGAGGTATTTTCTTATCTGGTAACTCTTGTTGGGGGTTCTGAATTTCGTAAACTGATAATCCATTTACAACAAGCGCTTAGTGGTGTTGGTTAAGCCGTAATAACCAAGCAGACGGGAACGTTATCCTGCTGCTATTATTGAATAAGTTGTTAGTTGCAAAAGGAGTCTGCGCATGAGTCTACTTATCATTGTATTTGGATTTTTGATTGTAATAGCTGGAACAATACTAACTGTTAATCCAAAGGTGATTATTGATTTTCTGGAGTCCAATAAAGAAAAAGTATGGATTCATATATTAGCTGTTGTCGTAAGAGTGATTCTTGGTATCTGTTTAATATTGCAGTCAAATATATCCAAGTTTCCAATCATAGTTGAGATATTTGGTTGGCTTTCATTAACCGCAGCGATACTTATAACAGTAATTGGCCGTAGCAGCTTTCAACAGTTAATGAATTGGGTTATTACTAAGGTTAAACCATATGCTCGTTTGGGCGGATTAGTCTCCACGGGATTTGGTGTTTTTCTTATTTATGCTTTTATCTAAAGTAAGAGTTTGTCAACGTAACAAGGTAATAAATAAGGATAAAAACAGTTCTATGTTTTCGTTCATTAACATTTTAGCAAACAATTTTTCTCCCATTATTAGGGCGTTGGTATGTTTAGACAGAATATGAGCGAAATCCCAGGTACAAAAGGTTACGGTAGATTTGTTAGTTGTTTTATCGAAAGTAGCCAGTCATTAAGCTTCAATGAAGCCTGCAAAGACTTCATTGACTTTTTGCCTCCTCTCTCAGGGCGAGTTCGGGATGGAGGCGCGTATTAAATATTCAGTTCTCCCAATAACATGGCTAAATGGTAGTTTGCCAATGATAGAGTGCCTGAGATCTTATCAAAGTAAATTCGATTTAATTCTCGTCATTGGAGTTTGGTATCATCTTAATGAAGCTGAGCGAGCACTGGCAATGGAACTTCCTGTATTTCACTGAGGCGATGCCGTGCCGTGCATCAACTGCTGGCAGCACGGGTTAAGGTATGAGCTGCTATAAATTAATGGGGAAGCCGGCACTTTTCCATTCGGGGAAGCCATCCTCGAGTCGTCGTGTTTGAAATCCCTTAGAACGCAAAAATTCTACTGCTTCAAAAGCCAGAATACAGTGTGCGCCGCGGCAGTATGCGATAACCTCTTGGTTAGGTTCTATTGCAGAAAACTGCTTCTTAAGCTCTTCGACCGTAAGGTTAATAGCTCCGGGCAGGTGCCCCGATGCGTACTCTGCCGAAGGACGAACATCAATCACAGTGACGGAGCCTTCTGATGCCCTTTTTAATAATTCTTCACGGGGAATAGGCTCCATCTCATCTTTAGAGTATAAATAAGCATTAACTAATTCTTTTACCTCAGTAATATGGCTTTCCGCAACACGCTTCATGCTCGCCATCAGCTCTACAACACCATCTCCCTTCAAACGATAGAAGACGCGTTGGGCTTCTTTTCGAGAGGCAACTAACCCTGCGAGCCGTAGTTGCTGAAGGTGATGTGAAGTGTTGGCTACGCTCAACCCCATGACATTTGCAAGATCATCGACGGAGTATTCACACTGGGCTAAAAACTCAAGCATTTCCAGGCGGTTTGGGTTACTCATAGCCTTGGCAATGACAGAAAACTGTACATTGAGGGACTTCTTAAACTGGCTCATTTTATTTATCTCTTTAGTCATTGGCTTATTGTATTCAAAAGAGTACTTGAATACAAAATTATTGACGTGATAACCTTATTCAAAAGATTGTTTGAATAAGGTTGATATGAAAGCGCGTGAAAGTGGAATGCCAGAAGAAGATAGCTGGGCTAGCTTTTTTGAGGTGGACAAGGCTATAGCAAGGTTACTTCCCAAAGATACTCTTAACGGTGATTGGGTTGAATTTGGTTGTGGATACGGCACCTTTACATTGCCTGCAAGTCAACGCATTGCCGGCACATTAAAGGCGCTGGATATCGAACCGGAGATGATCCACGCAATAGAGCAATTAAGTGCGAAGCATTGTCTTAACAACATTGAGGTCGAACAACGCGATTTTGTGCAGTTTGGCACTGGCTTAGGCGATCAAACTCAATCAGGAGCCATGATCTATAACTTATTGCATCTCGACGGTCCGGTCGATTTACTCAAGGAAGCTTATAGAACGTTAAAGGTTGGAGGTTGTCTCTCAGTGATCCATTGGAGAGGTGATATACCGACACCTCGAGGTCCGGCCTTGGAGATCCGCCCAAGCCCGGAGCAGTGCTGCGAATGGATAGAGGCGGCTGGCTTTAAACATATTCAAGCGATTGATTTAGCTGATTGTTGCCCCTATCACTTCGGCTTGCTTGCATGGCGCTAAAATAATACCGGGAAACTATATGAAAAATCTTATAATTTTTAATCGTGAACCCTATGATACTACCGATGTAACCTGGAATGGACTTCGGTTAGCCAACAAGTTAATTGAAGGGGGGGAGGAGTTGAGAATTTTTCTGATGAACGATGCCGTTGATATGGCTCGGGATGTCTGTAAGCCACCAGAAAATTATGATCAAGATCTTGGACAAATGCTTAGGGAGTTAATTGTCAGTGGAGCGAGTGTAAAGGTTTGTGGCACCTGTATGGCGCGCTGTGGCATCTTTAAGAATCAACCTTATTTTGAGGGTGCAGAGCAATCAACAATGCAAGAGCTGTCTGATTGGGTTATAGATAGCGACAAGGTCATTAGCTTCTAAGCAACACCTGCTCATTAGTATGCGATGAGCTGGCGCTATACTGAGCGAGGGAATTTATCCTTCGGGTGTTGCGAAGAACTGTGAACGGACAAGGCTGTTTTATTAGTTGAGATATCAAATATGAACACTTCGATTGTATGCAAGGATATACAGAGTATATCCTCTATTTAAAGCGAGTAAATGGGTGACTAATCGTGCTTTACTTGGTAGATAATCCCAGCAATAGTATTCAATGGAGTTTTAGCCGCTTGCTTTGCAGCTCAAATCTATTGCGACTAAGGTTAGCTATTCTAAATCAGCAAAGGAAAACCCATGAGTATCATAAAGGTCAAGACGAAGCTTGATGAGTATAGATATAGAGCTAAGTCTGCTGATATCAATGAATTATCAGGCCGTACTAACAGAAGCGATATAACTCATTTTGTTAATGGTGAAATTGCCAAACGCATGGAATTTAAACAGGGTGATATTGTAGTCGACATTGGGTGTGGCGATGGTACATTGCTAGAAATTGCTGAAAGCGAAGGCAGTTTTGGTATCGGGATATTACCAAGTGAAGAAGAGGTTACTCGAGTTCGAGATAGATTTTTAACAAATTCTGATCGAATTAAAATTGAGCAAGGGCTAGCGTCAAAAACTGAATTGCCTGACGAAGTGGCTAATAAAGTCGTGTGTAATGGCGTGTTTCTTCTTGATGAGGAAGATGTCAATCTTGCGTTAAAAGAGATAAGTAGAATTACAAAGCCAAACTCATTTGTATACATTGGAGAGTTATGCTTTCGGGATGAAACTGAAGGTAAGAATTATGGTGATTCAATATTAAAGTGGTTATTGTGGGTTCTATGGAATCAAGGGGGAGGCGAATTCCTGTCGCGATTAAAACAGACTCTACGAGCTATTTTTACGACAGAACAAATGCTTATTCTTCCGAAAAGTCATTATTATTGTACTCCTGAGGAGTTTATATCCAGAGCTAAGTCATTTGGTCTTAATATTAATGAACATTTTCCACACAAATCTATATCTTTAAATAATGAAGTTATAAAAAGTTCCAGCAGACAAGATTATATTTTCATTAAGGTCTAGCAAGCTCTTATCCCAAACCAATTTTACATGCAGATATGACACCCTATCGAAGAGAAAAACATCTAGGTGTAAACGCGGCTATTGCCGTCCGTGGCATAGATGTTACAGACGACAATAGAGACTCTTTCTGTATTGGAGATAATGAGTACACACAGATTTGAAAACCTGTTACCCGATAAGGCGGCCTCAGAGCACTTTAGATTTCAGCTCACCATCGAGAAGTCGTGTAGTGATCGTATCGCCGGCCTGAGTGTCTTTGGAGCTCAGTAGTACCTTTCCGCTTTCATCTTGGGTGATACTGTAACCGCGACTAAGAGTGGCCAGTGGGCTAACCGTTTCCAGCTGATGTGCGCTGTTTTTAAGGCTCATCTCGACCTCGTTGAGTTTTCCCTTTATGCCTTCATTTAAGCGTGCGGTCAGATAATCGAGGCGCGTCGACTCTAACGTTAATCGGTGCTGCGGGGATTGCTGATTAAGCCTGTGGCTTAAATTCTGCTGCTTAAGCGTTGAGTTATGCAATTTGTCATTGAGTGCGGCGTTGAGGCGTATCTGCATCTCATCGAAGCTCTGCTGAAACTGCTCCAGTTTCCGCTTAGGATCTTGTCTGTGGAGACGATTTTCCAGCGAGCGGGTGCGCTGCTCGGTCTTTAACTGGTAATGTTGCCAGCTCTGTTTAAGGCGCGCGACGAAGATGGCGAGCTTTTCAGATTTATTCCCGGCATCTCCAGAGAGGAGCTCTGCGCCAGCTGATGGCGTAGGGGCTCTGACATCGGCCACATAGTCACAGATAGTCGTATCGACTTCGTGACCAACGGCAGAAACGACGGGAAGGGCACTGTTATATATCTCATGGGCGAGGTCTTCACTATTGAAGCACCAAAGGTCTTCCAATGAGCCGCCACCTCGGGTCAGTAGCAGTACATCGACCTCCTGCCTTGCGTTGGCGATTTGGATAGCCTTGCAGATGCTTTTTGACGCCGACTCGCCTTGGACCTGAGTCGGGTAGATGATGACTTCGATGCTGGAGTCACGCCTTGCCAGTACATGAAGTACATCTTTTATCGCCGCCCCCGTTGCCGAGGTGATCACGCCAATTTTTTGAATGTTCGTCGGCAGTGAGCGCTTAGTGTCGGCCGCGAAGAGCCCTTCTGCGGCCAGCTTCATCTTGAGCGCTTCATATTGCTGCGCGAGCAGACCGTCTCCGGCGGGGAGCATGGATTCGATAATGAGCTGGTAGTCGCCCCTGGGTTCGTAGACGCTAATAGAGCCTTTCACCAGAACCTGTTGGCCATTGACTGGCTTAAAGGTGACGGAACGATTTCTGCCCTTAAACATGGCCGAGCGGATCTGAGCGAAGTTATCCTTGAGAGTCAGATACCAATGCCCCGAACCGGGGGCGGAAAAGTTTGAGATTTCGGCATTTAGCCAAATTTTACCCAGTTCACTTTCGAGTAATTGACGCACTTCGCCATTGAGGCGGGAAACGGTGTAAACATTATTTTTTGGCATTTTCATACTAATTTAGCGGCTAATAGCACTTTTTTACCATTTTCCATTTACCAAGGCGAATATGCAAGGTATAATCCCTCCGCAATATTTCACCTCCAATCCTACCTCTATTGGGAGATGTTGCAACATGTTACGTTTAAAAAAAGATGCCCTTACCTTTGATGATGTGTTACTCGTTCCTGCACATTCGACTGTACTCCCTAATACTGCCATTCTCAAAACTCGTCTGACTAATAAAATAGAACTCAATACCCCTATAGTCTCTGCGGCTATGGATACCGTGACCGAAGGGCGCCTGGCGATTGCTATCGCACAGGAAGGTGGTTTAGGTTTTATTCACAAAAATATGACGATTGAGCAGCAGTGTGAAGAAGTTCGTAAAGTGAAAAGCTATGAAGCCGGTATTGTTCAAAAGCCTGTTACTGTTACGCCTACAACGACACTTGCCGACCTTAAAGTGTTAACTATAAAGAATGGTTTCGCCGGTTACCCTGTTGTTAACGAAGCGCATGAACTTGTCGGTATCATTACCGGTCGTGACGTTCGCTTCGTGACTGACTGGAGCCGTAAAGTCGATGAGGTGATGACACCGAAAGACCGTCTGGTCACAGTGCCGGAAGGGACTAAGCTAGATGAAGTTCAGAAACTTATGCATTCTCATCGTGTTGAGAAAGTACTGGTTGTCGATGGTGATTTTAAGCTTAAGGGCTTGATTACGGTCAAGGATTTCCAAAAAGCCGAGCGTAAACCTAATGCATGTAAAGATGAATTAGGTCGTCTGCGTGTCGGTGCCGCCGTTGGCGCCGGTGCCGGAAACGAAGAGCGTGTCGACGCCTTAGTTCTAGCTGGTGTAGACGTTCTGCTTATCGATTCCTCTCATGGTCATTCTGAAGGGGTTTTACAGCGTATCCGCGATACTCGTGCTAAACATCCTGAATTACAGATTGTTGGCGGAAACGTTGCAACTGCTGAAGGTGCTCTTGCCTTAGTCGAAGCTGGTGTTAACGCTGTCAAGGTGGGTATTGGCCCTGGCTCTATCTGTACTACCCGTATCGTTACCGGTGTTGGTGTACCACAAATTACCGCCGTTTCTGACGCCGCCGCCGCCGTTAAGCACTTAGATATCCCTGTTATTGCCGATGGCGGAATTCGATTCTCAGGTGACTTGGCCAAAGCATTAGCCGCAGGTGCATCTTGCATCATGGCTGGCTCCATGTTCGCCGGTACCGATGAGGCGCCGGGTGAAACTGAACTTCATAATGGTCGTGCCTATAAGTCATACCGCGGTATGGGGTCGTTAGGCGCCATGAATCAGACTCAAGGTTCATCAGACCGTTACTTCCAGAGTGATAATGCCGCCGACAAGCTGGTACCCGAAGGTATCGAAGGTCGTGTTGCTTATAAAGGTAAGCTTAAAGAGATCATTCACCAGCATATGGGCGGTCTGCGTTCTTGTATGGGCCTCACTGGCTGCGCAACAATTAAAGAGCTGAATGAAAAAGCTGAATTTGTAAAAATTACCTCTGCAGGCATGGGTGAGTCACACGTTCATGATGTGACCATCAGTAAAGAAGCCCCGAACTACAGTCCTGGTTCATAGGAACTGGTGATAATGGGCGACGGTGTGTCGCCCATTCTTTATCCCCCTTTTATGCCAATCTTAGTGTTATTCATATAACCCTAAGCTTGATACCGACAAATTAGATAGATGAAATAAAGGTTCCCCATGAGCAATATTCATGAGCATAAGATACTGATCCTAGACTTTGGATCTCAGTACACTCAGTTAATCGCCCGTCGTATCCGTGAAATCGGTGTTTATTGTGAGCTGTGGGCTTGGGATGTTTCCGAAGCACAGATTAAAGAGTTTGCGCCTAACGGTATTATCTTAGCCGGCGGCCCTGAAAGCGTGACCGCCGATGAGTCACCACGCGCCCCAGAGTATGTTTTCAATGCAGGCGTTCCTGTGTTGGGGATCTGTTACGGCATGCAGACCATGTCAGAGCAGCTGGGTGGTAAGGTCATCCAGGGGATAGGTGAAGGCGAGTTCGGTTATGCCCAAATTGAAATTCAGGAACAAAGTGAGTTATTCAAGAGTATCGAAGATGCGATCAGTGAGTCTGGTAAGCCGCTACTCGATGTTTGGATGAGCCATGGCGATAAGGTTTTAGATATTCCAGAGGGGTTCGTTACCGTCGCAATCACCGAGACTTGCCCTCATGCCGCAATGGCCAATGAAGAGAAGAAGTTCTACGGCGTACAGTTTCACCCAGAGGTGACACATACCCGTCAGGGTAAACGTATGCTCGAGCACTTCGCATTGGACATCTGTGAGTGTGAAGCTAACTGGAAACCGACATCGATTATCGAAGATGCCGTCGAGCGTTTGAAGAAGCAGATCGGCGATGATGAAGTGATCCTCGGTCTGTCTGGTGGCGTCGATTCATCGGTTGTGGCTATGTTGTTACACCGCGCTATCGGTGACAAGCTGACTTGCGTATTCGTCGATAATGGTTTGCTTCGTCTTAACGAAGCTGAGCAGGTGATGGATATGTTTGGCGATCACTTCGGGCTCAATATTGTTCATGTGAACGCTGAAAATCGTTTCCTTGATGCGATGAAGGGCGAAGCCGATCCTGAAGCTAAGCGCAAGATTATCGGTCATGTCTTCGTTGAGATCTTCGATGAAGAGTCTAAGAAGTGCAAAAACGCTAAGTGGTTGGCGCAAGGTACCATCTACCCTGATGTGATTGAATCAGCCGGTAGTGCGACAGGCAAGGCACATGTCATTAAGTCACATCATAATGTGGGTGGCTTACCCGATGATATGGAGCTGGGTCTTGTGGAGCCGCTTCGTGAGCTCTTTAAAGATGAGGTGCGTAAGATAGGTCTTGAGTTAGGTCTGCCTTATGACATGCTTTACCGTCATCCGTTCCCTGGGCCGGGTCTTGGTGTCCGTGTTCTTGGTGAAGTGAAGAAAGAGTACTGCGATCTGCTTCGTTTAGCCGATGCAATCTTTATCGAAGAGCTACACAAAGCCGATCTTTACAATAAGGTCAGTCAGGCATTTACGGTATTCCTGCCCGTTCGCTCTGTTGGCGTCATGGGTGATGGTCGTAAATATGATTGGGTGGTTTCACTGCGCGCGGTTGAAACTATCGACTTTATGACGGCTCATTGGGCGCATTTGCCTTACGACTTCCTGGGCCGTGTATCGAACCGGATCATTAATGAAATTGATGGCATCTCCCGTGTTGTTTACGATATCTCAGGTAAGCCGCCTGCGACTATCGAATGGGAATAATCAGTTAATTGTTAACTGAGAAAAACCAAGATCAAAGGGCACATAATGTGCCCTTTTTTATTGAGCTATCTGTACATAATCTCTGCCCGCAGCCTTTGCCTGATACAGGGCTGTATCGGCATGTTTGATCGCTTCGAACAGGGAGAACTCCTCTGCTGAGTAGGTGCTGACGCCGATACTGACGGTGATCTTGATAGGTGTGGCCTCATAACTAAACGGGTGATGACCGATTTGGTATTTGAGAGATAGCGCGAGATCTAAACACGCCTCCTCCGAGTGAGCCCTGTGATAGAGCAGAAATTCCTCTCCTCCCCAACGTGCAATGATGCAATCATTTTGACTCTGTTGCTGCAAAATACTCGAGATATCACAGAGTAACTTATCCCCTGCATCATGACCTAAGGTATCATTGACCTCCTTAAAGTGGTCTAAGTCCAGTATCATGACACAGTGTATCGGTTTGTCAGCTTCATGTTCGAAACTCCACTCCTTTGGGGAAGTATTGTCCGGCTCCTGAACGTCCTCTTTCCCATAAGCTTTAATTGCAGCTACGGCTGCGCGTCGATTGAGTAGGCCGGTTAGAGGGTCGACTCTCGATAGTTTCAATAAATATTTGATCTGGTTTTGATGATGCTGTGCCCATAAAGTGACTCCGACCAGTACGCTGATTAACCCGGCAGTTTCAAACAGGTCTTCGATAAGGGCGATTTGCGGCCGACCTAAATCATAAATGTCATCCAAAAAATTAAGCAGATTACCCAGGTAAAGCGCGCTTATGCCAAATAACAGAGGTGTGTAAATTTGTCGTTGGTCATTAGTGGATTCGATTAAAAACAGCAAGACTAAGCAGATAATGACTCTGACAGCTTCCATGCCGGACTCGATAGTCATCACGTTATCAACTTGAGTCGTACCTTGGATAATAACCAGAGTCAGTATCGCTGAGAATACAAGTACAAACAATTGTCTACTATAGCGTGTAGGCATCAGGCAGCCGTATGAGCGAATTTCTCTTATCAGTATAGTTAGGATTTATTCGTTCGATTGAACGGGTATAATATCAATCGGCATAAAGATGTGATCGCTCAGCGAGAATTTAGCGCTTCTGAGGCAAGGTCATTAATTGCTCCTCGGTAACTGCTCCATGCGTTACTCTACCTCCTATATCCATATAGTCGTGCATAAATGACATTTGCAACATCCCTTTTGCTCGCAACGAGTGAGGAACATAGTTATTCTACGTTTATATGGTTTTTTGGAGAGTAAAGCTTGACTCAACTAGATAGAGATATCCATTTTATGACACTCGCGATGCAGCAGGCTGCCGAGGCCGAGGCGAGAGGGGAAGTGCCTGTGGGCGCCGTTCTGGTAAAGGACGATAAGGTGGTTGCGGTAGGCTCTAATGATTGCATTGGGCAGCACGATCCCAGTGCACACGCCGAGATGCAGTGTTTGCGTGAGGCTGGCAAGCTGGTTGAGAATTATCGCTTACTCGATACGACCCTCTATGTGACGCTAGAGCCTTGTGCCATGTGCGCTGGTGCCATGGTGCATTCACGGGTCTCACGGTTGGTTTTTGGTGCTAAAGATGAAAAGACCGGGGCCGCCGGTTCTGTTGTCGATCTGGTCAGGCACCCGAGGTTTAACCATCAGCTGGAAGTGAACAGTGGTGTACTCGAGCAGGAATGTAGCGAGCAGCTGAGTCGGTTTTTCCGTCGGCGCCGCAAGGAGAAGAAAGAGCAAAAGAGAGAGCTTAAGCGGTTAGAAGTATTGAAAAACGAGTGCAATGACCCGGCTAGCTAGCCCTGGTTCCAGCCTGCTTGGCTTGAATGCCTTACCTTTTAGCCGTCATTCTGAACTTGTTTCAGAATCCATGGCTTTTATGCTTGAGGACTTATCGCCCTCCAGCATGCTTTGTTTTTTACGTTTAAGCGTATACCGATTGGTATTAGTTAGATGGCTGGATAAAGACGAAGAACTGCTTCTGTCTGTTCATCGTGCGAAGGTGTCTCGATTTGAGTTGTGTTCTGCGTCTCGATGACACCTTATGTATCAGTTTTCTTTTCATGACAATCATCCTTGTTATTTATTGTTATTAATTATTGGGGCTGGGCACCCGATAGGTTCTCTTGTTTGCCTCCGATTTTCTCAGCGAGCTGAGACTCTTCGGCCGATGCTTTTTCATCTATCAAGAGTTGGTTCTGGTTGTCTACCCAGACTAACGTATCATAATAGCGCCTGATACTGTCGACATAGTGAACGGCCTCATTACCACGGGCATAGCCGTATCGGGTACGTTGATAGTATTTACGCTTGTGAAGCAGGGGGAGGACCTCTTTCAGATCTCGCCAGGCGCTGGGATTCAGTCCCATCGATTGTGCCAGTTTACGTGCGTCTTCCACGTGTCCATAGCCGATATTGTAGGAGGCTAAAGCAAACCACATTCGCTGATTTTCAGGGATAGAGTCGGGTAACCTGTTAAGAATATCATTGAGGTACTTTGCGCCTCCCTTGATACTCTGTATCGGGTCGAGTCGATTTTTTATGCCAACCTGTTTTGCCGTCGGAAGCGTCAGCATCATTAACCCTCTGACTCCGGTTGGAGAGCGGGCATTGGGATTCCAGTGAGATTCCTGATAAGCGGTGGCGGCAAGCTTTCGCCAGTCGATACCATTGGCATACTGTTGAAACGTTTCTTTATATTTCGGTAGCTTGTTATCGATAGCGCGGAGAAATGCACGGGTATCGACATAATCGAAGCGTTTGACATGGGCGAAATACTTTTCATTGAGGTGTGCCAGGGTTCCCGAGCGTTTCTCATAGTGCCAGAATGTGAGCAGATCACTCATGAGTTGATCGCTGTTTTTCGGTGGCAATAGCCAGACTATCGCCTGTTTCTCTTTAAGAATGGGACCGGCCCTTAACTCTGGCAGGTAGCGCCTGTTGATCTCAAAGGTGCTCGAGTCGGCGATGGTATAGGTGATTTCGCCTCTGGCAATCATGGCCATTAGCTCTTCGCTGTCTTTCTCTTTCTCCTGCTCCCACACCAGTTCAGGATAGAGTTTTTGCAGTTGAGATAGGGTTTCAACAAAAGAGGAGTCGGTGATAACGGTAATGTTATCTTCCAGCGTCGAGACATCTTTAGGTATCGGGGTTCCTTGCTTATAGACCAAGACTTGATTAACCCGATACAGAGGTGGGCCTAAGCGGAACTTCTCCCGGCGTGACGGGGTATCGGCAAGCCCTGCTGCAAGCAGATCGACTTCACCACTCTCGAGTGCTTTATAAAGCTCGCTGATATTGGAGTAAGGTTTCATCTTAAGTTCTAATTTAAGATATTCTGCAAATCGACTCGCCATCTCAAAGTCGAATCCGGCCTCACCTTGCCCTGTGGTCACAAATATTTGTGCACCATAGAGGGTTCCAACATTAAGCGTGGTTTTCTTTATTGGTTTGGGTATCACCTTTGTTTGCTCCACACCCACCTTCTGGCAAGACGCCAGCAAGGTTATAGTGAGCAAGACAAACAAAAGTTTTTTCATAGCGAACTCTACGGACCTGTTTATTTATTCAGTGATTTTTTATCGAGCAAGCCAGCGATTATATCATAATCAGTGCCAAGTGAATAAACACTCTATTTTTTGCGGTGTTTGAGTGATTTAGGGCGATACCTTGTGAAACGTTCTTTACTAATTATGGTCGATTTTATTGGATTGTAGGTATTAAGCTCAAAATTTATAGCGAGACCTTTTTTGATTAACAGGAAACACTGTTTTCGATAGCGACTACGGATGCTTTGTCATTCACATTTCCCTATAATAGCGCCAGATCTGACCCTGCAATTATAATATAAATCTATAAGGTGAAATGACGTGATGGAGATCATCCGCGGAGCCCCTGCTTTATCAGCGTTTAGAGTTCAAAAATTGATGGAAGCTTGCGACCTTGCATCGCTTCCAATCAGTGGAATTTATGCTGAGTATATTCATTTAGTCGATTTGTCTGAGTCATTAGATGAAAGTGAGACCCAGCAACTCGAGAAACTCCTAACTTATGGTCCTGCTATCGAAGCGCACGCACCACAAGGTTCACTTCATTTTGTTACCCCACGCCCGGGCACTATCTCACCTTGGTCATCCAAGGCTACCGATATTGCACACAACTGTGGCCTGAACAAGGTAAAGCGTTTAGAGCGTGGTGTTGCTTATTATGTCGAATCTGCAGCGCTTAACTGTGAGCAACAAAAGACGTTAAATTCACTCGTGCATGATCGTATGGTCGAAGTGATTTTGAGCAGTTTCGATAAGGCTGAGGTGCTGTTTGCCCGCACCGAGCCCGGTGAAGTAAAAAGCGTTAATATCTTAGGCGAAGGTCGCCGTGCACTGGAGTTGGCAAATACTGAACTCGGTCTTGCACTGGCGACCGATGAGATTGATTATCTAATCGAAAACTTTAATCGTTTAGGCCGTAACCCCAACGATGTCGAGTTGATGATGTTTGCTCAGGCGAACTCAGAGCATTGTCGTCATAAAATTTTCAACGCCGATTGGACAATCGATGGTGAGGTGCAGCCAAAATCATTGTTCAAGATGATTAAGAACACCTTCGAAACTACACCTGAAAACGTATTGTCGGCTTATAAAGATAACGCCGCGGTAATGACTGGCTCAACTGCAGGTCGATTTTTCCCGAAACAAGATGGTGTGTACGATTACCACAGCGAACCCATGCATATCTTGATGAAGGTTGAGACTCACAACCATCCAACCGCGATCAGCCCATATCCAGGTGCGGCAACAGGTTCGGGTGGCGAAATTCGAGATGAGGGCGCAACCGGTCGTGGCTCTAAGCCAAAAGCTGGCTTGACCGGCTTTAGCGTTTCAAACCTTAAGATCCCGGGATTTGTACAGCCTTGGGAAGCCGATTACGGTAAGCCTGACCGCATCGTTACGGCATTAGACATCATGACTGAAGGCCCACTCGGCGGTGCGGCGTTTAACAACGAATTTGGCCGTCCTGCGCTGGTCGGGTATTTCCGTACCTACGAGCAGGAAGTCAGCAGCCACAACGGTGTCGAAGTCCGCGGTTATCACAAGCCAATTATGCTTGCCGGTGGTTTAGGTAATATTCGCGAAGAGCATGTGCAAAAAGGCGAGATCACTGTTGGCGCTAAGCTAATCGTACTGGGTGGTCCTGCGATGAACATCGGTCTGGGCGGCGGTGCTGCTTCTTCGATGACATCGGGTGAGTCCAGTGAAGACTTAGATTTTGCTTCCGTTCAGCGTGAGAACCCCGAGATGGAGCGTCGCTGCCAGGAAGTGATCGATCGTTGTTGGCAGATGGGTGATGAAAACCCAATCCAGTTTATTCATGATGTCGGTGCGGGCGGGCTATCTAATGCTTTTCCTGAACTCGTTAATGATGGTGAGCGTGGCGGCAAGTTTGAATTAAGAAATGTGCCGTCCGATGAACCCGGTATGAGCCCACTCGAGATCTGGTGTAACGAATCACAAGAACGTTATGTGATGTCAGTAGCGCCTGAAAACTTAGCTACATTTACCGCAATCTGTGAACGTGAACGCGCCCCGTTTGCGGTTGTCGGTGTAGCAACTGAAGAGAAAGAGCTGCTTCTTAGTGATGAGCACTTCGAAAATCATCCTATTGATCTGCCTCTAGAGGTCTTATTAGGTAAAGCGCCTAAGATGAGCCGCGATGTTGTCAGTGCTAAGGCCACTTCGGCGGCATTGGATCAAAGTGTGATCGAAGTGCAAGAAGCGGCGCATCGTATCTTGCGTCTACCGACGGTTGCCGAGAAAACATTCCTTATCACTATCGGTGACAGAACGGTAACGGGTCTGGTTAATCGCGATCAGATGGTCGGCCCTTGGCAGGTGCCAGTTGCCGATTGTGCGGTTACTGCGTCAAGTTATGATTCGTACGTAGGTGAAGCTATGTCCATAGGTGAGCGTACACCGCTTGCGCTACTGGACTTCGGTGCCTCTGCGCGTATGGCGGTAGCCGAGTCAATTATGAACATCGCCGGTACCGACATCGGTTCGTTCAAGCGTATCAAGTTGTCAGCTAACTGGATGTCACCTGCGGGTCACCCTGGTGAAGATGCCGGTCTTTATGAAGCAGTAAAAGCCATCGGTGAAGAGCTATGCCCTGAGTTGTCATTGACGATTCCAGTGGGTAAAGACTCGATGTCGATGAAGACGGCATGGGAAGATAACGGTGAGCAAAAGACCGTAACTTCTCCTATGTCGCTGGTTATCACCGCATTTGGTGTGGTCCAGGATATTCGTAACACTGTGACTCCAGAGCTTCGTAGCGATAAAGGTGAGACAGATCTGCTACTCCTTGATTTAGGCCTTGGGCAAAACCGTCTTGGGGGCTCTTGCTTAGCGCAGGTTTACAGTGAGCTGGGTGATATTGCGCCAGATCTTGATAATGCTTCTACGCTGAAAGGTTTCTTCGAAGTCATCCAGCCACTGGTTGCTGACCAGTCAATTATTGCCTATCACGATAGAAGTGACGGCGGCCTTTATACCACATTGGTAGAGATGGCATTTGCGGGTCATACAGGACTTAATGTCGATATCAGCGCACTGGCCGGTAACGATGTCGAGCGTCTGTTTAATGAAGAGCTTGGCGGTGTTATCCAAGTTAGCCGTGAAAACGTTGATGCAATCATTGCTAAATTTGCCGCAGTGGGAGTGCCGTGCCATAAGGTCGCAGAGCTTACATCCACGGATATGATTACTATTCGTGACGGTGAGCGTGACGTATTAAGCGAGTCCCGCACTTCGCTACGTACTATTTGGGCTGAAACCACCCATCGCATGCAGTCGTTGAGGGATAACCCTGAATGCGCCGATGAAGAATTTTCGCTCAAGCAAGACGCAAACGAGCCAGGTTTAACCGTCGATCTTAAATTCAACCCGAGTGATGATGTTGCAGCACCATTTATCTTAAAAGGTGCTGCACCTAAGATGGCTGTCTTGCGTGAGCAAGGCGTAAACTCACATATTGAGATGGCAGCGGCATTTGATCGCGCTGGTTTTGAATCTCGTGACGTTCACATGAGTGATATCTTAAGCGGTCGTATTAGCCTGAAAGAGTTTCAGGGGCTAGTGGCTTGTGGCGGTTTCTCTTACGGTGACGTATTGGGAGCGGGTGAAGGTTGGGCTAAGTCTATTCTGTTCAACGAGCGTGCTCGTGAGCAGTTCAGTGGTTTCTTCGAGCGCAGTGATAGCTTCTCTCTTGGTGTGTGTAATGGCTGCCAGATGTTGTCTAATCTAAAAGAGATCATCCCGGGCACAGAGCTTTGGCCACATTTCGTGCGTAACCGTTCGGAGCGCTTCGAAGCCCGCTTTAGTCTGGTTGAAGTGCAGAAGAGTCCATCTTTGTTCTTTGAAGGTATGGAGGGTTCGCGTATGCCTATCGCTGTTTCACATGGCGAAGGGCGTGCCGAATTTGCATCACCTGAGGCGTTAGCCGCTGCTGAAGCGTCAGGCACCATTGCACTGCGTTATGTTGATGGTAACGGCCAGATTGCGACTCAGTACCCACAAAATCCAAACGGTTCGCCTAATGCTATCACCGCATTAAGTTCAACCGATGGACGAGTGACGATTATGATGCCGCATCCTGAACGTGTGTTCAGAACCGTGGCTAATTCATGGCACCCTGATGAGTGGGGCGAAGATAGCCCTTGGATGAGAATGTTCAGAAACGTTCGTGTTAACGTAGGCTAATACGTTAACCGGTTAAGCGCTATCTGCCAATGGCACCTTTATTTAGGCTTTCTGAGGGAATATTGACCATGGGTCGTAATGTTACAGAAAGTAAGAGTTAAGTTAGACTAATTTAACGTTTACTTATGCCTAAATCATTAAAAAGAGCTTCGAAAATTTCGAAGCTCTTTTTTTTTGAAATTTTCCAGATGAAAAAAGGACTAATAAATAAGTGGTTACATTAACATTAGAAAACAAGGGTGTTCTAAAGTGAGGTAAATAAGTCATTCGGTACGCTATGGGGCTCAATAAGAACAAACTGGGCATTCGAAGAAGTTTTAAAGAGAGAGATGTGTTCTTCATCAGTGGTTGATTTGCTGGTAGGGAAGAGTGCGAGGGGCCTGAAATGAAAAAGCCACCTGGCTTTAGGAGCCAGGTGGCTGTTTTGCGCTAACAAAACTTCAAGAACAGTTGGGTAGCAATAAAGCCGGTTTACAGCTCTCTTGCAGTATAAAGTTCAACAAAAACACGCTGGTAGTTGCAAACTAGACGATCAAATAAGTTTTTCATATCGGTATCTCCACACAGTAATTAGATTGATGTGAGCGGAGTTAGGCCTTGCCGGGCTACTTCACCGGGTTAACAAGCTGCCTCCTCAACACAGGACGTATAATAAGCGGTAATGATTATCTGAACAAACGAGAAAAATTTGATTTACGGATTACTAAAACTAATCTGTAATCATCTGTATCTGTCTTTATATGTCCGCCTTGTGGTTTTATATTGTTTATTTACAGAGGCTTGCTTTATTTTGCTAATTGATCTCAACTTGTTAAGGGTTAATATAACTCATCTTTTGTTTTGTGTTTTCTTTTGTTTTTTTGCTTTTTTTACGAATAATGGTTGAGTTGGTCTAAATGGGTAATAAACTCGATGCAACACGGGCTCCTAGCATGTATGTTGTTGGTGGTCAACGTCGCGATGGGTGGAACTGTGTCCTTACCCACAAAACGCGCTTTGGCCGGAGTGTTTGATTGATTTGAATCAATTTTGAATGGTATAAAATAGGGGCTGGAAAGGGCATGTGTTTGAGTTAAGTTTTTGATAAATAATATTTAGCTCACTTTTTAGATGTTTTATTTGTATTTTTATCACAAATAAAATAAATAGTGTGAGGCTTGTCGCAAAAACGTGCTGAGTTTTGAGTGTTTGTCTAATAACTCGGCGAATTAATAAAAAAATGATGTTTAGCCATTTATGTTGCTTGATTGCGTATAAATGTGATTAAAACAAAATATCCTAAATAGGCATTTATCATGATCGATGGGGATCTCATTATGATAGATGGATGCACCACCTAAGGAGTCACTAATGATTTTAGAAGAGGTTGTTGAGCTGTCGCGCTTTCAGTTTGCGATGACTGCTATGTATCACTTCTTGTTTGTTCCCTTAACTTTGGGCTTAGCTTTCTTGCTGGCTATCATGGAATCACTTTATGTGATGACGGATAAGCAGATCTATAAAGATATGACTAAGTTTTGGGGTAAGTTGTTCGGTATTAACTTTGCTCTCGGTGTGGCCACAGGCCTTGCCATGGAGTTCCAGTTTGGTACTAACTGGTCATATTATTCGCATTATGTTGGGGATATTTTTGGCGCACCGCTAGCCATTGAAGGCTTAATGGCCTTTTTCCTCGAGTCGACCTTAGTGGGCATGTTCTTCTTCGGTTGGGACAGGTTCAGTAAGCGTCAGCATCTGGCGGTTACCTGGTTAGTCGCGTTAGGCTCTAATATGTCTGCGCTGTGGATCTTGGTTGCTAACGGTTGGATGCAAAACCCGGTCGGCAGCGTATTCAACTACGAAACCATGCGCATGGAGATGACCAGTTGGGGAGAGGTGTTATTTAACCCAGTTGCTCAGGTGAAATTCGTTCATACCGTGGCGTCGGGTTATGTTGCCGGTGCAATGTTCGTGCTTGCGATTAGCTCATATTATATCATTAAGAAACGTGATCTACCGTTTGCACGTCGCTCGTTCGCGATTGCAGCAAGCTTTGGTATGGCATCGATTCTCTCTGTTATCGTCCTTGGGGATGAGTCAGGCTATAAGGTGGGTGAGGCTCAGCGTGTTAAATTAGCTGCAATTGAAGCTGAATGGCACACGGAACCCGCTCCTGCAGCCTTCACTGCGGTAGGTTTCCCAAATCAAGAGACGATGGAAACAGATTTCGCGATTAAGATCCCATACGCTATGGGTATTATTGCGACTCGCTCTCTCGATGAGGAGGTTACGGGGATTCACGACCTTATCGAAGAGCACGAAGTGCGTATTCGTAATGGCATGAAGGCTTATGCCATGTTGACAGAGTTGCGTACGGGTAATGAAACGCCTGAGCTACGTGCTGCTTTCGATGAAGCAAAAGTAGATTTGGGTTACGGTCTGTTGTTGAAGCGTTACACCGATAAGGTTGTCGATGCGACTGAAGAGCAGATTGTTGCAGCAGCAAAAGATTCGATACCTAGCGTTGCCCCTATGTTCTGGACATTCAGAGTCATGGTAGGTGCAGGTATGGTGATGCTATTAGTATTCGCAGCCGCATTTTGGCAGAGTACGCGTCACCAAATCGATGAGAAACCTTGGGTATTGAAAGCGGCGTTATTTAGCTTACCTCTTCCTTGGATTGCCATCGAGTGTGGTTGGTTTGTCGCCGAATACGGTCGTCAGCCATGGACTATTTCAGAAGTCCTGCCGACCTTTATGTCTGCATCTAGTTTATCTGTGGGTGATCTTTGGTTCAGTATTATCTCTATCACCTTGTTCTACACAGTTTTACTTGTGATTGAAGCTTACTTGATGATTAAGTTTGCTCGCCAAGGTCCAAGTTGTCTTAAGACTGGTAGATATCACTTTGAAAAGCTTGATGCCTAAGCAGGAGATCTGATTATGTTTGATTATGAAATGTTAAGATTGATCTGGTGGGCACTGATTGGTGTGCTATTCATTGGATTTGCTGTAACTGATGGTTTCGATATGGGAGTTGGAGCACTTTTGCCTATCATAGGTAAAGATGACACCGAACGCCGTATCATGATCAACTCGATAGCTCCCCATTGGGATGGTAACCAGGTTTGGTTAATTACCGCTGGTGGCGCATTGTTTGCTGCCTGGCCTATGGTTTACGGTGTATCGTTTTCAGGATTCTATGTCGCTATGATGTTGGTCTTGTTTGCATTATTCCTTCGTCCTGTAGGCTTCGATTACCGTTCGAAAATTGAAGATCCAAGATGGCGTAAGTCTTGGGATTGGGCGCTGTTTATCGGTGGCTTCGTTCCTCCGCTGATCATTGGTGTTGCTTTTGGTAACTTATTGCAAGGTGTGCCGTTTAATTTCGACGAATACCTGCGTGCAACCTACCACGGTGGCTTCTTCGGTCTACTGAACCCGTTTGGACTACTGGCAGGCCTGGTGTGCGTCAGCATGTTTATGATGCAAGGTGCGACCTGGTTACAGATGAAGACAGAAGGTGAGTTGAGAGTTCGTGCCGCTAAGGCCGCTCAAGTCTTATCAGCCTTGTTATTTGTCTTCTTTGGAGTTGCAGGTGTTTGGCTGGTTAATGGTATCGATGGTTATGTGATCACATCAACGATAGATACTTATGGCATCTCAGATCCAACGCTTAAGACCGTTGCCGTCGAAGCGGGTGCATGGTTGGCTAACTACGATAAGTATCCTATTACTATGCTGTTCCCGGTACTTGGACTAGCTATGCCTATCTTAGTGCTGCTGTCGAGTCGTCTAAACCGTAGTGGTTTTGCCTTCTTTTTCAGTTCACTGGCGATTGCCGCCGTGATCTTAACTTGTGGCGCGGCTATGTTCCCATTTGTTATGCCATCTTCACTCGAGCCAAACGTAAGTTTGACTATGTGGGATGCGACTGCAAGTGAAGTTTCGTTAACTGTTATGACCTGGGCCGCAATCATCTTCGTACCCATTGTACTTAGCTACACTGTGTACACTTATTTGAAGATGTTTGGTCGCCTGTCTCGTAGCTTTATCGAGAATAACAAGACATCACTTTACTGATTAGGAGCCAACATCATGTGGTACTTTGCTTGGATTTTAGGTATTTTGCTGGCTTGTTCTTTCGGTATTATCAATGCGTTATGGCTTGAGAATACTGAAAATATGGACAGAGAAGCAGATAAGCAAGACTAATGATAGTGTGATTTAGTTTTAGCTGAATAGCCCCGCAATGGTATTAACCTTGCGGGGCTTTTTTGTGCCTCTTTTGTGTAGGAGCGGCTTTAGCCGCGAAGCTTGTTGCCAGCTTCATCTATAAGCTCGTAGCCTTATGGATTATTTCAGAGATCATTCTTCATTATTCCCGGCTAAAGCCGGTCCTACATGGTTGCGCATTAATTGTAGGAGCGGCTTGAGCCGCGAAGCTCGTTGCCGGCTCCATCTATAAGCCCGTAGCTTTGTTGATTATTTCAGAGACCATTCTTCATTATTCCCGGCTAAAGCCAGTCCTACATGGCTGCGCATTAATTGTAGGAGCGGCTTTAGCCGCGAAGCTCGTTGCTTGTTTCAGGAGCCAGCTTGAATGTTCGAGGTTCGGGGTTCTAGGTTTGAGCCGTCATTCTGAACTAGTTTCAGAATCCACGTTCTTTCATGCTTTATGGGAAGGGGATGAGAATTTGTATGTTTGAGGGCCTGAATGTTTAACGCATTCAGGCCTTCTTAATATTATTTAGATATCGATTTTTAAGCTTTAAATACGCTAATTTTCTCTTTTATCTCTACGGCCAGATCCGATAACCCCTGCGCGGCATCGACGTTTTCACCGGCTCTCTGCTCACCTTCACGTGCCAGCTCTGTTATCAGGTGCAGGTTGCGGGTTATCTCATCGGCTACGGCGCTTTGCTGCTCCGTTGCACTGGCGATACTGCTCGATGAGATGGCCAGTTCACCGATACTCTCGGTGATTTGGTTTAGTTGAATACCAGCTTCTTCCCCTTGAGTGGCGGATGCGATACCCAATTGATGGCTCTGTCCCATCTGCTCCGCAGTGGTCTTGACCTGGGATTGAAGTTGAGTGATGGTCAGGCCAATCTCATGAATCGATGTTTGGGTTCGCTGTGCCAGTGTTCTGACCTCATCGGCGACGACGGCAAATCCACGCCCCTGTTCACCCGCTCGCGCCGCTTCGATTGCCGCGTTCAGGGCAAGCAGGTTTGTCTGCTCGGCTATCCCATTGATCACTTCCGTGACCTGACTGATCGCTTCACTCTCTTTCGTCACATTCTCGACGCTGATATGACTGTTGTTGAGTTGATGACTGAGCTCTGCTAAGCCATTAACAACTTGAGTCAATTGGTCATGGCCTTGACGTGAGGCGGTATCAACCTGCTGGCTCTTGTTTGCTCCTTCACTGGCATGGCTGGCAACATCACGAATGGAGGTCGACATCTCTTCGATTGCCGTGGCGATCTGGTCCGTCTGCGCCATTAATGACTGCGCTTCCTCGCCATTAAGTCTTGCCGTTTGCTGGGCTTCAGCGGCTTGGGTCTCTAGGGTTCCCACCGACTGCTGCAGGGCCATAATCAATTGCCTTAAACTATCGGCCATCTGAGAGGTACTGATAGTGATCATATCGACTTCATTCTTGCTGTCGGTATTGGGTCTGTTGAAGCTTTGTGAAAGATTTCCTCTTCCAAGCTGGTCCAGCTGCTGTTGAAGCACTTTCAATGGATGAAGTGTTTTCATTAGTACAATGAATAGCATTAAGGTGATTAAGATAATCCCTACTGCGGCCACAGAGACATTGATACTGAGTAATTTCAGGCTCTCCTCATTAAGCTCGCTAACCTTAGCGAAGCCAACCAGTGCCCAATCCCAGCCGGGAATGTTCACACTATAGGCGTACATAGGTTCGTTATTATTGTTGATGTACTCCCAAGAGCCATTATCGGTCAATGCTTGCTCAATCGTCAGACCACCGAGCATCTGCTGAGTCATTTTCTCTCCCGAATTAACACTGGGATGGGCAACGACAGATTGGTTGCTCCTGCGCATGATCATGAAATAACCCGACTCTTCAATCTTGAGTTTATTCATCGCCTGCTGGAGCTGGGTTAACGACTCTGTAATATCGAATCCGATATAGAGGATACCGATAACTTCACCCTGAACATTGGTTATGGGTCGATATACCGTCATGTAATCTTTGCCAAACAATTTGGCATAACCTTCGTAAGCTTGGCCACTGATTAATGCGGCATAACCCGGGTGATTCTTGCCCAGATAAGTGCCCAGTGCTCGTTTACCATCGGCTTTCTTCAACGATGTTGAGATACGCAGGAAGTCGTCGCCATCGCGCACAAACACGGTTGCCGTACCACCGGTAAGATTTGAGAAGCGATCGACCTTACTCTTCGAGGCATTGATCTGCTCTTTTTCATGGGCGAGAGCGGGGGTTATCTTGCTTAATACTTTGACTGTTTTGTTGGGTTTTCTGAACTGGCCGGGATACATGGCGCGCAAGACATCGGCGCTGCGACGGGCAAGTGTCAATAAGCTACTGTATTGAACCTCAATCAGATCTGAGGTTCCATGCATCTGAGCCTGCATGGCGGTAACGGCTTTATCTTCGAGTACATCGGCCGCGGTAAAGTAAGAGATACTCCCCGTTATCCCGAACACGAGAACGGTTAATATTAGGGCTAATATGCCTATCTGTTGTGAAATTGGCCAGTTTTTATAATTCATTTTTTGGTCCGCTTTTATTATGTAAGGCGATAATGTAAATCACATTAACTATCAATGATTTGATATAGGTCTAAAAGCGGCAAAAATTAAGACAAAATTCACTTTTTTCTAAGGTTCTTTTGGAGGGGCAGGGGAGCCGTCTAAAGAAAATGGAGCAACTGGAACGTATGTACAGCATTATTCGGGATGAAGCACCTGAATATGCTTCATCCCGCAGGGGGAAATTAAGCCTCTACTTCGGTTTCTGTTGCCATTGGGCGCGACGTTAACCGCAGTTTCTTTGCCGGTTTCATAATGAGTTGATACATAGTCGGCACCCAAACAAGCGAGAGCAATGTCGTCAGTAGTGTCCCGCCCGCAATCGCGATGGCAAAGGGTGGCCAGAAGCCACCGCCGGCAATGATAAGGGGCAAGAAGCCCCCAATCGTCGTGATAGTCGTGGAACCAATATGTCTTCCACAGCCGGAGACGACGCTGACAATTGATTCTATCTTGCCTGATCTCGCATCGGGTAGCTCTTCGAGTTCTGCCAGGATAACAATCGCCGCATTGATGGCCAGACCCATAAGCCCGAGCAGACCGATGATCACGGTGAAACCAAACGGATAGCCAAAGGTATATACCGCCAGCAGACCAAGCCCCGCTGATTGCAGTGCACTGAAGAGAATAATGGCCGTTAATCTAAAGGAGTTAAAGGAGAGCACCACGGTAGCCAGCAGTAAGGTCACGACTAATACTACATTTGAAAGCAGGTTGCCCACGGCTTCGTTTCGCTTCGCGCTTTCGCCCCCCACCTCAATATGATAACCGGCAGGAAGTACCAGTTTATCTATGTTAACTTTAGCATCGTCGAGCACCTGTTGAGGCAGGACTCCGCTGACTAAGTAAGCTTCGATGGTATTGACTCTGTGACCATCTCTGCGGGGGATCGCGCCGCGGCTGACTTCGATTCGGTTAGTGGATAGGGCCGAAAGGGGGATCTCAGAGCCCGAAGCCGAGACTAAATTAATTTCCGACAGTTTTGTCTGCTGTTCTCGTGTGCTGTCTTGCAATCTGACCCTGACTGGCAGAGATTCAGTCTGCTCCAGAATACTCCCCCCTTTAATTCCTGTGGTGGCCATCTGGATCTGATTGGCTATCTCAGTCAAATTGAGCCCACTCATTAAGCTGGCATCTTCATTGATTTGGAACCACACCTTAGGCGCACCGGCACTTAAGGTCGCTCGGGTATGAATAACATCGGCGGTATTGGATAAAATTCGTCTGACTTCATCTCCGATGAGCCTGAGCTGGTCTAAATTCGGGCCAAATACTCTCAACTCAACAGGCGCATTGAAAGGGGGACCCTGTTCTAATTTTCTCACCAATATCTGTGCATCGGGAAAAGCGAGGTCCAGGCTCCGTTGAAGCCGTGGAATTAAACGGTTTGCGGTATCAAAGTCGGTAACCTTAACCATGGCCTGGGCATAGTTACTGGCGCCTTGCTGTCGCTGTAACAGGTTGTAATAAAAAGAGGGGGTATTACCACCTACGATCCAATCGATACGGTCGACACCCTCTGTTTTTCGTAGCTGTTTATCAATCTCTTCAACGCGGCTTCGTGTGCTTTCTATACTTGCATGGGGGGAGAGGTACACCTCTATCTGGAACATGTCGCGATCCGATGGCGGAAAGAACTGCTCTGTCATCTGACCCGCAGCGATAAAACCTAAGATGGGGAAGATACCGATGATGAGACCGGATAACAGCGGACGTTTCAGTGCGGTTCTTAAGCTTAATTTAAACAGTTTGCTTACTAAGGGGAGGCGAATACCCGCCTGATACCATTTTTGCTGTTCACCTTCTACACCAAAGCGCCCGGCAAGACCGGCAATCAAGGTGTGTGAAATAAGGTATGACCCCACCAATGCGAACATCACAGAGATAGCTATTCCCCCGACAAACTCACCGGCCGCCCCCGGCATCAATACGATAGGCGCGAAGGCGAGCATGGTGGTGATGGTGGATCCCGCTAACGGTAACCAGAGGTGATGCAGCGTCTTACTCACCGCATCGAGTCTCGTCATCCCCTGTTGTCTGCGCTGTGAAATGGCATCGACGATAACAATCGCATTATCGACCATGATACCGAGCGCCACCACTAACCCTGTGACTGACATTTGATGAATTGGCAGACCGATATATTTCATGCAGGCGAGGGTAAAGAGGGCCGTGAGAGGCAGAGAAAGGGAGACGATTACCGCATTACGTAACCCCAGAGTCAGCATCAAGACAACTAATATGATGATGAAACCTAAGAGTAAGCTACCCACAAGATCGCCCAGACGCTCGCTGGTATAACTTTCCTGGTCGAACAGCCATTGAATTTCGATGTTGGCCGGGATACTTGTTTGCAGTGCCTCAACCTCATCTCTGACCTTAGCTAACCAGAGATCGACGCGCGTGTTATTGAGCATGCGGGCCGCAACCATCACGCCTTGATCTTGCTCGATTAGGGCAATGGTACTTGCCGGGGTTTTGGCTTGCCGTGAGATGGTGGCGATATCCCCTAAGCGGATGATCTGTCCCTGTTCATCAATTTTAAGCGGGACTTGACGAATTCTGGATACCGAGTCTAACTCGCCGGAGACTTCGATTAAGGCTCTGAAACTATTGTTATTGATTTCGCCGGCAGAGACTTTAGTGTCGGCATTGCCAAGAATTTGTGCCACTGCGGCCGGAGATAGCTTCAGGCGGTTAACTTTGTCTCCATCTAACTGGACTAAAATTTCTTCGGTAGGGGCACCATAGAGTTTCACGAAATTGGTGCCGCTAAGCAGCCTTAATCTGCTCTGCAGCTCCTTTGCGTAGCGGTTAAGCATATCGGTGCGAGCTTCACCGCCCCCTTTCCACACCAATCCTAGAATGGCGGTATTAGCATAACCGACCTGATCGTCCAATATGGCATTTTGAGCCGGTAGTGGTAACAAAGGTTTTGAGTCGGCAACGAGATCCCTCGCTCTCGACCAAACGGGGGCGGTATCGATGACACTGTCTTTTAACTCGAGTTGTATCACCGATATTCCGGGGCGAGAGGTCGATTGCACTAGTTTTAGCTCTTCGAGCCGCCTCAGTTGGTTTTCCAATACCTCGGTCACTAAGGCTTCGACACGTTCGGCGGATGCGCCCGGATAATGAGTGATCACCGATGAGAATCGGTTGGTGATATCCGGGTCTTCCATTCTCGGCAGGCTGGATATTGCGCCAAAACCGGCGACAATGAGTAGCGCAATCACTAAGCTTGCAAGACGTCCATTTTCTACAAAGGCTTTAATCATCATTTGATCCACCGGGGCAAGCTTGCACGTGTCTATCTTCTACAAAGGCTTTAATCATCATTTGATCCACCGGGGCAAGCTTGCAAGTATCTATCTTCTACTAAGGCTTTAATCATCATTTGATCCACCGGGGCAAGCTTGCAAGTATCTATCTTCTACAAAGGCTTTAATCATCATTTGATCCACCGGGGCAAGCTTGCACGTGTCTATCTTCTACAAAGGCTTTAATCATCATTTGATCCACTGAGGCAAGGTCGTCAACGTCGGATTTGGCAGTAACTTCTGCACGTATCTACTTTCAATCAATGTATTATCCATGACTTACCTCGACGCCACAGTCGTGTTGCGTTTAACCTCTTGTCCCACGACAAGTTTATGCAGTCCCTGGCTAATAAATTCTTCACCACTTTTTACCGCACCTCGAATGTAAGCCTGATCATTTTTGGTATAGATAATTTCAACATCTCTGCGTTCTATACTAAAACTCTCCGGCTTTTCTATCGCTTCACCGGCCGTGATGACATACAGGTTCCACAGTCCCCTGATACCATCGGTCAGCGATGAGATAGGCACCCAATATCCCTCTTGTTCAATCTCATTCTCATAGGCAAGATAGGTCAGTTCGCCATTAATGACCTTAGCGTCTTGAGGTAATATAAGCCTTAATGGCACTGTGCGTGTGATAGGGTTTACTTCGGCGCCTATCCCCGCAATTTGAGCCGTGTAATGGTTATCAGCAACCCTAAGGGAGATATCTTGTGCCGCCTTCAGACTTTGAGCGACCTTAATGGGGACACCGACAAATGCTTGCGGATTGTTATTTTGGATGAGGGTGAATACCGGGGTTCCCAGTGCAATGACTTCACCTAAATTATTGTTCCTTTTGCTTATCACGCCGCTAAATGGTGCAAGCAGTGAAGACTTCTCGATTCTCAGTGTATTGGCATAAATGGATGCTTTGAGTCTTTTTTGAGCTGCAAGTAAACTGGCCAGCTGGCCTTTGAGTTCATCGAGTTGCTGTTCAGATGTGTAACCTTGCTGCTTTAATTTGAGGCTTCGGTTCAGTGTGTTGCTGGCCAGATCCAGATCGGCTCTATTTTGCGATAAGCTGGCCACTAACTCCTGCTTCTCGGCTTCTAATAAGCGAGTATCCAGTTGGGCTAACAACTGCCCCTCTTTGACCTGATCGCCACTATCGACGGCAAGTTGCCTGATTTTTCCCGAAAGCTCGAATCCAATCCCCGTGGTGTTACCCGCTCGAATTGTTCCCGTGAACTCTTGGGTATGCAGATATGAGGTTGAAGGGGTTAACGTCTTGCTTGTTACTGATTGCAATTCTGGCTGTGTTGCATGAACAGTAACCTCTGCTTCGCATGCGCTGAGAAAGGTAACAAGCAAGAGACCTGTTAAACCATTTTTCCTGGAGTTGGCTCTGAAAATACTCATCCTGATACGCATTCCCTGGTTAATCATAAGTGACGAAATCGTTAAACTAGACTGCCTAGTCTATTTTGGAAAAACTAGACTGTCCAGTCTAGTTTGTGTTTAAATGTGTCTAAGTTATAAGTGTTATGTTACCAAGGGGTGAATAATGACCACCAAACTCTCCTGTTTAAACTTGAGTCGTAGTGAACAAAAAAGGGCGCAGATCCTCGAGGCTGCGATAGAGCTATTTTGCGGCCATGGTTTTCCCAACACCAGTATGGATGAGGTTGCCCGGAAAGCCGGGGTTTCGAAGCAAACGGTGTACTCACACTTTGGTTGTAAAGATGATCTTTTCATTTCTTCTATTAAGTCTAAATGTGTTGTCAGCCAAATAACTGATGAGCTGTTTGGTGATGCCAGTGAACCGGAAAGGACGCTGACTAATTTTGGTGAGTACTTCGGCGCTATGATTGTGAGCCCTGAGGCGATAACCGTTTTTACAGCTTGTGTAGCGCAGGCCGAAACTCATCCTGAAATTTCTGCGTTGTTCTTCGATGCCGGACCGCAGCATCTACTCGATATGTTGTCTGGTTATCTGAAAGAGGTTGATAAAAAAGGGAAGTATCGTTTCGATGAGCCTCGTGATTGCGCGGTTCGGCTCTGTTTGATGATGTTTGGTGAGATGAGAATGAAGCTGGAGCTTGGACTGGATGTCGAGGAATTAATTGAAGGTCGTACGGATTATATTAATGGCTGTGTAGAGATGTTCTTAAAGGCGTACAAGGTGTAGTTTATCGATGCAGTTAATTCCCAGAGCCTGGGCTCCAGGAATTAACTGTTAAGAGTTAAGCCAATTATTACTGCTTGCCCAACATAGCTTTTTTAAGACTGCCCTGAGCCGGACTATCTCCTAGCCAGATCTTTAACAGTGCCTGCCTGAATGCTTCACCTTCGATAGTCGCCTGTGCTTCTCCATTTTTATATGCCGTTACACCGAAGCTTTTATCGGTCGCGAGAGTAAATTGATCACCCTCTTTAATCTCATCGCTGAAAAGTGCCATAAAAGCATCAATTTCAGTCTGAATTTCGGCAATGTTGCCATCGGTCGCATCATCGAAACCATCATTGATTGCATCACGCATCTTATCGCTGGTGATCATACCAGAGGTGATGTTTAACCGAACGGCTGAAGTCGGAGCATCGAGAATTGCGGTGATATTATCGGTCCTTGATGGCAGATACAGGCTACCGACATAGAGGTCGATAAAGAATTTACTGCGCACACCCGCACCATTGAGTTGAAGCTGTGTCGACTCGACCGCAATATGTTCGGCAACGTCAACACCCGATATCTCTTTGGCACTGGCAGCACCGCTAAGTAGCGCACCGGTAAGTAGCAGGCTGGTGGGTACTAAGCATGTGGGTAATAAGTTTGTGGGCATTAGTCTAGTGAGGGACTTCATATAACCTCTTATATTTTTATTCTTGATAGCATTCTGACGAGCTAGGAGCTCTGTCATTCCGGCGATCTTGTTGGCCGGAATCCAGATTTCATGCTAGTGAGCTTGTGAACGCACTGGTAATTCTTAGATTAAGTCTTGCGTTGCTGGCGTCGAGCTAGCCTCGTTGGCCTAATTGATACTGGCCATCTTGATGAATGAAAGCGGCCTGCTTGTGCTTTGGTGAGATAAGCAATGGACCGTCATCGAAGAAGAGGAAACATTTCCAGTTTCGAACGAATACATCCCAACGTGTCTCGATCACCTGATATTTCTCGTAACAAAAATAGACGGTTGAATCGTCTTTCCAATCAAAGAACTCGGCAAACAACTCAGGAAGCGCCGGATCTTCGCTATCCCAGGCTGACTGCCAATCATCGGGCTCGCCCCACACATCACCTTTCGCGGGCCAGTCACCCTTAGAAAACTGCTCAGAGTGGTTGCTACGATTGCTTACCCACTTCTTCCATACTTCCATCGAACCCATCTGATCCAGTGGTTTTATCTGCGCCTTATCTTCGTCGGTCACAGGCAGATCTTTATGGTTAAAGATCCATTTACGTTTGTATTGCTCTAAAGGGATATAAGTATGTGACAAGCGGGGTCTCCGGGAATAACTTGGAAGCAGCGGTAGAAAATGCCGATTAATTATCAATGAATCGGCATTATACTGTTTAGCTGTGGCTTAGGGAAATAGATGTCAGTTTATGTGTTGTGACTCGCGTTAAGATCGGCCTCGATACGGGTTAAATAGCTCAGCGCAACCTGATTATCCGGATCGGATTGAATGACATGACTAAAGGCATCGATGGCAGCTTGTATCTGGTCAATATCGAACATAAAACTACCGAACTTTAACCATACCATAATATCTGATGGGTACTTCTCTAAGTAGTCAATATACGTATTTATCGCTTCTTGAGTCTGCCCTTGAGCTCTTAACACGTTGGCATAGCGAGGCAGATATTCATCACTATAGGTGATGGCCTTTTTCAGGGCCTTGCCGGCAAGTTCCAGTTTCATCAATTTGAGTGACAGCTGCAGAATCAGCCTGGTTTCTGGTTCCGTGACTAAGGTGTCAGGTAATTCGAGCATGCAAGACAGGGCCTCTTCATAGCGCTCTTCTAAATGTAGTTGATGACCATAGGCTAAATGATACAGACGATTAGCTTCGTCGTCTTTAGCTACAAAGGGAAGTAAGTATGTGGCCATCTGGTTGAGGCCTGTATGATGTTTTGTATTGACCAAGACCATGATTTTGGTAAAGGCACGCTCTAAGGTCGTTGTCTCCTTTACCGTATCTACATATACTTTTCGGTCATTGTTTAGTTGTTCGTGGTATTCAGCCTTAAGCTCTTCTATTAGCTTAAGCTGAGCAGGATCACACTGCTTAAGGTGATCCGGGTGCAGTTGTTGCCAGATTTTTATTCGACCTTGTTGATTGTCTGCGCGCCATTGTTTGGCAAGTTTAGCAACTTCTTTATCGCTGCTTATTTCTAAGAGACGGCTTTCGCTCCTTTCAAACGCTACAGAGAGTAATGTCAGTAGTTTTTTTGATATCTGCTCAAAGGCGTCATAATAGCTAAAGGTCATCTCATTTAACTGTTCCTGAGACCAAGTATCAGTATCTTTAGTTGTCAAGAATTTGGTGAATTCATAGTAACCGTAAAATTTAATTAGTTGACTTAATGAATGATATTTTCCATTCAACTTTTGTTCAATTGCCTCTATTTTTTGAGATAATCGTTTAATCTGCTCTGGATTATCTATTTGCTGCGTCATCTTTAAATTATGCTTGAGGGCGTCGGATGATAAATTAACAATAATTCTCATCGATTTTACGGTTTTACTTAGGTCGTTAACCCTGGATTGAATATCTTCAACTCTCTCCTTAGTTGACTCATTACTCGCGATATGTTGTAAAAGGTGGTACTTGTCTGCAGTGATAGCCTTCAGTTGGATATCTTGAGTTGCTTGGTAGCTAACACCTTTGACTACGGCTGCACTTTGGGAAAGATTGATAAATTTGCGGTCTGGAAACCTCTCGACCTCTGTCTGTAATGAATCGATTGCATATAGCAGCTGGATCAAGGTTTCTGCTTTATATCCAGCATAGGTGTCTACCCATTCACAAATTTGGCCCAAATTAGGGCCAAGGTTTGCTTCTAATGTGCCTTTTGCATGGGTGAAGCCATCTCTGGAGTGACAAAAATCTACGCCACAAAGTAGAACCTGTGAAAAGCCCATTCTAAGTGCCAAATGCACGGCACTATTTGTTACCGTCGGCCCTATAGATTCTATATTATTCATGTCTAAGCTGCTGTCCCAAGGCACCCTTCCACCCAAATAGAGGCTTCTCCCCTGCCATTGAGCACTTATTCGTGAGCAAACATGGAATGATTGAACAAAAAGAGATTCTCTATGGAGTGGCATCATCTCACGGTTGACTTCAAAACTATGATCTTGAGGATCGACTGACACAATGATGTGAGGGATGATCCCTTCATTATACAATTTTGATGCTATACGTGAGACTGCAATGATAATCAGATTTTTTGAGTGGGATTTGATCCAATTTATGTGTTGGTCCAGCGAGGGACCGCCGGCAATGATGATGCATGTCAGACCTGTAAATTGATCTTTTAAAACGGATGCCGGCAGACGGTTTTCAATGATATTTTCAAGTTGAGTCTTTACGAAAATTTTCTGGGTAAAAATGACCTCTGATTCGAAGAAGGTATGTTGGATTATTTTTTCAACTTCATTACTAAGAAGCGTGTATTCTTCTAAATGGTTAGAAGCTGCCCCCATTGAGCGATACAGGGCACAGCGGTCTTTAATGATAAATAGTTCGAGTGATTTATTATCTATTAATTGGCGGAATTCGAGTGGGGTGCATATCTTGAGTGAGTCTTTAAGGGATTCTGGAATTTCTACTTTCAACAAGGCTAGAGCAGCATCCAGTTCGATAAAAATGAATCGACTACCATCCGGGACACCCATTTCTAGGACATAGTTTGCGAGTAGTCCAGAGTCCATGCCAACAACAAGATGCAATGTATTTTCTTTACTAAAATCCTGTTTGAATTTTGCATCGTATTGAGTCGTCGAATCTAATTTCTCAAATTGAGTTCGATTGATACTCGGGAGGTAGTATTCTCCGAATTGGCTTACCGCAAAAGTATTGAGTATGCTTGTTTGTTGCTCTTGCATGCTGGCCTCTATCTTATAAGTAGTTGGATCGATTTTTCGTCAAAATTTTGTCATCTAACTGTGATTAGCTTATGTTTACTTGAAATTAATTATATTTCGTCAATATGGGTAGCAAGTTGTAAGCCAAATATTTATTTTACATCGAATAAAATTAAGTCGATTATGATGGCTAAAGCAAGTTTAATGCTTGATATTCGTCTGAAAATCGTAAAATAAACCATGAAATTTGGATAACTATGTACTTATTACTATGCTCTAGTTAAGCTAACTCGTCATGCTCTCTTTTTAACTTGTAAAAGAGCAGTATATAGAAATGCAGTAGCTTAAATTTACTTTGGCGTAATGATTGCATTTAACTCTGGTGTGCAAGGCTCTATCTGATTTATTTGGTGGATCGGGATGATTGCACTTCGATGAATAATTGGAGAAATCATGTTTGATAATAAAACAATCCTTATTACAGGTGGCACAGGCTCATTTGGGCATAAATACACAAAGACCATTTTAGAGCGCTATAAACCAAAGCGTTTGATCATTCTTTCCAGAGATGAGCTCAAGCAGTATGAGATGCAGCAGATATTTAACGCACCTTGTATGCGATATTTTCTAGGTGATGTGCGTGATGCCGATCGTTTGATGCAGGCATTCAATGGTGTCGACTATGTGATCCATGCCGCTGCAATTAAGCAAGTTCCTGCAGCCGAATATAACCCGATGGAATGTATCAAAACCAATATTTATGGTGCCGAGAATGTTATCAAGGCGGCCATCGCAAACAATGTTACTAAAGTTATTGCGCTTTCAACAGATAAGGCCGCAGCGCCTATTAATCTTTATGGCGCAACAAAACTCGCATCGGATAAATTATTTGTTGCTGCGAATAATATGGTGGGCAAGGGGAAAACCCGATTCTCGGTTGTTCGATATGGCAATGTCGTTGGCTCCAGAGGTTCTGTGGTTCCCTTCTTTAAGAAACTAATAGAAGAGGGGGCAGACCACCTTCCAATTACCCATGTAGAGATGACGCGTTTCTGGATCACGCTACAACAAGGTGTAGATTTCGTATTGAAAAATTTTGCCCGTATGTATGGCGGAGAGATCTTTGTTCCTAAAATTCCTTCAGTGCACATTAAGGATTTAGCCAACGCCTATGCGCCAGGTCTGGAAACTAAGATTATTGGTATTAGACCCGGTGAAAAATTGCATGAGATCATGTGTCCGGCCGATGATTCACATTTAACACTTGAGTTCGACGATCACTTTGTTATCTGTCCTAGCATTAAATTTTACAATGATGAACATTGTTATGAACGCAACCTTATCGATGAGCTGGGGCTACCTGTGCCACAGGGTGCCGAATACCATTCAGGTAGAAATCCCGATTTTTTAACTGTTGAACAGATTGTCGAGTTTGATAAATTAGCTGAGTTATAGCTTGGCTTTGTTTGATATTTAGAAAATTAAGGAATGAATATGAAGCCTAGAGTGCTTGCCATAATTCCGGCCAGAGGTGGCAGTAAACGTATAGAAAGAAAGAATATCAAGTTTTTTGCTGGTCAGGAAATTATCGGGTATCCGATTCAGGCACTGAAAAGCTCAGGTGTAATCGACGACATTATTGTTTCGACCGATGATATTGAGATTGCGGAGGTGGCCAAGAAATTTGGTGCGCAAGTTCCTTTCCTCAGAAGTGCAAAAAATGCAGATGATTTTGCTACTACTTTCGATGTCATTGCCGAAGTACTGAAACAGATAGAACAGAATTATGATTATGTCTGTTGTTTATATCCAACATCTGTGTTTGCCACCAGCGGCGTAATTAAACAAGCATTCCAATGTCTATCTGAGCAGGATGATGCTACTAGCATAGCCACGTGTATTGAATATTCGCACCCTATTCAACGCGCTTTGACATACGATGGGGGGTATCTGCAGCCAAAATACCCGGAGTATTATAATTCCAGAACCCAAGATCTAGCCAAAAATTATCATGATGCCGGGCAGCTGTATCTATTTACACCCTTGGCTGTATTAAAAAGCAAACGCCTTATCACTGAACGGTGTATTCCTTTGATACTTGAGTCGAACCTAACTCAGGATATCGATACTCTTACGGATTGGGAGCTAGCTGAACTGAAGTTTAGCTATGTGGCGACATAAGTGAAAAAAGTTTTAATTGTCGGGGCATCAGGTCTATTGGGTGGCTCATTAACTCAATACTTAAAAGAGAAGAGTGAATATCATATTTTCACTCTAAGTTGTCATTCAACTGGTACAGACTTTCAGTTGGATATGAGTGGTACTCAGTCTTCACTTGCACTGTTAAATCAAATCTCACCCGACTATATTATCAACTTAGCCGCGATAACCGACGTTGAGCTTTGCGAGCAAGACATTAACCTTGCCTATCGAGTTAATTGTAAGATTGCGGAAAATCTAGCCCTCTATAACAGTCAGCGTAAAGGGAGAGATAGAGCTTTTATCGTGCAAGTCTCAACTGATCATTTTTATGACACAGGGACCGAGTCGAAAGAAAAAGATGTCATCATTTCCAATAATTATGCGATGACTAAGTACTGTGCCGAAAAATCGCTTAACTGTAATGAATCAGTTATCCTGAGAACTAACTTTATAGGCCGTTCTTCATCGGCTTCATCCATGAGCCTAACCGATCATATGTTTGCTCGATACCATTCTGGTGATGAGATATGTCTGTTTAATGATGTGTTTATTTCGGCGCTATCTATAGAGACACTATGTGAAGTCATCGCCTTGTGCTTAGCGCGGAAAATCCCAGGTACCTTTAACGTAGGCTCTAAACATGGGTTAAGTAAAGAAGCTGTAATTGTTAGTTTTTTTGAGTATCTGGGATATAAAGATTTCAATTATAAGAGCATATCAATCGATAACTTACAACTGCTTACCCGCAGGCCTAAAGATATGAGAATGGACGTAACTGCCTTCGAAAAAGCTTATCAATACACACTACCCAGTTTTAAAAACGAAATACGGAAAATAGCAAATGAGTACAAATAGTCGTATATCAAATACCATGAATATTGGTAAACAGGTTATAACTCGAGAGACTCCCCCCTATTTTATTGCTGACATTGGTGCGAATCATAACGGCTCTCTTGCTAAGGCAAAAGAACTTATCTATCTTGCGGCAAAAGCCGGTGCTGATGCAGCTAAATTCCAACATTTTAAAGCTGAAACCATCGTCAGTAAAAGTGGTTTTCAATCCTTGAAAGGCCAGTCCTCTCATCAAGCAAAGTGGAAGAAGTCAGTATTTGATGTGTACAAGGATGCATCTATCTCAATGGATTGGACCCAGACACTGGTCGATACATGCAAAGATGCGGGAGTCGAGTTTTTAACTAGTCCCTACTCAATAGAGTTGGTCGATTATATTAATCCATATGTCTCCTGCTTTAAGGTGGGATCCGGTGATATAACTTGGTTAGAGATCATCGAGAAAATTGCTTCTAAAGATAAACCTATCTTTTTAGCCTGTGGTGCATCCACGATGGATGAGGTGTGTGCGGCTGTAGATTCCGTGCTGAAGTACTCCAATCAACTTGCCATCATGCAGTGCAATACCAACTACACAGCATCTCAAGAAAACTTTAAGTATATCAATCTCAATGTATTGAAGACCCTGCGTGCCATGTATCCGGAAGCGATACTCGGCTTGAGTGATCATACTCCCGGACACGCCACCGTTTTAGGGGCTATTGCGTTGGGAGCCAATGTCATTGAGAAGCACTTTACCGATAGTAATGAGCAGGAGGGGCCGGACCATAAGTTTGCTATGAATCCTGAGTCTTGGCGTGCCATGGTTGACGCATCTCAGGAGTTATATTTAGCTCTTGGGAGCGGCATAAAGAAAGTGGAAAATAATGAGCTTGAAACGGTTATTTTACAGAGAAGATCGATTCGGTTGAAGCGTACGCTTAACGCCGGTGAATTGTTGACCCGTGATGATATCGAATTTCTTCGCCCTTGCCCAAGCGAAGCATTGCCTCCTTCTCAAGTTGAGTCAATATTAGGTAAAGAGTTAGTCGTAGACCTACAGGCCGGAGAGCATGTTCAATGGACACATCTAAAGTAGCCATTGTTATTCCTGCATTCAATGAGGCGCAAACTATACAGTCTGTGATCTGTGAGCTTCAGGATACAGTTTCAGGTGTAGATATTATCGTGGTTGATGATGGTTCCAGTGACGACACGGCGGCTAAGGCAAGTGCTTTGGATATCACCCTAGTAAGCCAAGGTACCAATAGAGGGTACTCAGAGGCGATCAATCGTGGTTTTTCTTTTGCTGCTGCTTCTGGTAAGTATGAGTATGTAGTGACTGTCGATGCCGATGGTCAACACGATCCACAGTCAGTTTTACAAGTCATTCAAGCGGCTTCCGGTGGTGACATCGATATAGTGATCGGCCAAAGGAGTAAACATGCCAGAATATCTGAAATGGTGTTTGCGCTGTATTTCCGGTTAAAGTTTGGCATTAAAGATCCCTTATGCGGGCTACGTCTATATCGATTGTCCATGTTTACTCAATATGGCAAGTTTGAAACGTTCGACTCTATTGGCAGTGAATTGATGACATGGGCCTTAGTTAAAGGAAAACATTACTCTACGGTTGATGTGAATATTCGGGATAGGCTAGATAAGCCCAGATTTGGCTCAGGAATAAAAGTGAACCTTAGAATATTAAAAAGCCTATGGTCTACCATCTCATTTATTCGCGGATCTAAAATGTGATTTTATCAAAGTTAAGAGCGGTACCCCTACCGGTGCCACTCTTATCCTTTCTATTATTAATGCTACACTTTCTCTAGCAAAAACCACGTCATATCATCTTGAGGGAAAGTATTGTCCCTGTGGTAGACGAAACCATAATCGACAAGCGATAGATCTGGATACTTGTCCATTAATTCACCTGCAAAATCCCGCTTAAACAGTTTCTCTTTATGGCCTCTATATTCAACTTCTACTGGTGTAGGATTATAGTATTCAGAGATACAGATATATTTTTTGCTTGAGCGGTAAAGCAACTCATAGACGTGATTGAGTTCTGCAGGGTTGATATGGATCAGAACCCCTTTGATCAAGACTAAATCATTTGTCTCTTCTGGTTCAAAGTCTAAAATAGAGGTATGGAATACTTTCAAATCGTCAAAGCGCTGTAATTTTTCTACTGCGTTATCATTGATCTCGATGGCCGAAAGCGAAGCTTGAGGTAACAAGACTTTTAACGCTTCTAAATTAAGACCGATATTTGAACCAAACTCGATGATTTTAGTGATGTTTTTTGTTTTTTTTAGTATAGATGAGAGCATCGAAATATTTGCAGCAACGATTTTATCACTCTTATTACGACCTATATAATTATTGCCAAATTCCCCAGCCCAAAATTTTTCTTGCTCTGTCTTATAGCTCATAGCCCGTCCTTTAGGTTCGTTCGATAATTAATAAATTTGGTTACTTTAGCTTAATCAATTCTATTACGAAATCTTAGTTTATGTATCCAGGAGTCATGTGGGATACTCATAGATTTACAATCTTTATTCTGATCACTATGAGTTCGCGTTTCCATTAAATTTCACTGATATAACTTAATCTGAGGTTTAGTATAAATATAGAGCCTTAAACACATCAAGTATCTTTGAAATTTAGCGATTTTGCCATTCATTGAGCATGACCATCAATCAGGAGACTGGATACATCGCATATGCCATAGACAGTGACGACGACAGAGTTGAATATTGTCGACGTAGATAGCTTGATTATTACGAGTGACAAGGTTTGCACCGAGGTGAACGAATGATTGAACTTTGAGGCTGAAGCTAAAACTGGCCAGCGTTGCTGTATGATTTGAAGGTTTGATTCAAATTGTTCAGTCATTGACTCTATCCTTGACAGTAATACTCATTACTAGATATCAGGTCACTAACTGGTCTCCCCACAGGGACTCGAACCCCGATCGATCGCTTAGGAGGCGACTGCTCTATCCTGTTGAGCTATAGGGAGACGTCAGTGATTATACTGATTTTATTCCAGATGAAAAGAGGGATGAAAAGGCTTTAGATTTAGATGCTTGTTTATTAATCGCAAATAGTACACCGTCTAATGTCACAAGCTGAATTTAACGGTGCACTCATTAAGCATCTGAGCCTACATTTTTATCGCAATATCATTGATTTGTACATTGAAGGATGCTTTTTGGCCGATTAATACGGCGGTGGCGGTATCTTCGGTTACCTGATCTATTTTTACCGTTGCGCGGCTTTTTCCGGCAACCGCTCTCATCTTATCGAACCGGTCAGGAAAGTTTTGTTGCAGGATAAGTTGGAATGAATCACCCACTCGTATTCCGTGGCGCCGTCCCAAATTTATGATCAGCCTGTCATGTTGTTTGGCGACGACTTGTCCCAGAATAGGGCGACAGCTTAAACTGGTATCGATATCCTGGATGGCCTGAGCTAACAACTTATCGATACTTTTGCCGTAGGTCGACTTCCAAAATCTTTGATGGTTAGAGGGAACGGTTTCCTGACGGTCGAACTCCCAGGGGGCGGAGCTATTGTAGGTCTCACTCCAGATCTGTTCGCCACTGATCCCATGGTAGAGTGAAAGACGAATTTGAAACTGACGGTTCGGATCGCTGCTCCACAACCCAAGCATATGACTCTCTGCAGGATCGGTCGAGATATCGATGATCTCGGGTAATAACACATATTGGCTGTCGGTTATTTCACTCAGCCAGCTAGGCAGACGGTAGCCCCGAATATCGACTAATGCCTGCTCTATGTCTAAGCGTTCATTGGCATGAATATGGGGAAAGCTGGTTTGAGAGCTCTGAGTTATTGTGTCTCCAATTCGTTGAGATAGTGCCTTTTCAAAAAATCCGATATTACCGTAGCGTAGTTGCGTTCTGTCTTTAATGAGTGACTGCGGGACTAATATTGCCGCTTTAAGAGATTGACTGTCACACTGCATCTCATTGGCGTCTGAGGAAACGATATCGACTCTGATCATGACGGTGAGCTTATCGTCTTCTATCAGCTCATTGACTAATTCAACTTTAGCCGCTTCCGATTGGTTTTGAATTGAAAAGCTATCTTCCACAAGCTGACCATTTTTGACCTGTTTAGTGCTGGTAAAGTTGGCACCACTGTTAAGAGTGGCATAGGTTAGAGCCTGATGAATTGCATCCTCCCTAGCTTTTGGGATATTGCCGTTGACTATATTTGCTTCGCCCTTAACGACAACCCAGGCGCCGAATGCGAACTGAGAGTACAGCGATACTAAGGTGAGCAGCAGCAGGGTCATTCGTTTCATCTATTGGTCCACTTCTTTGTTGTCGATATCGGTTAAAAACTATGGTTATCTAACTAGGAATCGACGTAAAAATGACAGTTCAACCGCCGTCACTTAACTATTATCTACATTAACCAATATCTAGCAATATCTATGCCTTATCTTCATGAAGCCGCTGCTAAAGGAAGTGAGAGTGAAGCTGTATGTCTCAATGTTTTTGAAATAGTGCTGAAAGTTTTTGAATTACTTCGATTCACCTAAGTTCAATATTGATTGAACCTAGGCAAAACGCTTTGATGACTTTGGTATAAGTTAACTGGTATTAGTTAATTGAAGTTGGTTGAATGACTAGCGGCATGAGTTTTTTAGCGAGCCAGGAATAGTACTTCTCATTTCCATGTATCCAATCATCGTATGTGATGTTAGAGATATAACTTTCCGGATCTGAAATCTCTTTATCGAAGGTCGTGGCGGCATTAAAGAAGCCAATCCCAAATTCATTCAAAACATATTCCATCGCATAAAAGTAGGAATTGATGATGTTTGTCATCGATTTCGATTCTTCAAAGTACTGACTAAAAGGGGGATCGGAAACGACAATCACCTTATGCCCATTATTGTGAAGTTTAAGCAGTATTGTGAGTTGCTCTGTTAGATCTTCATTGAAGTAATCGACAAACTCCTGTGTTGATATTTCAGATTTCCCTTCGGGGTAAACCTTGTTCAGCCAGTTTACAAATCGAAAAATGCTCTGATGAATCTGCATTCCGAGGTTAGTAATAATGGTCGAGCTAGTCGGCGTTTCACTTTGCTCTAGGTCATTTAAATTACCGTATATCACCGACCATAACTTTCTCGAAACTGCACTCTCTAAAGGTACAAGGTATTCGGTATCGCATAGTGCAAACTTCTTTTGAGAGAAGCCAGAACCGTTCATTACCATGCCACCACAATGTCGAACATTCATATCTATAAGCGACTTAGAAAGCTTAGCCATATGGCTATCACCAAACAGGGTTAATTCGGACAGGGGCTGCTCTATTGGGTTAGCTTGTAGCTTATTTGCGGCTTCGAGCATCTCCTCATCGCAGACGACTTCATCATTATCCGATGTTGTAACCTCAATAGCCTCAATTTTTTGCGATGCCTCTTGTGCTGGAGTCGACTCAGGTTGCGCACCCAGAACGGAGCCGAAATGGCGCATAACATAGTTAACGGCTGTGGGGGTAACAGATCTTAGATTACTCTCAAACCTGAAATCTCCGGAGCAGGGGACGGTAATGATCTCGTAAGAGGGGAAGTAATGGAAATCAGTTCTGTTATCACACAAGAAGCCTGCGACTGTTCTAAGAATAGATTTTGAGTGTTGATTGGCTACCATAATATGCTTATTGGTAGCCGTTGCCGTTAGTGGCACCGGAGAAACGGTCAGAATTATTTTTATGTCCGGATTAATGGCCTTTAGACGGGTCGAAATTTTTTCAAGGTCGGTGCGGATCTCTTCATAGCCAAAGTTATAGAAACTGTAGCGGGAGTCGTCGAATACCCCCGCTATGATGCCGGGACAGCTCGGGTAAAAGACATCACTGCAATCCTTCCACGCTTCGGTTAAGCCGAGTGTGAAAATGAGCACATCGGTTTTAGCTATTGTCTCTACCATCTCTGTTGCGGCTTCTATTCTGGCATTGATCAGAGATGCTTCAGACTCAAAACCTGATGGATTAAAGTTGGGTCTTAGCAAGTCATAATATCTTGCCCCGTCCGAGTAGATTGCACCGCTTTTATTAAAGCCTGAGTCTTTTTCTGCAACATCGAACCATTGTAGAAGGCATCTTGGTGTGTATAGATTACCGAAAGCGAAGCTGGATACTTGTCCCGTTTCAATTTTGCTTTGGTTAAATGTGTACCCTCCGGCATTAAGCCATTTACCCACATGTTGTGCGAAACAAGACCCAATAGATGAAATTCTGGGGTTTTTAATATCCAAATCGATTTGATGTAATTGAGTGAATGTCTCTTGGCCAAGTTTAATGTTTGCAACGCCAGTGCGCCAAAAGAAGGTTTCGCCTTTATCACTGTATGGTGTAGAACCTGGGTTCTTCATAATACAATCTCTCCGTATCTTTCAAATAGATGTCTGGGGGATGAGGTGCTGACCTTAGGCTGGCATTCCACCGACGTTTAACAGACAGTTTATTTACATTTAAGATAATAAAGCAATATGCGTGCCTGTGAGAAAAATATGATAACTCAGTTAAAGTTACCCTTAATCAAGCCGATGAACATGCTAATACTATTATTGCGGAAATAACCCTAGGGGCTGGGGGATAAACACCTTATCTTTGGCGTGATATTTGCTTCATTTTTTTTAAGTTTGTTTGAGAGAGTAATTTGTCGATATCGCGATCTCATGGCATTTTTATTGTTAAGTTTAGGATACAGCTATGCGTATAGTGCTACTTCTATCATCGGTTTTATTGCTTAACGCTTGTGCTCAGAGTGGAAGCTCAGATATGGAACCGCTTGCCAGCGGCAATCAGTTGCCGCAGAGAGCGGCAATTAACCATATGTCTCAACAGATAGTGAATGAGTTAGTAAGACAAAATGATGACCTGAAATCCAATCAGCCACTCCTCGTTGCTACGCCTGTTTTCTTAGATGATCTGAAAAGGACCAATGCTATAGGTTTGCAACTGCAGCAAGGCTTTATCTCTGCGCTGCATGATAATCAATTTAATCTGGTCGATATCAATGTCGGTGATAATATCAGGGTTACACCTGAAGGGGATTTCTTACTAACCAGAGATTGGAAGCTACTGCCCTCGGGGATCGCCGTCGAGCACGTTCTGGTATCAACCATGAGCCTTAATACTTTGGGAGTGGTGGTTAACTCAAGAATTGTCAATGTCACTAATAATCGTGTTGTCTCTGCATCTCAGGGGAGCTTTTCCGTCAAGGATCTTCCCGGGTATCTTAAGTACTCTGAAAAGGTCGTCTCTCAAGGTGGGCTGTTATATCGAGATCGCAGTGTTGGTATGCAAGAGGTTCAAGTGAAAGGTGATACAAAATGAAAATTTGGCTGATGTTGATTGTAGTGTTAATTACGGGCTGCTCATCTAAAGACAGGTATATAGAGTGGGAAACACAGGCCCCGGACAGTTTTCCTAAGCTTACAGCAATAGGCTATGCTCCATTGGATACTCAACCCGCAGAGGCTCAGTCACAAAAAGTATTAATGGCGATGCAAGCGTCAAAGATTGCCGCCTACAGGGAGTTAGCCGAGCAGGTATATGGTCAGCAGCTCTCAGCCTCGAGTAGAGTTGATGATTGGATGTTGACCAATGACAGTATTCAGGCATCTGTTACCGGGGTGATACGGGGGGCTAAGGTGGTCAAAAGTTACCCTGCAGGTGACCATTATGTGACTGAACTCGAACTGGATTTTGCTCAGGTATGGGCGCTTTATCAACAACAAAATAGGCCGCAAAAGATAAAAGAGATCACCTATTTTTAAATTAGCTACGAGCTAGTCTAGCTCCCTAGCTACAAGCTTTCTATCTCTGTCATCCCCGCAATGTTTTTGAGCGGGGAATCATCTTGCCACTCTTAAAAGAACTAAACAAAAAGAACGACCCTAAAGGCTCTTGGCTCCTGCCTGCGTAAGAGTTACGAGAAAAGTATTTACTATGAGCTTCGGGTTAGGAACTACTATCTAGGAACTATTATCTAGGGTTAAAGGGGGGAGGGGGCTTTGCTTTTGGCTTGCGATTCGGAGCTTTCTTAACTTTATATTTAGCTCGCCGCCGCTTTTACGCTTTTAAGTTATTACCCAGAGTCGATATAGTAGAAGTTTTACCTTTACCATTATAGGTGAGGCTGGAGGCATTTCTGCTGACTTGAAGCGCCTGTGAGAGGCGGTTAATACTGGCGATATTCAGTTCGATTAAACTGGTATTTTCTATGTTCAACTGTTGGCATTCAGCAAGCAGTTTCTTGGCTGAATTTACTTTTGCTGATAATTCAGGATCACTGGTCAGCAATGACTTTTCAGAGTGTGAGGCTAACAACTCATCGTTCAGTCTTAGATCATTAAGTAACTTGGCTTTGGCTGTGGCCAAAGAGAGTAAAAGATCTGCACTTTGTTCGATTAGCGCACTTTTCTCATGTGTTATTGTTACTTTCAGCTCTTCAAGCAGCTTATGCTGCAGCTCGATGATGTTAGTTATTTGACTCATAGGTGTATTAATTGAGATCCTTTAGTTCATTTTCGAACTGAGCAATATTGGTTGCGAGTTTTTCAGGATCGATTTTATAACGTCCTTCCGCAATGGCTAGTTTTATCTCTTGAACTTTTTTCTGATCAACTTCAGGAATACTGGCAAGCTTTGCCTGAGTATTCTGTAGCTGCTGTGCCTGTGAGGTGATAGAGACTGAATCACTCTTCGGTGGCATGCTAGTTGAAGTCGCTGCAGCGCTCTGACTTGTCTGGTTACTGCCTTTGGCTGCATTAGCATTGGCAGCATTAGCTTTACCCACGTGAGTGTTTGCTGAAGTATTTACTTGTTTAATATTAATAGCCATCTTAGGCTCCAACAATAAAAAAATGGAAGGTCATACACGTGTATCGGCAGTGTTCACCAGAGCTTTAGTTTTTTTATATCATATCTTGAGCTAGCTTAGGTTTAGACTACATTCTCACTTCAACTTCTCCAACGCCTGTGACTTTAGCATCAAGGCTTTTGTTGGAGTAACTGTTCTTAACGCGAATTCTATCACCTAAATTGCCATCACGCAGTGCTTCTCCCACTGTTTTTATTTCGAAATTCTTTGAACGAGCCCAAATCGAGACGGTATCACCTTTGCAGACAAAACAGAGGTTATTGATAAAGATAGGTTGATTGGGGGGGATTCTCCTCTTGACGCGTGTACCAACCACATCCTCAATTTTATCGAACTGTCGTCCTCTCAAGCTCGTTTGCTCTACATATCGAATAGCGACATCTCCACTCGATATCAGATCATCGGGCCCCAAAGTCTCCCGGGAAACGACTACCGGATAGAGTACATCGACTCTAACGGACAGAAATATTTGCCAGGGATACTGAAGTTGTGGACTGTTACAGCTTATTTTTACCGTATTATTTCGTTTTATAGCTCTGTTGCTTGCCAGTTCTGCTTTAACGGGTGGCAGGCATAAAGGCGGCTTCAATCGGGAGTCCAAACTTTGGGGCGTAATGTTGACTCTTGCATGCTCTGCAACATTAATTTTATCTTCGATAACCGCTATAGCTAAGTTAGAAATGGTCGATAGAGAAGGAACACTTGCTTCTTGTGAGCTAAAAGCATGTGTTGATTGGAATAAAATGATTAAATAGACCACATATTTTACTTTCATAATGAATAGACTAGCTTGATTAGCTAGATTACACCTATACTTTCTTAGTGACCGGAACTTTGTACTTCTCATCTTGTGAGAGAAGGAGTCAGAAACTTGACAATTATATGGTCAGGTTGTGAGATGTATTTTATAAAGCAATTAGTATGCCTATACTCATTAAATGCTGGGTAATGGGTGAGCATCCAAAAGTCGACAAGGCAAGAGTACTATGTCAAACATTCTTGATTCAGTTAATAAACGCACGCAGTTAGTCGGGCAAAACCGTTTAGAGCTTTTATTATTTAAACTAAATGGTCGTCAAAGATTCGGTATCAACGTATTTAAAGTCAAAGAGGTATTGCAATGCCCGCCCCTTACCTCCTTGCCTAAGTTAAATAGTACAGTGAAAGGTGTGGCACATATTCGCGGTAACACTATTTCAGTCATAGACTTGAGTGCTGCAACCGGTGGTCGTCCTATCGAGAATACCGAAGGATGTTTTATCATTATCGCGGAGTATAACCGCAGTGTGCAGGGATTTTTGGTTTGCTCTGTGGAGCGGATCATTAACATGAATTGGGAAGCCATTTTGCCACCACCACAAGGTGCGGGCAGAAATTCCTATTTAACGGCGGTAACGGAAATAGAGGGGGAGTTAGTCGAGATCCTCGATGTTGAAAAAATTCTCGATCAGATCTCTCCGGTTAAGACCGAAATTAGTAAAGAGACCGATGAAGCCATAACCATCGACCGTGAACAACATTTTCATATCATGGTCATCGATGACTCGGCAGTGGCTCGCAAGCAGATCATCAGGGCTCTCTCGTCATTGGGCTTACAAATTGATACGGCTATCGATGGTCGAGATGCGCTCGAAAAGCTCAATAAAATTGCTGCAGAGATGGATAATGTCGCAACTGAAATCCCGTTGATCATTTCAGATATTGAGATGCCTGAAATGGACGGCTACACTTTAACTGCAGAGATAAGGGATAACCCTAAGTTAAAAGATATTAAAGTGGTATTGCATACATCATTAAGCGGCGTATTTAATCAAGCTATGGTTCAGAAAGTTGGAGCTAATGATTTTATTGCGAAATTTAACCCAGATGAACTTGCAGCAGCAGTGAATAAGCATTTGAGTCTATAAGAGACTCTCTATAGGGTGCAGTGACTTGATATTAAGCTTGTTTCTTTTATCTGGCTCATGTATAACGCTGCGCTCTATAGTAAGTTAATGCAACACTGTTATAGCTTGTTTTATTGATATTAGGATATCAAGGTGCCGAATAAATCACTCGCTGAAAATGAGTACACACAATTTAGACTATTTCTGGAACAACACAGTGGAATTGTGCTGGGTGATAATAAGCAGTATTTAGTACGAAGTCGCTTAGCACCTTTGATGGGGAAATATAACCTTCCTTCACTATCTGAAGTTGTTAAGCATTCGATGAAGCCGAGCGAACGTCAACTTCGTGCTTCAGTTATTGATGCAATGACGACAAATGAAACCTTGTGGTTTAGAGACCGATATCCGTTTGAGTTATTATCAAATACCTTGTTGCCGGAATATTCACGATTAGGACGACCACTGAAAATCTGGTCTGCCGCCTGTTCATCAGGCCAGGAACCTTATTCTTTGGGGATGACAATTCTCGAGTATCAACAGAAAAAACCTGGGACCCTGCCAGGTAGTGCGTCCATTTTAGCAACCGATCTCTCTCCTTCAATGCTTGAAAGATGTAAAAATGCTGAGTATGACAATTTAGCCTTAGGGCGAGGTTTATCTGAGGAGCGAAAACGTCAGTTTTTTTCCGCGACAGATGCCGGAACTATGGTCGTAAAGGATAATGTAAAAAAGTTTGTGAACTTCAGAGCCCATAATTTGCTTGAGAGTTATACCTTACTGGGCAAGTTTGACATTATTTTTTGCCGTAACGTACTCATCTATTTTGCCCCAGAGGCAAAGGCAAAAATTTTGCGGCAATTTGCTGCCGCTTTAAACCCGAAAGGCATCCTTTTTCTTGGTGCTTCTGAGTCAATTGCCGGTTTAACTGAAGAATATGACATGGTGCGCTGTAACCCAGGCATCTATTACCAGAAGAAGACTTAAATTTTGTGGTGGCGATTCCGCTGCCGCTTTAAACCCGAAAGGCATCCTTTTTCTTGGTGCTTCTGAGTCAATTGCCGGTTTGACAGAAGAATATGAAATGGTTCGTTGTAACCCAGGCTCTATTACCAGAAGAAGACTTAACAGAGAGACGGCACAGCGTGCCTTATAGACGGCTTCGCCTATGAGGACGCTCGCAAGCTCACTATCAGACGCCAACAAGTTGGCTATTTTCAAAATCGTAAAAGGCAACTAAGTGCCTTCCTCTAATTCTTTCATTTTGCTCCTCGCAAGCCTGCCAGCGATCTCGTAGCCTGCTTATTAGCGTTCCCCTAGAGTCTCGCACCTCTTTTTGCTTTTTGTGGCATGACTATTGCTTTGTTTTTAGCATCAGGCTCAGGAGGCAATTTTATGGCGATTAATTTTGATAAAGCATTGGGTGTTCACCAATATACATTGGGGATCCGCTCTCAACGTGCTCAAGTAATCTCTTCAAATATTGCTAATGCTGACACTCCTCACTATAAAGCACGAGATCTTGATTTCGATAAGGCGATGCAAGCCGCGACGAGCCGTCAAAACGGGTTGTCGATGAGCCGCAGTGATGTTAAACACTTCGATCTAACGACTTTGTCCGGGCAGAACACCGCTTATAGAGTCCCTAACCAGCCTGATACCGGTGATGGCAATACTGTCGATATTCAACAAGAGCAGTCAGAATTTATGCAAAATGCACTCGAATATCAGATGTCACTCGGTTTTTTAGACAGTAAGTTTTCGGGCCTTAAGAAGGCACTGAGAGGAGATTAATTATGAGTTTATTTGATATCTTTAATGTTGCTGGCTCGGGTATGTCTGCTCAATCTGTCAGATTGAATACAACAGCGAGTAATATTGCCAATGCCGATGCAGTCTCTAGCAGTGTCGATGAAACTTACCGTGCCCGCCATCCGATTTTTGAGGCTGAGATGGCTAAGGCTAGCCATCAGCAGCAATCTTCTCAAGCAGTTGCCGTTAAAGGCATAGTTGAAAGCGATGCTCCCTTGCAAAAAGAATACTCCCCCGATCACCCAATGGCTGATGGTGATGGGTTTATCTACAAACCTAATGTAAACGTGATGGAAGAGATGGCTAACATGATCTCAGCTTCGCGTTCGTATCAAATGAATGTACAGGTTGCTGAAGCGGCGAAATCGATGCTTCAACAGACTTTAAGAATTGGCAAATAGTAGGAGGTAACAAGTGAGCCTCATCAACCCACTTAATAGTGCTCAATCCGTCGGCGGTCAAACACAGGCATCGAAAACATCTGTGGCGCCTGCACAGCAGACGAACTCTTCGGCCGCTCAAGCTGCAACGACGCAATCGACTGCGGATTCCACGACGGGAAACCCCTTTATCGATAGTATTCGGTTACCAGAAGAATCATCGATTCCAGAGCCTAATAGTCAAGAGTTAACCCAAGAAGACTTCTTCTCATTGTTGAGTCAACAGCTCTCGATGCAGGATCCCTTTAAACCTGTAGACAACGACCAGATGATCTCGCAAATGGCATCATTCTCGACCGTTGACGGTATTAAGAACCTGAACGATGAGATTGTTAATCTAAACTCCGTGATGACGTCGAGTCAGGCACTTCAAGCATCAGGGCTGGTTGGGCAGAAAGTGCTTATCCCCTCGGATACCGGCCATATTTCAGCGGAAGATCCTTCGATTAACGGCATTATCAGTACACCGGAAGCGATCGATACTATTACTGTACGTATTGAAGATGACAAGGGGCAGCTTGTTAAATCCTACACCATAGATGGTAGTGCCGGTGGTAACGTCGAAGTCAGTTGGGATGGACTGGGCACCAATGGTGAACCAGTCGCTTCAGGTAATTACTCCATTAAAGCCAGTGGCCGCGTAGATGGCACGTCTGAGGAACTTCCGGTTTCAACCTATGCCCATGTGACGAGCGTTTCGTTAGGCACAGCAAGTACCGGCGCGATTCTTAACCTGCGCGGTGTGGGTGGTATTAAGCTTGGTGATGTGTTGGCCGTCGCTGAATCTGGCAGCGGAAATAAACCGGTTGTAGATGCAGAACCTTAGGCCATTTTAAGTTCCTATTTAAAGTGGGAAAAGATTTGATACCTGGCGCAATATTTGCTTCATTTACGTCAGGTGAACAGTTAACTAGAAGGCTGTGGGTGAGTAGATAAGTCATCGGCAGTAATGAATTAAAAATTGAGGTGAATTATGTCTTTTAACATCGCATTGAGTGGTATCGCGGCAGCGCAGAAAGATTTGAATACCACGGCAAATAACATTGCTAACGTCAATAGTATCGGCTTTAAAGAGTCCAGAGCTGAATTTGCAGATGTGTATGCAAACTCAATTTTTGCTAACGGTAAAACGGCTGTGGGCGGTGGTGCAACAACCAGTCAGGTGGCGCAGCAGTTCCATCAGGGGAGTCTGCAATTTACCAATAATGCGCTTGATATGGCGATTAATGGCGGCGGCTTCTTTGTCACCTCATCGGGTGTGGGCTCTCAAGATTTAACCTATACACGAGCCGGTGCATTTAAAGTGGATGCAAACAGTTACCTTGTAGATTCCCAGGGGAATTTCCTGCAGACGTTCGAAGTAGACAAAGACGGAAACTCAACCTCTGTCAGCTTAACCGAGACTAAACCTGTCAGGATCCCCGATACCGCAGGTAGCCCGCAGAAGACGGAGAACGTCGGCATACAGATGAACCTCAATGCGGGAGATCCAACCTATGATCCTGCACTGTTCGATCCTCTTGATCGTGATACTTATAACAACTCTACCGCGGTCACCATGTATGATTCATTGGGTGAGCCACACGTGATGACGACTTACTTCGTCCGTCCACCAAATGCGGCCTATAACGGAGAGAGTAACTGGGTCGCCTTCTATGCGGTCGATGGTAAGCAGGTGGACTTAGCAGGCGCTGCCGGTGTTTACGATAGAGATACTTCTGGTGACGGTACGGCGGATACACTCGATGTACCTGCTGTCACCGCAGGGGGCTGGAAGGGGGCTGTGATTAAGTTTAACGAGTTAGGCTCTCATACGTCGACCGACCCAGTATCGATTGTTACCGAGACTTTAGGCAATGGCGGTGCCGATGTTCTGGGGCCCGGTACAGATGGTTCACAAACCTTGACGATAGACTTTGACAATCCTACTCAGTATGCATCGACTTTCGAAGTGACTGAGTTAACCCAGGATGGTACTACGGTTGGCCGTCTCACTAATGTCGAGGTCGGCGCCGATGGTCTGATTAACGCGAGCTACAGTAACGGTGCGACTGTCGCACTGGCAAGGGTAGCCTTGGCGCGCTTCTCTAATGAGCAGGGTTTGACGCAGGTGGGTAACACCTCATGGAAAGCGAGTCTGGACTCAGGTGCAGCGCTTGCCGGTGAGGCGAACAGCGGAACCTTTGGTAGTGTTCGTTCATCGGCCCTGGAGCAGTCAAATGTCGATTTGACTACAGAGCTTGTTGATCTTATCTCGGCTCAGCGAAATTTCCAGGCGAACTCGAGAACGCTGGAGGTGAATAATACCCTGCAGCAGACAGTATTACAGATCAGGTAGTAGTCTCTCCTAGTTAATAAAGGCGTTGCCCGCGGCAACGCCTTTCCGCTTTACCTACCACAATGCCCCCCTAAGACTTCATTTCGAATTGTTTTACCTTCTAATCTCCAAGCTAAATGAATTGACCAAGCTGGCATGATGTTTGCTAGTATTATTTTAATAGATAGTAATAGCAGAAAGATTGACGGAGGCGCTGGTGGACAAATTACTTTACGTCGCTATGAGCGGCGCTAAGCAGAACATGAATTCGCTGGCGGTTCGTGCAAATAACCTGGCAAATGCCAATACCGACGGTTTTAAATCCGATATGGCTCAAGCTCGCTCCATGCAAGCTTTTGGTGAAGGGTTGCCGACACGTGTGTTCGCGATGACTGAGAGTCCGTCGGCAAACTTTGCATCCGGCCCCATAAAAACAACGGGCAGAGATCTCGATGTTGCGGTTAGAGGTGACGGTTGGATTGCCGTTCAGGCGGATGACGGCGGAGAAGCTTATACCCGTTCGGGAAGTCTGAGTTTCGATACTACAGGGCTGCTCCGTAACGATCGCGGCAACCCGGTGATGGGCGATTCAGGTCCCATCGTTTTGCCACTGCCTATCGAAAAAATTGAGATTGCTCAGGACGGTATCATCTCTGTCAGGCCTCAAGGTGCCACGGCTGAGGTGATTGAAGAGGTGGGCCGCATCAAGCTCGTTAATCCGGGTAACCAAAATATGATGAGGGGCTCAGATGGCCTGTTCAGATTGATGTCGGGAGAAAATGCCCCAGCCGATCCTTTTGTTGCTGTCGAAAGTGGCGCAGTAGAAGGAAGTAACGTCAATGCCGTCGATGAAATGGTTAACCTCATCGATATACAGCGTCAATTTGAGATGCAAGTCAAAATGATGAAAACAGCTGAAGAGATGGATAAAGCCTCCTCTTCATTAATGCGTGTTAGTTAGGAGTCAAAATTATGCATCCCGCGTTATGGATAAGTAAGACTGGGTTAGACGCTCAGCAAACAGATATCTCGGTGATTTCTAACAATGTTGCTAACGCAAGCACTGTTGGTTACAAGAAGAGTCGAGCCGTCTTCGAAGATCTTTTATATCAAACCGTCAATCAGGCCGGAGGCGTAAGTGCATCAAATACTAAGCTTCCCAATGGCCTAAATATCGGTGCGGGTACGAAAGTTGTCGCCACGCAGAAGGTATTTACTCAGGGCAATATGCTCACCACGGACAACTCGCTGGATCTGATGGTCGAAGGGCCAGGATTCTTTGAAGTTCAGCTTCCCGATGGTACCGCCGCTTATACTCGCAATGGCCAGTTTTCTCTCGATGATACCGGGCAGATAGTAACACCGGGTTCGGGCTATGTGGTTCAACCTGCGATCACCATACCCGATAACGCCACAGGTATTACCGTATCGGCCGAAGGTGAAGTGTCTGTAAAAACACCAGGTACAGCAGAGAGCCAGGTGGTTGGCCAACTGAGTATGTCTGATTTTATTAACCCAAGCGGTCTGGATCCTATGGGACAAAACCTGTATACGGAAACTGGAGCCAGTGGCACACCGATTCAAGGCACTGCATCACTCGATGGCATGGGCGCGATACGTCAGGGCGCGCTGGAAACGTCGAACGTTAATGTGACAGAAGAGTTAGTTAACCTGATTGAAAGTCAGCGTATCTACGAGATGAACTCAAAAGTTATCTCAGCAGTCGATCAGATGCTTTCTTACGTGAATCAGAACCTGTAGAGGCATAGTCATGAGTAAGTCATCAATTTTGCTTGCTGCAGCAATGGTATTTTTGCCGGTACTCACAGGTTGTAGTTCGACGGGGGGAAAACCCATTGCGGACGACCCATATTATTCGCCGGTCTATCCTGAAGCGCCGCCGACTAAGATCGCCGCGACGGGTTCTATGTATCAGGACAGTCAGGCATCCAGCCTCTATTCAGACATCAAGGCCCTTAAGGTCGGTGACATCATCACAGTGATGTTGATGGAGTCGACACAGGCTAAGAAGAGCGCCAGTAATGAGATCAAGAAGGGAACCGATCTTACTCTCGATCCTATCTATGCCGGTGGTGGTAATATCACCATAGGCGGACAACCGATAGATCTGAGATATAAGGATAGCATGAATACCAAGCGTGAGTCGGATGCCGATCAGAGTAATAGCTTGTCCGGCAGCATCTCCGCCAATGTGATGCAGGTGCTGAATAACGGTAACTTAGTTATTCGCGGAGAGAAGTGGATCAGCATTAACAATGGTGATGAATTTGTTCGCATTACCGGCATCGTTCGCTCGCAGGATATTCGCCCCGATAATACCATCGATTCACAGCGTGTCGCTAATGCCCGTATTCAATACAGTGGTACAGGTACCTTTGCCGAAGTTCAGAAAGTGGGCTGGCTCAGTTCATTCTTTATGGGCAGCTGGTGGCCTTTCTAAGGAGTTATTGTCATGAAAATTAAGTTGTTTTCTATATTCCTTTTACTGCTTGTTTGCGGCACGAGTCAGGCTCAACGCATCAAAGATATCGCCAATGTGCAAGGTGTGCGGAGTAACCAGTTAATCGGTTATGGCTTGGTTGTTGGTTTGCCCGGTACGGGTGAGAAGACCCGCTATACAGAGCAAACATTCAAAACCATGCTGAAAAACTTCGGCATTAATTTACCCGATAATTTCAGACCGAAAATTAAAAATGTTGCCGTTGTGGCAGTCAGTGCTGTAATGCCGGCTTTTATTAAGCCGGGTCAAACTCTTGACGTTACCGTATCCAGTTTGGGCGAGGCTAAGAGTCTGCGTGGGGGCATGTTACTGCAAACTTTTATGAAGGGGGTCGACGGTAACGTTTATGCGATTGCTCAGGGAAGCATGGTTGTGAGTGGATTCAGTGCAGAGGGGCTGGATGGCTCTAAAGTCATTCAAAATACCCCAACCGTTGGACGTATTCCAAATGGGGCCATGGTGGAAAGAACCGTCACAACCCCATTTTCGACAGGTGATCACTTAACCTTTAATCTACGTCGCGCAGATTTTTCAACGGCCAAACGCTTAGCCGATGCCATCAACGAACTGCTCGGTCCGGGAATGGCGAGGCCGCTGGATGCTGCTTCTGTGCAGGTCAGTGCCCCTAGAGATGTCTCTCAGCGGGTCTCTTTTCTGGCAACCCTTGAAAATATTCAAGTCGAGCCAGCGTCTGAATCGGCGAAAGTGATAGTGAACTCCCGTACCGGTACCATAGTCGTGGGTAAAGATGTTCGCCTGTTGCCCGCCGCCGTAACCCATGGCGGACTCACAGTCACCATTGCCGAAGCGACGCAGGTATCACAGCCTAATCCGTTAGCGGGTGGTCGAACGGTAGTGACATCAAACAGCACTATCGATGCCAGCGAAGAAGATAGCCGTATGTTTATGTTTAACCCAGGCACCTCTCTAGATGAGCTGGTCAGGGCGGTAAACCTAGTAGGTGCAGCGCCTTCCGATGTACTTGCAATTCTTGAAGCATTAAAAGTGGCAGGTGCTCTGCATGGTGAGCTGATCATTATCTGATTCTGTCAACTTTCTCTCATTACTCATCCTTATAAGAGAGTTCAGTATTCTACCTGAACTCTCTTGTTGCCTCTTATACCGATTGGTATTACCCCTTACATTGTCGAATTTTCCCAGCTAAATATCCGTTATGTGTTGAATTGGTACGCAGTTTGCAGAGTAGAGTTACTATCGTCTGAATATTGTCGGAATCTCTGGAACCATTATGGAAAAGCTGTCGAACTCATCTCACTTTTTGGATATCGGAGGTCTGGACTCTCTTAGATCGAAGGCCCAGAAAGATGATAAGGGCGCGCTTAAAGAGGTGGCCCAGCAGTTTGAAGGGATATTTGTTCAGATGTTGATGAAAAGTATGCGTGATGCCAATGCGGTATTTGAATCCGATAGTCCGATGAACAGTCAGTACACTAAATTTTATGAGCAGATGCACGATCAACAGATGTCTGTGAACCTGTCGGATAAAGGCATGTTGGGACTGGCAGATCTTATGGTTCAGCAACTTTCACCGGAAACCAGCAAGGTCACCCCTGCGTCAGTGCTTCGTGGTAATCAACAGGGGAGTATGGCTCAGGGAATGGTAATGAGTCGTGCGGTCAAACCTGAGGCTAGCCAGATTAAGACACCAGCGGACAGTCAGCTTGTTGACGCTAAACCAAATAGTCCGCTTGAAAGCATCTTAACAGGCAAGACTTTGCCGTCTGAAGTGACAAAGGCGGGAATGACGTTTAGCGGCCCTGAAGATTTTGTTGCCAAGCTTTATCCTCACGCTGAAAAAGCCGCAGCCACATTGGGTACCAAACCCGAAGTGCTTATTGCGCAATCGGCATTAGAGACCGGTTGGGGACAGAAGATGGTAAAACGTGCGGGTGGAGATTCGAGTAATAACCTGTTCAATATCAAGGCTGATAAACGCTGGCAGGGAAGTAAGGCTATGGTCAGTACTCTTGAGTTTGAGCAAGGGGTTGCCGTCCAGCAAAAAGCCGACTTCAGAGTCTATGACGATATTAAGCAGAGCTTCGATGATTTTGTCTCTTTCGTGTCGGAAGGTCCAAGATACCAGGAGGCCATGAAAAAGGCGGCGAGTCCAAATGAATTTATTCGAGCGCTTCAGGATGCGGGCTATGCAACCGATCCTCAATATGCCGATAAAGTGATAAAGGTGATGAAGTCCATTAGTCAGGATCTCAAGGCATCGATACCGGGAGTACAACCATGAAAGTAATATTTGGTTTGCATATGGCAATGGAATCGGTGAGCTGCGTTGCTTTTAATTTTGATGGGAGTCTCTGCTGATGTCGATGAATCTTCTTAATATTGCCCGTACCGGGGTTTTAGCTTCGCAATCACAACTGGCGGTGACCAGTAATAACATTGCTAATGCCAATACTCAGGGGTATCACAGACAGGTTGCCGAGCAGTCTAGTCTTGAATCACAGCGTGCGGGGAGTGAGTTCTATGGCTCTGGTACCTATATCTCAGATGTAAAACGTATCTACAACGACTATGCCGCGCGAGAATTACGCATCGGACAGACGGGTGCCAGTGAAGCTCAAACAACTCATACCAAGATGAGTGAGCTCGATCAACTCTTCTCTCAAATCGGTAAGGCTGTGCCACAAGGGCTCAATGATTTCTTCGCAGGCCTTAACAGCCTGTCAGATCTTCCCGATGATATCGGTATAAGGGGAAGTGTACTGGGCTCTGCCGGACAACTGGCCTCTAGCTTAAATCAGATGCAGTCTCATCTCGATGGTCAGATGAAACAGACCAATGATCAGATCGTCGGCATCACAGACAGAATCAATGAGATCAGTAAAGAGCTTGGCCATATCAATCAAGAGTTGATGAAGTCTCAGGGTGAAGACGCTCAGCTTCTCGATAAACAAGATGCGCTGATCCAAGAGTTGAGCCAATACTCGGAAGTTAACGTCATTCCTCTGGATACGGGGGCAAAGAGTATCATGTTAGGCGGGGCCGTGATGTTGGTTTCCGGCGAAGTCTCTATGTCAATCGGCACCACACCCGGAGATCCCCACGCCAATCAGTCAAGAATTTCAGCTTCAGTTGGCAGTTATTCCCAGGTTATCGATGGTTCAAAACTGGGAGGACAGATTGGTGCGCTATTCGAGTTTCGCGATGACACCTTAATCAAGGCCCAGCAGGAGCTTGGTCAACTGTCTTTGGGCGTTGCCGATGCATTTAATCAAGCTCAGAAAGAGGGCTTCGATCTGAATGGCGAAGTGGGCCAAGATATTTTTAAAGACATTAACGACCCCACGATGTCTGTCGGAAGAGTCGGAGCGTTTAGCTCAAATAATGGTGCGGGTCTTCGGGTCAATATCGATGACGCTGGGCAATTGTCTGGCAATAGCTACGAATTAACCTATACCGCTGGCGCACCAGATCCCTATGAACTCAAAGATACCTTAACCGGCAATATCACCCCACTGACACTAAACGGCACCCAACTCGATGGTGCCAATGGGTTTACGATTCACATCAATACTCCCGGTTTAGCCGATGGTGATAAATTTGAGATCCGGCCGGCTGCCGGTGCTGCCGCGGGGATCGGTGTGGTAATGACAGATCCTAAAGGTATCGCTGCAGCGGCTCCTAAGATCTCTCCCGATGCGGCAAACTCCGGGAACACAGAGATAGAGATGGTGAGTATTGATAACAGAGGGAATCTTAATTTCCCTCTTACGGGCTCTGAACTCACCTTCGTGATAGATACCGGCGCGAATACCTATGAAGTTTTCGATGTTAACGGAGCCATTGTTGGTGGTGCCAATGTGCCATTTACGACGATTAATCCACCGACTATCAGCGCCTATGGTTTTACCTTCGGTGTGACATCGACGGCTGCGGTAACGGACACATTCACTTTCGACCTCGCATTTGCACCGGGCGACAACACCAACTCGGTTGCCATGTCGAAGTTGAGTGAAACTAAGTTGATGAACGGTGGAACATCGACACTGGCAGACGTATACCAAGGTACCAAGTTGAGCATTGGTGGCAAAACAAAGGCCGCCGAAGTTGCTATGGGCTCTGCTCAGGCTGTTTATTCTCAGGCGTATAGCAGAGTGCAGAGTGAGTCTGGTGTCAACATAGATGAAGAGGCAGCCAACCTACTCCGTTTTCAACAAGCCTATCAGGCATCGGCTCGGATTATGACGACGGCTTCTGAAATTTTCGACACGCTATTTAGCTCGACTCGATAGGGAAAGCGAAATGACTTTTTTAACTTTCAGATTAGTTCAGCTAGATAGGGGTTCGATATGAGAATTTCAACTGCACAGATGTTTAACCAAGGTATCACCAGCGTTTTGGATAGGCAGTCTGCGACCAGCAAAATTTTAGATCAACTATCGAGCGGGAAAAAAGTCAATACTGCCGGTGATGACCCTGTTGCCGCAGTTGGTATCGATAACCTGAATCAACAGAACGCCCTGGTCGATCAGTTTGTTAAGAACATCGAATATGCAACCAACCATTTGGCGATGTATGAGAGCAAGCTAGGTACAGCAGAAAAATTGGTGGGTTCAACCAGAGAGCAGGTGTTGCGTGCGGTAAACGGCGGACTTGCCGATTCCGAGCGGCAAATGATTGCCGACGAGCTGAAAGGAACCCTTGATGAGTTGCTAAATGTTGCCAACAGCAAAGATGAATCCGGCAATTATATGTTTTCCGGAAACGAAACTGGCACTCAACCATTTGCCTTCGATGCAACCGGAAACATAGTCTACAGCGGTGACAATGGTGTCAGACAATCCGTTGTCGCGTCGGGAGTCACTATAGGCACCAATATTGCGGGTGATAGTGCATTTATGAACGCTCCCAGTGGTATGGGGGATTACAGCGCCAATTATCTGGCGACCCAAGCGGGTGATTTCAAAGTAGAAAGTGCAACTGTCCCCCCCCCAATCACTCCTGCAGGACAAACTTATACCTTTACCATGGTGGGAGCGGATTTAGAGATACGTGATGCGACCAATACGTTAGTACAGACAGAGGTCAACTTCGACCCGAGTAACCCCATTGTTTATAACGGGTTAGAAGTGAAAGTCGACGGTATGCCTGCTGATGGGGACGAGTTCAGTATCACATATCAGTCTAATGTCAGTATCTTCGACACGATAAATGATGCGATCACTCTGTTGGAATCGCCAAACAAAATTAATACCCCTCAGGGTAAGGCAGAGTTGGCACAGGTATTGAATAACATTGACAGTGGCGTCAATCAAATAAGTATTGAACGGGGTGTATCAGGCAATGGCCTCAAGGCTCTAGAGAGCCACAACATGACTCATGTAGAAGAGAAAGTGGTCAATAGTTCGGCGTTATCTATGTTGGAAGATTTAGATTACGCCTCGGCAATTACCGAGTATGAGAAACAACAATTGGCGTTGAATGCGGTGTCGAATGTGTTCAGCAAAGTAGGTTCAGTTTCACTGTTTGATTACATTTAAACGTTATCACAAGTTTTTTAGCCAAGGTCTACGTCTTGGCAGTACAACCAAGAAGAGGAAATTAACATGGCTATTACGGTAAATACCAATGTGACTTCAATGAAGGCGCAGAAAAATCTAAACGTCTCGAGTGGTGCCCTGGCTACATCAATGGAGCGACTATCGAGTGGTCTGAGAATCAACAGTGCTAAAGATGATGCCGCGGGTCTGGCAATCTCAAACCGTCTTAATTCGCAAGTACGTGGTCTTGAAGTGGGTATGCGTAACGCAAATGACGCTATCTCTATCGCGCAGATCGCAGAAGGTGCGATGCAGGAGCAGACCAATATGCTGCAGCGTATGCGTGATTTGACCATTCAGTCTGAAAATGGCGCAAACAGCACCGATGATATTGCAGCTATTAAAGCCGAGATGGACCAATTAGCAACTGAAATAGACCTGATTGGTACCAGCACTGCGTTTGGTAATACTAAGTTGATGAGTGGTGGCTTCTCCGCGGGTAAAACCTTCCAGGTGGGTCACCAAGATGGTGAAGATGTTACGATTAAAGTTAAGAAAACGGATAAAACGACACTTTCAGTAGCGGCACTTGTCTTAACGACTTCTGCTAACCGAGCTTCCGCTTTAGGTGCAATCGACAAAGCGATTAAGACGATCGATACTCAACGTGGTGATTTAGGTGCGATTCAGAACCGTCTATCTCATAACATCAGTAACAGTGCCAACACTCAGGCTAACGTTGCCGACGCTAAGAGCCGTATTGTGGATGTGGATTTCGCCAAAGAAACGGCTACCATGACTAAAAACCAGGTTCTGCAACAAACTGGCTCAACGATGCTTGCACAGGCAAACCAGCTTCCACAAGTTGCACTTTCTTTACTTGGGTAAGCATGGATATCGCTATAAAGTGGCTCAATTTTACTTCTTGCCGAGCCACTTTAAGCATTATTTAATTAATTACTCACCAATTTGCAATTGAATTTAAAGACTTTTTTAAAAAATTGCTGTTTTTTTGATAAAAATAACTAAAGATAAAAACTCCTCTGCCGTTAAATATACTGTAACCAATTAGCTCCGCCTGGCTTGAAGCAGACAGGCAAGTTCTTAAGTCAGGTATAAAGAGGAATCAATCATGGCTATTACAGTAAATACTAACGTCACTTCGCTTAAAGCACAGAAAAACCTAAACAGTTCTAGTGGTGCGCTAGCAACCTCAATGGAGCGTCTATCAAGTGGTTTGCGCATCAACAGTGCTAAAGATGATGCCGCCGGTCTTGCAATTTCGAACCGTTTGAACAGTCAGGTTCGAGGTCTGGAAGTTGGTATGCGTAACGCAAACGATGCTATTTCGATTGCACAAATCGCTGAAGGTGCAATGCAGGAACAGACAAACATGCTACAACGTATGCGTGATTTGACTGTTCAGTCTGAAAACGGTGCAAACAGCACAGATGACCTTGCAGCTATTAAAGCCGAGATGGACCAATTAGCAACTGAAATTGATGCAATTGGTACAAGTACTGCGTTTGGTAATACAAAGCTGATGAGCGGTGGTTTCTCCGCGGGTAAATCTTTCCAGGTTGGTGCCCAAGACGGTGAAGATGTTACAATTAAAGTTAAGAAAACGGATAAAACGACACTTTCAGTAGGGGCACTTGTCTTAACTACTTCTGCTAACCGAGCTTCCGCTTTAGGTGCAATCGATAAAGCGATTAAGACGATTGATACTCAGCGTGGTGATTTAGGTGCGATTCAGAACCGTCTGTCTCACAACATCAGTAACAGTGCCAACACTCAGGCTAACGTTGCCGACGCTAAGAGCCGTATTGTAGATGTGGATTTCGCCAAAGAGACCTCCACTATGACTAAGAACCAGGTACTACAACAAACAGGTTCTGCAATGTTAGCGCAAGCTAACCAGTTACCTCAAATAGCACTTTCATTACTATAAATGATAATGTAACAGGGTTATAGTTGATAGTAGAAAGGGAGGTTCGGCGACGGATCTCCCTTTAATGGTTTAAGGATAAACTAGGTAAGTTAGGAGGAGTATGGTCATGGACATCAATTTTACAAGCTCATCCAGCGCGGCAGCGACTAAGGTTGAGATCGGTACAGGAACTGTTAAAGCTGGAACCGTAGAAGGTGCAGAACTTGAGCCGAACACTATAATTAAAGCTGTAGAGGAAGTGGAAAAAGGTGCTTCCGAAGAGCCAAAGTTAAATGAAGAAGAGTTACAGAATTTAGTCGAAGACTTGTCCAGTATGATGTCAGTTATGCGTAAAGGGTTGGCATTTAAAATCGATGAACATTCTGGCACTAATGTTGTTAGTGTTATGGATATCGAATCAGGCGATCTGATTCGGCAGATCCCTAATGAAGAAGCGTTAAAATTAGCGAGGAAGTTGACTGAGGTAACGGGTCTTTTGATGCAAACAGAAGCCTGATTCTTCTTTCAAAGATTATTTAGCAGTAAGAGAATATTTGTTTAGTAAGAGGTTTTTATGGCATTAACGGCGACAGGAATAGGCTCTGGGCTCGATATTAACACTATTGTCGGTGTGCTTGTTGATGCTGAGAAAGTACCTAAAGAAGCAATGTTCGATAAAACTGAAAAGACGATCGATGCGAAAGTATCGGCGATAGGCACATTAAAGAGTGCCTTATCGACATTTCAGGACGCGTTAGAAAAGCTTCAAGATGGTGGTAGCTTAAACCAGAGAACCGTCTCCACTGGAGAAAGTAGTTATCTGACCGCAACTGCCGATAAAACATCACAATCCGGTAGTTATAATGTCAAGGTTGAACAGTTAGCTCAGCAGCATAAAGTTGCCGGTATCAATGTTGCCGATCCCAGCGTCCCAGTTGGAGAGGGGAGCTTAGATCTGACGGTTAACGGTAATAATTTTTCCGTAACTGTTGGTGCCACCGATTCACTCGAAGATATCGCTAATAATATCAATAGTGCAACCGATAACGTCGGTGTTACGGCGACGATTATTACCAGTGATGCGGGTAGCAGGCTGGTATTAAGTTCTGACACAGAAGGTACAGATAGCCAGATAGGCGTGGTAGCGAACGATACTGTGGGTACCGGGCTTAATGATATGTTTGGCGGTGCTAATCTTTCTGAACTTCAAATCGCAAAGAACTCGATAGTCCACGTCGATGGCCAGCAACTGACTTCTCAGACCAATGAAGTTAAAGGCGCCATTACCGGGGTGACGCTCAATCTGACAGATGCTGATTTGAGTAAAACAACCACGGTTAAAGTTGAGCTGGATAAAGACGCCGTTAAAGATAATGTGCAAGGCTTCGTCGATGCTTATAACAGTTTAATAGGTACTATCGATAAGCTCTCCGCTTATGATCTTGAGAAAAAGGAGGCCGCTGCACTGCAAGGGGACTCCATGATCCGCTCAATTGAATCCCAATTGAGGAATATGATCAGTTCAAGGGTCGATGTAGGAGGCGAGACTGTAGCATTATATGATATCGGTATAGAAGCGGACCGTTATGGAAAACTGTCTGTCGATAGTGACAAGCTTGATACCGCGATTGAAGAGAACATGAGCGGTATCGAAGGTCTGTTTTCGACGAAAGATACCGGAATTGCAAACCGTTTAGACACACTGGTTGAAAGCTATGTTAAACCGACTACCGGCTTGATTAACAGCAGAAATAATGCTTACACCAGTGATAAACAGCGCCTGGATGATCAGCGTGAAGCCTTTACCTTGAAGATGGAGCAATTAAACGCCAGATTGATGAAGCAGTTCAATGCGATGGATCTGATTGTCGGTAATTTAAATCAACAGTCTGCAGGGATTATTGGCGGCTTAAATGCTTTACCTGGCGTAGTTAGAACTCAAAACTAATCTGGGTGTTACTTGAATAGGAGGTCTCTTGCGAGCTCTACCTCAGCTGGAAAAATTAAATAAGTCTGTATCGGAAACTTTATCTGAGCTGGAGATCATTCCGGCAGAAGATGAGGCTGCTGATGAGTTGGTATTAAATTTGCAGGAGTTAGTGGGACAGCGTCAACTTTTACTCGAAGAGTTGCTAACTTCTCCAAAAGATGAAGATAGACCTGTGCTGGAAAGCCAATTAGCGTTAACGCAGCAATTTGAGCAGCAAGCTAAGCGAGTGTTACTGCACAGGCAAGAGCTTTTGCATCTTGGAAGAAAAAGTAAACGCCAAATTAATGTTTACAAATCAATAGGTGCCAAATAGGTAGGTATATATGAGAAAATCACTGCAATCATATCGAAAAGTGTCAGTTGAGAGTGAAATCTCGGTTGCTTCCCCCCACAGAATCATTCAGATGATGTTTGAAGGTGCACTGCAGCGTTTAGCTCAGAGTCGATATGCGATTGAGAATAACGATGTTGCCAATAAAGGGATCTATATTGGCAAGGCCATAGGCATTATTACCGGTTTAAATAACAGTTTGAATATGGAAGCTGGTGGAGATATTCCGACGAATTTAAGTGCTCTTTATGATTTTATGTTACGTCGCGTTTCTGAAGCGAATCTAAACAATGATGTTCAGGCGATCGATGATGTTTGTGACATTCTAAGAACCATTAAAGAGGGTTGGGATGCTATTCCGACCGAGCAACATCATATGGCATCACACAACGAAGCCGTGTAAATTCAAAATCGGTTTATGGGGGGGACCCCCCAAAATAATCGTCAAAAGTCAATTAATTGACAAGCGAATCTGGATTCGTTGAATATTTCAGCTAAAATCAATGGAGTGCAGCTAAAATCAATTCAGGTTTGCATTAAATGCATCAGAGACTTGCTAATAGCTTGCTGATAATACACTATTCCTTACGGTAGTGATTTTGTTCAGTTTGTATTGGAAACACTACACAGCTTTTTAAGCAACAAACACTAATAATTAATGCGAATAATAACGAGCGCTTTACGGCTTTTTTAATGATGCAAACAGATCAACGAATTCTACTTGTCGGTAACCAGTCTGAGCGAATTAATCGCTTGTCGTGCGTATTTGAGTTTTTAGGTGAGCAAGTTGAGCTGGTCGCAGTCGATAAGCTCGAACTGCGAATTCAAAACACTCGATTCAGAGCCTTGGTTATTTCAGTCGAAACTCAATCTAAAGAGTTACTTCAATCTCTTGCCGGGACATTGCCCTGGCAACCCATATTGCTGCTCGGAGATTTAACGGGCGTTACAGCATCTAATGTTTTGGGTCATATTGAGGAACCCCTCAATTATCCTCAATTGACCGAGCTGCTACATTTTTGTCAGGTCTTCGGCCAGGCTAAACGTCCGGATATTCCTACCAGCGTCAATCAGACTAAGTTATTCAGGAGTATGGTAGGACGAAGTGATGGTATTGCTCAGGTTCGTCACTTAATTAGTCAAGTTGCCAGCTCTGATGCTACGGTGTTGGTATTAGGTCAGTCCGGTACCGGTAAAGAGGTTGTAGCCCGTAATATTCACTATATCTCTGAGCGTCGCGATGGCCCTTTTATTCCAGTCAATTGTGGCGCCATTCCCGCAGAGCTCCTCGAAAGTGAGTTATTCGGTCATGAGAAGGGATCATTTACCGGTGCGATTAGTGCCCGTAAAGGACGCTTCGAATTAGCAGAGAAAGGCACTCTCTTTCTGGATGAGATCGGTGATATGCCTCTGCAGATGCAAGTGAAGCTATTGCGCGTGTTGCAGGAGAAGGTATTTGAACGGGTAGGGGGCTCAAAATCCATTACTACCGACGTTCGTGTTGTCGCCGCGACTCATCGAGATCTCGAAGAGATGATCACTAACGGTCAGTTTCGTGAAGATCTCTATTATCGATTGAATGTTTTCCCTATCGAAATGCCTGCCTTGTGCGAGAGAAAAGATGATATACCTCTCTTGCTTCAGGAGTTAGTCAGTCGGGTTTACAACGAAGGTCGTGGTAAGGTTCGTTTTACCCAAAGAGCGATAGAGTCGTTGAAGGAGCACGCCTGGGCTGGCAATGTGAGAGAACTCTCGAATTTGGTTGAGCGTCTTACCATTCTCTACCCCGGTGGATTGGTCGATGTTAATGATCTTCCTGTTAAGTATCGTCACATAGATGTGCCTGAATACTGTGTCGAGGTGAGTGAAGAGGAGCTTGAGCGTGATGCGTTAGCTTCGATATTCAGTAATGATGAACCGGTCGATATTCCTGAAACACGTTTTCCAAGCGAGCTACCTCCGGAAGGCGTTAATCTCAAAGACCTTCTCGCTGAGCTCGAGATAGATATGATTAGGCAAGCGTTAGAACAACAAGATAATGTCGTTGCCAGAGCGGCTGAAATGTTAGGTATCAGACGCACGACTCTCGTCGAAAAGATGAGAAAATATGGAATGGGAAAAGATTAAATAGAAGTTCCTAGGAACTAGTTTCTAGTTCCTAGTTCCTAGTTCCTAGTTCCTAGTTCCTAGTTCCTCGCCCCTTCTTTTCCTCTTGGCACACTTCGTGCACCCCCTCCGTTAGCAGCAATTTTTTGACGGAGTCGATATGTCCGTAAACCCTCAAATTCAACTTGATACTTTAAATCAGTACTCTCCGAGATGGTTGGAAACAGCACCTGCTGCCAACATGTCAAATCGAATGGAGCGCATCCTTCAGGCTATGCCTTCGGGAGTCGTGATCATTAATGGTGATGGGTTAGTCACGGATGCTAATCCAGTGGCCGTTGAACTATTGGGATTACCATTAGAGGGCTTAAGGTGGATTCAGGTCATTAACCGTGCCTTTTCTCCACAAGATGACGATGGCCATGAAGTTTCACTTCGTAACGGTCGCAGAGTTAAGCTCGCGATAACCCCGTTGACGCCAGAACCCGGCCAGCTGATAGTGCTGACGGATCTGACAGAAACCCGTCTGCTGCAAAAGAATTTATCTCACCTTCAGCGCCTTTCTGCACTAGGAAAGATGGTGGCAACGCTTGCTCATCAAGTGCGTACGCCATTGACTGCGGCCTTGCTATACGCCTCAAATTTAGCCAGCCCGAGAATATCTGAAGCTGCCAGAAGCCGTTTTCAGAAGAAGCTCGTCGATAGACTAAATGAGCTGGAACATCAGGTGAACGATATGTTGCTGATGGCAAAGGGACGTCAACAGGAGCAAGGTGAAGCAGAGACTGTCGATTCGATTATGGGAAGTGTACTGGCCAATTGCGAACCTATTGCAAAACAACATTCATGCAAGCTTGAATTTATCGATGAATCCAGTGGTGAGTTTCTTGCCAATGCCAGCGCATTAAGCTCTGCTATCAATAACCTTGTGGTTAACAGCATAGAAGCGGGCGCGACCCGGGTCGAGCTGAAGGGTCGAGAATCGGCTCACGAACTTCAGATCGATGTCACCGACAATGGCAAAGGCTTAGATAAGTCGATGCAGAAGAAAGTGATGGAACCCTTTTTTACGACTAAACCCCAGGGAACAGGGCTTGGCCTCGCTGTTGTTCAGTCGGTGGTGGCTAATCATGGCGGAAAGATTCACTTTAGGTGCGAGAAAGGAATGGGTTGCAGAGCTTCCTTACACTTTCCCAAGTTACAACAAATGACAGATAAAGAAGATCTTTTACAGGAAGGTTTATCTAAACAAGCTGAGGAGTCATCTCATGTCTGAAGGCAAAATACTCTTGGTTGAGGATGACCATTCGCTCAGGGAAGCCCTATTAGATACGCTATTGCTGGCACAATATGAGTGCACCGATGTCGGCTCTGCTGAAGAGGCCATCATTAAGCTGAAAGATGAATCATTCGATATGGTGATAAGTGATGTGCAGATGGAGGGGATTGGAGGCATAGGTTTGCTCAATTACCTTCATCAAAATACTCAAATACCAGTGCTGTTAATGACGGCGTATGCCACCATCGATAATGCGGTTAATGCGATTAAATTGGGCGCTGTCGATTATCTGGCAAAACCCTTTGCTCCCGAGGTGTTATTAAATCAGGTTTCTCGTTATATGAAGCCTAAACTGGTACAAGATCAACCCATCGTCGCCGATGACAAGAGTCTTGCGTTACTCAGTTTGGCTCAAAAGGTGGCTGCATCCGATGCTTCCGTGATGATTATGGGGCCGAGTGGTTCAGGAAAAGAGGTGTTGGCGCGCTATATTCATCAAAACAGCAGTCGCGTCGATGGTCCGTTTGTGGCAATTAATTGTGCCGCGATTCCTGAGAACATGCTAGAAGCCACTCTTTTTGGTTATGAGAAAGGGGCCTTTACCGGTGCCTATCAGGCTTGCCCCGGAAAATTTGAACAGGCGCAGGGAGGGACACTGCTGCTGGATGAAATTTCCGAGATGGAGCTGGGACTACAGGCCAAGCTTTTGCGTGTTCTTCAAGAGCGCGAGGTTGAGCGACTCGGGGGGCGTAAGAATATCAAACTGGATGTCAGAGTGCTCGCGACGTCGAATCGTGATCTTAAGTCTCTGGCGAGCTCTGGGGAGTTTCGTGAGGATCTTTATTACCGAATCAACGTCTTTCCACTGACATGGCCGGCGTTAAACCAAAGGCCGGCTGATATCTTACCGCTAGCCAGGCACTTACTGTTAAGACATGCCACGTCATCGGGATTAGCCGAAGTACCTGAGCTCGATGAAGGTGCTTCAAGGCGCTTATTGACACACCGCTGGCCCGGCAATGTCAGAGAGTTAGATAATGTGATCCAACGAGCCTTGATACTTCAAAGCGGCACGGTTATCAGCGTTAATGACCTCATAATAGACTCACAGGATGGATTGCTTAATCAGGATACATTCGATATCGCGCAAAATATTGAACCTAAGCCTGCCGAACTCGATGGGCTCGGGGATGAGCTAAAGGCCCAAGAGCACGTCATTATTCTCGAGACGCTGACTCAATGTCAGGGAAGTCGTAAGCTTGTCGCCGAAAAGTTAGGAATAAGTGCAAGAACCCTCAGGTATAAGATGGCCAAAATGCGGGATATGGGAATACAGATCCCGGCTTAAAAGCTAAGAATGACGCCCTGCGGGCTACTAGGACGCTCGCAGGCTCACTGCTAGGACGGACTTCGTCCTGATAGGTTCTAGCAAAGCAAAAGCACAAGCTTGTATTGGTTAGGTTTTAAGTTCATTTTCCCCAACCTAGAACCTAGGAGAAGCAGCGCGACGCCCTCGAAGTGACGAAGTCACGTCCTAGCAGCGTAGCGCTCTTCTTAGCTCCCCCCTTCTGTTTAACTTGGCAAACTTATTGCATCATCATAACTATCTGTAATTTTCGTCAACTATTCGTCACTTTATATTCAAGAAGGACGGCGATAGGGAGCATGTTATGCAAATCGGTGCCAATTCATTACTGCAAGAGATGCAGTCACTAAGCGGTGAAATTCCTGCTGGCGGCATTAATACCCAAATTACCAGACAGGTTAATAATACCTCCGGCAGTAATTTTGGTGAGCTCCTTTCTCAAGCCGTGGGCAGTGTGGGTGAACTTCAAGCCAACTCAGCTTCTATGGCTAGTCGGCTGGATATGGGGGATACAAGCGTGACTTTATCCGATACCGTCATCGCCAGAGAGAAAGCGAGTGTTGCTTTTGAGGCAACGGTTCAAGTTCGAAACAAGTTTGTCGAAGCTTATAAACAAATTATGAGTATGCCTGTATAATTTCGGGTAATCGAAATTTGAGTTAATACTAAAAAATTATGGATAGAACAAGCAGGTATCTATTGTGAGTACTGATATGGTTGTAGGTACAAATTCCACATTGGCAAGCGATGGCATTGCAGGTGGTGTACAAGAAGAAAACAAGTCTGGCGGTATCGGCTCTTTTGGTGGAGTCGATATGTTACGACAGGTGACCATGATCCTTGCACTTGCAATCTGTCTTGCGCTTGCTGTATTTGTCATGTTGTGGGCACAGGAACCCGAATACAGACCCTTGGGTAAAATGTCTACTCAAGAGATGATCCAAGTTTTGGATGTACTCGATAAGAATAAGATCAAGTATGAGATAGATGTCGATGTCGTGAAGGTACCCGAAGACAAGTATCAAGATGTAAAGTTGATGCTGAGTCGCGAAGGTGTTGACAGCGCTACCAGTCGCGGCGATTACCTGAGTCAAGACAGTGGTTTCGGCGTCAGCCAAAGAATGGAGCAGGCCAGACTCAAGCATAGTCAAGAGTTAAACTTGGCCAGAGCCATCGAAGAATTAAGAAACGTGACCCGCGCAAAAGTAATTTTAGCGATTCCTAAAGAAAATGTATTTGCACGTAATCGCTCTAAGCCTAGTGCTACGGTTGTGATTAATGCTCGCCGTGGAAGTCTCGGTCAGGAAGAAGTTGATTCAATTGTTGATATTGTGGCATCTGCAGTTCAAGGACTAGAGCCCACACGTGTGACAGTGACAGATTCTAATGGCAGATTACTTAACTCCGGCAGCCAGGATGCGGTTTCGGCTCGTGCTCGTCGCGAACAAGAGTTGGTTCAACAAAAAGAGTCAGAATATCGAAACAAAGTAGAATCGATACTGATGCCAATCTTGGGGCCAGAGAACTTTACCTCTCAAGTCGATGTTAGCATGGACTTTACTTCAGTTGAGCAGACGGCTAAGCGATATAATCCTGACCTGCCAGCGCTTCGTAGTGAGATGACCGTCGAAAATAATTCGAACGGTGCCACCACTGGTGGCATTCCTGGAGCCTTGTCTAACCAACCTCCCATGGAAGCCAATATTCCACAAGAAGCGTTAAATAATCAGGCCGGCGCCGAGTCTAATTCATCTTCTGGCTCATCTCATAGGGAAGCGACCCGAAACTTCGAACTCGATACGACTATCAGCCATACAAGGCAGCAGATTGGTGTGGTGAGACGAGTCAGTGTCTCTGTAGCCGTCGATTTTAAGTCCGGCAGTGTCGGTGAAGATGGTCAAGTCAATCGTGTGCCAAGAACCGAACAGGAATTATCAAATATCCGTCGCTTACTCGAAGGTGCAGTGGGCTTCACTACCCAGCGAGGTGACATAATCGAAGTTGTTACCGTTCCCTTTATGGATCAGTTGATCGAGGAGGTCCCCGCCCCCGAATTGTGGGAGCAACCATGGTTTTGGCGTGCAATTAAGCTAGCCCTGGGTGGCATTGTTATCTTGGTGCTTATTCTTGCGGTTGTCAGACCCATGTTAAAACGACTCATCTATCCCGATAGTGTTAAATTGCCGGATGAGCCAAGGTTTGGTGATGAACTGGCCGAGATTGAAGATCAATATGCTTCAGATACATTAGGTATGTTGAACAGGCCAGAAGCTGAATACAGTTACGCCGACGATGGCTCAATTTTGATACCTGATCTTCACAAAGATGATGATATGATTAAAGCAATTAGGGCACTGGTGGCAAATGAGCCTGAACTGTCGACACAAGTCGTAAAGGGTTGGTTACAAGACAATGAGCAATGATAACGAGAATCAAGTTAAGCCCAAAGGTGGCAGTTTTAGTGTCGATGATCTTTCCGGTACTGAAAAAACGGCCATCTTATTGCTGAGCTTAAGCGAAGCCGATGCGGCTTCAATTTTGAAACATCTTGAACCTAAACAAGTTCAGAAAGTGGGCATGGCAATGGCTGCGATGCAAGATTTTGGTCAAGAAAAAGTCATTGCTGTTCATCAGCTATTTTTGGATGAAGTTCAGAAGTACTCCTCAATTGGTTTTAACAGTGAGGAGTTCGTCCGTAAGGCGTTGACTGCGGCATTGGGCGAAGACAAGGCCGGTAATCTGATTGAACAGATCATCATGGGCAGCGGCGCTAAAGGCCTCGAATCGCTTAAGTGGATGGATGCACGTCAAGTTGCCACCATCATCCAGAATGAGCACCCCCAGATCCAAACCATTGTTCTCTCGTACCTGGAACCGGATCAGGCCGCCGAAATTTTTGCTCAGTCGCCGGAAAATACCCGTCTCGATCTGATGATGCGAATCGCGAATTTGGAAGAGGTGCAACCGGCCGCGCTACAAGAGTTGAACGATATTATGGAGAAGCAGTTTGCAGGCCAGGGCGGTGCTCAAGCCGCCAAGATGGGTGGATTGAAAGCGGCTGCTAACATCATGAACTATCTCGATACCGGTGTTGAGAGCCAGCTGATGGAGACCATGAGAGAGTCGGATGAAGAGATGGCTCAGCAGATACAAGATTTGATGTTTGTCTTCGAGAATCTCATCGATGTTGATGACATAGGTATTCAGACTCTTCTGCGTGAAATCCAGCAGGACGTGTTAATGAAGGCGCTTAAAGGCGCAGATGATCCGCTTAAGGATAAGATTTTAGGCAATATGTCTAAGCGCGCTGCAGAGCTACTGCGCGATGATCTTGAGGCTATGGGGCCAATCAGAATTAGTGAAGTCGAAGTGGCTCAAAAAGAGATCCTCTCTATCGCACGACGTCTGAGTGACAGCGGGGAAATTATGTTAGGCGGCAGTGGTGGTGAAGAGTTCTTATAATGAAACCAAATAGCCCCGATAAGCCCGATGAAGATAATAAACCTGAGTCTGAAATGGACTTCAGTCATTGGCAAATTCCCGATGTGACCCAAGTCGCCCCCGATGATGTATCAAATTTGTTCGGACGCAAGGCTGCTCACCATGAACACGTCGAAGAAACTGAGGCTTTTTCCCCTCCCACGCTCAGTGAAATTGAAGATATCCGAAAACAAGCAGAGCAGGATGGGTTCACTGAAGGAAAGGGTGAGGGTTACAAAGCGGGCATAGAGAGTGGTCGTTTGGAAGGGATGAAACAGGGACATAGTGAAGGGTTTGAGCAAGGCCAGGAGCAAGGCTATCAGGAGGGCGTCGAACAAGCTAAAGTGTTAATCAATCGGTTTGAATCCTTATTGTCTCAATTTGAAAAGCCGATGCAGCTGCTCGACAACGAAATAGAGCTGGAGCTCGTTCAATTGACGATGAAGTTGTCGAAAGCCGTGGTTGGACATGAACTAAAAACCCACCCTGAACATATTCTTTCGGCATTAAGGTTGGGGGTCGACTCTTTACCGATAAAGGAGCAAGGCATTAATATTCGTCTGCATCCTGATGATTATCAGCTCGTTCAAGAGCTATATAGCGTTAATCAGTTAGAGAAAAATCGTTGGGAGCTGGAAGCCGAACCGAGTTTGAGCCCCGGTGACTGTGTCATTCATAGCCAGCGAAGTAGCGTAGATATGCGTCTTGATACACGGATTAACTCGGTTCTTGAGGAGTTAGAGGGTCACCAGCAACATCTGGCTCAAACTATTGATCAGCAAAAGCAGGAGTTAGACTCTGTGGCTAATGTTGCCGTTCCCTCTTCGGCAGCTGTGCCAGAACATAACTCAAATAACTCAGAGCAGCAAATTCAGCCAGATAGCCACCCGCAGCAGGTCAGCATGGATAACCCCGGTAACACTGATGCGCTGTCAGGTGAGGATTCCAGAGATGAGTCACCTTCCGGAGACCCGGATGAGCAATAAGTATCGGTGGGTGGATATTTACCCGATAATGACTCGAGTTAATACTATCCACCTTCATACTATCCACCTGTAGCCAGTAGCTTAACAACCCCAGTATTCAATGAATAGGCGAAGAACATCATGCGCAGCCGCCAAAACCAACTACTCAGCAAAATTAAGCATCAATCAATCAAGGTGCATCCCTTCGTCGCGGAGGCGAGCGGCCAGTTGGTCCGTGTTGTGGGTCTCACGCTCGAGGCCACTGGTTGTCGTGCACCGATAGGAAGCCTGTGTAGCATTGAAACCTTAGCCGGTGATCTGGTTGCAGAGGTGATAGGCTTCGATGGTGAACTGCTTTATCTGATGCCAATCGAAGAGCTACGAGGTGTATTGCCAGGGGCTAAAGTTACTCCTCTAGGTGAGCAAACGGGTCTGAATGTGGGGATGTCACTTCTTGGCAGAGTACTCGATGGTAGTGGCCATCCTCTCGATGGGCTAGGCCGGTTACAAACCGAGCAAAGAGCCCCGAGGCATTCACAAGTGATTAACCCGTTATCGCGAAGGGCCATCACAGAGCCGCTGGATGTGGGGGTAAGGGCTATCAATGCCATGCTAACCGTGGGTAAAGGGCAACGTATGGGGCTTTTTGCCGGTTCTGGTGTGGGTAAGAGTGTGCTACTTGGCATGATGACGAGAGGGACGACCGCCGATGTGATTGTTGTTGGCCTGGTGGGGGAGCGTGGACGAGAAGTTAAAGAGTTTATTGAAGACATTCTAGGTGAAGAGGGGCGTGCCCGTTCGGTTGTTGTCGCAGCGCCTGCAGATACGTCACCCTTGATGCGCCTACGAGCCTGCGAAACTTCCACAAGAATAGCCGAATATTTCAGAGACCTGGGTTATAACGTACTTTTACTGATGGACAGCTTGACTCGTTACGCTCAGGCGCAGCGTGAGGTTGCGCTAGCCGTCGGTGAGCCGCCGGCTACCAAGGGATATCCTCCATCGGTATTCGCCAAGTTACCTAAACTCGTTGAACGTGCCGGAAATGGCGGGCCTGGTCAAGGCTCTATCACTGCTTTTTATACGGTACTGACTGAAGGCGATGATCTGCAAGATCCCATTGCCGATGCGGCCAGAGCGATTCTCGATGGTCATATTGTGTTATCCCGTAGTTTAGCCGATTCAGGCCATTATCCAGCGATCGATATTGAAGCCTCTATCAGTCGTGTAGCCCCTATGGTGATAAGCCCTGAACACCTAGAGTCGATGCGTTGTGTCAAGCATGTATATTCCTTGTTTCAGCAGAATAAAGACCTCATCTCTATCGGTGCCTATACTCAAGGAAGCGATCCGAGAATAGATAATGCTATCCGCTTGCAACCGGCGATGAATGCCTTTTTACGACAAACTATGAAAGAGACGCTCAGCTTCGATAGCAGTGCGCTAATGCTCTCTCAATTGGGTGCGCAGTGTAAGGTATGAATGAGTTTCTAGGTCCTAGGCACTAGGACCTAGAGTCTAGAACCTTCTCTTATTCCAGGAATATTAATGGCCAAGCATGATCCGTTAGATACAGTTTTAAAGCTGGCAACAGAAGCAGAAGAGCAAGCTGCACTTCAGTTGCAGTCAGCCCAGTTGGCACTTCAGAAATGTCAGAGTCAGTTGGGAGCGTTGAGAAATTATCGATTAGACTATATGAAACAGATGGAAACTAATCATGGTAAGACGATCAGTGCCAGTTATTATCATCAATTCCATCAGTTTGTTCGCCAGATTGATGATGCCATTGTCAAACAGATCACATCGATTACTGAAGCCGATACTCAGAGACTTTATCGTCAACAATATTGGCAGGAGAAGCAGCAAAAGCGCAAGGCGGTCGAACTCTTGCTTGCCCATAAAGCCGAGAAGGCGCAACTGGCAGAGTTAAGGCTGGAGCAGAAATTAACTGATGAATTTGCCTCACAACAGTTTTATCGAAAGCGTTCTCGTTAGCGGCGTTACTCGCATTTTCTTATTACAGACTGCATTTGTTGGCATTTTAATTGCTTGTAATCTTTATGCAATTATAGATTGACCGATTTCGGTCGATAATTTGACGCTATGTACAGCTCCATATGTTAAGTGGACTATAGCGGCAGTTGGAGGCTTCATGCAGAAAATGACAAATGTACTTTTACCTAATGCTGAGATAACTGCTGAGAGTAACGCCTCTGCCGGCATTAAGAAAAGTACCCATTCAGAAAGTCGACCATCTGGAATTCAATCCTCTGAAACCCAATCCTCTGAAAAGAGTGACTTTTATGCCGCGCTGGAACAGGCAAGTAATCATGCCGATAACTCCTCTGAAAAATCAAATAAGACAAAAGAGACGCGTATCGATGCCGTTGATAATGAGGGTAAGTCTTCACAGAGCAAGGAGCAGCTTGATGCTGAAGGGGATACCACCAATGTGGATCATGTTTTAGCTCAGCTGACCCTTGCCAGTGAGCTCGATAATACCGATAGTCTGGACTTTAGCGGTAAACTCTTGCCGCTCAATGCCGATTTGGCATCGAATACCCTGTCACAAGAGTCAGAGCTTGCTTTCAACTTCAATAAGTTTGGAAGTAATACAACTCAGGAGTCAGAGCTGACGACCGATCTTGTCCAGGGGGAGTCACAGGAGTCAGAACTTGCTCTTAAAACCGGTGGCGCAGCTGAAACCGGTCTTGAATCCACAGAATCTATCGATCAGGAGATGATGAGTCTGCTGATGGCTAAAACGGGGTTGTCAAAAGAGGAGCTGCAGGCCCTGCCTGCTGAAAAATTAACAGAGCTGGCAGCATTAGCTAAAGCCGGTGCGACGAATTTTCAACAAGTTCTAGATGACAATATCACGGTGGCTTCGAATCAAGCATCACTGACTAATCCGGGCAGTGTACAAGGGGCTGGCAATGTTCAGGGCGCTGCATCGGGAAATCCTGCCAGTGAAGGGGGATCGTCGGATCGAAATTCAAGCTCATTTGCCACGGGGACAAATGGTTTAGGTCAAGCAGGCATAAGTCAAGCGGGACCCGAGAGCAAAGGAAACCAAGCTGTAAAAGTCGACCCATTAACGGCTTTAAATGGCAGCGATCAGTCCAGTGTTCCTAAAGAGGGTGAACTAAAACAAAGTGGTGTAAACCTTGGTGATACTAAGTTCGTAGAGATTAAGTCAGTCGAAGCCAAGCTCGCTGAGACTAAGCCAATTGAGACTAAGACCACCGAAGCTAAGTCTAACGATGCTAAGTTGAGTAATATCCTCGGTGAAAAGTCCACTCTTGAAGTCGATAAAAACCTTCAGGTTAACAACAAGAGTGCGGGACTTGCCCCTGAAGCCGTCGCGCAACAGTTGAAAGGAGCCGAGCTCTCGGTGCAGTTAACACCGATAAAAGCTGCAATGGAACTCTCGCCCGCTCAAAGTGAACCAGTGGCAGAGATAAAGATTTTTCAGACAACGGTGCCAACCCCCCCGGCGAGCCGAGGTGAAGTCCCTCAATTTCAGTTATCGTTGAGACAGAATAACGAGCAACAAAATACGATGCAGGAGATGATCCAACGGTTCTCTCCGGTGATGAAACAACAATTGATGACGATGGTGAGCCAAGGCGTACAGCATGCGGAGATCAGGCTCGACCCGGCAGAGTTAGGACAGATGATGGTGAGGATTCAGGTTCAAGGCGATCAGACACAGGTCCAATTCCAAGTAACCCAGCATCAAACTCGAGATTTGATTGAGCAGGCGATCCCCAGACTAAGAGATCTGCTTTCTGAACAGGGCATGCAATTAACCGACAGTCACGTTTCTCAGGGGGATACAGGTCAAGGGGAGCGTGGAGAACATGGAAGTGATGAAAACCTAGGTCGTTATGGCAATGACATGGATGAAATAGCAGCAGAAGAGTCACTATTAAGCATAAATCAGACAACAAGTTATAGTTCGGGTATAGATTATTATGCATAAGCAGGTAACCTATAGTGCTAGAAAAGCAGTTATTGAAAATTAAGTGCTGTCGGGACAAGATAGAAGGCATCACAACGCGCCAATAACAGGCTTAGTTACGTCTTAAGAAGGGAAATCAGATGGCTGAAGAAGAATCATTAGAGTTAGAAGAGAACCAAGAGCCTAAAAGTAAGAAAAAATTGGTGATCTTTGGTGCCATAGGCCTGGTACTGGTACTTCTTATTGGTGGTGGACTCTGGTTTTTTCTTGGTTCGAGTGACACCGCGGATACTGCCGATACCGAGGCGGTTTCCACTGAGAGCGATGAACCTGTCAATACCGGCGAAGCCTACTATGTAGGTATGCCCAGACCATTTTTGTTTAACCTTCCCGGGGCGAATCGCTCAAGATTGGTTGAAATTAAAGTTCAGTTAATGGTGCGTGGAAGCGAAGATGACCTCTTGATTAAAAAGCACATTCCATTAATTGAAGATGCGTTACTGACTACGTTTAGTAGCGCTGATGTTCAGAAGTTGAGTTCACTTGCCGGTAAGGACGAAATGCGTCAGATGGCTCTGCTCAATGTTCAAAATACTCTGCAACCGGTAACCGGAAGAAAAGTCGTTGAAAAAGTCCTGTTTACCGGTTTTGTTATGCAGTAATTCGAAAACATATCCTATTTAAAAGTTAAAAAGGCACTATTGTGAGTGATCTATTAAGCCAAGACGAAATTGATGCGTTACTGCATGGTGTAGATGACGTAGAAGAAGATGAGGTAGACGAGGGGTTTGATGCCCGCTCCTATGACTTCTCTTCGCAAGACCGTATTGTCCGTGGACGAATGCCTACGCTGGAGATTGTGAATGAGCGTTTCGCTCGCCATTTACGGATCAGCATGTTCAACATGATGCGCCGAGCTGCCGAAGTGTCCATTAACGGTGTTCAAATGCTTAAGTTTGGCGAATATGTCCATACTCTATTTGTTCCTACCAGTCTTAATATGGTGCGTTTTAGTCCTTTAAAAGGAACAGCCCTTATCACCATGGAAGCAAGGTTAGTCTTTATCTTAGTAGATAACTTCTTCGGTGGCGATGGACGCTTTCACGCTAAGATTGAGGGCCGTGAATTCACCCCAACTGAACGGCGTATCGTACAGTTACTGCTGAAGATCATCTTCGAAGACTATAAAGATGCCTGGGCGCCGGTGATGGATGTCGAGTTCGAATATTTGGATTCTGAAGTCAACCCGGCTATGGCTAACATTGTTAGCCCGACCGAAGTAGTTGTTGTCAGTTCCTTCCATATCGAAGTCGATGGCGGCGGCGGCGATTTTCATATCACCATGCCTTATTCGATGATTGAGCCCATTAGAGAACTGCTCGATGCCGGTGTACAAAGCGATACACAAGATACCGATATGCGTTGGTCGCAGGCCTTAAAAGACGAGATTATGGATGTTGATGTGGGCATAGATGCGACCATAGTGGAGCATAAGCTTACGCTAAAAGATGTGATGGAATTTAAACAAGGGGATGTGATCACCGTTGAATTGCCGGAACATATCGTTATGAGGGTCGAAGATCTACCGACTTACCGATGCAAACTCGGTACCTCGCGTGATAATTTAGCGTTGAGAATATGTGAAACTATTCAAAGACCGGAGTCGGCCAAGAGCGAACTGCAACTGGTCGCTCGAAAGGCTAAGGTTAGAGAAGCTCAAGAATTATAAGTTAATAGTCATGAGCAGAAGGTTATAGGTTCTAAATTCGACCCTCGACACTAAGCATTAAGAGATATTAAAAATATTTAAGGTAAAAAAGATGAGTACTGAAGATACAGGTGATGATTGGGCTGAAGCGATGGCAGAGCAGGCCATAGAAGAGGCGCAGGCTGTCGAACTCGACGAGTTAACCGATACCGCTGCCGCGCTTTCTGAAGACGATGTCGCCAAGCTCGATTCAATAATGGATATCCCTGTGACTATCTCGATGGAGGTGGGTCGTAGTTTTATCAGTATCCGGAATTTATTGCAGCTCAACCAAGGCTCTGTGGTCGAATTAGATCGTGTCGCGGGTGAGCCGTTAGACGTGATGGTCAACGGCACATTAATCGCTCATGGGGAGGTGGTGGTTGTGAACGATAAATTTGGTATTCGTTTGACTGACGTGATCAGCCAGACTGAACGAATTAAAAAGCTTAAATAAAGGCTGTTATGATTATCTCAATGTTAGCAGCGGGTGCTGCTACGACAGCTACTGTAGCCTCAGCGGTAGAAAAAGACTCGGCAATGGCTACGTTAGCTAACATGCTGGGTGGCTTAATTGTCGTCCTTATCCTGATCTTCGTTTTGGCTTATATCGTGAGGCGGTTTAATCTAGTCCCCGCAAGCAGCAATGTGCTTAAAGTGGTTGCTGCAACGTCGTTAGGGCAGAGAGAGAAGGTGGTATTAGTCGAGGTCGATGGTCAGCAATATCTACTGGGCGTGACTTCTCAACAGGTTAATTTAATAGATAAGCTGGAAACTGTGGTAAATACTGAGATGGATTCATTTGCCAGCCGATTACTTCAAGCAAAGTCAAAACAATCATGAAACGGATCCTGATTTTTACTGCGTTTAGCCTATTACTTATTTCGCCGGAGGCTTTCTCACAAGGAGGCGTTCTGCCAGCCGTAACAGTGACAACTGGCCCACAGGGCGAGACGCAATACTCTGTGACTATGCAGATACTCTTGTTGATGACCTCGCTGAGTTTTCTGCCTGCCATGGTTATTATGTTAACCTCATTTACGCGAATCATCGTTGTCCTGTCTATTCTTCGTCAGGCGATTGGTCTGCAGCAAGCACCGTCTAATCAGGTGTTGATCGGAATGAGTCTGTTCCTCACTTTTTTTATTATGTCGCCCGTTTTTGATAAGGTTTACGATGATGCGGTCAAGCCCTATATGGAAGAGAGCATGGGCATCGAGGAGGCCTTTAATAAGGGTAAGGAGCCGATAAAGACATTCATGTTGGCGCAGACCCGTGTGACCGATCTCGATACTTTCATTCAGATCTCCGGCTATCAGAACATTAACTCACCGGAAGAAGCGCCGATGAGTGTGATCATTCCCTCTTTTATCACCAGCGAGTTAAAAACGGCCTTCCAGATTGGGTTTATGCTGTTCGTCCCATTTCTCGTTCTGGATTTAGTGGTCGCCAGTATCTTGATGGCCATGGGTATGATGATGCTTTCACCTATGATTGTCTCACTTCCTTTTAAAATTATGTTGTTTGTTCTCGTCGATGGTTGGAGCCTTGTAATGGGGACTCTAGCCAACAGTTTTGGGACCTAGGAGTCCTTATGAATCCTGAATCACTGGTCGATATATTCCGAGAAGCGTTAACCGTTATCGTGACAATTGTCTCCTTGATCATTGTTCCTGGTCTTATGATTGGTCTCGTCGTTGCCGTTTTTCAGGCGGCAACCTCAATTAATGAGCAAACGTTGAGTTTCTTACCACGTTTGCTTACTACTTTGTTTGCACTGATGTTTCTTGGCCACACACTGATACAAATTATGATGGAGTTCTTCATTCAGATGGTAAATATGATCCCGCAGGTTATCGGGTGATGCACATTTACCTGCAGGTGTTTATCTTTGACTGTATAAAGCGCCCTGGCTGATGGAAATTTTAATCGGCACCATCATGGATACCATAGCGTCATACATGTGGCCGCTATTTCGGGTATCGAGCATGTTGATGGTGATGGCCGTTTTTGGCGCTAATACCACTCCTGTCCGTGTTCGTCTGCTCCTGTCTATGGCGATCACATTCGCTATTGCCCCTGTATTACCCCCTGTAGAGAATATTGAACTTTTCGCCTTATCTTCGGTATTTGTGACCGCGCAGCAGGTATTAATCGGCGTTGCCATGGGGTTTGTCACCCTGTTGGTCATGCAGACATTTGTGTTGACGGGACAAATTATTGGTATGCAAACGAGTTTGGGTTTCGCCTCTATGGTTGACCCCTCATCGGGTCAACAAACCCCGGTGATCGGTAACTTCTTTCTACTGCTAACGACAATGATTTTTTTAAGTGTCGATGGGCACTTAGTGTTGATCAGGATGTTAGTGGTGAGTTTCGAGACGATCCCCATCTCCGATCAGGGGCTTAGTATTACCAGCTATAAGCTGTTAGCCGAATGGGGAGCCTATATGTTTGGTGCGGCGCTCACCATGTCAATTACTGCAATCGTGGCACTTCTATTGATTAACCTGTCTTTCGGTGTCATGACCCGAGCGTCGCCACAACTTAACATTTTTGCGATTGGTTTTCCCGTGACCATGGTCAGTGGCTTGATCATTTTATGGTTAACCCTGACTCCGATTATGGAGCATTTCGGTGAGGTCTGGCGTGCCGCTCAGTTATTACTCTGTGATGTATTACTGCTTCAATGTAATGTCGATGGTCTTTTTTAATCATGCGAACGATAAAGCCCGGGAGTTAACCGATGGCTGAGAATGACAGCAGTCAAGAAAAAACCGAGGAGGCGACCCCCAGGCGCCGGGAGCAATCCCGGGAGAAAGGTCAGGTTGCCCGATCGAAGGAGTTAGGAACTTCAGCTGTCTTGATGGCAGCCGCTGTCGGTTTCGCGGTCACCGGACCAAGTATCGCCAAGAGTCTCTATAATATTATGGAGATACTCTTTACCATGGACAGAACGCAGATATATGACACCAATGAGTTGTTTCTAATCTGGTCTCTTATAGGTAATGAACTCGCCTTTCCTATGTTGAGCTTTATTGCAATACTTGCTCTCGTGGCATTCTTGGGTAACATTATTCTTGGCGGTATCACCTTCTCCACCAAGGCTTTTATGCCTAAAACGGATAAGATGAATCCGGTTAATGGCTTCAAACGAATGTTTGGGGTTCAGGCGCTCGTAGAACTGACCAAGGGTATCGCAAAATTTTCGGTAGTCGCATTATCCGCCTATTTTCTTCTAAGCTATTATTTTAATGATATTCTCGCGCTCTCTCGGGATCATCTTCCGGGTAACGTTTACCATGCATTAGATCTCCTGGTATGGATGTTCATCATTCTCTGCTCCTCCACAATTATCATTGTCGTTATAGATGTGCCGTTTCAAATCTGGAATCACAACAAGCAGCTGAAGATGACAAAGCAGGAGATAAAAGATGAATACAAAGATACCGAAGGTAAGCCGGAAGTTAAGGGGAAAGTAAGGCAGATGCAGAGGGAGATGGCGCAACGCCGCATGATGGGGGAGGTCCCTAATGCCGATGTGATTGTTGTAAACCCGGACCATTATGCCGTTGCGGTCAAATATGATGCCATGAAAGCCACGGCTCCCTTTGTTTTGGCAAAAGGCGTCGATGAAGTGGCATTCAAGATTAGGGAGATAGCGCGAGAACATGAGATTGCCATCGTTTCGGCCCCACCTCTGGCACGAGCTATATACCACACAACTAAAATCGATCAGGAGATCCCCGAAGGACTTTTCACTGCGGTAGCTCAGGTGCTCGCCTACGTATTTCAGCTACGTCAATTTCAAAAACATGGGGGTAAGCGACCCAATCCTATTCCAAGTGAGCAACCTATCCCTGATGAGCTTAAACACTAGAGTTACAGCCGTTAAGTGTTAAATAATGGGTAATTGAAGCCTGGCTGAGTCGATATAAGGATATTAACCCGCAGATCTAGTTGCATTCTTATCCACGTCTACCGCTTTTATCATTATATTGTCCATTTGAGATATTAAGCCGTTCATTTACCGTGTGTTTAACGGTATAGTGGCGCAGCTAAAAATCTACTTACTAAATTTTTACTAAATTAGCACTAAATTACTAAACTCCCCATATTGGCTTAAAAATTGCTGAGTAAGGGCTAGATGTCAAAGTTTGGACTCTTTTTGAATGGATGTTAAAGCAAGCCTAGGTCAATTAAAGCAAGTAAGACCCGCCAATTTTAAAGGCCTGGGTACACCTCTGCTTGTTTTAGCCGCTTTGGCTATGATCGTATTGCCGATCCCAGCATTCCTGCTCGATATTCTTTTCTCTTTCAATATTGCCTTAGCGCTTATTGTATTGCTGGTATCTATCTATACCGACAGACCGCTGGATTTTGCCGCGTTCCCCAGTGTGTTACTGGTTGCAACCCTGCTGAGATTGGCACTTAACGTCGCCTCTACCCGAGTCGTATTACTCGAAGGTCACAATGGTGGTGATGCGGCCGGTAAGGTGATTGAGTCTTTCGGTTCTGTGGTGATTGGCGGTAACTATGCCGTGGGTCTGGTGGTTTTTCTCATTCTTATCATCATTAACTTCGCGGTAGTGACTAAAGGTGCCGGGCGTATCTCAGAAGTGAGTGCTCGTTTTACCTTGGATGCCATGCCTGGTAAACAGATGGCTATCGATGCCGACTTAAATGCCGGTGTGTTGAACCAAGACCAAGCCCGGGTTCGCCGCGCAGAGGTCACTAAAGAAGCTGATTTCTATGGCGCGATGGATGGAGCCTCAAAATTTGTAAAAGGTGATGCGATTGCCGGTATTATGATCATGGTGATTAATATACTGGGGGGATTCGTCATCGGTATGGTTCAGCATGGACTGGATTTCTCCTCTGCGGTAGAGATCTACACCCTGCTAACCATTGGTGATGGCCTGGTGGCTCAGATCCCAGGCCTGTTGCTCTCCATTGCGGCGGCACTCATGGTGACACGTCAAAATGAGTCGGGTGATATGGGCCAGATGATGATGAGTCAGATGTTTGACAATCCGAAATCGATAGCCATTGCCGCCGCAGTCCTGTTTATCATGGGTATCGTACCAGGGATGCCACATGTTGCCTTTCTCACTCTCGCTTTTGCCGTCGGCGGCGTTGCTTTCATAATGTATAAGAAGAAGGCAAATGCGCGCGAGAAAGCGCTGGAGTTGGCTAAGACCTCTCCGGCTGAGAAGGCCGATGCCGGTAAACCGAAAGAGCTCAGTTGGGATGATGTTCAACACGTCGATACCATCGGGCTCGAAGTGGGTTATCGATTGATCCCACTGGTCGATAAAGGCCAAGGTGGAGAGCTGCTGGGACGAATTAAAGGGGTAAGAAAGAAACTGTCTCAGGAACTTGGCTTCCTGGTTCCTGCGGTACATATTCGCGATAATCTGGATCTGTCGCCAAATACCTATCGTATCTCTTTAATGGGTGTAGCCTCTGGTGAAGCCGAGATCAGGCACGATTGTGAACTGGCGATTAACCCTGGACAGGTGTATGGCAAGTTAGATGGCATTGAAACCACCGATCCCGCCTTTGGGCTGGAGGCGGTGTGGATTGCACCTGAGCTTAGAGAGCACGCACAAACCTTAGGCTATACCGTTGTTGACGCTGCGACGGTTGTAGCAACACACTTGAGTCAGCTGTTAACGAATAATGCGGCTAAGTTACTGGGCTACGAAGAGGTTCAGCAGTTGATGGAGATGTTAGGTAAGCATTCTCCAAAACTTGTCGATGGGTTCGTGCCAGATGTGATGCCACTTGGCTCGGTGGTGAAAGTGATGCAGAACTTACTTAATGAAGGGGTTTCAATCCGAGACCTGAAGACCATAGTTCAGACATTACTGGAGTATGGCACTAAGAGCGCCGATACCGAGGTACTGACGGCCGCGGTGCGTATTGCACTGAAACGCATGATCGTTCAAGAGATCAGCGGGCCGGAGACAGAGATACCTGTCATTACATTGGCGCCAGAGTTGGAACAGATGTTGCATCAGTCTATGCAAGCGACTGGCGGTGAAGGTCCGAATATTGAACCTAGTCTAGCTGAACGTATGCAGAAGTCTTTAGAAGACGCATCACAGAGGCAGGAGATGGTCGGACAGCCGGCAATATTGCTTACATCGGGTATGTTACGTTCAACCTTGTCCAGGTTTGTTAAACATACAATTCCAAACCTAAGGGTGATCTCCTATCAGGAAGTGCCCGATGAGAAGCAGATTAGAATAGTATCTGCTGTCGGTCAGTAGAGGGTGTGTAAGTGAAGATTAAACGATTTTTAGCAAAAGATATGCGCACAGCTCTCGCCCAGGTTAAAGAGACCTTAGGTTCAGATGCCGTGATTATGTCCAACAAGAAAGTGACGGGTGGCATAGAGATAGTGGCGGCTGTCGATTACGACGAGCCTAAGCCAAAATTGCAGCAAACTGCAAATGCTGCTCCCACGTCATCATTTCTGGATTTAGCCGAAGAGAAAATTTCTCTTGGGTCAAAAAGACCCGTGCGGACGGAATCAAAAGTTAAGCCGGCTCCTGCCGCCGATTCATTGCAAGCCCTGTTAGAAAGACAACAGAGCCGGGTTAACCAACAGATCAGTCACAAGTCCGATGAGCTGGATATGCCCGAGTGGGCAAAAGGGTTACAAGCTCCATCTGTTAATGCGAGAGTAGCCGAACCCGAAGCAAAGCCATTTAATGGTCGAAGCGGGCATGAATCTAAAGTTAAACCAAATCAAGAGTTTGATGCGATGCGTGAAGAGTTAGCCTCTCTGCGTAATTTATTGACTCATCAGGTGACGTCGTTACTGACGGAGCAAAAGAGTCGGGTTAACCCTGTCGGTGCCATGTTAGAAAGTAAATTGCTAGATGCCGAGTTTTCACCGGCAGTGGCTGCAAAGCTTTCCGATTTGAGTGAACATTATACTCCGGCCGAACTCGTCAGAACTTTGCCGCGCAGTTTGGCTAATATGCTAGATAATCAAGGTGATGATATTGTTCGCCAGGGTGGGGTCGTCGCATTTGTTGGTCCGACAGGGGTCGGTAAGACAACCACAGTTGCAAAATTAGCCGCCAGATATGTTGCACACCATGGTGCAGATCAAGTTGCGTTGATTACTACCGATCATTATCGCATAGGAGCCTTTGAGCAATTGGCTACCTATGGCAAAATAATGGGGTGTCCGGTAAAGCAGGCACATGATCTTAATGAGTTGGAACAAATTCTTTATCAGTTCAGAAATCGCAAGCTAGTATTGATAGATACGGCGGGTATGGGTCAACGAGATATCAGGCTTTTCCAACAACTAGATAATTTAGCTGCAAATAGCAGAATACCTATACGCAGTTATCTGGTACTGTCTTCTACAGGGCAGAGAAGGGTCTTAGAGGACGCCGTAGCGCAATTTAAACGTATTCCGCTATCGGGAGCCGTGTTGACTAAGCTCGACGAATCAGTTTCTTTAGCTCCAGCATTGAGCGTATTGATACAAAGTGGGTTACCATTAAGTTATGTAACTGACGGGCAAAGAGTTCCAGAAGATATGCAAGTTGCTGATACCTTAGCTTTAGCCAATAAAGCGTTATCGGTATTAGATAAGAAAGAACACTTAGTACAGAACAATGAACGGTCAGATGAAAGGGCCTATGCATTTGAGTAAAGCAATGAGTCGGGATCAAGCAAGTGGTTTACGTATGATGAATCAACCTTATAACGAAAAAGTAAAAGTAATCGCGGTTTCCGGTGGTAAAGGTGGCGTGGGTAAAACCAGTGTCTCCATTAATACCGCCGTAGCCTTGGCTGAAAAAGGAAAGCGTGTATTAGTCCTGGATGCTGATTTAGGTTTGGCTAATGTCGATATTATGTTGGGGTTACGAGCCGATCGTAACTTATCACATGTATTATCGGGAGATGCAGAGCTAGATGATATTATCGTTCGTGGGCCTAAAGGTATCGGAATTATTCCGGCGACCTCGGGAACACAGGCGATGGTTGAATTGTCTCAGGCACAGCACGCCGGTTTAATTCGAGCCTTTAGTGAGATGCGTACCCAATTCGACATTTTAATTGTCGATACTGCGGCAGGTATCTCAGATATGGTATTGAGTTTTTCTCGGGCCTCTCAAGATGTGCTAGTAGTAGTCTGTGATGAACCGACATCGATCACCGATGCTTATGCCTTAATAAAGATATTGAGTCGTGAGCATGGTGTTTTCCGTTTTAAAATAGTTGCCAATATGGTGAGAAGTTTACGGGAAGGGATGGAACTCTTTGCTAAACTTAGTAAAGTTACGGATCGTTTCTTAGATGTCGCGTTGGAATTAGTTGCGACGATACCTTTCGATGAAAATTTACGTAAATCTGTACGTAAACAAAAATTGGTCGTAGAGGCGTACCCTAAATCACCGGCATCAATTGCTTATCATGGCCTGGCCAATAAGATAATTAGTTGGCCGATCCCTCAGCAACCAGGTGGTCATCTTGAATTTTTTGTCGAGAGATTAGTACAGCGACCTGAGTATCAAGAGGATAGGACGAGTGAGTAAAGCCGCTGCGTATACTTGTTTAGATAATAAAGCCTCAATAGTTGAACAGTATGCACCGTTGGTTAAAAAGATTGCCCACCATCTGTTAGCGCGTCTACCGGCATCGGTTCAACTCGATGACCTGTTGCAAGCCGGAATGATGGGGCTCCTCGAAGCTTCTTCGAAGTTTGATGGTAGCAAAGGGGCAAAATTTGAAACTTTTGCAGGCATTCGGATCCGTGGTTCGATGCTTGATGAGATCCGTCGGGGAGACTGGGTTCCACGCTCGGTTCATCGGAATCAAAGGCGCGTTGCTCAGGTTATCGGTGAGTTAGGGCAAGAGCTAGGCAGAGATGCCGTTGACAGCGAAATTGCACAGCGACTTGATATGTCGCTCGATGAGTACCATCATATTCTTAATGATGTTTCAGTAGGTAAAGTTGTTGGTATCGAAGACTTAGGTGTGTCGGTTGATGTTGTTAGCCATGATGAGGTTCAGCAGGACGATATATTTGAGTCGATAGCAGACGTGGAATTTCATAAGGCATTAGTGGAAGCTATCAAGCTTTTGCCTGAGAGAGATGGATTAGTTTTGTCGCTTTATTATGACGAAGCACTGAATTTAAAAGAAATTGGGGCCATTCTTGAAGTTAGTGAGTCGCGGGTAAGCCAGATATTGAGTCAGGCGATGCTCAGACTTAAAGCTAAACTTAAGCATTGGACAACAAAATAACAATTACATATTAAAGAGCTCCGCGGAGGAAACCTTGGACAAGAATATGAAGATTCTCGTTGTTGATGATTTCTCAACAATGAGGCGTATCATCAAGAACTTGTTAAGAGACTTGGGTTTTAATAACACTCAAGAAGCAGATGACGGTTCAACAGCACTGCCTATGTTGCAAAAAGGCGACTTCGATTTTGTCGTGACCGATTGGAATATGCCTGGTATGCAGGGGATCGATCTATTAAAAGCGATTCGTGCAGACGATGAGTTAAAGCACCTCCCTGTGCTGATGGTTACTGCAGAAGCAAAAAGGGAGCAGATCATCGCAGCAGCGCAAGCGGGTGTGAATGGTTATGTTGTTAAGCCTTTTACAGCAGCTACGTTAAAAGAGAAGTTAGACAAAATTTTTGAACGACTCGGATAATCAAGGTTGTGTTATGCAGGCTATAACCTCAGGGCTCATTTCGTTAGAGCAAGCAAATAAACTTGTCGAACTGCTGACCGAAGGCCAGCAAGAGCAAGCCGACGAGTTGATCAGGGACATTGCAACGCCAATTCAAAAAGAACTGTTCGATGAGGTAGGAAGACTGACTCGACAGCTTCACAGTGCCATTGTTGATTTTCAGGTCGATGACAGACTGATCACATTAGCGAGTACTGAGATCCCTGACGCTAAAGAACGCCTAAGTTATGTCATCGATATGACAGAGCAAGCTGCAAATAAAACCATGGATGCTGTTGAGGAGTGTCTGCCTTTGGCAGAGGCTCTGACAACGAATATTCAATCGGTAAAACCAACATGGGGTAAGCTCATGAGGCGTGATATCGAACTGAATGAATTTAAAGGTCTTTGTCATGACGTTCAGCAGTTTGTCGATCGAAGCGAATTGGATTCGATTCGTTTAAGAGAGCTACTAAATGAAATTTTATTGGCTCAAGATTTCCAAGATTTAACAGGGCAGATGATTCGAAGAGTAATCGACTTAGTACGTGAAGTCGAAAATAACTTAGTTTCTATGCTAACTGTATTTGGTGAACAGCCCGTTAGCGAGGACACACCAGTCACGACCAGCAACGTTGAAGCCGAGGGGCCTATCATGAATGCTGAAGAGCGTGATGATGTTGTCACAGGTCAAGACGAAGTCGATGATCTGCTTTCGAGTCTGGGTTTCTAATTAGGAGTCATATTAATGTCATTTGATGTTGATGAAGAGATACTGCAGGACTTTTTGATCGAAGCTGGTGAAATTTTAGAGCTTTTGTCTGAACAATTAGTCACTCTGGAAAATAACCCAGAAGATACGGAACTGCTAAACGCAATCTTTCGAGGTTTCCATACTGTAAAAGGCGGTGCAGGATTTCTTAGCCTGGGCCCAATGGTCGATGTGTGTCATGAAGCCGAGAATACCTTTGATCTGTTGCGGACTGGTAAGCGAGAAGTATCTTCAGAATTGATGGATATCATTCTGCAAGCAGTGGATGCCATCAACGCAATGTTTGCTCAGACCCAGGCTGGTATCGAGCAAGACCCCGCCGATGCAGAACTATTAGCCAACTTGAAATTACTGAGCTCCGGCGCTCCTTTTCCCGTCCCGACGGTTGATGAATCCATTGATGCCTCAATTGAGTTATTCGATGAAGCTCCCGCCGAGGAAGATTCGGGTATTGAGCTGTTTGATGAGGCTCCAGCCCCGAAAGCCAGCAGTGGCACAAGCGGCGGCAGTATTGATGAAATTAATGAGTCAGAATTTGAGGCGCTTCTCGATGCGCTTCACGGTGCGGCGAATGGTCCTACCGGTTCTAAAGATATCAAAGCAGATACACCACAAATTCCTGCAAGTAGTGATATCACAGACGATGAGTTTGAGTCACTGCTCGATGAGTTACATGGCTCAGGTCAATTTAAGAATAAGGACGCTCAAGTTGTCCCCCCTGTCGAGACTGCACCTCCAGCGGTAGATTCTGACGACATCTCTGATGATGAATTTGAAAAATTACTCGATGAACTGCATGGTTCGGGTGGAGCCCCAAAAGCTGTCACTAAAGCTCCTGTAGCTAGCCAGCCTAAGAGTTCACCTGCAGCCCCGGTTGCCAAGCCTGCTGCGAAAGCGCCGGTAGCTAAAGCGGCGCCTAAGGCTGTAGCCAAAGCGGCACCGGCAAATATGCCACAAGCGGAAACGACGGTTCGTGTCGATACTGCAAGGCTCGATCAGATCATGAATATGGTCGGTGAGTTAGTGTTAGTGAGAAATCGCCTTATCAGCTTAGGGATTAACCGAGACGATGAGGAGCTCTCTAAAGCCTTGGCTAATCTGGATCTTGTTACCGCCGATCTTCAAGGTGCGGTGATGAAGACACGCATGCAGCCGATTAAGAAAGTCTTTGGCCGTTTCCCTCGAGTCGTACGTGATTTAGCCCGTACCTTGAATAAAGAAATTGATCTGAGAATGATCGGTGAAGATACCGATTTAGATAAGAACCTTGTCGAAGCGCTTGCCGACCCTTTGGTTCACTTGGTTAGAAACTCTGTCGATCACGGTATTGAGATGCCTGCAGATCGAGAAGCTACGGGTAAATCCAGAACGGGTACCATTACCCTTTCAGCGAGTCAGGAAGGTGACCACATTCTATTGAAGATTGAGGATGACGGCGCCGGAATGGATCCAAATAAGCTTAAAGAGATCGCCATAAGCCGTGGTGTACTCGATGAAGACACCGCCTCTAGAATGACCGATAATGAAGCATACAACCTTATTTTTGCTCCTGGGTTCTCAACCAAAGTTGAGATTTCCGATATTTCGGGACGTGGCGTCGGCATGGATGTGGTTAAAACCCGCATTGCCCAATTGAACGGAAGCATCCATATTGATTCCTTGCAAGGTAAGGGGACTCGATTAGAGATTAAGGTACCGTTAACGCTCGCGATTATGCCGACACTAATGGTTGAGGTAGCAACACAGGTCTTCGCACTGCCTCTTTCCAGTGTGAGTGAAATTTTCCACCTCGATCTGACCAAGACAAATATCGTCGATGGTCAGCTGACTGTAATCGTTCGAGAAAAGGCCGTGCCTCTGTTCTATCTGGAGCACTGGCTAATCCGAAAACAGACCGGGTTTAAGCATGGTGATAAGCAACATGGCCATGTAGTTATTGTTCAACTTGGTACTATGCAGATAGGTTTCGTGGTTGATTCTCTTATTGGTCAAGAAGAAGTTGTCATTAAGCCTCTGGGCACCTTGTTGCATGGAACTCCAGGCATGGCAGGGGCCACAATTACATCCGACGGTGGTATTGCACTGATCCTTGATGTACCTGGTTTGCTGAAGAATTACGCAAAAAAATAAAACAACTTGCGGTATAGGAAATTGAATGGGCATTAAAGTTCTTGTTGTTGACGATTCCAGTTTTTTTCGTCGAAGGGTAAGTGAAATTGTCACTAAAGATCCAGAACTAGAGGTAATTGGTACCGCTTCCAATGGTCTGGAAGCCGTTAAAATGGCGGCGGAACTTAAGCCCCAAGTGATCACTATGGACATAGAGATGCCCGTAATGGATGGCATCAGTGCCGTTCGTGAAATTATGGGTAAAACTCCGACGCCAATTTTGATGTTTTCTTCATTGACTCAGGATGGCGCTAAGGCGACGCTTGACGCATTAGAAGCTGGGGCACTCGATTTTCTTCCTAAACGCTTCGAAGACATTGCGACCAATAAAGATGAGGCGATTCTCCTTCTGCAACAGAGAATTAAGGCTCTTGGGCGTAGAAGAGTTTATCGACCCGTAACCCGCTCTACGATACCGACGCCTGCTAAATCGACTAAAACGCCGGCATCTCCCCAGTTAACCCGCTCGGTGACACCCGCACCGGTTCCTGTAAGAGGAACTGTTGTTAAAAGGGCATCGGGTAAAAATTATAAATTATTATTGATTGGTACTTCTACCGGTGGGCCAGTGGCCTTGCAGAAGATATTGACACAACTACCGGCAAATTATCCCCATCCTATTTTATTAATTCAGCATATGCCGGCAGCCTTTACTCCTGCATTTGCCAGTCGCTTAAATGGCCTTTGTAAAATTCAGGTCAAAGAAGCCCAGACGGGTGACCAATTAAGACCTGGCACCGCATACTTGGCTCCTGGCGGGATGCAGATGATGCTTGAGAGGGGGGGAGCTCATGGTCGAATTAAAATTGTTGCTGGTAGTGCAGATATGAATTACAAGCCCAGTGTCGATATTGCGTTTGCTTCAGCTTCAAAAATATCCGGAAGGGAGACGCTGGCAGTGGTCTTAACCGGAATGGGGGCCGATGGAAGAGAAGGGGCCAGAATGCTTAAGAGTGCCGGTGCTACTATCTGGGCACAAGATGAAGCCAGTTGTATCGTCTATGGTATGCCACAAGCCGTGACCGCCGCAGGGATATCGAGTCAATCGATAGCGCTGGATGATATGGCCGAAGCTATTTTAAGAGAATCCAGCCATGGCTAGAGCCAAGAGAAAGATGAACACTTTCTCTATTCTGATTATTTTTCTACTCTCAATAGGCGTTTTTGTTACAACTACCCTCTATTTCGATGTGCGGCATAAAAATACATTGCTGCTCAGCGAGGTGGAGCGATTGCAAAGTAGCCAGGTTTTACTCATGGTGCCAGATGAGCAAGCTGAAGCTGTAGCAAAATGGATGGCCGAACATCCCAACGCGACACAGGAATTGCTCTCCCACGCTCAACCTCAGCAGGAAGTTAAGGTGACAGTTGGACCCGGTGTCGAGGTTTCTGAGGCTACTGCTCACAAAACGAGTCAAGATGAGTCGCGCAACACTGCACAATTGAGTCAGGATGATATAGTGGTACCAAGCAGTATTGCCCGCACTCCGAATAAGCAAAGTGATGAGCGACTAACTGATGGGGACTCTGTTAACGAAGCAACTGATCTATCCACGCATAGTTCACAAACGCCTTCTAATATCCCAGAAGCCGAGCTTGCTTCTACTCTTGAATCCGGTGGGGTAAAGAGTGAAGTCGACGGTAGCGGCGTTCAGAAAGAGTTAGTGGCGGTTCCCCTTACGATTTCAGAAAATGAAGATGGGGTTAAAGTGATAAGCTTGCCTCATGGCGGTATTCGAGTGACAACTCGAGAAAATAATTAAAAAAGTGATATTGATAGTGAATTTGAGGGGCGTTTTTTGAAGATCTGGACCATAGCAAACCAGAAAGGTGGCGTGGGTAAAACGACTACGGTTGCCAGTTTAGCCGGGGCCCTGGCTAAACGTGGCCAGCGTGTCTTGATGATCGATACCGATCCTCATGCATCACTGGGCTATTACCTTGGCATTGACTCCGAAGAGGTTCCTGGCTCTCTCTACGATGTTTTTTTGGCTCATAAGCAACTCACTAAAGAGAGAGTGAAGAGCCATATCGTCTCAACAGATGTTGAGGGGATCGACCTCCTTCCTTCTACTATGGCGCTTGCGACCTTAGACAGGTCTCTCGGTCACCAAGGTGGCATGGGACTCATACTGCAAAAACTGCTTGCCTTAGTGGAAGATGACTACGATGTCACACTGATCGATTGTCCACCAGTCTTAGGTGTGTTGATGGTCAATGCGCTTGCGGCAAGTCAGCATATTATTGTGCCTGTTCAAACGGAGTTTCTGGCGATTAAAGGCCTGGACCGAATGATAAAAACCATGATCTTAATGGGGCGGTCTAAGAAAACCAGATATAACTATACTGTTGTTCCTACTATGTATGACCGCCGGACGAAGGCGGCATCATCCGCCCTGCAGCATCTGGGAGAAAAGTATGGTGACAAACTCTGGCCGGATGTGATTCCGGTTGACACCAAATTCAGAGATGCGAGTTTAGCGCATCTTCCAGCTTCTCATTACTCGGCAAGCAGTCGTGGTGCGAAGGCATATGAAAGGCTGTTAGAACACCTGCTGACTGGGGAGCTTTCACATGACAACCTCAGTTGATGAAACGGTATTCGATTATTTTTCTCTGCTTCTTACTGAGGTAGAAGATGAACCTAATATTCAAGTTGAGGCGATAACTGCCGATATAGCTGAACAAGTGTTTCCCGAGCTGATTTCAGATGGGTCAAGTTCAAATGCGTTGAAATTGAAAGGTTTAAAATCAGAGCTTGTAAATAATGAGCCTGTCATTGAAAAGCCAGAAACGATTGAGACACCAAGGCTACAAACACAACTCAAGACTCAATCCCACAATAAGACGCAAACAGAGACGCAGGCGTTAACGAAATCAAAAATTAGAGAAACCGACCCTCATCTGGATAAGTTGGCTCTGGAGCAACTATTAGCGCCGGTTTTCAAACCTGAGCCACAGATTGAAACTGAATCAATTGTTAAGCTTCAGAATCAAACGCTTGCTAAATCGAAAATTAAGACGACATCTGTTCCGGATAAAGTCGCTGTTAAGCCTAAAGTCGACGTTCACGTTGAGAACAAGATTGATATTAAGCAAAATCAGGAACAGGAATTAGAGTTAAAAACACAATTAGGTGAAATTCCACCTAAAGTGACAAAAGATCTGCTTGAAACGCTCGATGATGAGTTTCAGGTACTATTCTTTAAGGTAGCAGGGCTGACATTGGCCGTGCCGTTAGTGAGCCTGGGCGGAATAGTTAAAATTGAACGGATTAATCATATTATGGGCAGACCCGCTTGGTACAAGGGAGTCCAAACATATAGAGACACACAGCTAAATATTGTCGATACCGGTGCATGGGTCATGCCTGAAAAGTACGATAAAGCATTAGCTGAATCCGTAAACTATCAATATGTTGTATTATTAGAAGATAGTAACTGGGGATTGACGTGTGAATCCTTGGTAAATGCAGTAAGAATCACGAAATCTGAGGTCAACTGGCGGAGCAAAGCTGGGAAGCGCCCTTGGTTGGCTGGTGTAGTAAAAGAGCAGATGTGTGGCATATTGCATGTGCAAGCACTCATAGAGTTATTAAATTCAGGTTTAGGTAGTCAGGATCCTGTTGGCTGAGGTAGATATGACAGACGCAAATAAAGTAGCGGTAGCGGTAAATAAAGATGATGAAGTGTTGCAGTGGGTAACCTTCAGACTCGACAATGAAACTTATGGCATTAATGTCATGCAGGTTCAAGAGGTATTAAGATATACCGAAATTGCACCCGTTCCTGGTGCTCCACACTATGTATTGGGCATTATCAACCTTAGGGGTAATGTTGTCACAGTCATAGATACGCGCACTCGCTTTGGCTTAGCTTCTGCTGAAATAGATGACTCGACAAGAATTGTGATCATTGAAGCTGAAAAGCAGGTGATTGGTATTCTGGTCGACAGTGTTGCTGAAGTTGTTTATCTTCGTGGTTCAGAGATCGATAATGCACCTAACGTCGGAACAGAGGAAAGTGCCAAGTTTATTCAAGGTGTGAGTAACAGGGATAATGAGTTACTTATCCTTGTAGACCTGGATAAGCTGTTATCTGACGAAGAGTGGATGGAACTGTCCCAAATTTAACCGCTACAGTTTCTGACTCTGGCTTCTATCTATCAGTTTCCATCTTTTAGATTGAGTTTCGCCAGAGTTTAGTTTCAGGAATTTGCTAGTCTATTTTCAGGTTCCGGTTTTGCCGGAGCCTGAAATCTTGTATCTTCTATAAAGTTACTTCATTAAAAGAGTCTTACTAATTGATTATCGGTGATGAAATCTTAATCGCAGCATTAGTGTATGTGGTTGCGTGTTTAGGCTTGGCATTCTTTCAGCAAAAGCAAACCGCTAAGCTTAAGGCGAAAGTCGATGCTCTGACCTTACTGGTTAAAGAGAGTGATCGGCAACGAGAAGCGGTAAAGCGTGAGTTGCAAGAGTTAAGAAGCGGTACTATCGGTGTCGGAAAACGCATGTTAGAGCTTGAAAAGAAAACATCGCAACAAGATGCCAGACTCGATGAAGCTAACCAACAAGACCCTCAGGCCAAGCTGTACACTCGGGCGATGAAAATGGTCGACTTAGGCGCCGGTGTTGAAGAGTTGATTCATGAATGTGAGCTTCCGAAAGCTGAAGCCGAATTAATCATCAGGCTGCATGGGAAAGGGTAGTCAGCTCCTAGGTTCTAGAACCTAGAGTCTAGGAACCACTTTGATATGACCCCGGCAAAGTGGACACGGGGTTTAAATTCTAGATTCAAATACAGTGGGACTCACTCCATCTAGAGTCCCATGTCTTCTCACTATATTATAATAATCATCGATATAGAACCGACATTG
>NZ_RXNU01000050.1 GCF_003966225.1 Shewanella canadensis
AGAAGCGTTTGACACGCTAAAGCAACATTCTACCACGGCACCCATTCTCGTATATCCCAATATAGACGCAGAATTCTGGCTAGAAACCGATGCATCAGATTATGCAACGGGCGCCGTACTATCTATCAAATGCCCTGATGGAGACTACAGGCCTGTAGCCTTCTCTTCCCATGCTCTATCAGTGCAAGAACATAATTATCAGGTTGCCGACAAGGAAATGCTAGCCATCATCCGTGCATTAGAAACATGGCGACACTATCTAGAAGGTGCTCGGCACAAATTTGAAATTTGGTCTGACCACAAGAACCTTAATTATTTCATGTTATCACAAGATCTCAATCGGAGACAGGTGAGATGGGCTCTCTACCTCTCCCGATTCAACTTTACCTTGATACACAAACTGGACACAAGCATGACAAAGGCAGATGCCTTATCCAGGAAAGTCGACCATGCCAAAGGCATTGAGTCTGACAACTCAGGCGTTACACTAATTAAACCAGAATGGATCAGGGCCCAACACGTTGTTGTGGAAGCCGAAGAAGGACAGATACTGGACAGGATCCAATCTCATTCTTCTGATCTAGATCTCGGACAAAATTGGACTTTAGAAGATGGCCTCTACAAGCGAGATGGCCGTATTTACGTACCAGGCGACGCTACGCTTCGCCAGGATATTATTACCCTGCACCACGATAACCCTATCGCCGGACATCCTGGTCAATCAAAGACTCAGGAACTGGTGCAACGTAACTATTGGTGGCCAGGTTTAGCCACACAAGTCAAGGAATATGTTTCATGCTGCGATCAATGTGCATGCATGAAAGGTTCCCACAATGCCCCAGCTGGCATGTTACAACCCCTGCCGATCCCATCTGGTCCATGGCAAGACATATCGGCAGATTTCATTACAGACTTACCACTTTCGGACGGTTACGACACTGTCCTCGTGGTTATAGATCACTTCTCAAAAGAAGCAGTATTTATTCCAACTACAAAGGCTGTGACTGCATTAGGAACAGCATGTCTTTATCTATCACATGTGTGGAAGAACCAGGGTCTCCCACGTTCTATCATATCGGACCGAGGTCCGCAGTTCGCCTCGCAAGTCATGCGCGAACTAGCTAAACTATTAGGGATCGAGCTTAAGCTCTCCACCGCATTCCACCCGCAAACGGACGGGCAAACCGAACGGCTGAACCAGGAGCTTCAGCAGTACCTCAGACTATTTATAGCTGAGAAGCAGACAGACTGGTCTGACTGGCTTGCGCTGGCGCAATTTAGTTACAACAATAAGTGACAGGACTCGCTCGGCATGGCACCATTTCAAGTCACTAAGTTGTTCACACCAAGGATGGGCGTTGAACTGCTCTCATCTGCGGTACCTGTGGCTGAAGACTTAGCACTGTCTATGCCTCAGACG
>NZ_RXNU01000051.1 GCF_003966225.1 Shewanella canadensis
CACAAAGTGGAAGGTAAGCATTCTCCTAACCCTCCTCGAATCCCCTGCAAGAGGAGTTTCTGTATTGATTAACATGACCTTGATTGTTGCTTGATTTCAATTTTTGTTTTTACTTGTTAAACCGGGACTGCAAGGCGGACCTGGCCTAAAAGTGAAACCTAATATCAATTGATTGCAATATCCTAAGCTTTAAAATTGAATCAACTAAAGCCATGCTATCACGATGTTCATTTGAGACCTTGAGCAGATATTTCAACTAATACTGCGTGAACCATTCTTTGATTGGAGCACAAGTTAGGAATTGGGTCTGGAACCCCTACAGATCAAGTCTGTAGAATCACTGTGGTTATTTAATTAAGGAACGTTGCTTACGCACGGAAAACCTCCCACACTGGTTATTCGCTACTTGACTCTCAAAATATAGGGAGAATTCACAAGGGAAGCTTGGAAAGAACTCATTGACTTGGGTGAACACAAAATTGAGTCAGTTTTTGAGCCCCTTGTTAGATGCTTTTGAATGGTTAGGACTTCTGTGGCATATGTAATGCGCATGTTGCATGCATCTTAGATCAGGTAAAATCTTGTCCAAACCTATTCAAATCTACACAAAGAGCACAATCACGGACCACACTTCTTCTAAGGAAGAGTTTAACGACTCAACCTCCATACCTTCTGAAGAAGAGTTAAACGACTCAACTTCACTTTCTGAAGTAACTCCTACACCTATGGCTCAAGAAGCTACCCTTCGGGGTTACTTTTCACCTTTGGCCACTGGGCCACCTATCTGCATTGTCTTTCCCTAGACAACTGCAGGTAGCTATGGTATTCGCCCTCAGATTGTGGGCATGTTGCCTAAGTTCCATGGACTTTCACGGGAAGATCCATATCAGCACCTCAATAAGTTTCTGACTGTTCTTAATACTTTTAAGGAGAAACATTTGTCTGAAGAGGAAGTTAGCTTGAGATTGTTCCCCTTTTCTCTTGAGGATCGGGCATCTCATTGGTTACATGGACTTCCTTCGAATTCAATTGCCACCTAGGCTCAACTAAGTAAAAAGTTTTTGACCAAATTCTTTCCTATTACAAGAACTAATGACATAGTTGATGCCATCAGAAGTTTCCGGCAGAAAGAGGGCGAGGTATTCTTTGATGCATAGGAAAGTTTTCAAGACCTATTTCTTCAATGTCCACACCACAAGGTCGATGACACTGAAAAAGTTAGGATTCTATATAGAGGCCTTAATACTATAACTAGAAATACGATTGAAAGCATGAGCGGTGGAGACTTCCTTGATTATTCCACCACGAAAGCTCTGGCCTTCCTTGAAAAGATTGCTACTAATAGCCAGCAGTGGGACATACCCCGTGAAACACTACCCCAGACTCATTTGATAAACCTAGAGGTATATAAT
>NZ_RXNU01000052.1 GCF_003966225.1 Shewanella canadensis
AAAGGGCTCTTCTCCGCTTACATGAGCTTGATATTTGGATAAAAAGTTGAATGGGTATCAGGGACTGATGTTTGTCTGATCTTGAGTTTGAAGTATTCAATGTCTCGTACCCCTCTTGCCCTTCGCCTGAGTAAACCAATAGAGACATTCCCAGCTTCAACTCGAGCGTTGGTTAATCTATATTTTGCGTAATTACAGACGCCAACTTTTCTATCCAATAGTGCGTCTGCATAATTACACAAGGATAATATCCTCGTTGATCTAGCAAGGCTGCACCAAGCTTCAAGTGCCTTAATCATCGACTTGTAACACGGTTCATCCCATATCGCTTGTAACTGCTCTTTCAGCATATAAACAATGCAGAGAGTCTTGTTACTCTCGAGTAAATCATCAAGCCGATCAGACTGCCTGTTATCCAGTTTATGGGCGTTTTTGAGCAAGAGAAACAACGTTCCTTTGAGCATCCTTTTCTCTTCATGAGAACCATTTCGAAAGGCTTTGGCGCGTTCTTTTTTGATTAACAGGCAGTAGTTTTGCATCACATGAAATCGGTCAAAAACGATATCGGCGTTAGGCAGCATTTTCCTTACTGCTGATTGATAAGGCTGACCCATATCCATTGAAACCGCTTTAATACCGTCTCTCGTAGCTGTTGATAGTCGCTCGAAGAACGAAATAAGGATCGCTGCTTTTCTACCGTGTTCCACCCAAATCAAATGACCAGAAACCAAATCGTATACCACTGTCATGTAGTCATGTCTTTTAGCTCTGGCTACCTCATCAACGCCAATATGGATTAAGTTGTTAAGCTTCTCGGGCTCCAAGCCAGGTAGGGTTGAATGTAGATATTCCTTATCTATGTTTTTTACCGTCTCCCAACGAATACCTAGATGTTGAGAGACGGCGTGAATGCTCATATATCGGCACAATCCACTGATGAACTGACAGAAGCGAATTGTATATCGCGCTCCTTTTGCAACGTATTCAGTAGCCTCAATTAACCTTCTGCCGTCTTTATCTCTGGTCTGAGCGAGTTCGACTTCGATGCTACAAGGACGTCCACTAACAGGTAGATCGTGTACCCGTCTTCTTACATAGTGATCGACTGTGCATAGCTTTTCAGTTCTTGGTTCTTCAACCTTAAACCGCCTGTCTCGGCGGCATCGCACAAGAACCGAATTAGAGCCTTTTTCTATAGAAAAGGACTGTACACATTGGCCTTTAAAGCTAAATAGGGCGGATGATAATGATGACAAGGTATATTCACTTATTCACAAACAAAAAAGTGTTATAAATAATAATGTTATTTACGATCTTTGATATGAGTCGACTCACCTAAGCGGAGAAGAGCCGG
>NZ_RXNU01000053.1 GCF_003966225.1 Shewanella canadensis
TGATATGACCCCGGCAAAGTGGACACGGGGTTTAAATTCTAGATTCAAATACAGTGGGACTCACTCCATCTAGAGTCCCATGTCTTCTCACTATATTATAATAATCATCGATATAGAACCGACATTGAGCTGTCATCTCACCTCTGCTCAACTCTTCCAGATTAGAGAACCACTCTTTCTTTAACTGAGCAAAAAAGCTTTCCGAGCAAGCATTATCCCAGCAGTTTCCTTTCCTGGACATACTAACCGTGACCTCACGTTTCGTTAGCCACTTTAGTACCTTAAAACTTCTGTACTGGACGCCTTGGTCAGAGTGAAACATTAGCTCACTGCCATTTGGCCTACGTTCATCCCATGCCTGTTTGAGTGACTTAATCACCAGTTCACTCGAGTTTATGTAGCTGGTTGCCCAACTCACCACCTTGCGTGAGTACAAATCGATGATGACACACAGGTACTGCCACCCCTCTTTACACCTGACTTGAGTAATATCCGATACCCAAACCGCATTAGGCTTAGAGACTTCAAACTTCCTGTTTAAATAATTTGGCGCTCTAGTTTCAATGAGTTTAGGTTTTACCACTCCAAACTTTCTTTTACATGCCCTAGACCTATAGCCAAATACTTGTAGCAAGCGCTGTACTCGCTTTTTATTGCAGTTGAAACCGTTGGCCACAGCATCTAACCATAGCTTTCGATAGCCTGCTATGCCGTTGTGCTCATCTATCTTTTCTTTTAGAAAATCAGATAATACTTTGTTATCTTCATCTCGTTTAGAAGGCTCACGGTCAAGCCAGCTGTAATAGCCAGAACGTGAAACATTAAGTATCTCACAAAGCATTTTTATCGTTCTTCGAACAGAGCAATACCTTTGGATAAAATTAAACTTTACCCCTGGTGTTTGTCGAAGAACTCCTTCGCCTTTTTTAGGATATCGTTCTCCAACTCTGCACGCTCTAGCTTCTTACGAAGCTCACGAATCTCTCTTTCGAGTGCAGTAATACTCTTATCAGGCCCTTGGTTTGGAATGGGCTTCTTAGAATGTTTTGAGGACGTCAAATGGGCTCTCCACTTAGTTAATAACTTAGGATTGAGCCCTAATTTAACAGCTGTAGCTATGACTGTATCGGGAGAATTTAAAGATTGTTGAACAGC
>NZ_RXNU01000054.1 GCF_003966225.1 Shewanella canadensis
ACATCGTTAGCTCAAATGCTTGTTACTAGCTCGCCAACGCTTTTCGCAAGTTACTACGTCCTTCATCGCCTCTGACTGCCAAGGCATCCACCGTATACGCTTAGTCACTTAACCATACAACCCAAATAAGTTTCATAAAGAAACAAACGCTTACCAAGCGGGTAGCTCGGTGGTCGTATCGCAACTAATGGTGTTTACTTTCGCCAAAAGAATACTCTTGAACTCATCACCCTAAGGTAAATCGTTCGGCACTTGATTTAAGTGTTTGAGAACTCAATTATTTATTTTCGCGCTAATGCTATTAACAACAACTCACTTACGAATAAGTTCATCATTGTCCCTTTCACATTAACACTATCAGCTTTCCAAATTTTTAAAGAACGGGCTTAAAAAAGCCAAAGATAAAGTGTTAGTTTATCTTTGGCATCTCTATCCATGTGCATGCCTTACTTCTTGCTGGAAAAGTAAGTCTACTTAATTAATCAAAAAACCTTTTCGGACTAATTAGCAAAGTAAATGGTGGAGCTATGCGGGATCGAACCGCAGACCTCCTGCGTGCAAGGCAGGCGCTCTCCCAGCTGAGCTATAGCCCCATTTACATGCAGTTGAGAAATCATCAAGTATCCAATGTAAACATTGGCGAATCCAAATCGCATTCTAATCAAGGCGGTTTAATGCGACGTTTAGTTCACTAAACGAGTATTAAACTAACGCAGAGTAGAAAAGATTTGGTGGGTCAGAGTGGACTTGAACCACCGACCTCACCCTTATCAGGGGTGCGCTCTAACCAGCTGAGCTACAGACCCATTCTTTTTGGTCTTTTAATCCTTTCTCATCGTTACTTTCTTCGTTTCTCAGTCATGTGCTAAAGCACACTCCCTGCGAGACTCATCAAGTGCCTTGATTAAGAATCAAAACCCTCAAAAATACCTTTCGATATTCTCTTTCTTCTATCAAGTAATCTGTGTGAACACTCAAACATACTTTCGTATTTCAAGAGTTAAGTTAGTCGTATAGGTAAGGAGGTGATCCAGCCCCAGGTTCCCCTAGGGCTACCTTGTTACGACTTCACCCCAGTCATGAACCACACCGTGGTAAACGCCCTCCCCGAAAGGTTAAGCTATCTA
>NZ_RXNU01000055.1 GCF_003966225.1 Shewanella canadensis
GACCCGAAGCCAGGTGATCTTTCCTATACCAGATAAAATGATCGAACGGGTGAATGTTGCATAATTCTCCGAAGAGTATTGGAAAGCGGTGAAATGCCAATCTGACCTGGTGATAGCTGGTTTTCTACGAAACATATTTCAGTATGACATCTACAATAATATTTATGAAGGTACAGCACTTAATTCCCAACAAGTATTAAATAATAAATATATGTTTGTTTTTTAATAGGAGTTTAGGTTGCGGAGACCTCGAAAATCTTACCAATGGAAATAAATCTCGGAATTGCATAAATTGGTGGTAGATATTCAGACTATTCATGCTAAGTTGGATAGTCAAGACGGAAACAGCCGTGAACACAGATTAAGGTCCCAAATGATTATTCAGTGAAATAAAGGAAGTGGTTAGTTGAATGCAGTTGAAAAGTGAGCTTGGCAGTCGCTACTTATAATGAACGTGTAATAACGTATCAGCCCTGAGATAATTGCTCCGAAAATTTAACGGGTCTTAAATAATCAACCGATATCGTGTTAATTTTAAAAATAAATCCCTAATTTTAATAATAAATTATTTATTGATTAATTTAAATTAAAATATTTTTGTTTTTTGTTTTTTATTTATTATCTTTTTCTATTTTTATTTTGTTTAATTTTATATAAAATTTTTAACTAAAATTCTTTTTATTTTTAAATTATTAATATTTGTTTTTAATGTATAAACAAAACTATCTACATACCACCCCAGTAGTAGATAGATATAAATAGCAAAAGCCACACAATATCTACAAAATGCCAATAAAGTATACCACATTCTACTCCAATGTGTCGGTTTAGTGTCAAACGGTAATTGACCAATTTGAGAAGACAAAAGAAAAGAAATATGGTACCAACCAGAACATGCAAACCGTGCAAACCCGTAGTACTATAAAAAGTACTACCATACACAGAATCTGCAATAGTAAATCCTGATTGAACATATTCCAAATATTGTAACGCAGTAAAGACTGATGCTAATAGGACTGTTGCTGATAAAGAATACATTCCTTTTAATTTATCTCCATTTATTAGAGCATGATGGAATTCTGTTACTGATACTCCAGAAGAAAGTAACAATACTGT
>NZ_RXNU01000056.1 GCF_003966225.1 Shewanella canadensis
GCTTTGTTGAAGCCCTTGATGCCTCTGCCCAAGTCCTCAGCGACAGTGGTACCGTCAGCTTCGGTGATATCGACACCACCGATGTGGTGGATATTACCTTTGTCTCTGACGACAACATCACCTGGAATAATGGTGACGGTGAAATCATTGATGCCGGCTTGGCCAGCGCACTGGTCGCCGGCTTTAATACCGGCGTCCTTGATGCCGATGCCCCCGGCGATACCCCATGGAATTATGATACCGCCGGTTTAGATCTGGATTTCCTCGCCTTAGGTGAAACCATCACCTTCAGCTACACCATTACCGCCACCGATAATAATGGGGCGTTCGCCACCGATGTCGTCAGCTTTACCATCACTGGTACTAATGACGTCCCAACCATCAGTGTGACCCAATCCGCCGGCTTTGTTGAAGCCCTTGATGCCTCTGCCCAAGTCCTCAGCGACAGTGGTACCGTCAGCTTCGGTGATATCGACACCACCGATGTGGTGGATATTACCTTTGTCTCTGACGACAACATCACCTGGAACAACGGTGACAGTGAAATCATTGATGCCGGCTTGGCCAGCGCACTGGTCGCCGGCTTTAATACCGGCGTCCTTGATGCCGATGCCCCCGGCGATACCCCATGGAATTATGATACCGCCGGTTTAGATCTGGATTTCCTCGCCTTAGGTGAAACCATCACCTTCAGCTACACCATTACCGCCACCGATAATAATGGGGCGTTCGCCACCGATGTCGTCAGCTTTACCATCACTGGTACTAATGACGTCCCAACCATCAGTGCGACCCAATCCGCCGGCTTTGTTGAAGCCCTTGATGCCTCTGCCCAAGTCCTCAGCGACAGTGGTACCGTCAGCTTCGGTGATATCGACACCACCGATGTGGTGGATATCACCTTTGTCTCTGACGACAACATCACCTGGAATAATGGTGACGGTGAAATCATTGATGCCGGCTTGGCCAGCACACTGGTTGCCGGCTTTAATACCGGCGTCCTTGATGCCGATGCCCCCGGCGATACCCCATGGAATTATGATACCGCCGGTTTAGATCTGGATTTCCTCGCCGACGGTGAAACCATCACCTTCAGCTACACCATTA
>NZ_RXNU01000057.1 GCF_003966225.1 Shewanella canadensis
CTACTACGACTACGACGACTATGACAACGACCACGACCATGACCACCACGCGAACGACGACGACGACGACTACCACCACCACGCGAATGACGACGACAACGACGACCATCGGGCGACCACCACCACCATCACCACCACGCGAACGACGACGACTACCACCGCGCGACCACTACCACGACGCGAACGACAACGAACAACGATAACGACTATGACAACGACAACGACCACTACCACCATGCGAACGATGACGAAGACGACGACGATGACCACGTGAACAACAACAACAACGACCACCATGCGAACGACAGCACACGACGACCACAACGACACTACCACCACCACCATGACCACACGAACAATGACAACGACCACCACCACGTGCACAACAGCACACAACGACCACCACGACAACCCCATGGCCACCACCACCACCACCATCAATGTCGTCGACAGCGGCGACCCCCGCACTCGAGGGCGACGACACAACAACAACTACCACCGTGTGACAACCACCACCACCACAACGATGCAAACAACGACAACAACAACTATGACCACCACCACTACAACGCGAATGACCACACGAACGATGATGACAGCGACGTTGTCGACCACCACCATCACGAACAGCGCGACAGTGAAGGCAACGACAACGACAACGATGGCCGCGAATGACAACGACGACATCCACCACCACTACCCCATCGCGAACGACGACTCCTATTAGTGTACTACCATTAATTTGTATCAGTAGTGTAATACCTATTCAATATTATTTTTTCATTGACTTGAACTATTGTGAAGTGTAATTAAGTACTACTAGTAGGACTACTAGCACTACTACTAGCAGACTTGACAGTCTGGGACAGACTGTAAGGGTGCTGTCCTGGACTGTCCAGCACTAGCCAGTTGGGAACCTTGTTGGGAGTGTCTGTCATCCTGGAGACCCCATCCAGCTCTGTCCAGTCCTGTCCAGCCTCTCCAGGGGGAGGGTTGTTTTGCTGATGGCTGCTGAACCAGCTCGTCCCACCGTCCCATCGTGACCCTATCAGGTACATGAAAATTCTTTAGACTAGTTATACCTTG
>NZ_RXNU01000058.1 GCF_003966225.1 Shewanella canadensis
TTTAATTATTTGTTAATTTATAATGAAATTTATATTTCATGTTAGGAATAATAAATTGTTGAATATGAGGATATAATTTTTTAATAGAATCTACTGTTATATATATAACAGGTAATCCTCTTTGAAAATGTATACTACTTTCAATTTGAAATTTAATATAGAAAATATTAATAATAAAAACACACTCTTTAACAGTTAAACTTTGAGTTTGTAAATATAATCCTCCTCCTTTCACAAAACAACCATCTCCCATAATCCAATATGCTAAACCTTCATAAGTTATTAAATCATAAAAATCTAAAGGTATAATTTTTTTACCTTTAAAATAAAATTTACGTTGTAAAACTAAAAAACAAGGTAAAGATCGAGTTACAATTTCAATTCCAACAAAATTTTTTCTATTAATTCTAGTTTTAACTAAACTAGGATAAGAAATACAATAATGAGATAAAAGTGAAAAAACATTGAAAACATAATCAGATCTTTTTATACTTTGTTTAAATCTAAATCTGGCTCCAACATCTTTAGGATATTTTTCTAATCTAAATAATTTACTACTATTATTAATAGTAATACATCCATCTGACATTAAAATTCCTATTAAAGGGAATAAAATATTATTAGGTATAGATACCATATATTTTACAATACTAGTGTATTTTGGATAATTTACAGTTGAAGAAAGATTAGATCCATATAAAACTAAACTTTTACAATTTTTATTTTCTGGTAAATAATTTTTATTAGATCTTGAAAAAACATTTAATAGATTTTCATTATAAAATTTATAATTTTCTAGTACATTTAAATAAATTTGATTGGCCATATAAATATTCTTACTAAAGGAATTTGACAGCCAAGAGAAAATTTTAATACCTGTTGGAACAGCAATTACCATTGTAGCTGCCGTAAAGTAAGCTCTAGTATCCACATCCATTCCAACTGAGAACATATGGTGCAATTTTATTATATTATAATATAATAACCGATCTCACGATCAGGATCGGACTATATCTTCTTCTCTAATTTAAGGTTTAGAAGAGCCA
>NZ_RXNU01000059.1 GCF_003966225.1 Shewanella canadensis
TTCTATTGGTTTAATTACTGGTTATAATATATCTAAAATTTTAGATAGAGGAGTTATTGAATTATTAGGACCTTATGGATTAGCTTCTGCTTTAGATTACACTGCTTATAATTTAGCTAATTTTGATACTGGAGTTATTACTACTTATGCTTTATATTTTTTAATTGCTTTAATAATTTTAATTTTCTATCTTTTCCCTCCAATGATACTTTATAAATATAATTTCCTTATCCCATTCTCAGATCCAGAATTTAAAACTATTATACTTTATATCTCAATGTTATTCTTTACTTTCTTACCTTATTTCTCTACAAAAGATTAAATTTATTTCTTTAATTTATATTTAAATTATCTTTTATCTAATTATATTTTTATTTATTTAATAATAACTCCCCCCAAATGATATTTTAACTTAAGGTTGTGACAAATATACTAAATTAAAAAATTAATTAAATAATTATGTTAACATTATTATTAATTGTACCTCTTATTGGTTCTTTGTTTATATTAAATATACAAGAAAATAGTATTAAAAATCAAATTAAAATGAAAAATATTGCTATTTTAACTTCTGTTATTAATTTTATAATTTCTATTTATTTATGGTTAAATTTTGATTCTAATACTACTCAATTTCAATTTGTTTCTGAATTTGATTATTTAACTTTTTGTCATTTAAATTTTGGTATTGATGGTATATCTTTATATTTTGTTTTATTAACAACTTTTATTACTCCTATAGCTATAATTTCTAATTATAATAATTTATATACTAATTCTAATATGAAATATTTCTTAATTTCTTTCTTAGTTTTAGAAACATTACAATTAGCTTTATTTTTAGTATTAGATTTATTATTATTTTATATATTCTTTGAAAGTGTATTACCTATCTTATTTATAATTATAATTGTTTATGGTTCAGGTGAATTTAGATTTAGATCTGCTAATTTATTCTTTTTATATACTTTATTTGGATCTTTATTTATGTTATTAGCTATTTTACAAATTTATAGTTATACTTTAACTACTGATTTTCAATTA
>NZ_RXNU01000005.1 GCF_003966225.1 Shewanella canadensis
ATCTAAGAAGTGGACGATGCCGATTAGAAACTGGAAACCAGCACTAAATCGCTTTATTATCGAGTTTGAAGATCGAATAGCAGACTACATATAAATTAGGTAGTTACACAGAATCTGCTACAGGGTCATAAAATTCCGTGGGTTACACACAACTCGGTCAAATTGGTTCATGAGACTCTCAGGGCTGCATAATTCACAAATACTAAATGGGAGCATTGCTCCCATTTTTCTTTTTATTCAGCTTTTTCCTCAGATGTGGTTACCACAACTTCATTCTAGCCTCGCGTAACTCCTTTTCATAAGCCGCCCCGCTTCTTTGTCCGCTTCGGCCCATTGCTCTGTAATTTGCCTCTCTTTCGTTTTTCACGTCCATGTCAAGTTGCTTCAACTCAGCTTTAAGGCGCTCACGTCCTCTCTCTTTTGCGTCGCGATCTCTTAATTCTTGTTCGTACATTTTGAGCTCATATGCTTTACGGTATTCAGGGTCGTTGGCCATGTTGAGGTGATGTTTATCATCCGCCGCTTGCTTCGCGTAGGCATATTTAACTATCCCCCAAAAAAATAGGAGGATCACGGTCACGCCAAAATGATAAGTCACTGCGATAACGATGGAAGCGGTGAGATATACGCCTTCGATCACCCCCTTGATCACATTCACCTTCTCATGAGCCATGTTCTTCCCTGAGTGGCAAGAGTGCCATGGGTTAGCGTTTCTAAAATATGCAAAAACTCTACTCTTTCTACTTGCTACTGGGGCAGCTGGCTTGTCTACAGTTTTCATTTTCTTTTCAGTTGAGCCAATCGAAGAGACTTTCGAAACGCTATACAGGCACGCCTTAACTAAAAGTACAAAGGCAGACAGTACAATCCAAAAAAATAGACATATCCCCCACACGCCTGCGGTGGCGCGGAAAATATATTCAGTTTTTTGAGGCACACCAAACAAAGTTTGTTGGGCAAGTGTTTGGTCGATCATCTGTGGCGAAAGTGAGTAGAGAACTGAAATAATGACCCACATTCCGGCTGTGACGATGAAAACAAGGGCTGAATTAAAAATCCCCATTAAGAATACTGGTTTTGAAATCCAGTATTTGAACCAATAATGGCACGCGACTCCTATAGCGACAAACAATGCCAAGACCAAGGTCATCATTCTGGGTATAGCTGTTTGCTCCAGGCTCGTAACACCGAGAGGCCTTAGTTTTACTAATGCCCAGCTAGTGAAGTTGGTGAGTGTTTCTTGAAAAATCGGGTTTCCGACGTTTGCGATGTACAAATTGTGTGTGTACCAAATAAAGCCCGCCCCGAATAGCGCACTCACAAAAATGAACAGGTAAAACCCTTTCTGGTTCATGGTTAGATTTCCTTTTCTAATAAATCCTTCCATGGTAACTCTCTACAAAGACAAATCAATACATAGAGTTAATAAACCTGAAGCCGTCGAGGTAATGGGGCGAAATCCTCGTCTAAAGTTCGCTACCTCTTATTCGAAAAATGTATGCCGTTGTCTTGTGGATCTGTCCAATGCTCAGGGAGGAGTATTTTTAACTATCCTGTAAGTAGGCCAAGAAAAAGCACCATTAAATGGTGCTCAGATTATATTGATTTCAAAATCAATGTTATTGCCCTTCAGTCCAGATGTCGTTGATTTCCGGAATGAGTGCTGTGGCTTTTTGGCATAATTTGTCCAAAGCTGTTTCGATTGTGTTGTCTAACTGATCAGCTTCTTCCGTCATGCATTTCAAAAATGAGCAAGCTAGAGGTAATAGCCAGTAGTTCCCGAAACAGATTTCAGCTACTGTTTTTTCATCAATTGAAAACACCTTTTCAGGGGTGATTGCTCCTAAATACCTTCTCTGCGCAATTTGAAAGCCAGTAGGGCAAAACTCGCCGACTCTGCTGGTCGTTCTTGTTAGGTCTGAGAACAAGCTGTGTTGCATGTCCCTGCTGGTGTAAATATCCTTAATATCGAACAAGTTTAAAAACTCGTACCCCATAGGCTGGGATGCGTTTACGCATAGTGCTGAATTGTAGTCGCTATGACTGTATTCGTATAAACCTACGATACAAAGGTGATCTCCTTTAATATCCTTCGAGTTCAGACATTCAATCTGAAGCATGGCTGATGAATATACATTATTAATTACCTCACTTTCAGATGTACAATGGTAAGCCCCGAGTCCTATGAACGATTTCCTTTGTAAACCCATTTCAGTTCTCTTTTTTAACTCATCTTTTTGCGTAAATAATTTTATTTTACGTCACTCATCATTTTTGAACATTCCTTTAAGCTGACCCTATTCGCATATTGATTGAATATGTATACATAAGAAAAGGAAGCAGTGATGAAGTCGAACTTTAAAAACAATATAAAAGCGACCGTGATTTTTGGGTTAAGTGCGCTGGTGTTAGTGGGTTGTGGCAATTCTTCAGAAGATGATCAACTGGCTTGGATTAAGAGTTGGAACAACTCGCTTAATTTTGAGGCAAAAATGAAAATGCTAAATGGCTGCTTTAAAGTAGCGGGAGTAAATAGTAAGACTATGCAAATGACAGCCGCACAAAGTGAAATAATGAATCAGTGTGAGCTTGATTACGTCATGGAATTGGCTGAAAAAGATGATATTAAATTAGATAGAGACCTTTTAGCCGCTAACACCCTGCAATTATAAGATTTGATACGTCATCATCCTGGCCGTTTGGCAAAAGAGATCAAAAAGGAATATATATGTCAATAAAAGAAAAAACCTTCGATTTAGTCAACGAAGCAAAAAATACTGCTGAGCAGTTAACTCATGATTTACAACAATCGCAAACCTTTGAGCAAGCTAAATCAACGATTTCTAATACCAAAGAACGGGCACTAGCAGTAGAGCCTGCCAGTATTAAATTGATGAACTTGTTTGCAGTATTTAGTTTGGCATTTATGCTTTTAAGCACTTATTTCCCGGTGATGAAGGTGATGGGAAGCAGTATGCCACTGAGTGAGATGACTCCAACTTGGTTATTTATTGTTGCCATTTTAGCCTTGTGTAGCCACTTGTTTGGGGTCAAACAGTCAATTTCACGTGGGCTATTATTACTACTGCTACTGTCGATTACTTACACCGTGTATCAACAAATAGCGGATATGTTTCAAGCTGCACAAATGTTTGGCAGTGTAAGCACAAAAGACATTTTAAGGGCGGTGGCGGAAGGATTAAAATATGCTGATGTTGGGTTTTATCTGTTTTTAGCAAGCCTTGTGTTGGTGGTAATTGCAACGATTAAACCTGGCTACAAAACTAACCATGCATTGTGGGCTCAATTAGTTCAATAGCGCGTCATTTTTCAAGTAGCCAGTCTACGACTGGCTACTTTTTTAAGGCTCAGATGATATGCAACTAAAACCTCGCAAACAGCATGTTTATAATACTGCCAATTTAGTGGGTAAAGACTATATCGTCGGCGATATACATGGCCAAATACAACGGCTCTATGAGCAATTAATTACACTGGAATTTAACTTTCAAACTGACCGCCTTTTTTGTACTGGAGATCTTATCAGTAGAGGTGACGACAGTATTGATTGTATTAATTTACTCACTAAAAAGTGGTTTTTTTCGGTGATGGGGAACCATGAACAGCTGTTTCTATTAGGTTTTCAGTGCCCAGGTTATTGGGATTTTTTGCGACAAAAAGGTGGTGAGTGGTTATCACAGCATATGCACCGTTTTGACTTGTTAATACGCTGGAAAACCTTGATTGAAATTACGATGCCATTAGCGCGTACTATTGATGTTAATGGCAAAACGATTGGTATTAGCCATGCGTCCGCAACATCTAGCTGGAAAAGACTGCAAAATGGTACGTTGTCAGATGATGACATTTGGCATGTATTATGGAGTCGTCCTTTACATAATGCTCGCTCTTGCGCAGGGATTGATGAGGTTGACTATGTAGTACATGGGCATAGCCCCGTAGACAGGGTAACTTGTCATGGGAACCGTTATTGGATTGATACCTTCACCTTGAAGCAAGAACTGTCCATAATCAACCTCAATGATTTATAGTAATGTGAACTTAATGTGTTGTAATTACTATCATTGGAGGCTGAAGTAGATGATAATTCAGTTGTTAATGAATGTTGAACATAGGGATTGTTGTGTCAATAAGAGAGCTAAGCAATGCCACTGAGTTATTGGTGGGTTGGCAAAATAGAGACAAGCATCAAAGTGAAGAGTTCCTTACTTATGCTTATCAAGATATTCGGTCGATTGTAGAAAAATACCTTTCTCAACACCGCCCTAATGAAACTATTTTACATGATGCCTCCATTACTGAGTTAGCCAATGAATCTGTGGTGAAATTACACCGCTGGCGTAACGATGAACAGCCCTTTGAAAACCGGCAAGACTTTTTTGATTATGTGCGCGTATCAGTGTGGCATTTGTTGTTTGGTAAGCCCCATCAATCACTAGAGAATCAACAAAAAGCGAAACAAGAATACTTGCATTCACAACTAATGGACTCTGAGGTGTTACTGCCTAATTGGACCGAAAACCTTTCATTATCTTCTGCTTTAGAGCTGCTTCAACAGTCCCACCCAAGACAAGCTGACGTGTTTGAACTTAAAAACTTTGCCATGGTGTCACATCAACAAGTGGCTGATATGCTGGGGTTGTCGCCAAGAACAGTCGATAACGACTTAAAATTTGCCACGGTTTGGCTTAGAGCAAAGTTAACTGAATGATAGATATTGTTTCTCTATATAGTGAGTTGGCGAGTTTAAGTAAAACAGATCAACAGCAACGCTTATTGCCCTTAAAGAAAAAATTCCCAAAACAAGTGTTAGCGCTTGAAAAAATGCTGACGATAGATGATATATCGTTATCCAGTAGTCAGTTAATATCGCAGCAACTTTCTAATCAGTCCTCTGTTTCTTATGATGCATTGATTGGTGAGGAAGTAATGGGGTTTACTATTACCCAGTTAGTTTCAGAGTCTGGTGGGATGGGGCTGGTTTTTCAAGGCGAACAACGCTTAATGAACCATGATAATGGGCATGTAAGAGTACATAAAGCGGCTATTAAAATTCTACGTACGAATAAGTTTAACTCCCAGCAGCAAAGGGAGATTTTTCATAACGAAGCCTCTATTTTAATGACACTAGATCACCCTAATGTTTGCAGTATATACGGGGTGTCAGAGGTGTTAGGCAACGCCTGTATCGTCATGGATTTCATTGACGGTCAAGGGCTGGATGTATGGCTGGCTAATAATAAACTCAAGCTAAAACAAAAACTGAATGTGTTTGAACAATTACTGCGAGCTGTGAGTTATCTACATGGTCAACATCTTTATCATGGTGACTTAAAGCCGCAAAATATCATTATAAATGATCAAGGACACTTAGTACTGATTGACCTAGGACTCGCAAAAAAATATAAACAAGAAGTCACTGATAGCACAGATGGCTATCATCAAACAGTTCAGGCGTTTACACGCCACTGGAGCGCGCCTGAGCAGGTGGCAGGGCAGGTTTGTACCTCACAATCAGATGTTTTTTCACTTGGAGTAATACTTCACTATATGGTCACGGGCAAGGTTGCGATAACCGATACGGTGAATAAACTAAAAAATCCTGAGCTTAATTCGATAATTAATAAAGCCTTGGATAGCTCACCACAGCAACGTTATCTCGATGCAGAATCATTTAGGCAAAGTATCCATTTTTTTCGGCAAGGTTTACCTGTTCAGGAATACTCCCAAAGTGCGCCTTACCATTTGCAAAAACTTTTAAGACGAAAGCCTTTTACCTTTCTTGCTTGCGTGTTACTGCTTTACTCTATTGCAACAACCTTATGGATAGTATTTCGCTAAAATATTCCATATATATTGCGTAAATTCTGAGTGTTTCAGTCACTGCAATCTCATTAGCCGTCGCTATATCATTATCTAGAGTTAATCGCTATAACTCATCCCTTAGTCTTTCATATTGCTCTAATAATGCTAAATATGTAAGAAGTGACCAAGTTATGATTATGTAACTTTCCCTATATTTTTCGGAGTCCAGATTAGGTTAAATTAGTTCATAAGACTCGGGGCAGTCCACATTCCAAAAGTCGGCAGTTAATTTTGTTTGTATATGAGTAGGGAGCGCAGGTAATTGAAATTTTGAATATATGTTGTCGGAAAAGCGATCAAGTTAACAGTTGACGCTTTTATTAACTAAAGAAACAATAGGTTGCATTGAACATTTTCGATATTGTAGATAGGCTGTAATTTATTGGTTTTACTTGTTTTTATTGTAAAGAGGTTTAAATGTATAAGGAAATACTTCTATTCGGCTCGTTGGCGCTCTCTTTTCAGGGGGTGTGTTCCACACAAATATCAGATTTGGTTAATCCCTCAGGAGATATGAGTCCAACCACCCAAAAAATATTTGGAGTGCCTACCCCAAAGAGCACAGAGGTCGTCGATTTAAATCGCTCAGACTTACCATTGCCGCTGGTACGCGAGCGTCCCAAACTCATCCTAACCTATGATCAGGCAACTGAAGATAATTATAAGACTGATTATGGCGGTGACTTGGTCGCTGCTCTACATAGGGCAATGACCTCAGTTAATCAGGTATTCGTCAGCTCTGGCTCTGATGTTCAGTTCGATTGGCTGGTGATAAAATCTGATACTGAATTTCAACAAGTGCCTTTCTTTTTTGATCAAAAAGCACTAGCAGAACAGGAGTGGTATCAGGATTTTAAATTAGGAAATTTAGCCGATGCAGTTATTGGCATAGTGAGATCAGATTTCATAGGCGGCGGACAATGCGTAAAGGCATATTGGCACAGCCAATACGATACAGATGGTTCCCCTCGTTTTGAAAGATTCTTCCCATGTGTAGTAGATATCAACTCATTGACAGGAACTGTTTTACCCCATGAGTTGGGTCACTGGCTTGGCGCTGATCATGACCGTTACCAATTTAACAAGTTTGACGATAGTAAGGCTGTTGATTACTGGCCCGGCTATGGCTATGTCGATTTAGATAATGGCTTTATGAGCATTATGAGCGTCTTTTCTGAATGCGAAGACAGTAATGTTGAGTGCACAAAACTTCCGCTATTTTCAAATCCCTATTTATTACATAATGGTGCTCCAATAGGAAAAGATAGTTCAAATATCGATGCCGCAGATAATGTAACATTATTTTCTCGTAGCAATAAAGAACTGTTAGCCGATAGAACTATAGCCACTAATATTTCCACTGAAATATCTACGGATAAGGTTCACCTTACATGGGGTGATGTAAGTTCTAGATATCTGGTACAAGTGAGTGATGGATTTCGACCTCACCATTATAATGTTATCGAGAGTTATATCGTTACAGAGCCGGAAATCACTTTGGACAGACCGTTCTTTGAACTTTCTGGCACTGTTGGGAATAACTTTAAACAGTATGTGGTTGTTAAAACAATAAATGCCATAAATGATGATGTTGGGTCAATTTCTGTTGGTGAAGTAGCGCTTAGAGGTAGGTATGAAGACTTTGACATGCAAACAGGGGAAACACTGATACAAGATGGTCAAATAGGACTGAGCTCGAGCTTAGTTTCTATGCCAGAAAAAGGTCAATCCATCAGTATTAATTTAACGGTAATGGATGAAAACATAGCAAACAATGACTTCTATCTAGCATCAAATGCTGCACCCTGTCTTACAACCGATGATGATTGCCGTTATCCAATAAATAGAGATGTTTTAGATGTTCATTTAGGGTTCGGCAATGACCCCTTATATGGCGATCTAGATCCAGAGTGGCTCAATAAGATCTTTGATTTTAGTTTTTCTGGGGAAGGCAAGCTGCGCACCCTTACATTAACGTCAAAATGGAGCCAAGACGACTGGAAGTCATATTTTTCCAGTCTTATAAAAAAAGAAGCACATGGTGAAACTGAACACACTTCCTTTAATTTTAATGAAGCCTATTTTATTAAAAAGAAGTTGCCCTTAGTGATACTGAGAGGAGGGGAAGACAGTAGCTCAAAAAGCAATAATAGCCTTGCAATCATAGGTGAGGCAATGTTAGATATCGACTTGTCCGGTTTGTTTGATCCTAATTTAGAGATTGATTCACAAGGTGCCTCTTTTTCGAAGATGGGCTTCAGACAACATATCCCCAGTCAAGCTGCTCCTGAGATGGCACCAGCTTTTTACTCGTCATCTCAGCTTACATACGCTTCAACGACCTCAGTTGATGAAGACGCAACATCTGAAACAGCCGTCCTTTCTAAAGCATTGAGTGGGACGATTGTGAAAATAGATGTTTACGGGCCAGAGTTTGATAATTTTAAACTGGACTCGACCATACCTTGGTCTCGAATCAATCGAAACACCTTTGCATTAGAGCTTACAGATGTGGAGACTGGCGTACATACGATAAATATCATTACGGCTACTGCTTCAGCAACAAGCACTGCCGGTAAGGTTATCGGCAGTGGTGAGATAATTGTTGCCGATGCGCTACCCGAATTATTTGATACGAACGATACTGATAATGACGGACTTAGCGACGCAGTCGAAGGCTTCAAAGACACGGATAGTGATGGCATTGTCGATTACATCGACCCACTGAGTTCAGCGAACAACACCTTAAAAGGATTGGATAATTTACCAATATATGAAGCATATCAAGAAGGTCAATTATTTAGTGTTGCAAGAACGCTCTCTATACCACAAAAAATATTACAAGCAAAGCAGGGGGTCACTGACTCCGCAGTTATGACTTGGGATCAGCTTCAGTCAATTTACCCAAATCAATCAATAGATGAGCAGGGTTACACTCCATACTCCGATGTGATCGGTGTTAATTATCACAGTAATCTAGGCCCCCGATCTGATTGGATGGCAGAACTTGTGGTTACTCTTCCTGAAGATAAGCCTATCAAAGAAAACTCAGAATATAGAGTTATCGACTCACAAGGTCAATGGAGTGCATTTTCAGATGGTATGGTGGGACCTAATGTATTTTCTGGGCTAGCCGTTGATGGAAGTTGCTCAGTAAATATTGATGATTATTCGGTAGGGTTAATCCCAGGCAAAAATTGTCTACTTTTAACATACGTTTCTATTAATCCTGATGTACCAATGAATGTTATTGAATTTGGCCCTGGCGCTTTAATGGTGAAAAATGCTCCAGAAGTTATTAATCACGCGCCTACTGTTAGTACGAGTTCTATAGACGCGACTTACCGGGAAGGTTCTGTTTTTACGATATCATCAGAAGCTATAGATCCCGATGGAGATGCGTTGACGTATCAATGGAGCCAGTTATCGGGTACAGGTATAACATTTTCAAGCGCTAACAGTGCAGCTGTAACCTTTGAAGTCCCCGAAGTGTCTGGCGATGAAACAATTGAGCTTAAGTTGGTAGTATCAGATGGTGAGTTAGAAGCGAGCATAATAATTGCCTTCATGGCTATTGATGTGCCAATCAATCATGCACCTACGGTTAGCATTGGAGCACTTGCCGGATCCTACGATGAAGGGACTAAAGTTACATTGTCGGCTGATGCTGTAGATCAAGATGGTGATACATTGACGTATCTATGGACTCAGTTATCGGGGACTGGTGTTAACTTATCAAGTGCTAACAGTGCAACGGTAAGCTTTATGGTACCAGAAGTGTCTAGCGATGAAATAATTGAACTTCAGTTAGTCGTATCTGATGGTGAACTAGAAGCCAAATCTATCGTCTCTTTTAAAGCTATAAATATTCCTACTGCGGTTACGCCCCCTGACACAAATAAACCGGAAGATAACAGCAGTGGAGGCGGCTCTATGGGGTGGTTAGTACTTTTCGCTGGCGTTATCTATGCTGGGCGGTCAAATAAGCGTAAGTTAGCCGCTTAAAAATATCAGTAATGTTGAGTGCGCAAACATAATGCTTGCGCACTGTTAACTGATCAACGTTCCTGCACAACGGTTACTCACAGAGTTTAGGATCGTCACAATATGTATATCAACTCTTGCTCTTTAGAGTGATATACACGTTAAATTAATAGGCTTTTGCTCACCCAGTATCTTGTTGATATTTAGGGATATTCCATCTGGTCTTTAAGGTAGTGAAATTATAACCCATCCAATTATCAAGCAAATTGCCTTTGAGGCTTTATGATTATAAAAGAATTAGTTGAAAACTTTTTTGAATACCGAACTGTGATGTGTTCAGACATGGAAGTGGACATGTACGTGCTTAGACAATCGGATGTAGCACTTCCATTTGTTTTGCTGTTGATTAAATTAGCAATTAGAGATACTGAGTTGGAAAGCTCAGTTGTTAGTTTTGATTTAGTAAAACAAACGCAATCACTGTGCTTTTTGTCAGCTGAAAATATTCATCTAAAAGATGAGAGGTGTGCGCTAAACATTATCAAAAAACTTGGTGGGTACCGAGCTGTAAATCAGTTCTCTTGTGTTGATGATACAATTCAAATCGAAAAGCTAGTTGAGGAAATTCGTCACTGTTTACAAGAGGTTGAAGAGGGTAAAAATATTCAAGTTAATTCGGATTTGTATAAGGCCGTTTCTGGGCTGTTCTCGATTTCGCTTGATAAAAGCTTTGTTCAGTCCGAGTTGGAAATAATGAATGACGAAAACTATTTGAATCTTACCGAGGGTGTGGTAATCCCCTACAACACCTGCCAGTATAATGAAAAAGCAATAACACAAATTTGAAACAAATTTAGATCACAGTTTACGATCTAAAGGTTCACATTCCACTGAAAGTGCAGTATATTTTTGTGCCTTACAAGGCTTTATTTAAGTTATTATGGATGAATAACATGGAATTTGGTAAGCCATTTATATGTAGTAAATTGTTTGGGAAATTTATTGTAGCGGTTTTTATGTCTTTCGTTCAGGGGTGTACGACTGTCGAAAAACATCCTGACTGGTATACAGGAAGAACACTAGCAATCGATGAGCAAGAGTTGATTGGTTACGGACATGGTGCTTCAAAAGAGTCCGCTTCTGACCAAGCATTTATAGAGATTTCAAGGTCAATCTATACCGATGTTAACTCTGCTGGTTCATACATGTATTCAACTCTGCAGGATGAAGAGTATTCTAAGAGCGATTTTAAAGGCGAAATATTATCTGTTGCATCTCTTAATGATACAAAACTGATCAAATACGAATTTGTTGGCAATACATTTTTTGTTGCATATTCCTATTCGCAGTTATCACTAGCAGAAAAAATTGCTAATGACAATCAATTCGAATGTGAAGACAATGCTATCTTTATTCATCAAAGTCCTTTATATAAAAGTTTAAAAAGACATCTAGGTTGCAATCCAAAATCTAATGTTTTTTCAAAAAACAAAAAATGGTATTTTTCAGTTAATAAAAAAAATTACCCCCTAACGGAATCAGAGTTTATGGCTCTGTTTGTTGAATATAGCAATGAGATGGTGGTGATTAAACCGTCTAAGCGAGTGTTGTTAGAAAGTGATTTTTATAACTTCGAAATAAAAACTAATAGGGAAGGTTTTTTCTCTTTATATCAAATTACAAATTCTGGTGATGTACAGAGTTTAATTGAAAATAAAGTTTTGATGCATAATGAATACTGGGTATATCCAGATCTTTCTTTGTATGAAGGAATGTCGCTTAATATTGATAGTGATAGAGGTTACAATGTAGAGATGACTATTGCAAGCATATGTGACAAACCAAGTCAATTTGCATTCTTGGATCAAATAGATACAGACTATTTGATCATTGATAATAAGGCGATGTTGTCATTTGTACTGGATGAACTATCGGGTTGTGATGTTAGTTCATCTATAGTTAAGAATAAAGTTAGACAATCGAATTAACGGTCTTGGAACTAATATGAAAAATATTACTATTACATGTGTAATTGCTTTAAGTGGTTGTGCATATCAATCCTCTGGAGAGGATATAGTTTCAACAACCCCCTTGCCTCTTAGTCCGATACCGTTAAAAATTGAAGTAGATAATTATTCTACTCAGATATTAAATGGAGTTTTTACATTAACTCCTGAAATGACAGGGATATATCAAGAGTATTTGAAAACAAAAGGCTATAGTACTGTAATTCAGAATGACTTTAATGCATTAAGTGCGTTTGGCTTGACTTTGTGGGGCGTTACTACAGCCGGTATTGGTTTAGTTGCATTAGCAACGGATGATGGTCCATCTGATGCTTGTTGGGTTTATGATTGTCAGTCTACCAAAGAAAATGAATTTACACGAATAGAGAAAGGGAAAAGTATTACAGATAAATTAAAGTTTCGACCTGGTGAGATTGTAATTGATTTTAAGGATGGGAAAAACGTCCTGCAATCTATTCCATTGGACTCGAGTGGTTCGGCATCAATTACTTTGATGGAGTTAGGATACCCTGATGAAATTTCAATAAATCTAAGTTTCAAAGGTCTCCTAAAAGATGTTGCTGTATCAGGAAATAATGAAAAATTCGAAGTGCCAAAACAAGTCACAGCTATTGGTTCTGAAGTTATAAATAGCACCTTTTACATTGACCAATTTTCACTTTCAAATAAAGTTGGTGACTTTTCTGAGGGGTATATTAAAGAGGTTGTTAGTAATAGAGACTCCTATATAGAAAGTTTGCAAGATAGCCTAATCCCGATTTCATTCCCCCATTCTTATACAATACCAGAGATCAAAAAACCAAAATTGCTACCATTGCCAGAACTGAAAAAGGAGCGTTTTGAAACCACTGATGAATTTAAGTTGCGAGCATCAGATGCTCTTGAGGTAAGAAATATTCATGTTGAACAGGTCAAAAAAGCATTCAAATATCAGGTGGATGAAAGAAATAAAATTGTAACTATCGATAATGAGTTTATTAAGAAGGCTGCAGGGGATATTGTGCGTGTCAGCCGGCTAAGAATAAAGGAAAATCAATCGTTTGATATCGAACGATTAAAGGAACAGGTTATTTACGCATTTCGTAATGTTGTCGGAAATACATATTTAGATAATTTGAGCTATGATGCCGATAATTCAATGTTGTATGGGGTAATTAAATCTACTGGCTCAGATTATTCTGAAAGTATAAGATCCTTAGTTCCAAGGGATGTGGCTAAAAATATTTTTGAAAGTCCATCTATCGCAAATGTTAGGCTTGATTTCGGGATAAGTAATCCAAATGAAATATCTCTTAATAATATTAATCTGTTCGTGTTAGGAGAGAGGTATAATGCTGTTGTAACCGATGAAACTTATAAAAACAACTCAGTATATTTCAAAGTAACACCAAGAAAGCTTGAATGGAACATGGAACAGTTAATATCTGACAAGCCAGACGAAGTTGTGTTGGCTGGTCTACAAAGTGCTAACCTTGTTGATGCGAAATCCGTCAATTTAAGAACATATATCAGAGGGAGTGTTTTAAATTCAAGTGAAGTCAATTTTGTTGATGATATACCTGAACTTCTCAAGATCTCAGAACGAGTAAGGAAGCAAACTAATAAGTGGCTTATTGTGGTTGGTATTGAACGTTATGATAATGCTCAAGATATTATCTTTGCTAAACGTAGTGCAAGCCTTTTTAAAAAAGTAGTTCAAAGTAAGTTTGGTGTAACAGAGCAAAATACATTAACGCTTTTTGATGAGGATGCGACGGCAGGGGCTATAAAAGGCAGTATTGGACTAATTCTTGATAAAGTTAAGAAGGGAGATACGATATACTTTTATTATAATGGTCACGGCATTCCAAATCCTACTCAAGATTCAGAGCCTTACATATTACCATCTGATTCATTTCCAAGTTTTGTTTCCGAAGATGATGGTTTAATGCTAAAGAGTCTATATTCAAAATTGTCAAATTCTAAGGCATCACAAGTAATTGTCTTTGTTGACAGTTGCTTTAGCGGTATGACAGATGGTATGCCGCTTTTACCTGACGTTGCAGCTTCTCGACTTGTTCCAAAAAGAGTGGAATTTAATGAGAAAAAAATGGTTGTCATTACAGCGGGTAGAAAAGATCAGTTTTCCAATGCATTTTATGAGAGAGGTAACAGGCTTTTTTCATATTATGTGATGAAATATATTCTGACTCAGGAAGGAACTGTCAATGATTTATTTGATGTAGTAAGAACTAATGTTGTTAAAGAATCTAAATTACTTGGTGGGGTAAAAAAGCAGGAGCCGTCTCTTCAGGGAAATGGTTTAATACGTCTTTAGTTATTAACTGAATAAGATCAATGGTATAAAAAGGAGAAGGTTATGAAAAAATTATTAGTGATTTTTGTTTTTACGTTCATTTCAGCTTGTTCTGTCACAAATTCACCTGATCGAACCAATGAATCAAGTGTACCTGAATGGTATACGAATCCCCATGCTGAAAACGGAGTTGCAGCTGCTGAATGTGTCAAATTTAATGGAAATCTGTCTATATCTAAAACGAAAGCTCAAGCTCTAGCGATAGCTGCTTTAGCTTCCCAAATTGAGACTTCTGTAGAGAATACTGTTGAATCGACTATCAACACAAGTAATGATGTGGAAATGGAAAAGTTCAAATCTGAGACTGTCACCTATGTTAGACAGTCAGTTTCTGGAGCAAGGATTGAAAAAGTTGAAGCGATTAAACTCGCTGAAGGTGATCAGTTGTGCGTATTGGTAGTAATAGAAACAGCATATTTTGAAAATGCTGTGAAAAAAGGAGTATTGGATCCAATGAGTCAAAAATCACTAATTTCTGGATTTAACCTTGAGCAAGCTAGACAGAAATTATAAATTATTTATGGGTAGCTGTTATATGAAATGGAATCAAGGTTTGGTAAGCCCCTAGAACACTCGATACTTCATAGAGTTATAATGAATCAAAAATATGGAGTGTTACATTCGCGGAAAACGCTACCACGATGAATTCAAAATCGAAGCCGTAAAACTGGTTACCGAGCGCGGTTATAAGCCAATTAAGGGCATTATGGTTGATGTCGAGTCATTGTCTTATGCGGGGGGGCTGCGGCTAAAATTTTTACAGTCGTTCAGTACTGAGAAATGCAAGAGGATTCTGATTACAAATGGAATGTATTGCTCTGGACGTTTACGGGGGAAAGGCGGCGTGAAGGCTGGGAGGGGGTCCAATACCGCGAAGAAATTGATAGCCAAGTATTTGTTAGGCACTCTTTGGCTCTGCGCGACTCTCGCCTTGGATGAGATGTAAGATTATCGGCGTAAAACATATTTTTATGTTGTTTTTCAAATGCATAAGCAGTATTGTTGTAGTGTTGATGGAAATGAATATGCAAAGGAGATGTATAATGAAGAATGTTTATCTAAGCGCCGCGGTAGCTCTTGCGACCCTTACTCTTTCAGGTTGTAGCACAACAGCTGATGAAAGCGACTCGGGCATATCAACTAATAACCTTCCTTCCTGGTACCTTAAACCCGTTGCCGAGAACGGTATTGCTGCCGCGTCTTGTGTTAATAATACTGGTAATATCGCGACCGCCAAGGCAAAAGCAGAAACCCGTGCTATTGCATCGTTAGCTTCAAAAATCGGTATCACTGTTGAAAAACGGGTCAAAGATATCATCAAGACCAGCAATAACACCGAAAGTAACATTTTTATGTCTCAAACGATTTCTCATGTCCAGCAGCTTATTTCCGGGGCGAATACGATTGAGGTCGCAGAGGGGGTGAGTAATGGAAAAAAGCAACTTTGCGTATTGGTTTCAATGGATAAAGACCACTATGAAGACGCTCTTAAGAAAAAGGTACTCGACCCCACCTCCCAAGAAGCCCTGATTACCGGGTTTACCCTCGCTCAAGCAGAACAAAAAATAGCGCAGTGATGCATACATAATTAAAGGATTAATGGGGTTTATCGCCCCAGTACTACAAGGTAGGTTAACTGGTGACAACAGAATCTTTCAAAAGTAATTTTATTGCTAGGACGAAGTCCTCGTGGTTTCTTCTTGTATCATTACTTATCGGTATGGGACAGTTCAATGATAGTAAGGACTTCGCAATATCCGCATATGAGGGGCTCAGTTCAACTATGACCCACTGGGTTGATTATAAAAAAATAAATCGAATAGATATAGGAATCAGCAAACACTTCGCTAAAAGTGTTTTGGGGAATGCCAAACTAGTTAAACATTCCTCAAAGGGGGGGCTGCTTGAGTACAATTACTACTTTTCAAGCAAATTCACTTTGGGTTTGATTTACAATGGTGGACGCCTGTCAGGCTATTGGGTACTGAGCCTGAACGACTCTTTCAAACCTGAAATCCCCTTCTCTAATCACAGCTTATTACAGGCAAGCATCAAGGATATTGTGCGCGTGCCCGACACCTATATGATGGATAGCTTCAATCTGGCATATTACATGGAGCAAGAGCAGCTCCCACGTAATGCAATGCTCTTGAAGCGTTATTTGGGCTGGGTGGGCTATGGTGCTTCGACAGAACAAAATAACGATTCTGCAATCAAACAGCTCATCACCTCTTCAGCACCTGCAGAGCAGGAATCCGCCATGAATTCAAAAACTGTGGAGCTTTTTGAGCGTGCCCGCTCCGAATCTGCCCCCAACTTATTTGCGCTCGGCGAAGTAGACGCAGAACAGATGGCTGATTCTTTACTGACACGTGCAGAATACGAATACCTGAAGTAGGAAGCAAGGATGAATAAAATATTACTGGCGAGTTTACTTGCAATCGGCATTTTTTGTGCCACAGCTGAAGAACAGACTAACACGGAAACACAATTTGAAGCCATGATGCAGGAGCCTGCATTTCAGCTGTATGTTCGCCAGCAACAGGATGCCTGGCTAGCTCATCAGGAAAATACTCAAATTAAGTTCGCGGCATATCGAGCTGAACTTGAAAAGCGTTGGGGATTTGCAGAAGTAAATAGTTCCAGCAAGCTTGTGATTTACTCACAAGATCAAAGCGCCAAACTTGTTGTTGACCACGATAACCAAGCTATCACAGTTTCCTTGCTCAAAGAGAGGGAGTCACGAGATGAAGCGGATCTAAAGGCGTTCTTTATTAAAGCAATGAAAAGTGAATTGTCAGATCAAATGGGTTCTGAAAACGCTGGGCCAGAGCTCACCGTTGCTGAAAGCCTCGGGCTTGAACCTGAGAAAGTGGATAGCCTTGCAAACGACTTGGTTAATAATTCAACGCCAGTCTCAGAAATTGAAGCAATTCAAAGCGTGGTGGATGATGTTGAACGAAACCTGAAAAAAGCCAAAAATGAGTACGCTATCGTTGCCGACTCAGGTTTGAGCGAGGCAGGCACACTACTAACACGCCAGCAATCAACCATCAAGGAAATGGAGCAACAAAAAGCACGATACGTTAAGCTCCAACAGGAAAGAATCGCCAACCCTCGTAGCAAAAGCACTACGGCCCGAAAGGTACCGTTCCAAATGTCTTACTGGCGAGCGGCACAACCCTACCTTGCGAATATCCAGCACTATGCAAAACAGCAAAAATTAAGTGATGCACTGATCTTGGCTATTATGGAAACCGAATCCAACTATAATCCGCTGTCCCGTTCCGATGTACCAGCTCACGGATTGATGCAGATTGTCCGACACTCTGCTGGTGCCGATGTATATCACCGACTCCACAGGAAATTGGGCTCACCCAGCGAGGGCGAGCTATATAAACCTGAAATCAATATTGTTTATGGTGCCAATTACTTGAACATCTTGTATTACTCTTATTTAAGTAAGGTGACATCGCCAGAGAGTAAGCTCTATTGTGCTATTGCGGCATATAACACCGGGGCTGGTAATGTCGCCAAGGCATTTACAGGTACAAAAAATTTCAATCGAGCTGCTACAGCAATTAATCAAATGTCTCCCGAACAAGTGTTGGCCATACTACTAAAAGAGTTGCCTTATGCAGAAACACAAAATTATCTCAAAAAAGTCCTTAGTGCTCGTGATAAATATCAGCAGTTAGCCCCCACAAAACATTTTATTTAGAGGCTTGCTAATGAATACAAATACAGCCTATCGTCATCACATGTTTATCTATGTTGTCATTGCTTCAACAATCCTGCTACTAACTGGATGTCAGTCAAACGGGCGAGGATTATCGGTCAACACGCCACTTTCCAAGTCAGCACTGTTAGGTCCGTGGCACTGTGAACAGGAAAAAATCTCGTTTCGAGGGATAACCTCCCTTGCCAACAGCGTTCATTTTGATAAAAACGGGAGTTATCGTCAGCGACTGACGATCTCCGATACCAATAATAGCTTCGGTACTCTTAAGATAGCCATCGACTCCCATGGACGCTGGGTTTTGAGTAAGGAGACTCTTCAATTGGAACTACAAAGTGCTGAAGCACAAACCCTGGTGGAATACCCTTGGGAAGAGTTCTTCCATTTTTCTGAATACTTCACTTCGATTCACAATAAACAGCATCCGCATCTGTCCCCGGGGGTGAGTGAAGTTACATTACGCATCACCGGCAGCAACGAGCTAATGTGGATGGGCCGTGAAGGACTAATGACATGTAGCAGGCATAGCGATGAGATATAAGATGCGCCTAATAACGCTTATCATTACATTGGTTTTATCATCTTCAGTTAACGCTGAAAGCTTTATCCGGGAAATCTACTTTAAACACGATTCCAATGCGCCTGAAGAGCCAAAAATTGTTGCCAATGAGCTGTTAAAACGAGATCTAGCATTAGAGCTTTGGAGCCAGAGGAAGCAAATTCACAGGTTAGAGGATCGGCACTCACAAACTTCTATGCTGACGATTACTAATAAAGAGCTTTCAAGCAAAATTCAATTTAGTAGCGTACTCGACTGGAGGGATTTTGGCGACAGCTACTACATGAAAGCAAAGTTGCATGTTATACCCTCAGAGTTATTCAACACTATCGAAGGCAACCAAGCCCATGTAGTTGTCAGAAAAATGAGCGCTCATTACACCGGCAGTACAACTGACTCTAAAGCTAACATTTTTAATCGGGCCGTAGAACAACTCAAGGCTGATGCTTTATTTAGTCTGGATACCCTGGTCAATATCGATAGTCAATTACTGCAAAAAGCTGATCTGGAGTATTTTGATTCCATCATAACCCGCACTACCTCAACCAATATTAGTATCCAGCATATTTCCGATGTGTCTTGGACTGGCAATACGGTCTCTGTAACTGCTGATATTGCGATATACGAAAAAGGCTTGTTGGCCGAGTCTGAAAACATTCGTAATGAACTGCAAAGCAGGGTCGAAGTGTACCAATACTTTGATCGGCCCATTATTCCCTATGTGCTGCGCCCTTCAAGCAATGATTATAAGGCAGGCGTGAAAGCTTATAAAAAGTACAGCCGGATTGCATCGGACGTATCAAATGGAGAAATGGCACGTAATTTTCTTAAAAAACCCGGAAAACACACAAGCCAACAACTCAAATATGCGAAAGCAATTCTCAAAGAACAAAAAAGTATGGTCGAAGCGCCGACCATTAAAAATGCCCAGAGTTACCTTAGCACAGCTATTAAACACTGGGATGTTGACGCTAAAAATGGCGATGTTGATGCTATGTGGTTACTGTGTTTTGCCCACTCTTGGGATGTAAACTATTTGTCTCGTGATCTGCAATGGTGTCGAGAGGCAGCTCAGAACGGCCATGCGCTATCTCAAATTACTCTTGGTTATCACTATGCGATCGGTAATGGACTTGAGCACAATACTCCAGCATCTGCATTCTGGCTGAAACTCGGGATTCCTGAGGTGATGCAACAAATAAACGAACAACTGCCGATGACGCCGGAACAAATCTTTGGGTATGACAAAAGCAGGCCGTATAAAGAGGTACCGTCTGACATCTTAAATCAACTTTCTGCAATTATGTCGAAATCTTTAATGCAGCTTGGTCAAGCCTATCGATACGGTTTCGGCATTGAAGTAGATGAGGCTAAAGCAGAAGATATGTTCACCACTTGTATCGAAGAGTTTGACAACAGGGCTTTTACTCATGGCTATTGTCACTATGAATTAGGACTACTACTCGAAGAGCAGGCCACACGTTTAGAAAAGGGAAGTGATGCTTATGCTAAGGAAATGCTATCCGCATCTTACAAGTTTGCTATCGCATTAAAGGGCGGGAATTCAGAGGCGAGTAATAAAGTCGCAGAATCGTTGATTACTGGCTTTTTACCGTATGACTTTTATTTCAAGAAGTTTGCCGAAGTTAATGACTGGGATTCTACTAATGCGGCACAAAATGGCTACATTAGTGCAAAGCAATATGCAGCGGCATTTATTGTGAATAAACTCAGAATAAAGTTCAGCGACCACTGGAGCATCGCGGATGTTTATGTAAAGTACGCTTTTCCTTTTGATTACACTTTGTCAAGTGGTGAGGTCAAGCGACTAAAAAAAATGGCTCTCGCGACTAAAAATGCCATTTTTGTTGGTGAACAAGACAGAAGTAATGACGTTCGTGGCTACGCCTCCTGGCGTTATGGGCTGTACTTATTCCGTCAAGACCGGGCTGTCGAAGCTATTCCTTTCCTAGAGCAGGCTGCAATGCATGGTGATAAATTACTTCTCGACTCCACACTGCTTCTGAGCTATATGACAAAATTTAAAAAACTTGAAAGCTTCAGGTTAAATTGGCAAATTGGCAGTATCGGCAAAGATGAAGGAAATGAACTGCTGAGAAAAATGATGTACCTCAGCCGACGTATGCTCGATTCGGGGAACTCTCAATATATTGAAATAGCTCGACAATTTCGTAGAATAATTTTGCCAGTCCTTGAAAATGAACCTTTTTATCAAACCATAAAAAAGAAGCAGGGCTTGCCAGTATTCAGTAAAGGCAAAGTTTAATAGCGAACCGCTATTTTTATTACGGATAACATTGAATTTTATTGAAAAGCATAGTTTGAAGTGGTGCTGAATCATTCGCATAATATGCAGTGATGCAGTGCCATAAGATTGTTTTTTAATAAAAAGATCATGACATAGCTTTCTCGATTGTCATCAATCTATTATGTTCAACGTGGGGAGCTATACTAATTGAATGAAGAATGCAATAATATTGGATCAAAAGTAACAATAGCGATAATTACAAGTATATTGTGCCTTGTACTGTCAATTGTACCGGCTGCATTTTCTGTGTTTTATGGAATAGAATCCGTACATCATTCTGTACCATTTGAAATCAAGTACTACATATTGCCTATAGCTGTAGGTATAGCTACATTGATGATCATAGTCAAAATCTGTTCTGAGTGCATACGTCCCAATGAAACTAGTTCAGTGATATTCATTGATGAGCTAGTTACGACAGTTAAAGCTATGATTATAATATTGATACTTTCATCGGCAGTATTAATTGGTATTTTTCTTAATAAAGAGCTCATTGAGGCTGCATGGATAGTTGCTGTGTCTTGGAATCCTGACACGATGGCAACAATATCTGAATATCTTGGCGCCTATAATGTTCCTTTTACAATAGCTCTAGTCTATATAGTAGCAACGTGGATTTTCTTAAGACTATTTTCGCATCTCCTTAACAACAAAAGGGGGCAAAGTGCTTTCTACGAACCCCTTCCTATAACATTAGGTTCATTTACAGCACGAATATCCATAATCATTGTGGCGCTAGTAATTAGTGGTTTAGGAGAAGAGTTTGCTAAATACGGTCTTGAGGCATTCCAGAGACTTCTCATAAACAAGGATGCATTTATATTGGTAACGATAGGCGTGCTTATTTCGACCATGATGCTCACAATAGTCATGGAACTATTCCTTAGGGTGAAGAAAATGAAAGGTCAAAATAGGCATGTGAAGCAAAGCTTTCTAGCTGAACTACTTTTCGGGCTACTGCATGACAGTGTTAAATTTACAATAGTCGCTATCTATGCTTCCATAGTCGCTTTGTTATTGCTGTTTGGGTTTGATAACGGGGCCGAGATTACAAACATGGTATTCTTTTCGCTTATCCTTTTTGCCTCACTCTCAGTTTTCCTTGGTCGAACCATCAAGCAACGCTTAATCATATTCGCTGCTCCAACATTATCCTTGTTTGGTTTGATATTCTTTGTATCGACCCTTTTAGTTCCAATACTGACCTTTCTCCCACTTGCAGTAATATTCATCTTTATTATGGGAGCGGCATCTAATGTGGAAGCTGCAGACAAAGCGAAGTTTAGTAGGCTAGTGAATAGTGGCATGAGCGCATCTGAAGCCCACGAAGTTTTAAAAGCGAAATCAGATGCGGAGCTTTATGACCGCAGGGCTAAGGAAAATGAGGTTACCTTTACAGGTATGCGTAACGATCAGCTTGCTCGAGATTCCCGTAATAAAGCTAAGGTTTTGAAATCTAAATATTAAAGCTACGTAGTTTAGTAAGTGGTTTAGCAGTACTAGCTCAGTAGAATTATATTTCGTGAGTCAACGATGCTGTCTTATCGGCCGACTCTCTAAGGCTATTAAGCTGTTTAGATACAGCCACGTTTTTTGTACTCAAGTACCCACTCATTAAACTGTTTTGTTAACCTGGCATGACTTTTCGCTAAAGCAGCTGGCGAACGAGTGGCCTTTTTAGGTTTCGACTTTCTAACTTTAACACCAGAGAGTTCACGAGTGAACATCTTGGGTACTACATAACTATAGTGCTGCTCAATCATCTGGAGACTTGTACCACACTGTTTAGCCAGTACTTTCATACATACTTCACCAGACATAAGCTGCCATGTGATATAGGTATGACGTAATGAATAGAGTGTTCTGACACCATGTGCTGACTGTTTCAAGCCTGTCTCGAGGAGCGCCTTATCAAATGCCTTACCAAGTTCTTTAGTCGTTGACCCATCGGCAAGCCTAAATAACTTATCTGATGGTTTCCGGTCGGGAAATCGTTCACGTAGCTCGGCAATACAGGAGAAGACCTCATCACGGCAGACTATCTCCCTTGTGCCTATTCACCAGGAATCACCAAAACTGTTGTAGTACCGTAATGATACATTTTTGAACAGTTGAGCGCTTTGGATATTCCTATGTAAGCAGCCATCAAAGACATAAGATAAAGCTCATGACTCTTGTTGTGGGTTTTTCCGTTTATGGAACGAAATCTAATTATCAGGTTTGTATAGTATCTAGTTCGAACATCATCAAATATGAATAAATTTATTGGTTACTATAACAATTCTAGTGGAGTTTAGAACAAGATGTTTTGGGCGTGGGTAGCTGTTGACATCAACTTAGATTTTCACTAGAGTCAATTGTAGTTACCAATTGACAATTATTGTTCCGTTTTGTTTTCGTTACAAACTGATTTTTAACGGTTTATTTTTAGTTTTATATGCAGCGGTAGGGTTCAAATCCCTATCTCTCCGCCACATTCAGATGAAGCCCCAGCAGAAATGCTGGGGCTTTTTCGTTTTAAAAAGATAAGGAATTGAACCCCGGGGTTCCTAATGTTTAAAGACCGCTATCTCTGCACCCCAGTCTGTTATAAAGAGAAAGACGAAAGGCTCATCAGTAATGATGAGCCTTTTTTCGTTTCAGAATCTAATTAATTAAGAGTTAGTTAACTGATATGGATATGAACCTTAGGGTTCCAGTTATAAGATCGCTATCTCTCTACCACATTCAGATGAAGCCCCAGCAGAAATGCTGGTTTTTTTTTCGTTTTAAATGGATAAGGAATTGAACCTCAGGATTCCTATTGTTTAAAGACCACTATCTCTCCGCCACATTTAGATCAAGGGCTACTCGAAAGAGTAGCCCTTTTTCGTACCTAAAATCATACACTTAGATAAGCAGGTTATTTAGGACCGTTGGGGTGACAGGTCATGCAGGAATATGGGTCTGGGAATGCCTTGCTCATGTTCCAGTCGGAGTTAGTGGCACTGAGGATCTCAGTGTATGGCGCAAAGTTACCGTTCTTGTCTCGGGTGATGGCAGAACCTGCTTTAGGATAACTGTGGAGGTTACCTTCTAAATTTTCCACGCCGGTTATCAGTTTCTTAGCGTATGCATCGCCGTGATTTTTTGGCAACTGGTCTTCAGAGTGACACCAGTAGCAGCGGGCTGTTTCCTGATGTCCTGCTGGGGCACCGTTATTGCCGTGGCAACTTGCGCAATAATGGGGTTGGATCTCATTGAATCCATCGACGCTGTTGACAGGCCAAGAATAGCCGCCATGTCCTTTGGGAGCTGTATCGTTGTGGCAACTTTCACAGTCGGCAATTCCCCAGCCAAAGTGTGATTCTTTTAAAATCGGCAGTGTTGAGGTGGCTTCGTCAGGAAGAGATAAAGTTCTCAGGACCGCAATATCGCTACCATCTTCATCTTGACTAAAGTCACGTTCCTGGATCTTGTTACCATTAAAGTCTTCCATTTCCCAGATGGTGTAATGGCTCTTGTAGGCGATTCTGGCCACTTCACTGGGTTGGTTCATGACCCAGACATCGGTCATCAGGTGCACCATGTTGCCACCGAAATAGTAATTCCATTCTGACCAACAGGCTTCATGAGTCACTTTCGGTAAGCCATCAGTCGTACCATCTGCGCCGAAGTCACATTTGGCAAAAGGAGCAAAGTCAGTCTCCGCATCCTTTTCACCGAAATCGGTGATCCAGCCTTCACCAACGACCGAGTCTTTGCCATCGACACTGAACAGGGCGAAGTGTCCCACTGGAGACTTGGTGGAAATAGTAGGCCAATAGTTTATGACAAATTTATGTCCGGCATCAGTTGCAGATAAAAAGATATCTATCTTTGTGATAACTCCGGGCTTGAAGATGTCGGGACGAAGATTGTGTGCGGTGACCTCTAGGTCTTCAAGAATAGTTTCATAAGTGGCACCATAATCGGTGGATGAAATGACTTCTGGAATGATGACCTTACCACCATTCACCTTGAGTCGTTCCGTCTCCTGCAGCATTACCCAGTTTTTTCTGGCCATGAACTCCTTAATGAAAGGCTGAAATCTCAGGTTCATGCCCGGTTGTACCCAGAACTGATCCATACGCATATAATTGGACTCACCATCGGGAGCAATGCCATCCAGGCTGGCGGTTACACGCCGTTTTTCGCCACCATCAAATTTAAATTTGAAGTGCCAATCTGAGCTGTTGAAGCTGTTTGCATCTTGTGAATCGAAGATACCGTCGCCGTTTTGATCCCATGAGACGGCAAATTGGTAGGTATCCAGTCCGGTTTCTTCATAAGGAACGATGTTTTCGAGCTTGATGTCTGAACGAGTCAGAGCCAGGTAGCGCAATACATCGAAGGCTGAGTAGTGGCCATCGACGAAAATATCGGGTCTGGCGGTTCCCGCTCCAAGTCCATCGGGGTTGGTTTGCAAAAGCGCATCCATTTTTTTTGCATCAATGACAATCGGCGTTCCAAGGTCGTTGAGAATGCCTAACTCAAGGGCATCCTCTTCATCGACATGACCATCATTGTTGACATCGATGGCGTCAGGGCTTAATCGCCAGTCTCTGTACTTGTCTTCAAATCTGCCCAGATAGGCAGTGACAGTACCGTCAAACGTGGCTTTAGGCGTGATATCGATAGTGGAATATTCAGAAACGGGAGACGGCGGAACTACGGGATCTAGTGTTGTTGATGAGTTGTCGTCATCGCTACAAGCTGAAGCAAGTAGCACTGGCAGGAGAAATGCTAAATTGGATTTTTTCATATTATAAGTTCTTCATTTTTAATGGTGTGGCAATTTTTGGCTTTTTAACATTCTCAATCACCATCATTTGTGACACTAAATCGCTCGATGTAAGTAAAAGTGTGAGATTTGTCCTGAAAAGTGATTTTTTTATGCATAAGATTTAATTGTCCCGCAAATTTACCGGTGTTCCTATGACTGAAGCTTGCTCTGTACCTACTGAAATTATCGAAGATCTGCTTTCTCAGCTCGAAGTACTGGGAGTTAATGGTTTCTTTTACGGTATAGGAGCTAACCCAAACCCTGGTCAGGATCACCCCTATAAGAAATTAGAGAAGAGACTGCCGCTGAAGATGGCTAAAGTTCGCTATGCCATTTTTTCTGATGAGAAAACCCGTCGTCTAAGGGATACCTATCTCAAGGTCTTTGCCCGCCATGATGAGTGTTACTTTGAAAAGAAAGCGATGGGGCCGAACATTTGGCGTCAGCCAGATTCGACACAGCATCAATTTATTAAACTGCTTAAGGAAGATGACATTTACAGTAGGGTGATATGGTTGCTGCCAACCAAGTATCATAAGAGTTGGGTGAATACTTTCATGTTGTATTCGTCGCTGAGCGATAATGAGATGAAAGTGGCCATCGATGACAATAGAGATAAGATACAAAGGCTGTTAGAGCTCTATGGTGAATATTTTTCCAGCAAATATATTCACCTGTTGAACCCCGTCTATAATTTTCATTGTATGACACCAACCAGTAAAACGATCCTCGAGATGGCAGCAGAGGGCGTGTCTACCCAGCGAATTGCTAAGACGTTGTTTTTGAGTGAGCGGGGAGTGATTTATCATCTTGATAAGATGAAAGTTATTTTTGGTGCAAATAACCGGGCACAGCTTGTTAGTCGTGCTTTTCAGATGGGGATCATGAATGCGATGCTGCCACCGACTTAGTTCAATCTGTTTGGTCGTCAGTGACTTGCACCGCTATGTGCTGAGAGTTAATTGTTAACACGATAGAATCTTAGGCTGCACTCGCTAATCTAATACCCCCAATGTGTGGGCCAGATTGACGAGTTGAGCACGATTCTTCGCATGAAACAGCTCCTTAAGGCGGGTGAGGTGGTAATTCACACCGCTTTCAGAAAGCATCAGTTGATTACTGATCTCATCACAGGCATATCCTTCAGCTGTTAGCGCCAATACCTGAAGGCTCTTTGCCGACAAGCAGTTAAAGTTGGTAACCGGGTTTATCTGAGTGATAAATTGCTCGTTGAGTGAACTTGAAAAAAGTTGCAGCTGGGCATTTATCTCCTCCAGATTATCGTTAAGTATTTTGACCAGTGCTTGACGTTCCATGTTGGAAAAGAAAACAAACACGGCAGTCCAATCACTATGATATTTAACCGGGAAGTACCAAACCCCACGGCTGTGGATCTCATTTTGCTCCATTAACTTCTTAAATTGCGCTCCTTTTCCTCCGCTGTAATCGGGGTCACGCCAGATATTCAGCCCCATGACATTTTTTTCCTGATAACCGGCGTCAAAACGGGCAAACGATTGAAGGTAATCGTGTCTGAACCGTCTTATCTTCTCACTCGAAAAGACACTATATTGAGCTTTTTGCATCTCATTAGGCACGCGACGGCTCAACTTTTTAAAGTCAATTCCCTGAGGCATTCTGTTTTTTGTCGTGATACCGTAAAAAAACTCAGTGATACCGTATTGCGCCATATAGTCACTGATTAGCTGCATCTGCTGTGCGGGTACCTGACAAGGTTTTGTATCGATTGTATTCATAAAAATCGTTATTTTTCTTAGTTGTCCGTCTTAGTTATCCGGTTAAGTCCAATAGTGTTCATTTGTCCGTATGGAGATAACAATAATCTCTGTGTTGTATTTTTATTATATGAAATTTAAGAGCCTGATACATCAGAGTATACAGGCTCTTGTGGTAGATATTACACTCAACTATTTAAATGAGCTGGTCGAATGTGAGTCTTGACTTAATCAGCCGAATTTTTATGGCAGGTCATACAGGAGTATGGGTCAGGGAACACCCGGCTCATGTCCCAGTCAGAGTTAACAGAACTCCATACTTTTTCATAGGCCTTATAGTTACCGTCTTTATCTCTGGGTAGGGCATTGAGTTCATTGGGATCATTATAGATGAAATCGTTACTCTTAATATCATCACCCTGATAGAGTTTTTGCGTCGAAGCTTCACCATGGTGGACCGGTTTTGACTCGCCCCCGTGACACCAGAAACAGCGAGCGGTTTCACCGTGGCCTTTAGGCGCGCCGTTATTGCCATGACAGGTCGCGCAATAGTAAGGCTGTGTTTCATCGAAACCGTCACTACTGTTTATCGGCCAGCTGTATCCGCCATGGCCATTAGGATCTTTACTCTCGTTATGACACTCGGTGCAATCGGCAATTCCCCAACCAAAATGGCTTGTTTCCAGTATTGGCCCCTGACTATCTTCCGGTAGAGGGAATACCTGAAGCGTCATCACATCGCTGCCATCCTCCTGTGGACTAAAGTCACGTTCGGTAACCTCTTTTCCTGAATACTCAGTCATTCCAAATAATTCATAGTGAGACTTAATCGCGGCCATGGCAAAGCCAAGCGGTTGGTTCATGACCCCGACATCAGGCATGATATGCAGTGCATTGCCACCGAAGTTGGAGTTCCAATCTAAGCGGCAGTGCTCCGGGTTAACTGCTATGTCTTGTCCGCCACCGGCAGGTGATGAGAAATCACATGTAGAGTGAGCATTAAAGTCTCCCTGAACCGCCATATCACCATATGCGGTTGTCCAGCCTCTGCCTACTTCCGATGCGACTTTTAGTGCTCTGAACAGAGCAAAATGACCGACTTCGGCCCCGGTAGACAGAGAGGGCCAATAGTTAAACGCTATGTCTGTTCCCGCGTCCGCTGCCGATAGGAAGATATCCATCTTGGTTATCACACCATTTTGAAAAATATCCGGTCTCATATTGTGAGGCGTCACTTCGAGGTTTATCAGATCCGTCGGTGCCTGCGTCATTGAGGGCACTAAACGAAGTAGTGGGAGTATCACCTTGCCACCATTTTCTGAAAGTCTTGCCATCTCTCTGTCTTGAACCCAATGTCGGCGTTCGGTCATCTCAGGCGAAAACGGCTGGAAACGTATATTCATTCCCGGTTGGATCCAAAACTGATCCATGCGGCCATAGGTCACTTCACCCTGAGGCCCCAAGCCATCGAGTGTGCCATTGAGCGTAGTCAGATCACCGCCATCGAAGGTGAACCGGAAATGCCAGTCCCTGCCCATATAGTTATCATAATTGACCAGATTATCCTTAAGGTCATTATCTTGTTCGTCGAATACTCCATCTCTATTGCTATCCCAGGATAGAGTGAACTCATAGGTATCCCGGCCGCTGTTTTGTGGTGAGATGACAGATTCGAGCTTCAGGTCATTACGGGTAATGGCCAGATAACGAAGTGCATCAAACACCGAGTAATGGCCATCAACAAAAATATCGCCTCGAGCACTACCGGCTCCCAACCCATCGGGATTTGTGCTCAGCACTTGATGCATCTTAGCGGCATCGATAACGATTGGCGTAGCTTTAGGGTTAAAGACTCCATCTTTATGCGCATCTCTCTCATCAATATGACCATCATTAGTGAGATCTCGTGCGTCTTCACTCTGTAGCCAATCTTTAAGAGGGTCGGGGAAACGGCCCAGATAAACATTGAAGGTGCCTTCGAATTTTGCTTCAGGTTTAATGTCCAGAGTGAGGTATTTGGGCTTTTCAGGCTCAGGAATAACGGGTGTCTCAGTGGTGTCATCACTGCCGCAACCCGTTAACAGGCCAAGTAATAGCGCACTGGTTAGTATTTTTTTCATTATCATCTCTCGTGGTGTTAATCGGATCCGGATTTTTAATTGAGTTATAAATTGGCCGAGTTAAGCGTAGCGAAACTTGATAATTGAAACCCTATTCAGATTTGCAGGGTTTTGAACTTGGTGGGGATGCTGTGATATTTATTTCAAAAGGAACATAAAGTGTGATGAACCGCAAAGAAAGCGGTCGCAGTTCCTCACACTGAGTTAAATCAATCCAACACGCCTAATGAGTGAGCAAAACTCACCAGTTGGGCCCGGTTTTTTGCATTAAACAGCTCTTTGAGACGGTTTTGATGATAGTGCACGCCGCTTTCTGTCATCACCAAGGTTTCACCGATCTCCTCGCAGGAGTAGCCTTGTGCGGTGAGTTTCAGCACCTGTAAAGCCTTGGCTGAGAGGCAGTTAAAGTTAGTGATGGGGTTGAGCTGAGCAATACACTGTTCATTGAACAGGCTGGAGTAGAGTTGTAGTTGGTAGTTAATTTGCTCACGGTTAGCGTTGAGATTCTGACTGAGTGTTTTTCTGTCCAGTGGAGAAAATAAAACAAAAACAGCAAACCAGTCAGGGTTGTATTTGATGGGCAACAGCCATAGAGCACGACTGACGATACCATACTCATCCATCAGGCGTTTAAACTGCTCGCCTTTACCACCGCTATAGTCGGGGTCACGCCAAATATTCAGCCCGGGAAGGTTTTTATCGAAGTAGGCTTCATCACCAGCGGCAAAATGTTGCAGATAGCGCTGGCGGTACATCCGTATATTGTCACTGGAACTGATGCCATATCTTGCCTTAAGCATCTCATTTGGCATGCGTCGGCGTAGTTTTTTAAATTCATTGGTCGCAGGCATTAATGACTTGGTTGTAATACCATAAAAGAATTCACTCACCCCTTGTTCGGCTAAAAATTCACTGGCAAGGCGAACATGTTCGCGGTCGATGTCACAAGGTTTATTGTAAATATTGGTCATAGATAATACTGGCTAATCAATGTTATTTAATGCTGTGCTGAGTCTTGGTTAATCTCTGAGTTAATGAGACTACCCATGGTGATATTCATTGTCAAAGAGGGCTTGAGCGTTTTGCAGCCCAAGCCCGATTAGGCTAATTAACTTGGGTTATCTCGCCCTAATCTTGGTTAGGATGGCAAGTCATACAGGAGTAAGGATCGGGGAATACCCGGCTCATATCCCAGTCAGAGTTTACCGAGCTCATCAGGTCCGTATACTCCTCATAGTTACCCATGCTATCTCTTGGTAGCGCATTTACGTCTTTAGGGATGTTGGTATTGTAGATATGGGTGTTACTCTTAATTTCTCCTTTGCTGTCCTGATAACGTCGCTGAGTAGAAGCATCTCCATGGTGTAAGGGGCGGTTATCTTTCGTGTCATGACACCAGAAACAGCGTGCAGTTTCGTTATGTCCCTGCGGTGCCCCATTGCTCCCATGACAGGTGGCACAGTAATAAGGCTGAGTCTCATCGAAGCCATCTTTCGAGTTAATCGGCCAACTGTGGCCTCCATGGCCCAATGGATCTTTACTCTCATTGTGGCATTCGGTGCAATCGGCGATTCCCCAGCCGAAGTGAGTGGTTTTTAGCAGGGCCCTGTTTGATTCAGAGTTCGTGTCATCGGGGAGGTCAAATACCTGAAGTGTCATGATATCCGAGCCATCTTCGGCCTGGCTGAAATCACGTTCCATGATATCTTTACCGGAATACTCCGGCATTCCCCACACCTTATAATGAGACTTAATTGCCGCATGAACATATTCGACCGGCTGGTTCATTACCCATACATCGGACATGATATGAACGGCCCAGCCACCGAAATTAGTTCTCCAATCTATGCGACAATGTTCCGGATCTACCTCTATCTCCATGTTTCCACCAGCCGGTGATGAGAAGTCACATGTTGAATTACGGGTGAAGTCTTTTACGATTGCCATTTCACCATACCCGGTTGTCCATCCACGGCCAACAACAGATGCGACACCGTTAATTCTAAATAGAGCAAAATGTTCTATCTTTGCCCCGGTAGAGAGAGTAGGCCAGTAATTGAAGGCAATATCCTGTCCGGCATCGGCTGCGGATAGGAAGACATCCATCTTAGTGATCACACCCGGCTGGAAGATATCCGGTCTCATATTGTGTGCGGTGACTTCCAGGTTTTTAATAATCGTAGGAGGCTCATTCTCTTTTTTGTAGTCGATGGACATAGTCGGTAGGATAACCTTGCCACCGGACTCCTCAAGCCTTGCCATTTCACGATCCTGAGCCCATCGTCTTCTCTCAGTCATCTCAGGAGAGAAGGGTTGGAAGCGAATGGTCATGCCAGGTTGGATCCAAAATTGATCCATTCTGGAGTAGGTGAGCTCGCCCTGAGGGCCAATACCACTGATGGTGCTGTCGATTTTCTTAAACTCTCCACCATCGAATTTAGACCTGAAATGCCAATCTTTACCCTTAAAATTGGCATAGATATCGTTATCCTGTTCATCGAAAATACCATCGCCATTGATGTCCCAGGACACCACAAATTCGAAGGTATCACGGCCGCTGTTTTCCGGGGTGACAATATTTTCGAGTTTAAGATCATCACGTGTAACGGCAAGGTAGCGCAACGCATCAAATACGCCGTAGTGACCGTGAACGAAAATATCGTTACGGGCAGTGCCCGCCCCCAAGCCATCAGGGTTGGTCATTAATAGCTGATGCATCTTAGCTGCATCTACTTTGATGCTGGCCTCTTTAGGGTTATACACGCCAGCCAAGTGTGCATCACGCTCATCTATCCAGCCATCTTTGTTAAAATCTACGTCAGGACCATCGGCTTTGGGCCTGTCTTTATCATCAAGATCGCTGTTGTCATGTATCCAGTGAGTCACAGGGTCATCGTAGCGACCTAAGTTCACATAAAACTCACCGGTAAACTTAGTATCAGGTTTGATATCTAAGGTTAGGTATTTTGATTTCTCAGGCTTCGGCTCTTCTGGAGTTACAGGAGTTTGTGGCGAGTCATCACTGCCACAGCCTGCTAACATGCTCAGTAAAAGCGCGCTATATAGCTTTCTTCTCATCATCATCTCTCTCGGTGTAAGTTGTTGAATTATTTTTTAGGTTACAAATTACATCTGAATTTGCAGACACGAGATTAGCCGATGCGATCCGCCAAAACGCTACGACTAGTCGTAGTGTTTTAGCGGGGAAAAGAGAGTTGTGATGTGGATATGATTTTAACCGGAAGTTGAATAATTGTTTTTGCTTTGAATTAAGGCGAATCGAATTAATCAAGGACGCCTAATGAGTGGGCAAAACTCACCAGCTGAGCCCGGTTTTTGGCATTAAACAGCTCTTTTAGGCGGTTTTGGTGATAGTTAACTCCACTTTCGGAGATTGTCAGTTGCTCTCCGATCTCATCGCTTGAATGGCCTTGAGCCGTAAGTTGCAGTACCTGCATCGTCTTAGCAGACAGGCAGTTAAAATTGGTGATGGGATTGAGCTGGGCAATACACTGCTCATTAAAAAAACTGGAATAGAGCTGCAGTTGGTGATCTATCTGTTCCTTATGGGCCTGTAAGATTTCTTTGAGTGCCTCTTGTTCGAGATCGGAGAAGAAAACATAGACCGCTTCCCAGTTTGAATTATGTTTTATCGGAAATCGCCAGGCTCCCCAGCTTTTGAAACCATACTCATCCCTTAGTCGTTGTAACTGTTGACCCTTTGCCGTTGTTATATCGGCGTTTTTTAACAGGTTTAACCCTAATTTTTGCTTTTCGAAGTAACCATCATCGGAGGCTGCAAAATGCGAAAGATAGTGATGGCGGTACTCCATGATTGTCTTGCTGGAGCAGAGCATATATCTCGCCTTCAGCATTTCGTTGGGAACTCGTTGTCGCAACTTTTTGAATCTTTCCTTTGTAGTTGGCTTCGTCTTGATCGTAATGCCATAGAAGAACTCTGTAATGCCATAATCGGCCAGGTACTCACGAACGAAGCTAATATACTTAGGGTCAATGTCGCAGGGTTTAGATGTACAGTTTCTCATAGAAATGGTTCTTTTCGGTGTTGCATTTTGGGCGGCATCGAGTGCCTTTAGCTCTTATCAACAGTACTTAACAATAGTACTTATCAAGGCAGAATATAGGGATAATACACTAGCGTCAAAGTAGAACAGGGGCGCTAGTGTGCCCCTGAGTCTAATCCCAATTATTTTAAGGTTTTTGGTGACAAGTCATGCAGGAGTACGGATCAGGGAAGGGCTTACTCATGTCCCAATCGGAATTTACAGAGCTCCAAATATTGTCATACTCCCTGAAGTTACCCATCTTATCTCTTGGTAATGCGGCGATCTCATTAGGGTAATTATAAATATGAGAGTTACTCTTTACCTCATCCCCTTGATAGAAACGTTGAGTCGATGCATCGCCATGATGTGCAGGACGATTTTCTTCTGAGTCGTGGCACCAGAAGCAGCGAGCGGTTTCACCATGAGCCTTTGGTGCACCGTTATTCCCATGACAAGTGGCACAATAGTAAGGTTGGACTTCATCGAAGCCATCACTGCTGTTGACTGGCCAGCTGTAACCGCCATGACCCAGCGGCTGCTTAGTTTCATTGTGACACTCTGTGCAATCGGCTATACCCCAACCAAAATGAGTTGGTTGCAAAACGGGTCCCTGCGCGTCTTCAGGTAGTTCATAGACCTGAAGCGTCATGACGTCAGAACCATCTTCTTCGAGGCTGAAGTCGCGTTCGACTCGATCTTTTCCGGAGTACTCAGGCATTCCCCATGTTTCATAGTGATCTTTAAACCCTGCCATAACGAATTCCGGAGGCTGATTCATCACCCACCTATCTGACATAAGGTGAACAACGTTACCACCAAACCTGGATTGCCAATCCCGGCGGCAATGTTCGGGATCCACAACTATTCCTTGGGATGAAAAATCGCAAACCGAATGGCGGGAAAAGTCACTCTGTGTGGCATGCTCACCATACATAGTGCTCCAACCGCGTCCTACTTCAGAGGAAATACCTTGTGCTCGGAATAGGGCAAAGCTACCGACTTCTGCACCGGTTGAGAGTGATGGCCAATAGTTGAACTTAATATCTAACCCAGCATCTGCAGCAGAGAGAAATATATCCATCCCCGTAATTACTCCAGGCTGGAATATATCGGGTCTCATGTTATGTGCTGTGACTTCCAGATCTTTAATCACAGTGGGTGTCATCGGTGGGGGAGTGTTAACTGAGAAAGTCGGAACGATGACCTTGCCACTATTTTGTGTCAGGCGTGACATTTCCCTATCTTGTACCCAGTGGCGTCTCTGAGTCATTTCCGGAGAGAATGACTGGAAACGTATCTTCATACCGGGTTTTAGCCAGAATTGATCCATACGTTCATAGCTAGCTTCGCCCTGAGGTCCAACACCATTAAGGGTTCCGTTTGCTTTAGCCATTTCGCCGTTTTCAAAGGTAAATCTGAAGTGCCAGTCAGGGCTTTCATAGTTGCTGGAATTCACTCCACAACCATAGATATCACCAGACTCTTTGCTGATATTATCGGTGTCACTGAACTCACCGTCGCCGTTACAATCCCACGACAGGGTAAACTCATAGGTGTCGCGGCCACTGTCGTTATAACCAATAATATTATCAAGTTTAATATCATTGCGGGTGAGGGCCAGATAACGCAGTGCATCAAACACAGAATAGTGACCCGATACAAAAATATCACTTCTGGCACTTCCAACACCTAAACCATCCGGGTTGGTCATCAACAGCTGATGCATCTCAGCTGCATCGACGATAATTGCGGCCTCTGGTTCGTTGACTATCCCTGCTAGCAGTGCGTCTCGCTCATCAACTGCATAGTATTGACCTGTCTCCATCTTGTCGTGGGTGTGATTGCCTTGATGATATGCCTCATCGCTCTGAAGCCAGGCTTTGACCGGATCGGGATATCGGCCCAGATTTACCTTGAATGTACCTACGAATTTGGCTTCGGGCTTAACGTCAACGGTCAGGTACTTAGGTTTATCCGGTTGCGGACTCACAAGCTCATCAGGCTGGTCTTGAGTATCGTCGCTGCCACAACCACTGAGTAGGCCGAGCACCAAGGTACTTAGCAATAATTTTTTCATCATCATCTCTCATTTGAATTATTGTTAGCCCAAGATTGGGCAAAATGAGAGTAGCGAATGTCAGCAATGTAAACCTTAATGGATCTGTTAGGATTTTTTTGCAGAGATCTCAGGTGTGATCTTCATTGCTATTTCAGCTTTATTTATCTCTTAGCTAGCACTTATTGCGGGCCGTGAAACAGATATTGTACTGATGTTTAGGACTAATGGTTTAGCATTAGTGAGTAAAAATAATGAAAAATTTCAGAGCCGGTGGGAAGAGGGCGTAGGTGTTAACAGGAAAGACATACCGAGTGTTTAGGTGAAACACTCGGCATAGTGCTGTCTGTTTTTACTACTGGTGTGCTTTACTGTTCTGCGTATATCGCCTCGGCGAGTAGTCTGGCGGCCTGTGGAATGTTCGGGCCGGCTTGTTTCGTCACGGCCGAGTCGATAAACCTAACAGCATCCTTATTTACTGCGTTGACCCTATCGGCATCTTCGCGGGATTTAACCTCTGCTATGGTGGTGGTGCCGCTTCCGGCATCTGGACCTTCGAACACAGGGCCGGTAGCATCTGGCCACATAGGCAGCAAGATCACATCCGGGTTTTGCGTAACCACTTCGGGCCAGGTGACCATAGGGGCTATGCCATCGCGCTCGGAAAAGATTGGTTTTGCGCCCACCAGCTCAATCAGTTCAGTCATATAGGAGTGTTTACCTGGCACACATTTATAGAGGTAATTAATCTCGTAGTAGACCTTAGGAGATGGGTGATCGCTGTACTGAGCCGCAATCTCCTTCAACTCATATTGTATAGATTCAACCAGATCATCGGCTTGCTGCTGATGTTCTATGGTTTTACCCAGTAGCAGTATCTTAGCGTATACCTCCTCTAAGCTTGACTCCTCCATATGAATAACCGGTATACCGAGTGCTTCCAGCTTTGCCTTTAACCTGAGTTGTAAGCCGGTGGCGGTGAGTACGAGATCCGGCTCGAGTCGGGTGATCTTGTCGATTGAGATATCCGTGAAGCCACCGACCACATCGATTCGTTTCTGCTGGACTCTCAGGGGCACCTCTGCTGGAAATCGTGCATAACGTGTCACACCGACTAAGTCATCTATGGCGCCTATCTCCGCCACAGTATGACTCCAGTTAGGGGCAAGGGAGACGATTCTGAGCTGTTCTCCCTCCTGACTGAAAACAGAATGGGGCCCGAGTGCCAATAAGAGGCAAAATAGTATCTTTATCGCGCGCATGTTAAATCTCAATTACCCAGTATATGTGCATCATGGAGAGATTCTCGGTAAAGACAAGTGAGTTAAAACCGGTTTGTGTACAAGCACACAAATATGATGTGCAGTATAAAAGTCTGTTAAAAACCCCAGTGTTTTTTGTCATTACACTGATGACAATACAGCTCTATTTAGCTATCTCGAGGTTGTATTGTCAGTATTATTGAGTGTGCGCGGCCTGACTCACCGTTACGGTGATTCTATTGCGGTCAATAACATTAACTTGGAAATTGAAGCGGGTCAGTGTTTTGGCTTGCTCGGACCCAATGGCGCCGGTAAATCGACCACTCTGGAGATCCTTGAGGGTGTACTTAAGCCAACTCGCGGTGAAGTATTGTACCGGGGCTTGCCAATCGATAAAAACTTTAAGCAAGAGATCGGCATTCAATTTCAATCGACAACCTTGCCCGACCACCTGACCGTATACGATTGCCTTAAGCTCTTCTCAAGCTTCTACCAGAGCCATACACCTCTACCTCATCTGATAAAACAGTGTCAGCTATCAGATATTGCTGACCAATTTCATTACACACTTTCAGGCGGACAAAGGCAGCGACTACTGCTGGCGCTGAGTCTGATTAACGACCCGGCGTTACTCTTCTTAGATGAGCCTACAACCGGACTCGACCCTCAGGCGCGTCTGCATTTCTGGCAGCTGATCAGGGAGGTTAAACAGCAGGGCAAGACCATAATACTGACGACCCATTATATGGAAGAAGCGGAGCAGCTCTGCGATCAAATTGCGATCATGGACAGAGGGGAGTTTATCGCAGAAGGCTCGCCAGACAGCTTACTCAAAGATAACTTCATGCCACAGATAGTCGAACTCAATGGTGAGTACGCCGAACATGACTTTGACGGCTTACCCGTAAAAATAAGCCAGTGCGCAGGGCAAACACGCGTCGAATGCCACAGCTTCAATGATCTGCTCCCCATGCTAAAGGCGTCGCCGGGCTCATCGAGTGGCATGGCCGTACGTAAACCGCACTTAGAAGATCTGTTTTTAAAGTTAACCGGTAGTGAGCTTCGACTATGAATGCACTGTTTGCACTGATCACCGCGCGTAACCTGGAGTTCCTTCGTGACAAGTCGGCACTGGGCTGGTCGCTACTCTTTCCTATCATCATAGTGATCGCCCTTGTGTTGGTGTTTGATGACGATAACCCCAGCCTCTATCAGCTTGGCGTCTATGGTGAGGTCCAGCAGATAAAAAAAATATCGGCGTTAAAACATATCGAAATTATCCATTACAGCGATCTTGAACAAGCAAAACATAAGGTATCCAGACACTTAGTCGATGGATTAATTAGTAATGATACCTATTGGGTCAACCCGGAAAGCGCCCAAGGTTACATCCTGGAGCAAGTCATTCTCGGCAAATTGCCTCAGTTACACCAAAAGGCAATTACAGGCAAAGCCGTCCGTCATGTGGAGTGGATCTTACCCGGTATTATCGGCATGAACATGATGTTTTCTGCCCTTTATGGTGTGGGGTATGTCGTGGTCAGATACCGAAGAACCGGCGTACTAAAGCGTCTGCAGGTGACACCACTGGCAGCTTGGCAGTTTCTGGCATCACAACTTATCTCCAGACTGGGCGCCACGGTCGTCTCCGCCATCTTAGTATTTGCGGTTATCGCGCTCCTGTTCGATATCCGCTCTCAAGGCAATGTGGCTCTTTTAGTGCTTAACACTCTGCTGGGCAGTGCAGCCATGATCAGTATCGGCTTGCTGGTGGCCAGTCGCACCCGCTCGGACGAGTTGTGTAACGGTCTGCTTAACATCCTCTCCTGGCCGATGATGTTTCTGTCGGGGATCTGGTTTTCCCTGGAAGGCAGTAAACCTTGGGTCAGATTCTTGGCTGATTGCCTGCCCCTGACACATATGAACGACGCTAACCGGGCTGTGATCATCGACGGCGCAGGCCTGTTAGATATCGGCGATCACTTGCTGTTCCTCGTTGCGATTATCCTGATCTGTTTGGGAGTGGCGAGCCGCAGTTTTCGCTGGGATTAATTCTTGTGGTTCAGGGCATAGCACCGCGCTCTGACTACTGAATATAGAGGGGAGAAGAGTTTTTACCCTTTGGTTTATAGGGCTTTATACCTTGAACACACTGTTTAAGGTGTTAAATATGGCGCCAGGATTGTATAAACATCGATGATGTGAAAAATTTTAACGGCATAGTTAACACTAAAGCAATGTGTGTCATAAACCACAGAGAAATTAGCTCTGTCATCCTCTAGCCTTGCTACTGAAATATTATTTTTCAGGTAGTTAGATTTTAATAATTAAAAAACATTACGGCAGATGACGATGAAAATATTTAATGTGATGAGTGTTGTGCTCGTTCTTTTATCAGGGGTATCTACGGGGGTCTCCGCCGATCCCCTCGATACATTAATGAAAAAGTTTGAAGAGGGTAAGTATTCAAAGAAGGGCGCTGATACTTGCATCATGTGCCATAAGCGCTCAGATAAGGTGATGGCTATCTTCGATAGTGTGCACGGGCAAGCGAACAGTAAAAGCCCTATGGCAGGTCTTCAGTGCGAAGCCTGTCACGGCCCTCAAGGGAAGCATAAGGGTAAAAATGAACCTATGGTGACCTTCGGTGAAGAGTCGCCTCTAACGGCTGAGATGCAAAACTCGGTCTGCACCTCGTGTCATAACGATACTACCCGCGTGGCTTGGCACACGTCCTTGCATGCCGAACAAGATGTGAGCTGTGTAAGCTGTCATCAACTCCATGTCAGTAAAGATCCAGTGCTGGTTAAAGACCAACAGGTAGAAGTCTGTAGCGGGTGTCATATCAGTGCTAAAGCCGATATGAATAAGCGTTCCAGTCACCCACTTAAGTGGGGCGATATGACCTGTAGCGATTGTCATAACCCACATGGCTCTATGAGCGACTCAGCATTGAATGAAATTGATGTTAACCAGACCTGTTTCGAATGCCATGCTGAAAAACGCGGCCCATTCCTTTGGGAACATGCGCCTGTGATGGAAAATTGCGCCAACTGTCATGATGCACACGGCAGCGTAAATGAAGCACTGCTGAAATCAAGAGTACCAATGCTTTGCAAACAGTGTCATGCCAACGACGGACACGCAGGCACAGCGCCTGGTGATAACTCGAGTATTCAAACCGGCGGTCAAGGTTGTCTCAACTGTCATGGTCAGATCCACGGCTCGAATCATCCATCTGGTAAAGCATTTCAGTTTTAAGGGAGCGTAAAATGAAATTTAAATTAAGTCTTATCACATTAGCGCTGGCAACCTGTAGCAGTGGTGCTTTCGCATTCGATTTTGGCGTCACATCGGCCAATACTCAGACAAATACCAACACAAAATGGGCCTGTAAAAAGTGTACCAGTAAAAATACGGTTCTCGGGCAGGCTGGTATCGAACTTGGCTCCATGAGCAGCGATGACGATCATGCAGCCAATAACCTCAAATATACCGATGGGTTCGCAGCGGGCGTTAATGCCGACGTTGTCTATAACAACAAAGGTTATCGCACCGAAGTGGTAGCGGACCAGTTAGGCAGCGAACAGGGTTATGGGGCAATTAAAACCGGCAGGCTTGGTGTATGGAATGTAGAGGCCAGCTTCGATGAGAAGCGCCGTTATAACGCTGACAACGCCGAGAGTATCTGGGTTGCCGATGGCAACACTCTTATCGCACAGGATGAGATGGTGACGCAGCAACTGGTCAAGGAGCGTAAAAAATCTGCCATCGAGGCGAAGCTCAAATTAGATAATGTAGCCAGCTATATTCGTTTCTCAAACGAAGATAAAACGGGCAAACAAACCTCAAGCATGACCAACGGCAGCATCAAGGCTATCAATATTGCCGCGCCTATCGACATGCAAACCCAGAACATGGCTGCGGGCATAAGCCTTAGTGGTCAGAACTGGTTAACAGAGCTCAGTTATAAAGGCAGCTGGTTCGAAAATGATATCGATTCATTGCAGCTCAATGGCATGGGTTACCCGGTAAGCTCACAAGCGCCGGACAATCAGTCACAGTTTGTTACTCTTACAGGGCGTTACTCACTGAGCAGGACACATTTCAGTGGTCGTGTAACTCAGGGCAGCATGACGCAAGATGCCGATTATGTAACGCTTACCGGGGTCACATCAGGACCGGGTAACGCCGATACACAAGTCGATACCTTAGATGCTAACTTCAAAGTTACCAGTACTGTGATGTCGGGTTTGAGACTCAGGGCGTCAATCGATTACTCCGACAGAGATAATAAGACCGATGTCAGGATGTATGAGCAATACACCTTTGATGAGCTCAGTGGTGACTTTCAGGCTAATACCCCGCTGGATACCACTCGCACAGCGTATAAAGCTAGCGCGAGTTACAGTCTGGCAAAGGGGCAACGTATCGAGGCCGGATATGATCGCATCGAAACAGAGCGCACAAATCAGGATCGTGAAGAGACCGATGACAATATTTTCTGGGCACAGTGGCGGGTCACTGGCTTAGATATGTGGGACATTCGCCTAAAGGGGCTTTACTCTGACCGTGGTGGCTCTGAGTTTGTCTATGACGAGATGAGCGAAAGTGGTGAAAATACCCTGATGCGTAAGTATTATCTTGCCGATAAGAAGAGCAGCAGAGCCGAGCTATTTGTTACCCATGCGCCACTCGATACGCTAAGTCTTAGTTTCAGAGGCTATTACGGTCTGGACGATTATACCAATACCGAAATTGGCTTAGTCGAGTCTAAAGACTATGGATACGACCTGGGGTTAAGCTGGCAGGCATTGCAGGAGTTAAGCGTTAATATCGATGGTGGCTACCAATGGATCGATAGCGATCAAGCCAGCGCGCAGACGACTAACGTAGATATGTGGCAAGCCGATACCGAAGATCAGTTTGGCTTTGCCGGCATCGGTTTCAACTACACAGGCTTGAGTGATAAAGGAATAAACTTAAGTGCCGATTATAGCTATGCGATCTCTATCAGCGACAGCTATTCAAACGGTTACAATGTGTTAGGTGACTATGAGTCCACCAGCCACTACGTCACGGTTCAAGCCACCTACGCGATGACTGAGCAGACGATTGTGGGACTTAAATATCAGTTCGAGCGATACCGTGACTCGGATGATACTCAACTGCCCACTTACTACTACCCGGGAACAGGCCCGACTGGCCTAAACACTTTAGGCGTATTGAATCATGATTATGATGCCCATTTGATACTGGCAACTTTACAGTATCGTTTTTGATACACACATGATCATAAACGCTACCTTTTCTGGCAACTGAGAGGGTAGCAATAAAAAATCGCAAGTTTATAGCTTTACTTGCTCCCCCCATTTTACCGGGAATAGAGGCATCTATTCCCGGTTTTTTATCTAACCCTTACTTCATATTGATTAAAGCAGTAATAGCTTCCAGTCTGTGCATTCTCATTGTTCGCAACTAATATTATCTATACAACTAATAATTCAAGCTAGCTTAAAATTTGCTTCTTTGGAGAGACTATATGAATACCTTACAAGTTTTCGCCGCCCCCTTAGGCCGCTTTTTGATAGCAATTATTTTTTTTCTGTCTGGGGTAACTAAGATTACTCAATATGCAGGGACTCAAGGCTACATGGAAGCAATGGGCGTTCCTGGAGCCTTGTTACCTTTGGTGATCATTACGGAAATAATTGGCGGAGTAGCAATTATCATTGGTTGGAAAACTCGCTACGCAGCTATAGCACTGGCCGGTTTTAGTGTTTTGGCCGCCGTGTTCTTTCATTCTGATTTCAGTAATCAGGCTGAAATGATTAGTTTCATGAAAAACCTGGCAATTGCTGGTGGTTTTTTGATGTTATTCGCCAATGGTCCTGGTTCCTATGCAATGGATAACCGCATAAACAAGAAAGATGAATGATAAGACGTTTTATCTGTCATTGCATCTTCAGGTCCAAATATACCTAGGCCGACATCTGCAAGCGCAGATGTGGTTTTGTATTAGGTAAGATCAATTGTTGTTGAATGGTGATTGCTTGCTGCCAACTGAAGAGGTCTTGTTTTGATACCTCATGCACCAGATAACCGGGCTTTATGAGCTCGATTAATCGAGAAAGGTCTGCATGCTTAAATCCGTTGTGAGGATCAATCCCTGAAATGTGTTGCAGGGCGATGTCGAATTGTCCCCATCACCATCTTGATAACTCAATTGCGCTTTTTTACTACGAGACTTGCCACCTGTTGAGCTTTTTTGGACAGAGTCAATTTTCAGAATACTGTTGAAGTGCAGTGTCATTATCATCGAACTTTCCAGGCCCTTGCATAGTGAAAACTCACCTGACAGTCTCTACAATATATTAACGCCTGACGTGTCGAACTTGGGGGGCTAACTTGATGATTAACCATTAGGATGCCCACAAATTTGTCATGCTTGTGGTAATGAACGATTGTTTGAGCATGGTTTATCATTTGAGTTTAATTACTTTACTTCCTGAGTGTGTATAGCTCTGAAGTGGATAGTTAACGCTATGCTTCTAAATGAATTATTTTAAGAAAAGGGCCTTATGAAAGGCCCTGTAGCGATAATAATACGATTAGTTGTCTTTCACTATATCCTGATGACAAGTGCCACAAGCAAATGGATCTGGGAACTTTTTGCTAAAGTCATAATCGTTGTTAGATGATACCCAACGATCTCCATAGCCTTTTTCATCTCCTTCCAAAATCTCATTATGGTTGTCAGAAAAACCATAGTAATTGTTGTCGATACCGGCTTTTCGACGGGTGGTAATGGTATTAATCCAGTTATCTTCATGCTTCAGTAATTTGCGTGCACTGGCTTCACCATGATTCTTCGGCAATTTATCTTCTGAATGACACCAGAAACAGCGAGCCTCTCGGCCATGGCCGGCAGGTGCTCCATTATTACCATGACAAGTTGAGCAGTAGTAAGGCTGCGTTTCGTTAAAGCCATCCGCAGCATTCACCGGCCAAGAATATCCGCCATGACCTTTGGGGTCTTTTTCATCGTTGTGACACTGTGTACAATCGGCAACTTTCCAACCAAAATGAGTCTCATCAAGTAGCGGTGCTTTACCATTTTCACCTTCCTTTGTGGCAGGTTTAAATGAACGTAAAGTAACAATATCAGTATTGATATACTCATCTTTGACGCCTTTGTCTGCTAGAGCATTCTGACGCCAATTGTAGTCCCACTCAATAATGTCGTACTTTGATATGCTGTCAATTTTGGCTCCAGCACTATGATAGCCGGCATTATTCAAGTCTGTTTTACTTAACTCTACGAAGTCTGCACCATAGGGCATAGTCCACAGGTCATTGTTAATATTTCCGAACCAACCACCAATGCCAAAAGCACTCCAAAAATCTTGAACGCAATCAGTCATAGCAACGGGAGTATTAATCACATCGGAACGACCGGTTTCTGCATCAAAGTTACAAATGTTGGGCATTCTGTCTGAGAAGAAAAGATCACCATCCACTTCCGATATGACGGCATGCTTGGTTACAAAAGATCTTAGCCCTATTGTTTTACCAAGAACGGGGGCTCTGGATAAACTAAAAGAGTTGACTATCGCGCCGGATTCAAGCTTTGGCCACCAGTTTAATCGGAAATCAAGTCCCATATCGGCAAGTGTTAAGAAGACATCCATTCTAGTGATAACGCCATCCTGGAATACATCACTTCGTAAATTGTGTGCTTTAACTTCAATATTTGTTGCCAATGAATTTTCAGGATCATCTTTCCAATAAACATTATCGACAATCACTTTACCGTTGTTGGCTGCCAGTTTTTCAATTTCTTGTTGCCAGATATAGTGCAGACGAGAGATAAATGGAGTGGATGTGTCCAAGAAGCGGATCCTCTGCTCCTCTTTTATCAAGAAGTTATCCATTCTGGTGTAGCTGATCTCGCCACTGTGATCCCTGTAAAGTCCGGCTTCCCCCATACTTTGTGTGAAACGATAATGCCAATTACGTGATTGCTCTCCTTCATCGGTAAAGTCACCATTACCGTTTCTGTCGTAACCTAGTGTGAATTCATGGGTGTCGTAGGCGGATTTATTTGGGGTAATGACCTCGCCGATAAATTTCATATCATCGCGAGTGGCGACCATATAGCGAAGGAGATCAAATGCTGAGAGGCTTCCCTCCTTGAAGATGTCGGGTCTGGCTGTTCCGGCACCTAATCCGTCGGGATTAGTCGCCAATACTTTATGTATTTTGGCTGTATCTATGGATAAAATATCAGACTGTTTATTTAACACCCCTGCAAGGTTGGCATCCAGAGCGTTGACAAAACCATCACCATTGACATCTGTATTGCAAGGTTGCGTTACTGATTCGGGTAAATTCATACAAAACTGACTCGAATCTTTGGTGATGCCACGTATCCATTTCCATACTTTTTCATTCATATAGTCAAAAGCGACATTTATATTGCCGCTGAGGGTGGACTGACCCATCTCCATATATCCAGTTTCTACATAATCCCAAGCTGGGTTAATAGTTTGTGGTGGCTCGACGGGAGGCGGTGTGCTTGAATTATCATCACTACCACATGCAGAAAGCCCCAGAGCGAAAGACACTGCCAAAGCAAGCTTCTTATTCATCTTAACTCCAATATTTATATAAATTATTTTAATAGTGTTTTTGCAAATGAATTTTATCAATTTCAATGCTATTCGAATGATGCCGTTCGCACGTAGTAATAGAGTTGAGGGTAAATGAGATGTAAGTCAAAAGTCTTGACTGCTAACACCTTATAGATGTGACTACGCTAGCAAAATTTGTTTTGTTTATATGTTTGCTAGTGTGTGAGTGGATAGCCTCTCCAATAAAGTCATTATTGTGATGAATAATAAGTGAAGTGGATGTTTTAGGGCGGAATATACGGGAAGCGTGCCGGAAACCTAAATATAGTCTGATACAGAATATTCAATCTTAATTGATATTGAGGAGGAACTTTTGGGAGTTTTTGTGATACACATCAATGATGCATGTTAAGCTTTGTATTTAGCTTTGTATTTAGCTTTGTATTTAGCTTTGTATTTAGCTTTGTATTTAGCTTTGTATTTAGCTTTGTATTTAGCTTTGTATTTAGCTTTGTATTTAGCTTTGAATTCAGCTTTGTATTGAGCTTTATTTGAGGGTTGTCATATTTTTTGCGTGAATAGAACGGGACTGTATACATGTGGAGAGTTGAAGGATATAAGGCACAGCCAGTTGCTGTGCCTTCGTCAATTTGATATGAAATCAGGTTGACTTTATTTTGATGTAATCGCTATTTAGCTTGATGGCATGTGGCACATGAATGTGGATCAGGGAAAGTGACAGCCCGCCAATAGAAATTGTTTTTTCCTTCTACAATCCCATCATATTGATCAAAGTTGGTATTAGTTTGGTTGTATAACCCTCGGCGTGAGATTCTATTTGGAATACTCTCGTTTAAACCAATGTTCATTTTTGAGCTAGCTTCCCCATGATTACTTGGCATTTTGTCTTGGCTGTGGCACCAGTAGCAACTTGCTTTATTAGAGTGCATCTCAGGCGCACCGTTACTGCCATGACAGGTTGAACAATAATAAGGCTGGACAACATCAAAACCTGCCGCCTTATTTACAGGCCACGAGGCACCGCCATGGCCTTTAGGATCTTTAGTTTCATTGTGGCACAGTGCACAATCAGCGATTTGCCAACCAAAGTGGTTACTATCAACAATTGGTGCGTTACCTGATGGGTTGTTTTCATCGGCAGCTTTCAGTGTTTCTAACAAATAAACTTCGGTATTATCCTTACCTTGACTGAAATCCCATTCGCTTGGAATATCTGAGTTAAGCTCACTTTTCCCTGTCATCATGGCAGACATATCAACATAATTAAGGGTAACCTCACCTTGAGGGTATCTGGCAATTCTTGCACTTACTGCAATGTTACCTTTGTAGCCACCCTGTTCGTTGAAATTGGCAAAGTCTCGTCGGCAAGTATCAAGGTCAAGTTGCCCTTCGCCATCGGGTTTACCATCCAAACCAAATTGGCTGCAGTCAGGACCATTAAGTCCTGATCCATTGTATCCAGGCCATTGAAAGTCATCAAACTCGCTCCAACTGTATCGACTGTCATAGCCTTCAAATGAGCCGTAGTCCCCTAACGGGTTTGCTGACAGTTGGAAGTTATTGACTATGGCTCCTGATGATAATATTGGCCACCAGCTTAATTTAAAGTCATAGCCTTGCTCAGCTGCCGATAAAAAAACATCCATAAAGGTGATCACACCTTCTTGGAATATATCATTTCTTAAGTTATGCGCTTTAACCTCAAGGTTTTCAACGATGGTATGCGGGACCCTATCTTTATCAACAATAGTGATTTTAGGCACTATGTACTTGCCATCATTTGCAGCCAAAAATTGTTGTTCTTTTAGCCAGGAGAGTTGTCTTCTGCCGGTCATTGCAGAGTTAAAAGGTTGTAAACGTACTTGCGCGCCAGTTTGCACCCAGAATTGGTCACTTCTCAAATAGAACCTTTCGCCTAACCTTGATGGAATATCTAGAGCATGCCCACCGTGCTGAGTCATCGCATAGAACCAGTCCGGGCTATTATAATATTCACCGTCATCCTCATTAAAAATACCATCCTGATTTTTATCAAATGACACTGTGTACTCATAGGTGTCGTACTTTGAGTCTTCAGGTTTAATGACACTCTCAAATCTTAAGTCATCTCTGGTTGCAACAACATATCGCATAATATCGAATGCTGAGTAATTCCCTTCGGTGAAGATGTCTGGCCTTGCTGTACCTGCGCCTAAGCCGTCTGGATTGCTACGTAGTACTTTATGGATATCGTCAGCTTTTGCTTTGAATACTAACCCAGCGTCATTCTTAATACCGGCCATATCGGCATCTCTAACGTTTACAACCCCATCACCATTAACGTCTGTACCTTTGTTACCTTCAAACTCGCCCCATCCGAATCGCCACCACTCAGCACGCCAATTTGGAATGCCAATTGCTACGGTGATCTCACCTTCAAGCTTGGTTTCTAATTCCATATAACCAGTGTCAATATATTGCCAAGCTGGATTGATGGTCGGTGGCGGCTCGACGGGAGGTGGTGTAGTAGTATTATCATCACTACCACATGCCGAAAGTCCCAGAGCGAAAGACACTGCCAAGGCAAGTTTCTTGTTCATCTTAACTCCAAATATTTTATAAATTATTTTAATAGTGTTTTTGCAATTAAATTTTATCAATTTAGATGCTCTCAAAAAGATGCGGAGTGCACGTAGTAATAGAGCTAAATGAAAGTGAGGGGTAAGTCTCAAACCTTGAGGGTTAATGCATTTTATGTGTGAGCAGGTCCTCAAAATAAGTGGTGTTTTTATATCTCATTGCACGTGGATGGATGGTCTCTCCAATAAACTAGTTGTTGTTAATTAATAAGTGAATAATGTGTGTTGGTTACTTATTGTTTGAGGCGGAGGTGTTGTTGGTTGTTTTGATTTACTTGCAGGTATGGAGTGCTGGTTTATTTTACTGGCTATGCGTGAAATATTTTTGTAGGGGAGGGTAGGAAGCCTGTAATATAACTAATGGTCTAGAGTTAGATAAGTTAATGCTTGATATTTTTTGCAATCTATATGAGGTTGGATTAATCAATGCAGTGTTTTGGTTTACTATCACTGTGCAATTAAATTTTATATAAAAAAGATGCCACTTATTAAAGGTAGTGGCATCTTTTATCTCTTTAACTCATTAAAGATTACTTACTTGCATCTTCAAATCGTTGCCAGCGCTCTTGGCCTTTAAGCAGCTTAGCTCGCTCTACGTCATTAAATATGCCAATCGTAGGCATTTCTGACTTATGACATGAGGCGCAGGCATTCGGCAATACGGCTGCAGTAGTACACACATATGAATTCGGTACGTATGGACCATTGGCATAACAGCCAGGCCCCCAACCTACAGCCATATTGAAGTAATATTGTAACTGTGGATTATCGCCTTCATTTCGGCTGTAAGGTATGAGTGCATCATAGTTAGCTAAAGACTCTGTCGGTGAGATCACCTTGAAGTCATGTGTACTATTGTCCCACATGGTCGCAGTTGAGCCAATTGCAGTTGAGTGGCAGTCCATACAAGTTGCGCCAACCATGTCATGGATAGCCATCTTATGATCCGCGTCTTTATCTGCATGGCAGCTTTGGCAGAGTTTTTCAGGATCGTCGGCAGGGGCCTTAATCTCCATACTGTGTGGATCATGACAATCGACACAGGCAAGCCCTATGGCTGCATGTTTAGAGCTATTGTATTCAAGTACCGAATTTTTCTGCCCCTTGATTCGATCTGTTCCTAACCACATACCCTGAGGATCGAATGTTGTAAAATCAAGCACCTTATCACCGACTTTAAACTGTTGACCCACCTCTGTGGTTGGATTACCTTCATCATCCAGTACAAACTTATAGAGCTGAGAGTATAGGGGCATATCGTGATGCTTAGACATCTGGTGACACTGAATACAGCTGTCATTCTTCTGCTCAAGAGTCATCTTTCCAGGGTTAGTGATCTGATCGGCATCCATTGAAGTAGCATGGTTTGAGCCTGCGTTATGGCATTTTTCACAGGAGATACCGTCTTCGACATCACCGCTGTGCATGTTTGCTGAACTGACTAACATACCAGGGACACCGCCCTTGCCATAGTTCTCTGTTTTCTCCCACCCAGTTATTATTGAATTTGTTGTATGGCATTGCATGCACTGATTTTCCCAGCTCATCCTGTGCAGTTCTTCGCCAACGGGTACGCCATTAGTGTGGATGTCATCCATGTCGTTCAGGCTGCCATCTTTATTCCAAAATACCGAGGTGGTATAGAAAGATGAAAACCACTGGGCGTTGCCGTCATTATACCAGGCAAAAGGCATCATGAAGCCAATCGCATCTTGAGGATCTGCTGATTTTTGTGGGTAATCGTAAGAGACAAACTGCTTAGATGTCGTTGCCGAGATCCCATCGATACGATAGGTTTGGCTGTTGGCAGCATCGACTCTATCGATCAGAGTTGCGTAATATTTACCATCATCACCCTTATAGGTGCTTATCTGGTTGGGGCTAAATTTAATGGTATGGGTAATAGGCTCAGCTTCAGTTCCCCAGTCTAGCTCTGGTATGATCTTCTCGATGGTTTTATTAGGGTCGTCAGTGTATAGCGTGCGGTAATCCTGTGCATGCCTGGTATCTTTCCAGTCGTTATAGATATTGGTATGGCATGTTTTACAGGTTTGAGCCGTTACATATTCAGCTTCTGCTACCGGTGGTTGTGGCGGTTGACCGTTTTGCACTACCGTTACAGTCAGTGTCGATGTTGATTCCAATAGGCCATCGGTGATCCGATAAGTAAACACCTTCTCACCTGGTGTGTCATCCTCAGCTGAGACATAACTAACCTGATTGTTTTTAATTTCAAGGTTTTCTGCCGCAACCAGAGTTAGCGCATCTCCATTGGGATCGACATCATTAGCCAGTACATCGATAGAGACTGTATCCCCCTGATTCACTGTGGCGACATCAGGCATGGCTATTGGTGCTGAATTTAGAGGGATATCATCCGAATCGTCACTGCTATTACAACCGAATAGTATCGGCAATAATGCAATATACACCAGACTTAATTTTTTCATCATCGTCTTCCTTATTTATATCTGTTTTATTGTTGTAAACCTTTTGGGATTTACCTGTTAATTGTATGTGGTCTGCTTAATAGTTAATCCGTGTCGAATTACACAGAAAATAAAACTGTGACTTATGACGCTGATAAGGAGGTAAATGTGAAGTAGAGAGGCTATATAAGTTGAGTTAAAGCAATAAATAATAAAGGTGTTATTAACGATGTGTCTAACTGGTAACTTGAAATCAACCAAAGGCTGGTTTCAAGTTATTCAATACAGCATAAGAAACTTTCTTTTAGCTTACATTGATAAACCCTTTGTCACTCAATGTATTTACTGTGACCTGTATTTTGTTGATGTCATATTCACTGGATGGTCCCGGCGTCCATTCCAGATCATCTAATATAGGAGCGAGTAGAGGAATTAGCATGTCGAGTTTAATTTTGCGTTTAGGTGTGTAACGGTTACCGGCAATAACATTAAGCCCTCGGGTTACAATCTGCATATATATCATCTGACGCTTGGCTTTTGTTAGACTGGCATTAATGATTTTTGATTCTTTCAGAGATGTATATTGATAGAGGAACTTGTTAGTTAGTATCTCTATGTGTTTTTTCATCTCATCGGTAAATTCAGGGCGCGCATTTTTATACAAGGCATAATTGGTGATTAAAAACCGATCGGCGACACTAGCTTCATCATTTTTAATTGAGAAGTATGTGTAATAGACATGGGATATAATCTTCTCTTTTCCAGTTAGTTCTGCCTGATGTAGATAATCCATGACCTGGATGTGTTTTTTTAATTTGTTGGTAAAAATAGTACACAGCAACTCATCTTTCGATTGAAACTCGCGGTATAGGCTACCATTGGACACGCCGCTGAGCTTACTCAGCTCTTTAAAGGAAAAATCAAACACACCTTTCTCGTGGATCAATACTTCTGCAGCATCAATTATTTTAGCGACCTTGTTCTCTCTGGTTGCATTAGGCATGGCTTTTCCTTAACTGGTAAACATGTTGCGATAAAACAGTTGTTACTTCGATAATATGTCATTAACCATATCATTAAATGATCACTTTAAGCATGCTGGTGACTGGTTAACCAACCTTGTTGCATTGCCTGGAAGACCATACTCGATTTGTTGCTGGCGCCAAGTACCTCTTTAGCTACATCAATATGGTAGTCGACACCTCGTTTGGTTAAGTTGAACAACTCACTGACCTCGTCACGATCGAGGCCAAGCGCGATCATTTTTACAACATCTTTGGTTTTTTGCTTTATTTTTCGGTCATTTATACCATTAACGGATGGTTGGACCTCATCCATAAAGAAGTTTTTTAGCACCAACTCACTGCATCCATCTATGCCGATAAAAAATATTATCTCACCAATAGTTTCTGAAGCACTGTCACTATGTATGATGTATTTCTTAGCGATGACCCTTTGTCCGTCAACTTTGGTAGCGGTAAGGATTCTGTTTGCATGCCTTGGGGTTGCCAACAATGAATATGCCACTTTTTTTAACGAATCATCCGAGATAAAAACATTTATCGGTTGAAGGTAACCTTCACAATATTTGTTACTTTCACTAAGAGTGACGTTGTCCTCTAAAAAGAGATTTTTACTTACATATAAAATCCAACCTAATGGTTTCATAGAATAATCTCGTCTCATCAATTTCATTCAAATCTTAAATCAAATGTTAATGTTTTGAGTGGGATTGTGATGTTAAGTGAATCATGAATGTAAGCGCCCCCTAATTAACCAAGTTTAGCGTGATGTAGGTCACGCTTTTGAGGGGGTGTGTAGTATTGAGTGTGATCTGGATCGCGACTTGCTGGGTGGGGGTAATTGGGTGTGGAGAATGTCTCCACTCTTTCACCGTATTTATAAATGCTGTGGGCGATTAGTATTGGTTAATAGAGTGCTTTATTCAGGCGTATCTCTTCCAGGCAACTTGATCTACAGTAGGAGAGAAGCAATCTCGCTGATTTATAATCATCTGCCCCCATTGCTCAATATTGTTTTGTGACACCTCGTGCACAAGGTAGTCAGGATCGATAGTTTCAACCAAGTGGGCAAGGTCGCAGCGGTCAAAGCCGTTGTGTGGGTCAAGTTTAGTGATGTGGTTTAGTGCCAACTCAAACTGCTGCCAGAAACCTTTGCATCCGTTGTAGTTAGCGGCAGCATCTGTATTATTTTTAGGCTGATTCATTGCTGGTAAATTACTGTTTAAATGCAGTGTTTTTATCTCTGAATAGAGGTCGAGTTGCTGCAGCCTTTGCAGCAGAAACGTAATCGCTTCAGGCTCATTGTATAGCTGTGAGTTGGTCGCCATCATATGACCCGTGTCGAAACAGATCCCGCATTTGGCATAGTTTATCCGGTTGCGCAACTTGTCATACTCCTGCCTGCTATCCAGTCTGAAACTTTGCTTCCACCACATGTTTTCAAACAGCAACCAGCCTTTAAAATTGCTTTGTCTGAGTGCTAAGTTCAGCAACTCGGCGCAGGCGGTAAAGGTGTCATCCAGTGTCCAGGGAAATTTCTGGCTGAACAAGTGCTCCATGTCGCAATCCATAGGATGGAATACGGCGTAGGGCGCGTTGAGCGTTGCGGCAAGATTTAGCTGGCTGATCATCACTTTCACAATATGGTCGGCATCTGTGCCGCCATAAAACTGCTCAACGGTCTGCCAGTCTCCGAAGATGTTCATCAGCCTGCTGCTGTCGTTATAGAGCAGGGGGGTTAAGATGGGGAAGGATTGCAGATGAAAACCGCCGACGAGCTTAGCGGGAATATCTGCCGCATTGAGCTCGCCATGGGGATATATCTCAAAACCTGACAGATCCATGTTACTGAGCCATTGCCCGGCAGTATCCCAACTGTCAAACAGATGGCCGGGCTTAGGGGTCACGGTAATATTCGCTAATTGCTTCATCACTTCTCCTTGCTGCGTAGTCCCGACTACCAGTCGAGCCCTTTACGTGCCTTTAGCCCTTGATGAAACGCATGCTTCTCAGGGCGCACCTCACTCACGGTATCGGCATATTCCTTTAACTCCCGGTGGGCCGCTCTGCCTGTGATAATGACCGACATCTCTTTTGGTCTTTGTTTAAGCGTGGTAATGACCTCTTCAAGTTCGATAAAGTCCCAGGTGATCATGTAAGTCAACTCGTCGAGCAGGACCATATCGAGATCAGGATTTTGCAGCCAAGCCTTGGCCTGTTGCCAGGCTTGCTGAGCGGCGAGTTTGTCCTTGGCTTTGTCTTCGCTGTTCCAGCTGAAGCCGGTCGCCATGGTATGAAAGGGAACGCCGCGTGACTCAAGCAGGTTACGTTCGCCGCACTCACCCACACCTTTAACGAATTGAACCACGGCGACATCTTGTTTATGTCCCAAAGCGCGGACGATATTGCCAAAACCTGCTGTGGTTTTGCCTTTGCCATTGCCGGTAATGATGAGCAGCTGACCTCGCTCCTCCTGAGCATTGTCCACGGCCTTTTCGACATTTTCTTTGTGCTGTTTTTGCTTCTTAGGGTTATAACTCATATAGATACCGTCATTTGAAAGTGATAGATAACAAAAAAGATTAAGCCTGCGATCTCGACTATCTGTTGTGTGGCGCCTAAGGTGTCGCCGGTATAGCCCTGGATATGGCGCTGCATTAATTTAATCAGAGCGATGAATGTCACCAGCCAGAGCGCTATTAATGAAACCGCGGCAGTTAAGGGCAACATCAATAGTGGCAGGGCACCACAGATGCAGAGAACCAATCGGTTTCTTAGCGGCAGCGCGGCATCTTTTTGTGGTGTCTTGTTATTGTCATCGTCTCTGGCATAGGGGAGATACACCGCCACCAGCCCGGCGATGGCTCGACTGCCAGCATGGCAGACGAGCAGAGATATACAGGCCAGTGGCAGTGAGAGCTGGGTCAGGGCGATAACCTTGATGGAAAAAGAGGTGACCAGCGCCAATACTCCATAGGCGCCTATCTGGCTGTCTTTCATGATGGCAAGTTTGCGGCTCCTCTCCCAGCCTCCGCCAAAGCCATCACAGAGATCCGCCAGTCCATCTTCATGAAATGCGCCGGTCAGCAGTATGATCCCAACCAGTGTTAATACAACGGCCAGCTCTTGACCCATCAGCGACGCTAAGGCGTAAAGCAAGCATGCAGCCACGGCACCGATACACAAGCCTATCAAGGCGAACCAGCGACTGGCCTGGGCGATAGCCTCACTGTCTTTGCCTACCCAGAGGGGCATAGGAAGTCGAGTTAGAAAGCTTGCGGCGGCGAGAATTGCACCCAGATGACGTCTCATATGCAATCCCCAACGGCAAGTTTGTCGGCTGCATTCAATTGACCGAGAAAAAGTCGACAAACCAGCTCAGGAGAACTGGGCAGGTACCAGTGAACATAGGAAGCCAGAGTGTTGTGGTGCAGATACACCCGCTCCTGCATACGGGTCTTACCGGCCTGAGAGGCGATAGCCAGCGGAAGCAGTGTGATATCCGCTTTCGAGTAATGAAAGCAGTGTCCGGTCATTGTTTGCCCACTAATCTCTGCGCTAAGCATGCCTAAACCCTGAAGTCGTTGCTGCATCGTTGCTGTGCCTGGCAGTGCACCGAGCATTTCGGTCGTCTCTCCGCTCTTCGTCGTCAATTGCTCAAGCAGATAGAGCATGCCGCCACATTCGGCCAAGGTCGGTTTATTACTCTGAATGTGCTGTTTGATAGAGCTGCACATCGACATATTTGCGCTAAGCGCCTTGAGATGCAGTTCCGGGTAACCTCCCGGCAGATAGAGACTGTCTGCATCTGGCAGCGATTCGTCTGCGATGGGAGAGAAATATTCAATATTGGCCCCTAATCGTTCAAGCAGGGTGATGTTATCCCGATAGATAAACGAGAAGGCGGCATCTTTAGCTACGGCTATGATTTGACCACTGAGAGGCTGCGATGCCAGGGATGATACTGGTGTCGATGCTAAAAAATCGCCCGTGTCGCTGATAGGAGCCTTGAAACAGACGGGGTCTGGCAGAGGCAATTTGCAGCTTTCACCGAGCACTTTGGCCGTATTTTCGAGCCAATCGTCTATCCCCTCTATTTCGTTGGCTTGTACCAGACCAAGATGCCTTTCCGGCAGGGCGAGACTGCTGTCCCGCGGCATGGCGCCACAAAACTCGATGCCATCGGGCAGGCTATCTTCAAGCATGGCGGCATGTCCCGGGCTGCCGACATAGTTGGCGATGACGCCAAACAGATTAACGTTATCCTGATAGTGGGCGAGGCCATAGGCGATCGCGCCGAAGGTTTGTGCCATCTTGGCTGCCGGAATAACTGCAAGCAGTGGAATGCCGAACTTTGCTGCAAGATTGGCGCTGCTGTTAGCCCCATCAAACATGCCCATCACGCCTTCGATAAGAATAAGATCGGCTTCCAAGGCGGCCTGATAGAGATGTTGCCTGCAGATGGTTTCGCCCATCATGCCAAGATCCAGTTGATGGGCGGGATGACCGCTGGCGAATTCATGAAAGATAGGGTCGATAAAGTCCGGTCCGGTTTTAAAGACTCTGACTTTCTTGCCTTGATTGCTCCAATACCTTGCCATGGCGGCGACCAGCGTAGTCTTACCGCTATCGCTACTCGGCGCCGTGACAAACAGCGCAGGACAAAATGCTTGGCTGCTCATCAGTGCCAGCCCTCGATTTCACCAAATAGCGAATCAAGATCTAATGACTGCTCCAGGCTATCGGCTAGGCGATTCAGGTTCTGCTCCCTGAGCGCCGACATATCCTGCGCCTTCTGTTGATGGTAGCCCGCCCAGTTGAGCAGGGCATTACAGGCGCCCGGTTCATCGAAGATGCCGTGCAGGTAACTACCCAATATCTGATTGTCACGACAGAGTGCACCGTCACCATGACTATCGACGCCAGTGCCCAGTGTGACTGGTTGTGTCTCTTTAACCTCGCAGACACCGGCATGGATCTCATAACCCTTGACCGGATGAGTCTTGCCGTTGAGCTGTAGCTCACCACTGACCTGTTTTAAGGTTTTTTGCGTTGTGAGTGTGGTAGTAACATCGAGATACCCAAGTCCGGCACTTTTGCCCGGCTCGCCCTCGACGCCGTGGGGATCGTCAATGCTGTTGCCGAGCATCTGGTAGCCGCCACAGATCCCGATCAATTTGCCGCCAAATCTGAGGTGGCGAGCGATCTGTTTGTCCCAGTTACGATCTCTGAGCGCCTTAAGGTCGCCGCGCACGCTCTTGGAACCAGGTAAGATGATGAGATCGGCTGCAGGCAGATCATCGCCGGGTTTTACAAAGCAGAGATCGACACCGGGATGGAGTCTCAGCGCATCGAAATCGGTATGGTTACTTATTCGCGGCAGACCGGGAACGACGATTTTAAAATGGGTATCGTCATCGAGCTGTTGCTGATTGATGGCATCTTCCGCTTCCAGATACAGACCATGCAGATAAGGCACCACGCCCAGAACCGGAACGCCGGTTTTCTCGGTGAGCCAGGTCAGTCCGCTTTCGAGCAGAGTCACATCGCCTCGGAAACGGTTGATGATAAAGCCCTTCACCAGCTTCTTCTCTTCATCGGACAACAGATCGAAGGTGCCATATAGGTGCGCGAACACGCCGCCTCTGTCAATATCTGCCACGATCACCACAGGTGTCTGCGCCGCGAGTGCAAAGCCCATGTTGGCAATATCGTGCTCGCGTAGGTTTACTTCGGCTGGGCTGCCAGCGCCCTCGACCAGTCTGGCCTGCATGCCTTTACCCAGAAATTCGAAACTTTCCAATACCATCTCGAGCAGTTGTGGCTTAAAGGTGTGATAACTGACGGCATCCATATCTTCTATGGCCTTGCCGCGGATGATCACCTGAGCCCCAGTGTCGGTATTGGGTTTAAGCAGTACCGGATTCATATGTACGCTTAAGGGGAGGTTGCAAGCCTGAGCTTGCACCGCCTGTGCTCGCCCAATCTCGCCACCATCGGGGGTCACCGCGCTGTTAAGCGCCATATTTTGGGGTTTGAATGGAGCGACGCTAATGCCTTTACGGGCAAGCACCCGGCAAAGGCCGGCAACCATCACGCTCTTGCCTGCATCGCTTGTGGTGCCTTGCACCATCAATTTATATCCGCTCATGCAACGTTTTCCTCTAATGTAAGGTTTGCCCCTAATGTATGGTTTTGCTCTGAAAAATGGCTGAGATGACAGTGAACGGCCTGTTCCAGTGACTCGATGATCTTTTGCTCACTCCACCCCAACTCCTCGGCGAGTACTAAGCAACCGCCTAAGCCACAGCCTTCAACGACCTGACCCTGCTCATAGACATTGAGGCAATCCATTACAGAGGCATTAAAATTTGTGGTATTGGCATTAATGACATCGTCATTGTCGAGGTGATTTAAGATGTGGAGTCCGTCGCCTTTGAGTACCCAACGTGTGGTCGAAATGGTGACCGACTGTGTTAACTCTTGCGCTCGTCTTGCACCTAACAGCGGCGCCACGAACATCATGCCACCGGCAAATTGGGGTAGCGATAAGTGGGTTGGCCACTTTCGAACAAGACCACAGATGGCTTGTTGAATTTCATCGTGAAATTGCACATCAGCCAGCAGTTTATCCAGCTCAAATTCTCGGTTATCATGAAGATATACCTGTTCCAGCTGAGTCAGAATTGCGGATTTGCTTGCTAATTTTTGCTTGTCCTGTGTACTTCCGGCCGGAGACAAACGTAAGCCTGTCAGTAATCGCAGCCAGAGGGTGGAGAATGTCGTACCTCCGACGCCGCACTCGGCCAGGATGCTGATGCAGTTACGTTCAGCCTGTGAGGTCAGAGTTGGCAGAAGGTGCTCGTTAACCAGAGTGTCGGTGTCACTGTTGATGCCGCCAAAGTGCTGATTAACACTGAGCCATTCTTGCGTCTCGACCTGAGGCAGAGGTACATTGAAGTTAAAGCTATTAAACTCAATTCGGTAGCCTGCCTTGTAAAACATTCTAAGAAGACCACGGGTCAGTACCGCCGGGCTGACGCCGCGATTTGAGAGCAGTCCGTCGCCACTTGACTGTATTCCCGGCAGGGGGGTAACACTCTGGCCCGAGGTGATTAGCTCGGTATCTCTGGTGGGAGTCAGGTGCATTAAATTTTGCCCCACACCTGCATCAGACAGTTGATGCAGGCCGGGAAGGTGGGTCGCCGCACCGTTTATGATATTAAAACAGATCGTTTTCATTTATTTATCCACCAGGGAGTTGAGACAAACGGAGGGGTTGATTAAGCCTTGGAGCTGAGGCCATAAGGTGTCTTCATCGTCGATATAGGTGCTGAAGTGCAAGAGTGCCGCATGCTCAAGCTGGACGCGGCTAAGATGAGGGTTACCATCTTGGTTGCTATTGAGTAGCCATGCCAGAGCCATACGCATGACGCCGGAGTGGCTGACGATTAAGAGTCGCTTGCCGCGATAATCATGGCTGAGGCACTCTATGCTCATGGTTATTCGATTGAGCAGATCTGAGGTCGATTCACCATTTGGCGGTGTATGTAAGAAGGGGGCGTGCCAATATTTCCCATAGCCTTGCTGCGGGTCCTCCCATAAATTAGCGATACTATTGCCATCCCAGTGCCCGAAATCCAGCTCTTGCCAGGCATCATCGACGATCAGCTCGCAATCATGATTTTTTGCCAGGTGCTGCGCGTATGCCTGACATCTTATGAGTGGAGAGCAGATGATAACGTCGAAATTTAGCGAAGCGCTGCTATGCTCCATCTGCTGCCAGCCTTTTGCGGTCAGCGGTGGGTTAGTACGGCCGAGAAGGCAGCCTGACTGCTCCGGTAGCCCGTGGCGCAGCAGAGTAAATTGAGTGTCGTTCATCAAATGCCGCCTTCTGTTGCTGTTTCTGCGATAGCTGATTTAATCGTTTCGCAGACTAAAAGGTCCGGCGCTTTCAAACAGATAGCAATCTTGCTCTGGCAAAAACTGACTTTGTCTGCAATGGCGGCAATCTTCTGGTGCATGAGTCCGCTGGCGGTTACAAATTGCTGACTCATCTCATCATCGGGGATCAGGCTTTGACCTACCTCGGTGCTAACCAATACCAGATGACATTGAAGCGAGGTGAATGTGTCACACAGACGCTCAATCTCATCGATTAAACAATGTTTAGCCATCAGCTGATTAGTGAGCCAGAGCGTCAGACAATCGATAATGATCACGCTCTGTTTTGTGTCAATTTGAGTCAACGCTGAGGCCAGTTCCAATGGGATCTCTTCGGTTTTCCATTCGTCAGGTCTCTGCTCTCGATGCAGGGCGATACGCTCAGCCATCGAGACGCTGGCAGTTGCAGTCGCGATATAGGTTGTCGGCAGGGCAATATCACTCACCTCTTGCTCGGCAAGCCCGGATTTACCACTTCTTGCGCCGCCAATATATAAACTGATCATTGGGCTGTTGCCTTAAGTTGATTTAGTTGAGCTTGATTCCGGGGCTGTTTTTGCGATTGTATCTGGGACTGTTTCTGCGTACGGGCCAGTGCCACTTTTTCGCACACCTGTAGCATGCCTTTTAACACTCGCGGGCCGGTTCTATGCACCAGATCGCCTTCGATGGTAATGATCTGCTCATTTGCAACGGCGGGGAGCTCCGGCCACTCACTCCAGGTAATCGCCTCCTGATTACTGTTGCCATGGTATATAGGCTTGATGATCACCTCTGGGGTAGAAGAGAGTACCTGCTCCAGACTGACCTGAGGGTATTCACTGACACTGTTTGCAAAGACATTATTTGCACCACAACCGACAAAAATTTCATTCATCCAGCTACTGGCCGTGGTGGTCAGTGGCGTCGGCCACACCTGATAAAACAGATTGATGCGGTCCTGATCTTGATAGGTCTGCTTCAGTTCTTTGAGTGTCTGGTTAAACTTCTCGGCGCTGGCTTTTGCTTGAGCACTATGACCCGTAAGGTCCCCTAGCTCTAACAGACGTTGGGGGATCTGCTTGAGCTCACTGACGCTTGAGTCTATCAAGGTAAAGCCCTGCTCTTTAAGTCTCGTCTGCATAGGGGCTGAGGTGGTGCTGGTGTTGACTATGATGGCATCGGGCTGAAGCAGCATTACCGCTTCATAATCGATAAAATCGTAACGACCGATGCGGCGAATTTGGTTTGCCTGATTGGGGTAATCGGCATATTCGACCGTACCTATGATGGTATCGCCGGCGCCGATTTCGAATAACATCTCGACGGCATGGGGCGATAACACGATTAAGCGAGGTTGATTCTCGGCGCTGGCAGAAAAACTACAGCCTAATGTAAGACAAAAAACCAGACAAAATGCCAGAAGGGGACTGAGGTATCTCATTTATGCCTCCACCGACTTAATCACCAGCGGTAAGCCAGCTATCGCCATGGTGACCCTGTCGACCCGCTTCGCTAAGCTTTGATGTAACCATCCGGATTCATCGACAAACTCCCGTGATAACTCACCCAGTGGCACGACGCCTTGTCCGACTTCGTTGCTGATAAAGATGACCTCTCCAGGGAGGTCTGTTAATGCCTCCAGTAAGGCCTGCTTCTCCTGACTCCAACTACGGTCGCTCAGTTGTATATTTGATAGCCATAGCGTCAGACAGTCGACTAAGAGAAGGTTATCGCTACGGCTCTGTTCAATCAGGGCTTGGGCTAAATCCAGCGTTGTTTCGACCAGCTTCCACTCACTTGGGCGATGGCTTTTATGGTGGGCGATACGTTTAGCCATGGCGCCTTCAGTACTCTCTGCAGTCGCAACCACGATGACTTCACCGCTGGTGCGGGCCTGCCAGATTTTGGCGTATTCCTGTGCCAGACGGCTTTTCCCCGAACGTGCACCGCCAATGATTAATTGCTTCATCTATCTATGCCCCTGTTTACGCTTAACCAACAAACCGATGAAAAAGACACTACCCAGCATGGCGGTCATCACACCGACAGGCAGTTCTTGTGATGGCAGGATCAGTCTGGCTAACAGATCGACCCACACCATGAGTACGCCACCGAGTAAGGCCGTGGCAATGAGTGAGCTCGAGCTGGCCGAGCCGATAAGCATGCGGACGATATGAGGCACCATCAGCCCCACAAATCCAATGCCGCCGCACGCCGCCACTAATGAAGAGGTCATTAAGGCTGTAAGAATTAACATGCCTAAACGTAGCGGCAGAACCGCAACGCCCTGAGTATGAGCGCTCTCATCGCCGGCCATCAGTGCCTGCAGTGGGCGCTGGAATTGATAAATAATCGCAGTGGCAATGATCACAATAATGCCGGGCACCATGAGCGTCCCCCATGTGGCGCGGCTGAAACTGCCAAGAGACCAAAACAGCACTGCTTGCATGGCTTGGGGATCGCCGAAGTACAAAACCAGATTGGCGATTGAGGAGAGCAGGAAGGAGATAGCCACGCCCGACAGCACCAAGGTTTCCACCTGGCCATCCCGGGCCATCACCACCACAACAGCGACGGCAATCAAGGAGCCTAAAAATGCACAGATGGGTAGAGGAAGAAAGGTGAGTCCACCGGTTAGTGCCAAAATGGCCCCAAGCGATGCACCCGCTGAGATACCAAACAGATAAGGATCGGCGAGGGGGTTTCTGGTGACACTTTGCAGTACCGAGCCAGATACAGCGAGCCCGGCACCACATACCATCGCCATCAATGCCCGGGGCATTCTGAGCTCGATGATGATGCGATCGGCCAGGATCATCTTAGATTCAGGCTCGAGTAGGGCAATGATAGTACGGCCGATGGCGCCAACCACTTCCGTTAAGCTGATGTCGGCGGTACCTAGTGCTATGCCAATCAAGGGCGATATCACGGCAAGGGGGAGCAAGATTGCCAGTAAAAGATTGGGGTTAAACAGCCGCATGGCGACCCCCGTCAAAGTGATAGGTGACCCTGGGGTGTTTGCCTTGAGGATGTCTGTCTACTTCGGTTTTAACACCGTAAATGTTTTCGATGCTGGCGGGGGTTAACACCTGTGCAGGCGTGCCGCTTTTAATCAGTTTTCCCTCTCTAAGCAGAAGGAGTTTATCGCAAAAGGCACTGGCAAGATTAAGATCATGAATGCTGGCCACCACTGTGATATCTAAGTTTTTTATCAGCTTTAATATCTCCACTTGATAGCCGACATCGAGATGGTTGGTTGGCTCATCGAGCAACAATATCTCCGGTTTTTGTAAAAGAGCTCTGGCGATCAGGAGTCTTTGTTGTTCACCACCGGAAAGAGACTCAAACACCCGCTCGGCTTTATCGGTCAGACCCACAAGTGATAAGACGCGGTCAATCTCAACTTTTTCAACACAGTGGTCGATCCGCTGCCACCATTTTTGCTGGTTTATCAATCCGGTCGCCAGTAACTGCCTTGCTGTCATCGAGAAACCGACGGGGGTATGCTGCAGCACGACAGCGACTTTCGAGGCGAATTCCCGGTGTGAAATAGAGGATATATTGCGGTTGTTCAGCAAAACATTGCCGCTATCCGGGCTCATGTACTTATACATGCACCGCAACAAGGAGGACTTTCCGACACCATTGGGACCCAAGATGCCGACAAAATCGCCTCTTTCGATGGTGAAGCTTAAGTCGTCGAGCACCTTCTTAGATGAGGTAGCCCAATTTAAGTGATTAACTTCCATGTGAGAGTTTGATTCTACTATTGTTGGCATTGCAGAGAGCCCCAATGTTGCGCCGGAAGTGCCGACGCAATTTACTTCTATTTATGATTAAAAAGCCTGATAGCTCACGCTCAAGAACACTTGGCGGCCAGGGCTGAAGTAGTTTCGGTCTGAGATGATCTCTTCGTCGAGCAGGTTATTTGCCTTAACGCGAAGCTGCCAGGCGTCGGCCAGCTTATAACCGATACTCAGATCGACCTGATGGTAGGCATCGAGGAAGTCGGTAACGCCATCATAGTTATAATCGCCGGCATTACGCTCTCCCTGATAGTGGTAGTTAACCAGCACGTCGAACTGAGACCAGGCGTAGCTGAGTGCATAATCGAACTCATGTTCACTGCGACCAATCAGCTGCTCATCACTTTCGCCATCGACAGCGTCGATGTAGCTGTAACCGAGTTGGTGTTCAATATCCCAGGTGCTGTAGTTGAGGGAGAGTTCGATTCCGGTGATCTCGGCATCTTTGATATTGGCAGGCTTCCAGATATCGTAGCCATCATCATCTTTCTCGCCGGTAGGTGCCCACTGGATCAGGTTATCAATTTTGTTTTGGTAGACACTCAGGTAACCACGCAGGCTATCGCCGTTGTAGCTGATGGTGAGATCCAGGTTTTCAGATGTCTCAGAGACCAGATCCGGATTGCCTGATCCTGGCCAGTAGAGGTCATTGAAACTCGGTGCTTTGAAGCCTGTTCCTGAACTGGCAGTCACACGCCATTGCTCATTGAATTGATAGGCCAGGCTTGCGTTGTAGGAAGTTTCGCTATCGATATTCTCAACATCGTCGTATCGAATAACCCCTTCCATCAAAAGCTTGCCTATTTGGTAGCGTGCCAGACCATAGACGCCAAGTAGATCGCGCTCGTCGACGGCATAGTCTCCTTCGATCGATTCCTTCGACCAGTCGACGCCGCCAATGAAGGTCAGGTCATCGCTTGCCGTGTAACGGTTACTCCAGTTGAGCTGATCTCGGGTCGTTTCATATAAAGAGGTGCCCAGGCTTGGGTCGTCAGCGCGGAAGTTTTCGTTCTGATCCCGTGATTGCCCTAGAGCCAACTTACTCATCAGTTTGTCACTTTGGTACTGGGCCGCCACATTCAACAGATAGTTATCATAGTCGGCCTCATTAACACCGGGCCCGTAATAACCCATATTGTCATACTCGTAGTTACCACTCTCCAGTTGCCCAACCCAATTGAGTGTCCACTGTCTGTTGAGATTTTGTTGGCCCTTGATGCTCATGCCGATACGATCGTAACCGTCGTCGTCATCTTCGGCGTCGTTCTTGATGTCATAACCATCACTCTGTTCACGGTTAACCGTGATACTGGTGTGCCCGTCGCCGTGGTTGACGCCCGCACCCGCGGTTGCTCTCATGTATGCATCGCTGCCGTATTCGGCAGAGGCAAACCATTCACCACCTTCGAGCTTACGGGTAAATATCTGAATCACTCCCCCGATGGCATCGCTGCCCCATATTGCGGCTCTGGGGCCTTTTACCACCTCGATTCGTTCGATATTCTCAGGCGAGAGGGCATTGAAGCTAACCGCGCCTAGAGTGGCGGAGCCAATACGAACACCATCGACCAGTACCAATACATGGCTGGAGTTAGTGCCGCGCATACTGATGGATGCCGACTGACCTGCGCCGCCATTACGTGTAACGCTGACCCCCGGCAAGGTTTCCAATAGATCGACCACAGACTTAGGGCTGAGTCTGGTTATCTCTTCTCTTTCTATGGTGTTGATAACGGTGAGTTGCTGATCGGGTGTGCTGTCAAATCGGTCACCAGTGACCGTTATTGTCTCAATCACCGGATTGGCTGGTACGGCCGCAGCAGCGGTAAATGTCTGGCATATAGCGATTGTTAATACAGAGAGTCGCAGTTTAAAACTCATGATTAGCCTTTAATTATTTGAGTTTGAAATTTGCGGGAAAATGCGTCGTGGATGAGTCTTGTTTTGAAAGACTCATCCTTATGACGAATAGATAATAGAGGTGTGAAATATTAAGTTTTGGGAAAACCCAGACACCTGCATCGTCTACTTGCTCAAGAAACCCGCTTGAGTCAATAGTTCTTCTGGGTCGGTTTCCTGGCTCACAGCATCTAGAAACATTCCTTCCCGGTTCTACCAGTGGTAATAATGTTTCGCTCTGTTTACAGTTGCAGGTACAGCCGTGGGGTCTCACCACGTTCCCGATTAAGTTACAATAACGCCCTTAAGTCGATGCGAATATAACGATAATGTCATTGCTTGAATATGGCAAAGATCACACACAAAGTTTAAAACGAAAAAGACTGTTACTTCTTACAGTCTTTTTCAATGAGGTTTGCCGTATAGTGTTTAATAGGGTAGATTCAATCTAAACATCAACAGGTTACGTTTTTTAAGTTTCTCTTAACCGTCGACATTTCTCTTATAAGTAAAAGCGGCTTTTAGTTTTAGTTTGGTCTGAGTTTAGTCTGAGTTAATAGGGGAGAAAGCTTGATTTTTTCTTTGATTCCGGTTTTGGCTATATAATGAACAGCATGTTGTGACCGGGCATACTAATTGTTTTACTATTTGTTTTATCCTTTGTTTTACCCTTCATAAAAATGCCGCTCTATTGCAGAGCGGCATTTTAGTGCTGAGGTCAATGGGCATATAGTTGTCCTATAATGATGCACTTCCCACTCAAGCCCGAGAGTCTGGAACACTTGTTACCCTAGAACGTGCAACTGGACTAGGTACAGATCACCAGACGGGTACGAACACTTGGAATAGACATCCTTACTGCTTATTCTTACATTTATCTTCATCACCGCAAGAGCAGTTTCCACCACAGCCCCGCTTTTCCACATAAGGTCCAAATTCCGGATGGCGTTCAGCAAATTGCCGTGCCAGATACTGTACTGCTACCCAGCCAAATAAGACCAACATAATCGTGATACAAGCTATCATAAAATCAAGCATGACCACTTCCCAGTCCGGCAAAACCCATAAAGGCAAGAGATAACAAACCTGCTAACATCAGGCTCATGGTTGCACCCTGACTAACGGTGGGAACTTTAGCCAATTCCAGTTTTTCACGCAGACCAGCCATTAACATCAGGGCGATGGTGAAACCAACACCTGCACCGAGACTGAATGCAAGGCTCTGAAGAAAGTTGTACTCTCGGAAGGTCTGGAATAATGCCAAGCCGAGAATTGCACAATTAGTAGTAATCAATGGCAAGAATATACCCAGGGCTCTGAAAAGTGTTGGGCTGAATTTTTTCACCACCATTTCTACCAGCTGAACCGCCGAGGCAATCACCGCTATATAACAAATCAAGCGCAAAAATTGTATATCAAACTCATTGAGCAACCAATTGATGCCGAAGGCAGAAATTGAACTAACCAACATAACAAACATTGTCGCTAGTCCCATATTCCATGCGGTTTCTTTTTTTGCTGAAACACCGAGGAAAGGGCATAGACCCAAGAATAGAGCTAGCACAAAGTTGTTACTCAGAGCCGCATTGATAAAAATAAAGGTTAAAGAATCAGGATCCATGGCTAGCCACTCCTTCTACATTCAAATGAGTTTTTTCTTTGCGTTGTTTTATATACTCAAATAATAACAACCAAGCACCTAGGACAAAGAATCCGCCTGGAGGCAGAATCATCACAATCCAAGGTTCAAAATCGACGCTAAACATTTGAAAACCGAGAATAGTTCCTGCACCCAATAATTCACGGGTCACTCCTAGACAGAGTAAAGCAATGGTAAAACCTACGCCCATTCCCAGAGCATTAATAATTGCTGTACTCACTTTCTGCTTCGAGGCATAGGCTTCTGCTCTGCCCAAAATCACACAGTTAACAACGATCAACTGGATGAAGGCTCCCAGAGCATTATATAAATCCAGACTGATGGACTGGATCAAATAATCCACCATGGTAACGAACGTGGCGATAATAATAATAAAAGAAGCAATGCGAACTTGTTTCGGGATCAGCTTGCGTAACAGAGAAACCAGAGTACTTGAAGCAACGAGGACAAATAATGTAGCCAGCCCCATTGCAATAGCATTCATAGTGGTATTGGTCACTGCCAATACCGGACAAAGACCCAGCAGCATTACAAATACGGGATTCTCTTTCCAAAGCCCTCGAGTAAAAGTATCCAGGGTGATGGTTTCTTCTTGGTTGGGTCGTGGATCCATATTTTCACTCACTCAATTATTCTTTTGTTTCAGGAGTTGCTTCAGGATTTATTTCAGAAGTTTTTCCAGGCTCTTTTTCAGGATGTTTTAGCTCATTCAAATGTTTATTGATCAATGGGATCACCTTTTGACCGCTCTGATTAATCATTTTACCAATCGCTTTCGATGATATTGTTGCTCCCGAGATAGCATCAATTTGCCACGGTTCGGTTTTGGCACCGTGTTTTACCGTGACTATCTCATTTTGAATAGCATCCAGATTGGCATTTAGTCTGGCATCAAGTGCTTTAAAGTTTTTCAGAAACTCAGCATCAAAAGCAATCTTATCGCCCAATCCAGGAGTCTCAGCCATCTTAAGAACTTTAATGCCCGTTACGCATTGGCAAGAGGGGTCATATCCATAGAGAATACGGATCACATCTTGATAGCCTGTTGCAGCAGCTTCCAGTGCTATTCCTCGAAGTTCATCTTTATCGTCGTAAGCCGCATAGATTTTTTCGCCCTCTAACGAAGACTCTTTTTGATCGGCATCGAGTAAAATAAGACCCTCTTCTCCCAAAAAATAATCTCTCTTAGAGCTGACATCAGACAGAACAACGGATATAGCCTTTTCAATAGCAATACGCTTATTTTCAGCAATGATTGGTTTGGTTATCTGATAAACCAGTACCACCAAAAATCCCGATAACATAGCGATACCCGCCAGCGTTCTAATCATCGCAAAACTGGGCGTATCCGGTTGTCGCTCTTCTGGTACTAGCGTTTCTTGCTGTTGCAGGGCCATATCTGAAATACTCATGATTTCCCCTTCTTTTTGCGTTGACCATAGATCCGAGGCTGCGTTACCGATGCAATCATCGGTGACATGGCGTTGGCCACTAAAATTGCATACATAACACCTTCAGTCAGACCGCCAAACAATCGAATAATAACGGTTAAAAAACCAATAACAGCCCCATAAAGCCAAACACCTTTAACAGTCATCGGCGACCCCACCATATCTGTAGCCATAAATACGGCTCCGAGCATTAGGCCGCCAGAAAGCAACATAAACTGCGGGCTTGGATAATGTTCCGGGTCCAAAAGATAAAAGGGTAACGTTGTTAGTGCTGCTGCAATGAGAACGCCGGCAGAAATACGCCAGTCCATCATCTTGCGGACCGCTAAATAGGTTCCACACAAAAGTATTATTACAACCGATGTTTCACCCGCTGAACCTGCAACATAGCCCAGTAGCAAATCCATACTGTCGGTACTTATTTGTTCAAACTTCTGTAGCGCCAGCGGCGTAGCGCCGGTAAAACCATCAATAGCCCGTTCCTTAACCCAATCTGCTGTATCCACGGGTCTCATAAATGGCATTGCCAAGCTGGATGGAATGAATTCCAGAAAACGCCCCGGAGCAAGCGCCGGTGTCCAGGTGGTGATAGCTACAGGGAATGCCGCCTGTACAAAAGCTCGGCCGACAAGCGCCGGATTCATAACGTTATAACCCAAACCACCAAATAATGATTTGCCCAAAGCGATTGCTATAAAGCCCGCCACTGCTCCCATCCAGAGAGGAAAACCGGGTGGCAATGTCAGAGCTAAAAGCAGTCCGGTGATAACAACACTGAAATCAGTAACAGTATTTGACTTGTCTGAGAGGTGACAAAATAGCGCTTCAGTTAATAAACAGGTAACGGTAGTCACCAACATTAATGCCAAAGCACTGATACCAAATTGATAAACCGACCATGCACAAACAGGTAACAGGGCATACACCACGTTACGCATGATCTGATCAACCGTAATCATTTTTTTAAGATGTGGAGAAGTATGTAACTCCACAGGCTTAGATAACAGATTCATAATTCTTTCACTTTAATTTTTCGGTTGATCGCTTTAGCGATCCTGAAATATTGCGTTAATGGAAGATTTGACGGACAAACATAGGTGCAGCATCCACATTCGAAGCAATCGTTGAGGTGGTAACCACCTTCCATCGTCCCATAGTCACGAACCATTGCCAGTTGACCCAACATAGAAGGATTCAAAGAAATAGGGCAGGCAGAAAGACAGGCTCCACATTTTATGCATGGGTATGCTTGGGGCTTTTCATTTTCGAAGGACTGTGGCGCTAACACTACAACACCAGATACCCCCTTGGTGATGGCTACATCAAGAGAAGCGGTAGTCATGCCCATCATCGGGCCACCCATAATGATCTTTGAAAAATCATCTTTCAAACCCACTTGTTCCAGCACAAATCGCAAAGGTGTGCCAATGGGTACAAGATAATTGCCTGGTTTGTTGACTCCATAACCGGAAACAGTCACTACACGTTCTATTAAACCTCGACTTTGAGGTAGTAAATCGCCTAATTGGGCCATGGTTCCAACGTTATAGACTGCTACACCTATTTCAGCGGGGATCCCACCCGATGGTACTTCTTTATTTAACAGGCTATTGATCAGCATCTTCTCCGCACCCTGGGGGTATTTTGTTTCTACCAACTCACAACTTATGCTTCCGTCTTTGGGTAATTTGCTTTGGATCATCTCGAAAGCATCGGATTTATTATCTTCAACACCAATAATCGCTCGTTTGGCAGCAACTGCTGCCATCACCATCTGTATTCCAAGAATTATCTTATCCGTATATTCGAGCATGATCCGATGATCACAGGTTAAATAGGGCTCACATTCACAACCATTGATGATTACTTTATCGATGGACATACCCTTAGGGGGGAGTAATTTTACATGGCTTGGAAATGCTGCCCCACCAAGCCCAACCATTCCTGAGTCCTGTATTGCATGAACTAGTTTTTTTGGGGTTAACTGCCAGATATCGACAGCCCCTTCAAATAAAACTTTTTGATCCGAAGCCGCATAGGTATCAATAATGATGGCTGGCGTTTTTGGCCCCGATGAGGTCGCTACCAACCTGTCGACAGACTTAACTACACCAGTTACGGGCGAATGCATGGGTACCGAGACAAATCCACCAGGCTCGGCGATAGGCTCACCGCGAACCACCTCCTGACCAACGCTGACAATTGCTTTCGCGGGGGCACCCAAGTGTTGTGCCAAAGGCACAATCATCTGCTTGGCAAAGGGGAGCCGGCGGATAGCTAGCTCAGCCGTCGCTTCCTTATGAGCGATAGGGTGGATCCCGTGGCCAAAAGTCTTCCTGGTTGAAAAACGTTCCAATAGAGTCATTATAATCTCCGGCTTTACTGAAACTTTTCAGCTCGTTTGATCAGCTTTTCAAGGTTTTTCTCTTCGCTATTCCATGGAGTACCGGGATGAATAGCAGCAGCTGTACACTTCTCTGCAGATTTGACGATATCCTCAAATGTTCCACCCTGTGGATTAGTCACAACGGCTAGTTTGTCATTGTTATACCGGAATATTCCTGGCGCGAGATTGATACATTCATCGCAAGCCGTGCATTCTGGTGTTTCCATCCATACCGGTTCGTAATCATCGGTGGTTGTAGTAGTTGCAGCTGTTGCTACAACACCGGATGTTACCGATGAGTCCAGCGTTGAAACATCACCACCAGACATCGCTAACAAATTTGCTGCCAGGGATTGTGCCATTTCGGCTCTAGCCTGAGCGGCGATTGCTTTCGCATCGACTTTAGTCCTCACATCTTCACCGGCAATTGAACGTAATTGATACCAGAACTGACGTCGCTCTTCACAGGAAAGAACAATTGGCTGGGCAACAAGGATACGGGTTAAGTGATTCTTGGCATCTACACCCCAGATGTAAGGATATTTACCTTCCCGGTCATTCTCATCCAAATCCAGAAATAGATGCAATTGAACCATGTCGTCATTCCATGTTTCAGGAGGAGCTTGACGAAATTGCTTTCGGAATCGACCTTCAGTCACGGCAAAATCAGCAAAGGTAAGAGGCACGTCCAACTGACCTTTTTTTCCCTCCTCGTCGACATAGTCAAGTATGTACATTGGCCAATCGTCATTGATTGCAGGATTGCCTTTGATGCTACTACACTCTTCAAAAGTCGTCCCTGCATCGGGATCAAATTTGAACAAAGGATAAGCACGGGAATCCATCGCAAGTTTGGCTTGAGTTGTAGATGCATCATCGGCTACACCATGCTCTGGCTGACAAGTGGTATAGATATTAAATATTGCAGGTCTTCGACTATTAAGACCTTCAATAAAACCTTCAATCATGTGTGTTTCCGTCGCCGCAGAACTTTGCAGAACGTAGGTTGTACGGTGAGCAGCTGCAATCAGACTCATCTCTTTACGAGTCTCAGTTTTTCCTTTAGCCGCCTTACCATAAGGCGACATATCCGCAACCTGCCCGACAAAAGTCGAGGTACAGGCCTGACCTCCGGTATTGGAATAAACCTGAGTATCAAGCACCAGTACTTTCACCGGCACCCCGGACATCATTTGACGGGATAAATTCTGGAAACCAATGTCATACATAGCGCCATCACCACCGACTGCAACAACTGGCGGGCATAGAAGGAATTCTTCATCATTAAACTGCTTCCAATTGAAGCGCTTAAAGAAGTCATCATGGCTATCATTATTATACTTTCCTGCGAGTTCCAATTCTGCAACACGAATGGCTTTAAAACCCTCACTCATCTTGCGCATATGGCCTTCAAATATACCCATGGCAACCGATGGGGAATCCTGGAATAAATGACTTGTCCAGGGGAAAGGATAGGGATTATAAGGGAATGTAGCCCCCCATACAGAAGTACAACCAGTGGAGTTGATAATACCCATCTCGGCACGACCCTTGCCTGTTGTGCCTACTTCATACTGCCATTTTAAATAACGCAACTTCTCTATCAGTTGAGTGACCCAGCGTAACCACACAGGATCAATGGGCTGAGAAATTTTGCCCTGCTCAAGACTGGCGGTCAGACTGGAAAGCGTCAGATCGCTATCCTGATTATCTTCAGTTGCGGTTTTGATAGCCGCCGGATCGCTCAGATCAATATTGTCGACAAGTTTTAGTCTGACATGTTGTTCTAATTGCTCTACCAATTTATCCAATTTATCTATCTGAGCTTTAACCCTTGGTTGCATTAAGGCGGTAGCAGTACCTGTAAATATATGAAGGGCCGTCTTTTCACCACAACCCAGACAGGCACCATCGCCACAGCTCATTGCTGCATAGTTACGTTTGTCTAATAGTAGTGTTTGAAGAGCGCCTATTTTCTCATCCAGATTATCAATACGACTGAAATCCTGTGAGGTTGATGGCAAGTCTAACCAGAATGCCCACTCGTCACGTAATGTATTAATCGCTTCTTTAGTCTGAGTAACAGGAACCAGAGCCTTGTCTTTACACACCTTCACGCATTCCATACAACCTTTGCAGGTATAAGGATTTACAGTGATTGAGAATAAACCACCACTATTTTTAGCTTTCTTCTCTTTGTTGAGGAAATAAGGCTTAGTGATAGCGAATTTAAAATCAGCCAACTCGCCTAAAAACAGAGCAAATTCCCGTTCAAGACTGTCTCTGGATTTGCCTTCAAGGCCGGAATTTTTTAAATGTTCAAGTACCGTCAGATCAATCATTTTACTGACATCTGCAGTTTCACCAGCGTCATTAAGTAATTTCCGCAAACGTTTTTCAACATTGCGTGTCTCACGTCGTAGATACAGTGTCGGAGTACCCGATTTTTCGATATTGTTGATAACTGTTTCGAATATTTCTGAGAGTGAATTGACCAATCCAGGAATTGCAGAGTCTGGACAGGCTGTATAACAATCACCACAGGCGGTACATTTTTCAGGTATCCATTCAGGATAATCAAATCGAATATTGGTCATATCACGATAGATACCGGTAGCGGCAGGAAAAACACTTAAACCAATAAAGGGGTCGACCAGATTATCATCGCCATGACCTGAAGCGTAAAAGCTCCCCGTTTTTTCCCAGAATGCATGTACGTCAGCCAATCCTCCATCACCAACTGGAGTATGTTTAAGCATAATGGGGATCCCAGTTTCTTTGCGGGCAATAGCTGCCTGATTAACGCCCAGCTCTTTATTGGTGATCTCGGTTACCTCATCAAAGCCACGGCGTACAACACGCAAGTTATCTTCAACAACTGCACCACCTTTACCACCAAATTTGCCTTTTAGTTGCACCTCAATTGCTGCAAAAAGACTGTTTTCATCGAGGTTGGAACGCTCCATCAAAGGCGATGCAGCAAAGAAGGCCCCCTGAAAAGCGTTACCTTGCATTCTAAACTGTAACTCGGGATTTGATGCTTCTTCTTTAGCGATCTTAAATCCATCAACATAGAAAATTCGAATCTCGTTATCAATAATGAATTTTTGATTCTTGAAGGGAATGGTGGCCCACACTTCATCAGCACTGGCAAGATCTGACTGGATTATAAATGATCCACCTTTCTTCAAACCATAAAGAGGGTCCGAGTGACTAAATACATTGGGATCGGGAGACAACACAACATCAACATAATGATATTCACAGTTGATCCTGATTGGTTCAGGTGCAGCGGAGAGAAAATAGGTTGTTGGCTGACCTTTTTTCTCGGAACCATATTTCGGGTTAGCTTTAATATCATAACCCAGTAGATCATAAAGGGTCATAACCAGGTTCTTGCCTGTAGTGATCGCCCCCCAGCCACCGACTGAGTGCATTCGTACGGTAATACTATTTTTTGGCAACAAATTAGGATTTTCACTACCCCGAACTGCCATATATTTAATCTGGGGATAATCATCAAGCAAATTTTGCATTTGGATCTCTTGCTTGGGATTGACCGACTCATCACGTACAAAATCAACAGACAGATAAAAGAATTTTTTTTGCGCTCCATTGGGCAGCATATTTTCAATTGCACCAATGATACCTTCAGGTTGTAAATCACGACTACCCAACCCGTAACAGCCAGAAAATAATGGCGGAGCATCGCTACGTTTTTGGTAACTGGCATACTTCTCAAAGGGTTTGTTTTTTGCGGCAACGCCATTTTCCATACATTTTGTAATTACAGCACGGATTTCACGCATAATTGGCAGATCTTCCGCTAATGGCTGATCAGTTCGTTCAAGAACCACCACACCTTTTTTCCCCTTCAGTGCCGTTCCGATCATATCTCCTGGAAAAGGACGAAACATCGTTAAATTCAAAACACCCACTTTAAGACCACGAGTTTCCTGTAAATAATCAGCAACGGCTTCAGACTGTCCGATCAATGATCCCATGCCAATGACTACGTATTCCGCTTCATCCACATTATACAAACCAATTCTTTTGTATTCTCGACCGGTTAATTGATAGTACTCATCAGCAGATTGATCAAAGAGATCAACAATATGATTGAAGAAATACGGACGTTGCGCGGCTACGGCCTGCATATAGGCATCCTGATTTTGAACTGGACCGGAAACCATAGGATTATCGACATCCCAGACCTCTGGTACGCGACGACGCTTTTCACCATAAGTCATACGTTGTGCAGGTGTTGGGCAATCAATAATATCATCAGCAAGACCACAATATTCTGCAATCAATTCACGTTCAGGAATATTAACAGGCTCAATAAGATGCGTTGTCAGAAAACCATCCTGGCCAACAGCTGCAGGCGTTAAACTCAGCTCAGCAGTTTTTCGGCAGATCAGATTTAGATCCGCTGCTGACTGGGCATCTTTTCCCATCACCTGAAAAAAACCGGTGTCATCGATACAATGGTAATCATCGTGGGCGCAATGCACATTCAATGAAGCTTTGGTAATTGCTCGACAACCAATATTGAGTAGATAAGGAAGACGTTTACCCACCGCGGCATATAGAGACTCATGCATAAATGCCACACCCTGAGCAGAAGAAAAGTTGGTAGCACGAAGCCCACTCATCGACATACCTGCCGTTACGCCAGCAGCTGCATGCTCTGATTCAGGTTCTACAAAAATCAGCTCTTTATCAGAAATATTTAGATGGCCTTTGGCAACTTCTTCAGCCCAATACTCCCCCATCTGAGTGGAAGGAGTTATAGGATATGCACCAGCAGCATCTGAAGCTTCTCGCTCACACATAATAACGGCGGTATTGCCGTCCATTGCCATGCGAATACCAGGATATTTAAACGTCTTTTTCTTATCTTTACCGAACATCAGTAGTACTCTCCTTGTTAATCGATAACTAATATCTACACAATTGTTCCTATCCTATGGGTAGGGGCTCCTTTCGAATGATTTTTTTACCCGCTTTTCCAGTTCTATAGCCACCCTTATTATCAAACCAGACGATAGCGCCCGTAGGACAACGATTCACCGCAATAGGGGAAGCAAGGCTGTTTTTTTCATAGTTAATTACTGCAAGGTTATTTGACGTGGTAATTAGTTCTTCAGGTGAATCTACTACGCAGCGCTCACAGGCGGTACAGACCACCTCACATTCAGTCTCGGTCTCTTTACCTTTTTCAAGATTTTTACAAGCCACAAAAAGTTGATGCTCTATGGAGTGCAGTTCAAATAAATCTTTCGGGCAGATATCAACACAGTTGCCACAAGCTGTGCATTTCTCTTCATCGACAATGGGTAACCCATAATCATCCATGGTGATGGCATCAAAATCACAGACCGCACCACAGTCCCCCATACCCAGACATCCCCAGACGCATCCTTTTCCGCCACCAGAAACCAGAGCAGCCCCTCGGCAGCTATTGAGACCTTTATAACTTGCGCGGATGAGTGCAACATGATTTCCACCTGCACAAGCAACTCTTGCGACTCTTTTATTAGCCTCACCCGCATCTACGCCAAGATAATTAGCAATATTCTGGATAGATTCTTTGGCATTAACGGTGCACTGGGATGGCTCAAAGGTTCCGTCAATCAACCCTTCTGCAAATGGGCGGCATCCAGGAGAACCGCAGGCGCCACAATTGGCAGCAGGTAATAATTCTTCGACATCATCAATTCGAGGATCTTCGTAAACAAAAAGCCGTTTATTTGCTAACACAAGAATGCTAGCCAATATCAAACCAAGGCCAGCCATAAATCCTATGGCAATCAAATTACTAGTCAGTTCATCCACTTGTTAGTTACTCCATTTTTAGCCACTACATCTCTTCATCTTTTTTTAGCAACTAATCCAGTCTCGCATTCTTGTTGTTAGTTCATTGAGATTGCCTGTAAGTATCTGTCGACAATTTCAATCGCTGTACCTATTTAGTAGTAGGTTAGCAGGTTTGTAATTAGAATTTGACAATGGAAATTTGACAATGTAAATTTCACAAAAACAAAGTTAGAAAACCCCCTTGGTACAAAGATCAGAAGTCTTCGGACACTGTTCGCTTGGGTGGCATATGAAGTGCTAGATTGGATTTTAAAGAGGATTGAGGAGCGGGACTTAATGGATGGTAGTTGGCTGTTCACGATAGTGCTGCTTTCTTGGGTGTTCTGATCCAGTATTTGTGGTGCAGATTAATAATCTTGTGACCGGGTATGTTAATGCTGCGTTGTTTTTTTCATAAAAAATGCCGCTCTGTTGCAGAGCGGCATTTTAGTATTGAGCTGTTGATTAGAGCAATCGATCAGAACACTCGATTAGAACTTTATCTCTAAGGTTATTTGAGCAACTCGGGCTCCATTCCATGGTCTGCTTCATGGTGCACGCGAGATTTACTACCCAACAGCTTTTTAATGTCTTCGATAGCAAGATACAGGCATGGGATCAGCATTAAGGTCACAACTGTCGCAAACAGAACGCCGAAGGCGAGGGAGGTTGCCATTGGGATCACCATCTTAGCCTGCATACTGGTCTCAGTCATGATTGGCATCAAACCGATGAAGGTGGTCAGAGAGGTCAGCATGATGGCTCTGAATCGTCGACAACCCGCTTCCAGCACCGCCCTTTTCATCGCTATGCCGGACTCTCTGGACTTGTTGATGTAATCGACCATCACCAGGGAGTCATTCACTACCACACCCGCCGCAGCAATAATACCGAACAGCGACAGGGCACTCAGGTCGATGTCCATAATCATATGACCGAGTACTGAACCGATAACACCAAATGGGATCACGGCCATGATCATAAGAGGTTGCGAATAAGATTTCAGTGGTATCGCCAGTAAGCTATAGATGATCAACAAGGATATGATGAAGTCACGTAACTGAGTCTTAGCGCTGTCCATCTGCTCTTGAATATTACCCGACACTTCACTCTTCACTCTCGGATACTTCTTCAGTAGCTGAGGCATAAAGTTATCGCGGATATCTTCAGCCAGCTTAAATGGCTCGGCTTGATCGGCATCGACAGAGGCCCAGACATTAATGGTCCGGTTACCATTTTCACGACGAATACCATTCACACCTTGCGTTACCTTGATATTGGCGACCTCTGACAGCGGCACTTTTGCACCTTGAGGCGTCACAATCAACACTTCAGAGACTTGAGCGATAGAGTTACGTTGTGCTTCCGGATAGCGGAGCATCACCTTTATCTCTTCACCATTTCTTAAGATACGTTGCGCTTCCAGGCCATAGAAACTATTGCCTACCTGTGAGGCGATATTGGCTAAGGTTAGCCCCAAACCGTAGGCTTGTGGTTTAAGCTCGAACTGCACCTCTTTGGCACTGGACTGTCGACTGTCGTTGACATCGCCAACCCCCTTGAGGGAATTGAGTTTAGCCTTAAGCTCTTTCGAAGCGGCGACGAGTTGCTCCTCGTTTTTACCTTCGAGACGGAAACTGATATCGCCATCATCACGACCGCCGCCAAACAGGTTGTCCTTAACTTCGAATGATTTCATTCCCGGGATGAGGGGCATGGCTTTGCGCCAAAGCTCCGCCAGCTCGAAGGTATCTAGGGGTCTTATCTCAGGGTCGACCAATTTGGTCATCACTTTTGCCGAGGTGCGTCCCTCGAGATCGACCTGCATATCGGAGATCATGCCCTGGCCATACTTATCCTCGAGTTCTTTATCGACGTTATAGATGGCTTTTTCTATGGCTAATGCGGCTGATAGCGTCGCTTTCTCCGAGGCATCCACGTTCATCTCAAAGGTCACACGAGGGAAATCATGGGGGATCTTAGGCTGTCCGATAAAACGGATCATGCCGCCCGCATAGAGTCCGGCGCAGATCAGGATGAAGCTGATGAACAACATGATAACCGTATAGCGATACTCAACCGCCATAGTGAGGGTGGGTCGGTAGATATTCTGGATCAGTTTTTTCAGATTCGAATCGACCTTGTCTTGAACAAAATTGACTCCGTTTCGTAACCAATCTAGCGGATTTTTAGAGCCCGGTTTGACTATGGTCTTTTTCTTCATACGCGCCAGGTGGGCTGGCAAGATAAGTTTTGACTCGACCAATGAAAATATCAGACACAGGATAACGATATAGCCGATAGCCTTACCAAAGGCGGAGGAGGGACCATCATCCATCGTCAGGGGTAAAAATGCGGCTATGGTTGTCAGTACGCCGAAGGTGGCGGGCATGGCAACGCGTTTAACCCCGCGGATGACATTATCGAGACTCTGCCCATTTTTATCACACTCTTCATGGGCACTCTCTCCCATGACGATGGCATCATCGACCACGATACCCAGCACTAAGATGAAGGCGAACAGGCTGATGACGTTAACGGTAACATCTATCATGGCCATAGGCATGAACAGCAAGGTACCTAAGAAACAGACCGGTAGTCCCATCATTACCCAGAATGCGAGACGGACACGAAGAAACAGTGCAAGCATCAAAAATACCAAGACGGCACCGGTTTTCATGCTATCTAACATCAAATCCAGTCGGCCTTCAAGATAGTAAGTCATGTCGACCCAGGTCTCGAGCTTAAGTCCTTCAGGCAATACTTCCTGTTTCTTGGCGACATAGGCTTTCACCACATCCGCGACATCGGTCATGCTCTGATCGTTAGCGGCGCCGATAAAGAAGGTGACTGAATTTTTACCGTTGAACTTAGAGTATTGGATCCCCTCCTGGAAACCATCGATAACCGTTGCGATATCGCCTAGTAATACCGTGGTTCCATCATCGAGTGTGATTAATGGCAGGTTTTCAAATTCATATCCCACATAGGCCTGATTTTGAACACGCAGGTTAATATAACCATTCTCGGCTCTTATCTGACCCGCCGACATATTACGGGAAAACCCTCTGACCGCTGCGGCAACGTCGTTAAAGCTCAGGCCGAACTCTCTAAGTCTGTCTTTACTGACCTCGATGGCGATCTCATAGTCCAGTCCACCGTAAAAGTCGGTAATATTGACCAGTGGAAGTTGCATCAACTCATCATGGATCTTTTCACCTAACTCTTTGAGCTGTCTCGGTGTCATATCACCATACAGGCTCATGTAGAGCACTTCCTGACGCAATTTAATGCGCTCAACCTTTGGTCGCTCCATGCCATCGGGGAAACTGGATATTGAATCGATCTCTGATTTTATCTCATCCAGTACTATCTGAGGGTCGTAAGAATCTTCAATTCGGAAGTAACCCCTGGCCGAGTTACGATTCGAGTAGGTGATCACACGTTTAAGCCCCTGAACACTCTCTAGTGCCTCTTCGACTTTTATCGTGATCCCTTCCTCGACTTCCTGTGGGGCGGCTCCCGGGTAGAAAGCATTAAATTCAACCCAGTTTATCTCTATCTGAGGGAAAAACTGTTTACGTATGGTATCGGCTGTCAGGAGACCACCGATGATAATGATGAGCATCAAAAGATTCGCTGCGACACTGTTGCGCGCAAACCAGGAGATGATGCCTCTATTGGTATCCGGCATCGTTTACTCCTTCTCTTCCATCGCTAACTGAGTCTCACTCTCTTCAGAATCATCCTCTTGTAGTATCTTATCTTCAGGCAGGGCCAGTTGCATCCCTTCTATCGGATAATCGAGTGCGGAGGTGATTATGTTCATCCCTTGCTCAAGCCCCTCGGATATAACGACTTCGGCCCCAAACTGGCGAATGATGTTAACCGGCTTGTATCGTAATTTTTTCTCATCGTCCAATACTGCGATCTGTCCATTCACGATAAGGTGTCTTGGGACTACGGCGACATTTCCGGCTTCATTCCCGTCAATATTTGCGGTGACGTAGGTGCCGTATCTAAGCTCACTCTTATCTGACTTTAGCCCATAAGGGTCAATGACTTCGGCAACCAGATAGGTCATGCGGCTGCGACTATCGATAACGCCTTCGCTACGAACTATGGTTCCTGTCCACTCCTGCTTCTCTCCACCGAGATTGGCAACCAAACTGACTTTGGCGTCTTTACCTTTTTTGATCAGATATTGAAGTTCTTTATCTGCAAGGGGCAGGCGTACTTCTGCATTATCTGTGTTTAATACTTTACCCAGTGGGGTGCCTTTACTCACATATGAGCCTAAACCGATATTTCTGCTTTCGATAAGTGCATCATAAGGGGCCTTAATGATGGTTCGCTCTACGTTTCGCAGTGCGCGCTTAAGGCCCGCTTCAGAGGAGTTGAGTTTAGCTATCTCCTGCGCTAGCTGAGGCTTTCGAAGGCTAAGTTCAGTCGGTACGCCATCCTTGATGCGCTTCCACTCCTCTTCGGCTACCTTACCGTAGGCTTTTTCCTGAACCAGTGTCGCTCTGGCCGATGCCAGATTAGCTTCAGCATCGATAAGGTCGGCGTCATAATCACTGGAGTCAATTTTGGCCAGAACCGTGCCTTTCTTAACAAATCCACCTCGTACAAAGCTTTGCGACAGAAAGACTATCTCACCGTTAACTTGCGAAACCAGCTCTGTTTCATATTTAGCACTGACTATACCGTAGGAGTTAACAGAGAATGTCATAGGTTTAATTTCGACCTGCTTGACGGCGACTAATGGGGTATTGTCAACCGCCTCTTTCTCTTCTGGTGGCTTCTTCAGTGCCGACATCGTTACGAATCCGCCGATCCCAATGGATAATACGACGATAGGCAAAATAATCTGTTTTTTTGTAGCCACGAACACTTCCTCTTGTTGAAGCCAGTTTTTTATTATTAACTCTTGTAAACACATACGTTTAACTTTGTATCTGCTACAGAATTAGGCGAAAGAATAGATCTAATTCGACATGTTAAATGATCTGGGTCAATGTTACCTGCGGATTGTGTAAAAATGTATGTCAACTTTATGAAATTTATGTCAATCAGCAGTGGGAGTCGCGTTAGCTGTTGAAAATCTGGGGCTATTTTTAATGGGGGGGAGGCAAAGTCATCTGTCTAGATCACGACTAAATGTTAAACCTATATGTTGAAAGCAATATGTTAGAAGTTCTGTGAAGGGAAGAATTTAAGAGAGATCTACGCTGTCTTCAATAAAAAGAGGGCTCCAGAGTATGAAGCCCTTAAACAGTGAATTATCCGCCGTGTCTGCCGCCACCATGATGGCCGCCATTACCGTTACCGCACTCATGAACGGTCTGTTGCCCGCCCTGAGAACCTGTCTCTATGGTGATAGAACCGGAATCCTTAAACATCACAAACGGACCACTACTGATATCATCCAAGATTGGATCATCCAGATGCCCTAAACAGGTGTAACCCATTCGGTACTCACCAGAAGGCAGATATCCCATGGCGAAATGCCAGTTACCGTCAATATCTTGCATCATCGGGCTCACCGCCGAAGGTGCAGTAAGTCCGCTTGGAGGCGTGGCTCCCATATCGGCCATCTGACCTATACCAGTGACGGTACTAGGGTAGAGATAGGCTAAATGGGTAAACTGTCCGCCGGTAGGGGTTAAGCTTGAGTAAGTTGTTTCGCAGTCAGCTACCCATTGCGGGTCGACTTCGCCTATCAAGTGGCCCATATAACGGTTGTCTACACTCCACATACCTTGATGATTTAATTCATATTGGCCTTGATGGTATGAAAGCCCTCGATAGAGATCGATCTCCATAGTGAGCGAAAGATGCTGCCCTGCGATCAGTTCGAAATCATGGACCGGTAGGTGTCCATCTGTCACATGCAGACCGTGGCGCCCCTGACCATCCTCTATGTAACAACCCTGATTGCCATCACCCTGATGAATCGTAATATAGGCATCGTGATAATTACCCTCTGGCAGGTCAATGCCTGAAACCACCATATGACTATCCATACCCTGATAATCGAGCAGATTAAATGCCATATCTTGCAGGTCGTGTCTGTGTATAACACCTGCAGCATCGGTCATCACCAGCTCATTCAAGACCATGCCTAAATGTGAAACGCCAGACATGGGCGAGTCGGAGATAGCTAATGATAACTTAGCTGTTGGTAACACAGTTTCTTTTTCAGGATCGGAGCTGTCACTTCCGCAGGCGCTAACCAGCAGCAATGAGGATAGCAATATGAGTGCTTTATTAGTGTTCATTGTAGGGCCGATATTATATGAATTTTCCTAATGCTACTCCTTTGTAGGTAGTCATTGTTGATCTCGATCAATTGCTGCTTAAATGTTGGCCATGTTTCGACTAAGGTCTAGTTGTGAGTACTCTTGAGAGTGTTGCGGTGGTGAGACTAATAGTAAATCACGGTTAGCTGAAAGAAGTTGAATCAAGTATACGCTTTGCCTGTTATTGATCTGTGTCAAAATCGAGTCAATGCGGTTAAATATTTGTTCTTTTCTGTGAGATGATGACTGGGTGTTCTATTATTGGAGTCAGTAGTAAGAAGCAATGAAGCTTATACAGACTTGTTAGGCTGTAATGTCATAGAGGATAGAGTTGATCTCTTTTCGATAGCAGATACATTTTGGCTTTATAGGTTGCTTCAAAATAACAATAAAATCAGTTGTTTCTATTAGAACTAATTGTTGAATGAGGAATTTCAAATGAGTGATTTAGACCACAGAGGCGGTGTTAAAGAAGTTAACCTTGTTGTCAGACATCTGAAATTAGAGGGGATCACTGCTGAGAATAAGCAAGTTATCATAGATGAGATCGATCAGATTATTGGTATCGATAGTGTCTCTTATGATGATGAATCGTCCACGTTAAATGTTGCCTACGATGCGACGCATTGCAACTTGGATGGCATTGAGGAGCATCTGGAGGCCCATGGTGCCGAGGTGTCCCACGGCTGGTGGACTCGATTTAAAGAGGGCTATTACAAGTACGTCGATCAAAACGTCAAAGACAACGATGAAATTGAGCCTGTTCCCCGCAACTCGCTACCAAAAACATTACCTGGTAGTAAGAAGCATTAGATTTTATGGGAATAAGATTAAACCTGATGCTATTTAATAGCGACTTTCTATAATCTTCTTCCCCCATTAAATGTGGTTATGTTTCAACTAAAGCTGATATTACCTCTATCAGCTTTAGTTTGTATTGCTGGTTATAAACACTCCTGAGCGGTCATATCTTTATATCTATCGGTATAATTCAAGCTTGCACTGTCATGATGTTGAGATTATGCTTGCGTTAGTTTATTCATTAATCACCTTAAGATTTGGTATTCGACGTGACTCTAAGTAAGAGAAACATGTTAGCTGTTGTGCTTCTACTGTTGGCCTTTATCGGTCAAGCAGTTGCGGCTGCCAGCATTCCTTGCCAAATGAATATGCAGATCACCTCACCATCCCACCTTATGAATATGGACAGCGGTGCTCAATTGACTCATGGTGATATGGACGCTTCAAGCCAATCCGGTGAATGTGATGACTGTGACCTGATCTGTACTTGCCCTATGAGTGGGTGTGCTTCGATGGTATTAATCACTAATTTAACACCGTCTGACTCAGTAAAAGCTTCATCGTTGCAGATTGTATCAAACGATTTTTCTATTCAAGATCCCTATCCGACTAACAACTATCGCCCTCCGATGGCCTGCTAATACAGGATAGAACTGTCTTCATTTTGACCGTTCTTTCTATTTGTTTTCTGTATTTTAGCGGGAGATTCACACTCCCAAATTATGATTTTTGATGTATCGACATCGGCTCTGATCTTATATCTATGGTACTCGGTAAGAGGACTTTTATATGCAGAACCAATTTCGACAGTAAGCATGTATTGAAGTAACTAAACCGATTGGTATTAGTGGTACTACTTCAATCTTTGAAGCTCTGTTGTATCTGGTTCTAGTCTGTATAAATGCCTTGCACTTACTCCATTTAGATATTTTCCCCGATCAGAGGTCCCCAGGGGGATATTATGCTTTCTTATAAAACACTTACAATGCTGGTCGCTGCTATTAGTGTACCGATATTCATTACAGCTTGTACCGATCCAACTAATGGTCCGGCCCGAACTGCAAACTCTACTCAACAAGTTCAACCTCCGGTTTTAACCGTATATAAGAGTGCCTCATGTGGTTGCTGTGGTATGTGGGCGACAAACATGGACACTAACGGCTTTAAAACTATCTCGGTTAATCGGGACAATCTCACAGGCTTTAAAGCCTCAAAAGGAATTCAGCCCAGATACCAGTCCTGTCATACGGCTCTTTCCAGAGAGGGCTTTGTGTTTGAGGGACATGTTCCCGCAAAATTTATTAAGCAATTCCTCGAAGAGAAACCAGAAGGCGCTATAGGGCTGAGTGTCCCAGGCATGCCAGTGGGAAGTCCCGGCATGGAGCAGGGAGATCAATTCATGCCTTATAAGGTGGTTTTACTGAGAGCGGATGGCTCTGTCAGCAACTATGCTGAAGTGAACTCGCTGAAGGAGCAGTATTGATGAAACAACTATCAATTCTTAAGGTTTTACCTTTGATTTTTCTAATCTTTTTGTTTGTCGAACTTTGTATTCAGACTGTTCAGGGAGCTGAGGTTAAATCGATAAAGCACGCCGGTTTCACACTCGAGATGGCCGTTAAGTCGGCTCAGCGAAATGATCCCTGGCTAGCGGGTAATCGGCATACTCAGGATGCTTACCAATCAAAAAGTATCGCCGCCGGAACCTTGCCGGATCCTAAGGTTAATATCGGCCTGGCGAATATGCCTCTGGATACTTTTGATTTTGGTCAGGAAGGCATGACTCAATTTAAGGTGGGCGTATCACAGATGTTCCCTCGCGGAGAGAGTTTGGCGCTCAGACAGCAGCAACTAGAGTTAATCGCCGGTCAGTATCCGTTTCAAAGAGAAGATCGTAAGGCCAAAATTGCCGTTACGACCGGGCAACTTTGGTTGGATGTGTACAAGGCTCAGGAGAGTATTGCCTTAATCGAGAGTAATCGAGCCCTTTTCGATCAGCTGTCCGATATCGCTCAGGCGAGTTATTCCGCTGCCCTCGGGAAATCCAGACAGCAAGATATTGTCAGGGCTCAGCTCGAGGTGACGCGCATAGATGATCGCCTTAATGTGCTTGAGCAGCAGTTGGACACGGGCACGCAGCGATTGTCTCAATGGACAAGCCACTATTTTGTTGGGGATTTTGTTGGGGAGTTCTCCAACGACACTCGGCTCGATAGCAGTGGGGGAGATGTGAAATTGGCAACCCCACTACCCGCAATCTATCTGCTTCATCCCGAGTTGTATGTCGAACGGCAGCTGCAACCACAAACTTTGTTTGAGTATTTTTCTCATCACCCCTCTGTCGATGCTATCGAAAAAAGTATTCAGGCGAGTAGTAAAGGCATTGAGCTGTCGAAACAGAAGTTCAAACCTGAGTGGGGAGTGAATGCGGGTTACGGCTACAGAGCAGATGATGCTATGGGCAACGAACGCGCCGATCTTTTTACGATAGGAGTGAGCTTCGACCTGCCGCTTTTCACTTCTGATAAACAGGACAGGGAAGTCCAGGCGGCAGTATCTCAGACCGAGTCGGTTAAGACTCGTAAATGGCTTCGTCTCAGAGAGATGATGGCGGCATTCGGCGCCACAAAGGCGCAGCTTTTAAGACTTGATCAACGTCAGCATCGCTATCGGACCGAACTATTGCCTCAAATGAAAGATCAATCGGATGCATCCCTGTCAGCCTATACCAGTGATGATGGTGATTTTGCCGAAGTGGTGCGTGCCTTAATCGCAGAATTAAACGCACAGCTTGATGATCTCAGTATCGATGTCGATATTCAAAAAACAAAACTTCAATTGAATTACTTCCTTATGACCAACCCCGATCAGATTATCTTGAGTGATAACGGTGTTATGGAAAGTGATGGAGACAAAAAATGAGCAAAAATATAAACGTATTTGGTTTATTGGTTTTAGGTGTGGCTCTAGGTGCTGTTGGCACATTTTCCTATTTAAGCTTGAGTGGTTCTGGCGCAGATACTCAGCATTCGGTGTCGGCCGCTCAAGATGAGCCCCTCTATTGGGTTGCCCCTATGGATCCCAATTACACGTCCGATAAACCCGGAAAGTCGCCCATGGGCATGGATCTGATCCCTGTCTACAAGAAGGAGCTGGGGGGCATAGATGCTGGACCCGGAACCATAATGATCTCGCCCGAAGTGGTCAATAATCTGGGAGTTCGCACGGCCAAAGTTGAGCTGGGCTTACTGCACACGAAAATCGAGACCGTGGGCTATGTGAAATATGATGAAGACCAGCTGATCCATGTTCACCCCAGAGTCGAAGGTTGGATAGAAAAGCTCTATGTTAAAGCCGCCGGTGATCGGGTCACAGTGGGTCAACCATTGTATGAGATCTATTCTCCGGCGCTCGTCAATGCCCAGGAGGAGTATCTGCTTGCACTGGATAGAAATAATTCACGCTTGATTCAGGCATCCCGAAACAGATTGAAGGCCCTGCAGCTACCCAAAAATGCCATCACCGAATTAAAGAGAAGCAGAAAGGTTAAGCAAAACATTACCTTCTTCGCTCCGCAAGGTGGCGTTGTCGACAATCTTAATATTCGCGAAGGATTTTTTGTTAAACCCGGCAATACCTTGCTCTCTATCGGTAGCTTAGATCAGGTATGGGTTGATGCTGAAATTTTCGAGCGTCAATCATCTCTGGTATCGACAGGTCTGGCGGTAAGCATGACGCTGGATTACCTGCCCGGAAAAATTTGGCAGGGCAAGGTCGACTACGTTTATCCCACCTTAGATGGTAAGACCCGCACCCTTAGGGTGAGGTTGCGCTTCGATAACACACAATGGGAGCTCAAACCCAACATGTTTGCTCAGGTGACCATTCATGCCAAGGGTGAAGAGGTGTTGCTGGTGCCAAAAGAAGCCATCATTCGTACTGGCAGCTCGGATCGTGTGGTGCTTGCTCTCGGTGAAGGCCGTTATAAGTCGATCGCCGTGAAGGTTGGCCGCTACGATGAGAAATTTGCCGAAATTCTATCCGGCGTCTCCGCAGGTGACATTGTCGCTTCATCTGCACAGTTCCTGCTCGATTCAGAGTCCAGTAAGACCTCTGATTTTAAACGCATGAATAGCCAGGATGAAGATGAAAACCCGGCTCCCTCAACTGTATGGGTAGAGGCCAGCATCAATAGCCTGATGGCGGGACATCGTATGCTGAACATGGATCATCAAGCCATCGCCGAATGGGACTGGCCCGCGATGACCATGGACTTTACCGTCGCTGACTCGGTCGACTTTTCTGCATTACAACCAGGATTAACCCTGCATGTCGAGCTTAGCAAGTCTGCCGATGGCAACGTCGAGGTCGTGATGATACATATTCCTGACGGCGATATATCTCAAGGTAGTGACTCAGACAATAGCGCCACCACTTCGGGTGTCGTTAACTCGGTGATGGTCGATCACAGAATGGTCAATATCAGTAGTGGCCCGATAGAAAAATGGAACCGCCCTGCGGCAGAGGTGAACTTTATGGTGAGTGATGCGGTGGACATGTCGGTATTTAAAGTCGGAGCCAAGCTTCACTTCACCTTCGAGGCCAGTGACGGTCAATTTATCATCACCACAATCAAGCCCATGCAGATGTCTGACATCAGCGGTGAATAAAGGAGATCAAAATGGTTGAATCCATTATTCAATGGTCGGTTAAGAATCGCTTCTTCGTGCTATTGGGCGCGGCGTTCTTAGTCGGTCTCGGGCTGTTTTCATTGAAAAATACCCCAGTCGATGCCTTACCCGATCTGTCGGATGTACAGGTCATCATTAAAACGAGTTTTCCCGGCCAGGCACCTCAGGTGGTCGAAGATCAGGTGACCTATCCGATGACGACAGCCATGTTGTCGGTACCCGGCGCTGTCACGGTGAGAGGATATTCCTTCTTCGGTGACTCTTACGTCTATGTCATCTTCGATGAGAAAACCGATCTCTATTGGGCGCGAAGTCGGGTGCTGGAGTATCTGAGTCAGGTTGCACCTTCGTTGCCGCCCAATGCCAAACCTCAGCTCGGTCCGGATGCCACGGGAGTGGGCTGGGTCTACCTCTATGCCCTTATAGATAAAACAGGTCAGCATGACATCAGCGAATTACGTAGCCTGCAGGATTGGTTTCTGAAGTTCGAGCTGCAAACTGTGCCGGGCGTATCTGAAGTCACCGCCCTTGGCGGTATGGTGAAGCAGTATCAGGTGAAAGTCGATCCCGATAAGTTACGTGCCTTCGGTATTCCGCTCTCACTTATTCAAACAGCGATCAAACGGGGAAACAGAGAGATAGGTGCATCCGTGGTCGAGATGGCAGAGGCCGAATATATGGTTCGTGCCACCGGCTACCTGCAGAGTGTGGAAGATATTGGCAATGTTCCATTGGGTGTGAATAACAATGGTACGCCGTTATTGCTCAAAGATATCGCCGAAATAGGCTTAGGCCCGCAGATGCGACGTGGTGTGGCCGAGCTCAATGGTGAGGGCGAAACGGTTGGCGGCATCATAGTGATGCGCTACGGTGAGAATGCCCAGAAAACCATAGATGGGGTCAAGGCGAAGCTGGAACAGTTGAAGAAGGGCTTGCCTGAAGGGGTTGAGGTGGTCACAGTTTATGATCGCAGCGGTCTTATCGATCGCGCGGTGAAAAATCTGGGCTACAAGTTGCTGGAAGAATTTCTGGTCGTTGCCTTAGTCTGTATGGTGTTCCTGTTTCATTTTCGCTCCTCACTGGTGGCCATCGTCAGTCTGCCTGTTGGCATATTGGCCGCCTTCTCCATCATGTATTTCCAGGGCCTTAATGCCAATATCATGTCGCTTGGCGGCATCGCCATCGCCATTGGAGCCATGATCGATGGTGCGATCGTGATGATCGAAAACATGCATAAACATATGGAACGAACCCCGTTAACTGACGAGAACCGCTGGCAGATTGTCGCAGATTCCGCCAAGGAGGTGGGGCCGGCCCTGTTTTTCAGCTTGTTGATCATCACAGTGAGTTTCATGCCGGTATTTACTCTGGAGGCGCAAGAGGGACGCATGTTTGCCCCGCTTGCATTTACCAAGACCTATGCCATGGCAGTCTCGGCGGCATTGGCCATCACCTTAGTGCCGGTATTGATGGGGTATTTCATTCGAGGCAAGGTGATGCCGGAACATAAGAACCCGGTCAACCGTATTCTTACTGCGGCTTACATGCCTGTGCTTCGCAAGGTTCTGCAATTCCCCAAGTCGACCCTGATGTTAGCGCTGGTCGTACTGGGTATCGGTATTTGGCCTCTGGAACACATAGGTAGCGAATTTATCCCGCCTTTGGATGAAGGGGATCTCATGTATATGCCAACCACCTATCCGGGGATCTCTATCGGTAAGGCGCGTGAGCTGCTACAGCAGACGGATAAGCTCATTTATACAGTACCGGAAGTGCAGACGGTTTTCGGTAAGGTAGGGCGAGCGGAGACAGCTACCGATCCGGCGCCATTGACCATGATTGAAAGCTTTATTCAGCTAAAACCTAAGAGTGAATGGCGTGAGGGCGTCACCTCGGAAAGCCTGAAGAAAGAGCTGGATGCACTGGTTAAACTGCCTGGAGTGACAAACGCCTGGGTGATGCCGATTAAGACCCGTATCGACATGCTCGCGACCGGGATTAAGACTCCGGTGGGGATCAAGATAGCCGGCCCCGAACTGGGTGTGATCCAGGAGATAGGTAAGGATCTGGAGCGCATTCTTAAGGATGTACCGGGTACGGCTTCGGTCTACTCGGAGCGTGTGGCTGGCGGCCGCTACATTAAGGTCGACATTCAGCGAGAAAAGGCGGCCAGATACGGACTCAATATCGCCGATGTCCAACAGGTTATTGCTACCGCTATTGGGGGGATGAATGTATCTCAGACTGTGGAAGGGCTGGAGCGATACCCCATCAATCTGCGCTATCCCCAGGATTACCGTAACTCACCCGAACAGTTGGCGATGCTTCCCATCATCACGCCTCAAGGCCTGCGGATCTCCCTGGCCGATGTGGCCAACATAGTGGTCGAAGATGGCCCTCCTGGCATCAAGAGTGAAAATGCGCGGCTTAATGGTTGGGCCTACATAGACATAGAGGGGATCGATATCGGTAGCTATGTGGTCGAAGCCCAGAGAGTGGTTGACGAACAGCTGAAGCTTCCGGCTGGTTACTCCATTGCCTGGTCCGGTCAGTATGAATACATGCAGCGCGCCAAGGCGAAACTGACCTATGTTGTGCCGTTAACCCTAGGGATCATCATACTCTTGCTGTATATGAACTTTCGTAACTTCATCGAAGTCAGCATCATCATGGGGACGTTGCCGTTCGCCATGGTGGGCAGTGTGTGGCTGATGTATCTGCAAGGATTTAACTTCTCGGTTGCGGTCGGCGTCGGCTTTATTGCGCTTGCCGGAGTTGCAGTAGAGATTGGTGTCATCATGCTGGTCTATCTTAATCAGGCCTTTGTCCAGATGATTAATGATTGTGAAAACAGTGGCTCGGTTCCCTGTGAAAGTGGATTGAGGGAAGCCGTATTACAGGGGGCTGGCATGCGGGTCAGGCCTGTGATGATGACGGCAGCCGCGATTATCGCTGGCTTGTTACCTATCTTATATGGAACAGGAACAGGCTCGGAAGTGATGAGCCGTATTGCCGCCCCTATGGTTGGCGGCATGGTTAGCGCCGTCGCGCTTACCTTAGTCGTCGTTCCGGTTGTTTTTTACCTTTGGAGAAGCCATCAGTTACGAAGACAAGGTTGAAGCGACACTAGGTTGAAGTGACAGGTAATATGCAGTAATGGAACGACTCAGCCTGCTGAGGTAGAAGTCTGGGGAGGGAACGTGGATAGGGGAGCAAAGCCTATCCTCACCTTGTTCTCCCAGGCGTTTCTCATCACTAGGTTATGGAATTTACAGCTAAACTTAAATAGCAGAGTTTAATACTCTCATTAGGAGTTCAGTATGAAGATTAAGAAAATCACAGCGATTATCGGGGATATGCAACTTGACGATGTAGAGCATGCACTCGAGCAGCATGGCGTTACCGGTTTCACTGTATTTACCGTCAGAGGACGTGGTAAATACAGTAATTTATACACACGAGATCAGTTAGTCAGCCACACTCAGATTGAAATCTACACGAGCTCTCGACATGCAGACGAGATTGCTCAATTAATTATAAAATCCGCCGAAATCGGGGCTGTCAGTATAGGCTTCGTTGCCGTCACGGACGTAGAGCAATTAGTTTGGGTTCATGAACAGCGTGAGGCCAGTGAAGATGATTTTAATTTTTTTGAAGGAAAAGCCGAGGCCTGATGCGTTGTAGCATGGATTAATGTTTTCATATCCTGTAAGGGCTGGTTGATCTGTATGTGATTAACCAGCTACTTAACCATTATTAAAAATTGAAAATTAAAAATTAAAAATTTTTCTTGTACAACTACCATCTGATGTCTCTCTACTGCGTCTAACTTAACCGTATTAATCATTTCAGCTTCAACTTTTCCTGCTTTGGGATTTGAGGGGTAGGTTACCGACTAATCTTCGAAATATACAAGATGAGAAGACATTGGTCCTGACTGTATTGGTATAGCTCCTGTATATATTGTGTTGATCATTTCATTCTCAGTTAGATCTACGACGCTGATATAACCGTGACCACCCTACTAGAGAATACATAACGACCGTCGTGGGGGATGGCTTGATGGTGAGTCGAACCTGATACAAGGGCAACCATCTTTTGCCTTGATGTCCAGAACCTCGTTATTTATTTGCACAATTTGTCATATGCTCCAGTTATTTACAGCTAAACTAGTTAGTGGGAATTATTAGCGATATTTGTTAGCTAGTTTCGATAGGAGTTCGATATGAAGCTTAAGAAGATCACTGCGGTTATAGGGGATATGCAACTTGAGAGTGTTCAACATGCACTAGAGGCGCATGGAGTTAAAGGTTTTACGGTATTTACCGTCAGAGGACGGGGTAAATATAGTAACTTATACACTCAAGATCAGTTAGTCGGTCATACTCAGATGGAAGTGTATACCAGTGCTGAACATGTCGATAAGGTCGCTAAACTCATCATGAATGCTGCCGAAATCGGTGAGATCAGCATAGGTTTTGTCGCCATCACCGATGTTGAACAGTTGCTTTGGGTTCATGAACAGCGCGTCGTCAATGAAGATGATTTTAACTATTTCGAAAAGGAAGCCGAGAGATGATTTGGCATAACATGGGTTAATCTTTTCATATCCCGTAACAGCTGGTTGATCTATATCAGATTAACCAGCTTGCTCCGTTACTCCTTACTTACTATTCATTGCACTTTCGCATCGAGTTCTGGCGAAGTCCTTTTAGCATCTCACTCTAGCGCTGTATCTTAAGCCCAGTATCTCTAGCACTGTATCTTAGGCAGATCCTGCCAGCATGTGGTGTATTGTGGGCTAAGGTATTGCCTGCGCATGCTCCATTTCGGGGTGATCCCCTGAGCCGCCATAAACAGTGAGTCTGAGCCATACTTATGGTTAAGCCTATCGTACACCCGCATTAAGGCGGGGTTTTTAGGGGGAGCAAACAGATCCCTCTGCAGGTGCGCTTCGTTGACGAGATCGATCAAGCCCACACCCACCTTGTAGTAGCGCACCCCCCGGCGAAACTGTCGTGCGACCACTCGGTTGAGCACCTCCGTTATCTCTCCGGTATCATTGGTTGGGTAGGCGAAACGGTGGGTGATCTTAAAGCCAGTCGGATGTTCATCGAAAGGGGAGTTAGAGGCAAAAATATGTAGCACGGAGCACAGTGAGCCTTGCTCTCTTGCCTTGCTGGTGGCAATTCCCGCATGTTTACTCAGTGCCTGTTGCAGTGATGCTGCATCGACTATCCGATTCCCCATGCTACGTGTGGAGAAGATCTGCTGTTTATCGGCGCGGGCCTCATCCCATCCCTTACAGACTTCGCCATTGAGTTCACGAACGGTGCGTTCGACCTCAATACTAAATTGCTTTCTGGCTATTCCCGGCGCCATTTGAGACAGGGCATAGGCGGTCTTGATGCCCATCATATCGAGCCGTTTAGTCAGGCGTCGCCCGATCCCCCACACATCAACCGGTTGCATTTTAAGTAAGATCGCTTTGCGCTGCTGCGGACTATTGATTAAACAGACGCCATGATACCCCTCATGTTTCTTTGCGGCATGGTTTGCAATCTTGGCCAGGGTGAGCGTCTCTCCCATGCCAACGCACACAGGCAAACGGGTCTCTTTCCAAACCGCTCGCCTCAATGCCTCACCATGCTTAATTAAACTGGGGATCGCCGGGAAGCAGTGCTTAAAGGAGAGGAAGGATTCATCGATAGAGTAGATATGCTGTTCGGGCGCAAAGCGGCCTATGACCTCCATCATACTGGCCGACAGCGAACCGTAGAGCTCATAGTTTGAACTGAGTGCAATCACGCCTAATCGCTCACATTGCGACTTCACCTTAAAAAAGGGCTCGAATTTGGGGATACCGGCATCGACGGCTTGACGATTGGCCGCCACGATACAGCCATCGTTATTGGACAAAACAACAATCGGGCGACCGCGCCATTCGGGGCGAAATACCTGCTCCGCGGAGCAGTAAAAGGAGTTTGCATCAACCAGAGCAAACATCTATTTCTCCTTTGCTATGGGTAAACATGCTAAATATCCAGGTGCTGATAGCGATGGGCAACAGAGATCTCTCCAACACGATTGATTGGAAGCAATCGGACTCGTGATGGCTTTCGCATCAAATTTATTCATGAGTTAATTCTCGGCCTGATCTGTACCTTTTGTCAGCAGAGGACTTGGGCGATGGCATCGTATCGACCGTATCACAACGCCTTCTACGCTAAACTGGTCATACTCATGTATGGTTACCGGTAGGTGTTCATCGCTAGCAGATAGCAATAACTTTCGGTATGTATCAATAATTTTGCAGACAAAGCAGCCATTATAATTGGCGACGATCACATCTTGATTCTTAACGGATACATGCCTGTCTACGATAAGAATATCACCGTCGAATATGCCGATATTCTGCATCGAGTCGCCGCTGGCCTGACCGATAAATGTGGCGCTGGGATGTTCGACCAGCAGTTCATCCAGACTCAGCGGCAGCTGCTTATAGTCAGCTGCCGGTGACTCGAACCCGGTAATACCGGCGCTGGCTGAGATTGGGATCACTTTCATAAGTTAATAATTTACCGTGAACTGTATAAATATACAGTGGTAAGTTTAGCAGTAATCTACAAGCTGGCAATCTTTTTTAACCATAGTGCTTGAGCCTGCGCTTTTAAACGCCAACTTTGGGTTTTTCAAATGAGTGAGATTTGGTAGAATAGGGGGACTAATAGGAGAGTTATCAATGTCAGTTTATGTTGTGGGCCATAAGATCCCAGATTCAGATTCCATTTGTGGTGCGATTGCACTTGCTTACCTGAAAAATCAAATCGGTGAAGCAGCGATTGCAGCACGACTCGGTGAGCTATCGCCAGAAACCGCATTTATCTTAGAAAAGTTTGGCTTTGAAGCTCCGGAGTTTAAAACAAGCTATGCCGGTGAAGAGGTGTATATTGTCGATCACTCTGAGCTAACACAAGCGCCGGACGATATTGGCGAAGCGACGATTGTCGGGATTGTCGATCATCATAAACTGGGCGATTTGACCACATCTACACCGCTTGAGTGTTGGATCCGTCCTGTTGGTTGCAGCAACACTATCATTAAGATGATGTATGATTTTCATGGTGTTGAAATTCCAGCAAATATTGCCGGCATCATGATGTGCGCCATCTTGAGTGATACGGTTATCTTTAAGTCACCAACGTGCACCACTGCAGATATTAAGTGTGTCGAAGCACTAGCCGAAATTGCCGGCATCGAAGACTTTAAAGCGTTAGGCATGGAGATGTTTAAGGTTAAGTCTGCCGTCGAAGGTACTCCGGCACGCGATCTCGTTATGCGTGACTTTAAAGACTTCAACATGAACGGCCATCTGGTCGGTATCGGTCAACTGGAGGTTATCGACCTTTCAGTATTTGATGATATCAAAGCCGAGCTTGAAGCCGATATCAAAGCAATGAAAGCCGAAGGTGGGCGTCACAGTATGCTATTACTGCTGACCGATATCATGAAGGAAGGCTCAGAGCTGTTAATTGTCAGCGATGATGCAGCCTTGACCGAGCGTGCTTATGGTAAACCATCTGAAAATGGCCGAGTTTGGCTTGATGGTGTATTGAGCCGTAAGAAGCAGATTGTGCCACCGCTGCAAGAAGCATTAGCTTAACGCTCAGCGCTTTTTCAACCGTTCATAGCAATAGTAATATCGAAGGCCGACGCACTTTTCATTAGAAGATAGTGCTTCGGCCTTTTTGTATCTGTTAAGCCAGTAAAATCTGCCGCATCAATGCCACGTTAAAAATTTAATACCAATCGGTATAAGAGCTTAGAACAAAATTGATATAGATCAATCAATTCAGCAGTCGTCTATCGATTGGATACTATACTGATACCAAGCCGTATCGCCATAGGATCCATTCAGGGCCAGGGAAGACCTCCTTATGACTGAAACCATCATAGATAAACCACCTCATCGGCAAGTGACGTCAAACTTGACCGATTACCATGAGTGCTACACCTCCTTTTCTACTGAGCCTCCTTCGGCTGTATCTGATCTACCCAATAGACCAACCATAAATATCGCCTATGAAGCGGTCGATCGTCATCTAAATACAGATATTGAAGATAAATTGGCACTGCGTTGGCTGAGTAAGCAAGATGAAATCGTGGATTTCAGCTATCGGGATTTAGCCGAGCAAACCAGTCGTTTTGCCAGCGTGCTTCACCGTCTGGGCTTTGAACGGGGAGATCGCGTCTTCAGCTTAGCGGGTCGCTTGCCGCTGCTCTATATCTCGGCTCTGGGTACATTGAAGTCGGGTTGTGTGTTTACCCCGCTGTTTTCGGCTTTCGGTCCGGAACCTATCCGTTCGCGAATGGAGATCGGCGAGGCGAACGTGCTGATCACAACTATGGGTCTGTATCGAAAGAAAGTGGCTTCTTGGTGGCACGAGTTGCCATACCTTAAGGCCATTTTATTGATAGATGGCAGTGGTGAACTGGAGGAGGGCTGTTATGCGTTACCTGAGTTAATGGATCAGGGGGATCCCTATTATCCTTGTGTTAATACCCAAAAAGATGAGATGGCACTGTTGCATTTTACCAGTGGCACTACGGGGAAGCCCAAAGGTGTCATGCATATTCATCAGGCCGTAGAGGAGCATAAAATATCCGCTTATTACGCACTCGATCTGCATCCGTCGGATATCTACTGGTGTACAGCCGATCCCGGTTGGGTGACAGGTACCTCTTACGGCATTATCGCTCCTCTATGCATGGGGGCGACGATGATCGTCGATGAGGCCGAGTTTGAAGTGGAGCGCTGGTATCGGATCTTACAGGATCAACACATAACGGTTTGGTATACCGCACCTACGGCTATTCGAATGTTGATGAGGGCGGGGAGTGAAATAAGGCAGGGTTATGATCTCTCGGCATTACATTTTATTGCAAGTGTAGGTGAACCCTTGAACCCTGAAGCGGTTATCTGGGGGGAGAAAACCTTGGGGCTTCCGTTTCACGATAATTGGTGGCAGACAGAAACGGGGGCGATCATGATTGCCAACTATGCGAGTCAGGCAATCAAACCCGGCTCTATGGGTCTACCTCTCCCCGGGATCACTGCGGGAATCGTTAAACGAAATGAGCAAGGTGATGTTGAAGAGGTGCATAAACCGATGGAAGTCGGTGAGCTGGCATTAAAACAGGGTTGGCCATCCATGTTTCGCGGTTACCTGCATCAGAGTGAAAGATATGAGCGTTGCTTTAATAATGGCTGGTACCTGAGTGGAGATCAGGCCATGCGTGATGAACAGGGCTATTATTGGTTTGTCGGCCGCGTCGACGACTTGATTAAATCATCGGGTCACCTGATCGGTCCCTTTGAAGTCGAAAGTGCATTAATGGAGCATAGCAGTGTGGCCGAAGTGGGGGTCATTGGCATTCCGGACGAGCTTACCGGTGAGATGGTTAAAGCCTATGTGGCATTGAAACCGGACGTAGAACAGACAGAGCAAACATTACAGGCATTACAAAAAGAGCTGAAAGGCTTCGCCCGCAAACGTTTAGGTGCCGCCGTCGCACCTAAAGAGATCGTATTTCGTCAGAACCTGCCCAAAACCCGTAGCGGAAAAATTATGCGTCGTCTGTTAAAGGCGCGAGAGCTTGGCCTACCGGAAGGTGATATATCAACATTGGAGAGTGACGAGCAATGAATCAAAAACTACATATAGATAGAACGCATCTGATTAACCAGCTAAAGCAGATGCTGCGAATTCGTCGCTTCGAAGAGAAATGCACACAGCTCTATGCTGAGGAAAAAATACGAGGCTTCTTACATCTGTACATAGGCGAAGAGGCTATAGCGGTCGGCGTGATGTCAGTGTTGAAGCCAGAAGATCAGATTGTGGCAACCTATAGAGAGCATGGTCATGCACTGGCTCGTGGCTTATCGATGGGCAGTATACTGGCTGAAATGTTCGGTCGAACCAACGGCTGCAGCAGGGGCCGTGGGGGCTCGATGCATCTGTTCGATAAGCAGATGAATTTCTATGGCGGTAATGCCATCGTAGCCGGCGGTTTACCACTAGCCGCCGGGCTGGCCATGGCCAATAAAAAGCAACATAGAGATGCGGTGACTGTCTGTTTCTTCGGTGAGGGGGCCGTAGCTGAGGGAGAGTTTCATGAAGCCATGAACCTTGCCGTGTTATGGAAACTTCCCGTTTTGTTTGTGTGTGAAAATAATGGTTACGCCATGGGGACGGCCTTGTCTCTGTCTGAGTCCGAAACCAATATCGCCAAGAAGGCGTCCGGCTATGGCATGGCTTCCTCTCAAGTCGATGGCATGAATGTCGTCGATGTTGAATCGGCAACGTCAACGGCGCTGGATCTGATAAAGACAACCTCTCAGCCCTATTTTCTGGAGTGTAAAACCTATCGGTTCCGTGGTCACTCCAGTTTCGACGGGCAACTCTATCGTGAAAAAGAGGAGATCCGTCAGTGGGAGGAGAAGGGACCGGTGATCAGGTTGCAAAACTGGTTAAAAGAAAATAATCACTTCAATGAAGAGGATCTCGATGAGCTGGAGTCGGAGATAAAGGCCGAAATAGAGGCCGCCATCGAATTTGCCGAAGGGGGCGCCTGGGAGGACACCGCCGATCTTTGCAAAGATGTCTATAGTCCAACTCAACAAGGAGAGCCGGGATGAATGCTCAAACCTTAACATACAGAGAAGCATTACGTGCGGGAATAGAGCAGGCCCTGGAAGATGATGAGCGTGTGTTCCTGATGGGGGAGGATGTGGGTCGCTACGGTGGCTGTTATGCGGTGAGTAAGGGTCTGTTTGATTACTATGGCGAGCAGAGAATTATCGATACACCTCTGTGTGAGTCCGGATTTGTCGGTGTTGGAATAGGCGCCGCACTTGGAGGGCTACGGCCCATCGTAGAGGTGATGACGGTTAACTTCAGCCTGTTGGCGATGGATCAGATCGTCAATAGTGCAGCCACATTACGGCATATGTCGGGAGGTCAGTTTAATATCCCCGTCGTGATCCGCATGGCTTGCGGCGCAGGACGTCAACTGGCCGCCCAACACTCTCATAGCTGGGAAAATTTTTATGCACACATTCCGGGGTTAAAAGTCTTGAGTCCGGCAACTCACACTGATGCCAGGCATATGTTGGGGCAGGCATTGGAAGATCCTGATCCCGTTATCATTTTTGAACATGTCATGTTATTGAATGAGAACGGAGAGGTCTCAGAGTCACCCGAAGCCGATATGGAAAGTGCCCTGGTACGTAGACAAGGAGATGATGTCACTCTTATCACTTATGGGGGCTGCCTGCACAAAGCCTTGACTGCGGCAAATAAGCTTGCTGAGTTGAATATTAGTGCCGAGGTCGTGGATCTACGCTGTCTACGTCCATTGGACACAGATACTTTCCTGGGCAGTGTAGAGAAGACCCATCGTGCCATCATCATTGACGAAGGCTGGAAAACCTGTGGGCTGGCCGGAGAGATCAGTGCCATCATCATGGAGCAAGGTTTTTGGTTTTTAGATGCCCCCGTTAAACGACTCTGCACCGCCGAAGTGCCGATCCCCTATCCGAGTCACCTGGAGCAGGCGGCCCTGCCTCAAGTGAAGCAAATCGTAGAGATGGCTCAAGCCATAATGGAAGGGCGCTAATGGACAGAGAAAGTGGCCACAAAGGGTTGCAGGTGAAGCCGGAAGGTTTAGTGACAGAAATTGTGGAAGATATTGTCATGCCCTCTCTGGGGGCAGACATGACAGAGGGGATATTGGTTGAATGGCTGGTTAAGTGCGGAGACCCGGTAAAACGAGGCGATATTATTGCCGTAATCGAAACTCAAAAAGGTGCGATCGATATGGAGGTGTACCACACCGGCGTCATCAGTGAAATATTACACCAACCCATAGTCACTCTGCCCGTCGGCACCGTGATGGCGCGAGTGAAATTAACCGAACATAGCGACAGAAGCAAAGTGACTCAATTAGACTCGGTCGCTGTCACTCAAGTAGAGACTCGTACTCCATTAGCTTCGCCAGTTGTCCGTAAAGTGGCCATGGAACAAAAACTGGATTTGACCGCGGTTAGAGGCAGTGGTCCACAGGGCGCTATTTTATTGAGGGACCTGCCGGAAACCACTGAGGAGATGCGGGCTAGCACACAAGCCAGTAAGCAGAGCAGCGGTGCAACCAAGAAAATGCGCGGCGCTATTGCCTCCGCGATGACCAAATCAAAAAACGAGATCCCCCATTTTTATCAAAGCTTAGATATCGAACTGGGCAATGCACAGGAGTGGTTAAAGAAAACCAATGAATATAGATCACCGGATCAGCATATATTGCTTTTAGCTCTGTTATTAAAAGCCGCGGCAAAGGCATTAACGAAATACCCGGATTTAAATGGCTTTTATGAAAATAATCAATTTGTACATGCAGAAGAGATCCACATAGGTAACGTGATCAGCTTACGTCAGGGGGGATTAGTGGTCCCGGCTATCCATCATGTCGATAAACTCTCGGTTGATGAAACCATGCAGGCCATCCGCGACATATCGGCAAGGGGCCGTAACGGGCACCTGCGTAGCTCGGAGTTAACCGATGCAACTATTACAATAACGAATATGGGAGAACGTGGAACCGATACAGTATTTGCTGTTATCTATCCTCCACAGGTGGCCATTATTGGTTTTGGAAAGATAAGAGAGAAACTACAACTTGTCGAAGGTGACCTTGTAAACTGCGATGTAATGAGTGTATGTCTGAGTGCCGATCATCGGGTTATCGATGGCATGTTAGGGGCAAAATTCCTTAATGCTTTGTCAAAACAACTGCAGAAGCCGGAGCTGTTATGAAAAATCATGAGATAAAAGCTCTCTTACTAAAAGCCATACAGGAGATAGCCCCGGAGATAGAGCTTGAGGATATTGATCTTGAGGAAGATCTCCGTGATGAATGTGATTTAGATTCTATGGATTTTTTGAATTATCTGATCGAAATAAAAAAATTAACCGGGGTAAAAATAACAGAGAGAGACTACCCAAACGTAAATACCTTCAAGAAAATGCTGGCACACCTGGAGCAAAATATCGCGTGATAAAAACAGACTGTGTCCTCCTCTAACGGATATTTGTACTTCGCTTATTAAGCGACATTTCTCCATGTTGAAGCTATCTGTTACCAGATCGGCCCGACAGATAAACTACGAGTTGCACTTATCAATAAGTATTAAAAATATATTTAAATCAATGGTAGACGGCTGTTTTATTGCTTGTCATGATAGAGATGACAGATAACTTTCATTCATCGGCACCTGATGTTATGTGGCGATGATAGTGCATGGATTAGCGACAATGGAGATAACTGATGAATAAATGTCTATATCTTGTGGGTGTGGATGGTAGCGAGTGGGGCGATAGGGCAACGGAGCGAGCCGTACATCTAGCTAAGCAAACCGGCGCACAGGTAAAGCTGGTCTATGTCCTGAGTTGGCCTGCAGTTCAACCTATGATGGTGGAAGAGGTGGCTCCACCCACTATCTTAGACCGTGACGAAGAGGAAAAGCAGGTCACAAAGAATGTACTCGAGCCACTTAAACGAAAATACAGTGGAGCGGATGTGCCGATAACGACGGAGTTGGTATGGGGCGACCCGGCACTGGTGCTGCATGATTGCGCAAAAGAGGAGCGCGCCAATATGCTCTTTGTCGGTCGCCGAGGTCGTTCTCGTTTCGCCGATCTGATCCTTGGGAGTGTGGCCAACAAATTAGCGCACTGTATCGGTATTCCGCTGGTATTAGTCCCTTAACTATAAGTTGTAAGATTATAAGTAATAAGACTGAATAGTAGGACTAATTAAGCATCGATGACCTTTATCCTCTTGTCATCGATGCTGAAGAACACAAACGTCCCCCGTTATTCTCCTTTTATCACCAGTGAGTGTTTCTCTCTCAATTTTATCTCTCTCAATTTTTCCAATCGCGCTTGAGCCATACCGAAGATAGAGTTATCGGGATATGACGCTTTCTTACCGCTGCCTTTGACATTCATTCCCGAAGGGATACCGGTCAGAAGTTCTATGGCCTGGGTGACATGCTCGATTGCCCAAATATTAAACTTGCCTTTTTTAACGGCTTCGACAATGTCTTTTCGAAGCATCAGATTTTGGACATTAGATTGAGGAATAATCACTCCCTGGGTCGCCTTGCGTCCTTTGATGACACAAACATCGAAGAAGCCTTCGATCTTCTCATTGACGCCACCGATAGGTTGAGCCTCGCCAAATTGGTTCATCGAGCCTGTGATAGCAATATCTTGCCTGATGGGCTGTTGAGAGAACGCCGATGCCATGGCGCACAGTTCCGCCATTGAGGCGCTATCACCATCGACGCCGCCGTATGACTGCTCGAAAGTGAGGTGAGTCGTCAGGGGGATCTTAGCCGTTTTACCTAAGATAGAGGCAAGGTACGCCGAGAGGATCATCACCCCCTTTGAGTGGAGACTGCCTGCGAGATCGACCTTTCGTTCGATATCGAACACCTTACCCTCGCCATATGCGGTGGTGGCAGTTATCCGGCTAGGCGCGCCAAATTGGTGATCTGAGGTCGCAATTACAGACAGGGCATTGACCTGACCGACGGCATGGGCCTGAGTACTTATCAAGGTGGTACCATTGACAAAACTCTGCATCACATTGTCTTTGAGACGGCATACCCTGAGCTCATGATTATGCAGTGCCTGATCAACATGGCTGGCACGGATCATATTGGCCTTGCCCGCACGAGCGCAATAGTTAGACTCTCGGAGCAGATTGGCAATATCGGCGGAATGCAGAGACAGTTTGTTTTGATCATCGGCCTGTCGGGAGCTGAATTCAATAATGCGTTTTATCGCACTACGGTCGCAATGCAGCATCTTATTACCGTGAATAATACTCGAGATAAATTGAGCGTATTGGGCTTCTGATTTTTGTGTGCGTGGCATCTCATCTTCGAAGTCTGCGGTAACCCTGAATAGCTCACTGAACTCAGGGTCGTAGTGTTGTAAGAGCTGATAAGTTTGATAATCGCCAAGTAAGATAATCTTGATATCTAAAGGGATAGCCTCAGGATCCAATGAGATAGTCCCTGATAAGGTGACTTCACGCTCGAGTGAGCTCAGGCTTAGTTTTCTCGATCTCAGTGCGCGTTTAAGCCCATCCCAAACATAGGGTTGTTCGAGTACCTTAATCGCGTCGATCATCAGCACGCCGCCATTGGCTTTATGTAGGCTTCCGGGTCTGATGAGTGAGAAGTCAGAAAAGATGGTGCCTTTAAAGGTCGCATTCTCTATGTAGCCAAAGATGGAGTGATAGTTAGGCGTCTCCTCAATGAGGATCGGCATCTTCTCAGTATCTTGACCGACTAATACATTGATCTGATAACGTCTTGGCATCTTCTTGTCGAGTGAGGCGTAGGAGAGAGCCAGTTGCTCCTCGTTCTCTTCAAGAAAAAGGTCTAAATTATCGATAATATCTTTGTGCATTGCAGCCAGATAGCTTTTCACTGCGGGTAAGCTACTGTATTTATCTTTTAACTTATCGGTGAGGTGAGCCAATACATCTTGAGCGACCTGCTCATCATGCTTGAGCTGCTTGTCGGAATACTCCTCTTCCCAAACCGTAAACTGCCTGACGATAACCCTAAGCTTCGACTCCAGTGAGGTGATGGCCGTCTCTAACTTATCCTGCTTCTTCTTAGGCAGCTGAGCGAAAGACTCTTCTGTATAGGGCTCCTCACCATTCATGGCGACCAGTTCATAGGTACCTTGGGGGGTAATAGTCAGGCTGATACTGGACTCTTTTGCCTCTTTGGTGAGCCCCAGCAAGGCGGACTCCTGTTTCTGGGCAAGTAACCCCTTGAGTTTTTCGGCGCGGGAGTAGTACATCTCGTTGTCAAAAGCGAGCGGCAAAGCCTTGACTAAACGTACCATGAGCTTCTCTATGTCCTTTTTTAGCTCCATTCCTGTGCCTGCGGGCAGCTTAAGGACTTTAGGGGTACGGGCTTCGTCGAAATTAATGACGTAGCACCAGTCATATAAGGTATGCCCATGACCATCCGGCTCGTGGCGATTGAGGTAGCGCAGTACCATAGTGCGCTTGCCTAAGCCATTACGTCCGATAGCATAGATATTGTAGCCTTTATCCTTCATGGACATCGCAAACTCAACCGCCTGTTGAGCGCGTTCCTGACCCACAATTTCATTGATAGGGGTTAAGTTTTTGGTTGATTTGAATTCAGGAGCGAGACCCGAAAGTTCAGATGTTCGGTAAAGCTGGTCACTACTAAGAGGGGAGACAAGAGGAAATGTTTTCATAGGGAGAGTACCTCATATATGACACTTGTTATTTTCAGTGTAGGCATGAAGATTTTAAATTTCAGTAGTTTATTGCCGTTGTTTGCGAAATTATTAACAATTTTTGACCGAATGCCTACTTTATAAACAGATATCTGCTGCTAGTTGAGAACCCGTCAGTAATAATGCGCAAAATTCGACCGAAATGACTAAGGATGAATCAAACCATGAAATTTGAGATTAAGCTCAGTAAGAGACTTAACCAGTGTAGTCGGTATTTGACAGAACGATTGATGACTTAATCAGGGTTAATGCTTGCTGCAGTTTGATTAACCTAGGCGGTTAACAGATTGGTCCAATTTATAGCGAAAAATGGGCGAGCGATAAAGATCGTCTAAACGGATCTCTTTTTCGGCCTTTCGAGATGGAAGCGCGAAGTTATTACTGATGACAAAGTCGGGATTACATCCACAGTGAAAATGGGCTGTGTCGCTAGATAAGTGGTTGGCATTGACCTTGCTGAGACAGGACGTTGATGTGCATGACGCCTTTTTCGATTGTGCATCGATAAGGAGATCTAACTTTGACATGCCATCAGGATAAAGATAGCAAAGCAGCACCGATGCCCCGGATAGATCGGCCTTCATAAAATCCTGACGATATAAGGTTAAATTATTCACTCTTGTAACAGATTTAATTAACAGGCTTATCAGGTAGGGCAGTAGTGATAGCTCATATCCAATGACTTTACGCTTAGGATGCTTGATAGCCATACGGATGACTAAAGTTCCCCAACCCGAACCAAGATCGTAAATGGGACCATCGCCTGTGTCTTCTGTCAGTTTGAGCATGGCTCGATACGCTTTTTCTGAACTGGGCATTGGCGAGATCCCGACGCGCATAGTGGTCCAAACTATTGTCATCGCCAAAAAAAGAGTGATCAGCAATATGCCAATTTCAAACAAAGACATGATACTTCATCCAGGTCAACGGGCTATGTGAAGGTAAGTTGCGATAATAACAATAACGTAGAAAAAATGTGGGTAAATATTGCTAAATAGATGCACAAGCATGGATGAAACCTGCCGGAAACCTATGAGTGAACGATAAGTATGACTTAAGGAGGCACAGGTATGATAACTGTGTGAAAAATGTACAGAAAACTGGCGGTTATTGGCAGAAGGGAATACAATTGAATAGTATAACAAATACAGTATTAGAGATGTCGCTAAATGAATATGGATAGTTCGTTAGACTCTGATCTCATCAGTTATCTGTCAGATAATAGCCCTATGTTGCAATACCTGATAGATACGCTTCCTGTGCCTATTTTCTATAAGGATAGGGATGGAAACTATCTCGGATGTAATAAGGCATTCGAAGACTTTATTAAAATCGAACGCAGAAAACTGATTGGACGCAGTGCGTTTGAACTGTTCGATCGAGAACTGGCCGAGATCTATCATAGTGCCGATCAAGCCCTGTTCGAGAACCCCGGAGTACAGAATTATGAAAGTGTAGTGCGTTCAACCCAAGGGGATGAGCGCTATGTTAAGTTTCATAAAACCAGTTTTGTCGATAACAATAATGAGGTTGCCGGTCTCATTGGCGTCATCTTCGATATTACCGCTCAGAAACGGCTTGAAAGTAAGCTGATTGAGCAGGCCACTTATGACGACCTCACCGGGTTGTACAATCGTCGGGAAGGACTCCACCGGATGGGTGAATTGTACGAGTTAACCCGGCGCAATAAGATGCACTTAGCCGTATTAATGCTGGATGTGGATCATTTTAAACGCGTGAATGATCAATACGGCCATCAGATCGGCGATCAGGCTCTGCAATTTATTGCCGATAGCTTGCGACAAACCAGTCGTCAGTCAGATATTCTGGTCCGTTATGGCGGTGAGGAGTTTCTGCTATTCCTCCCCGATGTTGCCGAAGGTGATGCCGTAACGTTCGCAGAGCGCTATAGAAAAATGTTGGCTGCAAAAGCGATGAGGCTGAGTAAGAGTCAGCAACTACATCTGACTGTGAGTATCGGTATTTCATGTTACAGGCGGCAATCATTAACCGATCTAATCCATGAGGCTGATATTGCCCTCTATGAAGCCAAGAGTCGTGACAGGAATAATGTCTGTAGTTATTGACGCTGCGCCTTGAACCGGGCACCACTCCTTAAAAATTGCTCACTATAAGCGGGTTAATGCTCTGCTAATATTTTTCTGTCACGTGAACTGAATGAATGCAATTAGGGGGCGCTAAATTAGGGGCTGTGTAAGAATTGGCCGGAATGCATTCAGTCATCACAGATAATTGATCCTCACGGATGGATTCCTTTGTAGTCTTGCTCCATTTATGTGACTATTTTTATCTGAATTAGTTAAATAGCGAGTGATCCATGATTGTCATTACCGGTGCCAGTAGCGGACTAGGGGCTGCCCTGGCAAAGCTTTACAGCGAAGAGGGGATTGAACTGCTAATTTCGGGGCGTAACGAACAACGTTTACGTGAAGTTGCGGCTCCTTTAAGTGAAAAAGTCCAGGCTAAGACGGCGAACCTGAGTCATCCAGAGGATATAAAAGCCCTGTTTGATACCTGCCCAGATACACCGAAAACCATCATACACTGCGCCGGTAGCGGTTATTTTGGTGCCTTGGAAAATCAAGAACCCGATGCAATCACCTCTTTGATAGAAAACAATGTGACGTCGGCAATCATGCTTTTACGTGAAGCGGTGAAGCGCTACAAAGAGCAGGCTGTGACCGTTGTGATTGTGATGTCAACGGCGGCGCTGGCGGCAAAGGCTGGCGAGTCGACCTACTGTGCGGCTAAATGGGCAGTACGGGGGTTAGTTGAATCTGTACGATTGGAGCTTAAAGGGAGCCCCATGAAGCTAATTGCTGTTTACCCCGGGGGAATGGCAACAGAATTTTGGCCCTCAAGCGGTAAGTCATTGGATACATCCGGATTTATGAGCGCAGATGAAGCGGCTACCATGCTTAAGCAAGCGCTGGTAGGAACCGAACATGGCTATGTGTCTGATATTACTATTGCACGGGGCTAGAAACTAACTGGCTAATCAGGAGAATAAAAAGGCTGGCACCAGGTGCCAGCCTTTTACTTACTTTTGATGATTTGGTGACATTTAGTTAGTTACATTGATGTGGATAGGAGATGTTATCCACATATTCGATGGAGCAAGAAGAGTCGCAAGGATCACATAGGTTGCGTTCGACACGTTCAACATCGTGACAGAAGTTACAACCGATACCAGCGCTGCCTTTTTCAACATGATTGTGCATTCTATCCCAGGTGCGGGGTAAGTTTTTGCTGCCATCATGGCACTGAGCACACACTTGCTCTTTAGGTCCTTTGAGACGGTAACCCAGGGCGTCCAGCTTGGAATCGGTAGTTAAATCCAGTGTCTCTTCATGACACTGACTACAAGCCGCAACATCACTGGCCGGATTCACACCATGGTTAATCACCTGATAAGTATCAGTTTCTATCCACTTGTAAGGCTCATTTACAGGGTAACCCATGTTAGTTAAACCTGCCTCGATAGAGGTGACGGCATTACCCGAACCTTTGATATACTCGAAGGTATCGAGTGCAATCATACGGTCGTCAGCAACCGTCATAGGCTGAGTCGCTGTCTTGTATTTGAATGGCGTTAACTTACCATCCGATACATCGCCCATAGGACGAGACGTTGGATAACGGCCTGTAGCGGGATCCACAATGCCCAGATCATGCAGCAGGTAGTTATCACTCTTACGATTCCAGAACTTCATCTCAGGAGTCTGGTTTGCTAATTTATCGGCATGGGGGTGGCCGGCACCGGAAACGCCATCGGCTGGTGTGCCATCATGATGGAAACGCCAATCTCTGTGCATCTCTGTTGGAACGTGTGAAGGATCGCCGAGATCTTTTGCATAGGTTGGAATGTGACAGGATTGACAGGAAACTCTTGCCACGTGACGATCGGGCTCATCACGACGTCCTGAGCTTGCATGTCCGGAGCCTGAGTCCATTCCGACGTGACAGGTACCGCTACTACATGTTACCTCTGCGCCTCTGACTATGTCATCGGTAGGTCGAAGATCTGAGCCTTTACCTATTACTCTGTGACTATCAAACTTATGGCAATCCTGACACTCCAGGTTAGCACCGGCGACGTTCATATGAACATCGAAATGCATATCTGAGTTCGCCATTAAGGCTGAAGATATATCGCCGCGCTTCACACCATCACCACCACCAGCGTAGGCATGACACTTAAGACAGTTCGTTCTGCCGGGGGCTGCGATGTTCTGAACATAGCCATCGAGATCGACCTGTGCAGTACCATCCGATGGACCCATGCTACCGTCAGGCTTTCTGACACGGTTTAGTGCGTAATCTTTGTTGTGGCACATCAAACAATCGACATTGGCGTTGGTATCACCTTCGCCAGGCTTAATACCGCGGCCCGCATGACATGAGCCACAAACCGGCCAGTCACCTTCGATGTTGATGCAATAGCTGTTTACTGCGTTGGTAAGCTTACCCTGTAGGGTACCACCCTGATTTACCATGTCAGGCGTATCACCCGTCCATTGATAGTGAGTAGAGCCAAACATCTCATCATACTGGGAACCACCAACTCCACCGTCGTGGCAGTTTATACAAGCATTTGGGTAGTCGGTCCAACTCAGATCTGAGTGTGGGTTAGAGGCATTACAGCCATTGACGGGTTCGACGTCACAGACGCCACATGAGTTTAGCTCCCAGACTAATGAGTTGTTATCGTTACAATCTAAACTGGATTTGTAACCATCTCCATCATTGTCTACAGGTTTACCGGCGCTAACCGGAAGAGCAAGGATTAAGGCAAGTAAGCCTATATATCCCGATACTTTAGTTTTACTCATCACTGCACTCCATTTTTATTTTTTATATAATTGTATTTATGGATTAGACCACTACGCCAAAAACAGATTAATGCCTTTTCATGCTAAGAGATGTAAATACCACCTCATAAAACAAGGGGCTTTCTATAAAAATTTCACTGTTTACAACAGTCACTCGAAGCGCCTTAGATTTATTCAGGATGCACTTAGTCGAAAGACATGATCCAACGTTTGTCTCTTCCAAAATTAAAACCGCATTGAACGGTTATGTTTGTCGGCAGTTTACTTATATTGCAGAGCGTAAGCCGACGATTTTACACTCATGCTTAATTGATGTTTTTGTTGAATCTAATATTCCATTCAAAGTTAACCAATATTAACGTGGCGATTTGTGTTTACGGCTGAAATTGCATTTAACAAAATTGTTACTTTATTTTAGTTCAACTTACAGGAACGGTTTGGTTTGTTTTATGAGCTAGATCTAGTTTTTAGAAAAACGCATAAGATTTTTTTACTACAGCTTTTACTTAATTAATATGTGCTTATTCGTCAGTCTAGGAAGTATTAGATTTAGCGTAAAATAGACTGTTTCCTACCAGTATATTAATAAGGCTAATGTTAACCAGGTCAAGAAGTGAAGGCTTTCTTGTTGCTGACGCCTTCTTTGTGTAGACGCCTGTTTTTAAAGCGATAAACTTGACTGCGGTTGGGTGTAGACTCTTACTGTGGAGTTGATCACTAAATGCTGAGTAGCGTGATATAGGTTATCTTTTAGGGCTGAAATGTAAATTTAATCACAGAGATTAGTATTGGAATAAGATAGCGAGCTTATCGCCTGACAAAGTTAAGTTAGAGGTCAAGGCTTTTAGAGGTGCTCTATGTAAAACGTCTATTTCTTTAAGGTTGTAAAAAGTTTATAGATAAAATTAGGTTTAGGAGAGATAGCAAATTTGTGTGTTTTAATTACAGTGCTTACGCACAGGAAAATGAATGAAGGTTTAGAGATTAGTCAAATGTTTAAAGCTGAAACTTTGCGTTGTGATATGGCTAGCTAATTATTTCCCCCTGGGAATATTAACTTTGCAGTAAAATCGTAAATGATAAATCGATTAATTAGCAGTGGATGCTGCTTATATTTATCAACGAAGTAGACCTCGTTGTAAAATGGGGTGTTTACTCTATAAAGATAATGTAAGTAGACCTTTTAACGTCATTTGGTTTTGATTTTATGTCTGACGGATAGAGTTAAATTGTTAATGACATTGTGGTAGGGATTAAACATGCTCTGACCATGTTTAATCTGAAACTTGAAGTTTTATTACTGCTTAAACGAGAGAGGGAGTAATTAAGCTAAGCTACCTAGTTAAGGTAGAGTAGAGACAATTAAGTTAAAACTCACCCAAGAGAAACAAGGCAAGAAGAGAATAAATAGCATGCTTGCCATAAACATCAACAAACTTACCACCAGCAGGAAGGGGAGTCAGAGGTTGGATCTGGTACCACACTGATAATCGGTTTTAATGTGGCCAAACTATCTATCTGCCAGTATCTTTTTGGGTTTAATGCTAAGTTGACCACGACTAAACTTTGATCTTTCAATTAGCAATCGTTTAAACTAAGCCGTATCTATCAAGATACGGCCGTACAAGCTGCAAACTCACAGAGTTTAACCTCTTAGGTTTAGCTGTGGATTTATTAACTAAACTTGCCGATACAAGATTAATAACAATACGAGATTAAATGCAAACTTCAAAAATTGATCCAATGACACTGGATTACCTGTTCAAGTTAAGAAGAGCACAATCACTGAACACATTAGAGACGATGACCGAGGCGCTAGAGAGAGATAATCCCTTAGCCAGCGCTCAAGAGTCGATCGCTCAGGCATGGGTACTGCGCGAAAAAGAGATTAAATCGGGTGTATTAACCAGCATCGCTTAACAAGTAAAGTTTGCTTAAGCAGGTTCGTTCAAGGAAAGAGTGAATGAAGACAGCCCATTTCGAAGCGCTGCATGAAAAGTTAATCAAAATGTATTAGACATAATCAGCCAGTTGGGCCATCAACTGGCTAGCGGAAGCGGTTGTGTTAAATCAACTTCCAGACCTGAAGTTCCGGATTGTCGTAACCTTTCTCTAATTTTTCGTCCAGCTGTCCAAGCAGTTGGTTAATTTTCGAAATTGACGGCGAGTCATTATAATCAGCGATACATTTCTGTTTTATTTCAATAGTTCGAAAGCGGCCTTGTTGGAATAGGTCTTTTTTCTCGTAACTCCCATCCTCCTTGTATTGGTATTCACTCACAAACTCAATAATTTCCAAAAGTTCATCAAGTAATAGTTCCATTTTCACTCCTTATCGTTCAAAACCACTGACAATTGTGGTTACACAGGGGAAGCCTCAAATTTACAACATCGTCTCTTCTAAAAGTGTAGTTCACCATCGAGTATGAGCCGTATTAACATCAAACATCAAAGCTGGGGCTCGACAATCACAAACCGAGGCGTGCCAGCTATAGGTGCATACCAATCACTGCCATCGACATAGAAGGTCACGCCATTCACTGTCACTGTGGTGGTGTTTGCTGGCAACAGATCGACTATGGACCCTGTTATTGATTCGGAGGTCAGTTCCATAGAGGCTTCGTTTACACTTGTTTGTACCGTTACCGGAGGCTGCTGAATATAAATATATTGGTCACCATTTCGCTTGTAGTACGCATTATCGACGATGGCATAGCTAATGCCTGAAATAACAATGAAGCTTGCAGAGGCGGGTAGATGCTTATGATGGTATGAACGGTGTTTAGGTGCTTTATGAACCGGGCGATGACCAGGCTTAACGACAACTTTCTTCACGTGTACGCTTGCTTTGTAAGGGGAAGCTTTGGCGGGAACCACGTGGTTTGGATGAGCCATTACAGAGCCTGTGGCTCCGGTTAATGTGAGCAATAAAATCGCATTTCGTATGGTGGTTAATGTAGACATAAGCACTCCGGCGTAGTTGATAGTTACAGCGTATCAAATACACGTTCAAGCAGTGTCGCCCTAATGTAAAGGCGTGTAAAAACGAGACTACTGTTTATGCTTAGGAAAACAGCTCTCCAAATAAAGGGCTCAAGTATGGTGCGCCCCCGAGTTCACAATAAACAGTAATGGGGTAGTGGTTATTCTATTTCAGGCGTCTTCTTCGTGCATGTAGTCCTCGATTAGGGTCATCTGCTCATCGGCTACTTCATTGTAATTGGCCAGCCGATACTTGCCATCAGACATTACTTCCAGAAATAGACTTTCTCCTTTATGGAGTTTGAGCTGGTCGAGTACATCGTGTGGCAGCTCAATTCCCAACCCCGTACCAACGGATCGTATCTTAAGTTCAGTCATTATCGTTATTCACTTATGTCATCCAGCATTCAGAGTTATGCCCGGCCTGTAAGAACAAAGCATATGAATTAAAATTATAGTAGAACTAGGTTCGATCAAGTGATTACCATGGTTATGACCCGTATATGGAACCATGACTCTTCCTAATCCTCGGGCTGTGTCCTAATATGAAGATAATAGGAACCGCCCAGAAGGGGGAGGTGACTCTTGGTTAGCCCCTGGAACGGTAGACGCAATATGCCGCTGATGAAAAAATCAATCTCCTTTGTTTTGATCAGGGGGTTATTCAGAGAGCAGAGACATTGGGGAGAGTTCCCGGCTCTACTGTCTAAGGCATTCTCCGATTCCGATGTTATCTGTGTCGATATTCCAGGATCTGGTCGGCGAAATATGGAATTGTCTCCCGTCTCAATTGAGTCGATGGTAGATAAAATCAGAGAAGATCTCGATGCCAGAGCTCCGGTCAACATTATCGCCATCTCTATGGGAGGCATGATTGGACTTCGCTGGGCTGCAATGTACCCGGATGAGATTAATAGCGTTATCTGTATAAATACCAGTGCCAAAAATTATTCCGGTTTCCATCATAGGTTAAGTCCGGAAAATTATTTTAAAATCATCAAGGCTGTATTCTCGAATGTGGAGCGGCGAGAGAAGGCTATCTATAGCTTGGTTTCAAACCGGAGAGAAAACACAAAAGTAATCGATGATTGGGTTAGTTATGCAGAAGAGAACCCAATCAGTAAAATTAATTTTTTCAGACAGTTATTGGCAGCGTTTAGGTTTGACATCACAAGACCAGTGAGTTGTCGACTGCTGTTTATATCATCCCTCAATGATAATCTTGTTAGCCATAATGCTACTAAGGCAATAGCGGAGAGATGGCATGAACCATTGCTTGTGAATACGGTTGCCGGTCATGATATACCACTGGATGATCCTCAATGGTTATGTGACAAGGTAGAAAGCTTCCTAACCTTATCTTCTTGTTAGAAATAACGCTCAAATTTTTTAGACTGTTTGGTTCCTAAGCAACTTATCGGCAAATTATCTACTACAATTAACTATGAAAAGCGTTTCTTAGAGCGTGATAGGGTTGTTAAGTTTAGGATATCATGACTCTAAGTTCAGCAACCGTGTTAGTTTCTGGGCTTACAGCGCGGTCAACGAGGGACGTAGCAAAACCCTGAAATAGCTAGCCCCCGACGCGCTTTTCACTCATTTTCTTAAGGCCTGCTTATTAGCAGGCCTTTTTATTGCGGTTCTGGACAATCATTCAAATTTTTTGCTGCAGACGGCATTGTTAATGGTTAAGAACTGAGTACATAAAAAATCAAGTTCAGATTGTAAAGCGTTAGCTGGCATGTTTAACAATTTGCTTTGTAACCAACAAGAATTAACCATGAGCTTAAGAACATATTCCAAACTAAAGAACATTTCGTTTTTCAAGAAATGTAGGCTTGATTATGGAGTTACTACTCCTTCAGTTTTTTTCGGTACTAAAGTTATTCTTAGATCAGAAAATGCTGATATCACATATTGATTAAGTTCGGAGGAGATCATGAAATTTTCCTTGAGGCTAATGTTGATACTTCATCTCTTTTGGTTTCTGTGCTTGTTTACTTTGGTTACGGCTCTGGCCGCCGATACGGTTCCGACGGATATAAAACAACCGGGTACCCAGCAAGGGGAAATTGGTAACTTAGAATCCCCGAACAAGTGTGATAATTGTCACGGTGGCTATAACAGCTCTGTAGAACCAGCACACAATTGGCGAAGTAGTATGATGGCTCATGCCGGGCGAGATCCTATTTTTTGGGCGACTGTGGCAATAGCCGAACAGGACTTCGATGGTTCCGGCGATCTGTGTATACGCTGCCATAGCACAAGTGGCTGGCTCGGCGGACGCTCTACACCAACTGATGGTTCGGGTCTGGCTGCGCGTGACTCTGATGGCGTAGATTGTGACTACTGCCATAAACTCACTAACTCCGATAATTCAGAGCATCAAGGAACAATGAACGTTCCTTTTATTGCAAATGAAGCCGAGCCAAATTTTGATTCAGTATTTGATTGGGATGAACCTTTTACAGGGGTTGAGGGTTACCTCGGTTCCGGAATGTCATCCATGTTTGGGGGGAGTGATAAATTAGGTCCATATAACAATGCAGAGGCACGCCACCAGTTCCTTAAATCAAATTTCCATCGTGATCGAGACTTCTGTGGCACTTGCCATGATGTTTCTAATCCGGTCGTTGGCAACTTAGCACACAACCATGGCATTCAGCCTACTGCAGACCCCATCATCGCAAATGGCATACTTGGGGGAGCTGTGGATGGTAAGGCTGCTTTCAATAACCCGCCCTATAAATATGGCATTGTCGAGCGAACCTTCAGCGAATACAAAGCGGGTCAGATCTCCGAAACGTTGGTTGCTGATTATCCAACTCTACCGGATGACTTGCAGGGTGGGGCACTTGAGGCCATTTATAAAGCCGCCACGCTGAATGGAACCACTGACGGTAATTACCAAAATCCGGCCGCCCCACGATACTTTAGCTGCCAGTCCTGTCACATGCGCCCGGTTACCGGCAAGGGCGCCAATAAGCGAGGAGTGCCGTTGAGGACTGATCTGCCACTTCATGACCTGACTGGAGGCAATTACTGGATGCCCGAGGTCATAGCGTACCTTGATGGCAAAGGTAAACTCAGGCTTGGTGGTGACATGTCTCAAGACAATACCGACGCCATGCTGGATGGTGTTCTACGTGCCAAAGAACAGCTAGAGTTGGCGGCGACTGTGACTATTATGGGAGATCCCGGCAGCGTGAAAGTCGTCAACCACACAGGTCATAAGCTGATCTCAGGCTATCCGGAAGGTCGCCGGATGTGGCTTAACATCAAATGGTATGATGGAACAGGAAGCCTGATCCGTGAAGATGGAGAGTATGGTGATCTTAGTATTAATTTAAAAGGACAAACTTTAACTGTTAGAAGTTTGCTCGATCTCGAAGCAACTAACACCAAGATCTACGAGGCGCACATGGGTATGACGAAAGAGTGGGCCATGCAGCTGATCAATTTAGGTTATCCAGCCAACCTTCCTCTTAGCTATGATCGTATGTCAGGCAATATTAACTGTGAATTGGGGAATCTTGCGCAAATTGACGCCAATGGTAACTCATTAGCACCTTGTACTGATAATCCTGAACACCACGATACCTTCCATTTCGTACTGAACAATACAGTAGTTAAGGACAATCGTATTCCACCCTTTGGAATGAGTTATGAGCTGGCACGGATACGAAATACGTTGCCTATGCCTGTAGAACAGTATGGTGGTAATCCAGGGGGGATTTATGATTATTTTGATGAGGTTCCCCTGAATGTACCAACCGGTGCCCAATCTGCCAAAGTTAACCTGATGTACCAGCCAACCAGCTGGGAATACATACAGTTTCTCTATCTTGCTAATAACGGTACAGATCCCAACACGGGTGGCAATGAATTTTTAGGCGAGGAGGGTCTCAACATACTAGATGCCTGGCAAAATACCTCTATGGCTGAACCTTATGTTATGGCATCAACAATTTGGGGTACACCACCGGGTGAATGCAATGCGACAACCCCAAACTTCCTTACCGCCAATCCAGCTGAAAAACAGGTTGAATTGAATTGGCAGGAGGTAACCAGTGAATCAGAAATCAGCGGCTACAAACTCTACTACGATCAAGCTGGTAAGGCCCAGTTGATCGAAGAGCTGTCATGCACGCCGGATTCAATATTGGAATGCACCAGCTATACCGACACGGACCTGACTAACGGTCAACAATACTGCTATAAGGTTACCTCATATAACAATGTCTGCGAGTCAGATTTTAGTAATATCCTCTGCGCAATTCCGGTCCAGCCGGGTCAGGAGAGTTTAGCTGGAGTCGCTGAGCCTATACAAACTGGTAAGTGGGTTAAGGAAGGAAAAGGAAAGCACCAGACTATAACGTTTGTAGTTACCAATGAATTCAATCAGGGTGAAGATGTAGTGTTACAAGTTACAGTTACGGATGAAAGTGATTTGCCTATATCGGGTGCGACGGTTACGTTCATGATTGACGGTGCTGAATCGAGAGAACTTGCCAGTGTTGTGAGTGATGAAAACGGTATAGCACAAGCCTCATGGAGTACTGATGCGCCAAATAAAAAAGGAGTGGGCGGCACAGCTGTTGGAGAATATGTCGTATTCATTAATGGTGTGACGGCAAGCGGGTATGTCTGGGACCAGAACCAGACAAGCAAAACATTCTTGATTGTTCAGTAGCAATATTTTTACGGTAAAGCACAAGGAATGTGATGCTGACTAAGAAATCTTTATCTGATAAAGATTTCTTAGTTGCTGAGTATTGAGGAGCAACATGATGTAACAGTGATCCGATAGATGGTGTTGCACATACCATATTTAACATAATATACATTGTACGCACTTATGTGTGCGAGTATATTAACGGGGGTAACCCAGCTTATATGTTCAAATCTTAAGTTGAAACTCTGCCTCTTTGGTGTTTGATTCATTGAAAACCGAGTATCACTAGATTTTAAAGACGTTGCTACCTGTTATGTAAATTCCGAACTCTCATGACTATCCTATGCCTTTGACTCTTTACTATTCACTAAAACTATTCATCGCGTTCTTGGCAATTGAGTTCCTTGCCGGGCACTGGTCCCGATCTCTTTGATGCTTCCTCCAATAAAATAGCACTGTCAGGTTTCTTGTTTATAAGCAGCGCTGAATTCGGCTATATCCATGGATGGATTAAATCTGGCACTAATCGCGAATCGTATGCGCTGCTTGTTTGTGGTGAAGGACTCTATTGGCTATTTATCAACTAGCATTTTATCAGCGAACATTTGCTCACGAACTTCTACGTATGAACTATTGTCCGTGGGCTTTTATCCAGGAACTTGGTGTGCAAAGAATTATAGACGTGCGCTACGTGAAATCTGACGATGTACTACCCAGGTAAATTAAAAGTATGCACGTAGCAACGCGTTGAATTTGTGTGCTTAATGCCATTTCAGCCGTGGTTACTCAGACCTGTATGATTTCCTGATTAAAAGATTCTTACCAGATAGCCTAACCATATCAGCTCAGTCCGGCGCTGATATGGTTAGGCCCAATTATGTGAGAATTAACTATGTCAGACATTGCTGTTTCGGGATTGTGTGTCAGGCTTTTGAGTGCTGTAGCTATTGGTGCCGTCGATGTGGATTGACTGGAACTAAGCTGCTTAGATCTGGTGTGGATATCGCTAAGTCTTTAAAACTGACGCTTCAAATCTAAGATTTTTAATCTATGGCTACTAATCTAAGGCTCAATTCATACCAAGGCTAGGAATTCAAAGAATGAAATTGTCATCGACCCGATAATCTTCATCGTTCTATATGGTCTCGATGAGATCAGGTTATGAGAGCAATGGCTACGACATTTGTATTGGACTTAAAGATACTGTCGTTAATAGAGTGCCGTATCGAGCCTTGTTCATTAGGAATTTGAGTCAATTTATAACAGGACTGAGCCTGGTAGCTGGATATGTGCATGAGATTCCGATTTTATCTCAATTGCCGATAATGACACTTATCGGCATTAACTCATTACTCATAGTTAGGTAAATTTGGATTTCGATGATCGGCTTCTTACTCGCAAATGTTTACCTGCTTGACCGGAACTATTCGATTCCCTGCAGATGATCCAGTACTTTATTTTGTGCGCTCTGATGACGCTCTATTTGTGAGGTATGCAGATATTGTGATGTGGTATCAATACTCTCGTGTCCCGCATCGGCCTGTACATGAGATAACGGTCTGCCGTTAATATTGATGTCATGGGTGATCCCCGTATGACGAATATTATGGGCGGTTAATCCCCTCATCTGCTTTGCATCTTCGTAAAATCCGTCATTTTCGGCACTTTTCGCCGCATGTTCGATGATCTTTTCGATCTCTTCTCTTAGTTGACGGATCCCTAAGTTAGCATTAATAGCGCCAACATCCCTGCCTCGCCCCGCCGCTCTATGTCGAATAAAAAGCGGATGATTATCCCCTTGGGTTGGATAATCAGACAGTTTAAGATGCCTTCTGTACTCTACTAATCCTTCGAGTAGAGCCTTCGAAATAGCGACGCTACGTCGTTTCCCCCCTTTACTTAAGGGAATAAAGAAACTCCAGATCCCAGTTTGTTTATCTTGCTTAAATTGTCCCATGACCGGTGAGTAGCCTGCTCTGGCCCCCACTTCGGAAATACGCAGATAACAAAAATAGATAAGCTTAATAAGAAACAGGCTACGTTGGTGCAGTTCCGGTTCCTCCTTAGCCAACTGTTCAACTGACGCGATAACGTAAGACCATTGTAATTCGGTGAATGATAGCATGCTGCCCTCCTCCATTTTGACCCGATATTTCTTCTTCGAGGAGAACCTACTGTGGTTCATCCAGGCTTGCGCCGGGTTGCGATCGCAGTAGTCCTCGCTCATTAAATAGCTGTAGAAGGAGGAGAGAATGGCAATTTTTGTCTTTAACGCGTTCTCGCTCAAGCTATAAGGCTGCTCTTTACCCAGTGCTTTCTTACCCACAAACGGACGCCAGGCATGATTAGGCACTCTCTCCCCGGATGCTTTATCGAGTTTGAATTGAGCGACATTAAAGTAGCCGATTAAGGTTTCGGGTGGATGCTGACAATAGTCGATATATCGTGCTACCTCCCTGCGAGTTAATGAAGCTGGGGTTTGTCCGGCGACATCGAAGCACCAGTGAAAGAAAGTGGTGAGTTCGCTTCTGTAAGCCTTATAACTATTCTCATTATGCTTCTGCTCATAGAGTAACTCTGCAGCATGTTCATAAACGAGTCCCGCATCGGGAACGGTATCTATGCTGATCTGGGTAATGTACTGATTGACAATGCTGTTGCCCTCCTCAATATTGCTTGCTGATTCAAAAAGTGGAAAAACGGGAGGCATCTGCATGGTAATTGCTCTTTATATGTGGAGGGATGACCGAGATCCGGAAATTTTCGTCGTTTAAGGTAACTTTATGATTTTAGCAGTATTAAATAGAGTTTGTAATCTATGTCTGTCTCGGAATTGAGCTGTTGAACTTAAATGCAAAATTGACGTAATGATTATAATTTATGTCACTAACGGTATGACTAAGTCGTTCAAATGATGCCGATAAACTTCATCTCTTTACTTGTTATTTGGCCAACTTGTTCAATACTTGTAGTTGTGTGCAAATTTAATGAATCGGCGCATGACTTAGAGCAGTTTTTAATGCAGTCATGAGAACAATGGATACGTTTACTGCAGCACCATAGGCACATCTGCCAAACGGTTTGTTTAGATTCCAGGTCAAGACAACGGAAGTCAGCGGCACACAAGGCGCCTGATTGGATAAGCTCTGTTAACTTCTTCGAAGAGATAGACATATTGACGTTCGAGTTTTTCATTGTTGGTCCCTATATAAAGTAGTACAGAGTAAATGATACCCTCAAATGAGAATGGTTATCAATAGCGATTTAGGTAAAACTATACGATAATTAATAGGTAAAGGTGTTTAGCTGTTTTTTGTCTGACTATTTTCCAGCATCCTGAACATTGTTCTACACTCAATGGATAGGGATACATTTTTTCACTTTTTGAGGTTGTCTAATGCTGATCGATATAGCAAAGAAAAGCCCCCTTTTTTCAGGTAAAAAAAAGACGCCGGAAGAGAGCTCTGGTCCGGCGTGGAAGATCCTTGTTGTCGATGATGAACCCGATGTCCACACAGTAACCAAATTAGCCCTATCCAGATTTAAACTCGATAAGCGTTCACTTGAGTTCATTAATGCCTATAGCGGTGAAGAAGCAAAACAGATACTGAGTAAAGAGACTAATGTGGCAATGGCCTTTGTCGATGTGGTTATGGAAAGTGACCACGCAGGGCTTGAGTTGGTGAAATGGATCAGAGAGGATCTTAAAAATAGCTCCATCAGGTTGATACTCAGAACGGGTCAACCGGGTCAAGCGCCCGAAGAGGATGTCATCGTCAATTATGACATCAATGACTATAAGGCAAAGGCCGAACTCGACTCCAGAAAGTTAGTTACCAGTGTCTACTCCGCTCTTCGCTCCTACCGGGATATCATGTTGATTCAGGAGGCCAGGGAAAACCAAATTAAGCACAGAAAAGGATTGGAAAGAGTCGTCCAGGCCACATCGGGTCTGTTCGAATTACGGACGTTATTTAATTTCGCAGATGGCCTACTGACTCAGGTCGCTAATCTGTTAAACCTCGACAGCGAAACCTTATTGCTGACCTGCAATGCCATCGATGCCATGAGTGAACAGGTTAATACCGATGAGTTACACATTCTTGCGGGTACAGGACAGTTCTCGAGTCATCATGAAAAACCGCTACCCGATAACATCAGAAAGTTATTGCAATCAGCCCTGAAACAGAAGCGTTGTTTGTATGAAGAGGATTGTTTTATAGGGTATTTTCCCGCCAAGAGTGGCTGGATTAACCTGCTCTACATGGACGGAATTAGTAAGATTGATGATCTGGATAAGAAGTTGATAGATATCTTCGCCATCAATGTCGGCGTCGCATTTGAAAACTTACTATTAAATAAAGAGTTGGAAGATACTCAATCCGAACTGATTTTACGTTTAGGCGATGTAGTAGAGAGTCGTTCAAAAGAGGCGGCTAACCATGTTAAGCGCATGGCCGAATACTGTTATAAGCTGGCGCTTATTGCGGGACTTAAAGAGCATGAGGCAGATTTGATCAAGCACGCCTCCCCTATGCATGATATCGGAAAAATTGCCACGCCTGACGCAGTGCTCTTAAAACCGGGTAAGTTGAACGAAGAGGAGTGGAATGTGATGAAGCAGCATCCTGCTGTTGGTCATCAAATTCTGGCTAACTCTGAGCGTCCAATTTTGAAGGCGGCAAGTATCATCGCACTTCAGCATCATGAAAAGTACGATGGTTCGGGTTATCCAACGGGCTTGAGGGCTGATGAGATCCATGTCTTTGCCCGAATCGTTGCCATTGCCGATGTGTTTGACGCCCTATCCCACGCAAGGTGTTATAAACCTGAATGGCCTTTAGATGAAGTGCTAAAGACAATGGAAGAAGGTTCTGGTTCACATTTTGACCCGGAATTGTTACGACACTTTATCGATAATATTGAAGTGTTTACCAAAGTTAAAGAGGAACTGAGTGACGAAAATCTACAGGGCTAGACAGAATCGGTATTTAATAGGCGTTTCATTCCCATTAAATACCAGTGCCTTTTATTCTTTTGGCAAATACCCTGGATTGATAAAAAGAGCTAAAGCTCGTTATCTTCATTATCGGCAAGAAAGTCAAACATGACGGCATGCTGAGTACCTTCCTTAGTGAAAGTAACAAAGGCTCTCCACACCATGTAATTACTGCTACAAGAACCGTATATCAGTTGACCGTTATATAGCTTTTCATCAACTTTAGTTAAATTAACCGGAATAACCCCCATAAACATATCTCTTCCCTCAACCCTCATAGTGAGGTCATTTACGGGTTCAGAGCCGATAAGCTCTAGAGTTAACGGCTTTTCACTGGGGGTATTGTAGGGGCTGACTAATAGGTCAAATGTAATGCCTGCAACAGACTGAGTACATTTACCTACACTAAAGTCACAAAGCGAGCTGTCTTTGGTTGTTTTTGATACATCTTCGGGGGATTCCTGAGAGCAAGATGAACAAAATAATGCCCATATTAGAAGAAGATAAAGCGAAAACAGCTTAGTAAATTTTACCCGTAGCACAAATTTTAACCTTTAGATGAAAAGTGTTTACATTCTATTGCGTAGGTTGATCTAGATCAACTTTTACCCCTCCACAATTCCTATCTTTTTTGACATAGCTCAAGTATCATTGCTTTACCTTGCAAATATGACAAATATTGCAGGGCTACACGTTGACACATCCCCAAATGTTCCGTAGGGAACGCGGCTTTGTGTCTATTTAACGGGTAAAGAATCATTTTTACTCAAATAATAAGTATAAGTAATAAGCAGTGGAAGCAATATGATGAACCATTCCCAGCCACAAGGCGCTGATTACAATTACACCGTTGTCCGCCAGTTTGCCCTCACAACAGTTATGTGGGGAATTATTGGTATGTCAGTGGGTGTATTGATCGCGGCTCAGTTGATCTGGCCACAACTAAACTTCGATACTCCATGGCTTACATACAGTCGTCTTAGACCTCTGCATACTAATGCCGTGATTTTCGCGTTTGGTACTTCAGCACTTTTCGCAACATCCTACTATATCGTTCAACGCACATGTCAAACCCGACTTTTTGCACCCAAATTGGCTGCATTTACATTCTGGGGTTGGCAAGCCATCATTCTTTCAGCAGTAGTTACTCTGCCTCTGGGTATCACCAGTGGTAAAGAATATGCTGAACTTGAATGGCCTATCGACATCGCGATCACCCTTGTGTGGGTCACGTATGCGATAGTTTTCTTCGGTACTATTGTTAAACGAACGACTTCCCATATTTATGTGGCGAACTGGTTCTTCGGTGCCTTTATTATCACTGTCGCTGTATTGCACATAGTTAACTCTATGGCTGTACCCGTCAGCTTATGGAAGTCTTACTCTCTATATGCCGGTGCGGTCGATGCAATGGTTCAGTGGTGGTACGGTCACAATGCCGTAGGCTTCCTGCTTACCGCCGGCTTCTTAGGTATGATGTATTACTTTGTACCTAAACAAGCGGGTCGTCCGGTTTACTCATACCGTCTGTCTATCGTTCACTTCTGGGCACTGATTGCTCTGTATATCTGGGCTGGTCCTCACCACCTACACTATACTGCGCTACCGGATTGGACTCAGTCGTTGGGTATGGTGATGTCACTTATCTTATTCGCTCCTTCTTGGGGTGGTATGATTAACGGTATCATGACGCTATCAGGTGCTTGGCATAAACTAAGAACCGATCCTGTATTACGTTTCCTTGTTGTTTCATTGTCTTTCTACGGTATGTCTACCTTCGAAGGCCCAATGATGGCAATCAAGACCGTAAATGCCCTATCTCACTATACTGACTGGACCGTTGGTCACGTTCACTCTGGTGCGCTAGGTTGGGTTGCGATGGTTTCTATTGGTTCGCTTTATCACCTAATCCCAGTGCTTTACGGACACGGTCGTATGTATAGCTCTAACCTGGTTAATGTTCATTTCTGGTTAGCGACTATCGGTACCGTTCTATATATCGTATCTATGTGGATCTCTGGTGTGATGCAAGGTCTGATGTGGCGTGCAGTTAACTCTGACGGAACTCTGACTTATAGCTTCGTTGAAAGTATTGAAGCTTCATACCCATTCTACTTTGTTCGATTCCTTGGTGGCTGTTTCTTCGTAACCGGTATGCTTCTGATGGCATATAACGTGTTTAAGACAGTAAAAGCGCCTAAAGAATCTTTGCCTGCATTAGCAGAAGCATAAGGGGTAGAAACGATGAAATTTAATCATGAGTTAGTCGAGAAAAACATCGGTTTGATGGGTATTCTCACTGTTATCGCCATCAGTATTGGTGGTTTAGTGCAGATCACTCCCCTGTTGTTTCAAAAAGACACTACCGAGCCTGTTGATGGATTAATTCCTTACACAGCGCTCCAGACTGAAGGTCGTGACATCTATGTCCGTGAAGGTTGTTATAACTGTCACAGCCAGATGATCCGCCCACTGCGTGCAGAGACTGAGCGTTATGGTCACTACTCTGTCGCTGGTGAGTCTGTATGGGATCATCCATTCCAGTGGGGTTCTAAGCGTACCGGTCCTGATTTGGCACGTGTAGGCGGTAGATACAGCGATAAATGGCATGAAGTTCACTTGATTGACCCACGCGCCGTGGTACCTCAATCAAATATGCCAGGCTTCCCTTGGTTGGCAGAGAACAAGCTTGACGGCAAGTTAACTGGCCAGAAGATGGATATCCTTCGTAACCTTCATAAAGGTGGAAATAAAGGCCAAGACCTTTATACCGATGAAGAGATTGCGGGTGCACAAAAAGCTGTCGAAGGTAAAACTGAGATGCAAGCACTTATCGCCTATCTGCAGTCCCTTGGACATGCACTGAAATAACTAGGAGGCAACTATATGGATTACGGAACAATACAAGGCATTATTACCATTGTCGTGATGTTAACCTTTGTCGGTATATTTGCATGGGCTTACAGCTCTCGTCGTAAGGATCAATTTGACGAAGCGGCTAACCTTGTTTTTTCAGATGATGAACTAAACAAGGGTTCAGGAGAACATAAGTGATGAGTAGCTTCTGGAGTATATGGATTACCGTACTCACTATCGTGGTAATCGTTGGATGTTTTGTCCTTTTAAGAATTGTCTCTAAAAACAACACTGGTGTTGAAGAAGGCAAGTCGATGGGACATAGCTTTGACGGCATCGAAGAGCTTAACAACCCGCTACCTAAGTGGTGGAGTTATCTGTTCTACGTCACTATCGTTTTTGGTGTTATTTACTTAGCGCTTTATCCGGGTCTTGGAAACTTCAAAGGTTTCTTAGGTTGGTCGAGCGCTAACCAAAGCATCGGAACCGAGAATGGCATTGCAGCCGATTCTAAAGCAGCAGTTGAGCTTGCGGTTAAAGAAGGTCGTTGGGTTCAGTATGACCAGGAAGTTAAGCGTGCCGATGAGAAATTTGGCCCTATCTTCAAGGCTTATGCCGAAACGCCTCTCGATGAGTTGGTTAAGAACGAAGAGGCCCTTAAAGTGGGTGGTCGTCTGTTCTTACACAACTGTTCGCAGTGTCATGGTAGTGATGCCCGTGGTAGTAAAGGCTTCCCTAACCTGACTGACGGTGATTGGTTATATGGTGGTGAGTTAGCCACTATTAAAACCTCTATCATGAATGGTCGTCATGGGATGATGCCACCTAAAGGTGGTCTTCCAATCGAAGACAGTGAAATCAAAGGTTTGGCTGAGTATGTTACTAAGCTTGCCGGTCGAGATCACGATGAAGCCCTAGCCGCTCAAGGTCAAGGCTCATTCATGAAGGGCTGTTTCGCTTGTCATGGTATGGATGCGACGGGTAATAAGATGATGGGTGCGCCTAATCTTACCAACAACATCTGGTTGTATGGCGGTAGCCGTGGTTCTATCGAACAGTCAATTAAGAATGGCCGTAGTGGTGTCATGCCAGCTTGGAAAGATGTGTTAGGTGAAGAGAAAGTTCACGTTATCACAGCTTATGTTTATAGCTTGTCAAACAAGTAGTTACATCTAAGCAACATAGAGGCCTCGATCTTATCGAGGCCTTTTTTTTAGGGTGCTAAATCACATTTTTAGCGGTAAAATAATCGCAATTATTATAATAGGTATGACAGATGAACAAACAACAAGCCTGGTATAAGCAGTTCTGGCCTTGGTTTTTAATTATTTTGCCCCTTTGTGCGGTTTTGGCTAGCTTCAACTTACTCTATCTTGCGATAGATAATAAAGATTCTCTGGTTTCTGAAGATTACTATAAAGATGGTAAAGCCATTAATATGGATCTTAAGAAAATCAAACAGGCTAAACAGCTTGGAATGCAATTTGAATTACTGGTTGATGACAATGAAGTCACTATCACTCAGCATGGCGGTGAGTCTTACCTTGCAGCACTGAGTGTTGAATTTTTTCACCCCACCATAGAAAAGCGTGATTTCGGGCAAATTGTTACGGCTGACGGCGATAAAGCCTACCGTATCGAACTTGCTACCCCGATTGCGGGTGCGTGGGAAGTGAGACTGGAAGGGTTTGACCGTACTTGGCGAATTCAAAAACGACTTGAGATCAAAGATGACTCTCAATACTGGTTGAACTAAGTCGATAATAAAAGCGTTAAAGCTAGTTCAAAACAGGCTAGAGCAATCATCTAAGAAACTGCGTTATCCGTTTCTGTTGTGTATGACCTGTTTTGACTTCCTTTTTGACTAAAGCGGTTAAAACAGGTTAAACGACATCATCTATGAAGTACCCTGAATGTTATCATTGCGGTGAGCCCGTATTAACAGGCTCTCAGTTCACGACCCATATTAATAATAGTGACCGTTTGATGTGCTGCCCTGGCTGTCAGGCCGTTTCTGCCGCAATTATAGAGGCTGGGCTCAGTAATTATTATAAATACAGAACCGAGCCCGGAAGTAAACAGACGGCACTGGTCCCCGAAGAATTAACCGCCTATTCAGCATTCGATCTGCCAGAGGTCCAGCAAGATTTTGTCCACAGTGAAAGCGATATCTCAAGGGTATCGCTCTCTATCGATGGCATTACTTGTGCTGCGTGTGCCTGGCTTATTGAACACAAACTCAAGTATGTTCCAGGTATCAGTAGTATCCAGGTGAATACGACGACGGAACGCGCCTTAGTCACTTGGTTGCCAACGCAGATAAAACTCAGTGAAATACTCAGTCAAATTAGCCTTATCGGTTATCAGGCGGCCCCTTATCAGGTCGATGAACAAGAGATCCAGAGTAAACAGAACAGTCGAAAATTTCTATTGAGGCTGGGTTTAGCTGGCTTTGCCACCATGCAGGTGATGATGTTCGCCCTCGCCCTCTATGCCGGCTATTTTACCGAACTCGAAGTTGAGTTTCGTGACTACTTTCGTTGGGTGAGTATGATATTTGCCGCCCCGGTGGTGTTCTATTCGGCTCAACCCTTCTATTTTAGCGCCATCCGTTCCATGTTCAGTGGACGGCTCAATATGGATGTCTCGGTATCGATAGCCATCTTAGGCGCTTATATCGCCAGCTGTATTGCCACGGTTAATGCTACCGGCGAGGTGTATTTTGAGTCGGTCAGTATGTTTACCTTTTTCTTGCTACTCGGTCGTTACTTCGAGCAAAATGCCCGGCAAAAAGCCTCTGTAAGCTCCAGTAATTTACATAAACTGGTGCCGCTTACGGCTCATCTGATATCAAATGACATCTGTGAAGAGGTTCCCGCGAAAGGATTGAAGGTGGGAGACATTATACTGGTTAAACCCGGGGAGGTTGTCGCCGCCGACGGCACCATTATCGAAGGCCGCTCCAGCTTCAATGAGGCCATGCTCACAGGTGAACAGACCCCGGTACAGAAATCTGACACCAGTGAGGTTTATGCGGGCACCATTAATGTTGAGCAGCCGATTAAACTTAAGATCACCGCAATTGGTCAAGATCAACTCGTGGCAGAGATCATTCGTCTGCAGGAGTCGGCTTCAAATAACAAACCTAAAGTCGCCCTGTACGTCGACACTATCTCAAATTATTTTACCTGGGCAATTCTATCTATCGCATTATTGACCTACATTGTCTGGAAAATATATTGGCCTGAAGATGCTTTCTGGGTCACCTTGGCCGTGTTAGTTGCCACCTGCCCTTGTGCTTTGGCGCTTGCTACGCCGACCGCTGTGACGTGTGCTACGGGGATCTTTACCCGAATCGGTATCATTGCCCGCAAACCTGGCGTATTTGAAAAACTCACGAAAATAAACCATGTCGTATTCGATAAAACGGGTACCCTCACCTGTGGCACACTCACGATCATAGATATCGAACTTTATGGTCAACTCGATAAGGTACAAGTGCTCGAAGTCGCAGCAGCGCTTGAAGCGAGCTCTCTACACCCGATAGCCAAGGCTTTCGAGCCATACAAGAATGCACAACTCACAGTGAGCCGGATACAAAGTTTTGTCGGTTTGGGCCTAAGTGGTCAGATTAATAACATCGATTACCGGATCGGTAGTGCCGAGTTTATCGCAGTTCAAGGTGATCATTCACAAGCCGTGTATCTGGCTCAGGGGGATGAACTCCTCGCAAGGTTCAAGTTAGTCGACGAGATCAGAACCGACGCCAAGCAAACGGTACAGATGCTTACAGAGCAAGGCTGTAAAGTGTCTGTGGCCAGTGGTGACGGTTCGATACATGTCGATGAGGTTGCTGGCAGAATTGGCATTACCGATGTTTATAAAGGATTAAAGCCCCAAGACAAGCTGAGTCTGATTCAAAAGCTTCAAAAAAATGCCTCTATTGCCATGTTTGGCGATGGGATCAATGATGCCCCCGTTCTTGCGGGAGCCAACTTATCTGTTGCTATGGGAAGTGGCTCTGCAATCACTAAGAATAGTGCCGATCTCATCTTACTTGGCGATCATCTGTCACGTTTTAACGATGCGGTAACGGTTGCAAGGTTAACTGATAAGATCATTAAGCAGAATTTGTACTGGGCTCTGGGTTATAACCTGTTTATAATCCCGTTGGCCGTTACAGGCCATGTTGCACCTTATATTGCTGCCTTAGGTATGTCTGCAAGTTCACTTATCGTGGTCGGTAATAGTCTGAGATTATTAAGGGTTCGTTTATGAGTATCATCTATGTGTTGATCCCGATAGCCATGTTATTTGTGCTTATCGCGATTGGGATCTTTTTTTGGGCTGTAAAATCTGAACAGTTTGATGATCTTGACAGGCAGAGTGTATCCATCCTATTTGACGAAGATGAAAAACCGACGCCAAAAGCTAACGATAATGAGTCAACGCCCTCTTGATTGATTACAGCGTAACCGGCGCCTTCTTAGTAGGGCTGATGGGCGCTGGCCACTGCATAGGAATGTGTGGTGGTTTAATTGGTGCTTTTTCATCTCAACTTCCCCGCTCCGCTAAACAAAATCAGTTGGTACAACAACTGCGTTTTCTGTTTACCTATAATTTGGGCCGGATATTAAGTTATGCCTTCGCCGGTGCACTTGTAGGAGGTTCAGCAAGCGCGTTAGGCATGCTGTTTGATATGGACTTGTATCTCATCACTTTAAGGCTGATAGCCGGTCTGATGATGATTGCGACGGGTCTATACATTGCGCAAATCTGGTCTGGTATCGTACAGATCGAACGTGCAGGTAAATTTGTATGGCGGTTTTTATCTCCCATTGCAAGCCGAATGGTTCCCGTTAAAACACTACCACAGGCATTCATCGGCGGTATGTTATGGGGATGGCTTCCTTGTGGGTTAGTTTACAGTACATTAACTTGGGCCGTGGCGGCAAACTCTGCATCTCAGGGCGCCATGATAATGGCTTCCTTCGGACTTGGCACCCTTCCAGCCCTACTCAGTGCAGGGGTGGCGGCCAATGTATTCGGCCGTTGGGTTCAAAATAGAATGGTAAGATTGATCAGCGGCTCGATCTTGGTCATATTTGGTTTACAAACTTTGTACATTGCAATTGCTCAGCTGAGCTAGCTCAGCTTATTAAATTAGTTTACCATATGCGTAATAGAGAAATTTGAGAGACACTATGACAGACAACAATAAAAGTCGTCGTTCGACCGTTCCCGGATGCGCCATTCATTGTCATGATTGCAGTATGGGAACCTTGTGTATTCCTTTTACACTCAATACCAATGAACTCGATCGTCTCGATGAGATTATCGAAAGAAAAAAGCCTATCCAAAAAGGTGAGCAGATATTCAAGTCTGGTGACCCTTTAAAATCTCTTTATGCCATTCGCTCAGGTACCATAAAAAGTTTTACTATTACAGAGCAAGGTGACGAGCAGATCACGGGTTTCCATTTAGCTGGTGATGTGATTGGTTTCGATGGTATCCACGCTCAAGAACACCAAAGTTTTGCCCAAGCCCTTGAGACCTCAATGGTTTGTGAAATTCCTTATACGACTCTAGATGATCTTAGTGGCACAATGCCAAAGTTGAGACAACAGATCATGCGTTTAATGAGTAATGAGATCCAAAGCGATCAGGAGATGATTCTTCTGCTCAGTAAAAAGAATGCTGAAGAGAGGCTTGCCGCATTTATCAGTAATCTGGCTACCCGTTTTGGCAATCGTGGTTTTTCTCCAAAAGAGTTCAGACTAACCATGACTCGCGGTGACATAGGTAACTATCTGGGGCTTACGGTTGAAACGATTAGCCGCCTGCTTGGCCGCTTCCAAAAAGCCAATTTGATCGAAGTTAAGGGTAAGTACATTACTATCGTTAACTTTGAAGCGCTCAATACCCTTGCTGGTAATACTTCTATAGCAAGATAAAGTACAAGTATCAGTATCAGGAGACATAGCTTTTTTTCATGAAAATTAGCTATGTCTCTATAAGTTTCCTACCTTTTCTAAATTAACGGCTACATCCATCAAAATCTGGGCGAGATTAGTCCACGCCGCCTGTTAACTATTTGCTTAAATTCTCCTCTATTCTGTTCTACTTCGTGTAAATTAATGTATAGTTAAATACATGACTCAAATAGATTATTTAAACTTTTAATCAAAATACTTATCTATGAGAATCAGTTCCAATCTGGTAAGGAAAATTGGGCAATATTGATCTGAAACAATGTATTTTGCCCTCTGTAGCTCATTATTAAGTTAACGTATGAGAAAGAGGAATGATTATGAAGGACTATAAAAAGCTCTTAGTTGTTGTCGATCCGACTAGCGATAAGCAACCCGCGCTTGCTCGAGCCGTTGAACTCGCTTCAAAAAATCAGGCCACTATAACTGTATTTCTATCAATTTTTGACTTCTCTTATGAGATGACTTCAATACTCTCGGGTCATGAACGTGAAGCGATGAGACAAGGTGTTATTGCCCAGCGCAAAGCATGGATAAAGGACTTAGTCGAAGCCTATTCTAAAGCCGACACCGTGATTGAAACTGAGGTCATTTGGCATAACCGCCCCTTCGAGAGCATTATCCTGCATGCCATTGCAGGTGAGTATGATCTCATCATTAAGGGTACTCATGAACATGACAAGCTTAAGTCTGTTATCTTTACTCCAACTGATTGGCACCTTATGCGTAAGGCCCCCGTTCCTGTCTTGTTGGTTAAAGAGCATGACTGGCCTGTCGCCGGAAAAATTCTCTGTGCCGTTAATGTCGGCTCCGAAGATGACGATCACCAGTCATTAAACGGCAAGATAATAGAGCATGCGCAGGGCTTAGCGCAGAAGTTTGATGCTCAGGTACATCTCGTTAATGGTTATCCGGGCACGCCGGTTAATCTGGCCATAGAGCTTCCTGATTTCGATGCACATACCTATAGCGAAACTATTCGTATGCAGCATGAACAGAGAGTATGCTCACTTGCGAATACCTTTGGAATATCAACTGATTTTTGCCATGTTAAAGAAGGTTTACCTGAGGATGTGATCCCGGATCTTGCCCTGCAGCTGGACGCAGAACTCGTGATATTAGGCACCGTAGGTCGCACCGGCTTCTCGGCAGCGCTCATCGGTAATACGGCTGAACATGTTATCGATAGCATTAACTGTGATCTGTTGGCTATTAAACCCGATGGTTACCATTCACCATTAGAAGAGAGTTAACCTTACGGTTCTTTTTTAAGATTAAGTTTTAATATATACTACGCGCCCAGAATTCAAGTGTTACTAGGCGCGTTTTTTATGTCTGAAGATCTTTCCAAACACCACACCTCTCGAATGAACAAACTTCAGCGTAAGTTACGTAGTGAAGTGGGTAAAGCGATTGGCGATTATAATATGATTGAGGAAGGTGATCGGGTCATGTGCTGCCTTTCCGGCGGAAAAGACAGCTATGCGATGCTTGATATCTTGCTCAACCTTCAACAACGCGCACCCATCAAGTTTGAGATTGTTGCTGTCAATCTGGACCAGAAACAACCGGGGTTTCCTGAAGAGGTGCTGCCAGCTTACCTGGATACTCTGAATGTGCCGTACCATATTATCGAAAAAGACACCTACTCTGTCGTCAGAGAGAAGATCCCTGAAGGGCAAAAAACCTGTTCGTTATGCTCTCGATTACGTCGCGGTACCTTATATGGCTTCGCACAAAAAATCGGTGCGACTAAAATCGCATTAGGGCATCACAGAGATGACATCATTGAAACCCTGTTTTTAAATATGTTTTTTGCCGGGAAACAGAAGGCCATGCCACCAAAATTGTTGTCCGATGATGGTGCTAACATGGTTATCCGTCCTCTGGCTTATTCCCGCGAAAAAGATATTGCTGAGTACGCCGAACTCAAGGCTTTCCCGATCATTCCCTGTAACCTTTGTGGTTCGCAAGAAAACCTGAAGCGTGCTGAAGTCAAAGATATGCTTAATCTCTGGGATGAGCACCACCCGGGACGAATTGAGTCTATCTTCACGGCGATGCAGAACACCTCTCCTTCACAGGGCGTAGACCGCGAGCAGTTTGACTTTATCTCTCTGCAAAGAGATGCTGATGCGCCACTTAGAGGGGATGTTGCCGAATCAGATCTTCCGGCATTCGATTTTGTCGATGTCGCTAACAATGGTCATATCGATCTGGATGCAGCCAAGAGCCGCAGTGAAAATAAAATCGACATCGTCAGTACTTATACGCCTTAGGCTCCGCCTTTTAACCTAGTTATATAAAATTCAGATACAAAAAAGCCCGGCTGATGCCGGGCTTTTACGTTTATGCGTTAACCGTTGGTCCAGGGACTGATAACCAAAGGCTTTGTCTCGAATTCTATCTTTGACAGGGTGGCAATTTTTTCACGTGGAAGTCTCAGTAGGTCAGTGACTATCTGCTCAATCCCATCAATTGTCACGCGTGTCTTACTGCCCGGTTCAAATTCAAAGTTTAATCCAGCGATGTCTGAGCCAAAGTAACGCATGGGGAACCCTTGCATATCGTTGAGCAGTTCGTCCATCTCGGTTTGAATTTGGACTACTTCGGTTTGTAAGTATTCGACTTTGGTTTGTTTCGCCCTCACCTGCATAGCGATACTGCACTTGCTGCTATCGCCATCTATGTCAAGATTGATTCGGGCACGATCAGATTTTAGCTTGTCATCATAGGGCAAAAAGATCCTTTGCCTCTCGGTAATCGTTAGTGGGAAAGACTCTTTCTCGGTCGTCAAGGTTCCACTCTTGACTATGCAGGGTCCTGCCATAGGCACTGAAAATGCAATTTCAACTAAGGGATAATGTCCCTTGTTAACTTGCTTAAGCCTCTGGTAAAAACCTTGATACTCCAAAGAGATTGGCGCGGATTGAACTGAGGAGCAAGCGAGTATTAAACAACTAAACAGAAGGCCTTTCTTCATGATTCTCCACCAAGTACTGTTTATTTTGACGTAACATTTCCAGGAGCTCATCGATATAAGCTTCCTGACGTTCTGAATAGTTTACCAAGCCCCAAACTAATTCACTTGCCTGAGGTTGTTTATTTTGAGCCCTCAGATCAGCCCTAATGGAGCGTAATAATGAATATGCGGCATTGGAGTTTAGATTTCTCATGTAAGAGGCGACAGAAGCTTCAACTGAATCAAATACTGCAACTTCATGTGACATGCCAGCGGTTCTTGACTGAGGAACGAGTCCACACCCCTTTTTAAAACACCACTGTCCAAAGAAGTTAAGGCCCTCTTTCGCAAAGCGAGAGCTTCCCCAGCCCGTTTCATTGGCGGCCTGGATAAGAACCATAGACTCCGGGATGGTGTCGGTTCTAATCAGCAATTTGTCCAGTGTGCTTGTGTTGATGCTTCTCGACGAATATTGATACTTATTCGCTATCTCTTCGATGCGATAAAGCTCAGCATCTGTGAGTAATAACCCATCATCCAGATGTTGTTTGGACCTTTGTAAGAAAGTACGCTCATCACTGATGATGCCATTTTGAAGTCGAATAGAAGGCCTTAAGTAATCGAAAAAAGCTTGCTTCTTTTGCGCAACATTTGAAATGGCAGAAAAATCAGGGATAAGACTAAGAGCTTGTTTATTTTCGACTAATGCGCCGACTTCTTCCCCTTTGTCGTCAACAATATCTACGAAGATTAACTTTAATACAATGATCGAAATTAAGACGAAGCCAACAGCAACGGTTAATTTCCCAACTCTTCCTGTTTTCATTTTTTCTCTCTGCAGTAGAAAACTGAAAAGGATTATATGCCATATTGAACTAAACTACACATCAAAACAGTGTTTTAAGATATAATGCTATCGTCTATACCCAAACGACCTGGAAATGCTCGTTTCAGAGGCCTCGCGTGATTTCCAAGTGGCTTGGGTATCTATCTATTGGGTATTCAGGAAGGAACAACCCGGATGCATAAAAGCACGTTAAATCAATATGAGCATGTCGTAGCTATCGGCGGAGGACACGGTCTGGGACGAGTGCTGTCTTCACTATCTTTTCTGGGGCCTAGACTAACCGGTGTCGTTGCAACCACAGATAATGGTGGCTCTACTGGCCGGCTCAGACAAGAACAAGACTGTATCGCATGGGGAGACCTGAGAAATTGTCTTTCTCAACTCGCCAACCACCCTTCTATCGGTACCCTATTATTTGAATATCGTTTCGATGGGGAAAGTGACCTGTCCGGCCACAACTTGGGGAACCTTATTCTCCTCGCTCTTGACCAGCTCTGTGTCAGGCCTCTGGAAGCGGTCAACCTTATTCGGCAATTACTCAAGATTGAAACCCGAGTGATCCCGATGTCTGAAGAGCCCACTCATCTGGTTGCAATAGAAGCCTGCGGAAATAAAATCTTTGGTGAGACCAATGTTGATAACATGGATAAACATCCAATGGCATTATCATTGGAACCCATGGTTACTGCGACATGCGAGGCATGTGAGGCGGTTTCTAAAGCCGATCTGGTTATACTCGGGCCTGGCAGCTTCTTGACCAGTATTATGCCACCTTTGTTACTGCCAAAATTTGCATCGGCGCTGTCCAATTCAAATGCCGAAGTGATTCTAATCGATAATTTAACTCATGAACCCTCTCCTTCTGCAGATTTCTCATTAGAGCAAAGAATCGATTGGTGTCATCAGGTGTTGGGAGTGAAGGTGATTGATAAGGTGCTTTGTCACTCAGAGCGAAGTTATCAGGATGGGAAGATATCTTACCGTCCGCTGGTCAGCAAGCATCACCCAGGTCTTCATGACAGAATGGCTCTAGTGGATGCAATTTCAAGTATGTTGGCAGCTTCCCCTAAGTAAAGAAAGCGTTCAATAGTCTCTTTACAGGAGCAAAAAGGACAGCGTTAGCTGTCCTTTTTTGTCATTTAGTGTCTGAGACAGATGATGAAGCTAGGCAAGCAACTAAGCAAGAACCTTGGCGATGGCTTTACAGATCACGGGCATATTGTCTCTGGTCATGCCGGCGACACTTATCCGTCCGGATCCTACGATATAAACAGCATGCTCCTCTTTAAGCTGCGTGACCTGCTCTTTTGTTAATCCAGAGAAGCTGAACATGCCATTTTGTCTTGAGATGAAACTGAAGTCTTGAGTGACACCTTCAGCTTTCAGTGATTCGACAAAGAGTGTACGCATTTTTGCAATACGTTCACGCATCTCTTTCAGCTCTGACTCCCATAATGTTTTTAGCTCTGCATCGGCGAGAATAGTGCTTACAATCAATGCGCCGTGTGCTGGCGGATTAGAGTAGTTACCGCGAATGGTACTCTTAACCTGACTGAATGCCTTAGCCACAGTAGTTTCAGTGTCGGCGACTAAGGTAACAGCACCAATTCGTTCATTGTAAAGACCGAAGTTCTTAGAAAATGAATTTGCTATCAATAGTTCAGGCACAGTATCGGCCACAATTCTTAAGCCTTGCGCATCTTCGGTGATGCCAACGCCAAAACCCTGATAGGCGAAATCAAATAGTGGGACCAACTCCTGCTTAAGGCACAGCTCGGCAATGCGCTGCCATTCACTTTCGTTAAGATCTATGCCTGTTGGGTTATGACAGCAGCCATGCAGTAGGACAAGATCTCCGGCTTTCGCTTGTGACAAGTCGGCAAGCATGGCATCGAAGTCTTTACCATGTGTCTGGGCATTGTAGTAACGGTATTGCTCAATGGCCAATGAAGCCGATTTAAAAATATTTTGATGATTTGCCCAAGTTGGGTTACTCACCCAAATCGTTTTAGACTCGGTATTACGTACCAGAAACTCTGCAGCGACTCGTAAAGAGCCGGTTCCGCCAGGTGCCTGAGCCGTTAGGGCACGCTTATTTTTTACAACACGATGTTCGGCACCAAACAGTAACTCTTGAACGACACGGTTATAGGCCTGGACGCCTTCTATGCCCAGATAACTTTTGCTGTTTTCTGTTGCGAGGATCTTCTCTTCGGCAAGCTTTACCGACTTCAATATAGGTGTTGAACCTGACTCGTCTTTATAAATTCCCACCCCAAGGTTTACTTTTTCTGTTCTGGTATCAGCTTTAAATGCATCTGTTAGGCCTAAAATTGGATCGGCAGGAGCAAGTTCAACCTGGGGAAATATCATGACGGCTTTCCTAAAATATTTGAATGTAGGGAGGTTTTGGGTCTATTTATACCATTGTCGGTGAGTAACCGATAGTGAAGTTTTGTAATAGTATAAAAAACCGTTATACACTGAGCTATTTAATAAAATCCCACTCATTATTTAAAGAATAATTGATAATTAGTGCCATAATTTTGTGGAATGTACAATCTGACTTCTACCCGCTTGCGTTGCTCGCCTCGGCTCCCCTATACGACACACTCAAAGCTGAAGCCCACATAAGAGTGGGCAGGACTATATATCAGCTTTAGCATCAATCCTTGTCACCATCATTGATACCATATTCGTTGAGTAAGCTGTCGAAGTCATCGAAGTTTTCATCGATAGGAATGGTTTCATGTACCAGATAATGTAGTCCCGCTGACGGTGAATAGTTAGGTACATTATCGTAACTAAATACGGAGTAGTACTTAGCTATATTAGCATTACCAAAGTTGTCAAAGGTATATTCATCTCTGCCTGCATAAAGTTTGACACCATCGAGTGGCGACTTAGGCGGATGAAAGCGATTGCGAACGACAAATGAGCCGACAAAATCATCACTCTGTGGATTAGTCCAACTCAACTTAACCATGCCATTTTCTATGCTTGTTTGTAACTCCGTTGGCGCGGGTCGGAAATTTTTATCAGCGAATTTTTGATGAACTCGGTTTTAAAACAAAACGTTACATCAGAGAAGAGGTAGGAGACCACCTTCTGTTCACCTCAGCTTCAACGGGAGGAGATAAACTGCTCTTACTCGGTCACCTCGATACGGTTCACCTTCCCGGTGTCTTTACCGATTTTCACCTAGATAAAGAGTGGATTTATGGTCCGGGGGTCTGTGATATGAAAGGTGGCAATCATGTTGCCATTACCGCCTTAAGGCGCGTTAAAAGTACCTTTGGCAAAATCGCCGATATAGATTTGCTATTGGTGAGCGATGAGGAAACGGGCAGTGATGACAGTAAAGCAATCTCATCGGCATTAGCCAAGCAATACGCAGCCTGTTTAGTGTTTGAAGCCGCGGGCGTGCATGATGAAGTGGTTGTTGGGCGTAAAGGGGTCGGAACGTTCACCATTCATATACAGGGCAAAGCCGCACATGCCGGCAATCATTACCTTTCGGGGGCTAATGCAAACCTGGTCGCAGCACACATGATTATAGACTTAACCCATTTAACCTCGGTAGAGCACGGCAGCACAGTCAATGCCGGAGAGATTTCCGGAGGGGTAGGAGCTAATACTATCTCTCCTCACTCGAAAATTGTGGTTGAGATCCGTTACACTCAACACAAGGAAAGAGATCGTTTATTGGCTGCAATTGAACGAATCGTGAACACAAGTTATGTCGTAGGCGTGACCAGCAAGCTATCTGGCGGGATCCAACGAGACGTTATGCAACCCAATAGCGAGCAAAGTTCTCTTATAAGTAAATTAGAAAAGATTGTCGGTGAGCATCTTGCTACCGAACAGCGTGGTGGTGTCAGTGATGCTAACGTGATCGCGGCTGCCGGTGTTCCCACCTTAGATGGTTTTGGCCCCTATGGCGATGGCGATCACACCCTTGATGAGCGAGCATCCCGAAAGAGTTTTCAGCGACGGGTGAGTCAAGTCAGTAAGATATTGCTGGCCTATAATGGGATAAAAGGTGGGCAGAGAACTCAATGAATACAAATAAGCTCAGACCTATGTCAGGGCCTATTGCTCATCTCAAAGATATGATGGTAACCGAGGCTCTTCTTGTAATAGATAGTGAACCGGCACGTGTATATCAACGGCGCGAGGAATTTTGCTTTCTGAACTGTATCGTTGAATCTCAGATACAAAAAAGCCCTGACGTAAGTCAGGGCTTGAATGATGGTACCCGAGGCCGGACTTGAACCGGCACGCTTATTCAGCGAGGGATTTTAAATCCCTTGTGTCTACCGATTCCACCACTCGGGCAAACTCGTTGATTCTGATGATGCGTATTATCGGTAGTTAACACTGTATGGCTCTTATTAATAAGCCAAACTCATCACAATCTAATATGGAGGCGCGACCCGGAGTCGAACCGAGATAGGCGGATTTGCAATCCGCAGCATAGCCATTCTGCCATCGCGCCATATTTGTTTGATAATTTGGAGCGAACTCTCTATTGAAAGGAGTGGGTTCGAAACAAATCACCGATATCCTATAACTAGGTATCGCGCAGTTGATTTAAATAAAGAGTCAACTGAGCTAATGTCGCATTTCCAAATAATTAATTTGGAGCGACATATCGGGTTCGAACCGATGACCTATACCTTGGCAAGGTATCGCTCTACCAACTGAGCTAATGTCGCATTTCAAATTAATCCGCTCTCTTAAACAGCTTGTTAAACATTGCTGCTGTAAGAAAGTGTGGCTACTTTAACGGATTTACCTGATGAGTCAACAGTAAGTTTTATCTTTTTTATTCAAGTGGTTGAAAACCATTCGCAGCAGTTTGTTTTCTCTACATACCGTTTGGATATCGAACAGTTCTTGCTATGAGCTCCTACCCTGGCTTTAATCTAGCTAATGTACATTAAAGAGTGAAGTCTGATGGCAGTACAGTGTTTTAGACATTCAATTAAACACAGTAATGACGATTGTCTAACTCGGGCGCAAGACGATGCAAATCAACCATTATCAAGTTTATACAATCTCTCTAAATTTAATTTCACAGTAGTCAATATACTGGTATCAAATTCTTTTTCTAAATCGTCAGAATAATGATGGGTTAGCATGCTTTCAATCTTTTTGATCAGTACAGGTATCATTTGCCTATTGGAAATATCCCAGAACCATCTGTCTGCGTCTTGCAGAAAAGCGATAATGTCACTTCTTTCAGTCAGTAAGCTGAAAATTTGCATGTTGCACTTAGTATGATAGTAAGCAATATTTCCAAGTTTCTCGCTAAAACTTAATAACCAAACCTTTGGCTGTTCTTCAAACATCGCCAAACAGCTGTCCCAATCATTATCTTCTTCTATTCTCTCTAGTAATCCCTCTAATGAACATGGCTGGTCACTTACCAATAGTTGCTCTTGAACATGCCCCATTCCATCTGAATGATAGACCGGCTCAAGAAACTCATATTGCTTCAATACCGATACAGGGTTGATGATATCGCTCGCGAAGATGTCAAACATATTATCCTATGCCTCTTGTATTCGTTTAAGTTCACTGCATGCCTGCTTAATACGATTTGATATCGGCGCGTTGTCACCACAGCCAGCAAAGCGAAGTTCAGTGGTGAGAGTTGGCAATAAGTCGAGCAGGGCCTCTATCTGATCTTGAATTGTCTTTTCTTCTGATAATTCACTACTCATTTTTCTTTACCGTTAAAATATATTCAGCATAAGGGTGCGCGGATACCCCAATGCTAATCCAAGTGTGACGATCCTTCACTGTCACAATGTCACCAAGCTCCTCTCTTTGACGATCGTATCCATCGCCACGCAGTGAGTAACCCGCCTCGCCCTCTATCGATTGGACAACAATAATGAATGTATCGCCCTGAAACCCAAGAATATGATACTCATTTTCGTGCTCGCCGCCGACGATATCCCGAGCCTGAAAAGGCACTGTGGGATCGTCAATATCAACATAGTAGTTATCCCGACTCAGGGCTTCAATATGGCGTAAAACTTGTCTCTCAGAAGAAGCCACTGATGGAGCCAGACCGGCAAGTAGCACAGTAAAAATGACAAGAAACCACTTATTCATCTGCTATCTCCCAAAAACACGTATTTAGTTTCAAAAAAACATTGGATTGTTATTCTCCTTATCTAGCTCAAGGGTATTACGTTTTAATGGATAAATTAAACATCCTGTATATTGGTTTTGTCCTTTTCCTCACCATAGAATGGCTTAAAGCATCCCACTGGCTTACCACCTTCTAGCCACTCCAGCATATCTCGGATTTTCATTATTTTAGAAGAATGGGGGGAGCGAAAATGCAGTTCACCTTCGATATCTTTGAGAAGATATTTGACCTTATTGAGGGCATTCTTTTTATCAATCAAGTTCAAGACACATCCTTAAGTACTGACTACGCCATTCAAATTCTACTAATACCTTAATTGAAACCCAACTTGAGAACTGGGATTTGGTTAATAAATTGTGAGAGGAATTTTAAATTATTTTGAACATACAAAAAAGCCCTGACAGTAAGTCAGGGCCTATTGCTCATCTCAAAGAGATGATGGTACCCGAGGCCGCTCTTGTACAGGTACGTGTATATCAACGGCGCGAGGGATATTAAATCCATATCGTCACCTTTATCATTCTGCAGATACAAAAAAGCCCTGACGTGAGTCAGGGCTTGAATGATGGTACCCGAGGCCGGACTTGAACCGGCACGCTTATTCAGCGAGGGATTTTAAATCCCTTGTGTCTACCGATTCCACCACTCGGGCAAACTCGTTGACTTTGATGATACGTAACTTCGGTAGTCGTTACTGTGTCGGATTAACCTAACACTCATCACAATCTAATATGGAGGCGCGACCCGGAGTCGAACCGAGATAGGCGGATTTGCAATCCGCAGCATAGCCATTCTGCCATCGCGCCATATTTTTATCTTAATTTAAGATTGGAGCGACCTTCTCTAATAAAGAGAGGTTCGAACCGGCTCTTGGTTTAAACGAGAAGCTATACCTTGTTAAAGTAAGGTGTCAACTCTTTAAACTATCAACTGAGCTAATATCGCCTTTTAAAGGCGATTAATTTGGAGCGACATATCGGGTTCGAACCGATGACCTATACCTTGGCAAGGTATCGCTCTACCAACTGAGCTAATGTCGCATTTCAAATTATCTTGCTATCAGGACTTTGCATTGCTGCTTTCCCCTGACTGCGGAATGGCATTCTACCGATTTGGTCGGTAGAGTCAATAATGAAAAGCGGATAAAAAGCTGTTTTTGATCTGAGTGTTGTAAAATTAGCCTTGCCATGAAGCCTTGTGTATTTTTTGACTCAGTATTCGACTTTCCACAACCATAAAGCAAAAAGTACCCAAAAAACAAAAAGCCTCAAATCATTGAGGCTTCTTCACTAGGTTTACTGTTCTAAGCTAAGGCTAGCCATGAGGCAGAGATTGATAGTTTAGTCCAAGCATCTTCTGCATAACACCTACAACCTGGCAGCTATAACCAAATTCATTATCGTACCAAACATAAAGGATGGCTCTGTTACCTTCGGCAATGGTTGCATGAGAGTCTACGACGCCCGCATATCGTGAGCCAACCAGGTCACAAGAAACGATCTCAGTAGATTCGGTGAAATCAATTTGATTTTGAAGCTCTGAATTGAGTGCCATGCTGCGCAGGTAGTCATTCATCTCTTCTTTATTCGTTTCACCATTAAGGTTCAGGCTAATAATAGCCATAGAGACATTAGGTGTAGGAACGCGAATTGCGTTACCGGTCAACTTACCGGCTAAAACAGGTAATGCTTTAGCTACTGCTTTCGCGGCTCCGGTTTCAGTGATCACCATGTTTAACGGAGCACTACGTCCGCGACGGTCAGCTGTATGATAATTATCAATCAAGTTCTGATCATTGGTGTAAGAGTGAATCGTCTCAACGTGACCATTTACAACGCCATACTTATCATTAACGGCTTTCAGTACAGGTGTTATGGCATTAGTCGTACAACTTGCCGCAGAGACAATGGTGTCTTCAGCGAGGATATCTGATTCGTTAACACCATAAACGACGTTTTTGATGTTGCCTTTAGCCGGTGCCGTTAATAGAACCTTTGAGGCACCTTCTGATTTAAGGTGAAGACCTAAACCATCTTCATCTTTCCAGATCCCGGTATTATCGACGATCAGCGCATCATTGATACCAAATTTGGTGTAATCAATTTCATCCGGAGAGTTTGCGTAGATGACCTGAATGTATGTGCCGTTGGCGATAATGGCGTTATTTTCTTCGTCAACTTCTACAGAGCCGTTGAATGGGCCATGAACCGAGTCTCTTCTTAATAAACTTGCGCGCTTTTCAAGATCCCCTTTTCGACCGCCACGTAGAACAATTGCACGTAATCTGAGCTTATTGCTTACACCGGTTCTTTCAATTAGCAGCCTGGCTAACAGGCGGCCAATACGTCCAAAACCATAAAGCACGACATCTCTAGCTTTTTCGGTATCTTCATGATCGATCGCATCAGCTAGCTCACGACTCATATAGGCTTCAATACCATCAACGGTGTCATTCTCGCGCCAATATTTTATTGCAAGTTTGCCAATATCAACTTTACATTGTTTTACCGCTAATTTACTTAGTGCTTCTACAAATGGAAAGCTTTCACGCAATCTAAGCTTATGTCCGACATGACGACGCACCAAACGGTGTGACTTGATGATCTCTATCGTCGATGCATTGAGTAGTGGCTTACCGTATAGAACGACTTCGACACCTTGATTACGATATAATTTACCAAGCAAAGGCTGCATAGCCTCTGCCATTTCGAAACGTTCTTGCCAGCTTTGTAGGTGTTTATCAGCGCTCATTAACAGATCCTTTATCTCACTATTCTGCTTTTTTTTGCAGAAATGATTGAGTAACAAAAAGAAAAGACCAATACTCTAATTATTGGTAGGGAAAAAATCCCTTTTGGTCGGCGCTATTGTAATGAAAAGTAGCCATGCAGGCCAGCAAGATATTCTTTGTAAGGTTGTAATTTTATTAGCAAAAAAGTTGCTCTGGAGCCTATTTTGAGAAGAAATCTCGTAATATTTACATCATTTATTAGCTTTATCGCAATTTCAGCCCTTTTTGGCTGCGAAAATGATGTGAATACAGGCACGATCTGTAAAAATAATCCTGAACTTTGTAGCGATTTGCACAAAGATAGTTGGTGTCGATATGAAAAAGCAGACCTTATTAAGAAAAGATATACGTTAAAGCACACCCCATCACCAACAGGACAGCAGCTTTATCGCCATCTGATTAACTTAGAAAACTACAGTAAATGTATTGAGCTGGCCGCCGGTGTACAGCACATCCTGCATCCCGAGCGGACTAATGACAGAGTGAGAGCATACGGGCTGAGTGCACAGAGTTTGGCTCAATTACAGGAAACGACTAAAGACAGTACAGATCTCTACCTTGCCTATTATCACTGGACGCGATTCAATGATGAGAAAGCCCAAGCCGTAGTACTAAACGCCGAAAAAAAACAACAGGTGAATGATATCCAATTGCTGGCAAGAATAGCTTCATACTATCAAAAGTTTGATGCTAAGAAGGCCCAAGAAGTTTATCTGCATGTTTTTGACCTGAGCAATGAAGATAATTTCAATCCCGATTGGTTACTTGGCTTAGCTAATACTTTCCAAAAAACCAATGATCTCGAACTTACCTACCTCCTTTCCAGAGCCAATGTCTTAATGACTGAAAATAAGGTGTCTGAACAAAAAATGCTTAGCTTAATCAAAAATGATGAAGCAATTAAATCCGTACTCGATGATCAAGCTGAAGACTTAGTCGACGAATTAAATTCAGGGGATTTTAAGACAAGTTCATTCAGGTTAATGTTCATGCGAGACAAGTCTGCACTTTGACCGTTAGTATCGATTAGCCAAACCAAACCATTTTATTGGCAGTTTGGCTGGCTTAGAACATGAATTCTGGAAATAAATAAGAGTTTATTCAGGCTTTATTTGAATTGATATTAACCTAGTCTATATTTTCAATACTGTATCTGTTTTGAAATCTTCTTTTAAAGTTATTGTGTTGATTAAAAACTAGTCTAGATGTGGGGGGTAACCTCTCTCTGTGAAAGCCATTTTTAAGCTCGGCAAGATGTTTGCCATAACGAATATTTTTACATGGAAAGTGTCATTATTTGTAAAAAGCATGACCATTGTAAAAGAAATACCGAAAATGTTAATGATAAACAGCCTAAATCGGGGATATTACTTGACGGTGGCTGTCAGTTTGGTAATTTTACTACTAGAAATTATTTTTACACTTACCTGAGGGATATGAGATGTCTATCCGCGTTGCTATTAACGGCTATGGCCGTATTGGACGAAATGTTTTACGTGCACTTTATGAAAGTGAAAAAGATTACCCGATCGAGATTGTTGCTATCAACGATCTTGGTGATGCCTCTATCAATGCTCACTTAACTAAGTATGACTCTGTTCATGGTCGTTTCAACGCAAAAGTTGAGCATGATGATGAAGCTATCTATGTTAATCAAGATAAAATTCTTACCTTTTCTCAACGTGACCCATCAAAACTGCCTTGGGCTGATTTGAAAGTTGATGTCGTTTTCGAATGTACTGGTATGTTCACATCTAAAGAAGCTGTTCAGCCTCACTTAGATGCAGGTGCTAAGAAGGTTCTTATCTCTGCTCCTGGTAAGAATGTTGATGCAACTGTCGTTTACGGTGTAAACAACAATGAAATCACAGCTGATATGACAGTTGTGTCTAATGCTTCTTGTACGACTAACTGTTTGGCACCTGTCGCTAAACCGTTAAACGATGCAATTGGTATTGAATCAGGTCTGATGACCACTATCCACGCTTATACGAATGATCAACGTCTTTCAGACGTTTATCACACCGACTTACGTCGCGCTCGTGCAGCAGCAATGTCAATGATCCCAACTCAAACTGGTGCAGCTGCAGCAGTTGGTCTTGTGGTACCAGAACTTGCTGGTAAGTTTGATGGTCTGGCGGTACGTGTACCTACGGTAAACGTTTCACTTGTCGATCTGTCATTTATTGCATCTCGCGATACTACAGTCGAAGAAGTTAACGCGATAATCGAAAAAGCTGCTTCAGCTGCGCCAATGAGCGAAGTGTTAGCGGTTAATAAAGAGCCATTGGTTTCTATCGATTTTAACCACAACCCGTTCTCATCAAACTTTGATGCAACTCAGACTCGTGTTAAAGGTCGCTTAGTTAAAGTGATGTCTTGGTATGATAACGAGTGGGGTTTCAGTAACCGCATGCTAGATAATGCTGTAGCCTTGATGACTGCGAAATAATTTCGTTTTCATAGAGTTTAAAAGCCAACCACTCAGGTTGGCTTTTTTGTATCTGTTCATCCCATCATTACACTTAAACCCAGACCTTTCCTCGCTCAGCTTTAAACATTAGCCGCAATACGCCAGCTCCTCAGGTTTATAATGTCTTAAATTGATAACCATCCCTTCCTAAAGACTTGGCAATATACATCAAATGATCGGCTTGGTTTATTAGGTATTGGTGGTCCACCATTGCAGTCGTGCAATACACACTACCTAAACTCACACTGACATGATGACAAACCTGATCTTTTTCAAATTGAGCTGCAGATACACAAGCTTGAACCTTTTTTGATAAAGCATTGGCTTGTTTAACCGTCAGGTTGTGAAGATAAATACAAAACTCTTCACCTCCAATTCTGGCAAAGACGGCATCGCTTGGAATTTCCTCGGCCACAACTTTGGCAATTTCCTTAATGATATAGTCGCCAACCACATGACCAAAATTGTCGTTAATTGCTTTAAACTTATCGATATCGAATAGGAGCAGAGTGAGGCTGGTCTCTTCGTTCATTGTCAGGCACGCTTCTTTCAAGCTTTTTATGAAATAACGTCTATTGTAGATACCTGTGAGTGAGTCTACTGAAGCCAGGTGTTGCAACTCGAGATTAAGTTGCCTTAGCTCAGCCGTTCGGGATGAAACGGTCTTACGTAGTTGAAGGATATAGAGCAAAGAAAAACCTAACAATAACGAAAAGACGAATTGAAATAGATATTTTGGGTAAACCGTTTCAACGTGTAGCCATTTACGTTGAATTCGCTGCAGATCGACCTTAGAGATATTGTTCATACCTGTCTCTAATTGAATTCTGAGCTTATGTGCCCCCTCCTTTACTGCTGGTCTAATTTGGGCACTGTAGAGATGCTTAACGGGTGAGAATGAGCTTGGTTGAGATGAAGTATACAGATAGAAGTTTGCCACTTGGAAATCGGCTACAAACGCATTGATCTCGCCAGAAAAAGCACCGCTCAACATGACTTCATTATTGGAATATGAGATTAACTTAACATTTGGGTAGTTCTCTCTTATATAGCTTTCTTCGTATCCACCCGCCACAACACCAAGTTCTCCTGATTGAAGGAAATGGTCGACATCTGTTCCAAGGTAGTCTGCCGAGAAAAACAGTTGTGTATCAATTTCAACGACTCCGTCAAGGTAGTCAAAAAATAATTCTCTGGTGTCTGACCACAGTAAACCAGCATGTACATCAGCCCTACCACTGCGAACGAGTTGAACCGATTCATTCCAATCCGTCAGCATAAATATGATATCGACATCATTAACCCTTGCGTACTCTTTCCAAATATCTACAAGTAATCCTTGCGGGTCTCCGGAGTCATCAATATAGGAAAAAGGCTTCCATGCTTTAGAGTTTGCAACAATCAGGGTATTGCTTTCCATTGACCTGGCCTCTGGTGTTCGATTGAACTCATTGGCATTGGCTTGATGAAGAGTCATAAGGATGAAAATAATTAGAAAACGGCATATGTCGATGGTCATTTGTTTGTTATCTCCCTCCTTTAGAAACGATATTATTCTAGCGGAATAAACTGAAATACTATGTCATCAATGGCCTGTATTGAAAGTTTAGACTTAATACTGAAAGGTGCCTCTAATCAATTGTAATTATGGTTAATTATTCCGCTTAATTTATTAGCGCATCAACAAAAGTTAATGATATGACAGTGAGGTAGCTTCATAAATTGATAAAGATACGAGTAAAGCGCCCTAAATAGCTTCGCTCAGCCCCTTAGTGACGAATGAGAATGATTATCCCTCTGATTTGCTTATTTTAATTAGTACAGTCTATAGTCCAAGCATAAGATTAAGTTCTAACATCAGCAGCTAAATTGTCTAGCATTAATTGATATAGATCAATAAAAGGGGCGTGTTAGATGAAAGGCAAGACGAAGATAACCAGTGTGCTTAACCAAATACTGCTGCTTGAGCTCACTTCGATAAATCAATATTTTTTGCATGCTCGAATGTATAAAAACTGGGGACTCGAGGAACTCGACGAAAAGGAGTATAAAAAATCGATATTGGATATGAAACAAGCCGACTCCTTGATTGAAAGGATCCTATTTCTCGAGGCTCTTCCTAATCTACAACAATTGAATAAGTTACGTATCGGTGAGCACACCGAAGAGATGATCGAGTGTGACAAGGTTTTACAAGAAGAACAAATTGCAGAATTACGCAGTGCCATTTACCTATGTGAGCAAGAGCAGGACTATGTTAGTCGTGAATTACTGGATAAAATTTTAGAAGATGAAGAAGATCATCTGGATTGGATTGAATCGCAGCAATACTTGATCAATACAACCGGTGTACAGAATTATCTACAGTCTATGATGGAGGATTAACATGCAAGGCAATCAGAAGGTTATAGACCACCTTAATCAACAATTGACTCTAGAGTTAACCTCGATGGACCAATATCTTGCTCATTCCAAGATGTACGAAGATTGGGGCATTAATAAACTACACGAAAGACTGTCCCATGAGTACGAGGAGGAACTTGGTCACGCTAAACGATTAGCAGAGCGGATCCTCTTTCTGGAAGGAACACCGGACACCGCATCCCGTAAACCTATTAACGTAGGCAGTAATGTGCAACAGATGCACGAAAATGATCTTGAAGCTGAAGGGGTCGTTGCTGCCAGTCTAACCAAAATTATCACCATCTGTGAAGAAGAGAAAGACTATGTCAGTCGTGAGATTTTAGAAGACTTATTGGAAGATACCGAGATGGATCATATTTACTGGCTGGAACAACAGTTAGGCTTAATAGATAAGATTGGTATCCATAACTATATTCAATCCCAGATGGGAAGTCAGGATGGTTAATTGGCTCAAATTTCGAGAAGAGTGGAGTGATTAGCCCTACTCTTCTTCGTTTCGCCTTGCTTTGTTACACCTGATTAGAAGTGAATAATTCTGTGTTATTACCAGTCAGCTTATTTAACTTTAATTTAGTACGACATAACCACGACTAGTCATGCAGTTTTTGACTATCGTTTCCTTTTCCTGTTCGTAACTGGCTGCATTTTTCCTTTTGGAACGGTTTTTTCCGACTACACCACCAACGAGGCCAATCGCCGCCCCAGTCTTTGCTCCATCAGTCCCTGAGCCTCCCGATATGGCACCCGCAGCGGCACCAACTGCAGCCCCCTTCGCGACACCGGAAACGGCTCCTCCCTGGGTAGTCTTTTGTTGAGCCTGTTGGGAGAGTTCAGTACACTCATGTAGGTCGAACACATAATCTTTCTCGTCTACACCGGTTTTATCTACAACTATGTTGGCGAAAACTGAGGCTTGAAATGATAGCAAGCCAATAAACAATAGAAACTTTTTCATAATACCCTTACCTGATTATATGGTGTCCTGAAGGACAAATCTTGTCACTACTAGAGTGTAGACAATCAGTTTATCCCTCGTAGCCTGAATTTCGGCTGAATGGTAAGAAGTTTTATTTTCAGATATTAAAAGCGTTTAATACGTACGACTTTCATGATTTCAATTTCGAAACCCGCAACTTTTTCTGTTTCGGCATAATAGGTCATATTGACTCTGTTGCCCTTCAGACATCTGAATTTCTTTGGCCTTCTGAATTTAAATGGAGCATCGCACCCTTCAATCATGACGGTATGTTGTACCCACTCCTCTACATCCCTCTGCGTATGAGAAACTATCTTCACACCTTCAGAGTGAACCAGCTTGTCATGACTGGAAAGCATCTTATCTAATTTTGATTTCATCTGTACCCCCATAGACCAGTCGTTAAGGATAGCAAGGGTGGGTATATTTAGCACTATTTCAATCGAAATCTTGCACTGTTAAAAGCTGTACTAAACTTAATGTGGCCTTACTTTTAATATTGATCCCATTTGCAATAATACCAATCGGTATAAAGATGTGACAGCGGACTGTGACGAATGGTTTAAGAGGCATTATTCATAAGGAAAAACTATGAGGTTCAAACTTAGCGCTTTGTGGCCCATCTTTACTGTGGCGTTGCTGTTTTCCATGTCGTGCTACTCAGCCAATCAAACAGAGGAAGCCGAAGTTAAGCAACCACTAAGGGTGCTGACCTGGGAAGGGTATGTTACAGCTGAAGATGTCCGTGAAGTTAATTTAATACTCACTGAGCAAGGCTATAACTATGAAGTTGAGCTGGTCACGCCTTTTGCGCAGAGTGCCGATCAGATGTTCGATCTCATTCGAGCAAGAAAATGCGATATAACATTTCTGACCCTCTATTTTATTAAGATGCAGAAAGAGCAAACGTCAAAATTGTTGCAAGCCATCAATATACAGTCTCCCAGGCTTACTCATTTCCCGGATCTGCACGCGAAACTCACTCGACTGGACATTGGCATTAATGCCAACGGAGAGCCCTTGTATATTCCATGGGGTGGTGGCATTTACGGTTTTTATATTAATACAGACAAAGTTAAGCAGGCAGATATCCCGACATCGGTATCCGATTTGTGGCTGGATGAGTGGAAAAACACCTTCTCGTTAAATATCGCCCAGGAGTGGTACAACCTTGGGTTGGCATTGATGAGCATGGGGCATTCACCATTTTATCTTTATGAATCCCTAAAATCACACGATCGACAGACTGTACTTAAGATGTCATCGCCAGACGGAGAGTTGCAGTACAAAATAGCAAAGCTTTACCTGGCTGCGAAAAGCTTCTGGTTAAACTCATCTGGTTTCAACGATGAACTGTTAATAGTCAGTAGCTGGGGACCGGAGGTACATTCTCAACATGTTAAGGGAGATAATTGGCAATTGATTGACTTCAAAGAGGGTCATATGGCTTGGTTAGATACCATCAATTTCGTAAAAGGTGTGGAAGGTAAAAAATTGGAAGCCGCTGAAATCTTCGCAAATTATTTCATTGGGAAAGAGGTTCAAACCCGAATATCCAGTGAACTGTCGATGATCCCAGCCTCGAAGAAAGTTGCTGCCAATCCCATGCTGGGAGATGTGAATAACATAGTGAAAAAAATTTGGGTCGTCCCCCCCTTTGATAATTCAAGTTACGATATCATGAAAAAGATGACCGACAGAGCCAAGGTCACTACAGGGCACTAGTTCTTTATCAAGAAATTATAAATAGCGGTCTTTCAACCAACCGTAGTGATAATAGCCCCATTGACCCAGTCGACGTAACCTTGGCATTGGAAAATGGGGTAAGGGGTTAGTATATAGGGGGAGAGATGGTATCTCCTCACCCGCAATATACTGAGCCAACCTGAAGCCTGCTTGTGCACTGAAAGAGACTCCTGCACCACAATAACCTAAACTGTACCCGGTCCCTCCCCGCGCATAAACATGGGGCATATCGTCCATTGCCGCAGCTATCCAACCAGTCCAGTTATGAGATATAGATTTATTTGCTAGTGATTGAAAACACTGACCCAAAGCATAACGTAATCGCTGGACGTATATTGGATGAGTGGCATCTTTGCCATAGATAGCCCCTCGTCCTCCCAATAACAATCGATTATCAGGGAGTAGACGGTAATAATATTTGAGTATGCGAGTGTCCATTGTCACCTGTCGGGTGTGAAGACCTGCACGCTGTAGTTCTTCATGACTGAGTGGCTCGGTGACAATAATATTACTTAATATAGGCAGGAATTTTTCGTCAAGCTTAGGGCTAAAAACCTTTGGAGTGTATGCATTACCCGCGCTAATGACTTTGTTGGCCAGTATTTCACCATGCTCCGTGATTAACCTATGCTTACCCTTTTCCTCAATCCACTGTTTAACACAGGTGTTTTCAAATATGTTGACCTTTTGCTTCTCCACCATCCGCTTATAGCCAAGCACCAGTTTAAGCGGGTTAAGTCCGAAGCCATCATTTAACCTCATTGCGCCATAGGCTTGATGGTGTGCCATAAATTCACTGGTTAATCTGCTTTGCGAAATAAACTCGGCCTCGCCTCCTAAGTGCTCGGTAATAAAACTCGAAGCACTTTGAAGTGACTTAAGGGCATGACTATTGTGCGCAATTTTGAGATAACCCTTCTCCTGAGGATCGCAATCTATCTGATGAGTATCGATGAGCTCACTGACTCTCCCTACCGCCTGGCTAAATTCATGGTAGATCCCCTTTGCCGTGTCAAGATCCCACCGCTTTGCCATCTGTGCATATCCCAGCCGACCGGAACCTTTCAATACAAAACCCGCATTGCGACCGCTGGCACCAAAACCTACCGTGTTAGCTTCTAAGACACAGCAATCAATATTAAATCGCGTTGCAAGGTAATAAGCCGTTATAAGACCGGTATACCCTGCTCCGATGATGACAACATCAGTCTGGTGGCGGCCCGATAACCTGGGGTTAATCTTCGGGACATCGACGGTTGTGCCCCAATAGGAGTCGGGCCAACAAAGATTGGCCGGAGACGTGTCAATCAGAGGATCATAGGTTGTATTGGTGGTCATCGTTATCTCAGTCGGCGTTAATGGATACTGAAAAGTGCACAGTTAGTAGAATCACTTAAAAGAAAATTCAATTACTTAAAAGCTAGTTTATTTAAAAACAAGAAGCATTTCACTGGCCGTGCAATGACAATCGGCACCACATAACACGCAGACATAATCCGGATGTTCCAAAGTGTCATTCCACCTATCCGGGTGTTCTTTAATCAATACGCCGCCCGCTTTACTAAAATAACGAATGGCTGAATTATTTGGGCTCTGTTTCCATAAATGGCTAACTCCAGCCTTAGCACCCTGTAGTTTAGCGGCCGCTATAGAGGCATTAAGCAGTTGTCCACCTATCCCCTTTCCTCGTGAGCCTTCTGCTACTGTGTTGCATTTAAAATAACACACCTCATCAGGTTCAATCCCCCAGGCATCTGGCGTGCACCAATGGTCGGGCTGCCAATTCCCCGTAGCATAGGTCAATCTAAACCCTATGAGTTCCCCATCTTGATACGCAACAAAATTGGCATTGATACCGGACTTTATTCCTTTCTTATAAAGTAATTCGATGGAGTGACTATCTAAGTATCCTGCGCCATGAACCAGATTGCCAAGCTGGATGACATCACTGAAATGCTGCGGACTTAAGCTTTGTATCATCTGAAGTTCTCTTTTTTTGTTTTAAATTAAACAAAATCGCACGACTTGTATATAGCGGCAAAAGATGAGTTTACGACAGGCCAGAAACTAACAAGACGATTTTTGTAGCCAGTATTGAAGCGAAGTATATCCCTTAGAAGCTTTATCATTCATGGCATTACCTGTAAGTTATCCATGAAAAAAACGAAAAGATGGGGAAGCATTACATGAAACCAAGTTTAATATCATTAGCCTTGATAGCCGCCTTAGCTGGCTGCTCTCAAACAGATGACAATAGTCTCAACCAAGCTCAAACTGGCAATCATGCCACCTCTCAAGACTCTCAAGCTGTTGCAAATAGCGTGTATCAGGAGATGTTAGACAGGTTCGTGACTATTGATATGAAAGCCGACTTATCGGCGCTCAGCGAGATAGACAAACAAGTATTAATAAAGTTGATACAAGTTGCCGACATTCTCGACGAGGTGTATCTGCGTCAGACTTATGATGACAATGCCTCGATACGGGCTCAAATTCTGGATTCATCTCTTGCAGATAAAGAGTTGATACTTTCTCTGTATGACCTTCATTATGGACCTTGGGACACCTTAGAGGGCGATAAAAACTTCTTTGGTGACATCAAGAGACCCGATGGCGCCGGTGTCTATCCAACCGACATGAGTAAAGAGGAGTTTAATGAATGGATTAAGCTCCATCCGGAAGATGAGGCTAAGTTTAAGAGTGGTTATACCGTCATACGGCGTCAAGGGGATAAACTCATTGCTATACCCTATAGCCAATTTTACGCAAAAGAGATGAAAGCATCGGCGGCCTTGATGCGCGAAGCCGCAGCTCTAACATTAGATCAAAGTCTAAAAACCTTCCTGACTAAACGTGCCGATGCTTTTCTTAACGACGAATACCGTGACTCCGAGATGGCGTGGATGGACCTCGACGGCAGTCTTGAAGTTGCCATTGGCCCATATGAAACCTATACCGACAAATTATTTGGCTATAAGACCTTTTTTGAGGCATTCATTACCGTCAGAAATCCAGAAGACAGTGCCAAGCTCGACGTCTATAAAAAGTATCTTAAAGAGATGGAGCTGAATCTGCCGATACCCGATCAGCATAAAAACCTGCAGCGTGGGTCTGAGTCACCCATCTCTGTGGTCGACCAGGTTGCTGGCGGTGGGGACAATAAACCTGCAGTTCAAACGACCGCCTTTAATCTACCGAACGATGAATACGTTCGAGAGATCAAAGGCAGTAAAAAAGTCATGTTAAAAAACGTACTCAATGCTAAGTACAATGCCGTTATGCAACCCATATCGGAGCTGATAATTGCCGAGGAACAGCAAGCCTTGCTGATGGAGAAATATTTCTTCAACGAAACACTTTTCCATGAATTGTCCCATGGCTTAGGTCCCGGCTCCATCATTAAAGATGGTAAAAAAACCACAGTTGCCGAGCAGCTTCAGGAGACCTACTCTAAGATAGAAGAGGGTAAAGCTGATGTGATGGGTGCTTACAATATGCTGTTTTTAATGGATAAAGGTGAGCTTCCAAAGGCTGAACGCGATAGTATGTTAGTCACCTATTTTGCCGGTTTATTCCGCTCGATGCGTTTCGGAGTCCATGAGGCTCATGGTGCTGGAGCAGCTTTTCAATATAATTATTTCAAAGAGAAGCAAGCCTTCAGTTTCGACCTTGTCACTGAACGTTACACCGTCAACTTAGACGCTATGGCTCAATCAATATCAGATCTTGTCCATGATGTCTGTATGATCCAAGCGCTGGGGGATTACCAAAAATCTAAGTCATTCCTGGAAAAATATGCTGTTATGTCTGCAGAAGTGGCTAAATTGAACGTTAAAATGGAATCAATTCCCACCGATATCAGACCTAATTACCCTCAAATATAATAAGTATTCCGCCTCATTATCTTCCCGGTAATGAGGCGATAGCGCCCTATCTCGACAGATCCCTCCCCTTAAATCACTCTGCTCTAATTGCTGTTAAGGTTACTAAGATGTTAATCTTTAAAATTAAGTGACCAAAAAAACAATAACGAAGGAATGACTTAAAGATGGAGAAGATTGAACAGAAAACACTTGGTGGTAGTTTCAAGAACTCAGTCAAAAACTCAGTTAAGAAACCGAGTAAAATCATCATCATTCTTTATGGTTTATTAAGTAAAGTGCTATCAACGACTACGGGCCTGTTAGGTCGTTTAACCGCAGCACAAAAGCTCTATTTAATCGCAATTCTGCTCCTGTTTACTTCAGAAAACTTCGGTGTAGTCGCAATCGTGACGGTTGTAGCACTGACACTGGAGTTTTGGCCTTTATTCGATAAAGTGTGGCACACATTATCAGGCAAAACTGTCCTGTTACTGTTTTATGCCATCATAGCTAACTTTGCGATTGCCGGAGCCGCTTCAGTGGTCAATGAGGTGGTTGGTGTATCGACGCAGCATTTTTCTTATACTCACAATTTTGCAATTTTACTCTATCTTCCCGCTTGGGTTATCGCGATGACCGCCCTCGCCATTTTACTCTTACAGATAGCAGTCCCCTTTTACTTAATTAGCTTGCTCCTACTCAGGCCATTTGGTGTTAAAGGGTTGAAACTAATTAATCATAACCACTTTAGATTTACGACTATGTTTGTTCGACTTATTTTGGCTTCAATCGTGCTATATCACCTGGTCTTGATTGCGAACTTAGACAGTGAACTGAAAGATGATCTCTCCGATCCTGCAGGTGTCGTATTTAGTGAGTTAACTGATAAGCAAAAACAAGATATTTCCAAAGAGTTGGAAAATGCAAAAGCAGATAATGCTGGTGAAGAGGAGATCACTATAGGTCTTTCATTAAGTGAAGAAGAGCAAAAGCTGCAGGAGGAGATATATGCCCATGTCAGGGACGATTATGAAAAAAAGGTCCGAACTTTTATCGCTCAATTTGCTTACCATTTAGAGGCCGATAGTCGTTCACGTTGTCAGTTAAAACCCGGTACAAATGTGGTTGAGTTAAATGATTACGAAATACTGGAGATTAGCCGCGATAAGGAACAGGCCTATGGTTACAGATTCGAGGTGAAAAAGTGTATCTCTCCCGCCTTTCCGGCATAGACACTTTAACCCGATACCAGGTGAATGTATCTTCACCTGGTATCTAATGTTATACCGTTTGGTATTCGTGCCTTATTACCAGGCTATTTCCTTACCATTAAAGTCATAGAAACCACCGCTCTGTTCTGTCGACAGGTTATCCAGGAGGTGCTTAATACCTGTAACAGATACATCTGTCGTGATTAATGCGTTGGGTCCTCCCATATCGGTTTGAACCCAGCCCGGGTGTATCGCAACCACGCGAGTCTCATCGGGTTGCAGATCGATAGACAAACTTTTTACTACCGAATTTAGTGCAGCCTTGGATGACCGATAAATGTATGAACCGCCACTCGAGTTATCACCCATACTGCCCATCTTCGATGAAATGGCTGCATAGATCCCGTGTTCGGCAAGTGCTAAATTTGCACAAAAAGCTTCGGCAATTTTTAACGGTGCAATGGTATTAATCTCCATGACCTGTCGCCACTCTTCAACGTCTGTACCGCCAAAACCGCTGCCCTTAGGACCATAATAGCCGGCATTGTTAATAAGCAGATCGATGGGTTCTCCGTCGAGGTTTTCGGCTAGTTCATCTACCCCTTCATAATCGGTGACATCGAGTTGGAAAATTGAGAGGCCTTCATTTGCTTCCAATAGCGACTGTAGCTCTTTCGCTTGTTCAGGCTCTCTGCAACAGGCTGTCACAAGCCAGCCATCGGCAAGATAATGTTGAACCATAGTTAAACCAATGCCACGATTAGCACCTGTGATTAAAAGATGTTTTGCCATTCTTAGAGTCCTTATGAGGGGGAGTTCCTACGTGCCTTGGTAGTAAGACTATGTTTTATGTTCAGAGAGAAATTCATTGATCAATAATGATACTTTGTCATGAAAATGCTCTTCAAAATCATCGAGTTCACTATTAAAGTGAGAGAGATATTTTGCGGCTTTATCACGGCTCAACTGTTTACTGTTGACGGAATATTGCATCTCAGGAAGTGACTTATCGTAACGGGGTAAAGGTAACCATTTTACGAAATTTGAATCTACCTTTTTTAATTCCTGATTAGCAAACCGGCAAAAAGATTCAATGTGATCGACACCATCCGGCCCGAGACAGCCAGGTTCGATCCTGCTTAAGACCGTCAGTTTCTTCTCTTGAGGTAACGCGCGTGATGTCGTCATAAAGTGAGTATCGAAATAGAGGTATAGATAATTATAACTCCTTTTGTAAAAATCCATTCTAAAAGTGTTCGTAAGATACTATATTTTCTGTTTTATCGTTGAACGCTCAATCAGTTAGAAGCCTTTGACACTGCAAACGAATAAGCTTGCTCCATGAGTCAACGAGAATTCATATTACCATAGTCTATCCATAACACCTTCAATTGATAGAATACCAATTTCAATAAATATCTGTTCATTCAGCGGGAATTCAAAGTGCTGAAGGCAAGGTATATATTTGCTCCTGCAAAATAGACATACGCCACATCCATGTGGCTAGCGGATGATTGAAGCTAATAGTTATTCTCGGCAACAGGCTCCTGCGTTCTCTCGATAATTGCTCCTGCATTATTCTACCATCGCCCATCCATGGACTCGTACCTCCTGCATCAGACCTCCACGGAGGGAGGAAATGTCTTCTTTTGTATGGAACAAAAAAGACCATGCAGTCGTATATCAAAAGCATCGAACGTAGCATGCAGGGCTTTGCCTTTGCTTCAAACATCAGCCGCCCGTTGGGAGACTCTCAGACTTCCAACTTCTGCGTTGCATTGACTTACAAGGGAGTAACCATTCTTTCATCAATGCGCCTTGCATTAAAAAGTCTGAGTGGCTCTGAATTGATAATATATTTAATGAAACTGGTATATCATTATCGAATGTAGAGCTTTGAAAAAATAGCATTGAATACAGAAGAATATATTGGCGAGCGAATAGATTGTAATGCGGTGCAGAGAGTTGAATTGGTGCAGTCACTCTGGAGTGGCTATGGCGAGATTGTACGCTATAAGCTTGATGGCGAAAAATGCCCATCGACTATCATAGTAAAATCAGTCTCCCCTCCAACAGAGTCTTCCCACCCCAAAGGGTGGGATACGCAGCATTCGCACAACAGAAAATTGCTCTCCTATCGAGTCGAAGCAAATTGGTATCGCGACTGGGCTTTCCAGTGTAACGCTCCCGCTTTCGTACCCGAGTGTTTTGGTATCTTAGATGAAAATTGCCATCACACCAGCAAAGCAGACACAAAAACTGAGCAGTTGTCTGAGCAGTGCTTAATTTTACTCAGCGATCTCGATGAGTCGGGATTTATGGTGAGAAAGCAGTCTTTAACCACTGAGCAGAGCAAAGTGTGCATCACATGGTTAGCCTATTTTCATGCCCAATTCTTGCAAGATTCACCTGATAAAAGTTGGCCCTCAGGTCTATGGCCGATAGGGAGCTATTGGCATCTGGGCACCCGCGCTGACGAATATGAAGTGATGCCAGACTCACCACTGAAGAGAGCCGCAATAGAGATTGACCAGAAATTAAATAGTTGTCGATTTAAGACACTGGTTCATGGGGATGCAAAAGTCGCCAACTTCTGTTTTAGTCAAAACGGAGACCGGGTTGCAGCCGTAGACTTTCAATATGTTGGGGCTGGATGTGGAATGAAAGATCTCATCTACTTTATTGGAAGCTGTTTAACACAAGAGCAATGCCATCAGGAATTTGAAGAACTCATTGAACATTATTTTTCAGAATTGAGTGTTGCATTGAAGTTGAACCATTCCAGTATCGATTACGATATGGTCGAGCGAGAATGGCGCCCTCTATTTTTTGTTGCTTGGGCTGATTTTCAACGCTTTATACTAGGTTGGTCGCCAGGTCACGCTAAAAACAATAGTTTCAGTCAGGAAATGACTAAAATAGCCCTTGAGAGTCTTGTGTCCTCTGCGGTCAAAAAGTAGATTGCAAATAGCAAGGTTGACATCTATTCTTTCACGCCTGTTTTTGGCTTCTGGTTTTAACGCCTATGTTTGAAGCAAAAGCCGATGGTTAAAGGCGTTGAGGGGATAAGGTAGGTTTAAATATTAGCATCATTTGTTACCCATTTAATCTAATCTGGACTAAACTAATAATAGAAGAGAGTTAACGGATAAACGTAAAATGGTCAGTGACCAAAAGCGTCAGGTGACGCGATATTACGAAATCAGGACTCTCTTTTGTATGCCTGCTATTTAATAATTCTATAATTATTCATTCACACGCAGACCAACCGAAATCACATTTGGTCAAAAAGTTTATGCTTGCCTCCCCCCTCTATCCGATCTTCTTATTAAATACTCAATCGTAAAAATATAAACGCTCATAGCGTAAGCTATGGTTACCGAAATTTGGCTGACATAAAGCGCATTTATAGAAATAAAATCAGCACAAGATTAAAAGAAATGATATACATGTAGGTGACCTGAAAACAAATTGTTAACATATGAAATTAGCATTTAAACCATCACTACTTGGCCTATTGTTTTGCGTTCTTGCAGAAGATGCAATCTCGGCCGATATCGCCTTCATTCATAGTTATCATCAAGGATACCCTTGGGTTCAAGAGTATCGAGATGGCTTTCTTTCCGGTATCCAAGAGCATAGCATTACCGAATACGAGATGGACACGAAACGTAAACCGGCTACCGAATATGAAGCAATCGCGGATCAAACTTGGCAATTTATTCAAGAGCAAAAACCCCAAATAGTCGTACTTGCAGACGATAACGCATTAAAACTGTTGGGCCCCAGAGTCGTTGAGGCTCAGATTCCTCTCGTATTTCTCGGCATCAACGCTAACCCTCGTCATTACATTACACTCGATAAGAATGTTTCGGGTTCACTAGAGCGGCCATTACTCAAACGTTCGGTTTTTATGTTACGCCAACTAATGCCCAATATAAAAAAGGTCAAAGTATTGATGGATAGGAATCCAACCTCCTATGCAATATTGGAAACCTCCTTCGATGACAAATTCAAACAAACTATCGCTAATATCGGGGTCGACATTACTCTCGAAGAAAGCTTTCATGACTGGAAAGCTACGGTCGCGAAAACAAAAGAGAATGGTTATGATGCAATAATCATCGCTAACTATGCAGCCTTAACAAATAGGTTCTGCGAAAATGTCAGTCTGGACAAAGTCAGTCACTGGACGAGTAGAAAAAGCCCGCTCCCCGTATTTGCATTTTGGTCATATTCCATTGGGGAAGGAAAAGCGATTGGCGGCTTAATTATCAACGGTACAGAGCAAGGTCTTGCAGCTGCAGATAAAGTGAATCACTTTTTTGTTAAAGGAGCCCTACCCGCGATATCAACACCAAAACGCGGCACGTTCATGTTCAGTCAACATGAATTAGAGCGTTGGAATATCCAGCTTCCACCTACATTACTAAAAAAAAGCACTATTGTGGATTGACCTTAGCGCAAATGTTTTTATTCCCATCGGATACTCACCGCCTAACTTGATATCTCCTAATCAAGAACAGCATGACCGAGTGAACTTCAAAATTACTGTTCAACCTCATGACTAGAGTTTACTTCCGTTAATAAATTATCAATGGCCTGATCGAAGCTCTCAAATTGGCCACGTTCCATGTAATGCTTCAATTTTGTGATGATATCTTTGCTCAGCTCTACATGCGCTTTCTTTTGTCTTTTCTTTAACTGCGATAGTTCCTTTCGAACCATGCGCCATCCAAAATCACTGAAGTAAGCATTCAAACTCAGGTTCAGATGTTGCAAGGGCTCGACCAATTGCTCAATATCTTTTCGCAATTGGGTGACGCGTTGAAGTTGAGGAACCAGCAAAATATATTTTTCACTTTTTTGAGAACTATTTTGAGAGCTTTTTTGAGAACTGGCTTCGACCGACTCAGGCAGGAACCAATCTTTTCTTAATATGATCTCATCCGGATGAATGAGACGATATATTAATGGAATGGCCAGCATCAGTTCATCAGTTTCCAATAAAAGAAGTTTTCTACCCGCCTTAGGTTTGTCGCCGTGATAAACCCATGCTTGTTGATTATTCATGATCGTTCCCTGGATGTTATCCAAATAATTATTCAGCTAACTATTCATATCTGTGTTTTAAGTATGAATTTAAATTCTTAATGTCGATATAGTATCACTAAAGGATCACAATTTAATAGTATGGTTGCACCATTTTACGCGGTCTAATTCAGGTCCTGGTTCATATCATTCAGATCGAATTTCAACAAGCAAACATTAAACATGGCGAGCCTCTATCGCTATTAGCTTTATATTACAAAGTCACATAAAAGAGCCCTTTCAATACTTATGCGGATATTCGGAAAAACACCCAATAAAATGGTGCAACCATTCTTTGCGTTTTTGAATTCTACCCTGTAATGCCCCTGTTTATTTCAACTGTGACCGCTTAGGAATTACTCTCAACGTACTATTTTTAAACAGATATTAGGTCTCGGTGCCACGGAGAGTTCACTGTTCTGCATTGAGATAGGACAAGAGTAACCATGCTCGCGACCAGCATCTTGGCAAGCAAGATCATAAACCAGATGTTATCCAGGTGAGTTCAGTTATACAGGCCATCATAGGATTTTCTCTCCACTCACAAAATTGAAGTATAAACAAACATTCTGCGCGTTATTTATACGTTTAGATACTCTACCAGTGATAATGACGATTATCACTGGTAGAGGTGGTCGCTTATCTCTATAATTTAGACCTTAATTTGGACGAAAGAATCTTTATCCAATCTCTGAGATTTAATGAACTGTTTATTAAATAGTCAAAATAGACTCAGCCATAGGCTAAGTAATAAATCGATCACTGTTTTCTATTAACTCTACCTTCTAGCAATTAGATCTTTATAGGTGTCTTAAATAATATGTCAAAGTCAGCGCACCACACATTAAATTCGATTTTGACACCTCAGACATCTATTGTTCCGTCCGGAACAAATGGTAATAGAAACGCTTCTGATGAACAGTTTTTTGAAGAGACCCAACTTCCCCTCTCAATCTTGGATGACTATAAGAGTGCTGCCAGTGAAACCGAGTATGAGATCTCAGAAAATACCCGGCGCGTCTATACATCCAGCTATGCGATATTTAACCGTTATTGCCTGGAGCATGGATTAAGTCCACTTCCGGCCGACCCCCGTTCTGTCATTTCATTTATCGGTCATCAAAAAGAGAGCATTCAACAGAGCAGTGGTGCCCAGCTTTCCAGGCAAACACTGACATCAAGATTGGCGGCGATTCGGTATCATCATATTCAAGCCGGATTTCACTCGCCAACTGAACACCCCCTTGTTATCCGGGTAATGCGAGGACTGAGTAGAAATAAATATCGAAAAGTCGCAGACTACGATCAGCAACCGATAATGTATGATGAGCTTGAAATGCTCATAGATGTGATCAATCAGCAGCCGCAACCAATGACAAGAGCGAGAGATAAGGCCATTATTCAACTCGGTTTTCAGGGAGGTTTTCGTCGCTCTGAGCTTGCCGACATTCAAGTTAACCATCTCAGTTTTTTGCGAAACAAGCTCAAGGTTCGCCTCCCCTACTCCAAGAGTAATCAGCAGGGACAAAGGGAGTGGAAAGATCTACCGCAAACTGAACCCTTTGCCGCATTCGATGCTGTTAAAGAGTGGATAGAAGTCTCAAAAATTAAGCAGGGGCATCTATTTCGCTCCATCTCACGAGATGGGAGTCAGATAAGACCCTACAGTGTCAGTGATATAACAAATCGAAAAATAAACCAGACTTCGATGGATGCCAAAGAGCACTCATTGCCCCGTCTAAATAGAAACAGCGGTTTTCTACGCGGTGATGATATTTACCAGATGATAAAGAAGTATTGTGCGAGATCGGGTTTAAGTCCGGAGTTCTATGGAGCACATAGTTTACGCAGTGGCTGTGTTACCCAGCTCCATGAAAATGATAAAGATCACCTCTATATCATGGCAAGAACCGGGCACACAGATCCGAGATCGCTCAGACACTATCTGAAACCTAAAGATTAATGCTATTTTGTAGGAGCGTGTTTCCAACCACGAAGGTATATGCCCTTCTGTAGGAGCGCGCTTTAGCCGCAAAGCTTTTGCAAAGGAGAGCCATTCCCGGCTAAAGCCAGTCCTACATTTAGATACACCAATCTCGTACCCATCTTTGTAGGAGCGTGCTTTAGCCGCGAAGCTTTTTACAATGGGGATCCATTCCCGGCTAAAGCCGGTCCTACATTTTAAACACCAAATATGTTTCCCATCTCTGTAGAAACATCTCTCACAACGAATGCGTGGTCCCTTTTTCAGTTTCAGTTTTAGTTTCATAAACTGTCTTTCCGCCGACCACGGTTTGTATCACGCGAGTCTTATGCACTTGATTTATCTCAATTTCGAATAGGTTCTGATTCAAGATAATAAAATCTGCAAGTTTACCGGTTTCAATCGTCCCAATTATGTCCTCACGGTTTTGAGCGAAGGCTCCACCGATAGTAAACACTTCGATGGCATCGCTCAGGGATATACGTTCTTTAGGATCGGATAAAATTTCCCCGCCTCCGCCGGGTGCTTGCCTGGTAACCATAGTCTCAAGTTCTAAGAATGGATTGGGAGATTCTGCGACCGGCCAATCCGATCCAACCGATATAGCCACCCCCTCATTTTTTAGTGTGTTAAAGGGAAATGCCCAGTCCAATCTTCGTTGCCCTAACTCATCACGAATAATGTCCCAGCCAGAAACCGGATACCAAAAATGGGGTGAAAACTCGACGCCGACATTATGTTCTTTAAAGCGCATAATGTCATCCGGGTGAACAAATACCGTATGGGCAATATTATGTCTAAGTGTTGAACCATTCTCCCGTGACTTTTCAATCGCATCGAGCGCCGTTCTAATAGATTGCGAACCGACGGCATGCACTTTCATCACATGCCCTTTCTTGTCATATTCGCTGAATTTCTCAGCAAAGTAGACGGGATCATTTCGCCATGGGCCGCCATGCTGATCGCTGGTTCCTTCATAAGGCTCAACCATAATTATGGTTTGACCGCCGGCTGAACCATCGAGAACAAACTTAACTCCATCGGCATTCAGCCAGTGGTCAACTTTATAGGCTTGGTGATTTGCTATCGCATTGCTTGCGGCCTCTTTCCATTCCGGGCTCAGCCACTCTATTGGATCTGCAATATATGCCTTAATCCTGAGCGTAAGTTCACCGCTATCCGCCAATGTTTTGTAGGCATCTAACATATAAGCACGTGCCCAGGCATCTGTGATGCTGGTAATTCCGAACTGGTTGAGTTGAGAAAAGATAGGTTTTATCCCACTGTTTATCAACTCACTGCCTTTTGGAAGATCTTTAAGTGCAATTTCGTACGCCATGTTTGCGGCAGTTTCGCGCAGTACACCGGTAGGTTGCCCGTCTTTGTCTTTGACAATAATGCCGCCTTCCGGCGCAGTTGAATTTTCGTCAATCCCCAACTTTTTTAAACCCAGTGAATTGATTAATACGGCATGACCGCCGACGTCCCACAAGAGCAGAGGTTTATCGTTAATCAATTTATCGAGTGTAGTGAAATGTGATAAGGCATCAATCTGATGCATTTTCTCGCCATTATCGGCTAACCAATTTAATGCACCACCTATGATCCATTTATCATCTGATTTTTGTTCACCAAACGTTTCTATAATATGGCTGACTTTATCCCAGCCCATAGATGGCACTATATTGATACCAAGATAACTCTCGGTCGCCATGTCCGGATGGATATGCTCTTCGACAAACCCGGGCATAACAAATTGTCCCGCCAGATCGATAGTCTCAGACTCTGGTGTCATCCAGGATTTTAGTGATTCAGCGTCACCAACGGCAACAAATTTATCATCGATAACCACAAAACCTTCGGCCCAGGGGGCTGCATTATCTTGTGTATATACACGACCATTGACATAAACTTTGGTTATTTGACTATTAATCTGTTCATCAGAGCCACTGTTTTTATCGGCGCACGCTGACAAAAAGGCAATAACGCCGATATTAATTAAAATTGAAGCTATTCGTTTCATAATGTATTTCCAACCAATTTACTTGCGAACTATTATTTCGAACCATTTACTTGCGAACGATTAAATTACAATGACTGCCGGGAATTATGAATAGTTAATTCCCGTTACTCTATTAACAATAATAATTTGTATTGAATATGTTTAATCAAGCTGCTTTATGCTGAGATAAATAATGCTCCGCCAACTCTATGACCCCGGCTTTAACAATCGGGGTGAGTTCCTTTGCAATATCCGTTTCTTTACGGGTATGAGCCCAGCCTAAATAGGTTGTCCCTCTGGCTAGCAGGAATGATGGCAACATAGCGAGATGCTCATCGGGTAGATCTCGTACTCTTCGGTAACCGGTTAACAGGGCGTGAAGTACATCATCGAAATGCTCCTCTCCCAGATGGAAAAATAGTGAAGTAGCAATATCAAACATATGCCAGCCAAACCCTGCATCATCAAAGTCTATTAATGAATAACTATCTCCGGATTCCAGTAGATTTTCAGGCAACATATCAGCATGGATAAGACTATATCTATCTGGAGTTTGACCAAATTCATTGAACTCGTTAGATAGCTCTTTTTTCACTGTATTCAGTAAGATACGTTCCTGGTTGTTAAGACATTCAAGTTCCCAGAATTTACCCCAGGTTGGACACTTTCCAAACAAGCCATCGACATCCCATGCATGACGGGTGAAATCTGTTGGAAGTTCCCACTGACTGGCCTGATTATGACACCTTGCCATGATCTCGCCGATACAGGTATAAGAGGCCATTAAAGATTCAATAGAGAGATCGACGCCAGCTTCGATAGACCCCAGAGGTTCACCATCGACCCATTTCACAATATCTATCTGACGAGGCTCCGGGACATAATCTCGTTTCTCGACATGGAAATATCTGCCGTCTTTAGTTTTTAAAAATGAAGATGTCTCTATGCCGCTATCGGCCAGTGCCTTGTTCCATTTTATTTCGGAAAGCAGTTCATCGTTGGTGTGATAATTAGCCCGATGAACTCTGACCGCATATTTTTCCCCGGAAGTTGTCATGAGTTTAAATACCGCATTTTCTCTGTGTTTGACTAATTCTAATGATTCGATATCTACTGGCCATTGGCATATCGCTTCTCTAAGCAGTTTTTCAAAAAATTGGCATTGTTGCTGTTCATCTAATGAATAGAATTGATTTGTCATAGTTATAGTCATTGCTATTTTCCTTTTTATCTATGTCCACACAGACTTATAATTCTTGTAGGGCTTTTTCAAATCGAGTCATTAACTCATCACAGAAGGCTCTATCTATCAGGAGTCCTGGCTTGAACTGCAATATACTGGTGTCGAAGCCTGCAAAAATGGCCCAGACACCGTGTTTATAAAGGGCACGCATCATCTCGATCCCACCATCGTCCTGATCAAATTTAAGACCGAACACTAATCCGCATTGGTGTATTTCACTTAACAAGGGGTATTGCGCTTTCAGTAATTCCAATTTTTCACGCAGGTATGATTGATTGGCATCGACTACGGCCATAACAGAACTGTCACTACAGATCTCCAGCACCCGGTTTGCAACGAGACAACCAAGTTCGGCGCCGCCAAACGTTGACACGTGTCCCCAACCACTTTCGGTTAACCATTGGCCGACTTTTGCGCTCAACATGGCGGCGGCAATCGGGTAGATCCCCCCCGATAACCCCTTTCCAATCACCATGATGTCCGGCTCAACATTATATTTCTCGATGGCCCATAAACAACCACTGCGACCGAGGCCAGTTTGTACCTCATCGGCAACATACAAGGCACCGTGACGCTCGCATAGTTGTTTAACCTTAAGATGGTAGTTGTCTATCGGGCTTAAAAATCCTTGCGTTGCAGGAATGGTTTCAATTAATACTGCTGCGATATCATTCGATGCCAAAGCCGTTGCCATCGCATCTAAGTCGTTAAAAGGTACTGTGATAAATTCATCCGGATAAGCACTGTTAAAAAACTGAGCCGCCTCATCGTTACCCGCAGCGCCTGATAAGCCAGTACGGCCATGATATCCAGATGAAAGTGAGATGATTTTTCGTTTCCCGGTCGCCTGTCTTGCCGATTTAATCGCAATATCGACGGCCTCGGAACCACTGCTGGCAAACACGGTATATTGAAGCTCACCCGGACTCAGTTCCGACAGGCGTTTAGCCAATTTTGCCCGCTCCGGGCTGGCGAAATGGTGATTACCAATATCCAGATAATCCAGACCTTCTTTGAGCAACTCACACAACTCTTTGTTTCTATGCCCTAAATTATATGTGCCACCATTAAGATGCAGGTCCAGCAATTCATGGCCATCGAGATCCCAGATCCGATAACCTTCACGCCGACCGATGACCAGATCTACCCCAAAACTGCTAAAAGCATCGAGCCTCGCCGGAATAAGATGTTTATGCGCTATTTCCAGCGTATTTTTTTTTGTTAAATGACTGAGCATAAGAGTTCTCACTTGAAATGAGGGAGGTTGCCCTCCCTTAATACCAATCGGTATAAAGATGTGATCGCTGGTTAATAAAAGCTGTAGCTAAAACCAACCCCAAAAGTACGCGGACGCGCCATCGAACGAGAATAGATGTCGTTAGCATAGGAGGAAGAGGTGTAATAGGACTCGTCGGTTAAGTTGCGAACGAAGGCGGATACTTCCCATGCCCCGTCAGATTGAAGTAATGCAAAACGTAGATTTGCCACGGTATAACTCTCAAGGGTGTTCAGCTCAGGATCGTTAGTCAGGTAAGAGAAGGATGAGTCGCTATAAAACCCATCTAGTTGGCTTCTAAGTAGCCAATCGTCACCAATTTCAGCTTCATATGAAATAAGTGCTGACCATTGAAGCTCTGGCGAATTGGTCAGTTTCTGTCCTGCAAGATCCATAGGTTCTAAGGTTTCCAAGTTGATACCGGTTCCCTCTATGACCTCAGTATCAAGCCAGGTGCCTGAGACTCGCAGATCCAGCCCATCGAGTGGATTCAATACCCATTCGATTTCGGCGCCGCGGATCTCACTCTCTTCCAGGTTTATGATGACACTCAAGGGACCAAAAAGGGGATCGACCAGGGTATCTTGTACCTGCTTATCCTTATACCAGTAATTAAATACCGAGGCGTTCACCTTCATGGTGTTATTGAGCAGGACCGATTTGAAGCCTAGCTCGGCAGCATTAAGGATCTCCTCATCATACGGCCCCCATTGTGAGGTCGATGATGCGTGGGCTCCCTGGTAACCACCTGATTTAAATCCATTACTGACTAAGCCATAGAGTAATACATCCTGGTTAAGCTTGTAATTGATACCGACTTTTCCTGACAGGTTACTTACAGATAGCTCATCGCTGAATGTTTCTGTCATTCCGGTCTCCGGGTTTACCGTACCGCAATCGCCAGGACCCGTGCCCAAAATTGGCGTTAACGCGCCTTCCACATCATAGGTACACGCATCGAGTAACTCACGCTCCTCAGCCGTGTAACGTGCACCGAGAATTAGCGTCCAATCCTCTGCAAAATCCCATTCGGTATGGCCATATAGTGCCGCTGTTTTGGTATTGATCTCATATCTTGTATCGACATACTGAAGGTACATGTCGGGTGCTATCCATGTGAAATCAGAGTTACTCGCCTGAACAACATCGGAGAAAAAGCTCTCTTTGACTGAGTCTGAGGAGGCATAGGCGCCGACAATCCAAGAAAAGTCTTCACCATTATCCGATGATAAGCGTAACTCCTGGCTAATGGCCTGAATATCGCTGTCGTTATACACATCTGTGCTGCGCAGATCGCTGCCATCCCAATCGTTGCCGTCTTTTCGATCAAACTCTTCATAAGCCGTGATTGAGGTGAGTGACAAATTATCATTCAATGCCCAATCGAGCGTGACCGATGCACCAAAACTATTGCTGTCACGCTTGGTTTCTATCGGTGACGTCCCTTCAAAATCCGATACTCCCCATGAGGCACTACTTGAATCATTGAGATCTATTTTGTCGATATCTGTGGGGACGGTACCGAAGCCAGGAACCAGAGGACGATAAGCAAATGCCTGAGGAACGGAATTCTCCGATTTGTCTCTGCCGCCGTGAACATTAAAGAGTAAACTGGCATCGGAAGAGATGTCCCAGTTAACTAATAATCGGTATCCCAGCTGATCCTGCGCGCCATTATCTTCACCTGTTACTGCATGGGTTTGCCAACCCTCCCCCTCATTGAGGGTAGCAAAGGAGAAGCGAGCACTCAGGTTATTGGTTAAACCGCCATTGATAAAACCGTCGGTCTTCACTCTCTGGTAACTGCCGTACTCCAGGTTGACGCCCAGTTCAAAATCCTGAGTCGGTTTGTTGCTGATAAAGTTAAACGCGCCCCCCGTGCTGTTTCTGCCGTACAGATCTCCTTGCGGCCCTTTTAGGATCTCCACACGTTGCACATCAAATTGCAGTCCCCGGGTCATAATGGGGTAAGGCAGACTCACTTCATCCACATAAATACCGACCGTCGAGTTTGCTGCGGTACTGTAGTCATCAAAGCCCACGCCGCGAATAGTGTAGATTGGGACGCCAACCGCAGAGGTTTCAGAATAAACCACCCCGGGAGTAAACTTGGTGATATCGATGGCGTTGTTGATGCCCAGATCTTTCATCTGCTGCGAGCTAAATGCCGCGATAGGCATACCGATGTCATCGGCAGATTGGATACGCTTCTGCGCCGTTACCTCAATTCTTTCTATAAGCGAACTCTTGGATTTTTTAATCTCAGGCTGTTCGGTCGTGCCCGACTCATCTTCATTCGCGTGTACCTGACTTGACGCGATTGCCATCGTGATGGCGATGGCTACAGAACTTGGTTTCATTAACATATCAGCATTACCTATTTTTGTTATTTGTGTGTGCTGCTTATACAACTTAGCCAGTACTGCGGGCGTGAGTATTTAGCACGTTTCGTCTTGTTTTTTGTACAACCTACAGATTAAAAAACCTTCGACTTTTAACCTTTAGTTGTCACTAAACTAGCAGTTTTGTGACATCGGTCAACATAAAACTCGAATTAATTCGTGTTTAAATAATTTGTATCGACAAAATATGGTTGAAACACATAGAATAAAAACATGACAAAATCATCAGAAATAAATACGCGAAAAAAGCGTAAGAGCCTTCCTCAGAATCGAGGGAATTTAAGAAGAGAAAAGCTGATCCTTGCCGGAAAAAGCTTGCTCGAAGAGCGCTGTATCGAAGATATTTCGCTGGCCAATGTTGCTAAACTTGCCGAGATCCCGCTGGCATCCAGCTATCACTTCTTTCCCAATATCAATAGCCTGTGGGTGGAGATTGCGTCTGTATTTGGTACAGAGATCAGCCAAGTCATATTCAAGTCGTTCACATTGGATGAAGATGATAATTGGCAAGCCATTATTCGGATCTGTATTCGACGTGCGGCCGAGCTCTACCGTAATAACAGGTCGTATCAACAATTGATCATCGGCGGCAAAACTCCCGCTTATATCAAATTAGCCGATAGACGAAATGATGAAGTCATTGGAAGGCTATTGATCGACGCCATAGAAGATCACTTTGTTATCCCCGACTTTCCGGATCAGGCACAGGTTTTTTTCCACGCCGTGGAAATTGCCGATCTGATGTTTATGTTGTCGGTTAATAAACACGATGAGATAACCGATAAGATGGAAGAGGAAGCGAAAAGAGCCAGTATCGCCTACCTCAAATGTTATCTGGGAGAGTTTTTACATCAGTAGCAGCGTGCTTCACCTACAAAGATGTGGCTCTCTGTAGGAGCGCGCTTCAGCCGCGAAGCTTTTTGTAAAGCAGAGCCATTCCCGGCTAAAGCCGGTCCTACATTTAGATATGGATTTTCGTCCCCACCTCTGCAAACGTCAGCATCATCTTCGAAGATGTACATGCGTGTCTCACCTACAAAGATGTGGCTCTCTGTAGGAGCGCGCTTCAGCCGCGAAGCTTTTTGTAAAGCAGAGCCATTCCCGGCTAAAGCCGGTCCTACATTTAGATATGGATTTTCGTCCCCATCTCTGCAAACGTCAGCTTTATCTTCGAAGATGTACATGCGTGCCTCACCTACGAAGATGAGGCTCTCTGTAGGAGCGTGCTTTAGCCGCGAAGATTTTTGTAAATTATGGACCATTCCCGGCTAAAGCCGGTCCTACATTTAGCGCGCTCTAGCCGCGAAGGTGAGATTAAAAATCCTAAAACGGACTCGGAGAGATAATATTCATCCGCTCACCCGTTATTGGATGATCAAACGCGAGTTCGGTTGCATGTAACATTAACCTGGAAGAGGCAAAGAACGCCTCATCGGTGGCATAGAGATCACAACCTAAAATGGGGTGTTGGATCTGTTGACTATGAAGCCTTAACTGATGAGTCCGACCACTGACCGGCTCAAATTCGACCCGGGTAACCGCCCTATCTCCAGCCTTTTCATGCTCTTGGAAAAAAGCGTGTTCATGAGTCTGAACGAAACGTTCGAGTACCTTAAACTTTGAGACCGCCGGCTTGCCTGTCTGCTGACAGACTTTCATCAGAGGAAAGTTCTCTTTATCTTTCGCGATAGCAAAATCAATCACTCCCTCACCCGTCTTCAGATGTCCATGTAACAGTGCCGTATAGCGCTTTGATACGGTTCTTTCACTAAATTGCTTGCAGAGTTGGGCGTTTACCTGCTTATTCATCGCGACTAACATGATGCCGGACGTGCCAAAGTCCAATCGATGGATCATGGTACAGGTCGGAAAGTCCTGAACTAAACGAAAGTGAACCGAATCCTTATTATCCGGATGCTTACCCGATAAACTTAATAAGCCGCTGGGTTTATTGATTAAAATCAATGCCTCATCCTGATACAAGATCTCAATCTCATCATGACAAACAGGAACAATAAATGGGTCGGCTTGGGGCTGCATAGCTCACCTTAAAATAAATTCAGGAGGCAGATAATACAGAAAAACAATGGCCGTCTGAAGCAGAGTATTTTGATCTATACCCAAACGCCACTGAATCCTGCATTTCCAAGTGGCTTGGGTATATAACCTTTATGCCAAAAGCATCCTAACGCCATGAGCATTTTGCTGAATACAAGCTGAACGAAAGGCCAAAAAGATGATACAAGCCCATAAACGGTTAGTGAAAAGTAACTAATGTGATAACAAATAGTGTTAACATGGCGCCATTAAAGTTACTCATTATTAGAGCACGATGTTTCTACGATCTTTTTTTGCATTTATCTTCATCGCATCATTAAGTGCATGTCATTCCGATGACTATGTGGTCAATACAGATCTGTTACGCGACGGTATCACGTTAGGTCCTACTCAAGTGACACTAGGAGCAGATCACCCTGTAGAGTTCCCGATTGAGCTTGAAAGTGCTAATTACCTACGTTTAAGTCTCTCTGACAATCTGGGGCAGATCGATCTGACCGCACAGCTTATTTATCGAAAGGGTGATTTCCTCAACATTGAGACTCTTCCGGGTTTTACACTATTACCCGATGGACAAGAAGCTTCACTAGAATTTCAGATCGATAACGATGCCCCTTTATATGCATGGACGGTTTCGGTCACCAAAGAGAAACACTAGTTAGAATAGTCGTGAACAGAGCACAAAAACGCAGCCAGAACGGCTGCGTTTTGCTTAAATACTTATAGGTAGATCTGTAAATAGGTGTATACAAAAAAAATCAATCTTAAACGCCGATGATCTCTTCCTTAATAGAGTAAGCAATCATCAACATCTCTTGCTTCTCTCGCTCTCCAACATTATTTTTGTCCAACGCCACCATGATGTCATCTATCACAGCCAGATATTCACGTTCATTAATATTCATCGCCCTGTGAGCATCGAGCATATTCTTACCCGTGTAATCTTGCGGCCCACCGGTACCCGAACAGAGAAACTCGGTGACAACCTTGATGACTCTATCCCTGTCTGAGTCTTTGTATCGGCTGGCAATCGTTGGATTAGCGGCGTGGGTATCGAAAATATCGGCAGCAATAAGCGCAATCTTTCCCTCACCACCTAAGCGCTCATACAAACTTGTATCACTCATCGTAAAACTCCTACCTGAAACTAGTTAACACATCTAAGCATAGTAAACCGCTTCTTTTATGGAGCTTAAATGCGTATCAATTTCACCTAACTTGAAGCATAAAATTGTAAGCATTTACGTAATAAAGTTTTTCTATTTAGGGTCAATAGTTTAGTGAAGCCCATCGGTGACGCGAACAGGGAATTTGAACATAGAAATATCGAATTTGAAATTTATGGAACCAGTCATAACTGGTAAGCCCGTTCATTAAGGTTTTTCTGATATTTTAAGGAACTTAAGTTCTTTAGAGTCGATACCTGGCGGTTTAGCTTTCCACAGGTTTCCTAATTGAAACTTTGTATAACCGTAATCGAACAGCGCTTGCATATATTCTTTTTCAAATGAGTCACTGCTAAGGTCTTCACGCTCAAAATCATCATCAATGTAGGCCATATTGAAATTCATATTTGCTTCGTGAGCCTTGTTGTACAAGCGCATTACATCACCACGTCCTTGATATTTGAGTAATGTGGAGATGGATCTGCCTGTGATGCTTAGTAGTTTGAGTTCCGTCTGTTTATAGCTAGCCTTAAATTCACCATTACGTATGACGAATAAATTGCGATCTCTTTCGGGGTAAGTTAACAGCTCTGGCGTTATAGATATTTCATCTGGAAGTAAAAAAACTTGTCGCACGACACCACCGTCAACATGAATTTCTTGATATTGCTCCCCTTCATACTCAACATTCACAGGCACCGCAGGAAACATACCAGGAATAGACGCAGACGCTAACACAATATCTTCAAACAGTTTTTCTGCTTCAGGGGTTTCCAGTGACGCAATATATCCCATATCCCAAATAGCCATGCGCTGAACATCGAGATTAGTTGTACCTATTAGTAAAATGCGTCCCTGTTCATATGCCTCAGCAGTTCGTGAGAGTAATTCTGGATTAATGGTGTCACGTACCTTGGATTCAAATTGGCTGGTATCGAATAAAGATAGGCTTGTGATCGCAGCGAGAAAGCCTTTTTTAACATATAAATCTTTAGCATCGGTTGAAGTATAAAAGCTGGTTAATTGGTCATCATAGTCTGTTCCTAAAAAAGCAAAAACAGAGATGATCGCGCCAGTGCTGATACCTGTTACGGCTAAAAATTCAGGTCGTGATCCTGAATCACTCCAAGCCTTGAGAATACCAGCACCAAAGGCACCATTTTCTCCGCCACCAGATAGAGTCAACATATTGGCTTCTTTAAAACTACCATCCTCATTCAACAAGAGCCCTGCAGCGTCCTGTCTTGCAAGCACGGTCTCACCATAAGTGCCAATAACATAGTCATTAACATCGCCCCAAGCTCTAATTTCGGGTATCCCCATAGGTTCAACTTTATCTACAAGGTGTTCAGGAACTGGGGTGTAGTCAGGTACTGTTGAGCAGCCGGAAATGAAAAGCAGAGACAACAAGAAAAACAAGTACTTCTGATTCAGTTGCATAACCTAATCCTTTTATTAATCGAGAACAACCTATGTCACCACCATTCTCGCAGAACGGAAATGCAAAATTAATCAATTGCTTACTTGAGGTTGATGTACTCTACTTGCTGCTATATATCTAGGGTGTAAACAAATATATTATTTTAAACAGTTGGTCAGCATACGGTGTGGTTTGAACTAATCAACTCCAATTAAATCAACTTGAAACCAATTAACACATCTAAGCATAGTAAAAGACATGCACTTAGTATGACTATCTCACAAAAAATAATCACTCAAATAGCGCTTACAAAAGTAAGCACAAAGAATCGATTTAATAGGTTAAACAAGCTTTAATATCCGTGTCGATCACGTCAACGAACGGGGTACCAGTTCAGCATGTTTTATCCTAAATCTAGATTCCGGCCAAAGGCATGCCGGAATGACAAAGGTTATTTAGATTCGCGGCTAAAGCCGGCTCTTACATAATGTCATTAGTGGCTGAAGCCAGCTCCTACAAAAAATCACGATAGGTTATCTTGTTAATCGACCCTTTAAAGCTAACTCTCTGGCCACCAGCAGTTATCGACTTCATGTTTCCACCTGAATCAGAATAACAATCAGCTTTATCATCTCATGCACCATTTATTCAGTGCCTATGCAAAATCAAAAATATAATCCCGAGAATTTTCTAACCGTAATGCATATTTGTGAATAACGATTCACGCTAATTGTATCTGTTCTTGGTGAATTGGGAGTAAACGACAAATTCAAAAAGCGTCAGTGTAGACCGTTAGATCATGAAAAAAATGAAACTTCCAACTAGACTTAAATGATTGATCTTGGAGGTTGAAGCTAAACTCATGTTGAAAACGCCACAAAAATTACAAGAGATGGTTGATGCTATCCATGCCAGTGTGGCCGTGGTTGAACAACATGAGCATGAATATATTATTCTTGCCTGTAATGAACGCTTTAAAAAAATGCTCGGAGAAAATCCCCCCTTCACTCCCTATTGCTCACTTAACAGCATTCTGGTTACCTCAGTTGCCAATACTCTGCTCAGGTTTCTTCCCGAGGTATTTGATACCGATGAACCGGTTGAGTTAGAGCAGGCTTTCGAGAAGGGTCAACAGTCGAACTGGTGGCGCTTGTTCTTGAAACCTATGGCCCACCCCCATGGTCATCTTAAGCGAGTGATGATTACGGGAATAAATATGGATGATAAAGTCGCCCTCGAGTCCGAAATAAACAAGAGAGGAGCCAGATATAGTTCTGTGGTTAAGGGGGCATTCGATGCCATCATCACCATGGATAGATACCAAACCATAAATTATTTTAATCGGGCGGCAGAGATTATTTTTGAATATAGCGCTGATGAAATTATCGGCAAACCAATCACTAGCTTAATGCCTGTTCGTCACAGAGAGCATCATTCGGAATATGTGGAAGAGTTTAATCATGAAGAGATATCTTCACGTGATATGGGAGAGAGAATACAGATATATGGTCTCAAAAAAAGTGGTAATGAGTTTGCCGCCGAGATAAGCATCTCCAAGATATTTGTCGAGGGAGAGCCGGAGTTTACCGCGATAATCAGGGATGTGTCGCAGCGAACACAGCTGCTTGATGAACTGAAATTCAAGCTCAATACCGACTATCTGACAGGGCTGAGAAACCGTAACTACCTCGACCATAAACTAATCAGCATGTCGAACCGATTTACGCGTTATGGGTTTAATTTTTCCTTGTTGATGATCGACTTAGACCATTTCAAACAGATCAATGACACTTATGGTCATTTGGTTGGCGATGAGATCTTAAAGTTTTTTGCCGATGCCGCTACCGGACTGCTAAGGGAAGGAGACAAAATTGCACGATTTGGTGGTGAGGAGTTTACAGTCATTCTCCCCGGAACAAGGTTAAATGTAGCCAAGTTGATTGCTACACGCTTATGCGAACATATTTATGAACAAGTGTTTATCGGACAAGATGAGCAAAAGATCCCATTTACGATCAGTATCGGTGTCGTAGAATATGAACCACAAGACGATGTAAAAAGCATACTGAAACGTGCCGATGAAGCGCTATACAGGGCCAAAATCGACGGTAGGAATTGCATATCTGATTGAGATACACGCTTAATCAATATCAGAGCCTAATTCATAATCCAAAGGTGTTCCGTTATTCTATAGCATTCGTGGCTAAAGCCGACTCCTACAATATTCCATCCTTCGCGGCTAAAGCACGCTCCTACAAAACGTAACAATTCGTGGCTAAAGCACGCTCCTACATAACGTCATTGTTCGTGACTGAAGCCAGCCCTACATTTAATCTAACGCCGTGTCCTACATAGTTGTGCTATCTCATCTACAAACGGACTGACATTGTTCTTGCCGGCCAGCAGGTACACCTTATGTTTAGCACGAGTCAAGGCTACATAAAACAGACGGCGCTCTTCGGCAAACTTAAAATCTTCCTCCTCAGGAAGTAACGCCTCTAACACAGGAGGGGTTGACCTTTGCGATGGAAATCCATGCATACCGGTAGTCAGCCCCGTTATAATCACATAATCAGCCTCCTTCCCCTTAGCAGCATGAAAAGACTGACACTCTATGGTGAAACTTGAATAGTGCTGATTAAGTTTTAATAGCGCCTGCGAGTCTGGCAACAAAAACCAATATCTGGCCAATAGATAGACCGTAGGTTTAACGTCGGTTTCCCTCTTGCTCTTAGTTAGCAACCCCGCAATAGAATCTAATGTATCGGTGAGTGCACTTTTCTCTCTCTTACTCTCATTTATGTTCGTTTCGTCTGCTTGTTTATTTGCACTCTTCCCCTTAACAATCGATACAGACGATTTATTCCCCTTAGTAAACGATTCGACCGATTTTTTCAGTTGCATTGGGTTTTGCGTGACAAACCGGGTCGCCACATCACCAATACGTGAGTTAAAACGAAACGTAAGATCTAAATGAGTCTTAGTGACGGGGCCAAAATAGTGTTCAAATTCGGTCGTTAACTGGACATCCGCGCCACTAAAACGATAGATAGCTTGCCAGTCGTCGCCGACACAAAACAGTGAAGCTGAACGAGTGGATTTTACAGGGCTTGTAGCTTTAGTTTTGTCTTTAGAGCTACCAGCCGACTTTTGATCTTCTGCGGGCTTCTCTTTTGAGACTCGATAAGTTGAATCTCGTAATGCCCTAATCAACCTGGCTCTCGGCTCTGAGATATCCTGAAATTCATCGACCATGATATAGCGCCAGGGTGAGACAAACCGGCCCTGATCGAGATATTGAATAGCTTTAGCAATCATATCTTCAAAATCTATCTCGCCACTCGATTTTAAATGGGCTCGATAGGCTTTTATCATGGGCTTTAATAGCGTAAATGCCGCATCGGTTTGAACCTGATTTGCAGACATTGATAAACGTTCGGCCAAAGCGCTGTCATCCAGGCATGAACCTTTATAGAGCGAAATAGCCTGACTGAATAATTTGACTAGCTTATCAATAACCCCCAGCTCACGTAACTTGGCCAATAGCGCCTCATCATCCACAGGTGCGCGTTTAACCTTACATTTCGTCAGCGCCTTAGAAAGATGCTTGAGCAACTGTCCCTGACTGTGCTGATGGTAATACAGCTCAACATATTGAGTTTGATTATCTTGATGAAGTTTTCGCCGCCTATCTATCGAATCATGATATGAGTCATTATCGATAAAGAGAGGCACAGCTCCGGTTTCATCGATATCAAAGTAATCGATATAAAGATCATATTGCGGCAGGTAGAAATTACTTAGGTAGGGTCGAGTTCCCTTATCGCTTTGCTTATGCTGATAGAGGGCATCATAGCGATACTCAATCCCCTGCCTGTAGAGCCAATTGGCGATCTGTCGCTCTGGGAATCGCTTTACCTTCTCACCATTATACGTTTGGATCTCATTGGCACTGAGATAGTCAGACTGATCCTTTTCATTCTCAAAATAGAATGAACTCATCTCTATGTGAAAGTGGTCGCTAAAGAAGGTTAATAGCCGCTTGCAGTAACGCTTATCTTTAACAAGTGATGCTAACGTATCGTTAACCCAATTGTTTTTCGCTTTCTCGTCATTCGCCCAAGCTGACAACTTAGGCCTAACCCCTTCGACCTCGGTAATGATGTGCATACCTAAGCTATGAAAAGTGCTTGCCCTGATATCGCGAACTCCAGTAGCTCCAAGCGCTTGGTCATCTTTATTTGAGGTTAAAAGCGGACCTAACTTAAGCTGAATACGTTCATCCAGCTCTTTGGCGGCAACCTTTCCATAAGCGAGCAGTAAAATATCATCGGCGATGGCCTGTCCGCTTTTAATCAAATACCCTGCCCGGCCAACCATGACACTGGTCTTTCCCGTTCCGGCACCTGCCAACAAGAGATTGTTATTATCATCGATAACGCAGGCCCTGCGCTGTTTATCGGTTAACGGATTCGATTCGACGCTATCGAAAAATATCTTATATTGGAGTAGCTGCCGTTGAATATACTGCTCGCAGGTATTGGCAATATCTTGACTTGTCCAGGCCTTAAACTGTTTCAGTTTCGTTAACGCAGCGCGAAGTTCTTCCGAAAGGTTAAGGGATCGCTCCCGGCTCCAGGGAAACCAACGCGCATATTCACGTGCGACCCGTGCATTGATCTGATTGACTCTCGATTGACGAGGATACTCACTGGATATCGCATGTTCTATCCGACTAACGAGTTTACATAATCTATCTTGATTAGCCTTAGCCCAGAAAACGGCCATATCATCACTAAATTGTGATTTGGCTCTGTATGACAAAAATGGCACACAGTAAGTTTGCTTACCGGCCTTGAAGTTCAACAAATAACCGAAGAAACTCCAATGAAAAGCCGAGGGCCTATCCAGCTGCTGCCAGTTAAACTGAAGCGCCGTCTCTCTGTCGTTATCAATCTCGTTATCGTTATTTTCAACAGTATTTTTAACGGCTTTTCCAACGGAGTGGGGATTGGTACTGGCCGGATTAATTGTAAAGAATCGATTTTGATTCAATGATGTGAGGGTGAGCCCACCAGCATCGAACTTAACAGCACACTCAGACTGCTTAAAAAATTGGCCAAACCAACTATAAGGTATCTGCTTAACTGTTTGCTCTTCACTCGAAAGCCCGACTCCTACTAAAGAGGCCAATGGGGATAAAGGCTCTCCGGCCGATGTCATGCCTGATGATGTTCCTGCCGACGATCTACTTGAAGTCGCTTTACTAGACGACAATGAAGTTGACGCCGTTTTGCTAGACGCCGCTGTATTTGAAGACAGTGCAACAGCTGAAGAATCAGATGAGTGTGTTGCTGATATAACCGGGTTTGAAGTACTGAGTCGAGACAAGATGGATCCTAAAGCTTAGCTAAAATGAGAATGCATGACGCCGAGGCTAAGAAGTACATGAATGTGATATGAATTTAGTTTACAAGATACCCGAACACGAGTCATGAAAGCAGCAACTGACAGCGCAATAATCAAGCGATAAGGCAGTGATAATAATGAAGAGAAACTAGAAACCACACTATACAAAGAATGAATTCAGAATGACATGATGCGCAAGAATATCCTATCCTCTTACGTCACTCCGGCAAATGCCGGAGTCCATCTTCCTTCCAGTGAAAAAGCTGGATTCTACTCTCTACAAAGAATGAGTTCAGAATGACGATTTGCTGATTTCCGGATGACCTGATTTTAATTCTTTAGGAGCTGGCTTTAGCCGCGAAGGTTTTTGTAAAGATGGACCATTCCCGGCTAAAGCCGGTCCTACATTTAGATATGGCTTTTCGTCCCCACCTCTGAAAACGCCAGCTTTATCCTCTAAGAGGTACATTCTTTGTAGGAGCTGGCTTTAGCCGCGAAGGTTTTTGCAAAGGTGGATCTTTCCCGGCTAAAGCCGGTCCTACATTTAGATATAGCTCTGTTCATTCCCTTCTTTGTAAACGGCTGCTTTACCCTCTAAAATGTATATTCTTTGTAGGGGCGTGTCTCACCCACGAGGATGTGACCCTCTGTAGGAGCGTGCTTTAGCCGCGAATGATTTTAAATTATAGAAAATGAGGATTACGACACTATAACCGTCATTTGACCGCCATGGTATGAAGCGTTCCAGTACACCTAAGGCTCACAGCAATGGCCGGCCCTATTCGTTACCGCAAGATTTAAGCTATCGGTCTCACTCGTCACAGTGGAGGTATTTGCTTCGAGCACCAGAGGGTGGCGCTCTTCTAATACAGAATGAGTCAGTACCTTGTGTTTAAACGCCTCCCAGGGAAAGTTTTCACCGGGATCGGAGCGCCGAGACGGATCCAGTTTGGCATGGGAGATGACATGCCTGAGATTGGGATATTTGGCCCAGGCATATAGAACGATGCGAGCCAACATCTCTATCTGCCATTGGGAATAGGGATCTCGAAAATATTGAACATTCTGAGTATTAACCAGCTCAACACCTAAACTCCGGTCATTAACATTGGGCCCCTCACCCAGTATCGGCTCATAATCGACATGACCCACATGATAGGCCGCTTTCGCCTCAGCCACCGTGGCCCAGATAAAGTGACCATGCTCGGTTTCATTCTCATCGGGTATTATCCAGTGCGCACTCGCCTTTCTCTCTTTCCAGGTATCCACCGCATGTTTCGTCGCATAACCTGCAGTAGCATGGATCACGATAGTATCGATGGACTCAAACACATCACGCCTGCGCGAACGAGATCTGTTCTTGGTCAACCACCCGAAAGCTGGATGCAACTCCTCTTTTAAGGGGATGAAGGTGGGTCTTTGACTCGGTGGAAGCATGAAATGAAAGGTGTCAGGCTTGATTGTGTCAGGATCGGTAGAAATAGCAGAACTAATAGAGTGAGCCGCGTTACTTGAGAAAGCTGAATTAGTCATATTCGTTCCTTGAATAATCTTATACGCAATTTGTCGACCGTGATACTTTTAAAACTAAAGCGAGGTTTTAAATGTACAGCTAAGATCTTAGCTCAAAACAAAGGGATAGCAACTTTTCTCGAAGTCACATTATATGGCAGGCAAAAAATAGCAGTGAATCATAGCCGGTAACTTATCGTCAGTCAGATTTAATGAGTAACATATTGCAAATGCCTTATTGCGAGTAACCAATAACCTATTACGAATAAATAGCTCTCTACCAAAACAGAACATTATCGCTGTGACACACTAGCCATCAGGCGTACCTACAACCTGATTAAAAATATCGACCCAATATGGGTCAAACTGTGTGCCTGAAAAGTTGTTAATTTCATTCATGGTTCGTACTAACGGCCGCTTGAGTAGCGTCCGATGGGCTCTTTCATGAGATCTGGCATCGAACGTATCGGCAATGGCTAGAATTTTAGCGCCATGACAAATATAATCTCCTTTCAAGTGGTTCGGATAACCCGAACCATCCACCTGTTCATGATGCTGTAAAACCATTTCAGCGGCCTGTGCCCATCTGTTTGATTCACTGAGCAACAGACAACCAGAATTGGGATGACGATGTAATGCTTGCCTCTCCCCTTCGGTAAAGGCCCCTTTCTTGGTAAGAAGAGAGCGCGGCAGGAACGACATTCCGATATCGTGAATTAATACGGCAACGGCGAGTTGAGTCGGATCCACTTTTCCCTGTGATTTCTCATTCATCGCAAGCGCGAGTAGTAATAAACGTACCGTACGTCCCTTCCAATAAAACGAACGGTTTTCTAATGGGGTACTCAAGCTTTCGAAGAAATTAATATCTTCATCAAGTTCAATACCATGGCTTTTAAGCACATCTTTAATGTTTTTATCAGCAACGACTTCATTATCGACCAGATAATCAGTATTAACTAATGGCTCTCGGGAACCGTCGCTACTTAGCTTCGTTTTTGGTGTAACCAGTGGACTATCATCGCGAGTATCTTGCGCATCGAGCGCTTCTTTCGAATAGGTGTTATATAAGTGAGTATCCGGGTCTAAAATAAATAGGCAGTTTTTAATGTATTCAATTCTAGCTTCCGGTGCGACATCGGCTATGCAGCTGATATTGATACACAAACGATCGATCTCATCATCTGACAAAGCGCATGGCCTATCATTTATTCTTGACTGAACCATATTCTCAGTCTTATCGAGCGTGAGTAGCACCACATCACATAACAGACTGTCGTACTCGATACGGTTTTTTCTTATGGCGTCCAGCAGGTCTTCCACGCTCTGGATCAGCGGCGTGATATCTTTCAAACCCACATAGACCAGATTGCCTTTGATGGTATGAATAGACCTGAACAGGGAATTAAGGAGGGTGGCGTTAGTGGGATCCAGCTCTAAATCGATTAAGACAGAGTCACATATTTCATGGGCCGTCTTGAAGTCATCATAAAAATCACCCATGGCATCCATATCAATCATGCTTTCGCTACTTTCTTGTTGAGAACTTCCTGATTCAACCATACCTAACACCCCAAAATTACTACTTTTTTAACAATAGGTCACCATGTGCCTACTAGTATAGTCAGGATACATCTGATTGCTGAGATGAGCATGATCTGCGCCAATAATATACGAATTAAACAGGAAAAATGATGAAGCCCGAGTTCACTTCCCCGTCAGTAAGACCACAAGCTGGATTCTGAAACCTAGATTTCGAAACAGGGTCAGAATGACGAAAAGAGGCAGTATCGACCCGGTGAAAGCAGGAATCCATTTTCCCATCAATAAAATCACAAGCTGGATTCTGAAACCTGGATTTCGAAACAGGCCAGAATGACAGAAAGAGACAGACAAGCATCATTCCAAATCAAAACCGTCATCCCGGACTCGTTCCGGGATCCATCTCAGGGCTTACTCTTAAAATTGGATTCTACTCTTAACACAGAATGAATTCAGAATGACGTTTTGTAGGAGCTGGCTTTAGCCGCGAAGGTGTAAGTTCCTTTGTAGGAGCGTGCTTCAGCCGCGAAGGTTTTTGGGTGGATCATTCCCGGCTAAAGCCGGTCCTACATTTAGATATAGCTCTGTTCATTCCTTTCTTTGTAAACAGCGGTTTTATCCTCGAAGGATATGGATCCCTTTTTTATATCATCTCAGCTATATCAGCGCAGTGTCATCTCTGCTTTGTCAAACCTACTTCTGCGAGCGAATGATCTCCTCATCTACCCATTTCAATAACTGCTTGATGGCTTTCGATAAAATTTGGTTCTGGCGCACAATATACCCCAGGCTGGTGGTCGGAAACTCGGGTAACGGCGTTACCTTTGTTTTGAGATGAGTTTTGAGGTTGCGTTTAGTATAAATTGAAAACTCGGGCACTATCGCCACACCGAAGCCCGCTTCTGCCCAATCGATTTGAGCGTCGACACTGCCGACCTCCATAATTCGGTACTTCGGCAGATTCAGAGATGGCAATGCTAGATCGAGTAGGTCTCGGGTACGGGTATCATGGCCTAATAAGATTAAAGTGGGTTCACTCTCTAGTTCCAGCTCAGGCTGCAGCTTCGCTTGTTGCCATAGCGCCAGATTATCCCCTAACGCGCACCAGCGTATCTGTTGTAACTGGGTGAAATGCAGCGGCTGACTCTCTTTTTGAGCGATCACAAAGCCCAGATCCGCTTGAGCGTTTTTCACCAATGCTGATGCTTGCGATGAGGTGGTATTTAACAGTGAAAAATCGATGCCTGGGAATTCAGCTTTGAACAACTGAAATGGCGAGATCAACAATAAGCGAGAGATGATGTCACTGGCTGCAATGGTAAGCGTCCCTTGGCTAAGATCGTTAATCGCGTTGAGATCCGCCTGGCAAACCTGCAGCTCCATCAAGGTTTTCTGGCTGGTTTTCAGTAATCGAACGCCCGCTTCGGTCAGATGAAATGGATTACGCTCAATTAACTTAACCCGCGTCGTACTCTCTAACTGTTTGATATGTAGACTGACATTAGGCTGAGTCATATGCAGCGCCGCTGCCGCTTTACCGAAATGTTGGTGCTGCGCTAAGGTGACAAACGTTTTAAGCCAATTGAGATCAAGCATACCCTTTACCTGGTTATTTAAGCAGTTTCGCCCCTATGATATATGAATTCCTTATCAATCTGATAATAATAATTAATTTCTCATATCAGAACTATTCGATTAGCATAGCCGCTTAATTATTCAGGAGTGTGAGTTATGCCGTCTATTGTTGTTGTTGGTGCTAATTGGGGCGATGAAGGTAAAGGCCGTATCGTTGATTTTCTTGCGGCAGATGCATCTGCAAGTATTCGTTTTCAAGGTGGTAATAATGCGGGCCATACTGTCGTCAATGACTTTGGTACCTTTAAATTACACCAGCTTCCAAGTGGCATATTCAACCCGGACTGTACTGCGGTACTTGGCCCAGGCATGGTCATCAGCCCTGCAGCGTTAACTGAAGAGATTGCAGAAGTTAAAGCCGCTGGCGTAAGCGTTAAGCTACACATTTCAGATCGTGCCACTCTATGTCTGCCGCTACACGCACTCGAAGATACCCTTGAAGAGGAACGTTTAGGCGATGGTGCTTACGGTTCAACAAGACAAGGTATCGCACCTGCATATGGCGATCGCGTCATGAAAAAAGGCATTCTTGTCGGTTGGTTAATGCAACCTGAAGTGCTACTTGAGCGTATTAAATTTATGCTCGATTGGAAGATGCCACAACTGAAAGCCCTATACCCTAGCTGTGACTTTAGCCAAAGCGCTGAAGAGATGACCGCATGGTTATTAGAAGTGTCGGCGCCTTGGCGTGAATTTATCTGCAACGTGACTGAGCCACTAAAAGTCATGCAAAGCAATAATGCCAGCTTGCTGTTTGAAGCCCAATTAGGTGCAGGCCGTGACTTGGTTTATGGCGAATACCCTTGGACAACGTCTTCAAACGTAACCGCCGCTTATGCCGGCATTGGTAGTGGTTTACCGGCTCTACGCCCGGAACGTATCATTGCCGTGGCTAAATCATTCAGCTCGTCTGTCGGTACAGGAACATTAGTTACCGCAATGGAAGAGCAGGATAACTTCCGTGAAACATCTAATGAATACGGCGCAACCACCGGCCGTCCCCGTGATATGGGTTACTTCGATGCTGTCGCAACGCGTAATGGTGTCGAACTGCAAGCCGCTACCGAAATCGCACTGACTAAGATTGACTGTTTAACTGGCATGACAGATCTGAAAATCTGCGTATCTTACGAAGGTGAGCATACTCAAAACCCAATCTGGCCACAAACCGCAGCCCTATCACCTGTCTATGAGCAGATGCAAGGTTGGAGCGAAGACATCACAGGCTGTCGTACTTTTGAAAGCCTACCTGAAGCCGCGCAACACTATGTACTTCGTATCGAAGCGCTAATGGGCGTCACAATCAGCATGGTATCAGTAGGCCCAGAACGTGAGCAGATGATCCTGAGATAATTCGAGTTAGCTGAGAATGGAACCTGGACTTAAACCAAGATCCATTTTTACTGACTTACTAAAGATAGACTCTGACACCTACACTCATAAAAAATCAGAATAACTGATGTTGATAATAGTAAGAAATGTCGACAATGCTTGAGCATCTGTCGCCTAAAAATGGAACCCATACAGGGTTCCATTTTTTTTGCCGTCATTTAACCTTTGAATGTAATTCCTACCTTGAAACGTCATTTGACTGCCAGGGATGGCAGCAATGTCGATAAGGCCAGGAGCATTTATCGACCCGGCGAAGGCCGGAAGCTATCTTTTGTAGGAGCCGGCTTTAACTCCACTGTAGGAGCGCGCTTCAGCCGCGAATCTTTTGAACAGAGGAGCCATTCCCGGCTAAAGCCGGTCCTACATTTGATATAGCATCATTCGTTCCCTTGTCTGTAAACGCCAAGCTTTATCCTCAAAGATGCGGATCCTTTGTTGTAGCGACCAGCCGCGAACCAAACTCCTTCAATATCCTTTTTTATACGTTTTGGTTTTGCAAACGAAGTGCTGCTCTGGCTTTCATTCGACCAAGGATCTCCTTTCGCACAAACGTCACCAACACAAAGCTCACCATTAACGTCCCAACGACTGAGCTTATGATAAGCATGAGCAGATACCAAGTTGGCATTCTGGCGCCATCATGTAAGAAACGCGCACTGTACTTAGCTTGATAGGCAAGTCCCTTATCACTAAAGGTCTGCGCTGAATCTAACTTGCCCGTGTGAAGATCGATGTTTATGGTATCAGTCTGCATCAAACCTAAGGCGTTATCGCCATTAAAGCTCAGTGAATAGATATAACTCCCCTCTTCCGGTTTACGCGGCTTTGATACAGAAACCAGTTCAGACTCCGGCCATATTTTTTGGGCTGCAGCAATCTGTGCCTCCCAGTCACCAGCTTGAGCAAGTACTGGCTTTTGTCGATTCTCATCTAACGTCGAACTACCCCATGCACCGTAGGTGATATAGGCACCACTGATCGACATAATCAACAATGGAATTGAGAAAATCAGCCCCAACTGAATATGGCTCTTGATCAAGGCACTGTTTTTACCATTTTTAGGCAGTGTATGCTTCCACTTAAAGCCACGTCTTATTAACCACCACAGATAGAGTCCGATAAAGATGATGACCGTTGCCAATATGGCGCTGATAGCATTGGCATGTTTACCGGGGTCGCTTAGCTGAAAGTTACGATGAAACCAGAACATCCAACTTTGCAGAGAATCTTTACTTTTTACCTGATGGCTTAACTCTTCAAGGTCAGTAGTTAGATAAGTGGACTCTTGTCTCGAATAGGCCTCGACATAAGGCGCCATTTCGGTTGGTAGTTTTACACCTGATGCCTCCGGATAGTTCGCCAGCGCATCGGCCGCGATCACAGCTTTTTCTTCATGGCTTAGCGCAGAATACACCTGACCTTTATCGTCCATACGTTTAAGCAGATCTGCACCGCCTAAATAGATACCGGTCGTTAATACAATCAGCATTATTAAACTGATAAAAAAGCCTAGCCAGTTGTGGAGTGTTTTTAAGATTTTTGTCATTTTGAATTTTCAGTAATAGCTTGTAATTGAGAAAGGTTATCATTAACCAACTCTATTTCAATACTCTAACCGGGATTTACAAAGTAATGATTATTGTAGGAGCCGGCTTTAGCCGCGAAGCCGTCATCTTACCGCCACGGTAGGAAGCGATTCTTTTATGCTGTCATCCCGGGCTTGTTCCGGGATCCACCTCTTGGCTAGCTATAAAGCTAGATTCTGAAATAAATTCAGAATGACATAAAACAGAAGCAGCAAGCGCGGCCCGAATCTACTTCTACTGCCGTCATGCCGGACTTGTTCCGGGATCCACCTAAAGTCCTTCCGGCGAAGGCCGGAATCCATCTGTGGCTTAACGCAGGACATAGATTCTAAACCTGAAATTCAAGTGAAGTCAGAATCACGAAATTAATCGGCTCAGAATATCGTGTTGTAGGAGCCGGCTTTAGCCGCGAATCTGTTCTACCGGACTTGTTCCGGTATCCACCTTTGAACGTCATTCCAGCGAAGCATCGTCTTAGCCCCTACAGCGCAGCGTCGTATTCCTTCGACCAAGCTCACATTGTGAGCATCGTCTGAGCCCTTACAGCGTAGCGTCGTTTTAGCTCCAATAACGAAGTGTCATCCCCGCTCAACCAACAAAGTGCCATCTTAGCTCTTCTAGCGAAGTGTCGTCTCAGCTTTAATAGCGCAGCGTCATTTCTGACTTACAGCGAAGCGCCGTCTTTGACTTTAAAGCGCTCCTTTTCTTTCACTTTAAAATTCAATTAAGGGAAGAATAAGGTAAGGCTGCGATACTAATATTATTGAATATCAATCGTTAGCCGCTGTTTTATATGTTGGATCAGTTGTTTATTAACTCGTACGACATCAGATGAAACAGCATTCAGGAATTTGCATGAACCAGATCACTCTTATCGCCTTGGTCACCCTAGCCGTACTGGTTGTGGCAACCATTATCATCATTCCGGTGACCAAATTTATGTTCAACGTAGCGATAACTGTCATCCCCTTCATCATTGTCACCATAGGGGCTTACTTCATCTACCAACATCTACTTAAGAGGAACAAACAATGAATACAATCATAGTGATAGGCGCAATCGTTTTCTTTGCAGTTCTACTGGTAATGAGCACATCCAGTAAACAATAGGCTTAACATATCTAGTTCAAACAAATATCAGTGAGAAAAAGAGCCGAAAAATTGTATCGAGAACGAGCACGGAGAAAGCCCACTCAAAACTAGCTCTTATTTTTAGTATTTAAATTAGTATCGAGACTCTGCTCATAACAAGCGCTCTCGATACTAAACCTCCCTACTCTTCACTCCTTCTATGATAACCATTCATGCTCACCCGCGACCAGAAGTTGAACAATAAGAAGGTTCCCGCCATTTTTAACTATGCTTACTATTGATGCTTATGTCCGAGCTGGCTAGCAACACCCTGGCACTGTTTGTTTGTAAATGGGTACAACGATGAAGTTACAAAGGTATTGGATTGGATTGCTTTCGGTATTGATGAGCTGCATATTCGCACCAGTATTGGCTACAGAGCCCCAAGCGGCACAAACTGACGCTAACTTTCCACTGCGCTCCGTTTATCAAAATATTCCTATCATGGCTCATCATGCGTTATATAAACAGTTGGAAAGTACCATAGTCATCGACGTGCGATCCCAGCATGAATACGACACGCTGCACATCAAAGGTGCGATCAATATTTCTATTTCAAATGCCGGTTTTATTACAAGGGTTAAGAAATTACGGGCGCAAGACTCACGGCCAATCGTGTTTTACTGTAATGGCATAACCTGCGACAAATCCTATAAGGCGAGTGATAAAGCGATTGAAAATGGCATTACAGATGTTGCTACCATGGATCTGGGGATATTTGGCTGGATTGAGGCTTTCCCTGATGCGGCTGTTATTCTAGGCGAAGAGACAGTGCCGGAAGATAGACTTATCACTAAGGAAAAGTATCAGTTACACCTTTTATCACCGGCTGAGTTTGTCGCTAAAATTGATAAGTCGGTGATGGTTGTCGATATCAGAGAGCATTATCACAGAGACCCGGTTATTCTCGAGGGGGTTACACGGGTCGCATCATCAGATAAAGTGCTCGGGCTTTTACGTAAGGCCAAAAAGAATCAGCAAACTATCTTGTTTTATGATGCAGTAGGCAAGCAAACTCCCTGGTTACAATACTTAATTGAAAAAGTGGGTGTAGAAAATTATTACTTTATGGATGGCGGCGTAAAAGCCTATGTTGAAGCGGGTTTACCTATAGATTGAGTCATCATTAGTAAGTTTACATTTATAAGTAATGGTAGAGCTCACTCCTCCGAAACAAGCACGTGCTTCTCAATGAAAAATCAACAATCACCATAGTCAATTGTTTTTCACCCAAAGCTGCGTTATAGATATAACTCTCTTATATAACGAGTTTTAGCACTAAGAAAGAGTTAAACCCACTTAACCGCTTCCCGAGGCTGAACAATGAAAAGTTTACCGCTAATCTTGACCTTATTAGCTGCACTGGTCTCAATAGATTGCCAGGCAAAAGCCTGTGAGAACTATCAACTCGAGCAAGTCGCTGAAGGGCTCGGGATCCCCTGGGGCATGGCCTTAATCGGCCCCAATAAACTCCTGGTCACCGAGCGAGGTGGTAAACTGTTACAGCTTGACCTCACCACCGGCAAGCAGACAAACATCAAAGGCCTACCACCCATATATGCCAAGGGACAAGGCGGCCTGCTCGATATCCAATTGGGCCCTAAGACCGACTCTGGTTCTAGCAGCAAACAACAATGGCTCTATATTACCTACGCAAAGCCTGTCGACGGTCAGGGGCGAACCACAATTGCAAGAGCCCTGCTTCGAGGCAAAGAGTTAGTTAACTGGCAAGATCTATTGGTAACCGAATCGGCAACAGATACCGGCCGTCATTTTGGATCGCGCATCGCCTTCGATGACAAGGGCCACCTGTATTTCTCAATCGGTGACCGCGGCCACCGTCCAAACGGCCAAGACTTGACCACTCACGCCGGCAGTATCTTGCGGCTAAATCTTGATGGCAGTGTGCCTCGAGATAATCCCTTCGCCTCTGCCACTAATAAGAGTAATGAAAATGCATTGCCCGAGATCTACAGCTATGGGCATCGTAATCCACAAGGTCTGACATATGATGTTAAAAGCCAACGTTTGTGGTCGATAGAACACGGGCCCAGAGGCGGCGATGAGATTAACCTGATTAAAGCTGGAGGCAATTATGGTTGGCCCGTGGTCTCATTTGGCAAAGAGTATTGGGGGCCGATAAGTGTCGGTGATGGTACATTTAAAGAAGGCATGGAGCCGCCGGTAAAAGTCTATACCCCATCCATCGCCCCCTCGAGCTTGTTAGTCTACTCCGGCCACGCCTTCATCGAATGGCAAGGTGATCTGCTCAGCGGCGCACTGAAACTGACTCACCTGAATCGAGTAGTGCTCGACGGCGAACGTGCCACATCAGAGTTGCGACTGCTGACCGAGTTTAACGAACGTATACGTCAGGTCATAGAAGATGAACATGGGTATCTGCTTATTTCGACAGACAGCGGGTCTATATACCGCCTAAAGCCCTGTGGTGTTTAGATCTGTAGCCACCAACATGTCGAGTAATAAAGAAGCAATTAACTAACTAACTAACTAACTAACTAACAGCACTAACCCACTTTGGGACAAAAATACTTTAGAGTTAAAACGCTTAAAGTTACTTTTCATTAGGCAAGGTATGGCAGTCTGATATGTACTAACGCTGGTAATAACAGCTTGGAAATATCATTATTTTTGCCAATTAGGTACTCATTCCCGCACCTTGATAGTTTGCATACACGTGTTGATAAACACGCTGCCCCATATCAGCCAACTAATAACCTTAATCAAAAATCAAACTAGCCACCAGCTCCTTTTTTCCGAATTTTACGTATAAAACCGTTTTTTTAAGCTGATGACATAGGACGTCAGTAATAGCGCTTATGAATCTCGCAATTCTCGACGTAAGATCTTCCCAACATTTGATTTTGGCAATTCATCTCTAAATTCGATTATCCTTGGGTTTTTATAACCGGTAAGATATTTTCTACAATGTTTTTTTATTTCATCAACGGTCACATTACCTTTGCGTACAATAAATAATTTAACTTTTTCTCCTGTGGCGTCATCAGGAATGCCAATGGCCGCAGCTTCGATGATGTGCGGGTGAAGTGTTGCAACTTCTTCAATTTCAGTTGGAAAAACATTAAATCCCGAAACTAGAATCATATCTTTTTTACGGTCTTCAATATAAAAAATCCCATCGTCATCCATTCTTCCTATATCGCCAGAGCTTAACCAACCTCCTGCATGCATTACAGTATTGGTTTCGGCTTCTTGTTGCCAATAGCCTTTCATCACTTGGGGCCCTCTAATTTGAATTTCACCAATTTGGTTGGGACCTAAAGGTTCATTTTCATCATTAACGATACGGAGTTCAGTGCTGGGTAAAGGGACACCAATTGAAGAAATAAATGATTGTTGTTGATGAGTACCTGCTGCGACCACTGGGGAGCATTCAGTTAAGCCATAACCTTCTATGACAGGCATTCCAGTGAGTTCTTGCCAACGATCAGCAATATTTTTCTGCGTCGGCATTCCACCAGCAATAGTAAAACGAGCGTGACTAAAATCTAATTCTTGAAAACCAGCATGATTGTTTAGACCATTAAAAAGTGTATTTAAACCAAAAACCATTGTGAATGGATATTTACTTAAATCTGCTACGAAACCATCGACATCTCTTGGGTTGGTAATGAGTAAATTCGTTGCACCGAGAAAGAGCATAAACATCATACTCACTGAGTTGGCAAAAATATGATAAAGCGGAAGTGGGGTTACTGCATATTCCTTATCATATAAGGTTCTTGGGCTAAAATGAGCATGAACCTGTAGAACGTTAGAAATAATATTACTATGAGTAAGCATTGCCCCTTTCGCAGGACCCGTCGTTCCACCTGTATATTGGAGGTATGCTAAATCATCTACTGTTATTTGGGGATCAATAAAGGGAAGTTTCTTGCCTTCGGTTAACGCTCTACGCAATGAAATAGCGTCGGAAATATGATATTTAGGCACTATTTTTTTGACATGTTTGATAAGAAAGTTAACCAATGTACGCTTATGAATAGCTAACTCATCGCCGATTTTGGTTAAAATAACATGCTTGATGTTAGTCTCATGCAGTATTTGCTGAAGGTTGTTACCAAAATTTGTTACGGCAACAATAGCACTGGACCCTGAGTCTCGTAATTGATGTTTTAACTCTCGAGGGGTATAAAGTGGATTAACATTTACAATAATGAGTCCTGCTTTTAATGCACCTAAAATAGTTATGGGATATTGCAATAAATTAGGCATCATCAAGGCGATTCTTTCGCCTTTTTTCATTTTTAGTTCAGATTGTAGATAAGCAGCAAAAGCGTTACTTTTACTTTCGAGATCTTGGTAGGATAAGCTATGTCCCATATTAATATATGCTGCTTTTTTAGCATGCGCACTAAATGACTCTTTAAACAAATCATTGATATTGTTATACATACTTGAATCTATTGTTGTGGGCACATCCTCAGGATATTGTTTTAACCACGGTTTATCATTTGTCATTATAGCCATCATTAATGTTGTTGTTTAAACATCACTATTGTAAATTAATTTACCTAATTAGTATAAAAATAATAGGCTGAATTCAATGAATTAACTACTGTTCTAGGGGGGTAGCAGTAGCTAATGTCTCAGAGTGTGACTCGTCCCTGCCTCTGTCGCTTTTCCGCTTCACTCTATCTTTCTTCAACAATGAAAAAAGCATTCAGCTACTGCATTATCATGACCGTTTCTACTGTGGCACATGCTTGCTTCAGGGTTTGTTGCTAAAGAAAGCTTCGTCAGTCAGAAAAAGATAAAGGGGTCAGAGCGAATAAGGTAAATCCCTCCTAACTTTCTATCATTTTGGGTCTAAAACGAGTTATAAAAAGCAAGTAATAAAGCTCAAGTGGAACAATGATTATTCTTGTAAATTAGCGAGTGCAGATGTGGCTGCGAGCTTCCAAAAAGGGATTTTTTGGCAAAGCCTACAGGGATTATATTTAAAGCATTTCGCATAAGTTCAGCTATGGCGAACCCGAATTACTACTGCACCGATAAATGAAACCGCTATATCGTAAAAGGGCAGAAATGAGTTACGAAGCCTAGCAATAAAGCCTAATCGAAGAGAAACAATAACCAAGTGTAGATGCTGCTGCGAGCTTAGATTGCATGGCGAAGTTTCACATTGTGAAACTCACTGAGCGAGAGGTAGGGATACCGAACTGGCATTTAAACATGGAGGTTATTTGAAATCGCAGAGCGTATAGGGACACTTCTTATGGAATCAAGAGCCAGCGTCTCGTAGAAGTATCTGCACATCCCCCCGCGGGGAAGCGATAGATAACAATGAAGGTATAACCTTCACACAAAATGCCCTTTATCTGTTTGTCCATACGTCTCAAAGCTCTTGCCTTTCAACCAAAGCGGCGACTGGTTCTGAACGGCTAACTGATAGGCCCAGGTAGCTATGGCTTCAGAGCGGCCACTCTCGCAGACAAAGTAATTGGCAAGTTCTGTGGTGAGCGTCTTTGTATTCTGGATGATGTTTTGTTCAAACCAGCGTTCTTTGTGCTGCTCTGCGGCTAAATGATCGCTTTTGGACTTATTACATTTGCTATGTGCCAGCACGAAGTTATGGCCGAGATCGTTAGGGTAACGAGCCCAAGGGATGAAGTGATCCACCTCGCCAGTTTCTTTAAGCGGCTTGTTGCAGTAGAAGCATTTTCCCTTTTGAATATCGTGCAGCACAGGCCTTGCTTTAATGATGGAGTTTCTGTCACTCCCAAACAGAAATTCCGACAAGTTACCCTGCCCGCCAATGACGGCATGGTTTAATGGGAAATCACACACCTTCTGCGTCCAGTGACTGCGGGCAAGTGATACAGCCAGATCGTGAAAGCGCCTGAAACAAAAAGCGATACCTGGATTTAGCACGACATGTTTTTGTGTTTTATCATGTGGGTAATAGAAGCACTCTTCGCTGCCCGCCAATAACTGCAAACGCCACAGCGGTCCCTCCTTGAAGGTGCTGCGGGTCTTACTGAGAAGCTTATTCCAATCAGGATGCATTTTCAGCTGAGCTAAGGTTCTAACACCTTGATTGCGATATTCAGCGAGATTCTTAATCAATGCTGATTGTTTTCCTGCATTTTGGAGCAGGATAAATGGCGTGTCGACAGTACCACCTATACCACTGGTACTTACAACTTTGGCCGCGCTAGTATAAGGCAGTGAATGTTGCCAATAGAGCTCGATAAACTTCTCAACCAGTTCATCTATGGTGATGACACCGCTTTCAGGTTCATTGCTTGCAAACTGAGGTCGTTCGATACAGATGTCGGCTAATGCATGTAGCAGTGCAAACTTATAGGTGGCGACAAAATCCCCCTCTACCAGCAGGCGCTGCAGATAAGCGATGAACTCGACCTGCTTTGCGGCATCTACTTGGGAAAACGCTGCTGAATTCATTCAGGACTGCCATTTACTGGGGGGGCGCTTTCTACTTGGCTATTTGCTATGGGATTAGCCACAGGATCATTGGCACGTTGCAGCACCACTGTTTCCCAAAACACTTGGGTGCGACCGAGTTTATCGGTATCTCTATCGCTCGAGTCTACAACGGTTAGATGTGCCCTTTTCGCAATAGTTTGCAGCTCATCGACACTCACAGGATGCATGACTCTGGTGTCATTATTTGGCCCGTGACGCAGTGAGATAACCAACTTGCCATGGGGCGCAAGCAGATTTTCGAGGGTTTGCAGTGCGACGCAGCGCTCATTCGGTGGAATGTGCATCCAGACGGCGCTAAGCAGAATAAGGTTGAAACCATTTTGGTAGATTGTCAGGCGATTCAGACGAGGCAAACTATCAACTATCCAAGTGACATTTTGCCCTTTGGTGTACTTCTTCCCTAAGTCCGCCAAGATATGTGCGGGTTCGACGGCAACCACATCTACCTTTTGTTCTGCTGGCGTATGTTGAGACGAGCAGTGCTGCGCGAGGTACGCAGCATCGCGGCCAATTCCTGCACCGACATCTAATATGGATAAACCTGAAACGTGATGGTCGAACAGTTGATTAAGGTGAGGTAACCAGGAAGCATGTACCTCTTCAAAAGAGGTCGAAAGGTACTGACGAGCTAATAGCGAAGCATTGTCGTTGTAAAACTCATTGGTCACTGACGCGATTCCTTTTGCTTAACCTGGATAGATATACATTTTAATCAATAACATACCACACCAAAGGCGATAAAAGAATTGGTAACCGATCTGTGTATGTGACCGATAGCTATCTTCTATGGTTGATAGCTATGGATGAGCTGTAGTTAATAGCTGTTGTTGATACCAGTTAGCTCTGATAAGAGTATCAATCCAGTGCACGTTTAAGTCCGGTAACGTATTCGGAATACTCTGAGATATCGTTATGATCGGCGTCTCTGATTAGCATTGTATCCTCAAGTTGCCCTGAGAACGCATCGATCAGTCGCTCGGTACTGGCTCTTGGGATCACGGTGTCATTTTCAGCGTAGATGATCGTAGTTTTAGCATCTATATTCGACGCTCGTTTAGCCGATTCATATTTGTCGGTGATAAGCAGGGAGACAGGAAACATCCAGTAGACAGACTTGGCGACGTTAGCGGTACTGTCGAACGGGGTGACAAGGATTAACTTATCGACTTCTCTATGGGCAGCCACATATGTGGCGACTCCGGAGCCAAGACTTCGGCCCAGTAAGGACAGTGTCGTATGTTCGGCAGTGACCTCGTCAAAAATTTGAAGGGCATCGCTGTAAAGATGTGCTTCGGTAGGCTCCCCCGAACTGTCACCGTAGCCCCGATAGGCTATCAAGTAAACGGTATAGTCCGGCAGGTTCTCCCTGAAGAAAGGAATATTGTTCTCGATGTTCTCGGCGTTGCCGCCATAGTAAAGTAATGCCTTCGGGTGGCCCTCATTGACCACCCAGCCGCTTAACCGCTCGCCCTCATTTTCAAAACTTGTCACTGTCGCTTCCATCGGCGGGGAAAAATGCAACAGCGGCGGCGTTGGGAAATACAGGAGTTTACGTTGCAACACAAACAACAGAAGGCAGATCCCCAAGTAGAGAAAGAGAAGAGTGGCTAATGTACTGGTAATGCTACCCTTCATAATCTCTACTCTCCTCTTCAAGAAGCCAATTTGTCATCTGTTTCTGCCTAACTCAGTATCAAGCTAGGCATTAAGTTAGCCATCAAGTTCGACTCCGGGTATGTGGGGTAAACTTGTGCGCGTTGCGGGTGGCCATCTCCTCATAGAGGGCCCACTTTTGATTAACCATCTGTTTAGCCAGGCTCATAAGACGCGCGGCCTCATCCGGGTCGGTTTTCAGCAGGCTGCGGTACCTGTTTTCATTATAGGCATAATCCTCCAGTTTTAAGGTGGGGCGCAGTGAGTCGAGCATAAAGGGGTTACGCCCTGCACTTCGCAGCGTCGGATTGTAACGATACAGGGGCCAGTAACCCGCCTTTACCGCCAGGCTTTGCTGCTGCATGCCATCGATCATATTGATCCCATGTTCGATACAGTGGCTGTAGGCGATGATGAGCGACGGGCCGTTATAGGCTTCGGCTTCACGGAAGGCTTGCAGGGTCTGTTGCGGGCTGGCACCGAGAGCGATGCGCGCCACGTACACGTTACCGTAGGCGATAGCCTGCAGCGCCAAGTCTTTCTTAGGTACCGCCTTACCTCCGGCGGCAAACTTGGCGACCGCCCCGATGGGGGTTGCCTTGGATGATTGGCCGCCGGTATTGGAGTAAACCTCTGTGTCCATCACCAGGATGTTGACGTCACGACCGCTGGCCAGCACATGATCGACGCCGCCATAGCCGATATCGTAGGCCCAGCCGTCACCGCCGACGATCCAGATACTGCGGCGCACCAGATGGTCGATAACCGACAGCAGTTCTTTGGCTCTGGGATCGTCCAATGTTTGTAATTGCTCTGTCAGATCTTTTACCCGATCCTGCTGCTCGTGTATTTCAGATTCGTGGGCTTGTGGTGCATTAACCGTTTGATCGACCAACTCAGGGTCGAGTCGGTCTTTTAACGCCAACAGCCTGTCTTGAGCCAACTCGAGGTGCTTATCTGCGGTGAGTCGGTATCCATAGCCAAACTCGGCATTGTCTTCAAACAGCGAGTTCGCCCAGGCTGGGCCCTTGTTATCGCTGTTCTTGGCCCATGGCGTGGTCGGCAAGTTGCCACCGTAAATCGATGAGCAGCCGGTTGCATTGGCCACAAGCATGCGGTCGCCAAACAGCTGACTGAGTAGTTTCAGATACGGCGTTTCTCCACAGCCACTACAGGCACCTGAAAATTCGAACAGAGGCTGTAGGAACTGGACGCCGCGAACGTTGGAAAAATCGACCCGGGTGCGCCGATTGTAGGCGATGGTCTCAAAAAACTCCAGATTCTGGCGTTCATCCTGTAGATGCTTCTCTTTATTCTGCATGTTGATTGCGTGGTGATGTTCGTCGGCCGTATGGTTGACGGGACAGGCCTTCACGCACAGGCCGCAACCGGTACAGTCATCGGCATAAACCTGCAATGTATAACGGGCATCGGGGAAGCCTCGGGAGGTGACATTACTCGACGGGAATGAAGCTGGCGCCCCTTGCAGGCGGCGTTTGTTATAAAACTTAGCCCGAATGGCCGCATGGGGGCAGACTATGGCACAGTTACCACACTGAATGCAGATCTCTCTGTCCCAGATGGGGATCTCACTGGCGATGCTACGCTTCTCATACTGGCTGGTGCCGGTGGGATAGGTGCCGTCATCGGGTAACATACTCACGGGAATACGATCGCCACGGCCATGAAACATCTCGGCGGTGACCTCTTTCACGAACCCGGAAGCGCGTTCAAATAGTCCATCGGTCTCTTTACCGCTGATGTTACTCACCTTGACTGGCAAGTTAACACGCTGCAGATGAGCCAGCGCCTGTTCGATGGCCGCAAAGTTGCGTTTCACCACCTCTTCGCCTTTTTTAGCATAGGTTTTTTCTGCTGCTTGCTTGATCCGCTCGATCGCCTCCTCTTTCGGCATCACGCCAGAGAGCGCGAAGAAGCAGGTTTGCATCACGGTATTGATACGCTTACCCATGCCGACCGAACGGGCCACCTTATCGCCATCGATAACATAGAACTTTATCTGCTTATCGATGAGTTGCTGTTGGACATATGAGGGAAGCTGCTCCCAGATCTGCTCGGCATCGTAGTGACTATTCAACAGGAAAGTAGCGCCCTGCTTCGCCCGTTCGAGCATCTCGACGTGTTTGATAAAGCTAAACTGATGGCAGGCGATAAAGTTTGCCGACTGAATAAGGTACGGCGCGCGAATGGGATCGGGGCCGAAACGCAGATGAGAAACGGTCTGTGAGCCGGCTTTCTTGGAGTCATAAACGAAATACCCCTGGGCGTAGTATCCTTCGACGCCACCGATGATCTTGATGCTATTCTTGTTGGCGCTGACGGTGCCGTCGGAGCCAAGACCGAAAAACATCGCCTGCACCAGTTTGTCAGACTCGATATCCAGGCTTTCATTCACCTCCAGGCTAGTGTGGCAGACATCATCTATGATACCGATAGTGAAATCGTTCTTGGGCGCCTTAGTTGTAAGTTCCTGGTAGACCCTGGCCACCATGGCCGGAGTAAACTCCTTACTGGCTAAACCATAGCGGCCGCCAATGATGACTGGCATGGTTTTACGTTCGCCCTTGCTTACCGCCTGATAGAGGGCATTACTGACATCCTTATACAAAGGCTCACCATCGCTGCCGGGCTCCTTGGTTCTGTCTAACACGGCGACACTTTTTACCGATTGCGGTAACGCCTTAAGCAGATGCTCGCAGCTAAAAGGCCGGTACAGGCGAACCCGCAGCACACCAACTTTTTTACTCTGCTGGTTTAAGTGCTCTGCCGTGGTTATCGCCGTCTCGCTACCCGATCCCATTATGACGATAACCCGCTCGGCATCTTTGTCGCCATAGTATTCGAAGCTTTGATAACGACGACCCGAAATTTGATAGAACTTCTCCAGTGCTACGTCTACCGCCTCAACGGCATCGTTATAATAACGACTGGCAGACTCTCTGGACTGGAAATAGGTGTCGGGGTTTTGTGCACTACCACGCATGAAGGGGTTGTCTGGATTGAGTGCCCGCGAGCGATGGGCAAAGACCATTTCATCATCGATCATCGCCTTGATCTGTTTATCTTCGAGCAGGTCAATCTTGCTCACCTCATGGGAGGTACGAAATCCGTCGAAGAAATGGATGAAAGGCACGCGGCAATTGAGTGTCACCGCCTGTGCCACCAACGCCATATCATGACACTCCTGCACCGACGAGGAGACCAGCTGAGCAAACCCCGTCATTCGCACCGCCATCACATCCTGATGATCACCGAAGATCGACAGGCCCTGGGTCGACAATGCCCTCGCTGCCACATGAAACACGGTCGGTGTTAGCTCACCGGCAATCTTAAACATGTTAGGGATCATCAACATCAACCCCTGAGAGGCGGTAAAGGTGGTGGTCAGCGCGCCTGTCTGCAGGGCGCCATGGACGGTTCCTGCCGCGCCACCTTCACTCTGCATCTCGGCGACAAGCGGCACCTGTTGCCAGATATTTTCAATATTCTGACTGGCCCACTGATCGGCCAACTCTGCCATGGTCGAAGATGGCGTGATTGGGTAGATAGCGCAAACTTCATTAGTACGATAAGCGACGTAGGCTGTGGCTTCTCCGCCGTCTATGGTTACCTGCTTGGCCATATCATGACTCCTGTGCAATTTCGTTAGAGTTAGCGTTACCGTTAGCGCGTCGTGACCATATGTATGGCACCGGTGGGGCACTGTAAGGTACAGGCTGTACAACCTGTGCAGCGGGAGTAGTCGATCTGATAGAAGCGCCCTTCCCCGAGTTTGATTATGGCCTGCTCGGGACAGGCGCCATAACAGCCATCACATTCGAAACAGTTACCACAGCTATAACAGCGGCTGGCCTCGAACGTGGCTTGTTTGGTATCGAGACTGCCGAGGATCTCGGCAAATGAATGATCTCGTTTATCAACCGGGAGCGTGGGCTGATGGGTTTGCTCCGCTTCTGTGAGATACCAGAGGTTGAGGGATTCAAAATCGGCTACTGGAGGCTTGGTCTTGGAGCGGTGAACGGTACCGGAGAGGAATGCATGGATGTGGCGGGCCGCTTTCTTACCATGCCCCGTCGCTATGGTGACAGTTCGGTCACAGGGCACCATATCTCCACCGGCGAAGATGCCATTGCGCGCCGTCATCATCTGCTCATCGACGATAACCGTACCGTCGGGTTTAAAGGTGATCTCGGGGTAACAGGCCATCAGCTCGGAATCGATATTCTGCCCAAGCGCTAAGATAAGCGCATCCGCTTCAAGCGTCTCAAACTCGCCAGTAGGCACGGGTTTGCCATGCTCATCGAGTGTCATCTTCTCTACGGTGATCTGATCGAGATTGATCTCCTTGATGGTCCTCAACCAGTTAATCTTCACCCCCTCTTCCAGGGCTTCTTCCGCTTCAAACTGATGGGCCGGCATCTGCTCCATATCACGGCGATAGATGATCAGCGTCTCTTCGGCGCCCAGGCGTTTTGCCGTTCGCGCCGCGTCCATGGCGGTGTTACCTCCGCCGTAGATAGCCACACGGCGTCCAAGTTTGGTCGCCTCACCTTTGCCTACGTCACGCAGATAGCTCACCGCGTCTAAGATATGGCCCGCTTCACGGGCTGGGATCTCGACTTTTCGGCTGATGTGGGCCCCGACGGCGACAAATACCGCATCGAACTGTCCGTCCGATTTTTCCTGTTTGAGATCTTCGACTTTATGATCGAGAGTAAATTTTACCCCCATATCTTCGATGCGTTTGATCTCGGCCGCCAGAATAGTGCGAGGCAGACGGTAGGCTGGAATACCGAAGTGCATCATACCGCCGGCAATAGGGCCCGCGTCCCGGACTTCGACGTCATGGCCAAGCCGCGCAAGATGGTACGCCGCCGACAAGCCGCTTGGGCCCGCGCCGACGATAAGTACCTTCTTGCCACTTTGTCTGGCCTCGAATCTGGGTTTCCACCCCTGCTCGACAGCCATATCCCCAAGAAATCGTTCCACCTGGTGGATGCTGACAGAGCTATCGACATTGGCCCGGTTACACACAGATTCACAAGGGTGATAACAGACTCGACCATGGACTGCCGGCATCGGATTTTCGGCGATCAAGAGTTGCCAGGCCTGCTCGAACTTCTGTTCATGAGCCAGTGATAACCAGCCCTGAATATTTTCGCCTGCCGGGCAGCCCTGATTACAGGGAGGCAGATAGTCTTGAAAAATTGGTTGGCGTTGCGTTGAGGGTCCGGTACCGTCACTTAACAGCAGATCCGGTGGATTGGTCATATCATGGGACTGTGATTTCATACCATTTCCTTTGTGATCATGATTTGTAACCATGACTTGGGATCAAAGTAGGCAAGCCGTCCATGGAGTGGTCGCTGCCAAATAGCGATTATCTGTGTCTAACATTTTTGTGAGATTTTGTTTTAAAACTAAGTCTAGAAATTTATGTTTCTAAATCAGGGTTTCTAAATCAAGGTCTTTAAATCCAGGTATCTAAACCATGCTTTTAAGATCAAAGGCTTTAAATGAATTCGATGTTGGAACTCTTACTTCTGTGGATAGTTTAACCATATATTATATAAGGTCTATATGCTCATAAAAGCATCGAAATATCAACCACTATGAATGCTTTTTAGCCAGAACAGATCTTAGTTTATATGCAGCACCTTCACCGAATTCAAAGAACTCGTGCGGGATGACGTTTTGTAGGAGCGTGCTTTAGCCGCGAAGACAATTCAATGGAGATCCATTCCCGGCTAAAGCCGGTCCTACATTTAGATAAACCAATTTCATCCAATCTCTGTAGGAGCTGGCTTTAGCCGCGAAGATTTTTTCAATGGAGATCCATTCCAGGCTAAAGCCGGCCCTACATTTAGATGAACGGTTTATTGTGTCGGTGTGTATTGCGATTAAAAAGACTGGGTTCGATAACGTTCACTATTCATCCAGCTTACCCAATCGGCTTGTAGCCGTGTTAAACCACCGGGATAAGTGTTGAGTACCGAAACATAATCAGATGGTGCACAGCGAGTCTCTACCAAATTAGCGAGCAAGGCTTTCATGGTTATCTTGCCTTTAGGTGTGCTCATTAAAAAATGGACCAATGAATGGGATTGTGAATACAGCAGGGTCTGTTGACTGCCCGCCCAGGTTTCTTGCTTCGCCCTAAACAGAGTGTCTAAACTCACGCTTTTTCCGGAGAAGACCCGTTTCCACTCTCTTGGTGGGATCTTTGCGGCATAACCTGACATCCGGATCCCCTCAAAATATTCCGCAAGACCTTCGTTAAACCACCTAGGCGTTGGGCCAAACAGCCCGGCATTGATCACATGAACTGATTCGTGAACCGACGTTTGATAGGCTTGTTTGTCGCTCCTGTGCCAAACTGCTGCCATATTATATTGGGCAACGTAAAAACCTTGGCTCGGGCCAAGACTCGATGCATATTGACTTTGGAGACTCTGATAACTGCTTTTGGTCGTCGCGAGAGTAAGGTCGACACTCACGGGGGCAACACCCGATGGAGGAAGATACATTTCATAGATCTCACTGACCTTTTTAATGGCTGCGGTGATCTTGTCCTTAAATGCTAAGGGGAGCCTACTACCTGTGGACTTTACCGCCAGTTCAAATGAATATTCAGCATCCTGATATGTTGTCAGCGAAAGATCATGTTCGTCGCCCTGTCTGGCATCATCGGTAAAATGTACCTGACCATTTTCATCTGTCCAGCTGTAGATCTGCTGTTTACCTTTATCTTGCTTAACGGCTTTAGGTATAGGCTTATTGCAAACAGCTGAGCTATTCACCGGCGAGCCGTGCAGTTCAATATCGATTGGCAGTGCCTGGCTATCGTTGTAACTAGTGTGCCCCTGTACTATTTCGTTTGGCTGAAGATCGGTTAAATTGACCTCCCGTGACTCATGAGGCAAGGCAGCATTTACACGACTAAATCGACTCCTTGGGTAATCCGCCCATTGTTCACAAAAGTCCCACCCTTTTTCGCGGCAGAAAAGCCCCGCTTTATAACGATTAGCTAAAAAAAGTTCTACTGCTTTTTGACTGGGAGTTAAACCGCTACCACTGTTTTTCTCTTCATGCACCAGTAAGCCGATTGCAACCAGCAATATCAAAAGAAGAATGTATCGGCTTAAACGGGTTTCCATGGTTCTATTCCTTTAATGCGTAAACGCAGAGTAGCGGTTTTCAATAAACTTCGGCAAGTTAAAACTACATGAACTTGCGGCGTACATACCGATTTCATGAGACACCCATTGCCATTAAAGATGTCGTAACACGTCAGGGTTGCACTGTTTTAACCGAGCAGTTCTGGACATAAATAAAATTTGAATGCATGTTTGAGCATACAAGTCTGACTTGATTGTGAAAATAACTGTTGGCAACCAACTTCAAACATCTAGAACTAACGGGCAAAGGCCAGTTATCGTTGATCTACATTCAAATATATTCAGTTAATAATTTTCATAGGAAAAACAACAATAATGAACTTATTAAAAATAAGTCGAAAATATCACCGATGGTTGATGCTCTTCTTGGGTGTGCAGTTTGTGATCTGGTCTGTGTCCGGTGCCTATATGGTCATATTCGATATCGACTATATTCATGGAGATACCCTGGTTGTTAACCATCAGGCCAAAGTAAATCCCGATAAAATCACTTATTCCTTGTTCGAGTTAATTAAGCGCTACCCGAGTGCCGAACAGATTGAAGTCGGCCTGTTTATCAATCAGGAAGTGTATCGGTTCAGACAGGATGGTACTCAATACCTTCTCGATGCCAGTACTGGTCATCTACTCTCTCCAATCGGTGAAGAGCTGGCAGTTACCGCCGCGCGGCATTATTACAGTGGCACCGGGGATATTGCCGATGTCGAGCTTATCACCGATAACCCTCCCTTCGAGCTGAGCTCGCGGGCCCTACCGGCCTGGCGGGTTAACTTCGATGACTTTGGAAGCCCTTCTATTTATCTCTCCGCACGCAGCGGCAAGTTAGTCACCAAGCGCCACGAGTTCTGGCGAACATTCGACACTATGTTTAGCTTACATGTGATGGACTATGAAGATGAAGATGCCAGCAACTGGTTACTGTTCTGGTTCATCCTATTTTCACTGTTGGCGGCAATATTAGGTTTAGTCTTAACCTATTTCAGGTTTTTTAAGGCAAACGCCCAAGATAACGATGACGGAAATGAAAGTGTCTCTGAAAACAAGGAGACCAGCCATGTCTCTGATTAAAACATTTCATAAATGGCTATCTCTTCTTGTGGGACTGCAACTGTTGGTCTGGCTGGGCACAGGTCTGTATTTCAATGTCATGGATCATGATAAAGCCTCGGGGAATCAAAACAGGCAGAGGGTCGAGAGCCCGGCCGTTGATCTACAGCGGCTTATAGAACCTAAAACCGTGATACGGGAGTACGATACTACCGTATCTATGAGTCTGATAACCTTGCTCTCTCATCCCTATTACCTTCTTATCCATGAGAAAGGGTTATACCGTCATTTCAAGAATAGCTACTCACTGGTCGATGCAGTCACCGGCAAGCCGTTTGTTATTACTAAAACCATAGCCACAGTGATTGCTCTTGAGTCCTATAAGGGCACGGCAACTGTCGCGGCCACAGTTAAACTCACTGGACCGAGTGATGATTTCCCCAAGGAGCAAAACAGCTTGTGGCAGGTAAACATCGACGATGACCTCAATACCAGTGTCTATGTCGATGCCGGATCTGGCCGGCTGATAGGCCACAGTAACGATGATAAACGCTTTGTCGATTTTATCTTTATGCTCCACTTTATGGATTACGCCAGCGAGGGCAGTTTTAACAATGTTCAGGTCATCGTTTTCGCTATTTTCACCCTGTTTTTTGCCTTTACCGGCCTTATCTGGACGGTGGAGCTGGGGTTCAACGGCCAATACAGGCCAGCCTTACTCTTGGGTCGTAAACTGGCCAAAACCAAAAAAGTGAAGGTATTCGACAAGCATTCAAAAAGCATAGGGCAGCTTGCCATGGCCAGCCATGAAAACCTGCTCGACAGTTTGCTCAATCACGATATTGCCCTACCCTCGACGTGTGGCGGAGGCGGTACATGTGGGCGGTGCAAGATAGTGGTCGACAGTGCTGTAAAAATGACCTCGGCTGATAGGAGCCAGTTGACCGAGCAGGAGTTGCAAGCGGGGTATCGTTTAGCCTGCCAGCACAACAGCGATGAACTTGAGCAATTAACCTTAGTCGATGTGACAGAGGCCGAGACTCATGAATTGGAGCTAATCAGTAGCGAGTTTATCTCTCCTTATATCAAGCAGCTGCGCTTTAAATCTGTGAGCGGTGAGCGCGTGGAGTTCAGGGCCGGCGCATTTATGCGTTTCTTTATCCCAGCCGCTAAAGGCAGCTCGATTCCGGCGTATCTACCCGTAGAGTTGCTGCATCATTGGCAAGACGTTATACACATGGAATATGAGCACTTAGCCTGCAGTCGCAACTACTCGCTCGCCAATGGCGATGGTCAAACCGATGAGCTGGTGTTTACAGTGAAGATTCAGACATCTCCCAACGAGAGGGTTAAACCCGGTATCGGGTCGAGCTACATCTGTAACCTGGCCCCGGGGGAAACAATCGAAGCGGTCGGCCCATTCGAGGAGTTTTATGCCCGGCCATCGAGCAGTAAGCCTATGGTATTGGTTGGAGCGGGTTCGGGGATGGCACCGTTAAAGGCCTTGATCGAAGAGCAGCTAATTAAAAACACCAGTTCACGGGAACTCTATTTTTATTTTGGTGCCCGCAGTCAGCTAGACCTTATCTACAGTGAGCACTTTCAACAACTGTCAGACAGCTACCCAAACTTTCATTATCTGCCGGTACTCTCCAGACCCGGGCAAGATTGGAATGGCGCCACGGGATACGTGCAGGACCATCTGGGAGAGGAGCTAGCCACTGAGCTTGAAAAAGCGCTGGATAAAACTGAGTTTTATCTCTGTGGCCCTGCGGCCATGATGGAATCGACTATAGAGTTGTTAAAATCACATAGCATCGCCGATAACGCTATCGCGTTTGATAAGTTTGAGTAACCCTTGATTTAGTATTTGTAGGAGCGGCTTTAGCCGCGAATGTATTACCTGATTGGCTATTTGGATTGGGGCTTACTGGATTCGTCAAACAGCTAATGTGAGGACTGGCACATCCTTGTGCCGGTTCTGCAGGGAGCACAGATTTGGGGTTGAATTTTATCTACTTAGCTGTATTTAGAAGTCGTAGCGGACACCGACACTGACGATAGTGTCATCGAAGTCATCGAATTGCTCAACATCAAACTGGCCAATTTCGGTATGAAGGCGGGTTGATTTAGATACTCGGTACTCAGCCCCGACTGCCCACTGCGAAACTTCAGGGGTCTGCGTCACTGACTCACCATATTTATCATAGACTTTTGCTGCGATTCTACCGGTACCCGAATCGTCCTGTCCGTATTGGGCTTTAAGCAAAAGCTTATCGATTTGATACTTGGCACTTACGATAAAGCCGGAGCCATCACGCTGTTCCCAGTTGGTCTTATAAGGATTTACCAGCTCAGATGCTTGATAGATAGAGCCCAGCATAAGGTTGCCATATTTGTATTGCACGACCGCACGGTAACCTTTGATATCTTCAACGCCATCGGTGTAAGCAGCGGCTAAATAGAGGTTACTGCTTCTGAAATGTTTATCACCATAGGTGAGCGCTAATTGATAGTTGCCGTTATCACGACGAAGATCATCCTCACCATAATAGTTATCCTCCATGATGTAGCTGGCGCCAAGTTGTAACTTGTTCCATTTTACCGTTTTATATTCTAACGAATCACCCCAACGCTTATCACCGGCAAACAGTCGATCGTGTTTCATCGAATACATGTCCATCGCATCGGCAGTGCCTTTAGCCATCTTAAAGACCGGGTCGATACGACCCGCAGCCAGTTGGCCGGCCGAGGCGTGTTTAATACCGATAAAGGTGGGCCTTGATGAAAAAGGATTCTTTCCTTTATCTTGTGAAGCGCCGTTAACGCCCACTTCTATTTGATAGAAAAGTTGGGTATTTTCCAGGATTTCACTGCTTCCTTTGATACCTAATCGGCTCCAGTTGTTCTCAAGCACGGTGCCGCTCTTTCCATTATGAGTTGCAGAGCCACTGTCAGAATTAGTAACAGAGTAATCAATACGGCCGTAAAATTTGTATAGGTCTTCGGCCAAGATTTGAGGAGATACCAGCATGCTGGTTACTAACAAGGAAAGTGTAAATGTTTTCATAATCATCGTCTCTTTTGATTTATTTTGTATTACTTAGAAGTGGGTTGTTTGTGCTCAACAATCACGCCATCGATACGCATCTGTTTATAGAGAACATCTGCCTGCTTGAGATACAGTTCCCATGAAGAGGAGCGTTTGGTGAAACCGGTTGCTGCATAGCTTCCGGAGTCTCCGGTGGCTGGCAGGTCATTAATATCGAATAGAGACCCACCCTGTTGAAGATGGACGTTTAGTGCATCAAACATCACGTTAAAACCAATTCGTGCCGGCTCAACATAATTGATTGAGGCATATTTAGATTGACGGTAATGCTTCTTAAGAGGCGCGTCTTTTATCTGAATCTTCTCGTCTGCGAAAACTTCATCAAAATAAGACTTAGTGATCTGTTTTGTCTCTGTATCTAGGATCAAACGCAATACGGTTGTAATACCAGTCCACTTACCATTTTTATCTAACTGCTTTTCAGCATTTTGATAGAACTTAAGCTTGCTTCCTTCACCATTGATCTGAGCATGAATTTTCGCCGTTAGTGGTACCATTGACTGCTGGATACTGTTTGATGCCCCTGCTACCACGTCAATCCCCGAATACTTCAGGCGGTTGGGTTGCTTTAACTTGTTACGTAACTTAGGGTCATAATCCGGGTTTAAATCGAAGGTGAGCTTGTCTTGCTCAACTATCAATTTCTCCATGGTTAATGCTGACTGAACCCAGGCCGTGCCCTTCTTCTTACCCATTGAGAAGTTATACTCTGAGGTACGCTTAGGGACATCCTGGAAAAGTCGGGTGTAATAGTTTGGGCGGCCACTCTCATTGAATTCCGCGAAGATCACATCTTTCGCATCGTGACTCTCGACAACGATAGCCATGCTACCCATATGGCCCTGACGGAATCTGGCTTCCTGGTAGTAGTAATCGCCGATGACCATGCCAAGCTGGGGTTGAATTGACCATTTCAGTTTAAAGTCATCATTACCAGACTCCTCTTTCGAGCCGACAGACACGTATTCAGGTGTGCTTCCATCGACTCTGGGGAGTTTATTTATCGCTTTTAAGATCCCGTTAGATGAGAAGGTCGCACCGGATACGGCATCGATCCCTTCATGACCATTATTAGCGACGATTTTTGCCAGGAGGCGTTCTGCGTTAAGAAACAGCGACTCGGTCTCTTTATGTGATTTTGTCGTCACATCGGTAATTTTGCCGTCTTTAACATTAACGTTTAACGTGATTTTACTTTTTTTACCTTTGGCGCTGACTTCATGAGCTCCGTCAACGTACTTACCTTCAATAGAGGTTGTCGCGCAGCCAGCCAACCCTAAGCTTGCTATGGTGACTGCCGTACAAATCAGACTTCTTTTAAATGTATTGTTTTTTATCATCTCGTCTCTGCCTTTTAACTTGGTTTATAACTTGATATAGAATTTGCATAAGTTTTCATACAGAATAGCGAGCACAAAAATAATAACTATTGCGGAAAACCGCAGGATATAGTTGTTTATTTAGAATATTTGATCCAGTTAACACATTGGCAATAATAATTACCTTTAGCACTTTTTAACATGCTACTTATTTAATAAGTGTTCATCATTATTTTTATAAAAAGACATATTTGGGTAATTATTATGAATCGACTATCTATTATGAATCGACTATTCCGGCCATCACTATTATCTACTCTGCTTGTTTTAGGGATCTCTGTGTCGAGTACGGCTATCGCAAAACAAAATAGTGAGCCTGCCATCCAGGACACATTTAAACCTTACCAATGTGAGGGAAATGGGATCATTAGTCATTCAGATGGAGTGTCGACCCTGAATACACTTAAGTATTTTGGCACATCCATCACTATCGATGTGTATGACAGCAAGCCTGAAGCGGCAGGTCCGGCACTGTGTCACGCGCTCAATGTGGTTCAGGAATATCACTACCTCGCATCAAATTACAGTACTTATCCCCATGTCGAAAACATCAAAAGTATCAATAATGACCCGAGTCATAACCACAAAATTGACCCTAAGTTAACTGAGCTAATAGAAGCCGGGCTCGAATGGTATAGGAAGAGTGATGGCTATTTCAACATCGCCCTGTCACCGGTTATCGATGTCTGGCGTAAACACAGAAATGCCTGTAAAGGTGAGATTAAAGAACAAAACATCTGCACCACGCCAAGCCTTAGCGAATTAAATGAAGCCGCTAAATATATCAATATCGATGAGATCAACCTAAACACCACGGGTAATACAATCAGCATGAAAACCGGTATGAGCATTAACCTTGGCGGGATCGCAAAGGGATGGATGGCCGAGAAAGTTTATGAGCAGCTGAAATCTGACGGGATTAGCTCGTTTATGATCAATGCTGGTGGGAATATACGTCACTACGGGTTACATCCCGATGGTAGAGAGTTTAATACGGCCATCGAAGATCCTCTGTGCAAGAAGTATGATTATCAACTCCCCAAGTGTAGGGAGTTTGAAGGCCAATACCACGAAGTCGTTCATGGTATCGATCTCACCATAGTCTCCAGCGGTAACTATTTGCGCTATTACCGGGTTAAAGACCAGGAATACCACCACCTTATCGATCCCAAGACATTGCGACCTAAACCGAAAGGGATATCGACGTCTGTCGTTCTCGACGGACAACAAATATTTGCCGATGTCATATCTACGACACTATTCTTAATGCCACTCGAGCAGGCTCTCGAATTTACAGACCGTTCAGATTATCTGGAAGCAGTTTGGTATTTAGATGATGAAGGAAATAAGGTAAGTTCGGCTAACTTCGACAAATACAGATTTAAACCAAGAAATTAGTATAAAACTAATTTGCAAACAATAAGTCATATTTGCAGGTCATTTATTTAAGTGAGTTTATTGAGCGTGAGTTGGTGGGCCAAATTATTTAACTGAGTTTATACAACTAATACTTAACAAAATTTATGGCAACTTGATTATACCAACTGATATTATGATAGTGATATAGTGGTTTCCCGCAATAAAGCCATTATTGTGTGTCAGCTCCCTCGCTCTATGCGACTCGCTATCATAATTTCAGATTATAGATGATAATTAAAACAAAATGACAATAGGTCACCGAACTACGCTTTTATGAAACGAATCTTGCTATTGATAACCTCACTGCTCTCCTGCTTTGCTTCTGCAGATGGGAATGAGCCATTGAGGATCGGAGTTCTCTCTTTCGCATCCCCCGACACCGTTTACCAGAGATGGGCACCGACCTTCGATCGGGTTGCCGAGAATACGGGTCATACTTTTTCAGTTCTGCCATTAACCCCAGGTGAATTGCAAGAGTTTGTCGCAAATGACAAGCTCGACTTCATTATCGGTAATGCACTCACCACAGTGACATTTAAGAAAGACTATGGTGTGAGTAACCTACTTTCACTAGTCCCTAATTATCACTCGGATCCGGACCATGCTGTAGGCTCTGCCTTGATCACACGTTCTTCACTCAACATCGAAGATATTGGACAACTCAGTACCATGTCAGTCGTCTCATCAGATCCCAATGCCTTTGGTGGCTTTCAAATTCTGGCCGGTGAACTGGCATCTCACAGTATTAACCCGTTTAAAGACTTCAAAAAACTCACCTTCGTTGGATTTCCCCAAGACAAGTTGCTCAACCTGGTATTAGATAAAAAGGCCGATGTCGCTATCTTGCCCTCTTGTGTGCTCGAATCGGCGATTAAAAAGGGGCTCGTTCCCGAGACGGCATTGAAAGTGGTGCTCCAAAAAGAGGTGCCAAACTATGAATGTGCCGTATCCAGTTCTCTGTATCCCTCATATGCCTTCTCTAAACTCGGCCATACCGATCATGTTTTGGCCACCCAAGTCGTTAAATCCTTACTTAAAATTACGAATAAAGACAAAGAAGCCATTTCCGGGCGATACCAATACTGGTCGGCACCGGTAAATGACCGTGAGGTATTTAGATTACTACGTACACTCAACCGGTGGCCGTTTGTCACCAATTGGGAGTTCTTACTTAAAGGTGCAGTACCTTGGGTCATCGGGGCTTTGATCCTTTTACTACTCGGATACCTGCACCATCTGCGAGTCAAGCGTTTGGTTGTTCTGCGTACACGCGCACTATCTTCAGAGATGGAGCAACATCAACGAACTCAAAAGGAATTATTTGAACAACAAAAACAGTTTTACAAGGCGCAGCGAGTACTGCTAACCGGAGAGATGGCCTCAGGTATCGCCCACGAGCTTAATCAGCCGCTCGCCGGGATCAGATATTTAACCCAAGGCTGCCTGTATCGCCTGACACCCGAACAAGGTGAATTAAATAGCGCATTGAATAAGGCTATTGAACAAGTAGATCGAGCCCAGAGCACCATCAAACGTTTCAGGCAGTTTTGCCAGCAACCCAGTGTGTATGAAAAATGCGATCTCAAGAACCTAATTGAAGAGACCCTGAACCTGATGGCCCCAGAGTTTAAAAGGATGCATCTCTCACCCAAGTTGTCACTGGAGCGAGTTACAACCATTGCCGATATCAGCCTGATACAACAGGTATTAGTCAACCTTATCCGAAATGCTCTCGATGCGATGGAATCTGATGATATGCCTCAGCTTGGGATCCAGCTAGTTGAAGAAGACAAGCATGCGGTAATTATTATAGAAGATAGTGGCATTGGGTTATCAGAGGAGGCCCTGAGTCGACTCTTCTTTCCCTTTGAAACCTCGAAAGAGAAAGGGCTCGGACTCGGTATGGTGATTTGTAAACGAATCGTTGAAGAACACGGCGGTCAGATCCATGCCGTTAATCTGATTAAAGGTCTTAAAATTACTGTTTCTTTGCCCATAAAGGAGCAACAAGATGTGTGATATCTACCTCGTTGATGACGATCAGGATGTATTAGATTCTTTGAGTTGGATGCTCGATGGTCTCGGACTCAAAACTCAGGGCTTTTTAAATGCCGCAACCTTTTTGAGTGCGGTCGATATTACTCGACCTGGCATCGCTATCTTAGACATTCAGATGCCAGACATGGACGGCATTGCGTTACTTCACCATATCAAAGCTGCCGCCAGCCCTTTGAGTGTCATCATGCTTACCGGCCACGGAACCATCACTATGGCTGTACAAGCGATACAACAAGGGGCTATAGACTTTTTGGAGAAGCCTGTCGATGGCGATAAACTTAGCTTACTGTTAGCGCGGGCAAAAGAGATAAGCTTACAATCTTTTGATGAACTTCGCCTGCAAACAGAGATAGATCATAGAGTCGCAAGCTTAACCCCTAGAGAGCACGAGGTGATGTTAAAGGTGCTTGAAGGAAAGCAGAATAAAGTCATTGCCGCCGAATTAAACATTGCCCAGCGCACCATAGAGTTACATAGGCAGAAAGTGATGCAAAAGATGCAAGTCAGTAACGCTGCGGAGCTGGCTTATCTGATGGCCAAGAGTGAAGAATAAGGAGCGAGGCTTCTTGTTGTAGGAGCGGCTTTAGCCGCGAAAACTTGGATAGAGTTATTTAGTACAGATAGTAGCCAGAGAAATAATTCATTTAGGCCAGGCGCGTACGGGAGTACCTTGACCAGGACTCGCAAAACTCCCAGCCCCTCTCTTTACAAACATGCCCGACTTGATAACGATTGAAGCTGATTTGTTGTACTCTTTTATGGTTAGTTTCCTGCTTAAAAGCATGAAGGTAGGCTGAGTTATCTACATCTGCAAGCATACTCACACTCAAATATGTCGCTATTGAGCATACGGACAATAGGAGAAATTTATGGATGGGGCGTTTGGTCATCTATCACTCCTCATGTTGGGATTACGAAGCGATAAGGCACAACAGATATACTGAAGGGTTAAAGCTTAGGCACAGACCATAGCGTTACTGGCCTTATTATCAATATAGGGAAGTCTGGGCTATTTGGCAAAACTTATAACCCAGCATCCCTGATGTCATGACTTATCCAACTCTTCTTTTTAGCTCTGAGCTATTCCCCTTCGATATCGGCACCCATCACTGGCGGTGCATCTTGTAGCGAAAGAATCCCACCACCCAGAGCGCGGTAAAGCGTTATCATGGAAAGGAGTCTGTCCCGTTTTATCTGACTCAAGGCGAGCTGGGCGCTAAACAGTTTACGTTGAGCATCCATAAGATCCAGCGAGCTGGCGACTCCATTGCGGTATCTCAGTCCGGCCAGACGGTTATACTCACTTGAGGCTGCCACCAGCTCCTGCTGCGCATGAATGGCAAGCTCAGAACGTCTGAAGCTATTCATGGCATCATTGACTTCAAAGTAAGCGGTTAGCACCGTATCTCTATAGGCAAGCATTGCTTGTCTGGACTCCTCTTTGGCTATCTCATACTGAGCAGAGATACTCCCGGCATTGAAGATTGGCGCCGTAATGCCTCCGAGTAACGACCAGGTCACGCCCTCACTATCGAGCAAGTTACTTAGTTCATCGGATTCACGCCCAAAACTGCCACTGATGGTAAACTTCGGGAAAAAAGCCGTCTTGGCGACCCCCACTTTGGCATTCATCGCGATCAAGGCCTGTTCGGCCGCCTTTACATCGGGACGTTGAGATAACATCTCAGAGGGGACACCGACATTAAATTGTGTGGGGAAATGTGCGCCTTCGGCTCTAAGCTCCTCTTCGGACTGTGGCTGCAGTGGATAATCGAACTCTCCGAGTAAGATCCTCAATTGATTCGCCTTCTCCCCTCTTTCGAAGTCGAGATCGGGTAAGGTGACTTTGGCACTCTGATATTCAACCTCTGCTTGCCTTACCTCTAAGCCGGAGATCACGCCGTTTTCTTTGCGAAGACGCGCCAAATCCAGCTCCTTTTTACGCAGGGCCACAGTATTGACTGAGATCTGATATCTCTGCTCGATATCCAGCCATTCGTAATAACGGCTGGCGACGTCGCTTATTAAGCTAATTGTCGCTAAGTTCAATGACTCCTGAGCTGACAGGAAGTTGGCATATTCAGCTTCGCTTCGCCTGCGATTTGCCCCCCAGATATCCAGTTCCCAAGATACGACGCCAGATAAGTTGAACTCATTTTCACTGGAAGGATCAGTACTGGTCAGTCCACTATCGAGTGATCGTTCGCCATAGCCATCGATCCCGATTTTAGGATACAAAGCCGCGCCGGTAACGATAATGCGCTGCCTTGCAGCAATAAGCCGAGAGCGTACAGTTTCCAGATCCAGGTTCTGCGCCAAAGCATGGCTAATTAATGGTTGTAGCTGTGGGTCCAGATAAAAATCCCGCCACTGGGTTTTACCTATGTTCTCGCCCTCGATTTGAAGCAATTCATTATGATACTGGCTCGGAAGGTCCAGCTGTGGCTGTTGATAATCAGGCCCCATGGCGCACCCAGCTAGCATCGATGTGCAGCCTACGAGGGCGATGAATGCGAAGCGGTTATGACGACGTTTGAACTCTTGACCTTTTAAAGCAGGACCTTTGAACATAGAGTTTTTCATTAAACTGCCCCTCCCTGTTCGCTCGTTGAGGCACTAGCCTCATTATCACAGCTCTGCTTGTTTGACTCGGTTTTGGACTTGAGCCATCCCGCAGTGGTGACAAAGAAGAGCGGCACCATCACTATGCCGATTGTGGTCGCGAAGATCATGCCACACAAGATGGGAATCGAGATCGATTGTCGACTCACGGCGCCAGGCCCAACCGACAACACCAAGGGCAGTACCCCTAAGATGAAGGCCATTGAGGTCATCAAGATAGGACGGAAGCGCATATTTGCGGCTTCCAAAGCAGCCTCCAAACGACTCTTGCCCTGTTTATGCAGCTGATTGGCAAACTCGACAATCAAAATCGAATTCTTTGCCGCCATACCGATTAGTGAGATAAAGGCGACCTGGAAAAATAGGTTACTCTCCATGCCACTGACTAATGTGCCTAACGCCGCCCCCAACATTGCGATAGGCGCGATAAGTAACACAGCGATGGGAAGTGTCCAACTCTCATATAGGGCGCACAAGAAGAGGAACACAAACACCATGGCGAGGGTTACAGCTATGCCGGTCTGGTTTGCAGATTGTACCTCTTGATACGTGATCCCGGTCCACTCATACCTGAACTCGTTTGGCAGCATAGGCTTGGCGACACGCTCGATGGCGCGGATCACGTCACCCGACGCGTAGCCTTGAGCCGGGGATGCATTGATTGACGCGCTGGTAAACAGATTATAGTGCGTCACGGCGGCTGGACCCACAGAGTAATCATATTCGGCTAACACACCGATAGGCACCATGGCGCCACTGGATGAACGAACATAGTAATCTTTTATCTGCTCAGGGAACTGACGATATCTGTCTTCGGCTTGAACCTTAACCCGGTACACGCGGCCAAACAGGTTAAAGTCGTTGACGGTCGATGAATCGGTAAAGGTTTTAATTGTGCTGTAGATATCAGAGACATTAACACCGATAGCCATGGCCTTGGCTTCGTCTACACTGAGGTGCAACTGAGGTATGGCACTCTGCAGCGATAACCCGGCGGTTGTTATCTCGGGTTGTAGTTTAAGTGCCTCGACCAGTTCATCAGCCGTTTCCATTAAGCCTTTAAAGTTGGTGCCGGATGTATCTTGCAGCTCCATCTCGACGCCCGAGCCATTACCTAAACCAGGTACGGCCGATGGCAGATAGACACTAAATTCGGCCTCTAAGATATCCTGTAGGGAGACCTTAATCTCTTTCATCACCTGCTGTACGGTGGCATTGTCATCGGCGCGCACTGACCAAGGCTTTAAGATCACCTCAAACATGCCATTGGCTTGGTTAGAGCCCGATCTGCGATTTTCACCTGCCAAGGTAAATGAGTAGGCCACGGCAGGATGATTAAGCACCTTGGCTTCGGCTTTTTTGAGTACGGCCTGTGAGCGGTTAACCGTGGCGCCATTGGGCAGAGACATATCGATAAAGAAACGTCCCTGATCTTCATCGGGCATAAAGCTCGATGGCAGGCCGGACATAATGATATACACACCACCCACCATCACGGCAAAAGCCAGGTAACTGCGTTTAGCATGCTTATTAGTTAGCGTCACTAACGCCACATACTTACTCGTACTGATATCGAGTTTGTCGTTTAGCCATTTAAAGAAACCTGATGTAGCCTGATCGCCCGGCCTTAACAGCAAGGCACATAGCGCCGGAGAAAGCGTCAACGCCACCACGGTTGAGATAAGCACGGCAACGGTGATCGCGACCGCGAACTCACGGTACATGATGCCCGTGATCCCTGACAGGAAAGAGACGGGGACGAATACGGCCGCCAGCACCAAACTGGTCGCCACTAATGCACCGGATAGCTCCTTCATTGCCACCTTGGTCGCCTCTGTTGGACTAAGGCCATTCTCATGCATCAGACGCTCGACATTTTCAACCACCACGATGGCATCATCGACCACAATACCGATGGCTAACACCAGGGCGAGTAAGCTGACGGTATTGATGGTGAAGCCAAAGGCGAGCATAGCGGCTAAGGTACCAATCAAGGAGACGGGTACGGCAATAGCCGGAATCAAGGTTGCCCGCCAGTTCTGCAGGAATAGATAGACAACTAGGATAACTAACACCAATGCTTCGATGAGTGTCTTTACTACTTCGTCTATCGAGTTCTGGATAAATATCGAGGCATCGAAGAAGACCTGCCACTCCATCCCCTGTGGGAATTTTTGACCTAAGGCGGCCATCTCTTCCTTGACCTTTTTTGTCACCTCTAAGGCATTGGCCCCCGGCAACAGGTAGACCTGCAAGATAGTGGCGTTAGCGCCGTTTAATTGAGACTGCAGTGTGTAGGCGGAGGAGCCCAGTTCTATACTGGCGATGTCACGCAAGCGGATCAATGAACCATCTGTGTTCGCCCGCACTATGATCTCATTAAATTGTGGCACACTGCTCATACGCCCCGCGGCGGTAATGGGCAATGTCATGCTGAGCGAGTCAGTATTTGGCTGAGAGCCGATAGAGCCAGCTGGTGACTCCTTATTTTGCGCCTTGATGGCACCGATAACATCACTGGTCGTCAAGCCGTAGCCTGCCATCATGTCAGGCTTAAGCCAGACTCGCATCGAGTAACTACGGGAGCCGGTATTACGTACCCGGCCCACACCGGGAATGCGCTTCAGAGCCGACTGGATATTAATGGTGGCGTAGTTACTGAGATAGATCTCATCATAACGCTCGTCACTCGAGGTCAGTGCAAGTTTGAGTAACTCAACCGAAGCTTCTTTGGATACCGATACGCCTTCTGTTTGTACATCGATTGGCAAGCTACCCGTCGCCTGTTGGGTCGAGTTTTGAACATCGACGGCTGCCAGATCGGGATTGGTGCCCACATCGAAGGTGATAGTCACGTTAGCGCTGCCCGAGTTGGTACTTTTCGAGCTCATATAGATCATGTTGGGGACACCGTTTAACTCTTGCTCAAGCGGCGTTGCAACCGATTCGGCGGCCGTTGTGGAGGTTGCCCCCGGATAGGATGCCGAGACCTTAACCTGTGGTGGCGTCATATAGGGGTATTGATCTATCGGCAGCTGGAACATGGCAATAACGCCAAGGAGCACGATAACGATGGATATCACGCTGGCAAAAACAGGGCGATTAACAAAATACTGAGCCATTATTCTTGCTCCTGTATCTGCTCTAATTCTTGTTGCTTCAGCGCCTGCTGTTTCTCTTTTGAATCTTCTTTCTTATGATATTGCTCTGCCGTTAGCGGCTCGGCAATTTGGCCGTGCCTGACTCTATGCATGCCTTCGACTATGACTAACTCTCCGGCCTTTAACCCACTTTGTACCACGACCCCCATAAGCCCCTGATGATCGATGACGATGAAACGTCTTTCTACCTTGTTATCCGGTAAAACAACCATCACATACACACCGCCCTGCTCTACCTGAGTGGCTTTTTGAGGAATGACGATGGCATTATGCACCTCATTGAGCTTGATGCGCACATTAGTGTATTGACCGGGAAGCAGCTCTTTATCCGGGTTAGGTAGTTCGGCGCGAACCTGAAAGGTGCCCGTTTCTGGATTGACTGACGGGTCGGTAAAGCGTACATCACCCAAATATCGATACTCACTGTTATCGGGGAGCGTGATGGTAACAAATCCTTCGACTGCCTTCCCCTCTGACTCGGCCTCCTTTTTCTCTGAATAACTCGTCATACGTCGTCTTGCGTTCAGATAATCGAGTGCCGACATATTGAAGGTCACGTAGATGGGAGCTACCTGCTTAACCCGGGTTAACAATGACTGGCCACTGCTTCCAACCAAGGCCCCGATATCGACCTCGGAGCGGCTGACTAAGCCACTAATAGGTGAACGTATCATGGTATAGCTTAGTTCGAGTTGTGCCTCTTCCAGCTCCGCTTTGCTCGCGGCTAAGCTTGATTTAGCTTGCGATAATACCGACAGGGCATTATCGAAATCTAGTTGACTGGCTGCATCTTGTTCATAGAGTGGCTTTAAACGCGCAACATCGCGCTGAGCCTTATCCAATACCGATTGCTGAGACTCCACATTTGCCTTCAAACGGTTAACCACGGCAACATAGGGGCGATCGTCGATTCGATAGAGAACCGAACCCTCTTTTACTCCACTTCCTTCGATGAAACTCTTATCTTCGACAAAACCGTTTACCCGCGCCCTCACCTCAACATCCAATGACGCTTTAGTCACGCCAATGTAATTGCCATACAGAGGGACTGTGGCCGTTGACACCTGCTCGACTACGACGGCTTTAGGAATGATTGTCGGCGCCACTTCTTCACATCCGCTAATGCCTGCCAAGGATCCAAGTAAGATAGCGAACCCTATTGAGGGGCGCTTGAAGCTAGTGATTATAAATTTCGCGAGTGGGTTAATCTGAGCGCTCTGTGGAAAATGAGGCATAGTTCCATCCATGATTTAATTTTGGTGATCGGTTACTTTATTGCCGATTAAAGATTTGAGACTGGCTTTATAATGATAATAGTGACAACACAAGCCATTACGATAAACACAATTGCACACATTGTAATGACTTAGCGTTGCATACATCAAGAAAAAGAAAGAAGATGGTTAATGAAATGATGAGAAATGAGGGCTGAATCTTTTTGCCTCCGCCAGGCGATGTAAATCCTGGTTTTTATGTCTCTAAGCAGTCTGGCGAATAGCCTCTTCAATGACTGAGAGTTTGATTATAAGACCAACCTGAAGTGATGACCTTATAAGCTCTTTTGGGCTGTACTCGCACTTGTGAATATATAGGTGCGACTAAATTGAGTTGAGAGAACGTTATTTGAGGCTAGCTTTAAATGCTTGAGTAAGCTCCACCAAGGGGCTTAAATCTGAGGTGCTTTTACGGCTTCGACTAAAAATAGAAGACTCGATAAAGAGTTCAAACCAGGCATTGAGTGATTCGGCATTTGCTTGCTCACCCGATACCCCCAGTGCCAGAGCCGCAACCTCTGCCGTCCCCAATTGAAAATCGCGACTGCCTTTTCGTAAACCATACTTAGCAGCCGTATCCGGCGTAAAAGACAGCAGTGGCAATTTGTGAAGATAGGGACTCTTGCGAAACATTCTTATCGCTTCACGCCAACTACCATCGAGCATGATAAACAGGGGCTTCTTACCCTCGCCGATAGACGAAGGGGTAACCTTGTCGACTATGGACTGATTATCATAAGCATATTCACCAGGGAAAATCACGAAGGGCTGATATTCAGGGCTCTGGATCAAGGCCAACATTTTCCTGTTAGCATAAGTACGCGACCAGATATAGGCATGGGTATCGGGAATAAGATCGGCAATTAAACGCCCGCTATTACTGGGTTTTAACACTTCATCATCGTACATTATCAATAAGAAAGCATTATTCGATTCAAGCTGTGTGCGAGATTCACAGGTGCAATACACCTCGGCAAGTAGACATTGTTCACAACGAACCAAGTTTTTCCCCCGTGCTCCATAGGGTTTGGTGGAGATAGCCTTACGATATTGATAAAGTCTATGTACTGCGTGCTGGTGAAAACTCATATTCTAGATGATTACCGTTAAAAAATTTGATAGCAAAATATTACCCAAGCTCTTAGCAAGCCAACGCGAATACCTGTTTCAACAATTGCTGATGAACCCGGCTGGCTAATCACAAACACACTCTGGCATAACGAGAGGAGGATTAAGGCTGGGCATATTACGCTTAACCTCAATGTCTCACAAGTATTGTTCGCGGCTAAAGCACGCTCCTACATGTAGGAGCGGCTTTAGCCGGGAAAAAGTCAGGGAATTACCCATGAAACGCTATAATGGAATCAGGCCTGCGCATTAGAGACCACTCGAATTAGTGCCCATTAATCAATTTTTGAGCCCAACGCACCTGTAACGCCATCAATACAAGGTGTAAGCTTGCGTTTACAGCACTTACACCTTAGAAAAACTTATCAAAAGTTTTAAAATAAATGCCTGAATTTATTAGGCCTAATGGATTGTAATTGTCAAAATACTCAGTATGATGCGCCATCCTTATTAAAGTACTATTTATGCAGTTTTGGAGTAAGAATGAGCGGCCCTTTGATGAAGTCAAACCCAAGCCAGAATAACCCGGGTTTTTCCTCACTTATCTTTCTGATTGTGATGATGGTTGCCTGTGGTCAAATGGCACAGACGATATTTGTACCCGCCCTGCCGGCAATCGCAGACAGTTTCACTGTGACTGCGGGACAGCTGCAAGCGATCATGGCCTGCTACTTACTCTCCTATGGCCTGCTCCAGTTTATCTATGGACCTGCATCAGACCGATTGGGTCGAAAACCACTGCTAATCTTTGGCTTGGCACTGTTTGTCATTGGCGCTTTACTTGCTAGCGTTGCAACAAGTTATAACGAGCTTATTGCCGCCACCCTGCTTCAGGGTATGGGGACGGCCAGTGCTGGCGCATTATGCAGGAGCATTCCAAGGGACCACTATTTTGGTGAACCACTGGTATCACTAAACAGTTATATCTCGATGGCCGTCATATTTTCGCCTCTTCTTGCGCCCTTTGCAGGCAGTATGATGACACATTACTTTGGCTGGCAGTCTGTGTACTCTCTGTTGGCAGGCTTCGGTGCCCTGGTTCTGCTTTTGGTTATATTCAGACTTAAGGAGTCGCTTCCAGCGGATAAACGCAAGCCTGAGTCAATCATGGCCTCATACCGGTTCGTGTTAGCCCATAGAAAGTTTAAAAGTTATCTGCTTTGTCTCGTGGCCACATTTTCAGGTATTGCGGCGTTTGAGGCCGTTGCCGGCGTGCTCTACGGTCAGGTATTAGCGCTCTCTCCTTTTTGGGTCAGCATATACTTTGTTGCTCCGATCCCCGGTTATCTTGCCGGCGCCTATTATGCGGCGAAATTAAAAGATAATAATAAGAGTACTTATCGAAGCGTTGCCTTACTGGGTTCGGGCGCACTCTTCATGCTTATCCCTGGCCTGTCCAACCTTGTTATTAACTGGAGCTTACTCGTGGGCTCGGTGTTGTTTTTTACCGGAGCCGGAATACTGTTCCCGGTATTAACATCGGCGGCATTAGAACCCTTCCCACGTCATGCCGGTGTGGCGGGCGCTCTGCTGGGAGGCCTGCAAAATTTTGGTGCGGGTGTGGCAGCACTAGTCATGTCATTAGTGCCAATGCACGGACAACTTAGCATCGGGGGATTGTGTGCCTTGATGGTGATGTTAGTGATACTGGCTCTGAACTATGCCAGATCTGGTACCGATCTGGATAAGAGTGATGTGGCGGTGTTGTAAATAAGAGGAATCGAGGGAGCTAGTAATTCTGGCGACCAGATTTAAAATTGGACAAAGAAAAGCCAGTTGGGAGCTCCAACTGGCACAACAAAGTCGACAACCTATTTCAGGGCATGAAAGCCCTGATACTTTTAAAGAATTCTTCTTAACAGGAAGTCAGCCTTAAGGCGTCTGATACGCGTCATGATCTTACGTACTGGCGCTGGATAGTTATTTAATGTCTCTATCTGACTGTAATGATACAAACGCTCAGTATGTTTAAGAATGTGCGCTTGTTCTACTTCAAACTTCTCTTTCCAGGCTCCGGACTCATCCTGCAACAGCAAACCATTTTCAAGATCCAAGGCCCAAGCACGAGGATTTAAATTGCTGCCGGTGATCAGGTGGCACTTATCATCGGCACTGATGCCTTTAAGGTGGTAGCTGTTAACACCATCTTTCCAAAGATGTATGTTTAACTGACCTGATTCTATGGCCCACTGCTGTCTCTTAGCGAATTTCCGTAACGATTGCTCATACATGTATGGCAATGCACCAATGGTGGAGAACTCCTCTTCAGGTGGGATATAGAAATCATTAGCCGTCTTATCACCGACAACAATATCGATTCGTTTCCCATCCTTAAGATGTTTTGCCATCGCTCTGGCGAGAATATAAGGCGGGTTAAAGTATGGCGTACAGATAAAGAGTGACTCTTTGGACTGAGCCACCATATCAACGACCAGCTTATTTAACCTGTTCTTCTTACGACCCAGCCCTACAAGCGGTGTTATCCGGTTACCATGGTTAACCTTCGTAAACTCATAATGCGCCTTACTCAGGCGATTCTTCAGGCTACGAACATCATTTTTCTCTGGCAATAGCTCACATTCTTTATCTTGAGTCAGAGAACAGACGGCAATATCTTCGACAAGATAGGTCTGGATCATCTGACGCATAGAACGGGCAAGCTCGGGAGAATCGATGACATGATACCTGTCGAACCGATACTTCTCTTGTTGATGCAGATAGATATTATTGATACTGGCACCGCTGTAGATGACAGTATCGTCGACAATAAAGCCTTTAAGGTGCAGGACGCCCATGAATTCACGAGACTTAACGGGGACTCCCAAGATCTCGATGGGGTGTTCGGCCTCAGCCATGACCTTGCGGTACATCTGATAATTGCCACTGTCACCTTTATGACCGATAAGACCACGCCTGGCTCGATGGAAATCGACTAAAACCTTAATATCCATGGAGGGAGAGCGCTGCTTGGCAGACATTAAAGCGGCTAATATCTCACGCCCAGCCTCATCATCTTCAAGATAGAGGGCAGAGATGTAAATCGAGTGCTCTGCAGAGGCAATACGTTCTAATAATTCGGCCTTGAGGCCTTTAGGTGTCAACAACCAACGTACGGCGTCAGGTTGGACAGGTATTCCGCCAAGCTTATTGAGCAAGGATATCTCCTTTAAAAATGCTGGCCATCTCGGTAGTAAGTTTCAGGTTCTAGTTGCCTGAACATCACAACAATATGCTGTGACTCCGGATAAGCCTTCTGAACGGCTTCACGGATAACTTTCTCTACCAAGTGGTGAGTTTCGGGATCTTTAGGAAACCAGAGCATCTCAACTTGTGTGAAACTCTGGTCAACACAGCCATTACGGTAACCTATGCTTGGAATCCAATCTAAAGTGAATCCTTGCGAATTAACTTTACAAATATCGGCTAATTGCTGGAGTAACGTCCTGCTTAACTCAGCCACAGCAGCTTCTGGTAACCCCCGCATACGAATATGAGGCATATCGATCCCTTACCAAATTCATAAGGGGATAGAAATTACCGATTTAAGGGCTTTTGAGCAAGGTTTTTCTGCAAAATTGCGTGTTAACACATTAACTTTTGTACTAAATTGAATCAAAATCCCATCACCCCCAAAAAATAGCGATAAACTGTTCAAATATGAGTACAAACTGTTTTCAGTTTAGGGCTATTTTGTTGTAAAAAAAGGGCAACTTATTCCTGATAATATTAATCCCATGTTGAACATATGTTCTGAATAGAGATGAAGTCGATTTACATCGGCTATTGAGTCGATATGACAACATAAATTGAATCGTTTTGATAATATAGCGTTTATCTACTATTACCGTGACCACGTTACATGAACCTGAAGATCTTAATAACCTTAGCTATCGCCCTGGTACTCGCTTGGGCAGTTTTTCATTTTAAAGCTCAGCTTGGGCTGTTTATATTACCCATCTTCATTGCCTTGGTATCCTTTGTCACTCTGAGACTCTATCGTTTAATGGAGAAGGATGCCCCTGAGGATGAATAATCAAATTTCATCTGCCGACTAAGCTCGGCATCATGAACTTAGTTTTTGCCTGATAGATATGGTCAGTGAGTAAGCATAATCCCTGCCTTAGGTTATGCTTATACCAATGTATTTATCATGCTTTCGTCTTAATGCGCTTTTTTAGTTTTATCTACCCCTTTCACCAAAACTGAGTTTAAACGTTTTATGAAAAAGTTAACCCTTGCCCTGTTGGTTTCATTTTTTACCTCATCACCCGCCTTTAGCGATGAGTATTTCAGTAATATTCTATCTCTTATTAAACCACCTCATTCTCACACCTCTATAATCGCGACAAACCTGACACAAGGTACGTCGATCTATGAAGAGAATGCCGACATTTTACAGTTACCGGCGAGTACCCAAAAGTTACTCACCGCGGTTGCGGCAACTGCGGCTCTTGGAGATCAGTTTCATTATAAGACTGAAATTTTTTCTCATTTTCCGATCCGAAACGGTAAGATTAAGGGTGATGTTTTTATTAAATTTAGTGGCGATCCGACACTGACTAGTCTTGAGCTAAGAGAACTGTTTAAGCAACTAACGGATCAGGGGCTCTTCCAAATAGAGGGGGATCTCTATCTCGTCGGCGAAAATAATGAAGAGTTACAAGCACCCGGTTGGGTTTGGGACGACTTGGGGATCTGTTTTGCCGCTCCCGTATCCAGTTTTATTATCAATAAAAACTGTGTACATGGACAACTAAAACCAACACTTGCTAATAATACCAGCCAACTTCAATTCCCCAGTTATCTTCCGGTGATTATCGATAATAGTGCCATTTTTGATAAAAGCAGTACCCTTGAATTTTGTAATTTGAGTCTACAGCGCCTACCCAATAATCACTTTAACCTAACAGGCTGTCACTCGGGGAATCGTCCCTTAAAACTCGCCATAGCCATAACTGAGCCGGCCCTGTTTGCAAAAGATACCGTGGCTCAGATTGCGAAGAGTAGTAAAATTAAGGTTACAGGTAAGGTACTACTGAAAGGCACCCTGCCACAAAATCACAGCCTCATTGCCAGCCATCAGTCAAAAGAGCTGCCTGAGCTGCTCAATACCATGTTAGTCAAATCTGATAATCTGATCGCGGATAGCTTATTGAAACAGATAGGACACAAGCAATATAACCGTCCAGGAACCTTTAGTAATGGCAGCAAGGCGATGGTTCAGATTTTAACTGAAGAAGGTGTCGATCTGACCCACGCCCGAGTCGTGGATGGTTCGGGACTATCGCGTTATAACTTACTCAGCGCCAGACAGCTCAGTCAAGTATTGATGTTAATCTATACGGACCCGAGATTTAAAAGCCTCATGGAATCGCTGCCTGTCGCAGGCGTCAGTGGCACCCTCAAGTACAAGCCATCATTTACCAGCGCCCCACTTCGAAAATATGTTTGGGCAAAGACAGGTTCAATGCAGGGCGTTGATAACCTGGCTGGATTTATCAAGAAGCCCAAGACAGACGATACGCTGTTTGTCATTTTAGAAAATGGACAGAGCCCAATAGAAAAGGAGCAGCAACTTGCACCATTCAGTGCCCTTTTCTTGCAGACCTTAATGGACCACACCGCAGCGCCGACACAGCTCAATGCAACGGCTCAGTCTGTGACCGCCAATTAGCAGCGTATATTGATGGCTGTTGTCTTGAACACAGCCAATAAAAAAGGGAATACTTAGAAAGTATTCCCTTTTTTAAAGCCCGGTTTATTGTTAACCCGGGTATCGAGACGCAAGACTCTACACCTAAAGTAAGCTAGTTTGTAAGCTCAAAATAAGCTAAAAGTGATCAGAACATCTCTTCAGGGATATTCATAACACAAGCATCTCCGGCACTGACCTGTGCAAGATGATATTCAGCCTTAGGTAGCACCTTATTGATATAGAAGTCGCTTAAGTGACGCTTTTGCGACGCAAACTTTTCATCTTCATGAACTACTGCAGTGTCGGCCATTAGCAACCAGAAATAACCGTAAAGAATATGGCCAAATGCATCGAGAAAATCGACGGCACAACTGTTAATGAGAGCCGGTGTTTTCGTCTTGTTGTCATTCACTTTGTCTGCAACAGCCAGTAACTGATTGAACAATCCTGCCACTTTCTCCTTATGAGCCTCGTCTACATGGCTCATTTGAGATAGCTTCTCATTACACTCGGTAACAAACTCAGTCAATGCCGCTAAATTATCCCCTGTCACCTTTCTGCCTAAGAAATCTATTGCCTGAATACCGTTTGTCCCCTCATATATCTGAGCGATTCGTGTATCACGTACCAGTTGTTCGATACCTGTTTCTCGAATATAGCCATGACCGCCAAAGACTTGTTGCGCCATGATAGCGGCATCGAGGCCACGGTCACTGAGAAATGCCTTAGCTACGGGTGTTAACAAGCCGACATAACGCGCCGCTTTAGCCTTCTCCTCTCCCTCACCATATTTTGCAATATCAAGCTGCTTACCCGTCAATATAGACAGGGCTCTACCCGCATCGGTCAAGGTTCTGATATTGAGAAGCATACGACGAACATCACCATGAACCAAGATTGGATCGCTGCTTGCACCCGTTGGCGAACCGCCTGCAGCCACCCCCTGAACACGCTCTTTAGCATAATCGGATGCCATCTGATATGCCGCCTGTGACGTACCTAACCCCTGAATGCCAATGGCTAAACGCTCATAGTTCATCATAGTAAACATGCAGATGAGTCCGCGATTTGGCCTACCAATCAGATAACCTTGAGCATCATCATAATTCATCACACATGTTGCAGAGGCTTTCAGCCCCATTTTATGCTCGATTGAACCGACTGTGACGCCATTTGACTCACCGAGAGTGCCTGAATCATCCACTTTGATTTTTGGTACTAAGAATAGAGAGATGCCATTCGAATCGGGGAGTTTTGCCAATACCAGGTGGATGATATTTTCAGTCAGATCATGTTCACCGCCGGTGATAAAAATTTTACTACCCGTGATGTTATAGCTGCCATCATCGTTAGGGACCGCTTTAGTGCGGATATTTCGCAGATCTGAACCCGCCTGAGGTTCGGTCATATCCATCGCACCAGCCCATTCGCCGCTATACAGCATAGGCAGGTATTTCTCTTTAATCTCGTCACTGCCATGTGCATTAATACACAAGGCTGCACCCGCGGTCAGTGAACCATAAAGGGTAAAAGAGTTACAGGCACTGTAAGACATCTCATCGACCAGCACACCCAACATCTTCGGCATACCCATGCCACCCTGTTCGGGATCGCCACACAGACCGACCCAGCCACCTTCAGCATATTGGTCATAAACAGCTTTAAAGCCGTCAGGTGTGATCACCTTATCATCTTCATGCCTTACACCTTGCTCATCACCGCTACGGTTAATAGGATGTATCAGTTCACGACTTATCTTGTCTGCTTCATCCATTATCGCAACCGCGGTGTCCATATCGACATTTTCGGCTATGGCTGGTAATGACGCCCATGTATTTGGCGCATCAAAGACCTTATCTAACATAAACTTCATTTCGGCTAACGGTGCTTGGTACGGATTCATGATCGACTCTCAAACAATGGATTTAAACAGTTGTTTTAATTTATACCAGATACCGTAGGAAAAGAAAGCGATTTTTAGTGTTAAACAAAGGAAAAGATAGAATTTAGGCTAAGATGACGTTCACTGCGTGAACTGATGGACGGGCTTTGCTCTATTCGATGCTGCGCTGGAGAAGCGGAGACGGTAATCGAACTGGGACGACGTTCGCAGGCGAACAAATCGATGCTACGCTGGAGAAACTGAGACGGTAATCAAGCTGGAACGACGTTCGCAAACGAACTGTTCGACGCTACGCTGGAGAAGCTGAAACGGTAATCAAGCTGGAACGACGTTCGCAAACGAACTAATCGACGCTACGCTGGAGAAGCTGAGACGGTAGTCAAGCTGGAACGACGTTCGCAAACGAACTGTTCGACGCTACGCTGGAGAAGCTGAAACGGTAGTAGAGCTGAGACGACACTCACTTCGTGAGTTAACAGGTCAACGACCATCGTCTTAGTCTTAACAGGTCAACGGCCGTCGTCATAGCCTTAACAGGTCAACGGCCGTCGTCATAGCCTTAACAGGCCAACGGCCATCGTCATAGCCTTAACAGGCCAACGGCCATCGTCATAGCCTTAACAGGCCAACGGCCATCGTCATAGCCTTAACAGGCCAACGGCCATCGTCATAGCCTTAACAGGCCAACGGCCATCGTCTTAGCCCTTACAGGTCAACGACCGTCATCTCAGCCTTAACAGGTCAACGTCCGTCGTCTTAGCCTTAACAGGCCAACGACCGTCATCTTAGCCTTTACAGGCCAACGACCGTCGTCTCAGCCTTAACAGGTCAACGACCATCGTCTCAGCCTTTACAGGTCCACGACCATCGTCTTAGCCCTTACAGGCCACTGGCCGTCATCTTAGCCTTTACAGGCCAACGACCGCCGTCTTAGCCTTTACCACATCAAATCATCTGGAATGACATAATCGGCATATGGATCATCCTCTTCGACGACTTGGGTTTTATCATCTTTAACCCACAAGTAGCCACACCACTCAGGCACCAACATATTGACGCGTTCGGCCAGTTTATGAGGGACCAGATAGCTGGTCTCTTCATGGCGCACAATACCCAGCTGGCCATTGAGAAGCTGAGACTGCAGTTTATCGTCAACATAGAGAGAGAAGATTTTATTGTTAAAGGTGTAGTTGAATTTTAACTCGGCATGCTGAGGCAGCTTAATCGCCAGACGCTTGAACTCGGTGACGAGCCCGCGGACTAACCCCTTCTCAGACGCTTCTTCGAATCGTCTTTCGTTTAACGCCTTATCCTTCTCTGCTTGCGCTTTCTTCTGTGCGGCGATCTCTTGCTTCAACGCAGCGCTGCCATCGTCAACCTTGGCCTTACGATCGCGCTTTTTCTGTGTCTTGGCTTTCTGAACTTTCTGTTTACTCACAAGTCCCGCTTTGAGTAACTGTTCCTGGAAAGGATTTGCCATCTGTTTCTCACTTAACTGTTCAATTGATTCTTACATTTAAACTCATATTTCCAGCTCTATTCTTTAGCTAACCACTATTTCGAGAACTGAAAATTCAAGGACTGCGATGTTAACTACCAATGTTCAACGACTGATGGATCGCGGTCAGCGCAGCCAATGGGTCTGCGGCCTTAGTGATAGGTCGACCGATGACAAGATAATCTGATCCCGCCTCAATAGCCTGAGGTGGCGTCATGATCCTATGCTGATCGCCTTTGTCTGCTCCAACGGGGCGTATACCCGGCGTCACTAATTTAAAACTCTCACCTAAGCTTGCTTTTAATTGCTGGGCTTCGTGAGCCGAACAAACAACGCCATCGAGACCAGCCTGTTGTGTGAGTCTTGCCAGACGTTGAACATGTTCGAAGGCTGGTACATCGATGCCGATAAGCTTAAGATCTTCATCGCTCATAGAGGTTAATACGGTGACCGCGATGAGCAGAGGTGCGTCTTCACCGTAAGGAACGAGAGCCTTCTTTGCCGCTTCCATCATGGCCAAGCCACCGGTGGCATGCACATTGGTCATCCAAACACCTAACTCAGCCGCTGCTGTAACAGCCTTGGCCACTGTATTTGGAATATCATGGAATTTAAGGTCTAAGAACAGGTCGAAATCACGGTTATGTATATCTTTCACAAGCTCTGGACCGAAGAGGGTAAACATCTCCTTGCCCACTTTTAAACGACACATTTGAGGGTCTAATCGATCGATCAATTGCAAAGCAGCATTTTTGTCATCAAAATCCAGGGCGACCACGATAGGTTTATTGTTCATTATTTCTCCAATTGCTTTGCATTCTACTGTTCATCTTCATTTGCGAGTCAAGGGTTCCCTTGTCTCATCGTTAAATGGAACGAGCCTATTCGCCGTCCAATCCCCGTATCCGTTTAATGCTGCCCCAACTTTTACAAGAGGGACAATGCCAATAGAGACTGTGGGAAGGAAAGCCACACTCACTACAGCGATAACCTGGTCTGAACTTAATCTGTTGCTGAACTAATTTCTCAAGCATGGTCAGGCTCTCTTTAGCCTGCCCATCTTCCGCCTGTTGCATCTGCATCTGCATTAAATGCTGAAAACTCTTCATCGTGGGGTGTCGGTACAGACCATCGAGTACTAATTTCTCGGCAGCCTGAGTCTCCCCCTGCTCTATCAGGTGCTGCGCCAAAGTGATCGCAACGCTGGCACCTGCGCCCTGTTGAAGTGCCTGCCTGAGAAAGTCACAGTAGCCCGTCGAATCATGACTCTCGTGATATGCCTGTCTGCAGGTCGCCAGCGCATCGGGGATCAACTCAACATCAGCTTCTAACAGCTTATAAAGCATATCTTTACACTTTATGAGTTCATCTTGATCGAGATATTTTTGGGCTAAGGTCAGGATTGCTCTACCGCATTGTGGGTCTTGCTTGATTGCAGCGTGTAATAATTTGAGTTGTCCGCCGCTGTCCGCTTCTTCATTGGCAAGCTCACAATAAAAATGTGCGGTATTGTGCTTTAAAACAAGTTGCCGCTTACGTTTTAGACTTTTTATGATGTTAATGGCTTTTTGCCACTCTTTTGTCACCTGATAGATATCGATCAAGTGGGTTTCAGCGGCTTCGCTGTGATCGTCTTGCTTAACCAAGTTTTGAAAAATTTCCTCTGCTCGGTCATAAAAACCGGCTGCGAGGTAATCTTTGCCCAACTCCATCATAGCTATGTCGCGTTGTTCGGTAGCTAAGCTAGGGCGGGCAATCAAATTTTGATGAATTCGAATTGAGCGGTCTACTTCGCCGCGCTTACGAAACAGTGAGCCCAAAGATAGATGTGTATCTATGGTGTCGTCATCTACATCGAGCATGGAGATAAATAGATCGACCGCTTTATCTGACTCGTTCGAAAGAAGGAAGTTAAGGCCGGTAAAGTAATCACGGCTCAACTTTTTGCGATCGCTACTCTGTTTATGCCGCACACTGCGGCGTCCCATATACCAGCCATATCCGGCTGCAATGGGTAGTAACAGAAACAGGATCTCAAGCATATTAGGCGTCTACTTCCTGAAGCAATGTTGAATCAGTCATTTTATTTTCAAGATTTAAATTCTTTTTGTTTGCTGTTCTTAGTGCCAATTTGAGTTTGGCAATATGATACATCGCAAAAATCCAACTTATGAGGAAACCCGCAAGAAAGACAACTGCAAGCACAATAGGCAGTCTAAACTCACCCTGAGCAACGAAATAACTTATCGTCACAACTTGTTCGTTGCGAGCACCAAAAATCAGTGCAAGAAAGAAAAACAGTGCAACTAACACTGTGATGATAAATGACTTCACGTGACTCTCCACACACCGAATGATATCCCTTGATTATCTAAGAATTTCACTCAACTAGCTAGGGATTACTGAATTTTAGGCATAAAAAAGCCTCCATTCGGAGGCTTTTAAAACAATGTCATTTAAGCATTAATTGCATCAACACGTTCGCGCAGTTCTTTGCCAGGCTTAAAGTGCGGAACATACTTACCATCCAAATCGACTGATGTTCCAGTCTTAGGATTACGGCCAGTACGCGGCGCACGGAAGTGAAGAGAAAAACTACCAAAGCCACGGATCTCAATACGATCACCGCCTTCTAATGTTTGAGCCATCTGCTCTAACATCTCTTTGATTGCACTTTCCACTTCTTTAGCCGACATCTGCGACTGCCTCGTGGCGAGTTTTTCGATCAGTTCGGATTTTGTCATCCTATACCCTCTATTATCAAGCCAAACACAGTCACCTAACAGGGGTGCAAGCACCCCAGAACTTCAGGCGATTACTTGCGAGCCGCTTTGAACGCTTCAGCCATAGCACTGCTCATCACAGCGTCTTCTTGCTTGTTCAAGCTAGCCATTGCTTCTTTCTCTTCAGCTTCATCTTTCGCACGGATAGATAGGCTGATAGTACGGTTCTTACGGTCAACACCCATGAACTTAGATTCAACAGCGTCGCCTACAGAGTAAACTGTAGATGCATCTTCGATACGCTCGCGAGAGATATCAGCTACACGTAAGTAACCTTCAACAGTCTCAGCTAGTTCAATAGTTACGCCTTTAGCGTCTACTGCAGTAACTGTACCGTTAACAACAGTACCCTTCTTCTTATCTGCAAGATAAGCATTGAACGGATCGTCTTCAGTTTGCTTAACGCCTAAGCTAATGCGCTCACGCTCTGGGTCAACTGAAAGAACAACTGCGTTGATCTCGTCGCCTTTCTTGTATTCAGCAACAGCTTCTTCGCCAGTACCATTCCAAGAAATGTCAGATAGGTGAACTAGACCGTCGATGCCGCCGTCAAGACCGATAAAGATACCGAAGTCAGTGATTGACTTGATCTTACCAGAAACCTTGTCGCCTTTCTGGAAACGCTCTGCGAAGTCATCCCATGGGTTAACTTTACATTGCTTAAGACCTAGAGAAATACGACGACGCTCTTCGTCAATGTCTAGAACTAGAACTTCAACTTCATCACCTAAGTTAACAACTTTAGATGGGTGGATGTTCTTGTTAGTCCAATCCATTTCAGAAACGTGAACAAGACCTTCAACGCCTTCTTCGATTTCAACGAAACAACCGTAGTCAGTTAGGTTAGTAACGCGACCAGTCAAACGTGTGTTTTCTGGGTAGCGCTTGCTGATTTCTAACCATGGATCTTCGCCAAGTTGCTTAAGACCTAGTGAAACACGAGTGCGCTCACGATCGTACTTAAGAACTTTAACATTGATTTCGTCACCAACGTTTACGATTTCAGATGGGTGCTTAACACGCTTCCACGCCATATCAGTGATATGTAGTAGACCGTCAACGCCACCTAGGTCTACGAATGCACCGTAGTCAGTAAGGTTCTTAACGATACCCTTAACTGATTGACCTTCTTGTAGGTTCTCAAGAAGAGCATCACGCTCTGCACTGCTTTCAGATTCGATAACAGCACGACGAGAAACAACAACGTTGTTGCGCTTCTGGTCTAACTTGATAACTTTAAATTCTAGATCTTTGTTTTCTAGGTGAGCTGTATCGCGAACTGGGCGAACGTCAACTAGAGAACCAGGTAGGAATGCACGGATACCGTTTAATTCAACAGTGAAACCGCCTTTAACCTTACCATTAATGACACCGATTACAGTTTCAGCATCTTCGTACGCTTTTTCTAGAACGATCCAAGCTTCGTGACGCTTAGCTTTTTCGCGAGACAGTTGAGTCTCACCGAAGCCATCTTCAACAGCGTCAAGCGCTACGTGCACAGAATCACCAACAGAAATTTCAAGTTCGCCTGCGGCGTTCTTAAACTGCTCAGCTGGGATTGGGCTTTCTGACTTAAGGCCAGCGTCAACCAGTACCATACCGTTCTGGATAGATACAACTACACCAGTTACGATAGAACCAGGACGGAACTCAAGTTCATTAAGGGATTGTTCAAATAGATCAGCAAAAGATTCAGTCATGTTTTAGTTACTTTCTTTAATAAACCACGGCTCATCCTGGACGTGGAGTCAGTATAATAATCCGCATCATCCATGTTGCGAATAATAAAGTGTCAGCCGAAATTAGCTCACACTTGGTAATTTAGTTTGTATGTGCGTCAACGCAATATCGAGCACTTCATCAATCCCGATTCCAGACGTGTCGATGATTAAAGCATCCTCGGCAGGAACCAAAGGAGCAACACTGCGATTGGTATCGCGGTCGTCACGTTCTATTATCTCGGACAAAAGACGGTCGATATTAACATCGAAGCCCTTGTCCTGCAACTGATTATAGCGTCTTTGCGCCCTTTCTTCCGCAGATGCGGTTAAATAAATTTTAGCAGGGGTATTGGGGAAAACAACTGTTCCCATGTCACGACCATCGGCAATTAAACCCGGTGCTTCATTGAATGCACGTTGACGGCGCAACAAGGCTTCCCTTACGCGTGGATAAGCCGCCACTTTAGACGCGGCATTTGAACACTCTTGACTGCGAATATCGATTGAAACATCCTCGCCTTCAAGTACAACCTTAATGCCGTGTAACCCGTTACCGGTAATAAACTGCACATCCAGATGCGCGGCCAACAAACTCAGCGAGTCCTCGTTATCCAGCTCAACATTGTGATGGAGCGCTGCTAAGGCTAATACTCGGTAAATTGCGCCGCTGTCCAGTAATTTCCAGCCTAAACGTTCGGCTAATAACTGGCTGATGGTACCTTTTCCCGCGCCGCTTGGACCGTCAATAGTGACAACAGGAGTCCGTTCAGACATATATTTCTCCACAGTAAAATCCATTTTCATAAGATTTTTAATGGGTTAGTCATATGACATCTTTGAAAAATGAGATAGGTCAAAATGATTTCACCGAAAAATGAGCGCGCGTATTATAAACCAACTAGATGAAGAAAGCGGTATAAATTTCTAACTTAAAATTTGTAATAAAAAGTATCAAACCCACATTTTCGGATCGATATCGATACCGCCAATCGCCTCCAGACTTGATCAATTGTCTTTCCAGAAGCGACCGGGGATATTAACTCTTTAATAACATTGCTGAAGCTACTGCGCTAATGCAGCAAACTGATTGAAGTAATCAGGGAAGGTTTTAGATGTACAATCTGGATCGTTAATCGTGATCCCACAGTCAGCAAAGGCTAACATAGAGAAACACATCGCCATTCGATGATCATTATAGGTATCTATATCTGCCGTGTGTGGCTTAGTTGGGGGAGTAATACTGATATAATCGTCTCCCTCGTCGACAATCGCACCGACTTTACGAAGTTCGGTTGCCATAGCGGCGAGTCTGTCAGTCTCTTTTATGCGCCAATTATAGATATTACGAATATGGGTAGTGCCAGTTGCAAACAGGGCAGCCGTTGCAATAGTCATTGCCGCATCGGGAATATGGTTCATATCGAGATCGACAGCCTTGAGCGTCGAACCCCGTGAAATGATGTAGTCATCCCCCCACTCGATATCGGCGCCCATCTTTTCTAAGACATCGGCAAACTTCACATCGCCTTGAATACTCATGCGCCCAACTCCGGTGACTTTTACTTCACCACCTTTAATCGCGCCAGCCGCTAAGAAGTAGGAGGCCGATGAAGCATCCCCTTCTACCAAGACCTTACCCGGTGAGACGTAGACTTGTCCGGCTTTTATCTCAAAACGTTCATAACTGTGGTTAACCACTTGCACACCAAACTGAGCCATCAAAGCGATGGTGATGTCGATATAGGGCTTAGAGACCAGCTCCCCTTTTATCTTGATATTAACGTCGCCGGTCGCCAATGGCGCAACCATAAGCAATGCGGTTAAAAATTGGCTGGAAAGGTCACCTGCGATCTCAACTTCACCCGCTTCGAGTCCGGTTGCATTAATGGTTAAAGGCGGGAAGCCATCATTCTTAAGGTAAGTAACATTGGCTCCAAGCTGTCTCAACGCATCGACGAGATCACCAATGGGCCGCTCTTCCATTCTAGGCTCACCCGTTAAGGTAAACTCGCCGTGTCCCAGCGTTAACGCTGCACATAAGGGACGCATTGCCGTGCCTGCATTACCAAGAAAAAGGGTTTGGGCTTGCTCACTATTAAGTGGCGCTCCCATTCCCTCAAGCTCACAAACGGTATTGTTATTAGATAGACGATAATTTACGCCAAGCTGTTTCAACGACGCCAACATATAACGGATATCATCGGAGTCGAGTAAATTTGTCAGTGTCGTGGTGCCTTTCGCAAGTGTAGCAAGCAAAAGCGCGCGGTTAGAGATACTTTTCGATCCAGGGATATTGATGGTCCCCTGAACCTTGTTGATTGGCTCAAGACGTAGCTGCTTCATTAAAATACTTCTTTATTATCGCGGGACAAACAACCCACAGGTTAGCAATAGATGTTCATGTCAACCGAACAGTGCAAACGGCACTAACAACCACCACGACAAAATGGTTATCCGACTGACTGGTGTTTGAACTTCGTACGTATAAAGTTACCGATTGCTCGCGTTAGATTCAAGTAGTAAGTGCAACACTTACTATGCTTTCTGAGGTTTTAACCCTTTTTTACGCTTTAAGGGCGAAAATCCTCATTTAACTTGGCAATATTCCTCCTCGTTGGACAGTTTTATTGAAGTCAACCAAATGCAAACTCGACCACTGGAATAATTTAATGCCATATCAGGGCTCGAGTTAATTATCATGATTAGCTATTACAAACTGCCTTATTTACGTTACCCTAAAGTCAATTAGAAAAGGCAGACTTGCCTACAAATATATAAAGGTGATTGAGCTATGTTCGATAAACTAACCCCTATGCCTTCTGACCCTATCTTAGGACTTATGACTAAGTATCGTGAAGATACACACACCAACAAGGTCGACCTTGGGGTCGGTGTTTATAAAGATGAAACGGGTCATACCCCTATTTTGACTTGTGTTAAAAAGGCAGAGCAACATCGAATAGACACCGAGGAAACAAAAGTTTACATCGGACCTACCGGTTCTGCTCGTTTCAACCAACTTCTTGGCGAGCTTGCTTTTGGCATAGGTAATCCCGCGATTTTGGCTAACCGTGTTCGTACCGTTTCGACTCCCGGTGGAACAGGTGCCCTTCGTGTTGCAGCAGATTTCATCAAACGAGCCAGCTCGGTGACGAAAAGTGGCGAAGCGGTGATTTGGGTCAGCGACCCAACCTGGGCTAATCATACCGGTCTGTTTGAAGCGGCGGGTATTACCGTTAAAACCTACCCTTACTACGACTATGATACAAAATCCCTTAAATTTAATGAGATGAAAGCCGCGCTCGCAAACGTTGGACCCGACGATGTGGTGCTTTTACATGCTTGCTGTCATAACCCAAGTGGCATGGATCTGAACCAGAGCCAATGGGACGAAATCATCGAATTGACAAAAGCACAGGGCTTCACCCCACTAATCGATATGGCTTATCAGGGATTTGGCGATGGCGTGGATGAAGATGCCTATGGTGTTAGAAAGATGGCCGGCGCCGTCGATAACATGATCTTATGTAGCTCTTGCTCTAAGAACTTCGGCCTATATAGGGAACGTATCGGGGCCTGCTCCATCGTAGGTAAAGATGCATCATCGGCTAATGTCGCCTTTTCGGTTTTACTGTACGTTGTACGTTGCATCTACTCTATGCCGCCAGCTCATGGCGCTGCCATTGTTGAAACTGTTCTGGGCTCTGATGAGCTTAAGCAAGAGTGGTTAGCCGAGCTTAAAATCATGCGCGACCGCATTAACGGCAATCGCTCAATGTTGGTAGAAAAGTTGAAAGAAAAGGGTGTTACGCGTAATTTTGACTTTATCGCCGAGCAGAAAGGAATGTTCTCCTTCCTTGGTATCAATCCAAAGCAGGTTGAACAGCTCCAACGAGAGCACAGTATCTATATGGTAGATTCAAGCAGAATAAGTATTGCAGGTATCGGACATGGAAATGTAGATTACTTAGCGGAGTCTATTGCGAAGGTAATATAACTGAGGTTCGAGCTCCTAGAACCTAGGTTCTAGGAGCTTTCTTCGCAATTAAGCCTGGTATTTATCAGCAAAGCCCTTCATAAACTCGACCAGCTTCTCTACCCCTTCGATAGGCATGGCATTATAGATACTCGCACGCATACCACCAACGCTTCGGTGCCCTTTTAGTGCCACTAAGCCAGCTCTACTCGCTTCGGCCAGAAAGTCGGCGTTATTATCTTCATTCTCCAGATAAAATATCACATTCATCAAGGAGCGATTCTGCGCTGAAACGGTATTGTTATAAAAATCGGAGCCATCGATAAAATCATAGAGAAGCTCAGCTTTTTTGGCATTTGTCTTTGCCATTGCAGCAACGCCACCACTGACTTTTAACCATTTAAACACTTCGGCAGCTAAGTACCACGCAAATGTCGGTGGCGTGTTATACATAGAGCCATGCTTAACGGCTAATCGATAATCCATGATGGATGATTGCGGCAGGCTCGGCATTTTCAGCATGTCATCACGCACGATAACGATGCTTAAACCCGATGGCCCAATATTTTTCTGAGCGCCGGCATAGATCAGACCAAACTTACTGACATCGATTTCACGTGACATGATATTGGATGACATATCGGCCACAATGGGCCAAGGACAGTTTATCTCTTCAACAATTTCGATACCATCAACCGTCTCATTAGGACAGTAATGCAGGTAGCGGTAATCCGTTGCTTTACCCGCTAGTTCAGGAATGCTGACGGCGCTGATACCATTATCATTAACGAGCAGATCTAAGGTGTCAATTTGTGCATCACTTGTGAGTTTGATAGCTTCATCTACTGCAGATCTTGACCAACTTCCAGAGACAAGATAGAGCGCTTTTCCATTCTCGCCGAGAAAATTATTCACAACAGCTGAAAACTGCCCCCGACCGCCTCCATGCATAAACAACACATGATAATTTTCTGGAATTGACATCAATTCACGTAAATCGGTCTCGGCTTGATCGGTTAAGGCAATAAATTCTTTACTGCGATGGCTTATCTCCATGACCGATGTGCCCAGCCCGTTCCAGTCGAGCAGCTCACCCTGAGCTTTCTTCATTACGGCTTGGGGTAACATGGCGGGACCTGCACAGAAATTATATGTCGTGCTCACTCTTCTCTCCTTTGCCTTTCTTAATGCTATTGGCCACTTTTATGTAGCCATCCATATTGTCATAGGAAAAGACAAGTTACCTAGACTATTTTCAAATAACTCAATCTTTTGTAAAGAATAAAACAAAACGGGCGTCCAATTGGACGCCCGTTAATCATATTCGCTAATACATTAGCAACTATTCAGCTGGCTCAGCTTCAGGTGCATCGTCAGCTTTAGGTGTATCTACTTCAGATGTTGTTTCTACGGCCTCATCGGCTGCAGGAACAATCGGGTTACCCTCTTCGTCGAGTTCAGGAGCAGGCTCTTGAATCTCATCGATACGTTGAAGACCAACCACTATTTCATCTTCTGCGGTACGTATTATCGTTACACCTTGAGTGTTACGACCAATACTCGATACCCCGGTAGCTGGGGTACGTACTAACGTGCCCTTGTTACTGATCAGCATGATTTCATCGTTTTCGCCAACTTGAACAGCGCCAACCACGGAACCATTACGTTCACTGACCTTAATTGAAACGACACCCTTAGTCGCGCGGCTCTTAGCAGGATACTCAGAAAGGTCGGTACGCTTACCATAACCATTTTCAGTCACCGTCAAGATTGCTCCATCGTCTTTAGGAACGATTAGCGACACCACTTTTTGCTCACCTTCAAGACGAATACCGCGAACACCGGTCGCTGTACGGCCCATTGGACGTAAAGCTAAGACCTCTTCACCGGTTTCAGGATCGAGCTTAACTTGGCCAGTTTCTGAATCACGTACTTTCTCATTGAAACGAACAACTTTACCCGCATCTGAGAAGAGCATGATTTCGTCATTGCCATTGGTGATATCTACGCCAATAAGCTGATCGCCATCTTTAAGGTTAACCGCAATAATACCGTTTGCACGTGGATTACTGTAAGCAGTCAGTGCAGTTTTCTTAACGGTACCATGAGCTGTGGCCATGATGATGTACTTGTCATCGGCATATTCACGAACCGGCAAGATAGCCGTGATGTGTTCGCCTTCAGACAGTGGCAAAATATTAACAATCGGACGACCACGAGCCGTACGGCTCGCAAGCGGTAACTGGTACACTTTAAGCCAGTACATCTTGCCGAAGTCTGAGAAACAAAGAATCGTGTCGTGAGTGTTAGCAACCAGGAGCTTCTCTACGAAGTCCTCATCTTTCACTTTCGTCGCCGCTTTACCTTTACCGCCACGTCGCTGCGCTTGGTAATCCGTTAGGGCTTGGTACTTGGCATAGCCTAGGTGTGAAAGTGTCACAACCACATCTTCTTCGTTGATCAAGTCTTCAAGACTCATGTCAACTTCATTAGCATTAATCACAGTACGACGCTCATCGCCGAAGTTTTCGAGAACTTCTTGAAGCTCTTCTGTGATCACTTCCATTAAACGCTCTGAACTGCGAAGAATATAAAGAAGCGCTGCGATGATCTCGAGTAGCTCTTCATACTCTTTTAAGATCTTCTCATGCTCAAGACCGGTCAACTTATGAAGGCGCAGATCCAGAATCGCTTGTGCTTGCTGCTCTGTTAAGTAGTAACGACCATCACGAATACCGTACTCTGGCTCTAACCACTCAGGACGAGCTGCATCATCACCTGCTTTTTCAAGCATGCCTTGTACATTACCCAGCTCCCAGCCTTCGGCAACAAGCTTAATTTTAGCTTCTGCTGGCGTTGGAGAGGCTTTAATCAATGCAATGATTGGGTCAATATTCGCCAATGCAATCGCTAAAGATTCAAGGATATGCGCACGTTCACGAGCCTTACGCAGTTCGTATACGGTACGACGTGTAACAACTTCACGGCGGTGTAAGATAAAGCACTCTAGCATCTCTTTAAGGTTAAACAGCTTAGGCTGACCATTGGTCAGTGCCACCATGTTTATACCGAACGAGCACTGCATCTGTGTTTGAGCGTATAAATTGTTTAGTACAACCTCGCCCACTTCACCACGCTTGATCTCAACGACGATTCGCATACCGTCTTTATCAGACTCGTCACGTAGGCCGCTAATACCTTCGATCTTCTTATCTTTAACCAGCTCGGCAATCTTTTCGATCAAGCGCGCCTTGTTAACTTGGTACGGGATCTCATGAACAATGATACGCTCGCGTCCATTGTCTTCCGTTTCAACTTCGGCTTTAGCGCGCATGACCGCACGACCACGACCGGTGTGATACGCATCGATGATACCTTTACGGCCATTGATGATTGCGGCTGTCGGAAAATCCGGGCCCGGAATATATTCCATCAGTTCATTGATGGTCAGATCTGGGTTTCCAATCAAGGCCAAACAGCCCGACACGACTTCATTTAAGTTGTGTGGCGGAATGTTGGTTGCCATACCGACCGCAATACCCGATGAACCATTAACTAATAAGGTCGGGATCCGTGTCGGCAATACCTCTGGAATAAACTCAGTGCCATCATAGTTAGGCACGAAATCGACCGTCTCTTTATCGAGATCGGCTAATAACTGATGCGCCACCTTATCCATACGGATTTCGGTATAACGCATCGCAGCAGCAGCATCACCATCGACGGAACCGAAGTTACCTTGTCCATCGATCAAGGTGTAACGCATTGAGAAAGGTTGTGCCAGACGAACTATCGTATCGTACACAGCGGTATCACCGTGAGGGTGGTACTTACCGATAACATCACCGACAACACGTGCCGACTTTTTATAGGGTTTGTTCCAATCATTTTTAAGCTCACTCATCGCGAAAAGAACGCGGCGATGAACAGGCTTAAGGCCATCACGGACATCTGGTAATGCCCGGCCTACGATTACGCTCATTGCATAATCAAGATATGAATTCTTTAATTCGTCTTCAATATTAATTGGTGTTATAGATGAAGCCAGATCAGTCATAAACTGCTCGATCCCTTGAAATTTAGCCGACAAATCACTACTCGAAATGGGCAGGTGAAATTGTTGAGCCTGAAAACGTGATTTGGCATTCTAACACAGTTATTTATTGTCGGTAGACCCTATTCAACTTTAGATATAAATTATAATTAATTGACTCATATCAAACTATGTTCGCTAAATAATCAATTGGTTAAATTATCGCTTAAATCTCTTTTGAATCTCCTTTGTTTATTAGAACCTATGGGTATAATGACAATATTAAGTAATCGCTAGTGAGGTGATATAGTGCAGCAAGAAGTGAATCAAGAGATCAATGTCGACCCACAAGAGATCGCCAAATTTGAGAAAATGGCCGAAACCTGGTGGGATCCTGAAGGCGAATTTAAGCCATTACATAAATTAAATCCGCTTCGCCTCAACTATATCGACCAAACCAGCGGTGGCGTTTTTGGTAAACGTATACTCGATGTTGGCTGTGGTGGCGGTATTCTATCCGAGAGCATGGCGCGAATTGGTGCTATCGTCGATGGTCTGGATATGGGTACTGAACCTTTAGACGTTGCGCGTCTGCATGCATTGGAGATGGATGTTGAAGTTAACTATATTCAAGACACTGCCGAATCTCATCGTGAAACACATAGAGAAACCTACGATATCGTGACCTGTATGGAGATGTTAGAGCACGTCCCCAGCCCTCGCTCTGTAGTGCAAGCTTGTGCCGACATGGTAAAACCTGGCGGTTATGTTTTTTTCTCCACTATTAATCGTAATATCAGAGCTTACGTCGAAACGATTTTGGGTGCCGAGTACCTGTTGAAAATGCTGCCTGTCGGTACACACGACCATAATAAGTTTATTAAGCCATCTGAATTAATCTCCTTGGCCGAACATGCCGAACTGTTTTGTGAAGATGCTACCGGTATCACTTATAACCCGATCACCGAAACATTTACCTACACCCAAAATGTCGATGTTAACTATATGATAGCGACCAGAAAGAGTATTGATTAAATGACAGTGGTGACTCAAGCCCTGATTGCAACCGATATAAAAGGGGTACTTTTTGATCTCGATGGGACACTCGTCGATACCGCCCCCGATCTTATTGCCGCACTTAACATGAGTCTTGAATCGTTCGACCACCCGCAAGTGTCGCTGGAAACCATGCGCCACGTGGCATCTAATGGCAGTTTGGCATTAGCTCAAGCAGCCCTACCCGGTGCAACCGATACTCAACATCGAGCCGTTCAACAGGGCTTACTGGATAGCTACGCACGAGTTAACGGAAACCATTGCCAACTGTTCGATGGCGTTGCCGACCTTCTCGATTATCTCGACACGAATGGGATCCCTTATGGAATAGTTACCAATAAGGCGGCGAAATACACGCGTCCATTAATCCAAGCCCTATCACTCACGCAAAGAATGAAAACGGTAATAAGCGGTGACAGTACGCAGTTTTCAAAGCCTCATACCGCGCCCATGCTACTCGCCGCGCAGCAACTTAATTGTCAGGTCCATGAGATCTTATACTTAGGTGATGCCGAACGTGACTTAGTCGCAGCAGCAGATAGCGCAATGTTGGGTGGCGTCGCACAATGGGGTTATATTGACGACCTGACTCACACTCACTCCTGGCCGGGACAATTTTCTTTTGAATCCCCCATCGCTATCATCGACTTTTTTATTGAGTCAATTTCAAACAGACCAATTTAAGTACAGCCTAATTAAGCGCGTACTATTCACTCAAAGATCCAAAAGATCGCCAGTCGATCCTTTGGATTTTTGATCTGGATCAGTTCGCTTATTTTTTATTCTCCAGCCTGCAAGCCTAATAAAAACAGTCATCAAAGGTTAGCCATTACTAACAGGCAAGTTTACCCTCAGGTTATCCACAAGATGCCCCCAAAATTCATACTTGCAAAATGTGCTCAACCTCACTATCTTGTACCTAAGAAATTAAAAAACACCATATATAGTGTGTTAGTGACAATCAGAGACACAAGTGCTCGCTTGTGTGAAGTCAAGGAAACTACCGATTTTCGGTGTTCAATTTGATTGTTTACAAGGAATCGTAGGGTGGTCAGCACTGAACACCTTCATAAATATTAAAACCAAGGCCTATCTTTAATGAATAGCAATCTGAAAGTCACAAAACGCAGTGGCGAACGTGAAACCATCGACCTAGATAAAATCCACCGTGTCATCACATGGGCTGCCAAAGACCTCAATAATGTATCGGTATCTGAAGTTGAACTTCGCTCTCACCTGCAGTTTTTTGACGGCATTCCAACAGAAGCTATTCATGAAACAATCATTAAAGCCGCTGCCGACCTGATCTCCCCAGAGTCTCCTGATTACCAATTTCTTTCGGCTCGTTTAGCGATATTCCATCTTCGTAAGAAGGCGTTCGGTCAATTCGAACCGCCTAAACTCTACGAACATGTAGTTAAACTGGTTGAGATGGGCAAGTACGATGCGCATATTTTACAAGATTACACGCAAGAAGAGATCGATACCTTAGGCAGTTATGTTGACCACTGGCGTGACATGAATTTCTCTTACGCCGCAGTTAAGCAGCTCGAAGGTAAATATCTGGTTCAAAACCGTGTCACTCACGAAATCTATGAGAGCGCACAGTTTCTCTATATCTTGGTTGCGGCCTGTTTGTTTGCCAAATATCCAAAAGAGACACGTTTAACCTACATCAAAAACTTCTATGATGCGGTTTCGACCTTCAAGATCTCTCTACCGACACCGATTATGGCCGGTGTGCGTACACCGACACGTCAATTCAGCTCATGTGTTCTGATCGAGTGCGGTGATAGCCTTGACTCTATTAATGCGACAGCGTCATCGATAGTTAAGTATGTTAGTCAGAGAGCCGGTATCGGTGTCAATGCGGGTCGTATCCGTGCATTAGGCAGCCCTATTCGCGGCGGTGAAGCATTCCATACCGGTTGTTTGCCTTTCTTCAAGTACTTCCAAACGGCAGTTAAATCTTGTTCACAAGGCGGCGTTCGCGGTGGAGCGGCAACACTCTTCTATCCACTTTGGCATCTGGAAGTTGAATCTCTATTGGTTCTTAAAAATAACCGTGGTGTCGAAGATAACCGCGTTCGTCAGCTAGATTACGGCGTACAGTTAAACAAGGTGATGTATCAAAGACTGATCAAGGGCGGCATGATCACCCTGTTTAGTCCATCTGATGTCCCTGGCCTCTATGATGCCTTCTTCGAAGATCAAGATGAGTTTGAGCGTCTTTACCTTCAATACGAGCAGGACGATTCTGTTCGTAAAACACAAGTTAAAGCCTCTGAACTATTTTCACTGCTTATGCAGGAGCGTGCATCGACGGGTCGTATCTATATTCAGAACGTGGATCACTGTAATACGCACAGCCCGTTTGACAGTAAAATTGCACCGATCAGACAGTCTAACCTCTGCCTCGAGATCGCACTGCCAACGAAGCCACTGAATAATATCGATGATCCAGAAGGCGAGATTGCGCTTTGTACGCTGTCTGCACTGAACTTAGGCGCCATAAAAGATCTTTCTGAACTCGAACCCCTTGCGGATCTTGCTGTTCGTGCACTCGATAACCTACTCGATTATCAGGACTATCCAATCACTGCAGCTCAGAAGTCTTCGATGAACCGCAGAACATTGGGTATCGGTGTGATCAACTTTGCTAACTACTTAGCGAAGGAAGGTGTGCGTTATTCCGATGGTTCGGCGAACAACATCACTCACAAGACCTTCGAAGCGATTCAATATTATCTATTGAAAGCATCGATGAATTTGGCTAAAGAGCAAGGTGCTTGCCCTTCATTCCACGAGACAACATATTCTAAGGGTATCTTGCCGATAGATACTTATAAGCGTCATCTGGATAAGATCTGTGATGAGCCGCTGCATATGGATTGGGAAACATTGCGCCAGGATATCGTCCAGCACGGTTTACGTAACTCGACCCTGTCTGCATTGATGCCATCAGAGACCTCTTCTCAGATCTCAAATGCCACCAATGGTATCGAGCCACCTCGTGGGTTAATCAGTGTTAAATCCAGTAAGGATGGGCAACTTAAGCAGGTGGTACCAGACTTTGATAAGTATCAATACAGCTATGAGTTGCTTTGGCAGATGCCAAACAACGAAGGTTACCTGCAGTTAGTAGGACTGATGCAGAAGTTTGTTGATCAGGCCATTTCGGCTAACACCAACTATGATCCGAGTCGCTTCGAGGGTCAGAAAGTACCGATGCAGGTGCTGCTAAAAGATCTACTTAACGCCTATAAACTTGGCGTTAAGACACTCTACTATCATAACACTCGCGACGGTGCGAGCGATTCTCACAATGACATTGTCAGTGTTGAGAAAGAGGACGAGGATTGCGAAGGCGGAGCTTGTAAGATCTAAGCTCACTGTCGCCTGGAAAAATGAAGTGAGCCTATTGTCCGGTTCACTTCGCATAATGATAGACTCACTTTTCAGTGGTGTAATGTTTTGGCAACCGCTGAAAAGTGTTTAATACAACAAATTAGTAATCTCTTAAGGGACGTTCATGACCTATACGACGTTTAACCAAGTAAAAAACGATCAACTACTCGAACCTATGTTTTTGGGTAACCCTGTTAATGTCTCTCGTTATGACCAACAAAAGCATGTCTCTTTTGAAAAGCTGATTGAAAAGCAGCTCTCTTTCTTCTGGCGCCCTGAAGAGATCGATATCTCAAAAGATCGCGCAGACTGGCAACGTTTAACTGAATCTGAAAAACATATCTTCATCTCCAATCTAAAGTACCAGACTCTACTGGACAGCATGGCTGCACGCTCCGTCAATGCCGTGTTATTGCCACTTGTCTCTCTACCTGAAGTTGAGACCTGGGTAGAGACTTGGGCATTTAGTGAAACCATTCATTCCCGCTCATATACCCATATCTTACGAAACCTGTTCACTGAGCCAGGTGAAGTGTTCGACGATATCGTAGTCAACCCAGCGATTTTAAAACGTGCGACCAGCATTGCTAAATATTTTGATGACGTGATCTTAACGACACAGCTCCTTCAATCACAAGGTGAAGGCAGTTACGAAGTTGAAGGAAGGACCATTGAAGTATCGACACGCAAACTCAAAGAGCGACTCTACCTTGCTGTGTGCTCAGTTAATGCATTAGAAGCTATTCGCTTTTATGTCAGCTTTGCCTGCTCATTTGCCTTTGCAGAGCGTGAGTTGCTTGAGGGCAACGCCAAGATCATCAAATTAATTGCCCGAGATGAGGCTCTGCACCTTTCCGGTACACAGCATATTCTTAAACTCTGGGCCAATGGCAATGATGATCCTGAAATGGTTGAGGTCTGCCGTGATCTTCATGAAGCGGGTCGTCAAGTATTCCTCGATGTTGTTGAGCAAGAGAAGGAGTGGGCTGACTACCTATTCAAAGATGGCTCTATGATCGGTCTAAACGCTGAGATACTTAAGCAGTATATCGAGTACATCAGTAATAACCGTATGGAAGCTATCGGCTACGAAGCACCATTTGCTATTAAGAATAATCCACTGCCTTGGATCAACACATATCTTGTTAGCGACAATGTTCAGGTCGCTCCTCAGGAGAGTGAGATCACCTCATATTTAGTCGGCCAAGTTGATGCAACCGTCTCAGATGACGACTTCGATGACTTCGAACTTTAAGATCCTCCACAAGGCTCCTATCGTCAGCCTAAATGGCCAACCTGTGTTGCTGTTCAATCAGCAACATATAAGCCTGTTAGATGCGCTCGAACAGAAGAATGTTAAGCTGTTTTCAGAGTGCCGCAATGGCTATTGTGGTGCCTGTAAAACCAAGATAAGAAGCGGCAGTGTGACTTATCATACCGAGCCTCTGGTTTCACTTGAGACTGATGAGTGCCTGCCCTGCTGCTGTATGCCCGACAGTGATCTCGACTTGGATCTGTCAGCCGATGGTGCCCAGGTTGTCAGGGCGACACCTAAACACAAGCGCCCGGAAACCGCGAATATATAATGCAAAACTGATTTTATTTTGCTCTAAAAATCACTTTACTCCCTGTTTACACTAAATTTATCAATCAATGATATAGTCTCGATATCTCGTGATATTAACGACATTTAACGCCCCTAAAATACGAAATATCACAACTTAGTGATCTTGCTCCCGCCTCTCGCTCCACAGAACCAAGAAAACTGCTTTGGCATCAATCTTGGAGTCTTAACCCATCCCCAGTTTCGGTCTACGACTTGGTTACCAGCGATATTCCCTAGTCATTAAGACCGCCTACTCACAACTTAAGCACCAACAAAAGGGCTGAACATCTTGAATACTGACAAGAATAATTACGGTTCTATCAAACGTCTCCTGATCGCTACATTCTCTGCATTGGTCATCATATTCTGCATTGGTTTGACCCTGATCGGCTACAACATAGAAAATGTTCGCTCGCAGATAGATTCGTTGGAACGTGAGTATATTTCCAGCAATTTAGCCGCTAAGTTACTGCAATCAAGCTCGGGGCTAAGAAGAGAGCAGATCGGATACAGTCTAAGACGCGTATTAGGCACTAAGATGAGTTCAGACTCAGTTCAATATATTGAACGGGAGGCCGTCACACTCAATCAGACCTTCACAGAGTTAAAGAGGCTGGCTAATGTCCAGACACAGGAACAACTCGCACGATTAGAACAACCCATTGCGGAGTTTAAGTTACTTCATGATCAGTTTCTGACCATGGATAGCAACGCTAAACCAAGAGAGACGGCTAAGATGTTAACCTCAACCGCGTCCTGGAAAATCTATGACAGAATAGAAACCGGGATCCGGACACTCACCCAACAACAAGCTGAAATAGTCAATGGCGCCAAACAGTCAAGTAGCCGTGCAATCAATAATTTAAAGAGCTGTCTCATCGTTATCGCAATCATATTTATCCTGATTATCGTCTTTACAGGCATTATTCTCGTACGCCGCATCCTTGCTCCACTGCAAGCGACCACTGAAGTACTCACTGAGATCTCGTCTGGAAATTTAGCGGTTAACATTGAACGAGAAAGATTTAACAGCGCCGAATACAGTGCTTTAGCCGATGTGCTTACCTCTACCCGAATGAAGCTTCAACAGATGATCACCCAAATTGGCACCTCTTCTGTGCAATTGGGAAGTGCCGTGGAAGATCTGGGTAGGGTTGCAAGTGATTCAGCCACAGGGATGGAGCAGCAACGCAATGAAGTCACTCAGGTTGCCACTGCGATGAACGAGTTACAGTCATCGATCGTCGAGATCTCACGTAACACCAGCCAAACGGCAGAATTTGCTAATAATGCAGTACAAGCAACCACACAGGGACAGAGCGTGGTCACCTCTACACTTCTGGCCATCGATGAGTCAGCAAAGGAGATCGACAAGGTCAACACCGTCATCGAGCAGTTACAGAAAGACACCGACGCGATAGCCGTTATTTTGGATGTGATAGCCAATATTACCGAACAGACAAACCTACTCGCCCTCAATGCCGCCATTGAAGCTGCACGGGCCGGAGAGCAGGGACGCGGCTTTGCTGTAGTGGCAGATGAAGTCCGCGTACTGGCACAACGCACACAAACATCGGCACGGGAAATTAAAGACACCATAGAAGTATTACAGGAGCGCGCAAAGCAGGCCGTTGAATCGATGAAATCGAGTCAAAGTAAGATGCAGACCAGCGTGGTAGCGGCAGATCAGGCTCACTTGGCCATGGAAGAGATCAGCAATGCTATCGGCAGTATCAATGATATTGCCATTCAGGTGGCCAGTGCCACAGAACAACAAACCGCCGTTACCGAAGAGCTAAATTGCAATATCACCAATATCAGCGATGCAAGTCAGCGCGTATCAGAAGGATCGCATCTCGTCTCCCAATCGAGCAGAGAACTGAGACAACTTTCTGTCAATCTCGACGGAATGATCCAGCAATTCAGAGTGTAGTAGTTATTCAAAGTACGCTTTCAAATGAAAAAGCCTGAATGCCTTCCCGATATTTAAGAGGAGACATTCAGGCTGTTAGCGCCCTTATTCAAAGTAGAAGTGCGGCTAACTCACTAGAGGCGAATGGCCAGCTCTGCGCCCTGTCTGATGGCCCGCTTAGCATCGAGCTCTGCGGCTACATCGACACCACCAATCAGGTGTACGGGTAACCCGGTTGCCTTCATCTCCTCGAGTAGCGTTCTGTTTGACTCTTGACCCGCACAGAGCACGACATTGTCAACGGCAAGCGTTTCATCCTGACCATCGACTGAGATATGTAACCCCTGATCATCAAACTTTTGATAGGTCACACCGGTTTTCATATGAACATGATGCTTTTTCAATACCAGACGATGGATCCATCCGGTGGTTTTACCCAAACCTTTACCCATCTTAGTGCTTTTACGCTGTAGCAGATAGATTTGACGAGGGACCTCAGCCGACTCAGGTTCCATCAATCCCCCTCTGTGGCTGTAACCCTTATCTATGCCCCACTGCTTCAACCATTTATCCGGCTGTAGTGTCGTAGATTCCGGCTCACACAGATAATGTGCCATATCGAAACCAATACCGCCTGCACCGATAAGGGCAACGTTTTCCCCTATCGTCACTTCACCATTCAACACTTGCTGATAGTCAACGACTCTCGGGTCTTTAAAGCCTGGCAGGTCGATTTTTCTTGGTACCACACCCGATGACATGACCACTTCATCGAAATGCTCATCTCTGACGACAGAGGCGTCGAGCCGTGTATTGAGGCGCAACTCGACGTTATTGAGTTTCATCTGTTCCTTGAAGTAACGAATAGTCTCATTGAACTCCTCTTTACCGGGGATCTTACGAGCGAGGTTAAATTGACCTCCGACTTCAGGTTTTGCCTCAAATAGGACAACCTCATGACCACGAGATGCGGCATAGATCGAAAAGGCCATCCCTGCAGGCCCCGCCCCCATCACTGCGATACGTTTCTTGTTTGACGTCGGTGTAAAGTTGAGTTCAGTTTCATAACAAGCTCTTGGATTAACTAAGCAAGTGGCACGCTTCAGGGCAAAGGTATGATCCAGGCAAGCTTGATTACACCCGATACAGGTATTAATCAACTCAGGTGTATTAGCAGCCGCCTTATTCACGAAGTCGGCATCTGCCAGGAAAGGTCTCGCCATCGACACCATATCTGCCTGACCGGAAGAGAGTATATGCTCGGCAATCTCAGGAGTGTTGATTCGATTCGTCGCAACTAAGGGCAGTGACACCTCTTTTTGGAGTCGCTCGGTGACCCAGGCAAAACCGCCACGAGGTACGCTGGTCGCGATGGTCGGTACTCTCGCCTCATGCCAACCAATACCGGTGTTAATTATGGTCACGCCGGCTTTTTCTAACCACTTTGCCAGTTCAACAACTTCATCCCAGCTGGAGCCATTATCGACGAGATCGAGCATTGATAGTCTGAAGATAATAATGAAGTTGTCGCCGACTTTTTTACGAATAGAACGAACGATTTCCAGTGGAAAACGCACCCGATTGTCGAAAGTCCCGCCCCACTCATCGTCTCTGATGTTAGTGCGACTACTGATAAATTGATTGATGAGATAACCTTCGCTTCCCATCACTTCGATGCCATCATAACCCGCTTTCTGAGCGAGAGCGGCACTGGTCGCATAATCCTTAATGGTGCACTTTACTTGTCTCGAAGACATGGATGAAGGAGTGAATGGCGTGATTGGTGACTTAATCTTACTCGGCGCTTGTGAAAAAGGGTGGTAACCGTAGCGGCCGGCATGCAATATCTGCATACAGATTTTACCACCGGCTTCGTGAACCGCATTGGTCACGACTTTATGTTTACCCACTTGCCAGGGAAAGCTGAGCTGGCAGGCATTAGGGGCTAAGCGGCCACGAAGGTTGGGGGAAATGCCGCCGGTAACGATTAATCCAACACCACCCAGAGCACGTTCCTTATAAAAAGCTGCCAATTTCTCAAAACCGCCCTTTTCTTCTTCCAAACCGGTATGCATTGACCCCATAAGCACACGGTTTTTTAACTGAGTAAAGCCCAGATCTAAGGGTTCTAATAAATGCGGAAACGACATTCAAACATCCTTTTTAAACAAGTGATTTAAACCAGCATACCTTTTGTATTATCTCAGCTCAACTATATCTTATTAAGTGGCTCAGGTATAAATAAGCAGCACAATAAATTATCCAGTTCGTTTAAGCTGAAGTGCTGTAATACCAACTCACCTACAGAGCATTGAACTCCCGCTGAATGGTCAGATACTTAGTAAAACGGGTATAATACAATCAAGAGACAAATCAAATCCTTAGTGCATCCAATGCGGTGTTTACGAGCTTAAACCTAGTATCACCATGTTCCTCACTCGTTGCGAACAACAGGGTCTTGTATGTTCCCTACAAACTTATGACATCTCCTCCCCTGACCCATAGGGCCTGTGATATTCCCGATATCACTCAGGCATTTCCCACGTCCGTGTGGGTCAGATGGGACATGTCTTTAAAGCGTATGGAACGCTTAAGACCTTGGAGGTCAGATGTTGTGAATGCCTGTATTGCACGACAATATGGATAGTCTTACAGATTCCTTTACAATTCAGTTTTCCCTCTCGAGCTTTTTTCAGTTAGCATATGCATATTAGAGCAATATAGGAGTGGATGATGTCCGCTAAGCCCTCATTTTTAAAAAGAATATCCCTACTGATTTGGAATACCGTAAATGGGATCCGTAAGCTGATCCTGAACCTTTTCTTCTTCGGTATCCTCGCGGCAATCATAGTTGTAATGACTGTTGAAGACGATGTAAAACTTGATTCAGGCTCGGCGTTAGTGATGAACCTATCCGGTTCTATCGTTGAACAGAAAAGGCAAGTCGATCCCATCGAAGCCGCCATGAAAAACAGCAAGAGCAACGAAGCCGGTGGTGAACTGTTACTTGCTGATGTACTCAATGTCATCGATAACGCGGCCCTGGACACACGGATCTCATCGATAGTACTGGATATTGGTCACCTGAGATGGACCGGGATCAGTAAACTCCAATCCATAGGCGACGCGCTAACCCGCTTCAAAGAGTCGGGAAAACCGATCATAGCCAAGGCGAATTGGTACGGTCAAAACCAATATTTTCTTGCCAGCTTTGCCGACACTATTTACCTGAATCCACAAGGTAGTGTCGAACTGGAAGGTTTGAGTCGTTATCGCCAATACTATAAGTCGGCGTTAGATAAATTAAAAATTAAGGCACATATCTTCCGTGTCGGTACTTTCAAATCTGCCGTGGAACCCTATATTCGCGACGATATGTCCCCCGCAGCCAAAGAGGCCAACACCGAACTTCTTAACGATATCTGGGCCAATTATGAGACTCAGGTCGCACAGAACCGCAATATTTCAGCCGATAAACTTGTTCTCAGTGCCGATCAGTACCTTATAGAATTAGAGAAAGCCAACGGCAAATCTGCCGAGATGGCGCTTAACATGAACTGGGTAGATGAACTGGCATCGGCCGAGGCATTCAGGCTCAAGATGATCGACACTGTGGGTAAAGCCGATGAAGGAAACAGCTTCAAGCAGGTCAACTTTTTCGATTATCAGTCTTTGATTGCCACTCACCCTTCCCTCTTAATCGACGACACTGTGGGTATTATTGTCGCGAAGGGGACCATACTTAATGGCAATCAACCTGCCGGTCAAATTGGTGGCGAGAGCACATCAAAGCTGCTGCGTAAGGCGCGTTTCGATGATCAGGTTAAAGCTATTGTGTTAAGAGTCGATAGCCCGGGCGGAAGCGCATTTGCTTCGGAGCAGATAAGACAAGAGGTACTGGCACTTAAAACAGCTGGAAAACCGGTTGTCGTCAGCATGGGGAGCTATGCAGCCTCCGGCGGTTATTGGATCTCAGCCAGTGCTGATTATATCTATGCAACGCCGACCACGCTTACCGGCTCAATCGGTATCTTCGGCATGGTCACAACCTTTGAAGACTCATTATCCAGCATTGGTATACACACAGATGGTGTTGCCACTTCTGACTGGGCGGGGATATCGGTTACAAAAGGCCTCACTCCCGAGATAAAATCTGTCATTCAACGTCATATAGAACGTGGCTATCATGATTTTATCTCGCTCGTTGCGACTGAGCGCGGTATGAGTCTGGACGATGTAGACAACATAGCTCAGGGACGCGTGTGGTCAGGTAAGAAAGCCGTAGAGCTCGGCTTAGTCGATGAGCTTGGCGATCTGGACAGCGCCGTTGCGAAAGCCGCTAAGATGGCAAACCTTGAAACATTCGACAGTCAGATCATCGAGCAGGAGCTGAGCCCACAAGAGCTCTTCATCCAGGAGATGTTTGCGTCGGCTGCGGCCTACTTGCCACAATCGACAACCAGTACAGTATTCGAACAACTGCTTTCAAAGTGGTCAGGTGTAATTGAGGAGTTCAGTTCATTCGACGACCCTAACGGCATGTATCTCTACTGCGATACCTGTAACTTCTAGGCAAGAGCCAGTTAAACAGAAACCGGTATGGGTCCTCTCCTACCGGTTTTTTTATGCCTAAACTATTCTACAAATACAAAATTTTAGTGATATCTCAGATTTCTTATTGGGGTGAACTCTTCTAGCAAGTATACTTCAGCCAATTAGTGTTCATCTGAAGTAGAAAATGACCAAACGTTCCATATATGTAGCTTATACCGGCGGCACAATAGGCATGCAAAAAACGGCGCAAGGTTTCGCACCTGTCGCCGGATTTCTCACTAATTGTGTTAAGTCTATGCCTGAATTTTATCATGACGAAATGCCTGAATTTGTCATTCATGAATATAGCCCTCTCATAGATTCTTCAGATATGGCGCCGACGGATTGGCAGATGATAGCCAATGATATCAAGGACAATTACGATAACTACGATGGATTCGTTATCTTGCATGGTACCGACACCATGGCCTTCACTGCATCTGCGCTCTCATTTATGTTGCAAGGACTGTCTAAGCCCGTCATCGTGACCGGGTCTCAGATCCCGCTGGCACAACTGCGCTCTGACGGTCAAACCAACCTGTTAAATTCCCTCTATATTGCGGCAAACTACCCCGTTGCCGAAGTCTGTCTGTTTTTCAACAACAAACTGTTCAGGGGAAATCGCACAACTAAGGCACATGCCGACGGGTTCGGGGCCTTTGCCTCACCGAACTTCCCTCTTCTGTTAGAGGCTGGCATAAAGATTCGTTTAAAGGCGGGCAAAGTTGGCGGAGATGAGAATAAACAACTCGAAGTTGCCACCATCAGCCCGCAACCGATTGGTGTTGTCACCCTATACCCCGGTATCACCACAGATATTATTGAGAATATCCTTCAGCAACCGGTAAAAGCCTTGATATTACTCACCTATGGTGTGGGAAATGCGCCTCAAAATCCGGCATTGTTGAAGGTGCTGTCAGATGCACATAAGCGCGGCATTATACTGGTCAACCTGACACAATGTCTGCAGGGTAAGGTCAACATGTCAGGCTACGCGACAGGCAATGCATTAGAAGCGGCGGGTGTGATCAGCGGTTCAGATATGACGACAGAAGCGGCATTAACAAAACTTCATTACTTACTCTCTAAATCGATGTCGACGCAAGAGATCAGAGAAGCAATGCAGCAAAATTTAGTCGGTGAACTCAGCGAAGATTAAGGTTGGTCATCAACTAAGTCCGGCACACTAGCTAAAACTATAGAACCATTATCGCAGTGTTGCGCAACCTTAGGTTGCGCAACACTGAATTTATCTACACCTTAAACTGACTGACAATCTGTTGCTGCCCCGTTGCAAGCTGTTTTAACTCATCGCTCAGTGTTGCCGATGACTCTGCTTCACGGCTGATATGTTGGCTTGCCTCTTTGATATTCGCTATGTTGTAACTTATTTCGGTAGCGACGCTGCTCTGCTCTGCAGTCGCTTTAGCTATTTCGGCTTCATTTTCTGTAATATTTCGAATATGCATTTCGATATCAGCCAATTGCTTAGCCATCTCTTTAACCTGACTGACAGCATTGATAGCCTTATCATTACCTGCGGTGATAGTTTTTAAGATATCCTGACTACTCGATTGAAAAAGGTCGGTGACCTGACTTATCTGACCAATAGAGTTCTTTGTTCGCTCGGCAAGGTCGCGCACCTCATTAGCAACAACGGCAAACCCTCTTCCCTGTTCACCGGCTCTCGCCGCTTCGATTGCAGCATTGAGTGCCAGCAAGTTTGTCTGCTCCGCAATCCCCTGAATAACCGATAGTATTTTCTCAATATTAGCGCTATCAGTATTTAACTTTTCGATCAAAGGCATGGCAGCGGAGACCTCTTCCACCAATGACTCAACGGCAAGTGAAGTCTGGTTAGCAACACTCCTGCCTTTCTCTGCAGCCAGACTGGCGTCGTTAGCCGCATTAGCTGAAAGCAACGTTTTTTCCGATACAATGCCCGCAGTGGTAGACATCTGTTCAATTGCGGCGGCCACTTGATCGACCTCAGAAAACTGTTGCTGGCTGCTGAGGCTCGTTCGACCGGCGATATCGGATGCATGGCTGGAAGTAGACTGACCATTCTTTATTGAGTGATCAATGGCTTTAACCGTGGTCTGCAGTTTTTCAAGAAATTGATTAAACCAATGGGTTAGGGTTCCAATTTCATCATAACTGTCTATCTTTATCCTTTGGGTAAGATCCCATTCACCGGAAGCGATACTCTGTAGTCTCTCGGTGACATTATTTAGGGGTTTAATCAGATAAAAAGAAAAGCGCCACACGATGAAGAGGGAAATAACAGTGATGATAATGGCTGATAGCAAAATTTTGTATAAGGAGCCGCGATTATAGTCGACTACCCTCTCCTCTAACGCCAAAGAATCGGCTAACACTGCCGATACAGGTACAGTTAAAATCAATCCCCACTTATCAATTAGCCCATCGAAGGTAATTGGCCGCAACGTCACTAAGTCCTCACCATTAGAGCTCCATTGTATCGAACTCTTTTGCTCTTCGTGCCAATCACCGAGCTTAGCCTTTTTATTTAACTCTAGAGAACTGATTTTTTCCCCCAGACTCTTGCGGTCTGAACTATAGGCAGCCACAACTCCTCTTTGACTCGATAAAACGACCTCTCCCGATCCATTTAGCAGGCGCTTATCGGCCGTCTCGATAATTGGCTGTAAAGAGGATAGAGACACATCCAAGCCTAACATCCCCAGAGTCTTACCATCGGCTATGAGTGGCACGGTAATAGAGGTCATTAACACCGGCTTACCGCCGACTTTATCCAGATAGGGATCCAGCAGACAGGGGCTAGCTCTCTCTATTGCACATGTCACCCATTCATTATCGGGTAAACCAAGCTTATCTAACTGAGTGTTGGTAATATCCTCTTCAAGCATCACCTCCAGCTCTATCTGCCCATCGACTCTTGCCCAATATGGGGCGAATCGTCCGGCACCGTTTGATGCGACCGTGACATTTTCAATAAACGCAGAGTCGGCACCTAGAGTGTCAGGACTCATTACAATATAGATGCCGAGGACCTCACCATTATGTTCAAGCATCTTTTTTGTGTAATCATTGAGCTCCATACGTAGAAGCCTCGATTCGCTACCACGCCTGATGGCATCACTACGCATACTCATTATGGAGTGAGCCATGGTATCCGCCGTAACCAAATGATGCTCGATAACAGCGCTTATAATTTCAGATTGCTCATTTGCCAGGGCTGCGACAAATGATTCGGTAGAGCTGCGTAAACTCGCCGATGTTTGCTCCTTAATCAATGCTTGGGTCTGGCTCGAATAGTATAGAAACGAGGCCATAAGAATACTCAAAGAGGTAAATAAACAGAGAAATGAAGTAAGCGCAAATTTGCGGCGAATAGACATACTACTCATTGGTAAATCCCTATACATAAGTGTATATAAAAATAAAAAAACGATTGTATCCATTCAAAACATTTATACAACGCCGGCACAACACGCCGCGATACAATTTATTACAAACCTAACACTGGTCACACTTTGGAATTGGCTCCCAACCCTCAACTCATATATTGCATAAAAAAGAAAGCCCCACAGGCAAGTATTAACCTATAGGGCTTTGGAGTGCTTTACTTCTCAGTGCTTAAAAGCTCAGAACTTTACTTCTTAATACTTTACAGCTTAAAAATCTTCTTGCTTAAAGTCTGCGATCGGCTCACCTTTAAACTGCTTCTTTAACTGAGCTTTTGTCAGCTCGTTCATTTTACCTTCACTATTAATCGTAAAATGGTCAGTCTGATCCAATCTTCTTGCCTGATAAAGCATTACCAGCTGCATGGTTGAGTCACGTTGCTCTTGTGTCAGCACGGTACCATCTTCCCACTTACCCAACTCGACACCGCTCATAAGACGCTCATACACTTCTTGAGGCATCTCATCGATCATTTTATTAATATCAGTCATACTTTTTTCCGTTTATGCAGGACGATTCTTACCCTGGTAATTAAATATCCAACAAAGCCCAATACGAAAAGACCACCGGCAATGTAAGATCTGACTCCTTGAGCCGGCTCTCCGTCCCAAAACCAGACTACAACACCGGCAATAAACAGAGACATGCATAACAGACTTTGATTCATCAACTGATTAGAGCGTTTAATATTGCTTATCAACGACAATGACTCAGTGTTACCTGAGAGGTTTGCACCGCACGAGTTACATTCCTTCGCTTTATTGGAGATCCGCTTCTTACAACTTGGGCATTCAATTAACGCCATCATTACCTCAAAGAACAGATTAACTATTTTATAATATGGGCTTCAGAGCGCTTAGCTCTGAAGCCCATTCGATCATCTCAGCTCATCGACAACGGCAAGCATGGCCGTTAAGGACGCTTCGCCTAAATAGATCGAACGCTCAGGAGACCAACCTGCCATAGGGTCGGGCATATTGTCATTATCTTTAAATGGCATCTCAAGCGTATTAGAGAGGCAACTAAAGGTTTCTGCAACCCAGTTAGATGCGACCGTTAGGTTGGCCTTACCCGGCTCATCTTTGTCGTAACCAAACTCAGATTGGAAGTCGGCGCTGGTGAGAAGTAACGCATCCACGAATTTTTTCTGCAATGCTTCCATTCTTGCATCAAATGACGGTACGCCTTCGCAGCCAGCCAGAAACACAAAAGGTAAACCTTCGTCGCCATGGACATCATAAAAGAGATCCACACCCGTCTCTTTCATCTTGTTGGTAACATGGAAAACTTCCGGACTTTTCTCCAATGACGGGCTCAGCCATTCACGATTGAGGTTAACACCCGCCGCATTGGTACGAAGGTGACCGCGTACCCCGCCATCGGGATTCATGTTAGGCACAATATAAAAATTGGCCTTATCGAGAAGCGCCTTGGCGTTAGGGCTGTCGCCATCAAGTAAATTATTGATGAGTCCTTCCACTAACCATTCGGCCATTGTCTCACCGGGATGCTGACGCGCTGTGATCCAGATGTTGGCTTTAGACTCGTCACCATCGCCGACTTTGACAAGGGATAGATCGCGACCGTCCAGAGTGAGGCCTAAATGTTCAAGGCTTACCAGAGGATGTACCTGAATCGCGGCAAGCAGATCTTGGTGACGTTCATAACTGTATGGGGCAAAGTAAGAAATTTGAATAGAATCACAATCCAAATCGACTAAAATGGTCAATTTCCCATCTTCATATTTCGTCGGTAAACGGAACCACGTCTGTCTATCGTATGTGGCAACGGCTTGATAATTTTCCCAGCCTTTTGTATATGAGGCTGAGCCAGCATTCATAATATTAAGGGTATACTGGTTACCGACTTCACCCTCTAAACGAAAGTTAAACCACTGATAAAATTCATTACCTACATCGGGACGAATAGCCAGTTGTACGTCATTAATATTGTCTTGATTAAGGACTTCAATATTACCACCATCAAAATTGGCACTGATCCGCATAACGATTCCTTTGTTCGTACTGAGAAGACAAGTCATAGGATACTTGTCAGATTGCGGATAGGATAAACGAAAAATGTGTATATACCCAAACAACTTCGAAATACAGGATTCAGCATGTCGAGAAGTGACAGAGTTCAAGGTAGTTAATTGCTCCTGCATTAACGACATTCCCACCATCCGTGGTGGTCTTCATGAAATAGCAGTACTAGTTATTCTAATTCAATATTTATTCTTATGATAAAGAATGCAGAAACGTGTTGCTTCTCGGCTTGGGTATTGAGCAGCCCGAAAAGCAAAAAAGCCACACTAATGGCGGCTTTATTACGTATAAAAGATTTTAAGAAGCAAAACTATAACCTTGTCCTCTAACTGTATTGATCAAGGTTTTGGGTAACTGAGTATCGGCCAGCTTTCGACGGGTATTACTGATGTGCATATCGAGATTTCGATCGAATCGACCTAAGTCCTTTTGAAGCACACTACGCTGTAATTCCTGTTTGGTGATCACCTCTCCCTTTCTCTCGAACAGGTATTTAAATAACTTAAATTCAGTTTGAGTTAACACGACCTCCCGCGAGGCAATTGACACACAGTACTGCATATCATCAAATTGAATATCACAGCTTGTGGAGGCTAATTCACTGCTGTTCTCGGCCCGGGTTAACTCGACTCGTCGTTGTAATGCAGTCATGCGCACTAAAAGCTCCTTTATGCTAAACGGCTTCGTTAAAAAGTCATCAGCCCCAAGCTCATAACCTTTAATTCTTTCATCTTCATTGTCGATGGCAGAGATGACAATCACAGGGACCTGATCTTTTCTAGCGGCCAATAATCCAAATCCATCTAACTTTGGCATCATGATATCTAGCAGGATAATGTCCGGGAGTTCACGCTCGAGAATGGACAAGGCTTCCATACCGTTTTCAGCACTGACAACTTCATGGCCTTCGCACTCTAACGCTTCTTTGAGTAACTCCCTGAATATCAGGTCATCATCTACCACTAATACTTTACTCATTTACCACTACTGCAAATACGAACCGTTATCGTTTACACTACTATATGCATTGATGAATTTCCAGTTGTTTTTTCAAATCTGTGATGTGAGCAAGTAAGTTTGTTGTCAGAGTGAAGAGCTAAGAAGCAAGAGATTGAAATTAGTGATAGCGTGATAAAACAAAGGCCAGAATATTCCGGCCTTGTATAGATTCAAAAATAAACTCTTCTGATTTTATTGATTAAGCATCAGCTGGCGAACATATTTTACCGGGGCGCTACCATAACTTAAAAACTTTTCATGGAAGGTTTTAAGGTCAAACTGCTCACCCTGCTTCCCTTTTAGCTCTTCACGGAAGTCATAAATCTCACGATAGCCGGAATAGTAACTGGTCAACTGAACTTGACTCAAGGTCGCCCTTCTCCACTTGCCCTCGGCTTCGGCGGTTTGTTGGAACGCCTCTTCGGTCATTAAGCGGATGGCTTCATCCTCTGTCATGCCATTCACCTGAATGCTGTAATCCAGTAGTGTGTTGGCTATGACACGCAGGTTCCATTTGTAATACATGAGCCACATCTCAGGCTCAAAATCACCATAGCCCTCTTCGAGCATCATACGTTCAGTATAAACCGCCCAGCCCTCTACCATAGCGCCATTACCAAACAGGCTCTTCACCATACTCGGAGATTCATTTGAGTACACGAGTTGAGTGTAGTGGCCCGGTATCGCCTCATGAATATTCAGCACCTGCAAGATCCAATGATTATATTCACGAAGATAGCTTTCAGCCGATTCATCACTCATGGCATCGAGTGGTGTTACGTTGTAATAGGTATTGCTGGATTTTTCATAAGGCCCGGGTGCACTGATAGAGGCGCCGGCAAAACCACGCATATATTCCGGTGTTTCACGTACGACTAAGGGTTTTTTAGGATCTAAGGTCACGAGTTGTTTGTCATTGACAAATTTTATCAAGGCCGGGATCTGAGCACGAACTTCATCGACAAACGCCTCACGTTTTACGTGCTTAGAGGAGAGTTTATCGATCAGCTGACGGGTCGCTTTATTATCATCTAACGGTTTAGGGGTGTCGAAATAGGTATCCCATAGCTTAGCGGTGATCTTTGCCATCTCACCCTGAACTCGGCTTTTATCTGCCAAGGCTTTTTCATACAGACCTTTTGCACTCATTCCAGCTTGAATATCGAATGAAAATTTCTCTTCATATAACTTTTCGCCGATTCTAAAGCTTCGTGCGCCCTCTTTTTCCAATTTAGTGACTAAAGCCGAGAGCCAATCGATATGTTCATTGATTGACTGAGTCGCCGCATCGAACCGAGTTTTAAATAGTGCCTTTTCATCAGAAGTCAGCCCCGAGCTTTCGGCTTGGGCGAGCAATTCTGCTGAAAAAACAGAAAATGCACCTTTATTCTGCATCTGAGCCAGTTGTGTGTGCTCGAGTGTCGGGTTACTTATATTCTCTTGAGCGGCAAGGTAATAGTCGGGGACATTCTCCATTCGAGCCAATACTGAACGTAACCTATCATCGAGTGGGGCGAAATCTTCATTGATCAGCTGCGCAAAGCCACCGGCAACGTTATAAGACGAAGGGTCCCACTGCCAGGATTTGAACTCAGTGATCTCCCAGGTATCACGTTTAAGCAAGTTCTCAATCAGACGATAATCAATAAGCTCGTTAGCCGACAATGAATCGATGTCGAAAGCCTGTAACATCAACAATTGTTGCGTGTTAAACGTTATTGCCTCAACACGGCTAGCGGCATTCGGTACTTTAAGCACGCCGTCATATTTGTGATAACCACTATAGAGTGCCCATGTCGGTGCTTGCTTCCATAGAGCGTCGATAAACTGTGTTGAAAATTGGGCAAAGCTTAACTGTTGGCTTGAGGCCAACGGAGCTGGCGACACCTGTTCAGCACCCTCTTGAGATTGACAACCAGCGAGCGCTGTTAACGACAAAGCTACCGCTAATGACAGTGTTGCTTTTTTCATGTTTTTATCCCGATTCTAATTTATTATTGGTTATATTTTTTCGAACTTAGTAAAGCATGTATAAAAAAATATTTCAGCTTCGATGTCGAAGCTGAAATATAGTGTTACAACTTGGGTTTTCCACACTGATAGTATTCGGCTAAACGAGTCATCAGCCTACTAAAGCTTGACAGTAAATTGCCTAATCACTCAGATGTGATTGAACCCAGAGTTTCACCTCACTGAAGCGATACTTCTCTAGAGTGGCAAACCCTCTGCAGGCGCGTAACTTCAACTTAGTGAAGATTGGCGTTGTTAACCCACACAGAAAGCGCGACACCAAGACGGGGCTCGATGCCTTACCTAACTTAGACACAGCTGCTGCTGTGAGCTGATTGAAATCCATATCATTGAGAGGCTTTAGATTTGGGATGGGAGGTAACACCGCCTGCTCGCCCCGGCAAACCGAACAAGTCCCACAATTTTGAGTCATCTGGTCGTCGGCAAAATAATGTGCCAGTTGACGACTCAAACAGCGATCCGAGGTAAATAAGCCAATCAGCTGGTTAATACGCTTTACTTCACTGGTCTCTTTACCATTGAAGCGTTCAAACAGGGATATTTGTAGCTGTTCCCGGTCAAACTGAGTATCGAGAATCTGATATACCTGAGTCACTTGCTTACTTTGTAGTTCAATCATTCCCTTCTCGTCCAGGTAGTTGATTGCTTTCAACACCCGTTGACGATCACTGGTATAAGTGGTGTTAAGTTTATCGAAATTCACACTGGACCATATCTTAGCCCTATCGGCACTGGTAAATATGGCTCGGATAAAGTCCCTCCTCTCCTCTTTAAACACCTCGATGATCTCTGCCTCAGGGATAAGATATTTGAACTTGTACTCGGCAAAATAACTGTAAGTGGGCTTGATAATGTTCAGAAGTTCGAGATAAACCAAAAGTGTTTTTAAGGACAAGGGCCGAATATTGGACTGATTAGACAAACTGTTAAGAACGACCTCCCACTGAGCTTGTCCAGGGCTCAGCTCTGCCGCTTTGAGGATCTCATCGAGAACAACGCTGATGGCGCAGGGCTCTGGCGTGTCACCATAAACAAAGTTCTCCAGGGTACTCAGGTTATCGGCGTTGGCGAGCACTAAGCAATCGGAGTTCTGTCCATCTCGTCCCGCTCGCCCAATCTCCTGAGCGTAGTTTTCAATGGATTTAGGCAGATCATAATGCGCCACAAATCGGATATTGCTCTTATCTATCCCCATCCCGAAGGCGATGGTCGCGACGATGATCTCTTGCTTTCCGGACATAAAGTCATGCTGGATAGCTTGCCTAACCTCGGATGTCATGCCGGCATGGTAAGCTTTGGCAGGAATGTTGCGCTGCGTAAGCTGCTCTGCTACAAATTCAGCAGTTTGCTGAAGGGTGACGTAGATGATGCCGGATTGATGGACTCTGGTGCTAAGCCATAGCGCCAATTCATCAACTTTATCCCGGCTAGTGACCCCCTTAACATTTAAGTGAAGGTTGGGCCGATAAAAACCGGTCAGCGTTACGTTAGCAGAGTCGATGCCGAATTTACTGCCCATATCCTCTATCACCTTTGGTGTCGCGGTGGCAGTCAGCAGTAGAGTTTGAGGGATGTTCAACTCTTTACGGTACCGTGGAAGCTTAAGGTAATCGGGCCGAAAATTGTGTCCCCACTCGGAGATACAGTGAGCCTCATCGACCACTAACATCGATATAGCCACTTCGCTGATAAACTGTCTGAAACGCTCATTGTTGAGTCTCTCAACAGAGATCATCAATATCTTTATCTCCCCCTGCCTCACCCCTCGCATAACGTCCAGAGTTTGCTCCCGACTCTGACTGGAGTCGATACTGGCAGCGTTAATCCCCTTCGACAGTAAGAAGGACAACTGGTCCTGAATCAAGGCTAACAAGGGTGAAACCACTAAGGTGAGATGAGGGAGCGCTATTGCCGGCAATTGATAACACAATGACTTACCTGAGCCTGTAGGAAATATTGCCGCGGCGCTATGCCCTTGCAGGACATGGTTAATCACATCATATTGGCCACTCCTGAAATCTGAAAACCCGAAGTGAGCCTGTAATAATGCATGGGGAGATTGAGACATAAAATTAACCTATCGAAGAGCGAGTTTTCCTATGCGTATATGATAACACCCTTCTACATAAGCTGTGCGACGTCGCAATAGTTACAAAGCATGATAGTCGGCTTTCACCATTGAAACGGTAAACAAAAGCTGATATTCAAACGATCAAACTAATATTAATTCAGCAAGCTGGCTGACTCACCTGTCACGATTTTAGTGTGAAGTGCGCGATGATGGGGTTGTGGTCCGAAGCGTCGGTCACTTTAGATTCTGCATGATGAAAATCGAGCCCCCGATAGAAGAGATGATCTAAGGCCAATCCAAAGAAACGTTGACGTTCATCCAGATGATACTCAGCTTCACTTAATCCAAATCGCTTAGCAAACTCAGAGATCAGCTTTAGTCTGTCCTTTCGCCAGGTATTAAAATCACCGGCAAGAATTATCGGACCGTGATGCCCTCCGAGTTCCAGACTCAAGGCTTCAAACTGCTCGGTATATCGAGTCAGTTTCCAGTCAAAATTGATACCATGTAGATTGACGACCAGAAGTGTCTCACCATTGGAGAGAGGATAATGAGTAACAAGCGCCGATTTGGCGAACCTGATCAAGGGCTCTGTGGCATGAAACGCGCAGGCACTGCTGGCTTCCGAGACTGATAAATTCATTACCCCAAGCGAAGTACCAAAAAGTTTGAACGCTTTCGCCATCGCCACATTTAAGGAGTGAGAGTTGATGAAATCAACCATCTCTGTGGTGAGCCCGGCTTCTTGCAGTAAAACGAGTTGGCTGGAATGAGTGAGTCGCTTAAGCACTGGTTTCCAGTTTTTCCTTTTTTGCTTGTAGATATTCCACACCGACACATTAAGCCTACCGTCCAGATCGAGGTGACCGGAGGGCGAAGGGTGTGCACACTGAGTTTGAAAAATTGGTTCGACCAAATTAATCATCACCTTTGGAGTACCGTTAGCGTGGTTAATCCCACTGAAAGTCAGGACGAAACTAATAGCAATAAAACAAACTACAGCCAGTAACCACCTATTTTTTGAGAAAAATTTCATTCAATAACATCAAAAATATAGATCACTTACTAACCATAATAAGTCCTGTAGAAAGAAAAAACCAATAACTCACGAGTGATAAAGGAATGAATAAGATTAAATTTACTTCATACATAAGGTAACCGCTTGGTTATGGTATGAAATGCCTGTCATTTGTCAGGATTTAAATGCACACTGAAACGCATGTTTAGTTTTCTGTTTTTACTTTTTCATTTTAGGTTTTTATTTTAGTTTCTTAATTTCTTAAATAGTGGCGCATTACTCAATGGCACATTTTTATCAACTGCTAACCCTGGCAGGCATCCTGCTCTACTGGGTCATCATAGCGGGCATTACTGCAAGAATTATTATCAAGCGTCGCTCTATCGGAGTCTCCTTTGCGTGGATGATGGTGATTTACGTCATCCCTATCGTTGGCATTTTTGCCTACCTGCTTTTTGGTGAACAAAATATCGGCAGAACCCGTGCCCAGCGCGCGAAAGATATGTATCAGCCCTACGCCGATTGGTTCGCCCATCTCTATCAAATCCGTCAGTATCGGCCAAATATCTTGAGTTCACACGCTCAATCAATCAGCGCCCTGTGTGAGAACCAATTGGGGATCCCCTCATTGGCCGACAATGCGCTCGAATTACAATCGACTCCCGAGCAGATCCTGAGTTCTCTCATCAAAGATATTGATAGGGCAAAGTCGACAATTCATCTTGAGTTTTATATCTGGCATCCCGGTGGCATGGCCGATGATGTGGCATTAGCACTGATTAATGCCGCTAAGCGTAATGTATCCGTGAAATTATTATTAGATTCAGCCGGTAGCAATCAATTTTTTCGAAGCCAGTGGCCAGCCATACTCGAAGCCGAGGGGATCCACATTGCAAGGGCGTTAAAGGTCAGCCCCATCAGAGTTCTGTTTAGACGCATGGATCTGAGAATGCACAGAAAGATAGTCGTTATCGATAATGTCATTGCCTATACAGGTTCAATGAATCTGGTCGATCCAAGCTGTTTTAAGACCAGTTCAGGTGTCGGGCAATGGATAGATGTCATGGTCAGAATAAAGGGCACTACGGTCCCTCTGCTCAATGCCATTCAATCATGGGATTGGGAAGTGGAAACGAATCAACGTCAACTGCCCGAACTTCCCGTTTGTAAACCCCATACCGAATCAGAGAAAGTCGATATGGTACAGGTGATCCCATCGGGTCCGGGGATGCCGGAAGAGATCATCCATGAGGTTCTGCTGCAAAGCATATATCAAGCCGAACATAAAATTGTGATCACTACCCCCTACTTTGTCCCCAGTGAGAACCTGTTGGTTGCCCTCATCGCTGCGGCCCATCGTAGCATCTGCGTTAACATCATCATTCCAGATAAGAATGACTCTGTTATGGTTGAGTGGGCCAGTCGGTCATTTTTCGCTGAACTGCTCTGTGCCGGGGTGAAGATTCATAGATTTAATGGTGGTCTGCTACATACCAAGTCCGTCGTCATCGATGAAAGCCATTGCCTTATAGGTACGGTCAACCTGGATATGCGTAGCCTATGGTTAAACTTCGAGGTGACACTGGCTGTGGATGATCTAAGCTTCACGGATCAATTGAATCTTCTCCAACAGTCTTACATAGATGATGCCCACTTGGTCGATATTAAGGCCTGGAAAAAGCGTCCCGTCTACAAACGAGTCATCGAACAATTTTTCTACCTTTTTAGTCCGCTGCTTTAATTGATGAGATTAAAACAGAGAGTTATCATCGGAAAGACACCATCAAATGAAGAGTTCACAGGTGATGACCGAGCAAAAAAACGCTTCATATCTAATGATTTGTTTATCTATTATGCAAACGCCTAAATCCCATGTTTTATCGCTTGACCGCGTTATGGGTTTTGCGTAAAGTACGACCCCGTTAGCAGACAATGTCTGACTAAATGTGGAGTCAAACACATTAAACATGACTAACAATTTGGTGAGGTGTCTGAGTGGCTTAAGGAGCACGCCTGGAAAGTGTGTGATGGGTTAAACCATCCGAGGGTTCGAATCCCTCCCTCACCGCCATATTTAGAAAAAAGGCTGTCCGAATGGACAGCCTTTTTCGTTTCAGGTTTGTCCTGAGCTTATGAGTGATACACCAGATATCCCGTGAGTGGTGTTCTTTATACGAATGAGTCATTTGAATTAGCTGATTACTGTTGCGGCAGTGCATCAATTAAGAGGAGGCTCCCCCCGCACCCGACTTAAAGTGTGCATTAAACAAACTGAATAACTTTCCCCATTTAAAATAGGTCCCCTAACCCATTTATCGACACAGATGAGTTAGCATATTTGGTCTACTATTTTCTCTTAGGCAGCTTCTAATTATACCTATTCTTCCTATTTCGTTACGATATGCCGATTAACTTAGTGTCCAGTCAAATCGGAACAGTGCAGTAGGATTGATAGCAAGCTATGCCGACCAGTTTCGATGAAAACGTATGATTATTAATAATAAGAGTAAGAGTCTGAGAAACTGGCTGGCTGCATATATCCCTTAGATACCATATACTGTTGATCATATATTCAAATCATCATCAATATCGAGCGAACCATGGAAGTCGAGCTACTTGAAATTCGAAATTTCATCCGCAAATATCCCCCTTTTGATCAGTTGCCTGAAGAAGCGTTAATCGAAGTTTCAAAAAGTGTCGAGATCTCATACTACCGAGCTGACAGTACAATCATTGAATTTGCGGATAAAATACACGATCTCTTTATGATCCGCAGTGGTGTGGTCGAGATATATCGCCGTACTGGTGAGCTTTATAACCGCCTTGACCAAGGTGGCTTATTTGGGCAGATGGGGCTGTTAACCAATAATAAAGTTCGCTTCCCAGCCAAATCAATTAAAGACACTCTTTTATACTGCATTCCAGCAAACATTTTTGAAGATTTTTGCGAACGCTATGACACTTTTGCCGACTTTGTTGAAGTAGAAGGCAGTATTCGATTACAGCAAGCAGTTGAAGACAATAGTGATGATGCCAATTCACTGACCACCTCAAAAGTAAAGACCTTGCTCAGTGGCGCACCAGTGATGCTACCTACCACCACCACAATTCAGAACGTTGCCAAAATAATGTCTGAAGAGAATGTCTCTGCAGCAATCATCAATGATCCAAACCTTGCCGATGAAGGTGGTAACAGCTTTGTTGGCATTATTACCGAGCGCGATCTGTGCGCCAAAGTTATCGCAAAAGGGTTAGATGTCGATACCCAAGTGGTCGAGGTGATGTCTACAGAACTCATCTCTTTGGATCACAACGCCTATATTTTTGAAGCGATGTTGTTAATGCTGCGTTATAACGTTCATCACCTGCCCATTCTAAAAAACAAACAACCGATTGGCTTAATTGAAGTCAGCGACATCATTCGTTATGAATCTCAAAACAGCTTGTTGTTTGTCAGCAGTATTTTCCAGCAAAACAGCATTGAAGATTTGATTATGCTGTCGAATCAACTCAAAGACTGTTTTGTCCGCATGATAAACGAAGATGCTAACTCACACATGGTCGGTCGAGCTATGTCGGAAATTGGCAGGAGTTTTAAACAGCGTCTACTTGAGTTGGCTGAAGAGAAATTTGGGCCACCACCTGTACCTTACTGCTTCTTAGCATTAGGATCGATGGCCCGTGATGAACAGCTTATCGTTACCGACCAAGACAATGCGATCATTCTCGATAATCAGTACCAAGAGTCACTACATGGGGAGTACTTTAAACAGCTTGCCACCTACGTTTGTGATGGTTTAGCCGCGTGCGGTTACACCTATTGCTCTGGTGACATCATGGCAACGAATCCTGAGTATCGAAAAACACAATCTCAATGGGAAGAGTGTTTTGCAGATTGGATTGATAATCCAAACCCGCAAGCGCTACTTAATTGCTCCATCTTTTTCGATCTCTACGGTGTGTATGGCAGACCCAAATGGGCTGAACAGTTGAACGCGTTTATCCTTAGAAAGGCGAAAAAGAACAACCGCTTCTTGGCCTGTCTTGCTAGAAATGCATTAAACCGCACACCACCACTTGGCTTTTTTAAAGACTTTGTGATGGAAAAAGATGGTCGCCATAACAACTCCATTAATCTGAAAAGACGAGGTACTGCACCGTTAGCCGACCTCATCCGTGTGCACGCCCTTGCTATCGGCTCTCAATCGCAAAACTCATTTGATCGATTAGAAGACATCATAGAGGCGGGGATATTACCTCCATCAAAGGGTAAAGACCTGCAACATGCGATGGAATTCATCTCTTTAGTTCGCATTCGCCATCAAGCATTAGACATTGAGTCAGAGCACGAGCCAGATAACAATATTGAGCCTGAAAACATGTCTGATTTTGAAAGGCGTAACCTAAAAGATGCCTTTTTGGTCTTGAGTAGTGCGCAAAACTTTTTAAAGTTCCGCTACACTGCCAACAGCATGCAGGGGTAAATAATGCGCAATTTCAGTAATCAAGAGATCTTAAACTGGAAAGCTTTTTTGCAAATTAAAGCACTAGAAAGTAAAGATAGCCGCCTGACTAACTTTTATAATGCCAGCACTTACCATGAGGAAATCAAACTTAAGGATATTGATTTTGTTGCCTTAGATTTTGAAACCACGGGTCTGGATGCAGATCAAAACAGTATTATCAGTATTGGTTTAGTCCCTTTTACCCTGCAACGAATTGCTTGTAGACAGGCGAAACACTGGTTTATAACACCGGAAGATAAACTCCAAGAAGATTCAATCATCATCCATGGTATTACCCACTCTGATTTGAAAGGTGCACCGGATTTATTGCGGATCTTAGAGCAGTTATTGGATGAGCTGGCAGGGAAAATTGTGGTGGTGCATTACCGCAGAATTGAACGTGATTTCTTTGATGCGGCGCTAAGAAGCTTGATCAACGAGGGCATTGTCTTCCCCGTCGTTGATACCATGCAAATTGAAGCTGACATCCAGCAGGCTCGCCCGAGAAGCTTTATAGATTGGCTTAAAAATACCCGACCAGAATCGATTCGACTCGCCAATAGTCGTACCCGTTATAATCTGCCTACTTATCCGCCACACGATGCTTTAACCGACGCTATTGCTACTGCGGAGTTACTGCAAGCGCAAATTCACCACCACTTCAGCCCAGAAACGCCAATTAAAAAGCTTTGGTTATAAAATCTGGGTTATAAATCCTGAATTATAAAGCGCTAGCTATAACACTTTAGCGATAATAAAAAAAAGCCGAGTAATGCAGTATTTAAATAATAAGTGCATCACTCGGCCTATATTTTTATCTAACGGTTCAACAGATTAACGAAGACGTTGTTCTGTTCGTAGTCCCATTATCAAACTGACACACATCACCAACAAAATAATGGTAAACGGTAGAGCTGTGGAAATAGCACCGGCTTGCAAGGCTTCAATGGCTTCTGTGCCACCCACCCAAACCAGACCAGCAGCAATCGCACCTTCGATAAATGCCCAGAATACGCGCTGAGGAACTGGTGCATCGACTTTACCACCTGATGTGATGCTATCAATAACCAGTGAACCAGAGTCTGATGAGGTCACAAAGAAAACCAGCACTAGTACAACAGCGAGCAGAGACAAAACATTACCCATTGGCAATGCGTCAAACATTTGGAACATGGCAAGTGGCACTTCTGTTAAGCCTTTTTCACCTAACGTACCGACTTTATTAACGATTTGATCAATCGCAACACCACCAAATACTGACATCCAAAGCATAGTAACAACCGTTGGTACAATGAGTACTGCCGTCATGAACTCACGAATTGTACGTCCACGCGAAATACGCGCAATAAACATGCCGACAAAAGGAGACCAAGAAATCCACCATGCCCAATAGAAAACAGTCCAGCCATGCATCCAGGCTTCATCTTCACGGCCAATCGGGTTACTTAAAGGAATAATATTTTCAATGTATCCCATGACTGTGGTCGGAATAGTTCCCATGGATACGGCAAAAGTAACCAAAGTCACAAACACCACTAAAGCAAGCGCCAGCAGCATATTGACATTACTGATGATTTTCACACCACCTTCAATGCCACGGACGACAGAAATAACCGCTAACAAAGTCACTATAAATATGATAGCGATTTGAAGCATTAGGCCGTTATCAATGCCGAACACATGGTGAAAACCACTGGCGGCTTGTTGAGCACCCAGTCCAAGAGAAGTGGCAAGACCAAAGAGAGTGGCAAGCACCGCTAGAATGTCAACAATATGCCCAGGCCAACCCCAAGTGCGATCGCCCAGGATTGGATAAAAGACTGAACGCATTGAAAGCGGTAAGCCCTTATTGTAAGCGAAAAATGCTAACGACAGTGACACTACGCCGTAAATCGCCCATGGGTGAAGTCCCCAATGGAACATTGTGGCGCCAAGAGCCAGCTTAGCGGCTTCCGGTGTGTTTGCGGCAACATTAAGGGGTGTTTCGTACCAACCGGTAAAGTAGGCAACAGGCTCTGCAACCCCCCAAAACATGAGTCCAATACCCATACCTGCAGCAAATAACATTGCTATCCATGACTTCATCGAGTAGTCGGTTTTTGCCTCATCACCACCTAATCGAATTTTGCCATATGGAGAGACAATCATTGCCACACAAAACACGACAAAAATGTTGGCAGACCACATAAACAAACCATCAAAAGCCCCAATGATTTGCCATTTTATGCCGTCTAATACGGATTTGGATGTTTCAGGATCGACCAGTAATATGGCTAATAAAAAGAGTCCAATTAAGGCAGCGCTGATCCCAAAAACAGGATTGTGAACATCGAAGCCCCATTTTTGAATGTTATCTTGTCCGATTGTGTAATCGGTATTATCAATACTGTATTTATCTTTTCTGGTATTCATTGACCCTCGTTTAGAATAACTTTCATTCGAAAAATGTACGTTATTTTACTGTATTCGACGACAACTTGCAGCCTATTGCTGAAAGCAATAACGTCTCTTGTGACCTTCCAGACAATAGATTAAGAATTCTGGGTGAAAGTGCTTAGTCAGATTGCCAATTGAGTTTTAAATCTATCTAACTTTGGGACTTCGACAACCAAAATATCTTTAACTAAGCTTCAGGCTAAAAGGCTGTTCATTTTTATAAAGCCCATAAGGTAACAGGTACAAGCAAAACAAATTTATCTCTAACTATGATTTTTCATCACGGTCACGTGAGACTCCAATCCTGGGTATTTCAGGTTTCAGGTGTATTTTTCAATGATGCCACTAAGCTCTGATACACAAGATGCGACGTAGTCTGGTTTGACCGACCAACTATCGGGGGTTGCGCCACTATAAGCGGCAGCAACTGAGATAACTCTTGAGCCAGCTCCCAGTGCCTGTTCAATATTTTTCGCAAACTTAACATCGGCTTCGTGGTCACCGACATACATAACCCGTTTATTTACGGCCTCGTCGAAAATATCGGTTAAGCACTTAACACCGCCGAAAGGATGTGGTTTCTGTGAATGACTATCCAGATCATCGTAGCCCACAACCGCTTGAAATGGCTTATCTAAACCATTTTGTTTGAGTACATTCCAAATGTTTAGCCGAGAGTTTTGAGAACAGATCCCGTGAGGCAGATGAGAAAACTGTTCGATGACGTTTTCTATTCCATCAAATAAGCGTACCTGAGTTTGGTTACTTTCTTGATGCTCGGCCCAAAGAGCACCCGCCTTCAGCATTTCATTTTCGGTCAGCCCATAGTAATCCCTATACAGCTCTTGCCAGTTTTTTGCCCCATGGTTGGCTTCGTGATATGCCGCTTCGTTCAATAGGTATTTAGGAAGCTTATCTCCAGTGAAGTGTGGAGCAACTATAGATAAAATTGATTTTGTGATCGCGATATTTTTGGGTACAGAATTAACCAAGGTTCCATCGTAATCCCACAAAATTGCCTGCAGCTTCATAACTTTAATCCTTCTCATGTCTTCTGTCAGGATTATACAGGGTGTTATTTTTTAAAAAAATGATTAGTCACACGCAACGAAACAAAAAAGCCCCATCTTTCGACAGGGCTGTGTACGTACACTCAATTTTTAAATGCCTGACATTTAGCTCAGCTTAAACTTACTCACCTCTTCGGCCATGGCATTGGCATCTGCTAATAAGGTTTCATTTAGCTGACTGAGCTCGTCGGAGACCACTTGGGTATTTTGATAGGTTTCACTGATCTTAAGTGCATTACGATTGACCTCTTCGGAAACTGCTGACTGCTCATGTGTTGCAGCAGCTATCTGTTCGTTCATACTGTCAATCACACCCACTTCATGCACAATCTTATCGAGATCTTGACCCGCTTTTTCCGATTCGGTAACACTGATCTCAGCCTGGGACTTACCCTTATCCATCGCTGTAACGGCAACCACAGCCGCTTTCTCGAGGCGTTCCGTCATGTCCCTGATATCTTCGGTTGAGGTTTGCGCTCTCTGAGCTAAACTTCGCACCTCATCGGCGACAACGGCAAATCCCCTTCCCATCTCGCCGGCACGTGCCGCTTCTATCGCCGCATTTAAGGCCAGAAGGTTCGTCTGTTCGGCGATACCACTGATCACGCCTAAGACACTCACGATTCCTTGAATATCATTATCCAATTCATGAATAGCTGTAGATGCCTCACCTATCTCCTGCGCTAATAAGTTAATACTGTCACAGGTTTTGCTGACCTCAATATTTCCCTCTTTCGCTTCAACATTGGCCGCTGCAGACGCCTCTGAGGCTTTCACTGCATTGATTGCGATCTCTTGCACCGTCGCACTCATCTCCGTCATCGCAGAGGCGACTTGCTCGGCCTCGCTATGTCCGATAGCAACATCTTGCTGCATCGCGGTTGCACAGGTATCCATCCTCTCTGACGCATGCAACAGCCTGTCAGTATTATCCCTTACCTTGTGAATGACTTGCTCAAAATCATTCATCATATTGTTGAAGGCCCTACCGAGTTCGCCAAGCTCATCAGTTGTCTCACTTTTAACTCGAACGCTGAGATCGTAATTTTGCTGCGCGGTACTGATAGTCGAATGTAGGTAGTGCAACCGGTTATGCATGTACTTTGCGACAGTAACTGAGATAAAGAGGACCAGACTGCCTGAAATAATCAATATGACTATGATACTCAGCATCACAGATTGAGAGGCTTGCAGCTGTTTTTCTGTCACCTTAATTAATGACTCGGATAGCGATTTTTCGAATGCTCGTACCAATTCGATTCGAGCCGTTGATTTAGCAAACCAACTCTCGGCGCTTTGATCACTGATAGCCTCACCCTTTTGACTTAATGCAATCTGTCTCAGTGCCTTAACATCGGCTACGGCTTGAGAGCTGGTCAGTTGTCTATATCGACTTTTAACCTCTTCAGAAGCCAAGGCAAGAAAGCGCTCTTCGTAACTGGCTTGCTCCGATACCAGAGTGACAAACTTAATGAACATACCAGGCTTAAATTCAGGGTTACCAAATGTCGAACTTAACACTGCGCGTTCTATTCCCGCCCTCTCCTTCATCTGAAGATAGGCACTAAATGATGCGGCCTGAATAGCGATCTCCTGGCTATCTCCCTCCTTGGCCGTTTGATCGACAATACTCAATAACATCTTATTGAGACGGGTGTAGTAACCGACCTCTTCGGCCACCGATATCGACAGGCTATCGACACCGGAACGGATATTATTCAGTCTGGAGACTTCGGAGTTCACACGACTCAGCTGACTCGAGAATACCTTCGGTAAGGTATTCTCACGAACGAATGTATTAAACCCTGATAATTGTTTATCGGTTAATTGTCTCTGACCTGGAAGTTTACTTGCAAACGATCTTCCCTTGGATCCGATAAAGCCGGCACTCATTCCTCGCTCTTTTTGTAACTCATGAACGAGATCGCCATTCACGGTCGCCAATTGACTCAACACTTTTACCTGCTCAAGCCCCTGTCCCAGTTGATACTGGTTATATACAACGGAAGTACCAAATAGAATACAACCTATTATCGGAGGGAGTATGACGAGCATAAGTTTGTTTTTTATGCTTAAATTTCCGATCCATCGAAGCTTCATGAAAAGATCCTTTCTGATGTCACTAAAGTTCACTTCCGACTTAAAGTTTAGCGTACATATGGTTAAATTTTCGGTTGTTATAGAAAAAAAGCCTCCATAATGAAGACTTTTTATTTAAGATCAAACCAACAAGGCTATTCAGTAAAAATATCTGCGATTACGCGTTACCTTTCACTTTCATATTTAATGTCTGTGCGAAATTCAGCATACGGTCAAGCGGAACGAGTGCGGCTTCACGCAGGTCATCATCTACAAATATCTCATGGGGAGATGTATCTGTGGCAGTTAAAGAGGCTTCAATGGCCTGAAGTCCATTCATCGCCATCCAGGGACAGTGAGCACAGCTTCGACAGGTTGCACCATTTCCGCCAGTTGGCGCTTCAATCAATATTTTATCCGGCGCCCCTTGCTGCATCTTGTAGAAGATACCTCTATCGGTTGCAACGATAAAGGTGTCATTAATCATGGTTTGTGCGGCCTTGATTAGCTGGCTCGTCGAACCAACGGCATCGGCCAATTCGACGACACTAGCGGGCGACTCCGGGTGCACTAAAATGGCCGCATCGGGATGTTTAATCTTTAGTTCTCGAAGCGCCTTGGCCTTAAATTCGTCATGAACGATACAATCACCTTGCCACATCAGCATCTCGGCGCCAGTTTGCTTGGCGATATAGCTACCCAGATGGCGATCCGGCCCCCAGATAATCTTCTTACCCTGACTATCTAAGTGCTCGACTATCTCAAGTGCGATACTCGAGGTCACCACCCAGTCCGCACGAGCCTTAACCGCCGCAGAGGTGTTAGCGTATACCACCACGGTATGATCCGGGTGAGCATCACAGAACTTGCTGAAAGTATCAATTGGACAACCAATATCGAGGGAACACGTTGCGTCAAGCGTCGGCATTAACACCGTTTTCTCGGGACTTAGGATCTTTGAGGTTTCCCCCATAAATTTAACGCCAGCAACGATCAAGGTTTTTGCCGGGTGATCACGTCCAAATCTTGCCATTTCCAGTGAATCAGAAACACAACCGCCCGTCTCTTCGGCTAACGCCTGTATCTCGGGATCGGTATAGTAATGCGCGACCAACACGGCATCTCTTTCAACCAATAACTGTTTGATACGAGCCTTGTAGTTAGCCTTTTCAAGATCGGTTAATGGCAATGGCTTAGCAGGAAATGGATATTGAACATCTTCGATTTGTGGGGCTGACAGACTCATGTTAAAACCAGGAAGAAATGTATATTAGCGAGATTATACGTAATTGGAGGCAAAAGATTAACTCATTTAAGCGATTAGAAATAAAAAGAACGCAAATCGCGTTCCTTTTATTTACCATTTCAGTCGACTACTGCATAGCGAGCAGCATCTCCTGCGGCTCTTCTAAGTATTGCTTCCACAAGTTACAGAAACGAGCAATCGTGCCACCATCGATAACTCGATGATCGCCGGACCAGCTGATCTGCATGATCTTCCTTGCTTCGACATCCCCATCGGCATTAAAGCGCGGTAACACCTGCAACTTACCTAAGGCGACAATCGCGACTTCTGGCTTGTTGATGATAGGCGTCGCCACGGTTCCCCCTAGGGCACCGATATTAGAGATAGAAACCGTACCAGACTTAAGATCGTTCGGACTGACTCGACCGCTACGCGCCGCGGTAGTCAACCTAGTGATCTCTGCGGCTATCTCTAAGATAGACTTGCTCTGCACATCTTTAACGTTCGGTACCAGCAAACCCACTTTCGAGTCGACTGCCATACCTATGTTATGGCGGCTTAAATAGGTAAGCTCGGTGCAATCGTCATTGACCCGACTGTTGATCACCGGAAACTGCTTTAGGGCAAGTGACATAGATTTCATGAAAAATGGCATCATGGTGAGCTTGAGCTCATCGGTGGAGTACTTTTTCTTCATGCTCTCACGCAATGCTACCAGCTCAGTCAGATCGATCTCTTCACAGTAGGTGAAATGAGGGATAGTGCTAACCGACTCGGTCATCATCTTAGCCATCAACGCTTTGACACCACGAATAGGCTCGACTCTATCTATACCGCCATCTGTTGCGCTAGTGTTCATACTCTGCGCGGAGATACTGCTTGAGCTAACGTCATGTTCAGGGCTTGAAGTCATTGTATTGGTCTTGGCGTTTGTGCCCGAATGATAGCGTTCGACATCATCCTTAAACACACGACCGTTTTTACCCGTTCCCGGGACCTGAGCGATGTTAATATCCAATGTTCGAGCCAGGCGTCTAACCGCAGGGCTAGCTAATGCCTTACCCTGAGCTACCGGCTCTTTCATATCATCTGTTGCAGATAACGATTCAGTCGCGTCAGTTACCTCGCTCCCTGCACTGACTGCAGCGGGGAACTCCTGTTCGACCTCTACGGCAAACAGGGGTTCATGAACCTTAGCCAGCTGACCTTTTCGATAGTGCAGCTTGACAATTTTTCCCGATTTTATCGCAGGGATCTGAACCAGTGCCTTATCTGTCATCACATCGGCGATGGGCTGATCTTCGACCACTTGCTCGCCTTCACTCACCAACCACTCGACCAACTCACACTCTACAATCCCTTCACCGATATCCGGCAACAGGAACTCTTCGACTTGAACACCCTTTTGAGAAGATGGCGTCAGAACAGTAGATGAAATTATTTCATCGCTTTGCTCAGCTTCAGTATTACTGTGGTCATCAGCAACCGTCTCCGCATCAACTTCAGCAGCACTATTCCCACTCAGATCAACAGAATAGAGTGGTGCATGCACCTTGGCAATCTCACCTTTAGCGTAGTGAAGTTTTTTGATGACACCAGCGTGAGGAGCCGGGATCTGGACTAATGCCTTATCCGTCATAACATCAGCAATAGGCTGATCTTCACTGACGACATCACCTTCACTCACCAGCCATTCGACCAGTTCACACTCGACAACACCCTCGCCAATATCGGGCAGAATAAACTCTTTAATCATTGCCAAGCTCCTAAAATTTAACCGTTGCTTTAATCGCTTCAAATGTCTTCAGCGCATCTGGCATATATTCTTTCTCATGGATCAATGGATACGGAGTATCCAAACCACAAACACGACTGATTGGCGATTCAAGATAAAGAAAACACTCCTCCTGTATCGTGGCTGCGATCTCTCCGGCGAACCCACCCGTTAATGGTGCTTCGTGATTAATAAGGAGACGACCGGTCTTCTTAACAGAGGCTGCTACGGTTTCAATATCCCAAGGTGCCAAGGTTCTGAGATCGATAACTTCGCAGGATATCCCCTGCTTCGCCGCCATATCGGCTGCTTCTTCGATGATCTCCATTTGAGCCCCCCACGCAAGCAGAGTAATATCTTTACCTTCGCGAACCACTTCTGCCTTGCCTAGCTCAATTTCATAATCGCCTTCTGGCACTTCGCTAATATTGGCTCGATAGAGACGCTTAGGCTCAAAGAAAACAACCGGGTTTTTATCTCGAATAGACGCGAGTAACAAACCTTTGGCTTGATAGGCATTGCGTGGAACCACGACTTTTAAACCCGCAGTTTGGGTAAAGTAAGCTTCCGGAGACTGAGAATGATAATGGCCACCGGCTATTCCGCCGCCGTAAGGTGTACGGTAGGTAATACCACCCACATTAAACTCATTACCACTGCGATACCTGAATTTGGCCGATTCATTCACAATTTGATCGATGGCCGGAAAAATATAATCGGCAAACTGAATTTCGGCTATCGCCGTCATTCCGTTAGAGGCTAATCCATTTGCGAAACCGGCGATCCCCTGCTCAGTCAATGGGGTATTGAAGCAACGTTCTTTACCGTATTTTTCTTGCAGGCCGGAAGTCGCACGAAATACTCCACCGAAATGCCCGACATCTTCACCAAACAAAATGGCCTTATCGTCAGTCTCCAATACGAGCGAAAGCGCGTCATTGATGGCTTGTAACATATTAATTTTTGCCACGACTTATACTCTCCCTACACTTTTTGGATATGAATCAGGATACTTGTTCAGATGCTTCTTAAGAGATTTCAACTGCTGTTGCAACCTAGGCGTTGGAGCATCATAAACGTCCTCGACTATTGTATCGAGCATCGACATAGGACGCTTTTCAGCAAGTTTTAATTCGGCAAGCACCTCTTTACGGTACTTCTCATACAGGTCTGCATCTTGTTTTTCAGTCAGCCAGCCCTTGTTAATCATCCATAACTTGAAACGTTTAACCGGATCATGTGACTGCCATTTGGCCTCTTCCTCTTTAGAACGATAACCCGATGGGTCATCTGAAGAGGAATGAGCACCGAGTCGATAGGTCATCGCCTCGATCAGCACTGGTTCTTTATTGTGGATAGCATGAGCACGCGCCTGTTGTGTCGCCGCTAATACCGCCAGCATGTCATTACCATCGACGCGTATGGTGTGTATGCCATAACCGGGACCACGGCTGGCAATGCCGTTGCCCATAAACTGCTCGCTGGTTGGTGTAGAGATGGCGTAACCATTATTGCGGCAGAAAAAGATGGTCGGTGACTTAAGCACTGCCGCCATATTTAATCCCGCATGAAAATCGCCTTCCGATGCGGCGCCTTCACCGAAGTAACAAACAGCGACATTGCGCTTATCTTGCATCTTCAAGCTGTAACCCACGCCGGATGCCTGAGGTATTTGGGTAGCCAGTGGAGAGGAGATAGTCTGATAGTTTAGCTCGGCAGAGCCATAATGGATCGGCATCTGCCGTCCCTTACCCAGATCTTTCTCATTACTGAACAGTTGATTCATAAACTGCTCAGTAGAAAAACCACGGTAACGTATCGCAGCATGCTCACGGTACTGAGCTAAGATGACATCCTCGCTATCTAGCGATGCCACACTGCCTATGATTGAGGCTTCCTCACCGGTACAGGTCATATAAAAACTGATACGACCCTGACGTTGAGCGCCTAACATACGTTCATCCAATACTCGTGTAAAAACACAAGTATCGTGAATTTTTGTTGCCAGTTCTTGATCTATCGTGGGCAGAACGGCATTTTCATACACTGTACCGTCCGCTTGCAATATCTTTAAAATAGGGACTGACACTGAGTCCTTATCGAGAAAACTGACGCGATGGACAGTTTCATTATGGCTTGTTGCGTTGCTCATACTATTCTCTTATCAGCTGAGTGCATTTGTTATTTGGTGCGATCTCTACATAGAGAACGCCAATTATTTGTAATACGCGGGAGAAACATTACGTTAACGTAAACTACCTATCAACTATTCTCACCCGCTTAATAAAACTAACCTCGGCCTTGCGCGTATCTTTAGCTTTACAATAACCGAACTGACCCTGTTCATTGTATGTCAGTCCTGGCGATAGAGATTAGTTACCTAAATCGATATTCTCTGTCGTTGCAGGCTTTAAGCAAAGCACGGTTCTCTGCCCCACGGGCACCTTGGCATTAGGAAAGACAATCGCCTCAACTTTATGTTCGACCTTGATATTGTTGCCGCCCTCTTTCGCCAGGATGTAACCTTCAGGAAAGGATGTAAAATTTTCGACATCATTGGTGAAGGTGAATTCGAAATCATCACACTCTTTGTTAATAGCACGGCAGACTTGGTAAAGATGAACTTTGTTGACATCAAAATCGGACAACTCGAGTGGGTCATTGCCTATCAGTCTGTTTAACATCTCCTTCAGCGCAATGAAGCGAGTCATGTCATTTTGCCCCATGGGCAAGACTTTACCCAGCTCGATGGTAAATGCATCGGCCTGATAATTCAGAGACGAAAAATAGCTGAAGGTGGTCGTAGGTTCGTGATGAAAAAGCACGGTATCGATACCGCATGCCTCAAGAAACATGATCTGCTCACCACTAAACTTTCTTCCCGGACGATAAGGGTAGATAGCAAATTTTTCATGCTTTGAGCCGCGAATGGCTGTGTGAAGATCATAATGAATACGATGACGATCTTCTGTCTGACCGGCAAAAAACTTGTCGACAAAAAATTCGAGTTTCTTGGCTCGGATCCTTTCCGGGTTAACCAGACCTTCACCAGATGAATGTGCCCCATTAAATAGTCGATTTAAGTTTTCATCGATAAAACGGGTTCCATTGATAATAGCCGCAGGGTTACCAAACAAAAAAAGCACCCTTTGTTTAGCGATAAGTTTCTCTTCGAGCAGCGCTTTAACCAGCTCGTTGCACAATTCGATTGGTGCAGTCTCATTCCCGTGTACAGCACAGGACAGGACTATATCTTTGCCTTGATTAACTTTAGGTTCAAATACGATAACACCGGTATCCCATACTTCTACTTGAGTATGGTCACCTACCGAAAATGAACAGGTTTCATCGATATGTTGAGGATGAGCAAGGGTGAGGTTTAAAAAGTCCTTCGACTCTTTTAGCGCTTGAAACACGAGATACTCCTTAATTGTTCCTGCACAAAGATATGTTCTGGAAAACAGACATATATACCCAAACGACTTCGAAATGCAGAATTCAACATGTCGAGAAGTGACTTGGATATAAGCGCAGGATCCTTTTCTAGTTTTTATGAAAGCTCGAACAAGGATACTAGCATTTTACGTCCACATCAGCCATTTATCGGCGGCGTAAATCGCCTTAAGCCACAAGGTTAGCTCAACTATTTCAATTTCTGTTTGCATTTATCTCCGAAGTGAAACACAATACAGACATCTAGCCGTCCAGACGTTCATTGTGTTGTCCACATTCGATTCGGGTCGTGCAACTAATTTAAGTGAGGTAGGGTATGGCTATAGCGACATTTGGTGCAGGTTGTTTTTGGGGTGTAGAGTACTTTTTCAATCAGATCCAGGGAGTGACAAAAACCAGCTGTGGATATATGGGGGGTATTGATTCCACTATCAGCTATGCGGAAGTCAAATCCGGAGAAACGGGGCATGCAGAAGTCGTTCAGGTAGAGTTCGATGAAAACCAGGTCTCTTACGAACAGGTGTTAGCCGTATTTTGGCAGAACCATAATCCAACCAGCTTAAATCGCCAGAGTGGAGACATAGGCTCACAATATCGTAGTGCCATATTTTTTCACTCTAAAGCGCAAAAAGCCGTGGCTGAACAGTCTAAATTGGACTTAGCCCGTAGTGGAAAATGGGGAGAGAGGCAGATAGTGACGGAAATTGTTCCGGTATTACAATTTAACCGAGCCGAAGAATACCATCAGAACTACCTGGAAAAAAACAACTTACCCAGTTGTCACATCTCCTATTAAAGCCAGTTAGAGGTACTAGGTTCCAGGCAATAGGAAGAATACCCACAAGCTGGAACCCAGAACCAGGAAACTGATTACTACTGTTAATTCTTCAACATTCGATCGATGATCGACTGAGCCTCACAGATCACCGACTCTAGGTGAGCCTGACTGATAAAGCTTTCACCATAGATCTTAAACAGAGCTTCGGTACCTGAGGGACGGGCTGCGAACCAAGCATTCTCGGTAACCACCTTGATGCCGCCGATGTTGGCATTGTTGCCAGGTGCTCGGGTCATGACATCTTGGATAGACTCACCGGCTAACCTGTTCGTGCCTAATAAGTTCACATCGACCTCTGTCGCGATTAATTCGGCAAATTTGGTTTTCTTTTCGGCGCTGACAGGGCTATCGACACGGGTATAGAAGCTTTCCCCATGTTTAGCGACTAATTCCGTGTAGCGTTCGGCCGGAGTCTTACCTGTGACGGCCAGAATTTCGGCGGCCAGTAAGGCTAAGATGAACCCGTCCTTATCAGTACACCAGGTTGAACCATCACGTCTTAAAAATGCCGCCCCCGCACTCTCCTCACCACCGAAAGCGAAACTGGCGTTAGCTAACCCTTCGACGAACCATTTAAATCCGACGGGAACTTCACTCATCATTCGCTGATGCTGTGCACACACTTTATCGATCATAGAGCTTGAAACTAAGGTCTTACCTATCGCCAACTTTTCTGACCATAGTGGCCTATGTGTGATCAAATAGTCGATTGCAACGGCCAGAAAATGGTTTGGGTTCATCAAACCGGTCCCCGGACAAACGATGCCGTGACGGTCATAATCGGGATCATTACCCACACAGAGATCGAATTGTTCCTGATGTTTCAAGAGTCCGGCCATGGCATAGGGCGAAGAGCAATCCATTCTGATCTTGCCATCTTTATCCAAAGGCATAAAACCGAAACGTGGATCGACACTTTCATTAACCAGTTTGATGTTGAGACCATAACGAGCCGCTATCTTGTCCCAGTAATAGATCCCGGAACCTCCGAGTGGATCGACACCGATACGCACATCGGCCTCGGCTATCGCCTTCATATCGATGACACTGTCGAGATCATCGACATAGGGAGCGATGAGATCGACCGAATCGACCAAGCTTGAACCGATAGCCTGCTTGTAGCTAATGGTGTTGACCCCTTTAAGGTCATCCTTTAGATAAAGATTAGCCTGCTGCTCTATCCATTGGGTTATCTCACCCTCTGCCGGGCCACCATGTGGAGGGTTGTACTTAATGCCACCATCTTGAGGCGGATTGTGGGATGGCGTAATAATTAAACCATCGACTGATTGTCCACCTTGCTTATTGGCGACCACAATAGCATGTGACACTACTGGCGTTGGTGTGAAACCATCATCTTGATGCACAATCACCTGGATATTATTAGCAACCAAAACCTCGATGGCGCTGATATAGGCAGCTTGAGAGAGAGCATGGGTATCGATACCCAGATACAAGGCACCGGATATTCCTGCAGAATTTCGGTAATCTACGACGGCTTGAGTAATGGCTAGAATATGCTGTTCATTGAAGTTACCGTTAAACGCGCAACCACGATGACCTGAAGTACCAAAACTGACCCGATGTTCAGCCATTTTCATATCCGGAGTTATGCAGTAGTAACTACTCATTAGCTTAGGGATATTGACCAAATCCTGTTGAATCGCTACCTGTCCTGCTCGCTTATGAATCGTCAAAGATATCTCCTGATATTAAATGGATCGGTTCAAGAATTGCGCACCCACAAAGGTGCACAAGTTGTGATGTTTAATTCACTAAATGTTATTTGTTATGGCTTCTATTTGCGCTTCGACGGTACCGTATTGATGAAGTACCTCGGTCAAAATAGTGCGCTTCTTAGCGGTATTATTATTGGTCGTGACCCAAAACCCACTTTGGCCAATCTCTTTAGGGTTTGCAGATTTACTGGCCTTTAGCAATGAAGCTTTTGATGTCGCAAAATATAACCTGTCTCTGCCTTGAATTTGTAAGACCTGAGAAAATTGTTCCGGCGCAGCACGGTAAACGGCTTCGAGGATAAACAGAAAACGTCCAACAGCTCCCTTTTGTGCAGCCAGTTCCTCTTTATCGATGCTTTCGGTGAGGTCTTTGGCAATCTCTCTGTTTTCAACGGGCGCTACTACGTTGTCGGTTTGTTCCATACCCGGGTGACTGATTGTCTGCGGGGTATCATGGTTCACCGCTTCGACGTTCAGGCCCAGCAAACGACGTAGGATATCTGAAGCACTCTCACCGATACGCTCAGTTTTTCCGGCTATATGGCGATATAACTCTTCATCAACCTCGATATATTTCATGACCTTAATCTTCCTTAAGTGAGATTTTATCTAGCTTTGTTCAATAACAAATAATGACGGGTTTGATCTTTGTTTTTATTCGTTAGATCGATTCCCAAGTGTATGCCATCTATGGCCTTATAATAAAGAGGCATTAGTTCTAAATTGTGATTGTTCTGCTGCTCTTTGCACAAACTCCGTCTATTCGGTCAAAAAGCCACCACTCATTTGACTCCAGAAACAATGAATCTTGTCAAAATGCCCTTTTTAGAGGCACAATCCACATCCTGTTTTTAGCGTTACGAGTCAAGCATGCACTTTATATCTACAGGCCAAGGATCGACGGTCATATTGATCCATGGTCTTTTCGGTAATTCAGATAATTTGAAAACACTGGGAAGAACCCTGGAAGCAAACCATAGGGTCATACGAGTCGATGTGCCGAATCATGGATTGAGTTCACATTGGGAATCGATGGACTACCCCACTTTGGCTCAAGCCGTCATCGAGTTAATGGATAGATTATCGATTCCACAGGCGCATCTGGTCGGGCATTCTATGGGGGGCAAGATAGCCATGGCCGCCGCGCTCAACTATCCGGATCGAATTCAATCTCTGATTGCGGCCGATATCGCGCCGGTTAGCTACCAATCCAGGCACGATGCCGTATTTGCAGCACTTGACTCGATTGAGCTAAGTCTGGTTCAAAATAGAGCCCAGGCTCTGAGCCAACTATTAAACGCAGGCATTGATGAAGGTACGGCCCAATTTCTACTGAAAAACCTGTCAAGAAGTGACACTGGCTTTCAATGGAAAATGAACCTCACAGGATTAAAGACGTGTTACGCCAATCTTATAGGCTGGTATAATGATGTCGCCGTTCCATTGCAATACACCGGTGCCAGTTTGTTTATTAGAGGTGGTGAGTCGGATTATGTTACCTCTGAGCACAGACAAACTATCTTAGCCCAATTCCCTCATGTAAAAGCAAAAACGATTGAAGGAACAGGTCATTGGTTACATGCACAAAAACCTAACATTTTTAACCGAATCGTCGGTGACTTTATCGAAAAGAATGATAGGAATTAATCGCTCAACTCCGTTTCATACACTCATTATCTATGGTATATTCGCGCCTCTTTTGGCCTGAGGAAGCGTTAAATGTTATCTCAGTATATGGAACAAATTGAAGCTTTAGGTTTAAACCTATTTTTTGCATCAATTTTTTTCTTTATCGGCATGGCCATCCATGATGTGCTAAAACAGGGCGATGTCCCTAAATTTGGCCGCTATATCGTTTGGTTAGTTTTATTTCTCGGCTGCGCCGGGTTTATAGCAAAAGGATTAATACAGATGTCCTGGGAAGGCTCGGGCATAGGTTAAACACTGATTAAATGGCAAAAGAAACATCAGACAGAACCACAATCGATCTGTTCGCAACAGAAACACGCCGTGGCCGTCCACGTAGTAACCCACTACCAAGAGACCAGCAGCTAAAAGTCAATAAGCGAAACCAGATCCAGCGTGATAGGGCTAACGGGTTAAAGCGAATTGAGTTAAAGGTGTCACAAGATTTGTATGACGCCTTGAATGATAAGGCTTTGGCCAGTAAAATCAGCCGCAGTCAACTAATAGAATTAATATTACAAGAGCAAGTGACTCCTCAATAACTCTTGTAAACGAATCCAAAACACAGTGAATTAGATAAAGGAAAGACAATGGCAACTGTAGGTCTTTTTTTCGGTAGCGATACAGGCAACACTGAAGCCGTCGCCAAGATGATCCAGAAGAAACTGGGTAAGAAGATGGTCGATGTTAAAGACATCGCCAAGAGTACCAAAGAGCAAATTCAAGAGTACGATCTATTACTTTTCGGGATCCCGACTTGGTATTACGGTGAAGCTCAATGCGATTGGGATGATTTTTTCCCCGATCTGGAGCAGATCAACTTCGAAGATAAGCTAGTTGCTATCTTTGGTTGTGGTGACCAAGAAGATTACGCAGAATACTTCCTCGATGCCATGGGCATGGTAAACGAAATTGTCGAAGGTCGTGGTGGTATCGTCATCGGCCATTGGCCAATCGAAGGCTATGACTTCGAGGCTTCTAAAGGCTTAACTGCCGATGAGAAGCATTTCGTCGGATTGGGTATCGATGAAGACAGACAGCCTGAGCTGACCGAAGAGCGCGTCGATGCATGGGTTAAACAGATCCACGAAGAGATGTGTTTAGCAGAGCTGGAAGATTAATTTTCCATCACATGTTATCATCAGATTCGAATTAAAGCGGCTTCCAGCCGCTTTTTTTATGCTTAACTAATTAAACAACTACTTATGAGTACTGAAATAGCTAATCAACACTGGGATATCTTCTGCGAAGTCGTGGATAATTACGGCGACATAGGCGTAACATGGCGTTTAGCAAAGCAGCTCGTCAAAGAATACCAGATTGATATCAATCTCTGGGTCGATGATTTAAACAGTTTCTCGCATATTTTACCGGGACTAAAACCAGATCAGGCTACACAAACGTTTGACCGTGTCACCATACATCAATGGAATGTTCCGTTAGACATTAATTTCGTGCCGGGGGCCGTTCTGATTGAAGCCTTCGCCTGTGAGCTGCCTGAGCAAGTTAAATCTCAGTTAATAGCACAGCAGCAAAGTCCCGATGACACTCCCCCGCTTTGGCTAAATCTGGAATACCTAAGTGCCGAAGATTGGGTAGAAGGGTGTCATGGTCTACCCTCGATGCAAGCAAGCGGTATAAAGAAGTATTTTTACTTTCCAGGCTTTACTCCAAAAACAGGGGGACTCATTTGCGAAAACGAGTTGCTTGAGCAGCGCACTGCGTGGCAGTCGGACCCCGCTAATAAGCTGGCACTGTTTTCACAGTTAGGTCTGAGCGGCATTGATGTGCAAGATAAGGTGATCAGTGTTTTCAGCTATGAAACGCTGGCATTACCGGCACTGTGTCAACAGTGGCAAGAGTCGACTCAAAAGATACATGCTTTGCTCCCCAAAGGTCGTAGCTTAAATAGCCTGACTCATTTGCTCCCTTGCTCCGTTGAAGCGTTGACCCCGGGGCAACAGATTGTTATCAACAATTTGACCCTTCACATTCTTCCGATGACAGATCAACCGAGCTTCGATCGCCTACTCTGGAGTTGTGACTTTAATATTGTGCGAGGCGAAGATTCATTTTTGAGGGCTCAATGGGCGGCTAAACCCTTTATCTGGCACATTTATCCTCAAGAAGATGACTATCACCTGGTAAAATTAGAAGCTTTTATTAGTCTTTACTGCGATAATCTTGCACCTGAAATTGCCAAGTATTGGACCGAATTGAATCTTGCATTCAACCAAGAACAGCAATCTGCCGTGAATCTTCACTGGCAAAACCTTGATTCTGTTAATTTGCCTTTGTTGCAACACGCACAAAAATGGCCAATTTTCGCATTAAATGATGCAGATCTTGCTACTCGACTGGTTCAATTCGTCAAAAATAGCTAAGATGCTGCACTGAAATAGAAAAGTCCAAAAATAGGAAATAGTATAATGAAAACTGCTCATGAAATCCGTCCTGGTAACGTGATCATGTTAAATGGCAGCCCATGGGTTGTTCAGAAAACTGAAACGACTCGTTCTGGCCGTAACGCCGCCATCGTTAAGATGAAGTTAAAGAACGTACTGCTTGATTCAACGACTGAAACTACCTTCAAAGGTGATGATAAGATGGAAGATATCATCTTAGAACGTCTTGACTGTACTTATTCATACTTTGCCGATCCTATGTACGTCTTTATGGACGCTGAATACAATCAGTACGACGTAGAATCTGGAAACTTAGGTGATGCTGCGGCTTACATCACTGATGGTATGGAAGAGATTTGCCAGGTGACCTTCTACGAAGGTAAAGCTATCTCAGTCGAGCTTCCGACGACTATCGTACGCGAAGTGACTTACACAGAACCTTCTGCACGTGGCGATACTTCAGGTAAAGTCATGAAGCCAGCAACTGTCGCTGGTGGCGCAACACTCAGCGTTGCAGACTTCATAAAAACTGGCGAAATGATTGAAATTGATCCTCGCACAGGTGAGTTCAAGAAGCGTGCCTAAGTCATAAAGCTTAATACTTTGAAAACCAGTGCCTGCCACTGGTTTTTTTGTATCTGAACTTAACCTCAGCAGTCGCAAACACTGAGTACACGCAAGCAAGCAGAGTAATACACTAAACCGATAAGTTATTAACTTGTAATTCAGTGCAATTATCCACAGCTAATGTCAGATTTATCTTCTATAAACCCACTTAAACCCTTCTCAACATCGCCATAATTCGTTATTGTCCCAATACTTAAGTTGTGGCTGATTATAGCCCTACATCGACATAGCATTTTAGAGGTTGTGGATGCGTCCAATTATAAAATCAAATAAGCTAGATACCGTCTGTTATGACATTCGAGGGCCTGTGCATAAAGAGGCGCGCCGCCTCGAAGACGAAGGTCATAGAATTTTAAAGCTTAATATCGGTAATCCGGCCCCCTTTGGTTTTGAAGCACCGGAGGAAATTGTCCGTGATGTCATCTTAAATCTTCCCAGCGCGCAGGGGTATTGTGAGTCTAAAGGACTTTTCTCTGCCCGTAAGGCCATAGTGCAGCACTATCAGTCGCAGGGGATCTTTGGTGTCGATATTGAAGATGTCTATATTGGTAATGGCGTCTCTGAACTTATTGTGATGGCGATGCAGGGACTGTTAAATAGCGATGACGAAGTGCTCATCCCCTCACCCGATTACCCCTTATGGACCGCAGCAGTTCACCTGTCAGGCGGCAAGGCCCAACATTACCGCTGCGATGAGGAATCTGATTGGTTTCCCGATCTGGACGATATCAAGAGTAAGATCACGACTCGCACCCGGGCATTAGTACTCATCAACCCTAATAACCCAACGGGCGCGGTCTATTCTAGAGATCTACTGCTCGAAGCCGTCGAGATCTGTAGACAGAATGACCTTATCCTGTTCGCCGATGAGATCTATGACAAGATACTTTACGATGAGGCTCAGCATATTCCTGCTGCCAGTCTCTCAGATGACATCTTAACCGTTACATTCAATGGCCTGTCCAAATCCTACCGGGCCGCTGGTTTTCGTGTCGGCTGGATGATGCTATCGGGTAATTTAAAAGATGCTAAGAGTTATATCGAAGGCTTAGATATGCTGGCTTCGATGCGACTGTGCTCGAACGTGCCGAATCAACACGCCATTCAGACCGCATTGGGAGGTTATCAGAGTATCAATGAGCTGCTTATCGATGACGGCCGTTTGAAAGTACAGCGCGATACCTGTGTTGAATTACTCAACCAGATCCCTGGAATAAGCGTCAAATGTCCCAAAGGGGCCATGTACGCTTTCCCCAAGCTCGATGCTAAGAAATTCAACATTCGTGATGACGAACGTTTGGTTCTCGATCTTCTGAAACAGAAAAAAATCCTCCTGGTTCAAGGTACTGCGTTTAACTGGCCAGAGCCCGACCACCTCAGAGTCGTTTTTTTGCCTCATAAAGAGGAGCTCGAAAAAGCATTAATCGAGTTTGGTGAATTTATGGATTGCTATAGGCAATAACGCCTTAACCTAGACATTATGTTTCGCCGATTTAAAGCGATCATTCGATCGCTTTAAATCGCTCGCTGCTTGTAGTGAACCGAGGGCAATTCACGTAACCGCTGCGCGGCCTGCTCCGGGGTAATATCCCGCTGAACCTCTGCCATCAACTCATAACCCACCATGAATTTTCTGATAGAAGCCGAGCGAAGTAAGGGCGGGAAAAAATGGGCATGCAGGGTCCACTCTGGATGTGAACAGCCATCGAACGGCGCTCCATGCCACCCCATTGAATAGGGAAATGAGCTTTGAAACAGGTTGTCGTACCTGATGGTAATTTGTTGAATTATATCGGCGAGTGATTGGCGTCTTGTTTCGGTTAGTTCTGTGAGCCTCTGAATAGGAAATCGGGGTAATAGCAAAGTTTCAAAAGGCCAGGCTGCCCAGTAAGGCACTACGACCACCCAATCTTTGTTACTGGCGACGACTCTCTCTTCGTTTAACAGCTCCCGACTCATATAATCATTTAGCAGAGCACGATTAAATTTCTTATAATATTCGCTGAAGTTCGCCTGCTTCTTAACAGCCAAAGTAGGTAATCTTGACTGTGCCCAGACCTGACCATGTGGATGGGGATTAGAGCAGCCCATGACCGCCCCTTTATTCTCAAAGATCTGTACCCACGGATATACTCGTCCCAGTTCCGCACTCTGCTCTTGCCAAGCATTAATGACCTGAACAATCTCATTTAACTCCAATTCAGGTAAGCTTTTACTGTGATCGGGTGAGAAACAGATCACCCTGCTTTCTCCCTGCTCCGTTTGCATGGTGAACAGAGGATCATCTGATGACATTGACGGGCCGTTAGGTTTCAATGCAGCAAAATCATTTTGAAAAACGAATGTTCCCTGATAGTGAGGGTTAACCTCTCCATTTATCCGCTCGTTTCCTGCACACAAAAAACAATGTTCGTCATAACTCAGTTTAGCCGTTTCATCGAGAGCTTCTACCTGCCCCTGCCATGGTCGTTTTGCGCGGTGAGGTGAAAGTAAGATCCACTCTGAAGTTAACGGATTATATCGGCGGTGGGGATGCTCAGTTGGATAGAATTGCTCTGAAATTGTCACAGCAGCTAGCCTTATTGCTATAGGTGTCTTTGCTACCTAGTCTAGCTTTATAAACATCTTTACGTCATTCCTAAAAAGAGACTTTTATTTCTCATTTAATAACATTTAGCTGAATGGTTGATTTTAGATAAAGAAGCTCAGAGTGCAGCCTACTTTAAACACAAAGTTCAACGGCATATGGGGTCAACAAGTAACATATATCTCAGAAGAACAGTCTAACTACTAAAAGGTAGCCTGGCCATCGACAAGATGAAAAAAATATTTACGGCTACAAGACGCACCGCCTAAACTCTAACGGTGACATATTATATTCACGCTGAAAAATATCATAAAATCGGCTAACGGAACCAAACCCAGCCTCTAAAGCGATAGTTAATACCGGATCCTCGGTGTCGACTAACAGAGCCTGAGCATGCTGTAAGCGCAGCTGATTAATATATTGTTTAATTGAAACTCTCATGACACGATTAAATAACTTCATCGCATAGTTTTTATGTAACCCCGTGGAGTTAGCAACATCTGCAATAGTGATCTTCTGATCATAGTTGTCAGCAATATAACGCAGCATGGTTTGTATATGGGTCAAACCGCTCAAGGTCGGTGTCTGACTGTCTTTACACGCCTTATTTGCTAACTCATAGGTGCTGTAATTTTCCAGCGACATACGCCGGATCCGACCACGAATTTCATTGATAACCTGTACCGTCATCATGTGATTATTTATCGACAAATCCTTTTCCCAGATCTGGGTGATCTGTTCATCACAGGCATATAAGCTATCGGAAACTAATACCTCACCATGTAAAAGCTGACTGACAAATTCATTGGGCAGCTTCCAGGTTAAGAAAGCCTGCAAAGGAACATAGACGTTAACCAGCTCGCCCTCGCCATGTGTTGCGGTCATCTGGTGTGGAAAGGAGGCCCAAAACAGTAGCATACGCCCCTCTGGTACACTTATCTTCTTACCGTTAAACAGATAATCAGCTGAGCAGTTAAATAGATAGTTAATCTCTATGTGCCCATGCCAATGGCTATGGGGCATCACCTTGGGTTGTAGCCTTCTGAAGCCAAACTTATGCTCCATCCCCTGGGTTTCAAGAGGGCTGCTGTCACTGAAGGCAATTTTTTGAACCCAATCCAACATAGCCGTAATCCACCTAAAAGTTAAGTCGAAGCTAGATTATCTATTCGATCTGAAGAAACCAAGGGATAATAATTCATTTCCCTGGATACAGACATAGGTAGCCAGCTCTAAACCTGTAGACGACTCGTAGCAAACGACAATTATTTGCCTCTATCAAGGAGGCTTGTGCTAATGTAACTTGATGTAGTCATTGTATTAAGTAGCAAAATAGCATGAGTCACTTATTCGCCCATCTCGCTCGCATGAAATTAATTCAACGCTGGCCATTAATGTACAATGTTAGAAGTGAAAATGTACAAGAACACTCCTTGCAGGTGGCTATGGTTGCACATGCCCTAGCCATAATCAGCAATCAAAAATTTGGAACGCAACTTAGTCCGGACCGAGCCGCTACCGTCGCCATCTTTCACGACGCCAGTGAAATCTTAACGGGGGATCTACCGACCCCGGTTAAATATTTCAATAAAGAGATAGAGGCCGAGTATAAAAAAATCGAGGCCATAGCAGAACACAGACTACTAGAGATGGTGCCCGAGGAGTTTAAGAGTGATTACCAGCCGCTGTTATCCAGTGAATATGCCGATAGTGAATATAAACAGCTGGTAAAATCCGCCGATACCCTTTGTGCATTCCTTAAATGTTTAGAAGAACATAGAGCCGGGAATAATGAGTTTAATACTGCCAGGAAGCGGCTCGAGCAGTCGTTAGAACAGGATCCAAACCCGGCAGTAAAATATTTCATCGACTGTTTCATTCCCAGCTTTAAACTAAACCTGGATGACATTAACAGACTACTTTAACTCGCGAAAATAAGGTTATCGATGACAGAGTCCCTATGGCACGAAAGGCGTCTGATTGAAGAGAAGAAAAGACGCAACGACCATCGCAGTCCCTATCAAAGGGATCGAGCGCGGATCCTTCACTCCGCGGCATTCAGACGTTTGCAGGCTAAGACACAAGTGCTGGGTGTAGGCATGAACGACTTCTATCGCACCCGACTCACACACTCATTAGAAGTGTCTCAAATAGGAACCGGCATTCGTGCTCAGCTAAAGCAGAAACGGCCGGAATTTGATCACCTGTTTGATTCAATGAGTTTAATTGAATCTATTTGCCTCGCCCACGATATCGGACATCCGCCATTTGGCCATGGCGGAGAAGTTGCACTCAACTATATGATGCGCGATCACGGCGGCTTCGAAGGTAATGGGCAAACATTCAGAATACTCACAGGTCTGGAACCCTACACCGAATACTATGGTATGAACCTGTGCAGGCGTACCCTATTGGGGATCTTAAAATACCCAGCTCCTTACTCAAAGTTATTTCGCACTTCCGGTAACAAACCTGTCAACAACATCAGGCAGCTTAAACCTTCAGAGTGGACACCTGTGAAGGGGATTTTCGATGATGATAGTGAGATCCTCGATTGGGTGCTCGAGCCGTTAAACGGACCGGACCGGGAAAGATTTTTATCTCACCGTGATCTCGGTGCCAATAAACACCTGCGTACCCAATTTAAATCATTAGATTGCTCTGTGATGGAGCTTGCCGATGACATCGCTTATGCCGTACATGATCTCGAAGATGCTATTGTCATGGGCATTGTCACACCATCTCAATGGCAGCAGGATGTGGCGTCGAAACTCACGTTGAGTCATGATGCATGGATTAAAGAGGAGTTTACCAACATAGGGCAGAATCTGTTCTCTCATCAGCACCACCTCAGAAAAGATGCTATCGGCACTTTGGTCAATGGATTTGTTACCGCCATCGATATCGTTGAAGACAGAGCCTTTACCGACCCCCTTTTACGTTTCAATGCGGGCCTCGATACCAGTTTCTCTGAAGCATTAGAGGTGTTGAAACAGTTTGTCTATAAATATGTGATCAGAAAGCCTGAGATCCAGATGCTCGAATACAAGGGACAACAGATTGTGATGGAGCTGTTTGAGGCATTTGAGTCAGATCCGGAGCGATTACTGCCAACCCATACCCAGGAGCGATGGCGGGAGAGTCACACCAAAGGGCTAAACAGCCATCGAGTTATCGCCGATTACATCTCTGGCATGACAGATGAATTTGCCGCCAGACTTCATCAGCACCTCTTCAGTCCTAAGGCGGGTTCTATGATAGAGCTTAATGGAGAGCTATAGACTTTTGAGCGAGCGTTCCGGGAGTGACGATAAAAGCCTTAAGTCTCTATAGTTCCGGATAGAGAGTCGTTACTCCAAAGGCGCCCGGGGTTTGGGCCGGGCAAGAATAACTTCCGATGGGAACAACATCTGCTGGATATATTCCCGCGTCTCGACTTTAAAGCCCGAAGCTATGAGCTCATCGGTTAACGTGACTCCTCTACAACCGCCCATCAATTTTGGCGATATGCGGTATACCAACTCATACACTCGGCTGAGCCGAGATTCTCCTTGAGTCATATTCACTAAAATCAGTCGTCCATCATGTTTCAATACCCTTTTAAACTCATTGAGAATAATGGGCATATCTTTAAAGGCAATCAGGTCGAACATGTAGTTATTCATAAGAATATCGATACTATGACTCTCTACATTAAGATTAAATGCATTACCTGTTTCGAGGAGATAAGTCGCGTTTTCAACTTTCTTGAGTCTAGCCTTTGCCTTCTCAAGCATGCCGGGAGAGATGTCTACGCCGATGTTTGTTCCATTGAGATTTTGTTTTACAAGCTCTGAAAAGGTTAAACCCGTCCCGACCGCGACCTCGAGGACAGCACTACCATCACCGACGTTGGCCAACTCGAGTGCCCTGTTTCTGGCATTCGTTTCTGTCAGTGCGCCCCAGATATCATAAACGGGTGCAAGTTTATCGTATACCGCAATGATCTTATGTTGAGGCACACAGGCATCTTGTCCCTGAGTTACACGGCGACGAAACATAATGAACGCCTCCCAAAGTTTCTGGCAGTGATTTAAAGAGATAGTTTAAGTATCAACCGAGACGGAAAATCTGCAAGTATTCAGTGTGGAGTTAATCTGTTTCTTGTAGCTCCGCAATTTTCAGCAAAAACTCACCAATAAAATCGATCGATGAAACTATCCCTCTAATGGCATCATCCTCGACAACTAAAAGGTGATGAATATTATGAGCAACCATGAGTTGGGCAGCCTCTTTAATGGAAGTCCCCGTTCCGACTTCGATAATTTTATGAGTGCAGATTTCCCATGCCCGCTCAATTTTGGCGTCTTTATTACTCGCATGGAAGTGAACAATATCCGTAGAACTGACGATCCCAAAACATCTGCCCGTAGCATCGACAACCGGAACGCATGACAGATGATGAAAGTGTAATATCTTCTCAACACTTTCGATGCTTGCATCAACGTCCACTGTGATCACACACGCTTGCATTAAGGTTGAGATCATTTTGTCCATAATTACCTTCCCTGTATTGAATGAAACTGCTGACGCAGGAGTTACAAAGCGACCTATTAATATTATGACTTTTAAAGAGAGTTATCAATTAAAGAGAGGTATCGATAAGTTGATGACAATTAATAGCAATTGTTCTTACCCATTATTCAATCTACTAAATAAAACGCGCATAAAAAAACGCACATAAAAGTGCGTTTATATGGATGGGTCTACATCGTGTGGTAGCTAACCCAGCAAGTTTGGAAACATGCCCTTGAAACCTGCGGCAATCACTTCGATTCCGATGGATAACATTAATAGTCCCATCAAACGTGTGATCACGTTAATTCCCGTTTTTCCTAAAACCTTATAGATCAATGGTGCCATTCTAAAGAGTACAAAACTCGTTAATCCAAACAAGACCACAGTCAAAGACATGCCGATAAGGTTAATGAAAGTGTCATGCTCTGCGGCCGACACTATCACCGAACTGATCGCACCGGGGCCTGCCATTAACGGCAGCGCCAAAGGAACCACTGCGACAGATTCCATCCCCGACGCTTCTCGGCCTTCCTCTTCATTGCGTTTCACTTCACCTAACTTCCCCTGAAGCATGGACATAGCAATGATGGCTATCAAAGAACCACCCGCAATGCGAAATGCAGAGAGTGAGATACTAAACATATTCAAAATATGTTGTCCCGCCACAATCGTCACTAACAGTATGACGACCACCGCAAAATTCGCCACCTTACCGGTATGGTTACGCTCAGCTTCAGTCTGATGACTGGTTAAGCTGACAAAAACCGGTAACAAGCCAACGGGATTAATGATTGCCACTAATCCAAGAAAAAATTTAACATAAAGTGTTAAATCCAAGTACTTACCCTCTACTTATAACTACAATAATCTGTGTAGCTATATTATTATTTAGACCATTACGAAGAGCGCTACTCTACCCTATGATTGCTTATGGGAAAAATGAGTTTTTATAATTCATTTCACATTTTCAGATAAAAAAAATTAATCAACAAACTCTGTTATTGCCGTTAAAACGCGCAAACAAGTTATTAACATCGTTATTTTATTACATATACAGCCGGATTTGTGGTTATGATCACGGTTAACATTGGCATTTGGGTGTAATTTTTCTCCAAGGAGATGATTTAGCCAAATCACCAAGTTTTGCTAAATTTTTTTCGAGGAACGTATTATGACTGTGACAAATGAACAAGAACTCGATCTTCTTGTACAACGTGTAGCAGATGCTCAGGCCGAATATGCAAATTTCAGTCAGGAGCAAGTAGATAAAATCTTTCGAGCTGCAGCTCTCGCCGCAGCGGATGCCAGGATCTCATTAGCCAAGATGGCTGCGAATGAAACAGGCATGGGTGTGATTGAAGATAAAGTGATTAAGAATCACTTTGCATCTGAATACATCTACAACAAATACAAAGATGAGAAGACATGTGGGGTTTTAGATGAAGATCCGACATTCGGCACCATTACGATAGCGGAACCTGTCGGTATTATTTGTGGCATCGTACCAACCACAAACCCGACTTCTACTGCCATTTTTAAAGCACTTATCAGTCTTAAAACTCGTAACGGTATTATTTTCTCACCACACCCTCGCGCTAAAGAATCCACGACTACAGCCGCAAGATTAGTGTTAAATGCCGCTATTGCAGCCGGCGCACCTAAAGATATTATCGGTTGGATCGACAAGCCTAGTGTTGCCCTATCAAATCAGTTGATGACCCACGACAAGATTAACCTTATCTTGGCGACCGGCGGTCCGGGAATGGTTAAAGCGGCCTACTCTTCAGGAAAACCGGCAATCGGTGTTGGCGCAGGTAATACGCCAATTGTCATCGATGAAACCGCAGATATTAAACGTGCTGTCAGCTCAATCTTAATGTCGAAAACATTCGACAACGGCGTGGTCTGTGCCTCTGAGCAAGCCGTCGTAATTGTCGATGAGATATACGATGCCGTTAAGGAACGTTTTGCTACACATGGCGGCTATATCTTATCTAAAGATGAGACCGCTGCGATGCAAAGTGTCATCTTAAAAAATGGTGGCCTCAATGCCGATATCGTCGGACAAAGCGCAGTAACCATAGCCGCGATGGCCGATATCGAAGTTCCGAGCTGGACTAAGGTACTGATTGGTGAAGTGGAAGATGTTTCTGAAGCTGAAGCATTTGCTCATGAAAAACTATCACCATTATTAGGTATGTATCGAGTTAAAGACTTCGAAGCGGCCATGGATAAAGCCGAAGCGCTGGTTACATTGGGTGGTATTGGTCATACATCGGGTCTGTACACCAACCAAGATACACAAACAGATCGCGTGATGACATTTGGTTTCCGCATGAAGACTGCGCGAATATTGATTAACACACCGGCATCACAGGGTGGTATTGGCGATCTTTATAACTTTAAGCTAGCGCCTTCACTTACGCTGGGTTGTGGTTCTTGGGGGGGTAACTCTATCTCTGAAAACGTGGGTCCAAGTCACTTAATCAATAAGAAAATGGTCGCTAAGAGGGCTGAAAATATGTTGTGGCACAAGCTACCGTCTTCAATTTACTTCCGTCGTGGTAGCCTGCCTATTGCACTCGAAGAGTTGAGTGATAAAAAACGCGCCCTTATCGTTACTGATAAATACCTATTTAATAATGGTTACTGTGATGAGACGATTAAGATCCTAAAGTCTCAAGGTCTCGAAACCGAAATCTTCTACGAAGTGGAAGCCGATCCAACCTTAGCAATTGTCAATCAGGGCGCTAAGATGGCCCAGAGCTTCCAACCCGATGTGATTATCGCTCTTGGCGGTGGTTCTCCAATGGATGCAGCCAAAATCATCTGGGTGATGTATGAGCATCCCGATGTAGATTTTGCCGACTTGGCATTGCGCTTCATGGATATTCGTAAGCGTATCTATAAGTTCCCTAAACTGGGTGTTAAGGCGCAGATGGTCGCCATTCCTACGACTTCAGGTACTGGTTCAGAAGTGACACCTTTCGCGGTTGTCACCGATGAAAAAACCGGCATGAAGTATCCTATTGCCGATTATCAGCTAACACCTAATATGGCGATTGTGGATCCGAACCTTGTCATGGACATGCCAAAATCCTTAACCGCTTTTGGTGGTATCGATGCGGTGACCCATGCACTCGAAGCCTATGTTAGCGTGATGGCCAACGAATACAGCGATGGCCAGGCGCTTCAAGCCTTGGACCTACTATTTAAGCATCTTCCAGATTCTTATAATCTCGGTGCAGCAGCCCCTATTGCACGCGAGAAAGTACACAACGGTGCAACTATTGCGGGTATCGCTTTTGCTAACGCTTTCTTGGGAATTTGTCACTCGATGGCCCATAAGTTAGGCGCCGAGTTCCACCTTGCACATGGTTTAGCCAATGCTTTATTGATTAATAATGTGATCCGTTTCAACGCAACTGACATGCCGACTAAACAAGCGGCCTTCAGTCAGTATGACCGTCCTAAGGCACTTTGCCGTTACGCGAAGATTGCTGAATATTTAAATCTAAGTGGAACGACCGATGAAGAAAAAGTTGAAGCACTCATTGAAGAGATCGATCAACTCAAGAAGACGATTGGCATTCCGGCTTCGATCCGAGAAGCAGGAGTCAACGAAGCCGACTTCCTTGCAAAGCTCGACGAGCTAGCTGAAGATGCATTCGATGACCAATGTACAGGGGCTAACCCAAGATATCCGCTCATCGAAGAGCTAAAGCAGGTATTACTTGCAAGCTTCTATGGTACAGCTTACAGCGACAAATAAACTCACTGGACAATTAACTCACTGAGTAAGATTTGACATAATTAAAAGCCAGTTACCTTAAGTAACTGGCTTTTTTCTACTCTACGTAGTGAGTCTAATCTTTCTTCCCCAGCCAATCTAACATGATGTTGTTGAACCGTTCTGGCGCCTCAATCATTACCCAATGCCTTGTTTGAAAGGGCTCCACCCTATTTCGCTTATCAGAGGCTATCTTTTCTACCCAAGGTGTTGAGTGGAACATGCCGGGTTTATTTTCACCGTACATGAAGAGCAGTGGGCAGGTGATCTCCAGAGGAAGATGATCCAGAGAGCGACCTGTTAACACATGACTCCACTTCCAATAATAGGAATAGGTCATCGATGAGGTGATAGATTCGGCCTCTCCGGGCGCATGAAGCAATTTAGCCATCTTGCGAGTCATGGCATCACCCAGTTTTCCGCCAATTTTCCATGCCGCTGCCAACCACATCTGGTAACCAAACATAAAGGCTTTCACTTTGGCCGACAATACATGCTCTTTAGAGCCCGCGTCACCGATATCCACTCCAATGATTTTAGTGACTTTTTCACGATAGTTCATGTAGAACTGGTAACCAAAGAAACACCCCCAGTCATGGAGCATCAATGTCACAGGCTTTCCATTGCCAACAGTGTCGACAATGGTATTGATCAACTGCACAATCTCTTTCAGATCGTACGCCCGTCTGGGTTTGCTTTTGTCGTAACCGGGCAAGGTAAATCTAACGCAACGATATCTGTCTTTGAGGACTTCAACTTGCTTATCCCAAACTCGGTAGGTATCCGGCCAGCCGTGAACCATCACTATGGTTTCATCACCCATACCCTCAACGTAAACATCCACATCTCCAACCTGTAATATCTCAGTCATACCAGCTCCGTTATTATTAACGTTTCGAAAAAACTAATTTCAAGCAAAACAGCTTTAGAGTAAAAGCTCTAATTATTTTCAGAGTAAAAGGAATGTTACAACAAAGCAATATATAGATAAGGAAAGACTGCATTTTTGTGAGAAGTACGACAGCGAACGATGGAAAATCAGAGATGCAGGAAGACTCTTTAATAACAAAATGCCCCAACTGAATGTTGGGGCGGTATTGAAAATCTTATGCTCTGAATGAAGCTAACCTTTTAACGATTGAGACAGTTTATGCCTGTTGGCGAGACTTGGCCTCGATGCGATAGGCATGCAGCAGGGGCTCAGTATATCCTGATGGTTGCTCTTTACCTTTAAAAATCAGATCACAAGCCGCTTTGAAAGCGATACCGTTAAATTCAGGTGCCATATTGAGGTACTGACTGTCGGCTTCATTTTGTTTATCGACAACCCTCGCCATCTTATGCATTGAAGCAATTACCAGCTCTTCAGTGCAGATACCATGTTCGAGCCAATTGGCGATATGTTGAGAAGATATCCTTAACGTTGCCCTGTCTTCCATCAAACCGACATCGTTAATGTCCGGTACTTTCGAACACCCTACCCCTTGGTCGATCCATCGCACCACGTAACCTAAAATTCCCTGAGCGTTATTGTCGAGTTCACGCTGGATCTGTTCATGAGTCAGTTCTGCCGGGTTCTCAAGCAGCGGAATCGTCAATATATCATCCAGACTAGCCCGCTCACGTTGGGCAAGTATCTGTTGGCGATCCTGTACATTGATCTGATGGTAGTGCAAAGAGTGTAAGGTTGCGCCATTGGGAGACGGTACCCATGCCGTATTTGCACCGGCCGTTGGATGAGCCACTTTTTGAGCTAACATCGCAGCCATCTCATCTGGCATCGCCCACATCCCCTTTCCTATCTGCGCTTTTCCTGGCAATCCGCAGGCCAAACCAATATCGACATTCCAATCTTCGTAGGCATTAATCCAGGCTTGCTGCTTCATCTGAGTCTTGGGCACGAAAGGTCCTGCATACATAGAGGTATGTATTTCATCCCCGGTTCGGTCAAGAAAACCGGTATTGATGAACACGACCCTATCTTGTGCGACACGAATACACTCTTTAAGATTGACCGTGGTTCTGCGCTCTTCATCCATAATACCCAACTTAATGGTGTCACGGGATAACTTGAGCGCATCTTCAATTCTAGTAAACAGCTCACAGGTAAACTCGACCTCTTCGGGGCCGTGCATCTTGGGCTTAACGATATTCACAGATCCAGAACGGCTATTCGATCGCTTGTTATTGTTACCTTTTAGATCATGCATAGCGGCGAGCACGCTCACCATACCGTCTAAGATCCCTTCAGGGATCTCGTTACCCTCTTTGTCTAAAATCGCATTATTTGTCATTAAATGGCCGACATTACGAATAAACAACAAGCTTCTGCCCGGTAGACTCAGGTTTCTCCCCTCGGTGTCTTTATAGTGGCGATCCTCGTTTAATTCACGAGTGAAGGTCTTGCCACTTTTATTCACCTCTGTTGACAGGGTGCCTTGCATAAGACCAAGCCAATTACGGTATATTTCACACTTGTCTTCGGCATCGACGGCAGCCACGGAGTCTTCACAATCCATAATAGTAGTGACGGCAGCTTCGACGAGAAGATCTTTGACATTGGCTTTATCAGTTTTACCAATAGGATGCTCGCCATCTATCTGTATCTCTACATGTAGGGCGTTATTTTTCAATAGGATCGCTGTTGGTGACTTCTCATCTCCCCGGTAACCAATAAACTTTTCCGGCTCTCGTAAGCGAGTATCGCAACCATCAGAAAGAGTGATTAACAGGCTTGCACCATCGACCTGATAATGAACGGCTTCACTGTGACTCCCAACAGCTAACGGGGCCAATGTATCTAAGTGTTGTTTAGCGAAAGCGACAACTTTTGCACCGCGAACAGGATTATAGTGTGGAGTTATTTCTGCGCCGCCATCGAAGCTAATCGCATCGGTACCATACAGGGCATCATATAAGCTGCCCCATCGAGCATTGGCAGCATTTAAGGCAAATCGCGCGTTTTTAACCGGCACCACTAACTGAGGACCCGCTTGCTCGGCTATCTCGATATCCACATTTTCTGTCGACACCAAAAAATCTTCACCTTCAGGAACAAGGTAACCAATCTTAGTCAAGAATGCCTTATAAGCATCAGGTTCATGTTTTTTATGGGTTAAATGCCATTGATCGATTTGTTGCTGTAATTCATCACGTTTTTCGAGAAGTGCTCGGTTCTTGGGCCCAAGGTCATCGACTATAGCTTCCAACTTAGTCCAGAATCTGTCTGAGTCGATCCCTGTTCCCGGAATGATCTGTTCATTGATCAATTCATAGAGCACTGGGGCCACTTGCAGATTGCCTACTTGAATTCGTGATGTCATATCGCATCCCTTCTGTTAATTAACTGATGTCAGCTTGATAGCGACTCTTCTATTATTCGAACCTGTTGCTCATTAACCTTTGCTATTCATACCAAAGTACCGATGGTTGTATAAGCAAATATGGAAAATAAGACAATTATGAGTCTATATCACCCTATTAGCATATATATAATTTATCGTAATTATTATTGGCATTCATACAAATTATAATACTCAAAATCATATCAGAACCTGTCGATGATACGTGCGGTTTAGGTAATTAACTCTCGCATCCACCTTAAAACCTGTCGATGATGCGTGCTGTTTCGGTGATCAGTTCGCGCATCCATTTGTGAGCAGGGTTATGTTGGAGTAACGGACTCCATGCCATCGTCAACTCGACTCGAACGGTGGAATATCGAATGGAAGCCGGGAACCGCACCGCATTAAAACCTGTCTATGATGCGTGCGGTTTCGGTAATAAGCTCTCGCATCCATCTGTGAGCTGGGTTGTGTTGAAGTAACGGACTCCATGCCATTGTCAATTCGATGGGAGGTATATCGAAAGGTGGAGGAACGATACTTACCCTACTGTTATCTTGTTGCAGTCTCGCCATCTTACTGGGGACTGTCGCTATCAGGTCTTGACGTTCTGCCAATGAACTCGCCGCTTGATAGTGTCGGGTAAATACGGTGATCCTGCGTTTAGCATTTAGCTTAGCCAGCGCTTCATCGACCCAGCCCAAGCGCTGAACATCATCGGGATCCATACCGACACCAACCCCCATCCCGGTTTTACTTACCCAAACATGGTGCGCATCCAGATAGCTTTCAAGATTAAAGTTTTTCAGTACCGGATGTTTTTTGTTGATTAAGCAGCTGAATGTGTCTTTCCACAGTACTTTTTGGTGAAAAGATTGCGGGATACTGTCGAAACGGTTGATCACCATATCCACTCTCCCCTGCTCAACATCGGGAAAGTTAACATCGCTGGGTGTCATGATGTCAAGGATCACCTTTGGCGCTTCATTACGTAATCTGGCAATGAGAAGTGGGATCAGGGTGGCTTCGGCGTAATCGGAGGCCATCATTCTGAACACCTTCTCACTTTCATAAGGGTTGAACTTAGCTTTGGGTTGTACCGCCTTCTCCAGGCCCACCAGCAGCTCGCGGATCTCAGGTTTTAGCTCCGATGCCCGCTCGGTCGGTGTCATACCTTTGCTGGTTCTGATTAACAGGGGATCATCAAATAGAACACGTAACCTTTTCAGGCCGTTACTCATCGCTGGTTGGCTGATACCTAGCTGATCTGCAGCCCTGGTAACATTTAATTCACGAAGTAAAACATCAAAATAAACCAATAAATTCAGGTCAATACGAGACATATTCATAAAATAAATACCGAAGATAATAACTATAAATTAGACTAATTTAACACAATATTACTATTATTCTTAACGGAAGCAATCAATCGTTGTTAATCATTTTTTGTAGGAAGGGACTTACCATGTCAAATTACAGAGCAGATATCGATACAGCAACAACCTTATTAGAGAAAGAAGGTAGTGCCTGGAATGCAATCAACCCTGAATCAGTAGCCCGTATGCGAGCTCAGAACCAATTTAAGACAGGTTTGGATATTGCCAAGTATACCGCTAAAATAATGCGTGAAGACATGGCTAACTATGATACAGACAGCTCACAGTACACTCAGTCACTGGGTTGCTGGCACGGGTTTATCGGCCAACAGAAGATGATTGCGATTAAGAAGCATCTTTTAACGACTAAACGCCGTTACCTGTACCTGTCAGGTTGGATGGTTGCAGCACTGCGTAGCGACTTCGGTCCATTGCCGGATCAGTCTATGCACGAAAAAACGTCTGTCGCCAGCCTTATCGCCGAGTTATACACCTTCCTTCGTCAGGCCGATGCCCGTGAATTAGGTGGACTATTTCGCGAACTAGATAAAGCCGAGGGTGCAGACAAAGCCGCCGTACAAGACAAGATTGATAACTTCGAAACGCACGTAGTACCGATTATCGCCGACATCGACGCCGGTTTTGGTAATGAAGAAGCCACCTACTTGATGGCAAAACAGATGATTGAAGCGGGTGCCTGTTGTATCCAGCTTGAAAACCAGGTATCGGATGTGAAGCAGTGCGGACACCAGGACGGTAAAGTCACGGTGCCACATATTGAGTTTCTTGCCAAGATCAATGCTGTACGTTACGCATTCCTTGAGCTTGGCATCGACGATGGTGTCATTGTTGCCCGTACCGACTCATTGGGTGCAGGTCTGACACAGAAGATTGCTGTAACCGCTGAACCTGGCGATCTGGGCGACCAATACAACTCATTCCTTGAAGTTGAAGAGGTATCGACCGATAACCTACTCAATGGGGATGTGGTATTTAAACGCGGTGACAAACTCGTTAAGCCATCACGCCTTCCAAACGGCCTGTTTAAGTTCAGAGCAGGTACGGGTGAAGAGCGTTGCGTTCTTGACTGTATCACCAGCTTACAAAACGGTGCAGATCTATTGTGGATTGAAACAGAGAAGCCTCATGTTGCCCAAATTGGCGCAATGGTAAACGCTATCCGTGAAACCGTACCGAATGCCAAGCTGGTTTATAACAACTCACCTTCGTTTAACTGGACGCTTAATTTCCGTCAGCAGATCTTCGACTCAATGGCAGAAGCGGGTAAGGATGTATCGGGTTACGATCGTGCTCAATTGATGAGTATCGATTATGACGAGACAGAGCTTGCGATAGAAGCCGATGAGAAGATCCGTACCTTCCAAGCTGATGCGGCGCGTGAAGCGGGTATCTTCCACCACCTGATCACACTACCGACATACCATACTGCGGCCTTGTCTACAGATAACCTGGCTAAAGAGTACTTCGGTGACCAAGGTATGCTGGGTTATGTCGCCGGCGTACAGCGCAAGGAGATCCGTCAGGGCATCGCTTGTGTTAAACACCAGAATATGGCGGGTTCAGATATGGGTGACGATCACAAAGGGTACTTCTCTGGAGATCAGGCACTGAAAGCATCGGGTAAAGACAACACAATGAACCAGTTTGGTTAATCAAATTTGATTAATACCATTTCCTTCTAGCTTCCCACTAGAGCCAAGCCAGAGTAGCAATACTCTGGCTTTTTTTATTACAATAATACGGATTGTTAAAGCGCTATTAAGCCACTAAGATCTGCTGTAACTCATGCAGCGAGGTCACTTCAAAGTGAGGCTCTATCCCCTTCGGTCTCGGTGCATTGTGGCTGTTCAACCAACAGGTATGCAATCCGGCATTTAGCCCGCCTTGAATGTCAGAGTGAGGGTTATCACCCACCATTAAGACTTTGTCTCTGTCAGGGTTTTCCATGCGCTTCAATGCGTGTTCGAAAATCCCGACATCGGGTTTAGCTATTCCGACTTGCTCAGATATCACGACATGCTCAAATGCACCAAGCAACCCCGTCTTTTCTAATCTGACGGTCTGAAGCTCAGTAAAGCCGTTAGTGATGATGCCAAGGTTTGCCTTACCACTTAATATTTCTATTAACTCTTTTGCGCCAGGCAGCAGAGCACAAATTTCGGCCATTGCCGATAAAAAGGCGCTGTTAAGATGACTTGCGGTTACACTTAACTTTTCTGCCCAGTGGGTAAACCTTTGTTGCTGAAGTTGCGCCGCAGAGATAACACCATTTTGGTAATCGACCCAGAGTGGCTGGTTAACGAGTTGATAGGCATCAAAATCGACACGGGTAAAACTCACGCCAAAACGGCTAAACATCAATTTCAGGCCTTCGAAAGCATCGAAATGAAACAAGGTTTCATCGGCGTCGAAGAGGATCCAATCATATTTCATTGATAATATTCTATTATGTCTGCTTGATAGGGAAAGAGGCTTCTACTTAGTGCGGCGGCAGGTTAAACATGCCGCCAGCATAGGGATACTCTCGTTAGATGCGGGAGTTTATTTTATAAGCCGAACAATTACCATAAAACTCTTTCTGAGTAATTCTGGTCCTGAGTGATTCTGGAACTCGCCCTGATCACCACTGTCGTAATTTGTTCAAATTCACTTCCCAACGAAACAAAGGTTGTCAGCACGCCTCTCCCAGACATTTAAACCCCACCGCACGAGCCTTACCGTTAGGGGCGACAAATACCCGAACCTGTGCCTGACCGCCCATCTCATTTTGGACTTTCAAGGCTTTCTCTTTGGGCATAAAAAATGCCTCAATGCCATACTCAGCCCGAACTGTACCAGAGTCGATTCTGCGTACTCGTCCTCGAATATAGGTTCCCTGGTGAGGCTTAGCGGTATTGAGCTTATCGAACTGCCAAATACCATGACTTTCAACCAGGCTAACGTAGATCAGACTCCCTATTTTATACTCTGTTTGGGGCTCAGTCGGGATGCGGTTAATCTCATAGTTCAAACGCACAAAATTTCCCCGAAACAGACTGCGCGGGTCGACGGGCTCAGTCTTTAAGATGATCTCTTCACCTGTCCATATTGGCAGTACAGAGCCCAGGTATTCGACACATAAAACAGCCAGTTGAAAAAAAAGAGTTAAAATAAGCCCAATTTGTATCGTTCGCTTACCGGGCTTCTTATGCAGCCAATCAGGCATTGTCATGGTATTCATTCGCTACCCTCCCCCTGTTTTAAGGCGATAAGGGTGACATGATGCTTCCAGTATTTTGCCGCGGCCATCAAGATACCCGCAGCAACGAGAAACAGCACAGCACCACCTATGTAATCACCAATGAGATCGAAATAGCGAATAAATGCCGTCAGTAACAGGACGACAACGCCGGTATAGAAATAGTGGGTTTCTGATTGATCGATCCCTCTTCGTATCAGGAGGATCCCCATTAAGAGCAGCATCAAGTTGGTCGCGATGGCTGCGATAAATTCCATATGGCTAAACCCGCTCACCAGATAAAATGAGAACGCCAGATAGCCAGTCAGCATCAATGCCGGCATTGATGCATATCGACCACTTGCGCGAGATAGCCCAAAAGCAAGCATACCCGACACTATGATGAAGATAACACTCATCACGGACAACCAACTCTGCTCTCTCGGGTACTCTTCCCATACGCCTTCGAAGCTGAATACTAATAAGGTAATAATGGCCGCCCTGAGTAACCAGATGTGTACCACCAGCCCGTACTCTCGCCAGTCACTCTTATTTGCACGCATTAGCCACCAGGCAACCCCATTTATAATAAGTCCCAGGCCTAAAGAAAATGGTAATTGCTCTGCAACGGGATCGAAGTGATAGCCACTCCCCATGATCCATGCCAAACCTAAATTTATCCAGACAAGTAAACCCACAACACAAGCCAGGAACAGCAAACGAGAACGTGCCTGAAACAGGGTTAACCAAAGTGTCACTAATATAAATATCGGATAAAGCGTCGGGAAAAAGTCTTCCCCCGATTCGACCACTAGCCAGATACTGGCCAAGCTCAAGGACAACAGCGCCAAAAGTCGACTCTGAGTAAACACCACCAAGGGCAATATACCCAATGCCCACCAGAATATGCCATCGGGGAAGTGCTCACCCAGATGATAGATCTGTGCGATGAGCATGATGCTGGCACCATAACTCATGCCGCCAAAGAGTAACCAGATGATGCCGGCTCGACTTCGCTTCGATAAAAATAGTTTAATTCCGACGGCGTTGGTCACCAGGGTTAATAGCAGTAGACTTCCCGTACGAATGCTTCTTGGGATCTCATCCCAATTGTGTGAAACGATCAGTATCAGCGCTAAACCAATAAACAAAACCCCCAATGACATCAGCAAGTAATAACCGAAGGAATTCTTATCCGTGTCATCGTTGATACTTGTGCCATAGCGAGCCAATATCGAATTTGCCTGCTGCTCCGACACAAGCTCGTCACGCACCCAGATACGAGCTTCGTGAGACAACTCCTTTTTGAAAAGCTGGATCAATCGCATTCCCTGTCCTTATTCGCTACCGTCAACCTGAGTTGTAATTTAAGAATGATGAGACTCGACTTAAGCCGAAATATTCTAGTCTCAACTTAAGCGCTAAAAACAGAAAAGGCCAGAATAAATATTCTGGCCTCAGTAAGTAAGTCTATGTTATTTCAAGTTTGAACGCTTATTTCTTTTCGGTCCAACGATCCATCCAACCAAGTACATTGGCGTACCATTGCTCAAGGTTATCTGGATTGAGGATCCAATGGTTCTCTTCTGGGTAGATAAGCAACTCAGATGGGATCCCTTTACGTTGCATAAGGCTGAACGCGGCTAAACCCTGACCATAGGGAACACGGAAGTCTTTTTCACCATGAATCACTAACATTGGAGTCTTCCAGTTCTCAGTGTAGTTCACCGGATTAAACTTCTCGTACAGCTCTTTGTTGTTTTCATAGGTACCACCGAACTCATATTCAGGGAACCATAGCTCTTCGGTCACGTAGTACATAGAGCGCATATCGAACAGACCGGCATGATTGACCAGACAGTTGAAACCGTCACTCCAGTTACCCTGGATCCAGTTCATCATGTAGCCACCGTATGAACCACCCAAGGCACAGGTACGAGTCTCGTCCAGCCACTTTTGCTGTTTAGTGACGGCTGTCAGACCTTTCTGAAGGTCTTCGAGAGGTTTTCCGCCCCAGTCTTGTGTGATCGAGTCGGTAAATTCCTGGCCATAGCCCGTTGAACCATGGAAGTCGATCATTACCACACCGTAACCGGCACCCGCCCACAGTTGAGCATTCCAGCGGCTGCTGAATGAGTTACCAAATGATCCTTGTGGACCACCATGAACGAGGAATGCAATAGGATACTTCTGACCGGCTTTGTAGTCGGAAGGCTTTATCCAGTAACCATGCACCTCTTCATTGTTCCAGCCCTTAAAGCTAAACTGCTCGAACTCACCAAACTTGATCTCGGCTAATTTTTCTTGGTTAACTTGGGTTAGTTGCTTAATCCCCTGACCATCCAAGTTCATCGAGTAGAGATCGCCCGGTTGAACTAAAGATTTGTGGTTAATAATAATCTTTTCGTTAGTCACACCAACGACGCTATTACTACCATCGTTGTAGACCGTTTTCACATCACCAAATTGGGTATTAACTTCAAATACGGTAACCTGCCCGACATCCTGAGCCGTGACATAGAGTGTACGATTATCTTTACCGAAGGTGAGCGAACTCGCGCTTCTATCCCATAACGGAGCTACCTCTTTCTCCTGCCCTGTTACCGTATCGCGCAACATAATGCGGTATCTGTCGGCCTCAAAACCAGGCTTGGTCATGGCAAGATAGGCCAGGTAACGGCCATCGGCAGAGAACGTCGGATTGGCGTCCCAGGCTTTATTGGCTTCGGTAAGGTTCACCGCATCGCCGCCGGTTACCGGAACCTGCCATAAATCGTAATTGGTGATCCAAGCCTGATCTTTACTCGGCGCTTTAGCGCCGTAAACAAGGTGTTTACCATCAGGTGTAAAGGTTACCTCTTCCATGCCCGAAAATGGCTTTGGCGGTGTTTCCGTATCTAAACCTGCAGTGACGTCCACAGCCGTAGTGATCTTTTCACCATTGAGCTTTGCGACAAACAGGTGGCTTCTTGAATGGTCACTCCAGGTATCCCAATGTCTGACCATTAGTTGTTTATATTCGCGTCCCGATGATTTACGCTCCTGCTCAGCAGTAAACTTATCCTCAGAGCATTTCAGATCTTTACACTCAGGAAATACTCTCATGTTCATTACGACTTGAGTGCCATCTTGAGACAGCTTGAAACCTTCGACATCGAGCGGGAAGTCAGAGACCTGAATAGCTTCTCCGCCGGTTAAAGGCAACTTATACAGTTGGCTGGAACCACTGCGACCGGCGAGAAAATAGATAGCTTGGTCGTCTGCAGCAAAGGCGACGCTGTGTTCAGTGCCTTTTACCGAGGTCAGCTGCTTAGCCTTACTGTCAGCTTGAGACAGATCTTTAATATAGAGATCGGAACTGGACTCACCCTCTGCATCAATTTTTTTGACAGCATAAACAATTTTACTGCCACTATTTGATAAAGCGGGTGAATGAAGCTTATTGATTTTAACTAGATGTTGCACCGTAAAAGGCTCTGGATTAGCGGCCTGAGCCGACATTGACAGTCCGGCACTCGCGATGGCAAGAATGATTGCAGTTTTTTTCATTGTTATTATCGTCTTTGTTGATTTAAGTTTGATTTATAAGCGACCTGATTGAGACGAACATCGCCGCCACTACATAAATAAAATTGTTATCTCCCGCATCCATGCAAGTCTATGATTTTATCTTGGTGGTGAACACTACCCAAATAATAAGGCTTAGGCAAGATACCTAAGCCAAGTATCATCGGTCTAACCTGCTATTAAAAATTCAGTGACCAAAAACAGAGGGTGTTAACTGAGTTTGAGTTTCCAGATAGCGGGACCCGTCTCATGAGCATTGACCCCATTGGAGTCTACCGCCACAGTGACCGGCATATCTTTAACATCAAACTCATAGATAGCTTCCATGCCTAAGTCAGCAAAAGCGACAACGCGGGAGGTTTTAATCGCTTTCGACACCAAGTAGGCGGCGCCACCGACAGCCATCAGGTAAACCGCTTTATTCTTCTTGATGGATTCTACCGTTGCAGATCCCCTCTCGGCTTTACCTATCATCCCCATCAGGCCCGTTTTCTCGAGCATCATATCGGTGAACTTATCCATACGCGTTGCTGTCGTTGGCCCTGCTGGGCCGACAACTTCATCACCAACGGGATCCACTGGCCCTACGTAGTAGATAAACTTACCGGTAAAATCGACCCCTTCAGGCAGACCTTCGCCGCTTTCAATTAGGGTTTGAATACGTTTATGGGCAGCATCACGGCCGGTTAACATCTTGCCGTTAAGTAGCAAGGTATCGCCACTCTTCCACTTTTCAATATCGGCTTGTGTCACACTGTTTAGATCGACATGATGAGTGTTCTCACCCGCTTCACGGGTGATCACGGGCCAACCTTCTAATGATGGAGGCGTCAATACAGCAGGACCCGTTCCATCTAAGTGAAAATGAACATGACGTGTTGCCGCGCAGTTCGGGATCATGACGACAGGCTTAGAGGCTGCATGTGTTGGAACCGACTTGATCTTTACATCGAGAACCGTGGTTAAACCGCCTAAGCCCTGAGCACCGATACCGAGTTTATTTGAGCGCTCGAAGATATCCAGACGCAACTTCTCTTCGGCAGTTTCAGCGCCCTTTGCCTGTAGTTCATGAATGTCGACAGGATCCATCAGTGACTCTTTAGCGAGTACCGCCGCTTTCTCTGCGGTTCCGCCGATGCCAATACCCAGCATTCCTGGTGGGCACCAACCCGCTCCCATTGTCGGCAGTGTCTTCTCAACCCATGCAGCAATATCATCAGAGGGATTGAGCATTGCCATCTTAGATTTATTTTCTGATCCGCCGCCCTTAGCCGCAATAGCAACATCAATATGATCCCCGGGTACCATATCGATATGAACGACAGACGGAGTGTTATCCTTGGTGTTCTTACGCGCTCCGGCAGGGTCTGAAACGATTGAGGCTCTTAATGGGTTATCCGGGTTCAGATACGCACGTCTGACGCCTTCGTCGACCATCTGCTGAACCGTCATATCAGTCTTATCCCACTTAACACCCATACCCACTTTAACAAAACAGGTAACGATACCGGTGTCTTGACACAGAGGACGCTTTCCTTCTGCCGACATACGAGAGTTAATTAAGATCTGTGCAATGGCATCTTTTGCGGCTGCACTTTCTTCTCTGTCATAGGCTTCAGACATAGCATCGACAAAATCTTTGGGGTGATAATAGGAGATATATTGTAGGGAATCGGCAACGCTCTCAATTAGATCGGCTTGCTTAATGATAACTTCTTTAGTCACAGACACTTCCTTTTCAACAGACATTAGGGTGCGCTCCATTAGCCATTTTTGGCTTGCGTATTTGTTTTTAGTTATTCCTGCTCGGACATTTCATACACTCCCCCAGCCCGCAGAGAATGTAGCACGTCATTGCCTTGTATGGCTTGCGTGTTTCTTTTTATTAATCCCGGCATTTGGATATGATACTCTTTCGCGACTTTTAGGGGAATATCACATTTTAGATAAGGTTAATCGATGAGTTTTTCGCCGCAGCAGCAACTTGCTTTCAGGCATCTGAATTGGAAATACACCACCACAGAACTATTCTCCCACCTCGCAGACAAGCCCTGGGCCATGCTGCTCGACTCGGCAGATGCAGCTCACCAGGATGCAAAATTTGACATCATAGTGTGCGATCCTATCGCGACGATTGTAACCGATGGCCAATCGAGCAGGGTGAATCATCTACGAAGCGGCGAATTAGTGAATAGTCAAGTTCACACTGGTGACCCCTTCAAGTTTCTCAATGACACCATAAAGCACTATTTCCCTCATCAATATCCAAGCCCATTACCCTTTAGCGGTGGCGCAGTGGGCTGCTTCAGTTATGATTTGGGTCGCCAGATTGAGCATCTACCCGAAATAGCGGCCAGAGACATATTACTGCCCGAAATGAATATTGGCTTATATCCCTGGGCATTAATTTTCGACCGTTTAAACGCAGGCTGGATTCTGGCACATTATCATGGAGAGGCTGCACTTGAGTCGACTCTGGCTCGACTTAATACCCGACTCGATACTAAATCCAATTCGGTTACTGGTGACTTCAGCCTAACCAGTCGATGGATTAATCAGATAACTAAAGCTCAATACATCGAAAAGTTTGATAAAATTCAATCCTATCTCAATAGTGGTGATTGCTATCAGATCAATTTGACTCAGCGCTTTACCGCAAGCTATCGAGGTGATGAATGGGGCGCATACCTCAAACTGCGTGAGACAAACAGAGCTCCCTTTTCGGCATTTATCCGATTAGATGATGCGGCGATACTCTCTATCTCACCGGAGCGTTTTATTCAGCTTCGTGATGGTCAAGTGCAAACAAAGCCCATTAAAGGAACCCGACCTCGATTTGAAAATGCAGAAGCAGACACCTCTTCTGCACTCGAACTCGCCGAGTCAGAGAAAGATCGCGCCGAAAACTTAATGATTGTCGATCTGTTACGAAATGACATAGGCAAAGTTGCAAAAGCAGGCTCAGTCAAGGTTCCCCACCTCTTCCAAATTGACAGTTTCCCAGCCGTCCACCACTTAGTTAGTACGGTAACGGCGGAGTTACACAATAAATATCAAGCAACCGACCTGTTAAAAGCGGCTTTTCCCGGTGGTTCTATTACTGGCGCCCCAAAAATCCGTGCGATGCAGATAATAGAAGAACTTGAACCCTCGAGGCGCAGCCTATATTGTGGATCTATTGGCTATATCAGCCAAGATGGACAGATGGACACCAGCATTACCATCCGCACATTAGTTGCACAAGCCAACCACATACACTGTTGGGCTGGTGGCGGTATTGTCGCCGACTCCCAAGCTAACGATGAATATCAGGAAACCTTCGATAAGGTCAGTAAGATACTTCCTGTTCTTGAAAAGGTGTACTCTTAAAGTTACCAGAACTTGTATGAGTAAATATTAACTGTTTGATAAACTTGGGGGGCCGTATGAACTTAATAGAGTTGAGGATAAGGTATAACCTTCAACCTCTTGCCGCTCTCACGAGCCCCCTAATCTCCAGTAAACTTCAGCCGGCAGCCGTTCTTATCGCTTTCACTCAGGTCAAGAATGAAACTCACCTCATTCTGACTCAAAGACCCAGCCATCTCCGGCATCACCCTGGCCAAATCAGTTTTCCCGGGGGTAAAGTAGAAAATAGTGATAGCAGCCACATTGCCACAGCCTTAAGAGAAGCCGAGGAGGAGATTGCACTGCCGATATCAAATGTAGAGGTACTGGGACAATATCCTAAATATAAGACGTTTACAGGTTTTGAAATCACACCTGTTTTTGGCATCGTAAAAAATGATTTTGAACCCATACTGGACCCGGGTGAAGTTGCTGAATATTTTACGATTCCATTGAAATTTCTATTAAAGACAGCCAACAGGAAACAATACCTATACCGCCGTAATGGCATAGATTACCCAATCTACTTTATCCCTTATAAACATCATGTTATCTGGGGCGCTACGGCGGCAATTATCGAGCACTTATGTAAGCAACTAAGCCAATAACAGATCTAATTATGGCTTTCCGCTGACCCGCACTCATGAGTTTGATATTGAAGGGCCAGAGGTAGTTATCCAAGCCTGGTATTAGAACGAAGCCGCCAATCCGGAAACCAGAGACAGAGAGAGTGGATTTCTCTTAACTAAACAAAGAAGCGCAGATACAAGCCCGCCGCAACAGAACTTAGAAGAAGCAATGGAATATTAAACCAATAACCCATCCTGCTATGGTGAGCGGTGTAATAATTAAATATCATGCTTATCAAACTGATCGCTGCACAAACCCAGATAACATATTCGAGTTGAACCGTCTGGATCGGATCCCAATTTAAACGAACTGACGCTCCCTTACTGAGAAAATAGCCTACGGCGCGATCGGGCCTTGCCTCATCGAAAAGCAAGAGTGCATATACAGCCAGTGACCACCCCATAATGGAAAGAGAAGCCAGCAATAACTGAAACATTTTAACTTTTTTCAATTAGTCTCTCCTGTCAGCCACCAGATATACTTTAAATATAACATTTTTTAAGCAACATCATATTGTATTATGACCGTGATTTTCAGTTACTTATTTTTATAAGTTTTATTCTCCCCTCGCTATAACCCTATGAACCATAAACTAGTGCGACAAATTACCAGAGTTCGATAAACACGGGTATAGAAGCACTTGTCTATCAACATCCAGGGATGATCCCTTGGTTTAATCCGCTTTTCTCAGCAATAATTCTGTTCATCAGGGATAAAATTCGAGCATATGCAAAAGAATCACAGCTTATTTAACTTCTATGGCATGATTATCCCCTTTTTCACTTGAGAAAAGCCGTCAGCAGGGTAATATGAACGTCCAAATTTTTTTATAAAACGTTTCGTTGGAGAACTAAGCAACAATGAGCATTACATCTGTCGCTTCTGTATTTAAAGGTGAATTTGCGATCGGTTCGCAAGTTACTGTTCGCGGTTGGGTAAGATCTCGCCGAGATTCCAAGGCCGGCATCTCTTTCCTTGCCGTTTATGATGGTTCCTGCTTTGACCCTATTCAGGGTGTAGTGCCAAATAGCTTAGAAAATTATAATGACGAAATCTTAAAACTAACCGCTGGTTGTTCTGTCGTTATGACCGGTGAAGTCGTTGACTCTCCAGGTAAAGGTCAAGCGTTCGAGCTACAAGTTTCTGCTGTTGAAGTTGCTGGTTGGGTTGAAGATCCAGATACATACCCGATGGCGGCTAAACGTCACTCTATCGAGCACTTGAGAGAGTTGGCTCATCTGCGCCCACGAACCAACATTATTGGTGCAGTAGCGCGAGTACGTAACAGCCTATCCCAGGCTATTCATCGCTTCTATCATGAACAGGGCTTCATCTGGGTCTCGACACCGCTTATTACTGCATCAGACGCTGAAGGTGCTGGCGAGATGTTCCGCGTTTCGACTCTCGATATGGAAAATCTCCCACGTACCGACGAAGGTAAAGTCGATTACAGCGAAGACTTCTTCGGTAAAGAGTCTTTCTTGACCGTCTCGGGTCAGTTAAACGCAGAAACCTACGCGAGCGCACTGTCTAAGGTTTATACTTTCGGCCCCACTTTCCGCGCAGAGAACTCAAACACCAGTCGTCACTTAGCTGAATTCTGGATGGTAGAACCTGAGGTCGCATTTGCCGATCTCGATAATGTCGCGGGTCTTGCCGAGCAGATGCTTAAATTCTGTTTCAAAGCCGTACTGGAAGAGCGTCGTGATGACCTTGAGTTTTTCGCTCAACGCGTCGATAAGACAGTTATCGAGCGTCTTGAGTCATTTGTCAGCAGTGATTTTGCTCAAGTCGACTATACCGATGCGGTAGAGATCCTGAAGAGTTGCGGTAAGAAGTTCGAATATCCCGTTGAGTGGGGAATCGATCTTCAATCCGAGCACGAGAGATACTTGGCTGAAGAGCACTTCAAGGCTCCGGTTGTTGTTAAAAACTATCCAAAAGACATCAAGGCATTCTACATGCGCCTCAATGATGATGGTAAAACCGTTGCCGCGATGGATGTACTCGCACCAGGCATTGGTGAGATCATCGGTGGAGCACAGCGCGAAGAGCGTCTTGATGTGCTTGATGCACGTCTTGAAGAGATGGGTCTGAGTAAGGAAGACTACTGGTGGTACCGTGATATGCGCCGCTACGGTACCGTCCCACATTCAGGTTTCGGTCTTGGTTTTGAGCGTTTGGTTTCATATGTTACCGGTGTTGCTAACATCCGTGACGTGATCCCATTCCCTCGAGCACCAAAATCGGCAAACTTCTAAGCTATTAGCTGAAGTTAGCCAAACAACGAGAAAACGCCCAAATGGGCGTTTTTTTATATCTGATGTTTAACAGTTTAAAACTAATTCCTTTTTTGAGTATCTAATTCCATCGATGCTCTTCTTAGATTCTTTTGAGCTTGCTCAAAGTAGCTTGGAGAGCTATCAATGGCTCTCTGAAACAATTCAACAGCCTGTTCAAACTCCCCTTCTAACATGAGGAAATACCCTAAATCATTCAAGGCATCGGCAGGTTCCATTGTATGCTCGAACGTCGATAATGCTCTGGAATATAATCCCTTTCTGACATAAACCAGTCCTAGATTAGTCCAGCCACGTTCAAAACTTGGATCTTCCTTAATCGCCTGCTTAAGGTATTTCTCAGCAAGGGCAATATTTCCACCGAGATAGTGTGAATATCCCAAATTAGTGATAATCAAAGCTGAGTGAGGTTCTTTGCGCAATGCCAGAGAATAATAATGACGGGCTTCTTCATGCCTATTTTCTAAGTCATAAAGAATCGCCAGCGCATTATAAATTCGTATTGGAGATTGTAGATCCAAAAGGTACAACCCCTCCTCCGGAGCCTCTATACCGGTAGTCGTGAGTCTTGTTTGATCTAAACTCACCGCTTTTTCAAGATGAATTTTTGCCTGTTCGTGCTGACGTTTATCCATATTAATCAAACCAAGCCCGGCATGAGACATCATCAACTCAGGATCTATGGTCAAGGATTCGTTATAGGTAAGATAGGCAAGTTGAATATTACCCTTGATACTGTGAATTCTAGCTATATTGTATAGAGTCAGTGCGTTATCGGCTTTAAAATCGAGCGCCTGTACGTAGAGGTATAATGCCTGATCCAGATTTCCCTTACCTTCCTCTTTTTTTGCACGCACTAATGCATCTGCCTCATCTCTGGGAGGGTTTGCCGCAGTAACAGATCCCATAGAGGTGCCATCATAAAGATCTTGCCGAGTCGGCGGTGTCATCTCTAAATTGAGCAACTCCTCATCTGTTTTTGTCGCAGTACAGGCCACAAGTAGTTGCAATGACAGTGCTATCAGCACTGAAAGTGCACACCTCTTATTACTGAAAAATCGATCAACATCTTTCATTAGCGCTCCCTAAGATTATTATCTACATCTACATCCGTACTTACCTAAAATGCCTGGCCCCATACTTTCATGACCTTGAGCACCGCCGGCCCAACGGCAACAATGAAAAACGAAGGCCAGATGCATAGCATCATCGGAAAGATCATTTTTACTGCTAACTTCGCCGCTTGCTCCTCGGCTTCCTGAAGTCGCTTATTTCTGTATTCATCAGAAAAAACACGCAATGTTTCCGCAATACCGGTACCAAGACGTATGCTTTGAGAAATGGCTGAATTAAGCCCCTTGATATCTTCCAACCCCGTTCGATCGGTAAACTCCTGAAGTGCCACCTTAACGGTCAAACCGGCTCTCACCTTACTACATACCAGCTCAAGCTCACTGGCTAATGCTGGGTGGCTCAATGCTAGCTCCCGGGCGACTCGCTGCATTGCAGCCATCAAGCCTAAACCTGCTTCGCAACACACAACCAACAGATCCAACGCATCAGGAAACCCAGTTTTCAGCATCCTCATTCGACTAGTAGCTACCTTCTTGAGCACCAAAGAGGGTAACAGGAAAGCACCGCCAACAAGCAGGGCAACAACATACACACTCATCATTGTTGATAAATCCGGGTATAAGCTTAAGACTAAAACCGACGAGCCCGCACCGATAAGAAGTAAGATTAATCTTATCGAGCTGAAAACTGCCATCGCATTTTCTGAATGTAAGCCCGCATGAATGAGTAACCTACGAGTCTCATCATTGGATAAGTTGATTGGAGAACGGTTCGCGACGCGGCCTATACTATGCTCGATCGTCGAGTTGATATCGGCAGTTCCCGTATATCCCTGATCTTTTTTATTAATACTCTTAAGCCTCTGACGAAGTGGCGAGTAGATACCACTAATCAAGAAGGCGACTGACATTGCGAACATGACCCCTGCAATTCCTGCCACAGCAAAAATCGCCCATTTTATGTATTCAGGGTCGTCGAAGAGAGAACCAAACAATCCAATTAAATAGTCCATAATTACATATCTATTCTGATTATTTTGCTAATCCACCAGCCACCGATAGTCATACCAATAGCCCCCCACATCAATAATTTTTTACCACCTTCAGTTCCCGTTAATTCGCCAACATATGCAGGTGTTTGAAGATATATCACAGCAAACAGAACAAATGGCAGCAAAATCAAAATCCAGGCAGACAGCCTTCCCTCCGCCGATAAAGTTTTTACCCGACGCCTGAAGGTGAATCTCTCTCTTATCACTCTCGACAGACTTTGAATATTCTCGGCCAAATTACCACCCGTTTCTTTTTGCACCATAACGGCACTGGCAAAAGCCATAGCTGAGATACTAGGCACTCGTTCAATAAACCCAAGCAGTGCACGTTTAATATCTTTGGTATAATTGATATTGACAAACATCAACTTGAACTCTTTAGCTATGGGTCCCTCCAACTCTTCAGTAGCCAACTTAATCGCATCAGAGAAGGAGTATCCGGCCTGCAGTGCTCTTCGAACGACATCTAAGGCATCGGGAAAGCTAGCCTCTATTTGATCCATACGCTTATTGGTATCTCGAGAAAGTTTGATATGAAACAGCATAAGGGTCACGGCCATTACGAATACCGTAATGATAGGCTCACGGGTAAATTGCCAGGTTAATAGTCCTGTTATGATGGTGGAGACTAAAGCAAGTAAAAAAAAATGATGGCCCATCATCTTATAATCAGCAAGTTCCAGGCGATAGCTTAAATTTTCGATGAATTCGATCTTTTCCAATGCTCTCCCGAATCGAGTCAATTTTTCCAGTTTATTTTTTCTAAGCAATGAAGTATCAAATTCTGTGCCCGCTGAACTTTTAGACAATTGTTTCAGACGCTTTCTCACTAAGGCCGTATTCGCTCTTTGTGGGCTATATACGGGTAAAAATAGTGCTTGTGACAACAAGATAACAGCCAGAAAAATTAACCCCAGAAATATTATTTCATTTGAAGGCATCACAAAGTTCCTCTAAAAGTCAGCGAATGGATCGCCAGAGTTAAACAACTCGAAAGGCAGATCGATACCATGCTGTTTAAGTTTACTGTGACATCCAGGGATCACACCAGTTGCGTTAAACTTACCGATAATATCGCCATTTTGTTCCCGCCCCTCCCGAACAAAACGGAATATCTCTGACATAGTAATGACATCCCCCTCCATGCCGTTAATCTCCTGAATACTGGTCACACGACGGGTGCCATCTTCGAGACGCTCCAGTTGAACAACCAGATTGATGGCGGAAGCGATTTGCGTTCTTATGTTACTGACTGGCATGTCGAAACCGGCCATACATACCATATACTCCAGTCGACCTAATGCATCTCTCGGGCTGTTGGCGTGCAATGTTGTTAGTGAGCCTTCGTGACCGGTATTCATCGCGGTTAGCATGTCCAATGCTTCTCCGCCCCGAACCTCACCAATAACAATCCGATCAGGCCTCATACGTAGACAGTTCTTCACTAAATCTCTTTGGGTGATTTCACCTCGTCCTTCAATATTTGCAGGACGTGTTTCCAGTCGAACGGTATGGGGTTGTTGCAGCTGTAACTCAGCAGAATCTTCGATGGTAACAATTCTTTCATCGCTGGGAATATACCCGGATAACATATTCAACAGTGTCGTTTTACCGCTACCCGTACCTCCAGAGACCAAAATATTCAGTTTCCCTTTAACAGCAGCTTTTAATAACTCATTCATCTGTGCCGTTATCGAACCAATATTGATGAGCTGTTCGGCATTGAGTTTGTCCACCGCAAACCTTCTGATGGATAAGGCGGGACCATCTAGTGCCAATGGGGGAATAATGGCATTCACACGGGAACCATCTTCAAGACGAGCATCAACCATAGGAGATGATTCATCTATACGTCGTCCGACACTTGATACAATCCGATCTATTATATTGAGCAAGTGAGCGTTGCTGTGAAATTTAATTGATACCTGCTCGAGTTTTCCTCGACGCTCCACATATATCCTATCGAAGGAGTTCACTAAGATATCTGAAATGGTGGGATCTGCTAGTAGCGTCTCCAAGGGCCCTAAACCTAATACCTCGTCTATGATCAGTCTAACCAAGTGCTGTCTGGAAGACAGATTAATAGGCAGATGCAGTTCGGTAATGAGCTTTTCACAAATCTCAATAATTTGTTCTGTGGCCTGCTCTTTTGAGAGCGTTTCTATCAAAGAAAGATCCATCACACTTAACAGTTTATTATAGACCTGTTCTTTGATCTGTAGCTCTTCTATTGAAAGCGCTTTAAAGTTTGTCATCCCTTGTTGGCTCAGGACTGTCATAATTATTTACCTAATAATCGGTTCCAAAATCCTTTCGAATTTTTATCGCCATTACTCGACTTCGGAAAAAAGTGCTCAGTGACCAAATTCAGATCAGTCAGCATCTGTTCTCTTTTTGCGACATCGGTTATGGGCGTACCCAAATCTATACACTGACTGGCGAGCTTAAAATCATTTGCCACGACAAATAGTGACTTAATCCCAGTTGTCTCTTGTATATCTTTTAGGCTTATTCCTGCATTTGTCTTTTGATAACGATTAACTAGCAGATGTATTCGCTTACTATCGATCCCCATAAAATTAACTAACTGATTAACAATGGCCTTTGTTTCTCTAATACTCATCACATTCTGCTGCATCACCAGTAAAATATCGGCGTTAGTAAGAATATCTGCATTCCATACCTCCGGACCACGAGAAAGATCGACGATGACCTGATCATAGTATTGCCGACATTTCAAAAGAAGCTCATTGGTATTACGTAGTTCGATATGCTCCGTTGCATTCAACACTGCAAACGGTTTCGCAGCTAATAGATGCAAATGTCCTTTGTTGGTCATAGTCCCTTTTAGGGCAACTTCATCCAAGGACTCCAGTTCTTGGATTGCTTCTGTAATAAAATAGCTAGGCTCTAACCCCAGCATATGGGCTAACGTGCCTTGTAGTAGATCCGTGTCGAGTAAAGCCACTTCCCCCTCTTCTCTCGCTGAGGCGATTACAGCCATACTCGTTGCGATAAAGCTTGCTCCAGAGCCACCTTTACCATTCATCACGGCCACTACGGGTGCCAAGTCGGCTTTTTCAGAAAGTTTCAGTGCAATCTTTTCTAATGCCTGTAGCAGATCGACCTCTGGCTCATCAAGTGGAATAAAATCACTGACCCCTTGTTGGAAGGCTAAGCGAAGGACACTTTGAGGTGTGTTTTGCCCTAGAATCACAATATCAACGCCATAACTCGCAGCTTGTGTAAGGGCCTCCATCGCACTATTCTCTTCATTAGGTAGCACCAATAAAATCAAATTGTATGGCCTAGCCGCATTTACACGCATTGTATAAGCGTTCAACACCCTAGTACCCTCCCACGATAAATTCAGGCAATCATTTAATTTGGTTTCAATCTCTGTGAGCTGGAGCTGAAGACTGTTGATCAATAAAGCATGTACTGGGTAAGATAAGATATTGCTGCTTTTGCCATGTTGACGGCCTTTAGCTTCCACGATAGAAGCGGAAGTTGAATGGCCAACGTTAACCGTTCCACTGTCATCATTATTCGTCACTAGGAGCTCCAGCGGCTTATCCATTCAGATTTCCTTCTCAGATTTAAAAGTCCTTGTATTTACTATAGTAAAAATTTCAGAAATGAAACAAATTAATTGCAATCGATTAGTCCAGACTTGCCACTTGAACCAACTGGGTACACTCCAAAACTCTCTCTGGGTAATGTGGTCGTAAAGGTGGGGGAAGAGATAATTCTATCAAATCCTGGTATAAGAAATTGATGCTGATAGTTCACAATATCGGCTCTAACCATGGCGATATCTATTCCGCTTGCAGTATCTCCGGCAGTATCTACGTAATTAATGATCAAATTCGCGTTCGTTAAATTTGGAACCAACTCCACGCCATCAAAAAGCCCCATGGTTTGAATATCGACATCATTAATAATGCAAACCACCGCGATTCTCGCTGCCCTTCTCGAAGCCTCGTGGAGCACATTATAAGTATACATCAACCTACCGACTTCTAGCATGGCCAACAACAGCATTAAAAACAGCCCGCCGACAATCGCAAACTCGACGGCATAAACTCCGCGTTGATACCTCATATAGCCCTCAAGCTATAGCTAACATTAAAGTCAAAACCTAAGCGAATTCCATCTCCAAATCCAAAACCATTAATCTGTTCGCCAAAAAGGGGTTGCCAGTCATAAACAACAGAGATGGTAACTATCTGAGTGTCAGGATCGCCGGATACAGTGATATCACCGGCATTGAGTCCATTAAGTAAGGGGATTGAACCTCCGATTAATCCATAAATAACTAAATCTTTTGTTTGAGTGACACAGTCATTACAATTGTCATCACAATCAGTACCCGAACAGCCGCCACTAAAACTACTATCAAGCCCAGAAGTCCCCTGAATAGCAGTCGCGGATAGATAACGACCAGCATCCCTAACTATACGAGTTAAATTACTATACTGATATATTGCCCTGCCAAACTCTGCTGTAGCAATAACCAGAAGTAAGAGAATAGGTAGCAGTATAGTGAACTCTACTGCAGCAACACCTTTCTGCTTAGCTATTTTCATCATCGACTCCTATGAATCTGGACTGTCTGAATCACGAAACAAAACGATGGTTGATGAGTTACTTTCGAATGTAGGATCTAATGAGGTCGCTCCACTAGCACCACACATATGAACAAACTCACCAACGACAAAGTTTCTATTTCCCTGCTTATAGATTTTTTGTGTGAGGAAAAAACAACCGGTTCCCAATATCTTAACGGTATTTGCACCATTTGTTTTACCCGTACAATCGCCAACAACAATAGGTAACATTCGTCGGCCAGCATCCATCAAAGCACCCGTTGTGATATCGCCGTCAATACAGCTGTCTAGTGCCGTACCTTTGCCTTCATCATAGTTAAAGAAGGAATAGTAGTCGATATCCCCTCCATCTTCATCAACAGGATTCGTCGTTCCATATTCAGGATCATAAATGGGGGTACCATCTTCATTTCGGGCGATGAGAAGATCCCCTTCATCATCAACGAGAACTGGAGTTCCGGTACAGGTATTCACGTCCCGTTTATGGTCACCTTCATTTAGCCCATTTTGCCCTCCGCCATTGGGATATTCACCAAACCGAGTGTTTAAACCCTCGGTCACTGCGTTAGGTTTATTGCCGGGCTCTGTAGGAACTTCATCGCCAATCCTTATACAGGAAGCTAAAGTAAAATCGCCCGCCAGTGCACCTTTAAGATCGTTAGCGCCTCTATTTCCATCAGTCCTTAGAGGTTGAAAATTTCCTGGCCCCAAATCATGATCTTCTCCCGCCGCTGTTTTTAATATATATAGCTGATCGGTCAAAAAACCAAAATCATAACCACTAGGGACTGGATCGGGTCGCACAGCACTATCATCATTGGCGCAGACCATTAACGGGGCTATGCGGTCAAAACATGCAATATCAGTACTTCTTCCCGCTACCGCCGACGCCCTGATAGACTTATTAAAATCGATAATTTGAGCGAAAAAATTCTGCATTCCAACATTTTCAAGACGAACACGTACATATTCAATGCCCTCAAGAGAGTCAGGAATAAAGGGATCCGGCCACTCAGAAAACTCGATAAACAGATTTTCGGTAACCTGATCAGAGTTGTAATCAGGAGAGCTCAAAGTGACCACGCCTTCCAGCTCACTATTTTCAACATATTGTAGGTTTGCGATTAAAAGTTCTGTCGCTGCTTGCCGCGCTTGAAACTGTGTACCTTCGCCTTGTAACACTTTTCCAGCTTGCAGCGCTGACGCATCAACGGCATTTTGTAAACGCCCCTTATTCAGTAACATATGCCCACCATCAAGAGCCATTGCCGCAACCACTAACAGCGAAAAAAGGGCAATGGTAAACATGACCAGGATAGCTCCAGCTTGTTTGCGATATGGTCTTATATTCATCTTGATCACCATGCTATGAAATAGAAACCGTCTATTTTCCTACATTGAATAATTAACTCCCCATGACACACCTAAGAAAATCAATCAATCGCCTTAACGGAAACCTTTTCTCTCCCAGTTTTGGGGGCCTCATTACTTATACGATAGGCTTGCATCACTCTTTCACCGTAATTTCCCTCTAATACACCTACAATACCGTCATTTCTTTCAGGTGCCCCCGGGTCTAATATCTGAACTTGCTTCACCTGTTGGTAACTTTCTCCCATTGGAAAGTCATTGACTTGGGCACAAGCCGTTAATAGAAGAATGCCAACCAAACAGCAAGGTTTAATGTAGCCGCTAAGGTTTACGTTTAACTTATTCATACACCACCTCTCCATTAACTATAGTGAATGCCCATATTTTTGCTGAGTACCACTGTCATCAATTTTCGCGTCGGACTCTATCGCTTCATAAGGCGTTTCATGCTTCTCTTGTTCGGACTGCTTATGTGACATTTGGCCTAAGAGATAAAACTCCATATCAGATGGCAAAACAAAATCATCGGTAGGCAGTGATAGCTGCTTTTTATTAAACGGTCTAACTAACCTAGGCGTTACTAAAATAACCAGTTCACTTTGCCCACTCTTAAAACTTTTACTGGTAAATAGCTGGCCTAAGATGGGTATATCTCCAAGACCCGGTAATTTATCGATATTTTCACGTAAAGTGTCACTGATGAGTCCACTGATTGCTATGGTTTGTCCATCGGCCAATTCAACGGTTGTTGCTGTCGTTCTCTTGACTATGGAAGGCACGACAAGTGCGGTATTAGAACCTCCGGAAAGCGTAACCGAATTAGCGTTACTGACTTCACTTACCATTACGTTTAAACTTAAATTTATCTGACCTGAGTCTAATACTGATGGAACAAATTTAACGCCGACACCAAAATCTCGGTATTGAATCGTCGTGGACCCATTGGTTCCGGGTACCGGAATAGGAAACTCTCCCCCCGATAAGAACTCAGCCGATTGTCCGCTCATCGCCGTTACATTAGGCTCAGCCAAAACTTTCGCGAGACCATGTTGTTTAGCTACATCGAGTGCAAAATTCATCATTAAATTGCCTTCGAGATAACGAGCAAAAAAGCCACTACTGTCTATGGCTGCAGCAGGGTCAAGATCGAAGGCCCCACCGGCACCTGCCGTACCAATAAACCCTTTATCGCCTTTGTTAAAGATAAAGAATTTAGAATCAAATTGACGGGCGACCTCTTTTTGAACTTCTGCAATAACGACTTCGAGCATCACCTGATGATCTCCACCCACTGTCATCATGTTTAATACTGTACTTTTAACTTTAGAGACAGATGCAGCATCAGCATAAGCCTGTGCCAGTTCGACCGCCGTATTCATTTTTTTCAAATTGCTCGCTTGGCCGCTAATCAATAATTGGCCTTGTGAGGTTTGTACACCTAACTTTTCACCTGGCAGAAACTCATGCAATCGTGTCTTTAACCCATTTAGATCATGTGTGATTTCAATATCAATCACATCGACCAACTGCTCATTCTTATCCCAAACCATGATATTGGTACTACCTAACTTCTTTCCAAGCACATAGAGTTCGTTATTAGGAAGTAGTTTAATATCACCAATATTTGGATTCCCCACAGATACCCGATGAATTGCTTGCTTTAGTTTTAATACCCGTGACTTAAAGATAGGGATATGTTTAATATCCCGGTTCGCTCCTGTTGGACCGCCAGCATTCGCTGAAAAATTAATCAAAACAAGAGCAAAAGCTAAAAAACAACATGCTAGCGTAACCATTTTGGTTAATTTACCTTGCATGGTGCACTCCTTTTTATTAATACAATACGAGAAAAAAACCATCTATATCTAATGACTCACTTTAACTACCTGCTCTTGCATTCCTTTAAGCAGATAGACTTTTGAATTCGTTTTAGTTGAAACTTGAATAATGTTTTTAGATACCATAGGTATAGGCTTGACAGCTGCTGACGTGGGCGAGCTATCAATTGTATCTTTAGCCTCATTAATTGCTGCTAGTTCAACTTTTGTTGAATCAAGTGGATTTCTTAAAGCTAATTGTAATGATCCACGACCTTTTGCAATCATTAACACTTCAGCCTGATCTAAATTGAGTTCGAGCGTCACTGCGCGAACTAATTTTGGCTTGTTTTCATCATTTGATGAGCGTTGATCTATTGCAAGAATTTTAACGTTCGCCAACACAACATCAGTTTGCAGCCGCCCCCCTCTTTTAAATAGGTTGAGTACATCAACACGATTACCCGGGAGTAAGAAACCAGCAACACCAACCACATCATTAACCCTAATGGTGACGGCGCGCATTTGTGGAGTGATCAAGCTTGCTAATGTGCTTCCCTCACCTTTTGTAGTTATCCTTTCGCTGCGAAGTACCTCGCCCGCATACAGGTTATGTTTAACGACCATCCCCTCAGCACCTTCAAATGTTTTAATCGCTGTTTCCGGGATAACGGAATTCGGCATAGGAGTAAGAATAAGATGTTTTCGCTCAAGTAATGTTCCAAGCGGAACCAAAGTGGCCATAGTGATCACGTTCGTTGAAGCTTGCGGATTAAAGGTCTCGGTATTAGTTTTCAACCAACTTTGTGCAAGGAAAACGGCTGCGACACCAAATATTAACGACAATAGGACGAATAATATGGTTTTATTGTTCATCAAGAGCTCCTTTCTCGCTTATTAAGACTAACGATATGAACTACACAAAATAGATTGACCAAGCTTCTGTAATTAATTCCTTCGTTACCTCAGGTTTTAATTCCATAAAACTAATTTGATCGGCCATAATTCCCAACAGATCACGTGGATAACATGGGATCAAAGGCTTTGCATACCTCTGATGAAATTCAATGAGCAGATGCTGAAACATCTCTTCACTACAGCTAAGCCCTTTCTCTTCACACACCTGAAACCAAATCCTGCGATATAAAGGCTCATCTAATGCGTCGAAATGAATCTTGTATCCAAGACGGCGTAGAAATGCATCATCGACTAAGTCATTAGGATTTAGGTTAGTAGAAAAAAGTAAGATTAGCTCGAAAGGGATCTCAAAATGTTCACCCGATTGCAAAGAGAGAAAATCTCTTCGCTCTTCCATAGGAATAATCCACCGGTTAAAAAGCTGTTTGGCACTGATCATTTGACGACCCAAATCATCCAGAAGTAAAATGCCATTGTTAGCCTTTAACTGAATCGGAGCCATGTAGGTTCGGCTATGGCTATCAAATTGCACCTCGAGCATATCAGCGGTTAACTCACCACCAGTAATACGTAGTGGCCTCTTGCATTCGATCCAGCGAGGATCATGCCCTTGTACCAAATCCAGAGCATTTACGGGCGTAGTGCTCTCAACCTTATGGTGAAGTTGTGGATCATATACTTGTATCACCTCGTTCCCGATAGCTATTGCATAAGGAATCAAGACATTATCACCCAATGTTAAATTGAGATTACGGCAGAGATAACTTTTCCCCGTTCCCGGAGGGCCATAAATAAGAACCGGGCGACTCGAATTCAGTGCTGGACCGATCTTGCGCAGAAGCGCATTGGGCAAAACCAGCGCCTGTAACCCATACTGTAACATCTCTAAGGTGATTGGATTTTTTCGACTGGACTGCTGTTGACAAATTTCAGTGTACTGAGCAAGTGGAACCGGCACTAAACCTCGGTAACCACTCTTATCAGATACTTTTTTGGCATATTCCTCTCCCCCATGACTTAGCGCATAGCGCATCTGTCCATCGGGAGTTGATTGTCTGTTTTCAACCCAGGCAAGCTGTTTAGCACTATCCAATAGATGTTGAATAATGCCGCCAGAAATGCCCATTTTCATGACCAATTCAGATTTAGTTAAGACCCCACCTCCAAGCAGGTGTTTAAGCATAATGTCGAGTAAAAGAGACTCTTGAATGCCCGTATCTTCAATTGATTTAGGTCTCGGAGCCAGTTCAGAATTTATACTCGTATTTACGACTCTATGCTCTCGCATGGAATCGCCAGCATTCATTCTAAACATATCAAGTGACCCCTAACTTAAGATAGAGAGACCAGTTTTGAAAGAGTGCCACGATATCTTTATCGAGAAAGCATGCCCATAACCAACCAATAGCGAGTGCTGGTGCATAGGGAACAGTCAATCCGGCAGCTTCTCCTGGTTCAGGTTTAAAATAACTTCGCAGGTAAAAGCAGTCCCAATACCTCTTCATTGATTTCCATACTCCGGTAAATCCAGTTTTCCAGATAACAAGCACTAAACTTGTCGCCGCTCCTGCAACTATTCCATACACGAGACTGGAAAAAATTAATTCGGGTCCCATTAAGGCCCCAATTCCCATCATAAGCTTAATATCGCCAGCGCCTAGAATGCGAAATAAAAAAGTAGGGAAAAGCAGTATAAATGCCAACCCAAAACCAAAGCTAGCCATTAACACACCCGATAACTGAGCATAATATGCATTAATGGCAAACCCGCAAAAGATAGCCATTAGGCACAATGTGTTTGGAATTTTTTCTTTATAAAGATCGATGCTTATTGCCGCTATAAAAAACAGAGCCGCTAAGAGCAATTGAAGAGATAATTGTGTTTCAGACATAACTCCTCCTCAAAAAAGTATAGCAGCTTCAGCGAATTTGAATTTAGCCCGCTGCTATCACGAACACAGATGTAATACTTATACACCTAATTACTCAACCATCATTTCTTATTAGCAATCACCACCGACCGCAGAACAGAGTGTTTCAATCCGTTTTGTTGCACCCTCTCCCAACATAGTAAATGCTGCAACCATACCGCCCACCACAAGACCACCCGCGATAGCGTACTCTACTGCAGTTAATCCACTTTCATCTTCAATAAAATCAATGAATACCTGTTTAATGTTCATAATATGTTTCTCCTAGTTCAACGACACAATACTAAAGGTTACGAAAACGCCTTAGTTAGTAGTCGGTCTATATCACCTACCTAGACCCACCTAGCTGCTAATAGTGCCCACAGCTCATGAACCCTAAAGCTAACTTAAAAGTAGCAAAGGTATCGGGGATGCACCACGCTGATTAAATTACTGATCTGTTGTAGAGGAGGTCAAATGTGCCTAAATAGATTATTAATAATACTTTTCTGAAGGGAAACTATACGTACGCATAGCTAAAAAGCATATAAAATCCCATCCACATTAGCGTTAAACAATTGATATCAAAGGAGGTAGAGTATAAGTAATCGTCAGATTACTGTTTATTAAAATAACAGCTAAATCAGATCAGATAATTAATCAGTTGACAGTTTAATTCAGGATAAATAACAAAAAGAAGTGACTCTAACCCATTAAGTTAAAAAGATTATTTTAAACAGTCAAACACGTCGATAGCAAAAATTTATGATTATTTCTGTTACCATATTTCAACGGCGAAACGAAAAATATTTAAAACTCAGTCTGTATTTAAAAATAAATGGTCGATCAGCTTTTGTCGACCCGATTAGCCAAAAATAGTTACAGAAACTAGATACCATCGATCAATACACGCTTTTGAGACTGAGTCACCTATGAATAACACAAACGGTCTAATGTTCTGTATATATTGGAAATTTAATAATATACGGCAAAGTTATCCGAAACGCTTGTTAGAGTGAGTCACCCATGAGTAACCCAAACGGTCTAATATTCTGTATATATTGGAAATTTCATAATATACGCCAAAGTTATCCGCGATGTATGCCTGAATATCGCTGCCCTGCAGTTTATCTGCGTTTCGTGTCGTCGTACGATGTTTAATATATCGTGAAAGTTGCTGTACCTGCTCATCTGTTAAAGAGGCTGGTCTGCCAGTGTGCTTTTTATCTTTAAGTCCATCCAGACCATATGTTAAATAACTTGTAATCCATTTATTGACACTTGTTCGGCTTACTTTCAGGTAGTCTGCAATTTGATATCTGGACTTACCTTCATGGAAATGAAGCAAGGCCAGCAGCTTCAATTTCATTCTGGCATTTTTTTCTTGTTGAATAAGTTTCATAAAGTCGGGAGTATCACACGCGGGTTCGGCCATAGTGCTATATCTCCATATCAAGGTTATAGATATCAGGTCTGACTTGAAGTTTTCCTGAGTTATCAACCCAAGACGTATGGTACGTGATATATACTGAAATAGGAGTCGATAGAGAAAAATACCGAGTCTCATTTCCCTCTAAGGCGTTTCTCAACTCTCTTGCCTTCTCATCCGTTTCCACCAAGTATTTAGAAAGAATGATAGGTTTTTCCAGCCGAATACACCCATGGCTCATTGCTCTGTTTTTACTCTCAAATAACTGTTTAGCTGGCGTATCATGAAGGTATATGGAATGTCTGTTAATAATAGTAAATCGCATCTTTCCCAACGCATTATCTTCACCCGGTGCTTGCACCAACCTATATTGACTTAGTAGCGTCGGGAGCTGTTTGGAATTGATCTGATCCAGTTTAATGACCTGTGTTTTATTCATTCCTATACCACGTAGCTCGAACTGCTTGTGATTAAGATATCCAGGCTCTTTTGCATTAAGGGGTAAAAGCTCACTTTTTATGATGCTAGCAGGCGGTGTCCATGTTGGGTTGATAGTCAGTTGAGTCAGATGAGTCGAGAGTAGTGGTGTTTGTGAGCTCGGTTTACCTATAATGACTTTCATCTGTAACACCACACTCCCCTGTTCAAAGAGACTCAATTGATAACCGGGTATGTTTATCCACACTAGCTTTTCAAAGCTTAGGCCGGATAGTGCTATCCAACGCCACAGATTTCGTTGCATCTGTTCCACTCTTTGCAAAGGAGTGACATTTATGGCTTCCACAGTGTATTTATCAAGATTGCCATTGACCCTTAAGCCATGTCTAAGCTGAAAAGACTTAATTCCATCTATGACCATAGGATCATAAATGGCTTCCCGGTAACGGGTTAACTCACTATGCTCAAGATCGCCAAGTACTGTGAGCATCCACCTTAACTGTTTAACCTCATTTGAGGATTGCCCCAATCTAAATTCGTGTTGACTCATCGTGGGCCACTTTAAATTTACCTTCTTCTTGTATTCACCAATCAGGGTTCTGAGTCGGTAAACCTCATCAAAAGAGGGTAATATTGTATCGAGGTATTCAGCTAAACGCTCATTCTTAATCGCCAGTAGCAGTTTAACTTGCTCCACTGACAGCTCTTTATAACTCAAATCTGACATCCGGTCGATAACGGTCAATAACGCTTCTGTGTAGTTAGTATCCGCTAGTTTACGCAATGTAGTGGCTTCAATAGATAGAGGAATATCGACCTCTACCCCAAGATCATCGAGTAAACTAATAAGGGTCATTCCATTTAAACTAACGCCTCTTTGATCAAACCATAGAAGCTCATCGGCATCTTGTTCATAAATTTCTGACATCATATGTTCATCACTCAAAGGCTTTGCCTCGGACAGATCACAAGCAAACATCATAACGACCGCAATAGATATGAATAACAATGAATCCAATCTCATACTCTTAGCGCCTTATCAGAAAAACTGCTTACAACTCAATATTTAAAGGAAGTAATTAGTAAATTAAAGAAAAGTAAGCTTTGATGCTACAGAACATAGGTTTTAGCTGTAAAAAAATCAGAAATTCTGGTTGGGCAGCAATTCTTGAACATCTTGTTCTCAACCTTATAATTTTCGTCAAATCATCTTTATAACGTTTAGTACAAAAATTTGCTATGGACAAACTTTCATCTTGAATAACTTAAAAAATGATCTTACTTTTTACTAACAAACTCAAAGCCAACTATACTTTTTATAGAAATAATATTTTATCAGGCTTTATATGAGCAGATACTGATAAGGATGGATAGTTTCAATGACATTAGGAACCCGTTGGACAATACAGGTGAGCTTATCTGTCATCATCATATTTTTACTGGGGATCAATATCATCCCCGCATGGCAGGTTTACCAGTCCAGATTGGCTATCACAACGGACAGTCCGTCAGGTTCCAGCTTAGCTGAGCGATACCTGATTTTAGGAGACTGGCCAGCTTCTGATGTCTATAGTGCCCTCGAGGACAATAATAAATATAAAGTATTAGCTGTTACCAAAAATACGACAGATACTAAAAAATAGTGGCCCTCTAAGCTGTCTATGTATTTAGGGTTAGAATTTAAGGGAATTTATGTACGCTATAAAACCTGAAAACTCAGGAGAGGTCTCTATGCAGAGAACATTTTGGCGAACGAACGCCTTGATGTTACTTTCATTAATCTTACTCTATAACTTCAGGCAACTGCTGCAATACTACTCCTCATTTTCTATTGCAACCGCAATGATACATGTCAACCAGACACATCTGCTTAGCCAAGGGTTACTGATTGATTTAGCACAATTTGGCTTACTTATCCTGTTACTGCATCTGATCTGGTCCTTGATTATCACTCTATCTTGTCGACCATGGTTCTATTTGATTCGACACGAAGGGATAAGGACACAGATCTGGCTAATTATCAGTCTCTCCCACTTTACGCTGGTATTCGCCACAAATGCTTACCTGTTTCCGACTTCTCTGCTTGGTTTTTTAAGGGATACTCCTTTAGCTTCACCTTTAGGGTTAACTGTCCTGGGTGGCTTAATCACAACTCAATTTTTATGGAGCCTCTACCATTTAATAGGCAGAAACGCCACGCTTGGCCTTGTTATGGTGACTTTATCCATAAGTTATATCTCGACCTCAAAGGTTGATGAAACGTATGACCCAATCGATAAAACTAGTCCAAATGTGTTTATTATCGGCATAGATGCATTGAGACCGGATCATTTGGGTTACCGCAACAGGGATAACCACTTCACGCCTAATATTGATAAATTTCTTTCCGAGGCGAGTATTTTTGATGAAACCTATACACCTCAAGCAAGAACCTATGTTGCGTGGATGAGCTTACTATCGGGGCAATACCCGATAAAAAATGGTGCAAGATTTAACCTCGCGCCACCCGAGCTGGTACAAACAGAGTTCCCCTTAATCAGAGAACTCAAACAACAAGGTTACATGACAACCTATGCAATGGATGAGAGGCGTTTTAATCAAATAGATGAAGAGTATGGTTTCGATCAAGTTGTAGGACCTAAAATTGGGGCCGCCGATGCCATAATTACTAATATTGCAGATATCCCTTTAATAAACCTCTTTATCAAGCTTCCCCTCTCGGAGATATTGTTCCCGTACCTTTATATGAACCGCGCCTACGGAAAGGCCTACGACCCAATATTATTTAACCAAACTGTGAGCAGTAGTTTATCTACTAATAAGCCAAATTTTTTAGCCGTTCACTTTTGTCAACTGCACTGGCCATATACCTCAAAAGACTTTATCGATATGGATAGCGCCAAATGGAAAGGCAATTATAACCACTTTATGTACCAAGCCTTGCTATCTAAGGTAGATGAGCAATTTCATCATTTTATGGATGAACTCATGAATCGTGGTTTCTTAGAAAATGCCATTGTTTATCTGGTATCAGATCATGGTGAAGGCTTCATGTTAGAACAAGATACATTAGCCAACCACAATATAAATGATAGTAGTAATCTGAATGTCAATGCATGGGGTCACGGCACTAATATTCTCAGCCAGGAACAGTCAAACGTACTCATGGCATATAGAAAATTTCCCCAGGGGTCACCATCTAAGCCTCAAATGGTGTCCGGTATTTTTTCACTAATCGACATCGCCCCGAGTTTGTTTAGCGAACTTAATTTAAGTTTAGAACGTTCAGATAAAGCCTTTGATGGAATTGTACTTCCAAAAGAGAGGAGATCAAAAATTACCGATATAACAGAAAGGGAGGTGTTCGTGGAATCATCTCGGCCTGTAAAATCAATCAACGCAAGTTTCATCGACGATAGAAAAGTCCTATCAGAAACCGCATCCAAATATGAAGTCAGAGAGAATGGGCGAATTGTCATGTTACCGCAACTTCACAATGAATTAATAGGTGAAAAGCAACGTTCTATCTATTATAAACACTGGCAACTTGCCATGTTACCGGATTATGAAGAGCTGATTCTGGTTGATACAAAAATGAAGACCTGGAGTTCAATAACTAACTATCAGGGTAGCGCTCCCTGGGTAAAAATGCTTACTCGTTTGTGTGAACACTACCGGGATGATCAGGGCTTTGACAAAACAGGACAATGCCAAAATGCGATAACAGAGTCACAATCGATGCAGGATAACAATATTACAAATTTGAACAGAGAAGTCCCGTCTCATCCATAGAGATATTTCAAATCAGGACAAAAGAGATAGCTTAACCATTCAAATAAAAAAAGTACACAGGGCAATTGTTGACTATCATGTTAGTAGTGAATAAAACATAAAATTGCTAAAGTCTTATATACTTGTTGACTTTTAACAATTGAAAAAGACCACGATATGGATTTTTGTGAGTATATTCAAAGGATTTCAGCATGTCATTTTTTAGAAGCTCATTATTTAAGATTGGCTTTCCCATTCTTTTAGCAATACTAGTTTACCTGCCAAATGAGCAGCTGTTTACGCTATTAGCTACCTATCAAGAGTTACTTAACGCGCTACCCTATGTGCTCTTAACCTTGGTTTTGTTCTTAAGTCAGCCGTTTAATCAGGGAAGCACCGGTTTAGTCTCACTATTGATGCTACTTGGATACTATGTGACTCAAAACTGGTTAAGTTTGCCAATAGCTAACGATACAGATCGAATTACCTTTGTGTTATTCGCAACGTTATTACCATTAAATATACTTCTCATACATCTCCTGCCCGAAAAAAGGATACTATCCAGATTTGGTGCAGCATATTGCGGATTTATACTGTTACAGTTTCTATGGGTTTACATTGCGTTGGGACAACTTGCTTTGATGGACATAAGCTGGCTATGGCAATCATTCATAAAGCCTCTCCCAACAATTTCCCCCGCACCTTTAGTGGTTATTATATTGGCTTTCCTTTTAACGTTAATAAGTGCTTTGCTACTGCTATTTCGGGGGAACAATTATGAACAGTCGATATTTATAGCCCTGCTCTTCAGTAGTGTTTTAGTCCTATCATTTTACCAACCACTAATGCCAGAGCTCTGCTTCTCTTTAGCTGCTGCTGTCTTATTGATTACCATTATTGATTCTAGCCATGAACTTGCTTTTATCGATCAATTGACAGAGCTTCCTGGACGACGAGCACTAGAGATTGAGATAACAAATTTGAGTGGTCTTTATACTATTGCCATGATAGATATAGATCATTTCAAACATTTCAATGACACCTATGGACACAGAACGGGAGATGAAGTCCTTCGATTAGTCGCGCAGTTAATGAGTAAGAATAAGGGGAAAGGAAAGTTATTCAGGTATGGAGGTGAGGAGTTTACGGTCTTATTTAAGGGGAAAAATGCTAACCAATGTATGCCTTACTTTAATAGCCTAAGAACCAGAGTGGCTGAGTATGACTTAAAGCTCAGAAACTATAAATCACGGCCAATCAGAGGTGGGGGTGTTGTTCTAAAAATGAAGCCCGAACAGGTCGAGGAAGAGTCCGTAAGCATCACAGTGAGTATAGGTGTTGCCGATAGTCTTTCAGAGCTTTCACCGGAAAATGTAATACAAGCAGCCGATAAGGCATTATATCGCGCAAAAAACAGCGGTAGAAATAAAGTAACAAACTTGAGGTTTGCTTGATTTTTTGATGTACTTGAGTAATAAAATCACTTATATACTCTAACATTTTCAGTAAATATAATGACACGCTCAAACTTGTGCTAATACGAAGTTTTATCTGGTGTAAAGGAAAATAATAACTCCATAGGACTAGGAATGCTTGTTTAGAAACAAGCTTCCTAGTTAGCTAGAAATTTTTTGGTGTCTATATTTCTAGCGAGCATTTAATCAACAACGCCGAACAGTACTATTAGCTTAGTTGCTATCTTAGCCGATATTGGTTGCAAACTCTTTAATTTCGATGGAGATAATGGTTGCTGCGGCTAATATTGCGTAGAAAACAGGTTGAGAATGATAAAAGGTCCCATCCACCAAACTATGTATAGCTAATCCAAGTATAACCATAGTCGCTATTACACTTTCTTGTCTGTAATTATTATCTAAATCATAAACCTGTTTCTTACAAATCTTTAAAAATCCCACAAAAATATAAAGTAGTATTATGCTCGCAATTATGCCATAAGTTACCAATATTTGTAAAATAGAGTTATGGGGTTGCAATCCAAAAATATGGTCTGGATGAAGTCGATAACCCTCAGGCCCATGACCAAGCCATGGTTTTTCTCCAATCGCCTCAAGAGTTTGCTGCCAAATTAAAACTCTGCTTGAAGATAATTTATTCACGTCTTCAATATTTTGCAGTACTTCTCCTTGATTAAAGAATCTCGCAGGGCCATTCCACTCAAAGCATGTTAGTGAATACGCTGTACTCACAGACAAAATTAGCAGTACTAGTAGTGGAACGACTCTCTTCAATCTAAGTTCTCCAGTTTGATACAAGTAAATGCAGTAGATAGTTATAACAGCTAGAATTGAAAGTAATGACCCTCTTCCACCTAGCCAAACCAATAACGAGCAATTTGAAACAATAAGACATGAAAATCCGAAAAGATTTAATACTTTTGATTTCTCACTCATGAACAACACAACCACAATTGAGATGCCCACCGTGCAAAGATATCCCAAATACCTAATATTCCTCGCAAAAGGAAATAAAGGGCTGCTATCATACAATTTCGAAGGAAATGCCCCCACCCCCATAAGAAAAACAACCACAGAAATAAAAAGAATAGCAATAGGAATATAAATGAAAACTTCACTTTGAACTAAAGCAAACTCAACAAGAGTAGAAACCAACACAGTAAAAAAAATAAAATGAATTATTTTAAAGATTACACTGACGCTAACGACAGTGGATTCAATTTCATTATCAGAGTTAAAATTTGTGAGGGTCGACATTATTAAACATATAGCTAGAAAGAGGTATAGACGTGACGGGCTAAAAAAGTTTTGTAAGCATATCCTCTTTATTGAACTTATCCCATGGATAAAAAAATACGCGCTGACAAAAAGTAGTTCTAACTTGGCAATAGTGAAAGAGGTAATGACAGGTGAACTTCCCCCAACTAACGTCACTGCGATAGTTATCCAGATAAGCATCGTACAAAAGATGGCCTTTTTTTCAATTTTAAAAAATCTTGCCATACTGAATCCTTTCATACGCTTTACTCCCAATGAGATTGTTTTGAACTTGTCACAATCATTTATCACCCCCTAAATAAAGCTGAACTACATTTCATTTATATCTGCTATATAAAAATAGGCCATTGAATGGTTTGTTTTTTTGTTTATAAGTAAATAGTATAGAAGACATTCATTGACATTGACATTGACATTTTTGCGAACTCTCCTTAGCTCTATACTCGAAAAAGTTTCAATTCAAACAAATCGACTTCTAAGGTCAGCACAGATACTGGCTTGTGTATAAGCCGAGGCTAAGAAAAGTGGCCACTGCAATTTCATTGATTAGAAACTATTACTACAAAGGAAACAAGCCAAGTAATTGGTCTGAATGTCTCACCACGAATCACAAATTTTCAATAACTAAAAAACTAAGCGGTACCTCTTATGACATGAATTGGTATGACAAACGCGGTGTAGCAGCATCTCATACAATAAAACTCAATTATTTTTAGCTGATCCGCTAATTTAGTTTTATCGGGCCATGCTTACCTTCTATTCAGACAGCATCTGAGGCGATATAATCCCTCTAAACTTCGAGGACAGATGCAGATACTATCTGGAGCCAAAAACAGATCACTCTCACCGCAAAAACACGTGGATTTCACCTAATCACTTCAGAAATTGAACATGCAGTGACCGATATTAGTCAATTACGCGTTGGGCTCGTACATATTCTACTTCAGCATACCTCGGCCGCACTGACCTTAAACGAGAATGCCGATCCCAGTGTACGTGAAGATTTCGAGCGATTCTTCAATCGATTGGCGCCTGAAAATGAGCACTATTACACGCATACCTATGAAGGTCCCGATGATATGCCAGCCCATCTTAAATCATCACTCCTTGGCTGTGAGCTCACTCTACCCATCACAAAAGGCAGATTAAATCTTGGTATCTGGCAAGGGATTTATCTGTGCGAGCCAAGAGATCACGCGGGTGCACGCAGCCTCATTGTGACAATACAGGGAGAATGAACTTAGAAGGAATTACCGATTAAGCATTTTCTAGTAGATTTTGCGTTATAGAACAAGAGCATATTCTTTTGAGAGAAATACTCTCTTAGTTCCCTTCCTTCTATCAAGTATTTCTTTACATCAATTTACTCTAAATAGGCACTCTGCAGTGTTTGTTTTTTATCCAGCCAGGTTAGATAATTAAGTAACTCCTAAATTCTATGAGGCTTACATGAAGCTACCAGGCACAGAATCATCCGCACTAAGCTACATAGATCGCTTTGAGAAGAAACGCGAGGAGGAAGCGGAAAAACTCAGCTCGGGCCTTAAGATTAACAGAGCTTCCGATGATCCCGCAGGCTTGCAGATAGCCAATCGATTAACTTCCAGTATTAACGCAGCGGACAGGCGTGCAACTAATGCCAGAGATCAACAGAGCATCTACAATACGCAGGCTGGTCAGCTCTCATCTATTACGGATAGCCTGCAGCGAGCCAATGAATTATCGATACAGGCCGGAAACCCACTCAATGATAACGCCGCAATTCAAGCTGAACTCGATCAACTGACGGAGGAGATCAACGTTATTGCACAAAGCGCGCTGGGTCAGGCCAATTTTATTTCTGGCCTCGACGCCTCAGACCCTTCGGCTTCTCAGACAATAGTATCGGACGCCAGTGCCACCATAGATCAAACTGCCAGCGATATTGGCGCTCAAAGCAATGGCTTAGATAGCCGCATCAATAACTATCAAGTGAGTAGCATCAATACATCTGAAGCCCGTTCCCGTATTCAAGATACCGATTATGCAGAAACCTCATCTGAACAAGTTAAAGCCGAAATTCAGCTAAGAATTGCCGTACGAACAAAAAAAGATGAAGAGGAGCGCAAAGGTTTACTCTTCAACCAATTTGTCTGAGAATTATGATTCATCCATGGTGATTGGTTTAAGTAGTTCAAGCCAATCATCTCCACTCATATCAGTCACACTTGCGCTCTCTTGCTGATAGATACTCTGCGCCAGGCTCTGCTTAGACTCCTGTAACAACTGGATGCGCTCTTCCACCGTATCTTTACAGATCAACTTATAGACAAATACAGATTTATCTTGCCCTATACGATGCGCTCGATCACTCGCTTGCTGCTCTGCGGCTGGGTTCCACCATGGATCCATATGAATAACGACATCGGCTGCGGTAAGGTTCAAACCCGCACCGCCGGCCTTTAAGCTGATTAAGAAAACGGGGACTTCATGTTGCTGAAAACGTTTGACTAAACTTGCACGATCGCGGCTCTTACCGGTCAATTCCACATAAGTGACGGCTAATTGTTCCAACAGTTCACCTATCAAGGTTAACATGCTGGTAAAGGATGAAAAAATAAGAATTCTGCGCCCTTCTGCAAGCATAGAGGGGAGTTTATCTGCCAACCAATTGAGTTTACCGGAGCTGGTGGCAAATTCGGTTAGCCCCTGTTCGACACTTCCCTGAGTAAACGAAACCGTGGCGTCACTATTGTCATTCTCATCATTCGATGCTGTAACGCCTTCAGTCTGGCTAATATGACTATGACTGAGTTTTAATAGTTGAGGATGACAACATACCTGCCTGAGTTTCAGTAATGCATTACTTATCGCCAGACGGTTTCGCTTAATGCCGGAAAGCATCACCGCTTTCTGCACCTCTTCGGACATAGTCAAACGAATGGTTTCGTAAAGATCGCCCTGCTCCTGAGTTAAACTAATATACTCATTAATTATCGTTTTTTCAGGCAGTTCGGTCGCTACATCCGACTTCATTCGGCGTAGCATAAAAGGACTGATCCTCTTAACTAAAGCTAGACGCCTTTCATCATCTTGCTCTTTTTCTATGGGGAATTGATACAAACGCTGAAACTGCGCATAGGTTCCCAAAAAACCTGGCATCAAAAAATTGAACAACGACCACAATTCTCCTAAATGATTTTCCAGTGGCGTTCCCGTTAAGCACAGTTTGTGCGTGGACGATAAACTCGCCACCACCTTTGCAATACGACTACGGACATTCTTAATCGTTTGTGCTTCATCCAAAACAATCAGATGAAAGTGTTTATCGGCCCAAAATTGTGAGTCCTGCTGTAGGGTCCCGTAACTTGTTATTAATAGGTCGGTCGCTTCAATTTGTGACGCTAACTTGTGACGTCGGGGACCAGACCACAAGAGTGCATTAAGTGCCGGAGTAAATGTCTGCGCCTCATGCAACCAGTTTGCTAATAAACTCGTCGGAGCCACCACTAAACAAGGCTTAGTTAATCGTCCGGACTCTTTATCGAATAAAATACTCGCCAGCGTCTGAATGGTCTTTCCAAGTCCCATATCATCGGCCAGGATCCCGGCGAATGACTGATTTTGCAGAAATTGTAACCAATTCAAGCCTTGCTGTTGATACTCTCTCAATTTAGCATTTAACCCATCGGGTTGAGGCACAAAAAAATCACTGTGCGCCTGACTATCTAAAAATGAGTAAAGCTGCTGCGCTTTATTGTTTAACCAAGTGGTTCCCTGCCAATGCCACTGTTTCTGTTGGCCCTTTAATTGTGAAGATAGCTCTGCAAGCCTTGTCACCTGATGCATGGGAAGTGTTAGCGTTTCGGTATCTGACAGTGGCCTTGCTTCATATAATTCAACCAGTACGGCTAATATCTGCTTGACTCTATCCACAGGTAAAGAGAGTCGCTCACCACTATCAAGCTCCATCAAAATAGTATCTTTATCTTCAATATTGTCGACGAGTCCCAAGCGAATCGCTTTGACAAGATAAGGCAACAGATTGATTTTCTGTCCATTGACTTCGACGCCTATCTCTAGATCAAACCAATTTTTACTACCAGGATCCTGAGCAACGTCACCATACCAACGTTGAGCTTTGACAATACTGAATCGATTCTTCATATCAAATTCAATGCACCACCCCGCCAACGATAACCGATACAGGGCTATCATCTGCTCACTCAATACACTGGGTAACAGACGACTGCCAAGGGGAAAACTTTGCCACACGGGAGATTCAAACATTGAGGTTAATAATGGCAGGTCTGACAGTTGGATATTCCATTCTGCGGCTAAATTTAAACAGTGAGGTACTTCTTGAGCGTAATCAAAAACCTCACTCAATGAGTAAACGACCTCACCATTGAATAGCGAGAAGTTAGCAAGGTCCAGTGACAACGCATGCATATCATCCCAAGGGAATTCCACATGATGCCGGGTAACTCTCAACTGTGGTTGCCAATCAAACTCGGCATCGAGGTTAATATCCGGCATCGAAAAAGGGGCGGAGGTGAGGATCAGGCTCATGCTTGCAAGATCAAGATAGCTATCGACATCGATCTCAATAAATGGTGCCGGATCCACAAAATCTTGGTGATAGTGCTGCTCAATTTTTAATGCAGGGTTTGAACAGGTTTCCCAAAAACACCGTTGAGTCGAAACCAGATGCCGAATAAAGTCGAGCCCGGTCAGTGCACTCAGGTTTACTGAAACGGCCTCCCGTTGTTTTACTTTGTCCTTTTCACTGCATTGCTCAATCAAGATAGAGAGCTTATCCAGTAAGTATCTGTCTGCCTGAGTGACAAACTTAGGCAATACACTTTTCATGAACACGTCTAATCCCAGATCATTCTTAATCGAATAGATGCCGGTTTTACTCAGGTAACCTTTATGTACAGATAGATGTAATCCATCTTGGTTTTCAGACAAGAGATAGATGATCCGGTGACGAGCCATATTGGGATAGGGATCGAAGCGTTGGTTTAGCTCAGTCCTGAGCAACCTTTTTGCCGTATCGGGTCTTTTTTTATCACTGGCGTAAGGAGTTATCGGGTGTTGTTTCGCGATATGCTCGATTGCAATGGCGGCCAGATGTTTACAAGCCTTATCCTCTTCATTTTGACAAGTACAGTGAGAGAGGCTCGATTTGACAACCGGTCCGGCAGACCAATCGAGCGTTGCATAGATAGAGCTAATGCTCCTAGCCGAACTCTTACTCAATGCTTTTTTACTACTGCTTTGAGTATTGTTTTGAGAATTGACTGCATTCAGGTCATCGGACTTAAACTCGGCACTAATAATCAAACCTGAGTGTTCGCTCTTAACTAACGTTCCTGCTAATAGCAGCTGCATACCATGAAATATTGCAGACTGACTAAAATACGCTTCTAGCTGTACCAATGAGATCGCCTTGCTCTAATCTTGATGACTATTTATGACTTAATAGATGCGGCCAAATAGTGAATGGCCCATTAAAATTAAACCGAAAGGGAGAACTATAACATTGATTTTGAACGACTACAGGTTATTTTAATCAATTTTTGAGGTATGACCCGTACCAATAGAAAAAGATGCACTCAGCTTCCATTAAAACAATCACCTGCAGCCTTGAAGAGAAGATAGAAATGAAATAAGAAGGATGAATTTGTCAGTCAGAACAGGAGTGCCCTACCAGATATTGATTAGAGCCCTTCAATTCAGACCAGCCGAATCAAATAACTAAATGAATAAACTAAATGACAGAGCCACCCAAAAGGGTGGCTCAAGTAAACCATTCGACTCAAGACCTGAAAAATGTCCGAGTCAGAAACCGGAGAAACTAGTCTTTATCCTCTATCGGACCTTTTATACGCTTCTTGCCGGAAAACATCGCTGAGATAATCCCGGGTTGATGACGGCGTTCGGCCTGTATAACGGCGGCAACATGAAGCCCAATCAAGAACATTAAAAAGTAAACACTATAGAGGTGAACCTTACCTGCGATACTCTTAACAGGTTTCATCTCTGCAAGCTTGCTCTTATCTACCCCGGTCTCATCGTAAGGTTTGATTGACGTCGCATCGACGCCATCGGCCGCAATATACTGAGTGATAGCGGAGCCGAAAGGGGGGTAATAGATATCGGTACCCGCCCTGAACAGGCCTGTTGCCATAATCAAAATCAAAATCAACATGATGGTCGCGACAGCAAGCTTACCTAATGGATTATGTCCAACATACTGCGGATTTTGGCCATCTTTAAGTGCCGTTCTGTATTGTTTGATGGCGCGAATATTAGGGGTGTTATGCGAGAATTTAGCATAGCGGTTCCCAATGAAGCCCCAGATAATCCGTACCAACAAATTAGCCGCGAACAGGTAACCTATGATGACATGTAACTCTTTCAGTTTAATCTTGGCCTCAAGCGCGTCGATGCCTAGATCTTTACGAAACAACATGATTAAGCCGACAAAAACTAAGCTTAACACCAGTAATACATTCACCCAGTGAAATAATCGGCTCGGCCTGTCCCAGACTTGGTAAGTTGTGATCTTTTCAGAGTTGTTATTTCTTTTGTCATTGTCATTGTTTTTCATCGCTATTCCCCAATAAGCATAAAAGTTATTTAGCCGTAGCTTACGCCGATTTAAACTAATTTCAGTTAATATTCATTAATGAAACAATCACTTAAAAATAATGTATTCAGGAAATGTACTAATGAAAGATGTGTCAAACCTCAAAGCGGTAAAATGTATTACTCCATCAAAGTCAGCAAGTCCTGTTTGGGCATAGGTTTATAGAAATAATAGCCCTGAACGGCCTCTATACCTGCAGATCGAACAAACTGAAATTCCTCTTCAGTTTCTACCCCTTCGGCAATCACGTGTAGATCCAGCGCATGGCTCAATGTCGTGATCGCCTTTACCAAAGCTTGTTGTTTCATCGAAGAGCCGGAGTCTTGAATAAAACATTTATCTATCTTGATGTGATCGACGGGAAAATGACTTAAATACGATAAAGAAGAGTAACCCGTTCCAAAGTCATCGACAGCGATCTGTATCCCCAAACCTCTCAGCTTCTGGAGTGCATCGATGAGATGCTGATGCTGCTTCATCAAGAGCGACTCGGTGATCTCCAAAGTAATACCATCAAAAGGGAAACTATCCGTGGTTAAATCCACGGCGATATCATTGATCGAGGTGACAAGACAATCTTGTAAAGCGTGGGACCAAAACTCATACATAGAAACATTGATCGACAGACCGATCTCTATCCCTTTACGCTTAAATTCCAGCAAAGAAGCCATGGCTTCTTTACGAACCCAGTGACCCAACTCGACAATCAACCCACTGCTTTCGGCGACAGGGATAAACACTTCAGGGGAGATGAATGCCCCTTCATGCTTCCATCTCAGCAACACCTCTGCACGAACTATCTTGTTATCTTCCAAACAGACAATCGGCTGATAGTAGAGTTCGAATGCATTAGTCTCCAGTGCAAATTTTAGGTCGTTATGTAGTTTTGCCGTTAGTTCTGCATCTTGTTGCATCTGCTGTGTAAAGAAATGAAAACAGTTTCGCCCCTCACTCTTTGATATATACATCGCCTGATCGGCACAATTTAGTACCTGTTCTAGATTCATGGCATCTTCTGGAAACCTGGCAATACCGATACTTATACTGGTTAATACACGCTTGTTCTGGCCCAACAGATAGGGCAAAACAACCGAGTCATTGATTGCATGCGCTTGCCGGACAAGATCGCTCTCTTTGACCATACCGGGTAGGAAAAGCGCAAATTCATCTCCCCCTAATCGGGCAACCAAGGCCCTCTCTTTTGTACAGGCTTCGATTCGTTTTGCCACCTCAACTAAAAGCTGATCCCCCTTATCATGGCCTAAGGTGTCGTTGATCTGCTTGAAATTATCAAGATCCATCAACATAAAACCAAAGCCCGGAGTTAAGCTATCGGACTCAATTTCGGCTTGTACAATTTTGAACAGATAGTTACGGTTTGCCAGTTGCGTCAATGAGTCATAGTTAGCTTGGTAATCGATAAGGGCCGAGGCGCGTTTACGTTCGGTAATATCACTGAATAACCACGAGTAACATAGCTCTTGTGAACCGCGCTCTTTAAACATGTTCACCGTCACTTCCAGATAGAAACCCTCACCTGACGCTCTGGTGCCAACGAGCTCTCCCTGCCAGGCTTCTTTGGTAGCCAGGCTGGCAAGCATACTATCGAGTATATCTTCCCCCGATCGCTTAAAAAACTGTACCGGATCAAATTTGGTTTCAATGCCCGAAGTAAGCTCTGTTATCGCATAAAATGCCGGGTTGGCATTCAGAACAGTCCAGTGCAGATCGGTGATCACCAGCCCCAAGGGGAGATGGTTGAAGATATTACCCGTTAACCGCTCGAACTGAAGCGCCCGGCTTCGTTCGATGGCCAAGCTAGCAAGTCTGGCCGCTTCCGAAATGAGTAATAGGTCTTTCTCAGTAGGAGACTTGATGGTGTCATAGTACATGGCAAACGTACCCAGCACTTTTCCCTGACTGCCCTTGATGGGCTCAGACCAACAAGCGTAAAGACCCGCTGCCAGAGGCAATGCTTTAAAGGCCTCCCAAAAGGGGTGAGTCTCGACATCTTCGACGATAACCCTTTGACCGGTAAATGCCGCAGTGCCGCAAGAGCCGACACCATCACCGATCTCAATACCATGAATCGCTTGATTATAATCATCGGGAAGGTTTGGAGCCGCACCATTGAGAAGACGTTTACCGTCATCGCTCAATAGCAGTACAGAACCTTTCGTGCCCAGCTTCTCCTCTTCAATGAGAAGAACCAGAGCGATAAGAATCTTTTCGAGAGGAGAGCCATCTAACAGCATGGTCAGTATGGCGCCGTAGCGTTTTATACTAACATTAGAATCGGTTAGGCTCGGAATAACGGGTATTATTGATTCATAACTTAGGCTCATACAGCCCCCTGAATGACGGATTTCTATCCTTAAAAATCCTACGACAACAATTAGGATATACTAATCATAAACTCTATGTAAATAAGAGATTTAGGTTAAATTGATGGCTTTTTGCCTAGTCAACTTGTCAAGCTAATTGGCGATATAATTTAGCAACAAAAATCCAAAACAATATCTTAGGTGACAAATAATCTTTGTTCCGGCCATGAAGGTATTTATACAAATCGGTATTATTCAGGCGGGAATCGTGGACTGTTCTGTGATTCTGCGTGATGAGAAAGCTCTTGGTTACAGAGGAAGGGGTTACACAGATAAAGGCTACAAAGCCAGCAGAATATAGACTCTGCTGGTTAACATCGAGACTTGAGCTATTCAGCAATACGCTCGAGTTTGGCTAGGTAAAAACCATCGAAACCCGAATCCGCAACACTGATATTCTCATCTTCGATAAACTTAAAATGATCATTTTCAGCAAGAAAAGCATCCACCTGATTACGGTTTTCTTCCGGCATAATTGAACATGTTGCGTAGACCAACATGCCGCCAACTTTCACCATACGACTGTAGCTTTGCAAGATATGCTTTTGTAGCTCAACCAAAACTGGCAGACGCTCCGGCGTATCACGCCACTTAGCATCGGGATTACGTTTTAGCACACCAAGTCCCGAACAAGGGACATCGAGCAGAACTCTGTCGGCACTGAGTTTAAGACGCTTAATCGTCTTACTGCTGGCAATGATACGAGTCTCGATATTATCGGCATTAGCACGTCGTGCACGTTGCTTGAGGCTGTCTAGCTTCCACTGCTCTACATCCATCGCTAACAAGCGGCCCTTGCCTTTCATTTGAGAGGCGATTGATAATGTTTTACCACCCGCACCGGCGCAGGCATCGATAACACGCATGCCCGGCTTTGCATCGACAGCGGCAGCAACCAACTGAGAGCCTGCATCTTGCTGCTCGAACCAGCCCTTTTTAAAGCTCTCGGTACGGAACAGAGCTGAGTCAGAAGTAACCTCCAACGCAGTATCCACGCCTTCAACTTCTTGGGTTTGAACCTGCTCGTTGCGTAACTTCTTGGCTAACTCTTCACGAGTGCACTTTAATAAGTTAGTACGAATAAAACGCTTAGGTTGCGTATTTAATGCTGCACGCTCTTTGGCCCAAGCTTCACCAAGCTGTGCTTGACCCATCTCATCGAGCCACTCGGGACAACCATCCCAAAGTGCCGGTTGCTTCTTAGCCTCTTCAAGACGAGTAAAATATTCGGCTTCAACAAGTGGCAGAGAATATTGCAGCTTAGGAAGTTCAAGCTCATGAAACAGGTGCCATGCATTTATCAAACGCGTACCCAGACGAGACATCTCTTCGGGTTTCACATCGGACAAGAAACAGTACAAGTTCAATCTACGTAAGATATCTCCGGCAACCTTGGTGATACGGGCCTGTTCTGATGGCGCTAGTTGTAGGCCAGAAAAATGTACCGAGTAGGCTCTGTCTAAAGGTTTACCTTCAGATAAGACCATATCTAATACACTAATAACCAATTCTGTCGAGCTAGGTGAAAGCGGAGAGTTAAGCATGAAGTTGCCTGTTGTAGATGCATGAAATAAAAACGTGTGGATCATAGGAGTTAAGCAAGCAATACGCAAGCAAACTCTCGCCTCAACAAGGAGAATAACGACACGAGTGTGACTGATAATACCATTCCATATAAGTATCTGGTCAATTCAAGATACATTTATGCAGAAATGGTAATAATACAAAAGCGACCCTTAGGCCGCTTTTTTCATCGTCAGGTCCGTCCAAAAATGAGCGGACACATTTGAAATCAAATCAGTTAACGATTCCAAGGGTTAAGCGGAAGCTTGTTATCTGCTGAGCTTTCTTTGTTATCTGAACGATTATTGCTTGAAGACCGATTTTTTGAAGACCTATCTTTTGAAGAATTTGATTTTGAAGAGTCACGCTTAGAATAATCAGGCTTTGATGATTGAGAGCGTCCGCACTCTTCTTTAGGTGCAGCATCTCTAACTGGCTTGTTTTTAGGCACGAAGTTTAAAACGGAAACGGGTACGACTTTACTCGGCTCAAAACCTTCAACCACCTTTCTTTCAATCAAATGATCTAGGCGCCTTTCAATCATGCACAGATTTTTAAAATCATCTTTCGACACCAAAGAGATAGCTTCACCCGCAGCACCCGCACGTCCCGTACGGCCAATACGATGTACGTATTCGTCGGCAGGGAAAGGCAGATCATAGTTAATCACCAGCGGTAGAACGTCGATGTCGATACCGCGTGCAGATACTCCAGTCGAAATTAAATACTTGATCTTACCCGCTTTAAAGTCGGCTAATATTTTCTCACGAATGGCCTGTGTACGACCGCTGTGAATACATTCAGCCTCAATACCACGCTTTTCAAGCTGGCTCACTAATTTACCGGCACCATGTTTGGTTTCGATAAAAATGAGTGCCTGCTGCCAGTTATTTTCATTGATAAGGTGGCTTAACAGCGCCGACTTCTTATCTTTATCGACAGTAATGAGCCACTGGTCAATATTTGGCTTACCCGCACGCTCTTTATTAAAGGAGAGCTGGATCGCATTGGAAACCGTGTCTTTAGCCAGTTCTCTTACCTGTCTGGAAAGTGTGGCTGAAAACAGTAAATTTTGTCTCTCTTCAGGTAGTGTATCGATAATCTTAGTGATATCTTCGATAAAACCCATATCCAGCATTCTGTCGGCTTCATCGAGCACTAACATCTCAATTTCATCGAAGTGGATCGCGCGCTGGGTATACAAGTCCCGTAGACGGCCAGGTGTTGCGACGACGATGTCGACGCCATCGATTAACGCCTGTTTTTGCGGCGCATAATCGACACCACCATAGATGGCTATGGACTTAAGGTTAAGATTTTTACCGTACGCCTCAATGCTCTTACAAACCTGCACCGCGAGTTCTCTGGTCGGTGTAAGTATAAGCGCACGAACACGTTTTTTACGTTGCGTTTCACCTCTGGCCAACGTCTCAAGGATTGGCAACACAAAAGTGGCAGTCTTACCACTCCCCGTTTGCGCAGCAGCAATTAGGTTTTTGCCTTTAAGCGCTAGCGGAATGGCTTCAGCCTGAATAGGCGTAGGCGTCAGATAGCCCAGTTCGCTAATAGCATTTAAGATTGGAGCGCTTAATCCGAGTGTAGAAAATGACATGTAAAGTCTCAGAGTGATGATTGATAAATAGCTGAAAAGGCCGATAGACAAAAATCAAAAGGCACTAACAGAAAAATAGGGGGTGATTATAACAGAAGAACCGGAAGCAAGTTATCACTGACTTATCACGACAGGCCAACCACAACACAAGGCCCTGCCAGCGCTTTTAAAAGTGCTAACAGTTTATCGAGTTATAGTAAAAATCTGCAAGTTCGACTTTCTCAAAACTGAAATTTAGTAACCCATCCTCTTCCTTAGCTGTGCTCGAGTTATTCCAGGGAATAGTTAATTCGAACTCCTCTATCCCATCGACCGAAACCGGAAATGTCAATGTATACCATTGACTGAAATGGTCGTTCGCTTCGCTCGACTCCTGCTCGATAACAGTAATATCAACAGGATAGAGTTTGGATGAAAAATTCGATGAGCTGACAAATACGTTATCAGGTAACAGTGCATCAGCCTTTGATTTTGCTCTGACCAACAAGGTGATTTTCAAATTCGCACCGGAAACATATTCGGGCATAACAGTGAGAGTCGCAGCACCAAGAATTTTCTCAACCGCATCATTTCTTGTTGTATGGTAACCACAACCCATAGATGGCGTAAGTTGGCCATCGTTTAGATCAGGCTTGAAATAGGTTCTCGTAGTTGGGTAGGCAACACAGCCACTCAGCATTATTAAGCAGAGTAGGACTCCCGCGATTTTATGGTTCAAAAAAAGCCTTTTCATAAAGATAAAACATGCGATGAATACTAAGACTCAATTGAAAAGCGATCAAGTCCTCTGAGTTTGATGCTGACATCGACCAAGATCAAAGTTAGATGGTGCGATTTACCCCGACTAAGATCGTGTCTGCACCACCCCTGCCATCGGCAGGAATATTGGTGGTGACTCCACGCTTACGAAATTCTATCGAAGCTAAAGGCACATTTTGTATCACTATAGTTATGATTTGTGGGTGCTTTGGGTAACGAGGCGTAAGCGTTTGTAAGCGTAAAAATTGAATTGCTCCAGTGAGAGACATTGAAGAGTATTCAAACAGGGCATGCTACGAAACGGATAGATTTATCTTATCGTTTAGTTATCCCGTTTGGCTCTCCTCTTCGGAGGTTTCCTTAAGCAGTAATCGGGTAATATCATCGGCCGTTTGTGGTCGACTAAACATATAACCTTGAAGTAGATCGCAGCCTTCCTTGACCAAAAAGGCAAGATGTCCTCGCTCTTCTACCCCTTCGGCTACGACTTTAAAGCCAAGCGCATGCGCCATAACGATAACGGCGGATAAGATCACATTGTTGTTTTTATCGTTAATATCACGAATAAAACTCTGATCAATTTTCAAAATGTCGATGGGCAGGTTTCTCAAATAGCTCAAGGAGGAGTAGCCGGTTCCGAAATCATCCAGGGCAACCCTGATCCCTCTACTGCGAAGCCATTCTAATGTCACAAAGATCTCTTGCTCACCATTGATAATGGTTGTCTCTGTTAGCTCGATATAGAGAGTACCCGGAATTATCCCGCTATTTTTTATAGTTTGGTACAACTCTTGGGCAAACTTGGGGTTGTTCAGCTGTATCGCCGAGACATTGATAGCGAGTTGGATATCGACGATTCCACTATCCTGCCAAATTTTTAGTTGACGACATGCCTCACGAATGACCCAGTCACCTATTACCGTGATTAAGCCATTTTTTTCGGCTAAGGGAATAAACTTGTCAGGAGGAATGAAACCAAACTCAACGTCATACCAACGAATAAGGGCTTCCAGTGAGACAATACGGTGAGTATTGCTATCTACGATGGGTTGGTAGTACAGCTCAAATAGCTCATGTTCTACCGCTTCATGCATTTTTTGCTCTATGACAGAAAACTCATCATTTTGACGGCTCAAGTTATCAGAAAAATGCTGGTAGCCTCCTTTCCCCTTCTTTTTTGCATGATACATGGCGATATCTGCATTTTTTATTAACGCTTGAGTCGTCACTCCATTTTGTGGATAGCAGGCAATACCGATACTGGCGCTAATATAGTAATTCTTTCCGCCAAGTAAAATTGGTTGAGATATGATCTCCAGGATCCGCTTCGCGACTTTTTCAGCAGTTTCAATGGAAGGCAGTTCACCAAGGAAGACGGTAAACTCATCCCCACCGAGTCTGGCTACCATATCGCTATCGCTAAAGTGCTCACAGAAATCTTTACTACGCAGATTGTGTTGTAAACGGTCACCAATTTCATGCAGAAGTTGATCACCCGACTGGTGCCCTAGGCTGTCATTAATATGTTTAAAGTTATCTAAGTCGATAAACATGACAGCAAGTTGTCCCCGATCGCACTTGGCCGATTCCAAAGATAGGTTCAGATGTTTGGTAAACATAAACCGATTGGGTAATCCGGTAAGAGGATCGTTAAAAGCCAATTCACGGATTTTCTCATTTGATTTAAAAAGCTTAAGGCTCATCCGGTTAAACTCTTTCCCTAACTCATTAAGCTCATCATCACCCGATGTTTTCACCTGAATCAATTCGACATTATTACCCAAACGCAGAAATGCGTGATGCAATTTATTGAGTGGACGTACGATTTGGAAATGGCTCAGGAAGATCAACAGAGGAACGGAAAATGCGACCGTGGAAAGCGTCATAATGGTCACTAACCAGCTCATATCTCTGCTGTATTGCAGCAAAATGTTCTCGGGGAGTAAGGCATGTAACCATAAACCCTGTTTCAGGGAGATGCTGGTGTGGTAATAGCTTTCGCCATCGAGTTCATGAACGCTAAAACTAGACGGCCTCTCTGAGTCTTGTTTTAAAGCCTGGTAAACCGAGGTGATATCTGTCGCCGTTTTAGCAGAATAGGGTAAAACCGCGGCCCCCGATTGATCAGTAATGATAAAACGTCCTCCACTCCAGGGAGAGTCAAGAAGCACTTTGTTTATGGCATCCAGGCTAACCGTGATGACAAAATAGCCTCGCATTTTAGGCGCGGCATTAAATGACTCTACGGCCTTATTGATGATATCTACACGCTTTGACACATATAGGCTAAATTTGTCATTGTCCGGGTTAGTCAGAAACTGTGTTTTCTCATTATGTTCATCATGCCCCATTGAAATAAAGAGTTCACTCGCCTCCTCTTCCTCTTTAAGGTTCGCGATAAAATAGGAAGTTAAACGGAGATCCTCATAACCATCGGGGAGTATTACCCGCATTTCGTAGTATTGAGGAAATACCTTCATGATGCTTTTCAATTTCCGCAGCAAGGGGCGCTGCATCAGCGTATATCGCTCATCCTCATTTTCGGTCAACATGTAGTTATGTAACAAGGAATCATCTGCAATCAACTCTACATTAGCTTGCGCCGTGCTCACTAGACGGTCCGTTTGAGCAACGACTTGTTCAAGGTACTTAGTCACCTGAGTCACACTGCTTTTCTCTGCTGCACTCTTGAGTTCAACAAAAGCCATGGCCCCCAGCAATATGAGCGGGATGCAAACCAGCGATGTCAATAATAGAGGTAGTTTCGTCTTAAGTTTCATAGGCGCCTAAGGCAAAATGTTGATACTGATAATATTACGTTTACGCTGGATCTTGGCTGAAAGAGGCTTATAGAACTCGGAGTTTTTAAGGTGTTCGGCATCGGGATAGATCACCTTATCGTTCAAAAACTCATCGGGTAATAGTTTTTCAGCCGCAAGATTCGGCGTTGCATAATAGACAAATTGAGCGAGTTGAGCCGCATGCTCGGCTTGATTAATAAAGTTAAGAAAAGAATAGGCGAGATCCGGTTCTTTCGCCTTTGCTCCTATGGTGAGGTAATCAACCCAAATTGCCCCGCCTTCTTCAGGCAGCACAAAGGTCAGGTTTTCGCTGTGCTCCTTTACCATCATGGCATCACCGTTGTAGATCATGGATGCTAATATCTCCCCGGTCACTATGGGGGAGTGTTCATCGAGCGTCATATAGATATAGGAGTTAACCATAGCCTTTTGTGATTGCAGCACTTTTTCAACTTCATTGAGCTGCATACTCACTTCGGTATTAGCCGAGTAACCTAAGGATTTAAGCCCCATACCGATCAGATCGCGGGGCTCGTCAATCATGCCAACCTTACCTTTTAACTCAGGAGCAGGGCTGTATAGCTGTTTCCAATGAGTGATAGGCTCTTTGATGACATCATGGCGATAGACGATACCTACGGTTCCCCAAAAATATGGAATGGCATATTCCACCGCTCCGGGAAATGCGCTTCTCCATTTAGGGCTCAATTGTTCAAGAAAGAGGAGTTTGTTGTTGTCGAGTTTGGCAATCCAACCACGATTTATATAATTTTGCAGATCTACACCCGAAGAGAGGATGAGGTCGTAACCATCGGCGTTATTTTGTAGTAGAAGATCGGAGCGTTGCTCATCGGAGCCATAAAATACTTCGGAGACTTTGACCCGATACTTTTGCTCGAAACGCTGAACGAGCTCCGGATCCAGGTATTCGCTCCAATTAAGGATCGTCAGCGTTCTCTCAGCGCCATAGGAGATCTGAGTAAACAAAGAGAGAAGAATAACTGCTACACACGGAGTAAGATTAAATCTCAAAAGTATGCTCATCCTTGGTATTAAATCCATTTACCATACTCATTATAGACACTCTTATCGTGTAATCCATAAGTTGATAGTCTATAACATATTGAATAACATAGTTCTTTACATAGTTCTTTACATAGTTCTTTACATAGTTCTTTACATAGTTCTTTACATAGTTCTTTACATATAAAATTTAGCGCAGTCATCGGTTTGAGCATCAGGGACATAGAATAAACAGATTAGCCTTCAATTTACCTGACAGGTTTAAGAGTTCATAACTAATTCAAGGGCTAATAATTCAAGAGCTAAGCCCATGTCTACACGAAGCAAAACCTAAGGTCTTTAACGACAAAAATCTCCCTTCTTTAACTACTCAAGTTACTAGAATACAACCAAAAGGTACACAAGTAATCACTGACTACTCACAAGAATTAGGTTCAAGTCTCAAATTCAAAACTAAACAAACTCGCCTCTCGTTTTGGAATGAAGTCCAATGCACTACAGACATATCAAAAGGCTTTATTTATCAATAAAGGGCCTGATGTTTTTGGATCTGAACAAGCAAGGTTATGACATTCTCATGACCATGGGATGATTGTCATTCATCTGCACTAAGTCCCAAAGGTTTCCATATAGATCTTCAAACACGGCAACGGTGCCATAGTCCTCCTCTTTGGGCGGTCTGATAAAACAGATACCTTCGGCACACATTCGATGATAATCCCGCCAAAAATCATCTGTATTAAGAAAAAGGAACACTCTGCCACCTGTTTGGTTACCGATAAATCCTTCCTGTTCCGCTTTAGAGGCACGCGCTAACAGCAAGGTTACACCTTTAGAGCCGGGTGGAGAGACGACAACCCAACGTTTATCTTGCTCTGCCTGATAGGTATCTTCGACTAACTCAAATTTCAGCTTGTTAACATAAAAATCGATGGCTTCATCATAGTCTTTGACCACCAATGCGATATGAATAATTGATTGTTTCATCTGTTACCCTGTTAAATTCTTCCGAGATGATAATAACTTTACTTGCCGGATTTTAAAAAGGTTTGTTAAACCGCTTCCCTATATCCATAATGATTAGCCATTAAACCTATGACGAAATGAATCACACACTATGCCAGTGATATCTTGTACCAGTGATATCTTAGTGCCAGTTAAACATTAGTGTGAGTTAGTTTTGGTGTGAGTTAATCTTAGAGTCTGTGATCTATTAGGACGGTGCGATGCAATCTCAAGCGCTATACATCTTATTGGCTCTGTTGTCGGCAATCATAATGGGCACCATAGGGGTATTCGCTAAATATGCAGCTCTGCCCGCCGAACAGATCACTTTTTTCAGGCTCTTGTTGGGTTCACTGTTTTTAATCAGTTTTATGTTTATCTCAGGTAAGAAAGGGGACATTTTCCACAAACCGAGTAAACGTCACCTGTTTAATGGTCTTATGCTGGCAGGATTTATGTCTTTTTATGTGAAGGCCATCGAGTACACCAGCATGGCAAATGTCATTATGGTGATCTATTTAGCGCCACTACTCACCGCCATAGTGGCGCACTTTGTATTTCGCGAGAGACTCAAACTGGTTAATATTATCGCCATCGCCGTCGCCCTGACAGGGTTTAGCCTGATGAGTACCGCCCCTAGCGCCTCTGAGATACCAGATGCAGGCCAATCAAAAGGGCTACTCTTCTCTGTTGTGGCCATGCTTTCCTATAGCGGCTTTATGCTGATAAACCGAAAACCCAGCCAAGCTTCACCCTATCAAAGTACGTTAGTACAATTATCGGTCGGTGCCTTGTGCCTGTTGCCTCTGGTAATAATGGAACCCGTACCGATCGATGCGGAGCAGCTGGCTTGGTTACTGGCTATCGGTTTGATCCCGGGATTCTTAGCGATTCTATTCGCGGTGAAGGCCCTTCAACATCTTCCCGCTGTTACCTTTGGCACCTTGGCTTATCTTGAGCCTGTCGCAGTTGTCTTTTTAGCCTGGTGGCTGTTTGCAGAGAGCTTAACGCCGATACAACTCTTTGGGTGTAGCTTAATTATTCTTGCAGGGATTGCACAAGGCGGGCTGAGCCAAAGCCCTCGACTACGAAGCAAGAGTACGCCCTCCCGATATTAATCAAGTAAACACCTGCCCATGCTCAAAATAGAAGTACACCAGACACTTAAGTCTTATGCGGCTTTTTCTTTACATAGAGGGTTTTATTCACTTTAGCGACGACCTCATCATCTTCGTCAACTATTGCCAATGAAAACATAGGAAAATACTTTTCGCCATTATCCGTGTTTAGTTTAATTTGCTCCAATTGGTCATCTGAAATTGTTATCACACATCGAACCGTTTTTCTGGTCGCCTTTAAAAACTCGATATTTGCTGCACTGTCCCATACCCAGTATCCATCACCGAGCAACTGCATCAATAGTAACATCAGATGTGGATCGATCATGGAGTAGAGACTACCGCCAAAGTGGGTATTAACCGCATTACGATTAAACCAACGCACAGACATGGAAACATGCAGCTCACGCCAATCCTGGCTCAAATAGGCAATTTTAATGCCCGCTCCGAGGTAAGGCGGGTAAAGATTAAGTAATCGTTTAAATAAGTTTGGGCTTAATTTCATTTTACTTCCTCTTAAGCTTAACATTCCAGACCGGGGATAATACCAATCGGTATAAAGCCCTGATGACGCTATCTCTGCCTTGAAAATGGCAATAAACAGTTCTTGTATTGGGCCTATAAGGCTTGCTAGTGTACAACACAATAATCTATTTCCATTTTGTTACTATTTCTGACGAAAATATCAATGAAATACAAAGTACTAAAAACATTTCACTCTGGATGCAGAAGTCTGACTAAGCTGACTCTACTGTTATTTATGAGTCTTAGCATGACGCTACCTAGTCTTGCCGATGAACTTAAGCCTTTTACCAGTGATGGTTGCAGCCTATTCCCGGATGGGAGCTTTACTCAAAACACCTTATGGCTAAGCTGCTGTACGGCCCATGATCGGGCCTATTGGCAAGGAGGCACCTATGAAACACGTCTCAAGGCGGATCTGGAGTTAAAACTTTGTGTTACCCGCCTCGGTGAACCAGCATTAGGCAAACTGATGCTGGCGGGAGTGCGTATCGGAGGTTCTCCCTACCTGCCCTCCGGTTTTCGCTGGGGTTATGGCTGGAGCTATCCACGAACTTATGCCCCGCTCACTCAATCAGAGCTAACCAGGGTGCAAAACCAATTGCTACATCAAGGGTTGACGGTACCAACATTAATCGGCAAGCCTGATCTTAATCAATGACTCTCTTTTCACTTCTCCGTATGGTATATCTCAAATTGAGCAATTCAGTATATTTAAAAGTGCTAAATGCTCGATAAACAAATTATTTTCCCAGCACTATCAATATCTAAAGAAGAACTTAAACAATAACTTAATCAACGGATATCCTTAATGGCTCCAATCATTTGTAAGAGTGCACTCGAAGCAGTTTCCCTCATCCAAGATGGCGAGACCCTCTGGACCCACTCTATGGGAGCGACTCCCAGATTACTGCTCAACGCCTTGGCTCAGCATGCTCTAACCAAGAAAGATCTCACCCTGTTACAACTTCATACCGAATGCGCCGAATCCCTTAGCGATGAAAAACTCAAAGGACACCTGCGCCACCGCTGTTTCTTTGGTGGATTACCGACGCGTCTATTGCTACAGCAAGGTGATGCCGACTATGTCCCCATCTTTCTCTCGGAAGTTCCTAAACTGTTTCGCTCGGGCGAACAGAAAATAGACACCGCCATCGTTCAGGTTTCGCCACCCGACAAGCACGGCATGTGCTCCTTAGGTATTTCGGTGGAAGCGACACTGGCCGCCTGTCAGATGGCCGGAAAGATCATTGCACATATCAACCCGCAGATGCCGCGTACCCATGGTGATGGTTTTATCCATTACGACAAGTTTGCCGCGGTCTACGAGGCCAGTGCTCCTCTTCCCCAGCACCCACTCGCTGCCAGCGATGAAACCAGCCTGGCGATTGGTAACAACGTAGCCGAACTGGTCAGAAATGGCGATTGTCTTCAGATGGGGATTGGCGCAATTCCGGATGCGGTACTCAGCTGCCTTGGTGGACATAAAGACCTCGGGGTCCACACTGAGCTCTTTTCCGATGGAGTGCTAAAACTGGTCGAGAGCGGCGTGATCAACAATAGTAAGAAAAAGGTTCATCCCGGTAAACTTGTTACTGGCTTTGCCCTTGGTAGCCAGCGACTCTACGACTATGTTGATGATAACCCTTCGGTCATTTTCATGGATATTGAGCAGGTAAATGACACCTCCATTATCAGAAAAAATCCGAATGTGATGGCAATTAACTCCGCGCTTCAGGTCGATATTTCAGGTCAGATCTGTGCAGATTCTTTAGGGACTCGCATCTATTCTGGTGTGGGCGGTCAGATGGACTTTATTCGGGGAGCGGGTTTATCGGAAGGGGGACGTTCGGTTATCGCGCTTCCGAGTACCGCCGCGGGTGGCAAGGTCTCGAGAATAGCGACAGTCCTCTCCCCGGGCGCCGGCGTTGTGACAACCCGAGCTCATGTTCACTATATTGTCACCGAGTACGGTATCGCCAATCTTCGTGGGCGCTCGCTACGAGAGCGAGCCAGAATGCTGATCGACATAGCCCACCCGGATTTCAGAGAACAGCTTTGTAAAGAAACCTTCGAAATGTGGGGGCTGAGTGTTTAATTGCTTATTGCTATTACGAGGTAATTTGTAATGTAAGCCAGTTGTGTTCGACAACTGGCTGATTAAAGGCGATTAATTGTACTTAATGTTATTATACCGATTGGTATTAAGGCTCGACGCCGTAGGCAGTGGCACTGACTAAGATACATTGCACCGAATAACCAAACTCCAGCCAAAGCTTATCATCTATGGAGACGTCGGTTAAAAATAGTGTCCCCTCCCTTTGCCCCTTTGCATCGGCTATCGCTGCGTTCGTTGATGTAGAGTCACCTTGTGGGATGAAGTAAAGCGCTGCCGTTTGACAACTTTTACCTTCTACAGGCCCAAGATTTGTCAGACCCTGCTCCTCTATTTCATTGCTTCCCACAAATGTTTGCGTCACGAATGAACCATGGTTAGCTAAGTTGCACCCGGTTAACAATAACAGTGACACTAATAGTGCTGAACTTAGTGCTAAATGACGTAGATTCAAAGAGTAGCCTCCGACATATTGTTGCCTAAAATCTAATAGTACTGCTGATAAACCTAACAAAAAACCGTTAGCCTGTCTTTAAGATAAAATCCAACCCACCTGTTATCGCAGCAACTTGTGCAAGGATACAGTTTTCATCGTCGACTCGAGGGCTGTCAGGATAAACCTCAGTTGTCGTCGTAAAGGCCGCGTCACTAAAACCGATACATAAGCCCAGTGCCTTAGTCGCGTAATTTACCACCCCCTCCTGAGAAAGCGGGACGCCGATGAGTTTACCCTCCTCATCCGGCGGCGCGATATGTGTCACCTGGGCGACGACCTCAATAATCGCTTGTTGAAATTCATCAACCGGGTTCTCTGTATCCCCCACAAGATAAAAACCATCAGGGATGTTCCAATTGTTATGCACACTGCCATCTCTGGCAGCCAGTGCAGGCCTGAATTCGCTGTTATCTGTGTCAGTGGTTTCATGCAGATCGATATGTGCAGTGAGCTTAAGGTCAAGTTCGGCGATATATCGCATCAAGGCAGCCGATTCTTCAGATGGACTGTTTTCATAGAAGGAGCGATTGGGATCGACCGCATTAGGGTTCCAACGGTTAATGGTTTCATATCCCCAGGGGCTCAGACATGGCGCAACTATAATGTTGAACTGTTCGCTATAAGACTCAGCTTGGGTTTCAATAAATCGAATGGCCCCCTGAACACCACTGGTTTCATAGCCATGTACGCCTCCGGTGACCAACATGGTCGCCTTGTTGCTATCCCATTGACGGCTCCTCACGACAAACAGTGGGTATGTGCCCGCATCATAAGAGAGCTCACCATATTGTTCGACATCGAAACGCTCCTTCAGAGGCTCAAGTTTTGATACCACCTCTTTTTGATAGGAGCGTTTGACCTCTTGTTGAAGAAGCCATAACCTTTTCTCCTCTTCAGCCCATTTATTGCCCGGTATGCCGATCGAATAGGTTGCTAACTGTTTCATATTTTGCCTTATGATTGGAGGAGTAGATGATAATACCTTGAAGTTGCAGCCAAACAACAGTGTGGCGATAAGCGGCATAGGATTAAGTGTAAAAAATCAATCATCAGTAAACGCCGATGATCTCATACTCCTTTCGATTAGCCCCGATATTTATAACCACTGTGTCGTCCAACATTCGACCAATTAACGCACTACCAAGGGGAGAGGAAGGCGTGATGATCATTATCTCAACCTCCTTTGACGAGGCCAGACTATCCACCGTCATAGTAAATTTTACGCCACCGGCGCCGGGTCCGATAAATAGAGATTGTTCATCATCTTTCTCATCCATGATGACAACCAAAGCCCCTAGCCCTATCGGCGTTCCATCATTAAATGAGCAGAGTTTAAGTCCTGTAAACGCCTTGAGATCCATCGAGCACTCTGCCACACGCTGAGCTTGTCCATGTGCAAGATACGATGCTTCCAGCCCAAATGTTTCGTACTTACTCCTGGCGACCGCTTCACTATGGGTGGCAGTTTCATGGGCTTGATTGGCCGCCTTTTCAGCGGACAACTTGATGGCATCGAGTTGTTTGAGTATTTCGGAGAGTAATATTGATTTATTCATCTTGATTTCAGATATATGTTGTGGTGATAAAACTCGATATTTTGGCAGTGAAAACCCACTGAGCTTTTATGAATTAACCCGGTGGCTACTTTCACTACCCATTAAAGTTCACCTATTTAGCTTACTGTTACACCAACAAATTTAACCACCATTAATAATGCCGAGAAGTCTATTGATAAATCGTTTGACCGCCTCTTTATCGGAAAACTTAAATGCTAAACCATAATGAATACCGTTGAGGCTCTTCTGCACACGTTTAGGAAATCGAGTCATCTCATTATTATGGAAATAGCCCTCTTTGTGTTTTACCCCTTCGAGTTCAGAAAGATCGGCCAGAAACACTTCATAAGCAGGCCTGATGACCAGTTGGCAATCTTTATCGGCACCATGAAGGTAGATAGGCTCTTTGAGCTCCGGCAACATATATTCGGTGATTTTCTTAATGGTGAAATTTGTTCTGCAGTTGAGTGAACTTAACTCAGCCATCAATTCGCTGTGTTCAATTGCCAATGGGACGCTCCTAATGTGTTGACTCTGGCTGAGAAAATTCCCGCCGCCACGAATGCTATTATCATCCGGACTCTAGCAAATATACGCTTCTCATGCTGCATAAATAATATTTAGTTGTCTTCACTTTTTCATTAAAACACAGCGTTATAAGATTGTTATTGTTAATCCCACTCGTTCTGGCTTAGTCTAACCACACATTGACCATTATATTTAATAACCATATTAGAGGCTTATGCGTCGTCTTCCTCCACTAAACCCCTTGAGGGCATTTGAATCCGCTGCCAGACACGAGCATTTCTCTCGTGCTGCCGATGAGTTATGTGTCACTAACAGCGCCATTAGTCATCAAGTGAGGACTTTAGAGGAGGCTTTAGGGATCACGCTATTCGAAAAACAAGGGCGTAATGCCAAACTGACACAATCGGGTAAAAATTTACTTCCTGCAATACAGGAAGCCTTCGATATCATAGGTGAGGCGTGCGAGAAAGCGGTCAAACCCGGGTTGACCGGCCGCTTGATTATCTCAGCCCCGCCAGAACTCTCTTCCAAATGGCTGATTAGGCAGATAGGTGATTTTGCCGACCGTTACCCTTCCATCGATGTCAGTTTACTCGAACACGCCAGTGATGAGCAGATCATCAATTCAGAAGCAGATCTGAGTATCATCTATGGGGCCGGAGATGGAGACTGGAACCGTTATTGGGTAACACCACTGCATCCTATTCAATTTTTTCCCGTATGTAGCCCACAACTCCTAGAGAAGAGCCATTCTCTCTCCGAACCACTGGATCTGGCACACCAACGACTGTTACACGATGACCGGGATGGTAAAACCTGGGCCACCTGGCTAGGCGCCCACGCTCCACACATTGTTAATATTCCTCAACACCTCAACTTCTCACATGCAGGACTCTCTCTGGAGGCTGCCATCGCGGGCTACGGCCTCGCCATCGGTGACAACTACACCGCCTCGGCAGACCTGGCGAGCGGTAACTTAGTGCGTCCTTTCGAACAAAGTGTCCCCTCCCTTGGCAATTATTATCTGGTTGCCGAAAAGCGCAAAACCGGTGACGCAAAACTCAACGCTTTTATCGACTGGTTGCTGACCCGGATAAATGCCCAGTTCATCGACACGACCCAAGCGCTTTAAACACTTAACCTCTATCCGCAAGGTTGAGGTCATCTGCCCGGTGTATCTGGCCAGGAAGATACCTGTCTGGTCTCGCCCACTCATACCCCATAACAGCACGAATTAAGATGAGATTTTCTCTACTTTTACGGTGATATTTTGCAAATCCTATACTTATTGATGAAAAAATCTAACCGATTAGCACAGTTTTTATCAGTAGACCCTCCCCCTTTGCCTCGTTAGGTTTGAAGTTATCCTAACAAACGACAAGGTAAAGATATGCCACGTACATTAGACTCCACACCACGTCAGGACGGCTTTCGTATGCCCGGAGAGTTTGAACCCAAGAAAGGTTGCTGGCTCGGTTGGCCTGAGCGCTGTGACGTTTGGCGTAACGGTGCAAAGCCTGCACAAAAGGTCTGGGTTCAGATATGCACCGCCATTGCACAAAGTGAGCTGGTAACGGTTTGTGTTTCCCGGGAACAGTATGAAAACGCCCGTGCCATGTTGCCCGATACGGTTCGCGTGATAGAGATGAGCACCAATGACGCCTGGTTCAGAGACTCGGCCTGCGCTTTTCTGGTCAACGATAGAGGGGATATCAGAGGCACTGATTGGACATTTAATGCTTACGGAGGTCTCAATGGCGGGCTTTATTTCCCATGGGACAGAGACGACCAGATAGCGCAGAAGATCCTCGAAATAGAAAATCTCGATAGATACCGCTCCCCATTGATTGCCGAAATGGGTGGCATTCAGTGTGACGGACAAGGCACCCTACTCACCACAGAGCAATGCTTGCTCAATCCCAATCGCAACGGTCATCTGAGCAAAGAGGCGGTCGAGCAGCAATTACGGGATTATATGGGAGTCGAGAAGATCATCTGGTTGCCCCGAGGCTGCAAGTTTGATGAAACCGATGGCCATATCGACGATCTTGCCTGTTGGGTTGCCCCCGGAGAACTTCTGCTCCAATGGACGGACGATGAACACGATCCCCAATATGAGATCTATCAAGAGGCCTATGAGATCTTGAGTCGCAGCACCGATGCCAGAGGCCGTTCAATTACGATCCATAAGATCCCGCAACCTAAAGCACTCGAGTGGACGAAAGAGGAAGCATCAGGGCTTGATGGCGCCACGGGGACCCATGCCCGTGTCGCCGGCACCCAAATCTGCGCCTCCTACATCAATTATTACATTGGCAACGACGTTATCATGGTTCCCGCCTACGACGACCCCATGGACGAACCCGCTCAAGCGGTGCTCAGAGCCCTGTTTCCAAAACATAAGGTGATCGGGATCCGAAATGCCCGTGAGATATTACTTGGCGGTGGCAATGTCGCCTGCATCACCCAACCGCAATACGCAGGTTAACAACTTATCTACCAAACAGCCTGAATATCATGACAGAAATAAAAACAGACACTTGCAACAGGAAGCAAAGATGAAAACTCAAACAAAAATACTGTTCGCTACATTAGTACTTTGTACCACCTCGGTCTCGGCGGCTGAAAACACACTCAACATATACAATTGGTCCGATTACATCAGTGAAGAAGCGATAGCCTCATTTGAGGCCAAAACCGGTATTGAGGTCAATTATGATGTGTATGATTCCCAGGAGCTGGCAGAAACCAAGCTGCTGGTAGGTAAGACAGGATACGATCTTGTCGTATCATCGGGCTCTTTTCTACAACGTCAGATCAAGGTAGGGGTATTTCAACCCTTGGATAAGAGTCGCCTTAAAAACTACCATCATCTGGATCCTAAGGTATTAGAAATTGTCGCTTCTTTCGATGAAGGTAACCAACATGCCATTCCCTACATGTGGGGAACGACAGGGATAGGTTACAACATAGATAAGGCCAGTCAAATTCTGGGAAACAAGCCAGTCAACAGCTGGGAGCTCTTGTTTCAAGTCGATACCGTATCTAAATTTACCGATTGCGGTGTCGCCATGGTCGATGCCCCGAGTGAAGTCGTCAGCGCCATGCTCAAATATTTAGGCAAGAACCCCAACTCTCAAGATTTAGCCGATCTTAAGCTGGTTGAGGAGCATTTATTGAAAATACGCCCCTATATCACCTACTTCCATAGCTCTTCCTATGTTACGGATCTGGCCAGCGGTAACATCTGCCTCGCAATGGGGTGGAGTGGTGATGTGTTTATGGCAGCAAATCGCGCTATCGAAGCGAAAAATGGGATTAACGTCAACTATGTAATTCCACGCGAGGGGGCACAAGGCTGGGCGGACACCTTCAATATCACCATAGATTCTAAAAATGTGGATGCGGCCTACGCCTTTCTCGACCATATCTTAGAGCCACAAGTGATAGCCGGGATCTCAAACTATGTCTGGTATGCCAATGCCAACCAAGATGCTTTCGAATATGTCGACAGTGATATCACCTCACATCCCGGCATCTATCCGGATAACAAGACACGTGACAACCTCTTTGCCGATAAGGGGCGCACACTCAAATATGAACGCGCAATGAATCGAATGTGGACTCGGGTCAAGACGGGCCTGTAATATTCAAATGAAGAGACATGAGGTAATTTCGAGGTGCTCAATATCGATTGAGCCCTTCAACTATATCTAAATATTCAATAGAGGCCATTAAGATGTCAACACTCATTAAGTTTGCCGCGGTGCAACTCTCGATATCATGGGATCTGGATAGTAATCTATCTAAAGTCACCCAGGCCATCACAGATGCGGCGCAGCAAGGCGCGCAGGTTATTGTATTGCAAGAGCTGTTTGCCGCCCCCTACTTTTGTAAGCAGCAGAGGGCAAAATATTTCGAATTAGCCGCGGAGCGAGAAAAACACCCATTAATAGAGAAGATGAGTCAGCTTGCTAAGTTACTCAAGGTGGTGCTCCCGGTCAGCTATTTTGAAAAATCAGGCAACACATTTTTTAACTCGATGGTGATGATCGATGCAGACGGACGTATATTGGATAACTACAGAAAATCCCATATACCCGATGGTCCGGGTTACTGCGAAAAGTATTACTTCAGCCCTGGAGACACAGGTCTCAAGGTATGGCAGACACGATATGGCTGTTTCGGTGCAGGGATCTGTTGGGATCAATGGTTCCCTGAGTTAGCCCGCAGTCTGACACTCGCCGGGGCCGAAGCCATTTTCTACCCCACCGCAATTGGCTCAGAGCCACAAGACCTTGACTTAGATTCCAAAGGACATTGGCAACGTACGATGCAAGGACATGCTGCAGCGAATTTAGTTCCTGTTATAGCAGCAAACAGAACCGGCGTCGAAACAGATGATGGTATAGAGACTCAATTCTATGGCTCCTCATTTATAACCGACCACACAGGCAAAATGTTAGCCGAAGCGGGCCGAAACGATGAAGAGATCATCTATGCAGAGATAGACCTGCAAGCAACCCGCCAAGCACGCCATAGCTGGGGCCTGTTCAGAGACAGACGCCCCGAACTTTACTCTAGATTATTATCACTCACGGGTGAAAGTGAGCAGAAGTAACCTTAAAAAAATGGCGCCAATTAAGGCGCCAATTTTTTAAGTATGAGGAATTCAATCCTCTTCGAAATACCAATATCCGCTATTAATCCAATCGGTTAACTTTTCAATAAATGTCTGATTAGCTAACCAGGGGGCTAAACTGGTGGCGCTCAGCATCTGATTGTCACATAACACAGGTATCGCGTCCGCAAGCTCTTGGGGCAAAGTCACCTGCTCCCCATTGATGTAGAGTATCCCATGCGATACTGATGTGTCGAAATAAAGCGCTCTGAGTCCACCCAATCTGGTTAACTCATTCTCTTTGAACATTTCAATCACATCGTCACACTGAAATCCGAGATTGTCCTCAGGCAGGTCCAGTTCACATTTTGAGTTGGTCAGGTAACGACCAGAAAACTCACTGATCAATTTATCATCCAGAGTTGCCAGCAATTGCGCCTTAATTCGCGCTAAGTCTGTTGCGTTAACTCGCCCGCTTTGTTGACTCAACTCTCTGTCAGCATCTTCTATCTGCTCACAGCCTAATTCATTATCGATAAGGTGATCGGCTAACGCGCTGACCATATCTTTTGCCGAAGCGGTTCGATAACCGACCGAGAAGCTCATCGATGCCTCTAAAGTTATCCCGTCGTGAGGATAGCCCGGCGGTAGATACAAGATATCGCCCGGTAATAACTCTACATCAATAATCGGGTCAAAGGCTTCTGTGTGGAGTAATGCAGGATGGGCCGCAAATTCCTTGTGTGAACCGCGGTCACCTACACGCCAGCGGCGGCGACCCGAACCTTGACAAATGAATACGTCATACAGATCGATATGGGGCCCGACACCTCCACCTGGAGTAGCATAACTCACCATCACATCATCGAAGCGCCATCTGGGGATGAAGTCAAAACACTGAATGAGTTTCTCAGCATCGGGTAACCAATTATTGAGGGCTTGAACCACTAAGGTCCAGTCTGACTCACCCAAGTGCTCATAACTCTCAAACGGCCCAAATTCGGCCTGCCACTCACCCTCACTCTTATATACCCTACGTGATTCAACGAGTTCATCACATGCCAGTCCGGCCATCTCTTCAGGTGTAAGCAAGTCTTTGAAGTTATTGAATCCTTGTCGAATAACCAGTGGTTTCTTCTGCCAATAGTCTCTGATAAAGATTTCCGGTGTCAGTGCACCTAACACAAGTTGCATAGTTTATTAACCATAAAAAATTTTGTCGATGCTAACAATTAATTGGGATTGAAACACTCGATAAGATCATAAAACAGCAAGTCGTAATACACGAAAAAGGAATTACAAATAAATTAGTACTGAACAAAGGTCACATTTGGGAAAAATGATATAAGCAAAAACAGACCCTAACAATTGACCAGCCACATGGCTACAAGTCTCACCCAGCAAGGGTATCAGAAAGGTGTAAGTCATTAGACTTTAGCGTTAACTTTGGATATTTAGCCAAAATTGAACGATTTTGATAAAAATCTATAAAACAATTCGAAAAGTGTTGATATACTTCCCCCCGAATTTTAGAACGTAACTCCAATAGAGTAGAAAAATGACTGATTTATCAAAGTACAGAAACATTGGTATCTTCGCTCACGTTGACGCGGGCAAGACCACCACAACAGAGCGTATTCTTAAGCTTACCGGTAAGATCCATAAGATCGGTGAAGTTCATGATGGTGAATCTACAACTGACTTCATGGAACAGGAAGCTGAGCGTGGTATTACCATTCAGTCTGCTGCTGTAAGTTGTTTTTGGAAAGATCACCGTTTTAACGTTATCGACACCCCTGGCCACGTTGACTTCACTGTAGAAGTTTACCGTTCTCTTAAAGTCCTTGATGGTGGTGTTGGTGTATTCTGTGGTTCAGGCGGTGTTGAGCCTCAGTCAGAAACAAACTGGCGTTATGCGAACGAATCAGAAGTTGCTCGTATTATCTTCGTAAACAAGTTAGACCGTATGGGTGCTGACTTCTTACGTGTAGTTAAGCAAACTAAAGATGTACTAGCGGCTAACCCACTAGTTATGGTTCTTCCTATCGGTATCGAAGATGAGTTCTGTGGTGTTGTTGACCTGCTAACTCGTAAGTCTTGGATATGGGACGAAACTGGTGAAGCTGAGAACTACGAGATCTCAGACGTTCCTGCTGACATGGTTGAGCTTGTAGAAGAATACCGTGAGATGCTAATCGAAACTGCTCTTGAGCAAGACGATGACCTATTAGAAGCTTACATGGAAGGCGAAGAGCCATCTATGGAAGACGTTAAGCGTTGTATCCGCAGCGGTACTCGTACAATGGACTTCTTCCCAACATACTGTGGTTCTGCATTTAAGAACAAAGGTATGCAGCTTCTTCTTGACGCTGTTGTTGATTACCTACCAAACCCAGTTGAAGTTGATCCACAACCTCTTACTGATGAAGAAGGTAACGAGACTGGCGAACATGCAATTGTTGCTATCGACGAGCCATTTAAAGCACTAGCATTCAAAATCATGGATGACCGTTTCGGTGCCCTTACCTTCGTACGTATCTACTCAGGTAAGATCAACAAAGGTGATACCATCCTTAACTCGTTCACAGGTAAGACTGAACGTGTTGGCCGTATGGTTGAGATGCAAGCCGATGAGCGTAACGAACTTGATTACGCACAAGCGGGCGACATCATCGCTATCGTTGGTATGAAGAATGTACAAACTGGTCACACTCTGTGTGATGTTAAGAATCCTTGTACTCTTGAAGCTATGGTATTCCCAGAGCCAGTTATCTCTATCGCTGTTGCGCCAAAAGATAAAGGCGGATCAGAGAAAATGGGTATCGCTATCGGTAAGATGATTGCAGAAGATCCATCTTTCCGCGTAGAGACTGACGAAGATTCAGGTGAAACTATTCTTAAAGGTATGGGTGAGCTTCACCTGGACATTAAGGTAGATATCCTTAAGCGTACATACGGCGTTGACCTAATTGTAGGTGAGCCTCAAGTTGCTTACCGTGAAACTATCACTAAAGAAATTGAAGATAGCTACACGCATAAGAAACAGTCTGGTGGTTCTGGTCAGTTTGGTAAAATTGACTATATTATCCGTCCTGGTGAGCAAAACACTGGCTTCACTTTCAGCTCTAAAGTTGTTGGTGGTAACGTTCCTAAGGAATTCTGGCCTGCAGTTGAGAAAGGTTTCGCATCTTTGATGGATACCGGTACTGTTGCTGGTTTCCCTGTACTAGATGTTGAATTAGAGCTTCTTGATGGTGCTTTCCACGCAGTTGATTCGTCAGCTATCGCGTTCGAAATCGCTGCTAAAGGCGCATTCCGTCAATCTATGCCTAAAGCCGGTGCACAACTTCTTGAGCCTATCATGAACGTTGACGTATTCAGCCCAGATGACAACGTTGGTGACGTAATTGGTGACCTTAACCGTCGTCGCGGCATGATCAAAGATCAGATGGCTGGTGTTACTGGTGTTCGTATTAAAGCTGACGTACCGCTTTCAGAAATGTTCGGTTACATCGGTTCACTACGTACTATGACATCTGGTCGTGGCCAATTCTCTATGGAATTCGCTCACTACTCACCATGTCCAAACAGTGTTGCTGAGAAAGTAGTTGCTGACGTTAAAGCACGTGAAATTGCTGCTGCTAAGAAGTAAATTTACTTCTTAAGCACTTTCTAAACATATAAAAAGCCCGCGACTTACCTCGCGGGCTTTTGTGTTTAGAACACTTATGTACATTTATACCCGTATCACAAGGAGTCAGAATAAATGGGCGTTGTTTTCTGTATTCCGTTGATAAAATTAAAGTAAGGTTCTATATCCATGACCACTAGTTCCGCAAATTCAGTAATCGTCCTCGATTTCGAAACCACTGGCTTATCACCCAATCAAGGCGATCGCGCCATTGAGATTGGTGCCGTAAAGTTACAAGATGGGATTGTCGTCGATACATTTCAACAGTTAATGAATCCGGGCTTTAGAGTCAGTGGTTTTATCGAAGGTTACACAGGCATAACAAATGCCATGTTGAATTCAGCACCTTCCTGCAGTGAGGTCATGGCTCAATTTGCAGATTTCATCGGTAATGAAAATTTAGTCGCTCACAATGCGTCATTCGATAAGCGATTTCTCGATGCCGAGCTCGATGGAATTGGTAGAACTTATGGCGGCGAATTTGCCTGTTCTATGTTGATTGCCCGCAGGCTATATCAAGCCGCCCCTAATCATAAACTGGGGGGACTCGTCGAATATAAACAGATTGAGAATGACGGTGTTTTTCACAGAGCGCTCGCCGATTCAGAAGTGACAGCGAAACTCTGGCTTAAAATGCTTGAGGATATGCAAGATGACTATCAGATAAGGTCCCCAAGCTTTAATTTCATGCAACAACTATCTAAAAAGTCAAAATCTGCAGTCAACACATTCTTAACGATAAATTGCCGGCGTTGATTCAAACTCATCGCTATACGCGACAATTAAGTGAACATTAATTTAACGGCACCAGCTATATAATACCGATTGGTATAAGTGCTAAGTGCCGTCAAAACGGTATCAATACACAGGGTTAAATTCCCAACTCGTTAAGCAGATCATCCGCATCATCACCTGCCATCTCTTTATTTGCAGCCTGAGTCCAGGGAGAAGCTTCTGGCTTACTCTCATGCTTGTTACCATGTTCAGCCAAAAGATCATCTGGATCGAACTCATCTTCGGCATCGAACTCGTCTAACTTGATAAACTCGGTTTTATCCATAGCGAACTCAAGATAAAAAATATGATTGTTTTGAGTTCTAAACGAGACTCGTCTCGCCACGGCTTCATCTAAATTCGTGTCAATGGAGATAGTGAGTTCTTTATTAATCGTCAACATCTTTGGCTGACTCTGATGAATGGAGGTTTGAAGCTGTTTATTCACTTTGCTGATAAAGTCACCCAAAATTTGATTCATCAACTCCCCCATTACATCACCGACTTCATCCGATGTATGAGAGAAGGCTAACTCAGCTTCAGGCATTCCCATCTGTTGCATGTATGAGCGATAGATCTCAATCGCAGCAGGTGCCGAGAAATTGATAACAACTAAACCGGAAAACCCACCGTCGAAAATAGAAAAACAACCTAGATCAGGCTTTAGGCAGGTACGAGTGATGCTTTGAACCATCGCGGCATGAGAAATTTGGCTCGCGGTTGTACTCGATAGTACGTGAGAAACTGAATGGCACAATTTCAATAAGATATCGTCAGAGGTAACAATTTCAGGTGATTTATTCATGGGCTAAACCAATAAAAGACAATGTTTAATTTTGCGCTCAAATGAACAAAAAATCAAAGCGAAAACAATATATTAAACAATTTCTAAACAAGCAAACCACAAGTCACCACTAACCCGCTGTAATATATGGATATATTGTCTTCTAGCCACCGTTTTGGCACTAACGTGCAAGTTGATTGATTAAAACAGATAGATTCATAGAACTTTAACGAATTTCATATAATTTTCTCGATAAAGTGAACAAGCTCTAATATTTGACAAAAGAGTCATAAATCACCTGTAAATCATTCAATTACACTCTTTATCAAGGTATATTTCATCTGTTGTTACGCCCATTTTTAGATAGGATATCTATGATAGCCATACTCAGACGTTTCACTATACTTCACCGTTTAATCTTGATGTTAGCGCTTGCCGCTATAGGCACCTTTGTTTTTGCCAGTTTCTCCATCATTGAACAAAGAAATAACCTGATTGAACAGAAATGGGTTCAAAATGATGCACAACTCAGTACCGTTCTCAGTGTTATAGAGGCGCATCGCCAACAGGCACTCGAAGGCAAGATAACCTTAGATGATGCCAAACAGGAAGCGGCAAACTTAGTCAATAAAATAAACTTTGGTCATGATGGATTTTTTATCCTTGTTAATGCAGAGAATAACATCATCTCCCATGGCGTCTCTCCAAAACTCATTGGCCAAACTTCAGACATTATTCGAGCACAAGATGGTCATATCACACTGTCTGATATGGTAAAAGAAGCACAGAGAAACTCTGTTGCTAAACAGACATTTGCCTTTAAAAAACCGGTATCTGGTGTCGTAGAAGAGAAAATGCTTGAGGCCAGGTATTATCCATCCTGGCAATGGACGCTGATAACCGGCGCTTACATGAGCGACATTAACGACGCCACGATCGCACTACTCCCCGGTTATCTGGTCATCATGACCTTGATTGCCGCGCCAATATTTGCTTTTTTCCTTGTTCTCAACCACTCCATCAGTACGCCATTAAAAGAAGCCATTGCAGCAATGGAAGATATTGCCAAAGGTGAAGGCGACCTGACTAAACGTCTGCCGACAAAAGGTAATGATGAAGTGGTCGAGCTCGCTATTGCCTTTAATCTTTTTGTTGAAAAGATTGGAAACACAGTCGGGCATCTAAAGCCACTAGGATCTAGCTTGAATCAAGATGCAAACCGCTTACTCGCATCTGTCGAGGAGACGAACCTGAGCGTCGACAATCTTCATCAAGAAACAAGCAGCGTTGCCACAGCCATCAATCAAATGTTATCTACAACCCATGAGATGGCCAGTAATACTCAACAGGCTGCAGATGCCGCTAACAGCGTAAAAAACCAGGCTCAGCAAAGTAAAGCCATGATGGACCTGACGGTGTCCAATTCTGAGCAATTGGTCGATGCGCTGCAAACCGCAGAGTCAATTACACATGATTTAGGCAACTCCTCACAGCAGATCGGCAGTATTTTGGACGTCATAAGAGGCATTGCTGAACAGACTAACCTATTAGCACTCAATGCAGCTATTGAAGCCGCACGAGCCGGCACGCACGGCAGAGGCTTTGCGGTCGTAGCCGATGAAGTCAGGGCTCTGGCAACCCGAACTCAAGAATCAACCAATGAAATTCAAAAGATTATTACCGAAATACAATCGGGTGTCTCTTCGGTCATGACCAGCAACGCTGGCACGCAACAAACCTCGGTTCAACTTCAGTCGCAAGCCAGGGAAGCAGGTGATGCATTAGGAGAAATTTTAGCGCTTATCGCCCATATCAGTGATATGAATACCCAGCTCGCCAGTGCCACCGAGGAACAATCCTTGGTTACCGAAGAGATTAACCGAAATATCTGTAGCATTACCGAGCTCACAGAGGTCTCGGTACAGGCTAACGAGAGCAATCGTTGTGCAGCCGTTTCCCTGCAGAACATCAGTAAAGACACGGCGCAGACCCTTGGCCAATTTAAAGTTTAAGTTTCAAATGGGGTCGTTGGGGGCGTTTCGCCTCCAATCTGTTAGATAAAGTGTGATAAGCTTATGGAATAAGGTTTTTATTCTCAATTGAGGTCACACCTACCCATGGCGCGAATGACTCTAGCCGTTCATTCTCAACTCTATAGCATTCACAGCTTCAGCCCTGACGCTTCGATTGCAGCAGAGATATTCCAACAAGAGATGTTTTTTGTTGGAAAAACCAAAGATGAGTTATCCGTGGTCGTTCCCGCAGAACTTAATCTCGATAGTCTCGAAGAGGAGAGTAACTGGCGCTGCATCGAAGTGATAGGTCCGTTAGGCTTCTCTATGACGGGAATTCTGGCCAGCGTATCGGGTGCTTTGGCCGACGCAGACATTAGTATCTTTGCTATTTCGACGTTCGACACCGATTACATCTTAGTTAAGAAAGATAAATTATCTAAGGCTATCATCGCTTTAAAAAAGAAAAACTATCAGATCACGGAATATTAGTTTATTCCGTTCAAACTATTTAAGAGTATTAATCCTATGTATGAAAAATCAGTCACTATTACCGCCAAGCATGGTATTCATACTCGCCCGGCTGCGCTGCTTGTCAAGGAAGCCAGAACCTATGACTGTGATGTTCTGGTGGAATGTAATGGTAAACAGGCGAGTGCTAAAAGTTTATTTAAGTTACAAACCTTAGGTTTGTACCATGGGATGACAGTAAAAGTGCTGGCAGATGGACCTCAAGCGGAGCAAGCCGTTGAGAAAGTATCTGAACTATTAATCACACTTAGCTAATTGACCCTCGGTTCCATCTACAAAGCTTCGCTTCAAAAACACGAAAACTCCAAGCCCGGCTGACACTTAACTCCCAACTCTGATCATAAATGCCTCCCACCTCAAAAGTGTGAATCTTGCACTTTGAAGGAGTTTGCGTATATTACACTGTAACTTGTCTTATACAGGAATTGAGTATGTCCACTTCGGGAATAGTAGTTTCACCCGGCATCGCATTTGGCCAATCGAGAATACTGCATCAACATAGCACTGAATTAGACTATCAACTCCTTCCTTTATCCAATGTAAAAGCGGAACAAATAACGTTATCTCACGCTATCGCACAACTGTTACAGCTATTACAGACCGGATTACACAGACTCGAAGCCGATTGCGACAATTACCAACTGATTGAAGCCGATATTTTACTACTCGAAGATGAAGAGTTAACTCATCAACTGTTAACCAGCATAGGCGAGCAACAGTTTACCGCCAGTGTGGCAGTACAGCGGGTCTTTGCTCAACAGGCTAACCAAATGCTAGCCATGGAGGACCCTTACCTGGCTAACAGAGCCGAAGATGTCCTCTGCCTCGGCAGTCGCTTAATCGCGGCCATCAATGGCAGCTTAGAACATGATCTTGAAAACTTAACTTACCCCACCATATTGCTCGCCACAGACTTAACCCCCGCCGAATTTGCAACGCTGCCGTTAGATAAGATAAATGGCATTGTATTGAAAACTGGTGGCCTCACGAGCCACACGGCTATCTTAGCCAGAAGTGCTGGGATCCCGGCACTGCTCAGTTGTGATTTCGACGAAGAACTGACCAACAATCAACAAATAGCACTCGATGCATTATCTGGCCAGCTGCATGTGAATCCAGACCAAGAGGTTATTAACCGTTTAGAACGGATCGGATCGGAAGATAAGTTAAGAAAGAGTAGATTACAAAAATTTAAAGATCTTCCTACCGAAACCCGCGACAAACATAGAATTTCACTTTTGGCGAATGTGGGTTCTTTAAGTGATATAAGCCATGTTTCTGATGTGGGTGCCGACGGCATAGGATTATTCAGGACTGAGTTCATGTTGATGAACGCAAGCCACATGCCCAGTGAAGATGTTCAATACGGCCTTTATTGTGATGCCTTACAACTGCTCGATGGCAAAACGTTTACCATCAGAACATTTGATATCGGGGCAGATAAAGAACTTCCCTGCCTTTCTCTCCCTCAAGAAGTGAATCCGGCATTAGGATTTCGTGGTGCACGCTACTCCCTCGCTCATACGGATCTGTTTAAGAGTCAATTAAAGGCGGTACTTCGCGCCGCTAACCATGGCTGTATCAGGCTGATGTTTCCGATGATAAATCAAGTTGAAGAGTTAGATGAGCTCTTTAACATGATTGAGGAGTGTAAAACGGAGCTGATAGAGGATGAACGGGGCTTCGGTGAATTAAGTTATGGAATCGTAGTTGAAACCCCATCGGCAGTGTTAAACCTGGCTTCCATGTTACCGTTTTTGGATTTCATCAGTATCGGAACCAATGATCTTACTCAATACTCGATGGCCGCAGATAGAACCAACCCCGATTTAACCAAAATCTACCCCTCTTTATCTCCCTCAATTTTAAAGCTGATCAAGATAACCATCGATACAGCAAAAGAGGCGAGTATTCCGGTCTCACTTTGTGGCGAACTGGCGAGCAACCCACTCGTTGCGCCTATTCTTATCGGAATGGGAATCGATGAATTAAGTGTAAATTTAAACTCACTACTGGAACTGAAATCGACAATTTGTAATAAAGAACTTGCCACTTATATCAAATGCAGTGAAGAAGCATTATTGATACAACGCATAGATGAACTAAATCATTACGTATCGCACTGTTACTAGTGAAGATTATTGAGTATGCTTGTCAAAATAAAAATTATAGCGAATAACACTATTTGTACTAGGGGATAAAAATGGGATTTTTAAGCCGTATCAGACGTTTAATGTCGGGGCAAACCAACCTAGTTGGCGGAATTGATGTTTTTGCTCCCGTTTCAGGCGACATTGTCGCCATTGAGAAGGTTCCCGATGTCGTCTTTGCCGAAAAAATTGTCGGTGATGGCCTGGCCATTCAACCAAAAGGTCACTTGATTGTCGCTCCCATCGACGGAACCATCGGGAAAATATTCGAAACAAATCATGCGTTCAGCATCGAATCGCCTCAAGGGCTCGAACTATTTGTCCATTTCGGTGTAGGCACAGTAGAGCTGCGTGGTAATGGATTTAAACGTCTCGCCGAAGAGGGGCAAGTCGTTAAGGTGGGTGAGCCTATTCTTGAGTTCGACCTTGCGTACCTTAAAGAGCAGGTAGAGAGTCTGCTCACCCCTGTAGTACTGGCTAATATGGAAGATATCCGCTCATTGGATAAACGTCAGGGCTCCATAGAAGCAGGCAAAGACGTGATTTTCTCGGTAGAACTCTGATACTTATTGCGGTTTATTCTATTTGACAGAATGAGCCGCCCTATCCTCCCTATTATGCAGCCAGTTTGACCAGCGAATGCTCTCTCTATCTCCCGTCAGCTGCAATAAATAATAGCCAACGCCCCAAAGCCCTCTATATCATCCTTCTCCTGCTTGTCATCCAGCCATATCTAGGCAATAAGTCATTTAAAAAGCGATTGAAAAATAGTTGTTCCATACGATGGCGCGTTAATTAAACATTGCCAATTACGTCATCGCCAATGTTTATCTTCATGAAAAAAGTTCAGCTATTCACGCTAACAGAACTTGAGACATCAAGGAGGCAATGACACAATGCATTAAGAATACTAACGACAATAACCTACCCGGCGTACTCAACGCGCCATTAACGGAGATAACACCTTGACGCTTTTCGGCATAAAAAATTGTGATACGGTCAAAAAGGCCCGTAAATGGATTGAAGCCAACGATCTTACTATTCCTTTCCATGATTTTCGTGTTGATGGCCTGACTAAAGATCAAGTTGCGACTTGGGCTGCCTATTTAGGTTGGGAAATCCTGTTCAACAAGCGCAGCACCAGTTATAGAAATCTCAGCGATGAAGACAGATCCAATATTGATGAAGCGAAGGCCATCGAGTTGATGCTGACACATCCGACATTGATCAAGAGGCCCGTTTTAGTCACCAATGATAAAGTCATGGTAGGCTTTAAAGAAGCCGAATATAAAGCGTGGTTTAACCTATGAGTCAGGATGTATTAACCCTTGCCCAAGATCTTATCTCTCGAGAGTCTGTCACCCCCTTAGATAAAGGCTGCCAACAACTGATGGCCGAACGGTTGAGTGCCAAAGGCTTCGACATCGAATCTATGGTCTTTGATGATACAACCAACACGTGGGCAAGACGTGGTAATAGCGGGCCCCTGTTCTGTTTTGCGGGTCACACCGATGTGGTTCCCGTGGGCGATCTGAACCGCTGGCATACCCCTCCTTTCGATCCCGTCGTTATCGATGGATACCTTCACGGCCGGGGCGCCGCGGATATGAAAGGCTCACTCGCGGCGATGTTGGTTGCCACCGAACGTTTTGTAGAGAAGCACCCGGATCATAACGGCTCAATCGCCTTTCTCATTACCAGTGATGAAGAGGGGCCATTTATCAATGGCACAACTCGGGTCATAGATACGCTTGAAGCACGTAACGAGAAAATAACCTGGGCATTAGTCGGTGAACCGTCTTCTACCCATAAGCTGGGTGATATCGTTAAAAATGGCCGCAGAGGCAGCTTAACCGGAAACTTAACGGTAAACGGCATCCAAGGTCATGTGGCTTATCCTCACCTTGCCGATAATCCAATTCACAATGCGGCCCCAGCGCTCGATGAGTTGGCCCGTATGAAGTGGGATAATGGCAACGAATTTTTCCCGCCAACCAGTTTCCAAATCGCCAATATTAACGGGGGTACCGGTGCATCAAATGTTATTCCTGGTTCACTGGAGGTCATGTTTAATTTCCGCTATTCGACTGAAGTGACCGCCGAAGAGTTGATTAAACGAGTGCTCAACATATTAGATGCCCATGGACTGGAATATGACATTAGTTGGATCTTCAATGGCCTCCCTTTCCTGACCGGAGAGGGGCCTCTACTCGATGCGACGCGAGAGGCGATAAAGCAAGTGACAGGCACTGATACCGATCCGCAAACCACTGGTGGGACATCCGATGGGCGCTTTATCGCACCGACCGGCGCACATGTCATCGAGCTTGGCCCTGTCAATGCGACCATTCACAAAGTGAATGAGTGTGTTAAAGTCGCCGATCTCGAACAGCTCGCCCTTTGTTATGAAGTCATTTTGGAAAAGCTACTTTGCTAACACCGACGACGTCGCCTTATGGCCTTGTACACGCCAATTTCGTGGACTATCAAGGCCATCTATTAGAAAGAGAAACTGCTAAAGCCCTCGAACAGATGGCGTTAGCGGCGAGTCTGGATGGAATTAAAATCAAGGTTTGCTCTGGCTACCGGGACTTTTCCAAACAGTTAAAAATCTGGAATGATAAAGCCCTGGGCAAACGAACTGTCCTCGACAAAGACTCACAACCCGTCGAGTTAACGCAAAAGAGTGATAAAGAGATCGTAGAGCTCATCATGCTCTGGTCTGCACTGCCCGGCACATCCAGGCATCATTGGGGCACCGATATCGATGTGTATGATGAAAACGGCATCGAGCGTAGTCAATTACAGCTGGTGTCATCAGAATACCTCTCTTCCGGCCCCTGTGGGGACCTGCATCGCTGGCTGGTCAAGCACGCCGGCGATTTTGGCTTCTATTTCCCCTTCCAGGAAGGCTTGAGTGGCGTCAATGCAGAACCTTGGCATTTGAGTTATTACCCAGTCTCATCTGACATTCTCAGAGCATTCGATGTTAACGCATTAGAGCAAATTCTGAACGAGGCTGAGCTCGAGCTTAAAACAGAGATCATGACCAGAATCCAATCTTTAGTCGATGAATATGTGTTTAAAGTTGCACCACCGCCAAATCTTGGTTAGCTCAATCGACTATCGACTTTCATCAATCATTAACGCAGCAGGAAATATGAATTTTTCTTCCTATAGAAATCAGATAACAGTAGATAACAAACGTCTTAGCTATTTAGATATAGGCGATGGCCCGGTGCTTTTATTTGGCCATAGTTATCTTTGGGATTCACAGATGTGGGCGCCTCAACTCGCTCACCTTTCCCGGCATTATCGTTGTATTGTTCCGGATCTATGGGGTCATGGTCATTCAGACCCGATTCCGGACAGCACGCACTCTCTACAGCATATTGCCGATCAGATGCTAACACTCATGGATACCTTGAAAATAGAGACGTTCTCGGTCATTGGATTATCTGTAGGAGGCATGTGGGGCGCTGAACTGGCATTAAAAGCACCGACACGTGTTACCACGCTCGTGATGATGGGCTGCTTTATTGGCTTTGAACCCGAGGTGTCGCGAACCAAGTATTACAATATGCTCGATATCATTAAAGCCAGCCAGGGTGTTCCTGCACCTTTGATCGAACAGATCGCTCCACTGTTTTTTGCTAAAGATGCGGCTCAAAATACCCCCGAGTTGTTTGCTCACTTCAAACAATCTCTTGCCGAATTAAACCCTGAACTGGTCGAAACACTATTCAGACTAGGCAAGATCATCTTCGGCAGACGAGATACCATGGAAGAGGTAGAAAAGCTCACTCTACCCTGCTTAATTATGACAGGTGTCGAAGACAGTGTGCGTCCGGTTCTCGAGGGATACTTGATGCATGACGCCATAGATGGCAGTGAGTATATTCATATTCCTAATGCGGGGCATATCTCCAGCCTGGAACAACCAGAATTTATCAATGAGCAACTCACTAATTTTCTAAATAAACATCTCAAGCCTTAAACGACATAACGAAATATCTATCTAAGTGAGTCATTGGTTAATGACTCACGCTATCCCTGTAGCGTAACAAGGCAACTATCCAACTTAAACGCTTTTGCCGATTTAGAGGCCACTTTTGATGATAAATAGTTACCAAAAAACCTGAGTCGCAACCGCAACAAAACCACGTTAACAACCAGATAAAGAAAAGTATTAATAATTAATTAATATTAATTGGGTATTTTACTGAATGGACCACCAAAGGTGTATTTCAATGCTATTATCTTTGTGCAATGAGGAATACCCTTACTTACTGAATTGTTGAGAAAAATGAAAATACTAACTCCCCTTTTTGAAAATAATCGCCGCTGGGCTGAACGTATCGTTAAAGAGACACCTGATTTTTTTGAACAGCTCGCGACTCAACAAAACCCTGAATATCTATGGATCGGTTGCTCCGACAGCCGCGTTCCCTCAAATCAGATCATCGACTTAATGCCCGGTGAAGTATTTGTCCATCGAAATATTGCCAACATGGTGATCCACACAGATTTGAACTGCTTATCGGTACTTCAATATGCCGTGGAAGTCCTAAAAGTTAAACATATCATGGTGGTTGGACATTATGGCTGTGGTGGGGTTAAGGCTGCAATGGGCACAGAGAGACTTGGACTCATTGACAACTGGCTTGGCCATATCAGAGATATTCACCGCCTTCACAGTAACGAGCTGAACAAGCTTGAGGGTGAAGAGAAGTTTGATCGCCTCTGTGAGCTAAACGTCATCGAACAGGTTGGCAATGTCAGTAGCACCAACATAGTTCAAGATGCCTGGGCGAGAGGGGAAAACGTATCCATTCATGGTTGGATCTACAGTATCGATAACGGACTACTGTCTGATCTGGATGTCACTGTCGATAACGATAAATTTAAACCCTAAGTTTAATGGTCAAAGGGGTAAAGGGTGTTTGCTCATTACCCATAGGGCTTTGAGTGGTGACGTTTGTCGCCACTGGCTCGATATTTTCTACCATTAGCGTTCAATCTCTAAAAAGCGAATGGCCCTTAAACTCCCCAAATTAACGGGCCTTTAGTACACGCTTTATACTATCATCGAAAAAAATACCGAAATTAACTAAATAATCCTTAATAAACATCGCAGTTTTCCGCCCATCCCAGTTATAATCCTCTAGTTATGTTTTATTTCTCGCGCAAAAAGCGCAGCGAATTCTAAGGAAATTTCCATGCCTGGTTTTGAATTATTTGGTCCTGAAGAGAAGCAGGAAGTTGCAGATGTAATGGAGAACGGTTTCACCTTCCGTTATAACTTCGATCATATGCGTAATGATCGTTGGAAGACGCGCGAAATGGAGCAGTTGTTGTGTGAAAAGATGAACGTTAAACACGCACACCTTCTATCAAGCGGTACCGCAGCTCTTCAAACGGCACTTGCCGCTGCAGGTATTGGTGCCGGAGACGAAGTTATCGTGCCTCCTTTCACGTTCGTCGCCTCTGTAGAAGCCGTATTTATGGCCGGTGCGGTTCCCATTTTTGCCGAGATAGATGAGACTCTCTGTTTGTCTCCTGAAGGCATTGAAGCCGCCATCACACCACGTACTAAGGCGGTTAACTTAGTGCATATGTGTGGCTCTATGGGCAAGCTTGACGAGATTAAGGCCGTATGTGAAAAACATGACCTTGTTCTTTTAGAAGACGCTTGTCAGGCCATTGGTGGCACCTATAAAGGTCAGGCACTGGGTACTATCGGTGACGTGGGTTGCTATTCATTCGATTCAGTGAAAACCATCACCTGTGGTGAAGGCGGCGCTGTGATCACGAACAGCGAAACTATCTACAAAAACTCTCACATGTTCTCCGACCATGGTCATGACCATGTTGGTAACGATCGTGGCGCCGAAGATCACCCAATTATGGGCTTGAACTTCCGTATATCTGAGATGAACTCAGCAATGGGTCTGGCTCAACTACGTAAACTCGATACCATTATCGATATTCAACGTAAAAACAAGCGCACCATCAAAAATGGCATAAAAGATATCGCTGAACTCTCTTTCCGCGAACTACCAGATGCCGAAGGTGATTCAGCGGGTTTCCTAACCTTTATGATGCCAACAGAAGAACGTACCATAGAGATCAACAAGAAGCTGGCTGAAAATGGCGTCGACGGCTGCTTCTACTGGTATGTAAACAACTGGCACTACCTAAGTAATTGGAAGCACATTCAAGAACTCAAGTCCTGCTCTGCCCTGCCAATCACATTAATTGAAGACCGCCCTGACTATACTAACGTGTCGGTACCAAAATCTGATGCGATCATGAGCCGAACTATCTCTATGTTGATCAAGCTATCTTGGACTGAAGAAGAGATCGCACAGCGTATCGAGAATATTAAGAAAGCCTTTGCTTAATTAACCCATACTTGTACCACGCCTTAGCTTGTCTAAGGCGTGGTCACATTTCAACGGAGAATGTTGTAATGAGTTTTAAAAATTTCAAATGCGTACCCAAGATGATTTTTGGCCGTGGTTCATTTGCCGACCTTGATAAAGTATTGGGCGAAGAACGTAAAGTTGAAGAAGATTTCGTCGTATTTCTTGTAGATGATGTCCATCAAGACAAGCCACTGGGTGGCCGTGTTCCGGTAAAAACTCATGATCTGCTTATCTATGTCAACGTAGATGACGAACCAACGACTAAGCAAGTCGATGCCTTGACTGAGCAGGTTCAAGCTTTCAGCAAAAATCTGCCTGTTAGCGTTGTGGGTCTGGGTGGCGGTTCGACACTGGATTTAGCTAAAGCCGTTTCTCTGATGCTAACCAACCCAGGTGGCTCAGCGATGTACCAAGGTTGGGACCTGATTAAAAATCCGGCGATTCACCATATCGGTATACCTACTGTCTCCGGTACGGGTGCTGAAGCGTCTCGTACTGCCGTGCTTTGTGGTCCTGTTCGTAAGCTGGGTCTAAACTCTGACTACACAGTATTTGATCAGATCATCATGGACTCAGAGCTCATCTCCGGTGTGCCAACCGATCAATGGTTCTACACGGGTATGGATTGTTATATTCACTGTGTTGAATCATTGGAGGGGACTTACCTTAACGAATTTGCTAAGGCCTTCGCTGAAAAATCGATGGATCTATGTCGTGAAGTCTACATCGACGATCATGCTGAAAAAGCCGATAAGTTGATGATGGCCTCCTATATGGGCGGAATGAGTATCGCATATAGCCAGGTTGGTGCCTGTCATGCCGTCTCTTATGGTCTGGGCTATGTATTAGGCTACCATCATGGTATCGGTAACTGCCTGGCCTTCGATGTACTCGAAGAGTTCTACCCAGAAGGCGTTGCAGAGTTCCGTAAGATGATGGACAAGCACAACATCGTGCTTCCGAAGAACATCTGTAAAGATCTTCCCGATGAAACTATCGCTAAGATGGTCGCCGTGACTAAGAGCATGGGACCACTTTGGGATAACGTTTATGGCGAAGGTTGGGAAGAGAAAGTGACCGACGAGATGCTAACTAAGCTGTTCCGCCGCATCTAGTCACCCATATGATAAGGGCTCTAATTGAGCCCTTTTTCTATAAGTAAACCCTTTTCGATTTTGTAAACCATAGGTATAACGAATGAACGTAACCCTGTTAATCCCAGCTCGCTATGGCTCAAGCCGTTTCCCTGGCAAGCCTTTGGCGCCGATTAACGGTAAGCCGATGATCCAGCATGTTTATGAACGTGCATCTTTGGCAAAAGGCTTAACCGCTATCTACGTTGCGACCGATGATGACCGCATTAAAGACGCAGTTGAAGGATTCGGTGGGAAAGTGGTCATGACGAGTCCTGACGCCGCTTCTGGAACAGATCGTATCGAAGATGCCATTACACAATTAGGCCTGAAAGATGACGATCTTGTGGTTAACCTGCAAGGCGATCAGCCCTTAATCGACCCCATCTCTATCGAACAGATCATCAGTCTGTTTGAACGTCATCCAGGCGAATTTGGGATGGCAACCTTAGGCTTTGAAATCACAGAAAAATGTGAACTTGACGATCCTAAGCACGTTAAAATGGTATTCGATAACGATTTTAATGCACTCTATTTTTCTCGTGCACGTATCCCGTTCGGCAGAGATACCAACGACCATCCTGTTTATAAACACTTAGGTGTCTACGCTTACACCAGAAGTTTTGTTTCTACATTTGCTAAGTTACCGCTCGGACGTTTAGAAGATTTAGAAAAACTTGAGCAACTAAGAGCGCTCGAACATGGCTATAAAATCAAGGTCGCTATCAGTGCTTTTGACTCACCGGAAGTTGATACACCTGAAGATATTCGTGTCTGTGAGTCTCGTTTAGCGGTCGATTAAACGACTTGGTATATTGATAGCTTGTTAATTGTGGAGTATCGATGTCAGATCTTGAAACCTGGCTCATCATCATCTTAGTGATTGGTGTGATTGCAAGTAATCTTGCAGTCTTGAAATACAGTGCCAAATATAAGATGACTCAATTTGGCAAGGGCAATAAACTTAAGCCAAAATCTAAACCTAAAGATGAGGCGGGTAAAGCTGAAAATCTCAGCGAAAACAATGCTGACAAAAGTACAGGTGTTGCCTCATCAGACAAACACAATTCTGACAAGTAGCCATCAGGTGTAAAACGTAGAAGAAGTGAAAAGGCTTATAGCTTATTCTTATTGTAGAATTAAGCTGTAAGCTTTTTTGTATCCGCCAATCAGCTCTCTATTTGAATCAAGCTTCTACCCTAACCAATAAATTATAATTGTTAATCCTGCGAATTTTATCACTCTGACCTAGACTTAGAATAAGTCGACACTCTCTTCATAATGTTTATGTTCTATCCAATGAACTATCAAAATGAGCTATCGAGTATCAAAATATGATTGATGATTTCAAAGGCGATGAGTCATGGCGTCTATTCAGGATTATCGCAGAGTTTACCGAAGGCATTGATGCCCTCTCAGATCTAGGCTTTGCCATATCGATCTTTGGTTCAGCGAGGGTCACTTCCGACAACATCTATTATGAAAAAGCAGAGCAACTGGCGCGGCGTTTAGCCCAAGAGGGATTTGCCACCATCACAGGTGGCGGCCCGGGAATTATGGAGGCGGGCAATAAAGGGGCCAATGAGTGCATGGGTAAATCTGTCGGACTGAACATTGACCTCCCCATGGAGCAGTCACCTAACCCCTATCAAAATATCTCCCTCAATTATCGTTATTTTTTCGCCAGAAAAGTCATGTTTGTCAAACACTCCATGGGGTATGTCTGTATGCCCGGAGGGTTGGGACCTTTGATGAGTTCTTCGAAGCACTGACCTTATTGCAAACTAATAAAATCTACCCCATTCCTATCGTGCTGTTTGGGAAAGATTTTTGGCAAGGGTTATTAGATTGGATGACAGCTCAGCCACTCAAGCACGGACTCATCTCAGCCGAAGATCTAGAGTTACTTACCGTAACAGATGATATTGAAGAGGTGGTAACTATCATGGTGCAGCATCGAAAGTATAAGATGCAGAAAATAAGACGTGCCAAAACGGTCTATTATCCTGAAAACTAGAAAGTTTGTAGGTTGCGGGATATACCGCTCGGCTAACCATTTACCTTTATAGAACAATTAAAAGGCCTGCCAGTTTCACTGACAGGCCTTTTGCTACTTTACACATCTAACGCTGTATTTATGTAATTACTTTATTTCTAACTCTTTTGCCAGTTCGCGTGCAACAGCTTCGGGTGAACTTGAATTTCGTGCAAATAGCGAATAGGCCACAGGGATCACGAGTAAGGTGAACATAGTGGCCAACACTATCCCCGATAGCACCACGACCCCGATAACAAATCTTGTTTCAGCTCCTGCTCCCTGAGCCAATACCAGAGGTACGGCACCGGCAGCGGTGGTGATCCCGGTCATTAAAATAGGACGTAATCTTTGCGCCGACGCCTGTACAATGGCCTTTTCGAACTCGACCCCTTTATCCCTGAGCTGATTGGCAAATTCTACGATCAAGATACCATTTTTAGCCGCCAGGCCGACCAGCATGATGATACCAATCTGGCTGTAAATGTTCAGGCTCTGTCCGGTTAACCATAAGCCAACCAAGGCTCCAAGTGTGGCCAAGGGAACGGTTAACATAATAACCATTGGATGGATGAAGCTCTCAAATTGCGCGGCCAACACCAAAAAGACAATCCCGAGTGCAAGAATAAAGACAAAATACATCGAACTGCCCGACTCCTGATAATCGAGTGACTGCCCCTTATAGCTGATCACCGCCTCGGCAGGCAGATAAGTACTCGATAGCTCATTGAGGTAATCCAGTGCTTCTCCCAGACTGTAACCGTCGGCTAAGTTTGCTTCCAATGTAATAGAGCGCATACGGTTGTATCTGTTTAGCTGACTCGCATCGGCAAACTCTTCGACACTGACTAAATTAGACAGAGGGATCAATGCCTTATTCCGGTCTGAACGAACATAGATATTCTCAAGATCCGATGCGGTATTTTGATTATCCCGATTCCCCTCGATGATGACATCATACTCCTCACCATCACGCATAAAGGTCGTCACCAGACGTGAGCCCAACATAGACTCTAATGTTCGGCCGATATGGGATATGGAGACACCAAGATCGGCGGCCCTGTCTTTATCTATGATGACCCTAAGTTGTGGCTTAGTCTCTTTGTAATCATGATCTAACCCCACCAGATTAGGGTTATCTTTAGCCTTCTCAAGGATAATATCCCGCCACCTTGCAATCTCCTCATAGCTCGGGCCTCCCAGCACAAATTGCACAGGTTTACCGACACCACGACCAAATGCTTGTCTCATCACAGGAAAGGCTCTGACTCCGGCGAGATCGGAGAGGCGACTACGAATATCCCCGGTGATCTCGAATGCACTTCTTCTTTGTTCCCAATCTTCGAGTACTATGATGGCCATACCGTTTGAGAAATTGGCGCTGCGGCCGAAACTTCTCGGTGCGCGGATAAGCAGGCGTTTTACCTCACCCGATTCCACTAGAGGCATCAATCGATTTTCAATTTCATCCATATAGGATTCAATATATTCATAACTCGCCCCTTGAGGGCCGTTAACAATGAGGAACATTGACCCCCTATCCTCTCTTGGCGCAAACTCCTGAGGCACCTCTTTAACCAGAAAGGCACTACAAGCCAGAGCAATTAATACCAGAGAGCTAACCATCAGCGGATAACGCATCAACTTAATAACCAGAGCCTGATACTGAGCCGATACATAGTTCATTCCTGCATCCACTTTCCTGACAAGCCAGGGATCGTCACCCGCGGGTTTAAGGAGCTTCGAGCACATCATGGGGCTCAAAGTCAGCGCGACGATACTCGAGAAGATCACGGCGGCGCTCATCGCAACTGCAAATTCTTTAAACAGCTTACCCAGATCGCCCTCTAAGAAGGTGATAGGCATAAATACCGCAACAAGCACGAGCGTTGTGGCCACAACGGCAAACGCGACTTCCCTCGCCCCCAGATACGCCGCCTTAAGTGGTGAATCTCCCTCCTCGATGCGGCGATGAATGTTCTCCAGTACCACAATGGCATCATCGACTACCATACCGATGGCCAATATCATGGCTAGCAGCGTCAGCAAGTTAATCGTGTAACCGAGGGCGTATAACACGATAAAGGTTGCCGTTAACGAGACGGGTACCGTTACTGCGGGGATCAGCATGGCGCGTACGCTACCTAAGAAAAGGTAGATAACCACGATAACCAGAAACATGGCAATAAAGAGAGTTTGATACACCTCCTTTACCGAGGCTTCGATGAAAACCGAGCTGTCGTATGAACGCTTTATCTCCATACCGGCAGGTAAGGTCGGGTTAATCTTATCGACAAGTGCATTAGCCGCTCTGGCAACATCCAGGGTATTGGCAGTGGATTGTTTGGAAATACCCAAACCTATCATGGCCTCACGATTCCCCCTGAAGGTGATACGCTCCTCCTCCGAGCCAATCTCAACTTTTGCGACATCGCCTAATGTTACCAGGTAACCATCATCCCCTTCGGTGAGCACCAGGTTGGTAAAATCTTCAACTGTACGAAAACTTCGTTCGACGCGAACGGTGAAATGTCTCTCTTTTGATTCGACAGAGCCCGCCGGAAGCTCAACGTTTTCAGAGCGAAGCACTTTTTCTATATCGGCCACGGTCAGATCCCGCGCAGCGAGTGCCTGTCTATCGATCCAGATCCGCATCGCGTAGACCTTACCCCCACCGATGCGAATATTGGCGACACCATCGATGACAGACAACCTGTCAGTCAGGTAACGACGTGCATAGTCGGTCAGCTGTAATGTCGTCATCTGGTCTGAGACCAAATTTAACCACATGATGACTTCATCACCACCATTGGCTTTTCGCACCTCCGGCGGCTCAGCTTCCTCGGGTAAGTTATTAAGCAAGCCTGATACACGGTCACGAACATCGTTAGCGGCGGCTTCAATATCTCTTCCAACATCGAACTCCAAGGTTACCGTGGAGCGCCCGTCCCGACTCGATGAATTAATATGGCGAATACCTTCGACGCCACTGATACGGTCTTCCACAAGCTGAGTGATACGACTCTCAACCACAGATGCGCTTGCACCTCGGTAGTTCGTTTGAATCGAGACCACAGGTGGATCAATATTGGGGTATTCTCTTAACGGGAGCTTATCGAAGGAGACGAGGCCAAAAGCGATAAGCAAAATACTAATGACGGAGGCAAAGACAGGCCGCTTTACCGACAGATCAGTTAAAATCATGCGGTAGGCCCTACCTTAGCTTCTTTTAAAAAACTAAAATTTTCACTAAATTGGACTTTAACCTTGTCTCCGGGTCGCACCTTGAGAATGCCTCGGATCACCACCTGCTCACCCAGCTCAACCCCTGTAAGCACTTCGACCCAACCGCGCTTTCTCAGCCCAAGTTCAACCTCTTTCTTAAACACTACATTTTCATCATTCACGAGATAGACATAATGTCTGTCCTGAATTGGGATGATGGCAGACTCAGGTAAGATCAAGGCTTCTCTGCTCTCCTTGATCAATTTTACTTTCATCAGCATGCCGGGTAGGAGTCGATGCCTGGCATTAGCGATCTCCGCGCGTACCGTCACGGCTCGGGTCGTTGGATTAACACGACTATCAATTGAGACCACTTGACCGGTAAACAGCTCATCGGGGAATGCTACCGCGGTAGCTTCCACATTTTTACCTATTGCTAACGACTGTAAGAAACGCTCGGGAACTGAAAAATCCAGCTTAATTATCGAAATATCATCCAGAGTGGTGATCACAGTACCCGGAGAAACCAGGCTACCCACGCTGATTTGACGCAGACCTAATCGGCCCTTGAAGGGGGCTGTAATGGTGCGATCCTTTAGCGCCGACTGCGCCTGGACCAGCTCAGCTTTCGTGGTGTCGATTAAGGTTTGAAGCCTGTCTCTTTCCAGCTCTGCAATCGTCTGGCTGGTAACCAGCGAGCGGATCCGTTCAAGTTCTCTCATATGATCACTTACGCGGACCCTTGCGACTGTTACTCTGGCAACTTGCTCTCTATCCTGTAACTGGACAAGTAAGCGTCCTTTCTCAACACTGTCACCATCGCTAAAATTAATTTTAGTCACTACCTCGGTGACTTTAGGAGTCACCGTTATTGACTCATAGGCTTTACTGGTACCGAGCGCCTCAACCTCATCCCTAACCAACTCCATAGCGGCTTTGGCTACGACAACATTAGCAATGGGTCTGGCTTTTTTTACTTTAGAGGGGGAATTGGGGGCAAACTCTTGGTAAGCAAACCAAGCTACTGAAGCCAAAATGATCATTATTATTATTTTTTTCATTAACTGTCCAAGGTACTACTTCTTTTGATATATGACAGTTTACCCTTGCGCAACACAGCATCAAGTTGTTTTACCTTTACTTACAATTAAACACATTCATTACACCAACTTAAGGTATCGGTATACTCGAACAGAGGTGAGATGATTAATGCTAACGACTGGAATAGATGCTGTATCGAGTCATTTACTCTACTGAGTCGGCTATTTAAAAATAAAAAAAAGGAGGCATTAGCCTCCTTTTAGGTTCTATTGAACTGAAACTAACTAACGAATTTTACGATCTTCTTGCATAAGCTCTGAGAAGCCTTCATACACAGCTTCGACCACTACATTATCCAAGGGTTTATCTTCTGAGTTGTGGAGGTAGATGCGTGTCTTATCTTCGCTGTCACCCTCTTTGAGTAACATTCGATAAGAACCTTCCTCAACAGGGAGTTTCTTTTCACTCCATAGTGAGCTCCAGAAGCCTGAATCATCGTTAACATTGATATAATAAAGTCCCTTATTACTGTCCATATCAACAATTTCGAAACCCATTTCCGGTAATACGATACGTAAGCGATCCCAGGTACGTTGGAAAGGTGCATCGGCTAACCAATAAGACTGTTCAGCCGCTTCTCCTTCAACACTTGCTGGTGCACCTTGTACAATATTAACGTCGATACCCAGGCTCTCTCTGAGACGTTTGGCCTTGATAGCCTGAGTGCGTTTTACACTCATATAAGCAACAGCACTATTTAACATATCAATGGTATAGCGACGTTTATCTTCGCCACTCAGGAGGATATTTTGCTGCTTACCATCAAAACTTTCTTCATGGTCAATCAAGTTTATAGCTATGTTACCACTGCGTCCATGGGGACGAACATCCACCTCAAACTGATAACGTTGACGAAGTTCATAGATCTCATCACTGCCCCAGAAGCTTGAATCGATGACCTCTTGGTTTTCTATCCAATCCGTTTCTATTAAGCCTTTGTCGTAATCTTCACTGAGGACAGTAATCGACTGACTCGCCAAATAGTTATTCAACACGGTATAGAGTTCTTGTTTCAGATCGATATCTTTATCGATGGACTCGACAACGATCTTGATGCTATCACCACTCTCTTCTACATGAGTGCCTTCCGCCATGGGTAACACTTGCAATGGCGGTCTGATATCCAAAAGCTTACCAACCAATTTGTCATCGGCCTTCGAATTAAGCTTTGGAATATCAAATTCCTTACTATAAGTCGGAGTATTTAACCCTTCTGGAATGGTCAAAGCGGGTTGTACTTTAACATTGGTATACTCGTCCCCACCGTTCGCTTGTCTGCGTTCGATCGGTGAACTACAGGCCGTCACTGCGGCGATGAGTACTAAAGGAGTCACTTGCTTTAACATCTATTATTTAACCTCAATTCGAGCATTTTTCATTGCATCTAACAACAGACCATGAAACTCGGTAGAAAGTTCCGTTAAAGGTAAACGGATTTCGCCCTGGCTGATAAGCCCCATTCGATGAACTGCCCACTTCACAGGTATTGGATTCGCTTCGCAAAACAGAGCACTGAATAACCCCTTGATTGAATCTTCGGCCGCCATCGCGGCCTGAAGATTACCCGCTAACGCAGCGTCACACATCATTTTAAACTGTTTCGGTACTATATTATTAGCAACGGAAATGACACCATCGCCGCCCAGAGTCAGAAACTCTCTGGCCGTTGCGTCATCGCCACTATAGAGAAGAAAATCATCTCCACACAGCTCACGCAGACGTTTAACGCGACTAAGATCACCGGTAGCTTCTTTGACACCGATAATATTTGGCACTTCAGCCAATTCAGCCACTGTCTCGGGTAACATATCGACAGCGGTACGACCCGGTACGTTATAGAGTATTTGAGGAATATCAGTACTCGCTGCAACGGCTTTATAATGCGCGATGATCCCTTTAGGGCTAGGTTTGTTGTAATAAGGAGTCACACCCAACATAGCGGCGACTCCCAATTTAGACTGGGCTTTGGTTAGCTCTATAGCTTCGGCCGTTGCATTTCCGCCATTCCCGCCAATTACAGGTAATCTACCCGCGGCAAATTTAACAGTCTGAGATACGACTTCGATATGCTCAGGAATAGGTAAAGTAGCAGATTCACCTGTGGTGCCTACGGCAACGATGGCATCTGTACCTTCAGCAATATGGTACTCAACTAAATTTTCAAGACTTTTGTAATCTACTGAGCCATCACTATTCATTGGTGTGATTAAGGCTACGATGCTTCCGTTTATCATGTGACTTCCCCAAGAATTCAGGATTCGCTATGGTACTGATGCTAACAGCTAAAAACAAGCATTTCAGCGTTTGGTTAGCGTTAAGACTTTTTCATCATGAAAAGTATTCAACACCCTCAATGTTAGATAGAGCCAATCCGATTCAATATGCAGACCACAGAGCCTAACACTTTGGAGACACCAAGGGATAAGATGGGGATCTCATCTTGCGCAACTTATGGTAACATTAGCGGCTGTTATTAAACGTGGTGTTACATATTACGTTTTTTCTAATAATTCGAATAGATAAGGAGAATTCATGTCCAACCATCTTGTTGTTACTGCGCTGGGTGCCGATCGCCCTGGAATTGTCAGTAAATTTGCAAGACTTGCAAGTGAATGTGACTGCGATATTGTCGATAGTCGAATGGCCTTATTTGGTAACGAATTCACATTAATCATGATGCTATCCGGCTCTTGGGCTTCAATCACTAAGGTGGAAACGAATCTTCCGAGCCTCAGTGTCGAACTCGAATTGATGACAGTGATGAAGCGAACCTCGAAGCATACAGCTCAAAATTACATATCCAGACTCGAAGTCACTTTCAGCGGTAGCAACCAACGCGGCACCATGAAGAAGATAACTCAATTTCTTGCCGACCGCTCCTTGGATCTGGCAGCCGTGAGATCCCACGCCGATGAGGATGATCAAGGCGACCCGTCCCAAAACGTTTTCCTCACCATTAATGTTCCAGAGAAAGTTGATCTGGATAAATTAGAAACCAGCATTAATGAACTCGCTGATGAGGTGGCGTTAGACTGCACAATCAAGCGTATGCAAGGCATAACATCAAAATAATCGAGACCGCACAGGAAAACCAATGAACACACTGATAAAAGGCGACTCAGCCCCTCTTTTTGAGCTGAAAAACCAAGACGACCAGCTTATCTCACTATCACAATGCCTTGAGAGCGGTCCGGTACTCGTTTATTTTTACCCGAAAGCATCGACTCCAGGCTGTACTGTACAGGCCTGTGGGCTGAGAGACAGTAAAAAAGCGCTCAATACGTTGAATGTGACGGTATTAGGCATTAGCCCTGATCCTGTACCTAAACTCAGCCGTTTTGCCGAGAAACAGGAACTGAATTTCTCCCTGTTAAGCGATGAAGACCATGCTATTGCAGATGCATTTGGGGTATGGGGCGAGAAAAAGTTTACCCTTGATAAAGTTTCATGACAAAAAACCTTGATAGTTTTTTATGACGAAACTATCTTTAATATGTGGTAAACATATTGAGGATAGTTTGTGATAAGAACACATGATGAAAAACATTCTAATATTTATGATGACTACCAACTGCTTTCAATAGAGGTTGATACATTAGCAAAACTCCAAGTTTCAGAGAGCATAAATACTGACTCTGGAGAGGTGACTTATTCACCCTACCTTTCCCCTTCCAAACTTCAATCATACTCCAAGAAAACAGATATTATCATTGCGCCTGATGGGAGTGTTGTTTACCCACAATCTCTTTACCTAGTCTCTAAGTTACGTGGTAAGGGAGCCGTTAAGGACACCGACTCAATTGCAAAGGGGTTACTGGCTTATACTCGCTACTTAGATTCTACACATTACCCTCGATTTGATGACGATGGTAACGAAATACCAACTGAGTATTTAACGTATAAGTCTCTAACGAAGTATGAAGAAGAAGGTGCGCCTTGGCGCTTTGCTGAACACCTTTTAGCAAACTGTCGTGCTAAACAAAATTCAACAGGTGATGAAGCATACTCTCTTGCCACTGCAAGAAGCTATATGGGGGCCGTTATTGGCTTCTACAAGTGGATGTACAGACATGGTTACCTCAAAAATGATGATGAACATGTATTAACGCATTTCACTACCGTTGAGATTTATGAAGGCATTAATCAACACGATATGCTTGCACATACTCAATCTGGTTCAAAACGTGTTTATGAAATGTCAAACATCATGAAGATGTTTCCAAAGAATGATAAAACGCCTGCTGATAAAAAATTAAAACCTATGACGTTCGAACAGAAAGCGTTGTTCAACCAACATATCGATACGTTGCCAAAGCCTATCTCCCTAATGCTAAGGTTGTGTGAGGAGTCAGGACTTAGGGTTGAAGAAGCCACTCACTTCCCAGCACACAACATTGGTAACAAGGATTTTAGTGAATTAGACGTTGTACCCGTTCACATTACACGCACCAAGGGCAGTAAGCCCCGTATTGTTGAAATCCCTATCGAGCTTTACGAAGAATTAGAGCAATACAAAGAAAGTAAACAACGACAAAAGCACCTAGTTAAACGCAAAGAGCTGATTGATTCTAAAGAAGAGGTGGATTGCACTGATTACCTTTTTGTTTCCAATAAAGGACGCCCGTATACAGAAAACACTGTGGAAGTCCATTTTGGAGTATTGAGAAGGCTAATCCAAACGATAGAACCTACTTGGTACTACCGAGTTCATGATTTGCGTTCAACCTTTGCGACTCATTGGCTTTGGAGTGAATCCCAAAAGCGACATGTTGCCTATGACTTCCTGATGGATGAGTTGGCGGAACTGATGGGGCATGCAAGCACCGCAACGACGGAAAAGTACATTAAGTTCATGAATAAGTTTGATGAGCAGTTACGGGTTGCAAAGAGCAAAAACAACAAGATTAACAAGGGGTGGTAGCATGGGAAAAAGTCCACTCGCGAAGAACTCAAAGACGGTTAAGCACGTTAGAAATAGTAAGAATGTGGTTCCGTTGCACCTTACCATCCCCTATAAGGACAGCAAAAGCAGGAATGCAACCGAGTTTGATATATCACACCTGTTACACCTTGCCGCAAACAGCAATAAAGTCAAAATCAACAGCCGTATTCCTTTTTTAAGGAACTTTTGTAAAAAAGCCCACCAGTATGTTGATAATGGCAGGTCGGCAGCAACCGTCTCGGAGTTATACGATATATTAAGAGCCTTCATTGTCTTTTGTGACGCCGTAAACGTTGACCCCTTTTCTGAAGCTGGCTATTTAAAATATGCCGGCAATGATGGCGAACTGCGGCACCGGATGAAAATGTACCGCCCATCCAAAAGGCTATGGGAGATGAGTCATGGCGATGAGTTGGGTATTATGGAAACCTCAGCCTGTCAAATAACCTCAGAACTTCGCACCGCCCTTTCATTGTGTGGATTACCCGCTGAAACATGGGCAACCCATCACCGAGGGTTTACTGGCGAAACGACATCATATAAGGGTTACTCTAACGCTGAAGAAGAGTTGCTTGTTGCTCGGTTGAGTGAGTTATTTTTCACCCTAGCCCCACAGCTCATTGCGGCAAAAAAAGAAAACCTTGTCCTGCCTGACGAATTGCCTGTCGTTATTGGCTTTGGTGGCCACCAAGAAATCATTTCAATTAAAACGTCTCTCAAACCCCGAAACCTTTGGATGAGTAAAACGGGAATATCCGTAAGGTCTTCCGCTGCGTTTAACATGGCGATGGGGGCGGCTTATCACCTTATGTGTTTTTTTACCTCATTAAACGATGGCGACATACAGAGCATCGCTCATCCAACCACGATTCATACTGATGAGCGGGATAAAAGCTTACAAGTGGTTAAGGTATCGAGCTTTAAGGCACGCGCAAATAAAGAGGTAGACGCTGTACTTACCAACCAAAGCTTCGATGTTGATAAACGGGATGGAGTGAAGTTTATTAAAACCCTTGAAACGCTTTCAGCTCTCTACGGCGGTGGCGCAGAAGGCTCTGAGTTACTGTTCAAGCTGAATAACCAAGGGGAGAAAAATAGCTCGTTTGATTTGCAGGAAATAAATAAGCATCTAATGGTAGAATTAAACTTACTCTCACCCACTCGTGCATCTTGCCTGCCATGGTTTAAGGAGTTGTTTCACAGCTATCGAAACCAGCATGTTATCGAGCTAAAAAAAGAGACGAATACGCTAGGCCGAACTGTCGTAAGTAAAGTCACTCGCCCTTGCTCAAAAACAAAATCCACTCAAGGCGCAACAAATAGCGCCTACTGCATTCTATCGTGTTACACAGACTTACCCCTCAAGGGCATCTTACTGCCGCTGACTTATTCGGATAAAGACGCAGAGGGCAACATCAGTGTGTCGTTCAAATACCGCAATGGCGAGAGCCACCACTTCTCTGTTCCTGCTGCTGACAAGGCGTTGATCAAAGATATTGAACAATTCGCCACAGAGTTAGCCGATAAGCAAAAATCTAAAAGAGCTGAGCGTTTGCTGCTCAAGCGAGGCCATCAGAATGAGGCCCCTAAAGACTGGGACGGAATAAGCCCTATCAGCGCTAATCTAATGAGTACATGGTCAATTGAAACCAACGAATACTTCATATCGCTTCAATCAAGCCGCTGGCGAGAAATGACCAGTAACCAAGTGTACTCAGTGAGTGGTGCTGGAGGCGTTCAAAGCCTCCTGCAAAACCTTCTTCAAACCATTGATAAACATTATGCTAATGGTGACCCAAGACTCAACAAAATCATCATCTCACAAGCTCTACAAGTGATGGAGCTATTGGATGAAGACACGGGGTTAGAGCTGGCAAAAGAGATAGTTGCAGCCAAACTTGGCATCACAATGCTGACGCATGATGAATGGAAAAAGAAGCAAGAGGAAGAAAGGGCAAAAACCAATCCCAATGGCATTCATTGCAATGGGCAACAAAACATTGTAGGTGGAAAAAACACCCAGCGTGAAACCAATAACGCCATGAAGCTACAACTACCTTGTGCTGAATACGACATGTGCCATAAATGCCAATCAGCTAAAGCCGTCAATGAGACTCAATCCATCTATAAACTTATCTCTTTCATAGATGTGCTGAAGGAGGCAGTAAACCTGTACCCTAACGCGCAAGAGGAAGTCCATGAAAGAATCGCCGCTTTTGAGGTTACTCTCGATGGCGCCAGCAAGGATGTGTACGACAATGCGATGGCATTATTTAACCAAAACGGGCGTCACCCTCGGGTATCTATGGAACACGCCATTTTAGCCCTACACCGTTAGTTGGGAGCCAATCATGATAAAGTTACCTAAGTACAACATCGGCCAACAAGATGCCCTGTTAAGTGCGCAAAATCACGTTGGAAGCTACACAAATTACCTGAAAAATGTGTTAGAGCCTGCCATTAAATCGGCCGAGTGGGATAACTTTGAGGCGCTAGATATTGGTTTTGGCGTCACAGGTGAGTCACTGGGTAAAATTGGAGACAACAACGCTTGGCGTCATCTCCAACCGTTCTTTGAGCCTAATGTTACCGCAACGTTTACTCTAGATTTCTTTCTAGACGGAAAGGTGATGGAGCGCAACCTGACAAACCAATTGAGAGCACTTGCATTGAGTATGATCTGGCTCTCACCCAAAGATTATTCATTTATGAGCATTGTGAAAACTATCACTGGGTTAAAGAAAGTCGCCACCGCTCTACTGAATGAAGGTCACAATAGCTTTGAGTTATTAAGTTTTGAGCTGTTAGAGGCTTGGGTATTAGGTGATGTTACCGATTTGGACTTCGAACGAGAAAAAACTTATACACCACTCAACAAACTGTTCATAGAGGCAACACGACTACCGTTCAAGGTTAATTTGACCAAAACGTTATCTGCCTCGGATTTTGGTTTAACCATTAAAGAGCAAGAGCAGTTCACGGTTATCCCGCAGCGACTGTACTATTTGGGACTTCAACAATCAGAAGCATTAGTGAACGAGCTATACCCCATTCGTGACGAACTGAGCAAACTATCTGATTACATAGCCACCTACTTTGATAAAACCTATATAGGATATGCAAACTATCTTGTCTGCGATGAGGCAAAGCTGAAAAATGGCGGGCTTCAGTGGTATTTATCTTCATCAAATAAAGGTGATAAGGAAAAGAAAATATCCTTTCAAGCTGCTTTTCGTGCACTCAATAACCCGACACAAGAATCGACCCTTGAACTACTCAGCAAGTACAAACCTACGACCATGACTAACTACATCGACAAATTCCGCCCTGAGCGAACATTGAGGGTTGGCAACAGGAAGGTGACCGGACTTAGAGAGGCGCAATCATTATTTAAACAACTCAATGGTGGTTGCCTCTGGGCATTAATGTCCCGCACAGGTATGCGCTCAGATGAAACCTTTCACCTACATACTGCAAATGGGTGCACAACAGAAATCATATCAGGGCAAACCATTCACGTTATTCATGCAGACCTCTCAAAAACCACCAAAGGCTCTCAGTCAAAGCAAGATGAGTTTGTCAGCACAGAGGTCGGCAAAAGGGCTTACGAGATACTGCAAGCGCTACATTCGCCACTTAGACAGCGTCACCCTGATAGCCAAGCCTTTTTCCACAAGACTAAAGGGGACTGTGGTGCAATTAATAAAAACCAATTAGGAAAGCATCTAACGGCTTGGTTTGAAGGCGCACTGGGAGAGAAGCTAGCGCTAACCGATGACGATGTCATCGATTTGAAAGTTTCTGACCCTAACCTTTCGTTTAATGTGGGGGATGACTATGAATTCTCAGGACATCAGCTGCGTCGCTCGTTTGCCTACTATCTTATCGGCTTCGAGCTTTGTGCGTTCCCCCAGCTCAAGCAGCAGTTCAGCCATGTATCGATGGCAATGACACGCCATTACGCTAAGAACGCCAGTAAATTCCAGAAAATCAGAAAGCAAAAGCAAAACTTGGCTCACGACATTGATCAAGAAAGGATTGTTCAAAAAGCGCAGGTGTACCTGAACATCTTCAAGAAGCTCGCAAATAAAGAACGTGTCGCTGGCGGCAAGGGCAAAGAGTTTGCCAAAAATATGATGAAGGCTGAGCGTAACCTGTTTAAAGATAAGGTCGATAACGACATGCTCTCGGTCAACTACTGGAAAAAGCAAATCCGAGATCAAAAGCGCCACATCCACGCCGTCGCCCCTGGCGTTTACTGCACTTCAACAGGTTGTAGCCTACGTACACAAGTTAACCTATTAGAATGTGTAGACTGTAAGAACGACTATATTGTCGATGCCGTTTTTGCCGAAGCTAAGCGCAAGGAAGCTGAAATTCATATGCTATGGGACATTGAGCATGATGAATTAACGCCTCAAACAGCGTCAGAAGTGTATATCAAAATCACGGCTGCTGAACGCATTATGAAAGACCTAGATATCAGCTATGAACCCGTTGTAATACCTCAAGAAATTCAAGACCTGCTGATACCCTGCGGAGTGACTGCGTAATGACACAAGCAACTAAGAATAAGCTCATAAATGCCCTAGAGCGCCTGTTAGAGGGTAAACCAGAAAACCGAGAACTAAGGAAGAAAGCCCGAGAAGGTAAGCTAAAAATCAACAATAGTACCGTTGAGAAAGAAGCTGGACTTTCTGTGGGTGCACTTCGCAGGCATGAAGACGTTCAAATAATGGTGAAGAATAAGTCACTTGAAGCTCGTGCAGCACATGACAGCTCAAGTACATCACCTGTTGAAGTTTTACAAACAGAAGTTAAAAAACTTAAAAGCGAAAGAACTCAAGCCAATAAGAAAAAAAAGGAATACTTAGACCTCTCAAGAAGCCATGAGAAAGCGTTAGCTAGACAAGCAGCCAACCATATAAAAATGGTTCAGGAACTCATGGAGATGCTGCATGAAAGTGAGCGAGAGAAGGCAATGGATAAGGTCACCAAAGCAAGGCCTGATAACCTTATCAAAGGCGATTTTAGATAAAAGCATCCTGTTTAGTGTAATCACTAGACAGGACACTGAATTAACGATAAAAATGTACACTCTAACGTAATATAAATGCACTAAATAGGACGTAGCGAACAAAGCTACGCCACATACCACTAATTGAGAAAGTAAGGACAAAAAACATGGTAATCGAAGCCGCTAAAACAGCACCAGATTTTACTTTAAATGACCAAGACAATAACCCTGTCACGCTCTCTGAGCTGAAAGGGAAAAAAGTATTGCTCTATTTCTACCCACGCGCTTCAACGCCAGGTTGTACTGTTCAGGCTCAAGGGCTACGTGACACTAAAGCAGAACTTGATAATCATAACGTCGTTGTTCTTGGTTTAAGCCCTGACACCCCTAAAAAGCTGACTAATTTCATCAACAAGCAAGAATTGAACTTCACCTTGCTAGCCGATGAAGATCACGAAGTATGTGAAAAATACGGAGTTTGGCAACTCAAAAAATTTATGGGCAAAGAGAATATGGGCGTAGTAAGAACAAGCTTCTTAATCAATGAGTCTGGCTATATTGAGCATGTATTTAACAAGTTCAAAACCAAAGACCACCATGAAGTTGTATTGGACTACCTAAACAGCAAATAACCGTCCATGAGCAATTAACTCTTCAACTTGGGGGCTGGCATGATTGGCTACATTCGAGTATCAGATCCACAAAGAGCCGATGGCGAATCACAAAGAGAAGCTATCAAGGCGTACGCCGCTAAACGTGGCATACAAATATCGGATTGGATAGAAGAACATGTGTCTGCCACCAAGACAGAACTTAGTGAGCGGAAGTTATCTTCCCTCATTACCTCTCAACAAAGCATCATTGTATCGGATATCACTCGGCTGGGTCGCCACAAGGTTATGGCGTTGGTCGGCGCTATCGGCCAGATAGCCTCATACGGTGAGCTGCATTTAGCATACAACGACACCATCATTAATTCTGAGAACGTTGATAATGCTGAAATCATTTTTACAGTTATTGGGCAGTCTTTTGCCAGTGCTGTAGAGGCTCAGAAACGCTCTGAACGAGCCAAAGCTGGTCACGCTAAACGAAAGGCCAAAGGGCTATCATCTGGCCGTCAGAAGGGACAGAAGGTTAAGTCCAGGCTTGATGAGCATACGGCGTTTATATTGAACCTCCTCGACACCAAGACCTCCAAAGCTGAAATCCTAAGAAAACTAAACGAACGCGGTGTTTTGATTACTAGAAGTAGATTTTACTCGTGGTTGGAAGACCGTGGACTTCATAATAAGAAGGCTGAATTCCAGACCGATATGTTCCAAACATAAAGCTAACTAACTTCGAGCCCCCGCTAATCACTAACTCGTTTTTGTCGGATAAGCGGCACCTGTTACCAAGTGCCGCTCTCCTAAGAACCGTACGTGCAACTTTCACTGCATACGGCTCAAGCCTCCACTAAGGCGTACTATGTTACCCGGTAACCACAGGGGTTACCTTTGCAATACTAACTTGAAGCTTTGATACTTTCTGCTCTATGACTTTCCAATCTTTGGATTATCATTGAGCAAAGCAAGGAGAGGCACTAACTTCAATCGAAGTCATCATTTGCGTTTCTCCATTAACAAAGTTCTTCTAGTTTTCTTGCAACGGGAGACCAGCTGGAAGTCGGCTCACTTTCGTGCCAGACACAAGGCCTGTATCTGCATCATTACAATGCAGCATTGGCTTTCTCCAGCCTCCTTTACCTGCACCACTATCGGCTATCTTCACAGATAACTTTCCCCAAAGGGAGCAATACAGGCTTACCCTGTTCCGTATGTCGCGCAATGTCAGGGGAGATGCCCACTATAGTGCGAAGAGTTATTTGATCACGAAAGAGCACTGTCCAATCTCTTTCCAACTCTCGTGCCTTTTGGCCACAGCGTATTAACCACTTCCGCTGTTTCTCATATAACGCACCTTAAATGGATTCACTTACGTTCATCATACTGACACCCTAGCACTTACCCGATTGTGGTTATCAGGAGAAACGTCCTCTCACGATTCAGTTCCCATTCGGCATAAAGCCAAATATCGTTACATTGTCAGACTCGCTGCTTTATTCAGAGTCTTAGGGTCATCTGGTGATACAGATGGTTCACTCAAAAGCGGTGAACAGCGCTTCATACGACTTCAGGTCGCACGGACAGAAATGGGTTAACGAAAAGGATCTAAAGGTAGGTCGTGGCATTAGGAAATATATGGCAATCAAATAAAGTTCACACTGACCAAACATCTATCACCTATCCTCAACCATTGTACCTTAAACGCAATACCAACTTTGAGTTGAAAATCCCAAGCGTTGGGAATCACTCTTAAATGTCTTGTTATCTTAATGAATTTTTACCAAATCTTTCATAATCGTGAACTATGGCTTCGAAGAGTTTTGAGTCAAGAACCTTGTCAGGGTTGTCAACTACGTATTGTTCAATCTTAGCCAGTTGTTCTTCTGGAATTTGTTCATATAGTTCTGAGATTTTGTTAGCAGCATCCATCATGTAGCCGTCGAAGCCATCAGGAAATACATACTCTCTTGGAGATATAGTCCCGCCACCAATAGCCACTCGACTAGACCTCATTTCTCTAGATTGATTACACTTAACAATGCCGATAACGATAAATGAAGGTAGCTTCGTGTAGATATAAGTACCTTGTGAATTACTTACAATATCCATAGCGATAGTGCGTAGGAAGTATCGGTTTATATTGGTTGGGAGGTTATCAAACGAAGTCGATTCAATAACATCAAGAGGATAAATATGCTGCTCAAATTCATAGAGGTTAGACACTTTTCCAAGCAAAAAGTCAGCAAGCCCTTTCTCTGCTGTTGCCAGCATATCCAAATACTCTTGGGAATGAGTTTCATCGCTATTCTTACTGCGAATATACGTCAAAGTACGCCAAGATAATGAAGCAGTAAACTTAGATAACCAATTGTCATAAGAGGTAACCAAGCTAGAGTCTTCGATATATGGGTAAAATATTTTCAGAGAAAATGAACGCTCCCATGTGGAAAAGATGTCTTCACACGAACCGCATAACCAGTAATCTTTAGCTATATCTTGTTTTCGTTTACTTACCTGGTTGCCTTCTCGGAAGTACCCTGTAATAGCGGTTTTCTTTAACCATTTCCCTATAAACTTGGGAATAAAATGACTTAACTCAAGCTTTGCTTCTTTCTTGCAAAGTTTACAAACACCATGCATATGATAAATGCCTCCATTAACATAACGCTGCATTAAGGTGTGAGCAACGTTACCACCTAACCAAAACCATCGCGCCATAAACACGTAACCCAACGCAGAGCGGGGAATGCCAAGCGTTGGGAATCACTCTTAACGTTTGTGTACGCCCAGCATGGGTATGAACTAATAAGGTGAAAGCCCTCTGTAGGAAGATAACCGTCCAGTAACGTGCCGTTATTAAACGTTAACTACTAGCGAATGGCAAGGGCTTATCCGCGAGGGTTGGTCTGAAGGAAGCCGCTAGCTATCAATACGGTCATCGGATAACTTAAAAGTAACTTAAATTACTCTAAGGTGCCTAATTCGCTCCGACCCCTTTTTCAATCAATTAAGCAGACGAGAATAGCCAGTGTTCGGCACAAACATAACATGGCTGCCATGAATAGCGCCTATCTGGAGTAGGTTATACTAGCCGGAAAATGGGTTGGGCAAAAACTAAATATACGTGTTCTTGCCCTAGGGCCCTACAAGGTCATTTTCTTAATTTGTTGGTGTAACAATTATAGTCTTATATTGAAAACCTCTTTTATGTCTTTAGATGGATTTCCTTTTAACATTGCCGTTTTATTTCCAATGAAATCCTGCGGGTTTATCTCAATGTATTCCGATTTTTTATGGTTGTTTATTATAAGTGTGAGAGCATCTTGTTCAAAAACCTTAAAGCTGTTGTCATCCTGAATAGGTGACATTTTCAAAGAGTTGAATATAAGTGACTTGTTGATAACCATTTCGTCTACTTGCGTTATTTCACTTAGTAGCATCGTGGCTAAGTAGGCATGATAACTATTAATGTCGATTTTATCATAACTTTCCTGAGATGATTTTACGCATTGCAAGGCCAAGTTGGGCTCACGAAGAGTTGCTTCTATATAATCATCTCGATTTAGATATAATGTATCATAGGTGCCATAATTATTACACTTAATGAATTTATTGCTGTTACCAATTCTAGCGCCTCTTAATTGCTCGTTATTATATCCATTATCCCTAAATATACTTTTCGCTTTTCTCTCTAGGTATGCCGATACGATAAAATGATGCGCAGATTTTATTGCAACTTTCTTTAGCTCTGGGAGTGTTTTTAGGCTGAGCACAAGTCTAACATCTTCTTTCCTATCCTGTTCACCTACATAATATGTACTTATAACATTCAAATAGCTGCACAACTCTACTTCATCATATTTTATTGTGGTTAAATACATAAAGCCATACTCAACTCTACCTTTCTCATTTCTGTATTGGTTAGGACATTCAGCGCCCACTTTAACGGTTGATTTAAATGACTCACCCTTAATGTAATTTCTTTTTCTTAGTTGGTAGGCCACATTATGATTTTTTAAGTAAGAGCGGTTTTGGAAAAAGAATTTTTCGACTACCTCTAGTGTTTCTCTCCCCTCGTCACTGATTTTTGAGGCTTTATCAAGCATTTCCCCTTGAGCTTGTTCTAGCCTTATTAATGGCATTTGTATATCTTCAAGTATTTCCTTGTTTTTTACAGCTGTTTCGTATCTTCTTGTATTTTCATTTAGAGTTCTTTCGTGTCCCTTTTTGTATTTGTCAAAACTCTGTTTATTGTCCTTTCTCAAACCTATTTCACTCAAGCGTTCTTTTTGTTCACTGGTTAGTTTTATACCAATATCATCTAATTCATTTGAGAAGTTTATGGCCCGTTCTAGATTTTTACTGCCATTGATGGTTTGGTCGTAAAAGTCGTGTTCTCTCTGCCAATTAACGAACCAATTACTGTCTAATGCAATACTATAACTATTTTCTAGGTAATCCTTCTTTAGGTCACTGTCGGTGATTATTGCACTCTCTGGGTATTGGGTGCATCCAATAAGAAGGACTAAAATTAGACTAAATGAAATTTTTTTCATTACTTTTCCTTAAGTTAGTTGGCGAGTTTCATGTCTTTATTAGTTGTAGCGTTTATTTTATTCTGGTCTAATCGATCTGGTTCCACTTTGAAACATAACAATCATGGTTGGTGAGCCGTAGATATCTTGTAACGGGTTGCTCTTTTCTATCGGAGAGAGAAGGTTGTCGCTACTTAAACCTAATCATTATCACTCCATGTATATAAAAGCATTCACCTCACAAACCTAACATACCGACAGATGAAACCTAACAACAATGCAACGCCAATCTTCAATACTGTGACATTTATCTCCCCCGAGATTTCACTACGATCTAATCATGGTGTTTCTGGACAAATTAGATAATCAATCAAAATAGCCCACAACTAACAACAATAAAATCAAGCTGTAAAAAGGTTTACAGAACCTAAGTGTGGCAGCAGTTTGTGAATAACCAATACGACTATACAAATTAGTAGCTAAAGAACATCAGCAACGCATGGCGAAAATCTACTTTTTAAATGAAGGAAAACTCTGCGCAGGGTGGTATGAGTTATGAAGCTGACAATGGTTTGAGCATAAGTTCTTCTTATGGCAAAGTAAATGCGGTTAATCTCTAATAACTAAGTGGGTTAACTTGCTTTGGGGCAAAGGTTCGTCAGCAATAATCCCGCCGACTTGTCGCTGAAAAAATAGCCCTAGGTTCTAGGGCCACTTACTACTAGCAATCTGTACTTTCTGAAAGTAAGAGAGCATCTTCCAATTCAACACCAAGATAACGGATTGTATTGTCTACCTTAGTATGACCGAGTAAAAGCTGCACAGCTCGAATATGTTGATAACATTATTTATAGAAGTAGCCACATTGACCTAAAACCATAGTCTCGGCACCCGTCACTAGTTGCTTAGTAAAGTTGGTATGGACTATTGATAGCTTGACTGTCTCTACTTTTGTAGAAGATCCGTCTTCATGAAATGCCAAACTTGGGAAGCTGACATTATCAAATGCGTAGGTAGTGAATGATTTTACACCATTGCTTGACTCCTTGTGCTGGATGACATTCCAAACACTTCCAGTGTATACAGGGGTTTCAGAGCTAGCCATGTTCCACCCATACTGTCCACCAATCCAATCACCATCACTACCTATCTTCAACATTGCACTGTCACCATAGACCAGCATTGATAGCCCTTGTTCGTAATAAACATCACCTCCATCACCACTTTCTACCAGCAGGTTACATTTGAATACGTGATCTGGTTTCTCTTCTGCTAATACGCTGAAAGTGAGAAAAGCAGCCATCATCATTATTATTCTCATTGTTTTCCTTAAAAAATAAACAAATTCATTAATTTCTGGAATCGATCTCTGACAATTATTGGTGTCTTAGTAATTTTTTGAAATGTATTTCCCTACCTATTTTTTAGAAACAAACAAGGCTAATATTTAAATAGCTTTACAAATTAAGTCTTCACCACCAGCTCTATATAAAGCGCCTTCAATTGTGAATGTCACTATACTTGTACGCCATACAGACTTAACTTCTGGCTTAACTTCTGGCTTAGGTAATGTCGGGTTATACATAGTTCTTATTGTATGATGCTTTACTATATTAAAGTACATACCATCTTTCTCACCAGCGTATTTAACAGACTGACTATGGACACGATCAAAGATTGAAGTCTGCATTCCATCGTCTGGTGTGATCTCTGTCCACTTGATTTTGTCTTCAGTAACTTCTAACTGCATAATCTCACCATTGCTATCTGTCTTGTATTCACATACCAACTCAAATTCAGCAGAATTAACCAATGTAGAAAAAGAAGAAATTGCTAATATGCTTGCAAGTAATATAGTTTTCATTTTATTTATAATCCTTTAGATAACAGGTAAGTAAAGCTGGCAGCAAAGAACCACATCAACTATATCAAACACATCTTAGATGTAATGTGTAAAAATAGCGCTACAATAAAATCAAAGAAAAAGCACGAATAATCATGGGTGATGTAATAGATGCTCCCAATTGCGGTATCAATACGAAAAACTCAGATTGAACAGACAGTTACCTTATGAGCATCGTCCATGAAAGTTACCACTATAACAAAATCATAGCCAGACACTAATAATTAATAATGAACAACTAAGACACCCATTGTTATCAGGGCGACCGGATGAGTGTTCGCTTTTTACTCACTCGAGCTAATCCTGCTAGTAACACCCTTTCTAAAAAGGATGTTTTCATCCACGCCATTTTTTGTTTCGTTGGCCTGCTCACTTTTGTTGGCTCTGCTCTCAACATGTTTTGTGGTGTTTACCAAAGCGAAATTTATCGATCCACCCAGCATAAAAAGCAGTACATTTCACCACATACAGACCTTGACATCACGAGGATCATAGCGCCATCAAGTTATAGATTTATAGAAAGTTAAAATATCAGACGGTTGATTTTGTGCAACCACAGCAAGTGGATACCCATAGGATTTACGACACTTGAACTTGGTTGGCACTTATTGCTGAGATCTAGCAATCCATTCTAGAAACTATGCTTAAACTGTACAAAATACGTGGCGGCAGTTACGTACTATTTGATTCATTTAGCAATCGATTTATTATGGCAAATTCTGATGCTCCCAAAATGATTGAGTAATTGCACTAACTGGTAATGGGGCGTGCGACGTGAGGTCGTATGAAGCGCTGTTCACCGCTTTTGAGTGAACCATCTGTATCACCAGATGAACCTAGGAGCCTGAATAAAGTAGCGGCTCTGACAATGTAATGAAGATTGGTTATAGACCAATCGGGATCTGAATCGTGAGAGAACGATCCTCCTGATAACCACAAATTGGGTGAGTGCTAGGTAGTCAGTATGATGAACATATGTAAATCCGCGTAGTGCGACGTGAAGTCGTATTGATCGCTGTCCTCCGACCCAAAGAGAGGACCATCTGTATCACCAGATGACCCTATGGCTCTGAATAAAGAAGCGAGCCTGACAATGTAACGAAGTCTATTTAAATAGACGGGAAAATAATCGTGAGAGGACGTTCCTCCTGATAACCACAAATTGGGTGAGTGCTAGGGAGTCAGTAAGATGAATGAAAGTGAATCCATATAATATGCGTAATTTCACAAGCAGCGGAAGTGGTTTACACGCTGTGGCCAAAAGGCAACGAGAGTAGGAAAGAAGTTTGCGTGTATTCTTTCGTGATCAACACGCTCTCCGCATTATAGTGGGCATCTACCCTGACATTGCGTGACATACGGAACACGGTAAGCCTGTATCGCTCCTAATGGGAAAGCTCTCTGCAAAGAGAGCCGATAGTGATGCAGGTAAAGGAGGCTGGAGAAAGCTAATGCTGCATTGTAATGATGCAGATACAGACTGGTGTCTGGCACGAAAGTGGGCCCACTTCCAGCTGGTCTCCCGTTGCAAGATGATTTGAGGAACTTTATTTATGGAGAAACGCAAATGATAATTTCAAGCGAAGTTAGTGCCTCTCCTTACTGCGCGCAATGGAAATCCATCAATTGGAAAGTCATTGAACAGCATGTATTCAAGCTTCAAATGCGCATTGCAAAAGCAACCAGAGAAGGTAGACGAGGCAAAGTGAAAGCATTGCAATGGCTACTGACTCACTCAAAAACAGCAAAACTTCTTGCTGTGAAACGAGTATCACAAAACAAAGGCGCTAAAACGCCAGGAATTGACGGCATTATTTGGAACACAGATGCTCGTCGCATGACTGCGGTCAGTCAACTGAGTAGAAAAGGCTATCAAGCTAAACCACTCAGGCGGATCTATATCCCCAAGAAAAACGGCAAACTCAGGCCATTAGGCATTCCATGCATGATAGATAGAGCGCAACAAGCGTTATATCTTCTTGCTTTGGAGCCTATCTCTGAGACTGTTTCGGATGCAAACAGTTACGGGTTTCGACCTAACCGTAGTACCGCTGATGCGATAGCCCAATGCTTCATTTGTTTAAGTCGCAAAAGCTCAGCGCAGTGGGTACTTGAGGGTGACATCAAAGCCTGCTTCGATAAGATTGGTCATCAGTGGCTAATCGATAACATTCAGTTGGACAAAAGAATGATGAAGCAATGGCTTGGGTGTGGTTTTATCGATAAAGGGTTGTTCTACAAAACGGCAGAAGGAACGCCGCAAGGTGGGATCATCTCTCCAACTCTTATGTTGCTGACACTTTCTGGTTTAGAACAGCTGGTTAAGTCGATTGCTCATCGGAAAGGCGGTAAGATTAATTTTATAGGTTACGCAGATGATTTTGTTATTACGGGTGCGTCAAAGGAAGTGCTCATTAATGAAATCAAACCGCAACTTACTCGATTTCTACAAGAAAGAGGCTTAACACTCTCTGAAGAGAAAACACATGTTACCCATATCAATGATGGCTTTGACTTTCTAGGATTTAATCTCAGAAAGTACAACGGCAAACTGCTCATAAAACCGAGCAAGAGCAATGTACTGTCATTTTTAAGAAACCTGCGTGAACTCATCAGAAAACACGCAACAAGCTCAGTGAACGATCTTATCAAGATGATGAATCCCAAACTGAGAGGCTGGGCGAACTATTATCGTCACAGTGTTGCAAAGAAAGTCTTTAGCTATGTAGGCCATCAAGTATTCCTCGCGTTATGGAGATGGGCGGTTAGGCGACATCCAAACAAGGGTAGAAAATGGGTAGCAAGGAAATATTTTCTAAACCGAAATGGCCATTGGCTCTTTCACGGTTGGCAGAAAATAGCTGATATGGACTGTGCATTCAACCTTGTGCAAATCGCTCATACTCCAATAAAGAGACACGTGAAAATCAGAAGTGAAGCAACGCCTTATGCACCTGAGCACAAAGCTTACTTATGTAGGCGGAAACTTAGTAAGGAGAGCAGAAACTCTTGGTCTGAACCCGTCTTACCTGCTTTGTGATGTTACTGGGTAACGTAATATGCCTTAGTGGAGGCTTGAGCCTAGTGCAGTGAAAGTTGCACGCTGGGTTCTTAGGAGGGCGGCACTTGGCAACAAGTGTCGCCTATCCGACAGGTGCGTTATACGATGAAACAGCGGAAGTGGTTTATACGTTGTGGCCAAAAAGGCAATGAGAGTTGGAAAGAGATTGCCCCATGCTCTTTCGTGATCAATATAGCTCTTCGCACTATAGCGGGCATCTACCCTGACATTGCGCGACATACGGAACACGGTAAGCCTGTATTGCTCCCTTTGGGAAAGCTAATATGGCCGATAGCGGTGCAGGTATAGGAGGTTGGAAAAAGCAAAGGCTGCATTGTAACGATGCAGATACAGACTAGTGTCTGGTCACGAAAGTGAGCCCACTTCCGACTGGTCTCCCGTTGCAAGATAATTTGAAGAACTTTATTCAAGGAGAAACGCAAATGATGATTTCAACAGAGATTAGTGCCTCTCCTGACAGCGAACAATGGCAGTCCATAGACTGGAAATCCGTTGAACCGCATGTATTAAAGCTTCAAATGCGTATTGCAAAGGCAACACGAGAAGGTAAACACGGTAAGGCGAAAGCGTTGCAATGGATACTGACTCACTCGCGTTCAGCAAAACTTCTTGCTGTTAAGCGGGTATCAAAAAGCAAAGGCAGTAGAACGCCTGGAATAGATGGTGTTATCTGGAACACGGATACACGCCGCATGAAAGCAGTAAATCAATTGAGCAGGAAGGCATATCAAGCCAAACCACTCAAGCGTATCAATATCCCCAAAAAGAATGGCAAACTTAGACCGCTTGGTATCCCATGCATGATAGACAGAGCACAACAAGCGCTCCACCTTCTTGCATTAGAGCCTATATCGGAGACGTTTGCTGACCCAAACAGCTATGGATTTAGACCAAATCGTAGCACTGCCGACGCAGTCGATCAGTGCTTCAAATGCTTGGCTCTAAAGAGATCAGCGCAATGGGTTCTTGAGGGAGATATCAAATCCTGCTTCGACAAAATCGGGCATCAATGGCTTATTGATAACATCGCCATAGATAAACGAATGTTGGGACAATGGTTAAAGTCTGGTTTTATGGATAAAGGGCTGTTTTATCGAACTGATGAGGGCACACCACAAGGAGGGGTTATATCCCCAACCTTGATGCTAATGACTCTTGCAGGACTCGAGCAGCGCATAAAGTCTACAGCACTCAAAAAGGGTGCTAGAACCAACTTTATTGGATACGCCGACGATTTCGTCGTCACTTGTGCTTCAAAGGAAGTGCTCGAGAACGATATCAAACCGTTGATCGCTGATTTCTTGGCGGAAAGAGGCTTAACACTCTCCGAAGAGAAAACGCACATTACCCACATCAACAAGGGTTTTGACTTCTTAGGGTTCAATCATAGGAAGTACAAAGGAAAATTGCTCATTAAACCGAGCAAGTCCAATACCTTGTTGTTCTTGAGTAACCTGCGCGAACTCATCAAAAAGCACGCAACCATCCCTGTTAACGATCTTATCAAACTGATAAATCCAAAACTAAGGGGTTGGGCGAATTATTATCGTCATTGCGTTGCTAAACAAGTATTCGGGTATGTTGGGCACAAACTATTCTATACGTTATGGCACTGGGCAGTAAGGCGCCATCCAACAAAGTCTAAGACTTGGGTAGCCCTTAAATACTTCATCAACCGAAAAGGCCAATGGCAATTTCACGGTTGGCAGAAGGTCAAGGATATGGATTGCCAATTCAATCTATTCCAAATAGCCAAAGTGCCCATTGAGAGACATGTAAAAATCCGAAATGCGGCTATACCATTCGATCCTCAATACCAAGAATATTTGGCTAGGAGAAAATCGAAAAGGCAAGCTCGTAACTCTTGGAATGAACCTGCTCTCACTGCTTTATAAGTTGCTGGGTATCAAACGATACCTTTGTGGAGGCTTGAGCCTAGTGCAGTGAAAGTTGCACGCTGGGTTCTTAGGAGGGCGGCACTTGGTAACAAGTGTCGTCTATCCGACACAAACGTGTCAGCAGCATCCTTTTGACACGTACCTGGACAATAGTCAGTTAAGAAAATTCACCATACTCAATATACCTAAGGGTTTTACTCACTAATTCACGCCCTTCTACAGATGTTAGAAGGCTTACCGGTGAGCAGTTGCTTAAAGCTGGACATATAGACTCTAGCCATCCCTTAGCCTGTTTAGGTGTATCAAAAACATCCAAAGATTTCAGAAATATAGCAGTTAACTCTTCCGTTTCAATCAGACTACTTTGCTCCTGATTATTGATTGCATCTCGCACCTCAATAAACAAGCTTGATAAACACTGTAGCTCATTGGCAGTATGTGTTTCATTCGAAATTGCATTGAATATATTGCTGTACTCCAAGCCCTCAGCAACCTGCTCCTTTTTAGTCATAGGATTATTCTTACTCATGAATATCTCTGTTTTCTGAAGTGCCATTTGAAAATTTTAGCAGAATGATTGCTCAATTAGCCAGTAAATAACGAAACGTTTTGTGGCAAAAACGAGATGGATAAATCTGTCTATATCAACTGATATCATAGACATGTATAGAGACAAATACCTTTAAAAGTTACTCTCAGTGTTGTTAAGAGCAATGAAAAAGCGAATATAAAAATCAATATGTACAGCGATATTATATTTGATAACAGCCAGAGAATTTTTTAAAAATGGTGACACCATAAATAAGGTTTCCGCATCAAAAAGGTGAGTTGAAAGTAGATACCACCTTTTCTCTAAAGCCACCTAAAATCTCAAAAGATGGCGATTGGTCCCAAGTGATGTCTCGATTGTTAGGTGGCACTAAAATGGGAGATTGTGATTCATTTTCGTGTGGTGTGCTAAACCTAATTTTATGCTCAGTTTGAAATGGGGTGCTAGCTCGTATTATCTCGCTTCTCCCCTGCTCTGCGGAGACAGTAACAGTTTCGGATTCCCTAAATATGACGGGTACATCAGGTATTTCTTCAGCGATGCGATTTGCAAATTCTACAAGCTTTGGTGCTGCAAAAGTATATAGCCAAGCCTCCTGATTGATAGCCTTGTTTACTCGTAATATCCTACCGAGTACTTGCCTAAAATAGAGTTCGGTTTTAACTCTGCTTAGGTGGCAACACACCTGCAAACGCGGGATGTCAGTACCTTCGCTTATCATGCCAACACTGACAATCCAGTTCGTTGTACTGTTCCTAAACTCATTGATTTTAAGTGAAGGTAGATCTTCTTTATAGGTAACTACTTCGGCAGTTTGGGCATATTCATTTCTAAGCATATTCAGAATGTATGTGGCATGCTCGATTGATGATGCAACGACAAGTCCAGCAGCATTAGGGTTGTGCAGTCTAATGTCGTCGAGCTTGTTAGTCGCCAGCGTTAGGGCGTGCCGAATGGCTACATCATTTTTAATGATCGATTGGTAAGTAACTAATGAACCTTTGAATAGAGCATCTAGGCCATTAAACGTCTTAGTTTCATTTTCTTCGTCAGTAACCGAAATTCTTTCATTATCGATTAATACAATCTTTGGGCTTCGGCATACACCGTCTGCAACGGCCTCCCTTAAACCATAGATATAATCACACTGTATTTGATTGTCTGGGTCTGTATAACGAGATAAAGCTATCGGTGCTTGATCTGAGCGCCATGGAGTGCCAGTTAACGCTAAAGTATATTCGGCTTGGCTTTGAATATTCAATAAGATCTCTTCCCCCCAGGCGTTAGCATCTTCAAGAGAACTGCCAGAGCAATGATGGATCTCGTCAAATATCACGAGTACCCGATTTTGTTTTAACAGCTGCCAGAAATCCTCTTTGAAAGACAGCATGCTTTGATACGTATAAGAGCAACCAACGGCACCTATGACACCATCGAAACGACATTCCAGCCGTGTCGAGAAAGTATCCTTAATTCCTTGCGATATATTTATCGAAGGTGAAAAACAAAGTACAAAATCGATAAGGTCTTGATCAAGTAGCTTAACAGCGACTTCTGAAGCCATAATCGTCTTACCAGCGCCTGGAGTTGCCAAACAAAGGAAGTGTTTATGTTTGGCACTAAAGTGCTCTAGAACGCGATTGACGCACTCTGATTGCCATTGTCTTAGATGCATTAAGGTTACTTTTGCTGATGAGCGAGAACAGATTTAATCGCTTTGATTTGGCCGAGTAGTTTTGAGCTATTTTCACGTGCTTGTAAATACTGGGATTCAAGGTGCGTTTTCATCTCTGGGAAGGATTGATACAACCGCATATATTCTTCTGACTCGCCAATGCTAGTGAGTAGATCAACTTCAGATTCTTTAAGGCGTTTTTCAAGCTGCTGGACAGCAGTATTAGTGCCGACAGTAACTGCTTTGGCTCGATTCACTTTATCCTCTGTTGTACTTTGGCAGATGAAGTTAGTTTTATAAAATAGCTCTGACTTTTGGTACACGACTCTTTTGGAGTTTTTAGTTCCTTTTTTCAGCAGTAGCCCCTTCTTAACCAGTCTAAGGATCTGTCTGTAAATATACTTACGAGCTTGAACAAGATCTTGGCTTACTGAAGAGTTGGCTAGATATGCATCCCGTAGCTGTGTTACATGGAAATTGTCGAAGTTCTCATCCTGAAGAATAGTGTTTAGTTGGGCGTTAATTTTGATGGATATTTTTGACATTACTTTCTCGTCAGAGGCTCTTTATCTCTAGCTCACAGGGCCAGAAGAACTTTATATTAATAATGCGGATTATAATCCGTGGCTTTATAAGCCGCAACTTTGGATAGTCTTTCTCTTTAACTGAGTGAAAAATGAAAGACTTAGCTATCCAATTTGGTGCGAAATTGCGTGATAAGCGCAAAACACTAGGCATTTCTCAGGATAAATTGGCATTACTAGCAGAGATTGATCGCAGTTATGCAGGACGAATCGAGCGCGGAGAAGTCAATATTACCCTTGAAAAGGCATACCAATTAGCAGAGGTTTTGGAGTGTGATATAAGGGATCTGCTGCCTTAACATTTATGGCTGAATTACCCCGCTATCTACATGCTTCGATGGAGTTGAACTACGAACAAAAGTTGAATTCGAGAGAGCTTGGCAACAGATAGTGTTCTCGCTGCTCAGTCGCCAGGTAGAAAGTTATAGATCACCGAACCAACGATACATAAAAGCCATACAACAACCAAAATTAGGCTCAGACCTGAGTTCTCCATGCTATCCCTTAACGATCCTTGTTAATGGTATAAAAGTATAGCAACTGTTCAATTTAAGGATAATGTGAATTATCTAATTTCTGTTGAGGCGGCCGGCTAAAACACTTCAGTCGGATAGACGACACTTGTTACCAAGTGCCGCCTACCCGACATCGATGTGTCTGCAAATCCTGGCTGACATGTTCCTGCCCCAAAGTGAGCTACAGTCTGTAAGCTGTCCTGATAAATAATCAGTCAGTTGGCCTAACTTTTCTAATCCATTAATGGCAATAATTTATTTCTTTTAGAAAGACCTTTGTATCAATGCGCACTTTTTCGATTTAGTGTGCTCGTTCTTTCTGCACCACTCTGATAGAGTGCTTGTTAATCAATGGCTTTGCTGAAATGCGGCTTAGATAATTGGTTTACTAAATGTTAAGTATTCAGGAGGGTTCATGAGGTACGTCCTAGTATTGGTAGCATTATTAAGTTCATTTTATTCTAGAGCTGATGCTATTGATGATATTTTTAGTGAGGGTGTCTTCGATACAAAATGGGGGGGGGCACTTTCAGAGGTTAAAGAGATTTTCCCCAATGCCGAAAAAAAATCAATAAACGGATTAGAGTGGCTCGAAGACAATAACTCTAAAGAGGTGCTTGGGTTTGAAAGAGATGATGAGAAGTTCCAATTTTTTTTCGATTCTGAAGGCAGGCTCAATGGAGTAGGTGTCTATTTTTCCATTGACCACTATGGCGAATTATTTGTTAAACTAGAGACATTGTTTGGAGCATGGAAGAAAGGTGAAGGAACAAACATACCCTATATCCAGTGGGTTAGTGAAAGTGGAATTACTCTAACATTAACATCGGTGCCTTCAGCATTTAGCATTCAAACAATGCTCTCGATAGGATATCCAAACTTGGAGCCCGCGAAGACAAGCAAAGATAGTTTAGGCTTTTGATTACTTAGCATTGCGCTTTAGACGTACGGCAACTAATGGTCTTGCTGTTATTCGTTCCTCACAAGATTTTAGTAAGACCATTGCCCCGCTAAACGAAGCGTTATCGCATATTCGATGTCCATACTTTCCCGGCTCTTCTCCGCTTAGGTGAGTCGACTCATATCAAAGATCGTAAATAACATTATTATTTATAACACTTTTTTGTTTGTGAATAAGTGAATATACCTTGTCATCATTATCATCCGCCCTATTTAG
>NZ_RXNU01000060.1 GCF_003966225.1 Shewanella canadensis
ATCTCTCTTGTTCTTATATATTCTTTATTAATAATTATAATCAATTCTCTTTCGCATTTATGATGTTGTGTTCTTTTACTATTTCTTCCATGGATGTCATCATCAAGGATGAGTAGCTAAATCTCCTTAGGGGGATGGTGGAAGCACTCTAGATAATGCAAAAGCACCATGTTTGTTCTTATTGTTCATTGTGATTCAAAGTTCTTAATGCTTATTTACTTCTAATTCGCGATATGAGGTAAGTATGATTATTTGCATGTTATTGTTATCCATGTTGTTAAAATACTATTGTTAGGGTTTAGGGAGACCTAGCTTTAATGGTTGTATTTATATTTATTGTAGATGTGTAGTGAAATAGCTGAGAGGTGATTATTACATATTTGCAGTAGATATCTTTTATTGGAACCCTTTTGTAATTAAATCAAATAGCTGAGAGGTGATGGTTTAGTTATGAATAAATATGTTGAGTTAATTAAATTGAATAGCTGAGAGGTGACGGTTTAATTAATAAGACATATTCAATAGCATGCATAAGAGAATCCCGTTTTAATTGAGTGGAATAGCTGAGAGGTGACTACTTGATTATTATAGGTATTGATGATTAATTGGAATAGCTGAGAGGTGACTAATTAATTGTTATAGATTGAACATGAAGGAATAACATGTTATGTTTGCATGATTTAGTTTGTGGATACCAACTCTTCCCCCTATGTCATCATAAGATCTTCTTTACATCTCTATCCATATTCTTATATTAGTTTAAGTATTAGTTTAATTACTTCCTCCATCCCAAATTATAAGTACCTTTTGGAATATTCTACTTATTAAGAAAATATCATTTATTATTTATCTACTAACTGTACACACATGCAGTCGATCGAGATGTACGTGTTTTCTCTTTCAGTACCACAAAATGGTGTCATGATGATGAATGAAACTCCTTAAGCAAATATTTTCAGCCATATTGAAAGTTAGGTTTAAGAATACAGTATTCTAGGTTTACATATAGGCACCATATGCATACATA
>NZ_RXNU01000006.1 GCF_003966225.1 Shewanella canadensis
CTTAATAATGACACATCTATCACTCCACATTCTCCTGCTCAGGGGTGGCAGGAGGTATTAAATATGTGGATCAGTTTTCAATGCAAATTAGGGGGGAAAGTGGATCAGTTTTGGATGCAAACTAACAAGTACAGCAATGGAACATTGAAAGAAGGTGACAATGGTTATGTTAAGCCAATTTCTACACCTGTTGATATTATCAACTTAAGTTTGGGTGGCAAGTCTACAATGAGTTGTGAGTCTAACAGCTATATGCAAGACGCAGTTACCGCAGCTTATAAGATGAACATTAGTATTGCAATTGCGGCAGGTAACGAAGCAACTGATACCACTTATGTGACTCCTGTAAACTGCGAGGAAGCGCTGGGTATTGCATCTTCAAAGATGAGTGGCGAAATCAGTTCATTCTCTAACTTTGGTCAATTTGCAGACATTGCATTTAACGGTGAAGATATTAATAGTGCTCTCATCGGTACGTCTCTTTATGGTAATACTAGTGGCTACTGTAGTACTTCTGCAAACTATGACAATTGCTATGGTGAAGGATCAGGTACGTCAATGTCTGCACCTAGTGCTGTTGGTGTTTTGGCTTTATTAAAAATGGTTCACCCTGATTTATCTGCAAAAGAGCGTGAAGCAATGATGTTAAGCACTGCTGCACCTTATGAGTTGAATGGTCATGGTCAGGCATCACGTGCTTCCAAGGTGGGCTACGGAGCTGGTGTTGCTAATGCTTACAATGCAATCCGAAATGATGCACTAGCAATTGATAGCGTTAATGTTCAGCATCGTTATGAAGAGTTTGTTTCACCAGCACAAGAAGCATATTTGACTCAGATGATTGAAGTTGTACCTACTGCTTGCTCTATGTATAACGTGCAATTTGGTTCGCTACAACATCATGTTAGCGGTATTAGCTATAACATCATGCAAACTAACGCTACTGGCAACATTAGCTCTGTTAGCTTTGATAAAACCATTGTTACTGATGTTCCTCGAACCATTGTTGACACTACTACATACTTAAGAGCCGCAGTACAATCTTGTAAGAATGGCACTTGTGGTGACATTGTTGAAGTAGATTTTAGCCATTCTGTATCACCTAGCATATGTGAGGGCTAAGGTTTGAAATCATAAATGCCCTTCCTCTTAATGAAGGGCATTTATAGCTCAATCTCTCGTTGATTTCGTCGTTGGTTTATTTGTTTATTTAACGCTTGAGCTAACATAAATGCGAAGCATCATAAGCCAAAGTGTCTCTATATTGCCAAGGATTAGTATGTCCCCCATAAAACGTAAGGCTATCGTTCTCGCTCTCCCACTCTTTCTAGTACCTTTGATGATATCTGGCTGTAGTCAAGTTAACGACAAGCCCATTTCTGAACCTGCAGCAAATATTGTGAAAGAGAACAAGGGAACAGAAAGCCTAAATGCTGAAGCGCAGATGAGAAGAAAAGTCAGCATGACCTATATTGTCTACTGGAAAGAAGGTCTGATTGAGAACGGGTCCAGATTAGAAGCGCTTAAAAAAACCACTAATTTGAATGTTGAGAGCATTAAAACTAGAAAAAATATGGATGTCATTATGGTCAAAGATAACTTAAGTCCACATGACATACTGATGAAAATAAACAACTCAGGTATGGTTAATCAGGTAGTACAAGAGCAACTAATCACAACACAGTGATCACAAGAATCAACCGTGTTAGCCAAGGCTAAATTCCACATTTGGCTGTATTATGCGTCTTAACGGTATTGGTGCCTTTAACCGCCATATGTGGAGGAAATATACACTGCATGGAGCATACATGAGCTTGCACGGCACTCATCGCAGGTGATAGATAACCATGACGTTACTCCTTTCAAACAGACTTTCTTCAAACACACTCCCCAATATAAAAAACCAAAAACAGAAAATGTAACCAGCTTCATGCTCAAGCTTCGACCATCTTTTTAGAATGTCATCTCACTTATTCAGGTCAATTTTTAGGAACAATATGAAGATCCTTGCCGATGAAAACATGCCTTATGTGCGATTTAACTCTGGGTATATTGACACTTAGTGTTAAGGCGTTGTGGAACACCGTCATTCTCGATGGCTCGATCCCACAAGGTGAAATCGAGCGCATGATAGATAACTCATTTCTCTTGGTTGTGGCTAAGATGACCAAGAAGGCACAGGCCTCTGTCTTGGTTCATCTTTAAGTTAACGTTTAGCTAAACCTTTAACTTAACATTGTCTTCGAGTGAAGCCTCCTTTCTCGATGACCCCCCGCGGGGTTATGCCGTCGGGCTATAACTCGACACGGTCCCCGTTATACAGGCCACGAGTCAAGGTATTGTCCTCCATGAGCAATAGCTCACCGGAAATTCCCTCTTTGATACTGCTGTCGACCGCTATGACCTTGTTGTTATACAGGCCCAACACCCGCTCTTGTGAGGTATGACCGACGACGATATGTTTGACATCGAAGTCGCTTAGTATTCTGTCCAGCTCAGCCTCATCATAATCGGACTTGAAGTAGCCCCTGAACCAGGTCGGTCCGTTACCGAAGAAGAGAAAATTAAGTAGCTCGCTCTGTTTCAGCTCTGGCTTGGATCTGTCGATATTCTTGCGGTAAAGGTCATTGGCGATATCAAGCGTTAGCCCTCTGTCGATCCACTCGCCACTGATCCCACCATGTAAAAATAGGGTGTCGTTGATTTTCACTAAGGTGTTTTTGCTACGAAGCCACTGACCTATTTCACTGCTGCTGTCGTAAAGCTCATCGTAACTTCTCTCAAGCAGCTTGCTCGATACTTGGTAACGTTCATGTACGTAACGAAGATCGCCGCGCATCACCATCTGTTCATGGTTCCCCATTAACAGATGAAGTTTTCCACCAGCCTCTGTGGCCTGTCGATCGAGCTTATACATAAACCAGAGTACTTCATTAACCTGATGGCCTCGGTCAAACATATCTCCCGTCATCACCATATGGCCATCACCGAAGGCCCAATTGTTATCTATATCGATAATGTTCTGGTTTCTAAGCAGGGTGATCAATATATCGTATTGTCCATGGACATCACTGAGAGCCACGACTTTTTTGATATCGGTGTAGGTGTTGGCGGAGACATCAAAGGCCTGAGGATTCAGTGTCGGCTGTGGTAGCTGGCCGCAGTTATCGGGACTCACGAGCCGCAAATCTTGAACTTGGGTGGTACGTAGCTTGTCTGAGCAGATCCAGTAAGCGGTTCTGGGCGCGTCTGGATTTGCTTGAGCGAACAGATAGGGGCCATCGGTTACAGTCAGTTCTGTGGGGGATGAACTTGCCGAGGCGATGGCCAATTGACTAAAAGCCAGCAAGGCGAGTGAAGTTAAGGCGATGAACTTTTTCAATGAGGGCTCTCTGTTTTTATTATTAGTTATTTTAGTTATTTTAGTTATTTTTGTTATTTTAAAACTGTTGAATACCACTCTTAGGTGGAGTCCCCATACTAGCATTCTTGTTAATATCTGTCTCAGATTGAAAAGTATAAAAACCAAGCAGGTTCAAGGAGACATAATGAAGGTTTATACCCATCCCTGGTAAATCTTCATAAATGTTCTGACTGCTAAGGATGGCGGAAATGCCAATAAATGAATGGAACATTTATGGCCAGACATAACGAAGATTTATATCCATCCTTGGTAAATCTTCATAAATGTTCTGACTGCTAAGGATGGTGGAAATGCCAATAAATGAATGGAACATTTATGGCCAGATATAACGAAGATTTATATCCATCCTTGGTAAATCTTCATAAATGTTCCAGACATAAAAAAACGAAAACCTAAGTTTTCGCTTTTTTAATGGCTTAACGTTTTAGGGCTCAACCTCAGCTAAGAGAGTCGGGTCACCATTAAGTCGGCTCTACTTGTTCATTCGCTTGTACTTAAGGCGATGAGGTTCGACGACATCGGTACCGTAGGTATCTTTTAACCAGGTAGAATATTCGGTGTAGTTACCTTCATAGAAACTGACTTTACCCTCATCTCGATAATCAAGAATATGGGTCGCGATGCGATCGAGGAACCAACGGTCATGGGAGATGACCATGGCACAGCCAGGGAACTCGAGTATCGCCTCTTCCAGCGCACGTAGGGTCTCTACGTCGAGATCGTTGGTGGGCTCATCGAGTAACAGCACGTTGCCGCCGGACTGGATAAGCTTAGCCAAGTGTACCCGGTTACGTTCACCACCGGATAGAGTGCCGATGATCTTCTGCTGATCGCCACCACGGAAATTGAAGCGGCCAACATAGGCGCGACTCGGGATCTCTGTGTTATTGATACGCATTATGTCCTGGCCGCCGGAGATCTCTTGCCATACCGTGTTCTTGTCATTCATCGAATCACGGAACTGGTCGACAGAGGCAAGCTGCACGCTTTCACCCACTTCGACGGAGCCACTATCGGGCTGCTCTGCACCGGATATCATCTTAAATAGCGTCGATTTACCCGCGCCGTTCGCACCGATAATACCTACGATAGCGCCCTTAGGAACCGAGAAACTTAAGTCATCGATGAGTACACGATCGCCATAAGACTTAGTGAGATTTTTAACCTCGATCACCTTATCGCCTAAGCGTGGCCCTGGTGGAATAAATAGCTCGTTGGTTTCATTACGTTTCTGGTAATCGTTGGTATTAAGCTCTTCGAAGCGAGCCATACGTGCCTTACCCTTAGATTGACGACCCTTAGCACCCTGTCGTACCCATTCAAGCTCTTTGGCAATAGTTTTCTGACGAGCGCTCTGTGTTGCCGACTCCTGTTGAAGTCGGGCGTCTTTCTGCTCAAGCCATGAAGAGTAATTGCCTTCCCACGGTATGCCTTCACCGCGGTCGAGTTCTAAGATCCAACCCGCTGCATTATCCAGAAAATATCTATCATGGGTAATGGCCACAACGGTGCCAGCATAATCCTGCAGGAATCGCTCAAGCCATGCGACAGATTCGGCATCTAAGTGGTTGGTAGGTTCATCGAGAAGCAACATATCAGGCTTCTCAAGCAGCAAGCGACAGATGGCGACACGGCGACGTTCACCACCCGACAGCACTTCAATTTTTTCATCCCAATCAGGAAGACGAAGTGCGTTAGCCGCGCGTTCAAGCACGTTGTCGAGGTTATGGGCATCTTGCGAGTGAATAATGGCTTCCAGTTGTCCCTGCTCTTTAGCAAGTGCGTCGAAGTCTGCATCGGGTTCGGCATATAGCGCGTAAACCTCATCGAGCCGGGTGAGGGCATTTTTCGCTTCAGAAACCGCCTCTTCGATCGCTTCGCGCACAGTCTGTGATTCATCAAGCTTTGGCTCCTGAGGCAGGTAACCGATTTTAAGATCTTGCATTGGGCGAGCTTCGCCCTCAATTTCGGTGTCTATACCGGCCATGATACGAAGCAGGGTCGATTTACCTGAGCCGTTCAGACCGAGTACGCCGATCTTAGCGCCGGGGAAGAAGCTTAATGAGATATCTTTTAGGATCTGCTTCTTGGGTGGAACAATCTTACCCACCCTAAGCATGCTATAAACAAACTGAGCCATATTTTTATCTTATCTGATAGAAGAATTGGGCTAATTCTACTCGAATCCAGAGTTAACATATACCAATTGGTATTTAATCTGATATTCATAGATCGAACCGTCATAGGTATTAATGCCCATTCATCATCGCCTGGTGTGATGTCGATCAACTCGAGCCGATAAAATGGAGCGTTCGATGATTGTTATCCAGTTTGAGAGAGTATTGGGCCGTAAGTCGATAAAAATGCACCTTTAGGCTGGGTTGGCGGAGTTAATCTAGAGATAAACTAAGGTTGAAAACGAAAAAGAGTTTTCTGGAATTGCCTTCAAACCAATGAGTTTTATTTAAAATCTCGAATAAAACAGAGAAAACAGTCACTCAATGGGAAGATCCGCGCGGCTCTGTCTGTTTGTGAGCACTGCTCACAATGAATAGCAAGGAATTTCATGTTCTAAATGCTGGGATTGTGATCAATTGCGCTGTAGAATACCGCGCAACCCTACTATAAGAATTTACAGCTGGAGTGATTTTAATGCTGAAAAAAGATATGAATATCGCGGACTTTGATCCACAACTGTTTCAAGCGATTGCAGATGAAACTCGTCGTCAGGAAGAGCACATCGAACTTATCGCTTCAGAAAACTACACCAGTCCACGTGTTCTGGAAGCTCAAGGCTCTCAACTAACCAATAAATACGCAGAAGGTTATCCTGGTAAGCGCTATTACGGTGGTTGTGAACACGTAGATATTGCTGAAGAGCTCGCAATTTCTCGTGCCAAAGAGCTATTTGGTGCTACCTATGCCAACGTACAGCCTCACTCAGGTTCTCAGGCCAACTCAGCTGTATTTATGGCACTGCTTCAAGGTGGCGACACGGTATTGGGGATGAGCTTAGCTCATGGCGGCCACTTAACTCATGGTTCACACGTGAGTTTCTCTGGCAAGCTATATAATGCCGTTCAGTACGGAATTGATGAGACGACAGGCAAGATAGATTACGCCGAAGTTGAGCGTCTTGCCATTGAGCATAAGCCTAAGATGATCATCGCTGGTTTCAGTGCTTACTCAGGTATCATCGACTGGGGCAAGTTCCGTGAAATCGCCGATAAAGTAGGGGCTTACCTCTTTGTTGATATGGCTCACGTTGCAGGTCTGGTTGCTGCCGGGATCTACCCGAATCCACTCCCGCACGCCCACGTTGTAACGACGACAACCCATAAGACACTAGCTGGCCCCCGTGGCGGTTTGATCCTATCAGCTTGTGATGATGAAGCTATTTATAAAAAGCTTAACTCTGCGGTTTTCCCTGGTGGTCAGGGCGGTCCGTTGATGCATGTTATCGCTGCTAAAGCGGTGGCGTTTAAAGAGGCTCTCGAGCCGGAGTTTACAGCTTATCAAGAGCAGGTCGTTGTGAACGCGAAGGTTATGGCTAAGACGTTTATCGAACGTGGCTATGATGTCGTTTCAGGCGGAACTGATAACCATCTGTTTTTACTTGATTTGATAAGCAAAGATATCACAGGTAAAGACGCCGATGCGGCTCTGGGTCATGCTAACATCACGGTTAATAAGAACTCTGTTCCTAATGACCCGCGTTCTCCGTTTGTAACTTCTGGTCTTCGTATCGGCTCTCCGGCAATAACTCGTCGTGGCTTCAAAGAGGAGCAGTCGGTTGAGTTAACTCACTGGATGTGTGATGTGCTGGACGACATCACAGATCAAGGCACGATTGAGCGTGTTAAGAATCAGGTGCTTGAATTGTGCGCCAGGTTCCCTGTTTACGGTTAACCTTGTAGGTTAAATCAGGTAAACTTCAATGGCCGCTTTTTAGCGGCCATTTTTGTGTCTGGAGATCATCGAGTATCGAGTATCTAGTATCTATGATCTCTATTCCTGACGGTCGAGTAGACCCTCTAAACAGTCATTCCAATTTTTTACTTCTTCGGAGGCTCTATGCATTGCCCATTTTGCAGCGCAACAGATACTAAAGTGATCGATTCACGCTTGGTGGCAGACGGTCACCAAGTCAGGCGTCGCCGTGAGTGCGCCGAATGTCATGAGAGATTCACCACATTTGAAGGGGCCGAACTTGTCATGCCACGAGTCGTCAAACAAGATGGCAGCCGTCAACCATTCGATGAAGAGAAACTCAGAGGCGGTATGCTAAGGGCTGTTGAAAAACGTCCCGTGTCGATGGATCAAATTGAGCAAGCGCTGACTAAAATTAAATCGACCTTACGTGCAACCGGCGAGCGTGAAGTTAAGTCGGAGATGATCGGTAACCTGATGATGGATCAGCTGGTTAATCTGGATAAGGTGGCCTATATTCGTTTTGCCTCAGTCTATCGTGCATTTGAAGATGTATCTGAATTTGGTGAAGCTATCGCTAAGCTGCAAAAGTAAGTGGCATTAAGGTGTGAATAGTTTCAACAGCTACTTACTCTAAATAATATGTGGTTTGAATAATATGTGGTCTGTAGAAGATATTGAGATGATGAGCCGTGCAATTAAACTTGCGCGTAAAGGGCTATACACCACCAGGCCTAACCCTTGTGTTGGCTGTGTGGTGACTAAAGCTGGCCAGGTCATTGGCGAAGGATTTCATATTCGGGCTGGTGGCCCTCATGCCGAAGTGTATGCATTAGCCATGGCTAGTGACAATGCCAAGGGCGCAACCGCCTATGTCACACTCGAGCCATGCAGTCATTATGGTCGTACCCCTCCATGCGCAGAAGCCTTGATAAAGGCTGGTGTTGCACGTGTGGTTGTGGCAATAGAAGATCCAAACCCTCAAGTATCCGGACGTGGGATCAAAATGCTCACGGACGCCGGTATCCAAGTTGACGTCGGTCTGTTGAATGTCGAGGCCGGTGATATTAACCCGGGTTTTATGAAACGTATGCAGTCCGGGCTGCCAAAGATCACAATAAAATTAGCATCGAGTTTAGATGGTAAGACAGCCCTTAAAAATGGTGTCTCCAAGTGGATAACGGGCAGTGAAGCCAGGCGTGATGTTCAGCGTTTAAGGGCCAGACACTGCGCCTTAGTTACAGGCATTGAGACTGTGCTTATTGATAACCCATCGTTGAATGTGCGTCATAGTGAGCTCGGCGTGTTGGCCGGTGAGTTCGCTCCGAGTGAGATTCATCAACCACTTCGAGTGATATTGGATAGTAGAGCAAGGTTAACCAAGGGGTTTAAGCTCTTCTCGGTCAATAGCCCCATCTTGCTGGTCTCCTGTACCGATTACCCTCTCGAAGAACAAACGGCCTGGCCTGAGCATGTATCCCATCTCAAGTTGCCCGCCGATGATTCTGGTCGTGTCGACTTATCACATCTGTTTAAGCATCTTGGTCAATCATGTAACTCAGTGCTTGTCGAAGCCGGTGCAACTCTGGCTGGGAGTGTTATCGAGCATGGGCATGGGGATGAGCTGGTATTATATCAAGCGATGAAAATATTAGGGTCGGCTGGGCGTAATTTAATCTCACTGCCCGGCTATGAAGTGATGGCTGATATTCCAGCCGTCGAGTTAATTGATGAGCGTAAATTGGGTAAAGACACCCGTTTAACGTTAAAAATAAGGTCATAATTTCATGTTTACTGGGATCATAGAGTCAGTCGGTACACTGAGAAAAATTGAACGTTTAGGTGATGATATTCGCTTGAACGTTGCAAGTGGTAAACTCGACTTAGGCGATGTTCGTTTAGGCGACAGTATCGCGACCAACGGAGTATGTCTCACGGTTGTTGAATACCTGAGTGATGGATATGTGGCTGACATTTCGGCTGAAACCGTGAGTTTAACCGGATTTGCCAATTATCAGGTGGGTACTAAAGTTAACCTGGAGAAAGCGGTAACGCCGACGACTCGTCTTGGCGGTCATATGGTCAGCGGTCATGTTGATGGTATCGCTTCTGTTGATGATAGACAGTTCCGCGGTAAAGCGATTGAGTTTTGGCTCACTGCACCGCAGAGCTTAGCGCGCTATATTGCTCATAAAGGCTCCATTACTATTGATGGTGTCAGTCTTACCGTTAATGAAGTGAAAGATAATCGCTTCAGATTAACCATAGTGCCTCACACCGCTGGTGAAACGACTTTGGTTGAGCTGAAGGCGGGTGATACCGTGAACATCGAAGTGGATCTGATTGCACGTCACTTAGAAAGATTGATGACTTACTCAAGTGAGGCGGCAGGAGTGCCAGAGTCCAATGTGACTATGGATCTGTTAGCTCGCTCAGGTTTTTTGCGTTAAACACTGGCAAAACCTGTAAATAGAAGATTAAATTATAACTAAAATATATCTATTCAGTTATTTCTGTTGCTGACTAGGGAATCGTTACAATAAAAATGAAGGCCTTACAATGTCGTTACACAGTATAGAAGAGATCATCGAAGATATTCGCCTCGGTAAAATGGTTATCTTGATGGACGATGAAGATAGAGAAAACGAAGGTGACTTGATCATGGCTGCCGATATGGTGACGCCTGAAGCTGTTAACTTTATGGCTAAGTTTGGTCGTGGTTTAATCTGTCAGACCTTAACTAAAGCTCGCTGTGAACAGTTAAACTTGCCCTTGATGGTGACGAACAATAATGCTCCGTTTTCGACTAACTTCACGTTGTCTATCGAAGCCGCTGAAGGCGTGACAACGGGTATTTCGGCTCAAGATCGAGCCGTTACTGTGCTTGCGGCTGTAGGTAAAGATGCGAAACCTACGGACATCGTTCAGCCTGGTCATATTTTCCCATTGATGGCGCAAGAGGGCGGGGTACTTATTCGTGCCGGCCATACTGAGGCGGGTTGTGATTTAGCACGTCTTGCAGGCTCTGAACCTTCGGCGGTAATTGTTGAAATTCTTAATGACGATGGCACTATGGCCCGTCGTCCCGATCTTGAGATTTTTGCCGAAAAACATGGTCTGAAAATAGGTACCATTGCCGATTTGATCGAGTACCGAAACACCAAAGAGACCAGTGTTGTGCGTGAAGCACAATGTAAGTTACCGACTCGGTTCGGTGAGTTCGATATGTTGACCTACAGAGACACCATAGATAATCAGCTGCATTACGTACTGATTAAAGGTGAGGTCAAAGAGGATGTGTTGGTTCGAGTGCATCTACAAAATACGTTCAATGACCTGTTACATTCAGAACGCGATCAACAGCGTAGCTGGCCTCTCGAAAAGGCAATGAAACGCATTGCCGATGAAGGTGGTGTATTGGTGTTGTTGGGTCACCAAGAACATAGTAGTGACATCTTGGCGAAAGTAAAAACCTTTGAATTGGAAGATAGCGGTCAAGCAGTTGCACCAGCTCAATGGCATGGCACTTCACGTCAGGTCGGGGTCGGTTCACAGATCCTTGCTAATGTCGGTGTGACCAAGATGCGTTTATTAAGCTCGCCAAAGCGTTATCATTCACTTTCCGGATTCGGTTTAGAAGTCACTGGCTATATCGCCGAGTAATGAAGATTACTTCTATCTTAAACTGTTTTTTTAAGCGAAAAATTGTGCCGGGTGGAAACGTTAGTAAGAATAATTGAACAATTCTGATGAATTGCATGGGGAACAACGCTGGGGGCTGTGCTATTATACCGCCTCTTCCGCGCCCGTGCTGGGTAAACAAGCTAATTTAGGTAAGATAAATGAACGTAGTTCAAGGTAATATCGAGTCGAAAAACGCCAAGATCGCTATCGTAGTTTCACGCTTCAATAGCTTCCTTGTTGAAAGCCTACTTGAAGGTGCGGTTGATACGCTTAAACGTTTCGGACAAGTCTCTGATGAAAATATCACAGTAGTACGTGTTCCTGGAGCGGTTGAGTTACCACTTGCAGCGCGTCGTGTTGCTGCTAGCGGTAAATTTGACGGGATTATTGCACTGGGTGCAGTTATCCGTGGCGGTACGCCACACTTTGATTTTGTTGCAGGTGAGTGTAACAAAGGTTTAGCTCAAGTCGCACTTGAGTTTGATCTTCCTGTTTCATTCGGTGTGTTAACTACCGATACCATAGAGCAAGCCATTGAGCGCTCTGGTACTAAAGCGGGTAATAAGGGTGGCGAAGCTGCACTTGGCCTGCTTGAAATGGTTAATGTACTGCAAGAACTAGAACAGCAGTTGCAAGATTAGGAATATAAATGAAGCCTTCTGAGCGCCGTAAGGCCCGCCGTTTAGCCGTTCAAGCCATTTACTCTTGGCAGTTAAGTGGAAATAACATTGCTGATGTTGAGCATGAATTTCTAACTGAGCAAAAGATTGATGGTATCGATGTTGCCTACTTCCGTGAGCTACTATCGGGAACAGCGACAAAACAGTCTCAAATAGACGAGCAAATTATCCCTCACATTGAGCGTCCTTATGATGAGGTCTCTCCAATTGAGAAAGCCGTGTTAAGACTGGCGACTTATGAGCTTACATTCCGTAAAGATGTACCTTATAAAGTTGCAATTAACGAAGCTATCGAATTAGCTAAAGCGTTCGGTGCTGAAGATGGCCATAAGTTCGTAAACGGTATTCTCGACAAGATTGTAGGTCGTAAGTAATACAAGATAACGGCATCCTAGGATGCCGTTTTTTTTGTTCATTCTATTTATCGTTTGTAATGATATTGCCGACAGTCTTAAACTCATCTCAAATATCTAACGGGTTCCTATTACCGTGAAAGAATTCCAATTAATAGAAAATTTCTTCACCAATCGTTCTATCTCGCGCCGTGATGTAGAGCTAAGCATAGGTGATGATTGCGCGTTGGTTCAACCTGCACTGAATAAATCTATCGCCATCTCTTGCGATACCTTGGTTGAGAATGTCCACTTTTATCCCGATATTCCACCTCAGGCACTGGGGTACAAATCACTAGCAGTCAATCTTTCCGATCTTGCCTCCATGGGCGCAGAGCCTGCCTGGATGACACTGGCATTAACCCTACCTGATGTGAATGAGCAGTGGCTGACAGAGTTTAGCTCAGGTTTGTTCGATGCCGCCGAGTATTATGGGGTGGCATTAATTGGGGGGGATACGACTCGCGGACCGCGCTCAATTACTATTACGATAAACGGCCAAGTTTCTACGGGAAAAGCGTTAACCCGTGGTGGAGCCAAAAATGGTGATTGGATCTACGTCACTGGTACCATAGGTGATTCAGCCCTTGGACTCGATGTGATTCGTGGTAAACGACACGTCGATCCTGAGCACCATGAATACCTGGTTAACCGGCATTATTACCCGACGCCGCGCGTGCTGGCGGGACAATCTTTAAGAGGGCTGGCATCGAGTGCTATCGATCTTTCCGATGGTTTGGCTTCTGACATAAAACATATGCTTAAACGTTCACAAGTTGGCGCCGTGATTGATGTTAATCGGTTGCCCATATCGAGTGCGGTGACAGACTCCGTGTCAAAGGATGAAGCATTAAACTACGCTTTAATGGGCGGAGAAGATTACGAGTTACTGTTTACCGTTCCGGAAGCGCAGAAGGGAGCGCTTGAAACTGCCTTGGCCAATGCCGGAGTCCAGTTTACTCAAGTAGGACAGATCACTACGGGTGATTCTGTTAAATTAATTCGCGACGGAGAGCGTTTTATATCGAATAACCTAGGTTTTGAGCATTTTTCTTGATGAATATATTTTCCAAAGATGCAGCATTAACTCGTCTTTCACTGACTAATCCCGTTCATTTTTTAGCTTTAGGTTTTGGTTCTGGCCTAGCTGCTAAGGCTCCCGGGACTTTTGGCACCTTGGCTGCTATTCCCTTGTACCTAATCATGGCTCCATTGAGCTTGCCTTGGTATCTGGCGCTAACACTTTTGAGTGTGATTGCCGGTTTTTATATCTGTGACAAGGCCGCTAAAGATATGGGCGTGCATGACCATGGCGCAATCGTCTGGGATGAGATCGCCGGTCTGCTGATCACTATGATTGCGGCGCCAGCTGGTTGGATTTGGTTACTGGTTGGTTTCGCCCTATTTCGCTTTTTCGATATCATTAAGCCTTGGCCTATTCGTTGGTTAGATGCCAAGGTGAAAGGTGGTTTTGGCATCATGATAGACGATGTACTTGCGGGGATCTTCGCTCTTGGTTGCCTGCAGGGCCTAGCCTACTATTTGGGTTAGACTTTTTATGATTTCCAAGCATGTGGCACTTGATGTGAGTGCCACAGCTTTTGAAATCTTGACGAGGCGTTTAGATACTAGGGCCTGTTGACCTTTCATGGTTGTTTTTGCAGCTAGTTGTTGGCCTTTACTCTTTATCTATGAGAGTTAGGCGGAGCTTGTGTGGTGTAGTTACTCTCGGTAACTGCTCCTGCGTTACTCTACCTTCTGCACCCATGCAGTCGTACATAAATAAGCGATAACACAGTAATTCTTGTTAAAAAAAGGCGGCTAATAAACGCGGCCAATAAACGCTGTCCTACGGGCTCATCTCAATGGTCTTATTGCTGTGTTGCGAGATTTTCGCTTAACCCATTAGGCGTCATTGCTCGATGCCTTGCACTAAATCCATTGAGATTAAGCAAAATTCAAGCTCGAAAGATAAACAGTCCCTAAGAGTGTAAAAGCTCTTTCGCATTAGCCAATGTGTTGTTGGTTATAACGTCGCCTCCCAGTAATCTTGCCAACTCTTCAATACGTTGCGTCTTATCTAATGGCACCATAGAGGTTTCAGTTTTCCCTGCTTTGGTCTGCTTATTTACAAACATATGTTGATGACCCTTGCCGGCAACTTGAGGCAGGTGAGTCACGCAAATAACTTGAGTCGACTCACCTAAACTACGAAGCATTTTTCCTACGACGGCTGCGGTCGAGCCCGATATCCCTACATCGACTTCGTCGAATATCAAGGTCGGCGTGGAGACTTTCTTGGCGGTGATCACCTGAATACCTAAACCGATACGTGACAATTCACCACCCGAAGCGACTTTAGATATTGGTTGTAATGGTTGCCCTGGGTTGGTGGTAACCAGAAACTCTATGTTGTCACAGCCGTTAGGAGAGATATGGGATTCATTGAAGTTTACCGAGATGCAGAACTTTCCCTTCGGCATACTCAATTCGTGAATAGATTGAGTGACTTTTTTATCAAGCTCTTTGGCATAACGGATGCGGCTCAGGCTGAGTTTTTTTGCATGAGCGATGAAGTTTGCTCGACTCGCATCAACCTGCTCCTGTAGTGACGTGAGTGCTTCCTCGTCAGAATCGAGTGATGTAAGCTCGCCGACCAGAGTCTGGTGGTGTGCGTAGAGTTCATTGGGAGTCACTTGATGTTTTCGAGACAGGAGCATGACTTTCGAAAGTCGTTGTTCGAGGTAAGAAAAGTGTTCCGGATCGAGTTCCAATCCATCCAGATAACGTTCCAGTTCGCTACTGCTCTCCTGAACTTGAATGAGTGCTTCGTTCAGCATGTTAACCACACTATTTAGCTGCGGATCATAGCCCTCTAGTTCTTGAGCCTGACCTATGCCGGCGTTGATGAGTGACTCTACACTGCCTTGATCATTGTCTTGCAGGATAAAGAGCTCATTGCGGCAAGCTTCAATCAGCGCAGTACCATTTGCCAGTCTCTTATGCTCAGCCTCTATCTGTACAAACTCACCGTCGCATAGGGCAAATTCGTTAAGTTCTTCAACCTGATATTGAAGTAGTTGTTTTCTGGCTATGCGCTCATGTTGTGATTGTTGAAGTGTCTTAAGTTCTTTCTCGATAAGTTTGCACCGTTGGAAACTGCTCGATACAGACTCTAGCAATAACCTATGGTTGGCGTAGCTATCGAGTAAGGTCAGTTGGTGTTCACTTTTTAGCATCGCATGGTGAGCATGTTGGCCGTGGATGCCAATTAAGAGCTGCCCAAGGTTTTTTATTTGAGCTAATGGCACAGGGTTACCATTAATGTAAGCTCTGGATCGGCCGTCACCGCCTATAGTGCGTCTCAGGATACACTCATCACCTAACTCAAGGTCATTATCTTCAAGCCATCGCTTTGCCAGTGGTACATCCCCCAGAGAAAATCTGGCACTAAACTCAGCTTTAGTCGCACCAGGCCTGAGCGTATTGGCATCGGCTCGGTTACCCAGACAGAGCCCTAAAGCATCAATTGCTATCGACTTACCCGCACCCGTTTCACCTGTGATACTCGTCATCCCGGGTTTGAAGTCAAGCTCCAGAAAGCGGACTATGGCAAAGTTATTGATACTGAGTTGGCAAAGCATAGCGACATCCTTTTTAAATGTACTGTGTTTTTAAACAGTATATACTGATTTTATATACAGTAAAGCTTTGAGTGAATATTACCCGACTAGCTCCTTCAGTGATTTTTTAGCAAGGTTTGGATGACTGGTAGAGTCAAAATACTGAATAAGGTCCCCAACACAATCGCCATGGCACTTATCTGTGCTTTGACGTGATACCTTTGGGCCAACAGATAGACACTGGCCGCAGTGGGGAGTGAAGCTAAAATAACGCCCATGATCAGGTATTCTCCTTCGATGGAAAAGGCTGACAATAAAATATAGGCTAGAAAGGGCTGAATGATAAGCTTACATAGATTTATCCAGCTTAATTCCATAAGTTGGTTCATCTTGTTGGTGTGCTGGTGCTGATTGGTGGCTCGAGCTTTTGCCAGCACCATACCTATAGCAAAAAGTGCACATGGGCTGGAACTCATACCAATCTGTTTTACCATCATAGATATGGCATCGAACATCTGTATCTGTAACGCAGAAAGAAGAACGCCTATGCCACTGCCAATGACGATTGGGTTTTGTAGTAGGGATTGGGCAATCGTTAATAGTGGAGATTGCTTTTTTTCGCCCTGATACAGCTCCAGTGTCACCAATACAATTGCAAATACCACAACCGACAGTAAACTAGCGATTGCCGCCGCCGTGAACGCACTTTGTTGGCCTGGAAACATCATTGAAAGAAGTGGAATTCCAATAAATGCGGTGTTGCCGAAGGTGGTGTTTAACGCCCGTACTGCGGCAATATCTGAACGATTTTTATTGATGAGTAGAGAGATAACGGCAACCAATAGGTATGTCAGCAGCATCGCTATACTGTAACCGGCAATAAATCCCCATTGAAGGATCTCCTCTATGGGGGTCTGCGCCAGCGCGATTAGCATGATAGCCGGGAAGGCGATGTAATAGACATATTGGTTTAGCACCTGATCGGTATCGCTCGGCAGCACTTTGAGCCTTTGGGTCAGTGACCCTAATAACATAATCCCGAGGACTGAAAATAGTGGGGTCAAAATAGGCGACATCAATAGCATTCCTAAAACGTTCGATTGTTACAAATACCATAAAACATTGGGGAAAGGATATTACCCTAAGGTCTTAATACGTCGTTACTTTGTCTGTCAGTTTTTATCTAAATGGAAGGGATTCGATTGTGGGATGGCACTCGAAGAGCAGCCGAATCAAGATTAATTCGACTTACCTCTTTTAGTTGATGGGGCCTTGCCTATCTTTTTTCCGCTATCATTTTTAGCGGTCTTTGCTGCTAACAAACTCACTCTTAGGGGAGGAAGTACGCCAAGCTCTTGATAGAAGTTGACTTGTCTTCTTAATTCAAACAGAGAGCCGATACGGCTCTGTGTCCCAATGATGAGCTTCAAGGTGTCGGTCAAACCTTCAGAATTCGTTAGAATATGACCTTCATAAATCAATTTACGCATAGTTATACAGAATTAGTTAAGACTAAACTTCTGGTGTCGCTATGCCAATATTTGACACGCCTGCCTCGATGATCTCCGTGCGTAATGCCTTAATAAAACCAGCATCCAATTTAGGGGCATCTTCGATAAGTTGCAGTAGATAGTCCTGAAGCGTTTTCTCTTCGACCATGACTTCATGATTAAATATGTAGTCATCGAAAGCATCTTCATCCATACCTACATCTACATCAGAAATGGCTTCAATATAGTTTGCGACTGTACTTGACGACAGCTTACTGATATTGACCATATCCTCTTCGACTTTCCCCTGAATTGCACTGAGAAGTGAGATGAGTGCTGTAGAAGCATCCATAGCAGGATAGACTCCGTAGACATCGAAGTCTGAGGCATCTGGCGTGTTAAGCTCTAATCTTTCCAGGTAGATATCAATATTCAGTTTGAGTTTTTGATCATAGCAAGATTGCCATAGCAAGTTTAAGACAGTGTCTAAAATCTGAGGATCGCCAAATTCACAAACTTGAGAAAACAACTGATAATTGGGAAGCATGCGTTGGCATAAGGCAATAGCAAATACTTTTTTCTGTTGGAAATCTAATGCTTTTACGCGCTTAAAGAAGCCTGGTTTGATTGTCATCGATTATGTCCGTTGATAACTGGGATATTACTTGATTTGCAGCCGATTCTACCTTAGTTAGCTCGTCAAGTAACTCAAGTATTTCAGGTTCGACATCGGCTACACTCGTGCCTTGCTTTAATGTTGACTCAATCTCCTGGCATAGCTTCTGTGTGGTTGGAATGCCACAATAACAACTAGCACCATGTAATTTATGTATGGTAGTTAGCATCTGCTTATCATCGAACTGCTCAAGCGCACCCTCTATCTGTTGAGTCGTTTCCCCAAGAGAGTCTAATAGCATTTTCAGCATGTCGAGGGCTAAGTCCTGCTTATGGTTTGCTTGGGTTAAACATAGCTCCCAATTGAGTGTGAATTGATCGAAGTGAGTGAACTTAGGCCTGGTCTTCCAGCGATTTATCACGCTTTTTAAGGCCGCTTCATCGATAGGTTTAGGCAAATATCCATTCATCCCACTTTGTTGAATTAGCTCACGCTCCTCGGCGATGGCATGGGCCGTGACAGCAATAATTGGCGTATTTCGGTTTAATGAATCCTGACGGATAAGCTTGGTGGCACTAATACCGTCGGTACCCGGCATTTGAATATCCATAAATATCAAGTCGAAGCTACGCTCTTGCGCGATACTCACAGCCCCTTGGCCACTATCGATCACGGTAACTTGATTGACTAGCTCTTTTAGTAGGGTGTCGATAAGCTTTAAATTTGCAGGGTTATCATCGACTGCCAGGACACGTAAAGGTTGCCTTTCAATGGGTTCCGGTATGCCTAAGTCTTCCAATAAATAGGCACTATCTGTATCGGGTTGAGGATCGATGAGGATTTGGGCTAATGCTTTTTCACCAATTGGCGCAGGGATCACTTTATCGACAAAAGGCAATAAATTATGGGTTATGGCTTCATTACTGCTGCATAGAAGGACCAGATATTGGCACTGTGCTTTTATCTCTTTCAGTTGAGATGAAATATTCCCGTTTGCATCTAGCCCTTTACAGCTGATTAATGCGTAATCAAAAGTACTCGTTTGTTGATTGAGGGCGTTACCTAATTGCTCGAAAGAGTGAGCGTTAGTCACCTTCATTCCCCAGTGGTTAACGAGCCTATTGAGCGTATTATTCGATAATTCTCTGGGTTCTAACAAGAGTACGCTCTTGCCCTGTAATTTATCCAGGGGCAATATTTGTCCTATAGAATATTGACTGGTCTGTAGAGGAAGAGTGAACCAAAATGTTGAGCCTTTATCGAGCTTAGAGATACACCCTATCTGTCCGCCCATTCTATTGACCAGACGCTTAGTAATGATTAATCCCAAACCTGTTCCACCAAACCGGCGAGAGATAGAGGAGTCTGCCTGCCCAAATGCCTGAAACAGCATCTCTTTCTGGCTATCATCAATACCTATTCCGGTGTCGGTAACTTCACATCGTAAATTAATCTGTTCATTATTAGATTCGGTCAATTGCAGCCTGAGGTGCACGCTACCTTGATCGGTAAACTTGATGGCATTTCCCACCAAGTTCGTCATTATTTGGCTTATGCGCATTGCATCGCCGGATAGGTCTTCGGGGACGTCAGACTCGATATCGATAACAAGTTCGATATCTTTTTCGCGTGCGCTGTTTGACAGAAGCGTGATGGTATCATCGAGCATTTCTCTGAGTGCAAATGGCATGTTTTCCAGCACCATCTTGCCCGCTTCTAGTTTGGAGAAGTCGAGAATATCGTTGATGATGCCAAGAAGGGTGGTCGCACTCTTTTCTATGGTATTGATATAGTCCTGCTGGCTGGAGTGTAACGGCGTTTTTAGTAGCTGTTTTGCGAAGCCGATAACGCCATTGAGTGGGGTTCTGAGTTCATGGGACATGTTAGCCAGAAACTCTGACTTGATTCTGCTGGCTTCCAGGGCTCGCTTTTTCGCCAGATCGAGTTCGACGTTTTGGATCTCAATTTGCTCGAGCGTTTCTCGTAGATCTGAGGTGGCCTGATCAATATTCTGCTGCATTTCGTCGTGGTAGTCGGACAGGGAACCTGCCATGGCATTGATACCACGCTTAAGTAAATCCAGTTCTCCGATGAGGTTTCCATCCACTCTTGTATCGAGTTTACCTTCACGAATTTTCGCGACAACTCGGACCATCTCGGTGATCGGCTGGGTGACATTTTTTACCAGTCTGAAGGTAAATAGCAGGTTAAGCTGAACGCCGATTAATACGATGATAAATGCGGCAACGGCGGCTCTGTGTTGTTCCAACAGTGCATTTTCTTTATTAATAAGCACGGCGATATAACCCAGCTTAGTCGCAATAAGCTGTTCTGCATCTTGCTCTTCGAAGGAGTTAACTTTGAGTTCATGTTCAGATGAGAAAATCGGGCTGCGTAAAATTAGGCTATCACCCACTTGTTCGAGTTCGGTGCGCATTAAGCTACTCAAGGGCTGATCATATCGCATGAGTTCGTGATCTTTATAGTGGTGAGAGGTGACAATGACTCGGTTGTTGGTATCGAAAATGGCAATAAATTGTACTAATGACGATTTATTCAGTTGAGCTGCGGTGATCAGTTTCTTCGTGGTTTCAAAATCTTTCTTTTCGAGTCCTATTTCGGCGGCTATCGCCAAAGGCTCAATAATATTGCCGCCTTGCTCTATGAGTGTTTGTTCGAGTTCATAGAAACGATTTATGGTAAAATAACTGCCCAGTAATATCCCGACCAGAATTGTCGGAGCTAACGCCAGTACCAGAACCCAGGAACGGAGACTGTATTTGGTCATGTTTTTGGCATTATTCATTAGGTTAGCTGATTTACCAGTTTCTTGACAAACGTTACACTAGACTGCCAGAAGAGAGGCTGTCTTGGCCAGTATTATTATTTATTTAGAGGCCTAAATGGCACAGTTTTTTAAAGCAAAACCAAACAGTTCTAAGCAACTATCGGCAAAAGTTACATTAGACGTGACTAAATTGGATCATTTGGGGGCCGGAATGGCACAGCATCAGGGGAAAATTGTATTTATTCCCGGTGCGCTTCCCACCGAAAAAGTGACCGTACAGCTCACCGAACAAAAAAAGCGTCACGCCCGCGCCAAGTTGCTTAAGATAGAGTCTGATTCAAATGACAGAGTCGAACCAAAGTGCCCTCATTACCAACAATGTGGTGGTTGCGATCTTCAACATCTCTCTATAGATAAACAACGCAGTTATAAACAGTCTGCATTGGTCGATCTTATGGCAAAGCTGAGTCATACCGAAGCCGAGTCATTAGCGCCGGCATTAATAGGCCAGGAGTGGGATTATCGTCGACGTGCTCGGTTAGCGACTTACTACAATAAAGAGAGTAAGCAAATAACCTTAGGCTTCAGGGCCTCTGCGAGCAAACAGGTTATCAATATCGATGCATGCCCGGTACTGGCTAAGCCATTATCTGATTTAATTGCGCCATTATCACTGTTGCTGAATCAACTTTCGGGTAAGAAGGCCCTAGGCCATCTTGAGTTAATTGATGCCGATAATGGCTATTTTGCCGTATTAAGGATGACCAAGGCACTATCTGATAAAGATGCACAAAAACTCACCGCTTTCGCGAATGAGAAAAGCATCAGCTTGATTGTTCAGGGAAATGAAGGTGAATTCACTCTCCTGGGTGATCGTAATGAGTTGCCATATTACGCTTTGGACGATGTGACGCTAAACTTTACTCCCGGTAACTTTATTCAGGTCAATGCTGCCATCAATGAATCTATGGTGAAGCAGGCCGTAGATTGGCTGTCAGTAAAGCCAAATGAACGGGTGCTAGACCTGTTTTGTGGTGTAGGTAATTTCAGCCTGCCGCTGGCAAAATCCGGCGCCGAAGTCATTGGTGTCGAAGGTGTTCCCGAGATGGTTAAACAGGCCAGAGATAATGCTGCTGACAGCGGATTAGATAATGTGTCATTTTTTCATACCGATCTTAGTGCCGACCTCTCTAAAGAGGCGTGGTTAGGAAAGGTAGATAAATTATTGTTAGATCCCGCCAGAGCCGGGGCGTTCGAGAGCCTGCAATGGTTGAAAAAGATGAAACCGAAAGCGATAGTTTATGTCTCATGCGACCCTTCGAGCTTAGCCCGGGACAGTGAGCCACTGTTAAAGCATGGTTATAAGCTTAAAAAGCTTGGCTTGATCGATATGTTCCCTCAAACCCATCATATCGAAGCCATGGCGTTGTTTGAATTAAGCTAAGTGTTGAAAAAATAGCTGATTAAGGACTATTCAGCTTTTGTTAATTGACAATGAGATCACAATGCTGAAGATAGGTCTCTATATTATTGATTTGTGTTGCAGTCATTTTTTTGTAACCTATTTTTGATTCAACGTTAAGGATGAAATTGAGATGGTATCAGTTCGAGAAGCACATTTTAGCGATCCTAATTTTCAACTAGAAGAGTGGGTCAACCGCTATATTAGTGACACGGATGAAGCTCAAACCTTATTCGAACTGCTCTGTTGTATCGAGTCCATGGTTGCAAAAAGCAAAGGGGACAATACTCTTCAGCTTCAACGTGCCAGAGAGATGATAGAGATCTTGGCTCCGCTAAATATGGATATCGAAACCCTGCAGGCATCGGTGCTATTTGTGGTATTCGATGCCGGGATCCTATCTAAAGAGGTGCTAGAGGAGACTTTCGGTAGCGAGCTTGCCAAATTAGTGATGAGTGTCGAGACCATGAATGCCATTGGTGCACTTAAGGTCGACAATCAATCCCGTACCAGTGATCTGAAAATAGATAATATTCGCCGTATGTTGCTCGCCATGGTCGAAGATGTTCGCGCCGTCGTGATAAAACTCGCCGAACGGATCTGTCTGCTGCGAGAAGTGAAAAATGCGGATGAAGAGACTCGGGTTTTATTGGCTCGTGAAATTGCCGACATCTATGCGCCATTAGCAAACAGACTCGGGATTGGACAGCTGAAGTGGGAGCTTGAAGATATCTCGTTTCGCTACCTTCATCCTGAAACTTACAAAGAGATCGCTAAACAACTCGATGGAAAAAGACTCGATCGTGAAACCTTTATCGATGACTTTGTCGCTCAGCTTCAGGCCAGATTAGATAAAGATCAGATCAGAGCGAAAGTGTATGGTCGTCCTAAGCACATCTACAGTATCTGGAAGAAAATGAAGGGGAAGCAGCTCAAGTTTGATGAGCTCTTCGATGTCAGAGCCGTGCGAATTGTGACCGACAGGCTTCAGGACTGTTATGGCTCCCTCGGTGTTGTCCACACGCTTTGGCACCATATTCCAAGAGAGTTTGATGACTATGTGGCAAACCCTAAGCCCAATGGATATCAGTCTATCCATACGATAGTGGTAGGTCCTGAAGGGAAAACGGTCGAGATACAGATCCGTACCGAACAGATGCATGAGGATGCCGAACTCGGCGTTGCAGCCCACTGGAAATATAAAGAGGGCGCGAGTGGTGGCAAGCAGAGTGGATACGAGGAGAAAATTAACTGGTTGCGTAAAATTCTTCAGTGGCAGGAAGATGTCGCCGAAAGCGGCAACCTGGTCGAAGAGGTACGCAGTCAGGTCTTCGAGGACCGCGTCTATGTATTTACACCAGGTGGTGAGGTGGTCGACCTGCCTCTGGGCTCAACCGTGCTGGATTTTGCTTACTATATTCACTCTCACGTTGGCCACAAGTGTATCGGGGCTAAGGTCGATGGCAGAATTGTGCCATTTACCTATCAGGTTGAAACTGGTGAGCGGATTGAGATCATTACCTCTAAGCATCCAAATCCTAAACGAGACTGGCTAAACCCTAACTTAGGCTATATTCGTACCTCTCGTGCTCGTTCGAAGATTCAACACTGGTTTAAACAGCAAGACAGAGATAAAAACATCGTTGCCGGTAAAGAGATGCTCGAAGCGGAGCTTTCACGTTCCGGATTGAAAATCAAAGATGCGCAGAGTGCCGTTGAGCGCTTTAACATGGTGAGCATGGATGATCTCCTTGCTGGAATTGGTGGAGGCGATGTTCGTCTCAATCAGGTCGTAAACCATGTTCAAAGCCAGATGCGGATCAACCATCTGACGGAAGAAGAAGCGGTCGAAGACCTGGTTAAAAAGAGCCAGAGCAAGTCCACTCGAAAGGGGAAAGGCCAGGTTGAAGTCAATGGCGTAGGTAACTTAATGAGCCATATTGCCCGGTGTTGTCAACCTGTACCGGGAGATGAAATTTTCGGTTTTATCACCAAAGGGCGTGGTATTTCAGTTCATAGAGCCGATTGCGAACAGGTAAAAGAGTTGATGCGTGCTCATCCGGAACGTGTTGTCGATGTTGTGTGGGGAGAGAACTACTCCGGGGGATACAAGATCCGTATGCGAATAATTGCCAATGATCGCTCGGGATTACTGCGAGACTTAACATCTGTGCTTGCGGCCGAGAAAACCCATGTCATGGCGATGAGCTCCTCATCAGATGTCAAAACTCAAACCGCAGCGATTGAGCTTGAACTCGAACTCTACAATTTAGATGATTTATCCAGAGTGATCGCTAAGCTGACTCAAATTGATGGAGTGAGTGAGGCCAGAAGGTTATAGAGCTGGCACAGATGCTAATACCACGATAATGACGGCCTAGGCCGTCATTTTATTTTTTATTTTCATTTTCATTTTAAGAATTCAACATTAATTCAAGGATCTTCGATGCATAATAATGCCGATATGCAGCCCCTTCTCGATATCATGGCTAAACTCAGAGACCCGGATACCGGTTGTCCCTGGGACAGGGCGCAGACGTTTGAAACGATAGTGCCTTTTACGCTGGAAGAGGCCTATGAAGTTGCCGATACCATAGAGCGTATGGCACTCGATGAGCTCCCCGATGAGTTAGGCGATCTACTTTTTCAGGTGGTGTTTTATTGTCAACTGGGGAAAGAGCAAGGGCTATTTGATTTTGACGATGTGATAGAGAAAATCTGTACTAAACTCACTGCAAGGCATCCACATGTTTTTGGCGAACTCGAAGGGGCCACCACAGAGCAGGTGAAAGATAGCTGGGAGAAGATCAAGGCTAATGAGCGTAGTGAAAAACAGCTACATTCGGTGCTGGATAATATTCCTCTAGGCTTGCCGGCATTGACTCGTTCGGTAAAAATTCAAAAACGGGTCGCTCGTGTCGGCTTCGATTGGGCAGAGCTTGCGCCTGTGGTCGATAAAATTCATGAGGAGATTGCCGAAGTCTTGCATGAAGTTGAACAAGAGGAGGTGATTCCATCTAAGGTACAAGATGAGATGGGAGACCTTTTGTTTGCGGTCGTCAATTTATCGAGGCATCTTGGTGTTGAACCGGAGCTGGCCCTCAGGCAGGCCAATACAAAGTTTGAGCGTCGGTTCAGAGGCGTTGAAACGTTAGCAGAGCAGAGCGGGAAGTCGATGCAAGAGCACAGTTTAGAGGAGCTGGAGTGTTATTGGGGTGAAATAAAATTACAGGAATAGCCATTTAGTTCAAATTTATTGTTTAACTTGTTTGTCGAATCGCTAGGGCTTTGGTATAATTGCGCCCCGTCCTAGTGCTTTCATACAAGCACATATTTCCAACTCACTTTCTCAGGTTCATAATGACAACAAGGTATATCTTCGTTACTGGTGGCGTAGTTTCATCACTAGGTAAAGGCATTGCAGCAGCATCTTTAGCAGCAATTTTAGAGGCCCGTGGCCTTAATGTAACCATGATGAAGCTGGATCCTTATATCAATGTCGATCCGGGTACTATGAGTCCGACGCAGCATGGTGAAGTGTTTGTTACAGAGGATGGCGCTGAAACTGATCTCGATTTAGGTCACTATGAGCGTTTCATTCGTACCAAGATGAATCGTCGTAATAACTTCACTACCGGCCGTATCTACGAAGAGGTACTTCGTAAAGAGCGTCGTGGTGATTATTTAGGCGCCACTATTCAGATTATTCCTCATATTACCAATGCGATCAAAGAGAAAGTGCTTGCGGGCGGCGAAGGGCATGATGTTGCTATCGTCGAAATTGGCGGAACCGTTGGTGATATTGAATCTCTTCCATTCTTGGAATCTATTCGTCAGTTAAGTGTCGAGTTAGGGCGAGAACGTTCTCTCTTTATGCATTTGACTCTGGTGCCATTCCTTGGCGCTGCTGGTGAAGTGAAGACGAAACCGACACAACATTCAGTGAAAGAGCTTCGCTCCATCGGTATTGCACCGGATGTACTGGTTTGTCGTGGTGATCGTCCTGTTCCAGCGAATGAAAAAGCAAAAATCTCTCTCTTCTGTAATGTAGAAGAGCGTGCAGTTATCTCGCTTAAAGACGTAGATAGTATCTATAAGATCCCTGCACTACTTAAGGCGCAAGGCCTTGATGAACTCGTGGTTAAACGTTTTGGTATTACTTGTCCTGAAGCCGATCTGCATGAGTGGGAACAGGTGATCTATCAAGAAGCTAACCCAACGGCTGAAGTGACTATTGGCATGGTCGGTAAGTACATTGAACTTCCTGATGCTTATAAGTCTGTAAATGAAGCGTTGAAACACGCTGGTCTTTTTAATCGCGTTTCAGTGAACATCAAGTATATCGATTCACAAACGGTTGAAGCTAAAGGCGAAGAGGTACTTCAGGGCTTAGATGGTATCTTAGTTCCGGGTGGATTCGGAGAGCGTGGCGTAGAAGGTAAGATCCTTGCGGCTAAATATGCCCGTGAAAACAACCTACCTTATTTTGGTATCTGTTTAGGTCTGCAAGTTGCTTTAATTGAATTTGCACGTCACGTTGCAGGTCTGGAAGGCGCTCATTCAACAGAATTTAACAAAGAAACGCCGCATCCAGTGGTTGGTCTAATCACCGAGTGGATTAATGATGACGGTGATGTTGAGCAACGCCATGAAAAATCAGATCTTGGTGGGACAATGCGTCTAGGCGCTCAGCTTTGTCATCTTGCTGAAGGTTCTAAAGCAGCGATTGCTTATGATGGTAATACTTGTGTAGAACGTCACCGTCATCGCTATGAAGTCAACAACAACTATAAAGATCGTCTTGAAAAAGCAGGCTTAGTATTTAGTGGTCTCTCTTCCGACCGCCAGCTAGTCGAGATGATTGAACTGCCAAACCACCCATGGTTTGTGGCAGGTCAATTTCATCCGGAATTTACATCAACACCTCGTGATGGGCAGCCATTATTCGTAGGATTTGTTGCTGCAGCCACCGCGTATCAGAAACGCGATTTAGGCTAAACCAATTTAGAGGCCGCTTCCGTTGACTGGAAGCGGCCTTTTTGTTTTTTGGTAATGTAAATTTTGGTGACCAGATTTTATTTTAACTTTTAATTTTTAAACTTAAATCGAGGTAATTATGTCTAAAATCATTAATGTCATTGGTCGCGAGATCATGGATTCACGTGGCAACCCAACAGTGGAAGCTGAAGTTCATCTTGAAGGTGGATTTAACGGTATGGCCGCAGCACCATCGGGCGCTTCTACCGGTAGTCGTGAAGCATTAGAATTACGTGATGGCGATAAAACTCGCTACATGGGCAAAGGTGTATTAAAAGCTGTTGCTAACATCAATGGTCCTATCCGTGATGCTCTAATGGGCAAAGATGCAACCAATCAAGCTGAACTCGATCAGATCATGATTGACCTTGACGGTACTGAGAACAAAGACAAGTTAGGTGCTAACGCTATTTTAGCTGTCTCGCTTTCAGCGGCTAAAGCTGCGGCGTCATTTAAAGGCTTGCCTTTATATGCACATATCGCAGAGTTAAACGGTACTGCAGGTCAGTACTCTATGCCTGTACCTATGATGAACATCTTAAACGGTGGTGAGCACGCTGATAACAACGTGGATATCCAAGAGTTTATGGTTCAGCCAGTTGGTGCTAAATCGTTCCGCGAAGCACTTCAGGTCGGTGCCGAGATCTTCCATAACTTGAAGAAAGTACTTCAAGAGAAAGGTCTGAGTACTTCTGTTGGTGACGAAGGTGGTTTCGCTCCTAACTTAGCTTCGAATGCCGATGCACTAGCAATGATTAAAGTTGCTGTTGAGAAAGCAGGCTATAAGTTAGGTGAAGATGTCACTCTTGCTCTGGACTGTGCGGCTTCTGAGTTTTACAAAGATGGCCAGTATGACCTTACCGGTGAAGGTAAAGTTTTCAGCGCTAACGGTTTCTCAGACTTCCTGAAATCATTGACTGAACAGTACCCAATTGCTTCTATCGAAGATGGCCTTGACGAGTCAGATTGGGATGGTTGGGCATACCAGACTCAAATCATGGGTGACAAGATCCAGCTTGTAGGTGACGATCTGTTTGTTACCAACACTAAGATCTTAAAGCGTGGTATCGATAACAATATCGCTAACTCAATCTTGATCAAGTTCAACCAAATTGGTTCTCTGACTGAGACCTTAGCGGCTATTCGTATGGCGAAAGATGCTGGTTATACCGTTGTTATCTCTCATCGTAGTGGTGAAACTGAAGATTCAACGATTGCCGATCTTGCTGTTGCAACATCTGCTGGTCAAATTAAGACAGGTTCTCTATGTCGTAGTGACCGTGTTGCTAAGTACAACCAACTGCTTCGTATCGAAGAGCAGTTAGGTGAAAAAGCACCATACCGTGGTCGCAGCGAAATTAAAGGTAAAGCATAATTTATCGATTTACTTTTAGCTGACAAATTATCGTTAAGTGATATTTGTATATCGACTCTTAAGTGCTAAAACAGGCAGTTAAGATGACTGATACAGCAAAAAGCGATTAAATTACTGTGAAAATTGAAAAGGTCACCATTAGGTGGCCTTTTTTGTTACTATCCATTCAATATCATCGAATTTTCAATAGTGAGTATTGAACTAGCTATGAAACGTCTCCTGTTTGTATTAGTAGTCCTACTAGGCTTACTTCAATACCAGCTTTGGTTAGGAGTAAATAGCCTACCTGAATCGTTTCACCTGCGAGAGCAGATAGGTTTCCAGCAAGTGAGTAATGCTAAATTAGTCGCGCGAAATCAAGTCTTGCGGGAGGAGATCAGCGACCTTCGCAGTGGTACTGAGGCATTAGAGGAGCGTGCCAGAAATGAATTAGGCATGGTAAAGAAAGGTGAGACATTTTTCCGAGTCGTTGGAGGTCAACGTCAGTCTCTTAATGTTTCAAACCAATAACTCCTCATTATTTTACCGATTAGAAATAGCATGAGCCTTCTAAAATGAATGACAGCCAAGATAAGATTGTCGCTATCGTACCCGCTGCCGGAATTGGTAGCCGAATGGGAGCCGAGATCCCAAAGCAATACCTACTGATTGATGAGAAGACCATTTTACAATTAACATTGGAACTACTGTTAACTCATCCAAAAATAGATCATGTGGTCGTTGCACTTCATCCAGAAGATCAATTTTTTAAAGGCTTACCCCTTTCATCACATCACAAGTTACACACCGTTGTTGGTGGCTGTGAGCGAGCCGATTCAGTTCTCGCTTGCTTGAATCATCTCGGTGGTGATTGTTGGGCTATGGTGCATGATGCCGCTCGCCCCTGTTTGACTCATGGTGATATCGATAAGTTAATTGCATCGCGGCAACGTTTTCCGCAAGGTGCAATTTTAGCGGCGCCGGTTAGGGACACCATGAAACGTGGCAATGCTGACGGAACCGTAAAAGAGACTGTGTGTCGGGAACGGTTATGGCATGCGTTAACCCCTCAGCTTTTTCCGGCTACCCTTCTTAAAGGTAATCTCGAACAAGCGTTAGCTCAGGGGGCTAATATTACCGATGAAGCCTCTGCGATGGAATGGGCCGGAGTGTCTCCGGGATTGGTGGACGGAAGAGTCGATAATATCAAGATCACTCATCCGGATGACCTTTTATTGGCTGGGTTATTCTTAGGGAATGCGAACAGCTTAGAGCGATAATATTTCATTTATTTTTCTAACTGTCGCTGTATTCCAGAGCCGTCCGTATGGCAACGGGCGTTATGAACACAAATATGGATTGCAAATGAATATACGTATAGGTCATGGCTTCGATGTGCATAAATTTGGTGGCGAATCTCCACTCTTGTTAGGCGGGGTTCATATCCCCTATGAGACTGGCCTTATTGCGCACTCGGATGGTGACGTGGTGTTACATGCTATTTCAGATGCAGTTCTAGGAGCCGTTGCGCTTGGAGATATAGGCAAGCATTTTCCCGATACCGATGAAGAGTTTAAGGGAGCCGATAGTCGTCATTTGCTTCGTCATTGTTATCGGTTAGCGAAAGAAAAGGGCTATTCGATAGGTAACCTCGATGTCACTATCATTGCACAAGCTCCTAAAATGTCATCTCATATCGAGGCCATTCGTGCGGTCTTAGCACTCGATTTTGAAACCGATACTGACAATATAAATGTTAAGGCGACAACGACCGAAAAACTCGGGTTTACGGGACGTAAAGAGGGCATTGCCGTTGAAGCCGTTGTGCTTCTCGTTAAGTCAGCCGATTAACTGAACACACTTAATTATACCAATCGGTATAATAGTAACTTGGTACATATGACCGAGATAAAGAGCGACCATGATTGAACTTCATTACTTACACGGTAAACCAGTTTCTAAAGCAGATCTACGTACTCATAACAGCGACTTTCTTGTGCAGGAGATATTACCTTTCGCGCCGACGGGGGAGGGTGAACATCATCTGCTTCATATTCGCAAAGATGGCCTGAACACCGCGGATGTGGCAAAAATTCTGTCGGGTTTCGCTCATGTTCACCCTAAAGAGGTGACCTATGCCGGTCAGAAAGATAAAAATGCGGTCACTGAGCAGTGGTTTGGCGTTCGGATCCCTGGTAAGGAAACACCGGATTGGGCGAGTCTGAACAGTGAGCAACTTACCATCCTTTCGAGCAGCCGACACGGTAAGAAGTTACGTATCGGCGCTTTGGCCGGAAATCGGTTTACTCTGACACTGCGTCAGGTTTCAGATATGGAAGATGTGATTGCCAGAATTGAAAAGATCAAAGAGACCGGCGTGCCTAACTACTTTGGAGAGCAGAGGTTTGGTCATGATGGCAAAAACTTGATCTTTGGTCGTCAGATGTTTGCCGGACGTAAAGTTAAAGATAGAAAAAAAAGCAGTATGTATCTATCTGCGGTGCGTTCCTACCTGTTTAACCTCGTCGTGTCGGCAAGGCTCGCTGAACATGGTTTAGCCAGACTCGATGGTGATAGCGTTATGTTGGCCGGGAGTAAAAGCTATTTTGTTGCAGAGCAATGGGATGAAACGCTACTGAACCGTCTTGCTGAGAAAGACATTCAATTATCTGCTCCAATGTGGGGAAGAGGGGCTGCTTTACCTCAAGGGGAGGCGGCTGAATTTGAATCTAAGGTACTCGCCGAACTTGAACAAGATCGTGATGGCCTGGAACACGCAGGTTTGAGTCAGGAGCGACGGCCCCTGTTATTAGAGCCGCAACATTTCAGTTATCAACAAGAGGGAGATGACGTCTTAGTCATCAAGTTTGCCCTGCCTGCCGGTAGCTTTGCGACCTCGGTATTGAGGGAGCTGTTTGATTATGAAGATGTTAACGACCGCGAATTTCGATTGCGCCAGCAAGCAAGACTAGAGGAATCTACTGCTTAAATAACGAGTCAATTAAGCATAGATTAAAATCAGTATAAAATTGTAAAACCGGGGCCAGTAACTAATGATAAAGATCCTTGTAAGTAATGATGATGGTGTTACGGCGCCGGGCATAAAGGCACTTTCAGATGCTCTATCCACTTCTTATCAGGTGATGACTGTTGGCCCTGACAGAAACTGTTCTGGTGCGAGTAACTCTTTGACCTTGACGAACCCTCTACGTATCAATACCTTAAGCAATGGGTATGTCTCGGTAAGCGGAACGCCAACTGACTGTGTGCATCTTGCCATTCGCGAGCTATACACCGATGAACCCGATATGGTGGTATCAGGTATTAATGCCGGAGCAAACTTAGGTGATGATACCTTGTACTCCGGTACCGTTGCTGCGGCGATGGAAGGACGTTTTCTCGGCTTACCCGCAATTGCGATTTCATTGGTTGGTTCAACGCTTACTCACTATGAGACGGCGGCTCATTTCGCCTGTAAAGTGGTTGCGGGGCTAATGAAGAAACCGATAGCACAAGATCAAATTTTGAATATTAATGTTCCCGACCTTCCCATCAAACAGATAAAAGGGATCAGGGTGACGCGTCTGGGAGCACGGCATAAAGCCGAAGGCATGGTACGCACTCAAGACCCCGCTGGCCGTGATATTTTTTGGTTAGGTCCTCCCGGTGATGAGCAAGATGCCAGTGAAGGCACCGACTTTCATGCCGTGAGCAATGGCTATGTGTCTGTAACGCCATTGACGGTAGACTTGACCGCTTTTGAACAGATCTCAACAATGCAACAATGGATAGATAAGATATGAATGGGGTAGCGACAAAGTCTGCGTTGAATCTAGCGAGAAGCTTGTATGATGCAGGGATTAAAAATGAAGATGTTTTAAAAGCCTTGGCTGATACGCCAAGAGAGATGTTTTTGGATGCGGCGCTTGGTCACAAGGCTTATGAAAATACAGCATTACCCATAGGGCAGGGGCAAACTATCTCTCAACCCTATATTGTCGCAAGAATGACTGAGCTTTTATTGGAAAACGCACCTAAGAGAGTGTTAGAGATTGGTACGGGCTCTGGTTACCAGGCCGCCATCTTAGCTAAGCTCGTTCCTGAACTATGCACGGTTGAACGCATAAAGAGTTTACAAATCCAAGCAAGACTGCGCCTTAAGAGGCTGGATCTTCACAATATCTCTTTTAAGTATGGAGATGGTTGGAAAGGCTGGGCCAATAAAGGGCCGTTCGACTCCATTATGGTTACGGCAGCTGCAAGCAGTGTCCCTGAGGCGCTGCTTACTCAATTAGCGGACAAAGGCGTGCTCGTTATACCTGTAGGGGATGAATCTCAACAATTACTAAAAGTGGTCCGTCATGGCGATACCTTCAGTTCTGAAGTGGTCGAAATGGTTCGATTTGTTCCATTGGTTAATGGTGAACTGGCATAGCGTTCTGCTTGTGGCCGAGAATTATGTTTAGGAGCGTTTTTTGGTAGTTACGTTTAAAAGGTATTGGGGCGGTCTGTTTTTTTGCTTCATATCGCTAATTATAGTCGGCTGCAGCTTTCAGTCTGATAGGCCTGCACCTGTGGCAAGCGTCAATATTCCCGTTAAGACTGCTTATAACAAAGGTTCATTAAAATCTGATTCTTATCGCGTAAAGCAAGGTGATACTCTCTATTCCATAGCGTGGGCATCTAACAATGATTTTATTAAATTAGCTAATAAAAACAAGCTGAAAAAGCCCTATACGATCTTCCCCGGTCAGAAGCTTAACCTCAATTTGACACGCTCTGTTACAAATAGTCAACAGTCTAAAAGTACGTCAAATAATAGTCCGAAAGTTGTACAGCCCATAAAGAAAACCCCTACTAAACAGGAGGATAACGAGCCTTCCTCGGTTCGGGTAGTAAAAGCGACACCGTCAAAAAAATCACTTGATCAACATCACAAGTCTGCGTATTCTGTAACAAGCGGTCAACAAGATGTTAACCGAACTGTCCACAGGCCAACCGATACTCTACCAAAGAAGGTAAGTCGGTGGCAGTGGCCAAGGAGAGGTAAGTTGATTGGCACTTTCTCTGCCAAAGAGCAGGGGAATAAAGGAATTAAGATTACAGGGAATCGTGGTGATATTATAAAATCCGCAGCCGATGGGCGTGTTGTATATGCGGGTAGTGCACTTCGAGGCTATGGAAACTTAGTCATTATCAAACACAGTGATGATTACTTAAGCGCCTACGCACATGCTGATAAGATCTTAGTCAAAGAGAAGCAGTTTGTAACAGTAGGACAAACGCTGGCAAAAATGGGTAGTACAGGTACTGATAGGGTCATGTTACATTTTGAGATCCGTTACCATGGAAAATCTGTTAACCCACTAAAATATTTACCTAAACAATAATGGTTTAGGAGCCAATTTTGGCATTTGGAGGATAGTAAAGTGCAGTAATTTTTGAAAAAATTTGGGAGATCATTTTATGGGTCGTAAAAATAGTACCGCAATAGCGGAGCCTTTAGTGGACTTGTCTAAGAACGAGTCTGATAGTGTCACTAAGAAAGGAAATAAAGCACAAGAAAATGAGCTTGAACAGCAAGTGCAGGGTGATTTACAAAAAAATCTGGATGCTACTCAGCTGTACTTAAGTGAAATTGGTTTTTCCCCCCTACTGAGTGCGGAAGAAGAGGTTTATTTTTCCCGTAAAGCCTTAAAAGGCTGCGGAAAATCTCGTAATCGCATGATAGAAAGTAATCTAAGACTTGTCGTCAAAATTGCCCGTCGTTATAACAATCGTGGTTTAGCGCTATTGGATCTCATTGAAGAGGGAAATCTAGGCTTGATCAGGGCTGTTGAAAAGTTTGATCCCGAGAGAGGTTTCCGTTTTTCAACCTATGCGACTTGGTGGATCAGACAGACTATTGAACGTGCGATAATGAATCAAACCAGAACGATTCGTTTACCTATCCACGTTGTTAAAGAACTCAATGTTTACTTGCGTACTGCCAGAGAGCTAGCACATAAGCTAGATCATGAGCCTACGGCTGAAGAGATTGCAGAAAAGCTTGATCTTCCCAGTGCAGATGTCAGCCGCATGCTAAAGCTAAATGAAAGGATCACTTCAGTAGATACGCCCTTAGGTGGGGATAATGATAAGGCATTACTCGATGTGCTTGCCGATGATGATAGTGTTGGCCCGGACTATAAAGTTCAAGATGAGGATATGTCTAAATCAGTAGTAAAATGGTTAGATGAACTCAATACAAAACAGAGAGAGGTGTTAGCGCGCCGTTTTGGATTGTTGGGATATGAACCATCTACACTTGAAAATGTAGGAAAAGAGATTGGCTTAACCCGAGAGCGAGTTCGTCAGATCCAGGTAGAAGCATTAAAACGACTCAAAGATCTGCTTGGTTCACAGGGATTATCGGTTGAGGCGATTTTTAAAATTTAGAGATGCATGACTACTTAACGCATTTAAGAGTTTTGACTTTTTTAAAAGTAGTTAATGCTCCGATGAGTCCTTATCTCTTTATAATCATATTTATCGGTTTTGGTTCGTCAGTATCTGTATTCGTTGTAGGTAAATGATGATTTTTTCAGGCATCCAATAACTTAAAAGCGCACATTTATGTGCGCTTTTTGTTATTTAGAATAAAATACTTATCCCGATCGGTATTAGTGAGTTAATCGCTTGAGCTCATACAAGATATCGAGTGCTTGTCTTGGGCTCAATTCATCGGGATGTATTTTATCTAATGCATCATTTAAGGCGGAATTTACCGGTTCATCAAATACCATACTCTGTTGATTTGAGCTGGCCGTTGAGTCTACGGCGCTGTTAGTGTCACGACTTTCTAAGTGGTGTAGCTTATGTTTTGCGGCGACAATGACCTTGTTGGGAACCCCAGCCAGTGCAGCGACCTGCAAACCATAACTTTTACTTGCCGCTCCTTCCTGAACTGCGTGCATAAAGACAATCGTGTCACCATGCTCGATAGCGTCAAGATGCACATTTTCAACATTCGACATGAGCTCGGGGAGTTGAGTGAGCTCGAAATAGTGAGTGGCAAATAGGGTCATAGCTTCAATTTTTTGAGCTAAATATTCGGCAGCAGACCAAGCGAGAGAAAGGCCATCATAGGTCGAAGTGCCTCGACCAATCTCATCCATTAATACCAGACTTTCCGGGGTGGCATTATGAAGAATATTTGCCGTTTCAGTCATTTCGACCATAAAGGTTGAACGACCCGAAGCCAGATCGTCTGCTGCGCCAATACGGGTAAATATGCGATCGACAGGGCCGATTATTGCACTCTGGGCGGGGACATAACAACCTATGTGCGCCATTAAAGTGATTAAGGCAACCTGACGCATATAGGTTGATTTACCGCCCATATTTGGCCCGGTTACGATTAACATTTTTCGTGCCGGATTCAAGGTGACCGGATTAGCAATAAATGGTGTTTGGCTTACCTGTTCTACAACCGGGTGACGCCCGGCTTCTATGTGTATACCGGAAGCCAGTGACAGTGTAGGGCAGTTGTAATTCAATGTTTCTGCCCGCTCCGCGAAGTTATTTATCACATCGAGTTCAGCGGCGCCCTGTGCAAAGAGTTGTAAGTCATGAAGCTTAGGCAGTATCTGATCGAATAGTTGTTCCCATAAATGCTTCTCGCGTGCCAGCGCCTTCCCCTGACTAGAGAGGACTTTCTCTTCATGCTCTTTTAGCTCTGCGATGATGTAGCGCTCAGTATTTTTGAGTGTCTGTCTGCGCTGATAGCTCAATGGAACCAGATCAGACTCTCTGCGACTTACCTCAATATAGTAGCCATGGACTCGGTTATAGCCGACCTTAAGTGTCGAGATACCGGTCAGCTCTTTCTCTCTTGCTTCAAGCTCGGATAGATAATCCGTCGCACCTTGGCTAAGTGCCCGCCATTGATCCAGTTCGGTATCGTAGCCCTCTTTCAGTACGCCTCCATCGCGGATAAGCATGGGGGGGTTATCTACAATAGCGCGTTCTAATAGTTCAAGTTCTTCGGGGAATTCGCCGAGCATTCTTGCAAGATGATGCAGATGGGGAGACTGGCAGCTGGCAAGAGATTGCTGAATTTCGGGTAATAAGGATATGGCTTGTTTGAGGCGGGAAAAATCCCTTGGCCGGGCACTACGAAGGGCCAGTCTTGCGATGATCCGCTCGACGTCACCCAGAGCTTTCAGTTGAGATTCCAGCGTCTCGAACAGGCTAGTGTCTAATATCTCTGTGAGTGCACTCTGACGAGACTCGATCTGCTGTCGGTTTCTGAGTGGCTCATGGATCCAGCGCTGAAGCATACGGCTACCCATAGGTGTTGCCGTATTGTCCAGCACCGAGGCCAAGGTGTTTTCATGACCACCTTGGAGGTTGACCGTTAATTCGAGATTACGCCGGGTTGCGGCGTCCAGGACGATACTATCACTCTGATTGAAGTGAACTATCGAATTTATGTGCGGCAGCGCCGTTCGTTGAGTGTCTTTCACATATTGCATTAAACAGCCAGCTGCTTGCAGTGAAAGGCGCGCGTTGTCCAGGCCAAAACCACGGAGATCTTTTGTGCCGAATTGATCAAGGAGTAATTTTTGGCTGGTATCGAAATCAAACTCCCATTCAGGACGTCTGCGTTTACCATTAAAGCCAGAGATTAACCCCATCTCAGAGAAATCTTCGCTATAGAGTAGCTCGGCTGGATTAGTCCGTTGAAGTTCGGCCTCAAGTGCCTCGGTTGAGGCAAGTTCTGCGACGACAAATCGACCCGAACTGATATCTAAGGTGGCGTATCCATATCCACTCTTGCCGTGATAGACGGCCGCGAGCAAGTTGTCTTGTCTTTCCTGCAACAGGGCCTCGTCGGTCAATGTGCCGGGAGTCACGAGGCGCACGACCTTTCTCTCAACTGGTCCTTTAGATGTCGCCGGATCACCGACTTGCTCACAAATAGCGACAGACACCCTGAGTTGGACTAACTTGGCTAAGTATCCTTCAACCGCATGATAAGGGAGGCCCGCCATAGGAATGGGATCGCCGCCACTTTTTCCTCTGGCAGTGAGTGAGATCCCCAATAATTCAGAAGCCTTTTTAGCGTCATCATAAAAAAGTTCATAGAAATCACCCATGCGATAAAAGAGCAGCATCTCCGGATGTTCAGCTTTTAGCGTCAGGTATTGACGCATCATAGGTGTGTGTTTTTCTAAATTTGGGGTATCGATAGCATTCATCTACAGGTCGTCTCTTTTCTGACGTATTAAACAGGCTTTACCAACGAATTGGGCTGCCATAAATAGTTGGCGCCAATATTATCAATATTTTCGACATTGTTGAGCTTTTTGTCGTTAAAAATCGTGAGATTGAATTTTTTTAGCCGTAACAGATGCTTCGATAGTCGAATTAAGTGAGAGAAAAAATAATCATGATCAGTACTTGATACTGTATGATTGTACAGTATACTAGTTTGCATATTGAGACTCCCTGACTGGATATGTTTTTCTGTCTAAGTTAAATCGCGGAGTCAACACGAGATTTATATCAGCGTAATCGCTGTGCCTCTGAGGATATTGAAATGAAGATAGATGCGAACAAAGAGAAAGCACTTAACGCCGTTTTAGGGCAGATCGAAAAGCAATTCGGTAAAGGCTCTATCATGAAGTTGGGCGAGAACCGCTCAATGGATGTTGAGACTATCTCTACCGGTTCACTCTCTCTGGATGTAGCCCTGGGCGCTGGTGGTCTTCCAATGGGACGTATCGTTGAGATTTATGGCCCTGAATCATCGGGTAAAACCACACTGACGCTGGAAGTTATTGCAGCCGCTCAACGTGAAGGTAAAGTGTGTGCCTTTATCGATGCCGAGCATGCACTGGACCCTATCTACGCTAAAAAGTTAGGTGTTGATATCGATAACCTACTTTGTTCTCAACCTGATACCGGTGAGCAAGCGCTAGAGATTTGTGATGCTTTGACTCGCTCTGGTGCCGTCGATGTTATCGTTGTCGATTCCGTTGCGGCATTGACGCCTAAAGCTGAGATTGAAGGTGAGATTGGTGATTCCCATATGGGACTCGCGGCTCGTATGATGAGCCAGGCGATGCGTAAACTTGCGGGTAACCTCAAGCAAACCAACACCATGCTTATTTTTATTAACCAGATTCGTATGAAGATTGGTGTGATGTTCGGTAACCCTGAAACCACCACGGGTGGTAATGCTTTGAAGTTTTATGCTTCGGTTCGTCTCGATATCCGCCGTACCGGTGCCATCAAAGACCGTGATGAAGTGATTGGTAACGAAACTCGAGTCAAAGTTGTTAAAAATAAGATTGCGGCGCCGTTTAGGCAAGCCGAGTTCCAAATATTATATGGTCAAGGTATCAACAGAACTGGCGAACTTGTCGACCTGGGTGTTGCCCATAAGCTTGTTGAAAAAGCGGGTGCCTGGTATAGCTACAAAGGGAATAAGATCGGTCAGGGACGTGCTAACGCCGGTAAGTATCTGATAGAGAACCCTGCCGCTGCACAGGAAATTGATACAGCACTTCGTGCCTTACTGTTAACACCGGCAGGCCCTGTTGCAGAATCGGCGACCGGAGATGAAAACATCGATCTTGAAACGGGTGAAGTGTTTTAATCACGCCAGTGAGTTAAGCGTTTAAACGTTTAAATGAGTAAAGCTGAAAGCCACTTGGCACACTATTTCGCGGTTGCGCAACTTGCGCGCCGCGATTTTTTTGTTTAATTTCATAGCAAACTCAAGGGCTTTGAAGCTGTTGAGATTGAAGCTAATAGTTATTCTCGGCAACAAGCTCCTGCGTTGCTCTGAATTGATAACAATATTTATTGATACTGGTATTAGCATTCCCAAGCAAATATTTTACCGCTTTAAAACTTAGAATCTCTTCAAGAGTGGCACTTTCCCCCCCCCTTTGCGGCTTTGTGTTCCTAAAACTCTGGTTGTTATCATTTAGACTGATTATAATGTTCGGCTAAATAGAATGTCGGTGATTTTAAAAATCACTGTTAGCCTTAATCTTATTCAGGATGATTTCATGTATCAAACCACTGCAGCGCTAAGAAGTGCTTTCTTAGAGTATTTCCGTACTAACGGTCATCAGGTTGTGGACAGTAGTTCACTGGTACCTGTAAACGATCCAACCTTGCTGTTTACTAATGCAGGTATGAACCAGTTTAAAGATGTATTTCTGGGTGAAGATAAACGCAGTTATACGCGTGCGACCTCGTCTCAGCGCTGTGTTCGCGCCGGTGGTAAACACAACGACTTAGATAATGTGGGTTACACGGCTCGTCACCATACATTCTTTGAGATGCTGGGTAACTTTAGCTTTGGTGATTACTTTAAGCGTGAGGCAATCAGTTTTGCATGGAATTTTCTTACTCAAGAGTTAAAGCTACCTAAAGAACGTCTATGTGTCACTATCTATGAGACAGATAATGAAGCCTATGATATCTGGACTAAAGAGATCGGCGTACCTGCTGAAAACCTTATCCGCATAGGTGACAATAAAGGCGCACCATATGCGTCAGACAACTTCTGGCAGATGGGTGATACCGGACCTTGTGGTCCATGTTCTGAAATCTTTTATGACCACGGTGACCACATCTGGGGCGGACGCCCGGGGACGCCGGAAGAAGATGGTGATAGATTTATTGAGATCTGGAACATCGTTTTCATGCAGTACAATCGCCAATCTAACGGTGAAATGTTGCCGCTACCTAAGCCTTCTGTGGATACCGGTATGGGTATCGAGCGTATCGCTGCCATTATGCAGGGCGTTCACTCTAATTATGAAATTGATATATTCCAGGCGCTGATTAAGAAAACGGCCGAAATATTATCGGTTACGGATTTAGAAAATAAATCACTGCGTGTTATCTCCGATCACATCCGCTCATGCGCTTTCTTAATTGCAGATGGTGTGATGCCTTCAAACGAAGGTCGGGGTTATGTTCTTCGTCGTATTATTCGTCGCGCGGTTCGTCACGGTAATAAACTTGGCGCTAGTGATTCCTTCTTCTATAAGCTGGTCCCAACCCTAATTGAAGTTATGGGCGATGCGGCTAAAGGGTTAGTGGCAACTCAGGCTATCGTTGAAAAATCATTGAAAGCCGAAGAGGAGCAGTTTGCTCGTACACTCGAGCGTGGTCTGGGCATTCTCGATGGCGCTCTAAACGCACTGAAAGGTGATGTATTAGATGGTGAAACGGCATTTAAGCTTTACGATACCTATGGTTTTCCGGTCGACTTGACCGCGGATGTCTGTCGTGAGCGTGAGATCACCGTCGATGAGGCGGGTTTTGAGACCGCGATGGCAGAGCAGAGAACTCGAGCTCAGGCTGCAGGACAGTTCAATACCGATTACAATGATTCACTGAAAATTGATGAGCATACGCACTTTTCCGGTTATACCGAATTAACTGCTGCGGGAAAAATTACCGCTATCTATAAGGCGGGTGTATCTGTCGACTCATTGAGCGTCGCAGAGGAAGCGGTTATTGTTCTCGACAGCACACCTTTTTATGGTGAGTCAGGCGGTCAATGTGGTGACAGAGGTGTATTGTCGGCTAAAGGTATCGAATTTAATGTGAAGGATACTCAAAAGTACGGTCAAGCCGTTGGGCATCAGGGAACGTTAACGTCAGGTACTTTATCTGTTGGTGATAGCTTAGAAGCTAACGTTGATAAAAAGCTGCGTCATCGTACCGAGTTGAACCACTCTGTGACTCACTTACTTCATGCCGCATTGCGCCAGTTATTGGGCACACACGTGAGTCAGAAGGGCTCACTGGTTGACTCAGAAAGATTGCGATTCGATTTTTCTCATTTCGAGGGTGTTAAGCCTGAGGAGTTGAAGGCGGTCGAAGAACTTGTTAATACTCAAATCCGTAGAAACCACAAGCTTAGTGCCGAAGTGATGGATATGGACCAAGCGAAGGAGAAGGGGGCTATGGCGCTCTTCGGTGAGAAGTATACCGACGAAGTCAGAGTTGTCACTATGGGTGACTTCTCTATTGAGCTTTGTGGTGGTACTCACGTTGGTCGCACCGGTGATATCGGACTGTTTAAGATCACCTCTGAAGGTGGTATCGCTGCAGGCGTGCGTCGTATCGAAGCGGTAACCGGTGCGGCTGCTATGGCTTATGTTGCAGCGCAAAAAGCGGAGTTAGACCAGGCGGCGGCTTTACTTAAGGCCGATAGCGCATCTGTGGTATCTAAACTTAAGGCACAGCTCGATCGCACTAAGCTGCTTGAAAAAGAGTTGTCTCAGCTTAAAGATAAGCTTGCAGCGGCTACCAGTGCCGATTTAGCGGGTGAAGCCCAGCAGATCAACGGTGTCAATGTGCTGGTTAAAAAGCTCGACGGTGTCGAAGCTGGTGCGCTACGAGGTTTGCAAGATGAGCTTAAGCAGAAGCTTGGCTCGGGCATCGTCGTTCTCGGTATAGCTGGAGAGGCGAAAGTTAACCTTATCGTGGGTGTAACCAAAGATCTGACCTCTAAAGTTAAGGCCGGTGAGCTGGTCGCTTCGATTGCATCGCAAGTCGGTGGTAAAGGCGGCGGTCGACCCGATATGGCGCAAGCGGGTGGTAGCCAACCTGAGAACCTGGATAGTGCCTTAGAGCAAGTTATCCCATGGCTCACTGAGCGTTTGGCTTAACCTTTAGCTTTGTCTGTTTAAAAGCGCTTCAGGTCTCTGAAGCGCTTTTTTTATGTAGGACCTGCTTCAGCCGGGAATGGATTATACAAATACAGGCAGATGCTTCGCGGCTTAAGCCCGCTCCTACAAGGGAAGGGTAACTCGCTTGTGTAGGACCGTAGTTAGCCGAGAATGGATGATACAAATACAGGCAGATGCTTCGCGGCTGAACGAGCTCCTACAAGGGAAGGGGAAATCGCATGTGTAGGACCGTAGTTAGCCGGGAATGGATGATAAAAATACAGGCAGAAGCTTCGCGGCTGAAGCATGCTCCTACAAGGGAAGGGGGATTCGTGTTTTGTAACCGTTTGACGATGTTAATGTAGGGTTTGTTAAAGTAATGGATAGCCAATGGTTCTATCTGAATGATAAAGGGCTTTGCTCCTTGGGTAATGGTAGATTTAATGCTAGCTTAACCATAGAGTCTGGCATTAGCTTAGCTACTGCTAAGGGCCCTATCATGTTATCTGGTGCTGTTCGGGGGCTATATCACGCTTTTGAATTAAATAAGCTGCATTTTAATGATGGAATTCGGTAAGAGTACTATTAATTTGTACTAAGCTAACCTTATAATACGTATATATAACGGATTAGTGCCGTATAGAGCAGAATTTGGAACTAAAGGAGTAAACGAATGCTGATATTGACTCGTCGTGTTGGTGAAACACTGATGATTGGTGATGAAGTAACTGTCACTGTTTTAGGCGTTAAAGGTAATCAAGTACGTATTGGTGTGAATGCACCTAAAGAAGTCTCGGTACATCGTGAAGAGATCTACCAGCGCATTCAGTCTGAAAAAGCTGGCAACCCTTCTGAAGGTGGCAATTTTTAGTCTAGCCTGCACAAGATTAGTCTTTAAATAGAGAAGTCAGTTAATTGCTGGCTTTTTTGCTTTCTGGCATTAGTGAATCTTAAATATCAGATGTGGTGTCTCTCTGTGTTCCGCGACTATAGGGGTATAGGAGGTACGAGTCCATATATGGCGAAGGGAGAATAATGCAGGAGCAATTATCTAGAGCGAAGCACGACTGAATGGATTCAGGAGGTAGAGTAACGCATGGAGCAGTTACCGAGGATGCTAGAGCCGAGGAGCAATTATCGAGTGTACCTCGTGGTTCTGCTACCAAGAAGCAAATAGAGTCTTTGCCTATATTGACTCGATTCCCGCTGAATGATCAGATATTTAATAGGATTGGTATATTATTTGTTTGATCTGTTTAAAAACACTCCAAACAGAAATGCTTTATGAGAAATGGTTTGACTTATTTTCTTCAAACAGTAATATGTGCGCCAAGAAACGGAGAGGTGGCCGAGTGGCCGAAGGCGCTCCCCTGCTAAGGGAGTATGGGCTTTAAATCCCATCGAGGGTTCGAATCCCTCCCTCTCCGCCATTTCTTACTTGCAAATACGTTGCGGATGTAGCTCAGCTGGATAGAGTACCTGGCTACGAACCAGGCGGTCGGAGGTTCGACTCCTCCCATCCGCACCATTTTGTAAGATGACGGGATATATTGAAACGCGTTGCGGATGTAGCTCAGCTGGATAGAGTACCTGGCTACGAACCAGGCGGTCGGAGGTTCGACTCCTCCCATCCGCACCATTCAATATGAAAAATCGAAAAAAGTTTTATTTGTGCGGATGTAGCTCAGCTGGATAGAGTACCTGGCTACGAACCAGGCGGTCGGAGGTTCGACTCCTCCCATCCGCACCATATTTAGCTTCTCGTTGATGGTTAACTAGAGGTGAAATTGCCTGTTTACAGGTGTTAGTAAAAAAATAATATTTGCGGATGTAGCTCAGCTGGATAGAGTACCTGGCTACGAACCAGGCGGTCGGAGGTTCGACTCCTCCCATCCGCACCATTTATTAGTAAGTTTAGGAGAGGTGGCCGAGTGGCCGAAGGCGCTCCCCTGCTAAGGGAGTATGGGCTTTAAATCCCATCGAGGGTTCGAATCCCTCCCTCTCCGCCATTACAAATAAGCCCGTTGATGTAATCAACGGGTTTTTTTGTGGCTTAAGGTAGTTATGACTATTTATAGTTTTAATCCATAGGCTGTGTAAATCGGTTTTGAATTGTAAAAGAAAGACTTGCGCGTGTAGCTCAGCTGGATAGAGTACCTGGCTACGAACCAGGCGGTCGGAGGTTCGACTCCTCCCACGCGCACCATCTCTTTTAGATTAAGTCAATAATCGGTGTTAAAGTGTTATTTGTGCGGATGTAGCTCAGCTGGATAGAGTACCTGGCTACGAACCAGGCGGTCGGAGGTTCGACTCCTCCCATCCGCACCATATTTAGTTTCTTGTTGATGATTAACCAGAAGCAAAGTTGCCTGTTTACAGGTGTTAGTGAAAAAAGTTTTATCTGTGCGGATGTAGCTCAGCTGGATAGAGTACCTGGCTACGAACCAGGCGGTCGGAGGTTCGACTCCTCCCATCCGCACCATATTTAGTTTCTTGTTGATGATTAACCAGAAGCAAAGTTGCCTGTTTACAGGTGTTAGTGAAAAAAGTTTTATCTGTGCGGATGTAGCTCAGCTGGATAGAGTACCTGGCTACGAACCAGGCGGTCGGAGGTTCGACTCCTCCCATCCGCACCATATTTAGTTTCTTGTTGATGATTAACCAGAAGCAAAGTTGCCTGCTTACAGGTGTTAGTGAAAAAAGTTTTATTTGTGCGGATGTAGCTCAGCTGGATAGAGTACCTGGCTACGAACCAGGCGGTCGGAGGTTCGACTCCTCCCATCCGCACCATATTTAGCTTCTCGTTGATGGTTAACTAGAGGTGAAATTGCCTGTTTACAGGTGTTAGTGAAAAAATGATATTTGCGGATGTAGCTCAGCTGGATAGAGTACCTGGCTACGAACCAGGCGGTCGGAGGTTCGACTCCTCCCATCCGCACCATTTATTTTGAAAGTTTCGGAGAGGTGGCCGAGTGGCCGAAGGCGCTCCCCTGCTAAGGGAGTATGGGCTTTAAATCCCATCGAGGGTTCGAATCCCTCCCTCTCCGCCATTAAGCCCGTTGATAATATCAATGGGCTTTTTTGTATCTATCTCTTTCCTCTTTCCTCTTTCCTCTTACCCCCTTTTCTTACCTCTCACCTCTTACCTCATCACTTTCTTAAAGTACTGCATAACTTTTCAATCTGGTCTTTTTTTGTCCTTTATTTCGAATTCAATTTCTATCTCTTCGCTGCTCCATTTACTAAAAAGTAATGAGAAATACTTGGCAGTTAATGATTCCTCATAAATGTCTCGTTTAAATTAGTGAATTCTCTTCGTTGGCGGTTTTGTTTTGTCATTATTGGTATGACCAATTTACAAGGTGCTCGCAATTTTGTTATAGATTAGTTATTGTTTTTCCCGTGAACAGCGAAAATTTACTCTAATAATGGATGGATTTTGTCATTCACTTGGTGCTTTTTAGGCCTCAATTGAATAAAAAGCTACCTGATGGTGCTATATATTCAGTGTTGGAGTAACTTTGATACAGAGGGTGATATGAATTCGATATCTGAACAAATTATTGAAGCACTTGGCATCATGCTTTTAGGCATGGGGCTGGTTTTCGTGTTTCTAACCGTGCTGATCTTAGGCGTTAAGTTGGTGGCTTACAAATTTGCCCCACAGCCGATCGGACATAAGGCGCTAGCTGAAAATAGCGATACAGCTTCCGCGCAGGGCGTCGATCCCCTGATGGTTGCGGTTATCACTTCAGCCATTCACCAATATCGTGCAAAAGCATAATAAAAAATACTAGTAGGGAGTTTTTATGAGCAAGCCACTTGCGTTAACTGATGTCGTCTTACGAGATGCACATCAATCAATCCTCGCCACTCGTCTTCGCACCGAGGATATGCTCCCCATTGCACCACTGTTAGACAAAGTCGGTTTCTGGTCTTTGGAGTCTTGGGGCGGGGCTACATTCGACTCCTGTATTCGCTACTTGGGTGAAGATCCTTGGGAGCGGCTCAGAGAGCTAAAGAAAGCGATGCCAAATACGCCACAGCAGATGTTACTTCGTGGGCAAAATCTGCTTGGTTACCGTCATTATGCAGACGATCTGGTACATAAGTTTGTCGAAAGGGCGCACATTAACGGCGTGGATGTCTTTCGAATCTTCGATGCCATGAACGATGTTCGCAATCTTGAAACCGCAGTAAAGTCCGTTATTGAAGTTGGCGCACATGCGCAGGGCACTATCTCCTATACTACCAGCCCGGTGCATACCCTCGAGACCTGGATCGACATGGCTAAACGTCTGGAAGATATGGGGTGCCATTCATTATGCATTAAAGATATGGCGGGATTGCTTAAGCCCTATGATGCGTTCGATATGATTAGTCAGATTAAATCTCAGACCGATCTGCTCGTTTCAATGCAGTGTCATGCAACGACAGGTTTAAGTTCGGCGACATACCTAAAGGCCATTGAGGCTGGAATTGACGTGCTGGACACGGCTATTTCGCCGATGAGCCAGACCTATGGACACAGTGCAACAGAGACCTTAGTTGCCATGATGGAAGGGACAGAGAGAGCCACAGGTTACGATATGGCTCTGCTCGAAGAGATAGCCGCTTACTTTAGAGTCGTACGAAAGAAGTATGCTCAGTTTGAAGGTGAGTTAAAGGGGATCGATTCCCGTATTCTACGTGCTCAGGTACCAGGCGGCATGTTAACTAACATGGAAAGTCAGCTTAAAGAGCAAGGGGCTGGTGATAAATTAGATCAAGTACTGGAGGAGATCCCAAGAGTACGTGAAGATTTAGGTTTCCTGCCATTGGTTACTCCCACATCGCAGATTGTAGGCACCCAAGCTGTGATTAATGTGTTGACCGGAGAACGTTATAAGTCGCTGACTAAAGAGACCGAAGGCGTGCTTAAAGGAGAATATGGTGCGACACCAGCGCCTGTCAATGCAGCACTTCAAGCCAAGGTTTTAGATGGTTCTGAGGCTATCACCTGCCGTCCCGCAGATCTGTTGACTCCCGAGTTTGAAAATCTTAGTGCCGAACTTGTTGAGAAGGCGCGCAGCGAAGGGCTTACATTGGCTAAAGAGTTAGCCGATGACGTGTTGACTTATGCGCTGTTTCCGCAAGTAGGCCTTAAGTTCATCAAGAATCGTAATGACCCCGATATGTTCGAGCCTAAGCCCGAGTGTGCGGCGCAAGTTAAGGCGCCAGCGAGTTCTGTAACGGCTTCGGGTACTGAGCGCGGACCCGAGACATACACGGTAAACGTACAGGGCCAAAGTTTCGTTGTTCAGGTCTCTCCCGGTGGCGATATCAATCAAATCACCCCCAGTGAGAATGTGGTACCTTTCGTGGCACCTCAAATCAGTACTGCTGTGTCTCAAGCGCCTGCGGGCGAAATCAAATTAGAGATGAATGCCCCCTTGTCCGGCAATATATTTAAGGTCAATGTTCAAACCGGCGATGCCGTTCGCGAAGGTGATGTGGTTATTATCTTAGAAGCGATGAAGATGGAAACTGAAATCAGGGCCCAGGCTGATGGTGTCATCAGCAAAGTATGGGTAAAAGAGGGGGATTCTGTCTCCGTTGGTAATCAATTGCTTGGTATAGCTTAGGAGGCCAAATGGAAGGATTAATTGCATTTTGGTCTGAGTCAGGCATTGCAAATTTCACCCCCGGGCAGCTACTGATGATGGGAGTCGGAGCCTTGCTTCTGTACCTTTCGATTGTGAGAGGCTTCGAACCCTTACTTCTACTGCCTATTGGGTTTGGTGCTATTTTAGCTAATATTCCCAATGGAGGCTTTACGGAGGAGGGAGGGCTACTCTATTTTGCCTACCATGTAGGGATTGAAACGGGAGTATTTCCGTTGCTCATCTTCATGGGGGTCGGTGCGATGACCGATTTCGGTGCGCTGATAGCCAACCCTAAGATGTTGCTTCTGGGGGCCGCAGCCCAATTCGGTATCTTTTCCACATTAATCGGTGCTATCGCCCTGAATTTTGTCCCAGGTTTCGAGTTCTCGATGCAGGATGCCGGCGCTATCGCCATTATTGGTGGTGCCGATGGCCCTACGGCTATTTTCTTGGCCTCAAAACTTGCACCTGATCTTTTGGGGGCCATTGCTGTCGCGGCATACTCCTACATGGCATTGGTTCCGTTAATTCAGCCGCCAATCATGAAGTTGCTAACGACAGAGTCTGAACGGCAGATAAAGATGGAGCAGCTGCGCGAAGTGAGTAAGAAAGAGAAGATCATCTTTCCGCTTATGGTGCTGGGTTTAACGATTCTATTTTTGCCTGCAGCGACACCACTGGTGGGCATGTTTTGTCTGGGAAATTTGATGCGTGAGTCTGGTGTCGTAGACAGGCTGTCTAACACGGCTCAAAATGAGTTGATCAACATAGTGACCATTTTCCTGGGTTTAGCCGTGGGATCAAAACTCTCTGCGGATAAGTTTTTACAGCTCGAGACATTAGGCATCTTACTCCTTGGCGCCGTAGCATTTGCAATCGGTACAGCCACCGGGGTGTTAATGGCCAAACTCATGTGTAAGCTCTCTGGGGGCAAGATCAACCCATTAATTGGTGCGGCAGGTGTCTCTGCGGTTCCAATGGCTGCAAGGGTCGTGAACAAGGTAGGTTTAGAGTCAAATCAACATAACTTCTTGTTGATGCATGCTATGGGACCTAATGTTGCCGGTGTGCTGGGTTCGGCTGTCGCGGCAGGTGTATTGATTGCTGTATTGGGGTAAGCGATTCAGAGATAACATCGAAAGACTTACTCACACGTAATCTGTGACCTAAGTTCTCTGGTCAAGGTTCTCTGGCCTAAGTGATTTAATTCCAATCTATTGAAGTCTCGCAGATTAATATCGCGAGACTTTTTTTTACGTTTTTTTTACCTGAATTGTGTTGATTTTAATGCGGAATTTGGTGATAAACGCTGTTTTCAACTTTTGTCTGGTTTGGGTATTTCTAGGCTCTTTGATTTAGATCAATGTCTCTCTAAGCCATTTAAGGTCTTATAAAGGTGATCGATATCACATATGCAACTCTTGGTTGCGGGTTATTGTTGTTGGTTTGGGATTTTTTAGAGGTGCGTCACTATTTTGGGGCGTCGTTTAGTTTGATTCAACCGAACCGTTACGAACATATTTAAGAGGTGTACATATGGAATTATTACCGAACTGCTATACGGATCTATGTATCAATGGGAAGTGGTTTCATTATGATCATGGTGAAAGCTCGGTGTTTATGCTTAACGGTGGAGACCCACTGACGTTCGAATTGGAAACCTTGCCTACAACCGAAGATGAACTGGAGCAGCACTTAACCGTTATCTCAAGTAATATGTAGTCTCAACTTATCGAGTAGATATGTCACTGGTTTAAACCTCTAAACCAGTGACATCTGTGTTTTAACCACAGCATTTCTTGTATTTCTTCCCACTGCCGCAAGGGCAAAGATCATTTCTGTTGGGCTTTTTATCAAAACGAGTGGTTTGTGGTTTATTGAGTAAGCCATCTAATTCACTGATGTTCTCTTCTGCTTCTGCGTTAACCTCAATATTGGCCAATAAGTTATGTTGGCTCAAGATAGCCTCGACTTCAGCTTGACGCTCCACTGACTGGACCACTAAGGTCAATGGGTTATCACTGGTGCCCGGCTTAGCCACTCGTTTAGTGTTATAGCCAAAACTTTCATGTTTAGGCTTAGGGGTTTGACGCCCTTTAAAGAAAAATTTATCTGACATGGGACCTTCTAAAACTGCTTAATGCTTATACCCTTTGTATTAATAATAGGGATCGCGCTAAATTTAGAGTGCTTATACTATAAATGTCGATAAAAATAAATCTATTGAGGTATTTTTTGATACAAATTTATTAAGCAAGGGCTAGAGCGGATTAACTTCGTATATTTTGCTCGGCTGTGATCCACAACAAGAGGCCAAGAGAGAGAATAATGGTTACGCTGATGGCAATAATGTAGATAAAGCCCTTCTTGCCCTGCTTCAGAGGGACGCCATTAAAATGTAGAAACAGTGTCCAGAACAGGCATAAGATGATGGGGAACAGGAAGAATTTTGCCATACTTTATTTTTGCCTTGTACTCAGAGTGTTGGGACTGGGAGAATAAGTATAATACTAATACCAATCGGTATATAACTCAATTTGAACAGTTGATTAGCGATTAGCTAAAACAAAACAAGCCGCATTAGCGGCTTGTTATATAGTGTGACATGGAGCTAGCGAATCCAGTATGACTTACTCTGAAACCGGCTTAGATTTGGCTAATAGCGCTTCGGGAGCATCCTCACCTATGGCGTCATCATTGGCATAAAATTGCTGCTCATCGAGCTGGCCTTCTGATTTTCCGATCACTACCGCTGTCATCATATCGCCGGTGACATTGGTGCTGGTTCTTATCATGTCGATGATACGGTCGATGGCAGCGATAAATGCGATTCCTTCCAGAGGTAAACCGACGACCCCCAGAGTCACAGATAGCATGACCATGGCGCTTCCTGGGACGCCTGCGGTGCCGACCGATGCTACCGTCGCAGTCACGGCGATTAGCATATAGTCTGTCATATCGAGTGGTATGCCATAGATCTGCGCAATAAAGATGGCGGCGATTGCCGGGTAGATACCACCACAACCGTCCATATTCATCGTGGCCCCTAGTGGCAGAACAAAAGAACCATATTGCTTAGACACCCCCATAGACTCGGTACAGCGTGTGCTGGCCGGTAAAGTGCCAAAACTCGATGCGGTAGTGAAAGCCACTAACTGAGCCGGCATCGCTTTTCTGAAAAATTGAACCGGGCTGAGTTTCGCTGCAAACTTTACCAGGCCACCGTAAACAAAAACGATATGTATCAGTGCAGCCAGATAGATAGCACCAATAAACTTACCTAATGGTAAAAGCGTGGATAAACCATACTCACCGACGACCCAAGCCATCAAACCGAAGACGCCGATAGGGGTCAATTGTAATACCATGCGGGTTAACTGAAACATCACCTCTGCCCCCGCCTCGAAACCGCGTTTCAGGGGCTCGGCTTTCTCACCCACTTTATTGATTGCGATACCAATTAAGGCAGCAAAGACGATGATCTGAAGTACCTTGCCTTCGGCCAGAGAGGCAAAAGGATTAACGGGGATCATGTTCAACAATACTTGAGCGAAGCCGGGAACATCACGTTCACGTACTTCAGTCGCAACCAGCTCCATTGAGCCGCCCATGTCGATCAGGGAGCCAACAGTGAGGCCAATGAGTGAGGCGAGTGTGCCGGTAAACATAAACATGGCCAGAGTTTTAAAGCTCAAACGTTTCAGGTTAACCTGTGAGCCTAAGGAGGTAATGCTGACGACGATGGCACATAAGATTAAAGGGGCGACCAGCATTTTTATGGCGCTGATAAAGAGATCACCCAGAGGTCTGAGGACGGTTGCCGATTCGCCAAAAATTACGCCTGTTAACGCGCCTAAGATAAAGCCCGCGAGAACTTTTTGCCAGAAGGGGATCTGTTTAATGGTCTGCCACATTATAAATTCCAATTAATTTTTATTCTTAATATTCAAAAAAGAGTTAAACGGTAATCTTTGTCCGTTTAAAAAGCTGAGGACCAACTCATCCCTTAAATTAGGGTTAGGTTATTATCCGAAGTTTTCATTGTATAGATAGAGTATCTTGCAAAACAAACCGATTTCGTTATAACTTATTGTGATAATTAAGTTTGTTTTAATAACTTTAACCGTTAACACTTGGGTAACATAGCGTTATTGGCGTTATAGATAAACAAAAAATTACGAATTTTCATTAGGTAAGCTTTAATGACAGAGTTATGGTTGATGTTTAGCGCAGCTTTTCTTGCTGCAACCTTGTTACCAGGCGGATCAGAAGTTTTACTCGTCGCTATATTGAATGATGATAGCTCCATCTGGTTATCTTTAGTCATAGTGGCAAGTATCGGGAATACTTTAGGGGCGATAACCAGCTATTATCTTGGTACCTTAGGTCGTTTTGCACGCAGTCCGGAGGCGATGGCTAAGGGGAAGTACCGACGGTCACTAGGTCTGATCCATAAGTATGGTTATTGGGCTCTGCTTCTCTCGTGGGCGCCGCTCATTGGAGACCTTTTGTGTTTATTAGCGGGATGGATGAAACTTCCGCTGGTGAAATCGAGTCTGATGATATTAATAGGCAAGAGTATTCGCTACTTGTTGGTGGCAGCATTAGCGCTGCATTGGTTGTAATTGGTATTAGGAGTAATAAATTGAAAAAATGGATATTAGCTACGGCAATCACTGCGATTTTAGTTGGCTGTGCAGGCCAGCAACCGCAATCAAGTTTACCTACAGGTGTCACATTACTCGAAACGGTTAAAGTTGAAGAGTCACAGGTAGGCATTCCTTACAAAAAATATCTATTGTCCAACGGATTAACCCTTATCTTGCACCAAGATAGCTCAGATCCCTTAGTACATGTCGATGTGACTTATCATGTCGGTTCTGCCAGAGAGGTCGAAGGACGTTCTGGTTTTGCCCACCTTTTTGAACACATGATGTTCCAGGGCTCTGAACATGTCGGCGACGAACAGCATTTTAAAACCGTGACCGAAGCGGGTGGAACCCTTAATGGTACGACTAACACCGACAGAACCAACTACTTTGAAACTGTGCCCAGTAACCAGCTGGAAAAGATGTTGTGGCTTGAATCTGATCGTATGGGATTTTTCCTGCCGGCCCTGACAGAGAAGAAGTTTGAAGTACAACGCGAAACGGTAAAGAATGAACGCGCGCAGCGAATCGACAATCAACCCTACGGGCGAATGGGTGAGCTGTTTAATCAGGCGTTCTATCCCCAGGGACATCAATACTCCTGGCCTGTTATTGGTTGGCCGGAAGATCTGGAACGTGCCGATGTCGATGATGTGAGGCACTTCTTTCAACGTTGGTATGGCCCGAACAATGCGACGCTGACTATTGGCGGAGATTTCGATGAACTGCAGACCTTAGCTTGGGTTAATCAATATTTTGGTGAGATCCCAAGCGGTCCGGCAGTGACTGCGGACGAAAAACCATTAGTTACACTCGATAAAACTCGTTATATCTCTTTGGAGGACAGGGTACACCTTCCTCTGATACGCATAGGTTTCCCAACCGTTTATGCTCGTCATCAGGATGAGGCTGCACTGGATCTGCTCTCTAATATTCTGGGTGGCGGAAAAACTTCACTGTTTTATAAGAATTTAGTTAAAGACGGTTTTGCCGTTCAGGCTGGCGTGAGTCATCCATGTCAGGAGTTGGCTTGTCAGTTCTCTATGTATGCTCTGGCAAATCCAGCTAAGGGGGGGCAGCTGGCGGATCTTGAAAAAAGGATGCGAGAGTCGATCAGTGAGTTTGAGCAACGTGGTGTGACCGATGATGATCTGCAGAAAGTAAAGGTTCAGTTTGAGGCCAGTACCATATTCGGTCTTCAGAGTGTGTCTGGAAAAGTGTCGACATTAGCATTCAACCAGACCTTTTCGGGCAATCCGGATATGATCTCCTCTGATTTGAAGCGTTACGCTAACGTAACCAAAGCCGATGTGATGCGGGTCTTTAACCGATACATTAAAGATAAACCTATGGTTGTTATGAGTGTGGTTCCCGAGGGACAAAGACAGCTCATTGCCCATGAAGATAACTTTATTGCACCCGCATTAAATGTGTCTGAGGTTGCTGTGCAAGGTGTTACCGATTATCAACAGATCTCTTCATCTTTCGATCGCACAACAATGCCGAAGGTTGGCGCCTCTGTGGCACTGAAATCTCCTGAGATTTGGAGCGGGCAACTTGCGAACGGCATTGAGGTGAGTGGAACCGAGAGTGAAGAGACCCCAACTGTTGAACTCGTTATCTACCTTAATGGTGGCCATAGACTCATTCCTGTCGATAAGGCCGGTTTAGCAGGGCTAACGGCTTCTATGCTGAATGAATCGAGCCTGCAAAGAAGTGCTGAAGCGCTGGCTCAGGCCTTAGAGATGTTAGGCAGTAGTGTTAGCTTTGGAGCAAGTACCTATCAAAGCTACATTAAGGTCACGAGTCTGACTTCTCATTTAGACGAAACCTTAGATATCGTGAGGGAGCGTCTGTTTGAACCTGGATTTAAAGCGGCCGATTTCGAGCGACTCAAGCAGCAACAACTTCAAAGTTTGCAGCATATGATGTCGGATCCGGGCTATCTGGCTAATACCGCATTTGATGGTTTACTTTACGGTAATACTAATCCACTCGGTGTGAGCAGTAGCGGCACATTAGAGACGGTTTCGTCTCTCACCTTAGATGATGTAAAGGCGTTCTATCAGCAACAATATAGTGCAGGGAATGCTCAAGTTGTGGCCGTTGGTGATCTCAATGAATCTGAGATCTTAACTAAGTTAGCTCGCTTTTCTACTTGGAAAGGAGAGGGGGCTCAGTTACCCGACTTAACTCAGCTGCCTGAGTTGGCAGGTGGCACCATCTACATTCTGGATAAGCCAGGTGCCGCTCAGTCTGTCATCAAGATAGGTAAGCGAGCGTTACCCTATGACACTACAGGCGACTTTTATAAATCTTACCTGATGAATTATCCGTTAGGTGGGGCGTTTAATAGTCGTATCAACCTCAATCTGCGCGAAGACAAAGGTTACACTTATGGTGCCAGAAGTTATTTCTCCGGTGGCAGCGAGTTGGGTGTGTTTGTCGCCCAGGCTAATGTTCGCAGCGATGTAACATCACTGGCTCTTGTTGAGTTTTTCAAAGAGATTAAAGGATACCGTCAATCCGGGATCACAGACGAAGAACTTGCTTTCATGAAGGCTTCGGTTTCTCAAGGAAAAGCGCTCGATTACGAGACTCCTTATCAGAAAGCCGGTTTCCTGCGTCTTATTCAACGTTATCATCTCGACGCTAACTTTACTGAGCAACAGACAGAGATCACTCAGAGTGTGACCAAAACTGAGCTTAACCATCTGGCCAAAGAACAGTTGGATCTCGATGAGATGGTGGTGTTAATTGTGGGCGATAAGACGACGATAGAGGCGGATATTAAAGCACTTGGATATCCGGTGAAAACTTTAGAGTTGTAATATTCGAAATTGACCATATATCTAAGAGATATAAAAGTAGCGGTATCTGTAAATTTATCAATGACAGGAAAGAGTAACTGCTTCTGTGCCGTAGATATTTTGATACCGCTTTACTTTATGACTCAATAGAGAGTTAACTAGCTAAATAGGAATGTGAGCCTTTAATGCTTTACTGAAAGTAATGAATGGCTGGGCTGGTCTTACTCGTATAAGTAAATGATGATGAAACTAGAGAAAAAAATATTGAACTCTTTCAATGAACTGATTGGACATCTCTCTGATTCTGAGGGGCGTAATGCACTAAAGGGAATGCAGCGTGGAATTGAACGCGAAGCATTGAGGATCAATAGCTCTGGACACCTTGCTACAGACGGTCATCCTAAGGCGCTAGGCTCTGCATTAACTCACCCAAGGATCACTACAGATTACAGTGAATCTTTACTCGAGTTTATTACTCCGGTCTTCAGTGATATAAATAGTTTACTCGACGATCTGACCTATACTCACGCCTTCACCGTCCAGAATTTAGATAGTCAACGCCTCTGGCCTGTCAGTATGCCTTGTTATGTGGGCGATACGGCAGCGATTCCTATTGCTGATTATGGCTCGTCAAATGTGGGTCAGATGAAACGCTTATACCGAAAAGGTTTAACCTATCGTTATGGCGCTCAAATGCAGATTATTTCCGGTGTGCATTTTAATTTTTCTGTGTCAGATACCTTGTGGGACAAGCTCTACAATTTAAGTGATACTCAAGTCTCTAAGAGTGATTTTATCTCCGAGTCTTATCTGGGACTCATTCGTAATTACCGCCATATGGTTTGGGTGTTACCCTATCTGTTTGGTGCCTCTCCAGCCTTGTGCGGCTCATTTATTAAAGATCAGAAGACAGACATCGAATTTGAGAAGATGGGTAAGGGGACATTATACCTGCCTTACGCCACCTCACTGAGAATGAGCGATCTCGGGTACACGAATAAAGAGCAAGAGCAGTTAGACATCAGCTATGACTCCCTCGAACAGTATCTGGAGGGGATGAACGGTGCGATAAACATGCCGTCAGCTAACTTCGAGAAGATAGGCGTTAAGGTCGATGGCGAATTTCGTCAACTGAATGCCAACGTACTCCAGATTGAAAATGAATTTTACTCGCCTATCCGTGCTAAGCGTGTAGCTTTAGATGATGAAAAGCCTTCAGAGGCACTCGCGCGGGGCGGTATCGAATATATCGAAGTCAGGGCATTGGATGTGAACCCGTACAGTCCGGTGGGTATCGAGGCATCACAGATCCGGTTTCTCGACTTATTCTTAATGTATTGTCTGCTAAATGAATCGCCAACATCCGATTCTGTGCAAGAAAATGAAATTTCAAATAACCTTAATCGAGTGGTTTTAGAAGGTCGCAGGCCTGATCTTGAGTTAAGTCGAAATGGTGAGTCTGTCCTACTCTCAACCTGGATGAGGGAGATGTTCGATGAGTTGAAAAAACTTGCGTCGTTACTCGATAATGAAGGTGAGCATCACTATAGTGATGCACTCGACAGATGGCAAAGTGCTGTGACCGATCCTGATTTAACCATCTCAGGGCAGATCATGAAAGAACTTAGTAGCTCTCAGGTCGATCATGGTTGTTGGGTCAAAAAATTAGCCGAAGAGTATCACGACATACTGAGTCGTTACTCCTTGCCTGAGGAGGTGTTGTTGCAATATCAGCAAGCGGCAAGTCGTTCTTTAGAGCAACAGGCAAAGATAGAGTCAGAGTCGACTCAAGACTTTGAAGAGTATTTAGCCGACTATTTTAATGATGACAGCGTTTCATTTGAAACCTCAAAGGTTGTTAGTTCAGTATGAGCCGCTTATGCTCAAGGGGGGCTTTAGCCCTGCTAGCTAGCTTAGTACTTTTATCGGGCTGTGCTTCACAGCCCGATAAGAGTCTGCAATGTGGCATCGTTTCGGGTTATCTCGAGCCGGATGCTAATCAGGACCTTTATCGTGTAGTGGTTACCCATCTCAATGGTAAGCCTGTGATCTCTAAACCTAACTATCAGCTCTCTCCCGGAGTCTATGAGTTTACCCTCGCTGAGTTGATTAGTTCGCCATCGCTGAAAGTAAAGCTCGCCGCAAGAACACCTAAAGTACTCTCTGTAACCGTTGACGCTGAGCAGCGCTATCATTTAGGCGCAAAGTTTAATACGGATAAACGCTATAGAGGCAATGACACCGGGTATTGGCAACCTGAGGTCTGGCTTCAAGAGTACCATGAGTGCGAGCTATCCCAACCTGAGTAATAAAACTGCAGTTTGGCGCGAAGACTTTTTATTAGTGGTTTTTGTGTGGGTTTTATTATGAGGGGGATTGGTATTATTGGTCGAATCTTTCTCTCTAAATAAATTCCGTGTCAATTCTCCCTGTTTTTAACATACGATAATTGCTTCTTTTTTCTATCAATGTGAAACTATTACTTTGATAATTTTGCTCTTTGGTCTCCGCACATATGAAATTGTATTCGGTTTTTATTTCGGCTTGTTTAGCACTGTTTCTTTCGGGATGCGCCACCTCTCCTCCTAAAGAACCCGAAAATTTATGTTCTATCTATAAAGAGAATCGCTCCTGGTATAAAGCCGCCAAGAATACTCAAGAGAAGTGGGGAGTACCGGTGCACGTCCCTCTGGCTATGATGTATCAGGAGAGCTCTTTTAAACATAACGCCGCGCCTCCGATGGAGTATTTCCTTGGCTTTATCCCGATAGGACGTGCCAGTGACGCCTATGGTTATGCCCAGGCAAAGACGATGACATGGGATGATTATGTCAAAGAGACGGGGAACTCCTGGTCCAGTCGAAGTGATTTCGATGATGCCATGGATTTTATGGGCTGGTTTATCTATAAAACCCATAAGATCAACGGGGTGTCTAAGTGGGATGCCAGAAATCAGTACCTGAATTATCATGAAGGCTGGGGCGGGTACAAGCGTAAGACCTATAATCAGAAAGCCTGGTTAGTTAAAGTGGCTAAAAAGGTCGACGATAGGTCGAAACGTTATGCCGCTCAATATCGCACTTGTCAGGAAGATCTCGATTCATCCTGGTTATGGCGTTTGTTCTTTGGTTAGAGTTTCTATGTTATTGCCCGCTCTTTAAGATTAAGCCCCCGAATGTACCGGGGCTTTTTATTACTTATAAAAAGTGCCTGCTAGGCTAAACCGATATTTATACCGATTGGTATTATACCTGCTGGAGTATGGCTAACATCGCTAAGCGCACTGTTTACTGCGCTTATGATCATACATACCTATATCTGCGGTTCGAAAGGCCTGTTGCCAGTTGTTTCGATATTCTGCGATTCCGAAGCTGAAGTGAACCTTTGTCGTTTCACTATCCAGTTCCTGCTGGATTTTGGCCAAATCGGCCATAATATTTTCTAACGGCCCATGACATATGGCAATAAATTCATCGCCCCCATAACGTGCGACGAGTTGATGTTCATGCCAATGGCGCTTTAACACTCGTGCCAGTAACCGTAGGGCGTTATCTCCGGCTTGATGACCGCCACTGTCGTTGATCTGTTTTAAGTTATCCAAATCTATCAGTATCAGGAAACAGCCAAAATGAGATTTAATGGTCCAGTGTTCCAGCCTTTCTTCGAAGCGTTGACGGTTGTAGAGAGAGGTGAGGCTATCGTAGTTAGCTAACGTCTGGATTTGACGCGTTTTTTGATACAAGGCGATGGCATTCTCGGCTTCGTGGGTCAAGATGCTGACAAGATTACGGTCATAGTGACCGAAAGCCTTAGTCACGCTACTGTCTAAATTAATCATCGCATACAGCTTGCCATCAATCTGGATAGGGCTTGAAAGCGTAGAGCGGATAGGGCAGTCAGGTGCGGTCAGAAGGAGTTCCTGTTCTGCATCGGTTAATGAACTATGGGAATTAATATTCTCTATATTATCAATGACGACGACTTTATCGCAGCGACCTTCGGTCAATCGGAATTCGAAAGACTGCTCCAGATGAAATTTAACTTGTCGTATTTTTTCGATATTGATGCCAACCGCCGATTCGAAGTGGAGTTGCTGATTATCGGGATCGACTCGGATGATACTTCCCATCTCTGCGCCTTCAATGCTGCTAACGGCTTTTTTCAGCAAGGCATCTAAGAATGCCTGTTCATTTTTATAATGACTGGAGAGGTTAACGAGTTCAAAGGTGGTGTTATTGATATGCACTATCTGTTGCAGGTGCAGCCATAGACGGTTTAATCGTCCCTGATGCAGGTAGTAACTCAAGCTATAACCCAAAGTGTAGATGCTGGAAACCAACAGCAGTTTCAATAATAAAGCACTATCAAAACTTGAATTGAAAAATGTCAGCCAAGTGACAAGTAAGAGTAATAGTGGTGCACCGAGCAGACCAAAGTGAAACTTGAGATCTAAGCTATCAATTTGTCTCTTCTTTAGACCGTCTCTTTCTGTCACTTTGGTTATTCTATCCATAGTAAACCTGTTTACTTTGTTCAAATTGCCTTTGCATAGGCGCTTAGGAAAATTTATTGTCTGATTGTAAGTGAAAGTCAGTAATTTTTTTACCTTTTATGGTGATAATAAGTCAATAAGCGGGTTTTAAAAGTGTGCTTAGTCTCATTGGTGATGCCAGATAATAAATACTATTGATTTAAATGGTTATAAATCTGTATCAATAAGTTATTTGCAGTGTAATAAGCGCTAGGCGATAATCACGACCTGGCTTGGGGGAGCCGTTTACTCTAGGCGTTATTTATATTGTTAAGTCATCCAGATATGCAGCTTCAAGCGGGTGAATAGAGAGTGGTATTTCTGGTTCTTTTGCCGGGAACGACACTCAACTTGCTGGCAGAGACTGAGAAAGACCAGGCTTAAAGACTTGGAACTCGTTCTCTTTGGAACTCGCATTAGCAGGTGGCTTACCTATATAATGCGCCCAAAAATATAAGTAACACCCTACATAAGGAATAAAAATGAGCAAACCATTTGTTGCAGTGTTAATGGGATCTGATTCTGATCTACCCACCATGCAAGCTACCCTAGATGTGCTAAAAACATTCAATATTCATTTTGAAGCTAAGGTCACATCAGCGCACCGTACACCAGCGGCGACTCATGCATACGTTACAGATGCAGAAGCGCGTGGGTGTAAGGTCTTTATCTGTGCCGCTGGCCTCGCGGCTCATTTAGCGGGCGCCGTTGCTGGTATTACGACTCGTCCGGTTATCGGCGTGCCTGTCGATTGTGGTCCATTGCAGGGTCATGATGCACTTTTATCAACAGTGATGATGCCTGGCGGCGTGCCTGTTGCTACCGTGGCTATCGGTAGTGCCGGTGCTAAAAATGCGGGTTATTTAGCCGCGCAGATGCTTGCCGTTGCTGATGATGAGTTGGCGCTTAAGGTTAAAGAGGAGCGTGCATTATCGGCCGAAGCCGTTCAGGCGAAAGATGCCAAACTTCAAGAGAAGCTAGCTAACGCTTAATCTGATTGAAATCATTAAGTAGCGCCATCGGGTCTTAGGTTCGATGGCGTTTTTTATTGTCGATTTTTAATTATTGGAATGCCGATCTAGAGCTTCCCTTAAAGTCGGATAAAAATACAGTAAGCCGTCGACAGGTTGCACCTTAGCTCTTGCCAGTGTTCTGATGGGTTGAAATTGTAGATCGGCAATAACCAAATGTGTGTTTGTCTGTTTTAATTTTCCTATCAGTTTATTTAATGCCGCTAGCCCCCCCGCATCGAGAATCGATACGCCATCCATATAGAGAACGACCGTCCGCTTGTGTTTGGCGAGCAGGGTTATCTCTGAAAAGATAGCGTCGGCTGCGGCAAAAAATAGTGGCCCGTTAATTTTTAATACCAGCCAATTATCCCTAATGGGCTTATCGATATATCGTCTATTGTGGCTGATATCGTAAAGCCTTGTCATCTCCGCTATCTCTTTCATAAATAGCAGTGCTGCCAGTACTATCCCTACGGTGATGGCGATAACCATGTCAAAGATCACCGTGAGAGAGAAGCAAGTGAGAAAGACTATGATGTCACTGCGAGGTGCAGACTTGAGCAGATGCAGGGCCTTGGGAGCTTCACTCATATTCCAGGCAACGACTAAGAGCAGTGAAGCCATCGCCGGCATGGGCAGATAAGCCAGAATGTTGGCCAGTGAGATTAAGCCAATCAAGAGCACCAGAGAGTGAATGATGCCAGATACCGGACTATAGGCCCCCGCTTTTACGTTGGCGGCACTTCTGGCTATGGCTGCAGTTGCTGGGATCCCGCCAAAAAAGGGCGCGATTATGTTGCCGATCCCCTGCCCAAGAAGCTCGCTGTTTGCACTATGGCGCTTACCCGTCATGCCATCTAAAACCACGGCACATAAAAGTGATTCAATTGCGCCGAGCATAGCGATGGCGAACGCGCTGGGGAGGAGCGCCTGAACCATGCTCCAGCTGAGTCCTAGCGGGGAACCATCTGCACCATTTTGTAACCAGGGAAATTCGAAGGTGGGTAGAAAAGGGGGGATCCCCATGCCGGTGCCACCATCTGCTAATGCGTAATGAAAACGTGTTCCTATGGTGTCAATCTGCGCCCCATAATGGTTTAACGCTAAGGCCAGTAAACTACCGACCATGATTGCGGGGAGATGTGACGGTATCTGCGTCTTAAATCTCGGCCATATCAGCATGACCAATAAGGTGACTATTGCAACGACAGTACTGGCGCCATCGGCCGAAGGCATGGCCAATATCAGGGTATTTACCTTATCGACAAAATGTTCGGGTAGGTTAGTATTCGAAAGCCCAAAAAAATCTTTGAGTTGCAAAACTGCTATGACCACCCCGATACCACCTGTAAAGCCAAGTGTTACAGGCTCCGGGATATATTGAATGAGACGGCCAAGCTTTAACAGAGACATCATCACTAAGATCACCCCTGACATGACCGTAGCCATAAGCAGTCCAGCTAAGCCAAACTCCTGGGCTATGGGATAAAGCAGGACAACAAATGCAGCTGTGGGGCCGGAAATGCTATATCGGGAACCGCCGGTCAGGGCGATGATAAAGCCTGCGACAATGGCGGTATAAAGACCGTATTGAGGAGGCACCCCACTTGCGATAGCGAGCGCCATCGCTAATGGTATTGCAATGATCCCGACCGATATACCGGCAAGAATATCTTGTTTGAGATTTTTAAAGCAGTAGCCATTCTTGATACAGGAATGATATAGCGCATGGCCGAGGGTTAATGAGAAAAGATGGGCTCTGTGTGGCACGTTTAATCGCCTTGAGTGAAGTTAGGGGATGGGTAGGTAAAGCAATAAACACCTATTGCCATGGGAGGGGCAGGTGTCAGTTGAAACGCATGCTATGTGATGCAGGTGATAATCATATTCTTTGGTACGTATTGTTGCTAAATAATGTTGGTAAGTATTGCGAGAATTAAACTTTGTTGGTATCAGGTAAAAGTAGCACAAAACGTGATTTGAAAATGTGATGGATACCACTTGCATATTTATAATGCGTTTAACCCTTTCCTCATGCTCTGCCGTTTATAGCTATAACGGTATTAAAATCTTGGCGATAATCCTTGGCTTTAAAACCGGGCTAAACCAAGCTGTAAACTTCTTTTTAACTCATACTATTAGATAGACAAACTTGTGCCGGGAAGGCAAACTTTCTAACAAGAATGAATCTATGTTCGTCTTCGCATGTTGCGGGATGGACGGGCGAGTTGAATTGAAGATAGCTTGGAGAAATGCGTGGCAGAAGCGTTAGAGCAGGATAAGTCTACAGAAGCTGAGGCGGATCAACGTTTGATGTTGCAATATGCCGCAGGGGATCCATCGGCTTTTGAGTCACTGTATCAGAAGCATAAGGGTGGCCTGTATCGGTATTTCGTTCGCCAAACAGGCGATCAGCAACTTGCCGAAGACCTGTATCAGGAAACATGGGGCCGCGTGATAAAGGCTGCTGCGAGTTATGAAACCAGTGCCAAATTTACGACCTGGTTATATCGTATTGCACATAATTTGCTGATCGACCATGTTCGTGCGGTGAAGCCGGTCGATCTGTTTAGTGATGCATTCAGTGAAGAGCTGGAGTGTGATAACCAGCTGCCATCGGATCAATTCTCTCCCGATAGTGCATTGGAGGAGGATATCAAAGCCAAGCTGCTTAAACGGTGTATAGACTTGTTGCCCACAGTGCAAAAAGAGACATTTTTACTCAGCATGGAGGCGGGGTTTACCGCAGGGGCTATTGCCGAGATTGTAGAGGTTACACTCGAGGCGACAAAGAGTCGTATTCGATACGCAAATAAGGCACTGAAAGAGTGTGTTATGAATAAATGGCAGGAGGTCGACAATGAAAGATGATAAAACAGATAAATCTGCTCAGTTCGACTCAGATCTTCAGCGATGGTATCGAAGGGTAAAGCCGGAGCAACCTTGCCTAGCGCTCGATGATAAAATGGCAGGAGGTCGACAATGAAAGATGAACACACTGATGAACCAGCTCAATTCGACCCTGAACTTCAGCGATGGTATCGAAAGATGAAGCAGGAGCAACCCGGGCCAGAGCTCGATGAGAAGATCATCGCGATGGCGAAGCGAGCGACTGATAATGCTCCGAAAGATAATGTGGTGAGAGTGGAGCATAGCTTTTGGCGTCAGTATCGCTGGCCCCTATCTTCTGCGGCCTCGGTGATGTTGGTTGTGACCTTGCTACTCCTCAATCCTGAGGTGCCTCAGGATGTACTGCGTGATGATGCCATGCCTGTGATGATGCAGATGAGTGAGCCGGTGGAAGTTCAAGGCGGACAGGCCGGTGAGGAGCAGGCTCTAAAGGCCGTAGCACCAAGAGGTATGTCAGTAAAGCCTGATGGGGAGAGTTCTGACGTTAATGGCACTGCTACCCAGCGAACCACTTCGCAAGCTTCTGAGCCACAGAGCCAGAAGGGAGCCGCTTACCGGCTTAGTGATACCCTTGAGAAACAGCCAAGCTTAATTAAGAGCTCGACGCAACGTGAAGCCGTGATTAGTGCCAAGCAGGCATTGAATCATTTAGTGCAGCTGGTGGATAGCAAACAGTGGGATGAGGCTAAAAAGCTTGCTCTGAAGATAGAGAAGCAGTATCCACAGCTTGGGGAGCCTAGTCATCCTCAGCATCAAATATGGAATGAGCTGCGGGTATTACTTAAACAGCATTAGACTATTTTTAACCTGAAAAAGGCAGCTATCGGCCAGATAGCTGCCATTTTACTTTTTCATATAATGGTGGCGAAGCTCAGTCGGAAACTTCTCTATCGCATATCTGAGCATGACTCTCGGCATCTGCTTATTATGTTGGTCTAAAAATGCCTCCAACCTTGCTCTGTCTCGCTTTCCTACCTCTCTAAGCATCCAACCCACAGCTTTATGTATAAGATCTTCAGGATCGGTGAGTAGCTTTTCACTGAGCCTGATGATGTCATCGAAGTCATCATGTCTGATAAAGGTGAAGCAGCTGATAACTGCAATGCGGCGTTGCCAGAGTGTGCCATTCCCGGCGAGTTTGTATAGCGTCTCCCTAGGGCGATTGAGCAGATAGGGGCCGACAATTTTATGGGCCGAGCAGTCTACGATATCCCAATTATTGATAAATACATGATTTGCCAGGTACAGTTGGTATATCTCCTCTCTGCCTGTTTCATGGGCCCTGTTAAAGTTGTCAACTAAGGCTAATGTGGCGAAGAGGCGGATCTCATGAAACTCACTGCGAATAAGTTTAGTAATAGTGTCGAGGGGGAGAGGTGACAGGGCCTTTACTCTGGCCCGAATGACAGGCACCCTAATGCCTATAAATCTATCCCCGGCGCCATACTCCCCTGGAGCGGTTTTGAAGAACCCCTGAGCGTGGCGGGCAATATGGATATCACCCAATTCCAAAAAGTGAGCGGTTATTTCAGCTGCATTCATTTTTATCACAGTCCCTTAAATCTATTTTACCATAGCTCCCTAAACCAATCCCAAACACCCAGCGAGGTCCCCTCGAGTAGATCTATGCCCAGAGCCGATTTGAGAAGATATAGAGTCAATAAGCCAAGCAGTACACTGATGCATAAAAACAGCAAGATTAACCCCATAAACATCAGTAATGAGGCATGCTTCTCCCGGCGCGTGTAGGCTCTTCGGTTCTTTCCCAATAGTAATACATAATAAAATCGCCAACGTACGAAGGTGATGGCGAATGTCCCCCTTCTGTCGATGAAATGTTTTCCCCAGGTTCGATCGCCCAGGGCGACCCTGAGCCCTTGAAGTTGTCTTTCTGAGTAGCTGTCTGCAATGTCATCCGGTAGTTTACCGAGTAATTTTTTTATGACAGGGTCTTGCCTGACCGAAGTGGATTGCTCATCACTAAAGAGCTCAATATCTTCAGATATTGAACTGGATTTACTCATCTCCTCCTCATTATGTGCCATCTATGAGTCCGCTTTTGCTGCTACCGTCTACAGAGTATAGCTGGGGAGTAAGCCAGGGAATAAACGACAAAGATAACTTGTACACATTTGCTAATAATTATTGTGAAACATTTTACTGTTGCTTTAAGAAAAGTTTGCTACCTTGTTGAGCTTAAAACTGTGACTTCAGAAAATATTTAATAAGAATAACGAGCTAATAATGAAACTTCGTCTCTCTTTTGTCTGCACTTTATTCGCACTTGGCAGCCTAAGTGCCTCCAGTGCCTTCTCATCCGAATCGGAAAGTTTAGGTTATTACCGCGCCCCGGCCCTGAGTGATAACACGCTCGTCTTTACCGCCGAAGGCGATCTCTGGACTAAAGAACTGACCCAAAGCCGAGCTCAAAGACTCACCAGCCTTCCGGCCGAAGAGTTAGGTGCCAGCATCTCAAAAGATGGTCAGTGGGTGGCTTATGTGGCTAATTATGAAGGTGTCAGCGAAGTGTATGTGATCCCGATTGCCGGTGGGAAAGCAAAGCGAGTTAGCTTCGAAAATAGTCGGGTCCGGGTACAAGGTTGGACCGCCGAGGGCAAAGTGCTCTACGCCACCGACAATGCTTTTGGCCCTGCAAACTACTGGGTCTTAAGAACCGTTAACCCCGAGACGTTAATGACGACCGATCTGCCGCTGGCCGATGCCATAGAAGGGGCTATCGATGATAGCGGTGAGTATCTCTATTTTACCCGTTTTGGTCTGCAAACCACGGGGGATAACGCGAAAGTATATCGAGGTGGAGCTAAGGGCGAGTTATGGCGGTTTAAACTGGGCTCAAAACAGGAAGCCGAATTGTTAACCGCTTCTCACTCAGGCTCTGTTCGTCAGCCTATGCTGTGGGAAAACCGCCTCTATTTTGTGAGTGATAGCGATGGCAATGACAACATCTGGTCGATGATGACAGACGGTCAGGGTCTGAAGCAGCATACCCAATTTACTGATTGGCAAGTAAGAGGGGCGCGTTTAGATAAGGGACGTATCGTATTTCAGCAGGGCGCGGATATAAAACTGTTCGATATTGCGGCCAATGAAACCCGTATCTTAGAGATAGATCTGGTCTCAGACTTCTCTCAACGTCGTGAGCATTGGGTCAACAGCCCGATGAAATATGCGACATCGACACAAGTCTCCCCGGCGGGCGATAAAGTCGTTATCACCGCCAGAAGTCATGTGGCCATAGCCGGCATAGATGGATCACGTCTTGTTGAGATAGCTCTTCCCGGAAATAGTCGTATTCGAGCCGCGGTAATGAGTCCTGACGGCCAGTGGATCTATGGTATCAGTGATGCGTCCGGTGAGCAGGAGATCTGGCAGTTCCCGGCCGATGGGAGTCAAGGGGCCAGGCAGCTAACCAAAGATGGTAAGACGCTAAGAATGTCATTGAGTGTTTCACCCGATGGACGTTACATCGCCTCGGATGATTACGATGGCAATCTCTGGTTGTTAGATCTAAAGAAAAATCGCAGTAAGAAGATCATCACACAAGGGGAAGGGTTAGGTCCTTATGCCGATGTAGTATGGTCAGGCGACAGCCGATTTATTGCCGTTACTAAATCTGAACTGGGTAAACCCAGACCTCAAATTGTGTTGTATTCACTGGATGAAAACCGCAGTGAAACGGTGACGAGCGATAAATATGAATCCTATTCTCCAGCCTTTAGTAGTGATGGTAAGTGGTTATATTTCTTATCTAATCGTCAGTTTACCGCGACGCCAACCTCACCATGGGGCGATCGCAACATGGGACCGATGTTCGATAAGCGTAGTGAGATTTTCGCCATCGCACTGGACAAGAGTGCCAGCTTTGCGTTTCGAAAACCTAATGAACTTATGCCTGCAGAGTCTGACAAGAAGTCAGATAAAGACGCCGATAAGGTTAGCGTTGACTGGAAAGGGCTTAATCAACGCCTATGGCAAGTGCCGGTCGGTTCAGGTAATTACTCAAAGCTGAGTCTCAAAGAGGACAGCTTATATCTTTTAGACAGGGCATCGGGACGCAGCAGTAAGCCTGGCCTGAAAGTGGTTAAGTTCGATCCCTTAAGCCCTAAGGTCGAGACATTTGCCAAAGACGTGGGAGATTATGCGCTCTCTGCCGACGGAAAGAAAATATTCATACGCAAGCACAGCAACAGTGGCAAAGAGATGCTGATTGTCGATGCGGTTGATAAACTACCTAAAGAGTTGAAAAATGCCAAGGTGCAAACAGGGCAGTGGCAACTCGCTATCGAGCCACAACTGGAGTGGCAACAGATGTTCGAAGATGCCTGGTTGATGCACAGAGACTCCTTCTTTGACAAGACGATGCGTGGCTTGGACTGGCAAGCAACTAAGGCTAAATACCAGCCATTGGTCGACAGGCTAACCGACAGGCATGAGCTGAATGACATCTTTAAGCAGATGATGGGCGAGTTGGACTCGTTGCACTCTCAGGTGCGCGGAGGCGATCTCCCTAAAGACAGTAAGATGGCCAAGGCATCGAGTCTCGGGGCTCGCCTCGAACAGACTCAGTCTGGCGTGAAAATATCCCATATTTACCAGAATGATCCTGAGCTGCCTGCACAGTCATCACCACTGGCCAGGGTCGACGTTGATGCTGAAGTGGGCGATATTATTCTGGAGATCAATGGTAAGTCGGTCACCAATGTGGCCGATGTGACGCGCTACTTAAGAAACCAGTCTAAAAAGCAGGTACTACTGAAGCTTAAGCGTGGAAAGAAGCAGCATAAGACCATCGTCATGCCTGTTGACACCAGAGTCGATGCCAAGCTGAGATACTTAGATTGGGTCAATCATAATGGCAATAAGGTCTCACTGGGCAGTGAGGGTAAGATAGGCTATCTGCACCTGTACGCTATGGGCAGTGGTGATATTGCCAGCTTTGCACGTGAGTTTTACGCCAACTTTGAAAAAGAGGGGCTGATTATCGATGTGCGCCGTAATCGCGGTGGCAACATTGATAGTTGGATCATCGAGAAACTACTGCGCCGTACCTGGGCATTTTGGCAACCGACTCGTGGTACGCCAAATGCCAATATGCAACAGACATTCCGTGGGCACTTGGTCGTACTTACCGATCAGTTGACCTACTCGGATGGCGAAACATTCTCGGCCGGTATCAAGGCACTGGGTGTTGCTCCTTTGATAGGAAAGCAAACGGCGGGAGCGGGTGTTTGGTTATCCGGTCGTAATTCGCTGACAGACAAAGGGATGGCACGGGTGGCCGAGTATCCGCAGTATGCGATGGACGGACGTTGGGTGCTCGAAGGGCGAGGTGTTAGTCCGGATATCGAAGTCGATAACCTACCTTATGCCACATTCACAGGTGGTGATGCTCAATTACAAAAAGCGATCTCTTACCTGAAGCAGGAGCTTATTCAACAACCGATTAAACCACTCAAGGCGCGTCCAATATCGCCTAATGGAATAGCTGAGGATATCAAGTAACGATTTGTGTTAAATAGGCGCTCACCACGTCTATAGCAAGCACCTTTAGGGGGTTACGGCCAAGCAGTTCCCAGGCTGTTAACCCCCATTTTTATCTCCGTTAGAGCCATATTCCTTCCTGCATCTTTGCTACCTCATCCATTTGATTCATAGCTCCTTTACTCAAGAATATTGGCTGTTTTGTGCCTGTAAAATTAAATCGCTGCTAAAGTTAACCCTGTCAGGTCATCGGAGGTTAAAGATGAAATGTTTACATACAGAAGCGGAGGAGTCCTTATTCTTCGTTGCCATCAAGACACTTGTATCTTGTTCTTTACTGCTCTCCTCTTTCATGACTCTTGCCGATGAGAGTCGGTTACGGATCGCGGTGGGTGGTTTTTATTCAATATCTGATTCGGGAATGGAGGTGACCAACCCCTTAACCGATGAGAGCTTTGAGCTGGATTTCGAATCAGATCTCAAGTTGACTGAAAGTGAATTCTTGCCATTTTTTGCCGTGTCATACTGGTTTAATGGACATCACGGGGTCTACCTGGATTGGAAGCGATTACACCGTGATGCCACAAACCTGAATATCACCACCCCCTTCGAATATGAGCACCCTGAAACCGGGGATAAATATTTAGTGCAGTCAGGCAGCGTGATCACCACAACATTTAATGTCGATATTGCCCGCATTGGTTATGGCTATGATTTTTACCGCGATGATGAGTGGGACTTGATACTGACCGCTGGCCTGCACGTGATGTGGTTTGAACTGGGTTTTACCGGGGATATCGCGGCTTGTGTTGACAACAATTGTGGCTCAGTGGCTCTCGAACCCGACAATATAGTATTCACCGATGCCACAGCCCCTCTGCCGGATATCGGTGTCGTTGCAAATTATCAGTTTGCCGATGGTTGGCGACTTGGGACTCAAGCTCAATATTTTTATTTGAGTTTAGATAACATCAGCGGTCGATTGGTCGATTTGAGTGTGGGAGTCGAGTATACATTCAGGGATAGTTTTGCCACCGAACTCTCTTATAAATATTATAAAGTATCGGCGGATATTGAAGATGACAACTCCACACTGAAACTCCATTATAGTTTTCGTGGGCCCATGTTAACGCTCTCCTATACATTTTAATGTCGATGACTGGTTGTTTATGCCTGATTGTTTAAGTCATCTGCGGGGAGATCTCCATATTATTGGCTTTGTCAGAAAGTGAGCTGATAATTATCATAGCCGCCGAGATAATGGGAGGGCTATGAGTAGAGTTTCGAATGTTTTCCCATCATTATTTAAGGTACCTAAATGAAAAAATTGAAATTAGTGTCACTACTTCTCCCTGTTTTACTTGTTGCTTGCGCCACGGGAAATACTCCCGAGGCGAAAAAGAAAAATGCGCGTGAGGAAACTCAGGCTGCATTGAAAGAGATTTATAGCGAACATAAAGGTGCGGCTTCGGCTGTGGCTGAATCGGTTGCCTATGTCACCTGTACTGGCAGTAACAGCTATCTGTTTGCCATATCTACCGGAGGCGGAGTTTGTGTGCTCAATGAACAGGGGCGCAAGTCATATTATCGTTTCGCCACCGGTGGTGTCGGTGCAGGCATTGGCTGGAAGCAGGTCGCATTCGTGCAAGCTTTTATGGATAAAGCTGCCGTTCAGCGCTTTAAGGATGCAGGTTTCGAGGGGCAAGCGCAGGCAGAAGCTAGCGCCGAGTACGAGGGGAGTGGTGGTCAGGCATCTGCCAATCAATCCGCGGATCTCAGTGGAGTTAAAACCTATCAGGTTAATTTAATGGGAGCTGCCGCTCAGGCTACGGTTCAGGGCTATAAATACTGGGAAACAAACTTTGAAGATGACTTTGTTGAAAACTAACGTCGTCGATTTATCCCGGATAATCTAAAGGCGCTAATAGCGCCTTTTTTGTCCCCGCACTAACTGATTTGTGGTTTAACTTCATAAATCAGTTGCTTGTGAAGTGGAAAAGTCACCTTCTTCAATGAAGGTATCATTTTCTTATAGCTAAGCTGTATATAAAAAGGGGAATTTAGACTTTTATATCGTCGCCGCTCTTTTTCTGTTGGTTAGCAACCATACTTATAAATTAGAGAGTCGAAAGCATAAAAGTGGTCAGTAAAGATAAAGTGGTTAGCGTAGAGAAAGGTATCGAGCGAACGAGCTAAGGAAGCTAATCGAGTCACTAAACTGCCGGGTCACTTAATGGCTAGGGCTTATATTGGGGCGTTTAAAGTTAAGGGGTGACTCGTGGCTAATTCTACTAAGATCCTGATTGTACTCTGTCTACTCTTACTGGTTATTTTTTCTGGAAGTCTTGCCGCACAGGAGCAGCGTTATATCGTCAAGTTTAAACCCGGCGTAGATGAAAATAAACAGCATGCGAGCTTTTCACTAAGAACCAATCAGGTGGAGCTAGCCGCCCCTGGGGTTCACGTTTTATCATCCGTTCCTATGGGGACTGGATTAGCTACTACAACGTAGGTTGCGGGAGCTGGTTATAACACCATAGGGATGGATGGTTCCCTTTTGGGAACCGAAAGCGGTTTACTGGTCGATTGTGGATTAGGGGACTCCCAGTGTAACAATAATCCATGCAGAGGCAGGAACTGTCCTTAATAAAAAAACGCCGCATTTAGCGGCGTTTTACTATCTTAAATAGGGGGGGGGGAGCTAGTACCAGTCATCGATACTCTGAGTCGTGTTTGCATAGGTTTGCATCGCTGAGACCTGTTGCTGCTGTGCCTTAGTGTCTACGACGGCGGCGCGTGCCTCATCGTTATTTGAAAGGTAATAGGCAGTCGATGCCGACATCCCCTTGCTGTTGCCTGTCGCTATCCCGGCCATGTCAGAGTAGATCTGATACTGAGCCTTGGCTTTTCGATATTCGACATAGTTTTCAACTTTCTCTCCTTCATTGGGCAGACTTGGTTTTGCCGGGAGAGTTTCAGCCTCTTTAGCGCTTGGCTGAGCTTGAGCCTGAGATGAAAGCTCTGCTGCCTGTTTAGAAATTGTCACGCTGTCGCTACTTGAATGCTGAGTCGTACTGAGGGGGGAGTCGGTCTTAGGTTGAGTAGCGTTCTGTACCGGTTGCTTCGATGCAATAGCCTGTGTGGCCGGATTCGTGTTTTGAGAAGTTGAATTAATTTGCATCTCAGCCTCGTGTAAAATGATATCAATTGAACCACTTTACAATGGTAAAGCTGAATGCAGGCTGAATTCGATTGAAAAAGCGACACTTCGTGCCGTTTTTAAATAAACTCAGCCTGCTCTCTGTGCTGCATACATATTTTAAGCGAAGAGCAGCAGTAAGGTACCCAAGACTCCTGAGCCTGCCATGAAGTGTGGCAGGTGATGAGCCCGGTAGCTTAAAGTTAAGATCACCAATAAACCTGCCAGAGATATGATTCCGGTGAATAGTATACTGCCATAGGCAAAACCTTGGTAAAGGATACCGATATAGTAACTTACGGCGAGAACTCCCCAGCCAAACCAATAGAGTAACCTGCTCTGTGCCGGGCTTGGTGAACGATCAAAAGCCCCGCGAAAGTGAGAGAACATGGCTAAAGCCAGGCTACCGAATGCGAGGTAGCTAAAGTTAAGTAAGCTTAGCGTCATAGAGTTAGATATCATAATGTTACTCCCCCTCCTTAGCTGACAGCTCCGGATCTGAGGCCACCTTTGCTGAAGCGGTAGGAACCCGTTTACCCTTATTCGCCCGCGAAGCGCTTGCTGCGACACGATTAGATGACTTAGTGTGAGTTTGTGCTAATTTTCTCCTCGCAAACCATAACGCTATTCCAATCAGAAGAGAGAGAAGATCGAATCCTGCTAATGCCCATTGATGGCTGGCAATATTTTGAAACAGGTGTTGACTGGAGGTCGCCCAGTTAAGAAGAGGGATCGCCATGAAGGCAACTGCAGAAAGTCCCAGCACTCTGCGCCAGCTTGTCAGGCTGCGGTCAAAGTAAGCCAGTACTGCGGTTAAAAAGATAACGGCAAAGAAGCTGTGTACCTCCCATTGAGCCCGGTCAGCCATCTGTGTCGGCAGGAGCCGGTTAGCATAGAAAAATGCACCGGTTGCCAGAGGTAAGCCGGCGATAAAAGTCAGATTAAGTCCTTCGACGAGGCGCAGGCCAAAGCTTGGTTTGTTGCCCTGTTTGATAAGCTTTTGTTGTTTCTGGCGGATTTTCACGGCCCATAACAGTGTGCCTGTTGCTATCATGGCGCAGCCCATAAAACCGCAGATAAAGAAAAAGAGCCTTAATACCGGCTCGGCAAAACGAGCCGTGTGCAGGGACATTAACGTATCGTGTGTGGCATGAGCTGCCGAGGGGGTATCGGAGGCTTGGCTCAGCTGCTCGCCGGATACGCCGCTGAATATCAGAGGTATACGCAGGTCTGTCACTGACTGTTGGGTATTTTGATAGAAACTGATCCGACTATTTTCATCATCGATATTACTGATCACCACCTGTTTAATCGGCGTATTTCCCCAGCTCGCCTTTACGGCGGGGAGTAATGTACTCAGTTGAATTAAAGGTGCCGGGGTACCTGAAGCGGCAACTTGCTCTCGTCCCGGTTTCAGTTCCGCGCGAAATGCACGAGCGTCACCTTCATAGGCGGTGATCACCCCCCAAGGCATATACATCAGCATCAAAGTGATTAAGCCGGTATAAGTGATCATCAGATGATAGGGCAGCGCGAGTACCGAGCTGATATTGTGGGCATCGAGCCAGGAACGCCCCCCCTTGTTGCGTCTGAAGCTGAAAAAATCCTTGAAGATGCGCTTATGGATAACGATGCCACTGATCAAGGCGAGTAACATGAACATAGTGCAAAACCCGACTATCCAGCGAGCGATTTTTGCCGGCATGTAGTGGAGGTCAAAATGTAACCGGTAGAAGAAGTTACCACCCCGAGAACCCCGTATGTCGGTAACCATATCCTGACCATCTATATGGGCTATATGCTCAATAAACTGCCCCCTTCGTTCGCCGGGCTCTGGGTGTGTCTGCCAGCTATAGCTGAGATATGGTTTACGTTCGGTAGGAAAGTTAATGCGCCAATCTTTTGCATTTTCAGCATGTGCAGACAGGTAGGCTTGTCCTTCTTGAAGCTGGTGAACTAAGTTGTCTGTTTGATAGGCCTGAAGCACATCGCTGTGAATTTCCGGCTTGGTCCATAGGGAGATCTCATAGCGGTAGTAGCTAACCGTGCCTGCAAAGAAGACTAACAAAAGTACCCAACATACCAGCAATCCAACCCAAGTATGTAACCAGGTCATGGAGCGAAAAAAAGTCTCTTTCATTGCTTAATTTACCCACAAAATAAAGATATAAAGAATGGCACTGATTAGTAGTAGATCCCGCCAGGCTTGCCAGCTTGTCCTGACACTAAACGCCCAGATAGCCGCCGCAGCGTAAAAGCTAAATGAGAGCATCATTGCGGTTAGTGTGCTTTGGGCTGCGGACAAAGGCATGATGAGAGCCAATAAACCACAGGCGCTAGCCGCGACTAAGTAACCTGCAAAAATGGCTGCAAAACTGCGAGACATGATGTTGATAGGTTGCGAGCTGATAAATGCTCGCCAGTTTATATTGGGTAATACCACGGTGATTTGTTCCAGGTGAAAAGGCTGGTGCCTGTGTTGATTTGGTAAAAACTGTTGTGATTCTACCTTAAACTTACCTAGGTGATAACCATTTTCATTCGCATTTAATGTGTAAAGATTGCCGCTGTGAGCGCTGGATCCCAAAAAAGACTGTGAGCCAGGTAGTTTAAAAAGTTAAATGAGTCGATGTTTGTCGATAAACTAAACACTTCTGCTTCAAGGATCGTTTTTTTAGCATATGCTTAGTGAGTCCCCCCCCATTTATCGGTCATTCGAGTAATAAAAAAGCATCAAATTGATGCTTTTTATAACGATTATCTTAGTTTTGTCTTAATTTTGGACATTGAATATAGCCGTTACTTGCTTTTATGAAATATGAGGAGTACATATTAATACAAGAAGTTTGAAAGTACTTATTGAGGACACAGTGTGGGGAACTCGTGTTGGTTAGTTCAAGAGTATTTGTAATAGTTAGAATGGATACAGAGCTTGTATAAGCCTGGTTGAGTGGGAAATACCGATAAAAGTGTAGGGCAAAATTAGTAGCGTAAAAATATTTTACATGCCCCCTTGTGTTTTCGACTGTCAGCCCCAAGTTCTATTATTGAAGTAATTCTTAAAAGGAAAACCTATGAAAATAAATCTTTCTGGTCACCACGTCGATGTTACCGATTCAATCAAAGAGCATGTGAACGAAAAGTTTTCCAAAATCGCCACTCATTTCCCAACGTTAATCTCGTTAGATGTCATCATTTCTAAGGAACATGGCGAGTATCAGGTTGAGCTGCGTACTAATTATGAAGGTAGCCGAATTTCTGCATCAGGGAATAAGGATGTGATGTATCCGGCTATTGCGACTGCGGCTAAGAAGCTTGACGCAGCGCTTAAGCACAGAAAAGGTCAGCTAAAAGCCGATCTTCATGAGAAGCCGGTGAGTACGACGCCTGAGATTGCTCATGAGATAGTTCAAGAGATGAAACTTGTCTAAATAGACGAGATCAGTTTCTCGCCGTTGAGGCTGAGAGTTTGATATATCCTTGATATAAAATTTAATAAACCACCGATTGTTCGGTGGTTTTTTTATATGAAAGGGGCACTACCTGGATAGTTATACCGATTGGTATTATTCGCTCCTGTTAATCTTCTCTTCATAGTCTTTAGGCGGTGGTGTCCAGCCACGTTCGACTTTAGCTTGTTCATCGAAGTGTTCGCTCTTCATCGCTTTCGCTATGGCGGTCTCGAGTTCGATAAATAGCTCTCTGAAGTGAGCGCTGTACTTGCTGTCCTCAGTTTTCTTTTTCCAGGACTCAAACAGTGAATCTTTATAGCAAAGTTCCAACTCGCGCAGCGTGGCCTTCTTCTGCTCGGCTTTAAACGGGTGTACTCCGAGAGAGATCAAGGCCTCTTTGCCAAGTTCTAAGGCTGAATGGTAGGTTTCACTGATGATAAAGTCGGCACCGGCATGTTTAAGCTCGAAGTGATGTCCTCTATCGAATGCGCGGGCAAAAATCTTCACCTTAGGATAGGTGTGTTTTACATATTTGGTCAGTTCTACCGCACGTTCATTGTTGTCTATGGCGATGACCAGCATGGTGGCATCTTCGATTCCTGCGGTGTGGAGCAGGTCTGGTTGAGTCGCATCACCATAGAAGCTCTTAACATTGATCTTTTTCAGGTTTTCAACTTGAGATATCTGATGATCCAGCACCACAGTATCGATTTTGTTGGCCCGTAAGAAACGGTTCACCATCTGGCCGAAGCGGCCAATTCCCGCGATGATCACCGTGCCCTTTTCGGTGATCTCATCGGCCTCCCGGTCATTTTCGGAGTGTTCATATCTTGGCACAATCACCTTGTCGAAGAAGATAAACAGTCCTGGTGTGAGAAACATAGACAGGGCGACAACCAATGAGAGCATTTGGGCCAGATCGGTTGGGATCACGTGGTTTTGCACTGTGTAACTGAGCAGGACGAAACCAAACTCACCGGCTTGAGCCAGGCTCAGGGCAAACAACCAGCGATCGCTGTTTTTAATTCTGAATATGAGAGCTAATACAAATAATACCAGGGCTTTTACCAGCATTACCCCGGCGGTGATCCCAAGCACGGGGCCGATATTACTGGCCAGAACACCAAAGTCGATGCCTGCGCCAACAGTAATAAAAAAGAGTCCCAGCAATAAGCCCTTAAAAGGTTCGATATTTGACTCTAGTTCATGACGAAATTCACTGTTAGCCAGTACCACACCGGCTAGAAATGTTCCCAGAGCAGGGGAGAGGCCGACCAGACTCATCAATGCCGCGATGCCGATAACCAGCATGAGTGCGGTGGCGGTGAAAATTTCTCTAAGGCCAGAATTAGCGACATAACGGAACAGGGGGCGACTGAGGTAATGCCCACCAACCACAACGGCTGCGATGGCCAACATGACCACGATTCCGTAAGCCCAACCAGGCAAACCGGCCACCAAAGAGAGCTCTTCATGCTGCTGAGCTGCTTGACCAACCGCAGCTTGTGCCTGTTCGACCAACTCGGGTAATGCCAACAGTGGAATGAGTGCCAGCATGGGGATCACGGCTATATCCTGAAACAGGAGAACCGAGAAGGCATTCTTCCCCCCTTCGGTTTTTGACAGGGCTTTCTCGTTAAAGGTCTGCAGCACGATGGCGGTAGAAGACAGTGCGAATATAAGACCGACTGTCAGCGCGATACTCCAGCTTAAGCCAAAATAGAACCCTGCTGCAGTGATGATTGCGGTCGTTAAACCTATCTGCAGGCCGCCTAAGGCGATAAGTTTATTACGCATATCCCATAGCATTCGTGGCTCGAGTTCCAGGCCGACGAGAAATAACATCATGACGACGCCAAATTCGGCAAAGTGTTGCAGGGTGTTAGTTTCACTGCCGACCAGACCGATGATCGGACCGATAACGACTCCCGCTATCAGGTAACCCAATACTGAGCCTAAGCCAAAACGTTTGGCCAGAGGCACCGCGATGACTGCCGCGCACAGGTAGATAAAAGCTTGAATGAAATAAGCTGTCATTAGGAACCCTTTGTTTAAATCTTGAAATTAAGCGATAAATAAGTCAGATAAATTGCTGTTTAATACGGGCAAAGATCTTGCCGTTTCAATATCTAAAGTATCTTCAGCCAGCGCGGTTAAAAGGTGACGTAAATTTGTGATATGAGCATTAACGCGATTCTCTTCTACCGCATTTCTGGCGCTAAACAGTACGAAAGGGGAGAGGTAATTCATCCCGGTTAATGATGCTGTTTGTTCCAGTGGTTGGAGCAGCTCCCGGACAGTGAAATGGTTATAACCCTCACTCTGATAGGCAGCCTCTGAGCCGCCAGCCGTGATGGCACACAAAAAGGTTTTGCCGATTAGCGCATTACCGTTAGGGCCATAGGCGAAACCATATTCGAGAACCAGATCTTGCCACTGTTTTAAGATTGCGGGAGTGGAATACCAATAGAGAGGAAACATAAAGATAATCACATCATGTTCGCGCAGTCTCTGTTGCTCTTTGTCAATATTGATATGAAATGTGGGGTATTCCCGATAGAGATCGATGGCCGTCACATCGCTGTGTTGCTGACAGGCGGTAAAAAGTGGCTTGTTGACCTCTGAGCGCTCTTGAGCTGGATGCGCAAACAGCACTAAGATTTTCTTCTTGTCCTCGGGCATAACAGATCCTTGTGAGAGTCAGTCACTTAGCTTTCGTTTAATAAGCTGGTTTTGCTAAGTTATCATAGCTTCCATCGAGGGATAACCGATTATTCAATATATTAGGTCATAAACATTTGTTCAGGCTCGTTCGGTTGCCGGGCTGTAGCCCGTTATTAATTGGCATTGAATCGATAATATCTACTCTATTGAATTGCTCTTTTTTCACTCTTGCGCAGAGTGGGTCATGATTTCGTGGGGTTAATAACGCTGCCAGCTCGGTAAGCCTGCGATGCACAATATTACTCACCTAATTATTCTCCGAGCTGAAGTATCTCACTTCGATAGATATCTACCGAACTGTCGGCATCGATTCCGATTCGGTTGTCGGCGTAGATATTGATTTCTATGTCTTTTAAGGGCTCACCATTTTCATCATAGACATTGGTTATGGTAACTGAAGTATTCGTCTTTCTCGTTAGAATAAGCATATGACCTCCCTGTGCATGCTTCACTGTCTTCTAGGTGTAGCAGTGAAGTCGTCATTATTCAATGTGAGACCTGAAATCAGGTAGCGTCTCTTAACCCGGGATGTCCGGGGGCAGGGAACTGAGTAACTAATCACCCAGTTAGTCTTTATAACGAGTAGTTAAGAGATAAAATTTTTGATATGTGTCATGAAGCAAACATAGGCGGGATGGGCTGGCTGTTGTGAATTGGCTCAATATGTTATAGTGCCGCCCATTATTGAGACCCGTTTAGATTGAAGAGAAAGAGATGACTAAAGAACTATTAAGCCGCTGCGGTGGCAAGTGTGAATTATGTGGTAGCGAATCAAACCTAGCTGCCTTTGAGCTGCCTGAGTCGAAGGGTTACGGTGATGCGCGTATCATGATTTGTGACACTTGTACTGGTCAGATCAAAACCCCTGCAACTATCGATATGAACCATTGGCGTTGTCTTAATGACAGCATGTGGAGTCAGGTGCCGGCCGTTCAAGTTATGGCTTACCGTATGCTAAAGCAGATAAGTACAGAAGCATGGGCACGTGATCTGCTTGATATGCTTTACCTCGATGAAGATATGCAAGCATGGGCAGAAGCGGGAATCGAAGAGGTCGATGAAGATTTTGTACCTCACAAAGACAGTAATGGCGCAATCTTAGAGGCGGGTGATAACGTCGTTATCATTAAAGATCTTAATGTTAAAGGCACCACGTTTACCGCTAAGCGCGGCACAACCGTTCGTGGTATCTCTTTGACGAATAATCCAGAGCATATCGAAGGTCGTGTGAACGGTACTCGTATCGTTATCTTGACCTGCTTCGTTAAGAAGGTTATGCCAAGCGAAGAGTAAGTCGGGCAAATACTCGATTGACTTTAAAGCCGCCGTTATCTCATCAATTTCGGTGGCTTTATCATTTCTGGTTAACTCGCATTAGTGAGCGTGTATTTTAGGAGATAAGTATGAAGATTTGGGTCGATGCAGATGCTTGCCCTGGTGTAATTAAAGAGATTTTATTTAGGGTTGCCGATAGGGCGCAAGTCGAGGTCACCTTAGTGGCAAACCACTCCATGCGTATCCCGCCATCTCGTTTTATCAAGATGGTGACGGTGCCTTCGGGTTTCGATGTGGCCGATGATGAGATTGTGAAGCGTCTCGACGTCGGGGATCTGGTGATCACTGCCGATATACCACTCGCATCGGAAGTGATAGATAAAGGCGGCATTGCCTTAAATCCCCGTGGTGAGCTCTATACCGTGCAGAATATAAAATCGATTCTGAATATGCGGGACTTTATGGATACCATGCGAGCCAGCGGGGTTCAAACCGGAGGGCCTGCAGCGATAGGCTCGAGCGATAAACAAGCCTTTGGTAATCAGTTAGATCGCTTTGTCACCAAATATCATAAGCTGTAAGCTACGAGTTTCGGGCGACGGTGACCCATGTAGGAGCGGCTTTAGCCGCGAATGTTTCAGGACCATGGTTCACGAGTTTCGAGCGATGGTGATCCATGTAGGAGCGGCTTTAGCCGCGAATGTTTCTGAGCCATGGTTCACGAGTTTCGATATTTAATCTTTTTAACTTTCTTTGATTTGTCGTTATTGATACTTCCTACTTCCTACTTCCTACTTCCTACTTCCTATCGTGACATTGCGCTAGTTTAGCTTTGGCTGAACTATTGTTGGTTCACATTTTTCACCTGGTAATTACATTTTTTACTTGAAGTTTATCTCTATTGGGCATATTTTAGCTTCAAGCTTAAACTTAAGTTTGGTATCCAAACAAATGTTTGTTTGGCGTGTAACCTGGATAATAAAGATGACAGAACGCGAACTAGAGATACTGGCACTACTTAAACAAGACCCACTCATCGCGCAACAGAGCTTAGCCGATCAGTTAGGCATAAGCCGTTCCGCCGTTGCCGGGCATATCATGAACCTCACCAATAAAGGCGTCATTCGGGGAAAAGGTTATATCTTAGCTGAATCCCGATATGCGGTTGTGATCGGCGGGGCCAATATGGATATTCTTGGTCGTCCGTTAAATTCATTGCAGGTCGGTGATTCAAACCCCGGCAGTGTGAGCTGCTCTCCCGGAGGCGTCGGGCGTAATATCGCCGAGAACTTAGCAAGGTTAGGTTCCGAGACGCGGCTAATCAGCGCCATAGGTAAAGATACTTATGGGCAGATGATCGTGAGTCAATGTCAGCAAGCCGGTATCGATATGAAAGGCTGCTTACAGCTCAATGATGCTAATACCTCCACCTACCTTTCTGTACTCGATGGCGATAGCGATATGCATGTTGCTATCAATGACATGGCCATTTTAGAGCGTTTGAGTGTCGAGGTTCTCAAAGAGAAGGAGGAGCTATTAAGGCGCGCAGATCTTATTATTCTGGATGCAAATTTATCAGCAGAGTCATTGGAATATCTGCTCAATAACTTCTCCGACAGACCCATCTTTGTAGATACCGTTTCTTGTGTTAAAGCGAAGAAAATTAAGCCATTTTTAAGTTCTGTACACACGTTAAAGCCCAATCTTAAAGAGGCCGAACAGCTCTCAGGGATCATCATAGAAGATTATAGCGAGCTACCGGGTTTAGCTAACTGGTTCCATAACCAAGGGGTTAAGCGCATCTTCCTCAGTCTGGGTAGTGATGGTGTCTTTTACAGTGATGAAGGTGCTCAAGCCCTTATTCCTGCCATCCCAATAGCAATGGTTAATGCGAACGGAGCCGGAGATGCGTTTCTTGCCGGTCTTGCTCATGGCTGGATCCAGGAATGGAGCATAGAGCAATCCACCAAATTTGCTATGGCCGCAGCAGTCGTGGCGTTGTCACACATTGCGACCATTAATCCAAATATGTCAGAAATTTCCGTAAACCGAATTATCAAGGAGTCAACATGTTAGAGCAGTACCTAGATATTAATCCAGAAGTCGCAGCGGCAATTGCAGCCGGAAAGCCAGTTGTTGCACTGGAGTCTACGATTATTTCACACGGAATGCCTTACCCACAAAACGTGGAAACGGCCCTGAAAGTTGAGCAGATAATTCGTGATAATGGCGCGATCCCTGCGACGATAGCCATTTTGAAGGGACGATTGAAAGTGGGTATGACTCATGAGGAGATCGAATATTTAGGTAAGGCAGGTTTAGATGTCATCAAGACCAGTCGCCGCGATATCCCCTTTATTGTCGCTAAGCAGGTCGATGGTGCGACTACCGTTGCTTCTACCATGATTTTGGCATCGATGGCGGGTATCAAAGTATTTGCCACTGGCGGTATCGGTGGTGTTCATCGTGGTGCACAACAGACATTTGATATCTCAGCCGATCTTCAAGAGTTAGCCAATACCGATGTGGCGGTAATTTGTGCCGGCGCTAAATCTATTTTGGATATCGGCCTGACTCTGGAGTATCTGGAGACTCAGGGCGTTCCGGTTATCGGCCATCAAACTGATACACTGCCTGCTTTCTACACCCGTGAAAGTGAGTTTGGTGTCGACTATAGACTGGACAGTGCCGAGCAGATCGCTACGGCGATGAAAGCCAAGTGGGAGATGGGATTAAAAGGTGGCGTCGTCGTTGCTAACCCAATTCCGGAAGAGTATCAGCTCGATCGCGCCATGATAGATCAGGTGATCCTCGATGCCGTTGCCGAGATGGACAGTAAAGGGATATCGGGTAAAGAGTCTACCCCATTCTTGCTGGCTAAGGTTGCTGAGAAAACAGAAGGCACCAGTCTGAAAGCCAACATCGAGCTTGTGTTTAATAACGCCAAGTTGGCGGCTGGAATTGCTGTCGAATATGCGAAGTAAGTAGCAAAATGTCTGTTTAATTCAGACATTATTTGCAAAAGAGAAGGCGCCTGAGGGTGCCTTTTTTGTGTCCAGTCTTTGTTTCATGGAGTTAACAGACCTGAATTTTTTTGGGGGGGGAAGTGAAAAGAGGAGAGGGATATTTCAGCTTACCGGTAATGAGCGGAGCGTCAATTCTGTCCTTAAAGAGAATGTATTTGGTTGAATATTCATTTCTTGTCTAGGATTAGTGTACAGGTATTAACCTGCCTGGCGGAGATAACACTGATGAAGCTACATTGGCAGATCTTGATTGCCATCTTACTGGCTATCTTAGTCGGTATTGTGACAGTCCCCGAAAGTGCGATATATGAAATTTATGATTTCATCGGCACTATGTTTCTCAATGCCCTCAAGATGGTAATTGTGCCTCTGATCATGTCATCTATTATCTCGAGTATGGCCGGCCTTAACCATGGCGATAGTTTAGGGCGACTCGGGCTAAAGACAATGGCTTATTACACCATGACCAGCCTGTTAGCCATCTTGATCGGTTTGACTCTGGTTAATATTACTCTACCGGGGATCATCGATGGGCAACCCGCTGGAGAGTTACTCAACCTCAATACCAACAGCTCAGAGGTTGCGTCGACACTAAGTCAGGTTGAGGGGCGAGGTAGCAAAGATCTGGTTGAGATCTTTGTCAGAATGATCCCGACCAATATTGTGGAGGCGGCAAGCGAAGGGCAGATGTTGGGGCTTATCTTTTTCAGTTTACTGTTTGGCTTCTTTATGGGGCGCGTCGAGGGGCGCAGGGGAGAGGTACTGCGGGACTTTTGGAAAGGCGTCGCTAAAACTATGGTACTTATTACTCAGTTTGTCCTTAAGTTTGCTCCTTTGGGAATATTTGCATTGATTGCAAGGACGGTGAGTGCAACAGGCTTTAATGCGTTCGAGCCTATGTTGGTATTTATGTTTACTGTTATCTTCTCTCTGGCACTTCACGCGTTCATCGTTTTACCTCTGCTGCTAAAATTTGTTGGCAGAGTGAGCCCCATAAAGCAGATTGTTGCTATGTCTCCGGCGATGTTAATGGCGTTTTCAACGGCTTCCTCCTCTGCGACTCTGCCATTGACCATGCAGTGCATACAAAAGCGAGCCGGAGTGTCGAGAAAAACCGCAAGCTTTGTTTTACCTTTGGGGGCTACGGTCAATATGGACGGCACGGCGCTTTATGAGTGTGTGGCCGCGATGTTTATTGCCCAAGCCTATGGATTGGAGCTCGGGTTTATCACACAATTTACCATTGTGTTAGTGGCACTGCTCACTTCAATTGGGGTCGCGGGCATTCCGGCTGCGAGTTTGGTGGCTATTACCGTGATTTTGGGGGCTATAGGTTTGCCGCTTGAAGCGATAGGTTTATTACTGGTGACAGATAGAATACTGGATATGCTACGAACATCGGTCAATGTATTCAGTGATGCGTGTGGAACCGTGATAATCGCAAAATCAGAGGGGGAGAGCTGGGTGCTCAATCAAGACAGTGAAGTGGTCGAGGCTGTGGGGGATTGAGCGCGACTTATTATCTGGGTTAGAGACGATAAGTCGCGAGAACAGTGCTTTTACTGAGCGCACCTGACGCAATTTTTGCCAGCTTGCTTAGCCAAGTAGACAGCCTCATCCGCCCGCTTTATCAGTTCACTGTAATGTTGCATCTGATCTGTCCTGGAAGAGACTCCGACACTAATACTGCCCTGCCAGCTGCCACTTCCGAATGAGACCGTCATGGCGGCCACTTTAGCGTGAACCTGAGTGGCAATGTGCCTGATACCACTAAGATCGGTTGCCGGGCAGATGATAATAAATTCATCTCCCCCTAAACGGCACACTATGTCATCGGTACGTACGGCATGTTGCAACTCTCTGGATAACTCGCATAACACCTTATCGCCGGCATCATGCCCATAGGTATCATTAACTATTTTAAAGTGGTCTGCATCTAACATCATACACGCCAGTGGTTGTACGCCTGGCTCACACTCCTGCCAAAGTTGAGTGAGCTTCTCCATGGCAAATCGCCGGTTGGGTAAACCGGTTAGTACATCGGTAACCGAGAGCTTTTCCAGGTGGGCATTGGCGTCTATTAACTCTTGCGTGCGCTGCTGAACCTTCTCTTCGAGTGAGTGATTAAACTCTATTAGCTGTTTGTTACGTTGGGATACCTGTTTAAACAGGCCATTGAGCGCCTTGAGTAATGGGGCTGTGGCACTATCGGTTTGAGACTCCTCCCTTTCGAAGGCTTGTGCAGAAGATAAACCAGAGTCTATGGCGACAATCTGTCTGGCCATATTCTGGTCGGCGCCTAAGATATGGTAGGCAAGCCATTGAGTCAGAAAATCCAGAAGGTATTTAAGGGTGTCAGGGCTGTCGACAGAGGTTGAAGCTTGAATCGCCTCCATCTCGCTCAAGAAGTAGTTGTGGGCTTCTTTTTGCAGCTTTACGTGTCGCTCATCGACCCCTTTCTCTTGCATCAGGGCTTCTTCATCTTGAAAATGATGCCGGGTATAGCGCCACAATTCACTGAGAACCTGGTTGATATCGCTTGATTTCAAATTATTACTGGCGAGCAGGTGCCCAAACCGATTGATCAGGTTTACAAGCTGGTGGTGTTGCCTGTCAACATCATCTAAACCGGTAACAAAGTGTCCATCCCACTGAAACGAATCCATACGATTTTACAAACTCACTAAAATTTTGCCGACGATGATTGTAGGTTTAGTCATATAGATTGTCTTTGTTCTGGCGCACAGTTTTACCAGCTAATATTACTCATTGTTTTTAAGTGATTATTTGGTCAGGGGGGGATAATCACTGACTTTAAAAGGGGTAACTCAGATGTACGTTACACCGTTCATACCGGAGTTAACTCACCGCAGTTTCTGCTGTTTGTAAGATGAATGCTTGCTATAGAGGCATGAGCTTTAAAAAGCCTGATAACTCACTGAAAATTTAGCTTTATACCCGCTGAAGATGTTATAGTTTTGTAAATTGACAATTCGATTTTAAAGGAACTGTAAAATGGAACCTCACATCCTTGAGATTAAAGACTTTGTCTCCTTTACCTTAGCCATTATTGCGCTATTTATCGGTAAAGCGATCATCTCTCGTTACGAGCTATTGCGTAAGTACAGCATTCCCGAGCCAGTGGTTGGGGGCTTTGCCTGCGCCGCTATTGTCGGGATCCTCTATTATGCCTTTGGTTTACAAATTGAGTTTAATTTGGATGTCAGAGATATTTTGCTGCTCTATTTCTTTGCCGGAATAGGCTTGAAGGCCGACTTCGCGACTCTGCTCAAAGGGGGAAAGCCCCTGTTGATCCTGATACTTCTTTCCAGTGTATTTATCTTCTTACAGAACTTCACGGGAGTGAGTGTTGCTACTCTATTTGGGTTAGATCCCAAAGCGGGGCTGATGTCTGGTTCTATCTCGCTTATCGGTGGCGTAGGTACTGCTATGGCGTGGACCCCCACCTTTGTGGAGGAGTTAGGTATCGCTAATGCTAATGAGTTGGGTATCGCATCGAACACATTAGGTTTAATCTCTGCCTGTGTTATCGGTGGTCCCATCGCGGCTTACCTGATGAAGCGCCATCATATTAAACCCAACCTGGATGAAGAGCTCGATATCGGCGCCAGCCATAAGAGTAGTTCAAACCATATTCAGGTCGATTATTTTGGTGTACTCAGAGCCTGGTTATGGTTAAACGTGACACTGATTATTGGTTATTTTATCGATCTGGCGATGCAGGAAGCCGGGCTTAAATTGCCTATGTTTGTCGCCTGCCTGCTCGCGGGTATTATTATCGGCAATGTCGGTCGTGGGCTACTGAATCGTAAGAAAGACAGAGACCTTACCTATGTGGAGGAGGCGTCCAGAGGGTTATCCTTAATTCAGGATATCTGTTTAGGTATGTTCTTAACGATGGCGCTGATGAGTCTGAAGATATGGGAGCTCGAGGGTAGTCTATTTTATATCTCGGTGGTGATGTCGATACAGGTATTGCTGTCGGTGTTGTTTACCGTATTTATCGTGTTTCGCGCCATGGGTAAAGATTATGAGGCGGCGGTTATCTGCTCCGGCTTTGGCGGGGTAACCTTAGGCTCTACGGCTACAGCTATCGTAAATATGACGGCGGTATCTCAACAATATGGTGCGGCGCACAGGGCCTTTATTATCGTGCCTTTGGTATGCGGTTTCTTCATCGATATCATCAATGCGATGATCATTAATCTGTTTGTGAACTTTTAGTTTATAAGAGTTAGTTTATAAGGATTAATGTGTAAGGGGGAGTTTACAGCTTTAGTTAACAAGACTAGCTTCACTCCTGATAAATGGTGATATCGATAGAGCCTCTATCGATATCATTTCTAGCTCTGGCAAGGTTGCCGATTACCCTTGGATGAGTTCGTCCACAATCAGTTTCAGGAGGAAGGTTTCTCTCTCGATCGACATCCCTTTCTTCGGGCTGTTAGCCATGGTGTGTTCGTTATGGGCTATTGCCTCATGAATATTAATCCATACCGGCTCCATACCATTTTGTATCTCGTGCTCTTCCAGTCGGGTTTCGCCCAACTCTGGGTGGATATTACACACATAGCAGTAGGACTCCATATGCATGATATCGTGATCGTCTTTATACCAAGGCCGGTACTCTTCGTATAAACCAAACTCACTCATAACCTCAATATGTTGAGCGCCGGTTTCCTCCTCTAACTCTCGGAGTAATCCGGCTTCAATCCCTTCGCCGCCATCGATACCACCACCGGGAATACTGTAATCATGATAACGCTCGGTATAGAGCATTAAGATATTCTCACCGTCTAAAATGATGCCTCGGGCGGCCTTACGGTGGAACTGCTTGCCTTCGAGTGTTTGAATATCAGGATGAATAGTGGATTTTAATAGGCGCATGAAAGTGTCTGGTGCCGGAACGAGGATAGTGGGCTGCGAGTATAACTCAGAGTCTTGAATAGCGTGTCATCTGAATTGGAGTAGCAAGCTGACTTTCCTTTTACTGGCTTGAGGGGGACTGCCTGAGAAGTCCCCTTATGATGCTATTTAGCCTGAACTCGGGTTAACGAATTCAGGTTACTTAATACTTTTTTCCAGTGCGCGATAGTCATCGATGATCTGCGCCAACATATCAGTATCCTCACCAGCACTTTTTTGCATGCGTTGATAATGCAATATTGTTTTATGCAGGTATTGTTTGTCCGCATCCTGAGACAGGTTCCACATGATAGAACCGACGTTTACGATGGCTTGCTCGCAGTCAGTAGACAGATGCATTATTTCATAGAAACGTTTGTTCTCCTGAATGAGACATTCATTGACCAGACCTAACTTCAGTTGACCTAATTGCTGCCTGAGTTTGTAATTGTGATGAACCGGGCAGAGGATAAACTCAAAATGTTTGCTTGGGTAGTTAGTCATAATTGAGCCGATTAACTCGATAAGCAACTCACCTCCGACCCCTGCAATGATGATTAGATGTGACTCACAATCGTCAAAATCAGCGATAGGCAGATGTGCCACATCTATGCAGTGAACTTGCCAATGACTCGTCTGCATTTCATCAGGCGAGGAAGTGTCATCGCTTAATTGGTCTGAGGGGAAAAAGCGGGTGAGTTTTTTTTCGAGATCGATCATCAGTTCATCGACGACATCAACGAAGTGAATGGTGCCGGCAGCGCCTCTTTGAAGGAGTCTGGCCCCAAGCAGCCCATGATCACAACAACAATCCCAAATATGGTCATAGTGATTGTTTATCATCTTGTCTATTTGACTCAATCGCTGGCTGATTTTCACGGCGTCCTCCTGTTATACCAATCTCATTTAATCCGTATTCAATGACCTGAATCGGTCACTTTCTTATACAGATTGGTATTATTTCACAATAGGCTATTGTACCGCTTTTCTCCATTATAACTTTTGAGAATGTTAGGTATTGAGAATGTTAGGTATTGAGAAAGTTGATATCGAGCTTACATTATCTTGATGATGTCGACGATACTCACAGCGCTCCCTTCACTGAGATCTTTTTGAGTTTTAACGTCTGTTATTTTTACCTCATCGCTGCCGAAATAAGCCTTTACATCATCAGAGGATGGCATTCTGACATCTTGGGTGTTCTCAGCTTTAGTTGTTGTTATCGTTCCGGTTTCTTGTAGCGCTGAGTGGCTTTTAGAGCCGACTAAATTGATGGCGGTGGACAGTAAAATGATGATAGCTATCAGCAGTTTCATATTTATTGGTATGTTTTGTTGGCTGTGAGTAAGTAAGATGATGAATGGCTTTTCTTTCAGAGTCATTTGAATGAGTCCTAATGATCCATAGAGAAGGGGGCAGAGATTAAGTGGAAGAGATAAGGGGGACTCAGAGATTCAGCGTTTATTTATGAAGTGGAGTTGAGAGGGAAGTGGACTGCTGATTTAATAACTTGCCTGGATAAAGATAAATGCGATTGCCGAGACTCTGTAGAGTCATGATTATCTATTCAGGCAAGATCAAATCAGGAACCATTATCATGAACGCTTAAAGTAGTAGCTCTATCTCTAGCTCGATGTCTGTACAGTGCTTCTTGCAGAACACCCCGTATTTTTTCTCTGCCCCATTTTCTGTCGGCACTATCAGCTTCAAGGGTTGTTTGCAGGTTTCACAAAGTACGGTATTGCCTTTAAACAGACGCTTAATTAAGTTCTTCTGTTCATTGAAAGACTTAGCCGTTGTCTTATTGATGTTTGAAAAATCGATTTTTTGAGTCTCAGTAGTCATAAGTTGATCTTATATTTTTAGATATTGATAGAAGTATATCCTTAGCTTGGGGTTGGATGAAACGGATTTTAATGAAATTCAGTGATAGCCGGACTTTTTTGTACCGCCTCCGTTAGCTAATGTTCGAGAATTTGAGTTTTAAGACCCATACTTAAGTTGTATTTTGGTATCTGGAGCGAATAACTCTGATAATCTAATATACAATTTCAATAAATTTAATGAGTTATATTAATAGGTATTAGCCTAGGGAGGAAAAATGCTACGAGCCGCTTGTGCCTTACTCTGTTTTTCCTGCCTGATGATCCAAGCCGGAGAACTTAAGGTTACAGAACTTAAGGCTGCAGGGTCTGAGGTTCAAGGGCTTGAGATTGCAGAGCTTGAGGTTATTGCCATGGATTATGCGCCATTTACCTCTGAAACCTCTGATGACAATGGTCTGGCATTTAAGTTGTTGAGTGATGCCTTGTCACAGAGTGCAACCTTGGTGAAACCTCAGTTTTTGTCGGCCGCACGGGCACATCGAATGGTTCAGGAGGGGAAGTGGTGTGCCAGCTTTTACCCCCCGCAAAGCCCGGTCGATGATCACCGCCTTATCGGGTTGGCGGATGAACCGATAAAGTTGGGTTTATATCGACGCCGGGAAGCGACGCCATTTGTCTGGAACAGCCTAACCGAATTAGCGGGTAAGCGAGTGGCCTATTTCAGGGCGTTAGAGCGTGATGGCCTTGGCTTTGAGATGATACAGGCCGGTATGGATATTTTTAGTGTCGAAACCACCCGACAAGGTCTTCAACTTCTCGCTAAGGGGAGGGTGGATTATGCTTTCGGTGACCAAACTTCAGGCCCTGCCTTAATGAAGCAATTGGGGCTTAATCCCGATGATTACCAATTTTCTGAAACGGTTTTCAGAGCGCTCCCCGTAGGGATCTGGTTAAACCTCTCTTGTCCGCAAGCTTTAACTGCATTTCACTACCTGGATAGCCATGGGTACCTACAGATCGATATAGATAATCTATAGATAAGTCATAGGTAAGTTACATAGGTATCATGCCAATTGAGACACCGCAGTCCTGTTTTCGTCACGCCTCTATTCTTCATTCACCTCTTAACAAACTTGTCGTTCGTGGCTGAAATATTTAAAATACCCGCTTCGAATGCGATATCGCTACGGTTTGGCGCTAAAGCTTCACAATCCCTTAATAAAAATAGTTAACAGAAGAGCTGCATATTATGTCAAAAGATGAAAATACCGATAAGAATAGTGGCTCATCGATTGATGACGCACCAGTTGAAGTTCAGTTGGCTGTCGACCTTATCTATCTTTTTGAGAGTAATGAGATAGACCCCCAAGTTGCGCTGTCAGCATTGGAGATGGTTAAGTCAGATCTGATGGCTAAACTCTCGAAATAAATGCTCCAAGTGAGTGGTTCAAGTAACTTGTCCAAGTCAGTGGTTCAAATAAACTCGCTTCCTTACTCTTCAGGCCTATTTCTTAAAAACATCCGATGGCGATTCTATGGCCACCACTTTGATGAAAGTTTTAGCAGGCAAGGACGGTCTCTTATCACATGAAGGGGCTAGCTCTTTTCGGCGCTCCGCTCACTATCTGTAAGAGACAGTATCAGAGACAGCCGAATAGCTTGAGGAGTGAATATGTGCAGCACGCCTAAAACGAATTTGACCGCTAAAATGCCCAAGACGCCATTTCGAAGTTTTATGGCGAGCATGACGCTTACCCAACGTAAACGTTTTGCAGAGGTTGCGAATCGAGCCGAAGAGCGTCGTGAAATTAGAGAGCATTATCGTCAGCGAGCCAATCAGAAAGTCCAATCCCTTAACCAGTCACGACCTTCGCCAAGCCTGCTAGAACGGGTGAAATTACTTTGTGAGCAGATGATTAAACTGATGTGATCTCGTTTCAGCATCCTTGATAAAGTAGTGGATGCTCGATATCTGTAACATCATCTATTTTCCCGAAGATTGTCCTGACCGTCCAAACGGCTTTGTTAGAACGGCCATCTCCTCCCCCTTAAACTGGTAAGTGCCCAACTTTAACGAGGATTATTGTCTCCTCTTTCACAAAAGGGTGATGCTCACTCAAATGTGGGCTACGTATCCAGGTGTGTGTCGGGTACTTTCCGTGTTCATCTTCAAATTGTCCTGACAGCACCAATATCTCCTCGCCACCAAAATGTCTGTGGGGCTGAAAAACCTCATTGGCTGGCCATTTGACTAATGCCGTATGTTGCTCCTCAAAATCATGCAACGACATGACCTTAAGTCCACCAATTCCGGCTTGCCATGGCTGGGCACGGGTATCGATACGCACTCGCTCTGTATCGTTAACATCAAATTGATTGAGTTTGACGAATAAGGTGCAGCCAGCCGTGCTGAAAGGACGATGAGAGCTGCCAGGTGGATTACGGATATAGGTGCCTTGGGGGTAATCACCATCTTCATCGGAAAAGGTGCCTGCTAAGACAAATATCTCCTCACCCATTGGGTGGCTATGAGCACTGAAATGCGAACCCGCCTGATAACGAACTATGCTGGTGGCATGGCCACTCTCCAGATCCTCCCTCGCCAGAGGCTTGCGGGTGACACCTTCGAGCGGGCTGGGAAGCCAATCTATGGTGTTTGAGTCGAGAACGACTCTTTTAGATAAATCCATATTAAGATGCTGCATATGTCACCTGTGTTGTATCTTATGTTACTCGAAGCTCGAAGGCTTATATAGGCTTAATTACGTCCGGCCATCACACCACCATCGATATCCCATATTGCACCAGTCACCCAATCACTGTCACTGGAAAGTAGAAAACTGATACTGTTGGCAATATCAGTCGGTGTACCGATACGACCAATAGGATGGAAGCTATTAAAGCCTGCCAGAGCTTCATCCATCTGTGCCGGGTCGATAAAAGTTCGGTAAATTGGGGTCTTAACGACGGCAGGTGACACGGCGTTTACCCGGATATTAAAATCTGCCAACTCCATAGCCATATGCTGAGTCAAAGTATGTAACCCGGCTTTTGCCATTGAGTATGCCGAGGAGGGGGTCGCTTTAATGGCTTGTTTAGCCCACATGGAGCCTATGTTTACCACATTGCCACCACCATTTTTTATCATGTTTTTAGCCACTGCTTGAGAGATCATAAAGGTAGCCCTATTGAGCCCCATATAGATATCATAATCACTTTCATTATGCTCAACGAAAGGTTTTGGGTTGAAATACCCGGCGGCATTGACCAGGTAGCCTATGTTAGTCGTTGGTTGTTCGATAAAGTCTGTGATGCGTTGCACATGGCTTGCTTGGGACAGATCGGCCTGAATACCAGATGCTTTATCTTGGCCGGTATTTATGCTCTTCTTTAAGGCGTTGAGCTCAGAGAGTGCCCTATCGAGTTTCGTTGCATTATTGCCGACGATGACGACTTCAATACCTGCCTCGATGAGTTGTTTTGCCGTCTCGAAGCCCATGCCGCTGGTGCCGCCTATGATGAGTGCCACACCTGTTTGAGTAAATTTCATAACTGATATGTCCTGTTTCTATTCGCTAACCTCATGGTTGAGTCAGCCTAAAATTGATGATGGGCTAGCGGATGAAGCCAGCTCGTTAAGTGTGGTAATCTTAGGCCTCTCCCCCAGGTGAAAAAAGTAAGCACAAATTGGTTCGCTAGGTACTTTTTGGTACATCTTTATGACTTTAAAAGAGAAAGAAATTTCAAATATGCAGGAAAGAGTAGTAGGCCCGAGTGAAAGTACCCGCATGGTCGAAACCATAGTCGGCTGTAAATGGTCGCTGACCGTATATCAATTATTGGATCAAGATATCAATCGACCCGGCGAGATGGTGCGCAGTGTCGAAGGTTTAACGACTAAGGTGCTTAATCAATGCCTGAAGCGCAATGTCGAATTTGGCATCTTAGAAAAAATCAGTTACCCGGAGATCCCGCCGCGAGTTGAGTACCGTGTTACTCCGTTTGGTGAGAAATTCATGCTTATTCTCGACAGTTTGAGTCAACTTCAGCGAGAAATTGACGGGAATACCTAGTTTGGGGTTGATAGCCCAGCCGTTCTGGTTAATTCATAGGTTTCACCAAGGCCAATGGCACATGTTTGTCACCGCCATTGTGATCGCATTTACTTGGGCTTATGACTTTCCTCTCCCACTCCTATCTGGATACAGCCTCCTGCTTAGTGCGGAAAAGAGGCTGCTGATAACAGGTATTTTATTATCGGGATAAACCTTCATTAGGGAAGGGGATTCCGTTAAACTAGCAAAAATTACATTTTTGTTACAAATCTACTATTTATTTCTATGGGTAAAAGAGCCGGGTTGAGGATATGGACTGCAAGCAAACCATTGCACAGCTAAAGGAAGAGATAGCACTGTTACAAAGTGAGAACCTTAAACTTCGAGTCGAAAAAGATAGCGTAGAAGAGAAGCTGTCTGCGGCGCTCGATGGCACAGGTTTATGTCTGTGGCAGCAATATATTCCTACCGGTGAACTCACTATTTTTAACCGGGAATGGGGGGATCTGTTAGGTTTTACTGAGCAGGAGCTTGCCGCTACTATTGATAGCTGGAAAGGCAACCTGCACCCGGAGGATAGAGATTGGGTGATTGCCGCTTTTGACGACCACGTTCAAGGCAAGTCAGATACCTACCAAGCCGTACACCGCATGATCCATAAAGATGGCAGCGTGAGTTGGGTGTCAGACAGGGGAAGAATTATCGAATATGGTCCTAAAGGTGAGCCGCTTAGGATCATGGGAACCCATATTGATATCACCCAAGAGAAGCGTTATGAGTTGAGCCTGGCACAATTAGCACATGGCGATCCATTAACCCACCTGTTAAACCGAAAGGCACTCGAGAAAGCCTTTTGCGAAAACAGACTCGCTGAAGAAACTATCGGTGGTGCGATGTTCTTTATCGATCTCGATGGGTTCAAAGCCATCAACGACAGGCATGGTCATCGATTCGGTGACCTTCTGTTGATCCATGTGGCAGATTCACTACGCTCCATAGTGGGGGAGGACGCAAAACTTGCGCGTATGGGAGGCGATGAGTTTGTCATACTGCATCCGAGCTGTGATGTGGAACGACTTGCTAATGTGGCGCAAAAGCTTCTGGAGCGATATCACTTACCCATAAAATTGGACGGGAAGTTAGTTTCAATTGGTCTGAGTATTGGGATCAGCCTATTTAAACCAGATGATGAGTTTATCACTGTGTGCGAGTATGCAGATAAAGCCATGTATGAGGTTAAGCGTCAGGGAAAGCATAACTATGGCTTCTGGCAAGAAGCGTTAATCTGTGCGAGTCGATAACAAGAGTCATTTAAGCGATATATAATCGATTGTTATTTTGACTGTTATCGTTATTCAATATTCAGGCTGACAGCATTGCAATAAACTTTATAAGCCTGAGATTGTTCTCCCCGAAGCGACTCTTTATTTAGAGGGCTTTGATTCGATGGCTCTTGATTCAACTGCTCTTTGTTCAGGAAGAAGTACAGCGGCTCAAGTTCCACACGATATTGACCGGGAATTAATCGAAAAGCCTCGCTTAACTCAAGTTCAATTCCAACCTCTTCACCCGTTTCGATCACCAAATAATCTTCATCATGGGGTTGGCCACGTTTAGCAAGTGCCCCCTCGTAGATGACAGACATTCCTACCAAAATCACGCGGATAAATTCACTGAACCATGGCATTCTTCTGTATGAAGAGCGTTGAGAGAAAAGAGCCGAACCCGCTAGCATTAGCTCAACTAAAAGCGACTGAGTCGCACTGTTGTCGTAGAACCCTGGAACCAGGGACGGTGCTTAACCGACCTGGTAATAGAGGCGCGACGAAAGTGAGATCTGCTTTATTTTATTAGTTTAATCTGGCTAGTTTAGCGTGAGTCGCTGATCTTGGGCTTGGTCATCATATTGCCAAATTTGATATTTAGGTGCCGTGCCATCGTAGAACCAAAGTACGGCTATCAATTGCCCATTATGGTTGGCAATTTTGAGATCTGTATCAAGCTTGCCATTCACGGTCGGCCCCCGGTACTGACAAGACTCGAAATTCACCCTGTAGTCGTTATTACTGCCACTGAATTCATCGCAAAGAGAAAAATAGGCGCGTTTTTGTGAGTCGATATCTATGGCTATTGTAAGTTCGAAAGTGGCTTGCATAGCATTGTCGGCATCGACTATCAGATCATCCAGTGAGGTTGGATCCGGTATCGGTTCAGGATCCGGTGTTGTGGTCTCAGGTGGTGTCGTAGTCGTGGGTGTCGTTGTATCAGTCGTTGGCGTGACGCTGGTCGGTGCACTAGTGGTTCCGGCTCCATCATCACCGCCTCCGCCGCAACCCGAGAGTAAAGTCGAGATAATGGTGATGACCAAAATCGGTGATATGAAAATGGTTCGGCATAATTTGGTTATGCTGTGTCTGATTATGCTTTGTTTCATTGCGAATGTCATAAGCTGCTCCTTATTCCTGTCTCGTCTAATCCTGGAAAATCAGTGATAGATTTGCATTGAGGTACCAGTTGGGGTTGGTGTTTCCCGTTTTATCTGCAGCAAAGTTAAGAAATTCCGAGTAGGTCATATCTAACCTCTCTCTTTCGAGAGGGTGTTGCCAACTCGTTGGGATCTCGATAGCCCAACTCATGCCATTCTCATTGAGGAAATATTGGCCCGCATCGGGGTCGGATCTATCCTCTCTCGATCCGAAATAAGCGGTAGCAAATTTATCGGTCGGGGCCCTGTTTTTCAGGTGGATCTCGAGCTTACGTCCCGGCAGTTCTCCAACCACGTTCTTGGCCGCTAAGCCGTGGTCGGTGTCGGGAGTTGCAAAGATGAAGGGGTCATAGGGAAAGTCCGGCATCTGTGATTGGGCAATAGTGGTTTCGAAGGGGACTCGCATCTTCCAGGTGGTTCGATAGCTGGTGCCACAACCAGATTCGGTTCTCAGGTAGTTACACCCGGTCGATAAACTGATGTGATCCCACAAGTCTTGGGTAAAGATAAATACGGCATTGGTTTGTCCCGACTCTAATGGAGAGCCAGCCTGAGCGACATCATCTATGCTCCATTCGATGGAGTTTTCTTTAACCTTGCCCATAGCAACATCGGGTAGTTGTATCGCAAACCCGTTATGGTAGGCGGCGCCCATTGCGGCAAGCTGAGCTTCGAACTCGACCCTTATTATCTGGTTACTCTTGATATACTCGATCAATCTCAGGTGAAAGATGACGTCGTTCATATCGTAATCTTCCTGATCGGGGTAGAGATCTTCATAGGCAACCGAGGTGTAGCTTGAAGATGATGGGTAGTAATTAATCGTGACCCCGGTTTCGGTTATGGTGATCTGATGATCTTCCACCTCACCGTCACCGACACCGCCAGTCGGACCGATATCCGCCAAACTGCTGAAGCGAAATCGTGCCCAGGATTGGCCGGCTTTTCCCCAGGTTGGCACATCTAAACTCACGCTGTTACTGCCAGAAGAAAGTGCATGGCCGATAATTGCCTGTTCATCACTGTCGAAACTGCCGTTTTGATTCCAATCGAACCAGGCATTGAGGTAACCACCAGTACCTGTAGCGGTCGCTAATATTACAGCCGATTCTCCCAGCTCGAAGCCAGTCGGAAAGCTGATACCATCCTCATCATCTATGCCATCACTGCTGTCATCAGAAAGCGGCAATGGGTAACCATTAGCCTCATTATCGACGAGTGAGCCCAGGTAAAAGTCGTCGATAATCGAGTGTCTGGCACCGTTTGATGCCATATAGGTGCCGTATGAGTCTGGGGCATCACCGAAGTCAACATTATCCCCGACGGGGACCTCGGCCAAGGCGCAGCGGGCGCCATCATTACTCGATGATGAGGGGCCATAAGCAAATATATCTGCACTGGGGTTCGCTTCCTCGACATTGAGGCGATAGATCTTTCCGTCACTGTTATTGCTGAGGTAAAGGGTTCCGTCAGGATCGAAGAACTGGGCACCGAAGGTAAAATTTGAACCCGATGAGGTGACCACAACACCTAAGTTATTAGCCGAACCATCTGAGGGATCTATCTGCAGTAAGCTACCAGTGGCCCCATTGGTCACTGCATAGATGTATCCATTACTGGGATGGAAGGCAAAGTCAGTTATCTTATAGGTGGCATTACCGGTGCTTCCGGCAACCAATGACATTGAATAGTTATTAGGGTCATCGAGAGGGATTTTAAATAAGCCTTTGTTTTTTTTATACCCGTACCAAACATTTTCATCGATGGCGACATCACCCACGAAGAAGTTACCTGCAGCGGCGGCCGAGGTATCCTTAGTGACGTTTAACGGCTCGATAATGTAATCATCGCCAGTCTTACCTAAGGTACTGCTTTCGTAATCCCAGCCATAAATGTAGTTATCATGATAATTATATCCGACACCGTTATAGGCTTTAATGCGATTCATGTCGTTTGAAAGTATGACATAGCTTCCTGTCGCCAGCTCCACGCCATAAGAGATAGGCACTGAAGAGGGCGTTTGTATGATAAATGCTTGAGTTGGACAGTTAGAAAACTCTGCCGCCCATGACGTTCCCTGGCTGAGCAATAAACACGTGGTGATAACCGAGCAGTATGCTGTTTTCATTGGGCGTCCCTATATCCATCTTCTCTGTGTAGAGGGTTAAATGCAGGGGATATGCCATAAATTAAAAGTGTAAATTATCAGGTTGTTATATTTAGTTTGTTGTTGGTTTGTTGAAAGGAGGTGCAAACTGCGAATCAAGTTGCAATTGGAAGGAGGGCAGGAAAATAGGGTTAAAAAGCGGTGAAATTTGTAGGGTGAGAAACTTATACCGATTGGTATTATTCAGCATTGAGCTCAACGGTTCTCGATTGTGCTCAATGCTGAGTGGGCCTTTAAGACCGACTTTTTATACGAATAGGTATTACTTAATTGGCGATGTAACTACACCATTCACTGAGTTCACGCGGATCGCCATAGGCTTTCATCCAGCGAATAAAGCTTTGTGGGCAACGAGTACTGAGATTTAACTGGCACCAGGCATCGAGCGCTGCCTGTGTATTATACCCTTCATAGTAGGCATCGAATGCCTTATCTGAGTGTCGCCAGAATTTATGATCGATTCTGCCACGTTCAGCCAAAAATGGATGGTCGCCCTTAGGTTGAACTTGCTTACGAACGTGATTACTCAGATCATTTAATATACGCTGTAGAACATCGGCGCCAATCTCATTCATCGCCAGCTCGTCGATCTTGTCGATGTCGGCACCCACCAATAGATTGATACGTTCAATTAAGTAGTCGGTATTGAGTGAGATAGCCAATTCGTAAGCGAAAAGGTCTAACTTTGCGAGGATCCGGTCTCTGTACTCCTCTTTAGAGAACAGCTTATCTTTAATTGCCTTGTTGTAATCTCTGACACCTGGATGCTTACTGATAAGCTCCTTCTGCAGTAGTGGGTATTCACTTAATTGCTCTTTAGGGAGTAACGACAACAGATTAACCAGCTCAGAAGTATTGACCATTAAGCTGCCAAGTTCTGCCTTAGCTTTAGGTGATAATTTTGTTGTCATCTTAGTCTCATAGCGCTTCAAAAAGTAACTTCAATATTACCTGTTTATGACTTCACTGCATACCGCTAAGCACTTGAATGAGGGGTTTATCACTAGAAATCACTAATAGGAATATTGTTTTATAGTGAAGCGCTGCTTGGCATAGTGTGGCCCATGAAGTCTGTAGCGTAATAGAAATTACATCGCTATTTAAACAAGCGTTACCAAGTTTCTTTTCAGGAGATTTTAGATGAAGAGCATTGCATCCATACTATTATTGGCGCTTCCCTTAGCCTTAGGTTATCAGGCACAAGCGGTGGAATTTAAGCCTGTCGATAACGCATTTGTCCAGCAATCGGCAGCTTTTGGCGTCACTCAGGATAACTGGGACCATGGAGCTCACGCTGCAGCGACATTTCCTAATGCGTATCGGTTTACCCCTCATATGGAGATCTCACTGCCTGTCGATGTTAAGCCTCGTGAATGGCCAAAGCGCCCTCAAGCACTGTTGCAGTTGACAGCTGCTGATCTCGACGGCGAGCACAGCTTAGAAGTGCTGCTCAGAGACCGATTGAAAAATCACTCTATGGTGGTGCTTAACAAAGGGGTCTTAGTGCATCAGCACTTCTGGAATGGTTATGGCGCTGAGCAGACACATCTGCAGATGTCAGTGACTAAGTCTTTTACATCCCTATTGGCTTCTATTGCCGTAGCGCAGGGCAAGCTGGATATGGACAGAGCCATTATTCATTACCTGCCCGAGCTGAAAGGAACGGGTTTTGAGGATGCGACGGTGCAAGAGCTTGCCGATATGCGTTCAGGCATAGGTGTTAAGTTCAGCGAAGGAAAGCTGTGGGACGACCGCATGACTGAAGCCCAAGATTGGAACGGCGACAGTAAATATCCGGATATGCGCGGTGTGATGGATTATGCCAAGACTCTGGATAACCACAGGCCGATAGGCAAGGTGTATGATTACCTGGATGTGAATACTGAGCTTTTAGGTAAAGTCGTCGAGAAGGTACAGGGCCAACCGTTATCAGAACTGCTTGAGTCGCAAATCTGGAGCAAGATTGGGGCGCAGCAGCCTGCCAGGTGGATGAGTAACCGTAATGCTGAAGTGGTGGCATCGGGAGGGTTGAATATGACAACCCGAGATCTCGCTAAAGTGGGTGAGATCATCGCCAATAAAGGGGTTAATCAACAGGGCGAACGAGTCATCCCTGCCGAGTTTATCGATGCGCTCTTTCAAGGTGACGATAAAGTTCGTTTTGCCTGGCAGCAGGGCAAGGAGTCGGCGCTTGCGACAGGTTGGTATAAGGATCAATTCAGGGTACTCGATATTAAAGGACATAAGTTTATCGCCATGGTCGGAATTCATGGTCAGATCTTGGTGATAGAGCCTAAAAGCCAAACGGTTATTGCGATGAACTCAGGTTTCGGTGATATGGAGCCACCACGGATGGCCATCTTAATTTTTCAGCAGATTATTCCTGCGATTTTGGATAAGCTGGCACTGGATAAAGTTTAGTAAAAGTTTATGGACTCTCTGAAGCCACGGATGGCCCCCCTTTCTTAAAATCGTTCTCTTATGATTGATACTTCCTACTTCCTACTTCCTACTTCCTACTTCCTACTTCCTACTTCCTACTTCCTACTTCCTACTTCCTACTTCCTACTTCCTACTTCCAACTTCCAACTTCCTACTTTTATGGCTTCTATTACCCCCGTATTACTAACCCTCTTAATGATGCTTAATCAAGCTTAATCCTTAGAATATTAACTAAAGCAGAGTGCTGGAAAGTTAATTATCTCAATGCCTTTTAGCCTTCGTAGCCCACTCAGTTAACCATTTCAGTATCTATGATTTTGAGGATTTATTATGAAGAAAACACTTATCTCTATCGCGCTGGTTATCGGTTTTTCTGGTGCGGCTTTTGCCGGCGACAAGCAGCCGGATCCTTCAGACTTAACCGCCGTTAACTCATTTGCTTATGGCACCATAGACAATGAAGGCAAGCTTAACGGCATGTTAGGCATTGCCGGAGCCTATTCTGAAGGGAATAACTACATCGGCCTGGTTGAGCATGCTGTCGCTACCAAGAACAATGAGTTTGGCAAGAAAGCACAGAACTCGCGTCTTCGCTATTTTCAAGTATTAGATACCGGCAGCTCAGTGCTTCCACAGGCTGGATTCTCTGTCGACTACATGAAAGGTTGGAAGAGTGACGATAAGGATGTCAGCACAGATATCGTTGCCCTGGGGGCCATTGCAAAAGTGACCACGCCCTGGGAAGCATTATCTATCTTTCCTAACGTGGCTTATGTAAAGGGAGAGGCTGAGCATCAGCATGGTAAATTCGATTTAACGGGTTATCAGGTGAACCTTTTTGGCTCTATCGCCATAGGCGACATGGGCAAATATCTTGTTATTCAACCAGAGTTTATGCATCTCGATGGTGAGCCAAGTAGCAATGGTAAGGGCGAAAAAGTGTCTGCCGATATATTCAAGGTCAAAACTGGTTTCGGTATGCCAATAAGCGCAGATGGTAAATGGTGGACCGAGGTGAGCCATACCTATACCCGAACCGATGCCGAAATGAATATTATAGGAACGCCTATGAGTGAAATAGATAACGACAATAAGTTTGAAGTTGGAGTTTCCTATTACTTCTAGGGATGTGGGGGAAATAACTTAAGTTCGATATTCATGTTTGTTCTAAATTAAGTTGATGTGTCTAGTACTAAAATAGGTTGACGGTTTTTATTAAGCCAGTTGGTATTTCCGACTGGCTTTTTTTATGCATTTTATTTAGCTTTCCTTCTATATCACTAAGATTTTGCCTGCTGAATAACCTAGTTACATAAAAAAATGTCTCGGGAATAACTCTATTTTGACAGTTTTGTTTGTTCAGTAACCGTCCGTTAAAAACAGTCACCATTTAGTAACACTAAAGCGGCAATTTTCCTTTTTTGTATCTCTAAGACTTATCAAATTTCTTAATGATGTTTGGTAAATCGGCCCTCTATATCATGAACTCATCTTAACGAAGAGAGGGAAAGCCTTCTCTGTTAAATCTTTTTAACCCTTAGTCGTTCACTGGTGACCCGCTATTGCAGCTTGGCTCACAAAGGTGAACAACCTGGCATGAAGCCAACACATTCAGAGAACCAGAGAGAATTATGATGAAAAAAGTATTATTAGCGTGCGCCTTAACTTCAATGCTTGCCCTATCCGCTTCGGCAAGTGCGAGTGAATTTACAATCAACCCTATGGTTGGTGTTTCAAACAGTAAGGCCATGGGAACCAAGGCTGCCATCGGTTTGGAAGCGGGGTACAGTGACTTCGTTTTTGGTTATACCTACAGCGGTGCCGAGAAAGGTCAGAATATGAATACCAGCTTTGAAACAGACGTCATGTCTGGTGCCCCTGATGTCGAGATGATTCAAGTCAGTGGCAGTGAAAGAAATGATTATAAGGCTCACACTCTATATCTTGGCTATCAGTTTTCTGTGGGTGCAGGGCAGTTGGCAGTTAAGGCCGGCGCCGAGTTTTCGAAGCTAAAAGCAGTGGGCCAATATGAATTTAATAATGCGACTCCTGGACAAGAAGCGGTAGATATCGCAGAACTAAGCTTAAACACCGCTAGCAGCACCGTGATTAAGCCTATGATTGGTGTCGGATACTATATGGATAACGGCCTGAACTTCAACTTGCATTATACCTTCCACAGCGGCGATCGTGATATGAAAGGAACGGGCTCGATACTCGACGCCAGAGGTACCGATGCCGGAGCCGTATCTTACTCAATCGACGACAAAGACTTCAGCACTGTGATGTTTACTGTCGGTTACCGTTTCTAAGTCCTGATTTAGATGAAAAGCGATAAATGATAAGCCATAAACGATAAACCTTATCGCTAAGCGTCCACTCGGGCGCTTTGTTATATCTACAGGCCGATAAGTGAGAGCTTATCTGTCTGATATCGAAGATTATCTGGAGTTATTTCATGAAAAATATGAACCCTGGTTTGTTTAGCAAGATCTCATTTGAGAATATGATTAATGGCGTCTTTATCGGTGTCGGTCTGGGTATTATTTTCTTAGCCCTTGCAGCATGTTCCATTCATGAAGAGGCCGCTATGGTAAACATGAGTAACCCGGCTTCCGACTACTGCCTTGCATTGGGTGGAGAGCTGGAGATTGTCACTGGTCCCGATGGACAACAAGGTGTTTGCACGCTTCCCACTGGTGAAGTCATTGAAGAGTGGGAATTGTATCGTCGAGAACATCAAGATAAATAACATCTTCTCTTATTTAATCTGGCTACTTATAGATCTATAGCGGTTGTTTTTAATGCCTCAGAGGGAAAATTTAATGCATGCATCAAGTGTTACTTTAAAAGCAGATTCAGGTTTTACCTTAGTCGAACTCGTAATCGTGATTGTCATTCTGGGTATTTTGTCAGTGATTGCGGCGCCCAAGTTTATCAATTTAAAAAGTGATGCCCACCGTTCGGTATTAAATGGTGTAAGAGGGGCTATCTCAAGCGGAAACCAGCTGGTTTACTCTAAAGCTGTGCTACAGGGAAAAGAGCGGCAAGCTGTGGCCGACGTTCAACTGGGAGGAAGCTTAGGCAGCGCCGTATTGACCTATGGTCATATCCCTTCCTCTTTGCCGGTGTCACAAAAAGCCAGCACAAAGAACATTGATAGTGCCGCCGTATATGAAAGTATCACTCAGGTTTTAGCATTAGATGCTGAACATCTCAAGGATGAGTCCTCTGTCGCTACTCGCCAGTGGGGTATTTATATCCACGGCAATGATAATTTTGTCAATTTTGTGCCCAAAGGTTTATCAGTCAACTCAGAATGCTTTTTGCAATACTCGGGCATAAATGGGCTGGAAGATAAGGTTAGAGTCGAATTAATGGATTCGGGTTGCTAAGAGTATGATGCTGAGTCGTATCTGAAAACTGACTTCTTTCGTCATCCCATTATCCCGGCATCAAGTGGCGAGGAACCAGATATCCGGGATATAGCTGGACTTAAGCCCCTTAGATTCCGTATAAGTTTGTCCCTCACTTTATGGAATGACAAACTTATCAAAATTTGTGCGACTTACTATTAGTCGTTGCCTTTTTCCTGTATTTGTTCGAGTCGTCATCTCCCTTGTCTCTGTTTTATTTCCGCTTTTCGTGAATTATCTCACCAGCTCTACTAAGCTAAATTCAACCTTGTTTTGCATTCAGTACGTTATCGGAGCAGTCAATAGTGATAGTTAAAAGGTGAATATGGACGATAAGCCGAATGAAATAGATAGCCCTGCTAAAAGTAAGTACGGCTCTTTGAGTCTCAGTTTGATTCTATGGTTTCTGATGCTCTCATTAATCCCATTGGTTGGAGTTTCCTGGTTTAGTTATGAGCAAGCGAAACAGAGCCTGGTCAATGAGTTGCAAAAGGAGCTGACTCAGTCCTCCTTATTGAGCACAAAAGCCATTCAGAACTGGTTTCAGTATCGAATGGTCGACCTTAATGTTGAAGCCGCTTCTCCCAATAACTCCCTCTTACTGCAGTCACTTATTGCGGGGCTGGAGAGGAGTAAATTGGAGGGCGATGAGTATGTTCGAACTTCTGAGTGGGAGCAGATAGTCGACACCTATCAGCATGAGCTTCTGGCGAAGGCTCATCAGTATGATTATATCAGCGATCTGTATTTGCTCGATACGCAGGGAAATATCCTCTTTACCGTGACCAAAGAGGAGGATCTGGGTCAGAATATTTTTAGTGAACAATTCAGAGATTCGCTGTTTTCGACCGGTGTTCGTTTAGCGCTTGATACCGGCGATGCTAATTTTTCCGGATTAGAGCGCTATGAAGCGTCATCTGAGTCTATTGCGGGTTTCATCAGTGTACTCCTGTTTGATGAGTTTGGAGAGCCCATCGGGGTTTTCGCTATCCAGTTAAAGTTTGAGAAGATATTGAATCTATTAGGTTCTACTATCGGAGGGCATAGTTCGTTATCACACTACCTGATAGCTGAAGATGGCACATTAAGAACGCCCATAAAAGATAATTGGAATGAAGTGCTTGTGAGAAAAATTGATACTTTTCAATTTAACTCCTGGCGTGACAAATATCAATTGCGCAACAGCGATAGCAGGAATGCTGGTGTGGTTGAGCCAAGTATTAGAGAGTCGGCCTCAGAGTATATAGGTCCTAATGGCCAGAAAGTCATTGGCATTCATCAGGAGGTGAAACTGGCTAATGTGACCTGGCTACTCATTAGCGAGTTAGAGCGGGATGAAGCGTTATCGGCAATAAACTGGTTAGGCAAGATAACCATGTTTTTAGTCATGCTAACCGCTTTAGTAGTGATCATATCGGCTATCTATATCACTCGAAAAATCACATATCCGATTAAGGTGTTAGCGGCGGCGAGCCTGAAGATGGCCTCCGGGAAGGAGGTGGGTGAAATAACCATCGAGAGTCATAATGAGATAGGCCAACTGACCGATGCATTTAACTCTATGCTGGTTTCAAGAAAGGCTCATGAGCAGGCCCTATACAAGGCAAATGAACAAACTCAATCGGCAATAGATAGCTTAGAGGGGCAAAAATTTGCACTCGATCAGCATTCAATCGTCGCCGTGACAGACCTTAAGGGCACGATCACCTATGTTAATCGGCTTTTTTCTGAGATCAGTGGATATGCCCCCGAAGAGCTTCTGGGTAAAAATCACAGAATACTCAACTCGGGTCATCACCCCCGGGGCTTTTTTAAACAGATGTACGAGGTGATCACTAAGGGAGAGGTATGGAACGCCGAGATCTGTAATAGAGCCAAAGATGGCACCTTGTATTGGGTCGATACGACGGTTGTTCCGCTTAAAGATGCTGATGGTAATCCCCATAGTTATATTGCCATTCGCACCGATATCACCGAACGAATGAACGCATCGATAAAGACCAATGAAGCACTCTCTTTGATGCATTCGGTACTGGAATCTACCGATAACGGCATCCTGGTGACCAGCATTCAAGGCAAGATACTGCAGGTCAATAATCGTTTCATGGAACTCTGGAAGATAACAGATGATAACTTGATTGGAAGCGATGACTCTGTGCTCGCCCATCACGCAAAATCTCAACTTGTCGATCCAAAAACCTTTATACAAGGTATTGAGCGGCTCTACACAGAGCCTGAGCTTGAGTTATTCGATACTTTAGAATTTAAAGATGGCAGGGTATTTGAGCGAGTTTCACTTCCTATGATCTCCGAAGGTGGGGTCCTTGGTCGGGTTTGGAGTTTTCGGGATGTTACCGAGAGTATGAATATTCAAAATGAGCTGATGTTGGCTAAAGAGGGAGCCGAGCAGGCGGTCAAAGCCAAGAGTGAGTTTTTGGCCAGCATGAGTCATGAGATACGCACCCCGATGAATGGCGTGCTGGGTATGCTGGGCTTGTTACTCAATACTAAATTGTCGGATTTTCAGCGCCGAAGAGTGAGTATCGCCCAATCGAGTGCTGAATCTTTACTGACTCTTATCAACGATATTCTCGACTATTCTAAAATTGATGCCGGTAAGCTTGAGCTCGAAAATTTAGATTTTAATTTACGCGGTATGCTGGGAGAGTTTGCCGAAGGTATGGCGCATCTGGCACAGGATAAAAATCTTGAGCTCATACTAGACGTCAAAGGGGTCGAGCACTCTATAGTCAATGGCGACCCCGGGCGTCTTCGACAAGCATTAACTAACCTTACGGGTAATGCGATTAAGTTTACCAAGCAGGGGGAGGTGGTCATTAAGGCCGAGCTTACTCCCTGTGATGATGAGACATTATGGCGTTTCAAATGTTCGGTTTCAGATACCGGCATTGGTATCGCAGAGGATAAAATGGACTCATTGTTTGACTCTTTCAGTCAGGTGGATGCTTCAACGACCCGAAAGTACGGCGGAACCGGGTTAGGGCTCGCCATCGTCGATAAAGTCTGCCACCTGATGGGAGGATCTGTATCGGTAGAGAGTGAAGAGGGGCAGGGGAGTTGTTTCAGCTTCGAGGTGAGTTTAGGGCGAAGTGAACATTCACACTTGGTTGTGCCTAAGGTCGATATTACCGCCTTAAAGTTACTGGTCGTCGATGATAATGAAACCAATAGAGAGGTGATTCGTGGTCAGCTGGAATATTGGGGAGCCGATGTAGTCGAAGCTAAGAGTGGCCCCGAGGCCATTCAAATCTGTGAAGAGTATTTTGAAGATCCGGATAAGCAACAATTCGATGTGGCATTTTTAGATATGCAGATGGCCGATATGGACGGGGCCGAGCTGGGAAAGAGGCTAAAAGCAGACAGAAGATTTGAACCGATTAAACTGGTAATGATGACCTCTATGTCACAAATTGGTGATGCAAACTTCTTCGCCGAACTCGGTTTTAGTGCCTATTTCCCTAAGCCCACAACGACATCCGATCTATTTGATGCTTTATCGATTGTTTCTGAAGGAGGCAAAGTCCTTCAAGAGGCAAAGCCATTGGTGACTCATCATTACCTACAGTCATTGAGCCATGTTGAGGAGGGGAAGGAGTTTCGCTGGCCCGAAGATTCCCACATTCTTTTAGTCGAAGATAATTACGTCAACCAGCTGGTTGCCAAGGGGATTTTAGAAGATTTAGGTTTGCCTGCAGAGATTGCAGATAATGGCGTGTTGGCATTGGAACAGTTGCGGCAAGGTGGCAGCAAGCCATACTCACTGATATTGATGGACTGTCAAATGCCTGAGCTCGATGGCTACGAGACCACCAGGCAGATCAGAGCCGGAAATGCGGGTGAACAATATCTTGATATTCCTATTGTGGCGATGACGGCAAACGCCATGATGGGAGATAAAGAGAAGTGTTTAGATGCCGGGATGAGTGACTATCTTTCTAAACCTATAGATTCAGACAAACTGCGTATAAAACTATATCAATGGCTTACCGTTAATCATGGTGAGCAAGGAGGAAAAGAAGCGGATCTGTTTTCTCCTCCTGTTGAATCAAAGCCTAATGAACAAGACGCTCAAGTGGGTGAATGCCAGACCTGGGATAGAGAGGGCTTAATGAAGCGAGCCATGGGGAAGGAGTCACTCTTTAATTCAATCGTGACCCTTTTTATGGAGGATATCCCCACTCGGGTAGATTCACTCTTGCTTGCAGCAGAATGTGAAAATATCGAGCAGCTCAGGCAATCGGCGCATACGGTTAAGGGCGTTGCGGCTAATATAGGGGCAGAAATGCTACGGAAAGAGGCCGAAACGATTGAGTCAGCAGCGAAAATTTTCGATATCGATTCGATTAAGAAAAATATACCTGCTTTTAGTTTGGCCTATAGTGAATTGAAAGCTTGTATCGAAGACTTTCAAAGTAACAATGTCCCGCAACTTCAGCAACAGAAATGCATTAGTGAGGATGAGTTAAATCTGATGCTGGAGGATATTGGCAACCTTCTCGAGGATGGCAGTTATATCGATGTGGATGATTTTTCCAGTCTAAAGTGGGCGAGCGAAAATACAACCATGCAGGAACGGTGTAACCAGCTACTGAATCAACTGGCCGATTTTGAGCATGCCGAAGCCACAACTACATTAAGACTGCTAACTAAAGCGCTAACTGAAAGTCACTCGATACTCAACAAGGACCTGGTTAATGAATGACTTACCAACTATTTTGATCGTTGATGATACACGGACCAATATTCAACTCTTGGCTGGATGTTTAAAAAAAGACTATCGGCTAAAAATTGCAATGAATGGGCAGCGATGTCTCGAACTCGCACGCACTGCGCCCTTGCCTGATCTCATTTTATTGGATGTGGTTATGCCAGAAATGGATGGTTATGAAGTATGTCGGAAGCTTAAGGCTAATCCACATACTCAGCATGTGCCTATCATCTTCGTGACTGGGAGAGATAGTGATGATGAGGAGGAGTATGGCTTACAACTCGGAGCAGTAGACTACATCACTAAGCCCATTCGTCCCGCTATCGTTACCGCCCGGGTAAGTACTCAGATCATGTTGAAACAAAAGAGTGATGAATTGCGCAATATGGCGCTGCACGATCAACTTACCCAGCTTTATAACCGACACTTCCTGATCGAAGCTGCCAATCAAAAAGTGGCGGAATCTATCCGCCACAGCAATCCATTGTCGATATTGATGATAGATATCGATCATTTCAAGCTGGTCAACGATCAGTTCGGCCATCAGGCCGGGGATAGTGTGCTGCAGGCCGTTGCTAAAGTTTTAGCCGAGAGTAATCGCAAAGAGGATGTGGTAGCACGTTTCGGTGGGGAGGAGTTTGTTGCCTTGTTTGAGCATTGCTCAATAGAAAGTGCCGAGGAAAAGGCTGAGATGTTAAGGGGGAAAATTGAACGATTAATGCCGGCAGGGATCCCTGTCACCGCCAGTTTTGGTGTGGCAGAGCTTAGGCCTAATGAAGAGAGTTTCGAACAACTATTGGCGCGCGCCGATGAAGCCGTTTATCGCGCGAAAGAGTTGGGAAGAAATAGAGTCGTACCGGCCACGATTCAGTTAAGTTGTGATGAAAACTATTAGCAAAAAATTATTCGTAAAAATTATTAGTAGAAAATCATTCAGGGCGTTTCACTCAGTACCGCCATTTTATGTGGCTGAATGAGTTAAAGCGGCTAAGTTAAGCATTTACCGGAGAGTCAGAGATGAAGCAAGGTTCTAATATATTAATCGTTGATGATACTGCTATTAGTCGTTTAATACTCAGGGGGATGCTTGAGGATAAGTATCGTGTTACCGAAGCCGATAGCGGTGAAACTTGCCTGACCATGATAAAGCAGTCCATTCCGGATCTGTTACTGCTGGATGTCGATATGCCGGGCTTAACCGGTTATGAGGTGTGTGTTGCACTGAGAAAAGAATCAGTCACTGCAAAATTACCCATTATTTTCGTATCAGCCCTCGATACCGTTGAGGAAAGGCTGGCAGGCTTTGAAGCTGGAGCCAATGATTATATTGTTAAACCCGCCGATCCGGAAGTGCTTAATGAAAAAGTCGATGCCTGCCTCGAGCGGTATTTAGAGGTGTTTAATGCCGAGCAGTCGGCATTCGAAGCAACAGAGATAGCCATGGAGGCCATGACTGTCAGCAGTGAATTAGGCCAGATAGTTAAATTTATTAAGGATGTACAATCCATTGAGCATCCCCATGAGGTGGGTCTTGCCATCATAAGCATTCTCAGGAACTTTGGGATGCATTCTGTGGCGAGAGTTGACACCGGCTCCGTTGTTTTTGTGGACTGCGGCGAAAACAGTATGGAAGCACAAGTGCTTTCTCGGTTTGTTGTTCATAGTGAACGAATATTGAGTGTGGGGATCCGTACCGTTATCAGAGCGCCGCATATCGTCTTGCTTATCAAGGATATGCCTTTAGATGATGAGAAACGATGCGGAAGGTTCAGGGATCATATTGCTGTATTAATGGATATCGCAGGTGCTCATCTGGCCACCTTAAAAACACGTGAGGAGATGGTTGAGCAAAGACAGCTCATTTTTACTCAGGTTATTGCCGTTGCCGAGAAGCAATTGGAGTTAACGACCGAGCGACTGATTGAACATGACAGGCATTCTCAAGGGATCATGCATAGTATGGTCAATCAATTAGAGGGGATGCTTTTTGGGCTCGGGCTGGAGGATGATCAGGAGAAACAACTTATGGCTCTTGCAGATCAGACATCGTTAAAGATAGAAGAGACTCAGGGTGAAACACAGCTGGTGAGCAAAGAGTTAGGCACGATACTCGAAAGCTTATATGATTTTTTCAATACTCTTAACGATAACACTCACCGTGACGATGTTTATGATAGCGGTTATGAAGGATCTGCGCGTAATGAGCGTTCTCCCTTTGAGGTAAACTCGGCTGATATGAGGTCATGACTTTCTTATTGTTGCCTCAGTTTAGAACCTGTCTTTTTGAGGGGGGGGGATTTAATTAAGTAGATATTGGGATTAAGCATGTCTCATGGTGCTGATGCTCACAGGTATTAGTACTTGTTCACAACTGCCAGCTGATGATCAATGAGCCATAACCATGCCATTCATCGGTATCGCTCTGGTACTCTTTGGTGTAAGCATTAAAACTCCATGCAAGAGACCAGCTTGGATGGGACCAGATAATGCCGGTGGTGACACCAGCCTGATTGTTTTCAAGCTCAACATGGGAGTCGTAGGAAAGGCTGCCATCTATGGTCAGATCATTGAATCGATAACCTAGGTAAGCCCGGGTGAAGAATATCCAGTTACTGGACTTAGCGGTGGCTGAGATATTTCCGAATTGACCAGTATGCTGGCTTAAGCGACCAAATGAGTCTGATAAATTAGTTCCCCATCTGAAGGTTAACCCTAGATCCGTTTCGCTGCGAAAATTCCCGGCTTGTGAATGACTAAAGCCGCTCAGCTCCCATTGGGTTTCACCTATAAATGCATTATTGAATGCATCTCTCCGCAAAATGAGCGCATCTACCTCATAGGCAATTTGAACTGTAAATTGATTTTCAATCTGGTGTTGCCAGCCATTTGGTGTCGATGATCCCGTCAGCTTATGGACCACCTCCTGTAGCTGCTCGGTACCGGAAGCAGGTCCTAAAATACCCAATGATAACCAGTTTTTCTGGGCCCAGTTTTTTCCGTAAGTTGCGGTATGACTTTCAAATGCTAAGTAGCCGGCATAGGGTCGATCGTAGGGTTGAGGAGTCTCAATCTCGATTTCACCGGGTGTCCACATCTGCTGTGTGAGTTTCACTCCCCATGCTTGTTCTGCATCGTTCTGCTTGAAGCTAAACAAACTTTGCCAACGTATAGGGGAGGTTGTGTCATCCAGGTTTTGCACCGGAGCACTCTCCCAACCAAGCATTAAGCCGTTGGTATAGTTACCGTCATCACTGAAGACGAAGTCATTATCTACCTGCAGATACCATTGCCCTGCACTTACCCAAGGAGAGATGAGTAACAGAAAAGAGGTACTGATAAAGCGTTTTGAAACCTGATAGTTCATATTCAGCTCCAATAAACGACAGTAAGTGATAAAAGTATGCTCTTGAGCATAAACAGATCCCTGGCAACTCTTCAAGGGAATAGATGTGACGCTTTGTATAACTTTATCAAGATGGAGCGCGAGCCAAGACCAGTATAGACTATCGACTTAGTGGATCACTTGTTTGGATACCGCTTCGAATCCGTTTAATGAAAAGCTTTGATCATAAAATTGCACCCGAGCAGCACCTTGCATTATACCAATGAGTTTCATGCTGGCTTTCCCATTAACCTCTGCGAAAGAGACGCCCTGATTGCATCCAATTAATGCAGGAAATGACAGAAGCTGTAATGCTTTATTGACTTCGAGTTCGACATCTATGCTGGTGGGGATGGGCTTAAACAGCGCATCTTGGCCGCCACAATAAGCCAGATCGTCAAGGTGGGTAAAAACCACTACCGCTTTGCCCGCACCAGTGTCGACAAGTTTCATCTTCTGGTATCCGTGGCTTGAGACGATAGCGGCTTGAGCTTGAGAATGCTGTAGGGTCCAAAGCTCACGATTGAACTCATCCGCGAAACTGGCACCAGAGCCTAGTAAAATACAGACGCCAACAATTATCTTTCTCATGACTCTCCCCCTAAAACTCGATGTTTTCTCATCAAGGCTAGTCGATACGCCCTTAACTCACGCTGAATAAAGCACCGTTCTGTATCGACTTAGTGATGATATTTTTCCACTTCCATTTGTCTAATACTGTTTAATATAATATGAATCGCGCGCAATTGAGTTGCGCGCAACTTGTCGGCGTGGTATAAATTACGTTAATTCAGTTGCGCACAATCTTTATCGGTGATGTTTATCGGAAGTTTAGGTAATGTGCCCCTTTTACTAAATACGGAGTTAAACAATGAAAGCACTATATAGCACTCAAGCAACGGCTAGCGCAGGACGTAATGGCAATGTCGCAACAGATGATGGCAAGTTATCCTTAGCATTAAGCTATCCTAAAGAGATGGGAGGCTCGGGAGAGGCGACCAACCCGGAACAACTTTTTGCCGCAGGTTATAGCGCCTGTTTTTCAAATGCCCTGTTGCATGTTGCCCGTGAAGGTAAGTTGGCCTTAACGCAAGCGCCGGTAACTGCAACCGTGGGTATTGGAGTCAGAGAAGAGGGCGGGTTTGGATTATCCGTTGCCCTGACCGTAGAGCTGGAGTTGCCTCAAGAACAAGCCGTAGCTTTGGTGAGGAAAGCGCACCTTGTCTGCCCATATTCAAATGCGGTTCGTAACAATATCGATGTGGCGCTAACGGTAAACGGCGAGAGCATCTAACTTTAGCGATGCTCTGAATATATGAGTTAGGGTATTAATATTAAGGGCTAATTCATACAGGCCGTTGAGAGAGAACGAAGATGAATCAAAAATTTGTGACTGTGGGGCGGGTAATGCTGGCACTTTATTTCTTACTGCCCGGTATTATGAAATTTGTCAGTTGGGATATGCATATCACCTTAATGGAAGCCCATGGGATGATCATGATCCCTCAACTGCTGGCTGCGGCGGCAATCTTCGAGATCACTGCCGCCATTGCCCTGTTGATGAACCGTTATACCGCGCTGGTATCGATACTGCTTGCACTGCTTGTGGTGGTGATAAATGTCAGCTTGCATGATTTTTGGAACTTCACAGGAATCGAAGCCGCCCATGAGATGCAAAACTTCATTAAAAACCTTGGGATCCTGGCAGGGCTGCTTGTGTTAGCCGGTCACTCTGGAGAAAAATCCAAAGATAAAAACTAATCTTAAGGCTGTGGGCTTATCCGGCCTTGAATAATGGAGAGTATAACTGAGCTTATTCAGCCTCTGAAAAATAGCATTGAGATTTAGATGAAAACGGCTAACTCAAATCGGTTAGCTTTTTTCAGTATTAGACATAGACTGGGATCATCGGCGATTAGAAGACGAGAGATAGATCTGTCTTTACCTTTCTCGTCATCCATTTAGCTTGAACTCTGCTCCTATCATGGGCAAAATCTAGCCACCTGAAAACGTTTGAATGTATTGGTTAATTGAATGGACTCGAAGAAGTACTCAAGTTCGGATGGATTTACGCTTATAGAACTCGTCGTCGTTATTGTTATATTGGGGATTCTGGCTGTCACCTCGTCCAGTAAATTCATTAGCCTGAGCGGCGATGCTAAAGATGCTGTGTTGCAACAATTCGACGCCTCGGTTGTTGAGGCAAATAAGCAGATGTATATCTTATCTAAACTATCCAGCTACCGGGCTCAGCCCGTACCGGGCCGTGGCGACCTTACCGATGTAGATGTTGACGGTGACGGCGTATTCGAAACTCGTTTGAAATGCGGATACTTGGATAATACCGATGTGGCTAAGAGATTAAATTACAGCGATGACCGTTTAGGCTCTGAATTTGAGGGTGTCGATAAGGTCTACTTTGGCTTTGACCAGAGTGATATAAAATCCAGCCAATGTTATTTTATGTACCAGCAAGCCTACGGTACGACTAATCCCGCTACCTGTAATCAGGATGACCCAAAAGCCGCGCCGGTTTATGAGGTTGTGATCGAAGGCTGTTGAGCCAGCTTAAATTAATTCTGTTCCTTGTTTACTAGACGAGTTATCAAAAGCTTAAGTTATCAAAAACTTAAGTTATCAAAAACTTAAGTTATCAAAAGTAGCTCATCAAGGGGGAGCAAATCCCCCCCCATCTTATCCGTCCACCATTCCATCAGCCGATCACGGGCACACCGAATAGTGTTTGGTGGCCGCGCAGTACTAAACCATAGACAATCAGTCCAACCACCACAGCGATAGCGTCGAACTTAGCTTTAGGTTCACCTTTGGGTACGATACTGTCTCTGGATTTTGCCAGTAAAATGTCGGTTAAGGCATAGAGGAAGAATCCGCCAAATAGTACGCTGGAGGCTAGGTCACCGTTGGCAAGCAAGTGCACTAAAGCCCATAAACAGGTGGCAATCAACATTGGGTGTTTGAGCTTTGCGCGTATATGGGTATTGAGATAGGCTGAAATAAGCAAGATAAATACCAGTGGCATGATGGCGTGTACCAGTGGCCTGGCGAAAGTCAGTGGCTGCCAGAGTTGCTCCTTAGAGGCCATGCCAAAGCCATTGATGATCAGCACAAAACCGATAAGTGAAATGACGGAAAACAGCGCCAGATAGGTAACTCTCCCCAGTTTATCTATCAAGGCTTGCCGAGCTTGTACCTGAGTTGGAAATAGATGAATGGCGATAAATAGCACCATTCCCAATAATAAAGCTGTCATGCCAATCTCCTTATAAAATGGTGTTACTGTTTTTGAATTTTGAGCCCAAATCACTGGGGTGATAAAAGCCTCACTGAATACAACAAGGCTATCCCCCTACTTTGTTTTAACGTATTGAACTATTTTGATTAATTTAGTGCTTAAAGTGAACAAAAGTTCTGCTACAGTAAAGCATATCAAGAGTGAAAATGCTGTTATTCGAAGATGATTGTTCTATCTTAAAGTGTGAATTATAGATAGGTGTGAATTATCGCTAGATGCAAACTATCGACACTAGTGGCATTTAGATGATCGACATGCAGATATATTGTTTTTCAACATAAGATGAAGCTATAGAGATGAATATCGAAATCATTTGGTTTGTAATTATCGCTATTTCAATTCCGTTGGCGGGTTTTATCGGTTTCTCGGTACAGGTGAGAAGCATGAAAAAGCTACGGCTTGAGAATGATAAATTGACGTTAGAAAACTTGGCGTTGAGGGCTGCTCAACAAGATGCGACCAAGTCTTCCGTTACTCCAATCAATACAGCCAGGCAGGGTATGCAAGGAGTCGATACACAAGGAGTCGATGATATAAGCCCCTCAGAGGAATCTATAGAGGAGGATGTCGAAGATCTTCTGTCAGACATAGATTGGAGAGACAAGTTGATTCAGATTGGTACGCTTTTCCTTCTCTGTTACTTCCTCTATGACATCTATAGGTTCGGAACCTGGCTATATTCATTGATCTAATTGATGAAGCGCTTTTCCTGCCATCGTTACTAGCTAAACTGTGGTCATTTTCACTTTCAGTTTTACCTCATACATGTGACGAGTCCTGATATAGATTGGCTTTCCTTAGAATTGATTGAGGGTTGATATGGGGCTAGGATTTTTTTCATCAATATAATTAGACATAAAAAAGAGCCAACCCGCTAAGGTTGGCTCTTTTTCTGAATTGGTGGAGGCGGCGGGGCTCTGTTTGTGTTTTTAAAGTGCTGTTTATGTTGATTTTACTCGTGCAGCATCTCTAATGGTGTTCCATTCGGTGTCACAATAAAAGTGAGTTACTTTGCTTAGTTTAAAAAAATACTTAATGTGATACTGCAAATAGGCTCCCTTGAGGCATTGCATTGTCACCTACACTGGTTTGCTCTCTGTAATTTTTCAAGACCTACGGTTGCCCAATATCTAATTTCTTTTGAAAAGCTTTTGTCCGTGCTTAATACTTCTAAAAAAGCTAATACGTTTTCCCGAGTACGTAAATCATCCATCCTGCTTGATATTTGGTCAGTAGAGGTGAACACTCTGCAATTAACTATATTGGTTTTAATCGTCTTACCAGATAGGACCCACAGGAAGTTCGCAGCTTGAGCCGGACTCCACACACTACGTTTTATTGATGCTTTTTCATTAATTAATTTATCAGGTTCGATCGTTTCTAAATACCTTCTTACTAGTCTACTGCTGGCCATTCTTATTTCATTATGAGGGTTAATTTCAAGTTCAAAAAGTTCACTTGCTTGCAGTTCTCCATCAGGCTTGTCTAATGGTGCATTATATGTAGAGTCAATTTTCTGGTCCCAAGCACCTTCAGCCTTTCGGAGGTCTTCTTCGGTTATTTGGGTTGATGCCTCCCAAAGATTTATGAACCAATTTGTTATAGATTCATCTGTTTTAGTTGTTATTGATGCTTCGATTAGACCGCAGCTTTCAGCTTGGCCGTACCCTAGTCCATTCGCTGAAAAATTAGCAGACCCAATTATTGTCTCTTTTTCACCTATTACTACTTTTGCATGAAGTCGCTGCAGGTGGTGAATTTCAATATTTTCTAATTCCATTATGCGCCTAATTGCATGAGGGTTTGTTCCGCCATCAGTTAAATTGCATATGACATTGTATTTTCTATGTTCACTCAACATTTGCTCTGAATCTTTTCCCCAATAAGCAACGGCAATAAGAATCGGCTGCTCGCTTGATTGAAGGGCTGTTAGTCTGTCAATGTTTTTCCTAATTGTTGTATTACTATCTAAAAACATGCTTTTACTCTCCGTGTGAAAGGGTCAATCCGTTGTAAGTGATACATCAAAATTACTATAGTTGTTTTCTATGCATAAGGCTCCTTTCTTGACCTAAACCCTGTGTTTGATAATCACTTTATGGCACAATCAACGTCCGTAACTGTTTGTTATCTTATGAGAAGGATCTTGATTGACAATGGGCATCAATAAAGCAACGTTAACAGAAACTGAAGTCCGAAATATTTATATTCGTCCAGCCATTGTTAATGCTGGTTGGGAGCCTATTACCCAAATGCGGGAAGAGGAAATGACTAAGGGGCAGGTCATTGTCAAAGGTAATGCTTCATCTCGAAATAAAGATAAAATTCTTAAGCCAGATTTTACTCTGTACTACAAGCCTGGTATCCCATTGGCTGCAGTTGAGGCTAAAAGTAATGAATTTTCTGTAGAGCATGGTATAGAACAGGCAATAAATTACATTCGTTATTTAGATGTTCCTTTTGCTTTTAGTTCGAATGGTGATGGTTTTATCTTTCATGACAAAACAGTACTTCCCCACCAAGTGCTCGAAACAAAAATTAGCTTAGAAGAGTTCCCATCACCTGAAGAGCTATGGACCAAATATGCGAAATGGAAGAAATGGACGCAAGAACAGGCATTATTCTGCGGTCAAAACTACCATAGTGATGATGAAAGTGACCGTTCACCTCGTTATTATCAATCTATTGCAATTAATCGCACCATTGAAGCTATATCAAAAAAACAATCTAAAATATTATTAGTTATGGCAACAGGTACAGGTAAAACCTTTACTGCTTTCCAAATAATAAGCCGTTACAGAAATTTCCATATTGAACAAAAAGGCACTCAGCCCCGGATTCTTTTTCTAGCAGATCGAAATATATTAGTCGATCAAACCATGGTAAATGATTTTAGGCCGTTCAAAGGTGTTATGGCTAAGCTGAATGCGAAATCTAAAACGGTTGAGCGTAGTGATGGCACTGAAGAAGTGTTAACAAACGCCATTCACCAGGGGAAAATCGATAGTTCTTATGAAATATATCTTGGCCTGTATCAGTCAATCACCGGTAAAGAAGAATACAAGAAGGTGTTTAAATCATTACCTGAAAACTTTTTTGATTTAATTATTATTGATGAATGTCATCGTGGTAGCGCTAAGGAGGAATCCGCTTGGCGTGAAATCCTAAATCATTTTGATTCAGCAACACAAGTCGGTTTAACAGCCACACCGTTAGAAACTAAAGAAGACTCTAATAGTCAATATTTCGGTGACGCTATCTATACCTATAGCTTAGCGCAAGGTATTGAAGATGGTTTTCTAGCTCCTTATAAAGTAATTAATATAGGGTTTGATATTGATGAGGCCTGGGAACCAACGCCTGGTATGAGAGATGAGAAGGGCGAGTTGGTTGAGCAACGCATCTACAATGTTAAAGATTATGATAGAAAACTGGTTATTGATGAGCGAACTAAAAATGTCGCTAAAATATTTTCAGACCACCTAAAGAAAACGAATAACCGTATGGCCAAAACAATTATATTTTGTGCCGATATCAACCACGCTATTCGAATGCGACAAGCTCTGATTAACGAAAATCAAGATTTAGTTCTCAAAAATGACAAATACGTTGAGCGAATTACCGGTGACAATAAAGTAGGTAAAGACCAACTTGACTACTTCATTGACCCCGACGAAGCGTATCCGGTTATAGTAACAACCTCTGAATTAATGACTACTGGAGTTGACGCTCAAACCTGCAAATTTATTGTCTTAGATCAGGTGATGAACTCTATGACTAAGTTTAAACAAGTTATAGGTCGAGGTACTCGTATTTACGAAGACGGTGGACATAATAAAACCTGGTTCACTATCTTTGATTTCAAAAATGTTTCCAAACTAATTTATGAAGATGACTTTAACGGGCCATCAATCTGCATATACAACCCTAAACCAGGTGAAACAACTGTTCCTCCAGATGAGCGAGAACCTTCTGATTCTGCTGGTGAAGCAGGCGAAAACGGTGAACCAGGGTTCACTACCGCAGGGCCAGACGAAGGTGGAGGAAGTAATACTGGCGGTGATGATACTGGAGGTGAAGGAGGCGGCAGTTCAAGTGAAAAAGTGTTCGTTAAAGGCGTCGTTGTGAACCAATCACATCATTCTGTCGCTAATGTTGGTATTACAGGTGAGCTTGAAACAGAGTCCTACATACAAATAGTGTCTGAGGCTAAAGGAGCGTTTCAACAGAAGTTCACATCATTAAATGACTTTATACGCAAATGGAATGATGCAGATAAAAAGCAGGCTATTATCGATGAGCTAGCCGACCAAGGCATCGTTTGGGAAACCTTATTTGAAGCAGTTAATAAACAATTAGACCCTTATGACTTAATCTGCTACCTCGCTTTTGCACAGCCGCCGCTAACAAGGGCTGAACGCGCCAACAACGTAAAAAAGCGTAATTGCTTTGGTAAATATTCTGATTCAGCCAAAAAGGTACTTCAAGCTCTGCTTGATAAATATGCCGATAATGGGATTGAAGCTATTGAAAACAATGATATTCTTAGGGTGCAACCAATTTCTAACCTAGGTAACAAACGAGAAATTTACCGAGAATTTTTTAACGGTAAAGATGAGTACCAACAAGCACTCAAAGAGTTAGAAGATCAAATATATAACGACGACTATAAACAACAAGCATAGCAACTAAATAATTCGGTATTGGAGCGTCTTTAGACCTTATAATACCGCCTCTTCTGTTTAGCGGGTAATACAAAAAAACATGTCTATTTCTTCAACAATTAAGAGCATACAAAATATCATGCGTAAAGATGCTGGTATTGATGGTGATGCACAACGTCTTGGTCAATTATCTTGGTTATTATTTCTAAAAATATTTGACACGCTTGAAGAAGATATAGAGGAAGAGTTAGGGGATACATACGTGAGCCCTATCCCTACAGAGTTGCTCTGGCGTAACTGGGCGAAAGGTGAAAAACCAATAACCGGCGACTTGCTACTAGAATTTATCAATAACGAATTATTTCCTTCTTTAAAAAAGTTACCAGTTAATAAAGCCGTTAATCCTCGTAGCTATGTAGTGAAACAGGCATTTGAAGATGCTTATAATTACATGAAAAATGGGACTTTGTTACGTCAGCTGATTGATAAGATTGACAATATAAACTTTGGAACAAGTGATGAACGCCACCTTTTTGGTGATATGTATGAACAAATTTTAAAAGATCTACAAGCAGCAGGTAATGCCGGCGAATTTTATACTCCACGGGCAGTTACTCGGTTTATGGTGGAGCAAGTTAATCCGCAATTAGGTGAGAAACTCATTGACCCTGCGTGTGGAACTGGCGGCTTTTTAACCTGTTCAATTAACCATATAAAACCGCAATGCAAAGATGGTAAAGATTTTGCGGTGCTTCAACAGCAAATTAATGGTGTTGAGAAAAAACAATTACCGCATTTACTGTGTGTAACTAACTTGATGCTGCACGGCATAGAAGTACCCAGCAATATTCGCCATGGCAATACCTTAGAAAAAAATCTACGTGAATGGAAATCAGATCAAAAGTTTGATGTCATCATCACTAATCCGCCATTTGGTGGCACTGAAGAAGACGGTATTGAACATAACTTCCCTGCTGCGACTCGCACCAGAGAAACCGCCGATTTGTTCCTACAGCTTATAATTCATGTACTAAAAGATAACGGGCGAGCTGCAATCGTATTACCCGATGGCTCATTATTTGGTGAAGGCGTCATCACTAAAATTAAAGCCAAGCTATTAGCAGAATGTAATTTACATACAATCGTTCGACTCCCTAATGGCGTATTCAACCCTTACACTGGCATCAAGACTAACATCTTGTTCTTCACCAAAGGTCAGCCAACCAAAGAAGTATGGTTCTACGAGCACCCGTACCCAGCAGGGGTCAAAAACTACAACAAAACCAAGCCAATGAAGTTTGAAGAATTTGAAACTGAGATGAGCTGGTGGGGCAATGAGGCCGATGGTTTTGCATCACGCGTTGAAACAGAACAAGCATGGAAAGTCTCAATCGATGACATCATTGCACGTAACTACAACCTCGATATTAAAAACCCACATGTGGGTGAGGTCATCAGCCATGACCCACAAGAGTTATTACAAGACTACGCCAAGCAACAAGCCGATATTCAAGCCTTACGTGACCAGCTAAAAGGCATTCTTTCTGCCGCGCTTGCTCCGACAGCTGTCACTCCAGTAAAGAGCGGAGAAGCTAAATAATGGCTGAGCATGACTTGTTAACTACAGACACTACAGCCAAAGCGAACGTCGATAAGCTAGTCACCGAGCATTTAGATATCTGGACGACTGCCATCGAGCAAAAGTCAGCATCAGGCCGTGGTTCATCTAAGAAGTTTTCACTGCATGGCATCAAAAAGCTACGTGAACTGATTTTAGAACTCGCCGTGCGCGGTAAGCTAGTTCCACAAGATGAGAAAGACGAACCTGCATCAGTCTTGCTTGAACGTATTGCCGCTGAAAAAGCGCAACTGGTGAAAGACAAGAAGATTAAAAAACCGAAAGCCTTGCCTGAAATTAGCGACGATGAAAAGCCGTTTGATTTGCCGAAAGGTTGGGAGTGGATTCGATTAGGTGACTACGCACAAATATTCTCCGGCAATGCTTTTAAAAGTGGTGATTTCTCATCAGAGGTAGGTGTTAAGTCAATTAAAATTACCAACGCAGGTGTAGGCAATTTAATTGAAACAGATGAATACTTACCAAAAGAGTTTTTGGATTTATACAGTTCATTCAGTGTAAAAAAAGATGACCTAATACTCGCTTTAACACGTCCGTATATCTCCGATGGGTTAAAGGTAAGTATGTGTCCTCAGAGTTACCACAACTCATTACTTAATCAGCGTGTGGCAGCTATTCGAGCATATGTGAATCCTGAGTTCGCTTTTTTTATGTTACGTAGTCCTTATGTTTTAAATACATATAAAAATCGTTTCAGTGGTAGCGGGTTGCAACCAAACTTAAAAATGAGTGATGTAACAGACCTTCTAATACCTATTTGTTCTGAACAAGAACAACATCGCATCGTCGCTAAAGTCGATGAGCTGATGAGTTTATGTGATGCCCTAGAAGCGCAAACAGAAGCGAGCTTAGTTGCACACCAAACCTTAGTGGAAACCTTACTCGGGGCATTACTGCTGCCTTCTGCTCATAAAGAGAACACTAACAGCGAAAACAAGGCTAGCGATGCAATTATTGATGCAACTAGCAGTGCAAACAGCCCTGCGCAAGTCAGCAGCCTTGAGCATGCCGTTGAAAACAGCCCTGAGCGAACTGTTGCAAATAGCTTTGAGCAATCTCTTACTCATAGCTTTGCAAAGGACTGGCAGCGCGTTGCCGAACACTTCGATACGCTATTCACCACCAGCGCCAGTATCGACACCCTAAAACAAACCATCCTACAACTCGCCGTCATGGGCAAGCTGGTGGAACAAGACGACAATGACGAACCAGCAGACAAGTTACTAGAGCGGATCAAAGCAGATAAAACACAGTTGATCGCAGACAAGAAAATAAAAAAACAATCTGCAGTAGAAGCAATTGGTGAAATTGCAGCTTTACCAAACTCATGGCTACAGATTGTTGTGCAAGACTTTGCAGATATTCGATTAGGCAGTACCCCCAGTAGAGCTGAATCATCATTTTGGCGTGGAGATATAGCTTGGGTAAGTTCAGGAGAAGTTGCTGGGAATATTATTAAAGATACTTCCGAAAAAATAACTCAACGGGGCTTTAATAATTCAAGTACTTCAATGATACCTAAACGAAGCTTACTAATGGCGATTATTGGGCAAGGCAAAACAAGAGGTCAAACTGCTTTACTTGGAATTGATGCGTGTACAAATCAAAATGTGGCAGCATTTGTTTTTAATGAAAAGCAGGTTGTGCCAGAGTTTGTTTGGATGTGGGCGCAAAGCAAATATGAAGCTCATCGCGGTGACGGTAGAGGAGGTGCTCAACCTGCTTTGAATGGAAAAATAGTACGTAGCTTTAGGTTTCCACTCCCACCGTATGATGAACAAAAACGTATCGTCGCTAAAGTCGATGAGCTAATGGTACTTTGCGACCAACTTAAAGCCCGTTTAACTGATGCCCAAACCACCCAACTTAACCTCACCGACGCCATTGTCGAACAGGCTGTTTAATCATGGAAAGCAATAAAAAGTTAGACGTTATATTTTGTGAGAGTAAAGGGGTTACTGCTTCACCTCTTGGTGGTCAGGTATTGGTCAGGCAGTCAAGTGATTGGAATGACTTTGGTTACAATATTAACGCTACTTACGAATTGTGTATGTGGGACTGTAAAACGGTCTTGAAAGGTGACTTATTAATCGGTTTTTTACCGTTAGCCAAAAATAAATCTGACTTAGAAAGTATGGATAAAGAACAATGGGAACTGCTCAGTAACATTGATAAAGCATTAAAATATAAAAGTAATGGTGAGGATTTTACCTTTTTCACTCATTTCCCTAACTTGCAAGAATATAGAAAAGTAGTTCTTAAACTAGGCGTAAAAGATACAGAATTATTTTTGAAATCAATGAATAACGTATTGCTCTCCGCCAACTTTTCATCCCCTAAAGGCCTATACGAAAAGGTGCTTACTTCTGTAGCTTTTAGTCGTGCTTTTATGCGTAAATCTGAGTCTTTTTTCGCTTTTCATAATGCAGAGTCAATTATTAAAGGAATTGAGTTAGAAAACTACTCAGCAATTTCAAATTCATTTAGCTTAGAGTTTAAATTAAATGGTTTTAAAAACAGCCATTTAATTGACTTTAATTTTGATGGCAAGGCACTGATTCCAAGTCGAATAAGTGTACTTATTGGAAAGAATGGGTTAGGAAAAAGCCAAAGTTTAAACAAGTTATGTCGAGCACTCTTGAGAAGACCTGAGCCAGATACAACTACAATATCGACAAACGATAACCTCTTAAAACAACCAATGATAAATCGACTATTAGCACTAGTGAGCCCCGGTGAGGCAAGCTCGACATTCCCAGGTGAATATGCAAATAGCCAAAAGTTGTTTTATCGGAAGATTGATTTAAACAGTTCTTCAGCTTCTAACAATAAATCCATAGGGGATTTATTTGAACAACTGCTGAGAAGCGAAAGTTATATTAGAAAGACCTACCGTATTGATATATTTAAAGAGGCGTTGTCAAAAGCTATCGATGTTCAATCATTGTTTTTAAAAATAACTGATACTTACTATATTCCTGTAAAGAACTTAAATTTTGTGGATGGCTTTACCGAACAGGGCTTGAAAATTGCTGAACTCGTTAAGGGCTGTAAGCAACCAGTCGTTAAAGTAGGTGATGAATATTACGATTTAAGTAGTGGGCAATTAACATTTTTTCAATTTGCCTTGCAGTGCTGCTTATACATTGAGAATGGGACTCTTATTGTTTTAGATGAGCCTGAAACCCATATGCATCCTAATTTTATTGGTGAATTTGTGGAACTATTAGATTACCTGATAGAGCACACTGGTTCATTTGCCGTTATAGCGACTCACTCGCCTTACTTTGTTAGGGAGGTAGGCCGCAAGCAGGTTCATATTTTCTCATCTAATGATGGGGGTATTGATATACAAATACCTAGGTTAAGAACATTTGGTGCTGATATTGAGTCTATATCCCAGTTCGTTTTTAATGAAGATGTTGAAAATCGCTTAACAGATAAAATCTTTAAAAAAATTAAACACAGAACATTCGAATCTGTTGCAGATGAGTTGGGCGTTGAATTGTCATTAGGTGCACTAATGGATTTGAAATCTAGGTTTGAGGATTAGCTATGAAGAAGCTAACTCCTGTTATAGTTAACGACCTCAGGTATTTAGACGAGTTAGCTGAAAATGACAGCCTTCATAAAACGACCTTTCCGGAGCTGAGAGACCAAAAGCAAGTCTTGATACAAGCATACAATGACTATGTAGTGAATTGCGGAAATCCTTGGTCGATAGCTGTCCCTGCAATAAATGACAAATTAAAGTCTGGATTACTTAGTCATTATTCATCGCCACCGGTATCAATCGACTATTTAGATAGAATTAAAGATTCTTCACCTGATGTTTGTCCTATGTGTGGTGGTTTTAAGCCGTTTACTCGTGACCACATTCTTCCTAAATCGGACTACCAAGCATGGGCTATTTTCTCTAAAAATTTGGTTCCTGCATGTGACTGTAATCTGAAGCGTGGTACTGCACTAAAGGGCAACATAGCTACACAAGCTAGAGTCTTGCATCCGTATTTTGATGATGTATTAGCTGATAGGTTACTTAGTTGCAAAATAACCCACCGCAGTAATTATCGTTGGTTTGATTTAGACATAGTTTATGTAAATCCCATTCATCCTGAGATAGCCTCGATAAAGTATCACACTCGAAATATTGTAATTAAGTCAGGGGTAGAAAAGTGGCTTAAGGGGCAATTAACTAAGCTAAAAGAACGACCCTCGACAGTTATTCAAACTCTACCTAAAAGAAGGCCATTAACAGAAGAAAGAGTAAGAGAGGGGATTGAAGATTGCCTAGACAGAAATGACGAATTAACGGGCTCAAAAAATAATTGGTTATCAATATTATGTCACGGCTTACTGAATTCAGATGGAATGGTTCATTGGCTAACTGAAAGACATAACGCAACATTGGTTCAGCCTTAGAACTAACAAAACTAACCTCAAAAATTTCGAGTATTTGGATGCTAAATTCAGAACAAGTTCATAAAGTTTTACTTAAGTTAATAGGGACTGCCCATAACCATAATCATCCTTCCTATGCTTATGAGCACTGCCTAGATCAAAATTCGTATATTTATGTCAAGCGCAAATTAGGTAAAGTCGTTGAGAAACAACCGCTTGTGCTTCACCCTGGTGTCGTGAACTTGAAAGGTGAGGTTGATGCAATAGAAGGCGTTGAGACTGATTGGCAGACAACTAAGAATACTAGTTTTCGTCGATTACCTAAATTTGAGGGTAAATCTCAATATGGTTATGCTTTTAATGTTGAAAATGAACACGCTGTTCAACAGTTGTTGTCATTGATAGGACTAGCTAATCAATCGAATGAAGACATTGCAAAGCAGATAACTAAAGCGGGTGACCAAGTGACAGCATTGAATCAAATTTTATATGGCCCACCAGGTACGGGTAAAACTTACAATACCATCAATCAAGCAATTGCAATTATAGACCCTGATTATCTAGCTCAATATGAAGGTAATCGTACTAAAATTAAATCTCGCTTTGATGAGCTTGTGGCCAAAAACCGTATTGGCTTTGTGACCTTCCATCAGAGTTTCAGCTATGAAGATTTTGTTGAAGGTTTAAAGGCCAATAGTGATGACGGTGTGTTGTCATATAGTGTTGAGGCTGGTGTTTTTAAAGCCATATGTGAACGAGCAAGTTCAAGTCATTCACAAGTGGTATCTGTTGATGCTTTTGAAGATGCTGTGTTACAACTTCAAGAAAAATATGAAGAAGCTGATGACCGTATAGAAATGGAAACCGTTCGTGGTAAGAAGTTCGAAATTGAATACTCTGGTGGAGCTACTTTTAAAATATTCCCACATTCCACCGAAAGTACTGACCCCAAGTATGTAGCCTCAATAGCTAATGTGAGAAAGCTATACCTTACAGGCTCGAAACAAGGCATTTATAACACCTCTTATGTTGAAGGCTGTTTACTCTACTTAAAGAAGCATTTCGGGCTAAAAGAATATATTGCTGAGATAGCAAATCATGAATCCACGCAACAGCCATTTGTTCTAATCATCGATGAAATAAACCGTGGCAATATCTCCAATATCTTCGGTGAACTGATCACACTAATTGAACCTAGTAAACGTGCTGGTGGAGCTGAAGCTCTATCGGTGAAGCTGCCGTATTCTAAGGAGCTTTTCTCGGTTCCTTCTAACCTTCATATTATCGGCACGATGAACACTGCTGATAAGTCGTTGGCTCAAGTTGATATTGCGCTCCGTCGTCGTTTCGAGTTTGTTGAGATGATGCCTAAGCATGAGCTGATGTCAGGCGTTGATGTCGAAGGTATCGATATCGCTAGGTTGTTAGAAACGATTAATAAGCGTATTGAGCTGCTATATGACCGTGAACATACCATTGGCCACAGTTTCTTTTTACCACTGAAAGAAGAATGCACCATTGAACGCTTAGCCCGTATTTTCGAGTTAGAGATTCTACCTTTGCTAGAAGAGTATTTCTTTGAGGATTGGGAGCGTGTAGGGCAGGTACTTGGCGATCATCTTAAATCTGATATCAGCTTGAAATTCATTGAAGAGAAGTTTACTGATGCTTCTGTATTGCAGTTGATGGGTAATGACTGGTCACAAGAAGGCATTAGACCTTATCAACGAAATAACGCTGCATTGCTTAATCCTAAAGCATATAAAGGCATTTATGACTCGCAACAAGGTTAACAATGTCACTGTTAGGGAGTTTGCTCTTTTAACTAATGAGGGCGACAACAGCAGCATAGATTGTCACTCAATACCTAAGAGTGCGTTTGAGTGGCTGCTTGCTAATGGCGTAAGTAATGGTGAAAAGCAGCGGGAGCTCGTTAAAGTAAAGCGCTACGGTAAATCAGTTGCTCTGCAGGTAGTTAACTTTGTCGGGGTACTTGAAACACCATGCCTAACCCGTATCGAAATTTTACCTAAGACTTCAAGTCAAGCTTGTGATCCTGAGTCTGCCCGTAAAATCTTGCTAAAAATGTTGGCTCGTGTTGAAAAGCTAAAATTAGAAGAGTTTCAACAATCTCAGCTACAGCTATTGAAGCAACCACTTTACGAGTTATTGATTTCGCATTTTATAAAAGCGGTCTCTAAGCTGGTGAGGCAAGGTATTAGAAATGAGTACCAACGTATTGAGAGGGAATCACCCTACCTTAAAGGGCAGCTGAAAGTTGCTAAACAACTCAGGCAACGCCCTGGTCGACAACATCATTTTCATGTTGCTCATGACATCTATAGTGCAAATCGCGCTGAAAACCGTTTACTGCACTCTTCATTGAAACAAGTACTTAAATGGTCTACGTCGAGTGCCAATCAACGTCTAGCCCGTGAATTGCTATTTGTATTTAATGATATCGATTTATCGGCTAACTATGCGCTAGATTTTAGATTATGGAAGGATGATAGGGGGCTTGCACATTACCGCCCTTTAAAGCCGTGGTGTGAACTGATTTTGAGTTATCAGTCTCCTGTTGCTATGGTGGGACAACATAACGGTTTATCGTTCCTATTTCCGATGGAACAGCTGTTTGAGCGCTATGTTGCCAAGCAGCTACAGCGACAACTACCACCAGCATTAAAGTTAAAAGAGCAGGTCTCTAGCCACTGCTTAACAAATCACAGGGGTGACGACTGGTTCAGGCTAAAACCGGACATTGTGGTTTATGACAAAACTTGTGTTATTTCTGTGATGGATACCAAGTGGAAGCGGTTAGATTCCTCTCTTAGCACTACTGAGCATAAGTACAATTTGAGTCAATCAGATATGTATCAGCTGTTTGCTTATGGTGAAAAGTACCTGCAAGGGCAAGGTGACTTATATCTGATCTATCCAAAGCACGCAGGTTTTACTGAGTCCTTAGAGCACTTTGAGTTCAAACCTGGTTTGAAGTTACATGTTGTGCCTTATGACCTTGAAACGGATGTGTGTCCGGTAGTGAGCCTTACTATGTCGTTTATGCAGTTGCGTGCAGTTATTTAAATGATTTTGTTCAAAACCATCTAGCCATAAGGATATGATTAATGTTCAGGTTTCTAAGCCAAATTAATAGTGGTTTTTCGCTTTGGGATAGGTATAAAAGTTGGCGTAACCCACAACCTATCGTTACCAATACTGCACAGCGCTTCATTCGTTTGTTTGAGGCGCATGGTGTTGCCCGTGCGCAGATACCGCGTTTCTTTGGCCATAACCTTACCATTCATCAAGTTGAGCAAGAGAGTGAGCTCTTGAAGGCTCTAAATGCAGATGTACTTGAAGCGGCTGCTATCCTGTTCGGGGTTCGTGTTGAGTGGCTTGAAGGTGGCTCTGAGGAGCTATACGACATAAAGTATTTCTATAAACAACCTAAGATGTTTGGTGATTGGCTAGACGCACTATTGCAATCAGCTGATGGACATAAGATTGATGGTTGGTTGTTAACCTCTGAGTTTATGACTGATGAATATGATGCGCTCATTTTAATGAGAGAAAAGGTGGGCGAGGTAGCTGATGAGCCAATTTACCGATATCATTTTTGTGAACAGTGGATTTATGGCTATTGGAAGTGTAGAGCCGATATTGCAGCATGCGTAGCACAAGCCTGGAAGCGTAATTGTTATGTATCAGGTCGAATGATTTCTCCTGAACGGTTTAACAAGCTGACCTCATTTAAACACATTCCCAATAGTGATTCAGAACAGACTCTGATCACTAATGATAAATTTTATGCTGAAGACCTAACTACAAGCCCCGAGTTTTATGTGAAAGGTCTGGATGAAGGTCACTTTGGTATCAATAATGCTGTTGCACTATGGCTTGAGTACCACCAGCAAGGTCTAATGGATTCAGGCTTTGGTGAGCATGGCCAAGCCTTCAAGGGTTTTAGTTTTTTAAAAGAAGAGAGGGAAATCAGGACTCCAGGAAAATATGCAGGATTAAAATCTCGAACTTTGCGTTTAAGTAGCCGATTGAAGGTAAGTTTACAGCGTTGTGAAACAGGGAGGGAGATGTTCATCACTTTTGAAATCGCTGGCTTTAAGTATATAGATAAAATTACTAAATACAGCGAGGATGAATCTGGTGAGTTTTACCGCGTTCTCCATACAGAAAGGGGGGTACTAGGTTTCACAGCGGAAGAGTGGGGAATGTTTAATGAGTTAAACAGAGATGTGACACCAGACTTGCCTCGCTTTGTTACTTGTACCCTTTCCTCATGCTAAATTATTTATGACTCGTAAATGAAAATGAGTCTTTTTATTAATAAATATTAGCGCGAACAATGTACGAAAAACACGATCCTTTTTAGTGATCCAAAAATAATTTATCTTGCCAGATATTGCTTTGTCTATCAGTAAGTTGGGCTAAACAGTTCTATTTTTTAGGAAGTTTGCTTTCCGTTTCGTTTTTGACCGTTTTTAAATTTGAAACATGATCCATTTCTATTATTTTTCTTGTTAACCTCTTTTCCCATAGCGGTTGATCTTTCTAGGGGTAAACTCCTTAGTATGGTTTTTAGCAAGGTAACTGGTGCGGTAGATGGCTGAGTATAAACTTTTTATGTCGTTTCGGTTGATGACGTAATTACAGTTATCAGGCCAATAAAAGTTGATGTCAGCGACTAGGTAACGGGCACGCTCAAGATATGGTTTTAACCCAAATGAGTTCTTGGCTTTGCTCCCATTAAGGATAACGAAGCAGTGGTAGTGAATATTGTTCTCAGGTGTTTTTTGTTCACGAACCCAGAAATACCCAACCTTAGATTTATAGTGAGATTCAAGTGATCGGGTTAATTGCTCCATGAAATCACCGATAAGTTCATTTTTGCCGTCAGATTGGTACAGTCGAATATCGACACGTACTAGTAATAGCCTGGAGTAGATTGCTAGCATGCGATTTATCTGAGAGATGATATGGTTCATGATTTTCTTATTGACACCACCTGATAATTTCTGGATAGGCAGAATTTGATCTTGGTATACATAAGGTTGATTGTTGTCAGGTATTGGTAGGGGCATAATAATAAAACCCGTCGTATTTAGACCCAACACATTGCCCAATGGCGCTATACCAAAGGGCTATGCTGAAATTCATTCAATATTTCTATGGGAAAAAGAGCACTTGGGAATGCATAAAGGCCTATAAGGGCTTTAATACACCGAAAGGGTCTAAAGCCATTAAGGCGTAAGAACAAAGGCGTATGTGTTTAGGTGATACCGTTTTTTCTTTTCCACTCCTGGTGTAACCAATTGAAAACATCCATAGCTCTCCAGCCAATAGTTCGGCCATTTTCACGTATGGGTTCAGGGAATAATCCGTCCTTAACCCAGCGGTAAATTGTCGATTTGCTTACAGGTACACAGCCTAAAGCTTTCTCAATGCTCATAAACTCCCCTGTTGCGACACGTTTGATGTTTTCTTGTTCTAAATATTTATAAAAGCCAGCATTGGTACTATTCATGATAACTCCAATCGGAATGTTGATTATTTTAGGTGTAGCCCCTGTAGTCAGGGGCAAATTGAGAGGTCCTAATTAGAGTTAGTCACGTGCTGCAGCTTTCTCTGAAAGCCAGTCATCGATCTCCTGCTCTATCCAGCCTACGCATCGAGGGCCTAGAGACAGTTGCTTGGGGAACTGGTCCTGTGCAATCAGTTCATAGATAGTTGAGCGGGAAAGGTCTGTTTTAAAAATTACTTTTTTTAGTCTGATGATCTTCATCGGATCTCCTAGTTAAGTAGCCGTATTGTTCAGCTGGTGCCAGATTACCTAGGACAGAGTGATAAAGGGTATGAGATAAATATTCAGCAGTATGAGATAAGTCTTTTTGCAAGGTAACCTGTTGAATTTATGGTTTGAATTACCTTGCAGCAAAAGTGGGGGATATGTTTTTTTAGCGTTATCACCGATTTTTTTTATTCTTTAACTTAGTAAACCATCCTTTAAAGGTGCTTTCCTCAATAGCAATGGCTTCATTCTTGTCTGCTAAAAGTTTTTGGATGATTAAATACTGTCTCGGACGAGATGTTGTTCCATTCAAAGCGGGTATTAGACTCAATAGTTGTACAATAAATCTAACTGTTGGAAAATCTACCCGTGGCTTTCTAACATTCTTTAGCTGAGTGGCTGTTGTTAAGTCGCAATCGGCGATACTGGGAAAGGGCTCACCATATTTGAGGTATAAGGCGATTTTTTCTAACTCCTCTCTAGCAATGCTGAGCTCATTTACATTAACGGTGTATAGTTGGTCTAACTCGACATCACACATCATCGAGAAGTCTGTGCATAAGGTATCAATTTCAATCTTGTCAGTTGTTCTAAACTTAAGTGCGTAATAAGACGGTAATACCCAGCGCCCTTCTATGGCCGAAATGTAACGGTATGTGCGTTCATTCTTAACTACAGTGATGAATGAAAGTCTTAGTTCTTCAATATCACGTTTCTTTTGTTGTATCTCCTTCAAAACTCGTATTTTCTGGTCTTTCTGGTCTTTCTGGTCTTTCTGGTCTTTCTGGTCTTTCTGGTCTTTCTGGTCTAATAGCTTTAATTCTGTGTTTATATCGTTTTCTACTTGTGAGTATGCATTGATGTGGGTATTAATCTCTTGGCCATCACCTTTGATGTGTAGTACATCATCGAGGTGTATATGCACCTTGATTTTTGATTTTTGCGCCCAGTTAAGAAAGTCTTCCCTTTCAATCTTAAAAGCTTTGGCAGCCCTGTCTAGGGAGCAAAATTCAGGGACGAAATCAAAGTAAGTGAGCAACGGGTTGTTAGCCATTAATTTTCCTATTGAATTAAAGTCATATTTCATGTTGTAAAGAGTAGCTTTCTCTTTATCATGCCTGTCCAGGCTGGTGGATATGTTCGCTCCACCAGCACATAAGTTCTCTTCTTCTTTCGATATAGTCAGCTCGGTTATAGGCCGCACGAACTGTGTTCTTATCTACGTGAGCCAGCGACACCTCGATAAGTTCAGCATCAAAGCCTTGCTCGTTGAGGGTAGTACTGGCTAATGCACGTAGACCGTGAGCCACTAAGCGCCCTTTGTATCCCATGCGCCTGATAGCCATATTGGCGGTTTCAGTATTGGTATGAGTGTTTGGGTTCCTATCGGCAGGGAATATGTACTCTAAGTGGCTGCTCATAGGTTGCATACGCTTTAGTAGCGTTGTGACTTGCGGTGTTAGCGGTATGATGTGTTCGCGCTTCATTTTCATGCGCTCTGCAGGTATTACCCATATGTGCTTATCAAAATCTATCTCAGTCCACTTAGCCATAGCGGCTTCCGCTGGGCGAGTCATGGTATGAAGCTGTAGTTCAATCAAACAGCGAGTGGTCAGCTTGATGCTGGCGTAGGACAGCGCTTCCATAAACTCAGGAAGTTCCGCAGGCTTAAGTGTTGGCATTTGGCGTTTCTCTGGTACCCCAAAGGCCGCAGCTATTCCAATAAGTGGATTGGAATGAATGACGCCGGTATTTACGGCAAAGGTCATCACCTCGTTTAGCCAGCTAATCACCCGTTTACAGGTTTCGATATTGCCTTTAGCTTCGGCAGGCTTGAGCACTTTGATGACTTGTGGGGCGGTTAGGCTACCGATGGGGAGATCACCCAGGGCAGGGAACAGGTAGAGTTCAAGGCGGCGATAAAGCTTTTGACCGTGGTTTTCAGAGACCTTTTGTTTTTTAATTTCGAACCAGGTATCGGTAACGAGTTTAAGGGTATTACATTGCTCTATACGTTCTTGCTTCTCTACCTCTTTAGAATGTAGCTGAGGATCTATGTCCTGCGACAGAAGTACCCTGGCTTCGTTACACTTCTTCCTAGCACTTGCCAGCGTCACTTCAGGGAAAGGACCAAAGCCTAGGTTTGTTCTTTTCGTTGTATTGGGCCTGACATAGTTAAACAGCCATATTTTTGAACCGCTAGGTTTGATCCTCAATCTCAACCCTCGACCATCACAGAGGCTGTACTCTTTCTCTTTTGGTTTTGCGTTGGCAACTTGAGTTGCTGTGAGTGGGGTTGTGGTTCTAGCCATGATAGGAACACCAAGAACGAGTAATGTTACCTAATAGTACTACCAGTGTACTTATAAACTCAAGCTGCCCTCGGATGCTATCGTTGTTTACTTCGGCCGATTACCACGTAAGTCATTGATTCTTGGTTTCTATAGGCAGAAAAAAAGACACCCTAGGGTGTCTTCGTTTCTATATTTGGTGGAGGCGGCGGGGCTCGAACCCGCGTCCAAAAAGCCTACATCCAAGGCGCTACATGCTTAGTCTCTCTTTTGGTTAACCTTGCAAGCTCCGAAAGACAGGATATTACAAGGCGAGTTCAGTACTGTTTCGCGGTTCACCCCTGAACGTGGTTCCCTCGCTATCAAATGTAAGATGACCATCTATAAACCAAACCCATTTGAGAAGTTTCGGCAAGATGGCTAGCTAGCCTAAGCTGCTAGAGAGTAGTTAGAGTCGTTTGCAACTATAACAGTGCGGCTTTTTACGAGGCCAACCGCCCCTCGGCATGCTCCCAGGGTTTCGAGAATCTTGTCGAATCCAAAATCGCCCCCAAGTACAATGTGATTGTAACGCGTCATATCTCGTTTACCAAGGATAAAAACTGCATTCACAACCGATTGCTCGATATACGTACGTTCTAACGTTCGTACGGTATTGAAATTACTGTTGAACCGCCTTTTTCATGGTTCGAGCCTTTTCTATCTGCCACTCTCTGTCTTTGGTATCGTCACGCTTATCGTGCTCTTTCTTACCTTTACCAAGACCGATCTCTATTTTTACCCATGCGCCTTTTTGCCAATACATAGAGATTGGTACGATAGAGTAACCTTTACGATCGACGAGTCCCTGCAACTTATCTAACTCTTTACGTTTAAGTAGCAACTTACGCGAACGCATTGGATCACAGACAACGTGTGTGGATGCGGTATTCAATGGGGCTATGGTACATCCGAAAAGAAAGGCTTCGCCATCTCTCATAAATACATAGCTTTCTGACAAGTTAACCTTGCCCATACGAATAGACTTCACTTCCCATCCCATCAGGGATAGACCTGCTTCCATCTTCTCTTCGAACTTATAGTCGAATGTCGCGCGTTTATTACGCGCAATAGATGCGGAGGAGTTTTTTGATTTTTTTGCGTTTTTCTTAGCCATAGGCTGGCTATTATACTCGGCGATACAGTTTTTGGAATTGCTCCCACCAATTTATTCGATGATTTTTAGTAATTACCGTGGGTTTGGTTGGTTTTTGTACATATTAGGTGTGCGTTATTCCGTTAGCTGCACCATTTACCTGTCTGGTTGGAAATATGCGTTTTCAGAGGTTCGTGTTAAAATCCCATAAATAGAAATTACAAACAGCCACAGTTATCAGGTCAAAGAGTTAAAATGCCACAGATATCCCGCAGCGTGTTAGTGCGCTTTAGTGCAATGCAGATGTATGAAATTGTTAATGATGTCGAATCTTACAAAGAGTTCCTGCCCGGCTGCGTCGGTGGCAAGGTGTTGGAATTCGATGGTGAAACCATGTTGGCTTCCGTAGATGTCTCGAAGGCGGGCATCAGCAAAACCTTTACGACCAGAAATCAAATTATCCCAGGAAAAAGCATCCAATTAGCTCTCGAAAATGGTCCCTTTAATCATCTGATCGGTGAGTGGCGCTTTACTGAGTTGACTGAAGATGCTTGTAAAATTGACTTTGAGTTGAATTTTGAGTTTTCAAGCTCTCTGGTCGAGATGGCCTTCGGTAAGATTTTCAAAGAGCTGATGGCTTCGATGGTGACGGCTTTTACCGGTAGAGCCAAAGTTATATACAGATAGTTATTTACTGGCAGCTTTTTACTGATAGTAATACCAATCGGTATAAAGGTGTGCTCACTCAGCGAGAGTTTAGCGCTTGTGAGGCAAGGCAACGAGTGAGGAACATAGTTATTCTACGTTTAAGCTCGTTAACGCCGTATCGGAAGTGCTAAAACTCGCCTTTCAGGAGTGTTTTTGGCAGCCTACTTCTGTGTTGAATGAGTTCAAAAGGGATCACCATTCCCTCACTCTTTCGCCTTGAATTATGCAGCCAAAAATAACTCTGAGTTGACCACTTTCTTATACCGATTGGTATAATAAGCCTCGGACTCCTCGTTCAGCATCCTGCGACTTTTTAAGAGATAAGATTGATGAATATAGATCAAGAAAATTTTGAGGTAGAGGTTATCTATGCCTTGCCAACACAACAAAAACGTATTCAGATCAAGGTAGCACCGGGTACGACCTGTATCGAAGCGGTTAAACAGAGCGAAATCACCACTTTCTTTCCCGAGATAGATCTCGAAAACGTTAAGCTAGGCATTTTCAGCCGTTTAGTGAAACATCACGAGGTGTTGGTGACGGGACAAAGGGTTGAGATATATCGTCCACTTATTGCCGATCCTAAAGATGTGCGCCGTAAAAGAGCCGAAAAGGCTAAAGATGAGGGACGGATAAATAAGAAGACTGGCGCAAAGGTGTAACTAAAGTTTTTATTATAGATTCAATTAAAGTTTCAACTAATAGCTTCAACTAATGCATCAAGTACAGGAATCTAGATCCTAGGTTATGAAACCTAGGATCTTGCTGGCAATTACCAGAGACTATTCAAATTTCTTCTTAGCCTGTGCTTCCGGCTCAACCTCTTCAATCAAAGGCTTGCTATCCGGGCGTTGCTCAGGGATCAAAGGTTCAGTAGCTTCTTCTGGCTCGGCCTCTACTCCATCGGGTAGACTGCTCTGCTCCAGTGGCGTATTAAAGTCTTCAGCTAACTCATAATCACCCTCGACTTTTGTCAGCATCTCACCTTCAAAATGTATGATCAGCTCTTTATGTGTGATGCTGGCATCACGTCCACTCTTGTAATGGTATACATAGTACCAAGTGTCATCGGAGAAGCTGTCACGAAGCACCGGACGTCCGAGAATGTATTCAACTTGCTCTTTGGTCATCTCAATACGCAGTTTTTCAACCTGTTGAGTTTCCATGTAGTTACCTTGCGGAATATCAGGCTTATAGATCAGCCAGTCAAAAACGCTACAGGCACTGAGCGATAACGAGAGCGCAGCTGCGCCCAAAAGGGTAAGACTTTGCTTTTTAATTGTCATTGAATACGCTACTTCCTAAAAATCTGCTGGCCATCATACCCAAGCACTCCCTATGCTGACAAGGGCTATCGATACTCAGGTTCAATGAAAAGTCATTTGTTTTAAATGGATCGATTATCGCCAGCCCCTCTATGGCATCAACATGGCATTCAAACGGGCGTTAAGTTCAATCCTGTAGCTTCGACCTTCAGAGTTGATTTTTGTTCCTTGAACTCTGTGAGGCGGCTATTTGGCGTCAATATTGAGTATTCCAGCACTAAATGCTTAAACTTGAGTAATATCAGAGAAATATGTTTCAAATTATTTTATGACTAATAACCACTTGCAAAGTGTTAAGAAAGTTATGAGAATGTGGTTAATGCTTGAAAATTATGCACAAGTACCCGAGTTGTAAGAAAAAATAATTATAATAAACCCGCCTCGATGGGATGAACAGGATGACACCAGTGCCAATGGATAAGAAGCAAGAGGTCGCAAGAGGGACATTAGTGTGTGTCGGCACTGGTCTTAATCTGGCTGGACAGATCAGTGTTTTGAGTAAAAGTTATATTGAAAATGCCGATGTGGTGTTCTCCTTGGTTCCCGATGGATTTGCGCAGCACTGGCTGGAAACACTCAACGAGGATGTACGCAGCTTACAACCCTATTATGCTCAAGGCGATGAGGTTAAGAACCGACGCGATACCTATGCTCAGATGGTTCAAGCCATACTGATTGAGGTTCGTCTGGGTAAAAAAGTGGTGTGTGCCCTCTATGGTCACCCCGGTGTGTTTGCCTGCGTGTCGCATTTTGCGATAGCACAGGCGAGGGAGGAGGGCTACAGCGCTAAGATGGAGCCGGGGATCTCCGCCGAGGCCTGTTTATGGGCCGACTTAGGTATCGATCCTGGTAACTCGGGCCATCAGAGTTTTGAGGCCAGCCAGTTTATGTTTTACAGGCATACGCCCGATCCGACGACACATCTACTACTTTGGCAGATTGGGATAGCCGGTGAACATACTCTGACTAAATTCAGCACCTCATCGGATCGTCTGCAGATACTGGTCGAGCAGCTGAGTGAGTGGTATCCGCTGGAGCATGAGATTGTACTTTACGAAGCCCCTAACTTGCCGGTGCAGAGCCCGCGTATCGACAGACTCCCTTTGAAGGATTTGCCTTTTGCCGAGCTAACCCCTATCAGCACGCTGTTGATCCCGCCGAGTCGAGAGCTGGAATTCAACAGTGAGATCTTGGCCAAATTGGGGATCTCGGAAGCCGATTTAGGGTAAAAAGAATGCACCTTCCAGCTTAAGCTTCTAAGCTAAGGGCTGGTAGTCCCGTTATTGATGATTAAGAACAAAGCCTATTAGGGCAAACAGGTTTACCGATAACAACAACCAAGATGTGCGCTAGCAAGATGCACTTTAAGTACGCTTTGAGATGGTACGTTTATAAAAAGGAGAGTATAGATGTCAAATTTTAATGATTTTTTCGAGAAGTTGGGTACCGATTCCGATCTGATGGATGCCTATAAGCAAGATCCTGAAGGTGTGATGAAGGCCAACGGCCTAACTGATGAAGAGATTAAGACCGTCATGTCAGGGGATACGAACAAGATAAAATCACTGTCGGGGGAGAGCGTGGAAGCTAAAACCTATATGATTATTGCCAGCCCCAAAGATCAAAAGTAATACAGAGATTTAATGAAAGCTCTAAATGTAGTTGTTTTATTTATAGTCATCATGGTGTTTTCAAACACTGTGGTGGCTACCTCTGATAGCTACGATCAAAAATTAGATGAGCTAAGTGAGGTTGTGCATTCTAAGCCCGATCGTACCCTCACTTTGATAGAGGAGCTTTCATCTGCAAAAGATGAACTAACCTCTGATCAGCACTCCCGGTTGCTGGTCTTGCAGAGTGTGCAGCACCTGTATGGAGGTAAGTTCGCCGAGGCCATTACAAAATTAAAGCAGGCCGAGAGCTTAAACCCGCCTAAAACATTACGGAACTCTATCTATCTCTATCAGGCGAGTGCCTATCTAGGTCAACATGAGTATCAGCAGGCCCTGGATGTGATGTCGACTAACCTCTCAAGAATAGAGGAGATAGAAGATACCGAGATCAAAATCAGCTCCTATCTGAGATTAGTTAACCTCTATTTAGATCTGCAAGCCTACAGTGAGATGTCAAGGTATGCGGAGCTTGCACTCATGCTGAGTCATGGCAATAGTGCTAAGAACGAGTGTTACTCGCTGCTTTACTTAGCAGTTGCCGAGTTGAAAACACAAAACCTGGAGATGGCAGAAAGCCGTTTTAAAAACAGCCGCGACTTTTGCCAGCTAAACAATTTGCCTGTCATCGTCGCCATGTCTAAAAAGGGCTTGGGTGATGTGGCAATAAAACAGGGAAACTATGCGCTTGCGGAAAAGTACCTGCTACAGGCTTTAGAGGAGTATCGTCCTTTTAAGTTTCAGATTGAAATTGACAGTACGCACTCCCTTCTCAGTGAGACCTATCTGGGTTTGTTGCAAACCGAAAAGGCGCAAGAGTATGCCGGCTTAGTGATGAAGTTGCCCGATGAGCCTATCAACCTCAGTTACAAGAAGAGAGCGACTAAGGTGCTGGCAGAACTTGCCAGTGAGCGTGGTGAGCATGCACAGGCTTATCAATACCTGAGCCAACATCAGAATATCACCAATACTCTTCTCGATGACACCAAAGCCAAAGCGAATGCTTACCAGATGGCCAAGTTTGAAAACGGTGAGAAAAGTCGTGAGATAAACCTGCTTAACCATGAGCGTGAGCTCTATACCGCACGGGAGCAGATGAGAGCGTTAAAGCGGAATAACGACCGTATGGGGTTGTTAATTGTGGGGGGGGGCTTCGTACTCCTTGCCATGTTCGCCATTGCAATAACCGGTCAGAAACGTAAATACAAGAAGCTGGCTCAAAATGATCCTCTCACCGGCATCTTAAACCGTGGTACGGCGCAGAATATGGCGGAAAACCGTTATATTAAAGATACGTTTAAGTCACTCGAGTTCAGTGTGATCATGTTCGATGTGGACCACTTCAAACGTGTTAACGATAATTTTGGTCATGCTACCGGTGATTGGGTATTGAAGCATGTCTGTGAAACTATCTTAAAAAATTGCCGCTCAAGTGATATTTTCACCCGATTCGGCGGTGAAGAGTTTGTGCTGTTTCTACCCGGCACTGATGCTGAAACTGCGCAAAAAATTGCCGAGCAACATAGGCTTGCTATCGCAGCCATGGACACTAAGTATTCCGGCCGTGATTTTACCCTCAGCGGCAGTTTTGGCGTGACGTCAAGCTCAAGTGCTGACTTGAGCCTGGATCCTTTACTGCACAGAGCCGATATCGCCATGAATTACTCTAAAGGGAATGGGCAGAATCGCGTTACCCTATACACCCCAGAGATTGGACTGTCTCGTTCACCTGCTTTTATCGTGAAGCCGGATGAAAGCCCGAGTGAGTTTGTCGAAAGAACTCAGGTTGAAGGTTAGGCTATTTAGCTATGAGCTACGAGCTAGCCGGGAGCAATGATACCGAACGATGACAACTACAGGGCAAACATCGCGGCTAAAGCCGCTCCTACATCACCAGCTAGATTCGTGAGCAGTTAGCGTGTAACCCCTTCACTCCTGTCGCTCATCAACCATTATCACTCGAAATGCCATTTTTTTCGTTTTTTTTCATTTAAACCAATATTTATTAGTATGTTGATCGACAAACACGCACTAAATATTCCATTACCTCTAATGGCTTGCGTTTGCCGTTAACGTAAGCGTAATATTGAAACGACTGTTTGAATGGGGTTGTTTTTTACCACGGTTCAAGTGGTTGAAATTAAGGTGTTTTTTTAATTAACCTTAAGGTTAATTAAAAACGGCAACTAGAGTTTACTTACATCCATTTCGATGAATTTCTTGGACACTTATCTTTACTTTTCCTTATTATATTCCGTAATTAAAAAACATGTTCAAGCTGTGGTTCATTTGTCAGACAAATTTTAAATTCGCTTTCATACTCAATAATACAAGCTTTGCATTGTTCTTAAGTTATTGTTATTTATTGGGTATCGTGATTGGTAATACCATTTTATCTCTCTCTGTTTTCTACTCTTACCTCCTCCAGCCTCTCATTCCGAACTGTTGCAAATACAACCTTTTATGAGTAGCTTTTGTTCAAATGAATTATTTAAGCATCTGCAATTTATATTTGAACCAGGTGTTTACTGACATATTGAAGCAAGGTGCCTAATTAGCTATTTGGCCTTATATCATAGGGGGAGAGAGGGATGACACACGAAGTAACCGACAACAGACAGAATGATTCAACGCTTGCATCATCGGCATTTGAACATCAGATGTTCAAAGAGAGCACTGCCACCCGCACCTCTGAGACAGAAACGGATATAAGAGATAGGCTTACTGTTAAAGGGGCACACGTCGAGGGGCAAGAGCAGGTTTTTACCGAGGGGGCCATGAGTCTGCTCGAACTGCTGTGTAAACAGTTTGCCTCAGAAGTGCCACAGCTTCTTTCAAACCGAGTGAAAAAGCAGGCGTTAATCGATGCCGGTGAGCTGCCGAATTTTCTGCCCCAGACCCGCGCGATAAGAGATGGTGATTGGCAGATCCGTGGGATCCCACAAGATTTAACCGACAGGCGTGTCGAGATCACCGGCCCTGTCGACCGAAAGATGATCATCAATGCTTTAAATGCCAATGTGAAGGTGTTTATGGCCGATTTTGAGGATTCATTGGCGCCGAGTTGGAATAAGGTGGTTGAAGGTCAGATTAACCTTCGTGATGCGGTGCGCGGTGAAATTGAATACACCTCGCCAGAGACAGGTAAGCATTATCAACTCAATGATTCCCCTGCGGTATTGATCTGTCGCGTTCGTGGTTTGCACTTGCTCGAAAAGCATGTGGAGTTTGACGCGTCGAGTATCCCCGCATCCCTGTTCGATTTTGCCCTCTATTTTTACAATAACTATCGACAACTTTTGACAAAAGGCAGTGGCCCCTATTTTTATATTCCCAAATTAGAGAGTCATGAGGAAGCCCGCTGGTGGGCCAAGGTGTTTGCCTTCGTAGAAGATCGTTTCTGCCTGCAGCCGGGCACGATTAAGTGTACTTGCCTGATTGAGACGCTGCCCGCAGTGTTCGAGATGGAGGAGATCCTCTATGAGCTGAGATCGAACATAGTGGCACTTAATTGTGGCCGCTGGGACTACATTTTCAGCTATATAAAAACATTAAAGAATCATCCGGATCGTATTTTGCCCGACAGGCAAGCGGTGACCATGGATAAGTCATTTTTAAGCGCTTATTCAAGGTTATTGGTTAAGACCTGCCATAAGCGCGGCGCTTTGGCCATGGGGGGAATGGCTGCATTTATTCCCGCCAAAGAGAGCGAAGTGAATCGAGAGGTGCTTGAAAAGGTACGTAGAGATAAAGAGCTCGAGGCGAGAAATGGACACGACGGCACTTGGGTGGCACATCCGGGCTTAGCCGATACCGCCATGGGGATCTTCAATGAGTACATAGGTGAAGATCACGTTAACCAATTACATATCACTCGTGATGTGGATGCGCCCATTCACGCCAGAGATCTGCTGTTGCCCTGTGAGGGAGAGCGCTCCGAAGCCGGGATGCGGGTCAATATCCGCATCGCATTGCAATATATTGAGTCTTGGATAAATGGCAATGGATGTGTGCCTATTTATGGCCTGATGGAAGATGCGGCCACCGCCGAAATATCACGAACTTCAATTTGGCAGTGGATCAAACACGAGCAGAAACTCTCTAATGGTGCTTTGGTGACTAGCGCCCTGTTCAAAGAGATGCTGGTGGAGGAGCTGGCGAACGTGAAGCTTGAAGTGGGGGCGGAGCGGTTTACCCATGGCAGCTTTACTCAGGCGGCTGTTTTACTCGAGCAGATAACTATCTCCGATGAGCTTGTCGATTTCCTGACTCTACCTGGATATGAAATGTTAACCAGCCAATGAGGCTGTGGTTAATCGCTTCGGCTAAGTGCCCCTTGACTGAGGGGCTGTTCGGCTCAACACCTATTACCTAACGTATCGCCGAACTTATGGCCGATAGGCTTAAGGTAAAATTTATCGCTGATGCCAATGAGACGATATCATTGGCGAGTGAAAGGAGATGATTATGAATAAGGCACCGTTACCGGTTTCACGGCAGGAACAGATCCAAGCTATTGAGAAGGATTGGAGTGAAAATACTCGTTGGAAGGGGATTTCTCGTCCCTATACTGCCGAGGATGTGGTGGCTCTGCGAGGTTCATTGGTCCCTGAGAATACGCTGGCGAAACGTGGCGCCGCCAGATTATGGGAACTGGTTAACGGAGGCGCTAAGAAAGGCTATGTCAATTCACTCGGAACCTTAAGCGGTGGTCAGGCGGTTCAGCAAGCAAAGGCGGGAATAGAGGCGATATATCTGTCGGGTTGGCAGGTTGCGGCCGATGCGAATTTGGCCGGAGCTATGTACCCCGATCAATCACTCTATCCGTCAAATTCGGTACCGGCGGTTCTAAATAATATCAATAGTGCATTTCGCCGTGCGGATCAGATCCAGTGGAGCAATGGACTCAATCCGGGTGATGAAGGTTACAGAGACTATTTCTTACCCATAGTTGCCGATGCTGAAGCTGGCTTTGGTGGGGTACTAAATTCGTTCGAGTTGATGAAGAGTATGATCGATGCCGGTGCTGCCGGGGTTCACTTTGAAGACCAACTCGCATCGGTGAAAAAATGTGGCCACATGGGGGGCAAGGTGCTTGTCCCGACGAAAGAGGCGATACAAAAACTGGTGAGTGCGAGGCTGGCTGCGGATGTGAGCGGAGTGGAAACCTTAGTCATAGCACGCACCGATGCAAACGGTGCCGATCTCTTGACCTCAGATTGCGATCCCTATGACCATGATTTTATCACGGGTGAGAAGTGCGAGGAGGGGTTCTATCGCGTTAAGGCTGGAATTGAGCAGGCCATATCCCGCGGTTTGGCTTACGCACCTTTTGCCGATCTCATCTGGTGTGAAACAGAGACGCCCTGTCTGGATGAGGCCAGAAAGTTTGCCGATGCAATTCACGAGCACTTTCCGGATCAGCTGTTGGCCTACAACTGCTCCCCCTCATTTAACTGGAAGAAAAATCTGGATGACGAGACCATCTCGCATTTTCAGAGAGAGCTGTCGCAGATGGGGTATAAGTATCAATTTATCACCTTAGCGGGCATTCACAGCATGTGGTACAACATGTTCGACCTGGCTTATGACTGTGCTCGGGGAGAAGGTGTTAAACACTATGTTGAAAAGGTGCAGGAGGCGGAGTTTGCGGCGGCCAGGAAAGGCTATACCTTCGTGGCACACCAGCAAGAGGTGGGCACGGGCTACTTCGACCGGGTAACGAATGTGATCCAAGGTGGCCACTCCTCGGTGACGGCATTAACCGGCTCGACCGAAGAGAAACAGTTTTAAGGTATATTTTTTTCAATTAGTTTCAATCAGTTTCAATCAGTTTCAATTTGCTGCCTTGCAGCCGTTGTCCCCCATGCCGTACCCCTACATGCGGCGTGGGTTTTTCCTTTATATTTACTATTCCAGTTCCCATCATTGCTACGACAATGTCCGCTTGTGCTTACCGCTCCCTTGGTTCGCCTTTTGTTGCGATTATGTTTGTCTTCTGGGTTGGAGTGGTAACTTTTTTAATGTCATAATGTAGCTTGTCAGATGATTTGTCTGGTCTGGCCGTTTATACAGTATCTATACGTTTAATGTTTAAACTAATAATAGGCGTCATATTATTGTTTTCATTGCCTATACTTAGGGTCTGTAAGATCACACTTAGCTTGCTTGCAAGCACTACCTACTGAGTAGAGATAAAAATTGAAGCTTTCCAATAACCAATCTAATGCCAAATCGAAGGGAGTCGATTATTGGACCAAACGCATCAGCGATCAGGAGATGCCGGCATTGTGCTCTACGGTCAAGACCTTAGAGAAGCTGGCAAAAGATGATGTCTCATCCCTGAGTATATTAGGGAAGAGTGTGATGCATGATAATGCCTTAACCTCCCGAATTTTGCGGGTGGCGAACAGTGCAACCTATAGTAAAGGCGTTAGCCATGTGACTACGGTGAGTCGTGCATCTGTCGTCTTAGGTTTCGATACCATACGTAATATCTGTATCACGGCAAAGCTGCTCAGTAGTCTGCTGGAATCTGAAGGCTTGACTCCGGGGGTGTATCAGAGGCTTATCAAGTTGATGGCGAGAGCGTTTCAGGCTGCCATGTTAGCCAAGATGATGCTGCGAGATCACGATGAGGAGCTACAAGAGGAGGTCTTTATCGCCTCGCTACTCTACCATCTGGGGGAGAGTGCATTTTGGAGCACTGGCTGCGATGAAGCGGTGGAGCTCGATGCCTCTATGGCAGAGTGTGAGGACCCGATACAGGAGAAGGCGATGATCCGTGAGGTTTTAGGCACCTCGTTTAATACCCTGTCCTTAGGTATTGCAAGAAACTGGGGTTTAGGTGATGTGTTATTAAAGTCTCTCAGCAACCCTAACCAGAGAACGCCAGAGATCCGCAGTATCTATCTGGCCAATCAGATCAGTGAACTTTTAGCACAAGACCCCCTTCCGGCAGAGCTACTACAGCAGAGGCTTAAACAGACCGCCGACATGCTGGAAATCAAGGTCGATGAGCTTAAAGGACGGATGATACGGTGCAGTAATGCGACAAAAAAGTTAGCCGAAGCCTATGGGGCTAAGGTATTAGTCGAGCACCTACCTAATCCTAAGCATTTAACCAAAGATCTCAATGCCAAAGTCGACGCCCCTCTCGTTCGTATGCCCGATATGAATGAACAATTGAAGAAACTCAGAGAGCTCACTAATTGCGCTATGGTGAAAGCCGATTTCAACCAGGTGATCACAACGACCCTAGAGGGCATTCTTACCGGGGTTGGTGTCGATCGTTGTGGCGTCTTGCTGCTTTCGCCCAACCGCAAGCGTTTGCAACCGCGTGTCGTACTGGGAGATGGTGCGGAGCAGATGAAAAATGAGTTTATCATCACACTCGAACAGCCTCAGTGTCTGTTTTGTGACTGCATTGATCTGAAACAGCCCATGTTTGTGGATGAGCCCAGTTCGCCCAAGTGGCGTCTGTATATGGATGATGATCTGAAAAATAAAACCTCATCCACAGGCTTTATGATATCGCCGCTATTGGTCGAACAGAAGGTTATCGGGATCATCTATGCCGACAGAGACAGTACAGATCGCAAACTCGACCAGTCGGAATTCGATAACTTCACTCATTTCTCTCAACTGGCCAATGTCTGTTTATCGGCAGCGATGGGGCACTAACTAATACTAGGGCACTAACTAATCAAAGAGCCAGATCACAGGCCCAGGGATCTGGCACGCTTTTACTTCTTTGCAGTTTTAATTCTTCCGGTGATCTCTTTCGCTATCTCATTGGGAATGGGGAAACTGAGGTGATACTGGGCAATTTTCCAGCCGGAGTTTGTTAAGAGTAAGGTACCGGTTCCGCGGCAGAGGCCATATGAAGCGCTGTTCAGTAGTTCATCGAATACCAGCACCTTATCACCATTGAGTGTCGTAAGAGGGACTAGGGTTCTCCCCTGAACTGTATATTTCCATCCATCAGTTGGGCGAGCATATCCTTCAAATTCAGACATGGTCCAATGTTCTGTCGCATCGGTGCCGATAAAGATGGCATCGGGCAAGTAGAGGGAGAAGTATCTGTTCCAGTTTGCCTCAGCGGCCGATTGATGCAGGCTGTTTAACACCGCTTCGGCTTGGCTCCATTGTTTTGCTGTTTCGGCACTGACCGATGTCGCTGTGACCAAAAACATTGCTGTTGTCAGCAGTTTCAGAAGCGAAGAGCGCCATTGAATGAGGAGGGAGGTACTAGGTATTGTGTTATATGAAGCGGTCATCGGAGTTCCTTTATCTCTTTTTATCTCTTTCTGGATTTTTTAGTTATTTTTCGGTTTATTGCCAGTTAATAGGATCCAGGTTGAAGAATACACTCAGCTCTTTGTAGAGACTCTGATGCTGAAGGTAAAATTCCTCAGGACGTTCGAAGAATACCTCAGTTATCACCGCAAAAAATTCGGCCGGGCTGGTTGCACCATAATAACTGAAAATTGATGGATTGTTTTGCTGAGCATCGAGTCGTAATGTTTCGTATTCCTCACTAAGCACCTCAGACCAGGTTGAATAATCACTCATTCTATTCAACAGTGGTGCACCATTGGCATCGCCTGCCTCTTGATCGAGCTGATGAGCAAATTCATGGAGTACGACATTACTGCCATCTCCCGGGTTGGCCGCATCGGCCTGAGTGGTTTGCCATGAGAGTATCACTTTTCCCTGTCGCCATGACTCACCGGAGAGAATGCGTTGCCGTTCTGAGATGACACCGCCATCTCTCTGCTCCTGGTTATTGACGATAAATATTGAGGGGTAAACTAATATCTGTTTCAGGTTAGGGTAGAAGTCGGTGTGACGATTTAACAACAGTAGGCAGGCTTGTGCCGCAATCGTTACGCGGATCTCATCGTCTATCTCTATGCCATCGCAGCCGACGAACTGTTTTTCATTGATGAATACCTGAATATGCTGCTTGAGCTGTAGTTGAAGATCCGTAGGGAGTGAGCGGAAATAGGGCATTCGTCTCTTAAGGATATCCCTCCAACGCTTTGGAAATGCGCGGTTGATGATCCGCTTTCGTTGCCGCTCGACCCGCCATGAGTGTGATGCAATCCAGCTTATTGCGGCGATACCTATGATACTGACTAACGTAATGGCTAACATATCAATTAATTACTCTCTTGTGTCTTTCAGTATTCTGTTTATTTTGATCTCCTAATTGATATTGGGTTGAGTTGCGTATAATTCAATCGCTACTTGTTTTTATCTCTCTATGACAGCTCTGTGAAGATAACCCCTGTGTCGGCTGCTCTTACACAATTTTTACCTGCCTGCTTGGCTTCATACAGGGCTTTATCTGCCTGAATAATGATTGACTCGGTTGTCGTGTCGTTATTTGGGAGCGTTGTGCAGACTCCAATACTTACAGTGATATGTTGTCGATGAACAGAGTCTTCATGGGGGATCTGCAGATGAAATATTTTTTCTCTCATCAGTTCGGCGATCTCTTTTGCCAAGGTAGCACCTGTGTATGGGAGGAATACGATAAACTCCTCACCTCCGTATCGCGCAAATATCCTGTCTTGCAGTTCCGGCATCTCCTTCATTGAGGCCGATATCTGTTTCAGGCATTGGTCTCCGCTAACATGTCCATATCGGTCGTTGAATTGCTTAAAGTTATCGACATCGAAAAGAATAATAGATAGAGGATGCGGCTTATTGTGTGCTGACTGTATGGCTTGAACCAGCCGTAGATCGAAATATCGACGATTAAATGCACCGGTTAACCCATCAATCTCAGAAATGGCTTTTACCTGAGCGGCATAGCTTTTCAGGGTTTCTAAGGAGCTGACCATCTGTTGCAACTCAAGATTATTGGTCTTTGGAAGTGGTGTATCGGTTTTCTCATGGGCGATGGCTTGCATCGCGTTGCTGGTGGCGATGACGGGTTGAATAATTCCTTTTGAGATGAAGTGCCAATTGGTTAGCCAGATAAGGAAGGTATAGAGCACGCCTGCAATAAAAATTAAGATGACAAACGAGTTGCTGTCGTTCTTTAATTCCGCCCCCGCCAAATTAACTTGCTTGTTCGCCTCTTCAACCCGCTCGCTGGAAAATCGAGCAATGTCTTGTGCTGAACTCGCTTGAATTTCGAGGTAAGTATCCGCTATTCGTTTGCTGTTGAGGGCTTCACGACTAAAGGCGAAAATATTGGCTTCACCTACCAAGTTAGGCTCTATCTGTGAGATCCAGTCACTCTGTATCTCCTTAGCCACGATAGAGTCCATGGAATGTTGTTTTAAGGCAAGGAAGTGACGCATAGATTCTCTTTGTAACAGATTTAACTCTGCGTTATCCGAACTCTTGTTCACGGCCGCGACTAACCTGAAAAGCTCCTCACCTTGATGTAAAAACTGCGCAAGTTGCCTATGTTCATCCAGTACGCGCTTTAACTCATTAAACGCTTGTGTGCCGAGTAAGGTGTTAGCGTATTGGTCCAAAATACCGAGCAGTTTCTGAACGCTACGGGCGAACCCTTTTTGGATAAGCTCCATATTCAGGTGAAGGTGACTGGCCTGGATCTGCGCGGCGATAGCCGTCTCGGTGAGTTGCTCCAGTAAGGGTTGTTGCTCTGTGGCCTTTTTTATGTCGGATGAGAGGCGATTGAGCTTTTTGATCCTCTCATCATGGCTTGCCATACTTGTTAATTTTTCGAGTCCCCTTGCCAATGTCTGCCACTGTCGTTGCAAGTCAGACAGGAGCAGAGTTCGTTGTTCCTCGGAGTCATTTTTTGATAACTTGGCACTGATGACCTGTAGCTTTTGACTCTCTTTGGACAGCTCGAGAGCGTAAACAATTTCATTAATATGATGGTTTATCATCATATCGACTCTTTTTTGCAGATCGATAGAGAGGCAAATTGAAACTAAGCCTATCGCTAATGTAAGAAATACGACGATATAAAAAAGCAGCCTTATTTTTTTCTTCAGGCTTATTAATGGTTTGATTGATTTCATTTCGCTACCACTGGCACTTCACCATGACGATTCTGAAGTTGTATTATGATCTGGTTGAGTCGATTGATTTCAGCATCTATATTCGTTTGCGGCCTGGATAATGCGTAGCTGGTCTTGGTTAGTTCAGGATAAATATTTCCCATCGCCGTACTGGTAAAATGACCCAGTTTGAGTACATCATCTGACCACTTGATATTGGCTTCATGACTGGCCATGAATGCACCCCCGATATGACGTAATTCCGTTTTTTGAAATTCGGCAGCGGTGGTGACATCGATTCGACATGGGTTCCCTCCGCCAGAGGCATAGGCAAATTGAGCCTCGAAGGATCCCATGTATTTGAGCAACCAGTAGGCGGCTTGTGGGTTGACACTGTCGTAGGCTACGGCGAACGCGTAAGCGCCATTGTAGGGCTTGCCTCCCGGGACCTGCGCGACGGCTAACTTTGCACCGGGCTGATTCGATTCGACTTGAAAAGAGGCGTGCCAAAGGTTGTTATAGGCAAATGGCCACATGGCGACATCGCCGTTAGCCATAGCGCCAGCCGCCTCTTCGAATGCGAATTGCTTATCTGCGGGGTAGGCGTATTGCATTAACTTGCGGTAAATATGTGTCGTCTGTTTCAGCTTCTCATTATCAGACGGGAGTTCAAATAGTTTAAGCTTCGAGTCGTTACCGTAGTCGGGTTTCATCCAGTAGCCATCCAGGCTCCAGAGGATAGATGAAAACTCATCATTGATATGAGGACGGTTTCCTGACATCAGAGCAAGGCCATAGAAGGGTTTTTCGAGTACCTTACCCGCCAATCTCTCTCCGGTTTTTCTGGTAAAAAACTCACTCACATCCAGAAGTTGTTGCAGGTTTTCCGGTGGTGCCAGCGGATACCCATATTGGGCACTAAATTTTATCTTCTCTTTCGGGTGTTGAAACAGATCGGCGCGATAATGATTCCCCATTACATAGTTATTGTAGGGGATGGCATGGATCTCTGAGTGATAAGAGAGAATGTTGAGTAGGGAAGGGTAGTATGGTTCCAGATAATTTTTCATCGCTCGTTCACCATTGGGATCATAGAGCTTTGCCAATTCGTCCAAAGGGACGGTAAACCCATTTGCGGCCCACTCTTTAGCCCAGCCAGCTTCCATGGTTAACAGGTCAAACTTTCCGCTCCCTTTGACTAAAGAGTTTGTTTGCAGGGTAAACATCTCATCGAGTGATGTGGTGATGACATTAACTGTGATACCTGTGTGAGCGGTGTATTTAGGGAGTAGCTTCTCTTTGAGGTGCTCTGTCCAGAAACCGGATTCGGCGACGAGTGTTATGGCTTGTTTATTCTCTATCTCTGGGATCTGGTCGAGTGAAAACTGAGCCTGGCACAGTGAGAACTGAAAGCTAAATGTGCAGATGATTATTTTGGCAACAGCTCTTAACACGTGATATTACTCCATTATCCACACGGGATTCTTAATAGTAATACTATTGTGTTACTTATTTGTACATGATTTATTGCACTTTAGATGTAAATGGTACTTTGTGCTGAGGCTTCACTGATCTCTGCTTAAAAAAATACTGGCAGCCAAGAAAGTACTCTTTGGGAAAAGTCTGCTGCCAGCGAAGGTTGGGAAAAACGGCTAAAGGGTTAATTGAATTAATCAGGCTTTCACTGAATAATTTGTCTTCTCGATCCATGTCGCCAATGCGAAGTTCGGTGCAATAGCGCTAGTCCACAATAATGGATCTCTCCTTCTCTCTTCGTTCATCATCACCGAGTGAAAAATGGTGTTCGATAAGGAATCGAATGAGTTTTGACTTTGCGACATCACAACCGCTAGCCAGTTCGGCTAAATGCGATATTGCCGACTCACTCAATGTAAATGTCGCTTTTCTAAAAGGCTCACTACCTCTGAGTACCTTTTTCACCTGTTTAAGTTCGCTACGGCTAATGGCGTTGCTCAACGGCTGTGATTCCGGGACGCTAAAGTGTGACGCCAGCTCTATGACGTCGGCCATGGCTTTATCAGATATAGATTTATCACTCGACGAGAAACCAGCGGCGTAGATTGTCGCATCGTCAATAAACTCATCGAGCGACATCTGCAGCTTTCTTATTCTCGCGCTAGAGTCAGAATCAGACTGCGTAGAGCTTTTCTTGAGATCGGCCAGACCCATAGTCACCTCTCATTTTGTTTATCTTTGTCGTCGCTAAGCGGTTTCTTATCTCTGTTGCGTTTTGCGCCTCTAACATTTCACAGGCTATTCCACGCATCTCTGCCGCCGCTTTCCCTGTCGGCTCAATCTCGATGACTGACAGGCCAGACTCTTCACTATCATCATAGATATTACGGCTATAGGTGATGGCATCTAATACATTGATGTCGTAGGTTCGACAGACATCCTTCGCTTCAAAAATTCGATTTGCTTGGTTAGGCAGGCTCGGGCATTGGGTGATAACAAAAGATGCGCGCATCTTGGGGTTGATCATCATGCAAGTCGCGACAATATCGTCCATATGGCTGACGGTCTTAAGATCCCGGCGCTTAGGGCGTAAAGGCATCAGTACATGTGAGGCTACAGACATGGTTGCCCGAAGAGCTAGATTATCCTGACCACCGCAATCTACGATGACAAAATCGTAGTGCTGCTCGAGACTCAATAGGTCGTTACGTATCTTACCGTAAAGCTGAACACAGTTGATGCTGGCAAGTTCAGGATTGTTATTCCTTGCTTGAATCCAATCCGATGTTGTTCGTTGAGGATCGCAGTCAACCATGATGATTGAAGCACCACATTCGGCAGTTAAGAATACTGCGATGTTTTGAGCTAAACAGCTTTTACCACTGCCGCCTTTTTCGCCCCCGACTAATATGATCATTTCCTATCCCCTTTCACGCTAATTACTGTCCAACTTTTATCAAGTGCTTGCTTGTCTGTACTATAGGTATGCTATCTACTTTTATATTAAATCAGGCCGTATGCCAGTCATCTATCTTAAGGTGTACACCAAGCGTTAAAGTAAATTTAGTGATTTATTAAATTCGTGTCAATTACCTGATTTTTGACGGTTTTTTGTTTTTTGTCTGACGACAGATATTTGACTAAATGACATTTTTGGCAAAATTTTGACATTTCAACTCACATCAAATTTTTTTGATATTTATACATTTGTTATCATGTGGTTACGGGTGAATTGCTCGTGCTGATGGGGATGCCGATGCTTTTGTATTAAATTTTTCTATGTCGGTTCAGAAATCATAGACTCAATATATATTCAAAACATTCAGAAATTATTGTTTTTAGATGAAAATAATATATGCGATTCTAACTTGTCAATGCTTAAAGTTGGGCGAATTTGGTGTTTACACCGATTGGTATTAAATGAACGCCTCTATTGCGATTTGCTGTTTCTTCGCTATGCTGCACAGTGAAAAGTTGGATGCCAAAAATGAGTATAGAGAAAGATGAATCAAGAGTTGTTGTTGGAAGCCATTAACCAAAAGATGCCCTTTGGTAAATATGCCGGGCGAAAATTACTCGAGTTACCAGAGCCGTATCTGGTATGGTTTCACTCTAAAGGCTTTCCCGAAGGCAAGTTGGGTGAGCAACTCGCTCTGATGTATGAGATTAAACTCAATGGACTGGAGGGGATGTTACAACCCCTACTCAATAAAGTTCAAAAAAGCTGAGTGTGCATCTCAGGTTCTGAGACCTTGATCAAAAGATGCATATTGGTTTGTTATTTAGTGACTTTTATTAGAGATTTATTAAGTGCTCCGTGTTTAAATGATTTGAATTGTAAAGCCGAGCTAAAAAATAAGAGGAAGTGGCAATGATAGCTAAATTGGTTAAATTGGTAGCTGTAGCAACACTGGCATTAGGGATCTCTAGCGCATGGGCCCAAGGTGCTATGCATGAAGGTACAGTTGTCGACACAATGAATGGCGGTGGATACACCTACGTACAGATTAAAGAGTCAGACAAAACTTTTTGGGCTGCGGGTCCGCAAATTGAAGTGAGCAAGGGCGATACTGTTGTTGTTCAAGAGCAGATGTGGATGAATGACTTCACAAGTAAGACTTTGGACCGTACCTTCGACGAATTGTTATTCGTTGGCCGTATCGATAAGAAGTAGCTCTACTTTTTATCGATCAATAGGTCGTATTAAAAGTGGTGAAATGGTGGCTTGATTATCTCGATAATCGCCACCATTTTCTTTTGTGCGGAACTGCTGCGATAATAGCGATACCCAAGCGACCTCAAGTTGTTCGTTAACTATGTCATCAAGTCAGATGCTCTCACACCAGCCTCAATTCTCCCTGATCCCATACCGGGCGTGTTATGCCCAATCGGTAAGTCAGATTTTTCATGATGCGATCCGTTATATCGATGATGATGTGTACTCGATAGAGCAAAAACAAGCCTGGTCACCCAAACCTAGATCGACCTATCATTGGAACAAACGGTTAACGAGAAGCAAAGCCTGGTTGGTTGTGGATGAGGCTAAGATTGAAGGCGGGCACCCTAAGTGTTGTGGTTTTATCAATGTTGAGACGCACTTTAACAATAGAGGCTACATAGACAGCCTATATGTTCATCCTGCTTATCAGCATTGTGGTGTTGGCCATAAACTCTATGAAGCCATGGAAGAGTGGGCTTTAGAGCAGGAGTACCCTAACTTAACCGTCGATGCATCCCTGCTCTCTAAGTGGCTATTTCTCTCCCATGGCTTCAAAGTGCAACATAAGAGCTATCAGGAAAAGTTAGGCCAGATATTTATGGGCTTTCTTATGAGTAAGACGCTTAAATTAACCACCGTTCCCGGCTAAAGCCGGTCTTACAGTAGGAGCGGCTTTAGCCGCGAATCACACAGAATCTAAACCTATGGGTAGTCCTTGCGGCGACGGGCCAAAGGCCGTCATCTTGGCCTTCAAACCTTCAAACCTTCAAACCTTCAAACACTCCACCCTTTCACATTCAGGCACTAGATGTGACTGATATATTCGATTTGGGGCAAGATATCTTGCTTGAGTGACTGCTCATGGCTCATGAAGCGAATAAATGCAGAGGGGAGGGTGAGTCCCTCAATCGCTTGCTGCCAACAGGCTTGGAGCAGTGGATAATATCCCTCCTTACCCGAAGCGGTGTAGGCCGATGAAACACCAAAGTAGTGCTCCTGTCTGTCGACGCTCTCCCATGTTTCAGGCTCGTCTGCTATACCATCACTGCGTAATACTTCGAGCGTCAAAATGCGTTGCCCCTGGGGTTTACGGCCGTCATAAAAATACTTTAAACCGTAAGTGTAGGGAAAGCTGCCAGCCCCCGTGCCGGTTACGCTGTTATTGGTTGCAGAGTTAATTGCCGATTCAATTGCCTCATATAGGTGTTGTCCTCTTATCTGATATTTAACCAGAGAGAGCTCGAATGGCAGCAGACGCCCGACAACATCGGCAACTGTGATTTCCCCTTTATTGAGAGACTGTCGAACGCCCCCCGCATTGTGAAGGGCAAAATCGACTCTGGGGTACATGAGTTTCGCTTCATGATAGATACTCTTACACACCAAAGGGGCTATTTCACTGCCATGTGGAAGGGATTTACTGGGTAACCGGGTATGAACCAGGTTTCTGGGAATAAAGCCCAGCACCTGTTTTTCAAGTGCTTCAATGGCTGGGCGGTATTGAGAGTTGATCACTTGCGTGACCAAAGCATCCTCTTTGTCCCAACGGATCCCTGGATGACTGCGCAGGTAGGCTCTGATCGCATCGTAATCTGAAGTGGTAATGCCATGTTTAGATTCGAGAATAAACTGATCGTCGAGCATGAAGTAGTTATGACCATCGAGTGAGATAACCTGTCCGCCTTCATTAAATTCGACGTCTGCAATACCGATGGTTTCGGCGTGCTTTCCGGCATGTAGAATGGCCGTATTATTGACTCTGACTCCATAGGAAGTCGAGCTTAGACCTAAGGCCTTAAACTCACCTTGCAATGTATGTGTGTGGCCGCCAACGATAAGGCTGATACCGTCAACCTGCTCGGCTAAAATCTTATCCTGATTGAATCCGAGGTGACTGAGGACCAGAATATGGTCTATGCCTTGTGTCTTGAGATGCGCTACAGTATTTCGAGTCGTTTCGATGGCATTGATAAAAATCATGTCGGGATCGGGGCGTGCTATCTCCGCCATCTGATCCAAGGTGATCCCAATAATGGCAACTTGCTTATCTTTTAGCGGTTTAATCAGAACTTTTGCTCTGCCGTTGGCATCATCATAATCGAATAACTGCTTATGTCCTTTGATAGGGGAGCACTTATCTGACGCTTCCTGGCTCATATCCATATTTCCGGCCAGCAGTGGAAATGATATATCGTTAAGAAACGCTAAGATAGGTGCACTGCCATCATCTACTTCATGGTTGCCCAGCACCATAGCATCGGGCTGTAGCAGGTTTAGCAGGTGTGCGTTGGCCACTCCCTTAAAATGGTTAAAATAGAGAGTGCCTTGAAAGCTATCACCGGCATGAAGAAAGAGAAACTCTTGCCCGACCGATGCCGCTTCCTCTCTCGCCTTTGTAAGCTGATACTTAATTCTCGCGTAGCCGCCACTGTGGCTATAGATGTCGTAAGACTTTCCCTGGGTATCGACAGAAAAATGCACCCGACTCGAATCGAAATGGGAGTGAGTGTCGTTGATATGGGCAAGCTTAAGTGTGTATCTGTGGGGCATCTAATGGCAATCCGTAAAAAGTCTGAGCAGGAAACGAGAGTCAATATCCCGATTGATCATGTTATACGGCGGCTCTGCCGCAATAAAACAGCTGGAGCGTTAGGCTGGGTCAACTAAACAGATGAGCGCTTCAATCGGGCGAAGATTATATCGACAGAAAAGTAAAAGGGAAACCTGAGTTTCCCTTTTTTATTGCAACTCTGACATAAGCCGGTATTTACCTATGACATTAGTGTCGCAGTTACAGACTCAGGTTACCTTGACTATATCAGTATTAAGGTTTTGGAGTCTGGATGTAAGATTCAAACTCGCCATCATCCGAGAGACGGATCCCTTTGTCTTTTATGCGCTTTTCCCATAATTTATGGGCCAACTGTTGCATGTCGGTGACGGGGTCGTTGGTGTCGACGATCTCGAGACCCAAAAGCGATTCGACGATATCTTCTAATGTAACAATCCCTTCACCGGTACCGTATTCGTTAACCACAATGGCAATCTTGGTATTTCGCTTAATTAGCAGTTGAAATAGCGGCAGAATTTTCGCCGTTTCGGGAACCACGACTAAGTTGCGCTTCAACTCACTGATAGGGGCTTGAGGGGTTTTTCGCTCGGCAAGCATGATATCGTTACGGTTGATGTAACCGATAACGTCATCGGGCTCTTTATCGTAAATGGGTATACGAGAAAATGGCGTGCCCTTGTGCTTGATGGCAAACTCTTCCTGTGAAAGTGCCCCTGACAGACTGAACATCACTGTTCTTGGCGTCATAATGGCGGTCACCGGCATCTCTTTGACCGATAGCATTTGAGTCAAAATCAGTGACTCTTGTTCGTCGAGCTCTCCGGATTCATGTCCTATTTTCGCCATTGCACTCATCTCTTGACGAATATACTGACCCTCATCTCCTTTTCCTAAGAGCTGAGTCACCTGTTGTGACATCCAGATTAGTGGCTTAGTGAGACGCTCCATCCACAAGAGGGCGATTGAAACCGATGGAGCGAGTGAACGCCAATAGTTTGCGCCTAATGTCTTAGGAATGATCTCAGAGAAAAACAGGATCAGGAATGTCAGGACACCGGAGAACACACCGAGCATTTCATCTCCAAATACCTTAGCGGCTTGAGCGCCCGCCACTGCCGCACCGACTGTGTGAGCAATAGTGTTCAGGGTGAGAATTGATACCAGTGGAGATTCGACATTATCTTTCTGCTTTCTGAGTCGCTTGGCGGCTTCAGGGTTTGAATGCCCCAATGTTGCGACATAGCTGGGAGTGACAGAGAGAAGAACGGCTTCGAAAACGCTGCAAAAGAAGGATATCCCGATAGCAACGGCTACAATAACGATGAGGGTGATCATTTATGGTATTACATTTACGGACCAATATTAGTCCAAGTCAATTCTAACATTAAGTATGCAGAAATGCTTGCGGCTAGTAAAAATTGCTTGGTGTCTGTATAATTTGCCGCCCCGTTGTGGGTATTAGGTCTGTATTAAGTGTTGAGGTTAGTCGAAATGAGTGAAAAGAAGATCAATTTATTGGATCTTGACCGTAAAGGGTTAAGAGCATTATTCACCGATATGGGTGAAAAGCCTTTCCGTGCCGATCAATTGATGAAGTGGATGTATCATTTTGGCGAGACTGATTTTGACGCGATGAACAATATCAATAAGGTGCTGCGAGCTAAGTTAAGTGAGCGATGTGAAGTGGTAGCGCCTGAGATTACTAGTTACCAAAAGTCGGCTGATGGTACGATTAAGTTCGCCATCAACGTCGGTCAGGGCCAGGAAGTTGAAACTGTCTATATTCCAGAGGAAGACAGGGCAACCTTGTGTGTCTCTTCTCAGGTGGGTTGTGCACTGGAGTGTACTTTCTGTTCTACGGCTCAACAGGGTTTCAACCGTAACTTAACCGTTTCCGAAATTATTGGTCAGGTTTGGCGTGTTGCCGATTTTATCGGTTTCCAAAAAGATACAGGCGAAAGACCTATCACTAACGTAGTGATGATGGGCATGGGTGAGCCGTTGCTTAATCTGGCTAATGTTATACCTGCAATGGATATCATGCTCGATGATTTCGGCTTTAGTCTGTCTAAACGCCGTGTCACAGTATCTACATCTGGTGTCGTTCCAGCTCTCGACAAACTCGGTGATGCACTTGATGTCGCGTTAGCCGTGAGTATTCACGCACCTAACGATGAACTGCGTGACGTGTTGGTTCCCGTCAATAAGAAATACCCGCTGGAAGAGTTTTTGGCCGGGATACGTCGCTATATTGCAAAGTCTAATGCTAACCGTGGCCGCGTTACGGTCGAGTATGTGATGCTGGATCATATCAATGACAGCACAGATCAGGCCCACGAACTGGCTAAATTGATGAAAGATACCCCCTGTAAGATTAATTTGATTCCATTTAATCCTTATCCGGGCTCTCCATACGGTCGCTCTTCTAACTCACGCATCGATCGTTTCTCTAAAGTTCTGATGGAATATGGGCTTACCGTTATCGTAAGAAAAACCCGTGGAGACGATATTGATGCGGCTTGTGGTCAGCTGGCAGGGGATATTCGCGATAGAACCAAGCGTTTAGCGAAAAAACGCATGCAAGATAGTCAGATTTCGGTCACAATAAACTAACTCTTTGTAATATGTAGATAGATAGGCTTGCCAATGAAGCAAGGATTAACCCAAATTACAGCCCTTATCGTCATGGGCTTGTTGAGTGGATGTGTATCAGAGCGTACCTATAGCGGCACGGATATCCCGGTGGCCGAGAAGGAGTTTGATGGCGAGTCAGCTGCCAGGCAGAGGGCACAACTTGGATTAACCTATCTACAAAAAGGCAACAGTCAGCAGGCTAAATACAACTTAGATAAGGCGGTCGAGTACGCACCTGACCTTGAGGCTGTGCATGTCTCGATGGCCTATTACTATCAGACTGTTGGCGAACTTGAAAATGCCGAGGCATCCTATCGCAAGGCGATAAGAACCAGTGATGCTTCAGGCGATGCTATGAATAACTTTGGTGTTTTCTTGTGTCAGCAAGAGAAATATAAGCAGTCAGAGGAGATGTTCCTTAAAGCTGTGCGCATGCCTAAATATACTCGTTCAGCCTCGAGTTATGAGAACTTAGGCATCTGCAGCCGTAAAGCGGGTCTGTTAGATAAAGCGAAGAAATACTTTGCCACGGCCTTGAAGTACGATCCGCGAAGGCAGGTGACTTTAATTGAATTAACAGAGATCGACGTTGAAACCGGCGATTATCTCAATGCAAGGGCTCAATTAGTACGTTATCATCGAGTCGTTGCTGAGTCCGCGGAGAGTTTGACGTTGGGAATAAAAATTGAGCAAGGCTTAAATGATTTAGATGCAGCCAGAAAATTTGGCATTTTGCTTCTAGCAAAATTTCCGGCATCCATAGAGGCTAAGCAGTATCGAGCTAGTATGCACTGATGACTAAAAAAGAAATCGATATGCTCAAGGATGAAGCTGAGACTCATGTAGAAACGGATACTTCTGAACAAGAGGATTCGCTCGGATCCATATTAAAAGCAGCCCGTGAAAAACAGGGCGCGAGTGTTGCCGATATCGCAGGACAACTGCACCTACGCCCTTGTATCGTTGAAGATATTGAGGCGGATAATTTCGGTGAAATAGCCTCAGCGACCTATGTTAAAGGCTATGTGAAAAATTACGCTCGTATCGTTCAGGCCGATAAGAAAGCCATTCAAGCTTGTCTGGACAGGCAGTTACCTAAGTCTTCAGCGCCTGAGATGCAGAGCTTTTCCCGTAAAACGACACGTCAGGCCCGCGATGGCCGTTTGATGTTTGTGACCTATTTGATTGCCTTTATCTTATTGGCTCTGCTGGTGCTTTGGTGGGTGCAAAAGTCTGACACCCTGTCCGATATCGATCTTTCCAAACCAACCGTTGAAGAGATGGCCGATTCTCAACTGACACAAGTCGAGGTTGCATCGACGCTTGTCGAAGAGGGAGACCCCCTAACCAGTTTGCAAGCAGACACTCCTACAGCCACCTCTACAAAGACCCTGAGCAGTAGAGAGATCGAGCAAGCCGATGCCGTTGAGATGGAAAGTATACAGCCCAGCGTAGAAAAGGTGGTAGCAAGACTGTCATCATTGAGTTTCGACCTAAATGGCGACTGTTGGATAAACGTCAAAGACGCGAAGGGCGATACCTTAATTAATGATCTTAAGACCGCCGGCAGCCAGCTCAATGTTTCCGGAGTCGAACCATTTAAAATTACTCTGGGGGCCCCTCAGGCTGTAAGTATCAAATTAAATGGTGAGAAGGTAAGCCTGAGTGACTTTCCTAACGGGCGGGTGGCAAGGTTAACCTTGCCGATGGCGCAATAAGCACTCAGTTAAGCTTTGCGAAGAACAAGATTCTGTTGATGCTGTTTGTAGCCCTGTGGTTACCTGACAACTCAATGAAATAGACATATATAGAGTAAATAAGATGTACAGCGAAAATCCAATCAAAAGACGAGCTTCAACCCGTATCTATGTCGGCGACGTGCCTATCGGAGACGGTGCCCCTATTGCGGTTCAGTCGATGACCAATACTCTCACGACAGATGTCGAAGCAACTGTTGCACAAATCCGAGCCTTAGAGAATGTGGGCGCGGATATTGTTCGGGTTTCAGTACCGACCATGGATGCGGCAGAAGCGTTTAAGTTGATTAAGCAGCAGTCGAATATCCCTTTGATTGCAGACATTCACTTCGATTACCGCATCGCGCTTAAAGTTGCCGAATATGGCGTTGACTGTCTGCGTATCAACCCCGGTAATATCGGTAATGAAGAGCGGATCAGAAGCGTTGTCGAATGTGCCCGTGATAAAAATATTCCCATTCGGATCGGTATCAATGGTGGTTCATTAGAAAAAGACCTGATGGACAAGTACAAAGAACCCACTCCCGAAGCCCTGCTTGAGTCGGCCATGCGTCATGTCGACATTCTGGATAGGTTGAACTTCGATCAGTTTAAGGTCAGTGTGAAGGCATCGGATGTGTTCCTTGCAGTTGAAGCCTATCGTCTGCTTGCTAAACAGATTGTGCAGCCTCTGCATCTTGGGATCACCGAGGCGGGTGGCTTACGTTCCGGCTCTGTTAAGTCAGCCGTGGGTCTGGGTATGTTATTAGCCGAAGGTATCGGCGATACATTGCGTGTCTCTCTGGCGGCCGATCCAGTTGAAGAGATCAAGGTTGGCTTCGACATATTGAAGTCACTGAGAATCCGTTCTCGCGGCATCAATTTTATCGCCTGTCCATCGTGTTCTCGCCAAGAGTTTGATGTGATAAGTACGGTCAATGAGCTCGAACGCCGTTTAGAAGATATCGTTACGCCAATGGATGTTTCTATTATCGGTTGCGTCGTGAACGGTCCCGGTGAGGCATTAGTCTCTGATATCGGGCTTACTGGTGGCGCTCGTAAGAGTGGCTATTTCGATGACGGCGTCAGACAGAAAGAGCGTTTCGATAATGATAATATTGTCGACTCTCTTGAGGCTAAAATCAGAGCCAAGGCATCAATAATCAATGGGCGTATTCCTGCTCAAGATATAAATAAGTAATTAACACTCACATATGAGACGGTCGGCTAAATGCCGGCACGGTACTCTATTGTGCCTGTTAACTGAATATCAGTTTTACGTTTAGTAATGAAGCGCCAGGGTATATACTGCGGGACGCTTTTAATTTTACAGCTAATTTCGGACGAGTCTTTATCGTGGCAAAACAGATCCAAGCGATTCGCGGAATGAATGACATTCTGCCTACCCAAAGTCCTCTATGGCAAAAACTAGAAACCGTACTGAGAGAAACTGTCAGTGCTTACGGCTATAGTGAAATCCGTACTCCAATCGTAGAGAGTACAGACCTTTTTAAACGTTCAATCGGTGAAGTTACTGATATCGTTGAGAAAGAGATGTATACCTTCGATGACAGAAACGGTGACAGCTTAACACTCCGCCCCGAAGGTACTGCTTCGACGGTACGTGCCGGTAACGAGCATGGTTTGTTATATAACCAAGAGCAGCGCCTTTGGTACATGGGTCCCATGTTTAGACATGAACGTCCACAGAAGGGTCGTTACCGTCAATTTAACCAGTTCGGTGTTGAAGTCTATGGCATAGGTAGTGCAGACGTCGATGCTGAAGTCTTGATGCTGTCGCACCGTCTTTGGGAAAAGTTAGGCATAACCGAGCATGTGACCTTAGAGTTGAACACACTAGGCGACCCGGCTGAGCGAGCGGCCTATCGTGATGCGCTTATCGCTTATCTTGAGCAGTTTAAAGAGCAGCTCGATGAAGAAAGTCAGCGCCGTATGTATACCAATCCACTGCGCGTTCTCGATACGAAAAACCCTGAAGTACAGGCCTTGTTAACCGATGCGCCTGAGCTGATGGAGTATCTTGGTGAAGAGACCCGTGCACATTTTTCACATTTATGTGAACTCTTAGACGCCGTTGGTATCAAATACGTGATTAATCCACGTTTGGTTCGTGGTTTAGATTACTATAATCGCACCGTTTTCGAGTGGGTAACATCGAGTCTGGGCGCTCAAGGTACTGTACTCGCTGGCGGACGTTACGATGGCTTGGTGGAGCAATTAGGCGGTAAGAATACCCCTGCCGTTGGTTTCGCCATGGGACTCGAGCGTATCGTGTTGATGCTTGAAACACTCGAATTAACCCAAGATATCCCTGCTACTGTCGATGTTTATGTCACAGCGATGGGTGATGCGAGCAAGATTGAAGCGATTAAGATTGCCCAGTCATTGAGAAGTGAACTGCCTCATCTGAGGGTGATGAGTCATTGTGGTGGCGGCAACTTCAAGAAGCAGATGAAACGTGCAGATAAGAGTGGTGCTCAGGTGGCCTTAGTGATTGGTGAAGATGAACTTGCCAATAACCAAGTTGCTGTTAAATATCTGCGTGACAAAAAAGAACAAGAATTAGTTGCCCGCGATGCTTTGGCAACTTATATTGCAGAACTGATTTAGAGAGGAAGAATACGTGGAAATTTATAGCACAGAAGAACAACAAGTAGATGCTATCAAACAGTTCTGGAAAGATTATGGCACATCCATAGTCGTTGGTGCTGTGGTCGGTCTTGGCGGTTTATTTGGTTGGAACTATTACTCAGAATACAAGGTGGCAAAAGCCGAGTCGGCTTCTGAAGCATTTCAGGCCATGAGTGGCAGTGCAACTTCTGATGCCGCTATGCTGAATGCGGCTGAAAACTTCGCTAAAGATCATAGCCAGAAAGGTTATCAATCACTGTTATCACTTATCGTTGCGAAAGCGGCGGTTGAGTCTGGCGATCTGGGCAAGGCTGAAGCGGCGCTGAAAAGCGTGATCGGCTCGGCACCCGATGCCAGCCTAGTTATGGTAGCGACGATGCGTTTAGCTCGTGTTCAAGCTGAACAGGGGCAGGTCGCTACAGCGATCACGACTCTTGAGCAAGTTTCAGATCCTGCATTTATCGCTCAAAAAGAAGAACTTAAAGGTGATTTTCTGGTTCGCAAAGGTGAAGCCGAGCAAGCCAAAGCCGCTTATCAAGCTGCAGTAGATAATGGTGGGGCGACATCAAGCCCTGCTTTACAGATGAAGCTAGATAATTTAAATAAGGCATAAGGAAACGGCCCATGAAGTCTTGGTGCAAAACATTGCTCGCATGTGGATTGAGCTTGGGGCTGTTATCGGCCTGTTCGTCCAGTGATGTAGAAGAAGAGCCGATTAGTCCTTTGCCTGAGATTGAGGCAAGTGTCTTTCCTGAGGTAAGTTGGAGTGCTTCTGTAGGTAATGGCGTGGGAGATTATTACTCGCGTCTTCGACCTGCAGTGCGTTACGACAAGTTATATGTCGCCGATAGATATGGCGAAGTCACCGCATTCGATGAGAAAACCGGTGAAAAAGTTTGGAGCCAGGATTTCAGTTCGGCATTTAAGGACAACATTCTTGCTAAGAACAAGGGGGCTAAATTAGCCGCCGGTGTTACTGCAGCCCGTAATAAGGTGTTTATCGGTGGAGAGAGTGGCATATTAGGTGCGCTCGATGCTGAAACCGGTGAGACTCTCTGGTCGGTTATCGCAGGTGGTGAGCTTTTGTCAGCCCCTTCAGTCGGTGAAGACCTTGTGGTCGTCAACACCAGCTCGGGAACACTCGAAGCCTTTAATGTCGATGATGGTGAGAAACAGTGGAGCTACGAGTCTAAGCTGCCAAACCTAACCTTGCGTGGTACAGGTTCTGCAAGTTTTGAGTCTGGTGGTTTCTTTGTTGGTACGGCAGACGGTAAGATCGCGGTTGTCATCAAAAATAATGGTCAGGCGGCTTGGGAACAAGCGATTTACACGCCTAAGGGAGGTAACGAGTTTACCCGTATGGCCGATATCGACATGAAGCCATTGATCATAGGTGAAAACCTCTATGCCGTTAGTTTCAACGGTAACTTGGTTTCTATGGAAGTGAGAACCGGACGCGTTGTATGGACTCGTAAATACTCGAGTTTCCATGAACTTGCAGACTCGGGTGTAAGCTTATTCCTCGTCGATGACCATAGCCGTATATACTCAGTCGATAGACGTAGTGGTTTAGAAAGCTGGAGCAATACAGAGTTAACTAACCGTAACTTAACATCGGCTGCGGTATTTAAAGATTATATTGTTGTCGGAGACTTCGAAGGTTACCTACACTTTATCAATAAGAGTACTGGCGCCTTGGTGGGCCGCATTCAGGTCGATGGTTCAGGTTTATTTAGCCAGCCACTGGTCGAAGGTGATAACATCTATGTTCAGACTCGAGATGGTAAAGTTGCTAGAATAACGCTTCCGTAAGCTTTAGCTGAATAGATTTTTAGCCCCTGGAAGTTTGTTCCGGGGGCTTTTTAGTTATATAAAATTAATATTTTTGAAAAAAATTGTAGATTAGAGGCAAAAAAATGATTCCAGTTGTGGCCCTTGTTGGCCGACCTAATGTGGGTAAGTCGACCCTTTTTAATCGTCTGACTCGCACTAGAGATGCGTTGGTGGCCGACTTTCCTGGGCTGACTCGGGATCGTAAATATGGTCGCGCTTTCCTCTCTGGTTATGAGTTCATCGTTGTTGATACCGGTGGTATCGATGGCACCGAAGAGGGGATTGAAACCCATATGGCTGAGCAATCGCTTGCAGCGATTGAAGAAGCCGATGTGGTATTATTCCTGACCGATGCCAGAGCCGGTTTAACGGCAGCAGATCAGGCTATATGTGAACACCTGCGCCGCCGGGAAAAAACCACCTTTGTGGTTGCTAATAAGGTCGACGGTATTGACGCCGACTCGGCTTGTGCCGAATTTTGGGCCTTAGGTCTGGGCGAAGTGTATCAGATGGCTGCAGCGCAAGGGCGCGGTGTGACCAACATGATAGAGTACGCGCTAGCTCCTTACGCCGAAGCGCTAGGTCTTAATCGCGAGGGCGAAGGCGATGAAGATGAAGAGGAGAGAGAGTACAGCGAAGAGGAAGCGGAAGCCGAACAGAAACGTCTTCAGGACCTGCCTATCAAGATGGCCATTATTGGTAAGCCGAATGTGGGTAAGTCTACGCTAACTAACCGTATTCTTGGTGAAGAGCGTGTGGTTGTTTATGACTCTCCGGGTACCACTCGTGACAGTATCTATATCCCCATGGAGCGAGATGGCCGTGAGTATGTGATGATCGATACCGCAGGTGTTCGTCGTCGCAGTAAGGTGCATGAGACCGTTGAGAAGTTTTCGGTGATTAAAACACTGAAAGCCGTTGAAGATTGTAACGTCGTACTATTGATTATCGATGCCCGAGAAGGGATCGCGGAGCAAGACCTGGGCCTATTAGGCTTTGCGCTTAATGCCGGTCGTGCACTGGTGATTGCCGTCAACAAGTGGGATGGTATCGATCAGGATATCAAGGACAGAGTGAAGAGCGAACTCGATCGTCGTCTGGGCTTCATCGACTTTGCCCGCATTCACTTTATCTCGGCGCTTCATGGCACCGGTGTAGGACACCTTTTTGAATCTGTGCAGGAAGCTTATGACAGTGCTACACGTCGTGTGAGTACCTCTATGCTGACCCGTATCATGCAGATGGCACAAGATGATCATCAGCCTCCATTGGTTAACGGACGTCGTGTTAAGCTTAAGTACGCTCACGCCGGTGGTTACAATCCACCTATTGTGGTTGTACATGGTAATCAGGTTAAGAAGTTACCGGACTCTTATAAGCGCTTCATGATGAACTACTATCGTCGTTCATTGAAAGTCATGGGTACGCCTATTCAGATCCGATTCCAGGATAGTGCTAACCCATTTGAAGGCATGAACACCAAGAAGCTGACGGTAAGTCAGGAGCGTCGCCGTAAGCGTATGATGACGCATATTAAAGATAAGAAGTAGGTTTCAACTCTTAGGCTCCAAAGCCTGGCACTAGCATCTAGTGCAAGAGTAGACCTTATGTAAACGGCCGGCTAAGTAAAATTAGCTGGCCGTTTTTTTATCCATTTTATTGAATATGCTATTAATTCAGAGTCTTTCAGACTTTTTAATTCCCGTTGAATGAGCTGTTATTTAGCTCAATTTGTGTTACTTCATCCAGTGGTTTACCTTCACGGGAAACCTGATAATCCAGCGCTGCGATTATCTCGTTTGAGAAACGTAATGAGTCTAATTTTTCAATCTGTTTCTCGGTGAAAAGTGAAGCTCGATCTTGGCGAAGTAGTAATACCGCACGGTCAACTATGCCTAATAAGCCTTTTGGTTCCGCAATTTCACGGATATTGTATTTATGGTGTAAAAATTGTGGTTTCCATAATGGTACGACTACCCACTCTTTATTTGCGACGGCTTGTTCAAATGCGGCAAAACAGTCCTCTTCGCTACCAGTGTGGAAGGTATAACCGGCATCATTTAAACCGTATTCTTCCATCATCTTGATGGAGAACCGGGTGATACCGGCTCCGGGGTTAATGCCCTGAATCTGGCGATTCATACGAGTAATGACTTCAGGTTTGAGTAAGTCACTGACTTCAGCAATAGCTTCTTTTGGAACATAGTCAGGAACCCCCCATAGAGCATACGGTTCATAGTGCAAACCTAACTCAATTAATGGCTCAACCGCCTCGGTTTCGGATTTATATATTCCGTGGCTAGATGGAAGCCAAGCTGAACACAAGATATCGACCTCGCCTGACTTTAACTTTGAAAAGTTCTCTTGATGTGCTGAGTAAACTCGCTTTACCGTAAATCCCATGTCAGATAATACATGGGTTAGGAGCGATGCTGTCACTCGGTGAAAAGAAAGGTCAGTAACGCCAATCGTTATTTTATTTGTCATAATTAGGTTCTCAAAATCTCTTTATCTGGTGCTGTAGAAGCTAATATCGATCGGTATTAGCACGTTCTGCACTATAGGAAGTCCAATTGTTAAATTAGATTAGTTGGTGTTTTTCTGCAGCTTGAATGGAAGCGGTCAACTCATTGAGTTGACCGTGAAGAGAGCTATACCGCAACCTTTTGGGCGGCGCGTGTTTCTTGGCTCATGATAAATATGATGCCGATAACCGGGATTAGCATCGCAGCATATGGGATCATAGACGCTCCCATTGTGCTATCCACAACATAAGCACCGATGGCACCACCGAGAGCATTGGCGATATTAAATGCTGATATGTTTGCCGTCGCTGTTAGTTCAGGCGCTTCTGCGCCATATTTCATTACACGCATTTGTAATGATGGAACGTTAGCGAAAGAAGCGATACCAAAGATAAATGAAGCGATAACGAAAGGTATTTTATAAGGTGCTGCCATACCAATAAATGCTAACGATATCACCATGGCAATAGGCCACATAATAAGAGATAGACTCAGGTTATTATCTGCAGTTTTTCCACCAATGACGTTACCTATGACTAAGCCTAATCCCACAATAATGAGTATCCACGTCACGTCAGCTCGGCTGAAGCCTGCAACGCTCTCAGCTATTGGTGCTATGTAGCCATAGAATCCCATGAAGCCAACCCAGGAAAGTGTTGTTATAAGTAGGCTGGCAACCAGGTTCCAGTTCTTAAATGCTTTCAATTGTGAACTGATGCCAACGGTTGCTCCTTTTCCTTGGCTCGGAATAGTTATGGCGATAGCAAGGGCTGCAATAACACCAAGTGCCGCTACGACAATGAACGTTGAGTTCCATCCGAAGACCTGACCGATAAATGAACCACCCGGCACTCCGAGCACATTGGCTAATGTAAGTCCGGCAAACATCTGACCTACGGCACGCCCGGCCATTTTGTTAGGTACCATGGATGTCGCGACTACTGCGCCTATTCCGTAAAAGGGCCCTTGCGTCAGACCGGCTATCACCCGGCTGAGAAGTAGCACATGATAATTGGTGGTGAATGCGGCGATGATGTTGCCTATAACAAATAGGCCCATTAAGCCTATGAGGACCTTACGCTTATCAAACCGGGCCAGACCTAATGTGAGAATGGGTCCGCCAATGACAATTGACAGGGCATAAGCCGTAATAAGGTTGCCTGCTTGACCTTCTGTGATGTGAAGGCTTTCTGATACCGTTGTGAGTAGCCCGGCGATAACGAACTCTGCGGTTCCGATAGCAAATGCTGATAGCGTTAAGATCCACACTTGAAGTGGCATTTTTGATGTTGTCATAATATTTTCCTATTCTTTATTGGCATTAATTAGTTAATTAATGCGCCGCCTTCTAAGTCGATAACTGCACCAGTCATAAACAGATTGTCGATAGCAAATAGGTATCCATCAGCTATATCATTTGGCTGTCCAATACGCCCGGTCGGTAATATGCTGGCATTACGCTCAAACATCTCTTTTTTGTTTCGCGATGCCATCCCTATGTAAGCCTCGGTATCAGTGATGCCCGGGCTGACGACATTGACTCTGATTGGGGCCAGTTCCTTAGCCAATATTTTAGTGGTTGCTTCGAGAGCCGCGTTCATTGCCGACTTAACAAAAGCCCCTTTTGTGGTTTTTCGAGACAGGAAGCCTGAGGTGAGGGTAATGCTTCCACCTTCTCTGATGTGCTTTGCAGCCTCCTTTACTACAATAACGGTTCCCCAAAATTTAGTGTCAAAGCCCTGCTGAGCATCACGGATATCTATATTTGCAACTTCTCCCGCAGGAGCGCTTGAACCCGCTGTGATGACGAGGTGATCGAGTTCACCCAAGGAATCAAAGTATTTCCTTACCCGTTCCTCATTCGTCATATCTAAGCCTGTTCTACGACTGGCAACGACCACAGTTCCATTACGTTCTCTCAATTTCTCAGCGACTGAATAGCCGATACCTGATGTCCCGCCGATAACCACCGAGATGGTGTGTTCTGTTAATTTCATATCTGACTCCTAAATCATAAATTTATTTACTGCTTGCCAGTAATCTGAGACAGATAGTAATTGTTTACCCTTGAATATATAATTGGGTGAAAGTCGATAACACTATAAGGCCGGGCCGTATAATGGATAGGTTAGAGCACTTAGCATTGTTCATTAGAATCAATGAAAAAGGTGGTATAGCGAGCGCTGGCAGGGATTTTGGGCTTACTGCGGCCACAGCTTCAGATAGGCTTGCAGCGCTTGAGAAGCATTATGGTGCAAAGTTATTAAACAGAACCACTCGTGCGATTAGTCTTACCGAAGAGGGAAAGGTGCTACTGGATAAGGCTAAGTTTATCGTCTCAGAAGCCGATGATTTAGAAGCGCAGATAAAATATGGTGTAGAGCGGTTATCCGGAACCATTCGCATAAGCGCCCCTAACGATCTTGGTTGTAAGCGCATAGCTCCCTTGTTAGATATTTTTATGGATACGCATCCAGATGTAAATCTAGAACTGAGCTTAGGTGATGGCTATGATGATCTTGTTGGGCGTGGTGTGGACTTGGCAATCAGACTCGGTGCATTAAGGGACAGCTCTCTTAGAGTGAGAAAGCTGGGTGATAACAGACGGGTTATTTGTGCTTCCCCCTCTTATCTTGAAAGGTATGGTATCCCAACGCACCCAGACTCGCTTGAACACCATAACTGTTTAACCATGAAGTTGGGAGAGGTCCTGGACCGTGAGTGGGTATTTAAGGTGAACGGGCGTAACAAAGCCTATATGGTGTCCGGTAACAGAACGGCAAACAGTGGCGCTCTCGTAAGAGATTGGTGCATCGATGGTCGGGGTCTTGCTTTGAAATCAATATGGGATGTTACAGATGATCTGCACAGTGGAAAATTAGTGGAGGTTCTCTCAGAATATGCTCAAGACAGCCAAACCGGGTTACAAATTGTCTATCCTGGCGGGATGAACACGCCACGTAGAATTCGCGCCTGTATCGATTTTCTGGTCAGTGCTTTTGAAAGTAAGTAAGAAATGTAAAGAGAGTAATAAAAGTATCTGGTATTAAAAGGAAGAAGATGTATCCCTACACTTTTTCCCTCCGGCCGCCAATAGCCCGTAACGCGGGATAAGTGGGATATCTTTGGTGGCGATATAGTCCATGACCGATTTCCCCTTAAGTAAAAGCCGGTGGCTATCGGTACTCTTTCTCTAACCTTCCTTCAAAAAATTTTGCTGCGATTGGGTGCAAAAGTTCAACTCATCTACAGCATCTTGCTGTAATTCACCTAAGGAAGCTTTCGACAGCTGTTCAAATTGCTCATTAATAGCGATAAAGCTCTCGACCAATTTGGGGTCAAAGTGGGCGCCTTTACCCGCTGATATCATCGACACTGCCTCTGGATGACTGAAAGGGCGTTTATAGCATCGAGGGGAGGTAAGTGCATCGTAGACATCAACTAAAGCGACGATGCGGGCTGATAAGGGTATCGCTTCGCCCCTTAACCCTTTTGGGTAGCCTGAGCCATCCCACTTTTCATGATGTCCACCTGCAATATCTCTTCCCATCTGTATAAAATTGCATTGTGGTGCGTATGTGCGCAAGCTTTCTAACACTGTCGCACCTATGCTTGGGTGAGCCTTGATTTGTTCAAATTCTTCTGGGGTTAACCGTCCGGGTTTAAGCAAGATTGCATCGCTGATCCCCACCTTACCGATATCATGCAGGATGGAGGAGAGGGTAATATCTTGAATGAAGTTGTCAGTAAGCTCTTCAGGTGTATCCGCATCAAGCTGGCGTTGACTGGCAAGCATATTTGAATAGTGCTGCATTCTGATGAGGTGCGCGCCAGTCTCGTTATCTCGATACTCTGCCAGTTTTGCAAGGCCCATGACGGTTGCGTGTCTGGAGGCTAACGTTGCCTCTAAAGAACGCGTTAGTTTACCCAGTAAAAATGAGGTTGATAGGGTAACCATTGCATTAGTTACGATAAAATTGATGCTGACCACAAACCAAATAAAGGTGCTGTACCCTTCGGTGATTGGCCATTGTAGGACTCCGGAACTGTAGGCCACTCCAACAGTAAGCAGACAAAATCCATTTAGAGCCTGAGCGATAATATTGGCCTTTTTTCCCAGAAGTATGGCTGTCAGAGGCGGAAATACAAATAGCCAGAAAAAACCAGCGCCTGTGGGCCCTATAGTGATGAGGAACGCAAACCCGATGCCATAGGCCAACAGGCAGCCTGTGATGTATTTGTAGCGTTCACTTAACGATTTTACCAGTAATATATAGAGCAACACGCCATAAGCTACAGTATCAAATAGCGCCATAGACCAAAGGTTAGAAACGATGCAAAGATAGACGCTGGTAATGTAAACGGGCACACAAAGTATTGCCAGTAGTCCAAATAACCGATCAAAGATCAATCTTCGCCATAGAGGTAAGGTATCCGCTAAACCTTGTTGCACAGGCATTGAAAAATAACGCGATGATATATTCATTCCTTTGAATCCTTCATTCGAGTTGAATCGATTGATAACTAATGATGGAGTCGGATACTCATCTACTAATTCACAAAGGCTATATCTTGATACTGAAATACTTATCAGATAAGTCTACTGTATTATTACGCGCTTTTAGTATTAATGACGAATATAACTGGCTTTGGTTGAAGCGACCAGAGCTCCCGGCATTGTTTTTCGGCTGAGTTAAGCTGTTCCCTTTGTTCATTGCTTAGCTGCAAAGTGTTTTTCCGATACGCGTTCTATCAAGGCATTAACTAATAAAGTTAATGCCTTGGGTTGATATGTTCGTTGTTTATAGACCAAATAAGATTGACGTTTACCTCGATGATAATCCGGAAGAATTCGGATTAAATTACGTTCTTTTTGTATGTGCCGTAAAGGTAATGAAGCGATACCGAAACCATTTTCAACGGCTTGAATTACTGCATTGATATCGTTGACCACGAGTCTGGGTTTTACGGAAATCAGATCTTCGGGTTTGTCACCTCGATAGATTGGGATATCGGTATCTTGAGCAAGAGAAACCCATTCCAAGTTAACCAAATCGTTTATCTCGGTAATTTGTCCCACTTGTTTTAAATATTCCGGGCTGGCAAAAAATGCATGCTTTGCACTGAAAAATGGCCGAGCAATCATGCCATCCATACCTTTAATGTCGAAAGTTATGACTAGATCACGATCCGTTTCGGGAGCTGAAAGTCCTTGGTTCAGGAGTATGTTTAGCTTCACTTTGGGGTGATCCCGCATAAATTGTTCTATCACGGATGCCACAAAGCCCTGATAAAAACTGTGAGGCATAACAAGTCTAATCTGGCCTTCCACCTGTTTGCTTTGTGCATTTAGTGCTTGTAGACCAAGTTCGATCTGCTCCATTCCACTATTGAGATGGCTGAACGCCGTTAACCCGGTTTGAGTCGGCACTAACTCTCTGCCATGTTTTTCCAGTAGGCGCATACCTAAACGTTGTTCTAAAGCGGTCAAGCGGCGTGACATCGTAGAGACGGGTAAATGCAATTTCCGGGAAGCGGCCAACAATGAGCCCTCCTCCACAACAGAGCAAAAGAGATAAAGATCGTCAACGTTTCCAAATGTGGAATTAACCATTCAAATTAAACCTGTATATTCCATTTATGGTTGAGCATACACTATTTGTATCATTTAATTAAACATAGAATATCTAACAGAGGTATGTATGAATCAAGGTAAACAATTCTGGATTTCAGCCTTGTTATCTTCGCTAACCATGGCGCTGATCATGTCTGGGGTTCTTTCTGGCGCAAAGATGGGCTTTAGCGCCCAGTGGCCGACTGTTTGGCTGAGCAGCTTTCTTATCGCTTGGCCTTGTGCTCTGGCATTGAACCTGACGGTTCTTCCAAAAGTTCGTAAGCTATCGCAATGGTTAGCTTGCTAGAAGGTGCAAAGCTGATACCGCTGAATGGTCAATCTTTCAAATGAAGCTGAGCAGTATTTTAATAAGTGAGCTAAAACACTGTTCATAGTGAAATGCTACACCTTCTCCCTTCGGTCGCCGATAACCCGCGCCGGATTGCCCGCCACAATGGCATAGTTGGGGACATCTCTGGTGACGATGCAGCCCATGCCAATGACGGCGCTGTCGCCAATGGTGATGCCATCGACGATGCCAACCTGCGCGCCTATCCAGACATCTTTGCCTATGACGACCCCCTCAGAGGTGACACTTTGCTGGTAGATAGGTTGATCCGGGTGCATTCCATGGTTGAAGGCGTAGATAGTGACGTTATTGGCGATACGGGTCTGGTCGCCTATGGTGATGCCGGCGCGGCCGCCGTCCAGGGAGCAGCCGTGGTTGATTGCAACCTCATCGCCTAAGGTGATGGGACCATGGAGAAAGCTGTCGGCGGCTATCATACATAGATCGCCGACCTGGATACCTCTGCCCGGTTCGGCGAACAGATTGACCTCGGGAGCGATGAAACAGTTCTCTCCGAATGAGACGGTCTCCAATGCCATAAAGTCGGCCTGAACCTGCTCCTGCCAAGGCTTTGCCCAGCTCAGGAGTTTAGGTTTGAGGCTGAAATAGAGCCAGGGCATATGAGAGAGCCGTTTCTTATGCTGGCTCTGATAATCGGGTGTATTCAAAGTGCTACCTGTCGTTCCTCATTACACTGACACGCCAGATTTAATCTCATGTACCAGGATGCGTTCATCGATGACATGCCAGAGAATATCGAGATCAAACAGGGCGACCTGATAAAGCTTAGGATCGGCTTTTGACTTCTTATAAGCCGGGCGGGGATCTTGTGCCAACACCCCAATGATAAGCTCCTCGAGGCGTGGATACTGCTCCAACTTGCTGTAACCCAGCAGCTGCGCTTTGGCTTCTTGGGTAAACGATACATCAATCAAATGTGGCGCTTCGTGTGCGATGCCGCCCAACGCATCGGGCTGAGAGTCAGAGAAGGGGATATAGGGTTTAATATCGATAATCGGTGTGCCATCGAGTAGATCCATACCTGAGATCTCTAAGATAACGCTGCCCTTCTTTTGATGGATCTTATGCAGCTTAACCACCGACTGACCAATACCATTGGGTCTGAAGGTCGAGCGGGTAGCAAAGACCCCCAGTTTTTCATTGCCTCCGAGGCGAGGCGGTCTGACGGTGGTCTTCCAGCCCTGAGACAGATTTTCATGAAAAGAGAAGAGTAACCAGAGGTGAGAGTACTGCTCTAATCCCCTCACGGCATCGATATGATTATAGGGGGCTTGCAGCTCGACGAAGCCCCGAGCCGAAGGCACGAGCCCAGGCTGTCTCGGAATACCGAATTTTTGCTTATAGGGAGTGCGGCAGAAGGCCACCGCCTCAATTTGACAGTTAAAAGTCATATTTTTACAGATCACAGTGTTGGACTAAGAATGCATCGAATCGGTTTTGGACCGGCTCAATTATTTGTCTGTTTCAGGTGTCTTAATCGCTTGTCCTACGCAGATAGCTCTGCTGATACACGCCTGACTTTTCTCTTCGAATACCATACACTTCTTGATTAGAATCGCATTGGCACCTTTATCGGCGGCGGCCCTTCTGGCAAGAGTGCGAGCCTCACTTATCGAGGCGGGGGCGTCGTTGACGCTCTCCTGGCAAGTTTCACCTTCGACTAAGCCGATAATCTCGTAAGGCACTGAGGGATGGGTATTGCCTTCAAACACGGCGACATCCGATGCTTTAAAGTAATCGTCGATAGCTTCACCATCGAGGTTAGTATTGAACTTATAGTCGCCGGCACATGCGCTGAGAAGTAAAACTAAGGGGGCAATCAAAAGCGTTTTCATAATTCAGGCCTGTCATTATAAACGTGGGTTGGAAGCTGTGTTTTTTGGCAATTTATGATTTTAAATCATTAAGATCGGAGTCAAACAAGCGCTTAACCTGTTATGACTCCTTCGAGGTAGAATTCTATCGCTTTAGGTACTTTTGATAAAGCTGTTGTTGCCGATTATTTAGATCGACGTCCCTGCCATCGATATAGACCTTTACGATCTTAGTCACCATAGGGTCGAGAATGTCGCCACCAGAGATAACCAGGTTGGCTCTATACCCGACGGCGATAGCGCCCATATCCTCTACACCTAATATCTTAGCCGCATCGAGCGTGACACTTTTAAGGGCTTCCTCCTTACTCAGCCCGTACGCGACCGTTTGTCCTGCTGCCAAGGGTAAATTTCGGCTGTTCCAGTCGGATGAGAAACCCAATGCAAATGGGACCTGCGCCTGTTTGAGCAGGGCGGGGATTTTAAAACTCATCTCTATGGGTTCATCTTTACGCATCGGCAAGCTTAGAGTTCGAGTATAGATCACTTTTGCGCTTATCTCGTTTAAAAGATCCGCGAGTCGCCAGGCATCATATCCGCCAACGATAATTAACTTAAATTGATAGCGTTTTGCCAGAGCGGCGGCTTCCTCGATCTGTTTCTGCGTGTCGGCGTGGACAAACAGCTGAGCCTCTCCCCGATAGAGCGGCAGCATTGATTGCCAGCGCATATCGAGCTTACTCTTTGTCTCGGCTTTATGGGTCAGGTAGTAGCGATAACCGTCGGTGAATGCCTCCGATATCAGAGAGACCCGATCTTGGTAATCTTTTCTTTGTTCCTCTCTTTTTTTCGTATCACTGGGTAGAGGTTTGAGTCTGGGCCAATATAGGTGAAAGGCTGTCTGTGTCGGCACAATCGCCTCTTCGACGGTCCAACTATCCAGCGATACCAGAGCCGATTGACCGGCTAAACTTTCCCCCCGGGGGACAATCTGAGCGTGAGTGATGCCATTGACTCTGACGGTCGGGATGATCTCCGAATCCGGGTTAAAGGCGGTCAATGCCTCGAGTTGCGGGTTAATTTCACCGACCTCACGGCTGTCATTACTCGGGCGCATCATCTCAACTTCGACTAAGCCTAAACTGGTATCCAGCGCGATGAGTCCCGGGTAGATATGTTTCCCGCTGGCATCATAAACTGTCGCCTCGGGAGCGAGGAGCTCCTTGCCGATGGCCATTATCTTGCCATCTTCTATTAACAGGTCACTGTCGGCCTTTACCCCATCGACGGCCGTGTGAATCGTGGCATGCTTAAAGAGGATCGCGGATGTCTGAACCGGCGCAGGTAAAATATCATGGGCCTGAGTTGGCATGGTGAATGCGCTCAGCATGAGTAAAGGCAGAGCTAAAGTACTTCTCAAGGCCCAGGATAAGTTTAGGTAAGTTTTAGTGTGTCCGTTTATCATAGCTAGCCCCTTCCTTGGCTGGATTGTTTCCAAACATCGAACTGAGTATCACAATGCCATTCGGGCTCGCTCTTATCTTCGATGATCTCTCCGGGCGGGAGTGTACTTTCGCTCTCTTCACTGGATAATATCTTTTGAATGAGCTGGGCTCTTTCGGCTGCAATGGACTGCTGCGCCAGCTTATCCTGTTTGCGGTCAAAATAAGGTTTACCCTGGATCCAGGTTGACTCAACCTTAGCGTAAACCGATAAGGGGTTGTGATCCCACAGTACAATATCCGCCTGCTTGCCCTTAGTGATCGACCCTAAATCGGTGTCTACTCCTAGTTGTATAGCAGGATTAATCGTAACCATTTTCCACGCATCTTCGGCGGACATATCACAATACATCATAGATTTGGCCGCCTCCTGATTTAAACGTCGCTGCATTTCGTAGTCATCAGAGTTAATGCTGGTGAGAACGCCTTTGTTCTGCATCAGACAGGTGTTTTGAGGGATCGCATCATAGACCTCAAATTTATAGGCCCACCAGTCGGAGAAGGTCGACGCTGATGCGCCGTGGTCGGCCAACTCATTTGCGACCTTATATCCCTCGAGAATATGGGTGAAGGTTTTGACTTTAAAGTCGTACGCTTCGGCTAAGCGCAGAAACATTAAGATCTCCGATTGTACATAGGAGTGAATATGAACATCTCTTTGTTGATCGAGTACTTCGACTATTGCCGCTAATCGATAGTTAGGCTTAGGTGCAATGTGATTGCGCTTTTCACTACTTCTGAGGCGTTTATAGGCTTTAAGCTCCTGTTGATAGGCACGGGCCTCATTAAATGCCTCACTGAAGAGAGACTTGACCCCCATACGGCTCTGAGGAAAGCGGCGGGTAAACTTGTCGCCCCAGTTACTCTGTTTAACGTTTTCACCTAAGGCGAACTTAATACTGGCCGGCGCCTCAGTGTATTTGAGGTTTGCTGCACTCTCGCCCCATCGCATCTGAATCACCTGTGCCTGCCCACCGATAGGATTGGCGCTGCCATGTAATAGTTGAGCCGTGGTCACACCGCCGGCTAGTGCACGGTAGATGGCGATATCATCGGGATTAAGGATATCCCCGATGCGAACCTCAGAGGTAATAGCGTCTGAGCCTTCGTTGGTGCCGCCATTGATGGCGATATGCGAGTGTTCATCGATAATACCTGCCGTCAGATGCTTACCGCTTGCATCGATAAACCGGTAACCGGATGGGGTGGACAGGTTTTTACCCAGACGCTCAATTTTGCCCTGGGAGATAAGCAGATCAGTATCTTCCAGTATCCCCTGTTCATCGGAGGTCCAGATGGTGGCGTTGCTGATATGAAGCTTCTCTGAACTAACTGAGCCCTCTATACCATAGGCGACATTAGGTTTAGTGAGCCTGGAGATGAGGGAACTCTCAGGTTTATCCTCAGCAAGTGGCGCAGCGATAACCTGTTCTGTGGGTATTCCAGCTATCGGTGTTAGGGTGTTGTGCTTGTCCAGCATACGTCCACGCAGTCCCTGACTATCGAACCATAGCGTAAATCGGTTGACCCCTTCGAATCCGGCGTCGCTCATTTCGGCCGTAAAGTTGAGTCTTTTATCGTGATAGGAGATGTTCGATAGCGTTATCTCCTGTTCGCCGCTGGAAAGCGTGCCGGTAATTTTATCACTGTCGGCTTCGCTATTATCTAACATGAGATCCAGCGTCAGCTCGCCAATTTGGATCTGGTAGGTTAAATCCAATAGATGACTGTTACGGGCAATGAGCTGCTGCTCATCACCTTGCAGCCATACGCTGTGTATGGAGCCATCTTTAAACAGGTTGCCCTTTGAGATGACCAGATCGGCCATATAGCCGGGTTTTAATCGGCCACTGAAGTCTGCGATGCCGGCTATCTCTGCTGCTTCGGTCGTTAATGCGGCTAATGCCGCATCTTCACTAAGGCCATACTCAATAGCCTGTTTAAGCCTCGGCCAGAAAGCATCGCTTTTAATACCATATTGAGTTAAAGCGAAGGGCACCTTGGCGCGCTCAACCGTCATCGGATTAGCCGGAGCGCGATCCCAATGTCTCATCTTTGCCAGTGAAACCTCCCTTTCTGCATCATCGTCACCGACCTCGGGCGCTGCAGTAAAGTTCAGAGGCAAAATTAAACCGTAAGAAAATGCACTGAGTTCATCAATACGCGCATATTCTTTACCGTTTCCTAATAGTGTGGCCTTGAGCTCATGATCGATTGAAATTTGAGCGGCTCTTAGTTGGTCGTTTAGATTATCGGTATCGAAGACGATCTGCTCATTTTCGATATTTGAAAGTTTATCTAAGGCATTATTAAATTCGACAATGTTATTTCCGGTTTTAGAAAATGATTTGCTCTTATTCTCTTTATACCAAGTGGCATCGGCTAAGGTTTGCCTAATAAGCGCAATGCTTCCCATTAATGATGTGGGGTAGTCTTGGGGGGAACTGCCTTTATCGAATGCTAAGAAATGAGCCGAATTCGAGCGATATATTATTTCATTCGCCGTTTTATCAGCTAGAGATAATGTAACGCCCTGACCGCGGAATATTCCATCCTGATAGCTGCTTTGTACACTTGTGAAACCATTGTTTATCCATTTGTTAGCTTGTTCACTATTAGGGTGAACATAGTTAAACCACTCTTTTTCTGAATGAATTGCCCCATTTTTGGCGTTGCCGCCTATACGCTTTATTTCATAAATGGGTGATGTGGCTTCAACTTTAGGATATTCAAACTCGATGCCGTAATCGGTAAAGGGGTCAATAAAGCCGGGGTAGACGGTATAACCTTTTAAGTCGATAACATATGCCTGTGAAGGCACCTTATTATTTTTAATTATCTCGATAATCTTATTGTTTTCGATTAGAAGTGTCGCATCATCGAGTATCTTACCGGGTTCTATCATGAGCCTGGCATGGGTGAGCGCCGTTATTTTAGGAGTATTATCAGTTAGTTGGTCATTTGCTTCCACTGCGGAGACATAGGGAAGTACTAAAGCCGCGAGTATGATTATTGTTTTTATTTTGCGATTCATAGTAGGGTTTATATCGATAAACGAAACATGAGGGAAAGGTTATCTTAATCTTTATGTAAACACCAATTACACATGGTGTTTTAACTTAATAAAAAAACGCTTCTTAGAGGCATAAAAAAACCGGCCAGGCCGGTTTAATATAGAATGTACTGATGTAAGGTTAGATGAGGAAGTCATCCATGTTACGGCCTTTATCGAGTTCATTTTTAAATACAGTCGGCATACGGCCTTGGCCAGTCCAGGTGATGGTCTCACCATTAGCATCGATTGTATATTTAGCCGGACGAGGTGCGCGCTTCTTAGGAGCAGGTTTAATAGCAGCAGTACCTAGATCGTCAATCGATAACCCAACAGCTTCCATCTGCTTACGGATTTCATCGATTTTAGCATTGCGGTCAGCCATTGCAGCATTAACAGCTTCAGCTTCTGATTCTCTTTCCGAGATAATTTTATCGAGCTTGACGGCTAATTCTTTTAAATCTTCAACAGACAGTTCTTTGACTGCGGCTTTAAAACGACGGCCATGAGTTAGTATTTCAAGAAAATCGCTCATAATTATTGGGGTCCAATTAATAAAAGTAAGTAACAGGTATTTCTGATGGATAATAATAGGAATTAATAGAGCAAGTATCAAATAGTATTTGTATTTATTGCTCAATAATTAAATATATCATATAAACGGCTCATATTTTGATTATTTAAATAACCAAAAGTAACCAAAAATAACCATTTTGAACAAAGCCTGCCTCAAAAATACAAACGGTCGTTTGAATCGCTGTTGACGTTAACGTTAACAGCACGTAAAGTGAGTCTACTTAAGTGTAGGTTCACCCCTACACCCAACTCCGCTAGAATATGACGTAAAGGAAGCCCTATGAAAGTATTGGTGCCAGTTAAGCGCGTCGTTGATGCTAATGTAAAAGTCAGGGTTAATGCTGACAATACAGGTGTCGATACCGCAAATTTGAAGATGGCGATAAACCCTTTCTGTGAAATTGCTGTAGAGGAAGCCGTACGCTTAAAGGAGGCCGGAGTGGCTTCTGAAGTTGTTGTGGTTACTGTGGGCCCTAAAGCGGCTCAAGAGCAGTTACGTACCGCTATGGCTTTAGGTGCGGACCGAGGCGTTCATATTGAAACGGATGAGGAGTTGGTGCCTCTGTCGATAGCAAAATTACTTAACGCTGTGCAGAGTAAAGAAGAAGCACAACTTATTATCTTAGGTAAGCAATCTATCGATGGTGATAATAACCAAACTGGTCAGATGTTGGCAGCCTTAGGCAAGATGCCCCAAGCTACGTTTGCTTCAGAAGTTAAGGTTGAGGGAGGTCAGTTAGCTATCACCCGTGAGATAGACGGTGGATTGCAAAGCATTACTCTGCCGCTTCCAGCCGTCGTTACTGCCGATCTGCGTTTGAATGAACCGCGTTATGCCAAGCTTCCTAATATAATGAAAGCCAAACGTAAGCCGTTAGAGACCCTCTCTATTGATGACTTAGGGGTAAGCCTGAAGTCTCATCAAAAAGTATTGAAAGTGACACCACCTGCCGAGCGTAAAGGTGGTGTGATGCTTGCGTCTGTTGCAGAGCTTGTTGAAAAGCTGAAAAATGAAGCGAAGGTGATCTAATGGCAATTTTAGTAATAGCAGAACATGATAATGCCAGTTTAAAACTGGATACTGCCAAAGTTGTTGCCTGTGCTCAGGCTATCGGCAGTGATGTGGATGTGTTGGTTGCCGGACACGAATGTGACGCCGTTGTTGAAGCGACCACTAAGCTGTCTGGTGTTAGAAGTGTGCTGGTTGCCGATGCGGCCGTGTACGCTAACGCTTTTGCAGATAATACTTCTGAGCTGATCGTAGGCATAGCTTCAGACTATGAACATATTTTGGCTGCGGCGACGAGTCACGGCAAAGATATACTTCCTCGTGTTTCGGCGCTTTTAGATGTGGCTCAACTGTCAGAGGTCGTCGAGGTGGTTAGCCCTGATACTTTTGTTCGTCCAATCTATGCGGGTAGTGCAATGGCTACTGTGCAGAGTCTTGATGATAAGAAAGTGATGACGGTGCGCTCTAGTGCATTCGATGCCGTGGCTAACGATGGCGCCGCTGTGACGGTATCAATCGAAAAAGTCAGTGATTCACTATCTCAGTTTGTATCCCAGAGCCTGACAGAGTCCGAACGTCCGGAACTGGGTGCCGCTTCTGTGGTGGTATCGGGTGGTCGTGGCTTAGGTAGCAGTGATAACTTCGCTATTTTAGAGCAGCTTGCCGATAAACTGGGTGGCGCATTGGGCGCATCTCGTGCGGCCGTTGATGCGGGTTTTGTTCCCAATGACCTACAAGTGGGTCAAACGGGTAAAATTGTCGCGCCGGATCTCTACATTGCGGTGGGGATCTCCGGTGCCATTCAGCACCTTGCCGGCATGAAAGATTCAAAAGTTATTGTCGCAATCAATAAAGATCCTGAAGCGCCAATTTTCCAAATTGCCGATTACGGTCTGGAAGCCGATCTTTTTGAAGCGGTTCCACAACTGCTTGAACTCATCTAGATATGTGAACGCGGTGTAACGTGCAGGTTGCCAGTGCATTAATTTGCGCTAAATAAGCGTGAACTCGATCACATTGAGCGGCTTTGGGGTAGAATCCTCAAAGCCGCTTATGTTTTTATGACCTTCACGTTTTTTGGAGCCATTCCAATTAACGTCCTGAGAAGTAGAGGTGCATTAAATATCAGTAGTGATAGTCAGGGTGATTCCGTTTATCTATCATGAAAGGATTTGATGCCGAAGTAGTAAAACATATCAAGGTTTACTGCTGGGGCTGTCATCGAATAGGTGCGGCACTGCCATAGTATTTCTTATCCGGAAGATAAGAAGATTTTATACCTTTTAACATAGGGTATTGCTATGGAGCGCTACTGATAGGACAGGTGTTTTCTGTGATATTTCTAGTATCCCACCAGTTCAGTCGCCCTCCATTCGTACTTAAAACGAAGAAAAGACATCAATGACAACTTTAAGTTATGCCGATTCGGCACTTTCATTGCTACCTCCTGTGGTTGCGATTTTGCTGGCGATTTTTACTCGTCGGGTTTTATTCTCTTTAGGGATAGGAATTTTACTGGGTGCGGTATTGATCACCGACTTTTCGGTGATGAGTTCCGGTCAGTATCTGGGTGAGCAGGTAGTAGGGCTCTTCTGGGATGATGGCAGCATCAATAGCTGGAACATCTATCTGTTAGGCTTCCTTATTTTACTGGGCATGATCACGGCTCTCATCACGGTCAGTGGTGCAGCTAAGGCCTTCGCCGATTGGGCTCGCACTAAGATAAGAAATAAACGCGATGCAAAATTACTGACCATGTTCTTAGGTTGCGTCATCTTTATCGACGACTACTTTAACAGCCTGGTCGTGGGTAGCGTTGCCAGACCCTTAACGGACAGGTATTACATATCACGCAGTAAGTTAGCTTATCTGCTTGATTCTACTGCCGCACCTATTTGCGTTATCTCACCAGTTTCCAGCTGGGGTGCCTATATCATAGCGCTGATCGGCGGTATCTTAACGGCGCATGGTTTTACCGACTCCGGGCATCTGAGTGTGTTTATCCAGATGATCCCGATGAACTTCTATGCCATCTTCGCTCTTTTATTGCTGCTCTGTGTCGCCTTTATGGGGCTCGATATCGGTCCTATGCGCCAACATGAGCTCAATGCACAAAAAGGTAACCTTTATGATGAAGCTAAAGGGTTACCACCAGGAGCCAACACAGATCTACCCGAGGCCGATAATGGAAAAATCTTAGGTCTGTTCCTGCCTATTACCGTGCTGGTTTTTTCGACTTTTTACTTTATGGTCAGCAGCGGTGGCGATGCATTAGCAGACAAGGGGCTAGAGTTTAGCCTTCTGGGCGCATTTGAAAATACAGATGTGGCATCTTCACTATTTTTCGGTGCTGCAGTCGGTCTCGCATCTACACTCGCATTAGTGCTTATCCAGGGACTGAATAAGTCATATATCCTTCAGGGGATGGTTGCCGGCGCACGCTCTATGTTGCCCGCTATCTATATTCTTCTTTTTGCCTGGACGATTGCCGGGGTGATTGGTCAGCTCGAAACGGGTAAGTATATGGCAAGCTTAGCGACGGGTAATATTCCCTTTGCACTGCTGCCAGCCGTGTTATTTGTGCTTGCAGGACTGACGGCTTTCTCGACTGGAACGAGTTGGGGGACATTTGGTATTATGTTGCCGATTGCTGCAGATATGGCGATGGGAACACATACCAACATGATGTTACCTATGTTGGCATCGGTACTCGCCGGGGCGGTATTCGGGGATCACTGTTCACCCATCTCCGATACCACGATTCTCTCATCGACAGGGGCAAACTGTCACCATATCGACCACGTGATCACTCAGTTGCCTTATGCCTTGATTGTTGCGGCGATAAGCTTAGCCGGTTACACAGTACTGGGGTTCACCGAGTCTTTAGCCGCAGGTTTAGTTACCTGTAGCATCTTGTTTGTCATCACGATTATAGTGCTTAAGATTAAAGTGAATAGGAGAGCCTGATAAGTTAAGGCTATCGGTTTTAACACTATCGGTGATAAATGCTGAATATAAAGAAAGCCACTCATAATGAGTGGCTTTCTTGTATTTGATGGCGGGTTATATCTATAGGTATAACCCGCCCATTCTTTAGCCGATCATTCGTGGTTACTTGTCCAGGCCGCGGCGTTTAAGCAGGGCCTCGGTTGTCGGCTCTTGTCCCCTGAATGCTTTGTAAGCTTCCATTGGGGCGACACTGTTACCGACCTCTCTGATCGTCTTACGGAATTTCATGCCTATTTCACGATTTAATCCGCCTTGAGTTTGAACATAAGCGAAGGCATCGGCGGCGAGGATCTCACTCCACATGTAAGCGTAATAGCTCGACGAGTAACCGCCGGGGAAGGCGTGAGCAAAATATGTTGATTTGTAGCGAGGTGGAACCGCCGGCAGGTCTACACCATGCTTTTTCAACGCGGCGGCTTCGAAACTGACGACATCCTGCAATGGCGCTCCGGCTTTAAGTGAATGCCACTCTAGATCCAACAGGGCGGCCGACATATATTCTAATGTATCGAAGCCTTGATTGAAGCTGCGAGACTTTAACAGTTTATTGAGCAGATCTTCGGGGATAGACTCACCTGTTTCATAGTGTTTAGCATAGTTTGCCAGCACTTTTGGGTGGGCGGCCCAATCTTCTTCGAATGTCGATGGGAATTCGACAAAATCACGGGATACAGCGGTGCCGGATAAACTGGGGTAGGTGACGTTCGAGAACATGCCATGGGTGCCATGTCCCATCTCATGGAACATGGTAGTGACCTCATCATAACTGACGAATGTCGGCTCACCCTCGGGGGCTTTTTTTATGTTCATCACATTGACGACAACGGGTTTACTGTTCAATAAGCCAGATTGAGTGACGAATGAGCTCATCCAGGCACCACCACGCTTTCCTTCCCGTGCGAAGTGATCGGCGTAGAAGATGGCCATGCTGCTGCCATCGTGATCAAACATCTCGTAGGCCTTTACATCCGGATGATAAACCGGCAGATCCGGGCGAGGCTTGAATGTGACGCCATAGAGCTCCTCTAGGGTGAAAAATACGCCATCTTTGAGTACGCGATTAAATTCGAAATAGGGTTTTATCGAGTCACCGTCGAGATCAAATTTCTCTTTACGTACCAGTTCGGCGTAATAAGCCCAATCCCACGGTGATAATTCAAACTCGCCACCGGTTTTGGTTATCATGGCTTGAATATCGTCGGCTTCTTTCTGCGTGTTGGCGATGACGGCTGGAACCATAGAGCCAAACATCTTATAAACGGCTTCCGGGGTCTTAGCCATCTGAGGCGTTAAGCGATAGTCTGCCCAGCTTTTATAGCCAAGTAACTCGGCACGCTCTGAGCGCAACTGCGCCAATCTGGCCACTAAACTGGCGGTCTCATTCTCACCACTGAGGCCACGGTTCGATGACAGCTCCCATACCTTTTGGCGCAGCTCTCGGTTATCGAGTTGAGACAGTACAGGTTGGCGTGTGGTGTTGGTGATGTTGAGCTGGTATTTATTGGTGTGGCCATTTGCATCGGCGTCAGCCTTGGCGGCCCTTATTGCACTTTCAGACAGGCCTGCTAGCTGCTGCTTATCATCGATAACCAAGGCTATCTCTTTTGTCATGCGCATCAAGCGCTGTGCAAACTCATTGGTCAGTGTCGATTGTTCCTCATTGAGGACGCGGATCTGCTGTTTTTGACTATCGGTGAGTTTTGCTCCGGCCATCACGAATCTTTGGTGATACTTCTCTATCAGCCTTATCGATTCTGGCGTCAGTTCGAGTGCATTGCGAGATAAGTAGAGGCTGTCAATTCGTTTAAACAGTTTGGTATTAAGATTGATGTTGTCAGAATGAGCCGCCATCTTAGGGGCCATCTCACCTTGAATGGCTCTGAGGGTCGGGTTGCTGTTCGAGCCGGCTAAATTATAGAACACTTTTGACGTGCGATTTAATAGCTCACCACTCGTTTCTAAAGCAACTATGGTGTTGGCAAACGTCGCTGGCTCGGGGTTGTTAGCAATCTCAAGGACTTGTTGGTAATGCTCTGTTATTCCCTGTTCTAATGCCGGCTGAAAGTGCTCATCTTTTATCTGGCTGAAGTCAGGCGCTTGATATTGAAGAGTGCTGGCTTGAAACAGTGGGTTCTCTGTTTGTAATCCTTGGGTTTGTGTATCAGATGCTGCAGCTTGTTGAGTCGTTGCGGTGCCAGAGCAGGCACTCAAAGTCAGTGCTGCGGTAATCGTAACCGCGAGTAAAGTTTTTTGCATGAATCAAATATTTCCTTTTAGTTTTTTTCCAATCTAGCAATTGTTTCTTAAACGCATCTGAAATTGCATGGATGTTGGTTTTGATTAATTTTCTCATACCAAATGATTTAAAATTGGTAGAAGTTTGTAGGTATTTAAAGTCATTCGTTGCAGGGTTATCATAATACGGTTTGGCAGACATTAAGTTGATGCACAGCATACTGTGACCTGATTCAGCGTGATTTTGTGGAAGTAAAAGTGTTAAGATATTGCAGAATTTAAGCACAAGGGATATCAGTTTTGGCGCAACTTTATTTTTATTATTCGGCGATGAATGCCGGTAAATCAACTTCTTTATTGCAGTCTTCTTATAATTACCGCGAACGCGGGATGAATACCTTAGTGATGACGGCCTCTATCGATGATAGATATGGAGTGGGTAAAGTCGCGTCAAGGATCGGGATAGAGACCGAGGCTCAGGTGTTTGCAAGCGGCGATAATCTGGCCAACATGATTGAAGCTGCACTCGAAGAGCAGCAACTGCATTGTATCTTAATTGATGAGTCACAGTTCTTAAGCAAAGAACAGGTTAGGCAGTTAACTCACGTCGTCGATAACTTGGATATTCCCGTCCTGTGCTATGGCCTCAAAACCGACTTTCAGGGCGAGCTTTTCACCGGTAGTCAATATCTGGTCGCATGGGCGGATAAGTTAGTCGAACTTAAGACTATCTGTCACTGTGGCCGCAAGGCGAACATGGTTGTGCGCCTCGATGGTGACGGCAAGCCTATGCAGGAAGGCGAGCAGGTGGCGATAGGCGGTAATGAGAGTTATGAGTCTGTCTGTCGTAAACACTTCAGAGAGTTTCTTTGGGACTAGCATAATGTGAGTGCTTATAGGCGGCAATGGTAGTTACGCGATTCTAAGTGCCGTTGTAAACACTTCAGAGAGTTTCTTTGGGATTAAGCGAAAGTCACGAGCTACGAGCTACGAGATGTAAGCTGTAAGCTGTGAGTAATATATAAACAACGGGGAGATGAGGTGACTTATCTCCCCGTTTTAATCTAATTTAGACAGCAAGAAGCGGACCTCATCACGGGTGTCATCTATCGCATCAACGACCGCTACGGCGCTCGATTCACTGTCTGTCATCGTTTGCCAGTTAGCCTGCCACTCCTGTTTTAGCTGTTTCGCCGAATCTTTGATTTCTGCTTCGGTTATCATGCTTAAATCGGCAATCAAGTTGACCTTAATCCAACCTTTTCTTGGGTTTCCGGCCACTGTATCTTGATCATAATGCGCGGCGTAGACGATCCCTTCGAGCTCGGAAAGTTGCAACAAAAGCTCGAAACTTGCCGAGCGCATATTACTGTTGTACTCACTGATCTCCATACGCCAGACATTGTAGCTGAATCCCACCAGGGCAAATAACATACTGAACACGGCGGTGATTTGAAAAATGGATATTTTCTGGTCACCTTGCAGGTTGAGTCTCATGTGAGTCCCCTTAGAATAGTTTTCATAACGGACTTTCTTTTAATCGAGTTAAAACATACATCAAACTAAGAGAGTAGTTAAACCTGTCTGATTTATCTATGAGTACTCAAGAGGTAAATTAAAGGAAGTTGAACAATTATTTCATTTTCTGCGGTCTATTTTTAATGCCAGAGGGCTAAAGCTCGAGACTCACTTACTTAAATAGGCAAAAGGGAAAATATGAGATTGGTGAAAAGTGTACTGCTCTTCATTTTATTCACCGGGACACTTCAAGCGGCAGATGCCGTCAAGTCCGCGCCGGATTTTAGCTTATTAGATCCCGAGGGAGGGCTGCATACCTTAGCCGAATATAAAGGTAAGCCTCTTATCATTCATTTTTGGGCAACCTGGTGCCCCTATTGCAAGAAACTACAGCCGGGGCTGGATCAATTAGCGCAGGACTATCAAGACACAGATCTACAAGTGTTAGGCATAAGCTTTAATGAGGATGAGGGGGCTTTGCCTGCCGAAACCTTAATATCGCGTGGGATCCATTTCCCGACGCTTATCTATGGTGAACCAGCCGCTAGAGATTACGGCGTATTGGGAACCCCAACTACTTTGTTTATCAATCGGAGCGGGGAGATCGTCTGGACAACGAATATCTCAAATCCTATTGACCCCAACCTAAAAGCGGCGACTGAGTATATTTTAAAGTACTAGCAATCATCGGTGACGGCGCGAATATAATAGCTATAGGCCGGAACCGGAGAGCGATATTCGACGTGGCATTTGAACTTCTCATTTTGAATGTCGGCTAACTTGTCGGCAAATTTTTTGGGGATGGCAGCAAATGAACCGTTAGCACCGATTCCGAATACAAAATCGTCAATGGATAATCCCATAACTGTCTTGAAGTTATCCCCTACTATGGTATTGCTTTGAGAGGTGCCTTTGGACATTGGATAACCATCTGATACGTACAACCGCGTGCCGGAGACATCGACAAAGTAGTATCCGATTTTTGAGTCCCAGTTGGGGTGACCGTTACAGTCATGTGAGCAATCGCGTACATCGGCGATGCCATCGATCTGGGTCTTGCTGTGCACTATCTGATTCATCGAGGCGATAGAACCTGCCACGCCTTCGAGGCTCGATGCCTGCGCTTCGTGGCTCAAAGAGAGAAACTTAGGCGCTGCGATAACACTTAATATGCCCAGAATGATGATCACTATGACCAATTCAATCAGGGTAAAACCTTGCTGTAGTTTATTCGAGCTCACAATCGTATATTTCATATTACTAATGATGGGCGAAATATACTGAAATTCAACTGACCACACAAGTAATCTTCAGAGTATTTAACGAGTAAAACATCAATAATTTCAATGTGTAAATGATTAACGGTTGTTTTGCGCTCAATTGGTTTCTGGTTGGTTATCGCTTGGTGTAAGAGTGGTGTTTGTTGGTTTTGAATATGTTATTGATGTTGAATGTGAACGTTTTTTTATCAATAACTTTACCTCGTATTGTGAATTTAGCCATCACGCGATGTAACCCTTTGATACGTTTGTAAGCCTGAGGGGCTAGGTCAGAGGGGCTAGGTCAGAGGGGCTAGGTCAGAGGGGGTAGGTGCTAGGTTGATAGGGGAGGCTGAGCTAAAACAAAAAATGGCGTGGCTCATAGGTTAACGAATGAGCCAAGCCTTTGCTATTATACCAATCGGTATTAGGCTAGATTAGAAGCGCATCTCAGGCACTTCTACCGGGATGATAAGCTTACCGGCTGTCTTAGCTACTATCTCTTCAACCGATACGCCAGGAGCGCGCTCTAATAGATGGAATGCGCCGTCTTTGATCGCCATGAAGGCCAGATCGGTTAGCACGCGTTTAATGCAGCCAAAACCCGTTAATGGCAATTCGCACTTAGGCAAGAGTTTCGAGTTACCCTTCTTATCTGCATGCATCATGGTCACGATAATATTGTCAGCGCCCGCGACTAAGTCCATGGCGCCGCCCATCCCTTTGATAAGCTTTCCGGGGATCATCCATGAAGCGATCGAGCCTTGCTCGTCAACCTCGAAGGCACCCAATACCGTGAGGTCTACATGACCGCCGCGGATCATGGCGAAGCTTTCGGCCGATGAGAAGAAAGAGGCGCCATCGACGGCCGTGACCGTTTGTTTTCCAGCGTTAATCAGATCTGCATCTATGGTCTCCTCGGTGGGAAATTCTCCCATGCCAAGTAAACCATTTTCTGATTGCAGCATGACTTCTATATCTTGGGGGATATAGTTCGCCACTAAGGTGGGAATACCTATACCTAAATTAACGTAAAAGCCGTCTTTAAGTTCCTGGGCTACACGTTGTGCGAGTTGTTCTCTGGATAATGCCATGATGTCTCCCTCCCTTTTAAAGAATAACCGGTGCGGCTTTAACGGTGCGTTGCTCGATACGTTTCTCAAACTTGCCCTGAATGACACGGTTCACGTAGATGCCGGGTGTGTGGATATGATCCGGGTCTAACTCTCCGGGCTCGACGATATGCTCTGCCTCAACCACAGTGATCTTGCCTGCCGTCGCCATCATGGGGTTGAAGTTTGCTGCGGTTTTACGGAAGACTAAGTTCCCCATGGTATCGGCTTTCCAGGCACGAACTAAGGCAAAGTCGGCGGTCAGTGAGGGCTCGAGCACGTAGTGGCGACCATCGATCTCTCGGGTCTCTTTCCCCTCGGCGATAGGTGTACCGTAGCCCGTTGCAGTAAAGAAGGCTGGGATCCCGGCGCCGCCAGCACGGATTTTCTCGGCCAAGGTACCCTGAGGAGTCAAAATCACCTTTAGTTGGCCCGATAACATCTGCTGCTCGAAGGTGGCGTTTTCGCCGACATAGGAGGCGATCATGGTATCGATTTGACGTGTTTTAAGCAGCAAGCCAAGGCCGAAATCATCGACACCGGCATTATTCGATATAGCGGTTAAACCAGTGACACCGGACTTAACCATCTGGGCGATCAGGCCTTCTGGTATACCACAAAGACCAAATCCACCGACCATGACGGTCATGTCATTACTTAAGCCTTTAAGGGCCTCTTCATAACTGCCGACAACTTTATTGAGTCCTGCCATTGTTCTTGTCTCCTTATTTGCCCATCGCTCGAGCGACCTTTGAGCCGGTTGTTTTGCCCAGTACCTGACTGATCCTGTTTCCTGCATTAACCAATGAATTGAGATCGATTCCGGTATCAATACCCAGTCCACGCAACATATAGACGAGATCTTCGGTGGCTAAGTTACCCGATGCGCCTTTGGCATAGGGGCAGCCACCGAGGCCCGCAACCGACGAGTCGATAACGCTCACTCCGGTTTCTAAACAGGCCAGAATGTTGGCCAGTGCCTGTCCGTAGGTGTCATGAAAGTGTAGTGCGAGTTTATCGACAGGAACCTTGCGGCTCACCTCTTCAACCATTTTTCGGGCATTATGTGGTGTGCCAACGCCTATGGTGTCACCGAGTGAAATTTCATAGCAGCCCATCTTGTAAAGGATTTCAGACACCCGCGCGACTTCACTCGAGGCGATATCTCCTTCATAGGGGCAGCCAAGCACACAGGACACATAGCCTCTGACCGGAACGTTAGCCGCCTGAGCCTGCTCTATGACAGGGATGAAGCGCTCTATCGACTCTTCGATGGAGCAGTTGATGTTGCGTTTACTAAAGCTTTGGGAGGCGGCACCGAATATGGCAACTTCGTCGGCGCCCGCGTCAAGGGCAAGTTCCAGCCCTTTCAAGTTTGGGGTCAGGGCGCTGTAGGTCACGGCGCTGCTTCGGTTGATGTTTTTAAGCACCTCTCCCGAGTCGGCCATCTGTGGTACCCACTTGGGGGAGACAAAGCTTGCGGCTTCGATACGCTTGATGCCTGCACTGGCTAAATCTTCTATTAAAATTATCTTGTCTTGGGTGCTGACACTCTTTTCGTTCTGTAACCCGTCACGGGCGCCAACCTCGAAAATACTTACCTGTTTCGGAAACATCTCAGGCCTCACTTTTTTCGGTTGGCGCTTCATTGGCTGTTACTTCGACCAGCAGGCTACCGTCGCTGACCAGTTCTCCCGGCTCGAAGAAGAAAGCTGTTATGATGCCGTCGAAGGGAGACTCGATGGTGTATTCCATCTTCATAGCTTCCATCACCATCAGGCCTTGCCCCGCGCTCACAACGTCACCTGTTTCTACTAAGTGGGTGACGATCGTGCCGTTCATCGGCGCCTTTAGTTTATCTTCCAGACACTCTTGCTCTTCATCTATTTCAGTTTGAATCGCTCGGAAGTGATGACTGGTCGAGTTAATAAACAGGGTGAAGTCATCGCCAGTCTGGCTGACTGGCACCTTGATTTTGTGACCACTGGTTTTTTGTGTGTCGCTACAGTCGCCATGGGCATGGTTTGAGATCTCTGCGTGCAGCATCTCATCCCTTAATTCGCCTTTTAACACTAAATGGCTGCCGTTAAGCTCGAATTGATAGAGGGATTGCTCACCCAATAAGGTTTCTGTGATCGTCAGATGTTGAATGTCGTGGTTGTCATCGAGTAGTGCAACATGATGCAGACTCGCGCTGTTCAGCCTGAACCCGCTAGCCGTGCCCCAGGGAGAGTAAGGGTCCTGGCTATTCACGGCACATGCTTTGGCTTCGACCTTGCGGGCACAAAGTTGATAAAGTGCTGCCAAGGCTAATGCCGTCTGTTCGTCACTCGACGCCATGCCGATAAGGGATTCACCGTAACGTTCGATAAAGTCGGTACTGAAATTGGCATCGCTGAAGGCTTTGTGTTCGGCGATATTGGCCAGAAACTCTATGTTGTGCTTCAGGCCGCTGATTTGGTAAGACTCTAATGAATGCACTAAACGTTGCAGTGCCCGAGGGCGCGACTCATCCCAAACGATAAGTTTGGAGATCATAGGGTCGTAAAAGTTACTGATCACATCATTTTCACGAATGCCCGAGTCGATGCGCACATGCTTATTCTGCTCCGGCTCGCGCAGGAAATTGAGTTTACCGCTGGCCGGCAAGAAATCGTTCTGGGGATCTTCGGCATAGATACGTACCTCAAAGGAGTGACCATGAATGCGCACCTCCTCTTGAGTGAGCGGCAGTTCACACCCACTGGCGACCATGAGTTGCCATTTCACTAAGTCTTGTCCTGTGACCATCTCAGTGACAGGATGTTCTACCTGAAGGCGGGTGTTCATCTCCATAAAGTAGAAGCTGCCATCGGTATCGAGCAGGAATTCGACGGTTCCTGCGCCTCGATAGTCGATAGCCTTGGCCGCTGCGACGGCGGCTTCGCCCATCTTGACTCTGAGTTCATCACTCAGGCCCGGCGCCGGTGCCTCTTCTACCACTTTTTGATGGCGGCGTTGTATCGAGCAGTCACGATCTGATAGGTAGATGCAGTTGCCCTGAGTATCGGCGAACACCTGTACCTCAACATGGCGGGGTTGACGCAGATAACGCTCCATCAGGAGCTTGTCGTTACCGAAAGAGGAGATAGCCTCCCGGCGCGCAGATTGGATAGCCTCGAGTACCTCATCGCTGCTTTCGACGATCCGCATGCCCTTACCGCCACCGCCATAGGCGGCCTTGATAAGCAGAGGAAAGCCCATCTTATTGGCTTCATCGACGAGCAGTTGATCCTCTTGTGCGTCACCGTGATAACCCGGGACCAGTGGCACATTGGCCGCGCCCATGATCTCTTTCGCCGCACTCTTGCTGCCCATCGAGTCAATCGCGTCGGCTGTGGGGCCCACGAAACTGATCCCCGATTGTTCACATAGCCTGGCGAAGTCTGCATTTTCTGACAGGAAGCCATAGCCGGGATGGATAGCCTGAGCACCTGACTTCTTGGCGATATCTATGATAGCTGAGGCTTTAAGGTAGGAGTCTGCCGGTGCGCTGCCACCGAGATAAAAGGATTCATCGGCCATGGCAACATGGCGAGCGTCGATATCGGCATCGCTGTAGAGGGCGACCGTTCGTACTCCCATGGCCTTGGCTGTTTTGATAATACGACAGGCAATCTCACCTCGGTTGGCGATTAGAAGTTTAGTAAACATTATTTAGCTCCTTGCGTATTATCGGTGCTGCTGTTCCATTGAGGAGTGCGTTTTTCGAAGAAGGCATTGAGTCCCTCTTGACCTTCATCCGATACCCGGATTTTTGCGATACGTTCACTGGTGTGATCTAAGGTGTCTTGATCTATCACCCCACCTTCGAGTCGGGACAGTAAGGTCTTTACCCACGCCATACCCTGTGGGCTATTACTGAGCAGATGACGAATTATCGGCTCTGCAGCGCTTTCAAGGTCGTTGTTAATTTCGTGGACCACCTGCAGATCCTGCGCCTTTGCTGCATCGAAACGTTCGGCGGTCAACATGTAACGTCTTGCGGCGCGTTGCCCCATAGCGCGGGTGACATAGGGGCTAATCACCGCTGGAATCAAGCCCAGTTTGACTTCGCTCAGGCAGAAGCTGGCCCTCTCATTAGCGATGGCGATATCACAACAACAGATGAGTCCTAATGCACCACCGAAGGCAGCACCCTGCACTAAGGCTATCGTAGGTTTAGGAAACTTATCGAGTAGTGACATGAGTTTAGCCAACTCGTTAGCATCATTCAGGTTCTGTTCGAAATCCATCTTTGCCTGTTTGCGCATCCAGTTAAGATCCGCGCCCGCGCTGAAACTCCTGCCGTTCGCCTTTAGCACCAGAACCTGACAGGCGGGATCCTCGGCAAAGTATTCTAAGGCGCTTATCATCTCGCCTATCATCACCTCATCGAAGGCGTTATGTTTGTCGACGCGGTCGAGTATCATTTCGCCGACACCCTTGCTGAGTGTGCAGGTGACATAATTAAGCGTACTGGAAAATTCGGTTGTCATGGCTGAGCCGTCCATTGTTCTTCTAACCTGTTTATCTTAAATCTAGCTATCTGAAACATCGCGGCGCCTACTAAAGCGCGGCGAATTTCACTCTCGGTACTTTATCAGGGTTATCATTAGGGCTTATCAGCAGGCAGCAGACTGCCTGCTTCATGATCACATACGGAATACACCGAATTTAGTCTCTTCAATCGGTGCATTTAACGCCGCAGAGAGAGCTAAGCCGACGACATCACGGGTTTGCGCCGGGTCGATGATACCGTCATCCCACAGGCGTGCGCTGGCGTGATAAGGATGGCCTTCCTTGTCATATTGTTTGACTATCGGCTCACGGAACTCTTGCTCCTCCTCGGCCGACCACGAAACCCCTTTACGTGCTAAGCCATCCCTGCGAACGGTGGCGAGTACCCCTGCGGCTTGCTCACCCCCCATCACAGATATTCTGGCATTGGGCCACATCCACATCATGGTTGGCTCAAATGCTCGTCCGCACATGCCATAGTTGCCCGCACCATAACTGCCACCGATGATGACGGTGAATTTAGGCACATTGGCGCAGGACACTGCGGTGACCATCTTGGCACCATGTTTAGCGATACCCTCATGCTCATACTTCTTGCCCACCATGAATCCCGTGATGTTTTGCAGGAAAAGCAGAGGGATCTTTCGCTGGCAACACAATTCGATGAAGTGAGCGCCTTTTTGAGCGGACTCGGAGAACAGGATGCCGTTGTTGGCGATGATACCGACGGGGTAGCCATGTATGCGGGCGAAGCCGCAGACTAAAGTGTTACCGTAGTTGGCCTTAAACTCATCGAAATCAGAATCGTCAACGACGCGCGCGATGACCTCTCTGACATCATAGGGCTTCTTCAGATCGGTACCGACAATGCCATACAGCTCATTGATATTGAACTTCGGCGGCTTGACCGGGCTTAATTGTGACAGGATCTCTTTTTGATGATTGAGTCGGGTGACGGCTTTGCGGGCAAGTTCGAGGGCATGGTCGTCACTGTGCGCCATATGATCGGCTACACCGGAAATTTTAGTGTGGACTTCGGCGCCACCCAGCTCTTCGGCGGTGACCTCTTCGCCGGTTGCCGCCTTTACCAGTGGTGGACCGGCCAGGAAGATGGTCCCTTGCTCTTTTACGATAATAGACTCATCGGCCATGGCGGGAACATAGGCACCACCTGCGGTGCAAAGGCCCATGACGACGGCTATCTGCGGGATCCCTTTGGCTGACATCTGCGCCTGGTTGTAGAAGATACGGCCGAAATGGTCACGGTCCGGGAAGACTTCATCTTGGCGGGGCAGGTTAGCGCCACCTGAGTCAACGAGGTAGATACAGGGGAGGTGACATCGACTCGCGATCTCTTGTGCTCGCAGGTGCTTCTTCACCGTGACCGGATAGTAAGTGCCCCCTTTGACAGTGGCATCGTTTGCGATGACCATGCACTCTACACCGCTAACACGTCCGATACCGGCAATGATGCCCGCCGATGGCACCACATCTTCATAGAGTTCAAATGCGGCAAACTGTGACAGTTCAAGAAAAGGTGAGCCAGGATCTAATAGCTTTTCGACTCGCTGACGAGGGAGAAGCTTACCACGGGAGAGATGACGTTCGCGGGCGACGATGCCACCTCCCTGTTCAATCTCGATAAGCTTTAATTTAAGATCTTGAACAAGGGCCGCCATGTCTTCATGTTTCGCCTTAAATTCATCGCTGCGGGTATTAATTCGACTGCTTAGTTGACTCACTATTTCAATCCTTTTTAAGCTGAAATCCAACACCTTACGGGCTGTTTAATCGCCCGTAAGTGAGATAGTCCTATTTAGATTCGTTGAAGAGTTCACGGCCTATCAACATGCGACGAATTTCCGATGTGCCGGCACCAATCTCATAGAGTTTGGCGTCGCGCAGCAATCGGCCTGTCGCGTAATCGTTGACGTAACCGTTTCCGCCCAGGAGTTGAATGGCGTCGAGTGCCATCTTAGTGGCGAGCTCGGCCGAATATAAAATGGCACCGGCGGCGTCTTTACGCGTTGTCTCACCGCGATCACAGGATTTTGCCACGTTGTAGATATAAGATTTTGCGGCGTTCATGCCGGTGTACATATCGGCCAGTTTGCCTTGTACCAGTTGGAATTGGCCTATGGATTTACCAAACTGCTCACGCTCGTGAATGTAGGGGATGACGATATCCATACAGGCGTTCATGATGCCTAACGGACCGCCGGATAGCACTACGCGCTCGTAGTCCAGACCACTCATTAACACTTTAACGCCGTTATTGAGCCCGCCAAGAATATTCTCTTCGGGGACCTCACAGTCTTCAAAGACGAGTTCGCAAGTGTTAGAGCCGCGCATGCCAAGCTTGTCCAGTTTTTGTGCTGTGCTGAAGCCTTTGCTGTCGCGTTCGACGATAAAGGCGGTAATGCCATGAGCGCCTTTATCGAGATCCGTTTTTGCGTAGATAACATAGGTATGGGCATCGGGGCCGTTAGTGATCCACATCTTGTTGCCATTAAGGATATAGCGGTCACCCTCTTTACGGGCATGTAGTTTCATCGAAACTACATCTGAACCGGCATTGGGCTCGCTCATCGCCAGGGCACCAATGTGTTCACCTGTTATTAGCTTTGGGAGGTACTTGGCTTTCTGAGCCGCATTACCGTTGCGGTTGATCTGGTTGACGCAAAGGTTAGAGTGCGCTCCATAACTTAAACCAATAGAGGCCGACGCTCGTGAGATCTCCTCCATGGCAACGACGTGGGCAAGGTAGCCCATATCGGCACCACCATACTCTTCAGAGACGGTGACACCGAGTAGCCCCATATCACCGAGAACCGGCCAAAGTTCATTAGGAAAGGCGTTATCGAGGTCGGTTTTAGCGGCTAATGGTGCGATTTCATTGGCGGCAAACTGTTGGACTGCATCGCGCAGCATATCGACGTCTTCGCCAAGGCCAAAATTGAGAGATGAGTAGAGTAGAGTCATTGCTTGTGTCCTATCAATTTTTTAAGGTAATTACGTATTTATTATTTTTATCGTAATGAGTTAGATTTTATTATTAGAATATTTTTCAGTATTTATTTTTATGGTATTTGTTTAAGTGTTAGTTTTTATGGTATTGATTTTTAAGGTGTTGGTAACACCCAGCAAAGATTTAGCCTTGCTGTTTATCTAACGCCGCACGACACTGCTGTTCGGCGGAGTTTAGCTCCATCAATACCACCTTGATGTCATCCATCTGCTGTTGCAGTGAAGACTTCTTGTCTTCGACGAGATCTAACATGGTTTGAAGTTGTGAGCTGCTGTTCTTATCAGCATCGTAAAGTTCAAACAGACGGCGCGTTTCGGCCAGCGAAAATCCCAGACGTTTGCCTCGCAGGATCAACTTAAGGCGAACTCTGTCCTTCAAGCCGTAGATACGCGTTTGACCACGACGTTTAGGTTTAAGTAACCCCTGATCTTCATAGAAGCGAATACTCCGAGTCGTAATATCGAACTCTTTAGAGAGGTCGCTAATGGAGTAAGTGGTTTGTGGACTTTGATTCTCGCTCATGAATAACACCATAAAATTTAACTTATCTGAAACGATATATGAAGTTTACGTAAAGGTAAAGCTGGGGGCGATAGTTTCTGATTCCATGAGTGTCATATGTTCTGAACATAACAAAGACGCAGTCCTTTGTTGTTTGGTGGCTGGTTGTTGATTTTTAACTGTTTTTTGTTGGTTTGATTATTCTTTTCAACACTGCGGTTAGACTTTGGTTTAGGTGCCCTCCCTCCTCGGTCTGTGATGCACGCGACTCACCTATTCTTAAGGTTAATGAGATTGAGCGCTTAGTGTATCTCTGACATCTATTAATAAGTTTGTAGGGTTAAGTTTTTGTTTTAATTCAATGGCGAGAGCTCCCCCTTATCCCAAGGTCTAATGGGAATGGCTGGTGGGGTTTGCATAATGGAATGATCAACCTCTATTAGTATCGACTGATAAAGGAAGTATCGAAGGAAGGGAAAGCTGACAGTGGCGCGCCTTCAGGGATAGTGGGTTAAGCCGATGGCTACCCGACACTGCTGTTATTGTGGGAGAGCAAAATGAAGACACCGAACTGCGAGTTACACCATCAGCTACATAGCAAGTCATTGGCAGAGCCTGACAGATTCTGGGCCAAGGCGGCACAAGAGTTAGACTGGGATCGGAATTGGGATAAGGTGCTCGATGACAGCAAAGCGCCTATGTATTCATGGTTTGCGGGAGCAGAGCTTAATACTTGTTATAACGCCGTCGACAGGCATGTGGAAAATGGCCGGGGAGAGCAAGTTGCCATTCAATATGTCAGCCCGGTAACAGAGTCTGAATATGGTATTACCTATAATGAACTGCTAGCTCAGGTCAGCAGACTTGCCGGATATATGGATTCGATAGGCGTGAAGAAAGGTGACCGCGTTATCATCTATATGCCCATGGTTCCTGAAACTGCCTATGCCATGCTGGCCTGTGCTCGTATTGGTGCGATTCACTCAGTGGTTTTTGGCGGCTTTGCAGCCAGTGAACTGGCGACCAGAATCGATGACGCTAAGCCTAAATTGATCCTGTCGGCCTCGTGTGGCATAGAGCCTTCCGGCGTCGTGCCTTATAAACCTCTTCTCGATGATGCGATAGGGCAATCTAAGCATCAGGTGGATACCTGTATCATCTTAAACCGTAGTCAATACACGGCAGATCTGGTGACGGGGCGCGATGTGGACTGGCAAAGCGCGGTTGCAAGCGCACCGGATATTGCCTGCCAAACCGTTGCGGCAACCGACCCTCTCTATGTCTTGTATACCTCAGGTACGACAGGCCAACCTAAAGGCGTCGTGCGTGACAATGGTGGCCACGCCGTTGCACTTTCATGGTCAATGAAGCATATCTACGATATTGGAGCAGGTGATGTTTTTTGGGCGGCTTCCGATGTCGGCTGGGTGGTGGGTCATTCCTATATTGTCTATGGTCCGCTTCTGGTTGGCGCCACAACCGTCCTGTTTGAGGGCAAACCGATCGGTACACCTGATCCCGGTATATTTTGGCGAATAATAGAGAAGTATCAGGTGAAGAGTTTCTTTACTGCCCCAACGGCGATACGCGCCATTAAGCGAGATGATCCTGATGGCGATTTTCTTAAGGATGTCGATCTCAGCTGTCTCAAAACTCTCTTCCTAGCGGGGGAGCGCTGCGATCCCGATACCCTTCATTGGTCCGAGGAGAGACTCAATAAGCCGGTGATCGATCACTGGTGGCAGACCGAAACAGGCTGGCCGGTTGCGGCTAACTTAATGGGTACGGCACCCGTTGAGGTTAAGGCGGGATCTGTGCCGGGTTATCAGGTTGAGGTGGTAGACGAAATGGGGGACGTTGTCGAGCCGGGCGCTTCGGGGAATGTGGTGATTAAATTACCTTTACCGCCGGGGACGTTAACGACGCTATGGAATAATGAGCAGCGTTATCTGGACAGTTATCTCTCTATGTATCCCGGTTACTACCTGACCGGGGACGCCGGTTACATGGATGAGGATGGTTACCTGTATATCATGAGTCGTATCGATGACATCATCAATGTCGCCGGTCATCGTCTCTCTACCGGGCGATTCGAAGAGGTTCTGTGTCAACATGAGGCCGTGGCCGAAGTGGCGGTGATTGGCGTCGATGACAAACTCAAGGGGCAACTGCCTTTGGGATTGGTTGTTCTCAAGAAAGGGGTGACATTGTCCGATGAGGAGCTATACCGTGAGCTGATCACCTTGGTTCGGGAACATATAGGTCCTGTCGCATCATTTCGTCTGGTCAGTGCGGTTCAGAAATTACCGAAGACCCGCTCAGGCAAGATTTTAAGAGGAACGATGCGAAAGATAGCCGATAACCAGGAATATAAGATGCCTGCTACCATAGAAGATCCGCAAACCTTAGAGTTGGTGCGCAATGCACTCACGCGTATGGGATATGCAGATGCCCATGTGTAGGCAATAATCAAGTCAGTGACGGCTTCCTACAGGAGGCCGTTTTATTTTATTCATAGTTTTCCCAGGCATCGTTCAGATCTTGTTGGAGCTGCTCAACCATCTTTGTTATCTGGCTACTATCCTGTTCCGGTGACGTTATCTCATCAGAAACTAATCCCGGTAAAAGCCTGCTTGCCCTTTTTATCATCCATAATAGCTCATACTGCATCGCATCAATCTCCTGAAGCTCAAGGTGTGCACCTTCGAAGTCCTCCTCGGTGAGTCTCTGTAGCCATTGTATTATCTCCGGGCTACTCAATCCGGAACGATTAAATGTTCTAAAGATATGATTGCTGGAGTTAATAAATGACCTGCAGCGTTTACCATGGGCACTGGAGCTCAGTTTCTCATTGAACAGGATTAAACCCTGATATAATTTCTTGAGCTTTATTCTCTGCTCAATGAGTCGTTTCGGAAGGATAGGGAAGTCTTCTCTGTTAATCAGGTCGGTTACACCCAAGTTTGAGCGATAGATGATATTGTGTATCGCCTGATATGATTCAAACATGAATGTATTTGAGTTTATCTGCAGGTAGGGCACGATGTCGGCCATATTTCTACCCAGACGGGAGAACTGACGTGTGCGTATATGGAACAGAATGTCGGCTAAGCCGATGATCTGACCACAATAAGATAGCTTGTTCTTGAGTAATTCGTTAGGGTAACCGGTTCCATCACAGCGCTCATGATGCTCCATTATTCCTCTGTATACATCCGTATCACAGGCATTGCTCCCCCTGACAATAGCCCTGCTAATACACATATGATGCTCAATCGCGTGCCATTCATCATCACTATAGTGTCCTTGCTTATTGACTATTTCAGGGTCAATGTGGAGCAAACCAAGGTCATGAAACAGCCCGGTAAAGAAGACGTTGTGTACTTGTCTCGGAGATAACTCCATCTCTATCGCGATCATGCTACCGAGCCAGCTGCTGAATAAGGTTTGTTCAAAAATATCCGGTAGCTGTTCCCTTAAGATAGTCAGCTTTTGGAGTAATATTCTGGGAATTTGTTGAACGGTACACAGGTGCTTGAGGGTGACTTCAAAATGGTTGTCTTGATGTATCTGGGTCAGGTCCAGATACCTGGAGAGAAATTCATTAAATTGTCTTAACAAGGATTCATTGGTCAGACAACCTTTAATACCTATCGAGCTGTCCAGCTCTTTTTGCATCTTGTGACCGACGAGAAAATCTAACACTCTTCGCTCTATATTGGCATCTTTCGGAATGAGTAATACGCCAAATTCGTTATAAATTCCCTCGACCGCCACCACAGGCATTTTTTTATTAACTGCAGCCAGATGCTCCATGTAACAGTCGGGTTTACATGGATCATAGCTATTGTCTGAATGCGGAATATTTATCAAGGTGGCTAATCCGTCAGCTGGTTCATTATTATTTAATAAATAAAGCATAGTCCAATTTTTCAGCCGTGTGTGGCTGTTAAGTGTTGGGGTGAGTGTTTAAGCTAAGGTATGGTTTTTGCTATGATTTGAGGTGGTAGATGTTAGTATCTATCAATGCCGTATTGGACGAATGGAATTCAGTTGTATCTGAAGATTGCTGTTTTACTCACTTGTATATTTGTCGCTTCAGTGTCAGCCGAAGAGGATGAACCGACGCCTCCTGCCGAGCCCATTGAAGATCCCTGTTTCAGAGAGTCCTCTGAAGACGCTGCGCTGGATCAAGCCTTCGATTACCTCAATACCAAATTCTGTCAACCGGCAATTTGGTTCGATAGCTTCTTTAAGGATGACCGCATCGAAGATGATGCGCGAGCCGGCACCATCATACGTTGGTACAATGACTTTTCTTACTACGAGAAAGAGGGCTTTAAATACAGGGCCAATTTAAATGCACGCCTGAACCTCCCCGGGGTGAATGAAAGGTTGAAGTTTATTTTTGATTCGACGGGAGAAGATGACCCATTTTCCTTCTTAAAGGGACCAGACGACAAGAGTGAGCGGGATGTCGGTTTACGCTATGACTGGTATGCGAAAGGTAGGGTCAGTTTTAATATCAAGGCCAATTTAAAACCAAAATTGGAGGCTCGCTGGCGTTACACCTATCCGATTTCAGAGAGTACGACTACGCGTCTGACTCAAAAGGTTTATCAAGAGAAAAAAGTTACGGGTGAGTCTACCGAGTTGGATATCGAGCATGCGTTTAATCAAACGTATCTGCTGCGTTGGACGGCGGCTGCCAGTTTTGAAAATGATCTCGATGTCTGGGAGCTGGGCACGAGTCTCCAGCTGTATCAATACATCAGCAATTCACAGGCGATTAGCTATCGCGCCAGTATTTATGGTGTCGATGAGCCGTATCATTATATCAGTAATGCCAATATCGGCCTGACCTATCGGCAAAACTTTGCCCGTGAATGGCTTTTCTTTCAGATCACTCCGGAATATAACTGGAGTAAAGAGGTCGATAGCGAGCGCCTCAATCAAGCCATCATTACCTTTACGATAGAGATCCTGTTCCAGAACATTTAGTTTGTCGATGCAAAATTTGTTGAGATAAGGTTTGTCTGAGATGAGGGAAGATAGAGTCGAATATGTGTTGAAAGTTCGTTGAAAGAGAGTCGATTTTAATGAAGAGTGGAATATAAGATAAACACCATGGAATATTATCCCATGGTGTCTGAAAGTATTTTTTGTTTTAAAGCGATATAAGGCCTATTGGCTTGATGGCTTTAACATCACACGAATACCAATCCGATACTGAACAGTCCGCTGAATATCATGGTGAGTTTGGCCGTGTTGCCGAGGAGCGGGTTTAAGGCTTCACCGGAAGTATGACTAAACTCACTGTTTAATTTACGGGCAATAATGAGTGAAACTCCCGCCAGTAAGACGGGTAATCCCGGCAAGAAACCGAGAATAAAACCACCTATGATGAGGGCGAAAGGCAGGAATACCAAGGCTTGGTAGAGCAGCCTGGCTTGTCCCTCTCCGATATGTGCGGCCAGTGTATGTTTACCCGCCTTGATATCAGTTTGCATATCTCGGGTATTGTTGACCAGCATAATAGCCGCATTAAGAAAGCCTATGGCGCTGCCTAAAATCCAGGCTGCCGTGCTGGTGTCACCCGCTTGCAGGTAATAACTTCCGACAACAGCAACCAGACCGAAAAAGATAAAAGCGGCGACCTCTCCCAACCCATGTGAGGCCAGAGGGTAGGGCCCTCCACTGTAGCCGAGCGCACCTAATATGGACGCCGCCGCCAGAAAGGCGATGGGCCAGCCACCGTGATAAATAAGATATGAGCCAACTAAAAGTGCTAATGCGAGACTGATGAATATGGCATTCCTGACTTTATTAGGGGCGAGCAACCCGCCTTGGGTGACTCTCACCGGGCCTATTCGCTCCTCAGTGTCTATCCCACTTTTAAAGTCGAAGTAGTCGTTTGCCAGATTCACGGCTATCTGCAATAAGATGGCACAAAGCATCGAAGTACAGGCTATGAGCCAGGTGAACTGTTCCGATTGAAGGGCTAGAATATTTCCCACCAAGAGCGGGCCAATTGCCGCCGGCAGTGTACGAGGCCTAATGGCCAAAATCCAAGGGTTCATTGTTTTAATCGTTTTTATAAAGGGAGTGAACAGCAGTTCTGGTGAAGTCTACTGAATGTTAATCAGCACATGATAACAAGTTTATCAGCTTCAATGAAGTGACCCATTTTGATGCGTGTCTCTTTGAAGACAAATTATTCAATTTTTAACTATCTCAATTTCAATTTTTGACTATCTGAAATTGAATTTTTAACAATCCTAAACTGTATGCAATTCTGTTATCTGGCTCAAAGAAAATAGCCTGTGGATGTGCTTTTATAGCTGTCTGAAGGGAATATTTATTGATGGGAGGAGAGATAAATACCCCTTTTAAGAACATATGTATGCTCTGGCTCTTTATTAAATGACGTTGTATTGGTAATTGAACTGTTTGTGAGCATGTATCGAATCATTTGAGGCTATTCATTGAGGAAGAGTATCGATGCGTTTTGATAATAAAGTTGCAGTGATTACCGGAGCTGGAACCGGGTTAGGGCGTGCTTATGCGATAGCACTGGCAGAGCGTGGAGCCAACGTGGTTTTGATAGATTCGGGTTATGCGGAAAGTGAACCGAATTTAGCTGTGATGAACTACTCCGGACTCGAACGCTGTCACAAGGCGGTTGAGGAGTTAGGTGCCAACGCCCTGATGTTCAGGCTGGATGTCAGTGATGTCGATGGTATCAAACAAGCAGTCCAAGAGGTGGTAAACCTATGGGGACGCATCGATATTTTGGTGAATAATGCCGGGGTTCACACACCTTGTGCGTTTGAAAATCTCACTGTCGAAATGTGGCAAACTCAATTAAATGTCGATCTCAGTGGCAGCTTCTATATGACTCAGGCTATCTGGCCTCTGATGAAACGTCAGGGCTATGGCCGGATTATGATGAGCTGCGCCGCCAGTGGCTTATATGGTGATATGCACGAGACCTCTTTCAGTGCCAGTAAAATGGGGCTGATTGGTCTGGTAAATAGCCTTTATCTCGAAGGGGTAGAGCACAATATTAAGGTCAACAGTCTTACCCCCCACGCGTTAACCGGCATGACAGAAGGGCGTTTAGCTGCATCCGTTAAACCACTATTTTCCAAGTCTTCTATAACAGCCAGTATGTTGTTTCTATGCTGCACCGATGCACCAACGGGTCAGCATCTGCTCACAGCAGCCGGCAGTGTCAGTCACGGTCAGTTTACTGAGTTTAAACCCACCTATTTTGAAGCCGATACCTGCAAACCTGAAACCTTGCTTAGCAGCTGGGAACAGATCCATCATGCGCTTCCGGTTAATTTACATAAAAGTGGCGAGGATCAGGTGTTGGCTTGGGCGCGGCGTGGTGCAGCGGAGAGGCATATAGTCATCGAGTGACCGGTATATACCGATTGGTATTATATAAGCAATCTCCATGTAAAGCTCTGGCATGACAGCTGAGTTCTGAGTTAAGCTGTCGGGCTGTTTAATTGGGGATTGGAATGCGATGAGTCAGGTATTAAACGATCTATTATCTTTGCTCTCACTGGAGCAAATTGAAGTTGGCTTATTTCGCGGACAGAGCCAGGACCTTGGATTTGGTCACGTGTTTGGTGGCCAGGTTATGGGGCAGGCGTTGAGTGCGGCTAAACAGACCGTTTCCCCTACGCGTAAAGTTCACTCTTTTCACTCGTACTTTCTTCGCGCCGGAGATGAGAAGCTTCCTATTATTTATGATGTTGAAATCATGCGTGATGGAGGGAGTTTCAGTGCCAGAAGTGTTAAAGCTATTCAGAAAGGCCGTCCGATTTTTAATATGACCTGCTCATTTCAGGAACATGAAGAGGGGTTTGAGCATCAGGCGCAGATGCCTGATGTACCGGGCCCCGATGGTCTGTTAAACCAGCAAGAGCTTGCCATGACCATGGGGGACAAGGTACCTACTAAAATGTTAGAAAAATTTATGGCTGACGCGCCCATCGAGATGCGTTTGGTCAACCCGGAAAATCCTTTTTATCCCCGTGCCAGAGAGCCTAAACGTAATATTTGGATCCGCGCAAATGGCAAGATGCCAAGCGACCACTCGGTTAATGAATACCTGCTGGCATATGCATCTGATTTTAATTTTCTTGTGACTGCCGCACAGCCTCATGGCGTCTCATTTTTAACGCCGGGTATGCGTATGGCTACCATAGATCATGCGATGTGGTTTCACCGACCATTGGACTTGAATGACTGGCTACTGTACAGCAATGAAAGTCCCCACGCCGGAGGTGGCAGAGGCTTCGTGAAAGGCCAATTTTTTAATCAGGCCGGTGAGCTGGTGGCCTCCGCAACACAGGAAGGCTTGATTAGGCTATCACAGGGAAAATAGTCTGGTTAATTAGCTTATTGAATTAGTCTGGTCAATGATGAGCCAGATCCGATAAAATGCGTATCGAACTATGAACGCGATTAGGAAGATATTTGTAATGATGAAAAGAGCCCTTGTATTAATTTGTGTGATGATGCTTTCCGCCTGTGTCACTGTAGCTGAAGATAAACCGATAATCGTCAATGGAGCCGCAGGTTATCTGGAGAAGATCGCGTTGCCCAAGGGAAGTTCGGTCACCATTGCCATTATCGACCTCGATACTCCCGGCGTTATTGTTGCCCAGAAGAGTTTCGATATCGCCCGTGCACCTGTGCCATTTAAATTTATTCTGCCATCTGATACGGTGAGTTCCAGCATCAACTACGGGATTGTTTCCATGATTCAATATCAAGGGAGCGTGATCTTTCAAACCTACGATCGTTTCCCTGTGATAAATAATGGACTATACACGACGGAAGTCGTGATGAAGGCGGTGCCGATTAAGTAGTTGTAGTTAACGACTTTCATAGATTTAACAATATTGATATTAAAGGAGCTTAGGCTCCTTTTTTGTTGGGTTATACCGATTGGTATTATTGAAAATAACGCTGATTTTAAAAGGAGGGGCTGGAACTGAATTACTATGAACAGCAATTAGGACAGTGGATAAACGAATCTCCCCGGCATATTCGTGCATTACAGGCAGCGAGTATGCTGGCGTTGCCACAATGGATGTTGGCGGCGGGATTTATACGAAACTTGGCCTGGGACCGACTACATGGAACAGATGCCTCACCATTTACGGATATCGATCTGATCTACTTCGACCCGACGGATCTGTCCAGAGAGACAGAAAGACGCTTTGAGGCCAAATTGCGAGTCTTAGCACCAGAGTATCCCTGGTCGGTAAAAAACCAAGCCAGAATGCATCTGAGAAATGGTGACAAGCCATACTCCTCTGCACTGGATGCCATGGGCTATTGGCCCGAAAAAGAGACGGCTATCGCTGTTTCACTGAGCCCCGATGGAGCAGCGATGGGAGATAACTCCTTAATCGTAGAAGGATGCGGTATAGTATTCAGTTCAGCATTTGGACTCGAATCGCTGTTTCAGCTGCAGTTGACTCCTAACCCTAAACGCCCCCTCACACTGTTTAACCATAGATTACGAACCAAGGGGTGGCTTTACACATACCCTCGCTTACAAAACTCATCTCACAAACCTTAGCTTATAAAAATTAGCTTACAACCCTTAGCTTACAAATGAATCGCGGCTGATATGCCGCCTCATTATTTACCATTTATCTCCAGCGAAGTTGTTGCTGAATTGTTGCGTTCGCGATTGTTTATCTTGATGTTTTCTTGTTTGGTGAACTTGAAGACTTTTGACTTTGGTCACCAAAATAAAGCTGTATTTATCATGCTTCTTTTGTTTTTTGTGAGCTGGATCATGTGTTGGTATCTATAAATAGGTAGGTATTGCGTAAATTGATCTGGATCAATGGAAAGCGACTTGGCGTCTGGCAGGATGCACGCGAATGTTAAGGAACTTAATAATAATAAAGAATTTTCGTGTTGTATTAATGGAGTAGTATGATGAACAAAACTATTGTGTCTGGATTAATCGCGGCCGCCCTACTATCTACCGGTTTCGCTTCTTCTGTTTCAGCCCATCAGGCGGGCGATATTATCGTTCGTGCCGGTGTTGCTGTTGTTGCACCTAATGAGTCGAGTCAAGATGTCGCGGGAAATGGTGAGTTTGGCGTCGATGATAACACTCAGCTGGGTTTGAACTTCGGCTATATGTTGACTGACAATATCGGTATCGAGCTTTTAGCGGCTTCTCCGTTTACTCATGATATCTCACTTGATGGTATAGGAAAGATTGCCGAGACTAAGCAACTGCCACCGACCTTAGTCGCCCAATACTACTTCGGTTCAGCCGATTCTAAGCTTCGTCCATATATCGGTGCCGGTGTTAACTTCACTAACTTTTTTGACAACGAGTTTACTAACGATCTCGATGGTGCCTTAACAGATCTTAGTCTGACTAACTCTTGGGGCGTTGCTGCGCAAGTGGGTCTGGATTACCAAATCAACAAAAACTGGTTGGTGAATGCTTCAGTCTGGTACGCTCAGATCAGTACCGATGCTCACTTCAAACTGGCCGGTGATGCAGTTAAGATTGAAACTGATATCAACCCTTGGGTTTACATGGTGAGTGTGGGTTACACCTTCTAAGTGATATTGCTATCTCGCCAGAGATAAGACACCAGACAGTAAAAAGGAGCCTAAGGCTCCTTTTTTGTTTTAAGCTTGCGCGACTCGAACCTATTTTTTCCCTTCAGCCTTAGCCGCGAGGCGTTCGGCCTTAGTACGCCAGTGCCGGGTGTTGTAGACAAATTCCGGTAATAACTTAGTCAGCCAGGCCACTAAACGCCAGCGTTTAGTCACATAGACTCTTCGTTTCCCACCTTGCATCGCCTTAATTATCTGTCTTGCGACCTCATCCGGTGGAGAGAGCCATAAACGACTTTGCTGCATCGCAGCCTTATCGAGTAGGCCAAGCTGAATGTCTGTGATTGTGATGGGCAGTTTTAATCGCTGAGCATGCATGCTCAAACCTTCCAGATAATTAGTCGCAAAGGCCTTTGATGCATGATAAGCCACGCTTGGACCACCACGTAGCCCGGCAATTGAGTTTACTGCGGCAAGTTGGCCGTAACCTTGCTCTCTGAATAAGCGAAAAGCAGTATTGCAGACGGCCGAAAACCCTTGAACATTAACTGTGATGATATCTTGCTCAGGCCCCCAGGGAAGCTGTGGATCATAGCTGTTCAGACCGGTATTAACGAGGACGAGGTGTGCCCCACCTAATTGTTGCCACACATCTTCCAGAGTTGAGATAATGGTTTGAGGCTCTACAATTTGTAATGGAAACAGATGAACTTGTGTTGGAAGACTGTCTGCAAACTCTTGAAGTGAATCAGGATCTTGCGCGAGCAACGCAAGTTCGACACCTTGAGCGGCGAGTTGTTTTGCGATTTCTCGGCTCAGGAGTGAGCTAGCGCCCACAATTATGGCGGTGGCTTGTGTCATTAGGCTATTCGGCTTGAAATTGGTAACTTATGATAGGGAGATATGGGATTCAGGACAAGAGTTATAGTTATACCAATCGGTATAAAGGTGTGATCGCTCAGCGAGAATTTAGCGTTTCAGAGGCAAGGCCCTTTATTGCTCCTGCATAAAGGGCATTCACAACGTCCCTGTTGTTCGCAACGAGTGAAGAGCATAGTTATTCTACGTTTTAGCTCGTTAACACAGCATCGGATGCGCTAAGACTCGCCTTTTAGGAGTGTTTTTGGCTTCCTACTTCTGCGTTGAATGACTTCACAAGGGAACACCATTCCTTCATCCATTCGCCTTGAACTAGTTTGCCAAAAACAACTCTGAGTAGATCACTTTCTTATACCGATTGGTATTCAGTGAGCCCTGATAGCTGTCTCGTCTTGGGCTAAGTGGGGGAGGCCATAGCTAAATGATAAAAGTTAAATGACGAAGGTTACTCTTGAAGAAGTGAAAAGTGAGTTAGTCAAAAGTGCCAAAATTAAAAGTAACGATTTTTGATATGGACATATAGACATCTAGAAGTCTTGATGTATGATAAGGAGTAAGAATATGACAAAGTGGTTTAAGCGAGTGTTACCTTTAGTCGCAGCTGTCGGTACTTTGGTTGGAGCGATAGTCGTCGGTGCACTAGTCGGCTGTGCTACGCCTAATGCGGGCGTAGAGATCCAGGGTGAGGTTTGGTATAAGGAGCGAATCGCTCTACCACAAGATGCAGTGTTAACGGTGGAACTTAAGGATGTATCACTGATGGACGCACCGGCAATTGTGCTTGCGCAGATTGAGCGAAGCGATGTCAGTACACCAGCCCCATTTCAGTTTTTGATAAACAGAGATCAGTTTGAGTCGGGCCATACCTACGCCATAGGTGCCAAAATCACCCTCAATGACAAGCTGTTATTCATCAATACTCAAGCATATAACATAGATTTAGGTTCCAGTGAGCCTATGTCAGTGTTGGTACAGAAGGTCGGTCGCTAAGCATCATTTAAGCAAACATGCTGCGCCGATCCTACAGTCTGACACATGTATTTTAATGAATAGATAATGGAAGAGACGCGGTATGCCGGTTAAAATTCCCGATGATCTGCCTGCAGCAGAGATCTTAGAGTCAGAAAATATCTTTGTTATGTCTGAGACTCGGGCTGCAAATCAAGATATTCGTCCGATGAAAGTGCTTATTCTGAACTTGATGCCGAATAAAATTGAAACCGAAACGCAGCTTTTGCGTTTACTGGGTAATACCCCTCTGCAGGTCGATGTGGATCTGCTCAGAATTCACGATAAAGAGTCAAGACACACTTCAATCGATCACATGAATAACTTTTATCGTGATTTCGAAGCCGTGCGTCATAAAAACTATGATGGCTTGATTATCACCGGCGCGCCATTGGGTCAGGTTGAATTTGAAGATGTGAGCTATTGGGATCATATTCGTGAAATTATCGATTGGTCACAGCAACATGTCACCTCCGTGCTTTTTTTATGCTGGGCGGCCCACGCGGCCCTGTACCATCTCTACGGACTGAACAGAAATCTACTCAAGGAAAAACGCTCAGGCGTATTTCTGCATACGAGAACTCATCGACACGTTCCTTTGCTTCGCGGATTCGATGATGAGTTCCTGGCCCCGCATTCACGTTTTGCTGAAATGGATGTCCAGCTTTTAAAGGCACATCCGGCACTGCAGGTGTTAACTGAATCCGATGAGGCTGGCGCCTATATGGTGCTCAGTACAAATAACCGTAACCTGTTTGTTATGGGGCATCCGGAGTACCAGAAATCGACATTGAAAGATGAGTATTTCCGCGATCTGGGTGAAGGATTACAACCTGAGATCCCACAAAATTATTTCAGGAACAATGACCCTGGGCAAGACCCTGTCGCTCGCTGGTATGGTCACGGCAGCTTGTTGATTAGTAATTGGCTCAACTATTATGTTTACCAGTTAACCCCTTATAACCTCGATGATATGAGTGGCATCACCCCCTGGGAAAATGAGGTTTAGGCGGGGATGAAGTACGGGGTTCTAGACACGAGGTTCTAGATTCGAGCTGTTTCAGCTTGCACTAGATCCTCGCCCCTAGCTTCTAAAACCTCGAAGCTCGAAGCTTTCTCTGCACTATATTCCCAATCACTTTTTCTGACATTTCCCAAGAACCTGCTCCACTTCCCCCCTCTTTACCTCTATTCAATACGACTTATTACCTAATCTGTAAATCTTCAGTGACATCTCCACCTCATACTTTGGTAGAAGTTTGACCAGCTAACACTTGCTTTACGTTCGCGTAAACGTCAGAGTGATATTAATTGAGCAAGATCACACTTACTAATTGTTTTTAGATGTCGGTGATCACAGTTATTCACCGACAGGGCGAATCCATTACAGGAGTAGATATGAGTACAGAGCAGTCAAACCCGGAAATCGTAATCGTTGCCGCTAAACGTACCCCTATGGGTGGATTTCAAGGGGCATTGTCGAGTGTGCCTTCACCCAAATTGGCCGCGACGGCCATTAAGGGGCTAATGGATCAAACCGGATTGGCAGGAGAGCAACTCGATGAAGTGCTTATGGGGTGTGTACTGCCTGCCGGACTGGGTCAAGCTCCGGCGCGCCAAGCGACCTTGGGCGCAGGTCTTCCCTTGTCTGTTGGCGCGACAACGGTAAATAAAGTGTGTGGCTCAGGAATGAAAACCGTCATGTTAGCCCATGACCTGATTAAAGCCGGCAGTGCATCTGTGGTTGTTGCCGGTGGCATGGAGAGTATGAGCCTGGCGCCATACCTACTCGATAAAGCCCGCGGCGGGATGCGTATGGGGCACGGCAAGGTGATGGACCATATGTTCCTCGATGGCCTCGAAGATGCCTATACCGGTGGTGCTATGGGCACATTTGCTCAAGAGACGGCCGATGAGTTCAACTTGACCCGAGAGCAGATGGACACATTTGCGCTGAACTCACTCGAAAAAGCCAATGCCGCGATTGAAAGCGGCGCTTTTAAAGAGGAGATAACCCCGGTCACGGTTTCCAGCCGTCGCGGCGATACCCTTGTCGATACCGATGAGCAGCCCGGCAATGCACGTCCGGATAAGATCCCAAGCTTACGTCCGGCCTTTGCCAAAGATGGCACCATTACTGCGGCGAACTCAAGCTCAATCTCTGATGGTGCTGCGGCTTTAATGTTGATGACGGCTGAGCAGGCCAATTCTCTGGGGTTACCTGTGCTTGCCACTATCAAGGGGCATACCACTCATGCACAAGAGCCATCGATGTTTACGACAGCGCCTGTCGGTGCGATGAATAAGCTGTTTGATAAGGTGAACTGGAGCAAGGACGATGTGGATCTGTTTGAGATCAACGAAGCCTTCGCCATGGTGACCATGCTGGCAATCTCTGAGCTATCGCTCGATGAGTCGAAGGTGAATGTCAATGGTGGCGCGTGTGCGCTTGGCCATCCTATCGGTTGCTCCGGCGCGCGATTATTAGTGACATTAATCCATGCCCTTAAGGTTCGTGGCCTTAAGCGAGGCGTTGCCTCCTTATGTATCGGTGGCGGCGAAGCGACGGCGATGGCCATCGAAGTCTAGTTCTATTGTTTTAAAGCATGATTTATATGTATCACAAGTAACTATCGCAAATGAAGAGATGTGAGTTAACAAGCAGTCACTTACATGTAGCAATCAACGAGACAAGATGACCTACTTTTGCGAGCAAAGGCAATAATGCCGCAAAATTCGGTTCGAACCGATCTTAATGGGAAGCAATATGACAACTCAAGTTAAGCATTATATCGACGGCCAATTTATTTATGGTCAGGGAGAGCAGCAGATTTCGGTAACGAACCCTGCAAACAACGAGCAGATAGCGGTGATCAATAGTGCTACCGTTGCAGAGGTGGAAACAGCCGTTGCCAGCGCCAAACTGGCATTTAAAAGCTGGAAAGAGGTGCCGGTATCTGAACGTGCTCGTGTGATGTTTAACTATCAACACCTTCTTAAAGCACACCATGATGAGTTGGCGACTATCTTAGCGCAAGAGACGGGCAAGACGTTTGACGATGCCAAGGGCGACGTGTGGCGCGGTATAGAAGTGGCAGAACATGCCTGTAATATTGCGACCTTAATGATGGGAGAAACCGTCGAGAACGTCGCTCGCAGTATCGATACCTACAGTTATACCCAACCTCTTGGTGTTTGCGCCGGTATTACACCGTTTAACTTTCCTGCCATGATCCCGTTATGGATGTTCCCTCTTTCCATCGCATGCGGTAATACCTTCGTACTTAAACCATCGGAACAAGATCCAATGACGCCACAACGTCTTGTCGAACTGTTCGAAGAGGCGGGTGCACCTAAGGGCGTACTGCAACTGGTTCATGGTGATAAGGTTGCCGTAGATGTGCTTCTTCATCATAAAGATATTAAAGCTATCTCATTTGTGGGATCTGTCGGTGTAGGTCAATACATCTATAAGACAGGTACCGATAACTTAAAGCGCGTCCAGGCCTTTGCCGGGGCAAAAAACCACTGCGTCATCATGCCCGATGCCAATAAGCAGCAAGTGATCAATAACTTGGTCGGCGCCTCTGTCGGTGCAGCGGGTCAACGCTGTATGGCACTTTCGGTTGCCGTGTTTGTTGGCGCCGCAAAAGAGTGGGTTCCTGAGTTGAAAGAGGCGCTGGCTAAGGTTAAGCCCGGGCTTTGGGATGATAAAAATGCGGGTTACGGACCCGTAATTAGTCCTGCGGCTAAGGCGCGCGTGCTATCTCTCATTGAGCAGGGAAAAAATGAAGGCGCCGAGTGTCTGCTCGATGGTTCTGAGTTTACCGTACCCGGGTATGAGAATGGTAACTGGATTGGCCCGACTATGTTCACCAAGGTGACTACCGAGATGAGCATCTATAAAGAGGAGATCTTCGGACCTGTGCTGTGCTGCATGGAAGCCGATTCGTTAGAGGAAGCTATCGACATCGTCAACGATAGTCCCTACGGTAACGGCACCTCTATCTTTACCGCCAGTGGCGCGGCTGCCCGTAAGTACCAACATGAAATAGAGGTAGGTCAGGTGGGAATTAATGTACCCATTCCGGTACCTCTGCCATTTTTCTCCTTCACAGGGTGGAAGGGAAGTTTCTACGGCGACCAACACGCTTACGGTAAGCAAGCCGTCCGCTTCTACACCGAAACAAAAACCATCACTTCCCGTTGGTTTGAGTCTCAGATCTCAGATGCCGAACACGCAGCGCCCAATATGACCATAGCGCTAAAATAAGCCGGTATAAAAGTAGCCCGCTGTCTATGAGATTCAGCCCCATAGACAGCAGGGTTTTGACCCGTTTTACTCACATTATTAACGTAAGGCACAATAAAAACAGAGAGCAGTTCTTAGTCGCCAAGATTAATAGTCAGCTAAATGGCTAAACTTAATAATTAGTTCAACGAGCAGCTCAGCAACTAGCTCAATAATGAATGTGCCGAAGGAGACCTACAGATGGATTTCAATCTGAATGAAGACCAACGTCAGTTTGCCGATCTTGCCCAGCAATTTTCCCAAGAGGAGTTAGCCCCTTTCGCGTCGAAATGGGATGAGGAACATCACTTCCCTAAAGACGTGATCCAGCGTGCCGGTGAACTCGGGTTTTGTTCCCTCTATTCACCGGAAAGTGAGGGAGGCATGGGCCTGTCCAGACTCGATTCCTCTATCATCTTTGAGCAGCTTGCCATGGGATGTACCGCCACGACCGCCATGCTGACTATTCACAATATGGCGACCTGGATGGTCACCAGTTTTGGCTCACAAACATTAAGAGATGAGTGGTCAGAGTCGCTCACCACAGGGCAGAAGCTGGCTTCCTATTGCTTAACCGAGGCCGGGGCTGGAAGTGATGCGGCATCCCTTAAGACCAAGGCGGTTAGGGAAGGGGATGAGTATGTGATCTCCGGCGCTAAGATGTTTATCTCGGGTGCCGGTGCCACCGAAATGTTGGTCGTTATGTGCAGAACCGGAGAGGCGGGACCCAAAGGGATTTCGGCTATCGCAGTACCGGCCGATGCGGCGGGGGTTATCTACGGCAAGGCTGAAGATAAGATGGGCTGGAATGCTCAACCTACCCGCGAAATTACCTTCAATGAAGTGCGCGTCCCTGTCTCAAACCTGTTGGGCGAAGAGGGACAAGGTTTTACCTTTGCCATGAAGGGACTCGATGGCGGGCGCATTAATATCGCGACCTGTTCGATCGGTACGGCCCAGGCCGCACTCGAACGTGCGACACAATATATGAATGAGCGTAAGCAGTTTGGTAAACCTATTGCCGCATTTCAGGCGCTTCAATTTAAATTAGCTGATATGGCCACCGAATTAGTGGCTGCCAGACAACTGGTGCGTTTGGCTGCGTTTAAGCTTGATGAGAAAGATCCGGAGGCGACCGCCTATTGCGCGATGGCAAAACGTTTTGCCACCGATGTCGGTTTTCAGGTGTGTGATGCGGCGCTTCAGCTTCATGGCGGTTACGGTTATATCCGTGAATACCCGTTAGAGCGACATGTTCGTGATGTGCGTGTACACCAGATCTTAGAGGGCACGAACGAGATCATGCGTTTGATCATTGCCCGTCGTTTGTTGAATGAAAATGCAGGCCAGATCCTCTGATAGATCGACTACGTATCTCTATTGAACCCACTGCGTGGTGTTTGTTTTCAAAATTTTGAGTGCTAATGGCAAACCTTGTTGGAAGTAGAGAAGGTTAATGGTTCAAAGCAAAGAAGATTAATTGTTGAAAGGAAGCGTTTTATGACAGGAATAATTGAACGTATTGAAGGCCATACTGCCATTCTCACCATGAGTAATCCGCCGGCCAATACCTGGACCGCCGAAAGCCTGCAAGCCCTTAAAGAAAAGGTGCTTGAGCTTAACGAGAACAGGGATATCTATGCGTTAGTGATCACCGGCGAGGGGGAGAAGTTTTTCTCTGCCGGCGCCGATCTTAAGCTCTTTGCCGATGGCGATAAAGGCGTTGCTGCTTCGATGTCTAAACACTTCGGCGAAGCGTTTGAAGCCTTGAGCCAATTTCGTGGCGTCTCTGTTGCGGCGATAAATGGCTATGCCATGGGCGGCGGACTTGAAGTGGCGTTGGCCTGTGATATCCGTATTGCAGAAGTTCAAGCTGTGATGGCACTGCCGGAAGCGTCGGTGGGATTACTGCCGTGCGCCGGTGGCACTCAAAACTTAGTTGCATTGGTTGGTGAAGGCTGGGCAAAGCGCATGATTTTATGCGGTGAGCGACTCAAGGCCGACAGAGCCGAGTCTCTGGGTTTAGTTGAAGAGGTGGTTGAGACTGGCGGCTCTCTTAATGCCGCCATCGAACTGGCTGCAAGAGTCGCCAATCAGAGTCCAAGCAGTGTCGCGGTGTGTAAGCAGCTTATTCAGGCTGGACGGACGATGCCAAGAAGCCTGGCATTACCCCTGGAGCGAGAGCTGTTTGTCGGTTTGTTTGATACCGAAGATCAGGCGGAGGGCGTCAATGCTTTCCTGGATAAGCGCAAAGCCAATTGGAAAAATTGCTAATGACAGTTCACACATCCGCGGATACTAATGTGGTAACAGGGATAGATAACAGCGTTGTTTTTCAGACATTAGGTACAGCATCCGGTAAGCAGATAGGTGTCGTGACTCTGAATGTTGAAAAGGCACTCAACTCGCTTAACCTCAGCATGGTGAACGCCATGACGCAGCAGTTGTTGCAGTGGCAGAATGATGACGACATCGCCATGGTGATGCTCGATGGGGCGGGCGAGAAGGCCTTCTGCGCAGGCGGGGATGTCAGGGATATCTATCATGCTTCGATCAAATCGCCCGGTGAAGTGACCGATCAGGCCGAGACGTTTTTTGAGCGTGAGTATCGTCTCGATTATCTGCTGCATACCTTAGGTAAGCCCGTCATGGTGTGGGGCGATGGGATTGTGATGGGTGGTGGCCTTGGCTTAATGGCGGGCGCGAGCCACAGAGTGCTGACTGAGCGTTCACGTATCGCCATGCCTGAGGTGACCATCGGCCTGTATCCCGATGTGGGTGGTAGCTATTTTCTTAATCGAATGCCGGGTAAAACCGGGCTGTTTCTCGGATTAACCGCCTACAATATGAATGCCGGCGATGCTAAATATGTCGGGGTGGGTAACCACTATCTCAATAGTGATAGTAAGGAGCCATTGCTCGACCACTTAGCCACTCTGAGTTGGAGTGATGATAGTGAGTTAAATCATCGCTTGTTAACTGAGCAGCTCAATGCCATGGAGCAAGAGGTCTCGGTGCCATTGCCCCAAGGGCAATTAGAGGTAAACCAAGCTGGGATAGACGGCTTGATGACAGGCTCTTTGGTCGAGATTATCGAGCGAGTTTCCGGTTTTAATGGTCACGACTCCTGGCTCGAACGCCCGCTTAAGACGCTGCTCTCGGGTAGCCCTGTCAGTTGGCACCTCATCTATCATCAAGCCCAGCTTGGCACCTCGCTCAGCTTGGCCGAGGTCTTTAAATTTGAGCTGGGCGCTAGCGTGAACTGCTGCGCTATCGGGGATTTCAGTGAGGGAGTCAGGGCGCTGCTTATTGATAAAGACCGACAGCCAAAGTGGCGCTATCGAGAGGTTTCTGCCGTACCCCAAGACTTGATAGCGCAATTAATCACTTCACCTTGGGCCGATGCGCAGCATCCACTGAAGACACTTTCTTAAAAAAGGGGAGTCTTAAAAGGAATGTATCAACGGTGTGAGCGCGAACAAATGAACAGAATGAGCATGAACGACTAACAATGAATTGAGTTTATCTTCAAATTGAAGGCTAAGGAGCATGAGATGACAAGTGTCGCATTTATCGGGTTAGGGCATATGGGGGCGCCGATGGCGGCCAATTTAGTTAAGGCTGGCTTAACGGTGCGTGTATTTGATCTGGTACCCGAAACGATAAAGTCGCTTACGGATCTTGGTGCAATAGCGTCGAGCAGTGCCTGTGGCGCCGCAGCTGGCGCAGATGTCGTTATCACTATGCTTCCGGCCGGCAAACATGTTCGTTCACTCTACCTCGGCGAAAGCGGTGGAGGTGAAGGCAAGGGGTTGATTGATGTGGTTGCAAAGGGCACCTTACTGATAGACTGCTCTACCATCGATGCTCAAAGTGCACAGGTCGTGGCGAAGTTTGCCGTCGAGAAAGAGCTCGAGTTTGTCGATGCGCCTGTTTCGGGCGGAACGGCTGGCGCGGCGGCGGGAACGCTCACCTTTATCTGTGGCGGCAGTGACACGGGCTTCGAGCAAGCCAAAGAGGTGCTAAGCAATATGGGGGCGAACATCTTTCACGCAGGTGGGGCGGGCGCGGGTCAGGTTGCCAAGATATGTAATAACATGTTGTTATCTGTCCTGATGGTCGGAACCAGTGAATCTTTGCAGATGGGAATCGATCATGGTCTGGACCCCAAAGTATTATCTGAGATAATGAAGGTAAGTAGTGGTGGTAATTGGACGCTGAATAAATATAATCCTTGTCCGGACGTGATGGAATCTGTGCCCTCATCGAATGGCTACCAAGGTGGCTTTATGGTGGACCTGATGGTTAAAGACCTTGGGTTATCTCAAGAGGCCGCATTACTTAGCAATTCAAGCACGCCGATGGGCGCTTTGGCGCGCAGTTTATATGTTAACCATGCTCGTCAGGGCAATGGGACGCGTGATTTTTCCAGTATTTTTGAACAGTTTGCTAATGTTCAACAGATTAAAAACAAAGGGTAATTCGATGGATTTAAAAGATAAGGTTGTCGTCATCACTGGTGGCGCTGGTGGATTAGGTCTGGCTATGGCGCTGGATTTAGCTGAAGCGGGTGCCAAGTTGGCGCTTATCGATGTTGATCAGGAGAAACTTGAGCGTGCCTGTGCCGATATCGGCGACAGGGCAGAAGTTCAGGGTTACGCTTTCGATATCACAGATGAAGAAGATGTGGTTGCCGGCTTCGGGTTTATCATGGAAGATTTTGGCAAGGTCAATGTGTTGATCAACAACGCAGGCATCTTGTTCGATGGCATGTTGGTGAAAGCCAAAGAGGGTAAGGTTACCGGTCGTATGTCTTTCGAGCAATTTCAAGCCGTGATCAACGTTAACCTCACCGGTACATTCCTGTGTGGCCGTGAAGCGGCAGCAGCCATGATTGAATCTGAGCAGGAAGGGGTGATCATTAATATCTCCAGCTTAGCGAAAGCGGGCAACGTAGGCCAGACTAACTACTCAGCGTCGAAAGCCGGTGTCGCGGCTATGTCAGTCGGTTGGGCAAAAGAGTTAGCCAGATACAATATCCGCAGCGCAGCCGTCGCTCCGGGTGTGATTGAAACTGAGATGACTGCCGCGATGAAGCCAGAGGCACTTGAACGTCTGGAGAAGATGGTTCCGGTCGGCCGTTTAGGTCAGCCTTCAGAGATCTCTTCGACGGTGAAGTTCATCATCGAAAATGACTATGTAAATGGTCGCGTATTCGAAATCGATGGCGGGATACGTATCTAAACTGTCTCTGAATATCGGTCATAAAAAAACGAGCCTAGGCTCGTTTTTTTGATTTGAGCTACTCAACAATACGGTATACATCCCACTTCATCGTACCAGACACAATGTGAGGCTCGAGTTCAACACTCCATTGCTTATGGCCATCTAGCTCAGCTAGTTTGTCCCAAGACTCACTTAATTCAGCCAGGTTATCGAGAGTAATTTCAGAGACAACGGTTGACTCTAAAGCACCAACAGAACCTGTTAGAATTCTACATTTTCCTTCCCAGCCGATTTGAGCTCCAAAAATATTTTGCCATTTTGATAGAGAATCAATAACAGCAGGCTTATGTCCAAATTTTGCGTCTATAGACCAACGTGCAACTATCATATGAATTCCCTCCCTCTATGTTCATTTCGAAGTAATAAATATAGCCCATAAATTCTATTTATCTAGAGAATGAGTATCATTGCTAACTTTGCCTTGTGTCCCATTGCCATGAAGTTCTCTACAGAACTGCTGGCTTTTAGATATGGATATCGTTGTGAAGTCACGGAAGGCCATAGCCGCGTTTACACCGGACTCTGGTTTCGAGAAAGTTATCTCTTCGATTTAGAGCTTTCTGGCTGTGGCACGATTTTGGACAAAAGCTTGTTTGCTTGTCGGATAACAAGCTTGAAGTCTCTTTTATAGGTTCTTTGGGCTGATTGGGTATTGGCATATGTGTTTGAAGCTTGTTCCTTCAATTTTGTTTATCGCTTGCAGCGTGCTTTAGTGCAAGTAATCTCTCGGTACGCTGTGAATATATCCCTATACGCTCTGCGGTTTCATCCATGAAACCGAAGTCCTCGAGCTCACTCGCACCTGAGTTATTTGTTTCTTCGATTTGGGTTTACAAGTCCTCTCAAACTCGTTTCTGGACATAAACGAGTCAGAGCCTAGCCTCTAACTCGTGAGATTTTGGTTAGGAAAAGTATGGCAATTGGAGATGTGGTCCCTAAGGCTAGCCCTAGCTAGGAGCCGACTAAAAATACGCTATAGTCATAAGTGATCGGCTCATTATTTTCACCCCATTCTTCAACTAAAAATGAATCATTTAAGTATATTGGTAAATCATGATCAGTCTTAAGATTGCGAGGGTTTACTCTAAATTTTATTCTAGGTTTTAAATCCAAATAACAATTTTTACACTTTTCTACAGCGACTATTTCAAGCCGTAGCCCAGCCGGAATAGTTGTTCGCGACTTTACAAACCTATTATCGGTTCCGGGTGGCAGTGAAAATGAGTAAAAAACAGGGTGTTCCACTGTATGATCTGCTTCCGTCCATCCATGGAGGATAACCTTCTCTTTAGAGGTGACAATTAAACCTACAACTTCAGAATATGGTGTGATGGTACTTACATCATCAAAATCTACGGTCCCATAACCTGAGACCGTAATAGCCGCAATTATTATGATCCCTGAAATCATAGCTACAAGTGCTATCACTATGATTCGAATAAAAATTGTCATTTAGGCTCCTATCGCCGAACTCCATACCAAAAAATCCGAGTGAAACGCGTCAACTTGATGTTTTGTTAGATAAAAGCCATGCAAGCAATCATCTACTTCTCTTATCTCTTTGTTTGACAAAATAGAAAATTAACAGAAATATTAAAAATAGAATCGGTAAAAGAATAACTGAACCTGTCCAAAACATTATGCCAAGAGTCCAACTATCCACGTATTTGATGCCAGTAATAGCTTCATTCATAAAATCAACAGGATAAACTACTATGCCGGGAGCAAGCCAGATTAATGCATATACAATTGCAAACCAAAGTAGGTATTTTATGATAAAAGTTTTGATTCTCCTTCGCTCCATACTTTAGTTACCTAGCGACCATAGTTCATGAGCCGTAGATCTCATGTCACTGCTTGTTCTTTATTTCTGACAGAGGAGCTTGATGCTACTCAATCCGTGAGTTCATATTCCATGCCCTTGGGGCTTAATTGAGGTCCCCTGCGGCGTGAGCGAAGCATCGCTTCTTTACTTGAAGTCCATTCTAGCTAAAAAAGTGTAAACGCGCACAATTTGACCAGAGAATGAGCTTGAAATAAGTACAACTGTATAAAACGTATAGCTACTGATTAACTAATGCTACCGCTAAACAGATTAAGCTATCTTTCCAACTGATGAGAGAAAGTAATGGGAAAAAGGCTAATGCTGTATTGGACGAATTGAAGGTACTAACACGCAAAGGGGCATTTTCTTGTTAGCAACTTAACCAAGATAACCTCAATCGAAGAGAGAACTTTCTTGTGAATCAGCAAGTGTAGATGCGGCAGCGGACGTTGATGGAATGGATGCCATCGTCGAGCCTCCACGGATGGATTCACGGCGTTTCGCTGAAGTATCTGCACATACCTCGCCGGAGGTGATAGATAACAATGAAGGTACAACCTTCAAGCAAACTTCCCAATATCAACAACCCACAGAGAAAGTGTAATCAGCCTTCATTCGAAGGCTATCCAACTTGGGGCATTTTCTTGTTAGCAACTTAACCAAGATAACCTCAATCGAAGAGAGAACTTTCTTGTAAATCAGCAAGTGTAGATGCGGCAACGGACGTTGATGGCATGGCGAGGTTTCACATCGTGAAACTCTTCGAGCGAGAGATAGGGATATCGAACTGGCTTTTAAACAGGGATGTTGTTTGAAATCGCAGAGCGTATAGGGACATATTCACAACGATATCCATATCTAACAGCCAGTTCAGCATCCATGCTTCTCGTTCGTTAGATTGAAGCTTTGCTTCTCTCACCGTGTCACTGAAGTATCTGCACATCCCTCGCTGGAAGCGATAGATACCAATGAAAAGTATAACTTTCAAGCAAGCACTCCAATCCCAACTCAGCCAGAACCAAAACTAAAATGCAATCAGCCTTCATTCGAAGGTGGGTGAGCCTGAACGTCTCTTGAACTGTATCGCTAATCTAGGTGATAATGATCACGTTATGGGGATTTAGTATTGATGAGATTTGATAAGAAGATGGATTGGTTGGAAAAAGTAATTAGAAATATCATGTTATTTGTAGGGGTTTCAGGTGTCCTGGTTATCTATTGTGGCTTGTTTTTTATCCTGTTTAGTGGACGTGACACGACTGTGTTACCTTGGTATCTGCTGCTTTCTCCCTGGGTATGTATCTATTTTGGGCTAACCCAGACGAAACAATTGGCCGTTATTGAATGGTTTAAGCAAAAGATTGTCAGAAAGAAGTAACAGTATAATGATTAAGCAAGATGAACTTTGGAGGTATCAATGAGATTTCGCATGTATATGATCTATATCTTCTCGGCGTTACTCTTTAGTTTGCTTGTCGGCTGCTCTAAGAAGGAGCCCACCGAACCCACTGAACTCATCGATAAGCGCAGTGGTTGCCAGATTGACACTTATGGTAGCTGGACCTCGCCAATATCTGCGAGCGATGTCTACGGCTTATCAGACAATTTTGGCGAGTTACAGAGCGTCAATGATGCCGTGTATTTTGTACAATCCGATTCAGCCTCCAATGGCCGGGTCGGTATTAAACGCCTGGATTTTGATGGTAGCGTCTCCGATGCTGTGAGTAACGAGTTTGATGTCCGTTCTAAGGTGCACGAACACGGTGGTTCCCCTTTTCTCGGCATTGGCCAGAGTCTGTTTGTCTCTAAGGCTAAGGATCAGCTCCTCTATCGAATTGCGCCTAATCAAGAGCCTGTTCCGCTCACTCCCAATGGAACTCGTCATGCCGATTGCGTCTCCTATTCCAAAGGCTCCCGTATTATCTGTGTCAGGGAAGATCATCGCAATCAAGGTATGCCCGTTGCCAGTCTGGTTGCACTGAATTTGAATTTCTCTGGCGAGGGTGAACAGCTCATCTCCGGAGCCGATTTTTATTCGGCTCCCAGGGTCTCACCGGATAATAACCAGATGGCTTGGATCTCATGGAACCATCCCAATATGCCTTGGGATAATACACAATTATGGGTCGGTGAGCTTGAGCCTAAGGGCGGGCTACATAACGCCCGAAGGTTGATTGAAGATCGTCAAGGCTCGATCACCCAGCCCCTGTATAGCCCGAACGGTCAGCTCTATTTTGTGGCCGACTTTAATAATTGGTGGAACTTGTATCGCATCAATTCGCAGGGTGAGCTCGAACATGTGCTGGACATGGAGGCGGAGTTTGCCGTTCCCGATTGGAAGTTGGGTAACCATAACTACGCATTTGAGTCTGACAATACCATTATAGCCAGCTACAACCATAAAGGAGTGGCATCACTTATCCGTATCTATCTCGATACCGGATTAACAGAATCCATAGCGGTGGATTTTGGTGAGATATCCCAAGTCGTGAAAGGTGAAAATGGGATCTATTTTGTCGGCGCAAAAGTGACGCCGGAAAAGGGAGTTTATAAAGTTAATGGCCGCGGTACTCAACTAATCTATGCGCCGGAATTGCCGGTACTCGATCCTAACTATATCTCCAGAGCCGAAAATATCAGTTTTGAATCGGGGGATGGTGAACAGGTTTTTGGTTATTATTATGGTCCGGTCAACCCAGGCTTTGTCCCTCCTAAGGATTCTAGGCCGCCACTGTTAGTGATGTTACACGGTGGACCTACGGCTAAGGCGAGTCTCGCTTTCAGACGCGATATTCAGTTTTGGACCAGTCGGGGATTTGCGGTGATGGACCTCAATTATCGGGGCAGTTCGGGGTTCGGGCGTAAGTACCGTCAAAGTATCTATGGCCGCTGGGGCAAAGCGGATGTCGAAGATGCGGTCAGAGCGGCGGGTCATCTGGTGAACAAAGGTTGGGTCGATGGTTTGCAGCTTGCCATGCGGGGAAACAGCGCGGGTGGATTAACGGTGCTGTCATCATTAGCCTTCTTTGACACCTTTAAGGCCGGGGTGAGTTATTCGGGTATCAGCGACATGGAAGTATTGAGTAAAGAGGCGGATAAGTTTGAGTCAAAATACCTCGAACACTTAGTCGGACTCAGCACCGAAGAGCAAAATATCTATCGTCAGCGTTCTCCTTTGTATCACCTGGAGGAACTCGACGAGCCTCTGCTACTGATCCAGGGACAAGATGATGCCCTTGTTGCTCAGAAGCAGTCGAAGACCGTATTCAATGCACTTAAAGCCAAGGGGGTGCCTGTTGCTTATCTGGCTTTTAATGGCGAAGAGCATGGATTGAAGGACCCGCACAACAAGATCAAAGCCCTCGAGGTGGAACTGGCTTTTTACGGCAAAGTCTTTGGTTTCACGCCGGCAGGTGAGCAAGCGCCGTTACGTCTGGAAAATGCCCGCAATCTTAAACATGACCAATAGTTATTGTGTTGCACCTCTATTATTGCCCGTCGACCTATGCAACATAGCAACATCACTGCAAACTATAGTTTTGGGGCTGCTTGGACTATATCGGTTAACTTAAACTACTGATAATCGAGCAATCCGGCTGGTGCCCTCCGCAGCAGTCGTCCACCAAATGCTTTAGTTGTGCCTCGAGCGCCTGAAGCTTAATAATTCTACTACTTACCAGCTCGAGATGCGCCTTAGCTAAATTCTTAACGTCTTCGGCATCTCTTGTAGAATTAAGCTTAAGGTCGAGTAAGGCTCTGCAGTCATCGAGTGAGAAGCCTAAATCCCTGCTGTGGTGGATGAATTTTAGTGACTCAATTTGAGGTTGGTCATATTCCCTGTATCCGTTTTCACCGCGTGCAGCACAGATGAGCCCGATATCATGGTAATAGCGAATGCTCTTAATCGATAATCCTGTCTCTTTAGCAACTTCACCAATCTTCATATTTTGTCCTCTCTTCTATCCTCATTGGGCTATTTTTAAATTAGTTGAAAAATTTGTTTGACTCTCCCTTTAGGGGAGACATTACGCTTGTTCTACAGATAACGCAAACTCAATGAATCTTGGATGATTTGGAGTCAAAATTTATGACAAGCATGATTTTATATGTACCTAAAATGAACTGCGCCAGCTGTGTTGCCAAGATTGAGGGGGCATTTGCAAAGTTAGCCCCGGGGCCGTCAGGGGAAAACGTCGATGCGCGGGTGAATCTGGGTGAAAAGCAGGTGTTGATTAATGGCGAGATCACCAGCGAATTAGCCATATCAACGGTAGCCAGTGCAGGGTATGACAGCGAGCTGGTGCTCGATGCTAAGCTTGCTTCCGAATCTAAGGTTAAAGAAGAAAATATCGAGTATCGAACTCGTATTATCCAGTCATCCTTGGGTCTGGGCTTAGGTGTTCCTATGATGCTGTGGGGCCTGCTGGGTGGTGAAATGATGGTCAACAGTCCTAGTCAGCAACTCCTGTGGGGAGGGATGGGGTTGATAACTTTAGTACTGCTTATCACAACCGGAGGACACTTTTACCAGGGTATGTGGCGGGCCCTGAAAGCGGGTAGCGCTAACATGGATACCTTGATTGTGCTCGGTACCACGAGTGCCTGGCTATATTCCATGATAGTGGTGTTGATGCCTGGCGGATTTCCTGCCGAGGCCCGGCATGTTTATTTTGAAGCCAGTGTGATGATCTTAGGTTTAATCAACTTAGGTCATGCCCTTGAGCTCAGGGCTAAAGGCAAAACCGGTGAAGCGGTACAAAGGCTCATAGGTTTGCAGTCAACGACCGCTATCAGAGTGACCGATTCAGGCGATGAAGAGGTTGAAATCGCTTTTATCAAGATAGGTGACCGTCTCAGACTCAAGCCCGGAGACAGAGTCGCACTCGATGGTGAAGTGTTATCCGGTCATTCACAGCTTAATGAATCTATGTTGACAGGGGAGCCTGTACCCGTGAATAAATCTGTGGGTGATACCTTGAGTGCGGGAACCGTGAACGGCAACGGCAGCTTAATATTTGGCGTGACTGCAGGGCTGAATGATACCCGTCTGGCGAAGATCATCGAGTTAGTTCAACAGGCGCAAACATCTAAACTGCCTATTGGTCGCCTAACCGATAAAATATCGGCTTACTTTGTCCCTATCGTGGTGCTGATCGCACTGGCTGCGTCATTTATCTGGTTTATGGCCGGTCCCGCACCTCAGTTATCTCATGCGCTTATCGTACTGACCAGCGTGTTAATCATCGCCTGTCCCTGCGCCTTAGGTTTGGCGACGCCGATGTCGATAATGGTATCGGTGGGCAGGGCGGCAAAGATGGGGGTATTGATAAAAAATGGTGAAGCGCTGCAGACGGCGAGTAAAGTCAGCTGCGTGGTACTTGATAAAACCGGCACCATCACTATAGGTCGACCTTTGGTTACCGATATACAGTTGGCATCAGGAAATAACAGTATCGATGCTCCCGATAGGATAGAAACCTTGTTAACAAGCGTTGCGAGTCTGGAGCAACACTCAGAGCACCCGCTAGCCGATGCTATGCTAAGCGAAGCTAAATCCAGAAAGTTACCCTTGGTTGAGCCCGAACAGTTTACTAATTATCAAGGTAAGGGCATTGTCGGTGTTGTCGATGGCCGACAGTTGACCGTGGGTAACATGGAGTTAATGAAAATGCAGAGCGTCCATGACATAGATGCACTGGAAAATGAGGTCATAGAGTTTGCCGAGATGGGGAAAACCCCGGTTTTTGTCGCCCTAGAGGGGGCTTTGACGGCGGTTATCGCCATTACCGACCCGCTTAAACCCGATGCCTTCGATGCTATCTCGGCGTTAAAAAAATCGGGTAAGCGTGTGATCTTACTCAGCGGAGATAACCAGAAAACCGCGAATGCCGTGGCCAAGCAGGTGGGGATTGAGGAGGTGATAGCCGGGGTGCTACCCGAGCAGAAGCAGCAACATATTATCGACCTTAAAAGCAGCGGTGAGATTGTGGCCATGGTGGGGGATGGGATTAATGATGCGCCTGCATTAGTCAGCGCAGATGTGGGGATAGCGATGGGAGATGGCACGCAAGTGGCGATAGAGAGCGCCGATCTGACCTTCCTCTCTGGCAGATTATCAGTCCTGGCCGATACCTTCTCTCTGGCTAGTGCGAGTATGCGAAACATCAAGCAGAACCTGTTTGGGGCCTTTATCTATAATAGTTTAGGCATCCCCATTGCCGCAGGCGTGTTGTTTCCCTTTACCGGAATGCTGCTCAGCCCCGTTATCGCGGGAGGGGCGATGGCATTGTCTTCACTGACTGTGGTCACTAATGCGAATCGATTAAGACATCAGAAGTTGAATTAATCGCTATTGATGTTAGAAGAGTGCGCCTGCACTCTTCTAACCTATTGGTCCCGGTGAGTTAATGACCAGTCCACCATCTTGTTAAACATTCACTAACCAACTTGAAAATAAGAGGTTATATTAAAGTTGAGATGAACAAACGAGAAGGGCGAAGATGAAGACCAGGCTTGATGAATTCGATCTGAACTTGTTGAGAATATTAAGGGTGCTTGTGGCAACAAAAAGTACCCAAAAAACTGCGGAGCAGCTCAATATCTCTCAAACGACGGTGAGTCGTGCTTTGAGCCGTTTGCGCAGTGAGTTTGGTGAACAACTCTTCTTAAGAAAAGCACATGGGGTAGAACCCTCTTTTCTCGCTTATAAATTAGCACAAGCCTGTGAAGATATGCTGACTCCCATCTCTCATGTGGTCGAAACCTACCGGGATTTTAGTCCTTCAACATATGGTGGACGCATCTCTTTATTGATTAATACCTACCTGTTAGAAGTATTTAGTCAAGAATTGGTGACAGCCTTAACTGAAGCCTTTCCCAAGGCCAGCCTTGAGCTGGACTATTGGAAAGAGGGAAGTCTTGAGAAGGTGTGCAGGGGAGAGGTCGATTATTGTATTCAGTTTCAAAACTACGGTTTACCCCAAGAGTTACATCAAACTTCCTTGTTCTCTATAAGAAATACCTTACTCTTTGCTGGGTCTCACCCAGCTTTTGAGGGGGTAACTCATTTGGGGTGGGAGGAGTTAGCACAACATCCTATCGTTCAACTTTTGCTCCCTGAGTTTAATGAGCGTAACAGCCTTATCTCACAGGTTTACAAACGAGAAGGCTATGAAGCCGATATCAGGCTTAAAACTCACAGTCTGAAGACTGCTTGTTATTATCTAACGACTAGAAATGCCATTATGATTGGCAGCGAGTATATTACAGAGCTCTACCCTGAGCTTCGAAGCTGCCCTCTTCCCGTCCGTGATGACGCATTAATTACGATGAATCTAGTAGGTTCCTTTTTACAGACTCGGCGTAGCAGTCCCCTGCATCAGGCTATTAATAGTGTTATCCAATCATGTTTCTCTAGTCTACATAAGTGATTGTTCATCAGGCTCAGCTCTATCAAAAATGAATATCTCCTATTCATAGCCTTACTCCCCCTATCGATTAATATGGGTGTCGAACAGTGATTCACGGCCGAATTATTTAAATGCACCAGGGATGTTTGCTTTAGTCGATAGGGTGGAAATTCCATGAAATACAGCTCCAGATTGATAACCTCTTTTCTTGCACTTTTCATCAGCGGACAAGCTTTAGCCGAAAAACCGGAAGACTTCCGCTTTCCAAGGGAGTGTAGCTATACCGAAGCCGGTTACCCGGTCCCTTTATGCGGTCTGCCGTTGACCAATACGCCAGTTGTTGCTGAATCGATAGAGGAGCTAAAATCTTACCCGACGCATTTTATTGCGGGTCAGGAAGCCTTGAATGTGGACGAGATGCGCATTACGACCATAGGGTCGGGCAACCCCCCGGTCAGACTCGGTCAGGCATCGACCAGCTGGTTGGTTGAGCTTGGCAATGGAGATAATTTTATCTTCGATATCGGAGGCGGAACTGTGCCGGCGCTATGGAGTTTAGGTATTCCTCTGTCGACGCTCGATAAGGTGTTTGTTACGCATCTGCATTTAGATCATGTAGGCGGCATCTTTAATCTATGGGATTCGATGGGCTGGGGGAGAAATACGCCGCTGCATGTGTGGGGGGCGTCGGGCCACACCCCGGAACTCGGTGTTGCGGCGTTTGTTGAGCATGTTGAAAAGGCGGCAGCCTGGCACGTGCTGAGTAAAACAGGAATCGCGGCGCGGGAGGGAATGGAGATAAAAGCTCATGAATTTGACTATAAAAAATTCAGCCCTGAAACCCCGCGTCAGCTTGTTTACCATGAAAATGATGTGAAGATTTATGCTTTCCCCGTAGATCATATCTTAGAGGGGGCTGTGGGTTACCGCCTGGAGTGGAATGGTTTATCTATGGCCTTTACCGGTGACAGTGAACCCACAAGGTTTGAGGCTGAGATGGCAAGAGGGGTCGATGTATTTATCCATGAACTGTTTATCGATGCGTCCACATTCGCAGAAAAAAATGCAATGCCGTTAGCCCTTGCTCAAAATATTGCTCACAAGCACACCTCGCCGGAGGAGTTGGGGCAGATATTTTCTATTGCTCAGCCAAGATTGGGGGTAGGAACCCACTTTTTTACTAATGAGGACACCATAGATGGGGCTTTTGCCGGGATGGAGAAAACCTATTCGGGCCCGGTGGCGATTGCTCAAGATCTGATGGTGATAAATGTCAGTAAAGAGCAGGTGGTGACCAGAATGGCCAGAACCGACCTGCTATCTTGGTCGGCGCCATCGCCAAAAACCGATACTGAGCCGACTTATGATGCTAAACCCACCGAAGGGTTAACGCCAAGTTGGGTGTCACAAACAAGGCTCGAGCAAGAACACTAAGTCATTTTCAAAAGACCGGTAGTATCATCGCTGCTGGTCTTTCTGCTCTCAGTTAAGCTCATAAATTTGAAATGATGGTGTTGTCTTGGGCTATCTTAAATCTTGCTTGCGATTCAAAGGCCAGTTCCATTTACTCACCTTGGATGCATTATATGCCAGAGTGGCGGCGTCTCCTGAACTTGATAATTTTAGCCTGATCTACTATACTTTCGCGCTTGATTTTGCTCACTCAAGCGCTGGCAGCGTGAGTTCGCCGCGCATCGCATAACTGAATTCGGAATACTTAAACTTGATTACTACAGCTAATATCACCATGCAGTTTGGCGCTAAGCCACTGTTTGAAAACCTCTCAGTCAAATTTGGCGGCGGAAACAGATACGGTCTGATCGGCGCTAACGGCTGTGGTAAGTCAACCTTTATGAAGATCCTTGCCGGCGATCTTGAACCAACATCGGGTAACGTTTCATTAGATGTGAATGAACGTCTGGGTAAACTAAGCCAGAACCAGTTTGGTTATGAAACGTTTAATGTCGTCGATACCGTTATCATGGGTCATGCTGAACTTTGGAAAGTTAAGCAGGAGCGTGACCGTATCTACTCTCTGCCAGAAATGACAGAAGAGGAGGGGATTCAGGTTGCCAACCTTGAGATGGACTTCGCCGAGATGGATGGTTATACCGCCGAGTCTCGCGCTGGCGAACTCTTAATGGGTGTCGGTATCGGTGTCGAGCAACATTTCGGTTTGATGAGCGAAATTGCACCTGGCTTCAAGCTGCGTGTCCTTTTGGCACAGGCACTATTTTCCGATCCAGATGTGTTGCTTCTCGATGAGCCTACCAACAACTTGGATATCGATACGATTCGTTGGTTGCAGGAGATGCTTAACCAGCGTAGCAGCACCATGATCATCATCTCGCACGATAGATATTTCTTAAACTCTGTTTGTACCCATATGGCTGACTTGGATTATGGTGAACTACGCCTATTCCCTGGTAACTATGATGAGTACATGATGGCAGCTCAACAATCGCGTGAGCGTTTGATGTCAGACAATGCGAAGAAGAAAGCCCAGATTGCTGAGCTTCAAGGCTTCGTTGCCCGTTTCTCTGCTAACGCATCTAAAGCTAAGCAAGCCACATCACGTGCTAAGCTCATCGACAAGATTAAGCTTGATGATATTAAAGCATCGAGCCGTGTGAACCCGTTTATCCGATTCGAGCAAGAGAAGAAATTGTTCCGTAATGCCTTAGTGGTTGAAAACTTAACTAAAGGCTTCGATGATAGCCCGTTATTTAAAGACATGAACCTCATGGCTGAAGTGGGCGAGCGCATTGCTATTTTGGGTGATAACGGTGTGGGTAAGACAACCTTACTGCGTACCTTAGTTCACGATATCCCACAAGATAGCGGAACAATTCAATGGTCTGAAAACTCATCGATTGGTTACTACGCACAGGATCATGAATCAGATTTCGAAAACGAGATGACCTTGTTCGAGTGGATGAGCCAATGGCGCAAGCCGGAAGATGACGATCAATCGGTTCGTGGCTACTTAGGCCGCATGCTATTTGGTTCCGATGACATTAAGAAGTCGGTTAAAGTGCTTTCTGGTGGTGAGAAAGGCCGTATGTTATTTGGTAAGCTTATCATGCAAAAGCCAAACATCTTATTGCTGGATGAACCAACTAACCACATGGATATGGAATCAATCGAGTCATTGAACAATGCACTCGAGATGTACGAAGGTACCTTGCTGTTTGTCAGTCATGACCGTGCATTTGTATCATCTCTGGCAACTCGCATCATAGAGATCAGCAAAGATGGCATCAATGATTTCAAGGGAACTTACGATGAGTTCCTGGTAAGCAAAGGTGTTGTTGAAGGCTAAGCCTTTCACGCTAACAAATTATTGAAAAGCCTCAGAGGAATCTGGGGCTTTTTTATGTCTGGAACATTTATGCATATTTGGCAGGGATGCATACAAATTGGCGTTATGTTTGGAACGTTTATGACCATCTTGTCATAAAGAGTGTCTTTCTTTCATATAATTGTTTTTGTCCGAGAATCTCGTTTCTCTTCGCAATTCGTTTACTTGTCCCCCGTAAGGGGGATGCCAAAACATATTGTTTATTCGATGCTTACGTTACGTATCAATATAAGGAATGAGATGATGAAAACACAAAGTAAAAAATCTCTTATCTATTTTGCTCTTGGCCTAAGCATTACAATGGTCGGCTGCGGTGGGAGTGACAATGATTCATCGCCAGAACCAGTACCTACACCCGTTGTTCTTAGTGGTGTTTTTTCCGATAGCCCCGTATCTGGTCTTGGATTTGAAACTGCTAGTCAATCTGGTGTGACGGACGCTGAGGGTCAGTTTGACTATCTACAGGGCGAGGAGGTGGTATTTTTCTTGGGAGGAACGCGTTTTCCATCTGTGACTGCTCAAGAAGAAGTTACTCCGATGGATCTCTATCAAACCGATTCAGCATCAGATACTGGTGTGGTAAACACCTTGCGTATTTTACAGTCTCTAGACCAAGATCATGATGCGGAAAATGGTATTCAATTAGCCGATGAGATAAATGAGATTTTGGCTGGAACGCAGATGGACCCCCAAGATCCACTATTTGATCAACAGGCGACTGCTGCACTTGTTGTTGCGGGAATGAGCGCCGATGATTTGGTTGATTCCAACGAGGCCTTAGCACATTTTGGCCAAGGGCGTCCGTATCAACTAGCAGATCTGACCGGGCGTTGGCACAGCGTATTCTTTTCTATTCCGGTAATGGGGACGGCGTCGCAAAATAGTTTGAGCTATACCGTTGAAAGTTGGGATGTGACTGAGCAGGCTAGTATCACTAGTACCGCATTGATTAAAAATCCGGGCAGGGAGCTGGATACAGAAACCTATGGCATAAGTATGGATGAAAGGGGAATGATCACACTTATTGATGAAGGCGTGGCTGGTCTGGATATGGGCTTGAGTGCTAATAAGGATATTATTGCTAACTACTTTGCAGATGACGATGGACTTGAACAAGAATTAGGATTGGCTATCAAGCTGTCTAATGGCCACAGTGTGAGCGATCTCGAAGGGCAATGGCATAACCTCTCTATAGAAACTCCAGTCGCTGACAACTTTAACCCATCAGAGTTCGGAGTTTGGGCCGACTCCATGCAGATTGATGCACAGGGGCACGCGGTTATCCATGAGATGGCGCTCCCCAACCAACAAGCACAAACAGAGACCGAGGAGCTTACATTCTCACTTAATGATGCCGGAAAAGTCACATTTGAGGGCGATGATGAAACCAGCTTGATGTACATATCTAGAAGTAATGACGTCATCGTACGCCATGGACACAAGGCAGGTAGAGCGAGCTTGGTGGTGATGCTAAAGTCTAGCCTTACTCCCTCTTTGGCTGACCTGCAAGGGGAGTGGCGATTGTATAATTTACAAGTGCCCAATGAGGGGGATATGGATCCTGCCGACTTTGGCTACTGGATAGTGAACTTGTCGTTTGATGATAAGGGCAATGCCACATGGAGCCATGTTGCCACCTCAGAAGGTGCCTCGTTAACAGATCAATCCATGACGATGAGCCTCAACAATGGTTTATTTACCGGGGATGAGGATCTTTGGGCGATGAATCAGGCGAAAGATCTTATGGTGGTGACGTCAATCTACGACGGAAAAGCAGCCTATGCTATCGCGATTAAGCAAGTACGCTAAGCTGGGTGTTGATATAGTGGCTTAGTCATTCGTTATAAAATAAAGCTAAATTGGAATATTTTTTTGTGATTGCGAAGCGCAACTTTAAGCCTATCTATTCCTCCGAGTTGATAGGCTTTTTTTTGATTGCTTTTAGTTAATGTTCATCTTTGAAGCTTAATGTATCTGCCTTTTATGGGGACATAGTGAAGAGCTTGTCATGGGCATAGCGGCTTAATAATTCATTTTGATGCCGGGTCCCAGTCTTATGCAACAGGCTTTTAATTTGGCTCTTGATGGTTTCTTTAGACACATTTCTTATTCTTGCTATTTCACTGCCTGACTCACCACCAATTAGTAGGTGTAAAACTTGATTTTCAGCTTGAGTGAGTCGGATCGGTTGGGGGACTAAAGCCCTCAGCGGAAAGGACTGTAGACATTGTTGCGATGCAAAATCGGCTTGTTGCTGCGCCAAATTATGGTAGTGAGTAGCTAAGACCCAAGGAGCCAGAGAATGACTAAGTTGTTGTTGCAGGGCACGAGCATTGCGGTCGAACGCCTTAGAGAAGCGATGAGCGGTAAAAATGAGATAGAGGTGTTTGGGGTAGCAGGCTATCTGGCTTAAAGAGTGATTGAATTTAAAATAAGGCTGCAGAGTGTCTAAAAATATCGGGTCTTGAATTTTTTGTATTGGTAACAGGTCATGCATGAAATGTGATGCTCCAATAAGCCCCTGTTTAAGGTAGGTATTGAGGTAAACATCGTGTGCTTTATGCTTGCCGTAGAAAGCAATATCTTGCTCTGATAGCTGAGGTGACCAAGTATGTTGAAATGATAATCCTGTATCGACAAGGGTGATGGTTATGACGTCAGCTTCTATCCAAGTTGAGAGGAGAGCAAAATCTTCCCCTTGTATCAGCCTGATATTCTGAGTTGCAATGAGTCCTTGCTGCCATACTGCGAACTTATTCCAGTCCATACTCTTCATTACAATAATAACTTTGGTAACATACAGGTAACATGTTGTGAGAGAGAATTTCAAGCTGTAAGGTAGGTTTTTTTGTTATCTTTGACCTAAGTCAAAATAGGGAGAGGAAGACGAAAATCCCCGAACTTAGAAAACTTCAGGACTCCTTACCTTATGTTTATGACAATAAGCGGATACCGTTATGACAAAAACTAAGCAATAAAAAGGCGAACCACTCGGTTCGCCTTTCGTGTATAGCTCTTTGTCTTGACTAATCGTTAAATACTGAAGAATATTCCGGCTAAAACTGCACTCATCAGGTTAGCCAATGTGGCGGCAAGAACGGCCTTAAAGCCTAAGTTTGCCACATCTGCGCTGCGCTCAGGCGCCATTACACCTATGCTGCCGAGCTGAATCGCAATTGAACCTATGTTGGCAAAACCACACAGAGCGAAGGTGATGATGATCTGAGAGTGGGCCGAGAGTTGATCTTTCACCGAGACAAAGTCCATGAAGGCGACAAATTCATTCAGGATAAGCTTCTGCCCGATGAATCCTCCTGCTTGCATCATCTCATTGGCAGGTACACCTATGATAAAGGCTACGGGTGCGAAGAGATAACCCAGCAGGCTTTGAAGCGTGACACCTTCGAAGTTGAACCATAAACCTAACTGTTCCAGACCAGCGTTAAACATAGCGATGACGCTGATAAATGCGATAAGCATAGTACCGATAGCCACGGCTACCCGCATACCATTCATGGCGCCGGAGGCTAAGGCGTCGATGGCATTGCTGTGCTCACTCTTGTTCATATCGATTGCCTGGCCTGCATCAGGAGTCTCGACTTCCGGTACCAGTAACTTTGCCATCATCAGACTGCCCGGTGCGGCCATAAAGCTCGCCGCGATGAGGAACTTAAGGTCTACACCTAAACCCGCATATCCACCTAAGACACTGCCCGCTACCGATGCCATTCCGCCGGTCATAACTGCAAAGAGCTCCGAGCGGGTCATTTTTGGCAGGAAAGGCTTAACCAGCAATGGCGACTCCCCCTGACTCAGAAAGATGTTTCCGGTGGCGACCAAAGACTCTGCGCGGCTGATGCCGAGTAACTTTTGTAGTGCTCCGCCAATGATTTTTATCACCCACTGCATGATGCCGAAGTAGTACAACATGGAGATGAGGGCACTGATGAATATCACCAGAGGTAATACTCTAATCGCAAATATGAATCCTGTGCTGGCCAGATCGCCAAACAGAAATTTAATCCCTTCGTCGGCAAATCTTAACACCGATGCGACGCCTTGACTGACGCTGCCCAGTACCTGTTGTCCCATGGGGACGTAGAGGACCAGGGCAGCAAAGCCTGCCTGAAGGGTTAGTGCACCGATAACGGTACGCCATTTAATTGCACCGCGATTTTCAGAGAAAATCCAGCCACAGAGTATAAGAAATAAGATCCCGGCCAAGCTAATCAACAACTGCATGATTTATCCAAGTTTGAACTACAAAGGAGTAAGTCGAAGATGATCGTATGCTTGTTTTGATGACGCTGGGGCACGCTTTTGATAAAGCGACATTTGACGTCGTCAAGTGAAGACACTTAGACGAGCGGTTTGAGTTGTCCGGCCATTGATACAAGAAAAGATCACCTTTAAAACTTACAAAAGTTTTGCCGGTCCAACTCCGTGGGTCGATCACTTGTCCTTGTAACAGCCAGCTTTGAACCTGAGGTTCGAGCCGGAAAAGGATTATACAAAAAACATTACAGATTAAAAGTAATTAATGTTGCTAAATTACAGTTTGACTAGATTGTAGACTGGCTGGCGATTTTTTATGGGATTTTATACTGAATTTAGCATTTTTGTTGAAATATTATTACTTAATAGTGCAGAGTGGTGGGAGAGAAAGAGAAAGGCCTGCAAGCAGGCCTTATGAGGTGGTATCGGTTGGTATTCGTTTATCGATTATTTATTGAAACGCGTCTGCAGGTAGTCAAATACGGCGCGGATACCGAAGGCTTCACCGCCAATAGGGCGACCGGGCAGTTTACGGTTATTCCAGGCCATCACATCGAAGTGACTCCAGCTGATATCTTCATCGACAAAGGCTTCTAGATAGAGGGCTGCAGTAATTGCGCCACCAAACGGTACCTTGCCGCAGTTTGCTAGATCGGCGATATCACTGCCGGTCAGCTCGAAGTATGGCTTATGAAGTGGCATGCGCCAGATTGGATCTTGAACCTTAAGGCCAGACTGAGTCATGTCTATAGCCACCTGATCATCATTACTGAAGAAACCGGGGAGCTCAGTTCCCAGAGCGATACGCATTGCACCGGTAAGCGTGGCGAAGTCTATCATAAGCTCAGGCTTGTCATTGTTGGCTTCGGCGAGCGCGTCACACAGGACCAAGCGCCCCTCGGCATCGGTATTATCGATCTCAACCGTGAGCCCTTTACGGGTTTTAATGACATCCCCGGGTCTGAACGCATTGGCAGATACGGCATTTTCTACCGCAGGAACAAGCACGCGGAGGCGGATTGGCAAGTTACTGGCCATGATCTGATGTGCTAAGCCGATAACATGCGCGGCGCCGCCCATATCTTTCTTCATCAGACGCATACCCGCGCCAGGTTTAAGATCCAGTCCACCGGAGTCGAAGCAGACCCCTTTACCGACTAAGGTGACTTTCGGCGCATCTTCATCTCCCCAGGTAAGGTCGATAAGACGTGGTAAGTTCTCACTTGCGCGGCCAACCATATGGATAGTCGGGTAGTTCTGCTCCAGCAGCTCGTCGCCCACAATTTGTGTGACACTTGCACCAAATTCGCTGGCTAAACTTTCCAGAGTCTCACCTAAATGCTGTGGCATCATATCGGCAGCCGGCGTGTTGACCAGATCACGTACAATAGAGACTGAACGCACCATCTTCAGTGCTTCATCGGCTTGTGCCTGAGTCGGCAATACAAGCTGAGGGAAGACCTTTTCACTGGCCTTATATCTATCGAAGGTATAGGCACCCAATCCCCAACTGAATGCGGCGACCTTTATCTGCTCATCAGAGCCGGTAATTGCATATTTTCCTGCTGGAAGCTGGCTAACGAGATCGCCACATAACCAGTAAGACTCAGTCTCAGCGCTTACTAAGATAACCTGTGCCAGCTCGCCGTTGGCCGAGGGGATAAGGCTCATGCCCTTGCCGGTAAACTGTGTGCTGCTTAGCCAGTTCTTCGTTTGCTGCTCTTGCTGCGCCAACCAGTCGGCATAAGAATCTGTGTGTAAGATGGTCAGTGGCGTGCCTGGAACGCCTGAAATCAATAAATCAGTCATGTGGGACTCGTACTCTCTGCTGGTAGTTAAAATAGTTAGGGAAGAGTGAACAACTCATTAAAAATTGAGTATATACCATTAGGGTAACAGGCTATGAATTCGGGGGGAAGCGGGGAGGGGATTTCGGTATCACAATACAGGTAGGAGTGTTATCCAGCTGTAGTTCAGATTGTATAATGCAGACTCAAAAGGAAAGTCAGAACATTAATCTTTACTGCCAGCCAACACCGGAGATTTTCGCTGTCTTTTTCTCTCTGACATATTATTAAATGAGCTGGGTAATACATCGACCCCGACCATTTTGCCGACTTTTACCACCAATGGGATAGTGATCGGAGCGAATGGCAATACTGCAAACATGCCAAGTCCCAGTCCTTTTAACAGATCCCCGAATTGCCTGTTAGCTTCTCGCAGTTCTTCACGATTGGCCTGCTTTCGGGTGTAACGTTTGTAGGTGACCAACATCTCTTTGGTCTCCTGCTTTTCCTGCGCCAATGCTTCCTTGAGGATGATTAGATCGCGTTTTATACGTATCGAAAAGCGCCGCTTGCTGATGCGGAAGACTCGAATGGGCGCTTTATGAACATGGGCGTATATTTTCATGGCGCGGATTGTCTCACAGGCTGTCTCATTGGCATAGTTATGGTTTCTTCTTTGTGTAAGTAATTCTTATGATTGTCATGTTGCTACTCTTTAAATCTAGTTTATAGGAAGCGGGTGAGTGGAATGACCATTGGTCTTATATTGTATCCACTCTTTTCATCAATGATTGGTTAGTCAGGAAAATGAGCGCGACTTCCTGTATATGATGTATACCAATCGGGATAAGAAAGTGATCTACTCAGAGTCTTTTGGCAAACTAATTCAAGGCGAATGGATGAGGGAATGGTGATCCCTTCTGAAGTCATTCAACGTAGAAGTAGGCAGCCAAAAACACTCCTGGAAGGCGAGTTTTAGCGCACCTGATACTGTGTTAACGAGCTTAAACGTAGAATAACTATGTTCTTCACTCGTTGCGAGCAACACGGTCTTGTATGTTCCCTACATACTTAAGACATTTCCTCCATCCCTGGAGGTCAGATGTTGTGAATGCCATTTATGCACGACTATATGGTCTATTTTATTCCATACAAAATAAGACATTCCCTCCTTCCATGGAGGTCAGATATAGGAGGTAGAGCGAAGCACGACTGAAAGGATTCAGGAGGTAGAGTAACGCATGGAGCAGTTACCGAGGATGCCAGAGCCGAGGAGCAATTAATGACCTTGCCTCAGAAGCGCTAAATTCTCGCTGAGCGATCACATCTTTATACCGATTTGTATTAGGTGTAAACAAATAGTAACGGCGCAGTGAGAGAGTTTTTAGCCATTAACTTTGGTTTTGCGACCAGTCACTCTGGTTCAATGAATTGATTCATGTAATATCCGCGCACGTTGATAAACATTGAAGTTTATTTAGTTACTAATACGAAGAGATCCGGTTATGTGGAATAGGTTGAACAGTTCGATGATGATTTGCCAAATGATGTTTGGCATGTCTTTTTACGGTGTCATGGTGATATTGACCCGTTTCTTTCTGGAAGATCTTAACTATTCAGAAGCCGATACTATGATGGTCGTCGGTGCTTTTTCTGCTATCGGCCCCCTGTTCGCCATTGCCGGCGGTTTTATCACCGATAAATTTCTGGGGGCCTATCGCTCCCTGACCCTGGCTTTCATCTGTTTCGCCGCAGGTTATGGCTTGTTGGTGCTGGGCGCATCGATTATCAATGTGCCTCTTAGTCTGGCGGGTATTGCCCTGGCCAGTTATGCCAGAGGCTTGATGTTCCCCTCTTACTCACCGCTTTTCAAGCGAACCTTCGCGACCGAAGAGGCTTTCGAGAGCGGGTATGCGGTTAACTACTCTATCAACAATATTGGTGCCTTTATCAGCCAATATCTGTTTCCGTTGGTCGTGTTAGTCATCGGCTTCAGCGGCAGCTATCTATTGTGTGCGGCGATGGCCCTATTGGCCTTTGTGTTGATGCTGATAACCCGTAAGCCCTTGCTTGAGGTCAGCTCAGAGATTGACAGACAGCCGGTCAGTATCAGGAACTGGGTGCTGTTTGTGATTAGTTCGGCCGCCATGATTGGCTTAGTCTTCTTTATGTTTTCTAATATGGATATCGGTAAGAATATCGTTTATGCGATAGGTCTGGGCGCCATCGGTTACTTTATCTCAATAATGGTGAAATCGGAAAAGCGTGAGTCCATGAGGATGGGAACCATATTAATCATGGTGCTGCTGACTATCGCCTTTTTTGTCTATTACGGCCAGATGATGACCTCGATGACGCTAGTGACGATCAATACGATGCGTGGCGACCTGTTCGGGATCATTCCTATTGCGCCAGAGGCATCTATGGCCATGAACCCTATGTGGTGCATGGTAGCTGGCCCGTTGCTCGCGCTGGCCTTTTCAGCTTTGGAGAAGCGTAATATTCATTTTACTATCGCGACTAAGGTAGGCTTTGCCTTTATCTTTACCGCCATCTCCTTTGGCATATTGACCTTAGCCGTGATGACCGTAGGTCGTGATGTTATTATCCGTCCCGAAGTGTTTTTGGTTATCCATTTCTTTCTGGCGTTTGCGGAAGTGATCGTTGGCAGCATGGTCGTCGCCTTCATTTTGTCGGTGGCGCCTAAACATATCGAAGCGTTCTCGGTCAGCTTGTTTTCGGTCGCGATAGCGCTTAGTGGCGTCGTCGGAGCCGTGTTCTCAACTTCAATTGCCGTTGAAAAGGGACAGGCTATCACACAGGAGGTTGTGCGTAGTCTGTATGGTGACTACTTCGGTATATTGACCATTATGGCTGTGGTGATGGTCGGTGTCGCATTTGCCGCATCTAAGCTTATCAAGAAGATGTTGGCTAACGATGAAGACCCGACTCAAGGTTTGAGTGAAGAGAAGATGGCGAAGGCTGAGGGATAAAGGATTTAGCTATTGATGATACCGCCCATTTCTCCTTTTGTAGAGGAATGGGCTGTTCTGTTGTATCGATTGGTATTAATTCAATTGTTTTTTTTGTATTAGATTAGAAGTAATATCTTTGAAAACTGAATATTAACCCGCTCTCAGGCTTAGAATCGAAGCCAGATCTATGGGCTCGGGATAGCGGCAAAACTGTGTGTCTTTCTGGTCGATAGCATATATCGACATTCTGTCGGCTAACTCATTGCCCTCAATGCCCACGTGTGCCGCTACATGCGAGATCTGGAGCTTCTCTTTTATCTCCTCATATACGGCGTGGGATAGCTGGATTATTTCAAGGTTTTTAATATCACCTGCGGTTTTTCTCTTCCAGCCTTTCTGCTTCCAACCATAGGCCCAGTTGGTGATACAGTTAATGGAGTATTGGGAGTCACTCAGGATATGAACACTCTTACCTTGTTTAAGGTTGTCTTGAGCGATTAGCAGTGCCTGATGCAGCGCATTTAACTCTGCTGTGTTATTGGTGCCGAAAGCGTTGTAGAGTCCATACCAAAGCTCAGACAGTTCACCTTCACGATATACAGCGATGCCAGAACCGGCCTTTCCAGGGTTAGGTTCGCAGCCCCCATCTGTATATATATCAACATCATAGTTTTTGCCGTTTTCAGGTGCGCCGGCCTTTTTTGGCACTGAAGCTGGCTTAGAGGAGGCTTTTTTAGCAAGAGACGGTGCTGCTCCCTTGCCAAAAGCCGCTTCGGCTTCGGCTTGGCTGGGAAAAGACTTATAGCGTGCCCCCGGAAATTTATCGACCAGCTTTTTAGTCTGATCCCAGGTCGTGAAGATCCCGGTTTCTCTGCCTTGCCACACTACGTAAAACTTCTTCGCCATTGTTATCTCTTCTATCTATGAGTAGGGCACATATTCTTATGATATGTGTGCCTGCTGAATGCTGTTCAAACTTACTTGTTAAAAATTTACCTATTAACGAGTAAGGACCAGTATTGATTCTGTAAACCTTTATGGAATTAATATGAAACTAGCTCTTTTTCCCCATACAACCAGACAATAATTTCGCAAAAAAATCACTGCCTTTCTTCTGGGAGAACTCGATGTTGCGTTCTGGAATCGATTCCGGATCATCATAAGTTGCCAGAGCCTGCTCCATGCTGGCTTCGCGTATGATATGCATGGTCGGGTATGGCGAGCGGTTAGTGTAGTTGGATGGGGCATCCATAGGTTCACCATCGAAACAGTAATCGGGGTGGAAACTCGCGAGTTGATACACTCCTTCATAGCCTTGTTCGATAAGCAGATCATTAGAGATATCGACGAGATCCAGATAGGGGTAAAACCCTTCGAACCCTCGAGGGACGATAAACAGGGTTGTTTCAACCTCGGGGTGAGCATCCAAGTGCTGGCATTCTGTGATCAAGGCCTCGAGCACATGGTGCATCTTAGCCTCATCGATAACGGCATAACGAATGCTGCGACGCTCAACTTCACGGCGAGCGAAAGGGCAGATGTTGTATTTCATGATCACACGTTCGACCCAGTTTTGCGTGTGCTGGGCGATGGCTTTAAGTTCAGTGTCCTGCTCTTGGTCTCTCATTTTATTCTTCTCTTGCTCCAGCTCTGGCTGTGTCATTGCGGCAGCCTTGCTCACTCGATGGATATCGGCTTATGGGGCGATAATAGGGATGATAGATGCTACAAGCAAGAGTGCCATAGAGATGTTGAAGATTTTTTGTTGGCGGCTATTTTTTAATAAACGTTTTAAGCCCACTCCAAATCCTAACCAGATGAAGGCGCTGGGTATGGCTACACATAAAAAAACGGTCGCTATGGTCAGTACTTGAGGCGTCAACGGAGATTGCACACTCGTGAATGCGGCAATCGCCCCGATGGACATTATCCAGGCCTTTGGGTTCACCCACTGAAAAGCGGCGGCTTGTATAAAGCTCAAAGGGTTAGGTGTGTTCTTGCCCTCGAGTTTACTGCTGCTATTAGCAATCAGCCAGGCGAGGTAGAGAAGATAGGATATACCGGCATACTTAATGATTGAGTGAATGATGGGGTATGCCTGAAACACCGTGCTCAAGCCTAAACCTATTGCGAGTACCATAGCGGGAAAACCGATGCAGATTCCTGATAGATGGGGAAGACTTCTCTTAACACCAAAGTTGACGCCAGAACTCATGAGCATGATGTTATTGGGGCCGGGGGTGATTCCAGATGAGAATGCAAAAAGTGCAATAGTTAAAACCAGTTCCATGTAGATCCGCTATTGGAGATATAAAATTGTATTTTAACGGAATTCTTCGATGAGCTACAGAGTAGATGTTAGTCGCACACAATTTGAATACTCGCCAATACTTTTTAGTTAACTAATTGTAATTACTTATGAGTCAGCTTAGGTTAATCTTTAACTGGTTATTATTGGATTATATTTAAGAGGGAATCTTACATCATGTTCAAAAAACTCAGCTGCTTATTGTTAACATTTATGTTGACCGCCTGTGTCACTGTCGATGTGCCTAAGTCCAAGCCTACGCGCGCCACTATGGTGACAAGCGGGGACCTTGGATTCCTGTCACAAAGCACTCCCCGTTTTGCATGGCACCCAGCATTGGCCAGAGTGGCAACAGAGAAGGGAGCCGATGATGATAAAGTTGTCGACCTTATGCGCACGGCGATGACTAAAGTGATGGAAGCTAAAGGTTATCGGCTGGTCTCTATCGATGACTCACCCGATCTACTGTTAGGTTTTGGTATCGCACTGGAATCAGAGATGAGCGATGCACAGATACTCGACAAAGCGGGCTTAGTCCCAGGCCTCTCAACTGTTGGAGTCGATGCCGATAAGCATGAAAAAGGCTCGGTGCTGGTGGCGCTGTTTCACCCTCGAATGGCAGAACCTGCCTGGCGCGTGTTAGCACAGGGGTTTACAGATTCTGAACAGAGCAGGGATGAGCGTCAGCAGCGAGTCGATGAACTTGTCTCACTCATGTTGGGGGCTGTGCCGAGTATCTTGTAGTTATAAAATTGCAGAGAGTGATTTACTGACTGTGATATCTCTGGTTATTTAACTTGTGACTCTACTCGCTTTAAGGGGCTGGTTTATGCCGGCCCCGATTTCGTTTTTATCAGTCAGTTATAATCAGTTATAAAAAGCCTGCCTTATAAATGTCACTCTATTATAGAATTAGAAGCTGGCTTTAAGCCCAAGGTTTACAGAAGTTCCTAGCCCCTTAGTATTATAACCATTATAAGTAAATGCCTGAGAGCGAGCCGAGTAGTAGTCTTCATTAAGCAGGTTTTCTATACCCAAAGACAGCTGCCAGTTATCTATGGTGTAGCTGCTGCTTAGATTGACCAGGTTATAGCTGCTCACAGGCCCCTGGGCGCCGACATAGTTACCGTTTGTTGGCTCGAAGCGATCGCGGTCGCCAACGTAGAGGTAATTAATGCCAATGTTTGCTTCATCAATTGGCTTCCAGTCGATGCTGGCGGTAAATTTAGGGGCAGAAATTGCCTTACCGTCGAGATAGACGTCATTCTCGGTATCTTTACCCTCTATCCAGCTATATGTGATGCCGGTACGTAAGTTATCCTGAATTTGATAGCTAAACTGAGCCTCATACCCCCAGATCTTCTGTGGTGCACGTACAGGCATATAGACGCCGGTTGCCTCATCATATCTGTTACCCGTACCCAGATCTGAGTTACTTCGGTATGCGGCGAGTTCGTAAGTCAGATCGTTAAACTGCCCCGAGAAGCCCACTTCGTAATTATCGACAACTGAGGCTTCGGTGCGGATGAGTGAGATATCATCGACCGTTGCGGTGCGCAGTAAGCGACCTAAGTCTGAAATATCGGCGCCTTGGGAGAAGCTTACAAAAGGACTGAAATGGTCATTCATATTGTATCTGACACCTAAGTTATAGGTCGTGGTGTCGTAATCGATATCTCCCCCTTTAACATCCATGGGGACCGAGCAGGTATTTGCATCGCGGCATACCTTAAGGGTCTCATAATTATCGACGGTGAGATCCACCCTATCTTGTCGCACGCCGGCTTTAATAATCCAGTCGCCGTCGATGATGACTTTAGTCTGCAGGTATGCTGCAAGGTTGGTCATATCGATTTCCGGTACCCAGATGCGCCCGTCATCCAGCGGTTGAGAGCTGACGTCGTTGAGTGCATCCAGGCCATAGATGAAGCTGACTTCGACATTATCCCAGTCTATCTGAGTATTTAGATTAACCCGCAGTCCTTTCTTATCTGATTTAATCAGTGACTGGCCGCCAGCGTACCCTTCACTCGGGTTAGAGAGGCTGGTTGAATAGAAGAACATGTTCTCGATGATCTGGGCGTACCCATCGACAGTTAACTGAGTATTGGCAAACAGCTCATCATCTACATACTTGAGCATCAGGTTATGGTTACCACGAGGCCCCTGTGGTACTCCGAGTCTTGGGTTACCGCTCGTGTCTTTGATGGCATAGGTTTTTACACCGGTATTGACGCTACCGACCACATCGACATAATCCGTTTCCTGCTGAGCTTCGTAGTAGTTATAGGTGAGCTGCAGATATTTCTCTTCATCGAAGGCATAACCCAGCTTAGTAAACAGGTTCTTGGACTTAGCTTCGGAGAGGCCATATTTAAGGCCTATGACATCGCCCTCGGCGTCACGCTGCAGGCCAGTTTCTTCGATGGCGCCACTGAGTACGTAACTGAAGTTATTATTTGTACCGTCTATCGAGGCATCGAAACGATAACCCGGCGTATCTTCAAATTTTACCGCGCTGAATTTACTCGAGGCACCAAGCTGTATTCTGGCCTCGTCGTCACTAGTGGCTTTCTTGGTGATGTAGTTGATGATACCGCCGGAAGCGCCGTTACCATAGATAGAGGTCGCACCCTTGATCACCTCGATACGTTCGATGGCTCCTGCATCGATGGAGCGAATACCTAATTGACCATTTCTCAGTGGTGTAGATTGAGGCACGCCATCTATCATGATCAGCGCCTGACGGCCACGCAGGCTTTGCCCTGAGTTGCTCGAAGTCCCTGAGCTTGGTGCCATGCCAGGTACACGAAATGCGAGGATGTTTTGTAGCTCAGAGCTGACCAACATATCTTGCTTTAGCGACTCGTTGTCGATCAGGGTAACCGAAGAGGGGACCTCATCGATTCGCTCTACCGAGCGGCTCCCCGTTATTATCATACGCTCCATTGACTGAGCTGTAGCGTATGTCTTATCTGCTGCGAGGGTGGCGAAAGAGGGAAGAGTAAGACAAAGCAATGCACAATGAGTGGCAAGGGCTGTCTTGCTTAATGAAAACGGCATGGTATTTCCTGGTAGGTTACAAAGAGGTGCGAATGATAACCACTCTCAGTTGTCTTTGCAGGAACTTTACATCTGTTGCATTTTTGTTGCGCTGACGGAGTATTGCATGTTGAATTCATAGCCTGGCGGGCGACATTAAAGCCTGCAAGATGCCAGCTTTTTTGAACTTTGGCTTTTCTGAGCTTTGGCTTGTTTCGACCGGGAAGGTAAGTTAATAGGGGGGAGTTCAGCCAAGACTCCGGGAGTCGAGCCTTGGCTGAGGGGCGTTGCTATCTGTGGTGTTATTATGCGAGTTTAAACTTACTGACTAGCACATTGAGCTGTTCGTTCGCTGCCGAAAGGTTTTGAGTACTCAACGCTGTTTGTTGGCCGTTTTGTAATAACTCAAGTGCCATGGCCTCTATGGTGTGCATATTTCGACTAATTTCATCGGTTACCGCACTTTGCTGCTCGGATGCCGTTGCGATTTGACTGCCTAAATCGTTAATTTCTACGATAGAACCTGTCATAGTATCAAGGCTGGAGGTGACTCGTGAGGTATTTTCGGCCACCTTCTGACAGCTATTCTTAGTCTCGGTCATCACTTTTTCCGCCGTTGCGGCATCGCGTCGTAATGTGGATAAGATCTGCTCAATTTGAGCCGTACTCGATTGTGTACGAGAAGCAAGCGAACGTACCTCGTCAGCGACAACCGCAAATCCTCGTCCCTGTTCCCCGGCGCGAGCGGCTTCGATGGCGGCATTGAGAGCGAGTAGATTGGTCTGCTCGGCGATCCCTCCTATTACGCCCAGAACCGATACGATCTGGTTGGTATTCTCGCTCATGGTATTGATGCTGCTGGTCGCCGTATTCATCTCCTCAACGAGGGCTATGACACTGTTGGAAGCATCGACAACGGTGACCTTAGAGGCTTTAGCTTCTTCGTTGGCTTGTTGGGTACTCGATGCCGTTTGCACCGCGCTTTGGGCCACGGCTTCGGCTGAGGCGTTCATCTGAGTGATTGCCGTAACAGCGAGTTCAGTCTCTGAGGTGTGACTATTGAGGGCCTGGCTGTTTCGCTCCGACTGGCTGTTAAGTTGTGTGATCCCCTCGGTGATCTCTTTAGAGGATTTAGATATATCAAGCATCATAGCCTGAAGGTAACTGATAAAATTATTCACCGAATGGCCTATATCCGCAAGCTCATCACGGCTAGCGATCTCCAATCGAGAGGTCAGATCTGCTTCGCCGGTGGATAGGGTTTCTATGCGGTTTTTTAGTACGACCATATCTGTGATAATTTTGTTTAGCAGCCAGACACAGAAAGTGAGTGCCACTATGATAAGTAAACTTGCCACTGCGATACTCTGGTAGATTTTACTGTCAAATATCTCACGGGTGCCCGCGGTTAGCCCCTGTTGAATTGAGGTGACATCGGATTCAAAGGCTCCGGTTCCTATGACCCACCCCCACTTGGGGAGGATTTTTCTGACATATGAGATCTGTGCTTCGCCGGTATTTGTCGAAGGGTTTGAAATCGGGAGCAGTATAAAGGCATCGGATTTTTCACCTAAGGCTTGCTTCGCCTTGGCGGCATTTTCTGTTTCTGTACCGATCAGATTTTTTTGGGAATGCGCAAGAATTGTACCCTTGGCATCTTGTATCCAGAATTCACCATTTTCACCGTACTTTGCCGCCATAACAGTCTGCAGTGCGGCCGTTACCTTATCCTGTTTCAGGGTGCTGATGTACTCACCGGTCGCAATGACCAGATTAAGTGGCTCAAAATAGAAGGAGGCTGAGAGCTTCTCTTCGACCTGCCCTGTGGTCGGATTCGAAAAGAAGTAGCTGGCGAAACCTACCTCATTTTCTCTCGCCGCTGCGACAATATTTCGGGCGTAATAATTGCCTTTTTCATCGACAACATCACGACTATTTCCCATCGATACGCCACCGATACCGGCGGCTTCGTTCGTCAGGGTATCCGCATCATAGGCAAACAGATAACGGCCCTTTCCCCACTGGTATTCGTTGATGAAGGTATAGACCATCATATCGGGTTCATCGGTGAGATCATTTTCATACATTCTATTGATGATATCGCGAAACATGACGATCTCATCGCCCAGAGCCTGTCTGATATTTTCGACTCTGGACTGTTGATAGAAGTCATTGACTGAACGGCTGAGGGTATCGACCTGACCGATGAGATTATGCTTAACTAAGCTCTCAACTTTGTTACTGATATTAAGCTCTTCTTGTTTGAGAACCGCCTGTTCGATCACGATCATGTTGGCGATAAAGAAGCTGGAAACAGCGATAAGTAAAGCGCCTACTAATATGATTAATTTAGCTTTAATTGTCATTTTCATGAAAACCACCCTAGGATGAATTCGATAGGACATAAGAAAAATCTAATGAATATTAAGTGCCAAAAAACACTCAAATACAACATGGTGGTTGCAAAAGTGTGAACCCGGTGTAACTTCGACTGCTCAAATGGGATCTGATTAACAAATATATTGAAAATGCCAGGCCATAGATGAAGATGGGTTGTGAAACATTATCCCTGGGAGAGTGGAGCTAACTAATTGGGAGTTATATATATTAGTGCAATATAGTATATGACTGTTCTGAATTTTTAGAGGCCGGATAAAATGAATAATGGGGTAGAGGTGGGTGAGCATACCCGGGTTTTAAAGTATGCCGTCTTTGCTAAGTTTTTCTAAAGAGGAGATGAGCATGAGTCGGGACTCTCCTGTAAAAGGGGGACCGACCCATGAACACCCGATCGGTTAGCCGACACTTATCTCGTAGGAGGTAAACTTGCGTAGGTTGATGACGCCGGTGTCGAAGATAAGATATTGCCCCTTAATTCCCTGTAAAACCCCGCTAACGATAGGATCTTTATCAAAGTTGTGCGAAGTTATCTTTGTCGGGAACTCGGTAACAGGGAAATGTATCTCCTGAATATCTTCATCTAGCTTCTCGATGGCGTATTCGCCATGGGCCATACAAATCTCATGAATTTTACTCTCAACCTGGGGTAAAAGCTCGGTAGCTTGAGCTTTAAGATCGATATTTTCCGCATTACCTTTGAGCATAGTGCGCCAGTTGGTCTTATCTGCAATCAACTTTGCCAATTCGACTTCCACTAAACCTGAGATCTGTCTTGTCGATACCTTTAAAATGGGTAAGCCCTGAGTGGCCCCTTGATCTATCCAACGTGTTGGCAACTGGGTATGACGGGTGATGCCGACCTTGAGGCCCGATGTATTTGACAGGTAGACATAGTGAGGGACGAAACAGTTGTCTTCTCCCCACTGTGGCTCACGGCAGGTACCTTGGTCAAAGTGACAGGTTTCGGGCTTCATGATACACATATCGCAACTTGCCAGCTTCTTCATGCAGACGAAACAGTGTCCTTGAGAATAACTTTTTTTGGTCTTTTTGCCGCAGTTACTGCAGCAAATTTTGCCGGTATGCGTCAAGGTAACTGTAGTGCCGATAAGAGGGTTCATGGCTAACAGCTCATCACCTATGGGCAGTTGGTATTGCACCAGCCCATCATTATCTAGTGTGGCGCGCATTTTTTTTATCGTACCTGAGACAGTACCCAACATTGAACCTGACATAGCTGTTCCTAGCATAAATATGACCTATTAAGATAAGGCATAGAATTGAGCTGGCGTTAACGACCAGTCTTCTGGATTGGTCACAGTCTAACAGATTGTTTAAGCAACCTCTGATAGATTTTTTCGATTGCTGCCAGTTAAAAGAAACATAAATGGGGAGAAAAGTTGAGTAGCATATTCATGAAAGAGAGTGAGTCTCACTCTCTTTCAGTCGCTTTTTAAGTGCTTAACAGTTTAAGTGCTGATTTTATCCAGAACCACATCATCACCTATTGCATATAGCGCACTCGACAGCTGCTCCTCTTGGTCGGGGGTTTTGATTCCCAGATCGAAATTAGCTCTGAAGAGAGGCACACCCGTGTGGCTCGCGCTCTCATAACGCGTGCTGAAGTGTTCAATATTAATCCCAAGTGCACTGATCTTGTTTGAAATGTCATGTACTAAACCTGGTCTGTCATAGGCCACAAGTGAATAACTAAAGTGTTTAATCTGATGTGGATTTTTATTGGTTTTAGCATAGGTCATGCTTAAACCTTCGATACACTCTAAGTTTTCGGCCAGAATATCCCAGTTGGAAGCGGGGACCTCTAAAAGGAGTATGGCAGCAAAAATTCCGTCGATATGACGAAGTTCAGAATCGAGCCAATTACCACCATGACGGCTAACCGCGTGCGCGATCTGTTCGACTAACCCTTTTCTATCTGCTACCTGTAGGGTGACTAAGTATCGTAACATGTTGATTTAGCTCCTCTGATTAAATATTATCTCTGGATTTGTACCTTGTAACACTAGTGTCATCTTTACGTCATATAATTCGACACATCAGAATAATGAGAGTGTTTCTAAGCTATTGTTAGCACAGCAATTGAAACAATCCCAGTGAAAACTCTACTGGCTATTTAATAAACGAGGTTCTAATGGTAACTCAGGTAATTAAACCTGATCCAAAGGCTAAAAACCTACTGATGGGTAAAGGCTCGAGTAGAAGAGCGATTACGGATAAATTAACCCAAGTTGGGGTAACGATTGGGGGGACGATGGTATTTGTCGCCCTGCTATTGATCTTCTTTTATCTGCTATACGTTGTTAAACCTATCTTCGATGGCGCCGAAGTTGCTCCACTGGTCAGTGTCGATATTGCCAATGATACGAGTCCGGCATTGATGGTTGGCAGTGATGAACAAAATGAGATCATCTACCGCGTATCAGAGTCTGGTCGGGTCGATTTTTATAATGTGAAAAATGGCCGGTTAATAGAAACACAAACGCTTTCTCTTCCTCAAGGTGTAGAGGTTGTTGGCAGTGCGACTTCGGTGGTCAGTGAGCAACGATTTGCCTTGGGCCTAAGCAATGGTCAGTTGTTACTTGCAGGTATCGATTTTGGCGTGACCTATCCTAATAACCAACGCGTGATCACTCCCAACTTAAGATACCCAGCAGGAAGGGAGCCGTTCACTGTCGATGAGAAGGGCTCACCGCTCAATAATCTGGTCTTTGGTTATAGCAGTGACAAGATGAGCTTCGCCTATCAAGACCTGGATAATCTTTGGCATCTCACCCGCCAGGAAGGCGAAGAGAACATGATGACCGAAGAGGTTGAATGGATTGCGACAACGGGTTTGATCAATGATGCGCCGCAGGATGTCCAGCAAAGATTAATGACTCCTGATCAGCGTCAGCTTCTATTGAGAAGCGGTGATAAGCTGTTTATCTATAATATTCGTGACGCTGACGATATCTCCCTACAACAAGTGCTTGAGTTAGAACTGGCTAAGGCGAAGGTCACCGATGTGAGTCTACTTGCCGGGGCGAGTTCTATCTTGGTTAGCTATGATTCGGGCCTGGTTGCGCAGTACTTTCAAGTCAATGGTGAGCGGGGGCGTCAATACCGGGAGATCCGTTCATTTGACACTTCCTCATCGGTTGCCAGCGTTGCCAGCGAATTTTATCGTAAAAGCTTTGTGACAGTGAGTGAAAAAGGTGATTTAACACTCCTGTATACCACCAGTGAACGTGAGTTATTTTCAGAGTCTTTTGATCTTAACAATCCTAAAAAAATCGGTTTCAGTCCAAGATCTAACGCACTTGTGGTGGAGGCTGGATCTAAACTGCACCTATTTACCGTCGAAAACTCTCATCCTGAAGTTTCCTGGAGTGCGATGTGGAGTAAGGTTTGGTATGAAGACTATCCGGAACCTAAATATGTATGGCAATCGACATCCGGTTCCGATGACTTTGAGGCTAAGTTAAGTCTGATGCCATTGGCTTTCGGAACCATGAAGGCCGCACTCTATGCCATGCTGTTTGCCACTCCACTGGCGATTGCCGGTGCGATCTATACCGCCTATTTCATGTCACCAAAGATACGTTCCATAGTGAAGCCGACAATTGAGATCATGGAAGCTTTACCTACCGTGATCTTGGGCTTCTTAGCGGGACTGTGGCTTGCGCCTCTGATTGAAGACAATTTGCCGGGCATTTTGGTGCTGCTCTTGTTGTTACCGTTATCGATTCTGTCTACGGCATTTGCCTGGCATAACCTGCCTGGAAAGTGGAAGCAGCGCCTGCCTGAAGTTTATCAGGAGCTGATGTTATTGCCGGTGATTATCTTCATCGGTTGGTTCTCCTTCGCTATCAGCCCCGCCATCGAAGTTGCCTTCTTCCATGGTGACTCGCGTATGTTTATTACTAATGAACTGGGGATCACATTCGATCAGCGTAATGCGTTAGTTGTCGGTATCGCTATGGGGTTCGCGGTTATTCCGACTATCTTCTCGATTGCCGAAGACGCTGTGTTCTCTGTGCCTCGCCACCTGTCAAATGGTAGCTTAGCCTTAGGCGCGACTAACTGGCAGACCTTGACCCGAGTGGTCTTGCTTACGGCGAGTCCGGGTATCTTCTCTGCGATAATGATGGGTCTGGGTCGCGCTGTGGGAGAGACCATGATCGTGCTTATGGCAACGGGTAATACCGCCATCATGGAATGGAGTGTATTCGAAGGTATGCGGACACTGGCCGCTAACATTGCCGTAGAGATGCCTGAGTCGGCGATTGGCAGTTCACACTACCGGGTGCTTTTCCTTGCAGCCTTTGTTCTGTTTATTTTTACCTTTTTCTTCAACACCATAGCCGAAGTGGTGAGACAGCGTCTGCGTGAACGTTATAGTTCACTTTAATGATGAGTATGGAAATGATGACTAGATATATGAACATAAATATGTGTGTATTCGATCAGGTGCTTTGGAGTATTCATCATGGGTAAGTGGTTTAAATCTGGGTCTCCATGGGCTTGCAGAATGACAGATGGTGCGGTGGCTTCTGAGCCGGAGTTAGTGTTTGGGAGTATTCGTCATGGGTAAGTGGTTTAAGTCTGGCTCACCTTGGGTTTGCAGAATGACAGACGGAGCGGTGGCTTCTGAGCCGGAGTGTGTGTTTGGGAGTATTCGTCATGGGTAAGTGGTTTAAGTCTGGCTCACCTTGGGTTTGCAGAATGACAGACGGAGCGGTGGCTTCTGAGCCGGAGTGTGTGTTTTGGAGTATTCGTCATGGGTAAGTGGTTTAAATCGGGCTCACCTTGGATATGGATGACAGGTGGGGCGGTAAGCATCAGCTTAATTGCCGTACTGGGATTATTGTTGATGATTGCCTGGCGCGGACTTAGCTATTTCTGGCCTGCAGAGGTTTATCAGTGGGAGCTGAACGATCCCGAAGGTCATCGTTACACCTTGATTGGTGAAATTTACGATAAAGAAGAGGTGCCAACCGAACGTCTTATCTCTGCGGGGCATGTGTTTAAGGAGATGCCTGGTGAAACCGTGACGCGTTATCTGGTGAAAACGGGTAACCGCGAGTTCGTTGGATTAGATTTTCGCTGGATATTAGCGACAGATATCATCTCGCGCACTTTGCCTGAAGATATTGCCGTGATTGAGAGAAGTAAAAATGGTGATTTCTATGGCTACCCGATTGCTGTGGTTGAAGATGGAACACGGCTCGCCCTCGATGATATCGAGGCCTCTTTTGAGGCTCATATCGAACGTGCCGTAGAGCTCAATGATCAAGCGGTAACACTGCAAAAGAGTGAAATCGGGTCGATAAACCATGAAATGGAGCAGCTTCGTCTACAGGAGAGACGTTATGAGTTAGATGGTCAACTCACCGAGGAGCGCAAGGCGGAGATAGATGTTAAGCAAGCGAGTCTACAGGCTGAATACTTGCTGCTGGAGAAGTCCTTCTTTGCCCTTCGCACCGAAGCGGCACGAGACTCAGTGATCATCAAAGATATGCGCGGCGAAGAGGTCGTGCTCAAACTCGATACGATTTTAGATGTTACCTATTCCAATCGTATCAGCCTGATAGGAAAAATCGGCCACTGGTTTGTCGGTATCGGCCGGTTTGTCAGCGATGACCCGCGGGAAGCGAATACTGAAGGCGGTGTATTCCCGGCTATCTTCGGTACGGTGTTTATGGTGATGTTGATGGCGGTTATTGTGACCCCTTTTGGCGTTATCGCGGCGATCTACCTGCATGAATACGCTAAGAAAGGGCCTGTGACTAAGATGATCCGTATTGCTGTGATTAACTTAGCCGGTGTGCCATCGATTGTGTATGGTGTATTCGGCCTTGGTTTCTTCGTCTATATGTTTGGTGGCACGTTAGATCAACTCTTTTACCCTGAGGCGCTGCCCGCTCCGACTTTTGGCTCGCCGGGAGTGCTCTGGTCTGCATTAACCTTGGCGATTTTGACGCTGCCAGTGGTGATAGTTTCAACCGAAGAGGGGCTGAGCCGCATTCCCAGTGCCGTACGTCAAGGCAGTTTAGCGCTTGGGGCGACAAAAGCTGAGACACTTTGGCGCATTGTTATCCCTATGGCGAGTCCGGCCATCATGACGGGATTGATTCTGGCGGTGGCCCGCGCTGCCGGTGAAGTTGCTCCATTGATGCTGGTGGGAGTCGTAAAGCTAGCACCGACTTTGCCAATCGACATGAATTTCCCATTTGTGCACTTGGAACGTAAGTTTATGCACTTAGGTTTCCACATTTATGATGTGGGTTTTCAAAGCCCTAACGTGGAAGCCGCGAGACCTTTGGTCTATGCGACTTCGTTCCTACTCGTTTCAGTCATCGTGTCATTAAACTTGACTGCTATCGGCGTACGTAACCACTTGCGCGAAAAGTATCGCTCGCTTGAGCATTAAAAACCATATATCGCCACGCAGTGGCATAAATAGGGCGGCCAAGCCGTTCTGTTAAAGTGATAGGATATAAAATGATTTCCATAGATAAGTCCGCTATGAATACTAATTCAGTCGATCTTAACAATTTGAGCCAGGAAGAGACAGCCCTGGAGATCCGCAACCTGGATCTAAAATACGGTGATAAACAGGCACTTTTCGATGTATCGATGAAGATCCCCGAAAAACAGGTTACGGCATTTATCGGGCCAAGTGGATGTGGTAAATCCACACTACTGCGCTGCATCAACCGGATGAATGATCTGGTTGATAACTGCCATATCGGTGGGGAAATTTTGCTCAACGGGCAAAATATCTACGACAAACAAGTCGATGTCGCCTCTCTGCGCAGAAATGTTGGTATGGTGTTCCAGCGTCCAAATCCTTTTCCTAAATCAATCTATGAAAACGTCGTTTACGGCTTGCGTCTGCAAGGGGTCAATAATCGACGCGAACTGGATGATGCTGCCGAACAATCTTTGCGTGGCGCCGCCATTTGGGATGAGGTGAAAGACAGGTTACATGACAATGCGTTTGGCCTTTCCGGTGGTCAGCAGCAGCGTTTGGTGATTGCCCGTGCGATTGCCATCGAGCCAGAAGTTTTACTTCTCGATGAGCCTACATCGGCCCTGGATCCTATTTCGACACTGACGATTGAAGAGTTGATCACCGAGCTTAAATCTAAATACACAGTCGTGATCGTGACCCATAACATGCAACAGGCGGCACGAGTCTCGGATCAAACCGCCTTTATGTATATGGGGGAGCTGGTTGAGTATGCCGATACTAACACCATATTTACGACGCCAAGAAAACGTAAAACAGAAGATTACATTACGGGAAGATACGGTTAATAGAGCTGATTAGTTTTCAGGTCCGGATATATAAATGGGCATTAACAGAATTGGAAAAGGTTTAAATTGCAATGGAAAATATGAATTTAAGTAAGCACATCTCTGGTCAGTTTAATGCCGAGCTGGATGATATCCGTAATCGTGTTTTAGCTATGGGCGGTTTAGTTGAGCGTCAACTGGAACAGTCTCTGGATGCTCTAAGTACACTGGACTCTGAGTTGGCGCAGAAAGTTATCGATGGCGATCATAAGGTCAATGGTATGGAAGTGGCCATAGATGAAGAGTGCACCCGTATCATTGCCAAGCGTCAGCCTGCTGCGAGCGATTTACGCTTAGTACTTGCGATATCTAAAACGATTACCGATCTGGAGCGCATCGGTGATGCTTGCGTGAAGATAGCTAAGGCTGCATTGGATAAACGCTCTAAAAACCAGCAGCCACTACTGGTGAGCATCGAGAACATGGGGCGTCACGCGACGCGCATGCTCAATGCCACTTTAGATGCTCTGGCGCGTATGGACGCCGAAGTGGCACTCGAGCTGCACAAAGAAGACATTAAGTTAGATAAAGAGTATGAAGGGATCATTCGCCAATTAATGACCTATATGATGGCCGATCCACGTTCAATTCCCGAAGTATTAGATGTGCTTTGGGCTGCAAGAGCTGTTGAGCGAGTGGGTGACCGTTGTCAGAATATCTGTGAGTACATCATCTATTACGTGAAGGGGAAAGATGTGCGTCATGTCTCCTATGAAGAGATGGAGAAAGACCTTAATTTTTAATTTGGCTGAGATAGCAAAGCGTAAAAATAAATTGTTTTTAAACAAGCGGCTATAAAGCCGCTTGTTTGTTTTATGAAGGTGGCTCAGATTTAAAGCTGAATTCAATGTATAATATACTTATCTTTGTGTATAGACAGATTGTATTCAATAGTGCCGAACTGATTAAATTCAGTAAATTTGGTCGTTATTTAATGGGATTTGTTGTTTTAGCTTTTGAGTCAAATGTTAGCTTGAAACCTTAGCGTAAAACCTGAGTATATAGCCTTATTGGCGTTCACAAATTGTGATTCCCGCCGCAGTTACAGTTATGCAAAACTGTATGATGCCTCACCGTCTAATGTTGGCCGGGATCTCTTGTAGTTGAGTGAGTTGTATCAACTATGTGCTAATTTCGAGAGTTTTATGTCGATCAAATCCAGTATTAATCCTCCTGTTTTTTTCTCGTCCGTTTTTTTAATTGCGTTAATGGTGTTTGTCGGGGCTATCTGGCCAGAGCAGGCACAAGCTGTATTTAAGTCAGCCCAGTCTTGGTTTGAACTTAAGGCCGGATGGCTTTACATCTTAGGTGTTGCCATCTTCCTCATCTTTATCATCTTTGTGATGGTGAGTCGTTTCGGTGATATTAAATTAGGTCCGGATCACGCCGAACCCGATTACAGCTACAAAAGCTGGATCGCCATGCTATTTTCAGCCGGTATGGGTATCGGCTTGATGTTCTTCGGTGTTGCCGAACCTGTAATGCACTATTTAGCGCCACCTGATGCGACGCCAGAGTCGATTCAGGCCGCTAAAGATGCCATGAAGATCACTTTCTTTCACTGGGGTATCCATGCCTGGGCCATCTATGCGGTTGTCGCACTTAGCCTGGCGTATTTCTCCTATCGTCATAAGCTGCCTCTTCTGCCACGAAGTGCGCTTTATCCTCTGATTGGTGAGCGTATCTATGGCCCTATAGGGCATGCGGTAGATACATTTGCCGTGTTAGGCACCATGTTCGGTGTGGCCACATCTCTGGGTTTTGGTGTGTTACAAGTTAACTCTGGGTTGAACTATCTGCTCGATGTGCCGGTAAATTCCTACGTCCAAGTCGGACTTATCATTGCGATTTCATTGATTGCCACACTTTCTGTTTTTTCCGGGTTAGACAAAGGAGTTAAACGGCTCAGTGAGTTGAACTTAGGTTTAGCGGTATTACTACTGATTTTTGTGCTGATCTTTGGGCCTACCGTCGAGCTATTACAGGCTTTTGTACAAAATACCGGGGGATATTTGAGTGATATTGTCGGTAAGACATTTAACTTATATGCCTACGAGCAGAAAAATGATTGGATTGGTGGTTGGACCTTGCTCTATTGGGGCTGGTGGATCTCATGGTCCCCATTTGTAGGAACCTTTATTGCCAGAGTTTCCCGTGGTCGAACTATCAGAGAGTTTTTGATCGGTGTGTTATTCGTACCAACTGCGTTTACCTTCTTGTGGATGACAGTATTTGGTAACACGGCGATCGATGCGATCATGAACCATGGCGCAACCTATCTGTCGGAAGCGGTTTCAAGTGATGTATCCGTTGCGCTGTTTGTATTTTTCGAACATATGCCATTCTCGACTCTGTTATCGACGATTGCCTTGTGTCTGGTTATCACCTTCTTTGTCACCTCGTCTGATTCGGGGTCACTGGTTATCGATAACCTAACCTCCGGTGGCGATCATGATGCGCCGGTATGGCAGCGTGTTTTCTGGGCGCTACTTCAGGGAGTTGTAGCTTCTGTTTTATTGCTTGCCGGCGGTCTTCAAGCACTGCAAACGGTAGCTATTGCCAGTGCATTACCTTTCTTATTAATCATGCTCTTGATGTGTTTTGGTTTATATAAGGCGCTTAAAGATGACTGGCTGAAGATCAACAGTGTGCAGCTTCATAATACGAGTGTGCAGTTCACCAAAACCAACGTGAACTGGGAAGACCATATCGATGTGTTAGTGTCTCATCCGAGTAAAGAAGATGCACAAAACTTTCTCGATAATGTGGCTACACCTGCGCTGACTAAGGTGTGTGAGAGCTTTATCAGTAAAGATATTCCGGCCGAATTGTTGAATTTTGATAATCGAATTCGTTTTGTTATCGCCAACGAGGAATATGACGACTTTGCCTATGGTCTGCGAATACGTGCCTTTTCCATTATCAATCCACTCGAGAGTGAACTCGATGAAGGTGAAACCGAATATTATCGGGTGGAGGTGTTCCTGGAGCATGGCGGGCAACATTATGACGTGATGGGCTTCACTCAAGATCAGATCTTGGCAGATGTGGTGACTCAGTATGAAAAGTACCTTCATTACCTGCACCTATCCAGTTCAGAATACCTAGGTTAGGAGAGTGGTTAAGAGCCAGCTTATAAACTAAATAATCAAGCTAAGGTAAATCGAGATAAGGTAAATATTTTGTCTCAAATACTTGGTTAAAATCAAACAGCCCTGATGGTATCATTAGGGCTGTTTTTTTATATTCACTCATTTAACGACTGATAATCGTGTCAGGAGCCTCAACAGGGCTCACTTAACAATGGGTCTGGATAAGCATTCAAATACAATTTGAGATCAAAGATATGTCAGCAAATCAAGGCCAAAGTAAGTTAGATAAAGTATTGGCAGAAGCCAGAGAGTATAAAGCGAAACGAGAAACTGGCTATCGAGAGCAAGCGCTTAAGCTCTACCCCTGGGTCTGTGGGCGTTGCACGCGAGAGTTCAATAATGCCAATTTACGTGAGCTAACTGTGCATCACAGGGATCATAATCACGATAATAACCCGTCTGATGGGTCTAATTGGGAGTTACTGTGTCTATATTGCCACGATAACGAACACTCTAAATTTGAAGAGTTGATCCAATACGGAGCGACTAAGGAAGCTAAAGTAGAAGCGGCAACTTACAATCCTTTTGCCGATCTCAAAGGCATGATGAAGAAGTAAAAGTCAGCTCGTAAAATACCTGAAAGGGTTTCTGGCTTTGAGAGAAAGAGATATGCTGCATATCTCTATCTCTATCTCTATCTCTATCTCTATCTCTTTAGCAGGGGTTACTATGCTGTTTCTTTGAGGCGAGCCGCCACCTCCTGCCATCTATCCTTGCTTATTTTTTCACTGTTCACCCCTTTGCCTAACTCTGCTTTACGGCCAGGGATATTCTTCCAGACTTGGGCCTTGAACGCATCATCGGCTTTACTCCAACCCACTATTTCATCGATATTTCGATAACACCCCATGCAGATATCATCTTCGTTTACACCGCACTTCGCCACACAAGGAGATTGAATCATGTCACATCCATTTTTAATTTAGTGTCATACATTATTATGGGGGGGCGATTTTAATGTTCTTTGTCACAGTATTCAAGACTTATGAGTGGTAGGCGTGGTGTATTCTAAGTAAGAGATCTTTGTTGCAAAGTCATTAGTCGATTGGGTGTTTTCATAAGTAACACCGGAATGAATAACCGATAGCGGGATAGGTTATAGGTTATAAGTGGTTAATCAGTTAAACTCACAAACAAATTTATTTACTTTTTATACTAACTTTTCAACGGATTGCGAAAAGTCATAGGGGGCTTTATGAACGTGTTATTACGTTTAACGGTTATGGTCATGCTAGGTCAGCTTTTGACTGCATGTTCTTTATTGGAAATTAAGCTCGAAAGTGGCATCGAGCCACTGCCTCAAGAACAATTGAATATGCGGGTATTCAGCCGCGATTTTAGCAGTTCATTTTATAGCAAGGTCGAGCTCACGGCCGATGAGATCGCATCCTTTGAAGACGCTGGTGAGCAAGTTATTTATCTCAAATCCAATGCATTGATGTGGAAGATCTATTCTGAACAGGCGCTGCAGAGGACTATTTTTCAAACCTCACCGATCGCAGCAATGGTCGATACCTGGGCGTTTACGGCGCAGATGACCGCATTCTATGAAGCAGGTGCAGGTCAGTCTCTTTTTGGTTCTCAACAGAGCCGGGCAATAGAGAGCAGTAGAGAGTTGCAATCTGAGTTCGAATCTACGGTCAAAGGCTTCTTAAAATCCGAAGAATTTAACAAAAATCGTGATTTTATCGAACAGTACGTCGTCGATAACCCGCTGACCGAAATGACCTTTAGCCGGAAATCGGCATTTAATGATTGGTTAAAATTCAGAGAGATAAATGAATTTGAAGCGGTGACAACCTTTGGTTCTGTGCCTGAGGTGATGAGTGATATCTCCGATCGTATGGCGATGATCTCTGAGCAGATGCCAAAAATACTGGGCTGGAAGGCTGAACTCTATGCATTGCACTCTAATATCAATGCTGAGGAGATACAGAAGACGTTGAATCATATCAGCGTCACATCGGCAAAATTTCAAGAACTTATGGCACAAAGCCCCGAGATGATGCAGACATTGGCGGTCGATATGCGTCGTGAGTTAAGCCCGTTATTACAGCAGCTCAGTGATTCAACCGATAGTAAATTGGCCCAGTTATCTACCGAGCGACAAGCGTTGGAACTGATGGTTAAGAGTGAACGTATGGCCTTAGAAGATATGGTCGCAAGAGAGCGTGTCGCGGCCGCCGCCAATTTAGATGAACTTTCTAAACATACAGTCGAGATCGTGTTTCAAGAGCTGACAAAAACACTCAAGAGTTTGATTCTTTACTTTGTGCTTTTCCTCGTGGTGGTGTTCTTTGCCCCCTTAGGTCTGGGTGTCTGGCTAGGTAAGCGTATGGAGAGTAAGAAAGTTCAAAAAACGAGTGACCTTCAAGTTTAGTACTCGCCTGAACGCTGTCACCCATAAACTCATTATTTTAAAGCGGGTGACGGCGATTGAGTTAACAGCTATTGATTTATATTCTTCGTGACTCGTGACTTTTGCCGAGTATGCATCTGAATGCTTCTGTTTTATAATCCCAGTTTGTAGCTTGCTCTGCTCAGTGTAGATCTCAACGCTGCCTCTGATATCCTGTAAAGAGAGTGACCACTATCCAGTCTATGCAAAATACTCCGCCAAAGCCCATGCAAAAGACCCAGCAAAGTGCCTTATTTAAAAGGCTCGATACCTTGTTAGTTCAAAGTCGTGACTTATGGCAAGTTAAGGCGTTCGATTGCACAGCGCTTCCATGGGCGACTCAGTTCCCGCGTTTAGCCGAGCATGTTTGGTCGATTGCTGATGAAGATATTGATGATGTTGATATAGCGCAGTCTTCTCTTATTGCCGCATTATTGCCCTCTCTGACTGAAGACCTGATGGAGGCTGGACTCGAGTGGGAGTTGAGCCTGCTGGATATCACAGCGCCGCTGTGCGATAAGCCAGACAAAGCGCTAATGCCCGATAGAGAGCTGTCTCATTTCAGCTCAGGTATTAAGGGACGTAAGTGGGAACAGATCACTGCTTTTGCAGCGCAATTAACTCGGTGTGATAGTGATGTGTTGGAATGGTGCGCAGGTAAGGGGCATTTAGGGCGTTTGATTGCAAAGGCCCATAATCGTTCAGTCGTCAGTCTCGAGTGGCAACAAAGCTTGTGTGAAGCCGGTACTGCCTTTGCTGAGCAGTGGCATCTACCACAAACCTTCATTTGTGCCGATGCATTTGCAGCCAAGCAAAGCCAATTAAAGGTGAGTCAACAGGCCGTTGCACTGCATGCTTGCGGTGATCTACATATCGAGCTGCTGCGGTTAGCCTCGACGGCCGGGACCAGGAATATTGCATTTTCACCTTGTTGCTATCACCTTATTCGTGCCAAAGAGTACGAAGCACTCTGCATCGGAGGGCGTAACAGCGCGCTGAAATTGAGCCGACATGATCTGCAGTTACCACTGCAACAGAGTACGATTGCCGGCAGTAAGCAACAGGAGCTGAGGCATCAGGAGATCGCCTGGCGCCTTGGGTTTGATTCATTGCAGCGTGAGGTTCGAGGTTGCGAGCAATACTTGCCAATTCCTTCGATAAAACAGAGTCAACTCAGTGGCGACTTTAGTGCTTTTTGTCTCTGGGCCGCACAAACAAAATCAGTACCTTTAACAGAGAATATAAATTTCGAGCATTTTGAACAATCAGGTTTAAAACGTCAGCGCTTGACCAGAAGAGTCGATCTGGTTGCTCACCTTTTTCGAGTCGTGCTGGAACATTGGTTGTTACTGGATAGAGTTTGTTTTCTTGAAGAGCAAGGCTATAGTGTCTCTCTCAGAAAATTTTGTTCAGAGCGGGTTACACCGCGTAATTCATTAATTCAGGCCGAAAAATAAACAAAAATGCGTTTAAATGACAAAGTTAAATCTAAGTCACTGTTTATTAAGGTTCGTCGGGTTAATGTGTGAGCGTTTTCTAATCAAAGATCCGCTGCTTTGTAGTTAAGCATTGAGTTAATTTGTGAATAAATCGGACCTTAGACGGTTTTTTATTGAATCATTAGCTTTTTCTTGCTCAAATGTCGGGTTAACACTAAATAACAATATTTATTGGCTGTCGAAGCGCCGATATAGTGAGCGAAATAATACTGTTTCATGAAATATTCCCGAGTATTTATCAATAGCCTGGCATATGAACTGGCACCTGAAGTGGTGTCCACTTCCGAATTAGAATCTCGATTGGCACCGCTATATAAGAAATATCGCATTCCTATGGGGCAGCTTGCCGCATTAACGGGGATCCAGGAGCGTCGGTGGTGGCCCAAAGGCCACAGACTGTCCGACGGAGCCTTGGCTGCGGCGCATAAAGCCATCAATGAAACTGGTGTTCAGGTTGGTGACCTAGGTGCCGTCATTTATACCGGTGTGTGCCGCGACCAGCATGAGCCTGCAACGGCGTGCCGTATAGCCGCCGAACTTGGCGTGTCGAAAGATACGGCAATCTATGATATCAGTAATGCCTGTTTAGGTGTCTTGTCCGGTATCTTAGATATTGCTAACCGCATTGAGTTGGGTCAGATTAAGGCCGGTTTAGTTGTCTCTTGTGAATCGGCGCGTCATATTGTCGATATCACCATAGATAATATGCTGGCCGATCCTACCATGCAGAATTACGCTCAGTCTTTGGCAACCTTGACCGGTGGCTCAGGTGCTGTTGCGGTGCTTCTGACCGATGGTAGCTTGCCTCTTCGAGGCGAACGTCAACACCAACTACTCGGTGCTAGTCATCGTTCTGCTCCTGAACACCACAATCTTTGTCAGTGGGGCTTACAGGAGGCGGGTGTGCATCTTTATCGCGAGTTTATGCGTACCGACGGTGTAACCTTGCTTAAAGAGGGCGTTGAACTGGCACGTGACACCTGGAGCCACTTCTTAGATCAACGAAATTGGCTGGTTGAACAGGTCGATAAAGTGATCTGTCATCAGGTGGGAGCATCTAACCGTCGCCAAGTGCTTAATGCACTCAATATTCCTCAAGAGAAAGAGTTTCCAACCTACAAATTACTGGGCAATATGGGCACGGTTTCTCTGCCTGTTACAGCCGCGATGGCTCACGACCAAGGCTTCCTTCAGAAGGGCGATCAGGTCAGCTTCCTTGGCATTGGCAGTGGCTTAAACTGTATGATGCTTGGAATTAAGTGGTAACGCCTGATCAGGGAATTTATCGCTGATCTTGACTGATAATAAGCTGCTAACTCGGTAATTAGTCTCTCACGGTTGCCGGGTTGCCCTTATTGACTCGGTGTTAGCACGCTATCATTAATGGCCCATAATCTGGCCATCAAAATAAGAATATTTAGGAAGAGTCATGTTAGACACTCTGTTTCCCTTCAAGCGCAATTATTTAGACAGAAATGGCAATAAGTTACAGTACGTGAACGAAGGGCAAGGTGAGCCAGTGGTTATGGTTCATGGTAATCCCAGCTGGTCCTTCTATTACCGTAACGTGGTTACCGCCTTGAGTGGCGCTCACCAGTGTATCGTCCCCGACCATATAGGTTGTGGCTTATCGGATAAGCCCGACGACAGTGGTTATGATTACACCCTTAAGAATCGTATTGACGATCTTGAGGCGCTGCTTGAACACTTAGATGTGAAAGATAATATCACCTTAATCGTGCATGATTGGGGCGGAATGATTGGTATGGGCTATGCGGCTCGCTATCCTGAGCGTATCAAGCGTCTTGTCGTGCTCAATACCGGTGCCTTCCATCTTCCGGAGTCAAAACCCTTTCCTTGGCCGCTGTGGATCTGCAGAAATACGCTGTTGGGCACAGCATTGGTGCGTGGATTTAATGCATTTTCATCGATCGCATCCTATGTCGGCGTAAAACGTAAGCCGATGTCGAAAGAGGTGAGAGAAGCCTATGTCGCTCCCTTTAATTCATGGGCCAACCGTATCTCTACATTGAGGTTCGTTCAGGATATCCCACTTAAGCCTGGCGATCGAAATTATGAGCTGGTGTCGGAAATTGCAGCCAGTCTGCCAAAATTTGCCAATGTGCCTACGCTTATCTGTTGGGGATTGAAAGATTTTGTCTTCGATAAACACTTTCTTGAACAGTGGAAAGTAGAGATGCCTCATGCAACAGTGCATGAATTTGCCGATTGTGGGCATTATATTCTTGAAGATGCGAGTGATGAGGTGGTCGGTCATATCACTCAGTTTATGACAATTGATCCTGTCGCTGTTTAATACTCGCAGTTATTTTTACTGCGAGAGGATAAAATACAAATAAGCGGTCAACATTGACCGCTTATTTACTATTAGCAATGAGAAAGGTCATCGAACATGTCAGCCTCTTTAACTGCCAGCCACTCTTCAAAGGTGAATAACAGTGAACCCGGCGCTAATCTCTGCCGCCATCTCAATCACGCCGCTTCAGATATACCCACAGAACTTGCCGTCGCGGTACAACAAGCATCCGGTTCAATATTTTCTGCTAAAACCTTAAGTTATCAAGAACTCACCTTTGCCGAGCTCGATAATCTCAGTGATAAGCTCGCCCATGCTTTACATGCATATGGGATCAAACGTGGCATGAAAGCCGTGTTGATGGTGACGCCTAGCCTGGACTTCTTCACTCTGACCTTTGCACTCTTTAAAGCCGGGATTATTCCAATTCTTGTGGATCCGGGAATGGGCGTTAAGAATCTCAAGCAGTGCTTTATCGAGTCTCAGCCCGATGCATTTATCGCCATCCCTAAGGCGCACCTGGCCAGAAGGCTATTTTCTTGGGGAAAAGATTCGGTTAAGCATCTTGTGACTGTTGGCGGCAGTGGATTATGGGGTGGGGTGAGCCTAGATACCCTGATGGAAGGTGTCACGTCAGCTTCCTCGTTAAACGCCTACCAGATGGCTTGGCTCGATGAAGATGAGATGGCCGCAATCTTGTTTACCAGCGGCAGTACCGGCACGCCAAAGGGCGTGGTTTATTCTCATAAGATGTTCGAAGCGCAAATAACGGCGTTAAAGAATGATTATGGTATCGCCCCCGGTGAACGGGACTTAGCGACCTTCCCATTGTTTTCTCTGTTTGGTCCGGCGCTTGGCATGGCCTCAATTGTGCCGGAAATGGATGCCAGTAAGCCCATTACCGCTAATCCGGATTATCTTTTTGCCGCGATAGAGAAATATCAATGCTCTAATATGTTCGTCAACCCGGCCTTGATTGAACGATTAGGGCAAGCGGGTGTAACACAAACGCAGACACATCAATTATCGAGTATCAAACGGGTTATCTCTGCTGGCGCGCCAGCGACTATTGCCTCGATTAAGCATTTTAGTCAGATGTTAAATGATGACGTCGAGGTGCTTAACTCCTATGGGGCAACCGAATCTCTGCCTCTGAGTAAGATGGGGAGTCAGGCACTGTTTGCTACAACGGATGTGACCGATTCTGGTGGCGGCATCTGTGTGGGAACCCCCATAGAGGGAGTCGATATCGCGATTATCGATATCAGCGAGGCGCCGATTACACAATGGAATGAGAGTTTAAGACTAAAGCCGGGCGAAATTGGTGAGATAGTCGTAAAAGGCCCTATGGTCAGTCGCAGCTACTACAGGCGAGACCGCGCCACCGAGCAGGCCAAGATCGTCGATGGCGGCGCCATTCGCCATCGTATGGGCGATTTAGGTTATCTCGACGATGAAGGTTATTTATGGATGTGTGGCCGTAAGGCCCACAGAGTCGATGCGAGTCAGAGTATGAAGGGAGAGCCTGCCCGATATTTCTCTATTCCCTGTGAACGGATTTTTAATACTCATCCGCAGGTGAAACGTTCGGCGTTAGTGGGGATCGAAGTCAAAGATCAATCGGGTGCCTCTGAAGTTGTGCCTCTACTTTGTTTAGAGTTAAACAAGTCACTGTCATGCTCTCTCGGTGCAGGATTTTATGCAGAGCTCAATGCTATTGCCGAAAAGCATGCGCAGACTCACGGGATTAAGCGTTTCCTGATCCACCCTGAATTTCCTGTGGATATTCGCCATAATGCAAAAATTTTCCGTGAGAAACTGGCCGTTTGGGCTCAAAAAAATCATAAGGAATAGTTAAGATGTCAGCCAGCAATCTCTCTGCCGCTAACAGGCAAGTGGCTCTCGAGCACTATCATATTGATGAGCAAAAGGCGCTCAAAAAGTTAAGTGGTCAGGTTAAGCGGGCGTTTGTCACCGGGGCCGGCGGTTTTTTGGGAAAGGCCATCTGCCAGCGTTTGATCGCGGCAGGCGTTGAGGTTACCGGCTTTGCCCGTGGCGCCTATCCGGAGCTTTGTGCCATGGGCATTAATATGATCCAGGGGGATATCAGCGATAACCTTGCTGTAATCGATGCAATGAAGGGCTGTGATCTGGTGTTTCATGTCGCGTCTAAAGCCGGGGTGTGGGGCAGTAAGCAAAGCTACTTCTCACCCAATGTCGATGGTGCAGCCAATATCATTAACGCCTGTAAGCGGCTCAATATCGGATATCTGGTCTATACCAGTACCCCCAGCGTTACCTTTGCCGGTGTCGATGAGGCGGGAATCGATGAAGCGGCGCCCTATGCCGATAAGTATCTCAACTATTATGGTGAGTCGAAGGCGATTGCCGAGCAGATGGTGCTCGATGCCAATGGCTCTGGTTTGAAAACGGTCTCTTTAAGACCACATCTGATCTGGGGACCCGAAGATCCGCACTTAGTGCCCCGCGTCATCGAACGCGCCCGTGCCGGACGACTCAAGTTGGTGGGCCGTGAAGATAAACTGGTCGATACTATCTATGTCGGCAACGCCGCTTATGCCCATATTCTTGCTGCGATAAATCTGACTGAAAAGTCATCCTCTGCGGCGGGCAGAGCCTACTTCTTAAGTAACGATGAGCCCATTACTATGGCCGCCATGCTCAATAAAATATTGGCCTGTGTCGATCTTCCTGAAGTCGATAAGCGAGTACCCGCTAACCTGGCGTACGCTGTCGGCGTGATCCTTGAAACGATTTATGGCGTACTTGGCAAAACAGAAGAACCCTTGATGACACGCTTTGTCGCAAGGCAGCTCTCTACCTGTCACTATTTCGATATTTCGTCGGCGAAGCGAGACCTGGGTTATTCGCCCTTAGTGAGTATTGACCAAGGCATGGTGAAACTGAGAGAGTACCTAGAAGCCAATCCAGTTTGATACAGGCTGTGGTGAAGTGCGCTGCACTGTGACTCTAAATATGTATGACTTTAGTTGAGCGTGACTATAGCTAAGCGCGGCCTTAGTTAAGAATAGCCTTAGTGATCCCGTAAAAGTAAGTACTAACATTCAACATCTAACTTTCAGGGAGTGAATGATGCAAAATCCCATCGGCGATAAGCTGCTTGTAAGAACGGCCAGTTGTAATTGTGGGCAGTTATCTCTTACTACCACAGGTGAGCCCAAACGAGTCTCTGTATGCCACTGCACTGCATGTCAGAAACGTACCGGCAGTGCCTTTGGCGTTCAAGTTAGATTTCCTGCAGAAAGTATCGGTTTTACCGGACTGAATAAAAGCTATCACCGAACCGGTGACACTGGCTCGTCGATCTGTTTTCATTTTTGCCCCGACTGTGGTGGAACCTTGTGGTTCATTCTCGATGGCTCGCCCAGCGATGTGGTGATCCCTATGGGGAACTTTGCCGATGAGCAGGCTTTTCTCGAGGAGCTGTCGAGTCAAAAGTTACCGCCCCCTAAGATCGCTATCTATGAGGAGCGTGCACAACCTTGGGTCATACTCGAGGGGATAGAGGAGAGATATGACTGAATAGCTATTTCCCGCACCTCATCGTGACCTCAATACTTTTCAGTTCATCTCTGGTGTCGGAGCCCAGCAAAGCGGCTTTGGTTATCATGGCTCTCCCGATGGTTATCGCAAATTCAGCCAGATACGAGTCATCAGTAAAGCGATTGACTAAAAAAATGGTTAAAGCTCAGGCCTGAGCCTCTGTGGTAGCTCAAACTCATTCTCTTCGCCGGTTATAGGGCAAGGAAACTTAAGGTAACAAGAGGTCAGTTGTAGGTTTACCTCTGACTCATCGGCAATGCCGTGCTGGCGGTCTCCGACTACGGGGTAACCAATCGACGCCATATGAATACGGATCTGATGCTTTCGCCCCGATTCAATCTTTACCTGCACGAGTGAACGGTTTTGTTCGCTATTATATTTGAGAAGCTTTGCATGTGAACGGGCTGGCTTGCCATCGACTTCACTATCGATAGTCACCAATCCATCGACGCCATAATTTGAAAAGTGCCCCTCAACGATGACCTGATAATATTTATCTAATAGCCTGAGTTCAAACAACTTGGCTAATGCTGCCGTTGTTTTCTTGCTGTGACCGATAAGCACTAACCCTGTGGCGGCCCGGTCTAATCGGTGAATAATAAAAGCGGGACGGTCCGGGGTTAAATGGGTCTCGGCGTAACGGTTAATCGTCGTATGATCGCCCCATTTTGAACCCTGACACAGCATGCCGTAGGGTTTATACCAGAGGCTGTACTGTCCTTCGTCAGCAATAAGCTCCGCGTCAGCAACTTCATGCTCAAGTACGTCTTGGTTATAGTAGAGATGGAGTTCATCACCTATTTTCAGCGCTCTCTTGGCGCGGCGTAGTCTTTGAGTGTGCTTGCCACGCGTTAACCAGACGGCCCCCTTATTCATAGCCTGTTTGATTAACTGTTTCGATAAGCCGGATTCCAGTGCCAATAACGCTGCGGCGTCCGACACTAACGAGGTCACTTTAATATGGCTTTCTATTTGGTTTTTGCTCATTGATAACAATCTGTGCTGCTGAGGGACGACCGCATTTTACATTATTTAATGCAATTGGTATTAAATATCAGTGCAGCGAGGGGGTATTCATATTAATCAGCGATACACCGATAATGATTAATACCATACCAAAGATCGTATCCAGATTTGGCATGTTGCCCTGCATTGCACCAATCAGAGCGATCAACACTATGCCCGCGCCACACCAGATTGCATAGGCAACGGCCGTAGGGATATTGGTAGTGGCAAGGGATAGAAAATAAAAAGCACTCGCATAACCAATTCCACAAGCTAACGAGGGCAAAATACGAGTAAATCCCATGGTTATGGGGAGCAAGGTGGTTGCTATGACCTCGGAGATAATAGCGATAGCCAGATATAAATAGCTGTTCATCATGTGTTCCTTCAATGTGGGTAGGTCACTAATGCGATAAAAAATGGCCCTACTGGAAGATAGGGCCGAAAAAACACTAAGTAGATAAAAAGGAGAAGCAGGTTAAAACGATTTATCACTTCTGTTACTCGCCGGACGATGATGAGATCCGCAAGAGTGAAAAGTGAAAACCGGATTAAATCCTGTTTGACTTCGAGAGCCATTTTGCCTGCCATCTGTTTACCAATCATCATTAAGACAATTTATGAAGCTTGATAATCATGGATGTCTGATATAGGTCATATTAGCGCTTTAAAATTAATTCTTGAATTAACCCTATTTTGTCAATGTCGCTTAATGTACGGAACTTGGGGGCGATTTTGGGGGAGGGGTGGGCATTCATTCAGATCATTTCCTATATTTAATGCAAATATGCTTGTCCTCATTCTTGGTCAGGTTTAATCTAAATAGAAATCATTTCCAATATCGCAAAGTAAGCGACGATGCTCTTGGATAATAGCTGGAGTGCAATATGGATACACAATTAAAGTTTAAGGTTAATCATTGGCTCGAAAATGATCCCGATCCCCGCACTAAGCAAGAGCTTCAAGGCTTAATCGATGCCAATGATGAAACCGAGCTGAAGCAACGCTTCTCGGGGCGGTTACTGTTTGGTACCGCGGGTCTGAGGGGCGTTGTCGGTGCTGGTCCGATGCGAATGAACCGCTTGGTCGTACAGCAGACCTCGGCTGGTCTTGGCTTATACCTTAAGCATCAGACTCGAGATGTCGAAACCCGCGGAGTCGTCATCGGTTATGACGGGCGACATGACTCTAAACAGTTTGCCTATGATGCCGCAGCCGTTTTAACGGCAATGGGCATTAAGATTTATTTGACCTCTGAAGTTGCGGCCACCCCCCTCGTCGCTTTCGGCGTGATTCATTTTGGCGCCGCGGCGGGGATTGTGGTGACCGCCAGTCATAACCCGCCTCAATACAATGGTTATAAGGTGTATTGGGGCAACGGGGCGCAGATCATCCCGCCTCACGACAGTGGTATCGCGGCTTGTATCGACAGGGCGGCCACTCAAGCCATTGTCATGCAGGAGTTAGAAAAAGCGATAGCCGATAATAGCTTAACTATGCTCGAGGCTGATTTTTATGAAGCTTACCGTCAGGGGGTAAGAACAGCCGAAATTTTACAGAATCATACTCGTCCGGAATTGGTCAGCCTCTCATATACGGCTATGCATGGCGTAGGTGCAAAGATGGCGGAAACAGTGCTCAAGGATGCGGGGGTGACCCAAGTGTATTCGGTTGCGACGCAGCGTGAACCCGATGGTGACTTCCCTACGGTCAAGTTCCCGAACCCTGAAGAGAAAGGGGCGATGGATAGGGTGATAGCCGAGGCAAAAAAACATAACACCCTATTGGCGTGTGCCAATGACCCCGATGCCGATCGCTTTGCCGTCGCCGTACGCAAGGGCGAATACGAGAGCAAAGGAGAGACTGGAACGGGAGAGTACCAGATGTTAACCGGCGATCAGGTCGGTGTGTTACTCGGCCATTACCTGCTTACTCATGCAGCCAAAAATCAAAGATTGACCTGCACGACTATCGTCTCATCGAGTCTGTTATCCAAAGTTGCCGCGAGTCTCAATGCGACCTGTCGTACAACATTAACAGGGTTCAAATGGCTCACTAATGTAGGCATGAGTGAGCAGACCGATGACAATCGTTTCCTGTTTGCCTATGAAGAGGCCTTGGGTTATACAGTTGGCTCTATGGTATGGGATAAAGATGGCTTATCCACATTAGTGGCTTTTGCTCAACTGACCGCCGAACTTGCCAGTAGGGGACAAACTATTTGGGATAGGTTGGATGAGATATACCGTGAGCACGGTTTTCATCTTAATGCTCAGGTGAGCATTGCTCTAAAACCTGAAACGCCTAATATCGGCGCCTATCTGCGTGACAACCCGCCATCGTCGATAGCAGGTAAAAAGGTGCTGGTAAGCGATGATATTAGCTTGGGTCTGCGCCGGTTCGAGGATGGTCGCACCGAATCTATTGCCTTGCCAGCCAGCGATGTGCTCATTTATCAACTGGAGGGAGGAGCACGGGTTATTGTCAGGCCCTCGGGTACCGAGCCTAAGATTAAGTGTTACTACGAAGTGGTGGAAACGATGACATCTACTGACTGTCTAACTAGTGTTCAGGCCAGGGCGCAAGCGGTGATGGATGAATTTATCTCTGCTCATCAACAGTCGTTACCTAAATAATAGCTTAGCTATCTGAGCCCCGATTTGTTAAACCATCGGTGCTCAGGCGGGGTGAGTGGGTACCAGCACCTGACCTAAATAAAGCTGCAATAATCCGTCTAGCTTCTGAATATTAACGCCGGTGATCTGCTGTATCTTCTCTAGCCTATATCTTAAGGTGTTTCTATGGATGAATAGGGTATTAGCGCAGAGTTGCTGATCGCCAAAGTGTTGTAAGTAGACTGATAATGTCTTATTCAGTTGACCATTTTTATCGGCACTGAGTAAGGCTTGATAAGGTGTTGTCAACTCCTGGCCACGCCAATCACCTTTTAGGCCGGAGAGCAGGACTAACAGTGAGAAATCGTCATAAAGATACTTATTTTCACTCGGACGTAGCAGCTTGCCTGCATCGAGTGTCTCTTTGGCCGTTTGGTAGGAGCGGCTGATATCGGCCGCATTGGGGAAGAAGTGACCTAAGGCAATTTTAAGTCTGACATTCATCTCTTTTGGAATGCGCGTCAGTAACTTATCGATACGAAGGCTCTCCAGCTCGGGATCCCACTGTTTACCATCGAGAAAGGCGGGCTTTAAAATGACTAACTCTGTCATCGAAGTCATGGCCACTAAGTTTCCGCGTGAAGGATTTTCCAATAGATTAAGCACTTTCTTGAGTATTGAGTTTGCAGAGGTTTGCTCCGTATCTCCCTGCACTTGAATAACGGCGGCTACACGTGGCTCAGTCAGATCGATTCCGAGTTGAGCCGCCCAGTCCAGAAGATGAGTGCTAAAACCATTTTCAGATTTGATCAGTTGAAAAATAAACTCCTCTTTCTGTCGATATTGCCACAGTGCCAACTCTAATGAGTTAGCCTGTTCGACAATCAGTTCGGCAGTCATTTTAAGGAGTTCACCATAACTGCGCAGGCATTCAGGTTCTCCGGTTATACCGATAACACCAATGATCTCCCCCTTATAATGTAATGGGAGGTTAATACCTGCTTTGACGCCGTGTAAGTCTGACGCGGTGGCTGCCGTGATCTCGACGGTACGATTTTGGCTGATGGCGAGCAGGGCGCCCTCATGGGTTGCCCCTATTCTGAGGGGATCACCCGAGCCTAAAATAATGCCGTGGTGGTTCATGACATTGATATTATGGGCTATTATTTTCATCGTACGAGCGACGATTTGCTGTGCCAAACTTGAGTCAAGAAAGTACAAGATGAAGATCTCCCATAAATTTTGTCAGCTTAAGGCATTTTTTTGTTGAGGGCCATCTTCAGTTTCGGGCACCGCTATTCTGAGTATTGTTTTATTGACCAACTCGATGGTGAGTCCGGATTTGCAACAAGTACGTTCAGGTGATTAGTCTCGAGGTGAGAGATTGATGTTTGAACGAGATAGTTTGCGGTGTTGCTGAAGCTGGGTTGTGTACCTGCTGGGATCACTATGATAGAGGTTTCAGCTAAGCTAGCGTCATAGACATGCACACTTGAGGTTTGAGTGAAACTCAGATTCAGTGCTAGCGCTTTCTTGGTATCGACATCGTAGATGTCAACGTCGCCAGGGGCGAGTGCATTGGCATGGGTAAAGCGATAGCTATGCTGCACCCCGTCTAGTTTATTGACCCTACGCAATGTTTTCTTCTCTAAACTGGGGCTCTTACCCATTGCGAGAAGGAAAAAATTCGGTTGCGATGAGTTAAACTCCATGGTTATTGTCGATAACACAGATTGGTTATTATATGAATCCTTGACGGTGAAAGTTAGGTTAGCTTTAGGTAAGCCTTCCCAGCCAAAGCTTGATGTACTTCCCTTCAGGAGGTAGTTGAGATTTGATGCTATTTCAACTTCATCTATGCCTGTATTTTTATAAAACAGGTCAATTTTACTGTTTAGTCGAGCAGATTCGGTCGCCGAAATTAAGTTTATTACGTCGGCTCGAAATTCATGTTTACTGGATTGTTCTGTCGGCGTGGTATTTTCAGCGTTTGCACCTCCTCCACCACAAGCCGTTAGTATTGAAGCGATAAGAAATACGAGAAAAGTATTACAAAGAGGTGAGGTCACGATATAGGTTCCATCTATAGTTGATCCGGTTTAGCGTTATTTTATCCCTGTTATCTTGCTGATATCAACCGATGGTGCAGTAAAGTAACTGCATTGTCGCAGTTTGTGCTAAAAGGATGTCGACACCTGATAGTTACAAGGTATCAAGCGGTGTTATTCCGTCTCTTAGCATCATAACTCACTTTTTATTCAGTTTATTCTGATACATATAATCGTCTGCAATTTTGAGTAGATCTTCTAATTCCGTTTTTTCGTCAGGGTTTATCACCGCATATCCATAGGAGTACTTGATCTCCGGTTGCAGGTGTTGCTGTGTTAACAGGTCGTTCATTCTATGGGTAAACAGATTTACACAGCTCTCACTCTCGGCATGGATCAACACGATAAACTCATCTCCTCCCCACCTGGCAACGAGATCGCAGCTCCGGCTATTTTTCTTGAGTGTTTTGGCAAACGTTTTAAGCATGATGTCGCCGATGTCATGACCAAAGGTGTCATTGGCATGCTTGAAATCATCGAGATCGAAGTAAAGTAAGATGAGTTTCCGGTTCAGTCGATGAGCCAGCTCCTGTGTGCTTCGCAGCAGATCGCTAAAACCACGACGATTGAAAACTTGTGTTAGTGGATCCGTATAGCTCAGAGTGAGTAGTTGATTCTCCTTGTAAAGGTGACGTAGATCGCTATCTACCACCTCTTTTATTACTCCAAGGGCATTGATGTAGGTTTGAGGGTAATTGGTCACTTTAGTGTCTAATACGCAAAGTGTGCCAAACACACTACCATCGGGCCAGGAGATGGGGAGTCCAAGGTAAGAGACATAATTATCTTCTGTGTATTCAGGGTTATCACTCCATTGTGGATCTAGCTTAGCGTCCCGGACGTACAGTTTGGAGTGATTTTTAACCACTTGATGACAATAGATATTACTGTTTAAATTGCTGCTACCTGGCTGATAATGGGTCTCAGGTTTTTCTGAGGCAATAATGACTTCAATTCCCTTCAGATTCGCTTGATTAATAAATGTTGCAGGAGCATTAAACATGTCAGCGACTGTATTGACTAAGCGCTGCCAACGCTGCCAGTCGATCTCCTCTATCTCAAGATTCAAAATAGAGGAGTAAGGATAAGGAGGAAGTGTCTTACCGGGCAATTCGCTCACAAAGTGGCCTTATCTTATTAGTTGGTATGCTTAAGTTTAGCCAACTACGAACTTTTTGTGAGTAATTGCGAAATTTTAAGTGACTTTACCTGCTCTAGCTTGAAGACTTTAACTGCTCCGGCTTGAATAAGAGACTACGCGTTGATATTTCAGAGCTAACTTATGATGCTCTTAACTCTGAGTTTGAGCTGAGGAAGGATCTCTGTTTCAAATTCCGGGTGCCGTTTAAGCCAGATGTTATTTCGAGGGCTCGGGTGGGGCAGGACGATTTGTGATGGCCAGTACAGCTTCCAGTTTGCCACAGCAGATGTGACTGATATCTTGGAGGATTTTTTTGAGCCCTTGTCAGAATCGGGGAGACCATTACCGAGATGATAGTCGATAGCGTACTGCCCAAGGATCACGGTTAGCTCGACTTTATCTAAGTGCTTAAGTATCGCTTGTCGCCAACTCTTGGCACAGATGGGCATCGGAGGCTTGTCGCCGGATTTTTTTTCGTGTCGAATGATATTGCCCGGGAAACAAAATCCCATAGGCAAAATGGCAAATAAGTTTGGGTCGTAAAATTGCGAACTCGTCACACCAAGCCACTCTCTAAGTCTATTACCGCTCATATCCTGAAACGGCATGCCTTGCTCATGGGCCTTCAATCCGGGTGCTTGGCCTGCGATAAGAATTTTTGCATTGGCACCGATTTGAATGATTGGTTTTGGCGAACTGGGAAGCTCTGCCTGGCAAATTCGACAGGCAGAGATCTGATGGATTAAAGCATCGATCGTATCGCGATTACTTAACGCCATTATTCATCGTTATTATTTAAGAATAGTATTGTCACTATAGCGACTATGAGGTAAACATCTGTAGGGTTTTATATAGCCAATAAGCCATCAATGGGTAGCCGATGATTAAGGCTGAAAATGAGATGATACGGGCCTTGGTATCGGGTTGGCTCTGCAGCGCCACATGAGCAACCAAGGCTGCAAACAGTGCCACCGGAGGGATAAGGTAGGCAATGGCGAGAAACAGGAAGGCGCCAAGGGATAAAATCATCGGGCCGTATGGGCTCGGAGCTCGTCCATTAAGGGTGAGTTGAAGTGGAAGCAGGGCCAGGGCAATGGCTACGATAATCAGGCCTATATTGAAGGCTATATCGGCAAAGCCTCTGTGATCCATCACGGTAAGGGCTAATGCGATTAATGGAATAATGAGTGAGCAGAGGGTATGGATTTTACTGAAGCGCTGACTCTGATATTTACCGGCGAAAAAGAACAGGGCATTCAATATCAAGTTCAATAATGTAAAGCCACCTAAGACTAAGATGATAAATGCCGTTGCCGTCGAGCCCGCAGCACTAAAAGCGAAGGCGGGGGTGGGGAGCAGTAGTAACAGTATGCCGCTTAGAGAGACTGACTTAGTGTTCGTTATTGAGCTCATCACTTTACAAAAAATTGAGACTGATTTTGCTAGTTTTGTGTCTGTAATGGCAAGATTAAACAGTGAAGGCATGGGATCTCATGAAGCTATGAAAAAGTTGCATTACGATCCACTAAAGTGAACCACAATTCAAGCCAAATTCGAGACTGGAGACAGATTTAAGTGATAGTTCAGATCCAGTTCAAGGTTTGTAAGTGAGCGCTTTTAAGTTGAGTAAAACCCCCTCGCGGTTTTAGGATATGAGTTTGAAGGCTAACATTCAGGTCAAAATAAAAAGGCCAGCTCCATATTAATGGAATCTGGCCTTCCTTATAGCTTATAGCTTACAGTCTATAACTCATGCTCAACATAATAAGATGTGCTGTGTAGTCGTGGCTGTTAGAACCAAAGCTGACTACGTTCCAGATACCATCTGGTGCTATCTCATTTGCTGCATCATTATCTTGGTACTTCTCCATCTTATAATCTAATCTCAAAGCCATTTTTGGTGTGGCTTGATATTGACCATAGATGTTGACGTTATGAGCTTTAGCATAGTAATCCCCATAATCACCTGTAATACCTTGAGTGACTTGAGTGTTACTGTCTGAATCAGAGTAAGTGTAGTCAACGCCTAAACGTAACTTCTTCTCCATCAGATTGTTATAGCTAAACCCGGCACCGATAACATCGACCTGATCTTCGACTGTGCCAGTCCAGTTTGGCTCGGCAAAGTTGCTGCTGCCTGCTTGGTCTGAGTCGATGTTCTGACGGTTATAAAAGGCCGTCACAGTCATATCATCGTTGAGCAAGTAACTGACACTGGCATCGTAACTCAAATCTTTCGATTCGGTCAGACCGATTTGAGTGTCGTTGTAGTCATCAATCGCGTAACGAGTACCAAAGTCTAATGTAAGCGTATCGATTGGGCTGTGAGTCACACGAGCTTCAATCATAGTACGCTTACGGTCGGCCATATTGTACTTACGTAACAGGTCGTTAGACTCTGATGAGGTCCACTCAGATGCCTGATAGTCAGAACCATCACGCTCGCCATAACTACCTTTGATCCACATATCCCAGTTTTCAAACGCGCTTAGACGGAATTTACTCCAAAGCGTATGTTCGTTAGTGGTTTCGCGATCTTGGTAACTGCGGTCATCGGTACGGTAATCGTAGCCGGCTTCGAGTTTCATTCCACGAGTAATACGATAATCGACACCTAACTTAGCGCGTTGGGTGGTGATATCGTAAGGCGTGTTATAAGCCGCTTGACCATTGACCTCGTCGATACTGATCTGAGTCCACTGCTCAACATTGGTCTTGTTATCACGATCTGTGTAGTCATAACTCGCATTAAGGCGAACACTACGATTAATACGTGAGATTAACTTGAGGTTAACCCCAGTCATATCGACACGACCATCGAGAGATTCCGCCGGTGCTTGATAACCATAACCGGAAGTCACAAACTCTTGATCTTGAGTCATCTGACCGTAGTGGACGCGACCGCTCATGATCGTCTTGTCGGCGGTCACTTGTCCCATCAATGAAACCGTATGAGATTCATTATCCGGATCGAGTGACATATAACCGCGTGTCGCCGCACCAAAGGTTGGGTTAAACGCGTTATCGAAGCCTAATTGACTATATTCATTTTTGAAGATAGAGCCATTGTAGTTAATGGCTGTAAACCAGTTGTCGCCAGCGAAGCGAACACCTGCTTCAATGGTATCAGTGGTGTAATCAACCGGCTCGGCAAGCATCATCGACTGATTAAAGAAGCTCCCAGATGTTTGCTTAAGGCCCGATTTATCTTCACGTTGATAGTTGACGTAGGTGCTCCATAACTCTTCACCTTGGTACTCGATGCCCATCCCGGTACGCTTACGCTTGAGCGATAGCTCTGTTGGGTTCAAGCTGGAGTAGAGCTGGCTCATATCTTGGCTGGAACCTGCAGTTTGCCAGTTACCGGGCAGGGTGAGGTCATCTCCACCGACGCCTTGATATGGAGTCATCGCACTGTCAGTCTTGTAGGTCGCAATTTGACGGTAGTTCAGGTTCAAGTTGTATTGACCTGTCTTACCAGCATTGATATCTAAGCGGCCATTTTCCATGCCAAGATTATCGGCTTCGATGCTGGCTCGGTAACCACCTTTGCCTGCATAGGTAAGATCGGCGTCGACCTTGCCTGCAAACTCATCTTCGGCGGCAAAGGCGTTTGCCGAACGAATGTCGTCACTGTCGTTGTAACCCACGCCGACACCGACGGTGCCTGCAAAGCCTGTTTCAACTTCACAACGTTTACAGACCCATTTCTCGAACTTAACCTTAGTTGTGTTCGCATTTTGAAGGCCGTAGCCTTCGGCTGCAACAGCAGTACTAGTCATTAATGTTCCGGCTACACCTGCGTTAGCAAGTAGAGCGAGGGTGACTAAATTTAATTTGAATTTCATCTTCTCGTCTCCTGATTAACGCTGGAACAGCTTGCCAGATGGATGGTTAGAACCATGGATCTTGCTGTGACAATTTAAGCAACTGTTGCCACCAGTGAAGGCATTATCACCGACACTTGAACCTTGACCTGTGTTACCAAAGTTGGCTCTGCTTGCATGGCCATCGCTGGCGTGACACTGCTGACAAAGTTGTGGAGCACGAGTCTTGAGCATGGCTTCATTAACCGAGCCGTGTGGGTTATGACACGTCACACAATCTTCAGTTACGGGTGCATGCTCCCACAGCTTTGGGCCACGTTTCTCGGCGTGACATGAATAACATGTCTCGTTGACGCTTGGTTTAACCAGGTCAGAATCGGCTAGCGTACCGTGTGGATTATGACAATCGCTACACACCATTTGAGCCCATTTCATTGGGTGGCTGGAGCGCTTGTTCATGTCCGCTTTTTGCTTGGTATGACAGCTGGTACAGACTTCCATCTCTGTGTTTTTAGAAAGCACTGGATCTTTGTCAGTATGAACGGAGTGACAAGATGCACAGGCAACGTCGGCATTGTCATGGTGTCCACCATTCCACGCCATACGCTTGTCATCCTGGTGACAGCTCATGCAGACACTGTTTTGCTTCTCGGCAGACAGAGTCGAGTCAGGACCGAAGGCGATCATCGGTTCCTTACCACCCTTGTTATGCTTACCCAACGGACCGTGACACGCTTCGCATTGGAGGCCTGCCATCGGGCTTTTGCTCGAATCAATTGAGCCGTGAACACCTTTGAAGATATCCATGACTTTTTCTGATTTCTTGTGACACATTAAGCAAGAGTCTGCACCTTTAGATGAGTATTTACCTTCGGCAAATTTTTGGTCTAAAGTCGCTTCAACTTCATCAGGTGTCATCTTAGCGTCCCACTTAGAGGCTGTTGCAGTCGATGCAAAGCCGAGTGAGAGTACCGCTGAAATCATAAGTGCTGGCAATACTGCCATCGAGAGTGTTTTAAATTTGTTTGTGATTTTCATATTAGACTTCCTAATTTGCACAAATAAGAGAGAAAACGGGGGAGTCAACTCCCCCTCTTTTCAATAAACCTTTGGCAAATTACATCTTCACCTGAGTGTGATCGCTGATGGCAGGGTTATGACAGAAGAAACAAGTTTCAAGCTGTGCTGCATCGTTCGCAGCTTCATAAGAACCATCGATAATCGCACCTTGACCAACAGCGTGAAGCTTAGTGCTGTCTGACGTATGACAAGAAGTACAGGTTGCGGCAATAGGCGTGGTGTATCCTGCAGGCGTTGCCAGTGCACCTTTAACTTTGAACGCGTCAAGGTTAAAGTCATTGTGACACTGAGCACAGTCTTTGATGATACCTTGCTCACCGTGAACCACGTGCAGTTTCATCTCGAATGCGCCTTTGTTACCGCCGCTCATGTATGTACCGTCTGGTGTGTGACAAGCCACACAGCCATCGACACCCACAGTCATCTGACCGTTAACTTCGCGACCAAGTTGCTCAGTCATGATGAAGCCGGCGTGATAACCTTTATGAAGCTCAAACGTTTCACCGTGACAGCTTTCACAAGTGGCGAAGTTCACCGAATCGATATGACGAGTACTAGGCGCTTCACCAGAAAGTGTGCCATGTGCCAGTTCAGCTTTCATACTGGTGGTCGCAACGCCTTCTGCACAGTTGATGAGTTCAGCACCATCACTACATACTTCCAGACCGATAAAGCTAAATGCAGTGTCTGTATCTGTGCCCGCAGCACCGAAAGGTAGGACACCTGTATTGATAACCAGGTTACCATCGGCGATTTCAGCATTGTTGGCTAGTGCGCCACTTTGGACAAGATCCAGTGCGACTTTGTGCTCACCATTTCCAGGACTTGGGTTATAACCCATGATTGGGAAGTTAGGGCCAACGTTTGTGATGCTCTCTACTCGCTTAATCTTTGGCAGCAAGTTAGTGGCATCCAGTACATTACCGGCACTATCGGTAAAGCTGATGGTCAGATTGGCACTCTTATCATCCTGAACCGCTGTAAGCGTTGCATTCATGCCAATTTGATCGATAACGGCTTTCTTCTGGAGCGCGTCTTGTGTGTGAAGCTCTTCGGTCCAACTAGCGTTGTGACACGCAACACAGTTGCTGTTGTCAGCCTGTTGTGAGTGACCCTTGCCTGCTTCGAAGTCGATGTTAACGTGACAGCTGGTACAAGTTTCCATGGTTGGAACGCGAGTCCAGTTACCCCATTCAGTCAAACCTTCTGTGCCATCTTCTGGCGCAACGTGACAGTTTGTACAGTCATTTTGAACGATATGCTGAGCCGTCACTGCATCTTTAGTGAACTCGCCGGTATCTCTGTCGGCTTTGTAGCCTTTGGCAGAGTTATGGACGTTGTGAACTAGGTGGTTCCACTCAATTTCTGGCTTGCCACGCTCTTCAGCGTATTCTTTCGTATGACAAGTCGCACAAGTCTCTTGTGTCATGTAGCTGTGATAAATTTTCTCGCCTTCGGCATGACAGGCATTACAGCTAGCGGTTGAGACGATATCCTTGGTGTATGTGGCTTCATAGCCTTCACCACTGAAATCTTCTGCGATCTCGGCTTGAGGAACCGGTGTGACGCCGTCTAACAGTGTTGAAGCTTTGGCAATCACATTATAGCGTTGGGTTAATGCTGAGTTGTATCCTTCAACTTCGATGTCGAAGGTGTAACTGCCATCTTGGTTATCGATGAAAGTTTTTTGTGAGCCGATAACCTGCCACTGTGCATTATCGCCTGCACCGGTTGAGCCTTGTGGAAGTAGCTGGGCAACTTTTTTAACTTCAAAGTCTTTCAGACCAACTACGGGAAGATCTTCTTCGTTTGTGGCGAAGACTTCGATGCTAGGCATGCCATCGACATAGGTGACCTTAGTCACGTCTAAGTTTAACGTATTGATATATTCGGCAACCGGACCGCCAGGCTTGCCGTTATTGCCATCATCACCATCACTGCCACCACAACCTGTTAAGGCCATAGAGACGGCGCTTGCTGCCAGAAGCAGCGCAAATTTATTATTTTTTACGTTCATCATTTTTTCCCTGCATAGGTTTGACATTGGCTTAAGTGCTGGTTGCAAGATGATAGTGATTCTCATTTGCATTTTTTCATTATAAATGTGCTACTTAGGTCAATGCTGGAAATAAAATTCCCCAATGAAAGGCTAACGTAATAGGGGCTGAAAATCTGCAAATCAGCTCTTAATGTGTGACCTAGATCAGCCTATTTATAAAGGGGTATAGGGGGGGGGGAGGAAAGCTTAGTCTAAATCAATAAAATGCTGATTTTATCAGCGTTTAGGTCAACATCTTGTTTGAAAATGATACAAATTTGTTTGTTTTTATGAAAAGAGATTTCTGTATTCAAGATAGTAAAAAGGGAGGCATTGCCTCCCTTTATTTAGGTAGCGGTGATGACTTAGATTATGACTAAGATAATCACCGCTAAAGCTACTTCATTATCACAAAATTAGTGACCGTGAAGTGCTATTACTTTCTCTGGTGAGTGACAAGTCTGACAAGTTTCAGCAGCACGTGTTCGAACGTCTTCTGTACTTGTACCGTCAAGGATACCACCGTTAGAGACAATGTGAGACTTAGCAGCATCGTCAAGGTACTTCTGGTGACAGCTTAAGCAAGTACCGGCATCAGATGAAACGAAGATACCTGTGCTATCCAATGTCTCCATATTAGGGTAGTTCCAAACACGCTCTGGAGAGCGGCCCAGCTCAAACCCGTTATCGGTATGACATGTCTTACAGTCTGTTTTAACAACTGTTTTAGAACCAACACCCGCATACTTCAGGTAGTGACCATCTGCGTGGTGCGCCTTGTAAGCGAAGCTTGTTGGCTTGTCAAACTTACCAGAATTACGCTCAGACTCTTTGACAGCCTTATCTGAAGTGTGGCATGCCTGACAGTTGACACCGTTAGAGTCATGGTAGAACTCGGCGCCGTGACAGCTGTGACACTTGGCATCATCGACAATTGAACGACGAGCAACAGCTGGCTCTTCAGATTGACCATTATTCCAGATGAAGCGCATTGGCTCGTCTTGGATGTAGGCCGCTTTTGCGTTACCAGCAATGGTTACACCATCGTCATCGTAGCAAGACATAGGCTCAACAAGCGGACGACCGTAGCCACCTTTCTTAAAGCATGTCTTAATAACAGGAAGTAGCTCGAAGCTCTTACCATTGATGTCTGCAGGTAACTCTATGTTTGCACTGACAACACTGAACGTCTTGTTAGCTTCATCATAGGTAGCCTGTGATGAATCATATAAGCTAATACGACGCTCTGAGTATTTACTACCCGTTTTGTATGCAGGGTAATCGGCATCGACATCCCAAGATACAACGATGTATGGGTTTGAATAACCTAGTTTGTAGATAAACTCTTTAGCAATTGGAGTACCAGCATCATCAAGAAGCTGTACATCAAAGCTCAGGCCTTGACCTTCAGGTTTGATATTGCTGAATGTTGCCGAGTAGTTCTTGCTTACGTCATAGGCTTTAGTTGCATCGCCATGAGCTTCAACACCACTGCGAGCATAACCCTCTTCGATATGGCAAGACATACAATCAGTGCTGCTATGCATTTGAGAAGGTTTCTCTGTATGACAACCTACACAAGCCGTGTTACTCAGGTTTGCTTTAAACAGGTCGGCATTTGCCGGTGCATTTTCGCCTTCAACGTGACAAGAGGAACAATCTGCAGCAGGCTTCTGCGGGAACATCACCTTGCCATAATCATGAACGCCGCCGCCATATCCGATAACTTTATATGGAGCCGGAACCATGCCTTCTGGCGTGCTGGTCATTCTCTCTTGACCTTTGTGGATCGCATGGATCATAAAGGTAAAGTCGACGCTGTTGCCACTTTCAGGATCGCCTGAAGTTGCAGTGTGACAAGATGCACAGTTTTCGATGTTGATGCGGCGACCGCCATGAAGCTCGAGGCTCTCTGGCTGATGACAGCTGTAACATGTTTCGATTGAAACAACGTTACGAGTCTGAATACCTTCGGTTGCGCCACTCGATGGCTGCCAGTCGTAGTTGGCATTGGCAGCAAAGCTTGAAAGCTCAAGTTCCATAGTGGCGCGTTGAGTTTCATCTGCATTGTAAGTAACTTCGACAGGTTCAACGACACTACCGATATTTTGCTGGTAGGTGTAGGTGTAACTACCATCTTCGTTATCGACAAAACAAGTCTCACAGTCGCCGGCTTTCTCTACGTTAGCCTGGAACTGATTTGATGGGTTGATATGTGATTCACCTTCAGGAACCCAGTCCGGATTCGGTGCTTTTTCAGCATTGATATAAGCTTCCCATTGGTAGCCTCTATCAACTTCGGTTTCACCCATCATCTCGGTGACATGGCTCAGTTGAGCGATACCGAAACGTAAGTCGTGATCTTTGGTTAAACCAAGAACGGCGACACCGTTGTCATTTTGAAGCTTGAAATCGACAGATACGACTCCCGCTTCTACTGTAGCGTTAGTAAATATCGCATTTACACTTTTTGCGGCGTCGATGTTTACACCAACAACGCCATCTTTGCCGTCTTCACCATCTTTACCGTCGCTGCCGCAACCGGTAATGACAAATGACAGCAGTCCTGCACCTAATACAGCTTTTGTCGCTGCACTAAAATTGAACTTTTTCATCATGATTATTCCCTGCAATAGTTTTAATCATCACTAAACAAATCTAATTAAGCTCATCTTTATATGAGAGTGATTCTTATTATCAAATCGTTAATAAACAAGTGTTTAGTGTGTGGAATTAATTTCCACCTATAGGCTATCTAAGCAGGGACTTTTTAGCAGGTGTTTTAAGCGCTTTATGTGAGTTAGGTCCGACTATTTCTTTAGGGGTAGGTAGATCGGACCCGTTTTTGAGACAGAACAATAAATATTCCTTTTATTTTAACCATTTTGTTGGAGAATTGTTCAATTTCAGTGTAATGGATTTTCCAATTATTTCGGCATAATTTATTGTTTAGAAGGATATAAACAAGAGTTTGCGAAAACGTCTGTTACAAGTGTTGAGTATAGGTGTTTTTGAGACTGGTATCGGGTTAATAACCGTATCTTGTTGGCTAGAGATATTAGCTCTGCTCTTGCTCTTTTAGACGGGCGACTAGAAAAAAGGGAGGCTAGCCTCCCTTTTGCTTGGCTAGAGTAGAACGTTAATTACCATGTAAAGACGTTATCTGCTCTGGTGTATGACAGGTCGAGCAGGCTTCGCTGGCACGAGTTTGAACATCCTCTTCACTAGTACCATCTAAAATACCGCCGTTAGTGACGATATGGCTGGCCCCGGCATCACTGAGGTACTTTTGATGACAGGAGAGACAGGTTCCCGCATCCGATGAGACCCAGATGTCTTCACCTGTGACTTTATGGCCAAAGCGCCAAACTCTATCGCTCACGCGACCCAATTTTATACCGTCATCTGTGTGACAGGTCAGACAATCCGTTTTTAGCACGGTCCCGGATTCGACGCCTGCATATTTGAGGTAGTGTCCCTCTGCTGCGTGAGCCTTATAGGCGAAACTGGTCGGTTTCTTGCCGCCGGGGTAGCTCTCATCTGATTTAGTGGTTTTGTCCGATGTATGACAGGTCTGACAGTTGACGCCGTTATCGTAATGGAACACCTCTTGATTATGACAAGCCTGACACTTAGTCGTATCTATGATATTGCGCCTTGTGGCGGCCTGAGCGTCGGGATCCATACCCGTACCGGACCATACAAAGTGATAGGGTTCCTCTTTAACCTCGATAGAACGCGTATTGTCGGAACACTCTGTCATCACCACTTCTGCCACGCCATAGCCTCCCTTGTTAAAGCAGACTTCGACGGCAGACCAGAGCTCGAAGGTTTTGCCATCGGCATAGCTCGGCATATCGAAGTTATTGCCTGTGATGGTGAAGGTCTTTGTGTTGGCATCATATGTGCCTTCGCTGAGTTTGATGCGGCGATTGCTGTAGGAGGCATCCATGTACGCCGGATAGTCTTTGTCACTGTCCCATGCTACGACGACTCGAGTCCCTTGGTTGATAAATTCGCCCGCAATAGCGGTGCCAGCAGCATCGAAAATTTGCAGATCAAATTTGATTTTTCCATCGGCAGTTAAACCTATATTACTGAATGCGGCGCCCATCGCGCTGGCATCGTTGTAGGCTTTCATTATATCGCCGTGACGTTTCTCTGCATTGCCGGTTCCGGGGTAAGTATCGGTTGAGTTGTGGCAACCCATGCAGTTAGTACTGCTATGATTTTGCGACGGCTTTTCGGTGTGGCAACCCACGCAAGCGGTATTGCTAAGATCGGCCTTAAACAGAGCCGCATCGGCTGGTGCGCCTTCTCCCTCCACGTGACAGGTGCTGCAATCGGCAGCGGGGCCTTGTGGGAACATCACCTTGCCATAATCATGTATTCCGCCGCCATAACCTATTATTTTATATGGGGCAGGGACCATACCATCGGCTGTGCTGGTCATCCTCTCATTTCCTTTATGAATCGCATGGATCATATAGGTAAATTCGACACTGTTTCCACTCTCCGGATCGCCAGAGGTCGAGGTGTGACAAGATGCGCAGTTTTCAATCGCGATTCTTCGTCCACCGTGAAGCGCCAGGCTTTCGACTTGATGACAGGTATAACAGGCTTCGATGGAGACGACATTTCGGGTTTGAATGCCTTCGCTAGACTCTGACGAGGGTTGCCAATCCAGGAAGGCATTGGCCGTTACCTGAGGAAGCTCAAGTTCCAGTGTCGCCCTTTGAGTCGAGTCGGCGCTGTAAGTAATCGTTAAAGGCTCTGTCACCTCAGCAATATTGACCTGATATGTGTAGGCGTAGCTACCGTCACCATTATCGAGGAAACACTCATCGCAATCGGCAGCTTTCTCAACATTGGCCTGGTATTGGTTCGAGGGATTGATGTGCGATTCACCTTCGGGGATCCAATCCGGGTTAGGTGTCTTCTCGGCATTGATATAGGCCTGCCAATGAAATCCTCTGTCGACCTCTGTTTCACCCATGGTTTCACTGATTCGGGTGAGCTGGGCAATACCAAAGCGCAGGTCATGGTCTTTGGTTAGACCCAGTATCGCGACGCCATTGGCATTAGTCAGGTCAAAATTAATGGTAACCGTGCCATCGGTGACCATGGCTGTAGTGATATTGGCAGACAGTGTCGCCGTGGAATCGATATTGACACCGATCACGCCATCTTTTCCATCTTCCCCGTCTTTACCGTCGCTTCCACAACCCAATAGCAGGGCAGAGCAAGTTAGCGCAATCAGACTAAGCGTCGAACCTTTTCTTTTTATATCCATAATTTTGCGTTCCATTTTTGCATCATCAAGGGGGAGGGCACTCACCAACTCATTGCATAAGTGCCTAATAGTTGATTCTTATTAGTTAATGGGGTGCACTTTTAATATATCTGCCGGAGCACCTACGCCATGACAAGTCGTACAACTTTCTGTACCCGCTGTCACATCGGCCTCACTGCCCATAAATACGGCGCCTTGCTGAGTCATATGACTTTGGGCTGTATCACTGAAGTGACAATCGCTGCAGATGGCTGCGGTTGCGCTCGTAAAGGTGCCGTTATTTATGGCTAATGGTTTAACACCCGAATATAGGGGGAGCGCCGCGCTGAGAAGTCCTGTGTCATTACTGGCGTGGCATTGCGCACAGTTTCCGATCTGTCCCGGATAATTGAGCGTTTCATAACCCTCGCGTTGTGCACTGTGGAGTGAATGGATCAGATGCTTGTAGTCTGCCGTGGAAATTGACGGATTTGATGCAGTAGCGTCTGCCGTCATATTGGGGTTATGACAAAGCTGGCATTGACCTTCTAAATCATTGCGCGAACCGTGGAAGTTCAACTCTTGTACGCCATGACAACTTCCACAAGTCTCGTTGGTCACAACGATTCTTCTTCCTGTGTCCGTTAACTCTGCGGCAGAGAAGAACTGATGACTCGATTTAATGTTTACTGTCGAGAACGTATCCTCTTCGCAATCACCTAGCTCACCTTCCGATGAGCAGAGTTTGCCCTGGATAGCTAAGACTCCCTTGTCTGACTCGGTTCCGGCAGGAATGGTCAAGCCACTAATTGCATAGGTGTAAGTGCCGTTACTTCCTGAAATGGGTGAAGTGTCTTGTAGTTTGATCGATTTAGCAGAAGGCGCATAATCGAAGCTGGTGCCCCAATTACCATAAACGCGAAGATCGTCGATAAAGTCGAGCATATCGGCGCTATCAACATAAACCGTGTTTGTGGCAGGATTGGTTAGCGTAATGCTAAAGGTCACAGTGTTGTCTGTAAGGCTCGCACTCACTATGTTAGCGTTAAATTGTCCCAGCGCCTCATCGTCACCTCCATCATTGTGGACGCTCGCCGTCCAGTCTGAGTTATGACAGGCGACACAGTTACTGTTATCCGTTTGCGCCGGATGTCCCTCGCCTGCGGGGAAATCAATATTGGTATGACAAGAACCACAAGCTTCCATTCCCGGAACTCGTGCCCAATTCATGTTTTCGGTTAAGGTTTCATCTGCTACGTGGCAGGTTTGGCAATCAGCTAATTCTCCGGGGAAACCGATCAGATGTTTAGTGTGGATCATCTGCGGGAAAATATTGTCGGGGTTACTCACCTTGTCGGTGTTGTGACAGGTTACACAGGTCTCTATCTTGTTGTACTTGCTACCGTGAAAAGCCAAGTCGTTATGGCAGGTGTTACATGTCTCTATGGTGATAAGATCACGGGTATAGGCGGGCTCGCCGCTGTCGCTCCAGTCGAAGTGTTGGTTCGTGATTGGCAGTGGAGTGCCATCGGGCAGGGCGTCTCCGCCAATTTTTATGATCACCCTCTGAGTCGATCCAGGCATATAGCTGACATCATTTAAGCCGTCAAATTCGGTGCTGAACGTATAGCTGTAGCTGCCGTTTTTATGATCGACCTGTTCACCGGTGCAAGTCGATGTACAGCTTTCAGAGGTAAAGTACTGCCATTGGCTGGCGTTACCGGCATTGGTGTAGCCTTGGGGGAGCAGTTGAGCGGCAATGTACGTGGCTGTGCTGATCCCCACTACCGGTTCATCATCTTGATTGCTGACACGATAGATTACCGTTGCGATACCCGCATCGGTTGTAACATCAGTGATCTCAACCATTAATGTGGAAATATCACTCGCCGGTGGGCCGCCAGGTTCGCCGGGATTCCCCGGCGCGCCATCATCCCCGCCACCGCATGCCGCAAGAAACATTGTTAAGGTTAATGGTATTAATCTGTACAGGCTCACCATGTTTGATTTTGTGCTTTTATTCATCATATCTTCCTTGGGATCTGTGCTAATTCTGCTCTTGCTAAATCTTATGTTTCCAAATCTTATATTTCCAAAAGAATGCTCTTATCCACTCCCCCAGGTTATCCAGGGGCCAAAACTTTATTTTAAAGGTGATAACTTAACGTCAACCCAAGATAGTGGGCACTATAATCGTGACTGAGAGAGCCGAAGGTCAGTACATTAGGTATGGCGTCTAAGGCTATCCCCTGATTACTCCAGTCGGCGTCTTCATAATGCTCGAATATCCAATCGACACGAATTGCCATATTTTCACTGAACTGATAGTCGGCAAATGCATTGATATTGTGTTTGGTCGAGAAGTAATCACCAAAGGGAGATGTGAGGCCTTGAGTTAACTCGGTGTCGCTCTGGCCATCGGAATAGTTGTAATCGAGACCGAGAGAGAGTCTGTTGTCCATCAGATTTTGATACTGCATTCCAGCACCAACCAGCGTGGAGCGTTCATCTGAATTGGCATACCAGTTTGCACTGCCGAAGTTACTGCTACCGGCCTGCTTGCTATCGCGCCAGTCTTGATTAAAAAATGCATTTAAGCTTAAGTCGTCATCGATCAGATACTGAGCCGAGATGTCATAACCTGATGTGTTAACGTCGGTAAGCCCTATGTTTGTATCGGTATAATCATCCTGACTGGCGTGCAGGTTGGCGCTGGCAGATAATGCCGCCGAGCCATTATAATCGGCCTGTAAACGGTATTCCTGATGCTCTCTATCGGCGAGATAAGATTTTCTCATCAGTGGATTGCTCATGCTCGATGTGGTTGTGACGATTCTGTATTCGCTACCACTTCTATCCTTAACTTCTGCTTTTAGGCCAAAAGACCAGGCTTGGGAGGGGCGGTAATTCAGCCGTCCATACACACCGGATTCATGCAGTGTCTCTCGGTCGAGATCGCTGTACTTATTGTGATCGTACCGATAACCCGTATCCAGGTAGGTGTTGCGGCTGAATCGATACTTAGCCGCGAAGGTGGCTTTCTGTCTGGTTCGGTCATATTCAGGGTTGGTAGCCGTACCGGCATAATAGCTGTCAGTGATCACCTGGGGCATATTCAGAACCCGGGTCTTATTGTCCCTGTCCTTGTAGTCGTATGCTGCACGCACACTGAGTTCACGTGTAATTCGTCCGGAATATTTGAGCGTCATCTCTATCAGGTCTATCTGCCCATCTAAACTGGAGGCCGGGAGGGCTGGAGATGGACCATTGATGGTTGCCGGGAGGAAGGTTTCATCTTGGCTGAAACGGCTAAAGCCGGTATGCATCAGTACCTGGTGTCCATTGCTGCCCAGCTGCGCATTGGCCGCGATACGGTAGGCTCTGTTATCGGCGGGTGACGCACTCTGTCCTCTATATGCCGCACCGAAAGTGGGAGTGAACGCTGACTGCCAGTTGATGGCTTCATGGTCATTGTTGTAATGACTTAACATGGCATCGACACCCGCTAGCCAGTTGGCGCCATTAAAGTAAATTTTTGCCCCTAAATTATCGGTCGAATCGTCGATGGGTTGGGCCAGCATGACACTGTTGGTCAGCAAGTTACCGCTGAATGTTCGCTTACCTGTACGATCTTCATGCTGATAATCCAGCGCTGCCTTATAGAAGCTACCGGTATAATCTGCGCCGAGGTTAAATCTATCGCGTTGAGTCTTGAGTGCAATCGGGGCTGCACTGCCTGACAGTTCTGTCATCTGCCCCGTTGTAGCGCCTGTTGTCCAATTGTCCGGCAAATTCATCTTATCGCCATCAATCATATAGGGCGTCAATGCACTGCTTGTATCGTAGTTAGCGATTCCCCGATAGCCTAAGATAATTTCATATTGTCCGGGAGTACCGGTAGACACTTGGGCGCTGCCATTATCATAACCAAGCTTGTCGGCTTCGATTCGGGTCTGATATCCGGATTCATTTTTTAATAGAATATCGGCTTCCAGATGGCCAACTGTGCCGTCTTCATCGGTGCCGCTGGTATTCCCGAAACGGATATCGCTTCCATCGTTATAGGCGATTCCAGCACCTATAGTCCCCTTGTTATCGCTTGATATAGCGCAGCGTTTACACTGCCATTTATCCAGTTTTACGGTTGCACGATTAGCCTGAGATAAACCATAACCATCGGCGTATACCGGTGACCATAAGCTGCCTATCACCATGGCGATTAAACTCAGCCTTGTTGGCAGCTGTGCGGGATTATAAATTCGTTTATTCATCTCTATCACTCCCTATTAGCGCTGCAGCAGCTTGCCGGATGGATGGTTAGAGCCATGGATCTGGCTGTGGCAGTTCATGCAACTTTGCCCTGCATTAAAGGCATTATTTGAATTGGCAAAAACGGCATTTGAAGCATGACCATCTGAGGCATGGCATTGTTGACACAGTTGAGGGGGCTTACTTATCAACATGCTTTCATTGACGCTGCCATGTGGGTTATGACAATTAGCGCAGTTATCACTTACCGGAGAATGCTCCCACAGTTTGGGGCCCCGTTTTTCGGCGTGACAGGAGTAGCAGTTCTCGTTAATACTCATCTGCTTAAGGTTCGAGTCACTTAAACTTCCATGGGGATTATGGCAATCACTGCAGACCATCTGTTGCCACTTCAAGGGATGGGCTGAGCGTTTCTGGATATCGGCTTTTTGTTGGGTGTGACATGAGCTGCAAACTTCGACTTCTCTCTTGCGGTCACGGATCGGATCTTTACCTGTATGAACTAAATGACAACCGCTACAGCTAACATCGGCATTGTCATGGTGATTGCCACTCCATGCCATGCGTTGCTCATCATTATGGCAACTGAGGCAGACACTATTTTGTTTTTGAGCGGGGACGGGAGAGTTGGCTCCGAATGTGATCATGGGTTCTTTGCCGCCGCGATTGTGCTTGCCCAGAGGTCCGTGACAAGCTTCACATTGAAGATCGGCCATGGGAGAGCCGCTAATGTCAGGATTTCCGTGAACACCATCAAACAGCGCCATCACCTCGCTACTCTTTCTGTGACACATAAGGCAAGAGTCTGCACCCTTCGGGGAGTATTTCCCTTCGACAAACTTACTGTCGAGAATCGCTTCTACTTCGGCAGGGTCTCTATCATCCCATGGTGTGGCGAATGTATTGAAACTTAATGTTGTTAAAGCTAATAAAAGAAAGACAACGACCTTTTGTTTGAATCGAGCTGATTCCATATTCATCATCACACATCCCGAGCGCTTAAAATGCTAATAATAGATACATTAGTAATTGCGTTAATTACTAATGTTGAATGGTAGAGCATTTTTGCTACAAGTGAGTAACATTTTTGTGCGATAACCCAGCTAAAGAGTGCTGATTTAGAAGGTAAAAATAAAAACGTGATCTTGATCACGTTTGTCTGGTGTCAGTTTACCTACCATTTGCATGGTAGTGATAATCATTCTCACGTATAATTGAGAACAAGAATGAATTGTTTTTAAAAGTGTATTAGTTGAGACTTTTGTCACATAATAGATAATACAATTGAAAACTATTCTCGTTTTCACTACCAAACATTGATCTAGGTAAAGTTATTCTGGTTTTGCCTCCGTTAGAATTGATCCGAGTTTAAGAATTATTGAGACCTGTCGAAAGGTAATTGAGCATAATGAAATTAAGCGATTTAAATCCCGGCGAACACGCCACTATTTCAGAGGTAGGCCAATTAAGTTTGCCTTCCGTTGTTAAACGCAAACTACTTTCTATGGGGATCACGCCAAACACCTCCTTCTTGATGATCCGAAAAGCGCCGATGGGCTCAGGGCTCGAACTCGATATCAGAGGAAGCAAGTTGTGTATGCGTCGTGATTTAGCTGACGTAATTGATGTAGAAAGAGTAGAGGTGGAAAAAGCAGATGCCTAAGCAATTTCATTGTGTGACCGTCGGTAACCCTAATGCGGGAAAATCGACACTGTTTAATGCGCTGACCGGCGCTAACCAGCAAGTGGGTAACTGGTCTGGTGTAACCGTCGAAAAGAAAACAGGTTTATTTACGCTTAATGGCGCGGATGTCTACCTTACCGATCTTCCGGGGATCTATGACCTTCTTCCGGCGGGCAGCAGCTGCGATTGTTCGTTAGATGAGCAAATTGCTCAACAGTACCTTGCCGAGCAACGAGTGGATGGCATCATCAACCTCGTCGATGCGACGAACATCGAAAGACATCTCTACTTAACTGTACAGCTTCGCGAACTTGGGATCCCAATGGTCGTGGTGCTCAATAAAATCGATGCCGCGAAGAAGCATGGTATTGAGGTTGATGCAGAACAGATGGCCCGTACATTAGGTTGCCCGGTTGTCAGTGTCTGTTCTCGCGATGAGGGCGACATCGAAAAAGTTAAAGCACAAGTAGTCGATCTGCTTGAGGGTAAAGTGTCTGAAGCCCCTTTAGTGCTGGACTATGATCCTCGCATTGAAACGGGTGTAAATTCATTATTGAGTAATGATGACAATCTAAGCCGCGGACGTGCCCTTGCCATGTTAGGTAACGGCTTAGGCTGTGGTAAGTGTAAAAACGGTCAAATGTTAGAAGAAGTTAACCAATGCTCCGAGTCTTTATCCAGTCAAGGAAAAGATATCGAGATCATGGTTGCGACAACCCGATTCGATTTTGTTCAGAATGTTTACACTTCATCGGTAAACGCCAATGGCGCAGAAACCCTCAGTGATAAGTTGGATAAGGTCATCCTTCACCCCGTCGCTGGCGTGCCTGTCTTTTTGTTTGTGATGTATCTGATGTTTATGTTCAGCATCAATGTGGGTAGTTCATTTATCGATTTCTTCGATATGACGGCCGGTGCTATTTTTGTCGACCACTTAGGCGCTCTGATGTTAGGTATGGGGTCTCCCACCTGGTTAGTGACTATTATTGCCGGTGGTGTCGGACAAGGTATTCAAACTGTTGCGACATTTATTCCTGTCATCGCAGCACTGTTCCTTGCGCTTTCGGTTCTGGAAGGGTCTGGGTATATGGCGCGTGCGGCGTTTGTTGTAGATGGCTTGATGCGCAGAATTGGCCTTCCCGGTAAAGCCTTCGTTCCTATGATTGTAGGCTTTGGCTGCTCGGTTCCTGCCATTATGGCAACCAGAACCTTAGGTAGTGAGCGTGAGCGTATTGTAACCGGCATGATGGCCCCCTTTATGTCATGTGGTGCTCGCCTGCCTGTTTACGCACTTTTCGCGGCCGCTTTCTTCCCAGAGTCTGGTCAGAACCTGGTATTCTTACTTTACATCATAGGTGTGTTAGCCGCCGTGGGAACAGGCTTATTACTTCGCTCGACTCTGTTACCGGGAAGTAGTAGTGCCGTTGTTATGGAGCTGCCTAGCTACGAGAAGCCAAAGTTCAAGACAGTGATGAACCGAACTGGCAAGCGTACCAAGAGCTTTATAATGGGCGCGGGTAAAACCATTGTTATCGTTGTGACGCTATTGAACTTCGTCAATGCTATCGGTATCGACGGTTCATTTGGTCACGAAGATAGTTCTGAGTCAGTCTTGAGTGTCGCGAGTCAAAAGGTTACGCCTCTGTTTGCACCAATGGGTGTTGAGCAAGATAACTGGCCGGCAACCGTTGGTATCATTACCGGTATTTTCGCAAAAGAGGCCGTTGTCGGTACGTTAAACAGCTTATATAGCACGCCAAGTACGGGTGAAGAAGAGTTGGCGCCTTTGTCTGATACCTTCAGTGAAGCACTGGCTACGATTCCAGAGAACCTGTTTGGTATCGCTCTAGATGATCCGCTGTCAATCTCTGTTGGTGATGTATCATCGATAGAAGTGGCTTCTGAAGAGCTTGAAGTCGATACCTCTACTTTTAGTGCGCTACAAGCTGGTTTCTCTGGTGTGACAGCAGCCTTTGCATACTTGTTGTTTATCTTGTTATACACACCTTGTGTTGCCGCTATGGGAGCCCTGGTTGGTGAGTTTGGCGGACGCTGGGCTGCCTTCGCCGGAACCTGGACGTTTGGCTTAGCCTACGGAACGGCAACTATCTTCTATCAGGCTGCGACCTTTAGCGCACATCCGCTACAGTCGAGCCTCTGGATTGGCTTCTTTGTAACCGCCTTAGTTGTTTTCTATGTGTGGTTAAAGCAAAAAGCAAAGCGTAGTCAGACGATCATTCCAGGTATAAAGATCATTACCGAATAAGCGTTAAGATGTTCATGGTTTAAAAAGCAGCGATTTTTCGCTGCTTTTTTGTTTTATCATGTTTTGTTTGTTATTTTTATACATCAGCCGTTGTATCTCGCCCTGAGATATAGGATCATCTTTTTAATTACATCAATATCATCGTTCTTTAAGAGGAATCACATGAGTCATGTGGACAGCGAAGTTCGTCCAAGTAACTTCATTCGTAACATCATAGATGAAGATCTTGAAAGCGGTAAACACACAAGTGTACATACCCGTTTTCCACCAGAGCCAAATGGCTATCTTCATATTGGTCACGCTAAATCTATCTGCCTGAATTTTGGTATAGCGCAAGATTATAAAGGCCTATGTAATTTACGTTTCGATGATACCAATCCTGAAAAGGAAGATATCGATTATGTACATTCGATTCAAGATGATGTGAAGTGGCTGGGTTTTCAGTGGGATGGTGAGATCCGTTATTCATCGAACTACTTCGACAAGCTACATCAATATGCCATTGAGTTGATCGATAAAGGGTTAGCGTACGTCTGTTTCCTCAATAGCGAAGAGACCCGCGAATACCGTGGCACACTAAAAGAGCCTGGTAAGAACAGCCCTTATCGTGAAACTTCAGTTCAGGAAAATCTTGAGCTGTTTGAAAAAATGCGTAACGGTGAGTTCAAAGAGGGTGAGTGTGCACTTAGGGCCAAAATTGATATGGCTTCTTCTTTTATGTGCATGCGCGATCCTGTTATTTATCGTATTCGTTTTGCTCACCATCACCAGAGTGGTGATAAATGGTGCATCTATCCGATGTACGATTTTACCCATTGTATCTCTGATGCGATTGAAAACATCAGTCATTCATTGTGTACATTAGAATTTCAGGACAATCGCCGTCTTTATGATTGGGTACTCGATCAGCTGGATGATTTTAAAGCGCCGAACAGAACCCGTCAGTATGAATTCTCCAGACTGAATTTAGAATACACCCTGATGTCAAAGCGTAAGCTTAACGACCTTGTGGTTAGTGACGTCGTTCATGGTTGGGATGACCCGCGTATGCCAACTATTGCAGGCCTGCGTCGCCGTGGTTATACCGCAGCTTCAATTCGTGAGTTTTGTAAGCGCATTGGTGTGACCAAGCAAGAGAACATGATCGAAGTCGGCATGTTAGATGCGTGTATTCGTGAAGAGCTTAATGAGCATGCACCGCGTGCTATGGCAGTCATTAATCCAGTTAAAGTGATTATTGAAAACTACCCTCAAGGGCAGATTGAAACCATCAATGCTCCTGTTCATCCAAACAATGAAGAGATGGGTAAACGTGAGTTGGCATTTGGTCGTGAACTGTTTATCGATGCCGCTGATTTCCGTGAAGAAGCAAATAAAAAGTACAAGCGTCTGGTACAAGGTAAGGAAGTTCGTCTTCGTAACGCCTATGTGATTAAAGCCGAGCGATGCGACAAGGATGCTGAGGGTAATATTACCACCATATATTGTACTTATGACGATGAGACTCTGGGCAAAAACCCGAGTGATGGACGTAAAGTCAAAGGCGTTATTCACTGGGTAGAATCCAGCACGGCAAAGCCGGCTGAATTCCGTCTCTATGATCGTCTATTTACCGATGCGAACCCTGCTGCAGCTGAAACTATAGCTGAAGTATTGAATCCTGACTCATTAGTTGTGACTCATGGATTAGTCGAAGCGGGTCTTATTACTGCCGAAGCTGAAAAGGCTTATCAGTTTGAGCGTGAAGGCTATTTCTGTGCAGATAACAAAGATTCTACGCCAGAGAATTTGGTCTTTAACCTGACTGTAGCGCTAAGAGATTCATCTCAGTAATTATATCGTGATATAAAACATTTCCAGATTAAAAAGGCTTTAGGGGGAGATCCTAAAGCCTTTTTTGTTCTGATAGTTTCTAGTTTCTAGTTTCTAGTTTCTAGTTTCTAGTTTCTAGTTTCTAGTTTCTAGTTTCTAGTTTCTAGTTTCTAGTTTCTAGTTTCTAGTTTCTAGTTCCTAGATTCTAGATTCTAGATTCTAGGATCCTATTGATACATAGGTCCAAATCCAAAACTCCACAGAATAACGCTCGATGCCATCAGCGCTACCAGTAGTACTAAACCTGCAGTGACTACCGAACTGGCGTAGATAAACCCTTTCTCTTCAGGAATGTTCATAATGATAGGCACGCCCGTATAAAGTAGGTAGACGGAATAGGCTAACCCTATTAAACCTACGACCATCATAAACCAGAGTGCAGGGTACAAAGATGCGAGCCCCACCATAAATAGCGGTGTTGCTGTATAGGCCGCAAGTTCAAGAGCTTGGGTATAGCTGGGTTTAGCATCGAAAGTTTTGGCCATCCAGAATGCGAGGTACGCTAAGGCAAAAACGCCGGCAATTAAGCCGAAATACATGCCCGCAGACATGAGTAATGCACTCTGTTGGGTTAGAAATAGCGGTTCACCTACCCCTAGGTTCCAACCAATCTGGGTGGCGGCGATAAATGTGCAGATCACTGGAATGAGTGCAACCAGTAAGACATGGCTAAGACTACTTTTTAGTGCTTCATGGCTTTTTTCAATGGTATGCCATTCTTGTTTAGGATGAGTGTATAGCCCCATTAAGTGATTTAATATCATTATAATTATCCTTGTTCAGCTGTAACTTATGCTCGCCAAACTTCAGACGAACCTATATGCCTTTTGGCCTATTTCCCAAAGACCTTTCGGCTCACGATACCCAATGCATACTCAGTCGGTTTAAAAATACGTCAGGCGTATGTTTATTTATTGAACATAAACGGCTAAGAGTCAAGTTACCATTGATTTTGATTTTATTTATGGTAGGAGATTTTGTTTGTGGTAGGAAGTCGCCGGGCAAAGCTGATAAAATATGTAGCGGGCTTTGTACTGAGTTTACGCCGTATGGCGAAAATGGATTAGTTGCTTCTTCAATATTAATTGCTTCTTCAGTATGAACCGAGCCTCACGGTCAATAGTATTGGTTGAAATTAACGATTAGAGAGAGATATGCAGCAGTTATTAGCCCCGATAGATGCTTTTTTAAAGTGTGCGACTCCCGATAGTTGGATTCAAGAAGCGATAAAGCCAGAGAATCTTGCCACGTTACTTATCGATCATTGTAATTGTGAGCTTAAGGCTGCTCAAACGGGGATGTTTTTCGTGCGTAAATATGCTCTGGACAGAGAGAGTGGACTGCAGATGCTTGACTGGGCAAAGCCCTATGAGCAATTTGTTTATTGTAAAGAGCGAGATATCACTGAATTTTTAAATCGCGATAGCAAGAAAAATGACTTCACGGGTGGATTTACCGCTAAAAATGGTTTCGAACACGGGCCCGTATTGATCGCAAAAATGGTGCGATTAATAAAAGAGGAGTTTCACCATTTTGAGCAGGTATTGGAGATCATGCATGAAAGGGAGATCCCCTATCAAAACATGAGAGCGGGCCGCTATGCTAAGGGGATGATGAAAATGGTTCGCACCCATGAGCCCGCCGCATTAATCGATAAATTGATCATAGGTGCATTTATCGAGGCGCGCTCATGTGAGCGATTTGCAAAGTTGGCGCCCCATTTAGACGACGTGTTGAACAAATTTTATGTGTCACTGTTACGCTCTGAGGCGAGACACTATCAAGACTACCTGCAACTGGCTGGGACTTTTGCCGGTGGAGATATCAGTGATCGTATCGAGATTATTGCAGAGGGCGAGGCTCATCTAATCTCTTCAATTGATGATGAGTTTAACTTTCATAGCGGCGTTCCGGCCTTGGCGGGTGCTTAACCTGAGATAATGGACTGAAACTTCAATAGGGCTATTTCTCGAAAGGAATCGCAGTTAGATCTAATTTATCTGCAGATACGCTTAATACACTGGCTTGTTCATACCAATCACCAACGACGATACGTTTGAGTGTGATTCCTGAGCTCGATTTCATCTCGTGTATATCGGGTCTGTGAGTGTGTCCGTGGATCATCTGTACCGTCTGTGTGCTATCCAGAAGCGCTGCTACCGCATCTAGCTCGACATCCATGATAGAAACACTCTTTTGCATATTGCTTTTAGTACTTTTACTTCTGATATTGCGAGCAATATTTTGTCTGGTGTTACGGGGGAGGTGAGCATAGATCCATTTTGCCAGCTTGAGGTTTCTGAATCGTCTGAACCTTTGATAGGCCCTATCTAAGGTACATAGGCTATCACCATGGAGAATAACCGTTGGCACGCCGTACAGGTCGATACAATAGATTTCCGGCAACAAGGTTATACCGGCTTTTTTTGCGTAATCTTGGCCGAGAAGGAAGTCGCGATTTCCATGAATGTAGTAGACGGGCATACGCTTGGATAAGCGATATAGCTTTTTAGCTAAATTGATAGCGAAAGGTTCGGCCAAATCATCACCAATCCAGACTTCGAACAGGTCGCCTAAAATGTAGAGGGCTTGAACGTCATCAAGTTGGCTATCGAGAAAATCGTTAAATGCACGAGTAATATCAGGGCGATCAGCACTTAAGTGCAGATCGCCAATAAAAAGTGTTCGCATTAAACTGACTTATTCAGCAATGGTTACTTTTTCAATGATAACCGCTTCAAGAGGAACATCTTGATGCATACCACGGTTGCCAGTGCTTACAGCCTTGATCTTATTAACCACATCCATGCCTGCTGACACTTTAGCGAATACACAGTAACCCCAGCCTTGAGCCGATTCAGATTTGAAATCGAGGAAAGTGTTGTCGTTGATGTTAATAAAGAACTGAGCCGTAGCCGAATGTGGATCTGAGGTTCTCGCCATTGCAACAGTACCAGTCACATTAGAAAGGCCATTACTCGCTTCGTTCTTGATGGTTTCATTGCAACGCTTTTGAGCCATATCTTCAGTGAAACCGCCGCCTTGAACCATGAAACCGTCGATTACACGATGAAATACAGTACCGTCGTAAAAGCCATCTTTTACGTAATTGATAAAGTTTTCAGCAGTAATTGGTGCCTTTTCTGTTTCCAGTTCAAGAGTTATGTCACCGTGGTTGGTGTGAAGAGTGATCATGTTTTGATTCTCAGTAAGTTTAGCAATAATAAATTGTGGTTGGATTCTAACGCAATTGCCATATTGCATAAAGAGCCAGACACAATTATGAGCCTGAAAATGCCACCGAACTGTCATTAATCTCGACGGTAGCGGCTCTATTTTGTCTGTTTAACTAAATCAGCGCTCAATCATTCACATCTGGCTAAAACTGTTGGAAGCAATACTTTGCAATGATAGACTTACCGGCTAATTTAATTGTTATACCCAAACAACCTCGAAATGCAGGATTCAGCATTTTGAAGTGGCTTGGGTATATTTGCTGAAGAGAATATCGATGTTGAAGTTATACAACAGTCTGACCCGCCAAAAAGAGGAATTCAAACCATTACAGCCAGGAAAAGTTGGCATGTATGTGTGTGGGATAACCATCTATGACCTTTGTCATATCGGTCACGGTCGTACTTTTGTCTCTTTCGACATGATTGTCAGATACCTGCGTTACTCCGGGTATGATGTCAACTTTCTGCGCAACATTACCGATGTTGACGACAAGATCATTAAGCGTGCTAACGAAAATAAAGAAAGCTGTGAGTCATTGACCGAACGTTTGATTGGCGAGATGCATCGTGATTTTGATGCACTAAACATGAAGCGCCCCGACTTTGAGCCAAGAGCGACGCTACACATACCAGAGATTATCGATATGGTTGAAAAACTTATCGAAAAAGAACATGCCTATGTGTCAGGTAATGGTGATGTACTGTTCAGCGTCTCCTCTTTTCCTGAATATGGACGTCTGTCCGGACAAAACTTAGACCAGTTACAAGCCGGTGCCCGTGTCGAAGTGGAAGACACTAAACGCGATCCAATGGATTTCGTGCTGTGGAAAATGTCAAAGCCTGGAGAGCCTACCTGGGAGTCGCCTTGGGGACCGGGTCGTCCTGGTTGGCACATTGAATGTTCAGCAATGAACTCTAAGCACTTAGGTCAACATTTCGATATTCATGGAGGCGGCTCAGATCTTCAATTCCCTCATCATGAGAATGAAATTGCTCAGTCTTGCTGTGCTCACAACACGCCGTACGTCAATTACTGGATGCATACCGGTATGGTGATGGTCGATAAAGAGAAGATGTCAAAGTCGTTAAACAACTTCTTCACCATCAGAGATGTTTTAGAGCACTACGATGCGGCAACCGTGAGGTATTTCCTTTTATCTGGTCATTACCGTAGCCAACTAAACTACTCAGAAGATAATCTCAAGCAGGCAAAGTCAGCGCTTGAGCGTCTCTATACATCACTCAAAGGTTTAGACCTGTCGGTTGAAGCTGCACCCGCCGATGAGTATGTCGCTAAGTTTAAGGTCGCAATGGACGATGATTTCAATACGCCTGAAGCTTACTCTGTACTATTTGAGATGGTTCGAGAGATAAACCGTCTAAAAGAATCTGATAATGCTAAAGCATCCTCACTGGGTGTAAAACTTAAAGAGCTTGCCGATGTATTAGGTATTTTGGACCAGGATGTTGATACTTTCTTTAAAGGTGAAGGCAGTACAGACGAAGTGGCGGAGATCGAAGCCCTGATTGCCGAGCGTAACAGAGCGAGAGTCGAAAAGGATTGGCCCGCTGCCGATGTTGCCCGTGATGGCTTGAATGCACTTGGCGTTATCTTAGAAGATGGACCAGAAGGTACAACCTGGCGTAAGAAGTAAAACATTTTCAAACCCAATAAAAAAGCCTGCATCAGCAGGCTTTTTTGTGTCTGGCCATAAATGTTCCATTCATTTATTGGCATTTCCGCCATCCTTGGCAGTCAGAACATTTATGCTTTTTAGAACCTAGAACCTAGAACCTAGAACCTAGGTTTTATCGTGATACTGCTCAGCCGCATAAAGGGTATTTTCGAGCAGGCTGGCAATGGTCATGGGTCCTACGCCACCAGGGACAGGGGTGATGAAACTGGCATTTTCTGATGCGGAATCAAATTGCACATCACCGGCTAAACTGCCATCTTCGAGGCGGTTGATGCCTACATCTATGACGATAGCACCAGGCTTAATCCACTCTCCGGGAATGAAACCGGGCTTACCCACGGCAACAACCAGCAGATCGGCCTGTCTGACTTTCTGTTCAAGGTTTCGGGTGAAACGGTGACACGTTGTTGTCGTACAGCCTGCGAGGAGCAGTTCGAGACTCATAGGGCGACCTACGATGTTCGAAGCACCCACGATGACAGCATCTAAACCATAAGTATCAATACCCGTCGTCTTAATCAAAGTCATGATACCCATCGGCGTGCATGAGCGAAGCACTGGAATACGTTGTGCGAGTCTGCCTACATTATAGGGATGAAATCCGTCGACATCTTTATCGGGTCTGATCCGTTCGATCACTTTCGATTCTTCAATATGTTCCGGAAGAGGCAGCTGAACTAAGATACCGTCTATAGCAGGGTCTTCGTTGCATTGGTCGATAATCGCAAGCAGTTCTGCTTCAGATGTCGTGGTATCCAAATCATAAGAGCGGGATAAAAATCCGACCTCTTCACAAGCACGTCGCTTACTGCCGACATAAACTTGTGAAGCGGGATCTGCACCGACTAGAATCACGGCTAAACCAGGAACCCTCTGTCCTGCCTCTTTGCGGGCGGTAACTTTGTCTTTTAGCTGTGTTCGAATGGATTGAGCGATCGCTTTGCCATCGATTCTTTGAGCTGTCATTGGGGTGAATATCCTTTATGGGGCGCGATAAAAAAATCGGCGCCATTTTAACAGGCCAAGCTCTAAGTGTCATTTATTAAGCGGCATAACAATCAGTTCTAATATACGGATAATTTAATTTGCCGGATTTGGCTTTTCTCTGCTCTCCTCATCGACAGATTTTATCTAATTCACCTGAAGTCAGAAAAGGTTGGACTCATGAAGTGTCTATTACGATTAGTTATCTTTAGCGTGTGGAAAGAGGCGAGTAAAATCAGATATACACCTTTGACTCAGGGATTCATCTGTTCATATTTCGGTTATAAACACGACTGATTTTTACTGTATATACCGTTATCGCGCAAAAGATAGACCTTTTATTTGCGTTTAGTTTGTTAATTAGCCAAGCGAACTTTCTTTATAAAAAAACCGTTGACGCATTTCAAATGAGGGGATAAGATGCGCTCCGTTCTCAACGAGAAGCCTTGCAGCTTAAGTTGTGAAGGAGATAAGATGATTCATCCCATAATTGAATCTCATAAACTGTCTCATAAGGTATTAAAAATTCGGTGATTAGCGCAGCCCGGTAGCGCATCTGGTTTGGGACCAGAGGGTCAGAGGTTCGAATCCTCTATCACCGACCAAATTTAAATTTATCTGTTCACCAAGGCAGGTAAAATAGAAAGATTCGTCTTTCAACGCTAATTCAGGATGTGAGTTTACTCACTTTCGAAGCGCCCGTAGCTCAGTTGGATAGAGCACCCGCCTTCTAAGCGGGTGGCCGCAGGTTCGAATCCTGCCGGGCGTACCATATCAGTGGTGATTGTAGCTCAGTTGGTAGAGCCCCGGATTGTGATTCCGGTTGTCGTGGGTTCGAGCCCCATCAGTCACCCCATTTCTTTATGAAGAAAGTTAAAAAAGCGACCCTAGGTCGCTTTTTTTACGCCTGAAATTCACGTTTTGAGGTCGACTCTGCTGTAAAGCGTGGCTATAATGTCGCGTCTTGATAAATATCAATTATAACGACTAGGGCCAGAATTCAGTTTTACTGGGCATTCTAGTCAAATTTTAAGATCAAGAAACGAATAACTTAATAGTTGATATTTCGACTATTAGAAAAGACGTTAGACTTATTTTGAGGTAAAAAAATGCAAGTTTCTGTTGAAACAACACAAGGCCTAGAGCGCCGTCTGACCATTTCTGTTCCTGCTGAGCAGATTGAAAAAGCGGTTACAGATAGTTTAAAGAACGAAGCTAAGCGTGCTCGTATCCCAGGTTTCCGTCCTGGCAAGGTACCAGTAAGTGTCATCAACAAGCGTTATGGCAAGGCAATTCGTCAAGACATCACTGGTGAAGTGATGCAGCGCAATTTCATCGAAGCTATTATTGCTGAGAAATTGAACCCAGCGGGCGCACCAACATTTGTTGCTGGTGACACTGATACTGAAAGCTTCAACTTTGTTGCTACTTTCGAAATCTACCCAGAAGTAGAGCTAACAGGTCTAGATGCAATCACTGTTGAGCAGCCTACTTCAGAAGTGACTGACGCTGACGTCGATACAATGATCGAGACTCTACGTAAGCAACACGCGACTTTCGAAGCGGTTGAGCGCGAAGCTGCAGTCGGCGATAAAGCTAAGATCAACTTCGTTGGTTCAATCGACGGTGAAGAGTTTGAAGGCGGAAAAGCTGAAGATTTCGAACTAGAACTTGGTAGCGGTCGCATGATCCCTGGTTTTGAATCAGGTGTTGAAGGTCATAAAGCGGGTGAAGAGTTCACTATCGAAGTGACTTTCCCAGAAGATTACCATGCAGAAAATCTAAAAGGTAAAGTTGCAAGCTTCGTTATCACATTAAACGAAGTACTAGCAGCTAACCTTCCTGAAGTTAACGACGAATTTGCTAAACTATTCGGCGTAACAGATGGTGGTTTAGAAGCACTTAAAGCTGAGATCCGTAAGAACATGGGTCGTGAACTTGAACAGGCGCTTAAAGCGAATGTTAAAGAGCAGGTTCTTAATGGTTTGCTTGAGCAAAACAACATTGAACTTCCTAAGCCTCTTATTGAAGGTGAAGTTGAAGTGCTGCGTAAGCAAGCAATGCAACGTTTCGGTGATCAAGCCGCTAACATGCCTGAGCTACCAGCTGACCTGTTCACTGAACAAGCAGAGCGTCGTGTAAAAGTCGGTCTGTTACTAGGTGAAGTCATTAAGACTAATGAGCTGAAAGCTGAAGATGATCGTGTTCAATCACTTATCGCTTCTATGGCTTCTGCTTATGAAGATCCAAGTGAAGTTGTTGCTTATTACAATGGCAATGAAGAGATGTTACAGAACATGCGTAACGTCGCTCTTGAAGAGCAAGCGGTTGAAGCTTTGTTAAAAACTGCAAAATTAACTGAAAAAGCAGTCAATTTTGAAGAATTTATGAACAAGGCTACTCAACAAGGCTAAGCTTAGCTTGACTTAAATGGTTGTTCACCATTTATAATGGCTCGTATGAGGTTCCTCATGCGAGCCGTTTTTATTTAGGGATTATTAATAATGCAAAATGCACCAGAATCAGTACTCAATGCACTTGTTCCTATGGTGGTTGAACAAACCGCGAAAGGCGAACGTTCATACGATATCTATTCTCGACTATTAAAAGAGCGTGTGATTTTTTTGGTTGGGCAAGTTGAAGAGCACATGGCTAACCTTATCGTTGCACAGTTACTGTTTTTGGAATCAGAGAGCCCTGATAAGGATATCTACCTCTATATCAACTCTCCGGGCGGTTCTGTTACCGCTGGTATGGCTATTTACGATACAATGCAGTTTATTAAGCCAAACGTGAGTACGGTTTGTATCGGTCAAGCTGCCAGCATGGGCGCTTTTTTACTCGCCGGTGGCGCCGAAGGTAAACGTCATTGTCTACCAAATTCAAGGGTGATGATTCATCAGCCTTTGGGTGGTTTCCAGGGTCAGGCATCTGACATTGCGATCCATGCCCAAGAGATCTTAGGTATCAAGAATAAATTAAACCAGATGCTAGCCGAGCACACGGGCCAGCCAATGGAAGTTATTGAACGCGATACCGATAGAGATAACTTTATGAGCGCAGCCGAAGCGGCTGAGTATGGACTTGTTGACTCAGTGTTGAGTAAACGAGGCTGATTTTTGCCTTTGCCTGAGCTATGCTGAGTTTAGGGCAATAAGATGATTTAGGCAGTAGTGCAGACTGTTCAAGAGGTAGTGTAATGGGCGACAACAAAAGCAACGGTGATAGCGGGAAACTGCTGTACTGCTCTTTTTGTGGAAAGAGTCAACATGAGGTTCGTAAACTCATCGCTGGCCCTTCAGTATATGTTTGTGATGAGTGCGTTGAGCTCTGCAACGATATTATCAGGGAAGAGATCAAAGAGATTTCACCGAAACAAGATCAAGACAAGTTACCGACTCCAAAAGAGCTGAGAGCGCATTTGGATGATTATGTCATTGGGCAGGATAAGGCTAAGAAAGTCCTTTCTGTAGCCGTATATAATCACTACAAGCGCTTAAAGAATGCCACTCCTAAAGATGGTGTAGAGCTTGGCAAGAGTAACATTTTGCTGATTGGTCCAACCGGTAGTGGTAAAACATTGCTTGCCGAGACCTTAGCTCGTTTCTTGAATGTTCCTTTCACTATGGCCGATGCCACGACATTAACCGAAGCTGGTTATGTTGGTGAAGATGTCGAGAATATCATTCAGAAGCTGCTGCAGAAGTGTGACTATGATGTTGAAAAAGCGCAGCGAGGCATCGTTTATATCGACGAAATTGATAAAATCAGTCGTAAGTCTGATAACCCGTCGATTACTCGTGATGTTTCCGGTGAAGGCGTTCAACAGGCATTACTTAAGCTGATTGAGGGCACGGTTGCAGCTGTTCCACCACAAGGTGGCCGTAAACACCCTCAGCAAGAGTTTTTGCAAGTTGATACATCTAAGATTCTATTCGTCTGTGGTGGTGCATTCTCAGGTCTTGAGAAGGTCATTGAGCAACGTTCTCATACCGGAACCGGAATTGGTTTTGGTGCTGAGGTCAAAGGCGAAGATGACAAGGCGTCAATCTCAGATATCTTGATGCAGGTTGAACCTGAAGATTTGGTTAAATACGGTCTGATCCCAGAGTTTATCGGTCGTTTACCTGTCTTAGCTACTTTGGCAGAACTTGATGATGCTGCACTTATCCAAATTCTATCAGAACCTAAAAATGCGATAACAAAGCAGTTTGCTGCCTTGTTTGACATGGAAGGTGTTGAGTTAGAGTTTAGAGAAGATGCGCTCAAAGCGATTGCACTGAAAGCACAGACTCGTAAAACGGGTGCTCGTGGTCTACGTTCAATTGTTGAAGGCATTTTGCTTGATATCATGTATGACCTACCATCGACTGAAAATGTGGCCAAGGTGGTCATCGATGAATCAGTGGTAAAAGGGGAGTCTACTCCTATACTCATCTATGAAAATAGCGAGTCTCAAGCAGCCGGCGCTGAGTAATAATTCAGCTTACGACTAAGATGTAAATTGAAGAGGAGCCTATATGGCTCCTTTTTTATACTCTCGGCTTATATAATTACGAATCACCATTGAAAACAACGAACTCATCCCAATATACTGATTAGTATTATCATCAAACGGAATCGAGCTATGACACAAGAGCGTGAAGCGCGAATCGAACTACCCGTACTGCCACTGAGAGATGTGGTGGTTTATCCTCATATGGTAATTCCATTATTCGTCGGACGGGAAAAATCGATCCGTTGTCTGGAAACGGCGATGGAGCAAGATAAGCAGATTATTTTAGTTGCTCAGCGTGATGCTGAGCTCGACGACCCGAGCAGTGATGACATTTTTGAGGTCGGCACTGTCGCCTCAATTTTACAGTTATTAAAATTACCAGATGGTACTGTCAAGGTTTTAGTCGAAGGGGGACAACGTGCCCGCATCGAGAAGTATACGAGTGAAACAGAATTCTTTGTTGCGACGGCTCAATACCTTGAATCTGAGCCCATGGCCGAGAAAGAGGAAGAGGTCCTCGTTCGCTCGGCTGTCGGACAATTTGAAGGTTACATCAAGCTCAATAAGAAGATCCCACCTGAAGTATTAACCTCTTTGTCGGGCATCGACGAGGCTCCTCGATTAGCCGATACCATGGCTGCTCATATGCCGCTGAAACTCGAAGATAAGCAATCAGTGCTTGAGATGGTAGATGTCGCAGAGCGACTCGAATATCTGATGGCGATGATGGAATCAGAAATCGACATTCTTCAGGTTGAAAAGCGCATTCGTTCTCGCGTGAAAAAGCAGATGGAGAAGAGCCAGCGAGAGTATTATCTGAATGAGCAGATGAAGGCGATTCAGAAAGAGCTGGGGGATATCGATGAGTCTCATGATGAATTCGAAAGCTTAGCTAAGAAGATTGAAGCAGCTAAGATGCCCGAAGAGGCTAAAGATAAAGCCACTGCTGAGCTGAACAAATTAAAGATGATGTCACCTATGTCGGCAGAGGCTACTGTGGTACGCAGCTATGTTGATTGGATGATCTCTGTACCTTGGTATCAGCGTTCTAAAATCAAACGTGATTTGGCTAAGGCGCAAGATGTACTGGATACGGACCACTTTGGTCTTGAGAAGGTTAAAGAGCGCATCCTGGAGTATCTTGCGGTGCAGAGTCGTGTTAAGCAACTCAAAGGCCCGATCCTCTGCTTAGTCGGACCACCGGGTGTGGGTAAAACCTCATTAGGTCAGTCAATTGCTAAAGCAACAGGACGTAAATATGTCCGTGTTGCCTTAGGTGGTGTGCGTGACGAAGCCGAAATTCGCGGTCATAGACGTACCTATATCGGTTCAATGCCGGGTAAAGTCATCCAGAAGATGTCGAAAGTCGGTGTGAAAAACCCGTTATTCCTGCTCGATGAGATCGATAAGATGAGCTCTGATATGCGTGGCGATCCTGCATCGGCATTGCTGGAAGTACTCGATCCTGAACAGAACTCTACCTTTAGCGACCATTACTTAGAGGTGGATTACGATCTGTCTGATGTGATGTTTGTGGCAACGTCTAATTCGATGAACATTCCTGGGCCGTTACTGGACCGTATGGAAGTGATCCGTCTTTCTGGTTACACAGAAGATGAGAAGTTAAATATTGCTAAACAGCATCTGCTGCAGAAGCAGATTGAGCGTAATGGACTTAAGCCAAAAGAGGTAACGGTTCACGATAGTGCCATTATCGGTATTATTCGTTATTACACTCGTGAAGCGGGCGTGCGTGCTCTTGAGCGTGAACTTTCGAAGATCTGTCGTAAAGTGGTTAAGCAGATCTTGCTTGATAAGAGTGTGAAGCATGTTGAAGTGACTCAAGATAACCTTAAGTCATTCCTGGGTGTTCAACGTTGTGACTACGGTAAAGCTGAGTCAAATAACCAAATTGGCCAGGTGACCGGCCTTGCCTGGACGGAAGTCGGCGGCGATCTTCTGACTATCGAGGCGACCTCTGTCCCGGGTAAAGGTAAATTAACTTATACTGGTTCGCTTGGCGATGTGATGCAGGAGTCAATTAAAGCTGCAATGACGGTTGTTCGTGCTCGTACCGAACAGTTAGGTATCAACCCTGACTTCTACGAGAAACGTGATATTCATGTTCACGTACCTGAAGGCGCAACACCGAAGGATGGTCCATCTGCCGGTGCAGCTATGTGCACGGCGTTAGTATCGAGCTTAACAGGCAATCCTGTACGCGCCGATGTGGCAATGACAGGTGAAATTACCTTGCGTGGTGAGGTACTTCCTATTGGTGGCCTTAAAGAAAAACTCTTGGCCGCGCATCGTGGTGGAATAAAAGTTGTATTGATTCCAAAGGAAAATGAGCGAGATTTGGAAGAGATCCCGGCAAATGTTGTTGCCGACCTGAAGATTTATCCTGTTCGTTGGGTGGATGAAGTACTTAAATTGGCGCTAGAACGACCAGTTGAAGGTTTCGAAGTCGTCTAAAGTTTGGGCTAACGCAAGAAAATGCAGAATTGCTTTAAAAAAAATGCAAAAAGGGGCTTTTTAAAGTCTCTACCTGTGGTAGCCTAGGTCCGTGGAGAGCTCAATCCCCTCAAGCCCTTGTGGTAACTGGTTTTGAGCTATTTCCAATTTAATTTATTTGCTTTTCCTATAGATCTTGAACTTTAGATTCAAGCTTGTTATAAAAGCCTCCGCAGACCGCTCTAGAGACGGATTTGGTTGCGGCGCAAAAAAATCACATTCAAGGGGATGACATGAACAAATCTGAACTAATCGAGAAAATCGCTTCTGGTGCTGACATTTCTAAAGCCGCTGCTGGCCGTGCATTAGATTCTTTCATTGGAGCTGTAACTGACGGCTTAAAAGAAGGCGATAAGATTTCTCTTGTTGGTTTTGGTACTTTCGAAGTGCGTCAACGCGCTGAGCGTACAGGTCGCAACCCACAGACGGGTAAAGAGATCAAAATCGCAGCAGCTAACATTCCTGCATTCAAAGCAGGTAAAGCTCTGAAAGACGCTGTAAACTAAATCAGTTTTACCGCACTTTGTGAAGCTTCATGCATTCATAAAGCGCTTCGTAATGATAAGCACTGCTTTAGCGGTGCTTTTTACGAATAATGAGACAAGGTAGGCACTTAGCAACACCTAAATGCTAACCACCTAAAGTTTACGAAAAGGCGCATCTCCCAAAGTGATGCGCCTTTTTATTTATTAATCGCAACGAGCGAGATATCAGATGTTAGAAAAGATTCGCGAAGGCTCACAGGGCGTGATTGCAAAAAGCATTCTGGTTCTAGTAATACTTTCCTTTGCATTTACTGGCGTGAGTAGTTACCTAGGATCATCTACAGAGGCAGCGGCTGCCACTGTCAATGGTGAAGAGATCAGTGAATCAGCCTTAGAACAAGCCTATCAAAACGAGCGCGCTCGTTTAGAGCAACAGCTAGGCGAGATGTTCGCAGCGTTATCGGCTGATGAACGGTATCTATCGAGTGTAAAGCAAAGCGTTTTAGAGCGCCTTGTTGCAGAGAAATTATTAGATCAGACCGCTACTGACCTAGGTCTGCGAGTATCTGATGCACAGATCAAAAGTGCCATCATGACAGAGCCGGCATTTCAAACTGATGGCCAGTTCGATAATGATAGATATCAGGCTATCTTGCGTCAGCTAGGCTATCAAGCAAACTCGTTCAGAGATATGATGCGCACCGATATGACACGTCGTCAGCTTGTTGCTTCTTTAGTGGGCTCTGAATTTGTTCTTCCCGGTGAAGCAAACTATCTTGCCGATATTCAAGGTCAGACTCGTGATATTCGTTACCATTGGGTTGATGCGGCGCCTTTCATCGCCGAAGCCGTTGTTACCGATGAACAGTCAAAATCATATTACGATGCAAATTTGGCCCAGTTTATGAGTCCTGAAACATTGAGCCTTGAATATATTGAACTCAATGCAAAGGATATGGCTGCCGGAGTGACAGTTTCTGATGAAGAAGCTAAGACTTATTATGATGAAAATAAGCAGCAGTACCTAAAAGCTGAGAAGCGTTTAGCTGCGCATATTCTCGTTAGTCTTGGTGATGATGACTCTGCAGCTAAGGCAAAGGCCGACGCCATTTACGCTAAATTACAAGCGGGTGAAGGTTTCGCTGAATTAGCTAAAGCTGAATCTGAAGATACTTTCAGTGGTGAGCAAGGCGGTCAGTTAGATTGGTTTGAGCCTGGCGTCATGGAGCCGGCGTTTGACGAGGTGCTTTATTCACTGTCTAAAGGTGACTATTCAGCTGTCGTTAAAACCAGCTTTGGTTATCACATCATCAAGCTACTCGATGTTCAGCCTGCTGCAGAAGCGGCATTTGAAGGTGTGAAGAGTAAGATCCTTGCCCAGCTTAAAGAGAAGCAGGCCGTCGATCAGTATTTTGGTCTACAGCAGACTCTTGCCGATGTGACTTATGAAGTTCCTGATACGTTAAGCGAAGCGGCGACAGAGTTAGGCATTGAAGTTAAATCTACGCCTGTATTTTCTAGAAATAACGCACCTGCGCCATTTGATAATCCTGAGGTATTGAAGGCTGCATTCTCGACTAACGTGTTGCTCGATCGCATGAACAGTGATGTTATTGAGATTGAAGCTAACCACGCGATGGTTGTTCGCATCAAGTCTCATACCGCAGCTGGTACCGTTGATTTTGCTAAGGTTAAGTCAGCGATTGTTGAACGTCTGCAACAGGAGCAAGCTAATGAGGTTGCACGGGCTAAGGCTCAAGAGTTAATGACATCATTCAGTTCAGACTCTGCAGGCTCTGACTATATCACCAAGACTAAACTGGGTCGTTTCGACCAAGAGATCGATGGTGCTATCGTAGGTAAGGCTTTCCAGATGGCTCAGCCGGCTACTAGTGCAGTGGTTGATACCGTTGCGCTTGCTTCTGGCTATGCGGTAGTCGTGCTCGATAAGGTTAATGCAGCAGAAGCTATCGATGACAATATGTTGAGCTCTTTGAAGCAAAGATTAAGCTCGCAGTATAGTGAAGGTGACTACAGATCACTTATCGCAACACTGAAAGCGAACGGAGAAGTGCTTTACTCTTCGGCGCAATAACTAAAAGTCGTTAGTTAAATGAATAAAAGGCCAGCATCTGCTGGCTTTTTTTATGTCTGCGATTCTTTAAATGATGAAATGCTTGAGGGCTTGAGGGCTTGAGGGCTTGAGGGCTTGAGGGCTTGAGGGCTTGAGGGCTTGAGGTTTCAATATGGCTGGAGATAAATATACTTCATGTAGGAGCGGCTTTAGCCGCGAATGTTTTGGGGCTTTAATACAAACAGGAGGGATTTGAAGGCTTAAAAAGAGAATAGGGTACCAATGCAACATATCTTCGATATATTGCATTTAAGAGCGATACAGTGACTTGTAGTGATTAATCTACGGCAACCATAACATTACTCGCCTTAATTACCGCGTATGCACTACCGCCGACTTTAAGACCTAAGTGTTCACATGATGCCTTAGTTACCACTGAAGTGATCTCCACACCAGGAGCCAGTTCGATAACAACCTCATTATTTACTGAGCCTTCTTGGATAGATTTAATCTTACCGTTAAGTGAATTACGCGCGCTGATTTTCATTGTAGTTTCCTCTACTATAAAGATGGCTCAAGTGTAATTGAATGTATCGACGTATTGGAGTTTTAAACAAAAAAAATGCGTCACATTTAGAAGTGACGCACATTTAATAAATATTGTTTAATAACAGCTGATTAAAAAATATTTAATGGGGTTTAAAATTGTTCTACATCGAAATTAACCTCAGGGTTAACATCGTCTTCGTAGTTAACATTTTCGATTCCGAAACCAAACAGCTTCAAGAACTCTTCTTTATATTCACGATAATCGGTCAGCTCGCTCAGGTTTTCGGTTGTCACGAGTGGCCACAGGTTGCGACAATGCTGCTGGATCTCTTCACGCAGTTCCCAATCATCCAGGCGAAGGCGGTTGGTGTCATCGACTTGAGGTGCTTGACCGTCTTCACGGTATAAGCGTTCTGCAAACATGCGGTTGATCTGTTCCATACAACCTTCGTGTAAGCCTTCTTCACGCATCTTCTTAAAGACCATGGCAATATACAAAGGCATCACCGGAATGGCTGAGCTGGCTTGAGTCACTACACTCTTAAGTACGGCGACATTAGCGCTACCACCTTTTGTAGATAGTTTCTCATCCAAAGCTTTAGCTGCACGGTCTAAGTCCATCTTGGCTTTACCTAGTGCACCATTCCAGTAGATAGGCCAAGTCAGCTCGGTTCCGATATAGCTGTAAGCAACAGTCTTACAGCCATCGGCGAGTACGCCTGCATCTGAAAGGGCCGCTAGCCAAAGTTCCCAATCTTCACCGCCCATGACGGTTACTGTATCTTGGATCTCTTGTTCCGTTGCAGGTTCTACGCTTGTGGCAATGATTAAGTCTTTATTGGTATCAACAGCCGTTGCCGTATAAGTTTCACCAATAGGCTTAAGTGATGAGCGAATAAGCTCACCGGAATCGGGCAACTTTCGAACCGGAGAGGCGAGAGAGTAGACAACCATATCAATCTGGCCTAAATCGGCTTTGATTATATCGATCGCCTTTTGCTTCGCTTCATGGCTGAATGCATCGCCATTGATACTCTTAGAGTATAGGCCTTCGGCTTTAGCAAACTTATCGAATGCGGCTGAGTTGTACCAACCAGCTGTACCAGGTTTTCGCTCTGTTCCCGGCTTTTCAAAAAATACACCCAGAGTTGCAGCGCCACTACCAAATGCGGCAGCGATACGTGAAGATAGACCATATCCACTAGAAGAACCGATGACTAATACTTTTTTGGGGCCATTAGTGAGTACACCTTTAGCTTTAGTGGTATTGATCTGTTCGAGTACATTAGCTTCACAACCAACAGGGTGAGTGGTGGTACAGATAAAGCCACGTGTTTTAGGTTTGATTATCATTTTTCTGCTTCTCTTAAAAAAGTGACGATAGGATAATTAATCGAACGTGAAATGGCACTTGTTTTTCGTCAAATTTGATAAATTATCCAGTGGTTGGAGCAGTTCAACGTCCTGTTTGAACCTTTTTAGCGTTTGGGATTTAACAATGCCTGCTCTTGAATTAACCTTTGAGTATACTCATGTTGAGGAGAGTTAAATAAATTTTCTGTTGTGGCCTTTTCCACCATTTGTCCATTATGCAAGACCATAATCTTATCACTAAAATGGCGAATGATATTGAGGTTGTGTGAGACAAAAATATAGGAGAGTCCCATCTCTTTCTGCAGTTTAAGCAGTAAGTTAAGGATCTGCGAACGTACCGATAAGTCCAGTGCCGTTAACGCCTCGTCGGCAATGATGATTTTTGGATTTAGCATTAAAGCGCGGGCAACGGCTACGCGCTGCTTCATTCCTTCAGATATCATATGAGGATAAAATTCAGCATGTTCTGGCAGCAGGCCGACTTTTCTTAGTTTGTCGACCACTTGCTCTTTTCTCTCTTTTTCATTGAGAGTCGTATTGAACTTGAGTGGCTCATCTAAAAGATCGCCAATCGTTAATCTCGGATTGAGTGAAGTGTTAGGATCTTGAAAAATCATCCTGATTAATTTACAACGTTGCTTCAGATTTCGGGTCTCTAGTGCATCGCCCTCGAAATAGATCTCTCCGCCACTGCGAGTCTCAGCGCCAACAAGAATGCGTGCAAGTGTACTCTTGCCTGAACCCGCCTCACCGACAATAGCCAAGGTCTCACCCGTGTTCAGCTCAAATGAAACAGGTTCCAGTGCTTGGGTATAAGTACGTCTAAATCTCTTGTAACCGGTAAAAAAGCGCTTACTGAGATTATTAACTTGTAGTAGTGGCGTCGTCATTACATGGCTCTTCATGGTATGGAAAATGGCACGCAAAATAGCGGTTCTTCTTATGGCACAGTTTGGGCTGATTAACACATTTCTTCTGCGCTTCAGGACAGCGTGGACCTAAGCGACAGCCAATGGGAAGGTGTTGCAATGCCGGAGCCGAACCTGGCAAGGTTTTCATCATCGACTTGTGTTGTACCAGACCCGAGTAGTCAGGAATATTGTTCAATAGGGCTTTAGTATAGGGATGAAATGGTTGATTGATAATTTCAGATGTAGGACCGGACTCCATTATCTGGCCACAATACATGACGGAAAGTTGGTCGCACCAAATTGATAAGGTTTCCAGTTCATGACTGATGAGTAATATCGAAACATTGTGTAATTGATTTAATTTGGTCAACAGCCTGAATATCTGGGCCTGAGTTTTAGCTTCCATGGAATTGGTGGGTTCATCGGCGATCAGAAGGCGTGGCTGGTTTGCAACCGCAATCGCAATCATGACTTTCTGACATTCGCCCTCAGAGAGCTCCCACGCATAGCTGGACATGACTTTCTGCGTGTCCTTGATGCCAACCTTATGTAGCCATTTTTCTGCCGTACGCTTCTGGTCTTTCGCTCGCTGCCAAAAATGAAGCTTCTTGTTTTCGGGCATGGCTTCAATAAGCTGATCCCCTACGACAATAACCGGGTCTAAGCTACTGGAGGGATCTTGAAATATCATGGCTATTTCACTGCCCATTAAGTTGCGTCGTTGTTTTGGACTCATCTCTAACAGGTTGTGACCATCCCACATCATACGATCGGCCTGTATGCGCCAGTTATGACCGGGGATCCCTAAAATCGCTCTTGCAAGCAGGCTGCGACCCGAGCCGGATTCACCAACCAGACCGTGTATCTCGGCAGGATTAATCGTCAGGCTGACTCTTTCGAGTGCTTTGACTCGTCCGTGGGGCGTGTCAAGTTCGATGGTAAGGTTTCGAATATCAAGTAATGGCATAACGGGTAACTACACGTCTAGTTATTGATAGGCGATAACGCCGATCGCAAGCCGTCGCCGACTAAGTTAATGGCAAGTACACTGCATAAAATGGCAATGCCGGGAATGGTGACCGTCCAAGGTGCAGTTAATAAATTATCCATACCTTGTGAGACCATAGCGCCCCATTCCGGACTTGGGGCCTGTGCACCTAGATTCAAAAAACCTAAAGCCGCAATATCCAGAATAGCTGCAGATATGCCTAGGGTGGTTTGAATAATCACAGTATCCCAAACATTAGGCATAATAACATACCAAAATACCTGAAACGGATTAGCACCATCGAGTTTCGCCGCTGTCACATACTCTTTCTGTAACTCTTCATGAATGGCTTGGTGTATTGAGCGAACAAACTGTGGGGTGAGAGCGAGTCCGACGGCCCAAAATACATTATTAAGCCCCGGGCCCATTACCGCGACAACGAGAATCGCCATCAGAAGTGACGGAATTGACAGAAGTGCATCGAGCAGATGGCTTAAAATGCTCGACTTCAATCCTTTCATCATTCCCGCTACCGCACCGATAACGAAGCCTAAAGTCAGTGCGGTTACGACTATGCCCAATGCCATTCCGAATGTCAGATGTGCCCCATGTAGTAAGCGGCTAAAGATATCTCTGCCCAGATCATCGGTTCCAAGAAAATGCTCAACGGTACCCGCGGGATCCCAAGAGGGCGCAAGCAGTAATGCGTGAGGGTCTTGTTGCTCGGGCGCATAGGGGGCAATGAGAGGGCCAAATATTGAGAGTAACAAGATGCCAATAACAGCCCATAAGCCAGCAAATGCAAATGGGTTATCAGAAAAAGAGTGCCAGATCTTCTTCATGGGAGATGGGATCTCATCTTCCTGATAGATCTTAATTTGAGGCATAAAGTTCTTTCCTACTGAGAGGGTTGATGGCCGTATAAAGTACTTCAATCATGATACTGATAAAGATGATGATCAATGCGACAGCCAAGACCCCACCCTGAATAACGGTGTAATCGCGTTGATATATTCCCGATACAAGCCAGGCACCGACACCGGGCCAGGCGAAAATAACCTCCACGACCATGGCGTAACTGGCGAATGGGCCTAACATTAATCCCAGGTTTTTTAAGACCGGAATTAGGGCATTAGGTAATGCATGACGTAATACTACCCGCGAGGTATGAAGCCCTCGGGCCTCAGCAGCCTTAATATAGGTTTGATCCATAATCGTGATGATCGCCGCTCGTGTAATTCTGACCACAACGGTGAAGGGTAAAACTGCCAGCGTGATCGCCGGTAGAATGATATGGAGTAAGGCATCGATAAATGCCGAGGTACTGTAGGGCGAATCTGATAACAGGGTGTCTATCAATACAAATCCGGTGACCGGTTCTATCTCATAGAGCAGGTTTAACTGGCCTGAAATCGGGAGCCAGCCGAGCTGAACGCCAAACCACAGAGAGAGTGTCAGGCCCAACCAAAATACCGGAATTGAGTATCCGGTTAAGGTTATTGCCATAATCGTGTGTTGGGTAATTTTATGCCTGCTCAAGGAGGCAAGCACCCCGAGCGGGATCCCTAATGTTAATGCCAGCATGGCTGAAACGGCTGCCAGTTCAAATGATGCCGGAAGTACCGATGCCAGCTCCTCGATAACGGGTCGTTGAGAGGTGGCGGAGATACCTAAATCCCCACTCAATCTTTGCTGCAGATAGGAGAAGAACTGACTGAATTGTCCATCATTTAGGCTGTAATTCTTCTCTATCTGTTCTATTTGCTGTGCATTGGGTGAGTGTAATCCGGTTAGCGCAAAACTTTTTTCAACCGGAAAGTGGCTGGTTACAATGAACAGCACGATAAACAGCACAAAAGAGGTGGCAAGAAAAAGGTTCAGCCTGCGAAGAAGGTAACGTGCCATTAGTGCTTAACCTCAATATTAACATCGCTGATATCACCGTTATCATTACCACTAAATGATATCCCTCCGAAAGGAGTCAATCGGCTTTGTTTAACATCTTTGTGTTTAAATGCGAGTCGGGTGGCATGAGCGAACGGTAGCATAGGTAGCTTATCTGCAAACATCGCTTCCGCTTGTTGATAGAGAATTTTTCGTTCAGCCCGAGAGGTCGTTGCTCTCGCCTTGGCAAGAATACGATCGAATTCAGGGCTGCACCAACGTGAACGGTTACTGTTCGAGGCGACAGATGAACAGCTGAGAATAGGAGTGAAAAAGTTATCTGGATCGCTATTATCGGCATTCCAACCAATTAAAACCGAGTCATAACTTCGCTGGCTTAACTTCTGATTGAAAACACTCCAGTCATAACTGATGATATTGACTTTTACCCCGATATTAGCCAGATCAGCCTGGATAAGCTCGGCTGTCTTATGGGCATTAGGATTGTAGATCCTGGCAACGGGCATGGCCCAAATATCGACAGTTAAGTTTTCGACACCAGCTTGCTCTAAAAGCTGTTTAGCTTTTTGAGGATTGAATTCGATAATGCTCTTATTCTCTGAATATGCCCAAGACATCGGAGGCAACATGCCTGTCGCAGCAACGGCGGTTTTTTGATAAACGGCTCTGAGAATATTGTCTCTGTCTACGGCGTGCGCTAAAGCTCTCCTTACTCTGACATCATCGAATGGAGGCTTTTGAGTATTAAATGCCCAGAAAGCCACATTAAAACCAGGCTGTGAATCAATTTCCAACTCTTCATGTTCAAGTACAACCGGCAATTCTCCGGCCTTGGGAAGTGCGGAAACCGTGCAGTCTCCGGTGATCAATTTGGCCAGGCGGGATGTGCTCTTGGGTGTGATATCGAAGACAAGGAGTTCGGCTTGCGGAAGCGAACGCCAATAGGTTTCATTCCGGTGATAGCGAATATATTCATTTTTCACATATTGGACAAATTTAAACGGCCCCGTGCCTATTGGCAGTCTGTCTATGGTCTCTTCACTGGATTGTTTAATGAGGAGTTGGCCATACTCTTCAGATAAAATAATGGCAAAGCCGGCTGCTAAGTTTGAAAGAAAAGACGCGTCTTTATTATTAAGGTGAAAGGCGACTTCATAGTCTGATATTTTTTCAATCTTGTTTATCAGTTTATCGAAACCAATACTTTGAAAGAATGGATAACCGGTTTTGGAGACGGCATGATACGGGTGGCTGGTATCGATAATTCTGTTGAATGAGAACAGTACATCATCGGCATTAAAGGCTCTTGATGGAGTGAATCGAACCGAGTCATGAAACTTAACCCCTTTTCTCAATTGAAAGGTGTAGGTGAGTTCATCATCACTTATCTGCCACTGTGTTGCCAGAGAGGGAATGATCTGCCCTGAAGTGGCATTATAGTCGACTAAACCATTATAAATCTGCTGTGAGGTCGCATCGACTGTGGTACCTGAAGTTACAAGTTGAGGGTTGAAAGACTCGGGGTTACCCTCGGAGCAATAAACCAATCCCGGTGGGACATACTGCGGCCCACAGCCGGTAAGCAAGCAGAAGATGCATGCAGCTGTGGAGTAAGCAGACAGACGCTTTATCAGCACTCTCATCAAAAAATCATTTGTTCAGAACTTTGTCAGCCATTTTAGCAGTGCAAATAACCTATGAGCAATGAGCATATCTTATTAATGAGTGTTAAGTTTTATCGAGAAGGTTGTATTTTTTTAGGATCCCGCGCAGTTGATGGTAACTTAAGCCTAATAGTTCGGCGGTTTTCTTTTGATTAAATTGACCCGCTTCTAATGCTTGTTTTAGTAGATTAACTTCAAGACCTTCACAATGTTCTTTGAAATCAATCGGGAAATTAATGACTTCCGAAGAAGGCTTCTGAATCTCTGAATTGGCGTTATGTACTGGCGTTGCTTCTGCCGATGGCATCGGTTGTTGGCGTTCCAGGGTCTTGACTCTTTGTGTCGGTCGATAAGGTGAGGCAAAAGGATCCAGAATAATATTGGTGATCGGTGCCTGCGTTTCCGCATTACGATAAACGCTGCGTTCAACCACGTTCTTTATTTCACGAATATTACCTGGCCATGAATATTCCATGAGTTGCTGCATCGCCCTTGGACTAAAACCTTCAAACAGTTCCATTTTCAGTTGCCTTGCCATACCGACCGCAAAATATTCGGCCAGAGGCATGATATCTTCTGTTCTATGGCGTAGAGGTGGCAAGGTGATCACATCGAAGGCCAGCCTATCGAGCAGGTCGGCGCGAAACTCTCCGGCATCCGCTAATGAGGGGAGATCTTCATTGGCTGCACAGACGAGTCTCACATCGGTTTGGACAGTTTTACTGCCACCGACACGCTCAAACTCACCATATTCGATGACTCTGAGTAACTTCTCCTGAATCAAGCCTGAAGTATTTGCTAACTCATCGAGAAAAAGTGTACCACCGTGAGCTCGTTCGAACCGTCCTTCATGCTTCTTACTCGCACCGGTAAAGGCCCCTGCATCGTGGCCAAACAATTCACTTTCGAGTAAATTCTCACTAAGAGATGAGCAGTTAAGCTTAATAAAACTTTGATCCCATCGCGTAGACAGATAGTGTAAGCGTTCAGCAATTAACTCTTTACCTGTACCTCGTTCGCCAATGATCAGTACCGGCTTAGAAAGAGGCGCAACTTGAGATACGTGCTCCAGCACTTCTAACAGTGCATTAGATTGTCCGATGAGATTATCTTGCTGAAATTGATTTGGCACAGTAAGTTTTAGTCTTTAACGCTAATAATTGGTTAAATTAATAATAAGTGTCTCTGTTAATAAAAGAAAGAAAAAGTTAATATATTGGTTAAGTAACTGTATTATATGAAATATGAAAAGTTGGCACAGAAAGTGGATTAATATCTTCGAAACCAACGTTAATTAAAGGACAGCATCATGGGAATTTTCTCTCGCTTCGCAGATATCATTAATTCAAACATCAGTGCACTACTGGATAAAGCCGAAGACCCAGAAAAAATGGTACGCTTGATAATTCAAGAGATGGAAGACACCTTAGTTGAGGTTCGTTCAACATCGGCTAAAGTATTAGCCGAGAAGAAAGAGCTACTACGTCGTATCTCCAAAGTGCAGACTCAAGTTCAGGATTGGCAGGATAAAGCGGAATTAGCCTTATCTAAAGACCGCGAAGACCTTGCTAAAGCGGCTTTAATTGAGAAGCAGAAGGCCGCTGAACTCGCTGCCACATTAGAGCAAGAGTTAGTCATGGTTGAAGAGCAGATCGCTCGTCTTAAAGAGGAAGTTAACCTTCTTCAAGAGAAGCTTGCCGACGCAAAGGCGCGTCAGAAGACGATTATTATGCGTAAGCAGACAGCTTCTTCTCGATTAGATGTTAAGCGTCAACTCGATTCTAGCAAGATTGATAACGCGATGACTAAGTTTGAGCAATATGAACGTCGTGTTGAGGGGCTAGAGTCACAGGTCGAAGCTTATGACCTGGGCAATAAAAAGAGTTTAAGTGATGAGTTTGCAGCGCTCGAAGCAGAAGATTCAGTGACCGCTGAGCTTGAAGCGCTTAAGGCAAAAGTCAAAGGTAATAAGACTAAAACTAAGTCTAAGTAATCACAATTCAGAGGTGAGCTATGAACGCGGATATTTTAATGGCCCCAATTATTATTTTTTTAATAATAGTGGCTCCCATATGGCTGATTCTTCACTATCGCAGTAAGCGTCAAGTGAGCCAGGGACTTACTGATGAAGAGTATTCTCAGCTTAATGAACTAATCACCAGAGCCGACAAAATGGCTCAACGTATTGATACATTGGAATCGATTTTAGACACCGAGTCGCCACAATGGAGGAGCCGTGATGAGTGAAGCTAATGGGCGTACCTTATACCGAATTCCTCAATCAGGTAAAATTGCTGGAGTATGTGCAGGGATAGCCGATTACTTTAACTTTGAAACTTGGCTTGTCAGAGTCCTAGCGGCATCAATTTTTCTTTTAGGTGGTTCAGGTATTGTTTTAGTTATCTATGTTTTGTTATGGATGATATTGGATATTAAGCCTGGAACTGCAAAAGATAAAACAGCGCATAAAGATATCGAGATAAAGAAGAAAATTTGGCAAGCGGGTGAGCCTGCCAAGATGGCACTCAGGGATGTGAACACACAATTTCGGAGTTTGGAAATAAGGCTTCAAAAATTAGAGCGCCATGTCACATCAGATAGCTTCGATCTTAAACAAGAGATCAATAATCTTTAATCCTTCCAATGGGCGGTCTAACCGCCCGAATAACTTTTAAGTGCAGGCTATGGGTAGTATAAACCGCTCTTTTTCTAAGTTAGGTAAAAAAGTTAGCCAAAAGACACAAGCATTTGCGCACCGAACTTCCGACAAACATATTCGATTAGCCGTGACCGGACTCTCCGGGGCGGGTAAAACCGCCTTTATTACGGGTTTAGTGAATCAACTTCTCAACGCGGGTTTAATGGGGAAGAGTAATAATCTGCCTCTTTGGCAAGTGACCCGAGAGGAGCGCCTATATGGAGTGAAGCGGGACCTTCAGCCAGACTTAACCGTTACCAGTTTCGATTATGAGCAGGCGATGGCTTCGCTCAAGCAAAGCCCTTCTCAGTGGCCTGCTTCTACGCGGAGCATCAGTGAGCTGAGATTAGCGATTAGGTACCAACCTCAAAAGGGACTGTTAGCAAAGCTGACTGATAGTGCGACACTCTATCTCGACATTATCGATTACCCGGGGGAGTGGTTACTCGACCTGCCCATGCTGAAGCAGAGCTTTAGTCAGTGGTCGATGAGTCAGACCAGGCGTGAGCATATCTTCAAGAAGTCCGATTGTTATGGCCCTTTTAATGAGGCCGTATCTCAATTAGACCTCTTTGGCGAGGCCGATGCCGCGCAACTGAAACAGATTGCCGATCTCTATCAGCAACTTTTACTCGATTGCGTCAATGGACATGGTTTTTATTATGCTCAACCCGGTCGATTATTATTGCCTGGTGAGCTTGTCGATACACCGGTTTTAGCCCTGTTTCCTCTGCTGGGTTTATCTGTTGAAACAGTCACTCAGTTGGATGCGGGCGCGTCAAATACCGCCTATCAAGTATTGAAGACGCGATACAAACAATATCAGAGCAAAGTGATCATGCCTTTTTATAGGGAGTACTTTGCTAAATTTGACCGACAGTTACTCTTGGTGGATTGTTTTACTCCGCTCAATAGTGGTAAAGATCAGTTTGATGACATGACTCAAGCCCTCAATGGAATCATGGAGAGCTTTAAATTTGGTCAATCAAATATTCTTAAACGATTATTTTCCCCAAGAATTGACAAGTTACTGTTCGCCGCGAGTAAGGTGGATCACATAACTCGAGATCAGCAGGGCAATGTTCTTTCGCTATTGACTCAACTCGTGAAACAGAGTCAGAAACAGGCGAAATTTGAAGGCTGTGAAGTCGAAGTGATGGCGATCAGCGCAATTAAAGCAACCAAACATGCCATGGTCAGATCGGGTAGTGCGGAAGTGGAGGTGGTACATGGCGTCGACCTGTCACAGCGCAAAACGGTGACAGTCTTTCCCGGAGAAGTCCCTAAGACGCTTCCTCAAGCTTCATTTTGGGATTCGCAAGGCTTCGAGTTCACGCATTTTGCGCCACCGCAAGTCACTCCCTCAACACAAGGCGCCGACTTTGAGCACATACGATTAGATCACCTGCTTCAATACCTGCTCGGTGATAAACTTAAATAGTGATACCCAAACGACCTCGAAATGCAGGACTCAGCATTTTGAAGTGACTTGGGTATACAGTAAAACTTCCATGATGGTGGAACAATGATGCATGAAACTGAAAATGGTCTGAAAAAAAAGCAGGTGTTCGAGCCCGTTATCGAAGCTGCATCTCCCACTCTTAAAGGCGCTCAACATTACGATGAACAGCCGCTTGAATTCACCACAGAACCACTAGCCGAGCAAGGTGATAGCATAGACGGCGATATTGATGCCGCGTTCGATGCGACCTTCGATGCAGAAAGTAAAAGGGGGAAGTCCCCCCGTCAGCGACGTTGGTCAGTACTTGCTAAGCTCTCTTTGGTGGGCGTGCTTGGTCTGGTAGTGACTGAAACTCTGTTAGGGTTACAGAGCGCCTGGATTGAGAGCCCCTGGTTGTTTGGGCTCTATGTCTCTGTCACTTCAATTATCTCTTTATGGGCCGGCACAATCACGGTGAGCGAGTGGCGTAAGTTGGTAAGACTTAAATCGGTTGAAGAGGCGCAACAAACCGGTGACCGACTGTCGCAAAGTATGCAGGTTGGCGAAGCGGATAAGTTTATCAATAAATTGCTTTCTCAATTGCCGAAAGATGTGGATTTGAGTCGCTACCTATCCTCTATCAATGATGAGCATAATGATGCCGAGAAGCTTATTTTATTCGATGAGCTGGTATTGAGTGAAAGGGACCTTATTGCCAAAAAATATGTAAGAAGATTTTCTCAAGAGTCGGCGCTTCTGTTAGCTGCCAGCCCGTTAGCCTTGTTAGATATGGCGATCATTCTTTGGCGTAACCAACGTATGATTTATAAAATTGCAGAATGCTATGGTATTGAGCTGGGTTATTGGAGCCGTATTAAATTGATACGGGGAATTATTACCAACATTGTTTACGCCGGTACGAGTGAAATTATCACAGATCTGGGGACACAACTATTATCTGTCGAAATGTCGGGCAAACTCTCCGCCAGATTAGGGCAAGGGCTTGGCGGTGGTTTGCTGACAGCCAGATTGGGTTATCAGGCAATGGCGTTGTGTAGGCCCATCTCGTTTCAGGACAAGTCACGTCCTAAGTTGTCTGGTATCCATAAAGAATTACTCCTGGATCTTAAAGATTTCTCTTCGGCGGTTTTAACCAAAAGCGTATCTCGTAACAAAGATTTTACATCTTAAGTCAGTTAAATTTTTGATGATTGTTTGCTCGGGCAGTGAATAGCGGTCAAGGTAAGTTATCACTGACATTTAATGCATACATAATAATTCTAACCGTCGGTGATGCTCTATTCAAATACTGCTCGAATAGCGACTCGCTTATTCTGGTGGTGGTTTGGATATCAGACCTTGGAGAGATTTTATGCAGGATAAATGGAAGCCCGCCACGAAAGTGATACATGCCGGACACATCAAAGACAGCTCTGGAGCCTTAGTCTCGCCTCTATGTCAGAGTGCCACCTTTGTCTTTGATAATGCCGAGCAGGGGGCATCGAGATTTGCAGGCGATGAAGCGGGTTATATTTATACTCGTCTGGGAAACCCGACGACAGCCGAACTTGAGCGAAAGATGGCTGTTTTGGAGGGGGCAGAGGCCGCCACGGCAACCGCGTCGGGCATGGCGGCGGTATCATCGGCTCTATTGACTAATTTGAGTCAAGGGGACCACCTTGTCGCGTCTAAAGCCGTTTACGGTTGTACTTTCTCCTTGATGACTTCACAGCTGGTCAAGTTTGGTATTCGAGTGACTTTGGTCGATTTTAATGATCTGAGCGCGGTTGCTGATGCCATAAGCTCTGACACCAAAGTCATATTCTGTGAAACCCCGGTCAACCCTCACCTCGATGTATTCGACCTCGATGGAATTGCTGAGATCGCGAAGCAACATGGACTGGTCAGCATTGTCGATAATACCTTTATGACTCCGTTGCTTCAGCAACCACTGAGTCACGGTATCGATATCGTTATTCATAGTGCGACTAAATATTTGAACGGCCATGGTGATGTCATCGCCGGCATTATCTGTGGTTCTAATGAGCAGATTGAAAAGATTAAATATGAGACGCTCAAAGACTTAGGCGGAGTTCTCTCTCCCCATGATGCCTGGTTGATCTTAAGGGGACTTAAGACATTAGATGTACGGCTCGAGCGGCATTGTGATAATGCAGAGGTGATCGCTCAATATTTACTGAATCACAATAGGGTCACCAAGGTTTATTACCCGGGGATCAAGGGACATAGCGGCCACCAATTCATAGGGCGACAGATGAAAAGAGCCGGTGGAGTCATTGCCTTCGAGCTTGATGCTAGTTTGGATCAGAGCATCAAATTTATTAATGGCTTACACCTTTTTGCTATTGCCGTGAGCCTAGGTGATGCCGAATCACTTATCCAACATCCTGCATCCATGACGCATTCTCCATACTCAGATGAAGAGAGGGAGGCTGCGGGGATTGGCGCGAGTCTGTTGAGGATCTCCGTCGGTCTTGAATCGGTTGAAGATCTGATTGTCGACCTGGAGCAGGCCCTTATCCAGATTTAATGCCTCAGGTTTAATAGTCCAGGTTTACCAAAACAAACGCCGCGCTTTCCAGCGTGGCGTTTTTTTATGGGAGCTTTAAATTCGAGAGTTAAATATTCCAGAACGTATGGGCGATGATATACAGCACAAACATACTGATAAAGTTAATGATGACACCCGCTCGCATCATCTCCGATTGTTTGATAAACCCTGAGCCATAAACAATGGCGTTAGGTGGCGTTGCGACGGGCAGCATAAAGGCGCAAGAGGCCGCAATACCAATTAATACCGATAACATGACCGGTGATAGCCCGAGTGCCTCTGCGATTGCAGCGAACACTGGTACGAGTAGAGCGGCACTGGCCGTATTACTGGCAAATTCGGTTAACATGACAACAAAGAAGATCACCGCAAAGGTGAAGAGTGCCATATGAGTGTTACCAAAGATATCGGTAACCCAATGTGCCAGGAAGACACTGGTTCCCGTGGCTTTCAATATTGCGCTTAAGGTTAAACCGCCACCAAACAGGATGAGTACGCCCCAGTCGGTAGTGCGTTCAATTCTCTTCCAGTCGACTAATCCAAGGCCAGCTAAGGTAACAACTGCACTTAGGGCTACTATCGTATCGAATTTTGAGATCCCGCCGAGTGCCTGTGAAATGGGTTTACTGAATATCCAACAACACACAGTTGTAATGAAGACCAGTAGGGTTAGCTTGCCTTGAAAATTTAATTTGGTCTCTGAAGTCGATAATTTACAGATGACTGAAAGATCCGGTTTTAAGAATAGGTACAGGGCAATAAGCATGGTCGGCAGCATTAAGGCTACAGTGATAAGACCAAACTCTAACCAATCACTGAAGCTTAGGCCGACTTGGGCTGCAGCGATTGCATTTGGAGGGCTACCCACTAAGGTACCAATACCACCTATGTTAGCGGAATACGCTATGCCCAGAAGCATAAACAGGTAGGTTTTTTTATGCTCTTTAAAGTCGAGTTGCTGCAAAATGCCCAATGCGAGTGGCAGCATCATAGCAGCCGTTGCCGTATTGCTTATCCACATGGATAGCAGAGCCGTTATGCCGAATAAAAACATGCAGGCAAGGCTGAGCTTGCCTTTTGAAGCGGTAAGCACTCTATGGGCTATGAGTTTATCTATTCCCTGTTGATTTAGTGCTGCAGCAAGAACGAAACCACCAAAAAAGAGGTAGATTATCGGATTGGCAAAATTACTCATTGCCGTTTTCGTTTCAAATACACCTAATACCACGGCCAGGATAGGAATAAGTATGGCGGTGATACTGATGTGGATAGCCTCTGTCAGCCAAAGGATCGCGGCAAAGATGAGAATGGAAAGCCCAGTGTTAATGCCTTCTTCGAAAGGAAGAAAATTATAAAGCATTATAAATAGAGCTATATCGGCAAATAAAATAAGATAGTTTCTCTGCGCTTTGCTCTCTGAGAGGCTTGGTTCAGTTAAATATCCTTCGGTTTGTTCCATAGACATTCGAATGTCCTTTATCGTTATTATCAGGATGGAACACACTAGCTCAGCCGCTCAGTTACACAAAATAAATTTGATTGTGTCTTTATTACGGCTACCTCAAAAGAAATAGGTGAAGTAGATCTGTTTTTGTCATATTTCGTGACTTGATAAACGCTTTGATGATCTAAAAAATTCTGATTGAATTTCAAAACAGGGCTTTGTTGAGTCAGTATCTGTGAATGTGAAACTTACCAATAAATCGGAAAGTGTGATCTGGGTTTTGTTTTTGTTTGCGCCAATGATGCAGGAATCAATTGTTGGCAAGAAGTGAGCTATTGATCTACATTTGTAAAGTGGCCAGGGATTAATGGACTGATGGCCATAAATGAATGGACTACTTACAAGAAGGAATAGAATTATGAAACACACAGTGATTACTGCGTTATTTGCTGCTGCACTCCTGTCGCTTAATATCAACATTGCCGAGGCTACGACCAAAAGCCCTCAGGTCGATGTCGTTCAATCACAAAACCAACATCATAGTATCAACATCAATACCGCTCCCGTTCAAGAGTTAGTCTTGCTTAATGGGGTCGGTGAGTCCAAGGCAAAAGCGATAATTGATTATCGCACAAGCCATGGGCAGTTCGATTCAATTAACGATCTTGCCAAAGTGAAGGGCATTGGAACAAAATTGATTGAAAAGAATAAGGGAGTGATCACTTTGTAGTCGAACAGAACCATCAAAGAGCGCTGTTTACCTATATTTGCTTATAGAATCAGCAGTCGGTGCAGTTCTCTGGATATGTTTAGTGTAAAGGCTTGATTGCTGGGCGAGCATAGTAGATAATGCTCGCCGTTCTCTGAGGTGTTTATCTCGAGAAAGCAATGGTGACCCTAGGGTCCCCCCGCAATGATAACTTGTGAACTCGGCCAGGCCTGGAAGGGAGCAACCGCAGCAAGTGACTCATGTGCCGGGGTGCGGCTCTAGGGGAACCTCCAATCTCCTAGTACATCAATAACTTAGCTCAGAATTACCTCAGGTGGTACACTTGGTGGTACATACTGTGAGCAAACATCTACCCGATTCTCCCCCTTATTTATTTCAATCTCGTCATGGCATCTGGTATGCGCGAATAGTCGTACCTGTAGATCTGCGTTCTAGTATTGGCAAGCGCGAGCTGAGAAAGTCATTAGCCACTAGAGACCGATTTGAAGCTGCTCGTAAGTCTTGGCTGGTGTTAAGTCAACTTAGATGTGTTGCCGATGGTGATACTCAGGGCACTACTGAGACGGTCGATACTCAAGCCTGCACGCAAGAGGCCCCAAGACCTACCAAGGTTTCAGCTCCCACTATTACGACTCAAAGCAACAACAGTCATTCTAAGCTCCCAAGACTTAGTCAAGTTGTAGAAGAGTTTTGCCAAGAGAAGAGTAAGCAAGGCGCATGGTCACCACACAGTGAACAGGTTAACCGTCAGACCTATAAAGATATGATTGCTCTTCTAGGCGATATAGGTCTTGAAAAGTTCACACTGGCTAAGGCATTAGAATACAAACGACACTTCTCATCTAAAGCTGACCTTGCAGTATCTACTGTCAACAAGCGACTGACCCGAGTCTCTGCACTATTACAGTGGGCAAGTCTTCATTACGGCATTAACAATCCGATGGTAGGCTTAACTATTAAAGTGTCGGCAAAGGTTAAAGCTTCTAAGGCGCGTGATGCCTTGAGCGAGACCAAAATCAAACAGCTATTTAGGGAAATCCCATCAACAACTGAGCATAAGATGCCTTATCGTGCATGGTTACCAAGGCTTGCTGCTTATACTGGCGCGAGGCTAGGGGAGTTAGCTCAACTATATATAGATGACTTTACTGTCATTGATGGTTATCCCTGCATCCACATTAGAGCGACACATCCAGATCAGTCTATCAAGACCGCGACCAGTGAACGTGTCATCCCTATTCACCCTAAGTTAATCGCTATGGGCTTCCTTCAGTTTGTTGATAAGCAACAGGCTAGCGGCCATGAGCGACTATTCCCAGAACTTAGGAAGATATCGACTCGTGGTTATTCACATCAGGTCTCTAAATGGTTCTACACCTTTAAGCCTAAGTTAGGTTGGGGGGAGCGAGACACCTTACATGGCATTCGTCATGCAGTGGCTACTCAGCTTAAGCATAAGGAGTTTAGCTCGGACATGGTCGCAGGGTTACTAGGGCATTCTCATGGCTCTATAACCTTTGACCGCTATGGTAAAGAGTACAAGATTGAAAACATGTTAAAGCTAGTTAAGGCTTTGGAGTGGGATTAAGGCCTTGCTGTTGTGGTTTAAGTAGCATAGTTAACTTGGGCAAATAATGTGTTTCCCAGGCTAGCTTAAATATGGACAGTAGTTCGTTAGAGTTTATGCTCAAAGTCATCTACCTAGGATTAGCTGTAATTGGCCTAAATGAAGTAAACGACTTTGATTTTTGAGAGTATTGATTGCTGACGCAACAACAAAAATATGATGCTTACTTATACCACTCTGACTTAATTGCACTGATATCCAAGTCTTTCCATTCTTCTTTCCAAAGCTGCCAGTAAGGGATGTCGTTGGAAGAAGGTGCATTTGTACATGGATCAATCTGGACGATTGATGGAAGAATAATTGATTCCCCCACCAACAAAGCTTCACCTTGACGAAATGAAGTCATTTTGTCGATTAACGAACCAAGAGAGTCCGGAAGTAACTTCTTCACATATCCTTGGTCAGCAGGATTGGTCAGACGCATTGCAATGAAGTTACTACACTGGGAAAAAATTGTTTCTGATATCTCAGATGGACGCTGGCTCGCCAATAGTAGCGTCACTCCGTATTTTCGACCTTCTTTTGCTATTCGCTCAATTGAGGCCTTAGACGAACGGTACTTAGAAAGGTCACTGTTCGGGACGTACTTATGCGCTTCCTCATAAACCAGCAAGATGGGAGTATCATTATTGATTTTTTCATCTGGTTGCTTAGTGCATCTAATGCGTTTATAGATGTATCCATACTCGAACACCAAACGAGATATGAGTGAGACTGTGATGCTTAACACTTCAAATGGAACGCCGCTGAGATCAATGACAGTCACGTTCGACTTGTTGCTCGATGAATATCCCAGTAGAGCCTGAAGGGTTTCCTCGAAAGTAACGTCCTTCGATTTATCACCAAGGAAAAAATCGAGCCTGCTGTCGCTGAGCTTATTTTCCAATCGGTTCACGAAATTAGTAAGTTTCCCAAAGAGACTTCCCTGTGTGAACTTTGGTTGACCTTTTTTCGCGCCGGACGCATAGACCTCGCCCGAGTCTATGACTTCACTGTTTTTCTCTACAACATATTCAAGTACTTTACGGATATCAAACTGAAGGGGGGTGTCTAAGTGAATTTTCTTCTTATCATCCGGCGAACCATTAAATTTTGCTCGACGCTCTCTGATTATTGCTTCCTTGAATATATTCCTTTGATTGTGATCGTTACCTTCAGTGTCGAGGAAAAACTCTTCCAACTCCTCACTGTTCAGCATCCAATAAGGCAAAACGAGATTGGAGATATCTATGTGGTTAGCTGAAGGGAAAGCGGATTTATACTCAGAATGAATGTCGAAAATAATCACGTGTGAGTTATTAAGTGAAAAGTCACCATCCTTTTCTGCCACTGCCTTCTGGATGATACTTGCTAAGGTATGTGACTTGCCAGAGCCGGTGGAACCAACTACAGCGATATGTTTATTAAAGAACTTGTTGCCGTTGACAGGCACGGGAACATCCCTATTTGACGCCAGCGTTGCAAAACAGAACCGCTCCACTTCAGGAACCGAATCGCCGTAAATCTTCATAATATCCGTTATAGTTGCTGGCTTGACTTCTTTGGGCGGTATTGCGAGTGAATCGCCACCACGTTCGAATTTTCCATCCCTTAGTATGCCTAGCGGGAAAGCTTCGATAATGTGCTCTCGCTTACCGACTGCACTGACAGAGATCTGGAAATTCTCAATAATTGCAATAAGGATTGCGTTCTCGTTATCAGCTATCTTTACATAAGAACCGACCTTCAGTGATTCTTCCGCTATCTTGAAGTCTTCAAGGTCGTCCACGACGATTCGTACTTTATCAGGAAATACGGCGATGACTTGGGCGTTAATTTGTTCTTGTTGTGCGTTTATCATACTCTAGTGCCTACTATTTAGATTATGGATTGGATGTCCGATAGCTTTTCAACCTGAATCTTGACATGCCTGATTGCCGGATCTTCGTGATCGAAATAGCTGTTGCCTAAATAAAACTGGTAGATGCGTCGGGTTGTAAAGATTGCACCAACAGTTTGCTCGATATTTGGAAGTGTGTTCAGTACCTTAATCTTTATCTTATTGCCATATGTGGCCTTCTGTGCGATAGAACGATGGCTGAAGTCCGCTCCTTGAAAATCATGACCATCTATGATCTTAAAATCTTCCAAGATGAGCTCTGTTTTCAACGCAATGAGTTCGTCACTAGGCACGCCGTGTACATAGATGTATGGACAAAAGGGAGAAGGTTCTCGTGCAGACAGCTTTGCCCATTTTTTGGAAAGCTGAAAAAAAATATCTTTAAGATCGCTACGGACATAACCGTTTGGGTCCACTTCTATTAAAAAAAATCGCTCATATGGAGATATATTTAACTCGGTGAAATACTCCTTACGGAGAGCCGAAAGATGAGCCTTCTTACCCTTCTTCTCTATAAACCATTCATTGAATAGGACGGTTGATGTGTTAACCCTTTCTAGAAACTTCTTTTTGGTGATAGTTCTGTCAGCCGGAACCGATTTGATCGATAGCTGGCGAATAACGGCAAGCGCGTTATTGTAGTAGAAGTATTCTGCGGCGAATGTTGTGGATACAAAGCTCTTTTGGATAGCATCGAGTATCTCGCGGTATTGTTCATCAAATTCCCTTGCCCAGACGTCTATAGTAAGGCGTTTCAGGAATTCTTTAAGATCAGCATCAGAAAGACCAAGCTCAGTATGATGGTAGTGCGTAACTTTGGAAGAGCCCCTTCCTTTTGAGTACGTTAGGAAATTATCTTTCAGAAAAGCAACATCGACACCGTCGTCCAATTTTTCTTGGCCTGAGGCATAATATCCCTTGATAGCGTAGGATACTTTGGGTTTTGTCCCTAGTAAGGTTTCCCTAAAGTGAGAAACCATGTGCTTTACTGCATCTTTGATTACCGAGTGGTTGTATTCCGTCTTCGCATAATACTTGCACTGCGTAGCTGTAACTTCAGTCGCAGTTCGGATGTCTATATCCTCAATGCACTCTACCTCAACGGAGTCATCTAGTGACTCCAATTGCAAGATGCTAAGGATAGATAGATCGAATTGGTAAAAATACCCTCGTATAGTGTCAACAGCACTTCTATTGCTCATCTTTCGTCCTACGCTAAAATCAGTGGAGCCAGAGTAAACTTTTTAAGAGAGTTGATTGGCTTCTTCTTCCCTAAATGGCGTGCTCGATGATTGAGTTCGAGTTTGCCCAACTCTGTCCTTAGGTGGTCATACTTTAATGTCATTTACAGGTTAAATTCAATGCGTTACTTCACATTTCTTTGTTGATTTTTTGTGTGAAATTAACAACTCGTATTGATGTGCAACCAACGCGGCTCAAGCAAACACTAAAACATGCTAAACCCTCATTACAAAAGCCAACAAACTTTGGGGCATTGCTAAGTTGACCCATATAACTTAATTGGACAGAAGCTTCTTGTTAAGCTTTTCTTTGCAGGATTTCCAAAATAAATGCAATCAAAGTATGGGCCGCATTCATAGTCAACCGCACTTGTTCTCTTACTATGCAAGGAGGATTAGATCCAAGAGCATATGCAGAGCCTATATGAGATCTGAATGCTCCGATACCATCAATGATCGATGTTATGAACTCCTTTTTAATGCAAACTATTAATTGATATTACTCGACTCTCGTGTAAGTTTGCCCGTCTAAAACTCGTAGCACTTGCCCTACATCCTTTGCACCTATGCGACTATAAATGTCTTCTGCCGTATATTCATTGGCGAGTTGACGGATTGCGCGAACCTGCTCCGCCGACAACCGACCATCTTGGCCGCAGATCTGTGCTATCGCCCAATCATTATCTCGCCATTTCTCAGCAACCCATGGCGCTGGTAAACCTTTACGAGGGTGCTTTTTAAACCATGTATTCAGAATTGGATCTCGCTCATCCGGTATTGGCACAACCGATTTAGCAATTAGCCCATTTTCCCGTAGGTATCGTAGCCCCGATTTACCCCCTGGGATCATATTGAGTCGGCGTTCATCCAGCCAGTGACCTTCAACCAAAAACTCTTCTGCTTCATACAATGCATCGATGCTATCTGTTATGCCCATCACCTTATGATTCAAATAAGAGATACCGCCATTCTGACTCTCTTCCCGAAATTTCCGATGAAATAGCAAGGGACTACCATTTTTGATAGCTCTCTGATGTTCGGACCAACGCTTCTGCCAATTCCGCGTCGTAACACCAACATAAAAGTATCCGTCGTTTGGGTATGAATTACCGCGCCCGAAGATATGTTGGTACAGCACATAGGATGTTAAAGGGGAATGTTGAGGTGATAACAAGTAGTGTGCAGGAATGGTAAACAATAAACTTGGCCGAATAATTTTACTTTCATCTATCGATGACCTCCCCTTACGAGTCGCATCTATAAGCAGTGTATCTGTGACTAAATCAACGCTAATTAAAGGCACCATGACAAGTTCATCATCTTCAAGCACTTTGCCTGACTCGAACTCAGTTTGTGCCGAAACTGTACGGTGGCCTTTCTGCAAACATTCAAACTTGGCAATAACACCAGGAGCGTCCCCTACAAAGTTGAGTTTTAAAACAGGAATACATTGATCACGCTTACACCTAATGACACCCTCAGGTTTTCTTGCTGCACTAAACCAAAAATTGCCGTAGTCAGTCTTAATGAATCGATTAAGCAGTCTTTCTACTTCTTTATGACGCTTAACCAGTGCTTTAGGAGCTAAATGTTCCCACCATAGTTTGTTAATCTTCGCGCTTCCTTGCATGGTTTTACCACCTTGTAGCATTACTAAAATTTGGTCAACTTGGTAGTGCCAGATTTCACATCATAGAGCACTTCTAGCACGGAGTGGTCGGATAAGCGGCACCTGTTGCCAGGTGCTGCTCTCCTAAGAACCGTACGTGCAACTTTCACTGCATACGGCTCAAGCCTCCACTAAGGCGTACTATGTTACCCGGTAACCACAGGGGTTACCTTTGCAATACTCACTTGAAGCTTTGATACTTTCTGCTCTGTGACTTTCCTATCAAAGGATTGTCATTGAGCAAAGCAAGGAGAGGCACTAACTTCATTTGAAGTCATCATTTGCGTTTCTCCATCAACAAAGTTCTTCAAACTTTCTTGCAACGGGAGACCAGCTGGAAGTGGGCTCACTTTTGTGCCAGACACAAGGTCTGTATCTGCATCATTACAATGCAACATTAGCTTTCTCCAGCCTCCTTTACCTGCACCACTATCGGCTATCTTCACAGATAACTTTCCCAATGGGAGTGATACAGGCTTACCGTGTTCCGTATGTCGCGCAATGTCAGGTTAGATGCCCACTCTAGTGCGGAGAGCTTTACAACCACGAAAGAGCATTGCCCAATCTCTTTCCTACTCTCGTTGCCATTTTGGCCACAGCGTATAAACCACTTCCGCTGCTTCACGTATAACGCACCTTAGGTGGATTCACATATGTTCATCATACTGACTCCCTAGCACTTACCCGACTTGTGGTTATCAGGAAGAACGTCCTCTCACGATTCTGTTCCCATTCGGTATAAAACCAAATTTCGTTACATTGTCTGGCTCGCTACTTTATTCAGAGCCATAGGGTCATCTGGTGATACAGATGGTTCACTCAAAAGCGGTGAACAGCGCTTCATACGACTTCACGTCGCACGAGCATAAACGTGTCCTGCGCATGTGAAAGATACTACTGAGGCTCACTTTACGCCATATATGGACGAAACTCTCCTGCAATAAAAAGAATCTTCAATTCAGGGGTTAAAAATCGTTATAAGAAACATAGAGTAAACCTCATCACAAAGGAAAATCTATGTTTCGAAACCTATTTAAAAAACTGCTGTCATGGCTTCGGGAGATCTGGAGTCTCTTCAAAGCCATTGACGGTGCAGTATCTAAAGAATCTCAAAGTAAATTTCATAGCTCAAGCAACAAACGTCCTAACGCACTAACACCTTCCTCCACTTCCAGCTTAAGTTATCAATCACCTGCTATTCGACATCGTTATGTTGAGCTAGAAGGTTATGCAGAGAACCTGCGTATAGATAGCAAAGGACGTTATGACCTTAGGCAGCTAGCACGGTTCGCCGAGAACTTCGTGTGGATAGGCCCTGACTCAATTGATGAGTTCATCACTGGTGGTATGGATTACGACACAGACTATATCGATGGTCAAAGAGTGCTCTGGCTTGATAAGACAGAATGTATCGAGTGGTCCTATCTGCAGTATTCAGCTTTGTCAGACTTGCTCTAGGGGCCGATATGAAAATTACTATTCAAACCAATCCTGCAGACGCTGAAAGACGTATTAGCCGAGCAGCTATCAGTAATCCAGATGTGAGCTTAATTGGTACTCATGTTCACTATAAAGGTAAGCGAGTGGCGAACTATAAAATTGTACCGAAAGGTATTGAAGTCGATGTGACGGATAAGCCCTGGTACATTACCGAAGCACTTATCGAATCACGCCTGCGGGCACTCTTTAGTTAAATCTTAGATCTAAACTATTCACACCATCAAGGCTCCTTCGGGGGCCTTTTTGCTATCTGGAGTTTATGAAATGTCACATTTACAACAAGCCGTTAAGTTAGTTCAAGAAGGCGACAGGTATAGCGGTTATGGTCGGTTCTTTTCGGAGTTCATCGATGACTGGGCATACCGTCAAACAGGGCTATATGATCCCTCAAAGCCTCTGAGTGAAGCGCAAAGTAAGATTGCCCATCAGTTGTCACATGTCATTCGAAGTGCCTGGGAAACGTGTCCTGGAGAGGATTTCATTGGGCATGTAATGGAGGAGTGTGGTGGTTCAGGGCACTTGTCGTTCTTTCGTACACCACCAGCTCTAAGTACGCTTATGGCGAAGATGATGGGCGGTAGTTCTGGGCTAGAGGATTTTGCTGATATTTGTTGCGGAAGCGGGTCGTTGACCTTAGCGCATATCCATCAGACCTTCCTTGACGGTGGTGCCAAAGCAGTTGCCCGTTTGAACATCATGGGCGAGGACCTATCGGGCAATAAGATAAAGGTCGCTATGCTGCAAATTGTGAACTTGCTGGATATTCTCGGTGGTGGCAAGCCGCTATATGTCCACAGTTTGCGATTAAGCGAGGTCAATAGCTTATCTCGGGAACTTGGGGTTGTTCAGTATGACTTTAGCGGTGCAAATAACCCACGATGCAAGCTAAATGAAAAGCAGAAAGCATTGGTTCATCAAGCGTTGTTAGCAGACATTGATATCGACGTCATTAGTGAACGGCTGCGGGTGCCAGTTAACTTGGTGCGAAAGCAAGCCATGCATCAACAGCAACGGATACCCTCTACATTATCTCTGATGACATAGTGGCGTGATGCTAGCGAGGTACTTTGTGGATGATAGAGCTGTGTTGAGCCGTTGATTAAATTGGTTATGTAACCGTGTAACCACATCGGTTAAAGATGGGTTACACGGGCACTTAAAAAATAGCAGAATATACTTGATACTTTTGCTGATACCAAAGTAACCAATGTAACCGCCAGTAACAGCGACTTTAGTCGGGTAGCAATTCGATAGAACTTAGCACCTTTAACTTACCGAAATATGCATCCATCAATGTGGATGACTGGTCAGGACTCGATTTGTCATCATAAAGAAAGATCCAATTTTCTTCGGTTGGAGATACTGCCAGCTTTTTTAGCTTTGCAATGTCACTAGGTCGAAGTTTTAACCTTGTGTGCTTTTCGACTTCACTCGTTAAAGTGAGTCTTTCAGTCGCAAACCCGATAGGGCTATATTCACGATTAAGTACACGAATGCAGTTGCCGCCGAGTAACTCTAAACAATAGGGTAGGGCAACTCTACCTAAAAGGTGTAGGCTCATTTTTACTCTCCTATACAGTATATTCATCAAACTGATTGTCAGATGACGGTTCAGGTTGCTCTGGCTCATCTTGAACAGCTTCATCATCTGCAAACAAGCTTGGTAAAATGTGGTAGCACCTTACTGGTCTGCCATCAATTCGCTTGGATTTTGTCAGTCGGCCTCCACTTGTCCCTAGGTGGCCACGATCATTCAGCAGTTTCGCGACATATTTCGGGTCCAGTCCGGCACAGATATGTTCTGAAAATGCCTTAGTAAAAACGTAGTATCCATCTGTCATTTGATTCCCCCAGACAGCACCATTCTGGGGGCGTCCGTCGTCATTGATGAACCTTGAGGTACCGTGTTCTAGCAGTCGGCCTTTAACCGTGTCCAATGCTTGTGTCTCTTCGTGGGACTCGCTACCTCCACGCTCTTCAAGCCAGGCACTAAAACAAACTGTAGATGACCAATTTGCCATACCTTCGTCCCAACCTGTCGTACCTAATAAGCTGGCAAGTTCGCCCGCTGCGGCAATAATGGCAAACCGTTGTGCTACACGCTGAACTTGAGGATCTGCGTTCGCCAGATCTAAGGAGGTGGTAAACGCTTCAACATTGGATACAAGCCACTCCTTATATCGCTCGTAGTTGGCGGCAATTTTCTGAATGAAATGCCTTGCCGCAACTCCGTAAAAACTTAATGAGTGTTCTTTGACTGCCATAGCAAAACGGTTGCCATCGGCAAAGTTATGAACGGTATCAAAGACTCCTAAGTTGTTCCCAGCATCCGCAGGCAAGTCAATGAATCGAACTTCTTGCCCCGCTCTTACTGTAAGTCCAGCTTGCTCTAGGGTCGCTTTTAAGGAAACTTCCCCAGCCGACAAGTACAAGAGTTGCCATGTTTGTCGATTACCAATGGAACCATCCCGTCTTGAGCGTTGTTTGCCTTCACCATTACCAAGCATGTAGATAGCTTCACCCGCCACTTTAGGGCTCACTTCTGCAAGCTGACTAAATTCGTCCAAGCATAGAAGTGAGTGATTATGTGTTGAGGCTAAACCTTCAAGCCCGTTGGCGGTTGCGCGCCATCGTGGAAGTCCATCAGGAGAGCCCCATACTGACTTCGCGATCATTAGAATCGTCGTCTTGCCACGACTACTGCCACAACGAAAATGAAACCCACCTGATTCACCATCTAGCATTGGAAGTAATGCTGTTGCAAAAGCAACACAAACCCCAAATGTTAGCCGACTATTACCTACACAAAGAGATGCAACATGTTCTTGCCATTGCTCAATCGTGCCTGATACTTCAAACCCTTTTGGTAGCGATGAAGGTGATTGGTAGATGATCGTTTCCTCTGCTTCGCCTATTACATCATTCGGCAGCACAAAGATGTTATCGAACCAGCCTGTCTTATCAACACATCGTGCTCGATTTATTGGATTTGCTTGAGACAGATAATAGTGAAGGTCATTCCTTTGCTCATGGCTGTATGTCAGTCCCCTATCTACCAATGGCTTTAGGTAATCAGTAGGCTGACCTGTCAACATTGTCATCGGCAAGGCAAAGCGATGAGTGGTAGCGTCTTTATCGATAAGCTCAATCAATCGCCCCCAACTTTCACCATTGATGTCACGGGTTAGTGCTGTGATTTTCAAGGGCGAGCACACCCAGTTATCAAAAGTAGAGCCGTCTTTGGTCGTTACTTCATGGTAGATCCCCGTTGGATTTAAGGAAAAACCTGGAGGTATTCGTAGCCTAGCCTGCTCGATAATATCGTCTAACTGCTGAACAACAACGCCATCTCCTTCGAGTTGTGCTAAGTCGTTAAAGTCAGTTGGTTCACTCGACAGGTCTTCGAATTGAGGTAGTATGAAGGGAATACCTAAGGTGTCTGAGATTAGTTTGCCTGTTTTAGCTCCCTTATTCTGGGACTTGAATTGATCGTTGTCACAACAGACTACAATAGCTGAATTGGAGTACCTTTCTTTTATTGCCTTAGCTACTGGTACAAGGTTGCCCGCATCGATGCCCATGATGCAGGTATACCCGGTTGCCTCGAACAGTGAAGCTGCAGTGGCATAGCCTTCTGCTATCAAAATGACACGACTATCACCAGCAATCTTAAGAAAGCCACCCGTTTTCCCACATCCAGCCCAAATACGTTTAGTGCCATCAGGCTTGATCCGCTGTACAGTAACAAAGTTATCATCAATATCGTGAAATGGAACATAAAGCTCATCGTTTGCCCCCTGATATAGGTCATACGAAGCCACCCCTTTGTCACTAAGGTATGGATGACACGTTGCTTTTGAGCAGTTAACCAATATTGACTGAAGCTTTTCTCGAGCTTCAGACATGGCTGACTCTCTCTCTTCTGCTAGCATTGCTCGGCGTTCATCCATTTGGGTATTGAACTTTGACTTTTCATCATCAGTTAAAGCGTCGTAGCCAGTTGATTCCCAGAACTGATGTTCATCTTCGGCTCTGTGAGTGCCGAACATCGCCTTCGTAAGCTCACCGTCTTCAGAGTAAAATGGCATACACCAACCCGTATTTTTACCCTGTGCGTCTTCAGGATCATCAAAACGCCAAAAGCCGCTACTATTGACAGTAGCTTCAGCGCCTTCAGCCATAGAGCCTTTACTAACCATGTAGGAATACAACTCTTCCTCATGGTTAGTGTTTGAGATGGTTACATCGGTAACATTGGTTACATCCTCTACAAGCCTTAGTGGACAAGGGTTTGAGTCTACACTTGATGTAACCATAGCCGTTTCAGCTTCGGTTACGGTGGTTTCAGTATTCATTTAAATCTCCAATTGATGATGGCAGCTAATTGAGCTGCCACTAGATTGTTTGAGCTATCAGTAAGGCTTTCACCGTTGCAGGAAACAGCCTGCAAGTCAGTGAAGTTGTGGATAATGGAAAAAACCATTATCACAGGGAGATATTTCTAGATCACCCAGCTTTATATCGATGGATTTTCTCTCGACTTCTACCTGCCACCATTCAAGTGCGTTAATAGCACTTTGTCTCATTTGCGAGGCCGTATTTAGATTCCAGTCATTTAAGTCGGTAAGCTGAAAGTGGAAGTCTGTAAGACACTCTAATGGTTCAGACCAATCCCAATGTTCTGTATTCCAGAATTCACTGTGGCAAACGAAGTTAACCTCCATAGATTGAGTTACATGGATGGCTATGAGAGAAGCGCTTGACTGGTACAGCACGAAATAGTCAGGACCTAATTGACCCTCCCATAGGTGCTTGCTTCTTACCGAGGTTGTTATAGCTGCTCCAGGTAAGTAACTATCCAAATACCTTTGAGCAATTTGCTCGTCTAGTTTTACTTCTGCAGGAGAGCAGTCTAGGAAGAAGGGGAGGAAGGATTCACCTTCCAGACTTGTAGTTATTGCTATCGGGTTAATAGTTTTCATGATTTAAACCTCGTAGTATGACCGCAAATCCAGTACTTGCGGTTCAAGTTCGACATATGTTGAATGAACGAGGTATTAGTAAAAAGGAAACAAAAATGTAATTTCGTTTCCCTACTTTATAGGAGGTGCATTTTGCCTGAAATTAATACACAAAATGAGTTTGACAGGGAAATACTGCTAAGGTTACACACCTATAATCGTGGTCAAAGGCTCGAGGTACAATACCAAAGTCGTGGGGTGAAAAGAGCTACATTTGAACAGAGAGATACTCACGAAAAGCATATAGCCTTATTCAATAGCATACTTGTGACTGCGCTAAATGGAAGGGCTCAAGGATACGAACTTCCTGGAGAGTTAACCGATATTCTATTGGAGTATATGGTTGGTCAAGCTGCAGGAGAAATGGAAGAGCAGGTTATCGTAGAGCTTAGGAAAATAAACTTCGCTAAAATAGCTTTTTTCGAGGGGGATGAATATCGACGTGCGACATTTTTCTTTCTTAAAGGGCACAGAATTGGTCGAGAACAGTTATCTATACAATCAAGTATGAATAAAGAAAGCTGGCTCCTCAAATATGCTAAAGAACTGAAAGCTGCAGATGAGAAAGATCTGTTAAGAATGTTCTCAGGCTATAAGGATGCATTAACAGGGAAAAACCTTAAAGTTAAAGATGTCGATGATTTTTTATGTGAAGAGTTTCTACTTCAAGACAAATCAATTAAAAATCGAAAGAAAAATTATATGATAAATTCTATGATTCGCGAGTATCTTAATGAACTCAAAGCTGAATCAAATTCAACACCTTAAGCATCCCTTGTTATAAGTACTATGGGAGTGCACGCCCAACATGAAGCTCGCATCTTGCGGGCTTTTTCTTTGTCTGAAATTCAGGAGGTCACGTGATTGAGCTAGTTGTACGGCTCTACAAAATAGTAAAACGAGTGTTGAAAGTGGTGTTCCAGGTATTGCCTGACATCTCGCCTGCCAATATTGAACAAGCCAAGCTGGTGGTTGACTCAATCACTGCTGAAAGTCGCAGTAGTGAATACCAACGGATTTACAGTGACCGCAGTTTGCAAGTAGGTAAACGTGCGTACCTTTTGATGTTAATTGAACAGCAGGGCATACCTTTTCACCTAAGACTCAAGCGTTTCATCATTGATATAGCAAGAGCTATCAAGCCACAGCATGGTCTTGCCATCGTCACAACATTAGTCCACTAAGCCTATGACAAACCCTTACTCCGTAACTTGGTACATTATAAAGTCAAATCATAGGCCTAACTTTATTGGTACACGCACTAGTACCAATTTCTTACCAAAGGAAATCAAGATGGGATTTATCCGAGCATACCTACGAGTCAGCACAGTGGGACAAGACGTCATGCGTGCAAAAGAAGAGATTACCGAGTTTGCGAGTAGTCATAATCAACAAATTGCATCGTTCTACTTTGAGAAGTTCACTGGAACTTCGCTTAATCGCCCTGAGCTCTCTCGCTTGTTAGCAGATGCTTCAGCTGGGGACATTATCTTAATTGAGTCAGTGGATAGGATCAGTCGTCTAAAAAATGATGATTGGATAGAGCTCAAAAACACCATTGAATCGAAGGGGATTTCTATCGTAGCCCTAGATTTGCCAACGAGTCATTTAGCCCTTAAACAGGCAGATAAAGGAGATGAGTTTGTTAAATCAATACTTAGGGCTGTGAATGGCATGCTGCTCGATATCTTAGCTGCTACTGCCAGGAAGGATTATGACTTAAGGCGTAAGCGTACCCTTGAAGGTATCGCTAAAGCTAAAGTTGAAAGTCCCCATAAATATCAAGGCCGAAAACGAAACCAAGTACTTTGGTCATCTATCGGCAAGCTACTTCGAACCTCGCATACCTATACCGCCATACAGCAAATCACCGGTGCTAGCCGAATGACCATCGCTGCCGTGGCTAAAGAGTTAAAGAATAATGAAAGCAAAACACCTAAAGAATACCCTCAACTTTGTGCAGCAGCACAGTAAGCAATCAATAAAACAGCTTAAGCACTTACTTAAGGCTAATCCAAAATCATTTCTCGAATTGCTTCAACAGGCCTGCGCCTCAGCTCGCTCTATCCCTACAAGCGTTAACTTATTTATCAATCATTTTGAACAGGCAACTACTATGAAAAATCAAGAATCAGTGTCATTCGGTATGAAAATCGTCATCACTTTCAAGAAAGTCATGAGCAGTGTTACTCAGTTCTTCTCTAAGAAAAAACAGCAAGTAAAAGTCGTTGTGGCTGCAGCTGCTGTAGCTGGGGCGGCTTATGTCGCTACTGGTGGTTCAATTGTCGTTGCGGTAGTCGCGGCGGTTAAAGGACGAGGGGTCATTGGAGCGGTTACTCATGGAGCGATGAAAGTGAAGACTGGATTTGCTTTGGCTAAAGATATGGTCGTGAATAAAGCGAGTCAGTTGCTGGTGGCACTGTATGGCTTGGGTTACTTAGCCATGTCAAAGTTGGTTGAAGCAAAGAACTACTTGGTTGAGAAAGGAAAGCAGGTTATAGCATGGGTTAAGGAGCTATTTATCCTGGAACCCCAACTTAATCTCGCTGCATAGGTGAGGCTGATGTCATTACTAGAGTGGATTGAGCAAGCCTTAGCGGTTATTTCACCATCGATTAGCCATGCTGCTGGCGTGGCAGCAAGTGTCGCTAGCGTATTTGCGAGTATATCGTGGTTGATGAGTCAAGCATTGGCGTTTGTGCAAAGGAGCGTATGGTCGTAAGTTGAGAGGATGATTTAATCCCGTTTTGACTTAACGGACTAATAGCTAATGCAGTTAAGTATATTAGATGCTAAACCACCTATTTAAGTAGGTGGTTACTCTCAAATAGCCTTCTCTCGGTATGATAATCCCTAGCTTATTCTCGGGTCCAGCCAGCCTCTGGAACCACATTATATAGGCATATTTTTCCACTTAAAACTAACAGGTGTACCCAGGATGAATGAGGAATATTAGATACATCATTTGGCTCGCCATCACACCACTTTCTAAGCACTTTGGTCTTATCTTTGCTTGCTGTTTTGAGGCCAAGCATTCTTGCTATGTCAGTCTTGCAGTGACCAATAAAGATCATGGTTTCTATTACTTCTGAAACTTCGGCATTGGTAGGCTCACGATAATTCGGGTCGTCGATGTTTCTATAGGAATCAAGTCTTGTTGGGTTCATGAAATAGACAATCCCAACATGTCGTTTCATCTTTCTGAAACTCTCCATGACTTCGCGCTCATCGAGATCACCGATATCACTCACCTTATCCACAAACTTATCTCCAAAGTATTATTTTGGACAAGAGTACAACCATTCAGGAGGGAACTCAATCCCATTCCCTCCATGGGTGCTTACTGGTTGAAAGTATGGCTTACACCAAATATGCGGGGTATTAGTGTGTAAATGCTGCTTTTTGGAGGGTTCTTGTATTGATTCCCTTTCGATTGTGTGTAAAATGCCCATCTCATAAACATCTGGCTAACGCTGACAGCGCTAATAATGCTTACAAGTAAATAGTTGAGCGGATATTTAACGACCTTTGCACTTGTATCGAGCAGTACTTACAAGTCGATTAAGACAAAACCCAATAAGTGAGAGTGAAATGTTTAACGAAAATGCATGCACCTTATCATCTTGCTCTATCTGCAAGGTTGGTCTCCCACATCGAGAAGTTAATGAACTCCCTGTTTGTCAATCCTGTGTATCAGTAACTGATGTCATTGAGAACATGTGGATTGTGGCTGGCCACTATGGTGATGAAGACTCCTACATAGAAATCGTTACTGCCGAGAGTGAATCCGCAGCAAGAGAGCGTTTTTCTGAGTTTATGGACACTCAATCAGAAGGGAGTGAACACTGGATCTCTGGGGCTGTACAACTTCACCAAGCAATTGAACAAAGGGGAGGGAACTAATGGCTGAAATATGTATTTTAGTTGGCCTTATTGGCCTTGCTTTCTTAAAGCTTAATAGGATTGAACTGTGAAACCTTTATCTGTTGAGTCGGTGGTTTCGTCAACATTGTAATAATCATGATTAACCAAGGAACTAGGAAATTGAAAAAAATTCTACCAGTTATTCTATTAGTGTCATTCGGAGCTGATGCGGGCTTTGATGAAAAGGTTGCAGCGTCATTTGCAGCAAAGTATCACGTGTGCGCTAAGCGATTAGACAATAACAGCATGCCACTTAGAGCGCTAAAGCTTAGGGCGAAATCAAAAGAGATCACTCGTAATAAGATTGGTGATGGCTATTTGGTTCACTTTGATAAAGAGAAGAAGAGAGCTTGGAAGCTATCACTCAATAAGTGCAAGAAATTAGCAGACAAGCTTTAGGTCGTTTGACCACCGTCTCCGTGAGGATACGGTTTTTTATAGTAAGAGAATGGTAATGAGAAAAGTAATATTGGCTTCAATAGGGGCTTTAGCCTTATCGGCCTGCACAACTGTATCGGTAAAACCACCAGGTTCACATCAAGACGTGGGCTCTAAGTGGGCTCCTGTTAATTTAGATGAAGGTAAGGTCTTGCCAGGGCGTGCCTCATATTTAAATGAGGGAGCATCATTTGTAACAAAGAGTAGAAGAAACGATACCTTAAAGGGAATGTATAAAGCCTGTAATGGGAAGTACAGAATTATAAAGGAGTACTCGTCTGAGGGAGATATGGCTGCATACAACATGAATAGTGGAAGCTCGTTAATAAGCTCAACTACTTTTCATGCATCACGGTACGTAAACTTTTTATTTGAATGTGTTGACTAGAGAAAAGAAAGAAAATGAAAAAACTTGTATTAGCTTCTCTTATAGTAGCAGCGCTGACAGCGTGTGGCGGCTCATCAGATGACAAATCAGCAATTCCAGAACCTATTACCTGTTCGGAACAGTGGATTGACACAAAATCACCTGACCAGTACGGCTTAGTAGAGCGCCTGTACTCAGTATGCTCTGATGGCTCACAAGAACATGTCGAGACTAAAGAGTTCGCTCCCCTAGTCACAAGCCCGATGGATGTGTCACTAGCCAACCACCGCACAACGGTAGAGACAGGCTCTGTGTTTCCTGAGGATGTCAACATCACATACGCCCAAGAGACTGAGATGCTAGGCGATGTTGGTGACGGATACATTGAGTACGAAGCTACTCGGGCTTTTGTCAATCAGCTGCAAACAGCGAAAGACAGCAACGGGACGCACAGGTATTACTGGTCACTAGCCGTAAGTAACTTCACAGGGCAAGCAGGTGGATCAGAACACGCAGTGACCCTAACTGTGAGCACCGGTCAAGCCGGTAAGTCATCAACAAGAGTAAGGCTTACCAGCAATGGTGATGAAATCATTGATTGTGTAAGCCTTAACGATACATGCAGCTACAGTGGGTCAGAGTATCACTACGACAGCACCAAGCTCGAAACTCTATTATTTGTTAACGGTATAAACATGCTTAATGACCATGATAAAGACTGGGCGACCATTGCCCTGCAATTCATATCGGAAGACACTGGAATCAAACTTTAATGAAAAGACTTATATTAGCTTCACTGGTAGCAACAGCATTAACAGCATGTGGCGGTTCGGATAGTTCAGAACCAGAAACTCCGGTCGTTCCAGAACCAGAAGTGCCTGTTATCAGCTTTACGTGTACTAACCCAGCACCGAAGGGCTTTGAAGCTAGCTGCGTTGCAGATGGGTTCGATGTTGTTGAGTTTAAAATCGATGATACTTATCAAGGGGTTGTTAAAGACCCTCGGGTAGAAGGAAACACCTTTTACTTTACCCCAACTAAGGGGGAAAGGATTCAAGTTTGGGCTATGGAGACAAGTACCACAGGATATGTTGAGGTTGTATCTTTCTCTGGTGAAGATATAACAGAGCCTGACCAGGGAATAACATCTGGGAAGGTTATACTTAAAAGTTTGAATATAAATAAGTACAAAGCTATTGGGACAACAGCCGTTACTCGACAAAGAAGTGCTGGACACACTCCGACTATTTCTGTTGGTATCACTAACGATAATACAGTAGAGCCAGTTGAACCGGAATACGGAATACTACCTGTTGAAGGTGAAGAGCAGGATCTATCTCCTATCTGCACCGAGCCAGCGCCAATTAAGATCGAACGTATCAATGATATTGGCGGAGACTGGAGCCTTGCGCTAGTAAACGTCCCTGACGTGCTCGAAGACTGTGAGGCTGTAAGATACGCTACAAGGTATTTTATTTCACACCCTGAACTTGGGGCATTTGAATATCCCGATGGCTACTCGCCGGAGTATGCATATCAGGATAATAATAATGTTATTACTCCATACTTAGTTAAAGCCAAGGGTTCACGTAATGCCGGTGACAATCCGCTCGTCATTGCTTCCGGAAGGCAAGGAGTGGAAGTTAAGCTTGGTATGTATGAGCTTGTGCTTCCAAAGTCGGTGGAAGAGATCCCACAGCTTAAGACATTAGTGCCAAACTTCAGCCCTAACTTTTGGAGAGATGAAACTTGGGCGCTAAAGCATGAAGGCTACGTCTACTATGTTGCAGCAGGCAATTTGGTCAATAAAGTCAATATCGAGACTGGGAAAATAGTTAATTCCTGGACATCAGAATATGTCGATACTCCTTTCGTGTTCAAGGGAAAAGTGTATATGGCAATCCTGGGAGATACACACGTTGAACTGCTTGAGGATGGGCAATTAGGGGAAAGGTTACCTATCCCAAACGACAGTCAATTCTCTAATGCTTACGCTGTACAGTACGTGGTTGATGACAGATATATCATTGGGAATCGTTGTAATGTTTGGGATATGGATGCGTGGACAGCTGTTCAACCTCAGAACTCAGGCGGAAATGGTGATATGGAGATTAAAGACGGAATTCTATTTTGCTCAGGGCTTAACTATCCAACAGGTATGGATGGTGACACATCACAGAGGTTTGGTGGCACATCAATAAGGCTTGGTGAAGTGGTTGCTTTACAGCAGCAATTACATCCCGTTGTTGATGAGATTACCGAGTCTTTGAAGTTACAAGCTCCCTTTATTAATTATCAGTTCAGCAAGAACAGTGTTTATGAAAAAGACACGATTACGTTCAATTTGATTACTGGTGAAGAGCTCATTGAAACACATTACTACGAAGGCGACAAAGTTGTTGATTTTACACCTGTAAACTAGCCATTTTAGATCTTTAAACTTATCTAGTTGCTTCCACTGGCGGCTTTTTAAAACTAGAGTCGTAACCGATAGGTAGATTTTATTGAATTTTCGATAGCTGTGGACATAGGAGCGTCAATGCCCCTATGGAGCGTTTCTTCAGAAGTTTAAAACCGAATGAGTACCATCATTAGGTAACGGAACTTTTAGTGAAGCTATGTTTCCGTACTAACTCTACCGTTGGATATTAGAGCTAAGTCAGACCGCATCAAATAGTGGCTTGATACCAAATGAGTCAGAGCGAAGGTACTGGCTTGCGCGTAAACATGTGGTCAATAAAGGTTGACCACTATAATTTATCGAAATAAAGGCAATAATGAATAGCACATACAAAACAGTTCTGGCTTCTTTAATTACAATCGGGTTGATCGGTTGTGGTGGTTCAAGCTCAAGTGGCGACAATGGCAAAAACCTGTTTCTTTCTGGAAAAGTCATCGATGGTTATATTGTAGGGGCAACAGTTTTCCTAGATCTCAATTTCAATGGTGTTCTTGAAGCGAACGAGCCAAGCGTTGTTACAGAAGGGAAAGGAGATTTCGATTTAGCCATCCCATCTAAATATACTGAGTGCTCAGAATATGTTCCTGTCGTAGTTGATGTTCCAGTAGGTGCGATAGATTTGGACTACCCTGATACACCCATTGAAAACGCGTATCAAATGACCATCGCGCCTCAATTTACACGAAGTAATAACGAAGACCTGCTTAACCTTACCCCGTTAACTACGATTGTATGGCAAGCAATAGAGATTCAACTTAAGGAATACTCTGGTGAACTGTCATGTGAAAAAATATTAGCAGAGGAAGAGTTGCGCTCTGAAATTAAGAGTAATTTACAAGACCAAGAGCGTCGCGTGGCATACCGTTACAACATTACCGTTGATGAGTTGTATGGCGACTATGTAGAGTCGGGTGATACAGAGCTTCATGGATTTGCACAGGCACTGGTAGTGCCACTGCAAAAATCTTATGCAGAAACTGTAGAGCTTCAAGAAGCGAATCCAGAAGCAGATTTTGCATACGTTGAATATTTTACGGATCTCGAAGCGTCTTCATATGATGTTTGGTACAGAAGTACTTTTGTTCAAACCTCAAATGGTAATCTTGAGTCTAAAGATGAGTACTTGGATGGTGAGTGGAAAGTAACAGGGCTTCGTGAGCGATGGAAGAAAGAAAGCTTTAACACAGAAGAAGAGTTCTACCAGATTGACTACAAGTACTCGATTAATGAAGCAGGTCTAACGAGTTGTGCTGTTCGAGATGAATGGAATGTTCATGTTGAGGAGTCTGTTGGTATTGTCACGACATTCAATGTTAAGTCGGGGGGTGTGTCTGAAAATATGGATTGGGATGCGTGTTACGCCGCTACCGCTGAGAACCTGACTGAATCGAATGCAACTTATGAATTAAACTATACGGATTTCGATTTGGAGTCAGAAGTACCTCTTAACTTTGGAACGTTTGCGTTCAGCTATGGGACTGGTGAGTACTCTCATTTAGTCGGACATGGTGATGAAATGACTACCTCTGAACTTGATGCTCTCTATGCTACGTTTAATACTCGTGATTTGCGCGATACAGAGGATTACGGGTCTCGTTGGTGGTCTCGAATGCTGCAGCGCTTCGATGACTTTGATGATGAAAACATAACTCAAATCATGCTATTCCATACTGCTGGCGGTTGGGCTAGAAATACTTACTTCAAAGATGGTACACACTTGAATGAGTGTGGGCTCACCGAAGCAGATTTATCTGAAGATAATTGCTATGACTGAGTTGTCTTTTTGGCTAAGAAAGCCAAGACATTAGATCCAAGGAGTAATCAATGAGTATTAGGCCGGCACTAACATTAACTGTACTTGTCCTTTTCACATTATCGCCACAAGCCGTAGCAGAGACTAATTTGAGTCAAGAACTGCAAGATGCATTAGCAGGGGGCAAGGAGGAAAAGCAATATTCCCGTATCTCACACTTAACTGATCCAATGACAGATGAGCAGTCTTCTACTTTGCATCTCTACTCTAGTGAATACAGTGGTAGCAACGGCACGTTTATATACACGAATCCCATCGAGTCTGTGAGACTTACCTGCTATAGCAATTCGGCAACACTGACTATAGGGTACAGAGAAGATAGAGCACGGCCTGAGTGGAACGGAAGAGCCAACCGACTTGCTATTCGTATGGGCAAGTATGACGTTTGGGAGATGGTGGCAGAGGACGCTTATCGCCCGAATCAGTCTTACATGATCAGCAACTCAGAATTTAGCATGAGCATTTGGAATGGCAAAGCAATGGCAGCACAGATATATGACGAACAGAGAATGATACTAAAAATAGGAGGTATAGACGCTAAGAGTCGAATCATCAACATCGATAAGCCTATTCGCAAGCACGTTCTTGAACTGTACAACGTCTGTGACGCCAATGAAGAGTCGGGCTCATGATGACAACACAGAAGCTAGATTCAGCCAACGTGGAGCAAGGTTGATGTGGGTATTATTTTGCGGTGTAGTCGTGTTCTTTATCTTAACTGCGGTGGCTAAAAGTGGCGAAAAAAATGCCGAGCGGCGCTCAAAGCTGCCCCCTATCTTCAAAGAAGAGTCAGCTCCCGAACTTGAGCTAAGGGACACTGACTACTGGGTACATTCTAAGTTGGATGGGTGGGCATATCTTGATCGGTCAATCCATAGGAACACCGCAGGCAATCACATCATCATGGTTTTGATTAGCTGTGAGACTCGAAAGGTTATATGCCTACCTCCGTCTCAGTGGCGGTGCAGTGATTATCACCTTTACAGGTCGGCTCAAGCTTCGGAGATGGATGGCGTGTCCAAATATCTCCAACATGTTGGCTCATATCGGGTGGCTTCGGCTGCTGCTGATGAGGATCAGCTAAAGCTTTCTAAAGATCGCTATAAGGCGTCAAGCCTTAAAGAACAGGAAAGGTGGGCTGCCAAACTAAAGGAAAAGAGGCAGGCAAAGGCAAAGTTAGATGCGGCAATGATTGCCAATGCCGTTGCGTCCAGCTACTCACGAAGCAGTGGAACGTGTCCACGATGTGATGGCTCAGGATACTTGTCAGTTTTCAGCCACGTAGAGAATGGATTGTGCTTCTTGTGTAGAGGAAGCGGCAGGGGCACTTGATGCAAGTCCCGCATGTTACATAATTATGTTGTGCCTAGGGGCGTTCCCGAATCGCTGGGCACCTATATTTCAAGGTATTAAAAGATGAAGAAGTTAGTAGCCATCGTAGGCTTACTATTATCAAGCGGAGCCATCGGAGACGAAAGGCGTGATGAGTTTCTAGCCATGAAACTCGAAGACCAAGCTATGTGCGCGGCCTACGCCAAGCATATAGGCAGTGAGAAGCATAATGAGTATTGGCTCGCAGTCATGGTCACTTCAGTAAAGAATAAAGGCACCGCAGAGGATGATATTAGCGGAAAAGTGATCAACATGTTCGCCGCAAAGTATGGGCTCATTGAGGGCTTGAACAAAGGACGAGGCCTAAATTCAGAAGAGGCGCAGGCAGACATGATTACCACTTACCGCAAGACTTGCCAGTATAACCTGGTGCGGAATTGATTGATTGTTTATTGATCAATAAGTTGAAGTTATTCAATCTTTTGTGACATTGGCCTGATGGTTAACGCTTTCGCCTTAAAGCGCTAAGCAAACTGGCGGGGATAAATTATGACATTCACTGAAAAAGTAGACCTCTTGTTAGAGCACTTAAACGACATGCCGTTCCATAGAGATATGTTCAATAGTTTTGATACGCCTACCGGCTGCCAAGGCATCGTGGCCTATAAGCCTGAAGATGCAGATATAGGCATTCGATATGATGGAGAGTACGACGGATCATCGCATGTGTTCAATTCTGTCGAGCTCGTTATTGGTAAAGACTTCTCAACTGTTCAGTCTGGTGATGTAGTTTGCTCTTCTGATTACTATACATATCTGTATGTCGAGAGGTTAATCAAGGGGACGCATGGAAGCTCAAGGTCTGAGAGCCGCTCATATCGCTGGTGCGTAGGTGATGATGAAACGGTTTGCACCTCAAGCGAGGCCGAGCCAGTAAGCGATGAATGGGGCGGATTAGAGTTTGATATCGATACCCCTGCAAATTACACATGAATACGGATAAATAGGTTCAGCTATGAGAAAAACCGCTATAGCGCTTACTGCAGTTATTACGCTGTCAACATGCTCCTCTGCGGCGTTGGCGTCATCTCTGAGTCAGTGTCACATATACGGGGTTAATATCATGGTCATAGACAGTGACAGAGCTATCGTTGGTGATGGCTGGGACGAAATGGCATTGTGCAAAGTCACATCAAGGGCTGATTCACGTACAACTATTGAGTGCGCTGGTGATAGCGCTCGCCACCTTCAGGCCCCGATACTTCGAGATAAGGAGCCATTATTAAGAGTAGAGATGGTAATTGAACAATATCAGAAAGGAGGCTTTTCTGAGCATCACCTGACAGTGGTTAAGTACACTGCCGCAGGGTTGTATAGTGCTGATTCTAAGGGTTGCGAGTAATGAGGATGGTAACTATAGCCCTTTCCGCAGTAATACTCGCCACTGGATGCGCTAGCAAGCCGCCAATGACATACGGAGCCGCCGAGTCACTAGGAAAGCTAGCAGGGTTAACAGTCATTTGTGAGCGTGACAGGTTCATTAGCAAGAAGACATATCTTGAGTACGAAAAGCTAGCCGAGTGGGTGGTTGACAGTTGGTCAGGGTTCAAAGAAAGAGAGGAGGTATTCAACCAAGTGGGGATTAGTATGGGGCAGTATCGCGCATCAGGTAAGGCTTGTAGGTATTTACATTCTCAGATGGACAATATTATGACTGCTAAATGGAAGCGTGAGCAGGCGGACACGGACGCAAACATAGATGCCGCTTGGAAGATTCTAGATGTAACCCTGAAGGCGGCAAGCCTTGCTGCAGAGCTCGCCCCTGTCCATACGACCTGCAGTGAGTTCATGGGCAATGTTTCATGCACATCGAGTAAGGGGTATTAGAATAAATGAAACTATTTACATGGCTAAAGGCTTTAAACGATCGAATCGAGTTAGCCGCAGATGAGTCGTTAGCTAAGACTGAGAGGTTAAAAGACACCTCAGATGAACGAATGAGGCAGTGGGAGGTAGAGCAGGCTGATAAGCAAAATGCCAGAATTCTAATACATGCAAAGTATATGGAAAAGAATAAGCTTACGCCAGAGGAGCAAAAGCGGGTAGACGATTGGAAGCTAGAAGGTGGCTTTAAGCAATGAAACACAGCCGCTTTGTACTGGAAAACAAAGCAACGATTATGGTTAGGGTTTCAGAGTTATTCAGCTCAAGTACTTTAGATTCACAAAAAGTGAGGGACGGACAACTGTGTAGAGGTCTACGTATATTATTGGCCAGAGTTCATAGCTAGTGGAGTGCATTCAGTGGTACACTCGGTGGTACATTAACAACTTAATCTACTTTAGGTTATTTCTGAATTAGTTAGTAGTCGCTCACTCAGTGACTCAGGCGCAATGATAACTTGTGAACTCGGCCAGGCCTGGAAGGGAGCAACCGCAGCAAGTGACTCATGTGCCGGGGTGCGGGAGCCTGTAAATAATTTTGTGTAACTACCTTTCAATCAGTACCCTACATGGGTCAATGGAAGGTAGAACATGAACAAAAAAGAACTAGAAGCATTCGCTAAGGAAGCTGCAAAAGGCATTAAAACTG
>NZ_RXNU01000007.1 GCF_003966225.1 Shewanella canadensis
TTACTCACCCGTCCGCCGCTCGACGTCTGATAGCAAGCTATCTCCGTTTCCGCTCGACTTGCATGTGTTAGGCCTGCCGCCAGCGTTCAATCTGAGCCATGATCAAACTCTTCAATTAAAGTTTTTTGTTTTACTCGGTTAAGAGCAAAACGGCTCAATGAATTATACTGTTTTTCATCAATCCGAAGATTAATGAAGTTTACATATTGCTATGGTCACTCAGTGGTTCATCGAGTTAAATTTTTGATTGCTTCCTAAGAAGCAATTTCGAATAACTCAACACCTGTGAGTGTCCACACAGATTTCTTGTTTAGTATTGTTAAAGAGCTGGTGCTTGGTAGCACCGCCGTTGACGCTAGGTCGTAGGCTTTTACTTACTGACCAAGATGTTTCGTCTTGGCTAGGGAGGCGTATTCTACACGCTCCACTGTCGGCGTCAAGCGCTTATTTTAACAAGTTTTTCAAGCGGTGATTTCTTAAGCAGAAGTCGAACTCGAAGCCCTTAAAGCGATTGTCACCTGAATCTAATCTCCGAGGAGTTTCAATTCTCTAACACCGCTGCAAGTCCCGTACTCCTTAGCTTAACGCTAACTCGTTGGCCTGCTGTGCCGTGTCAGTGGATGCGCATTATAGGGATACCAGCCCAGAGTACAAGGGCTTTTTAATAAAAAACCGACCTTTTTGCAGTTTTCATCCTTAGCCACATAATACCCACCACTTACCCCCTGAGTTATCCACACAACACATTATCCGGAGGTAATTGGGGTACCTAATCACGATTAAAACAGGATCTCGTTATACAGGATCTTGATGGATGATCACTTCGGCATGATCAAAAGCATTTCTTAACCTTTCCTCGGTTTCATCTGCGATTGTATGGGCATCTCTTAATGTAAGATCGCCATCCAGTTCTAAGTGACACTGAATGAATGTTGTCTTTCCTGACTCGCGAGTTCTAAGGTCATGAAACCCGTTTACTCTCGGATCTTCCTGGATTAACTCAACAATCGTCAATCGAGTATCAGCATCCAACTCTCTATCTAGCAGTGACTGAATCGAACGGTAGCCAAGCCCAATGGCTTGTTGACCAATAAAGATGGCAATAAGAATGGCAAACAGACCATCGGCCCACCACCAACCATACTGAGATAAGACTAATGCGAGTAATACCGCTGCATTCAGAAACAGGTCAGACTTATAATGTAGCGCGTCGGCTTCTACTACTGTACTGGAAGTCTCTGCCAATGCTCTTTTCTGCAATAAGACCAAGGCAAACGTTAATACAATGGCGATAACGGATACGACAACGCCTACCATGGCATGATTAATTGGCGTCGGATTAATTAATCGATCGCCACCGTGAAACAGTAACAGGAAGGCTGAACCAAGAATAAATGCTGACTGAGCTAAGGCTGCCAGTGGCTCTGCCTTACCATGTCCGTACCTATGATCCTGATCGGCTGGTACGATTGCATACCGGATCGCAATGAAGTTAACGATTGAAGCTAGGGCATCGGCAAATGAATCTGTTAATGACGCTAACATACTGGCCGAACCAGAGTACATCCAGGCCGCCATCTTGATAATAATAAGGGTCAAGGCAGTAGCCACAGCTGCGCGGCTAGCTAACTTGACCCAGAAGTCATATTGGGAAGTCTGTTTCATAGGATCATATTTCTACTATCTATAGCTACTATCATTTTCTATTAGATAGCAGGGGAAGCACATGACCCTAAGTGTATCTTAAATCATCCTAAAACAGTGACGACTATCGGTCTCCTTTACGTTCGTGACGAGAATGCCCCCTTTCGAAGTTCTCCTTAAACTTAACTTGCTGCTCAGAAGTCAGTAGCTTATATATCTCATTCTGCACTTTAAGCATGCCTACAGCTTTATCTTGACGCTTCTCATGCTTTTGCTGCATGAGTAGTTTTACTTGAGATTCATCGAAACTATCTGCAGTGATCAAGGCAAGCATCTCTGTTTTATGTGCCTGGCGTTCATCACTCGTTGGACGGCTGTCCTGCATTGACTCTTTCTGTGCTTTCATCAATGTTTTGATTTCGGTGCGCTGCTCATCGGTTAAATCTAACCCTCTGAACATCTTCTTCATAGCACTCTTCATACCACCATTATGATGCCCCATTCTGTCACCTTTCATATGGTAGCCACTATCTTGGCATCCAGTCTGCTGTTCTGCATAAACGCTTGTAGTCAATAACGCGGTACTGGCCACAATGGCAAGTAGCCCTGCTTTCAATGTATTTGCTTTCATATAACTGGCCTCTAATTGTTTATGGGGGTAATCCCCTAAATCGACACTAGCTATTTTAGCGCCCCCTATGTAAGTCAGGGTTTTGGTTTCGTAAAAGACTGTAAATAAAGTAAGACAGGCTATTGCTGCCTATGACTGCTCCCTTATCTTTACGTAGAATTACATTGATAAACTGCAATTGACATCCAAAAGGGTATAATTCCGGTGTTAGCGTCTTGTTTTAAGGTAGAGAAATTTATGAGCCAAATTTTATTGATCGATGATGACCTAGGCCTGTCTGAGCTTTTGGCACAACTTCTTGAGTTAGAAGGGTTTGAGCTTACTCTAGCCCATGATGGGCAGACAGGACTCGAGCTAGCACTCGAAAAGCAATTTGACCTCATTCTTTTAGACGTGATGCTACCTAAACTCAATGGATTTGAAGTTCTAAAAGCACTGCGTGTCAGCAGGCAAACTCCGGTTCTCATGTTAACCGCAAGAGGTGATGAGATTGACCGAGTTGTCGGACTTGAAATTGGCGCCGACGACTATCTACCTAAACCTTTCAATGACAGAGAGCTCGTTGCCAGAATAAAAGCCATAATTAGACGCTCCAATATTTTACCGGAAGAAAAAGCAACGACTGTATATGAATATGGTGATATTCAACTCGACCCAGGCAGGCAGGAAGTCTTTTGCCAAGAACAACTACTCATATTAACCGGTACAGAGTTCGGATTACTGTTTGAGATGTTACAAAATGGCGGCGAGTTAATCAGCAAAGAGATGCTCAGCGAAAAAGTGCTGGGGAAAAAGCTGATGCCATTCGATCGCAGCCTGGATATGCATCTTTCAAACTTACGTAAAAAACTCCCCGAAAGAACTGATGGTCGACCAAGAGTCAAGACGATCCGAGGTAAGGGTTACATTTGGCTGCCTTAATGATCAAAGACAGACTCCCGAATCGAATTTTTATTAAATTATTGCTCGGCTTCTGGCTGTGTAGCTCCCTTATTATTGCTATCGTCGGTCTGCTTCCTCTATTGCAGCAAAATCATGATCGTGCCCCATTGCCTCCTCACCTTGAAAAGTTACTCGAGCGATATGCAGAACGGATCATAGATAACCCAGAGATCATTCAAAACAATCAATTCAGGCGTCTTAGTCATCGTCGTGATTTTCAGGGGAAACCGATTCGATTTTATCTGGTAAACGATCAAGGGAGGGTCATCAATACCGAAAAAGTTTCCCGAGGTATGCGGCGATTTATGCTTATGGCAGAGGAAACCAGTGAACCGATCAGCCATCAATTTAAGGATGAGCTGCTGTTTGGACCTTATGATTTTGAAGTATTAGGAAAACAATACTCACTGTATGGTCGATTTAATGATCGCCATCCGCGTCCCTGGTTCTTCTTCTTCGCTGAAAACAAGCTGCTCACGTTAACGTTGGCGATCGGGTTATCAGGGCTAATTTGTGGACTACTCGCCTGGCACTTAGGTAAACCACTTCGAACACTGAGACTCAGTGCCGATGCACTTGCCAATGGCGATCTAACCAATCGCGTCGACAATGCAACCACTAAGCGAAAAGATGAGATAGGCCAGTTAGCCCAAGCCTTTAACGGTATGGCCGACTCAGTTGAAAATATGGTTAATAGCCAACAAAGACTCATCAGTGATATCTCACATGAACTTCGTACACCTCTGACCCGATTGCAGCTCGCACTAGCTTTAGCCCGTAAGAAAGGCCAGGAGTCGGCAGAAACTAAGCGTATTGCCTATGAAGCAGAGCAGTTAGAGAAGATGATCTCAGAGCTATTAGAGCTATCTAAAGTTAAACTCAATGCTCATGACCACAAAAAACACCTCGGTTTAGCGGAGACATTAGGGCAGGTACTCGACGATGCCGAGTTTGAGGCAGAACAGCAGCAAAAGGAGTTATCAATTGAGATAGATGAGGAGATAGAGTTACCTCTCTACCCTAAGCCTCTGTCCCGCGCTATAGAAAACCTGTTACGTAACGCGATTCGTTACTCGCACTCCTCAGTCTCAATCAAAGCCCACAAGGCAATGAACATAGTGACAATTGAGATAACCGATGATGGGCCCGGTATCGATAATGAACAAGATCTACAGGCAATCTTTAAACCCTTCTATCGCCCACAATCGGCACGAGAGCGAGAGTCCGGTGGCTGGGGATTAGGCCTTGCCATTACCGAGGCAGCTGTAATGGCTCATCAGGGCAAGATTACTGCATCTAATCTCGTCCCCCATGGGCTAAATGTGACTATTGAGCTACCAAGTTAAGCCGCTGTCGCAGCCCTCTCCTGTACCAACCAGGCAGAGAACTCCATCTTTCCCGGGATACGCTTATCTGAGTGTCCCATAAGATGGGTTAGCGCATAACTGAATTGATAATACATCTGCACATCACCGCTATGCTTGTTGGCATCGTCACTATTTATCATGGCGCCGCGTAAATAGTTGACCACTAATTCGGCCCGATCGAAACCAGCAACATCACCAACTTGGGTAATTAGCCCCTTATTCCACAGCTCATACTGAGAGTAAAGCTTCTCGAATCGATGGCGATAATATTGAGTCGCTTGCACTAAAATCTCAGCATTTGGCATCACACGTTCGATGACAAAACGTTGATTAGATAGAGTATCTCGCAAGCGCCAGCAGTGGTGGAATAAGATTCGCCTTAGGGGATCGTTATAATTGAGCTCATCATCTTTAGCTTGCTCCAACCAACGGCTGTAATCTGCACACGCTACTGCGACAATAAGATCGGCCTCAGAGGGGAAATGGTTATAGATGGTTCCTTTAGATATCTGGCTTGCCTTCACTAAGTGTGAGCGACATAGATCGAATGTCTTATGCCCTTGCAGACACCTTTGAGCGACCTCTATCAGATAATGCCCACGCTGTTCCCAATTACTCATATCGACCCCATCACACTTATCAAAACAATTTAATATCAAGTTCACAATCAAACGATAACAAGTTCTATCGCGAGTGGATATTGAGTAATATAGGTAGCATTATTAACTATCTCAATATCAACGGTCTCAACCTATGCTTAAGAGTGAATTATTAGAAGGTTTTATCGCCGTCGCTGAATGCGGAAATTTGTCTAAGGCTGCGGAGAAGATCTGTCGAACTCAATCAACCCTTAGCTTACAGATTAAAAAGCTTGAGGAGAGTGTGGGCCAATCCCTGCTACTGAGAGATAATAAAGGTGTCACACTGACAGAGCCGGGTGAAACCCTGCTCAACTATGCTTATAAGATGATGCAACTAAACTCTCAGGCACTCGATGAACTAAAAGAGTGTAAAAACAAAGAAGTCATTCGCTTAGGTGTTCCTACCGATTACATTAACCGTTATCTCAGTAGTAGCCTGCTTGAGTTTATTCGCGAATTCACCTGCATCGAGTTGGTGATCGATACTGACGTCAGTGGTAACCTTTATAAACGTCTGCATCAGGGGGAGTTCGATGTTATCGTCGCGACTCACTGGCAAACGCCAGCACCAGGACATGGCGAACTGCTATTTGAACGCCGCTTTCTCTGGGCTGCAGCCAAGGGCGGTAATGCTCACAAGCGCAATACTGTCCCAATGGCGCTCTACCCTGAAAACTGTCCTATTCGAGCCCAGGTCTTTGCCAACCATCAGATATCGATGCGTCAGATCAATGTTCTGCTTTCCACTCCATCGCCAAATGCTCTGTGCATGGCGGTTGAGAACGATTTAGCCATAGCGCCTATCGCAGAGTTTAGAATCAACGACAAGATGGAAGTTCTCGATCCTATTGAGCATAACCTGCCCCCATTGCCTGTATTTAATGAGTCCCTGTACCTCAACCCCGACACACAAACTAAAGCGACGAAACAGTTAACCACACTGCTTAAGGCTCACACAGAAAAGTATCAGCAATAATTCGCCCCTCAATTATTTTTCACAAAAAAAGGAGACTTTAAGCCCTCCTTTTACTCGTCTTTAGTATCGCTCATTCAGCAATAAATCATCGACTAAAGAGACTCTCCAAAATAAGCTAAAGCGCATATTTAGCCGAGAACATCACCGATACTTCTACCAATATTTCATGCGTACCAGTACCTAAACTCACGCACAAACTGAGCGACCAACTATCAGATAACATAGATTGAGCGTACACCTAAAAATATCAGCAATAATTCGTTCTTCAATTATCGCCCACAAAAAAGGAGGCTTTAAGCCTCCTTGTACTAGTCTTTAGTATCGTAACTTCAGCAACAAATCACTTCGCAGAAATACTATTCTAAATAAGTTAAAGCACATATTTAACCGAGAAAATAACCCGATTTAACTCGCCTTTATCACCATTTTGTTTCGTGTTTTCTGCATACATGTACTCAACACCAACGGTCAAAGGCTTAACCGGTGAATAGAGTAAGTTCACATAACCAGAGTACGACTCTTCATTAACTGCTCCACCCGTTAACGCGACATCATTATCGGCCTTAAAACCTGAGACGGTGAAACTTGAGCGCAACTTATCATTCCACCAATGACGATATGAGGCAAAACCACCGTAAGAGCTAATGGTCTCAATATCACCATCACTGTTTAAGACACCAGCATTAGCATAGTTGAGCGCCATATAGCGGCCCATACCCTCACCAACCGTCGCTGAAAGTTTGATATCATCACTACCAACCGGAATGACACCAGTTAAGCTAACACCGTAACCCATTTCCTGAGTATCCAGATCACCTTGCTCAATGTTCAGCTGTCTCGCTAAACCGGCAACAGTGAACTTAGCGCCACCTTCAGTTTTGAAATTATAGCGTGCAACAAAATCCGGTACCATGCCACTGCCGCTAGTAATACGAGCACCGCCACCGTTTGGAGTCACCGTGGTCTCTGGGTTCTCTACCGCAAACTGGAAGCCACCATTGGTATAACGAACCATAGACTGACGAACAAACGGCGTACCTTCAGCCGCGCCGACAAAATCTAAGTTCTCAGGAAGCGCGCCAGGGTTTTGGAACGTACTCCAGGTCTGACCTACTGTCCAGTTATCGAAACTAACGATTGCATGACGAATACGAGGAGAGTAACTATTTGAAACACGCTCATTACCGTCTGCGTGAGTCATGAAATCAAGTTCGATAAATCCACTTAACTTATGACCATCAAGATTTGTACTGGTTTTGAAGTTAAAACGTGACTCGCGGGCCTGAAAGTCGACAACTTGCTCGCCATTCCCCTCAGCGCCATAAATAGCACCTGGCACATAAAACTGTCTGGAAATGGCCCCTGAACCCGGTGCACCATTGCTGTAATCACTGAACATGACGTCCGTTTTTACATATCCACCAAATTTGAACTCTGTATCTCCAGCCTGTGCAGTCGCACATGGAGCACTTAAGGCAACAACTACAGCGGTTCCAACTAAACTAAGTCTTCCTGAAAATATACTATTTTTCATCACATCACCGTTATATTTTTATTGTTAAAATGACCTTCCCTAAAAGAAGTTAATGAAGGGAAGGTGTTTCACATGATTGCCGCTCAACACTAATTAGGCTCATGAAGTCACCTCTTAGGTTGATTGGCAAATCCAATTGCCTTAGCCAATGTCATTTCTTGCAGGGGAACAATCGACCAAGCGCTTGTTATTGTGAAAAAGCCAACCATATTCAGAAAACACAAACTAAATATGGTTGGTCGCTTCGGTTCAGACCGAAGATGGGAAACTAACTACACTTCAGCAGACTATTTCTTATGCTTGTCAAACTTAAAAGTATGACAGTTGTTGCACATAGGCTGTTTAGGCTGGTGTTCACCATGACACTCTTGGCAAGGTAACTCTTTGCCATAGTGCAAGTTGTTGTGTGGGTTTTGCCACTTGTCTTCTTCACTTCGAGCCGTCTGCTCTGCTAGATCATCAGCATCATGACATTGCAAACATGATTGATCTGACGGAAATTGTTTAATGCCATTGTCGTGGCATGTCTTACAATCCTTTCCGATCACTTCTTTGTGGTGGTCACGTACTTCAACAGCCTGTGCAGACAGTGTTAATAGGCAACCTAATGTTAGCGCCAATACCGCTTTCAATTTAATCATCTCTAATTCCTCTTATAATCTGGCAAATTTAGGCCTGCATGACACTGCGAGCGGCTGTCATACCCATCACCATACATTCAGGAATTGAGCAACTACCGAGACGACTCACACCATGAATACCACCACACACTTCACCCGCTGCATATAAGCCAGAGATTGGTTGTCCAGTGAAGCTATCTTTCACTTCAGCTTTAGTTGTGATCTGTACACCACCTTGACAGTAATGCACTTTTGGCCACAAACGAACGACGGTGAACGGTGCTTCGATGAACTTGTCCTTCGCCTTAGTCATGTTCTTGCCAAACTGCTTATCATCACCAGATTTAACGTAGCTGTTGTACTCTTCGATCTGCGCCTTTAGTGGCTTCAGTGGCACTTCGAAATGCTTAGCCAGCTCTTCGATTGTGTCGAACTTCCAACCTACGTTGTATTTGATCACTTTCTTAGTATTAGGATGCTTCTTCGAATCCTTATAGCTGGTGATCAAGATTGGAGGTAACGCCTCACCTTTCTCATCACGACAGCTTAACTCGGCATCGGCGCGCGTCTTACGGTCGGCAATTTCATTCATGAAACGCTTACCAGTTAGACGGTGGATCGCCAATGAATGAGGGAAGTTATAGATAGTGTAGTTAGACACATAACCAAAACCACCTTCATCAGGTGATGCCCAAGGGCCAGATTGGATATGAGCCAAATGTACAGGGATTGCACCGAGACGGAACATCTCGTACATACCTTCACCAGTCGCACCAGGTGCGTTGGTACAACCTACTTCAGCGGTCAGAGTTGGATCTTGCGCCATACGCAGGTTGATGTTCTGTGCAAAACCACCAGTAGCCATAATCACACCGCGTTTGGCGCGGATATGACTTATTTTACCTGGCTGGTCTTCACCAAAATGATAGTTTTCACGCATTTTAACGCCAACAATCTCGCCCTTATCACCCACTAAGAAACCTTCAAACTTAGCGCGGTTATGGGTATGAACGCCAAGTTTACGGCATTCGTTTAATAGTGGCTGAGTGATTCCTGCGCCGCAGCTCACTGTAGTTTGGTAAGTACGAGCTACCGAATGACCACCTAATTGTTGTAGGTATGGGTGGAATTCAGAGCCAGCATCCATAGTCATCTGCAGTGCTTCACCAGCATGCTCTGCAACGTGACGTAGTAGCGCTTCATCGGCAACACCACGACCAGACTTCATCTGATCAGCAACCATTCTTTCTACAGAGTCTTGTACACCCTCTGTTTTTTGCATAGGAGTACCAGGAGCAGCAAACAAGCCACCATTGATGGCTGAGTTGCCACCAAAGTAAGACATTTTCTCGAAGATATGAACGTCTTTAGCACCTTTTCGCGAGGCTTCGATTGCTGCGGCTAAACCGGCAAAACCAGAACCAATAATTAGGACTTCAACCTCTTTGTCCCATTTTACTCCGTCCGCTTTCTCAGAAATGGCCATCGCTGGCGCTGCTATAGCAACACCCGCAGCAGCTCCCATTCCTTTAATGAAATTGCGGCGTCCAAGCAGATTTGCATCTTTCATCTGTCATCACCTTTATTTTGTTTTAATCGACACAGTGATCATAAAGATGGAATGAGTTCCAAAACGAGAGTTACAAAACATTACATTCAAAACACTTTGATAACATGTTGAAAACTAAGCCTAGGTTCAAATTCGTTTAAAATTACAACTTTAGAGGTATTTTGGACTGAGTTCCAAAAGCAGATAAAAAGCTAGAAAGGTAAGGAAAACCAAGCGTAGGCCACGTCCTGATGTTAGTGTGATGAGATAAAAACCGGAATAAGTATGTATGGAACTAGAAGATATTTACCGACAGGACCTCAGTTTGCTTATCGCATTACAGATCCTGGTTGAAGAGTGCAGTGTTACTCGAGCCGCTAAGCGATTACATCTGAGCCAGTCTGCCACCAGCAGAATTCTGGCTCGTCTGCGTGAAATGCTCAATGACCCACTTTTTTCCCGCGTTGGACAGAGGTTAGTTCCCACTCAATTTGCCCTCGATTGCTATCAACAACTACAGCAACCCACAGGCCAGTTAATTGAGATGCTTACGCCTAAGGTGTTTGTGCCTGAAGCCTGTAAACAAAAATTCACCATCGCCGCTACCGACTATGCGATGCAGGCCTTGGTGCCTTTTATATTGCCTGATATCTATCGTAAGGCACCCAATATTCAGCTTGAAATTATCCCGGTTCAACACAAAGAGATGCAATCACAGCTCAGCGCCCAAGGAGCCGATATGGCGATCTGCCGAGCCATTGGACAAACATTACAGCTCAATCAAGAGTTTCTGGGAAAGGTGGGGGTGAGTTGCCTGCTGTCGCCGGCACACCCCTTAGCGAACAGCGAATTAACGTTAGAAGATTATCTGCACTATCCCCATGCGACTATCGCGATCAGTGATGGGGTGAAGGCGCTACTGGATGCAGCTATTTCCGGTCATCAAGCTCCTACGGAACGGCTAAGAACGTCGCACCTCGATAGTGCCTTGGCATTGCTTCCCTTCCATGAGCTACTAATCATACTACCGGCAGGAATGGCTCAGCTGGCGGCAAGCAAACATAGACTGAGAGTTAAACCGCTTCCGTTTGAGATCCCCGCACTGGATTATAATCTTTTTTGGCATTCCAGATGCGAGTTAGACAAGGGTCAGCAGTGGCTTAGAAAAGAGGTAGCCACTGCGACACAAAGATTACTCGCTGATTAAAGTTTAACGAGTACTCTACCGGTGACTTTCCCTTTAACTATCTTATCGGCGAACTCAGGAACTTGATCCAGGCTGATTGTTTGCCCCGCTTGCTGATAGTAGCTGTCAGGTAACAGTTCAAGCACTTGCTCCCATGCCGCCTGGCGCTTTTCAAATGGACATGACACGGAGTCGACGCCCAGCAAGCTGACACCACGTAGAATAAATGGCATCACAGTAGTTGGCAGTGCAAATCCTCCAGCCAAACCACATATCGCCGCCGCGCCGCCATACTGCATCTGCGCCAATGCTGTCGCTAATACCTTATTACCGACGGTATCGACGATACCTGCCCAGCGCTGCTTCTCCAGTGGTCTTGCATCTTGCTCGAGCTCACTACGCTCCATCACTTCACTGGCACCAAGAGAGCGAAGAAGATCGGCATTCTCTTCGGCGCGGCCTGTACTGGCCACGACCTTATAACCCAGGCGTGATAACAGGGTGACAGCGACTGAACCTACGCCGCCACTCGCTCCCGTCACTAAGATATCACCCGACTCAGGTTTAATATTGGCATTTTGAAGTGCTTGCACGCAAAGCATAGCCGTGAGACCTGCAGTACCTATCATCATGGCTTTGTCGGCATCACAAGTTTCCGGCATAGGCACCAACCAGTCAGCGTTGACGCGTGCCTTTTCAGCCATGCCACCCCAGTGATTTTCGCCTACGCCCCATCCGGTCAGGATGACTTTATCACCCGCCTTATAGCGTGGGTCTGCAGACTCACTGACAACACCGGCGAAATCGATACCCGGTACCATAGGGAAATTGCGGATAATGCGTCCGGCCCCGGTCACCGCTAAACCATCTTTATAGTTCAACGATGAACAAGCCACATCGACTAACACCTCACCCTCAGGCAAGTCAGTCTCTGGAAGTTGACAAATATTAGCTAACGTAACCCTATCTTCTTGTGTTAATACCAGTGCTTTGAACATGTTGGACGCCTCTGAAATTATGAGCTTTAAAGCATAGTGGAAAATACTACATGACTGAACTGCATATTTTGCATAAATACAATGCACCAAACACATTACCATTCTTCGTTTGACAAGAATCCACTATTAATCACGGAATCGATAGCATGAGACTTCAAACGGCAAACCCACGATTAGCTTTTCAACCCGAGTCGCTTAAGCTTCCTATATAGGGTGTTTCGACTCACCCCCAAATGCTTAGCACACTGGCTCACATTACCTTCAAAACGCCGATAAGCGGCGACGACATTAGCATCCACGGTATCACTCAGCTCCATAGGTTCTGACTCGGTAGGAGGAATGGCTTTTCCATCCATCAACTGCATTTGCAACTCATCGGGTAGAGCAGACCAGTTAAGTTCGCTTTCACCTTCAGCCATGATACTGGCAACCTGCATAAAATTATCAAGCTCTCTGAGGTTTCCCGGCCATTGATAGTGACATAGCTGGTTCAACAAGCGGCCACATAAAGCCTGCTCACGCGCCTTATGCTTGTTATGTAGTTTCTGAATGATGCGTTCAATATCACTGCGGTGTCTCAAGGGAGGTAAGCGGATCTGTAATCCATTGAGTCGATAGTAGAGATCTTGCCTGAACAGGCCATCGGCGACCCGCTGTTTCAGATCGGTATGTGTCGCTCCTATCACCTGAATATCGACTTTATAAACATTATTACTGCCAACCGGGATCACCTCACGCTCTTGCAGAACCCGTAATAACCGACTCTGAGCGCCCAGAGACATCTCTCCAATTTCATCCAGAAACAGGAAGCCGCCATCAGCCTGACGAATCTTGCCTATATAACCGGCGCGATTAGCACCGGTGAAGGCGCCTGAGTGATAGCCAAATAACTCAGACTCAACCAGGTTATCGGGTAAGGCCGCACAATTGACCGCAACAATAGGCTGTTCTCTTCGTTGGCTCTGGGCATGTAACTGTTTAACAAATTGATCTTTTCCTACGCCGGTTTCCCCAGTGATTAGCAGGGGGATATTTTTACTCAACACTTTATTGGCATGTTGCCAGGCCCGCTCTAACTTAGGTTCGCGAAACTTTACACCCAACTGGCTCACCGGCCTATTTGAACGAGCTCTGCTTTGTACCACACCTATACGAGCCGGCTTTAGTGGCTGAGTCTGCAGATGCAGGTTTTCATGCTGCTGTATTCGTTCATTGTGGTTCCAGTCCCGCCCCAGATGTTGATCTATGGCATCACCGACTTTTGCCGAACCCAGCAACTGCTTTGCCATAGGGTTACAACCCAGTATTTTCCCATCAGTATCTGCAACTAAAATGCCCTGCCACCCCGAATTAATGAGAGAGGATTGTGACGCAAGGTTAATACGGTAGTGGCTATCGGGGAGGTGACACAAGAGTGCCGTTTCCACCTGCTGGGCCAAGCTGGAGACTAAGAGTAAGGTTTGCTGAGTGTGCCTTTGCTGCTCACTGGTAATATCGATGGCCGCTATCATCTCACCGGAAGGTGAAAATATCGGACACGCAGTACAACTCATAAATCTATGCTGTCGTATGAAGTGCTGGTCGCCGACCACTGAAACCGCCTGTCTGGCAGTCAATGCCGTACCTATCGCATTGGTTCCCTTATGCTCCTCTTGCCAGTTAACCCCGATGTCGAGCGCCACATTAGCCAGCCTGTCAGAGTATTTATCCACTCCCCAATGAGATAAGACATAGCCCTCTCTGTCAGACAAGATCAGCCGACTGCTTGTATGAGCCATTAACTGATTAAACAGGGGTAAGGCATGGCTCTGAACCAAGTCTATTAACTGGCCATGCTGCTCGTGCTTTTGCCGAATGGCCGATGAATTCAGACGAAGCTCTTCAGGTGGTTGAAATTCAGATAAACCTGCGCCCACACTTCGCTGCCATGAGTCAGATAACCAATGTTGTAATTGCAGTTTAGATGCCATAGCAGTGTTCCATTGTGGCACACCTCAGGTGTGCATTTTTATCACAGTGTGACCTCTGAGCTCATACCGACTATTGATGGCCCACACACATTCGAAAAAGCAAAATTAGCGTTTCATCATACTGTTAGCCATAAAAATCTACAACTCCTACCAATTTGGCCCACTACTTGCGATATCGGCTCCGATAGTGATGCGATAACAGTGCCCATGCAGACTGTTATAGAGCAGCTAATATTAAGGGCGTTTAGCTCCACAAGTAGAACAATAACAAGATCGATCAACAAGACAAAAAAGGAATTCAATCATGATCTATGCACAACCAGGCACCTCTGACGCACTCGTCAATTTTAAAGCCCAATACGCCAACTTTATCGGTGGTGAATGGATAGCTCCTGTCGGTGGCAAGTACTTTGACAATAGCTCTCCGGTTAACGGGCAGACGTTTTGCCAAATTCCTCGCTCCGATGAACGCGATATCGAACTCGCGTTGGACGCCGCACATGCCGCCCGGGAGTCTTGGGGATTAACATCGGTAACCGAGCGTTCTAACCTATTACTGAGAATTGCCGATAGGGTCGAGCAAAATTTAGAGTACCTCGCTGTCGCAGAGTGTTGGGAAAATGGTAAGGCGGTACGTGAAACCATTAATGCCGATCTGCCCCTGTTCGTAGACCACTTCAGGTATTTCGCCGGTTGTATCCGAGCCCAGGAGGGAAGCGCTGCCGATATCGACTCGAATACCGTTAGCTACCATTTCCCGGAGCCTCTGGGCGTCGTTGGTCAGATCATTCCATGGAACTTTCCACTCTTGATGGCAGCCTGGAAAATTGCTCCGGCACTTGCGGCAGGAAATTGCGTCGTACTCAAACCCGCCGAGCAGACCCCTGTTTCTATCCTGGTGATGCTGGAACTGATTGAAGACCTGCTACCACCAGGAATACTTAATGTGGTCAATGGCTTTGGCGCCGAGGCGGGACAAGCACTGGCCACCAGCAAACGAATTGCAAAACTTGCGTTCACCGGTTCGACCGAAATTGGTCACCACATTCTGAAGTGTGCCGCTGAGTCATTAATTCCTTCAACCGTCGAGTTAGGTGGAAAATCTCCCAACGTTTACTTTGCCGATGTGATGGATCATGAAGACGAATACCTAAGCAAAGCGATTGAGGGCATGTTGTTAGCCTTCTTTAACCAAGGGGAAGTCTGTACCTGCCCATCCCGAGTGTTGATCCACGAATCGATCTACGAACCGTTTATGGCGAAAGTTATCGAACGAGCCAAAGCCATCAAGCAGGGCAATCCATTAGATACCGATACTCAAGTTGGTGCTCAGGCATCCATGGAGCAATTCGATAAGATACTCAGCTACCTGCAGATAGGTAAAGATGAGGGTGCTCAGGTGCTACTCGGTGGGAATATGTGCAAGTTAGAGGGAGACCAGAGTAGTGGATACTATATCGAGCCCACCATACTAAAAGGCACGAACGATATGCGTATCTTCCAGGAGGAGATCTTTGGCCCCGTTATCTCGGTCACCACCTTTAAAGATGAAGCCGAAGCCTTGGCTATCGCCAATGATACCGAGTACGGCTTAGGTGCTGGTGTTTGGACTCGCGATATGAACAAGGCGCAGCGCATGGGACGCGGCATTCAAGCCGGACGCGTTTGGATTAACTGCTATCACGCCTACCCTGCTCATGCTGCATTTGGTGGCTATAAAAAGTCAGGGATCGGCCGTGAGACTCATAAGATGATGCTAGATCATTACCAGAATACCAAGAACCTCTTGGTCAGTTACGATATTAACCCTCTGGGGTTCTTCTAAAAACCAAGAAATATCGATAAAGTAAAATATCCACAGTCATGCCCTCGCGGGTATGACTGCTTATATCGATGGGTATTACACCCTATATCCAGCCACTTAATGAATATCAATTTCAACAAACTAAACCCAAGATTAGTCCGGCAATATCAATCGCTCTATTAAGTGTGAACCCAAACTTCGGATTTACGTTTTGGAAATCATGTTGCGACAGTTTTTCACTTTAGATGATGAGCCACTCGAGGTAAATTGGTAACCATAATTTTAAAGTGGATATGGCATCATGACCTTGCAGGAAAAATTGGCTCAAATCATTAGCGACCCAACGCTGTCCCCCAAGCAAAAATCGAACTACTTAGCCTTAGAAGCCGATGCAAGTTTACCTTATCTCACTATTTCAGACGCCGTCACCCAGGCCAAGAGCACAGGTATTATCTGCGATATGTTTGAGGGCAATGCCCCATTCAAACCTCGTTATGTCTTGCCCGACTACGCTAAATTTTTGCAGCAAGGATCGGAATATCTGGAACTGCAAGCCCCTCAGGATCTGGATGAAGCACTCAACGCATTAACCATCATCTACCACCACGTTCCCTCGGTAACCAATATCCCGGTTTATCTGGGGCAGTTGGATGAGATCCTGATGCCTTTCGTTGATGGACTGGATGAAGATGTCGTCTACCGAAAAATAAAACTTTTCTGGATCATGCTCGACCGTACGCTTCCCGACGCCTTTATGCATGTAAATATAGGGCCGAGCGACAACATCGTCTGCCGAACGATTTTAAGAGTCGATGCTGAACTGAAGCAGGTCGCACCGAACCTGACCTTTATGTACGATCCCGACATTACCCCGGATGAGTTATTGCAAGTTGCAGCGAGCAACATCTGTGAATGCAGCAAGCCTCATATCGCCAACTACCCTATTCACAAAAGCGCTTATGACAAACAAGGCTTCGGGATTGTAAGCTGTTATAACTCGTTACCTTTAGCGGGTGGTGCCAATACCTTAGTGCGCCTCAACCTTAAAGAGGTCGCGCTTAAAGCTGACAACATCGATACCTTCTTTGCCGATACCTTGCCCCATTATTGCCAGTTAACCTATGATCTGATTGAGGCTCGTAGCAAATACCTACACGAAGAGTCACACTTCTTCAATAGTTTCCTGATCAAAGAGGGACTCATTGAAGAGCAAAGGTTTGCGCCAATGTTCGGTATTTACGGCATGGCGGAAGCGGTAAACATATTACTGGGCAACCCGGAATTATCTGAAACAGCATTGGAGAAGCCGAGTCAGCATTACGGCCATAGCAAGATAGCGAATGAGTTAGGCCATCGAATCTCGGCCGAACTGGATAACATAGTGAAATCTACCCCAGTCACCTATGGCTACCATGGACGAGCGCTTCTTCATTCACAGGGAGGGATCAGCCTGGATATTGACGTGACGCCCGGAGTGCGGATCCCTTATGGTACCGAGCCAGACCCTATCTCCCATGTGCGGGCATTAGCCGAACATCACCAATATTATACTTCCGGGATCAGCGATATTTTGACTATCGATGAGACGATAAAATCAAACCCCGAAGCCATGTACCAACTGTGCAAAGGGACGCTGAGCTTAGGTTTCCGTGAATTTACCGCCAATGTCGCTTCTAACGACTTAATCCGAGTCACAGGCTACATGATTAAATTATCAGATATTGCTGACTTTAAGCAGCAAGGCTCCCGTACCAATACCACAGGGTTAGGTGCAGAAGCGGCAGCCAATACCGGGATTTTAAATCGCAAACCAAGAGTCACGAGTCATGAGCAATCGCCTGTCTACGCTAAGTAAAACAGCGTCAGTAAGTCAGATCATCAACTTCTCGTGTGTCGATGGGCCTGGAAGCAGGCTCGTTATTTTTTTGCAAGGCTGCAATTACAACTGCAAGAACTGCCACAATCCTCATACTATCGACATGTGTGACAGTTGTGGCGATTGCATTGCCCACTGTCCCACTCAGGCACTAACCATGGAGTCGAACGATGGTAAAGATGTCATCCGGTGGGATAGCGACTTATGCTCCGAGTGCGATACCTGCTTAACCGTATGTCCCAATCAATCTACCCCTAAGACTCGAGAGTATAGCGTCGCTCAGATGCTGGAAGTGATCCAACAGCATGGCTCATTCATCTCCGGGATAACGATTTCCGGCGGTGAGGCGACGCTACAACTTCATTTCATTATTGCCCTGTTTAAGGCCATCAAGTCGAGTGATGATCTGCAACACCTATCTTGCATGATCGATAGTAACGGCAGCTTGAATGAAACTGGCTGGCAAAAGCTCCTTCCCTATATGGATGGCGCCATGATAGATCTTAAATCCTGGCAACAGGAGACCCACAGATACATAACGGGCCGGGATAATCACAGGGTTTTTCGGTCACTTAACCTATTAAGTCAGCACAGCAAATTATATGAAGTGCGATTATTACAGATACCCGAAGTCACTGATTTTGAGTCTGAAATGGATGCGCTGGCAGTCTTCCTTACTCAGCTTCCCCCTACGACACGAATCAAGCTCAATGCGTTTCAACATCATGGTGTGACTGGAGAGGCGTTAGCATGGCAAACCTGCTCAGAGGAAAGCATCGAAAGACTGGCAAGCCAACTGACAGAACGGGGAGTTAAACAACTGATTTTACCTAGTGTTTATATTTAAGTCTGCCAGTTCAACTAGCTATTGCTGCATTCTAATATCTGTTGATATAACCAACGGTGCGCCGGATCATTCATACTCGGTCGGTGCCAAACCAAGCTATACACCACCTCGCCATAATTAAAGGGCAGAGGTTTGATCTGTAAACCTTTCGCCTGAAAGGCCGTTTTAGCCCATCGACGAGAACAGGTAAACAGCAACTCACTGTGATGACACATCAAGGCTGCACCACCAAAATCCGGTACCGAGATAGCCACTTTGCGTTGCAACTCTTGTTGCGCCAGCTGCATTTCAAAAAATGGGGTATTAAGATCGGTATCCGTAATGCCTATATGACCGTAGCTCAGGTAATCATCTATGGTAAATAGCTGGTCTTTGTTGCCTTTTTTCACCAGAGGGTGTTCCGGGCTCATCAGGCAAACCATCTCATCATTAGTCAGGGTCTCCCATACCAGATCGTTGTGAGCACTCGGAGGCTGACTGCGATCGTGAGGCAAAATGATGAAATCCAACTCTCCTTTAGCCAAGCCATCGAAACCAACACTGTCTTTTGACCAGATATCCAAACGAATATTCGGTGCCAGTGTCAACACTTGGGCACTTAACTTAGCTGCCAGCAGCTCAAATGTACTCTCACGCATGGCTAACGAGAAACGTCCCTGATAACGCGCTGGATCGAAGACCTCTTGTGTCATGATCTGATTCATATCATTGATCATCTGATGCACACAGGGGCCGAGACGACGGGCTAAAGGGGTCGCAACCAGCTTGTTCCCATGACGATAGAACAACTCATCATTCAGGCTAGTTCGCAGTTGTCCCAAGGTTTTGCTGATCGAGGACGGACTTAAACATAGCCTCTGGGCGCTGGCGGTCACACTTAGGGTATCCAACATCACATGCAAGGTGATCAAATGCTTCATGCTGATACGCGAGAGTTTAATGAGGTCCATAAACCAGTCATGCTCCAGATAGTTAAAACTCTGAGATTTATACAGCCATAATATACCCAAACCGGAATAAAGTGTGAGACGACGCCCACTGCCCTCGTAAATCTCCTTAGCCTATCGAGTACTAATAGAGTCAGGACTTCAGGGCAAACTCTGGGATTGATTAATCTAACCTTATCCAATCTAATCTAAGATATTTGATACTCAGGTTTTCCGGTCTCTGTTTTTTCCCTTATAATCATCTCTCATTATTTTTTAGGCAGGTCAGCATGTTTCATATCGCACTCTTTGAGCCAGAAATCGCTCCCAACACAGGTAATATTATTCGTCTCTGCGCCAACAACGGCTGTCAGTTGCACCTGATAGAGCCTCTGGGCTTCGATCTGGAAGAGAAGAAACTTCGTCGAGCAGGCTTAGATTACAGCGACCTCACCAGAGTAACGCGTCATAAAGATTTTGAGAGTTTTCTGACAGCAATGGATGGCAAGCGCATCATGGCATGTACCACCAAGGGCAGCAGACCTCATACAGAGCTCGCTTATGAGAAAGACGACGTACTGCTATTCGGGCCTGAAACTCGCGGACTACCGATAGAGATCATCGAGTCACTTCCCACGGCGCAGCGTCTGAAAATCCCGATGACAGCAAATAGTCGCAGCCTAAACCTGTCAAATGCCGTGGCTATCATCAGTTATGAGGCATGGAGACAAGTTGGTTTCGAAGGGGCGGTATAAGACCTCTTGATCCTAGCTCGTAGCTCAGCAATACTAATGTTCTACCGGCATCATCTCGATGCCGCGATAGAAGAGGTAACGATCGGTATCATCGTCCAGATACTGCACATTTTGCAACCAGAGCCAACCCGTCTCTTTGGGCTCAAACCTTAGTTGGATCAAAGCCGGTCGTTTATTTAACTCCCCTTCACCCAGCAATGAAAAACTTCCGTGTTGTTGATACAGACTAAAGCTCTGGCTCTTATCTTCATCCACCCCATCGAAGTAAATAAGAAAAGTGGACTCTCCTCGCTCCCTGAACCACCAGGTTTCACTGAAAGGATGCTTTGCACGACGACTGACCGAAAGCATTAACTGTCGCCTGTCTGCCGAACATATTGCGCTGACATAGGTCTGTATAGGCTTCTGTTTTAGCTTAGCCGAGGTTCCCTGCCATTGACCCGCCATCGACAGACAGAAATCACTGAAGCGAGCCTTATCGGCCAGAGATAAAGAGGGGGTTACAACAAAGAGTAATAAACTGTATTTAAAACAGCTCGATATCATCTTCTTTAGCTGATTGATTTTCATCTCGATAGAGTTTTAATGCCTCGTGAATAGGCGTTCCTTGAAGTACAAGATCGAACATTTTTCTCTCACAATCAAGTGAATAACTTTCCTGTATCTCTTCCTGTAGCTTACTCCACGCATCTGGCGATATTCGTAGTTGCTTACTGTTTAATACCTCTTCCATCAGTGCCAGCCCCATAATGACATGCTGCAGACGCTGGGAGACCCGGTCATAAAACTGAAAAGCAACCACCCCCTCATTAATCGAAGCGGCCAAATCTGCGCCATGGGAGATGATCTCATCTGGAGTGTCTGTTTGTTGTGAAAGAAAAGTGTTCACTTCATCCAAGTGTTTAGCCATGTTGGTAAACAGCGAGCCTAACTCAGTGACGTTATGCTCGCCATCGGTCAATGACAACTCAATTTGCGCCATAGCTAACAGTAAGATCTTGAGACTCTCTTGAATATGACACCAATCCACGGTGTCATCATCCTGATGAGTATCTCTGTTTTTATTAGCTGCCAATACCTGACTCATAACCATGCTGACCTTCCTTGTCCTTAAATCCGTACATAATACCAATCCGTATCAAGTGTAGAACAGGGAGAAGAAAGCTGCCGGAAGAAACGGTCACGAGAAAAACTGAAAGGTGCTTGAGGGCTTAAAAGCCCTCAAGCCTAATTTCTTATCCTCCAAATCCTACAGCTTTAATCCCAATCCGGGTTACATCACCATACTCGGCAACAATCGGCGCTATCTTGTCTGCATTACCAATAATCACAAATTGAAGGTTTTCCTGAGGGAAGTAGGTACTAATCAATCGCTGCGCCTCGGTCAGAGTCAAACCATCAACTTTCGATTGAAAGTCATTGATAAACGCATCATCGAAACCATACAGGTACATGTCAGATAACAGGCCTGCTAGCTGGCCACTCGTTTCAAACTTTGGCGGGAACTGACCTTTCACATAGGCTTTAGCTGAATTTAACGTCTTCTGATCAATGCCCGTCTCCCAGAGTCGAGCATAAGTTTTCAGTGCCAAGTCTATGGTCTCTTTGGTCGTCTCAGTTTTCGTGAAGGTGCTGATCCTGAATATACCGCCTTCCGAATAGGGAATAAACCCGGAGCGAGCCCCGTAGGTCAATCCGGCATTGACCCTTAACTCATCATTCAGCCATGACGTGAAGCGCCCGCCAAGAATGGTATTAATGACTTTCAGGCCGACATGATCGGGATTGTCACGGGCGATCCCTTTGCCGCCGATAAGGAAGGTGGTTTCGATGGCATCGCTCTTATCTACCAACAGTACTTGGCTGTTTTTCAGTTCAGGTTGATTGGATTTCAGTGCCGGATTGACGACCTCCTCACTATTTCCCCAGCGACCAAACAACTGATTAAGTGTAGATTTCATCTGTTTAACGTCGAAGTCGCCGACAACACTTATCGCAGTATTAGCGGGTTGATAATAACTCTTATGAAACGCTCTTAATTGCGAGATATTGAGCTCGGCTAACGAAACACTATTCCCCGATGAGGCGTTACCATATGGATGTGAACCATAGATAAGTTTATCAAAGTAGCGGCTGATAACGGCGCGAGGGCTCTCTTTCGCCTGAGATAGTCCGGCGATCTCCCGTTGACGTAGCTTATCGAATTCGGCGGCATCGAAATCCGGGGATATGAGTAAACTCTGGATCAGGGGCAACATCTTATCGCTATCTTTAGCCATAAAATCAGCACCTATGTAACTCCCCTCTTTTCCCGCATCGGCATAGATGGACGCACCGAGAAAATCGACCATCAGTTCGATTTCACTTTTCGACTTACCATCTGCCCCCAAAAGTAAGCTTTGAGCCGTCATTCCCGCAACACCCGAGGTGGTATCATTCACGGCTCCGGCTCGGACCACCGCGTTTACCGTGATTAGTGGTACCTCTTTTTGCGGCATTAAATAAACCGTCAAGCCATTTTCAAGCTTAAACTGCTCATAGGCAGGCATACTAAAGCTACCGGTATCGACCGATGTCGATACCGTCTGAGTGGCACAACCGGACAAGCTCATGCCTGTGATAAAGATGGCAGCAATAAGTCTGTTCGAGCTTTTTGATAGATGAGTTAAAGTCTTCATTCATCTGTCTCCTCTATGGCGGCCAATACGGCAACGGTTCGATTTGCACGACGCAGGTAAGTTTGTGCGACACGTTGCAGATCGGCAGGCGTCACTTTTCCATAAGCTTCCGGCGCATTAAACAATTTCTCAAAACTCCCGAAATAAAGCTCATACGTTCCAACGGTATTAGCTTTACCGTTGATTGTTTCCATTGAACGATAGAAATTCATCAACTTGATATTTTTTACTTTTTCCAACTCCTGATCAGTCACCCCTTCACGGGCAACCTTGTTGATCTCTGCAATCAGGTCCTTCTCAAGTTCTGTTGCCGTGATCCCGGGGTTAGCGACACCCATGACATAGAAAAGGTTAGGGTCGAAGGTCATCGGCAGATAAGTTTCGACCTCTATCGCAACCTGCTTTTCAACGAGAGATTGATAGAGGCGTGAACTATTACCTTTACTCAAAACAGAAGAGAGCAGATCGAGTGCGTAATAGTCTTCATGGGATGTTGAAGGTACATGATATGCCAACATCACATTTGGTGTACTGACAGAGGCTTTATGCACATAGACCCGACGCTCACCTTTTTGTAACGGCTCCACCGTCTTCACCTCTTTTGGAGGGGCTTGTGCGGGAATTGGCGCAAAATACTTATCTGCGAGGGCCTTAACTTCAGCGAGCTTCACATCACCGGCTATCACAACCACGGCATTATTGGGGGCATAGTAGGTCTTGTGATATTGAACTAAGTCATCCAGTGTCCATGCAGCAATATCTGATTCATGCCCGATAACTGACCAGCTATAGGGATGAGCTCGGAAAGCCGCTCCTTTTATCTCCTCCTGAAGCGTTCGCCAATTAGAGTTTTCAAGACCGGTAGTACGCTCCGATGCAACTACGCCTCGTTCGCTCTCAACCATTTTTTCATTAATATTGAGACTGGCGATTCGATCGGCTTCCAGATCGAATATGGCCTCTAATGCATTGGCCGGAAACCAATCGGTATAAACCGTGATATTTTCCGTTGTATAGGCATTGTTAGCTCCCCCCGCAGCCTCCATGGTGCGGTCAAACATCTTGGGACCATATTTTTTTGCGCCATTGAACATCATATGTTCGAAGAAATGAGAGATACCTGTGATTCCCGGCACCTCATTTCTGGAGCCCACCTTCCAAAACAGGTACATATTGGCATTCGGAATAGATGCATCTTCCAAGACCATAATTTTCATGCCATTATCAAGCGTGAAACTTTTGATATCTTCTACTTGCGTCGCCTGAGTCACCTGCGAGGTCATCATTAACCCCGCGGCCATTACCAGCGCCGATAATCTTCGGATCATTTTTTAGCTCCTTCTAAATGAGCAAGACAGTTAAATAAAGTGCTTTTAATCAATACGGAGACTTGGTCGGCATACCGATTAAAATCAAAGCAATTATAAGAGGTTAAAACAACAATAAGATCAAGCCCCAGAGCGCAAAATCTTTGTAAGCTAATGCAACCGATAAACTATACAGATGAACCACAGCAGCAGTAATATACTGATACTTAATAAAACAGGGGGTAATTGGTGGGAAGTTCAACTACTTACGAATTTTCTTATTTGAATAGCATGCCTTGCAATACAGAGGTCACTATTCAGGTGGTAACACCGAGTCAACCCATCAGGCTTAGAACGCGCCTCATTGGCGTCGATCCACATCGTGCAATTATCTTTGCTTTAGGTTCAGATAACAGCTGGCAAGAGGCAAAAAAGTTTCTCAAGCCTGGTCAATCGATTATTGTTCGCCTTGTAAATAGTGATGAACCCGATGCCAATATTCTTGCCTTTCGTAGCTCTATCAGGAAGCTACTCGGCAGTACCGAACCCTGGTTAATTATCGACTACCCTAAGGCACTACAAAAAGTCGCACTCAGGCAGCACTCACGGATCGCTATTAACCTGGAGGCCAGCATCCAGGTAATGCCAGCCGAAGGCTCTGATGAGGGAGAAACAACTCAGCTTCTTTCACCTGGACAGCTAAGTAATATATCGATCAATGGCGGAGCATTCATCGGTAAAATACTTCAAGAAATTAGCGTAGAGACCCCCTGCCTGTTACAAGTAAAAATGCTGCAAGAGGCGGAGACGATGTCGATACCTATCACCATCAAGAATATTCAGGATATTGAATATGGAAGAATGCGTGGTCAGTACGGATTTGAGCTAAGCAGTGAACAGAGTGAAACGGAAACCTTTGTTCAGAAGGTGATACTTAACCACCTGTTGCAACAGCCGAAATAGTATTCATCGGCGTTAAGGCCCCCGGTGCTTAAGCAATAAATTTTGAGAGGGTTAAACAGGCCAAGGCGTCACTTTTTATGAAAAAACACCACATCCCTATCGACTATCTCTAAGTGCCAGTCAAAATTATGGGCGACCCACTCAAAGGTTTCGATGGAATAGAAACGAATATGTGTCGGGTCGTTCTTATAATACCACTGGCCAAATGCATCTGCGTCTACCATTCTGGAGGTCATCACAGCCAAGACACCTCCGGAAGAAAGTAAGGAGTCTAAACGCGTCAACAACGCCTTAGCATCGGCAACGTGTTCTATCACTTCGGTTATGGTGACAAAATCATAATAGTGCTCCAGCACCTCGGGGGTATTGTGGTAGTAAAGATCGTAGTTACTCACCGACAGTCCAACCTCCTCAGCCATCACGCTTATCGTAGGCCCCGGGCCACATCCAAAATCTAATCCCTTAGCGTCATTAGGAAGCTGCGCAATAAGCGGCTCAAAAGTCCGGGATAAAAAATGTCGATACTTTTCATCCTCAGGGTCATTTTCATGTTGATCATAGACAGATTTTTCTGCTTCGGCGCAGAGAAGGTACTCAGGAGGGACAACGACGATATGGCAATGATTGCATCTCAGATAAGATCTACGTTTATCTCGATAGAAAAAGAACAGCGAGGCTCTTCCGCAAAGGGGACAAGAATTCAAATGAACTCCCTAATGCCGCAAAGTTCACAATCCGTCATCATGGCTTAGGGAGCTTTCGTTGTTTATCTGCAGCCTCTTTCGCCTCTCTGAGATATTTCTCCTCTCGAGACTCCCGCTCATTAAACTGCTGTTGGGCTTTCTCAACCTGTTCTGACTCCCACTCGGTTGGCTGCTGCCTTTTTAAGATCTTTTTCTCGCGACTTTGAGTCTCATTGGCGGCATCCCGGGCTTTTTGTAGCTGCTCTTGCTCAATCGTTCTCGATTGCTTCCTCGCCTCATCGGCTTTCTCTGTCAGGCTCCTCTTATCTGAGGCCTGTATCGAAATTGAAACAAGAGCGCAGAGCAGCCCTGATATCAGGATGGCCCCCAAACGTTTCAAACTCAGTGAAAACGCCATCTAACTCTCCTCAATTGACTCACATAATGAGTCTCATGGTTAGCTTTCCATCTTGATGATTAAACAACCTATGGCCACTATGCCAGAAAAAAATAACAAAAGGCTCAGATTCAGTCTAAATATCGGTTATTTATTACAAAATATCATTTCTGATTTGAGTCAAAACTCAAATCAGGTTATTTTTAACACTACAAAAATCTTTTACCAATAAATGAAATGCATTTTTAGCAAAGTTAAAAGAGTTAGTAGGAAACTGGGATTTATGACAAGGGAGTATCAGGATGGACCGTTGGTCTTATTTATTATCTAAGCTAAGTTCTGACAGACCGAGTCTGTCTCAGAGACTTCAGGCTTGGCAGTTGGAGCCCAACGCTCTCCCTCTGGCCATCATCCAAGGTTACCATTTTATCGGTGCCAACCCACTTACGCTCTCCTACTTTCAGACTCAAACGGATAACTTTGTAAACGCAACACCCTACGACTTTTCTCCCCGCATTCAATCTTCGGGTAGAAACAGTATTGAATATGCCCAACAGATGATGCGTCACGCATTAGAGGGCGACGTCGTCGAATTCAACTGGCTTCACTTGAGCCAGCAGGGCAGAGAACTCCCCACCAGAGTATCCCTGTTTCCGTTTGAATTCGAAGGTAGCCCGGTCATTCTGGCACTGTTCGAACCATCAAATCGACGCAGCAGAAGCAGAGAAAGTGCCAATAATGGCTTCGATATGCTACCTAAAGAGCTGCTGTCTATTACCTTAGAAGATAGCGCCGAGGCGGCATACATCACAGATGCCGAACATAAAATTATCGCTGTTAATAAGGCGATGTGTCGTATCAGCGGTTACAGCGCCGACCAACTACTGAATAAGAACGCCGAGCTGATTGACCTCAGAAGACATACTGCCGCAGAAGAGCAGGAACACAATAACGCGCTCGAGGAGCGGGGAAATTGGCAAGGTGAAGTGTGGAAACAGAGATCCGACGGTTCTCAATTTCCTGCCTGGAAGAGTTGCCGAAAAATACTCGCTGAGGAGAGAGTCTACTATGTCACTATTTTCAGTGATATCAGCACTAAAAAGAAGCTAGAAGCGAAGCTCACTGAGCAGGCCATGTATGACACACTCACAGGCTTGCCCAACAGGCATCACCTAAAGTTATTATTAAATCAGGCACTGCAGGAGATCAAAGTGACTCCGGGTAAAATGGGTGCCCTGATGTTTTTAGATCTCAATGGCTTCAAAAATATTAACGACTGTTTTGGTCATGCCACCGGCGACAAAGTTCTGCAGCTGGTCTCAGCAAGGTTGGAAGCAAGCTGTATTGAAAAAGCCGACATTGCCAGGCTCGGGGGAGATGAGTTTACTCTGGTTCTGAGAGACTGTAGCGGTCATCAAGAGGTGGAGGATATTTCTCAGCAGATAATGTCTCTGTTTGAGGCGCCATTTGAGATCGATGATCAGAAACTCTACCTCGGAACCAGCATAGGCATAGCGCTATTTCCAGAACACAGCTCAGAAGCCAATAAGCTTCTCAGTCTTGCCGATACTGCTATGTATAGTGCTAAACAGAGCCCTGAACACGTGCTCTTTTACAACCATTCCATGCATGAAGAAGCCGAACAAAAACTGATGATACTCAGTGATCTTCGCCACGCCCATAACCTTAAGCAATTCAGTCTCGCCTATCAGGTTATCGTGAATCTCGAGTGTAACTCGGTTATTGGTGCCGAAGCCCTGCTTCGCTGGCAGAAGCCCGATGGGGAAATACTCAATGCCAGCGATTTCGTGCCCCTACTGGAAGAGGCCGGACTGCTTATCACCATAGGGCAATGGGTGTTAAAACAAGCCTGTCTGCAAGTCGCAAAGTGGCGAACTCAACATGCTCCAGATCTAAAAGCCTGTGTCAATGTCTCGCCTATGCAGTTAGAGCATCCTGACTTTGTCCAACAAGTCACCGAAGCACTGAATTACAGTCAGTTACCTGCGAATGCCTTAGTGCTCGAGATCACCGAGTTGGCACTGCTCAGACAGCCGGAACGAGTCAAAAAGACCTTAACCTTGCTAAAAAATAAAGGCATAAGCATCGCAATCGATGATTTTGGTGCAGGTCTGTCATCACTCAGTAAGCTAGGTAGTCTGCCTATCGACAGTTTGAAAATCGATGCTGGTTTTGCCCATAGATTGAGCGAACCTCAAGGGAAACAACTTTGCCAAGCCATGATCCAACTTGCGCAGGCACTGGATATCAGTTTTGTCGTAGAAGGTATCGAAACTAAGCAGCAAAAAGAGATATTAAAGAATATGGGTAAGGGCTTTGGACAGGGCTACTTCTTTGGACATCCGAAAGAGGCAGCCAGATTCACCTCTGAAAACTTTTCGACCTATTCCTAACGTGGAGTTAAGTTCCTGGTATAGGTATATTTGCGAAAACGATGAATCAAAAATGGTAATAGAGGGATACAGTCAGCTCAGACGGATTCAAATTTAGAGTGAAAGCTGTGCCGATACCAGCAAATAGCCAGCACTGCCTCCCTGCATGGACAGTATACCAACACAGCTTTCACACCACCTGTAGAACAGATGATTCGGGCATATTAAAACCTATTTCATCAGTGATTTGCGTGATCTGAATATTGTTTTATTCAGATATTGCTGATATATATCACAAAACAGCAAATCCATTACTCATATCGTTTTTTAACAGAGTCAGGCATTGAACTAATACGTTGATTTACCATTGCATTTAATGCGTTGAGCAGAGGCGACACCTCTTGATGTGGCTCGATGGCTTTCACCATCATTGCCGCGGCTTCCAGTGTTGAAAGGCTATCGATACGGCTCGCTTTTCGAATTTTATAATTCGACGCAGACTCAATATCCAGATGCAGTGCCGGAAAGCCTTGCAACCAGGGGTTGAGCTGTAAAAGTTTATAGGCCTTTCGCCAGGTGCCATCGAGAAACAGCAGAATCACATCCTCATCGAAACTGACACTCTCGACATCCTGACTCTGCTCCGAGGGGTAAACCAGATAGACGGGTTTAACGCTTTGCTCGAGACGTTGGCGCAGTTGCGTAAAGTCATCAGGGGACTCCCCCACATATACCTGAGTATCTTCGATCACCAACTCGAGCAGACGCACACTGTTCTTCGCATGCCCAACTTCGCTTGGATCTTGCAAGACAATCAACTCCGTCGATACCCGCATCGATTCGATACTCTCACACAGACAAGCCTTAAGCGGATAATGACATTTAGGACAGATGGGACGGGACACAGGATTCTCGGGCAATGAGGTCAATGGCTATAGTGTATCTCAACTCAATATAGAATAAAGACTCTCATACTATTTACTTAGCGAGCCGCTAACGGTTATAGTTTGACCGCCAGGAAGGCAAGTATTTGTTCTTAATTAAAATATTACCTCATGGATGACAGTCATTATTGATGCCATCCACAATTCAGCCTTCCTGAGTTCACAACACACAAGGAAGAGAAATGAACAAAAATACCCTAACACTAGCCGTACTCTTAGGGCTTACCTCTATAAACATCTACGCCGTACAAGATACAGCCTACCAACATGAAGCCGACATCAATTACGCGGCTTCCAGCGAAAGCTTTTCAGACGGTACATGGAACGGACAATATCGATACTATTTCACCCCGGTCAGCCAAGACAGCACACCCTACGCCTTGAGTGGCTTCTTAGCGCAGACTTCACATTTAGGGGGCCAATACAGCAAACTGGACGTTGATTTTGATGCTTATTTCACTACCTACGCTATCGATGGTGAGTATGTCTTCGCAGATAAGTGGTACATTGGCGCCAATTATCAAAATGCAGATTGGAACAACTTCTTTTCAAAAAGTGAATCGGATACGTACGGGGTCAAACTGGGTTACTACTTTAACGATACCTCCTCCGTATATGTCAATTATGGCAAGTCTGATAATACAACCCAGCCAACATATATGACCTCACTAAATGACATTTGGCAATCCGAAGTCGACACTACGAATTACGGGATAGGAGTTAAGAGTTACCTCCCTCTATCATCTGGTCAGGGCATTTTATTCTCCGGATTGTTCAGCCACTCCTCTTCTGACGCGAAAGGAGTATCCCCAACTGATGAATCTCAATCTTCAGACTCTTCGAATCACTTAAGTGCCGCCGTCGATTGGTATATCACCCGCTCCTGGTCTATTGGCGCCACCTATGCGACCGCATTCGACAGTGACTGGGACGATCCGTATGGCATTAACACTGCCTACACTTTACGCCTAACCGATGGGCTTTCCGCGAAATTTAATCTATCTAAACAGTTTGAGCCTGATATTGATGGCGTTTTTGCCGCAATAGGCATAAACGGACGCTTCTAGCCCTTAAAGCCACCAAACCTGACCCCCCATAAAAAATGCCCGCCTCCTGTGGTTAGCAGTTGACGGGCAAGGGGGTGTTTCAAATCCTAGGTTCGAGGTTCTAGAATCATTTCAAAATTAATGAGCGTATTGTTCCTGATGCCAGTTATCGAAACGGGGCATCGCCATCATGGTCAGCAAGATTATCGCCAAGGAACCCATCACCAATGCAACGGCATAAGGTGCGGTTAGATCTGTCTGCTGCACTAACCCGGTCAGCAGTGAAGCACCACTCATCTGAATAAACCCTAAGATAGCCGTTGCCGTTCCCGCTCGTTCACCGAATGCAGCCAGTGCCATGCTCGTTGCAGGACCAAGCAATAGAGCGAAGCCGATACAGAGCAACATCATAGGTAACATAAAGCTTAATGCGGCGGGCAGACCTGTTGCCGGCCCCCACTGCTGCAAGAGTACCTGCATGATGGCCGACACAAGCATGGTGCTTAGCGCTAACATTACCGTGGGTCGGTTGCCTAACTTAGTGATCACTATAGGCGCGGCAAAACAGGCAACAATATTAACCGCGGCATTGAGGCCAAATAGTCCGCTGAATGTCAGCTCTGACATGCCTAAAGTATCGATTATCCAAACCGGCGCGTATGAGACATAACTCAGAATCGCGGCCATACCCGCCATGCATGAGAAGGCATAGAAAAGAAAGTGAGGCTCCATAATAACGGGCTTATAACGTGACCAACGATAAAGCGGGCCGGTAGTCACCGTGTTCGTCGGACGAGTTTCAGGCAGGCGGTACCCGACCAAGATCATCATGATAATGGCGTAAAGCGTCATAAATACAAAGGTTGATCGCCAGCCAAACTGCAGTGCCAGTAAGCCACCTAAAGTTGGAGCAAGCGCCGGGATCACACAGATCACCCCGTTAAGGTAACTGTAATATCGGGCACTCTCTTTGGGGGTGAAACAATCCCGCACGGCACTGAAGACCACTATCGAGGTTGAGCATGCTGCTAATCCCTGTAGCACCCTAGCTATCTGCAGCCAATGAAACTCCATGGCGACAGCCGCGAGCATACTGCTGGCGATATAAAGTAAGATACCACCCAGAGCGATGGGGCGTCGACCGTATCTATCGGCCAGAGGACCTATGACAATTTGCCCTACACCCATAGCGAACAAAAAGAGTACCAGTGTCGACTGTATCTCACTTGCCGATACCGAGAACTCGGCAGCCATAGTTGGCATGGAAGGCAGGTAAATATCGATGGCTAAGGGACTTAACACAACCATAGACATTAAGATGGGTAACAGATTTCGACGCATGATTTCTCTCTATTTGGAGCGTTATTCTATGAAAGCTATTTTAGCGCACCCAAGTTATGAACAGAAATGGTATAATTTCAGAACTGAATTTCCCTGTAGGAATATCTATGAATCTTGATAACCTGGCTAGAATCGATCTGAACCTGCTGGTGATCCTGCAAGTACTACTCGAGGAACAAAGTGTCACCCGAGCAGCCAGTCGACTCCACCTGAGTCAGTCGGCACTGAGTAAGAGCCTCAACCGGTTACGGGATACCTTAGATGACCCACTTTTTATTCGTACCGCTCATGGGTTAAAGCCGACTGCTCACGCAGTACAACTCAGCGATAAACTGCCAAGCCTACTGGAAAATCTATCACAACTGACTCAGCCGCCCACTTTTACTCCTGCGAGCAGCGATCGCAAATTCTCTTTTGCTATGGTCGAGAGTGCCTATGAGACTCTACTTCCCTACTTTATCGGGCCATTGCTAAGCAATGCGCCTAACTTAAGGCTGGATAGCTATGGTTGGATGGGGAAATCGATACAAGATCTGCAAAAAGGTCAGGTAGATTTTGGCATTGCCGGGCGCGATCTCCACCCCAAATCAAACGTTCATATGGATCGCCTACCTGATGGCATTGCCCATCAGTTACTTTTTACCGATCATCAAATATGTCTGGTCAGAGAGGAGCACCCCATCCTCTCTGCCATCACGACAGGCAACTGGAACCTGGATATCTACCTGGAGATGTCACATGTACAAGTTCGTTGCGAAGGGAATGAATGGTGGGCTTTAGATTATCATCTGGCAGAGCAAGGTCATAGACGGCGACTTAGCACAACCGTTCCTGATTTTTATGGGGCTGCAAGTGTCTGTGCCCACAGCGATCTGATCTTTACCGTACCCTCAAGCTTTGCTCGTCACGCTAAAAAGTTATACCCATTGGTTGAGCTACCGCTACCTTTTGACTTTATCCCTTTAGCCTATGTACTTCTGTGGCATGAACGTAATAATGACGAACCCGGACACAGATGGATGCGAGAAACCATCTGCAAGAGTGTTGCCGATGCGTTTAGTAATATTTAGAATTGGGCATCATTATGCTATTCAGCTTACATTAACCATGAGTATCGTATCATAGTCATTTATCGCCTCAGGTCGCTACATTAGAGGCCTTGAAGACAATCTGTTACATTTTACGCCCAAGATTAACTGAATTTAACGTGATCTGAGGTCAATAAATATGCAGACTAAGTATCAGACTATTTTTTGGAGTTTTTATGATCTACAGTCAATTTCAGCAATCACCTTTCCAGAATAGGTTCTCCGGTGTCAAAGGCTGGATGGCTTTCGCGATAGGTCTGGCCGTGATAACACTAACACTGATAGCACTGCCGTTTGTGTTGCTTATCGGTGCAGTCAGTTTCATTTTATTGAGCCTATTTGGACGGATATTCCTTAAGAGGCAGCTTGCGCGTTTTCGTCAGCAGCAGGAACAAGGTGTCTACGGCGCACAGCAGGAAACTGGTTTTTCACAGGCCAACGTTGAGAGAGAATCTCAAGTATTCAAAGAGAGCCCTTTTGCCGAACGCCGTCCTCGGGTGAGTCCACATCAAGGACGTACCTTCGAGCACGATCCGAGCTAATCGCAATCGGTATCATGCCCGGCTCTGCCACTATTAACTAACAGAAACGCTTGCTTCGGCAGGCGTTTTTCGTTTGTGGAGTTGTGAAGTCATGCACTGACCCTTATGTTTTCGAGGTAAGTCTTTAGAGAGTAAACTGCGATGCACTAAGCGGCCTTCTCAAAAGGGTTTCGAAACGTTTCCAGCGCTCCTCAAGTATAGTATTACCGCCCCTCTCCACCCACCGAGCTACACTCTCTTCACCATGGTTATAATTAATAACGTAGGCTCGATTAGAGAGATAAAACTTGACCCTCTGCCTGGCGCGTGACTCGCTATATAATCCGTAATCTCTCAAGAGACATTCGGCATCACTCACACAGATATGGCCATCGGTTAACTGCTCACATACCAGATTATCCAGATAAGCCAACCTCTTATAACAGGTGAGCACCCTATGGTAATGCTCAATATCTCCCTCGATGCCAGCTAAGGGCATCAGATAATCACGCTCAAACCCGAGCACTTCATCTTCTGACATGATCAGGCGCAAGCCATAGTTAGCACTGCCTTCCGACAAGAATGAGATAGGGCTATAGAGTGGATAGATGGCATATTCTATCCACTGCTCATTTCTGACTAAGTCTTGCTCCTGCAGCAGATTAAACACGTGATGACCCGGATAGCCTTCATGACTGGCAAGTTCCAGACAACGTTCGATATAGAGGGGTTGATCTTGGTTGAGCTGTATCAGACTCTGATAACTCCCCAGATACCAATTGTACGCCGTCCAAATCTTGTCATTGACAAACTCCATGCTGAAACTTTCACTCTCGGGCAGGGAGATATGAGCGCCGGTTAAAGCTCTTGCCTTCTCAACCGCCGCCTCGAATACCTGTGGAACTCTGTTTTGAGGGACGATAAAACCGGATCTGAATGCTTCGAAGCGTTCGGCTAACGAGCCTTTACCCGGCAATAACCCGGCCATCTCCGTCAGAACAGAATCAAAATACTCCAGGCTGAACTTATTAGCCTGAGTGTCGTATAGCCCCATAGATTCAACATCGAAACTTCCCCTCTCTCCCTGCAGGTGACGAATAAAGTACCCAACCGAAGCGACTTGTGTTCTCAGGAATCTCTGCCGTGAAACCAGCTTAGCGTCGGCATTAGCCAAGGCAACGGCATCTAACTCGCAGAGCACTCTTTTAGCATCAAACTCCAATAAGGAAAGTGGCACTAACTGGCACTCTTTGCGCCACAACTCCGGGCCATAATAGGCGTCGACATAGAAAGGGTCATGCATACCGACAGCGAGCACCAGCTTTACATAAGATTGTGCCAACTCATTGAGTCGTTCATTTTCTGATTGGGAAGCGGTAGGCAAGGTTAGTTCCATTCACATAGGACAAGGAAACAATGCTACCACCTTGAATATTGTATGCAAAGATTTGAGTGATCATAAACTCACAATGAGAGTATCGACACGTTAAGGATTAAGAGAGCAGCTCTTTTGCCCGCTGAAGAGAGGCGACTTCATCGGTGTTATCAGTCATCGACAACACGTTTTCAACCTGCAGGGACAGTGACTCCCACAAGGGTTCTATCACGGCCAGCTCTTGGAGATTACTCCGCTCACGAGCCAGTTTTAGCAGGGCCGCAGATCCCACGACATCAATTTTACCCAACATACCATCGGCAAGCGCGATACTCAGCTCAATCATAGCGGGTACACTGTGGCCATATTTAATCGCCTCCCGTAAGTACAGCTCGGCTTGTGAGAGGTCGCAACCGAAAGCATTATCGTCATTCAACATAGATTGTGCGCGGGCCAGCATTGCATCTACCTGTCCCTGCTCCGCCGCCTCGGCCATCCACTGCTCACCGGCAATCGCATCGACATCGCAACCCTCGCCTCGAGCCAACATTAACGCTAAATGATACTGAGCATGGGGAAAACCTGCCTGAGCCGCTTTAGCGATAAAATGCTTTGCCTTTTCAAGATCGCCGCGTTGATAAAAAAGGACCCCTAGATTGGCTATCGCTTCTGATTGTTCAAGATCCGCGGCCAGCTGAAGATAATGCAGGGCCTTATCCGAATCAAGTTTAATGCTCTCACCGCCTACCAGATGAAAATAGCCGAGTAGCGCCATGGCATTCGCCACATTCGCCTCAGCGGCGGCCGCGATGGCTTGTTCACCGGCTGCAATATCTGCCTCACCGCTATAACCATGAATAAGGGCAACGCCTGATTCATAGAGCGCATCCATATTGTTAGTGGCGGCTTGAGTAAACCAATATTCGGCTTTTTTGAATGTACTGTCAGACAACTGGTCCGGAGATTCTTGCTCTTGCTCCAACTCGGCTAACGCCTGCTCCTGCTCTCGCTGCATCAAGGCTTTAGTCTTAAGCGACATGCCGACTAAGTATTGTGCCAGAGGATCTGACTCCATCACGGCTCGATAACAGAGATCCCGTCCGGCAAACGAGTCGAACGCTACAAAATGATATTCAGGAAGGGGGTTGGTGGTAACTTGAGTAAATAGAGACGCGACAAGATTCAGCAGTTTCTCTATCGATTTTTCACTTAACTCAAGTAACTGTTCAGAAGTCAGGTGATACTTTTCCGGATGTGCCCCACGGTTACCGTCACCTCGCAATTTGTGCAAAGTTCTGGTCGTACGAACGTTGATCACCCGCTTCCGGTTAAGCGTTTCGATCCTGTCGTACAGATTGGGGCTATCGAAGGTTATCCCTTTAGGCTTAGCCAACAACTCGGTTAACTTATGAGTAAAGCTGCGGATTTGAAGCAGGGCTTGGGTAGGGACATCCCGGACATAGCTTTTGGCTACGGCGTAATCATGACCCAGCTCAGCAGAAAACTGAGTAACGAATTCGACATCAGTAAGCACAACGGAAACTCCGGGAAATCGAGTTCCCGGGTTCTAAAACCCGGGAACGTCTTTAATGTTAAGCCTGCTCTTCCACTTTCGGGCGTGACACCATATATAAACGGAACAGCGCAACGTTGACGAAAAGCCCAATGAAGGCAATAAAGACTTCAACGATCAACTGAAGTGGGAAGCCAACCGCATCTTGTGCTAAAGAGGAAAGCATGCCACCTATCAAGGATAATGGGATATAAAGCATCAACACCAACAGGGTTTTGAATGCTATAGCACCACTGAACTTAAAGCTTCCCTTAATCGCTTCCAGAGGAGTTAATCGCTCGACAACCACCATGAAGTTTACGTAGGCTAATCTGGCGAAAATATAGATACTAATGACCAGTCCCACCAGCCATAACGGTCCGAAGGCAGCAAACATCATCACCGGAGCTAAAATAGCTAAACCAGAGAATACCCCCGCGAGCAGTAGTGGAGGTACGAAACTCAGACTCGTTTTAAGAATAAGAGCCGTATTCGCTTCATGACCTTGTGAACGTATCTCCATAAAGAGTGTTAAAGATGCGATCAACAGAGAGAACACCAGTAGCAACGCCATTACGGCCGCCATATGCAGCGCACCAAACTGAGGATTTTCCAAATCTGCGTTCGCCATCTCCATACCCAACCAAAGTTGAATACCTACCTGAACAAATAGAATAGGAACGGTGAGAGCAGCTAACTGACTAATATGATTGCGAAAGAAGTTATATGCTTCGGTAAATATCGCGGATAATGACATGCGCGTTTCCAATTAATAAATTAAATAAGACAATAAGGCCAATAGAATACCCAAATTTCATATTTTTTGCACAGAAGAAATGGACAATTGGTGAGCTGTCTAACGTAAAAAAGCTGCAATGTTTTTGTTAAAAAAGCTAGAATGCTCGTAATATTCGGATTTATTCACCACTGGAAGGCTAACAATGAAACTATCTGCTGTGACAGGCTTACTACTCGGCAGCCTAATGATGGGCTCACCTGCAACGGCAGGTTGGTTTGACGATCTAACGTCAAAGGAGGAGGTGAAACCTCAGGTAACACAAACCCAGAGCAGTGATCTCGTTGGCAGTGTGATGTCACAACTCGGACTCAATCAGTCGCAGGCGGAAGGGGGTCTGGGTAGCCTATTCTCTTTAGCCCAATCGACATTAGGTAGTGATGATTTCGGACCGATAGCCAGTGCGATTCCCAATATGGACAGCTTACTCTCTGCGGCTCCGGCTATCGATAGTGGTTCGGGGATTTCCGGACTCCTCTCTCAAGCCGGCGATCTGGGTGCTTCTTTGCAAGGTGGCGCTCAAATCTATGATGCCTTCGAAAAATTGGGGATCTCAAAGGAGCTGGCGGTTCCTATGATAGATGTTGTCAAAGGCTACTTAGATGCCAATGCGGGAAATGGCACCACAGATCTCTTGATAAAAGGGTTAGGTGCGATTCTTTAAGCTCAGTATCAGGGTTCACTTTTCGCCCCTCATATCGATGAAAAGTGAACTCTTACCTCTTCTACCACTCTAACCCTGTATGCTTCAATCTTTAGATTATTCACAGGTATTCCATTCATGATTGCGAAATTAAAAAAGTTTCTGAGTTCACACTCACAAGCCGTGACGCCGGAAGAGCAGGCTCGTCAGCTTAATTTGGCCGCAGTGAGCTTACTGTTGGAAGTGGTATTTGCCGACGAGACCTTGTCTACGGAGGAAGCTAAGCTCCTGCCAACATTGCTAACCTCAGCACTGTCGTTGACTCAAGCCGAGGCAGAAGAGTTGATCGATGAAGCGAAGAAGGTACAGGGGAACTCGATTTCACTCTATGAATTCACCCGTGAAATCAATCAGCAATGTAGTATTGAACAGAAGCAAAAACTGATCCTCGCCATGTGGAAACTCGCCTACGCCGATGGCCAGTTATGTCGCTATGAAAATCAGATCATTCGCCGCACATCGGCTCTGCTTCATCTGAAACACAGCGAGCTGATCCAGATGCGTAATCAGGCCATAGAGAGCCAGCGTTGATTTTTCACAACTTAGTTTGTCTGCGGTTTTATAAACTTCAACATATAGCGACTCGTCTTTCCTCTGATAGCCTTATCGAACACAGAGATAGTAAGCGGGTCTGCATCATTCTTAAGAAGATCGGCGCTATCGGTCAATACAAACCCTGCCTGAGTCATCTTGCTAATAACATGCTCTGATGATAATCGATGAAACTCCTGTGCCGTCTCTTTCCCTGCACCGGAAACGGCATCATGATCGATTACCGCAACAATTCCGCCCGGCTTAAGACTATGAAATAGATTGGCAACCAGTTTGTCATCATCAATCTCGGGCCAAGTTTCATCACGGTAATAGATATCATGAAAACCCAGAATATAAAAAACTCTGTCGAGAGAATCTGCCACAAAATTCAGATCGTTGGCCTCACTCAACAGGGGAGTGACATTCGGCAGCCTAGTGGCATAACTGCGTTCATCGAGATCTTCTTTCGCAAAAGGAAGGTAAGCCTGATTATTGTGAGCAATAACCTCCCCTTCTCCTCCGACAACATAAGAGAGAAGTTCGGAGTAATAACCACCTCCGGAGAAGAGATCTAAGACAGTTTGCCCTTGCTCAATCTCAAAGAAAGCCAACACCTCTCTGGGGTGTCGGGTCGCATCCCTTTTAATATCCCTATCTAAGCGAAATTCGGACTGAACCGCGAGACGATATACGTCGTAGATTAATGCTTGGCGAGCACATGATGCGGAACTCAAGGAGAACACGAATAGCGTAAAGAAAATCCCTTTAATTAATTTCATCAGAGCTACCTTCAAAATATTAGCTTCAAAATTTTAGCTTCAAAAGAATAACTTTCAAAAGAATAGCTCCAACCAATAGTTCATAGGTGAAGCATTTGTAAGAAATTAATTCGACAATCAAAGAAGAAAGACCACCCTGGTGAGAGGGTGGCAAACCCATTTGGAGGTTGGGTGCGACTCTAAAGTTTAAGAGTGAGGCAAATAAAATGGCGTCCAGCCCAAGTACATCCTTGTCGTACGGTGGAATAAATTGCTGAAGCAAGCCTGCTTAGCCGAGTGTTCGCCAGTCGACTCTTATTGGTGACTGGCATCAGCTTAATCAGGCCTGTTCAGGCCTAAGTTAGTGACAATTGCTGCAGGAATCCTTAGCCAATGCCTCCTCATGCACCACATGGCAGTCATTACACAACAAGGCGCCTTCATGTTTATTATGAACATCACTGTCCAGTTCCTTCAAGGGCCCGTGGCAAGAGGCACAGGCCTCATTTTCAAAGGCCCCGTCGTCCGAGGGGGCCCCGTTCTCATGGCAGGCTTCACACCCTGACATTTCGGCATGGGAATCAGCAATTCCCCCCGCAAATACCGCTCCAGACAAACTTAGTAGTATTGATAACCCCAAGGCTTTAAACATGGTGAACTCCCAATTAGATAGTTAAGCAACAGTCATTTGTCCGGTATAGAGAATAAAATTACGCAGCAGTAATACTCCAACCAGGCTACAACTGGCGGTGATAGCCACATAGGAGAACTTGCGCTTCGAAGAGGTCTTCATGAAGAGGTTGAATGCCAGTGGTAAACTTAGACCCAGTACGACTATGCCCCCCCAGAATACCCAGCCCCAAAAACCTTCTCCGATAGCTGTTATGGCAGCGACTTTGCTCTGGCCCCCCGAGAGGATGAGTCCGGTGAAGAAGGTAAACAACAGCACCATCTCCACCAAGATGATCGGGATCTCTATATTGTGTATGAAATGCACCTCTTTGCCGTCGGGATCCCCCTTGAGCAACACGCCACCGAGCAGGGTTCCTGCGGCGCCGGAAGACAAGCCGGAGATCAAGAAGAGCAAGGGCAATACCGGATTATTCAACATAGGAAAGGTGGTCAGCGCAGAGAGCAGAAAGCCGGTGTAAGCCCCCAGAGAAAGCGCAAATATGGTCAAAAAGCCCGAAATGCTTGGCTCATGCTTAACCAAAGCATTCAGTAACCGGGTCACCAGAGGCCAACGCCCATTACACCAATTCAATACAGGCTCTTTAAATACACAGATTAACCAGGCAAAGAGGATCAGTTGATAAACCATCAATACGGCAACGCCGACAGACATCACGGAAGTGCCATTGTAAAAAACCAAGATCTTCCAAAAATCGAATGGCTTGGTGAGATCCAACACCAAGATCCCGAGTCCTGCGAAGACGGCCAAGGGAGCGATGAGACAAGCGGCCTGAATGAAACCGGATTTATACGCGTCTTTACCCAGCTTAAAATGCTTGAGCAATATGGCGAAAGATATTGCTCCGGCGGATACTCCTGCCAAAAAAAGATAGATGGCGATCGGCCAATGCCAAACTAGGCCATCAAAATGGAATGGACTCATAGCGTTATATCCCCTTCTTGTGATGCAATACGGAAAACTTTAGGCCGAGTGCCGAGTTCAGTCTTACTGCGATAATTGGGAGCCGACTTAAGTACTTTGACAATATTTGAGTCTGGGTCTTTCAAATCACCGAAGGTTAGCGCCTGGGTCGGACATGCTGACACGCATGCGGGCTGCTTCCCCTCTTTTAAGCGCGTCTCTTTGCAGAAATCACATTTATCGGCGGCATGGGTAACAGGATTAATGAAGCGCACCTGATAGGGACAGGCGGCGATACAATATTGGCAACCGACACACTTCCAGGAATCGACACTGACTATGCCCGTTTCCGGGTCTTTATAAGCGGCCCCGGTGGGGCAAACTTTGACGCATGGGGAATCTTCACATTGCTGGCAAGATTTACGCGTAAAACGAAAATATTGCTCCGGATATTCCCCATAGGGTCCTTCACGCTCAATCTCCAAGCGACTGACCCCCTCGGGTACCTGATTAACTTCCCGGCAGGCGATGGAGCAGGCATCACAGCCAATACATTTCGTTTCATCATGCACCAAGGCATATTTTTTTCCGTTAATTTCCACAGACTCAGTGGAACTCTTAGCAATCGTATAACCCGATGCGGCAACGACGACGGCACACGCGCTCTTAAGGAAGAGTCTTCTTGAGTTTTTCATTGGGTATCCTCCTGGTTATTTGGCACTATGGCAGCCGCTGCACATTTCGCTACGATCAAGCGCTGTCACGCCTATGATAGGGTCGATTTCAGGGTGTAACTGATGACAACTGGCACAATTAACCTTGTTGGAATGCACATCGTGGGTCCAATCGGCCTGACTCAGGGTTTCGACATCATGGCATTGGAGACATGCGGCAGTTTGAACGTCGCTTTTGGCGACAGATTTTGCACCAAATCCGATAAGCTCGGATGCTTTTCTCGGATGGCCAGCCTTTTCGCCGTGGCAGTTTTGGCAGGTTAGATCCAATGCATCATTAGCATGAAGCCCAAACATTTTGCCGTTGCGCTTGTGGCACATGATGCATTGTTTATTCTGGTTTATTTTAAACTCCACTTTCGCTGCAACCGCTGCAGGAGAGAAGGAACCCAGCACCAGCATAAGCATTGAGGCCAGTAGTGGAGCGGCAAATTTATCAATTCTGGACATAAGGAGTCCTCACATAACGAGTGATACTGATTTCTAAGAAAATTAGGAAAGGCGGTGCCGCAGTCGATGCTACGGCACTCAATTGGACTATGCGGCCAAGCCGTTTCTGATAAGACTTTCATCCCACTTTTGATTCTTGGCGAGGTGAATGACCTTAACCCCGACTTCGGCTAACGAATTATCGATAAATTCAGATTGCTCGGGAGAGTTATGCTCAGGGTCGGTGATCACCAGTTTTACCGATGATGATTCACTGTCGACCAGAACATAATCCAAATGACATCCTCTCAAATAGGAGTGGACATCGTCAGGCGTTTCCGCTTTGTCAATATCCAGTATGCTATCGAGACAGGTTCCATATAAAACATTGTATTTATCTTTAACGACCGTATTCAACTTATTAATAAACCCAACCGACTTAGGCTCCATTGGGTGACGGCTAAATTTTATTTTATCTCCCACGGATTCCGTATCGTTTGGTTTAAAAAACTTTATACAGGTCATGGTGAATGTCACTAGAACAAATGGCACCACAAGGAATAACACAAAGTACATAAAAGCATAACTTAAAATGAATGATGCATTCATAAACGCCTCCAAAACTACAGTTTAATTATTTAATTATTTAGTTTCATTTTTAACACGCTGCTAGTATTCGCATTAGCCATTATTAAAACCTTGATTCAAATCAAACAATCAAATTTATTGTTATTTTCATATTTAAATATCAAGACCAGCTTGAATTACCAAATTCAACAATTAACAAACAAACATTTTCAATTAATGAATTTGTTTATTTCAGTATTTAAAATTTCAAAACGAAACATCAAGGTTGAGTGCCAACAAGCAGGAAACAAATATGAAACAGTTGCGGCGCAAGGTGGTAACCAGGAGCCTCAACGAAATTATCAACATTAAAAACAGCTGGTTACGAAAGCGTGTGACATTTCACAGTTAAAACCAATATTCTTCCAGTAATTCAATATTGATATATTTAGTATCGAATATGTGAATAACCAAATTAGTGACTTAGCAAACAGTTTTACAAAGCAACTTGAATAAAATGATATAATAAATTTCAAATTGGTTATTATGGAAGAGCAAATAACATTTAAAAGAGGCATTAACAATGAGGGATATAGCTTTTAGTGACTTGGATTTACTAAGTTTAAATATATTGGTTAATCTCTATGAGAGTAAATCAGCAACTTCTGTATCTCACAAGTTAAACATTCCCGCGCCGAAAATAAGTCGATGCCTCAAGCATGCCAGAGAGCTATTTGGTAATGAGCTATTTATCAGAAAAAAATATGGTCTGGTACCTAATGAATTCGCAGGAAAAATCTATCCCATTGCGAAGGAAATTGTAGAATGTTCGAAAAGCTTGCAAAAGCTACACTGTGAAAATAGCGTCGAACTAACTCACCATTTTGAAATTGCCTCACCAGATCTTATCTCCTACACATTCCCAAAGGTACTATTAACCTCTATTAGGAATGCAGGAAAAGATATGAGCTTTAATATCTCAACCTGCACAAGAAAATCAATAGATAGTATCGTCACCGGTGAAGTAGATATAGGATTGTGCTGCTGTAATATTATTGATGACATCAAGAATATAGATGAGAATCTCGAAGCCATACCATTAAAAAAACTGAATAAACTCTTTCTCATCTGTCACCATGAACATCCAATACTCAAGCAAGAGATCACCTTAGAATCTATTGCAGAGTATCCGTTTGTTAACGTGAATGTTGATGACACCAAACAAAAAAGGAGTCCATTTCAAGCGTATTGCGATGCAAACAACATCCAACTTAACACTGAGATGGATCTCAGCAGTCTATCCGGCATATTTGAATACCTGAGATCGACCCAAGCCGTCGCCTTGCTCCCCTACAGTTCGATATATAACATGATAAACAGTACCCATAACCTGCATGCTTGCCGGATTTCAGATGTCGAGTCAGAGAGACTCTATATGCAAATCAAGGTGCCAACTTTGTATCTGGTTTACAATAAAACCAAAGCAGAGCCTAATCTGCAATGGTTATCGACTCAAATTCAAGGCTTGGTCAACACCGCACTGCACTGATACTTGGCATTATTAATACTGGGACTCGAACACTTAGCCATCTGTACTTGGCATCAATAGTGAGTGAACAAGTACTCACTATTTGGGGGCAAATATCGACACAGACCATACTGACTCGAGTTAAACACAGGTATGACACTCGCCCCTAGCGATTAAATAGCAAGTTAGACTCGCCGGTATCAGGCACCTTTCATCTAGCCAGGTTCGATTAGGGCTCTTAACTATCGACGGCCCGACGTTAGCTAGCGACGAGTGATTTAGCCTGTTCATATTCGTCTTGCATCAAGTCAAGTTTACGCTTCAATATTTCCGACAAAAGTTGAGTGAATTCATTCTCATTAGAATGATGATATTGCAGGTAATAATAATATTTTTGATGCTCTGTCGGCGCCAATTCTTTTTTAGCCTTAGCTAACTCAAGATGACAGAAGTCTGTGGCATCGATAAAGTCAGTATCATCACGACTCTTAAAATATTGATAGGCAAAAATGGATGCGGTACAGCACACGTCATCGGATTTAACGATATGATCCAGCGCCATGTTGTGACAAGAGGTCTTTAAGGTTAGCTTTAATTCCTCACCTCGTAGCTTCACAATGGATTCGAACCAGTTAGGCTTCGAGCCCACCTGGCAGTAATTGATGAAAACCAGTCTATTCTCGATAAGCGATGAATAACTCAGGGGCTTTCGAAAAATGGGATGACCTTTCTTGGCGACGACGAACCGATAACTGACCTCCCCCAATTCAAGGTTTTCTATCATCTCGTGATAAGTCGAGTTAGCAGTGATTGCGTAGTCCAGCTTACCTTGGGCAATCAGCTGGGAAACATTGTCACACCAGGGCTGAATGTTAACGCTCACCTCCTGCTTCAAATGAATACAGACTTCCGATATTGCCTCCAAAAAAAATGCAGACATATGTTCCTGAACCGCAACATTCACGACACGTCTCGCATCCGGCAGAGTCATAGCTACCAGATCTATCTCTTCCAGTGTAGCGACTATCGATTTAGCCAAGGGATAGATTTTTTCGGCCATCAAATTTGGCTGTAAGCCATACTGCTGACGCACAAATAATTCATTCTGGATCACTTCACGAAGGCAGCTCAAGGCGCGGCTGACTTTAGGCTGAGTTGTATTTAACTTCTCAGCCACGACACTGCAATTCTTAAACTCAAATAAACCAATGAGAACTTTAAGTGTGAAATAATCTAACCTAGAGAGTTCCTTTCGCATTAAAATACATCCATGAATATATGTGGATTAAATTTACCATTAAATAATCTTACTTTCCGCAGCGTTAATCACAGATATACATCTGTAACTAAAGATTAAACCTAATCTCAGTATTAGGTAAGCTAACAAACACCAATAGCAAAGATACAATTTGTTACACTTTTCATTATTCCTAACAACTAATAACGAATACAAGAGCGCGGACCCTAATAACAAAAAATCATTTAACACGCTTAAATTCAATGGCTTACTCACGACGCACAGACAGGCAGTAAGATCATCGAGGATAAGTCTGGGACTTGATTATTTACCAAGCAATATCTATGTTCGCAAGTTATATATTAGCTGAAAAATAAAATAAGCAAGTACCAATCATGAACTGAATTGCGCACACAAACCTTACTAATGCAAACATTAAGAACAATAAAAATGTAAAAATAGTAAAGATATAATAACAGTTATATATTACAAAGACTCCGTAACAATATAACTCATGCTATAAAAGCAATTAAAACTAAAGCACATTAATTTTAAATGATATTCATTCCTGTTTAGCATTACTCCTTAATAACTTTTTACTGGGTTAAAAACTCACGTAATACCGTCATCAATATTTAATGGAGCATCGCCCGCTTTTCTTTCGGTAAATTAGCAAGTACTTAGGAGTAGGTACCGAAAAGTGCAACCATCCATATTACTCAGCCGACATCAAATCTAAGGTGAGCAGGGTAGCTAAACTATGGGACTTCTGAAAGGTGCTTAACGCTATCTCCTTCTCGCAACAAAAGACTTCGAAGGGGTCGTTCACGATCGCGATGAATGAACAGTTAGAATGGAAAACAGCTGTTAGCGATGAAAGCTTTAATCGTGTATTAGAGTTAGTGACATGTGTAAATGAACAACTTTCCGATCACCACATTGACAACCTTATATATGATATCGAAGACAAATAATCGAATAATAAGCGTATTCCTTCTGTGTGAGCATATGATTTATCGCCCCATATTACTCTGCTGACCACGTCTTTGCAGATACAAGCGATCCAATTGAGATGATGCTATAAGCACCTGTTTTAATTTATTTCTAAGTTCAAGATGCTCCTCTGATTGAGGCTCGTTAACTTGTTCAGATACAAAGTCAGCTTCGAGTTGCGCCGCATAATGTTGGGTTAAGCGCAGAATAAGATGCTCGGCCTGATTTAAAGAGCCATGCTGAACCTCTTTGATAAACAGCAGATGAAAGCCATCGAATAACACGGACAACACCAGTTCAGTGTCGAGTGAGGTAACAGTAAAACGCTCGTCACTCTCCCGATAGCTCAATGCCGCAATAAGGTTAACGACGCTAGTCATATTGGTGGCCCCACAGAATAGCGCGCACACCTCGGCATCCTGACTTAAATAGCCTTGCAACAGATAGGCAAACTCAGCTTTTGTATGTTGCTGTCCCAATGCCTTAATTACGCTCATCTCTGCTCCCCCTATCGATGTAAGCGAACCGGCATAGAGATAAGCCGAAACACTTCAGCCAATACCTTTTGAAAATCCAGTGCCAGATGAGCAATGCCTAAATAAAAATCGGTTTGAGAATGCTCAATAGCCAGCTCGAAACAGCGCTGTGACCATGGCAACATATGCTGTTGCAGTAGCACGCTTAAGGTTCGACGGACGGACTCATCATCAGGATTGACAGCGAGCTGCCCCAAGAGTTGATCGATAACGGCAAAGTACAGGGCAATATGATCCAAGGGTTGATGATATTCCAGATCAAAGCTAATGCCATTCTGCTTATAAAACGCCATTAGCTCTACCGTCGACTTGTCGTTTAGCAACTGCTGCTCACCAAGGTAGACCGACCCCCACGGCATTGCCGTTGGCTCACCAGGACCAAAGAATAGTTGACCATAATCCAGTTTTAGCTCATCGAGCTGCATAACTGACCACTGAGACAGGTAAGCTGCAAGTGCGTTTCGTCCGGCTTGGTTATCCGATGATGAACCAAACTCAGGCCAAGTTACTGCCACACAGTGCTCTTTGAAGCCTTGCACCATTTCAGCCGTCGGATAGTTAAGCAGGACATTATGTAAAATCCGCGCAATTCCCTGACCGGCTTCAAAATCAAATTTGTTATCTGATGACATATAAATCTCAGTTAAAAGGCGCCCTTAGGCGCCTGACACATAAATTGGAAAAATTAAACTTCTGATAAGTTTAAGATCTTCCCTTCGCCACCCGATGCAGGCTGACCATTCCTGTTCGCTTTAATGATCAAGTTTGGCGAGGTAATACCCGGTGATGGTAGCGGAGCAATATGACCGTCACCATCGCCATATTTAGCGCGTAGGTTATCCATGGTATCGAAGTCCAATGCACGTAGCGGGCAAGACTCGACACATACAGGCTTACGACCTTCTGCGATCCGCTCGAAGCAACCATCGCACTTAGTCATCACCTTACGTTCGCGATCAATTTGCGGCGCATCATAGGGGCAAGCACGAGCACAGCTCTCACACCCGATACACAGCTCTGATGCCACGTGAACCAAACCATCTTCGCGACGCTTATGCATCGCACCTGTAGGGCATGCTTTAACACATACCGGCTCAGAGCAATGGTTACAGCCGATAGACATGTAATAAGCAAATACATTTTGCTCAAAACAGCCATTGTTACCCTTAGTCCATTCTCCGCCACCATACTCATACACGCGGCGCCAAGTTACGCCCTCAAGTGCAGGTAAAGCGTTACCCTCTGGATTGCTATTGTTACGAATTTCGTTGCTTTGACGGTCTTTGCAAGACACGTGACATGCTTTACAGCCACTACACTTAGTGCTGTCTACATAAAAACCATATTGAGTTGATTGAGTCATAATTAACTAGTCTCTTAAATCTTTTTAATGGCAACACGGTTAGTGTGCTGTGGATTGCCTTTAGCAACAGGGCTTGGCTGATAGCGAGTTAGCGTGTTGATCGCACCGCCTTCATCTATGATGTGACCCGTGCTACCAACTGTGTTACCAGGCTTAAACCAGGCACCCTGACCCAATGCAAACACACCAGGTGCGACACGTGGAGTGATGCGAACCTTGACGGCAATCGAACCACGCTCGTTATACATCTCAATCTTATCGCCAGCACTTAGACCGTTCTCTGCTGCATCCATTGGGTTAACCCAAACCGCATCTTCAACCGCTTCACGTAACCAAGGCACGTTGTGGTAACTCGAGTGAGTACGGCCCTTGGTGTGGTAACCCGCTAATTGAATGGGGTAATCGGTGCTGGTGTCTTCATCTTCATAACCATCCCAAGTCACGGTGTACTGAGGAATAGCGGTGATGGTGTCACCTTTAACTTTGGTCGGGTTGTCGACACTATTTTCTTGATCCCAGTTAGCCGCACGCCATGCAAGCTCGGCTGAGTAGATCTCAATCTTGCCACTTGGGGTCGACAGTGCTTTACCGCCCTTGATATAACCTTCCAAGGCAACATGGTTGTCGTTCATGTTTTTACGGAAGAAGCCAATCTCTTGTGCTTCTTTGTAAGTCGCCGGGAAGGCTGGCACGACGCCTAAGTTAGTGCTGCTGTCTTTGGTCTTCTGGTATAACTCTTCGAGCCATTGCTCTTCAGTCTTGCCTTCGGTGAATTCAGCCTCACAACCCATGTACTTAGCAATCAGTGCTGATGCTTCATACATAGACTTACAGTCCCACATGGGCTCAATCGCCGACTTCATCGCCGTGATGTAACCCAGTGCACCGGAGGCATAGCTGTCGTTAACTAAGTCATTTGATTCTAACCAGCTGGTATCAGGCAAGATTATATCGGCAAACTTAGCCCCTGGAGTCATCCAGCAATCACAGCTGACAATCAGCTCAACACCCGTTTCATCTTCTAAGATCTTAGCGGTGTTGTTGATCTCGGCATGCTGGTTCAGCAGCGAGCTGTCTGACGCAGAGATAATGACCTTGATATTGGTGCCCAGTGGCGTATCTAAACCATCAGTACCGCGAACGCCGTGGCTGCGTGCAGTCATGGTTTCGCCGTTATGAATAGCTTCAGACCAGGTAAAGAATGAGATGCTTTCTTTAACCGGGTTGCTGCCAGTTGGAATACCGGCGCGGTACATTCCGCTCATGGATGGCAGTTCACCGTTCGATGCACCTAAGGTACCCAACTTGCCCGTCAATACAGACAGCATGTAAAGCGCGCGCATGCTTTGTTCACCATTGGCCTGACGGTTAACACCGGCGCCAACGACGATATAGGGGGCTTTAGCGTTTTGTAGGTCTGTCGCAATTTGCTCAAGCTGCGCAGCCGGAATACCGGTAATTTTTTCGGCCCACTCAGTCGTCTTCAACGGCTGGTCGGCGTAAATGCCCTGGCTTAAGATGTAATCACGGTAGTTTTCTTCAGGCTTCATCACCTTAGCGTATTCTTGCTTAGTGGCATCACCACTGGTGGCAAAAATTTCTTTTTGCGCAGTAATAGAGGCAGCGTCGAAACCTACGGCATACTGATTGATAAAGCTGAGTGAATTCTGATCGACCCAACCTGAGCTAATCATTTGATAAGCAATAGCTTCTGCAAATGCCGCGTCGGTACCCGGGCGAATAGGCAACCACTTAGACTCTTTGCCTAACATAGAGTCTGTGTAACGTGGGTCAATCATCACGACTTTCAGGCCGTTACTTTTTTGCAGCGCTTTCAGGTAGTCATAACCTTCACCACTGCCGCTTTGGCGGATCTCGCTTGGGTTATAAGCTACACCCAGCAGGAAGTCACTGTTTGCCAGAGTCACCGTCGATGAGCCCGAAGTACTACCTGTACCGAAGGTATGCTTAGCCGCCTCCATCTGCTGTGCCCAAGAGTAGTTACCGTAGGCATTCAGGCAGCCACCGTTTAAGTTAAACAGACGGTTAAAACAGGCATTAGATGCAAAACCATAGTAAGCCCCAGAGCCATAGCTACGGAAAATGGCTTTGTTGCCGTGCTCGGCAATCACTGACGTTAGCTTAGTACCAATGGTTTTTGCCGCTTCGTCCCAGCTGATAGGTACAAACTTACCTTCACCACGCTTACCAACACGCTTCATCGGTGTTTTTAAGCGATCGACGGCGTAGGTGCGCTGGCGTAGTGAGCGACCACGGGCACAGGCACGCACTTGATAAATATCATCGCCGTCGGTAACGTCGTGATCGGTCTCAACGCGAGTAATAACACCATCACGGCTAAACACTTTAACCGGGCAGTTAGAGCCACAGTTAACCAGACAAGATGACCAGGTAATTTGCTCTTCACCTACAGGTGGCTTTGGCGGCACAACATTGGCATCGTCTGAACTGGTTTTACAACCTGTTACTGTAGCTGCACAACCCATGGCTGCACTCATTTTTAAGAAACTTCTACGTTCCATTAATATTTCCTCTTGCGATTTTCCGCACTGCGCCTTAGCGCAATAAATAGCTAAACGACAACATCACTTGGTGCGCGTTATAGTCATGGTTAAGCTCACCTAACGTGGTTAGCCCGGGCACAGCATTCGTCGCGACTTGAGCCGCGTCTGTGTCGTAATATCGTTCATATTGATAACTCAGCTTCAATGCCATCTGTTTGCTCAAGGCATAATCGGCATACATACGCACGCTGTGGTTATAGGAGAAGTAATCACCGTATGGCTGGGTACCATTGGCCGTAACCAGGCTGCCCCCGACCGAGGTGTCACTGATTGAGTTGCTAAACAGGTAATCACCGCCCAAAGTGAGTTTGTCCTGCATCAGACCGCCATAACTAAAGCCGGTACCTATATTGATAAACTCATCTTCGATATCGGCATTCCAGTCCGGACTACTGAAGCTCTGACTACCCGCTTGAGCCGAGTCGATCCACTGCTGACCGGCAAAACCGTAAGCCGATAGATGCTTGCTAAACTGCAGACTCAGATTGACGTCATAGCCAAAGTCTTGTGATTCAGTCAGGCCTATCTCGGTGGCGTCATAGTCATCTTTGGCGTAACGCCCGGTAACATCGATACTCATCCAAGACAGAGGCGAGTGATTAACATTTAGCTCGACGGCATTACGTTTACGATCCGCAAGATAGTACTTGCGCATCAAGGCGTTCTCTTGTGAAGAGGTGACTTCATTCACTTCATAATCCGAGCCACCGCGATTGCCATGGCTGGCTTTAAGATTGACGTTGAACGTGTCGAAGGCGCTGACATTAAGTTTGGCCCACAGGCTATCTTCATTGGTCTGCTCACGTTCGCTATAGCTGCGTTCGACCTCTTTTCTGTCATAACCGGCTTGCAGACGGTAACCACTGGCTAAGCGGTAACTGGCATTGACCTTATAGGTATTGCGCTCAATATCCTGAGGCACATTTTGCTTAAATGAGCCGCTTAAGCCGTTGTAACTGTACTGGGTAAACTCCCACACAGAGCTCTTGTTATCTCGTTTGCTGTAATCAACACTACCGCCTAAACGCAGGCGATTGCTCAACATAGAGGTCACCGCAAAACGACCATCTAAGGTGTCTATCTGCCCATCCCAGCTTTGCAGCGGGTTACCGCTCATCTGGATAAGTGCATCGTCCTGGATCATCCGTCCCGTCACCAAACGGCCGCTCATAACGGTACGATTAAGCTGATACTGGCCTGAGAGTGAAACCTGATGAGCCTCATTATCCGGGGTGGCCGAATAGACATCATTCATATGAGGCAGGCTGAGATCTTTGATGTTATTGCTGTAATAACTACCGAAATAGCTCAACTCAGTTAACCAGTTATCGCCGGATAACGATGCTCCTGCATCGAGCTGCTTAGTGGTGGCATCGACGGGCAAGCCAAAGTTGACCGGACTTGGCGCGACCAGGCTGCTCGATTGATGACCCGTTTTATCTTCCTGGCTATAGCGGATGAAGGTGTTATAAATTCCCTCGCCATAGTTGAAGCCTATCGCCGACTTCTCGCGCTTTAGTGCCAGATCAAATTCATTGGTATAGGGGCTGGGCGTTAACATTCCATCGTTATGCCAAAGCTGACTCTGCACATCGCCCGCCTGATAACTCTTAAGCGATTGATAATCTAACTCCAGTTCATAGAGGCCAGATTTACCCACCTTGATATTGGCAAAGCCATTGTCCATGCCCAACTGATGAGCTTGCATTTGTGCCCGGTACCCGGTCTCATTTTGATAGCGAATATCACCACTCACGGCAGCGATGGCACCATCTTCAGCGGTTCCCAGTGCATTACCTGCATGGATATCATCCACTGAGTTATAACCCGCAGAGACCGAGACTTCACCGCGATACCCACTGGTTGAGACACAACGTTTACACTGGTACTTATCCATATTGATCGAGTCAGTATTGGCGTTACCGACACCGAAGTTTGTAGCCATCGCCGAGCCTGAGACGGCCAGGAGCGACACTGTGATGATATTGAGTTTAAATCTCATGATATTGCTCCCTATTAGCGCTGCAGCAAGCTGCCTGACGGATGGTTAGAACCGTGGATCTTGCTGTGACAATTCAAGCAACTCTTACCACCGCCGAAGGCATCCATTCCTGGTTCCTGCACGGCACGGCTGGCATGCCCATCGGGAGCATGACACTGTTGACAGAGTTGAGGCGCACGACTCTTCAGCATGCCTTCATTGACGCTGCCATGAGGGTTATGACAGGTGACACAGTTTTCTGTAACCGGGGCATGCTCCCACAAAACAGGGCCACGCTTTTCACTGTGACATGAATAACAGGTGTCATTAATCGTCGGCTTATTCAGGGCGCTTTCACTCATAGATCCATGAGGAGAGTGACAATCGATACAGGTCATCTGGTCCCACTTTAAAGGATGAGACGAACGCTTATTCATATCGGCTTTTTCTTTGGTATGACACGAGCTACAGGTGTCATTCACACTGAGCTTATCCAGAGCGGGGTCTTTGGCGCTGTGCAGGGTATGACAGTCGGAACATGCCACCTCTTCAAGGTTATGGGTACTGCTGTGCCAGGCCATCTGTTTAGGATCGTTATGACACCCCTGACAAACACTGTTTTGCGCGGAGGCCGACAGTTTACTGTCTTTACCGAAGGCGATCATCGGCTCCTTCCCGCCCTTGTTATGCTTTCCTTGAGGGCCATGACAGGCTTCACATTGCAGGCCCGCCATTGGCGACTGCTTATTGTTCATCATGCCGTGGGTACCATCAAAAATCGCCATCACGGCTTCATTTTTTCGGTGACACATCAAGCAGGAATCGGCGCCTTTCGATGAATATTCACCAGCCGAGAATTTCTCAGCTAATTTTTGTTCAAGTTGTTCACCGGTGAGGTTTTGCCAGGGAGTAGCATGTGCACTTAGGGATAAACACAAGACTGTGACCACCCCACAAAATAAATTATAGAAAACGCGATAAATCATTAACTCGACCTTACATAAATAACAAACCAAGTTATTAACCGGAATGGAACAATTAATAACAATCAGTTCAGATGCAAATATTCTAAGGTAATTAAATATAAAATTTCATTTGTTAAAAACTAATAAATGAAACTGCGATGCGATCAATGAATATAAGAAACCTGTGATGCAACACGATAGGCAATTGATAATAAATATCATTACCAGCCACAACATAATCAAGAGTAAGTAACTGAAAAACGAAGAAAAGGAAAAATACACTAGGTTACAATGGTTACCATTTGTTAAAGCCTACATCGTCGCTTGTTAAGCGTAGGTTTGAGGCTAAAGTATTGAGAACATGATGGAGTTCAAAATATTAAAATGTTTTTTGAACGCATGAAAAAACAACATCAGAGCAGGAGTGACCAACAAAGTCATAGAAAATATAATTATGCGTCCCGCCTCCACCAAGTGATATACAAAAGGTGATCAACGACTCAAACAGCATTATAAAAAACTACTTAAGAATTTTTTCATCTACACTCAAATGTAATAAAAATTCACTTATTAATTAAGGTGCATGTATTAAGCGCCATAAGTTTCGAGGCATTAAAAAATAAGACAAGATGCATTTTAAATATGAGTTTGATTACGATTTATCATGACAAGATAAAAAACAGAACTATATAACTCCATCATAGAAACGGTCATCAAGTATCTGCCGTTAAAAAATACTCCTTTAAAGTGAATCGGGGTACACTATTAGCATCAATCAACGGGTACTTATCCATGCAAATCGACAAGACAGCAGAGCTAAATCTATTATGGGGCACTCTTATACTCGAGGAACTCGCCCGCCTTGGGGTTCAACATGTGTGTATGGCACCGGGCTCACGCTCGACCCCCTTAACACTCGCCGCAGCAAAACAATCTAAGCTTAAACAGCATCTGCATTTCGATGAGCGTGGACTTGGATTTATGGCATTGGGTCTCGCAAAAGCAAGCCGGGCTCCTGTGGCTATTATCACGACCTCCGGGACCGCAGTCGCAAATCTCTACCCGGCGATAATCGAAGCCTGGTTAACGCAAGTTCCTTTGATAGTGCTTTCGGGAGACAGACCCCCTGAATTGATCGATTGTGGCGCAAATCAAGCCATCATCCAACCCGCTATCTTTGCACAATATGCCAAACAGATTAATCTGCCGACACCGGATATCGCTATCCGACCGGAGGCGCTGCTCACCACGTTAGATGAGGCCATAAGCAATCAAAGCCTGCCCGTTCATATTAATTGCATGTATCGTGAGCCACTCTACCCATCGACCATGAGTGCCGACTTTACTCAGTACCTGAGTACACTGGGTAATTGGCAACATACGACATCGCCTTTTAATCAATACGGCAAAACGTCACAGCATAGCCTGCCAACCCAAGATACCTTGGCCCGCTTCGTTCATGGAAAAGGTGTGATCATTGCAGGTACTCTTTCGCCGGAAGAGTCACCGGAAGCCCTTGTCGAACTGTCACAGAAGTTAGGTTGGCCACTACTCACCGATGCTCAATCTCAGCTTAGACAGCATTCCGGTGTCATTGGCCACATCGATCAACTCCTGCACCAACCCAAAGCTAAGGCTCTACTGGCTCAGGCTGAATCTGTGCTGGTATTTGGCGGGCGCCTGCTCTCAAAACGCCTGATTACTTTCTTAAGCGAACAGAAATGGAAGCGCTATTGGCAGGTATTGCCCCGTCAGATGAGATTAGATCCAAGCCACAGTGCCAAGCAGGTATGGCACTCGAGTGTAAATGCCTTTGCTTCACAAGCCTGGCCACGATCATCCGACGCCAACTGGGCGCTGCAGCTCATCCAGTTTAATGACGGACTTGAGACCCTGTTTCAACAGCAGATCGACCATGCTGAGTTTGGTGAGGCTATGGTCGTTCGAGCGATAGCTAAGGCTCAAAATCGCCAAAGCCAACTCTTTATCGGTAATAGCCTGCCGGTACGTTTATATGATATGTATGCTCCGATCACTCCCGACTATCCCCGCACCTATACAAATCGCGGCGCATCGGGTATCGACGGCCTGCTCGCCACCGCTTGTGGTGTAGCTAAGCATGAGGGGAAGCCCACCACGTTACTCATTGGCGATATATCTCAGTTGCACGACCTGAACTCACTGGCCATTGCCCGGACGATTGAGAGCCCCTTTGTCATCGTCATTTTGAATAATGATGGCGGCAATATCTTTAACTTACTTCCGGTCCCCGACGAGAAACTCAGAAGTGATTATTACCGTTTGGCCCATGGACTGGAGTTCGGTTATGGGGCAGCAATGTTCGGCCTTGCCTACAATCGGGTCGATGACTTCGAGAGTTTCAACGAAGCCTATCAGGACGCCATAGGTTATCAGGGAACCTCAGTCATTGAAGTCTCGATTACTCAGCATCAAGCGAGTGAGCAGATTGCCAGCATTGCCACCTGGGTAAAACAAAACTGATGTTAGCACTGTCATGCCATGGAGATAGCCGCAAGCCCGCTTTAGTGATGCTGCATGGTTTTCTTGGCAGTAAAAACGATTGGGACACGCTTATTTCGGATTTACTCCCGCATTTTTACTGTATCTGTATCGATCTTCCCGGCCATGGGCAGAGTCCTGCGCTCTCATCGGGAGCGTCAGGATTTGAGCGGGTCGCAAGTGCGATTCAGACAAGCCTGAGCAGTTTATCCATAGTAAGATATCACCTGCTGGGCTACTCGTTGGGCGGGCGTATCGCTCTGCATCTGGCACAGGCTTACCCTGATAATTTACTCAGCCTTAGCCTGGAATCATCCCATCCTGGCCTGCAGTCGATAGCAGAGAGACAGGTGAGAGCTCGTAGCGATCATACCTGGAGCGAGAAACTCTCATCTGTACCCATCGAGTCTTTTCTCTCGCTGTGGTACCAGCAGGGGGTATTTGCCGAACTGACGGAATCGAAACGCCAAGCTTTGATCCGCAAACGCAGTCACAACAACTCAGAAGCCCTGCTCACTGTTTTCGAGCCCACCTCTCTCGCTAAGCAGGAAGATTTGTGGCAACTACCAAACCAACTGCAGCTGCCCTGCCATTATTTCGTTGGTAAGGATGACAGTAAATTTTCAGCATTAGCATCCCGGTGGGCGAACCAGACAAACATCCAAGTCCATACGATTACCGATGCAGGTCATAACGTACACCTTGCAGCTCCAACACTTTTTTGTCGTCAGCTTATTAAACACTTAATTGAGGATGCTCAATGATCATCTCAGCGCTTCACCTTTATCAATATCAGATCCCTTTAGACAAGTTACTGCCGGTCGGTAGCCAACGCATTGATGTCCGCAGAGGCTTAGTATTAAAAGTTGAAGCCATAGATGAGACAGGACAGGTGCTCACCGAGCAAGTTGAGATTGCACCACTGTCAGGGCTCGATATCGATGGCAATCCACTGCACGGTTTCAGCAAGGAAAGCCTGACTCAGGTGAGCGATAAACTGGAGAGTCTGTTAGAACAGTTAGTTCAAAAACCAATAGCTGACTTATTGGATATCGCTGATGTTGAATCTCTCCCATCTCTGGCCTTCGGTCTGAGTCTGATGCACGCCAAGCTCAAAGGACAACTCAACGGACACACGATATCGCTTAACGCGGATCGGAAGATCATCCCTCTGCTCTACCGTAACAGTGATGAGTCGATTAACGCACTGCATCAACGAGTCAGTGACCTGCCTGCCGATGTGCATGCCGCCAAGGTCAAAGTAGCGCAAACCTCACTGGAAGAGGAGGTTCAACTCATCCATCAGATATTAGTTATCAGGCCAGATCTAAAACTCAGGTTAGACGCAAACCGGGGCTTCGATTTGGAGCAAGCCATAGATTTTGCAGCTTGCTTACCCCTTGCCTCTATCGAATATATCGAGGAGCCATGCCAAAGAGCGAGTGACAACGCCGCTTTCTATCGGGCAATAGGTATGCCCTGGGCGTTAGATGAGAGCCTTAACGATCCGATGTTTCAATTTACCATGCAGCCGGGACTCACCGCGCTGGTCGTAAAACCTATGCTGATTGGCACGTTAGAAAAACTACAAAAACTTCAAGCCGAAGCAGAGCACTCTGGTGTCAGGTTTATCTTAAGCTCCAGCCTGGAAGCCAGCTTAGGGATAGAGGCTCTCGCAAGATTAAGCCAGATAATGACTCCCGATGAGCTCCCGGGGCTCGATACCCTCACAGCTTTTAGCTATGATCTATTAGTCGACTCAGGAAAGCCTCGCTGTCAATCCTGGGGCGATCTCACCTTAATCAAAAGCTGTTAGGAGCAAGCCTTGAAAGCGTTACTATCTCCGCTTCATCAATGCGCCAGGCAACACCCCAGCCAAATTGCACTGACCTATATTCATGATGGGGTTAATCAACAAATCGACTACTCGACATTGAGTCACAGAGTCATTGCACTCGGCGAGCAGTTAACCGCAAAGGGGCTCGGCAAAGGTGACCGTCTTGCCTGTATCGATAACAACTCTGTCGAGTTAGTCATGCTTTATTGGGCCTGTATCGATCATCAGATCCTCTTTTGCCCTCTCTCTCCCCGGTTTCCGGCAAGTCAGGTTTTGGCTCTCATAGAGTTGCATCGACTCAATTTTTTGTGGACCGGAGAAGGCTTCACCGAATTGTCATCTGAGGTTTCGGTATCGAGGAGCGAGCCCAACGCAGAGACGACCAAGCTAACGTCGGTCACACTAGATTTCTCTTTAAAATCGAATAACACGCCTGCCCAAATCGATCGCCACGCACCTGCCAATATCATCCTGACTTCGGGAAGCAGTGGCCAGCCTAAAGCCGCCGTTCACAGCCTGAACAACCATAGGGCTAGCGCCGAGGGTTCGAGGAGTCTGATATCACTCGAGCCCGGTGATAGCTGGCTATTATCACTGCCTCTTTTTCATATCGGTGGACTCGCCATCATCAATCGCTGTGCCTTCGTTGGGGCTACAGTGGTGCTGCAAGACCGGGATGTAGGCCTCTCTATACAGATACAGCTGGATAAGATCACTCACCTCTCTCTGGTCTCCACTCAGCTGGTACGCTTGCTAAAGGAAGATGCTGACAGCCTCAAAGGGGTAAAATATCTTCTTCTAGGCGGCGGAGCCATATCATCGTCTCTTCTCAGCCAATTGAACGACCTCTCGATTAACTGCTTCACCAGTTATGGTATGACCGAGATGGCCTCTCAAATCACCACGGGGACAGCCTACAGCGATGGCAGCAGTGGTCGGCTCCTACCGTCAAGAGAGCTGAAAATCATCGATGAAAAGATCTACGTTAAGGGGGAGACACTTTTCCTCGGTTACCTCGATGCACAAGCCCAAACTAATGAGCTGGCCCAGACTCATGAGCAAGCGCAGGTTCATGAGCAAGCGCAGGTTCATGAGCAAGCGCAGGTTCATGAGCAAGGTAGTGGCGCACATGGCGCTTGCAAGCTAACTCTTCCAACGGATGAGGATGGCTGGTTTTTTACCAAGGATAGAGGATATTGGGATACAGAGGGCAAGCTTCATATTCTTGGGCGCATCGATAATATGTTTATCTGTGGCGGGGAGAACCTGCAACCCGAAGAGGTAGAGGCCGCACTCAAACAGCATCCGGCTATCGAAGATGCCATCGTATTTGCTCAGACTGATGAAGAGTTTGGCAACCTTCCCGCAGCAATAGTTAAAGTGAGCCACTCCAAAAATGCACAGCCATCCAATGACGAGTTAACTCAATTCCTCGCCGATAAGATAGCCAGATTTAAGCGCCCCAGAGTCTATTACCCTTGGCCAAATGTTGAATCGGCCAGCTTGAAGGTATCGAGAAAAGATGTCATTGAGGCGGTGGTACAAAGGGAGCTAGGCTCTAAAAGCTAAAGTGACGGCCTAGGGCCTATCGCTTCGCGGACGGCTTCGCCTATTCGACGGGTTTCACCCTTTTGGGAAAAGGCTAGGTACAAGTCCAACTTAGCCCTACCTGCGAAGCGTCATCTTAGCCCCACCAGCGGAGCGTCATCTTAGCCCTACCAGCGAAGCATCATCTTAGCCCTACCAGCGAAGCATCATCTTAGCTCTACCAGCGCTGCGTCATCTCAGCCCCACCAGCGAAGCGTCATCTCAGCCCCACCAGCGAAGCGTCATCTCAGCCCCACCAGCGAAGCGTCATCTCAGCCCCACCAGCGAAGCGTCATCTCAGCCCCACCAGCGCAGCGTCATCTCAGCCCCACCAGCGAAGCGTCTTCTTAGCCCCACCAGCGAAGCGTCATCTTAGCCCTACCAGCGAAGCGTCATCTTAGCCCTACCAGCGAAGCGTCATCTTAGCCCCACCAGCGAAGCGTCTTCTTAGCCCCACCAGCGAAGCGTCATCTTAGCCCCACCAGCGAAGCGTCTTCTTAGACCCACCAGCGAAGCGTCATCTTAGCCCTACCAGCGAAGCGTCATCTTAGCCCCACCAGCGCTGCGTCATCTCAGCCCCACCAGCGAAGCGTCATCTCAGCCCCACCAGCGCAGCGTCATCTCAGCCCCACCAGCGCAGCGTCATCTCAGCCCCACCAGCGCAGCGTCATCTCAGCCCCACCAGCGCAGCGTCATCTCAGCCCCACCAGCGCAGCGTCATCTTAGCCTTAGGCATAAATGTTCCGGACATAAACCCCCTCCATCGCTATCCCTGCGATCGGGGATAAGTACATCCATATACAAAAAAACCTGCCGGGGCAGGTTTCAGTTATTCGGTGCTGGAATGTAATTAGGCTTCCATTCGGCCTTTCAGCTTATTCATGGCATTCTTTTCCAGCTGCCTGATGCGCTCGGCTGATACCTGGTAAGTTGCAGCAAGCTCTTGCAGTGTCGTCTTATCTTCATTTAACCAACGCGCCTGCAAAATATGCTGACTACGCTCATCCAACGTCTTGATAGCGGACAAAAGGCGGGCCTGATTGCTCGCTTCCAGATTATCATTTTCAACTTGAGATGCTAAATCTGACGAATGATCTTCCAGATAGTGCATAGGCGCAAAATCGTGATCATCATCGTTATCGCTAGCGAGATCGAAAGCGGGATCCTGAGCGGCCATGCGTGACTCCATCTCGGTCACATCGGCTTTAGAAACTCCCAGATTATCGGCAACCATACCGACCTCTTCATCGCTGAACCAACCCAGGCGTTTTTTAGATTTACGCAGGTTAAAAAAGAGTTTACGTTGCGCTTTAGTGGTTGCGACTTTGACTATGCGCCAGTTTTTAAGCACATATTCATGGATTTCGGCTTTAATCCAGTGAACAGCAAAAGAGACAAGGCGGACACCGACATTGGGGTCGAAGCGTTTTACGGCCTTCATCAAACCAATGTTACCTTCTTGGATAAGGTCCGCTTGTGGTAAGCCGTAACCGGAATACCCTTTAGCAACGTGCACGACAAAACGCAGGTGAGACATAATCAGCTGCTTCGCAGCCTGCAGGTCTCCCGTTTCTTGCAAACGCTTGGCTAACTCATACTCTTGCTCTGGCTTCAACATCGAGATGTTGTGGGCCGAGTGAACATAAGCTTCTAGGCTACCGCTTCCGTGGGGAACAGTCAGTGCCATTGATTGCGTTTGATTAGTCATTCACGCTCCTACTCTTTACAAATACTTTAGAAATTCTAACTGCTAACAATTAGCTCTTTAGCTAAATTTTTTACCCGTCTTACAACAAGACACTGTTTATAGTAAAAAACTTCCAACAAGATTATTAAAATCTCGTTTGCCGCCTTAGAATCGACTAAGGACAAGCTGACGAACTATCGGCGATCTGACAAGTTATGTCAACCTTGGACCTGCACTGACGGGTTATTTTTGCCCTATCACGGTTAACTAAGCAAATGAAAGTTAGTTCATGAAGGCTCTATTGCCCTGAGGTGCTGGCGCACCGAGAGGTAAGATCCCATCCAACCGAGTAATAAAGCCAGGCCGACTAACTAACCAACTAACCAAGCTCTACCAGAGTCAAAGGCTGCATCTCTAACCGACTCCCATTATAAGCAATGAAACTTAGTTCATGAAGGTTCTATTGCCCTGAGGTGTTGGCGTACCGAGAGGTAAGATCCCAGCCAACCGAGAAATGAGGCCAGGCCGACTAACTGGCCAAGCTCTACGAGAGTCAAAGACTGCATCTCTAACTGACTGCCATACAAGCCCAGCAGCTCGGCCAGAGCACTATCCAGATACCAGACTAACAGGTTAATGATTATCCATGCCAGAACGCCACCTATGATTCCATACCAGATCCCGGTATAGAGAAACGGTCTCTGAATAAAGGCTTCGGTCGCGCCGACGAGTTTCATCACCTCGATCTCGGTGCGACGATTCATGATAGCTAAGCGAATCGTATTGCCTATCACCAGTACCACGGCTAACACTAAGAGTGCCGCAATGGCGAGTACCGTTCGCTCCAATAGTTTCACGACCGCCTGAAGTCGCTCCAACCACTCGATATCGAGTCGGCCAAAACTGACTTCGGGTTCCATTTCCAGCTTCTTAAGCAATTCACGCGCCCCAACCGGGCTGGAATATTTCAGGCTTGGAGTTACCGTGACGACCGCAGGGAGCGGATTGGTATCTAAATAGGAAAGAGCTTCGCCAAAACCGGATAAGCGTTGAAACTCTTCGAGGGCCTGAGCGCGGTTAATATAGTTAACGTCGCTCACTTCAGGAAAAACTTTAATGCGAGAGATCAAGCTCTGAATCGTTCTTTCACTTCGCCCTTCATCAATAAAAAGTGAAATTTCAGCCGCGCTATTCCATGATTGGGTGATGGTCTCTGCATTCTTAACCAGTACTTGCAGCGCCGCAGGCAGGCTCAAGCTAACCCCAAGCACGGCCATCGTCATAAGTGAGGAGACAGGGTTACGCCACAACTCGCCCATACTGCCCATAGCGTGTTGGATATGACGAATAAAGAACATCACAATACGACCCGAAATAGGCAATTTGCTTCTGGTTAACTGAGGTTTATTGCTCATCATGATCCCTTTAACCCATCAGCCGAAGGCGTCAGCTCTTCGCCACCCAACACATGTCCCTGTTTCAAAGTCAGTGTACGATATTTCATGCGGGCGATAAGCCCCAAATCATGGGTCGCGATCAGTACTGTGGTGCCAGAGTCATTAAAGGTTTCAAATAACCGTAGAATGTCCATAGACAACTTAGGATCTAAGTTACCCGTAGGTTCATCGGCCAACAATAACGGCGGCTTATTAACGATTGCACGGGCAATGCCCACACGCTGCTGTTCACCACCAGACAACATGATGGGGCTATGGCGCTCTTTGCCATAGAGCCCCACCATATCCAATGCAGCTAAAACCCTTTTTTTTATCTCACCATGGGAAAAACCTTCGATCACCAAAGGCAGGGCGACGTTGTCGAAAACACTCTTTTCCATCAACAGATGATGACTCTGGAAAATCATCCCAATGTCACGTCTTAAAAATGGAACATCCGAGCGTGAAAGCTTTGCAATATCATGTCCGTTAATTAACACACGCCCGGCATTAGCGCGTTCGATTACTGTGATTAATTTAAGCAATGTACTCTTACCGGCGCCGGAGTGACCCGTTAAAAAGGCCATCTCGCCGCGCTTTAGGTGAAAGTTAACATCTGACAAGGCTTTCTGCCCACCAGGATAAACCTTGCTTACCTGCTCAAATTGAATCATCTATTTCTCATTCTTTTAAAAAAGAGCCCTACTACTTCTTCTCATCACTCTCTTGAGTAAAAAGCGCATCGACAAAATCTTTGGCATCGAAGGTGCGTAGATCATCGATCTGCTCACCGACACCGATATGACGGATAGGAATACCAAACTTATCGGCAATCGCAAAAATCACACCGCCTTTCGCAGTACCATCAAGCTTACTGATTGTGATACCGGTAACACCAACCGCTTTTTTAAATAACTCTGCCTGACTAATTGCATTTTGGCCAGTACTCGCATCTAAGGTCAACATAACCTCATGAGGCGCGGACTCATCTTGCTTTTTCATCACACGGATAACCTTCTTCAGCTCATCCATCAGATGCGCCTTATTCTGAAGTCGACCCGCGGTATCGGCGATCAGAATATCGATTTTACGAGCACGAGCCGCCTGAAGCGCATCAAACAACACTGACGCACTATCGGCACCAGTATGTTGCGCCACGACAGGAATGTCATTTCGCTGTCCCCACACCTGTAACTGCTCAACCGCAGCCGCACGGAAGGTATCACCGGCAGCCAGCATCACGGACTTACCTTGCGCCTGATATTGCTTAGCCAGTTTGCCAATTGTCGTCGTTTTTCCGACCCCATTAACGCCGACCATCAAGATAACAAAAGGTCCGTCGGCACTTTCAGGAACGAGTGGGATTGAGACAGGCTCTAATATTTTTTGCATCTCATCACGCAAAATCTCATATAAAGCTTCACCATCTTTTAACTGTTTACGGCTAGCTTGCTCGGTCAGACTATCGATTAACCGTGTTGTTGTTTCAACGCCGATATCCGCAATAAGCAACTGCTCTTCAAGCTCTTCGAAAAGATCATCGTCGATCTTCTTACCGCTAAACAGGCTAACGAACCCGCTACCTATATTCTCACTAGTGCGCTTAAGGCCGCGTTTAAGACGGGCAAAAAATCCCTCTTTGGTGGGTTTTTCCTGAGGCTCTGGTTGTTTTTCAGTTTCTTGCTCTGCCGCCACTTGTTCAGCGTCCAGTGCAGCGGCTTCAGCCTCAATACGCGCCAGCTCGGCTTGCTTAGCCTGCTCCTCGGCCAGTGCTACAGCTTCTGCCTCGATACGTGCCAGCTCCGCTTGCTTAGCCTGCTCCTCGGCCAGTGCTAGAGCTTCAGCCTCAATACGTACCAATTCGGCTTGTTTAGCCTGCTCTTCGGCCAATGCTAGAGCTTCTGCCTCAATACGAGCCAGCTCGGCTTGCTTGGCCTGCTCTTCGGCAAGTGCTAGAGCTTCTGCCTCAATACGTGCCAGTTCGGCTTGCTTAGCCTGCTCTTCGGCCAGCGCTAGAGCTTCAGCCTCGATACGCGCCAGTTCGGCTTGCTTAGTCTGCTCTTCGGCCAGCGCTAGAGCTTCAGCCTCGATACGCGCCAGTTCAGCTTGCTTAGCCTGCTCTTCGGCCAGCGCTAGAGCTTCAGCCTCGATACCTGCCTGCTCGGCTTGCTTAGTCTGCTCTTCGGCCACCGCCGCAGTTTCGACCGCTTCTTGTGATTCAGTTACAACTTCTGCTTCTGGCGCACTAACTTCATCTTTCGACTTATCTTTGCGAAACCAGGAAAAAAAACCTTTCTTTGCCATGTGTAATACCAGTACTCAACTAACTGACTTAACTTTATAAACCGGAAGGCCAACGAACTCTTACGCAAGAGTTGAAAACCATCCTGTCATGCATTTTGTATTTTTATCTGACGACTCTATTCTGCCACGATATTTTTCTCGAGCTTAACCACTATATGTACCCAGAATATGTCTCCAAAAAAGAGCTCACATAAGCTGAACTCATTTTTGGTGCACATTATAACCAGCAGGCTATTTATGACCAGAAAATAGGGCTAAATATGTAGAGGAACTAACCATTTCCGGCATTAGCTATTAGGTTTTCACCATTTAGCCCTGCTTTGAGTTAAAATAACCTCCTCAATCAAGCGAGACAGTCTACCACTTTCTCACTTCAGGAAAAATCGCAGTACTATTTACAATCAATAATTCGCCTAACAGGATTTTAGATGGCTAAAAATCGACCTTCCAGTGGTCAAGTTCGTATCATTGCCGGCCAATGGCGTTCCCGTCGTTTACCCATTCAAGATCTAGAAGGGTTAAGGCCTACAACGGATCGCGTCAGGGAGACCCTGTTCAACTGGCTGGCCGGAGATCTTACCGGGGCTCGCATACTCGACTGCTTCGGTGGCAGCGGGGCTTTATGTCTGGAGTCGCTATCTCGTTATGCAAGCTACGCCAAGGTATTCGAGCTACAGACGAGTGCGGCACTGCAACTCAAAGAAAACCTGAAAACATTGAAGTGTGACTCATCTACTGCTGAAGTCATTCAAGGTGACACCCTTAAGCTATTAGCGGTCAAGCCAAGCGAAGGGTTCGATATTATTTATATCGATCCGCCATTTAGAAAAGGGTTAGCGGAAAAGACGATTCAGCTTATCGCAGACAACGGTTGGCTCAATGAAAACGCGCAAATTTATGTCGAGACCGAAAGTGAAACGACACATTTAGCCGTGCCAGACGATTGGGTTCAACTAAAAGAGAAAAAAGCCGGACAAGTGATTTACCGCTTATATCAATATCAGCCTTAATGCTAGGTGCTAGGTGCTAGGTGCTAGGTGCTAGGTGCTAGGCAGATTTGCCGCTCGACTTTAAAACAGAACCATTTATGAGAAGAATATGAAATTTGTAATTACTACAGGTAAGGCTGTCACCCTCTTCGCCTGGCTTTTAATGACATACAACCTGATCATGCCATTTGAAGGCTATATCGCGATCATTCTATATATACTGCTGGCCATCACCGCATTTATGCACTGTTTTCAAGTGATTATATTCCACACCATATTCAAATCACTACTGCCTCTAAAGAAGGGGGACTACTTCAGCGTATTTATATTTGGGGCATTTAGCCTGTTGCAATACAGAAGTAAGGTAATGCAAAACTTAGAGAATGCGGAGACAAGGTAAGAGTGCCTAGGGAAGAGGTAAGATCAAGTAATCTTGGTCTTATCAATCAAGACTAGACAACAACCTCCTTAATTTCATTCAATAGCATCGCCTTCCAACCAAACCCCACTGCCGCATTAAGCTATGAGCGTTCAAGCAGCTTCCTCTGACTTGGGTGATTCACTTATTTCAACCACAACTCTTGAAACCAAGCTAATTCACGTAAGTTATCTAAGTCAGTCCCTAAGAGCGAAAATCTCACCTTCTTATAAAACTCAAAGATTAGAGACTATTAAATCGAAGAGATAGATCAACCCGTCGGTGACAAGGCCGTTCTATGACATCCATGTCACCACGGCATTTGTGAATCCATTCACATCAGATGTCGCGGCCGAGGCTATAGTGGACCTTTCTATTAATAGAGAGAGTGCCGAGTCAAAGAAGTGCCTGCATAAAAGTACGCTACAGGCGATAGATAACAGCTCGCTTCTGAATTACTTAAAAAGATGATGCAATAAGTAAGTTCGAAAATCGTAACAGGACAATCATATTTTGCCTCAAATACAAACCCACTCCTACACCATCCATGGCGTTCGCGGATAAGTACTTCAAACGAGAAGTCCATGTACAAAAAAGCCCCGTTGATAACAACGAGGCTTCTTAGTCACTCAATAACAATACCGATGAATCGATACTGCTAGCTATTCAATGCTAAATAGCATTATCCCTTAGGATATGGGTGAGCAACGCCTTTGTGACAATCGATACAAGTCTTTCTCTTGTCTTCAGCTTTCTTGAAGTTATTGCTATGCATTCTCTTAGCCATCTTCTTCATAGTCTCAGGCTGATCTTCGTAGATACGCTTGTGACAGTTCTGACAAGTAGAAGAATCGATAGAACGTAGGAAATCACGAGCGTGATCGGCCTGTTCTTTACGGTTTGCTTCTAACCACTCTTGGGTGTTGAAACCATCAATCGTTAAGAAGCCGATAACATCTTTAGATACGATGATCTTTTTAATAAGATACTGGAAAGGCTCTTGCGGAAGGTGACACTGCTGACATTCAACAACGATACCTGACTTACCGCCACCGTGTGCTGACGCCAGTACTTCATCCTTAAGAGAATGGTTGCTGTGACAAGTCATACAAAACTCATCAGAGCTTGTCGCGTGTAAAGTTTGTTGTGTAGCAAAGTAGCCAACAACACCGACTACAATACCAACCACTAGTAGGGCAAATATTGAGTATTTCGCGCTTGGTCTAAATAGTGCACGCAAGTTCATTACTCTTCTCCAAATTTTTTGATTATTATATATAAACTGATGTTACTTCATCTCTTTGAGCCCGAATTATAAACTAGATCATACTGATTGATCTGGCTGAAATAGTACAAAATGAGACCTAGCTCTAACTCTATATTGCGAAATATAGAAAATTGACCTTTGCTCAAATTATATTCGGCATCCCTAAAGTTAACTCAAAGCGATCACCTTAGCAATAGAACACGCCTAATCATATGATTAGTAGTGATTTTTATGTTTATTAACATGGTTTTTATGTTTATTAACTTCTTAAGTGAAAAAAATTCACGAAGAATTTTGAAAAAATTTTTTTGAAGAATGAAACTTTTTCTAGCACCTCTTGGTCTACTCATTCATAACCTTTATTCAATTTGCGAATAACAATAAGTATGTCGAAGCAATTAGCACATTTGGTATTAATCATCTCACTGGTAGGGCAATTTTTGCTTTCACCAGCGATGGCTATGCCGAGTTTGTTACATGCTTTCTCTCACTCTCAGATGTCATTACTTTCTAACTCAGAGCTTTCTGAATCCGAACTCTCTGAGTCTGAACTCATGCCCGCAGAGGCTATGCCTGTTGTTACAAATCAAACGCAGCCGAATAATAATCTTCCCGCTAACGCAGACCAAGCCATGACACATGGCCAACAAGACTGTGATATGGCGATGTCAGGTTTAAGCAATCATGATGGCCCGACTATCGATTGTGATGCGTTATGTGAAATGATGGGAGGCGGCAACTGTGCCTCTCACTGCACTTCAGCAACAGGCATCTTAACTCAACCTCAGATTAGCCTAATATCGCCAGAAACAAGCGGTAGAGTGCAATCAGGCTCATGGTCAACCCAGACTGTCGAGCTATCATCATCTAATCCTCCTCCCAAATTTGAGCAAGCTTAACGTTATCCGTTATTAGTTTGGCGCATTCGCTGCGCACTCAATATTATATTTCTGCCTCAACATAGACAGATGCACGACGCTGAAAATAATTGCATAGAAAATTGATCTGATGATTCGATGATCTAATGTGATGATAACAGCCGCAATTTGACTGCATTTCTGTCGGGGCACATGCTCAAAATTGGAGTTTATTATGAAAACATTAATTACAGCTGTTGCACTTACCCTTGCAAGTTTTACCTCTATCGCTGCGAGCGTCTCTTTTCCTGACTCGCTGGTCGTTACCGGTATAAATGGAGAAAAGAGATTTGATGCTCATCAACCTCTGCTAGCAGACGGAGAGAATTTAATTCAACTTAGATATCACGATATTTTTGAGGTCAATGCGGATGACTCAGGCGCATGGGTAAAATCTGAGCCTCTGTACCTTTTAGTCGACTTCCAGGGTCAACAAGAGTACCAAGCTGCCACGCCGACTATTAACACTGAAGATGAAGCCTATGATTTCATCGAAAATCCGATTATTACACTTGAAGATGCTCAGGGTAAAAACAAAACAGTGGCCCTGCTCACTCATCAACAGCTGATGGCCAAAGTGTTATTGACACGAAAAAACTAGCCTTAAGCTTGAACTCAATAGTGCGTTGATTAGAAAAATATCATTTACAACTCTGATAAATGTGAATTACGTCAATGCGCTATTGCTTTCTCATGATAGACTTATCACAACTCATTATTCGGATGCATCATGTTTAAATCAGTACGCCGTCATGCTTTAGTCTTTTTGGCCTTGCTCGCAATGTTGAGCCAGGGCCTTATGACTAATGGTTTTTCGATGGTAAGAAATGCTGAAGCACATGAAGCTATGATGTCTGAATCACACGATTCAGACATGATGAGTATGGGAGATGGAGCTAACTGCCACTCAGAACAGACAAGCAACACTGACCATTGCTGCGATAATGAGCAGAACGAGGTGCTTCCCGGCACTGCTCAGAACTGCTGTGACGGCGACGGATTTTGCCAGGGTAATTGTAGCCACTGTCTTGTTATCTCTGTGACTGGTACTCTATTTTACGCTAAATCTTGGCCTGGATTTAGTCCTTCCCAACTTTCAATGGCCACTCAAATGCCTTATTTCCACTCTATCTCGTTAACGACAGATCTCAGACCTCCTATAGCTTGATTAACATTGGCTTAGGCCAACTAGATCATCAATCTAATCGATTGATACGCTATATCTAAGAACAATTATTATCGATCCAATTTATATCAAGAGTTCAGTAAGCGATTTCGAACCTATGTATTTTTTGTAGGCTCAATCTCTGCATATGCTGAGCACTGCTACTAATTGCGATTGTATATTAGCCGTTATTTGTGATGCGCCAGTCAGTATTTCAGACACTTGCTCGCGATATCACTGCGGCCATCTATACGATGGAGTGAATTAATGAAAACCTTGTTAAGCCTAGTTTTATCAGTCTTTATTCTAGTTTCAATGGTGCCGGCAGCTTCTGCACATCAGCACGAACATGCACAACATGAAAGTGCCGATTATGCATGCCCTATGCACCTGGAAGTTACCGGACAGAAGGGTGATAGCTGCCCTAAATGCGGTATGAATTTAGAAGCAAATAAGGCTACTACCTCTAAACATCAGGGGAAAAAATGTGACTCTTGCCCTAACCATAAAGCGAAAGCACATAAGGATATGCATGCAGATACCCATGCCTGTCCAATGCACCCAAGTGTTACCGGAAAAAAGGGCGATACTTGCCCTGATTGCGGTATGAACTTAACCGCCTCTAAAGCTGCTTCCCAACATCATGGAAAAAAATGCGATTCTTGCCCTAATCGCGGAGCAAAAGCGCATAAGGATATGCATGCAGACACTCATGCCTGCCCTATGAATCCAAAGATCACAGGAAAAAAGGGTGATACCTGCCCTAAATGTGGAATGAACTTAGAGCCAATCAAAACGGCGGCTAACGGAGCAGGGAAACACCCAGCTCACCACAAGCAGCAATAAGTAAGAGCGGAGACAAGGCATTATGAGTCATTTTGAATCGAACAATAAGCGCACCAAATTAGCCTATCTGCTTAGCCTGTTTATGGTTATCACCCCGCAGTTAGCCCATTCACAACAGCTATTAGCTCAGGCGAATACGGCCGAGCATACAGAGCACAGTCATACGGATGCAAAAACGGCAACTTACTCCTGTCCCATGCACCCGGAGGAGACCAGTCACGAAGCGGGAAGCCGATGCTCTATCTGTAACATGTTCCTCGTCAATGAAGGAGTTGAGGAAGAGGAAGGCGGAGCCAAGACGAACCTAAGTGCAAGCGAGCAGAAAACCTATGTTTGCCCTATGCACCCGGATGAGACAAGTCACGAGGCGGGAAGCCGCTGTTCTATCTGTAACATGTTCCTCGTCAATGAAGGAGTTGAGGAAGAGGAAGGCGGAGCCAAGACGAACCTAAGTGCAAGCGAGCAGAAAACCTATGTTTGCCCTATGCACCCGGATGAGACAAGTCACGAGGCGGGAAGCCGCTGTTCTATCTGTAACATGTTCCTCGTCAATGAAGGAGTTGAGGAAGAGGAAGGCGGAGCCAAGACTAGCCTGACTGCCAATGAGCAGAAAACCTATGTCTGCCCTATGCATCCTGATGAGACCAGTCACGAAGCAGGAAGCCGCTGTCCGAAATGTAACATGTTCCTCGTCAATGAAGGAGTTGAGGAAGAGGAAGGCGGAGCCAAGACTAGCCTGACTGCCAATGAGCAGAAAACCTATGTCTGCCCTATGCATCCTGATGAGACCAGTCACGAAGCAGGAAGCCGCTGTCCGAAATGTAACATGTTCCTCGTCGAAGAGGAGGAAGAGGAGAAGGGGAACGTCGATCACTCATCTCATGATATGAGTAGTGCCCCCCCAGAAGATCACTCGAGTCACGCACATCAAACCCAAGAGGCTGAAACACCGGCAGATACCGTCTTCAATAGTGCAAAGCCTGCTCCTCTCAATGATGGAGCCAATATTAAATACATCTGTCCGATGCATGCCCATATCATCAGCGATGTGCCAAGCACATGCCCTATCTGTGGCATGAACCTGGAAAAAGTTGAGCTAGGAGGAAACAGCAAAGAGATCCAAATTGATGTTTCAGGTGGCATGCAACAGGCGTTAGCCCTTAAGGTTGCCAAAGTCGAAAAAGATACCCTTTGGAAGTTTGTCCAAACCGTTGGCCAGATAGATTATGACGAGAGCAAGATAAATCATATCCATGCACGTGTGAATGGCTGGATAGAGAAGCTCACCATTGAGTCTGTCGGTGACAAAATTACCAAGGGACAACTGCTATATGAGATCTACTCTCCCGATCTCATCAATGCCCAAGATGATTTCCTGCTCGCACAAGATACCTTAAAGCGTTCAGGAAGCAGCGAGAACTATAAAGACTTAGTGAGAAAAGCCGGTTTAAGATTAGAGCTGCTCGGCTTTAACAAGAGTCAGATAAAGACGCTGGCCAAATCTAAGAAAACTCAATATAGAGTCTCATTTTACGCTAAGAGTGACGGCATAGTGAAGGCTCTATCTATCAGAGACGGCATGTATATCCAACCATCGACCGAAGTGATGTCTGTCGTCGACCTGTCCAAGGTTTGGGTTATCGCCGATGTGTTTGAAAATGAGCAGAGTTGGCTTGAGATAGGTCAGAAAGCCGAAATTTCCGTACCAGCAATGGGGATCAAGGGGATAGAGGGGGAAATTGACTATATCTATCCGGAACTCGATGCTGTTACCCGCAGTTTAAGAGTCAGAATAGTAGTGAAAAACAAGGATCTGGAACTTAGACCTAATACGCTGGCTAAGATCGACATTTTTGGTGGACCCAATAGAGACACCTTAGTCATCCCACAAGAAGCCTTGATCCAGACAGGTAAAGAGAACCGCGTCATAGTAAAGCTTGAAAATAATAGCTTTACCGCCCGCAAGGTGACGGTAGGCATGCTTAGCCAAGGCAAAGCCGAGATCAAAGACGGTCTTGAAGAGGGCGAACGCGTGGTGACTTCGGGTCAATTTCTTCTCGACTCAGAAGCCAGTCTCAAGGGTAGTTTGATGCGCCTCAGCAGCGGCCACCAGCATTAAGGGAGAGGATTCATGCTTAAAAACATTAATACTGAAGCCTCAATTAAACCAAGGCTCGTTATGACAGCCAGTCAGATTAATAGGAGGAGTAGATAATGCTTAAGAAAATTATCGAAGCCTCTATCAGACAACGTCTCATGGTATTGATCATCACTATCATGATCACGGTATGGGGCGTTCAAGAGCTGAGAAATACGCCGTTAGATGCCCTTCCGGATCTCTCGGATGTACAGGTGATCATTAAAACCCCGTTCCCCGGACAGGCGCCAAAACTTGTCGAGGAGCAGGTCACGTATCCCTTGTCGACGGCCATGCTCGCCGTACCTGGTGCCAAGACGGTTCGTGGTTACTCCTTCTTCGGAGACTCATATGTCTATGTCATTTTCGAAGATGGCACAGATATCTACTGGGCTCGCTCTCGAGTGTTGGAGTATCTTAATCAGGTCAGCAGTCGTTTGCCTCTAGGGGTTCAGCCATCGCTGGGTCCGGATGCTTCCGGAGTCGGTTGGATCTTCGAATATGCCTTAGTGGACAGGTCGGGGAATTTAGATCTTTCACAGCTAAAGAGTTTGCAGGATTGGTACCTAAAACTCGAGTTACAGAGCGTGGCCGGCGTTTCCGAAGTCGCCACCGTCGGCGGAATGGAGCAGACCTATCAGATAGTTATCGAACCCGATAAGTTGGCCATCTATAAGCTGGATATCGCTGCGATAAAAGATGCCATATCGAAGTCGAATACTGAAGCCGGTGGTTCGGTTATCGAAATGGCCGAAGCCGAATACATGGTGCGAGCCAAAGGCTATAGACAGACATTAGATGATTTCAGAGAGATCCCTCTGGGAATAACGAGCCCCTCCGGCACCCCTCTGCTGCTTAAAGATGTGGCGACCATTCGAAAAGGTCCTGCGTCTCGCCGCGGTATTGCCGAGCTCGATGGTGAAGGTGAAGTCGTCGGTGGCATCATAGTCATGCGTTACGGTGAAAATGCCTTAGCCACCATAGAAGCGGTTAAAGATAAACTGGAGCAACTGAAAGCAGGCCTGCCTGAAGGGGTTGAGATCATCCCTACCTATGACAGATCTCAATTGATCGAAAGCTCAGTGGAAAATCTGTTCCACAAGGTGATCGAAGAGATGTTTGTGGTTGGCTTGGTCTGTCTGCTGTTCCTAATGCACGCACGTTCGACCTTAGTTGCCGTGATCACATTGCCTTTGGCGATACTCATCGCCTTTATCGTGATGAACAAGATGGGCGTCAATGCCAATATTATGAGCCTGGGTGGCATTGCAATTGCTATCGGTGCGGTGGTCGATGGCGCGATCGTCATGATCGAAAATATGCATAAACATCTCGAGCAATTTGAAGAGGAATATCAACGGCCACCAAACAATAAAGAGCACTGGAAAATAGTCACTGATGCATCCATCGAGGTCGGTCCTGCGCTGTTCTTTTCACTGCTGATTATCACGTTAAGCTTCGTGCCCGTCTTTGCTCTTGAGGCCCAGGAGGGACGATTATTCAGCCCCTTAGCCTATACCAAGACCTTTGCGATGGCCGCCGCCGCCCTGCTTTCGATAACCTTAGTGCCTGTTCTTATGGGCTTCTTTATCCGAGGAAAGATCCCTAAGGAGACCAGCAACCCGATCAGCCGATTCCTAATTGCTTTGTATAAGCCCTCTTTGACCTTAGTACTTAAGTTTCCAAAGATGACACTGGTAGTCGCATTAATTGCGCTGTTGAGTGCCTGGTACCCTGTGAACAATTTGGGTAGCGAGTTTATGCCCGAACTTGATGAGGGCGATCTACTCTACATGCCTACCGCTCTGCCGGGGATCAGTGCCAGTAAGGCCGCAGAGATACTGCAACAGACCGACAGATTAATTAAGACGGTTCCGGAAGTGAAGCGGGTATTTGGTAAAGTCGGCAGGGCCGAAACTGCGACGGATCCGGCACCACTAACTATGCTCGAAACTACCATCATGCTTAAACCCAGAGATGAGTGGCGTGAAGGTTTCACCCTCAAAGATGTTATCGCTCAACTGCAACAAACCGTTAAGGTTCCAGGGCTGACCAACGCTTGGGTTCAGCCCATTAAGACACGGATCGACATGCTCTCCACCGGGATCAAGACGCCGGTAGGCATCAAGATAACGGGCGCCGATGTCGATGAACTGCAGAAAATTGGTACCAATATCGAAGCCATCCTCAGTACACTGCCTAACACTAAGTCGGCCTATGCCGAGCGCGTGGGGGGAGGACGCTATATCGATATCACGCCTAAGCTGGATGTGGCCTCTCGCTATGGCATGACCCTCTCCGATATCCAGGATGTGGTCCGATACGCCATCGGCGGCATGGAGATAGGTGAATCGGTACAGGGCGCGGAGCGATATCCGATAAATCTGCGTTACCCCAGAGAGCTAAGAGACAATATAGAGAAACTCAGGGAGCTTCCCGTGATAACCAAGACGGGACACTATCTGCCGCTGCGTAACTTAGCCGATATCGAGATCACCGACGGTGCGCCTATGCTCAAGAGTGAGAATGGTCGATTAATCTCTTGGGTGTTTGTCGATATAGAAGGAACGTCTATTGGTGAATATATCGATGAGGCTAAGTCGGCACTGGATAATGAGCTAGTAGTACCGCCTAGGTATAGCTACGATTTTGCAGGCCAGTATGAATATATGCAGCGTGTCGATGAAAAGCTTAAGAAAGTGATCCCTATGGCATTGGGGGTCATCTTCATCTTGTTGATGATGACATTCGGCTCGACAGTGCAAGCCAGCATGATCATGTTCAGCCTGCCGTTTGCCTTGGTTGGCAGTACTTGGCTCTTGTATGCTCTGGACTTCAATATGTCAGTTGCCGTTGCCGTGGGTATGATAGCGCTGGCGGGTGTGGCAGCAGAGTTTGGTGTGGTGATGTTGGTCTACCTCAATAATGCCATCAAGCATAGAAAAGAGACGGGTCAATATGAGGCCGTGAGCGATCTTAAAGAGGCCTTGATAGAAGGTGCCGTGATGCGAATTCGTCCCAAGGCGATGACGGTCGCGACCATCTTCTTCGGACTACTGCCTATTATGTGGGGCGCGGGAGCGGGCAATGATGTGATGCAAAAGATCGCCGCACCTATGGTCGGCGGCATGATCACGGCGCCCTTGCTCTCTCTGTTCGTGTTACCGGCACTGTACCTGATCATTTATGGCAGAAAGCTAAACTCGACGAACTAATACGGTATAAGTCATCATTTAATAAAAAGCACAGTCCACTGATGGGCTGTGCTTTTATTTAATGGACCGACTTATAAACGAAATCGCTTCACCGAACGGGTAAGCGAACGTGCGAGTTCATTAACCTCAGCACTACGATCGGCCACCCCACTCGCCTCTTGGGCATTTTGATTGGCAGCATTCAGGGTTTCACCCATGCTGACTTCAATATTCTGACTATCGGCTAGCTGCTCATCTGCGACCTGAGCAATATGTTTACTCATCTGCTCAATCGTACTCAAGGAGGCATCCATATGCTCAATCGCCAGCCCCAGCTCCCGACTCTGAATGACGCACTCTGCCGCTTTAGATTGCCCAAGAGAGATAGACTCGGCTACCGACTCTGTTTCCTGTTGCAGCGCCGTGATTGTAGTCTGGATCTCGGCGGTAGACTCTTGCGTTCGCATGGCTAAAGTTCGCACCTCATCGGCAACCACCGCAAAGCCTCTGCCATGCTCGCCCGCTCTGGCCGACTCAATGGCAGCATTAAGTGCAAGCAGATTGGTCTGTTCGGCAATCCCCACTATCGTATCTAAGATCCCACCGATATTTTGACTATGATGACTCAAGCGAGACATCACCTCTACCGACTCACTGAGTCCGTGAGATAAGTTTTGAATCGTTTCGCTGTTGGTCGATGCTATGCCTTTAATTTCACGACTGCTTACCGATGCCTGAGTCACGTTTTCGGCTGTCGTATCGGCTTCATTTTTCACCACAGTCGAACTCGTGAACAGCTGCTCAGCCCTTACCCTGACATTTTCCACTCGCTCTATCTGCTCGGCGGCGACAGCTGCAATACGCTGACTCTGTTGACTGGACGCTAAAGCTGAACCATCAAGAGAGTGCGCATTCTCACTAATCTCATTGAGCAGCTGAGTCAGATCCTGAGATAGCTTATTGATGTTGTCAGTCAAGGTACCGAACTCATCATCCGTTTGCTTAGTGATACGCTGAGACAGGTCCCCATCGGCAATACGCCCCAAAGCCTGGTTCACCAATTGAAGGGGTCCCAACATGGCTCTGGTGGTAATGATTGAGATAAAGCTCGCCATCAAAACAAACACCAATGCAAGTATGATGGCTAGAGTTTCACCGGCGGAGATCTTATCTTTTGCCGTTGCCTGTAATTGAACCAGTCGTTGGTCGGCTAAATTGGCCAGCAGATCGAGTTGTTCATAACTGGCGGTGAAACTCTGCTCCGCCTTACTGTAGGCCTGCAGCGCTAGCTCCCCTTGGGCTATAATTCGATGCTGCAACAAATACAACTCTCCCGGTTGAAGTAAGTAGTGCTTCAGCAAGTCTATTTTTTGGGAAGATTCTCCCATAACGTCTTGAATATTTAAGGGTTCAGCCTGCCTTCTTAAAAAATCGAAATTGGTTGTCAGGTTACTCATTAAAAAGCCAATATCTTCCTGATGAGCCGTCACTCCTGAAGCGATATCGACTAGAGTCAGTCCGGACATGGTATTTCCCATGGTAAATAACATGTCGTCGATTCGGGTGCCGGTACCAATAACCTCCTCTAACAAACGCGCCTCTTGTGGAGCCGAAATAAGCTCCAGATCCAGCATCAGATTACTCGCATCGAAGCGGCTTTCTTCAAACGCTTTGTATTGCTTTTGAAACCTGATTCTCGCTTCAATAATGGCCATCTTTGCCTCAAACATGCTCTTACTCTCAGCAAGAAATTGTTGAAACTCCACTTCAGCCTGATTAAGTGAATTGAGCATTTTACTCTGGTCTAAGACTTTGCCCTTAAGCCTGGATAACTCCTCGTCATAGCTGGTTTGTAACTGAATAAACTGGTTCTGACTGCTGCCCAGTTCAGAGCGCTCTTTATGAGTGTTGGCGACGGCTAATAACTTTACCATCTTCAGGAGTGTCAACTGCAGCGCATGACTCTGCTTTAACACCGGCACGGCCAGCGTTTCGACATTTTGGTTGGCAAGATTTATCTGACTGAGGGAGTAATAGAAAAAGCTGCTGCCGGCAATGAGTAGCACACCAATAGCACTAAAACCAAAGGTGATTTTTTGTCGAATGCTAAACTGTAAACTCATCATAGACAAACCTATTTTTAACGCACTCAAGTCCAAACCTAAGCGGTGCTATTTATAAGTATTCGAATTTAAGTTTAGCAGTAATTTTTCGCCACTCATAAATGGAGAGAGCAAAGACTCCCTTTAGGTATTGAGCGCAATCACAGAGAAAAAGCCTCCCTGAGGATCATTGATAACGGCAAAGCGACCCACTTTAGGAATAGTAGTCGGAGGCACACAAATCTTGCCCCCGAGTTTGGCTGCCTTAACCGCTGTCTCATCGCAATCGGCCACGGTAAAATAGAGCATCCAATGAGGCGCAATATCTCCCCACGCATCAGTCATCTCCATCATGCCACCAAAAGGTTGCCCATCGACAAGCCACTCGGTGTACTCAAAATCTGGCATATCACCTGGCTGCACCTTCCAGCCTAAGATGTTAGGGTAAAACTGTTTTGCAACTTCGCTATCCCTACACGCTAACTCAACCCAGCAAAGCGTCCCTACCTCTCCTTTTTGCCCAGCCCCGATATGCTCACCCGCTTGCCATATCGCAAACCGCGCCCCTCCAGGGTCACTGAGTAATGCCATTCTACCAGCGGTGCCAACATCGTGGGGGCCAAGCAACAACTCCCCGCCATTGGAACTCGCCAGCTCTATGGTGGCATCGACGCTATCGACAGCAAAATAGACCGTCCAGTTAGTTGGCATTCCTTGTTCACTCATCTCGGCATGCATCTGATAGGCAGCACCTATCTCACCGGTTTCCTCACCGATGGCCAGGTTAAACATGGTATATACCCCATCAGGAATAGGCATATCCTGCAAACTCCAGCCTAACAATTGACTATAAAATTGCTTGCCCGCTTTCGCATCGTGACTGGCGAGTTCAATCCAACAAGGCTGTCCCTGAATATATCGTTCGACTTTCATAAACAGCACCTTTGGCTGATAAATAGAAACAACAAATATTCGCATCTAACTGAATTTAGTTAAGCTTGTTTTCTGATTCCTGTCTATGCTAAATGCTATAGAAATTATTTTAGCTGATAACACGATTGCATATATCAGCAATAAAACTCATGTACACATAGTTAAAAATAGCAAATTTGAAATGTTATGCCTATCAGGATGAAAGTATCGATATTAAGGAAAGCCAATGTCATTGACTCAAAAACAGATCCGTTTAGTCCAACACTCATTCTCTCAGGTAGAGCCCATAGCAGAGCAAGCCGCCGATATCTTTTATAGCGCTCTTTTTGAGATAGACCCCTCACTCAAACCTCTTTTTCGAAACAACATAAAAATGCAGGGCCGCAAGCTGATGTCAATGTTAAAAGCTGCCGTAGATGGGTTAAACGATCTTGATTCCTTAGTGCCTGTTCTGCAGCAATTAGCCGAGAGACATAATGGCTACGGCACGAAGAAAAGCCACTTCACTGCTGTAGGAAACGCCTTACTCTATACCCTGAAGACCGGGTTGGGAGAAGCCTATACAGAGGAGGTAAGACAAGCGTGGATCACGGTTATTCATCTGGTCGCCGATACGATGAAACCAGAGATCACAGCCTGATAAGTAAACCGCTATTAAAAACAAAATAAACTCAATATACTGCTTTATGTATAGGGGAAATATGTCGTCTTATATTTCTGTCTTATATTTATGTCCTATATAAAGTTCAACGACTTAGCTCGCACTTGAAATTCAATTCAAGCTGAGCTTAATTGTGAATGATTGTTATAAGCTAAAGTCATCATTGAGGTTTGTTTTGTCTGCTTTTTATCACAGATGTCGCTATTTCTTTCTTCCGCTGTTAGCCACCGCTTTTTCATTAGGCTTGCTTCAGTTTACTCAAGCTAACTGGCAAATTTGGCAGGGGAGCATCAACCAGCTTCCTTTCTGGCTACTCGTCACGGCAACCGCCCTTGCGCTGCAATTTAATCGTAGTCGTTTAGCCTATCTCGCTATGCTGCTATTGCTGTTTTATGCTGACAAACAACACCACCTCCTCCCTTCATCGCTTAGCTCGTACACTGAAGCACTCTTTTTAGGAGGTGCGATGATTATCACCTGCTTCTCCTTCTTCAAAGATAGGGGGCTACTCTCTCCCCACAGTCTGGTTAGAGTTTTTTCAATTTTTCTCTGCTTTGGCATGGCCTACGGCTGGCTATGGGGGATTGAACATTTTCAGGCAGAGATCACGGCGAAGCTCCCTTTGACTCTTTCTTTTCAATTGCAAGCGGCTCTACCGCTATACTTATGTGGACTTCTCGTTTTAACCCGCACCCTATGGCAAGCAAACTTGGTCAATACATCGATACTCATCACCTTCGTCATATGGGTATTTTATGATTTATACCCCGGGCAGCTTCCACTTTCCGTGCTTTGTTCGGCACTCGCTGTCATCTACCTATTTACTATCTTAATCGACTCTTACTTCCTCGCTTACCGCGATGAACTCACGGGGCTCGCGTCGAGACGAGCACTCTATAATCTAGTGCTATCTTTGGGCAGAAAATACAGTGTAGCCATGCTCGATATCGACCACTTTAAGAAGTTTAACGACACCTACGGTCACGATGTTGGCGATCAGGTGTTAAAACTCGTTGCCGCTAAATTGGCTCAGGTATCCGGTGGCGGCAAAGTATTCAGATATGGGGGTGAAGAGTTCACCATCGTTTTTCCCCGCAAAGACACGGACTCGGTTATCGATCACCTCGAAGATGTCAGAGAGTCCATCGAAGAATATCGAATCGTCTTACGTGACGATAAACGCAAGCAGAATACGAAAGCAAAACGTAATGCTGCCAACAGATCAAACAAGAAAACCGTGAGTGTCACTATCTCCATCGGAGTTGCCGAAAGGCAAGGTGGCGAGACGTTCGATCAAACAATGAAGCAGGCTGATGAGGCCCTCTACAGAGCCAAGAAGAAAGGACGTAACCAGCTCTGTACCTAGATTTTATACATTGGGACGCTATTGCCCCAGCAAGATATTAAATTTGCTGGGACAAGGTAGCGATCTTAAATTGAGTAGAAGTAATAGATTTGCGACTTCATTCTGATGATGATCCCTCTAATTATGTCCAAAAATGCGAGAAATGAGACGGGCTTCTCACCCGAGATCCACGCCAATCCGACCGAGCCAACCGGAATATCATAATCCTCAGTCTCATTTAATTTCAGTCGCACAAAGTGGTGCTTATTGTTCAGGTTCTGCCCGGTTGTCTGACGTACATTATCATCACGGGCAAACAAACTTCCCTGGGACTCCCCCGTCGCTTCGATAATCCCCTCAACCTCGGCATTAAATACCTTTCCCGGGTAGACCGCCGATGCGAACTCCGCATTCTGACCGACTTTAACATTACGAATAGCCTGATGATTGACCCGCATCAGCACATACTTTTCATTGGTATACATCTGTATGCGTGGCACAAGGCCAACAAACTGCCCCTCTCGCATAATATAGTTAGTCAGATAGCCATCTGCCGGAGCGTAGACCTTAGTGTTATCTAAGTTCCATTGGGCCTGAGCAACGTTTTCTACCTCGCTGCTATAGTCTGACTCACCGCTCTTTACCGCTAACTCCGCTTTTTCAATATTCAGTTTAGCCTTATGCTCGGCCAAATTGGCCTTATCAATTTGGGAGCGATAGGTATGAACATTGGCCTCGGCCAGATCGATGCCATTGGTCTGTTCATCCATTTGGCTCGCCGTAATGGTATTTGGAACGACGCGATTCTGTTCGGTATACCTTGCCAGCGTCTTCTGTTTCCAGAGGAGATCTTTTGTTGATGCTGCTAACTGGTTTTTAACTATCTCGATGTCGGTTATCGCTGTCTGATACTCTTTATGAGCCAGCTTCACATCCTCTTTAGCCACAGAAAGAGAAACATTGGCAGACTCTTTAGCAACCAGTGCCTTATTGAGTGCTATCTGATAGGTCTCATCATCGAGTTCATAAATTAGCTGCCCAGCCTCAATCTTCTGGTTAGGCTGAACATAGATCTGTTTCACCTGGCCTTTGATTTGACTCGAAGCCGGTCTGAGTTGAATATGCGGTGACTGCACCAAGGAGCCCCCGGATAGATCCATAGGTGTAAAGTTCAACAGCCCAACCCACACAAACAGCAACCAACCGCCGCCACCAATGTAGGCAAAACCTTTACTGAATTTATTCCACGGCATACCGACCAGGCGGAGCAGATAGATAAATAACGCCCATACGGCTAGACCTTCAAGCATTATTACTCTCCTCTAGGGTGCTTTTCTGATGATCACCGGGCTCATGCCAGATGTCTCGCAGACGCCGCAACGCTTTCTCACCATCGATAAAGGCCACAAACACCGCCAATACCCACACCCAATGCCAGACAAAGCCGATCCAGGTGAGCGCCGTTATAAGCCCTAGCTGATGATGATCCTCTTTATGGGCTTTATTGATGGGCAGCTCGTGGATTTTCCAAAACCCAACGACCAACGCAGTGACCGTGCCAACCATGACAACCAAGGCCACAACATGTAGCACTGTGTCCGCGCTATTATCGACAAACGGCATACCGAGTAAACTCATGCAAAATGGTCTCTTAAATTTAAACAAGAGGGTTAGTTTGACGTTTATCCGATAACGAACAAGACTTAAAGTCTACTTGTATCAATTTCAAATCATTAATGATTAAATTAGCCTTCAATTACTAAGCTGTTACTGCCGATGAAATTTAATACCTCCTTTATTCGAGTCTGTTATGTGAAACCCGTTTTTGATGGCGTCGAGCAGGTTTACGGTTTCAATCACCAGGCCCTGTCAATTCCCGATGCCCTGATGAATGAGCCTATGGCCTTGATCCCTTTTACTCAGTTTGGTGAATGGTTATCTGAGTTAGCTCTTGTTACCCAAGACCCCGATTACATAGTTAAACTAGAGCAGCAGTTAAACTTCGATCGACTCGATATCAGCGGCATCGACCTGTTATCGACCCCGGATCTGGCCATGAGTATACGTCGCATCAACTATGGCATCGTCAGCCTGCAATCCGGCGCCAGTTACTATGTCAGTATGTCCGGAAAGATAATGAAATGGTGCTATAAAAATCCCTACGCCTTTAAGCAGGAGAAAAGCTACGACTCTCTCAGGGTCGCCATCATGCTGCTTAATGCACTGCGTCACTTTCTAGGTGACACATATCGCCCGATTCAGGTACGTATCAGTGGTTCGGCAGTCGCGCAGCGGGAGACGGAAAAGCTGTTTAACTGCCCGGTTATCTGGAATGCTGCCCAAACTGAGATTTGGCTGGAACTTGATGACATGCTGCAGCCTTTGATAGAGCCGCAGTTAGAAAACAGCCCGGTGACCATGACACGTTCGCTATTTGAAAAGTACCTCAATATGCCGCAACCCCATGACACCCCGAAGGTGCTTTTCGAAATGGTCAATTATGCAAGATTTTATGGTTTACCTAAGATCGAAGATATTGCCAAACTCTTCAATATCTCTAAGCAGCAGCTGCAGAGGCGATTACAGCAGCAAGGTTTCACTTTTTCCGCCTTGTGTAGCTACATCTACAGTAATCAAGCCATCAAATATATGCTCGATGGTAAGAGTGTCGCGGAAATTAGTCCCCTTTTGGGATATGCGAATCAGCAAAGCTTCAGCCGAGCCTTTAAACGACTCAGAAAATGTACCCCTCAGCAATATCTCGACAGGCTCAACCAAGGCAAGCCTGATTAACCGGGGGTTAATCTCAGGCACAAAAAAGCCCTCAGCGAGGGCTCTTTAATCTATCTTTCTATTTCGCTGGCTAACTGTAAACAGGCAGTAGCTCTGCCATCGCAAGCAAATGACACGCTCCGGTGATGACACCAAATAAAATGACGATGGCGATAACAGATGTCCCACCCGGTACTTTAAAACTCTCACTGTTTGGATAGAGCTTCCTGACTTTATAAGCCATCATAGCCGGCACAATCGCCGCCCAGATAGTCGCAGCCAGAGCAGCAAAACCAATCGCAATCAGGAAGCCATTAGGGAACAACAATCCCAGCACCGTCGGTGGCAGGAAGGTTACCGCTGCCGTCTTGAGACGACCGCTGCGAGACTCATCGAAACCAAATAGATCGGCCAGATAATCGAATAGTCCTAAGGTAACCCCTAAGAAAGAGGAAGCTACCGCCAGGTTAGCAAAAACCGTTAACATGGTCGTTAACCAGCCACTGCTCATCACATCAGACAGGGCACTAACCAGTACCCCCATATTGCCGCCCTGGGCAATAATATCGACAAAATCACTGCGAGGGATATTTCCCATGGTCGCCATCAACCAGCACACATAGATAACGAAGGCTATCAGGGTCCCGGTGACAATCGCCTTTATAATCGTGTTCGCATCTTTCCCGTAATACTTCACCAGGCTGGGCACATTACCGTGATAACCGAAGCTCACTAATCCAAAGGGAATTGCCGCCAACATATAGGGCAGATAACGGCTCTCTCCATCCGGGCTAAACAGATTCACCGTATCGATATCTATCAGTAAATTACCTACGGCGAGAAAGAAAGTGATGATCATGCCGCCAAGCATAATGGTCGTGATCCTATCGACGGCCTTAGTACTGATAAAGACGATAAAGGCTAAACCCAGTGCAAATACCAAACCGGCCAAGCTTTGTGGCAGTTCGATCCCCGCGGCCTCTAAACTGTGATTAACGATAGATCCGCCACCACTGATATAGGCATAGGCCAAAATATAGAGTACGAATGCGATAGATAAACCATTCACGATTCGCCAGAAGTTACCTAAGGTTTCCCGTGTTAAGGTATCGAAGCTATCACCGGGCTCGAAGTGTAGATTGGTCTCAAGCAATAATAGACCCGACACCAGCATACAGAACCAAACACCTATCATCATGACAAGTGAATAGGAAAACCACATACCTGCGCCCACAACCGGCAATGAGAACATTCCAGCCCCCACCGCAGTTCCGGCGATGATCATGGCCCCACCAAGCAAAGACTTACTCGCTGCTCCATCTTTAGCAGCGTTCATATGGTTAGCCATTAATCTTTATGCTCCGCAGCCACACTATCGACAATCGTCTGCCTGACAGACGATCGTAGCAATCCATTCGCTCGCTCTCGAATCCTTTGAACATCGCCTTGGTTGCCGCTTTCTGACAAGTAGCCCAACGCCTTCAACTTGACGCTCAGTGCACCATAGAGCTTTTTATCATAAAATTCAGGGGCTGTAATGCCATGCAGCGCGCCTAATCGCTGTGCCAGTTTATGACTCTCACGCTCAAGATCGGAACGTTCCATCTTGGGAAAAACCGCCAATAAATTGAAGATAATGGCGTAACGTTGTAACGTTTCACCGACGGTACCGGCGAGTAGCAAGAGTTGATTAACGTGGGCTTCGACAATACTGAAACCGTCAGCTTCTGTAATAAGTCCTTGAGCGATGAACAGATCCAAAATCTGACCAATAACTTTATCCTTATCTTCGACGCCCATAAATAACTCAGCCTGAAGCAGGGGATAGAAATCGCTGATGATATCGATAATCTCAGCTCGTGAGATATGCTCATGCTGAGTCAAACAGCTAGCCACCATAGAAGGAATGACCATCAAATGAATAATGTTGTTGCGATAGTAAGTCATAGCAACGGCAATACTCTCGTCGATAGAGATAATATCTCCCAGCGGATCACTATCAAGCTTGATCTTTTTAAGCTCTAACCCCTGCTGAACCAGAGACTTACCATCCCCCTCAACCACTGACGTGTAGGCGGTGTATGGTAACTCTTTCAGAAGTGTAAGATAGAGATCCAACTGCTTCTCAAGCTGAGTACGTTCGAGTGCATTTTGCTCTGACGCTAGTAATACTAAGCTGGTCAATGTCACCGAACTGACTGCCGCGGCATCATTAATATTGACCATAACCTGATTCGCTAAAGTATTGACCATAGGTGTCAACCATTTAGGTCTCTGCTCAGGATCTTTGGCAACCTCTTCTTTCCAATCGGGTTTCTGTTCATTTAAGAAGTTCTGAAGCGTGATCGGCTTACCAAAATTCACATAGCCTTGGCCAAAATTGCCTAGCTTGCGTAGGGCACCAAATACCTGCCAGACAGACTCTTTCTTTTTCTTCTTACCACTCAGTTCCTTATGATATGTCGCCACCTCCATCACATGATCATAACCTAGATAGACGGGAACCAGAGTCACAGGACGTTTCATGCCACGCAGGACACTGTTCAGCGTCATAGCCAACATGCCGGTCTTAGGTGCGAGTAACCTTCCGGTGCGTGAACGCCCGCCTTCGGTGAAGTACTCAACCGAATAGCCTTTAGTGAAAAGCTGATCTAAATATTCACGGAAGACGGTGGTGTAAAGCTTGTTTCCTCTGAAGCTGCGACGAATAAAGAAGGCGCCACCTCTGCGGAACATGGGGCCTGCTGGCCAGAAATTCAGGTTAATTCCTGCGGCGATATGCGGTGGAACCATCCCCTGATAATAGAGGATATAGGAGAGCAACAGGTAATCCATATGGCTACGGTGACACGGAACATAGATGATCTCATGACCATCATGGTGCAGCCGTCGAACCTCTTCCGCCCCTTTGATGTTGATGCCTTTATAGAGTTTATTCCACAACCAGGTCAGAAAACGTTCGGCAATTCGAACCAGGCTATCTGAATAGTCCGCAGCTATCTCATCGAGGTATTCCATCGCTTTCGCTCTGGCTTCAACCTCGGTGATCTTCTTGCTCGCCGCTTCCTCTTGAATCGCCTTCTTCAGGGTCTCGGAATTAATGAGCGCATGGAATAATGCCTGCCGCTTAGGCAGAACCGGACCCGTCATCACCTTACGCTGTCGACTAAAATGTACTCGAGCTACTCGGGCCAGCTTCTGCGCTATACGCTTATCTGTTCCATGTTCGTCAGCCATATAGCGCAATGACACGGCACTCGAAAACTGCACAAAGTTATGTCGTCCCAAAAACAGGATCATCAGACACTTTCTAAGCCAAGTAGGGTTTTCACGCTCAAGTACGGCAGCCTTCATGGTGTCATCTTCTTTTCCAGGAGTTCTTCCCCAGTAAAGACTGACTGGCACAAGTTGAATATCGAGATCCGGGCGCTCTTTATGGATCTTCAGCAGATTCATAAAGCTATTTAGAAAGAAATGATTGCTCTCTCTTTTCCCCATGAGGGGCTTAGCGCCCTCAAGACAAACCACTCTTGGCGTCGACACACCACCGACCTCGAGTGGTTCATAGGGGCTAGGAAGACCTAGATCTGCGGTGATCTCGCTTAAGGCTGCAATATCACTGACAGACTCAGTTTTCATCACATAAGCGAGAGGTTTATCCGGATCTAAATTAAGATCTTTGAAGGGTTCGTGGGGTACAACAATAGTTTGTACCAACTTGTTCTGTAACCAGCGTAATGATTTAAACCAAAGAGAGTCTTGTTTGGACATTTTCTTATGCAATGTGAGCCATGTTAATAACTACATAGAATACCAGAAAATAATCAGGGATACCCAAAAGCTTAAATTTGGTTAATACTTGCGCTGAAAGAAATACTGTATATACTAACAGTTACTGTATAGAAAGACAGGATTTACCATGAGACCATTAACACCAAGACAAGCCGAGATCCTTGAACTGATTAAACGTAACATTGCAGATACGGGCATGCCGCCGACCCGTGCAGAGATTGCGAAACGTTTGGGATTCAAGAGTGCCAATGCTGCCGAGGAACACCTTAAGGCATTAGCAAAAAAAGGCTGTATTGAGATTATACCAGGTACATCTCGTGGTATTAGACTGACTCAAATCAATGAAAGCGAAGAGGAACTTGGCTTACCATTGATAGGTCAAGTTGCCGCAGGTGAACCGATACTCGCTCAAGAACATGTCGAACAACATTATCAGGTCGACCCTGCAATGTTTCGCCCAAGTGCTGACTTTCTACTTAGAGTACGTGGGGACAGCATGAAGAATATTGGTATCCTGGAGGGAGATCTTCTTGCCGTTCATAAAGCCGAACAGGCTCGAAATGGTCAGATTGTTGTCGCTCGAGTAGAAGATGACGTCACGGTAAAACGTTTCGAAAAAAAAGGTAGCATCGTCTACCTACATGCCGAAAATGAAGACTACTCTCCAATCGTCGTAGATCTTACCAGCCAGAGTTTAAGCATAGAGGGCTTAGCTGTCGGCGTTATCAGAAATGGAGACTGGCAATGAACTCATTAATTGGCAATAGTCCACGTCACCCGGGTTTATGGGTAAATCTTGAAGATCCACTATCGAATGAACTGCAAGGCTGCACAGTCTCTTCAGTAACAACTCATACCCAAGGGCGTGATGAATTACAGATGCTGAGTGCCCAACTGGTTTCATTGAGTCATCAAGGTCAGTGGATTGTGCTGATTAGTCCTCCAAACATAGGTTACAAACAGATGTTAACCGATGCCGGAGTCAGAATGGATAGAGTCCTGCTCGTTCATGCCAAAGATGAAGTTGAAACCCTGTGGGCTATGGAAAAAGCACTCACAAGTGGTACATCCAGTGCGGTTATCAGTTGGACTCAGTCCTTAGATGCAAGAGATAATCGTCGCCTTCAGATCGTCGCTAAAAGTGCTCGTGCTGTAGGTATTGTGATTGAAGATGCGAATGGCCACTTACATGGAAAAGCCCACATGAGAGGCATCGAGACATTCAATCAACCCAGTTTATTTGGTTCATTACATTAGTCTAAATTAATCATTACTTTATATCACAGCCCCACTTTTGGGGCTTTTTTGTGCCTGAACATAAAAAATCTTTAATTATTGATCTTGATCAATATTTGTCCAGCAAGTAAGTTTAAGTCAGTAACAACGATAATTTGTTATATCCGAACAATTTAACCAGCTACGAAGTACATCAATCCTCTGGGACAAGAGTGCATTGATCTACCGGGTCTAAATCGGGAGGGATATACTCAGCCGTAAGTGCAGATGTGGTTCAGACTAGCAGCCAGAAATAAGACTGCTTACTTTGCAGATAAGAAGTAAAACCGCCAACGCACTTTGAAGTCATCGTTGCTTTTTTGGGAACTGAAGAGTTTGCATAGAGCAGAGACTTACTGTGTGACTCTTCTTTGTCTTTCTATGACAGAGGAGAAGTCTAGTGAAACAAAAGTTGTATGGTTTGCCGGCGTTATTATTTTCGCCTTCTATCTTAGCTGCGGATATGCCCCTGAACATGACTCAAGGGGTAACAGAGATTAGTGGGCGGGTGTACAACCTGCACATGATCATTCTGTACATCTGTTGCGCTATCGGTCTTGTGGTATTTGGTGTGATGATCTATTCGATGATCAACCACCGCAAATCAAGAGGCGCCGTAGCAGCCAACTTCCACGAAAGTACTAAAGTCGAGATCGCCTGGACTGTCGTTCCTTTCATCATCTTAATTCTTATGGCTATTCCTGCGACCAAGACCTTAATCGCAATGGAAGACCCTTCAGATGCCGATCTGACAATCAAAATTACCGGCTCACAGTGGAAGTGGCATTATAGCTACTTCGATCACGATCTCGAATTTTACAGCTTACTCTCAACCCCAAGAGAACAGATAGAGGGAACCGAAGAGAAAGGTGAAAACTACCTCCTCGAAGTCGACAAACCTTTAGTCCTCCCAATTAACAAGAAAGTCAGATTCTTAATGACCTCCGACGATGTTATCCACTCCTGGTGGGTGCCTGCGTTTGCAGTGAAAAAAGATGCCAATCCGGGTTTCATTAATGAAGCTTGGACACGGATTGATAAGCCCGGTTGGTACAGAGGTCAATGTGCCGAACTTTGCGGCAAGGATCATGGGTTTATGCCCATTGTTGTCGAAGCTCTTTCAGAAGTAGACTTTGATAAGTGGCTGATTGCTCAGAAGCAGCAAGCGAACAATGCAGAAGCTGAAGCGAAGGCTGCACTTTCGCAAACTTTGAGCATGGAAGAACTCATGGCTCAAGGTGAGCAAATCTACCTCGCTCGATGTGCCGCTTGTCATCAACCTAATGGCGCAGGTCTACCCGGTGTATTCCCTTCTCTTATTGGTAGCCCCATTACCAAAGGGCCTGTCGCGGATCATATCGATATCGTCGTCAATGGCAAATCTGGAACGGCTATGCAAGCTTTTGCTAAGCAACTAAATGCTACAGAAATTGCTGCCGTAGTGACTTTTGAGCGTAATGCTTGGGGCAATGACTCTGGCGACACTGTTCAAGCAGCTGATGTCAGCTCTGCTGGTTCGAGTTCTGCTGCCTCCAACGATTCAGACACCGCAATCCCTGTCACTTTACCGGTAAACCAGCCTGAGAATGAGCAAGTTAAAACGACTGTGGCTGAAACGGTAAACGAAGTTGTAGAGGAAGTTGAAGCGGTTGTTTTAGATGACTTAACGATGGATGAACTTATGGCCGTGGGTGAGAAGGTCTACATGACTCATTGTGTTGCTTGTCACCAGGCTGCTGGTACGGGATTGCCCGGCGCTTTCCCTTCATTAGTCGGCAGCCCAGTGATCACAGGCCCAATAAGCGGTCACCTCGATGTTGTCATCAATGGTAAACCGGGTACTGCAATGCAGTCATTTAGCTCACTACTTACGCCACAACAGTTAGCTGCTGTGATTACTTATGAGCGCAATGCATGGGGTAATAACTCCGGTGATACCGTTCAAGCTTCTGACGCTGTTGGTCACGGAAAGTAAGGGATTAAAATGAGCACAATTATACAAGATTCACCAGCAGCTCAGGACGATCACCATGATGACCATCATCATGGGGCTCCAAAAGGTATCATGCGCTGGCTCTTTACCACCAATCATAAAGATATAGGCACACTCTACCTCTGGTTCAGCTTTATTATGTTCCTAACAGGTGGTGCCATGGCGATGGTGATCCGCGCCGAACTATTTCAGCCTGGATTGCAATTAGTTGAACCCAATTTTTTTAATCAGATGACGACAGTTCATGGGCTCGTAATGGTATTCGGCGCCGTGATGCCTGCCTTCACTGGGCTGGCAAACTGGTTAATCCCTATGATGATTGGTGCTCCGGATATGGCGCTACCAAGAATGAATAACTGGAGTTTCTGGATTTTACCCTTTGCCTTCGCCATCCTACTCAGCTCCCTGTTTATGGAAGGGGGCGGTCCTAACTTCGGCTGGACATTCTACGCTCCACTATCGACAACCTACAGCCCGGATAGTACGGCCCTGTTCGTTTTCTCGGTCCATATAATGGGAATGAGCTCCATCATGGGCGCGATTAATGTGGTGGTGACTATCGTTAATATGCGTGCCCCCGGCATGACATGGATGAAGCTGCCTCTATTTGTCTGGACCTGGCTAATCACCGCATTCTTATTGATTGCGGTAATGCCGGTATTAGCCGGCACCGTGACCATGGTGCTCACCGATAAATACTTTGGCACCAGCTTTTTTGATGCGGCCGGAGGTGGGGACCCGGTGATGTTCCAGCATATCTTCTGGTTCTTCGGTCACCCCGAAGTCTACATCATGATCTTACCCTCATTCGGTATCATCTCAGCCATCGTTCCCGCTTTTAGCCGTAAACGGCTCTTCGGTTACTCCTCTATGGTCTATGCCACGGCGAGTATCGCCATCCTCTCCTTCCTTGTATGGGCGCACCATATGTTCACCACGGGCATGCCGGTATTTGCCGAGCTATTTTTCATGTACTGCACCATGCTCATCGCGGTGCCAACAGGCGTTAAGGTATTCAATTGGGTCGCTACCATGTGGCGTGGTTCTATCAGCTTCGAAACCCCGATGTTATTCGCAGTAGCCTTTATCATACTGTTCACCATAGGAGGATTTTCCGGCTTAATGCTGGCCATAACACCAGTGGATTTCCAATACCATGACACTTACTTTGTGGTCGCTCACTTCCACTACGTACTCGTCACCGGGGCAATATTTTCTATTATGGCGGGCGCCTATTATTGGTTACCTAAGTGGACCGGGAATATGTACGACGAGAAGCTGGGGAGGATCCATTTCTGGTGCTCTGTAATCTCCGTCAATGTGTTGTTCTTCCCCATGCATTTCTTAGGATTAGCGGGCATGCCCAGACGAATTCCGGATTATGCCATTCAATTTGCGGACGTAAATCAGATAGTCTCTATCGGTGGATTCGCATTCGGCCTTTCACAGCTGATCTTCCTCGCCGTTGTGATTAAGTGTATTCGCGGAGGTGAAAAGGCGTCGGCAAAACCTTGGGATGGAGCCGAAGGTTTGGAGTGGACACTCCCCAGCCCGGCCCCCTATCACTCCTTCTCTACACCCCCGGAGATTAAGTAAACATGGCTAAGAACCAAGCGAACGCTAATCGAAAGCTTATCAGCTGGCTCATTGCAGCAGCTGTAGGCATGTTCGGCTTTGGTTTCGCTCTGGTTCCCCTGTATGACGTACTCTGCGAACAGCTGGGGATAAACGGCAAAACCCAGAGCACGGCCAGCAGTTATGAGCCTGTCGCTATCGATAAAAACCGCACCATCACCGTTGAATTTATGGCGCAGGTACAAAGTGATCTGCCTTGGGAATTCAAACCAGAGGTGAAGCGCCTGCGAGTTCACCCCGGAGAGTTAGTTCGCACTAACTTTAATGCCAAAAACCTCTCCATGAATGAGCTTGTTGGACAAGCAATCCCCTCTGTATCCCCCGGACAGGGAGCCGCCTACTTCAATAAAACAGAGTGCTTCTGCTTTAATCAACAGAGATTAACGGCAAAAGCCACTGCAGAGTTACCACTGATATTTTACGTGGATCCGGATCTTCCTGATTCCATAACGACACTGACTCTCTCTTATACCCTCTACAACATCACTGACCGTGGATATGTCAGCGTAGTAGAGCAAGGAGCAGCAAAATGACAAGTAAGCACGAACACTATTATGTTCCCGCACAGAGTGCATGGCCAATTATCGGCGCCTTAGGTTTATTCCTTATCGCCTTTGGTGCAGGAAGTTACGTACAACAACTTAATACCGATGAAGGCTATGGTGGATTGATCTTACTCGCGGGCATCGCCGTCATCATTTTTATGATTTTTGGCTGGTTCAGAACCGTTATCGCCGAGTCCATGAGTGGCCTCTACTCCAAGCAGATGGATCGTTCATTCAGACAAGGGATGAGCTGGTTTATCTTCTCTGAAGTCATGTTTTTCGCCGCCTTCTTTGGCGCACTACTCTATGCGCGAATGATTGCAGTCCCCTGGTTGGGCGGTGATTCGAATAACGCCATGACCAATGAGGTTCTCTGGCCTGGCTTTGAAGCGGTTTGGCCCCTGGTAATGACACCCGATGGAACCCAAACTGAAGCGATGGGCTGGAGCGGGCTGCCGCTATACAACACCATTATCCTGCTCACCTCGTCGATTACCCTCCACTTTGCCCACGTCAGTCTGGAGAAAGAAAAACGTTCTGCCATCGCTATCTGGTTGGGAATAACAATATTGCTCGGTATGGGTTTCCTGGTATTACAAGCCGAAGAATATATCCACGCTTATCAGGAGATGGGGCTGACACTGTCTTCCGGCGTCTATGGGAATACGTTTTTCTTGCTTACCGGCTTTCATGGTATGCATGTCACCCTAGGTACAGTGTTTCTTATGGTGCTATTTCTTAGAGTGCTTAAGGGACACTTTACCCCAGAGAAGCACTTCGCATTTCAGGCCGGAAGTTGGTACTGGCACTTTGTGGATGTCGTCTGGTTGTGCCTGTTTATTTTCGTCTATGTCCTGTAATGAGTAACACAAGGCATGGCACTCAGTCGGCGGATATGAATGCGGTAATTAATAGGGTCTGGGGTTAGGGTTTATCACCCCGGATCCCAGCGCTATGAGTATTAATACGACCACCAGCAGGGAGAAGATAATCCTACGCCCCAGAAAGTGACTCATCGGCGTTTCAGAGTCTCCCTTAACTAACAAAAATAGGGCCCTTGCTAAGTTAAAAACAATGAATAGCAGTAGCAGAACTAAGACTAATTTGAAAACAAATAATGTATTCATACGTTATCCTCAACTGTATCTGGTGGGTTCCAGAGGTTTGCTTATTATTGTCACTGTGAGTCTGTTTCTCTTTTTGGTCAAGTTAGGATTCTGGCAGCTGTCCCGGGCAGAGGAGAAAGAGTTATGGCAGACTCAATTAACGTCACGGCAAGCCGCCGCCCCACTCTCCTATGTTGAGCTACTATCACTACCTAAAACAGAGTCACTAACGGGATACCGACTCACAGTAACGGCACACCCGCTCGCTGAGCAGGTTTTTCTGCTAGATAATCAAATCTTTAATGGTAGGGTTGGCTACTTAGCACTGCAACTTATGGAGATCAGTCCCGATAAACCCTGGTTGCTCATTGAGCTCGGTTTTATACCCGTTACCGCCGACAGATCAAGCTTACCTTCAATAAAGCCAATAACAATGACTCAGAGCCTTACCGGGCGGTTATATCAGAAACAGAGCAACCCGATGAGCAGCGCGCTGATGGCCGAACCCGGTTGGCCAAAACGCATTCAGAATCTTAATGTTGGCGAGATGAGTCAGCTGGTCAATCACCCCATCGCAGCTGCAGTGCTTCAACCCGAACAAATTAAAGGCATAGAGTTACCTCATCCCTGGAAACCGATCCCTCTGTCGGCCCAGAAACATAGGGGCTACGCGCTGCAGTGGTTTTCGATGGCTTTCGCATTCGCGATATTAGTCCTATTCTTTATTTACAGCAGAAAACGAAGAAAGAACAGATAGATGGCAACAAAAGCAACACGGTTAATTCGAATGATTATCAATCAATTGATGGTTGCCAACGGAAACGAGAACAAGTAGGTTAGGATTTAAGCGATTAAAAAAACAATATCGTTTCCTAGCCGTCTCGGGAAACAATTAGCATTCCTTATTATGGGCCCTATTACGGGGGCTTGATATGGGGTCTAACCAGAGGAGAGAGTATGAACTCCCCCAAGAAGAGCGGTGCCAAACCACTGATAATTTTATTATTGGTATTTTTACTTCCTGTTGTCGCCGCCAAAATTGTACTTAGCATGAACCTTTATCATGGTGGTGCGACCAATAAAGGTGAGCTGCTCTCCCCCGAAACCAGTTATGCCAGCTTGGCAATGGAAAATCCCAGACCCCGTGAATGGCAGGTACTTTATCTGCTCCCCGGCGATTGTGACGCCTTATGCCTGGATCGTCTCTATATCCTCAAGCAGAGCCATGTTGCACTGGGCAGAGAACAAAACAGGGTTCACACCATGATTTTACTCACCGAAAACAGCGATATCTCGGCACTAACACTTCACTCTTTCGAAACAGTTAAAGCCAGCAGAGCAATGATAGAGATGCTCGATGATCAGCAGATGGTCATTGTTGACCCTCTGGGAAGTTTAGTCATGCGTTATTCTAAGGTCTCAGGTCGAGCCCAACAGATCCTGCAAGGTAAATCCTTAGTCTCAGACCTGAGAAAAATGCTTAAGCTATCGAGGGTTGGCTAATGAAAAACCTGCCTCTATTTTTAAAGGTCACCTTAGTTTTTACCCTCTGCGTTATTCTTATGGGTGCTTACACAAGACTCTCCGATGCGGGGCTGGGATGTCCGGACTGGCCCGGGTGTTACGGCATGATAAAAGTCCCTAGCCAGAATCACGAATTGGCTCAGGCATTAAACTCATTTCCGGAGCATAAAGTTGAACAAGAGAAAGCTTGGCTTGAGATGATCCACAGATATATCGCCGGCATACTCGGGCTGTTAGTGCTCACTATCTTGGTGATCTGTCTTAAAAATAGAGAAACGCCCAAGAAACTGCCAACGTTCATCGCCCTGCTTATCTTATTCCAGGCAGCTTTGGGTATGTGGACGGTCACGATGAAGTTAATGCCTGTGGTTGTCATGTCTCACCTTATTGGTGGCTTCACGCTAATGTCGCTATTACTCCTGCTCTATTTAAGAACTAAACCCTTAAGGATCCCGGGGGGAGACTCTAGTGCAAGAAAATTGGTGCCACTTGCGACTGCAGCATTAAGTGTACTGACGCTGCAGATTATTCTCGGCGGCTGGACCTCATCTAACTATGCCGCGCTGGCATGTACCTCTTTGCCTATCTGCGAAGGAGACTGGTATAACAACTTGCGCCTTATTCAGGCCTTCAATCCTTTCCAGGGGACCCATGATAGCTATGAGTTTGGGGTACTGGATTACGCTTCCAGAATGACAATCCATGTGACTCATAGATTCGGCGCTATCCTGACCGCAGCCATATTGCTGTGGCTAGCCTATAAATTGCATACACAGTCTCAATCATCACAGTTAAAACGATCCGCTCAATGGTTAATGCTACTGGTCTGTCTGCAAGTCGGACTGGGGATCAGTAATGTTGTATTGCATCTGCCATTGGGGATCGCCGTATCTCACAATGCCGGTGCCGTGTTTTTGCTTATGAATCTCGTTTTTATTAACTATTCCTTATGGCGCAAAGCCTGATTAACCCAATTTAAATAGGCACTCGAGCATGACAAAAGTAATAAATTTCAAGGCTGAAAGCCTAAGCGAGGAGTAAAGATGGCCAAACAACTTTCAATTTCATCAGCAACAGACAGCAAGAGCCACTCCTTTGCATGGCGACCCTACTACGAAATGACAAAACCAAAGGTAGTCGCCCTCATGCTGCTTACGGTTTTAGTGGGCATGTGTCTCGCCGTCCCGGGGAGTGTACCTCTACAACCATTAGTAATTGGCATGATGGGGATTGGTATGATGGCTGGAGCTGCCGCAGCGTTTAATCATCTTATCGATCGCAGAATTGATGGCTTAATGGCACGGACTTATAATCGACCACTTCCCAAGGGACGAGTCTCTATTCCTAAGGCGATCACCTTTTCAATCTCTCTGGCTATTCTGGGCTTTGTTTTACTCTATACCCTGGTCAATGAACTCACCGCCTGGCTGACATTTGCAAGTTTGATAGGCTACGCCCTCGTTTATACCGCTTACCTTAAGCGGGCTACCCCACAAAACATTGTCGTTGGTGGTTTAGCGGGGGCAATGCCCCCCCTACTAGGCTGGACCTCTGTGACCGGAGAGTTTCACGGTCATGCGCTGTTACTGGTCATTATTATTTTTGCCTGGACACCACCCCACTTCTGGGCCCTGGCAATCCACAGAAAGGCTGAGTACGCGAAAGTCGATATCCCAATGCTTCCGGTCACACACGGAACTGAATTTACCAAAACCTGCATCTTGCTCTATACCGTGCTGTTAGCTATCGCTTGCCTCTTGCCTGTACTGGTCGGCATGTGCGGCCCCGTCTATTTAGTCGGTTCAACCCTGCTAAGTTGTGGCTTTATCTATAAGGCATGGGAGCTAAAATATGATGATAAACCGGGCCTGGCGATGCAGGTCTTTCGCTTCTCGATTTATCATCTGATGATACTCTTCATCGTTCTTTTAGTAGACCATTACCTATGGGTATGACTCAGAGGTTCGACTACCTTTTAATCAAGCTTAAGTATTGGAAGATTCCAGACGATGAATAAACGTTTAACGCAGGTTATTGCGGCTATTCTGGCTGTTGTCATAGTGGGGCTGGGAAGCTTGACAGCCATTCAATTTCAGTCGACTTCTGAGCAGAAGAGTCAGATAGAGTTATCCAATAGCTTTATCTATCCAACCCCCAAAAGACTACCGCCATTTGAGCTGATGGAACAAAATGGCACCCCCTTCACCAATGCTGACTTAAAGGATAAGTGGAGTCTGTTTTTCATAGGCTACACCTCTTGTCCGGATGTTTGCCCAACTACGATGGCTAAACTCACGGCGGCTTACCCCGAACTGTTAGCGTTCACCGACATACAGATCATTTTTCTCTCCGTCGACCCCCAAAGAGACACGCAGGAGAAGCTATTAAACTATATGGATTTCTTTAACCCAAAATTCATCGCGTTAACGGGAGACCATACACAACTCTTCCCGCTGACGCGAAGTCTGGGCTTCGTATATGTCATGGTCGGTGATGGAGAAGACTATCAAGTCGATCATAGTGCATCGATGGCACTTATCTCCCCCGAAGGAGAAAATGTGGCCATCATTAAACCAAAGTCATCTTCTCCCGGTAGCCTTCCTCAAATAACCTCACAAGCCCTCATCTCTGACATTCGTCAGATAACACAGAGAAACAACAGGTAAAATCAAACAAATACATAAAGATAACGAAATTTGACTTTAGTTTCATCTGCGACTAATGAGAAATATTTCCTAACACCAATGTAATTAAAAAACATTAGCCAAAAGAGGAAATCCCCCCGTTTGCCGACTATCTTTTGATATTGCAGGGATGAGCAATGTTATTCAAAGGAAAATCAGATGACGGATCAAACCATTAAATTAGATTCAGAATTAACAATTAGAAATATTCAGCCCATATTTGCGCGACTTTCTGAGTTATTAATTCACGATAAATTACTCCATGTAGATGTCAGTCAACTATCCCGTGTCGATACCGCAGGTGCTCAGCTCCTTTATCTTTTTTCCCAAACATGCAATGCACGCTCCTTAAAGGTTGAATGGCAAGGGGGTCAGCCGGAGCTAAGAACTAATTTAGAAAGTCTGGGCATCGTCATCCCGGAACTTCAGACTGAGACACAGGAGAAGATGCTATGAAGAAAATATTAGCCGTCGACGACTCAGCATCAATGCGCCAAATGGTGGGCTTTACACTTAAAACTGCAGGGTTTGATGTGACAGAGGCCTGTAATGGCGATGAGGCGCTGAAAGTTGCACAGAAGGGCGAGTACGATCTTGTCATCTCTGATGTAAACATGCCCGTCATGGATGGACTCACCCTCATTCGAAACTTACGTACGCTACCAGCCTATAAGTTTACTCCGTTATTAATGCTGACCACCGAGTCAGGAACAGACAAGAAACAGGAAGGCCGCTCTGCCGGTGCCACTGGCTGGATTGTAAAGCCCTTCAATCCGGATCAACTATTAGCAACCGTTCGAAAAGTACTGGGTTAATCAGAACAAAATTCGTCAAATGGATATAACGGGTGGCAATTAAATATGGAAATCGATCTCAGTCAATTTAGTCAGGTTTTTTTCGAGGAAAGCCTGGAAGGCCTAGAAAGCATGGAGTCTGAGTTACTCAAGCTTGATGTCAACGAGCCGGAAGATGAATCTATCAACACGATTTTCAGGGCTGCACATTCTATAAAGGGAGGCAGCGCCACATTCGGTTTCTCTCAAGTCGCGAACTACACACACCTGCTCGAAACTCTGCTCGATGAGATAAGAGATGGTCGTCGCCAGATGACGAGTGAACACCAAGACATGCTTCTTCTCTCGGTGGATCTGCTGCGTAACATGATCGATGCCCTGATGCGCAAAACAGATTTCGATGATCCTTTATTATCTCAGCTTGAAAAACGATTTACCGCGGAACTAGAGGGGGCAGCGGAAGGCGCTCAGGTGGATGATGCTACACAAGCCGATGCTGAACAGACGCCAGATGAACAACTCTGGCATATAGATTTCCAGGCCGGAATAGATATTCTGCGATGCGGGAACGATCCCCTGCTCATGTTCACAGAGCTAAGACAGCTAGGTGAACTCACCGTTAAGCTAGCCGAGGCAAATTACCCGGATTTTGCCGATATAGACCCGGAAGCCTGTTATCTCAGTTGGAACCTTGAACTCATTACGGATCAAAAAATTGAACGTCTGAAAGAGGTATTTGAATGGGTCGAAGATGAGTGCACGATTCACTACAGTTCATCGGTCATCGATACCCCAGAGATGAAAGAGCCTCAAGGCACTTCCGAATCACCTCAGTCTACTCCAGTGCCTGAATCAACTCCCGCATCAACTTCGGCATCAAACAGCCTACCCGCAGAGACGATGAAGCCCAAAGTCGTTTCACAGGCGAAATCTCCCGAGGGTGGCTCCATTCGAGTCAGCATAGAGAAAATTGATCTACTCATAAATATGGTCGGAGAGTTGGTCATTACCCAGGCGATGTTAGGTCAGATAGGTCAACAAGATGTGATCGATGAGGAATCATTACTATCCATGAAGCAGGGATTAGAGCAACTCGCCTCACATACCCGGGACCTTCAAGAAAGTGTCATGCAGATCAGAATGTTACCCATCAGTTTTGCCTTCAATCGCTTCCCCAGGCTTGTTAGAGATATTGGCCAGCAATTAGGCAAAAAGGTCGATTTAATCCTTAATGGGGAAGACACCGAGCTGGATAAAACGGTGATGGAGAAAATTGTCGACCCTATGGTGCATCTGGTTAGAAACTCACTGGATCATGGTCTGGAAACACCTGAAATACGGGTTAGCAAAGGCAAACCAGAAACAGGCAGCATTACGCTCAACGCTTTCCATCAAGGTGGCAATATCATTATCGAGATCATCGATGATGGAGCCGGGCTCGATACCGACAGAATACTTCAAAAAGCCAAAGAAAAAGGTCTGGTTGCCGAAGAGGAAGAGCTGACCACCGAAGCGATTCATCAACTTATTTTCAAGGCGGGGTTCTCTACCGCAGATGCCGTCTCCGATCTATCCGGCAGAGGTGTTGGCATGGATGTCGTTCGCCGAAACATTAATGAACTAAACGGCACCATTGAACTTAAGTCGACTCAAGATAAAGGTAGCCGTTTCACCATACGCCTTCCGCTTACTCTGGCAATTCTCGACGGCCAGCTGGTAAGAATAGGTCATCACACCTATGTCGTACCACTCGTCTCAATTCATGAATCTTTGCAGGTAGAACCACAACGCATCAATCGTATCAGTGAGAACAATGAGCTGGTGAGGCTAAGAGATGAATACCTTCCGGTGATTAAAGTGTTTCAAGAGTTCGATCATGAAGCCGATGCCATCGAGATTAAAGATGGTCTGGTCATGGTGGTTGACTCCAATAATGAAAAAGTCGGCTTACTCGTCGATGAGCTGTTATCACAGCAACAGGTGGTTATCAAAAGCCTGGAAGATAACTATAGCAAGGTGCCCGGCGTTTCAGGAGCCACTATTCTTGGTGATGGAACCGTTGCTTTAATTATTGATATTTCTGGATTAGTTAGCTTAGCAGGCATCACGAATACCAATGAGCATGCAGCTTAAAAGCAAAAAGTTAATCCTCACGGTAAAACAAGGAAGACGGAGCTTGAAAATATGACAGAGCTAACCCAACAAGAGCAGGCCAATATGGATGATGCCAGTCAACAATATTTAACTTTCATCATGGCTAGCGAAGAATATGGTGTCGATATTCTTTCTGTACAAGAGATTAGAGGCTGGGAAGCGACGACCGTCATTCCAAACTCCCCCAGTCATGTAAAAGGGGTTATTAACCTCAGGGGAACCATAGTACCCATCATAGATCTGAGACAGAGATTTGGTATTGAGACTCTCGAGTATGGGGCTACAACCGTCGTCATAGTCGTTAAGGTTGCTATATCTGATGAGCACAAAGTCATAGGTATTGTCGTCGATGCCGTTTCCGATGTGTTTAGTGTGAATGATGCCGATGTGCGCGATGCACCCGATTTTGGCGACGACACTAACCTGAGCTTTATAAAAGGGCTCACCAATGCCGCAGATAAGATGGTTATCTTACTGGACATTAATATGCTGCTCGGCAGTGAAATCTTGCCTGAAGCATCTCAACTTTCTAACTTAATTAACAATATTGATGCCCCGCAGCCACAAGCTGTTAATGCATAAACAGGTATAACGAGGATAAACGAATGGAAGCACAAAACTCCAACCTATCGAATGCAAACAGCTTACCCATTGCTGGTTTGGTTCTCATCCTGATTTCATTAGGATTATTATTTTCAGGACAAGCGACGAGCTGGGTTGCTGCAACTCAAATCATTGCAGTCATGCTCATTGCCTCAGGGCTTGTGAAACATAACCAATCTAAAAAATTGAGCGAACAGGCACTCAATGAGGTGAGCCGGGCTCTGGGCAGCAGTGAGAAAATAACGTTTTCAGATATCGATATTCCTAACTGGGAACTGCTCACCAATAAAATCGGGAATTTACATGAAAAACAACGGCAAAACGAAACGATTACCAAAGCGTTAGACATCTGTAAGACCAACGTCATGATGGCCGATGTCGATTACAACATCACCTATATGAATGACTCGGTCAATGAAATGCTCCTGGAAAATGAGAAGACCCTTAAAACGGGTTTACCCAACTTCGATGCCAAAAATCTTATCGGTAAAAATATAGATATTTTTCATAAAAACCCTTCACATCAGAGAAGAATGCTCGACGGCTTAACTTCAACCTACGAGGTTAGTATTGAAGTAGCTGGCCTTAATTTCACTTTGATTGCCAGCCCAATATTTTTAAATGGTGTACGAACCGGCACCGTCGTCGAATGGCAAGATGTCACTGCAAAATTAGCAAAAGAGGCTGAAGATCGAAGAATCGCCTCCGAAACGGGCCGTATTAAACAAGCATTAGATGTATGTAAAGCCAACGTCATGATGGCCGATGTCGACTACAACATCATCTATCTCAATGACTCGGTCAACGAGATGTTGGGAGATAATGAAAAGACACTTCAACAGAGTCTACCGAACTTCAATGTCAAAGAGCTTATCGGCAATAACATAGATATCTTCCATAAGAGCCCATCGCACCAGAGAAAAGTGCTGGATAATTTAACCGGCAGTTATGAAGCCAGCATAAAAGTTGCGGGCCTAGATTTCACCTTGATAGCGACCCCGGTTTTCAATAACGGAGAGCGCACAGGTACCGTAGTTGAATGGCAAGATGTTACCGCTAAATTAGCTAAAGAAGCGGAAGATCTAAGACTCGCTTCGGAAAATACCCGTATCAAGCAAGCACTCGATAATGTATCGGCAAATACTATGGTCGCAGATACCGATCTCAATATTATCTATATGAATACTGCCGTCGGGAAGATGTTCAGGGCGGCACAATCAGATATAGTGAAGGATCTGCCCAACTTCGATGCCAATAATCTTATCGGCGTAAATATCGATGGTTTCCATAAAAACCCCAGTCATCAACGCAATTTATTAGGCAGTTTATCGACAACCTATTCCAGCCAACTCAAGGTCGGCGGACGCACATTCAAAGTTGTGGCTAACCCAATCAAAGATGATAACGGAGAGAGCATAGGTACGGTTGTGGAGTGGACAGACCGCACCGCCGAGGTTGCCATCGAACAGGAGATAGACACCATCATCTCATCGGCTGCGGCAGGAGACTTGAGCCATAGAGTATCGACGGAAGGAAAAGAGGGGTTCTTCCTTAATCTGTCGAATGGCCTCAATCGATTAGTCGGCATTGCAGATAATGTAATTTCAGATGTAGTCAATGTATTCGATGGACTCGCCAAAGGCGATCTAACCCGCCAGATAGATGGTGAATATGAAGGTCAATTTGAAAAGCTACAGCAGGATGCAAACGCGACAGCTTCACGACTGACCGAAGTGATCGGTGGCATCAACGAGTCAGCCAACACTGTGACCTCCGGCGCCGAAGAGATTGCACAGGGCAACGCCGATCTTAGCCAGCGAACCGAAGAGCAAGCCGCCTCACTCGAGGAGACGGCCTCAAGCATGGAACAGATGACCGCAACCGTGACTCAAAGCGCTCAAAATGCAACGATCGCTAATGAGTTAGCTCAGGAAGCCAACTCTAAAGCCGATCATGGCGGTAAGGTAGTTGAGCAAGCCGTCACCGCAATGGAAGCAATTAACGACTCCAGCAAGCGTATAGCAGACATCATAGGTGTCATCGATGAGATAGCCTTCCAGACCAACCTGCTGGCGCTCAATGCGGCAGTCGAAGCGGCGAGAGCCGGTGAACAGGGTCGTGGTTTTGCCGTCGTCGCCGGTGAAGTCAGGAACCTGGCTCAACGCAGCGCCGGCGCCGCCAAAGAAATTAAGGAGCTGATACGTGATAGCGTGGGTAAGGTCACCGATGGCACTCAACTGGTTAACCAATCGGGTGACACACTTCAGGATATTGTGCAGGCCGTGACTAAAGTGGCCGACATGATTAGCCAGATAAGCATAGCGTCAGAGCAACAATCTTCAGGCATTCAGGAGGTAAATAAGGCTATCTCCCAAATGGATGAGATGACTCAACAAAATGCGGCCTTGGTGGAGCAGGTATCTGCGGCAGGAGATGCCATGGCCGAACAGGCCCGCAACATGAAGAGTCAGCTCAGTTTCTTCCAGGCTAAGGAGCAAACCAGTTCAGGAATAACATCGGCACCATTAGCACTCGTTTCGGGAGACACTCACGGAAACCTGAATATCAGCAGTGAAGAGTGGAACGAATTTTAGGAGACAAGGAATTGAAGATCATAGATGAAAAGGAGTTTTCTATGACACAGGCAGACTTTGATTTTATTCAAAGTCTTGCCTATGAAAAAACGGGAATCGTACTGCCGGAAAGGAAGAAACACATGGTGTACTCGAGACTCAGTCGACGATTACGCCATCTGAATTTAGGCAATTTTTCACAATACTGCTCCCATATTCAACGTACTCCGGACGAGATGATCAACTTTGTAAATGCACTCACTACCAATTTGACCGCATTTTTCAGAGAGGAGCACCATTTCAAATACCTAGAGAGCAAGGTAATACCTGAATGGAAGGAAAATAAGAACAGGCGCCTCAGAGTTTGGTCATCGGCCTGCTCTACCGGAGAAGAGCCTTACAGTATTGCCATGATATTGGAGCAACATTTTTCAGGGATGGAATGGGATCTTAAAGTTTTGGCAACGGATCTCGACACCAATGTGCTCAACAAGGCCTCTATAGGCAGTTATGCCAGTGACTCGGTGACCAATTTACCCGGACGATATGCCGATAAATATGCGCGTCAGACTGACAACGGTCAAAAAATTCAGATGCGTTCCAGCGTTCAGAAGATGATCCATTTTAAGCAACTAAACCTATTGGGAGATTGGCCAATGAAGGGGCCATTTGACGTGATTTTTTGCAGAAATGTACTCATCTATTTTGATAATGAGACTAAGAAAAAAATCATCGCCAGGTTCAGAAAGCTGCTTAGCCCGCAAGGTTACCTATTCATCGGACACTCGGAAACATTGACCCATATTTCTGAAGACTTTGATCTCATCGGGCAAACGATTTATAGACCGATAGGACACGGCGACAATAAGTTGCAACAGACGAAGCGAGCCGTTGCTAACCTCTAGGAATAAATTAGCTGCTATTGTTGCAGCGCGACACCTTTACTCCTTAGAATAGATTTTACCTCAGGTCAAAGATTGACCAAGTGCTGCAACAAGGATAGAGGTTATGATAAAAGTTTTGATCGTTGATGACTCTCCACTGGTTAGGCAACTACTGACTCACTTGCTTAGTGACACCCCCGACATCAGTGTCGTTGGCGCCGCCGAAGATCCCTATGAAGCCAGAGAGCTGATAAAAAAGGTTAACCCGGATGTGCTGACCCTGGATATTGAGATGCCCAAAATGGATGGAATAGCCTTCCTGCGCAATCTCATGAAGCTCAGACCCATGCCCGTTGTCATGATCTCGACTCTCACCGAAAAAGGGGCTGCTGTAACGCTGGAAGCACTATCCATAGGTGCCGTTGACTTCATCTCTAAGCCTAAGTCAGATTTGACCAATAAACTGATGGACTATCGAGATGAGCTGATTGAAAAAGTACGCTTCGCTGCCAAGAGCAGAGTCCGCCCAACCTCGCCCATTCCAGCCCCCAACTTAAGCACTGTACCGACAAGGTGCTCACAGAATCAGCTAATTGCGATTGGTGCCTCGACCGGTGGCACCGAAGCCATACAGCGCTTAATCTGTCAGCTTCCCTCAGATGTCCCCCCCATCGTCATAGCACAGCATATCCCGGCCGCATTTAGTGCTTCATTTGCCAAACGACTGGACAGTCATGCCAGCATGAGAGTAATAGAAGCTCAGGGTGGAGAACTATTAAAGCCTGGAACTGCCTATATCGCTCCGGGAAGTGCTCACCTCATCATTGAGAAAAGAGGAGGCCTGCTTTATACCAGGCTCTTAGATAGTGAGCCGGTCAACAGGCATAAGCCCTCTGTCGATGTGCTATTCGATAGCGTGGCCCAAGCAGCCGGGAAATCAGCATTAGGCGTTATTCTTACCGGAATGGGAAAAGATGGAGCCAAAGGCTTGCTGAATATGAAAAGGAGTGGTTGTTTTACTCTGGCACAAGATGAAGCCAGCTCAGTGGTTTGGGGGATGCCAGGGGCGGCCGTAGAGCTGGATGCCAATTGTGAGGAGTTACATATAGACAGGATCCCGGCCAAGCTCCTGTCAGTAATGAAAAACGCCTCGCCGGTTTAAATGCCGAGAGCTATACGATGGCCAGGCTTTCATCAACTATTCTTTAACCCATGTTCCATCATCCTTGGCTCTCACCCAAGGTTGTGAGAACCAGTAGTAACCCGATGTGCTCTTGCTTGGCGCGGTACAGTTATATCTGGATCTTCCTGCGGGTAGATCAAATTCGGCTCGGATACTGAACTCATTCGCACTCAACCATAGTGGCTTTTTAGCCCCCTGACCCTGTATGAAGCACATCAACTGGTGTGGATAGATATCCGACATATCCAAAGTGACCCTCAACTCGGGACGCCACTGACCCTTCTTCAACTCTGGATCACTATGGGTTTGCGATAACACAGGCATATTCAAGCTATGCAACTTAACCTTTAAACTCGACAGCTCGGCATAGACACCCGCAACCGGAAATCTCGGTAGAGCCGTTAAAGGGGAGTGGGAGCCAGCGGCTCCTGACTGCTGTCCTAATCCGATAAACCCATGTTCACTCAACATAGACTCTATCGCTTGATTATACTCTCCATAGGGATATGCCAACATCTTATGGCTTTGACCCGTAGCCCTGCTTATCTCATCTTCTGTTTTAAGAATATTCTCTTCAATACGCGCCAACCACTGAACATCTGACTCATCTTCCAACTTACGTATCAGATGCTCGTGTCCCCAACTATGGTTAGCAATCTCAGCCCCCTCACGAGAGAGCTGGATAAGATCATCCCAGCTCATCATTTGACGATACTTTGCTTTAATCGGTTCAACCGAGACAAATACCGTGTAGGGGAATCCATATTCCTTTAAAATAGGATGGGCCGTTTTAGCAATACTTTGATAACCATCGTCGAAAGTTATCACCACCGTTTTGGCGGGTAATGCCTGATCAGTTTTAATGGCATCGACCACTTGAGATAGCGGTGTCACAACAAAGTCATTATCGGCCAGGTATTGCATCTGCTCGCTAAATTGAGCGGGGGTCACACTGGTGATCGCAGGTGTATCTTCTGAGACATGGTGATACTGCAAAATCACAGCAGAGTGAGCCGAAAAGCCAAACACTGAGCAGCCAAGTAGCATTAGCAGCCTTATTATAGCGCCTTTAAACATAAAATTTTAACCTCTGAGATGATATGACTCCAGTCGAATTACTCCGCAACAGACAGAAAAACAGACAGTTATTAGCACTTGCTCTACCTATGATATTGTCAAATATCACAGTCCCCTTACTGGGGTTGGTAGATACTGCTGTGGTGGGTCATTTAAGTAACGCCTATTATTTAGGAGGAGTGGCTGTAGGTTCTACAATCATCACCCTCATCCTTTGGATGCTCGGTTTTCTTCGAATGGCGACAACAGGCTTAGTCGCTCAATCTTATGGTGCCGGCGATACACAAGCACAATACAAACTCTTACTTCAAGCGGGTAGTCTAGCGCTCATTTTAGGGTTAAGTGCCATAGTACTGCAACTCCCCATCTTAAATGGGGCCTTAATGCTCACCGACGCAACGGCAGAAGTCGAACGATATTGTCGTGAGTATTTTCAGATACGGATCTGGTCAACGCCCTTCGCCTTACTCAATCTGGTGCTATTAGGCTGGCTGCTTGGACGGCAACAACCTAAAGCCGCGATGTGGCAACTGATCGTAGCAAACACCGTCAATATCCTGTTGGATCTGCTCTTTGTTCTCGGTTTAGATTGGGGAGTAAAAGGCGCCGCCCTCGCCTCGGTATTTGCTGATATTTCAGGCTTTTCAGTCGCCTTAATGATGGTCTATAAGCAAGTTCAAAAAACTGGGGGATTCGACCTTTTCAAGCTAAGCAAAACGCTTAGCCTCTCTAGCTACCATAAGCTGCTCAGCCTTAATGCCGATATTTTTATCCGAAGTTTATGCCTGCAGATCGCCTTTGCCTTCATGACATTTCAAGGCGCGGGTCTGGGAGATAATACCGTCGCGGCCAATGCCGTACTCCTTAACCTCCTGCTTTTGATCTCCTATGCTCTGGATGGCATCGCTTACTATGCAGAAGCCGAAGTGGGAAGGGCCTATGGCCAGAGGAATAAAGCGTTAATGCGAGATAGCGTCACTTTAGCCTGGCTCTGGTCTGGCATATCGGCAATCCTGTTCACCCTACTCTTCGCCTTCGGCGGAGAGGCCATCATTAACCTGCTCACAAGTATTGAAGCTGTACGACTCGTAGCCGATCAATATCTATTGTGGATCATCATCTTGCCCCTTCTCTCATTCGGCTCTTACCTTTTCGATGGTGTCTACATAGGTGCCGCTATGGGGAAAGTAATGCGCAACAGCATGATCATCTCGACCTTCGGGGTCTTCTTTCCTACTTGGTATCTCCTGCAAGATATGGGTAATCATGCACTGTGGGCCGCAATGAGTGCCTTCATGTTAGCGAGAAGCATGACATTGACGCTGCATTATCGATATCGGTTGAGGAATAAAGGGTTCTAGATTTTATGGGTAAAAGCTAAGGCTAAGATGACGGCCTTCGGCCTATCGCTTCGCGGACGGCTCCGCCTATTCGACGGGCTTCGCCCTATTGGGAAAAGGCTAGGTACAAGTCATCTCAGCTCTACCAGCGCAGCGTCCTCTCAGCTCCACCAGCGCAGCGTCATCTCAGCTCTACCAGCGTAGCGTCATCTCAGCTCTACCAGCGTAGCGTCATCTCAGCTCTACCAGCGTAGCGTCATCTCTGCCCCACCAGCGTAGCGTCATCTCTGCCCCACCAGCGCAGCGTCATCTCTGCCCCACCAGCGTAGCGTCATCTTAGCCCCACCAGCATAGCGTCATCTTAGCCCCACCAGCGTAGCGTCATCTCTGCCCCACCAGCGTAGCATCATCTTAGCCCTACCAGCGTAGCATCATCTTAGCCCCACCAGCGTAGCGTCATCTTAGCCCCACCAGCGTAGCGTCATCTTAGCCCCACCAGCGTAGCGTCATCTCCGCCCCACCAGCGTAGCGTCATCTCAGCCCCACCAGCGTAGCGTCATCTCAGCCCCACCAGCGTAGCGTCATCTCTGCCCCACCAGCGCAGCGTCATCCCAGCATTACCCGCAGACATAAAAAAAGCGAGTTGGCTAATAACCAACTCGCTTTTTTTATTAATCCTGGAGCCTAAGCCCCCGAATCTACAAGCTTCCGTTACTGATAAGAGTGATCGCCGTGTTGATGTTCGGTCACATCCTTAACACCGGTCAGCTCGCCAGGAAACTTTTCAAGTAACTGTGTTTCAATGCCATCTTTTAGCGTGACATCGACCATAGAACAACCATTACAACCGCCACCAAACTGCAGGATAGCCATTCCCTCTTCGGTCACTTCGACCAACATGATGTTACCACCATGACTTGCTAGTTGCGGGTTGATCTCTGACTGGATCACATAATCGATACGCTCACTCAGTGGTGCATCGCTTGCCACTTTACGCATCTTAGCGTTTGGCGCCTTGAGCGTTAACTGTGAACCTAATTGGTCGGTGACGAAGTCAATGCTTGCCTCTTCGAGGAAAGGAGAACTCTTCTCGTCGACCATGGCATTAAAGCCATTGAACTCGAACTCCATATCATCTGCTTCGACAGCGTCTGGCGGACAATATGAAACGCCACACTCAGCCGTTGCTGTGCCTGGGCTAATTACAAATACACGAATATGAGTTCCTTCAGGCTGATCTGCTAACAAAGTAACAAAATGGGCCTGAGCTGCATCGGAAATGTTGATCATTTAAGACATGCTCCGTCAGGTAATGCTTGAGTGTTTTAGTATGGATTAGCCATATGATACTCCTCCTGAGTTCAGCTTTGTAGCCCCTATTTGCATTGGTTTAGTTTTTTTAGCCATTTTGTTGAGATTGCTTTTAATAAAAGTATCCACTTTTCTAAGACCAGCTATGGCATGAAACTGCGCTAACTGTTAATTTAACCTTTATATTACAAGTATAAAGAACATTATCTATGTTGAGATCCTGTCTGTATTTTCTAGCGGCTTACTGCTCATTGTCTTTGCTGTCTCCTGCAATGGCTGCAGAGCCGCACGACGAGAATGCGATCTTAACGGCAAAATCCGATACAAGCCTGACCTCTCCAACCCAGTTTTTAGACTATCCTCTGGGACAGTGGCACCTACGGCATGACCAAATAAATTTCTATCTGAAACAGTTAGCCCGTGAAAGTGCCAAAGTCTCCATCGAAAAGAGTGGCCAAAGCCATGAGGCCAGACAGCAATTAACGGCCGTTATAAGCTCAGCCAAAAACCAAGCACGACTGGATGAGATTCTACGACAGAGACAAACAGTTAAGTCGGGTGATACACAGCAGGGGCCCTTAGTGATCTGGCTGGCTTACTCGATTCATGGTGACGAGGCCAGCGGCGCACACGCGGCATTGAAACTCAGCCATCTACTCGCAAGCAGTAACGAGCAATGGATTAACCGCTTACTGGACGAAGCGGTCATTCTTATTACCCCGAGTCAAAACCCGGATGGTTTAGATCGATTTTCAAACTGGACCAATAATTACCGTGGTCAGGTGAATGTGAGCGACAGTAACCACAAGGAGCACAGACAGAACTGGCCGAGTGGCAGAAGCAATCACTACTTTGCCGACCTTAACCGTGACTGGCTTTTCCTACGTCACCCGGAATCCCAAGGTAGGGTAGCGCTGTTCCACAAGTGGCAGCCTCACTATGTGGGTGATTTTCATGAGATGGGGCGAGATCAGAGCTACTTTTTCCAACCCGGCGTCCCCTCCCGCACACATCCCTTTACTCCAAAAGACAACCAGGCACTGACTGCAAAACTAGCCAAGTTTCATCAGCAAGCATTGGATGAGCTCAAACAAAGCTACTTCAGTCGACAGATGTTCGATGATTTTTACTATGGAAAAGGCTCAACTTACCCGGATATCAACGGTTCTATCGGTGTCCTCTTCGAACAAGCCAGCCCCAGAGGTCAGGTTCAAGCGACACGAAATGGAGAGTTAAGACTGCAAGAGGCCATACATAACCACGTTGCGACCTCGATATCCAGCCTGAAGGGAGCTTTGGCGCTAAAAGATGAGCTGCTTGAATATCAGAGCGAATTTTACCAAGGCAGGGACAAGACCCTGAAAAAAGGACGTCAACAAGGCTTCCTTATTGGCGCCCCCGCTAATGCAAATCGAATTACCGACTTGAGCGCTCTGCTAGAGCAACACCATATCGAGTTTTATTACCTGACTAAATCAGTCACCCAAGGCAAGGTAGATTTTGCCGTGCAAACCAGTCTATTTATTCCTGTTAATCAACCGCAAAAAAGTCTATTGCTGGCCATGTTCGATAATAGAACTGAATTTACCGATCCTACTTTTTATGATGTTTCCAGTTGGAACCTTGAGCAAGCTTATCACCTTCAGTTAATAAGAAACGCTAAGCTGGATATCGACGTATTATCTAAAAAACGGCCTAAACCGACCGCCTTTAACGTCGATGAACAGGCGGTATCCCTGCTCATAAATTGGCAACAGGATAATGCAGCCCCCGTTCTTCAACAGTTGTTGCAAACCGGTATTCGTGCCAAGTTTGCCGGCAAGCCATTTACCATAAGAGTCGATGACATTGACGTTATTTTTCCGGCTGGAAGCTTGCAAATCCCACTGAAACAAAGTGGTAACTCGGCAGAAAAAATTACCGCGAAGCTGACTGAACTGGTGAAGCGATACCCGCTAAACATTGCCTCTGTGACCACCAGCAGCTCGGTTTCAGGCATCGACCTGGGCAGCCCGGATTTTCACACCGTGAAACCGATAAAGCCTCTGTTAGTAACAGGGCAAGGAACTAATGCATCAGAGGTGGGAGAGCTTTGGTATTACTTAGATACAAAGTTGGCCGTCCCCGTGACACTTGTCGATATTGGACGCCTGACACGCCTTACCTTAAGTGACTATAGCCACATTATCCTACCGGGGGGCAGCTACTCCTCACTCGATGAGAAGTTCGCGCGTAAGCTGGGGCAGTTTGCCAAGCTAGGCGGCACAATTATTGCCCAAAAAGGCGCGCTAACCTGGCTAAATAAGGGTCACCTCCTTAAGACAGATCTTAAGGAGGCACGTTTTTATAACCAGCTGTTTGATAGCACCAATCTTAGCTTCGCAGACAGAGAGAAGCTTGAGGCCAGGCAGTCAATCGGCGGAGCAATTCTTGAGTTAACACTCGACCCAACTCACCCATTAAGCTTCGGAATACGCGGTAACAGCTTACCTATATTGAAAAATAAAGCCTTAGGACTGACCGAAACGTCGACCCCCTTCATTGTGGCGGCAAAGTATGCCGAAGAGCCACTCCTGAGTGGCTACCTGGCCGAAGAGTACCAGCGAAGTTTCTCTATGAGCCCGGCAATACTCCTCGAACCCAGAGGAAAAGGGGCGATAGTGATATTGGCGGATAATCTCATGTTCAGAAACATCTGGCTGGGATCGGAAAAAGTCTATGCCAACGCCCTCTATTTTGTACCGGCACTGGATTAGGTTCAAAGCAAGCTAATCCATTAACCCTGGTGCCTCAGCTCTTGCAAGGCACCATATCTGCACATGAATATGTCGCTTCTCAAAAAGCTCCGCAATCTCTTTTGCCGTCGTCCCGGTGGTCACGACATCATCGATCAGTGCGATACGCTGATAGGGGAAATGAGCCTCTAAACTAAAGGCTCCTGACAAGTTTTTACGTCGCTGCTTACCCGTTAACCCAGCCTGAGAGCGCGTATCACTAGTCCGGGTTAGCCCTTCGGTTACCACCGGAATATTGAGCCTGCTGGCAAGGGCACCCGCGATTAAACATGCCTGATTAAAACCCCTCTTCCTTAATCTATTACGGTGTAAGGGCACTGGAATTAATACTTGAGGAAGCTGCAATAATCCAATCTCCTCCAAATAGAGAATTCGGTTCGCTAATACATGTGATAACACAGGTAATGCTGAAAATTGTGCTTGGTACTTAATTTGCCCTACCCACTCTCCCAGCCCTTGATGGTAGCTGCAGGGGGCAATAATGGTGAGCGGTTTAGACGAGATGCAGGCTCCACAATATATGGCCTCAACTTGCATGGCACGACCACAGCCCAGGCATACCGGAGCTTGATAGAGGCCAGTGACGAGACATACGGAGCAGATCCCCGAATCAGGCAACTCAATGCTTTGATGGCACATCAGACATCGATTCGGTAAACTAGCAGCCAGCAGGTTAACGGCTCCACGATAGAGCGCCTGTAATCGTCTTCTGCCGAACTGTGCAGCCTTAACCAAACAGGTCAATGCACGCTGCGCTATAGAATCTTTTATCATAGAAAAAGTCCATTTTTCCTAATCTTGAGGTAAACCTGTGAATCCATCTCCCCTTCATATCGAGTCCATTGGTCAAGGGCAGGAGATCGTTATGCTTCACGGTTGGGGGGTGAACAGTGCCGTTTTTACACCGCTACATTCTTCTCTGTCTCAGTATAGGGTGCACTATGTAGATCTGCCCGGTTTTGGCCATAGCTCAATGATAGAGGGAGATATTGATGCCTGGGTCGATGCGATAGCAAGCAGGTTAGCTCACAAGGCGATCTGGGTAGGCTGGTCATTAGGTGGACTTGTCGCAACCCGAGCCGCATTGCGTTATCCCGAACGGGTACAAGGACTGGTCACTATCGCCTCCTCTCCCTGCTTCATGGCAAGAGAGGAGGAGTCCTGGCCTGGGATCCCGCCTCAGATATTGTCTGACTTTAGCAAGCAACTCGATAACAATCTTAGTAAAACCATAGACCGCTTCTTAGCGATACAGGCCATGGGCAGTGTAACGGCAAAAGATGATATCAAACAGCTTAGAGAGCTGGTCCTATCCAGGCCACTTCCTCAGACGACCGCCCTCCTGCAGGGACTCGATATGCTTAAACATGTCGATCTCCGTCCTCAAATAAGCCAGATAGACCAACCTTGGCTAAGGATCTGGGGGCGATTAGACAGCTTAGTCCCGAGACGGGTTCCGCTTTTGATGCCACAAGATGAACAGCGCTACCAGGATATATCACTCCACAGAGCCTCCCATGCCCCCTTCATCTCCCACAGGGATGAATTCATCACAGGCTTGGTAAACTGGATAGATAAATTAGCAGTCTAAAACTTCTTCGATAATACTTTATCTTTAATCGATAAATGGCTATTATTTAACCATTAAATATTAAGGGGGACATGTATGTTAGTGGTCACTAATTATCCACAAGTGCCGATAGCGACAACCAATGCCGCTACTGACTCTGCACGCACGGATAATCAGCAGAGACCCCCCGTGATCCCACCTAAAGAGTTAACTAAGGGCCATGAAGAGCGGTCCTTTACACCTCAGCACGAACGCACCGCAGAGCAAGCCGACGCTCAAGCCAGATTAAATGAGAGGGCTCAGGGTAAACAGCAAGGTACTGGCCACCAGCAACAGGAAGGTAAACAACAAGATCAGGCGAAACACGCCGCGCCTCTACTTATCAAAGATCTGCTCAGAGGAAAGCCTGCACTTGAACGACGCGATATTCGAGCCAGTCAGCAAGCAGTCAACCCGACTCCCCAGAAAACAGATAATGAAAGAGCCATTATCTTAGATCAACCTTCTGAGTTTTATCGAGAGTTTGGCCAAAGGGTCGAGAGTTTTTATCAGCAACAGACTCATCCACATGATGAGCCTGTCATATCCGCACTTATTTAAGTGTCACCTCGGCTGATTTATGTGTCAGCTCAGCTGAAATCAAACCATCACGCTGCACAACCTCATCCTGGGGGCGATATAAGCCCTTCTGATAGGCTAAACTTCCCCACAGTGCCCAAGCTAACGCCACCTGTTTCATCTCATCACTCTGCGGGGTTGCAACCAGCGTCTCATCAAGGAAATCATATTTAAACCCGCTAGGCACCTTCTCAGGTTGCAATACTACGACATCATCACCACGAAGATAGGCCATATTCTTATCATATTGCATCAATGCACGACCCGGCCAGTCGTCGCTGACTCGTGTCAAATCTTGGCCAAGCATAGGATAACTATCCGATATCCCCATCATAGAGAGCAAGGTGGGTGCGAGATCTATCTGACTCACCACCCTCTGATCCCGTTTAGCTTCCACACCATCGCCGACGATAATTCCAGGGATCCTGAATCGCGAGATGGGCACCAGACTGGAACCACCCACTCTGCTGTCGTGATCGGCAACGATCAAAAATAGCGTGTCTTTCCAATAGTCAGACTGCTTCGCTAGCTTGAAAAACTCGCCCACCGCATGATCGGCATACTTTGCCGCATTATTGCGCGTCTGCTTAGGCTGTTCATAGAGCTCTATTCTGTCATCGGGAAACTCGAAAGGATCATGATTACTCGAACTAAACACTAAACTGAAAAATGGCTTACCTTGCTTGTGAAATTGCTCAAATTCACTGTTCGCTCTTCTCATCAGGTCTTCATCTGAAACACCCCATGAGCCCGTAAAAGCAGGATTTTTGTAATCATTTTCATCGACAATATTACTGAAGCCATTGCCGAGGAAGAAGCTCTTCATATTGTCGAAATGACTCTCACCACCATAGACAAATTGCGTCTCATATCCATGTTGCTTTAACAACGCCGCAATCGAGAAAAAACCATGCTGGCTCTTGCCTAACTTAACGACCGAACGAGCCGGTGTGGGGGTAAAACCTGTCGTGACCGCCTCAATTCCACGAACCGAGCGTGTACCTGTAGCATAGAGGTTTTCGAAAGCCCAGCCCTCTTTTGACAACTCATCAATATTGGGTGTCAGAGGTAAGCCACCTAAGTTACCCACAAATCGCGCTCCTAAGCTCTCCTGTAAAATAATAACCAGGTTCTTAGGTTTACCTTGATAGCTTGCAGGGTTAAAGGAGAGGCTAGGGATCGCTTCCGATGTGAATGCAGCAAGCTCTCTGCCACTTTCCCTTCGTATCGTATCGATCACTTGCTCTTCATCCATGCTGCCGTACATTTTGGCCGCACTGGCTTCACTCTTCATCTGGCTGATAGCGAAGAACAGGGAGTAGGAGGAGTTGATCACCAGAGAGTTAACCAGAGGATCATCAGCAAAAGCGACCATTGCAGGGTTCAAGGGTCTGTGTCCCAGGCTGGAGCGGGCGCCCATCAGAGTCACGGCGATCACTAGCAGCGCAATAAACGGGCGAAAGAACCAACGAGGATAACGAATGTTTTTCAGTAGGCTGCCACTCAACTTCCATCCGCCCCACAGGGTCGTCAAGCTCAACAAGGCAGCGAAAATCAGCTCGACTTTACGCCCGGCCCACAGCATCGAAAGCACCTCTTTGGGATAGATAAGGTACTCGATATAAAGACGATTTGGTCTTATTCCATACTCTTGGATAAATGAGGGGGTAGAGGCTTCAAGAAACAACATTAGCCAAAGACCAAGCGTTAACCAGACTCTTAACAGAGAGTTCCAGGTGCGACCCAGAGCATGATCACCGGAAAATATCGCCGTTCCCAGTGCAGCAATGCCCCACAACCAGCAAAGCGTTGCCAGATCGACCCTAAGGCCTTGGAGAATCAGATGGGACCAACCACCAACGGCAACGACTCGATCGAATTGCCAGAAACCTAATCCGATACGACTTAAAGTGACAATCAATAATGCGATTAAACAAAAACATAAAATGGATCTAAATGGACCCAAAATGGAAAAGCGAGAGGCCATGAAAGCACCCAAAAGTTATCTAGTATTACTAATCCAGAGTTCTGGAGTGGTCCATGCGCTAAGACTCCCTGGGGAGTTTCCCTCTCTCACCCTCTGAGGAGTGATAAGTAAATGTCTCTTTCACCGTAATAAAACATGTGTACGAGTTAGATTCACCATCCCTTAATAAAGGGGTTTGGAATAAGACAAGCGCGGAGTATATAAGTTCACTTGTTCTTTGCAAAGCAGAAACAAAAGTGAAACATTAAAAACGAGAGTTACAAGCGTAAAGTAAAAAAAATGTCGAATGGGATAACCCAGTCGACATTCTCTAAGCACTCGATAACTAAAGTATCGGTATTACTTCTTCAATTTTGCAAAGGCATCGGCGAAAGCGTTGCCCATGGCAGCATTGGCTTGCTGTTTTGGCTGAGATCTATGCTGAGGCTTGCCTTTGCCTTGCTGATTCGATTTAGCAGCAGGCTTAGACCCTGCCTGAGTTTTGTGGTTAGGTCGGCTCGCTGGCATATCACCGGCCTTCTCATCCAAACGCATGCTAAGACCAATACGCTTGCGCTCAACATCGACCTGCATCACCTTAACCTTCACCACATCACCCGCCTTAACGACTGTGTGAGGGTCACTGACAAACTTATCCGTCAGTGAGGAGATATGCACCAATCCATCCTGGTGAACCCCGACATCGACGAAGGCACCGAAGTTAGTCACATTGGTCACCACACCCTCTAAGATCATATCGAGTTTAAGATCTTTAACCGCTTCAACGCCCTCTTTAAAGGTGGCAGTCTTAAACTCTCCACGTGGATCTCGTCCGGGTTTGTCGAGTTCAGCCAGAATATCTGTAACGGTTGGCAGACCAAATTTTTCGGTAATGAAATCTTCGGCCTTCAGGCTTCGTAACAGTTCACTGTTACCCATTAAAGTGTCTAAGGCCTGATCTTTTGCCTTAGCAATCGATTCCACCAGCGAATAGGCTTCCGGGTGCACAGAGGAAGCGTCTAATGGGTTATCGCCATCGACAATGCGCAGGAATCCAGCCGCCTGCTCATAGGCTTTAGGGCCTAAACGTGCAACCTTAAGTAGCTGCTTACGCTGTTTAAATTGACCATTTTCATCTCGGTAAGTGACAATGTTTCTGGCCAATGTCTTATTCAAACCAGCAACTTGTGACAGCAAGGGCGCAGAAGCCATATTGAGATCAACGCCAACACCGTTAACGCAGTCTTCCACAACCCCCTCGAGAGACTGAGACAGTTGGCTCTGACTGACATCATGTTGATACTGCCCAACTCCGATCGACTTAGGCTCGATCTTAACCAGCTCGGCGAGCGGATCTTGTAGACGACGGGCGATAGACACGGCGCCACGAATAGACACATCAAGATCGGGAAATTCATTGGCCGCTAATTCAGAGGCCGAATAGACTGAGGCTCCCGCCTCACTCACCATAATTTTAGTTAACCCTGGTAGCTCGGTTTTCACACTGGCCATCAGCTCACCCGCCAACTTATCTGTTTCTCTCGAAGCGGTACCATTACCAACCGCGATCAGCTCAACCTTATGCATCTTGGCAAGGTTAGCTAAGGTGCGAACAGACTTGTCCCATTGGTTTTGCGGAGCATGGGGGAAGATAGTCGTATGCGCCACCAGCTTACCCGTGTTGTTCACGATAGCCACCTTCACCCCGCTTCTCAGGCCCGGATCTAATCCTAGTGTGGCCTTGGCTCCTGCAGGAGCGGCCATCAGAAGATCGCCCAAATTCTTCGCAAAAACGTTGATCGCCTCAGATTCTGCCTGTTCACGCATCTTAGCAAGAAACTCTGTTTCCATCTGTAGTGCGATCTTGATACGCCAGGTTGCTGTGACGACGGTTTTCAGCCACTGGTCTACCGCACTATCTGTCAGGTTAAGCTTAAAGTGATCGGCGATGATAACGGCGCAGTAACTGCTTTGCTTAGACTCATTGTCCGGATCGGCATTCATGCTTAAACTCAGCATTCCCTCATTGCGACCGCGTAGCATAGCCAATGCACGATGCGACGGTATCTTGCTTAATTTCTCTGTATGCTCGAAGTAGTCACGGAATTTTGCGCCCTCTTTCTCTTTCCCCTTCACCATCTTGCTCTCGAGCACAGAGTTTTGGCTAAGGTGCTGCCTTACCTTTTGCAGCAGCGCGGCATCCTCGGCAAAACGCTCCATGATAATGAAACGCGCCCCATCGAGAACGGACTTACTGTCGGTAAACCCCGCTTCTGCATTGATAAATTTACCCGCTTCGAGTTCAATATCTGCCTGTCGGTTACCGAATAAATAATCGGCCAAAGGCTCGATACCCGCTTCAATTGCTATCTGACCCTTAGTGCGACGCTTAGGCTTATAAGGCAGGTAAAGATCTTCTAAACGCGTCTTACTGTCGGCATCGACCAAGGCTTTTTTCAATTCAGGGGTCAGTTTTCCCTGAGTATCAATACTCGATAGGATCACCGCTCTTCTATCATTCAGATCACGCAGGTAACTCAACCTGCTATTTAACGTACGCAACTGAGTATCATCCAACCCTCCCGTCGCCTCCTTTCGGTAACGCGCAACGAAAGGTACCGTTGCACCATCATCGAGTAAGGTGATAGTAGAGGTGACTTGTTGTTCGCGAACATTCAGTTCCTGAGCGATGATTTGGGCAATATTTTGCGTCATTTGCATAAGAAGTTGTGTCGTGCCTGGATAGAAAGATTTGAGTGGTGCCAAAGATAGCACAGCCGATACACCTCTTGCATGAAATATGCTTAAAGAGATTCAAACGGTGTGAACAAAAAAGCCCACAGGGTGCGGGCCTTCTCCGAAGGGGGAATCAATGATGAATATAACCATCCTCTTTGATCAGCTTCTTCGCCTTTTCAATATCCAGAGATTCAATAGGCTCGGCCAGATAATAGGGAAGCTCGACTGCCTGCTCACTCAGTTGAACTATCTTCCCCTCCTGCAGCCTTTCCAGCACAGAATGCAGCGTATCTTCTAACTCCTGTGGTGCACTGCGATATTGAGAGCCCATATAAGCAATCAACTCATTCACCGTATGACGACCATCGGCGAGTGATACCACTATCGCCATCCAATCTTCCATCGGAGTCGTATCGTCCGGCTTCTCAATATCAACCAATGACACCTGATTATCTTTGCGTGTGAAAATGGCGGTACGATAAAAATACTGAGTCTTATCCATCTTTATTATCCATTTTTGTTATCTGTCGAAGAATCACTTGCTCTATATGAGTAAACCAATTGTATTTCCCCTAGCCTATAGGGAGATCTATACATGTCAAAGCCTGAAAACTGATATTAGCATGAACAATTGTCGTCTCATCATGACCGACATCAATTTAGCCCTAGCTAATATTACTCACATTCAAACTGCATTATTCTCAAAGCCATCAAAAATGGCCACACAGCTCATTCCACTTTTCGGTGGCTTGGAGGTCGCCGTTTCCGAAGCTCAATTTAAAAGTGTGTTTAGCTATATTTTCACCTTCTGTTATCCATGAGCTTTAATTTGAACCACACAGCTCACTCCATCGCTCGGTGGCTTGGGGATCGCCGTTTCTAAAGCCAATGTAGGTGTTTAACTTCTTAGTCGTCTCACTCTGATGCTCGGCCTTCACAGAGGTCGGAACCTCTATCAGGTGTAATCCACCTTTATGAGCCGTCTCAACAAGGCAAGTCGCAAGTTGTTCAGTCGTCTCACACAGGTGACCATCTCCCCCATAGGCCTGGATCAACAGCCTTGGATTAAACCCTTGATCGTTACAGGCATAAATAGGCGCATCACCGGCCTTGCCCAGATGGAATATATTGTTTCTCATGTAGAGAATCGTCACATTGGCGCCCTGCTTCTGCAGATTGATCAGTTCATTAGCCTGGAAATTAAAACCACCATCCCCAATCATGACTAATACCGGCTGCTGGCTGTTAATGTCGGCAAGTTGATCGGCAATGGCTCTTGCGTAAGGAAGACAGGTTCCCATGGCCGCATACCAGGGGTTTGCAAGATAACTTCTGCCGATATCACTGATATGGGTCTCTAATTCGAAGCTGGCAAACAGGGAGCTACCGACTTCGGGCACGAAGATGTAAGGCTTAACGAGCTGACGCTGAGCCTGATTAATCGTGTCCGCTAAGTTATGGTAGCCAAGCATTACGGACTCGAGTGGCAGAGTTACTTTTTCATCCGGATCCTGAGTGTTTTCAGCCTCCTCATTTAACGGTAACTTCTGCACCAGAAGATCGATAACGGCCTCGATATCCTTCTCCCATCGCGCCGTTCCTCGCAGCATGGTTTTATGGCGATGAGTGTCTATGGCATGGGTCTGACTGCTAAATGCATTATTGGTATCGGAGGGAAATATTGCCGTCCCTAACTCCAAAATATAGTCGGCCTGAGATTCGATATAGTGTTTGCCTTCGAGTTCACTGAAGGCACCGTTATAACTGCCTAAACAGAGAGGCTCGCTCTCATTCAGCATTCCCTTACCGAACCAACTCGTCGCATAGGGCAGGCTATGTTGATGACACAATGAGATGATTTTCGAGAGTAGCGTGCTATTCAACCTCAGCTTTTCTCCAAGAAAAACCAAAGGCTTGTTGGCCTGTTTAAGCTTTGCCTCGATATCTTTGGCGATCAACTCGGCACCACTCAAGTTAAGTGGCTGATTCTGTGATATCTGCTCCAGACTCAGTGGCAGGCTCAGAGATTGAGTCGGCTGATTGATCAGATCCCTTGGGATCTCGATAAATACCGGCTGGCGGTTCAGATAGGCATAGCTGAGCAATTCCAAACATTGTTCGGCGGCAATATTCGGCTGTCCGCTATGTCTCTGCCCCTGGAGACGCTCGGCTCTGACACCCAGAGCACGAAAAGAGTTTAAGGCCGCATCGAGATCCGTGTGCCAGGCAGTATGTGGGTGTACCGAATGGTGCAGGGCATGGCTATTGACCTCTGCCTCACCGGGTGCGCCAGAGATAAAGACCACAGGTAAACCCTCGGTTCTCGCCAATGCGGCAGCCGTAACACAGGGAAGGCTGCCGACCGTATAGGTCGTTAAGCACATCCCCAGAGGATTCAGTTCAGCCTGAGCACAGGCGCTAAAGCCGGCATGCATCTCATTGCTCGACGGCAACACATCGAGATGCCCCTCTAATGCGTTGATCAGGTTTGCAACAAAATCACCGCCGACACCATAGGCTCGTTTCACCCCAAAAAAGGCCAATAACTCACCCAGGCAGTCGCCAAAAAGTGGCAAACTGTTGTAATACTCACTACCAAAGTTATCTTTAATCGACGGGGACACGGCGCAATCCTTCTCTATTTCGCTGACACTCTTTACTTATTGAAGATGCAGCCTAGAGAGATTGAGAAAGAGTATGTTGATCGAGATCAGTTTTGAAAAAATGAACGGAGCAGACCAAGTGTATAATTAACGTTACACTTAAACGTGAGCCGGGTCACAGCCCTATGTTAGGGGATGATAGGGGAGTCCTGTCTGTAGACCCGGGTTTACACCAATCCGCTCATTGACCCTAACGCGGCATCGGTGCAGACTTGGGTTCAGCTTAGGCCAATCGAGAGGGATCGGCACTTTCCAAACGACTATTGAGCCGATCTAACTCTGGAGGTCTTCAAAAGCCTTATACTGGATCTTGTTGATGTACCACTCCTTAGGCCCCAGCGGTGTCGGGACAACCACCTCGTCGTCAACCTGCTTGCCGATAAGCGCACGGGCCATGGGGGAATCTATGGTGATGTAGCCAAGCTTGGTATCTAGCTCATCTTTACCCACGATGCGGTATTGGACTATCTCGCCAGCTTCATTTTCCAGCTCGATCCAGGCACCGAAGAATACCTTACCCTCCTGTTGAGGCGAGTAATCGATAATCTGCAGCTCTTCGACCCGCTTAACCAGATAGCGAACACGGCTATCTATTTGACGCAAAAGCCTTTTATTATAAGTGTATTAGTACCACTCCTATAAGCATACTAAATAACATAGGAAGCACTAGTAAAGACCAGATCATTAACTCACTTAGTAACTTTGACAAAATAAGAACCATTAACTATATACCTATTAGTATAAGTTGCAGGACCACTATTTTGGCTTATGTTCTAAAGAGGCGAGTTGACTATAAAGCAAATCAATCTGCTTTAACGGTTAGCTTTCCAGCCCTCATTACAGAGAAAGGTGTCTTAGTTTCACACCTGAGGTTTCTCTACTCGAGGCGTAACAAATCTCAATCCTGGCTTGAACGCAATATCTTTGCCGTTGAGCTACTGCTTAATTTTATAAATGCTCATCTCAACACCTGCACTTCAGCGACAGAACTATTGAGATCGTTTGTCGATACCCTCTGCTTTGGTTCAATTGATAATTCGCACAACGACACTTCAAATTTGTACTGGCATCCACGCAAGGTTGAAGATGTTAACGTGCTGCTTGGGCATATCAATTTCTATTGTGACTACCTCGACCAAATCTATGGCCATGAACTTCCCAACTTAAACCCACTAAGAAAAGCAACTAAAGCAGAAGAGCGAATGCGCTGGTGCGCTTACTACAAACGCGAGTCTAACTGCTTTTTGAATCACCTCAGTAACCCATCTAAGAACCGATTTTCAATGGTACGCAGCATTCAAGGACCTATGAACCACCTACTTTCCATTGAATCTGTGCATCGTTTCCCTGAAGAGCACTTCGAGCGTTTTTTACAGTATGGATTTATCAACAATCGAACCGGAGTAATTGATTACGCAAGCCAGCTAATTGTGATGTTGATGCACTATGGCGGGCTTAGGTTATCTGAATGTTTTCATATTTATACAAGCGACATTGCCATTGATACAAAAAGTGGTTCAGCAATTGTTTCCGCATTTCATCCAAGTGACGGGGCGAGTCCAGAGCAAGGATTTTCAAATCGTAGAGAGTACCTAAACACTCTATTTCGTCAAAAGCCACGCAATGAGTACAAACGCTCTCACAGGCTTTATTCCGGCTGGAAGCAGCCTCTTTTAACGAATCGAAACCTTTCATTTGATGTCATGCTATTTCCAAATAACAAGGCTACCGAATTCACTTGGTTACTGCAGCAATACCTAGCAGTAAGATCTGATGGTGATCATCCGTATCTTTTTACTAACTCAGTTGGGAAACCAGAATCGAAAAAGAACTTTATTCAAAAATACAAACGTGCAATCGAGCGCATTGGACTGGAAGCAAGCAAACATCTAGGTACGAGCCCGCACTCCCACAGACACTCTTACGGCTACCGTCTAAGCCAAGCGGGCTTCAACCAATTAGAAATACAAAAAGCAATGCATCACAAAAGCCCCTTCAGTTGTTTGGTTTATTTGCAACCTGAAGATAGTGAAATAAGAAACACAATTAGAGGAATAGGGCTATGAAAAAGGAATTTTATGACACCTACTCATCTGCCCAGCAAGCCACCCAAGAGTTAGCAATAACAACAGCTGCTGAATACCAGCAACGCTACAAACAAGACCCTCACCTGCCATCAAACCCAGATCAAGTCTATGCCAGCGAATGGCACAACTGGTCAACATTTTTGGGCACTGCAGATAGATTCTATCCCAACCTGGCTGCCGCCCAGCAAGCCACCCGGGGGTTAGCAATAACGACGAAGACTGAATACCGCCAACGCTACAAACAAGACCCACACCTGCCTGCAAGACCTGATCAGGTCTATGCCGACGAATGGCACAACTGGTCAACATTTTGGGGCAATCCCATCAAGGAACTCTATCCCAACCTGGCTGCCGCCCAGCAAGCCACCCAAGAGTTAGCAATAACAACGAGGACTGAATACCGCCAACGCTACAAACAAGACCCTCACCTGCCATCAAACCCAGAGAAGTTCTATGCCAGCGAATGGCACAACTGGTCAACATTTTTGGGCAATCCCATCAAGGAACTCTATCCCAACCTGGCTGCCGCCCAGCAAGCCACCCGGGGGTTAGCAATAACGACGAAGACTGAATACCTGCAACGCTACAAACAAGACCCACACCTGCCTGCAAGACCTGATCAGGTCTATGCCGACGAATGGCACAACTGGTCAACATTTTTGGGCAATCCCATCAAGGAACTCTATCCCAACCTGGCTGCCGCCCAGCAAGCCACCCAAGAGTTAGCTATAACTTCTGTTGCTGAATACCAGCAACGCTACAAACAAGACCCTCACCTGCCTGCAAACCCAAATACCTTCTATGACTCCGAATGGCAAAACTGGTTGGCATTCTTGCTACCAAAGAAAATTACTAATCTCACGGTGCTAAAGCATGCATGCAAAATACTTGATATCAACAATTCTCAGCAATATCGACTGGCCCAAAAAGAATATAAGCAACTGCCCTCCAAACCAGACAAAAAATTTGAAGATTGGGTAGATTGGTATGATCTATTAGATATTCCAAGGCCATATCCATATGAGCAATTACGTTCGATAGTACTAAAGCATAAATGCAAAACTCTAAAAGACTATAAAAAGATGCGAATCAAGCTAAATGATCCGCAAGTACCTTCTTCGCCAGAAGAAGTTTATAAAAGCACTGGATGGACTAATTCATATGACTTATTTGGAACTACCAGGCCATATCAAATCAAGTATTTTGCTCCTGAATGGAAAGAGTGGACTGATACAATAGTTGAGTTTTTGAAATCAGCAAAAGGTGGTGATACTAAGGCAAAGGACCTCTGTGAGTTTGTTCGTGAATACATTGAGCTCAATGGATTTGAAACCTCTCCTTTAGAGTATCTAACACGCGGGAGAACCAATATTCAGCCAATGTTAGAGTTATTTGAAAAAGTACCAGTTACGCGTAAAAAAAAGTGGTTGTTTTCAATAAATGAGTTTTTAAATTGGATCATCGCAAATTACCTTATCCTCGAAGATATCGAGACTGGAGAGATGACTCCAATAAAGGGAGCGAGTAATCCTTTTTCTCATGTCAATTTTGATGGAGAGCTAGCCCCACAAACAATCAATGAGACTAACAAGTTAGCGCTACCGTATCAATTTGTAAAAAGTTCTAGAGAGTGGATTCTACCTCCGAGTTCAATGCTAAATAAAACTAGCTATTCAGAACTCCACCACCTGCAACGATTTCCCGCTGATTGGATCCCTATCGATGATACAACACTTATCGATAGCTCCGATCCTGACTGTGTAACCAAGATTGAAGGAGGCAGGACTTTCCTTTGGCTCCCGATATATTGGACATACACCTACGCATTAATGCAGTTACCAGCAAGAGGAAGACAGATAATCTATTGCGACTCTGGTGAAGCTGATACTGAGGTAGCAGACTTTAAAAACGATAAGGTCATATGGAAACGGAATCGAAATAATTTAGCAGAACTAACCCAACAACAAAGCATGATAAGCAAGACTAAAGATAATGACTTTGGCGTATATTACACTTCAAATAAAACCAATTTTAACGGTGAAGGTTACGCCATCCCATTTATGCCCTTAGAGCTTGCTTATTGGCTCATCAAGTTGAGAAAGTGGCAAGAAAAATACAACCCCATCACAGAGCCAACTAAATGGCTTGATTGCACCCGAACTAACTTGAACGAAGTGCAGAGAAAACAGAAAGGGATAAATAGCTTTCTGTTTAGGGACTATCAAGATAATGAACCGGGTACATTTGGGGGACGTTTAGCAACCAGACTAGCAGCTGCACTATTTTTTTCTTCTAAGGAACAATTAGCTTCAGCTAATTATGCAGGCAGAAGCTTCAAAGAGTGTCATCACCAACTAGAACAGCAAGAGAGTATTGCTCTTACTCCTTTCAAATCTCAATACACTCCCCATTCGATGCGCGTCAGTTTAATTAATGCTTACGCATACGAATTTGGTATGCCACTTGAAGTGATTATGAAGCTAGTAGGGCACTCGTCTATTGTGATGTCTATTTACTACCTCAAAAGCGATAAAACGGGCGCCAACATTCGAGAGCGAATACAACTGGGTGAGAAGCAGGCTTTGAGTAATGGGGCAGATACTTTAAGAAATTTTGTTGAGTCACAACGAATTGAGGAGTGTAAAAACCAGCTAATTGCTAATAATCCAGATTTCTTACAAACCATAAATAATGCTCGCCCGGCCTCTAGCTATCTTTTTAAAGACTTTGGTATCTGCCCTGTAGGTGGTGCATTTTGCGACGAAGGAGGGGCTCCTGTTGCGATGAAGGCTAACATTTATCATCCTGTAAATGCAGGTTACCTTGGAGAGCAAAACTGCATTCAATGCCGGTTTTTCGTCACTGGTCCCGCTTTCATGATGGGGCTCTCAGCACTTTTTAATGAGGTCAGTTTAGCCGTTAACACTCAATCACATCGCTACGCAAAGCTAGAAAACCAACTAAATGAAACCGTAACCCAAATTGAAGTGCTCTCAAATCAGATATATCAACACAAACTTCAAAGTGAGCAGCTGACTAAGTTAGAAAGAGAAAAGCAGCAGCTGCAAACCCTCAGACGCAAACTCAATTCCGAAATTGAAACTAGGGCAAAGAAAATGGATTTATACATGTCTGACATGAACTCCACTCATAAGCATCTGATCAGCTGTCAGAAAGTAATAAACCAAGAAAAGCAACAAGACAGTTCAAAGCTACAGTTGATAGTGCCACATGAATTTGAAATCAGCTTTGAACTTAATGATGTGAGTGGTTTTCAGCAGCTATCAGAGGTTTGTGAAAACGCCGAACTTTATCATAGTTGTAGTGACGAATTGGCCGTTACACGGCGAAGCCAGGCACTGGACAAGATGTTACTTAAAAATGGTATGAACCCGCAGTTCGTCTTTCTAACTGAAGAGCAGCAACTTGTTGTTGGTAATCAGATGACTCAGCTGATGATCTCTAGACTACAAAGCTGGGAAAAGGTCGATAGGCTTATTAATGGTAGTTTAGTGTTAAACGACTTTGCTGAGAGTGAAGGGTTCTCTACTAGCGATATTAAAGAGTTATTCGCTAATTCCACTCCTCTGAAATTGGTAGATTAATATGGCCGATATATCTTCTAACACGGTACTTGAACAGCTAAAAACGCAAACTTCATCTCGAGTTCAAGACTCTTTAGACGCAATTTTTAAGATTTGCGAAGAGCAGCAAGAGCGCGGTTTAAACGAATTTAGCTATTCAACCATTGCCCGCCTTGGTAAGGGGCATGGTGTTCCTGCGGCTCAAAGTATACGTAACAAGACTGGAGAGCCATATCGAACCCTAATAGCTAGCTTTGCAAAGGCAACTTCTAAGCCTGAAAAAGCTAACACCCATGCAAACAAAGGTAAAAGCTACACATGGATAGAGGAGTTAAAAGACCCTGTTGTTAAACTGCAAGCAAATATCCTCTACTCTCAGAAACTAGCTGCTGAACGGTTAGTAAAAGAGATTGCCCCCATTGATCAAGTCATAGAGATCTTTGACGGCGCTTCATCAACACCTTCTCTCTCAAAATTAACAAATTTAGAGAGAGAAGCACTAGAACATCTGATATCCACTGAGTTTATGCGACAGCAAAGATTGGAGTTGGGCCCAAATGGAAGTATATTAACGACTGATGAAAAAGAGACATTTTTCCCTGTTGCTACTTTAGATGCCATTAAAAAAGCATTGCAGTATTTGTAACCAAGGGCTAGGAACACCAAGTTGAAAACAAACTTAATAACCCGTGAAGGGTTGGACAAACTCAATAAAGAACTCAACTACCTTTGGCGTGAGTACAGACCGGAGATTACCCAGAAAGTGACTTGGGCCGCCAGTCTTGGCGACCGTTCAGAAAATGCTGACTATAAAGAAAATAAAAGATTACTCAGACAAATAGACTCTCGCGTAAGATTTTTAAGAAAGCGTATTGAGGCTGTTAAAGTTATTGAGTATTCGCCCCAGCAAGACGGTAAAGTCTTCTTTGGTGCCTGGGTCGAAATTGAGAATGACGATGGTGAAACCAAGCGCTTTAAAATAGTTGGGCCAGATGAGATTTATGGTAGAAATGATTACGTCTCTATCGATGCTCCCATGGCCCGCGCCCTGCTAAAAAAAGAGGTCGACGACGAGGCTGTCGTTAAGACCCCTACTGGTGATCAAACTTGGTATGTGAATAACATTTCCTACCAAAACCCTAAAGTTGATAATGGTTAATAACTAGCTTGGGAAGCGAAACATGTAAGAGTTATCAGGTAACTATTTTTGTACCCTACAACAAGTCTCATAAGCTAGTGAAGTGAGCTTTTACTTTTTCAATCTCATTAAAAATATACTTAAATTTGTCAAAACTTATTGTTGATTTGTTAGAGCGAACTACCTTTGTTGAAAAAATGTGCTTCCCATATTCCTTTGTTATATCGATGTTTTTTGCTGTTGAGAAGGTTTTACCGCCAATAACGGTACTAAGAGTAGCGGGGGAAAACAGATCTTCCATCATAGAATCTTTACCACCTGCATTAAGTGGCGTCAAAATGAGGTAAAGGTTATGAAATATGTGTATAAAGCCGCTCTTCTTCAAAGTAACTAAATCGTTTGGACATGATTTTACATTTTTAACTAAGTGCTTTAGAAGTGTTTCTGGGCCATCATCATTATCTAAAACCAGAATAACTGGCGACTTAGCCTCTTGATTACCGTAATACTTATAATCTTCAACGTACCGTTTTACAAACCTTAAAAAAGGTGTTGCGCCATCCCCTAAATCTAAGAAATACATTGTCTTGTCATTTAAATTTGGAAACTTTAACTTAGGCTCATACTGGTTATTGATGGTTTTGGGTTTCACTAAATTAGGATAGATTGGCTGAAGCATGCTTAACGCACTTTTCAAATAGATATTATCTGTTTTCCCTTCCGTCAAGATAGTCGGTAATTCATTAGCAAAGAAGTGCTTATAGTGAAGAAATCTGCTGTAGACGACCTCTCTGGAATTAAGTTTATCCCTAAATTGATACAACCCATTATGTTTCATTGGTTCAAATATTGGCTTAGGGTGTTTTTTATTTTGGAGGTTATTATAATAATCAACTGAGTCTATGAATGTCAGTCTTCCCTCGAGTTCAGATAAGGTGCCAACACGAGATTCTCCATTTATTCCAACAACTTCAAAAGATCCATTTTTAAATTGGTTATGAGCCATTGCCCTAGTTGATCGCCAGTACTCTGATTTAACGTTTATTTTTTTATTTACAACTAAACCAGTAACTTCTTGTCTTGAGTCTTTGAACTGGACTCTTGTCTTTTTATTATTCACTGAGAAACCAGATCGTCTAATCTCTCCTAATAGTTTTGCACCCAAAATTCGGTTGCCTGCATCTTTAACAATGCCGAAGGGAAATTCACTCTTCCTAGTTGAAAAGGTCATATCATCTGCATATCTGGTATAAGAGCAGCCATTTTTTCTAGCTAATCTTGCAAGTCTGATGTCTAGGCTATTTGTAATAAGGTTTGCTATCACTGGAGAGCAAGGGCTTCCCTGAGGTAAGGTATCATTATAGCAAGCTATTTGGGCAATAACCGTTGCTATATGAGGATCTAATTTAAAGTCTCTATTAGCAATAAAGTAGCCTCGAACACGACCAAAATTGAAACTATCAAAAAAGCCTTCTAAATCTAAATTTAGGACATTTTTTTTGCCTCTATGAACTCGGGCATTGGTGATAATTGATCTCTCTCGCTCAAAACCATGAGACAGAGAGCATTCAATCTCATTGTCAATGTGATTGACCATTTTACAGTCTAATAAAAGGTCGGACAATTTCCGCTGTATATCTTTTAACTCGGAAGTTGGTGCTGATATTTTCCTTATGCCACCAGATTTTTTTGGAATATCGAACTTGTGATAATGTGTGTTCGCACCTGGTTTATAAAGCACGCGGGTAAGAAAAGATGCTGACACCCCCAATAAAGATGCTAACTGTGGTTTAGTCTTAGCTTGTTTAAGTAATAAATAGCGTCTTCTATGTATCAAGTTAAACTCTTATTGGGTTTTTAAGTATGAAAAAGGCGGCTCACATGCACTCTTTCGCGCAGCTGGCGAGTAGTTCCGGAAGGCATATTAGCAATCCGAAAGGCGAGTCTCTTAGACAATGTGGTCACTGGTTGCGAAGCGCAACCAACAAATCTGCATGTGAGCCTATTAAATAATATACCGCCAAGCACATATCATTACAAGTGATTAATAATATTAAGTTTTCATCTATATTAAATATAAAATAGTAAAAGGGTGTTATGTCTAAATCAATCAAGTCACTCACTATAAAATTACTGTAAAGCCGCACCCAGCCATGTCTAACCCCGTGATTGTGCTACATCCACGTAGTGACGATTCTCATTCAAATTAAAGTGGAAGGTTGTTGAGCTGAAAAGGTAACAAATTCTGTTTTAACTCATATTTGAGGCTAAAACGATTTGGCCTCAATCAGGACGTAGGTAAAAATGATGCAACTCACGTTTACAAGTTTGTTGCCACCTTAGCAGAGTTAAAACAGAGCTCTATTTTAGGTAAGTATTAGGCCGGATTTTAAGGGTAAACAAAGCAGCTAACCAAGAGGCTTAGCTATACACCTTTGCAGAACCAAAGCTTTCGAATTTGCAAACCGTATTGCAGATGAAATACCGGATATGCCCGTTATATTCAGAGAATCTACGGAGAATATTTTCTCTGGAGAGCAGTTTAAAACACATATAAGAAAGACTAAGTTGCCATCTCAAAATAGCCGCGAATTTAGGTTTGGTTCTTCGCCCATAGAGCAATCGCGATCACATTCTCTAGTGCCATCTCCCAGCCACAACCCTTTTAGTTCGAAGTTTCCATCTTTTGAGATTTTAGGTGGATTTAGAGAAAAGGTGGTATCTACTTTCAACTCACCTTTTTAATGCATAAACCTTATTTATGGTGTCACCACAAATAAACTCGACTGCGAAGCCTACGAATACTCACTGCTCACTGCTCACTGCTCACTGCTCACTGCTCACTGCTCACTCAGCATCATAAATAAGCCCATCAAGTTAGCCAGCGAACAAACTTCTTATGGTCAATATGTCATCTTTATCGTATGGCCGTACCGATGATACCTCCAAGCTGAGGAAGCCAGGAATATATAATGTTTCCAACAACTCCTTCTAATGGTCCCCTTAGGAGAGTCAAAAACTCATTAGCTAACTTGGGGTTTTCTGAGTTGATCTGTCTGACAATATTCTCGAGCTCTTCTTTCTTAACATCTGTAGCTCGTTCATCTAGCTTCTTTGCCAAACTTATTAACTCAAGCTCAACTTCACTTTCCTTTCCGTATTTATCGATGAGATTGGATACGTGTTCCTGAGCGATACGGTGTGAAGTTATACTTTCAGAAAGTAATTTGTTCAAGCTAGTAACTTGCTCTTCCAGGCTGAACACTCTTTGTTCATAGTTAGACTGCACCAGAGACATTCGCTCTTGGTAGTGCTTAACTTCCATAGCAGCCATATCGAGTTTGTTCCGTAACGCTAACAACTGTATCTGGTCTGTCATGAATGTTTCTGGTGCTAAAGATCCATTTAGAACCTCACCATATTCATTTAGCAAGGCTTCAACCTTATGCTCTAATCCAGCCTCGGATTTTATCATTAGCCTTACAGTTTCACCGTCCTGCTCAATAGATACTTTGCTATTAGCCTCCGAGCATTTCTGTTTCAGAATTTCACTAAAATAAGAAAGCAGGCCTACACCTGCTTGCACTTGATGTGGTTCGAAAGTAATAGTTCGTCGGCTAACAGAATCTGCTTCGATGATTTCCATATTTGATGGGACTGAAGATATTCCAAGTAAAACAAATTGACTCCCTTCGGCAATCTCAAGGTATTTAGCTCGCTCAACAGCATATTCAAAAGTTATACTTCTTGATCTGTCTTCTTCTCCAAGGAGTGGCAACAGCATGAGAGAAACATATCCAAGAGAAGAGGCTGATTTAGCTTTATACGTGACCCAACTATCGAAATATGTCGCATTAGCCATAGGCCCATCAACACCGATATGACCTTTGATAGCAAGCATTGATACTCTTTTCGGAGGTCCTTTGAAGCTACCATAATTAGGTAAGCCTCCAACAGGTAAGAAATATCGACTCTTCCAGTTGAGCGAACTAAACTTTTCAGAGATAAATTCTTTACTTTCCCTTCGGTAATCCAAATTATCCAATTGGTTCAATACTGTATGAATATCTATCAGTTCAGCTTGATACTCATCCTCTAGCCTTCCCCAAGCACCGCAGGCATTAAAAACCTTATTGATATATAGAGCCACTTCACACTCCAGTTTATAGCTTTAAGCAGAATTACATAGAATAGGACATATGCTGGGAGCATATAATGATACGAGTCAGCTGAAAAGCCCCTTTAATAGGGGCTTTAAGTAACTTAACGAGTTGGGACTTGTGCTCTTAATTGTGCTCTTGCTTGCTCTCGAATTTGCTCTTCGATTACTTCTTGGATTTCTTGATAAAGCTGTATGTCGACCCCTTCAGCAACCTCTAATGTAATTGCTAATCCATATTTAATTGGTTCGACAATCCTAGATGCATTATCTTTACAATTAACTTTGATCAATAACGTTCTGTCTTCGGTTATTACCGCAAGTTCTTCACCTTCGAAAACTTCATGTTGTAGCGTTCCACGCTTAACTTGCCTCCAATCAACAGACTTTGAACTTCGCGCAGTGAGGTCCTTATTTTCACCCTCTACAGTAAACCACAATGCACTATCTCTGTATTTCATATGGGTAGGACATGGCTTTGCAAACCAAGATAACGACACGGTTAAACGACGCCAAATATCAGCACCACCAAGCCCTTCAGGAATAGGTAATTTATATACGTGTGCTTCACTATTTTCAAGAACCCCATAGCCAATAATGGTAGCCCTAGTGTCTAAACAAAACTTAACTCTATCAATATCAGGCTTACCATAGCCAATGTTCCTAGCTACTACATTCTTAAGAGTTGACGAATTAACGCTACCTAGGTGGTTAGAAATATGATCATGCATACTTCCCCATGAAGCACCATGAGTAATGAGCGACTTTAACAACAATGGTGAATACTGTTCAAACTGAGCATTTTGATCGTTTTCATCAAACAGGCCCTCAAGCGTGTCACAAATTTCAACACAACCACGAGAAGCTAGGGCTGCAGAGTTACTGGTACCACGTATATAAACCCTGTAATTTGAGGCCGACGGACTAGGATGTGCCACTAACTGCCCTGGTGCTGCATAATTTGTTACTGCACTTATATCAGAAGAGCCAATCGCTTCATTATGTAGCATTTTTCCACCAGGCATGACAATGTCAGGTTTTACAGCCCTAGCATAACCATTGCCTTGAGCGGAATATGTTGCTGGCATTTCTACATCATATATGTTGTAAAGACCATTCCTCAAAACAGGTGTTGATTCGTCTGAATGCGTAGACCCGACAGTAATAGCATTAACACTTTCAGCGGGAGAAAGTAGCTTCCTTTCCCAGTTACTCTCTTGGAGAGCTTTGAAAATTTCGGTGGCTTTTCGATCATCAGATAGATGATGAAAGTCTAAACCTGACTGCTGTACCGTAATGCTTTGAGAGTGATTTCCCGCACTAACAACGAATAGAACATTATACTTTGAACTCAACCAGTCAAGCAGTCTTGCAAAAGGACTCATTTTTCCATTGAAATGAATATTAGGGTCTCCAATCGAAAGATTAATAACCTTAATCGATGGTGCTACAGGATCTTGTTCACCATCATATTCAAAAAGACGTCGAACAGCTCTATGTACAATATCAAGAGGTAACTCAGTATCAGGGAGGCACTCAATATTGTTTGCAGTGCGTACATCTGGTTTCATAATAGGTCGGACATAAACAGGAGATTCAAGCTTTCTTGCTCCCTCTGTTAGATCACCATTAACAATTAGAGAAGCCATGGCGGTACCATGAATGCGATTCTCTGCAGGGTAGTCACTCTCGAAGTCATCAGGATCATCGACAATAAGACTCCCGCGAAGATCTAAATGATTAGCTAACGGTAGTCCATCGAATAATGCCACACGTGGAAGACGATCAAACTCTACTCTAGAGGCTTCATAATTGACTACTTCCTCTTCGACTTGATTACTACTTTCGGCAGTATCACTCCATAAAGGCTCCACTGACATCTGCCCTAAAGGTCTAAATAACATTACCTGGTCACATCGAATAAGATTGACTCTACTGTCTCTTAAAATATTTTCGATTTGCCCTGCAGGAAGCTCTATAAGCAATGATTGATAATTAATATCAGGTATACAGCAGGAGCTGATAACTTGGCCACCTAGCTCTTGAGTTAGTCTTGTAACATTATTATGCGCATTTTCTCGCTTAACGATATCTGTTCGAAACCATAACTCAGCCTCAAATCTTACAGAGGTATCAGCATCAAACTCCAGCACATCATTCCAATACTCAAGAATGCCTGTATTGCGCAATCGATCTTGAGTATTCCAGTATCGAATATCTTTAAGTAAACTAAATAAATCTCTGAATTTTGCCCACCCTCTCGTGAAAGGCATATTTGGGTTTTGGCCGTATTCGCGCCAAAGAGAAAGAAGTTCATCAATAGCTCTTCGATCTGAGAGCATTAACATCACTTGACCATTAAGTAGCGATTGCGAATCACTTCCAAGACTATAAAAGTCTTCATCAGGCTCAAGATCTCTTGCTTCGTGCTCTCCCAGCCACTCAAGACCTTCTATTTGTCTAACGGCCTTAAAAAAATCAGGAACACTACTGTAAGTTTCAATGACAACAGTATATTCAGGGTCAACTCCTGGAGTATCATTCTGAACCTCAATTCGACGGTTTTCTAATGCAGCTTCTAATCGGGAAAATTGAGGGCTCAGCCTTTCGCCCTGCCTTGTCACAGATGGTTTATGTGGTTCCTCCCCGCCTCCATTGCGTCTAGATGGGCTTGTTGTATCTGGCGTAGGGAATAGAAGTAAAGGCCGGCGACTCATGTGTCATTCCTTTCTATATAGAGGAAAAAGTCCTTTCAGACCAAGTTTTTAGAGTCGATGATATTATATTTTTTATATTCGCACTAGGCTGGCTTAGAACATATTTTCTTAATATCACTCTGCCAAATTCTTCAATTTCCGAATAATTTGAACCATAAAGCCTTTTTGCTAAAGTTTCGTAAGCATACTTCAATTCAACATTATGTCTCGACTCAAAAGCTTTAAACCACTCTTGAATTTGCGCCCTTGTTGGTTGAGGTATTTGAAGTCTTAATTGAAATCTACGCCAAACTGCTTTATCTAATAACTCTGAATGGTTTGTTGCGGCTACAACTATCACATGGGAAGGTAATGAATCGATTTGCATCAAAAGGGAGCTAACTATACGTTTAATCTCTCCAGTTTCATGGGTGTCCCCTCTCTCCTTACCTAATGTTTCAAATTCATCAAACAAGAGAACACACCTTCTAGTTGATGCATACTCAATCACTTTTCTTAATCGGGATGCAGTTTCTCCAAGATAAGAACCTATTATCTCTTCATATCTAACGACAAGAAGAGGCACCATCATTGATTCAGCAATAGCCTCTGCTAACGATGTTTTCCCATTCCCAGGGGGGCCAATTAGTAAAACTCGATTACGAGGTTCAAGACTATAAGAACGTAACAATTCAACGCGGGATTGCTCTTCGATTAGCTCTTGTAAGGGCTCTTGAACAGAGTTTGGAAGAATAAGCTCTGAAAATTTCAACTTGGGAGATATTTCATTTACGAGGTTTGAAACTTTATTGCTCTTCTGCGTAGGTCCATTAAGTGCTGAATTCGAGGTGCTAAGCTTCTCTAGCTCATGCTCTAGCCTCTCAGCTATAACATGATGATTTTTTTGCCTTTCATCAACTATCAAAGACTCCACAACTCTCTTGAATTGCGTTTTGTCATTTAATACCCCAGCTTTTACTAAGCTGATAACTTTATCTGATCTGGCCATTTATTGTTCGCCTCATACAATCTTCATACAATCTTCATACACTAGTGAAATTCCAGCTTAAACCTGGAAGCGACTAAAACTTGCTAACTGTGTATGCCGAGCATAGTGAACCTCTGAGGATTTAAGATCGTGACTGTAACAAATTCAAAATGTAGCACAATATTACCACACAACAAACTTAAACAGTTAATGACAAACAAGTAGTAACGAAAAACTTTTGACCGAATAAGTCATGAAAAAACAAGAAAGTTAAATCAATTTTCTCTCTTAAGAAATAACCTATTTCTAATATATTACTATTCTTTTTTTTACTAGAATATAGACCTTCACTCAAAATAGCGTAAAAGAGCATTTCACTCCACGCCGTGAGACTTAAATGTTTCCGAACAAAGGAATCAGTAAAAAGCGCCTAGACTAACAATAAATGCAGTCAGTCAAATAGTACGGCCTTAAGTACACATACTATAAATAAGATCCTTATTAACAAAGAGTTGAAACAATTAGTATTTATAGACTGGTACTTACGCTTTATCTGCGTTCTCGGATCGGTCACCTTGAGCAGCCGCCTCCTGCACCTTCTTGGTGATCTCAGGGCGATACTCTTTCCACAGATATTTGAGTTCTTTATCTAAGGCCTGCCAGCCTTTACGGGTGATTAACATGGCTTTCATCTATCTAGCTCCAAGGCGACATACCGATATTCGCGTATCTTAGCTTGCTAGCAGCACTATCTCTACCCCAATTTCACCTGGACATCGATAGCCCTGAATCCAGTAGAGGTCATTCAGGTGCTCGACTCACTATGGGAAAATAATATGCAGCGCAAACTTGAAGTTGCAGGCCATTACTTGTGGGCCAATGTGACACTTTTTGCCGGTGATGACTTAGAGATAAGACCGGGCTTGTCTCTTTTTGCCCAAATAAAAGGTGTTAGCATGACGGCATCTGATCTGGCCCAATCTCACTAGCCTAAAGAGAGCGCTCCAGTGTAGTTGCAGGCATTATTCCATCAGTCATTTTCATACGAATAGAAAAAGAGATAGCAATGGTCGAATTTACCCCCATCGGATTATCGATTGTCGAAATAGACAGGGTAGAGGCAAACCGCATCTTCGTACGGGGCATAGACCTATTAGATGGAACACCGATTCTGGATATCAAACCCTATATACAGTCTTTTGATAATATTAAAGATACCAAAGATGGTTGGTATGAGAATGGTCTGGATCCCCTTACCGTTCGCTCAGATAAACAATTTGCTTAATTTATAAAGTTAACGCTATGACCTCTTAGGCAACTCTGGATGAACCTAAATTTTCTGATTAAAGATCGAACCATCCATTGTATGTAAAAAAAGGAGAGCACGATTTAGATCCTATTTAGTTACAATTTCATTAATCAAGAGTTGGCCCAAACACAATAACGATTAAATTCAACAGATTAAACTTGTCCTTTCTCATGTCGGCGTAAATGAGATGTGATAGTAAAAAAAATGGGGGCTGGTCTTTGACAGGAGTAAACGGCTATATTAGCCTTAATTAAAAAGATTCATATTCAATATCAGCCAGTTGGATACCGAACATTGTCGAATACCGATCAAAAAGGATAATAAGCATGGGACAGGAAACCTCTAAAATTCTCGTCGTCGATGATGATATGAGACTAAGAGCTTTACTAGAGCGCTATCTTATGGAGCAAGGTTATCAGGTTCGTAGTGCAGCCAATTCTGAGCAGATGGATCGACTCCTTGAGCGTGAAAACTTTCACCTTCTTGTACTCGACCTGATGCTTCCCGGTGAAGATGGCTTATCTATCTGCAGAAGACTCCGTCAGACAGGTAATCCCATTCCTATTGTTATGCTTACGGCCAAAGGAGATGAGGTCGACCGTATCATTGGTCTTGAACTCGGAGCCGACGATTACCTGCCTAAACCATTTAACCCTCGTGAGTTACTGGCCAGAATTAAAGCCGTGATGCGCAGACAGAGTCAGGATGTTCCGGGGGCGCCGACTCAACAGGAGGAGGAGATCACTTTTGGTGAGTTCGCCCTCAACCTGGCTACCCGTGAGATGTACCACGGTGAAGAGGCTATCTCTCTTACCAGTGGTGAATTTGCCGTACTAAAGGTATTGGTAAGTCATCCCCGTGAACCGCTATCGCGTGATAAGTTAATGAACTTAGCTCGCGGCCGTGACTACTCTGCACTCGAACGTTCTATCGATGTTCAGGTTTCCCGTTTACGACGCCTGATAGAGAAAGATCCGGCAAATCCAAGATATATTCAGACCGTATGGGGTCTTGGGTATGTGTTTGTACCCGATGGTGCCGCCCGACGATGAGCCAAGGTTTCACCTTAAACCTTTGCTTGTCAGCTGAGTCAGTTGGAGTTTGTCACTGAAATGAAGTGGCTGAAGAAGTTTCTCCCCCGTAGCGCTTTTAGTCAGACAGTCATGCTGATTGGCTGCCTGCTGCTGATCAATCAGCTAGTGTCATATCTTTCAGTGGCCACCTATTTTATCCAGCCAACCTATCAACAGATCAATCAGTTGATAGCGCGTCAGGTAAAGTTACTTTTCGTCGATGGTGTCGATATCGGCCGCGAGCACTTGACCATGGTCGATGCCCTGAATGCCAAGGTGCGTGACGATGGCATGGAGATATACAACCAGAAGCAAGCACGGGAAGCGGGTATCGATCAGGCCGTATATTATGGCTTCTTATCATCACAGATGTCTGAGCACTTAGGAGGAAAAGCCGAAGTTAAGATAGCTCAGGGAGATGATTTTGAGATCTGGATCCGCCCTCCTCAAGCTCCCTCAATCTGGATAAAGGTCCCCTTAACCGGTTTCAACGAGTCAGACCTGTCCCCACTCACCCTTTATCTTATGGTGATTGGAGCATTGAGTGTCGCTGGCGGATGGTGGTTTGCCAGACAACAAAACAGACCCCTCAAAAAGCTTCAGAAAGCGGCAATATCGGTCTCGATGGGCGACTATCCAGAACCCTTGCCTCTCAGTGGTTCTACCGAAATTGTCGAAGTAACCAACGCCTTCAATCAGATGTCACATAGCATGAAACAGCTCGAGCAAGACAGGGCCCTGTTGATGGCTGGGATATCCCATGATCTTCGCACGCCACTGACCCGTATCCGTCTGGCCTCTGAGATGATGGTTGAAGAAGATGAGTACCTCAAAGACGGCATAGTGCACGATATCGAAGATATGGATGCCATCATCAATCAGTTTATTTCCTATATCCGCCAAGATCAGGAAAGTACCCGAGAACAGGGACAGCTTAACGACTTGATAGAAGATGTGGTGCAGGCCGAATCGAACCGAGAGGCAAAAATTGAAGTCGAACTCAATCCATGCCCCGAGATCCCCATGCAGAGCATCGCCATCAAGCGGATACTCAGCAACCTGGTCGAAAATGCATTTCGATATGGTAGAGGCTGGGTAAAACTGAGCTCTCATTTCGATGGAAAACGGGTGGGTTTCAGTGTCGAAGACAATGGCCCCGGTATTCCGGAAGATCAAATCCCCAAACTATTTCAGCCTTTTACCCAGGGTGACACAGCAAGAGGCAGCGTGGGATCCGGCTTGGGGCTTGCCATAATCAAACGAATTACCGATCGCCATCAGGGAGAAGTGGTACTGACAAATCGAGCCGAAGGCGGCCTACGCGCCCAGGTTTGGCTACCCATGGAGTAGACAGAGTATCTGTCGTCATGCTTTTGAGTCGTGCATCATCGACTTTCAGTAAAGCTATCACTCTAGCGAAGACAGTCAAAAGCAAAAAATTGGTAATTTTCGCCAGATCATTTCTGATTTAACGTGTTAAAATATTGCTCATTAAATGACTCACTTAGATTTGGTGAGTAACAAATAGCATCAGGGAAAACGATGAATAAATTAACTCTCGGCGCGACCATTGCGGCCTTAGGGCTGTCATTCCACATGAATGCTGAAGAGGTCAGCTCTCCACTGGCCATGTCTATTATTTCGGGTATGGAAGCCTATGAAGACTCTCCTGGCAGCTCTTTATCGAAAGGTGCAGGCATCTCACTCATTTGGGACGACCTTAGATACGATCAAACTTACAAACTTAATAAAAATTATTTCCGGGCACGCGGCACCTACTATTACGAAAAAGATTCCGAGAAATACGACGAAGACAGATATCGTGACTCGATGGATTTTAAGCTCCATTACCAGCGCCCTTTTATGAGTATCAATAACGATGATGATTATACCCTCAGCGTTATCGGTCATTACGCGGGCCATTACAACAGTCAACAACTCGAGGAATTTGAGCAGCTTGCCGTCGGAGGTTTAGCACTCAACAGGCGGTTTGGTGACACCCATCATTACGACTTAGGGGTCACCTTAGGGTTAGCCTTTAGCGAAGAGGAGAAAGATGATGACTGGCCGAGAGAGTCACAGGGAATTAGCGAGGAAGAGCTTAACCGTCGTGGTTTTGGTTACTACTTTGAACTAAATAACAGCTATACCTTCAGCCACACTGGAGTTCAGATATCACTAAACTACAGCCGTTATGACGGCCTGTGGAAATATGAAGATAATAAGTCCTATACCTTCAACAAGGTTAATTTTGGTGTCGTTATTCCTCTAGCCAATAAAAATAACCTGCTGCACTTCGCAACTGAATATATTCACCGTGACTCTGAACAAGACTTGATTGGGTTCGATGATATCCTCTACCGAGTGCATGCTGAATACGTACACTACTTCTAAATATTACTACTTACCAATACAAAAAAGGAGCCATAAGGCTCCTTTGCTTTATTCGGTGATAAATAATCCAAACATAGAGCGCCAAGAATCCCCCCCATTGATTGGTTATTCGACAAGTTAGCAATTCCTGTCAGGAAAGCCTCTTTCATAACTTGGATACTGGCTAAATATTCAGGAGGGGATATGAAAGATAGCGATATCCAATTGATGGCAGTTAAAGACGAGAGGCTCAGGAAGTATATGGCAACAGATGCTAAGACAGAGGATTACGACATAACCATGAACCGGGTTTGTGATTATATCTATGCAAATTTAGATGAAAGTTTGACCGTCGAACATCTGAGTCAATTCGCAGGGTTTTCTAAGTTTCATTTTCATCGTCAGTTTTCAGATTTTTTTGGTATTAGTATATCCAGATACATCCAGCTTTTACGTTTAAAAAGAGCTTCCTACCAGCTCTATTTTAACCGTGACACCAAAATTATTGATATCGCTTTAGATGCTAAATTTGATTAGCCCGAATCTTTTTCCCGGGCATTTAAAAAGGCATTCGATCAATCTCCCACTGAATTTCGCCTCCAGCCAAAGTGGTTGGAATGGAATGAGAAGTATCAATTCGGAGTACAAAAGATGGATAAGCAGCAGGTTGAAATTGCCACTTTTGCAGAGACAAAAATTGCGGTCTATGAGCACAGAGGAGCACCTGAACTGGTAAATGAATCCGCAGGTAAGTTTATCGCGTGGCGTAAGAACACAGGCTTATCACCTGTAACTAAGAGCCAAACTTTTGGAATAATCTATGAGGATCCTAAGTCGGTCCCAGCCGAGGAGTTTAGGTTTGATATCTGTGGGTCGGTATTGCAGGAGGTACCGGATAATGACTCAGGGATCATCAATAAGACCATACCCGAAGGACGCTGTGCCGTCATTCGTCATCAGGGTTCACACGACCATTTGGGGGCTAAGGTACACTATCTCTACGGTCAGTGGTTACCACGGAGCGGCGAGTCATTAAGAGACTTCCCCTGCTTCTTTCATTACATTAACTTCTTTCCCGAGGTAGCCGAACATGAGTTAATTACAGATATTTACCTGCCACTCATCTGAGCGGGAAGTATGGTTAACTTTCATTAACTGTACTTGAGTCGATCACTTGTCATAATGCGGCTTAGGGAGATAACAGAACAAAAGGCTTAGTAACATGATGAATAAATTGACTATTGGTTTGGTGCTAGCCTTTTCTTCCTTTATTTTGTGGATGACCTATCTGGCAAATACCGGCGGCAGTAGTGTGTTCTTCAATCTGATAAGAGTGCTTCCCTATGGAGACAAGCTGGGGCACTTTTGCCTTTTTGGTATACTGACTCTTTTAATTAACCTCGCCTCTCACTGTAAGTCATTTCCAGTAGGCCGATTCCGTATTTACTATGGTACCGCGGTCGTTACTATTTTTGTTCTTACGGAGGAGATTAGCCAAAAATTCATCCCCAACAGGACATTTGATCTGATGGATCTCACCGCCGATGCCCTGGGGATCCTCAGCTTTACCTATTTCAGTTTTCTCAGCAGTAAAAAGCCGATGAAGGGATAGGCGTTAGGCTTTCATAGCAGCCTTAACATAGACATCGAAACGATTTTTCTTGGTCGCGATGACCATAGAAGGTTTTACGCCATCCAGGTCTTCCGCATAGTCAGGTCGCTTAACCACCACTCGCTTAGTGGCTAATGCCATGGCGGGAGCGAGCAAGCCATCAGCATCGAGATCGGCACCAACCAGTGACTGGAATACCCGCATCTCTTTTTTCACGAGTGCGGATTTTGATTTATGCGGATACATGGGGTCTAAGTACACCACATCTACCTCTTCGCCAAGCTCGGCAACAGACTCAAGGCTAGAGCCATGTACCAGCCTCATGCGCTCACGCATCCAATCGCCGATCTCTTCACTTTCATAGGCGCGGCGCAAACCATCTTCAAGCAGAGCGGCAACCACAGGGTTTCTCTCTATCATAGTCACATTGCAGCCAAGACTGGCCAGCACGAAGGCATCACGACCGAGGCCAGCGGTACCATCGACGACGCTTGGGTTCACCCCTTGCTTAAGACCTACCGCTTTGGCTATCGATTGCCCTCGTCCACCACCAAATTTGCGACGATGCGCCACGGCACCGGAGACAAAATCCACACAGATACCTTTCAGTTTTGGTTCATCACGCTTATTCAAAACAAGGCAATTATTTTCGAATATCAGCTCGAATGCAGCTTCCTTATCAAAGACAAGTCCCCATCTTTGGCAGATAGCCTCTAATGAAGGGTATTGAGCATTAAAGAAGATGCCTATCGGCTGTATTGATTGCTTAAGTTCGGTCACTGTAACTCGATGTGGCGTGATTATGCGTCTATTATGCCAAAAGCTCCGTCTGGGAGATATATTTTAAGGAGTTTGAGTTATAATCCGTTGCATCAGGCAATTTTTGCCATACCCAAATTAACCTCGCAAAGCCAAGTTCAGTTATCCATAAACGATATCCAGCTTAACGCTATGCCGAAACCCTTAGGAATCATCATGCTGAGTTATCGCCACGGCTACCATGCCGGAAATTATGCCGATGTATTAAAGCACTCTGTTTTATTACAGGTACTTAAACTAATGCATAAGAAGCCAACCCCTTTTGTCTATATCGATACCCATGCTGGCGCCGGCGGTTATGCTCTGAGCGATGAATTCGCTCAAAAAACCGGTGAATATTTAGACGGGGTTGCTAAGCTATGGGGGAAAGAGGATCTGCCTGAACCACTAGCTGAGTATATTGCTGATGTCACTCACTTCAACCAAGGTAAGCCTGAGCTCTCTTTCTACCCAGGCTCTCCAGCCTTTGTAGACATGAACAGCTATGAAAAAGAGCGCATGGTATTGCATGAACTTCATGGCGCCGATCACGCCCAGCTTGAAGAGCAGTTTGCTGGTGACAGGTATATTCGCATTGTCAAAGACGATGGCTTAAAAGGGTTAATCGCAGCGGTTCCTCCCCGTGAACGACGCGGCGTTATCTTAGTCGATCCAAGTTATGAGATGAAAACTGATTACCAAGATGTGCCTAACGCGATCATAAAGGCCCATAAAAAGTTCGCAACCGGTGTATATATGCTCTGGTATCCGGTCGTGAATCGTGCTCAAACCGAAGGTATGTTGAAAATTCTTGCCCAGAGTGGCATTAAGAATCAACTGCGTATCGAACAAGCTGTCAAGGCTGACAGCGATGAGTTTGGTATGACGGCTGCGGGCTTATGGATCATCAACCCTCCCTGGAAACTCGATGAGTCGGCAAAAGAGATATTAGATTACCTCTCGCCACTACTGAATCAAGGTGGCGGTGAAACTAAGATTATCTTGGAAGTCAGTGAGTAGACATCTTATTTAAGTAGTGAGTTTGTTGTTTATATCAGTTGTATTTCGCCAATACGTGTTTGAATGAAGGTAAGATCAATTGACCACTACTATCCTATGCTTTTTATGTAGTGGCATAGTGAATTTATCCGCAAGATTTATTTGATCTGCACAAAAAATGTGCGTAGAATGCCCGGCAATTTATCTGATTGGGATTTGAAATGAGCCGCCAAGTTAAGCAACCCTTAACCCAAAACCGTCGAAAGTCGGTTCCGCTCAATTCTATTCTGGTCATTTATAAGAAAGCCTCTTTTTTAAAAGGGGCTTTTTTTTGTCTGTTTTTTAGAAGACTGCTTTTTAGAAGACAGGCACTTTGCATTGAGATAAAAATAAAAAGGGAAGAAAGGCCATGGTAAATTCATTATATAAAAAGCACATTATTTCCATTCCGGAATTAGACCGCAGCCAGCTTGAATCAATAGTGGCGACAGCCGGTGTGCTTAAGGCAACTCCAAACCCTCAGCTGTTGAAGAATAAGGTTATCGCCAGCTGTTTCTTCGAACCCTCGACCCGTACCCGATTGTCTTTCGAAACCGCAGTCCAGCGTCTGGGCGGCACGGTTGTCGGCTTCGATAATGGCGGCAACACCTCCCTGGTAAAGAAAGGCGAGACCCTATCGGACTCGGTACAAGTCATCTCCTCCTATGTTGATGCCTTCGTAATGCGTCACCCCCAGGAAGGTGCAGCTCGTCTGGCCTCGGAGTTCTCCAATGGCGTGCCCATCATCAATGGCGGTGACGGTGCCAATCAGCACCCGACACAGACCCTGCTGGATCTATTCAGCATCTTCGAGACTCAGGGGCGACTGGATGATATTAATATCGCCTTTGTCGGCGACCTCAAATATGGCCGTACCGTCCACTCGCTAACCCAAGCCCTATCCAAGTTTGACAATGTTTGCTTCTATTTCATTTCGCCGGAAATTCTGGCCATGCCGGATTATATCTGTGAGGAATTGGATGAAGCCGGAATAAGCTACAGCTTGCACACCAGCATGGAAGACGTGATCCCAAGTTTGGATGTGCTGTATATGACCCGGGTACAGAAAGAGCGACTGGATGAATCTGAGTATGTCCATATGAAGGCAGCCTATATCCTCAGTGCCACCATGCTTACCGAGGCACGTGAGAACCTGAAAATTCTTCATCCCCTGCCCCGTATCGATGAGATTACCGTCGATGTAGACAAGACTAAGCATGCCTATTATTTTCAGCAGGCAGAAAATGGCGTCTACGCCAGGGAAGCCTTACTCGCACTGGTACTAAATGAACAGCTATCAGCAGGAGACACAAACAATGTCTAAATCGATGAAAATGCAGGTTGAAGCCATTAACAATGGCACGGTAATCGACCACATTCCGGCCAATATAGGGCTCAAACTACTGAAGTTGTTCAATATCCAACTCGTTAACCAGCGCGTGACCATAGGGTTCAATCTGCCCTCATCGGCCTTGGGCTGCAAGGATATTATCAAGGTTGAAAATGTCTTTATCAACGAGGATCAGGCGAACCAACTGGCCCTCTATGCGCCGAATGCCACGGTCAACCAGATTGAAAACTACGAAGTAGCCAAAAAGCTCAATCTCAAGTTGCCCGATCAGATCCATGCCATTTTCAGGTGTCCGAACAGCAACTGTATCACCCACAACGAACCCGTGGACAGTAACTTCAGGGTGCTCACCAAGAGGGATGATATCCAGCTCAAGTGCAAATACTGTGAGAAGGTGTTCTCTAGGGAGATCGTCACCGAGCACCCTTGATACGGCTCACGGGGATAGTTTAGTTCGCCCCCAAAAAATTCCTAGGCTCACAATCCATAAAAACCTCAGCACTTGCTGAGGTTTTTACTACAGCCAGTTTAAACCTGCGGCCTAAAACGGTAATGAGCAAGGCCGTTTGAGTAGCGAGTCGCTATAAAATACTGTGCCGCTCAAAAAGCGTGTCGATATAGTTAAAATCAATATCCAACTTAAAAATATCTCAGATCTTGATGCTGTAAACGATGTTTACACAAGATTCTTCAAAGGCGATCTTCCTGCAAGAACAGTCGTTGGCGTTTCGGCTATGCCTATGGATGCTTTGGTACAAATTGATGCCATTCTTTCTAACGCTGAAGGTACACCTCCTGCGAAATAACAGGTATTTATTTACATGCATTAAGTCGGGACATCCATAAAATCTAGATACGCTTTGATCTTTTGGATGTCCATTCCTGCTTATTAAAACCGAGCGGATTGAACGAATTCCTAAATAGCTCAAAATGGTTCGCATGGTGTCCCCTGATGAAAGATCATCTGCCAGCGCCCTTGGCTTTTTCTCCATAGCGAGCTACGTAAGGAGTAACGGGTAATAAACTCACCGGGTTTTTTCATCGTTGCCTTATAGACAAGCTGAGCAACATCGCAAGAAAGATGTCTCAATTCGAATGCCGTAGCTGAAAATTCGGGGCACTTCTCCCGGGGGAGCTGCTTTAACACCTCTTTCTTGCCGAAGCTTATTCCCGAGCCGCCAAACTCGAGAAAATCGTCATGGATAAGCTGATCGAGATCCTGAACCGATACCCTCACATCTGCCTTAAGAAGATAGAGCTCCAGCTCAACAAGTTTTTTCTTTAAACTGGTGTGCATACACTATCCTCCCTGCAAGACCTACTGCATCGATGCGCGAAAACAACAATAGACAATTACTGCCTTAATAATAACTTAGCATAAAAAATTAGGTAATGAGTCGATTCTTAAACATAGATTCAATTTCCAGGAATATCCACTCCATCACAGGACCGTAGGCTCTGTCCCGTCGGTTCACCACCCCCATCTCAACAAGCAGGGGATCGGGAATATTCTCTGTCGACAGCTCAATCACCTCATTGGTGTACCACTCCGAATTAGCCAGGTGATCGGGCACCAGTGCCCAACCGAGCCCCCTGATAACCAAGGCCGTGATGTAATAATAGCTATCGATATACCAATGATTTGCCGACAAGGCTTTAGCCTGACTTTTCCCGACGCGATCGCGGATAACAAGCTGACGATACTGGTTGAGTTCATCGATAGTCGGTGACTCAATCTTAGATAACGGATGCTTAGGTGATACGATCAATGAGTGGTAAAACTGACCGATGGACATAAACTCTAACGAGTCTGAAAAAGACTTAACATAAAACAGTATCCCCATGTCCGCCTTTCCCTCATCGACCCATTGAGCGATATCATCCTGAGAACCATTTATTATGGTGAGCTTGAGTAGAGGAAATCGTTGAGCGACTCGCTCAATCAGAGATTCGAACGCATTGATAGGCACGGCTTCATCCATAGCAATGGTTAACGCTATCTCCTCCCCGCTCGTCACCGTCAGGGCTCTCGACTGCAACCGCTGACACTGTTCGAGTACGGCCTGAGCCTCTACATACATATCTTCCCCGTGCTGAGTTAAGACTGGCAACTTTGCCGTTCTGTCGAATAACTCGAAACCGAGATCGGCCTCCAGGTTCGCGATAGCGGTACTCACCCTTGACTGCGCACGGCCTAGTTTTCGTGCTGCCGCAGAAAATGATCCACACTTAACCGACAAAACAAACGCCTCTAACTGAGCCAGAGTCCAATTCATAACCTCTCCATCAACACACTCTAATCATCTCAACCAACCATCCGAAATCCGGATAGAAACCAACTTTCATCAATCCGCTTATTGAGAGTATCCTATGGGCCTCCACTAAGTACCAGAAAATAAGTACCAGAAAAAAGATTATGCAAGCCAACATTCAGGATATAACCTCCGATCGTTCAATACAGCGCGCCTTTTGGCGTTACGCTATCCCTTCGATCGCGGCGATGTTAGTCAATGGCCTATACCAAATCATCGATGGTATGTTTATCGGGCACTACCTGGGTTATCAGGGCTTAGCGGGTATCAATGTGGCCTGGCCCATCATCTATGTGATTGCCGGGGTAGGCTTAATGATAGGGATGGGTGCAGGCAGCCTGAATTCTGTCAGTCGCGGGAGAAGCACGACAAGCCAACAAGACTCAAAAGAGGCGGTAAGAGCTCATACACAAGTCGCCAAAACGCTATACACGGCTTTGGGCTTAGCCATCGGCTTTGGGCTTATCTTCTCGTATTTGCTCTTATTAAACGGCACCCACCTACTGCTTGCTCAGGGCGCAGAGGGTCAAGCCCTCGTATTGGCACAACACTATCTCTCCCCTTTCGTGTGGACGGCAGTGATTACGATTCTGGCCTCGGCTTTACCCATATTAGTTCGTAACGATGAGAGCCCGAACATCGCGACAGCGCTGATGGTCACCGGAGCATGCATTAATATCATGTTGGACTACCTACTCATAGTTCAGTTTGACATGGGACTTAAGGGGGCTGCACTCGCTACCGTGTGTGCACAACTGTCTGTATGTGTGGGCGGTTTCGCCTATTTCCTCTCGAGTAGAACACAACTCAAATTATCGACATACCGCCCGAGCTTCAACGCACGGCTCGCAGGAAAAATTCTGTTACTGGGGTCATCGAGTTTTGTCATGTATATCTACACCAGCTTTGTCTTTGCGCTGCATAACCGTCTGTTTATGGAATATGGCACATCCATAACCGTTGCGGCCTTCGCCATAGTCGGATACCTGATGGTCCTCTACTATTTCATCGCCGAAGGGATAGGAGAAGGTATGCAACCACCGGTCAGTTTCTTTTTGGGGGCGGCGCAGCCCCATAATATAAAAAAGATGGTTCAGTTGGCGGCGACAGTCACACTCACAATAGGCCTGAGCTGGGTGGCCGTACTAAACCTATTTCCCGAGACCATGATTGGGCTATTTAACACTGATGATCCAATCCTGATACAGGAAACCGTTACCGGTATTCATCTGCACCTGTTTGCTATGTTTCTCGACGGCCTCATAGTCTTAGCCATCATGTATTTTATGGCTGTGAATCAAGGTGGTAAGTCATTAGCTATTTCAATGGGCCATATGCTTATCCAGCTACCTTTCCTCTACATATTGCCGAAATGGCTGGGAATATATGGTGTCTGGATAGCGATGCCACTCTCCAATGTGGCCATGTTTTTTATCGTTGCACCTATGGTCTGGTATCACATGAATGCGGCAACACATAAGCAGGAACCAAACCTTGCGACAGCTTAAGCACTGCACTTATGGTGGATAAAGACAGGTGTGGTGTGTCAGCAGTGAAGTGATAAAAATCCGTTATCCCGGTTTACGGTATCGTTCGAGCAAGATCTTCACGCGCTTTACGTAGGCTTGAGTCTCTGAAGATAATGGAGAGGGATCCCCATGGATGTTTAACAAGCGAAGGGGTTACCCTGGTTTACGGTAGCGTTCGAGCAAGATCTTCACGCGCTTTACGTAGGCTTGAGTCTCTGGGTAAGGGGGGATCCCCTTATACTGGGTGACATTGGTTGGGCCCGCATTGTAGGCGGCGCAGGCTAAATCGATATCACCATCGAAGCGCTGGAGCATCTGGGCTAAATATTTTGCCCCCCCATCGATATTTTGCTCCGGCTTGAAGGCATTTTTAACCCCCAGCTCTTTCGCCGTTTCGGGCATAAGCTGCATCAACCCCATGGCTCCGGTTCGAGACAGGGCAAATACATTAAATGCCGACTCTGCGTGAATAACCGCCCGAATAAGCGCAGGTTCAAGGTCATGGTTATTGGCGGCGTGATTGATTAGCTCATCATAGTCTCTGGGAAAAAGCGGCATTTTTTTCCAGTCCAGATTTGAGTCGGGTTGACATGCATAACAGTCATATAATAGCACCTGATATTGAGCCGCCCCTGGAGCATGGTCGGAGAAAGCCATAACGCCATTTTCCTGCTTGTATTGATACACCTTAAGCTGATTATCTGCGTCTTTTGAAGGAGGAGGTGGGGAAGAGGTCGAAGCAGAAAGTGTTGAGTTGCCTAGTATCCCCTCTTTAGAGTAACTCGCTTTATAATGAGGTTTGCCGCCATCCTCAATCGAGAGCTGAGCATAGCAGTGGGTCACGCCCATAAACCAAAGCAGAGAACTAACAACGCCACCACACCAGATGGCATGCATAGATTTCATCACAGGCCGGTATACTCATCGAGTTTCAGTACTTCAATCATAGCAAAGAGTTGACGCATCTCTCTGTTAATTTGACTAAACTCGTACTCGAAGGTGGCACCATTGAAAATAGAACCCAACTCGAATCGATTTTCTCTGCTGGCTAACATGATGAGTAATTTATCCTCATAGAAAGCACATTGAAATTGACCGGAAAAGCAGTCCGCTAACTCCTGTAATCGCTCCATAAAAGAGACGGTCAATAGATAGCGAGCCTCAACCTGATCGGATGAAAAAACGTCAAATAGTTTTTCAAAACGGGGGTCTTCAAGCTTGACCCTGGACAAGCGCTTAAAGGAGTCAGAGAGGAAGTTCATCAAGCTACCTCGACTACGTACAACCACAGTATGACCATTAAACTTCTTATGGCAGCTGAGTTGCACCATAACACCATTAAATACCGTCTTCGTCTCGCTGTTCTTATCTCGCCTAACCTCCTTAGTAAGCGCCAGCTCGTTAATCGCTATCTCGATCCCCCGGTAAGTTCCTTGAACGTAATCATCAAAATGCGCCTTATCGTAACCGGGTAGCAGCTTTGAACGCTTAAGCGTTGTCATGCTCATGCTGTGCGTCGGGCTAAAGATAAAATCGTCACCAAAATATCGAAATATCTTTGGAAATACCTGCAGTTTTACATCGCTTTGATAATGGGTTATAGGCCTGGAGCACCACCAGAACAGAGGAACCAGCGGCAACAGATAGAAGAGCCAAGATATGACGATTCGCTGTGTGGAATCGAATAGGAAACAGATAAAGAACACGGCTGCAAAAATACCGATACTCATATATATCCGCAGCCTTAGCGCCTTTAAGCAGGCCACTCGACGATTCTCAAACTTGCGCGTTAATGGCTCGATATGTTCATCGTAATGCGTCTGTAATGATTCCTGTTCATCACCCACGGCGTTCAGAGGCTTTGTTTGGCGCTTAGGTTTTATACGCGCACCAAAAATAAAACTAATTATATTCATGGGAAGCTAGACTAAATAATCGATAGATAGGTTGCGGCACCCGAGTACCGCATAACATTATTTAAGATAATCAGAGGCGTCAACTGGCGCCTTCGACACTTCATCGGCTTCATAGAAAGGCATCACCTTGATATTAGCCATAGAAGCGATGATAGAGCCGGGGAAGATCTCCACCGCATTATTGAGCTCAGTTACCGACGCATTGAAGAAGCGGCGTGCGGCAGAGATATGCGCCTCCACCTCGTTATAGGTCTGCATAGCCTGAAGCATAGTGTTGTCGGACTTTAGCTCGGGGTAATTTTCGACATTCACCATCAACTGACCCATCTTGCCATTCAATTGCTCCGCCTTGCTCAGGTGATTCTGAATAGCAGACGCATCACTGGTGTCATAAGATTTTTCTACCTGGGCACGCAGCTCGGTGATCTCAGTCAATAATGACTTTTCATGATCCATGAACTTCAGAGCAATTTTTAAAATATTGGGGACCAGATTCGATCTTTTTTTCAGTTGTACATCTATGCCAGATAGGGCCTCGCGAACAGAATTACGCTTTTTAACCAGACTGACGTACCAAAGGTAAGCAATAATAAGCAGTAGCCCTAAACCTAACAGCAACCCTTCCATCGTATATCCTTATTATTCTGATTTAACTTCAATATTCTCAGCTTATCGGTAAAGCCATAACTCTCTACTTTCACCTATTTTTTGCACTATTTCCAGAGATTTATCGGTGTTCTCGACCGAGGAATTAAGGGTACAAATTGCGCTTTTTTCAGAATGATTAACCCATTTATGACATTTATTTAAAAGTAAACATACGCTAACAACCAGCTAACGATAGAAATCGACGGGAATCAAAATAATTGCCACAAAAATAAAACTACAAATATTGAGACTGGAAAAAACCATTATTTATCAACAAGAAAAGATAGAACCGTGAAGTGGTAAAAAATGAGCACCCATTCAGAAATAATAAAGCCACCTCCTGAATTATCACTAAGTTAACCTACAAAAATCACCATTAAGAGATGCATTACGCAAGATGCTTACAATAACCCGGTTTAAAGGCCTCTATTCATGCTAAACACATCTCATGCCCCTGCTAGAGCAAACAAGCCCCATGCTAATAAAGCACAAAATTCAAGCAACCTGTTCAGGTTCCATACAGACAAGTTCAGGCACAATGACTCACATGAAGTCCTGTTACATCATCTCATTACGTTATAGTTATACATCCTTTTTAGGCTCTAGTTTGAGCCTATTTTTTTGCCTGTAATTCGAGGAAAAACAGAGTCTTTCCATTCAGTTTTCATACAGTCAATATGAGCTATATTGGTCACAAGCAAACATGATGACAACCAACCCCAACTGATTGACTCGATGTAATTGCTAGCGCAACCCTATCCCTTTGGCCCCACTTTTATGGGGTCTTTTTTTGCCTGAATTTCGGTTAATGTTTAAACCCTCCCCTTGATCTACTCCCTCCTCACTCGAGTCTTGTAACACCTCATTTCTTTTACAAATTTAATATTCAGTTAAACCAACTAAGACACTATGGCAGGTCTACTCGGAAATACCGAGTCCGAAAACCAATAATACCGATTGGTATAAAGCCGCAATCAAAGTTGGCGTTCAAAAGGTCCGCAGAGACTAAATATTGAAGGGAAGGATATGGGTATAAATAAAGATGAGAGCATAGAACTGCCTCTCGATTCATCTGGGGCGTCAGGGACACCTGAACCACACAGTGGGGCTTTTGTTCGTTTTCTAAATATTGTCGAACGCTTAGGAAACTTGCTGCCACACCCTATTACGCTTTTCGCCATGTTCTGTTTGGCCGTTATCGCCATCAGTGGTGTTGCAGGTTATTTTGAGTTAACCGTTATCGATCCACGTCCGGTTGGATCTTCGGGGCGAGGTGAAGACGGCCTGATCCATGTAGTCAGCCTGATGAACGCCGAAGGTTTGAGAATGATAGTCTCAAATCTGGTCACCAACTTCACCGGGTTTACACCGCTGGGGACAGTGCTGGTTGCCCTGCTCGGTGTCGGTATAGCCGAGCGTTCAGGCATGTTATCGGCTGCGATGCGCTTACTGGTGATGGGTACATCTAAGCGACTGGTAACCCTGACCATAGTTTTCGCCGGCATAGTATCGAACACGGCGGCAGAGCTAGGTTATGTGGTATTAATTCCTATGGCGGCAATGATATTCCACTCCCTTGGTCGTCACCCCCTCGCAGGCCTTGCAGCCGCATTCGCTGGTGTATCGGGTGGCTATAGTGCCAACCTACTATTGGGTACCGTAGATCCACTGCTTTCGGGGATCACCGAAGCCGCGGCGCAGATGATCGACCCTGAATATACGGTAGGACCCGAGGTTAACTGGTACTTCATGTTCGTCTCCACTTTCCTGATCACCACTTTAGGCGCCATAGTGACAGAGAAGATCGTCGAGCCTAAGCTAGGAAAATACGATGCCAGCGAAGCAAATGTCGACCTGTCACACCAAAAGATGGACCGCGTCACCAGTGATGAGAAACAGGGCCTGAAAGCCGCAGGTATCGCCATTCTGGTGCTATCGTTATTATTGGCATTAACGGTTGTTCCCGAAAATGCGCCACTAAGAAATCCGGAAACCGGCTTAGTGGCTGGCTCGCCATTCCTGAAGGGGATCGTCGCATTTATCTTTATCTGCTTCGCTATTCCGGGTCTGGTCTACGGTAAGGTCGTCGGCACCATGAAGCGAGATAAAGATGTCATCGATGCCATGTCTTACAGCATGAGCTCGATGGGCATGTATATTGTGCTGGTATTCTTCGCTTCTCAGTTCGTCGCCTTCTTCAAATGGACTAATTTAGGCGCGGTGCTCGCCGTATCAGGCGCCGACGCCCTGAGTGCTATCGGTTTAACGGGCCCACTGGTATTCGTGCTGTTTATCATGATGTGTGGCTTTATCAACCTGATGCTGGGTAGTGCCTCGGCGCAATGGGCCGTTACGGCTCCGATTTTCGTACCCATGCTGATGTTGGTTGGCTATGCGCCGGAGACCATTCAGGCCGCTTATCGAATAGGGGATTCGGTCACAAACCTTATCACCCCTATGATGAGCTACTTCGGGTTGATCCTTGCAGTTGCTTCTCAATATAAGAAGAATCTCGGCATAGGTACACTGATCGCAACCATGCTGCCTTACTCCATCGTCTTCTTCATCGGTTGGACCTGTTTCTTCTTCATCTGGGTATTCGTTCTGGGTCTGCCGGTAGGACCTGGAGCAGAGACCTATTACACGCCGTAAATAGAGATAAAAATATGGCGCAGCAATTGGGGCTACCCTGTGCTGCGCCTTTATATATTTTCAAACCACATTTTAACGAGTGTAAACGTCTACTGTAGAGCTTCTTTACCAAAAGCTTCATGGTAAGCAATCATAAAATCTTCGCGAATAAGTTGCTCCAGGTGAGCTGCGCGCTCTGTGGGGCAAAAAATCATAATATGAATATTTTGCTCGCCAGTGGGACCGCTATTGATATGGATATGCGGCTCTGAGCCAGGTAGGTCAACACCGGCATGTTTTTCAATAATACTATTATAGCGTGTTGCCACTTCATGAAAGTCTTCGCAATGCGCTTCAATTTGTTCGCGTAGTTCAGGAAAAAGAGGATATAAATTCACGAACTCAATCACGGTAATATGAAAGTTATGGTAGACATAGCGCTTCATAAAATTAAGGTTCTTGACCGCATAGCTGAAGAACATGCTGTTAGGTAACGTTGCCGTTTTACCCGTGTAGTGGTATTGACCGTGGTGAAGGTCTATCTCCTGGATCACAGTCGCCATTAAATTATGTTCAATGACCTCACCACATAATTTACCAACTTCAATCCAATCACCGATGACAAATGAGCGTGAGCTCGCACGCTGAATTGAGCCAGTAAAACACAATATTATCTCTTTTGAAGCAACCACTATCGCGATAGCAATGGCGGTAACTGACAGTGCAAATCTATTTATCTCTGTCTGCCAAAGCATAAATAGAATGACAATGATTAAGATAAAAGTACCGTTTTTGGTACGCGACATCCACTTGCGCTGCACCTCAGTTAAAAATGGGATATCCCCACGAATTTTCGAGATGACAAAACGTTTAATCAGTGAGATGCAGACAATCACCAGGACGGTCAATAAAAGCTTATGAGTTAGTAAGAAATCAACTGCAATGGTAAGTTTATCCACAAAACCCTCTTTAACACTAAAAAAACCGGTGCAATTCAGACGAGTAAACCATAGTAAATTAATGATTTAAGCGCTATTGCAGATGATAAAGCAACTCTAAGGTTATCGTAGCTAAAAAACAAGTTAGCATGGATCCACTTGCGATTACGTTATGCTTAGTTGGATCGCTAGATATTAGGTACTTCTAGAGTAAAAAGGAGTTAATGTTATCGCTATGACCACAATATCATCTCTACCAATGCTTTACTCTTTACGAAATTGTCCCTACGCCATGCGCGCAAGAATGGCTGTTTATGTTTCAGGCCAAGCTGTGCAGCTCCGCGATATCGTATTAAGCGATAAGCCTGTTCATATGCTCCAAGTCTCACCCAAGGCAACGGTTCCGGTTTTAGTACTGAGCAATGGCGAAGTGTTAGAGCAAAGTCTGGAGATAATGATGTGGGCTTTTGAACAAAGCGATCCTAACAACTACTTAATGAGCGATTGTCCGAATACACGAGCCGAAATGCTGAGTTTAGTCGACCTTTTTGACACCGAATTTAAGTTATGGCTTGAGAAGTATCGCAGCGCAAAACGTTATCATGACGAAAGTGTATTAGAACATAGGTTAGCTTGTGAGCAATACTTGAAAATGTTGGAGCTGAAGCTATCTCAACACGCATATTTGATCTCAGATAGCCCAAGCTTAGCGGATTTAGCGATAATGCCTTTTATTCGACAGTTGGCCCGAGTTGAGCGTCAGTGGTACTTACAGTCACCCTATCCCAATATTAGAAGATGGCTCAACGATTACTTACAAAGCCGGATGTTCAGTAAAGTAATGACTAAATATCCGTTGTGGTTAACAGAAAAATCTTTGATAGTTTTTTCTGCTGGCAAGCCATTAAGTTAACGCCCTATACCAATCGGTATTAATCTAAGAGGGCATTTCTGGAGGTGAAATAAATAGTCTTCCGGAGACCTAAAAAACCTAACAAAAAGCCCGGCAATCGCCGGGCTTTGAAGATTTAAGCAAACACGCGAGTGCTATTCAGCCGTTGGTGTTTCTGCTTTAGCACCTTTCTTCTCACGTTTGCTGAAGATACGTTCAACAATCACAAAGAAGATTGGGATAAAGAAGATCCCCATAAAGGTCGAGCTCATCATGCCGCCCAGTACCGCAGTACCGATAGCATTTTGGCTTCCTGAACCTACACCGCTACTGATAGCAAGAGGTACAACCCCAAGACCGAATGCCAGCGATGTCATCAAGATTGGACGCAAACGAACGCGGACTGCATGCAGTGTAGCCTCAACCAATCCTGCGCCTTTCTCGTAGTACTCTTTGGCGAATTCTACAATCAAGATGGCGTTCTTGGTCGCGAGACCGACGGTCGTTAACAGACCCACCTGGAAGAATACGTCATTAGGTAAACCACGACCATTCATCGCAATCAGCGCACCAATAATACCCAAGGGTATAACCAGAATCACCGAGAAAGGAACCGACCAACTCTCATAGAGTGCCGCCAGCACCAGGAATACCACCACGATAGATAGTGCGTATAGCATTGGTGCCTGGTTACCTGAGAGGCGTTCTTCATAAGAGAGACCATTCCACTCGACACCAAATCCAGGTGGCAACTGCTTGACCATATCTTCGATGATGTTCATCGCCTCACCGGTACTGAAACCTGGTGCAACACCGCCTTGGATATTCAGCGCGGGCAGTCCGTTGAAACGCTCGAGTCGCGGTGAGCCATATTCCCAAGTGCCTGTAGCAAAGGCGGAGAATGGCACCATATCGCCCTTAGTGTTGCGGACGTACCAGGAGTCGATATCTTCAGGCTGCATACGGTAATCCGCTTCACCCTGGACATAAACCTTCTTCACTCGGCCACGGTCGATGAAGTCGTTAACATAGTTACCACCCCAGGCAGTACCCAGCACGCTATTTACTGCATCGATATCGACGCTCAAGGCTCTGAGCTTACCGTGATCGATATGGATCTGATACATGGGCGCATCTTCCTGACCATTGGGACGAACGCCCACAAGGTTAGGGTTTTGTGCAGCCATGCCTAACAACATGTTACGCGCTTCAACCAGTTTATCGTGGCCCTGGCCATTTCTGTCCTGCAGATAGAAGTCAAAACCATTCGCAGTACCCAGTTCAATAACCGCTGGCGGCACAAACGCGAATACAAAGGCCTCTTTCATCTGCATAAACATGCCCATGGCACGTCCAGCGACAGATTGCACATCCTGACCAGGATCGGTTCGTTCAGCCCAGTCTTTCAAGCCCACGAACGCAATACCCATGTTCTGACCGTTACCGGCGAAACTGAAGCCCGATACGCTAAATACAGATTTAACGTTGTCGCCTTCCTGTTCCAGGTAAAAGTCTGTCACATCCTCCAGGACACTTTTCGTCGCTTCCTGAGTCGAGTTCACCGGCAAGATAGCCTGGGTAAACAAGATACCCTGATCTTCATCGGGCAGGAAGGCGGTTGGCATACGCATGAAGATCCAACCCACCGCAACCGTAATGGCTAAGTAAACCATCATGGTACGGCCTGCGCGCTTGATCATGGCAGCAACGCTTGCCTCATAACGAGAGGTCAATGCATCAAATTTACGGTTAAACCAGCCGAAGAAGCCGGTATCAACCGCATGATGTCCCTTAGCGATAGGCTTAAGCATGGTGGCACATAGCGCAGGCGTCAGGATGATAGCAACCATCACAGATAGCGCCATCGCCGATACAATCGTTATCGAGAACTGCCTGTAGATCACACCGGTCGACCCCGACATAAATGCCATGGGAACGAATACCGCTGAAAGCGTCAGACCGATACCCACAAGTGCGCCGGTGATCTGATCCATCGACTTCTTGGTAGCTTCAATGGGGCTGAGCCCCTCTTCGGACATCACTCGTTCGACGTTCTCAACCACAACGATGGCATCATCTACCAACAGGCCAATGGCCAGTACCATAGCAAACATGGTTAAGGTGTTAATTGAGAAGCCTGCAGCCGACAAAATCGCAAACGTACCTAAGAGTACAACCGGCACCGCAATTGTTGGGATCAGCGTTGCGCGGAAGTTCTGCAAGAACAGATACATGATCAAGAAAACCAAGACCACAGCTTCAAGCAGAGTATGCACTACCCCTTCGATAGATTTCTCTACGAATGGTGTCGTGTCGTAGGGATAAACGACTTCTAACCCTTGCGGGAAGAAAGGCTGCAATTCGGCAATCTTAGCGCGAACCCCTTCAGCGGTAGCGAGTGCGTTAGCACCGGTTGCCAGCTGAATACCGATACCGGCAGCGGGTTTACCGTTATAGTAAGACTCAACATCATAGCTTTCAGCCCCAAGCTCGACGCGGGCGACATCTTCGAGGAACACTTTGGCACCAGTCGAATCAGCCTTGATGATGATCTTCTTAAACTGATCGGCCGTCTGCAGACGACTCTGTGCCGATACCGTAGCGTTGAGCTGTTGGCCGCCAACCGAGGGTGCCCCGCCCAATTGTCCCGCCGAAACCTGCGCATTTTGCTCCCTGATAGAAGCAATAATATCTTGACTGGTCAGGTTGTACTGGGTCAGTTTCAGTGGGTCGAGCCAGATACGCATCGCGTACTGGGCACCAAATAACTGGATTGTCCCCACACCAGGCACACGACTCATCGGGTCTTGAACATTCGATCCCACATAGTCAGAGATATCATTCTTATCCAGTGAACCATCCTGAGATACGAAGCCCACAACCATCAGGAAACCAGCACTGGACTTGGCGACGTTAACACCTTGAGCCTGAACTTCTTGCGGCAGCAGTGGCATTGCAAGCTGAAGCTTGTTCTGCACCTGTACCTGCGCGATATCCGGATCGGCCTCGGCATTAAAGGTTAAGGTGATGGTCGCATTACCGAAACTATCACTGGTTGATGAGATATAGCGCAGGTGGTCAATACCTGTCATTCGCTGCTCGATAACCTGAGTTACCGAATCTTCCATCGTCTTTGCCGATGCTCCCGGATACACAGCCCTAATCTCAACCGATGGCGGTGCGATACTCGGATATTGCGATACGGGCAGACCCAGGATAGATAACACCCCAGCCAGCATCACAATAATGGCGATCACCCAGGCAAAAATAGGGCGATCGATAAAGAAACGTGCCATAGTTTTACCCTATTTCTGTTGTTGTGCTTGTGATTTCTTATCCGCCACTAACGGGCCTGCTTTAACAGGTGCACCAGGACGAATTTTTTGCAGACCTTCAACAATCAGTTGATCACCTACAGTTAAACCATCAGTAATACGCCACTGGTGATCGATCACTTCTGCAGTCGTGACGACTCGCGCAGCCACCTTACCTTCAGCGTCGATAATCATCGCAACGGCTTCACCTTTGGTATTACGCGTAATAGCTCTTTGCGGCACTAGAATAGCTTCAGGATCGGTCCCGGTATTGAGCACGGCACGCACATACATTCCTGGCATTAACACGCCATCAGGGTTAGGGAACTCTGCCCGCAAAATAACGGAACCCGTGTCCTCATTTACACTCACCTCGGCGAACTGCAACAAACCATCGTGCTTGTATGTTGTACCGTCTTCCAAAATGAGCTGAACGCCCGCGTTATCGGCCGCCTCAAGTTGACCCTGCTTTAACTTAGATTTCAGACGCAACATTTGAGCGCTTGATTGTGCAATTTCGATATTAATAGGATCGAGTTGCTGAATCGTCGCTAATGTTTGAGTTTGATTTGCAGTCACAAGAGCACCGGCAGTCACTGAAGACTTACCCACTCGTCCGGCAATAGGCGCGCGAACTTCGGTATACTCAAGATTAATCTTTGCTGTATTGATCGCCGCTTCAGCAACGGTAACTGTTGCTAATGCTGCTTTATAAGCGGCATCGGCTTCATCATAGTCTTGCTCGCTTATAGAGTTAAGCTTAACCAACTTTTCAAAACGTAATGCTTTTGCCTTCGCGGAGACTAAGTTGGCTTTTGCACTTTGAAGATCCGCTTTAGCACTGATCAGTGCTGCAGTGTAAGTCGATGAATCGATCTGATATAAAGATTGACCTTTTTCGACATCTCTCCCTTCCACAAAGCCGCGAGTCATAATGATACCGCTAACTTGAGGACGCACTTCCGCTTCCAAATAAGCTTTACTACGACCTGGCAACTCAACCAAAATTGATTGAGGCTGCGTCTCTACTGTTACAACACCTACTTCCATGGGTCCACGTTCCTGCGGTCCTTGTTCAGGTTTTTGTCCACAAGCAGTTATCCATAACGCCACACTTAAAACAGAGGCAATTTTCACTATTTGCCGCATGAGAACTCCTAATAAAGCTACCTATCAAACATAACAATCGTAGCAGCAGGAAATTCTGCGGCTTCATTTATTGACAGCATAATTTTTGTGTAAGATTTGAACCTGTCTTTATCTCATAACTGGCCCATCTCAACAAGGAGTACAGGGCTATAATTTTGTAAACGAATGCAAATATTCACCATTAATCAGCGTGTTGTGTTAATGACAAGTTAAATTCAATGTCCTCCCACCATTCTTGTTGCCTGCTTGTTTTTTTACAATTGCCGAGCCGGCCTCAAACTTCCCAATACATTCACAGCTTAACCCCAAGCCAGCCGATGATCCGCTCATTCATAATTGTTCATATTATGACGTTATTGATTCACGCCATATCCCATCGCCATTCATAAGTTAACCCTATAGTAACAACTGTGTTAACAAATAATTCAATATGAGATGAAAACCATGACTATCCAGATGAAACTACAACACAAGATACTTTTAGGCGGGCTACTACTCTCCGCAACTTCATTTGCACAAGCCGAAAATGAAGGTGAAGTTCTCGGTGGAACAATCAGTGGCAACCTGACCTTCGCTTCCGACTATGTATTCCGTGGCGAGTCAGAGACTATGGATGGTGATGTTCCGGTAGTTCAAGGTACATTAGGCTGGGGCAATGATGATGGTTGGTATGGCGGTGTTTTTGCGTCAAATATCAAGTTTGCCGACCCCAACCTTGAGATCGTTACCGCTCCTTATATCGGTAAGGCGGGTGAGTTTGGGGATAGCGGTATCACTTATGACGTCATGGTGTTTTCATATCTTTATCCGGGTGCCTCATACTCTAACTACACTGAACTCTGGATCAAGGTCGGTAAGCAGTTCGGTCAGGCCAATATTCAACTCGAAGTGACTCCCACGATCGATGACTGGTTTGGTGTCGATGGGTGGCAAGGCGTCAACTACTCAGTTCACCCAAGCTATGCATTTAACAATGGCCTGAAAGTATCGGGTTCTGTCGGTTATCAGGATCTTGATGGTGACAATGCGGAAGGCTGGGGGCACTGGAACTTAGGTGTCAGCAAAGCATTTTACGGGCTGAATTTCGATCTTAGATATCATGGTAGCACCGTCGATGAGACTCACAAGGTCTACGGTACACAGACAGAAATTTTTGATGACCGGGTAGTTATCGGCATCAACAAGAGCTTTTAAATTTTAACTTTGGAAAATTGTTCCACCTAATACACAGTTCGATGTTTATCTCTATTTATTGCTCTATCTTCGGCAATCTTTCGCCAGCCCACTCCAGGCTGGCTTTTTTTTCCTTCAAACTCTCTTTCTTAGCACTTAGCACTTACAGCTACTGACTCTAAGCTCCAGGCTCTAAACCCTGTTATCTCCGACACTGCAGGCTAAGATCCGACTGATATCGGCCAGACTGCGCCCCGACTCCTGCTGCCATTGATTAAACACAGCTTGAACCTGATTCAGTCCACTCTTAGAGCTGAACCCAAAGTCGACCAAATGATGTGCCTTCAGATATCCCTGCACATCACCTGTCAGCAGGAAGGTGTCTTTACCTATGGCGCGTAGAAAGTAGGGGCCGGTATTTCCTCCAAGCCGGGTTCCGCGTCGCTTAAGTACAGACCAAAGACCCGTGATCTCCTCACTCGGCCAATTAGCTATGTATTCGGCAAGACTGCCGTGTTCCTTAGCAATATCATTTGTCATCATGGCGTTATCATAAATGGCCATCGTCTTCTTCATATGCCGAATGAGATTAGGATCTGTCGCCCTTTGCTGCAACTGCTCCGGTGACAACATCAGAATTTTATGAGGTTCAAAATTGAAGAAGGCGGTTTCATATGCCGCCCACTTATTTTCGACAATGCGCCAAACGAAACCACTCTGGAAGACTTTTTTACTCATCTCAGACAAAAGCTCGGCATCTCGATACTGACCAATCTCATCTGCGGACAAACTAGCTGATAACAGGCTTTCCAGCCCTGAACTTCCACCTTTGCGATCGCTGGCTCTTTGATAAATTGAGGAAAAAGACTCTAATTGACTCATAATAAATTAACTTCCAAACGAAGTAGAGAGTGACATAGTATGAAACCTGTAAGATAAAGCAATCCTCAGGCTAAATGTCATCCAGCCTATTTACTGGACAAAATTCAACTCGACACCTAGATTTAATACACACCGAGTTATATTACACAATCAGTACCCATCAATCCTTTTTGGTAATCGATATTAACCAATTGCCATCAACAAGCGTGGATTATTCTTATGGACGCGGCTCAACTCTATCGAATGCTTGTCTTCGCCAACGTTGTCGAACAAGGCTCACTCACCGCAGCAGCCGATGAACTTGGTATCAGCCGCTCTATGGTCAGTCAACATCTGAAAAAGCTTGAGCTAAGGTGTGCGACGCAACTGATACACCGCACGACACGAAAAATGGCGTTAACAGAAGAGGGTCAAAGCTTTTATCACTACTGCGCCGAACTGTTACAACTTGCCAAACAAGCCGAAAATTCAACAAAACCTCAGGATAAAGAGCTACAGGGCAGCATTAAGATTTCAGCCCCCGTTTGTCTTGGGGAACAAAACCTCATTCAACACATTGGCGATTTTAATAAACGCTATCCCAAGATTAGAATCACGTTACTACTAGAAGATAGAAGGCTTAACCTGCTGGAAAATAATATCGATATCGCAATTCAGACAGAGCAGGCTACAGAATTCACCTCTATCAGACTCGGTCAGTTCGATGAATACCTGATTGCGAGTCCGGAATATGTTGAACAACATGGTTCACCGCTTCATCCGGATATGCTGGCAAAACACCAATGGATTATGCAGTCATCTAACTACCTTCCTAAGAGTTGTCACCTACAAAACAGCTTCGGAGACAAATTCAAGATTAAGATCAATCCATTTATCTGTTGTAACAGCAACCATGGCATCGTCAAACTTGCTAAGCAGGGATTAGGGATAGCGATACTCCCCAGCTATTTAGTACAGGCTCAGATAGACAGTGGAAAGTTCATTCATATCCTTCCCGACTATCACCTTAGAGAAGGAGTGATATATGCCGTTCATCCGTTTGACGATGTTACACCACCGAGAGTCAGAGCATTCCTGTGTTTCATAGAAAAGCGCCTATTTCCGGAGATGCAGAGTTAAATTTGGCTATCAATCTCTATACCCGATCTCGTTGGAACGATTAAGAAACCTAGCACGACTAAGGGTTCACCTCGGTCAGTCCCAAACTAATTTGCGTTATTTATGACTATACTTGGTAGATAGCAGAGGCCAAAACTCTCTATATCTAATTTTTCACTACACCTGCCGGGAGAGGTCGCTGATGGAACTGTTTTACCACCCTCTTTCCCGCTATTCACAGAAAGTACTGCTTGCCCTCTATGAAAAACAAGCCAATTTTTATCCACGTGTAATCGAATTGTCGGATCCACTTTCCAGACGAGAGTTTTGTGATTTTTATCCACCGGGAAAGTTACCCCTGCTTAAGAGTAAGAGTGGTGAGCTTATTCCTGAGTCCAGCATCATTATCGAATTTATCGATAGTGAGTTTTCTACCGGGACACGACTCTTTCCTATCGATAGAAGGCTTGCACTCGATACAAGATTACAAGATCGATTAATCGACAACGATTTCAGTAATGTACTCTTCGAGCTGGAACATCAAAAACTAGAGGATGGCGATCAAAACCATATAATGACTAAGCAACTTGAGAATGATATCAGTCAGTTTCTTGGTTATCTGGACAAAAAATTAGAGAAAAATCACTGGTTATGCTCAGACGGTTTAACTTTGGCTGATTGTGCCCTGTTTCCCTGTCTGCATTGTGCTCAAGACTATTTTAAACTCTTTCAATATGACAATCTGAATCGATACTGGCATCAGGCTCAGCTCAGAGGGTCATATCTACAGGTCAAAGAGGAGGTTGAGCTAGCCGCGGGTGACGTGCTCTCTGGTCGTAGGCCCATTCCTTAGGAGAAGAGCCTAGATTCTAGGACCTAGGACCTAGGACCTTCTAAATATTGCGCTCTTTCTTTAGCTGCAGGAAGGCTTTCCACTTAACCACTTCAGGCGGTAACTCGGGTCTGGGCCCCTCAAAGTTAACCTCTTTGACCATGGTATCTATCGGTACCTGTTTGCCCTTACAAACAAAAACGCCTCGCACATGTACGATGCAATGAAGGATATTATCACTGACAAAGCGCTGTTCGATATAGAAGTACTTATCATCCCAACCAACCAGTTTGGATTCAATCTCAAACTTAGTGAGCGGCTTGATATCCCGAATATAGGTAAACTCTGCCGCATTGACGATCGGTAGCCACCTCAGCTTAATGAAACGCTTAAGGAGTCCCATCTCGGCCAACATATATGTACGAGCCAGGTCCATAAGTGCCGGATAACGAGAGTTGGTTACATGGCAGTTAATATCGCAGTCCAGGGGCAATGCACGATAGCTAATACGACTGGTACCGAGGAAATCGATAGAGTTGCAGTGGCGAACACGCCAGATGAATAGCCAAAATAGTCTGAAATAGAGGTTCATTAACATTAGTCCCTAAGAATGAACGCGAAAGGCTAACAGAGGTCATACCAGATAACAAGTTTCACCATAAAAGGGCCACTCGCCCTTTAATTTTACCTTTAAGCCCTATCTGCACTCAATCTGCACTCTGTGAGGGTAAAACAGTGATGATAAGTTCCGGCTGACATACATATCATGACAAAAAGTGACTTGCTCTAATCAAGTCTCTCTTAGTAGGATCCGCAACGTAAGCAGAGCCTCGGGAATAAACTTAGAAGCTGGAATCGCCGACCTAAGTTCCGACACTACTGCTCAATATATCAACAACCTCTTTAGTTATTTAAGTCAGGTACCTTTTGTGAAATCTATCTTTTCAATTTTTGTATTATTCATCTCATTGGCGACATTTACCGCCTGCGCAACTTCCCGTCCGACATCGATAACGGTTGACGATTCGAATAGGCTTGTTGAGATAAAAGTTTCCGGAAATTTTCTTGAGGATGAGTTGAGATTTAAAAGCGCCAAATATGATATTTGCATTCAAAATTTAGGCGATAATCTGTTCCATATAGACGCTAAAGTCATATCTAAGAGAATCGATCCCCTGACTGGGGATGAACTGATAGCCCGCAACCAGATAGTCACCCAAGTCAAAGTAGAGCCTGAAGTAAAGGTGATGATTGGCGGTCTCGACACTTGGTCGAGCTCAGTTCAAAAAGATGGCACAATCACAGAGACTCGATCGCAAAAACGATATGTACTACAGATTTTAAAATAATCCATAGAGAATACAAAAATGCCAATTGGCAGAACCAATTGGCATAATTTTTACTGGGTCAGCATGGCAAGCTAACCCGCAGACTAATTATCTGAAATTAGCCATTAATGCCTGAGTGTCGAAGTAGTGCATCGATACGAGGCTCGCGACCACGGAAACGCTTAAACAGCTCCATCGGCTCCTCACTTCCCCCCATCTCTAAGATGTTGTTTAGGAAGCTACGGCCAGTTTCGCTGTTAAATATGCCCTCCTCCTCGAAACGCGAAAATGCGTCTGCAGACAAGACTTCTGCCCACTTATAGCTGTAATAACCGGCAGCATATCCACCAGCAAAGATATGAGCGAAACTGTGCTGGAAACGGTTAAAGTCAGCCGCCTTGATCACAGCCACCTGACTTCGCACTTCATCCAGCTTTGCCTGAATATTTGCACCTTCTTCAGGGCTATATTCTAAGTGCATTCTGAAGTCAAAGAGTGAAAACTCTAGCTGGCGTAACATTCCCATGCCGGATTGAAAATTCTTCGCCGCCAGCATCTTATCGAGCATAACCTTCGGCAAGGGCTCACCGGTTTCAAAGTGACCAGAGATCTCTGCCAATGCTTCCTCTTCAAAGCACCAGTTTTCCATAAATTGACTCGGCAGCTCTACGGCATCCCAAGGTACACCGTTAATCCCGGATACCCCGGCGACGTCTATTTTGGTCAACATATGGTGGATGCCATGACCAAATTCATGGAATAAGGTGGTCACCTCATCATGGGTAAACAGGGCAGGCTTACCATCGACTGGCGCATTAAAGTTACAGGTAAGATAAGCCACCGGATTTTGCATACCAGAGGTGGTTTGTCTGCGTACGCGACAATCATCCATCCAGGCACCGCCGCGCTTTCCTTCACGGGCGTAAAGATCAAAATAGAAACTGCCTCTGTGCTCACCTTCGCTGTCTTCGATACTGAAGAAGCGAACATCTTTATGCCAGGTATCGAACTCCTTCTGTTCGGTGATCTTCAGACCAAACAGGCGGTTAACCGTATAGAAAAGTCCTGATAGCACCTTATCTTCCGGAAAATAGGGGCGAAGCAGTTCTTGAGAGATCTCATATCTGTGATGCTTTAACTTCTCGGCGTAGAAGCTGAGATCCCAAGGAGAAAGATCGGTGGCACCAAACTCCTTTCCGGCAAACTCGGTCAACTCGGCGAGTTCGGTTTTTCCCTGCTCTTTAGAGCGAGAAGCAAGTTCATTGAGAAACTCCAGCACCTGTTCAGGCGTCTGTGCCATCTTAGTAGCCAGTGATTTGTGAGCGTAACTATCAAACCCTAATAGTTGTGCCAGTTCATGACGCAGTGCCACAATCTCATCCATCGAGGGACCGTTATCATACTTACCGGCAAATGGCCCCTGATCGGATGCCCGCGTCACAAACGCGCGATAACACTCCTCTCTTAAGTTACGGTTTTCGCTATAGGTCATCACCGGCAGGTAGGAAGGGAAGTCTAAGGTGAATAACCAGCCCTCTTGTTCTTTAGCCGCCGCCATGGCTTTAGCCGCTGCAATAGCAGACTCCGGCAACCCTGAGAGCTCGACTTCATCGGTGATCAACTTAGTCCACGCCTGTGTTGCATCGAGAAGTTGATTCGAGAAACCGCTGGTCAACTCTGACATACGCTTGACTAGTTCACCGTACCTCAGTTTGTCGGCATCATTGAGTCCGATACCTGAAAGCTCGAAGTCACGTAAACTATGGTCGATAACCATTTTCTGCGCTTGAGTCAGCTGTTCAAATTCATCCGAAGCCTTCAGAGACTTATAAGCTTCGTAGAGTGGTTGATGCTGACCCACGAAAGTACCGTACTCTGAAAGCAGAGGTAAACAGGCATCGTGGGCCTTACGCCACTCTTCACTGCTTACGACAGAATTCATATGGGAGATGGGGGACCAGATCTTACTTAGCTCATCATCAACCTCTTCGAGGGGAGCAATTAGGTTATCCCATGTGAAAGACACGGGCTGTGCTAGTACCTTCTCTATCTGACTGCGGCAATTGGCAATACCCTGCTCGACGGCGTCTTGAATATGCTCTGGTTCGATCTTAGAAAAAGGGGGTAACATTGCGCTGGTAAGCAAAGGGTTGCTCATATTGATTCCTCAGCATAAAAAATATTCTATGCTCTAGATAATGGTCTATAGATTAGATATGGGCTGATTGAGCAATATTCAAGAACTATCTTCAGCAAGTCATTCCATCTCAGCTCACCTATCAGGGCATACCTTAGAAGAAATTGATCTAGAACAATAAAACCACTTACGAATCATTTACATTCCTGCTATTGAGAATTGCATCTCAAATGGGAAGTGTTATCATTTACATTCTTGACATTAGTATTACTATCACCAAGTAATTAATCACATCATCGAAATTCGCCTGAGCCATATATGAACAATACATTGAAGTTTTCACTACTGACCAGCCTAATAATTGCATCGTCTTTAGCCCATGCCGACGCAAGTACAGCCATAGATGACTCGCATAGCAGAAATACCCTCCCACAAAACGAACAGCTAGAGACTAACTACCTGCTCGATCTGGGCTGGGATTCTAAATATGTTTCGGAAGGGCGAAATAATCTGGATAAAGGCGGGATATTCTGGGGCACAGCAGCCGTGCAGCATGGTAATTTGAATGTCTATGCCACCCTTGGCCGCGCCGATGATCAAGACTATACCGAGTGGAACTTTGGTCTTGAGTACGCCATAGCCTTGTCTGATACTCTTGAAGCAACTGTCGGGTACCAAAGGCTGGAGTTTTACGGTGATGAACGTTGTAATGATAATGAGTTCTTCAGCTCTCTGACCTATAGCGGTATCGAATGGCTGACTCCGTCTATCAACTATACCTACGCGACTGAAGCCGGCGGTTACTTCGTGGAAGCGAGCCTGCACAGTAGCTGGGAGTTACTGGAAAACTTCACCGTGACGCCTTATGTCACCCAGGCATTCGATTTTCAGTATGCTAGCGAAGATCATGATGGACCTAACCATTTCCAATTTGGGTTAGAGGCTGAATATCTATTGAATGAGCAGATCGTATTATCAGGACATATCAGTCACACCATAGCTCAAGAGGACATTAAACTTGAAGCAAAGGCTGACGGTGTTGAAGGCAGCCTAGATCAAACTTATGCAGGTGTTCATTTAACCTGGAATTTCTAAAGTAAAATCCTGAGCACTTTGTAAAAACAGAGATCCTCGACTAAATTTACCTAAACCAAAGACAGGGAGTGTCTTTGGCAAATAGCTTTTAATCGTTACACTTTCAAGAGGAACAGGGAATGTCACTCTTAACTCAATATACTTGGTTCATTAAACTTGCGACTGTCGCCAGCTTCTCCATTATCATCTCAGTAAGCATTGTTCCCTATAGCCGAGCCGACACCAAAGAGCCCCTGCCTTTAGGCGTAGTGCTGGATAGTGAAGGAAACCCCATCTCCCTCCCCTCCCGAAACCAAAGCGCTCTGGAATTTCACTCGCCTACCATCACAAAACCCCATCATAACCCTGGCGTAAATCCGGTTCCCAACAAAAGGACCAGCAAGAAAAAGGCTCGTACGAAAAAGCTCAGCCGCAAGCAGCAACTCGCCAGCAGAGTCAATGTAGCCAACGATCCAAGTTGTCGCTGGCTAAACAGTAGAATGAATAAATTAGAAGAAAGCATTACATCGTTCGGCAACAGTTCAACTAACAACTATCAACGAAAAGAGTTAGCAGTCAGGAACAAGGAGTGGAAATGTATGAAATGTGGCGCCGAAGGGCCAGAGCAAAAAGATCACGACAGGTGCCAATACCGCCGCTAAAAAGGATGACGGTAAGGTCTAAGGTAATGCCACTTCTGTACTGAGACATGGTTTGCCCCTACAATGACTGCCTTTCATCGCAACTTTTGAACATACTCTTTGGAGATAAAAAATGGCCCAACATTTTGACTACATCTGTCTTGGCGCAGGTAGTGGTGGTATTGCATCGGCAAACCGCGCAGCCATGCGTGGTGCTAAGGTACTGCTGATCGAAGCCAAGGCGCTTGGCGGCACTTGTGTCAACGTTGGCTGTGTACCAAAGAAAGTCATGTGGTATGGCGCCCAAGTTGCCGAAGCTTTACATCTATACGCTAAAGATTATGGCTTCGATGTTACGGTCAACAAATTTGACTGGAATACTCTGGTCGCGAGTCGCGAAGCCTATATTGATAGGATCCATGGCTCATACGATCGTGGTCTTGAAAACAATAAAGTCACCTTGGTACGTGGTTATGGCCGTTTCGTTAACGAACGTACCATAGAGGTCGACGGGCAAGAGTACACCGCCGATCACATCTTGATCGCAACAGGTGGCTCACCAAGCATTCCCAATATCCCTGGTGCCGAACATGGTATCGATTCCGATGGTTTCTTCGAGTTGCGCGCACAACCTAAACGTGTGGCCGTCATAGGCGCGGGCTATATTGCCGTAGAGCTCGCCGGTGTACTTCACTCTCTGGGCAGTGAGACTCATCTATTTGTTCGTAAACATGCACCGCTGCGTAGTTTCGATCCTATGCTCAGTGAAGCACTGATGGAATCGATGGCCACCGATGGTCCAACGCTGCATACTCACAGCACACCAGAATCGGTCATCAAAAATAGCGATGGTAGCCTTACCCTAAAGCTTGAAAACGGTGAGAGTTTTGAGGTTGATACCCTTATCTGGGCGATAGGCCGCAAGCCGTCTACCGGTAATATCGGCCTGGAAAGTACCCAAGTTAAGTTGAATGACAAAGGTTACGTGGTCGTAGATGAACAGCAAAACACCACAAACTCTGGCATCTACTGCGTGGGAGATATTATCGAAGGTGGCGTAGAGCTTACCCCTGTTGCCGTTAAGGCGGGTCGTCTGCTCTCTGAACGCCTCTTTAACGGCATGACAGATGCGAAAATGGATTATGCCCTTATTCCTACCGTAGTCTTTAGCCACCCGGCCATCGGCACCATGGGCCTATCTGAGCCGGAAGCTATTGCCCAATATGGTGCAGAAGAGGTTAAGTGCTACAACTCTGGCTTCACCTCTATGTACACCGCGGTCACGGCACACCGTCAGGCATGTAAGATGAAGTTAGTCTGTGCCGGTCCCGATGAGAAAGTAGTGGGTATCCACGGCATAGGTTTGGGTATGGATGAGATCCTCCAAGGCTTCGGTGTCGCAATGAAGATGGGCGCCACCAAGAAACAATTCGATTCCGTTGTCGCCATCCACCCTACGGGCGCCGAAGAGTTCGTTACCCTCAGGTAATGCCTCATATCCCCTCTAAGCCTGACTTGTGTTCGGGCTTATAGGGGTGATGTTCACGCTCAGAAGATTCAATTTTTTTTAACCTAAAACTAAAATAAATTGAATTTATTGAAAACATTGGTCTGGCTATAATCACCAGCTAACTCATTAGCAATAATTTTCGATGAAACTCGGCACCATACCTCTGCAGACAGTAAAGCGTCACCTTCCCTTTTTCTTAATTGCTGTCCTATGTTTACTTCCCGTGATTTCATCACCCATAGCCTTGGTATTGGGTTTCACTTTAGCCAGCTTGGGCCTAATCCCCAATGAGATCGATCTGGGCAAGAGCACTAAACGTCTCTTGTCTTACTCAATTATCGGCCTGGGATTCGGTATTCAGCTACAAACCGCCATATCGGCGAGTATGCAGAACCTACCTCTGATCCTCGGCTCTATCATCTTCACCTTGCTCTTAGGTTTTATACTGACAAAAGCACTCAGGTTCGACACCAAAACAGGACACCTTATCTCTGCGGGTACGGCGATTTGTGGGGGAAGTGCTATCGCCGCCATCGCACCGGCAATTAACGCCAAGAGCGAACAGTCCGCCATCGCACTCGCAACCGTATTTATTTTAAACTCGGTGGCACTCTTTCTGTTTCCAGCCCTGGGTCATCTCTTTTCGATGAGCCAATATGACTTTGGCGTTTGGAGCGCTATCGCGATTCATGATACCTCTTCGGTGGTGGGGGCTGCTTCGGCTTACGGTGAAGAGGCTCTGACTACGGCAACAACAATTAAATTGGCTCGGGCATTATGGATCATTCCGATAGCCCTGCTCAGTGCCATGCTCTTTGGTGGTGACAAGAAACGAATCACCATCCCTTATTTCATCGGTTTCTATTGTCTGGCAATTGCCATCGCTCACTGGTTTCCTCAAGGACAGGCTGTCTATGAAGTACTGTTTGAGATCTCAAAACGCGTTCTGGTGCTCTGCCTGTTCTTAATCGGCGCGGGAATTACGGTGAGAAAAATGCGGGCGGCAGGCCCTAAACCTCTGCTTTTAGGGGTTCTTTTATGGTTATCGATTGGAACGAGTTCGCTACTCTACATTCTCTATCTCTAAAATGATTAGAGCCGGGAACATCTCTCTTCCGGCATGCTAAAGCTGTTTTGGCATGCCAGGCCTCATAATTATTAAGCTTCAACCGTTTTGCATACCGCTGAGAGTACTTAAAGAGATAGGTATTATACCAATTGCATTAAGTACCTGACCATTCAGCGAGAATTCAAAGCTCTGTAGGCAAGTAGGATGATTGAAGCTAATAGTTATTCTATATCGAAAGCATCCAGTGCAGCATAAAGGGCTTTGAAACTCGCACTACGTGAGTCCCTCAGGTTTCCCACTTCTGCTTTGCATTGACTTAAAAGGGAGTAACCATTTCCTCATCTATGCGCCTTGAATTGAAAATCCTGAGGGGCTCTGAATTGGTTAATTATTTAATGCAACTGGTATTACTGCTTCATCGACTCAGGTTTCATTCCCAGGACAATCCAAAGCAAACAAGCAAAGGCTGCAAGATCGATAAGTGCGCGAGTCAGCCCACTGGTGAGCAGGGAGGCGGCAACAAAAACGGTACAACATAAGATAATTAACCACTGCTTCATTTTGCCCCCTTAATAGAGTCAGACATAAATTCAAAGAAGTGGTCATTATTTATCGAATAGAGAAGGGATCCCAAATATTCGTTTTTACTAACAAATAGCTAGATCAACTAAGAGACGGCATAGGGGTCATTTTTCGCATCATGATTCCAATGATATTCGGTAAGCCTCTCGATTCTTCTCGCTTCAACTTCTCCCCTTAGCTGACTGACATAAAAGAGTGCAGCATCCGTTCCAGCTGAAACGCCGGATGATGTCAGGAACTTACCATCGTCAACCCAACGAGCACGAGGTTGCCAATTAACTTGCCTGGCGAGTCCTGTCACCCATTGATAAGCCATCTTATTGGTTGTGGCATTAATGCCATCTAAAATACCAGCCCGAGCCAGCAGGGCGGACCCGGTACAGATAGAAAACACCTTCTCCGATACACTGACTTGTTTTCTTAGCCAAGTCATCAGCTCCTCATCTTCAACCAGTTTTCGCGTACCTAAGCCTCCGGGAACAATGAAAAGATCACAGGGAGTGACACTATCGGTCGAGATATCAGTCACCACTTTTGGCCCTTGATAACTCCTGATAATACTCTTAGCCCCAACAAGTTTAATTTGAACATTTTTCATATGCCCTATCATCTCAACCGGGCCATGTAGATCCAGAGTTTCATAGTCATCAAAAACTAAGGCCAGGACCTGCAAAGGTTTATCTTTAGTTGCAGCAAAAAGTTGTGGAGATACCATAGCGGTAGCCATGGCCAGAGTGCCCGCGGCTAGAAAATCACGACGTTTCATCACTTACTCATATTAATGGTACAGATATAATTTATTAGTCCTTTTGATTTCGACAAAATTCATTCTGTTTACTGCAAACTAATAGAAGTGTGAACTAAGAAGAGATACCCAATAAAACGGGAGCTTGATAGAAAAACATCGATCTGGATTTGACTAAAATCATGCCCGTAGAACCAGAATGTAAGCTCAAACCATCCGTAAAAACGATCGGCTTACCCTCAGCGTGATCTCCGGTATTTAGTCGCTCAGCTTTGTAAGCAAAAAACTCATAACCACTATTGGGCATCGATGATAGCGTCACGACGCTCTACACCAAGCGCTTTCTCACGCCTACGCCCCGTTACCAGATAGGTACTCAAGATTGAGAAGATACAATAGGCTGTAAAATAGTAGAAGCCCACCTCAAAATTGGCGGTTGTTCTCAATAACTCTCCCATCCCAGCCGATGCATTTCCTGCCATAAAACTCACCATAAGCGCCACAACAAAAACATCGGCCATCGACCACTTGCTGATTAGGGCGATAAATCGATTTAATTTCAACTCAACTTTTTCCGGAACAGAAAATTGCAGAAACAACATCAAACTTAATTTCAGCGCCGGAATAACAATACTAAACAGCATCACCAGAGCAGAAACCGGAGCATTACCTGATCGGTAGAGCTCTTCTATGGTCCCCCAAATACTCCGTGTCTTCTGAAAAACTTCGACTTCGCCTTCGATCTCATTGAGTCCCAGCATGCCCGTTATCATCGAAATCATCCCTCTGGCACTACCACTGCCGGCAGAATCATCACCAAAGCTGTTTGCCAGGTGGTCCACCCCGGCCAAGGTCAATTCAGATTTGTCTATGGTTCCGCTGATACTCAAAATAGGCTGAGTGACACCCGGGACTAACAACACCAGTGAGATAAAAATAACAATAACGGGAAATAGTCTGTTCATCGAAGTACTTGCTCATCGGTATCAGCAAAAACGCTATTATACCAAGCCTGACCATGATTGGCTCATTCGATGAGCTGAGATTTTCCGCTTTGACAGTCTCTACTGGAGAGGGAAGACAGCTTAATAGATCAATAGAAGGGAGATGGGTCGACATCCAGGCTACTCGGTGAAACACCACGCTCAATATGCAGATCAATTTTAAGCAGATCGACCATAGCGACTTCGGTGTAACGCTTGTGCTTTATTGAGTAGAAACATTTGAGTATCGGATGCAGGGCGTCTCGGTTACTCGCTTGCCAAACGATACCAATCCGGCCATCAGATAACTCAACTAATGAGCCTACCGGGTAGACTCCCACACAACGAATAAACTCATAAACCAAAGCTCGATCCAGATGAAGTGGTGTCAAACTCAGGAGTACTTTAAAGGCCGCAGCCGGGCTCATGGCCTCTTTATAACAACGGGTGGCGGTAAGTGCATCAAAAATATCAACAATACAACTCATGCGCCCATGAAGCGGCAACTCATCCCCTTTCAAGCCTCTAGGATAACCATTACCATCGAGCTTCTCATGATGCATCAGACAAACATCTTTACTGATAATCGAAAGGCCTTTGGCCTCTTTCATGATATCGATGGCAAAAACCTGATGCAGCTTGATATGCTCAAACTCTTCGGGTGTAAGCCTTCCCGGCTTATGCAGCACCTTGTTGTCGACTTTAATTTTGCCGATATCATGTAACATGCCGCCAATCGCCATCTGCCTCAACGTATCTTTTTCTAACTTGAGGTATTTTCCGAAGGTAACCAGCAGAAAAGCAACATTGATAGAGTGCTCAAGAAGATAGGCATCTTTCGTTCTCAATGCCGATACACATTTCAAGGCATCCGCATCGAGCAAGGCAGACTCAATCATATTGTCTGCAAGAGCCCCAAAAGGTGCAACCTCTATCGCCTTTCCCTCGAAGGTTTCAGATAGGACTTTTTTAACGAGATCTTTAGCTTCGACAATCAGTTTTTTGGCTTGTTTTTGTGATTTTTCCCGGGATGGTTGGGGCTTCTTACCAACGGGTTTAGGTGATGGTGCACGTTTTAATCCACAATGTTCCGCAGATCGCTCAGCATCGACCCACACATTTTTAATGCCATTCTTAACCAATTTAGCAATCGCATCACGATGACGGATCTGCCCGGCGTTGGAAATTTTTACCAAGCCTTGTCGATCAATTGCCGTAACAAACATGCCAACGGTCAATTTAGACACTGGAAATTTAACAAGTGCTTTAGATTCCACCGAATCCGCCATGAATCCAAGCCCCCCCAGGATGACTAACAGCAAATGAACATATTTATTGAAATATGTCAGTACGCCTTATCTTTACCACAATTTTTTGCTGTAAAACAAGGATCTTGTGGGGAGGTATTCTAAGCCTTGAAAAACTAAATAACCACAGCAAAGATATGCATCTCAATCTCAATCTATCTAAATATTGACCAAGAGCACATGTAAACTTAAGTTAATGCTTATTTATCAGATAGTAAAAACCTTATATCTGTAACAAATATTTACTTAAATTGGATACATTCGACGCCATCTATGAGCCAACGTCGATTCATGCAGTTGTAACAAGAGACAAGCGTGTCATCGATCTGCTCATCCTCATCGTCGGGGCTAAATTGCTTACAGGTCTGAGCCGCTTGTCTGGATGCTTCACTATTTTCAGTGCCAAACTTGAAGCGAAAGACTTTTCCGTCTAACTGATACCAAGGTTTCAACTGCATCATCACAATTAATACTCCTTTAACTGTCGCTTTAATGCGTTACACCAGCGACCCTCATGACGATATACCAAAAGCGCAAATTGATGCTGGCAATACACAGCTTTGACCTTCTTAGTTAAATGAATAACTTCGGTACTCTTTAATTGCTGACCACTTAAATCAACGACGATATCCAGCCCGCTGCGCGTTAATACCTCTTCCACGGTGAGCTCAACCCCCTCTTCATAAAGCTCTTGGCCCAGGTCAATCTGCCCCTTCACTCGACCATCCTGACCATAAAGTCTTAATCCGATACCGGCTAGCGCCCCAATCACCCCCTGTCCGGTACCGCCATGCTCACTCAAACTGACACCTAACCTCAGAGCCAGATCATAAGCATCTTTCTTAGTCTTAACTTGCCCTTTTGCCTCTAAACCAAAATGAATAAGTGCCTCTCTGTCGAACTCTGAATCACATGCCAAGATAGCCAAACCTGGATCGGATGCTGGTGCACTCTCTTCTAACAGGTGTACGATAGCCAACTGCTCGATCATCGCGAGAGACTTATACGTCTCTATATAAAAACACATCGCGCTATTATGGGAGGTGTATGGGATATCCGGGTGCACATAGAGTTGATGGCGAGTAATAAATGAGCTGCGTTCATGTTCATCACCGGACAGTATCTCGGCAATCTCTTGCGCTATCTCTCCCGTACCTTTAGTTCCAATATCATCCGTATCATCGATGCAGATCAACCAGGATTTCAACTGTTTATTATTCATCTATTTTGCGCTCTCTTTATAGAGTAAATCATGTGACTTCAACCGCTCTAACACCGGGGGGACCATCAAGGCCGCAAGCAGGGTAAACATCCCACCTTTTAGCATGCTCAACGCAAACTGAACCAAGGCCACCTGCATCGTCATTCCCACCAACAGATCCTCTACCCAGCCCTTTGTGGCCCATGCGAAACAGCCTATCAGCCCCACAAGTACACAACGCCACCTAAGAGTGAATAAGCCGGCAACAAGGATCAGGCTCAAATCCATTGCGATTGCTGGCAGCGCGAATTTTATTAAGATCAATGGGCCACCTTTACCTACACTTAAAATCATGGCGACCAGCCCGGACTGCAATCCACATGCCGAGACGCTGCCAACACGCCCCACCACGCCATAACAAATGAGATAAAAAAATGTCATCAAAAACATCGAATGCCCCGAAATGCCCAACTTGAGACGCAACATACTTTTTAACGCCACCAATAAAGTGGCACAAAAGCCGATAAAGAGTGCATCCTGTAAACTGAAGTTAAAACTCTTACTCATAACACCTTCTTCATATAGTTTTGTTTAACAGCTGAGTTGAATAAAACGAGATACCTGAAATGTAAAATCACCTCCAATGAGTGGGTTGTTTACTCTTACCAAAATATCGTAATTGAGCCGCGACAGCGATCTGCCTTGAAAGCTTAAGCAGCTGAATAAGTAGCGGGAAAATCACACAATTTATTAATTCAGACCAATTTCTCGGATCTCTTAAGGCTTTAGGGCTTATCCGCGCGCCACGCAGACACTGAATGTGATAGATCTCACGCAGTTCGACTGTCATGTATGGCAGCAAACTGATCGATGCCGCAATAACGAATGCCCACTTAACAGGTAGTACCCAGGTTAGCACTTCACCTATACGTTCCGGGGCACAAGTAATGGATAACCACCACCCTGGGATAAAAGCCAATAAGATCCTTAATACCGCTACAGCCCCCTGAGCCAGCTGACTCTGACCATGAATAAGATAATATAGGCTCATGGTGATAATGAGCTGCACTATGAATACTCGTGCAATAACACCTGGGTTACCACGGCGATATACCCCATGGATGACCAGGAGCATTTCACACAGGATCAAGCCTGGAAGGTATCTATCAGGAATTAAAAAAGCGGCGCTCGACAATATCAAGACAAGTATTAAAGAGGCGGCGGTAACATAACTGCTTTTCTGAGTCGCAGTGCTTTCGAGTCGATGATAGTCAAAGCCTGCGGCTCCACGATATTTAGTTGCCTTATGCCTGCCCTTAACCCGCATTCATGCAATCCATAAACCCTTGTTCACTTTGCAGAATCCCATCCGAGAGCTGCCATGATCTCGTCACAGGCATATGATTCATCTGTCTATGGCTGCTAAACAAGATGGCCGTACCTTGCTGACTCAAGCTGACCAGCACCTGCCAAACTCTGCAGTAAAATGCCTGATCCAAGCCTGCAAGCGGATCATCAAGCAGCAACACTTTCGGTTTTAACGAGGCAAGAGATGCCAGAGCGACCAGGTGTTGCTGCCCGTAAGATAAGGTATGAGGAGAATGAAACTTAAGGTCCTCTAATCCCATTTCACGCAACAGTCTGTCGGCATTCTCCAGCGGTAAACCGAAGCGTTTAAGGCTAAACTGCATCTCTTCCAGCACCGTGTTTTCAAAAAGCTGACGATTTGGACGCTGAAGTAATAAGCCCAGTTCACCGCCAAAGATACCAAGCCTAGGTTGCTTACCCAATACTGCCAGGGGTAACGCTCTGACATTAGACTGTATCCCAGCGATACTCTTCAATAGACTACTTTTACCTGCACCATTGTCGCCGACCAACGCGACGATCTCGCCTTCAAACAACTCAAGATGGTCATGGCACACAAATAATGGGCTTTGATCTTCAAAACAAAATTCAAAAGGCTCGAAAGCCAGTACACTTTTCCCAACAGGAACATAGCCGGGTCTGGTGAATGAAATAGGAGCTAACTGGAAACACCCTGACGTCACCCTGCCATCTTTTAATTGCCAAAAATGATCCACAAGATCACTGAAAGCCGCAGGATTGTGCTCAACCAAAACGATGGCAACGTTATCGGACTTGAGTAGCCTCAAGACTGACATGAGTTCATCGACACCCATATCATCGAGTTGAGCCCAAGGCTCATCCAGCAGCAAAATATCGGGTTCATATACCAATTGAGCCGCGATCATCAAACGATACTTCTGTCCGAGTGATAGCTGCTCAATGGGCATATCTAAACTGACGTATAACCCCACTCTTCTTAATGCTGCTTGAACCTTACCGACCATAAGATCATAGGGGACAGCCAGATTTTCTAACGCAAAGGCAACTTCTGCACCGACACTCTGCCGGATAAACTGCACATTGGGATCCTGCATCACCAAGCCAAGCACAACACCATCGGCGATATGAAGCTCACCTTCGAATGGTCTGGAAAGGCAACCCACAATAAGGTTAAGAAGACTCGATTTTCCTGAACCGGTAGGCCCGCTAATGCAGTGACATTCCCCCTTGCGAATAGAGAGACTCGCCTCATTCAACACAAGAGACGAGTCACTGTGATAACGGAAACTAACTCTATTTAATTCCAGTAAATTCATATCTGCACAAACCATATCCATTTGATAATGAGGGTTAACCTGTTCCAACACCGTTCAATAAACTCCTCAATTGAACGTGAGGGTTACTGGCCTATATCTGCCAGCTAATACCGACAAAGACTTGTCGCCCAGCCTGAGGAATGGCATCGCTTTGGTAATAGTTTTCATCTAACAAGTTTGTCGCCCTGATATAAAGCTCGAGCTTGTCATCCAATACCGGTTGAACTAAGTTCAAATCCAACAAGGTGTAGTCTTTTAATGACTGCTCGGTCCAAACTTTATTACCGTTAACCTTCTCCTGTTCGTAGTAAACCTGTCCCATGATCCGTTCAATATTCATGTTGATTCGCATCGCAAAAGGAAGCTCATAATCAGCCTGAAAACGAAGCTGATGCCTTGGGCGATACTCTAAAGTTCCCATGCCATCGAAAGCATCTTTGTCTTCGGTGTCCAAAAAGCTATAGACAAAGGTTAATGACAGATCGTCAATGGATTGGTTATTCAGAGACAGATCGACCCCTTTGAACTGATAGCGCCCCATGTTTTGATAGACACCTGACATATCCTTGGCAATATAGTTCTCGGCATCTGTGTAGTAGCCCGCAACGGATAGCGCCGTCGATGCTCCCAGCTCTTGTTCAACACCGAGTTCAAAATGTTTCGATGTTTCTGCAACTAAATCGGCATTTCCTGAAGATTGTGAGTACAGATTCTTCATCGAAGGGAAGCGAACTTTTCTTGCGATTCCCGCATTGAAGCGTGTCTGTTCAAATGCTTGCCAGAATCCGGAAAGCTGCCCTGAATAATCATTTTCAGACTCTTTGACACGGTCTTGATCATGAAAAGCACCGCCTATGGTGAAACCATAATAGCCATCATCCTGATATTGATATTCGGCGGCTAAGGTATAAAGCCATGCGGAGTCATCGAAGTTACTGCTTCCCCCGCCGCTTCCACCACCGCTTCCACCACCGTTTCCACCACCGTTTCCACCGTCGTTTCCACCGCCGTTTCCACCGCCATTTCCACCGCCATTTCCGCCGCCGCTATAGCCATCGAGTGCTCGACTCTGTTTCTGACCCGACCTGTCACCTGTCGACGGCTTAGTCGTCGTTGATTCCCAACTCTGACTTTCAGCGATCAGAGAGCTCGTCAGCAGACCCGCATCACCGAAATTGGTGATAAATTGCAGATTCCCACCCTGTACCTTAGAGCGTCCGTCCTGACTCTGCTTCACCTTGGTGTAGCTGGCATCGGTATATTGAGTCTCCAGCACATCACTCTGATTGTGATAACCGAAGCCTCTAAGTGTGAACATCTCACTGAATTTATGTGCCATGCCTAACTGAAAGGTTTTTGCATCATAGTCATCGGCCCGCTCAAACTTGACGGTTCCACTACCGCTACCATCTCGTGAAGGCTTGCCCCACTGACCCGAACGCAAACTCATGTTAGCCGTTATTTGGGTATCGTCTGATAACCAATAGCTCCCCTGAGCATAAATATTATCGATCTCTTTATCAGAGTTAGCCCTGATATCATCAAGCTGAACATCGTTATGTGGATAATCACCTGACAGTGGGAAACCATCCGTTTGTTGATGACTGACACTGACCAAGCCTTGCCAGTTATCACCTGAACCCGCAGCACTGATGTCACCATTAAAGGTGTCTTCCCCGGACGCTTCTAATCGTCCCGACAAAGTAGACGCATCCTCTCCCTGCTTGGTGATGATATTAATCACACCACCGGCTCCGCCGGGGCCATAGAGAACGGATGTCGGACCCACAGAAACTTCGACTGAAGCGATCTGACTGGTTGGGATCACACTTGGATCAAACTGGCCATCCTCGGCACCATTTGCCGGAACACCATTGATAAGCAAGGTAACGTGTCGTGTCTTAAACCCACGAATATCTACCCTTGGTGTCCCCTGTCCGCCGGTTCGCACGTAGACGCCAGGCACATTTTTAAGTACTTGATCTAAGCTTTGAGCCCCCAGCGCTTTTATCTCATCCTCATCGATGCTCCAGTGGGTCGTAGCCACTTCTGTCGCTGTCGGTCTCTCACCATGTACCACAATAACCTCATTAATATTGAGGATAGGGTCCCTATCTATGTCATCCGCAAATGCGGCTCCACTACTACCGATGGCAAGCGCGATTGCCGACATTTTTATTATATGTTTTTGTACTTTCATGCTTAACGTATCCTGACCTGAGCTTATTCGCCGTTATTGTCAGCATCAGCTTGTCTGTCCTCAAGAAATAAAAAGTCAAAAACAAACGCAGATCGACAAATTCAGACAATGTCTACACATCGAACTACTGGCGAGAGACAAATTGTCCACTTAAAGTAGGTGGTGGGACAGAATTACTCAGAGTAATCGACATCAACTTGATGATAAGGTAGGTGAAATACAAACTTGTATTGCTGTATTCATGGTCAAGTTCACAGCTTGAATGGCCACGACTTGACAGTTTTTAGCTTGAGCATTACTTTGTGGTAAAGATTCTTATTACCAATTATATATAGGAACTAGATAGCGTCAGAATCAAAGGATCTCTGCGGTAGTTTCCACTGTTCTATTTTCACTGATATTTGTTTGGAGTTTTAATTGGCTGCTTTCCTGCTGTCACAGGCTATCTCAACCCTTACTGACAAACTAAAACAACTGAAATTTCAGTCACACAGTGATCCTATCATTCAAGTTTCTGTTCCCATTTCGCCCATGCCTGCGATTGCCTGGCTTGCCGCACAGCCGATTTACCCCAGAATTTACTGGAAAGGCAGAGATACCGAAGAGGAAGTTGCAGCCGTCGGAAGCTGCAAAGATTTCGCCTATGAAGAGGCAGTAGATGACAACCAGCTATCTCAGGCGTATCAGAAACAACGCGCCCTCTCAAACAATCAGGATATTCGCTATTATGGCGGCGTTGCTTTCGACAGAACCACTGAGTGCTGGCCCGAATTTGGCAGAGCCCATTTTGTTCTTCCCAGAATAGAGTTAAGACGCAGTGGTGAAGAGTATAAATTACTGATCAACCTTAATTGCGAGTCTAATGAGACTGAAACTGAGCGAACCAAAGCGATAGAAGACTTGGCAAAACTTGTTTCTCCAAGACCACTGCCCCCACCTAATAAAATCAACTTATTAAGTAGAAGTGACAGGCCAGACCATTATCATTGGACCGAATTGGTAAAGAAAGTCACTCACGAGAAGTTTATACAGGATACCCCAAAAGTCGTGCTATCGCGTCTGACTCAACTGGAGGTAGACGAAGAGGTCGACCCCTGGACGCTACTCGCTTGTTGGCAGGGACGTAATCAAAATAGTTTTCAATTTGGATTCCAGTTTAGCCCCGAACGTGCTTTTATCTCCTGCACGCCTGAGCGCCTCTATCGACGTAGACAACGAGAACTATTTACCGAAGCATTGGCAGGGACGACGACACGTGGGTTAAACCAGGAGGAAGACAGAGTTCTTGCTCAACAGCTATTAGAGGACAGTAAAAATAGCCATGAAAATCAGCTCGTAAAAGAGCATATCGTTGATGCCTTAACTCCATTAAGTAACTATGTTGGTGCGGAAGAGACGCCTCGGGTATTTAAACTCAGCCATATTCAACACCTACATCGCTCAATTCGGGCTGAGTTGAAGGCTGGTATCGATGATTTTCAGTTATTACAGGCGCTCCACCCGACGCCTGCAGTGGGCGGTTTACCAAAAGAACCCGCAATGAGCTTTATCCGACAACGTGAAGGCTACGCCAGAGGCTGGTATGCCGGAGCCTGTGGATATTTCAATAAATATGAAAGTGAGTTTGCCGTCGCTATCCGCAGTGCCCTCATAGAGCCCGGACGGATCAACTTGTTCGCCGGGGCTGGTATTGTTTCAGGCTCAGAGCCGGAAGCTGAATGGGTTGAATTAGAGAATAAGCTGACAACGATACTTTCCATTCTTACTGAGCTTTAGCTCAGCATTAAGAGCTACTGAGCTTTAGTTCAGGGTTAAAAGTTACTGAACTCTAAGCCACTAAATTTGAGTTCAGGGTTAAAAACTACTGAACTCTAAACGGCTAAACTCGGGTTAAGCTCTGAGGATTGCCGGGCTTTAGTTCAGCCGTACAGGAGTTGAAGACCGAAGAGTTACTGCTCTCTGATTGGGTGTAGTCTTTGGGCATCGGGACCCACATAATGACGAAAAAGCTCATCGAGTTCACCATTGTCGATAAGCTTTTTCAATTCAGTGTCAAAATGCAGCTTTAGCTTCGCCCCCTTGTCGTTATCAGAAAATACGAAGTAAATCTCTGTCCTGAACACATTTTCCACGATCACAAACTGTCTGAGTTGCTGTAATTGTGGCGCCATAGATAACATCGTGGGCTTATAATCGAGTACTGCATCCACCTGACCTCGATTTACCCGGTTCAGCATTTCGAGCAGGTTACTGCTCTCCTCGTAATACATCGGCACCGAGATAAATTCATCATAGCGGTATGCTAAGAGTGCCTGAACTTTCTTCAGTCTCAAACTCTCAACACCTTGCCATATAACCGCCAGCTCAGGGGTAATTGCGGCATCGACACTATCGACCTCAACGGGATACTTGCTATAAAGAGCCCTAGTCGTATCTCCACTATAAAAGCCTAAAGCCATATTAACCCGATCATGATCGATCAAATATCTGACACGGGAAAAAGGTACCATTTCGATTTTTAGCTGCCACTCTGGCTTTGGAAATACCCGTTTCAGAATATCAAAATAGTAACCACTTCCATCTCTGTTGGTATAACCTAGCCAGCTATCGGTGGATATAGTCACCACGCTGGGGCCTTCTACAAGCTGCACTGGGTTTGCCAAGAGATGACTCGGCAGAAGGAGTAAACATATCAGTGACATCATAAGCGTCAATATTTTCATTGAGGTGACCATTATCTGTTTAAAAGCCAACAGCGCTCCTTGTAGCCTCAGTAAGTTAAGCCTACTCAATCAAAGTTTAGATCTATTTGTCAGTTTTTGAGCAAAAAGTCCTCCATTATCCTTGCTCCAACTGAAAACCTCTTTATAATGTGCCGCCCCTACAGGGGCCAGAATAGGCATACCTAACCCACGACCCGCTTACTAATAATGCTCGTGTCTTAGTATTTAATGCCAAATACCACTTTTATTAACGGGTTCCCTCACCCCGTGACCGTGAAAACGGATAATCAATTAAAAAGGCTACAAGATGTTAACGTTAACAAATGCGCAAATTCGCCGTGCACTGCTGGTGCTTGTCGGCTTTCACATACTGATCATATGCGCCAGTAACTATCTGGTTCAATTGCCTTTTCAGATATTTGAACTTCATACTACCTGGGGAGCGTTCAGCTTTCCATTCGTCTACCTCGCTACCGATCTCACCGTCAGAATCTTCGGACAGAGCGCGGCCAGACGTATCATTTTGAAGGCGATGATCCCAGCCCTGCTTATCTCATATTTAATGGGCGTTATTTTTCATCAGGGCAGCTTTCAAGGCTTAGCAGCGTTATCGGAATTCAATAACTTTGTTTTTCGTATCGCCTTCGCCAGCTTCGCCGCCTACCTCATTGGACAATTGATGGATATCACGGTCTTCGCCAAGTTAAGAAATACTCAATCTTGGTGGGTAGCACCTGCAGCATCGACACTTATCGGTAATCTGGTTGATACCTTAGTATTCTTCGCATTGGCTTTTTACGCCTCCAGCGATAGCTTTATGGCCGCACACTGGCCTGAAATAGCCAGCGTAGACTATGGCTTTAAATTGATTGTAAGCTTAGGGCTATTTCTACCGGCATATGGCGTGTTATTGAAGGTGCTGGAACGAAGAATAGTAAAATTACCAACGCAACAAGAATTGGCTCCTAACTAAACCCTATAGCTCAACACGCTGGCCAGACCAGTTGCCTTATACTAATACCCATCGGTATAATATCGCCAGCTTATAATATAGGCAGCAGTTCATTTGCTGCCTTTTTACAGAGAGATTGGCTCCCCATGTACAAAGTAGAGATAGAAACAACGACTGAGCTTACCCCAGATCTGCTGAACTGTTTACTCGATATACATCGACAGATCCCTGAATTTGATAAACCATACTCTGAATCAGAGTATGGTTTGCGGCTTAATAACAAAGCTATACTTATCATGTTTATCAAAGTAGAAGGTGAACTTGCAGGTTTTAAACTAGGGTACGAACTCAATGGCTCTACTTTCTATAGCTGGCTGGGAGGTGTGATTCCAGAGTATAGAAACTTAGGTTTAGCCCAACATCTGCTACAGGCTCAAGAATCTTGGGCCAGGGAAAGTGGATATCAACAGATAGAAGTTAAAACCCTTAACCGGTTTTCATCTATGTTAGCCATGCTAACTGCCAGTCGATATCAAATAACCAAAATTACTCAAGCAACTGATAGAATTGAAAATAATAAGATAAATTTACAAAAATCACTCATAGAGACAGTGTAAATTTAAATTAAATGCAATAAATCACTTGCAAGCCTTAATGATAATGATTATTATTTGCATGCGTTCCAAGGAACTCACTCTATTTAGACTTAAACACTTCATCTCTGTTTAATTCGCTCTCAGGTTTTAAGAGACAAATAGCATGGGTTTGCAAAGCACGACATTGCTCACACACACTTTTAGCCGGGATTATTTCCCGGCATTTTTTTACCTAATTTTAATAACTGTTTTCATCACAAAGGAAGATTTATTAAAGGGATCAATGACCGTTAAAGTGCAGTCCCTCATAAGGTGTATCTACCTGCTCCTCCTTAGCTTTATGATATAAACCTATGGTAAATAGCGTTCCCTTGCCCACCGTAGAGCTGACCTCTATCGTTCCACCGATACGCTTAATAATTCCGTAACTCAAAGATAGCCCCAGACCCGTACCGTCGGCTCTGGTGGTATAGAATGGATCGAAGATACGACTCAGCTGCTCTTGTGGGATCCCTTTACCTTCATCTTCAATTTCAATTTTGACCCCGATAGGTTCACCTCTTTGCACCCAGTCATAAGTTCGGATCCAGATCCTTCCCTCTTCATCCATTGCATGGGCCGCATTAACCACGAGATTAATCAACACTTGCAACAACTGAGGACGGTTCACCTCTATCGGATAACTGGCGTTCAACTCCTGATTCAATATCACCTTTTGCTCTTGAATCGAGTGGCGTACCAGTACCAACATCTCTTCGATAATCGGAGTGAGTTGATGCATCTCAAGTGGAGCATTGAACTCACCAGGGCGACTATACTGCAGCAGGCTACGGATAATGGTACTGATCCGCCCCACCTGTTGGATCACGAGATCGATCTCCTCCTCGACATCCTCCGCCCTATCGCCTAGCTCGTATTTCATCAACTCCATATTGCCTAAGATCACCGCGGTCGGATTATTGATCTCATGGGCAATACCTGCGGTCAGCTCACCCAGTGCGGTAAGCTTTTCGTTGGTAACCAGTTGTTGTCTGGTCTCATTAAGCAGTGCCACGTTGTTTTGCAGTTCCTCTGTTTTCTCCTGCAGGCTTCGTGTCCGCTCTTCAACTTTCACCTCTAACTGCTCGGCAGCAGCCTGGATCTGCGAATTTCGGCGCTGCAACAGATCCAGCATACGGTCAAATTGCTCAGCTAAGTTTGATAATTCATTATCTCGCTCAAGCCCCAAAGATCCGATGCGCAGGTTTCGCCCTGATTGCACCGCTTTAACCACGTGATGAATACGCTCAATTGGCTGAAGTAAGCTATAAGCACCGCGATAGACGAGTAATCCAGACACCAGTAAAACTAACATCAAGATAGTGCCTAACTCTATGATATTCAGTAGATAGTTGTGAATGAATGGTGATTCTGAGAAGCCGGTATAGATCATCCCTATTCGCTTACCCTGAACATCCTCGAGTGGTGCATAAGCAGAGATAAACCAATCATTAAACACGAAAGCTCTGTCGACCCAGAGCATCCCCTGAGAAAATACTTTTTGCTTCACCTCTTCAGATACTAAGCTACCCAGTGCTCGTCCTTGGACCTCCCCCCCTTGTGGGAAAAAGTGTAAGGGAACATTGGTACTGATACGCGTGTTGTCGAGAAAGATAGTCACTGTGCCGATAGATCGTTCCGGCAGTGTCCCCTTGTCGTAAACCAGATCTCTGATGTGATCGACGATACGAATATCCCGATTAAACAAGATCCCACCATCTAAGTACCAGGCAACATTGCCTTCGGCATCGGGAACGGGCAACAGACTTCGACTGAGTAAGCCGCGGTCTTCGACTGTCTTAGTCGGTTTTTGTGATCTGGGCGTTTCAACCAGTGGAATACTTGCCGTCTTCACCATCTCAGGATCGATTAGTGCCAGGCGCTTAGGTTCCAGCACCATTAAGCCTGAATATGCAGAGTCACCTTTTACTTTCTGAAGCATAACGCGAAGGTCAGGATCGGCTGCGGCCTCTGACACACTAACCAGACGCAAGAAATCTAAATTTAACAGCTGTTTTTTGGAATCCAGCAAAAGATCGATCTGCTTTCGATAGCTATTTTTATTGCCATCAAACAGGCGAAAATCATTCTGGAATTCCCATGATTCCATCACGAGTTCCAGTTGTTTTTCCTGGCTTTTCTGAACGGAGATAAGCGTATTATTTGCAACAGTCAGGTCAGCCTTGACCTTCATAAACAACTGCTTACCCGTATAGCTAATATTCCAATAGATGGTAATAAACACTAAGCTAACTAAGGTAAGTAGAATCGGAAGCAAGGTAAGGATTAAAATTCGATAGCGAACCTTAGCTTGCATCTGCTGCCAATTGATACCAAAAATACGAGGAAAAAAGGACACCTTAACTCTCCTCTTGTTTATCGGTATCGAACCACTCTTTATACTTCCTATCTAAGGTTTTTCGAGAAACCCCTAAATCCCTCGCCGCAGCGGACTTATTACCATTATGAAGGTCGACGACTTGAGTAACGTGATGTTTTTCAACCTCCTTTAATCCCCAATCTAACGGATAACCAGACTCGTTAGGTATGTCAGATTTGGGTTGCTGCTTCCAATACTCCGCAGGAGGCTTACCCAGTAAGATGCAGCGCTCAATCATGTTTCTCAATTCGCGAATATTTCCCGGCCACTCATGCTGTTGTAATTTCAGCATATCTTCATGGCTCCAAACCACCTCTTTAACACCGAGTTCAGACGCCAACTGCCTGGTGAAATGATGGGTTAATTCAACGACATCCTCCGGTCTGTCTCTGAGGGGGGGGATCACGATATCTAATACATTCAAACGGTAATAAAGATCTCGTCTGAAATTCCCCTCTTCCACCTCTTCCGCGAGCTTACGGTTTGTTGCCGCTAATACCCGGACATCGATATTTGTCTCTTTCTCACTACCGACGGGACGGATAGTTCTCTGCTCCAGGACCCTAAGTAGAGCCGTCTGCATCTTAAGCGGCATCTCACCGATCTCATCGAGAAAGATGGTGCCACCGGAGGCAAAGCTAAACAGGCCTTCACGATTACCCTTCGCACCAGTAAAGGCGCCAGCCGCATGACCAAAGAGCTCACTCTCAAGCAGTTCCGGTGCAATGGCACCACAATTGACAGGGACAAAAGGCCCTTGGCGTCCACTCAGCAGATGCAATTGTCTCGCGACTAACTCTTTACCTGTACCCGACTCGCCTTCAATTAAGATCACGGCATTTGTTGGCGCGACACGCTCGATGACATGCTTCACCTCTTTCATGGCATCACTACTACCGATAATGGTAGAGGACTGCCCAATAGAGACTTCACGGCGCAGCATCAGGTTTTCACGCTTGAGCAAACGACGTTCGATACAGCGATCGACCGCTTTCATCATCTGCTCAAGATGAAATGGCTTCATGATAAAGTCTGATGCTCCGGCTCTTAGTGCCTTGATAGCAACATCCATATCCGCATAACCCGTCATAAAGATGATGTCCGAGCGTCTCTCCTGATCATTTAATGCTTCATGCCATTCAATTCCTGAACGACCAGGTAGACGAATATCCACGACCAACAGGTCAAAATGGCATCGACTTCTTAACTGTTCAGCGTCCTCGACGCTGGAGGCTGTCTCGACCAGGGCGAATTTTTTAGAGAGCGCCTTTTTCAGAAAGCTACGCATACCGGGCTCATCATCTACAATAAGCACAGATACAGCGGAAGGAAGGGGTTTCAAATCTTTTTTATTTTGGCTCATATTGTCTTCTTTAGGACATTTTGACTCATTTAATGGTGATTCTAGCATCATAGTCTAGTAAATAGGTCACTGTGAGACAAAGAATAAGGGCTGTGGGACAAAATGTCTGTAAGGCACCATTCAGGCGTGCGATCGGGATCACAGTCCCTCAGCATTTGTGACACCAATACGCATCGATGACATTTGGCATCAAATTTGCTAAATAAACTGGCATAATTTGTAGAAGATTAGTTTTGGCAAAGAATCTTCATTATTTAATCGCCAAGGAGCAAGAATGTTAAACCTTAAATCTATCTTCAGCTTTGCATTAGCCGCAACCTTAGTCACAGGTATGCCGGCACAAGCCGAAGAGATTATAAAGTTAGCCACAACAACAAGTACTGAGAACTCAGGCTTATTGAAAAACTTATTACCAAAATTTGAAGCCCAAAGCGGTTACAAAGTTCAGGTCATTGCAACCGGTACCGGTAAGGCCCTCAAGCTTGCCCGTCAAGGCGATGTCGACGTCATCATGACACATGCCCCTGCAGCAGAAGCTAAATTTGTAGATGAAGGTTTCGGTCTTTTGCCTCGCGGCATCATGGAAAACGATTTTGTGATCTTGGGCCCTAAAAATGACCCGGCTAAGATCCGTAACAGTAAGACAGTTGAAGAGGCATTTGCTAAAATAGCCGAATCAGGCGCCATTTTTGTTTCTCGTGGAGACAACTCCGGCACAAACATGAAAGAGATGATCATCTGGAACAATGCTAAGGTCGATGCCTCTTTTGCCGGTTATAAGTCTGTTGGTCAAGGAATGGGTAAAACCCTATTGATGGCAAACGAACTTCAAGGTTACACACTTTCTGATCGTGGTACCTTCGTGGCCTACAAAGCAAAGCTGGATATGGCTATCGATTTTGATGGCGGCCAGGCATTAGCAAACCCATACCAGATCATGTTAATTAACCCTGCAAAATATCCTGATCTAAACCACAAAGGCGCCAGAGCCTTTAGTGATTGGTTGATTGGCGCCGAAGCTCAAGGCATGATCAATAGTTATAAAGTTCAAGGTGAGCAACTATTTAAGGCAACTTATAGCGAATGACTCTAAGATTCTGGTTAGGCCATTTTTTAAAATGCTACACAGCGGACACATCTAATGGTCTGGGTATCCAGTTATCTAAATCGGGCTATCACAGATGAATGAAGGCTGGTTAGCCCTTTTACAGCAGGCCTTAGGCCTGCTGTTTTCATTGGACCCTGATGTGTGGTCCATTGTTTCTGTATCTTTTTCGGTATCTTTTGCGGCCCTAGGGATCACCCTGCTGCCGTCGATGATATTGGGATTCATGCTGGCTTTTGGCCGCTTTCCCGGTCGCTGGTTTGTCACCAATTTAATTCAGACTCTCCAGTCAATTCCTACCGTCGTCATTGGCCTGCTCGTCTACCTTATGCTGACCCGCATGGGCCCTCTGGGTGATCTGAGATGGCTATTTACTCAAAAAGGCATGATTTTAGGCCAGATGATGATCTGCGCTCCCGTGTTAGTCGCAATGAGTCAAGCGGCTTTTACCAGCGTCGACCGTAGAGCCTGGGAAACATCACGCACCCTTGGCGCCTCTTGGTTCAGGGGCATCTTGACAGTCTGTAGAGAGCTTAAAGTCCCGTTACTCATGGCGATTGTGGCTGGGTTTAGCCGCATCTTGACTGAAGTAGGTTGCTCCATGATGGTCGGTGGAAATATTGCAGATGTTACCCGAAACATCCCTACCGCTATTGCACTCGAGACCAGCAAAGGCGACTTTGCCCAGGCAATAGCCCTAGGTCTTGTTCTGCTCATTTTATCTCTCGTGCTTAACTTTACTTTAGGGACGCTCAGAGGCAAAGCAGAGCCGAGGAGCCATTAGATATGGTCAAATTAGTCGCTAATAATTTAGAAATGAAGTTTGGTGAAAGACATATATTCAGTGTCGACAGGCTTCAGTTGTCTCAGGGACAAACGATACACCTTCAGGGCGATAACGGTTGTGGCAAAACCACCCTGATGAAACTGCTTGCCGGTCTGATATCTCCCAGCAGAGGGGCCATAACAACTGAAGGCTTTGAGCCACTGCCATGGTGGCGTTCCAATGCCTTGTTAGGCAAAGCCGTCTATCTACATCAACATCCGTATCTGTTCGATGGCAGCGTCGAATATAATCTGAGTTACCCTCATCCGTTTTGCAACATGACAAAACAGCAACTGAGTGAGCGCACCCAAACTGCAATTGAGATGGCTGAATTAACTCATCTCAAAAACCAAGCGGCATCGAGCCTATCCGGAGGAGAGAAGCAACGACTCGCTATCGCCAGAGCCTGGATAATGCAGCCTAAGTTATTAATGTTAGATGAGCCGACATCCAATATGGACAGGTTTTCACAAGATTTGGTGCTGACCATGATCTCTGATCTTCAGCAGCTTGGAACGGGAATGTTAATCAGTAGCCACCAGTCTTGTGTGCTAACAAGTTTATGCAATCAAACCTGGGTCATTGAGAATCAACATATAATGTCATCTTACACGGCAAATAATATTCCAGACTCAGCAGACTCAGCTCCAATCAATCTACAGGAACCAAGATATGTCATTGCAAATTGATGCAGTTATTTTAGCCGGAGGCATGGCCAGGCGCATGGGGGGAAATGACAAGGGTTTAGTCGAACTTCAGGCGCAACCTATGGTAAAACACGCCATAGATCGCATAAAACCACAAGTTAGAGAGATCCTGATCAACGCAAACCGTAACCAAACCCGTTATGCTGAGTTCGGTTATAAAGTTATCAGTGACGAAGACTCTGGTTATCTTGGGCCACTAGCAGGAATGATCACTGCAATGGGGCAGACACAGGCCAAGTATCTCCTTGTCGTTCCTTGTGATTGTCCGCTTTTGCCGACTGACCTTGTCGAGCGCATGCTCTCCCAATTAGAGAAAGAAAATGCCGACCTTGCCGTAGCAAGTGACGGGGAGCGCGAACAACCTGTAGTACTACTTTTGAAGCCAGAATTAAGAGACTCGATGAAAGCCTTCTTAGATGCTGGTGAACGTAAAATCGACTTTTGGTACGCTAAACATAACTGCGCCGTAGCTGACTTTTCAGATCAGCCGAACGCCTTTGTTAATGTGAATACGCCAGAACAAAAACAACAACTTTCTGAGGCAATTGCCAAATAAAAACCGAGGTTTAAATGAGCATCCCTTTTACCAATCCGTTAACAATTCCTGTTCTCGGATTTTGTGCCTATAGTGGCACAGGAAAGACCACGCTATTAAAGAAACTGATCCCCGAGTTAAACAGCAGGGGAATGAAGTTAGCAGTTATAAAGCATGCTCATCATAACTTCGATGTGGATATTCCTGGTAAAGACAGTTATGAAATGCGTAAGGCAGGTGCTCGCCAGATGCTGGTCGCCTCACACGTAAGATGGGCATTGATGACGGAAGATGCCGTCGGGGATGACCCTAAGCTACCTCACCTGCTCCAGCAGATTGAACAAGATAGTGTCGATATTGTATTGGTTGAAGGCTTCAAAAAACTCGAGCTACCAAAGATTGAGCTCCATCGTGCCGCCCACGATAAACCTTTTATTCATACCCATGACAAGAACATTCAGGCAATCGCCTGCTGTGATGAGACTGAACTTCCTGGCGACTTAAGACGACTGGATATCAATGATGTCGCTCAAATTGCCGACTTCGTTATCGAGTATGCTAAAAACTGGCAGCCTGAGAGCGTTAACTTACCCCTCTCACCGGCGCCTGAGTGTGGTTGCGAGGTCGATACCAGTAAAACCCTGTCGGTAAGACAAGGCATAGATAAGATCTTATCTTACGTTGCTCCCATCACGGCCAGTGAAACGCTCCCTCTGGATGAGCTCAACAGCCTGGTACTGGCCGAAGATGCGATATCTCCTGTCGATGTGCCACAACAGACCAATTCGGCCATGGACGGGTACGCCTTCAAGCACTCCAGCCCCATGCTAGCCAGTTATCAGATTGTCGCCGACGTCATGGCGGGACATCAATACTCGAAGGTGCTACAGGCAGGCGAAGCGGTACGTATCATGACCGGTGCAACGGTACCCGCCGGTGCAGATACCGTTCAGATGAAAGAGTTGGCCATAGAGCTCGAAGGTCAAGTTAGCTTCCAGGGGGGTATCACCTTGGGACAACATATCAGGCTCGCAGGCGAGGATATAGCTAAAGGCCACACGGCTCTTGCCGCCAACACTCGACTGCAAGCACCAGAGCAGGGACTACTGGCCTCACTGGGTTTTGGCCAGCTGCCGGTATTCAAACGCCCCAGAGTTGCCGTTTTCTCAACCGGTGATGAAGTATGTCAGCCAGGAGAGCCACTAAAACCGAACTGCATCTACGACTCAAACCGCTTCACCATAAAATCTATGGTCAGAAAGTTAGGCTGTGAAGTCATCGATCTTGGGATCATTCACGACTCAGAAGATGCACTTGCCGATGCACTTAGCCAAGCCGCGGTCGATGCCGATGTGGTAATCAGCTCCGGCGGTGTATCCGTCGGCGATGCCGATTTTATCAAGCTGGCACTCGAGCGAGTCGGCCAGATTAACTTCTGGCGTATCAATATGCGACCGGGACGACCACTCGCCTTCGGACAGATTGGCGATAGCCTCTTCTTCGGATTACCCGGTAACCCGGTTGCGGTTATGGTCTCCTTCATGCAATTTGTACAACCTGCACTTAGAAAGCTCGCCGGAGAAAACAGTTGGGCTCCGACTATGGTACCTGCGATAACGGATACAGGTTTACGTAGCCGCGTGGGTCGCACCGAATTTACCAGAGGCGTCTATCACTTAGGTACCGATGGGAAACTACATGTCACGACGACCGGCGCACAAGGTTCAGGGATGTTGAGCTCTATGGTAAAAGGAAACTGTTTCATCGTTATCAACGAAAAAGATGATCAGTTAAATCCTGGTGATACCGTTTATATTCAACCTTTTGCCGATCTACTCTAGTTGTTGATCTCTGTTTAACTGTTTTCTGTATTGGCTCAGATAGCTGAGCCAATACGGTGTTTTTGTAGGTAGCTAGTATGAGTTTGATCGTCGATACCTTCGGACGTAAGGTAGAATATTTGCGTCTTTCTGTTACTGACAGATGTGATTTTCGTTGTGTGTACTGCATGAGCGAAGATCCCTGTTTTCTCAATCGTGAACAAGTCCTCAGCTTAGAGGAGCTGGCCTGGGTGGGTCAGGCATTTACTGAGCTGGGTGTAAAAAAAATTCGTCTCACCGGCGGCGAACCTTTGGTACGCACAGACTGTGACCAACTGGTAAAAATGCTCGGCGCCCTGCCAGGGTTATCGGAGCTATCGATGACCACCAATGGCTCCCGACTGACCAAGTTTGCCGAAAAGATGCGAGGCTCGGGTCTTGGCAGGCTCAATATCAGTCTGGATACATTAAAACCTGAACTCTTCACCGAATTGACCCGTAATGGCAAGCTTGAGCGTGTCATTGAGGGGATCGATGCCGCTAAAGCCGCCGGCTTTACACGCATCAAGATCAATGCGGTTATTCTCAGAGGCCAAAATGATGATGAAGTTCTGGACTTGATCGAGTTTTGTCGTGGTAGAGAGTTGGACATCGCTTTCATCGAAGAGATGCCACTCGGCATTATCGATGAACGCAAGAAGAGTCGTCACTGCAGCAGTGAGGAGGTAAAAGCTATTATCTCTAAGCGGTATGAACTCAGTGTATCTGACAAGCGTACAGGTGGACCCGCGCGTTACTACACCATGCCTGGTAGCTCTATTCATGTAGGCTTCATCTCTCCCCACAGCAACAACTTCTGCCATGAGTGTAACCGCGTTCGCGTCACTGTAGAAGGCCGCCTGTTACTCTGTTTAGGCAATGAACACTCCGTGGATCTCAAAGCCATTCTCAGAGCATTTCCCGGTGATATCGAGAAGTTAAAAACTGCCATTTTAGATGCCATCAAGCTTAAACCCAAAGAGCATGTTTTTGGGCCCGAGGGCGATGTACAGATCTTACGCTTTATGAACGCGACAGGCGGATAGTGGCAAACTAGCACCAATCGATTAGAAAAGGTTGAAAGCAATTGCTTCCAACCTTTTTTATTACCCCCCCCAAAAAAAATAAATAGCTTTTACCTGTTGTGACTCGTTCCTCGCAGCGAGCTACAGGGACGTAGTGAATGTCATTTATGCAGGAGCAATAAATGACCTTGCCCCAGAAGGGCTAAATTCTCGCTCGGCAATCACATCTTTATACCGATTAGCATTATGCATGATAGACTGATTATTTACCGTCACTCAACCACGCTGAAACTTGATGCCATGGCTCTATCTCGAAAAAAATGGAATAACGTAATCATTATCGCTTCCCTACTGATGATCACCATACTCACTCTATTAGATGACAAAACATCTCAGCTACCCGATGATGCTCATCCACTTTTCGATGACACTTCTCCTTTAGCACAACTGCAAGTGAACGAACTCTGGCTCAACAAAGGCAGTAGCAACTGGCAATGCCATCCAAAAATTCTAAATTGCCAGTTATGGGCAAAAGCCTGGAGCGAGATACAGCTATCTCCACTCGTCGATCAGCAAGAACTATTCGAACATTCCAGTGCCGACACTCCCAAAGAGGTCATCATAGTTATCGACAACAGTGAGCAAGCGCAGCCCTGGAGCTGGTATGAAAAGCTGGGACTACTGAAATCCCCCGCTAATAACTGGTACCTGATCCCTCCCAGCCAAAGAGAAGGGCTTTCACCGATCATCAAAATAACCGCGGCATCAAATACCGATAGCTAACGAGATAACATTTACAATGAAGACCGAAGCCCCAATTAGCTACGGCCTTAACCTTATCGACCTGTCCGAGAATAAATATGCCTGAATTGCCCGAAGTAGAAGTTACCCGCCAAGGGATCACTCCTTATTTAGTCGATCAACAAGCAACGGCACTCACTGTGCGTAACGCCAGCCTTCGCTGGCCGGTACCGGATATCGCACAGCAGATCGTGGGGGAGACCATTCGAAACGTGCGTCGTAGGGCGAAGTACCTGCTTATCGATACCGACGCCGGCACGACAATCGTGCATCTTGGCATGTCAGGAAGTCTGAGAATCGTCTCCAGGAACACGCCTGTCGAGAAGCATGATCATATCGATTTAGAGCTGGCCAGTGGCAAGGTACTTAGGTTTAACGACCCTCGTCGCTTCGGGGCCTGGCTATGGTGTGAACTACCGGAAGAGGCGCATCCCCTACTGTCAAAGCTCGGGCCTGAGCCACTAAAGGATGGGTTTAATCCGGCCTATCTTGAACAGATATTAAAGAATAAGAAGAAAGCCATTAAGCTCTGTTTAATGGATAACCATATTGTCGTAGGGGTCGGTAATATCTATGCCAACGAAGCGCTGTTTGCGGCAGGCATTCATCCCGAGACTCAGGCGGGAAATGTCGACACTGAAAGGTTGACGATTCTGGTTACCGAGGTAAAACAGATCTTGGCGAATGCCATCAAGCAAGGTGGAACCACACTGAAAGACTTCACCAATGCCGAAGGCAAACCCGGATATTTTGCTCAGAAGCTACATGTTTATGGGCGCGGAGGTGAGACCTGCACCCAATGTGGCAATCTGCTCAGCGAGATAAAACTGGGCCAGAGAACCACAGTCTTTTGTGGTATATGCCAGACTAGGTAGAAGGCTGAAAAAACGCCTTCGAGAACGCCACTATGTGGCAACGAGGACGTTCGCAGGCTCACTGCTAGAGCGCAGCGAGCTGCTTTTAGAACCTAGACTCTAGCTCCTAGACTCTTCTTTTAAAAACGATACTCGTAAGTGCCGAACAGGGTCGCATCGGTTTGTTTATCTTCGACCTCAAATTCCGATTGAGACACTGTACCACCGACACTCATCATCCCTTTCCAGATAGGCATACGGTAGCTAAGCTCCAGCATTAACAGATCTTCTTTCGCAGGCTGAGGCGCCCAGCCATTAGCCGGACTGGAACCATCTTTATTCAGCTGGGCGTAACGTAATAGCGAGGTGATGCCACGGCTGTCGGCAAACTGTCCAATCAATCCCAACACATAGACTTTAGCGTCGCTGTCATAGGTACTGCCGTACGCCTTACCGTAGTAACGAGAACCACTCTTGTAATCACCGTGCTCATACATACAGTTAAACACCGTCGGGTCTGCACCACAGAACACCATGGTGTCAGTCATCTCAAAAAACAGTTTGTATTGCTGGTTTTCAAAATTGAAACGGGTATCAACTCCACCCATATGACCACAATCGACAATATCCCAGGGGGCGGAGCCCTTGGCATCCTCACAGGTTTTCTCGTAATAGACACCAAACGGAATATCGAACCAGGTATCACTGAAACGGATATCATAACCGGCCATCTGGTTACCATAGTTGGTACAGCCACCGCCCGTATCATTACGGCAATCACGCTGACCGGTAATAGACTTTAAGGCACTCTCCATAGAGCACTCTTCGCCTTCACCACAAAACTGCGTACTCCAAGAGAAACCAACCTCTAATTGTCTGAAGGGGCGCAGTGAACTACGGAAGCTCCACAGTAGCGGATTTGCAATAGCACGCTCCTCCTCTAAACGGCTTATGCCCGCGGTTAAGGTCCAAGGCCCGAGCCAGGATAACCAGGGAGTTTCAAAGGCTGCGGCATTGTTACGACTGATCATCACTGAAGGCAGTGGTCGTGCATTGTTTGATCTGTGCATTGATGAGTCGAATCCGGGTCCCCACCACTGCTCTATGGCGCCGGCGGTAAAAATCCAGTTGCCTAAGATTGCCGCCATATAGGAGTCATCGAGTCTGAACTCTTTATCATCACTGGGATCATAGTTAGCTGAAGCCGAGGCCTTAAAGGCAAAGCGATCGCCCATATACTCGTAGGATGCTTGAAGCTCACCCTGCTCGCTGTAGTCGGACCCAAAATGCTGAAAACGAGCCGCATCGGTTGCCGCTGCCACTTTTATTCTGGTATTACCGCGATTCTCGACCGCATTTCGATAATAGTAGTTCACCCGGGCAAAGGCTTGCGCTATCGAAGGGGACAATACCGAAGGCTCAACCTTACTTAGATCCGCACCGATACCGGCCCACATCAAAGGGTAGGTATTGACGGGAACCGTGATCACGCCTTCATCGGCAAGCGCCTGAATATCGGCTCGCAGATAGATATCCGACGTGTCCACCCAAGGCGCGGAGACAGAGATAAAGGAGATAAATAAGCTGAGTACTGCAAAAGCCCGCACACCAAATGACTTTACTGTTTCCATCATTATAACTTTCACTCTCAAACTTTTGTCATCAGTGCTTTCGCAACTTCAGGGTGAACAAATTGACTGACATCACCGCCATGATGCGCGACCTCTTTTACCAGCGTCGATGAGATAAATGAGTTCTCTTCCGCGGGCGTTAAAAATACGCTTTCAAGATCTGAACTTAAACGACGATTCATATTCGCCAACTGAAATTCATACTCAAAGTCAGAAACGGCTCTTAGACCACGGAGTAATACGCTCGCCTTTTGCTCCTTGGCAAAGTCCACCAGCAAGCCACTAAAGCCCACGACCTCGACGTTATCTAAGTGTGACGTCACCAGCTGAAGCAAGGCCACACGCTCCTCTAATGTGAATCTAGGCTTCTTAGAGGGGTTGGCCGCAATCCCAATCACCACATGCTTAAATAACTTAGCCGCTCGCTCGATGAGATCGGCATGACCATTAGTAACGGGATCGAATGTCCCGGGGTAGATGGCTCTAGTGTGCATTTTTATTCCATTCAATAATTGTCTAAATTGACTTCTGTATTAACGAAGAAAATCTAACCAAGAAGATAATTTACAATCCGCTTGCTGGCTAAGCCATCAACCCGGCCGGCTAGCTCTTGAGTATATTTAGCACGCTGAGGTGCAAACAAATCTGGATTTATCAGCTGTTCATCGACAACAGCCTTTAAGTTTCCATATGTTTCAGCATGGGCCGCAACGCCCGCATACCGATACAAGTCATTATCCATGCGTTTATTAAATCTAAACTTAAATATTCCCCGATAACTCCACCTTAAATGGTAAAAATCACACCAGACTACAGGCTTATCCAGAGCGGCAAACTCAAATAGTGCCGATGAAGCATCACTAATCAGCAGATCTGCACTTGCCATAAAGGGAACTAAATTTGTTTCTTCGACTGGAGCTAAATAAACATTATCGTATGAAGCCCAGAACTCAAGAAGCTGCTTCTGCTTTTTGTAACCCGCTTTACTCAAAGAAAAATAGTGAGGTTTAAGTAAAATATTGTATTCGGCAAAATGCTCAGGCCACTGTTTAGCCATCTTCTCGATACTACTAGGGTAAAAAGTCGGAGCGTAGAGTAAAGTAGGTTTAGAAGGATCTAAACCGATAGCTTTTAGATCTAATCCCTTTTCACAACCTTGTAGGATTGGATCTAATTTTGCGTATCCTGTATCGATAAATGTTTTTGAGGGAAATAGCTGTTGTAATCGGTTTAAACGATACTCTCCCTCAACAAAACGTACATCCATATCTGATTCTGACACAGTATAATAACACGCTTTGGGACCGATGCCGTGCTGCATCAGCGCTGTTTTCGATATCCCTTTTAGTTTTGATGAAGCATCAAAACTGTTACCAAAGATAACCCACTTAGGCTTATTTTCCAGATAAAAAGCCAACGCTTCCTCTGCATTATTAACCCATTGAACATTCAATTGATGCTGAGACACCAAGGCATCCAGCGCCGCTTGCTGCTCAAGATTTCGATAAACAATAAAATGTGCTGTTTCCCCACGTTTAATTAACTCATCCTTAACGGGCAAGTATTGTGGAAGATAATAGGGATGTAAAACATCAAAACAGATCACGGAAAACCTTCTTACAAATGCTTCGAGAACGAAAGCTTAATACAAACCAGAGACAAGTATGACTCATCAAAGTTCACTCGAAAATTAATGCGGCGATTGTAGCACATACACCTAAGACTATCGTTTTTTTGTCCTTGCCACACAAGTGTTATCTACATAAAGGAGATACATTAGGTCATATCATGGTTTCTCAAAAACTGACTTTGCTTTATCATAGCGATTCTTTCATAACTGTAATATCGTGTTTCATATATCCGTTTATGGAGCAGCAACTCTATGGTGCTAAATGTCTAAAAAAGTTTTAGTGGTCGGTGTATTCGATCTTTTTCATCGAGGTCATGTCGAGTTCCTTCAGAAAGCCTCAGAATTTGGTGATGAACTCATTATATTGATTAATGGCGATGAGATGACCGAAAAATATAAGCGGCGTCCAATATATAGTGAAGATGATAGGGCAACTATTCTCAATGCGCTCAGCTGTGTTTCACAGGTCGAAGTCACCAATAGTTTTGATATCAAACCTATTATTGAAAAATACAATATCGACGTCATTGTTCATGGTGATGACTGGGAACATGAATCATATTTAGCACAAATTCGGTGCACTCAATCATATCTCGACGAGCAAGGTGTAAGCCTAGCCTATACTGAATATCATAAATCCGTCAGTACCAGCACCTTACTAAAACAGATCAAGGAGGCATAATTGTCAGACTTCACAAGGAAGCTCAGCACTCGACACTTGGAGTTTCCTGCCCAGTTGCTCGTTGAGAAAGATGCGATAGCAAATACACCTCTGTTATCAAACTTACCACTTTCCCAAGGAGTACTGCTGGCCATAGATGATGGTGTGAAGACATTGGCTGAACAGGTCTTATCCCATTTATGGGCCAGTAAAAGCTGCACTACACATGTAATAGAAAAAGCTGACTTTACGAATGTATCTCAAATCGATGCCATTTGTGCAGAGCTACAAATCCAGACCGTCGTGGCCTTCGGCGGAGGAAAAGTTCTCGATGTATGCAAACGGTTAGCAAGCCTACGTCATATTGAACTCATTGTAATACCGACAGCACTTTCCAGCGATTGTGTCTCTTCCCCTATTGCCGTAATTTTTGATGAATCAGGAAAAAAGCTCAGCCTGCCTGCTGCAATTCCCAATGTCATCATCGTCGATACAAAGCTCTGCTCTCAAGCACCGATGCGCCTTACTCAAGCTGGTATTGGCGATCTTCTTTCAAACTATTGTGCATTACTTGATATGAACTATGCCAAAGACAGAGCCGATGTTGATGGGTTTTCCTATCTGCTCGCCAAATCTGCAGCAAATGAGATAGTCGGCATGCAGCACCTGTCACTCACAGATCAAGCTGTGATCACCCAACTCGCCGAAGGACTTATTTTGTCGGGGCTGGCGATGGGATTTTCGGGAGACTCTCGCCCCTGCTCCGGCGCAGAACATTTGATTAGCCATGCGCTAGATTACCTCAACCTTGGGGATGGTTTACATGGTGAACAAGTAGCACTGGGAATGAAGTATTGCCACCATATAAGAGTACTCCTTAATTTACCGGCTCTAAATCCTTCAGTACTAGAATGTATAGATGGCTTCAATATTCGTAGCACCCCCGACTCCTTAAATATTAGCAAAGATGAATTTTTTGAAGCTTTAGCTATCAGCCCTGAAATGCGCAAAGGTCGTATGACATTTTTAGAGAAGCTAAGCTCAATACCTAAGGCCCAACTAGAAAAAGCATATATAAATGCATTTGAATAATGAACTTCAAAAGAAGCAAACCCGGCAATAACAATAGATGGGAGTTTTCAGTAAACTCAAAGCCATGTATCCTTTAGGCTAACTCTGTAACAGCATGGCAAATTGTCAATGTCACTCATTTCAAGCTCACAACTAAACAGCGCAAAGCGATTACTCTTTATCTCTCCCCTGGCTTTGGGTGATTTCCTCTATATCAAAACTTTTCTAGCCGCATTTAAAGCTCAGCAGCCCCACATAGAAGTTGATATTTGGCTTGACGATAACCGAAATAATAAAGATGCATGGCGTCTGTCTCGCAGCCAAATTATGCAACAATGGATCACAGCCGAACCAGCTTTCACTCGATGTTATGGATGCTGTGACTCTAATGACAGTTTACAAGCGCAAATTACCCAAGCTAAAGCCTTAGATTATGATCTGATTATTACCCACTCGGGGAGTAAGAGTGAGCAGTTCTCTGATATTGCAAGGCAAATATCACCAAATGGATTTATTGTCTCCAGCATCGGCAAATCAAAATTGATGGGACTGTTTGACGCTTATTTTTTTCGAGGTAGTGATAAGGTTTTTAAACTGGATACAGACCGACTCCCTGCAAATGACCACATTACTGACCGATATTACCAACTGCTTAATAGCATTACGGGATTGACATTAGACAAGGCCGACTTTATGCCATCTTTAGCAATCCCTGATGAAATAAAGATGATTACTCAGAACTGGTTAAAAGCAAAATTTTCCGTTCCTGAACGTCAAGGGAGAGTCGTTTTCCTCAATCATCTATCCACGAATAGTAAACGAGATTGGCAACAGCAGCAGTTATTCCAACTAATCGAAAAAATTGGGCAAAATACACCAGATATACGTTTTATCATCAATGTAACGGGTGAAAATCTGAACGAAATGGAAAAGTCCGTACTCGAATCGTCATCATTATCACCATTTCAAGTAGCTGTTTTTACCGTTAATGAACATTTCTTTGAGTTGCCCTCCATCATTGCTCAATCTGATGTTGTCATCACTGTCGAAACCGCGATCATGCACTTTGCCACGGCAAGCCAGCGGCCACTCATCGCTATGATGCGCCAAAAGAAACCTTACTGGGCACCACCAATCAATGACCGCACTCAAGTACTCTATGCTACCCAAGGCAAGGGCCATGTAAGCGATATCTGTGTCGGTGAAGTAGAGCGGACTTATAAAAAAATGCTAAACAGCATAGAAAACACTGACTCTGTTTCCATAAAATAGTTTCACCATTTAAGACAAGGTTTCAAAATGAAAAGAGCCATATTCACCCTTGCCATAGGTGATAACCCTATGTACAAGGCCGCATTGAATAGCTTTCAAATATATGCTGATAGGGTCGGTGCCGACTTAATCGTGTCTGAAGAGCTTCACTACAAGATCGATATCAGCAAACCTAAATATGATGCGAATCCTGCTTGGTCAGAAAAATTGTATATCGGGGAGCTCCTGAAAAAGTATGATCGAGTACTCTATCTGGATGCCGATTTTATTATTACCCCATCGGCAAGGGATATCTTCGAGGTGTACCCAGATCAAGACACGGTTTATATGTTCAATGAAGGACTCTACCGTGACCGAACGCCAGTGATCAATGAGATATGCCGGCAACTTGAGCCTGTTGAAGACTGGCAGCGCAGAGATGGTAAACTTACCTATTTCAACATGGGGATGTTATTAGTATCTAAACCATCCCCTCTGTTCAACTTAATGAAGCTCAGTGATCTGCAGTCTTTATGTAACTCGATCAAGTTCTATGAGCAGACATACACCAACTACATCATTCAGAAACACAAAATAAAGTATGTTGAAGCAGATCCCTATTTTAATCGCATGGATCTACTAGGCATCACAGATTATCAAAAGGCTGATTTCATCCATTATGCAGGACGTGGTTTCAGCCCAAAGTCCAGACAACGTGAAATCCAGTACATCGCCGATTACTGTCGAATATTTGCCAACATCGTAGATTCGAAAGAACTGGAGTCGCTTAAGTGTTCAGTTTGGAGTTTATATCTGACTAAACTTAAGAAAAAATACAAATTACCTAAGCCACTGCTCAACTGGTACTTCTCTAAATTTTCTTCTAAGCCATAGGGGAGAGTGGTAATTTAAATCCGTAACAATAAATAATACTTCAGATACCGTAATTTAATTTTTACGGTATCTGTCATCAAAGCCTCATATAAAGAGCAACAATCAACTCTTCATTTTGGGAAAGGGTGGCAATTTAAACGCATTTAACAACATGCTTATCTCGTAAATAACTCGCAACCAGATGCGCTTAAGTGGTCGGCGTTGAACATAACCCTTATGCAGGCCAGCCTATCGATTTCACTCTCAAAGCCTGCGGGGTCAGACACAGAAGGCGTGACAATGAAACAACGCAACTCTCGCTCAAACCGAATCATTTTTACACTTGCCATTGGTGATAACCCTATGCATAAAGCTGCGGTAGCAAGCTTTAAAGAGTATGGGAAAAGAGTTGATGCCGACATAATAGTCACTCCCTGGGCGAGAGATAAAGTACATCATTGACTACTGCGATATCTATAAAGATGTATTAACTGAAAAAACTAAAGATTCAATCAGGGCATGGGTGAAAATAGTGCTTTCAGGAAGTAAGAGATGGCTGAGAAAATAAATTAGCTCAAGTATAATTAACGAGGAAGTTTGGGTAGCCTAAAGTAGTTCAACACCAGCAAGACTTCAAACTTCACTTTCTGCCAGATACGCCTGATAGGACGTTTTTTTACATCACGACGATCGGAAAATTGATTAATTTCACTTTCAAAATCATGGTTAAGTACAGGGAATGGGCTGACCACAAAACAACGCAGCGACGTTTCATACCAGTGCTGAATATCAATATCGACGGGACGTGAAATTGGAAAGGCACTCGATAGCAACTTCTCTGCCCCACGAAAAGAGATAAACTGTCCCGTCGTTGTCGAGTTTAGTTTAAGCGCTCTTTGTAAGAAGAGCCCCTCACCTAAGTCTACACTACTAATAACGGGCTTAACCTTACTCCCATGAGACAATCTGATGTAATCCCACTCATGGCATGACGCCGCTAGCTTTTCAATATATAACGGTAGTTCATCGGTAAGAATAGCGTCATCTTCCAGTACCAGAGCATAATCCAACTCATCTTCAATGATTTTTGTCCAGCACTCAGCATGACTCAAATAACACCCTATCTCGCCATCGTTCAAAGCTTTATCGTATTTTCTTAGGTTATCTCTTAAGTTGTAAACCTTTGCTTTCTCCTCCTTCCCTAGATCGCTTCCTAATACGGCTGACACTCGCTGAAATCTCAACTCTAGATGGTCGCACGACTTCTGAATACTTGCCAGTCGATCTAAACTAGTATCCAGGTTAATCACAAAGATTTTAAATTTCATTCTAAAAGCCAACTTAAGTCCATAAAGGGTGAGCATACTAGCACAAGAAAAGGCATTTTTTCAGGCTGTGAGAAAGCCAATAGAACCCCTTGGGTTAGAATTTTTTAAACTGGATTTTAGCCGTTCCCTTTTTGATGTATAATTGTTGCATTGCTCACTCAGATATTTACCACATTACCAATGACAATACCGATAAGCGTCTTCTTTGTAACTAAAAACGAAGAGGAACACATAGGAAAAGCACTTTCGAGCGTTGCTTGCATGGATGAAATTATTGTCGTCGACTCAGGTAGCACAGATAAAACAGTAGAGATAGCCGAACGCTTCGGAGCAAAGGTATACTCCCATGCTTGGATGGGCTACGCCAAGCAGAAGCAATACGCCCTATCCCTGTGCAGCAATGACTGGGTTCTAAATTTAGATGGCGATGAAGTAATCAATGAACGTTTAATCAAATCCTTACAAGCCATCATTGATCAGAACACCGCTGACAGTGTCCGCTTTTGGCGTAATGATATTTTCATCGGAAAGCCACTCTCTGCCTGGAGTAAAAAGCCTAATAATCACCGTTTTTTTAAACGTGACAAGGCTCATTTCGATGAATCTAAAATGGTTCATGAGAGTGCGACAGTTAAAGGCATCGAAACCTTTATTAATGAAACATTTGACCACTACGGCTACGGCTCTATCGAAGCCATAACATCAAAAAATAATAAATATTCCAGTTTAAAAGCCGATGAGAAGCTGAATAGAGACAAGCAATTTTCCTACATCAAGCTTATTACCATTTTTCCACTCATTTTTCTGAAGGAATATTTCATTCAACGCAAGATGTTCTCAGGCATGAGAGGCTTTATCTTAGCTATTATGGATGCTTATTACTCATTTATTAAAGAAGCCAAGTTATATGAGCACCATCAGCACCAAGCTCAAAGCCAGTCCAATGCTGAACCAAATACTGCACAAAAATCGGCTAAGCAGCCCAAATAGCTTACAGGATTAAAGGCCATCACCGCTCTGTAAAGGGATCAAATGTTAGATCTGCTATCGAACATTGCAGTGACTGTCTCGACGGAAATAAGCTCCATCAAGTGCTCTCCTTTAGCTCTTTTACCCCAAGGGTTCTCGCCTTCAGTCTGACTCTTTATTACTTCATCGTAGACACTAACCACTGAGTCTAAGCAGGTATAGGGTCCGGTTCTTCCCGGATTAGAGTGCGCATAAAGCCCAATCACAGGCGTTCCCTGAGTCACCGCCATATGGGTCGGGCCGGTATCGGGAGCCAAAACGATGGTAGCCTGCTTAAGTACAGCCAACAGCTGGGTGAGTGAGGTCTTGCCCACCATATTCTCCAGCGCTTGAGCGCAAGCCGTTTGAATATCTTCGGCTAAGGCTCTCTCCGATGCGGTGGGTCCGCCACAGAGTACGACCCTATAGCCCTTAGATATGGCGTGCTGCGCCACCGCGGCATAACGCTCGGGTAACCAGTTACGTTCTGCCTTACTGGCCGCAGCGCAGATAACTAAGGTTTTATCGCCATCTGGGATCATCTTCTGGGCAAACTCGGTATCGGCTGGCGGAACCGGAATATCCCACTTGGGGGAGAGGTCTGTCACACCAAGCGCTTTTGCGAAGCCCATAAAGCCTTCGAGTACATGTGGCGTATCTTGCGGCTCAATCTTGTGGTTTGTCACCAACCACTGCCCCTCTTTAGCTCTGAAACGATCGAAACCGACTCGAACCTTGGCAGATATGGCCAATGAAGCGAGTGTAGCTCTCAGTGCCACTTGCATATGCAGCAGCACATCGAACCTCTGCCCCGCTAATGCTTTCCTTAAATTGAAATAACTGCGCCAACCCTGTGACTTGTCAAAAATAACAAACTCAATCCCCTCAAGATGCTTAAGCAATTGATACTCAACCTTGCCTATCACCCAGGTTATCTTAAGTTGCGGGTATTTTCTCTGTATCGCCTGCACCATAGCCACAGCATGGCATACATCGCCTATGGCGGATAAACGCAACAGACATAGGGAGTTAATCTTATTAAGTTTTAAGCTCATAGTGCTCGGGAGTTGATGGATAGAACCAGCAAAGTTTAATGTAGAACCCGTTCCGGTTCCAAGCTTTAACTGACAATTCTTAACATCAGGCTCACTAAGCTAATAAACCGAACCGCTCAGGCCCCGAGAAGGTGTTATTATTGAAGGTAATTTCCCAATGCTTGCGTTAACAGGCCCGAGATGAAAGTCATCGACACCCCCATTGCAGATCTCAAGATCATCGAACCCAAGCTGTTTGGCGATGAGAGAGGTTTCTTCTTCGAATCATTTCGGGACTCCTGGTTCAGGGAGCATGTCAGCGATGTTCATTTTGTTCAGGAAAACCACAGTCGATCCAAGCGAGGGATACTGAGGGGGCTGCACTATCAATCCAGTCAGACTCAGGGAAAACTGGTGCGTGTCATCTCCGGAGAGGTATTCGATGTGGCCGTTGACCTGCGCAGAGAGAGTCCCACATACGGACAGTGGTTCGGTACCTACCTTTGTGAAGAAAACAGACGCCAACTCTGGATCCCGGCAGGGTTTGCCCACGGCTTCTATGTCATCTCAGAATCGGCAGACTGTATCTATAAATGTACCGATTATTACGCGCCGGAGTTCGAGAAAACCATCATCTGGAACGATAGTGAGTTATCGATAGATTGGCCGAAATCCAAAGTCAGCAGTTCTAAGGCCGACGTCATAGCACCACCCATACTGTCGGAGAAAGATAGAGCAGGCTTAGCGTTTAACAGCCAAGAGCACTGGCTATGAGTATCAGCAGAAATGAAACCATTCTGGTAACTGGCGGCGCCGGGTTCATCGGTTCAGCCCTGATAAGATTTCTGATTAACGAGACATCTCACAGGGTTATCAATCTGGATAAATTAACCTATGCGGGTAATCTGGAGTCTCTCTCATCGATAGAGAGTAACGAGCGCTACCATTTCATCCTTGGGGACATCTGCGACCGCCCCCTGGTCGATAATGTTATTAAACAATATCGACCGGATATCATCATGCACCTCGCCGCCGAGAGTCATGTCGATCGCTCTATCGATGGGCCGGATGAGTTTATACAAACCAATATTCTTGGAACTTATACCCTGCTCGAAGCGAGTCGGACTTATCTCACTGAACTTGAAGGCAGTAAGCAACAAGACTTCAGGTTTCACCATATCTCAACCGATGAGGTCTATGGCGATCTGGGTGAGACCGGACTCTTCACCGAACAGAGCCCATATAATCCAAGCTCGCCTTACTCGGCAAGTAAGGCCGCCTCGGACCATCTGGTCAGGGCCTGGTGTCGTACATTCCAACTGCCCGTGGTGATAACTAACTGTTCAAATAACTACGGTCCCTACCAATTTCCTGAAAAGCTGATTCCTCTGATGATTCTTAACGCCTTGGAGGGGAAACCTCTACCGGTTTATGGCGATGGAAAACAGATCAGAGACTGGTTATATGTCGACGATCATGCCCGCGCCCTCTACAAGGTAGCGACTGATGGCAAGTCTGGCTCGACCTATAATATCGGCGGCTATAACGAAAAACAGAATATTGAAGTTATCACCACCATCTGTGATCAGCTAAATTGTCTGATTGAAAACAAACCCTCAGGCGTCGAGGACTTCAATCAACTGATCACTTATGTCAAAGACAGGCCGGGGCATGATCTTCGCTATGCCATCGATGCCACCAAGATCGATGAGGAGTTGGGCTGGAAGCCGGTGGAAACATTCGAGTCCGGCATAGTAAAAACCATCCTGTGGTATTTGGACAATCTGGAGTGGTGTCACCATATCCGGGATGGCAGCTATCGAAATGTTTCGGCTGATGATAAGAATTGAACGAATGAAACACCATAAAACATGGCAAACTCAAAGTTGAAGGCACTCATCTTAGGAAAAAGCGGTCAGCTGGCCCAGGCGCTTATTGCCAATAAACCCACTCATATCGAATGCGTCGCACTCGGGCATAGAGATATTAACTTAGCCGTTATCGATGAGATAGAATCGGCTATCGCGACTCATAAAGCGGATCTCATCATCAATACGGCGGCCTATACCCAGGTTGATCTAGCCGAATCAGAGCCTTCATTAGCATTCGAAATCAATGAGCTTGCGGTAAAAAATATTGCGGTGGCGGCGCGAAACAGAGATATACGTCTGATCCATCTCTCCACCGACTATGTCTTTGATGGAAAACAGAGTACTCCCTACACCATCTCAGATAGCCCGCACCCTATCAATGTCTATGGCACCTCTAAGCTTGCCGGTGAAAAGACACTGCGGCAATGTATGCCAGTCGGGTCGACCATAGTACGAACCTCATCGGTGTACTCGCAGTACGGCAATAACTTCGTTAAAACCATGCTTAGACTGATGCGTGAAAAACCTGAGATAAAGGTGATATCGGATCAGATCAGCAGCCCGACCTCAGCCAAAGAGCTGGCCCTGTTTATATGGGTACTCACGGAGCAAGAGTCACTGTCTCCCCTCTATCACTGGTGCGATAGCGGCAAGACCTCCTGGTATCAATTTGCCGTCACGATTCAGCAGTTGGCTCTGAAATATGGCAAGTTGGAGACAGAGATCCCAATTATTCCCATCTCATCCCGAGAGTATGGGGCCGCGGCGATACGCCCGACATTCAGCCAACTGGATATCAGTCAATCTCAAGCCCTACTTCAGGCTAAACTCTGGCAAGAGAATCTCGAATCACTCATCAAGCTCGCTAAATTTACGCGATAGCCATAAGTTATTGTAGAATAGCGAACATCAGAACCGGCTTTCACTCTTATAAGCGACGATCCGAATCAATATGCAGATTAAACAAACCCCATCAGGCGCTATCGCATATTGCGATGCCGCGCTTGAAACCATCTCTACACAGTGGTTTACCTTCGATTACTGGCAGAGCAAAAGTGCTGTAACCGGTTCATCCAAAGGGCGATACACCACCTGGTTTGTTAAACCCGATATGGCTGAGACAGACAAGAGTGAATGGGTGCTGCGCCACTACTACCGTGGTGGGCTGATGGAAAAAATCAGCAAGGACTCCTATTTTTACACCGGCCTGAAAAACACCAGAGCGGTGGCTGAGTTATCACTATTGGAATTGCTGTACAGCGAAGGATTTGAAGTCCCCCGCCCCATCGCAGCCAACGTAGAGAGAAACGGTCTCTATTATCGCGCCGATATCATCATCGAACGCGTAGAGGGCGCTCAAGATTTAGTGGCCCAACTGAGCAAGTCGCCAATGTCAGACCTACAATGGCAGCAACTCGGCGCCTGTATCGCGAAATTCCACCAGCGAGGGGTCTATCATGCCGACCTCAACGCCAAGAATATCCTTATCACACCAGACAAGTTCTACCTTATCGACTTCGACAGAGGCGAAATTCGCACACCGGCCCCGAAGTGGCAAGGTGCCAACCTGGAGAGGTTGTTACGCTCCTTCAGAAAGGAGCTAGCTAAGCTCCCCACTTTGGCCTTTACCGAGTCCAACTGGCAAAGCTTGATGAAGGGTTATTCACAAGCTTAAGACTTGTCAGATAACAAGTTTGAAGTATCTCTGATTTGGGTTCATTTGGTACTTGGTCGCCCACTGAGTACCATAGCGTCATTGGTATTTATTGCTTGCAGCAGGCTTACGTGTAAACACTTCTGTGACACGCCGCAAGCACAATCCCTGTGGGCTCTGCGACATCATCCCTGATGTCGAAGGTCACAGCCGCGTTCACACCTGAGTGTTCACCTCTTCGATTTAGATTTTCTGTTGGCTAATCTTTTTGCGGGACCTAGTAAGAAGTGGGACTGCTTGCGTAATCGGATGGAAATGTTTGTTACGTTGCTTGCTACAATGAATATAAAAAACATCCAAGCATTATCAAAAAAGGGGTTGATACCAACAGGTTAAAGCCAACCTTATTTTTTCCCCAACTCTTTATCAAGGTAACCAAGAATGGAATCCATATAAAGAAAGAATACATAAACATAATACCAACAACTATTAGACCTTCATGCCTTCTTGGGTTTTCTAAATCTAATGATGTAACAATTCCGGAAACACAGAAAAAAGTAGGAAATAGCAGAATAAGACTAAGCACTATTAACCAGATTTTTGAATTCAAACTACGGTCTGACATATTCATTTTCAACTTAAAAGCTTATTAGCGTGAATTCCGATAAACAACTTACAGAATGCAACTTATTCACAATTATTTTAGTAAGTTACCAGTGAGACCTATATGAATCAATGACCATTTTAGCTGGAGAAACCGAGAGTTTAGATAATCGAAGAGAGCACTTTCTTGAAATCTGCCAAGTGTAGATGCGGCTGAGGGTATCGAAAACAGGGATGTTTTCGTTAAGCGGCCACGGATGGCTTTACAGCGTCCCGAAGAAGTATCTGCACATAAGCTCACAGCAGGTGATAAACAACAATGAAGGTACGACCTTCAAGCGCACCACTCAACACCCAAACCCAACATAGAAAATGTAATCAGCCTTTATTCGAAGGCGATCAACCGATTTGCAAGAGAGAACTGCTTCTGCAACGCCCCCTTGTTAGCCTCCACAACTCGTAACCCAGCCTTGCTGGCCACCTGATATGCCGACTTGTCTTCAAAGTTACGCACCAGAGCTGTGGCTAACTCTTCGGCCGAAGAGATCACCTGCAAGGCACCAGCCTCGTTAAGCAGACCCGTGATCTCGGCGAAATCCCAATGATGTGGTCCGACAAAGACTGGTAATCCCAGCGCCGCAGGCTCAAGTGGGTTATGGCCACCATTCTCAATTAATGTACCACCGACAAATGCCTGATCGGCCGCCCCATAGAAGGTCAATAACTCCCCCATGGTATCGCCAAGCAACACCTGAGTTGCACCATCGACACCCTCTTTCAAGCTGCGCCTGGCGAGGGTAAATCCAGCGTCCGATATCTTGGACGCTGCCGCATCAAATTTCTCGGGATGACGCGGCACCATGATAAGCAGCGCATCCGGAGCTATCGTCAACAGGTGTCTGTGGGCGGCCAGGATGGCATCGAATTCACCGGGATGAACGCTGCCGGCAATCCATACCGGGCAGGTTACAGAGCGCCATTGTTGGCGCAATGCCTTGGCCTGCTCACGCTTGTCATCGGCAATGGTAAGATCGAACTTTAAGCTGCCACACACCTCAACCCTGTCGGCGCTCACACCTAATGCGATAAAACGATCTGCGGCTTGTTGTGACTGAGCCGCAATCGAATCAAGACTCTGCAACATAGGTTGAGAAAGGGTTATCTGCTTTTGATACTGGCTGGCCGATTTCTCAGATAAACGCGCATTGGCGAGCATCAACTTGATTCCACAGCGAGAGGCCTGATGGATCAAATTTGGCCACAGCTCGGTCTCCATAATAATGCAGTACTGCGGATTCACCTGTTTCAGGAATCGACGAACACTGAAAGGCAGATCGAAAGGCAGATAACAGTGCTGAACGCTGTCACCAAAGGCTTTTATCACCTCGGCAGAGCCGGTTGGACTCGTCGTGGTCACGGTAATTGTAAGCCGAGGGTGCGCTTGCTGAATAGCTCTGATCAGGGGGATGGCCGCAAGGGTCTCCCCCATAGAGACTGAATGAATAAGCAGGTCGCTTCCCTTGAGGGATGTAAGGCCAAACCTCTCCCCCCACCTACCACGGTAATCGGGACTCTTGATGGCACGCACGGCTAAATATATAACCAACAGAGGAAAGAGTAGATAGAGTAATATTGAATAAATAAAACGGTTCATTCGCCCATACGCTTAATTAAATAGCATCATATAAGTCAGTAATTTTAACACACTAAACCCGCCTATAAGGCCCAGATTAAAGATAATTTACCTGACATTTTTGTTAAGTTGAGTTAGCTTATTCAATCAGTCTATATTTACTGTGTTCAGGATCAATATGAAAACCCGCGATAAAATCATCCACGCCAGTTTGAAGTTATTTAACGAGCGCGGTGAAAGAAATATCACAACTAATCATATTGCCGCCTACCTCAATATTAGCCCCGGAAACCTCTATTACCATTTTCGTAATAAAGAAGACATTATCAGCTCCATATTCCTCCTGTATGAGGCTCATTTAGACTCAGGTTTTCAACCTTATATGGGGCAAGAGGTCAATCTGGAGTTGCTCGTTGGTTATTTCGATACTATGTTCGAAACCCTCTGGGAGTTTCGCTTCATGTACGATAACCTGACCGATATCCTGACTCGGGATGAGGCCGTTCTGAAACGATATCAGCACACCCAGCAACAAGCCTTAACTCGCTCCAGCCACATCTTATCTAAACTGAGACAAGATGGTGTGCTCGCCATAGAGCAGGAGCAGATAACGCCACTTGCAGATACGATGCGAATGATCGCCTGTTTCTGGATTGGCTATAAACAGACACACTCAATTAATGCCACCATAACCAAGGCTTCTCTGTATGAAGGCTTACTCAGAGTGCTCATGATCTTTAAGGCTCATGCAACTCCTGAATCACAAGGCACCTTCACCAGGCTCGAGCAGCATTATCAAGCCATGGCTAACACCTGCTTTATGCCCAGCTTAGACGTACACTCGTTGGCGTCATAAGCCTTCGTTGCCCTCCGCTTGACTCACCATTAGTCCCGGTTCGTTAAATATTGACCTATTTGACGGCCGTCTCAGCGGTTCCATCTCAGCACCATTCTACTGAATAGACGTTAACGACTTAACTATCCTACTCTTATCTAACTAAGTGGTCTGATTTGCCAAAATACTTAATGAGATGAGTATCACTTCGCAGCATTCACAATCATTTTATAATTGAGCTTTGCCTGATTAATTCTGTCAGTGCTAGTATGTATACCCAAGCTACTTCAAAATGCTCGTTTCAGAGCTTCCGTAGGATAGCTGGACAAGGCTGTGATTGAAGAGAATGGTAATTGGCCAGACAAACCGTCGATTAAAGATGGGCTTTATTCATCAATAATGAATCCAATTAGGACGCAAATGAAAACCCGCGATAAAATTATCTATACCAGCTTGGAGCTGTTTAACGAACACGGTGAAAGGAATATCACTACCAATCATATCGCAGCGCACCTGGGCATTAGCCCGGGTAACCTCTATTACCACTTCCGTAATAAAGAGGACATTATTCGTTCCATTTTTGCCCTGTACCATGATCACCTCGAGTCAGGCTTTCAGCCCTACGAGGGAGAACCTATTAGCATTGAGCTTCTCATAAGTTACTTTGATGCTATGTTCTATGCGATGTGGGAGTTTCGTTTCATGTACGCGAATTTGTCCGATATTCTAAGTCGTGATGATGAACTAAAAAAACTCTACCTGGCCGCCCAGAAGCAGGTACTCACCCGTAGCAGTCAGATCTTGATTAAATTAAATCAAGATGGCGTCCTCTCGATAGAACAGGACGAGATAATCCCGCTTACCGAGACACTTAAAATGATTGTCAGCTTCTGGATTGGCTATAAGCAGATCCACTCTATCGATACCCGTATCACCAAGACTTCACTGTATGAAGGGCTACTCAGGGTGTTGATGCTAGCGAAAGCCTATTCGACTGCGGATTCTCGGGCAACGTTTGTTCGACTCGAACAGCATTATCGGAAACTGGCCACAGCGCCAACCGCACAGAGCGTCTGACGTTAATCGCCAGTGTCATCACCGGCGCTCTATTTTTGATTAGACAAATTCCAGCTCATTAAGATTAATTCCTTTCTATAAGCCTCTCTAAAAAGACAGATATGAATGACACTCACCAGTCCTTTTTATGTCGCGTTAACGATTAGTTTTATTAATGTGAACACTCTGCATCCCCTAAACTAATTAATCTTGCTGCCACCGATGAAAAAAAGGCTGTAGGGCTAACGATTTTAAGGTTAAAATGCCGCCACTCCCATACTCAAAATAATGCTAACGAAGGAGAATTAAGGTGACAACGACCTCATTCTACAACCAGATCAATCAACAGCTCGCAGACGTTAAAGCCGAAGGCTTATACAAGAGTGAGCGCGTAATCGTCTCTCCTCAGCAAACCGAGATTCGGGTCAATGGAACCGAAGTGATGAACTTCTGTGCCAATAACTACCTTGGCCTTGCCAACCACCCTGAGCTAATAAAAGCGGCTCAAGCCGGATTGAATGACCATGGTTTTGGTATGGCTTCGGTTCGTTTTATTTGTGGCACCCAAGATATTCATAAGCAACTCGAGTCTAGCCTGAGTGAATTTTTAGGCATGGAAGACACGATTCTTTACTCTTCATGCTTCGATGCGAATGCGGGTCTGTTTGAAACACTACTGAGCGGTGAAGACGCCATCATCTCAGATGCCCTTAATCATGCTTCAATTATTGACGGAGTTCGCCTCTGTAAGGCTAAGCGCTTCCGTTACGCCAACAACGATATGGCCGATCTCGAAACTCAACTTAAGGCCGCAAAAGAAGCCGGTGCCCGTAACATCATGATTGCTACCGATGGGGTATTCTCGATGGATGGCGTTATTGCCAACCTGAAGGGTGTCTGTGATCTCGCCGATAAATACGGTGCACTCGTTATGGTCGATGACTCTCATGCGGTAGGCTTCATTGGAGCCAATGGCCGTGGCACACATGAATATTGCGAAGTGATGGATCGCGTCGATATTATTACCGGTACCTTAGGTAAGGCTTTAGGTGGTGCATCGGGTGGATTTACATCGGCTAAAAAAGAGGTGGTCGATTGGTTACGTCAGCGCTCTCGTCCATACCTATTCTCTAACTCTTTAGCTCCTTCTATTGTCACGGCATCGATTCATGTACTCGAAATGCTTAAGTCTGGACAGGCACTACGTGAAGCCGTTTGGGAAAATAGCCGTTACTTTCGTGAAAAAATGACCGAAGCAGGCTTTACTTTAGGTGGTGCAGATCATGCCATTATTCCGGTAATGATTGGCGATGCTAAGCTAGCTGGTGACTTCGCAAACCGACTACTCGAAGAGAACATCTATGTCGTCGGCTTCTCATTCCCGGTTGTACCTAAGGGACAAGCGCGTATCCGCACTCAGATGTCTGCGGCTCACACAAAAGCACAGATAGACAGAGCTATCGAGGCGTTTACTCGTATAGCCAAAGAGATGGGTATCATTTAAATAGAATATCGAGATGAAAGCATTGAGTAAGCTTATATCTGAAAAAGGTATTTGGATGTTCGGTGCTTCTAATCCAACTAAGGTTATCAAATGGGATGTTCGATGCCCTTAAACAAGCTAAGGTTACAAAATGAAAGCACTGAGTAAACTAAAGCCAGAAGAGGGTATCTGGATGGTCGATGCTCCCAAGCCGGAGATGGGCCATAACGATCTGTTAATAAAGATCAGAAAAACGGCTATCTGTGGTACCGATATCCATATCTATAACTGGGATGAGTGGTCACAAAAAACCATTCCGGTTCCTATGGTGGTTGGGCATGAATATGTTGGTGAAGTCATCGATATGGGAATTGAAGTGCGTGGTTTCGATGTCGGAGACCGCGTTTCCGGTGAAGGCCATATTACCTGTGGTCATTGCCGTAACTGTCGAGGTGGACGAACTCATCTTTGTCGCAATACCTCCGGGGTAGGCGTCAATCGTGACGGGGCTTTTGCAGAATATTTAGTTATTCCGGCATTCAATGCCTTTAAAATTCCCGATGATATCTCAGATGATCTCGCCTCTATCTTCGATCCATTTGGTAATGCAGTGCATACGGCACTCTCTTTCGATTTGGTCGGTGAGGATGTGTTAATCACAGGTGCGGGTCCTATCGGGATCATGGCTGCCGCCGTTTGCCGTCATGTTGGCGCTCGCCACGTGGTGATCACGGACGTCAATGAGTACCGCCTCGAATTAGCCAATAAGATGGGGGCGACACGTACCGTCAATGTTGCTAAGGAAAGTCTCGAAGAGGTTATGGAAGAACTTGGCATGACCGAAGGCTTCGATGTTGGCCTGGAAATGTCGGGAGTACCGAGTGCATTCCACTCCATGCTGGATACCATGAACCACGGTGGCAAAATTGCCATGCTGGGTATTCCTGGTGGAGAGATGGCGATCGACTGGAGTAAAGTTATCTTTAAAGGATTAATCCTGAAGGGTATCTACGGTCGTGAGATGTTTGAAACTTGGTACAAGATGGCGAGCCTGATCCAATCCGGGTTAGATATATCTCCGATTATCACTCACCATTTCAAGATTGATGACTTCCAGCAAGGCTTCGACGCTATGCGTTCGGGTCAGTCGGGTAAGGTTATTCTTAACTGGGATTAATTACCGGCATGGGGCTGTACTAATACGGCCCCGTATTACACACTTAAACCAACGACTCCTCCTTAAAAGAACCGCATTATGTCTAGCTTCCAGCATTTTAGTGTCAATCAATTGATCCAACTCTCAGAGAGTAGCCCTGATATCCAGATAGCCGATATTCGCGACGCAGCCAGCTTCGAGTCAGGCCATGTAGCAGGTTCTATCAATCTTTCTAATGAAAATTTAGCCAGTTTCATAGCAGAAGCCGATATGGATCTCCCCCTCATCGTCATCTGTTATCATGGGATCAGTAGCCAAAGCGCCGCACAATATCTTGTCGAACAGGGCTTTGATCAAGTATACAGTCTGGACGGTGGTTACCAGGCTTGGCAAGAAGCACACGCATAACCTTAACTCTGAGCGAATTCAGCGACATTTTGATAAGGACACTCGATGATAGAAATAGGCAGATTACCCAATGAGCGCGCAGCTCAAGCACTCGTCGATTACCTTAAGGGTCAAAATATAGATTGCAAAGTGATCGCTGCTGAACAAGGTGTTAGCTTAATCGTTATTCATGATCAAGATAGTGTACGGGCCGGAATTGAGTACCAGCGCTTTATTCAAAATCCCTACGATGAGAAATACCTTCAGGCTTCTTGGGATAACGGTGATACCAACGCAAAATTTGACTATGGCGCTCCAGCGCTTCAGTTGCTGACCCAATTCATTACGGGAGCAGGCCCGCTGACGCTATCGGTTTTTGGCGTCTGTATTTTGATTTTTGCCGGATTCAACCTCGGCTTTGCCAACCCGATTTATGAATACCTCTCCTTCTTTAATGCCGTACCCGGCACCGAACTCACCGATTTTTGGCGAGTATTCACCCCATCGCTATTACACTTTTCTGCCCTGCACATCATTTTCAATCTGCTCTGGTGGTGGTATCTAGGTGGGAAAATTGAAAATAAAATCGGTGTATCCCCTCTGCTTACCCTGCTTTTGGTCGCGGGAACCCTTCCCAATATTCTGCAATATTTTATTGGCGGCCCCCATTTCGGTGGTCTTTCAGGTGTCGTCTATGGAGTCGTGGGTTACACCTGGATCATGGGAGTGAAGAGGCCAGAGAAAGGCATTGGACTCCCACCGGCATTAATGGGTTTTTTGATGCTATGGTTAGTCTTCGGATTCACCGACCTATTCGGGCTCTCCATCGCCAATGGCGCACATACCGGTGGTCTGGTGGTAGGTCTGTTACAGGGATTGATTGATAGCAAGAGAAGAACCTAGGCTCTAGTTCCGGATGGTTTCGCTACGAATACGGCTGACAATGCCTCCGGGCTAGTGAGAAAGAGAGGGAGCTGGTACTCCCTCCTGTAGGTTTGATTTAATAAACAAACATCATTAGTATCCAATAATCACTCAAGGATAGAGGTAATTATGGACAAAATACCGAGTAAACGGCCTCATAATAAACAGGCCCAAGAGCCAAGTTTAATCTCTCAACTTTTTCCAACCGAATTTGGTTTTGCAGAATCGGCTGGACAATCTAAAACACTCATTATCATGCTCATCATTTTCATTGTTCTATTTGGAGGTTTTGCACTATTTCTAATGAAAATGGCGAATGCAATCTGATTTATAACCACATATAGGGCTGAAAGAGATCCACTTAGAGCGCTGGCCGCCCTCGAAGCGAAGCGCTCTAGCCAGTCCTATTTTACCTTTTTTTAAACCATCTCCAGTACTTTCTTTACCAGCTTCTCGATACCTTCGTTAGCTTCGGCAATATTTCCAGCCAACATATATGCTGGTGTACTGACAACCTTATTGGCTTCGTCCACGATAATCTCTTGTACAACGGCTTCTTGATGATGGCCTCCCATCAGGTTAAATGCCTGAGCCGTATCAACATCGTTGCCTATCGTCCCCGTCACTCCTTCTCCATAAAGCAGTGGGATCATGATTGGGGCTATACAGATAAAGCCGACAGGCTTTTTCGCATCGGCAAATTCGGAGATAAAATCGGCAACCTCGAGAGGGATCTCACAGTCACTGCCATTGGTTGCGAAGTTACACAGATTCTTTGCCGCACCAAAACCACCAGGAATAACTAGTGCATCGAATGCCTCGATATCGAGTCGATCGGTAGCCGTGATCTCGCCCCTCGCAATTCTTGCCGACTCCACCAGAACATTTCGACTCTCTTCAGCAGAAACTTCTCCAGTCAGGTGATTGACGACATGCATCTGCTCAATATCAGGAGCAAAACATTGATAACTAGCACCGAGTTTAGTGAGTGCCAACATAGTTAACACAGCCTCATGGATCTCTGAACCATCGAATACACCTGCACCACTCAATAAGACTGCTATTTTTTTCATTAAAAACGCTCTCCATATACTTTTTTATTTTAACAAGACCACAACAAATCACTTGATCCGATTATTTTTCGTGCTAAGTTAGTTCCTCGACTTTATCAAGCGCCGAATATTTAACCAAGCACAGAATCGAAAAAGAGAGCAAAAAAATTAAGTCCACAAATCGAGATCATTTTCAAGAAACTTATACCCACTTCACACTTTTTTGATTTAGACCATTAAATCAATGGCTTGCCGCGAGCCGATTTCTACTCATATCTGGTTGTACATACCACAAGCAATTTTTCACACACAGAGTTATCCACAGGCTGTAGAATAATTTACAATGGCTGAAAACGCCCATATGTGGCATGCTAGCGGCATCATCGAAAATCCAAAATCGAATACTAATTATGCCAAAAATTGCTGAAAACCCTTTAGTTCTTGTGGATGGTTCCTCCTACCTATATCGAGCTTATTATGCGCCTCCACATCTCACGAACTCTAAAGGTGAAGCAACCGGGGCTGTCTATGGCGTAATTAATATGCTTCGTAGCCTGCTTAATCAATATAAGCCCAGCCAAATGGCCGTTGTATTCGATGCGAAAGGAAAAACCTTTCGTAACGATATGTATGAAGAGTACAAAGCTCATAGACCAGCGATGCCGGATGATCTGCGTTCTCAAATAGAGCCACTGCACAGAATAATACGTGCTCTGGGCTTACCTCTGGTTTGCATTTCCGGAGTCGAAGCCGACGATGTTATCGGTACCATCTCTACTCAAGCCAGTAAGGAAGGTCGAGCCGTCCTTATCAGTACGGGTGATAAAGATATGGCTCAGCTGGTCGATGAGAATGTCACGCTTATCAATACTATGACTAACACCATAATGGGACCCGCTGAGGTTACCGAGAAATTTGGCGTCGGCCCTGAGTTAATCATCGATCTGTTAGCGCTTCAGGGTGACAAAGCTGACAACATTCCAGGCCTGCCTGGTGTCGGAGAAAAAACGGCTCTTGCCATGTTAACCGGCGCAGGAAGCATAGATAAAATTCTTGCTGCACCAGAAAAAATGCCTGAGCTTGGTTTCAGAGGCTCTAAGACCATGCCCGCTAAATTAGCCGAGCATGGTGACATGTTGAAACTCTCCTACGAGCTCGCAACCATTAAACTCGATGTCGAACTTGAACAGGACTGGAAAGATCTCACCATCACTCCGGCTGACAAAGATGAGTTGATAAAATGCTATGGCGAAATGGAGTTCAAGCGTTGGTTGGCAGAAGTGCTCGATAATAAGAGCGGCTCAAGTGCATCGACTCAAGAGTCGACAGAAGAGGAAGAACTTCCCAGACAAGATATCGAAACCGAATACACGACGATTCTTACCCATGATGAGCTTGATGAGTGGATCGATAAGCTGTCAACAGCGGAGCTTTTCGCGGTCGACACCGAAACTACCAGCCTCAATTATATGGAGGCAAAACTTGTCGGACTCTCTTTTGCTATAGAAGCGGGTAAAGCAGCCTATCTGCCCTTAGCCCATGACTATCTTGACGCGCCACAGCAACTTAACCAAGCCGACGCATTGGCCAAATTGAAACCTCTGTTGGAAAATCCAGAGATTAAAAAAGTGGGCCAGAATTTAAAATACGACATGAGTATTCTGGCTAATGTCGGTATAAAGCTGCAGGGTATCGCCTTCGATACTATGCTCGAATCATATGTATTCAACTCGGTCGCATCCAAGCACAACATGGATGACTTGGCACTTAAATATCTGGGCCATAAAAATATCAGTTTTGAAGAGATTGCGGGGAAAGGGGTAAAACAGCTTACCTTCAACCAGATCTCATTAGAGGTTGCCGCACCTTATGCGGCTGAAGATGCGGACATCACCCTAAGATTGCACCAACACCTCTGGCCAAGATTACAAAAAGAGCCTGAGTTAGCCTCCGTATTTACCGATATCGAGTTGCCTTTGATTCAAGTGCTTTCCGGTATGGAGCGCCAAGGGGTGCTTATCGACAGCATGCTATTGGGTCAACAAAGCGAAGAGCTAGCCAGAACCATCGATGAGCTTGAGCAGAAGGCATATGAAATTGCCGGTGAACCCTTTAACTTAAGCTCACCAAAACAGCTGCAAGTGCTCTTCTTTGAAAAACTGGGCTACCCGATCATCAAGAAGACGCCTAAAGGTGCGCCATCGACCGCTGAAGAGGTGTTAGTTGAACTAGCCTTAGATTACCCATTGCCTAAGATCATTTTGCAACACAGAAGCTTAGCAAAACTAAAGAGTACCTATACCGATAAACTGCCGCTGATGGTCAATGCGCAGACCGGCCGTATTCATACCAGTTACCATCAAGCCAATGCCGCCACCGGACGTTTATCTTCCAGTGAGCCAAATCTGCAAAACATCCCCATTCGAACCGAAGAGGGACGACGGATCCGTCATGCGTTTATTGCTCAGGAAGGTAGAAAAGTACTTGCTGCCGATTACTCTCAAATTGAGTTACGCATCATGGCACACCTTTCTCAGGACAAAGGTTTACTGACCGCATTTTCAGAAGGTAAAGATATTCATAAGGCGACTGCTGCAGAGGTCTTTGATGTTGACTTCACAGAGGTCACAACCGAGCAGAGACGCCGCGCCAAGGCGGTTAACTTTGGTTTGATCTATGGCATGTCCGCATTTGGCCTCGCTCGCCAGCTCGATATCCCGCGTGGTGAAGCTCAAAAATACATAGATACCTACTTTAAGCGTTATCCGGGCGTACTTAACTATATGGAAGAGACACGGGCAATCGCAGCCGATCTGGGTTATGTCTCTACACTCTATGGACGACGTTTATATCTACCGGCAATTAAAGATAGAAACGCCATGCGACGTCAAGCTGCCGAGCGAGCCGCGATTAACGCTCCGATGCAAGGTACCGCAGCCGATATAATCAAGAAAGCCATGATTAATGTTGCAGACTGGATTGCAAATGAAACAGATGGTGAGATCACCCTTATCATGCAGGTGCACGATGAATTGGTGTTTGAGGTCGACAGTGATAAAGCCGAAGCACTTCAGGAAAAAGTATGTCAGTTGATGGCGGAAGCTGCCGATCTTGATGTGGAACTGTTAGCCGAAGCCGGGCTCGGCGACAACTGGGAGCAGGCTCACTAGCCAAACGACCCCGAATAACGCTGTACCATTAACGCCCCTTATCTTTAGGGGCGTTTTTTTCCCGGTAAGAACTACGCCCTTCTCATGGAAATTCTATCCTCATTCCATAAAAAACCGCCTCAGTGTCGCCAAATGCCAATCCAAGATAGATATTAAGCTTCCAAAACAACTAAATCTCTCCAAGTTCACTGAGCAAAAACTCTAAATGTGGCAAAAAGATCAATTTAGGGATGTTTTTTACGCAAATAGGGTTAACCGACTCATTATCAAACAAAAAAACGACATTTTTAGATCATAAATCGCTCAATTTTAAACAAGAACGTTAGATCGACGTCACATAATTGCAGTCTTTTTCAAGAAACAGTTTTTCATATTAAGACCAATGAGGTAATATTCTCTGCGTAGGGTACAGAGGTTAAGATGTTCTATCTTTCAGACCTTTTTATATCACTGTTATAGTGAACAGCCAAATTATGGCGCCCCAGCAATTTATTTTGCTGGGGCTTTTTTTCGTCTAAAATAAAATTTAGAGCATTTACTTTAAATGCGGTTCTATTCCATGTATGCTGACGTCATTGAGAGCCGCCGAGTCTTACTTGGTGGAACTTGAGTCTTGTTGAATTTAGCTTCTCCCCAAAAGAGCTAATTTGGCCGATGGTAATGCCGTCGGCTTTTTTTTGTCTGAATTTCGGGTAAAAAAAAGCCTCTCATTTCACCAAGGTAAAATGAGAAGCTCAATCTGTTTTATAAAGTGTTATTCCAAAGAATTACTCTTCTTCAGTTTCCGCATCGGCAAGAGCATCTGTCAGCCATTGAGGATGACACCATTCGTTCAAGATACCCAGTACCTTAGCCTTACCTATCCCTTTCAAAGATGAGAAAGGCTCGACCTTAACCCGGTCATCAAAATCACCTAAGTGCTTTCTCACCTCATTCACCATCTTCATCCGCTCGCTCTGCTTTAATTTGTCAGCCTTAGTCAACAAGGCAAGCACCGGAATTTCACTCTCTAACGCCCAGGCGATCATCTGCATATCCAGATCTTTCAGCGGATGCCTGATGTCCATCAGCACCACCATTCCACCCAAACATTGGCGTTCCTGCAGGTATTCTCCCAGAGATTCCTGCCACTTTTTCTTCAAGGCAAGAGGAACTTGAGCAAATCCATACCCGGGAAGATCCACCAAGCGACGATGCTCATCTAACTCAAAAATGTTAATTAGCTGGGTTCTTCCCGGCGTTCTACTGGTTCTGGCCAGACTCTTCTGGTCAGTCAGTAAGTTCAATGCACTTGACTTACCAGCATTAGAGCGGCCAGCGAAGGCAATTTCCACTCCAGCATCCCCAGGTAAGTGCTCATTCAGATGAGCAATATCAGGAGCACTGATTAAAAACTTTGCTTTACGAAAATCAATACGAGATTCAGACACTACCCACTCCAAAAATTTTAGGTTTCGCACTATAAATATCGAAGAGTTGCTTACATTTTCACAATTTCGTGTAAAATATTACCTCGATCACATAAGTTACATTTTATCACGCTTGCAGGCATTGCTAGTAAGCTCAGGACAAAAAAATTTAACAATAAGTTGGAACGCCATGAAAAAGTTAGCTCTTGCGCTATCAGTTTTAGCCTCAATCTCTACTCCTGCGGTAGCAGAAGGAGATGCTGAAGCTGGAAAAACTAAAGCCATTGTTTGTTCAGCCTGTCACGGTGTTGATGGTAACAGCCTGATAGACATGTATCCAAAACTTGCAGGCCAGCAAGCTACATACCTCAAGAAACAGCTACACGATTTTCGTAGCGCAGCTCAAACAGGCGGAAAAGAGGGACGTAACGATCCAATAATGGGTGGCATGGCAATGATGCTGAACGATCAGGATATCGAAGATGTCGCAGCATTTTATGCCTCACAGACATTAGCCATTACTGAAGTCCAAAATATACCGGCCTCTGGTGAGCAGCTATATAAAGGTGGTGACATGGTTCGTGGCATTACCGCCTGTATCGCCTGTCATGGTCCAGATGGCAGTGGTTCTGAGCTGGCAGGTTTCCCTGCGATTGGTGGTCAACACGCAAACTACCTAAAAATTCAACTCAATAAATTCCATGATGCAAATCGTAACAATGATATTAATGGCATGATGCAAGATATCTCCGGCAAGCTGACAAGCGAAGATGTAGAAGCATTATCTCAATATATATCAAGCCTTAAGTAAGATTAAGGAGTTGTTAATAAAAGGTGGCCTGACCACCTTTTTTAACATCTAAAAGCTTACCTTTACGTAAACTTCAAGCAAAACGTGCTTGACACGGATCACAGATTTAGGTTTAATGAGCCCGTACCGAGATGAACCCATCTGTTTGTATAAAAAATATTTAATAATAACGGACAGTTTTCGGTATTAATTACATTTAAGATATAAGAATAAATACATTCAATAACAATAATACAACTAAGACCACTCACTAAAAATAATAAGAGTCGTGATTTCAAATTGAAATCCAGGTCAGAAAGATTTTCGTAAGGACTTGGTTAGGAAGGCCAAACTGCTGTAATAGCACTCTCCTTACAGGTTTAGCGACAATTGCTCCGCAGCTTGCTGTTTTAGAGCTTTGCCTCACTAAACTAAACGTAAAAAAACAGGGATGGTTTATTTAGCGTCAAAGATGACGATAGGATTGTGATGTGTCATGAAGACCATCTACGGAAGCTGTAGTCAGGAAGACTCAGGAATATTAAGAAAGCGTCTGGAAGACCAACAACTAAAAACTATGCATGGAAAGCAGACTAAAAAAAGATGGATACTGACCGGGAAAGTCGCATAGCAAGTATGGATACTTGGAATAAGATTTGGTGTCTTTGACACTTTGTGAAGGCGACAGTCATACTGTCGCCTTTTTTTATGGCAAAATAATCTAAATCTAAAATGGTGAACCGATCTATTACAATGCGTAGATGCCCTCTGTGCCACAATCAACACTCCTCTGTGTTTCACCAAGATAGAAAACGCAATATGTATCTCTGCGACCGGTGTCAACTCGTCTTCTCCGATGCCAACTCACATCTCCCTCCCCCGGTAGAGAAGCACAGATATCAACAACAGGCCGCAAAGAATCAAAAACCTTTAAAGCAGTTCTTGATGAGTTTGATACTTCAATGTGAACAGCAGAGCACAGATCCGCTGATTGGCCTGAACTTCGGAAGAGTTGCCGAGCCTGACACGGTTTTGAGTGTAGAGTCTCATCGGCACACCCTATATCAATATGATCCATATTTTGCAGCCAATCATGACCTGCTCAAGCGTCAATATGACTTTATATGTTGCTACCGGGTTTTTGAACACTTTCGCTTTCCATTTAAAGAATGGTCTTTGCTCGGCAAGCTACTGAAACCAGGGGCCTGGTTAGCCATCAGTACCAAGTTACTCACTGAATTGAGTGCATTTGACAGATGGCACCACAAGAATAACCTCACCCATGTCAGCTTTTATCAGCATTTTACCTTTGAGTTTCTAGCCCAACAGGCAGGTTTTAAGCTATTATTCGCAGCAAATGATCTCATTCTGGTGCAAAAACCATCAGGATCTGATATAAAACGCGACCAAAGTTCGCTTGATGATGTTTAATCAGCGCAACTATATAAAGTTTGTATTACCAGTTATTGAGAAAAAGCCATGGCACACTCTAAAAAATCGCGTAAAACCGATCAAAATGCACCAAAGTTAGCACCAAGATCCAAAAAGAATGAACGCGTTCTGGCTGGCAAAAAGAAAGAGACTGGAAATAAAGCTGGAAGCCGTCACAACTCAAACCTAGTCGGTGGCACTCAAGGCTCTGCAGCACAGAAAAAAGATTCACGTCATGGCAGCAAAACCGCGGTCAAACTCGATCTTCCAAGTCAAACCATCGCGCCGAAGAAAGAGAAAGGTCCAAAGCTAACCGATGAACAACGTCTGTTTAAGTTAGAGGAAGATCCAAGACTAAACCAACTTCTGGATATGCTGGAAGAAGGGAAAGATTTAAGCGAAGAAGATCAGAAGTGGCTTAACAAGCAACTCAATACTATCGAATCACTCATGGAACGCTTAGGGATCACCGAACAAGATGATCTCGATCATGCCATGAAGTCGGCAGTAGCCAGCAGCGATGATGACCTTCTAGATAAGTTCGAATCGGGTGCCGATCTGCTTAAAGATTACCAAGATAAGTAACGACGAATAGGTATATATACCAAGCCACCTCAAAATGCTGAATCCTGCATCTTGAAGTGTTTTGAGTATAATAGATGGCATCTCTTTGGATGCCATTTTTCTATAACAAGATATAGAGACAGGACAGGTAATGACGACAGCGCTTCTCATCTTAGGTTTCATCATCGTTATGACCTTAGCCGCTTATGCCACGGCATTATTACTCAAGCTTCGTAAACAAACCGCACAGCGGTTAAAGCGACAGCAGGAGCTGGAAGACATAAACAGAGCCAGAGTCGATGAGCACTTAGATAGCATACGCTATATAGCTACGGCCATATTAGAGGAGAGGTGTGAGCTATCTGAAGGCGTAATGAGAATAGCAAAATTATTTGGAATACTCTCGATGTCTGAACAGGTTGCGCCACAGTTTCCGGCAATTTTTAAGCACTTCGAAATAATCGAAGAACACCCCATCATGGCCGAAAGAAAGCAGCTTGAGAAGAAGCAGCGGATGAAGTTAGATTTCGCTCGCATGCGTTCGGAAGCAGAGCTTGAAACCGCCATTCTTGAGGAAGCTAAACAGTTGGTGACATATACTCCAACACTTTTACATTAGATCCAGCTAAGATATAATTAATTTACGCCATAAGATAAATATTCGAAACAGGATTAGCCTTACATTAGAGTAAAATACAATAAGGCGTGAGTCTGTGCACAAATTCCCCATAAGAGCGCAGACATTCGGTCCTATTTCATGGATATTCACACTCTCATTGCTATGCGGATTCGTTTTTACAACATGGATCAAGGTTATTGAATAGATAACGATGCATACTTTAAACGTTGCTAAACTACCCTACCGGAGGACACGCCTTGAAGCAGCCCACCCAAATTAGTTGGGATCAGTCAATGATCGAAAAATACAATTACAGCGGTCCCCGTTATACTTCTTATCCTACTGCGCTGGAATTTGATGACTCTTTTACCGAAGAGAAATTGCTGACTTCAATTGAAAACAGTAAGAGTGACAAGCTTTCACTTTACGTCCACATCCCTTTCTGTGCCAAACTCTGTTATTACTGCGGCTGTAACAAGGTGATCACTCGCCATCAGCACAAAGCAGATCAATACATTGAGTATCTTGCAGCTGAGATAGTAAAACGTGCTCCACTATTCAAAAATTATTTAGTCACCCAAATTCATTGGGGTGGCGGTACACCGACCTTCTTGAGTCCCGATCAAATCTTAAAACTATCGGCCTTAATCAAGTCCAGCTTCAATGTGGCTGATAAGGGTGAGTACTCGATCGAAGTTGACCCACGTGAAATTGAGCTATCTATGTTAGATACGCTTAAAGAAGCAGGCTTCAACCGTATCTCTATCGGTGTGCAAGATTTCAATAAGAAAGTCCAGATCGCAGTAAATCGCGAACAAGATGAGCAGTTCATCTTTGACCTGATGGCTAAGGCAAAGGAACTCGGTTTTGTCTCTACCAACATCGACCTTATCTACGGTTTGCCACACCAGACTCCTGAAACGTTTGCAGAGACGATGCAACGAGTTCTGGACCTGAACCCGGATCGTTTGTCTGTTTTCAACTATGCTCACCTGCCTGCACGCTTTGCAGCACAGCGTAAGATTAAAGATGAAGACTTAGCGACTCCTCAGCAGAAGCTGGACATGTTGCATCAAACCATCGAGACATTGACTGGCGCAGGCTATCAATATATCGGTATGGATCATTTTGCTAAACCAGATGATGAGTTATCGATTCTTCAGAATGAAGGTCGTCTACACAGAAACTTCCAGGGCTACACCACCCAAGAAGAGTGTGATCTATTAGGTCTGGGTGTATCCTCAATCAGCCAAATCGGTGATTGTTATGCACAAAACCAAAAAGATATCCGCCCTTACTATGAATCTGTAGACAAGTCAGGTCATGCACTCTGGAAAGGCTGTAGCTTAAACCGCGACGATGAGATCCGCCGTGTGGTGATTAAGCAATTGATCTGTCATTTCGAGCTGGATATGGCACAAATCGATGAGAAGCTCGGAATCAACTTCGAAGAGTACTTCGTGGAAGATCTGAAACTGCTGCAAACATTTATCGATGATAAGCTCGTCGATATTACAGATAGAAAGATCACCATCAGCCCAACCGGTCGCCTGTTGATCCGTAATATCTGTATCTGTTTCGATGTTTACTATCGTGAGAAAGCGCGTCAACAGCAGTTCTCAAGAGTGATCTAATTTTAAATAACGCTATTTAAAATATGCATAGAAAGCCGACTCATCGTCGGCTTTTTTGTACCTGAAAATAGAGGATGCTTTCGAAATGACTCCCGATGAGATTGCATACAAAAAATAAAAATAGTGCTAAATTCATCCAGCCTGATCGACTTATTTATAACTAAAACTAAAACTAAAACTAAAACGATGAAGGATAGATTCAATGTACAAAATTTTGGTACCCAGCCTGCTCGCCATCAGTTTAAGTGCATGCCAGCTAAACCTAGTCAATACCGACCAGCCTCAGGGTCAAGAACCTGCAGTCGAGACACCAGCCAACACACAGTTACAAGGCTTGATAGATCAGGCATGGCTCATCACATTAGATGCCAGTCCGGATTTCGCCTACTCTCAAGGCAACTTAGATAAAGCGGGACAACTGACCGACCTGTCACCTCTGGCTCTGGCTAAGCTCAACAAGAGACGGCAAGCGATACTCGACTCACTAAAGGCGCAGGATAGAAACCCGCTGACGAAAGAGGAAACGATTAACGCGCAAATATTGCAAGATCAGCTGCAAAACAACGTCGACCTCTATCGTTATAAAGATCACTACCTCCCAATCTCTTCTGAGAGTGGTTTTCATGCCTATATCGCCTCGATAGCTAAGGCTCGTTTTACCACTGAGCGGGACTATAGGAACTACATCGCCAAACTAAAAGCACTGCCAACCTACTTCGCTCAGCAGACTCATTGGTTACAACAGGGGTTAGATAGTGGGATCACACCGCCTAAGATAACGCTCAAGGGATTTGAAGAGAGCATCAGCGCTTTTATCGTACCAGTCGAACAGAGTGGTTACTTTAAGCCTTTCACTCAATACCCAAAGCATTTCACTGACTCACAGAAGACGGCATTGACCCAAGAGGGTCATGAGCTGGTTCAGAATACCGTTCTCCCCCTGTATCGGCAGTTCTATGATTTTATGACCCTGAGCTATATTCCCGGGGCCCGTACCAGTATCGCAACCGCCAGTCTTCCCGACGGCGAAGCCTTCTATGAAAACCGGGTCAGGTACTACACCACTCTGAATATGAACTCAGAACAGGTCCACCAGCTGGGATTAACAGAGGTCAAACGTATCCGGGCCGAGATGGAAACGATTATCGCTGAGGTCGGCTTTAAGGGCTCTTTTGCTGACTTCCTCCATTTCCTCAGAACCGATCCTCAGTTCTACCCGACGACTGCCGAGGAGCTGTTAAAAGAGGCAGCCTATATCGCTAAGAAAGCCGACGCCATGTTGCCAAAATATTTTGGCAAGCTCCCCCGCACTCCCTATGGCATTCAGGAAGTACCGGCCGAGATAGCGCCTAAATACACCACGGGACGCTACTCCGGCTCCAACAGAGATGATGAGCCAGGCTATTACTGGGTCAATACCTATGCGCTGGATAAACGCCCACTGTACGAAATGGAAGCCCTAACCCTTCATGAAGCAGTGCCGGGACATCATCTGCAGATATCCCTCAATACCGAACTCACTTCGCTACCTAACTTTCGCCGCTATAGCTATATATCGGCATTCGGCGAAGGGTGGGGACTCTACTCCGAGTATCTTGGTTTAGAAGCGGGTTTCTACCAAGATCCCTACAGTAATTTTGGTCGTCTAACCTATGAGATGTGGCGAGCGGCCAGATTGGTTGTCGATACCGGCATGCACGCCAAAGGCTGGAGTCGCCAACAGGCCTTAGACTTCATGGCCAGTAACACCGCCCTCTCTATGCATAATGTCACCACCGAAATAGACAGATATATCTCCTGGCCGGGACAGGCACTGTCATACAAAATTGGGGAGCTCACCATAAAACGCTTACGAGCCAAAGCGGAGGATGCGCTGGGAGAAAAGTTTGATATCAGGGCCTTCCACGATGCGATCCTGGAGAATGGTTCGGTGCCGATGCAGGTGCTGGAGCAGCAGATAGATGACTTTATCTCGGCCCAAGAAGCGATAAAGGGCAACTAACAAATCCTAGAGTAAGCCACGAGTTACGGGGTAAAGAGATATCAGGAGATCTCTTACTCGTAACGGGTGGCTCGCGGCCAATTTACTGTCTGTGCTACACTGCTAATCAAGATAAATAATCTCAGTAAATATCATGTCGATAGCCCTCGAGCCACAAGCTAATATTCAAAGCGATGTCCCCGGAATGAGTTTCTCATCCGAGCGAAACCTTGACTCAACAGAGCAGCAGGCTATGTGGTTACAGGTTACCGAATCGGTCATCAAAATTGATGATATCAGCTTAGCCTATTCCTTTATCGAGCACCCAAACAGCCAAAAGGCCATAGTAATAAGCAGTGGCCGGATCGAGTCATATATTAAATACCGGGAACTGATTTTCGATCTTTATCGCCAGGGCTATAGTATCTACGCCCTGGATCATCGCGGACAAGGCCTGTCGAGCAGAACCACAAGTAATCCCCAACAGGGACACATAGGCACATTCGATACTTATATTGATGACTTTGCTCACTTTATAGAAACGGTCGTTAAGCCCAAAAAATATCTCGACCTATTCCTGGTGGGTCACTCTATGGGGGGAACTATAGGCACCCTCTACATGGAGAGGCACCCGGATACCTTTAGGGCTGCCGCCTTTTCGGCCCCCATGTTCGGCATAAAGCTGCCGATAGGCCGCCGCTTTATCCGCTGGCTGGCTCGGTTGCTCGACACCACAGACTCGGGCAAAGGGCCTAATTACGTGTTAGGAGGAGGTGACTACGAGTCCGTTGAGTTTGCCAAGAATGATCTGACTCATAGCCAGCTTCGCTATGAAAATTATAAGAAGTTGTACCTGCAGCACCCACAGGTACAGGTGGGAGCACCAACCAACCGCTGGCTACATGAGTCTATCGATGCGGCAGAGCGCGCAGTCTTAGCCGCTAAACATGGCCGGGTGCCCATTTTGATGCTTCAGGCCGATGAAGACACGGTTGTCGATAACTTCGCTCAATATCGTGCCGTTGGCGGACTCTGCCAACTCGTTAATATTCCCCATGCACGTCATGAGGTCTTTATGGAAAAAGATGAAGCCCGCAACTTTGCCATCGATGCCTTATTGAAGTTTCTGGCTTCTCACCAAGCTTAATTAAAGGGAGCCGGGCTCCCTTTAATTATCTTCTCGAACTGGATCCATCAAACTTAACTAGCCCAGCTGCCCCGCGACCATCAACTCACGGGTCTCGGGGATCTCATTGTATGAGAGCACATGTAATCCCCTGGCAAAGGCCAATGCATAACGGGCAAGGATAGGTCTGAGTTGTGGCGACACCAGCAGCATAGGACTATAGCCCTGCTCCTTGGCATCCGCTAAAATCTGCGGCATCTTCTGTTGCAGCTGTGCGAGTAATTGTGGCTCAACGGGAAAACTGTCCAGCGCTATCTTACCCTGCTGCTGAGACTGGTTGAGTGCGGTCATCAACGTCTGCTCCAGCTCTGGTGCCAACGTCAAGACATTGATCTGCTGAGCAGAGCCCGCGATAGAGTGAAGAATACTGTTGCGAAGGGCACACCGAACATCGGCGGCCAACAGAACGGGATCTTTACTGTTTTCACTGCAATCGAGCAAGGTCGTCGCTATGGTGCGGATGTCCTTCAATGACACCTGCTCTTTGAGCAATAATCGATACACCTTAAGCTGCTGGATTGGGGTCAATGCCGTACTTAAGGATTCGGCCAATTTAGGTGACTGTTTCGCGAGGCGATCGCTCAAGGCGATGACATCATCATGTTGCAGCATATCCGGTAAAGATTCACGTATAAGCTTACTCACATGCGTCGCGATTACGGTGGCATTATCGACAACCGAATACCCCAGATTTAGAGCCTTAGCCTTTAACTCTGGCTCAATCCAGGTCGCATCCATATTGTAGGCAGGCTCCTTTGTTATGACACCATCTATATCACCAAATACCGGGCCACTCTTAATGGCCATCATTCGCTCAGGTTCCAACTCTGCGGTCACCACAGGGTTGCCCATCAGGTTAATCTGATACGCATTGGGCGCTAAGGATAAATTATCCCTGACCCTGACTTCTGTGAGTAAAAAACCCGCTTGTTCAGACAAGGTTCGTCTGATACCCGTCAGTCGTTTCTGCAACTCGGCGCCCTTGCTGCGCTCAACCAGGTGCACTAAGCGATAACCCAAGCGCACCTCGATAAGATCGGTGAAAGGCAAAGCATCCCAACTGGGGGCCGAAGGCTCTGACAGACTCTTCTCCAACTGCTCTTCAACTTCGGCTTCGGGCAGGACCGGCCTTCCCTGGCTCTGCTTCCAGGCTGCAAAACCTAACAAGGCCGCAAATGAGAGGAAGACAAAAGCCGGCATGCCCGGTACCAAGCCCAAAATAGTCATCACCCCGGCTGCAGTAGCCAGAGTCTTAGGGTTAGCCAACAACTGCTTACTCAGTTGAGTCGGCATCTCCTCGGCATCGGAGACTCGCGTCACGATAATCGCCGCCGCGGTAGCCAACAACAGAGAAGGAATTTGGGCAACGAGTCCATCACCAATGGTCAACAGGGCGTAAGTCCTGAACGCCTCTCCTGCACTCAGACCATGCATGAAGACACCAATAGCGATGCCGCCAAGAATATTGATGGCCAAGATCATTAAACCTGCGATGGCATCGCCACGAACAAATTTAGATGCACCATCCATAGAACCATAGAAATCGGCTTCACGGGCGACATCCTGACGACGAACTCTTGCTTGCTCTTGGCTCAAGACCCCCGCATTGAGATCCGCATCGATAGCCATCTGTTTGCCAGGAAGCGCATCGAGAGTAAAGCGAGCCGATACCTCAGAGATCCGCTCTCCACCTTTCGTGATCACCACAAAGTTAATAATCATCAAGATTAAGAAGATCACCCCACCGACGACATAGTTACCATTGATAACGACCTCACCGAACGCCTGGATCACCCGTCCTGCGGAATCACCTCCCTGATGCCCTTCGATGAGAACCACACGCGTCGAAGCCACGTTCAAGGTTAACCGCATCAAGGTGGCTAACAATAGCACTGTCGGAAAGACCGAAAAGTCGATGGGACGCCTGACAGATACACTGACAAGCAACACCATCACCGCCAGCACAATGTTGAAGGTAAACAGGATATCCAGCAACCAAGGGGGCAGTGGAAGAATAACCATGGCAAGAACGGCTAGCAGCATGATAGGGATCCCTATATAGCTGCGATTGCCTGCAAAAGTGCGCGATAACCAATTCATGGTTCAATATCCTCAGATCGTGTCGCTATATCTTGTTGAGCGACGGTGATGAAATAAAAGTTAGTTAATGGATCTCTATTCACGACGCTACCTCTGTGGAATAAAGAAGTTGGATAGAGGCCCCCGGCTTTCTCTGTTTACCTAACCTTTCGGCCATAGTTGTTAGGTAACGAATCTCTTCTCTCTATTCATTTCTCTATTCACGACGTAGATGCGGTGGGATAAAGAAATTAGGTAGCGGGTCTGGTCTTTGCTGCTTACCCTGCCGTGCGGCCTTAATCTGCAACACATAGCTGAGCACATGAGCGATGGCGATAAACAGGGCTGCCGGGATCTGCTGCTCGACTTGGGTCGAGTAGTAGATAGCACGCGCCAATGGCGGCAGTTCGATCACTTCAATATCGTGATGTTTAGCAATCTGGCGCATATATAGCGCCAGCTCATCGGTCCCTTTAGTGAGCACGTAGGGAGCATCGGCTTTCTCGACATCATATTTAAGTGCGACAGCATAATGGTTAGGATTCACCAGCAAGACATCGGCTTGCGGAATCGCAACATCGGCCCTCGAGCGACCGATGCGCTGCTGTAACTGACGAATTTTAGCCTTAATCTCTGGCTTGCCCTCCTGCTGCTTATGCTCATCTTTCACATCTTGGCGAGACATCTTCAACTCATCATGGTGGTGCCAATACTGATATGGAACGTCGATGAAAGTGATCACCAGCATACCTATCCCCAAGTAGAGCATTCCCAAAGACAAGACATCGATCCCATTGCGTACGGCTTCGTCGATGGGGAGTTGGGTATAGCTCAACAGACTTTGGAGATTGTTTTCAAGGAAGCCAAACATGATGCCGATCAGCAAAACAATTTTAAGTATCGACTTCACCAGCTCAACCAGAGACTTCATCGAAAACATCCGCCCTATGCCAGCGATGGGATCGATACGACTGTATTTGAAGGCGGCATTTTTAAAATTAAATACCGGTCCACCTGGCATAGATCCCGCCACCATAGCGAGTACGGCGATCAAAACAATAATGGGGCCCAAAATATTGAGGATCTCCACCAATGATGTACCTAAGTGGCTCATCATCATCCCAGGCTCATCCAATTCAGCCTTGGTGATTGACATATTGAACTGAGCCACCCGTGCGACCCGTGTGGCAAACCAGTCTGCACTTGCCGTCAGCATCAGGGAGCAACCTATGATTAAGGCTGTAGCCGCGAGATCTTTGGATCTGGGAACCTGTCCCTCATCCCGTGCCTTCTTGAGTTTCTGCGGTGTCGCCTTTTCTGTTTTACTCTGACCGGTATCTTTACTCATCTCCGGTCACCCACCGACTCACACCATGATTGAGTTCCATAATCGCTACAACTCACTCTAACCACCTATAAATTGATACATAGCTTCGAGTGCATCGAGGCATATATCACTGTAACGGGTAGGTAAACCACTGAAAGAGAGCATCACACACAGCAATCCCATCAGCATCGACATAGGAAAGCCTAATGCAAATACATTCAAGGAGGGGGCGGCCCGACTCAAGACGCCAAAGGTAATATTGACCATCAACATGGCTAAAATGGAGGGCAAAGCTAACATAAATGCCGATGCAAAGATCCAGGCAAAGCGGCTAACGAGTCCCATGAGAGGAAGATCTAATACTCCAGATCCAATGGGCCAGAGACGAAAACTATCGACTAATACCCCTATCGCGACCAGATGCCCATCCAGAGCAAGAAAGAGTAACGTGCCATAGAGCAGAAACCACTGCCCCAAAATAGGATTGGAAGTGCCGTTGGCCGGATCATTCATCACTGCCATACCCAGTCCCATCTGCATGGACATCATGGCTCCGAGCAGTGTCATCACATGGATCATTATGCTCAGAAACAGCCCCAACATAAACCCGACCAGCAACTGCTCGATCGCCAGAAACAGTGCCCCGATAGAGATGGCATCGACGCTGGGTAGAGGCGGTAACATGGGAGCGAGCAAGGTTGAAATCGTGAGTGCCAGCAATACCCTTACCGTAACGGGAATATAACTGCTGCTCAAAAATGGCATCACCATAAACGCGCCCATAATACGAAAAAATGGCCACCAGAAAATACCGATAAATGAGCTAAGTTGAGCCGAGGTCAGAGACAGCATAGTTAACCTATGATGTGGGGGATGTTCATAAACAGGCGATCAAACAGATCTGAGATCTGTTGCAATAACCACTGTCCGGAGAACAACACCATTAAGAGAGTCAGCACCAGCCTGGGTAGGAAACTGAGTGTTTGTTCATTGACCTGTGTCGCCGCCTGAAACACCGCAATAATCAATCCGACCAACAGGCTAGGCACAACCAAAACTCCGACCATGGCAACCACCAAATAGATGGCATCAGAAAAAATTGAGGTCAACTCGTTGACGTCCATACCGTTACCTTAAGCCTTGAGCTAACAGAGTGAGCACAAGCTCCCATGCATCGAATAGCACGATGACGCTGACCAGCAAGCATGCTGAAAAATAGATCATATCGACCCAAGATGTTACCCGTTCTGTTTTGTTAATTAGTTGCATTCAACTCACCAAAAGCCATCTTTAAATGACAGCCGATAGCTGTCGGCTGCTTTTATCAAAAACCAGCTATCCAAAACTGGCAACTAACGTACTGACCGTCATAGACCAGCCATCCACCAGAACAAATACCATCAACTTAAAAGGCAATGAGATAATCAAAGGTGAAAGCATCATCATCCCCATCGACATCAGCACACTGGCCACCACCAAATCGATAACGAGAAAAGGAAGGAACAGGAGGAATCCAATCTGAAAGGCGGTTTTGAGTTCACTTAACACGAAGGCCGGCATAAGCACAAAGAAGGGGATCTCATCTGCCGTGAGTGTCACGGGTTCATCTGCGATTTTTAGCATCTGCTCAAGATCGGTTTCCCGAGTCTGCGCCAACATAAACTTACGCAAAGGTACGACACCAATATTGACCGCCTCAGGTAACTCTATCAGCCCCTGATCATAAGGCAGATAAGCCTCATCATACATAACCTGACCCACAGGTCTCATCACGAAAATGGTGAGCACTAAAGCGATGCCGAGTAACACCTTATTTGGCGGACTCTGTTGTAGACCCAGTGCCTGCCTCAAAATAGCCAGCACCACAATAATGCGGGTAAAACTGGTCAGCATCATTACCAATGCGGGTAGAAAACTCAGCACTGTCATCAGGGCCAGGATTTCCAACTTGATGTTGACCGATTGACTTTGCTGGCCATCATCTAAGGTAAATAGCGTAAAACCATCATTTGCAAATGCACTCGGTGCCAGTAAGCAAAAGAGAAGCAACAGTGCTCGAAGCATAATCAGTCATTCGCCCCGGTTAGACTGATGGCCTCAACTTCCAATAAACGCACTCCATATCGGCCATTAACTTCAACCACCTCCCCTCTGCCGAGCAAAGCACCATTAACACGTATATCTAATGGCTCTCCCACCATGCGATCGAGCGCAACTACATCACCCTCTCCCATTCGAGTCAGCTCTCCCAGAGACATTTCGGCACTCGCCAACTCTAACGTCACCTGTACCGGCAACTGATGAAAGAATGAGATATCTTTAACGGGTTTTGGACTACTAATCTCTTGAACAGCCTCCTCTTCACCAAATAGATTATCATCCAATAAAAAATCATCATCTTGTAACATAGTATGTTCTGTCATCGTGCTGTCCTATCGCTGGTAAGCATCTTAAAGTTATTCAAAATCTATATAAGTCATTCATTTAACAAGAAGTATGAGTACTATCCTTGCTGATAAATATCCTGGGCTAATTTGGCAACCATCTGCCCATCATGGGTATGAATCGCAGCATAAAAAAGAGGGCGCTTTCCCACAGTTACCGGGCAGCGAGAATGTAAATTCATGGGTAATATGTCACCAACTTCAAGGCCATGAAGTGAAGTCACCGGCGTGCTTTGACGACCAAGTTCAAACAATATCTTTATGGGGATCTGCCTCAGGCGATATGAGAGCTTTTCGGCTAAATCGGGTGTTGGCATGTATTGGCTAGGTTGCTCAGACATTAACCCCAGTAGGTGTTCAGTCATACAAAACAACATGGGAGCCACCTTATGCTCTACCGGAAAAGCTATCTCCCAAATCACAGGTGAATCGATAGGCGTACTATTGACCACCAACTCCAGCTCTAATGCATTTTCATCAAGCTCTGCTGTAGGCAGAACCTTGAGCGCGGCAAGCATCAATTTTTTTGCCAATCGAAACTCCGATTGGCTGGGGGCTCGCAAAGGAGACTTCAAGAGAGTCGCCAGACTTCCATAATAGCCACTAGCCAATTGATCCAAAGTACATTTATCTATTCGCCACCACGCCAAAGGCAGCCGCTGATACCGAAGTAGAAACCAGGCATTATTGATATCGGGTACCACGGGCTGATCACTGTCGGTCAATGAAATTCTCGATAACGCATGATGACCCTGCCTGATAATAGGGTTGAGCACCCCATTAGCCGCCTCAAGAAAGGAGCGCTGACAAGCATCAACTTGAACCAATAACCGACTACGGGCTAACTTCTCCTGAATTAATGCAACAGGTCTAACCCGCTCACACCGAGAAGCTTTAAGTAAACATGCTTTCGCCGTTGTTTTCATTTTAATTCCAAACCTATAAACACAAAAGTCAAAGAAATGCCTAAAAACAAAAATAGACATTAAAATGACACGCGACAATTTAATGACGAGCAAAATATAAAAAAACAACAAAACTTAAAAGTAACTTAATAAAGCAAATATAAATCAACAAATAATAACAACAATAAAAATCTAATAAACAAAAACGGCATAAAAATACAAACCAACAAACAAACAAAGAATATGTAAAGCGACCAAAAATAAAAAAACTTTAATTATTTTTTAAAAATATTCAATTTAGTGTAAAAATAATGCAAAAACATCGTTTTCAGAATAAAAAACCAAGTTCCAAGCCATAAAAACAACGAGTTACTGATTGAAAAACACCCGTGGCAAGGAATCATCCTGCATGAATAAATGATTACCTTCTGTTGAACTGGTTATTTTTAATTAAAAGATACCAGTAGAAAACCATTCTTTCAACTAGTCAATTATCACAAAAAACATTAATTCGAAAAAAAACAATTTACATGATCAATTATTAATGTTTAATTATAGCGCATCAATATTAGCTAAAACAAAAACACTAAAATATAAATAAACACCCTCAAAGCACATAACAAACATTAAATATAAAATAACAAGTTTATTTATACTCGCACAATAAAAGGAACATGAAGCATTGAAAATCTCTGCTCATATAAAACTCTACTCACTGTCTTTTTTTCTGCTTATATCGAATATTGCAACAGCAAGTAGTACCCGCTATCAAACTCCTTTAGAGCAGGCCAAATGGGACTTCACCGGAAGTCGCTTTATTTGCCAGATTGAACACAAGGTGAATGGCTTTGGTGAATTTAAATTGATCGCGAGACCAGGTACACCTCTGAGCCTGCAACTCGATGCTGATTGGCTCTCCTTTGAACAAACGACGAGCCTGGCAAAGGTGGTTTCTCCGTCATGGAGTCAAACCGACAGCTTAAGTTCCGGATCTACCCACCTGAAATGGCATGGTCGAACTGCCAGCAGCGATGACACAACAAGCAAATTTTTAGAAGCTTTAGAGCAAGGACTTGCTTGGCAGGCCTTAGTTCTGGCCCATGACGATATCTCATATAAGGTAGAAACCAGCCCCATTAATACTCAGGCAATTGCGAATAAGTTCAAACTTTGTCGTCAAGAATTACTGCCAAAACCTTTCTCATATGTTCGCCGTGTCGATATCCAATTTGAATCGGGCACCAGTAAGCTCATCGCTGCACACGAAGTCGATTTAGAGGCTATTGCACAATATGTTCAAGCCGATGCGTCAGTGACAGAAATTTTGGTCGATGCACACGCAGATGCATCCGGAGAGCACTTAGCCAATTTGGTATTAAGCAAAGAGAGGGCCGACGAGGTGGCATCCCGTCTATTTGAATTAGGCATACAGAAACAAAAGATTCAGGTTCGCCATCATGGATCCCGCTCTCCAAGAGTCAGTAATAACAGCCCTGAAGGAAGAGAGTTAAATCGCAGGGTCACGATTCGTTTAATTAAGTCCCACACTAAGACTGCGAATAATAACCCAACCGGAGTTAACAATGCCTCTCTCTAATTTCAGATTAGTCGATGCAGCACTCGCAGATCAGTGTGTTGAGCAACTCTCTTTGCAAGGCTTTGAGCTTTGGCAACCGGGCTCGGACACGCCTTGGATCAGCATGATCGACCTATCCTGCTGTACCTGTGATGAGTTGGTAAAAAAACTTTCCCTCTACCCGGGGAAAAACCAGATCGCACTACTGGATCCGGAACAAACAGAACTGGCAACAAGGGCTATGCAGCTAGGTGTGCAAGACTACCTATTACTCCCTCTCGATGGTGATCAGGTCATCTCACTACTGCAAAGGTTAAGACGGTTAGATCAACCGGATACCGATTTAGTCGTCTCTTCGACGGTGAGCCGTCAGCTATTAATGTTAGCCCACAGGGCTGCAACAACTGAAGCCAGCGTATTATTAACGGGTGAGAGCGGTACAGGTAAGGAGCCGATAGCACGTTATATCCATCAAAACTCGAACCGCGCTAATCAGCCCTTTATTGCCGTCAACTGTGCGGCTATCCCCGAGAGCATCCTTGAGTCAATTCTATTTGGCCATGTCAAAGGCGCATTCACTGGCGCATCCAGTGATCAGCCCGGTAAGTTTGAACTTGCCAATGGGGGAACCTTGCTCTTAGATGAAATCGGTGAAATGCCTTTTATTTTGCAATCTAAGCTATTGCGGGTGCTGCAGGAAAGAGAGGTCGAGCGTCTGGGAGGTCACAGATCCATCCCTCTGAATATTCGTGTAATAGCCTCAACGAATAAAGATCTCCGTAAGGCCGTTAAGTCCGGCGAATTTAGAGAAGACCTATTTTATCGTTTAGACGTATTACCACTGAAAATATCTCCTCTGCGTGAACGACGGGAAGATATTCTGCCGTTGGCGGAGCACTTTCTGCAAAGGTATAAACAACTCAGCGATAACCAAGCTTGTTATTTCAGTGAAGCAGCGCAACAACGCCTGCTGTCTCACGATTGGCCAGGCAATGTCAGAGAGCTGGAAAATACCATTCAACGAGCCTTAGTCATGCGCAGAGGCCAGGCGTTACAAGCTGCCGAGCTGGGAATTGAATCTAAAGAGCATCACGCCAAAGTGAGAGTCGAAAGTTCAGAACAAGGGCTCAAGGCCTCTAAAAGACAAGCCGAATTCCAATATATCTTAGATACCCTCAAACGTTTCAACGGCCACCGAAGTCAAAGCGCTCAATCTCTGGGCATGACAACCAGAGCCTTGAGATACAAGCTGGTTCAGATGCGTGAAGAGGGAATCGATATCGAACAAGCCTTGGGTCATGCCGCTTAATTACCATTGCTAAAACAAACATATCACCGATAGGAAAAGCAGATGTCAAACTCAACCTTAGTCAACCCTCAGTCCATGATGGACACCTTGAGTATCCACTCTGAGATGGCTAAAGGGGCGATAAAAATAACTCCTAATCCTAAAGATCATGGCTTACAGCCAGCTTCATTTACTGAACTTATGGAGAGTAAAGTTGCGGCAGTGAATTTAGATCAGAATACCTCATCGGCTTTGATGAGAGCCGTGGACAGTGGCGAAAGTGACGATCTTGTAGGAGCCATGGTGGCATCGCAAAAAGCCAGCCTCTCCTTTTCAACCATGATCCAGATCCGTAATCGCTTAGTTCAGGCCTTTGATGAAGTGATGAAAATGCCACTGTAGCGCCGATAACAGGCACTGCTCAATAAATTTTAACATCGTTGGTTTTGACAAGGTGGGCCACAACAGAGGCCCTCTTTCTGAAGGATTAAATAAGAAATGTCTACAACACTCGCTCAACCTAGCCCAAATATGACCGATGTCAGAGATAAGAGTGAAATAGTCAGCTCTTTGAAGACGAAATGGCAACAATTTAACCGTGGTGATCGTCAGGTATTAGTGCTGGCAATTCTGGCGAGTGTCGTTGCTTGTGTTATCGTGCTTTTACTCTGGACGGCAAGCCAGGGCTATCGCCCCCTCTATGGTCAACAAGAGAAAGTTGAAACCTCACAGATAATCGAAGTCCTCGAAGCCGAAGGCATTAATTACCGCCTGGAGGCCAATTCAGGCCTGGTGCTGGTGCAGGAAGATAAGCTAGGTAAAGCGAGAATGTTACTCGCAGCTCGTGGCGTAAAAGCTAAAGTCCCTTCAGGTATGGAATCGCTGGATAACTCAGGAATTGGTACCAGCCAGTTTATGGAACAGGCAAAATATCGCCATAGCCTGGAAGGCGAGCTGTCTCGCACTATCATGGCATTAAAAGCCGTTCGCACCGCCAGAGTTCATCTTGCCATTCCTAAACGAACCCTGTTTATTCGTCAGCAACCTGAACTTCCATCGGCCTCTGTGATGCTGGACCTTTATGCAGGCTCAAAAATTCAACCGGGTCAAATAGAAGCCATTGCAAACTTAGTTGCCGGAAGCGTCACCGGCATGACCCCGGAGCGGGTGCAGATTGTCGATCAGGAGGGGAATCACCTTAGCTCGGGGATAGCAATCAATCAGGATATTACTCAGGCCAGAGATCGCCAACTCAAGTACACTCAGGAGTTGGAGCAGAGCCTGATCAATCGGGCATCGAGTATGCTGGCTCCAGTACTGGGTAAAGAAAACTTTCAGGTTCAAATTGCCGCTCAAGTTAACTTTAACCAAGTCGAAGAGACCCGTGAGTCATTAGACCCCCAAACCGTGGTAACCCAGGAAAAGCAAAGCATCAATGACACCAATAGTGATATCGCCATGGGTATTCCGGGCGCACTCACAAATCAGGCTCCGAAAGCGCAGGCAAATAAAACTGAAGAAAACACCCGCCGTAACCTGAACCAGCAGGAGAGCCGCCAGTATGAGGTTGGGCGTTCGGTCAGGCATACCCGCTATCAGCAGATGCAGTTAGAGAACCTCTCGGTTTCGGTACTCCTCAATAATCAAGCCGCCGGTGAAAATGGATGGAGCGAAGCTCAGGTATCCCAGCTGGGCACTATGGTAAAAGATTCGATTGGCTACTCAATGCAGCGCGGCGATCAATTCAGCATAAACAGCTTCGATTTTGCCCCGGTACAGATAGCCCAGTTTGAGCCTATGCCCTGGTGGCAAACAGAAGGTTATCAAGCTTACCTTAGATATTTCATCGGCGGAATTCTTGGTTTCGGGCTCATTTTCTTTGTATTGCGCCCACTAGTGTCCCACCTGACCCGTACGGCAGAACATAGCCTCAAAGAGGAACTGCCTCAGGTAGAGCCGGCACTCGAAGCACCAAGCTCAAGTAGTATCAGCGGAGCTCAATCCGGCGATGGCCAGGCTCTGGCAGATCAATTGATGGGATTAGAACAGGATAAGTCTGATACCGACTGGCTCAGTAATCAGGGGCTGCCGGCACCGGGATCACCACTCACGGTGAAGATGGAGCACCTGAGCCTGCTCGCTAACCAAGAGCCCGCTCGTGTGGCTGAGGTTATTGCTCACTGGATAGGCGATAACGAAAACGAGAGATGATCTCATCGTTTCAAAAAAATCCCACAAGATTAGGTTTAAAAAACAGGTAGTGAACGTTGTGAATAAGAGTGAACTTGGAATAAAGATGGATAACCTGGAACAGGCAGCCATGTTGCTGCTTAGCATGGGAGAGAAGGGAGCCGCTCAGGTGATGTCACATCTGGACAGAAATGATGTTCAACACCTGAGCCACAAGATGGCCCGCTTATCGAGCATAACCCAACAGGAAGCAGAGGCGGTACTCGGACGTTTCTTTATGCGCTATCAGGAGCAATCCGGTATCGCCAGAGCATCTCGTTCATACCTACAGAAGACGTTAGATCTTGCTCTGGGCGATCGTGTCGCAAAAAGCCTCATAGACAGTATTTACGGTGACGAAATTAAAACCTTAGTCAAACGTTTAGAGTGGGTAGACCCGCAGCTGTTAGCCAGAGAGATCACCAATGAGCACAGTCAGCTCCAAGCCGTACTGCTTGGCCTGCTCCCACCTGAGAGTGCAGCTCAAGTGCTCCTTAGCCTGCCCACTGAAGGGCAGGATGAGGTATTGGTCCGTATCGCTCAACTCGGTGAACTCGACAGAGATGTCGTCGATGAGCTAAGGCAACTTGTCGAGCGCTGCATGTTAATCGCCATGGAGAAGAGCCATACTCAAGTCGCCGGCATTCGTCAGGTTGCAGATATTCTGAACCGCTTTGAGGGCGACAGAGAGCAACTGATGGATATGATAAAACTCCATGATACAAAATTGGCCAGTGATGTCGCCGACAACATGTTTGATTTTATTATCCTGGGAAGACAGAAGCCTGAAACTCTGCAGGAGATCATGGCAATCGTCCCTCCAGAGATGTTGGCATTAGCATTAAAGGGGATCGATTCAGAACTCAAATCCACCCTACTCCTGGCCCTGCCAAAACGTATGTCATCGGCAATTGAGACGCAAATTGAAGCCATCGGCGCCGTCCCACTAAGTCAGGCAACCAGTGCCAGAAAGGAGATCATGGAATTAGCCAAGCAGATGATGGACGACGGTGAGATTGAGCTACAACTATTTGAAGAGCAGGTGGTCGAATAATGACATTCCAGATAGATAAAATGGATCCTAAGTGGCGCCTGAAGAAAGAGCTGGCACGCCGTCATCGATTTGCCCCCTTAGTTCAGCAGCCCCCGATGGAAGGCGAGGCCGGTACCGGCTGGCAAGACTATCAGGAAGCATTCGATAGAGGTTATGAAGAGGGAGTCGCCAAGGGGCATATGGAGGGCTTCGAGTCGGGTTCAGAAGAGGGGCGTCGCTCAGGCCATGCAAGCGGATTCAATCAGGGGCGAATAGAGGGAAACCTAAAGGGTAAGGAAGCCATCGATGAGCAACTCAATCAGCTTATCGCTCCCCTGGGTGCACTTAAATCGATTCTGGAGGAGGGCCACACTCATCAGGTCTCACAACAACAGACCATGTTACTCGACCTGATTAGACGCGTCGCCCAACAGGTGATCCGTTGTGAACTCACCCTGCAACCACAACAGATCTTATCTCTGGTCGAGGAGACATTAACGGCACTTCCGGATACGCGCTCCGAGATAAAAATTCACCTGGAACCCAATGCCGTTAATAAGCTCAAAGAGCTGGCATCGGATAAGATTCAAGACTGGACCTTAGTCGCCGATCCGAGCATATCTGCCGGCGGCTGCCGGATAGTGAGCGACAAATCTGATGCTGACGCCTCGGTTGAAACCCGGCTGAATGTTTGTATGGATCAGGTCTCGGCTAAGCTCAAGGAGCCGGAAACAAGCAACACAAACGCAGAAGCTGAGCTCCCTATCGATGTTGCATAACCTACAGCCAAGCGAAAATGCGATTACCGATGCACCAGACTGGCCGCGCGTCCCTGTGGCTCAGGTCTATGGCAGGTTAACCCGCGTCAACGGCCTACTGCTCGAGGCCGTGGGTTGTCAGCTCGGCATGGGAGATCGCTGTCATATCGAATGTCGGGACGGTCGTCTCATTGAAGCCGAAGTCGTTGGTTTTAACAGGGAGACACTCTGCCTGATGCCAATCGAGCATACTTCCGGCTTAATGCCGGGCTCCAGAGTTATGCCACTCGCCGAACAGGTAATGATCCCTGTAGGTTCTTCGCTTCTAGGGCGCGTACTCGACGGCTTAGGCCAGCCGCTGGATGCGTTTGGGCCACTCAAAAATTCACAGAGCGTTCCCCTTTGCAATAACACCACTAACCCCCTGCTTCGTAAGCCAATCAGAGAGCCTCTGGATGTGGGGATCCGCGCCATTAACGCCCTACTCCCTATAGGTAGAGGCCAACGACTCGGGCTGTTTGCGGGCTCTGGGGTGGGCAAGAGTGTATTGCTCGGCATGATGACACGTTTTACCGAGGCTGACGTTGTGGTCGTCGGATTGATCGGCGAGCGTGGTCGGGAGGTCAGAGAGTTTATCGAAGAGTCATTGGGTGATGAGGGAAGGAAACGTGCCGTCGTCATTGCAGCCCCAGCCGATACCACACCTCTGATGCGAATGCGGGCTATGCGTCTGTGTCACCACGTCGCCGCCGCGTTCAGAGATCAGGGAAAACAGGTACTACTGCTTGTCGACTCACTCACCCGCTACGCCCAGGCACAACGAGAAATCGCCCTGAGCCTTGGGGAGCCACCAGCGACCAAAGGCTATCCGCCATCGGCTTTTGCACAGCTTCCAAGTTTAGTAGAACTCGCGGGTAACGGACAAGATCCCGTCGGAACGCTTACCGCTTTCTATACCGTATTGACCGAAGGCGATGATCAACAAGATCCCATTGCCGATGCGGCAAGGGCTATCTTGGATGGTCACCTGGTATTGAGTCGCAAACTCGCCGAACAGGGACACTTTCCAGCCATAGATATCTCGGCATCGGTCAGCAGGCTAGCCACTCAGGTCGCCGATCAAGCCCAGTTAGCGCAAGGCCACCATTTCAGACACCTGAACAGCCGCTATAACGAAGTGAAAGAGCTACTCCCATTAGGGGGCTACCAGGCCGGACACGACCCTGATATGGACTTGGCCGTAAAAAGTTATCCCATGATGGCACAATTTCTTCAGCAAAATACCGAGCAAAAGTTCGACTTACAACAGAGCCTGGAGCAGTTAAGCGATCTAGTTGAACGTACCGGTAAAGAGTAGGAGTTCAACTATTGAAACAGCTACAGAGACTATGCCAGCAAGAAGAGAGGAAACTGAGCCAACTCGGCAGACAAAGAGGAGAGGCGCAGCAGCGCATCGAGTCTATCGCTCAGCAACAACGCAGCCTGGGAGAGATGCTCGATGAATATCAACAATACTCTCCTAAAGTGGCCTGCTCATTGTTATTGCAAAACAGCAATAACCTTCAGTTAGCATTGAGACCAATGCAAGCCCGGTTAACGAGGCAACAGATATTACTACAGCAAGAACACCTGCGGGTAGATGGATTATGGCGTCAGCAACTTGGCCGTCAACAAGGGATAAAATGGCTCTACCAAAAACGTAAACAGGACAAAATAGAGCTCAACAATCGGCAGGAACAGAAACAGCTCGATGATCTTGCCTCAAGGGCCCGGACCAACAGATCCTAATCTAACGGATCATAGCTAACGGGTATGCTGTGGCGCACCATAATCTATGTTCTGGGTCGCATCTCGATTCAGTAAGTTAGTTATCACATCCTGCTGCCCGACTAACAGCTTTCCATTGGCTTCATTCACCCGCTGGCTCTCTTTGACTAAGAGCAGCAGGTTTTCCCATAACAGCTTCACCTGAGTCGATGCATGAGCCGGCAGCTTAGCGATAAGTTGCTCCATACCATTGGCATCCCCCGCGACCCCTAAACTGATAAGCCCCTCACTTCGAAGCTTAGCTCGCTGCTGAAGATGTTCACACAGCGTCGTTTGGTGGCCGTTGTGATACTTAAGCCCATGGTTATCGCGTCGTTGCATCAAGTCTCTTTGACGTTTCAACATGCTTTTAAGTTGCTTATAACCTTCGATATCCTGACGAATACCACGAATAATCGATTGAACAACCTCTCTTTTATTAGACATAATTAACCGTGCTGTTGCAGCATAGATTCTGAGATAGCCGCGAGATTGAGTTCAAAGCTGCCATCCCTTAAAGACTGACGAATTTCAGCCATTTTCGTTCTATCGACATCCTCGATCTGCTGCAGCTGTGTCTGAGAACGGGCAAGCAAATGCCAATCATCGCTGACTGCTTTTTGAGGGAGAGCTTGAGACACCGGCTTTTTGTCCTTGAGTTCAGGGAGTGTCGCCGACTCCTTCTTAGTACTTATCTCAGTACTAAGGGCACTGTTAATTTTATTGATTTCCATCGTGATCCACCGATAATAATGGCTGTTAATTCATAAAAGCGACACAAAGCGGGTCAAACTAAAATTATCGGCCACCTTAAAATACCGTCGATACGCGCCCCTTTGCCGTCGGAAATGCGGTGATCACCTTACCCGAACTCAAATTTTTAACCCGGATAGCCTCCCCCTCGCCACCGGACTCGAGGGCCTCCCCCGCCATGTTGGCGTAAAAGCCCTGACTGCGGGCCTCTATGATCACCTTATCACCAATGTTTACCCATTGAGGTGCGCTCAGATGATGTAACTGAATAGCCCTGTGCCTGCGTAATTTTCGGCTCACCTGACGGCCGATAATATCATCGGTCCTGGTGAGCAAATCTCTGTCTGACGCGCCTAAGACTATTGGCTGCCATTCGATATCCTTTGCACCGATAAACTCGCCTCGCTTCATGGCTCTGTTCGCCACCGGCAGCCTGGCCGTCACTTTCACCTTAGCCCTCACAAACAGAGACCAAGCTTGGGAAGCACATAAAACCTTACGCTGCACATTGCCAAAAACCAGCCCGCCCCCTGTATCTATCTGCAACGGCTCGGGACAAATCTTCAGCTTGACGGCCCCCGAAGGCACCCTCACCTCAATATTATGCTCTACCGATTTCAGACCCGCTTGTCGCTGCCATTGAGCTATCTCTTGACTCAGCAGTTGCGTCAGCTGGTTTTCTAACTGCTGCTTTGCATTGAGGGATTCCTCCGCACAGACCCTAAGCGGAAGTAGACAGGAAAAAAATATAAGGAAACAGGAAACCGCTATTCCTCCCCACCGAACAAAAACACAGTAACCCATTAAAAAACCTCAACTAAATTATTTGGCACACTATTTGTAATAGCAAGAGAAGCGAAACGTAACAACAGAACACTAATGACTAGGAGTCGCAATGGCTATCAACCTCGATGCCGCACTGGGTATCCATCCCCAAACGCTCGATTTTAGAGTCGAACGAACCAAGATACTAGCAGGCAATCTGGCAAATGCCGAGACCCCTGGTTATAAAGCTAAAGATCTTAATTTTCAAGCACTCATATCAGGTATTAACGCCGGTATGTCAGCCAGCAATCAATATGAAGTGGGCTACCGAGTGCCGTATCAGACCTCTGCCGACCAAAATACCGTCGAACTCGGCAAGGAGCAGGCAAGGTACTCACAAAATGCGATGGATTACCAAACCAGCCTGACCTTTCTCAACATGAAGATCTCGGGGCTTAAGTCGGCCATCGAAGGGCAATAGGCGATCCGTTTGTTCGGTTACAGAACCGATGTAACAGAGACGCTGACCGCAGCGTAGATACAGTAAATTGTTTTGAATTCAGGAGTGAGAATCTAACCATGTCATTTGGAGAGATCTATCAGATAGCGGGAGCCGGCATGCATGCCCAGAGCATTCGCCTCAATACCGTTGCCAGCAACCTGGCCAATGCGGGCGCCGCGGCAGAGACTCAAGATAGCGCTTACAGAGCATTAAAGCCGGTATTTGCCACCATCTATAACCAGACGCAAACCGGCGAGGTCTCTGGCGCGCAGGTTGAGATCGCCGCCATAGTTGAAAGCGATGCACCACTCGATATGCGCTACGAACCTGACCACCCTTTTGCCGATGAACAGGGTTATGTCGCCTACTCCAACGTCAACACCGTCGAGGAGATGGCAGACATGATGGCAGCGAGTCGTTCATTTGAAACCAGTGTCGAAGTGATGAACCAGGCTCGCTCCATGCAGCAAGGTCTCCTGCAGCTGGGCACGAAGTAAATTCGTTGAATAACAAAGTGAAGATGTCGAAACGACAACTTCAGATATGAGTTGGAGTTAAACAGGATGAATGTAAACAGTACCACCAGCAGTAGCGGCAACGATAACACCAATGATGTGATGAATTCGCCGGGTAACGATGCGGCGTCTATCAAGAATGAATTTATGACCTTGATGATCGCGCAGATCCAAAATCAGGACCCGACAAATCCTATCGACAGCACCGAATATGTCACTCAGTTAGCCCAATTCTCTCAGGTTGAGAGTTTAGAGCAGATGCGCCTGAACCAGTCGACTCAGATGGTCATGATGGAAAATCTGGGCATAGTTCAATCGGCGCAGCTGATCGGCAAAGATGCCATGGTCCCGGCTTCCGAATTGACCTTAGATACAGAAACGGTTCACGGCAAAGTCTATACCGGCAACGCCGTCGAAGAGCTCAGTATCGACATCAAAAATAAGAGCGGTGAAGTGGTATCAACCCTGAAACTGGGTCCTCAGGAAGTCGGTGACATCGAATTTTCCATAGACCCTGAAGCACTGGGACTCCCGCCAGGCGAATACAGCATAGAAGCCCAGGCCACATCGGGTGAAGAAACACTGACCGCAGATACCTTCATTCAAGCTCCTATTGAGAAGATCCACTTCGTCAGCGCCTCTGGAATGATGATGGCCGAGCTTGGCTACGGTCTCGGCACCGTATCTGTTCTGGATATATCTGAAGTCTCATAACCTACACTGTCAGCAAAGGATAAAACCATGTCTTTCAATATCGCATTAAGCGGATTACAAGCCACGACACAAGATCTCAATACCATCAGTAACAATATCGCCAACTCCTCTACCGTTGGCTATCGCGGTGGTCGTAGTGAATTTTCCGCAATCTACAACGGCGGTCAGGCGGGCGGCGTCAACGTCATGTCCACCAGCCAAAACTTCTCCATGGGCGGCAGCCTGGTCTATACCGGCCGCGAGCTGGATATGGGTATTCAGGGTGATGGCTTCTTCGTGCTTAGCGGACAAGATGGCAGCACGCTGTACTCCAGAGCGGGGATGTTTTCACAAGATGCTGAGGGCTATGTTACCGATCCCGCCGGCAACCGTCTGCAGGGATATCCGGTTGGGGCTGGTGGGCAACTGCAAACCGGTAATGTGAGCGATCTGCAGGTTCAATCCGGCTCTCTTCCGGCAAAGGCCACCACAGATGTGGGGGTTGTATCGAATTTAGATGCCAACATGAAACCGATAGATCAGGCCACCTCCCCGTTCGACCCGGATGATATCTCCAGCTACCATTCATCGGGCACCGTCGCCGTCTATGACTCCCTGGGCAACGAGCACGCCATGACCCAATATTATGTCAAAACCAGTGATAGCACTTGGAATGTCCACTATATGATGGATGGTCAAGATGTTGGAACCAATAAGCTGGAATTCGACAATAAGGGCACACTAAAGGGCGGTGAAAATGTAACTTTAGACTTAGGAACCCCTAGTGGGGCTGCGCCCATGAGTCTGGATCTGAGCTACAAGAACAGTACTCAATACGCCTCGGATTACAGCAATTCAAGCCTGACTCAAAATGGCTACACCTCGGGTGAGCTAAATGGAGTGCGTTTAGACGATAACGGCATGATCTACGGCACCTACACTAACGGTCAGGAGCAGATTCAGGGCCAGGTCGTATTAGCCGACTTCAATAACCCGAACGGCCTGACGCCAGTAAGTAACAATGCCTGGGCAGCGACGAATGCCGCGGGTCAACCTATTGTAGGCGCGCCGACAAGCGGCACCTTAGGCTCGGTCAGTGGCGGTTACCTCGAAGGCTCCAATGTCGATACTACGGCGGAGATGGTCAGCCTGATGACGGCGCAACGTAACTATCAATCGAACGCCAAGGTGCTGGATGCTAACTCAACCATGCAGCAAGCCCTGCTGAACGCTATCTAAGGAAGAGTTCATGGACAGAATGCTATATACCGCAGCAGCGGGGGCAACGCGGGTAATGGAGGCTCAGGCCATCAGAGCCAATAACTTAGCCAATGCAGAGACCACTGGCTTCAAGGCCGATCTTGAACGGGTTAACGCCACCGTCATTCCCGCCATGGGAAATAGCCTACAGACGCGTGTGATGGCACAGACGGAGAGCAGTGGTTTTAGCCTACAAGGCGGCACCCTGAACCCTACCGGGAGAACGCTGGACCTGGCCATTCGGGATCAGGGCCTGTTTACCGTGATGACTGAGCAAGGCGAAGCCTACACCCGCTCGGGAACCCTGGTTCCCGATACCAATGGGCAACTGACCATAGACGGACGTCCCGTGGCCGGTATCGATGGTCCAATCGTATTGCCGGAATACCGCGATCTGTTCGTGGGTGATGATGGCCGGCTCAGCGTGCTGGCAGCCGAAGGCGGCATCATCGAAGAGGTGGGACAGCTCAAACTGGTCAATCCCGAATTCAGCACCATGGAAAAAGGCTTAGATGGCCTGTTTTACAGCCGTGATGGCCAGGCCCTACAGGCCAATAACCAGGTGAAAGTCGACAGCGGTTTTCTGGAGTCCAGTAACGTCAAGGCGGTCAGTGAACTTATCGCCTCCATGGATCTCAGCCGTCAGTTTGAGGTGCAGGTGAAACTCATGAAAAGCGCAGAAAAATTAGCCGAAGCCGGTAACCGCCTACTTCGAAACGCTTAACAAGAGTTTCAGTCTGACTGAAATACGCGAAGTAAACCGTTCGCAATAAACAATGCTTTAGGAATTAGATCATGCAATCAGCATTATGGGTAAGTAAGACAGGGTTAACAGCCCAAGATGTAAAAATGACCACGATAGCCAACAACCTGGCTAACGTGAACACAACCGGTTTTAAGCGGGACCGTGTTGCGTTTAACGATCTGTTTTACCAGACTCAGCGCCAACCGGGTGGGCAGGTCGATGAGCTCAATGAGCTTCCATCGGGTCTGCAGCTGGGCACGGGGACGCGAGTCGTCGGAACTCAAAAAATCTTCACCACAGGTGACATGCTCACCACTAACCAGCAATTAGACCTGGCCATCGAAGGACAAGGTTTCTTTCAGATAGAGGAAGCCAATGGTGATCTGGCTTACAGCCGGGACGGGCAATTTTTTCGCAATAGCGATGGCCTGATGGTCACCTCTCAAGGACTGCCTCTGGTGCCGAATATCGAGATCCCGGAAGATGCACTCACCATTACGATTGCCACCGACGGTATCGTCACCGCACAGATCTCGGGCCAGGCAGAGGCTCAGGAGCTAGGACAGATAACCTTAGTTAACTTTACCAACCCCACTGGGCTTGAGGCGAGAGGAGACAACCTCTATCGCGAAACCGGGGCATCCGGAGCCGCCATAGAGGGAGTGGCCGGCGATCAGGCTATCGGCCAACTTCGCCAGGGCGCACTGGAGGGAGCTAACGTCAATGTCGTCGAGGAGATGGTTGAGATGATCTCGACTCAAAGAGCCTACGAGATGAATGCCAAGGTGGTTTCGGCATCCGATGACATGCTCAAATTCCTCAATCAGTCTCTGTAGTCATGAACGACTCGCAAACAAATACCGTTCGATAAGGGATACTCATGCGTCATTTATGGATAGGAATGCTGTTACTGTTATCTGGATGTGCAGCCCACTTTCCCGAAGCCGATACTAAGCCGGGTCAGCCGGAATGGGCACCACCGGAGATAGACTACAGCCTACCGGAGCCGAAGGATGGCAGCGCGTATCGTCAGGGATACATGCTAACCCTGTTCAAAGATAAGCGTGCCTTTCGAGAGGGAGATATTCTCACCGTCGCGCTGGACGAGAAAACCTACTCCAGTAAACGAGCCGACACGAAAGCCAATAAGGAGCAAGATCTCTCAATCGGGGCTCAGGCCTCTGCGGGCGACTCCAGTTACAGCGGTGCAGGTGACGGCTCATTGGCGCGTGGCTTTAAGGGGTCGGGATCCAGTACTCAGCAAAACCAACTCTCAGGCTCCATTACGGTCACCGTGGCTAAGGTACTGCCCAATGGTGCATTGCTTATCCGGGGTGAGAAATGGTTGAGACTCAATCAGGGAGATGAATATTTACGCCTGCTCGGATTGATCCGCACCGATGATATTGGCAACGATAATACCATTTCATCTCAAAGGATCGCCGACGCCCGCATCATCTACGGTGGCCAAGGCGCCATTGCAGATAGTAATGCTATGGGGTGGGCATCGCGATATTTTAACAGCCCCTGGTTCCCCCTATGAGAACTCCCTTTATTTCGTCAGGTGATGAAGTGCCGATGCCTGTATTCCAGCAAGATTACGACCTCGAGTTAATGCTTGAGATCAGGATGAGTCAATGAAAAAGCCCCTAATTTTGATCATGAGCCTAATGCTCATTTTTACCGTGAATAGCACATCGGCTCAAGGCCAGACTCGTTACCTGATGGATATCGTCGACGTGCAGGGGATCCGTGAAAACCAGCTGGTCGGCTACGGTTTAGTCGTCGGATTAAACGGTACGGGAGATCGTACTCAGGTGAGATTCACCAGCCAATCGGTCGTTAATATGCTGAAACAGTTCGGTGTACAGATAGATGGTAAAACCGACCCCAAACTCAAAAATGTCGCGGCAGTGGCCGTACACGGAAATGTGCCACCACTCGCCAGTCCGGGTCAGAGCATAGATATCACAGTATCCTCTCTGGGTGATGCTAAAAGCCTGCGTGGCGGCACCCTGCTGATGACCCCCCTTCGCGCCGTTGATGGAGAGATCTACGCGGTAGCACAAGGTAACTTAGTGGTCGGTGGCGTATCGGCTCAGGGGCGTAACGGCACCTCGGTGACCATCAACGTGCCTACCGTTGGCAACATTCCTAATGGCGCACTGCTCGAAGCGCCCATGCACAGTAACTTCACCGAGTCCGAGACGATAGTCCTCAACCTGCGTGCTCCCAGCTTTATGACAGCGCGGAACATCGAACGCACCGTGAATGCGCTCTTTGGCCCCGATGTCGCTCAGGCCGACAGCAATGCCAAGGTCACCGTCAGGGCCCCGGAGTCGAAGCGGGAAAGGGTCACCTTTATGTCCATGTTAGAGGAGTTACAGATAGAGCAGGGACGCAAATCACCACGAGTCGTATTCAATAGCCGCACCGGAACAGTGGTGATGGGTGGAGATGTGGTGGTGAGAAAAGCCGCCGTCAGCCATGGCAACCTGACCGTCACCATCATAGAGAAAGAGAGTGTCAGTCAGCCCAACGGAGCCCTCTGGGGGCAAGCCCAGGGCGAAACTGTCGTCACCACAGATAGTCAAGTCGACATCAACACAGGTAATGGACATATGTTTGTCTGGCCTGAAGGCATCGCACTGGAGGAGGTCGTCAGGGCCGTCAACAGTCTGGGCGCATCCCCCATGGATCTTATGGCAATACTCCAGGCTCTGGATGAAGCCGGTGCGCTCGAAGCCGAACTGGTGGTGATCTGATGAAATCAGACAGCTTACAAAATTCCCATGGGTATCTGAAACAGATGAACGCCGGTGAGCTGATAAAAGCCAATGGTGAATATGGTGCACTCGAACTGGTGAGTCAGCAGTTTGAGGCGCAATTCTTACAAACGGTACTCAAACAGATGCGCAGCGCCTCCGATGTGATGGCCGATAAAGATAATCCGCTCTCATCGCAAAATGATGGCATGTACCGCGACTGGCACGATGCAGAGTTGGCTGGACGCCTGAGTCAGATGCAGAGCACTGGGCTTGCCAGTGTGATGACCAAACAATTGTCTGGTGCACTTAAGTCCGCCCCTCAGCCTGTCGCCTCTACTAATCAGGTAGCCGCAGAAATGTCGGTGAACCCAAGCAACACGACAGCCATGCAACCCGCACTCATAGTGCCGATGATGGTCAAGTCAGGCGAGTAACAGGTAAAAATAACTGTGGCAAGAAACAAGTAAGCCACCAGAAACGACTGAAAAAGGATACGAGATGAGCATGCTAAATATTGGTATGTCTGGGCTGAATGCGAGTATGGCTGCCCTGAATACGACCTCAAACAATGTTGCCAATGCTATGGTGCCGGGTTATTCACGCCAACAGGTGATGATGAGTTCTGTCGGCAGCGGAACCTATGGTGGCGGCGCTGGGGTCATGGTTGATGGCGTGCGACGTATTTCGGACCAGTATGAGGTGGCTCAGCTGTGGAATACCACCAGCGATGTAGGCTTCAGCAAGGTGCAGGCCAGTTATTATGGTCAGGTTGAGCAAATTTTTGGCTCTGATGGTAACAACATCTCTCAGGGTCTGGATCTGCTTTTCGCCTCCCTTAATTCGGCCATGGAGCAACCGAATGAGATAGCCTACCGCCAAGGCGTATTGAATGAAGCCAGAGCATTAACGCACAGGTTTAACTCCATCAGCGAAGGGGTTAATGCACAGTTAACCCAGATCGAAGGCCAGCTCGGTGCTTCTGTCAAAGAGGTGAATGCTCAACTACAGACTATCGCCAACTTCAATGCTGAGATCCAGGCATCCGGCAACAACGGTAATGTGCCATCCTCCCTGTTAGATGCCCGCGATGCCGCCGTGGATGATCTGGCCGCCATTGTCGATATCAATGTGGTCGAAGACTCTAATGGCATGCTCAACATCTCTCTGGCTCAGGGACAACCTCTACTGGCAGGCACCACAGCGTCGACCTTGAGTGTCTCACCCGATCCCAATAACCCGGGAATGAGCAAAATCTCCATTCAGTTTGGTCAGTCGAGTTTTCCTGTAGATGAAAGCGCGGGGGGGAGCTTAGGTGCCCTGCTCGATTACCGTGATAACAGCTTAATGGACTCGATAGCCTTTATCGATGAGCTAGCCATGACCATAGCCGATGAGTTCAATGCCGTACTGGCGGGTGGCACAGATCTTAACGGCAACACACCGACCCAAGACCTATTTACCTACGATCCGAATAACCCTGCCGGCAGCCTCAAGATGACCTCAGGGTTTACCGCCGAAATGCTGGCATTCGGCCAGGATGGTACCCCGGGCGATAACAGTAACCTCAAGGAGTTGGTCGAGCTGGCAAACAAAAGTTTCACTTTCAACTCCATCGGCGCAGACACGACTCTGGGTGATGCCTTTGCCAGTAAAATTGGTGAACTGGGCTCCGCCTCTCGTCAGGCTCAGATGAACGCCGACACCAATGTGAAGTTGCAGATGGAGGCTCAGTCCCAGTGGGCAAGTACCAGCGGCGTCAATATGGACGAAGAGGCAGTAAACCTGATCATCTATCAACAATCCTATCAGGCCAACGCCAAGGTGATATCGACTGCCGATCAACTATTCCAAACCATTCTCAACAGCATTTAAGGGCATACGATCATGCGTGTAAGTACTCAAAACATGTACAGCAGTAACCTCTACAACCTGCAAAATACCACCAGCGATCTTGCCCGTCTCAACGAGATGATGTCGACAGGTAAATCACTCCTTCGCCCGTCAGACGATCCCATAGGTTCAGTCAAGGTGATCGGCAGCGAGCGTGACATGGCGGCAACCAATCAGTACCTCAAGAATATCGACTCTCTAAGTACTAGCTTCGGCCGCGCAGAGAGTAACTTATCAAGCATGACCGAACTGCAGAGTCGTATGCGAGAAATCACGGTCGCGGCTAACAACGGCAGCCTTTCTGCCGAAGACAGAGCAGCCTACGCCGCGGAGATGAATGAGCTACTCGACGCTCTCACCGACACCATCAATGCCAAAGATGAAGGGGGTAACTACCTGTTTTCCGGCAACCTGACTGATACCCCGCCCATATCTGTAGATGCCGGCGGTAATTATGTCTATCAGGGGGACTCCAGCCACCGCGAAGTGCAGGTCTCAAGCTCTTCCTGGATGCCAGCCAATGTGACAGCCCAGGAGTTTATCTTCTCCAATGGCAGCACAGATATCCTCAACCAGACAAAAGAGTTTATCGCCATGCTGGAAGACCCCACACTATCTCCCGGAGATCCGGCATTCGATAACGTAGCAGAAAGCATGCTGACGACCTTAGACGACACCTTAACCAGTATCAGTGGTGCCATGACTGACATTGGCGGAAAACAAAACAGCTTAACTCTGATACAAGGTTCTCACGAAGAGATGGTGCTGTTTAACAAGGAGGTTATAGGCGAAACAGAAGGACTCGACTACGCCCAGGCAACAGCCGAGTTCAACGTCAAGCTCACCACACTCAAGGTCACCCAGCAAACGTTCGTGCAGGTCAGTCAACTATCGTTATTCGGGCAGATGTAAGAAATAGATATGGTTAATGGAATTTCCGATAGCTTAAATGTCCAGCAACGTAGTCAACCCCTCGTTGCTGCAACAAGCGACAGGCATCAAAGTAAGGCACCAAAGCCTGCTCAACTCACTGCAATTCCCTCCCATAGGCTGGAGAGCTATGCACGCTGGGCAAGAGTCACCCAGGGACAACATAAAATTTCGGCTTTCCAAGTGGCGGAGCAAGGCCTTAAACAGATTTTTCATCTGTTAAAACAGCTCAAGCGGCTAGCGCAGAGCACTATCAGTTTAAGCGGAGAGAGTCGTAATGCTCAAATTAAGGCGGCAACGTCATTACAACTACGCCTCTCACAACTTAGAGTTGAATATCAAAATAGGCCACTTCTGGATCACCAGTTAAATCTCATCTCGAAGAAACGTCCTCCGGCTCCCCGTCAGTTTGTACTGAGGTCGATTGAGCTGGCTCAACCTAAGCCAAGAGATGAGCGCATACAGATCCAATCTGACAAGGACTCTATCTCTATTTTACTTCCGGCAACTGCCTCCAAAGCGACCCTTATCGGTCGCCTCTGTGAAGCGATGCAAAGTCTTGAGATCACGATTCCCGCTCCTCACTCTGAGACGACAGTGTTCAATTGTAGTGATGAGCGTTGGCAGAAGATAAAAGCTGGAATTATGATGACCGGGAAAGGGCAGAGACTGCCCGCCGGAGAAGCCAGAACCATAAAAGTTGATGAAATACTCACCTGGCAGGACCCAAGAGAGTGGCGCTTAGTGAGTAACGAAGATCTCAAGAAAACGGTGGTTAAAATCAATAAGTCTCTGTTTAAATTGGAACAACAATTACGAGAATTATCGCAAACAGCGAATAAAGTTCAACGTCAACTCCATAAGGCCAACAAAGAAAATGATTTTGATTATGAGCTAAACAAAACACTCAATAGCCTCGAACGTTTAATGCAAGCGACCCCTTTCACACTGCAGATGACTTCGGTGATGGCCCAGGCTAATGTCACCCGCTCTCAGGTATCTTCACTTCTGAAATGAGTAAGCCAAGAAGGCTTGGGGGCCGATATAGAGCCAAGAGAGACTATATTAAGCAGCCAAGCCTTCCAGGCCGGAAATCTACGCGGCTAAAGCCTCTCCTACGTGGAGAATGCCTGACTCCAACAATGACTCAAGCCCTCAAGCTAGATTCTGAAACAAGTTAATAATGACTAACAATCCCCCCCTCCGTCTCCCTCCCCCTCAGAAAACAGATAAAAACAATCCAAAATAAAACAGCAACTTAGATTGGTTCGTTCATCTTTTTTCAATAACAACTTTCAGTTTTCTAACTCGATGTCGTTTTATTATTTATGAGACACAACGAATGATTTGAAAATTTTAAGGAAGACATTATGTTATCTGTTATGACAAACAATGCGTCAAACATCGCGCAGAACTCTGTAAACAAAAACAACGACCTACTTAGCAATGCCATGGAGCGTCTATCTACGGGTCTACGCATCAACAGCGCGGCCGATGATGCTGCCGGCCTGCAGATTGCAACACGTATGAACGCTAACGTAGTTGGCATGGAAACGGCTAACCGTAACGTATCTGATGCGACCTCTATGCTACAGACTGCCGACGGCGCATTAGATGAACTTAGCACTATCGCTAACCGCCAGAAAGAGCTTGCGACTCAAGCGGCTAACGGCGTGAACTCAGATAAAGATCTTGCAGCACTTGATGCTGAATTTCAGGAACTATCTAAAGAAGTAACACGTATCGTTACTGATACCGAATACTCAGGTAACAAGCTGTTTGCAGAATTGGAAGCGGGCGTTACCTTCCAAATTGGTGCATCAAGCGGTGAAACTCTAGATGTAAGCACAAATGCAGTTACTGCAGTAGCCGGCGACCTTAAAGCGGGTGCTAATGCCGCTATCGATCTTGTTGATACCTTTATCGATGAAGTGGGTGCAGAACGCTCAACCTTAGGTGCTAACATCAACCGCCTGGGTCATACAGCTTCTAACCTGGCTAACGTCACCGAGAACACTAAGGCCGCAGCAGGTCGCATCATGGACACTGACTTTGCTGTTGAAACAGCAAACATGACCAAGAACCAGTTATTGGTTCAAGCCGGCACAAATATCCTATCATCAGCCAACCAAAACACAGGTTTGGTAATGAGCCTGTTAGGTTAATCCTGACACGAGAAGCATTGCGATATAGCACCGCATATAGGGGCCTAGTGGCCCCTTTTAAATTTACGCAATTTGTCTTGCCCCCACCTCCAATGATCTTATCTCGTTCACCGACATCATCATCCGATCTTTATTCTGGTTTTTCTCCTGCTTTTATTCATCCCCGCTTTAGAGCAAAGCCTCCCAGGTCGCCTTATTAAGAGTTAAGCAATAAACGTGCGTCGAACTCCTCTTCAGTGACCTTGTACGGAAGTTCCACTTCCCCCCGGTAGTAACATCTACGGAAGAGAATGCGACACACTCACCAGACGAAACAAATAAAGAACAACAAAAACAGAACCTTAACTATTGGCACAAAGCTTGCCATGTCCCTTTGATTGGAGGAGAGATAATGATTTCAGGTATGAGTGGATCCCAGTTTGCAGAACAACTCATCGGCGCTGAGCGAATGGGTAAAGATCAGCTGTATCAGAGCAATATGACTAAGCATCAGACCCAGTTGGATGCCTATGAAATACTCGAAAAAAGCCTGAATCAGATGACCAGCAATCTGGAAAAACTCGATGGCGATGCCTTCGACAGTAAGACCTCGACCATAAGCGATGATAACGCATCGATCACTGTCGAAAGCGGTGCCGCAACGGGGAGCTATGACCTCTATGTCAAACAGCTGGCTCAGGCCCATCAGGTATCCAAGAGTTTCAGTGGTGAAGATGCACCACTCCCCACCAGTGGCGAGCTCACTATTCAGGTTGGGCCAGATGCGGCAGACACCTTAACGCTGGATATGGCGGTATATAACCCTAGCGGTAACGCCACGGTCTCCGATCTCACCGGGATGATCAACAGCCACCCAGATAATCCGGGCGTACAGGCTTCATTGGTGCGTACCGGCGGCCAGGTTGAGCTCATGCTCTCCTCTACAGAAACCGGCGCAGACAGCACTATCGACGTAAAAATGGATGGTTCTGATTGGGGGATGACCGAGCGCAGAGCAGCACAAGATGCCGAATTAACCCTCAACGGTATCGATATAAAGAGCAGCAGTAACTACCTGAATAACGTCATCGATGGTGTGTCTATTGAGCTCAATAAAGCCCACGGCGTGGGCGAAAGCAGCACCATAAAAATAGAGTCAGATACCGATGCCAGTGAGCAGGCGGTTAAAGATTTTGTCGACAGCTTCAACGAGCTGATGGATCAGATAAACCAACTGACACGTTCCATGGGAAATGCGGTGTTGGACGACATTAACGACGACAAAGACAAAGATAAAGACAAGGATGACGACGATGATGATGACGATGACGGCCCCTCTTCAGTCACAGAAGATCAACTCGGCGCGTTAAAAGGCGATTCGAGTGTCCGCATGCTGCAAAACAGCATGAGAAGCGCCATCTTCGATCCAGCGTCAAACGGGATGCGTCTATCAGATATCGGCATTGAGATGACGCGTGAGGGTAAATTAGAGGTAGATGAAGACAAGCTAGCCAAAGCCCTGAAAGATGATCCTGCTGCAGTAGAAGCCATGTTCACCGGCGGCGATAACTATGTCGACAGAATAGACGGCATCATCGATCCCTTCACTAAATCCAACGGCTATTTAGACCTTAAACAAGAGAACCTGGATAAGCAGATCACCCGAGTCGAAGACAACATGGCTCGTCACGATTACCAGATGGAGCAGAGGTATCAAATCTACCTCGCACAATTTACAGCAATGGAGGCCACCATCAACCAACTTAACTCGGCCAGCGCATTGTTTTACTAAGGAAATTAAAATTATGTTGAATGAGCATGACCCCTTTAATGCATACAAACAGACCAGCCTCGATGCCAGGGCTGCAGCGGCGAATCCTCACGAGATGGTACGCATGTTACTCGATGGGCTTTTAGATGAGATAGAGCGGGCAAGCGGCTTTATGCAGAGGCGCAGTTTTGAGGATAAAGGTAAGAGCATTAATAAGTGTCTCAACATAGTACACGGACTCGGATCTATGCTCGATTTAGAAAATGGCGGTGAAGTTGCCAGTGGGCTAAACCGCCTCTATGACTACTGCAGCCGTCAACTCGTTACCGCTAGTGTTGAAAATAACACTCAAGCTTTAGAACCCATTACCAAGGTAATTTCGAATGTCAGAGAAGGCTGGGCCAACCTCAATTGAACTGTGGAAGCGATTTGAAACGGCGCTGCTGGAGCATGCGAACGCTGAAGATTGGGACAAGGTGGTAAAGGTGAATGCATTGATGGTTCAGGCACTAAAAAAAGCAGGTAAACCGGCGACGAAATCACAACTCGTAGCCCGTAAAGCTCTGGCAACGACCCACGCCAACATACTGCAGAATCTGCATCAGAAAAAAGACAAGTTACAGCAGGATATCCACCAATTTAAGGGGCAACAAGATGGCCTTGCCGCTTACCAACTCACCCGCTTAAGCGGAGAAATTAATGATATCTAATGTAATCGACTTAAGCTCGGGCATAGGTGGAACAAAAGACTCTTTGACAGGGACTAAGATCGCCAATTCGCAACTGGAACAAGAGTCTGGATCGCACGCTAGCTACTCAGCGTATGCCACTTCAAGCACAGATGAACGGATACCAGAGCAAGAAGCGGCGATCTTATCTGACTCTCCCCCGGATGGAGCCTTAAACCTATTCATTTCACCCGCACAACCCCAGATGTCGACGACCCAATCCGGTCAGACGTCACCCGGTCAATTCATGATATCCGGTGAATACCGGGCCTCACTCAACCCGTCAGATGTTGAGGCGCTTAATCGATTCTTACACTTAGGTAGTGATCAGAATCAGACTGCACCTCCCTTCGTCACACCGACTACTCTACAAAGCGGAACTTACTCAGCTTTAGATGCAAGAAAAACAAGCTCATATGACGCTGCGCAAGTATCACACCTGCAGACACAGGCAAGTAAAGCGAATGAAACACCGCTTTCACTAAATCAGCCCCAAACATCGGCTCTGCCACTACCTGAGCTGCCGGGAGGTAAACATCAATTATCCTCACAATTTAGTGCGAGCCTTTCCGGGGGCAACAACGCCAACCTACACTTGCCTGTGGCCCTGACGGAGTCTCGTCTACTCGATGCGAATGAAACCAGTGCTCAGCTATTAGCCGGCGGCCATAGAACTCAAGCCCCCGTAAGTCAATGGGGACCGGTACCCGTCACTTCAGCAGCACCATTCGCTCAACAGGCCCAAGAGATGCTTTCGCCATTACGGGAGCAGATCCGATTTCAGGTAGACCAGCAGATAAAACAAGCGGAGTTGAGACTGGATCCCCCCGAACTCGGCAAAGTTGAGCTGAGTATCCGATTGGATGGAGACCGACTCCACATTCAAATGCATGCCGCCAACGCCTCCGTTCGAGACTCGCTATTGATTGGGTTAGAGCGCTTACGTGCCGAACTCGCTATGGATCATGGCGGGCAGATAGATGTCGACATTAATCAGGGCAAACAGGAGCAGAGAGAGTCCTCTCCCGAAGCCTCCTCTATTTCACTGGCACGTGGCGATGAACCAGATAATCACAGTACAAAACATGACAGTCAACAGAGTCATCAAATCGATCTGTTAGCCTAATTTAGGAGCTTTAAAATGGCATTTGGTAATAGTAGCGTTAGCAAAAAATTTTCATTCACGTTTATTATTTTTTTATGGAGCGCTGGAGTATTTTGGGTCGGATGGCAATCACCAAGCATTATTGGCGGCCCATTTGTGACTCAGGAAAAAGAATCGAATACAGCAAAGTTTTATCCATTAGACCGATTTGTAATCTCCGTACCAGGAGACAAATACCCCCACTATCTGCTTCTTGAGATGGCACTTAAAAGCAGCTCACCAAATGTAAGCCGTACCCTGAAGGAAGCCGATCCCCTCGTCAGAAATTCACTGATGAAGATGTTTTCCCGGAAACATTTCAACCAGCTCAATGACTCTCATCAGCTCGAAGCGCTCCAAAAAGAGGCGCTGGTCCTGCTTTCAGGGGTACTTTCCGACAACCATTACTCCATAGAACTCGAAGATGTGCTCTTCACTCGTATGGTTATTCAGTAGGGGAATAGGATGAATTCGGGTCAATTAGCCTACCAAGAAGCAAGCGATGAGCAAGTCCCCAACAGACTCAGCGAAAATCAAGTGATGAGTCAATATCTGCCTCTGGTGAAGCGTTCTATCTCTCAGCTTAGAAGCCATTGTGGAACGGTACTCGCCATAGAAGATATGGAACAGATAGGAATGATGGCACTTCTCGAGTCATCACGCCGTTATCCGGGTGAATACGATAATGGATTTATCTCCTATGCCGGTCAGCGTATTCGAGGAGCCATTCTTGATGAGTTAAGGCGTCAGGATTGGCGTCCCCGCCCCGTCAGACAGCAAGCCCATGAGCTGAATGATACGGTACGAAAATTAACTCGTTTACTTGGGCGAGAGCCGAGTGATATCGAAGTGGCTGAGGCCATGGGGCTCAACAGAGAGGAATATAGAGAGCGCCTCTATGCCTCACAATCTGAATCAATGAAGAGTCTGGATGACATGTTGAGTGTCGGTGCTCACTTTCCTGATAAAACCAATGTCATTGAGCAATTTTCCGTCCAAAAGACATTAATCAAAGCAATATCCAAATTAAGTAAAAGAGAACAGCTAATTCTGTCGCTTTATTATCAACATGAACTCAATTTAAAAGAAATTGCAGGAACACTGGGGTTAACTGAAACGCGGATTTGTCAGCTCCACAAGCAGGCAGTGAAGCACCTTCAAGAAATCTACCAACAGTGGGAACGTTAGAGGCAGGAAAGCGCTATGAGTAAATTATTAGGATTACTAATTATTCTACTATCAGTATTTGGTGGTTATGTTTGGGCTGGCGGAAATTTAAGTTCATTATGGCAACCTGCTGAAATATTAATAATCTTCGGTGCAGGTGTCGGCTCCCTTATCATTGCCAACCCTAAAGCTGTGCTTGCCGATATGTATACTCAGTTACGTGAACTACTTTCTGTCGAAAAGGAAGATCCTGAACTCTATCCTCAGCTATTTGGATTGATGGGAATGTTAATGAGTCAAATTCAGTCACAGGGGCTGAGAGTACTCGATGAGCACGTAGAGAAACCCAGAGAAAGTTCACTCTTTCTCATGTATCCAACGGTACTCGAACATCCCAATGTACTGCAATTTTTAATCGATAATCTACGGCTTCAGTCCATCGGCAAAATATCTCCCCACGATCTGGAGCATATCTTAGAGGAGGAGATCTACCGAATTGAGGAAGATAGGTTAAGACCGGCCCACGCTCTGGCCAGAATTGCAGAAGCGATGCCAGGCTTCGGTATCTTAGCCGCTGTCATGGGGATCATCATAACGATGTCCAACATTGATGGGCCTATCACTATGATTGGGGTGAAAGTAGCTGCAGCACTGGTAGGCACCTTTATCGGAATTTTTGCCTGTTACTGTCTATTTGAACCAACATCTAAGGCACTGGAGCATTTAGTTGAACGAAAGTCAGCTCAGCTTCGCTGCGTTGCCGCCATGCTTACCTCATTTGCCAAAGGCAAGCCTCCCATGATTGCCATAGACGCCGGTAGAAAACAGATCCAAAGCGAAAACCGTCCCACATTTATCGAGCTTGAACGTTGGATGGTGGAGCAAAAAAGCTGATGGCGATTAACAATGAACCTTTAATCATTAAGAGACGAAGACGTCAGAAACGGCCCGCAACCCATGGCGGTGCATGGAAAGTCGCGTTCGCAGATTTTACCCTCGCGATGATGGCTCTGTTTATGGTTTTATGGATCTTACAAATTGCCGATCAGCAAGAACGAACCATGATAGTGCAATATCTTAATGGAGACATGTTTGCCTCTGGCTCAATAAATCCCTTCGACTTAAGCCAATCGCCATCCATGATCGATCTCCAGGGATCTATCGCATTGCAACAAGCCATTATCCCTGCGACCGGAACCGGAGTCGAGAAAGCCGGGCCGGCGATACACAACCATATTCCAGTTGGCGAAGATAACGCCAAAGCGGGCAGAGGGCCCGAGCTTAACTCATTAGTCCCTGGAAAATTTGAGACTCAGGCTCAACTCGAGTTTTTAGCCAGAGAGGTCGATAGTGTAATAACAGAGGTTAATCTCTCGGCAAATGTAGAAATTAAAGTCGTCCCTCAAGGTGTAAGGATACTGATCCACGATAACGTACATCAGTTTATGTTCACCAGAGGCAGCTCAAATATGAAGCCCTACTTTGAAGACCTGCTGATGGCACTAGGTCCATTATTAGGAGGAGTTGAAAATAAAATCAGCATCTCAGGACATACCGACTCCACCCCTTATGCCGGAAAAACGTTCACCAATTGGGAGTTGTCGAGTAAGCGAGCCCTGTTAGCCAGACGCGTATTGGAATACGGTGGCGTAAAACGACATCAAATCATTCAAGTAACAGGTATGGCAGATCAATCTCCATATATCCAAAATGATCCGGCGGCGGCTGCAAATAGGCGAATAGAGATGTTGGTACTAACCACATCTGCAGAGAAACAGATTAGAGAGATGACTGGGTTACCAAAAGATGAAACGCCATCATCACCAGAACTAAAGCATGCTCAACAAACAGCCGAAGCGAATCAACCCAGGACACGATATCCACAGCAGTGGGTAACCGAATGAATCAATTTGATGAGTTTATCTCTACCGATAAATCTAAGAAGACAAAAAAAGCCAGCCAAGATAATCGACAACATATCCGGCTTAGCTTAAGAAAGAGTGCTGATGAAAACTTAGCCCTTGCCTGCGACGGTGTCACTGTCAACCTGCTAGATAAAAACTGGCTACAGAGCCACAGGTTGGGTATCGCTAATATCAAAGATATCGGCTTCGGCGGCGTAGGATTAATCACGGCTACCTCTCTGGATAAAGGCCAAGAGGTCTACATAGATATTGATGGATATAGAATGTTAGTCAAAATCTGTCGAACAAAAACCATCAACAGCAAACTTAATTTTCTGGGTGCTCGATGGATATCGACAGATGAAGAAAAAATTATCTCTATGATCAATAAAGTTCAGCCAGCGTTGATTTAAGCACACCTCTCCGATCTCCGAGGTAGGGAATCCAGATAACAAATGATTATTGTATAGGGAGGTTACAATGGCGACTCCACATAGGCGCAAGGGACCCGATGGACTTCAAAAAGCGTTTCTTTACCTGATTTTACTCGACTGGTTTATGCTCTTTTATATATCGACTGAAATGAGACATATGACCTTTAGACACGGCGTGTTGGCTTCATTAATGCTGACGATGTTCAACCTGATTCTGGTTAACCTCTGTTTTCGTCGTGCCAGACGCTCAGGCGACACTTACTTGCTATACCCAGTCATAGCAGGGGCATTACTCTCGTTTATCTTGATGTGTTACTTTTTCTTTTTTGATTAATCGCTCATTAACTTGCTGACTGAAGGGATAAGTCCTTTCCGGATTTAACCGCACGGATAAAATCATCTGCCGTTAATGGTCTATTAAACAGATAACCCTGGAAAGTATCACAATCATGCAGCAACAAGAACTCATACTGCTGTTGAGTCTCCACGCCCTCGGCGACCACCTGCAAATTCAGACTATGAGCCATAGTAATAATCGCGATAACAATTGAATTAGAGGCATCATTAACACCAATTTGACTCACAAAGGCGGCGTCAAGTTTCAGTCTAGAGAGAGGCAGACTTTGTAAATAGCTCAAAGAGCTATATCCGGTACCGAAATCATCGATAGCAATGGATATGCCAGCCTCTTTCAATACCTCCATACGCTGTCGGATGATATCCAGATTTGTCAGCAGGGCATACTCCGTCAATTCAAGCTCTATAATTCCAGCTGCGAGTCCCTGCTGACGAATAACGTCCAACAGAGTCTCGACAAAGTCATCATGATTAAATTGTCTGGCGCTAACATTTATGGCAATAGAGCCCAACTCAACATTCTCACCTTGAAGTCTTTTAATATATTGGCACGTCTCTGATATAACCCAATGCCCAATATCCTGAATAAGCTCACTTCCTTCAGCAATAGGGATAAACAACGAGGGGGGAATATTGCCTTTTTCCGGATGCTGCCAGCGTAATAATGCCTCAGCACAAATAATTTCTCCTTCGCGATCGACAATGGGCTGGTAAACCAGTGAAAGCTGGTTCAATTCAATGGCATTTTTTAACTCACTCTTGATAAGTAAACTATTTTGCGCCACCCGCTCCATATCAGCACTATAAACAACATGAGCGTCACGTCCCTGCTCTTTGGCTTGATGCATTGCCAAATCAGCATGTTGCAATACCTGTTCAGGATCGATATCTGACAACTTATCTAAAACACAAATACCCACACTGGCTGAAATGTTCAGGGTTTGATTATTGATATGAAAGCTTCTACCTATCATCTGCCTGATCTGGCTCGCCAGAGCCATAGTACGTCGCTTTGCGACACTCGGATCGTCAGATAGTCCTTGAGCAAGAATGACAAACTCATCGGCACAGAGTCTAGCGATCAGCGCATTGTTTGAAAAATAACTCGATAATCTGGCGGCAACTTGAATCAACAAGCGATCACCATGATGATGACCCAGAGCATCGTTGATCATCTTAAAATTATCAAGATCGATGACAAACAAGGCAACAGAACCTGATTGCTTGTGCTCTTTAATACGATAAAGCTCATCTAACAAGGCTCGTCGATTGGCCAGGTCAGTGAGAAGATCATGATTTACCTGATGCGTGATGGCCTGCTGGTTTCTTACATCGTCAGATACATCCGTGTGAGTGCCAATCATTCGAACAGGTCTACCTTTTGAGTCCCAGTCGACGATCATCCCTCGGTCAAGCACCCAAATGTAATGACCTGACTTATGCTTTAGCCTGTGAACACTTTCAAACTCTTCCACTTCACCATTCAAATACTTGTGCAGGGTATTTAAAGCTTCGGCTTTATCTTCAGGATGAAGCATTGCCTGCCACGTCTTAAGCTCATCTTTTAGCTGATCAGAGTGATACCCCAGCATCTCTTTCCAGCGATCGGAGAGAAACACCTCATCGGTGATTAAATTCCAATCCCAGATACCATTCCTTGAAACTTCAACCGCAAATAGCCACCTTTGTTGACTATCATTCAACTGTTTCTCACTAAGTTGAAGTTTTTCGTAAAAATCGGAAAGGTGACTCTGAATAGCAGCAACTTCACTAAACAATGAGGCTATGGGCTTATTAGAATCTTCAAGCTCTTCAGAACGAGCTCTGTTCGTTACAGCACTCGCTTGCAGGCTTAATGCCTTAAGTGGACGAACAAGGTAAAAGTGTAGCAGCACTAAAAAGATCATCAGCCCAAGTAGGTGTATTCCCGATGAGCGAATAGCACTACGCTGGACATCTTTGTGCACCGCATTTATCAGGGGGGCTATGTCATATTCTAAATAGATAAGGTCATGCAGATCGGAACTGTTTTCTTGAAATTTTATATCTAAAGGGTAATAGGCTTGAACCGCTAAGCGCTCAAGGTTTATTGCAATATACGGTCTATTGAGACTGGAAACTTGCTTATGAGTCACTGGATCATAGCCATCAATAACATCCACCGCCTTGCTGTTCCGCCAAACGATATGGTTTGCGAACCGAATATTACTGGCTTGGTTGAGTATGGTATAAACCATGATATTGAAATCTGTTGCCGCGAGAGCAATCTCCTGCTCTATTCTGGCCGAGTCTTGGATAGCTAACGCTGATTCTACAATATGCTGCATTTTTATCAGGTGCTGTTCAATACGTGTCACTTCACCCGCAATCGCTTCACGCTGCATTTCGCTTCGCTCATAGAAAAAATCTACACAAGTTAGACAGCAGTATAGCGTGAGAGCAAAAATCGGAACGACAAAGACCAAAGAGGGTCGACTCAATTTCAACAAAAGTAAAGTTACCCTGAGTGAATGACAAAAAGCACACGTAAAGCTTATGCTAACGGTTATTCAGTATATAGGCAAAAGGCTGAGAGATTAAAATTTAAGGTAAATGTAAACATGAGAGTAATTGAACGATTTTATGGGTATTGAAGGTTCTAGCCAATAAACAATACCCATCCCCTCTGTACAAGCGTGCTTTAGCCGCGAAGCTTTCATCCACTTTACAACCGTGAATCAAGGCACTCGGTAATCCTAAGCATCAGATGTAGGAAATGCTTTAAATGTACAATTTATTGGGATATAGGTGCCACAAGCCCATGGAGGATTGTCGAAGGCAGAATAGTGCACGACTATATGGATATAGAGGTACGATTAATGTCAGGGACAAAGCCCAGGGCAATTATCGAGAACAAGCGCCTGTCATGGTCAGCTTAGAAACTAGATAGAAACTATGGACCCTGACCGCCATGGATGGCGGAAATGCCGTTAATGCATGGATGCAATTAACGGCCACATCGACGGAGTCGCTACGGGCTGCATGTGAAGTAGATGCTTTCGCGGAGCGTATATACGAAAAAAGCCCTAGCGTTTTCTGCTAGGGCTTTTTTCGTGTATTAGGCGCCTGGAAATGACCTACTCTCACATGGGGAGACCCCACACTACCATCGGCGCGATTGCGTTTCACTTCTGAGTTCGAGATGGGATCAGGTGGGGCCACAATGCTATGGTTTCCAGACTA
>NZ_RXNU01000008.1 GCF_003966225.1 Shewanella canadensis
ATCCGATCATGTATTCCGGAGTTATGCCTAAAATGACCGGATTATCGCGGAATGTGTGATCGGATTAAACCGAAACAGGTGATCGGTTTATCCCGGAATCGGTGATCGGATTACTCCGAAACATGCAAACAACTAAGGCACAAAAACAAACAAAGCCAACACATATCCACCTACAAGTTTAATTTATTTATTTGAGCCAATGCAGAGTTTTTATAACTCGAGTACATATAAGACTAAATTAAGTGTTGACGAGACATTTAATATAAACATATTATCAAATAAATGCATCAACATGTAACATTGCGAATTATCTTTTTCTAATTTAAGTTGAAGTGTTATTTATATCCTTATCAGCATGCCGTACAGTTTATTATACCAAGTTAAATGTTGCTCGTTTGCCTATATTTAACTTTATCACCTATGTTTGGTTAGGATTAAATCAGCCATAAATACTGATTGACAAAAGCCACCTGCGGCCATTGATAACACTGACTTTTTTTACACACTTACCGGCCAGTAGCAGTTGAGAGTTTGTTACCTTTATAATGGCAAACATTGTTAAGAACAACTGAACTACCGCATTTATACCATACGGCATAATGTTAAGGTTTGGCATTTAATAAAATTAGTTGCAAATAATAAATCGAGATTTATAGATTAATATTCACTAATCGTTCATCTCTACAAAACTTAATTAGAAAATTCTCATCAGACTTTACATCTGAGTTTGTAAGAGTTTTATATTGTTAATGACAAATATATTGGATTGGAATATGCCATCAACACCCGCTCTGTCTTCTATACCTATAAATCATGGCTCAAATAAGTTTAATTACTTATATTGCATCGCCATCACTGGATTTGCCTTGTTAGGCTCAACATCAGCTTATGCCGTTAACGAGTATGAGATCACCCGTAAAGAAGTAGAAACCAATTGGTCAGGTTATATCAATGTAGGGTTTACCCGTAACTCCTATGATTCTGACACCTTTAGCGCCTATCAGGCTTATAACTTTAGTAGCCGTGTCAGCTATAAATCTGATTGGGGCAGCTTGTTACTGACTCTCGGTGGTGAAAAGCAAACTCTTCATGGAAAAGAGTCGAGTTTCTACGATCCTCTGTTGGATTATCGAACGCCTTTTCACGTGTTTTCCGACACCCTTTTCCTCAGGGGAAGTGTCGGTGTCTATCTTCCGGGAAATCATTATTCCAAACTCGATCGTCTGCAATATGCGCCCCGTGTCGCCGGCTACCTGTATTGGACGCCTACGGGTTCAATGAGTTTTTACCTGTCCCCTCGCTATCGCTATAACGCCTACCAGTATAAGACGGCAGGTCAGAGAGTATTGATTGAACACCAGTTCGATACTCTGGCCGATGCTCAGTGGCAAATTACCGACAGCCTCTATTTTGATGTTACCGGTCGCTATCGGATGTCGAAAAACTATTACGGCAGACGTATGGATGATCAGTTTACTTTTGCTCAAGAGCTGGGCTGGGAGTTCAGTTCCGATTGGGTTGTGGCTATCGGGCACAACAACAGCGGCAAGTTCTATGATCCCGAAATAGGCCCTTCTCAAGGCTTTGAATTCTACGACAAGAAAAGCTCAACCTTCTACTTGTCATTAACAACATATTTATAAGTAAGACATTTAATCAAGAGGTATAAATGAACAAGTCAATGCTTTGCCTGGCCATAACAGGAGCTTGGGCTCTTACCGGCTGTGGCGCTGGAGAAGAACCCTATAAGGAACTTCCCAAAGATGAAAAACAGATCACCACAGCTGACATAGACAAGGCCGGCGAACGCCAGTATCTCTATATTCGCAGTGTAGGAAAGGCCCCTCGCTATGCCGCATCTATTCGTGGTTTCTCCCAGGGCACACCAAAATTGGTCACGCTACGCAAGACCGCAAATGGTATCCAGGTACGCCAAATCGATCGTGATGCCATAGGACTGGATCATGACTCTCGTTATGACGATGAATATAACGAAGCTCCTGTGCTGACCATTCCCGGTAAGTACATCGATTACAAGTGTACCGAAGACAGATGGCGCGAATGTATCAACGTCGAAGAGGAAAACAAGGACGCCGATCTAAAGTGGCAGGACAAAAACTATTTTGTTCCGGACTTTGCCGAGACTAAGATTGCCGAGCTGGGCATTAACGATCTCTTTATGTTCGGTCAATGCGTTACCGAAACTGAAGATCCACGGCTGGTTAACAGCGGTGACTGGAAAGGCTACGAGATGGATCTGGCCAAGGGTGTCATCAATTTCGAAATCGAGCACACCTATCAGGCCGAGCCTCAGTGTCTCAACAAGTTCTATAACGGCAGCCTGGATAACCTCTCTTTCACCAGCACCGAATATATATCTATCGTAGCCATCGATGAGCTGGCCAATAAAGATTATCAGGCGATACCTTACAGCCCGAACGAAAATGGAACCTACGGATTCTTCACATCTGACCATAGCTATCGTGATGCGACAGACAGCTCAGGTGTCGATGGTTATGTTCGTACCTATATGAACCGTGTCGATCCAACCAAGAAGACCCTGACTTATTATTTAAGTAATAACTTCTTCTTGCCAAAAAACAAGCCCTATTTAGACGCTGCACATCAGACGATCACAGCGCTGAATATCGAAAATAAGCTCTACAAGACCGGCTTCCCTGAACTGGTGATCGAACAAGCCCTTGATAAGCGTCATGGTGACTTGCGTTACAGTAACATTACCCTGTTCGATGAACCTCTCGATAATGGTTTGGCTGGCTATGGTCCCTCTGCGGCTAACCCTGCAACGGGTGAAATCGTCAGCGCCCGAGTCAATCAGTACAGCTCTAATCTGAAACAAGGCGCTGTGCGTTATTATCGTCAGGTTCGCCTCGATTATAATCGTGGAAAACTAGACGCATCATCGGCCGCTGAACTCACCGGCGTACCATACTCGTCAACGGCAACAGCGACTGAAGTCAAAGTCAGCGGCACAAGTGCTGATAGCGGCATGTTTGCCAAACCTGAAACAGCTTTAGAGGTCGCCGCCAGCGCGCTTCCAAAATTCCCGGTAGACAACACGTTCGAAAATTTACTCGAATTTGATGCCGATACTCAGGCATTTTGGTCAGAGAATAGCATGATGCATGTCGATACTGTATTTGCTGAAGGGGGTAAAAACCGTGAGCTGCCAAGAGGTGTTAAAGATCACGAGATCAACTGGAAAAATCCATCCTTGTGGGTTGATGGTAATATAGGCAATGAACTTATCGCCTTCGAAGATATGCCTATTTCTTTGCAAGATGAGCTAACCACTCAACTTGCGGCACAGGCTTTCGCCGGGACCTTAAGTCACGAACTGGGTCATACTTTCGGTTTGAGACATAACTTCTCAGGCAGTACCGATGCCGATAACACCTTCAGTGAAGCTGAGCTAAAAGCACTCAATGATCAATTTTCTGCAGCAGGTTACCCGAACCTGACGGCTAAAGCAGAATTCTCAAGCCAGATGGACTATAACGTAAACCGTTTCGCGACTATGCTGCAGCCCTACGACTTAGCCGCGCTTCGCTTCGGTTATGCCCGTGAGGTCGAACTTAAAGGCGAGCCTGAAACAGCCACTCAGTTTGTATCTCTTAAAGAGGAAGATGAGAAGCGTCGTCAGGAACTTATTGATGGTAACGTCAATGGAGACACGCGTTTTGGTGCGCTATATAACATCGCTCAACAGCACGACTTACGTAGTTACTCTTTTTGTACCGATGGTCATGTATCATTGAACAGCAACTGTAACCGTGGTGATGCCGGCGAAAACTTAAATGATATTGCCCAGTTCTATATCGATAAGTATAACGATAGCTATGAAACCGCGAACCTGAGACATAACCGTCAGACCCTGTTCGAAGATCATACTCTAAGCTACACAGTTGGCCGTAAGCGTCGTTTCGATGAGATTCGCCAATTTGTCGAAGACATCAGTAGCCTGGAGAATATTTTCGGATTACCTGAAAACTACTTCGTCGAGCCATGTAAAGATGACTCTGCAACGGCTTGGTATTGTAGCAATCAACGAGCCTTGAATAACGCCGCTCAGTTCTTTTTAACACTCGCCGGTGAAAATGATGCAAGCGTCGATGTGACTTTCAAGATGGTAGAAGATGGCTCTGTTGCCATGAGAAAGTCCTATAACTTCGCTGAACTGCTGGCCCAGTACCGCTTCAAGAGCGGTGATATGAAAGCCAAGCTAGAACCGGGTGAAGTGATCAGTAAGTTCTCTGACTCACCGGAAGCCCTTAAAGATCTGATCCTTAACTACGCGATTAACCCAAGCTTCCATGACAAGCTGGATATGGATGTGGCGTTCTCGGGTCGACTACTTAACGGTATTAAGGTACCAGCATCGTCACCCAACCACCCTTATGTCAACGAACGTGATGTATTAGGTGTATGGCCTGACAAATTACTTGCGGTTCGTGCCTTAGTATCCAGAACGACTGCTCGCAGTACGACCGGACGTGGCTATAAGGCACTGGTTGATCTTCCTGAAGTTGGTAATGACTTCAAGGATATGCTTTGTAAGATGGTAATGGGAGACGGTCCGGGACTCACAAATGGCGGCACAGCGCTATTTGTCGAGTCTTGTGGTGCAAGCGGCAAACTTAATGAGTTATTGCCTAACTACGTCGACTTTGCCACTCAGAGTATCGAGCCACTGCCTAACTACGATCGCATGGTGTCACGCTACTTTGGTTTCGATACCGTCAATGGTCAGCCTAAAGGTAAGAGCAACCTGCTGGAACTGATGTTACGTCAGGTCGTTCTCGCCTCCGTAGATAGTGACTATCAGGGAGAGCAAAAAGCAAGGATCTGGCGTGAATATGTGGGTATCCACTTAGCAGGACCTGCACTTGACTCGCAAGCAGAGATTAAGCTGAACGGTCGTATCTACGTTGCTACATCAGAAAATACACTGGCGATGAATCTAATCACCCGTATCCAGAGTGTTGAAGCGTTCATAGAGAGCAATCCTGGTTCGATGGACATTAAACTTACCGCGGGTACGGTTGGCGAGATATTGAATGGCCAGCTCGAACGAGACCGTTTAGTGCTCACTTATCTACCGGTTCTCTATTAAGAAAAGGTCGCAATCACCTATCCGTCCATATTTGACGTTAAGTGATTGGTAAATAGAGATAAGCGCAAAATTAAAAATGCCGTCAGGAATAATCTTCCCGGCGGCATTTGTTTATGAAAATATCAGCATTTCAACCACTGCTTACTACCGCACGCTGCACAAGCCCTTACTGGCGATGAGTATCATTCATCGATACAAATTCTTGCTCTAAATATTCAGCCTCAGCAGACAAGCCCTTGAGTGAACACAGCCTGATGATGCACTCCAGTGTACACAAGCCTCCGTCGACCTGATTACGCCTTAATTTAAATTTCGAGGTATGAACCTCAGGTAGCGCAAATTTATTCGCCTGCTGCAGATAAGGGCTTTGGCGGATCATTTTCCTGGCTTCTTGCCAAGTCGCATCGATAATGACCAAGGTTTCGGGTAGCTCAGCGAGGTATGAACCTGAAGGCTGTGGCTCAACGCTTTGTGTATCGCCACTTTCTCCGCCAACGGGAGCCTCTGCAGCCACAGCCGGATATAAGACCGCCACACCAGGTTGCTGCAGGAGCTGCAATAACGTTTCATCGGGACGAACCCGAGACCAGATAACTCGGCTACACCACTGGGGATAAGCCTCCAGTGCCAGTGCGCCGGTATTGGTTGGGCGTTCGACTTCTCTTTCATGGGTTAACAGGATCACATTCATCGATATTTCTTAATTTTTTGTCTAATACCAATTGGTATGACTGGCTACAGATCCAAGCATTATCTAACGAATAGCCGTTAGGGTTCAAATTTATCAAGTTTGAATCTGGAACCTAGTCAGCGACTAAGATAACATGGTGAGAACGATTATTATTACCACTCATTCGAAATGAATGACTGTCATGAAGTCACCCAATATGTTTTTACCTTTTACTGGACTCTTCTCGCGTCTTAAGCTTAAACTGTTTAGTTACTTCGCAGTCTCACTCCTGGCCATTTTACTCATAGCCACTGCAATTGAGAGCGTTGTACTCAGTCAACTACTCACTCTCCCCTCATCGACCCAAGAGCACCTTCAAAAGCTGGCGAATGAAGCTAAAGCACTTTTGGAAATAAACGATATCGATGGGCTTGCCAAATGGGAAAATGAACAAGATTTCACACTCTATATATTGGATAAAAACCAGAAATCAGTGAGTCACAGAGAGATGCATCCCCACTTTGTATTTAAATTGCAATACATGAGGCAGTTACAACAGCCAATGGGTGACCGCGTTCGAAAGCCACTGATCGGCATACCTCTGTTCGATAGCTTTAATTCTGACTCACCCTTGACTCTGGTCGTTCAGCTCAACGCCGATCTCCACCCGGCACAGCAGCTCAGCAGCAGCCTCTGGCTCATCAGAACATTAGTCGGCATTACCGTCTTGTTTCTCTTCTCCTCCCTGTTGGGACGCTACCTGATACGTCCTTTAACCCACCTTCAGACGGGCACAAAGGCACTGGCGGGTGGAGTGTTAACCACACGGATCGCTCATCACTTTTCTGTAAAAGAGCCGGAGTTTTATCATCTTGCGACTGAGTTTGATTATATGGCCGAGCAGTTACAAAACAGCATGCAAAATCAGGAAAGGTTATTGAGGGATGTCTCCCATGAATTGAGGACCCCGCTGGCCAGGCAAGAGATTGCACTTCACTTGTTAGAGAAGCAAGCCACCGCTCAGCAGATGCCATTGATATCGAGGTTCAAAGATCAAAATGAACAGATGGCAAAGCTTATCGACAGTATTCTTAATTTTAGCCGTCTTAATAATACCAATATCGCTCTTAATCCAAGTCCATTTTCAATCAGTTCATTGAGAGATCGAATACTCAGAGATATTGAATTTGAAGCCACAGACAAGCAAACGATCCACTGGCCTGAACCGGACGAGGATATTCCCTTATATACAGATTCAAGTTACCTCATCAGCGCCATAGAGAATGTACTTCGAAATGCCCTTAAATATGCAGGCCGGGAGTGTCACATCAAGGTAAGCTGTTTGAGCCTTGGTGAGACAATTAAGCTAGAATTTCAAGACGATGGCCCAGGGATTAATGAAGATGACCTCATCACTTTGTTTAACCCATTTACGAGAATGGATGAGGCACGTCATTCGAGCCAGGGCGGTTACGGCCTGGGGCTTGCCATAGTGAAGCAGAGCATCAAGTTACTCGGCGGTGAAGTCAGTGCTCGAAACAGCAAAGGTGGCGGCCTGTGTATCAGCATGACTCTGCCTCTTAAACTAAAATGCCCTTAATACCAATCATTATAAAGATGTAATCGCTCAGCGAGAGTTTAGCGCATCTGAGGCAAGGCAGCGAGTGAAGAGCATAGTTATTCTACGTTTAAGCTCGTTAACGCAGCATCAGAAGCGCTAAAACTCGCCTTTCAGGAGTATTTTGGCTGCCTACTTCTTCGTTGAATAGCTTCATAAGGGATCACCATTGCATCATCTATTCGCCTTGAATTAGTTTGCCAAAAATAACTCTGAGTAGATCACTTTCTTATACTGATTGGTATAACTCGTTTACTTATTCTTACTCACCTTCTTTAAGGCTATCTGTTGTTTAAGTTTAGAGAGGTGATCGGTAAACACGACGCCTTGAAGATGGTCCATCTCATGCTGTATCACTATGGCTAAGAAGGTATCGCTTTCGATCTCGAAGGGGGCTCCGGTACGGTCTAAGGCTTTTATCTTAACTTTTTCACTTCGGGTGACTTTTGCTCTGTAGCCGGGAATAGACAAACAGCCCTCTTCACCGACAAAGTCCCCTTCGGCTTCGATAATTTCAGGGTTGATAAGCACTTGTGGCTGATCTCGCTCTGGTGACAAGTCTATGACTAAGATGGCATGTAAACTGCCTACCTGAGTTGCTGCCAGGCCAATACCGTCTTCGGTGTCATACATGGTGTCCAGCAGATCATCGATAAAGTCTTGTACCGATTCGATATCCTTAACAGGTTGAGCTTTTCTTTTTAAACGTTCATCGGGGATTGTCAGAATATCCAGTACAGCCATAGCAAGATCACATATTGAGAAAAATTTGGCGTCATTATGACCCAATTATCCTTAAAGGCAACTCTGACTCAATTAATTATCCAGATAGCCACTATCGATATTATCCATCCAGATCAAAGTCGCTATTGAATTTGTCCCCTAATTGTCCCCTAATTGTCCCCAAATGAAGCAACCAATCGAAACGAACTAAGTAGGCTTAACTTGTAATAATGACGTTAAATCGTTAGCATAAGAAAAGTGTATACAATATACGGATTATATATGTCGCAAGTTACACGTACGCCTTTGCCGAGAACCTTCTTCGTAGCTAATACGATGGAAATATTTGAACGTCTTGCCTGGTATGGATTTTTTACCCTATCATCACTCTATATGACCTCTCCGGCTCGTCAGGGAGGATTAGGGTTCAGTGAACAGGAACGTGGACTACTTCAGGGAATGATCCCATTTTTCCTCTACCTCTTCCCGGTATTAACAGGCGCGTTGGCCGACCGCTATGGTTACCGCAAGATGTTTTTAACCTCCTACCTCATCATGTGTCCAAGCTATTTTATTCTGGGACAGGTCGACTCATTCGCCGGCTTCTTTATCGCCTTTATGGGCGTCGCACTTGGCGCTGCCTGTTTTAAGCCCGTTGTCACGGGCACTATTGCGCGAACGACCGATGATACCAACCGAGGACTAGGTTTCGGGATATTCTATATGATGGTTAACATAGGTGGGTTTCTGGGCCCCTTTATTGCCGGATATGTTCGGGCAATCAGCTGGGATTGGGTATTTATAATGTCGTCGTTTTGGATAGCGGTAAACTTCATACCTGCTTTACTTTTTTATAAGGAGCCTACCGATCCTAAAGCACAAACAGGAAAACAATTAAGCGCGGTATTTGCAGACATTCAGCAAGTGTTGGGGAATGTACGTTTTGCTATGCTATTTTTTGGCACCTTAGTCATATTGATGTCTTATGGCGCGAAGTGGATATCGGGAGAAACAACGTTAATTATCTATTTCGCCTGGTTTATCGGGCATTTCCTGTGGGATCTGACGGCTAAAGCAAACCTGAAAGCCCCCTGGTACAGACAAAAGATCTGCTTAGGAAATAAACCCTTCGTTATCTACCTTCTGATCTTGTCAGGCTTTTGGATGGTGTATCAACAGATATTTATCACCCTGCCAATCTTCATTCGTGACTTTGTCGATACTTCGGATCTTGTGATTATGTTGGGCCAATATCCTGATCTTTTATCTTTTTTAGCCCCTGTAGACATTCACACATTACAAACTGAGCTCGTCAGACTCTCTCAGGCAGTTGCCACTAATGAGATTGACATTAATCAGGCCTATTTTGAACTGGTCCACTCCAAGGTGATGGTTCCCGTAACCGAATTAAAACTCGGTTTAGCTGCCATCGCGCAAGATCCGTCAATTGCCGTCGACTACTCACAAACCTGGATTGCACAACACAGACAAATAAATCCTGAGTACCTGATTGGATTGAACTTCCTGTCAATTGTTGTGCTTCAAGTGATGATTAGTCGTTTTATCGAACGTTTTCAAGCGCTTCCCATTTTAGTTGCCGGTACCATTATTATATCTTTGGGTACAGCACTCGGTGGAGTTGCTCACGGAATGGTAATGGGCGGCTTTATGGTGCTGACATCCATTTTGGTCTTCTCTGTCGGCGAAATGGTTGCCTCACCAAAGAGTCAGGAGTACGTGGCCAGTTTTGCACCACACGACAAGAAAGCCATGTTTATGGGTTATTACTTTGTCTCCTCAGCGATCGGCTTTTTACTTGCGGGCCCTCTATCAGGTTTCCTTTATTCGGAAGTCGCAAAGAATGCCCATCGCCCCGATCTTATGTGGTACATCATAGGCAGTTTTGGCTTAGTCACCGCTGTAGGTTTAGTCCTGTTTCATAAGTTTGGTGCAACACAATCGCAAGATGTTGAGCAGCAACAAGAGACTATAGAGGCGACATAAATAAGTAATACCAATTGGTATATCGGACACTGATAACTTCACCTCTTGTTGGTGTTAGCATTGGTGTCCGGGTCACCATTCAACATATATATTGTCATCAAAATTGAGACTGTATGGCAAAGCCCCACTTAGTCTCCTCTTCGCTGAAACTCTCATATTGATTAGACTCATAACGATATCGGATCTCCCAAGACCAGCGCTCAGTCACACGATAGCCAAGTGATAGCCACGCATGAGCTTCATAGCGTTCACTGCTATCGATTGCCGCACTGCCCTTCGCAACCAAGGTGTTGTACCACCGGTCACTCCAGGGTCTGAGAGCCGTCACACTGACATTTGCTGTAATACTGTCACTGCTCGGGTTATCTTTTACACTCAGGTAATTTGCTCCCACCTCAGTAAATACGGCGATATCCATCCAGCCATTAAATTCACTAATAATGCCAACTTGATATTGGTAATGGTTAAAGCGGCCAATTTCTGTATCCGTTTTCCCATGTTTAATAGAAGCGCTGAAATTCCAGTTACTTAACGCGCTTTGAGGGGAATAGAGATAAGACAGGTTCCATTTGTCTCCACCAAAATTAGAATTTAATTCAATTTTTTGGTTATCCCCGCCCAAGCGCCCCGCGACTTTTAGTACATCGGCGTCGAAACCCGCCCCGAGGGTAGTGGTTAAATTGAGTGGGTCGGCAATATGGCGAGCGGTTTGCGCGTTCACAGCACTGGAAAGGCAGAGAAAAATGAGGGTTACGGGAAGCCCCCCCTTATTATTGAAATACATTTGTAACACCGGAAAAAATATCATTATCACAGTCAAATCAAGTCCATTCAACACACTTTACTTACTATTACAAAGCCTTAAAAACCGTTCAACATGCAGGTCAGAACCCAACAAAAGTATCAATCAGTATCGTGTTTTGCTATGTATTCTGGTCTGTAACACTATTAGAGGATATGATGGACAGGTATGTAGCAGAAGGAAACTGGAGATCAGGTGTCAGTACAGCAAACACACTCACCGATGGAGAAGATCTGGTTTATTGTGGGTATGATCCCGGAAGGCACCGTAACTTCATACGGAAAAGTTGCCGATCTGGCAGGTTTACCGGGAAGAGCCCGATATGTATCAAAGGCGCTAAAATCTGCACCGCAAGAGATGAATTTACCTTGGTTCAGAGTCATTAACAGTCAGGGACGAATATCTTTTAAAGAACATTCGCAACCCTATCAGGAACAGATGGAACTGCTTAGGCTCGAAGGCGTTAAGGTTAATCTTGGGAAAATTAAATTACAAGACTATGAGTGGCAACCTGATATTGCAACCTTAGTCCTAGTGATCCCATTTTAAAACTTATGGGTCATAAAGATAAACCCGCTCATCACATAATAGTAACGACAGCATTATTTAGCACAGACTCGATATGCATCAGCTTGGCTCCGGTTCGGTGAACTGAAAAGGAATAAACTTGTCTGAATATCAAGGTTAGTAAAATATTGCTATGATCATACTTGAATGAGTATGTTGGAAATATCTGTTTTAAGGAGATCTCATTGTCTATCGGTAAACGACTAGTACTGGCAACGAATTTATTATGCTTTAGCTTTTTCCTAAGCGCAGAGCCCGGGCCTCTGACGCCCTACACGGCCGAATATCAGGTCAATTATGGAAGCATAGAACTGGGTAAGGCAAGGTACCAGCTGCCAAACGCCGAGGGAAACCTTTACCAATACCGTTTCGACAGTGATGTCAGCTTATTAATTCTCTCCGATAGAAGAAATGTTGTCAGTGACTTTACACTAAATGATCAACAGCTTACTCCTATGCGTTATATCCATAACCGTAAAGGCACAGGCCCCAGTTATCAGGAACAGGCAGCCTTTGCCAAGGGGCAAGAGGTGGTTCACAGTCGTTATAAAGATGAGAGAGCAAAACTGCCCTACACCGATATTTTATATGATCCCCTGATGGTACAACTGCAATTTCGTCTGGATCTGGCTCAGGGTAAGAAAGAGTTACACTACGTCATGGTGAAAAGCGGAGAACTCGATGAGTACGACTTTAAAGTAGTCGGAAAAGAGAGAATGAACATTGAAAGTGGCAGTTATGAGACCATCAAGATAGAAGTGATCAGAGATAGCACAAAGAGGCAGACATTTTTTTGGATGGCACCCAAATTAGGCTTCCTTCCGGTTCGTCTGACTCACTTCGAGAAGGGTAGCAAGCAACTCGATATTAAATTACTCAGTTATCAATTCGCTCAAGAACAGCAAACCGTCAACGCCGAGCCATTGAGTTCCGAGGTTATCACGCCACTATAATTCATCAAGTTGCACCGCCAGCAAATAATTAGCGGTGCAATTGGTAAGCTTAACAATACCAATATCCCATTTAACTTGAATTCATTCACTTCGTGTCAGATAGATACGAATTCAAACTCATCAGGCCAGAGAAACAGGGTATGGCAAAATTTGTCATCACCACTGCCAAACCATTTATTTATTTCAACGCATTCATATTCAATCGACTCTAAAGCACTCGCCCACCATGGTAGAAACATCTTTAAGCTCATGCTTGTCATAGCTGACATCGGGTAATTGAAGCAACCTTACCCGATCCCCCATAGCAACAGATGTTCCATTCTTATCTTTCATGACAGATGCTTCACAGTTCACCTATCAGCTGCCCTTTACAAAACAGCTTCCACTCACCAGCGGATAAGATGTGCCATTGCTCGTTATTAGTTAATGGCCTGGTCGCTATCACAGTGACAATGTCATTGGCCGTCGTCTCTTTATCGAAATCGATGACAACATCGGTGTCTATCAGACGGGCTTTACCAAATGGGGCCTTACGCGTGATATAGCATAAATTATTGCTGCAATAGCTCATCAAATGATCGCCGTCACTTAAGATCATATTGAATACACCTAAGGCACGAATTTCATCGGCTAGCTTGGCAATATAATGATAAACGAGTGTGATATCCTCAGGCTCGTTATCGCCAAATTTTTCGACAACCTTTTCTAATAACCAACAAAAAGCGAGTTCACTATCAGTATCACCAACGGGTTGATACCTTGAAACGCTAAATTTATCCTGGTATTCACTCAGCTGACCGTTATGCGCGTAGGTCCAATACCTTCCCCATAACTCGCGCGTAAAGGGATGTGTGTTTTCCAGAGAGACGCAACCACGATTGGCCTGTCGAATGTGGCTCACCACCACTTCACTCTTTATTGGGAAGGATTGGATCAGCTTCGCAATTTGAGACTCGCTGCTTGGACAGGCATCTTTGAAGGTACGACTTCCCTTCCCCTCATAAAAGGTGATCCCCCAACCATCGACATGAGGGCCTGTGACACCACCTCTTTGAGCCAGGCCAGTAAAGCTAAAAACAATATCTGTCGGCACATTGGCACTCATCGCCAGTAGTTCACACATTCATACGCCCTATTCATCACTATCTACAATAATTCAAGTTTAACTACTTGAAGCTAAAAGTGGAATCCTGACTTAAAACAATTTTTTAAACGTTTGTTTGAAATATTACTTGTATTAAGTCACACATAGGGTTAAATTTTATGCGACACAGGTCTGACCACAACCTATAATTGTGATTATGATCAACAAACATTTGGCCTATGGTCAATATTCAGGTCGCATTTTAAGGAGAATAACAGTGACTACCCTACTTTGGATCCTTGCGATGCTTTTTACATTAGGCGCTTTAGCCTATTTAAGAGTATCTCTGCTTACATCAAGCATCATCGCCGCAGTCGTCATGGCTGTCGGTTCAGCAACTGAAGTTGTTAGTCCCCTTGTGTGGATTATCTTTTTAGCTATTGCGCTCCCCCTTAACATCAGTGCATTTCGAAAAAACTACCTAACAAGACCTCTGTTAAAACTCTACCGAGGCATCATGCCTGAGATGTCTTCTACTGAAAAAGAAGCTATCGAAGCAGGTACGACCTGGTGGGATGCGGATCTTTTTACGGGTAAACCTGATTGGAAGAAGCTTCATAACTACCCGACAGCCAGATTGAGTGCCGAAGAGCAAGCTTTCTTGGATGGCCCGGTCGAAGAAGTGTGCAAAATGGTCAATCAACATCAAGTATCCCATCAACTTGGGGATCTACCTGAAGAGGTTTGGCAATATCTGAAAGATCACGGCTTCTTCGCCATGATCATCAAGAAAAAGTATGGCGGCCTTCAGTATTCTGCCTATGCTCAATCTCGCGTACTTCAAAAGTTAGCAGGTGTCAGCAGTGAATTGGCTTCCACTGTCGGCGTTCCAAACTCTTTAGGTCCGGGTGAGCTTTTACAGCACTACGGGACTCCAGCTCAGCAAGACTACTACCTACCAAGACTGGCTAAAGGACTTGAAGTTCCTTGCTTTGCATTAACCAGCCCGGAAGCCGGTAGTGATGCCGGTGCCATTCCTGACTTTGGTATCGTGTGTAAAGGTGAGTGGGAAGGCGAAGACGTTCTAGGCATGAGACTCACCTGGAACAAGCGCTATATAACCCTAGCGCCTTCAGCGACTGTACTTGGACTTGCATTTAAACTGCAAGATCCTGATCACTTAATGGGTGATAAAGATGAGTATGGAATCACCTGTGCACTCATTCCAACGAATATCAAAGGGGTAGAAACGGGTCGTCGTCACTTGCCGCTTAACTGTATGTTCCAAAACGGTCCTACCACAGGTAAAGACGTATTCGTCCCATTGAGCTTCATCATCGGTGGTCCGGAAATGGCAGGCCAAGGCTGGCGTATGCTGGTTGAATGCCTTTCGGTTGGCCGCGGCATCACTCTTCCATCGAATTCTGCCGGTGGTGTTAAAACCGCAGCTGTTGCGACCGGTGCTTATGCCCGTATTCGTCGTCAATTCAAACTGCCTATCGGTAAACTCGAAGGTATCGAAGAGCCTATGGCTCGGATCGGTGGTAACGCATACCTGATGGATGCGGTAACAACCTTAACCACAACCGCTATCGATTTAGGTGAAAAACCATCGGTTATCTCAGCCATCGTTAAGTTCCACCTAACCGATAGAATGCAGAAATGTGTCATCGATGCGATGGACATCCATGGTGGTAAAGGCGTATGTTTAGGCCCGAATAATTACCTGGGTCGTGGCTATCAGGCTGCACCAATAGCAATCACTGTTGAAGGTGCAAATATCTTGACCCGCTCAATGATCATCTATGGCCAAGGGGCGATTCGTTGTCACCCTTATGTATTGGCAGAGATGGAGTCGGCCTTTGATTCAGATAGCAATAGAGGTCTGACTGACTTTGATTCGGCTCTGTTCGGGCATATCGGATTCACAACCAGTAACCTGGTTCGCAGTTTCTGGCTGGGTCTGACTTCCAGCCGTTTCTCAAATTCACCGTATTCTGATAAGACAAAACGTTACTACCAACATATGAATCGTTTCAGTGCTAACTTGGCTCTGCTCTCTGACTTAGCCATGGCAACACTGGGTGGTGGATTGAAACGTAAGGAGCGGATCTCGGCTAGACTCGGCGATCTATTGAGTCAGTTATATCTCGCATCGGCAACGCTTAAGCGCTATCAAGACGATGGACGTCAAACAGAAGATTTGGCACTTGTACAATGGGCCGTAGAGGATTGCCTGTATAAGCTTCAAGATTCTCTCGATGACCTTTTAGATAACTTCCCAATGGGTCTGGGTCATGTATTACGCCTGATAATCTTCCCATTTGGTCGCCCGCTGAAACGCCCTAGTGACATATTAGATCATAAAGTCGCTAAGATTATGCAAACACCTTGTGCCAGTCGAGACCGTCTGGGTAAAGGCCAATTCTGGACTGCATGTGAAAACAATGCCGTTGGTATACAGGAGCAGACGTTTAAAGACATTCTCGCTTGTGAACCACTGTATGACAAAGTGTGTAAAGCTGCCGGTAAACGTCTGCCATTCATGTGGTTGGACAAGATAGCTGCCGAAGGTAAAGCACTTGGTGTCTTAAGCGAAGATGAAGTGGACTTGCTTGAACGTGCAGAGATTGGTCGTATGAAATCAATTAACGTTGATGACTTCGATCCTGACGAGTTACGAGCATTCACTATCACTAGCCCAAGCCATGAACAGGCAGCTTAACCGTTAATGGCATGCAATTCGATGTGATAAGTAAATGAATTGAAGGAGGCGAAAGCCTCCTTTTTTTTACCTTCGAATAAAGCCCATAAGGTTTTATACCTAGCTCAAGACAACCTCTCGACTCCACATTAAAACTTACCCCTTTGGCTCCCCCTCAGCTTCATCCAGACTCTCCGATAACAGATCCTGTTGCTTAGCCAACGCCTGCGCCTCGATCGGCAAGAGACTGATCAACTCGATTCCGCTTGATAGCCGGGTATCTGAAGCGGTAAATATATGCACTTTCGTCCCCTCCAGATAGATAAGCGGCATGGCACTGTCTCCATAGCGGGTGCAAAAATCATTAAAGCTGAAGTTATCGGTGATGTTGGTACTCTTAATCACCGCCCCTTTGGACATTAGACTCGCCAATTTAGCGTAAGAAACGGACTCACCAAATAAACAAAGCCTTTTCATATAGCTTTCGGATAGTTGGTGCCTCGCGCTTGTCTCTTCACTGCTGCTCAAACCATAGACCTTCTCGCTTCCTAATAGATCCTGATAGTGAAAACTCACCAGAGGATTCAGCTGCCGATAGGGAGAGATAACCAATAAGCGCCCTATTCCTGTCATATCGAGAAAATTTGTCGCATGTTCCGAAGCGGGGTTTCCAAAATAGACGGGAATGTTGTCCATACGAGCCAGTCTGATGTTGTTCCAGTTATTATCCGCCAGAATTACGGTAACCTGTTTAGATTTTAGGACTTTTGCCAGCTCCCTGGAGAACTGAGCTGCGCCAAAAATCAATAAGCCTTCGGAAGAGCCGGCATTAACCCCCAGGTATCTGGCCCAGATCCCCGCAGTTAAACTTTGAATGACCACAGTTCCTATGATAATTAAAAATACCAAAGGCACAATTAACCCCGCGCCTTCGACCCCCAACCCTTCGAGTTTTATGGCGAAGAGCGAAGAAACGGCCGCCGCGACGATACCCCGAGGTGCCATCCAACTTAAAAACCACTTATCCTCGCGACTTAAAGACGTGCCTATTCCGCAGCACCAGACACTCAGGGGGCGAGCAATAAACATCACAATGGCCAATAGCCCTACTCCCTCCCATCCCAGACTTAACAGGGCATGAGAGTCCAGGCGAGCAGCCAGCAAAATAAATAACGCAGAGATAAGCAGAACCGTTAGCGTCTCTTTAAACTCGATGATATCGGCAATATCGACTCCTCTCATATTGGCTAAGAAGATGCCCATAACGGTGACACTCAGTAACCCTGACTCCTCCTGCAACAAATTAGAGCCGACGAACACGCCCAACATAATGGTCAATACCGCGGTATTCTTCAGATAGTGGGGTAACAGGTTTTGCCTTAAAATCTGTCCGACAAGGTAACCGGCCGATGCGCCTAAACCTAAGCCGACCCCAAGCATATAACCAAGGGCATAGATCATATGTGTAGTCGGATCGGCGGCCACGGCGATATATTCAAAAACCAATACGGCAAGTAGAGCGCCTATGGGATCGATGATAATCCCCTCCCAACGTAAAATGCTTGCCAGTTGTGACTTAGGCTTAACACTTCGAAGCATTGGCACGATAACCGTCGGACCGGTAACAACCACCAGGGCGCCAAATAACATGGCCATCGTCCAACTAAAGCCTAGAAGAAGATGAGTTGCGCCTCCGATACAAAGCCAGGTGATCAGCGCACCGATTGATACCAAATGCGTGACCATACGGCCATGGTCTTTTATCTCTTTAAAGTTCAGGGTTAATGCACCTTCGAAGAGAATAACGGCTACACCTAAAGAGATAATGGGGAAAAGCAGTTCACCGAAGAGCTCATCGGGATCGAGTACGCCAAGCATGGGTCCCATGATTAAACCACATAACAGGAGAGGCAAAATCGCAGGCAATCGCATTTTCCAGCCTACCCATTGGCAAACTAGAGATAACACACCTACCAGCCCCAGCATGGCTGTGATCTGTTCGACCATAAAAATATTCCTCAAGAAGTGCCATCGATTTCACTCCTACAAACGCAACCTTATCTGTCGAATATCCGCACCACAAACATCTGTAAACTCAACCGAGAATGCCCTACTAAGCAGGCCTATTGACTTAAAAACGATTAATAAGGGATTAGTTTTGATGAATGACATGAGTATGGCTCAAATTTGAGCTATGGATAGAAGAAACAGCCTATGCGCGTGATAATAAAATGATTTATAGTGTTTAATCCTTATTCACTATACGAACAACAATATGAATAGTAGAAATATTTTGTTAATGACGTTCTTTTCAACGTTATTTTTAACGGCATGCGGGCAACAGATATCAAAAACTCCAACTTCTGAAGTCAATCTTGATAATGCTCATCGCCATATAAAAATACTGGCCTCCGATGAATTTGCCGGTCGAGGGCCGCTGTCTGAAGGGGAGAGAGTCACCATTGATTATCTGGCGGAACAATATCGCGCAATGGGATTAGCCGGGGGCAATAAAGGCAGCTTCTTCCAAACCGTGCCCATGGCCAAGCTTACCTCAGACCAGTCGATGCATTTAACCATAGGTGAGCTTGAGTTTCAGGCGGGAAAAGATTTTACTGCCCGCACTCAGCAAATGAATACAGATATCAAACTCAATGATTCACAGGTCGTGTTTGTAGGGTACGGCATCAATGCCCCTGAATATCAGTGGAACGATTATCGCGACATTGACGTAAAAGATAAAACTGTCATTGTTTTAGTCAATGATCCAGGCTTTGCAACACAAGACGATAATCTATTTACCGGCAACGCCATGACCTATTATGGACGTTGGACCTACAAGTATGAGGAAGCGGCCAGACAAGGCGCAAAAGCGGTATTGATTGTCCACGAAACGGCACCTGCCGCCTATCCGTGGAGTGTAGTAGAGAGCTCAAACACAGGCAGTAAATACACCTTAGTCGACGGTGAGAATAACAAGAGCAAGCTACCAATCATGGGCTGGTTACAACATGAAGCCACGAAGCAGGTATTTGCTCAGGCCGGTCTGGACTTTGACTCATTGAAACTCCAAGCTATCACCCGTAACTTTAAGCCTATTGGTCTAAATCAAACCGCCAGTTTAAACATGACTACAGCTATAGAGCACGCCGAATCAAACAATGTTCTTGCGTTAATTAAAGGCAGCAAAAGACCCGATGAAACCATTATCGTCAGTGCCCACTGGGATCATTTTGGTACGCAGCAAACACCTGAGGGTCCCAAGATTTATAATGGCGCCATAGATAATGCCACCGGTGTAGCGGGCACACTGGAAATTGCTCGCATACTGATGGAGCGCCACAAAATTAAGCCGTTTGAACGTTCAATTCTCTTTGCCAATTTTACCGCAGAGGAAACGGGCATGATTGGGTCCGAACTCTTTGCTCGCGGCACCGTTTTACCCACTAAAAGCATCGTAGGCTTACTGAATATCGATGGCATGAACGCCTTAGACGGGGTCGACTATGTATTACAATATGGCAAAAACATGTCAGAACTTGAGGAATATCTGGAAAAGGCTGCGAGTAAACAGCAAAGGCACGTTAAACTCGATCCAAGACCTCAAAACGGACTGTTCTTTCGTTCCGACCACTTCTCATTAGCTAAACAAGGAGTACCTGGTTTACTGTTTATGAGCCTGGGGGATACCGATCCTGACTATATCAGTCACAGATACCATAAAGAGGCCGACGACTATTCACCTTCCTGGTCATTAGGTGGTATGCAACAGGAGATATCTTTAATTGTCGATATAGCGAGTGAGCTGGCGACCAATGATGATTGGCCTAAGTGGAAAGCGGATTCTGACTTTAAGAAGCGCAGAGCCGAAGACAAGATGTAATACCATCAAATAAAAAGCCACTATTCCTCCCTCTTTTGTTCACCCCAATTAAATGGTGAACATTTGAGGGGGACATCTATTCGAATTCATCCGCTAGCTGATATTTTGTTGACTGAGTAAACTAGGTATCGCGGTTAAAAACGCACTGACGGACCCTCTTTCGGACCCGCTGTCATAAATCGCGTAAATATCGGCTGAAATGGTCTCTTTTAACGGAATAAAACATACATTTTTCCATTGATGTTGACGATAACTTTGAGGAACAATAGACACCATAGTGCTCGTCGCCACAACTGCCATTAACGTCGTCGGTTCAATGACCTCCTGAGTCACCTTAGGGTAAAAGCCAGACTCTAAAAGTACCTCAATAATCATATCGGTGGATGCAGAGTTAGTACGCTTCATAAACACAAACTCTTCATTAATAAGCTCATCTAAACTGAGACTTTGCTTCAGTTTCGACGGGTGCTCATCGGACACCAATACACACATGGGTTCGGCGTATAATAGCTTTGCACTGAGTGGATGAATGTTACGGGTATCTGCAAATCGAGCCAAGCCGATATCGATACGATGCTCGATTAACGCTTGTTTCTGCTTCTCTGGCGCCAACTCAATAAAATTAAAGACATATTCCGGATAACTCTTTTTGAACTCTCTCAGAGCCGTCCCGAAACCGGCCCAAAATATCGAGCTCATTAAACCTATGTTGATTGTGTTATCTAGCTCCCGGCCAGCCTTAGTCACCTTATTGATCGAGTCACGAAACATATCAAACAGTAGTGCACACTCCTGCTGCAATAACAGACCAACTTCAGTCAGCTGAACATGGCGGGTCGTACGCTCAAACAAGGTCACATCCAGCACAGACTCTAACTCTTTAATTTGAGCACTCAAGGGCGATTTTGAGATATTAAGCTGTTCTGCAGCTTGCCCAAAATGCATACATTGAGACACCGCATAAAAATAACGAAGCATTTTCAATGTTATACGTCCATTTAGTACATTTTCATTAATATCCATTATCCGGTTCCTGATATTTAGATAGCCACATTGTACTGCAAACCAGGATAATCTGGCGGGATTTAGTGATTAATTGAGAATAAAGCTTGGGGTAAATTAAACCTAAGATAATTAATCAGAAAGGAAGAGACCATGAAGAGCGATCCTGTAGACAATGCGCTAGCCACCATTTCAGCCCTTAAACCAAATTTCAGTCCCAAAGCGGCATTCATCTTAGGCTCCGGCCTGGGGGTCCTTGCAGACGAACTTGAAGATAGAGTCTGTATTGCCTATGAAGAGCTTGATGGCTTCCCAATCGGCACTGTCGAAGGTCACTCTGGCGAGTTAGTCTTGGGGCGAATGAATGGTATCGACGTTGTTTGTATGAAAGGCCGCGGTCATTACTACGAACACCAAAGCATGAAAGTCATGACAAATCCGGTGCGTACGTTTAAACGTTTAGGCTGCGAACTGCTAATCGTTACTAATGCCGCCGGGTCTTTACGCCCCGAGACTATCGACGTCGGCTCCCTCGTCATTTTCAATGACCACATCAATACCATGCCTGGCACCCCCATGACTGGTCGTAATGATGACACCTATGGGCCACGTTTTTTCAGCTTAGCGAATGCTTATGATAAATCCTTACGTATGGAAGCATTAGAGGTGGCAAAAAGAGAGAATATTCATGCCAATGAAGGGGTATTTGTCTCTTACAGTGGTCCGAATTTCGAAACCCCAGCCGAAATACGCATGATGCAGATCATAGGTGGTGACGTTGTCGGAATGTCTGTGGTACCTGAGGTCATATCTGCGGCCCACTGTAACCTTCCCGTGCTAGCTATCTGTGCAATCACTAATATGGCCGAGGGCTTAGGAGATGTCGCCCTGTCTCATGAACAAACACTGAAGTGTGCGAAGTTAGCCCAGGATGACTTTATCAACCTAATCAAGGCATTTATGGCAAATCATTTTTGAGGCTAATACCTCCATGGGCCGCTCCTAAATATCCTATTATTGCGGCATTCAAACATCCATGTTTTCATGGAGTGTATGCCATAGCAATGTATGGAACACTTCTTTTAAACATAGAGAGGCACAACTGAACTACGATGTGCATGGAAGCTTAATGCCATCAAGACAGTCATAAAGACCATAGATGGTCGAGAGTGACCGTTCTAAATTAAATTTTACTGAATTTTAGATACAAAAAAGCCCTTATCTTTCGACAAGGGCTTCATTGTTTGGCGGAGCGGACGGGACTCGAATGTGCCTTCGGCACGTGAGACAGGGTGAATATGGTAAAGCCATAAGCTCATGAACGAGAGTCATGGATGACGAACTGGCACTGTACAGGGATGTACAAGCTATCTATTCAAAAGAAGCTAATATCTCCATGGATGGAGTGTATGCCATAACAATGTATGGAACATTGTTGGCACAACTGAACTACCGCTCTTAAACTGGATGAATATGTTCTGTATTTTTCAGATACAAAAAAGCCCTTGTCTTTCGACAAGGGCTTCGTTGTTTGGCGGAGCGGACGGGACTCGAACCCGCGACCCCCGGCGTGACAGGCCGGTATTCTAACCAACTGAACTACCGCTCCTAAACTTATTGCTTTACAGCTATTTCATCGTTATGTCACTAACAATAAAACTAAATTTAGTAACTTGATTGGCGGAGCGGACGGGACTCGAACCCGCGACCCCCGGCGTGACAGGCCGGTATTCTAACCAACTGAACTACCGCTCCACATCAAGTTGCGGTGAATAATATATAGGTCGGTAGGTCTCGTCAATCAATTTTTTTAAGAGTTAAACTGTTTAGTTAAAAAAGCAGCGATTCAATGGTATTCGCTGCATTTTCAAACTAAACAGCCGTATTTATGAAGGTGGATCTTCCGGCATAGTTAAATCAATTTCATCTAACGCCGGTCCAAGCTCCTTCTGCTTTGCCTTCTCTTCATCTAAACGTAACTGAGTTGCCGCTAACGCCTCTTTCAAGTTGCGACGTTTACGCCAGATAAGTAAACCTAGAATACCGAAGACTAATAACCCACAGTTAACTAATATGATCCAAAAAACAGCATCATCCTTGGCTTTCTTTTCTGCAATAGCCGCTTTCTTCGCCGCGATAGCCGCTAACTCTTCGGCTGTTGGCGGAGGCTCCGGTGGCTCAATCAAGTTGAAGAACCGCTCAGGCATACTGAGTAAGATCTCTCTTCCGCTAAGTGTGGTCGTTGCCGCGACACCTTTAATGCGGTAGCTGCCAAACTCTGCAACTTCTGGCAGTAACAACTCACTTTCTGTTTCTTCAAGACCATTGATAGTAATAGGAAGTTGCAGTCCCGCCGGTCCTACTAATTCAAAATCTAAATGTGTTTCGTCTAACCTCACCGCCTCGTCATTGACCTTAACAAATAACTTCCACCTGTCTTTTAGTGGGTCTTCAGGTTCGATGACATCGACACTTATGGGAATAGGAGACAATACAAACTTATGATGAAAGTCCCTCGAAAAAATATTATTTCTCGCATTTACATGAAGATCATAAGTCCCCCAGGCTTGAGTTAAATTGATTTTCCCGGTAAACAGACCATCATCTGGACGTTCATCTAACCCTTCTCCATTGTCTTTATAGGAGCCTACAATAATATTCCCCGTAGCAAAATTTTCTTCACCGACCTGATGGTCACTGATAAATTTAGTTGTCCACTCGAACAGATAATCTAACCCAGGCATTCTAATGCGCTGTTCATCGCCTAATAGCTGCGCCGTGACTTTTAAGCGCTCCCCTTGGAACAGAGGTTGTGGGAAAGGCTCGACAGAGATGTCTAACTTTGAGATTTTCTTTATTGTGGAGCCTTTAACGACGCGCCCGAGTAACTGCCATGGACCAGGCATAGGCTTCTCGATAGTCACAATGTCACCACTGAGACCATCAACCCATTTAACCTGCTTGGGATGACGACTGGCATACCATTTACTACCATCGGGTAAAACGATAACAACGGGGCCGCTGCCGTACTTACGTTGAATAACTAACGTCAGGCTATCGACCATATGATCGATTCGAAAACGATTTTTGAGCTCATGAGCTTTCTCTGACGGCACAACAGCGGCTACGGCCATGGTGCTCAAGCCAATACTCAGCGCTATAAGTGAGCTAACAAGTTTATTCTTAATCTTCATTAAAGTCATAAAGTGACGCTATCCTCGCCAAATACATTGTCCTGATTTTGCAACTAAATCTAATCTTTCTTCATGCTTAGTTAGTTCATCGGCCGTTGCTCTGATCACTTTAAGATTTGCTCTATTACTGTTTAAACGAATGATACCTCCCTCCCCTTCTCCAGCCTTATCACCGGAAAGGTTGAACTTAGTCTGACCACCCGTCATCATGAGGTAGACGTCGGCTAAGATCTCCGCATCGAGTAAAGCGCCGTGGAGTTCTCGACGAGAGTTATCTATCCCGTATCGCTTACACAAGGCATCCAGGTTATTTTTCTGCCCCGGGTGCAAAAACTTCGCAATATCAAGAGTATCCAGAATCTGACAGATATCTGCCGTTTTCGGACCTCGCGGCTGCAATAAAGAAAACTCATGATCCATAAAGCTAACGTCGAAGCTCGCGTTATGAGCCACCACTTCGGCACCATCAATAAAGTCGATAAAACTTTGTGAAATCTGGGCAAATTTGGGTTTATTAGCGACATAGTCATTGGTAATACCGTGAACTTGAATCGCTTCCTCATCGATGATCTGTTGAGGATTGATGAATTCATGATAATGGCGTCCGGTTAGACGACGATTAATCACCTCAACACAACCAATTTCGATGATACGGTGTCCAAGGTAGATGGCGCCGGCTCCTTGGTTCATACCTGTGGTTTCTGTATCCAGAATAACCTGACGTTTTGCACTTGAAACGATATTCATAAGATTAATAGCACTTATTAAGTTTTTGGGTATACTCGCCCAACGATTTGACTATGGTAGCAACTTGATGATGGGTATGAAACAGCTCTCTATATTTACTGATGGCTCTTGCTTAGGTAATCCCGGTCCCGGAGGGTATGGTGTGGTGATGAAATACAAGCAGCACACCAAAGAGATCGCTGACGGTTTCCTGTTAACCACCAATAATCGCATGGAATTATTGGCGCCTATAATTGCATTAGAAGCACTAAAAGTACCCTGTAAAATCGTGCTGACCAGTGACAGCCAATATATGCGACAAGGGATCACTCAGTGGATCCATGGCTGGAAGAAAAAGGGCTGGATCACCTCGAGTAAACAGCCGGTCAAAAATGTCGACCTGTGGAAGCGATTAGATCAGGCGAGTAAAGGTCATGATATTGACTGGCGCTGGGTTAAGGGTCATGCCGGACATGTCGAAAATGAACGCTGCGACACTTTGGCCAGAGACGCCGCAGAAGCAAAACCTAAACAAGAAGATATCGGCTATCAAGCATAATATCTATGGATATTAAGAAGCCACATTAATAAAGCCCTTACAAAAGTCGATGAAAGCATCACACAAAGGGGTCGATTTTCGACTCTTGTGATGAATCCGATAAAAGTGACGCTCCAGCTCCAGCCCTTCAACTTCAATAATCGCCAACTCTTTTCGGCTTACCTCTTTCTCGAGCGTAAGCTCTGACAGTACGGCTAAGCCTGCGCCCTGTTTTACCGCTTGCTTGATGGCATCTGGCGTTGAGAAGTTAAACCTTTCGATGGGCTGCATATCCAACGCTTGAGCGGAGCTGATAAAATAATCTCGAGTACCGGAGCCCTCCTCTCTCATCACCCAAGGCTGCCCTTTCAAAGCCTGCGGGGCTACCCGTTGACCAGCCAAAGGGTGTGCCGGGTGACAAAATACCAATAGTTTATCCTTGTGCCAGGCCTCGACTCTTATTCGACTATCCAGACATTGGCCCTCAATAAATCCAACTTCACTGCGAAATTCGAGCACAGACTTAATCACGGCAAGCGTATTAGTAATATCGAGATCCACAAGCGCGCTGGTATGTTGCTGGCAAAATGCAACCGAACTTTTTGCCATCAAATAATTACCAATGGTAGAACTGGCACTGACGTTTAATGTGCCACTGAGTTCCGCTTCGGGAGAAGAAAAAAGATGCTCAATTTGATCGAACTTTTGTAGTGCTTCCGTCGCTAAAGGCAGTAATAAACTGCCCTGAGAGTTGAGTCTCAACCGGTTACCCACTCTCTCAAATAGCCTCGCATCCAATTGACTCTCGAGTTCCGACAGTGCCATCGAGGTTGCCGGAGCCGATAAGTTAACCATTTCAGCCGCACGGGCAACTTGTCCACTTCGCGCTACCGCTTCAAAAATTGTTAGCTGTTTTAATGTTATTCGCATCTGCTTCTATTCTACAATTTACTTGATAGTGATTTTATACCAACCGGCATTAACTGTTTGGTATACACGAAAAATATGTGAATGCTCATTACATTCAAGCTAACTCTGTTGCTTCGAATGATGTCCAGCTCGCCCGGCACTTGGCGCCGTACTCCACTTGGGTTGCCTGATTTTTCGCTTCTCATGAATAGGCGTCAAGGGAGACTCAAGTTTTCTGGCAACGATAAGATATAAACTGCCGGAACCTGGCAACCATGCCTCTAAAGCATGTTGCCATATACTATCCTGATTAATATCACTTAACATATGGTGATATAACAAACGCTCATCACCAACGACCCGGTACCCTAACAATCCAAGCCAGTCTTTTACCCTCGAAGGCATAAAAAAGCGGCCACACCAAGGAAACGCCTCTTGCTGTTTCGGCAATATCTTACCAATAAAAGCGGGACTTAGCGGGTTGAAACCTATGATAAAGAGGTACCCCCCCGATATCAAAACCCGGTCAGTTTCGCGCAGTAATTTATAAGGATCGGGCTCAAACTCGAGCAGCATATTCATAACCACCGCATCGATCACCCCGTTTTGTATCGGTAATGCGCTAAAATCGGCTCGAAGTGCTGCACCTTCACCATCAAAAAGAGAAAAGCGTCTGCCAATGGGTAACCCTGGCATATCGAGCTCTGCACTCAAGGCACCCAGACTCAACATATGATAACCAAAGACCTTAGGCCACCAGGGAGCCAGCTCTTTTTCAATATGTAGCTTAATGGTTTCGCCGTCAGGCAATTGGGACCATTGCTCGGGTAGCTGTGGCCTGGGATTAACTGACAATGTTAACTCCTGTGGATCACTCAAATCGCAACTTGAAGAGATGATCTTGTAAAATACTGATATATATATTTATGATAAAACTATTAAAGCGTTAAAGCGCTATACAAGCAATAGCATTGCTAAGTAAACTGACCACAGTACAATTATTTGTTTGAATCGGGATCTCAGTATGCAAGACGCGCAATCGCCAGTATCACAATCCAGCTCTGATAGCTTAACCATTACGCCAATATCCGCGTTTGATGATAATTATATCTGGGTCATCTCCCAAGCAGCACACTCTTTTGTTTATGTCGTCGACCCGGGTGATGCTGAGGCGGTAATAGGTCATCTGGAAGAGCACAAACAAATCTTGGCCGGTGTATTAATTACTCACCATCATGAGGACCATACCGGAGGTCTTGAAAGACTCATCGAGTACGCAGATCATGAATTAGAAATTTTTGGCCCGGCAAATGAAAATATCGCCCATATAAAGACGCCGATATCGACCCAAACAGAGGTCAGCCTGTCAAAAATAACCTCGAAGGCAAAGATTATCTCTGTCCCGGGGCACACCTTAGGCCATATTGCCTATCTGATAGAAAGCCACCTATTTTGCGGTGACACGCTCTTCAGCGGAGGCTGCGGTCGAATATTTGAAGGAACAGCTGAGCAGATGAATCGCTCACTGCAAACATTAGCCAAACTGTCCTCCAATACTCAGGTCTATTGCGCTCATGAATACACACTTTCAAACCTTAAATTTGCCCTCGAAGTCGACTCAGAAAATAAAGCATTGGCAGCCCACAATGCTGACTGTCTTGCACAGCGTAAGCTTGGAAAACCGACCCTTCCATCAAGCATAGGGCAAGAGCTTAGTATCAATCCCTTCCTGCGCTGTCATACGCAGGCGATCCAGCGCTCAATTTCCAGCCATTTCGAGGTTAAACACTCAGATAATGTCACCGTTTTCGGGCTTCTCAGACAATGGAAGGACAACTTCTAAAAAATAAATTAGAATGATGCGCTAAATAAGTCCCCGTTTTATCATGTTTTCAAAAAAACAGAGGGACAAAATTAAGGAATGTTTTTTTAATGCGCATACAAACTATTGTAATTGCAGGGAGTCTCTCCCTGCTTTCGGCTTGTCAGTCTCTTGACGTCCCGGCTCCTGAAGCCACTCAAAACCAAAACACCACTCCGACCGCACCTGCTGTCACGAGCGTGGACTCTGAATCCCCGGCAAAAGTTGAAGTTGTCGAGGTCACAGATGTCTGGGAACGAATTCGTCTTGGATTAGCGCTACCCGTTCCCGAACACAAATTAGTAAAGCAATACCGGGAATGGTATATCAAGCACCCTCAACATCTTGCCAGAGTGTCTGAGCGGGCCACACCATTTCTATACCTGATTGTCGATGAGATAGAAAAACGCGATCTCCCCATCGAGCTGGCTCTGCTCCCCATAGTAGAAAGTGCATTCGACCCTTTTGCCTATTCCCACGGCGCAGCCTCGGGTTTGTGGCAATTTACCTCCCCGATGGCGAAGCATTTTGGTCTGCAGATGAACTGGTGGTATGACGGACGTCGGGATGTTCCGGCCGCTACAGTGGCAGCATTAGATATGCTCGAATATCTGTATAAGAAAACCCATGGAAACTGGCTCTACGCCATTGCAGCCTACAACACCGGCGAAGGTCGTGTCAGAAACGCGGTTAAAAGAAACAAGAAAAATGGCAAGCCGACCGACTTTTGGTCACTGGATCTGCCAACGGAAACAGAGCGATACGTTCCACAGCTTCTTGCCTTAGCCGATGTAATTAAAAACGCCGAGAAATATGGCATTAAGCTAAGTCCGATTGATAATGAACCTATTATTGAAGTGGTCAATGTAAAGGGCCAGATAGATTTAGCCCTGGCTGCCGGCTTTGCCAATATGACGACCTCAGAATTACATAAGCTCAACCCCGGATACAACCGCTGGTCTACGGCGCCGGAAGGGCCACATAATTTGGTTCTACCGGTTGACAGAGTATTAGGATTCAACCTTGCTTTGGCCGATACAGACGCCAAAGAGAGACTAAACTGGGAACGTTATCAGATAAAATCCGGAGATAGCCTGGGGCTTATCGCTAAACGATATCGAACTACCCCCTCAGCACTGCGCGCCGTTAACGATATCAAGGGAAATACCATTATCGCCGGCAAGCACCTGTTGATCCCCGTGGCAGCCAAGAACCCTGAGCAATATGCCCTATCTTTAGGGCAGAGACAGATCTCAAAGCAAAATGTTAAACGTGGCAGCCAAAAGATCACCTATCAGGTCCGCTCCGGTGACTCCCTGTGGAAAATAGCCAAAGCCCATAAGGTTAAGGTATCTCAACTCGCCAGCTGGAACAGCATGGCGCCTAAAGATCAACTAAAAATAGGGAAGAAGCTGGCAATCTGGACGGGAAGCAGTAAGCAGAGTTCATCTTCTATTACACGTAAGGTCAATTACACCGTACGTTCCGGGGATTCCCTCGCTCGTATTGCTTCAAAATTTAAAGTCAGAATCAACGATCTCGTGCGTTGGAACTCACTCGAAAAGAGCAAGTATATTCAACCGGGACAAAAGTTGAAGTTGTATGTTGACGTCACCAACGTCCGGGCCTAAATCTTCATAAGCATGACCCTGTTTCAACTCTACAGGGTATCAGCACCTCTATGACTGCAGCGCAAGCCGTTGCAGTCATATCCCCTTCCTACCAGATTGCCCCCTTCATTGCGACCTCCATCACAAGATTAAAAAACATCTGAAATGTATCTTATAAGTTGCTGATAATCACAGTTTTAGCAAGTTAAATGTCCAATAATCCTCACCAATAAAAACTCGAATCAACATAGATACCGATATTATGGACAATCAGAATCAACCACAAGCAAACGAAGTCACCTACCCGGACAGTTACAAAATTCTATCGACAACGGATCTTAAGAGTCACATCACTCACGTAAACAGTGACTTCATGCAGACATGTGGTTATGAAAAGTCTGAGCTGATCGGTAAACCTCACAACATCATCAGACACCCTGATATGCCCAAGGCAGCATTTAAAGATCTTTGGCAAACCGTTCAGGGTGGCAGCTCCTGGATGGGGCTGGTCAAGAATCGCTGTAAAGATGGCCGGTATTATTGGGTCAATGCTTTCGTCACGCCCATCAGACATCAGGGAAAAATAACCGAATACCAATCTGTCAGAACCAAGCCTGAGCCATTATTAAAAGCCAGGGCTCAAACCTGTTACGACGCCATCAATGCAGGTAAAACAATTAAACCCAAGAATCGTCTATCCATCGTTCCAACCTTAGGTCTAAGTTGGGCGATCTCATGTTTGATGCTCTATCTGGCCACTATTTCTTCGTCTATCCCAGTTGCCTTGGGGTTAGGTGCTATTGGCCTGTTCAGCTTTTTACTGCCATTGAGTCGATTAAACAAACGACTTAATCATCTGATGACCATGAGTAGAAAGGTTCATGATAGCGCGCTGAACCAAGTTATCTACACAGGCTACCAAGATGAGTTATCCCATCTTGAATTGAGTCTAAGGATGCAAAAAGCGGAGTGTCTTGCAATTCTTGGCCGCGTCAAAGACAGCGGTGAAGGGCTTCAGGAGAGCATGGAGGAGCAGGATCAACAGACTCAATCCAATCAAACTCAGTTAGTTGAACAATCATCGAATCTTGAGCAGGTCGTCGTGGCCATAGGTCAGATGAATGAAGCGGTTAACGACATCGCACAAAGTACGACCAGCTCGGCCGATGAGATATCTACCCTGGTAGAAAAGATCCAAATGACGCAATCGGCACTGGAGACAAGCCAAAAAACCACCTCTGAGATCACCGGTCTGTTAACTGAGTCCCAACAGTCAATTTCGGATCTCGAATTACAGTGCGTGAAAGTTAAGTCTGTATTGGAGGTCATAGATAGCCTGGCCCAACAGACAAACCTTCTGGCACTCAATGCGGCAATCGAAGCTGCACGCGCCGGTGAAGCCGGACGTGGTTTTGCTGTGGTTGCCGATGAGGTTCGTAGTCTGGCCAATCACTCACAAACATCGGCACAAGAGATCCAGTCCATCATAGATACATTAAGCCAAACCACGGCTCACGCTGTCAGCCAGATGCAACAGAGCCACCAGTTGACATCAAAAAGTGTTGAATCGGATCAAATGTTATCTGACAGTCTTCAATCTGTCAGTGAGGCACTCCACCAGATGGAAGCCAACGGTGAGCAGATTGCCGTTGCCGCAGAAGAGCAGTCCACCGTAATTAATCAAGTCTATGCCAGTGCGATGGATCTTGAGTCCGGCACCAACAAATTCAGACAAAATTGTGAACATGCAGCCAGCTGCAGCCAAGAGGTCACAGCGCAAAGCAGCAGGCAATTAGAGTTGGTAAAACAGTTTGATAGCTACAAACGCGACTAACTGAAGTGAGTTAATTGGTGACAAAAAAAGCCAGTGTCCACAAAGACACTGGCTTTTCACTTTAGACACAGCTAATTGATATAGGGGTCGAGTGACACGGTGACATCAGTCATCGCGACTCGGTTGGACTCAGTTGCATGACCCACATACTTTGCCACCAGCGAATAACCTCGGCCCTTGAGATTATTAAGCACACTTTCAGGGACAGTAAAGTTTACTTTAATCATTTGACCCGATGCTATCGAGGTGTCTCTCAGTGCTTGAGTAAACATCATATCGTCTGACCAAGCCCAGACTTTTTCACCTTGTGGATCCAATATTTGTAAGTCGGCAGTCATTCCCGAGCGATATTGAATGAGCACGCCATAGGCTTGATTGTTGGTGATCGACAACAAGACACTCAAACCATCATCTGGCGTAACTTGCAGCTCACCCGTTAACAAGCCTGTTTGTACCGCATCTTTTGGCTCAATCTGCTTTGGGATCAATTTGTCATCTCGCAACTCCAGATTTGACGGTACCTCTACCGCACTTGCATTCACTTTCTCGGCTACAGCTTTCTCTGCGATGGCTTTCTCGGCGACAGCGTCCTTATTCGCCCCCTGAGAGCAGGCCGTTAACATGATCCCCCCAAGAGATAAGAGCAATAACTTGTTCATTAAAATCCACCCAGTTTCTTTAAGAGACTATCTTTTAATTTATCTTGCACTTTCTCGGCTTCCTGTTTCAACTTAGCATCAAACAGGGCTGCGGTATCGAGAGCGAACTTTGGCTCAGAGAATGTGCCTGATATAGCAAAGGGAATTTCGACGCCATGTAATGCCTCCCGCTCTCCTCCGCCTTGTCCCTCGAGGGAGCCTACGACAGAGGTCGTTAGAGAGTAATCTAATGCCTCTGTGACAATATTGGCGGTTCCGGCACCAGACAGTCGAATTAATGGGGAGGCCATGAGTAGATCGGGGTTAGAAGCAACACCATTAACAAGCGAAAATGAACCCGTTAAACTGGTAAAATCGGTTTTTTTCTCAACGCTATCTGTTGAGGACAGATCGCCACTCAACTTGGCTTGCGCATCCCTCAACATCTGAGGAATATTGACACCATATAAGGCACCATCTGAAACTTCAAATTGACCTTTTGCGGCAAGATTTTTCTTCATCTTAGCCGTTATTAAGCTTCTCCCATTCCCTTTCACTGTAAAGTTTGCACTGCCGGCTAATAGATCGACATCTGCAGCATCTTTCAACAGTTCACGGATCTGAACCTTTTCTACCGATTTCTCAAAACTGTAACTCGGTACAGATTGTCTAGCGTCGACTTGCGCGGTGACAGACAGCTTACCTTTGTACAGGTTAGCGTTAAGTTTACTCAGATTTAATACGCCATCTTTTAGTGCAAGCTTCATTACCCACTTGCTGGTGAGCATATTGGCGACCTTTATCGACTCAGCGGTCACATTCAGCTTGAAGTTAACTAACTTCATCGCCGACAGATCCGGTTCTTGAGTCGATGTAGCTTGCTTCTCTTTCGCGTCTGACTGACTCGGTGCATCGCTCGGGGGCATAAATTTATCTAAATCAATCTCACCGAAGCTCAATTGGCCGTCAATATTGGGCACCTTACCACCGTAGGCAACGCTAACCTCGCCTTTCGCCTCTATTTGATCGGCGATGAACTCCTCTAAAGAGAGTTTTAATCGTTTTTTATCTAACGCTATCGATACCTGAGTCAGTAGACTGATATCTAGCTTTTTATTCGGTATGCCTTCTCCTGCAACAGAGTTGCTGATCTTGAGATCTTTTAATTCAATCGCCTGCATGGAAGTGTCTACCTTAATCAGGCCTTCACCATGGCTTGATAGGGTCATATCCGGAAGCTCGGCATTAAACTGATATTCCAGTGGCGCGAACTCCCCTAATGCAAATTGACCTAGCGTTAACTTTTCCAGATTGAAGAGTTGCTCTGTCCCTGTCTTTTCATCCAGCATACGGATTTGGGTATTGGTGATGGCAACACCACCGATATTCAAGCCAGCCAAACCTTTACCGGATTGAGCGCTCGATTCAGCAGCGGGTTTATCTGCACTCTTGCTCCCCTCAAGACCATCGAAGCTGGTTTGGCCATCTATACGCGTTTCAAGATTCACCGTCAGTCCATCGACATTCAGCTGAGCAATTTCAACTTGCTTGCTGAACAAAGGCATCAGAGCGACCTCAGCAACGATTTCATTCACTTCCAACATGGAGCTGGTATCGAAGCCCGATGGGTTTGATAGAGAAACCTTAGAGAGTTTTATGCCAATCGATGGAAAGAATGTCCATGACAACTTATCTGCGACCACAAGGTTGCGCCCCGTGTTCTCTTTTACGGCATCAACGAGCTGAGGTTTAAAATCATTGGGATCAAACACCAGCGTCAAGTAGGCCGCCAATGAAATGATGAGAATAAAAAATACAACAAAAAGCCATTTCAATATTTTCATAACAGGTTCCATCTGAATTTTGCGAATAAATTTACAACAAGAAAGAGAGATCTAACGCCTTAGGTGCGATTGCGATACCATTTTCGTCCGAATATAGCATCATGCCCGGCTCAATGATAACGCTGTCCATCTCGAGTGAAATATTGACCTCTCCTCGATCGAGTTTAACCGTCTTAATCGGGTTGACACCAAGAGCCTTAATGCCAAGGTCCATCTTCTTAAGTGCCCCCGCATCCCTGACACAACCATTGATGACAACGCCTTCCCAGCCATTATCTACAGCACTTAAGGCGATTAAATCCCCCAGGAGCGCCCAGTCCATGGAGGCATCACCATCGACAACGAGCACTTTCCCCTTCCCCTCTGTTGCCAGTATCTGTTTCACTTTGGAATTATCTTCAAAGCACTTAATCGTGACGACCTCGCCCCAGAATATGTCTCTCTTTCCATACTGTTTAAATTTAGCGGATAAAAGCGAAAGTTCACCATCAAAGTGATCAAATAAATCGGGTAACAGGTCATTCATAGGGAGCTCCGGAGGATAATGAAAGTTCAGATTACCCGCTACATAATCGTCGAACAAGATGAACCTATTATTTTTACAGGTTTTTCTTCGGATTCGATTAACAGGAAAGCTCAATTTATGGTCAAAAGTCTGTTACGGTTCTGGTTTCGGCCTGATACAAAAAGCCAGGCTATAAGCCTGGCTCTCGTCACTCACGATATTGTTGAATCTTTACATGGCTAAATCTTAAAACTTGATACTAAACTGTTCAGCTCTGTTGAACCGTCCTGTATCTGTTGACTCGAATTGCCGATCTGGACACTCTTCTCTTGATTCTCTAACGAGATATCATTAATTCGAGTCACATTCATATTTAACTCTGCAATAACGGCGCTCTGCTCCTCTGTCGCGGCGGCAATTTGAATATTCATGTCTGAAATCTGACGAATAGATGACTTAATGGTCTCCAGTGCATCCACCACTTGCCCCGTTTCCTGAACCGTCTCACTGGATCGGAGCTTAGCCTTCTCAACAGACTGGTTGACACTCACGATCGAATGTTTGATAGCATCGATAATGCCATTAATTTCTTGCGTAGACTCCTGTGTACGACTTGCCAATGTCCTCACCTCATCGGCAACCACGGCAAAACCACGGCCCGCTTCACCAGCTCGCGCGGCTTCGATGGCAGCATTCAGTGCAAGCAAGTTAGTTTGCTCAGCAATACCCACGATAACATCTAGAATTTGGCCTATTTTTCCTGAGCTCACTTGCAGGCCTTGTGCAACTTCCGATGTGGTTTCCAGCTCAATCGAAAGCTCATTAATCTTGTCCATCGCACTACCCACTACACTCGTCGTCCTATCCGCTTCTGAATCTGCACTTCCGGCACTGTCTGCGGCAAGCTGTGCATTAGAGGCAACTTCTGATGCCGCCATGGACATCTCATTAATCGCGGTTGCGACACTTTCCGTCTCAGACTGCATATTATTGGTGACTTCATTTGCTTCCAAAGAGATGGCAGCCAGACCGGTGGCCAGCTCCTGGCTATGGGAAACTGAAGCCAATACCGACTGCACAACGGCCTGAATTTTTACGATAAAAATATTGAAATTACTGGCTACCTCTTTGAGCTCATCACTGCCGGACTCTTCCAATCGCAGGGTCAGATCCCCTTCACCTTTAGCAATATTCTCAAATGCTGAAATTGTCTGCTGCATGGGTCTCGATATGCTTTGAATTATGATAAACAGAATAAAGATAACGGGTAACCAAACCAGCCCCCCGACAAACAGATACTGCCAGGCAAAAGCCGCTTCTTGTGTTTTAATATCATCCACGTACATCCCCGTACCGACAATCCATCCCCAAGGTTTAAAGCGCTTTACCACACTCATCTTAGGACTCGGGTCTGTGGCATTAGGTCGATTCCACATATATTCGATAAGCGCATACTCTTTACGCTCTGTCCCTGACACCATTAATTCAAACAACTTGACCCCGTTAGGGTCTTTTATCCCCAATACATTGGTACCAATCAGCTTTTTAGCAAACGCATGCTGAATCATCACACCATTGGTATCTATGGTCCAATAATACTCCTTACCCGCATATCTCAATTCATCCAGAGCTAAAATGGCACTTTGCTTAGCCTCCTCTTCTGTTATTTCGCCAGCTTGAGCACTTTGGTAATAACGAAATATCACTTTTTCACCGACATCGGCCAATGAGGACAACTTAGCCTCTTTCTCAGCCACTAACAGGTTTTCAATACTTATAAGGGCAAAGAGAAACATAAAAACGGTCGCAACGATCGATAACCCCAACATGACAAAGAGGCGAGTTGAAATTTTTACCTTTCGAAACAAACGATTAATACTGTCCATTGTCATTCCCTAAGCATTGATGAAATTGACCCTACTTATAACCTTCGAAGATAAAACCGAGTTTGTCAAAGATTTCCAATCATTAACGCGAGGGATTTTCCGAGATGTGTATCACAAAATTTAAAGGCAGCCGACATAATTTGAATATAGCCTGCTACAAGGCCAAATTTTGGGAGTCCTGTGCACTTACATATTCAATCTGAGCTTCAACCAGGAGAGAGATTGAGATAACTTTGCTGATAGACCTAGCCTCAGCAGCAAGAGAAAACAGATCACCAGTATATAAATGCTGGGTTCTATCACTTCAGATTTGACTGACCAGTAGAAATGAATCGGCGCTAACAGTGCTAAGAGGTATACCAGATTATGCAGTTGCTGCCAGCGCTTACCCATTTTTCGTTTCAGTGATTTCAGCGAGGTGATAGAAAGTGCAATCAAGATGAGATAACAGATCATCCCCACCACAATATAAGGACGCTTTACCACCTCTTGCAGAAACAGTGACCACTCGAATAAGAGGTCCAGGCTGACAAATGCCATGATATGCAGTGAAGCATAGGCAAAAATATACAAACCTAACATTCTGCGGGTTTGAATGAGTATCCCCTGTTTAAACTTACGTGCGAGAGGCGACACCATTAGCAAGACAACCAAGGTATTTAACGCACCGATCCCGGTATAGTGGATGATGAACTGAACAGGATCGCCACCCGCCCCATTCGTCAGAACAAGAAAAATCAGATATCCAATCGGAAAAATAGCGACAAGGTGAATCACTGTCTTTAACCAAAAAAGATGTTTTGTCGTCAACCGCATTCACAACTCCAAACACTAATACCAAAAAACTAATATCAAAGAAGCACCAAAGAAGTACCAAAGAAATAAAACCGCTGATGACTCGAGTAAAAACATGCCTTACCTACCAGTCATCATGACCCGAGCTACGAATTAGAAATAGCGCTTAAGGTCCATGCCTTTATATATGTCTGCCACCTGTTCACCATAGCCATTGAAAGCTTGCGTATTAATTCTCTTTGCTGAAAACAGCCCTCCTTCACCGATCCGCCGCTCCGTTGCCTGAGACCAGCGAGGATGATCCACTTCCGGGTTCACGTTGGCATAGAAGCCATATTCATTTGAGGCTAACTGATTCCAGCTCGTCGGAGGCTGCCTGTCTGTGACTCGAATTCTCACAATGGATTTAATACTCTTAAAACCATACTTCCATGGAACGACCAGACGGATGGGCGCTCCATTTTGTGGCGGTAACGTTTTCCCGTATAGGCCAACAGAGAGGAATGACAGGTCATTCATCGCCTCGGCCATGGTGAGGCCTTCGACGTAGGGATAATGGATCCCTCCCCCCATCAATCGGCTTTTTTGACCCGGCATCTGCTCAGGTTCAAACAGGGTCTCAAAAGCGACATGGGTGGCTTTATTCTTCACTCCCGCCTTCTTAAGTAGAGCCGCCAGCGGAAAACCAACCCAAGGGATCACCATAGACCAGGCTTCTACACACCTAAGCAGATGAGTCCGCTCTTCCAATGCAAATAGTTTCAACAGGTCGTCGTAATCCAAAGTAAGAGGATTATCGACTAACCCATCTACAACTAACTTCCACGGCTCAACATTGAAGCCTTGGGCATTTTCTGAAGGATCAGATTTAGCTGTGCCAAACTCGTAGAAATTATTATGCGTAATCACTTTGCTCTCGGGTGTTAATACACCGTTTAGCACAGAATCATATTGAGTATTCTTGGTATGGGGTAAGTCTGAACGTAGGAACTGAGACTTATCTTTTTTATCACCAAACAGATCAAAAATACCCGCATTTGCATTCGAAGACAGTAATGCACTGGCACCGACAAACCCCATCTGTTTCAAGATGCGCCTACGATCGTTAAACACCTGCTCAGGTGTGACATCACAATCTTTATACTTGTCCCACGATGGTCTCTTATGAAAATGCATTCAGCGCCCCTTCTATTCTTCTTCCAAAATAAGACCGTGATGAAACGTGATCTATTTCACACCAAGTTACATTAACTATGTGAGTAACGACAATCTACTTTCCTCTCCTCTATGTCAGCTACAGGCCATAGATAACATCCACATAAATTTGCCTGGCTCAACGCCTTTGCAGAATAGCTTATACGATATGGCGCATCACCTTGCACCTTTGTTTCTTAACACACGTCCCCCCTTCGTAGGCGTGTGTCGGCACAATAATCGATTAAGAGTTATTCATTTACCTCTAAGGCACTTGAAGATAGCGACTCTGCATGAGAATCTATGACTTTCCTTTGACCCCTATAATTATGGCCCCTCTCTTTATGCCTATCGATATCGCACTTTCTCTACCCGAAATTTTAGTCTTGGCAGCCGTCTCTTTTCTGGCAATTTTAATCGGGGCGCTTCTGAATCAGAAACTCACTCGCCATAGATGGCAGAGTGTAAGAGAAGATCTGGTGGTTCAACATCAGCAAGCAATGGAGAAAATACAGGAGGCATTAAGCAATAGTGACACTTTGCTCGGTGATAAAGATCAGCAACTCGATCAATTTCAATTCAAATTAGAACAAAACCTGGCCGCTTTTGGAAAAGCACAGGCCGAGGCGGGGAGACTCCCTAAATTAGAGGCTCAATTTAACGAGTGCCAGCGAAAGCTGATGGAAACTCAATTGGCACTATCAAAATCCAATGCGATGCAACAGACACTGACCGTTAAATTTACGGCAGAGCAGGAAGCGATGCAGGATAAAGTTACCGTCTTACAAGATGCCGAACTCCGACTTAAAACCCAATTTGAAAACTTGGCCAACAAAATTTTCGAAGAGCGAAGCGAAAAACTTCAGCATCAAAATACTCATCAACTCGACAGTATTCTCGCGCCTTTTAAACAGCAGTTAGAAGGGTTTAGAAAACAAGTTCATGAGTCATACACTAACGAGCAATCTCAACGCAGTGCATTCAACCATCAACTGGAATCGCTAAAAACACTCAATCTGCAGATGAGCCAGGACGCAGTAAACCTGACCAACGCTCTTAAAGGTGATAATAAACAACAGGGTAATTGGGGAGAGGTGATTTTAGACCGCGTCTTGCAGGAGAGTGGATTGCGAGAGGGACATGAATATGACACTCAAAGCGATCTAAAAAATGATGATGGCAAACGCTTTAAACCGGATGTTATCGTGCATCTACCCGAAAACAAAGATGTGGTTATAGATGCAAAGATGTCACTGGTGGCTTATGAACGTTACTTCAATAGTGATAATGACAATATTCGGGCTCAGGCACTTAAAGATCATGTCCTTTCGGTGAGAGGACATATTAAAGGTCTGAGTCAGAAGGATTACCAAAAGCTCCATGGATTAACCAGTCTGGATTACGTGTTAATGTTCATTCCACTCGAGCCCGCGTTCCTGCTGGCTCTCGAGCATGACCCAAGTTTGGTCAACTATGCCTTGGAACAAAATATTATGTTAGTGAGCCCGACAAACTTGCTCGTGGCATTAAGGACCATTAATAATATCTGGCGTTATGAATATCAGAATCAAAATGCGCAACAGATCGCCAAACAGGCTGGGAAAATATACGATAAACTGTGTGGATATATGGACGATATGGACAAGTTAGGCCGAGCACTGGAGGGAGCGGAAAAAACCTATGCCAGCGCCATGAATAAACTATCCAGCGGAAAAGGAAACTTGGTCAAACAGGCACACCAGATGCAGCAGTTAGGGGTAGATACGAGTAAGAAACTCGATCCCCGCCTGCTCGATAAGGCCCTCGTCGATTACCACCTAGATGAAAAAAAGTTAAATTGATCTGAATCTGCCGTTGAGCCAATGTGATGATATTGAAGGATGTAAAAGCAGTCCTATTACGAAGGAATACTCAAAATGCATAAGTTGTTGATTGGCATTTTAACAAACCGATTGCTAGCGATTATCACGATTTTAATGGCAGTAGCGGCCATTGCCGTCACGTGGCCGGCTCACTCAAGCAACTATACTTCTGATCAGCAGAGATATTTGGACGCGCGTAAGGCGTTAGATAATAAGAAAAGCAAGACCTATACACGATTGCGGTCTCAGTTAGACGACTACCCCTTAGCCGTCTATCTCGACTTTCATGCCAATATCGATAGCATTTTGACCCACAAGGGTGAGAAAGCACTTAAGGAGTTAGCTCAATTTGAAGCGACCCCTCTATACAACACGGCCCGCTTTCGTTACCTGAAACGAGCGGGCTCACGAAAGCGGTGGCAAGATTTTTTAGTCATTAGTCCAAGCAGACCAAACAACATCGCCCTTCAGTGCTACTTCTATCGTGCGCAACTCTCTCAAGGCAATGAAGAAACGGCATTTAAGGGAGCCCAAACACTCTGGTTATATGGAAAATCTCGCCCAGATGAGTGCGATCCCCTGTTTAAGGCATGGGAGAAGGCCGGCTATCGCTCACAAGAGTTAATCTGGTCCCGCATGTTACTCAGCTTCAATGCCAACCAATACTCTCTACTGAAGTACCTATCGAAGAAGGTCACTACACATAAGAGAGAGGCGAAGAAGCTGCTTACGGTTTACAGAGATCCCAGAAGCTTAAGACATACCAAAAAATATCAAGATTCAGCCAAGATTAATGCCGACATCGTCAATGCCGGGTTGAGAAAACTAGCCAGAAAAGACCTTAACCAAGCCGTAAAGCTATATGTTACCTACCAAAAAGCGGATAGGTTCAGTGACTATCAGGGCCGAAAACTCAGCCGTTACTTAATTAAGCGAGCGATTGTAAAGCAAGAGGCAAAACTCAAAGGCTTTGTCGATTCAATGCTTCCCCTGCTGGACAGTGATGATCTAATCGAAGCCAGGTTGAGATGGGCGTTACGTGAAAATGATTTTGTGGCGGTCAATACTTTTTTACCCCTGCTCAGTGAACAAAAAAGCGCTAATCCCAGATGGTTATATTGGCAATCGAGAATCGACACATCAGACAAAACTACTGATGCAACAAAGTTAACTCAGCTGAGTCAACTTCGTAATTTTTATGGTTTTACCGCTGCCAACGAGCTCAAGGCAAGCTTCAGCTTAGAACACAAAGATACGGTGAGTGACGGCACATTAAGAGAGAGGCTCCACGATGACCGGGGATTAAGCCGGGTCATTGAACTGCTTGCTATCGATAAAATCATCGATGCCAGATCTGAATGGATACAGATGTTAAACCGTCACGGCAAAGCGATGCAAAAAGAGTATGCGACGCTGGCACTGGAAAACCAGTGGCATGACCTTGGCGTGCAGGCCAGCATTCAAGGCAAACTCTGGAACGACATGACACTGAGGTTCCCCTACGCCGCCGATGCAGCCTTTATCAGAGCGAGCAAGAAGCAAAACGTCGACATCGATGAACTCAGAGCCATTGCCCGAAGAGAGAGTGCATTTTACCCCTATGCAACCTCAGGCGTCGGCGCACGAGGTCTGATGCAGCTGATGCCAGCGACAGCAAAAGAGACAGCCAGAAAAGAGGGGATCAAGTACAAAGGCCAGCGTAGCCTGTATCAGGCAGAGACTAACATTCGTCTGGGCAGCGCCTATTACGCCCGCTTACTCAAACAGTTTAACAATAATCGTGTGCTGGCGACTGCCGCGTACAACGCTGGGCCTCACAGAGTTAAACGTTGGCTAAAACAGACTGAGGGAAAGCTGGATGTCATGGCTTTTATCGAATCGATACCTTTCACCGAAACCCGGGAGTATGTGCAAGCGGTACTCAGTTATCGCGTGATCTATCAAATAAAACAAGGCGGGTCGCCGGAGCTGTTTTCGGCGCAGGAGTTAAATTTCAAATACTAATTCTAAATACTCAAAGCGAGTACAGGGGAAGACCTTATTCAGAAGGCTCTGTCAGAAAGGGCTGAAACAAGGCATCGATGAACTGGAATTTACAGGTTTCTTTTAAGCTTTTGTCGAAAAATCCCCCTGTTAACCCTCCGTTATGTAAAGATTTTAGACTCACGGGCCATAATGTGAATAATTACCATTTACATTAAGTTAACGTCGGTTCCTGCTGAAACGCCTATGATTGCACTTGACACGCTTTACTTAAGCGCAGAATACCAACCCTTGATACAGACATCTGACCTACAGGTCTATGGTTATGAGGCTCTGTCACGGTTTCGCAATCGACAGGGAGTGTCGACGCCACCAAACGTCATTTTCGAGCAACTTCACAGTCAAACCACTCTACTTGCAAACATAGAGATGAAAGCGAAACAATTCCAACTCGAGCACTCCAATCCTTCATTACCGCTGTTCATTAATTTAGATCCCCATGCAATAGAGAACAGCGGCGACAGCATGCTGGCGTTATTATCAACACGTGCCGATCTCACCGTTGAGATCATCGAAAACACCTGCATCAACGATGCGAATCTATCGACCCGGCTCGTTTCTCAGCTCAAAGCTAAACAGATATCGGTGGCACTCGATGACATCGGCGCGCCCCACTCCATGCTATCTTTAGAGTTATTGAGCCAAGTTAACATTTTAAAATTCGACATCGAATGGCTCAATCAATCCAGCAGTGTTGAACTGCAACATTTAATGAAAGCATTGATTCAATTTGCAAAAGACAGCAATAAAAAGACAGTCTTAGAGGGCGTTGAAACAAGAGAACAACTCAAGCTTGCCCAAGAGCTTGGCGTCGATCTGGTGCAAGGTTTTCTATTTAAACCTCAATTTCAATATGCCGACTGCTCTGTTAAGTTGATTTAATATAAATTAGATATGCCTAAGGGAGTTCAACCCGATGTGTCCCGACTGGCTCAAAAATGAACCTTGAGAAGCTAATGGCGTAAACTGGATCAATGTGCCGTTTTATCGCATAGTGATATTTAACACGCAAACAGCAAAGGGACTTCGATGACACAGCCACCTATCACAGAGCTTATAACCCAGCTAGGCCGTGTACTTTTAGGCAAACCTGAACAGATAAAATTGGCACTCACCTGTATCTTGGCCAGGGGTCACCTTCTCATCGAAGATCTGCCCGGTATGGGGAAAACCAGCCTATCTCATGGCATTGCACAGAGTTTGGGCCTCAGCTATCAGCGCGTTCAATTCACCAGCGACATGCTTCCGGCCGACATCTTAGGTGTGTCGATATTTGACAAGGAACAATCACAGTTTGTGTTCCACCCGGGACCAATCTTCAAGCAGATGATACTGGCCGATGAGATAAACCGAGCCAGCCCCAAGACCCAAAGTGCCCTGCTCGAAGCCATGGCAGAACATCAGATCACCATCGATGGGATCACGCATCCTCTTCCCAGTCCTTTCTTTGTTATTGCGACCCAGAACCCCAGTGAGCAAGCCGGCACATTTCCTCTTCCGGAGTCTCAGCTGGATCGTTTTATGATGCGCCTATCTATAGGTTACCCGAGCGCAGCAGCCGAATTGGCCATGCTTAAGGGCCATGACCAATCCCCTCAGATGAATACACTCCCTCAGTGCATCACTCAACTGGAGCTGAGTCAATTACAACAGGAGGTGGAAAAAGTCAGTGCATCAGATGCCTTACTGGGGTATATCCTGGCTTTGATTGAAGCGTCCCGTACTCAAAATGAGGGGTATGGCCTCTCACCCCGAGCCAGTAAAGCACTCCTGCAGGCCTCGAAAGCATGGGCTTTTATCCACAAACGTAGCTATCTGGTGCCCGAAGATGTACAGGCCGTATTCTCTGCGGTCGCCGAACATCGAATTCGCAGCAGCAGCCAACAACAGGGAGAAGCGCTATCCCAGAAAATCCTCAGCAACATCAACCCGATACTTTGACGTAACCTTAGAGTCATGAAGAAAAACGGCACTAAGGAAAGCAGGTTTAATCTCTGGTGGGCTCAATGGCTCAACAGACGGCTGCCTCCGGCAGCAAGGGTGACGTTAGCCCATAAAAGTATCTTCATACTCCCGACGGGCTTTGGTTTGTTCTGGATATTTCTGGTGTTAATTTTATTTGTATTTGGCACAAATTATCAAAATAACTTAGTCATAGGGTTAAGCATTCTGCTACTGAGTCTGTTTAATACCTGCATCATCTACAGCTATCGCAATCTTGCCGGGCTCACCTTAAACGCGTCCGTGCCTCCCCAGGCCTATGCCGGAGAAACACTCGTTTTCCCGGTAAAACTCTCCTCCTCTCAACCCCAGTTTGAAGTGCAGCTTAATTATCCTGATAACCGGATTAAAGTGATAAAAACCATCGGTGAAGAGCCAATAGTGACACTGGTGCCGTTCGATAACCTTGTCCGGGGCAGAGTCTCACCGGGTCGTTTAAAAATTGAATCCCGGTATCCACTCGGCCTATTCCGAGCCTGGTCACATGTCAATCTTGATAACCCGCACATTGTTTTTGCCACGCCCTTAGCGTCACATTCACAGCTTAAATCGATCGATGCCGATAACCAGAATATCACTGGCGACAGGGGCATGCATATTCCCGGAGTCGATGAATTTAAAGGGCTAAGGCAACATATCCCGGGAGAATCCTTGAGGCAGGTCGCATGGAAACAACTCGCTCAGGGGCGAGGCATGCTAAGTAAAGAGTTTCAGCAGCCCCAGGGAGAGCCCCACTGGTTAATCATTGAAGATCTGAACTCTCCCAGCCTTGAAAAGCAGTTAAGCGAACTGACCTGGGCAATCGACAAAATGAGCGGGCGAGGACAAGTCTTCGGCCTGGTTATTGGTCGGAAAAAAATTCTCCCCGCAGAAGGTGATACACACCGCGTACACTGTCTACAGCAGCTCGCCCTGCTTCCACAGTGCGTATAGGGAGCCTCATGACACATTCAAGTCAGGAAGAGATCATCTCCCGCCATAGCCTGTTATGGCTGCTTATCGTTAATATCGCGGTTCTCGCGCCCCTGTACGATAAGCTCACCCCGTGGAGCATGGCAATATGTGGGATCTGTCTTGTCTGGCGCTTCGGGATCTTCATCGGAAAGGTCGCAAAGCCCCCCAGGTATCTCGTCACGTCTCTGGCAATTGCATCGACTATTACACTGGCACTCGTCACCTCACAGATAGGTTTATTAAACGGACTCATCAACCTGCTTATCTTAGGCTACGCGCTTAAGTACATTGAGATGAGAAACCGTCGTGATGTCAGAACCGTGGTACTGGTCGGCTATTTTCTTATCGCCATCACCTTCATCGACCAACAATCCATTTTCTATGCCGTAAATCTCGCCTTTGTCACCGGGATAAACACCTGCGTGTTAGTGAGTCTCTATAGAGAAGATGTGAAATTAAAAGAGACGGCTCGAATTGGCTTTAAACTTCTTTTACAGAGCCTGCCTCTGGCAGCCCTACTCTTCCTGGTACTCCCCAGACTTCCTCCCCTTTGGATGGTGCCGCAACAGAAATCCGCTCAAACCGGCTTATCAGATGAGGTGAGCTTCGGTGATATTACAGAACTAACACGATCGGCCGCCTTGGCTTTCAGGGCCGAATTTTCAATGTCACCACCGAGCAATCAGCAACTCTACTGGCGAGCGTTGGTGATGGAAGACTACGATGGTAGCCGATGGACGCAAAACTCGAGTATTAAAGATATCGAAGAGAATACGCCATTTACAACCCCAAGACGGCAACAGCCCAAAGGCTCCCCAATACAATACTCAGTGATCGCCGAACCGAGTAATCAACATTGGTTATTTGGATTAGATGCAGCATTCAGTAGTGATATAGGCATCATCAACCTGCCCGATTACCGTCTATATTCAGCAAGAGCTGTCGATCAAAAATTTCAATACCATGTCGACTCCTATCCTGAATATGCCATGGATAAGACACTCGACATTGCAGTCAGACAGCTTAATTTACAGCTACCAGATGACATTAATTCCCGTACCTTCGAGTTAGCACAATCCTTTAAGAAAGGCTTCCCCGATCCGGCAAACAGACTCAACGCCATGATGAGATACTTCACCGAGCAACCCTACTTTTATACACTCACGCCTCCCCGGGTTGGGCCTCAACAGATTGATGATTTCCTGTTCGAGAATAAAGCCGGTTTCTGTGTTCATTACGCCAGTGCATTCACTTTTATGGCCAGGGCCTCGGGCCTTCCGGCGCGTTTGGTAACCGGTTACCAAGGCGGCGAATTTAACCAAAGTGCCGGTTATCTGAGTATCTATCAATACATGGCACATGCCTGGACAGAAGTATGGGTTGAGAATAGAGGCTGGGTTAGGTATGACCCCACCGCCATGATCGCACCAGAGCGAGTACTCGAAGGATTTGACTCCTATTTTCAAGCACAAGACAGCTACCTGTTAGATAGTCCATTTAGCCCTTTAAGGCTAAGGGAGTTTCCGCTTCTCAACGAATTGAGGCTCACGCTGGCAAGTATCGATTACTATTGGAGCGTGTGGGTTCTGGGTTTTGACAAAAGCAAACAGGAGCAGATCCTTCAAAAGTTATTAGGGGAAGTTACACAGCAAAAGATAGCCATTTTTATGCTGGTGAGTATCACCTTTATCGGCCTTGTTATTGCTTATAGCGCGGGTCTTCTCCATTTTTACAGAGATAAAGACCGGGTCGCTTCAACCTATCTTGGTATGTGTCACATACTCGGGAAGAAGGGTGTAACAAGAGACAAAAAGCAGGGACCAACAGATTTTTGCGCTATCGTGGAGCAGGCCTTTCCGGGTATCGCAACCGATTTTAGACGCTTCACTCAATATTATGTGGCGCTTAAGTATCAACCCCTCTCTTCACACAGAAGAAAGAAGACAGTCAAACTATTTTTAAAGCAATCCAGAAAGTTGAAATTAAAAATTTTAAAAGGTAAGACAAACTAATATCGACGATAAAACGTGATGAAACGGTCAAACAAATACCCCCTAATGAGTATTCATTGATACAGTGTTTTTTTCCCCAAACGAGGTCACACCACAACAAGCTGACAACACAAAGGCAACATACCCGATGAGAAAACAATGAATGTAGATGATTGAAATGAAGTGACAAACTTATTTATCACATGCCCACTTTAAATTTTTGCGTCAATGAAACACCGTCATACATTACTAAACATGCGCGCGAACAACTTATTTGAACATGGCTAAACATTACCCCTTAAGGGTAGTAAAACCCAACAAAACAACAACAAGCAAGGCTTCCAACCATACAACTACGCTGCATAATTAGATATTGATCACAGAATCAACGTGACACACCTCCAACATCAACTATATAGACCACATTCGTCATGCATTCGCAATAATCTTGATATAAATCAACAAACACTTGTATGATTAGCGCAAACTATCCTCAGTTACAAAAAAAATAAAAATTTAACATTTGCACAAACATGAACATTTCTTCGTAATAACTTGATGGAGTTTATTAAATGTCTAACGAAGGGAAAATGAATCTGCTCAACTTTGCAGATCCAAAAATTAAAACACTTCACGTTACATGGTTTGCTTTTTTCTTAACATTTGTCGTCTGGTTCAGTCATGCCCCTCTGTTAGTTTTCATCAAAGAGGCTTTCGACCTAACAAGCGCACAAGTTAAGGCATTGCTCATACTAAACGTTGCTTTGACAATCCCGGCACGAATTATTGTCGGTATCTTAGTCGACAAATTTGGTCCCAGAATTATCTACTCTGGACTATTAATCTCCTCATCGTTCATCTGTATGGGTTTTGCAATGGCCCAAAGCTTCGAACAGCTTGCATTGTTCAGGTTCCTACTCGGATTTGTGGGTGCCGGTTTTGTTATCGGTATTCGTCTCGTTGGTGAGTGGTTCCCGGCCAAACAGGTCGGCATCGCCGAGGGGATCTATGGCGGTTGGGGTAACTTCGGTTCGGCGGCGGCAGCAATGTCACTCCCGACAATCGCCTATGCTTTTGGCGGCGACGACGGCTGGAGATACGCGTTAGGTCTAACGGGTATCATTGCCGGTCTATATGGTTTCTTCTTTTACACCATGGCCCGTAATACACCAAAAGGCTCGACTTACTTTAAACCTAAAAAATCTGGCGGTTTAGAGGTCACCAGCAGGAAAGATTTTTACTTCTATCTGCTGATGAACATTCCTATGTATATCGCTTTGGCCGTACTCGCATGGAAGCTCTCTCCAACGGGAGTAAACCTGTTTACGACACAAGCCATGTATTTAATGTGGTTTGGCTTAGTTGTCCTGTTTTTTATTCAAGTCAACTCTATCTGGCGTGTAAACAAAGATAATCTGACTAAAGGTGTCGCTGACATCGAGAAATATGACTTCAAACAAGTCGCTATCTTAGATGTGGCCTATTTTGTCACCTTTGGTTCTGAGCTTGCTGTTGTCTCTATGCTGCCACTATTCTTCTTAGAAACGTTCGAAGGGTTAGATCCGGTAAAAGCGGGTCTGCTTGCTTCAGGTTTTGCCTTTATGAACCTGGTCGCGCGCCCTACCGGCGGTTGGTTCAGTGATAAATTTGGTCGCCGCAAGAGCCTGATGATCTTCATCGGTGGTTTAGCCGTAGGTTACTTAGTACTGAGTCAAGTCGACGGTGGATGGTTTATACCACTGGCTGTTATTGCAACCATGTGCTGCTCATTCTTCGTTCAAGCGGGTGAAGGGGCTGTATTTGCAATCGTACCTCTGGTTAAACGCCGCATGACAGGGCAGATAGCCGGAATGGCCGGAGCCTATGGTAACGTTGGTGCCGTCACCTACTTAACCGTGCTCTCCTTTGTGGATTACAGTACCTTCTTTATGGTAATTGCGGCTTCCGCGGCGGTGATTTTCTTTGCCGTCATGTTCCTCAATGAGCCAAAAGGCCATATGGCTGAAGTAAACGAAGATGGTACCGTTGAACTGATCGACGTTAACTAATTCCAATATTGATTGTTATTAGTTATAGATAACTGGTAAGGTTTTCTATCTAAGTACCTATTAATAAAAAGATATTTATTATGACAAAATCCAATCGTCTAAACATAAATCTGGCAAGCCATAGCGAAAAAGGTTTAAAGGAGATTAATGAAGATGCGGTTGGATTTTTTGCTCCGGTTGAGGATAGATTATTAGAGGGTAAAGGGATCATTCTTGCTGTCGCCGATGGTGTAAGCAGCGCCGAAGCGGGTAAAGATGCGAGTGAAACTGCGGTAAAACGCTTCATCGACGACTACTACCCTACCCCGGATACCTGGTCAGTAAAACATTCCGGACAAAAACTACTCTCAAGCATCAACATTACCCTCTTTAAACGTAGCCATGAGTTTGCCAGTGAAGAGAAAGGTTATCTGACAACCTTCACAGGCTTGGTCATTAAGTCACGTACTTGCCACCTTTTCCATGTGGGTGACAGTAGAGCCTATCTCTACCGAAATAATGAACTAAAACAACTGACAAGAGACCATGTTGCAAGCATTGCGACAGGACGCAGCTTTTTAGCTCGTGCGGTAGGCATGGACAACTGCCTACAGATAGATTACAGCACCGTGGATCTGGAGGATAACGATCTGTTGCTTGCGACCTCAGATGGGATCCATGACTTTGTCGATTCGGACAAACTTATCGAAATCCTCTCGTTAAAAATGTCTGAGCAGGAAAAAATCGATCTGTTAGCCAAAACCGCATTCGATAATGGCAGCGATGATAATATCAGCGGGGTTATTGCTCAGGTAAATCAGCTTCCAAACGAAAGTCTCAACGATTACAACTCAAAGTTATTACGGTTACCGTTTCCACCGCCACTGGATCCTGGTGTGAAACTCGATGGCTATAAGGTCATCAAGGAGTTGTTCGCCAGTAGCCGCAGTCAGCTCTATCTGGTCGAAGACACAGACACAGGCTTTCAAATGGTGATGAAAACACCGTCTATCACCTTCCAAGAGGACACCGGCTATATCGATCGATTTATACAGGAGGAGTGGATTGGCAAACGGATAAGCAGTGAATACGTCGTCAGGATAATCGAGCAGGAAAGGCCGAGAACCTGCTTATATTATCTGATGGAGTATGTACACGGTGTATCGATGGATAAGTGGATGAAACAAAACCACTTTCCTAAACCTAAGTTGGCAATATCAATTATCGAGAAAATTGCTAAGGGGTTAGCCGAGTTCCATAAGATGGAAACCATCCATCAAGACTTAAAACCGGCCAATATTTTGATTGATAAAGATAACAATATAAAAATTGTCGACTTTGGTTCGGTCTTTGTCGCAGGCCTTGCGGAGGTTTTCATTCCATTGGAGCACGAAGGTGCACTGGGAACCGCAACTTACTCAGACCCTAAATACCTGCTTGGTAAAAATACCGGGATCCAAGGTGATCTTTACGCTCTGGCCACCATCAGTTATGAGCTATTTTGTGGCAAACTCCCCTATGGTGAAAAAATTGAGGAATGCCAAACTGCTTTTGAATACGACAGGCTTCGCTACATACCCGCCAATGAAGTCAATCCCGTTATCCCTATGTGGTTCGACAGAACACTTCAGCGGGGCGTCGCATTCGATTTAGAGGAACGTTATGAAAACATAGATGAATTTTTAACCGACTTAAGGCATCCAAATCCCATCTACCTGCGTGATGATCCCAAGGTGACAAAGAATAAGAGTCAGGTGTTATTTTGGCAATTATTATCAGGTTTCTGGATCCTCATGTTGATATTGGTCATCGCTATGTTTAAACAAGGCTGATGACGTTACACTGCTGAATTTATGGTATCATTTGTCCAACTTTAATGAGCTTGCATTTATATTTTTTCGATATAAACCTAAGCTCTTAAGTTAAGTGACAGTGGCATTGAATATTCAGCTAACATAATAATTAAAAGAATGATTTTCTATTTAGAACTTTTATTCTAATAAATAGAAATATTATCATTTCCCTAAATCACCTGAGCACAAAATTTAGTTTAAAGTGAGAATTACATGATAAAAATGTTCAAAGAACTTCTCCAAATGACCAATGAACAATCGGCCCCCCAACGTCTGATGTTCCTTTTTGCCGATGCTGAGTCAACCAATCCTAAAAAGAGCAAAAAACACCAACGTGGAACCATCTCCCCGGTGATGTGCGTAGACAAATTGCCTTCTGAGCTCACCACCTTTGATGCATTAGTCAAAGAGGCCGACTCGATTGCAAAACAATGGAATTTTGTCTTCATTGCCAGCCTGAGTGGTGAGAATGGAGTGGCACCTACTACCGATGAAGCTGAGCCATTTTTAAATAAGATGGCCAACGATATAGAGACCGGCAACGGCATCGGCCGTTACGTCATCTTTGACCGTGAAGAGAACCCAATTGAGCTGGAAGCGAACGGCTAATTGAGCATTGCGTTATAATGTGGCTGGTCAGCCGATGATACCTGATAACATTCACTCTGTGATGATAGGTATTCGGTGCCAGCCTTTTGCTTTTGAGAAAATGCATTAACACAATCGAATGAATATAAGAGTGAATATCCATCTTTGAAGCCTAACACTACCCAAGCGATGCAAATCCTCATAGAGCAGATCAAAGCAGCCCTGCCCTTCGAAGTGCCTGAACACGAGATCTGTGCAGGTGTCTGCGTCGGCTGCCCCAAAAAGTTGATGGAATACATCAGCTCAGAGGTTGAATACTGGGAATGCAAACTGGAAAGTGATGAGAAACCCAGTTTACTGGACCTCTCAGATCTGGCCAGAATTGGCTCAAAGGTACACCGTTCCATGGTAAAAAATAAACTTATAGATTAGTTACGGCATAAACGGCTCGCCATCCTCACTATATTGTTAACAGGGTTGATTCACTCATCAATACTGCACTTCCCCCGGCACGAATAGTCAGATCCTGAGTTTCCTGTTATCCATCTCTACATGCAACAGATTTCTGCGCCGCTCATTAGCCCCACACTGCACAGCAAACGTATGTGCCCCCTCCAGCAAAACGGTACCCATTGAAGATGAGTTTTTATCAAGTAAGTCGATCGTCTGTTCCGCTCACATTTATGTTTAACATTTATGGTGTTATGCTTATGTTAAATACTCAATGGGTAAACGCCTATGCCGATGAGAAAGATGTCCAATCAAGAAGTCTTCGCCTCAATAGTCGGTGCATTCTTCGCGACATTATGCGCCTCTTTTTTCAGTAACAGCATTCTCGAGGCCGATAATATGCCAATGGTATTAGCGTCGACCGGAGCCTCGGCCATGCTAATTTTTGGGATCCCACATAGTCCGGTATCTCAGCCCTGGCCGCTGGTCGGCGGACACCTTATCTCGGCTCTTATCGGCATTTCTGCCTATTATCTGATCCCAAGCCCGGTATTAGCTTCATCGGTCGCCATCGGTGTCGCCATGTTAGCTATGCACTATACAGGCTCCATGCACCCTCCCGGCGGCGCAACGGCCGTCACGGCGGTTATTGGTGGCAGCACAGTACATGAGCTTGGCTACTACTTTGTCATCGTACCGGTATTTTTTAACTCGATAATATTGCTTTCGATAGCGATGGCCATCGGCACTTTCAGAGAAACAAACCCCTTCGTTGTAAACGGCTCAAACAGTGAGAGCTGGCTGAAGCAGTCGATGAGCAATGAAGTGAAGTGAAGTGAAGTCGTCGAATAAAAGCAATAGATTTGATTCTGTATTTCAGATCCAGAGCATTAAAAAAGCGGCATCACTGCCGCTTTTTCAAAACATTACTACCCTGTATTACAGAGTTTAAGAAAAGAGGTATTTGCGATTAAACGTGAACATTCTCATCAGCAAACATCACTTTGACACCTGAAATGTCAGCCTTTTCGACTAAGTTATGAATATAGGCTTGAATCGCAAGATGAGAGGATCTGTGGATCAAGTAGCCGCGAACCTTGTCATAAACCATAGAATACTCGAGTGGCTTCCCCTCAATTTTTCTCGCGATATTCACGACATGAAGACCATAGCGAGATTCGAGTGGTTTAGAAGCCAATCCTTCGGGTAACAGCATCAGCTGTCGTTCAAACTCAGGAACCGTTTGCCCGTTACTGATCTGCCCCAACGACCCTCCGGTTTCCTTTGAGGGACAAGCCGAGTGGTGTTTAGCCAGGTCAGCAAAGAGAGAGGGATCGTCTTGAAGTCGGCTGATGATATCATTAGCATCTGTTTTAGCGTCATCTCTGCCTTCGATGTCATCTTTTGCGGCGGCGAGCAGTATATGGTCGACCTCCATCAGCGGCATAGTGGTGAACTTTGCACGATTATTATCAAAATAACGCTGACAATCGTCCTCTTTAGGATCGTCATAAATAACCTGAGTCTCTAACAGAGACTGAACCCCTTTCTCCTCATTATCACCGGACACATCCAGACCAAGTTTTTCAGCCTGCTCAACCAGTAATTGCCTGATAACCAATGTCTGTCCGGCTTGTTGTACAACAACATCAAAATTCTTGTGCGCGTGATACTGTAGCTCATTAGCAAGTGCAGTCTCTTCAATAGTCACACCATTTACACAGATAACTGGCAATGCTTCTTTAGATGGGGTCGTTGGGGTACTTGTGCCACATGAACTCATAATTACTACTCTTTTAATTATTAGTCATAGACCCAAAGGTTAACTTTATGGACTCTATGACTGGATTCAGTAAAGGTTTACACCTAATTTAATTTTGACAGAGATACAATTTTAATAGTTAAAATAATTCAGCCGTTAAGCCGTCATCAATAAATTTATTCAAGCATTCATCTAAACACCTATCTAAACATTGAATGCGCAATACAACTATCCATTTCAGTTATTAACTAACGGTTGAAATCAAGCTCCTTAATCTCAATCGTTAGTTAATACGCTAATTAAAACCTAATGAAAGCGGACAGACAACTCTGTCCGCTTATTTAACTCAAGCTATCAAGGTTAACGTTGACGCACGATTTGATAGTTTCTCGCAAGATACTTCACCGGAACACTGATAACATGAACCAAGCGGGTAAATGGGAATATCATAATCAAGGTTAAACCAACCAGGATATGTAACTTGTAGATGATGTTTACAGATTCAATCGCCGCAGCCGCTTGTGCACCTTGAAGTGTCGCAATGCTTTGCGTCCAGGTACCCAAGAGCACCATCACAGAGCCGTCTAAGTGACCCATAGAAACAACGACAGTTAACAAGCCCAGAGAGACCTGAACCAGCAACATATACAGCACAACCATATCTGATCGTCTGGTGTTAGCCTTAACCCGGGCATTGTTTAAACGACGTTTAATCAACATCACCAAACCGACCAGACAGACAACTCCGAAGAAGCCACCACTCACCATCGCCAGCAACTGCTTGTTAGGGCTGGAGATAAAGTGATGATAGATAGATTCGGGTGTTAGCAAACCAACAAAGTGTCCAGCGAGAATGAAAATGACACCTATGTGGAACAGGTTACTCGCTAACCAAAAGCCTTTCTGTTCCATTAACTGGCTCGAATCGGCTTTCCAGCTATATGGCTCACGATCATAGCGAATCCAACATCCGACGAAGAACACGGTTATCGCAATAAAGGGATAAATCCCGAATAGTAAAAAATTTAAATTTGACATAGTTTTCTCCTTACAATCCCGCCACTTCTGCAGCATCTGCATCGTGCCACTTGATTGGAACTTGATGAACGGTGTTTGGATCTAGTGACTTCTGTGAGCTCTGCATACCAGCACTCGGACACTGTCCACCCGCGGGGTCATCAAAACGGATCTCTTTATCTTCCCACTCTTTATCTATGGCTTCGACGGTATCATCGCGCTCTTCCTTGCTGACAGCTTCAGCAATTTCAGCGCGATCAACCTCGACACCAGAGACTTCGATCAGTGAATCTAAGAGCACGTTGTAATAGCATTTACGATCGATCAATCGCTCAGATAACATAGTTAAGATATGACTGATATCTCCCAACCATTCTTGAATAAACTCAGGTGATTGCTCACTTAAAAACTCAAGATAGAGTGGAATGTAATCCGGCAATTGTGATGAATCGACTTCAAAACCATTGGATTTATAGACATTCATCAAGTCAACCATCGCCTGACCACGATCACGTGACTCACCGTGAACGTGTTCAAACAACAGCAGGGAAAGCGCACGACCACGGTCGAACAACAGGTCATAGCTCTCCTGAGCGTCATATAAATCCCTTGCCGTAAGTTGGCGGATAAAATCCACCAACTCGGCACGGTTTTGAGGGCTGAGTTCATCCGATTGATTCACAACGTCAACTATCTCGTCTGCCGCACTAAAAAGCTCGGCGGTTGGATAATCTAATAAACGTGAAACGACTTTGAGGATAAGCACAGTTTAATCTCCTACTTGTACGGTTTTAATCACATTACGACGAGAAATTTTCTTTCCGCCAAACATGTTTACACCGTTCTGGCCATCGCTGCAGCCATTACCAAATGTGAAGCCACAACCGCTCTTCTCACCATAAGCCTCGGGGACGTTCATCTCACGATGTCCGCTTGGAATAACGTAACGGTCTTCGTAGTTAGCGATTGCAAGGTAACGATACATCTCATCGGCTTGCTTCTTAGTCAGACCTGCTTGCTGCAGAACCTCTAAGTCTTCAACACCTTCGACGTTCTCGGCGCGTTTGTAAGCACGCATAGCCAGTAGACGTTCAAGAGCGCGGATCACCGGCTCTTCATCCCCTGCAGTTAGCAGATTAGCCAGATACTTAACCGGAATACGCAGTGAGCGAACATCAGGTATCACACCCGCTTTACCTAAGGTGCCGCCTTCTACCGCACTCTGAATTGGACTCAAGGCCGGGATATACCAAACCATCGGCAAGGTACGATACTCAGGGTGAAGTGGTAGCGCCAGCTTCCAATCCATCGCCATCTTATACACCGGCGACTTCTGGGCAGACTCGATAACTGAATCGGCGATGCCATCTTTACGTGCCTGAGCGATAACAGCTGGGTCCGATGGGTCCAGGAACACTTCAAGCTGCTTCTCGTACAAGTCCGTTTCGTTGGCCGTTGAAGCCACCTCTTTGATCTTGTCTGCATCATAAAGAAGCACACCAAGGTAACGAATACGACCCACACAGGTTTCAGAACAGACCGTTGGCTGGCCCGCTTCGATACGTGGGTAACAGAAGATACACTTCTCTGACTTACCCGATTTCCAGTTATAGTAGATCTTCTTGTATGGGCATCCAGAGATACACATTCTCCAACCACGACACTTCTCTTGGTCAATAAGAACGATACCGTCTTCTTCACGCTTATAGATAGCGCCTGAAGGACAAGAAGCCACACAAGCAGGGTTCAAACAGTGCTCACAAAGACGTGGCAAATACATCATGAATGTATTTTCAAACTCGCCATACATCTCTTTTTGCATGTTATCGAAGTTTTTATCTTTGCTACGTTTTGCGAACTCAGTACCTAAGATCTCTTCCCAGTTTGGACCCCATTCAATCTTCTCCATTCGCTTACCGGAGATGACCGAGCGTGGACGTGCTGTCGGCTGATGCTCGACAATAGGTGCCGTATGAAGATGCTGATAATCGAAATCGAACGGCTCGTAGTAGTCGTCAATTTCAGGCATATCCGGATTAGCAAAAATACTCGCTAATACCCGGTACTTACCGCCGATACGAGGCTGAATATCACCGTTAGATTTTCTCTCCCAGCCGCCATTCCATTTATCCTGGTTTTCCCACTCTTTGGGATAACCTATGCCGGGCTTAGTTTCAACGTTGTTGAACCAGGCGTACTCGACGCCTTCACGAGACGTCCATACATTTTTACATGTAATTGAACACGTATGGCACCCGATACACTTATCGAGGTTCAGCACCATACCGATTTGAGAACGTATTTTCATGGTCAGATCCTCTTATGCTTCATCAGGGTTGGTAGGTAACGGACGCGGCAGATCATCGGTATTTGAACCTTCTAACCAATCGACGTTATCCATCTTTCTTACCACAACAAATTCGTCACGGTTACAACCCACCGTGCCGTAGTAGTTGAAGCCCCAAGATTGCTGTGCATAGCCGCCAATCATATGAGTTGGCTTCATCACGATACGCGTCACCGAGTTATGGTGACCACCACGGGTCCCCGTCATCTCACTGCCTGGAACGTTAATGATTCGCTCTTGAGCGTGATACATCATCACCATGCCCTGATTGACTCGCTGTGAAACCACGGCGCGACAGGCGATGGCACCATTGGCATTGAATACTTCAATCCAATCGTTATCTTCGATACCTGCATCTTTGGCATCTATCTCACTCATCCAGATAATCGGACCACCACGTGAAAGGGTCAGCATCAAGAGGTTATCTGAGTAAGTACTGTGAATACCCCACTTCTGATGTGGCGTGATCCAGTTCAGTACCACCTCTTTATTGCCGTTCGACTTAGTGCCCTTCACCATATCGATAGTCTTGGTATTGATAGGTGGACGGTAAGAGACAAACTGCTCACCGAAGGCCTGCATCCACTTATGATCTTGATAGAACTGTTGACGACCCGTGATGGTTCTCCATGGGATCTGCTCATGAACGTTGGTATAACCCGCCGTATAGCTCACATGCTCATCTTCCAGACCCGACCAGGTTGGCGAAGAGATAATCTTACGTGGCTGTGCCTGTACATCACGGAAACGGATCTTCTCCTCCTGCTTAGGCTTAGCCAGATGAGTATGGTCGATTCCGGTAAACTCGCTCAATGCTTCCCAAGCTTTAACCGCTACCGCACCGTTGGTCTCAGGCGCCAGCGTTAAGATGACTTCGGCAGCATCGATAGCAGATTCGATGATTGGACGACCTTCACTTATCCCTTCATCGGTATTGCGATGGTTAAGATCGCCAAGCAGTAAAATCTCATCATCGGTATTCCAGTTAATACCCTTACCGCCGTTACCTAGCTTGTCTAAAGCCGGGCCAAAAGAGGTGAACTTCTTATAGGTATTTGGATAGTCGCGTTCAACCACAACCATATTTGGTGCGGTCAGACCCGGTATAAGGTCACACTCGCCCTTCTTCCAATCTTTAACATCGAATGGTTGAGCAAGCTCACCGGGAGTATCATGGAGCATAGGCACAGTGACAAAGTCAGTCTCTTCACCTAAGTGACCCACACACACCTCAGAGAAGGCTTTAGCGATCCCTTTATAGATCTCGAAGTCTGATTTCGCTTCCCATGCAGGGTCCACAGCCGTCGATAACGGGTGGATGAATGGGTGCATATCTGATGTGTTCAAATCATCTTTTTCATACCAACATGCGGTCGGTAAGATAATGTCTGAGAACATACAGGTGGATGACATACGGAAATCCAGAGTAGTCACAAGATCGAGTTTGCCGGTAGCGCCCTCATCGACCCACTCAACCTCTTCAGGCTTGAATCCACCTCGCTTACCCAGATCGTCATTCATCACGCCGTTCTTAGCGCCAAGCAGGTACTTGAGCATATACTCATGACCCTTGCCCGATGAACCCAGAAGGTTAGAACGCCAGATAAACATGTTGCGTGGGAAGTTCTCAGGTGAATCCGGAGCTTCACAGGCAAATTTCAAGTCGCCGGATTTAAGCTGCTTAACGGCAAACTCTTTTGGCTCCATGCCCGCTTCTTTAGCTTGTTTAGCCAGACGCAGTGGGTTCATATTCAGCTGTGGTGCCGATGGCAACCAGCCCATACGCTCCGCTTTGATGTTGTAATCAAGCATATGCTCAGAGAACTCAGACTTATCAGCCAATGGTGACAAGACTTCATGAATACTCACTTTCTCATGACGCCACTGCGAAGAGTGGTTGTAGAAGAAAGAGGTACCGTTCATCTGGCGTGGAGGACGAGACCAATCCAAACCAAATGCTAATGGCTGCCAACCTGTCTGAGGACGCAGCTTTTCCTGACCCACATAGTGGGACCAACCACCACCCGACTGACCCACACAACCACACATCATTACCATGTTGATTAGGCCACGATAGTTCATGTCCATGTGGTACCAGTGGTTCATTGCAGCGCCAACGATAATCATGGCCTTACCGTGTGTCTTGTTTGCAGTATCTGCAAACTCACGTGCAACCTTGATCACCTTGTCACGAGAAACCCCAGTGATCTTCTCCTGCCACGCAGGTGTACCCGGAATATCTTGATCGTAGCTGGTAGCAACGCCGCCACCACCTAAACCACGGTCAAGACCATAGTTCGCCATCATCAAGTCATATACGGTCGCGACAATAAGCTCTTCGCCATTGGCCGCGATGACTTTTCTGCTCGGTACGTTTCTGACCTGAATATCATCATGCTCACAAGAGACCCAATGCTTGTTGGTGTCATCTGCCGCAAAATGGGGGAATGCAACCGCAGAAACATCGCCGCCAATTAATGACAGCTGCAGCTTAGTTTCATTGCCGTCTTTACCTTCACGCTCTTCGATGTTCCACTTGCCCTTCTCACCCCAGCGATAACCGATAGAGCCGGTTGGAGAGACAAATTCATTGGAATTTTCATCGATACCGATCGTCTTCCATTCAGGGTTATTTCCCTGACCCAAATTATCGGCCAGATCTGATGCACGCAGGAAGCGGGTCGATTTAAGCGACTCATCATCATGCTTGTCCAGCACGACTAACATAGGGAAGTCGGTGTATTGACGAACGTAATTAGTGAAATACTCACTCGGGTTATCGAGGTGGAACTCTCTTAAGATAACGTGACCGAATGCCATGCCCAAAGCCGCATCTGAGCCCTGTTTAGGGTTGAGCCACTCATCGGTCAGTTTCGAAACTTCGGCATAATCCGGTGTAATTGAAACCGTTTTGGCGCCCTTATAACGAACCTCGGTAAAGAAGTGCGCATCGGGAGTACGAGTCTGAGGTACGTTTGAGCCCCAGGCAATAATGTAGTTAGAATTATACCAATCGGCAGATTCAGGAACGTCGGTTTGCTCACCCCAAGTCATTGGAGATGAAGGCGGCAGATCACAGTACCAGTCGTAGAAACTCAGACAAACACCACCGATAAGAGACAGGTAACGAGCACCGGCCGCATAAGAAACCATCGACATAGCCGGGATCGGCGAGAAACCTATGACACGATCCGGTCCATAGGTTTTGGTGGTATAGACGTTGGCCGCCGCAATAATTTCGTTGACTTCATCCCAGCTTGAACGAACGAAGCCACCTAAGCCACGCTTAGATTTATAGGAATCCGACTTGGCCTTATCTTCAACGATTGAGCCCCAGGCATCGACAGGGTTTTGTGTCGCACGGGCCTGACGCCACAACTTAAGCAGTGGCTTACGTACTTTTGGATACTTAAGACGGTTGGCACTATAGAGGTACCAAGAATAACTTGCGCCACGAGGACAACCGCGAGGCTCGTGGTTTGGCAGGTCCGGACGAGTTCGTGGGTAGTCAGTTTGCTGAGTTTCCCAGGTTACTAAGCCATTTTTTACATAGATTTTCCAAGAACAGGAACCGGTACAGTTTACACCGTGGGTAGAGCGAACGATTTTATCGTGCTGCCAGCGTTGGCGATAACTGTTTTCCCATTCACGACTTTCATTGGTGGTATCACCATGGCCATCGCTAAACTCGCCCGTTTTCTTTTTTAAGAACTGTAAGCGATCAAGAAAATTACTCATCTTATTACTCCATTGACCTATGACTGACGGCGACTTAGTTTCAGATATAAAACTAAACGTCAGTCACCAATTTTTATTATTTATAGATGCACATAACTAAGAGAGTCGTTCCAAGCTGACTCTCTTAACATAACAATCTTATAATTAAGGGTTATGATGCTCAGCACCTGGACGTAGGTAGAACCACCAGTTGATGACGATACAAACCGCATAAAACACCGCGAAACCATAGAGTGCATTTTCAGGTGTAGTCAGTTTTATCTGCTCACCGAGTACCTTAGGAATAATGAATGCACCGTAGGCTGCAACGGCTGATGTCCAACCCAATACCGGACCCGCCTGCTCTTTATCAAATACCATAGAGATGGTACGGAACGTCGAACCATTACCAATACCGGTAGCGGCGAACAAGATAAGGAACAGCACTAAGAAAGGTACGAAGAACTCTTGTGGTGTTTGCGATGCATAGGCAGCTTGCATAAAGTAAGCAACCCCCAAGGCACTGGCGACCATCACAACGGCACAGATCTGTGTCACCTTAGCGCCACCTATCTTGTCTGCAATCCAACCACCGACAGGACGAATTAACGCGCCGATGAAAGGCCCCATCCAGGCGTACATCAGTGCACTAGGGCCGTCGGGGTTAGCGATATCATGATTCATGACACCGTCGACCAACACATGCTGGTAACCGAATATGACTTTAATGGAGAGACCAAAACCTGCAGCAAAACCGATGAATGAGCCAAAGGTCATGGTGTAGATGATACTCATCACCCAAGTGTGTTTGTTATTAAAAATCTTATACTGACGAGATAGGTTACCCTTGATTTGACCCGGGATAAGCTTAAGCAGGAACACGGTCAGTGCGATAACGATAGGAAGTACGATCCACTTACTGATCCCGAAACCTGAACCACCCACTTTTTCTGGAAGCATCAACCACAGACCGAAGATTGAAGTCAAAAATCCAATGGCAAGCATGCCAGAGATAATACCAAAAGACCCTGCAGGGCTTGGTAGTTCTGGCGTAACATGAGAGGCCTTAATGTTATTCATTCCCATCCAGCCAACTACCGCTAACGGAATTAAGAAGAGTAACCAGATGTAACCCGCGTTATGGATCCAGGCGTCACTACCCGCAGGAATTTTACCAATCAAGGTACCCGAAGTATTAACCAGCTCCATCGGCTCACCGCCGAAGATACCGAAAGTCATAAATAACGGCACTAAGATCTGCATGGTCGTCACACCAAAGTTACCCAGACCCGCGTTAAGACCTAAGGCTAAACCTTGCTGCTTCTTAGGGAAGAAGAAACTAATATTTGACATCGATGAGGCGAAGTTACCGCCACCAAAACCAGAAAGCAGTGCCAGCACCTGGAATACCCAAAGCGGCGTATTCTTATCTTGCAGTGCGATACCCGCTCCGATTGCCGGAATCATCAACAATGCCGTAGTAAAGACGATGGTATTTCGCCCACCACATAGACGGATAAAGAAGCTACTGGGGATACGTAATGTCGCCCCGGTTAAGCCCGCAACCGCCATCAATGTGAATAGCTCAGACTTTGCAAATGGAAAGCCCAGGTTCAACATTTGGATGGTGATGATGCCCCAGTACAACCATACTGCGAAACCACATAACAAACTTGGGATAGAGATCCAAAGGTTGCGGTTGGCAACTTTCTTCCCTTCACTGTCCCAAAACTTGGGATCTTCTACGTCCCATTTTTTGATATCAGACATTACTTTCTCCAACTGATCATAAGGTTATTCTCTATTTCGTATCCCGACTGAATTAGAGGCGAAAACATTCTTAAATTTATTCTTCTTTATTGAATGCGTTAATTTGTTAGTTGACATTCAAATATTGTTATTGCGACGATGAAGGTATCACTACGGCAAAAACGCAAGTTGATCCAGATCATGTTTGAACACGCAAGTTTGCACTGGCTCACACAAAACTACTACTAAAGAACTAGTTGAAATATCAAGGTAACATGCTGAATTTAATTGATTTACAATAGATTACTTACTTTTTGTGTGGAAATGTGAGTACGCTAAACTATTAAGTAGTAGTAACATAAAACAAACAAATAACCATTGGTGTAACACTGGGTTAATGATGAAGTTGGTGAAATGAAAATAAAACAAAACCTTGGCGAATCACTCTATATCGACGAGCCAACGAGCAGCTCATCACTCGTTGCCTCCGCCGGCCAATTTATGGCTATTATTATTACCTTAGGCCTGGTTAGCATGATCTCTTCTATCTTAGTGACTGAGAGTCTCAGCGGTGATGCCGAACGGATAAATCGAGCCGGCTCGATGAGGATGCAGGCAATACGGGTTTCACGCGCTAATTTGATAGTTCAAGATGATAGCCGGCCCATCCTTTCTCAAGAGATCCAGGTATTTGAAAATAAATTGTCGCATCTGTTCTTTGGAGGGATAGCCAGTACCATAGATGACCCGGAAGTGATCGCTCAGCATCAAAAAATATTGTCATCGTGGGATGACATCAAGCAATCTCCCCAAACCACGTCAGTCGAGGATTTCGATCGCTTTACCGTCAAAATAGACAAGTTGGTCAACTTGTTACAGATGGAATCGGAGAAAAAATTAAGCTTATTACGCTTAATTCAGGGGATCACCCTCTTTTCAATTCTTATCGTCAGCGCCTTGGTATTATTCAAACTCAACCGCTCGCTGATAATACCGCTTAAACAGCTGGTCAGAGTCGCCTCAGAAGCGGGTAAAGGTAACTTTAATATCAAGATAGACCATATCGCCGACAATGAATTGGGTCTGCTATCTCGCACCATCGCTCATATGTCAAAACAACTTGAAAATACCTATCAGGAATTTGAAGACCGGGTAGATAAAAAGACTCAGGAACTCACCCAGAGTAACCAATCACTCGAGGTCTTGTATCGCGCAGCAAGTAACTTATCTAACTATGAATATCATCAGATCGATCAGAAGATAATTCAGGAACTGGTACAAGTACTTGGTTACGGAAAGGTCTCGATCGTGCTCTGTGAAAAGAGTATTAACAATCTTACTTTTTATAAGGCCAAAACCAACACCATAGATCACCAATATATGGATGTTCACCAGTTTGTGTTAGAGAAACGGGGCCGTTTTTTTGGCGATATCGTCTGGCAGGTGCCTAAACATGAAACGCCTGAAGACTGGCAGAAACAACTGCTTCAAGCCATGGCCGACATAGTCGCAACCGCCATCGAGCTTGAGCAGAAGAAAAACACCGAAAACAGGTTACTCATTGCCGAGGAACGTGCCGTTATCGCCAGAGAACTGCATGACTCTCTGGCCCAGTCCCTCTCGTTTCTTAAGGTTCAGATGAGTCTGTTAACGCGAAAGATGCAAAAAGGGCTCCCCGAAGAGCAGGTCAATGAAACCATCAATGATATTAAGCAGGGTTTAAATCATGCCTACCTGCAGTTACGGGAATTACTCACCACCTTCAGGCTCAAACTCGATGATCCCTCTCTGGAAAATGCCCTGCAAGGCACAGTGGCGGAGTTTGCCGAAAAGTGCCAACATGCCATTGAATTAAAATTTGAAATACCGCAAAATTATCTGACGGCAAATCAAGAAATACACGTACTGCAGATCATTCGAGAGAGTTTATCGAATGTACACCGGCATGCAGAAGCAAGCTTAGCCGGAGTCAATCTGATTAAAGAAGATGACAAGATTAAACTGGCAATTTGGGATAATGGTAGGGGTCTGCCAAGTAATCTTGAACAGCAAGGTCATTTTGGTTTAGGTATCATGAAAGAACGCGCAAAGTCGCTGAATTCGGTCTTAGCCTTTGAACCCAACTCACCTAACGGCACTAAGGTGCTGCTGGAGTTTATTCATTAGTGTATACATTAGCCCAACAGATAACCGCTTTGTCAGAGACATTGAAGCTTAACTTGGATCTATCGCCTTCTAAGCAGCTTATAAGCTCCTTATTATTAGAATAAAGAAGATGAAACATGACTACAGCACAAATATTACTGGTTGATGACCACCCCACTCTACGCCAAGGTTTGGCCCAACTTATCTCCTTAGAAGATAACCTGGACGTTGTCGCACAGGCAGGCTCGGGGGATGAGGCGATAAGCCTTGCCATAAAGCATTCGCCGGATCTGATCTTACTCGATCTCAACATGAAGGGCTTAAGCGGCATAGACACCTTAATCGCCCTTAAACGCGCCGAAGTGCAGAGTAAAATTGTCATCTTCACCGTATCAGACAGCGAAAGCGATGTGCTGCAGGCCATCAAGTTCAATACCGATGGTTACCTGTTGAAAGACTCAGAGCCTGAAGAGTTAATCGAGAAAATCAATCTCGCCATACAGGGGGAATTTGTGATCAGCAACCCTCTGACCCAAATTCTGGCAAGATCCTTAAGACCCAACAGTAAGAAAGTCTCCCCACTTGAAAACCTCACTCAACGTGAGCTACAAAACCTCAAGCTTATCGCGGCGGGTAAGAGCAATAAAGATATCGCCAACAAGCTCGGCATCGCCGAGACCACGGTTAAGGTTCACGTGAAGAACCTGTTGAAGAAACTGGGACTCAAGAGCCGGGTGGAAGCCGCCGTATGGGCGGTGGAGCATAAGATAAGTCATTAAGTCTGGAGCCTTCGAATGTCTGCGGCCTTCGAATGAAGGCTGGTTGCATTCATATTTAGCCGGCATCCTGAACTTTTCTTGTCTCTTCTGTTGTCATCCTGAACTCTTCTCGTTGGTAAAAAGTAGGATCCAGCTTGGAAGTCGACCCTTCGTGGTTATCTATCACCTGCGGTGCGCCTAAAGTGCAGATACTTCTGTGAGTCGCCGTGAACACCTCCATGTGGGCTCAGCCAAAACATCCTTGTTTTGGAAGCTCACAACCGCATCTACACTGGGTTACTTTCTCTCTTCGATTAGGCTCTGTCGCTAATTTCGAATAAAGGCTAATTACATTCATATTTAGCTGTCATCCTGAACTGGTTTCAGGATCCAGCTTGTGCGTCCGAACCTTCATTGCTACTTATCGCTTCCAGTGAGTGCCGTGCAGAGATGCAAAAATGTCGTGATCACAAGGATGTGAATGAACGACGTATGTGCAGATACTTCAGCGAGTTGCCGCGAGTAAATCTGACTGCCATGGTATTAAGCGTTCCCTACGCTTCAAAGACATTTTCCATACCCCTATGGGTCAGATGGTGGGAATGCCGTAAAATGTAGGGAGCTTTTCGGCCTTGCTTTGGAGGCTCGCAGCCGCATCTGCACTTGGTAATTTACAAGAAAATCCCCTCTTCGATTCAACATTATTACCTAACTTGCTCTTACCCCCTTTCGAGTCAGTTCTACTGTTTGTCTCTTTGCAATACATTTTCCCATACTGTTTTGTTAAGTGAACCTATGTTACAGACTATCTAACGGACTCACTGTTCCAGCGTAATGCTGGCCAAGCACATGTGTGTAAATTTGAGTTGTATTTACATTGTTGTGTCCAAGTAGTTCCTGAACACTTCTAATGTCCCGACCCGCTTGTAGTAGATGTGTTGCGAAACTGTGCCTGAAGGTATGGCAAGTGACACGCTTGACAATATTAGTATTTCGTACTGCTGCACCAAGTGCTTTGCGAATGACACTCTGGTGCAGATGATGTCGACAATGAGTACCAGTGTATGGATTGTCACAGGTGGTCGTTGAGGGGAAAATGAACATCCATCCAGCTTGCCTAAACGCATTAGGATACTTACGTTCTAGCGCATTCGGCAAAGAAGGGTCGATAGCATTTTTATTGTCCTTAAGCTGAATAGCATGTGCTGCGTTTATATATGCGGGCAACTTAACAGCACACTTATGACTGAGGATTGTCTGTCTATCTTTGTGACCTTTCCCATTTCTAACTATGAGTGCGCAGCGCTCTATATCGATATCCTGAATACGTAATCTTAAGCACTCCGAAATTCTTAATCCACTGCCATATAGTAGTTCAAGGATTAACCTATTACGTCCAGACAGCTGATTTAGCAGCAGAGATATCTCTGATGTGGATAAGACGGTAGGTAATTGGCGCTGTTTACTGGCATAGCGAAACCCTAAATCACCCAGCTCTTGCTTTAGATGTTTTTGATACAAATACACTAATGCATTAAGCGCTACTTTTTGAGTATTGATTGCAACATTGCGATGATTAGCGATAAAGGTTAAAAACTGTGCCACCTCATTATTACCCATCGTATCGGGATGACGTTTATGATGAAAATTGATAAATGCTTTTATCCAATACAAATAGGCTTTTTCGGTTCTGATGCTATACCCACGCATACGCATCTCTTCTTGAACTCGATGAAGAAATGGACTGTTGGTCATCACAACACCCTCCCACAAAAGCTGTATATGCATACAGTATTATTGATTTTGGTCAGATTTCAAGTTAGTAATTGATTGGATTATGCGCATTTGTAGTTTTTGATTGATATAATGTTACTTAATATCAGCCTCTTAGAGGTATTTAAGTATTGATAATAGGTTTGGAAAACGCGCATGCGCGTTTAGCCTGATGGTATATCAGACGAAAACCTGTTAAGTTTATAAAATACAATGAATTAGCGATATGCAATTTTACTGGTCTAATGAGGTAAACGCGCATGCGCACTATACAAATGTTAGTTTTTAATAGGGTATGTTGATGAAAGAAAGACTTTTTAAATACGCTACAATTGGAGTTGTTTGCCTTCTCCTTGTGAGGCCTGATACTATAATGCTTGCGTTGTTTTTAGACGCTATAGGGTTAGAATTATTTGTACTTTTGTTGGGTGTGCAATTTCGACAAATACTGACTTTTATTCGATTCCATATTCAATCAGCATTATCTTACCTAGCACCTAAAATTAAATTTCAAAGGTCGTTTTTCTTCATGCCAAAATTTTCAGAGCTAATTAGGATGCCATCAATGTTGTGCCATGCGATTCCAGGCTTTGGCGGCTTATATAGTATAATTTGGCTAATCAGAACAAATACACGTGTTCAGCAGCAAAACTAACAAAACAATTAATTGGACACATCCTCGCTGGCTGCGCTCGTACCTCGCGAATTTTAGCCAACTCGTCTGTGCCATTTATTGTAAGCGTTATGTGTACAGGGAATTACTGTGAATAGTCTACAAAATTACTATCTATTGGGCTTTATTTTATCTTCTGCAATATTAAATGCATTTATCGAAGAGCAATCTATTGGTATAAAGCTCTTGTGCTTAACTTTATTATCGACAAGTTTTATTTTTGCTTCTCTATTTCATAACTTAAGAAATAGAGTGTCTAAAAGCAAGCTTAAAACATAGAGTAATGCACACATAACAAGCTGTTAAATAAGGACAAATAACAGTTTACTGTTTGCTCCTTCGTCGCTTATTTTAGCCAACAATCATTTGCCCATTAACGAGGGCGTTAAATGGCAAGGAGCCTGCATGTGGGAATCATTCACACCTGAAGAATGGGAGAACCTTCCTTTTATTTCAGGAAGGGTAGCAACTGAAGAAGATGTAGAAAATGGAAATGCAGTTTTTTATATCCCTTATGGAAGTGTAGCTTGCGATGCTGCACTTCCAACCTGTGTGATTCAAATTGACGAAGAAACATATGAAAGAACACCTGCTGTAGTAATCCAAGCTGAGCAAGCAGGTGAGTTAGTATATTTAGGCTTGCGTTATTTAGATGGTGGTAATGGTATGTGTGAACTAGATGAGGTTGAATTACTAGAATCACCTAATGAAGAATTTACCACTTAACAAGCTAATAAATACGGACTAAAAACAGTTTGCTGTTTTCGTTCCTCAACATTTTGGAAAACAATTTTTAGCCCATTATTAGGGCGTTAGGAGGCAAAGGGAAGTGGCTAAGAAAACTTGGGATATAGGAAATATCTTTAGTGTTGAGTTAAGTGATGGGACATTTTCAATTGGCCAAGTTGTTGGGCGTGAGGCGGAAGTCCTTAACTCAATTACATGTGCTTTTTTTAAGATTAGGTTTCAGCATTATCCTTCAATGGATGAAATTTTTGAGCTAAATGAAACGAAGTTAATAGCTTGCCAATTTACAACTAAGGATCTTCTTACTAAACGTATTTGGAAAGTGCTAGGAAATAGGAAGCCAGTTATATCCAGTATTTCATTTCCACATGAAGATTGCAGAGATAATGGGTGGATCGGTGCAGAAATACACGGTTCAGGAATTATGAACCAGTTTCTTAATGCGTACTATGCTCTTGAGTTTTGGGATGACTGGTTCGAACCAGATTATCTCGATACTATATTATGGAAAGATGCCAAAAAACCTGAGAATTTGAGGTATAAATTGCCTCTTAACAAGCTGCTAAATCCAGATTCACCATAGCTGTCATGCCATTTGCTGCGCAAATCGCCCGCCAGCACATGGTTCACTTATTAGCAGGGCGTTATGTGTTTCTATGAATTACGATGAATTTGTCAACGAAGTCCAAAAATACGATAGCGACGCTGATGTTGCTAAGTTGTTGGGCGTATTGAAAGATTGGAAGCTTAATGATGAAAATGTGGTTCAACTTAAATCGACCATAGAAAGGTTTTTTGGTCACTCTTGGATTGAGAGTGAAGAAACTCATAATCACCTTTATAAGCTGTGGTCATCTTTCAGCACAAGTGCAATCGGAAACATCGGTGGCATGACAATGAATGAACGGCTTTTTTGGTTTGGTTTATTTGAACAATTTGATAGTTGTAAATCTGAAACTAAAAAACAACTGATTTACAGTAAGTTGTCAGCCAACACATAACAAGAATTTAAAGCGGGACTGCTAACAGTTTGCTCGGTTTCGCTGCGCTACACAATTTTAGCAAACTATTATCAGCCCCTTAAATGGGCGTTAGGCGAATCATGAATCCGAGTAGAGTTGTCCGTGAAAATATTAGGAAGCTTACAGATCTTCCAAATATAGGTAAGGCAGGCGCCGCTGACCTTGAGCTACTTGGTATAGAGAAACCCGAGGATCTCGTGGGGCTGGACCCGTATGAAATGTACGAGAGGCTCTGCATTTTAACAGGTAGCAGACATGATCCGTGTGTCATTGATGTTTTTATTTCAGTTACATGCTTTATCAATGGTGATGAACCAAAGGCTTGGTGGGATTACACGGCGGAGCGTAAGATAGTGCTAGCTGCGAAGCAGGATATCGCATAACAAGTCACTCAAAAGGACAAAAAACAACAAAGACACCCGAAATTGTCGCTACACTTTCCTGCTGCAGGCAATTATTTATGATATCAAGGCAGCAGAATTCAATAATATCAATCAATATTCATATTCTGACAACGCAGTTAGCGGGAAACATAGCCCCTGCCCTTTGGGTAGAGGCTGTGAAAGATCAACAGGCCCTGGCATCAAACTAAATTACGCTTAATGCGAAGGTTCCAGTTTTGTGAATACACTCGCTTGTCACCCTCATAGGCATCGAGTTCTGCATCCAGATAAAAATAGAACTCATCGCAGTGCAGTATGGTACGGGTGACAGTCTCTACCGACCAGTCACCTCGCCTAAATCCCCACCGCCAGAGAGTCTCGCCCTTCGGGGACTGGAAGTCATCGCACTGATAGGAGTACCACTCTTTCGTCTCGCGCTTTACTATCAGATCGATATCTTCAAGCCGGTAAGTACCATTGTCGTTAATGACCTCCAAGGTAGACAGATCCTTATCCAACTCGCGGATCACCCGCCAGTTATGATGGCCCTCCTTGAGCTGCTCCTTGGCACCGCTGGCTGAAGCCTCTACTTCAGGGAAAGTGATAGTCTCTACACGTGGAGTTCGGGTAGGCAATATCAAGCGGCTACAACCTGTGTAGATCCTGAGCTGCGTCGACTCAGCAGAAGGCCAGGCCAATGGGAAATAAGACGAGGAAACAGCAATCCGGATCCGGTGGCCCTTGGGAAAGATCTGGGCTACATCGTTAAGCTGCAGCTTTACACGATAGCGCTTGCCCGGTTCCAGCGGCGTCGGCTTGGCATGGCTGTCCCTATGGGTCAGGTTCAGCAGGCCGTAAGTTACCCGTGTGCTCTTGTTATCAGGGTGCACATCAGATAGCCGAACAGCGACCATCGCCACTGGTTTGCTGGCCGATAAAACCAGCTCGATCACCGGGGCCCCCATGATCTCAAGTGCAGTGTCGAGAGGATCGGTTGTGAAAATTAATGCGCCACCTTCTTCTTCACGCTGATCATGGGGCAGATCCGGAGTCGTACTATATGAACACCATTTGCCGGCAAACAGGCCGTTGCTCAATGGTGACTGCAAACACAGCTCCTCCTCTTCGACCTCTGCGTCCTCGCCTACCAGACGATATTTATCAAGCTTGAAGGCAAGCGTCCCGATATTGGGTGACGGCCAGGAGGGCTCACTTACCCAGTGACCATAGCGCTGATGGTAAAAAGTCGACGGAGGCATACTGTCGAGCATCCATGTCCGCAGCATAGGCTCGTCCATAATGCCGGTCTCAATCCCCTTCAGCCATTTATCCCACCAACGCAGGCATTCCTGCAAAAAGCCGATAGCCGGACCGGGCACGCCAATATGGGGATACTTATGACTCCAGGGGCCAATCAGCCCCTGCCTCGGACCAGTCAGATTGCTGATCAGGCGAAAAACCGCGTTACTGTAACCATCGGCCCAGCCGCTCACCGCCATGACCGGGGTCTGCACCTTGGAGAAATCTTCGCAGATGGAGCCATGTTGCCAGTACTCATCACGATGCTGGTGACTAAGCCAGGTATCCAGCCACAAGCCACTGCCTTTAAGGCGCTCAAACCACATATCGCGCCACTTATCACCGACAATTTGCGGATCCGGCGGCAGGGAGTTATATGCAAACATAGTCGAGGCCCAGGAAAGGTTATCTCCCAGCAGGCAGCCTCCCATATAGTGCACATCATCGGCGTAGCGGTCATCGGTAGAGCAAACGCTGATGATAGCCTTAAGCTGTGGCGGTTGCATCGCCGCAATCTGCAGGCCGTTGAATCCCCCCCAGGAGATACCGTACATACCGACGCTTCCGTCGCACCATAGCTGTTTTTCCAGCCACTCAATAACAGCGACACCGTCATCGAGTTCCTGCTGCAGATATTCATCGGTCAGCACGCCCTCCGAGTCGCCGCTTCCACGGATATCGACACGGATACAGGCATAGCCGTGCCTGGCAAAATAAGGATGCATGGTTTCATCGCGTAATCTCGACCCATCACGCTTACGATAAGGAATATATTCAAAAATCGCTGGTACAGGCTTAGTTTCTGCGCCCTCGGGCATCCAGATACGGGCAGACAATCGAATGCCGTCGGCCATCGGGATCCAGCAGTGTTCGATCTGTCGGATTTTGTGTGTGAAGTGTTCGACAACCGTCATATTTCCCCCATGTTATTATCATGCATGTGATTTAGGAAAGCGGTACGAGTTCCAATGGCAACGCCTCTTGCACATCACGGTATTTCTGCAACAGCTCCAGCTCACTATCGCCGCCGATAAAAACTACAGCGATCTCGTAGCTGTAACTGTCTTGATAATTAAGATCAGACAGATGCATACCCTCTCGAATATGCAGCTGGATCTCGGTACCGGCGATGCGGCGGGTAACGGCCTGCACCTCTTGTTCTGTCGGCACCCTGTTAACCATAGCATCTGAATGTGCCCGCCACATGAACTTGGCCGCGTACCGATATGGACCTTGACGATGCGGGAACACAGGCTGTTTCCCCAAGGCCAGAGCCAGCATTACCTGGTGGTGGGACATGCCATCGACGTTGCGGAATAATGGACAATGCGACTTTGAAATGCGGGTATTGATCTCCAGCAACCAAATCTGGTCACTCTCCTCCTCCCAGTAATACTCAATATTGAACGGGCCGTTATCAAAGCCGATATAGGTAAGAAAGCGCTCGGTGACGGCGATCATTTTGTCTTGGATAGGCTGTGGGATCGATGATGGATACTGATAGCGAGAGAAGCTGGAACTGTGCTTACCTTCGCGGATCGAGTCGACGGCCCCATAGACACATAGCTGTCCATCAAAGACATAGCCTTCGAGCGTGCATTGCTGGCCACGCGAGATGATCCCCTCGGCGATGCAGTGATACCCGTCAATATCGGCGATATCATCTGGAAGATCAGCAAATTGCAGCAGGTAGTTGAACGGCGCTGCAAAGCAGTGGATTTTCTTGCGTATCTCCTCAATCGCCGTTTCGAGTTCGTTATCATTACGCACCATAAACCCAAGGAATGATGAAACCGCTTTCACTGGCTTGAGCCAGAAGGGGTAATCGAGGGTGATCTGTTGGTGATAATCATCCTTAAAAGGATCAACTACGCAAAAATCTGGGATATATTCCGGGATCACCCGGCGCTGCTCCAGCCTGCTCCAATATTTATGTTCGCATTTGAGCACCGCTTCAAAACTGGGGGAAGACAGGCCTAAGGATTGACACAATATTGGAAGCATGGTGCTAACCGGAAAGTCCCAGTAGCCGACAATGGCATTTACGGAGCCGGAGTACCTTTCCAGTCGTTCAAGAGCACCTTCATACAAGGCTTTGACCGGAAATTCCTTTCCTGTCTTTACCTCACCATATTGATAAAGCTCATGAAAACAATACTCCCGGGCAGCCTCGAGCGACCGCATCTGGGAAAGATTGAACTCATCCGCACCAAAGACAAAAATATTTTTCACTGCTCGGCCCTCTGTTTTCGTTATCTACCCCTTCATTGACATAAATACCGAGCACCATGCGCTCCCGGTATCGTTTCCCTGAACAATATATATGAGCATAGTTGGTGCCCATTCTTATGTCTATTACTGAAAAAATGGTTCTGTCGCATCTTGGAATAATTGAAAAAAAAGCCTAATTTCAGGCACAGTTAAGCCTATAAGATTTTGCTTATTAGAAGCTGTAAACCCTTGCAGTTTCATTAGACCATTACGACAAATAACTAAGACACACAAAATTGTCAGAGACAGATCCCTTGACTTAGCTTGAGTGAGAGTTGTTGAGGAGGATTTGTTATGCCTACATCACTACAGCCCTTTGTTGGGAGCTAGCGTAAAGATATGCCGAAAGGCCTGATGTTTAATGAATAACTATGGGTGTCAAAGTTATTCTAAAACCACCATTTGAGTAGTCGAACCCTACAACAAGACACTAAAACGGGACAGCTAACAGCAGATCTTAGGCCCCTTTCAAACCCGCCCCAGTAGGCAATTTATAAATTGTGTTGGGTGCAGGTACTGTAGTTCTCTTGGGTACACAGATTAATAGGGGTGTGAATAAACTCATCGTAATCTTGATTTTTTACAATATTATGCAGTGTTAAAATGGCTTGCCTCCCCATCTCATAAGGGTTTTGGCCAATATTTGCATGAGCAAGGTGGTCTCGTAACATGACTAACTGCTGATCTGATGCATCAGACATAACCACTATCATCTCTTTACGCTCAAGCTTCTCTTTAAAAGGGGCGATCATTTTTCGATAAAGGGCTTCATCATTTTGAGGCCATCCACCAACGGCAATAAAGGAGTCCGCTTTTAATCGTCTTCCCTGTACCACTGACTCCATCTGCTTTACCGCCCTTGAAAGCTGATCAAAATTAATAAAAGGATCTCTTACTTCGGTCCAGCCTCTATCATTTAGGAGCATTTTCCCGGGAGGAGTATTATATTGTTTGCCAGACAGAGCAGAACGGATCCCCATAATTCTAAGATTCAAATTTGGAGAGTCTGGACGTCCGGTTTGAATAATTAATGTTCCTCCATTGGGGCGCTGTATTTTTAGTTGTTCCCCTAAGGCTCTACCAAACTGAAAATTATCTGTCCCTATATAAGTTGAGCGTATCTTTTTATACTTTCCCAGGGTTTGAACGTCAAAATCTGAGTCATAAGTGACAATAGGTATTCCAGCATTTCGTGCTTTTTGAATACTATTTTCTGCGAGGAATTTGGACTGTGTAACGGCTACAGCGATGCCATCAATCCCCTCATCGATAAGTTGTGAAATAATCTGATCCTGTACTCTAACACTCGCTTTTTCAGGCCCCCGATATATACATTCGACGCCTTTTATTTGAGTGGCTGCATCCTTACAACCATGTTTGCTCTGTTCAAAAAAAACACTGTAATACTTTGGAACAACTGCGAACTTAAGATCTTTCCCACTGGCTGAACATAGTGGCAACATGGTAAATACTAAGAGTATTATCGATAATCTCACCAAATTTTCTCCTATAAATAATGAGATAGTTAGTTAACCTTCAACTTTCAATCGCTGAGAGAAGACTATTCTGCATAACACGCTAGTCTCCACAACATGCTAGCCTAAGCACCATAGACTAGCCCAAAACAGCTACGGGCACACCAAAATAGTTACAAATACACCAAGGCGGTCACAGGCGCATCAAAATAGCTACAACCCCCAAACAGCTACAGAGATGCTGAAGTCATTCAGTATCTCTAACAATACAAAAATGTCTCCCAAATAGTCAGTTGTCATCTCCCGCCTTTACTCTATGCCCTGATAAATTTTCAATCATTTACATTGATTGACTGTATATTACTTTGTTTTCAAAGAGAATGAACATTATTAACAAGGTGTGTCAGAACCAACATATATAAAAATACATAACTGTTATACCTTTTGCGCCGTAGCTTACTAATAAGGTTTCATTTCGTGTTTAAGTTTATAGTCGTGGGTATCTCTTTTCTTATTACTGGTTGTACACTTTGGGATAGTAATCAGGAGTCCAGCGAGTTGTACTACCGGATTAATGAAGCTTATGATTTTGAAGTGACTCATTGTGATAGTTTTGCAATGGTCAGAGGCAAAGGAACAGGCGAATTTGCATTAAGAGAAGCGAAAAACCAAGCGATGAAATATGGCGAAGAGATAGGTGGTACTCATATCGTATGGTTACACGTTGATGAAGGTGAGGAGACAAAAGTCGTCGCAGTTATTTACAAGTGCAAGCAATAATACCTTATGTTTTATCTTTTACTCAGGGGTTGGGTACCCTTGTCAGAGATCCATTATCTCCCTCTTAAAGCGACACATTCTATGGATAATCAGCTTTGAATGTGCCGTTGACTTGTTCAGTTAGTTTTGTCGATATGTAAAGCGTTGATAACTAGCTATAGACTCAATATGTTGTTGATTGATAATGGGTGGCTATGGCTTTTGTAGCTATGGCTTTTGATAACCACCTCTCGTTTTTTATCTCTTTCTGCCTTGTATCGGAAAAGTCGCTAAAAGCTGTATCCCTTGCAAATTACAATACTCAAGCGATTCGTTTATCTCATCTGAGCTAATACCCAGATCATCCAAAATATCCGGATTGATTAACGCCTCCTTAGCATATACCCCTGGTTCGGCATTAATCACGGCTAAACGCGAAGCAATGTAAAGCAACTTGCTATTGTCAGGCAAGGGTTCATCCTCTGCACGATTAAACTCTGTAATGGGCTGTATGATGGTGTCCGGTAAGTTCCACAGCTTTAACAACTCGGTAGTACAATCTGCAAAGGTGAAACCAAACACCTCACTCTGGCGAAGCCAAGGTGTCTCATCGCGATCATAGCCCTCACAATATCTGACTTTATCCGGCTCGCTGTGGACAATGGCCAACATTCCCAAGTTATGAAATAACCCGGACAAAAAGATGTTGTCAGTATGGGGAGTATGCTTATTTTTTGCAAAATACTGGCAAATCAAGGCACAATCTACACTTATCTCCCAGAATTTATCCATATCTACAACTTTAGGATTGATGTTAGAAAATGCCGCGGTAACCCCATAAGCATTCACCAGTTTTTTTACCTCCTTGATGCCAAGCAGGACTAATGCTTTAGAAAGGCTGTCTATCTCTCTTGGCATACTGAACATAGCACTATTGGCGATTTTTAAAATAGATGCGGCAATAGCAGGCTCATAGGCAATGGCCTCGGCCAACTGCTCCATACTGCAACCATCACTCGATAACATTCGATTCAATGTAATATAAACATCAGATAGCACACATAATTCTTGCGCTTGCTTGGCGTAATCAAGAGGTGACTTTGACATTTGATTCACCTTATACGGATAGGGTAATACTAATAATAGTTAACGAGTTGATTTGTTCAATGCCATTGAAGAATAGTATGCAAATAGAACACGTTTTCCCCAACTTATTGACAGATTTTCAGTCGCCGTTAAGCGTATGGCTCGGCAGAACATATAGAAAAACATGTTAACCACTTTCTTCACGCCAGTTTACAATGTTAAATTAGTGCCCAAAGTGAAAATATCAAAACTCATAAAACACTTTCTCACTGTACTGACTCCCAAAATACCTGAATTCAGCAATACTGGATTTATTTTTTAGTGTTGTTGGTGAGCTTTGAGGGGAGCTCATCCCCGTTAATTACTGGCTGGTTCAATAACTCGGCCTTCATCCCATTTTTTTAGGAAGAAACTACATGCTTTTAGGAATTTGCCTTGGCACCAACGACCTCCCCCGTGCGGGCGCATTTTACGATCGCCTGCTGAGCACGGTGGGCATGGTGCGCACTATGGAAGTGGACGACGAGATCGGTTACGGGCTTCCCGGGGGCTCGAGCTGCTTTTGGATATTGAAACCCTTTGATCAACAGCCGGCGACCCTTGGCAATGGTACTCAGGTGACCTTCAAGGCTAAGAGCAACGACGCCGTAGAGGAGTTCCACCGGACAGCCCTGGAGCTTGGCGGAGCGGACGAAGGTTCCCCAGGCTACCGGTATCGTCCACGTTACTTCGGTGCTTACTGCCGCGACTTGGATGGCAACAAGCTGCACATTATGTACGAACCGGATTAAAAGCAGGTTTCCCTCTATGGCCTAAGCCACACTACCTACTATATTTTCATAGCTATCAAAGAAACAGTGAACCAAATTTCCGGCTCAGGTAGAAATAACAATGGATGTCATAGTTATTTAGATTCGCTAGTGGTTAACCTTTAACAACAGCATGTTATTGAGCGGAGGCCTTCCTACAGAGCTTATGTATAATGGAAAGTCACCTCATTTGTTCATACCCATGCTGGGCGTATACAAGGTATTCAAACGGACAAAATACGCATCACTAGATCTATATCCTTATCAGAATATGTAAAAAGCGTAGATGGTATACCTCTTGGAGGCTCTGGCTCATTGAGGAATATGATTGACCGTTCACTAGGTGCTGACTCATTTATTTTGACGATACTGGAACCCAATATGGGGTTATTATTTATCTCGTAAAGTGGAAATTGAAATTCTTTTTTACACCATGGTTTATATTGATGGTTGTATGCCATACAAATAGGATAGGCCGCGCATAGCAGCGCCCCTATCCTTATCTGTTATTGTGCAGTGCTTGCTTTGTCCGGGGTTTGTTGTTTAAGTCTCGAACTAGACTGACTCTTTTGTATTCGAGTTCATTGAGGCCTTCTTGATAGGTTTGAAATGAAGGAATACCAGAGCAGAGTATAAATTTTCCCATCGGGTTATAAATGTATTGGCTGATAGTATCCACTGTTAGGTCGTTAGGGCACTCTTTCATATCGGCAGTGCCAACTAATATATCGGCATAGCGATTTGCGGTATCTTGTTGCTGCATCAGTGGGAGCAGCAGAAACTTGGCGACCTGTGTTGCCATATCGGTTGTATCATCTACCACTTGGGTTGCGTGTGCTATTTTGGTGAAGTAGTGCCACTCACCCAGTTTGGCATTGTTTAGCGATAATACTTGAGGTGGCATGGGATTTTTCCAGCTTTGTGGTATTGCAGCGAGTTGCTGCTGTTGCGGTAACTGAGTAATAATTAGCTCACCCAGTTTCATATTTATTTCCATAGCGCCCTTGCTTACCATTTTACTGATCAGTAAATGGGTATCTGCAGATATCCTCTGCCAAAACAGCATATCTTGGTCGATGGCCAGTGAAATTAAGTTGGGTGCTTTGGTGCCAGCCTTTTCATAAACATCGAGGAGATAGAGTTTCTGTGCGCTAAACAGGTGTTGCCAGGATAGGCCTGGTATAAATACATTATAATGGGTGCTTTCTTGCCAGTTCCCCATATCGAGCATCTGCTGATACCGCTCGATTATCCACCGATTTTCGGCTAACAGGATTTTAAGGTTTTTCTCCTGTTCAAGGTTATTCTTTTGTTCAATGTTAAATTTACAAGCCAGCAAGAAATCATCTTGACCAAGGCAGTATTCCAGCGGTAGATTTGGCAGCTCAAAGCGTGCTGTTTGCTTGGCATTAACTGTATCCCAAATACCTAAGCTTTGCAGTAGGTGCAGACGCTTTACGCCTTCAGCCATTGGCGCAGCGTCCTTGGGCACATTAAACCCCAATGCTAAAATATAGGCATTGTTATCAAGATTTTGAGCCAGTGTGCGTTCGTTATCGGCTATTTGGGCAAAGTTACGCTTCGATTGCTCCGAAGGGGCTTCATCTTGCATATTGATCAGCAGCACAATGAAGTAGAGGCTGATTGGGATAGCCAGTAAGGCCATTAAAATCCATTTAACTGCGCGTAAAAAGTGTCGCATCAATGAGTCCTTTCGTTATTTTTTAATAACGGCAGTTCAATCTACCAAAATTATTTATGATGTAACAAAGTCAGAAGCAAAAAAACTAAAAAGGCCAGTCATGTTACTTGACTGGCTTTAACGCTTTAAATCAAACTCCGACTATCTAGAAAAACACCGAGACTATGCGTTGATTTCCGCTCACATATCTTATTATGTGTTTGTCTTGCTCTAAGCTATTTATTTTCTAAGCTAATTCTGTCTAAGCTAGTCTTGTTCCAGAAAGTTATTGGCTATCGCCTCTCTCACCAGCTTCTGATGTCGCTCGGCCCTTAGCGCCAGATACATCACCACCATACAGGTCGCCAACACACCATAGAGCAGCATAAAGCAGGCGCTGTAGACGCCGATCAGATCTACGGCAAAACCGAACATGATAGGAAGCGTACATCCCCCTAATGCACCGATGGCGGCGACAATGCCCCCCACGCTGCCCATATGATGTGGATAGTAATCATAGATAGTCTTATACACGCTGGCTCGGCCAAATCCTTGGGCGATACCTATGATAAAAATCAACAAGGTAAACAGCCAAACATTCACTTCGAAAGAGACTTCAACATCTTTGGATACACCGTGGATGATCATGGTCGTCGGCGGATAACTCAAAAAGAACAGACACACCATACAGATCCAAAAGGCGGTCCAATTCACCGCCCTCGCCCCATAGGTATCGGCAAACCAACCGCCCACGGCTCTGACCATGCTCGAGCTGGTCACAAAGAGTAAGGTCAACGCCATAGCTTGAGTCAGTGAAAGCTCATAAGCGGAGACATAATAATGGGGCAGCCAGAGAATTAACGCTAAGAAACTGCCAAATACGAAGTAATAATAGAGTCCGAAACGCCACACCTGCAGATCTTTGAGTGGCGCCATATGAAACGCCATATCATGACTGTCACGCTGTTTCTGATAATATTCATTCACTTCAGGCGCCATCAAACGAAACAGGACCGCCATAAAGATCATACCTACCCCGTAGGCATAGCCTATCTGTTGCCAACCGAAGATATCGACAATAAAAGGCACCAAAACCAAGGTGATTGCGGCGCCCGCATTACCCGCACCAAACACCCCCAGCGCAAAACCCTGACGTTTAGTTTCAAACCAGTCGGTGACATAGCGGATCCCGATGGTAAATGAGACCCCTGTTAGTCCGAGCACGAAGCCAATCCAGATATAACCTGAATAGGTCTCTATTTGGGGCAGGTAAAACAGAGGTGGAACGGCGAGCAACATCTGCCAGAAGAAAAGGTTACGACAGGAGTACTTCTCGGCAAGAAACCCCACGGGTACCCGAAAGATAGCGCCCGTAAAAATCGGCGCAGCCAACAAAAAACCGAACTCGGTGGCGCTTAGGTCTAAACGTTCTTTGAGCTCTATACCGATAATAGAGTACAAGGTCCAGACAGAGAAACATGCAGCAAAGGCCAAGGTGGCAAGAGTTAAAGCCTGATAAGAGCGACGCAGTTGAATATCCATAATGTTCCCGAAATGAGTGTTCCAGTAAAAACCTATACGTCTGTTCCATATATTAATTGAATCTGATTAAAAACCAACCCAATCCATTATCATTAACCTAATTTGATGTTCCACATCAAATTTTACATATTATAAACATAATAAAACAGCTATTTTCTATTTGATACACTCACTGCGCGAACAAGATAAGGCGCCCTTTCTCCCAGCATCAGTTCTAGATAGCCGAAACCTGCTCGGTTAACCTTAATTGCCGTTAGTTTCAGTGGACTTACCATGCCAAACACATAGAATAGTTGGCTTATCAGATGGTGAATCAACTCACCCGAATGCCTATCGTTTCTTTGTCTGGGAATATTCATGCTCTATCTTGTACAGTCTAATCGAATGGAAGCACTCTCGGCCCAACTCGCGACCGAGCTACAGACGCCAATTCCCGGCATGCCCCTGTTAATGCCTGAGCAGGTGTTAGTCCAAAGCCCCGGCATGTCCACCTGGCTCCGACTCGAGATAGCAAGACAGAACAAGATAGCGGCGGCGCTTGAATTCCCCCTGCCCTCAAGCTTTATCTGGCAGCTATGCCACACCCTGTTGCCCGATGTACCCAAGGAAAATGCCTTTACCAAGCCTTCCATGACCTGGAAGCTGATGGAGTTGCTGCCAGAGCTACTGCAGATCGATGAGTTTGCACCGCTTAACAACTATCTCAATGCCGCTCACAACCCAGATGAAGCGACAGAGGCTTTACAAGAAGATCCATTAAAACTGTTTCAACTGTGCGGCCAAATAGCCGATATCTTCGACCAGTACTTGGTCTATCGTCCCGACTGGATAGCAGCATGGGAAGCCAATGAGCCGACCTTGCCACCTAAAAATGACAAGTTATCTCCGACCCAAGCCTGGCAACCCATCTTGTGGCGAGCCCTTATCGAGTTTAATAACCTGCGTCTCAACAAGAGCCGCTACCACAGAGCTAACCTGCATCAATCTCTGTTTGATGCACTGGACGATCCCAATACTTGTCTCGATGGCCTCCCTCGACGATTATTTGTATTCGGTATCTCTTCCATGGCGCCTCAAACCTTAGATGTGCTCTATCATCTGGCTAAGCGTATCGATGTGATCATGCTGAATTTAAGTCCCTGTCAGCACTACTGGGGCGATATTGTCGACCCTCGTTTGCGCGCTCGTATGGCGCTTGAGTACGCCAACAGGAATCAACTCGAAGCCTTATGGGAAGATAAGCTCGAGGTGGGTAACCCCCTGCTCGCCAATAACGGTAAGATGGGGCGTGAACTTTTGGACTTGATATTAGAGCTACCGGAGGAGCACACCAACTTTAATTTCGAATGTTACCAAGACCCGCTGGTCAATGGTTCTCAGACACTACTTCGTGGCGTTCAGCACGATATTCTCGAACTGACTACCCGCAACAGAAGCTTAGGCCCCGATGCCTCTCTGTATCTGACGCTCGATGATCGCCGCGTACTCACTAAAGACGACGACTCGCTGACACTTCGCAGCTGTCACAGCCCGCTGCGTGAAATCGAGACGCTGCACGATCACCTGCTCGAGATGTTATCCCGTGAGCCTGCAGATCCAAACGATCCCCTGCTTGCCAAAGATATCGTCATCATGTTGCCGGATGTGGCGGCTTACGCGCCTTATATCGATGCGGTGTTCTCGGCCAAACAGGGCGCTCATTACATCCCCTACGCCATCGCCGATCGCGGCGCGGCGCAGGAATCGCCCCTGATCAACAGCTTCTTGCATATTCTGGCCATCAATCAGAGTCGTTTCGCCCTGACCGATATATTGGGGATCTTAGAGGTGCCAGCCGTACTCAGACGATTCGAGCTCGATGATGAAGCCCTGTCCATGATACGCCACTGGCTCGAACAAGCCGGCGTTCGTTGGGGCCGGGATGAAGCCAGCCGTGCGGCCCAATCGATGCCCGCATTCGACAAAAACTCCTGGGCCTTTGGCATCAAGCGTCTCATCTTAGGCTACGCCTTCAGTGACGATGCAGCGCTTTATCATGACACCCTGCTGGTCGAAGGTATTGAAGGGCAATCGGCCCAAGCCCTGGGTAAACTACTCAACTTCATCGAAACCTTAGATGAGTATCAGCAGCAACTGGCTCAACACTGCTCGATAGAGGAGCGCATGGGTCAGTTAGCGCAGCTTCTCGAAGACTTTTATGAGGTCGATGATGAGGAGCAGCAACAGCTGCAAGCGATACGCGAGGCCATCAGCAAGCTTAAAACTGAGCTTAATGAGGCCGGACAAGTCACGCCACTCAATACCCAGGTGCTGCAAAACTGGTTTAACAGCACCTTGAGTGAATCCCGTGTCGGCCAACGCTACCTGGCCGGTAGCGTCAATTTCTGTACCTTGATGCCAATGCGCTCCATCCCCTTTAAGTTGGTGTGCTTAGTCGGCATGAATGACGGGATCTACCCAAGAGTACAACACCCGGTCGGTTTCGATCTGGTGGCACAGTTCGGCCCCCGAAAAGGCGACCGTTCACGTCGGCTAGATGACAGATACCTGTTTTTAGAGGCGATACTCTCGGCCAGAGAGCAACTCTACATCAGTTATATCGGCCACAGTGAGCGCGATAACTCTGAGCGGATCCCCTCCATGCTGGTCTCAGAGTTGGTTGAATATTGCCAGCTCTGTTACCTGCCGGAAGAGATAGATCACACTCAATCTAAGCACAGCCAAAACCATGAGCCCGATATTCCAGCCATTGAGGCCGCTATCCATAAGCAGTTATTGATAGAGCAGCCACTGCAGCCTTTCGATGAGCGGCTTTATCTGCCTGACAATGGTGATGCCCCCCAACTTAAACAAAGTTACTCCGCCCAGTGGTGCCCGACAATATCGACCGATACTAGCGATGAAACTCCGCGCTTTATCGAACCCGGCCAGAAAATTGAGCAAGAGAGTCTGACTACCACTTCTATGGAGGAGAACGAACTTGAGGTTTCAGCGCTTATCCGTTTCTTCAGAAACCCGGCGCAATACTTTTTCAATCGAAGCCTTAAGGTCGACTTAGGCCTGAATATTCAGGCCGATGATAACGATGAGCCTTTCAGTCTGAACGCCCTCGAGCGGTATAAACTGCAGGCAAACTTACTCGATAACGCCATCTCTCAAGGCTTAGAGCTCCCCGGCGAAGATCTGCTGCAACGTTTAAAAGCCAGTGGCGAGCTGCCCCTGAAACCTTTCGATGATCTCCTGCTTAACCAGTATCTGCATGACATTAAGCCCTTAATTGGCCGGGCTATCTATCTTCAGGGCGAAAACCAGCGCTCTCAGGAAATCGAGCTTGCCTTCACGCCATCGGATGACCTAAATGAGCCCATTACATTAGTGGGGCGAATCGATGATCTCTGCGCTAAGGGATTAGTTAACTATCGACCCGGCACCGCCAATGGCCGCGATTTGATCAGAGTCTACATAAGGCATCTATGTATAAGTGCTATGGCTATCGGCACTATGAAGGGGAGTGAGCAGGCTATTGATAGCCAAGCGAACGGCAAGCAACACATCAGTTACCTACTGGATATCGGCCACTTCCATGCCTTCCACGCTGTCACTGCCGAGCAGGCAAAAGCGCAACTGAGTCTATGGCTGAGTTATTTCCAATCGGGACAAGTCCATCCCTTGATGTTTATGCCCAGAACCGCCCTCGCCTATGTCGAAGCCGAGGGGGATCACAGCGATAAACTCAAGGAAGCTCAAAGCCAATGGAAAGATGAACAGAGCCAGCTCGGTGAAGGCTTCGAGCCTCATTACCAGCGTCTGTTTAGTTTCCCTGAAGATTTTAAAGAAGATGAATTCGGACAGGTTGCCATGTCACTGCTAAGCCCAATGCTCAGTCTCTATCACAAAGATAAGCTCAGCGAGCTTGCAAGTTTCGTCGAAGGAGGCTGTTAATATGTCATCGACTCATACAGAAGCTAGCCCTGGCGTGACTAAAGGCCGCTCTAAGCCACTCGATACTCTCACCCTGCCCTTTGGCGGTAGCCGCTTAATTGAAGCCAGCGCAGGAACCGGTAAAACCTTCACCATCGCCGGTTTGTATGTGCGTCTGTTGCTGGGCCATGAGATAGAGAAACCACTCAGCTGCGAGCAGATCCTGGTGGTGACCTTTACCAATGCCGCCACGGGTGAGTTAAGGGATCGAATTCGACGTAAAATTCAGCTTGCCTACCGCCGTTTTATCGGTCTGGAAACCGATGATGAACTGATTGAATCACTCTATAGACTCACGCCCGAAAGTGAACGCCATCTGGCACTTAAGCGTCTTGATCTGGCTTTGAAGTCACTCGATGAAGCGTCTATCTTTACCATACATGGTTTTTGTCAGCGTATTCTGGCCGACATGGCATTTGAGTCATCCCTGTTGTTCGAGTCAGAGTTCACCTTAGATGACAGCGAATTTTTGCACCACGCCGTACGCGATTTCTGGCGTGAGCAGTGTTATCCATTACCCGAGTATCTGGCCGAGATCATTCAAAAGAAATTTGCCGATCCCGATGCACTATCCAAGCAGCTAAGACCCCTGCTGGGCGCAAGCCAAGCCAGCGCTCAGCCAGTACCACAGGCGTTCAATAAGCTGCAAGATGCGCTCACACAAAGTTTAACTCGTCTAAAGCTTATCTGGCCCCGCGAGCGAGACGCTATCGAGACCTTGCTGCATGCTTTACCACTGAGCGGCGTTAGGTTCGGAAAAAAGGCGGACGCTTATCCTAAGCTCGCGGTAATGCTTGATGCCATGGATAACTGGTGCAAATACAGTAGCAGTTTACCGTCATTGAAAGTGATGGAGAGTCTGTCACTGAGTGAGCTTAAGCTTAACAAGGGCGGCGAAGTGCCCACGCCGGAGCAAGCGCCGGTACTCGATCATATCGAGCGCCTGTGCGCGCTTATCAAAGATTTTATTCCAAGCTTTCTCTTTTGTGCACGAAACGGCATCTCGGCCCGCTTTGCCCAACAAAAGTCAGAGCGTAACTTGCTGACGCCCGACGATCTGCTGCTCACCCTCGAGCAAGCCCTGCGCCCAAACAAGGATGAGGTGAGTGGACAAGCAATAAGTCTGGCAAACACCATCGCCAAGCGTTTTCCTGTGGCCCTTATCGATGAGTTCCAGGATACCGATCCACTGCAATTTGCTATTTTCAACCGGATCTATCAACAGCCCTCTGTCGATGCGATAGGCTCTGGTGACTCGCTGATAGCCATTAATGAAGCCACTGCAGGAACCTCATCGAAAAATCTGAGTCTGTTGATGATTGGCGACCCGAAACAGGCGATCTATGCCTTCAGGGGCGCCGATATACACACCTATATTCAGGCGCGCGAGCAAACATCCGAGCACTATAATCTCGATACTAACTATCGCTCCAGCCGTAACATGATTTTGGCGGTCAATGCCCTGTTTGAGAATCGTGATGATGCCTTTATCAGCGAGGCCATTCCATTTGAATCGGTGCAGCCCTCACCCTTTGCCGACAAAAAAGTATTACTCGAGAAATCGAGCGCTACGTCGGCCTTGAAAATTAAACTGCTTAGCGAAGATCCCGAAAAAGGGCTGAATAAAACTACCGCCAGAAAGCGTTTAGCCGAAGATGCGGCTGCTGAGATCGCACGCCTGCTCACCGAATCGCAAAATGGCGAGTGTACAATCAGTGAAAAGCCACTCAAAGCCAAAGATATCGCGGTGCTGGTCCGTGACCGAAATGAAGCCGCGGTTATCAAAGAGTCACTATCAAACCGGCAAATTGGCGCGGTATTTCTGAGTAGAGACAGTGTATTTAACACCCTGGAAGCCCGCGAAATGGCGCTGATACTGCACGCGCTCGCCACGCCCAAAGATGAGCGCGCCCTGCGTTCGGCCTTAGCGACCTCCCTGCTCGGTTATAACGCCCTGGCTATTCACGGGTTTAACCAAGATGAGATGGTAAGACAAACCCTGCTGGAGCAATTTGATGGCCTGCATCATAACTGGCTAAGACGCGGCGTCATGCCCGCACTCCTAAATTTGGCCAACGAAACCAAGCTTATCGAACGCCTGCTGCAAAGCGAAGATGGTGAGCGCCGTCTAACCGATTTCAGGCATCTTGCCGAACTGCTGCAGCAAAAGGCCACCGAACTCGATGGGATAAGTGCCCTGGTCAACTGGTACGAGCAAGCCCTTATCGAGAACCATGCCAATGAAGAGGCGCAGCTCAGACTCGAAAGTGAGCAGAACCTGGTACAGATTGTCACCATACATAAGAGTAAGGGACTCGAGTATCCGGTCTGTTTTATCCCCTTCGTCAGTTTAGCCCGGGATAATCGCCGTAAGCCTGCGCCTATGCTCTACCATGAAAATAATCAGCTGGTGTGGGACATAGAGCAGAGCGATGAGGGGTGGGAGCGACATAAGCGGGAAAACCTCGCCGAGGATCTGCGCCTGTTATATGTCGCCATGACTCGCCCCGTCTATCAGTGCTACCTCTATATTGCTAACCACAGCCGCTTCACTAAGAAAGCAGGGATCACCAGTCAACTCCACGAAACCGGCATCGGCTATCTGCTGGGTATAGAAGATAAGGCCTGTGAGTTTTCGCTTATTGAAACATGTGCAAAACGCCTGATGAGTGAGGCGATTAGTGTCTGTGAGATGGCGGATGATATCTCGACCCAAGCCTTAGAGAATGTCTCTGCTGAACAAGAGTTACTAGCACCTAAAGTACTTAAACGTCGACACTACACCCCATGGCGTGTCGGCAGTTATTCGGGTCTGGTAAAAGACTTGCCTCATGAGCGGGTGCTGCCGGGGGCGGATGATGAATCCTTTCCGGAACTCGAAGAGATCAAGGATGAACTGGACCCTGTGCCGTCTCGCTTCACCTTCGAGCGTGGCGCCAATGCCGGTAGCTTTATGCACTTAGTGCTCGAGCTGATTGACTTTACCCAAGCGATAAATGATCTAACCGAACAGTTACCTGTCGCCATGGAGAGATATGGCATAGATGAAAGCTGGTGTGATGTGCTGACACACTGGTATCTGGATCTGCTCGATGCCCCCCTCGTGCAGGATGGCTCACTCAAACTTGCTCAATTAACCAATAACCAGAAACTGGTGGAGATGGAGTTCTACCTGCCAATCGCGTCGCTAAAGGCCGATAAGCTCAATGCGTTACTCGAAGAGTATGGCTACAGCGCGGGACTTAACTTTGAGTCGCTCAAAGGAATGCTGAAAGGTTTTATCGATTTGACCTTCGAGCATCAGGGTCAATTTTATATCGCCGACTATAAGTCTAACCACCTGGGCGATGATTTCACTCATTATGGATTCGATGCCATGGGCGGCGCGATCCGCAGCCATAGATACGATCTGCAGTACATCATCTATACCCTGGCGCTACACCGATTTTTAAGCCTGAGAATGCCTGATTACGACTACGACCTGCATATTGGCGGCTGTTATTACCTCTTCTTGCGAGGTATGTCCGTGGATGCCCCTATGTCTGGAGTTTTCTATGATAAGCCGCCTAGGGCGCTTATCGAGTCAATCGATACTCTGTTCGACGATGAGCAAACTGAATCAGATGCTCAACCTGCCCAAACAGCACAAGCGCAAATAGAACAGACGGAGCTTAAGCGATGATCCAGTCAACACAGCCAATCAAAGCCCTGCTGAAAGTCTGGGAATCTGAGCGATTAATCACACCACTCGACAGGCACTTTGCACTCGAGATGGCTCAGCTACATAGGGTTAATCTACACAAGGCAGGAGTCGATACGCTTAACGAACACGATGACCACGTATATAGTGAACTGTTTCTGCTTATTTGCGCCCTATTGAGTCGACAGCTTTCTCAGCAGCACACCTGCCTGCCGATACATCAGATTATGCTCGATAATCCGATGCAGGAGCCGATATCAAATTGTCAGATACTGTGTAGCCACAATGAAATTATTGAGATATTACTGCAGTTCAATGGGATTAGTTCACCGGGTTTGGAGCAAGCCAACTCACCTTCAACGCCGATAATATTAGATAACGGCGATCTCTACCTGCAGCGCTATTATCAGTTCGAGACTCAAGTCGCGAGTTACCTCACCCAGTTAGCCGATGCTGAAGTGAGTGAGCGGCCCACAGAGATCAATACTCATATAAGTGCTATCAGCAGCACATTAGAGATGTTGTTCCCCCAAAGCGATGAGATGGGCGTCACCGACTTTGACTGGCAAAAAATAGCAACGGCGACAGCCTTTACCAAACGTTTGGCGGTTATAACCGGAGGCCCGGGCACGGGTAAAACCACCACGGTAACTAAGTTGCTATTTTTACTGACTCAGCAAGCGGCAATGACCATACGGTTAGTGGCGCCTACGGGTAAGGCTGCTGCGCGATTGAGCGAGTCAATCAAGGCCTCGAAGGTGCGCTTGAAACAGGAACTTGCCCCCTTCGCCGACAAGATAGATTTAACCAGCTTAAGCCGGGTGCCGGAGGAGGCTTCCACCCTACACCGCTTGCTAGGTGTGATCCCGAACTCCCCCAAATTCAGGCACCATAAAGATAACCCTCTAAGGCTGGATCTGTTAGTCGTCGATGAAGCCTCTATGGTCGACCTGCCCATGATGCACAAACTGCTCTCGGCGCTCCCCGCACATGCAAGGCTCATTCTACTGGGCGATCAAGACCAGTTAGCCTCGGTAGAAGCCGGCGCCGTGCTGGCGGATATCTGTGCAGGATTGAAACAGCAAGAAACAAGAACGAATGCCAGTGATGCCAAATGGCAGATGCGATATTCGAGCGACTATGCCGGGTATCTTTCTACATTATCAGGGTTTGATCTTAGCCCCTTTGTCAGCCCGTCACCTAAGATTGGCGATAGCCTGTGTATGCTGATGCACAGCCACAGATTTAAAGGGGATGCAGGCATAGGTCAACTGGCTGCTGCGGTCAATAACTCGGACAAAGACCGAATTATGCAGGTATGGCAAACCGGATATGATGAGCTGCAGTGGATTGAGCATCTTAAAACCAATGCAGGCAATTCGGGGCTCGATGAATTACTGACTCAAGCGGTGAGTCATTACCGACACTACCTTGAGATGGCTAAAGATTGCAGCAAGGATGCCTCTGAGATCATCGATTGTTATAACGAGTTTCGAGTCTTATGCGCCATGCGCGCGGGCGAGTATGGCGTCGATGGCATCAATCAAGGCGTTACCACTGCGCTGAAACAGGCAAAACTTATCGGTGCCGACACCGAGTTTTATCTGGGCCGTCCGGTGATCATTCAGAGCAACGACTATAATCTGGGTCTGTTTAACGGCGATATTGGCCTTATACTGCCCGATATGTCATCTCAAAATTCACCTCAACGTTCAGCCGAGGATGGCAATGCCGCGAAGCACACTCCAAGGTTGATGGCACACTTTATTCAAGCCGATGGCAGTATCTTAAAGGTGCTGCCCGCGCGCCTTCCGAGCCACGATACCTGTTTTGCGATGACGGTACATAAGAGCCAGGGCAGTGAGTTTGCCAATGTGGCGCTCGTGCTCCCCATCTGGCCTAGCCCGGCCCAAAAACAGCTACTGACGAAGGAGCTGGTTTATACGGCTATCACTCGCGCCAAGCAGCATTTTACCTGCCTGGGCTCACAAGCCGTTTTCGAACATGCCAGCCTGCAGGCCACTCAACGTTCGTCGGGGCTTGCAAGACGACTGTGGAGCCAGATTTAAACGGCTCTGAAGCCAAGTTTAAATGACTGTGACGAAAAGCTTAAGCAAAGTCTTCGGCGTTTATCCCAAGATGTATTTGTTGCAACTGATGACGCAACTCATCTAATGGTTGAGCGCCGGATATAATCCAACCTTGATTGATGACCAAACAAGGCACACCATTAATGCCATAATCCTGCGCCAGTAGCCGATCTTGCTCTACCTCTTCCAGTAATGCTGAAGAGTTTAAATCTAACTTAAACCGCGCTATGTCTAACCCCAGCTCCTGAGCCAAATCGACAAGCACTTCGTTATCACCAATATTTCTATTATCGGTGAGGTGAGTACGTTGCACCGCATCGAAATAGTCCCAATGCCCCTGCTGACCCGCTTGTTTTTCTGCAGCCTTACACCCGAGTAAACCCGGCATAGAAAGAGGATATTCGAAGCTTTGTTGACGCATTCCTTCGACGTTAATGCGTTTTTGATCCTCGACCTTAGCGCATTGCTGCCAATGGTTCAGGATCTCTTTCTTGGCATTGGCTTTAGAACCGAACATTCTTTCCATATGTTTATATGTCGCAGATAACGCGAAGCTGTGATGATAAACATCCAGATTTAGCTCCTCGGCCAAAATTCGTAGCCGAGGCGATAAGACGTAGCACCAACTACAGACGACGTCATGAAAAAAATCAACCCTAACTCTTTTAGGCTTCATAGATACCTCAAATTAAAAATAGATGAATCATTACTGCTATTCCTATATGGCCAATAATGGCCACAGAAATAACCGAATAAGCAAAGATTGGATTAGAAATCACTCATATCTAATACAACTTTTCCACGAGCCTTGCCTTGCTCAACATAAGACAGCGCGGCATAAACATCATAGACACTCGAAATAGCGTAAGTCGTGTCTATTTGAACCGATAAATTTCCGGCATCCACCTGCTCTGCAATCCATTTAAGGTGTTGACCATTAGCGTGATGGAACAAAAGTTCAAGCGCGACACCTTTTTCGGCCGCTAACTCCTCAAACATAGCGCCAACCAAGGTGATCACCGAACCGCCATGTTTAGCTATCCCGATAGATTTTTCCTGCACCTGACCACCGATAGTATCGATAGTGATATCGACATCGCTGACAAGCTCACTAAAATCCTGACTCCTGAAATCGATAACCGTATCGGCGCCATATGAGCGTAAACGGGACTCAAACTCGCTCTCTGCCGTGGTAATGATCTCTTTTGCACCCAGTACTTTCGCCAGCTGAATAGCCAGTGACCCTACGCCCCCCGCCCCGCCATGAATAAGCACTTTACTACCTTCAATCTTGCCGCCGGCGAGTAATGCCTGATAAGCCGTTAAGGCAACTTGAGGTAATGCAGCACTGGCTAAAACAGACAGACTCACAGGTTTTAGCGCGACACTGTCAACACTTACCCGTTGAAAGTTCGCAAAGGTCGCCGCCTCTGAAAAATCCGGTCTGAAAAACACCTCATCCCCGACTGAAAACCCTTCCACTCCGGCGCCCACTTCAACCACAGTGCCCGCACCATCGCTGCCCATTACATAGGGAAAGCTCATAGGGATCATCTCTTTCATATAACCGGCACGAATAAGATTATCCAGTGGGTTGATGCTTGCTGCTCCAACTTGGATCAGTAGAGTACCTGACTTAACCTCAGGTTTAGGGGTTTCGACAATAGTAACCACATCATTAATATCACCATAAGCCGTAACGTTAATTGCTTTCATTTTCTCACCTTAGTATTCATTTCATTGTTGACGAAATCAGTGTACATTTATCACCGATAATGATTAATAGACTTAAAAAGAAATGATTATTCTTTAATTTAGAATAAAGTGAGGCTAAATGGATAAATTACGGGGTATGGTCATTTTTCGTGAGGTGGCACGGAAAAATAGCTTTTCAAAGGCTGCAGAATCGTTACAACTGGCGAATTCCGCTGTCAGTCGCTACGTCACTGAACTTGAGCAATGGCTTAATGTAAAGTTACTCTATCGCACTACGAGAAGCCTCACCGTGACAGAAGAGGGGAAGCTATATCTGGAGAAAATTGAAGACATTCTTGACCGGGTAGACCTACTGGAAAATTTGGCAGTAAAAAGCCAACAGGAACTTCGAGGAACGCTGAGATTAACAGCGCCAAGTTTTTGGGGGGCATTCGTTCTCAAACCTCTGATGGTCGAGTTTATGAGCCTGCACCCCAAAGTCAAAATTCACTCATTATTTCTAAATCGGAAAGTCAGCTTAATCGAAGAGGGTTATGATTTAGCCGTAAGGATCGGAAATTTACCTTCCAGCGGTCTGATTGCCAGGAAAGTGTCTTCAATTAAGCTAAAGCTGGCAGCTGCGCCGAGTTATCTCGAACAGTATGGAACGCCGGAACAGGCCTATGAACTCCGTCACCATGAATGTTTAATCGATACTGTTCCCGACCACCAAACTAAATGGCCCTTTGTTGAAGATAAAAAAAATATCTCTGTCGCGGTTGAGGGGAAAATGTTTTCTAATGATCCCGAGCTACTCCGGGATCTCGCGCTTAGTGGCCTAGGCATCGTCTATCTCCCTGAGTTTTTTATCGACCCATATCTTAAAACAGGTGAACTGGTAGAGTTGCTGCCCCATCAATCACAAACAGCGGCACCCGTTAATCTCATCTTTCCACCCAATAAACAGATGAATCCGGCATTACGGACATTCATCGATATGATCGCCGATAGATTAAAATAAATGACAAATGGGTCGAGTTTTTATCTTATTCGGCCTTGAACTTTATCATTTAGCATCTAATTAAGCCTTAAGATAAACGCCAATCGATATCGGGACCAACAGGAATGATACGACTGGGGTTGAGGTGATCATGAGTATAGAAATAGTGTGCTTTAATGTGCTCAAGGTAGACAGTTTTCGCTATCGCTTCGATATCCATCGCAGCTCGACAATAACGCCATAAATAATGGTAATCTTGAATACGCTTTTTGTTCAACTTAAAGTGGAAGTAATACACGCTATCGAACCTTAACAAGGAGGGGATAAGCCGAATATCACTCATGGTTAAACTGTCGCCATGAAGAAAAATGCGGTTAGATAATCTAAGTTCCAATAGGTCTAACGCATCAAATACTGACTCAAATGCCCTTTCATAGCCAGCTTGTTCCGTTGCGAATCCTGCGCCATATACGCCCAAATTGACCTTCTCATTTATCCAGTCTGACAAGACCGAAACACTTGGCTCATTAACTTCAGGCAGCAGATCGATTTTATTCTTTGCAAAACATTGCCATTGTTGAGCCAACCAATGTGCAATACCTGCCGAGTCGTTGCTGGCAATGGTTTGTCTTTTTTTATCCCAGAGCACAGGTACCGTTATACGTCCGGTAAAATCTGGCTTGGCCATGGTATAGATACTTTGCAGGTGAGTGGCATTAAACAGGGGATCACTAAACTCCTCATCGAATGCCCAACCATTATCAAAACGTTTGGGCGATACGCTCGACACGGAGATCACCTCTTCAAGACCTAACAGGCTATGAACCAAGAGGGCCCGGTGGGCGAAGGGACAAGCCAGTGACACATACAGATGGTACCGATGGGGCTCAATCTCGCCAAAATCATTGAATGTATCCACAAATACCAGGCCTTCGGTGTCCCCCTCGGGTAACCAGCAGCCTTTTTTCATATAAGTCATCACTTAACTCCCCAGATTAAACCTAAGATCTAAACCGCTACATTCATTCATGAGGATTTTTCTTGTCATTGTATACCCTCTATATGCAAGCATATATCTGAATGTCATTCAGTATAGAAAGCTTGATTTGGTTTATAAATAGAGTAAGTATGAAAATACTTTTTCTAAAATAAGAAAGATGAGTCAGGAGAGTATGGATAAATTTAAGGCAATGACTATTTTCTCGGCAGTAGTCGAAGAAGGCACCATGTCAGCTGCGGCACGTCGTCTCGGTATCGCCAACTCAGTTGTCACTAAAAATCTCAACCAACTTGAACATTGGCTCGATCGCAAGTTGATCTACCGCTCGACAAGAAACCTGCAACTGAGTCAGGAGGGACGACTCTATTATGAACAGATCAAAGAGATTATTCACAGTGTAGAAAAACTGGAAAGTCCGACTAATCTGGATCATAAGACCATGACGGGGTCGATTAAAATCACTTCGCCGATAATCTTTGGTAAACAATTGCTCAGTCCCCTTCTTCCGGCATTTCACATCGAGTATCCCGGTATTAACATTGAACTGATCTTGCATGATGACTTTGATGATCTGGTCAAGGGGGGATTTGACCTGGCTTTGCGAGTATCGAGATTACCCGACTCCAACTTTATCGCCAAACGCTTACAATCCATGAGATTACGCGTCGTTGCCAGCCCCGCTTACATCGAACTACACGGTGCACCATCGACACCTGAGAGTTTGAGCAGGCATATTTGTTTAATCGATAAATCTATCGGAAACGCTAAGCGTTGGGACTTCATCTCTCTACGAGGCGACAATTTGAGTGTGCCGGTTTATGGCCCACTTAGCATCAATAATGCCGAATGTATCGCTCAACTATGCACCGATGGAATAGGAGTTAGCCAACTACCGGAAATTTTCGTTAACGATTTGATTAATAATGGCCAGCTGGTTGAATTATTACCCGAGTATGCGATCGATGACTTTTATATCTCACTGCTCTACCACCAAAAAGGGGCGACAAACCCGGCAACCAAAGCCTTCATCGATCACTTAACTAAGAATCTTTCCGAAAAATAGAGTCAATAGGTGGTCATCACATATCGATTGTTGCTATCCCAAAAATCTAAGCTGGCTATTCCCACTAAAAATAGCCATTAGTACGAGATAACAAAAAACTAGTTCTAGATAACCAAAATTTTATTTTTCTCATTTTAGAAAAAGTTTATTTCAATTACCCCCCATTATCAAAGCAATCCTCTACTCCTATACTGACTCCATCGACCAATCACAAGAGTAACTATGGATGAAAGTATTAGTATTTGGCGCCTCAGGCAAAATTGGTCGTCAGGTTGTTAAACAACTGACGACAAAACATGAGGTCATTAGCGTGGGCTCACGCAGCGGCGATCATATTGCCGATTATAGTGATGAAGCCGCGGTCCAATCTGTGTTTGAAAAAGTGACCAACCTCGATGCCATCGTCGTGGCCGTCGGTGGCGACAGTATCTTTAAACCTCTGAATGAAATCGGAGACAATGAGTTTCGCCATGGCGCCGAACGTAAACTGGTTGCACAGTTTCGCCTGGTGCGTTATGCCGAAAAATACCTCAACGAAGGTGGCTCTATCACCCTCACCAGTGGCTTTTTGAGCCACTACCCAAATCCGTACAGCATGGCTACCGGGCCCTTTAATGCGGCAATCGATACCTTCGTACAGCAGAGTGCTCCTTGGCTTAAACCTGGCCTGCGCTTAAACGTAGTCAGCCCGGCTCCGGTCGTGGAAGCGGAACGTGTCGCTAAGGGATTGGTGAGTGCAGAGCAAGTGGCGGCTTACTATGTGGATTCCATTGAAGGCCAAGCAAGCGGAAAAGTTTTTCGAGCATGGGGTGGTCTACCTCTGCCGGCAAACGATTAATCCATTTTTTAAGAGAGTTTTCACAATGAAATATCCAGCTTCAATCAGAGCCATTCACTGGCTAAGCGCGTTACTCATCATAGGTCTACTTGCACTGGGCATCTATATGACACCATTTCAAGTCGACAATATGGCGTTTTCAGAAGAGCTCTACTTCTGGCATAAGTCTTTTGGTGTGCTGGCCTTTTTAATCGTATTGCTACGTCTAATTAACCGTAGACGCCATAACTTGCCAGAGCTCCCTAAAGGCATGCCAGTACACGAAAAGTTAGCTGCCAAAGTAGCCCATAACAGCTTGTATGCTTTATTAATTATCGTCCCAATCCTGGGCTACGTACAGTCTTGTACTTACGAGTTCAGCTCTGGCGTACACTTTTTTGGCCTCTTATTGCCTGAGCTATTTGAAGACAACAAGTCTGTGTTTGAAATCGTTAATCAGCTCCATAGAACGGCCTCATATCTGTTGATTGTACTGATTTTTGCCCATGTCGCTGGCGCGTTAAAACACCGATTATTTGATAAAGAAAATGATGTGCTTAATCGTATTATTTAACACACACCTTAACCACTGTTTAGAAATAACGGAGATAACACCATGAAGAAAATTAATGTCACCCTATTTGCCATATTACTCGCCGGTTTAGCCACCAGCACTAACTTATTGGCCGAAGAGAGCGTTGCCGACCTAAAAGCCCAGATTGCCGAGCTGCAGGCACAAGTCGACACTCACAAGGCTGAAAGAGCTCAAACAGCGACACATTTGGCCATATTCGATGAATTAGATCTCGTCGCTTTCAACGACAGAGACATGAAACGCATCGGAGAGATCCACGCTGATAATGTCATCGTTCACAATCCAGATGGGACTCAAACATCCCCTTTCCCACCACATTCCGAGGAGCTTGATTTTCTTTTTGACACCTTTGATTTCAAAGTTGCCGAACATATCGTCGGCTTCGGTTTCGGAGAGTGGACCGCAGGGATCAGTATCTCCGAAGGAAAGTGGGTTAAGCCATTCACTTTACCCAACGGTACTGTTTTACAGCCAACAAACAAGAAGGTTCGCATCAAAATAGCCACCATCGCGCGTTGGGAGAATGGTCGTATCGCCGAGGAGTATCTCTTCTGGGACAACGCCGACTGGAACCGTCAAATCGGTCTCGATTAATTATTCACCAACAAAGGCTTGGGATAACTCATGAAGAAGCAAAGTGTAAACTTGATTCCAAATGTTAATAAGGCACTCGTCCTGGTATTTAGTAAGATTTTCTTGCTGGCGATGCTGGTCAATGCCGCCCAAGCCGAAGACAGCTCGCCCTACGTGGGCGAGCAGTTACACTTCTTCCGTTGGTTAGAAGACTATCGGGATTTTCCGGACACCAGTTTTAATAAGGATCCTCTAGCGGCGATAAAGCATATCGCGCTATCTGACAGGTATCCAACTTACATCACTCTTGGTGGTGATTACCGTTTACGCTATGAAAACTATTCCAATCAAAAGCTTGGACTGAAATCTTATTCATCCACCCATTCGGCCCTGCATCGCTTTATGTTACATGCCGATCTGCAGTTTGAGCAGACCCGTGTGTTTATGCAGCTGGCCAACTATAAGGAGCAAGGGCTCGACAATAGTGCAGATCCTTTCGCCGAGTCCGAAACTGATCTGCAGCAGGCCTTTATCGACTGGAAATTTCACGATCTAAATGTTCGGGTGGGCCGACAGGAGCTCATTCTCGGCGGCGGCAAAAAGACCGGAATTCGAGAAGGAAAAAACCAACGACGTGCATTCGATGGTGTGAGGTTCTCCCATAAATTAGGTGCTAACACCATTGCCGAGCTTCTCTATATGCAAGAAGTCAGGCCCAATGAAGCGGCCTTTCAGGATAGTTCGAGTGAGGGTGCTAAACTCTATGGGGCATATTTCAATTCAGTAATGAAGTGGACTCAAGGCAATAACCTGGATCTATTCTATCTTGGATTTGAGCGAAACCATGCCATTTTCGAGCAGGGCATAGCAGACGAGAAACGCCAAAGTATTGGAGCCAGATGGTGGAGCAAAACAGGATATTTCAACTTTGATTATGAGCTGACCTATCAATTTGGAGATTTCGGTAGCGGTACTATTTCTGCCTTAGGCTTTGCCACCGACAGTTCCTATAACTTAGGTCATGTATTTAGCTGGTCTCCAAAAGTTGGATTTAGATTCGATTACGCCAGTGGTGATAGCGATAAAAATGATAATTCCTTAGGTACCTATAATGCCCTTTTCCCAAATGCGGCGTACGTATCAGAGGCCGCCATTTTTGCGCCGGCCAATATGTGGGATATTCAGCCTTATCTAGAGTTCTCCCCCGATGAAGGGATCACTCTATTCACCGGAGTCAGTTACCTGTGGCGAGACTCACTCAAGGACGGGGTATATCTCTACCCAGGCTTCCCCGCGATTTCATCTCATGAAACGGATAACAAATCATACGGTTACCAGATAAATTTGGTAGCTCAATGGAAACCGTCAAACTTTATCACGCTACAGGCGGCCTATGTAAACACCCTCGCCGGCGAAGCTATCACGGCTGCCGGTGGCCAAGATTCTGAATTTTTCATGCTTTCTATGGGATTGCGTTTTTAGATAAGCCAACGCTACTCAGTAGCGAAGTAATGTTCATCGCAGTTAACAACTGGGAAATCGCCCGTATTTGATTTAATCTTCCCCCTTTGACCCTCACCTCTCCTAGATAGGCAATAACCAGCAATGACAAAAGAAACCGTCTTATATTACGTTTACGATCCTATGTGTAGCTGGTGCTGGGGTTACGATCCGACTTGGGCCAGGCTCAAAACTGAGCTGGAAAAAGCGGGAATAAAGGTTGAGTATCGACTCGGTGGCCTGGCGAGCGACTCCGATGAACCTATGCCACACAATATGCAGCGTTTTCTGGAGCAAACCTGGCGTAAGATCCATACACAATTGGGTACTGAGTTTAACTTCGATTTCTGGACGTTGTGCCTACCAAGACGCTCGACCTATCCTGCTTGCCGCGCGGCACTGATTGCCAGAGAGGCAGATCTTGAACAAGCCATGGTTCAGGGCATTCAACATGCCTACTATCTTGAGGCGAAAAATCCTTCGGATATGGAAACCTTAGTTAGCATTGCCGCCTCTATCGGGCTTGATGCAGCCTGGTTTACACAGCAGATGCTGGGTAAAAGCGTAAATCAACACCTGATGGAAGAGATAACGAATGTGCAACAGTTTCCCATTAGAGGGTTTCCATCGCTGGTGCTCGGGGACAAGGGACAGTTAACGCCGATAGCGCTCGACTACCAAGACTGGCAGTTAAGCTTTAGCGCAATAACAGATGCGATAACCTAAAGCCATTTACATAAAGATTTGAACATTCTCAAATCATAATGTTAAGTGAACGACACAGTTACGGCCATCGCGCTTAGCCGTATACAAGGCATTATCTGCCCGAATAAACATATCTTCGTCGCTGTCATCCTTTATCGAGGCTGTCACACCGAAACTGGCGGTCACATTTCCTACCTCAGGAAAATCCGTCTCTTCAATGATTATTCGTATTTTTTCAGCAAGCTTTATCGCACCATCGATGGAGGTTTCGGGACAGATAAGCAGAAACTCTTCACCGCCCCATCGACCCACCAGATCATTCTTGCGCACATTCAGAGCCAAGAGCTGTCCCATCTCGATCAGGACCTTGTCACCCACCTTATGGCCAAACTTATCATTGACCTGTTTAAAGTGATCGACATCGAGCAAGATCATGGCAAACTGACGTTCATATCGATTGAAGCGATCAAATTCATGGCTGAATAGATCATCGAGTCTACGACGGTTATTGAGTCCGGTGAGCGTGTCGGTGACTGACAAACGTTCGATCTCCTTTTTATCTGTAATATCGTGACTTACAGATGTAAAACCTGTGATTTTCCCATTAAAGTCAAAGTCTGGGGTAATGACATGATTAAGCCAGAAACTGCTACCATTCTTAGCTTTATCTTTGATCTCCCCATGCCATGTCTTGCCCTGCAAAATTGTCCGCCAGATATCCTCATGGGTTTCGGCTGGGGTATCCGGGTGTTTGACAATGTTGTGTCTCTTTCCCTTCATCTCTTCGGCCGAAAAACCATACACCTCACTCAAGGCAGCACTGGTAGACAAGATATGCCCCGCTCTGTCTGTCGATGATGTGATGACATATCGATTGATTATCTCGGCATAATTCTTAATCTTAAAATACGCATCACTCAGTTTGCTCTGCAATCTGGCTGGAATTATAGCCACTAAGCCCGACAGAACCAATGATACCAGCAGCACGGTAAGTGCGGTAAGCCCCGCAGTTAACATGTTATTTTTCTTGAATTTAGCGAGCAGACTCTTTCGCGGAACGGCCATAACAAACGCTTCATCGTCGTTCATGAGTATCTCACTTATCGAGAAAGTAAAATGATCTCCTTCACGGGTATCTTTTAGCTCTAAAACAGAACTTCCGAACTCAGGAAACTGCGTGAATACGTTAGGACGGTCTGGCAGGTATCGACTCCAGGCCAATACATATGAAGGATGAAGAATAAACTCCCCATCCTTATCTATGATATAGACATCAAAATCGGATGATGCGCCGAGTGTGGACAGGAGAGTATCGATTGAGATGTTCGCAACAATCAAACCCGAAAACTGGTTTTGTGAAAATACCGGAGTCGCAATACGAAATGTGGGACGAATAGGCATCTCAATCTGGCCGTGTTCCATATTCAAGTCAAAGTGTGAATGCCAATATGCTCCCTCAGATAAGTGGGCAGCCTCTCTGAAATAATATCTCTCTTTCTTATTCTGTAATTTCTCCTCGGCGACAATGACTGGCATATCCTCACCTTTAGTTCGATCGACTCTAACGGCCTCCATTCCCGATGACTCGATGAAACGCAGTTGCATAAATGAATCATTAGACACTGTGGCGGCAAGCAGAAGGTGATTAAGGTTATAGCGTGCATCGGAACTGTTACTGCTTAAATACTTGAGAGTTAACTCGCTAGTCGCGATAGCCCCGACAACATTCTCTGCGTGCTGCATAAATTCATTAAGCAGCTCATATTTAACGGCCTTTTCTGCGGCCACTTTTTCACGGATCTCACTCTCAATATTGGTATATTGAATGTTGTAGTTAATCAAAGAGGTGATAACCGCAACTAAGGTACCAAACAGCAGGAAAAAAAGCGTAAAGATCCAATAATACCGTCTTCGTATTATTGAGGTGGAAGAATTTGAACTACCCAAAGTACCTTTCATATCAAGCCCTTTTACCGCTTAGTGTCATGATTTTAACCCCTTACAATAATTAGGCCTACTTTTAGTATGGATAAATATTCGATAATTGGAAGTAAATAAGCCGTTGCCTGACCGCTCTTAAGTATGACTCCCCTCTCTTAATCTTAAAAAGTCTGAAGAAGCGTCACATTTGTAATAATAACCCAGTTTTACGCCAACGCCCCCAGCAAACACAGTTCCCCTTACATCTCAATAACTTGCACAAGACCCCGTCTCAATCACAGCTCTCATTATTCATGTTTTGCGAGAATTATCACAACAGAACAGTAGCAAAAACCGTAAATTAACAACATTAATAGAGTAAATACTCTAACCGAGTAGAACTAGCAAATGTCGATCGATACTACACCTCCCCCTCATTTATGTAAGGCAGGTGTAAACAAGCCGACTGACACCCGTTTGTTGGAACAGTTTCTAAATAAGGGGAAAATGATGGGCACGTTTAAGACTCTTGAAATTAAAGAAAGCGTATTTGAAAACAACAATATTCAGGCTGATTTGCTAAGAGACGAGTTGAAAGAGGAGAAAGTATTTCTACTCAACCTTATGTCGTCACCTGGCTCGGGTAAAACCACCACCTTAGTGAGAACCATCGAAACGCTCAAAGATGAAATGAACATTGGCATCATGGAAGCCGATATCGATTCAGATGTCGATGCCCACACCATAGCCCAAACCGGTACCCGAGTGATACAACTACACACTGGCGGCATGTGCCACCTCGACGCCGATATGACCAGGCAGGGGCTAAATGGATTAAACACCGACAACCTGGATTTAGCCATATTGGAGAATGTAGGCAACTTAGTCTGCCCTGCCGAATTTGATACGGGCGCAGCTAAGAATGCCATGATCCTGAGTGTGCCAGAGGGGGATGATAAACCCCTTAAGTACCCATTGATGTTCTCGATAGTGGATGTGTTGCTGATTAACAAAATCGATGCCATCGACTTTTTTGACTTCGATCTCGACGCGGTAAAGCAGCGCGCCAGAAAGCTGAACCCAAATATCACTATTATCCCTATCTCGGCTAAAACCGGTGAAGGCATTGCAGAGTGGACCGATTGGCTGCGCAAGCAGGCCAAAGCGTGGAATCAAACATAACTGAAATCTATTGCAACTCGTATCAAGTGCAACTCATATCAAGTGCGGTAGAGATCTAGCATCAGTCAATCGCCATTTATTGTTGGAGCCATAAGCATGGTTAAAGAAAAAGTATTAGACCTCGCCAATAAGATCAGCCGAACCAAGCGAGGTTCAAGGAATGAAATTAAGCAAGGCGATCCCGAATACCTCATCCTGGAGCCTATCGTTACCGAACCCATGGCCGAAGTGGCGTTATGCTTAGCCTTGCGTAAGCCCCTTAGCGCGCAAGAGGTCGCTTCTGTATGCGGAAAATCGGAAGAGGAGACCGCCAAGCTTCTTTGGCAGGTCGCCATGGTCGGCGCCGCCTTTGTCAACGAGATCGATGGCGTCGATAAATACTGGATAGATGTCTGGGTACCCGGTCATATGGAGATGATCGTCAATAACAAAGAGTTGATCCAAAAATTCCCGCAACTCGGCGCCGCCTTCGATGCCTTTGGCAAGAAAAAGGGCCCACTCGCCGCGGGTAATATTCCCGTGGGCTCGGGACCTATGCGGGTGATCCCCATTCAAACAGCCATCGATGGCGAGACCCGCAGCGCCTCCTATGAAGAGGTATCCAAATACCTGAATAACAATAGCCTGTTCTCACTATCCGATTGCGCCTGCCGCACATCGAGAGAGGCCATGGGTGAAGGCTGTGGTCACCTCAAAGAAGATATGTGCATCCAGATGGGACACGCCGCCGAATACTATATTCGCACAGGCCGAGGTAAAAAGATCACTCGGGAAGACGCGTTCGAGGTGATCAAAAAAGCCGAAGAAAATGGCTTGATGCATAGCATGCCAAACTTCGATGGCTCCGGGGAGACCCATGCCATCTGTAATTGCTGCGGTTGTGGTTGTTTCGCGCTCCGCCTTGCCAGCATGTGGCAAAACCCGGATATGGTCCGCTCCAACTATGTGGTAAAAATCGATGCAGAGCAGTGCGTGGCTTGCGGCGAGTGTGTCGAGGTTTGTCCCACTAATGCACTTAAGTTAGGTCAAAAATTGTGTTCGACATCACCGACTAAAACGGCAAACAGAGATCTTCCCCACGATACCCACTGGGGACCGGATAAGTGGAATCCCAATTACCGCACCAATAAGCAAGTCGTACTTGAAGCCGGAACCAGCCCTTGTAAGGCTGAATGTCCAGCCCATATCGGTATTCAGGGCTATATCAAATTGGCGGCTCAGGGAAAATACCGTGAAGCCCTCGAGCTGATCAAGCGAGAAAACCCCTTCCCCGCAGTATGTGGCCGGATCTGTCCTAAAAAATGCGAGTCCGACTGTACACGGGGAGACATTGATCATCCGGTTGCTATCGATGAGATAAAGAAGTTTATTGCCCAGCAAGATCTCGATGCCAAAACCCGTTTTATTCCCGAAATTAAGCATAGCCATGACAAAAAAATTGCCATTATTGGCAGTGGACCAGCGGGACTTTCCTGCGCATATTTTCTGGCGATTGAAGGATACCAGGTCACCGTATTTGAAAAACAAACTGCACTCGGAGGCATGTTAACCTTAGGGATCCCCTCTTATCGACTCGAGAAAGAGGTCATCAATGCCGAAATAGAGGTATTAAGAGCCTTAGGTGTCACCTTTAGATGTGGCGTCGAAGTGGGCAAAGATATCAGTCTGAGCGAGTTAAGAGGCCAGGATTACCGGGCATTCTATCTCGCTATCGGGGCGCAAGCAGGCAGACGCTTAGGTCTTATTGGTGAAGATGCCATTGGTGTATCGACCGGGGTGGATTTTCTTCGTCAGGTCAATCTGGGCGAAACAGATAATCTGGATGGTAAGGTCGTTGTTATCGGCGGCGGCAATGTTGCCATCGATGTCGCCAGAACGGCGACGCGTGTCGGCGCCAGCAGCGTCGATCTCTTTACCCTCGAAAGCTTGGATCAGATGCCTGCCCATGTCGAAGAAGTTGAAGAGGCGCTCAGTGAGGATATTTCCGTCAACAACTCCTGGGGGCCAACACGTATCATCACCCATGATGGAAAAGTGACTGGCGTCGCATTCGCCAAGTGTCTGTCAGTATTTGATGAACAGGGCAAATTCGCTCCCCGCTTCGATGAAAAGACCACCACACTGGTGGAGGCCGATCATGTGTTGATCTCCGTCGGACAGGCTATGGACTGGGGCAACTTGCTTACAGGCAGTCGCCTGGAGTTGAATCCCAACCTAACTGTTCAGGCCGATCCAGATACCTTCCAGACCCATGAAGCGGACATTTTTGTCGGCGGAGATGTGTTAACCGGACCTCAGTTTGCTATCGATGCTATCGCTCATGGCAAAGAAGGCGCCATCTCTATCCATCGCTATGTTCAGCACGGTCAGAGTCTGGTACTGGGCCGTATTAAGCGTGATTATCGTTCATTCGACAAAGATAAGCTGAATCTCGATGGCTTCGATAACGCGCCGAGACAGGCACTGGATCATGTTGACGGTAAGGAGTCTAAGCAAACCTTCAGAGATCTGCGCGGCACCTTTACTCAGGAGCAGGTACAGCAGGAAACCGAGCGTTGTCTTGGATGCGGTGTTGCCGTTGCCGATGAGTTTATGTGTATCGGCTGTGGTGCCTGCACGACGAAGTGCCAATTCGATGCAATTTCTTTGGTCAGAGCCTATGACGCCGATGGCGCCGACCTTCGCACGGTAAAAAAAGTCATCATAAAACACGCACTGAAACGTAAAGTCAAAATTGCGGTCAATGCGCCCATCAAGCGCATTAAAGCCCTGATGACTGACTAGAGATCTGCAACGGTCGGGTCATGAAACCATGTCCCGGCCGTTACAGTCGATCGTTTTCCCTCAAGAAAGGAGGCAGATATGCACGAACTAGGCGTTGTCATTGGAGTCGTTAAAAAAGTCATTCAAGTGGCAGAGAGTAATCAATTGCAGAGTGTCGATACCATAGTGCTGCAAATCGGCCAGCTGTCATCCATGATCCCCACCTATATCCAAACCTGCTATCCGGCGGCGGTCGATGGCACAATGCTCGAGAAGACTAAGTTAGAAATTGAGATTTTACCCGCCAATGCACTCTGTAAAGCTTGCCATCAGGTGTTTAATATCATTGAAAATCGTTCACAATGTCCGCACTGCGACAGTGATGAGTGGGGATTGCTCAGCGGCAAAGAGTTTATCATCAAGGAGATCATCGCTCAGTAATGTCTCACTTGGAAAGAGCGAGTTACGCTCTGTCCCTTATTCAATTACACTTTAAATATCAAACTGATGGAAAAACGACAAACAAGAAGGACACTATTTATCTAAGGTGATGATGTTCTTACGCTCGATGCTGCACTCGTAAGAGCCCATTTCAAACTCTCTGCAGATCCAGGGACGATTTTCGTAAATGGTACATAACAGGGTGTCGCGATCGGCCGCGATGCACAAACCGTCATCCAAGCGAGCCATAACGTCACCATTGAACTCATCCGAGACTATATATTCAGACGGCACACCCGTATCAGAGATAATCATCACTTCGAGGCGGCAACAACAAGCCTGGCAAGTTGAACAGGTCATTTGGGGATCGGGTAAATTTGTTACTTCAATAGTCATAAAGCTCAATAGTCAGAAATAGCGTCGCAATAATCGATGGGTATAATACCCTAAAGGAAGGACAATCAATAAATATATAATGGCCCCACAGCGTAAAAAAGCGCACCGGATGCCGGTGCGCATTGCGTTTGAGCATTAGTGTCAAAGCAGGATCTGAGGAGTGCTTACCCCGTGATCAGCTATGAATGATTTAACCCTTGATTGTGTAGTCCCCTTTGGTCGATAGGGTCACTGTGATCGGTGAGTTAGTTTTATTCTTCCAATACCAGCCGTGAGAACCGGCGAAAGGCGTGGTGAGCGAGCCCTTCATCTTATCAGAGGTGGTGATGGAGAAACTCTCGAAATAGCCTGTGGTATCGCCCTTGGGCTCACCATGAAAATCGAAATACAGCGCTTCGCCCTCCGTACTCCACTCATACTCTAAGTGAACAAACTCGTCCATCAGCAACTTATACTCAAGCCCTTTGCCAGCCGGAATATCAATCTTGACGGTATCGCTTCTCACCCCCGCCGTTTGACGCATCTTTGCTATCTCTGCCACAGAGGGCGCATTGGCAAGTGTTGCGCCCTGTTCGAAGGCGATAACTGTCTCCTCCTTTTGGGCCGTTCCGGTACTTGCATCAGTGCTTATAGCAGGTTCAGCAGATAAAGAGGCTGCCTGTGCCAGAGAGGTTAAACCTGACATCTGACCTATGCCGGTCGGATCGATGTTGTATTCGGCAGGTAAAATCGCCGTGACGAACACCACGGCGGCGATAACCGTTGCCCCGATGCTCGCCTTGATTAAGGTCGCCGTCGAATGAACCGGGATCCCGTTGACTCGCTCACTGTTTGCATTTGTGTTTGACTCTTTACTCGTGTTTGTATTCATATTGCTCTTTGTCATGTTAATTCCTTCGGCCCATAGATGAGCTCATATTCGTTCTGTTAGCCTCTGGCCAACAGTTTGATTTAGTGCCTTTTAGTAAGCGTGTTAACCGGTAAAATAGCCCGTTAACTGAAAGCCCACCAGCATCATGCCAGCGCTCATCAACAGGGTATTTGCCGCAGTAGAAAACTGCAGGTAACTCCTGTGACGACGCCAGAAACTCATCAGGATAAGGACCACACCCAGCGCCAGGAATTGACCTATCTCCACTCCGACATTAAACGCCAGAATATTGGGTACCAGCCCCTCTTGAGGAAGGTTAAACTCTTGAATTTTGGTGGCTAAGCCAAAACCATGGAAGAGTCCAAAGATCATCACGGCCAGCTTAGTATTGGGCTGAAAGCCAAATATTCGCTTGAAACCACCTAAGTTATCGAAACCTTTATAGACAATCGAGAAGCCGATGATGGCATCGATAAGGTAGGCGTTGATCTGAATATCACTGAGAACACCAAATAGCAGAGTGATGCTGTGCCCTAAGGTAAACAGGCTGACATACAGCAATACATCTTTGCTTCTGAAGAGGAAAAAGATCACCCCCACAAGAAACAGCAGATGATCGTATCCCGTCACCATATGCTTGGCACCAATATAGATAAAGGGCAGAATCGATACCCCTTCATTCAGGATTAAAAACTGCTTGGTATCCTCATCGACCCCGTGGGCCGATAGGGAAAACGAAGCAAATACTCCTAAGAAAACCACCAATAAACTCACCATTAATTTCATGGTGTGGGCCAAAGACTGGCTCATTACACATACTCCAAAACGTCGGTTTTCATCCAGAAAATTGAGGACTAAACCGTAAAATACAGGACAGCTGTCAGCGATAAAGCGGCCTTAAACATGTCCATATAATTTGCTATGGCGAGCGCCTTTCAATACAAATAAAGTCCACCATAAAGTGACTGCTGAGTATGAAAGAGAAGGCTCGCTAAAAAGAGTAGATGCTAAGTGTGCGGAGGGGGAATCGGTGGTGCGTAACGTAAGTTAAGGTAAGAAATATCGTCATCGACAAGCGTTTCAGACTGGAAAAAGCTCGTCATAAAAACAGCCTCTACCGGCGGATGCGACGGGGTATGAGAATGGTTCGCGTGTTCATGCTCCGCTTCCAAAGGCTCAGAGACTGGCTCTGAAAAAAAGTCCAAAACGGGCTCGGTGGCATTGAAGGCTGTATTCTCATGACCATGGACCAGAGTATCACCAGATGAACCTGAGCTTTCACTTACGCCATGAACATGATGATGATTCACATCGATGCCCATAGGGTGCTCGCCATCGGAATATTGAACAGAAAAAGCGGAGCCCGTCGCTAAAATCTGACACATCAAGACCACCAGCAAGATAGCCAGTGTTAACTTAGAATGCACTTTTTCTCTTGAATTCACTGCAGGCGAATTCACTGTGTGCAAGGATGTGAGAGTTTTAGTATGAAACAGGTCTAACTCCAATTAGTGCTTTCCTTTTGGGAAGCATGAGTCAATAACGAACAGTTCGAGAGCATTCGCATTAAGCATCGGCCCAAAGCATTAAATCAGATCTCCACCGAAACATCCAGCGGCTGCAACAGGCTGGGATCAAGTATCTCTATTCATCCCTCTGTTAATTCCACCTTTTACTCCTTAGCACTGGCGTAACAAAACTTCACTCAAAACCCGACAATTGTCCTGAAAATAATGCCTGCGACAAAGTAGCATCGGAGTTAATCAAATGTTTTCTAAAGTCACAATTTTCTAAAAGACCATTTTTAAAAACTTCATCAATTTAAAGCAAATGAAAAAGGGGTCAACAGTGAAACATAAAGTAGTAAAAAGCCTGATATCGGCAGCCATTCTAGCTGCACTAGCCGGTTGTAGTGACAGTGATAACACCGCCGTAGAGGAGGTCTGCGGTGAAGCTAACTGTATAAAGTTCACCGTACTACACACAAACGATAATCACGGGCGTTTTTGGGAAAACAAACATGGCGAGTATGGCATGGCCGCCCGTAAGACATTAGTTGAACGGATCCGCAGCCAGGTTTCTTCAAATGGTGGCGAAACAATCTTACTCTCTGGCGGAGATATCAATACCGGGGTTCCCGAGTCAGATCTACAAGACGCGGAGCCAGATTTTCGGGGGATGAATCTCATAGGTTACGATGCGATGGCGGTAGGTAATCATGAATTTGACAACTCGCTCTCAGTGGTGGAACAGCAAAGAAGGTGGTCTGATTTTCCTTGGCTCGCTGCAAATATTTATAAAAAAGAACTCAATGAGGAGGGAGATGAATCTCTGGTTCGCTATTTCGATGCCTATAAAATTTTCGACATAAATGGCCTTAAAGTGGCTGTTATTGGTCTTACAACAGAAGATACCGCCACTATAGGTAACCCGGATATAGTCGGTGATCTCACCTTTACCGATCCTAAAGATGAGATCAAAAAAGTCATCGCCGAGATTGAGCAAAATAATGCGGCCGATGTTATTTTTGCAACGACACACATGGGACACTATGCCGATGGACAGAGTGGCAGTAATGCTCCCGGTGATGTAGCTCTGGCCAGAGCGTTATCAGAGGGGCAACTGCAAGCTGTTTTCGGTGGTCACTCACAAAACCCTGTGTGCATGGAATCCGGCACGAATGACTATGCCGACTTCCAACCCGGAGATGAATGTATTCCCGATCAGCAAAACGGAACGCATATCATGCAGGCATATGAATGGGGCAAATATGTAGGCCAAGCAAATTTTGAGTTCTATGGTGGCAAACTTCATCTGGCAAGTTACCAATTAATCCCGGTAAATTTAAAAATCAGAGACGAGAACGGCGATCGTGTTTTGGTCGGCGATGAGATTAAGCCCGATCTTTATGTCAAAGCTTTCCTTAAGCCTTTCAAAGAGGAGGGAGAGGAGCTACTCGATGAGAAAATTGCCTTCACACAAGATACATTGGCTCGCGGAGAAAGTGACAGACAGATTGAGCTTGGACACCTTATCGCTCGCTCAAATCGTGCTCTGGTCAATGCCGATTTCGCGGTAATGAATTCCGGCGGTATTCGTGCATCTATCGAAGCCGGCGATATTACTTACCGTGACGTATTAACGGTACAACCCTTCGGCAATACCATCACCTTAAGTGAGTTCACGGGAGCTGAGGTTACCGATTACCTCAATGTTGTTGCCACTAAACAGGTCGGCTCCGGCGGATATGCTCAACTGTCAGGCATCAAGATGACCGTAGATTGTCAGGCGCAACGGGTCGATATCAGCGATATCAACGGTAAGGGGTTCAGTAATGATGCAACCTACACCTTCACCGTACCCAGCTACAGTGCTTCCGGTGGAGACAGCTACCCTAAACTCTCTCCTGTGGATCTTGGGATCACAGATGAAAAAGCACTAAAAGACTTCCTTGCTGAAAAGGAGATCATATCCAGTGGGGAGTTCGCTCCGGTGCCGGGAGATATCGTTTACCAAAATTCCGAGAGTGTCACAGGTTGCAAAATTTCAGAATAATTGAGGTTTTATACCATTTCGAGTAAGTCTCTAAACTGACCGGATACTTACATGGGATGGTATTTTTGTACTACCCCTATTTTTGCCACCTTAACGGTGGCATTTTTTTTAATGTTAGAGGCGGAGCAATTGAGTCGCCATTAGTGCGCTTTAAAACAAAAAAAGCACACTAGTAGCTGTTAATCAATCCCTTATCGCCGTTTCCAGTGCCAATACCATCATCTGATTGAAGGTTGTCTGCCTCTCAAGCACACTCATCTCGCCACCTTTGATGACATGATCAGAGACTGTAACGATACTCAGAGCCTGCACACGGTTCTCTGCAGCAATGGCAAACAGTGCCGCAGATTCCATATCCATCGCCAAAATATTCATTTTCTGTAATGCCGGAAGTAGATTGTCAGGATCACCATAAAAGAAGTCGTTGGTAAAGATACCGCCGAACCTCACCTTAGTATGAAGCTCATCAGCAGTTTGCCAGCAGCTTTTTAGCAACTCGAAATCGGGAACGGAAGCGTAATCATAACCGGCAAACCTTGCCCTGTTAGTTCCAGACCCCGTCGAGGCCGCATTAACAACAATAATATCTCTAAGGTTAATGTCTTCGGCCACCCCACCGCAGCTCCCTACCCTGATAAGCTTCTTAGCGCTGTATTCATGGATCAATTCATGAGCATAGATAGAGACGGAAGGGATCCCCATGCCATGGCCCATCACACTGATCCTAACCCCTTTGTAGAAGCCGGTGAAAGCGAGCATATTTCTTACATCACTCACTTGCCTGGCATCCTCTAAATAGTTCTCTGCTATATACTTAGCCCGTAAGGGATCGCCCGGCATGAGTACAATTTCAGCAATATCATTTAAGCTTGCATTGATATGTGGAGTCACGGTTACACCTCTATTCTATGAGTTAGGAGTTTTGAGTTTTGAGTTTTGAGTTATGAATTATGAATTATCACGCATCAAATCGATGACTTGCTCAGAAGACCTGAGGGTTATCTCGACCAAATTATTTTTATCTTATCGATAACGCTATCCAGTTCTCAGGACATTTGTCTGGGTGTAATTGGATTGGCTATGATTAAATAACAGGGTTAGCTGGATATGGGCAATGTTGAGGTATAGATGGATTCGGTCAACTCATTAGCACAACAAGGTTTTAAAATATTTTGTAGGGAAATTGAGCTACGAGCTCTTAAAGCTAAGGTATTCTACCCTTGCGAGTATCTGCTTCATCAGGGGCAGGAGATCCTTGAACTCTTTTGGGTTGAGTCTGGTAAGTTCACCATAGATTATACGGCTAACAACGGACGAATCTATAATCTGGGGCTCAACGTCGTCGAACATCACCTTTTCGGTGAAGTAGAATACTTAACCTCGAGTCCATGCCAATTCAATGTAAAAGCAAGTGAAATTGTACAGACAAAAGTATTACCCGCGAAATTAATGACCGAGATACTTCAGGTCGACCCAAGTGTTGGAATATGGATGAGTCAGGCCCTCTCCAGCCGTTATCAGGCCGGAATGACGATGACGATGAACCGCTTTCTTCATCCTCTTATCTATAATATTGCCTGGGATTTTCAGCAACGCTTTATAGGGGCAAAGCCTGCAGTTAGCTTTTCTCACGTTTACAAAGAAGCCGAACGTTTCGGCTGCTCAGAGCGTGTATACAGCCGAGTTGTGAATCAACTGCTTGATATGGCACTCATTAAGAAGGTTGATAATCAACTACATGTTAAAGACATTGAGGCACTGACCGCCTTTTTGTCGATGAACCAAAATAATAATTAGACAAAATTCTCACAATAGATTTAATCACCCCTGCCAGGATATCCATGGACTCCATATAAGGTTCCGTACACGTTAGTCCACCACCTCACACGACGGGGTCATATCAACCAGAGAGCTCGCGACTCCAGGCTCGTAGCCCGAAAACCATACTTTCATTGACCATAGCGAGTCGCTTCGAAGCTGTTAAGCAGACGATGGACAAGGTAGCACGCCAACAGAGTCGCTACGATGGCAAATAGAATACTGCTGACCCGATATAGCGCACTGAAGAAGAAATCGTTATCCGGCGTCAGATATTGTCCAAACAGAATACCCAATGTGGTGAGCGCACCGAAACCGACACCAGAGCCCCCTCCCTCCTTGGCGTGGGTATAGCTAAACAGCATTAAGCCTATCCATAATACCGGTAGAACTAATACCAGCTCTCCCGACCAGTTGTACAGGAGAAGCAAACCTATCAGGCCGACAGCCACACCTAAGATGGTGCCCATGGCGCGCTTTCTTGCATATCCCAGGGTTCCGTTCCAATGCATAGGAAATAGCAGGAGCACGCTTGTGGCTTGAGCCGACATCGAGTCACTTAAATTAAACACCTGAAACATAAGAAACGATAGGGTCGCAATAGTGGCGCCCATCAGCATTTCATGGCGAGTCTGATTACGTGCTTTTGGCTGAGGCTTAGGTTCTGGCACAAGTCGAGCTTTAGCCTGATCTATGGTCGCTGTGTCGTTGCTAGCACTGGTGCTAGTATCGTTTTCTATACAGGGGATCAGCGCCGTCATTGCGAAGGCGATCATCACACTTAAGATACTCGCACCGAGATTAGTGAAAATCAGCTCGTTGAGATCGGTGCCGGGGTAACTGGCAAAGTTCAGCATGATACTTAAACTCAACGCACCGTTGGCACCAAATAGAAACAGACTCCCCTTGGACATGCAGGCAAATTTATATAAAAACAGCAAGAAAACGATGATAGACATCTGCACGGGGTGACCGCCAAAGAAGCCGCCTAATATCCCCACCTCCAGCCCACACACAAGCGCCGAAGCCAGGCACTGCCTTGCGGCATGGCCAGTCATTTTAGGTATCATCCCCAAGAGTAATATAGGGGTTACCGTAAAGAAAACGCCGTAATTCCAGTTAAAAAATTTGCACAGGAAAAAGCCGATGCTCGCCCCCGTCGCAATACGAAGACATTGGCGAATGTCATTTTCAGACAGCGTGTGATGCCATAATTTCATCATCTCTCTCCCGGAATACTGATAAATGTAAGAAATGAGCCCATCGAGTCCCCCCTTATCTTAAGAGTCTCTCTAAAGGGCCTGAACAAGGCGCATCTGAGAATGAGTCATGGACTATTTTGAGCCGATAGAAGGCTGCAGCCAGAGTGAGTTAACCCACGGTTCTGGAATAGACTGCAACCAAATAACAGGAATTTAAAATGGGTACGCTAGTAGATATAGTGCAGGTAACTCAGCAGGCTAATTTGAACTCTTGCAAGCAGACCAAAAACGGCATTATCTGGCAGTAGCTGAACCGTGGCTTGCGCCCCGGATGGCAACATGTCCGGATAGGGCACATCTAAATTCAGGTGCAAGCGCATGCGCTGCGCATCACGAACCCATCGATTCGATTCTGTGGGGGTTGCAAGCTGCCCATTTGCATCAAACTGACCGACACTCACCCCCGCATCCATACTTGCAATAAGGGCCGGGTAGAGTCGTCCGGGTTCACCATCAAACGCGACCAGGGCTCGGCTGCCATTTGTTGCTCGTCTTGAGCTCTTCTCACGAAAATCGGCAATGATATCGATCTTTGATGAGACCAACGCAAGCAGAGGTTGTCCGGCGCTGGCGTAGGCTCCGGCTTGAAGTTGAAGGTTAGTCACAGTGCCATCTTGCTCGGCTCTGACCTGAGTGTAAGAAAGATTTAACTTAGCTTGTTTTAGCTGATTTAACGCAACGCGAAGATTAACGTTATTTTCATCGAGTTCGCCGCGGCGTACCGTTAACTCTTTCAGGCGGGCCTTGCTTGCCAGCAGGTTCGCTTTCGCAGCCGTAGCATCACTTTCCAGGCTGTCTTTTTGCTGCTGTGAGACACCGTGACGGTCGAAAAGAGAGTTAACCCGCTTGGCATCGGCTTGCTTCTGTAACGCTATGATACTAATCGCTTTCACATCAGCCTCAGCCGCTGCTAAAGACGCATCCAGCTCTTCATTGGATTTTCGCGTCTGCTCCAGGTTCAGCGCCGCCTTCTCTACGTTAAGCTGGTACGGAGTAGGATCAATATAAAACAGGACATCCCCTTTGCGTACCAATTGATTATTTTTAACATGGATTGCGACGATAGGCCCATTAACTCTAGGGGCAACTTTAGTCACATCCCTGATTGCCATCGCCTGTTGAGTCAATGGCATATTAAAATCGGCTAAAATAAAATACGAAAAAATCATCACAAAAAATAACATTGATATTTTTATCCAGCGTGCAAATTTTTGATCTGGTGTCATCTAATTCCTCCCCTAATGGTTATGCGAATTGCATTAATGTCTAGTCGTGTTCACTTTCATTTAATTGTGCTAACGCATTGTGAGCAATCAGCTCGACGGTGCGTTTAAATTGGCTAAGTTCCTCTTTGCTGATCCCGGCCATCAAATCTCGGCGGATCTGTAAAATACGCGCTTCCACCTTTTCGATCATGGCCTTACCTTCATCGGTCAGGCTTACAATTCGCACACGCTTATCTGTTTCACTGCAGTTACGAACGATCAAGTTTTGCTCTTCTAATTGATTTAGTGTGCGCATCAAGGATGCCAGTTCGATTTCCAGAGCTTTTGCCAACGCCTTTTGACTCACGTTGTCATTGAGATTTTGCAACTTCCACAGTGCCGTCCACCGCGGATGAGTGAGCCCTAACGGAGCCAGCTCCTTATCGGCTACGTTTCGCCATAAGCGAGCGACCCGCCTCAACTGCTCGGCGAGCGATAACTCCTTAAGAATTTTTATATCATCAACCATAAACGCCTCAATTTAGTTAGCATGCTAAGCATTGTATATTACTTCGCGCGCTAAGTAAATATCAAGAGCATGTCTTGCCCATGCCCACTCGATACTTGTGCAAATACCGCAGGAGGGTAAGCAAGGCTTACAGAGGCTCCCGGCAGCCTGAATTCGGGATGTTTATTCGCCATTTAAATGCGAAGTTAGCGCTTCGAGGTTGCAATAAATATCGGTTACGCCATAGTGAGCCTGCAAATACGTTTATATGTCGGAGATGAAGATACAATGAGCCAAACGAATCTACTTTTGTTATGTGGTGGTGGTGGAGATGAACACGCAATTTCCCTGCTATCGGCAAACTTTTTTGAAACTTCACTCGCCGACATAGCTGGGTTTAATGTGTTACGGGTCGAACTGGATGCCGATGGACATTATCACACCAAAGATGGCGATATTTGCGAACTGACCAACCGCAAGCAGATAAGATTCGAAGATGAAAGCAAACGCCCCTGGCCCGTTGATTACGTGATCCCTTGCATTCATGGCTATCCCGGAGAAACCGGTGATATTCAATCCTATTTTGAACTGATCAACCTGCCCTATTTTGGCTGTGATTCAGAGGCCAGCAGAAACTGTTTCAATAAGGTCACGGCTAAGATGTGGTTCAGTGCGCTTGGCATTCCTAACACCCCCTATATCTTTCTTAACGAATTTAATGACGATGCCATCACTCAAACCGAGCAAGCATTAGAGACCTGGGGCTCAGTGTTTATCAAAGCCGCGTCTCAAGGGTCATCGGTGGGCTGTTATCGTGTCGACAGCAAGGAGGCGCTGGCGAGCTCATTGAAGGAAGCCTTTTCCTACTCGCCTTATGTTGTGGTCGAAAAAACCATTCACGCTCGCGAGCTCGAAGTCGCCGCCTATGAGCTGGACGGTGAGATTGTTGCAACAAAGCCAGGCGAAATCATCTGTGCCAGCAATACCTTTTATACCTTCGATGAAAAATATGCCGCAGACAGTCAGGCAGAGACCAAGGTAGAAGCCGATATCAGTGATGAGTTAAGTCAACAGATCCGCGAATATGCCGTTAGGGTATTTAAAGGGATGAAACTCAGCCATCTCTCCCGCATCGACTTTTTCCTGACCGATGAGAATGAAATTCTCCTCAATGAAATTAATACCTTCCCGGGACTTACACCTATCTCGATGTTCCCTAAGATGCTGCAAAATCATGGTGATGATTTTACAGAATACTTATATTCAAATATTAAGTTACAACTGATCTAGCCTACCGATTTTAAAGACAAAAAAGCCAGACCGAGTCTGGCTTTTTTAGCTCTATTGAGAGCCAATACTCTAACAAGTATGGGCTTAGATAGAGAGGATCACACTGGCGATGGCCGCACTCATCAAGTTTGCAAATACGCCCGCCGCGATGGCGCGGAAACCATTCTTAGCGATAAACTCACGACGCTCGGGGACTATGCTGCCCAAACCACCGATCAGAACCGCCATGGTACCGATATTGGCAAAACCGCATAGCGCAAATGTAACCACAGCTTTTGAATGAGCACTTAGCTGATCTTCAATACTCATCAGATTGATAAATGCGACAAATTCATTGACGACTATCTTCTGACCAATCAAGGAGCCGGCTGTAATAGCTTCACTCCATGGGATCCCCAGTAACCAAGCCATAGGCGAAAGCATGTAACCTAAGATGAGCTCAAAACTCAACTCATAGCCAAACCAAGCACCGACCGAAGCTAACATGCCATTAAGCAATGCAATCACACTGACAAAGGCCAACAGCGTTGCACCGATAGCAACCGCAATACGCAGACCCGACATGGCGCCATCGGCTAACGCTTCAATCACGTTGGTCGCTTTAGGCAACTCAACAGAGGTGATCTCATCAGCCTGAATATCTTCTTTCGATGGCGGCATTAGAATCTTGGCCATCAATAAGCCTGCCGGTGCAGACATAAAGGCCGCAGCGATGAGATAATTGAGCTCAACGCCGATAGAAGCGTAGCCCACTAAAGTGCCGCCGGCGACAGAAGCCAGGCCACAACACATAACGGCGAAGAACTGTGAATCACTCATCCCCTTGAGGTACGGCTTAATGACCAGTGGAGCTTCAACCATACCAACGAATATGTTTGCCGTTGCCGACAGAGATTCTGCGCGACCCGTGCCCAATAGACGTTGCAGACCCCCGCCAATAAAGTTAATAACCACAGGCATAAAACCAATATGGTAAAGTGCCGAGATCATGGCAGAGAAGAAGATGATGATCCCTAAAACATTAATGGCGAATACGAAACCAAGCTTGCCGCTGGCAAGATCCCCAAACAGGAAGTTGATCCCCACATTACCATATTCAATCACACCGGAAACGATACCGGTTATAGCTTCAAGCGCAGACTTACCCGCTGGAATATAGAGAACTAAAAGGGCAAAAAATATCTGTAAACCAAGGGCTAAAAACACAGTGCGGTAGGGAATATTCTTCCTGTCTACAGACAGTAGCCAAGCAAAAAATAAAATACTAACAATACCTAATAAGGCGGTCATAACGGGCCTATTTCTTCAAACATAAGGAGGAAGCCGCGCATTGTAGGCAGATAAATATGGAGCGCAAGTTGGGTTAGTTAAGGAGTTGTGAGATAAAGCGGTCAAAACATCAACACCGAAATAAGCCATTGTTAAATTTGGAGTTTATTTATAAGATCTAAAGATTATTTCCATATGGAAATAATCTTTTATTAACTGGAAAAAGTCTTGCGGTGTTAACGATGCCTCAGCCATGGCGCTAAGTTACGATCCCAGTAAGCTGGCTGACCAAAATGCGTGCGAAGAAACTCTATGATCACTCTAAACTTGGCGGGCAGATGCTTACGTTTAGGGTAAACCGCATACACAGGCAGTTTTTGTTCTGTCTGCCAATCGGGCAAGAGTGGGATGAGTTTGCCCTGTTGAAACTCATCGGTAAGCAGGTAGGTAGCAAGATGCCCTATTCCGTGGCCGGATATAACACGATCCCGCACCGCTTCGGAGAGATCGATGCGAAAATTACCATTCACCTGCACATCCACCAGTTCATCCCCTTTAGTAAACGTCCATCTATCGTAACTGCGACTCTTACTGTGGTAGATAACACAGTTGTGATCCACAAGCTCCTCAGGATGGCCTGGGACACCATGGCTAAACAGGTATTCAGGGGAGGCGACTAAAACAAACCCTGTGTGTGCCAATCGCTGAGCGATATAGCCATCATGAATTTTCTCTTGGTTAGTGATCCAGATATCTAAGGACTCTCTTACCATGTCGGTAGTATGGTCAAACAAGCTCAGTTCAAAAACAAGTTCTGGGTACTTCTGTTGAAGGATCTCAAGTGCGGGAATAATATGTAAGGTACCAAAGGATTGCGGCAAGCCTAACTTAACCGTGCCAGCAATATCATCTCTGGCATCGAGCATATTAGCGTCAGCATCGTGCATCACATCGAACATCTGCTCACAGTATTGAGCAAATCGTTTACCGGCATCTGTAAAGGTTAGGGTTCGCGTTGTTCGCAGCACAAGTTGCAGGTTAAGTTCAGCTTCAAGCACACCAAGCTGTTTGCTCACATAAGAGGTTGAGGTATTTAACTGTTTTGCAGCTAAAGTGAAGCTACCTGTCATTACCAGTGTATGGAAAATAATCATTTGACTGGCACGCTGTTGCATTATGGGGGGTCTCCGACTAAAAAGTGCTGTTGACGCAGGTATTGCGCGACATCTTATAGAGCCTGAAGCCAATTAACCAGAAGCGTTCATTGAACCATTCAACCCGGCGCCATTCCTCTTACACAACAAGAGAGAAGTTTAAATTTTAACTCCGTACTCGAGGTAGAGGCGACTCATATAGCCGTCCCGATACATAGACTTAAGGGCATTTTCTAACGCTAAAGTGTGTTCACGCGGCATATCTTTATTACACGCCATCGCGCGCAGAGAAGTATAGAAGATCAGTTCGGGCACACCAAAATTTATCGCCTGTTTCTGCATCTGTTCCTGGGCGCTGACAAGCTCTGCCGCCCAAAGCTCTATCCTTGCTCGTTTAAGCTTACGTAAATTTTGTGCACTGACCGATGCCAGCTCCACATCATAACCTAAGTCTGTTAAGTACTCACCGATACCACTGCCCAGAAAACTGCCAATTTTATAGGGCTTTGCATCGCTTAAACTGGTCAGCGGAATAGTTTGATTGCTGCGGCTGAAAAGCCCGTACCTTGAAACTAACACCGGGCTTATCCAGTGAAAGTGGGCCTCTCGCTCCTGACTTCTTGCGACCGGCAACACACAGTGACCAGGCATTCGCTCTGTAGTGACAATAGCCCTTTTCAAAGGAATAAACCTGAGCTTATAGTCGAGTGAGGTTCGTGAGAACATCTCTTTAAGCATGTCGACTAATAAGCCTTGATGAGTTTTACCTACTTTGACCGCGAATGGAGACTCTTCATAGGTTAACACCTCAATGGTCTCGGCCCGCACACTCAAGCTGATTAATAAACTCAACCCTATAGCACTCAGCCATTGGAGACTCACATAATCGCTATTTCCAAACATTGATCGCCTCCTCATAAGAAAGTGTCTTTCCCACTTGAGTCGCGGATATTTCGCGCTTAGGCGCCCCGGGAGCCTTCAGCCAGAACTCCCTCTTCGAGATTGGATTTAATTTGGGGGCGCACTTCATATCAGCCCTTTCTCCAATTTGCTTCAACTTTTTGTCCACCGCAGCGGCAAAGTTATCCATCCCTTTTTGTACCGTCACCTTGCCCTCGATGATCTGTGAAATATAGTGCCACCAGAAATTGGCCAAACCCGGATAGTCGGGAACATTGGTTCCCGTAGGCGTCCATACATCTCTGCCTCGACTACGATAGAATTCGACCAAGCCACCCAGATAAGGCGCTCTTTGCGTCATCACATCAGATTCAATATCTGACAGGCGAATTGGGGTTAATCCTACTAAGGTTTTTTTAAGTGATACGGTTTTAGACACGACAAATTGGGCATAGAGCCATGCAGCCTGCTGTCTCTCCAACGGGGTATTTTTTAACAGGGTCCATGCGCCGGTATCCTGATAACCCGACTTCATCCCATCTTGCCAATATTTTCCCACCGGAGAAGGTGCGACGCGCCACTTCGGCGTGCCATCGGGATTCATCACCGGCAAGCCAGGCTTAGTGAGATCGGCGACAAATGCCGTATACCAAAATATCTGCTGGGCGATGAGTCCTTTACCCGGCCACTCTCCGGCCTGAGTGAAGTTAAGCTCGATAGACTCCTCAGGCGCAAAACGATGTAACCAATAGATAAATTTGTCGACCGCATATACGGAAGCGGGGCCATTTAAGGCGCCACCTCGTTCGACACTCGCCCCTACCGGACGGCAATGCTCGACTCTGATCCCCCACTCATCCACCGGCAGTCCATTAGGCAGCCCCTTATCTCCCACTCCCGCCATAGAGAGCCAGGCATCAGACATTCGCCAGCCCAGTGATGGATCTGTTTTTGCGTAATCCATATGGCCATAGATCCGTTTCCCATCGATCTCTTTAACATCGTCACTGAAAAACTCGGCGATATCTTCATAGGCTTGCCAATTCTGGGGAACCCCAAGCTCATAACCATATCGTAATTTAAAGCGCTGCTTAAAATCTTCCCGGTTAAACCAATCGTGTCTGTACCAGTAGAGGTTAGCAAACTGCTGATCCGGTAGTTGATATAGCTTGCCATCGGGCCCGGTGGTGAATTTTAGCCCGATGAAATCGTTAAGATCCAATGTGGGAAGAGTGACTACCGCACCCTCGTTCTTCATAAAGTCAGATAGGGGGAGGACGGCGTTAGATCTAAAATGGGTGCCTATAAGGTCGCTGTCATTGATGTAGGCATCGTAGAGATTCTGTTGGGTGAATATCTGCGCCGAGAGTTTATTGATGACATCATCTTCACCGGTTAATTCATGCACCACATGAATACCGGTTATTTCAAAAAAGGCTTTGGCAAGAACACTGGCTTCATACCCGTGGGTGGCTATCCGCTCCGACACCACCCGGATCTGTAAGCCGAAATAGGGCTTACTGGCCTCGACAAACCAGTTCATCTCCTGCATCTGCTCGGCTTGAGTCAGGGTTGATGGTTGAAACTCATTGGTGACCCAATACTCTGCGGACTTTAACTGAGGATCGAACAGCGCGTGTACATCCAAGCTTAACCATGCAATGGACAGTAAAAGGAGAGTGAAAAGTTTATTCTGTCGGATATCGGACACTCGCGTACTCCACTGATTGTTAAAACTAACACCAAACCTTATAACTATGGATTAACAGTTATATTTCTGTCAATCAAAGCAGAATATTTAACGGCTTTCCCCCACTCAATAAACCCTCTATGATGGGAATGTGTCTGCTTATCCGAAATAACCAGACTACAAACTTACACCTCTCATCGGCTTTTTTCAGGGGCAACAGATTCCAAATAATGAAAGGTCAACGGTTCCCGAACATTCAGCTTAAGTTTATAAAATGGTAACAGATTGAAAAATTTTGACTTTAACCTGCTAAGCGTACTCGAAGTTCTACTGGAGGAGCAAAGTGTCACCGCGGCGGCTGCCAGACTTCATTTGAGTCAATCGGCGGTAAGTAAACAGCTCGCCAGATTGAGACTCACCTTCGACGACCCACTCTTTGAAAGAACGGCTTATGGGTTAAGACCCACCCCTAAGGCGATGCTACTGGCCCCGGATCTGCGCCAGATACTCAACCAAATTGCCCAACTCACGCGACCACACGAATTTGAACCTGAGTTAAGCCAGAGAAAGTTCAGGCTCAATATTGTTGAAACGGCTTACTCGTTAACCTATCCGCATTTTATGCCTGCGCTGTTGCAACAAGCGCCCGGTATTAAACTGAATAGTCAAACCTGGCACACCGAAAGTATGGATAAGCTACTTCGCTGTGAAATTGATCTGGGGATCGCCTGCCGGGAGTGGGATAATCGTTCACTGTTGCACATGAATAATATTCCCGACGATCTTAACTACGTGGAGCTACTGCGTGATCACCCGGTCTGTCTGGTCAGTAGTAAGCACCCGTTACTTAATGAGCCTTGGAATTTAGCGACCTTTCTCAAATACCGTCACCTTCAGGTTACTTTTGGTGGTTTTGAACATTGGTTACTCGATGATGTACTTAATCTGGAACATCAGAAGCGAGATATTGCGGTAAATTTAACTGATTTTCACAGCGCTATGCACCTATGCGAAAATAGTGAGTTACTGCTCTGTTGCCCGGCCAAATACGCTGCCCAGATGAGCCATCAATTTTCGCTGACGACCTTAGATATTCCCCTGGAACTGGTACCCGGTGCTTATGTGCTACTTTGGCACAAACATTTTGATCTCGACCCAAGCCATCGCTGGCTTAGAGAGATGATCATTGAATCGGTGCAGCAAGTCCACCCAGTCTAGGGCGCTAGGCATACATTATGACCTAGCGGTAAGTTCAGTGAAGCGCAACTAATAAAAAAGCCTGACTTTAATATTAAAGTCAGGCTATTAGATTTTATTGCATCTTTTTAAGTCGCCTTGTTCTTGGCCGACTGGAACAAGCCTCTTTACTTATCTGATGTTTTGGAGAGAATCCAAATAGAGGCCGCAGCAACCACAGCAAATCCCGCTAATATAATGACAGGCATGGCGCTGTAGCCAAGCACATGCCAAATAACATTCTCTAATGTACTCATATAGGCTCCTTATTGCCAACCGTCAACTTTGTGCATATCTGGCAGTTTATGCGCGATACCTTTATGGCAATCCACACAAGTATTGTCACCACTGGCAAGGGCTGTAGAGTGCTGCCTTACACTGCGTGGGCTCTGCTCTGAGAAGTCCATATAATCAAAGTTATGACAGTTACGACACTCTAAAGAGTCGTTCTTTTTCAGTCTTGCCCACTCCCTTTCGGCTAAATGAGCGCGTCGCTCCTTGAACTTCTCTGGTGTGTTAATGGTTTGAGTAACAAAATATGCAAACAGCTCTTTAGAAGCCTGAACCTTACGCACGATTTTATCCGTCCAAGCATGAGGTACGTGGCAATCTGAACAGATAGCACGAACACCAGAGCGGTTTGCGTAGTGAATAGTTTCTTGAATTTCTGCCACAATTGGCGCGTGACATCCAGAACAAAACTCTTCAGTGTTTGTCGCTTCCATACCTGTGTTAAATGCACCCCAGAAAATGAGTCCACCTGCAAAGCCCATAAATAGAACGATACCTACGGCGGCTTTACTGGGCCGCCTCAATATGGTCCAGAAGCCTTTTAAGGCGTTAATAATCCATTTCATATTATTACCTGCCTATTTTGTTATTGCAGTGATTTAACACGTTCGAAGGAGTTACCCACTAACGGTTTAGCATCTGCTTGTGTCACGTGGCACTGCAGGCAAAAGTATCGTCTAGGAGAAACATCAGCCAACACTTCATCGTTTCGATTAGTAAAGTGAGTCACACTGATTTTAGTGGCCCCCATCTGCTTGGCATTTTTCCAGCCATGGCATGATAAACACTTATTAGCATTAAGAGAGACTTCATAGCTTCTGATGTGATGCGGGATCAGTGGTGGCTGAAAGACATAACTGCTTTCAATATCCACCTGATCTCGCGGTACTTTCTTCATAGGATCTGCCACTCTTGTGGCTTCTAACTCAGCAGTGCCACGTAAAGACTCAACACCACCGATGCCCCGTTCCTCACTGACAGCAAAACCACTGATCAGAGTTAAGGTAATGCTCAACGTCAATAAAATTGATTTTTTCATCGTAACCCTGCCTTATGCTATTTTAGTAATTTTAACAGGACACTTTTTATAGTCTGTCTGTTTCGATAACGGATCGGTTGCATCTAAAATAAGTTTATTAATTAAGATACGTGCATCGAAGAATGGGACAAATACCAAACCTTTTGGTGGACGGTTACGGCCTCGAGTCTCGACACGCACACGAATATCACCACGTTTGTTACTCATTAACACTTCATCACCACGACGTACACCATGAGACTTAGCATCATCTGGATGCATGTAACAAAGTCCGTCAGGGACAGCCTTATAAAGCTCAGGTACACGACGTGTCATGGTTCCCGTATGCCAATGCTCAAGTACACGACCAGTACATAACCACAGGTTAAACTCTTCATCTGGGGACTCTGGTGGCGCCTCGTATGGTGCCGAGATTATCCATGCTTTGCCATCTGGCTTGCCATAGAATTCAAATCCTTTACCTTTGCCAACATAGGGGTCTGAACCCTCTTTAAAGCGCCATTTTGTCTCTTTACCATCGACTACAGGCCAGCGTAAACCGCGCTCTTGATGGTAGCGGTCGTATGGGGCTAAATCATGACCATGTCCACGTCCAAAGCTTGCATACTCTTCAAATAGACCTTTTTGTACATAGTAACCTTGGTCTTTTGCATCATCATTGAGCTCTTGCGCTTCAGACAATGGGAACTGGTTAACTTGGCCGTTTTCAAATAGCACTTCACACATATTCTTACCACGTACTTCTGGCATCTTGGCGATCAGCTCTTCACTCCACACCTCTTCAATTTTGAAGCGTTTTGCAAATTCCATAATCTGCCATAGATCTGATTTAGCGTCACCAGGCGCTTTAACCTGCTGATACCAAACCTGAGTACGGCGCTCAGCATTACCATAGGCACCCTCTTTTTCTACCCACATAGCAGTCGGTAAGATAAGGTCAGCAGCTTGCGCTGTTACTGTAGGGTATGGGTCTGAACAGACAATAAAGTTGTCAGGATTTCTAAAGCCTGGTAAGCGCTCTTGATTGATGTTTGGACCTGCCTGCATGTTGTTATTACACATGGTCCAATAAGCATTAAGCACACCATCGTTCAGCTTACGGTCTTGCAAAACTGCATGGAATCCAGGCTTTGGTGGAATCGTGCCTTCAGGGATCTTCCATAGCTTCTCAGCAAGCTTTCGATGCTTAGGGTTGGCAACGACCATGTCTGCAGGTAAACGATGCGAGAAAGTACCCACTTCACGCGCTGTACCACACGCTGACGGTTGGCCAGTTAATGAGAATGGTCCATTACCAGGAGTTGATATTTTACCCACTAAAAGATGAATGTTATAAACTAACGAGTTCATCCATACACCACGGGTATGTTGGTTCATTCCCATAGTCCAAAGTGACATCACCTTAATCTTTGGATCGGCAAACTGCTTAGCGAGTGTGAGCAGTTTATCTTCACCTAGACCTGTCATTTCAGCGGTTTTTTCAAGCGTATATGGCGCTACTGATTTTTTGTATTGCTCAAAATCAATTGAATGTATTTTACCTACATTGGGGTTAGCTGCCTTTTGTTGCAGGGGATGCTCATCCCTTAAACCATAACCAATATCTGTAGTGGCTTGCTTGAAATGGGTATGCTTAGTGACAAAATCCCAGTTTACTGCATCGTTTTCAATGATGTAGTTAGCAATAAAGTTGGCTATTGCAAGATCGGTTTGTGGCTTAAAGATATAGCCTTTATCAGCAAGTTCAAATGAACGGTGATAATAGGTTGATAATACGTTCACTTTCACATGGGGATGACTTAAGCGACGATCGGTGATGCGACTCCATAAAATGGGGTGCATCTCTGCCATATTAGAGCCCCATAACACGAAGGCATCGGCTTCTTCGAAGTCATCATAACAGCCCATAGGCTCATCAATACCAAAGCTACGCATAAAGCCGCCAACAGCAGAGGCCATACAGTGACGCGCGTTAGGGTCGATGTTGTTAGAGCGAAAACCTGCTTTCATCATCTTAGATGCAGCATAGCCTTCCATTACCGTCCACTGACCAGAGCCAAACATACCCACACTGGTAGGCCCTTTCTCTTTTAACGCGGCTTTCCACTTGTCAGCCATGATATCAAAGGCTTGATCCCAGCTTACTGGAGCAAAATCACCGTTCTTATCAAATTTACCATTAGTTTGACGTAACAGCGGCTGAGTTAACCGGTCTGAGCCATACATAATTTTAGAAAGGAAATAGCCTTTGATACAGTTAAGCCCTTTGTTTACAGGCGCTTCTGGGTCGCCTTGAGTCGCAACAACTTTACCCTCTTGAGTCCCAACAAGTACCGAGCAACCTGTACCACAGAAACGACAAGGCGCTTTATCCCAATGAATTTTTGACTGTTCACTCGATGCAATTAAATTCGTCGCAGTGGCTGGAAGAGTGATCCCTGCAAGCGCTGCAGCTGAAGCTGCAGCATTTGCTTTGATAAACTCACGTCTAGACATTTTCATACTTGTTCCTCGCTAACATTATATTTGTTATCAGGGGTTTGATTGCTGGTATCTGGTTCGATATCAATTTGGTGATAAACCATTGTTGCACCAAGCACACCTGGCATATTATTTATTTTTTCAATCACGTCAGTAATAAAGCCTTGTGTTTGGGTCTCTAAGACAACAACAATTTTTCCGACTTCATTGACGCCGTAAATTTCGGCCTCTTCAAACTCTTCTATGAGCTTTTTCGTTGTATTTAAGTGCTCAGGGCTAACCTGGACTAATAGGCTTGAGATATGCGCCTCAGCTAACGACATGTGGGCGTTCCTTATCTATCTGGGGAAAAATACTGAAATGGCGCAGCTTGGGCAACTAGAGATGAAAATCCCAAAAGTACCGATACAAGAGGAGCGAGAAAAACGGTCAGAAAACTAAAGATTTTTAGCTTTAAACTTTTCTCTTCTTCGGCAGTGGAACTCATAAGTCCTCCAACGTGGGGCGTTAACCCTGCACATGGTGAGCCATCAATTTAGGCTCAAATTTGATGGTTAATATGTAAATTTTCAACCAAGCGATTAACTTAACGAAAATAGTACTCGTAATGAGATAGCAAGCTGTATACCTCTAACTTGGTAAAGCCCACACAGCTTGATACGCATCACGATTCTCGTACAAAACTTGATATAGATCAATAAAAGTATCAACCTATTTCAGCTTAAAAATCAAACGTTCAAATAATTACCATGATCTAGGACAGGTTTTGACGTGATCTATATCACAATGGCTCCCTACCAGCTAGTTAACAAAATGTAAATCTATCGCTAAATAGATAGATGGCTCGCAGAAAGAGCGTATAAAAATCAAGCACTCAGAACTTAAGCTGAGTCTTGCTACGGCTAAAACCATAGAGAAATGATCAGAATAAGGATTATGGACAATAAGCAGAGACGAAGTCGCCTGGGAGAAACTAGAATTGCCTTGGGGAAACAAAAAAGCGCAGAGGGGTTTTCTGCGCTTTTATTAAATAAGATAGCCGCTTGCCAGAAGCGTTTATTACCTCTTAGATGAGGAGAGTTATGCCTCTTTAATGCGGTTCAAAATCCGCTTTTCAGAGATAGGATAAGCCGTACCTAACACCTGTGCAAAACAGGAAACCCGGTACTCCTCAATCATCCAACGCGCGTCGAGCAGGGACTCAGGTGTCGCTACCGATCTCGGGACCTTAGCGAGTTGTGCCTCAAGCTCCTTTTGAACATTATTGATACTGTGCATATGGAGTCGGTCTCGATTCGGGTCAACCGGAAGCTTATCTAATCGCTTATCGATGGCCTTGAGGTAGCGCACCATATCCGGCAGGCGCTGCCAGCCACATCGCTCAACGAACCCCTTAAATACCAACTGATCCAGTTGCGTTTGAATGTCACTCATCGCAAAGGCGATATCCAGGCTGATCTTGCCCTTCAAACGCTTCTTAATCTTTTGATAAAGTGTCAGTATCTCTTCGACTCTTAACGCAAGTTTTGCAGCTGTTGGGTTGAGTTCCTGTCTTACCCAGTCTTTCGCCTGCTCAAAACTGGTTTGTGAACGAACATCGACACCTTTTTCATCAAGTAGCTGTTGTACTGCGGCCGCTAAAATATCGTCGATTAACACCTGTACCTGGCCAAATGGATTGAAATACATCGCCAACTTCGCCTTGTTCGGCAATGTTTTTTGCAGATGTTTAACCGGTGAAGGAATGTTGATCAACAAGAGGCGTTGCAGACCCGAGCGATGCGCTCTAATCGCTTCATTCTCATCATCGAACAATTTGATCGACACACTTTCTCTGTCATCGACCAGAGCAGGGAAAGCTTTGACCTCAAAGTTTCCCTTCTTCTGCTGAAATTGACTCGGCAGCTCGCCAAAAGACCACTCAGTGAGATCAGATTTTTCGATCCCCGAATCCGCAACCTGGCGAATAGCATGAGAGACTTCGCCCTGTAAACTGGCTTTTAGCTGCTCAATGTCACGAGACTGAGAAACCAATTTCCCTTTATCATCTTCTACTTTGAAATTAAACAGCAGATGTTTACTCAATTGGCTAACATCGAAGTCTTCGGCACTAACACGTACACCACTCATGCGGAGTAACTGCTTACACATGGTATCGATTAAGCTCATCTCGAAGGGTTTCATCGCCTGCATACAGGCTTTGGCATAGTCCGGTGCGGGAACGAAATTACGCCGAATCGCTTTAGGTAAAGATCTAATCAGTGCAATGCACTTCTCTTCTCTAAGCCCCGGGACCTGCCAATCAAAGTCCACATCTTGGATCTGGTTAAGCAGGGCCACCGGCACATGAATTGCGACGCCATCATCTTCAGCCGAAGGTTCAAAATGATAGTTCACAGATAACTTAAGGTTTCCCTGATGCCAAAAGTCCGGGAAATCTAACGCAGAGATATGACTATCGCCACGCTGCATCAACTGCTCACGTTCAAAATCTAATAGATCGGAATTCTTCTTACGTTCGACTTTCCACCAGCTGAAAAATTTTGGCGCATTGTATATCCCGGCGGGAATACGGGGCTCATAGAAGTCTACCAAAACCTGTTCGTCGACCAGGATGTCACGACGACGTGACTTATGCTCTAAGGTTTCAACTTCTTTGAGTAAGTTTCGGTTCTTAATGAAGAAAGATTCGTTGGTTCTGAGCTCGCCATCGGCTAAGGCGCTACGAATAAAGATCTCACGAGCTTCAATGGCGTTAACCGGACCATATTGGGTCTTACGGCGATTAACGATCATAAGGCCATACAAGACTTGATTTTCAAGGGCGACAACACTGCCCTGCTTAGCTTCAAAATGAGGCTCAAGGTAATTTTTCTTAACCAGATGTCCGGCTAACGGCTCAATCCATTCAGGTTCAATTTTGGCGCAACAACGGGCAAAGAGACGCGAAGTTTCGGTGAGTTCGGCTGCCATGATCCATTTCGGTCCCTTCTTCGCCAGAGGCGAACCGGGAAACACAAAGAATTTACGATTACGCGCACCTAAGTATTCATTGTCTTTATCTTTAAAGCCCACATGGCTGAGCAAGCCTGTCAGCAAGGACTTATGCAGCAGTTCATAATCGGCAGGCTCGGTATTGAGACGCCACTTGAGATCGTGCACGGCCTGTCTAAGCTGAGCATAGAGGTCTTGCCACTCACGCACTCGCAGGTAGGCGAGAAACTCTTTCTTACACTGCTTCCTGAATTGGCTGGAGGAGTATTGTTTCTGCTGAACCTTGAGGTGATCCCACAGGTTAACAAACGAGACAAAATCTGAATTCTTGTCACTGTGTTTCTTGTGGACTTCATCGGCCGCCTGTTTCTTATCCATCGGACGTTCGCGAGGATCTTGAATCGACAGTGCCGAAGTGATCACCAAGGCCTCATGCAGACAACCATTTTGATTGGCCTGAATCACCATCCGCGCTAAACGTGGATCCACCGGAATATGGGCCAACTGTTTGCCCAGAGGTGTTAATCCTAAACGTCCCTTGCTGTTGGAAACGGCTTCAAGCTCTTCGAGCAGTAGGAAACCATCGCGGATATATCGCTGATCCGGTGGCTGAATAAACGGAAAAGCTTCGATGTCACCCAGACCAATCGATAGCATTTTCAGGATAACGGATGCCAGGTTAGTACGCAGGATCTCAGGATCGGTGAATTCGGGGCGACTGGTAAAGTCGTCTTCGGCGTAAAGACGAATACAGATCCCCGGTGCCACACGGCCACAACGCCCCTGTCTCTGATTAGCACTGGCTTGTGAGATGGGTTCAATCGGCAGGCGCTGAACCTTAGTGCGATAACTGTAACGACTGATACGAGCCGTTCCGGGATCGATAACGTATCTAATGCCAGGTACCGTTAACGATGTTTCCGCCACGTTGGTGGCCAATACGATACGGCGACCAACATGACTCTTAAAGACTTTTGATTGCTCGCCGTAGGAGAGACGGGCATACAGGGGCAAGATCTCGGTATCGCGATATTGACGACGATTAAGCTGATCGGCGACATCGCGAATTTCACGCTCGCCGTTCATAAAGATAAGAATATCACCCGGACCTTCTGCTGTAAGTTCATCGACAGCCTCAAATATCCCTTCGGTAAGATCCAGATCTTCAATGCTATCACGCACCAGCGGCCTGAAACGCGTCTCGACCGGATAGGTTCGCCCCGACACCTCGATGACTGGAGCATCATCGAAGTGCTTCGAAAACTTGTCGAGATCGATCGTCGCCGAGGTGATGATCACCTTAAGATCCGGTCGTTTCTTCAGGACCTCTTTCAGGTAGCCTAAGATGAAGTCGATGTTGAGGCTACGCTCATGGGCTTCATCTATGATGATGGTGTCGTACTGGTCTAAGAACTTATCGTTGGTGAGCTCTGCCAGCAAGATGCCATCAGTCATCAACTTGATATAGGAGTCGCTATTGATAGCATCGGCAAATCGAACTTTAAAACCAACGACCTCGCCCAGCGGGCTCTTTAGCTCATCGGCGACTCGACTGGCGACACTTCGGGCAGCCAATCGTCTTGGTTGAGTATGACCAATCAAGCCACGGCAACCTAAACCCAACTCGAGACAAATTTTTGGTAATTGAGTCGTTTTCCCCGATCCCGTTTCACCGGCAATAATAACGACCTGGTGACCCGCAATCGCCCTGGCAATCTCTTCACGTTTTTGTGAGATGGGCAGACTTTCCGGATAGCTTATGTCCGGACGCCCTTGACGCCTCCGCTCTACCTTCTCAAAAGCTTCAACCGCTTGCGCTTCAAGCTTCTCGAGTGTGAGACGTTTCTTATCTGAATCGGCCTCTTTATTGAGCCTGTAAAGGCGTCGTCTTATTCGAGAAGCATCTGATTGATAACACTGTTTAAGATAAGTATTCGATAGAGGGTGTTGTTGCGAACTCAAGTCCAGATTCCATTACCAGGATCAAAAAAGGGATCCTAGCAAGGATATGAGGTTATTGGTATGGAAAATTTAGGTTAATTGGACAATGAATCAGCCCCTTCAGCTTGATGGATCAATCGGGCTCAACTCCCTCCAGATTGTATTGGGCCAAAATATTTTGAATAACACCGCTTCTTTGTAACTTAATAAAACCACTATTGAAGCGTTCTACCAGCGCCTTGTCAGTATGTTTAAGGCCAAAGCCGATATAGTAATACAGCTCCTCATTAGGCCCTGCATAACGAACATTTTTCAAATTATGCTGAGTGATAACCGTGTTTCCTACATCTCTATTGGAATAGATCATCTCTATGTTTCGACCTTCATTATCTAACATCTTGAAAACCTGTGTATTGTCATGGATCTCTTGAATACTGATAGGTTCAAGTTTTGACTCAATCATTTTTTGTCGAATTTCATTTAAATGATCGAAGGTATTAGAAGATTCAAGTACACCGATTTTTGCACCGGCAATGTCTGACAGAGACTGATAATCCAATGGGTTGGATGTATTAACGAAAAATCCATACTGAGTTTTTAAAAGTGGAGGGGAAAAAGATAGCCACTGCGCGCGTTTATTATTCCATCCGATCACCAGCATTGCTTGCACCTGACCCCGTCTGACTTTAAATTGCGATCGTTTCCAGGGTAAGAGTTCGATGGGGCAACTTATCTCTATCTCGCTGCATGTTTGACGCACAATATCGATAGCCGCTCCCGATAGCGTCCCGCCACTCTCATAACTAAAAGGGGGGAAGTCATGAGTGACAAACTTAAGTTCAGCCCCCTCTGCCGGCAATAGCAGATTCATCATCAGAAATAGAAGAACATGAAGTTTGTTCATCATAATCCTTAAAACCACCGACTTTGACAATCCTTTCAAAAGAGGCTTTCGTAATTATTCAATGCACAGGTCCAAGCATCATTCATTATGACAATGAGGAGAGGTAATTCTCCTCACCTTTCATCTAGCATAGCTTGGTATATCAGAGTTTGCCCTGATCGGAATGCCCTCACTAGCTCGCCACTAACAGAGAACTCACTAACCTATGAGTTCAACAATTGTGGGCAAAGCTTGATTAAATATATCGAGTGGGCGTTCAAATAAGACGCTGCGAGCAAGCCCTAAAAAGAGCCGCTGTTGTCGGGCCATACCTGAACTAGGGTTAACTCGCTATAACACAAGATGCTGCGAGCCCCCCCTAGCTGAAAAGGTGAAGCTTAATAATATGAGTGATACTCGTTATGAAAAGAGCCTAAGCCGGCGCGAGATAGCATTGCTGCATATATTTATTGATGGCACTAAGTACGTCGGTGCGGTTTATAGTGCCAATCACCTTGCCCTCTTCTACTACCGGGTAAACTTTCGGCTTAGGTCCCAACATCTGTTCGGCGAGTCGTAAAACGCTGTCGTCGGGTGATACCCAGAGCACATCGCTGCGCATGCAGTCATTTACATTAGCCACTAAGTCACAATGGTAACTGCTTTTTAGCATCACAGACATGCAGTCCTGTTGAGACAGGAAACCAACAAGTTGGCCCGAAGCATCTACAACGGGTGCTCCCAACTTTTTCTTCTCTAATAACGCGTCGACCGCAGCAGCCAACGACATTTCGGGTGTAAGCAGCACGGGTTGACGGTCCATATATTCGGTAACTTTAATTGAATCCATTTTCTTCCCCTGTGGTTTGTCTTAACTTCAGTTTACATAAGAAACCAACAAACTGTACACAAAACATTCGACAAAGCTAATCTAAATAATTAATTTTGTTGGATTAGTGTAATAAATAACAAGTGAACCAAATAGTTAACATTGCAAAGCCGCTTATAATATGCACCTTTCTTTTAGCCTTTAAAACAAGAAATATCCCTTTAAGCCACTAGATTTAATGATTTTTATTTATGTGAACACCAGCCAGTAAACTTTCAGGCTGGGACATTTTGACCCATGATTATGCTGAAAGATGATCTAGTTCATATTGATGAAATCTAATGCACGACTTTCGTCTCAAGCACGATAAAGCTTGATGTGAGTCAATATTTTTCATTTTTTTAGGCATAGACTTGTTGCTGCAAAGTGAGCAAAAACAATTCAACTCCATAACAACAACAAAGGTTTAACATGGACACACATGCAGCCCTATATCGACAGGGACAGGCGCGTTTGGATATGCTGCGCCAGCTCAAATCCCGAGACGGACAGTCATTAACTAGCAAAATGAAAGAGCATGGCATCACCCGCCGTGACTTTATGAAGTGGAGCGCATCTGTAACAGCGATGCTAGCACTTCCCCTTCCATTCAGTACGCTTGTCGCGGAAGCCGCGGAACTTGCCGATAGAGTACCGTTAATCTGGTTACACATGGCCGAGTGCACAGGTTGTTCTGAGTCTTTAATAAGAACCGATACACCTAATCTGGATTCTCTTATCTTCGATCATGTTTCATTGGAATACCATGAAACCTTGATGGCCGCCGCTGGCTGGCAAGCTGAAGAGAATCTGGAACATGCGATGGAGGCCTACAAAGGCCAATATCTTCTTGCGGTAGAAGGCGCAGTACCTACAGCAAACAACGGTGCTTATCTGACCGTCGGTTGTAAAGGTCACACAGGCCTTGAAATCATCAAGCATGCTGCCGAAGGCGCTGCGGCGATTATTTCTGTCGGTACCTGTGCAGCTTTCGGTGGTGTTCAAGCTGCCTCGCCTAACCCAACGGGTGCAAAAGGCATACATGAAGTTGTCGACAAGACAGTGATTAACTTGGGTGGTTGTCCTCCAAGTGAGAAGAACATTGTCGGAACCCTGATGTATTTCATCATGTTTGGCAAACTTCCAGCACTCGATATGTTCAACCGTCCTAAATGGGCTTACGGTGCGCGTGTACACGATAACTGTGAACGTCGTGGCCGTTTCGATGCCGGTGAGTTCGTCGAAGAGTTTGGTGACCAAGGTGCTAAAGAGGGCTACTGCCTCTACAAGGTGGGTTGTAAGGGTCCTTATACCTATAACAACTGCCCTACCGAAAGATTTAACCATCATACCAGTTGGCCAGTACTTGCAGGACATGGTTGTATGGGCTGCTCAGAGCCAAATTTCTGGGATGATATGGCTGACTTTGAAAAGCCACTTGGCAGACAACTCCTACATGGAATTGATGCAACTGCGGACACCGTAGGTGCCGTTATTCTTGGAGCAACTGCTGTGGGTATTGGCGCCCATGCCGTTACCAGCATTTTCGCCAAGCCACTGGAGGAGTAATCAATGAGTAAGCGTGTAGTAATCGATCCCATTACCCGTATTGAGGGTCACTTGCGCGTCGAAGTCGAAGTCGACGAAAACAATGTCATTAACAAAGCTTGGTCATCTTCTACTCTTTGGCGCGGCATCGAAGTCATCCTTAAGGGTCGTACCCCTATGGATGTCGGACTGATCGTACAGAGAATTTGTGGTGTTTGTACTTATTCCCATTACCGTGCCGGTATTGAAGCAGTTGAAAATGCATTAGGAACTGAGATCCCTCTTAATGCCAAATATCTGCGTTCATTGATGCAGACATCACTGTATATGCATGACCATATCGTTCATTTCTATCACCTGCATGGTTTGGACTGGGTAGATGTCGTATCTGCACTGAGTGCCGATCCTGCTGCTGCGGCGCAAGAAGCGCTTAAGTATACCGCGAATCCTATTTCTGCCGGTGAAGGTGAACTACGTGCCGTACAGGAGCGAATCAAAGGTTTCGTTGAAACCGGTAAGCTTGGCCCATTCGCTAACGCGTATTGGGGTAATGGCACTTACAAGTTTACACCAGAGCAAAACCTGATCGCCCTATCTCACTACCTTAAGGCGCTTGAAGTTCAACGTGTCGCGGCTGAGATGTTGGCTATCTTCGGTGGTAAGTCTCCACATCCACAATCTTTGGTTGTTGGTGGTGTGACTTCGGTTCGAGATATGTTGAGCCCTGCACGTTTGCAGGAATGGAAGCAGAAGCACGCTATCGTGACTGACTTCATTCACCGTGCCTATAAAGCCGACATCGTTATGGCTGCAGCAGCATTTGGTGGCGAGCCTAGTGTACTTGGTGGCGTAAACGTGAAGAACTTCATGGCTACCAACGACTTCGTATTGGCCGATGGTCAGTACATGTTTGATCAGGGTGTGATCATGAACGGCGATCTTGCCGGTGTGACCGACATTAACCCAGATCTCATCAAGGAAGACGTGACCCACGCCTGGTACAAAGCCGACGGCGCACAGCATCCGTATGACGGAACAACGGTTCCAGACTACACAGGTTTTGTTGAGCGTGACACTGTCTACGGTAAGCTACCTACCCTTGATGGTGACGGTAAGTACTCTTGGGTTAAGTCTCCGCGCTACGACGATGAGCCAATGGAAGTGGGACCACTTGCAAGCTTGCTCGTGAGTTACGCTAAAGGCAACAAGGTTGTTGTTGACTCGGTCAATGGCCTGCTTGAAGCCACTGGTTTGCCAATAGGCGCCCTGTTCACTACCTTAGGTCGTACTGCAGCGCGTATGTTACAGACAGTGATTGTTGCTGAAGAGGGTCTTAAGACGTTCGATGCTATGCTGGTCAACATGCAATCTGATGAGTCTACCTACGTTAAACCTGTAATGGATTCCAGTCAGGAGTACGTTGGACACTCGATGATCGAAGCGCCTCGCGGCATGCTAAGTCACTGGATTCGTATTAAAGGCGGTCTTGTAGAGAACTATCAAGCCGTAGTACCGACAACCTGGAACGCAGGTCCCGTCGATGCCAACGGAAAGATGGGTCCTTATGAAGCTTCTTTGATTGGTCTGAAGTTGGAAGATCCAACTAAACCACTGGAAGTCATACGAATCATTCACTCATTTGACCCTTGTATGGCTTGTTCTGTACATGTTATGGACTTTAAGGGACAAGAGTTGGGTGAATTCCGTATCGATCCCAACGGCCAATAATCACTAAGGGAGGGATAGCAAAATGAATCATTCTGCGACCCATACTAGAGACTTGATCTTCAGCCCTGCGATCCGGATTTTTCACTGGCTCCGGGCACTGTCGATACTCGTTCTGGTTATCACAGGATTTTATATATCTTGGCCATTTTTGGTGGCGCCTGAAACTAATGATATTCAGGTTCAGAGCTATATCCGCTTTGCTCACTTAGTGTTTGGCTTTGCGTTAACCGCCATCACCCTGGTGCGCTTTTACCTCTTCTTCTTCGGCAAGAGCGACATTGAACGTCGATCTTTCCGTGATGTGTCGAGTGTAAGTAGCTGGGTTAAAAACTTGAAATCATACTTATGGATGGGGCACCTGAATAAAGCGGGTGTTTATGGACCATTACAGTTCACAACCTATGTATTGATCTCATTTATGGCTCTGATTATCTGTATCACTGGCCTGGTACTGTACGCCAACGTTTACCACCTTGGAATGGGTGGCATGATGTGGGATGCAGCAGGTTGGATCACCGCACAGATGGGTGGACTGGCACAAGTAAGAATTTGGCACCATTACCTGACTTGGGTATTTGTCATCTTCGTTCTTGTCCATGTATACATGGCCGTATGGTCGGGTATCAGGTTCAAACATAACTCTGTAGATTCTATTGTCTCTGGTTATGATTACCACAAGAAGCACAAGTAGATATTGTCGTCACTAATCAATATCAGGGTACGCCGATTCTGTCGGCGTACTTTTATTATTTTTAGACCATTATTATCTGATCACTATAAATTCATGGATAGAAAGTGGTGTTAAAAGCAGGTATAAACCTTACTTATCGATGATGATAGTCACTAACAACAAGGCAAGGTTTTAATGAAGGTATTGCTGCTAGGTATTGGCAATGTCCTGTACGCAGATGAAGGTATCGGTGTACATTTCGTCAATTATATCGCTGAAAATTATAAATTCAGCCATGAGAGTGACCAACTGGATATTACAGATGGTGGCACCCTCGCCCAAGGTTTAATCCCGATTATCTGTCAATATGACTACTTAATTGTGGTCGATACCGTCAATGCCCATGATGTCGAGCCCGGGCAGGTCTATTTCTTCGATTTCGATAAAGCTCCGGCGGAGATCGACTGGCAAGGCAGTGCTCACGAAGTTGAAATGCTGCAAACATTGAACATGATGGATATGGTAGGCGATCGTCCTAAAACCTATATCTTAGGTGTAACGCCAACGGTACTCGAACCTATGACCTTAGGCTTAACCCCTATGGTAGAAGCTGCCGTTCCACTGATGGAAAAAACACTATTAGCACATCTTAATCAGCTTGATTTCAGCTGTGATCGCATTAACGAAATAGATATCAATACCTTAATCCCCGAGTCATACAAACGCGGTGTTAATTATAATGAAGAATATTAGGTTTGAATTTACCTGTTCGAGACAGGTTCCCCTTTATGCGCACTTGTGTAATCAATATCTTAATCATGACCAGCTGAATATCACGGTAGGTTATCAGGAGCAGGTCTATTTTATCGAGGCTCAGGGGGAGTTAAAAGAACTTGAATCCCTCGCCGATGCAATTGCACAAGATTTCCTTATTTCTGTGTGGTTAACAGATTCGCGCATATCTCTGATAGATTCACGTATGGGTAGCCATCAACTATTACCCGATGCCAAGGTAGAGCAGGAATTTTGTCAGCAGTGTCTGCCACTGTTCGGTGATAACCAGTCACCTCTTTTTGGCGATATCTCCTTGAAGTGTGACTGCTGCCATGGGCGAACGCGTCTTCATGAAAAGCATTTGGGCCTCTCCTATACCGATATTGTTGCAATTGCAGATTCCTTACTGAGAGATGGCGAAGCTCAACTTCCAAATAAAGATACCATTACATTCAGTCTTTCGCCTTTAAGCAATACGGGCCGGGATAAGCTACTGATCTGTAATCCCAATACTCTCAACGCCCAGTTCCATCTAAAAGATCATCAAATCTTAGCCCTGTCGAGTATTGAAAAGCCATTAATCACCGCCCGCCCGGTTAACGATCACCCAAAACTGGATGCGCCTCTTTACGATATCTGCTTTGCCTATAATCGCGCCGTGGTCGTTCTGTGTGAAATATTAAGACAAAAAGGGATCGATTGGGTCTATTTTCATGCCGACAATCTCAGCAAACCTATGGTTTGGATCCAATCGGCATGGAGTAAAATTTCCAGTGAAACCGACAGTAATGAACCCATAGTCGTTTTAGACAGCACCCCGGAACCTCTGCACGATGAAGCGAGTTTCAACGGCGTAGTCGCAAGCTGGAAAAAGGGATTGATTAGCTGTACTCAGTCGGATGCAGAGGGAACTGATGGCGAAAGAAGCGACGCCGGTATCTGTGCCCTTCACGCAGGAAATCTTGAGAGTGGTCAGTTTAAAAATAGCGCTGTGATCTACTTTAGCCAGGAGCAGACAGGCCAGATTGTGACTCAAGACAGAGATCAAAAATCTGAGTTATTCTTCTCTCTGCCAACACTCCCGAGCACAGGTTATGACATCTACCATCACCTGGAACAGAGCCCGCAACGTGGCGTGGTTGAAAAGTTTAAACAAAAATATCCGGATGATTACCTCAGACTGCTGGATCTGAATTTAGCCTCGCCAACGGATAACCTACAGAGCCTTTGGGCCATTGCGGCGATCATCCTTGGGCTTCCAACCAAGGCCTTGACTAAAGATGCGCTATCCGATGCCTTAATCAGTTGCGCCATGGCTCACAGAGGGTCTAACTCACCTAGAATCGATTATCCCCTGACTAAAGGCGAAGCACATCGAAGCTTGAATTGGTGCAAAACATTGGGGTCACTGATAAGTTTCCGATTAGCCGACGATAGAGACTCATATAAGCTAGCCTTCGGTATGCAGGATTCACTGGCCGACTTTTTGGCGAACTGGATTGAACATCTGGATCTTAATATTGGGGTCAATTCGGTCATATTGGCCGGCAGTGAGTTTGCCAACGAAGTGCTAACTCAAAGGTTATCTCTGAGACTCGGTAAAAATTTCCCTCTAAAAATCAACCATAGACTGGATCTCGATGGTAACAATCTTGCCGTTGGCGGGCTTTACCTTAAAAAGCGAAGACAATAGCCCATGATTGAAACAAGAGAAAATAACACTCTCTCTTCCTTACAGCCGGACTCGGCTGTAAGGGTTGAAATCATTGTCACCGGTATCGTTCAAGGGGTCGGCTTCCGGCCCTTCGTCTATCGCCATGCCAAGGGTGAAGATCTCAGTGGCTTCGTGCTCAACAATGGCCAGGGAGTCACCATTGAAGTTCAGGGGAAACGGCGCAATATTGATAGTTTTATCGCGCGTTTTGATACATCTCCTCCCCCGCTCGCTCGCATCGACACGCTCAGTTCAAAGCAAGTGGAGCTAGTTCAGGATTGCCCGGAATTCGTCATTGTAGCCAGTAATGACAATTTAAGTGCGGTTGTAGCTATCTCACCCGATAAGAGCTGTTGCAACACCTGCTTAGATGAAATTATTGACCCCGGTAACCGCCATTACCGCTATCCGTTTACTAACTGCACGAACTGCGGCCCAAGATATACACTGATTAAAGCCTTACCCTACGACAGAAAACACACCTCTATGGCAAGTTTTGCCATGTGTTCACGTTGTGAAGCTTCCTATCTCGACCCATTAGACAGGCGTTACCATGCTCAGCCCGTCAGCTGCCCGCAGTGCGGGCCTCATCTCTCCTTACTCTCCCGAGAGGGCGAACTTCTGGCAGAAAAAGATGCGGCATTAAAAGAGACAGTCGAGCGGCTATCCAAAGGAGAGATCCTTGCCATTAAAGGGCTTGGTGGCTTCCATTTAGTCTGTGATGCGACCAATCATGACGCAGTTGAGCGGTTGAGAGAGCGAAAGAGACGCCCGAGTAAACCATTAGCCGTCATGGTGAGTAGTCTTGAGATGGCAAAATCCATCGTGACAGGTTCACAATTTGAGTGGGATCAGCTCACCTCGATTGAAAGACCTATCACCATCATGACCAAAAACCGCTCAAATACGGTCAATTTAAGTCCGGCAATCGCACCAGGAATCGATAAGTTAGGTGTGTTTTTACCCTACACGCCGCTGCATTCTCTGCTTCTCAAAGAGTTAGATATTCCTATCGTAGCCACCAGTGCTAACCGCAGCGGTGAACCGATAATTTGCGATGGGAAAGAGATCATAGCTCAGCTCTCTGATGTGGTAGATTCAATACTGGATCATAACCGCCCTATCATCAACGCCTGTGATGACAGTGTCATTCAGTGTATTGGTGAAGAGGTTCAGATGTTGCGTCTGGCCCGTGGCTTTGCGCCATTGAGCATACACAATCCCACCGGCAGTGCATCGCATCACCTCGCTGTGGGGGCACAGCAAAAAAATAGCATCGCTTTTGGATTCGCCGACAAGATGGTATTAAGCCCTCATATCGGTGATCTGTTTAGTTTAGAAGCCGAAAGCTACTTCGATCATACATTGGCCACCTTTAAACGCCTTTATCAATTTAGCCCCAAAGTTGTTATCAGCGATAAACATCCTGACTATGCCCCCTCTAAATGGGCACAACAATTTACAGAAGAAAACGAGGGGGTTAAACAATTAGAAATTCAGCATCACCATGCTCATATACTCAGTGTGATGGCTGTTAACCAGGTTAAAGAGAAAGTATTAGGTTTTAGTTTCGATGGAACCGGACTCGGTGACGATCAATCTCTGTGGGGTGGCGAGGCGCTTATCGCCGATGTGCATGGCTTCGAGCGGGTCTGCCACATTAAACCCTTTATGCTGATTGGTGGAGAGCAGGCCATTAAAGATCCGAAACGTTTGCTGTTGGCAATCCTGTTTCAGCAATATTCTCTGGATGAACTTCTCGCACTTCCCTTATCCATTTTGACTAAAACTGACCCGAGACTCATAGAAAACCTGCATAAATTATGGCAGAGCAAGAGTCGCTGTATCGAAACTTCCTCTATCGGTCGTATTTTCGATGCGGTCGCCGTGCTTCTGGGCTTGATAGAGAGGAACCAATTTGAGGGCCAAGCCGGTATGTTACTCGAAGCGGCGGCCAATCGGTTCGACGATTCGATAGCAACTGCAGAGTTTTGTTACTTACTCCCTGTTATCGATGGCATGTGGCACCTCGATACCCTGTTTAAGCAGTTAGTATCCAGTGTCACCCAAGAGACATTAACTGAGCAGAGAGTCAGTTATATTGCACGTGGATTTATGAATAGCCTGGGCGATGCCGTCACCACTCTTGCAAAACAACATACATCCCTACCCGTGGTGTTATCTGGTGGTGTCTTTCAAAACCGTTATCTCTCTGAGCTATGTATCAAAAAGCTAAACGAGCAAGGTAGTAAGCGCTTAATGCCCCATCATGTTCCGATTAACGATGGTGGTATTGCACTAGGCCAGCTCTGGTATGGCTTGCATCACAAATAACGACCAAAACAACAAGAATCAATAACTGACCTGATGGGAATCAAAGAAATTTTCACATTTTCAGACATTATTTAACATCAGGACTAAAAATGGAGTACAACAATGTGTAAAGATTGCGGCTGTTCACTGACTCGTCCCTCCCATGGCGAGCATTCCCATGACCATGAACATCACACTCACGGCGATCTACATAGTAATCCCCAACTGAATGATAAAAAAACCTTAGCGGTTATCCATAAAATACTCGATAAAAATGATATTGAAGCCGCCCATAACAGAGAACACTTTGAAGCCAATGGCATCACGGCCTTCAACTTAATGAGTAGCCCGGGTAGTGGTAAGACAACCTTGCTTGAAAATCTCCAGGAATACACAGAGCTCAAATATGCCGTTATCGAAGGCGATCTGGAAACATCGCGGGATGCAGACAGACTAAAAGCCAAGGGGATCGACGCTTATCAGATCCAAACCGGCTCGGCTTGTCATCTGGATGCCTTTATGGTCCATGGGGCCCTGCATCATGTTGATCTTAAGGATCTCGATATCTGCTTCGTGGAAAACGTCGGTAATCTCGTCTGCCCGGCATCCTATGATGTGGGAGCTCACCTCAATGTTGTCCTGGTATCTGTACCTGAAGGCGATGATAAAGTTGAGAAGTATCCGGTTATGTTCCGCCGTGCCGATCTTATCTTGATCACCAAGTGCGACCTACTCCCCTATTTTGATTTCAGTGTCGAAGAGGCCCGCGCACAAGTTAAGAAGCTTAATCCTGAAGTCGAGGTCATTGAGGTCTCTATTAAGGATGGCGACTCAATGGCTCAAGTTGCTAACTGGCTAAAAACTCACCGTAAAGGAGCGTAACCATGTGTTTATCTATTCCTTCTCAGGTCGTTGAGCTTCACGAAGAGGAGCAAAGCGTCACAGTTGAAACCATGGGCGTAAAGAGAAAAGTCAGCGCACACCTGATGCCTGAGCCCCTGGAAATTGGTGACTATGTCTTGATCCACATCGGATTCGTCATGAATAAAATCGATAAAGCCGATGCGTTACAGAGCATCGAGCTTTATAACGAAATTGTCGAAAAAATGGCTGCGGCGGAGTAATTGAATGTTAGCACTGAAATCACTTTACCAAGGGTTTCGAGACCCTAAAACCATTGCTAAACTGGCTGAGATGATCGCCATAGAAGCGGCAAAATGTTCAGAACCCATTAACATCATGGAAGTGTGCGGTGGACATACTCACACCATCATGAAATATGGTTTAAATCAGCTCTTGCCTGAGAACATTAAGTTCATTCATGGGCCCGGATGTCCGGTATGTATCATGCCTAAAGAGCGTATCGACCATGCCGCCACGCTTGCCAGCCAACCTAATGTCATTCTCGTCACGTTAGGCGACATGATCAGGGTGCCGGGTTCGAAAGGCAGCCTTGCTGAATTCAGGTCGAAAGGGTGTGACATTCGTCCAATTTACGACCCACTCGATACCCTGACTATCGCCACCGACAATCCGGATAAAACCGTTATATTCTTTGCTATCGGCTTTGAAACGTCTACCCCTATGACGGCAGTTCTTCTCGAGCAGGCAGAAAAAAGAAATATCGATAACCTGCTGTTTCATATCAACCATGTGTTAGTGCCTCCGGCAATGGATGCGGTCATGGCGGATCCAAGGGCAACGGTTAACGCCTTTATCGGTCCGGCTCACGTCAGCGTGATAAGTGGCGCTAAGGTCTACCGTCCTGCGGTTGATAATTACCATATGCCTGTTGTGGTATCGGGTTTTGAACCTGTCGACGTTATGGAATCCATCTTAAGAATTACCAAGCAGAAGGCGCAAGGTGTAGCAGAGCTCGATGTACAATATAGCCGAGCCGTGACCGAAGAGGGAAACCTTGCAGCACAGGAGAAGAACGAGCATTTCTTCGAAATAAGAGAAGATTTCCGCTGGCGTGGACTCGGCCCGATCCCAAATTCGGCCCTGAAACTCCGTCCACAATATGCCCACAGAGATGCTGAACTCATCTACGCCGACAGGTTGCCGGTCAAAGAGATCGACGACCATAAGGCCTGTCAATGCGGTGATATATTGCGCGGACTCGCGAACCCTAAAGATTGCAAAGTGTTCGGACGCGGTTGCACCCCTGAATCGCCACTGGGCAGCTGTATGGTCAGCTCTGAAGGTGCCTGTAACGCTTACTACCGCTACAACGGAGTTTAACCATGTCAAATAAAATGAAGAGTAAAACCGTTCAGCTTAGCCATGGTGGCGGTGGTAAAGAGATGAACGCACTGATCCAGGATATTTTCTTCAGTGAATTTCATAATCCGATCTTGAACAGCGAGGAAGATGCGGCACTACTGAATCTTTCCGGTGAGACTGCCTTTACCACAGACTCGTTTACCGTCGCCCCCATTTTCTTCGCTGGCGGCGATATCGGCAAGCTGGCTGTTGCCGGAACGGTTAACGATCTGGCAATGATGGGCGCCGAGCCTCAATACTTAAGCTGTAGTTTCATCATCGAAGAGGGTTTCGAGGTTGCTAAGCTCAAAACTATCGTTGCCAGTATGCGCCAGGAAATGGCCAAGAGTGGTACACGCATCGTCTGTGGCGATACTAAGGTGGTACCTAAAGGCTGCGCCGATGGACTGTTCATTAATACTTCCGGTGTGGGACGTATTTTACACAAAGGGATCTCGGTTAAAAACATTCAGCAAGGCGATGCCATCCTAGTCTCTCGAGACATTGGACGTCATGGTGCTGCTATTTTGATGGCCAGAGAGGCGCTTTCTCTCGAGTCAGAACTTACCAGTGACTGCGCTAATTTATGGCCGGTTATCGAGCAGCTCATCGCCGCAAATATTGAAATTCATGCCATGCGCGATGCAACGCGAGGCGGACTAGCCGCCGTCCTGAATGAGTGGGCCGTTGCCTCGAATGTCGGTATTAAGGTTGAAGAATCAGCCATCCCTATCTGTGATGAAGTGAAAGGTTTGTGCGAACTCTATGGTTTTGAGGCACATGATTTAGCCAACGAAGGCACGTTTATCATCGCACTCCCTCAGGAGATCGCGGCAGGGGCGTTAGAAATAATGCAACGCTATGGCCACTGCGAGAATGCCGCCATCATAGGCACTGTGACCGATGAGCACCTTGGAAAGGTCGTGATCAAAACCCCTTGGGGAAGTAATCGCTATCTCGATCTCCCTCACGGTGAACTACTGCCAAGGATCTGCTAATCATGCATCAGATAGACAGTTCTATTGTCACTGGCTTTGCGAGCGGTCATGCAGGAGAAGTTAATCATGCATGAGTACTCTATTGTCAGCGCATTGATTGAACAGTGTGAACAACATGCCCTCGAAAACAGGGCTAATAGCATTGCGCGAGTGGTCATAAAGATTGGTGTGATGAGTGGTGTCGAACCTGAACTGCTTAGGACGGCGTTTGAAACCTTTAAACTCGATGGCATTTGCAAGAATGCCGAACTCGAGATGCAGATCCAACCGCTGGTGATCCATTGCAGTGATTGCGACACCCAGACGCAGCTGGAAGAGAGAAACCTCATCTGTCCACAGTGTAAGAGTTTCAATACCCGGCTTACCGAGGGTGAAGAGATGTTATTGATGCAACTCGAACTCGAGACAGAATAGAGCCATCAGCCAATACCAACAAATTGAATCAGTAACGATTAAAACTTAACGAAATTAAACCTACAACAAACAAAATGGAGTTACCTATGAAGACAGTATTATCTATGATCGCACTACTCGCAATGCCAACAATGGCAATGGCACATTCAGGACATGAAGGTGTCGGCATGTTCCACCATATGTTTGATATATTGCCGTTAGTAGCCGTTGTGATCATTGCTGCCGGTGCATTTGTCTGGAAAAAAAACCGATAACAACTCAAGCTTCAGGCAAGGGTTTGTGCGCGCGATGAACAAACAATGGGCTTTGAACATCGAGACAAAAACTCAAAAGCATGTTCAATACCGATTGGTATAAAGCCCTTGTTCAAAAATATAAATAGAGGGGGAATCCCCTCCTCTTTTTTATTTCCTTAGTGTATAAACAGAGAATATCTACCGGCTAAGAGTGTTAAGGAGTCGAAATTAAGAGCATAGAGTTACTTTCTGAGATCACCTGTCCCGTATGCGGCCACAGGAAAACCGAAGAGATGCCTACCAATGCTTGTCAATGGTATTACGAATGTACGTCATGTAAAACGCTGCTAAGACCGCTTGAAGGTGACTGCTGCGTATTTTGCTCGTATGGTACGGTGAAGTGCCCTCCAGTGCAGGAAGGAACCCCGTGCTGTGGTTGATGGTTAAAGCCGCGTAAATGCGGAAAGGTAAATACAGATACAATTACCGACCCATATTTCTCTTCTCAAGGCCTTATATTTACCTCTTATACGACTAATAACCGGTTTGATTACCAACCTGAGCACGTAGCAGCTTAAATTTATGGAAACCTTTATCCCGTAGACGCTGCAGGTCAAAATCGATCATGCCTTTACTTGTCCGTGCCTTTATCGGCTGTGAACACTTAAACTCATCCCCTTTAAACTTGTTCATCTTTGAAAAAGACTTATAGCAGATCCTGGCGGGACAGGTATAGGCGCACCCTGCATTGGCAAACAGCCTGATCCGGCTCTTATCTTCGATGCTGTCTAACAAGGCATCGTCATCGTTTGCAACCATAGGCAAGACGACGGTCGTGTAGATAGCTAACGCATCTTCAATCTGGCTGGAGGTGGTGATATTTTTAATCACACTGGCTTCGATATCATAATCAGGAAAGTCGTTTCGGACCCATTGAGCCAGGTCATCATTGGTGCAGATAATGGAGTTAAGCGGATTGTGATACTTCTGCAAGATGCGACTGTTTTGCTGAAACTCATCACGGGTGGCAAAGTGATTTGTCATCGGGATCCTGACCCCAATGCCCCACTCATTCAGTTGTAATACATCGCTATTAGATAGCTGCCTCTGTTGAAAGGCCCGGCCACCATACAGAGTCGAACGCTCGACAAAACCAAAAATACTCTCAATTTGTTTCAGGGGAAGTGAAGCGAAGTTCGTCTTCAGAAAATTACCGATGGGCTCCAATCGATTCTTTCCCCTCGCCGAGACCGTAAAGGTAGAGAGTGGCGTAACGAGTTCTTGTTCGGCGATATTTTCCATGACAACTTCTGTTTTAATTATAATTTGTCACCCACTATAAGTGGACGTGGCCAATTTTATCTTGATTTACATCAATAATAACAATTTAGCTACATAAGGCTCCTTTCACCCGACGGGGTTGCAACCTTATTTATTGGTCATCTTTCTATGTCCATTTCTAAAATTCATATAAAGAAAAGGACTCATCAGAGCCCTTTTCTTCACTATCTGTTACCAACCTGTTACTTGATACCAGCTTTAATTGCCGGGATAACGGTATGGAAGTAATCGATTGCCATTCGAGCACTATGGCCCACATTGTAATTTCCGAACATAGCGATCACCGTTTTTGACTCTTGATTTACCGCGATAATCTGACCATGAACACCAACTGCGATTAACCATTGCTCACCACCAAGGTTCAACACACGAAACTGATCGATATACCAACCATCGGCAAGCTCTGCTTCTTTACCTTTAGTCCAGGCTGAACGAACTTCATCATTACCAGCTAAAACATTATCTAAAAACGCCTTAGGTATGATTTGTTTACCGGCTTGGTTTTTACCATCGTAAGCCCATATATCACCCATAGTTGCGAAATCACGAGTCGTCATGGTCAGCGCACCTGAAGTGATCGGTGTTTTTTCACGGTCGACCATAATGGTAGTATCTGAGTTGAACTGCCCTTGCTTCCAAATTTTCTCTTCGAAATAATCAACCCAAGTTTTACCGATAGCCCGGGAAGTAATTAAACCAAGTAATTCAGTATTGTAGGAATGATATTCAAACTTCTCACCTTGCTTGTAGGAGAGTTTTGTTAGATGGGGAGTATAATCTTTGATGCCGACCCAATCAGTCTCAACATCGCCATGCCAGCTGATGGCATCTTCCATACTCGCGTCCCAATCATCACCATACTGACTCTTAACCTTGTCAATCAAGGCGAAACCTGAGCGCATATCTGCTACATATTGGATCGGGTAAGCCCCTAATACGGTACCTTTGGCTTCCGGAACATATTTTTCAACCGGATCGGTCATTTTCAGATAACCTTCTTCGACGGCTATGGCAAGTAATGAGCTTGTCATTGATTTACCCGCTGACCATGTCAGTTGCAGAGTCTCTTTATTCGTACCGGACCAGTAGTGTTCATGAACCATTTTGCCATCTTGCAAAACAACCATTGAGCGATTGAACAAGCGATCACGAAGTAGATCATTCAGGGGTAGCGGGACACCATCGATATCTGCAACCATTATCGCGTTAAGATCGATAGACTTATCAGATTTATCGAAGCTACGCCCATTATCACCTTTATATATTTTTGCATGGTCACTGATCTTATGGCTGTCGATGTACATCATAGAACCATATTCGGCGTCATCCCAATTTGCCTGAGTAATACCATTGGGAGCAAGCTGCTCTAAATATGCTTTATCAGGCCCATGATATGTCGCCGCTTGAGCACCAAAAACTGTCGTTAGAGCAAGCGATAAAGCGACAATAGACTTTTTCATAAAAACCTCGTTTCTAAGATTTAATAAATAATAGAACTGGAAAAACATTTTCTAACCCTATCTATCTTTGGTAAAAGTTAGAAAACGGTAATGCTCCAGGTCAAATAAGGGTTCTCTTTAATGGGGTTACTATCGCATTAATTGAATCACTAAACTTCACTAAAGGAATTAGTTAAGTGATAGAGATGTTTGCACCGCACGAGTGTGCGCCGAGGACTAATGCCAGAGCGGTGAATACACCATGACATGCGCTACCAAAGGAAGCCAAATAGTGTTCTGTATTTATCAACTGACCTGGGATGTATGGGGAAGAGGCAGCAGTTAACATTCCTGAAATATATCAAGCTGCAGCACCTTAAACTCTTATTATCAAGTAACCTGAACCGCCTTTTCACACCCAGCGCTTAGCTGAGCATTAATCGTTAAACCTCTTCCGGCAAACAAACCGAACAGGGCGCAGAATCCGCAACCCGATGCACATAGCACAAGAGGAATCACCCAACTGTTTGTCGCACTGTAGATAGAACCCACCAAGGCTGGCCCCATTGCCGCCAAAAGATAACCAATACTCTGTGACATACCCGATAGCGCCGCAGCCTGGTGTGAGTTATCCGTGCGCAAACTAATAAAAGATAAGCCAAGAATTAAGCCCGCACCTGCGCCGAAACCGAATATCAGCGTCCATAACAACGCAAACTCTGGCAAATAGAGTAAGCCCAAGATGCCCAGCATGGCAGCAACTGATACACCGAATGCTAACCCGCGTTGATCTTTCAGCCTTGCCAACGCAGGAATAAGCAATAACCCGGGTATCGCGGTAGATAGCTGCAACAATCCATGCATTGCCCCCGCCTGTGAAGCCGAGTAACCAGCATCGATAAGAATAGTCGGTAGCCAACCGATTATGATATAGGAGATAAATGAATTTAAACCGAGAAAAAAGGTCACCTGCCACGCCAGTGGCGAACGCCAAACCTTTCCACCATGGGGAAGGCCCAGAGTATCTTCTGCTGGCTGAGTGTGATTTTTCATCTGTGGAAACCAGAGTGCCATCGAAAGCAGTGGGATCACGATGAAACAGCCCATAGAAAAGGCCCACCCCTTATCGTCAAATTGTGCCAGAGGGACTGCAATGGCTGAACTGATGGCCGAGCCTATCCCCATAGTTAACACGTAAACCGCAGTAAATGTCGAGATACGAGCAGGAAAATCACGTTTTAATAAACTGGGTAACAGCACATTTCCGATAGCGATACCACAGCCGATAATCACAGTACCCAGATAGAGTGCCGATACACTCCCCGATGAACGGATCAGGATCCCCACGGCTATGACACTTAACGCCCCCATAATCGACGGTTCTAAACCGTACTCTTTGGCCAGGTATGAGGCGATGGGGGACACTAGAGCAAAGGCTAATAAGGGTAAGGTTGTCAGTAACCCCGCTTGCGTTGTTGATAATAGAAGACTCTCGGAGATCATGGCTAACAACGGTGCAACGCCCGTAATAGGGGCGCGTAAGTTTGTCGCAATTAATAATATTCCGGCAACCAATAAGCCTGTTTTAATACTTTTTCTCATTTTTGAACCTGATGAATTAAACAGGTCGGTACTATAAATATTTCGACGCTCGCTGAATTTAGCTATAATGTCACTTAATAACTAAAACCAGCCAAACTTATGAGTTATGCTTAAAAATACTGCAGACTTTGATCCGGATCTGTCTCTTCTCGATGTTATCGGTCTCAGGCAAGATGCCATCAAGCCCGCCGATGAACTGCCCGTTCATACCCATCAAAAAGGTCAACTGATCCTCGCCCTTCGTGGCTTTATCACCTGTGAAATATCCGATGCAATATGGATAGCACCTCCCCAGAGCGCTATCTGGATCCCGGCCGGGTTCCCTCACAGCAACAAGGTATCCGGTGATGCCTCCCTGTGTCTGCTTTTTATCGCCCCTCATGTGGCTCATTTACCTACACGAAGCTGCACCTTGTCTATCTCCCCTCTGTTAAGAGAGCTCATTAAACATTTTTCTCAACTGCCTCAGAGTTATGAAACAGGTGCTCCCACCGACCTATTGGTCAAGGTTCTATTACATGAACTGACTCAAATGCCGACAGATCAACTGGAATTTCCGATATCGAAAAATAGCAAATTAAGAAAAATAGCTGAATCATTGATGGCGTCGCCAAATGACAGAAGTACGGTGGCACAGTGGGGTTCCCGCTATGCCATGAGCGAACGAACTCTTACCAGGTTAATCAAAAAAGAGACGGGGATGTCATTCGGAAGGTGGAGAACACAATTACATATCATCATTGCCATACAGCGACTATCCAGTCATCACACTGTTCAACAGGTATCAGAGGAACTTGGTTATGAGTCTGTCAGTGCATTTATCACCATGTTCAAGAAAAAACTGGGCGAGTCCCCCAAACGTTATGTGAGTCAAAGGGACTAATACCAATCGGTATAACCTTCGTTGGCTATGTACACTCCCCTCATCGCTTACCCGCAAGGTGATAAGTTTCAAAGGGGAAATCATTCAATTCGCCAATATTATTCAGCATTCACTATCTTCAAGACCTGCTCAAGAAAACCGGCATAATCGACTTCACTCTGATTTACACTAAAAGCAATTGATAGTTGATGTGCAGGATCGACATATAACATGACTCCCCAATGCCCCGGATGATAGAAGATGAGTTCGCCCGATGAATTTTCATCGATAAATGGACCAAACCCTATCCCTTCGGAGCCCTGAGGCGTCATCATGGCCATGTAAGTTTGCTCCTGTTCAAAAAACGTCCCCTCGGCCAAAGCGATACCAAACCGGGTCAAGTCGGCCGTTGTAGTAACAAAACCGCCGTCGGCAAATTCCATACTCGGGTGAATTTGATTCATATCATAGTCACCAGCATAATTATGGATAAGCTCAACATCTGTCGGCCACTCCTGAGCCTGCTCGAAGGTATTATTCAGACTTAAAGGGGCTAACACCTGCTCACGCACGACTCTATGATAGGACTGCTCTGTGACGGCCTCGATAACCAGACCCAGTAAGATATAACCTGCAGAGGTATATTCCTGTCCCTTTCCCGGCTCATATCGCAGACCAAGCTCGGCAGCAAAAGACAATAACTCTTGTGGTTGTTTATCTTTTTCAGGATTCAGCATCATCCAGCTGTTTTTAGCCTGATCATTATCTATATTGGCCAAACCACTGGTGTGGGATAGCAGCTGACCTATTGTCACTGTGTCGCTATAGTATCCAAAAAGTGAATAGATAAGTTTATCTTCGAGGTAATTACTGACTGGAGAATCGAGGCAGAGCTTACCCTGCTCGACTAATTTAAACACGGTGACGGCGGTAAAGAGTTTGCCTACGCTGGCTGAGCGAAAATAGGCATTAGCGGAAACCGATCTTTCATCATTGTCGACGAAAGACCATAAGCCCGACGCCCCACTGAATACGGTATCGGCTCCGCGCTGCACTCTCAATAAAACACTGGGAACCTCACTCCGGTCTGCCCAGGCGGTAACTAACTCACTGAGTTCACTCCTTTGTTGATCGAAATTGGAATGACCCGTCTGTTTTGTTTCATCCGACGCATCGCTGCAGCCCGATACCACTAACAGAAGAGAAGATAATAAGAAACCCGAGAGCTTATTCATAACAACACCTTGTTCAGGAGGGTAGCTAAAAGCTGGCGCCCTCCTTCGTAATTATAGATATCAATTATTATTACCCCTTAAATTACTCACGTCAGTCATACCAGATACACTTTTGTCACCTAGTGTAACCTCCCATTGTAAAGTCTTCATTTATTTGTAATCTTTAATCGTTCATTATTCAATTAAATCAAGATCCCTGAAAACCTCGACTGCTTATAGTTTGCTATTCTTGAGCCAGAAGCATGATGTTGTGAGAGAAATATTCGATGCCACATATATTATTGGTCGAGGACGATGAAAAAATTGCCCGACTACTCGTACGGTTACTGTCATTTGAAGGTTTTGATGTCAATCATGCCAATAATGGTGATGATGCCATCACCATTATTGGGTCACTGAACCCGGATTTGGTCATTTTAGATATGATGTTGCCCGGTAAGGATGGCTTCGAAGTGTGCGATGCGGTGCGATCCAGCTTTAAAAACAGCATCTTAATGCTGACAGCCCATGAGGGAGATCTAAATGAGGTGTCGGCATTTAAGGCCGGTGTCGATGATTTTGTCATAAAACCGGTAAAACCTGATATTTTACTCGCCAGAATCAACGCACTATTGAGACGACAGACTCGGGGTCGGGGTACACATATCCAAGTGGCTGATCTTGATATCAACCCTGACAGCCGAAAAGTCATCATAAACAGTCAAGCTATCGATATTACAGACTCTGAATTTCAACTGCTGTGGATACTGGCCTCGAATGTCGGTCAGGTGATCAGCCGCGAAGCATTATTTCAACAGATCATGGATAAAGATTTCGACGGTTTAGACCGTTCGATCGATATGCGGATATCCAAATTACGAAAAAAATTAAAACAACACAGTCCCAACAAGGAGTATATCCGTACTCTGAGGCAGGCCGGCTACCTCTTTATTGATACAGATGCCCAATGAAACAGTTATTCGTCCGACTCTTCATTATCTGTATGAGTGCCACCTTGCTGGTTTTGACCTTGATTGCCTATCTAGAACAGGAGGTATATCTCGAACAGGCAAAGTCTTACTATCTTGAGCAAAGTCAGATTGTTCGAAATAGCATTAAAAGAGAACTCGATAATGGTTTGAGCAGTGAAACTGAGGTCCTTGCCTGGTGGTCGAGTCAGTTAGGGGTAAGGATAACCATCGCAGAGCCCTCCATATCTCATTCAAAGATCGCTCAATACTCAATCACAGACTCGGGTGAATATGTTCAGGTAGAGGTTCCTTTTACCCAACAAAACCATCTCATATTCAGTTATGCACAAGAGGCCAGCGCCGGCTATCTGGTCATGATTTATGCCAGTTACCTGTTGATCTTCATTCTGGTGGCACTACTGGTATTTCTGATATCACGGGTGAGCTATCGGTACCTTGAAGGCATGAGTCAGGCGATCGAGCGGATCGTGGGGGGGGATTATGGTAAACAGATCCCAAGGAGCAGGCATAAACCCCTGAATAAACTGTTGTCGTTGACGAATCAATTAGCTGAACAGCTGATGCTGCAAAAACAACAACAGATAATATTGAATGGCGCAATCGGCCATGAACTGCGTAGTCCCTTGATGCGATTAAGACTCGCGCTGGATATGGGTCGCAAAGGTGATTATGGCGAACCGGATATTTACCTCCGTGAGATGGATGAAGGTTTATCTGAACTCGAAGAACTGACAACAGAATTGATTTGGATTGCCCGGGCACAATATAACCCCACGCCTCAAGAACTACAGTCACTCGATTTAAGTCAATTAGTTATAGAGTGCAGTCAAAGATACTCTCAGGTCAATTTAACCGCCGAACCAGATATTTATATCTCGGCTCAACCCCTCTTAATTGAAAGAGCCATTTACAATTTACTCGATAATGCAGAGAAATTTGCCGTTGAGCGAATAGAAGTACACCTTTTCAGAGATCAGACAAGGATTAAACTGGTCGTCGAAGATGATGGCTCGGGCCTGCCAGAATCTAGCTTAAATAAAGTATTCATCCCGTTTTATCAAATAGATAAGAGTCGCAATAAGCCTCATCAGGGCGCTGGCTTAGGCCTTGCTATTGCTAAATTAGCGATAGAACTCAATGGCGGCAATATTTCTGTGACCAACGGCCACCTTGGAGGTGCCAGATTCGAAATGAGTTGGCCGCGAGCCTGACATTATAAAAATGCATTGAGGTTGCCACTCAATGCATCTATGCCATTATCGACCCTATAAACCGATCCCAAAGGAATGAAGAGTCCGGTTGACAATTTCAGGGGACTCAAAGCCATGCACTAATATTTAAGGCCCTTCAATCACACAGGATTATTGATGTCGACGAAGTGATGCTCTAAATTAAATTCTCTCGCTAAATGCTCTCCCAGTGCCTGTATCCCATAACGCTCGGTCGCATGGTGCCCTGCGGCGAAATAGTGGACACCTAACTCCATGGCACTGTGGAAGGTACGCTCCGATACTTCACCACTGATAAAGGCATCGACACCGAGATCGGCGGCGATATCTATATAATCCTGGGCGCCACCACTGCACCAGGCGATGGTTTGGATCTCATCATTGCTCTGGCCAATATGCAGCGCTTCTCTGTTTAATACATGGTTTAATCGAGCGGAGAAAGCCTCGACAGACATAGGCGTATCAAGCCGCCCCTGCCAGATAAGTCCCTGAGCAACGTCCTCTACCGGCTCGGCATCCGAGATATCGAGTCTGCGGCCGAGCTCGGCGTTATTGCCTAACATAGGGTGACCGTCCAGTGGCAGATGGTAACCGAACAGATTGATATCATGGGCTAGTAGTGCCTTGATCCTACGCTGCTTCATTCCCGTGATAACTTCAGGCTCCCCTTTCCAGAAGAAACCATGATGTACGAGAATCGCATCGGCATTTAGCTCTATGGCTCGGTCGATCAATGCCTGACAAGCCGTTACGCCAGTGACTATTGTGGCGATCTTTGAGCGGCCTTCCACTTGTAATCCATTGGGGGCATAGTCTTTATAGTTGGAAATCTGAAGAAACTCTGAAAGATATCGGCTTAGTTCTGTACGTGTCATTGAAACACCCTTGATTATTCTTTTGTGGAAGTGTAACCGATCAATAATACCAATTACATTGAATAACTGCTCATTCAGCGGGAATTCAAAGCCCTGTAGGCAAGGCGAGTACTTGATGCTAATAGTTATTCTATATCGAAAGTGCTTAACGCTGCATAAAGGGCTTTGAAACCCGCACTAAGTGAACGCCTCAGGACTTCCACTTCTACTTTGCATTGACTTAAAAGGGAATAACCATTTCCTCATCAATGCGCCTTGAATTGAAAGCCCTGAGGGGCTCTGAATTGAGCATATACTTAATGTAATTGGTATATAATGACACAGCCCTCATACCCATCTGATTATTAACTAAACTAAGTGGTAACTAAATCACCTGATTGTTACCGGATTCGTTATGATTTTAGTCGCATTATGCTCATAAAATCGATGAAAACGTCAGATTTTCAGTGAAAATTGGACTTTATACCAGTTTCACCTATAAAATTGGCTCAAACCTTCAGGTAAACATTAAAATAAATAGGTTATAACTATGTCAAAACTGACCAAAGAAGAGGTTATCAGCGCGTTAGAGTCTGCCTTAGCCGACAAGCAAGGTAGTGCTGTAACAATCGAGCAAAAGGGAAGCTGGTACAAAATCGATGGCGGTAAGTCACTACGTTTCAGTGAACTCGAGAGCATGCTAGCCGAAATGAACGGCGAAACATCACCTCAAGCAGCAACAGAAACTAAAGCGAAACCCGTGGCTAAAACCACAAAGCCTAAAGCGGCAGCCAAAAAGGCTCCGGCAACGAAGAAAGCCAAGCCTGTTAATACTGGCGGTGGTAAAACACCGAAAGAGTTATGGCGTGAGAAACTTGCAGGAAAAGGACAGCTACCTCGCGGTTTCTAGTCCCGATTCTACTTGCTGTAAATAAAAAGGAGCCATTGGCTCCTTTTTATTTACTCGGGTTTTGTACAATATCAATATAGATTGGTATTACATTGCACGATCGACCCTAACGCCACCTTGAAGATAAACCACCCGGACTTCATCCCCCGCATTGAAAACCATTCCCGGATCTAAGTCCTGAATAATCATCACTTGCTCGCCATCATCTTGCTTTATCATCAATTCAACCAGTTTTAATTCTTGGACATAACTCGAGTCACCATGACGATTGCCAATCCCGGCACCAATCAGTGCGCCGAGTACGGTCGCAACATCCTTGCCGCTTCCACCACCAAATTGATGACCGACGACACCACCAATAAGGGCTCCACCGAAAGTTTTCCAGCCTTGATTTCTATCCTCTACCAGCTGTTTCTGAGTGATATTCCTGACAGAAACAATACTACCGTAGACCACTTTTTCAACGGGTACAGCCTGGTTACGATCATAACCGGCATGCGCCGGCAAGAATATGCTAAAAAACAAGCAAACGTAGAATAAGCGACTAATACTAGGTTTCAACATAATCAATTTTCCGCTAACTTATAAGGAGGTCTCATAAAGATAATATTACTCAATTGTGAACTCACTGTCCTATTTAAATCATGAACTCGAAAGGTTTCCTTCACCGGAATACGCGCTAACCGATCCTAACGGCCTGCTCGCTATCGGTGGAGACCTACATCCGACTCGACTGTTAAATGCCTATTACGAAGGTATTTTCCCCTGGTTTAATGCCGACGACCCTATTCTTTGGTGGTCTCCCGATCCCCGTGCAGTGTTCGTTCCCGGCACGATGAAAGCCAGCCGAAGCTTGATTAAGTCACTTAAGAAGCAAACTTGGACCTTTACCATAAACCGCGCCTTTAAAGAGGTCATGCTCGGCTGTGCTGCACCAAGGGCTGCGCAGGATGGCACATGGATCACCCAAGACATTCAACACGCCTACTTTGAGCTACACAAACAGGGGCTGGCACATTCTGTGGAGGTCTGGAGTGAAGGGACACTCATTGGCGGTTTATACGGACTGGCTATAGGGCAGGTTTTCTGTGGCGAGTCGATGTTTCATACACAGACAAATGCTTCTAAAGCTGCCATGCTGGTATTACATCAGTATCTTTTAAAACAAGGGTTCAAACTCATAGACGCTCAGGTGGTGAACCCGCATCTTGAATCATTAGGCGCCACCGCATTAAAGAGAAAAGATTTTATTAATCTACTTAAACGTTTTCGTGACGGTAAGGTCGCCTCGAACTCTTGGGTAGTAAAAGAGGTATTTCTTGAGCTTTAAATCACAGCCAATATCGGTCGGAATAACGAAAACCTTTCCCTGCAGCTATATCGAAACAGAGTTAGAACAGTTATTGGTCCTTCAGGAGGACAATATTGGGTTGGCACTATTCGAGCAACTCTTAGCGTTAGGTTTCAGGCGCAGCGGCGGTACTATCTATAAGCCCCAATGTCCACATTGTAACGCCTGTCTGCCAATTAGGATCCCCTCCTTTTTATTCACGCCTTCAAGAAGACAAAAAAGAACCCTGAAAAATAACCAGGATCTCATTTGGAAAATTGTCGAAAAGCAAACCGAACACCATTATGAACTTTATGAAACTTACATCAATGTAAGGCACAAAGATGGTCCTATGTATCCCGCTTCGAGGGAACAATATAATCATTTTATCGATTCAGGCTGGCTCGACCCCATATTTATTGAACTGTGGAAAAACGATACACTAATCGGCGTTGCCGTTACCGATATACTGCCAAACAGTTTATCGGCCATCTACAGCTTTTTTGCTCCCGATGAACATAAACGCTCCTTGGGCTCACTACTCATTCTAATCCAATGCCGCCTGGCAAAACTCATGCACAAAGATTTCATCTACCTCGGATATCAGATCGATGAATCGAGAAAGATGAACTATAAGCGTGACTACACGCCATATCAGATTTTAACCTCATCTGGTTGGCAGCAAACTCCTGAAGAATAAAACCAATTAGCCAATCTTCTCCCTTGGCTATTTATCACGCTTAGGCTAACCTTTTCTTTACAGGAGCGGTAAATTGCGGCATGATACGCCCGTTTTTAATATTCGAAGGCTAACAGGATAATTGATTAATGGCGAAAGAAGACAACATTGAGATGCAAGGCACGATCCTTGAAACCTTGCCGAACACAATGTTTCGTGTAGAGCTAGAGAACGGTCACGTTGTGATTGCACACATCTCAGGCAAAATGCGTAAAAACTACATTAGAATTTTGACCGGTGATAAGGTCACAGTTCAGCTGACCCCTTACGATTTGAGCAAAGGTCGCATCGTCTTCCGTTCACGCTAAGTTAGCAATAACAGATTTTTAAAAACCGGCAAGGCCGGTTTTTTTATTTCAATCGTATTAAAAAAGGCTGCAGTTGCAGCCTTTTTTTTATTCCAATAAACACGACAACATCAGCTATTCACTTTCTCTGGACTCTTGATAGAGATAACGATTTCATCTTTATTGATATCGACATGGGCAACACCACCCTTCTCAAGGTCGCCGAACAGGATCTCATCGGCTAACGGCCGCTTAATCAATTCGGTAACGACTCTCGCCATCGGCCTTGCTCCCATCGACTTGTCATAACCTTTCTCTGCAAGTAAGGTTCTGGCTTCATCAGTAACCTCTAAAGTTACGCCCTTATCATCAAGTTGAGCCTGAAGTTCGACGAGGAACTTATCTACAACCTTAGCAATCACCATCATATCGAGGTGGTTGAACCAGATTATCTCGTCCAACCTGTTTCTGAACTCCGGTGAAAAGATTTTATTGATCTCAGCTAATGCATCCAGACTGTGATCTTGTTGCTTAAAGCCTATCGACTTTCTCACCGTCTCCTGAACACCCGCATTCGTCGTCATCACCAGCGTCACATGCCTGAAATCGGCTTTACGACCATTGTTGTCCGTTAAGGTACCGTGATCCATCACCTGCAACAGCAAGTTATAGACATCAGGATGCGCCTTTTCGATCTCATCGAGCAAGACCACACAGTGGGGCGTTTTAATCACAGCATCGGTTAACAGACCACCTTGATCGTAACCAACATACCCAGGAGGCGCACCGATAAGACGTGAGACCGTATGACTTTCCATATACTCAGACATATCGAATCGCACTAAGTTAAGACCAAGACATTTAGCCAGCTGGCTCGTCACCTCAGTTTTACCAACCCCTGTCGGACCGGCAAACAAAAAGCTGCCCACAGGCTTTTGCTCTCCACCTAAACCACTTCTGGACAAGCGAATCGCCGAGCTGAGGCTCTCAATCGCATTATCCTGACCAAACACCACCATCTTTAGGTTACGGTCAAGATTACGCAGAAGATCTTTGTCAGTTGCCGATACAGACTTCTCAGGAATACGCGCCATCTTGGCAATGATAGATTCGATCTCTCCCTGCCCAATCGTTTTCTTACGACGACTCGCGGGTTGCATCGCCATTCGAGCGCCCGCTTCATCGATAACATCGATGGCTTTATCCGGGAGATGACGATCGTTAATATGTTTAGCAGACAGCTTAGCCGCAACGCTCAGCGCAGCCATCGTGTATCTGACCCCATGATGCTCTTCATACTTGGATTTGAGCCCCTGAAGGATCTTGGTGGTTTCAGCCACCGAAGGTTCATTAATATCCACCTTCTGGAAACGCCTGGCTAATGCCCTATCCTTCTCAAAAATACTCTGGTATTCCTGATAAGTGGTCGAGCCCATGCATCTCAGCTTGCCACCAGACAACAAAGGTTTAAGCAGGTTAGATGCATCCATCACTCCACCCGATGCCGCACCGGCACCTATGATGGTATGAATTTCATCGATAAACAAAATCGCATGTTCATCCTGTTCGAGTTCTTTAAGCAGACTCTTAAACCGTTTTTCAAAATCACCGCGATATTTAGTCCCGGCTAACAGGGCACCTAAGTCTAATGAGTAGACGGTTGCCTTACTCATAATTTCAGGGACTTCCTCTTTTACAATTCGGTACGCCAGCCCCTCAGCGATGGCGGTCTTGCCCACCCCCGCTTCCCCCACTAACAGGGGATTATTTTTTCTTCTGCGACAGAGAATTTGAATGGAGCGCTCTATCTCTTCACTTCGACCGATTAAGGGATCGATACTTCCGTTAAGCGCCCGTTCGTTAAGATTGTCGGCAAACTGAGATAATTTGCTCTTCTCTTCTTCTGTCTCTGTTTGATCTTCGATCTGCTCCTGATGCAAACCGCTATCGACCTCATTTTTAGAGACACCATGAGAGATAAAATTGACCACATCGAGACGAGTCACTTCGCCATTACGCAGGAGATAGACAGCTTGAGATTCCTGCTCACTGAAGATGGCAACGAGAACGTTGGCACCGGTAACCTCATTGCGACCAGATGATTGAACGTGAAAAACGGCCCTTTGCAGTACTCGTTGAAAGCCTAGTGTAGGCTGAGTCTCTCTATCGTCTTCAGGATCGGCGATAATAGGCGTCGTTTGTTGAATAAAACCTGACACATCTTCTCTTAACTTATCAAGATTTGCCCCACAAGCCACCAAAGCTTCTTGTGCCGCAGGGTTGTCAATCAATGCTAAGAGCAAGTGTTCAACCGTCATATACTCATGACGGGCATCTCTGGCCTGTTGAAAGGCCAGATTCAAGGTGACTTCAAGATCTTTATTTAACATAAGCACCCCCTAAATTTACAACGTAATTTACCTAATTCAGGCTTTCTCTAAAGAACACAGTAACGGATGTTGGTTTTGTCTTGCAAACTCATTTACTTGAGCAACCTTAGTTTCTGCAATACCAAAGGGAAATACTCCACAGATCCCTTTACCCTGATTATGAATAGCCAACATGATGTCCGTGGCATCCTGTTCATTCTTTTTGAAAAAGAGTTGTAAAACCTCAATCACAAAATCCATCGGAGTGTAGTCATCATTGTTTAATATCACCTTATACATCGGTGGTGGCATTAATTCCGATTCAACACGCTCTTCTACATGTTCGATATTTACTGCTTTACCCATGTTTCAATATTAGCCTCTAGTATTGGCTTGTACCAATCAATGACAATTTAATTCCCATTGATAACTCAACATCTCATATATCTCGCACTAATTGATACAACTTTTTTATCGGTTTGTTGATTAATTGTTAATTTATTCTTGACATACAATCATACTGCTTTCATTCTGTTCAACAGGCGGTGAATTTTTCCCGCCTGTTAAGTTTTACTATCTTACTGGGAAGTAGACAACAGAAGGAAGTGGAAGTATGGCAAACGGAACTGTTAAATGGTTCAACAACGCCAAAGGATTCGGGTTTATCTGCCCTGAAGCTGGTGGTGAAGACGTTTTTGCACACTATTCTACCATCGAAATGGAAGGCTATCGAACTCTAAAAGCAGGCCAACCAGTCCAATTCGAAGTGGAAGCGGGTCCAAAAGGTATGCACGCGTCAGCAATTTCGCCAACAAATTAGTGGTGCGATGTAAGACAAAAAAGGCAGGGAATGTAATATTCCCTGCCTTTTTATTTTCTCAATATTCCTAAATTATCACAACGAAGCGGCGGACCACTTCATTGTTCAAATAGCGTTAAACCGTAAACAAGGCATTTAATGTTGCACTCGGACGCATCTCTGCGGCGGCTTTATCTGCATCGAGACGATAATAACCCCCAAGATCGACAGCATTACCCTGAGCGCTATTGAGTTCATCGACTATTGTAGTTTCACTGTTCGCCAGTGATTCAGCCAGTCCGGTAAACTGTGCTTTCAATTCTGCATCCTGACTCTGCTCCGCAACGGCCTGAGCCCAATACATTGCCAGATAGAAATGACTACCTCGGTTATCGAGCTGACCGACACGGCGCAAGGGTGACTTATTCTGGTCCAGGAATCGGCCAATCGCGCTATCTAACGTATCGGCCAATACTTGTGCCTTAACGTTATCGGTCGTCTGGCTCAGATGCTCCAGCGATGCCGCCAGCGCCAAAAACTCACCCAGAGAATCCCAACGCAGGTGACCTTCCTTCTCGACTTGCTGAACATGCTTAGGCGCACTTCCGCCAGCACCGGTTTCGAATAATCCACCGCCATTCATCAAAGGGACGATTGAGAGCATTTTTGCACTCGTTCCAAGCTCGAGAATTGGGAATAGATCGGTCAGGTAATCACGCAGTACGTTACCGGTCACAGAGATGGTATTTAAACCATCTTTAGTTCGTTGTAGCGTAAACCGAGTCGCTTCAACCGGTGACATGATGTGGATCGCTAACCCGTCAGTGTCATGTTCAGGCAGATACTGATTCACTTTCTTAATGATTTGAGCATCATGAGCACGGCTTTCATCTAACCAGAACACGGCAGGAGTCGATGAAAGACGTGCGCGTTTAACGGCCAGTTTCACCCAATCACGAATTGGCGCGTCTTTAACCTGACACATTCTCCAGATATCACCGGCTTCAACGTCATGTGACAAGAGTACGTCACCATGGTTATCTATGACTCGAACCGTACCCGCAGCCTGGATCTCAAATGTTTTATCATGGCTGCCATACTCTTCAGCCTTTTGTGCCATCAAACCCACATTTGGCACGCTTCCCATGGTAGAAGGATTAAACGCACCATTTTCTTTACAAAATTGGATAGTCTCTTGATACACACCGGCATAGCAGCGATCCGGGATCATCGCCTTAGTATCTTTAGGCTGACCATCTACGCCCCACATCATGCCTGACGTACGAATTGCAGCAGGCATAGACGCATCAATAATTACATCACTAGGTACATGCAGGTTGGTGATCCCCTTGTCTGAATCGACCATAGCAAGCTCAGGACGAGTCTGATAGATAGCTGCGATATCGGCTTCAACTTCAGCTTTTTGTGCCTCAGGTAGCGTGGCTATCTTCGCGTATACATCACCAAGACCATTATTTACATCCACGCCCAGTTGCTCAAACAGATCTGAATGCTTAGCGAATAACTCTTTGTAGTACACCTTAACGGCATGACCAAAAAGAATAGGGTCAGAGACTTTCATCATGGTCGCTTTCAAGTGCAGCGAGAGTAGAACGCCCTGTGCCTTCGCATCTTGAGTTTCACGCTCGAAGAACTCAACCAGTGATTTTTTACTCATGACAGAAGCATCGATAACTTCACCGACCTTCAAAGAGAGTGACTCTCTTAATACCATCTCACCGCCATCTTTCTTGGCCAGTACGATATGTACATTACTCTCTTTATCAAGCGTTAATGATTTCTCACTACCATAAAAATCGCCTTCACTCATATGGGCAACATGAGATTTTGAATCACGACTCCAGGCCCCCATCGAGTGAGGATGCTTTTGTGCATACTTCTTTACTGAACCCGGAGCGCGACGATCTGAGTTTCCTTCACGAAGAACCGGATTAACCGCGCTGCCTTTAATTTTGTCATAGCGTGACTGAATCGCTTTTTCGGCTGCATTTGCTGGCTCATCGGGATAGGACGGAATGTCGTAGCCTTTATTCTGTAACTCTAAAATACAGGCTTTAAGCTGAGGAATTGATGCACTGATATTAGGTAGCTTGATAATATTCGCTTCAGGCTTACCCACCATCTCACCTAATTCACCCAAGGCATCTGAAATTTTTTGTGCATCTGAAAGCTTGTTTGGGAAATTAGCAATAATCCGACCCGATAGAGAGATATCACGAGTTTCAACATTCACACCAGCAGCTTGAGTAAACGTCTTGATAATAGGTAACAAAGACAGAGTGGCTAAGGCTGGCGCTTCGTCCGTTTCAGTATAGATAATCGTTGATGATTTGTCGGTCATTTTTAGTCCTACATTGTTGTAAAATAATAATTTATGATAATTTAATTTATTCTTATACTGCTTATTATACTTACATACAGTTTCTTATAAGCGTTATTATACAAGCCTGCTAACGGCCTTCTAATCACTACTAAAGGTGGTCGGTGAAGAGCATAAAGCATTTGATAACATGAGTTTATAACTCACCAAACACAAACTTTTCAGGCCTTAATCACGCATTACCACCCGAGTTGAACTTCTCAAAACTCAATAACAATTTGGCGCAGATCACACTTTAATGGCGCATATCATAAAACATTCCAGACAATATTCAAATTCCACTAATGGCCAATGCGCAGTACACTAGTATCAATTAAGTCATACTATGCCAGAAGTTAGCCCAAGTGAGTCACACAAATTCTCGTCAAACAAGATCTAAAAGCGCCACTTCACCTTCCTCGACAGATCGCAGAGGCAGAGTGACCAACAGGTTTAATAAGACAAAAAGCCCACACCAGGGGGCTGAAAAACACAAAACCCGTAAAACGGTTTCAGGTAAGCCCAGAGCAAAAGATCCCATCATCGTCTTGTTTAACAAGCCGTTCGATGTACTTTGCCAGTTCACTGATGAGCAGGGACGACAAACCTTAAAAGACTACATTCCCATTCCGGATGTCTATGCCGCAGGGCGGCTGGACAGAGATAGTGAAGGCCTGCTTTTATTGACCAACGATGGAAAGTTACAATCAAAAATCACCGAGCCTAAGAAAAAAACCTTCAAGACCTATTGGGCTCAGGTAGAAGGTGAACCCAATGAGGCCGATATCGATAAGTTACGCCATGGTGTCGAGCTAAAGGATGGGATGACCTTGCCGGCAAAAGTCATGATAATGACCCAACCGGATGTATGGCCACGTACTCCACCTATCAGAGAGCGTAAAGGTATCCCGACAACTTGGCTCGAAATTCAGATATGTGAAGGCCGAAACCGCCAAGTAAGAAGAATGACGGCAAACATCGGATTTCCCACTCTCAGATTAATTCGCTATAAAATAGGACAATGGAGTCTTAACGACCTCCAATCCGGGGAATTCCAGCGTATCGATATGCCAAACATACAGGTGTAAATCGGTTTTATCCCTACAGTGATAAGCCCATTAAACACCACTATTTATCTGTAAGCTTGCACATTATGAAAGGGGGGAATATGGGCGACAGATATAAACCTAATGTCACCGTGGCTTGTATTATTGAGTGCCAAGAGAGGTATCTTATCGTCGAAGAGATCATCGATGGGGTTAAGCGCTACAATCAACCGGCCGGGCACCTTGAGAAAGATGAAACTCTGGTGATGGCCTGTGAACGGGAAGTTTTTGAAGAGACAGGATTAAAAGTGTCGCCTCAGGGCTTAACCGGGATTTATCAATTCGCTGCCAGTGATAGCCTCGCCTTTCTTCGATTTACCTTTTTTGCGCATATCGAAACTCTCTCCCCTCTCCAGCCTCAAGACCCGGACATTAGCCAGGCATTATGGTTAACTTATGAAGAGGTACAGGGTTTAGAGCAGGCACTTAGGAGTCCACTGGTGTTATCCAGCCTCGATGACTTTCGCAACAAAATTCACTATCCGCTAGAACTGCTTAATGGGGACCATCTGAGGTTAGCCCCAGGCTCGAATGCGTGATAGAATACGCCCCCGAAAATGTAGCTTATTTTCTGTGTCACTTTGGACCTTTTTCAGAATGTTCACGAACAATAGGCTGCGAATACACATTCAACGGTTTTAGGATCTATGGCATTAATCGAACCCACTGCTATTAATAATAAAAAAGTCATCGTCGGCATGTCTGGCGGTGTTGATTCATCAGTTTCGGCTTACCTGTTACTTAAACAGGGATATCAAGTCGAAGGTCTTTTCATGAAAAATTGGGAAGAAGATGACACCGATGAATATTGTGCCGCAGCAGACGATTTAAAAGATGCGCAAGCAGTATGTGACAAGCTGGGTATCAAACTACACACAGTAAACTTCGCCTCTGAATATTGGGACAATGTGTTCGAGTATTTTTTGGCCGAATATAAAGCGGGCCGAACGCCAAATCCGGATATCATCTGTAATAAAGAGATTAAGTTTAAAGCTTTTCTCGAATTTGCTGATGACATCTTAGATGCTGACTATATCGCTATGGGTCATTATGTTCGCAGAAGCGATGAAAGCGGTCAAAGCCAGATGCTGCGAGGCAGAGATGGCAATAAAGACCAAAGCTACTTCCTCTATACCTTAAGCCATGAGCAAATATCCCGCTCACTTTTCCCTGTTGGCGAACTTGAAAAGAGCGAAGTCAGAGAGATAGCGAAAGAGATGGGTCTTGTCACCCACGATAAGAAAGACAGTACCGGGATCTGCTTTATCGGCGAACGAAAGTTTACTGATTTTCTGAGCACCTTTCTGCCAGCACAACCGGGAAATATTGAAACCGCCGAAGGTGAAGTCATCGGCACTCACCAGGGTCTCATGTACCACACATTAGGTCAGCGAAAAGGCCTGGGTATCGGCGGCATGAAGAACAGTAATGATGACCCTTGGTATGTGGTCGACAAAGAGATGGACAGAAACGTACTCGTTGTCGGTCAAGGTGGTCATCACCCAAGATTAATGTCGGTGGGTTTCTATGCCGATCAACTCCACTGGGTCGACAGAAAAGGACCTATCGATGGTGCTCAGATCACAGTCAAGACTCGCTACCGTCAAAGAGATGTTGCCTGCACATTAACTTATGAAGGCGACGATAGAATAAAAGTCATATTCGATGAACCCGTAGCCGCGGTGACCCCAGGTCAATCGGCGGTGTTTTATGATGCCGAGCTTTGCTTAGGCGGCGGTATCATTGATTCATTAATTAGAGAATAACACGTGAGCGATCAGCTAATTGACCGTACTATGGCTTTTGCAGGAATTTTGCAGGCCGTAGCACAAGTGCAACACATAGCCAGACATGGAAACTCAGACCGAGATAGTCTCGCTGCCTGTTTAAACACTGTCTTAGTCACGAATCCAGACACGACCTCAGATGTTTATGCTGATAAGGTCGCCTTAAATAAAGGCTACCAACTCATCATCAATCAACTCGGTGATGCTAAAGATAAAGATGTCGAAGTCACTCGATACCTTGTCGGTATATTAGCCTTAGAGAGAAAGTTGGCTCGTGGCAATGCCATGAGTATATTATCGGAAAGAATCAATCAGATTCACCGTCAGCTGCACCACTTTGAGATCACCGACGAACAGGTCATCGCCAACTTCGCTGGTATCTATAGCGATATTATCAGCACCTTAGGTCCAAAAATTCAAATCTCGGGTAATCCAGAATATCTGAAACAATCTCAGGTACAGGAAAAAATCCGTGCACTCCTACTGTCTGCCATGCGCAGCGCAGTGTTGTGGCGCCAATTAGGAGGCAAGCGCAGACACCTTGTCTTCGCAAGAAAAACAATAGTCGATACGGCAAAAAAAAGCCTCACCCTATAAATAAGCCAAGTTCATAAAGGAGCTTCAAATGGAACTTTCCGCACTAACTGCTATCTCTCCCGTAGACGGTCGTTATGGTAGTAAAACCGCCTCATTAAGAGGGATTTTCAGCGAGTACGGCCTGACCAAGTACCGTGTTCAAGTCGAAGTAAACTGGTTGAAGCTGCTTTCCAGCTGCCCAGAAATTGAAGAAGTTCCCCCCTTTAGCGAGACCGCGCTTGCCCTTCTCGATCAGATTAAAGATAACTTCAGTGAAGAAGATGCGCTGCGCATTAAAAAGATTGAAGCCACAACAAACCACGATGTAAAAGCGGTTGAATACTTCATCAAAGAGCAAATCGAAAACAATGCTGAACTTGTTGCAATCGATGAGTTTGTACACTTCGCTTGTACCTCTGAAGATATCAATAACCTGTCTCATGGCCTGATGCTCAGTGAAGCACGTGAGCAGGTATTAGCACCTTACTGTCAGCAAGTCATCGATGCGATCAAAGCCTTAGCGAAAGAGCACCGTTCAGTACCTTTAATGTCACGAACTCATGGTCAACCAGCCTCTCCTTCTACCTTAGGTAAAGAGATGGCTAACGTTGTCATTCGTCTCGAGCGTCAATTAAAGCAGATCAATGCAGTTGAAATCATGGGTAAGATAAATGGTGCAGTAGGTAACTACAATGCTCACCTGTCTGCCTACCCTGAAGTCGATTGGCATACACTTTCACAGCGTTTTGTCACCAGCCTGGGACTTAACTGGAACCCATACACCACACAGATCGAGCCACACGATTATATCGCCGAGCTCTTCGATGCTGTTGCACGTTTCAATACTGTTCTCATCGATTTCGACCGTGATATCTGGGGCTATATCGCTCTGGGTCACTTCAAGCAAAGAACCATTGCCGGCGAGATTGGTTCTTCAACCATGCCACATAAAGTGAATCCTATCGATTTTGAAAACTCGGAAGGTAACTTAGGTATTGCTAACGCACTGATGCAGCATCTCGCGTCTAAGCTTCCAGTCTCTCGCTGGCAGCGTGATCTTACCGATTCAACCGTTCTTCGCAACTTAGGTGTTGGTATGGCTCATGCGTTAATCGCCTATCAAGCAACGCTCAAAGGGATCAGTAAGCTTCAAGTCAATGAAGAGCAACTTCGTGCTGAGCTGGACAAAAACTGGGAAGTACTGGCAGAGCCTGTACAAACAGTCATGCGTCGCTATGGTATCGAGAAACCCTATGAGAAGCTCAAAGAGCTGACTCGTGGTAAGCGTATCGATGGTGAGCAGCTCGCAGTCTTTATTGATGGTCTTGAGTTACCACAAGATGTCAAAATCGAACTTAAGAAGATGACACCTGCTAACTACATCGGTCGCGCGGAAGCCTTCGTCGACGAGCTATAGTCTTCACCTTAATGGCAGGCTATCTTTAAGCTATGCAAAGCAAAAGCGGTAAGCTGAAACTTACCGCTTTTTTTATGACTAATGTTACATAAAAATCTAATTAAGTGTCTATGTATAAACTGAACCTGAATATCACTGAGTTTTTAACTTCTCACTGGCAAAAAAAACCATTAGTGATTAAAAATGCCTTCACGAATTTTGATGATCCGATTAGTGCCGATGAACTCGCAGGTCTTGCCTGTGAAGAGGAGATCTCTTCTCGAGTGATTGTCACCCAAGAGAAAGGTTGGGATATTATTCAGGGCCCCATAGAAGACTACAGCGAGTTTGGTGAAAAAAATTGGCAACTGTTAGTTCAGGCAGTAAACCATTGGTATCCAGCAACTACCCCTCTGATTGAAGCCTTTCGCTTTATCCCTGATTGGCGCTTCGATGATCTTATGGTCTCTTTTGCCACTCCCGGTGGCGGTGTCGGACCTCATATCGATAATTATGATGTTTTTCTGCTACAGGGAGAAGGTACCAGACGCTGGAGGGTGGGCGCTAAGGGTGAATATGCCCCCCGCGGTGGCGATATGAACACCGCACTGATCGATGATTTCGACCCCATCATAGATGTCGTACTCGAGTCGGGGGATATGCTCTATATCCCGCCAGGTTATCCCCATTGCGCCGAAACGCTCACCACAGCCCTGAGCTATTCAATCGGCTTTAGAGCCCCGAATCAGCAAGAGCTATTAACGGGGATCGCGGATCACCTGTTGGACACTAACACGGGGTTAAAACGCTTCACCTCGAGCTCTGAACCGACTTGTGCGGCGACACTGCCCGTTAAACAACAACAAGAGATGCTCAGCCTGCTAAGTGAGTTATTACAGCAACCTGAGCACTATCAAGCGGTATTAGGCCAGATGTTAAGCCAAAACCGTTTCGAACTGGATATATCGGAGCCAGAGGCGCCCTACTCTTTAAGCGAGCTAAAGTCAGCCTTGTATGAAGGGGCTGAGATACACAGGATCGGCGGATTAAAAGTCATCTCGCTCGAAAACGATATAAACAGCCGGCTTTTTATCAATGGTGAGATAGTTAACTTTGAATCCAGTGATATGACGCAACTATCCCTGATTGCAGATTCTCTGATAATTTCCAATCTAGCGGCTAGAGCACTTTTCCAATCTACTGAATTATCAGATTTTATTTTGGAACAGCTCAATAAAGGCTATTACTACCTGGCCTGAGTATTCGCTACGGAACAGTTCTGTTGAGTTTAAAATGACACAATCAAAAATGGCATCGAATCGATGCCATTTTGTTTCTCATAACGGTTACCCATTACCCATTACAGGGTTATCCCCACAACTTTTCATCATTGTGGATCTGATAAAGGCTTTCTGCCCGTGATACGAGCAACTGAGCAAACTTTGCCTGCATAGGATCTTTGGTTGCGCCAGATTTATGTAAGTTTTCAGCTTTTAGCTGCCACATCATAGAGAAATGACGAATCGCCTCACGCGCCGTTCCTGCAACATTCACATCGACATAATCCGAGGGAAGATCGCCGGACATCACCCAAAAAGTCTGCTTCTTTGGCTGTTTAGATTCCATTTTCCAAATTGCAACGTAAGGAGCTAAATAACGGCTTTCATCAGCAATAACATTACTCGGGATCACTCCTTTTTCGGCGAGAAAACGATTCGCTTTTTGAAAGTGTTCTCTGATCCACTCTTGTCTTAACGCTTCCTGTTTTTCCTGATCAATCTCTTGAGTTTGATCGACTGCTTGCTCCGTCATACTTCATTCCTATCTTATTGTTATGTTGTATACCTACAGCGCTTTCCAAAAGTGTCCCGGTCTTGACCGAAGAAATGGCACCCAACTTTACGTTAACGTAAAGTGGAAAGCTAAATTGCCACGCAGATCACAATTATTCCTAATCTTTACTATGTTGAGGGTATCTCTAAATGCTATCGTTCTGCAATAAATTTAAATAAGTCGTCGAATGAACACTTCATGTTCTCGACGTTTTCATTCCCCAGCGGAGAACTGTACGTGGCTGTATTCAATCATATCTCTTTTGACGAACATGAACAGGTTGTCTTTTGTCAGGACAAAGAAAGTGGCTTAAAAGCGATTATCGCCATCCACAATACCAAACTAGGGCCTGCTGTTGGTGGCTGTAGAATGTGGAACTACGAGTCTGACGACGAAGCCTTAAATGATGTATTAAGACTATCTCGTGGCATGACCTATAAAAATGCCCTTGCCGGATTAGAGATGGGCGGCGGAAAGTCTGTGATCATCGCCGAGCCAAATACTGAGAACAGAGAAGCGCTGTTCCGTGCTTTCGGCCGTTGTATCCATGGTCTGGGTGGAAAATATTATTCGGCTGAAGATGTCGGTGTATCAACCGCGGATATTATGATTGCCCATGAAGAGACGCCTTATATGGCTGGCCTTGAAGGTAAGAGCGGTGACCCATCACCTTTCACAGCCTTGGGTACATATTTAGGAATAAAGGCTGCCGTAAAGCATCAGCGCGGCCTTGACTCACTCAAAGGGCTTAAAATCTCCGTTCAGGGTGTTGGCCATGTTGGTTATTACCTGTGTCGTCATCTGCACGAAGAGGGAGCCGAGCTAATCGTTACCGATATTCATCAGTCTTCATTAGACAAGGTCGCCACAGAGTTCGGTGCTACCGTGGTGGCTCCACAAGATATCTATAAGCAAGATGTCGACGTTTATGCTCCTTGTGCATTGGGTGCAACCATTAATGATGTCACCATCCCACAACTTAAAGCGACGATCGTTGCCGGTTGTGCCAATAACCAGTTAGCCGAGCCACGTCATGGTGAGAAGCTTAAAGAGCTCGATATCTTGTATGCGCCGGACTATGTGATCAATGCCGGTGGCATTATCAACGTGTCGTTCGAAAAAGATTATGACGTGACCTCATCGACTAAAAAAGTCGAAGAGATCTACGGCACTCTGATGAGAATATTTACCCAGGCAGACGAGCAGAACAGAACGACAGGTTCGGTTGCCGATGAGATGGCACGTAACATCATTGAAGCCGCTAAAAGCTAAGATTTGTAAGTAAACTTACCACACGCTTTTCACAAGTTTGATTGAGGGACGAAATATTATTTTCGTCCCTTTTTTTAATTAATTATTTTTTACCTGTGCTGCCAAAGGGATAGAAATTTGACACAGAAATTTAATCCTTTCGACTGGATAATGTCATATTTGTCTGCTTGACTTAGAGGCTCGTTATCTCGCGTAGGAAAGCGCTATGGTTACTTTCAAGTATGATCTCAACCAAGATGTTATCGAACTTCAAGCCAGCAATTGGTGCGGGTTAGAGCAAGTTTTCGTCAATGGTAAAATGGTGTCGAGAAAACTGAACTTCGGTCAAAACAGCGAACATAACATTCAGTTGAATGATGGTAATCCATGTCGTTTTCAATTACTTATTGACCCAACATCTGAACAGATGGTCTGCAGGATCTATAAGAGAAACAACCTGATCACCAGTATCAAGCAGGGAAAAGAAAACTTACTACAGAGTAGAAAACTGGTTCAAAATCTGACCCTTTTCTTAACCCTTTCAGGTTTAATATTCTTACTGCTTAACTAAGGCAAGCGTTATCAGTTAACACAGGCTGAGCAGGTTGTCTTTAATGCAGATCTGTTGACTATCCTGGTAATTACCACTTCCAGCCGTCACCGTCGTAATCGAAAGTTTCTGTTTATCCGATCCATTCTCGATTAGCATCGCCTTAAAAATGGTGCCATCACGGGGAAATGACACCGCGGCCACAAAATCTCCAACAGATAGATCACGATACAGTTTGACTGTGATACTCCCTATAGATCTAGGCTCTAACCTCCCTTCACTCACAACTAATGTGGCACCACTAGCCAGTTCGAACTTTTCAAGGTAAACCCCGGATGAAGAGTGCTCAGCTGTATCGGGTTTGGGTTTGTTGATATTGATTGAACATGCGCTCAAGGAGAAAGATAACAAGAGTAAAGGCAGATATTTGATCATAAGATCCTCTGATTGAACCTGTCGAATTTAATAACGGCAAAAAAGGAGATGATTCAAAATCACTAATCGGTCATTCAGGGAATCGATTAATTTTATTGAGTAAGGCCATAAAGGCTAAGCGCTCATCACCCGAGAGGTTATCAAGAAAGTTGGCGTTGACTCGCTCGGCTTCGATCACAAGATCTTGCTCTAACGCCTTTCCGGCATCGGTCAGAAAAATGTGAAACGCGCGACGATTGTCAGCTTCTTGATGGCGGGTAACCAGGCCTTGTACCTGTAGTTGGTCGAGCAAGCGTGTCATCGTATAATGTGCAACGTCGCACCGTTTAGATAACTCAGTCTGTGTGATCCCCTCCTCTTGCCACAAGGCAAAAAGAACCGGCCAGAGTTTTATATCGAGTTGGTAACGTTTGAGTTTTTGATCCAATGCATTTTGTAGATCAATATTCAAATGCGACACCAGATACCCGAGGCTTTCATACTGTTTCAATCAGCATCTCCCATCCGTCAGCACCTGATTTAATACTACCACTTAGCCTGCAAGAAACTAGCATTAGTCATAACTAATTACGAATTAAAGCTTAAGCCTTTGATTAATTGTTTTAATTTTCAGAAATTAAGAACTGATCGATAAAGCGGTAATAGCAAGCACGACCCAATTTAGCTTTGAGGCCTCTCTCTAACTCGAGGAAAATGCCTTCATCATTAAGTTCAAATGCCTTAACATTTTCCACCTTATGCTTAGTATCTAGAGCAGAGTCCAGCAAAAATGAATGCTCACTCTGTTCGTAACCCACGATGATTAACGCCGCATCAGCAACCGTTACCCGCAACTTTTCAGCTGGTGTGATCAAGTAATATTGGCCGTCGATACAGTGCAAAATCGAGGAGAAGAGCCGGGCAAACTTGTTTGGTAATCGCTCTCCTCGATAATACCAGTCACCCTGAGTAGTGATATTAAACAGGGGGTCCTCAGAGCAAAGCTGCGCCCCATTTGTCAGCTTAGCTAACTCACAATCAGCGGTCTTGCTACTTTCACTCATATCGACTCCTTAAAACAACAAAGCCAGGTAATACCAATCGGTACAACACCTGGCTTTTGTCACTGTGAACCAGATTAATGGTTTATAAAAGCGCCAATAACGCCTGAACCGGATGTCTGGGCTTAAAACCACCGAAACGTTTCACCTGACTTCGACAAGAGTAACCGGACACTAAGACCTGTTCACTGGGTAATGACTTTAACGTCTGCTCCCAGGACATGGAAAATAGCTCTCGAGATCTCTCTTGATTCTCGGCTTCATGGCCATAAGTACCAGCCATGCCACAACACCCTAAACTCACCGTCTCTAATTTTGCACCGAAATGGCTAAAAATCTTCTTCCACTCTGTCGCGGTATTAGGTTTTGCCGTTGACTCAGTACAGTGGCTGAACCAGGTGAATTCATTTACAGCACCTTGAGTAACTGTCAGCTTATCGCAATGTGCGATAGCCTCTAAGAGCCATTCATTAGACAACTTAACATTAAAATCACCACAACGATCCCCGAGCACTTCACGATATTCATCCCGATAGCACAGCACCATAGCAGGATCGACACCCACCATCGGCATATTCAGCTCATAAACCTGAGTCAAGAAATCGGCCGAAGACTGAGCCGTCTTAGCAAATTTACTGAGGAAGCCTTTAATATGTATCGGCTTGCCATTGGGTTTAAAGGGTAAAAGCACAGGCTTAAGGCCCAGTTTCTCAATCAACTTGATAAAGTGATATACAGTATCGGCTTCATAGAAACTATTAAAGGGATCTTGTACCACCAACACATAGTTTTGGCGCTCACCCTGAGGGATATTTTGTAACGATTCCAGATCATAACCACGACAGGCATAGCCGTCGAGACGTTGCTTAAGCGTCGGGACTGATAGCGCCGGAGCATCGACATAACCCAGAGACCTCTTTATCACCCACTGACTTACCGGGTTCTGCGAAACGACATTGGTTAACCTTGGAGCCATTGCCATTAACGGCAAACTCTCTTCAATTCCCGCCACGAGGTAGTCTTTCACCGGGCGCAGATACCTTTGATAATAGATATTAAAAAACTGAGCTCTGAACTTAGGCACATCGACTTTAACCGGGCATTGAGATGTACAGGCCTTACAGGCTAAACACCCTTTTAATGACTCCATCACTTCATGTGAATAATCATACTCACGACTCGCTTTTAATGTGTTTTGAGTTCGCTGCAACCAGCCCAGAGGCTTGGCTTTGGCAAGCGCCTCGACATCCACACCCTCAGATTCGAGTAAGCGTAACCATTCTCGCATTAAACCCGCTCGACCCTTTGGAGACTGAACCCGATCCCCTGTGACTTTAAACGATGGACACATGGGCGAATAGGCACTGTAGTTAAAACAGAGCCCATTGCCATTACAGTTCATCACATCGGGGAAAGCTTCTCTGGTTTCGATGGGAATTTGGCGATCGAAACTGCCCCGTTTAACACTATCGACATTATAAATCAGTGCACCGGTCCCTTTAGGGGCCACCAGCTTACCGGGATTTAATTTATTCTTAGGGTCAAACAACCCTTTAACCTCCTCCAGAACACCGTACAGCTCTTCACCAAAGACAGAAGGACCATATTCACCACGAACGCCTTTACCGTGCTCACCCCACATTAAACCGCCATATTTTAATGTCAGCTCTGCCACTTGATCCGAAACGGTTTTAAGCAGTCTTTCATCATCGACATCACACATATCCAGTGCAGGTCTGACATGAAGCACGCCGGCGTCAACATGGCCAAACATCCCATATTGAAGCTGATGACTGTCGAGTAAGGCTCTGAACTCCATGATGAAATCGGCAAGCTTTTCAGGAGGAACGGCCGTGTCTTCAGCAAAGGCCAATGGTTTTCTACGTCCTTTCGCCGCACCAAGTAGGCCAACGGCTTTCTTACGCATGGCGTAGATCATATTGATGCTCTGTTTATCCTTGGTTACCTGAAAGCCGAGCAGCCCTCCAACAGATTCATCAATTTGCGTCTCTAATGCAGAGGTTAATGCGGCGACTTTGGCCTCGACCTCCTCCCGCTCTCCGGCAAACTCCACCATATTGAGCCCATCGATAGCACTCCCCGGGACATCTTTTATCAGCTCAGAAACGGAGTGCCAGATGATGTCCTGCTGCGCCAGATTAAGGACTTTCGAGTCTATAGTTTCGACGACGGTCGCTTTGGCTTTCACGAGTTCCGGGGCATGACGCAGCGCCGATTCGAAAGAATCATATTTGATATTAACCATCATACGCACCGAAGGAAGCGGTGTAATATTCAATTTCGCTTCGGTAATAACGGCAAGCGTACCTTCAGAGCCAGTCAATATTCTCGACAGGTTAAATTCAGTTAACTCATCATTCCATACATTCTTAAGGTCGTAACCCGTTAAAAATCGGTTAAGTTTTGGAAATCTGGATTCAATGAGTGGACGTTTTTCACTGCAAATATTAGCTATCGACGTCAGCAAGGTTTGACCGAGAGGGTTAGATGTCACGGCATCAACATTCTCGAGTTCCTTGGGCGTGATTGAATAAGTATCGAGCACACTACCATCATATAGCACACTGGAGAGGCCGATAACATGATCTGAGGTTTTGCCATAAACCAGCGAACCGGCTCCCGAGGCATCGGTATTAACCATCCCCCCCATCGTCGCCCTATTTGATGTGGAGAGATCGGGACTGAAGAAATATCCATGGGGTCTCAGAGCGTCATTAAGCGCATCTTTAACCACACCTGCTTCGACCCTGACCCACGCTTCCTCAGGGTTAATTTCTATGACCTTATTCAAATATCGAGACAGATCCAAGACTAATCCATGAGTCAATGCCTGACCATTGGTTCCTGTACCGCCACCACGGGCACTGAATACCACTTGTGAAAATTCAGCATTAGTCGCCAGCATCAGTACTAAACGCACATCTTTCTGACTTCTGGGATAGATAACGGCTTGAGGAAGAAATTGATACACTGAGTTATCCGTCGCCTGCGCTAAACGCGCACTGTAACGTTTATCGATATCACCAGTGAAATCACTTTGCTCAAGCGCTGCCAGGAAGGCTAGGTATACGGGCTCTAGCGTTTGTTCATGAGATAACTTTGGTAACTTAACGATGGGTAACATATCAGCTTCAGTCTACTTTAATTGTTAAAATTATGATTTACAGTATAAACAAAAAAAAAGCCGCTAAATAGCGGCTTTTGTGATGAACATCTTCTATTTAAAGAATTATTCAGCGTGTTCCTTGCCCAGGTACAACCAAGTATCGATTACGGTATCTGGGTTTAGCGATACCGTATCAATGCCTTGATCAACCAACCAGGCTGCGAAATCAGCATGATCAGAAGGTCCCTGACCGCAGATGCCGACATAGGCACCTTTAGCCTTGGCGGCTTTAATGGCCATTGCCATTAACGCTTTAACCGAGTCATTGCGCTCATCGAACAGATGACTGATGATGCCAGAGTCACGATCCAAGCCGAGTGTTAGCTGAGTCAGATCGTTAGAACCGATAGAGAAACCATCGAAGTGCTCAAGGAACTGATCGGCAAGCAGTGCATTTGAAGGCAGTTCACACATCATGATGACGCGAAGACCATCTTTACCACGCTCCAGACCTTCCTCTTTAAGCAGTTCGATAACCTGCTCCGCTTCATCAACCGTACGTACGAATGGGATCATGATCTCAACATTCGTTAAGCCCATCTCATTACGAACACGTTTAACCGCTTCACATTCAAGCGCAAAACAGTCACGGAAAGATTCAGAGATATAACGACTCGCACCACGGAAGCCCAACATAGGGTTCTCTTCCTCTGGCTCGTATCTGTCACCACCGACCAAGTTAGCGTATTCGTTAGACTTAAAATCAGACATACGAATAATCACTTTCTTTGGATGGAAAGCAGATGCGATGGTCGCCATACCTTCAACAAGGCGTGCAACATAGAATTCAACAGGTGATTCATAACCTGCGATCATCTCGTGGATCTCTTCCTGAAGGGCTGCATCTTGCTTATTGAACTCAAGCAAAGCCTTTGGATGAATGCCGATCATACGGTTGATGATGAACTCAAGGCGAGCAAGACCTACACCTTCGTTAGGAAGGCGGGCAAAATCAAATGCTCTGTCAGGGTTACCGACGTTCATCATGATCTTCATTGGCAGCTCAGGCATAGAATCTACACGAGAACGTACAACATCAAAATCTTGAATACCATCGAAGATAAAGCCAGTGTCGCCTTCGGCACAAGAAACTGTCACTTCCTGACCGTTCTTAATTCGTTCAGTGACATCACCACAACCAACAACAGCTGGAACCCCTAGTTCACGTGCAATAATTGCAGCATGACAAGTTCGGCCACCACGGTTAGTGACGATAGCGCTTGCGCGCTTCATGATTGGCTCCCAATCAGGGTCAGTCATATCGGTAACGAGCACGTCACCTTCTTTAATTTGATCCATGTCAGCAATAGATGACAAGACTTTAGCCACACCACTACCGATTTTATGGCCAATAGCACGGCCTTCACAAAGAACGTCACTCTTGGTCTTAAGATGGTAGCGTTCAATCAGTTGCACATCTTCACGAGAACGAACGGTCTCAGGGCGTGCTTGAACGATATAAAGCTTGCCATCATTACCATCTTTTGCCCATTCGATGTCCATTGGACGACCGTAATGCTGCTCGATGATTATGGCTTGCTTAGCAAGCTCCATGACTTCTTCATCGTTCACTGAAAATTCGCGGCGTTTATCGGCTGCAACATCTTCAATTTTAACTTGTTTACCGTGGTCGAGATCGTCCGAATAAACCATCTGAATTAACTTGCTGCCAATATTGCGACGTACAACCGCTTTATGGCCCGCTGTTAAACTTGGCTTATGGACATAAAACTCATCCGGGTTAACCGCACCTTGTACCACCATCTCACCAAGACCGAATGAAGAGGTAATAAATACCACATCATTGTTCCCTGATTCGGTGTCCATGGTGAACATAACACCAGATGCTGCCGTGTCAGAGCGAACCATACGCTGAACGCCAGCAGACAGTGCGACGCCCTTATGGTCGTAACCCTGGTGAACACGGTAAGAGATAGCGCGATCGTTAAACAAAGAAGCAAATACATGCTTTATCGCGACCAGTACAGAATCATAACCTTTAACGTTCAGGAATGTTTCTTGCTGACCCGCGAAAGACGCATCAGGCATATCTTCAGCCGTTGCCGACGAGCGAACAGCAAAAGAAGCTTCTTTGGTTTGAGAGGAAAGTGTATCGTAAGAGTCACGAACAACTTGCTCAAATTCGGGGTGGAACGGGGTGTCAATCACCCATTGTCTGATCTGTGCACCGGCTGTAGCGAGTGCGTTCACGTCATCTACATCTAGAGTATCTAGAATGTCGTATATCTTCTGGTTAAGTCCGCTTTGTTCAAGAAACTCATTGAACGCGTACGAGGTGGTGGCAAAACCGCCAGGCACTTGAACACCTGCATTAGCTAAGTTACTAATCATCTCACCAAGAGAAGCATTCTTACCGCCTACCTTGTTGACGTCACCCATGCCTAATTCTTGATACCAGAGTACATATTGCTGCACAGTTCTATCTCCGCAAGTTTATTTCAGTGTGGCCCCTTCACAGGAGGGCAGCGGCATTTTACACTCCAGCGCAGGAGCCGTAAATCTATAATTTTATTTGTAATTTTATTACTACAAGAGGTCAAAATGTTACGTAAAGTATTTTATATCTCAGATGGGACCGCGATCACAGCTGAAGTGTTTGGCCATGCCGTCCTTTCTCAGTTTCCCGTTGAGTTTGATGCACTTACAATTCCTTTCGTTGAGACAGAAGCTAAAGCTCATGAAGTAAAGGCTTTAATCAATGATTGTTTTATTACAACAGGTGAACGGCCATTAGTATTCCATTCGATCGTCAAAGCCGAGATCCGAGACATCATCTATGGCTGTGAAGGACTCGATTACGACTTTTTGAACACTTTTGTCGCGCCTTTAGAGCAACAATTAGGAATGAAAGCCTCTCCGGTCGTTCATCGTACTCACGGCAAGGCCAATGAAGGCTATGAAGCACGTATCGATGCGATTAATTACACCATGGACAACGATGACGGCCAGACGTTAAAGAACATAGATAAAGCCGACTTAGTCCTCTTAGGCGTATCACGTTGTGGCAAGACCCCAAGTAGTCTCTACCTTTCGATGCAATTTGGTATTAAAGCGGCTAACTACCCTTTTGTCGAAGATGACATGGACAACCTTAAACTTCCCACAGCTTTAAAAGAGAATAAGAGCAAACTATTTGGTCTAACGATCGATCCCGTGCGCTTACATGAGATACGTAAGAGCCGAATGGATAACAGCCGGTACTCCTCTTTGAGACAATGCCGTATCGAAGTAAAAGAGGTCGAGATGATGTATAAACGTGAACGGATCCCCTTTGTTAATACGACCAACCATTCGGTCGAAGAGATCGCGACAAAAATTTTAGACGTCACCGGACTAGAACGCCACATGTTCTAAAATTCAACACGTTTTCGTACAAAATAAAGCTTTTTGTCAAAAAAACTGCACAGCGGCTTATAAATAGGGAGAGAATTCCCATAATTGGCACTGTGCAAGTCGCAACTATTAGTTATAATCGCAAGCAATAAGGCTAAATGCCCATACGAACGCTCGGTATATTGAATGACCATTAAAACAGATGAACTACGCACCACTTTATTATGTAAGGCTATTTCTCCCGCTAAATTGGCTTCAGAGTTCCCGTTAACACAAGATGCAGCCGATTACCTGGTCCAGCAAAGACGTGAAGTCGAAGCCATCCTTAAAGGAGACGATCAACGACTGCTGGTCATCATTGGCCCTTGTTCTATCCATGACACCAGCGCTGCAATCGATTATGCAAAGCGTCTGGCTGTTCTGCATCAAGAATTAAAAGACGATCTGTGTATCTTAATGCGCGTCTACTTTGAAAAGCCACGTACCACTGTCGGCTGGAAAGGCTTGATCTCAGATCCTGATCTCGATGGCAGCTTCAACGCCAATAAAGGCTTACGCCTGGCACGTCAGTTACTGCAAGAGATCACCGAACTAAAATTACCTATCGCCACTGAATTCTTAGATATGGTGAACGGACAGTATATTGCCGACCTGATCACCTGGGGTGCAGTGGGTGCCCGTACCACAGAGAGTCAAATCCATCGTGAGATGGCTTCAGCGCTCTCTTGCCCGGTTGGCTTTAAAAATGGTACTGACGGCAATATCAACATTGCCATCGATGCCGTACGTGCAGCAAAAGAGCCTCACATCTTCTATTCACCGGATAAAGATGGCGCTATGGCGGTGTATCGCACCACCGGTAACCCTTACGGTCACATCATTCTAAGGGGGGGTAAGCAGCCTAATTATCATGCAGAAGATATCGATGCCGCGGCTGAAAAGCTCGAGAGTGTTGGTGTATCTCATCGCATGGTGATCGATTTCAGCCACGGTAATAGTCAAAAGAAGCACCAACAACAGTTAACCGTTGCCGACAGTATCATGAAACAGATGAGTCAAGGCTCGACTGCTATCGCCGGTATCATGGCCGAAAGCTTTATCGAAGAGGGCAGCCAGAAGGTGATTACCGGAGAGGAGCTTGTCTACGGTAAGAGTATTACCGATGCATGCCTGAACTGGAATGACTCTGAAAAACTGCTCCGCGATCTAGCTAAAGCCTCACGGAAAAGAATCAATAAACTTAAACAGTAGTTGAGCAATCGTCCCTGACGAAGGCTAGCTCCTATGCCAAAGGCTTCACCGTTTTATACCGTGAAGCCTTTTTGTGTGGTTCAGCTTTATTTCGAGCTGCGCCCTAGCATAGCTACATGTTCGAAACTCCGGCCCCACATCGAGTATGTCTTACTTATTATGACAAATAAGTACTGCAAATCATCCATTTAACTCAATATATTTCGACGATGAGTATCGCCCTACTCACGACATTTTAGATTGCATAACCTTAGGTTGCCGTATGCCACTCACCCAAACATCAAACTCTCACTCTGACGCTATCAACGCACGTATAAAGCACTCAGAAGCCAGAGTTATCAAAGCCATTTTCCCCTCTATCACCAACCATCACAACACCCTATTCGGTGGTGAAGCGTTAGCCTGGATGGACGAAACGGCTTTTATCGCAGCCACCCGCTTTTGCCGCAAACCATTAGTTACTGTCAGCTCGGACAGAATAGACTTTAAGAAGGCGATCCCTGCCGGCAGTCTCGCAGAGATCATCGCAAATGTTATCCATGTCGGTAACACATCCCTTAAGGTTGAGGTCAATATCTTTGTCGAAGATATGTACAAAGACCAACGTGAGCACGCCATAAGAGGCGTTTTCACCTTTGTCGCCGTCGACGATAACAGACAGCCAACGAAGGTCTGGACGCAAGAGTAACTCGTACATGGCAATAGCAGTGATTGTCATCGGCTGCTATTGCCTCTATAAAAATTGAGTTCCCTACTCAATTTTCAGCCTCTATGGTTACTAGACTTAAGTCTAACAAACCGAATTTTAAAGCAAAATATTCCCCCTTTCTGTTAAACCAATAGGATCCACTCTCCTTTTTCTGTTACATTGAATTAATCTTCACGTGCAACTAACACAAACATAAAAGCCATGAAGCTAGAAAACTTAAATATAATCATTGCAGATGATCACCCGTTATTCAGAAATGCCCTACGCCAAGCATTAGCTGGATCCTTTACTAACACCCGCTGGTTTGAAGCCGACAGCGCCGAAGCATTACAGACTCAACTTGAAAATGATGATGTTGAATTCGACCTGGTCATGTTGGATCTACAGATGCCCGGTTCTCATGGCTATTCCACATTAATTCACCTTCGTACTCATTACCCGGATCTCCCCGTGGTGGTTATCTCGGCCCACGAGGACAACATCACCATCAGTCGAGCCGTACACTATGGTAGTGCAGGCTTCATTCCTAAGTCAGCTTCCATGGAGACACTCTCTGCGGCTTTATCTGCCGTGCTTGAAGGGGATATTTGGTTACCTGCGGATGTTGAACTGCAGACAATAGATGAAGATGCAACCGATCTGATGGCCAGTAAATTGGCCGATCTCACGCCTCAGCAATATAAGGTGTTAGGGATGTTTGCCGAAGGCTTACTCAATAAGCAGATAGCCTATGATCTCGGCGTCTCTGAAGCCACGATTAAAGCCCATGCTACTGCAATTTTTCGTAAGCTTGGTGTGCGTAATCGAACTCAGGCTGTCATCTCACTTCAACAGTTAGAGATGGAAAAAGTCGAGTTATAGCCCAGTTCAAATGAAACGAGTCGAATAACTAAAAGCCGAACATCTGTTCGGCTTTTGATTTAAGGACATAACAAATCAGATAATACCAAGGTGAAGTCAAGTATTATCGGAAATTCTCCATCATTCGATAATATAGCATGCCGATTGCCATTCCTTGATTTCCCAGCCATTCTCCGACAGGCAACCTTATCTGTCTCATGTCGGCAAACAGATCATATTCTGTCAATTGACCGATGATGGCATTTGCCATAATCTCACCCATGATGTGAGACGTTGCAACGCCATGGCCGGAATAGCCTTGGCAGTAGAATACATTGGGTGACACCTTACCCAGTTGAGGGATCCGATTCACCACTATTCCCGCCATGCCCGTCCACTCAAACTCAATATCGATCCCCTTTAGGCGTGGAAAGGTCCGCTCGATAGCCGGACGTAATTCTTGAGCAACATTCCTCGAGTCGCGTCCTGAGTAATTGGTCCCGCCGCCAAACATTAAACGATGATCGGCCGTCATCCGATAGTAATCCAACACAAACCGGCTGTCATACACCGCAATATCGTGGGGGTTGATGGCCTTAGCGACTTCGGCGGTTAATTTTACCGTCGCACAATTACCCAATGAGGCAGGAAACAGCATACCACTGAGCTTCTTCCTCGCCAGCTTATGATATGCATTGCCCGCAATTAATACGCTATTGGCAGTTATTGAACCATGGGCAGTTTTTACCACAGGTAAGGCACCATCACAGATATCCAGTACCGGCGAACCTTCAAATATCATCGCCCCATAGCTCTGTGCCGCCCTAGCCTCTCCGATACACAAATTCACAGAATGAAGGTGCATATTACGCTTATTCAGCAAGCCGCCATGATAGAGGGGGGTGTCTAAATACTCCGGAATATCCTGTTTAGTTAATAACGCCAGTTCACTGCCCATTCCGCGCAGTACAGCATCATCATAGGTCTTTTGCATCTCCTGCATGTGATTAGGCTTATAGGCGGTATGCAGATGACCAAACTTAAGGTCGCAGTCGATCCCATATTTATCAACACGATTTTTAATGATCTCATGGCCCCTCCAGCGCAGATCCCAGATAAAGTTTTCAGCCTCCGTGCCAAGCTTATTGCGAAGTTGCTTAACCATGGCTGCATCACCGGATAGACTTCCCGTGACCTGGCCGCCGTTTCGCCCCGTCGCTCCCCAGCCGATCTTATTGGCTTCGACTATGGCGACTTTTAATCCCCGTTCAGCTAATTCGACGGCCGTCGAGACCCCGGTAAAACCGCCACCAACAATAACGACATCGACACGAATATCGCTTTCCAATCTGGGATATTGGGTTTCATCATTAATCGTCGCGTTATAGTAGGAATCACAGCGTGTCTCTGGCATAAAAAGGGCTCCATCGATGTTCAACAAAATGACTTTTTGTTTTATATTTTTTACACTTTGATTTTTGAGTATATAGATGGATAAATTATCGTCAATGACAATTCAACAATAAATAGTGTTTCGACCCCTTAACAATAATAGGAAAGAGCAGGCTATTGGTATTATTCAGGAGAGCTGCTAAACAGGAGAGCAGTAGAAATGAGTCATTAATTTTTTACAGATGAGAAAGTTGGAGATGAGAAGAGAAAGCCTGTAGATCTAATCGGCTCCCCCCTCAGCAATTTAAAATCACTGACTAAAGAGCACGCCAGCTTGCTTGTGTCAGTGTTAAACCATTATCGCTGAGTTTTACTTTAAACTCGTCACCCGCATTCACCTCTCCCGCTCCTTTTGGCGTACCGGTCATAACAATATCGCCATCTACCAGGCTCATAAATGTCTGAATTTCATTTAAGATCTCCAGTGGTTTATTCATCATCAGTCCAATGCTTCCCCGTTGGGTTGGCTCATCATTGATAGATAACTCGAAGGTTAATCCATCACTGATAGCTTCGATTGAAATAAACTTGCTTATCACGGCGGAGCCATCGAACGATTTCGCCCGCTCCCAGGGGAGGCCTTTAGCTTTGAGTTTGCTCTGCAAGCCCCGTTTTGTAAGATCCAGCCCAACTCCTACAGCAACAAAATCCCCACCTTCAACTAAAAAGCACAATTCAGCTTCGTGATGAAAGCTTAACAGTTCATCGGCAATAGCTGAGTTAGGCTTGATAAAAAGTACCATATCATCGGGTACCTCGTTATTCAGCTCTTCGATATGCTCAACATAATTTCTCCCCACACAGACCACTTTTGAGGGCGTAACGACTCGATTACCGACGATGACAGTGTTCACTTTACCTCCATTTATTTTTTGATTAAGCTTGAAATCAATGCCCTTAACGCTGCGGGCTTTACCATCTTAGCCATATAACGGTAACCCCGTTGCTGTACATCATCGATAAGATCTTTACGGGTGTTCGCCGTGATCAATACACCAGGAAGGTGACTGCCATATAAGGCTCGGATCCCGTCCATGGCATCGACACCATTTTGGCCATCGTCCAGATGGTAATCAGCCAGAACAATATCGGGAGCCACACCTTTAAGCCCTAACTTTATTCTCGCATCGGCAAGATCTTTTGCGCAGATAACCTCACACTGCCAGCGACTGAGCAGACTCTCCAAACCGGCAAGGATGGCCTCTTCATTGTCTATGCACAGCACTTTAACACCGGCTAAGGGCTGTAACAGGGTAGAGATTTTCTTAGGTTGCGCCTCACTCACCGTTTGACCCAGTGGCACACGGATGGAGAAAACCGACCCACGACCCAGCACCGACGTAACATGGATTTTATGATCCAGTACCCGACTGATCCTATCCGCAATCGCCAGCCCCAAGCCTAACCCACTCACACTTTTACTGGTTGGGTTATCTAAGCGTTTAAACTCTTTGAATATTTCCAGGGTTTCTTTTTCATCAATACCACAACCGGTGTCCAGCACCTGAATTTCGAGTTCATCGCCTCGGTAGCGACAACCAAACAACACCCGATTTCCGCGGGCATATCGATAGGCATTGGTTAAAAAGTTCTGTAACACGCGGCGTAACAGGCTTAAATCTGAATTGATGGTTGCACTACATGGCACCATATTGAATTTGATTTGGCTATCTTTAGCCATAGCATCAAACTCAACGGATAGACCATCGAGCAACTCTGACACCGCAAAGTCCCGTCTGTTTACCTCGACCATACCTGAATCTAACTTAGAGATATCCAGCAGATCGGTGAGCAACTCTCCGGCGATCTTCAAAGAGCTATTAACATGTGACAGCGTCTTCTTTCCTTCCTGATCTAAGTTGGGATATTGAGATAAAGATGCTGTGAATAATCGTGCGGCATTGAGGGGCTGCATCAGATCATGACCCACAGCGGCCAGAAACTTACTCTTAGATGCATTAGCCATCTCTTCCTGTGCCTTGGACTCTAATAACTGACTGTTTAGCATAGCCAGCTCATAGGTACGCTCCTTCACTCTGGCTTCTAAGGTATCATTCACCTCTTGCAACGCTTTAGCGTGCTCACGATATTGGGTAATATCGGTAAACGTCATCACAAAGCCACCGCCCGGCATTGGATTACCCTGGATCTTGATCACCTTGCCATCTTTTCGCTCACGCTCTGAAACATGAGGCGTACCATTTCGCATATGTTGAACACGCTTCTGTACTTTCGCCTCCACATCTCCGACCCCACAAAATCCTCGCTTGGCATTAAAGCGCACGACATCACTGATCGGCATACCTTCTTGTAGAAATGATTCTGGGTATTGATACAACTCAGAATATTTATAGTTCCAAGCGACCAGATTCAGATCCTTATCGACCACACTCATGCCTTCATAAGCGTGTTCAATGGCACCTCTGAGCATATCCTGACTTAAAATAATTTTTGAAGAGGCTTCATCTACCAAACTGAATACTTCATCGAGTGCTAAGTCGCGCCCCTGCTGCACAGAGTCCATCACCAATGAAGCACTGGAGCCCCCTAAAACACCGGCCAACATATGTTCAGTATGTGCAATGAGCTCAGGCGGCGCCGATTTATGCCAACTGTCACTCTTTACCGCCTCATCAGAAAACCTTGAAAAGCTTTCGTAAGCACGGGTTGGGCTCACGAAGCGACTGGCAAGGATCAGTAAGTCTTGCTGTGAAACTGGCGAACCTTTTCGATTGGTATTGCTCTTTAACTCACCCGGCGCCACGAATGCGCTGGCTTGTATACGCTCAGCTACACCAGCTCTGAACCAGATAGAGCCAAGTATATAACAGGTCAGATTGGCCAATAACGCCGTTAAAATATCGCGAACATTAGGGGTTATCGCTTCAAGCAAGCCAAAGTCATTATTAAAGACACCAGATACATCACTCGCGCCTTTTATCAAAATATAACACCAGAGTCCGAAGCCAACAGCCAGACCCAATAGGACACCAGAGCGATTACCATTTTTCCAATACATGCCACCAATTAACGCTGGAGCGAGTTGAGCAAAGGCACCAAAGGACAACATTCCAAGTCCAGACAGTGAATCGCTATCAATAAATGACAGATAACTGAAATAACCTAAACCTAAGATAATGATGATGGAGAGCCGGCGTGCATTGAGCAGAAATTGAGAAAACTGACTGAAATTTTTCTCTTTAATCTTACCTGTGCGTAGCATGACCGGCACAAGCCATTCATTACTGACCATCACACTGATGGTCACCACCGCAACGATGACCATACCGGTCGCAGCCGATAATGTTCCAAGCAGGGCGATAATGGCCAGCACAGGCTGGTCCAGTGCCAGCGGCAGGTTTATCACGTAAGTATCGGCTGAGACACTATCACCCAGAATTAACTTTCCGGCTAATGCCAGAGGTGCGACAAACAGACCAAATAGCAGCAAATACAGAGGAAATAACCAACGAGCCTTGAGTAAGGTGTTCTCGTCACCACACTCAACCATCATCACGTGAAACTGACGAGGCATACAGAGGAAAGCGGCTATGCCGACCAGAAGCTGTGGCATTAATGATTCAACACGCAACACCGGCTCACTGATCAGGTTTCGCTCACTGGCCTGTTGCCAGATATCGCCAAAGCCATCGAAGACCCCGAAACTAATCACTATGCCTACGATAAGGAAAGCGGCCAATTTAACCAGAGACTCGAAGGCAATCGCCAGCATCATGCCGGGATTATGTTCGGTTGCATCCAGCTTTCGGGTGCCAAACAAAATGGCAAACATCGCGAGAATAGCGGTAATGATTAAAGATACTTTCGCGCCATCGAAGGGGGAGTCTTCGGGTTGAAACAGATTAAGGCTAAACACCATCGCTTTCAGTTGCAGTGCGATATAAGGCATGATGCCTAAGAGTGCAATCAGGGTGACGATGGCCGCTAAGAGTTGAGATTTTCCATATCTTGCGGCAATAAAATCGGCTACTGAGGTGATGTTATGCGCCTTAGAAACGATAACCATCTTTCGAAGTAGACCAAACCCCACGGTAAAAATAAGAATAGGGCCGATAAAAATGGGCAGAAAAGACCAAAGATCTTGCGCTGACTGACCAACAGTTCCTAAAAAACTCCAGGAGGAGCAATAAACCGCCAAACTCAGTCCATAAATCCAGACCTGCAACCTCTTTGTGATACGACTAAACCACCGCTCAGCTCCCCAGGCTAACAGGAAGAGCAGGAAAACATAAAGAACGGCAATCACGCCCACAAAGATGGTCAAATTCATAATATTCTCATTTTTATACCATTGTGCGTTAAAACATGAATTAAATCTAGCCATCAAATGTCTTACAACAGACTAAAAACAAAGAGAATTTTAACACTAGACCAAGGTCTAATAGAGCTAGTAGCCCTTGAGACTCCATACTCCAGTTACGCATTATTAGATTAAGGGAAGCCCAATGAGCACGCAGTCTCTCTACAAAGTTTCTAGCGAAATCGCTGAAAACGCACATATAAACGAAGAACAATATAAAAAAATGTATCAAGAGTCGATTGTTAATCCTGAAGGTTTCTGGAGAGAACACGGGCAACGCATCGATTGGATTAAGCCTTATACAAAGATCAAGAAGACCTCCTTTGACGATCATAATCTCTCTATTAACTGGTTCTATGACGGCACGCTTAATGCCTCAGCAAACTGTTTAGACAGACATCTGGAGAAACACTCCGACAAAGTCGCCATTATCTGGGAAGGTGATGACGCAAAAGATCAACGTACAATTACTTATGGCGAACTTCACTCTGATGTATGTAAGTTTGCTAACGCACTACGTAGCCAAGGCGTAAGACGTGGTGACATAGTTACCGTTTATATGCCTATGGTTCCTGAAGCCGCTGTCGTCATGCTGGCATGTGCACGTATCGGTGCCGTCCACTCGGTGGTTTTTGGTGGCTTCTCACCGGACTCCATAGCATCACGTGTTATCGACGGTAAGTCTAAGGTGATTATCACTGCAGACGAAGGCGTTCGTGCCGGACGCATCATCCCGCTTAAGGCTAACATTGACGAAGCCTTGTCTCATCCGGATGTAGACTGTGTGGAAAAAGTCATTGTTTTAGAACGAACCGGCGGCGATGTAAACTGGGTAGAAGGTCGTGATATTAAGTGGAATTCACTGATGGATACCGCTTCCGAGCACTGTATCCCTGAAGAGATGGGCGCAGAAGATCCTCTCTTCTTACTTTACACCTCAGGTTCTACCGGCAACCCAAAAGGTGTGCTGCATACAACCGGCGGTTACATGGTTTACGCTGCCATGACACACGAATATGTTTTCGACTACAAAGACGGTGAAGTCTATTGGTGTACCGCCGATGTGGGCTGGATCACCGGACACTCCTATATGGTGTATGGTCCTCTGGCCAATGGCGCGACCGTGCTTATCCACGAAGGTGTACCAAATTACCCGACTCCGGCTCGCCTGGGTGAAATTGTCGACCGTCACAAAGTCAATATTCTCTACACTGCGCCTACGCTAATTCGTGCATTGATGGCCGAAGGTAAAGAGCAGTTTGCAGATTTTGATGGCAGTTCATTACGTATCATGGGATCAGTGGGTGAACCCATCAACCCAGAAGCGTGGCGTTGGTATAACGAAGTGATTGGTCATGAACATTGTCCGATTGTCGATACCTGGTGGCAAACAGAAACCGGTGGCATTTTGATCAGCCCACTGCCTGGCGCCACCGATACAAAACCTGGCTCTGCTACCCGTCCATTCTTCGGTGTACAACCAGCGCTTGTCGACAACATGGGCAACATCATCGAAGGGGCAGCCGAAGGTAACTTGGTTATTCTCGATTCATGGCCTGGACAGATGCGAACAGTATTTGGCGATCATGATCGCTTCGCTCTGACCTATTTTAAAACCTTCCGTGGAATGTACTTCACCGGTGATGGTGCTAAACGCGATGAAGACGGTTACTACTGGATCACGGGCCGCGTCGATGATGTGATTAACGTATCGGGCCACAGACTCGGTACCGCTGAAGTTGAAAGCGCACTGGTGTCACATGAGCTAGTCGCAGAAGCTGCTGTTGTTGGTTATCCTCACGACATTAAGGGTCAAGGCATCTATGCCTATGTGACACTAACAAGAGGCACGGTTGAAACCGAAGAGCTTCGTCAAGACTTGAGAAAGTGGGTGCGTAAAGAGATTGGCGCTTTAGCAACACCCGATCTAATCCAGTGGGCTGGCGGACTGCCAAAAACCCGTTCGGGTAAGATTATGCGTCGTTTCTTACGGAAAATCGCTGCCAACGAAGTGACAAACTTGGGTGACTCTTCGACACTGGCCGACCCGGCAGTTATCGACACCTTAATAGAGTCAAGACTTAACCGTAGCGAATAAGTCAAAAATAACTCCCTCTAGCCCCTTATTTGTTAGCAGTAATAGATAAGGGGCTTTTTTTACCTCTCTCCAGATATGTATATCTAGCCTGTTGTTTTGATGAGCAAGCAGAGATCAACCTACTGCAGTCTTCTAAGCTGACTATAGATCCCCCCCCTTGTCACTGTTATCCTTTAACCCAGAAAGATTAAACCTATTAGGCTTCAGGTGCAGTTAAGAGATTACCAACAACAAGCCGTCGATTCGGCAGTCAATCACTTTAAAAAAAGTACTGACTCGGCGGTATTAGTCCTGCCCACAGGATCTGGCAAAAGTATTGTCATTGCCGAATTAGCTCGTATAGCCAATGGTCGGGTGCTTGTATTAACTCATGTAAAAGAATTAGTCGCTCAAAATGCCGAAAAAGTAGGATTACTTACAGCTGAGGCGAGTATCTACTCTGCCGGGCTTAACCAAAAATCGACTAAGAATAAAACCGTGGTAGCCAGCATTCAGTCAGCCGTGAGAGCGCCAGATCAGTTTAATGAAGCTTTCTCATTAGTGATCATCGATGAATGCCACAGGGTAAGCTCAGAAACTGACAGTCAATACCAACAACTCTTATCTCACCTGCGTACTCAAAACCCAAAAATACGGCTGTTAGGGCTCACTGCGACACCTTACCGCCTGGACAGGGGCTGGATATATCACCATCATTATCACGGCAAGATTGGTAACCCAGATAAAGCAGTATTTCAGCAATGCATTTTTGAGTTGCCAATGCGTCCGTTGATAAAACAAGGCTACCTAAGCGTCCCTAAGGTATTCGATGGTTTATCGGTACAGTACGATTTTAGCGCCTTAAAAAGCTCATCCAGTGGTGACTATCAGGAAAAAGAGGTCAATGATCTACTCAGTCACTGTGGACGAGCCACTACGGCCATTGTTAAGCAACTCATTGAAATAGGGTGCAGCAGACAAGGTGTCATTATCTTTGCCGCCACCGTTCGTCATGCGCAAGAGATAATGCAGCATTTAGTGCACGAAACGGCAGCCCTCATAACGGCCGACACTAAAACGGTCGACAGAGACGAAATTATCTGTGATTTCAAGGCGAAGAAAATAAAGTACCTCGTCAATGTCGCCGTTCTGACCACTGGCTTCGATGCACCTCATGTGGATCTTATTGCCATTTTAAGGCCTACGGCATCGGTCAGCTTATTTCAGCAGATGGTCGGCAGAGGGCTTAGGATCTGTGAGGGAAAGGAGGAATGCCTGATCATCGATTACGCAGCCAATGGTTACGATCTCTTTTTTCCTGAAGTGGGACAACATAAGCCCAATAGCAAGAGTGTCCCCGTACAAGTTCACTGCCCTGTTTGCAACTTTGCCAATATTTTCTGGGGACTTGTCGACGATGATGGTGACATCATCGAACACTTCGGCAGGCGATGTCAGGCACTCATTGAACATGGCCGGCAAAAAACTCAATGCGACTTTCGTTTTCGCTCTAAATCTTGCCCAAATTGTGGTGAAGAAAATGATATTGCAGCAAAAATTTGTCACCAATGCGACTCTATGTTGATCGATCCGGATAAACGATTAAAGGAGGTGTTACAGCAAAAACATCACCACCTGTTTAAGTGCCAGACGATGCTGCTGGAAAACGAAGCTGAGAAATTAAAGGTACGCTATATAGATATCGATGGTAATGACTACTGCCAATATTTCAGTTTACAGTCTAAGGCACAAATTCGAGCCTTCTACGCCCTCTTCGTTCTGACACACACTCGTACTCCGGGGCTGAAGCATGACCAATATAAAAATGCTGAGCAGGTCATTGCGGCGGCTCATCAATTCAGGAAACCCGATCTGCTGCTCCTTAAGCAGAACAAGAAACGATGGGATTTAGTGGAAACATTCTTCGATTATCAGGGCCGTTTTCAGGTTGAGCATAAGTTTAATCATTAGAGAATATGCAAATATGCTCCTCCTGTGGTATAAAGTACGCGTATAAATTCTCAGGAGCAAATATGTTTGTCGTAATTTTTGGCCGTCCAGGCTGTCCATACTGTGTTAGAGCGGTACAACTTTCAGAGCAACTTGTTGAAGCTCGAGAAGACTTTAAATTCAAGTATGTCGATATTCATGCCGAAGGGATCAGCAAGGCTGATCTTGAAAAAACAGTAGGTAAGCCCGTTGAGACGGTTCCACAGATCTTCGTCGATAAAGACCACGTTGGTGGCTGCACCGAATTCGAACAATTTGTAAGAGAGAATCAACTTCTTACGCAAGAAGCATAAAACGGGACACCAGCTACTGACTTTAATAGCAAAGCCGATTAGCACCGTTAAATAAAAAAGGAGGCCTAAGCCTCCTTTTTTAATGGAAAAAATCTAATACTGATTGGTATGATTAAAGCACATATTTTACCGAGAAGATAACTCGGTTTAACTCACCGCTATCCCCGTTTTGCTTAGTGTTTTCGGCATACATATACTCAACACCGACGGTTAAAGGCTTAACCGGTGAATAGAGCAAGTTCACATAACCTGAATACGACTCTTCATTCACTGCGCCGCCCGTTAACGCCACATCATTATCGGCCTTAAAACCTGAAACGGTGAAACTCGAGCGCCACTTATCATTCCACCAATGACGATATGAAGCAAAACCACCGTAGGAGCTAATAGTCTCAATATCACCATTTTCATCTAGTACGCCGGCATTAGCATAGTTGAGCGCCATATAGCGGCCCATACCGTCACCTGCTGTCGCAGAAAGTTTGATATCATCACTACCAACCGGAATGACACCGGTAAAGCTCACACCGTAACCCATCTCCTGAGTATCCAAGTCACCTTTCTCAATGTTTAGCTGTCTCGCTAAACCGGCCACAGTGAACTTAGCACCACCTTCCGTTTTAAAATTATAACGTGCAACAAAATCTGGAACCATGCCACTGCCGCTGGTGATGCGAGCACCGCCACCGTTTGGAGTGATCGTAGTCTCAGGGTTCTCTACAGCAAATTGAAAGCCACCATTGGTATAACGAACCAAAGACTGACGAACAAACGGCGTACCTTCAGCCGCGCCGACAAAATCTAAGTTCTCAGGAAGCGCGCCGGGGTTTTGAAACGTACTCCAGGTCTGACCCACTGTCCAGTTATCGAAACTGACAATGGCATGACGAATTCGAGGAGAATAACTATTTGAAACACGCTCATTACCATCTGCATGAGTCATAAAATCAAGCTCGATGAACCCACTTAACTTATGCCCATCTAAATCTGTACTGGTTTTGAAATTAAAACGTGACTCACGAGCATGAAAATCGACAACTTGCTCACCGTTACCGCTGACACCATATATTGTTCCGGGAACGTAGAACTGTCTGGATAGATTTCCAGAATCCGGGGCGCCATTACTGTAATCACTGAACATGACGTCCGTTTTTACATATCCACCAAATTTGAACTCTGTATCTCCAGCTTGTGCATTCACACTTACAGCCAACATAGTCGCAACGGCTACAAGGCTTAAGTTTGCATGTTTCATTGTTTATCTCCCTCATCATTATATTATTTTTCAGATTTAATATGACGGAGATAACAAGCAAGCAACATTAGCAAAAAGTCTATCAATCAAAAGTATTACAGAAGGTGCTAATTGACTATTGGCTCTCTAGAAAGGCAAAAACGGTAAGAGTAAAGCCAACTGCGCTCTTATTATAAAGCATCAACTAAGCTAACGACCAATCTAAACATTTTGGGATATGGAATAATACAGGGGAATGTCAAAGAAGTGGTGGGCCGTGAAGGATTCGAACCTTCGACCAATTGCCAACGTTTTTTAAAGAGAGTAAGAGTAAAGCCAACTGCGATCTTATCATAAAGCATCAACTGAGCTAACGACCAATCTAAACATTTTGGGATATGGAATAATACAGGGGAATTTCAAAGAAGTGGTGGGCCGTGAAGGATTCGAACCTTCGACCAATGTGGTAGTTAAGAGTAAAGCCAACTGCGCTCTTATTATAAAGCATCAACTAAGCTAACGACCAATCTAAACATTTTGGGATATGGAATAATACAGGGGAATTTCAAAGAAGTGGTGGGTCGTGAAGGATTCGAACCTTCGAGAAATTGGCAACGCCTTTAAAAAATATAAGAGCAAACAAACTGCGCTAACGATCTATATAGCTTTGAAGAGTATTTCTATTTGAGAGATTATTTAGCAGACTAGATAAAACTGAAGGATGCCACCGAAGTGGTGGGCCGTGAAGGATTCGAACCTTCGACCAATTGGTTAAAAGCCAACTGCTCTACCAACTGAGCTAACGGCCCTTCTTGGTAAATCATCCTGAATTTGCTCATTCACCTTAATGAATGAG
>NZ_RXNU01000009.1 GCF_003966225.1 Shewanella canadensis
TACCAGAGCACTGCGAGTTAAACGAGCTGCATCCCTAAATAAGGAAATCTAGCATGATAGGCTAGACTATATAGTGAACGACAAAGTCGCTTGGCTTTTATTCCGTCAGGCTCCCTCGGTAATCACAGAATCAAGCCAACTCGAAGAGACGGTTAATCAGGTGTAGATGAGGCTGATGACGTTGATAGCATTCCCCACATCTAACTCATATAGATATGGGAAATACTCGGCTTTTGAAGCCTATCTAATGCTTAAGACCTTATTATCCGGCGAGTTATCGCAACTGCTCTCCACGGTTGAGGGCGATAAGCCGGTCGAGAATATGCTCGCCATCCATACGTATGCCGTTATGCTCGTACTCTGATGTGAGCCAGTATTTTAACTTACCCACCTGCTGGGCCGTTTCCAGAGAGTAGTTCATCTCGACGAACATATCTTCGCTATAGATAGCGGCGGCAACGGGCACAGAGTTGTTGGCTAAAGTATCGAGATCATAGAGCCCGGACCAATCCTCCTTGGTCGCTAAAAGATTGGCGGCATGCTTGAGTGGCTTGAGGTTAGTGAACTGTTCGAAAAACCAGGGGTAAACCATCTCTCCGGTAAACAGGAAAGGTTTGTCATCACTGTAATTGAACTCATCATATTGAGCTCTAATGCGCTGAGCCGACCAATTCGATGCCGATTGTTGGCAGTAGATACTCTCGTGAAGCAAGGCGAAAATGGGGTTGGTGTTAAAGTCCAGTAGCTGACAGAATTGAGCCAAAAACAGTGGATTGACCCGAGTACCCGTCTCGGTCTCAATCAGGGCTTGCTCCAGCAGGTAGTAGACCGATTCAGGCCCCTGTTCCATGCCGATATTAATTCCCAGTAACTGTAACATCTCGACCGTGAGTCGTTCGCCGGTGGCAATTCTTACCTCATTGTTACTGATATGCTTCGCCAGTTGGCTCACCAAGGTTTGGGCATCGCTAAAGCGTGTGAAAAAATCTTCGTTCTTGGCTAATACCCGTTTGTACGTCGCCTGATAGACTTCGTCAGAATGGCGTGTTAGTGAGGGGAGTCCGCCAGTAACGTAGGCCTCACTCAGACCCGATGGGGCATCATTTAGGTATTTAAGTACACAGAAGCCGCCGAAACTCTGACCTAAGATACTCCACTTTTTGCCCGGACAGAGTTTTTCACGGATTGCTTCGGCGTCACGAATAATATTGTCGGCCCTGAAATGCGTTAAATATTCGGCCTGATTTTCTGAATTCATATGGGACAGGCTGATATGGTTTAACGGGGTTGAAAGCCCGGTACCTCGCTGATCTAAAAGCAGCACTCTATACTCTTTCAGGGCGCGCTTTATCCAGCCGCCATTGGCTGCAGGACGAATCGCACCGAAGCCGGGTCCCCCCTGAAAGAAGACGATGAAAGGGAGGGCTTTGTGTGAGTTTTCCGGGCTTGAAAGTTCTCTGGCGAATACCTGGATCTGCTTACCATCAGGCTTGGTGTAGTCAAGAGGTAGCGTAAATGTGTGCTTTATGGCGGTTAAGCCTGCTAGGGTGAGATCAGGTTTCATTTAGGCCTTGGTCGTTATCGTTATTGGTTTAATAGATGGGATTGTATACAAAAATGGGCGAAGAACAAATGTGAGTTTTTATGGCTGGGCTTATCTCAGTTCAAACTTTTGTGAAGAGTTATTAGAGAAATTGATGGAGTTGACGTAATCTTTACTTTTGGCCGATGCAAGCTTAATACTTTAGCGAAGCGAAATTGACTCAGTTAGCTAAACGAACCCTTTGGCAGAAGCGCAACCTAAATGATGAATAAGTACAGGCATGAATCAATGAAGTATCAGATTATTCCCGTAACTCCTTACCAGCAAAATTGCAGCCTGATCTGGTGTAATAAGACGATGAAAGCAGCCGTGATCGATCCCGGTGGCGATCTGGAGCGAATCCTGGCCGAAGTTAATAAGCTTGGCGTAACAGTAGAAAAAGTACTACTTACCCATGGTCATATCGATCATGTTGGTGCGGCGAAGCGCTTAGCAGACCACCTTGGTATTACGGTCTTAGGTCCGCACCGGGACGACACCTTCCTACTCGAAACTCTGCCGGATCAAAGCAGTGATTTTGGTTTTCCGGCCTGTGAAGTTCTTATACCCGGTGAGTACCTTGAAGATGGTGCAAGCGTGACTGTAGGTGAGCAGACATTACAGGTCATTCATTGCCCGGGCCACACACCCGGTCACGTAGTTTTCTATTCAGAAGCCGATAAGAGGGCATGGGTTGGAGATGTACTGTTTCATGGCTCGGTTGGCCGAACCGACTTTCCGCGTTCCAGTCATCAGGATCTTATCGATTCGATCACTAAAAAGCTGTGGCCTTTAGGTCGTGAGGTTGAGTTTGTGCCGGGTCATGGTCCAATCTCTACCTTTGGCAATGAAAGGGATCAAAACCCCTTCGTTGCGGATCAGCTTTTTTATTAACCGACTCAGCTGACGCCAATGCTTATATCGATGGGTATTAGAAGAGTGCGTATTTAATTGATATACCAGAGATAAGCCATGACTTGTGTGTTGTGGCTTTTTTTGTTGCTGGACCCGCCTTGAGATAACTCTGCGTTGTTGACTGTTTAAAGTGGCTTATCAATGACTCGTTTAGTTGTTTGTTTGTTGGTATTTTTACTACATTAAATATTTTTCTTTTAAAAATAGCACGTTTTTTAGCCGTAAATTCCAAAAATATGGCCTAGATCCTATTTTTGTTAACGAAAATGGAGTAATTTAACTATAAATAATATTCCAATGTAATGAGGGGTCATACATGGAAAATCGTTGGCAAATTGCCATATCTGCAGGATTACTTGCAGCGGTCTGGTGCGGTGTAGCAGACACATTTCATCTGGTTACCTGGATTGGTTTTTTAGGTTGTAGTACTTATTTTGCACAACCTAAGGCTAATTTTCAGGGGGTGGTAGTCACTTGGTGCACCAATCTATCTGGTGTCTTCTGGGCTTGGTTGATTATCACTGGCAGCGGCTATTTTGATACACCATTAGTGGGGTATCTGTTTACCGGCATTGCAACATCTGCGATGTGCTTACAGGCTAGTTATCAAAAACTCTCTTTTATTCCCGGCGCGTTTATCGGTTGTTGTACAACGTTTGCCATGGGGGCCGATCTGGCGAATATCCTGCCCGCGTTAATTCTTGGTGCATTATTAGGTTACAGCATGACATTGCTAACCTCGCAACTCATCACTATCAAACTGAAATGGCTTGAGTTTAGAGACACAAGCTCAGCTGCCGCAACAAGTTCAGGCACAAGCACTGAATAATTTTGTATTGGTATTATACTTAATACCAATCGGCATAAGAAAGTGATCTACTTAGAGCGTTATCTGGCAGTTTAATTCAAGGTGAATGAGGGAAGGGATGGTGATCCCTTTCAAGCTTATTCAACGCCGAAGACGGCTGCCAGAAAACTCCTGCAAAGCGAGCCTTAGCATTAACTTCTCGCTGAGCGAACACCTCTTTTATGTCGACGATTATAACAACTGAAATATCTAAATAGACTGTTAATGTCTATCTGGGTAACTGCAGAGGCTCTTTGCTCTTATCTTCTCTTAAGATAATCGCGTTGGTAATGAATATGAAACAGATTGAATTTAGAAAAATTGATGCGCTGATGATCAAGCTCAGCCTGAACGGAAAGTTTTTTGTGCTTTGTGCGTTAGTTGCCGTAATTACCACAGGCATAGCATTGGTGAATTTAAATTATGCTAAGCAAAATGCGGCCGACAGTTCGCTCGAAAGAGCACAGGCAATGGTCGATAGTTTTGCGAAAGTCGCCTCGAGTCAAAACCTGAGCGGGAATGATTTGAGAACATTTGCGGATCAGCAGGGCTTGCGCCTCGCCGGTCAGATGAAGACTTCTCGTCAGGGTGAGCAGGTGAGCGTAGCTGCGCCCGTGGGTCGTGATTACCTTCAATTAAATGTAAATGTGAAGAAGTGGGAAAAACAGGCTCTATCTGATGCGAGCATGATGTTGTGGGTTGCTCTGATAGGATTATTACCGCTTTTCCAGCTAAGTTACTGGACATCGACCTCACTCGGTGGCGGTTTATGGGATATGTATATCGCCATAAAACGTCTGGCCGATGGCGATCTATCCCAGCGTCTCAATTTTTTTGGTGTTGATGATTTTAGCATGATCGCCAAAGAGATAGACCGCAGCGCCGATAATATGAGTGAGATGGTAACGGCGATCGGAAAAAACGCGGGTACACTCGCTCAGGCGGCCGATGAGTTTAATCAGCAAGCGAAACAGAGTGATGAATTGATTGGTTTCCAGCATCAGTTCCTCGATACGGTCGCTGTTGCTATGGATCAAATGACAGCCGCCATTGAAGAGGTGTCGCATAATGCGGCCAATACTTCAGATCAAACAAAAGATAACTCCACTCAGGCGGAAATGAGCAAGAAGCAGATCTCTGAGGCCGTAGCCCGTATTTCAACCTTAGTGAATAAGATTGATTCGGCATCAGAATCGGTTTCACAACTGTCTAAAAATGCGTCTGAGATTGGCGCAGTGGTGACAACCATCAATGGGATCTCTGAACAGACTAACTTGCTTGCACTCAATGCGGCGATTGAGGCTGCCAGGGCTGGTGAACAGGGCAGAGGCTTTGCCGTTGTTGCCGATGAGGTAAGAACCTTAGCGGGACGTACTCAGCAAGCCACCGTAGAAATTCAATCTATGATTGAAGGGTTACAAACGGGTTCGTCGACGTTATCGACCGTGACCCATGAAATTGTAGAGCAGGCCGATCAGGGCCGTAATGCGATTGTCTCAGTGGGTGAAGATGTAGACTCTATGGCCAAGTCCACCAATGACGTTTTCGATATGAGCTCTCAGATAGCGGCGTCGGCGGAAGAGCAGAGTGTTTCGGCGAGAGATATTGCTGCGCAGCTCAATGATATTCGAGAACAATCTGAGACGATTAAACAGACGGCTCAACGTTCAGTCGCGTTAGCCTCGGAGCTTAGCCAATCTTCAGTGGAGCTGGAGACTATCTTGGGACAGTACAGGTTAGCTTAATAGGCCTGTTGATTAAGTTAGTTTCAGTTTAGCGTGTACAAACGCCCCTTGTTTCATTCGAACAAGGGGCGTTTTTATTTTGGTTGACAGGTATTCCAAAGCGCATCGGGATTAAAGCGCTGCGGCAACCTCGGTTCCCTGTTTAATGGCACGCTTGGCATCCAGCTCCGATGCGATATCGGCGCCTCCGATTAACGTCACCTTGATATTTTCGGCGATTAAGCTGGAATGAAGCTCCCTGTGTGAGTCCTGCCCGGCGCAGATGATGATATTGTCTACCGCTAAAATTTGGCTTTCACCATCGACCGTGATGTGCAGTCCTTGCTCATCAATTCTGTCGTACTGGGCGCCCTTGATCATCTTGACCCCTTTATTTTTCAATACGGTACGGTGGATCCAGCCTGTACTTTTACCTAAACCATCGCCAACTTTTGTCTTCTTGCGTTGGATCAGGAATATCTCACGCGGGGAAGGCTCACCTTGAGGTGGTATCAGACCGCCCGGTGTAGAAACCGTAAGATCGACCCCCCACTCTTTCATGTATCGATCTTTATTCAGACTCGACGATTGGCCCTGATGGGAGAGGTACTCACCTACATCGAAACCAATGCCGCCCGCACCGATAATTGCGACTCGTTTTCCCACCGATTTTTTATACTTCAATACGTCCAGGTAGGTCATCACTCTGGGGTCATCTATGCCGGGTATATCCAGTTGACGGGGGACGATCCCCGTTGCCAGAATAACTTCATCGAAACCGGTTAGGTTTTCAGGTTCGGCCTTAGTATTGAGCCTAAGCTCGACACCGGTAAGTTCTATCTGCCTTTGAAAATACCTCAGTGTTTCACTGAACTCCTCTTTGCCTGGGACTTGCTTGGCGATATTGAATTGTCCGCCAATTTTATCATCGGCTTCGAAGAGTGTGACGCTATGACCACGTTTTGCGGCTGTGGTTGCCGCTGCGAGTCCGGCTGGACCTGCCCCAACCACGGCGATATTTTTGAGTTCTTTGGCGGGTTTGATTATCAATTTCGTTTCATGACAGGCTTGTGGATTGACCAAGCAGGAGACCAATTTCATCTGAAATATATGATCTAAACAGGCCTGATTACAACCGATACAGGTGTTGATCTCGTCGGCCTTATCCGCTTCGGCTTTAACCATAAAGTCAGGATCGGCCAACATAGGGCGAGCCATAGAGATAATATCGGCATTGCCTTGCGCCAGGATATCTTCGGCGACTTCCGGGGTGTTGATCCTGTTGGTGGTACACAAAGGGATCGTCACCTCCTTCTTCATTCGCTTGGTTATCTCGGCGAAGGCACCGCGGGGGACGCTGGTTGCAATCGTTGGAACCCTGGCTTCATGCCAACCTATGCCTGTGTTAATGATGGTGGCACCGACCGCTTCTATCCCTTTCGCCAGCTCGACGACCTCCTGCCATGTGCTGCCATCTTCGACCAGATCCAGCATCGAGAGACGATAGATGATGATAAATTCCTTACCGACGGCTTCTCGGGTTCGGCGGACAATCTCCAATGCTAAACGAATACGATTCTGATAACTGCCGCCCCAACGATCGGTTCTGTGATTGGTGCGCTTACAGATAAACTGGTTAATGAAGTAACCTTCAGAGCCCATGATCTCGACGCCATCATAACCGGCAATCTGAGAGTTCAGCGCGCAGGTGACAAAATCCTGGATCTGTTTCTCTATTCCTGCTTCATCGAGCTCCTTTGGTACAAATGGATTTATCGGTGCCTGTATCGGTGAGCAGCTGACTAATTGAGGCTGGTAGGCGTAGCGGCCGGTATGCAATATCTGCAGACAGATCACCCCATCCTCATTGTGTACGGCATCGGTGATTAATCTGTGTTTGTTGATATCTTCATCGGTGGCGATCATGGCCGCATTCGGCATGCCACCGCCTTCTACGTTAGGCGCAAACCCTCCCGTGACTATCATGCCAATTCCGCCAGCTGCCCGTCTGGCATAGTAGGCGGCCATGCGTTCGAAACCGCCCGGCGCCTCCTCTAAATTGGTGTGCATCGAGCCCATCAAGCCACGGTTTTTAATTGTTCGAAAGCCTAAGTCTAATGGCGCCATTAAATGGGGGTAGGATTTGCTCATCGTTTGATACCTGATAATTATTGTTTGGTTAAAGATAGAGCGAATGATAGGATTGGCCAATGACCAAGTGTTACAAATTGATGATTGTAATTTGCATGAGGCTGTCCGATGAAGTTAGGTGATATTTCTGTTTCATATATCGAGATTGTGATTAAGGCGATGGAACATCTGGATATTGATGTCGATGACATCTTAGCTAAATACTCCATCAATCAAACTGCTCTCTCTTCACCCGATGCCAGAGTGACCATTCCCAAATTTATGCGTATCGGTCATGACTGCATTACAAAAAGTGGTGCCCCCTGGCTTGGATTGGTGATGGGGGAGGTGACGACGCCGACGAACTTAGGTATTGCAGGTCTGCTGGCACTGTCGGCGCAAAACCTGAAGCAAGCTTGTGAACAAATTAGTACCTATGAGTTGTTGAACAAGTATAACTCCAGAGGGCAATCTCAGTTCTATGTGAGTCACTCTTTCGGTATGGAGCAGGGGAAGAGCCGGGAACTGTATCGCGATTACGGCATCGAAGACGGTCAGGGTATGTTAATGTTTTACTCCATCAGTCCCTATAATGAATACAATCATTTCGTCGTCGACTCGGTACTGTCCGGTTGGTATGGTGTGCTAAAAGCGCTATGTGGTCGAGACGATGCCGTTGCCAAGGTCTGTTTTGAATTCCCGGCCCCGGCTTATGCGGATAAATATGCCGAGTATTTCAATTGCGAAGTCCTGTTCGAACAAGCTGATAATTACCTGGTATTAAACGCTGAGGCCCTGAATTGGCCCTGCTTGAATCGCAGTGGACCGACATTTGAGTTACTAAGACGAGGCGCAGATGAAGATCTTGAGAAGGCTCGGTTAGGCTTAAGTTTTCATGAAAAGGTCAGTCGTGCCATCGGCCCCTTGCTTGACGGAACAACACCAACTTTGGAGCAGGTTTCCGAGCAGCTGAATATGGCCCCATGGACGGTCAGGCGTAAACTGGTCGATGAAGGGGGGAGCTTTCAAAAGACTCTCAATGAGACTCGCCGTGAGCTCTCAATCTCTTATGTGCGTGATACCGCACTCACGCTAGGTGAGATCGCTTACCTGTTGGGCTTTGGCTCACCCACCGCATTTCAGCGTGCATTTAAACGTTGGACCGGAGAAGCGCCTGGAAGATTCAGAATAGGCCATACATCGAAGGATTAAGCTGTCGTTATTCCGTCGATATATGGCCAATATACCCAAGTCTATCGATTAAGCTGACATTTTGACGGGCTCGGTCTCATCTTTTAGTTTTCTGCGTAATATCTTGCCTACCGGAGACATAGGCAGTTCGGCTCTGAACTCATAGATGCGTGGGATCTTATAGGCCGTAAGCTTGTCTTTGCAGAAGGCTTTGATCTCATCGCCGTTGAGGCTGGCGTTATTGTTGGTCACAACATAGAGTTTGACGATTTCGCCACGTTTAGGATCCGGAACCCCTATCGCCGCACAATTGATAACATCAGGGTGGGTGGCCACAACGGCCTCAATCTCATTTGGAAAGACATTAAAGCCGGAGACAATAATCATATCTTTCACGCGGTCGACAATACTGACATAACCGTCATCATCTATGATGGCAATATCTCCGGTGAGTAACCATTCACCATCTTCCGTGAATGACTCTCTCGTTGCCTTGGGGCGATTCCAGTAGCCCTTCATCACCTGAGGCCCCTTGATACATAGCTCACCGCGTTGACCGATAGGGACTTCTTCACCGATGGCATTGATGCATTTAAGTGCCGTTCCTTGCAGGGCCTGACCAACGGTTCCTTGTCGCTCCAGACCATTGATAGGGTTCATACATACCGCAGGAGAACACTCGGTCAAGCCATAGGCCTCTGAGATGCCTACCCCGGTTATCTCTTTCCATCTGTTGGCTGTATCGTCGATCAGTGCCGTTCCGCCCGATAGGGTAAAAATCAACTCACTGAAATCCAGCTCTTTAAAGTTAGGGCTCTCCATTAAGGAGACAAACAGCGTATTGAGCCCCATGAGGCCGGTGATCTTAAATGGCTTCATCGCCTTAATAAAGGTTTCTGTGTCTCTGGGGTTGGCTATCAGTACGCTGTGTTCACCTAACCTGAAAAACGCCATCATGTGTACGGTAAATGAGTAGATATGGTAGAGCGGCAAGGGGGCGACCATGATCGACTGTTTATTATCTTCTATAAGAGGATTACCTTGCTCATCGGTCTGCGCCACTACGGAGCCTGCCTGAAGCATGTTGGCAATGATGTTGGCATTGGTGAGCTCGGCGCTTTTTGCCACCCCAGTGGTACCGCCGGTATATTGCAAGACGATGGTGTCATCTGGATTTGGAAGGTGAGCCGGAGTAAAGCCTTTACCCTTACACTGTTTGAGTGCTTTTCTAAATGAGATGGCTTCAGGCAGATGATATTTAGGTACCATCTTCTTGATATGTTTGACGGTCGAGTTGATTAACACGCGTTTCACGCCAGGGAGCATATCGGCGAGGCTGGCGACCATGACCAGCTCCAGACTCGTCTGCGCCTGAATATTTTCCACCGATTTAGCAAAAATATCCATACAGAGCAGGGCTTTTGCCTCCGAGTCGTTAAACTGGTGGATCATCTCTCGCTCGGTATATAGGGGATTAGTATTGACGATTCTGAGGCCAGCTCTGAGCGCACCGTATACGGCAATAGGGTATTGCAAGGTGTTAAGCATCTGAATGGCGATGGCATCCCCCGGGATCAGTGAGGTATGGTTTTGCAGGTAATGAGCAAACGCGGCGCTGTATGCGTCAATATCTTGAAAGCTTAATGTATGACCTAAGCTGGTAAATGCCGGCCTGTCAGCATATTTAACAAATGCTTCCTCGATGGCCTGAACTGCCGAGCTGTATTCATTGAAATTAATTTCATCTTCAATTCCTGAAGCGCGTTTACCATCCCAAAAAGATGCTTCCATATTTCCCTCTCAGCTCGTCATCAGCATTTTATTCTTGACTCAACGAACACGCTTGCTTGTGATGCCCGTCTCGAAATCTATTTTTATATGACGACTATCACTTAAATGTGAAGTAATGAGAAGTGACCTAAGATGACAAATGAATACCCCAAACAAACGCTCGTTTGAATCGATTGTCTGAATTCGTTGATTCTTGTTTGTCAGATAACAGAATGGATGGTCAAATTTTTAGAATAGATTATTCTTTTTAAGGCTTTTCTTTCAAGGTGTTAGTTTTGCTGACTTGTATTGGGTAGGAGGTATTGAGGGCTTGAACGTCAAGGCCTATAGCAACCGATAAAAGTTACTATAGACCCCGTCACAGTCTTATCTGAGAAGAAAACTGTTACTTAAACGTGCTCCAGATAGGTGCATGATCGGAAGGCTTATCTATGCCTCTTAGCTCGTAATCTACATCGGATTCGACCAGACGTTCGGCTAATGATTTTGACGCCAACACGACGTCGATGCGTAGTCCACGATTATCAACGAAGCCTTTGCTGCGGTAATCGAACCAGGAGTAGCGGTCGCTGCGCTCGGGGTGAAGCTCACGGAAGGTATCTACCAGGCCCCAGTCCATCAATGTCTTCAGCCATTCCCGCTCTTCGGGTTGGAAACTGCATTTGCCGGTTTTAAGCCAGCGTTTGGCATTGGGGGCGCCGATGCCAATATCGAGATCCACCGGTGAGATGTTGATGTCACCTATGATAGCGATATCTTCATCCGGGGTGTGGTGATCGTTAAGATACACCATCAGGTCTTTATAGAACTTGCGCTTAGCCGGGTACTTGGTCTCATGGCTGATATTATCACCTTGAGGGAAGTAGCCATTTAATATCGTCAGCGGTCGACCATTTTCTTGGGTGAATGTGCCCATGATCATGCGGCGTTGCGCCTCGTCATCATCGGTCGGAAACCCTTTTTGTACTTTTACAGGCTCAAGCTTAGATAACATGGCGACACCGTAATGGGCCTTGCCACCATGATAGTGCACCTTGTACCCCATGGCCTCGACGTCTGCCACAGGGAATACATCGTCATGGGCCTTCGTTTCCTGTAAGCCAATCACATCTGGCTGGTGGATATCAATCAACGCCTGCAGTTGATGTAATCTGGCGCGAATACCATTGATATTAAAAGAGATGATTTTCATCTATCAAAGTTCCTGATATGTGTGCCTAAGCTAGCCTTATGGCAGAACACGCTTAAATGGTTTAACGATAACTTTCTCATACACGCCAGCCGCAATATAGGGGTCCACATCGGCCCAGGCTTGAGCATCTTCGAGTGATGCAAAATCGGCAACGACTAAAGAGCCGGTAAAGCCTGCTTCACCTGGGTTTTCACTGTCGACAGCAGGATGAGGCCCGGCCACTAAAAGACGTCCTTCATCGGCAAGCAGTTGCAAACGAGCCAAATGCTCAGATCGCACGCTTAGGCGCTTTTCTAAACTGTTCTCAACATCTTGAGAGGAGATCATATACCACATGGTTATCGTTCCTTTTATCTGTTCTTGTGCGAAATTAATGATGTTTAGGGGGGGCTTACCCTTACTTATTATTTAACTCTTTCTTATGTTCTTCAGGCATATTTTTATAGAGATAAATTACGGTAATGACCGTATTTACTAAGGTGAGGGCCGTTAAGCCAAAGACTTTGAAGTTGACCCAAACCTCTTGCGGCAGGCTAAATGCCACATAGATATTGACCAGAGCACAAGTAATAAAGAAAGAAACCCAGTACCAGGTGACATGAGCCCAAATTCTGTCTTCAACAATCAACTCTTTGCCCAGCATACTCTTGAGGATTGGCTTGTTGATAAATTGACTGACGGCAAGGGCGATAGCGAATAGGGCATAGACGACGGTGACTTTCCATTTGATAAATGCATCGTCATGAAAGACCAGGGTGAGGGTACCGAAAACCGTCACCATAACGAAGGTGATAAGGTGCATCTTCTCTATTTTTTTGTAAAGCAGGTAGGTCACTATCAACTGTAGGGCAGTGGCGGCAATTAATGCGCCGCTGGCAGCATAGATATCGAATAACTTATAGACGGCAAAGAAAATCACTAACGGCAGAAAATCGAGCAGTTGTTTCATAGTAGTTTTATTAAATTAAGTATTCAAAAAGTGAGGCTGAGTGTAACACGCAAGCCTGGTTTGATAAACGTCATTACTCAGTTAGCAATGCGGCCTTGTGGATCGGGAATGAAACACTGAAGTGGCTGAGTTGATGCCGTTGGTATTAGCCCTGAGATGCCACCAGAGTTTGCCAGCTCTTGGGGAGGGGTTTTATCCAGGTATCGACTTGGCATCTGTCTGTCATTAGCCTTTTCGCCTGTTTAGCCTGGCTTAAGGTCAGGTGTTGTGAGGTGAGGTAATAGGTTTCATTGTGATGTCTAATTAGTAAGTTAATGTTTTCACAGCGAAACCGGGTTAAGTCATCTGGCCTGGTTCGTCCAGCGTAGATCTGCAGTACGTACCAGCTCTGTTTATCCCGGACCAGAGTCTTGGTCGATTGAATGCCTTCGACGTTCGATAAGGCTGTAGCATCAGCCTCAATTTCAGACGATAGATGGTTAAGAGCGTGCTCAGTTTCAGGTTCGGTGACCTGTGTTTTATCCTGTTCGGTGAGCTTGTATCTGGCATCATTATCGACCTCGATAGCACTTTGTTGCTCATCGGGCTGTATTGAAGGTGTGTGGGAGTTATGCGCTTCTGTCACATCTTGTCGTTCGAGCCCTGAGCTATCTTCAACAGCTAATGATAATTGTTCAGGGGGGGGGGCTCTCTCCATCACTTTGGTTTCTGTCATGACCTTTTTTTCGACTCGGTCAGTTGGTTTGTTCTGATAACTATGGGTTAATGTCAGTATGAGCGTCATTAACACCACTATGGTCACGGCCGCCATTGCAGTAAGTGTCACGAACAGGGAGCGGTCATTGCGTGGCTTTATTTTTATCTCAGGGGTTTGACTGACGGCAGTAGAGATAATGCTTGAATCGATGACGCCTTTCGATTGAGCATGGCCAATTATCAAGGCTTGCTCACAGAGGCGGTTAATCATAGAGGGCTGCCCTCCACTGTATCTATGTACTGCCTTTAAGGCGGCGGGAGCAAACAGTGGATCGTGATGGCCTGCCACCCTTAGGTGATGTTGTATATACGCACTGGTTTCTGATTGGGAAAGCGAAGGGATATGGTACCTTGCCGTGATTCTTTGCGAGACTTGTCTAAGCTCATCTTGCCTCAACATCTGGATTAACTCGGGTCTGCCAACCAAAATTAACTGGAGTAACTTTTTTGTGTCAGTCTCTAAGTTTGTCAGTAGTCTGAGTTGTTCCAGTACTGCGGTGCTCAGGTGTTGTGCTTCGTCTATGATAACTAAGGTGCTATGGCCCATAGCATCGTTATTGAGTAAGAATTGACAGATAAGATCGGTAAAACACTTTAGGCTGGGGGTTCCTTTATAGGGAATATTGAGTTCATTGCATATCCTTGCTAACAGCTCATGTTCTGTTACCGAAGGATTTGTTATCAAGGCCGTGTCGTGGGTCGTCGACACCTGTTTGAGAAACGCTTTGACCACGCTTGTTTTACCCGCCCCCTCTTCACCGGTTAACAGGACGAATCCGCCGGTTTCATTTAAACCGTAATTCAGGCAAATGAGGGCCTCTCTGTGATGCTCACTGAGAAACAGATTATCCGAAGAAACTTCGTTCGAAAATGGGTTTTCATTGAGTCGGTAAAACGCTTGAAACATAAGAGTCCTCAACGTCTCTTGAAAATGTAAAGAGTCCTCAACGTTCTCTTGAAAATCTAAAGAGTCTTCAACGTCAGTTATGAATTTAGAACCTTCAACGTCTGCTGTAAATCATCTTCCACATCTTTCATAAATTGAAAGGGTTATCAAGGTCTTTTGAGACGTTAAAAGCATAAGTGGCATTTTGAACTTTAGCAAGTGAACGGCAGAGGATGAGAAAGGTTAAAGCCTTGAATTGAATTCTATTCAATTCGTATAAAATAAAAGGCCTGATAGCGGTAAAGCTATCAGGCCTATACAAACACAGTGACTCTCTTCGGGAATTACTCTGATTCAGCCTTGGTTATCAGCTCCAATCTGGCCTCATGATCAAGCTTGTAGGCGGGCATCTCTTTGCCATTATTTCTCAGGTAGTGATCCATCCAGCGCATCAGGCGCAGGTTGTAATCATACTGTGCGGCGACTTTCTTGTTACCGTGACCTTCACCCGGGTAATAGACCAGGCGTACATCTTTCCCCTGAACTTTCATGTAGCGGTATAGCTCCATAGATTGAGCCGGATGAACGCGAGGATCATCTTTACCATGCATGATCAGTAGTGGTGTTTGTGATTGACCCGCCCAGTAGATAGGGCTGCGCTCGAGATACCATTGCCACTTGTCCCAAGGGTATGAGCGGGCGTGTACTAAGTGCATCTCGTTAGAGATATCTGTAGTACCAAACTTTGACAGCTGGTTGGTCACGCCAACAAACATTACGCTTGCGGCGAAATGTTTGGTCAGTTTTGTTGCTGCCCATGCCGAAGCATAACCGCCGTAAGAGCCGCCTGTAATACCGACTTTCTTACTGTCTACTAACCCCATGTCGACTAAGTGATCTTTAAAGTCCACTAAGTCATCGAACTCTTTACCCGCATAGTCGTTCTGTCCAAGTTTAGAGTAGTCGACCCCTTTACCCGTACTGCCACGATAGTTAGGGTAGAAGACGGCATAACCTTGAGCCGCTGCCATCTGACCCGGACGTGAGTAGTTGGTGACCCAGCCATCTTTGTCATGGCTCTCGGGACCGCCGTGTACCGACATGATGAGCGGATAGCGTTGGCCTTCCTTGTGATCTAACGGGTAGATCAACACACCACCGATGTTCACGCCATCACGAGCCTTGAACTCAATGCTCTCTTGTTTGGCGAAGCGCTTATCGTCTAGCCAGCTGTTTGAGTGAGTCAGGCGTGTCTGCTTATGTTTGCTGCCACGGAGCATAAACACTTCGTTCGGATGTTCAGCTGTATTGCCTTTTAAAGCTACTGTTGCATCTGAATTTGAGATACTCAGTTTGCCGGCGATAAACTTACCGCCCTTAACCACCTCTTTGTACTTAGTCTTACCGGGCTTGATGGTGGCGACTACCGACTGAGTATCCACATTGGCGACCAAATATAGGGTGTTTTCATCGTTAGCCCACTCAAAATCGGCTACGTGGCCTTTGAAGTCAGGCAACCAATCGGTCACTTCACCGCTTTTAACATTCCCCAGGAACAGACGTCCGGTTGCCGGGTCATGCTTATCTTCGGCGCCATGGATGGCGATATATTTACCGTCATGGGAAAACTCGGCTGCACCTAACTTCCCTTCGGTAATAAAGGTCGTCATGATTTTTTGAGTGGAGATATCGACTATCTGCCACTTCGACTTCATGTATTTATCATCGATCAGAGCCGTTGGTTGAGTCTTGATTAACAGCGTCTCTCCCTCAGGAGACCAATGCATATCCGAGACATAATCCTCTATCTCCCACGCTATTGGCTTTAGTGGCTTGTCGGCAACGGCGAGGTCGATAACAAATAGCTGCTTGTTCTTTAAGTTCTCTTCGTAGATCTCAGCCTTAAAACCCAGCTCCTTAAGTTTCTTCTCTGATTTATCTTTGGCTGGCATGGCCAATAACGCGATCTGCTTATTATCTTCACTTAATGAGAAGTGTCCGATATCGGTACCATCGAGAGCCATGGTTTTGTGAGCCTGACCACCATCGAATGGGATCTGATATAGGGTGACGAATTCATCATCTCCCATCTTGGCAAGAAAATAGATCAAAGTGCCGTCGTTTGACCACTGGATCTGCTTGATATTCACTTCGCCCGTGATGTAAGGACGCTCAACGCCTTTATCGTCGACAATGTATAGCTCGCCCCAATTCAAGCCATCTTTGTCCTGATATAGTTTTCTCGGCACCGAACGGGTAAATGCTACGCTGTCACCGTCAGGGCTGACCTGTACCTGAGTCACCTGTTGCAGTGTTGCCAACTCTTCCGCCGTGATGGCTTCGTTTGCTGAAGCCGAAAAGCTCAGCAGACCGATTGCTATCGCTAAAGAATGTTTGGCATGTTTTATCTTTTTGTTCATGTAAATAATGACTCCGGTTATCGTTATTATTAATGTGGTCATCTTGATCTGGTCGGGCATTATAGTTTTAATCAATACAAAACGAAAACAAATCTCATACAAAGAGAGCGAGTTTCGTTAATGAAACTATTTGCGATGGATAAGCGAGGGAAGTACTAATGTATGGAACCCATAATCGTGTCCCGGAAGATTCAGGCGTGATAGCCCTGTCGGTTATCCGGCAGGGCTTGGGATGAGATTAGAACAGGTAGCGATATTGAATCTGCAGTGTACGTGGCGCGCCCATCGTTGCGACGGGGTATTCCGCGCGGTGTCCGTGCTTGAAGATACTCTGAGTCACTTCGCTATCGAAAAGATTATCGATGGTGAATGAGACCTGTTGATTAAGATCTGATGTGAACCAGTATTGTGCCCCCAGACTCGCGATAACATAGTCGCCTGCGGTTAGCCCGTAATCCAGAGATTTACCCACATACTTTCCGCTGAGCCAGAAGTTGAGTTCATCGCTTGTTTGATAATTGAGCATGCTAAATCCGGTGAACTCCGGCACTCGTGAGATCTGTTGACCAGTATCCTGGCGCTCTGCATTGGCATAACCCGCGCTGAACTCAAATTCAAGCGTATTAGTTAAACTGGTGACCAGGTGAAAATCTGCGCCGTAGCTGGTGACATTACCGGCCACATTATTGTATTGCCAAACCGCATTACCCAGATCGGTTGCTTCAATCAGGTTATCGATATTTCGCCAAAAAGCATCGAAAGTGACATGGGTTTCTCCCTGAAAAGTGATGCCGAGGTTAATGTTTTTACTCGTTTCAGATTCAAGATCTGGATTACCTAAGGTGCCGACTTGAGATTGTGACTCTTCAGCCGTGGGTTGACGGTATCCATTAGCGATAGACCCCCTAAGCTCCCATTGTTGGTTCAGTACGTGGGTAATGCCTAATGATCCAACCCAGTGTTTGTCGCTGTCTGAAATACGGTTGAACCTGACACCCAGTGAGATAGCCGTATCGGGCAGCGCATCAAATTTGGGCTGATATTGTAAAAATGCAGCGTAGTTGTCATCTTTTTCAGCGACAAATTCCATCACTTCATCGGCGCCATCATACTGCTGAAACTCAACACCTGTGAGTAGCTGAGAGCCTGTATCGGTAAGATAATTTGCCGATATTGTTGCACCCATGTCGGTAAACCCCCAGTAGGCGTTCCAGTAAGCAACTTCTGTGTTGCCTTGTTTGTCTTTCGTTATCTCACTGTAATGTGAGTCCCACTTTTGATAATGAACCTTGGTTTGTAGCAGTAGTTGCTCACTGGCTTGGTATTGCCAATCGAGGTAGGAGAGCTGCTGCTCTCTGTCGTTTTCGCTTAGGATTGCATTGTAAGCGAGCGGACGCTCAAGCTTTCCCTTGTTAAGTTGGGTAAATATGCTGATACTATTATTTTCGTTGGGCTGCCAGCGAAGTTTTCCGCTGAAGTTATTCATCTGATAGCCACGCTCTTTATCTAACGCGGCTGTCGGTGAGTACTCTTCATCGGCCCAGAGTTGATATCCTTCAGATTGACTGGTACTCGCGCTGATGGTGTATTGAAAGTCGCCTACTTCAGCATTGACGAAGCCGCCGGCATCATAGCTTGGCAATGAATCTGCAGATAAAGAGATCTCTCCCTGATCATGGCCTTGGTATTGTTTGGTAATAATGTTGATCACCCCGGCGATGGCATCGGATCCGTAGATGGCACCTTGTCCCCCTTTGATAACTTCGATGCGCTCGATCATCATAGGATTTATGGTGTCTGTATAGGTTGAACCATAGAGACGATTGTTTAGCCTGTTACCATCAATCAGCCAGAGAATATCTTTCGGACGACTGCCCTGCAGAGAGTAATCAGTATCGGTGTGACGACCAGCCCGTCCATTGGCAAAAAGACCCGGTACAAATTGAGTTAAAATTTTATTAATGTCGACACTACCGGCTTGAACAATCATATCCTGGTTTATAATTGTAACGTCACTACCAAGAGCGACATTGTTATAAGTCCCTTCCGTTTGATATTTAATTCCATGAACCGATATTCTCTCAATATCATCATCGGCAAGTGCATAGTTAGATAATAGGAATATAACCAAGGCATAGCTGTGTTTTAGTTTGAACATTAGAGTGATCCTTTTTTATTTATTGGTATCAAGCCTTTTTGTTTATTCGTGTCAGTTCTTATTCGTTATGAACTTTGTTTATTTTTGCGGATTATAAATAATTAATGGGTGAGGGGATTGCGCTAGATCATTATTGTGACGTTTGATATGAAAAAAACATAAAAGTATTACTGGGAAGGTTGGTGATATAAAAAAGGCGATACTTAATAAATAAGTATCGCCTGTTCACCTTTTTTCAGATTACATAAATTTGCTTATACGATTCCAGCTCGGCTTAGGCGCGCGACTTTAACTCCCTTAAGTGCGGAAATTTGGTTAACCAGTAAGTTGACCTCAGATGCCTGTCCCTTGATGATTATGGTCTCTAAACAGTTATGGTGGTCAACATGTACATGAGTGCTGCAAAGCACATGCACCAGATGGTTATGCTGGATCTCGATGAGTTTCTCTGACAGTCCGCGCTGATGGTGATCGAACACTAAGGTGAGCACACCTACCACATCCTCCTTGCTGATATTCCACTGTTTATCGACAATACGGTCCCTGAAAAGATCACGTATATACTCGGAGCGAGACTGATAACCACGCTCTTGTTGATCGAGCTCAATCTCTTTAAACAATGATTCTGGCAGGGATACGGTAAAGCGAATAGTTTCGTCGGACATGATCGATAGATACTTAAATGCTAATGTAACGCTAGTATCCTATACATATTGTACCAATGCATTAGTTGGATAGTGATCTTCGTCATGTATGTTGATTTTTTCTCGATAAATAAGCAGTTAAGGAGAGTTGAATAGTTGTAGTGTTACGAATCTGAAAGTAGTATTACTCATCATATTCGATATTAGGCGTTATAGGTGAGAACAGTATTTGTTATTATCGGTCTTTGTTGTTCCTTAGCTTTTGCGAATCTAGCATCTGCTCAACCTAAGACGTTAACTATTGCTTTAGGCGCCGAACCTGATAGTGGTTTCGATCCTATATATGGTTGGGGTAAATATAATAACCCTCTGTTTCAGTCATCGCTAATAAAACGAGGCAGTAAATTAAATCTTACTCCTGATTTAGCCTTGTCTTGGACTTTGTCTAAAGATAAGTTGTCTTGGAATATAAAAGTAAGAGAGGATGTTTTATTTAGTGATGGTTCAAGGTTAACGGCTGAAGATATTAAGTTTACGTTTGACACTGCAAAGGCTGCCGTAACCGTTCATGACTTAACTAACTTGTCTAACGTCATTATTACTTCCAAGAGTTCATTGTTATTTGAATTAAAGCATCCTGACATTAACTTTATTGATAATTTTATTAATCTCGCGATTGTTCCTGCTCACTCTTATAATTCTCATTATGGGCAAATGCCGATAGGCACCGGTCCATTTGAACTCGTTCGTTGGGATAAAGGGCAACAGTTAATTGTTAAAGTGAATCCCTATTATTACGAGCAGAAGCCATTTTTTGAAAAACTGATCATCGTATTTAGCGATGAGGACAGCCGCTATTCGCGCTTAGTGGCCGGCCAATTGGATCTGGCGGCCATAGCGCCGCGCTACGCACAGGCTTTGCCTGCCGATTTTAAACTCTGGAGCCTCGAGTCGGTCGATAATCGCGGGATATCCTGGCCTATGGTGGATGTGCAAAATACCGACATCGGCAACGGTGTCACATCTCAGTTCGCCATTCGCCAGGCCATCGATAGGGTGATAAATCGTGATGTGCTCGTGCATCAATTACTCGATGGCCATGCTACTGCTGCCTATTCTATTGCCGACGGCTTACCCTGGGGGCCCGTTGAACTCCCAACACCGATGTCTCCCGATAAGCAGCTGTCTGGGGCTATTGAGATACTCGAGCAATCGGGTTGGCAGCTTATCGATGGAATACGGCAAAAGCAGGGACTAAAGGCGAGCATGACGCTTTACTATCTTGCCGGTGACAGTATCCGTGAACAGTTGGCATTAACTGTGGCGCAGATGGTAAAGCCCTTAGGAATAGAGATACATCCTAGAGGGGAAAGTTGGGAGAACATCTATAAGCATATGCATAACCAACCTGTGTTATTCGGTTTCGGTAGCCATTCGAGCAGCGAAGTCAGATTCGTGCACCATAGCCAATATCGGGGCATGGATTACTATAATGCGGGTTATTACGCTAATGCCGAGTTAGATGCCGTGCTCGACAGTGCGCAGCACGCCGCTTCATGGCAGGAGTCACTGCCATACTGGAGACACGCTCAGGCGTTGATACGTCAGGATCTTCCCTGGACCTGGTTGGTGAATCTCAGGCATCTCTACGCGGCAAATCGCTGTCTCGATCTCGCCGAGCCGGGAGTCGAACCCCATGGCCATGGTTGGCCGTTAGCCAATAATATCAGCCAGTGGCGTTGGACATGTCAGTAAGCTCTCCATTAATGATGAGGTCTCGCTCTTTGTTGGCGACAGGCTTAAGACTGGCACTACAACTGATCTTAGTGGTGCTGTTAGCCTATCTGTTACTTGCATGGTCTCCGCTTGATCCGATTAACAGTTATTTAAACGGTAATCTTTTCGGGATCTCAGTCGAGCAGAAAGCGACGTTGATCCACTCTTTAGGCCTGGATCAATCTGTGGCTCAACGCATGTGGCACTGGCTGTGTGAGCTAGCCCAGGGAAACTTGGGTTTTTCACCGCTATATCAGCAGAGTGTGTTCGATATTCTTAAGGAACGTCTTCCTATCTCTTTGCTGCTTATTGGCCTGAGCTGGCTCTGTTCTCTGATTTTTGGCTACGGTTTAGGTCTGTTGGCCGGACTCTATCAGGGACGCTGGCCCGACAGGTTTATTCGTAACTGTGCCTGGTTAGTGGCGTGTATCCCCTCATTTTGGTTAGGCATGCTACTGATCAGTCTGTTCTCTGTAGCATTGAGTTTGACGCCTGTGTGCTGCGCCGCGCCGCTCGGGATGCAGTTTAGTGAACAAAGTCTGCTGAGTATGGCATATCATCTCTTACTTCCTGTACTGACGCTGGCTCTGGTGCATATGGCACCGATTGTGTTGCATACCCGGGAAAAGGTGATCGATGTGCTCGATAGTGATTTTGTCGAGTATTCACGGTTACATGGAGACAGCAAAGTCTCAGTCTTAGGCTATCACGTGATCAAAAACAGTTTATTGCCTGCTGTCGTGCTGCATTTTGCCAGTTTTGCGGAGTTGTTCGGTGGCTCTATTCTTGCTGAGACGGTGTTTAACTTTCCCGGATTAGGTTCAACGCTGGTGAAAGCCGGATTGGCAAATGACACCGCCTTATTGATGGGCTGTACCTTGATATCGGCGGTTTTAGTCTTTATCGGAAATCTGGCCGCCAATGGCCTCTCTAAGTCTCTGCTGGTCGGAGAGCAAAGATGAAAAAAGCCTTACTACAGCCGACAGTGCTTGCGTTATCACTTTGCCTGTTAGCCTTGATACTTTTGGCCGGTTTTTGGCCATCGTCGGGCTCAGAGCTCGCCTTGCTTGATAAAAATTTGCCGCCGTCACTCAATCACCTGTTTGGTACCGATTGGCTGGGACGTGATCTCTTCAGTCGTAGCCTCAAGGCGTTGCTGGCCAGCTTCTATACCGGGGGGCTCGCCGTGGCGTTAAGTTGTTCTATCGCCTTGTTGTTAGCCATGTTCGCTCAGATCAATTGCGCCGCTCGTTGGTGTGTGGATCTGCTGGTGGATGTGTTTATGTCTCTGCCTCACCTCTTGTTGCTTATCCTCTTGGCGTTAGTCTTTGGTGGGGCACAACATGGTTTAATCATGGCCATAGCCTTGAGTCACTGGCCCAGACTGACAAGGCTGCTGCGATTCGAGATGCAGGCTATCAATAATGCCCCCTATTTTCAGTTGGCGAAACAGTTCGGTCAATCGCCCCTGACAGTGATAAGGCGTCACATGTTGCCTCATGTGATCCCACAGTGGTTAGTGGGGGGAATGTTATTGTTTCCCCATGCATTAACCCATATGGCAGCACTGACATTCTTAGGATTTGGCCTGGATCCGGTAAACCCTTCCATGGGCGCATTGCTTTCTCAAGCCAGTCAATACCTGCTGACAGGTCATTGGTGGTTAGCCTTATGTCCGGGAGGATTATTGCTCATCTGCCTGCTTATCTTGTCTTACATTGCTAACGCCTTCATTACTGCGTTGCGCCGAGGTCCCCAAACCCATGTGTCCGGAGGTGAGTTTGCTTAAGGTTAATGCGTTATCGATTCACTCAGAAGAGATGAATTTGCTGTCACCCCTGAGCTTCGAACTGACAGCGGGTCAATTAACAGGGGTTATTGGTGCCAGTGGCAGTGGTAAAAGCCTGTTGGCGCAAGCACTGCTCGGCAGTGTCCCTCGCGGTTTCACGCTGTCGGGCGAGGTAAGTTTACCTCAAGGCAAACGGGTCGCCCTGTCGGCGCAGTCGGCAAGTGTATTGGATCCTTTGCGTACGGTTATCTCACAGTTAATGCGGCGTGTATCCCCGGGAGCGGGGAAGAGAGCTGCTCAGTTACAGATTAGCCCGAAGATCGCCGCCTGTTATCCCCATCAACTCTCCGGTGGGATGGCTAAAAAAGCGCTATTGGCCCAAGCGACTTGGCAGCAGACTGACTTTATTGTTGCCGATGAGCCATGTTGTGGGTTAGACGCTTCCAGCGCTACTGAGCTCTATCGATATCTGGCAAAGCTTGCGTCACAAGAGCGTCGAGGTGTGCTGGTGATCAGCCACAACCTTAAGCACTTGCTGACGGTAGCCGATGATATTTTAGTCTTAAAAGAGGGACTATTGGTGGAGAAAACGACCCCGGAGAAGATACTCAAGGGGTTGTGTGCCCCCTATACTTATGCGCTTTGGCAGGCCATACCCGGTAACTGGGGGAGGACAGATGCTGCAGTTGCGTAACGCTAGTTTAGATTACGGTAACACTCACATTCCTTTTCCCGACCTTACTCTTGAGCCGGGGCAAAGATTGGGGTTATTTGGTCCCAGTGGCCTGGGGAAATCTTCGCTTGCTAAGGTGCTTGCCGGTATTGAGCCTTTAAGTTATGGCGAATTAACTCTGCCTGGTTTTGCCAAAGGGAGCGCTAACCCGGTGCAGTGGGTTATTCAGCAGAGTGAGTTCGCTTTTAATCCTCGCCTATCGATTAAGCAATCACTGCGAGAGAGCTGGAGGAGTGATGATTTTATGGTGTTGCTCGACCGTTATGGGGTCGATCCCCGCTGGCTGAACAGACGCCCTTCACAGGTATCCGGTGGTCAACTACAGCGGGTTAATCTGGTTCGTGCCTTGCTTCCATCGACCGAGTATTTGATCTGCGATGAGATAACGGCGCACCTTGATATGATCACGCAACAGCAGATCTGGCAGGCTCTGAGTGAGGAGGCTTGTCAACGCAAACTCGGCTTGCTGGTTATTTCCCACGATGAAGACCTGCTTAATCTGGTTTGTGATGACGTGCTTCATTGGACTGGATAACCAGAGTTCTGAATCATAGTGATAGTGCCAAACAATGTCATGATTGGCGCTGTCTGTTTCGACGCCTCCTTCCAGACTTCCTTTTATTTCTTCTTTCAATGGAAAATGTAATGTACCAGTTGGCAATGAGGGGGCTGCTTATTATCGAGCAAGCTCTCAAATTTTGATTGATCTGAAGCCGAATACTTGAGTTTTGTTGGTTTTTTGAACCATACTCATATTGACTGTTCCCTTTATTTTAGCTTTGTTTGAGGTTGGCAATGATGATGGTGAAATGGAGTTTCGATTTATGATTGTTGAACAGGATATCTCTAAAGTCCGTGTAGGCATGTATGTCCTGGATATTACCTGGCCGAAAGGAAAGTTTCATCTGGTCAAGGCTCATTGGGTCGAGAGTGAAGGCATCATTGATGGATTGAAAAGAAAAGGAATTGAAAAAGTTCTTATCGATACCAGCAAGACCAAGGTGGTTGCCAAAATCGATAAAGCGCGTACCGCTCCTCTTCAGGGTCAAGTATTCAGACATAAATCCAGTTGGTCAGATAAACGTTTTCAGCAAGAGGTGGTAAAGGCCAAGCGCGTTTTCGATAAGTCTAAGGATATTCAAAAACGGCTGTTTCATGATGCCCAAAATGGCTGCCCTCTTGATTTGGGGCCAGTGAGTGATATCACCGATGAGTCTATCGATCTTATCTTCGATAATCCGGACGCACTTGCCTGCGTCATCAATATTCGTCATAAAGATGAATATCTGCTCGAGCATTCTGTAGCGGTATCTGTGTTGATCACCATCTTTGCTTTTTACCTGAACATTGAAAAAGAGATGGTGAGGAAGTTAGCGGTGGGGGGCTTTTTACATGATGTCGGTAAGATTATGATCCCCGATAGCATCTTAAATAAGCCGGGAAAACTGACCGACGATGAGTTTGAAGTGATGAAGTCCCACGCTCAGCACTCTATCGATACTATAGAAAGGACCCCCGAAATAAGCGAACTGAGCCTGGAGGTGGCGAGACTTCATCATGAAAAGCTCAATGGTAAAGGCTACCCTAATGGCGTCTCGGCGGATGAAATTTCAAAATATGGCAGGATGATCTCTATCTGCGATATATTTGATGCTCTGACCTCGAACCGTTGTTACAAACAGGGGTATCCTCAGGTGAAGGCGTTCAATATCTTACGTGCGCTGGCAAAGAACAATGAGTTAGATGATGAGTTGGTCGACCTATTTATCAAGTGCATGGGAGTCTACCCGGTGGGGGCATTGGTGGAGTTAGACTCAAACAGACTGGCAATCGTCGAGAGCCATAACCTCGAAGACCCCATTCGCCCGAGAGTAAAACCATTTTATACCCTGCACCCAAATCATTTTGAAGTCGATCACGATATCGACCTGGCCTCGACGACAGATGAGCTCATCGTAAAATGTGTCACGGCCGATGATTACGATCTCGATATGGAGCAGATTATTGAATATTTAGCCAAAGAGGGTTAAGTGCATCGATCAATGCTTAAAAATAAAATAGCGCCCGAAAGGCGCTATTTTTTGTTGCCGAAACATCAGTGTGAGTTTATGTCGCAGCCTTCATATCTCGGGTAAACGCGCCAAGTTTGGCCAAGAGGGCCTCTTCATCGTCTCTGTTCGCTTCGATGATTTTCACCACTGCAGAACCCGATATAGCTCCTGCGGCGCCAGCCTGTATGGCAGCTTTCACCTGGGAAGGTTCGGCAATACCGAAACCCAGTAGTGGCGGTGCGCCATCGAACTCTTTTAATCGATTCAGAATGTCACCGATGGGCATGCCAGCCTTTGATTCGGTGCCGGTTACGCCTGCACGGGACAGGAGGTAGGTGTAGCCTTCACCTTTTTCACTGACAAGCTTAAGGGTTGCACTGTCGGCATTGGGCGGTGCGATAAAAATTGGTGCAATGTCATGTTTCTTGGCCGACACGATAAATGGCTCGGCCTCCTCAACGGGGACATCGGCAATCAATACCGAATCGACGCCGGCAGCATTGGCCTTGGCATAAAAGGTATCCACACCGTTGGCGTACACTAAGTTGGCGTATAAAAGCAGTCCAATAGGCAGTTCCGGGTACTTTGCACGAATAGCTTTTAGCATGTCGAAGCATTGCGTCGGAGTCGTGCCTGCATCGAGTGAGCGTAGGTTCGCGCCTTGAATGACGGGGCCGTCGGCTAAAGGATCTGAAAACGGGAAGCCCAGTTCGAGCGCGTCAGCGCCGTTTTCCACTAAGGTATCGATGATTTTCAGTGACAGCTCGGGGCTCGGATCACCTAAGGTGACAAATGGCACAAATGCGCCTTGGTTTTTAGCTTTCAGTGCGGCAAATGTTGCCTGATAACGGCCTGCTTGTTTAGATTCGGTCATCGCCGCTCTCCTTATTACTTTTTATATCAGTATCTTGCTTCTCTAAGATGTCAGCGACGGTAAAAATATCTTTATCACCGCGGCCCGATAGGTTAACCACAAGTAAGGTTTCCTCTGTTGCCGCTGCAGCCAACTTGATGGCGTAGGCTATTGCGTGAGCCGATTCGAGTGCGGGAATGATCCCTTCGCTGCGAGCCAGTAACTGGAAGGCATCTAATGCCTCCTGATCGGTAGCGGACTCGTAGGTGGCGCGGCCGATGGCAGCAAGGTGAGCATGCTGTGGACCAACCGAGGGGAAATCAAGACCGGCTGAAATTGAATAGGACTCTTCGATCTGTCCTTCGCTGTCCTGCATCAAGGGGGCCTTCATACCGAAAAATATCCCGGTCTTACCGTGTTTGAGTGGCGCACCATGCATAGGGGTATCGATACCTAAACCTGCGGGTTCAACACCGATAAGTTTAACCGACTCCTCCTCGATAAAGTCCGCAAACATGCCGATAGCATTTGAGCCGCCACCAACACAGGCGATAACGGCATCGGGCAACCTGCCTTCACGCTCTAAAATCTGCTTCTTGGTCTCTTCACCTATCATACGTTGAAATTCTCGTACGATAGTCGGGAACGGGTGAGGGCCCGCGGCAGTTCCCAATAGATAATGGGCTTTATCGTAGCTGCCTGACCAGTCACGCATCGCTTCATTACAGGCATCTTTTAACGTAGCAGACCCGGAGGTGACAGGGATCACTTCGGCGCCCATCAGCTTCATTCTAAATACGTTGGGAGATTGACGCTCGATATCTTTTGCGCCCATATAGACTTTACACTTGAGATTTAAAAGTGCACAGGCGAGGGCGGTGGCTACACCGTGTTGTCCGGCCCCAGTTTCGGCGATGATCTCTTTCTTACCCATACGCTTAGCAAGCAGTGCCTGACCTAAAACCTGATTGGTCTTGTGCGCGCCGCCGTGAAGCAGGTCTTCGCGTTTCAGGTAGATTTTTACCAGAGGATTCGGGCTTAAGTTACGCGTAAGCGTCAGTGCTGTTGGGCGGCCTGCATAATTTTTTAGCAGGTCATTAAACTCGGCTTTAAACGCTTCATCCTCTTGAGCCTCGACGAAAGCGGTCTCGAGTTGCTTGAGGGCTGGCATAAGGATCTGCGGGACATACATGCCGCCGTATTCGCCGAAGTAGGGGTCTAACTTGGTCATAATATAATTCCTAATTTCGGTTCAAAATACCTCTGGTTATTGGACTCGACCTTGATGTCTAGCCCTATTCCTTGAGTTAATGTTGACCAAAATTTCTAAAGTTAAGTTTATAAATTTGTTTAAAATCTATGTATTAATACTGTCTCAAAGCCTTAAATGCGGCGGCGATTTTATCGTGTTCTTTAATCCCCGGTGCGCTTTCCAGGCCAGAGTTAAAGTCCAGTCCATAAAAACCTTGATGACTCGCCTCCAGCGCCAGCTCTGCACTCAAGCCTCCGGCCAACATGGCTGCTTGTTTATTCGGTAGTGCCTGCTGCCAGTTGAAGGTCAGGCCGGTACCGCCAAACTGCGATGCACCGGATCTACTGCTCTTGCTATCGAACAACACCCGGTCCACGTTCGCGGGCACCGTGATTTCGCCTTGGTTGTCTGCATCGGCATTGACGGCGACAGCCTTCCAGATCTGTGCATTACAGTTCATGGTATTCAGGGCCGCTCTAACCTGATCAATTTCATATTCAGATTCCTTGCCATGGAGTTGTACGGCAAAGAGATTGAGCTGGCTCGCCGTTTTGGCGACGACTTGTGGTTCTTCATTAACGAAGACACCAACGAAATTAAGCCCGGGCCCAGTGGCTCTGTGCTGCTCAAGGAGCTCGGTGGCGCGCGCAAGACTAATTCCACGGGGAGATTTTGGGTAAAATATCAAACCGCCATAGACAGCCCCCGAGTTTGCAACGGCTTGAATATCTTCGCTACGCGTCAGACCACACACTTTATTATGGCCCAAGGTGAGGGTTCGACAGGCAAGATCCAGATCATCTTCGGCCATTAAGGAGCTGCCCACTAAGAAACCATCGACCAGGGGGCTCAAACGACGAACCTGCGCCTGATTGTATATGCCAGACTCGCTGATAACGACTCTGTCGGCAGGGATGTGGGGCGCCAGAGCTTCGGTGGTGGCCAAGTCAGTTGAAAGGTCGCGCAAATTTCTATTGTTAATGCCGATTATTGCCGCATTCAGGGCGATAGCGCGTTCAAGTTCCTGCTCGTTACTCACCTCTGTGAGCATGTCGAGCTGGTATTTTTCCGCTTCATTAGCCAATAAACGATATTGCGTATCATCGAGTACGGACAGCATCAACAAGATAGCATCGGCGCCTTGGTGAGCGGCGAGCTTAACCTGATAACTGTCGATGAAGAAGTCTTTACACAAGATAGGCTGTTTAACACGAGCACGTACCTTAGGGATATAATCCATATCACCTTGAAAAAACTGTTCATCGGTAAGGACCGAGATCCCGGCGGCATACTCGTTGTAAACATCCGCTATCGCCTCGACGTCGAAGTGTTCACGAATGAGCCCCTTAGATGGACTGGCCTTCTTGCACTCGAAAATAAACCCGGCGTTGGGGGCTTTGAGGGCTTCATAAAGGCTACGGTCGGAGATCTTAGGCTCGAGCATCGCTTCCGGAAAACGTAATTTCAGTGCTTCCATGTGCGCCGCTTTGGTATCGACTATTTTGGTTAACACGTTACTTTCTTTTGTTGTGGATGAACTGCTCACGCTTATGCTCCGACTTTTGCTTGGTTAGCGCTTGCACTGGCAAGCTGCTCAAGAAGTGTATAGGCCTTGGTGCTGGCTATAGTGGTTTGTGCCAGTGCCGTCCCCGACTCGACGCTATCACACACGCCTGAAATGTACAGTGCGCAACCCGCATTCACCGCGACCGCGTTGGTATGTGCCGTCTGGCCTCGGCCCTGTAAGATAGCGCGAGTGAACTCGGCATTATCTTCTGGCAAACCGCCCTCCAGATCTTTCAGTTGAGCCTTAGGTACGCCCAGTATCTCAGGGGTTAGGGTGTATTGTTTAAGCTCGCCGTCTGTGAGCTCACAGACCGAAGTATTGCCATGGACTGCGACTTCGTCCAGTCCGCTACCATGAACGACCATAGCGCGCTTCATCCCCAGGGCTTTGAGTACTTCTGCAATCGGTTGAACCAACTCTTCGCTGTAAACGCCGAGCAGGATGTAGTCCGGATGAGAGGGGTTGATAAGTGGCCCGAGTACATTGAACAGGGTGCGGGTCTTGAGTGCCTGTCTGACGGGAACCGCGTGGCGAACCCCGCCATGATAGTGTGGGGCAAACAGGAAGCAGAGACCGAGTTCATCTAAGCAATCGCGAGCTACCTGTGGATCCATGGTCAAGTCGATACCAAATTGGGCCAGCAGATCAGATGAGCCGGATTTGCTCGAGACACTGCGATTGCCATGTTTTGCCACCTTGGCCCCGGATGCTGCAGCAACGAAGGCCGCGGTTGTGGAGATATTGATGGTGTTGTGGCCATCGCCGCCGGTACCGACAATGTCGACGATCCCCTGTTTTCTAGTCGCATCACTGGGAGTCGGAAATGCTTTTGCCCCCGATATAAGCGCATCTGCTGCGCCGGATATCTCATCTATGGTTTCGCCGCGCATCTTCATGGCGACTAACATGCCTGCCATTGCCGCTTCGCTCATCTCACCGTTAATAATGCAGCTGAACAGTTGTTTGGCTTCACTGCGTGAGACACTCTCACCTCGATACAATTTGTCGATGAGTGGTTGTAGATCTGTGCTGTCGCTCATGCGTCGGCTCCCTCTTTTACTTCAGTGCTGGTTAGATAATTAAGCGTTTGGATCAGCAGCTGGCTGCCAAGGGTGGTGAGTATCGATTCCGGATGAAACTGAAAGCCGACAGCTTTGTATTGTCGATGGGAGATGGCCATGGGCATATCTTCCGTTGTCGCGATCACATCGAGGCAGTCAGGCACGTGAGTCGCGACCAGGCTGTGATAGCGAGCGACGGGTAGCGGAGATGGCAGACCTTGAAATACCCCCTCATTTCGATGATATGTCGGACTGGCTTTACCATGCACAACCTGTGGCGCACGTTCGACCTTGCCACCGAAATGTTCAATCATCGCCTGGTGGCCCAGGCAGATACCTAACATTGGGACTTTACCTGCAACTTTTGCTATCAGCTCCATCAGGCAACCCGCTTCATGTGGGGCTCCCGGCCCTGGTGAAAGCACGAGTGCAGCATTATCTGCCTCGCTGAGAATTTTGCCTGCGATAAAGTCGGCATCGACATCGTTACGGTAGATGACAACCTCAAAGCCCAGGCTTCTGAATTGGTCGACCAGGTTATAGGTGAACGAGTCGAAGTTATCGAGTAGGTACAGTTTCATTGTCCGCCTCCTAGTTTGATTGCTGATATAACGGCCTGCGCTTTTTGACGGGTTTCATCGGCTTCTGCTTGTGGGTCTGAGTCAAATACGACGCCGGCTCCTGCCTGAATGTAGGCGGTACCATCTTTGACAAATGCAGAGCGGATGACGATACAGGTATCCATATCTCCCAGACCGTTAACGTAGCCAACGGCTCCGCCATAGCTGCCACGGCGTGCTTTTTCGGCGCCGCGGATTAACTGGGCTGCACTAACCTTTGGGGCTCCGGTCAGTGTGCCCATGTTCATGCAGGCCTGATATGCATGCAGCGCATCGAGATCGCCTCGAAGTTGACCGGTGACGCGACTCACTAAATGCATGACATGTGAGTAACGGTCGACCTTTAATAGCTCAGCCACTTTACGACTGCCACTTTGACTGATCCGAGCCACATCATTACGCGCCAGGTCGACCAACATTAGGTGCTCCGATAACTCTTTTTTGTCCAGGCGAAGCTCTAACTCTATTCGGCTATCCAGATCGAAATCTATTTCACCATCGGCCGTTTTTCCACGTTTGCGGGTCCCGGCAATAGGGTAGATCTCGACTTGATTGGTGTGAGCCTCATATTTGAGTGCGCTCTCAGGAGAAGCCCCAAATAGAGTGAAATCTTCGCCCCTGAAATAGAACATATAGGGACTTGGATTGGTCTGCCTAAGCGCGCGATAGGCGCCTAATGTGCTTGGGCAGGGCAGGCTAAAGCTGCGCGATGGAACCACCTGAAAGATGTCCCCGGCCACAATATGTGATTTCAGTTCATTAACCGTCGCTTTAAAATCGTCATCGCTGATGTTGACCTGAGTCTGTGCATTCAGAGGAACTAACTTATCAACCTTAGTCTCGTGAACTGACATCGTTTGCATTGATTGAACTCTCTGCTCCAGCACTGAGGAGTATTGTGAAGAGAGGAGGTTATCAAGGCTGTTAAATTGATGGGTGACGATGTCGGCTTGTTGCTGTTGGTGATCGATTAAAATTAGCGTTTCAGCGAGATAGAACAGGTAATCGGGACAAGTATTTTCACCTTGAGGAACCTGGGGAAGCGGCTCTACGGTATCGATGAGATCATACGCCAGCACACCACCTAAGAATAGGTCCTCAAAGGCTGGAGAGTCGCCGCAATCTATCTCCTTGATTAATGCCCTGAGACCATCGAGAGGGGAGGTGGATTTTAGTCTGGCATCTTCATCGAGTTGAGCGACCTCTTTTTTCAGGGTGAGCGTCAATATGCCTGCCTCTAAGCTCGACTCTGCCTCATGGAAAAAGTGTTGAATGCCGCAGAGAAGATCGTGACCATTTTCGCTCAAGGCGGTGAAGGTCAGTCGATAACTATCGCAACGGATCATCATGGCTGCATGTGTCATCACAATGCTTTTAAGATGGTCCTTGCTCTCTATCTCTGCCGATTCGAGCAGCATAGTGTGTGGTGCGTCTTGGGTAAGATGCTGATACAAGCGGAGAGGATCGGCATGATAGGTGATCCTCTCTTTAGTTGTCTTTACTTGAGCTATCTTCATCTGGTCTCTCGCTTTTAATCGTTTTTTATCGCATTAGAGGCTGCTTAGCTAATCTTGGTACTGAATTGCATGTACAAAAAAGCCCGCATTCTATGCGGGCTTCTTGTTGAATCTTGTCTCTTTTACATGAGCACAGAGTTTCACACCACCCGCTAAGTTGGGAAGTGCCACCACCAATTAATGTTTTGTGCTTGTGAAAATGTGTTCATTCGAACCCTTCAATAAAATCATGTAAAAGTAGTACTTAAAGACACCAATTGTCTCTAAGTGGTTATATAAAAGCATTTGCGGGTGAAGCCTGTCAATTGAATATTGCTAATTTTGGCAATTTTGATAAAAATTAGCTTTATTCCTTCGATTTCTAGCGTATGTAACAAGGAAAGGAAATAGAATTTAACCCTCACCTATGTTTATTCTCCTATATATACCTAAACCACTTCAAAATGTTCGTTTCAGAGCTCCCTTAGGATAACTGAGCAAGGCAGTGATTGAGAGAATGGTTATTCCCTTGTTGATATCATATATCAACAAACTCAAGTAGAATAAGCCGATGACAGATGAAAATATATTGGCGGATCTTCACAGCCACACGACAGCGTCCGATGGACAACTGACTCCTTCTGAGTTAATTGAAAGAGCCATTGGTAATGGTGTCGAGATGTTTGCAATAACCGATCACGACACCACTGCAGGTTTAGCCGAAGCACATACTTATAACCAGCGCCATGAAACACCCCTGAAGTTAATCAATGGTGTTGAGATTTCCACCCGTTGGCATAACCATGATATCCATGTTGTGGGCCTTAATGTTGACCTTGAAGATATTCAACTCGATGATTTTTTGACCAATCAACGTGTTCTACGTGAGCTAAGAGCGAAAGAGATTGGCGAGCGGCTTGGCAAAGCGGGCATTGACGGTGCTTACGAAGGGGCCAAGGCCTTAGCGGGCGGGGCGGCATTGAGTCGGGGACATTATGCTCGTTGGCTAGCCGAGCATGGTTATGCAACCAGTATGGCTAATGTGTTTAAGAAATATTTAGCCCGAGGGAAAACCGGGTATGTGCCCAATAATTGGTCGGATATGGCCACGGCTATTGAGGTCATTCACCGAGCCGGTGGTGTTGCTGTTCTGGCACACCCCAGTGGCTATAAACTCTCGGCTAAGTGGGTTAAACGTTTGGTTAGGGAGTTTAAAGAGGCGAATGGTGATGCCATGGAGGTCGTGGTAAGTCAGCAGACGGTGGAAGATAGAAATAACCTGATTGCACTGAGTCTTAAAAATGAATTGTTTGCCTCTCTTGGGAGCGATTTCCATTTTCCCGGCAGCTGGACTGAGTTGGGAAAAAGTATGTTTCAACCTAAAGGTGTCAATTGGGTTTGGCAAATGGATAATTGGGTTAAAGCTTAACATCATTGAATGTCATTGCAGTAATAAAGTTAGCTCATTTTTTCTGACAATTTTATCTGACAACTCAGTGTGTTTAAGTGTTAGTAATGTGAAAATATATAGCTGAAGGGGAGCCTGAACTCTGTGAACAAGAGAGGTTTTCCGGCTAAATGCAGCTCTGTCGTGTAGAGCTTGCCAAATGGATAATTGGATGGAAGTGAGATGAGTCAGTTTTTTTACGTACATGAAGAGAACCCGCAGGCACGTTTAATCAATCAAGCGGTGAATGCCATTAAGAATGGTGGCGTCATTGTTTATCCTACGGACTCTGGCTATGCGCTGGGTTGTTTACTGGGTGAGAAGGATGCGATGGCCAGAATTGCGCGTATCCGTCAGATTGATAATGATCATAATTTTTCTTTGATGTGCCGTGACCAATCTGAACTGGCGACCTATGCCAGAGTCGATAATCAAGCCTATCGAGTGTTGAAACATAATACCCCTGGTCCATATACGTTTATTTTTAAGGCGAGTAAGGAAGTGCCTAAGCGCTTGCAAAACCCCAAGAAGAAAACCATTGGGATCCGGGTTCCGGACAATGTTATAGCACTCGCGCTACTGGAAGCGTTAGACGCCCCTTTGATGTCGACCAGTCTTATCTTGCCAGGGGAAGAGTTTACCGAATCAGATCCTGAACATATACGCGATATTTTAGAGCATCAAGTGGATGTGATCATTCATGGTGGTTATTTAGGTGAGAAGCCCACCACAGTTATCGATATGTCCGAGGGGGATATTGAGGTGCTGCGTGAAGGCGCTGGCGATGTGACTCCCTTTATATAAGGCTGTGCATTACTTGCCTAACAAGGTATAATCGCGCGCTTTCTCGGACTTGGGCCATAACGCCGAATCCGGGTTAGCTCATATGAATTATTGATACGCTGAGGACAGTGGATGCAGGGGACTCAAAAAAGTTTACCCTTGGCTATTGTCAGAGGTGAGCCGGTAAAGCAATTTCCGGCGGATCTATTTATACCGCCTGAGGCGCTTGAAGTTTTTCTTGAGTCTTTCGAAGGCCCCTTAGATCTTCTCTTATATCTGATCCGCAAACAGAAGCTCGATGTGGTTGAATTACCTATCTGGCCTGTGACCGAACAATATTTAGAATATATTAATCTTCTTCAGGGCAGCAGGGTCGAACTGGCTGCCGATTACTTGGTGATGGCAGCAACCTTAGCCGAGATTAAATCTCGATTATTGTTACCAAGACCAGTTTTAGAAGATGAGGATGAAGAAGATCCCCGGGCTCAGTTGATACGTCAGCTTAAGGCCTATGAAGTCATCAAGGAAGCACAGGAACAATTGGATGAGCTCCCTCGTCTCGAGAGAGATGTGTTCCAGGCTAAAGCGACACCTGCAGATAATATCAAACCGATATTACTGCCACCTCAAGTCTCTTTGACCGATATTGCCCGAGCTTTTGGCTCGGTACTGAAACGGATTGAAGCGACAGAGCATCACCATGTGAAGCGTGAGGTGTTGTCTACGCGAGAGCGAATGAGCCAGATATTAGCCATGCTCGATGGTGAGGAGTACCTCCCGTTTGAAGCATTGTTTGATGTCAGTGAAGGGCGAAGTGGTGTCGTTGTGAGTTTTTTGGCTTTGATGGAGCTGATTAAAGAGCTTTTAGTCGATTTAAGGCAGAATGAGCCATTTTCAACCATATATGTTAAGGCGTATTGATTGAGTCAGAAGAAACAGCTGCAGATAAATCCTGATCAGCTTAAACAACTTATTGAGGCGAGCCTATTTGTTATGGGTAAATCGGTCTCGATTAAAAGTTTGAAAGAGACGGTTTTAGTCAACTTTAATGTATCAAGAGCTAAGATTAAATTGGCCATTGAAGAGTTGCAGCAAGACTACCAAGGTAGAGGAATTGAGTTGGTGAGCGTCGCGGGGGGATATCGATTTCAGTCGATTGAGTCCCTGAGTCCTTTTCTTCAACCATTATGGCAGGAAAAAGCGCCTAAATACTCGCGTGCCACATTGGAAACCTTGGCAGTGATAGCCTATCGTCAACCGGTGACACGTGGCGATATAGAGTTTGTTCGTGGTGTGGCGGTGAGTAGTCATACCATCAAAAGTTTAGCCGATAGGCAATGGATAAGAATGGTGGGACATAAAGAGGTGCCGGGAAGGCCCGCTCTTTATGCGACTACGACAGAATTTTTAGCCTACTTTGGCTTAGATACCATAGCGGACTTACCCCCGCTGACGGATACTGAGTCATTAGCGGCCCTATTTTCTGATGTGAATTCTCTTGAGAAACCACAAGAAGAGATTGGGCCTGAAAATACACAAAACATAGAAGAGTCTACTAATGAGTGAAAAATTGCAGAAAGTCTTGGCCCGTGCAGGCCATGGCTCCCGTCGTGAGATGGAGGCATGGATTGCTGCAGGCCGAATTAGTATAGATGGTGAAATAGCCAGCCTTGGTGACAGAATTGAAGCCGATGCGAAAATTCGTATCGATGGCCGTGCTATCTCAATTAAGTCCGAAGAGGATATCGTTTGCCGCGTGATTGCTTATCATAAACCGGAAGGTGAGATCTGTAGTCGTAAAGACCCTGAAGGTCGTCCAACGGTTTTCGATCGCCTGCCTAAAACCCGAGATTCACGTTGGGTTGCAGTGGGTCGATTGGATATCAATACTTCAGGATTATTGCTGTTTACCTCAGACGGTGAGTTGGCTAACCGTTTGATGCACCCATCGAATGAAGTTGAGCGTGAATATGCTGTGCGTACGTTCGGTGACGTGAGCGATGCCTGTATTCAGCATTTGCGTACCGGCGTTACCCTTGAAGATGGCCCTGCAAACTTTGATAAAGTCAAAGCTGCCGGTGGTGAGGGGATGAACAAGTGGTGGCACGTGACGCTTTCTGAAGGACGTAATCGCGAAGTTCGTCGTCTATGGGAATCTCAGGAAGTACAAGTCAGTCGTCTTATCCGTATCCGTTATGGCAGTATCGAGTTGCCAAAATCACTGCCTCGTGGTGGTTGGATTGAGTTGGAGCTTGAACAGGTCAACTACCTAAGAAAAACGGCTGGACTAGATATCGAAAACCGCACTATGTTAGGCACCGATAAGCACAGTGTTGCTCGCTCTAAAGTGAAGAGTGCTAAGATTAAACGTGCAGTACATAAGCATAAAGCAACTGGGGGCAAGAACACTCGTCAACGCACTTAAGCTAAGTACGACGCGTTTTTGCTCTACCGAAGAAAGGCCGCGAATGCGGCTTTTTTTGTACCTGTTTATCAGAACCGCTGCTTGGTTTCGCCATGCCACCTTATTGATGACTGGTAATGGATAACCAGGCTAGATAACGATGTATAATGCCCTGAACAGAAAATATGTACAGGGCTAACTACTTGGGAAAGCGGTCAGGGCAAATTGATATCAGAGGTTTTACCCTAAGCGCTTTATTGTGCGTTAAGCTGCTGTCCGTTGACGCCAACAGAGTCATTGCCCATCAGATATAGGTAGGTGGCCATTATCTCTGCCGCAGTTTTCAGCGTTTGTGGGTTTTCGGCGGGATAAGCATTGGCGCGCATCGCTGTACGGGTCGCACCGGGATTAATACTGTTAACCCGCAGATTAGAACCATCATATTCATGGGCAATGGATTGCATCATGCCTTCGGTAGCAAATTTAGAGATGGCGTACTCGCCCCAGAACGCTCGGCCCTGTCTGCCCACACCACTGGAGGTAAATACCAGTGATGCTTGCGGCGCCTTTTTCATCACTGGCAGCAGTGCTTTAGTCATCATGATCTCGGCGATGACATTGACTTGCATGACTTCGTTTACTGAGTCCATAGAGATATGCTCGAATGGGCCCAATACACCTAACATGCTTGCGTTATGCAGCAAGCCGTCCAGATGACCAAATTGCTCTTCGATAGTTTCGGCCATATCCAGATAATTTTGCTCGGTAGCGCCTTTTAGATCCAAGGGCACTATCGCCGGTTTCGGGTAACCTGCCTGCTCAATTTCATCGTATACCGCTTCGAGCTTCTTAACTGTCTTACCCAGAAGAATGACCGTGGCTCCATGCTCAGCAAAACTTAACGCGGCGGCGCGCCCTATGCCATCACCCGCGCCTGTAACGAGTATCGTTTTGTTAATAAGTAGATCTTTTGCAGCTTGATATTCCAACATGAGTCAATATTTCCTATCGACGGAAAAGCCCGCCACCTCTAGAGTCACTGATGTGATGAACACTTGTTTAAAACAAATGATTAATTATTGTTCGTCTATTCGTTGGTCGAATGTGACAAAATTGTAGCTAACTCAATATTTTTACGTTAACTTTAGCTTAGGTAAGGACTTAGAAAAGTCCTCTTTGGTCATACATTTCGACTATTGTGACCAATTTTTTGCTGAAAATAAAATTATTACAACAAGATTTGGGGAAAAAAGATGAAAAGACTCCTTTTGGGTGTTGCTATTGCATCTACGCTTGGGCTTACAGGATGTAGTGAAGATAGTGTCGACGAACTCACGGATAAGGTTGAGCCTCTGATCCCTGAGTCTCATATTTTATTTAATCCTGATCCTTCTGTTGGTGACATTCCTTTGCCAAACGATCTTCTTTTTAATGGCACCCTAGATGGCACTATTAACATCCCAGGTGAACTAGCCGATGGAACCAGTGATTACACTGATCCCTCTATGGCGCTTGGCGCACTCGATGGCTGGTCTACCACGGCGCCTATCTCCATTAACGTCGGCCCGGCAACCAATCATGATGGCACCGTTTTATCTTTAGATGTCACCTCGGTATTCCAACCCGGTGCGGTAAGAGTATTTGAGGCGACAGTCGGCGGTCCGCTATCTATGGATCCTGAGTGTAACGCCGCTCCCTCACTATCTGCTTGTAAGGTGGGCGCCGAACTTCAATTTGGCGTCGATTTTGTCTCTAAGGGTTCTGGAAACACGATAGCCATCGTGCCACTTAAGCCACTCAAATCTAATCAGTCATATATTTATGCAACGACCGATCTGATACAAGACTCCGAAGGTCGCGGTATCGCGCCATCAGACACATATTTACCACTTAAGTTAGATATCGAGACCAAACCCCTCGAAACGCCCATTCAGCTAATGTTACAAACATTAGTGAACAGCTACGAGAAGGGCATGGCGGCCGCCCATGGTGTCGATTCTGCGACTATCAGTTACTCAGGCCTGTTTACCACTCAGTCAGTTGCTGATGTCTATGAGACATCTAAGCTGCTCATGGTCGACCCGACGCCGGGTAATCCGTTTGCACCCTCTATATCGGTCCCGGTTCCGCACCCTCTCGGGATCACTGTGGCCCAGGCCGCTGGTTTGACTCCTGCCGATGGCGCCGCCTATGTGGTATCGAGCTTAGCCGATGTCTATACCGCCCAGGCGACTCTACCTACCTATGGTACTTGTAATTCGGTTATGTGCGCCGGCATAAGCGGTTCATGGAAGGCCCTTGGCGATAGTCCTGTTTCGGTATTGCTCGCACTTGAATCGGGTACCATGAGCCAGCAAACCTATGGCGCACAAGCGATGGCTTATGGCATTGACCCAGCGGAAGGAATCGCTAATCCGGCGCTCCTGGCCGGTAAGGCCTGGTTACTCGATGACGGCACTGCGGCTGATAAGGCTAAGCACCTGACTAAGTTTAACCCTATCCCACAGCCTACCGGCAGCGAAACTGTTCCTGTTTTGATCTCTATGCCAAATGCCGAGCGCCTTGCAGATTTCTATGCCGCTCAAGGGCTGCCATTCACCCCTCCTACGGCGGGTTGGCCAACAAACCTTGCTATGCATGGACTGGGTAGTGGTAAAGAGACGGCTTTAGCCTACGCGGGAACCTATGCTGCAATGGGGGTCGCGACAATCGCAATCGATATGCCTCTGCATGGTGCGCGTTCATTCGATGCTAACGGTGACGGAATATATGAAGTTTCATCTTCGGATCCATCCTATGGTGCCGTGATTGGTAACCCAGATGCGTTTAAGAACGGAAATCCATTAGTCTTTATCAATATCGAAAGCACCTTGAGTGTGCGTGATAATTTCCGTCAGGCAACGCTTGATCATCTGGCCTTGAGAGCGTCATTAACCGGTCTTGCCGGTGGTCTTGCCCAGGCTCAGATGCCTCAGATATTTGATATCACTAAAATGAGCGCACAGGGCTTGAGTCTTGCCGGTATTGTTGGTACTAATTTTGCGACTTACGCCAGTTCCGGTCTGACTCACCCAGAATCCGGCGCAGACCTAAGCTATGTCTATAAGCTTAATGCAGTATCGCTTGTGGCACCGACTGGCGGCTTTGCCGGCACCTTTATTGGCTCTGCAACCTTTGGTCCAATGCTGTTTGAAAGTGTGACGGCCAGTGATACGTTCCAGGCATTAGTCGAAGAGGCAAATACAGAAGGATATGAGCCAGGTACACCTGAGTACGCCGCGCTAGTACAGGCAGTTTACGCCGAGTTTTTACCGACATTTGCATTCGCCGTTCAAACGGCCGTCGACAGCGCCGATCCGATTAACCATGCAGCCGTGTTGAAGGCTACCGAGTTACCAATACACTTAATCGAAGTGGTGGGGGATGGCGATCAGCATCTGCCGGACCAGGTATTGCCAAACAGTGTCGAAGGCTTCCCGACAGCGGGTACCGAGCCCTTGATAGCCAACCTTGGTCTGGAGTGTATCGATACGACGACCGCGGGCTCGGGTGCCGTTCGCTTCACTAAAGGCCATCATAGCTCGATTATCAGCCCCGAGGGACCAGAAGGTTCTGCGGCCGCAACGGTTGAGATGCAGCAGCAGGTCGCGGCGTTTGCCTCAACTGCAGGTAAGGGAGATGCCACTATCTTGGTTCAAGATAAGAGCGTGCTCCAGCCCTGCGCCGTTCCGGCAGGTTAATTTGATTAACTAATTGGTCGATATTAAAAAAACCGGCATTTGCCGGTTTTTTTTGTTTAATTTGTCATTAAGTGAAGGGCAAAACCCTTCACGCAAGCAGAGGTTCGGGTAATGCACGACTGAATGGATTCAGGAGGTAGAGTAACGCATGGATCAGTTACCGAGGAGCTTGTTGTCGAGAAAAATTATGAGCTTCAGTCATCTGGCTTGTTTTTAGCCCTTCGAACTCCCGCTGAATGAATAGATAATTAATAGAATTGGTATTAGAATAGCCATAATTTTTTGATTGAAACAAAAATGTATTAAGCCGGAGCCTATTTTGGAATTTTTGTACGAATATGGATTGTTTTTCGCCAAGGTGATCACTGTTGTCTTGTCGATTATTGCCGTTGTGATTGTTGTATTGGCATCGACCGTTAAGCAGAAGAGCGAAAAGGGCGAGCTTAGAATGACGAATGTCTCTGAGGAGCTCAAGACACTCAAGCACGATCTTAAAGAGGAGTTGCTGAGTAAAAAGCAATTTAAAGCCTATGAGAAGCAACTCAAGGCTGAAGAGAAAGCGAAAGAGAAGGCACAAAAGAATCAAAAAGAGGAGGTGATCGAGCCTCGCGTGTTCGTTGTCGATTTTAAAGGCAGTATCGATGCCGGTGAAGTTGCATCGCTGCGAGAAGAGATCAGCGCCATCATCGCGATTGCAGAACCCGGTGATGAAGTTATCGTCAATGTAGAGAGTGGCGGTGGCATGGTTCATGGTTATGGTCTAGCGTCGAGTCAGCTCGATCGTCTGCGCCAAGCCAAACTGCCACTGAGTATCTGCGTCGATAAGGTCGCAGCCAGTGGCGGTTATATGATGGCGTGTGTGGCGAATAAAATCTATGCGGCACCATTTGCCATAGTGGGTTCTATCGGGGTCGTTGCTCAGGTACCTAACTTTAATCGTCTGATGAAAAAACATGATATCGATTATGAGCAGCATACTGCCGGTGACTTTAAACGTACATTAACCCTTTTTGGTGAGAATACTGATGAGGGGCGTGCCAAGTTCCAAGAGGAGCTTGAGGAGACTCACAAGCTATTTAAATCATTTATTGCTCAATACCGTCCAGATCTTGATCTGGTCAAGGTCGCCACTGGTGAGCATTGGTATGGTCAACAAGCGATAGAGTTAGGCCTTATTGATGAAATTGCAACGAGTGATGATGTGGTGATGAAGCTGGCATTAGAGCGAACCGTGATTAAAGTCCGTTACCAATTGAAGAAAAATTTGGCCGATAAGATTGCCCATGGTGCATCGTTATCATTCAATGCCATCTTCAACAAAATGGCAGAGAAGAACCAGTCATTGAATTGATTCTTATACTGATTGGTATAATTTCAAAGCCTGCATTTTGCAGGCTTTTTTGTACCTGATTGGGTGAATAGTGAAAAAACACTTTTATTATTGAGCTATTTCTTATACAAAATAGATAACAATAATAAAGAAGACTCTTAATGAAGTTCGCTCAAAGTTATAAGCCCAATATGATGGTTGGTGATCAATCATATCCGGCATATCAATTAAGGAACTTGCTCAGGTACCTGCAAGAGCATCAAGGTGAGGAGGTGGCTCAGACACTGTGTTCACAGATAGGTGTCGGCATAAAAGAGCTGGAACATCTGCAACTTATCTACGTCTGGCAAGCCGACTTCGCCATGGAGTTCCTGCAGCAATATACTCAGGATCCCGAAATTGGAGCCAAAGTGGGTTGTCAATACTCAGTAGATGATTTGGATTTCTTACTCAGCTTCTTTACCGTGTGTAAAACCATTGGTGAGTGTCTGCAGTTTGTGGTCTCTCATCCAGAACGAGTAGGGAGTTTTACCGATACTTTGGTCAGCAATGAGGGAGGGAAGCTCAGGATCCGTTGGTTAAATACCGGTAAAATTGACCCCAAGCGTTATTCATGTCAGTTCCAGCATAGTGTCTGTGGCCTAGTGACCGTTGGAAGTGGGCTTGCGGGACAAGCTATTTTATTCGACCGAATTACCCTGGCTGAAAAAGAGCGCAATGCGGATTATCTCTCCTCAGTCACGGGGGCCGACATTCAATTTGGCGCCGAATTTAATGAATGGACAATCGATCACCGTTACCTGTCCCTTCCCGTTACCTATGAATTTAACGAGCGCATGATTAATAAGGAATCGGTAAAACAAGCATCCTATATTGAATCTCTGCTCGAATTTTTAAGAGAGTCCTTTCCTGATTGTCCGAACATGGAACAGATGGCGATACATCAAAAAATCAGCGACAGGACACTGAGGCGAAAAATTTCACAGGCCGGGACGAGTTATCAAAAGTTAGTCGATCAGGTTCGCTGTCAAGCCGCTATCGGTTTGATCTTATCCGAAGAGAAGAGTATTGAAGATATCGCCGAGATCATGGGCTTCGGCGATGTGAGTCATTTCAGGCAGAGTTTTAAACATTGGCTCGGCCATCCTCCCGGACATTTTTTGCGTTTAAATGAGAAGGTTACTCTATAGGCAGCTGCAAGCGTTTTTTCCGAGAACAATTTTGAAGAGAATCCGCTTCCCGTTGCATCACGCTTGTGATCCTATTTATGACTAAGCCCCGTTTCTTCGCCCCTATTGAGTTATATGAGTTATCCCACACAATTACCTATGGTGGGAGACAGTGAATCTATCCACTGTCTTATCAGTTCAATGGCCTCCGTGTGGACCAAACTTCGACCTATGGGAGGCATCCGGTCTTTTGCGTAGTTCAATTCTTGTCTATAGAGTAGAATCGAATGTTCACCATCTCCGGGGACGATGTCATACGATAAGCCTTTAGCTCCTCCATTCCAGCCCGGTGGTTGCTTGCAGATCCCATATTGATAGCTGGTATGATCGATATGAAAACCGAGTCTTAGCCCAGAAATGCTCGCAAACCCTTCGGCCCGGTGACAATGGGCACAGTTTATATCGATATAGCCTTTCGCCCTTTGAGTGAGACTTTCACCGCTATCAGAGAGTGATGGTGCGTGGGCTACTTCACTCAGTTCCGGTAAGCCGGTTAAACGTGATTGACTCTGCCACATCTGCAGTTGATTGACTGTCTCGCCATTAAATATGATGTCGTGGTTCAACAGGTGGGCCTTAAGGCCAATAGGGCTGATGCTACTGCTGCCACCTTTGTTGATTTGGTGACAAATTTTACACTCGGCTCGGCTCGGAACGTGATAATCGAAGCGTTCGACCTCTCCTTGATGGTTTAATGTATGAGGAATGTCGGCTCCCGCCTGAGCAAGCCTGGCTTCACCGTTTTGCCAAAGATAGGGGAGTGTTGTCCAACCAGACTCACGGCGGATCAAAAGACGAGTTTCGATGAGCAGTTCATTTTCCGGATTGGTGATTTGAGTATCGAAAGGCATCGAAAAGGTTTTTGTTAATATTGTTCCTATTGGAAATTCAAAGGTGTCGGTGGGATGAAAAATGGCCTGCTTCCCCTCGGGAATAAAGATGAATCTGTGCTTGCTTGCATAATTGGTGAAAAGTTGAGTCGAAAGGTGGTAGGGCATGCCGGGGGGGACAGGGTCAGAAGTAGGCGTCTGGGGATCGACAAATAGTCCGTACTGGGCTAAGTCGTCACAATCCTCTTTCATCAGTGCTTCCCAGTTGATACTGCTTGTTGTCTGTTCGCACAGCGATGCAGGTGTTACCGGAGTATCGGGCTGTGAAGGCGTATCGACTGAGGGGGACTCAATACTTTCAACATCAGAATCAGCCTCAGCTTCCGAGCCACCGCACGCCGATACGAGAAAGAGGGTTAAGAGTAGAATGATTAGGTTTTGCATACATCACCTGTGAAGGTTCTCGTCATCTGGCGGAGATGACTCATTGATGATCAGGAATAAAAAAGGCCGGGAGTATCCGGCCTTTTTGTTGCTATAAGCCTATTGTGAGACGCTTATTGTGAACAGCTTGCCATAGGCAGGCGCTTTATCCATTCATGAATGAGGTCTACACCCTCTGCGTGAGCCAGGCTTCGGCCAATTTCAGGCATACGGTCACCCGGGATCACAGTTTCCATCCTGAAGTGAAGGATTGAACGATCAGGTGCCGTAGGGACGACATCATAGCTCAGTGAACCACCGCCATAAGCGACAGGCGACTTACAGGTGCCATGAGAGAAGCCCTCATCTTCGCTGTAGTCCCTGAAGTACTCGAGTTTGAGTCCCGTGTTAGAGGCATTACCTTCGGGACGGTGGCAATGGGCACAGTTGATATCAAGATACCCCTTGGCTGTCTTCATCAAGGTATCATCTGTCATTGCAGTTAGATTGACTTCATCTCCGTCAGAAAACGCCGGAATGGTATCTATGGTACTGATGTCCGGTACTCCCTGAAGAATACCTGCGGCCTGCCATTTCAGTAGCTGGTTCATCGCACCATCATGGTAGACATAATCTTTATTCAGATGACGCGCTTTAGGACCGATAGGTACAAATACCGCAGGACTATCGGCATCGGCTTTGAACTGATGACACTGCTTACATTGGTTCATGCTTGGAACGACATAATCAAAGTCTAAGGTTTCACCGTTATGAGTCACCTGTTTAGCCTGAATCGCACCCGCTTTGGCCAACACAGCATCGGTTTTATCAGAATTAAAGATGTAAGGCAGTGCAGTCCAGCCCGTTGAACGGCGGATCAATAATCGAGTTTCGACCATATCTTCGTTTTCTATGCCGCGCTGATCCGTGTCTGCGGGTAAAGCGAAAGTTTTAGTGATCACAGTTCCGACGGGGAAATCCATACTCTCTTCTGCCGAATAGTCAGCCTTCTTGCCTTCGGGCACGAACACGAAACGATATTTACTGGCATAATCGGTAAATAGCTGGGTGTTCATATCGTATGGCAGGCCACCTGAATTTGCCCCAACCGTTGGATTTGATGCATCGGCAAACAGATTATAGTCGGAAAGGCTTGGACAGTTTGCGCCTAACAGTGCGGGCCAATTGACGTTATCACCACTGGTTTCACACAGGGCTAAGTCACCATCGCCGACCAAACCTCCTTCGCCTTCACCTATGGTGCCACCACCGCCGATAAGGTTACCGCCATCACAACCTTCGACTTCATCATCGACGCCACAACCAAAGATCTCATCGCCAAACGTGACCGTGTGAACCGGTAAGCTCAATTGAGCACATTTCATGATGTCGGCTTGAGTCGGCTCATACAAGACATCTGCGATACTCATATCCGTATTATTGTTAGCGTAAAGTCGGCCAAATGAGACATCCCCATTATCGCTCGAACAGACATTATCACTGCCATCCTCGGCGAATGGAGTTTCCTGTAAGCCAAGGTAAGCGGCGGTGCCGTTATTGGATAGCATTTCTCCTAAGCCATCATAGAGCACGCCCGGGAATTTTCCGTGGGTGAAGAGATAGGCTTTAATGATGTCGTCGATAAGATAACCATTGGGTTTCTTACCATAGTCGGTAATGACGTTATCGTGAAGATAGATGTTACGCGGCGTAGGTCTCCAACCATCTTCAATGGGCTGACCGGGTTGACCGTAATTAGCAACGAAGGAACCCATATCCGGTTCGGCAATGAAGAAACTCGTTATTGCTACGCCCATGGTGTCGTGATTGGTGATCTCGTTATTGAAGATTTCAACATCATCGGTAGCTAATATGATCATGCCGGTACCCGGCGGAACGATATGTACACCGGCTGGGTTAGCCGAGGCATTGGCGAAGTTTTTGGTATTGTTATCGTACACTTTGTTGTTAAAAATTCGGACGCTCGAGCCATATCTATGGTTGTTGATCGGCAAATCAAAAACTAAAATACCACCGGTATTTCCCATGGCTTCGTTGTCGTATACGTCGGCATATTTTGAGTTTTCAATTTCAATTCCGGCCACATTCTCTTTAGCGATATTACGGCGTACGACGATATATTGAGATTGACCCACGTAGATACCGGCATCGGCACTACCCCGGACATAAGTATCTTCAATTAAGATATTTTCACACTCGACGGGGTAGAGGCCATAGGCACCATTTCCTTCATCGAGTTCACCTTCCCAAACCGTAGCTAGACGACGAAGAATGATCCCGTTAGTATTTTTGAGTTTAATACCGTTATTCTTGGCTTCATTGACCGAGAGGTCTTGAATGATGACGTTGACGGCGTTCTGAACGAAAATACCATCACCTGTGACAGATTCGGAAAAGTCTAATACGGTCTCATTCAACCCGTATCCCATGATGGTGATATTTTTTGCGAGTGTGCCATCGCCATCCACATCACCGTCGAAGAGCAGTGTAGAAGCTATCTTGAAATTGCCTTTAGGCAAGACAATGACATCATTACTCTGAGCGTTGATCAGTGCTTCCTGGATCCGTATCGTGAGATCTTCTCCATCGGGGATCATGATTGCACCCTCGGGGAAACTGGGTCCAGGTTCGGGTGTTGGCGCAACGGTCTCGGTTTCGTCTTCGACGATCGGCTCGTCGTCATCCGATGAACAGCCAGTGATACTTAAGGCAACGGCACTGGCCACGAGAGAGGGCAATAACCATGATGGTTTCTTGTTAAACATAGCGTCTCCTGCTTATTTTTATTATTCCCCCTTAGATTGCACTGGCGTACTATATATGCAATGTGAAATCCGGCCAACAAGCCTGCAACATGTCTGCATCATTTTATGTTTGTGAATATTAAAACGCATCGGTTGTAATTTTCATTTAAAAAACAATGATAAAGGTGTAAAACTAAACGTGGGTTAAAATTTGATAAATAGAAAGTTTTTTGATAGGGAATATGGGGCTTGAGGAATGATGGCTGTTATACCCATAGGTATCAGAAAGTGATCGACTCAGAGTTTTTTTGGCCTTGAGCTTTCTAGCCCGTAAAGTTTCGGGCTTTCCAGGTATTCAGCTCGGGCTTTAGCGTCGATCAGATATCGATACCGAAGCCTACGATGAATTGATAATCGTTTTTGTCGGGTAGAGTGCCATTAGAGTCTGCTTGAGGCTTGTTGGTATGATCCCAGACCAGAGAGAGGTCGAGATCAAACATGTCGGTGAGTTCAATGGAAAAGCCCGCCAGAGCGTGGTGTGTATATCCACCTGACTTCTCATTACCGTATTGGACTCTGTACAGGGTATTGAAATCAATGTCTTCGGTAATTTCTGTATCAAATGCCGTGTCTACTACTAACGCTGTACTGCCATCGTCTTCACTTTCATCGATAGCGACATTATCGAACTTGGTAAAGGTATATGCAGGACCCCCTGTGATGCTCCAGTTTGATTTTGGCGTGTCCATAATGTCGTAACCCATACCGAAGCCGAGCGTATTCTTGTATTGAATATTTTTTATCGGATCCAGATATATTTCGGCAAATACCGGACGCAGGTAGAACTGCTTGGAGAGGTACCAGTCGAAATAGGCGTTCAGACGATGATTGTTGATATTATTCTCGCCCTTAGACTTCGAGTAGTTGCCTAAGTAATCGAAGTTAAAGCGTGATTCGGTTGTACGGCGATGTGCATTGGCTATCGCGCTAAAGTCGACTTGATCGGTATTTCCCGAACGCAGATTAGCTCCCAGTGAAATTTTACTCGACCAGTAGTTTAACTCCGTTTGCTCGCCTGCTATTAGCGTCATGACTTTGCTGCGATCAAACTCTTCCCCATCGATATAGACCTTGCCACTTTTAAGTCGCAGCATACCCGTCTTCGTCGTTAGGTTTGTAAAGCCTACGCTGACAAGGCTATGACTCTGGATCACTTGAACCTCTTCCCAGTCGATAACTATGGTATCGAGCTCTTCACTTTAAAATTCTAAATTATACCAATTGCATTAAGTAATTAATCAATTCAGAGCCCCTCAGGATTTTCAATTCAAGGCGCATTGATGAGGAAATGGTTATTCCCTTTTAAGTCAATGCAAAGCAGAAGTGGGAAGCCTGAGGGACTCACGTAGTGCGAGTTTCAAAGCCCTTTATGCTGCACTGGATGCTTTCGATATAGAACAACTATTAGCTTCAATCATCCTACTTGCCTACAGAGCTTTGAACTCTCGCTGAATGGTCAGGTATTTAATGCAATTGGTATTATCATAGAGGTTCTTAATCTCACCTTTAAGCAGTTCGAATGAGGTTAATTGAATCCAGTCGTATGATGAATCGGTAGGGGGAGAAAGTTGGGCCGGATCAAGCCTGTCAGAAACAGCACCTTCGGGTATAGGAGTCTGCGCCTGAGCGGTGAACATTAAGGCCAAACCCAGCCCTAAGGTCATATGAGATAATATGGTCTTTTTTACCTTGTTATTCATAAGTGCTATTCCAGCAGGATCATCATTCGAAATGTACTATTAATGCCGATATTTTGTCGAGAACTCTTTATAAAGCAAATGACTAGTGTATTTAGGGTGTTTACCTAAAGCGCATTTTTAACCCATGGAAGGATAAATTCTGCGATATCCCCCTGAGCCTCTGCATTCGGGTGTATGCCATCTCGTTGCATCAGTTCCGGTTTTGTTGCTATCTGGGTCATGAAAAATGGCAGCAGGGTGATTTGATGTTCACTCGCCAGATCTTTATACACCTGTGAGAACATTGAGGCGTATCTGGGGCCATAGTTTGGTGGAACCATTATCTCAGATAAGAGCACTTCGACATCTTTAGCCTGAGAGAGGGTAATTATTTTTGTAAGATTTTCTTTCAATTGCTGAGGTGTAAAACCACGCAACCCGTCATTACCACCCAGCTCTATTAAGATTAACTCGGGCTTGGCAGATTCAAGCAGGGCGGGCAGTCTACGCAATCCACCCGCCGTTGTTTCACCGCTGACCGAGCCATTTATTATCTCATGTTCGGGGAGTTTAGCCCTTAAAAGGTTCACCCAGCCCTTATCTTCATCGACGCCATAACTTGCGCTAAGGCTATCACCTAGGATTAATATAGGGGCAGCGGATATTTGAGTACAAAAGAAAACAGACACCAGGGTAAACAGGCCCAAAGCAGATTTAAGCATGGAAAAGAAGGGTTTTATGTCAGAAGTCAGTGCTATCACAGTAAAAAATCTCGTTAAGTCAGTGGCTACCCAGGAGGGAGAACTTACTATCCTCAACGGCATTAATATGGATGTCAAGCAGGGGCAAAGTATTGCGATACTCGGCCCATCCGGCTCGGGTAAGTCAACCTTGCTTGGATTACTCGCTGCGCTCGATACACCGACCAGTGGAGAGATCATACTCGATGGTGTCGCTCTACAGTCTTTGGATGAGGAGAAGAAAGCCGCTCTGAGAAAGCAGAAAGTCAGCTTTATTTTTCAGTCTTTCATGCTGGTCGATACCCTCAATGCACTGGAAAACGTGATGCTTCCTGCTGAACTTGCCGGGATCAACCGGGCAAAAGAGAAGGCCGAGGCCATGTTAGAAAGAGTCGGATTAAGCCATCGACTCACTCATTTTCCTAATCAACTATCAGGTGGTGAACAGCAAAGAGTCGCCATCGCCAGAGCCTTTATCTGCGAGCCGAAAGTTTTATTTGCCGATGAGCCTACCGGAAATTTAGATGCGGTAAATAGTGAAAAGGTCGCCAATATGTTGTTCGAGTTAAACAGGGAGTGTGAGACAACCTTAGTGTTAGTCACCCATGATCTGGTATTAGCCAAGCGATGCGAGCGTCAGTTGTTAATGGACACCGGGGTGATAACGGAATCTCCTGGAGAGCCGAGTGATGGCAGCGCTCTATCGAGCAAGCCAGCGCCGAGTCATCTGGCTAGTGTGGAGGCTCTCTGATGGAGATAAGCTTAGCCTGGAGGCTATTTAAGCGAGAGCTACTGCAAGGGCAGCTAGTATTAATCGTTTTAGCCATCACGTTAGCCGTGTTATCCGTAACCGGGTTAGCCAGAGTCAGTGAAAGATTACAGATAGCGATTAATGGACAGGCCTCTAAGTTTATCGCCGCGGACAGGATCATTAACTCTCCGGTTAAGATTGATGAGTCATTTATCGCAAAAGCCGAGGAGTTGGGTTTAGCGCATGTGTCGAGCATGCAGTTTAACTCCATGGTATTCGCCGAGGATAAGTTTCAGCTGGTGACCGTACGTGCCGTTGGAGAGGGATATCCCCTCAAAGGAAAAATTGAGCTCAATTCAGATTCTGGTACTCACTCAGCAGAAGGGACGGGCTTACCCGGTTCCGGTCAGTTGTGGTTTGAGACGCGACTGGGCGGCTTACTGGCCTATCCCGAATCCCTGGAGCTGGGCAACAGACAGTTTACGCTCAGTGAAGAGATATCCCGTCTGCCCGATGCCGGTTTTAACCCGTTTGCCTCGTCTCCGGTTGTGCTGATCAGGCTCGATGATGTTGCAAGTACCGGGGTTATACAGCCAGGGAGTCGCGTGACATATCTGGCGCAATTTTCCGGAGCCGAGGAGCAACTGAAACGATTTGAGTCCTATGCAAAGCCTAAGCTGACCTCCAGCCAACGTTGGGTCGATGTGCAATCCGGTGAATCTCCCATCGCAGATGCGGTGAAACGCGCCGAGCGATTTCTGTTACTGGCAAGCCTGTTAGGAATAGCACTGGCTTGTGCTGCCATTGGTATCGCGGCCCAGCGCTATTGTCATCGTCACTATGATGTCGTGGCCATGTTAAAAACCTTTGGTGCATCGGGCAGACAGATCCGCACTTTATTTGGCATGCACTTGTTGTTAGTGACCTTATTCGGGGTCACTCTTGGCCTACTCGGTGGTTTTGCTCTGGATGCCATTATCACCTCCTTCCTACCCGAAGAGATAGCGGCATACTCACCGCCCTTTATCAGGCCGATTTTATTAGGGTTAGCGACGGGCTTCATCAGTGCGTTTATGTTTTCGGCTTACCCTCTGATGCGCTTGCTCTCTATCCCACCACTGCGGGTACTGCAACGTCAACTGGAGGGATTACAGTTAGGGATGTGGTTGCACCTGCTGCTCAGCTTGAGTGCCATGGCGCTGTTAGGCTATCTCTACTCTAAGAGCCTTCCATTGACCCTGACTGTGGTTGCAGGAGTGCTCTTGCTGGGCGTGTTACTCAGTATTTTGGGTTTCCTGATGATCCGTATGGGTCACAGTATAGGGATGAAAACGACTAATCCGTTGCAATTGGCATTAGCCGGGCTTAGGCGTCGTGCTAAACAAAATGCGGTTCAACTCGTTGGCTTCAGTAGTGCACTCGTCTTGCTTTTGACTATTCTGGCTCTCAGACAGGATCTACTCAGTGAATGGCAAAATCAGTTACCCGAGAATGCACCCAATTACTTCTTAGTTAACATCTCCCCCGATGAAGAGGCTGCACTGGGAGATTACCTGAAAGCCAATACGGTTAAGACTACGGATATCTATCCCGTCGTCAGGGGACGTTTAACCGAGATCAACGGTGAGAGACTGATCTCGGCTGAACAGGAAAAAGCCGGCGCTAAGGGGCGGTTAGGTATCTCTCGTGAGTTGAATCTCACCTGGCGAGACGCCTTGCCACCGAATAATGAAATTCTGGAAGGTGAGTTTAATGCCAATGAGGACGATGTTTCGGTAGAGTCTGGCGTCGCCGAACGTTTAGGTATCAAGATTGGCGATAGCTTGACTTACGTTATCGATAACCAAAGGTTAGTCGTGAATGTTGCTAGTCTGCGAGCGGTTCATTGGGAGACACTGCAGCCAAATTTCTTCATGATTTTCACTCATGCCTCCTTGGCACCATTTTCTCATACCTCGATGGCGAGTTTTCATCTGGAAGATAACAAACAGGGGGTGATACTGGATATTATTAAGCAGTTCCCAACGGTATCTATCATAGATGTCGGCACTATGATTAAACAGCTCAGGCAGATCATAGACCAAGTGTCATTGTCATTGACCTTAGTGCTGGTGCTTGTGGTGTTGGCGAGTAGTTTGGTCATGATAGCCCAAACCGAGGCGGGCATGGCGACGAGACAGAGGGAGCTTGCCGTGCTGAGAACTTTTGGCGCATCGGGTTGGTTATTGAGAATGGCGACAGGTCTCGAGTTTGCGTTACTGGGTACTGTAGCGGGTTTTCTTGCGGTGATTGTTGCTGAGTTTACCCTTTATCTGCTTAAGACTCAGGTGTTCGAGTTGAATGTGTACATGCATTGGCCATGGTGGGGAATCGCGCCTGTGTGTGGCGCATTGACCGTTGCCTTATTGGGCGTTTGGCGCTGCAGGCAACTACTAAGCAAATCCTGTGCAGACTTGCTTAAAGCCGGGTAAAGTCATTGTCGCTGTGATTAAAAAGGGCTATCTCGGTGAGGTAGCCCTTTTTGTTATTTAGCGGTGAAGATCTCTGTAAATGCATCATTTAATCTCGGGTATTGAAAGGTGAAGCCTGCGTCCAGTGCCCGTTTTGGTTTAACATATTGGCCCTGGGTCAGTAACTCTGCCATCTCACCCAGGGCGAGATTGAGCACAAAGGATGGCATGGGGATTATCGCCGGTCGGGACAGGGCTGAACCCAGACTGGTCGAGAACTCCTTGTTGCTTACCGGATTAGGAGAGGTGGCATTATAGACGCCACTGCATTCACCATGCTCCAGCAGATAGACAAACAGCGAGATAAGATCTTGTTGGTGGATCCAACTCATCCCTTGTTCGCCCGAGGCGATGGGGCCGCCTAAGCCTAACTTAAACGCCGGCAACATCTTAGGCAGCGCTCCTCCACTTAAACCAAGCACCAATCCTATTGCGATAATGCAGACCCGTGTGTTATCTGATTTTGCGTTTAAGGCTGAACTCTCCCATTTGTGGCAAACGGTTTGAGTAAATTCAATATCACCGCTTGGGGTTGACTGCGGGTCGTCAAAATAGCTTTCATCGATGGGAATTGGGCCCTGTTGACCGTAACGTCCGATCGCCGAGGCGCTGATTAAGACCCAAGGTGGGGTCTGACTCAGGGCTATAAGCTCAGATAAACGGGCCGTGATATTCCATCGACTATCACAGATCAGCTGTTTTTGTTCAATGCTCCATCGTTTACCGGCTATGGGTTCACCGGCTAAATTGATCACAGCATCAAATTCATCCAGAGAAGATAAACTGTCGAGGGATGCCAGATATTGATGTTGGCTACCTAACTTCTCTCTGGCCCGGGCTGGGTGTCTTGAAAGTAAGCTTAGCTGGTGCTTACTTTCTAATGCTCTGACGAGTTGATGGCCGATAAAACCACTTGCTCCGGTAATTAAAATATTCATAGTATGCCCAGATAGTTAAAAGGTGGAACTAGCATAATTATGACTCAAAAAACTGATGAAAACTGAAGTTGTTCAAACATTGTAGGCGTGAGTAGATCAAAATAGCTTAATTTTTGATTCAATATGACGCAATTTCAACTAATTCGATGTTTATTTACGTTATCATGCGATAATTTAGAATCTCAGGTTATTCGTTGCTACAGAACCTATCAATATATTAGTTCATCAAGAAGGATTTTATAAAATGCCGAGAATTGATACCCAGTCTGTCGCTTATAAGGGATTTGCGATCATGGCTTTCGTTGTCGTGATATTGGCCGGGATAAAGGCGGCCAGCCCTATAGTGGTGCCATTTGTTTTGTCTGCCTTCATCGCCGTGATCTGTAACCCGATGATTGGTGGTCTTACCAGATTGAAGGTGCCAAGAGCATTAGCGGTTATGTTAATGATGGTGTTTATTGTGATGATGGGACTTTGGCTGGCTCAGATTGTCGGTAGTTCTATCAATGAGTTTTCAACTCAACTTCCCCACTATCGGGATCAGCTCGTTGAGCAGTTTGGTTGGATCACCGGTAAGCTACGTACCTTTAATATCATCATCACCAAAGAGCAGATTTTAGCTTATTTCGATCCAGGCATTGCGCTATCCATGACAACCAACATGTTATCTGGGGTTGGCAGTGTAATGGCAAATCTGTTTTTAATTATTCTTACCGTTGTATTTATGTTGTTTGAGTCTGAAACCTTGCCCAAGAAATTGCATTTTGCGCTGGATGATCCAGACATGAGAATGCAACAAATTGACCGATTTCTGCATTCAGTGAATCAATATATGGTGATTAAAACCTTAGTCAGTTTAGCGACCGGCGTTATTATCGGCACGGGGTTAGCCATGATTGGTGTAGATTATGCGCTTTTATGGGGTGTGGTCGCCTTCCTGTTTAACTATATTCCAAATATCGGTTCCATTATTGCTGCGATTCCCTCGGTAATGTTGGCATTTATTCAATTAGGCCCGGCAGCAGCTGGCGGAACCGCACTGCTCTATCTAGGTACCAATACGGTTATGGGTAACGTGATTGAGCCAAAATATATGGGGAAGGGCTTAGGTCTCTCGACACTGGTCGTATTTCTATCATTGATTTTTTGGGGCTGGTTACTCGGCTCTGTCGGCATGTTGTTGTCGGTTCCTCTGACTATGATCGTGAAAATAGCATTGGAATCCAGCAAGGGAGGAAGCTGGTTGGCGATACTGTTAGCCGATGATGTGGATGATGTAAGGGCACCTGCCCCCGAAGATAAAAAAGACAGTTCCGAGGCTGCTTAGCAGCCTTTCATCTATCCAGATTTTATGAGTAAAAAGTGAGTGTAATGCAGTTATTTTTTGATGAAGTGAATAAGGTAGCGTTTGGTGAAGAGGCCAATCGTCTATTCCATGGCCGTGGTGGGCTCTATCCCGGAGCCGAACACTTGTGCCTCGACTGGTTTCCCCCCGTATTACTGCTGACCAGTTTCAAGCCTCTGGAAGCCGATGAGTTGGCATTGTCGGTAGATACCATTAAGCAACGTTGGCAGGCACTCAAAGGTGAAGAGGAGCTTAACCTTGTCTTTCAATACCGAAGTGGTGGGCAGACGCTTACCGAGCTGGTGGCAGGTAGCGTACCCGAGAAGCATCAAGTAAAAGAAAATGGGGCTGAATTTTATATCCACCTGTTGAGAGGCCAAAATCACGGATTGTTTCTCGATATGAAAAATGGTCGACAGTGGGTGAGGGAGCATTCGCAGAATAAGAAGGTGCTTAACCTCTTTGCTTATACTTGTGGATTCTCTGTTGCAGCGTTGCAAGGCGGCGCCGACAGTGTCGTTAATATCGATATGAGCAAAGGGGCTCTGTCGATAGGAAAACAGAACCATCTGTTAAACGATTTTCCGGCAGGTGCTCGCTTTTTGGGTCATGATATTTTTAAGTCATGGGGCAAGCTGACTAAACTAGGGCCCTACGAGATGATTATTGCCGATCCACCGAGTAATCAAAAGGGCAGCTTTGTTGCAACTAAAGATTACTCTCGACTCCTGAAGCGAGCCCCTGAGTTATTGACCTCTGACGGAGAGATACTGTTATGCCTTAATGCTCCCGAGTTAAGCATTGAGTATTTAAAACAGCAAGTGGAAGAGTTCAGCCCCAGATTAGCTTTCGTTGAGCAGCTGGAAAACCCTGCCATCTTTGCAGATATCGATAAGAATAAGGCGCTCAAAGTGCTTAGGTATAAGTTAGCCTAACCTTATACCGATTGGTATTACTTCCCATCCTACAAGCTAAATTGCAATATCGCCTACACATCAGTATGTAGGCGATGTTTCTGTCTCACACACTGTGATACGAAGGCGTTAGTAGTTGAGTCGCTCATCCATAAGTGATTGCCCATGTGACTCTATGATGTTCTCAATTTTACCTTTATCGATATTTCTCAGAGAGGATATTTCGGTGAAGAGTCTATCTTGCACATCTATGGGCATATTCATCATATCCATAAACATGTAGATGTTCAGTGTATCTCCTTGATTGAATAGATCAGTCAGCCTCTGGGCCTCAAATTCTACAAGTGCATTCATTGTCATTACCTCCAATTTCATGCCTAGCAATAAAACGTCTTTTTGATAGGTATCTTTAAGTCTTAGCTGTTTTAATTGGAGCCTCTAGAATTTTTTGAAGTTAAAAAAATCGTTTTTAGCTCGTAATCGCATAAAAAACTGAAAGCCTTTCAGTTTTGCTGGCGTGTTTGTTGTTGCGTTGACAGTTTTAATGATGTTTTATGGCGTTTCGGGTGAACCAAACTGAAAGTTTTGTGTAACTCCGGCGAAATGCCTGATATAATTTGTTTCAAGAAGTTGGTGGAATGTCTATCTCTTCCTACTCAGGAAAGTGTCATCAAAGAAATGACATGCCTCAGACCCTACAAAAGTAATTCGGAGTTGTTATGGAAATTCAAGAGTACGAAGGCGCATACTATCAAGTACAAGATGAAGTGATCGAATCTTTACCTCTGGAAATGGATGAAGATGCGTTTTTGGATTAAGGATTAATCCATCAATTCAAGAGTTAACCCAGCCTCGGCTGAGATAAAAATAGCAACCTCAGGTTGCTATTTTTTTGAACTATCGGTTATGACTCATCTATTGAGATGATGGGCTTAATGCAGGTTACCTTTTTCAGGCAAAATCTCGATAATCTCCCACTTAGTGCCTTTCTTGTGGAGTCTGATAGTTCTATCGTCTATCCAGGGTTCTCCTCCCTTCAAACCTTGCATTTTGACGATAACGGTGACGTCATCGGTAAACTTTCTGAAAAAATCGATGTCAATCTCTTCGATCTCCATCTGAACTTGAGTCATGGACAGGTTAAGGACATGGCGTTGAACAGATGCAGCAATATGATAATGTGCTAACACTTTCTTCATTGGGTCATCGACAAACTGAAGTGCTTTGTTGACATCACGATCGACGTAGATAGCATTAAAAAAACCGAGAGAGACATCTTCCGGTGTTCGCTTAGACTCGCTATTTGAAGAGTCAGGGCTACAGCCGAAAAGAATGGTTAAGCAGAGTAGGGCGATTATTCTCATATGTCTATCAAGGGATGTGTTTGAGCCAGTATCGCTATTGTTATTAGAATTGGCAAGTAAGCTTAGGTGTAAAAATTTTTTATAAAGCTTGACCCGGCTCGATAAATGAGGCATATCTGAATGGATAACTTTTAATGGTTATCCACAAAATCTGTGGACAACTATGTTGAAGACTAGATGCATAACTTTTAACCCGTTGATTTTAAAGGTTTTAATTGCCTGGTTAAAAAGTGACGCATTCATCTGTTTGAGTGTTTTATTCAGTATTTGTACAGCTTCAAGTTATTTTAGCGTAAAAAAAAGCCTGTCAATGACAGGCTTTTTTATGTCTGGAACATTTATGCCAATTTCCCATGGATGGATAGAAATTGGCTTTGTGTCTGGCTCTCAGACAATAAAGAGTGACCTTTATTTCTGTTGAGATGCCTGAATGGCGGTGAGTGCAATGGTATAGACAATATCATCGACCAGGGCACCACGAGAGAGGTCATTGACCGGTTTACGCATACCTTGAAGCATTGGACCAATACTAATAAGGTCTGCGCTTCGTTGAACCGCTTTGTACGTCGTATTACCCGTATTCAAGTCTGGGAATACAAATACCGTTGCTTGACCCGCTACAGGGCTGTTAGGCGCTTTAGACTGAGCCACGTTTGGCATGACTGCAGCGTCATATTGCAGCGGTCCATCGATAATCAGGTCCGGACGCTTCTCTTTGGCTATACGAGTCGCTTCACGTACCTTATCAACATCTGATCCCGTACCCGAACTACCGGTAGAGTAGCTGATCATCGCGACTCTTGGCTCGATACCGAAGGCTGCAGCAGACTCGGCTGATTGAATAGCGATGTCTGCCAGCTGTTCAGCGTTTGGATCTGGGTTAATCGCACAATCACCATAAACAAGCACTTGATCTGGCATCAACATAAAGAAGATTGATGAGACTAAGCTTGAGCCCGGTGCCGTTTTAATTAATTGCAGTGGAGGACGAATAGTATGAGCTGTGGTGTTAACTGCACCCGATACAATGCCATCGACTTCACTTTGCGCCAGCATCATAGTGCCCAGCACCATGTTGTCTTCCAACTGCTCACGTGCAACGACTTCTGTCAGCCCTTTATGGCGACGCAGTTCAAGCATTGGCTCGACATAACGTTCGCGCGCCGATGATGGCTCGATGATCTCAACGCCTTCACCCAACACAACGCCTTGGCGTACGGCAATGCGCTCAATCTCTTCGCGATTACCAAGTAACACACACTTAGCTATACCACGTTCAGAACAGATACTGGCCGCTTCGATGGTACGTGGATCGGCACCTTCCGGTAATACAACCGTTTTTCGGGCTTCACGTGCCAATTCAGTCAGTTTGTATCTGAATGCTGGTGGTGATAAACGGTGCTCTCGAGGTGAGTTCTTAGTGACTGTAGCAATCCAGTTTTGGTCAATATGGCTGGCAACGTACTCCTGAACCTCTTCGATACGTACGGCATCATCGACAGGAACTTCATGATCGAAACGTTGGATATTAAGCGACGTTTGCCATGTGTTGGTATCGATTAAGAATACAGGCAGACCCGTTTCGAAGGCTTGTTCACACAGAGCCATGATCTCAGGCTCAGGCTCATAACTACCCGTCAGCAATAGTGCGCCAACCTTAACGCCGTTCATCGCTGCAAGACAGGCTGATACGATGACATCTGAACGGTCGCCAGAGGTCACGAGCAGAGAATCGGTCTTAATATGAGTGACCATATTTGGAATGCTTCGGGCACAGAAAGTCACTTTACGCAGGCGACGCGTGTTCATTTCGCCGGCGTTGATGAGCTTAGCACTGAGGTGCTTGGCCAGATCGGATGCACGTGGTGCAACAAGATCTAAATTATATGGCACGCTACCAAGAATACGAAGTGAGCTCTTTCCTGGAAGTTGGAACATACTCGCAGCGTCTGGACGCTGTACGTCTTGATGATCAAATACTTCAGATAGGTCCGGACGTGCGCGACCTTCGTTATCTACCGGTGCACCAATCTTATTGACAATCGCGCCAATAATACGTTTATTCTTGCTTCCGCCCCATGAATTATGAGCAATTTCAAGACGGTTCATCAGTGCTGTTGCACTTTCATTACCAGGTGTTGCGACAAAAATGATATCCGCATCGAGTGCCTTGGCAATGGCGTAGTTTATCTCGCTCGAGAATGGGTGGTTTCTGGTTTGAACCAGACCTTCCACGACAAGCGTCTCGCTTTCATCTGCATATTCGGTGACACGAGCAATGATCTGCTCCATCAGGGTATCAGTTTGATCGCCACGAATTAAACTTTCCGCATGCGCCATATCAAATGGTTCAAGTGGGTTAACTGTGGGTGACTTACTTAAGATAGTGGTTGAGCGCTCTGGCCCAGTATCATGTGGACGTTGCTGTGCAATAGGCTTGAAAAAACGAACTTTAACGCCGTGATGTTCGAAAGCACGAACGAGTCCCAAACTGATAGAAGTTAGACCGACACCCGTGCCGATAGGAATTAACATAATGTTGCGAGACATAAAAACCTCTTTGTGACGCTTTGAAGGCGTACTTTCGGTACGCCTAACTGTTTGCTGACGACCATTCAGTTCGTGGTCGGCATATACTTTACTTGCTTAGAAGGCTCATTGCGTCTTCTGCGATAACCCACTCTTCGTTGGTTGGGATAACCAGAGCAATAGGGCCATTGTCGGTGGTAATTTGACCTTGCTTACCGAAGCGTGCCGCCTTGTTACGTTCGTCATCAACTTCAAAGTTAAAGATTTCAAGTAGGTTAAGCACCTTAGCTCTAATTAGATCAGAGTTTTCACCGATACCACCAGTGAATACTAGAGCATCTAATTTTCCTAATGGGACAGTATAAGAAGCGATATATTTAGCCAGACGGTAGCAGAAGATCTCCAGTGCTAATGTTGCACCTTTATGACCATTCTCATAACCCTCTTCGATGCCACGGCAATCGTTGGTGAGTTCTGAAATACCTAATAGGCCACTTTGCTTGTTCATCAGGTTGTTAACTTCATCTAAGGTGTAACCCAGACGGCTGACCAAGTGATGAATGATCGATGGGTCGATATCACCACAACGTGTACCCATGACCAAACCTTCCAGTGGTGTCATACCCATAGAGGTATCGACACTCTTTCCGCCTTTGATAGCAGTAACCGAAGCACCGTTGCCTAAGTGAGCGCAGATAATGTTAGTGTCTGCGATATCCTTACCGATAGCTTTAGCCGCTTCACGGCTAACGAACAGGTGACTCGTACCGTGCATGCCATAACGACGAATAGCATTTTCACGGTAAAGTTTGTAAGGAAGGGCATAGATAAAGGCTTTTTCCGGCATGGTTTGATGGAACGCAGTATCAAACACGGCGACCTGTGGAAGCTCAGGGAAAGAAGCTTGAGATGCACGAATACCGATAAGGTGAGCTGGGTTATGAAGTGGTGCCAGGGCCGCACAATCTTCGATGCCTTGAACAACGGACTCATCGATGATCACAGACTGAGTGAACTTCTCGCCACCGTGTACAATTCGATGTCCGATAGCATGGATCTGCTCGGCAATTTGTGGGTGATCACCCAGAATCTTGTTAACGATATATTCGACGGCTTCACGGTGAGCGGTGAATGCACCTAAGCTCGCTTCCTGTTTCTTGCCATCGACTTTCCATTTGATACGAGAGTCTTCAAGACCGAAGCATTCGGCAAGACCCGAGATCTGGTCATCACCTGTAAGGGCGTCGATAATCGCAAATTTTAATGACGAGCTACCGCAGTTAAGTACCAATACCAGTTTGTTTGACATGTTTAAACCTTTTGCAAAGTAGTGAGCTTAAAGCCACTGAACAACAATGACTTCATTGACAATTATTGTCGAAGTCGCTAGATATGCTCTGATATCAGAGCCGGGAACTACTCACTAAGCAACTACAAGGCCTTGGGGCTCTATTGCAGCTTGTGCTATGGTAAAAGCAGTATCCCAATAAATTAGGTGTAAAATTGAGCATTAAAGTTTTCAAAACTCTGGGCGAAGGTCATCGATATATGAAGACTTGGCCTATGGTCAGACAACTTAGTTTCTACTTTCCAGAGTATCGCGTCATTCGCGCTACCCAGATAGCCGTACCCTTGATGCCACTTCTTGCTCTGTTGGCCGCATCGAGTCAGCTCTATATTCATGGTTGGGCTTTTTTGCCCCAAGCTATCACTATCGCGCTATTTTTTATCAGTCTGCCAATTCAAGGTTTGCTCTGGCTTGGTTGGCGTGCTCGCCATCCTCTGCCGTTAACGCTACTCGATTGGTGCGATCAGCTGACGACTAAACTAACGAGTATGGGGATCCATTGTCGTCCTCTGGGGCCGAGAGCTTGTTATCTCGACATGGCGTTAATTTTAAAGTCTGCTTTCGAACGTTTAGATGAACATTATTGGGAAGAACTTTAATTATTATAGTTGGTGATCCCTCGACAACATTGTTATCTAAAACATTTAGTAAATGGCATTTATACCTGCATCGATAAATACTTGTTTAATCTTTTCCATCGTTTCACTGCTGGGAGGAGATATGTCGTTCAGCTCATACTCTTCACCCATGGCTTCCCATTTGTGTTTTCCGAGTTCGTGGTAGGGTAGAAGCTCTACTTTTTCCACGTTTTTCATTGGCTTGATAAACTCGGCTAATTTTTTTGCCGACGGTAGGTCATCGGTAAAACCGCCTACAACGACATAACGAATCCAGGTTTTTTGTTGTCGTTTATTTAGGTGCTCTGCAAACTGCAGGGTGCGGTGATTACTGACTCTAGTGAGGTCGATATGTCTTTGATCGTCAATATGCTTGATGTCGAGTAACACAAGATCTGTATTATCGAGAAGTTCATCGATTATCGGGGTGTATTTTCTGACAAAGCCGTTAGTATCGAGGCAGGTGTGAATGCCCTCTTTCTTACAGGCTTCGAAAAGAGAAGAGACAAATTCAGCTTGCAGTATGGCTTCACCACCACTTGCTGTGACGCCGCCACCACTGGCTTCGAGAAATGGTCGATAGCTGATAATCTGTGTCATCAACTCATCTACTTCAATTTCACGGCCACCTTGAAGGTCCCATGTATCTCTATTGTGACAGTACTGACAACGCATCAAACATCCCTGCATAAAAGTGATAAACCTTATGCCTGGACCATCTACGGTACCAAAGGATTCCAGAGAGTGGATCCGACCTTTTACTGTCATTGTGATTCCTTCTTTATAAATTAGGCTGTACTAAAGTATCGTACAGCCTAGTCTAATCACGTTAAAAATCTACCGTTTATCTATAAAGATATCGGGTATTACATACCTTTAGTAAAGGTACGAGTGATAACGTCTTGTTGTTGCTCTGGAGTCAATGCATTGAAGCGAACTGCATAGCCTGACACTCGAATCGTAAGCTGTGGGTATTTATCTGGGTTAACCACTGCATCTTCAAGCATTTCACGGTTCATAACGTTAACGTTCAGGTGCTGACCACCTTCGCGGCTGTCATTATGAGCGAAGTAACCGTCCATCAGAGCTGCTAAGTTAGCGCGACGTCCGTCTTCATCTTTACCTAACGCATTTGGAACGATAGAGAAAGTATATGAGATACCATCCTGAGCGTGAGCAAATGGCAGTTTAGCAACAGAAGTTAGTGATGCAACCGCACCTTTCTCGTCACGACCATGCATAGGGTTTGCACCCGGAGCAAATGGTGCGCCAGCTGGACGACCGTCTGGAGTCGTACCTGTTTTCTTACCGTACACAACGTTAGAGGTGATGGTTAGAATTGACTGAGTAGGGATCGCGTTACGGTACATCTTCATGCTACGGATTTTAGCCATAAAGCGCTCTACAAGCTCTGTCGCTAAGTCATCGACGCGTGCATCGTTGTTACCGAACTTAGGATAATCACCTTCGATGTCGAAATCGACAGCAATACCGTGCTCGTCACGGATTGGCTTAACTGTTGCAAACTTGATTGCTGAAAGTGAATCGGCAGCAATAGAAAGACCGGCAATACCACACGCCATAGTACGACGAACGTCACGGTCATGAAGTGCCATTAGGGCTGCTTCATAAGAGTACTTGTCGTGCATGTAGTGGATAGAGTTAAGCGCAGTGACATACTGTGTCGCTAACCAATCCATCATGGTGTCAAGGCGACCCATAACGTCATCAAAGTCTAAAACTTCAGATGTGATGGCATCGAACTTAGGACCGATCTGAGTCTTAAGTTTTTCATCCAAGCCGCCATTGATAGCGTAAAGCATTGTTTTTGCAAGGTTAGCTCGAGCTCCGAAGAACTGCATGTGCTGACCTACAACCATAGGGCTAACACAACATGCGATAGCATAGTCATCTGACGCGAAATCAGGACGCATCAAATCATCATTTTCGTACTGGATTGAGCTAGTGTCGATAGAGACTTTTGCACAGTACTTTTTGAAAGGTAATGGCAGCTTCTCTGACCACAATACAGTGATGTTTGGCTCTGGACTTGCACCCATGTTGTATAGAGTGTGCAAGAAACGGAAGCTCGATTTAGTAACCAGAGTACGTCCGTCAACACCCATACCAGCGATAGATTCAGTTGCCCAGATTGGGTCACCAGAGAATAACTCATCGTATTCAGGAGTACGTAGGAAACGAACCATACGTAGCTTCATCACGAAATGGTCAACCATCTCTTGAGCTTGTTCTTCAGTTAGTGTGCCATTTTTAAGGTCACGTTCGATGAAGACATCGAGGAAGCTTGAAGTACGACCAAGAGACATGGCTGCGCCATTTTGGCTCTTAACTGCAGCTAAATAACCGAAGTAAGTCCACTGAATCGCTTCTTGTGCGTTAGTTGCAGGCATAGAGATGTCGAAACCATAGCTGGCTGCCATCTGCTTCATCTGACCTAGTGCACGATGCTGCTCTGCAATCTCTTCACGAAGCTGCATCGTTGAAGACAAGTCTACACCTGTTTCGAAACCAGCCTGAAGTGAGCCAAACTGAGCAAACTTATCGGCCATCAGGTAATCGATACCATAAAGGGCGATACGACGGTAATCACCGATGATACGACCACGGCCATAAGCATCAGGCAAACCAGTTAAGACACCAGACTTACGACAACGCATGATTTCAGGTGTGTAGATATCGAATACACCTTGGTTATGAGTTTTACGTAGCTCTGAATAGACGTATTTAACATCTGAGTCCAGTTCACGGCCGTAGGCTTTACAAGAACCTTCAACCATACGGATGCCGCCATTTGGAAGCATGGCGCGTTTTAGTGGAGCTTCGGTTTGTAAGCCGACGATAGTTTCAAGCTCTTGCTCGATGTAACCCGCTTCGTGTGATGTAATTGTTGATACTTTTTTAGTATCGAAATCAACAGGAGCGTGAGTGCTGTTTTCCTGTTTGATCCCAACCATCACTTTATCCCAAAGTTGGGTGGTCGCTGGAGTTGCTTCGGCTAGGAATGCTTCATCACCCTCATATGGAGTGTAGTTGGCTTGAATAAAGTCACGAACGTTGACTTCAGTTTTCCAATCGCCAGAAGCGAAACCTGTCCATGCGTTGGCAAACTGTTCAGTTTTTTCGGTCATCGTACAAATACCTTCTCGTTGAGATAGAGGTTATTGGTTATCGACTTTAAGCTTTGAAAGCAAGGGTAGCGATATACCAATAGCTAAGTCTTAAAAAAGCTCCCCTCATGGTGTCGCCCTGATGATGGGAACTGTTTTCCGAAGTTTTAGTTTCGGAAGAATCTGATTGTTTGCTAACCGATAATATGACACTCGTCATTAATAACAATTTCGGCTACCAGATAATTGGTAAGACCAATTAACCAGGCTAATATTAACATACGCAAACATTCGCCGCATCTTAAATAGGCCGAGTTTTGGTCGGTTAATTCAAAAAGTGTTAGCCAGCCAACAGTTTTCACTCAAATTAGTGTTTGCATACAGAGTTAATGTCAGTTATTAAGCTGATCACATACCAAATCAATCATGCTGACTCGCCTGAAAATTCGATTTCTGACCCTTGTCTGTTCGAATCAGGAAGTGAGATGGAATCGATTTGGTAAAATGTGCAGAGCGTATGCAACGAATATTTATTCTTGCTATCACTAAAGCTGATATTAATTATAGAAGAGAAAAAGGGCGAGGAATGAAGGAATTCATCCTCGCCCGAAGCTGTTCCCAAAAGTGTTATAGGAAAGCAGGTATTCCTTTAATCATACCTACCGCAAGCATCGCGATAAGACAGATTGTGAATGCAAGACCGGGGATGATTAAGCGGTCGGCTACCGAGAGGGTTTTGGCTCTCTCTTTATCACCAATCAGACCGTTATTATCCAGTAACATGGTTAATGCCCAAGCCAATACCGGGTTGGCAACAAATGCAGCAAAGATACAGATACCAGCCGCTTGGCTGTTCTGAGTGTCTTTCACCATCTGCATACCAGCTTCAAGCAATGGCAAGAAAACACCAACCAGAAGGGCGATAGACATAACCGGGCGCCATACAGTGACATCCATTGGGTAACCGAGTACAGCAACGATAATACACAATAAACCGAGTAAGATAGCACCAGCCGGAATTGGACGTTTAGCAATCGCCGCGGGGATCATGTAAGTACCCCATGAAGAGGTGATGTTACCGCCACCTACCGCCGTACCGACAATTTGACGCAGTGAACAGGTTGTCATTGTGTCATCGACATCCATCAATACTTTTTCAGTGCCCTTAGGATAGTTAAGCTCTTGGAAAATTCGATGTCCAAGGAAATCCGGAGACCACATCGCCACGGCCAGAATGGCAAATGGCAATGATGCAATGAAGTGAGCCGTATTAGGCAAACCTAGTTGCCAGCCTTGTTCGGTCGAACCCCACCAGTAAACCGGGTTAAGGTTAGGGATACCAGGTTCGGTCACAAATTGTAGATCCAGTCCCGCTCCCAGGCCGAATGCAAGCGCAATAGCGGCAATCGAACACAAAGGAATTGCCAACCAACGTTTACCTACTTTTGCAAGATAAGCATAAAGAATGACATTAACGAGTAAAATAAAGAATGCGACATAACCCAGGCTGTAATCGAGTTCATGTTTAGATTGCAGACTACCGGCCCAGTCAAACAGGGAGGTTATCTGGCTCTTAGCGCCCATAAAGCCCAAGAAGACCAGCAAACCGCCTGCTACTCCGCTACTGGTCAGGTTCACCAGTCGGGACCCTCCTTTAACGTAACTGAGCAGGAGTCCAAAGATACCCAGTAAAATGGCTAATGCCAACGGGTGAGCTCCGGCGAGTGCGATAGCACCGATAAGTGGGATCATCGGGCCGTGGTTACCGGCAAGGTTGGCTCTGGGATTGATAAACCCTGAACTGATGATGCAGAACAGTAATGCAGGGATAAGCATTTCTACTCGTACAACCTGAATCGCAAATTCTGCGCCCAGATTGATGTGATCCCATTTTTCAGTAAGGCCGGAAGCCCAGGCAGCCATCACAGCTGAATACATCACGGTAATACCTATGGTGCCGGCAATGGCTGGAACCAGATCTTCCCATTCAAAACGAAAATCTCGTCCCGGAAGGTTTAATCCCCAGCGCTTGGGTTTCATGATCTTTAGCTCGTGGTCCAGATACTCTTCACGAGTTTCAAACTCGGAGGCTGGGCGATGAAGCTCTTTATAGGTCTGATTTGAGGCTTCTGTTTCTTCGTTTTTCACTGTTTCTGACATAGTTTCTCATTCTCCGAGAAGAACATAGTGATTCATCTGATGTGATGACAACTTTGAGTGATCCTTGAGAGTGAACTTAAGCAGTCCGATTAAGTGTAGTTGACTTATCGACATAGTTAACTCATCTGCAATGTCAGATAAACACGAATGTCCTCGAATTTATCATCCATACAGCTATAGTCCCTTACAAACTTGTTAAATTGGTAAGACCAATTTACCTCATAGATATTAACACACCTATTCTGGCTCATCATTAAGTATCAATAATCTTGAATCAGTCGATTAGGCTAATTGGGAGCCACTTAACAACTTATATAGTGATCGCTAAATAATCATCGCATAGGCATGCATATTGCTTATTGCGGGCTCACACTGGGCAGAAGTTTGTGAAGTCTGCGGTTTTTGGTGCTTTTACCTGTGCGCGATCACCGTGCTCGCTCGAAGTGTGAGCTTGGGCGGCATGAGTCGGTGGCAATTTGTGACTGCGCTCACTATTCTGCGGTTTTTATGGCCGGGTAATTCTTTAAATCTGCAAAATTTCAATGGCTTACTGTTCACTCGTTTTTTCCATCAAAACAACTTATAACCCATCAATTGAGCTTGTTTCTGCTGATGTCAGAGCTTGAAGGCGAGCGGTTAGTTTGGCCTGGTTATAAAAAGGGCTACTAAACTACTGTTGATGTCAAACAAGTAAAACTGTTAATAAACAATGTATTACTGATGCTTTTCTAGTGGCGAAAACTTTAACAAATTGAAACATTTTAAGTTGGCTATCAATTTTGCTGATGGCGACCATCATAATTATCAAATTTTATTCACTCTCTGTTCACGTTAACGTTTTAGCCCTACATAGCAGGTTAAAGAATTAACAGGAGAGCTCTATGCCAGTTAGCAAGTTCCACTCACGAGTATTTACACGGGCAGGTGTGTAAATGACGTCTCAACAAAAAGTAAGCGCGATCCCTCTTGTTACACCAAATGGTGTTGAGAATAAGAAGCCAATGCTATCTCTCTACCAACAAGCAGAGACTTACGGGCAGTCAAAAGTGGTAAAGGCGGTCTGGCAATCGTTTGGACTTGCAGCCTTTGCTGGCGCTTTCATCGCTTTAGCCTTTGTTTTTTATATCACAGTGACGACTGGCAGCAGCACCAGTCCTTGGGGAATGGTCCGTCTGGTAGGAGGCTTGGCGTTTAGTCTGGGTTTAATGCTTGTGGTGATCTGTGGTGGAGAGCTGTTTACCAGCACGGTACTAAGTAGTGTGGCTTGGGCGCAGAAGCAAGTCTCTACCCGAGAGTTGCTTAAATGTTGGCTGAGAGTCTATCTGGGGAACCTCTTGGGCGCCTTGCTGATGCTGACCCTCATTATGGCAGCACGCATGTATGAACTCGATGGAGGCCGTTGGGGCTTGAATGCGTTGAACATAGCGCAACATAAATTACATCACGGTTGGTTCCAGGCTTTTGTGCTGGGAGTGCTTTGTAACATGTTGGTTTGTCTCGGAGTTTGGATGACGTTTGCCAGTCGTGATGCGCTGACGAAAGCCATACTCCTCATGTTACCCGTGGCGATGTTTGTCAGCAGTGGGTTCGAACATAGTATTGCCAACCTGTTTATGGTGCCACTTGGGATCTCGATTCAACATTTAGCCTCCCCTGAGTTCTTCACTTCCTTGGGGGTCACGGCTGCACAATATTCTGATTTAACGCTCAAACATTTTATTTTTAACAACCTTATTCCCGTGACATTAGGAAATATTGTCGGGGGGGGGGCGTTTGTCGGGTTAGGTTACTGGTTGATTGAACATGCCGTTAAACCTGAGCAACAACCCCTTGCTAAATGCTTTACACAACTTACTAGCCCTACACATCTATATTCCGTTTCTAGTTCTGGAGAACTGCCAAAAATGCCAAAAACCATTCAAAAACTACGTGTGCAAGATCTGATGGATCCTAAGCCAATGACGATCTCACCTGAGTTATCCGTTTATGCGGGTTTAAAGCTGCTTACCGATGAAAATAGTCGCAGTGCGGCGGTATTAGATGATAAGCAGCGCCTGCTTGGGTTTGTGTCGCAACAGGACCTGCTTCGACGCCTATGGTCTGAAGAGTTTGCCAGAGGTGTGTCTGATAAGGTGAGTGACCTGATGCAGACGGAGGTGTTAACGGTATCGCCTCAGGATTCGGTATCAGAATTAATCGAGTTGATGGTGGTCGATCGCAGTAAACTGTTCCCCGTTAACGACAGCGGCATTTTAATGGGCACTACCTATAAGAGCTATGAAGAGCGCCTGCGCTTTGCCTCTGCCAGCAAACCCAGTGCATTTCCGGTGGTAGATAAGGGCGTGCTTTGCGGTGTTATTACCCGTGAAGCGATTGCGCAGAAGGTGTGTGATATTTATAAGGTGTAATGCTTTGAAGTGACATTTATTCTCTGGAACGAAGGGCTGCCTAATTGAAATAGGCAGCCCTTTTTTTAGTTTTGATTTCTGAGCTAAGTGTTTTTAACCTGATTTCTAATTTGGCGGCTGCGGCTCAATCGGCGTGCCTCGGTAATAATGCAATCACGTAGCGGATTCTCGCCCGAGTCGTTGCGCCAGACAAATGAGAGATGCCGCTGCATATTAGATTGTGATGTCGATAGATAAACTAATTCGTCATTCGCGCATGTATTTCAACATATAAAATGGGTTCGCCACTAAAGTAATGGCTGCTTTTAACCCTGATTTCTAATTTGGCGGCTGCGGCTCAAGCGGCGTGCCTCGGTAATAATGCAATCACGTAGCGGATTTTCGCCCGAGTCGTTGCGCCAGACAAAAGAGAGATGCCGCTGCATATTTAACTGAGGCGTCGATAGAATAACTAACTCGCCGTTTGCCACATCTTTTTCTACATCTAGGAAGGGGAGGCTGCTCAGATATAATCCGTTTTTAACCAGTGACTTCAATAGAGGCACGTGTTCATACTCTTTCCATACCGTTAGTTTTTCGATGACACCATGAATGGCGCCCTCAAAGATTCGTCGTGTGCCGGCGCCTTGTTCGCGTAATACCCACTTTGCCTGTTCAAGTTGAGACAGGCTCGTGCTTTCGTATTTAGCATAAGGATGGTGAGGCGATGCAATCACAACGAGGTGATCATCTATCCACTGCTCCTGATGCAGTCGACTGTCATCATTGCGCCCTTCGATGATCCCTAAATCGAATTCATAATTTAGCAGGCCGTCGACGACATTTTCGGTATTTTCTACCGTTAAATCGATTCGAAGTTCAGGGAAATCCGTATCAATTCGACTGATGAGTTCGGGTAAAAGATGCTCTGCCGCTGTTTGGCTCGAGCATAATCTGAATCTACCACTTATAAGGTGTTGTTCGTGAAGGCCTAATTCAATTTGTTGTGCATCTTGAAGTAAACGCCTTGCCTTAGGGCGTAGCCAATTTCCCCAGTGGCTTAAGGTCAGCCGATTTCCCTGACGGATAAAAAGTGGTCGGCCTAGCAAATTTTCCAGCTGCCCCAGAGACATACTCACGGCAGACTGTGTCATTGAAAGTTTTCTTGCGGCAGCACTAACGCTCTCTAGACTGGCTACGGCATCAAAAACGCTGATTTGCTTGAGTGAATACTTCATCTGGTGAGTGGGCTTCCCTATCTGAAATTTATATAAAATGAAACTATCAATAAAATTGATACTGTTAAGCTTTGATTTTAGAGCCTGTTTCATCTATTCACAAGCGAACTCGATATCGGGAATGCAGAAGTTAGAGAGGGTTCACTGTTTTTAGACTTGTGAGTGGCTTGTTGAGGCTGAATATTAAATTTACCTTAATTTTTCCACAACTTATCGACACTAACATCACTTTATATTTTGGAACATCCTTGAGGATGTGGTCATCAAAGAACTGAATAGTGACCTCCTCTTTGAGAAGCAGATGTAAAAGTCGCATATGAAAATACGGATTTTCATCAATTAAATACATATAGAGAAGTTAATCATTCTATCGAGTGTATCTGACTTTAGCTTTTTGTAACTTGTCATCGGAGCGAATTCAAAATTGCCTAAGTTCAAATTAAGCAGACACTAAAATCTTCCTATTATTAGTGCCAATTGCCGTCTATTTTATCGACATTACCGAGAACAAAGGGTTATAAAACATGGCCAGAGTCACGGAACACTCTTAGTTAGCAAAGGAAGAAAGGGAACATCCTCTCAATTACGATGAATAAAACTGGCCTGAATATCCTGTTTTGACTAGAATCGTCCATCTGATTTATTTCCTGTTTTCATTATGTCTTCACTTTCCAAAACTGCGTTAACCCTAACCTTTGGTTACTTCTGTTTATGGTGCACAGGCCCACTGTTATTCGACAGCCATGCGCTTTGGTATGGCGTGCCGCTATGGTTTTGGCTGTCTTGTATCGGCGCTCCATTGATGCTGATTGCGCTACTCATCAAGCTTATAGGCAAAATTGATGATTAATCTATTGCCGGTATTTATCTACCTTATCTTGAGTCTTATCGTCACTCGTTGCTGGAGCGCTACAGGTGCTAAAGCCTCAGGTACGCTATATCAGGACAGAGCGAAACGATTTTTTATCGGGGGACAGTTTCTCAATGGCCCCATGTTGGCGCTAACCTTAGTCGCCACTTATACCAGTGCCAGCTCATTTATCGGAGGTCCGGGAGCCGCCTATAAGATGGGGTTGGGTTGGGTATGGTTAGCCCTTATCCAAGTCCCGGTGGCGATACTGACCTTAGGCGTGCTTGGCCCCAAGTTTTTAAGTCAGCGAAAAAAGCAGCATTCGACGTTAATTGAATGGCTCGAAGACCGTTATCACAATCGCTGGTTAAGTTGGTTGGCCATAATTAGTCTGGTTGTAGGCTTTGTGGCGATGATCTCGGTGCAGTTTATCGGCGGAGCCAGAATGTTCTCCGGGGTCAGTGGTATCAGTTATGAGCTAGGGTTGGGTTTATTTGTTATCACTGTGCTGGCTTATACCCTGACGGGAGGCTTCAGGGCCGTGGTCATCACAGATGCGCTTCAGGGAATGATCATGTTGCTTGGTTTAATCGTGTTATTTGCGGTTGTGTTGAGCCAGGGCTCTTTACCGGAGTTGATGGGTGAGGTCAGTAAACAGTCCCCTGACATGCTGAGCCCTCACGGTGTAAATGATTATCTTGGTTGGCCCATGATGTTGTCATTTTGGATACTTATCTGTTTTGGTACCATGGGCTTACCCCATACTCTGGTGCGTTTGTTGGCGGTAAAAGATAAAGCTTCACTTAGGAGAGGCATGGTGTGGGGGACGATTATCTGTTTTCTGATGACGTTTATTCCTCATGTGTGTGGCGTATTGGGTAGGGCGCTTTATCCAGATTTGACCGTGCCCGATGAGATCATGCCAACATTGATTTCCGGTCTAATGAATCCGTTCTGGGCAAGTGTTCTACTGGCCGCTCCCATCGCCGCCGTCATGTCTTCTGTCGATTCTATGTTACTCCAGTCTGCTGTGAGTCTGGTGAGAGATGGGGCTGTCAGGATAAGTCCTGACATGAGGCCCGCGAAACAAGTTATGCTAACGCGCGTCGCTATGTTGATTATCACGGCCATTGCCACCTACTGGGCAATCGAGCCGCCACAGATGATAGTCTGGATTAATCTGGCTGCATTTGGCGCGCTGCAGGCGGTTTTTCTCTGGCCAATTATAGCTGGCGTTTTTTTCAAAGAGTTAAAAGGTCATAGCGCACTCTTGTCTATGGTTTCCGGTTTAATCAGTTACTTAGCTTTGCAGTTTAATCCTCTGTTTATGTGGGGCGTCCATCCCATTGTTCCGGCCCTGTCGGTATCCCTTGTGGTTATGCTGTTGTCACATTTTTCAACAATGATGATTCGCCGTAAGCTAAGTGCGGAAACTGTAAGCTAGTTCTTTTCACTCCGCCCCTTGTACATAGGTATACGGGGGCATCCTCACAATTAGGTATTCCGATGCGGGGGTCTTATCGGCGTCCGATGGACCAGGCTAATTGCTCGATTTAGGCTTTGAACCCACCCCGAATTAGTTTATATTTGCGGCCATATAATAATAACAATGGGCCCACCATGGACACATCTGCTTCAACATCTCCTCACGATCACACTTCAAGCGCCGCTACTCGTTGGCAGATGCCGGATACACTGGTCATCATCTTTTTTGTGGCACTGGCTGCAGCACTGCTCACCTATATTGTTCCGACAGGATCGTTTCAAACTCAGGATGTCAGCTATCTCGCCGATGGTGTAGAGAAAAGCCGGAGTGTTATCGACCCAAGCTCATTTTCATATGCGTTGAATGAAGCGGGCGAGCCAAAACTGGCACCGGTTGCTCTGTTTGAAGGCGGAGGAGGGACGGGGTTCTTTAACTTTGCCTTCGAGGGGTTAGTGTCCGGCTCAAAGTGGGGCAGTGCCATCGGCGTTATCATGTTTATGTTAGTGATAGGCGGCTCCTTCGGCGTTGTGATGGCCACAGGTACCATAGATAACGGTATCCTAAGACTTATCGATAAAACCCGCGGCAATGAGATGCTGTTTATTCCGGTGATATTTATTCTCTTCTCTCTCGGTGGCGCCGTTTTTGGAATGGGAGAGGAAGCCATCGCATTTGCTATCATCATCTGCCCCTTGATGATACGGCTGGGATACGATGGTATCACCACTGTGATGGTCACCTACGTCGCCACTCAGGTAGGGTTTGCGAGCTCCTGGATGAACCCTTTCAGTGTCGCGATTGCTCAGGGGATCGCTGGCGTGCCGGTACTTTCTGGCTCCGGAGTGAGAGTCATAATGTGGGCCGGGTTTACCTTGATGGGGCTGATTTTTACCATGCGTTATGCCAATAACATCAGGCTGACCCCCGAGCGTTCCTATAGTTATCACAGCGATGCTTTTTTTCGAGAAAACCAGAGTAAAGCCAGTTTAGACAGCCGTTTTAACCTAGGTGACTTTTTAGTGCTGTTCACCATAGTCGCTACCGTTGTTTGGGTTATCTGGGGCGTCGTAGCCCAAGCCTGGTTTATTCCTGAGATTGCCAGTCAGTTTTTTACCATGGGTATTGTGGTTGGCATAATAGGGGTCTTGTTTAAACTGAACGGCTTGACCGTTAACCAAATTGCGGTGAGTTTTAAGCAGGGCGCGGCGACGATGCTTGAGCCGGCTGTTCTGGTCGGGTGTGCGTCGGGAATATTGATCCTACTCGGAGGAGGCGGGCCGACTGAAAACAGTGTGCTTAATACGATTTTAAACAGTGCCGGTAATGTTATCGGTTATCTGCCAGATGCTCTGTCAGCCTGGTTTATGTTGCTGTTTCAGTCGGTGTTCAACTTCTTTGTGACTTCGGGCTCGGGCCAGGCGGCCTTAACCATGCCCCTGATGGCGCCTCTTGCCGATATCGTCGGCGTGACAAGACAGGTCGCCGTGTTGGCATTTCAATTGGGGGATGGCTTTACTAATGTACTCGTGCCGACATCGGCGTCACTTATGGCCACTTTAGGTGTATGCCGGGTCGATTGGGGGGATTGGCTTAAGTTTATCTGGCGGTTTATGTTAGCCCTGTTTGTCGTGTCCAGTGTGGTCGTTGTGGGAGCCCACTATATGGGATTTAGCTAATTAGGACATTGAAGTCTGTGGGGCGATTGAGGTGACAGCCTTAAGTTTATCTCGAGGTTGATGTTAGCGCTGTTTATCCTGTCTAGTGTGGTCGTTGTGGGAGCCCACTATATGGGGTTTAGCTAATTGAGGTGATAGGCCTAAGCTTAATCAGTTTGTAAGAACGGCATCTTAGGATGCCGTTTTTTTATGAGTAATTGTTGCCAATCTTCAGTCTGTTTATCTCCCAAACTAGCACTTTATCAGTCATCGCCAATAGGTTTAAGAAAGTGAGAGAATCTACACGTTATCTGGCTATTTATGATCAGAGAATGAATGGTGAACCCTGTCGAGTGAATTCAGCGCAGAAGGAAGCTTCCGGAAAATACTCCAGAGAGGCGAGTTTTAACGCTATGGCGCTAAACCTAACTAACTACGGTCCTAGTCGCTTAGGCATAAAATATGAAGCATACTCGAGCCTAAGCGTTATAACGAGCGTGTGAGACAGTCTCGAGCATAAATGAGGTGAGTTTAAACATATAGGTGTTGGTAATTAAAATGCTGAACAGATTGTGACAGGGTATGTGAGCAGATATTTATAACGGTTTAATGACATAAAAAAACGGCATCTAATGATGCCGTTGTTATTACAAGTTAGTTCTGGTTAGAACGTCAGTTTAATCTATTGATTAGAACTTAACTTCACCTTCTAAGAACCACTCACGACCACGTGCGTTATATACTGAACGCTGGTAGTGAGGCCAGCTAGTTGCTGTTGGATCAAAGTTTGGACCGGCGTCAAACAGGTTAACAACACCTGCTTTTACTTTTATGTCATCAGTGATGCTATAACCAGCAGTCAGGTTCCACTTAGTCTGTGAAGCAACTTCATGTGCACTTTCGTCAAAGTCATCACCCGCAGACTCTTTGAATGACTTGTACTGCATACCGTGCATGCGAGCTGTATGGTATGCGCCAAGTGTTGTTTCGAAGTCTTCGATGAAGTAACCAAGTATCAAGTTTGCACGGTACTGAGGTAGACCGCCATTATCGATATCATCTTCTACAGGATCAGTTGGCGCTAGTTGGCCTTCAGACAATAGAATGTAGGTACCGTTGAAGTTTAGTTTTAGCTCACCAAACTCGTTAAGATCCCAAGCGTAACCGGCAGTCATATCGATACCACGAACTTTTTGGAATGCAAGGTTTTGTGCAACTGCGTTAACATGAGTAATAGTGCCTTCATCATCACGAGTGATCATGTCTTCATATTGCTCATATTCACGTGCTGCTTTGCTGGCGCTGATATCGCTAACCATATCGTCAAGCTTCCACTCCCAAAGGTCGAATGAAGCATTGAGTGAATCACCACCCCATACAGCACCTATGTTAGCTGTGTAGCCAGTTTCAGCTTCAAGTTCTTTGTTAGCACCGGTCGTTGTGTCGATATGTAGCTCATTACATATCTCGTTGATCCTTGGATCCGGATGAGTTTGAGCTGGTGTGCCACCCATAGCCAGACACTGCTTGAAATCGATAACCTGAGTGAAACCATTGGTCGCATCGCCATATACACGGTGCATATCTGGTGCACGGAATACAGAACTGATAGAACTACGAACAAGTAACTCATCCATTGGACGATATTCAATAGCGATTTGAGGTGATAAATTACCACCGAAGTCACTGTAGTTATCATAACGAACTGCCGCATCGATAGTCAGCACCTCAAGTACAGGAATGCTTAGTTCGGCGTAACTTGCCCAGTAAGAGCGATCACCGGCACCTGAAGACCCACCGGTAGTCAAGATGTTACCTTTCGCAGATTCAGAATCTGACTCAGTCTCGTAATCTTGCTCTGTGTATTCGGCACCAAATGAGAACAGTGCGTCCCCTTCAGGCATTTCAAATGCAGTACCTGTGATGTTTGCCTGTACGTTTTTCTGAGTTGACTGAGCTCGCTCGAATGGCGTGTAAGAAGCAGCCTCTACATCTTCAGCATTCATGTTTTTAAGCAGTGAGTTGCCGTTTTCACCATCTGTGATGTAGTCAAACATACCAGCTATAGTAGCGTATCCACCACGGAAAACGTCGACATTGGTACGGCCGTAGTTAACTGAGGCGTCCCAATCATATTCATCAGCTAGTACACCTTGAAGACCGGCTGTGAAGAAGTAGTTACGGGTTTTTGTTTCACCCATACGGTTGCCAAACTCATGTAGACGGCGGACATAGTAGTAATCGCCATCTTCAGCATTGGCAAAGTCACCACCTAGCGCGGTTGCTTTGTTGTTGAATGTCTTGCTTAGATCACCTGCACTAACGGTAACGTTGTCACCGGCGACATTGATGTCATAGTCGTTGATTGCCATAGGCTCGATGCGGGTAGTCGATTTTGCTTCTGCAAAATCAAGACGACCAACAAAGGTCACGTCATCGGCAAGCTCATAGTTGAAATTTGTTGAGCTGATGAAACGTGTGCTTTCAGGCTCAAGGTCACGCCACTGTGAACGATCGAAACCACAGATGCTGCGAGCTGCATCCCAGAACCAACCGCCTGCAGTACACTCTTCAGGAGTCAGAGCTTTAGCACCACTGCCACCTGCGATACGTGCACCGTATGAACTGTACTGTGAGTATTCGCTGTAAGGAACTTTATCGGTATGAAGGCCGAAGTTTTCACGGTCAGTTGCTTTTAACTGCTCGTTAGTTGTAAATTCGATGAAAGTTGAAACGTTACCACGATCAGATGATGAACCTAGAGATAGTGCAACACGGTCACTTCCTCCGCCACCTTCAGATGTATCACCATGGCGATACTTAAGTGCAACACCTTCGAAATCTTTCTTTAGGATGATGTTAATCACACCACCAACGGCATCGGCACCGTAAACAGCCGAACCACCCGATTGGAGGATCTCGATACGCTGAACGGCTTCCATTGGAAGGTTTGCTGTATCGACGAAGTTATCGGTACCGCCAGCTGGTTTAGGATACTGGTTCAAACGCTTGCCATCGATAAGTGTCAATGTACGGTTAGCGCCTGCGCCACGTAGACTGATAGATGATGCTGCAGGTGTGAAACCATGAACAGACTGAGTTGTCATCGCACTTGTAGTAGAGGTTAGACTCTCTAGCGCATCTTGAATATTGGTGAAGCCTTGCTTCGCCATATCATCTGCGCTTAGTACGGTAACAGGCGTCGCTGTTTCCATATCGGTACGCTTAATACGAGAACCTGTAACTTGAATACGTTCTACTGACTCTTCATCACTTGCGGCATATACTGCAGGTGCACTTAATGCGGCAGTAGCTGCCCCAGTAATTAATGCAAAACGAACAGCTTTAGCCAATTTAGAATTCGGCAACATTTTGTTTTCTCCCTGACACTTACATCGGTTTTTAATTATTAGATGTTCAATTGTTTATTTTTATTTAGCAGATACTGTAATAGTTTTTACACATGTTAATAACTATCAGAAAGTATTACTAAGGGAGAGATATAAGCACACAAAACTAACATCTGCAATAAAGGGGATACACTTCAAATTATCGGGGCGAAAGCCAATCGCGCAACATAAGTGGGCTAATTCATTAACAATTAAGCGGTTAACAAAGTGTTAATCAATGAGTTATATCGAGATTTCATTAGGGAAGAGCGATTGACGTGCCAGCTTTATATTATTTACGTTGATATACAAAAGATAACATTGTTATTTTATCGTGTTTCATTAACAAGTTTGTTAACAACTAAATTTAAAATAAATGCCTCAATGAAACAAATGCGCGTTATATGTGAAATGGATCGTGTTTTGTGTTTAAAAGCATATTTTGTTTGTTGCTTGATATGTAAGCAGTTAAATGGCCATTTACAATTTAGATGGACACTTAATCGACTCAAATGTTATAGGTTTATGTCCTTATCGTGTCATGTTACGTGTGTTAAGCCTTTAGCGTTATAGGTCGATAATGTGACATGTACCGATATATGACATATAAGACTACAGCCGTTGATATAAATAATTCTCCCTTTGCGGCTTGTTCGATTAAATCAGTAAACTGACTCTCTCCGAAGTTCTGAATTAACCAGTGACCCGCTTTAATCAAGGCAGTTGCGCCAATAACCATGGGGAAGGTAAAGGCTGCATATCCTGGTGAGAAAGGGAGTCTCATCAAATGAAAGAAGGCCAGGTAGATAACACTGGTCATCAACACCGCAATACTCAGTAATAGTGCGACAACAACGATTGATGGATTACTGTTAATGGTTAAGTAGCCGGCTAAAGATAAACTGGCAGGCGCCGCCATGATAGCTATCGTCGGTTTGGCAGCGTCGCTGATTGGCGCACAAAATATGAGTCTGTATAACATGACCGGCAACATGATGAGGTAGCAGGCCATACCGAAGTTGAGCGTTGCGCTTGCAATCCATTCATATTGATCTCCTGGAAAACTAACGGCAGCGACTATGATACCGATAGGTGGCACAAACCAGCTTGGTACCATGTGTTCCAGCTTGAAGTCGATAGCCCGGTAGAAGATGAACATTCCTAAAAACAGGATATGGACCATGATAGCGAACAACCACAGATAACGTCCCTGTGCTGGCAAGTATTGTCCTAAAGCATTAGATACAACCATGAGCCCCATGGCAAATGTCGGGATCACACTGCCCACTACGGGATGAGATAGATCTTCTTTTAATATCTTTGGGTGAATAACAAATTTTACGACCAGAGACATGAGTAGTACCGCAGCGACGACGGCGCCTATGATCTGTCCGCGACCATCCATATTGGGTAGCATGCTGTCCCATGCCCAGCCGAGACTGGCGATAGCCAGAGCCAGACCTGCCATAGGTGTTGGTAGGCGAGATACGTGATTTGAGAGTTTGGTTATAGTGGCTTTCATCCCTATTCCCCTTAAAGTGAGTTTATGCACTTATGTTAAGGGGATAGGGCTGTTAAGAAAATTTGATCCTGTTTAATCACATCGTAAGTTTTATTTAATCAAGCTTGTTAGGCGAACTAAGGCTTTAATTTACAGCGCAGCAGAGTATGGCCCAGACCTATGTCATCGATATCTTCATCTACAAATAGGCCTGCCTGTGAGATAAGGCTTAGCATATCTTTTGAGTGATACATTCGGCTATTTCCATTCGCCATCGCAGTAAAGTAGATGGAGGTTGCATTGACACAAAATGCGCCGGCTTCGAAGGGCTGACGGTCCCAGTAGGTTTCCAGAATGCACAGTTCACTATTGGCAGTCATGCTTTGAGCCGTACGTTTGAGGATGCTCAGGATCTGAGCTTTAGAGAAACAGTCTAAGAACTGGCTCATCCAATAGAGATCGCCGGAATCGCAGAATGCCTGCTCTTCATCGAGCAAGTCACATTGGTATCCCTCGACTCTGTCTCCTACACCTTTCTCCTCAGCATTTTTGAGGGCGACTTTTAGTTGCCCCGGTAGGTCCATAATCGTTACGTAAACATCCGGGTCGTAGCTTGTACAGGCTAAAGCCCACTTACCGGTATTACCGCCTACATCGACAATATGTTTAGGCTGGCTCTTAAAAATCAGCGGTAATAGCTGGCCAAAAGCATGATCTGAGTAGTAGTGATCAAACTCAAACCAACTCTTTTTAACCTGTTCCGGTAGCTCACTTAATGTCGGATAGATGGTTTCCCAATCACCGAATACCTTGAGTCCATTAGGCTTACCTTCCTTCAATGAAGACTCGAGTTCAAATAGCCCTTCATAACAGACATCATGGACGAAGTTTAAGTTGACCTTTGCCATATCATCTTGAAGCAGAAAATGACCAATCTTATCTAATATAAAATGAGTGTCATTTTGCCAGATTAATCTCATGCTCAGCCCCATATCCAATAGCACGCTGCAGGCGTATTCAGATAGCTGACTTCTCTCTACTATATCCTCGAGTGAACAGCCCTCTTCACCGGCCTCATCGATGTGAGCGAGTATTCCAAATTTAAGTAAGCATCGGGCAACTTGAAAGCTGATTGGTGCGAAGGCAATCTTTTGTGCTTCAAACTTCGCATCGAAGGCGGTGACATCTAACGGGGACTGGTAAAAAGACATAATTATTTTTAGCTCATTCTCGGTAGTAAGTAGCGGTTTTCTTGGTTTGAACTAAGCGCTTTCAAAATGAAAGGTTTATTGCTGAGTTGGTATTTATTTGTACTATTTCTCCGACGGTACTGACAGCTCAACAGAGGAAAATTAACTGCAGAGGCTGGTTAAACTCACCATCATCGGGAAGTAGCCATAAGATAGCATGATGAAATAAAATTGTAGCTAGATTTGCAATGAAACCAGGGGGATTTTTCGAACTTGTGAACCCCTTAGGGTATTTCACCGACGGTCTCTTTTTTTAAGGAGCAATGGGCAATGGGTAACGTTTTTCGAATATCGGTTATAAAGCAGGAACTTTCATTTCCAAAGATGAAAGTTCCTGTGACCAGTTCTCAATATGAATGCTCTGTTTAGATCATTTTTAGTTTACACCAGCCGTTCATGGCCTTGCTTATAGACGCCTCTGTGTTGATCATCAGCTTCTCCCTGCGTGAGAGAACTATTACAGTAATGATTAATTTTACACCAGCCGTTCATGGCCTTGCTTATACATAGCCCTGAGTTGATCATCGATGGCTCTAAGTACGTCTGAGCGGGTGATAATACCGATGAGTTGATCATTGTCGTCAATCACCGGAAAGATTTTTGGTTTGGCACTGGTCATGAGCTGGGCCAGATCGAAAACCGAGCCTTCCGGGCGTGCGGTAAGTGGTTCGACATGCATGACATCACCCACGGTATAATGGTTTTCATTCAGGTAGGTGGCTTCCAGCATCTTGATCAGGCAATCCTGTTCGGATATAAAACCTATCACATGCTTGTTTTCATCTACAACGGGACCGCCAATTTGACCTGCCTGTAAAAAGAGTTCAACGGCCTGTGCAATCGGCATGTTGGCGGTAAAAATAACAGGACGTTTGCTCATGTAATCTGAAATTTTTATCGATTCCATATCTCACTCCTTGAATGCAACTAACGCATTTGCTCGTCATACCACAGTCATCTTATGCGCTCAGTATCTTAGACAATTGATGCCGCTCATTTAATTTATTAGGCCTTCATTTATAAGATTAGACGGAATTTATTCATTTGTTGGATAAAAAATGAAAACTAATGAAATGAAAAAGAGGGTTTATGGATATAATGGTGTTGCTTAGTGTTACATTTTGTTAGAGATGTTGTGGCTCCTCGGGGGAGAAGCCACAAGTTATCGCAATCAGCGAAAAGGATTACTTATGACTCACCCATTGACCTATGTTGGACGGCAGACGAGCCGAAGTGATGGAGAAGCCAGAAGGCTGGTCATACTCGAAGCAGCCTTGAGGTTGATAGTGAGAGATGGGATCCGCGGCGTTCGGCATCGTGCCGTGGCCAAGGAGGCCGATGTACCACTGGCGTCGACGACTTACTACTTTAAAGATATTAAAGATCTGATCAGTGATTCGTTAACCTATTTTGCTGAAAGAACATTATGGATGAATGAGGAGCTTGAAAATCGTAGCTTTGAATTACTCAAAGAGCTCGATGGGCTGTCTAAAGAGGAAAAGAACAATGAGTTGCTGGTTGCCAATTTAGCCCAGTTTATCAGTGAGCATATTCGTGAGCAGATCTCTCATCGTGATAATCGAATATTGGAGGCAGCGTTTCACGAGGAAGCGTTGAGAAATATTCAATTAGCCGATGCGATTAAACGCCTGAATGACTCATTCCTATCGACGATAGAGCGTTTTTTTAAACTGCTGGGATCGACGAACTCAATGTCAGATGCTCATCAGCTATTGGCCTTGATCAAATACCTGGAATATAAATATGTTCTGATAGAGGGGGCTGATGAAGATGATCAGCAGTTAGAGCATATCGTGACCTCTACTGTGCACAATATTATTAATGCTATTGAATAGAGCCACTCTTATCCCAAGAGGATGAAATCATCAGCAAGCCCAAAAAATAAAACCCGAATCAGATTCGGGTTTTTGTTTATCACATTACTATCTTAAGAGGTTACTGGATGTTTTCAGCGTCGCTGAATTCACCCTGAAAAAGCACTGAAGAGAGATAACGTTCAGCGGCCGAAGGAAGAATAACAACGATGTTCTTTCCTTCAAACTCAGGTAGCTCAGCAATTCTATTGGCCGCGACAACGGCCGCACCCGATGAGATACCAACCAGAATACCTTCCTCTTTCATGATGCGTTGAGCCATCTCGATAGACTCTTCGTTCGTCACGGCTTCTACGCGGTCAATCATCTCGAGATCCAGGTTACCCGGGATAAATCCTGCACCAATTCCCTGTATCTTGTGAGGACCGGGTTGAAGTGCTTGGCCAGACAGAGTCTGCTGGATAACCGGCGAGTCTGCTGGCTCTACGGCAACCGAAGTGATGGCCTTTCCTTGGGTATTTTTTATGTAACGACTAACACCTGTGATAGTACCACCGGTACCAACGCCTGCGACAACCACATCAACTTCACCGTCGGTATCGTTCCAAATCTCTGGCCCAGTGGTTTTCTCATGGATCTCTGGATTAGCCGGATTATCGAACTGCTGTAGAAGCAGATACTTCTCTGGTGCCGATTGGCGGATCTCTTCCGCCTTATCGATAGCGCCTTTCATCCCCTTAGCGCCTTCGGTCAGCACTAGATTGGCACCGAGTGCTTTTAGCAGCTTACGACGCTCGAGGCTCATGGTATTTGGCATGGTGAGAGTTAGCTTGTAACCACGGGCTGCAGCGACATAAGCCAGAGCGATACCGGTATTACCCGATGTTGGCTCAATTATCTCTCTGTCTGAAGTAAGCAGGCCTTTTTTCTCAGCATCCCAAATCATATTGGCACCGATACGGCACTTGACGCTAAAACTTGGATTTCTGGCTTCTACCTTGGCTAAAACATTACCTTTACTAACGCGTTTTAGACGAACAAGAGGGGTGTTACCAATGGTATAAGAATTATCTTCGAAAATGTTGCTCATGGCTTGCTTGCTCCAATCAATTTAGTAAGTAAATAATAATCGTCTTTAGCGGCTTTAGAAGTGATTGTTTGTTCTTCGTTATTCCATTTGGTTATTAATGAACTCATTTTTATTAACAAACCATGGGTGAAGGATGTGACAAAAGTGTTAACCTCTTGTCTGTAAGCACTATTCTGACGCGAATGAGTACCTAAAGCTTGATAGTTGAATATAGAGCATTTTGGATAAAACCGTTAGTAGTTCCGTGTGTAAATTAACCTGTTAATAATCAAAAATAAAAGATAACGGCTTGATATGACTAAGACGATTAAAGAGACAGATCCAAAAACAATGGTTACACCCTTCGCATTTGAGATTGCCCCTCAGGTGCTCTATACCCCTTTGGCCTCTCCACTTAAACGCGGAATGGCAATGGCCGTCGACGGACTGTTGATCTCTGTTTTGGCTGAGCAGGCGGGTTGGGTGTTTATCCTGCTGGTGGGGTTAACCCTATTGATACAGAGAAAAAGCCATGAGCTTGGCAAGGTGTTGAAGTGGGGCTTGTATCTGTCGATGTTTGTGATGATGCTGTGGGTGACGTTTGAGAACTTGGTTTCTACCCGTTCAGATGGACAAGCTCAGGAAGAAGAAACTTATATAATGGCTCCCTCTGTTGGCGAGGTGATAGGTTATCTGCCTGAGATCATCAGATTCAGCATGTGTGAAGAGCTGACTTGTGCACAAACGGAGTTAGACTCTTTAATAAAGGTGCTTAAACAGACGAATCTGGCTGAAGCGGAACAGAAGGCGATACTCTTCGGCTCCATCAAAGAGTTGGCGCTAACCGATGATGAGAAAGGGCAACTGCAGCGTGATATCAGCCAAGCCTATCCAGAACAGGCTATCGAACAAGAAGTCCAACCAGAAATTGATCCCGACGTTGAACAAGGCGTTCAACAAAAGAATGAAGTGAATACGATTCATCCGGATGAATCTGAGAAATGGCTCGTAGAAGAGGAGTTTGTATCAACCGAGGCTGTTGATATAGAAGAAGCGTTAACTCACCCATTGACCGGGATCGCGAAACAAACAGAGGAGGGCGAGTCACATCTTGAGAAGCTGGATGAAGATGACGCTGAAGGAGAATACAGTCTCATCTCTTGGGCTAAAGGCATTCTAAATGATCTGGGCTTAGGGTTTGGGTGGGCAGCATTTTATTTTACTGTGTTTACCGCCTGGTTTGATGGGCAGACCTTAGGCAAGAAGTTATTCCGTATTCGGGTGATCCAACTCGATGGTACCGGGCTCTCCTTGTGGGACGCTTTCGGTCGATATGGTGGCTATGGCGCAGGGTTCGCTACCGGACTGTTGGGTTTCTTGCAGATCTATTGGGATGCCAACAGGCAGGCCATACAAGATAAGATCTCAGCGACCGTGGTGATCGACCTCACCAAACAAAGGGATGAGTCTATGGTGACGCTTTCCTATATAGAGCCATTATTTAACCAGAAGCATACTGACTGAGTGCAGACTAAGAACCATTCGAGACTTTTTTATGGCTGCTTTCAGGAGCAGAGTTGTCGATTGGAAAGATAAGCTCTATGGTTAAGAGTCAGTCGTCGGGAAAACTATTGCGTTTGCGCTGATGCAATAAACCGATTAAAAAAACGGTCTGAAATAGGGATGATTTTAATCAGTTCAGTGTTTTTAGGCAATGATTAGCAACGGTTTCATGAAATCTGAGATAAGTTGTCTTTCTCAAAGTAAAGGCTCTGTAATGAAGTTCAGTTTATATCTGAACGTTGTAATATTTAGGAGAAAAGATTGCGTATTTTAGTGGTTGAGGACAGTAAAGTAGTGTCCCGTATTTTACAGCATCTTATCGCTCAGGAGTTGGGCTGCGATGTCGATTTCGCAGAAGATCTGGCCAGTGCTAAACAACTATTAGAACAAAAAGAGTATTTTGTCGCGATTACCGATCTAAACCTACCCGATGCAAATGAAGGTGAGATCGTTAAGTTAGTGCTTTCTAAGCAGACCCCTTGCATAGTACTGACCGGAAGTTTAGATGCACAGCAACGTAAGCGTTTATTACAGCTGGGTATCGTCGATTATATTTTAAAAGAAAACCGTTTCAGCTATGAATATGTGGTGAGGCTGGTCAATAGGCTTCAGCGTAATCAAACCGTCAAGGTGTTGGTCGCAGATGATTCAGTGGTCAGTCGCAAATTTGTCAGAAGCCTACTCGAGCAGCATCTGTATCAGGTTGTAGAGGCCGATGATGGGAACTCTGCCTGGGAGGTCCTGCAAAACCAGCCGGATATTCAACTCTTGATCACCGATTATAATATGCCGGGCCTGGACGGTTTTGGTCTTATTTTAAAGGTGAGAGAGAAATTCAGTCGAGAGGAACTCGCCATTATTGGCCTGTCCAGTGACGATGATGAGAGTCTCTCGGCACGGTTTATAAAAAACGGGGCTAATGACTTCCTGCAGAAGCCGTTTGTGCATGAAGAGTTTCACTGCCGTGTGCTCAACACATTAGATTCACTGGATATGATCCGTAAACTCTGGGATCAGGCAAATCTCGATTATCTGACCGGAGTTTACAACCGCCGTTATTTCTTTAACCAGTATGAAGAGCTGATCGTACTGAAAAAACAAAAAAGAGGGTCCTTGACACTGGCTCTGCTCGATATAGATCTGTTTAAGGAAGTGAATGACACCTATGGTCATGATGTGGGTGACGAGGTCTTAGTGGAGTTCGCCGCACGGTTAAAACGTTCTTTTGGTCAACACTTTACCGTTTCCCGCTTTGGTGGAGAGGAGTTTATTGTCGCATTCAGAGGACTTAATGAAGTGAAGTCCTTTGCCTTGATGGATAAGTTCCGCTCTCAACTGGAAAGTACACCAATATCAACCAGTAGGGGAGAGTTGTCAGTAACCGTCAGCGCAGGAATCGCGTCTCTTAGCGATGATGAGAGCCTGGACAGTGAAGAGAGTTTAGATACCCTTATCCAGCGCGCCGATAAAGCCTTGTATGATGCTAAAGAAGCGGGTCGCAACCTGATCTGTACCGAGTCTGATCATGAGTAGAACGGACTAAATCCTGAATGGTAACTCTGATACTGTCCGGCGTTGTTATCTTCTTGGCTTAATTCATAGGATATCTTTCAGGCTGAGGAAGGTAGTCCTTACTATGTTTTATATATATTTTAATAAGTTATTATTTACAGTCTATTTAGGTTTGGTATTGATTACATGTACTAAAGATAAAAGTATCAGATAATTGATGCCCCCTACATAAAGTGATAAATACAGAATTCATCTATACAACTCTTATCTGGTGAGGGACTTATTGGGTTCGAATCATCACTTACTCTAATTATATCGATAATATTGTTGTACTATTTCACCCTGAATTTAACTTAAGCGAACTCAGGTTGTTATCAGGTAATATGACTTTCTATATTTTTAATACGTTGGAGTAACTCGTGGTCGAATTAAAAGTGTTTTGGGCTTGATGGTAATGATGCTGGTTTGGTATGAACTCCTGTGATTTAAATCCGGTAATAGAAAAATGATATTTTTAATCGAGTAAAGCCTGAGTCAGGTCATGTTATTTATGACCACAAATCTTGATAATAACGATACTTATTTTTAACTGCTAAGCCAATTGCCGCCATGAAAACCGAAGATCTTGCATTATTTAATCAGGTTGTCGAATATCAAAGCCAGAGTGCGGCGGCGAGAGCCTTGGGTATTCCCGTCTCAACAATTAGCCGTAACATTTGTCATTTAGAGGAGCATCTTGGCACCCGGTTGCTGGACCGAACGACTCGTACTCTGGCACTGACCGAAGCGGGCATTGAATTGCTGGAAAGGAGCAAAAATATTCTTGCCGAAGTCGAAGCGCTGGAGCTGAGTGTGGGCCAGTTACAGTTGAAGCCGGAAGGTGCTGTAACCATCGCCGCCCCATTGGACTTTATCAACCTAGCCTGCAGCGATGCACTGAATAATTTTCATCAGCGCCATCCAAAGTTAAGAATGAAATTCATCTCCTATCAGAGCAGACAAAACCCAATGGATGTGAAGGCCGATCTGGTACTGTTTGTTTGTCATGGGAACCCGCCTGACAGCTCGTTTATTGGCCATAAACTAACATCGATAAAACGAAGTTTTATCGCCAGTCCAGATTTTATTGTCAAAAACCCATATCTTACTCATCCCAGCCAGCTGGGCGATTATCCTTGCCTGCTCTCGGCAAAAGGGGCACAGCCTGCCAATATTTGGCTGTGGAGTGAACAGCAACAGTCCCATAGCGTAGAGGTCGATGGTCCGCTGGAATCGGAAACTAATGAGCTGTGTATTACCGCTGCCGTTAACGGTGCTGGAGTGGCCTGGGTGCCGCCGGCTATGTGCCAAAAATACCTCAATGAGGGGCGATTACAACAGGTTTTTGGTGACAAGTTTACCTGTGATGTGGACATTTGGGGACTCTACTCCAGTCGTCATTATCTACCACATAGAGTACGTCTGGTGTTGGAATTCTTTCAACAGGAATTGTCGCAAATGCAGTAGTGGCATGATGTGGTATCAGCCTGGAAAGCTGATACCACGCAGATAAATGCTAGTGGTTAAAAAGATTTGGTCAGGGTAAAGACGAACGAAGAACCTTCTGCGGTGTTCTTGGCACCAAACTCATGCACATAGCGCATGTTCCCCTGCAGCAACCAAGGTAAATACAACATGTTGAGCTCAGCGCCAATGCCATAGGCTTCCTTACGTTCATTAGCAATCGTTCCTGGGCCATCCTGGCTGTCGTCGCTAATCTGCCATGTGGCGCAATAATTTATACCGGGTCGAACCAGCCACTGGTTGTCGACCATAAATTGCTTGCCTATGCCACCTTCGATGGTAAATTCGGATCCCGGACGGACATTGGTATCATCCTGCTCAGTGTGAACCAGTGTGCGGGTCAGTGCACTGATGGTCCAGGATTTCTCTGTATCCATATAATAAGTTCCGCCCGCGGTTAACATGCCCGACCAGTATCCTAAACCGGGTGAGGCCGCATCACTGACGTCATAGTCACCAGTGGGGGCAATCACTGCCAATGTCAGAATGGCATCATAACGTTCTCGGTACCAGAATAGGGCCAGAGGTTCCAGAATCACATCGCCTAACGCGAAAGAAGTGCTGGCATCGACGCCAATGGGATCAATCGAGATGTCTTTGTTCACCATTGGAATGAGGGCGTTATAGCCCCAGTTTGCACCCCAGATTTTCTTTTCTGTTATATGAACAAATCTATGTATTTGAGCATAGGCACTTAAATCAAAATCCAAGCCGACATCATCGCCATTATTATCCGTCAGGGTATCGGCGTTGTACCAGGTGTTGTACATACGGTAATGCAAGCCGGGTGGTGGCGGAGAACCTGCGGCGACGCCTTCTCCTCCCAGTGGGTAATGGGAGCCCGAGGTTGCCGCTACGGCGGTTGAGGCATTCAAAACAAGACCGGCTATTCCGGCTAGGCACAGTAGCGAACTTTTATAGTTTTTCAATTTATCTCTCCTGGTTAGACTATTCTTTATTAAAATGCCATTAGAAACATTTAAAAACCCATGACTTGTCTGCCACTGTGAATAAAATCATTGTGACTTTGAGGTGTCATTTTAAGGCGTTTGACATTTTGGTTATTAGTTATTAGTTATTAATTATGTTGGCTTGTCTTCTATTGTATTGATTGATTCCTGCTTAATTTCGTTTTGATAAAACGTTAACTTGGTAGAGACCATACTCTGTCATTTATTTACGGTCAACTCATGGGTTTTTAATTTGCAGGTGTGTTTTTTGATTATTAAGTTATAAGTCATTTTTCACTGGTGTTTATTAAAAAAACTAATTTTTAATTATAACGTGACTGCATGTTTTTGTGATACTGCGTCACTTTATTATATGCATTTGTGAGAAGCATCTTGAAAGCGGAAATTATACTATGCAGTTATTGCGAAGGTGCTTCCAGCATATTGGGATACATCAATATGCATAGTCTAGATACAAATTATCTCACTATTAACCGTTTTTTGGTTTCGACCAATTCTCAAAGATGTAGGGGCAAGCATGAGCGGACCTTGTTGAGCTGCTTGTAACAGCACATGGCCATTTCCGGATAACCATTGTCTTTCTTCCATTGATTTAATGCATCCCCCTAGCGCCTTGACGACTTCATTTCTTGGGTGACCTTCCTCCCAGTAACCCGCATTCTTCCTTATCTGGATTGATTCCTGTTTAATTGAATGTTGATCAGGTTTTAACCAGGCAGAGGCTATACGCTGTTATTTGTTACGGTCAACTTGTGGATTTCAAATTTACAGGTGTATTTTAAATTATTAATTTAGAAGTCATTTTTGAGTGGTATTTATTAATAAATTTAATTCTCAATCATAATGTAATTGCATGTTTTTGTGATGCTGCGTCACTTTATTATATATATTTGCGATAAGCCTCTTGAAAACGGCAATTATACTATGCAGTTTTTGCGAAGGTGCTTCCAGAATATTGCGCTACATTAAGATGCATGGGCTGTATACAATTTATCTCAACATTAACGGTTTTTTTGGTTTCGACCAACTCTCAAAGATGTAGGGATAAGCATGAGCGAACAAGAGAAACAAGGTGTCGACGAGAGTCGGCGTCAGCTATTAAAAATCGGTGCAGGCACCATAGCCGGTGTCGGCGTCGTGGCAGGAGCCGGTAGCTGGATCAAACATAAAGTTGAAGGTGTCGAGCAAGATGGCTATCCAGTTGAAATTTCGCCTGAATTAAAGCCCAAAGATCAGCGAGATGTGCTGCTTACTTTTGCCTGCAGTCCGGCATTGGCCGCAAAGCATCCAGAGCGTAACCTGAGTTTTAGTATGGAAAGTGCGGGTCCGATTAAACCGGGCGAAAAAGCGTTTAATTTCCAACAGCACTGTCAGAATTTCCTTACTGCCCCCGAGCGAGCCGATAATACCAAGGTTGGATATACCCAACTGGATTATGCCCTCGAAGAAGCATGCTGGGAAGGTATGAACCAGATGGCACCGATGCAGGCATTCGGTTTCCCTAATCAAGGGATGTTCGGCTGGGATCAGTCCGATGTCGCACATCAGAAGTACCCGTTTGAAGATTCGGTAGAGATGATCAGCGCGATTAAGACCGCAGCTAAGACATTCGGCGCCGTCAGAGTGGGTATTTGCCGGGCTGACAAGCGTTGGAACTATGATCCTCTCTATGATGCCACTCAAGAAAAAACCCTCAGCTGGGAAGAGGATTTTCCGTTCGAGCCTAAATCGGTCATCGTGATGCTAACCGATATGGACTATGAGGCAATGGCTTGTGCTCCGATGATCCCGGCATCCGCTACTGCGGCTATGGGCTATAGCCATAATACCTTGCAGGCCGGCGCTATGGCTAAGTTCCTGCGAAGGCTTGGTTACCCGGCCGTTGGTTCCGGTAATGACTTAGGGAACTCGGTTGCCTATGCGATTTCCGCCGGACTCGGTGAGGGAGCGCGTAATGGTCAGATAATTGCGCCAGGCCTAGGTCCAAGGGTACGTATCTCCAAGGTATATACCAATCTTGAACTCGATGACGCCGCCTACGACAAGCCGCGGGACTTCGGCATCTTGTCATTCTGTGAAAATTGCAAGCGTTGCGCCGAGTCTTGCCCGGGCAAGGCTATCAGCATGGATGATAAGCCCTCTATGGGATCCACACTCCCAGGCCATGATGACCCGGATTACAACTGGCAGGGCCAGCCAGGCATACGCAAATTTCATAACGATGCTAAGAAATGTTTCAAGTTCTGGTCTGATAACGGCGGTGATTGCGGTGCCTGTATTAGCTCCTGTCCCTGGAATAAACCGGACTTCTGGCACCACAGTTTGATCGACGGCTCCAACACCTTCACCGGCGGCGCCGTGCATAGCATGATGAAGCAAGCCGATATCCTGTTTGGCTATGGCAATGTCAACGATGAGAAGGCGGTCAAGAAATTCTGGCGTAGTGGTTTTAGCGGTGATTTCACCTAAGGAAGTAAACATATGATGGGTTTAATGTGGTTTTTGATGGGCATGGGCACTACGGCTGCCCTATGGGCTTATCTCAGTCTGCGAGGTCGCTACCAACTCGGCTGGAAAGCTAATTTGGGCTTATTTTCAGCCTTTGGTTTCGCCTGGATCTGCATCGGCTGGTCTTGGGGCTCGTTTGCCGAGGGGGAGCCCCAATCGGGTGCAATGGGCTTGATATCATTTGGCTTACCGGCCTTGGTTTTGTTTGTCATGAGCTGGCAGAAGTTTATTCAGCCTAATAAAAGAGTGTGATCTTGTAAGCTGACAGGCGGCCAATGGTTTCTATCTGTTGGTCGCCATCAATTGGCTCATCACTATTATACCGATTGGTATTAGCGGTTAAGGAGAGGCTCGTGACCCGAGTATCACTGGAACACGGATTAACGGCTCAGCTTAGAAAGAGTCGGGATCATCTTGGCGTGGCTGATATCTGCTATTGCTATGATATCAATAGCCCGGATGACTGGCGCTGTCGTATCAAAGATGGCGTTAAAATGATGAAGCTGTTCGAGAAACGCAGGCAATTGTTTGCAAGTTCTGCCAAGGCGCTCTGTTTATGGCGCAAGAAGGCATTCTATTACACTAAGATGAGTGACGAGGTCACCAGACTTTTCTCCCTGCCAGTCTATGTGTGGCCCAAAAGCAAGATGCCATCGAGGTTGCAGGTTTGCATCGAACAATCCGGGGTGGCGAGCTTGGTGACTATCTCAGTACCTTGCCTCTTTTCCCCTAAGTTGTCGGGGCGATTTATGTTGCTACTGGACAGTCAGGAACAACTTGAGGCGTTGCTGGAGCGGATGGACGATGTCGAAAAACATCTGTCGGAGCTTCAGATGAACATAGTGATCAATTACGGTGACAAGATTAATCCCTTAGTGGATTACAACATAGTGACGCCGGTTTCGGCCTTGGTACTTGGTTATCTGGCATCGGGGGAGGACAGGGAGGATGTGTCCCGAAAGCTCAAGCTTACGATGCGGGGCGTGGACTATCACATCAGCCAGCTAAAGCAGGTCTTGGGGGCGAAAACCATAGCCCAGCTTATCTATCAAGCCGGGCTGTGCCGATTAGTTTGATGAAGAAACTGCCCCGAAGTCATTTTGAAACTATCTTGAAACCAGCTTGAAACTACAGGCGATGCGTTATCGCCCAAGTCTGTTTCTACAAGCGCTATAACAACCAGGCGTAACTCAACTTCATAAAGTAGGTCTGTTCGGTGCGGGTCAATGCATCGATCTCATCATCACGGTTTAACCCATCTGAGTAGCCTAAATAAAATACACTCTGGGGATTGAGCTTATACCCGTATAACACCTCATTACCCAGTTGCTGCTCTTTCGCATCCGGTGAGCTATAGAGGTAAAGCGAAGGATCGCGCTCGATATGAGTGTAGATGCTGGAAATTCGGATAAAGTTACGCACATTGATGTGCCAGTTCAGGCGAATGTCACTCAAGTTTGCGGTGAAGAGCCTGCCATCGTCGACATCTAATGCTCGGTAGAGATGTGAGACGTCCAACGACACAGAATCAGAAATATTCCACTCCACCCCAGGATTAACAAACAACTCTGTTCCTAACTGGTCATTGGCAAAGTCGATGTTATCGCCATAGCTGAGGTCGAGATCCAGAGTCAGAGCTCGGGTTGGAATGATCTTACTGTAACCCCAACCCTTGGTCTCATTAAATAGCTGGGTGTTGCCGTCGATGGCAAGCTGTGAGCTATCGTGTCGTCTACCCACACGCTCTCTGGCCACGACGCCAAAGGCGGTATAGCTCTGCATCGAACCTTCAAATTCGACTCTCGCTTCCAGCTCCTGCTCCAGCAGTTCACCGGCCTGATTGTGGCTGATATCCCAATCGCCTCCCAGTTCGACACGGCTAATCGAGGAGCCCTGCGGGTACCAGGTATAGCCACCCCCGGCAACCAACTTGTTGACATCGACTCTACTGATAAACCCTAAGTCCGCCCTGAAGTCATCACCCGCCGATTCATACTGGGTAAACGCATACCAGTTTCGGCGCTCATGTATGTACTTGAGGTGATAAAAGCTGTCACTGAATTCACCCTCTTGCTTGGTGCGCAACACCCGCTCATTGACACCGCAGTCCGAGAGCTCACAATTGATGTCCGGCTGACAATCACTGCCGGAGCAAAACTCTTTATAGAGTTCATCCGGATATTGGGTCGAGGAGAACACATATTGCGCCGTGAAGGTGTCCTGAGGTGTGGGCTGATATTTAAGATCGCCGCTGGCAAGGTAATTATGATATTGGTCACTGCGCTTAGCCGTGATTAAGGTGCCCAGGGAGAGTTCATTACTGATATCGGCCCGATAGCGGCCGGCAAGGTTAACACTCTCCTCATCGAGACTGGCGATATCAGAACTCAGGTTTCCGGGAACCAGAAAGTTGGTTTTGGTGTCATTGCTCACCATCACGGCGAAGGTATGATTATCGACCTTGCTGGTGAGTTTCAGCCCATAGTCGGGCGAGACGATATTTCGGGTATGTAGCAGCTGAAGCTGAGTATCGAAGTAATCTTTATTGTCCAGAAAGAAGGCGCGCTTCTCGGGATAAAACAGCGCGAAGGTACTGTTGATATCTAACTGGCCAGCATCGGCCTCGACTTGTGAAAAGTCTGGGTTGATGGTCGCACTTAGTAGGGTACTTGGGGTGATCCCCCAGCGAATATCCAGTCCGGGCTCGATCGAGTTGTCACTGTCCCAATCGGCGCCGGGCTCTGGGTCGCGCTGACTGTTTCGATTAAACACCAGCGAGGGGGTTAACTGCAGGTCCTGACTGGGCTCAAGGCCCTCGAGCCCGGTCGCCGTGCCCAGCTGGCAGAGCTGACAGCTGTTATTTCTGTCTATCTGATGGGTCGATAATCGACGGACCTGATCTCTGGGATAGAAACGGATAAACTCGACCCCCCAGGTCTGCTGTGATAACTGGCTGTCGAAGTTAAACAGTCTCAGTGGCAGCTCTATCTCGACTTGATAACCTTGCTCGGTCTTGCGGGCACTGGTGTACCAGATCCCATCCCAGGCGTTACTCTCATTACCGGTCAGCTCATTCTCGATAGAGTCGGTCTGTACGCCATAGGGGTTAACGAAGAACTGATAAGCCAGCCTTGAGTCATTGAAGGTATCGAGCTTAATACCCACCAGATCGTCGCCCCAAGTATCATCCCTGTCGTTGAGATTCGCGCGAATAATATTGTCATCGACGCTGGAATCGGGATCGTTGGCAACAAAAGAGATAAACAAACTCTCACCGGTCGAAAATATCTTGGCGGTCGTCCCCACCGGAGCCAAAATATTCTCCCCCGGACTGGTCTCATATTTAAGCTCGGCGATAGCAGCGTTTTGCCACTGCACCTCGTCGAGATGCCCATCGATGGTCGCGCCATCTTCGAGGGTAGGGATGCTAAGACTAAACTGGTGACTGCTGCCGGCATAAGCGGAGAAAGCAGAAAAAGAGCCGATAGCGGAAGCCAGTAACAGGCTCAATAATTGAGTGGATAAAGGGAGCTTGAATTTTATTAGAGAGCTGAATTTCATTATTCTGCTAATTTTCATTATTTTACTGCTGAATTTTATTGTTATTTTTGTGTGCGAATTGTGACAGAAAGGTGGTGCTCAAGGCGAGTCTAATTTGTTACAAATGTTATCTGCCTTCGAATTAAGGTCTAATCAAATGCTTTGTTTGGGCTTTGTGTATTGGATGAGATGCTGAAGGTCGAACTTTTATGTCAATTTATAGCCTCTAGCAGGCTTTTAGATACGGACATCTCTTCAAGGAGGAGCAGGAATGACCCCTGTTTATAACCATCTAAACCTAAGTAATCGAATTTGTTTATGTATGTTGTGAATATGTATGGATTTTTTAATTGTTTTGTGTGGCTATACGTGTAATGTTTAGTATTCGAGCAATGATTTGAGTGTCCAAGGATCACAAGTGAAAGTAGTGAACTGCCTACACCAGCTTTTAGCCATTTGTGCCTCGCTAACTGGCATCAACCGCATTACAGCAATATCAACACTTTTACTGCTGTCCCCGCGGCTTATTATTGTCTCTGTCCCCGCTCAAGCTGCTGCAGCTGAGAAGATTTTTATCCAGTTTAAATGGCCGCATCAATTCCAGTTTTCAAAAAAGTCCTTATCACCATAAGAGATTATGGTGTGCGTTGGCACGAATTAAGATGGGAATTAATGCAAACCAGAGCTTCCTACCAGTTTGTTAATTTCTCACTGTAAATGAACGATTGATTAATTTTAGGATCACCATGCGAATGCGTTTTTGTATTGCTACCACGATGACGAAAGCATTGAAAATTAAGTGCTTCCATTGGCAGCTCTGCCTTTTGCTACTTTCTGTCTTGATTTCACCTGTGCAGGCCCAGGCTACAGATAACGTTGCGAACCCGCCGAGTATAACTCGCCTGAGTGAATTAGCTCATGAAATTCAATATCAGGATGAGGTGCTAACAACCTCAATGAGGCGTTATTCGTATACCAAGGAGGATAAATGGCTGCAACGCTACAAGGCTGCAGCTGAAATATTTGATGCGACACTTGCTGAGATTAAAAAAAGTGATCAAATTTTGGATATCTCCTCAGCCGCAATGATTAATGACGCCGCTATCCAGCTATATCGTATAGAGGGGGAGATGCTGGATGCCATCAATCAAGGTGAGCTCTTAAAAGCAAGAAAGATGATGGAGACAGAGGATTACAGCACAAACAAGACAATACTCACTCAAGGCATGCAAAGCCTCTTAACAACTTCCATGAAGTTATTGGGAAAATTAGAAAATAACCAGCAGGCGCAGGTTCAACAGAAAGTATTACTGACGGATGAAGAACAGTCCTGGCTTAAAGCCCATCAGGAGATCCGTCTTGGCATCGACCCTAGCTACCCTCCTTTCGAGTTTATCGGTAGGAATGGGGACTACGTGGGTATGGCTGCTGATTATCTTGCATTGATCAATGAACGACTTGAAACAAATATGCATATCGTTCCCGGACTGGCTTGGAGCGAGGTGATAAAACGGGCGAAGCGAAGTAAGATCGATGCGCTACCTGCCATTGGCAAGACCAAGGAACGCAGCACCTATCTGAACTTTACTCAACCCTACATGACTTTTCCAACGGTATTCCTGACTCGTAAGGATCAGTCCTCTGTGAGTGACTTTGATGACTTGGCCGGTGCCAGGCTGGCCATGGTCAAGAACTATTACTACGTAGAAGAGATCCGTAATAAATATCCAGAGATCATTCCCTATTTCGTAAAGTCACCACTAGAGGCGATAAAAGCCCTGGCGGACGGCAAAGTGGATGCAGCTATTACAAACTTTGCTGTCGCCAATCACCTGATCCTGAAACATGGCCTTGCCACCATCCGGCAGGATTCTGTCGCTGATATCAGCAGCCTGGGGTTTGGCTACGGTGTCCGAAAAGATTGGCCAGAACTTGTCACCATTCTTGACAAGGTGTTCGCTTCTATCAGCAAGGAACAACATAAGCGCATACGCGATAGATGGATTGTTTACACTTCGGCTAGTCAGAGTAAAGTCAGAGAAATTGACTTGTCTGTCAAAGAGAAAGCCTGGCTCAAGGAACATCCGGTGATGAGGGTTTCAAGCGAGCCTGATTACGCCCCCTTTGACTACCAGATTGATGGCAAACCGGCCGGTTATTCTACTGACTATGTAAAACTGTTGGCCGAGCGTCTTGGTATTCGACTTGAGTTCGTCACAGATACTTGGGCTAATCTTCTAAAGAAAGCCAAAAACAAGGAGCTGGACCTCGTCCACACGATTTTCAACTCACCTGCGGAGCGCCAAGAATACCTGAGCTTTACCAAACCTTATAAACAAGTGATTAATGCAATAATTATCCGGGATGGCATCACCGGAATCAACAAGCTGGAGGATCTGAGCTCGAGAACAGTAGGCTTGGTAAGGGGGGATTCCGTGGCCCAAATCATTCCGAAACTCGTTCCCGATGCCCAGTACCTTTATTTTGACAACTACACAAGCCTGTTAAAGGCTGTAAGCACTGGCAAGGCTGTTGCGACCATATTGGAGCTTCCTGTAGCAGCCCACTACATTCGCCAATTGTCACTAACCAATCTCAAGGTCGCAATGGAAGTTGAAGCTCTTGGTGATCGGGACCAGCAATATCGGCTAGCGGTGCGAAAAGACTGGCCAATTTTCGTATCAATTCTGGAAAAGGCCATGGATTCGTTGCGTCTTGATGAACTTATGCAACTTGAAAGCAGGTGGATGGCCCTGCCCAGCCCTGATGATAAGCATTCTGTTGAGTTAACGGGTAAGGAAATCGAGTGGATTAAGGTAAACCCCAAGATTCGCATTCATAACGAAATGGACTGGCCACCCTTCGACTTTAATGAGAAGGGGGAAGCACGAGGACTCTCCATCGATTACATGGATTTGCTGGCCAGCAAGGTGGGGGTGGAGGTCGAGTATGTCTCAGGTCCTAGCTGGAACGAATTCCTCGAGATGATGAAGAGTGGTGATCTAGATGTGATGCTCAACATAGTAAAAACGCCTGAGCGCCAGAAATACCTTCTCTATACGCCACACTATGTTGAGAACCCCAACACTATCCTGAGTAAGAAAGATACGCCTTACCACACGCTTGAAGAGCTATTCGGAAAAACCGTCGCGGTGACAAAGGGCTTCTTTTATGAAGAGGTTCTCGCTCGCGAATATCCTGAAATCAATGTTTTGCCAGTCAAGAATACGCGCGAGACTATAAACGCTGTCAGCTTTGGCAAAGCCGATGCGGCCTTGGGTGAGATGGCTGTACTTAATTACCTTATCAGTCAACATATGATGACGGATGTTTCAGTCACCGGTGAAATTAAGTTTGGAGATCGCGAATTAAGTCTGCTCAATATTGCCACACGAAAGGATCTTCCGGTATTGGCATCGATTCTGAACAAAGGCATGAATGCTATTAAACGGGAAGAACTCAATAAAATTAAAAGCAAATGGCTAGGTGAAAAGCGTAGGGAAGCCTCTGATAGTGCCTCAAGAGAGGTCAGTGATGTCAGAATAGAAAAAACAGACAACTCAATATCACAGTTGTTTATTAGTATTATTTCAGTATTTATAATATTGCTGGCCCTGGCACTGCTGTTACCTCGATTCTTCTCTGAAGATATACTGGAACGCAATTTCGGATCAAAAAAATTTCGCATAATTAGCTTGATGGTGATGAGTTTAATCGCGGGGATGGTTGTCATTTTGGTCTGGCAAACATTGCAAGAAAACAGAAAAACAGCCGTCGAAAACACGCGTAGTGACCTAAGAGTTACCCTCAAAGGCACTATAGGACGGGTAGACGCCTGGGTTGCGCAGAGCAAGAGTTTTCTAACGCTGCTGGGTAGGGATCCTGAGCTGTTTGAGATCACCGAGCAATTGCTAGCCACTGCCCGTACGCCTGACACTCTCAAGCAGTCGGAAACACTTGAACGTGCCCGTCAGTTTTTTATCGAGAGAGAGTCGGAGTTTGGCAAGATTGGATTCTTCATTATTGATGCTAATGGTATTAGCATTGCCTCTGGACGTGATAGCAACCTCGGGACAGAGAACCTTATCGCTCAACAGAAGCCAGAACTTTTGGATCGGGTATTTAATGGCGAATCGGTCTTTGTTCCTCCCATTCGTTCAGATGTAAATATCACAGACGATAGCGCCTCAGATAAAAAACCACTAACAATGTTTTTTGCAGCACCAATTCGTGACTCTAAAGGTACAGTGCTTGCTGTTCTGACTCAGCGGCTACTGCCTGAAGGTGAACTCTCTAAAATGTTGCAGTCGGGACGTATTGGCCAATCGGGTGAGAGTTACATTATCAACCATGAAGGAGCCATGGTCACTGAAAGCCGTTTCAAAAAGCAGCTATATGATATTGGGCTGCTCATCGAAGGGGAGAAGCTCGAGGTTCGTAATCCGGGTGGCAACATGCTTGAGGGATTCCGCACAAAACTTCCTCGCTCTGATCTACCTTACACCCGAATGGCAGGCGAACTGCTCCAGTTAGCTAATGGTAAGGATACCGGGGATCAGGAACAGCACTCTGAAATTATTGTCGGTACTAAAGGATATCGAGACTATAGAGGTGTACAGGTGATGGGGGCCGGGATCTGGAGTCACTATCTGGAACTAGGCATGACAACCGAAATTGATCTGGATGAGTCAATGGCTGGGTATTATAGCCTGCGTCAGAGTCTGCTGGTCATCACAGGAATTACCTTACTACTGACCATTACGGCTCTTCTTGTGACACTGATGTTAAGTGAGCGGGCGACACGTGCAATGCGCCGCGCCCGAGATGAATTAGAAGAACGCGTTGAGAATCGGACCGCGAAACTAACCGACTCGTTGAAAGAGATAAACTTTCAGCAATTTGCACTGGATCAGCACGCCATCGTCAGCATGACCGATTCCGATGGCAATATCACCTATGTTAATTCTCGCTTCTGTGAGGCCAGTGGCTATACAGAAAATGAACTGATGGGGGAAAATCTCGACATCGTTAAATCAGATGTTCATCGAAATAGCCTATACACCGCTATATCTAAAACCGTTCGTGGCGGTCGTGTCTGGCACGGTGAGCTTTGCAACAAGGCGAAAGATGGAACCTACTATTGGGTCGATGCGTCCATTGTTCCTTTTATGGGTGATACTGGAGTGGAGCGTTACATCTCTATTCAAACGGACATCACACAGCGAAAGGAAGCTCAGAGCAAGCTGTTAGAGAGCCAGGAACGTCTCAGTTTCACCCAATATGCTGTGGACCATGCCGCCGACTGCGCATTCTGGGTTCGCCCCGAAGATGCTAGTTTTGATTATGCCAATGATACTGCGTGTGAAGTTCTAGGTTATACCCGTGAAGAGCTTAATGTCATGAGTGTTCAAGATATTGAACCTGGATTTCCTATGGAGCAATGGGAAGACTGGGTTGAGTCTTTGAAATCTAATCCCTACGTCACACTTGAGAGTGTACAGCGTCACAAGGATGGTCATACGTTTCCGACTGAGGGCACCTTCTTCTTGACTGAATTCAACGGAAAAGAATTAATTGTTGCCTTCACTAGAGATATCAGCGCTCGAAAAGATGTCGAAATAGCGCTTTTGAATGCCAAGGAGGAGGCGGAGTACGCCACCAAGGCAAAGTCCGACTTTTTGGCTAATATGAGCCACGAAATCCGCACGCCTATGAATGCCATCATCGGCATGAGCCACCTCGCTTTGACGACAGACTTGAACCGAAAGCAACAAGACTATGTCAATAAAATACACAGCGCGGCCAACTCACTGCTGGGCATCATCAACGATATTCTGGATTTCTCCAAGATTGAGGCCGGAAAATTGGAGATGGAGTCAGTGCCGTTCCGTTTGGGTGAGACACTGGAACATCTGACTCACGTAATTACAGTCAAGATGCGGGAAAAGGGACTGGAGCTGCTAATAGACATTGCCCCCACTGTGCCGGATGGGTTGTTAGGAGATCCGCTCCGCCTCGGTCAGATACTGATTAATCTCGCCAACAATGCCGTTAAATTTACCGAGCAGGGCGAGATACTGATCCGTGTCGAAGCGCTGGCATCCTCAGAGGAGCTGGTAACGCTGCAGTTCTCCGTAATAGACAGCGGTATCGGCATGACAGAAGAGCAGGTCAATAAGTTGTTCCAGTCGTTCAGCCAAGCCGATACCTCCACCACCCGTAAATATGGAGGAACGGGTTTAGGCTTGACCATCAGCAAGACTTTAACTGAGATGATGGGCGGAGAGATTAAGGTCGAGAGCAGTTACGGAAAAGGCAGTGCCTTCATCTTTAGCGCCAATTTCGGCTTGGCAGATGCACCTATACTGGAAGTGCCAAAAGTTGATTTATCGGGGCTTCCTGTATTGGTGGTGGATGACAGTCCTGCGGCCAGAGAGATCATGCAACATCTGGCTGAAAGACTCGGTTTCCGGGTGGAGTTAGCCAGCAATGGCGCGGAGGCCTGGGAGAGAGTCCAGCAGGCAGAACAGGCAGGTACTCCCTTTAAACTGGTATTTATGGATTGGAAGATGCCTGGCATGGATGGCGTTGAGGCGAGTCGGCATATTAAGACAGATACCCGTCTAAATACTCCTCCCAAGGTTGTTATGGTGACGGCCTATGACCGTGATGAACTGCAGCAGCAGCTAGATGACGTGCAGGTGGAGGGGGTACTGAACAAGCCCGTCTCCAACTCTACCCTGCTCGATGCCACCATGGTTGCCATGGGATATGAAGAGCTTAAGCCCCTGACGGTTTCAAGCGACCTGGGGGTTGAGGTCGTGGCAGAGATGCGAGGAGCACGGATCCTTCTGGTGGAGGACAATGAGGTCAACCAGCAGGTAGCGAAGGAGTTGCTGGAACTGGCACAAATGGTCGTCACCATCGCAGAGAATGGCAAGGATGCTATCGACAAGGTGAAGCAGGCCCCCTTCGATGCGGTGCTGATGGATATTCAGATGCCAGTCATGGATGGTTACACCGCCACCCGTGAGATGCGTCAAGATCCCAAACTCATAGAACTCCCCATCATAGCAATGACGGCCAATGCCATGACGAGTGATCGGGAGAAATGTCTGGCGGCCGGGATGAATGACCATGTGTCCAAGCCCATCGACCCCAAAGAGATGTATCGTACACTGGCGCAGTGGATTGAACCCGGTGAGCGTGAAGTCCCCGTCGAACTGCTGCAACGGCTGGCTGAATTCAACAAAGGGGGAGACGAGTCGCCACTGGAACTCCCCGGCTTTGATGTAGATAAGGCGATGGCTCGTATGGGCGGCAGTGCGCGGGCCTATCGCAGGACCTTGACTAAGGTTCTGGAGTCTGAGGCCGATGCCATGGAGCGGATTAGTCAGAGTTTGATTGAAAGCGACAGGGAGAGCGCCGTACGCATTGCACATACCTTGAAGGGCGTAGCTGGAAATATTGGGGCTAACACTTTGCATGCTGAGGCGAGCAAACTGGAAGCCGTCCTCTTAGAGGAACAGCCAGAAACGGAGTGTATGACAGTGACCGGGCGAGCGCTGAATGAAGCTATGGAGACTATTAGTGACGCCCTGCAGTCTGATATGAAGGGATCTGTCCAGGATAAGTCAAATATCGTAGCAGGAATTGATATGTTAGATGCATTGAGAAAAATCTCCGAGCGCATCGATGATTTTGATTCCACAGTCGAAGAGGCCGTAGAAGATCTACTGCTGGGGATAGACGAAGTTGAACTTCATGGTTCACTGAGTAAGTTACAGCGTTATCTCGGCGATTATAATTTTGATGCCGCTTCAACCCTCGTAGACGAGATAATGAAGAGTGTTGCGGATAGGTAATGCATCAAGTGACAGTGGATTAAGTCCATTGTATGAGTAATATATGAGTAATGGAGAGATACAATGAGTAAGGATACATCCAGATTAACCATTCTCGCGGTTGATGACACACCCGCTAATATTGATGTTGTAAAGGGGGTGTTGTCTGAACGCTATTTTGTTCAAGCCGCCATCAATGGTCAGATGGCCTTGAAGATCATTGAAAAGAATAAACCTGATCTCATCCTGCTCGATATTATGATGCCCGGTATGGATGGTTATGAGGTGTGCCAGAAACTCAAAGCCGATGAGGCGACACGTGGCATACCTGTCATCTTCCTGACCGCCAAGGCTGAGGTGGAGGATGAAACCAGAGGGCTAGAATTGGGGGCGGTTGATTACATAACAAAACCCATTAGTCCACCCATTCTCATTGAGCGCGTCAAGACTCATCTAGAGTTAAAGAGTGCGCGTGACTTTTTGAAACGCCAAAACGAGATCCTTGAAGAGAAGGTGATTGAGCGCACCCGGCAAATGGAGGAGTTGCAGGATGTCTCCATGGTGGCGATGGGATCGCTGGCGGAGGCTCGCGATCCAGAAACCGGTAACCACATTCGACGGACTCAACGTTATGTGAAATTGCTAGCACAAAAACTCAAAGAACATCCGCGCTTTAGTCATTTCTTGACCCCAGAGAATATCACTTGGCTCTATAAATCGGCGCCGCTACACGACATCGGCAAGGTAGGGGTGGCAGATCATATTCTTCTCAAGCCGGGTAAGTTAACCGATGAAGAATTTGATGAGATGAAAAAGCATACGACCTATGGTCGTGATGCCATTGCCGCTGCGGAACAGCGCATCTCAGTAGCGGATAACTTCCTCGTCTTTGCCAAGGAGATTGCCTACGCCCATCAGGAAAAGTGGAACGGCTCAGGCTATCCAGAGGGGTTGGCGGGGGATGATATCCCAATTTCCGCACGCCTGATGGCGGTGGCAGATGTCTATGATGCTCTAATCAGCCGACGAGTGTATAAACCCCCCTTTCCCCATGAAAAAGCGGTAGCCATTATCCTGGAGGGTAAAGGTAATCATTTTGACCCGGATATGGTTGATGCCTTTATGGAGATTGCTGATGAGTATTATGTCATATCACAAGAGTTTGCCGATTCAGAGGAAGCTGTAAAGGCGAAGGCTGGCAAAAAATAGGGTGAATTCACGCTAATATTCAAAATACTAAAAAGGCAAACCTGTCTGTTGAGCCGAAATGGAAATATGATGGTAAAAGAAAGCTTCCGTATTAAAAAAAACATTGTTTGTAAAGTAATGTTCTGCTGCTGGCTCATTAGTTTGATCTTTATGCAAACAGTATATGCTCAGGCTGGAAAAGTCACCCGGTTTGAGCGACTTTCCCTTGAGGAGGGTCTATCACAAGTCAGCGTTAACAGCATAGTTCAGGACAACAAAGGATTTTTGTGGTTTGCCACTCAAGATGGCCTGAATCGATACGATGGTTACGAATTTAAAGTTTACCGGCACAATCCGGAGGATTCAACATCTCTGTCTAATAATTATGCTTGGTCAATGATCAAGGACCGAGCGGGGGCGCTTTGGATAGGGACTTATGGCGGTGGCTTGAATAAATTCGATGCCTCAACGGAGCGTTTTTCCCATTTTCGCCATGATGACTCGGATCCTCACAGTTTGAGTGACGATAATGTTAGTTCCATCTATGAGGATCAAGCTGGGACTATTTGGGTTGGAACTTATGGCGGTGGCTTGAACAAGTTCGATACCTCAACTGGGCGCTTTACCCATTTCCGTCATGATGACGCAGATCCTCACAGTTTGAGTGACGATAATGTTAGTTTGATCCATGAGGATCGAACGGGAATTCTTTGGGTTGGGACTTTTGGCGGTGGCTTGAACAAGTTCGATCCTTCAGCAAACCGCTTCACCCATTTTCGCCACGATGACACCGATCCCCATAGCTTGAGTGATAATAGTGTCAGAGCCATCCATGAGGATCGAAGGGGTACGCTTTGGATTGGAACAAATAGTGGTGGCTTGAACAAGTTTGATGCCTCAACTGAGCGTTTCACCCATTTTCGCCACGATGACGCAGATCCCTACAGCCTGAGTCATGATTCTGTTCTTTTCATAGTTGAGGATCGAGCTGAAACGCTTTGGATTGGGAGTTATGGCGGTGGCTTGAATAAGTTTGATGTCTCAACGGAGCGCTTTACTCATTTCCGCCACAATAACTCGGATCCCCAAAGTTTGAGTACTGACCTCGTCAATTCCATCTATAAGGACAAAACGGGGACACTTTGGATCGGAACTTATGGTGGTGGATTGAATAAGTTCGATGCCTCGCTTGAACGCTTTACCCATTTTCGTCACGACTCCACCGACCCCCACAGTTTGAGCTATGATTATACCCGATCCATCTTTGAAGACCGAGGAGGGACACTTTGGATCGGGGGATATGGCGGATTGAATAAATTCGACGCCCTAACTGAGCGCTTTACCCATTTCCGCCACAATGACTCGGATCCTTACAGTTTGAGTGAAGATCGCGTCAATTCCATTTACCAGGATCGAAAAGGGGTACTTTGGATCGGGACTGATGGCGGTGGATTGAACAAGTTCGATGCCACACTTGAACGCTTCATCCATTTTCGCCACGATCCTACAGAACCCTACAGCTTGACTCATAATTATGTCTACGCTATTTATGAGGATCGAGCGGGAATGCTTTGGATTGGAACTTGGGGTGGCGGATTGAGCAAATTCGATGCATCAACCAAGCGCTTCAGCCGTTTCCGCCACAATGACTCGGATCCCAACAGTTTGAGTAGTAACGAAGTTTTATCCATCTATGAGGACCGAACAGGGACTCTTTGGATCGCAACTTATGGTGGATTGAATAAATTTGATGTTACTAGTGAGCAATTCACCTCTTTTCGTCACGAAAGCTCAAACCCCAACAGCTTGAGTAATGATCGAGTCAGTTCCATCTACGAGGATAAAAAGGGGGATCTTTGGATCGGGACTTTTGGCGGCGGTTTGAATAAGTTTAATCGTCAAAACGAACAATTCAAACACTACCGACAAAAACAAGGTCTTGCCAACGATACCATTTATGGAATTCTTGAAGACGGAACGGGTCATCTATGGATCAGTACTAACAAAGGTCTCTCTAAGTTTAATCCAACAACCGAAACCTTCAAAAATTACAACAAGCAAGATGGTTTACAAAGTAATGAGTTCAATACTGGCGCCTATTTTCGAAGCCAAAGCGGAGAGTTGTTTTTTGGTGGGATCAATGGGTTCAACCGCTTTTTTCCGGAGTTTATCAAAGACGACGCTCAGAAACCTGAGGTTGTTTTTACAGATTTTCTGTTATTCAACAAATCTGTACCTTTGAAAGGCTCTAACCCTGACTCACCGCTTCAAAAGACAATATCTGAAACGTCAGCAATAATACTGAACTACGAGCAGTCAGTTTTTTCCTTAGAATTTGCAGCATTGCATTTTGCAAGTCCCATAAATAATCAGTATGAATACAAGCTTGAAGGTTTTGACCAAAACTGGATAAAAACAGATGCAAAAAATCGTCGAGCAACCTATACAACAATGGCCAGTGGTGATTATACTTTTCGGGTAAAAGCAAGTAACAAAGACGGAGTTTGGAACGAAGCGGGCGCTGCTATAAAAATCAAAATCCTTCCTCCTGCATGGAAAACCTGGTGGGCATATACGTTGTACTGCATGGCTCTGGCAGGTCTTATTTTTTGGTTTGTTCAATCTCAACGGAGTAAGCGGAAACGTCTCGAAAAACTTGTCAGTGAGCGCACACAAGAGATCAAGGAAAATGAAACTCGTCTCGCTCTGGCTTCGGCCAATGCAAATTTGGGCTTGTGGGATTATTATCCGCAACGGAATAATATCTTTGTAAACCGCATCTTCGCAACACAATTGAACTATGAACCGGATGACATTCGAGAATCGGATGACGATTGGGCAAAAATCAAGAATGGCATGAAATACTGGTCGTCAATCATTCATCCGGACGATCTGGTAAATAAAGAAAAGTTGAGTCGGTCACACCTTAATGGTGAATCCGATGAATACAGTGCGGAGTATCGCGTAAAGTGCGGCGACGGCACATGGAAGTGGATTTTAGACATGGGTAAGGTCATTGAACGAGATCCAAACGGTGCAGCCGTGAGAATGATGGGCATTCACATGGACGTATCCGATAGAAAGGTCATGGAAGATCGGCTTAGAAAGGCTAAGGATGCAGCGGAAGAGGCAAAGAATATCGCGGAAGCAGCGACTCAATCTAAATCTGACTTCCTAGCCAATATGAGCCATGAGATACGCACTCCTATGAACGCTATCATCGGTATGAGTCATCTCGCTCTGCAAACGGATCTCTCGCCGAAGCAAAGTGATTACATCAATAAAACCTCCAGTGCTGCCAACGCACTATTAGGCATCATCAACGATATCCTCGATTTTTCCAAAATTGAGGCAGGCAAGATGGAGATGGAATCGGTTCCCTTCAACCTAAATGAAACACTGGAAAACCTGAGTCACCTGCTCACCGTCAAGACCCGTGAAAAAGGTTTGGAACTGCTAATAGATACCCATCTGGATGTGCCCAATGGTTTGGTCGGCGATCCACTGCGCCTGAGTCAGGTTATTATTAACCTTGCCAACAATGCCGTCAAATTCACTGAAACGGGTGAAATTATCATTAGTATTGAAAATATAGCTTCAACCCAAGATCAGGTTACCTTGCAATTTTCAGTCATTGACAGCGGCATTGGTATGACTGAAGAGCAGATGAAAAAACTGTTTCAGTCCTTCAGCCAGGCAGATGCATCCACTACCCGAAAATATGGTGGTACAGGTTTAGGTTTGACCATCAGCAAAACGCTGACTGAGATGATGGAGGGCAAGATTTGGGTTGAAAGCAGTCCAGGAAAAGGCAGTAGCTTTATTTTTACCGCCAATTTTGGACTATCGGGCGAGAGCTATAGCTCTTTACCACTACCAAAACCGGATTTGCGCGACCTTTCAGTGCTGGTGGTTGATGACAGTCAATCTGCTCGGGAAATATTGCAACACATAGCCGAGCGCCTTTCCTTCAAAGTAGCGATAGTCGGCAGTGGTAAAGAAGCAATAGAGCAGATACGTGAAGCCGATCAGTCGGGAACTCCCTTCAAATTGGTCATAATGGATTGGAAAATGCCGGGAATGGATGGTATTGAAACCAGCCGTCAGATCAAATCTGATACCAAGTTGACCGCAGTACCCAAAGTGGTGATGGTCTCAGCCTATGACCGGGATGAAATGTTACTACAGGCCGATGGAGTCAAACTGGACGGTTTTTTAAGCAAGCCGGTATCAGCCTCTACCCTGTTGGATGCAACTATGGTGGCCATGGGGTTCGAAGCACTGAACTTGGCTAAAGTCACAAGTGAATTGGGAATAGAGATAGTAGCAGCAATTCGCGGGGCACGTATTTTGTTGGTAGAAGATAATGAAGTAAACCAACAGGTAGCGACCGAATTACTTGAATTAGCCCAGATGGTTGTGACAGTAGCTGAGAATGGACAAGTTGCCATTGAAAAGGTAAAAGAGAAAGAGTTTGATCTAGTACTGATGGATATCCAGATGCCGATAATGGATGGTTATACTGCTACGCGTGAAATCCGTCAAGATCCAAAATTCAAAGAACTTCCTATCATAGCCATGACCGCCAATGCTATGGCTACAGACAGTGATAAGTGTCTGGAAGCTGGTATGAATGACCATGTGTCCAAGCCCATCGACCCCAAAGAGATGTATCGTACACTGGCGCAGTGGATTGAACCCGGTGAGCGTGAAGTCCCTGTCGAACTGCTGCAACGGCTGGCTGAATTCAACAAAGGGGGAGACGAGTCGCCACTGGAACTCCCCGGCTTTGATGTAGATAAGGCGATGGCTCGTATGGGCGGCAGTGCGCGGGCCTATCGCAGGACCTTGACTAAGGTTCTGGAGTCTGAGGCCGATGCCATGGAGCGGATTAGTCAGAGTTTGATTGAAAGCGACCGGGAGAGCGCCGTACGCATTGCACATACCTTGAAGGGCGTAGCTGGAAATATTGGGGCTAACGCTTTGCATGCTGAGGCGAGCAAACTGGAAGCCGTCCTCTTAGAGGAACAGCCAGAAACGGAGTGCATAACCGTGACCGGGCGAGCGTTGAATGAAGCTATGGTGACAATTAGTGACGCCCTGCAGTCTGATATGAAGGGATCTGTTCAGGGTAAGTCAAATACCGTAGTAGAAATTGATGTGTTAGATGCATTGAGAAAAATCTCCGAGCGCATCGATGACTTTGATTCCACAGTCGAAGAGGCCGTAGAAGATCTACTGCTGGGGATAGATGAAGTTGAGCTTCATGGTTCACTGAGTAAGTTACAGCGTTATCTCGGCGATTATGATTTTGATGCCGCTTCAACCCTCGTAGGCGAGATAATGAAGAGTGTTGCGGATAGGTAATGCATCAAGTGACAGTGATTAAGTCTATTGTATGAGTAATGTGTGAGTAATGGAGAATGACAATGAGTAAGGATACATCCAGATTAACCATTCTCGCGGTTGATGACACTCCCGCTAATATTGATGTTGTAAAGGGAGTGTTGTCTGGTCGCTATTTTGTTCAAGCCGCCGTCAATGGTCTGATGGCCTTGAAGATCATTGAAAGGCATAAACCAGATCTCATCCTGCTCGATATTATGATGCCCGGTATGGATGGTTATGAGGTGTGCCAGAAACTCAAAGCCGATGAGGCGACACGTGACATACCTGTCATCTTCCTGACCGCCAAAGCTGAGGTGGAGGATGAAACCAGAGGGCTTGAATTGGGGGCGGTTGATTACATAACAAAACCCATTAGTCCACCCATTCTCATTGAGCGCGTCAAGACTCATCTAGAGTTAAAGAGTGCGCGTGACTTTTTGAAACGCCAAAACGAGATCCTTGAGGAGAAGGTGATTGAGCGCACCCGGCAAATGGAGGAGTTGCAGGATGTCACCATGGTGGCGATGGGTTCGCTGGCGGAGGCTCGCGATCCAGAAACCGGTAACCACATCCGACGGACTCAACGTTATGTGAAATTGCTAGCACAAAAACTCAAAGATCATCCGCGCTTTAGTCATTTCTTGACTCCAGAGAATATCACTTGGCTCTATAAATCGGCGCCGCTACACGACATCGGCAAGGTAGGGGTGGCAGATCATATTCTTCTCAAGCCGGGTAAGTTAACCGATGAAGAGTTTGATGAGATGAAAAAACATACGACCTATGGTCGTGATGCCATTTCCGCCGCAGAGCAGAACATCTCTGTAGCGGATAATTTCCTTGTCTTTGCCAAGGAGATCGCCTACGCCCATCAGGAAAAGTGGAACGGCTCAGGATATCCAGAGGGATTGGCGGGGGATGATATCCCAATTGCTGCACGCTTAATGGCGGTGGGGGATGTGTATGATGCTCTAGTCAGCCGCCGTGTATACAAGCCCCCCTTTCCCCATGAAAAAGCGGTAGCCATCATCCTGGAAGGTAAAGGTGAACACTTTGATCCCGATATGGTTGATGCTTTTATGGAGATTGCTGATGAGTATTATGTCATATCACAAGAGTATGCCGATTCAGAGGAAGCTGTGAAGGCGAAGGCCGGTATTTCCTGATGTGAAAACATGGCATCCTTCACCTTCCTCCAGATTATGAAAGGGCATAGATTTTATTGTTTTTTACTGTGATGCCGTAGGGTATGAGGTTATCCAGTGCATCACTGAGCTGAAGTAATACCAGTTGCACTAAATAATTAACCAATTCAGAGCCCCTCAGGATTTTCAATTCAAAGCCCTTTATGCTTCACTGGATGCTTTCGATATAGAATAACTATTAGCTTCAATCATCCTACTTGCCTACAGAGCTTTGAATTCTCGCTGAATGGTCAGGTACTTAATGCAATTGGTATAAAAGAGCACCATCTGAAAAATTAAGGCACCCATAACTGTACTCTATGTGAAGAGCACATTCGCTTACCTGATTAACCCCAATTTTGTCGCCTTATATACCATTTGACTGCGGTTGCTGCACTTCAATATGTTTTTAATCCGGTCAACATGATAACAAACGCCTCTGATAGAAAGGTTTTCATTTTCACTTATGGTTTCGATTGAGTCCCCTTGTGAAATGAATGCCAGTATCTTGAGTGATTTCTTACTCAATAAGCCATGATTGGCGATAGGATTGAGCTCTACAATAAACTTCGATGTAAAATGCCCGGCGTACAGACAAAGGAGCGCATCGATCGCATCATGATTGTCATTAGCGGTGTTCAATATGTCGTCTTTATTCTCGGATGTGAACAAGGTGAACATACCAGACCAAGGGCAATGCAAGGGGACTAACCAATTAATGACGGTGTGTACATCGTTGAGATGTAGGAACCGCTGGAGCTGAACGCCTGATGAAGTCGCCAGATTAGGTCCATCCCAGAGGTTTGGTCCTAATTTCTTCTTCTTAGCTAGGCCGCTGTCCATCTTGTCGGCAAAAAGCCTGAAGTAATATTCTCTGACATTTATCGCCCGTTTATCGGAAGCAACGACAAACTTTTCACGCTTAATCAGTTCCGGCCGAAAATCTTTAAGCTTGGGAAGGTCGACATCTGAAATGTAGTTGTTTTCCAATGGCAAATGATAGCAAAACCCATTGAACCCATAGGTCATTAACTCTTTTTTCAGAGTGTTAACAATTGATGAACCGGATAATATAAGATTTTTCATGGCGTCATCAATTAATCAGTTTGGGGTGTATTCATCATAATGGGTACAAAGGGGGGCAGTAAACCCCCCATCCCTATTAAGGTATCGGCTTATTTTTTATTTATATGACATGTCAGACATGCATACGGGTCTGGGAATACTTTACTCATTTCCCAGTCATTATTTTTGCTCTCCCAAACCTCGGTATAAGGCTTGTGGTTACCAAACACATCGGCTGGAACTGCCTGGAACGGATCGAAGTTACCGTAAGATGAATTTGCCTTTAGTTTATCAGCCCCTTTATAGAGGATTTTGGTCGAAGCATCATTATGACTTTGTGGTTGCTTTTCGCCCGCATGACAAAAGAAACAGCGTGCATCTTCGCCATGAGCCTTTGGAGCACCATTTGAACCATGGCAGCTGGCACAGTAATAAGGCTGAGTGATATCAAACCCGTCGCTTGAGTTGATAGGCCAAGCATGTCCACCGTGTCCAAGGGGATTGACCTCTTGGTTATGGCATTGAGTACAATCAGCAATCTTCCAGCCAAAATGGTCTTGATTGAGAATTGGTGCACTTCCTGTCGCATCTTTGGGGAGCTGCAGAGTCCTAACCACCGAAATATCGGGTGAACTATCATTGGCAAAGTTCCATTGAATCGTCTCTTGTCCATTTCGCTCTTTAGGACCAAAGTAGTCATGCATATTGCCATAGGCCCAGTATAGATCCATATAACCGAAGCGGATCGGATATACATCCTGCATTAAGTGAATGTGTTCGCCTCCAAACGGGCCGCCCCAGTCCTTTTCGCAGACCTCCTTACTCACCCGAGTCTCACCATCAGGGCTGCCATCAATAGACCAGTTACACGTCGGGGATTTATTAAAGTCTCCGTCCGGGAACTGTTTTGACGGATTGTAAAAATGAGTAAACCATCCTCTTAAGCCCGAGTTCCTTAACTCACCAATACCAGACAGCGCGAAATGGCCGACGTCGGCACCGGTAGACAGACTGTCCCAATAGGAAAAGCTCACCTTTCCAAGCTTATCTTGTGCAGCGATCATCGCATCCATAACGGTAATGACACCCGGCTGGAAGATGTCATCTCGATGGCCTACCGGTGTCACCTCAATGTTGTCGGCATAAGCCACGACGCCATTGTTTTCAACGCGGCCATATTCAACTGCAACAACTTTAGGGATAATAACTTTATTGCCGTTTGCCTGAAATTTCTCAACTTCCTGACGTTGAATCCATTGACGTCTGGCGGTCATTTCATTCGAAAATGGTTGCAAAGTAATCAAACTATCTTGTTGAAGCCAATACTCGTCAATTCGAACGTAGGTGGCTTCACCGCTGGGAGAGAACCCCTGCATGCTGCCCCTTGCCCTGGTGAATATGCCGCCATCGGTATTAAAACGAAAATACCAATCATCACTGTCTACAATATCACCGTCATTCGCTGATAGAATGCCATCACCATTCACATCCATAGAAACATTGAACGTAAATGTGCCTAGCCCAGTGTTTTCATGATGGACGACATTTGAGAGTGTTAAGTCGTCTCGAGTGAAGGACAGATAACGCAATAGGTCAAATGCTGAATAATGACCGGGTTTGAATATATCGGGCCTGGCGGTACCCGCGCCCAATCCATCCGGGTTTGACGCTAAAACTTCACCTATGTCAGTAAGTGAAATACTGTAGATGGTTTTTTCATCATTATATACGCCTGCAATATGCGCATCTAAAATACCAATTTTTCCATCATCATCCAGATCTTTAGCTGAATCACTCAACAACCAGGTTTTAATGTTGTCATCATATTCACCTAACATCACTTTGATGTGACCCTGGTTTATCGAGTTAGGATTTACATCAACGTCCAAGTACTCTGGTTTTGTCTCTTTTATTGGTTGAACAGGTTGCTCTACCGTTGAGTCATCATCACTTCCACACCCAGCTATTAATGCAGTCAGCAGCGTCGGCAGCAAAGCCTTTTTCATAAAGTTCATCATATCTCCTTGCTAGATAATTTATTTCATAGCAATTTGTGATTAATTTGGTTTCGTTATTATTCATTTCACCTTTTGGCAAAATAATAGTAATCGTTCGTCTAGGTGGGACTCACTATGAAAAAGTGCAACTTCTTTCGATAAAGTTATAAATTGAGAGGCAGGGGCCATGACTTAGGTTTTTAACTGAGCGGTTTCTCACTGAGGTATAGAACTAATATTTATAAATATGCTTAATAACTTAGACATTCAAAATTGTCATTTCAGGTTATCTATCCAGCTTGTTTTACTGCGGTTACGGAGGGCTTTTTATGTGGGGCGTCGGTGGGCTAAGCCGATAGGCCAAAAAGGGCAGCTGGCGCTGCCCTTTTTAATGAGTGTGGTTTTAACGTGAGTCGTTGGCTTAGGCTAGTGTAAGACGGATTATTAAAGCCTTACGCTGGGTTTGATGAACGGCCTCTGCAATACACTACTCAACCACCGCAGTTAATCCGGTGCTATTTCTGGGTGTTTATACGCCTCGCGATACTTATCTACCCACATGGCCGTTGCGCCGCAAATGGCTACCGGCATGACGATAAAGTTGACGATCGGGATCATCGAGAACAGGGTGACAGAGGCGCCGAAGGTGAAGCTGGTGCCTTTGGTCTGATTGAGGGCAAATTTCATGTCAGAGAAGGGCACCTTGTGGTTATCGAAGGGATAATCACAATACTGAATGGCCATCATCCAGGCGCTGAACAGGAACCAGATGATTGGGGCGAAGGTTTGGCCCAAGAAGGGGATCCAGAACAGGATAAGACAGATGATGGCTCTGGGCAGATAGTATTTGAGCTTTATCCATTCCCGCCCGAATATCCGCGGCAGATCCTTTATCAAGTCGACGGTGGTGCCGGTGTTGAGATCTTTGCCTGTCAGGTGTTGCTCGACTTTTTCGGCCAGCAGGCCGTTAAAGGGGGCGGCTATCCAGTTCATCACAGAGGTGAAGATAAATGAGAGCACCACCAACAGGGTGATGACCGCTAATGGCCAGAGGAGGAAGTTGAGCCAACTCAGATAATCGGGGAGCTGGGCCGAGATCCAACCGAAGGCATTTTCCAGCTGACCGATGGCGAAATAGATAACGCCGGAGAAAAGCAGCAAATTTATCATCAGTGGAATAAACACAAAAGTTCTTAGCCCTTTTTGTTTTATCAGGCTAAATCCGAAGAGAAAGTAGTCCATCCCACTCTTGTGGGGTGTTTTAGTTGTTTGATTCATAAGTAGACACGTCTATATTAGGCATAAGAAAAAACTATCTGAATTGTGTTCCAGTCAGTTTCCGATGACAAGAGATATATAGAGGAATGATTAATAAAAACGTTACAAAAGACTGCCCGCTTTGTTAAAGTAGCCCCCAGAAAATCAACTCTAAATAAGCTCTGTTCGGCAAAACGTATTTGCTGAAAACGACCTAACTGGCACCATGAGACTCAAACAGATAAAACTTGCTGGATTTAAGTCGTTTGTCGATTCAACTAAGATCCCTTTTCTCAGCCCGCTAAGCGCGATCATTGGTCCTAATGGTTGTGGTAAATCTAATGTCATCGATGCCGTGCGCTGGGTGCTGGGCGAAAGCTCGGCTAAGCATCTGCGTGGTGACTCCATGGCCGACGTTATCTTTAATGGCTCCTCCGCCAGAAGACCCGTATCGGTCGCCAGTGTCGAGCTCTCTTTCGAAAATAAGGATGGCCGCCTTACGGGGCAATATGCCAGCTATCAGGAGATCTCGGTAAAGCGTCAGGTGTCAAGAGATGGTGATTCCTCCTATTTTCTCAATGGACAGAAATGTCGTCGTAAGGATATTACCGATCTCTTTATGGGCACGGGCCTAGGGCCTCGAAGCTACGCGATTATCGAGCAGGGGACCATCTCCCGACTGATTGAGTCTAAACCTCAAGAGTTGAGAGTGTTCATCGAAGAGGCGGCAGGGATCTCCCGTTATAAAGAGCGGCGACGCGAGACCGAAAACCGGATCCGTCATACCAGAGAGAACCTCGAGAGACTCGGCGATATTCGAACCGAACTGGGACGTCAGCTGGAGAAGTTGGCTGAGCAGGCGGCCGCGGCGAAGCAATATCGCGAGTTTAAGCAATCTGAACGAATACTGGACTCAGAGCTTTCTGTCAGCCGTTATATTGAGTTAACCAATCAAACCGAAAAGTTGACCCTGGAGGTTAACAAGCTTGAAGTGGATAAGGCCGAGCTCGATGCCGAAAAAGAGAAAACCGAATTAGCCATAACTCAGCTGAGTGTGCAGCTGGTGGAGCTCGAACGTGAAGAGCACAAGCGGGTAGAAGATTTTTACCAATGCGGAAACCAGATAGGTAAGCTCGAGCAAAATCTTAAGCACAGGCAGCAGCAGGACGCTCATATCGACCAGCGTATCTCGGCGATAGTGACTAAGCTCGATAACCACAATACCAAATTAACTACGGATGAAGTGTTAAAGGGCGCCCTGACCTTAGAATTTGATAATCAGACGCCTTTAGTCGACACCTTGGCCACCTCATCGAATGATTTAACAATTCGACTCAACGGGCTCGAAGGCGAAGGGGAGCGGCTTTCCACATCTTTAAACCTGCACAAAGAGCAGGTCTCGGCGTATCGCTTAGAGCATGAGGTTTCGCGCTCAAAACTGACCCACCTTCAGGTGATGGTTGAGCAGAAAAATCAGCGGATAGAAGATAATCGAAAGCTGAGCGCAGAAGTTGAGGCCGAACAATCGAGTCAGAATAATCAGCAGCAGGCGTCAGAACTCGAGCAGTTAACGACAGAGGCGGATCTTCAGCAAGAGATCAATGAAGAGTCTGAATCGAGACTCACTACCGCTACCCAAGAACAAGCCCAATTACGAGCCAAACAGGAAGCGCTGAGTCAGTCCCTTGCCGAAGAGAGAGGGCGCTTAGCTCTGGTCTCTAAGTTATTGCCGGATGAGACCGAACTCGAGGGCGAAAAAGCCCTGTGGCAGTTACTCGAAGTGAAACCCGGTTGGGAGAAAGCTGTCGAACTTCTGTTTGATGGACTGCTTAAGACACCTGTCGGCGTCGATGCAGATGAGAGTCAGGAGGAAGAGGGGTGGGAAGGGTTTAGCTCATGGAAACAGCAAGACTGGTCCGTTGTCAGCTGCAGTGCCAACCTCTCACCTTGGCTATCTAATGTTCAGTGGGCGGAAAGTATCGATGCCGCTAAGCCACTACTCGCCGGTTTAGGTGACAATGAACGTATCGCCACCGCCGACGGTTACCTGCTTGGCAAAGGTTTCGTGATCAGAAAGGGCACGGATTCGGGCTCTCTGGTGCAGTTAAAACGGGAACAGGATGCGCTTGAATTAAGCATTACCGGTTCGGAGGCGCTGTTAAGCGATGTGCTATCACAGAGCCATGAGCTACACGCCATTATCGAACCTTTGAAGTTATCGCTCCAATCGGGTAATGAACGTCTGCAGCAGTTGAGACTCTCTATTGCGGGGTTAAGTTCACAGATAAGCGCCGCGGAGCACAGGGCACAGGAGTGCGAGGCGAGAGGTAAGCGACTAAACCTGGAATTTGAACAGCTTAAGTTAACGCTGGACGAGTTGTTGGCCACCCAAACAAGCCTCAGTGAAAAGCTGGAAGTCGGCTTAAGTAAATTACAAACGGCAGAAACCGAACAAGTCCGATTCGTACAGCAACTTCAGCTGAAAGCCGAACAGATCAAAGCGTTAAAAGAGCAGGGTGTTTCGCAGCAGTTAAAGCTTAATGAGTCCAACTCGGTGATGCAGGCATTGAAGACTAAAATAGCCCTCAACGCCCAGTCCATCACTCAACAACAAACCCGTATCGAAGAGCTGAGCCTGGCTAAGTCGGCACTTGAAAACCAGTTGGCAGAACAAGATGCTGGCAACCAAGACGGCCAGCTTAGTGCGTTAAATGAACAGCTTGTGAAAGCGCTGGCGAAGCAGGAGCAGAAACAGACCGAGCTTTCGATACTGCGTAAAGAACAAAACCGACTGCAAGAAGCGAGTGATAGCGCAGGATTAACGAAAAAACAACAGCTTGGAAAGATAGAACACTTGACTCAGTCTATCAGCACGTTAAAGTTACGTCGCGAGGGTTTAAAAGGTCAGGCTGACAGCCAGTTGATGCAGCTTAATGAGCAAGAGATTAAGCTCGATGAAGTTAAGCTCTCTTTAGATATGAATAAGAGTTCGCAGGCCCGCCAAAGAGAGTTAGAGCGAGTACGTGCCCGCATTACTCATCTGGGGGCGATCAACTTAGCCGCCATCGAGGAATATGAGCAGCAAAGTGAACGAAAATCATATTTAGATAGTCAGGATGCAGATCTCACTTCTGCGCTGACTAGCCTCGAAGAGGCGATTCGTAAGATAGATAGAGAGACGAAGAGTCGTTTTAAAGAGACCTTTGATAAAGTGAACCAAGATTTAGGTGTACTCTTTCCGAAAGTATTTGGCGGAGGCAGTGCACAACTGGCATTGACCCATGATGACTTGCTCGAGACCGGAGTGACGATTATGGCGAGGCCACCGGGTAAAAAGAATAGTACAATTCATCTTCTTTCCGGTGGAGAAAAAGCGTTAACCGCTTTATCATTGGTGTTTGCGATTTTTAGACTGAATCCTGCACCTTTTTGTATGTTGGATGAGGTTGATGCACCTTTAGATGATGCCAATGTCGACAGATTCTGTCGGCTGGTCAAAGAGATGTCACAAAGTGTGCAATTTATATATATCAGTCATAACAAGATCACCATGGAATTGGCTGACCAACTGATAGGCGTCACTATGCATGAGCCGGGTGTTTCTCGCATAGTCGCTGTAGATATTGATGAAGCGGTGGCTCTAGCCGACGCTGTTTAACCATAGGAAAGACAAGGTAACCAATGGAAAATTTGCAACTGGTATTGTTTGTGTTAGGTGCGATTGCAATCGTCGCGGTACTTGTGCATGGTTTTTGGTCCATTAGAAAACAACAACCTAAATCATTAAAAGAGAGCCCCATGACGGGCTTCTATAAAGATCAGGACGCGAGTCGAGATCACCAAGGGTTTGATGCCGATGGTATTGGGCAGGTAAGAATCAGAAAAGGGTCTCCCATTTCTGATGACGATCGCGGCGAAGATGAAATCGACTTTGCACCAAAAGAGCCTACTCTGACCTCCGAGGGCCAGGTGGACAGCCCTGTTCGTGAAGATGAAGATGTTGCAGAGGCCGGTGATGACTTTTCTCTGTCAGATCAGCCTAAACAGAAAGCATCACGTCAGAGACAGGAGCCTGTGTTGTCTGCCGAAGTGCATCAGCAGGAGGAGATCAATCAGATGGAGTTGGGACTGGGCCAAGAAACTGCACCTAACCAAAGTTCATTGTTTGAGGCGACTGAGCCAGCGCTTTCTCCTGAGCCTTCGATTGAAGTACCAGAACCTGTGTCAGAGTCTGTGCCCGAGCCAAAGGTGGTTGCTCAAGAGCCTGAAACCTTGCCCGAGCCACAAGATGTATTGGTATTGCATGTGGTCGCCTCCGAAGGGGAAGAGCTTAGTGGTGCCGAACTGCTACCCTCTCTATTGTCTCTGAACTTTAAGTTTGGCGACATGAGTATCTTCCATCGTCATGAAGACAATGCTGGTACCGGGAAAACACTGTTTTCACTGGCGAATATGGTGAAACCTGGTGTGTTTAACCTCGATGATATGGAACAGTTCACTACCGAGGGCGTTGTATTATTTATGACGCTGCCTTGTCATGGCGAGCCCTTGATGAATTTCTCTATCATGTTAAATTCAGCTCACCAACTGGCCGATGACCTGGGTGGTCAGCTTCTCGATGGTGGTCGTGTTGCCTGGTGTGAAAACACTAAGCTAAACTATCTGCAGCGTATTCGCACACAGAATTCTTAACTGCCGGCTTTTATTCGGCGACAAAATTAAAGACTTATTTTTGAAAGGCCGCCTTTGCGGCCTTTCTCACGTTTATTCGGATATAACAAGATGCACGCTATTCAAGAAGAGATTAAACAACTGACCTCAGTGCTTAATGAGCACAACTATCGCTACTATGTCGATGACGCACCGAGTGTACCCGATGCTGAATATGATCGTTTAATCAACCGATTAAAGCAGCTTGAAGCAGAAAACCCAGAGCTTTGCCTGCCGGACTCACCGACACAGAGAGTCGGGGGCGCGCCGTTAGCCAAGTTCAATCAAATCACTCACCTTAAGCCTATGCTGAGTCTGGATAACGTCTTCAGCGAAGATGAGTTTGATGCCTTCTATAAGCGCATCAGCGATAAAACCAGTGAGACGCCGACTTTTTGCTGTGAGCCTAAACTCGATGGTTTAGCGGTCAGTATCCTCTATCGCGACGGTGTGTATGAGCGTGCAGCGACTCGAGGCGATGGTAGCGTCGGCGAAGATATCACCGAAAACGTACGTACCATCCTCTCTATTCCGCTTAAGTTACGTGGTAGCGATTTTCCCCCTCTGCTCGAAGTCAGAGGGGAAGTGATCATGCCGAAAAAAGCCTTTGATTCACTCAACGACAGAGCCAGAGCGAAAGGTGAGAAGTTGTTTGTTAACCCGCGTAATGCCGCAGCTGGCAGCCTGCGTCAGTTGGACAGCAAAATAACCGCGAGTCGTGCACTGGGGTTTTATGCCTATGCCTTGGGGGTCGTCGAGCCTGAAAGCTGGCCTTTAGGTAAGGGACATCACGAGCAATTGATGCAGCTTAAATCCTGGGGCTTCCCGGTGAGCAGTGAAGTTAAGCTGCGCGGTGATGTCAAATCTGTGATCGATTATTATAACGATATTCTCACCCGCCGTGATGCGCTGGACTATGAAATTGACGGCGTGGTGATTAAGGTCGATAGCATTGAGCATCAGCTTCAATTGGGGTTTGTGGCGAAAGCCCCCCGATGGGCTACGGCATTTAAGTTTCCCGCTCAGGAGGAGATGACCCTGCTCGAAGGCGTTGATTTTCAGGTTGGTCGAACCGGAGCGGTGACTCCAGTGGCCAGACTCAAGCCTGTGTTTGTCGGCGGCGTGACTGTGTCTAATGCGACGCTGCATAATGCCGATGAAATCGCCAGGCTCGGCGTGAAAGTAGGCGACACAGTGATAGTGCGGCGAGCCGGAGACGTGATCCCTCAAATCGTGGCTATTGTCGCCGAGAAGCGTCCGGATAGTGCAAGCGATATTCTGTTTCCTCAGACCTGTCCTGTGTGTGACAGCATGGTTGAACGCACCGAGGGAGAGGCGGTTGCCAGATGTACCGGCGGTCTGTTCTGTGAGGCGCAGCGTAAAGAAGCTATTAAACATTTTGCATCCCGTAAGGCGCTCAATGTCGATGGCATGGGTGATAAGGTGGTTGAGCAGCTTATCGATAAAGAGCTGGTGGCAAGTCCCGCCGATCTCTTTAAGTTAACTGCCTCTGCGATGACCATGCTTGACAGAATGGGGATGAAATCGGCCACTAAACTGGTGGCTGCTATCGAAGACGCTAAGCAAACGACCTTTGCCCGATTCCTGTATGGATTGGGGATCCGTGAAGTGGGAGAAGCGACGGCGGCGAACTTGGCCAACTACTTTAAAAACCTGGACAGGTTAAAGTCTGCCGATGCGGATGAGTTTATCAAGGTGGATGATGTCGGCGCGATTGTTGCTCAGCACCTGACCTACTTTTTTGCCCAACCTCACAACCTCGAGGTGGTCGATAATCTGGTACAAGCCGGTGTTCATTGGCCTGAAATTGAAGCCGTGTCCGAGGAGGCGTTATCGCTTAAGGGACAGACCTGGGTGCTCACGGGAACCTTAACTAAGCTAAACCGTAACGATGCTAAAGCTAAGTTGCAGGCGCTTGGGGCTAAAGTGGCCGGTAGTGTCTCTAAAAATACCGATTGCTTAGTGGCGGGCGAGGCGGCAGGTTCTAAGCTGACCAAGGCTCAGGATCTGGGTGTTAAGGTGATCGATGAAGATGGTCTGTTAGCCGTATTGAGTGGCGAGTAACTCACCGCCTATTGTCGTTAGTCGGTTATAGCCTGTCCTAATTAGATTTAGTTAGAGTTAGGATGTCAAAGAATGGCATCCTAAGTGCCCTATTTCGACAGTAAAGCTGGGAGCCAGAGAGGCATCTGAGCAATCGGTCATTTTAACAATAAATGCCCCTTCTCTGAGTCCGGTTTGAATATTAGCATTGAATTATCTTTTTATGGCTCCATATCACTGTGTAGAAAGATAATTTAAGGCAACTCTGTGAATTTCAGCAATATCACCTGGCTCGATGACAAAGGGCATATTAAACCTCCCCTCTATCTCTATCTGATACTGGTCTATATTGCGCGTGGCTGGTGTATCTTTATCGCCTCCCTGACCCAATCTAGCGATCGCGCCGGACTGGTTGCACTCTTTTATCCTCATAAAAGTGATTTTATCATGGCCTTGATGGCGGGCTTTGGTGCTCTACTGGTCTATGGGGTGGTGATTGCCGAACGGAAACGTTCGCCGATATGGGTGAGGCCGATATTTGGTCAGCTGAAATGGGTGTTGTTATTGTTATTGTCCATCGATGGTGGATTGTTAATTGAACGAACTATTAATTCTCACTATCTCTATAACTGGAGCATGGGGTTAGATGCATTACTGCTTTTTTGGAGTTTGATCTATCTGTTTAAATCTAAAAGGCTAAGTTATTACTTCGATGATTGGCCCAAAGAACAGAGGTTTCCGGGTAAGGTCTAATCCGGTTCATACTCGTTCAGAGTTCGGTTTTCCATGGAAAGTTAAGATAAAAAAAGGCGCTGCAAAATGCAGCGCCAAAGAATCATGTAATACAGACTACATACTTGTATTTCGATCCAGGGGTTCAATCGAAATTATTAAATTAATCACCTAACTTTAGCGGTAGGTGGCCTTTTTAATAATAAAGGACAATTGACAGCAACACTCTTCAAAGGGACATTGACGGGGGCAATGCCTCCTCAAAGAATATGTTCACTATATGGCTCTTGGATATTGTATGCAATATCTATTTGGGAGTAATTGCCACTTTCCTGCTCTTGAGTTGGAATAACTAATATCTGCTTTTATCTGCTTTCTCATTATTATTCTTGCTGTCTGGTGAGAGTATTGAGTTTTATGTTGGCAATGAAAGTGACTCATTCTCACTAAATGATAACAATTAGTGCGCTGTTCATCGCTACAATGAACTATTTTTAGGATATATATAGGGCTATTTAGCCTAAAAAAGTGGTTATTTGTAATAAATTTGATATTTTTTACTTAAGATTTTTTGCTAATGCTCTATAGTTATGTCATTAAGTTCAGTAGGTTTTCACATATGATAGTGTTTGTAACCTTATACTGAGACTAAAATAGGGAACGATATCTTGTTTAATTCAAGGTTTCAGGTGCAGGAGTTCATTGGTGGCTAAAGCCGAGCAGATACATTTACCCGTAGATAAGCTACAGATCGGGATCACAGTAAAATTACCCCTCTCTTGGAAGAATCATCCTTTCCTGTTTAATCGTGTCGAAATTAAAGAAGAAGCGCAAATTGAGCTAATCAAGAGTTTAGGTGTTACCTATGTGATCTTGCTTTCCGGCGAAGAGATAATCGAGCAAGCCGATGCTGCACTGGTCGAAGTCGAGGAGGTCGAAGAAGTTAAGGTTGAAGTGGATCACAAGATGCTGATCCGAAAGTCATTGAGGCTCAGTCAGCAGAGGTTTATTAAATGTGTCAACGAGAGTCGCTCATCATTTAGCAAGATTGCGAGTGATCCAGAAGGTGCCTATCGTAATTCGGCCGCCCTGGTTGAAGATCTGCTCGAACATATGCATGACGTGGAAACGCCATTTCTTGCCTTGGTGAGCGCGGGTGAGAGTGATGCGAGCATCACCCAACATGGGATCTCGGTAGCGGTTGTCGCCCTGATGATTGCCAAGGCGATGGAGCTTTCTAAATCGGATATGAGAGATATCGCCTTAGGCTGCCTCTATCATGATATCGGTAAGCTTAAGGTGCCCGATCTTATTCGTCGCAAGAAGGGGCCACTAACCGAACATGAAGCTAACTTCATGAAAAAACACCCCAATTTTGGCTACGATATGCTCTATAAGACGGGCCTGTACCCTGAGATGGTCTTAAATATTATTCTGCATCATCATGAGTTTATCGATGGAACCGGGTTCCCCGATGGCTTGAAAGGAAATAAGATCCCTATAGTGACTCAGATAGTCAGTCTGGCAAATGATTATGACAGGCAACTTTGGACCGATGAACTACGCTCTCCACAGGTCGCTTTGGGCTACTTGTTTAAGAATAGGGCAGGTAAGCACGCCGAGTCACTGATTGCCGTCCTGGTTAAAATTTTAGGTATCTATCCGCCGGGTACAGTTGTAGAGCTTTCTGACCAAACCGTAGGCAAGGTCATGATGACCACCAAAGAGGTTAAGCAGCCCCAAGTCTGGGCCTGTAATGCCGACGGTAGCGAGCCGGCGTTGCGTTTTCTTACCCAGGAGGACGTGTTCGTTGAGAAGGTCTTAAAGCTTGAAGAGCTATCTGAGGGGGCTATGAGGGCTCTGCAGGCCGATATGGGCATCAGTTTCTATTTCAGTGGTGTGCCGAAATAGTGAAGATATTCGCCTTTTTTATATATGATGTTATAAATATCTAGAAATAATAATAAACGTTTAGGAAAGAGTAACCTTGAAGATTAAAACAGTCAGTATTGTGGGTTGTGGATGGTTGGGATTACCGCTGGCACAGGCATTAGTTAAACAGGGTTATATTGTTAGCGGTAGCAAGCGCTCGATGGAAGCGGCGGCAGCGTTAACTCATGAAGGTATTGCAGGCTTTAGTCTGGATCTCGATAAGCAGCAATTCAATGGGAGTGTGATTGGAGAGTGTGAGCCTGGATTCGATGAATCGACGTTAGCTATGCTACATCAAAGGCTTCATACCCATGCCATCATCATCAATATTCCTCCTGCAATTGTAAAATCTCCCGGTGCTTACCAGCAACGTTTGAGTTTCCTCAAGCGCCTGATGGCTCAGCATGAGTATATGAGGATCATCTTTGTCAGCACCACGGGGGTCTACCCTTCCTCAGAAAAGCCCGTAAGAGAAAGTGATGCTACGCCGCACTCGCCATCGAGTGAGGTTTTGCTTGAGGCGGAGAATCTGTTCAGCGAGCAGCCTAACAGCTGCGTTATCCGGTTTGCCGGTTTAGTCGGGCCGGGACGACATCCGGGGCGCTTCTTGGCGGGAAAACAAAATTTACCTGGTCGAGAGTCACCGGTTAATCTGGTGCATTTGGACGACTGCATCGGCGCCGTGTCTTGTCTGTTATCGGGTAACTCTCTATCCCCCGTTTATAATATTTGTGCGAATCAACATCCTGGCCGGGAAGCCTTCTATTCGGCGGCGGCTAAAGACTTATCTCTCGAGGTGCCGACATTCAGCGAGGAGTCGCAAGTCGGGCAAGTCGGTAAGTGCATCGACGGCACTAAAATTTCTACAGAATTAGGCTTTCAATATCGCTATAACGACCCTTTAGCTATGCTTGGTGAATGTAACTAATCTGAACTTAGCTATTAATTTAGGTATTAACTCAGGAATTAACTTAGGAAGAGACGATGAATTTTTTAAAGTGGCCTTTAACCACATTACTGCTTTTCGTTGCTGCCAATACGATGATGTTCAACAGAGTAGAGGCCCAGAGCTTTGTCGAAGGGGTCGACTATGTGCAAGTCAGAGGGATCCCCGAGGCTAAGTCTCCTATTGTCAGAGAGTTTTTCTCATATAATTGTGGTCATTGCTACCGTCAGGATCCTTTGTTCGAGAAAACGGTCGAGCTCCTCGGTGACAAGATGGAGTTTAGCAGAACCCCTATCGGTGCCGGTCGCCCGAGTTGGATCTTAAGCCAGGAAGCCTACTACCTGGCTCAAAAGTTTAAATTAACGCCGCAGGTTCATGGCAATATTTTTAGACGTATACATGAGAAGGAGGGGGCGTTTACACGTCCTGAGCAATTAAGAGATTATTTCGTGCAGCAAGGCGTCAGTGCCGACAAGGTTGAGAAAGCGATGAGTTCGGCCGATGCCAGTCTTGCCATCTCTAATTATGACACTCAGGCTCAGTTGGCCGGAATTCGTGGCGTACCATCGTTATTAGTTAATGGTCGATACCTGATCAAGTCTAAGCATCGCACGGCCGAGGAGTTGGCCGAGTTGGTGAGCTATCTGTCGTCGCTGGAAGCCGAAAACTAAGATCCTCTGCTCACCTTGCTATGGATGATAAAGAGTCAAAGCCCGCATTTAGCGGGCTTTTTAGTTATTGTCAGGCCAGATAACCGTCTAAGAATAATGGCTTCTACTTTTAATTTGCGCAAACGCCCACTCTATTCTGTCATCGATCACTAACCAACATAACTTAGTCCGCTATGCCTTAAAAACTGGCATAAACGTGTGCTAATCCAAGGTCTAAAAGAAAGTGGATAATCAGTATCTATTACTGCATGTTTAATACCAATCGGTATAAGAACGTGGTCAACTCAGAGTTATTTTTGGCTGCATAATTCAAGGCGAAAGAGTGAGGGAATGGTGATCCCTTTTGAACTCATTCAACACAGAAGTAGGCTGCCAAAAACACTCCTGAAAGGCGAGTTTTAGCGCTTGCGATACAGCGTTAACGAGCTTAAACGTAGAATAACTATGTTCTTCACTCGTTGCCTTGCCTCACAAGCGCTAAACTCTCGCTGAGTAACCACACCTTTATACCGATTGGTATTATTAGCCAGCCACACCGCAATTGTTGAGCTATATTTAACTCAAGCCAACGGAGGGCTATCTTGTGAATAAGATGATGCATGAAGAGCAAATGGATTTAATTCATAGCAGTGATTTTGAGCTGGAACAAGTATTAGAAACCCTGCAAACACTCAAACCTGATGAGCGTTCCGATTTTATCAAGCGCTGGCCATCGTCCCTACAAAGCCTATGTGAGCTGATGCGGGTCACCTTAGAGGGACAAAAGGTACGCAATGCACTGGCCATCAGCGAAGCCTTAGCCACCACATTAAGCATTTACCTTGGTGACCGTGTTCTCTATATCCCCAACGGCGAACCCCTCAAAGACGTCCTACGTGATATCCGTATCTGGCGCGAATTTGAAGGTGATAATCTGGAGCAGTTATCTCGTGAATATGGGCTCTCCGAGCGAAGAATCAATCTGATTATTGCCGAACAGCGAGCCGCGTTTGTAGCGAGAAAGCTGCGACGATTAATTTGATATATCGCAATGAACAAAAATAAAACCGGTGAGCGAACCGATAGCATTCTCACCGAATCAGGTACGCTTGCCGATATGCTACATTACAAGCTCACCAAGCCTGAATCTAACCAGAGCCCAAGCCGCTTAGTTGAGAATTTATAGCCCTTCAAACTCCCAAGAATGACGATTGTCTTTCCCATTTTAGGCGGCGCACTGCAAAATGTTGTTCATTATCCTCTAATTTTCCTCCTACCTTAGTCTAAGGTCTTTGAGTACTTTTGTTGCAGGTTGACGTCGGCGTCAACTTTGAAGGCGCTGTTAAATATAGGGTTTTCTGACTTTCTAAATTAAGTTGCCGCCAACGTTAGACTAAGGTCGCGATTGTTGTTGCCTCGATGCTTGGTAGATTAACTATGACTTTAATATAAAAACCAGCACAGGGGAGTCACTATGAGTTTTGAAAGTAACGAAAAGGCAGAAGGGTATTGGCGCGAGAATTTGCGTTTAGTCCTGGGGTTATTAGCAATTTGGGCAGCTGTATCATTTGGATGCGGCATCTTATTAGTCGATGTACTAAATGAAGTTCATTTCATGGGATTCAAATTAGGATTCTGGTTTGCGCAGCAGGGTGCAATGTATGTGTTCGTCGCGCTGATTTTTGTCTATGTGGCCAAGGCCAACGCATTAGACAAAAAATATGATGTTCACGAAGACTAACATTCAACCTAAGAAAGGAGCCGTGAGATGGATGTACAAACATTAACTTATTTAATCGTGGGCGTGACGTTTGCCCTATATATTGGTATCGCGATCTGGAGTAGAGCCGGAACGACCAAAGAATTTTATGTGGCAGGTGGTGGTGTTCACCCTGTGATGAACGGAATGGCGACAGCGGCAGATTGGATGTCGGCGGCGTCATTTATTTCACTGGCGGGTATCGTCTCGTTTGTTGGTTATGATGGTTCAGTTTACCTGATGGGTTGGACTGGTGGTTACGTACTGCTTGCACTGTGTATGGCACCATACCTACGTAAGTTTGGTAAGTTTACCGTGCCCGACTTTATCGGTGACCGTTACTACTCTCAGGCAGCGCGTACCGTAGCCGTTATTTGTGCCATCTTCATCTGCTTCACTTACATCGCGGGTCAGATGCGTGGTGTAGGAGTTGTATTCTCAAGGTTCCTCGAAGTTGATGTCGAAACCGGTGTTTATATAGGTATGGCCGTGGTGTTCTTCTATGCTGTGTTGGGTGGAATGAAGGGCATTACTTACACGCAAGTGGCTCAATACTGTGTACTTATCTTCGCTTTCATGGTTCCAGCTATATTTATCTCTGTCATGATGACGGGTCACATCCTGCCACAAGTTGGTTTCGGTGCTGAGCTTATCGATGCGGCGGGTAACGGTACAGGAGTGTATCTGCTCGACAAGTTAGATGGCCTATCGACCGAGCTTGGTTTTGCTCAATATACCGAAGGCTCTAAGAGCATGATTGACGTGTTCTTTATCACTGGTGCCTTGATGTTTGGTACTGCGGGTCTGCCTCATGTTATCGTACGTTTCTTCACTGTGCCTAGGGTAAAAGATGCACGTGTATCTGCGGGTTGGGCACTGGTATTCATCGCTATCATGTACACCACGATTCCTGCATTAGCGGCGTTCTCTCGTGTAAATATGATTGAGACGATTAATGGTCAGGATTCAACAGGTGTTGCGTATGAAACTGCACCGGATTGGATTAAGAACTGGGAAAAGACGGGTCTGATTAAGTGGGATGATAAAAATGCCGATGGCAAGATCTATTATGCCAAAGGCGCCGAAAGTGAGATGAAGATTGACCGTGATATCATGGTATTAGCAACGCCTGAAATTGCTAACTTACCGGCTTGGGTTATCGCACTGGTCGCAGCGGGTGGTTTAGCGGCGGCACTATCAACCTCGGCGGGTCTGTTGCTGGTTATCTCGACTTCGGTGTCTCACGACCTGTTGAAGAAGAACTTGATGCCCGATATCTCAGATAAGAAAGAGCTGATGTTCGCACGTATCGCAGCAGCCTTAGGCATTGTGATGGCGGGTTACTTCGGTATTAATCCACCGGGCTTCGTTGCGGCGGTCGTTGCGATTGCATTCGGATTGGCGGCATCGTCACTCTTCCCGGCAATCATCATGGGCATCTTCTCTAAGACGGTTAACAAAGAGGGCGCTATCTCCGGTATGGTGATTGGTCTACTGTTCACAGCCTCATATATCGTGTTCTTTAAGTTCATGAATCCGGAAATGAACAACGCCGACAACTGGTTCCTTGGGATCTCTCCCGAAGGCATTGGTATGATGGGTATGGTGGTTAACTTTGCAGTCGCCTTTGGAGTAAGTAAGGTTACGGCAGCGGTACCTCAGGATGTTGTTGATATGGTTGAGTCGATTCGTTTCCCTAAAGGGTCAGGCGAGGCGCACGATCATTAATCTTTGATTAAAAGTCTGACTAAAAGACTGATTCAAATTCTGATCTAAATTCAGAGTCAAAGTTAGATTAAAAAAGAGCGCTTCGGCGCTCTTTTTTTGCTTTACCAGATCCCAGTATCACATCTATTATGTAGGTGCAAGCTCAGGCACAATGCGGTATTAGTGCATATACTTATCTCATTACTTATTGCTCTCGCTTCTGTTTCTAGCTAAGAGCCCGCAAGGTGTGGTGGTATTTATGAGCGGCTCATTCTTGTCATTTTTATCATTCCAGTCATGTAAGCCTGCGATTAACAGACTCTTTCTTAGTGGTTTACTCTGCTCACTGCTTGTTATAACTGTATTTGACGTTCGGGCCGAGAACCTGAACCGTGGCCCCTATCTGCAAATGGGTACGCAGCAGAGCATGACGGTCAAATGGCGAACCGATGTCTCCAGCCCATCGAGTGTGACTTACGGTACAGAGCTGAATGACTTGAGTGGCACCGCATCCGGGGCAGATGGGTTGGATCATCGTGTCCTGATATCGGGTTTACAGCCCGATACCCGTTACTATTACGCTTTGCTCGATGAGTCGGGCGGCGTTCTTGCCGGCGGTGATAGCAGCCATTTTTTCTATACCTCTCCAAACCTTGGTAACACTGAGCTTACCCGTGTTTGGGTCATAGGTGATTCCGGCACCGCAGACAGTAATGCACGAGCCGTCCGAGATGCCTATTTGACGCGGACCGGAAGTGAATACACCGACCTTTGGATCATGCTGGGTGATAATGCCTATTCAACCGGCACCGACAATGAGTACCAAGCGGCGGTGTTTGATCTCTATCCCGAGCTGTTGAAGCAATCTCCGCTGTGGGCCACGTTAGGTAACCACGACGGAGCAAGTGCTGATTCAGCGTCACAGGATGGACCCTATTACGATATTTTCACCTTGCCGACAAACGGTGAAGCGGGAGGCGTTCCATCGGGAACCGAAGCGTATTACTCTTTCGATTATGGCCAGATCCACTTTATCTGCCTCGAGTCCCACGAAACAGACAGGGCAAGTAACGGTGCCATGCTGACCTGGTTGGTTAACGATCTAGAGGCGACCAGTCAGCCCTGGATCATCGCTTACTGGCATCACCCTCCCTACACTAAGGGCTCACACAACTCAGATTCTGAATCACGCTTGATAGAGATGCGTGAAAATGCGCTGCCAATTCTGGAGTCTTACGGCGTCGATCTTGTCCTATCTGGCCACAGCCACTCCTATGAACGTTCATACCTTATCGATAGTCACTATGGCAGTTCAACGACCTTCAGTGAGACGATGAAGCTGGACGGCGGTAACGGTCAGAAAACCGGAGATGGCAGCTATCAGAAAACGGTGCAGATCCAACAAGCCAATAATGGCGCCGTCTATGTGGTTGCGGGAAGCTCTGGCAAGATATCGGGCGGAGCGCTTAACCACCCGGCCATGTACGCCTCAATCAATAGGTTGGGATCGCTCATTGTCGAGGTGATAGCCAATGAGCTGACGGCCACGTTTATCGACAATACCAATGCCGTTCAGGATAAGTTCACCATCACTAAAGGGCTGGATATCCTTCCTCCTGAGCTGGTGTCGGTTGAGGCGATTGAAACGATACAGATCAGGGTTGATTTTTCAGAAAATATCACCTCTACGAGTGCAAATAATCCAGCAAATTACCAACTCGATAACGGCGCAGTGGTGCTCTGGGCCCAGCTGAGTGCAAATCAGCGAGAAGTCACCTTAACGACCTCGGCCCTGACGCCTTCACAGCTCTACACCCTGACCGTTAATGGCATCGAAGATATTTCGCTTAACACAATAGTCGCCGATACCCAGCAGACATTTACCTATATCAATCTAATCACAGTCGCATTTCAGGATGGAGTCAGTCCTGCCGCGGGTTATGCCGGTACAAGTGATGCCTATATCAGTGAGCTCAATGGTGACACTAACTATGGGGCGAGTTCGAGCCTGTTTATCGATGGTGATGATGGCGGCGGAGTCGATCTTTCGAGTCTTCTTAGATGGGATATTAGTCAAATTCCAGGTAATGCCACTGTCGAGTCGGCGGCGATCACCCTGGATGTGTTTAACCCATCGGCTAGTAGCTATGATGTTTTCGCGCTTTATTCTCCTTGGGTCGAAGGTGAAGTGACCTGGCAGCAGTATCGAGCCAGCATGGCTTGGGAGTCGGCTGGTGGACAAGGCGGGAGCGATCGAGGCTCGATTGTTCTCTCTTCAATTTCACCATCGACTGGGCTATTTACCACCAACCTCAATTTAGCGGGGATCGAGGTGGTTCAGTCCTGGGTGGATGGCGCCGTCAACAATAATGGCTTTATCATCGCAAACACCTCGGCTTCAGATGGTGCCGATTTTTATTCGAGCGAGTCGACGAGTTTCCACCCTAAATTAACACTGGTTTACTCCCTACCTGAGCCAGAGGGGGATAGCGAAGCACCGAGCCGGGTTGAAAATTTGCAACTCAGTTCAGTGACTACCGAAAGTGCGTCTATGAGCTGGAATGCGGCAACCGATAATGTCGCTGTGGCCGGCTATAAGATACTGCGTGACGATGTGATGATAGCCACATCATTGATAACGAGTTTCGATGATGGCGGTTTAACACCAGCAACAGACTATGCCTATAAGGTGATTGCTTTCGATGGTGCCAATAACGAATCCGCTCCCAGCGCGCCACTGAATGTCACTACCAATGCCATAGCGGCCTCGGTACATGTCGAGCAGATAGCCATGGCTATCGAGTCGGTGAATCGGAAAAAGCTCAGAGCACAGGCTGAGGTCTGGGTTGTCGATAATATGGGCTCAGGTATCGGTAACGTCGCGGTGCAGGGCGGTTGGACAGGCCTGTCGACACAGTCTGTGTCTGGTGTGACATCGGGTGAGGGCAAGGTCAGCTTCAGCTCGGGCAACGCAAACAAGAACAGCAGTGGTCAATTTATCTTCACCGTTAACTCCCTGAGTCTCACTGGCTACACCTACCTCGAGAGTGACAACATTGAGACCAGTGACTGTATTTACCCCGATGCCACAGCCTGTGATGGCATCAGTGCGCCAACGGATCTCAGTGCCAGCTTCAATGGCACTCATGTTGAGCTTAGCTGGTCAGGTGTGGCTCAGGCGACTAGCTATAACATCTACCGTTCACTCGATTCTGGCGGCTATAACTCGCCCGTTCAATCGTTCGTGACGAATTATCTCGATAGTCCGGTAGCGCCTGATACCCGCTATTACTATGTTATATCGGCCAGCGATGGTGTCGAGGAGTCGGCTGTTTCACAAGAGGTCTCCGTGACGACGACTATCTCTGCACCTACGGAATTACAGGCCGATGATGTCTCTCTATCTCTTAAGAGGAAGGGGCGCAGCTACGATATTACGGCTCAGGTCTCTGTGATAGATGATTCGGGAAGCCCGGCAGCGAACGCCGAGGTGAGCGGCAACTGGACCTTAGTCAATGGTACACCGCAGATGGTATCGGGGACGACGGGGGCAAACGGCTCTGTCAGTTTGAAGTTATCTAAGGTGGCGGCTCAAAGCGGCGACGTTTTCTCTTTTACCGTCACCAATATTGAGCGGGGAGGCGATAGCTTCGATGGCGAGATGACCTCTGGCTCTGTGATTGTGCCCTAGCCATGAGAGTCTTCTATAAGATAATAATCTTATTCCTGACACTGAATTGTCCAGGCGTATCTATGGCGCATGTAGAGGTCGACTTACGTGTGCAACACTATGACGACTTGCTCTTATCACAGACAGATGATGCTCATCTGTATCTGCAGCGAGGAGAGCTGCACGGTGAAAACCGGCATTGGGAGTTGGCCTGGCGTGATTTTCAAAGTGCCCTTAAGAACACCCATGATGATAATTTACGTTTGGATATCTGGTTTTATATGGGGCGCATGCGACTACAGGCGGGGATGCCGGATGAGGCGAAAATCTTGCTATCTAAGGTGATAGCGTTAGATCCCAGATATAAGTCGGCCAGATTGAATCTCGCTAGAACCTATTTAGCGCTGGAAGAGTACGATTTGGCGACCGATGAGATGGATAGTTTTATGAGCCTGTTAAACAGGCCCACGCCGGATCAGTTTATTGAGCGTGCGATGATGGCCAAGTCGATAGAGATCGAGGGGCTTAGCAAGGCCATTGAGGGGCTCAACGATGGAATTGACAGGCTCGGCCCGATCGTCACCTTAATAGAGCTTCTGGTCGACAGCTACCTTGAGCAAGACGAAACTCAATTGGCGCTCTCGGCCATCGAACGCTTGCCAGGCAGTGTCAAAGCTCTGCCTCGTTGGCAACTCAAGAAAGGAGATATCTACTATCTGCAGATGCGCTTTGTTGACGCACAAGCAGCCTATCAAAATGGCCTGAACACGATAAATACTATGCCGACTCATCGTCAATTGATGCCCGCCGTACAGGCATTAAAAAATCAGCTTGAGGGCAAGTTGATCTACTGAGTTCGGATTTTTTATCGGTAAGTACTTTCAACCGGGCCGCATCACTATTTATTAAGGCGGCGATAAGAGAGTGATAAGGCGATGCAGTAGATGTCAGTATCAATAGATGGCAAAATCGAAGAGAGGTTATCGCTAAGCGACGTAAATGAGCACTTTGAGTCGGAGCGGATATACTAAGGATAGGTAAACTTAATCCAGGATGGTTAATAAGTTATGGCTAGTTCAGTAATCAAGCAGATTCCCAATATGTTGACGACATTGCGCCTGATCTTGGCTATACCTATCTGCCTGATGATCCTGAATGAAGACTATGGCAGCGTGATATGGATTGCATTTATTGCCGGACTCAGTGACGGCGTCGATGGCTTCTTAGCCCGTAAATTAAATGCCGTCAGTCGTTACGGTGCGATTGTCGATCCTATTTCCGATAAAGTATTACTGGTCAGTGTGTATGTCTCTTTTGCGATTGTGGGCCTGCTGCCATGGTGGGTGGCCACGGTCGTCGTGATAAGAGATCTCTTAATCGTCTGCGGCGCCCTTCTCTATCACTGGCAGTTTGGCCGTTATGAGATAGCCCCGAGTATCTGGGGAAAGGCGAGTACGTTCGTGCAGATAACCTTTGCCCTGATGCTATTAACCGATCAGGTTTACCCGTTCCTTACCCCGCTGAGTTTTCAAGTTGGTATGTGGTCACTGATCGTGATGGCCTTTATCAGCGGAGGACACTATTTCTATGTATGGAGCCATAAAGCGTTAGCCTGATGTCTATCTACCAATTAAGTACAGTTTTATAAAGGGAGTTGCAAATGATAAGGATATTATTTTGTTTCCTATTATTGCCAGTTAATATTTTTGCGTCGGTTCTCGATGATGACGAGGCGTCCATAATAGATGAAAAAAGTGGGCATCAGTCTCTCGAAGGCATAGATTCAAATCATAATGGAGTGAGAGATGATTTTGAGGAATTTATCGCCAAGCAATATACCGATCCTAATTTACGTCAGCTTGGCTATAATGCTGGCAGGCTTTACTGGTCACTATTTGTTCTAGGTTCTACGCAGAAAAGCCCCAAACAAGCCGAGGCTGTTTTCAATGATATGTCTGTTGAAAATGCGGCATCCCTGTGCGATTTACTTATAGCGCTGCGGGTCTGCGTACGGAAAGTGAGGCATTTCCGAGAGAACTTTAATGGTTATCAGTATAAATATTTCAATACGTTTGAGCGACTTGAGACATATTATCGAGCTCAGAATCGACTCTATGAATTGCTGGGTGATGACTATGAGCCTACCGTATCGAATACCCCCTGCTTACAAGTCATAAACTATTCTTTTTGATTGTTAGTTAATAACAGGGTTTTATTGCTCTCTCAAGTGTCCAAGCCTAGGTGAGTGTAATCTAATGAGTGTTATGACTGCGCCATAAGTCGAATACCTGTACCTTTTTGAATTAGGTATAGTTTTACTATCAGTATCTACCTCCGCTTTTCTGGTGACAGTCTATGGATGCAAGTGAACTTCAACCCATTACCGAGTTTATTAAGGCTCAGGTGCCTTTCGATACTCTTGAGCTCGCGACACTCGAACGTTGCTGTAAAAGCCTGAGCGTCGGCTACTACAGTAAATTATCTGCGTTTGTGCCGCTCGATGAGAGTCACCCTCAGCTCTATATCGTACGCAGCGGCGCTTTCGAGGTGAGAGATAATGATGGCGAGTTGCTGGACAGGTTAGGCGAGGGGGATTACTTCGGCTTTCCCTCCCTGTTATCCGGTGAAAAGGTGAGTAACCGGGTTCGGATCCTCGAAGATGGCCTGGTGTATCACCTGGATCCCGACACCTTCGATTACCTGCGTGTAGAGAGTCGGCAATTCGATCGCTTTTTTAACCGCGCCTTCGCTAAACGCCTGCGTCATCAGACCCGTTTCAAGGCCAAAGAGCTAACCACCACCAATCGGGTCAGCTCATTGATGTCAGGCGACCCTCTGGTTATCGACGTTAATGCGACGGTGAGTGATGCCGCCCGAAAAATGCGCTCGGCGCGGGTCTCATCGGTCTTAGTGATAGATAATAACAAGCTTAGCGGGATCTTGACTGACAGAGACTTGAGAAACAGAGTCTTAGCGGAAGGGTTAGAGGGAAGTCTGCCCGTTCATCAGGCCATGACGACAAAGCCCAAGACCCTGACATCAAACTCGCTGGTATTTGAAGCCATGTTGTTGATGAGTGAGCATAGTATTCATCATCTGCCCATCGTTGACGATGAGCGCGCCGTGGGGGTATTGACCAGCACCGACATCTTACGTGGCCAAAGCTCACAACCTTTGCTTTTGATCGGTGAGATAGAGCGTCAAAATGATCTTGAAAGCTTAATCGGTGTCAGTAAGCAGATCCCGCTCTTGTTGCAGAATCTGATCAGCGCCGATGCCAGAGCCGAGGAGATTGGCCGGGTACTGACCTCGGTAACCGATGCCTTGACCCGACGCCTCATCGTCTTAAACCAACAGATCCTGGGAGAAGCCCCCATGGCCTTCTGCTGGTTGGCATTCGGTTCTCAGGGACGGCAAGATCAGGCGGCATGTTCGGATCAGGACAACGGTTTGTTGCTCGCTCATGAACCCGATGAGGCGGCTGCCGGCTATTTTGAAGCCTTGACCAAGGCGGTATGTAACGGCCTGGACAGATGTGGTTATATCTATTGTCCCGGCGATATCATGGCGCAGAATCCTAAGTGGCGCCTGACCCTATCTCAATGGCAACAGCGCTTCGGTAAGTGGGTGAATACTCCGGAGCCTAAGGCGTTAATGCATGCGAGTATCTTCTTCGATATGCGCTCTGTCTACGGACCGAGCTCTCTGTTTGATAGCCTGCAGGACAAGGTGTTAGCGGAAACTAAAGACAATGATATCTTCCTTGCCGGAATGACCAATAACTCATTGCTGGAGTCGCCGCCGTTAGGGTTTTTCAAACAGTTTGTGCTTGAACGCGACGGACGAGAGGTGAAGGGGATCGATCTGAAACACAAGGGCAATGCCTTGATTAATGATATTGCCCGGGTTTATGCGCTGTCGGCCGGCATTAAAGAGGTGAATACGGCGAAACGTATTCGAGCATTAATGGAGAGCAATATCATTAATCGTAAAGATGCACTGAATCTCGCCGATGCCCATGAATTTATCGCCCATATGCGTCTATCCAATCAAGGTTATCAGTACACTCACTCGATAGAACTGTCTAATTACCTGAAACCACAGAATCTCTCCTCACTGGTGCGTCATCAGTTACGGGATGCATTTAAGGTGGTGCATGATGCTCAGGCCGGGATAAAGCTTAAATTTACGAGGACCTTTTAGGTGATGGGATTCGTTCTGCGCTCGCAACTGTGCTGGCGCGCCTTTGTGAGTCGTTCCGATGTGACTAAACAGTACTACCGCTCTCAAATGCCTGCCGTTAGTCAGGTATTTTCTGAGGCATCTCTAATGGCCGTCGATCTTGAAATGACAGGGTTAGATACGCATAGCGATCAGATACTGAGCATAGGGTTAATTCCCATAGAGAAAGGCCTGTTGCAACTGAATCGTGCAGAACAGCGGTTGATTCAGATAAATGGCAGTGTCGGGCACAGTGCAACCATACACGGTATCGTCGACCATCAGCTACAAGCAGGTGTCTCTCTCGATTCTGCTATTGAATGGTTCATGGAGCGTACCAGAGGAAAATTGTTGGTTGCTCATCATTCGCCATTGGATTTAGGCTTTTTACAGGTGGCAATTAAACAGGTGACGGGGGAGTCGATAAAGTTGCTGGCGATCGATACCCTAGCGATTGAACGTAAACGTTTACTTCGTAAACAAGATGTATTGAAAGAGGGAACATTGCGATTGGGAGCATGTCGGGCCCGATATGGTCTACCTGTCTATGCGGCCCATAATGCTTTGGTCGATGCGCTTGCCTGTGGTGAGCTCTTGTTAGCTCAAGCATCTGCGATGGGAGACACTCAAAAGCTGACCATAGGTGAACTTCTGTCTGTTAAGTAAAAAATCTGCGTTGTTTTAGGTTACCGCAATTAAGTCTGGTTACACTTTTGACATTCACAAGTGCTATCGGAGCCATTAATGTGAAGGCTGACATGAACTTTGGCATCGCAGGAGTACAACAGATGGCATTACCCTTAATCTGGCTTGGCGGGGCAACCTTAGGTGCAGTGATGTTGGCTGACAGACGAGAGAAACGGCATCAACTGGAGCATGATCGCCGCATGGGGAAGGCCCCCTCGATGCCTGAGGATGGTCAGCATGTCGCACTGAAGCCGAGCCTGTGGCATCCGGGTCATAAACAGGTGAAGCCACAACCCGGCGCCATTATCTGCTGCTTCGTCTATGGCATGATTGAACACACAGGGATCTGGCTCGATGACCATATTCTTATCGAACTTCATGGTAGCGGATTAATCCGAGCCGTCTCAACTAACCGCTTTCTGGCGGGCAGAACCGGGACCAAGATCTATATCGCCTGTAGCCATGATCATCAACCACTCATCGATGCCGGTGTACTCGAGCGCGCCGAAGCAGCCATTTTTCAATATCGGGAATATGACCTGTTCGACAATAACTGCCATCGTTTTGTCTGGTCGTGTTTAATACCAATCGGTATAAAGATGTGATCGCTCAGCGAGAATTTAGCGCTTCTGAGGCAAGGCAGCGAGTGAGGAACATAGTTATTCTACGTTTAAGCTCGTTAACACAGCATCGGATGCGCTAAAACTCGCCTTTCAGGAGTGTTTTTGGCTGCCTACTTCTGTGTTGAATGACTTCAGAAGGGATCACCATTCCCTCATTCATTCGCCTTGAATTAGTTTGCCAAAAAAACTCTGAGTAGATCACTTTCTTATACCGACTGGTATAGTTGGGCTCGAGGAGTCTCTCCCAAGCTTTAATGATCTAAACCTTCGTCTGGCCGCGCATTTCAAACAGCAAATTTATTGGGATGAATTGCACCTCTAACCGTTGAGGCTATAAAATCAATCTCTGAGCACAGAGTGATATCGTACTCACACTCTATTCAATTCTTTTCTGCGCTGCTCATAAATCCCGATTAACCTGATTTTGAGAACAATGGCTGAGTTAATCTGCTCTTTAATCGATTTACGCTTAAAAATCCAAATGAAATTCATCTCCATGTGGATGAAACTGATAACAATTGTTAATAACTAAGACCAGAAGGTGATTGACAGGGCGTCACTAACAAACATCCTCAGAAAAATAATTGATTTTATCTCCAAAAATTGAAAATTATTGACCCATGACGCAAATATCTTGGTATTGTTGATAGGTTTTATGATGCGCTTGACTGAATGCTTAGTCACTTTTAGCGGCAGCAACTCACCCTATTTGGTTGCTTTGATCATAAACATATAAATATTAGCAATTGTATTACCGAGTTAGATTTATCGGTAACAGCAGTTGTAATCATTACTATCGACACCAGGAAATAACTATGCAAATCGGAATACCAAGGGAGATCCTCGCGCAGGAGAGCCGGGTAGCCGCGACGCCTGCCACTGTGATACAGCTTAAGAAATTAGGCTTCAGTGTTGTGGTACAAAGCGGTGCCGGAGAGGCGGCTAACTTCAAAGATGAGGCGTATCAAGAAGCGGGTGCAGAGGTTGTTAGCCTCGAACAAGCGTTTCAGGCTGATCTCATACTAAAGGTCAATGCACCTGGTATTAATGCAGACACTGGCGTTGACGAAGCCGATTTAATGAAAGCCGGTTCGACAGTGGCAAGTTTTGTATGGCCAGCCCAGAATCCAGAGTTACTGGAAAAGTTTAAGGCTAAAGGGATTAACCTGCTCGCTATGGACATGGTGCCACGGATTTCACGTGCCCAGTCTCTCGATGCGCGCAGCTCGTTAGCCAACGTTGATGGCTATCGCGCTGTCATCGAAGCGGCGAACCATTTTGGTCGCTTCTTTACCGGTCAAATCACCGCCGCGGGTAAAGTACCGCCGGCAAAAGTATTGATTATCGGTGCCGGTGTTGCCGGTCTTTCAGCATTAGGTGCTGCAGGTAGCCTAGGGGCGATCGTTCGTGCCTTCGATACTCGCCCCGAAGTGAAAGAGCAGATTAACTCCATGGGCGCCGAATTCCTGGAGCTTGATTTCGAAGAGGAATCGGGTTCAGGTGATGGTTACGCCAAAGTCATGAGTAAAGAGTTTATCGATGCTGAAATGGCGCTGTTCCGTGAGCAGGCCAAAGATGTCGATATTATCATTACCACCGCACTTATTCCTGGCAAACCAGCGCCCAAGCTGATCCTTGAAGACATGGTTGGCTTAATGAAGCCCGGCAGTGTCATCGTCGATCTGGCTGCGGCCAATGGCGGTAACTGTGAACTGACGGTTCCTGGTGAAGTCGCTGTGGTCAACAATGTCACCATTATCGGTTATACAGAGCTTTCACGCCGCTTACCTACGCAAGCGAGTCAGCTTTACGGTACTAACTTAGTCAACTTGCTTAAGTTAATGGTGCCGGAAAAAGACGGCAACTATGAGATTAACTTCGACGATGAGGTTATCCGTGGTGTGGCTGCGGTTAAAGATGGTGAAATCACCTTCCCGCCACCTGCAATTCAGGTCAGTGCTCAGCCTCAAGCTAAAGCAGCGGAAGCCGCTGTCGAAGTGGTCGAGAAGAAAAAGAACCCTTGGGTCAAACCTTTCATCGCAACCGTTGCAGCTGGCCTGTTCGGTTTAATCGCTAATTCGGCACCAGCAGACTTCCTGCAGCACTTCAGCATATTTGTGCTGTCATGTGTCGTCGGTTACTACGTCGTTTGGAATGTGAGCCATTCTCTGCATACCCCTCTGATGAGTGTAACCAATGCGATCAGTGGCATTATCGTTGTTGGTGCCTTAGTGCAGATGAACAGTGATAGTACGGCGGTGCTAGTCTTGTCTGGCATTGCGATACTCATTGCCTCGATTAACATTGCCGGTGGTTTCACCGTCACTCAGCGTATGCTGAAAATGTTCCGTAAAGACTAAGGGGATTGACGAATATGTCTATAGGATTATTAAGTGCAGCTTATTTGATTGCTGCAGTCCTGTTTATCTTCAGTCTTGCAGGCTTAAGTAAACAAGAAACCGCTCAACGCGGTAATATCTTGGGTATTATCGGCATGGTGATTGCGATTGTCGCGACCCTTGCCAGTACTCAAATTGGGGATAATAGCTGGATTGTTACCGGTGCAATGGCCATAGGTGCGGCTATCGGTGTGCGTTTAGCACTGAAAGTTGAGATGACCGAAATGCCTGAGCTGGTGGCTATCTTGCACAGCTTTGTGGGTATGGCGGCAGTGCTGGTAGGCTTCTCGAGCACACTGGATCATGGTGCCTTGATGGATGCGGTGACGGGTCATATCGATCCCGTGGCTAAAACCATTCATGATGTTGAAGTGTTTCTGGGTATCTTTATCGGTGCGGTGACCTTTACCGGTTCAGTCGTGGCTTTTGCTAAGCTTCGTGGCCTGGTCAGTAGCGCGCCTAAATCACTGCCTGGCGCACATTGGTTGAACCTTGGCATGATAGCCGCATCTGTTATCTTAGGTGCCTATTACATGCAAACCGATGCGATTGGTGCCTTGGTTATCATGACGCTGATTGCCTTCGTATTCGGTTATAACTTGGTATCGGCCATTGGTGGCGCAGATATGCCAGTGGTTGTCTCTATGCTGAACTCCTACTCAGGTTGGGCGGCGGCAGCAGCTGGTTTCATGTTAGGTAACGATCTATTGATCATTACCGGTGCGTTAGTCGGTAGCTCGGGTGCAATCCTCTCTTACATCATGTGTAAAGCGATGAATCGTTCATTTATCTCTGTGATCTTAGGTGGTTTCGGCACCGAAGGTGGTACTGTGCTAGAGCGGGTTGCTGATCAAGGCGAGCACCGCGAAACTCAGGCCGATGATGTCGCCGATATGCTGAAAAATGCACGCAACGTTATCATAGCCCCTGGTTATGGTATGGCGGTTGCGCAGGCTCAGTATCCGGTTGCAGAGATCACTCAGAAACTGCGTAAGCGTGGTGTGAATGTGCGTTTTGCTATCCATCCGGTAGCGGGGCGTTTGCCTGGCCACATGAACGTACTGTTAGCTGAGGCCAAACTGCCATACGATATTGTGATGGAGATGGATGAGATAAACGATGATTTCGCCGATACCGATGTGGTTTTGGTTATTGGTGCGAATGACACGGTTAACCCTGCAGCGAAAGAGCCTGGTAGCCCAATTTCGGGTATGCCGGTACTCGAAGTCTGGAATGCTGATAACGTGGTTGTCTTTAAGCGTTCTATGGCGACAGGTTATGCGGGAGTACAGAATCCGCTCTTCTTTAAAGAGAACACGGAAATGCTGTTCGGTGATGCTAAAGAAACGGTTAACAAAATTTTAGCCAATATCTAAAAATTTAGAGTCTTTGGTTAGATTCTTTGGTTAGATAGTCGAGTTGAACAAGAATGCCAGTCAAGTGACTGGCATTTTTTTGTCTCAAAAAGCGGGAACTTCCCTGAAATAGCTTTCAAACTTTTCGCGATATGTTTTACGTGAATAAAACTAAAGTTTTAAAAATTTGTATTTAAAGTTCTCGAGTATTGATGTTTAATTGAACTTCGACACTTGTCCAGTTACTGATTGAACTCACGATGTTTTTACTGACTTTTTAAGATTTGTTTAGTTAAGTTCACGTTTAAATTGGTGTGATATCAACCTGGTTGAATCAATGAGATGGTATCAGTAGGGCATAATACCAATAGGTATAAGAAAGTGAGCTACTCAGAGTTTTTTTTGCAAACTAATTCAAGGCGAATGGATGAGGGAATGGTGCTCCCTTCTGAAGTTATTCAACACAGAAGTAGGCAGCCAAAAATACTCCTGAAAGGCGAGTTTTAGCGCATCCGATGCTGTGTTAACGAACTTAAACGTAGAATAACTATGTTCTTCACTCGTTGCCTTGCCTCAGAAGCGCTAAATTCTCGCTGAGTGATCACGTCTTTATACCGATTGGTATAACTATTACTTCACTTATTAAGAGGCGATACCATGGAAAACAAGCATATTTTAAAAAATGATCAGAATAACCATTTAATCGATCAGATTAGTGAGTTTGTTCAATGTGCGCTGATTAAAAGTGAGGAGCCGGTATTGGCGACCCTTTTTAATGAAACTCTCTGCTGTGATGAGGTTACCTCTATCTATGTGCGTGGATATAACTGACGCGAACAGACAGCTCTAAACACTAAGCTCTAAAGACTAAACAAAAAACACCAGCACATAGGCTGGTATTTTTTTATGCTTACGAGCTACGAGTTTAGCCGCAGAAGTGCTTCACAGCCTTACTGACTAACTCGATGCCGGTTTTATCGCATGGAGGAAGCTCAGCATCGCTTTCATTAATTGGAGTGACTCTATCGCCCCACTTAATCAATGCCGCAGCCGAGGTAAGCCCCGCGCCAAATGCACAAGAGAGTATCGTTTGACCTGGCTTAATCTTACCTTGCTCCAGCGCATCACAGATGGCGATAGGAATTGTGGCTGCCGATGTATTGCCGTAATTGGCAATGTTCACAATCGCTTTCTCTTTCGGGATCTTCATACGGCTGATAAGGGTATCGATAATACGCTCGTTCGCCTGATGAGGAATAACCCAATCGATATCATCTATCGAAGTATCACACTTCTCGAGGACTTTCTTACTCAGCTTACCCATGCCAGAGATAGCGCGCTTGAAGATCTCCTGACCGTTAAACTCGATATAGAAGTCTAATGACGCGGCATTGAATCTGTCCATTGCAGTACCGAAGCCAGCTTTGAGGATATCGCGACCGGCAGGATCATTGTTAAGCTCGTAGCCTAAAATGCCGATAGCTTCGTCTGTCGCCTCAAGCACAACGGCACCCGCGCCATCACCGAACAGTACGGCAGTTTCACGACGTGACCAATCAAGATAGAAAGAGAGACGCTCGGCGCCGATAACCAGTACCTTTTTACATTGACCACTCTTAATCTGAGCACTACCCAGACCGAGTCCATATAAAAAACCACTACAGGCGGCATTGATATCGAATGCTGCGCATGTTGCGCCGACATTAGCCTGTACCGTAGAGGCGATGTTTGGGATCAAGGTATCCGGGCTTGCGGTAGCAAGGATGATCATGTCCAACTCGCTGCCGTCGATGCCGGCTGCGGCCAAGGCACGCTGCGCCGCTACCGATGCGAGTTCAGAAGTATCAACATGGCTGATGTGACGCTGGCTGATGCCTGTGCGTGGTTTTATCCATTCATCCGATGTTTCAATAAAAGTGGAAAGGTCATGATTGGTTAAGGTGGCTGGCGGAACACATTTTCCCCAACCTGTAATAGTGGCGTACTGCATCTGTGGTTCTCTCAAATAAAAAAGGCAGAACCTTGGCTCTGCCTTATCAAACGTAATTAACTAAAGCTTAGCAAGTCGTAAGCTAACCAACAGTGATCTAACCCACTTGTTGGGCGACGAGTTTACGAATCGCTTTAGCGGCATGCAAAATATGCGCGCGTAGTAATTCGACAGCCTTATCGATCTCTTTATTCTTGCAAAGACTAAGCAACTCTCTATGATCTTGTTCTGCTTGTGGTATTCCGCCTGCAAGGAGTAGCTGCAAACGAATATAGCGATCACAATTTGTGTTCAGGCCATGAACCACTTCCAGTGTATGAGGGTGGTCTGCCGGGCTATATAAGCAGGTGTGGAAGCGAGTATTGAGCTCGCTCCAGGTACTGACGGCATCTTCCTGCTTAAATGCAGATTCCAGCTCATCGAGTACTTTTTCTGCTTTAAGCAGATCTTCATCTTCCAGCTTAGGAATCGCCTTTGCCAGAAGGTCAGTTTCAATAAGTGCGCGAAGTTCAAAAAGTTCGGTGGCTTGTTCAACCGATAACTTTGTGGCGGTAGCGCCTTTGTGAGCTTCAAATTTGACTAAGCCTTCGGCTTCTAATTGTAATAAGGCTTCTCTGACGGGGATCCGACTGACGTTGAGCTCATCGGCTAAAGCACTTTGACGAAGGGGTTCACCAGCGGCAATATCACCAGATAGAATTTTTTCCCTTAGGACCTCTACAACGACTTGCGTGCGCGTTTTATGGATAATTGGTGTAGATCGGCTCATATTTTCCGTTTCTATCTATTCGTTATTCTATTTAGTCCGTCTAAGATTACCGTTAAAGCAAGTATAAATAAAGGGAAACAGTGTTCCCTTTATCTATTTTGATACCTGCGAAGAAGAGATTAAAAGCTGATGACCTTAGGATTGTCAGTTTTTAGATCATCGGGCAGCAGGGTCTGGGGCATATTCTGATAACAAATTGGGCGCTCGAAGCGCTTCATCGCATCACTGCCTACAGAGGTACTGCGGCTATCGGTGCTGGCGGGATAAGGGCCACCGTGATTCATCGAGTGGCATACCTCGACACCTGTAGGCATCTGGTTGAAGATTATACGACCGACCTTGTATGCGACCGCTTCAATCAGTTCAGGGTGTTGTGCCAACTCCTCTTCATTGCCATGAATGGTGGCCGTTAACTGCCCCTCCAGTGCATTGGCAATCTGCAGCATTTGTGCCTGATTTTCACACTCAACCAAGACGGCACATGGGCCAAAGATCTCCTGTTGCAGTTCGCTGGACACCAAGTAATCATCAGCCGACACACGAATCGCGCTCGGGCGGGTATGATGTCCAGCCTCTGCCGATTGACCCTGAGCGATAAGGGTAACGGCGGAATGGTTCAGTAGCGCTTCGAGTTGTGCCTGATAGGTCGACGCAATTCCCGGTGTGAGCATGGCCGCAGCGGGCAGAGAGGCCAGGTTTTCTGTCATCGTTGCGATATAGCGATTGAGCGCTTCCCCTTTTTGCGCCACAACCACGCCGGGGCTGGTGCAGAATTGGCCGTGACCCATCAACATAGATTGAACCTGTGTTGTGGCTAACTGCTCTGCCTGAGCAGACAGTATTCCTGATAACAGAAATTGCGGGTTGGTCGATCCCAGCTCGCCATAAAAGGGGATCGGCTCGGCTCTGGCGGCACATAAGTCCGACAAGATGCGGCCCACTCTCAGTGAACCGGTAAAGCCAACCGCCTTGATTGCCCCATGGGTGACCAGCGCCGTCGACACCTGCGGCGTGCTGCCTTGAATCAGGCTAAATACCCCTTGCGGCATATCACACCGCTCGATGGCCTTTTCGATGGCGCGAGTCACCAGTTCACTGGTCGCGGCGTGGGCCGGGTGCCCCTTGACCACAACGGTACAACCGGCGGCCAAGGCCGATGCCGTGTCGCCACCTGCGGTAGAGAAGGCTAACGGAAAGTTTGATGCGCCAAATACGGCGACCGGACCCAGAGGCAACACACTTAAGCGGGTATCGGCCTTGGGGAGCGGGGCACGCTGCGGGTTTGCCAAGTCGACAAAGCGCGGCTCGAGGGGCTCACGCAGACGAGTGGCAAACAGCTTTAGCTGAGTACAGGTTCTGCCGGTTTCACCTTGCAGACGCGCCATAGGAAGGCCGGTCTCACGGTGCGCGGCTGCGGTGATGGCCTCAATATCGGCCTGGATCTCACCGGCAATGGCCTCTAGAAAATCGGCTCTCTGCGCCGGTGTCTTCGAGCGATATTGCGTGAAGGCCGCGTGTGCCGCCGTGGCTGCTTGGGCAACCTCAGTCTCAGAGGCGTTAGCAAACTGCCAATCGATCTTTGCGTTAGTGACGGGGTCGAAGCTATTAAAGGCATCGGCCTGACCTGTCCAAGCACCATCGATAAAATGTTGTCCGGTAATTCTTCTCTTTATTGTGTCTGTCATAATAGTTCCTGATTATTCTTTTTTGAGTAGTCGGGTTCGACTTAAAAGCGAGTGCTGCCTATACCACTTGAAACCCGAATGCGTAGGGGTCGCTGTCATCGACTGTGATGGCATTTTTTCCGGTGATCCTGGCCCAGCCCTGAATACTGGGCATGATGCCTTTGTACTCACCTACGGTTGTAGCGGCTTCTATCCGGCCGATAAACTGACTGCCTATGATGCTTTCATGGGTGTATTGGGCGCCGACCTCGAGTTGACCTTTGGCGTAAAGCTGAGCGAGTCTGGCACTGGTACCGGTTCCGCAAGGGGAGCGGTCGATGGCTTTCTCGCCATAGAAAACGGCATTAGCCCCGTCGGAACCTTCACTGATGGTATTTCCCGTCCAAAGCACGTGAGAGATACCGTTGACGGTAGGGTCATCCGGGTGAACACAGCTGAGTTGTTCATGGGCCACCTGACGAACGACGGGACTCCAGCGAAGAATATCTGCGGCGGTCCACTGCCTTAAACCGGGGAAATTGGTCTGAGGTTCGACGATGACATAGTAGTTACCACCGTAGGATACATCTACTTTAAGTGGCCCAAGGCCTGGAATATCTAAGATCACATCGCGGTGAGCCAGATAAGCCGGGACATTATAGATCTTGACCCAGTCGACTTTTTCACCGGTTTGCTGATACTCGATATTAATCTGACCCGCGGGGACATCTATCGTCAGTTTGCCCGGCTCTTTGGCCGTTAACTGACCCGATTCGATGGCGGCGGTAATGGTGCCGATGGTGCCGTGTCCACACATAGGCAGGCAACCACTGGTTTCGATAAAGAGGATTGAGGCGTCGGCATTGTCACTGCAGGGAGGATACAAAAAAGCCCCCGACATCATATCGTGGCCTCTGGGTTCGAACATTAGTGCCTTTCTGATCCAATCATAGTGGTTTAGAAAGTCTTGTCGCTTTTCACTCATAGTACGACCCTTAAGATTCGGATGGCCACTGGTGACCAAACGAACCGGGTTGCCGCAGGTATGAGCATCGACGCAAAAGAAGGTACCTTTTAACATCTCACTCTTACTCCATTTTGCCTCTCCCCCTTAGGTAGGGTAAGCAGTGAAATTGGGTGATAGTTTATTGATTTTATTCACCCAATATTCAATGAGGGGAGCAGGCTTTTGGCTATTTTAGAATTAGTCTAATTTTGACATCTTAATCTGATTCAGAATTAGTCTAAGTTGTACTTATCCAGATCGATGCGGGTTGCCATCGCTTCTTTGATCAGTGTTTCAACGTATGCACGCTCTTCACCAATCAAAGTCATGCGTGGCATACGTACGTTTTCACTGCCGCGTCCCACAATTTGCTCCGCAAATTTGATGCACTGAACCAGAGTCGGAATCGTGTCTAAGCGTAGCAGAGGCATGAACCAACGGTAGATTTCACGGGCTTCTTCGATACGGCCGGCACGAGCCAACTTGAAAAGTGTTACAGATTCACGAGGGAAGACGTTAGTCAGGCCTGAGATCCAACCCGTTGCGCCCAGGAAGATACTTTCAAGGGCAATATCATCCACACCACAAAGAATGCTGAAGCGCTCACCGAAACGAGTCTGCAGTTCTGTCAGACGACGAGTATCGGTCGTCGACTCTTTAATCGCGACGATGTTCTCCTCTTCGGCAAGAGTGGCCGTCATCTCAAGATTGATGTCCACGCCATATCCAACAGGGTTGTTGTAGATCATGATAGGTAGCGAAGTTGAGCGAGCGACGTACTGATAATGGGCGACAACTTCACGATCCGTTCCGCGATAGACCATGGCCGGAAGTAACATCAGACCATCGACACCCAACTTCTCGACATCTTGTGCGTATACAGAGGCTTGTTCTGGGGTGTTTTCGGTACAACCTGAAAGTACCAGAATACGACCTTTGACGGTTTCGACGGTATGTTTGATAAATTCACGCTTTTCTTCATGACTCAAAGAGGCATTTTCACCAATCGTTCCCAACGCAATAATGCCGTCGATACCATCGTTAATGAGATCTTCGAGCATGCGTGCATTCGATTCATAGTTGATAGAACCATCATCGTTAAATTGTGTTGAGATTGCCGGGAATACACCTTGCCAATTTACTTTCATGTTTAAGACCTCTTTGCGCTATTTGTGCTTTATATAAACAGATTAACTCATGTCGAATTTTGGATTCTTCCAAAAACTTATGGTATATTGTATACAATTATTCGCGAAAGAAAACCCCATTTCATGTTTAATTGTATTCGCGACTACCAAATACTATATATTGCATACAAAGTATAAGAAAGGAATACGACATGTTGCTTAACAATTTGCCCTCGGAAATCACCGACAGATGTCAACAATTCATAACGCTCGATGCCCACACCGAGGGGGAACCCCTGCGTATCATCACCTCTGGCTACCCAGAGCTTAAGGGCAATAACATCCTTGAGATGCGTCAATATGTCACCGAGCATCTGGATCGTTATAGAAAGCTATTGATGCACGAGCCCAGAGGCCATGCCGATATGTACGGTGCACTCATTACACCGCCTATTACTGAAGGGGCCGACTTCGGCGTACTCTTCTTACATAACGAAGGCTACAGCAGCATGTGTGGTCATGGCATTCTGGCACTGGTAAAAGTGGCTTGTGAGACGGGCGCTATCGAACTGGCCGGGGAGGCCAGAGTCATTAAGATAGATGCACCTGCGGGACTTATCACCGCTAAGGCGCACCGAGACAGTGAAGGTAAAATCCACGCTAGCTTTCAAAATGTAGACTCCTGGGCCGAGGCGCTCGATTGCAGCGTTATGGTAGAAGGGGTAGGTGAGGTAGGTTACGACATAGGATTCGGCGGTGCCTATTATGCCTATGTGGATGCCGATGCCCACGGGATAAGTTGCGCACAGGATAATGTGGCTCAGCTTATCGATGTCGGCCGCCGGATTAAGCATGCCGTGATGGCGGCTCACCCTCTGGTTCATCCGCTCGAGGAGGATTTGAGTTTTCTCTACGGCACCATATTTACCTCAAAGCAGGTGACCAATCCTGAAGCCCATTCGCGTCATGTCTGTATCTTTGCCGACGGTGAGGTGGACCGCTCACCCACCGGTACCGGCGTTGCCGCCCGAATTGCGCTGCTACACGCGAAAGGTGAAGTCGAACTGAACACCCCCTTGATGATAGAGAGTATCGTCGATGGCAGAATGATAGTCAGTGCCCTGTCAAAATCTGAATTCCATGGTAAAACATCGGTGATCCCCGAGGTTTCAGGCCGCTCCTTTATTACCGGGTATCATCAGTTTCTCATCGACCCCGACGACCTATTTCAGGATGGTTTTATGCTGCGTTAATCTAATCGTTCTGGAGAGCGTTAGTTGAATGAATTAGTCGAAAGAATTAGCGCAAACAGTGCTTGGTAAAAGAGAGTGGAAAGAGTTATCGTGAAAAAAAGAAGAGTGGAAAGGATCTGCGGTAAAAAATGCAGAAGAATCAGTGGTAAATATTCTGTGGAGAAGAGTAGATGAATAACACCAGTGGGCTTGGATCTCTGACCGTGATAGGGGCAGGGATAGTGGGACTGTCGGCCGCAATACAGCTACAGCGTGCAGGCTTCAATGTGACGGTTATAGACAAAGAGGGCGCTGGCGCCGGCGCATCGAAGGGCAACGCGGGGCATTTTGCGACCGAGCACACCTTCCCTTTGGCCGATCCGACTATGCTGCCTAAGCTGCCGGGGATGTTGCTCGATCCACTCGGACCCTTTCGGATCCAGCCCCGTTATTTTTTCAAGGCTCTGCCATGGTTTATGCGCTTCTTGCAAAATATGATGCCGGGTCGAAGGGCGCATAATAGTGCCGCGATTAAGGCGCTGAACCTTGGAGCCATCGATGCCATGAGGTCATTGACCGAGTTCTGTGGTTGTGAGCACTTGCTGACACTCAATGGTGGCCTGTTGGTATTTGAAGGCACGCCTGTTGCGGAAGTAGAAAAAGAGTTTCGAGCCTATGTCGATGCTGGTGTCGAGGTACAGCTTCTCAGCGGCGATGAGGTGAGAGCCCTTGAGCCCTCTTTAAGCGAAAATATCACCCATGGATTCTATTTTGCTAATGTCGGGCACACAGAAGATCCCTATCGATTATGCCTGGCTCTGCAAGCCAAGTTCGAAGAGATAGGTGGGCAAGTGGTGACCGATGAGTTATTACAGATTAAAGCCGCTAAAATCAACTCGACCATAGCGCTGGAGATGAACTCGGGTGACAGCAGGCATACCGACAGGCTTATTATCGCATCCGGCGCCTGGTCTAAGCCTTTTGCCAAGCAGTTAGGTTATTCCGTGCCGCTAGAGACGGAGCGGGGTTATCATCTGATGATGCCCCATAAGAGCAAGCTGTCTCGTACGGTAACCTCCTATAATCGAAAGTTTATCATCACGCCTATGGCTGAGGGGACCCGTTTAGCCGGCACCGTGGAGTTTGGCGGGTTGAAGGCCCCGCCGGTGGATGCCCGTGCCGATTGCCTGTTCCCTCACGGTAAAGCGCTCTTGCCTGAGTTGTTTCGTGATGCGTCTGCGTCCGACGGTGAGCGCTGGATGGGTTTTCGCCCCTCGTTGCCGGACAGTTTGCCGGTGCTTGGTCGCAGCCAAAAGCAGTCAAATGTGTTTTTCTCATTCGGTCATCAACACCTGGGATTGACCTGGTCGGCAATCACAGCCGAGCTGCTCACTCAGGAGGTGACGGGTAAGCAGCCGGATATCGACTTGAGCCCCTATCGGATCGATAGGTTTGGTTAGTTGGTTCGTTCGTTGATTAGTTAATGAAGCTCATAGCTTCATTGTTATCTGGCGCTTCCTGCGAGAATATGTGCAGCCGCATCTGCACATATTTGATTTAGGCCGATTTTCGGTCGAAAATGTAAAACGGTGCGTGTTTTGCTATTGAGGTAAGAGAAAAACAGGCGTAAATTCAGATAACTAAATGCTAAATTGTAAGCAATATAAGCGATAGTAAAGCAGATGATAATAGCCATTTTAGGTTAGCTTGAAGGCAGTTTAAGGCTCGTAAAGCTAATCTTTGCGAGATCTGATTGCGGGTACTTGAAAAATGAAAGCGATGCTTCCCTCACGCCGCAGGCGGCCTCAAGGCGGCCTCAAGGCAGCCCAAGAGCATGGCCATGATATGGAAAGTGAACTCACGGATTGAGTCGCCACAAGCTCCTTTCTCCGTCATCACTTCTAAAGAGCAAGAACAAGCCGTTCCATGAGACCTAAGGCTCATGAATTATGATTGTTATGTTTTCAGTCGGCAAGAAAGAGGTATTAATGGTTAGTCGAAGAAATCTAAAATATGCTCATGAAGACGCTGTTCTCCGAGACTTTGGTGAGTACCTTAAGGCCCAGGGGTCTCTATTGGAAATTCTGGAAAAGCCAGAGCCACCAGAAGCAATAGTCGAAATCAATCAGAAAAGAAACTGGATTGAAGTCACTGATGCATTCTTGGATCAGGTTCATGCCATAGGGCTTACATCCGGTGCAGCCGACGACGTGACTCACATACCTGATAGTAGGCGGCTGATAGTTGAGCCTGAAGAAACTTTCAGAGAATCGCTTTTAACTGTCATTGAGAAAAAATATGACAAAGGTTCAATGCAGACCATTGCATCAACTAACGGCCCAGGTATTCTCTTGGTAGGGGTATTCACTCCGTTTAGCACGGCTCGCGAAGTTGCACAGGAAGAAAAAGACAGCATAAAAAGCTTGGTTACTAAAAAGTCGGTGAAGGTATTTGATCTAATTTACGTGTATGACGGTACGGGAAATCGAGAATTTCATCTTGTGTACCAAAAAACATAACAGGCGCTGTCACTGTTTCTTGCTGCGATGTCGATAATAGTTTTATATAGGCCAGTCTTTTCTCATCATTTTTATGATGACTCAATCAGCGGCTCAGAATTTTTTACCCAGACTAAAACGGAATAAATCTGCATCGTCTTCATAACCTTTGCGGTCTGCTACTCGGGTAATGCTGCCACCTAAATATAGTCCATCGTAACCTTCCCACTCAGGGTAATAGTTAATTCCGAAAGTAAATAATCCTTTCAGATCATAACCATGCTTATCTTCAACTTTATCATTTGCAAAGTAACCGCCAATCCCTAAACGACCTTCAAAACCACTGGCTAACGGTACGACTTTCCAAACTTGAGCCGAGAAACCTTGGCGATCGGTCGCACCGTTATATCCTCCCTCATAAATGTAGCCCACGGATAGTGCAATATTACTATCAAACCGTTTTGCTACATCAATACTTGCGCCTACGGTAGTGTCAGGGCCACCATGGTTATTTTTAGCGTTAATAATAGATAGCCATGCTTCATTGAAAAATGACTTACGGTTGGGTTGATATTGAAACTTACTATTATCAATATCAAAGCCCACACCGAATAAAAATGAATTGGCATTGGGTCTTGCTGACATTACATAGTTATTCCATTGAAATTTGAAATGCCCATTTTCCCCTAGAAAATCAACGGGAAATACAAATCCAGCAGTACTCATGAGACCCAAACGTTTCTCGTTTAATTCAACGCCATTGGCATCATTGTAAGTATCAAAAGAGAGATAAGGCCCCGTGCCCACTTCAAGACGAAATGATTCAAAAGCATCAAAGACATAAGCTGCTTGCACGGCAAAACCGTCTCGATGATGATTATAAGGATGGCCTTCATTGGCGTGAATTAAGTCTATTCGCCATTTAGGGGAAAAGTGTTGCCCAAAGCGGATATCAAATGAGCGTAAATGCTGTCGATTGTCTTCACGGTTATCAGTCTCATTAACTTGTGAGACACCTGAACCACCAGTAACGGAAAAATAGCTGTTATTTTCAGGTTTCATCAAAGGTTCAGTGGCAAAAGAAGAACTGGAAAACAAAATTAACGAACTAGATAAAAGAAATTTGTACATATTATAATTTAAAGTACAACCATTCATAACCTACCTCATACTCGAGTCTATTTACATTCATCATCAACCTTGAGAAGGCTCAAGGTTATCTGTCTGCCAATTTTTAACACCTTAACATTTTAGGCAACTATCTAAATGCCCTTGAAAGAAATGACTAACAGAGATAAAAAATCTCCGATTGTGGTTCGGTATTGTCTATTTCCCTGACAGTTTAATATGGCAGCATAAAGTTACTTCAACAAGCAAGAACATAAAATAACCAGGATAAATAACCAAGACATCCATAATTGTCGATTTGTGCCCTCTCAACCAGGCTTCATTTAAAGCTATAGAGAGGGATTAGTGATGCCAACATCAAGAAAAGCTTTAGTCAGTTTGAATTTGGTCAGATGTCGAAGCGGTTACTCAATGGCAAAAGCTTTTTAAGGGTGATGGACTTTATCACGACTTTGTTAAAGGGGGGGGAGCTTGAATTATATCAATAGATTATTGCTCATAAAGTGAGTTAAAGAGTGCCACCTACCGCTAATGGATATTTCTTGATTTATGCGGGCTATCAGCTGCGTGAAAAGCCAATGCAGAAGATAGGTGTAAGGGAGGCTCAGGGAGGGAAGATTTATCTATTTCCTTTTTTAAGAGCCAGGCATTGCTCGATGAAACCATTAAATGTTCTTTAAATATTCAATTTGCTAATACTTTCCTCATTATGGCTTAAACTAAAATAATCACTTAAGTAGGTTGAGGGAAAAGTATGAGCATAATTAACATACGGTTTACAGAAACAGAAATTAAGGCTGGCACGCGCATTTCTCAAAGTAATAAACTGAAACTGCTGCTCGGCCTGCTTGCTGCAGGTTTTATCTGCCCTACACTTGCGGATGGAATCGTAGGTGCTGGCCATTATGCCCCGGCAATTGCCAATATCCGTGACCTTACGGTGCCTGACCAAGCCGGTTTTATATACGAACAGTACAACTTTTACTACACAAGTGACACTCTCGTCACAAGCTCAGGTAAAGATATCAATGCCGAACTTAGCTCTGGCGGTATCGCACCATTGTTTTTGTGGGTGACTGACAGGGAAGTACTTGGGGCACGTTACAGCTTTTACTTCAACCCCGTTTACCTGTCTAACGACTTCGACGACGAAGAAGACCATGGACTGGGTGACCTGTACATTCAACCAATTTGGCTTAGCTGGTTGAATAAGAATTACGACGTGACTCTGGGGATCGGCGTATACGCTCCAGTGGGTAATGAGGACGTGACTTTAGATATGTGGACAACTCAGTTCCAACTTGCCGGATATTATTACCTGATGGACCAGGCGACAGCCTTAATGCTTGCCGCAACCTATGAAACTCACAGCGAAGTTGATGAGACCAACGTGACTCCGGGTGACCACCTCACCATCGAGTATGGATGGAGCCAATATCTCACCGCGCAATTTGAAATCGGTATCCGTGGTTACAGTCAGTGGCAAATGCAAAGGGATGACCTGCCGTCCACCCTCAACAACTTGAATCAACTCTTAGGCACTGATATCGGGAATAAATCAGAAGTACATGGAGTGGGCATACAGGCTGCGTATTGGTTCAATAATCAATGGAACCTTGCGTTTAATTACGCCAAAGAATACAGCGCAGAGTCTCGATTTGAAGGTGAAATGTATTCGCTCAACATAACTTATATGATGAACTGATTTTTTTTAACGAAAAAATGCGAATATTCCGAAGTTACCATAACTTAACTTCTTAAAAGCCGGACATTCTCAATGTCCGACTTTAGGATCCTTGAGGACATTCTCAATACTAACAATGATGCACGTATTCATCACCGATATGATGAAGCTTATCGTCGAAACCGATCTGGTCTTGCTACAATTCTAAGGTCATAGGATTAAGGGTTTCGGTTAGGAACTAAGCAGCACAACCCGCTAAAACCCTTGGGGAAACTGTGTTTAAAAAGAGTATTTGATCAACAACGCCAAACTGTTTGCCTTAATTCAAACTATAATACGATTTACAGCCCGTTAAAGTACTATAATATAATGCGATTACTTTACGGGTTTACATAACCGAGATGGAGAGCTGAAGGTGAACAAAGTATTATTAATTATGTTATCTATATTTTCTTTAAATCTGTTTGCCTCAACTCAAGATGAAATTGACCACCTTATGAATTTTGTGGCTGCGACGGACTGCAAATATGAGAGAAATGGTACTATGCACAATGGGGCTGAAGCGGCTGAACATATAAATAAAAAGTATGAGTATTTTTTCGATGATATTAAGTCAGCTGAAGACTTTATAAAGTATTCAGCGACAAAAAGTAAGATGTCTGGTAAGTTTTATAAAATTCACTGTAGCAAAAAACCTTCAATAAAAAGTCGGGATTGGCTTTTAACAGAGTTGGAGGCTTATAGGGGAGCACAGAAGTAGTGCTTGGAAACTATTTTAATTTACAGGTTGTACAATGAGGGATGGTTTTTTGTATGACTTCCTTTAAGTCATTTTTACAGTTGGTAATCACTTTGAAAATTGACGCCATCGATGATGTCACTGTTGTGCAGCCCTGTTATTCACTATATTTAACTTAACGATTAGATAGTGTTTCATTTACTCTTGATGTCATTCTAATAATTTGTGGCCAATCATATGAAATAATATCTTGTCCGTGAGCTAAATTATTGCGCAGAGATTCGACTTCTTTAATTGCGGTTTTGGCTTCTCGCCTTGAACTAAAACCAAATAGTTCCATATAATCTGGGTCTTCAATAAGAATGAGGGCTTTATCTGATAACTGGACACAATCAAGCAAGTCACACTTCTGCCCTCTACGTTCTCGCTCTTCTTTAAGTTCTTTGGCTTTCGCTAGCCTAGCTGAGCTTGTAAACTTAAACCACTTATCATTAGGCCAAATAAGCTTAATCTGCTCGGCCATATATTGTTCGGTTAAGGTGATTAAACCAAAGAGCCACATACGGACGGCAGGTTTTTGAATATCATTTCTGGAAATAACACCTGCCACCTGTCCCATACTGCTAACAAAACAAAACTGATGATGCACAAGAGTGGCAATAACATTTAATAAAGGGGTATCTATATCAACTAATTGGGCATCCATAAAACGTCGTTTAAGACATGCTGGCTTTTTGTTTGTTTCATCCAACAAAACATAACCATAAACAAACCCTGACTTCCTTAAACCTATTACAGAAATATCGCTGTTGTTCAGGAGATGCAACAATTCATTTTCGGAAATATCCCAGTCATAAGAAGGGAGAGATTCAGCAACATCCCGTGCGCTAAACATTTCACCAAACAGCCGTTGTAATTTACGATTTGAAAATAGATCTCTCGTCGCATGGAGAGCAGGGGGCTCTACCCATGCAGCCCCGGAAGAAGGTGGTATGGACCATTTTTCAGCCCACTTACTGCAAAGGCGCTCTGCCCGTCGATAAAGACGTTCATCCCCGTCAACTAAATGAGGCAATAATTGCTGCATTTCAACAACAAACACTCGTCCAAATCGTTCATCATGTTTACAAATGTCGGCGCAATTATCTATTAAATCTGCAAGTTTTATAGTTTTGGCTGCAGGGGATGCTTGGCTAAGGTGTTCGCGGTCTATTGCTTTACGTAGGGCACGACTGCCATCACTTGGGCGACTCACATCAGTCAGATCAAAAACAAACTGTACAACCCGAGAACCAAAATTTAATTCAATATCTTCAAATGTTGCTGGGGTGTCTTCAACGGTATCATGCAACCAGGCTGCTGCAATGATCTCTGGGTCATCTGTTATTTCAGATACGGTTTGTGCCACCCTCTTCAAATGCATTTGATAAGGCTGTTTTGTATACTTCCTTAAGTGGTTTATTTGGGTGTGAGCTTGGGTTGCAAAGTGTTGCGCTGACTTGACTAGCAGTTTCATTATTCTACCTAATCAAATAAAATTCATTATAAGTAGATTTTAGGGGGTATTTCTCTTCTTTGCATTACCAATGTCGTCTTTATATTTCGGGAATGAATAGAAAACAGCTCGCGTGATTTCACCCGGAAAACATGCTTAAGAATAACAAAATCCAAAGGTTGCAAGGCGTATAGTTGCTCTTCTACTTGAAAATCAAGATGAAAAGCTTATGGAGCTTTGGTAAGAGTTCGAGGCAGAAACAAGTTCAGATACCTCATTCGCCATGCCTCTCGACAGAATGCTACCTTCATGACGGTTAATACCTTAAAGTTGTGACTCGACAGGTAACCATTGCAATAAACCGTTTTTGAAGCGATCCCACCAACTGCTGTAAGGATCATTGTCATAGGTCTTTATTTCGTCTCCAACCTTTTGAGTCCAGATAATCTCACCTTCTTTAAGTGATAGTGTAAAAGCACCATCTTTAACGATACTGTCAAAATCTTCAACAATAAAAGCACCTAATTTTTTGGACTCTGCAATTACACCAATTTCTGTGTTTTCACTGCGTGAACGAGGGTCGAGATTCATTGACCCAATAAAAGTAATTTTGCGGTCAATGACAAAATACTTTGCATGTAAGGTGAGTTTCGATGCGGTTGAAGAATCTGCTTCATCTGTATATTTTTTTAATATACCTATACGGGCACTGTCTACTTCATATAATTCCACACCAAGCGATAATAATTCTTGTCGATACTTTGAATATCCAGAGTGTACTATGGTGACATCATTAGATTTCATCGAGTTGGTTAAAACTCTAACTTTTACGCCTTTTTTTACCAGATCGCAAAATAGTGCAACACCTTCATCCCCAGGCACGAAGTAAGGTGAAACGATTACGATTTCATCTTTTGCATTTTCCACGTAAGGGCGTAATTTGGGAGTTAAGTGGTATTCAGTTTTGTCACGTGAAGAGACAATTTTTAATGGATCATCATATAAGACTTCTGCATTACCTATATATTCATTTACTTTATTTTTTTTTACTAAACTTAATAAGTCGTTTTTACGTAGTGCGCGTGCATATTGAGAGTTTTTCTGCTCCTCTATAAAGGACTCTAAAATTTGACTGACTTCATGCACGTCATTTTTTGATGGTTGGTAATCATTTAATAAATTGATGCCGTAGGTGATTTCACTGTTCCAATATAAGTCAAAAGAAGTTTGAACCTCTTGTACAACGCCGCCTGTAAAAGCAATGTCTAAATCTCCAAAAGCTACATCTGAGTGCGCGCCATAATATTGGTCACCTACATTACGCCCGCCCAAAATGGATATGCTGCTGTCTACCGTGAATGTTTTGTTGTGCATTCGACGTGTTACTGCACCAAAGCCTGTAATTAATTGCCGAGTGCGCTTTTTGTCACGTAGAAACGGATTGAAAATGCGCACTTCGAAATTTGGGTGAGAATTTACTTTAGCTATATCAATATCCTTGCCGGCTAAATCCATATCATCTACAAGTAAACGTATGCGCACCCCTCGCTCAGCAGCCTGCCATAAGGCTGCCGTTAATAGTCTTCCACTTAAGTCAGAATGATATTGATAATATTGCAGATCGACGCTCTTTTGCGCCGCATTAATCAGGGAAACTCGAGCTACAAAAGCATCAACACCATCTTCAAGCAGCATCATTAACGCATCATCATTGTTTAAGCCGAGCAGCCTACGTTCCTCATCAAGTTCCATTGTTAATTGACTTTCTTGAGATTTACTCATCGCGTAACTTTTACTGCTGGTATTGTCCGGCAGACTAGCACAGGAAAATAAAAAGATAATGGGTAACAGGAGGATGATATTTTTAAGCACAATCATTTCCTTACAAATTATTGTTAAATATTATTTAAGCTACAAATAGTGACAAAAGCAAGGTTCAAAGACAAAACTAATGAATGACTAAGAGATAAATAACTAAGCTCCCATAATAGTTTGTTTGAGATCCCTCCACTCTAATAGATCACTCTTATTACTTGGCTAGCTTTTTCATTGATGTCTACACTTGAAATGTTCGATTTTAGATGTTTCTGGAGGCACGGCGAAGGTCGAATGACCGCTTTGAGCGAGAGGCAGGGATGTCATGAAATCATTGACCCAGTTCTGTGGTTGTGAGCACTTGCTGACCCCCGTTCTTCTATCTCAAAAAGGTTGAATCTTTGTCAAAAGGGGAGTGCCAGGAGTTTTTAGATCTAAATTGTTGTGAAAAAATCATTCGCCTACCCCCTGTCTGCGCAAGGTAACATACGCCAAAAATATGGCCGTGCTAACATCATCAGCGGCTATTTCAAGCAAGCAACTTCTAGCAAACAACGCTGGAAAAAACAGGTCAAATAATCCCATATAGGAAGGAATAAAGTTAATGAAAAAAGCAGTACTTGCCGGTGTTATCAGCTGTCTATTTATCGGTTCGGCGACAGCAAAGTATCTTGAATCAGAGGTGGCGATTGGTATGGCCAGCTTAATGATGTGCAGCACTTTTTACAGCGAAACGAATATGCTAGTCGAAGGCTCTGTTGTTGGCCAAGCAGCAACGGAACATAGAGACGCTGGTATTGATAAAATGATGATGACGGCAGAAACCAGTGCCGAGTTAGACCGCTTCATTAAACAGTTCGACTCCTCAAATAAAGAGCAAAAAATCAAATTGTGCGCAGGGGCAATGAAATTTGCCGAAGAAAGTAATTTTGGTAAGTGATAACCGGGACTGGTTAAGTGTTTAACTTTTATAACTGGGACCCTATGCACGTAGAATAATTAGGTGCTAGGTGCTAGGTGCTAGGTGCCTAGGGTTCTGTCCACCTTTTGCATAGGAGATATGTTTATAAGTTGACAATAGAACTTAAAGAGGAAGCTGTTAATCACTGAAGCGGGTGTATTACCCGCTGCATAAGTAGACGGTCTTTGTAATATCTATTACAAGGTCTCATCGGCTTGAATTTGTCCTACCAATAATACCGGTGCAGCATCGAGTTCGTCTGCATCCATCATTGAAGCAATACGTTCTACGGCTGAGAGCAACTGGCTTTGCTCCCACTCTTCAAGATTTTGATAGCGCTTAATAAAATGCTCTTGAAGTGGTCTTGGTGAGTCGACTAATAACGTCTGGCCAGCTTCACTTAACGATAAATGCACTTTACGTTTATCAGTTTCACTGCGTGTTCTGATGACTAAATGACGGCTTTCGAGTCTATCTAGAATCGTCGTAACGGTTGCCGGGCTTAAGGTGATCTCTTTAGCAACCTGTTTTGCAAGCGGTGCGTCAAGCTCACCAATTTTGCGCATTACCATTAATTGCGGACCGGTTAATCCAGATTCTTTATTTAACTGCCGAGAGTGTATGCTGATAGCTCGGATCACACGGCGCAATGAAATTAATAGTTGGTCGTACTTTTCCATAATCCCCCCTGAATTTTTGCGTACAATAACAGAAATTATCATAAGACTCATGCGCAAAATTAAAAAAAACAGAATAATGCCAGACATTATTCTGATTTTTCAGTCTATGTACAAAATTTGCTTATAAACTAGAGGCTTGTGAAGCAGAAAGTACTGCTCTTACCTCTATCTTTAAATGCCGGGTTAAAGTCTAATTTATCCCGGCAGTTTAAAAACAACACCCCAACGGCTATAAGCTTTGTCAGTTTGCAAGTTCAATCTTAGTAAAGTCAATTTTGTTCGCTTTTGGTGAGCGCTCAATCTCAACGACCTTTTGAAAATGACTCAATAGGATATAACCAAAGCATCCTAAAATTAATCCTATGGCTAATGCTCCAACCCACTGAATTTGTAGGAAATCTAATTTGAACAGCAGTGTTAGTCCGCTCAGTAGAGCGATATTGCCGATGATATAACGCACTTTACCGAAACGCTGCACGGTCAGGTTTAAGTTGTCGGTATACAGGCGAACTAAAGAATCGAGTGAGTTGATGACAAATGTGACACCAACAATCACCATTGCCAGATTATAGAAACCAGCTGTCGGAATGGCGTTCGCGCTGTAGTAATAGAGTACGGTAAACCAGATTGCGATCGGTATGGAGGGGAATACCATCATCGCGATTAAGACCTGATAGGTTCTCATTCCGCCAACAAAACGAGCGGTAAATTGACCAATCATGATGCTCCAGGCAAACCACCAGAATAGGTAAAACTCATGGTAATCATTAATCGGTAATATAAAGTTATGCAGATTGGTGAAGTAGTCGCCTAATAAAGCGAACGTAGTGAAGAATTCACCAACACTCGAGTTATCAGATAAAAATGCACCTGCCCACATTATTGCGATTAAGCCTAAGAATAACCAGCTGCTTCCCAGGCTTAAAATTCTGACGTAACGAATATTTGTACTCGAATACACGGCTGCGGCAATAACCAGAAATACAATTAAGTAAAAACTGCCGACAATGGTTTCCCCGTCACCTAAGTCAGGTAAATACCAGGGCAGGTTAGTGAGTAACAAGTAGGCAGTAAAGGCACAGGTACCGATAATGACTAAGTTATTAATAAACTTGATTAAAGGGATTTCGAAAAACTTAACTCTTGGTTCAATAACACAAAAATAGAAACAGGTTAAAAAGTAGAATGCCCAGATGAAGAAAGCCCAAAAACCAAACTCAATGGCTAAGGGGTTACTAAAACCATATTCGGGGCTGGTGGCCAAATCAGCATAACCTGCAAATTCGGTTAGCGGGAACATGATTAATCCAACATCTAAACCAGAGGTAAAGAGAATGGCGATGAAGGTAAATTTACGTACAGGGGTGACACCAATGCACTTGATATTTCCCCAACGGTAAATAACAAACGCAATTGCGGCAAAGGTAAATAAAATGCCGATTGATAACCAAGTAGTCATTATTTGACCCCTGGATAGATATTGTTGGAAAGCATAGTTAACTTCTTGTTTTGTTGGTTTAAAATTGCTAAGTGCAATTTTAAAGGTGGTTTATTCCCTCAACCCTTAAGTATCGTGATAACGATACTTAAGCCCTGAAAGATTGAACCTGGCTAAGTAGGCCATTTCGCGCATTTCGCTTAGGCTGGCCGCGTACCCTGAACTTGTTGTAGGGGACTGTACTTCGTCTGACGTCCTTATCAGTAATGCCTGTTTTTATTCATCAATAAGCTGCTGATGTCGGACGCATTTCATCGGTGTTCTCGGCATAAATAGCTTCATTTTATTCTTGAATGCGTTATTAATTGAATAATCAATTAATAACGATTCTAATGATTAGTGCTCTAACTATCAAGTGTAGGCTCGAACGTGATCAGTGTTGAGGAATAATCAACTAAAGTGGAAATGGAGCAGATAAAGCGTAATATACTGCTCGAAACGCGCTGGTTTACAGGGTTTAAACGGGGTTTAGGTTGTTTTTGTAGGTATGAAAATATCTCGGTAATTACAGCTAAAATTATTTTAGCTGTAATTATTTGTTAAGTGGTAGATAAACATTCGATTTCGACAGTAGGCTTTATTCCAGGCAAACCACTCAGGCTGCGCTGATTAACATGAGGAAGGAAAGAGAGGAACACTCACCGTCTTTGCTGCCAGTAGCCGCAGCTACATTCATTGAGCCCCGGGTAATCAACTAGGCTCAATGAATGACTTCCAATAACCCGGCATATCACTCAAACATAAATTAGGCGTGATTTTGCCTGGGTTCATCAATCAGTGTTCATTTGTCAGCGTTCATTTGTGAGAGTTTGCAAGAAAATATTTATTTTGTACCAAGGAGTTGTAAGCTTGATTGGAAACACATTTAGCAGTCAAAAAGAGTTACCGCTAATGCCGGTGCCGGACTTAAAGATAACCTGCCGTAAACTCATAGAATGGGCCGAACCGTTATTAACGCAAGAAGAGTCAATTAGGACCAGAGAGGTGATTGAGCTGTTTCTGCAGTCGGGCGGAGAGGGCGAAAAACTGCAGAGTGAACTGATTGAATGGAGTCATCAACATGCTCAATCCAACTGGTCCGCGCCCGTCTGGCGTAATCTTTATCTGGAGTCACGAGATTCTCTGGTGATTAACAGCAATGTATTTTATTACCTGAAAAGTAAGCTTGATGAGAAGGCCAGCTCACAGGCAAATATTGCCGCCGCGCTTATTGTCAGCGTTTATAACTTTATCGCTTTGGTTGATAATGAAGAGCTTACGGTTGACATGCAGAAAGAGTTGCCGCTTTGCATGAATCAGTACAACAATCTTTTTTCCTCAATCAGAATTGCGCAGCCGGGAACAGATGAATTCAAGGTTTCATCATCCAGAAAGCATATTGTGGTAATGCATAATCAGCGGATGTATAAGATCGATACTCTGGATACAGCAGGGAGTATCAGAACTCCGGCGGCGATTGAATTCGATCTTGAATGCATTATCTCTATCCCGGGGAAAGGGCAAAACTTAGGTCTGCTAACCACAATGCAGCGAGATGTCTGGGCAGCAAGCCGGGCAGATCTGCTGCAGATCTCGACAAATAATAAAAAAGCGATGACTGCTGTCGAAGAAGCAGCTTTTGTCTTATGCCTGGATGAAAGCGACCCGGAAGAGATAACCCAAGTATCAAAACAGTTACTTCATGGAGGTGGCAGGGATCGCTTCTTCGATAAGTCGCTGCAGTTTATCATCTTCGAAAACGGTAAGACCGGAGTGAATTTCGAGCATACCGGGGTGGACGGCTCTGTGATGCTGCGCCTGATTGCACATATCTATGACACGATTGATAAGGTTTCTTTCGATGAAAGGATCGTTTCTGCACAGACAATGCAGGCCGTTTCCCCAAGCGTCGAAGAAATTGAGTTTGATTTAGATGATGCGCTGAAACAGACAATTCGTACCGCCGCAGATTCGTTTAGTCAACACACGGCAAATACCCAGACCCGGGTTTTAAATTTTACTCAGTTTGGTAAAAATCAGATAAAGCAGTTTGGTGTGAGTCCCGATGCGTTCGTTCAGCTGGCACTACAGCTGGCTGAATATAAGCTTTATGGAAAGTGCTACAGTGCCTATGAAGCCGTGATGACCAGAACATTTCTCGACGGACGCATCGATGTCTTGTATACCGTTTCGCCCGAGTCGACGGCATTTATTCACAATATACTCGACGCTGGCTGCAGTAGGCAGACTAAAATCGATTCACTCATTAAAGCAGCCAGAAAGCACATCGAAAGGGCAAACGAGTGCAGATTGGGTCAAGGGGTTTACTCCCATTTTTTGGCGTTAAAGTATCGCTATAAAGAGGCTGGCCGTAACATCGGAATTGATACGCTGCCAGAAATATTTACTGATAAAGGATACCAGACACTCAATCACAGCGTGGTTTGTACCAGCACCACGTCAGACTACGGTGTTGAGCTGGCGGGTTACGGGCCGATTGTTGATGACGGCTACGGGATCCGCTACTTTAAGCGCAATGACTCCATCTGTTTTAATATGACGAGTCGAAGCGCAATGCAGGACAAACTCGAGCAGATGCAACTCTATATCGAGCAGTCGTTGCTTGAAATGGCTGAATTGATGCGAAGCTGATAGCTGATAGCAGACGGAACATCAAGTATTAGACATTCCTGTTTCAGAGGTTCCAGTTTCGATTGGCGTGCGAGTGTAAATAGCCTAGGTATTATTAACTGGCACTTGGATTGGAGTTCGAATAGCGAACTCCTCCTCTCTCCTAAGTAAAGAACTAGCAGTTACATGAAGTCTTCGGCTCATAAACTATGAGCCTTATGTTTCAGTGCCACCAAAAGAGTAGTTAATATCTCCTATAATTAGATCCTACTAAATCATATAGGAGGTACAAGTCATGAGTTTAGCGAATATAGTACAAGGTGGTTGGGAAGCCGTTGGTGCCGGAGATTTCGATACCTTAGTGGCTGATTATCTGGAAGAGATGGCATTCATCATGCCGGGTCAAGCCGATGTCCTTGAGGGGCGGCAAGCATTTCGCTCTGCGTTGGATGGCCTTGGGGAGATCCTTCCGCCAGGTTTCGAAATCACTGGGCTTCGTCAGATTGAAGGAGAAGGTGAAGTCGTCTCTATTGTTGAGTGGAAATCCGATAAGGTTGCAGGCTCTCAACTGTCAGTCTTGTTCAAGTTCGAAGGTGACAAAATCTACGAGGAACGGTGGTTCGTCGATACTGAGCAATGGAAAAGTGCATTTTGAGTGGGTCATGAAACAAAGCAATTAAATAGCGGACACCTAAAGCTTGCTCGGTTCCGCTTGGTTTCACCATTTTTGTAAACATTACTTAGCCGTTTATTGGGGCGCTATATACTCATTGGAGGAGTTTGGGTAAAAGTTGAAGTTATCAATGAAGAAGATATGACTGTCTTCGATGCGCTTGTTTCCGGTGTTAGGGAGCACAATTTTGAACATATGGGGCGCGAAGAAACTAAGCCTCTATCCGTGGTTGCTCAGCCTGCACTAAAAAGAAGATTATAACTCTGTACGCCTATCAAGAACAGACAGAGTAGGGTACCGATGAGGGGCCAGCCACCTTTCTTGTGAGCCTTATCTTCAGGCTCTTTTCGCTGAATTCGCCATAGAGAAAGGTTAATCAGGGCGAAAATGATCAAAATGATAAAGCTGGTGGTTTTGGCCAGCGTGACCAGAGGCAGCCAAAGGGCAAAAATCAACACCACTGCGGTGATGATTATCGTTGCAATGATTGGCGTCTGTGTCCTCTTACCGACCGCTGCGAGAAAAGCGGGAGCTCGCCCCTGAAATGCCATGCCGTACAGCACTCTGGAGGCCATTATGAGTTGAGCCAATAGTCCGTTGAGGATGGCGAACAGGCTAATTAAGCTTATCAAGGTACCAGCCATAGGGTGGTGGGGTTCGAGTATATCTTTGAGCGGCGCAGCTGAGGCGGCAAGTTCACTCTGGGGGAGTGAGAAAACTGCGACAAATGCCACCATGAGATAAAGCAAGCTTGCGATGATGAGGGCCAATATTATTCCTCTGGGCATGGTTTGTCTGGGATCCTTAACCTCTTCAGCAATATTCACCATATCTTCGAAGCCGATAAAGGCATAAAAAGCCAAAAATGCGCCGCTTAATACGCCTCCCCAGATGAGAGTATTGTCGGGAATAAAGGCCTGTTGCCAGGGGATTGAGTCTGGTAAAGCACCTCCGGCTACGACAATGACTAACAATAAGCCAAACACTTCGATTACGGTGAATACGGCTGCCAGCCACAGGGATTCAGCGATTCCCCATGCCGCGATAAGACCCAATAATATGAGCATGAGGGTTATAGTCACGTAGTCGGGTAGGTCGATAAAATGGGTCAAGTAACCCACGAAACCATTGATCAAGGTGGCGGAAGAGATGATTCCTGTAAAAATGACCAGATAGCCGACGATAATGCCATATCTTTTGCTGTTAAACCCATGTTCCACATAACAGGCCTCGCCGGCGCTTAAGGGGTAGCGAGCAACCAATTGACAGTAACTCAGGGCGGTAAAATAAGCGATGATTGCTGCGACCATAAAAGCAAGAGGGGTGAGCATGCCTGCGCTGGCAGCCACTTTTCCCACCAGAACGTAGATGCCTGCACCAAGCATGGTCCCCAGACCATAAAATGTCAGTAAAGGTAGGCCGATACGTCTGGCCAGGGGGAACTCTTTAGGGCCGGTCTCGGTATGTTTCATCAGAACGGGTATCTGTCTTTAAATGTTCTCCTTTTAGTGTAGTACATGGGCTCTGTCTGCAATTAAACGTAAATGTAGATATAGCCACGTGGGTTTATGGGGGAGTAGGGATATGTGCCATAGGTAAAACTCATGTTAATACCTTAATTTTGGCTGTTTCTTTCTTATAAAGACCAAAATTCAGGTGACTAAACTGCTACATGAAAAATTCAAAAATCATTAATTAGATTTTTATTATCTCAATTAAATTCAATGAGCTAGCTCTGTTTATTGAATCTTGCCTTAAGCTTGCTTACATCAATAAATATGTTTATTCTGCTATACATTATTGTCGATATGGATATCTATGAATAAATTTGTTTTTCAGCCAGTTTCTCAAGTTTCTGATGCTGTTAATGACCAGCCTGTAAAACGGTTTTGGCATATTCTCGTCGTCGATGATGATCAAGCTGTCCATGATGTGACTCACCTGATATTGGCTGATCTAGAGGTATTAGGCCGGAAAATTCAACTTCACAGTGCCTATTCCGCGGCACAAGCTAAGTCTTTACTCGAGTCTGAGATCCCATTCGCGATGACCTTTGTCGATGTCGTGATGGAAAGTGATGACGCTGGTTTACAATTAGTAACCTGGATAAGAGAGGTGTTAAAAAACATCAGTATCCGGATTATTTTACGCACCGGCCAAGCGGGATTAGCGCCCGAAGAGCAGGTGATCAGCCAGTACGATATCAATGACTACAAAGCCAAGACAGAATTTACGGCAACTAAGATGATCACTTCGGTCTATGCGGGTATTCGCGGCTATCGTGATATTAAGACTATCTTAAAAAGCCAAAATGCCTTTCAGCGTTTGATCACATCATCTACTAATGTCCTAAAAGTCACCCATTTAGCAGATTTTGCCACTGCGGCTCTTAATAATTTATTAACCTTAATGAAATTAGAGAGTTCAGCAGTTTACATCGTCAGGCAGGAAACCGATTTTTATGACGATTGCCAAGAGACATATTTGGCGTGCACCGGCCGATTTGGTGAAACGCCCCAAAGCTTAGATAGCATCCCCGCTAATGTAAACGATAAGATCCAGCAAGCATTTGCAAATAAAGAGAACAAGTTTAATCAGGAACATTTTATTGGTTTCTATCAGGCGTCAGCAGAGGCATCGAGCGTGCTTTATATCGAGTTTGATTATGCTCCGACACACTTTAAAAGGAGCTTGATGGAGATGTATGCCACCAATATTGCGCTGACTCTGGAAAGCTTGGTCCAGCAGCAACAAACTCATAAGAGCCAGCGCGAACTGCTCTATATCGTTGGTGATGCTATTGAAGCCCGTAGTAAAGAAACGGGTTTACACGTCAAACGTGTATCTTTGATGTGTGAACTGCTTGCCATTTCTCTGGGTTTATCTCATTCATTTGTTCAAGCGCTTAAAGTGGCTGCACCACTGCACGATATTGGCAAAGTTGCCATTCCCGATAATATTTTACATAAGCAGGGAACCTTGAATCCAGGTGAGTGGGAGTTGATGAAGAGCCATGCTGCCGTTGGCGGTACGCTGTTGGAGAAGTCAAATCTACCGGTTGCCAGATTGGGTTCTCGATTGGCCCGCTACCACCATGAAAATTGGGATGGTAGTGGTTATCCTGAAGGCTTGAGCAACACTAATATTCCGATTGAAGCACGTATTATGGCGATTATCGATGTGATAGATGCATTGGGTTCTAACCGGAGTTATAAGGATGCCTGGTCGAATGAGCAGATTCTGGTTTATATCGAGGAGCAGAGAGGCAAAAAATTTGACCCCTTCTTGGTCGATAAGACCATAGAGAATTTCGATGTTTTGATGCAGATAAGACAAGATTATCCGGATTAGGAAATACTGATGGAAAAGCATGTTAAGCACATCATTGAAGGCGTATCTAACGCTTATGGCCTGGATTTTTTTGAAAGGTTAACAATAAAACTCGATCAGGTTATCGGTGCAGATTTTACTTTTATTGCGCAAATTGATGAGAATAAACACCAATCAAAAACTATCACCTTGGTTGAAAACGGCAAGTTAGCTAATAATTTAATTTATTCGCTAACTGATACGCCATGTGCCGATGTTGCCAGTAATAGTGTCTGTTGTTTCCCCAGTAAAGTGTGCTCGCTTTATCCCGATGATCAGTTTTTAATCGACTTAGCGATAGAGGCCTATGTAGGGACGCCACTGCATGACTCCAAAGGGAAGGTCATGGGGATCATTGTCGCTTTATACAAGGCCCCCATTATCAAACAAGAGTCGGTAATCACCCTGTTTCAAATTTTCTCTGGCCGTGTTGCTGCGGAGATGGAACGACTCGAGTATGAAAGGTCACTGCAAAGGCTTAACGATAGTTTAGATCTTAAAGTTCAGCAGCGTACAGAAGACTTGTCGAAGGTCATAACTCAGCTGAAGCAGACTCAGGATCAGTTGGTCGAAGCCGATAAAATGGCGGCATTAGGTAAGTTGATTGCCGGTGTCGCACATGAAGTTAATACTCCGCTTGGATTAACGATCACCACTCATAGCATGATGGAGCTTGAGTTAAGCCGTCTCGATAAAAAAATTACTCAAGGTCAATTATCAGTCGATGATATGAATCAATATCTGAGTAAAACAGGTCAAGCGTTACAGTTACAAGGGGATACGTTAATAAGGGCTAAAAAATTAATTGAATCTTTTAAACGGATGGCTGCCGAACAGCACTATCTTGAAGTAGAAAAAATCAATATTAAAGACTATTACCAAAAGATGTTAACAACGCTGAAGCCATTATGCCGTCCCAAAGAGGTGAAAGTCGTCCTTTCGAGTGCAGAGGATATTTTCATCAGGACATTACCGGGTTTACATGCACAAATTATTACTAACCTTGTCAATAACAGCATACTTCATGGTTTTAACGGTCTGCAGGACAATATAATCACCATAGAGATAAAACAGATCTCAGCAGATGAGATAGAGGTCGATTTTATCGATAATGGTTTTGGACTTTCCGATAACAGCGTCGAACACCTTTTTGAACCATTTTATACGACGGCTCGAGATAAGGGAGGGACCGGATTGGGGCTGTCGATTGTATATAACCTTATTGTGCAACGCCTATACGGTGCGATAAAGGTTCAGCCGAGTCAAAGAGGGCTGCATCTGGTTTATCGATTCAAGGCGGATAACTCACAATTAGTGGAGGCATCAAATAGGCAAGCCTCCAACTTTGGTGAGCGAGAGGCTAATTCATCATCATAGCTTGGATCTCTTCGATGGTACGGGGGGCATTAGCCGATAGATTTTCATGCCCGGATCCGGTGACTAAAATATCATCTTCGATACGAATACCCATACCCCGGTATGCCGAAGGTACGTCGATGGCATCGAGCGGGATATAGATCCCGGGTTCAATGGTAAACACCATGCCGGGTTCGAGCATGCGCCAATTACCGTCACTGTCGTGATAAGGACCGACGTCATGGACGTCCATGCCGAGCCAATGGCCGGTCTTATGTACCGTGAAACGCTTATAACTCTGGCTCTCCATTATCTCTTCGATACTGCCACTTAAGAATCCCAGCTCTAACAGCCCTTTGGCCATCACCTCAACGCAGGTTTCATACAGTTCATTCCAGGGGGTACCGGGCTGAACTTTTGCGATGGCGGAGTCGAGTGCACTCAACACGAGTTGATAGATGGTCTTCTGAGCGTCGGTAAATTTACCGTTCACCGGGTAGCTGCGGGTAATATCGGAGGCGTAATGGTCTAACTCACCCCCGGCATCGATCAACAATATCTGTCCGTCTTCTGCTGTGCAGCAGTTTTCCTCATAGTGAAGACAGCAGGCATTATTACCCGAAGCGACGATGTTTGGATAAGCGACATCGGTGCAGCCGAACTGAGAGAGGGTAAAATCGAACGTAGCAGATAACTGTGCTTCATTTATACCGGGCTTACATGCGCGCATAACCGCCTTATGGCCGTCGACCGATGCAGCAACGGCGGCTTTTATCTGTGTAATTTCCTTCTCATTTTTAATAACGCGCATGGGGTGTAAGTACTTCGCCAGCGGAGTAAGGCTTCGGTACTGTTTGACCGTATCAAAAGGGGTCGTCACTCTTTGATGATTTAGCCAGTCCACTATCTGAGCAGAGAAACGGTTGAGCTCATCACTGATATAGATATGTTCATGGTCGACTATTTTTGATAAGACAATTTTATTCAGCTCGGCGATATCGAAAGCGTCATCGGCGCCGAAGTTTGCAATGGCACCTTCAATACCGGCACGTTTACCGAAGCTGACCTCTTGGGTCGGATCCTTAGGGCGGCAAAATAAGGTAAAGCTAAAACCCGATACTGCACTTTTATCGGCTACGAGTATGGCGACAGCGTCAGGCTCATCGAAGCCTGTCAGGTAAAGAAAGTCGTTGTCTTGCCTGAAGTGATACTTAGTATTTTTGCTTCTGACTTTTTGTTGGTAGCCGGAAAGAATGATTAAGCTATTCTCCGGTAGTTGTCTAAATAGAGCTTCTCTTCTTATCTGATAGATATTTGTCATAATTACAGGCTCTTCTATGATCACCGATATTAGCCATTCAAAGGTAAAGCTAATATGCACAGGCTTTGCAGCTCGGTCTTTAACGCACTGTACTTGTAACAAGTGAAATGCTACTGGAGTGGGTTAAGATAAAGCTGTCAGTGAGTGAATTTCGTTATTTTACCCATACTATATTTGTATATTGTATCCGTTTCAATTGAAGATAATGAAAATAGGTAACTTCGCGGTGCAATTTATTCAAATGGATGGGATAATAATTGTATATCTGGTTATGGAGTTAAACACGTGAGCCCTGCAGTTTTTTTAGATAGAGATGGTGTTATCAATGTCGATCATGGATATGTTCATCTGGTCGATGACTTTGAATATGTCGAAGGTGTATTTGATGCCTGTCGTTCCCTTAAAGAGATGGGATACCAATTAGCTGTAGTAACAAATCAGTCCGGAATTGCTCGTGGTCTCTATAGTGAAGAACAATTTCATAGCTTGACCGAGTGGATGGATTGGAACTTCGTAGATAAGGGTATTGAGCTCGATGGCATCTATTATTGTCCTCACCATGCCGAGAAAGGTTTGGGTGAATACAAGCAAGATTGTGAATGTCGCAAACCAAAACCCGGAATGATGTTGACCGCTGCTGAGTTTCTTAAAATTGATCTTAGCAAGTCTGTAATGGTCGGTGACAAGCGTGATGACATGTTGGCAGCCATGGCTGCTGGGATCCCGACGCGTATATTGGTACGCACTGGAAAATCGGTAACCGATGACGCCATTGCAGCGTCCACTGTCGTACTCGATTCAATTGCCGATGTTCCGACCTATTTAAAAAGCCTCTAGTTAGATTTATATTCAGAGGTAGCTTATAGATAGTTTCAGACTGCTCTTGAGATAGCGAATAGTTAAACAGATAGAGCTCCACTATATATAAGCTATGCAACTAACCTTTCTATATACCCGCTTGAGCCATAGGTGAGTTAACTCTTTAGAGCGTAACTTGCCTGCTCTGAGCTGCTATTAAGTTAATACCTATATTTTTCAACTTCGTTTCAGCCACTATCATCAGTAATTCATCAGGAATGCCGTTTTAATGCGCTTTAATGATCTGAAAACTGACCATTGTGCCTATTTACTATCCATTCGAAAGTAATGTTGAAATAAGCGCTTGCGCTCAGAACTAAACTCCCTATAATGCGCAACCACTGACACGGCACAGCAGGCCAATCGCTCTTAGCAAATGCTAGGTAACACGGGACTTGCAGCAGTGTTAGAGGGTTTAACTTCTTCGGGATTAGACTCAGGTGATAAGCGCTTTAAGGGCTTCGGGTTTTGATTGTTTTTCACATTAGTGATTAAGAAATCATCGCTTGAAAAACTTCTTAAAATTAGCGCTTGACGCCGACACTGGAGGATGTAAAATACGCCTCCTCAAGCCAACGACCAAGCGTCTAACGGCAGTGTCTGAAAAATTGATACTACGCTCTTTAACAATTTATCAAGTAATCTGTGTGGACACTCACAGGTGTTGAGTTATTCGAAACTACTTCTCACGAAGTAGTCAAAAATTTTACTCAATATTTTCTGTATCACGTAAGTGATGAGTGTTCATAGCAATATGTACAAACGTTTCTAAGATTCTTCCGAGTCTTTTAAACGAAATCAGAATTCATTGAGCTGGTTCTTAGGAACCAAAAAAACTTTAATTGAAGAGTTTGATCATGGCTCAGATTGAACGCTGGCGGCAGGCCTAACACATGCAAGTCGAGCGGAAACGGAGATAGCTTGCTATCAGACGTCGAGCGGCGGACGGGTGAGTAA